>NC_013757.1 GCF_000025345.1 Geodermatophilus obscurus DSM 43160
TTAGCGTCGCCGTCGCTCCACACCGGACACCGACGTCCGGCACAGGAGCCGCCCCGCTGGTGTCGACCGACCACCACGCCCCCTGGAGAACCGCGACGACTCTCCCTTGACCAGCGATGATGCCTCCGCCCGGCCCGCACGTACGAACGCCGGTGCGCCTGCGTCGTCGATCGTGCACAGCCTGTGGACACCGGTGTGGACGCCGTGTGTCCGGATGTCCACAGTGGGGGATCGACCGGGGGACGACGGAACCCGGCAGCGGGCGGCCGCGGCGGGGGCCGACGACACACGGGAATCTGGGAGGACGAGGGCCATGGCCGATGCCACGGTGGACCTGGCGACGGTCTGGGACCAGATCCGCGAGCGGCTGGCGACCAGCCTGTCCCCGCAGCAGAACGCGATGCTGAACCTCACCCGCCCGGTCGGGGTGTTCGAGGACACCGCGGTGCTGTCGGCGCCCAACGAGTTCACCCAGACCGTGCTGGAGTCCCGGATGCGCCGGGTGCTGGCCGAGGCGCTGTCCGAGCACCTGGGGCGGGACATCCGCGTCGCCGTCCAGGTGGAGGACAGCCCGGCCCCGCCGCCCGCCGCCCCCACGCCGGAGGTGCCGACGCGGCGCCCCTGGTCGGTGGTCGAGGCCCAGCGCGCCCAGGAGGACCGGGAGACCCGCGACCGCACCGACGACGGGCGCAGCGCGTTCGGCGTGCGCGCCGACGTCCGGCCCGCCTGGGAGGACGACGGCGCCACCACCCCCGACGCACGCCCCGCCGAGCGGGACGTCGACGAGTGGGCCCCCACCGACTGGAGCCCGCCGGCCCGGCGCCCGGCCGGCCGCGGCACCCGTGCGGCCGACCGCGACTGGGGCGGCACCGACCTCGACGAGGACGGCGTGGCGGTGCTGCCGTTCGACCTGGACGCCGGGGACGCCCCCGAGCCGCCCGCGCCGCCGTCCCGCGGCCGCCGCGGCGGGTCCCGGGGAGGAGGGGACGCCGTCCCGCTGTTCGGCGACCGCCGTGCTCCGACCGGCGCGCAGGACCCGGGGCTGAACCCCAAGTACGTCTTCGACAGCTTCGTCATCGGCAACAGCAACCGGTTCGCCCACGCCGCGGCCGTCGCCGTGGCCGAGGCGCCGGCCCGCGCCTACAACCCGCTGTTCATCTACGGCGACTCGGGGCTGGGCAAGACCCACCTGCTGCACGCCATCGGCCACTACGCGGCGCGGATGTTCCCCAACGTCCGGGTGCGCTACGTGAGCACCGAGGAGTTCACCAACGAGTTCATCAACCTGGTGCACTCCGGCCGGGCCGAGGACTTCCGCCGCCGCTACCGGGACATCGACTTCCTGCTCATCGACGACATCCAGTTCCTGGAGCGCGCCGAGCGGACGCAGGAGGAGTTCTTCCACACCTTCAACACGCTGCACAACGCCAGCAAGCAGATCGTCATCACCTCCGACCGGGCGCCGAAGAAGCTGACGACGCTCGAGGACCGGCTGCGCACCCGCTTCGAGTGGGGGCTGATCACCGACGTCCAGGCTCCGGACCTGGAGACCCGCATCGCGATCCTGCGCAAGAAGGCCTACGGCGAGCGGCTGCAGGTGCCCGACCCGGTGCTGGAGTTCATCGCCAGCAAGGTGCAGACCAACATCCGCGAGCTCGAGGGCGCGCTGATCCGGGTCACCGCGTTCGCGTCGCTGAACAAGCAGCAGGTCGACCTGCCGCTGGCCGAGCTGGTGCTCAAGGACCTGATCAGCGACGAGCAGGGCCCCCAGATCACCGCGGCGATCATCATGGCGGCCACCGCCGAGTACTTCTCCGTGACGATGGAGGAGCTGCAGGGCTCCAACCGCAGCCGCACGCTGGTCAACGCCCGCCAGATCGCCATGTACCTGTGCCGGGAGCTCACCGAGCTGTCGCTGCCGCGGATCGGGGCCTCCTTCGGCGGCAAGGACCACACCACCGTCATGCACGCGGTCAAGAAGATCACCAACCTGATGAGCGAGCGGCGGGCCACGTACACGCAGGTCACCGAGCTGACCGCCCGCATCAAGAGCCGCGCGCGCAGCTGACCCTGCCGGCGGTCACCGCGGTGATCCCCGGAGCGGACGGCTCGTGTTCCACGTGGAGCCGGCGGCGTCCCTGTCCACAGTCCTGTGGGTCGTCGGGCGGTCGTCGTCCCCGCGCCCGGCGCGCTGCGCAGGTCACCCGCACCGGTGACCACGGTCGACTGGTCGACGAGTTGTCCCCAGCGATGTGCACAGGTTGGGGAGATCTCTCTTCGTCCGCTCACGCGTCGTCACGACCGGCCCGGCGCGCCCACATCGTCGCCCACCCCTGGGGAAACTGCTCGACGTCGTCTTGACCTGCGGTTCCACCGAGTCGGCTCTGGTCGGACGCCGGCCGTCGGGGCACCTCGGCCCCGCGCCTGGGTACGGACTGGGGACGGACGCTGGGGGAACCGGGGGACAGGGGGTGGAGAGACGGCGGCCGGTGTGCGCAACCGTCGAGATGTCCACGTGTCGACACAGGAGTGCGCACGTCCACCCACAACCGGCCAACATGTCGACTCGGGCGTCGACCTGCACGGACGGCCTCGATCCCCAGGTTCCACACCGGTGATGACGAAGATGAGGGAGATAGATCGGGCTTTCTCGAACCACACTCAGGGTGGGGAAGCTGCGCTGCGAGGAACCTGATCGAGCACAGCGGTTACCCCGATGTCTCCCCCAGAGGGCACGATGAGCACCGCACTGGAGGACACCGACGACAGCTGGGGTGGATCAGGTCATGAAGTTCCGGGTGGCACGAGAGGTGCTCGCCGATGCCGTCGCGTGGACGGCACGCAGCCTGCCGCCACGGCCGTCGGTGCCGGTCCTGGCCGGGATCCTGCTCGAGGTCGACGGCAGCCAGCTGTCGGTGTCCGGCTTCGACTACGAGGTGTCCGCGCGCGCGGAGGTCGACGTGCAGGCCACCGAGAGCGGCCGGGTGCTCGTGCCGGGCCGGCTGCTCGCGGAGATCACCCGTGCGCTGCCGCCCCACCCGGTGGACCTCACCGCCGAGGGGCCGCGGCTGTCGATCTCCTGCGGGAACGCGCGCTTCAGCCTGCCGACGCTGCCGGTCGAGGACTACCCGTCCCTGCCGGCCATGCCGTCGTCGGCCGGGGTCGTCGACAGCGACGTCTTCGCCGAGGCCGTCGGTCAGGTGGCCGTGGCCGCCGGGCGCGACGACACCCTGCCGATGCTCACCGGTGTCCGGCTGGAGATCGAGGACGACCTGGTGACGCTGGCCGCGACCGACCGCTACCGGCTCGCCGTCCGCGAGTTCGCCTGGCGGCCGGACACTCCCGGCCTCACCACGGCGGTGCTCGTGCCCGCCCGCACGCTGGCCGACGCGGCGAAGACGCTGACCAGCGGCCCGGAGATCACCCTGTCGCTGTCCTCGGGCAGCTCCGGGGAGGGGATCCTGGGCCTCTCCGGCAAGGACCGGCAGACCACCACCCGGCTGCTGGACGCCGAGTTCGTCAAGTACCGGGCGATCATGCCCAACGAGTCGGCGAGCAACGCCACGCTGCCGGTCGGGCTGTTCACCGACGCCGCCAAGCGCGTCGCCCTGGTCGCCGAGCGCGGCACGCCGCTGCGCTGCGAGTTCACCCCCGGCCAGGTCACCCTGCGCGCCGGCGGCACCGACGACGAGGGCCAGGCCGAGGAGCGTTGCGACGTCGAGTTCGAGGGCGAGCCGTTGACCATCGGCTTCAACCCGACGTTCCTGCTCGACGGTCTCGCCGCGGTGCACACCCCCCGCGCGCGGATGGACTTCACCAGCCCGCTCAAGCCCGCCGTCCTCTCCGGGGTGCCGGAGCCGGCGACCGACGACGAGGCGGCCTCCCGCCCGGCCGAGCGCCCGGGCAGCTACCGGTACCTGATCATGCCGGTGCGGCTGCCGGGATGAGTCGAAGGGCCCTCCTGCCCCCCACCACTCGCAAGCTCGCGGCGGGACCGTGCAGGAGGGCCGTTCCAGCGGCTGCGGGCGGGGGCCCGGGCGGCGGCGACCGGCAGGACCGAGCACGATGGGCGGCGGAGACGAGCCGGACCCGCCAGTCGGTCCGGCCGGGCACCTGCGAGGAGAGGACTGCGTCGTGCAGCTGGGGCTGATCGGGCTGGGCAAGATGGGCGGCAACATGGCCGAGCGGCTGCGCCGCGCCGGTCACGAGGTCGTCGGGTACGACCACTCCCCCGGGAAGCGGGACGTCGAGAGCCTCCCGGCGCTGATCGAGGCGCTGACCGCGCCGCGGGTGGTGTGGGTGATGGTGCCCGCGGGTGAGCCGACCCGGGCCACGGTCAAGGAGCTGGCCGAGCAGCTCGAGCCCGGCGACGTGATCGTCGACGGCGGCAACTCCAAGTACACCGACGACCAGATCCATGACGTGATGTGCCGCGAGAAGGGCATCGGCTACGTCGACGCCGGCGTCTCCGGCGGGGTGTGGGGCCTGGAGAACGGCTACGCGCTCATGGTCGGCGGCAGCAAGGACGACGTCGCCAAGGTGCAGCCGGTCTTCGACGCGCTCAAGCCGCCCACGCCCAAGGACGAGTCCGGCCAGGAGATGCCGGGCGCGGGCTTCGTGCACGCCGGGCCGGTCGGCGCCGGGCACTTCTCCAAGATGGTCCACAACGGCATCGAGTACGCGATGATGCAGGCCTACGGCGAGGGCTACGAGCTGCTGGCCGCCGTCGACCTGATCGAGGACGTCCCCGGCGTCGTGAAGTCATGGACCCAGGGCACCGTCATCCGCTCCTGGCTGCTGGACCTGCTGGTCCGCGCGCTCGACGAGGACCCGGCCCTCGAGAAGATCAGCGGCTACGCGGAGGACTCCGGCGAGGGCAGGTGGACCGTCGAGCAGGCCATCGAGAACGCCGTCCCCATGCCGGCCATCGCCGCCTCGCTGTTCGCCCGCTTCTCCTCCCGGCAGGAGGACTCCCCGACCATGAAGGCCGTCGCCGCGCTGCGCCAGCAGTTCGGCGGCCACGCGGTGCACGCCGTCCGCGAGCAGGAGGTCGAGCGCCCCGCATGAACGAGGACCACCCTTCCCCCCACGCCGCGCGAGCTCGGCGCGGGACCCTGAAGGGTGGCCGTTCCAGCACCTCACCAACGGGGGGTCGTTCCAGTACCTCACCTCGGGGCTGCTGAGGTGTACCTCCGCCACCTCCAGCTGGGCTCGTTCCGCAACTGGGACCGGGTGGACCTGGCCCTGCGCCCGGGGCCGACCGTCTTCGTCGGCCGCAACGGCGAGGGCAAGACCAACCTGGTCGAGGCGGTCGGCTACCTGGCCACGATGGGCAGCCACCGCGTCGCGGGCGATGCCCCGCTGGTCCGGCAGGGCGCGTCCCAGGCGGTGGTCCGCGCGGCGCTGCGCCGCGAGGACCGCGAGCTGCTCGTCGAGATCGAGATCAACCCGGGACGGGCCAACCGGGTGCGGGTCAACCGCGCGCCGCTGCCGCGGCCCCGCGAGCTGCTCGGGCTGGTGAAGTCCGTGCTGTTCGCGCCGGAGGACCTGGTGCTGGTCCGCGGCGACCCCGCGGAGCGGCGGCGGTTCCTCGACGACCTGCTGGTCAGCCGCACCCCGCGGCTGGCCGGCGTGCGCAGCGACTACGACCGGGTGCTCAAGCAGCGCAACGCCCTGCTCAAGACCGCCCGGATGGCCCGCGGCGACGCGCTGGCCACGCTCGACGTCTGGGACGGGCACCTGGTCGACCTCGGCGGGCAGCTGCTGGCCGCCCGGCTGCGGCTGGTCGCCGACCTCGCCCCGCACGTGGCCCGCGCCTACGCCGGGGTCGCGGGCGCGGACGCCGCCGTCGCCGCGCTCGGCTACGCCAGCACCGTGCCGCTGGCCGGCGACGGGACACCGGTCGCGGAGGGGACGCCCCTGCCGGACGCCGCCGAGCTGTCCGCGGCGCTGCGCGAGCGGGTGGCCGAGCGCCGCGGCGACGAGGTCGACCGCGGCATGACGCTGGTCGGCCCGCACCGCGACGACCTGGTGATCTCGCTGGGGTCGACGCCGGCGAAGGGGTTCGCCAGCCACGGGGAGTCCTGGTCGCTGGCCCTGGCGCTCAAGCTGGGCTGCTTCGAGCTGCTGCGCGCCGACGGGGACGAGCCGATCCTCGTGCTGGACGACGTCTTCGCCACCCTGGACGCCGACCGCCGCGCGGCCCTGGCGACCGTGGCCCGCTCCGCGGAGCAGTCGCTGGTCACCGCGGCCGTGCTCGACGACGTCCCGGCGGAGCTGCGCAGCACGGTGGTGCAGGTGGCCGGCGGGCAGGCGGTACCACTCGAGGGGAGCTCCGCCGAGGAGGATGCCGAGGACGGCTCGCTGCGGGAGGAGGTCAGGTGAACGAGGAACGCCCCGGCCGGCCCAGCGACATCGCCCGTGCCGCGCTGGAGGCCGCCCGCGCGGCCTCGGCGTCCCGGCCACGCCCCACCCGGCGGCGGATCGCCGGGCCGAAGCGCACCTGGAGCGGCCCGCGGCCCGGGGACGACGACCCGCAGCCGCTGGCCCGCCTGGTCGACTCGCTGGTGGAGACGCAGGACTGGACCGAGCACACCAAGGTGGGCGCCGTCTTCGGCCGCTGGTCGGCCCTGGTCGGGCCGGAGATCGCTGCGCACTGCGCCCCGCAGACGCTCACCGAGGGCGAGCTGCTCGTCGTTGCGGAGTCCACCGCGTGGGCCACCCAGCTGCGCCTGCTGGCGCCGACGATCCTGGCGAAGCTGCACGCCACGGTCGGCGGGGACGTCGTGAGGCGGCTGCGCGTTGTCGGTCCGACGGCCCCGAGCTGGAAGAAGGGCCCCCGCTCGGTCCGCGGACGCGGGCCGCGGGACACGTACGGATAGCAGCCGCCGCCCGGGGCGGTGGCTCCGGGAGGACGACGCAGATGGAGACGAGGCAGCGATGAGTAGCCCGCGCGACCGCGACGGTTTCGAGCAGCGCCCCGACGAGGGCAGCGGCTGGCGCGAGCCCGGCCACCTCGGCGGGGACGGTGACCGGTCCGGGGCGGAGCAGCCACCGGCCGGACAGCCACCGGCCGAGCAGTCGCCCGCCGACCGGCCGGCCCAGGGCGACACGGGCGGCAGCACCGCGTGGCAGCCGCCCGGCTGGGACCTGCCGCCCGCCGAGCCCGACCGCCCGGCCCGGTCCCCGGCGGTCGACCCGCAGACCGTCGGCGAGCAGCCGGTCGGCGGCGGTCTCCTCGGCGGCCGGCGGCCCCGGCAGCCCGGTGAGCTCGAGCAGGTCTTCGCCTACCAGGGCGACGCCGTCGGCGCCCAGGGCTGGGCGGTCCAGCAGGGCTGGGCCATCTCCGACGGCACCGCGCCGGAGGACGCCGTCCTCGCCGAGCTGGTGCGCACCGCCCCGGTCCGGGCGACGAAGGACCACCGGCCGGCCGGGGTGATGCGCGGCCGCTTCGGCACGCTGGACCTGGTCGCCTTCGACGTCCTCTACGCCTCCGGGCGCTACGCGGTCCCCGAGTACGCCGTCACCGCCGCCCCGGTGCTCGGCACGCTGCCGCCGCTGCGGCTGTCCCCGGCCCGCTTCTGGAAGCACCGCACCGGCGGACTGGTGCAGGTCCCCAGCGGCGATCCCGCCTTCGACGCCCGCTGGGTGCTGCTCGCCGGCGAGGACGGCCCGGCCGCCCGCGCGCTGGTCGGGGATGCCACGGTGCGCGGGCTGCTGCTGGGCACCGACGACGGCGACGAGTTCTGGACGGCGGCAGGTCACCTGGCTGCGATCCGGCCGGACGGGCACCGGCCGCAGCTGATCGAGCACCACGCCCGGCTGCTGACCGCGATCGTCGGCGCCCTCGCACCCGCCCTCTGAGCCCGCGCCGTCCGGAGCCGGGGTGAGCACCTCCGCGGAGACCGCGGCTCGCGCGACCCTGCGGCAGCTGTGGCCCCTGGTCCGGCCGCACCGCCGCCCGCTGACCGCGGCCGCCGTCCTCTCGCTGGTCGCGGCCGCCGGCGCGCTGGCCCAGCCGGCGCTGGTCGCCCGGGTCATCGAGGCCGTCGGTGCCGGCCGGGCGCTGCTGCCCGTCGTCGGCCTGCTCGTCGTCGTCCTGCTGGCGTCCTCGGCGCTGGGTGCGGTGCAGGACTACCTGCTGCAGCGCACCGCCGAGGGCGTCGTCCTCTCCACCCGGCGGACGCTGGCCGACCGGCTCCTCCGGCTCCCGGTCGCCGAGTACGACCGGCGGCGCACCGGCGACCTCATGTCGCGGGTCGGTGCGGACACCACCCTGCTGCGGGCCACGGTGACCTCCGGGGTCGTCGAGGTCGCCGGGTCGGCGGTGGTCGCGGTGGGCGCGGTCGTGGCGATGGCGCTGGTCGACGGGTGGCTGCTGCTGGTCACCGTGGGCTCGGTCGCCGTCGGCCTCGCGGTGGTCGTCTCGGTCGCCCGTGGCGTGCAGCGGCTCTCCCGGCAGGCGCAGGAGGAGGTCGGCGCGATGACCGCCGCGGTGGAACGGGCGCTGTCGGCCGTGCGCACCATCCGGGCCAGTGGCGCGACGGCGCGGGAGGTGGACGTCGTCGCGGCCAGCGCCGGCCGGGCGTACGAGGCCGGGGTGCGGGTGGCCCGGCTGCAGGCATTGGTCAGCCCCGCGGGGTCGGTCGCCGTCCAGGGGGCCTTCCTGGCCGTCCTGGGGCTGGGCGGCTACCGGGTGGCGTCCGGCTCGATCGCCGTCGCCGACCTGGTCGCGTTCATCCTCTACCTGTTCCTGCTGGTCATGCCGCTGGGCCGGGCGATCGGGGCGTGGACCCAGCTGCAGAGCGGGCTGGGCGCGCTGGCGCGGGTGCAGGAGGTGCTCGCGCTCGAGCCGGAGGACGACGCGAGGCCCGAGCGGGGTGGAGCGGTCGTCGCCGTCCCCGCGTCGTCGCCGTCCGCCGAGGTCCCGCTGCTGGAGCTGGACGACGTCTCGTTCCGCTACCCGAACGGCACCGACGTGCTGCACGGGGTCTCGTTGAGCGTGCCGGCCGGCAACCGGGTGGCGCTGGTCGGGCCGTCGGGGGCGGGCAAGTCGACCGTGCTGGCGCTGGTCGAGGGCTTCTACCCGCTGACCGGCGGGGCGGTGCGGTGGGCCGGCGCCGACGTCCGGGACCTGCCGCGGGCCGGCCTGCGCGCCCGGCTGGGCTACGTCGAGCAGGAGGCGCCGGTGCTCGCCGGGTCGGTGCGCGACAACCTGCTGCTGGCCGCGCCGCAGGCCACTGACCCGGAGCTGTGGGCGGTGCTGGCCGACGTCGGGCTGACCGACGTGGTGCAGCGCTCGCCGCGCGGCCTCGACGTCCCGGTGGGGGACGACGGCGTCCTGCTGTCCGGGGGCGAGCGCCAGCGGCTGGCGATCGCCCGGTCCCTGCTGGCCCGCCCGGCGCTGCTGCTGCTCGACGAGCCGACCGCCAGCCTCGACGCCCGCAACGAGGCGCTGCTGCGCGAGACCCTGGCCGCCGCGGCCGCCGACCGAGCGCTACTGGTGGTGGCACACCGGCTGTCCACCGTGCTCGACAGCGACCGGATCGTGGTGCTCGACGCCGGCCGGGTGGTCGCCGCCGGCACCCACGAGGAGCTGGTGGAGACCAGCCCCCTCTACCGCGAACTCGCCGCCGCCCAACTGCTCGTGTGACTCCGCGGTGATCAGGTGACCTGATCCCCGGGGTTCCTCCCTCACCACCCATGCTGAGGGAGGAACCGGAACGGTCAGCTCACCTGATCATCACCGTCAGGCCGCGCGGACCCGTCTCTGGCCCGCGGCGGCGGCCGTCCCCTCCTCCGCGGCGCGGCAGATGTTGCGCACCATCCCGCCGAAGATCGGGCCGTGGAACGGCACCAGCACCCGCCAGTACAGGTGGCCGAAGAGGCCGCTCGGCTTGAACGTCGCCTTCTGTCGCAGCCGGGTGCGCCCGTCCTGCTGTTCCACGTGGAACTCCAGCCAGGCCAGTCCGGGCAGCCGCATCTCCGCGCGCAGCCGCAGCAGCCGGCCCTCCTCCAGCTCCTCGACCCGCCAGAAGTCGAGGGCGTCACCGACGTAGAGGTCCGACGCCGACCGTCGTCCCCGGCGCAGCCCCACCCCGCCGACCGCGCGGTCCAGCCAGCCGCGCACCTCCCAGGCCAGCGGGAACGAGTACCAGCCCGTCTCCCCGCCGATCCCCTCGACCACCCGCCACAGCGCCTCCGGTGACGCGGGGGTCTCCCGGGTCTTCTCGTCGAGGTAGAGGGTGCCGCCGGCCCAGTCGGGGTCGGTGGGCAGCGGGTCCGACGGCGCACCGGGCGTCGACGCCGACGACCAGCGGGTGGCCACGGTGGCGTCCTTGACCCGCTGGACCGCCAGCCGCACCGCCTCGTCGAAGCCGAGCAGCCCCTCCGGCGGGTCGGGCACGTACTCAGCGATGTCGTGCTCGGTGCAGACGACGGTGTTGCGCAACGACTCCACCAGCGGGCGCGCGATGGACGCCGGCACGGGCGTGATCAGACCCACCCAGTGGCTGGACAGCCCCGGGCTCAGCACCGGGACCGGGAGGATCCGCCGCCTGGACAGCCCGGCCACCGCGGCGAAGCGCTGCATCATCTCGAGGTAGGTCATGACGTCGGGACCGCCGATGTCGAAGCACCGGTGCACCTCCCGCGGCAGCGTCGCGCAGCCGACCAGGTACCGCAGCACGTCGCGGATGCCGATCGGCTGGATCCGGCTGTGCACCCAGCGCGGCGTGACCATGACCGGCAGCCGCTCGGTCAGGTAGCGCAGCATCTCGAAAGATGCCGACCCGGAGCCCAGCACCACCGCGGCCCGCAGGACGGCGGTCGGGACGCCGGAGCCGAGCAGGATCTCGGCGACCTCGGCACGCGAGCGCAGGTGCGGGGACAGCACCTCGCCCTGGGGTTCCAGGCCGCCGAGGTAGACCAGCCGGCCCACGCCGGCCTCCTGCGCGGCGCGCGCCATCACCCGCGCCGTCCGCCGGTCGGTCTCCTCGAAGTCCCCGCCGGTGCTCAACGCGTGGATCAGGTAGTAGACGACGTCGGCCCCGGCGCACGCCGCAGCGACCGCCTCGGCGTCGCCGGCGTCGGCCCGGACGATCTCGACCTGCCCGGCCCAGGGATGGTCGCGCAGCCGCTCGGGTGCGCGCGTCATCACCCGCACCCGGTGCCCGGCGGCGAGCAGCACGGGCACGAGCCGCCCGCCGATGTAGCCGGTGGCCCCCGTGACGAGGCAGGTCTTCGCCGTCGGGGTGCTGGTGGTGCCGTCGGTCTCGGCCATGCCCCGAGTGTCCGGCGGTATCGCCGCGCCCGCTCGGGTCGCGGGACACCCGGTCCACCCGCCACCATCGGCGGGGTCATCTCGACCAACGGCGGTCGCGTCCACCGGCACCCGTCGAGCAGGGGGTCCCCCATGGCCGACACCACCGCTGCAACCGACCGCACGTCCGACGGTCAACCCGCGCTCAAGCGGGTGATGGGCCCGGGCCTGCTGCTGCTGTTCATCGTCGGCGACGTCCTCGGCACCGGGATCTACGCGCTGACCGGCCAGGTCGCCGCGCAGGTGGGCGGCGTGGTCTGGCTGCCCTTCCTGGTGGCGTTCCTCGTCGCCCTCGTCACCGCGTTCAGCTACCTGGAGCTGGTCACCAAGTACCCGCAGGCGGCCGGCGCCGCGCTGTACACGCACAAGGCCTTCGGCATCCACTTCGTGACGTTCCTGGTCGCCTTCGCGGTGATGAGCTCGGGCATCACCTCCGCGTCGACGGCCGCCCGGGCGTTCAGCGCCAACTTCGTCAGCGTCACCGGCCTGGGCCTCGGCGAGGGGATCGGCATCACGCTGGTCGGGCTGGCCTTCATGACGCTGGTCGCGCTGGTCAACCTCCGCGGGGTCGGCGAGAGCGTCAAGGCCAACGTCGTCCTCACCTGCGTGGAACTGACCGGCCTGCTGATCGTCATCGGCGTCGGCGTGTGGGCGCTGGGCGGCGGGGGCGGCGACTTCTCCCGGGTGACCGAGTTCGACACCGGCGAGCGCTCGGTCGTCGGCGGGGTCATCGCCGCCACCGGGCTGGCCTTCTTCGCGATGGTCGGCTTCGAGGACTCGGTCAACATGGCCGAGGAGTGCAAGGAGCCGCGGCGGATCTTCCCCAAGGTGCTGCTGGCCGGGCTGGCCGCCACCGGGCTCATCTACGTACTGGTGTCCATCTCGGCGATCGCGCTGGTGCCCGCGGAGCAGCTCAGCCAGGGCGACACCCCGCTGCTGCAGGTGGTGGAGGCCGGCGCGCCCGGCTTCCCGCTGGGCCTGTTCGGCGTCATCACCATGTTCGCCGTCGCCAACTCCGCGCTGATCAACATGCTCATGGCCAGCCGGCTGGTCTACGGCCTGAGCAGGGAGCGGGTGCTGCCGGCGCTGCTGGGCCGGGTGCACCATCGCAGGCGCACGCCGACGACGGCCATCCTGTTCACCACCGCGCTGGCCTTCGGGCTGATCACGTTCGTGGGCGCCGTGCCGGCCCTGGGCGGCACCACCGCGCTGCTGCTGCTGATCGTCTTCACCGTGGTCAACGTCGCCGTCCTCGTGCTGCGCAGGGACCGGGTGGACGCCGACCACTTCCGCACGCCCACCGTGCTGCCCGTCGTCGGCGCGCTGGCCTGCGCCTTCCTCGCCACCCCGTGGGCCGGGCGGCCGGTCGAGCAGTACCGGATCGCCGGGGTCCTGCTCGCGATCGGCGTCGTGCTCTGGGGGGTGACCGTCCTCGTCAACAGACGGACCGGCGCCCAGGTCCCCCGGTTCGACCCGGCGCACCTGACCGGCGAGGGGCCGACGGGGCCGCACAACTGAAGAAGGACCCCGTCCTCCCCACCCTTCGCGGCTCAGGGCGGGGCCCTGCAGCGGGGCCGTTCCATCACGTCACCAGGCTCGCGGCGGGACCCTGCCGAAGGGCCGTTCCAGCACGTCCCCGGAGCGGGGCCGCCAGGCGCCCCGAGGACGGCGTGTCGGCCCCGGGGTCAACACCTGTGGTGGCAGACGTGCTGCGAGTGGCGCAGACACGACGTGAGGGCCGGGACGGCGGCATTCCTGTCGTACCACCCGGTATCGTGGAGAGCAGAAACCGCCAGCATCCGGCTGAGAGCCGTTCTGCGCCCCTGTCCGCGATCGGGGCGCCCGCCGCCGGGTGCGCGACAGAAGGGCCCCACGTGGTCGCTCGACCGAAGACCGACGCCCAGGCTGACGCCTACTCCGGCAGCTCCATCACCGTCCTCGAGGGTCTCGAGGCCGTCCGCAAGCGCCCCGGCATGTACATCGGCTCGACCGGTGAGCGGGGTCTGCACCACATGGTGTGGGAGGTCGTCGACAACTCCGTCGACGAGGCCCTCGCCGGCCACTGCGACACCGTCCGGGTCACCCTGCTCCCCGACGGCGGCGTCCGGGTGGAGGACAACGGCCGAGGCATCCCGGTCGACATGCACCCGGTGGAGAAGCGGCCGACCGTCGAGGTCGTCATGACCATCCTGCACGCGGGCGGCAAGTTCGACGGCAAGAGCTACGCCGTCTCCGGTGGTCTGCACGGCGTCGGCGTCACCGTCGTCAACGCGCTGTCCACCGAGCTCGACGTCCGCATCTGGCGCGACGGCACGGAGTGGCACCAGCACTACACCGCCAGCGAGCCCGGCCCGCTGGAGAAGGTCGGCCGGACGACCAAGCGCGGCACCCAGATCACCTTCTGGGCCGACCCGGGGATCTTCGAGACGACGACCTACTCGTTCGACACGATCAGCCGCCGGCTGCAGGAGATGGCCTTCCTCAACCAGGGCCTGCGGATCGTCCTGCGTGACGAGCGCCCCGGCCAGGGCAAGGCCGAGACGGGCATGGCCGAGGAGGTCTCGCTGGCGGAGGCCGCCCCGGCCCCGACGTCCGAGGAGCCGGCCTTCGAGCCGACCGAGATCACCTACCTCTACGAGGACGGCCTGCGGGACTTCGTCGCCCACATCAACCGGACCAAGACCGCCATCCACCGCTCGGTCATCGGCTTCTCGGCCGAGGGCACCGGCAAGAACGACATGGCCATGTCCGTCGACATCGCCATGCAGTGGTCGGAGGCCTACTCCGAGTCGGTGCACACCTTCGCCAACACCATCAACACCCACGAGGGCGGCACCCACGAGGAGGGCTTCCGCGCGGCGCTGACCTCGATCGTCAACCGCTACGCGGAGGACAAGAAGCTCTTCAAGAGCAAGGACGAGAAGCTCACCGGCGAGGACATCCGCGAGGGCCTGGCCGCGATCGTCTCGGTCAAGCTCGGCGACCCGCAGTTCGAGGGGCAGACGAAGACCAAGCTGGGCAACACCGAGGTCAAGGGCTTCGTGCAGCGCGTCTGCAACGAGCAGATCGGGCACTGGTTCGAGGCCAACCCGGCCGAGGCCAAGCAGATCATCACCAAGGCCAGCTCCGCCGCGCGCGCCCGGCGGGCCGCGCAGCAGGCCCGCCAGCTGGCCCGGAAGAACCCGCTGAACTCGACCGGCCTGCCCGGCAAGCTGGCCGACTGCCGCTCGACCGATCCGCGCAACTCCGAGGTCTACATCGTCGAGGGTGACTCTGCGGGCGGCTCGGCCAAGTCCGGCCGCGACTCGATGTTCCAGGCGATCCTGCCGATCCGCGGCAAGATCATCAACGTCGAGAAGGCACGCATCGACCGGGTGCTGAAGAACACCGAGGTCCAGTCGATGATCACCGCCTTCGGCACCGGCATCCACGACGAGTTCGACCTGTCGAAGCTGCGCTATCACAAGATCGTCCTGATGGCGGACGCCGACGTCGACGGCCAGCACATCCGCACCCTGCTGCTGACCCTGCTGTTCCGCTTCATGCGGCCGCTGGTCGAGGCGGGGCACGTCTACCTGGCCCAGCCCCCGCTCTACAAGATCAAGTGGGGCGGCAAGGTCGGTGACGAGTACGTCTACACCGACAAGGAGAAGGAAGGCGCCCTCAAGCTCGGTGCCGAGGCCGGCCGCAGGATCAAGGACGACGCCATCCAGCGGTTCAAGGGCCTCGGTGAGATGAACGCCACCGAGCTCTGGGAGACCACGATGAACCCGGAGACCCGGGTCCTGCTGCAGGTGACCCTCGAGGACGCCGCGACCGCCGACGAGCTGTTCAGCGTCCTCATGGGCGAGGACGTCGACGCCCGCCGCAGCTTCATCACCCGCAACGCCAAGGACGTCCGCTTCCTCGACGTCTGAGAGAGGGCCTCCTGCCCCGCCGGAGGAGGACCCGTCCCCTCACCCCCCGCACGTCCGGAGTGAGGGGGACGGGGCCGGCGGTGGGACCCGGCAGGGGGCCGGCCCGCCGACCCGCGACCTCGTCCACCTCCTGTGCGCCCGCCCCTGCACGACCCCGGCCCCGTCCCGGGCCCCGCCCCGAGCCTGCGGAGGGTGGGGAGGACGGGGTCCTTCACCTGTGGAGATCTGAACCGTGACCGAGACCCCCGCCCGCGACCGCATCGAGCCGGTCGACCTCCAGCAGGAGATGCAGCGCAGCTACATCGACTACGCGATGTCGGTCATCGTCGGCCGTGCGCTGCCGGAGGTCCGCGACGGCCTCAAGCCGGTGCACCGCCGCGTGCTGTACGCCATGTACGACCAGGGCTTCCGCCCCGACCGGAGCTACGTCAAGTGCGCCCGCGTCGTCGGCGAGGTCATGGGTAACTACCACCCGCACGGTGACTCGGCGATCTACGACGCCCTCGTGCGGCTGGCCCAGCCGTGGTCGATGCGCTACCCGCTGATCGACGGCCAGGGCAACTTCGGCTCCCCGGGCAACGACCCGGCGGCGGCCATGCGTTACACCGAGGCCCGGCTGACCCCGCTGGCCATGGAGATGCTGGCCAACATCGACGAGGAGACCGTCGACTTCCAGCCCAACTACGACGGCAAGAACCAGGAGCCGCTGGTCCTGCCGGGGCGCATCCCCAACCTGCTGATCAACGGCTCGGCCGGCATCGCCGTCGGCATGGCCACCAACATGCCGCCGCACAACCTCCGCGAGGTCTCCGATGCGGTCTTCTGGATGCTCGACCACCCCGAGGCCGAGCCGGAGGAGGCGCTGACCGCCTGCATGGAGCGGGTCAAGGGCCCGGACTTCCCCACCCACGGCCTGATCGTCGGCCGGGAGGGCATCGAGGAGGCCTACCGCACCGGCCGCGGCTCGGTGCGCATGCGGGCGGTGGTCACCGTCGAGGAGGACGCGCGGGGCCGCGTGCAGCTGGTCGTCACCGAGCTGCCTTACCAGGTCAACCCCGACAACCTGGCCGAGGCGATCGCCGAGGCCGTCCGCGACGGCCGGCTGCAGGGCATCAGCGAGATCGCCGACGAGTCCAGCGACCGCGTCGGCCGGCGGCTGGTCATCACGCTGCGCCGGGACGCCGTCGCGAAGGTCGTGCTGAACAATCTCTACAAGCACACCCAGCTGCAGACGACGTTCGGCTGCAACATGCTCTCGATCGTCGACGGCGTCCCCCGCACGCTGCGCCTCGACGAGCTCGTCCGCTACTACGTGCTGCACCAGATCGAGGTCATCCAGCGGCGGACCCGCTACCGGCTGCGCAAGGCCGAGGAGCGCGCGCACATCCTGCGCGGTCTGGCCAAGGCCCTCGACCAGCTCGACGCGGTCATCGCCCTCATCCGGTCCAGCGCCTCCGCCGACGCGGCGCGCAGCGGCCTGATGGACCTGCTGGACATCGACGAGATCCAGGCGACCGCGATCCTGGACATGCAGCTGCGCCGGCTGGCCGCCCTCGAGCGGCAGCGGATCCTCGACGAGCTGGCCGAGCTCGAGGACCGGATCGCCGACCTGCAGGCAATCCTCGACTCCCCCGAGCGGCAGCGGCAGATCATCCGCGACGAGCTCGCCGAGATCGTGGAGAAGTACGGCGACGACCGGCGCACGAAGTTCGTGGCCAACGACGGCGACGTGTCGATGGAGGACCTCATCGCCGAGGAGGAGGTCGTCGTCACCATCACCCGCACCGGCTACGCCAAGCGGACCAAGAGCGACCTGTACCGGTCGCAGCGCCGGGGCGGCAAGGGCGTCATGGGTGCGGCGCTGAAGCAGGACGACATCGTCGACCACTTCTTCGTGGGCTCCACCCACGACTGGATCCTCTTCTTCACCAACAAGGGCCGGGTCTACCGGGCCAAGGCCTACGAGCTGCCCGAGGCCAACCGCACCGCCCGTGGCGCCCACGTGGCCAACATCCTGGCCTTCCAGCCCGACGAGAAGATCGCCCAGGTCATGCAGATCAAGGACTACGGGGTCGCCCCGTACCTGGTCCTGGCCACGGCGAACGGGCAGGTGAAGAAGACCCGGCTGACCGATTTCGATTCCCCGCGCAGCGGCGGCGTCATCGCGATCAACCTGCGGGAGAGCGACGAACTGGTCGGCGCCGCGCTCATCGACCCGGACCAGGACCTGCTGCTGGTCACCCGCAAGGCGATGTCGATCCGGTTCAAGGCCGACGACGCGACCCTGCGGCCGATGGGCCGGGCCACCGAGGGCGTCCGCGGCATCGCGCTGTCCCCGGACGACTCGCTGCTGTCGATGATCGTGGTCGAGGAGGGTGTCGACGTCCTCGTCGCCACCGAGCGCGGCTTCGCGAAGCGGACCGGGATCGAGAACTACCCGGCGCAGGGGCGCGGCGGCAAGGGCGTGCTCACCGCCGACCCGAAATCGCGCAAGGGCAACCTGGTCGGGGCGCTGTCGGTGCGGCTCGGTGACGAGCTCTACGCCATCACCTCCGGCGGCGGTGTCATCCGCACCCCGGTCAACGGCGTCCGGCACAACAAGGACCGCGCCACCATGGGTGTAAAGCTCATGAACTTGCCGGAAGACGTGTCGATCGTGGCGATCGCTCGTACCACGGACAACGACGAGCCTGCCGCCTAGGCTGAGGGTGATGACGGAGGAGTGGGGCCTCCGCACTCCCGGGTGCGGGTCCCCCCTTCTCCGTCACAGCCACCAGGGATCTGACCGGCGCCCGGGTGCTCCCGGCCGCGTGCCGGGCAGCCCGGGTGGGAGGCAGCGGCGAGGGCCGCTGGGGAACGGGAGACTCGCATGAGCGACCGGACGCAGGGTTCGGTACGCACCGGGTCCCGGACCGGGGAATCGGCCCCGGCACAGGGGACGGCGACCGGTCAGCAGCCCGCGACGGACGGGGCTCTCCCGGTGGGGGCCACCCAGTCCATCCCCGGCGCGAACACCGCCCGGACCCAGGCCCAGGCCGCCGGCTCCTCCGACGGCGGCGCCCCGGCTGCTGCCGGTCCCGCGTCCGGCACGCAGACCGCCGTCCCCCCGGTCACCGGTGCCCAGCCAGTCCCCGGTGCCCAGTCGGCCACCGGGGCCTCCCCTGCGGCCCAGGCTGCCGACGGTGCCGCGAAGGCCTCCTCCGGCAAGGCCCCCCGCGGCCCGCGCCGCGCCCGCCTGCAGCTACGGCACATCGACACGTTCTCCGCGCTGAAGATCTCGCTGGTCCTGTCCATCGCGATGTTCTTCATCTGGATGGTCGCGGTCGGCGTGCTCTACGGCGTGCTGTCCGGCCTCGGCGTCTTCGAGACCCTCAACGACCTGTTCGGCCAGCTCGGCAGTGCCTCCGGCGGCGACGGCGGCAGTGAGGTCATCACCCCGGGCATCGTCTTCGGCGGCGCCGCGGTCATCGGGGCGATCAACATCGTGCTGATGACCGCGCTGTGCACCGTCGCGGCGTTCATCTACAACATGTGCTCCGACCTGGTCGGCGGCCTGGAGGTCACCCTCTCCGAGCGGGACTGAGCCCGCCGCACCCGCGAGTGCGCGACAGGCGCCCCTCCCGACGGCGGAGGGGCGCCTGTCGTGTGTTCGGGGCGCCGAGTGCGGGGAACCAAGCCTCTCGGGGTGCCCTGAGGGCCCGGTTCCCCCGCACCAGGGCACGAGTCCGACCGTGGGCTCACGGTGATCGGCACCGGCACGCGGGTCCTCCGCGACGGGACACCCGGCTGCACCGGTGGTGGTCACCTCGGTCCGGGTGGCCGTGGGGGCCACCCCCCTGCGGACGACGCGTCGGGGCCGGGTACGCTGATCGAGGTCCACGGGCCTGTAGCTCAGGCGGTTAGAGCGCATCCCTGATAAGGATGAGGCCGGAGGTTCAAGTCCTCCCAGGCCCACCCGTGTCCCGGCGCCACCGGCCCACCCCGCTCCCGGGGTCGGGCCCCCGGCCCCCTCCCCAGGAGGGGGCCTCCCTCGAGGAGGTACCCCGCGTGCTCAGGAAGCTGGTCTTCGCGGCAGCTGCCGCCGGCGCCCTCGCGGCCGTCCGCAGACGATCGGGCGGCAGGGCCGAGGCCGATCTCTGGGCCGAGGCCACCCGCGGACCCCAGGCGGTCAGCACCCCCACGGCCCGCTGACCCGCCGGGAGGCCCCACCTCCCACCCTCGGGGACGTAGCTCAATTGGCAGAGCACCGCCTTTGCAAGGCGGGGGTTAGGGGTTCGATTCCCCTCGTCTCCACTCCTCTGACCTGCGGATTCACCTCCGCGGGAGGCTCCGGCGAGCCCTCCGAAGGGGTCTCAGTCCGCAAAAGGTCCGCAACTCGTCCGCGGGATGCGGCCCGCAGGGCGTCCAGCCGGTCGGCCACGTCGTCCAGGTCGTCCAGGTCGTCGTCGAACAGGTCGGCGTAGCGGTCCAGGGTCATGGCCGCCGAGGCGGGCCCGAGCATCCGCTGCACCGCCTTGACGTTGGCACCGGCCTTGATCGCCAGCGAGGCCGCGGTGTGCCGGAGTTTCGTGCGGCGTGAGCCCGGGCTCCCCGATGGCCCGGGCCGCGGCGTCGAACCAGGCGGACCGGGCGTTCCGGTTGCGCAGCACGGCGCCCTGCGGGGAGGGGAAGGCCAGCTCGTCCGCGGGGCGGGTCACCACCGTCCGGGCGAGTTCGTCGACCAGGAAGCGGGGCAGCGGCACCGAGCGGCGGCCGTGGGTCTTGGGGGTGCCCCACACGAGGCGGGAGCCGTCGACCTCGGTGACCGCCTCCTCGACGAGCACCCGCCGGCGCAGCAGGTCGAAGTGCCGCACCCGCAGCGCCGCCAGTTCCGACCAGCGCAGCCCGCAGTAGCCGAGAATCAGGACGGCGACCCGGCCGGTCCCGGCGGCGTCGGCGAGTGCCTCCAGCTGCCCGGCGGTCAGGTACCGGCGGCGCTTCTCCTGCAGCGGGGGCAGGGCGACGCCGAGCGCGGGGTTGACGGCCAGGCGCCGGTCGCGCACCGCGAGGCCGAGGATGCCGGACAGGACGCCCTGCGCCTTGCGGACCGAGGCCCCGGCCAGGCCCCGGTCGGAGAGCTCGGACAGCCAGGCCTGGACGTCGCCGTGGGTCACCCGGATCAGCGCGACGTTCCCCCAGCGCGGCCGGACGTGGGTCTTGAGGACGTCGGCGTAGCGGGCACGGCTGGTGGGCTTGAGGTTGATCTTCCCGGCGAGCCAGACGTCGGCCAGCTCGCCCACGGTCGTCCTGGCCCGCTTGGGGTCGACGTAGGTGCCGGTCTGCACGGCCGCGGTGACCTCGTCGAGCCATCGCTGGGCGTCGACCTTGCGCTTGAAGTGGCGGGCGTGTTCCTTGCCGTGCTCGTCGCGGTACCGCGGCCGGTACGTGCCATCAGGCCTCCGCGCGATCGACGCCATCGTCGATCACCCGCCTCTCTTCGAGCCCCGGCCGAGCCCCGCGCCGGCGGAGGTCTACCACCGGCGCGCTTGTCTTGGGGGAGAGCCTGCCGTCGATCCCCGCCTCTCTGGACGACCGCGGCACGATCTGTGGACGGCGGTGTGCGCCGTCGGTCGGGGCGGTCACCGCCGGGCACCCGCTGCGGGGGAGCCCTGGTCGTCGTGCTGGGCGTCGATCCAGCTGCGCAGGTCGTCGGAGCGGTAGAGGACGCGGCGGCCGAGGCGGAAGCTGCGCGGACCGGTGCCCAGGTGGCGCCAGTACCGGAGGGTGGCCACCGGAGCGCGCAGCAGTTCGGCGGCCTCGGTGATGGTGAGCAGTTCGGGCTCGCGGGGGGCGGGGTGGTCGGACATGGCTGGCTCCGGTGGGCTCGGGTGGCTGTGCTCCGTCACGGGAGAAGGCGCCATTTGGGCGCGATTGGTGACAGCCGACCACCGATGGCTTCCGAAATCCTCCGGTTCTCCTCCTGTTGCTGATGTCCGGGCCTGCGGCCGGCCGGTGGAGGCGGCCCTGCTCATCGACCGATGCCCGGCGCGGCGCCTCCACGGGTGAGGGATGGTCCCCGCCGCTCCGCCTCGGGCCGGGGGACGCTCGGTACTGGCGCGACCGGCCGCGGGGGAGCGGCTGCCGTCCGGTCGCGGGTGGCCTCTCGAGCGGCCAGCGCGGCCGCGTGTCCGGGGCCGAGGTCGGCCCGGTCGCGGCCGAAGACGGCGATCCACTGCGCCCGGGCCTCGGCCACGTCGGCCGCGACGAGGTGCGCGATGTTGGACGACCGTCCGCGGGTCATGCCGACGTAGGCCGAGGCCGCGCCGGTCTGGTCACCGATCACCACGTGCGCGGCGGGAACGGTGTCACCCTGCACGCCGTGCGCGGTGCTGGCGTAGGCCAGCTCCACGTGTTCGGTGACGTAGTCGGCGGGCAGCACCCGGACCCGTGCGCCGGCCGGGGTGACATCGCCCCGGGAGACGTCACCGGTGGCCGGGCCGGCGGTGACCAGCAGCCCACCGCGTCCGCCGACCGCGGTGACGGTCCACGTGTCTCGGTTGGCCACCTCCAGGTCACGGTCGTTGCGCCGGGTGGCGATCCTGTCGCCGGCGCCGATCCGCTGACCCGCCCGCGTGGTCACGACCCGGACGTCGTCGACGCGGCCGTCGGTGACCAGCCGATTGCGGATGGCGGCGTTGAGCTCGTTGACCTGCTCGCGGGTGTCCGCCACCACCGCGACGTCGGCCGCCCGGGTGTCGTGGGCGACGGTCGCGGCCAGGGCGTCCTGCAGCGCTGCGTGGTCGGGGTGCAGGTGGATCCGGCCGCGGGCGAGGAGGGCGTCGAACACTGCACCCGGGGTGTCACCTCGCCGCATCGCCAACGTCAGCTCGGCGTATTCACCGTCCGGAACCGACTGCCCCGTGCTGTTGGTGCGGGTGAAACGGTGCACCGACTCCAATGTCAGGCAGGCGGCCGCGTCGACCTGACTGACCGCCAGGTCCAGGACCCCGCCCCGGCCGATCGCGGCGAGCTGGTGGCGGTCCCCCAGCAGCGCCAGCCGCGCCCCGGCCTCGTCGGCGACGGCGAGCAGAGCACGGGCGGTGTCCTGGTCGACCATGCCGGCCTCGTCGACGATCAGCATATCGTCGGGCCGCAGCCGGCTCCCCTCCGCCGGCCCGGTGTGGATGCGGCCGGTGACCGGGTCGGCCTCGCCGAGGGCGAGTCGGGTCCACTCGCCGTGCTCGGTCCAGCGCCAGCCGTGGGCGAAGACGAGGGACGCCGCCGACCCGGTGGTCGTGCCGACCTCCGCGCGGGCGACCTGGGCGGCCTTCAGCGTCGGGGTCACCACGACCAGCCGCCGCCCCTGCCGTTCGAGCAGGTCACGGGCCGCGGCCAGCGCGGCGGTCTTGCCCGCCCCGGCCGCGCCCTCCACGACCACCAACCGTCGTTCGCCAGCCAGCACGGCGACCGCCGCGGCCTGACCGACATCCAGGTGCCGGACGAGCCCCACTGGCAGTAGCTCCGGCCGTGGCCCGGCCATGGCCGGCTGGTCGGCGCGGGCGGCGAACCGGGTGCGCAGGTCGGCCTCGACGTCGAGGACCGGCCGCGAGGTCCAGGACCGGACGTGTTCGGGCACGCCCTCCCGGTCCACCAGGGCAACGCACCGGCCAAGGGCGCGGGCGGTGAGGTCCTCGGCCAACTCGAGGCGCACCGCCGGGTCGGCGATGACGCCCTCCGCGGCGATCAGCCGCTCGACCTCGCCGCGGACGTCGGCGGCGTTCCAGGCCGAGCGGCCGGCGGCCAGCCGGGTCAGCACGGTATCGACGGCAGCCTCGCGGTCGAGTGCGCCGACCGGGGTCGGCGCCGGCGAGACGGGGTGGGCGGGATCGCGATAGCCCAGTGACCCCAGCTGGGCTCTCCACCGTGCCACGAGGTCGGCCCCGGAGCGGGGGATGACCTTGTCTGGGCGCCCCTCGGCCCAGGCGCGGGCGTCCCAGGCCCGGCGCTGCGCCGGACCGGGCTGTTCTCCGGGGTGCGCCGCGATCCAGTCGCGTTCGTAGCGGTCCAGGTTGTGCCCGATCTGCGCCGCCCTTGCGCTGAGCGGGCCGACGTAGGCGGCAAGCTCCTGTATTTCTCCAGTCGAGGCCAGGCTGTAGCCGTGTGCGGCGAGTGCGGCCCGGAACTGCGGATCGCAGGCGACCGCGGCGTGCCCGATTCCGTTGAGCGCGGCGAGGAAGTCGCGCACGCCGACGGTGTGCAGCCCGCGCCATTGTTCGTCGGCGAACACCCGGGCGCCGATCTGCAGGTGCAGATGCCGGTGCGGGTCTCCGGCGCGGGAGGTGTAGTGCCGCACCGTTACCGCCTCCAGCATCTCCACCGGCACCTGAACCTGGCCGCCACGGGGGCCGACCCGGGTGGTCGCGTGGGCGGCGAGCCAGCCGATGATCTGGGCGGCGGCGCGGTCCTGCGCGGCGTCATACGCTTGGGCTACGTCGCCGTGCATCGCGGCGGCCAGCGACCAGGACTTCGGGCCGTTGACCACCACCTCGACGAAGCGCACCGCACGCTCATCGGTGCGCAGCCGCCCCCGCGGGTCGCCGGTGTCCGGATCGCGGCCGGCCACCCAGGTTTCGTAAGTCTCTCCCGTGAGCGGCGCCCGCTCGGCCACCCGTCCGTCGCGGGCCACGAAGCGGCGGGCCAGGCCGGTGCCCTCGGTCAGGTAGTAGTCATCGGCCCGGCCGCGGTCGGCCTCCAGATACGCCCGGGCAGCCGCTGGCGACCCGGCGTACACCTTCATTCCACCGCGCATTTCCAGCGCCACCCAACAATGACCAACAGGTCACCCCTAGAAACGGCGATGGCCCCGCGAAACGGGGCCCGGACTACCTCTATTGGTAGCATGCGTGCCGTTCTTGAGTAAACTCTTGGTCATTGACGGTACGTGCTGGTGGCTATTGGAGGCTCAGCTCGATCCTGGCCGAGATGCTGAACAAAAGCGATATCGGTTCTCGACTGCCGGTCATCCTGACGTCGTTGCGCGTCTAGAACGGCGCAGCCAGGCGCTCTCCCCGTCGCGCCGAGGCCTCCGACCGGGCCACGTCGCGCGGCCCGCAGGCGGTCGTCGATCAGCGCGACGATGCAGGCCCGCAGGGTCGGGGCGTCGGTGTCCCCAAGGGCGGCTTCGGAGACACCCTTTGCGGTGACTGTTCCGACGGCGACGGGCGCCCGGACCATCGGCTCGATACGTTGCGCAGTGTGGTCAACCTGTAAACGCCGGGTGAAAACTGACCCCCTGGTGCTGGGCGGGCCGTGAGCGTCGCTACGCGGAGGCTCTCAGGGACTCGAGGGCAGCTAGGAGGAGGTCGAGGCCGAAGATGAACGCGTCTGCCGGGTCGTAGCCGGCAGCGACGAGCGCCGCGGCGGACTCGTTGAGGTAGGGGAACTGGTCAGGAGGAAGCTGGGGCAGGAAGACGTCCTCTGCCATGTCCGCGAGCTCATCGGCGGTGTCGAACGGCAGGCTGGCTTCCTGCAGGGCGAACCCGTAGACGTAGCTGTCGAGCAACCAGTTGGCGTGCGTCGCCATCAAGACCGAGAAGCCAGCCCTCCGCAGGCAGGCGGTGACCGCTTCGTGGTGGCGGAGGTTCGCGGGCCCCGGCGACGTCCGCGACACCATCAGGCCGTTCGCCCACGGGTGGCGTGCGAGAACCTGTCGGACGGATACCGTCCGCCGTCGCATCGCCGACTGCCAGTCGGTCTCCTCGGGCGGGAGCTCGATCTCCTCGAAGACGACGTCGATCATGGCGTCCAGCAGCTCCTCCTTGCTCGCCACGTAGTGGTAGAGCGACATCGCGCCCGTGCCGAGCGCGCCAGCCAGCCGGCGCATGCTCAGCCCGTCGACTCCCTCGCGGTCGGCGAGCCGGACCGCCTCGACCACCACCCGCTGCTTGCTCAGCCCCCTGTCGGACGCGACCTGGCGTTGTTCCCTCGCAGACACGGGTCTCCTCGCTCCCTCGAACGGCTTGACGAGCGTACGGCGTACGAGGATAGTACAGCGTACGACTTACGGTGTACGAGTCAGCGAGAATCCACCTGGGCCGTGAGGAGCCTTCTGTGAGAACCGAACAGCGACCGAATGAGAAGCTGCGAACGAGCGCGGCAGCGGCAACGATGGGGACCACCCCGACTCGAGCGCTCCGAGAGCGGATCGTCGGCGCGACGGCGATCGCGTTGGCAGCGTCGGTGGTGATCCAGAACGCGGTGGTGGTCGGGGCGCCCGTCTTCGGGGACCCGATCGAGGTGGTGCTCGCCTGGCACGCGGAGAACCGGGTCAGGGTCGCGATCGCGGTCGGCCTGGAGGCGCTGAACCTGCCGTTGCTGCTCGGGTTCGTGACCGGTCTCCACGGGCTCGTCGGGCGTCGGGGGGGTGGGGGCGCGGACTGGTCGCGCCTCGCGGTGGCCGCGGGCGCGACTCTCTCGGCGGTTTTCGCGCTCTCCGCCGTTCTGTGGATCGGAGTCGTGCTGTCAGCCGGCGAGCTCGCCGAGCCGAGCCCGGTTTTCGAGCTCGCCTGGCAGCTGCATGCAGCAGCGTTCGCGCTGGCGCTGCCGGCGCTCGGCACCACCTTCATCGGCGCTGCGCTGGCGGCGCATGCGAGCCGGCTGACGCCGCCGTGGCAGCGTCTGCTCGGCGTGGCCGGGGGAGGCCTGCTGCTGGCCGCGGGGGCGGCCAGCCTCGCGATCGCGGACGGCTCGGCGCTCCTGTTCGTGGGGCTGCCCGGCTTCGCCGCCTGGCTCGTGTGGCTGCTTGCGACCGGCGTACGGCTGGTGCGCGCTCGAACAGCCGTCCGTCCTGACAACGCATCGACCTACGACGAGTAGCTGATGGCCGGCGCGGACGTCACGCCGGCGCATGCCCAGCCCGTCGACCCCCTCGCGGTCGGTCTGACGCGACCTGGCGTTATTCCTTCGCGGATGCAGATGAGCTCACTGCTCGCTCGAACGGCTTGACAAGCGTACGACGTACGAGAATAGTACGCCGTACGACGTACGGTGTACGAGTCGGGCGGCTCACGGCTCGACGTGAGGAGGCTTTCGTGGAAATCAGACAGCGACCGGATGCGGGAACCCGCCCGGTGCCGGGGGCGAGTTCGGCCGGGGCGGCGACGATGCGGGCCGCCGTCCAGCACCGCTACGGCCCGCCCTCGGTGCTCGAGTCGTCCGAGGTCGGGCTACCGCTGCCCGGTCAAGGCGATGTGCTCGTCCAGGTGGGCGCGGCCTCGGTACATCCCGGCGACTACTTCGTCATGACCGGTGAGCCGTACGTGGTGCGCCTGGTGTTCGGGCTGCGCCGGCCGCGCCACGGCATCCCTGGCCGGGACCTCGCCGGCGTGGTGGCCGCGGTCGGGAAGGATGTCACCGCTCTCCGCCCCGGCGACGAGGTGTTCGGCTGGAGCACGGCTGGAACGCTCGCGGAGTACGCCTGCGTCCCGGCGGACAACCTCGTGGCCGTGCCTGCCAACCTGTCGGTCGGGGACGCGGCAGCGGTGCCCACGTCGGCCCTGACGGCGTTGCAGGCACTGCGCGATATCGCGAACGTCCGACCGGGCCAGACGGTGCTGGTCACGGGCGCGTCGGGCGGCGTGGGCTCCTTCGCCGTACAGATCGCCAAAGCGTTCGGCGCCGAGGTGACCGGTGTGTGCAGCACCCGCAACGTCGACCTGGTCCGGTCGCTCGGTGCCGACCACGTCGTCGACTACACGAGGACCGACTTCACCCGCACCGAGAAGCGCTACGACGTCATCCTCGACAATGTGGAAGCCCAGCCCCTGGCGGCTGTCCGCCGAGCGCTGACGCCCACCGGCACCCTCATCCCCAACAGCGGCCGCGGTGGCCGCTGGCTCGGCCCCCTCGCTCGGATCATCAGAGCGCGCGTGCTGTCCGGGTTCACCCGTCAGCAGCTGAAGCCCTTCCTGTCGGTCGAGAAGCGCCAGGACCTGCTCACCCTGGCCGACCTCCTCGCGACCGGGCAGGTCACGCCCGTCATCGACCGCACCTACCCCCTCGACGAAGCAGCCGACGCCCTCCGCTACGTCGCGGCCGGCCACACCCGAGGGAAGGTCGTGATCGCCGTCTGACGACCGGACCGACGAGAACGACCCAACCCGTGCGTATGCACGCCCAGACCTGCCGCCACTCCGGCGGACGGACCGCTCCTCTCGAAAGAAAAACCGATGACCATCCGAACGACAACCCCGAACCTGCTCGACAACCCGCCGATCCCGGTGCAGGCCAAGATCGCCGCCGCATGGACCAGCCTCATGTTCCTCATCCTTTACATCGACTACTTCCACCTCTACCAGCCCGGCGAAATCGACTCAATTCGCGGTGGCGTCATCTTCGAGTTCGACATCAGCGGGACATTGATGTCCATTTTCTTCGTGGTCATCGCGATCCCGACCCTGATGATCATGCTCTCCATGACGCTGCCCGCCCGGGTGAACCGCGCCACGAACCTCGTCGTTGCATCGCTCTACATCCCCGCCTGCGTGTTCAACGCGGCAGGGGCGACCTGGGACTACGCCTTTTACTACGCCCTCACTATCGGAGTCGAGGTGCTGATCCTGGCCTTCATCCTCCGCTCCGCCTGGACCTGGCCAGGCCGCACCGCATCACCGGCGACCCTGGCAGCCAGCCTCGACAGCGAGCCACTCCGCACGCCGCAGCTGGCATGACTGCCCGCCCCGCGCCCGACCATCCTTCGCTCGCCCCACCCGCGGGCACGGTCACCTGCCTCAGCGTTCGCTGCTGAGCACTCCGTCCTACTCCATCCCCCAGAACGGTCCCGGTCATGATCGAGGCGCGCGAGCTCACCAAGCGCTACGGCGACACCACCGCCGTGCACTCCCTCAGCTTCACGATCGTGCCCGGGACCGTCACCGGGTTCCTCGGCCCGAACGGCGCCGGCAAGTCCACGACCATGCGCATAGTCATGGGACTGGACCGGCCGACGTCGGGCACCGTAACCGTCAACGGCAAGCCCTACCGGCAGCACCGTGCCCCGCTACGCGAGGTCGGCGCCCTGCTGGAGGCAAGCGCCGTGCACCCCGGCCGCAGCGCCCGCTCACACCTGCGCGCCATGGCCGCCACCCACAACATCAAGGCCTCCCGGGTCCGCGAGGTCATCGAGATGACCGGCCTGGCCGGGGTCGCGACCAAGCGCGTCGGAGGGTTCTCCCTCGGCATGGGCCAGCGCCTGGGCATCGCCGCCGCCCTCCTCGGCGACCCCAGGACGCTCCTCCTCGACGAGCCGGTCAACGGGCTCGACCCCGAGGGCGTGCAGTGGGTCCGCCAGCTCGTACGCGCCCTGGCCGCCGAAGGACGAACCGTCTTCCTCTCCTCGCACCTGATGAGCGAGATGTCCCAGACCGCCGACCAGCTCCTGGTGATCGGCCGCGGTCGCATCATCGCCGCCGGCCCGGTCCAGCAGGTCATCGACTCCGTCGCCGGCGGCGCTGTGCGGGTGCGTTCCCCGCGCGCCGGTGAGCTCGCCGCCGCTCTGGCCGCCGACGGTGCGACCGTCACCTCGCCCGGGGCCGGGACGCTCGAGGTAAGCGGGACCACCGCGGAGCACGTCGGCGAGGTCGCCTTCAGGAACGGGCTGCTGCTGCACGAGCTGTCCGCGCGCCGCGCCAGCCTCGAGGAGGCGTACCTGAGCCTGACACAGGACGCGGTCGAGTACCGCGCCCACACCACCACCACCACTTCCAGGACCGCGAAGGCCCAGAACCGATGAGCACCCTGACCGCCGACCCCCCGACGACCTCACACGCCGCCACCCCGCCCGCCGCCGCGCAGGTGCAGCCCACCTTCGCGGGGGTCGTGCGCGGGGAGTGGATCAAGCTGTTGTCGCTGCGCTCGACGTGGTGGGCACTGACCTCGACTGGCGCGCTCATGACGCTGGCATCCGTGGCCTACGCCATGTCGCTGAACGCCATGGCGGAGGACCCCGTGACGGCCCCGGGCATCAAACAGATGCACGGCGCCGAGATCGTCGCGAGCGGCTTCCCCTTCGGGATGCTGATCATCGCCGTCCTGGGCGCCCTGCTCATCACCGGCGAATACGCCACCGGCTTGATCCGCTCCACGTTCGCCGCAGTCCCGACCCGGCTCCCCGTCCTTGCCGCCAAAGCCCTCACCCTGGTCGTCCTGACCGCCGCCGTGGCACTCGTCAGCGTGACCTTGTCCTACTTCGTCACCATGCCCCAACTCTCGCAGTACGACCTCGTCCCAGCGCTGGACGACCCAGGCACCTGGCGCGTGTTCGGCGGCGCCCTCTACTCCCTCATCGCCGCCGCCCTGTTCTCGCTCGGCATCGGCACGCTCCTACGCTCCACCGCTGCCAGCGTGACCGCTGCCCTGACCGTGCTGCTGCTGCTGCCCGGCATCCTCAGCTTCATCCACCTGGACTGGGTAGAGACCATCGTCAGCTACCTACCGCTGCCGGCGTCCTCAGCGTTGCTGACCACCGGAGCAGTCGAGACGCAAGGTGTTTACCTCTCCGCACAAGCGAGCCTGATCGTGTTGGCCGCATACGCTGTCGTCCCTATCGCGGCGGCCGCCGTCACGCTGCACCGACGCGACGCCTGACGCTCGCCGCCCCGAAGATCCCAAGGAGCTGAGCACCCTGGCTGGGAAGAACATCGCCGTCACCGAGCACTTGGTGCTGCGCCCGATGGCGAGCGGCGACGCCCCGGCGCTGGCGGCATACCGCAGCGACCCGGTGCAGGCCCGCTACCAATCGTGGGAGACGCCCTACCCCGTGGACAGCGCCCAGGCGCTCATCGCCGAGATGCGCGAAGTGCGGTTCGGGCAGCCCGGCTCCTGGCTCCAGGTCGCCATCGAGACCGCCGGGCGGCTGATCGGCGACGTCGCGGTCCGCGTCGACGGAGACGATCCGCGTCAGGCCGAGGTCGGGTTCACGCTCGCCGCAGACGTGCAAGGCCGCGGGTTCGCCACCGAGGCACTGCGCGCGGTCATATCGCTGTTGTTCACCGAGCACGGCATCCACCGGATCTTCGCCGACTGCGACGCCCGCAACGTCCGCTCAGTAGCACTTCTCGAGCGCGTCGGCATGCGCCGCGAAGCGCACCACCGCAAGTCCACCTGGTGGAAAGGCGAGTGGACCGACGAGTACGTCTACGCCGTCCTCGCCGAGGAGCGGCGGGACGAGAAACGTGGGGGCCACTAGGAGCGGCAAGTAGGTTTGCCCTGCTCGATAGATTGGCTCCCCGCGTTGACGACCTCCCGCCTCGATCGTGTGACGGCGCATGCGCCCCGGCTCGCCGCGGGGTTTCCGTCGGTGGCACCCTGTAGACACCTGGTTGTGGACGTCTTTGTGGACGGACGTGTGGGTGAAGGAGGGTGACCATGTCGATCGCAGAGAGCAGCGCGTCTGTCGAGGTCAGTGAACTCACCCCCGAGGAGGCCGCCGAGGCCTTCGACCGAGTCGCCCGCACCGCCTTGGACCTGAGTGGGGAAGAGTTCCTCGCGGCCCTCGACGAGGGCACGTATGACGACGTCGATCCCGATAACCGCCCCGGGTTGCTCGACGTACTCATGGCGCTACCTCTCGTACGCTGACGCCTCGTGCCGGGAGCGTCGCCGTATCAGGCGGTCGAGGCGTTCCTGGCACCTCTCGAACGAGCGGTGGCCTGCCTCGGCGCGGGCAAGATCCTCGTCTCGCCCGGCGGTCGGGCGACCACTGGCAAGACGCACGTCTGGAGCCTGAACGGCGGAGACGGCCTCGTACTGCGCGGTGACGCGGCCGGCTGCCGGTTCCTGGCGTCCATGCACTACCGGATCATCCCGACCGACCCCGAGAAGTACGACATCCAGGAGGGGCGCTGGCGGGTCACCACATCGGCCTACCTGTACGAGTTCCGGGCGCCGGACAACGCGAAGGTGTGGGCGATGCACTGGCATCCGGCCGGCAAGAGCCACGCCACGTTCCCGCACCTCCACCTCTACACCGTCCGCCCCGACGGGCACTTCCCCACGCCGCGGCAGACCCTCGAGTCTGCGGTGCACTGTGCATCGAGATGGGAGCGGAGCCGCAGAACGCCCAGTGGCGCACCGTGCTGGCTGAGTCCGAGGGGATCCACCAGCTGTACCGATCCTGGTCCGAGGACCCGTCACCGCCGGCAGGTGGCCGGTGAGGCCGCGCCCTACCGCGTCGAGGCAGGATGCGGGCGGTCAGCCGGGAGTTCACCCAGCTTCCCCACAACCAGCTCCCCTCCGACTGCGCCGCGCTGGGGGAAGGGTGGGCCGCAGGCCCATCCCGCAGGGACGCGCAGCGCCCTTCCGGCGGCCGGCGCAGTCAGAGAGGCTCTTGCGGATGTGGGGGCGGGTGCTGTCGTCAGGGCAGTGTCCGAGGCGACTGCTGCGGTGGCCCCAGTCCGCACACAGTCCGCAGATGGTCCGCAAAACGGCCAAAACCGGCCAAACGACAGCCGAGAGCAGCCATCGGTAAATGCGCTGGTCAACCGCCGTCTTAAGTCACAGCCCACTGCGCCAAACCACCCCTCAGTCGATTTTGCAAGGCGGGGGTTAGGGGTTCGATTCCCCTCGTCTCCACCCCCTCGACGGGTCGACGGGCCTGCGATCCCTCACCGCGAGGCGGGGCCTCGGCGCACCACTGAGCCGGTGCCGTCGACCCTGTCCGCGTGAGGCCCCCCGCGGGGCGTGCAGCCGGTCGACCCCCCCGACGACCACCCGTCGGCGCGACGAGTCGACGTGCCGCCCGTGCAGGGCCGGAAGCACCCGCGCGGCGCTCGTCGATCCGGGGCCGCCGTCGCCTACCCGGGCTCCGACTGCAACGGCGGTCATGCCCGCCCCGGGCATGGCGGACGGACCGTCCCGGCCCTCGTAGGGAGCCTGCCCACGGCGTTCGGACGGCTCGGCGCGGTGACGATCCGCGGCCGGCGTCCATGGTTACTGTCGCCGCCTCGCCGTCACGAGATCCCGGAGGGCCCGACGTGAGCACCCAGCCGCCGACATCCGATGCGCCGCTGCCTGCCGGGCGGCCGGAGCAGGCAGGGCCGCCTGCCGGGCGGCCGGAGCAGGCAGGGCCGCCTTCCTGGCAGCCGGCGCAGGGACCGCCGCCTTCCTGGCAGCCGGCGCAGGGACCGCAGCTGCGTCAGCCCGGCTCCTTCCGGCACGGCTTCGCCCTCGGGCTGGGGGTGACTCTGGGCGCCGGCGTGGTGCTGGCCGTGGTGGCCCTGGGACTGACGGTGGTGATGGTGCTGGCCCTGGTCGGGCTGACGGCAGGCGGCGACACCGCTCCCAGCGGGCCGCCGACGGAGACCGTGTGGGGTGCGGCGGATGCCCCGGCGCGGCTGATCGCCGTCCCGGTCACCGGCGTCATCCTGGGCAGCGAGAGCGACGGCGTCACCTTCGGCGGCGCGACCTACGGCTACGACGTCGCCGACACGATCGACGCCCTGGAGACCGAGGACGCTGATGGTCTGATCCTGGAGCTCAACACCCCCGGAGGCACGATCCACGGCTCCCGCGCCATCGCCGACGCCGTGGAGCGCTACCAGAAGCGGACCGGCAACCAGGTGCTGGCCCACGTGCAGGGCATGTCGGCCTCGGGCGGGATGTACGCCATGGCAGGGGCCGACCAGATCGTGGCCGACCACGGCAGCCTCGTCGGCAGCATCGGCGTGATCATGGGCCCCTTCCAGCGTTTTCGCGACGTCACCGGGATCCCGGGCTCGCTGCTGGAGCCGGGCGTGACGACGGACGGCGGCGTCACCGAGGAGTACCTCACCCGGGGCCGCGGCAAGGACTTCGGCAACCCCTACCGGGACATGACCGAGGAGGAGCGGGCGGTCCTGGGACGCGGCCTGGACCGGGAGTACGAGGCGTTCGTCTCGTGGGTGTCCCAGGCGCGAGGCATACCGCCGCAGACGATCGTCGACGAGCTGGGTGCCTTCGTCTTCGACAGCTACACCGCCGTCGACCGTGGTCTGGTCGACCGGGTCCTCGGCCGCGAGGAGGCCTACCGCCACGCCGCCGAGATCAACGGCGCCGACCCCGATGACACCCGCGTGGACCGGGTGGTGGCGCCGGGCCTCGTCGAGTCCCTCCTCGCCGCGAACGGGCCACTGGGCGGCATCGGTGCCGCCGCGGTGGAGGGCGACCCCGGCCGCAGCACCGTGTGCGCCGGCGCTCCGATCGTGCTCGCCTACCACGGGGAACTCTCGGCCGCCTGCACCCCCCGCTGAGGCACCCGCGTCGGCCAGGACCTCCGGCACTGGACGCTGCTCCCTCCCTGCGTCACCGTCGCCCCGGCCGCTGGCCCACCGGCCGGGCGGGCCGGGGCCTCGTGACGGAGGAGGAGCCGTGGCGCGCAAGAGCCTGGACTGCCGGACGATCCCCAGCGAGCGCACCTGCGCCGTGCAGATCTCCGGCGAGGAGGACGAGGTCCTCGAACTGGCGGTGGCGCACGCCGTCACCGCGCACGGGCACACCGACGGCCCGGAGCTGCGCGAGGGGCTGAGGGCCGGGCTCCGGGACGAGGAGGAACTCCTGGCCGAGCCGGGTTCCTTCCTGCAGCTCATCGAGTTCCACGCCCGCGACCTCGACGGCTTCAGCCGCATCGTCGAGGACTGGCGCGAGCGGATGGGCCGCGAGACGACGGCCCGCTGGGGCGTGGTCGCCGCCGACCACGACCGCGCCGACACCTACGTCGAGATCGTCGCCTTCCCCGACCACGCCTCGGCGATGCGCAACTCCGAGCACCCGGTGACCAGCGACTTCGCCAAGCGGATGCAGGAGGTCACCGAGGGGGAGGCATCCTTCCGCAACCTCGACGTCCAGCGCGTGCTGCGCATGTAGAAGGACCCCCTTGCCCCCCGCCACTCGCAGGCTCGCGGCGGGATCCTGGAAGGGGGCCGTGGTCCGCTCCCCGTGCTCGCGGGGCGCGGACCAGTGGGAGAGTGGGCGTCGTGACTGAAGCGACTCCTGCACGCCGTGCCGTCCTGCACACCAACCACGGCGACATCACCGTCGACCTGTTCCCCGACCACGCCCCCAAGACGGTCGCGAACTTCGCCGACCTGGCCGAGGGCCGCCGCGAGTGGACCCACCCGCAGACCCGCGCGAAGACCACCGACCGCCTCTACGACGGCACCGTCTTCCACCGGATCATCGACGGCTTCATGATCCAGGGCGGTGACCCGCTGGGTCAGGGCATCGGCGGCCCGGGCTACCAGTTCGGCGACGAGATCCACCCCGACCTCGCCTTCACCAAGCCCTACCTGCTCGCCATGGCCAACGCCGGCCCCGGCACCAACGGCTCCCAGTTCTTCATCACCGTCGCGCCCACCACCTGGCTGACCGGCAAGCACACGATCTTCGGCGAGGTGGCCGACCAGGCCGGCCGGGACGTCGTCGACCGCATCGCCAAGGTGAAGACCGGTCGCGGCGACCGCCCGGTGGAGGACGTCGTCATCCAGTCGGTCGAGGTGCAGCGCAGCTGACCACCAGCCCGGACGACGGGGGCGCCGGCCCCGGCCAGCCGCAGCCGGCGCCCCCGGCACCGACCTGCTACCGGCACCCCGACCGGCCCACCCGCATCTCGTGCACCCGCTGTGGTCGGCCGATCTGCCCGGAGTGCATGACGCCGGCCTCGGTCGGCTTCCAGTGTCCCGACGACGTCCGCGCGGGCAACGCCGGCGTGCGGCAGGTCCGGCAGGCCCCGCTGCTGCAGCGGGCCGGTCGGCGCTTCGGTGCGGTCACGGTCAGCCTCATCGCGCTCAACGTGGCCATGTTCGTCGCCACCGCCGCCTCTGCGGGCCTGGTCGGCGCGAACCCGCTGGACAACCAGCTCTCGCCGCTGTTCGCCCGGCTGGCGCAGATCCCCGTCCTGGTCGAGCTGGGGGAGGACTGGCGGCTGGTCACGGCGGCGTTCCTGCACATCGGCCTCATGCACCTGGTGCTCAACATGCTGGCGCTGCTGGTCTTCGGCTCCGAGCTGGAACGCCAGCTGGGCCGGTGGCGCTACCTCGCCGTCTACCTCGTGTCGCTGCTCGGCGGCGCGGTCGCGCTGCAGCTGTTCGGTGAGCCGGGACGCCCGGTCGCCGGGGCCTCGGCCGCGATCTACGGCCTGCTCGGCGGGCTCGCCGTCGTCATGCTGGCCCGCCGGGAGGACCTGCGCGGCCTGCTGACCCTGCTGGCCATCAACGTGCTCATCAGCTTCCTGCCCGGCGTCTCCCTGCTGGGGCACCTGGGCGGGCTGGTGGCCGGCTTCGTGGCCACGGGGGTGGTCGTGCTGGCCCGGCGGCGCACCGAGCTGCAGGTGCTGGGCCTCATGCTGCTGACGGCGGTGCTCGTGGTGGTCGCGCTGACCGTGTCGACGCTCGTCGTCCTCGGTTGAAGGACCACCCTTCCCCCCACGCTCAGCAAGCTGGCCTCGTCCGGAGGCTCAGCCCGAGCTTGCGAGGGTTGAGAGGGACGAGGTCCTTCTACCTGCAGGAGGGCCGCCTGCCCTGGACGGGGCCGGTCAGCCGGGCCGCAGGTCGCGCAGCACCCGGGCGACGTCGCCCGGGTCGGCGCCCAGGTCCCGGCGGCCGAGCAGGACCAGGTCGCCGTCGTCGTCCGGGCCGGCGGCGGTGTCCAGCTCCAGCAGCCGCGAGCGCAGGCCCCAGCGCCGGGTGTCGCGCACCCGGACCTGCAGCCGTCCCCAGGGCAGCTCGGTGGTGCCGCCCAGCCGGCGGACGACGACCCCGGCCGGCCCGGCGGCCAGCCGGGGGCGGAGCAGGCGGTCGCGCGCTGCCAGCGCCAGCAGCAGGACGGCGGCCGCGCCGACGAGGACCCGCCCGAGCGGGTCGAGGACCACGGCGGCCAGCCCGAGCAGGAGCCCCGTGACCGCGAGCACCGCCGACTCCCCGGGTCGCGGCGACCACTCCACGCCGTCCAGCCTCCCAGTACAAGGACCCCGTCCCCCTCACGCCTCGGAGAAGGACCCCCTGCCCTCCGCCACTCGCAGGCTCGCCGCCGGATCCTGCAGGGGCCGGCGAGCCTCTGGACGGGGCCAAGGGACGGACGTGTGGACGTCCTACCATTCGGCGCAGGCGGGCGTGATGCCGCCCACGTCGACGAGGAGTGGTCATGCGAGATGCCGTCATCTGCGCCGCGGTGCGCACCCCTGTGGGCAAGCGGGGCGGTGGACTGTCCGGTGTGCACGCCGTGGACCTGTCGGCCACCGTGCTGGACGCGCTGGTCGAGCGCACCGGCATCGACCCGGCCGTGGTCGAGGACGTGTTCTGGGGCTGCGTGAGCCAGGTCGGCGAGCAGACCTTCAACATCGGCCGCAACGCCGTCCTGGCCGCGGGCTGGCCGGAGTCGGTGCCCGGGACCACGATCGACCGGCAGTGCGGCTCCTCCCAGCAGACCGTCGCCTTCGCTGCCGCCACGGTCATCAGCGGGCAGGCCGACGTCGTGGTCGCCGGCGGCGTCGAGTCGATGAGCCGGGTCCCGATGGGCGCCGCCCGCGCGGACGGCTCGGCGGGCAAGCCGTTGGGGCCGCGCTTCCTCGAGCGCTACGGCGGGGTCTTCCCCAACCAGGGCATCGGCGCGGAGATGATCGCCGAGCGCTGGGGCTTCTCCCGCACCCAGCTCGACGAGTTCTCGCTCGCCTCGCACGAGAAGGCAGCCAAGGCGCAGGCCGACGGCGCCTTCGAGGAGGAGATCGTCCCGGTGACCACGCCGGACGGCACCGTGGTGAGCGCCGACGAGGGGATCCGCCCCGGCGGCACCCTGGAGAAGCTGGGGTCGCTCAAGACCCCGTTCAAGGAGGACGGCGTCATCAGCGCCGGCAACGCCAGCCAGATCTCCGACGGCTCGGCCGCGCTGCTGGTCACGACCTCGGAGCGGGCCCGCGAGCTCGGCCTGCGCCCGCTGGTGCGCATCCACACCACGGTCATGGCCGGCGACGACCCGGTCATCATGCTGACCGCGCCCATCCCGGCCACGCACAAGCTGCTGCAGCGCTCGGGCCTGTCGGTCGGGGACATCGGCGTCTTCGAGGTCAACGAGGCGTTTGCGCCGGTGCCGCTGGCCTGGCAGGCCGAGACGGGAGCCGACGTCGACCGGCTCAACCCCCGGGGCGGCGCGATCGCGCTGGGCCACCCGCTGGGCGCGTCGGGCGCGCGCATCATGACCACGCTCGTCCACACCATGCAGGCCACCGGCACCCGCTACGGCCTGCAGACGATGTGCGAGGGCGGTGGGATGGCCAACGCGACCATCCTGGAGCTCGTCACCGACTGAGATCTCCACAGGCCCCCGACGACGGCCCCCGGTCCCCCGCGGACCGGGGGCCGTCGCCGTCCGGGGGACGACGCCCGTGGCGGCCGGGATCTGCCGTGGTCAGGACGCGTGTCGCGCTACCACACGACGGGTACGGCGGCACCTGGGCTCCCGCCCGAGGGCTGACGCCATGTCGACTCGTCCACAGATGTGTGCACAGCTGGGGATGGACTCACAGGGGTGTAGTTACTGGGGTGCCCTTCTCGTCACATCTGCCACACCCCTGGTCAAACCGCAGGTCAGCGCCTCGCGGTCGAACACCCGTTCTCCACACGTCGTGGACAACCCTGGGGGTTCAGCGCTTTGTCGACCTGTGGACAGCCCGATACCGCTGTGCACAGCGCCGCCTGTGTACAACACTGTGCGTATCTGGCTGGTGACAGGAGAGCGGCCCCCGTCCCGGGTGGGACGAGGGCCGCGGAAGTTGCTCACCGGCCCTGCTGCAGGGGCCGCTGCGAGCTCGTGAGCGGTGGGGCAGCAGGGTCCTCCCTCAGCGCCAGCGCATCGACATGACGAGGCCGGCCACCATGAGGCCGAACCCGATGGCGAAGTTCCAGGCGTTGAGCCCGGACATGAACGGGATGCTCTCGCCGGCGACGTAGAAGACGACGATCCACAGCAGCCCGAGCAGCATCAGGGCGACCATGAGCGGGGCGTACCACCGCGGGCTGGGCTGGACGGCCCGCGCGCTCGCCGTTCCGGACTGCAGGGTGCCCTGCGGCGGCGTGTAGGCCGACTTCTTGCGCACCTTGGACTTGGGCACCGTCGTACTCCCTCCGGGGCCGGTCCGTCGCGACCGGCCGTGAGCGTTCCCCAGCCTAAGCTGCAGGGGTGGCCACAGCCCGCACCCTGCGCCCGCGGATGACCCGTGGGGGAGCCGCGTGGGCCGCGCTGGTGCCCGTGGTGGCGCTGGCGGCGGGGCTGCTGTTCGCCACCTCGAGCCAGACCGCCCAGGGCACCGACCTGCGAGGGGGCGAGGCCACCGAGCTCTCCGCGCTCATCCCCGCCCGGGGGGACGTCGTCGCCGCGCAGGAGGACCAGCTGACGGCGCTGCAGGCCCAGGTGCAGGCCCTCACCGACCAGGCGGCGTCCCGCAACGGCGACGTGGCCGCGGCCCGGGACGCCGGGCAGGCCGGAGCGCTCTCCGCCGGTCTGGTGGCCCTCACCGGTCCCGGGGTGGAGATCACCCTCGACGACGCCCCGCGGCGGCCGGACGGCTCGCTGCCGATCGGCGCCCGCCCCGACGACGTCGTCATCCACCAGTCCGACGTGCAGGCCGTCGTCAACGCCGTGTGGGCCTCCGGCGCGGACGCGGTGGCGATCATGGACCAGCGGCTGATCGCCACCAGCGCCGTCCGCTGCGTCGGCAACGTCCTGCTGCTGCAGGGCCGCACGTACTCCCCGCCGTTCGTGGTGACCGCCATCGGGGACGCCGGCGCCATCCGCGCCCAGCTGGCCGCCTCACCGCAGGTGCAGGTGTTCCGGCAGGCGGTGGAGGACTACGGGCTGGGCTTCGCCGTCGAGGACCGGGCAGAGATCACGCTGCCCGCCTACGACAGCCCGCCGGCCATGGAGTACGCCACAGCCGCTGACGGCTGACCGCGCCCTCGGTGTACACAAGGACCGTGAGCCGTCCCGTCCTGGTCGTCGACAACTTCGACAGCTTCGTCTACAACCTGGTCCAGTACCTGGGCCAGCTGGGCGTGCAGTGCGTCGTGCGGCGCAACGACGCCGTCACCGTCGACGAGCTGCCCGACCTCGACGTCGCCGGGGTGCTGCTCTCCCCGGGTCCGGGGACGCCCGCAGGCGCCGGGGTGACCGTGCCGATGGTCCGGGCCGCCGCCGAGGCGGGCACGCCGGTCCTGGGCGTGTGCCTGGGCCACCAGGCGATCGGTGCGGCGTTCGGCGCCGAGGTGGTGCGCGCGCCGGAGCTGCTGCACGGCAAGACCAGCCACGTGGTGCACGACGGCGTGGGCGTGCTGGCCGGGCTGCCGTCCCCGTTCACCGCCACCCGCTACCACTCCCTCGCCGTCGACCGCGACACCGTGCCCGCCGAGCTGGAGGTCACCGGGACGACGCCCTCGGGCATCGTCATGGCGCTGCGGCACCGCGAGCTGCCCATCGAGGGCGTGCAGTTCCACCCCGAGTCGGTGCTCACCGAGGGCGGTCACCGGATGCTCGCCACCTGGCTGGAGGCCTGTGGCCTGACCCCCGACCCGGCCGCCGTGGAGGCGGCCAGCGCCGCGGCCCACCGGCTCACCACGGTGGCCACGACGGCCTGAGAGAGGACCCCGTCCTCCCCACCCCTCGCAGGCTCGGGGCGGGCCCCTGGATGGGGCCGGATGGCGCAGGCCCCTCCCCGGTGTGGGGGAGGGGCCTGCGTCGTGCGCGACGGCTCAGCCGCCCGCTGGCGTTTCGCCGGTGTCCGGGTCGGTTCCCGTCCCGGCGTCGGGGGCGGGGTCGGCGATCAGCAGGGTGATCGGATCACTCGCAGCGGCCTGCGTACCCGCGGCTGGAGTGGTGCTCACCACCTGGGACTGCTGGACGTCGTCGCTTGTGGTCCGCGTGACCGTGACGTTGGTGAAACCGGCTCGCTGGAGAGCGGCGCGCGCCTGGGCCTCGGACTGCCCCACGACGTTGGGCACCGGGATCTGTTCCTCGCCGGCGGAGACCTGCAGGGTGATCGGCTCGTCCGCGGACGCCTGCTGGCCGCCGGAGGGGTCGGTCGCGACGACGGTGCCCTCGGGCTGGCCGGACTCCACCTGCTCGGCGGTGACGTTGGTGAAGCCCGCGCTCCGCAGCGCCTGGGTGGCCGCCGCCTGCTGCTGACCGGTCACGTCGGGCACCTCGGTGGTGCCGTCGGACACCTGCAGCGTCACGGTCGTGCTCGGGTCGACCGACTGACCCTCGCCGGGGGTGACGTCGACGACCTGGTCGGCGGGCGAGAGCGAGTCGACCTCCTCGGTCTGCACGTCGTCGAACCCGGCGTTCGCCAGCGTGGTCTCGGCGCGGTCGACGTCCAGGCCGATGACGGCGGGGACCTCGACCGTGTCCGGCCCGACGCCGACGACGAGGTCGACGGTGCTGCCCTGGTCGACCTGGGTGCCGCTGGACGGGTCGGTGCCCAGGACGGTGTCGACCTGGGACTCGTCGCTGGTGACCTGGGTGGTCACCGTGCCGACGGTCAGGCCGGCGGCCTGGAGGTTCTGGGTCGCCGTCGCCTGGTCCTGGCCGGCGACGTTCGGCACGGAGACCTGTGGGGCCGTCGGGGTCGCCGCCGGCGCCTCCTCCCCGTCGGAGCCGATGAGCAGCGCCACGGCGATCACGCCGCCGAGGACCAGCACTCCGGCGATGACGGCGGCGATGATGCGGTTGCGCCGGCGCTTGCGGGCAGCGTCGTCGTCCTCGTCGTCCCAGTCGACGTCGCCGTACCCGCCGGGCGGGGCGCCGATGATGGCGGTCTTCGCGGCGTCGCCCATCACCGGCGTGGCCTCGACCGGCTGGCCGGCCATCGCCCGCAGCAGGTCGCTGCGCATGTCGGCGGCCGACTGGTACCGGTTCGCCGGGTTCTTGCTCAGCGCCTTGAGCAGGATGGCGTCGAGCTCCGGCGGGATGGCCGGGTTCACCGACGACGGCAGGCGCGGGTCCTCGCGCACGTGCTGGTAGGCCACCGAGACGGGTGAGTCGCCGGTGAAGGGCGGCGCGCCGGTGGCGAGCTCGTAGAGCAGGCAGCCGACCGAGTACACGTCCGAGCGGGCGTCGACGCTCTCGCCGCGGGCCTGCTCGGGGGAGAGGTACTGGGCGGTCCCTATCACCGCGGCGGTGGAGGTCATGGTCGCGGCGGAGTCCGACACCGCCCGGGCGATGCCGAAGTCCATGACCTTGACCGTGCCCTGGGGGGTGACCATCACGTTCCCGGGCTTCACGTCGCGGTGCACGATGCCGTTGCGGTGGCTGAAGTCCAGGGCGGCGCAGATGTCGGCCGCGAAGTCCATCGCCCGCGCCGGGGAGAGCACGCCCTCCCGGCGGAGCACGTCCCGCAGGGTCTCGCCCTCGACGTACTCCATGACGATGTACGGGGTGGCGCCGCTGGACGACCGGTCCTCGCCGGTGTCGTAGACGGCGACGATCGCCGGGTGGTTGAGCGAGGCGGCGGCCTGCGCCTCCCTCCGGAAGCGGACCTGGAAGGAGGGGTCGCGGGCGAGGTCGCTGCGCAGCACCTTGACCGCCACCTCGCGGCCGAGGCGCAGGTCGCGGCCGCGGTGCACCTCGGCCATGCCGCCGCGACCGAGCACCCCGCCGATCTCGTAGCGCTCGCCGAGCACCTGGGGCGTGGTCATCGGAGGTCCTCTCGGGCGGTGCGGTCCTGCGAGCGGGCGGGGCCCGGCGGAGCGCAGCGGACGGCTGGGCCGCCGGGCAGCGTAACCGCTGCGGCCCGCACGACCCGGGCGGCGCGAGGGGCGCGGCTCACGCCCCCGGGCCCGCTTGCGGGGGCAACTGCTGGCCCGGCGCGTTGTCCGCCTGGGGGTCGGCCGGGTCAGCGGGGACGGTCGCCGTCGGCGTGTTGCCGGGGAGCGCGGACTCGGTCGGCGTGGTGGCGCCGTCGCCCCCCGCGCCGCCGCCGTCCCCCGCGCCGGTGCCCGGTCCGGTGTCCTGGTTCGTATCCTGCCCGCCGCCCTGGCCGTTCCCCCGGCCGCCGCCCTGGCCGCTGCCGCCGTCCTGGTTGCCCTGCCCGCTGCTCGTGCTCGGGGCCGGGGCGGCGGTGGTCCGGGTCGGGGCCGCGGTGGTCGGGTCCGCGGGGGCCTGGTCCTGGTCCCCGGTGTCCTGGTCGCCGGTGTCGGGCGTGTAGTCGGCGGGCGCGTAGAACAGCGTGACGGTGGAGTCCGGGGCCACGTTGGCGTTGAAGGGGTCGGTGGTGACGACGTCGCCCTCGTCGAGCGCCTGGCCCAGCTCGGCCAGCTGCGCGGCGCTGGCCTCCTCCGTCGTCACCTGCAGGCCCAGGTCGATCAGCCGTTGCTCCACGTCGTCGACCGGGTCGCCGATGTAGCCGGTGCTGTCCACGAACACGGTCCCGGCGGCGCTCGGGGCCGACGCCGCGGGTGCCGAGGTGGAGGGGGCGGCGTCGGTGGCGGGGGAGTCCGCGCTGTCGGGACCCAGCAGGGCCCACAGCCCGCCACCCAGCAGCCCGAGCAGCACCAGGCCGGCGACCAGCCACAGCCAGCGGTTGCGCCGGCGGCCGTCGTCCCGGGTGGGCCGTGCGGCGTACCGGTCGTCCTCGTCGTCGTCCTCCGTGCGGCGCAGTGGCGGCATGGCGCCCGCCGACGTGCGCGCCCCGGTGGCGGCGGCGCCCCCGGCCGAGGCGGCACCCAGCACCTGGGTGCGGGAGTCGGCGAGGTCGTCGACGACCTCGGTCTGCGCGGTCGGGGCGGCACCGAGGGGGTACGGCGGCGTCGTCCCCGGCGCGGCGGCGGCCAGGCCGTTCCCGGAGGCGACCGACCGGATGGCGGCGGCGAAGGCGGCGCCGTCGGCGAAGCGGTCGGCCGGGTCCTTGGCCAGGGCGCGCTCGATCAGGTGTCGCACCGCGGGCGGCACGTTCGCCGGCAGCGGGGGCGGCGGGCGGTTGATGTGCGCCAGGGCCACCGCGACCTGCGACGTCCCGTCGAACGGCCGGCCGCCGGTCAGGCACTCGTAGCCGACCACGCCCAGCGAGTAGACGTCGGAGGCGGCGGTGACCTCGAAGCCCTGCGCCTGCTCGGGGGAGAGGTACTGGGCGGTGCCGACGACCATGCCGGTGCGGGTCAGCGGTGTCGCGTCGCGGGCCCGGGCGATGCCGAAGTCGGTCAGCTTCACCACGCCGTCGGGGCGCACGATGAGGTTTCCCGGCTTGATGTCGCGGTGGACGACGCCGGCGTGGTGGGCCGCCGAGAGCCCGTCGGCGGACTGGCCCAGGACGTGCAGCGTCCAGTCGACCGGGAGCTTGCCCTCCTCGTGGAGGATCGTGACCAGCGGCTTGCCCTCGACCAGCTCCATGACGAGGAAGGCGAGCTGCGAGCCTCGCTCGTCCTCGGTCTCGCCGTAGTCGTAGACCGAGGCGATGTTGGGGTGGGACAGCGCGGCGGTGTGCCGGGCCTCGTTGCGGAAGCGGGCCACGAAGCTCGGGTCACCGGTGAACTCGCTGCGCAGCACCTTGGCGGCGACCACGCGGTCGAGGACGCGGTCCCGGGCCCGCCACACCTCACCCATGCCGCCGGTGGCGATGGGTGCGGTGATCTCGTAGCGCCCGGCGAGGATCGTCCCGGTCGACAGTGGCATCAGCCGCCCTGCCCGTCGAGGTAGGCCTGCATGACGTCCCGGGCGATGGGGGCGGAGACGTCGCCGCCCGTGCCGCCGCCGTTGGCCACGAAGACCGCCACGGCGATCTGCGGGTCGTCGGCCGGGGCGAACCCGATGAACCAGTTGTGGTCGGGGCCGGCGTTCTCCGCCGTCCCGGTCTTGCCCGCGACGGTGACGCCGGGGATCCGGGCGCGCCGGCCGCTGCCGTTCTCCACGACGCTGGTCATCATCTCGGTCAGCTGGCCGGCGACGTCGGCCGAGAACGGTTCGCCGAGCTCGTCGGGGTCGGTCTGGTCGATGACCGACAGGTCGGGCGCGCGCACCTGGTCGACGAGGTAGGGGCTCATCAGCGTCCCGTCGTTGGCCACCGCGGAGGCGATCATCGCCGCCTGCAGCGGGGTGAGCTGGACGTCCTGCTGGCCGATCGAGCTGACCCCGAGCTGGGCGTCGTTCTCGATGTCGCCGAGCGTGCTGCCCTCGACGGTCAGCGGGATGTCGAAGCCCTCGCCGGTGATGCCGAAGGCCTCGGCCATCTCCCGCACGCGGTCCTCGCCGAGGTCGATGCCCAGCTGCGCGAAGGCGGTGTTGCAGGAGACGGTCAGCGCGTCGAGCAGGCTCTGCTCGCCGCTGGGGTCGCAGGCCGAGCCGCCGAAGTTCTCCAGCGGCGTCGAGGTCCCCGGCAGGACGAGCTCCCGAGGCGCCGGGATGACGGTGTCGGAGGTGTACTCGCCGCTGGACAGCGCGGCGGCGGAGACGACCACCTTGAAGATCGAGCCAGGGGAGTAGCGCGCGTCGATGGCCCGGTTGAGCCGGGGGTCGATCTCCAGCGAGTCCAGCTGGTCGGAGTACGCGCGGATGGCGGCCGGCTCGTGGCTGGAGAGCTGGTTCGGGTCGTACGTCGGGGTGCTGGCCATGCCCAGCACCGCCCCGGTCGCGGGGTCGAGGGCCACGACCGCGCCGGTGACGCCCTCGAGGCCGGCCATCGCCGTCTCCTGCACCGCCGGGTCCATGGTCAGGACGACGTCGCCGCCGGAGGGGTCCCGCCCGGTGAACAGGTCGGCGAGGCGCCGGACGAACAGCCGGTCGTCGGTGCCGGAGAGCACCTCGTTCGCGGCCCGCTCCATCTGCACGTTGCCGTACACGAGCGAGTAGTAGCCGGTCACCGGGGCCCACACCGGGCCGTTCGCGTACTGGCGCAGGTACGTGAGCCGGTCGTCGGTCGGGACCGAGTTGGCGATCTCGGTGCCGGCCACGACGATCGAGCCCCGCTCGCGGTCGTACTCCTCGGCGAGCACGCGGGTGTTGCGGCCGTCGGAGCGCAGCTCCTCGGAGCGGACCACCTGGATCACGTTGACGTTGACGATCAGCAGCGTGAACAGGACCAGCACGCTGATCGCGACGCGGCGCAGCGGGGCGTTCACGTCTGCACCACCTCGGTCGGGGCGTCACCGAGCGCCGGCTTCGGGGGCCCGGTGGGGGCGGCCGGGCGACGGGCGGCGTCGCTGATCCGCACCAGGACGGCGACCAGCACGAAGTTGGCCACCAGCGACGAGCCGCCGTAGGCGAGGAACGGCGTGGTGAGGCCGGTCAGCGGCAGCAGTCCGGTGACCCCCCCGAGGACGACGAACACCTGCCAGGCGATCGCGAACGCCAGGCCCGCGGCCAGCAGCTTGCCGAAGGCGTCGCGGACGATCAGCGAGGTGCGCAGGCCGCGCTCGACCAGCACCAGGTAGACGATGATCACCGCGACCAGGCCGAACAGCCCCAGCTCCTCGCCGACGGCGGCGGCGATGAAGTCGCTCTTGGCCACCGGCACCTGGTCGGGACGGCCTCCGCCGAGCCCGGCCCCGAACAGCCCGCCGGTGCCCAGGCCGAACAGCGCCTGCGCCACCTGGAAGCCCGAGCCGTCGTAGTACTCGAACGGGTCGAGCCAGGAGTCGACGCGCTGCTGGACGTGGCCGAACAGCTGGTAGGCGATCAGCGCGCCGCCGGCGAACAGGCCCAGGCCGATGACCAGCCAGCTGGCCCGCTCGGTGGCCACGTAGAGCATCACCACGAAGATGCCGAACAGCAGCAGCGAGCTGCCCAGGTCGCGCTCGAAGACCAGCACCAGGATCGACAGCCCCCAGGCCACCAGCACCGGGCCGAGGTCGCGGCCGCGCGGCAGCTCCAGGCCCATGACGCGGCGGCTGGCCAGCGCCAGGACGTCCCGCTTGTCGACCAGGTAGGCGGCGAAGAAGACGGTCAGGCAGATCTTGGCGAACTCGCCGGGCTGGATGCTGAAGCCGGCCACCCGGATCCAGATCTTGGCGCCGTTGACCTCCGACAGCGAGGCCGGCAGCAGCGCCGGGATGGCCAGCAGCACCAGGCCGATCAGGGCCAGCGTGTAGGCGAACCGGGACAGCAGCCGGTGGTCGCGGAGCACCAGGAGCACGCCCACGAACAGGACGAGGCCCAGCGTGGCCCACACCAGCTGGACGGGGGCGTCCTCCCGGCTGACCGTGCTGCCCGCCTGCTGGGCGGCCAGGTCGAGCCGGTGGATGAAGGACAGCCCGAGGCCGATGAGCAGCGCGACCGCCGGCAGCAGCAGCGGGTCGGCGTAGGGCGCCCACCTGCGGACGACGAGGTGCGCGACGGTCCACAGCGCGGTGAACCACAGGCCGAAGGTGGCCAGCTCCGTGGTCAGCGAGCCGGTGACGGTGAGGTCGACGATCGCCTGGGCGACCAGGGTGATGAGGACGGCGAAGCCGAGCAGGGCCAGCTCGGTGCCCCGGCGCTTGGGCGGGGTCGCCGTCCCCGCCGCTGCGGCGCGGGGGTCGGTCGGGGGGCCAGAGGTCACTGGGCCTCCTCGCACGCTCGTCGGACGCGTGTCCTCCGCGGTGCTGTGCTCATCGGTGAGCTCACGAGCTCGCTCACTGGGCCTCCCGGCAGTCCACCCCGGGCTCGAGCGTCGCCGTGGCGCGCTGCGACGTGGGCGCGGGAGTACTGGGGGCGGCGTCGGTGGGGGCGGCGTCGGTCGGCGCCGCACCGTCCGGAGCCGGCGGAGGGGACGCCGGGGGTGTCGTGGTGGGGGCGGCCGCGGACGGCGCGGGGTCGTCCTCGACGGCCGGGCACAGCGGCAGCCGCTGCTCGCGCAGCATGGAGACGATGCGCTCGGCGTGCTCGGCGTCGGTGGCGTCGATGCCGCGCTGCACCTTGCTGGCGGCGACCGGCGTGAGGTCGACGACGGGGAGGTCGGTGACGCCGGAGACCTGGTTGAGGTCCACGCCCAGCAGCGAGGTGTCCAGGCCGCGGAACACGGTCACCCGCTCGCCGGCGTCGGTCGGCTGCACGCCGACGAACCAGTTGGACAGCACCCACAGGTAGGCGCCGACGGCGGCCGCGCCGAGCAGGACGACGGCGGCGAGCGCCGCCAGCACGCGGCGCCGGCGGCGGCGCGGGGGCGGCGCGGCTGCCCCGCCGGCACTCGCACCCGACCCGGCGGCCGGCGGTTCCGGCCGCGGATCGGCCAGGGCGGCCCGCCCGGCGGCCGAGCGCGGGTCGACCGCGCGCTGCCCGACGTTGTCGCCTGCGGCGCCGTCGACGACCGGCTCGACCGGGTAGGTGCCCTCGCCGTCGTCCTCGACGACGTCGGCCACGATCACCGTGATGTTGTCGGGCCCGCCGCTGCGCAGCGCCAGCTCGACGAGCCGGTCGGCGGTCGACTGCGGGTCGGGGTCCTGCAGCGCCTCGGCGAGGGTCTCCTCGCTGACCACGCCGGACAGCCCGTCGGAGCAGAGCAGGTAGCGGTCGCCGGCGCGGGCCTCGCGCATCGACAGGTCCGGGTCGACGTCCTGGCCGTTGAGGGCGCGCAGCAGCAGCGAGCGCTGCGGGTGGTGGTTGGCCTCCTCGGGCGTGATGCGCCCGTCGTCGATCAGCGTCTGGACGAACGTGTCGTCGTGGGTGATCTGCTGCAGCACGCCGTCGCGCAGCAGGTAGGCGCGCGAGTCGCCGACGTGGCACAGCGCCAGCCGGCCGCCGGCGAACAGGACGGCGGTGAGCGTGGTGCCCATGCCCTCCAGGTGAGGCGACTCGCGGATGACCTCGCGCAGGTGCTCGCTGCCGTCGAAGACCGCCTCGCGCAGCGCCTGCAGCATGTCGCCGGAGGGCGCGTCGTCGTCCAGGTGCTCGAGCGCGGCGATGACGACCTTGCTGGCGACGTCGCCGGCCGCGTGCCCGCCCATGCCGTCGGCGACGGCGAGCAGTCGCGGCCCGGCGTAGACGGAGTCCTGGTTGTTGCCGCGGACCAGGCCGCGGTCGGACCGGGCCGCGTAGCGCAGCGCGAGGGTCATCGGGGGTGGCTCCCCGTCGTGCGGCGGGTCACGAGCGCAGCTCCAGGGCGGTCTGTCCGATGCGGATCGGCTGGCCCGGCCCGACGAGCAGCGGGCCCTGGACGCGCTGCTGGTCGAGGTAGGTGCCGTTGGTCGAGCCGAGGTCCTCGACGTACCACTGGCCGCCGCGGTTGGTCAGCCGCGCGTGCCGGGAGCTGGCGAAGTCGTCGGTGAGCACCAGGGTCGAGTCGTCGGCGCGACCGATGAGGATCGGCTGGTCGCTCAGGGTGATCTTGGTGCCCGTGAGCGGGCCGGCGGTGACCACGAGCGTCTTCGGGCCCCCGCGGGCCTTCTTCTTCCCGGGCGCGGCCGCGCGCGGCGGCACCGACGCGACCCGCCCGGCGCGGCCGCCGAACAGGTCGGCCCGGACGACTCGGAACGCGGCGAAGATGAACAGCCACAACAGCAGGAGGAAGCCGAAGCGGAAGATCTGCAGCACGATCTCGGCCGTCATGGCGCGACCCGCCTCACGCGCCGTCCTGCCGGTAGACCAGCACCGAGTGGCCGATGCGGATGACGTCGCCGTCGGCGAGCGGCTGGCGGGTGATGCGCCGGCCGTTGACCAGGGTGCCGTTGGTCGACCCGAGGTCCTCGGCGATCGCCGTTCCGTTGTCCAGGACGACGTCGACGTGCTTGCGGCTCACCCCGGTGTCCGGGAGGCGGATGTCGGCGTCGGTGCCGCGGCCGATGACGTTGCGCCCGGTGGTCAGCTCGTGCCGCGTGCCGGGGCCGTCGACGAGCAGGACGTGGGTCGCGCCGGGGCGGCTACCGGCGCGCCCGACCACGGTCGAGGGCGACTGCCGGCCGGTGTCGGTGGCCATCCGGCCGCCCTGCAGCGGGGGCAGCGGCGGGACGGCGCCGCTGCGGGGGCCGACCGGCTCGTCGAGGCGGGGACCCGGCTTCGCCGACGGGTCGGCGACGTGCGAGCTGACCTCGAAGACGCCGGTGGGCAGCTCCTCGTCGCGCTCCAGGCGCACCTGCACGGCGTCGAAGACCTGGTACCCCTCGCCCTCGATGTGCTCGGTGACCATGTCGGCGAGCTGGGTGGCCAGCTGCTCGGACCACTCGGCGAGGTGCTCGTAGTCGGTGGAGCCCAGCCGGACGTCGTAGATGTTGGGCGCGAGGACCCGGCCCTCGCCCATCACCGAGCGCTGCTCGTCGGCCTCGCGGGTCAGGGCCTTGGCGATCTCGGCCGGGTGGACCTTGCCCTTGAAGATCCGGGCGAAGGCCAGTCCGACCATGCCCTCCAGCCGCCGCTCGAAGCGCTGCAGCACACCCACAGTCGCTCCCTTGCGCTCACGCGTTCGTCCGGTCTGCCATCGATGATCGTAGCTGTCAACGGAGCGGCCAGCCGGGGACCGACTCACGTTCCCCGGGTGCGCTCCGGACCCGCCGGGACGACGTCCGACCCCCTCCTCGGGTTCCCCGGACCGGCTGCTACTGTGCTTCCTCGCCAGGGCAAGTGGCGGAATGGCAGACGCGCACGGTTCAGGTCCGTGTGTCCGAGAGGACGTGGGGGTTCAACTCCCCCCTTGCCCACAGGTGCGACCAGGGCCCCGGGGAGACCTCCCCGGGGCCCTGGCGTCGGGTGGCCCCTGCAGGTGGAAGGACCCCCTCCTCCCCACCGCTCGCACGCTCGCGGCGGTGCCCGGGAGGGGGCCGGGCGGTGGGCGGCAGGGGATCCTTCCTCAGGCGGTGCCGGCCCGTTCCTGCAGGAAGGCCGCGGAGTCGTAGTAGGTGCGGACCCCGGTGAGCCGGTCCTCGTCGCCCTCGATGACGGTCACCCCGCGGTACCGGAACGGCTTGCCGCTGCGCAGGGTGCCGGTCGAGGTCCACTCCAGGGCGGCGCTGTCCTCGCCGACGACGCTGTGCGTGAAGGTGGTCTCCAGGTCGCCGAAGACGTTGCGGTAGTCCTCCCAGAAGGTCTTCGCGCCGTCCTTGCCCGTGGTCTGGTGGTGTTCGTCCAGCTTGACGAGCTCGGCGTCGTCCCCGGTGAGGTCCACCATGGGCTGGACGTCGCGGTCGCTGTCGATCCGGTGCAGCGCATCGGTGAAGCGCTCGGTCATGGAGTGCATCGCGGTCCCCCGGTGTGCGGCGTGGGTGGTCGTCGTCGGTGTACCCGCTCGAGGGACCGTCACCCGTGCCGTCAGGTCAGCCGGCGACGGTCGTCGTCGCCGCGACCCCGGCCGAGCGTCTGGGCGAGCAGCACCGCGCCCCAGGGGCCGATGACCCAGATCGGCCAGAAGTAGCGGAGCTCGCCGGAGCCGATCACCGTGGCGGTCCAGACGGCGAGCACGATTACCGCGGTCACGGCCCAGTTGCGCCAGGCCGCCTCGCGGGAGGGTCCGCCGCTCCAGCCGCCGTGGTGCCAGCCGTGGGCGGCGGGCTGCGGCCGGACCGGAGCGGGCGCCGGGGGCTGTGCGGCCGGACGCGGCAGGTCGGCGGTGAGCTCCTCGAGCTCGCCGTAGGTCCGGGCGGCGTAGGCGCGGGCCAGGCGTTCGTCGTACTCGGCGACGGTGAGCCGCCCGGCGCTCATCTGCTCACCGAGCTGGGCGGCCACGGCGGCGCGGTCGGCATCGGCGGCGCGCAGGTGCGGCTCGGGCATCGGGGTGGCCTCCTCGGGTCGGAGCTCCAGTCTTTCCCGGGGTGGGCCCCGGCGGTACTGACGGACGTCACGGGTTCCACGTGGAACGCGTCAGTACGGCGTCCCCGATGGGGGAGGCCCGAGGTGTGGTGGGGTGAGGCCATGAGTGCTGCCTGGCCCGCGACCGAGCCCACCGAGGTGGCGATCGCCGCCGGCGACGCGCGGCTGGTGGTGGATCTGCGCGGCGGCGCGATGCGCACGCTGACCGTCGGCGACCGCGAGCTCCTCGACGGCTACGCCGCGGGCACGGTGCCCGGCGCCAGCCGCGGCCGCGTGCTGCTGCCCTGGCCCAACCGGATCCGCGACGGCCGCTGGAGCTGGGGCGGCCGGGACCTGCAGCTGGAGCTGGCCGGCCCGGACAAGCCCGTCGCCATGCACGGGCTGGTCGGCTGGCAGTCGTGGGCGGTGCTCGAGCAGTCCGACGGCGCGGTCACCGTCGGCACCGTCGTCGAGGCCCGGTCCGGCTACCCGTTCCGGCTCGCCGCGGCGATCGACCACGTGCTCGAGCCCGGTCGCCTCACCGTGACGATGCGGGTCCGCAACGCCGGTGCCGAGCCCGCCCCCTTCGGCGCCGGCTTCCACCCCTACCTGGCCGTCGGTGCGCAGGAGGACGGCGCCATCGCCGACGCCGAGCTGGAGCTGCCCGCCCGCACCGAGCTGGTGGTGGACGACGGCGGGCTCCCGACGGGGGAGCGCCGTCCCCTCGAGGAGGCTGTCGGCCGGATCGGGGACCGCGCCTTCGACACCCCGGTCACCGACCTCGACCGCGACGCCGACGGCTGGGCGCGGGTGCGGCTGCGGAGCGCGGCGCTGGGCACCCTGGAGCTCGCCGTCGACGGGTCCTGGCCGTGGCTGCAGGTCTTCACCGGCGACACGCTGCGGCCCGGGCAGCGCCGGCGCAGCGTGGCCGTGGAGCCGATGACCTGCCCGCCCAACGCGCTGGCCGACTCCGTCGACCTCGTCGTCCTCGAGCCGGGCGCGGACTGGACGGGCACCTGGACGCTCGGCTGGGGCGCCTGACGTGCGGGTCGCCGAGCTGTGGCGCTACCCGGTCAAGTCGCTGCAGGGCGAGCGGCTGACCACCGTCCACGTCGGGCCGGAGGGCCTGGCCGGGGACCGGCAGTGGGCGCTGTTCGACGCTCCGACCGGCTACGGGCTGACCGCGCGGCGGGTGCCCGACCTGCTCTTCCTCTCCGGCCGGCTGCGCGCCGACGGCCACGTCGAGGTGGTGCTGCCGGACGGGACGGTCACGTCGGACGACGCGGTCCTGTCCGACTGGCTGGGTAGGTCGGTGGCGCTGCGGGCGGCGGCGGACGCACCCGGCGAGCGCCTGTACGAGAACCCCAACGAGGTCAGCGCGGCCGGCGAGTACGACTGGGACGCCTTCCCCGGGGCCCGCGGGGCCTTCCACGACAGCTCGCGCACCCGGGTCTCGCTGGTCTCCACCGGCACGCTGGGCACCTGGGACCGGCGGCGGTTCCGGGCGAACGTCGTCCTCGACGGGGCGGGGGAGGACGCGCTGATCGGGCAGCAGGTGCGGCTGGGCGGCGCCGAGCTGGACGTCGTCAAGCCGGTGGACCGCTGCGTCATGGTGACCCGCCCGCAGCCGGGCGGGATCGGCCGCGACAACGGCGTCCTCAAGACCATCCACCGCGAGCGGGACGGCTGCCTGGCGATCGGGGCGCTGGTGGCCCGGACGGGCACGGTCGCGGTGGGCGACGAGCTGACAGCATGAGCCGCGTGCGCACCGTCGAACTGCGGCCGGGGGAGGAGTCCATCCGGCTGGGGCAGCTGCTCAAGCTGGTGGACGCCGTCCCGACCGGCGCCCAGGTGAAGGACGTGCTGCTCACCGGCACGGTGCGGGTCAACGGCGAGCCGGAGGAGCGCCGCGGCCGGCAGCTGCGCAAGGGCGACGTCGTGAGCGTCGAGGGCATGGAGGACGTGCGCGTCGCCTGAGTTCCACGTGGAACGCTGTGGCCCATGACGCGCGCGCCGTACCTGTCGTCCCGGCTGCAGGGCTTCGGGACGACGGTCTTCGCCGAGATGAGCGCGCTCGCCGTCGCCACGGGCTCGATCAACCTCGGGCAGGGCTTCCCGGACTACCCGGGACCGCCGGAGGTGCTCGACGTCGCCCGCGCGGCCATCGGCACCGCGCACGACCAGTACCCGCCGGGCCCCGGCATCCCGGAGCTGCGGTCCGCGGTCGCCGAGCACGTGCACCGCTTCGGCGGCCACGCCTACGACCCGGACGCCGAGATCCTGGTCACCGCGGGCGCGACCGAGGCGCTGACCGCCGCGCTGCTGGCGCTGCTCGAGCCCGGCGACGAGGTCGTGCTGTTCGAGCCGATGTACGACAGCTACGCGGCGGGCATCGCGATGGCCGGCGGGGTCGCCCGGCCGGTGCCGCTGCGGCCCCCGGCGTCCGGCACCGGCCCGTGGACCTTCGACCCCGCCGAGCTGCGCGCCGCGGTCACCCCGCGGGCGCGGCTGCTGCTGCTCAACACCCCGCACAACCCCACCGGCAAGGTCTTCACCCGCGCGGAGCTGGGCACGCTGGCCGCGCTGGCGATGGAGCACGAGCTGCTGGTGCTCACCGACGAGGTCTACGAGCACCTGGTCTTCACGGGCAGCCGGCACGCCACCCTGGCCACCGTGCCCGGCATGCGGGAGCGGACCCTCGTGGTGGGCAGCGCCGGGAAGACCTTCAACGTCACCGGCTGGAAGGTCGGCTGGATCTGCGGACCGGCGCCGCTGGTGTCCGCCGTCCGCACGGCCAAGCAGTTCCTCACCTACGTCAACGGCGGGCCGTTCCAGCCGGCGGTCGCGGCGGGGCTGCGGCTGCCCGGCGAGTACTTCGCCGGCATCGCGCGGGACCTGGAGCACCGCCGCGACGTGCTGGTCGAGGGGCTGACCGCGGCGGGCCTGCCGGTGGTGTGCCCGGAGGCGACGTACTTCGCCACGGTCGACGTCCGGCCGGTGCAGCCCGACGGGGACGGCCTGGCCTTCTGCCGGGCGCTCCCCGAGCGCGCGGGGGTGGTGGCCGTCCCGACCGTGGTCTTCTACTCGTCGGAGCACGCGCACCTGGGGCGCCACCTGGTGCGCTTCGCGTTCTGCAAGAGCGACGCGGTGCTGGCCGAGGCGGTCGAGCGACTGGGGAGGATGGGCTGATGAGGTTCGCGGTGGTCCAGCACGACATCGTCTGGGAGGACCGGGCGGCCAACTTCGCGCGCCTGGCGCCGCAGGTGGCCTGCGCGGCCGGCGCCGGGGCGGAGTTCGTGCTCCTCAGCGAGACGTTCTCCACCGGCTTCTCGATGACGCCGGGGATCGGCGAGCCCGAGGGCGGCCCGTCGGCGCGGTTCCTGCAGGAGCAGGCTGCCGAGCACGGCGTCTGGGTGGCCGGCAGCTGCCCGGAGGTCGCCCCGGACACCGGCGGGGTGGGTGGGGGTGACGCAGCGCTGCCCTACAACTCGTTCGTCCTGGCGGGCCCCGACGGCACGGTGCACCGCTACCGCAAGCTGCACCCGTTCACCCACGGCGGCGAGCACGAGCGCTTCCGGGCGGGGGAGAAGCCGGTGACCGTGGAGGTCGGCGACCTGCGGGTGACGCCGTTCATCTGCTACGACCTGCGCTTCGCCGACGTCTTCTGGTCCGCCGCGCTCGACACCGACGTCTACCTGGTGACGGCGAACTGGCCCGCCGCCCGCCGGCTGCACTGGCAGACGCTGCTGCAGGCCCGGGCGATCGAGAACCAGGCCTACGTCGTCGGCTGCAACCGGGTCGGCACCGCGGGCGACGGCACCGAGCACACCGGCGACAGCCGCATCGTCAGCCCGATGGGCGAGCTGCTGGTGACCGCCGCGGGCGTGGAGACGGTGCTGGTGGCCGACGTCGACCCCGCGGAGGTGGCCGCGACCCGCCAGCGGCTGCAGTTCATCGCCGACAGGCGCTGACGGCACAGCCTCGCCGATCGGCGGGCCTGAGCAAGGACCGCTACCGCCGCCACCCAGGAGCTCCGCGGCGGGACCGCAGGGGGTCGTTCCCAGCGGCGGTCCCGGCCGAGGCGGCCCGGGCCCGGGCGGGCGGCCGCGTCGGGCGCACCACCGCCCCCGACGCTTACCAGGCCACGCCCGGCTCGTAGGTCCCGAAGCTCCACTCCTGGCCGCCCGGGTCCAGCACCCGGGCCCGCCGGCTGTGCCAGATGGTGTTCTCGGGGGCGACGACCGGCCGGGCACCCGCGGCGACGGCTCGCTCGAAGGCCCCGTCGACGTCCTCGACGCGCAGGTAGAGGCCACGCCCGGTGGAGTCGCCGACCAGAGGCGGGACCAGGTGGTCGGCGGTGTCGCCGGACACCATGAGGACGACGTCCCCCCAGCGGACCTCCGCGTGGGTCACGACACCGTCGGAGCCCTCCTGCCGCCGGACCTCGGAGAAGCCGAGGGCGGCCAGCCAGTCCAGGGCGGCACGGGCATCGCGGTAACTGACGTAGGCGAACAGCTGCGCGGTCACCCCGTGCAGGCTAGAGGCGCTCCTGGCCCAGGTGGTCCTGGTCGACGTCGACCCGCTCGCGGCGCACCTGGTCGCGGACCTGCACGTGCTCCTGCACCCACTCGGTGCGCAGCCGGACCCGCTCCACCGGCACGACCTCGGTGCCGACGACCGGCCGCTCGGTGTGCAGCACGATGGTCTCCGGCAGGCCGCCCGTGCCGGCCGCGTCGAGGGCACCGGCCGTCGCCGGGGCGCCGTCGCCCAGGGGGATCTCCTCGATCCGGATCTCCTCGCGGCGGATGGGGACGGTGACCTGCACCTCCTCGGTGACCACGTACTTGACCACCCGCACCCGCTTGGCGGCGTAGCGCTCCATGGTCACCCGCAGCTGCTCCTCGCTGCGGGTCATGGCGCCGTCGGTCGTGGGCGGGGTCGGCACGGCGGCGACCGGCACGGTCTGGTCGCGGGCGGCCTCCCGGTCGATGCTGACGGTGTCCTGCTCCGTGCCGCCCGCCCTGTGGTCGCCCGGCAGCTGGGAGAGGTCGCGGGTGGTCGTGTCGTCGCCGACCGGGGCCGTCGTCGTCCCGGCCGTCGTCGTCCCGGCCGTCGTCCCGGCAGGTGTCGTCCCGGCGTCCAGGCCGTAGTGCTGGCGCAGCAGCGCCTCGGTCTCGGGGTCGAGGTGCTGGTCGGACACCGACGGCGCGGTGCGGACCGCGTCCTTGGTGACCGGCAGACGCACGCTGCCCTCGGTGAAGGTGGCGTCGGTCGCGGGGACGACGGAGTGCCGGGTGCCGAACAGCCCGGTGGAGACCGCCACCCAGGTGGGGGCACCGGTGCGGTCGTCGGTGAAGAAGTGCTCGACGGTGCCGATCTTCTCGCCGTCGGGCCCGTACGCCGCGCTGCCGATCGCCGCGGACAGTTCTCGCTCGCTCAACACCGGGTCGGCTCCCCTCGTCCTCACTGGTCCCGCACGGGACCCTCCGGGACGAGCGTGCCCACCCGGGACACCGCCCGAACATGGGTCGCCGCGCGGCGTCCGCCGGTGTGCTGGCCTGCTCCTCTCTGCCTACCGTGGCACCCGTGACCAGCGAGCACATCGAGGTCGAGCGCAAGTTCGAGGCCGGCGAGGGCTTCTCCCTCCCGGACCTGACCGGTGTCGGGGAGGTCGCCGCGGTCGGCGACCCGGAGGAGCAGTCGCTCCAGGCGACCTACTACGACACCCCGGACCTGCGGCTGCTGCGCTCCCGCGTGACGCTGCGGCGGCGAACCGGCGGGGCCGACGCCGGTTGGCACGTGAAGCTGCCGGCGGCGGCCGGCGCCCGGCGGGAGCTGCACCAGCCGCTGGGCCGGGCGGCCCGCACCGCCCCGCGCGCCGTCGTCGCCCCGGTGCTCGGGCTGCTGGGCACCGCCGCGGCCGAGCCGGTCGCGACCGTCTCCACCCGCCGGGTGGTGCACCGGCTGCTCGACGAGGGCGGCCGGGTGCTGGCCGAGGTGGCCGACGACGCCGTCGTCGGCACGGCGTTCGCGACCGACCCCGGCGAGCCGGCCACCGTCACCACCTGGCGGGAGCTCGAGGTCGAGCTGGTCGACGGCGATGAGGCCCTGCTCGAGGCGGTCACCGAGCGGCTCGTCGCGGCCGGCGCCCGGCCCTCCGCCGTCCCCTCGAAGCTCGGCCGGGTGCTCGACGGGCGGCTGCCGGCGCCGACGTCCGCCGCCCCGGAGGCGGCGACGGACGGCGGGACGGCGGGCAAGGGGAAGAAGGGCAGGAAGAAGACCCCGGTCCGCACCGCCGGCGAGGTGGTCCTCGGGGCGGTGGCCGGGCAGCTGCAGGCGCTGCGGGACGCCGACCTGGCGGTGCGCACCGAGCAGCCCGAGGGGGTGCACGACCTGCGGGTCGCCTGCCGTCGGCTGCGCAGCATCCTCGCCTCGTTCCGCCCGGTGCTGGACCGCGAGCACACCGACCCGCTGCGCGAGGAGCTGCGGTGGGTGGGTGCCCAGCTCTCCGGCGCCCGCGACACCGAGGTCGCGCTGTCGCACCTGCGCGAGCTGGTCGCCGCCCAGCCGGTCGAGCTGGTGCTCGGACCGGTCGCCGCCCGGTTGCAGCAGACCGAGATCAAGGACCACCACGCCGGCGCCCGCCGGGTCATCCGCACGCTCACCGACCGGCGCTACCTGCGGTTGATCGACGCCCTGGACGCGCTGCTGGCCGACCCGCCGGTCACCCAGCTGGCCGCAGCGCCCGCCCCCGCGCAGCTGGCCGACGCCGTCCGCCGCACCGGGAAGCGGCTGCGCCGGGTCGTCGACGCGGCCCGCGAGGCGGAGGGCGACGACCGGCACCACCTGCTGCACGAGGTCCGGAAGGCCACCAAGCGGGTCCGGTACACCGCGGAGGTCGCGGAGGCCGAGTTCGGAGCGCCGGCGACGGCGCTGGTCGACTGCACCAAGCAGGTGCAGGACCTGCTGGGCGCCGCGCAGGACACCGTCGTCACCCGGGACGTCGCCGTGCGGGTCGGGCGGGCCGCCTTCGCGGCGGGCGAGAACGCCTGGACCTACGGCCGGCTGCACGGCCTCGAGGAGGCCCGGGCCGAGGCCGCCGAGACGGGGTTCTGGAGCCTGGAGCGGGGGCTGCGGCGCGCCGTCAAGGCCGTGGCCTCGCTGGGCTGAGGACCACCTCCCGGGCGTCCCACGCTCGACGCGGGACCCGGAGGGTGACCGTTCCCCAGGACGTCACCCAGGCTCGTGGCGGGGCCGGGGACACTGCAGGGGGGCCGGGAACGGAGCCGGCCCGACGCGGAACGTCCCCACGAGCACGAGGAGCCCGTCCTGTCCCTGATCGGCCTGCTGGGCTTCGCCACCGTCGTCCTCCTGGCCGTGCTGCTGCTGCACGGCTACCTGTGGTGGCGGCTGGTCCGCAGCACCACCCCGCCGGGCCGCACGCGCCGGCTGCTGACGCTGGGCCTGGTCGTCCTCGCCGTGCTGCCGGTGGGCGCGGTTTTGCTGCGGCGCCAGGACTCGCTGCTGAGCACGGTGGTGCAGTGGGTCGGCTTCAGCTGGCTCGGCGTCGCCTTCTACCTGTTCCTGACCCTGCTCGCCCTCGAGCCGGTCCGGCTGCTGCTGCGCCGGCGGTTTCGCAGCGCACCGGCCGCGGAGCCGGTCGCCGTCCCGGTGGGAGCCGTGCCCGCACCGGAGGAGACCCCGGTCCCGGAAGACCTCGGTGTCGCCGACCCCACGCGGCGGTTGCTGCTGGCCCGCGGCCTCGCCGTCACGGCCGGCGCCGTCGCGCTGGGGACGGCGGGCACCGGCGCCTACCTGGCCAACAGCGCCCCCGTCGTCCGCCGGGTGCCGGTGACGCTGGCCGGGCTCGACCCGGCCCTGGACGGCCTGCGCATCGTCACCTTCTCCGACGGCCACCTCTCGGCCATGTCGAGCACACGACGGTTCGAGCGGCTGGTGGACATCGTCAACGCCCAGCAGCCCGACGTCGTGGCGATCGTGGGTGACCTGGTCGACGGCGAGCTCGGCGAACTGCGCGAGGAGGTGGCGCCGCTGGCCGACCTGGTCAGCGAGCAGGGCGTCTACTTCGTGACCGGCAACCACGAGTACTTCGTCGACACGACCGCCTGGTTGCGCCACCTGCCCACCCTCGGCGTCCAGGTGCTGCGCAACGAGCGGGTGCCCATCGTGCGCGGCGGCGCGTCGGTCGACCTGGCCGGCATCGACGACCGGACGGCGATCAGCTCCGGCGTGCCCGGCCACGGCGCCGACCTCGACACCGCGCTGGACGGCCGCGACGACGCCGTCCCGGTCGTGCTCATGGCCCACCAGCCGGTGCAGGTCGAGCAGGCGGCCGCCGCCGGGGTGGGCCTGCAGCTGTCCGGGCACACGCACGGCGGCCAGCTGTGGCCCTTCGACTACGCGGTGCGGCTGGACCAGCCGGCCGTGCAGGGGCTGTCCCGGGTCGGCGACACCCAGCTCTACGTCACGACCGGCGCAGGCTACTGGGGTCCGCCGATGCGGATCGGCGCGCGGCCCGAGGTCGCGGTCGTCGAGCTGCGCGCCCCCTGAGGCTCAGAGCTGGCGCAGCGCGGACAAGGCCTCCTCCATGACGTGCTCCAGCGACAGCTCGCCGGCGGACTCCGCCCAGCGCAGCAGGGCCTGCGTGTACGCCGACAGGTGGGCGGTGACGACCACGGTCGAGGCCGGGTGTCCCGGCTCTCCGTCGCAGAGTGCGTCGAGGAACATCTGCGCCGTCGCCCGCTCGTACTCCGCCGCCCGGTAGCGCAGCCGCGGGGTGGCGGCGATGAGCTGCCAACGGGCCAGCGCGTCGGACCGGCGTTCCCCCTGGAGACCGTGCAGGAACTGGCGGAGCACGCCGCGCACCCGCTCGCCGAGGGGGAGGTCGGCCGGCACCGACGCGAGCAGGGCGGTGACCTCGGCGCGGTCCGGCGGCGCCATGATCAGGTCGTCCTTGCTCGGGTAGTGCGCGTAGAAGGTCTGCACCGAGACCCCGGCCGCGGCGGCCAGGCGGGAGATCGGCACGTCCTCGTACCCGCTCTCCCGGAACAGCTCCATCGCGGTGTCGTAGATCCGCTGGTGCGTCGAGGCGTACTGACGGGCGCGGTGGTCCTGGGCCACGACCGGTCCCCTCTCGTCCGCGGCGCCCCCGGCGCTCGACCACTTCTGACAGCGACCGGGCGAGAACGCCGAGACGACACCACATCATGTGTCGTACCCGGTGTCCGCACCACTCCCGTGCCGGCCACACCGCACCGCCGGGGGACGAGCCGGGGCGCGGGACGACACGGCAGAGTGAGGGAGACGTCTGTAGACGACCAGACGTCTACACCCGCAGTACCTTTGGGGACGTGACCAGCGCTGTGTCGGGACCGAAGTACCTGTCGGTCCGCGAGAACCTGCGACGCCGGGTGTCCGCGCTGCCCGAGCACACCCTGCTCCCGCCGGAGCCGGTGCTGTGCGAGGAGTACGGGGTCAGCCGGATCACGCTGCGCCGCGCCGTCGACGGCCTGGTCGCCGACGGTCACCTCGTGCGCGAGCAGGGCCGGGGCACCTACGTGACCCGCCCGGCGATCCGCCACGAGTACCGCGAGAGCTTCGTCCACCGCATCGCCGGGTGGAGCTCGGTGATGACCGAGCAGGGCGCGCAGGTGGGCACCACGGTGCTGACCCAGCGGATCGTCCCGGTCCAGCCGCCCGTCGCCACCGAGCTGGGCCTGGAGCCCGCGACCGACGTCGTCGAGTTGGTCCGGCTGCGCAGCGTCGACGGCGCACCCAACCACGTGGCGCACAGCTTCCTGCCGGCCGCCACATACCCCGAGGCGGCCGAGGTGGACCTGAGCGAGGGCTCGCTCTACGAGTTCCTCCGGCGGGAGTACGCCGCCGACCTCGCCACCGCCCGGATCGTCGTCGACGTCGGCACCGCGGCGCCGGAGGAGGCCGACCTGCTGCAGGTGGTCGCGGGCTCGCCGCTGCTGGTGGTCCGGACGACGGTCCGCGACAGCGCCGGTCAGCCCCTCGTGCACAGCTTCTCCCGGCTGCGGCCCGACGTCAGCCAGGTGGAGTTCGAGGTCTCGGTCAGCGGCCGCTGACCCACCGGCGCGGACTACCGTCGGCGGGGCCGCTCCCCGTCGTCCCCGGAGGTCCCATGCCCCAGCCGGTCACCGTCACCGGCAGTCGCGAGGTGCCCCACGAGCGGCGCCAGGTGTGGGAGGCGCTCGCCGTCCTGGAGCCGTACTGCGCCGTCTGCGACGTCTCCTACGTCGTCGACGGCCGGAGCGCGCCGGGCCGCGGGACCCGGTTCGTCGCCGTGCCCGGCCGTCTCGACGACGGCGTGCAGCCGCCGGCCGGCTCGCCGCAGGGCGAGATCGTCGAGTGGGTGCCGCAGGAGCGGGTCACCACCCGCCTGCAGCTGACCCCCGAGACCTGGACGACGACGATCGAGCTCGCCGACGCCGGGCCCGGCACCACGCGCGTGACCATCACCGTCAGCCACGAACCGCACACCGCCGGGCGGCTTCACCAGCGGCTCACCCAGCGCTTGATGCGCGGCGGCGTGCGGGAGATGGTGCAGCGCACCGTGGACGGCGAACTGGACCGGCTGCCCGCCCACGTGGAGCAACTGCAGGGGTGATCATTCGATTGGGCGACGCGCGCATCGTCTTCTCGACCGCCGGGTAGGCCATGATTCGGAGTGCAGCACCCGGCGCTGTGCCGGGTGCGGGCGCTCCGTGCGGGCTAGCGAGGAGTTTGCTATGGAAATCATCGGGTTGATCATCGCGGGGCTCATCATCGGCCTACTGGGCAAGTTCGTCGCCCCTGGCGCGCGGGACAACACGCCCCTCTGGCTCACGCTGCTGTGCGGCATCGGCGGGGTGCTCATCGGGTACTACGTGAGCGGCGCGCTGGGTGTGGCGGCCACTCCAGGCATCGACTGGATGAGGTGGATCATCTCCATCATCGTGGCGGCGGTGCTGGTGGTGGCGGCATCGACGCTCACCGGCCGGAACAAGCGCGCCGTCCGCTGACGCCGGTCTCCGGGGGGCTCCACAGCTCGACCGAGTCCCCCGGGGCCAGTCGGCTGGACGGGGTCGGCGCCCACGGTCCGCGAGCGCAGGGGGGAAGAGCGTGCAGATCCTGGGCCTCATCGCCGTCGGCCTGGTCATCGGGGCCCTGGCCCGGCTGATCCAGCCCGGGCGCCAGCGGATGAGCATCCTCGCCACGATGCTGCTGGGCGTCGTCGGCGCTGTCATCGGCGGTCTCATCGCCGACTGGCTGGACGTCGGCTCGATCACCGAGCTCAACTTCTGGGGCTTCGTCTTCGCCCTCCTCGCCGCGGTGCTGCTGGTCGGCATCGCCGAGGGAGTGACGGCCGGCCGCAACCGCGCCGTCCGCTGAACCCGGCCTCCGGGGGCTCAGAGCTCGACCGAGTCCCCCGGGGCCAGGCGGCTGAACGGCGTCGGGGTCCCCGGCCCCCGTTCGCCCAGCAGGCTGCTGACGATGCCCAGGCCGGCGTCGTTGAGCAGCCCGTCGTGGATGGCGTACGCCTGGTCCGCGTCCACGGCGCGCACGTAGTCGATCACCTCGGCGGTCTTCGACCACGGGGCGTGCACCGGCAGCAGCAGCGTGGCCACCGGCTCGCTGGGGACCGTGAAGGCGTCCCCCGGGTGGAAGACCTCGCCGCCGACCAGGAACCCGATGTTGCCCACCCGCGGCACCTCCGGGTGGATGACCGCGTGCAGCTCCCCGTGCACCGTGACGTCGAACCCGGCGATGGTGAGCGCGTCGCCGTCCCCCACCACGTGCACCCGCCCGGCCGCGCCGTCGAGCCGGCCGGCCACCGACCCGTTGGTCCAGACCTCCAGCGCGGGGTCGGCGTCCATGGCCGCGCGGAGCACGTCGGGCGCGAAGTGGTCCGCGTGCTCGTGGGTCACCAGGACCGCGCCGGCCCCGTCCAGCGCCGACGGATCGGTGAACGCGCCGGGGTCGATGACGAGCCGCCGGTCGTCCTCGCTGAGGACGACGCAGGAATGGCCGTGCTTGGTCAGCTCCATGTCCGGCATCCTGCCCGGGCCCCGCGAGACCCGCCCGACCCGCTCCCGGGTGCACCACGTCACCCGTGCGGGTGAGGTGACCGCCGCCGACGGTGGCCAGGCAGCGGCGTCCTGCCGACACCTGGGGCATGAGCGCCCCCACCGTCGCCGCCACCGTCGTCGCCGCCCGCAGCCGCGCCCACGGCCCCACGACCGCCCTGTGGCACGCCGTCTCCCTGCACCGCCCGACCGCCGAGGTCGACGGCGCCTGCGAGCTGACCCTCTGCGGCTCGCTGGCCCGCATCGACGTCGACCAGCCCTGGCCCACGCCGGCCCGCGATGTCTGCCCCGCCTGCGTCGTCCTCACCCCGTAGGGACCCTTGCGGTGGCCCCCTGCAGGGTCCCGCCACGAGCGTGTGAGTGGCGGGGGGGGCAGGGGGTCCTTCTTCAATGACCGGTGAACCGCGGAGCGCGCTTCTCCAGGAAGGCCTCGACGGCCTCGCGGTGGTCGGCGGTGCGGCCCAGGTCGGTCTGCAGCCGGGCCTCGAGCGCCAGGGTGTCCTCGAGGGAGTCGGTGGCCGCCGTGGCCAGCACGGTCTTGATGGCCCGGAGGGCGGCGGTGGGCCCGGCGGCCAGCCGCGCGGCCAGCGCCTGCGCCTCGGCCAGCACCTGCTCGGGCGGCACCACGCGGTGCACCAGCCCCCACGCGGCGGCGCTCTCTGCGAGGAACGGCTCGGGCAGCAGCAGCAGCTCCGCGGCGCGCGATCCGCCGACGCAGTGCACGAGGCGGGACGCCAGGGCCGAGTCGCTGGACAGCCCGATGCCGGCGAAGGCGGTGGTGAACTTGGCACCGGCGGCGGCCACCCGCAGGTCGCCGGCCAGCGCGATGCCGAGCCCGGCGCCGGCGCAGGCGCCGTTGACGGCCACGACCACCGGCACCCGCAGCCCGGCTAGGGCCAGCACCAGCGGGTTGTACTCCTCCTCGACCACCGACAGCGACGTCGCGGCGTCCCCGCGCAGCGCCTCCACGTGCTGGCCGAGGTCCTGACCGACGCAGAAGGCCCGCCCGGTGCCGGTGAGCACCACGGCCCGCACCGACCCGTCGGCGGCGACCTCGCGGACGACGTCGAGCAGCTCGCGGCGCGACTGGTGGGTCAGCCCCGGCCGCAGCATCGTGATCGTGGCGACCCCGCCGGCGTCCTCACGGGTCACGGTCTCGGGCACGGTCGCCCCTCCTCGTCGTCCTCGGCGGCCCGGCGTGCGGCGGGATCGGCGATCCCGCCCGCTCCCGGGGCCGGAAGCGTACGAGATCGGCGATCTCGATGGGGCGCCCCGGCCGAGCCCCCCGACGACCGGTGGGGGCGCGTGCCGGTCGCGGCGGGACACCTCCCGGTCACCCGGCCGTGGCCGGATCGTGACGGACGATCCCCTCACGGCACGAGTCGGCCTGGGAGGATGGACGGCGGACGGACGCGGCGCGGGTCGGGCGCGCGGCGCCGTCCCCCGGTCGGCGACACGCGCAGCTTCCTGCGCTGATGTGTGGTCCGGTCGGGTGCGGGACATGCAGAGACAGGGGGTCCGGCGCCCCGGGCCGGACACGGACGGCCGGACAGGCGAGGAGTGAGCCACGGTGGTGGAGCCGGGTCGGCGCAACCTGGGTGAGCGGTACGAGCTCGCCGAGCTGATCGCCGCCGGCGGCATGGGGCAGGTCTGGCGCGGCACCGACGTCCTCCTGGGCCGGCCGGTCGCGGTCAAGGTCCTGCGCAGCGAGTACACCGGCGACCCGACCTTCCGCGCCCGCTTCCGCGCCGAGGCCCAGCACGCCGCCGGGCTGTCCCACCCGAACATCGCCGCCGTCTTTGACTACGGCGAGACCGAGGCCACCGACGGCAGCGGCGAGACGCTGGCCTACCTGGTGATGGAGCTCGTCGAGGGCGAGCCCCTGTCGGCGGTGCTGCAGCGCGAGGGCCGGCTGTCGGCCGCAGTCGCCCTGTCCCTGCTCGAGCAGACCGCCTCCGCGCTGGCCGAGGCGCACCGGGTCGGGCTGGTGCACCGCGACGTCAAGCCCGGGAACATCCTGGTCCGCGACGACGGCAGCGTGAAGATCACCGACTTCGGCATCGCCTGGTCGGCCGGCAGCGTGCCGCTCACCCGCACCGGGCAGGTGATCGGCACCCCGCAGTACCTCGCCCCGGAGGTCGCCGAGGGCCACCACGCCACCCCGGCCAGCGACGTCTACGCCCTGGGCCTGGTCGGCTACGAGTGCCTCACCGGTCACCCCGCCTTCGACGGCGACAACGCGGTGACGATCGCGCTCAAGCAGGTGCGCGACGATCCCGAGCCGCTGCCCGACGACCTGCCCGGTGACGTGCGCAAGCTGATCCGCCGCGCGCTGGCCAAGGACCCGGCCGCGCGGATGCCCGACGGTGCCGCCTTCGTCGCCGCGGTCGAGGACGTCCGGGCCGGCCGTCCCCTCCCCGAGCCCCCGCCCACCCGCACCATGGCCGCCGTCCCCGGCCTGCCTCCGGTTGCGGGTCCGGCCGCCGGGCCGGCCGTGCGGACGGTCGGCCCACCGGCGCGCCGCCACCGGGGCCTGGCCGCGGTCCTCGTGCCGGTGGTGACGCTGCTGCTGGGCGCCGGTGCGGCGGCGGGTGTCTTCGTGGCCGTCTCCAGCGACGAGGGGGACGGCGGACCCACCGTGGTCGCCGCGCAGACCGAGGACGCCCGGATCGCGCTGGCCGCCGAGGACTACGTCGGCCGGCAGGTCGACGAGGCGGCGCTCGCGCTGTCCGCGCTGGGCCTGCTCGTGCAGCGGGAGGAAGAGGTCACCGACGACGCCGCCCCCGGTCTCGTCACCGCCGTCGACCCGGTCGGCGCGCAGCTGCGGCCGGGTGACGTCGTGCGGGTCCGCTACGCCGTCGCGCCTGAGCCCGCCCCGCGGCAGCAGCGGAGCTCGCCGGCCACCCGCGTCTCCGAGGACACCCCGGACAGGCAGCGGCCGGTGGCCCAGCCCACGCCGACCGAGCCGGAGCCCACGCCGACGGCCACGCCGGAGGAGCTGCCGGCCAGCGCCGCGCCGACCGAGACGTCGACCCTGCCCGCGACCACCTCGGCGACGGAGTCCGGGACGACGTCGGCGCCGGACAGCACGTCCGGGACGTCGACCCCACCTCCCGACCCGTCGGACGGCGACGGGGACGGTGGCGGCAACGGCAACGGCAACGGCAACGGCAACGGCAACGGCAACGGCAACGGCAACGGCAACAGCAACGGCGGCGACAGCAACGGTGACGGCGACTGGGACCGCAGCGAGCGCTGACCCCCCGGACGGGTGGACCTGCCGTTCCGGGGTTTCGAGACCGGCTCGGAGTGGCACCCTGGGGATCCGTCGGGGACCGCTCCGCGCGGGTACGGGCAGGGGGAACGGGTGGCCGAGCCGGGGGTGCGCACGCTCGGCGACCGCTACGAACTGCTCTCCCTCGTCGCCACCGGCGGCATGGGCCAGGTGTGGCGGGCTCACGACGCGCTGCTGGACCGGCCGGTCGCGGTCAAGCTCCTGCGCAGCGAGTACACCGGCGACCCGACGTTCCTCGCCCGGTTCCGCGCCGAGGCCCAGCACACCGCGCGGCTGGTGCACCCGAACATCGCGGCCCTGCACGACTACGGCGAGGTCGTCGCGTCCGACGGCAGCGGGGAGACCCTCGCCTACCTGGTGATGGAGCTGGTCGAGGGCGAGCCGCTGTCGGCACTGCTGACCCGCTGCGGCCGCCTCGACCCGCACCGGACGCTCGACATCGTGCGGCAGACCGCCGCGGCGCTGGCCGTGGCGCACGCCGCCGGGGTGGTGCACCGCGACGTCAAGCCGGGCAACGTGCTGGTCGGCTGGGACGGCGTCGTCAAGATCACCGACTTCGGGATCGCCTGGTCGGCCTCCAACGTGCCGCTCACCCGCACCGGCCAGGTGGTCGGCACCGCCCACTACCTCTCCCCTGAGCAGGCCGGAGGCGGCAAGGCCGGCCCGGCCAGCGACGTCTACGCGCTGGGCGCGATCACCTACGAGTGCCTGGCCGGCCGGCGCGCGTTCGACGGCGAGGGCCCGGTGCAGATCGCCCTGGCCCAGATCCGCGACGAGCCCGAGCCGCTGCCCGACGACGTCCCGGAGCCACTGCGCACGCTCGTCGCCCGCGCCCTGGTCAAGGACCCGGCGCTGCGCTTCCCCGACGGCGCGGCGTTCCGCGCGGCCATCGACGCCGTGCGCGCCGGCCGGCCGCTCGCCCCCCTGCCGCCGACCACCGCCGCGCTGCCGGCAGCGAGGGACCGGCGTCGGCTGCTGGTCCCGGCGGCCACCTTGCTCCTCGGCGTGGGGCTCGGTGTCGGGGCGCTGCAGGTGGTCGGGAGCGAGGGCGCCGCCACGTCGGCGGCCGTCGCCGGCGCCGCGGCCCCGACGACGGCCGCAGTCGCGCCGGTGGCGGCGCTGGTGGTCACCGCCGCCGACCACCTGGGGCGCCCGGCCGACGAGGTCGAGGCGGAGCTGGCGGCGCTCGGCCTGCGGGTGCAGCGTGAGACCGTGGAGCGCTCCGACGTCCCCGCGGGTCAGGTGGTCGAGCTCGGGCCGGTCGGCGCGCTGGCGCCCGGCGAGCTGGTCACGCTCACCGTCGCGGTGGCCCCACCTGCGCCTGCGCCGGCACCCGTCGTCCCGGCACCCGCGCCGGCACCCGTCGTCCCGGCACCCGCGCCGGAACCCGTCGTCCCGGCACCCGCGCCAGAACCCGTCGTCCCGGCACCCGCTCCACAGCCCGTCGTCCCCGAGGTGGTCACGGTGCCGATCCCGCCGGCTGCGGAGCGGGGTCCGGAGCCCGCCCCCGTCCCGGTCTGGGACGGGGCCGACGCCGCCGAGGACGACGCGGCCCCGGGCAACGGCAAGGGGAAGGGCAAGGAGAAGCCGGACTCCTCCGGCAAGGGAAACGGCCGGGGCTGATCCGCCGCTCAGCCGCGGCTGCGGCTGGGCGCCACCCAGAGCGCGGCACCGAGGGCGGCCAGCGCGCCGGTGAGGACGAAGCCGCGGTCGCTGTCGATACGCGGCAGCACGACGAGCACCCAGAACACGGCCACGCCGGTCAGCCCTCCGGCGGCGACCTTCCACGCCGCGTCCGGGCGCAGCCGGGCGGCGGGCAGGAACCGGCCGGCGAACGGCAGCCCCCCGAGGAGGGTGGCGAGGGTCGCGAAGACCGCCCACAGGGTCACCGCGGACCACAGCGAGGTCTCACCGAAGTCCAGCGTCAGGCCGAACTGGAGCAGCAGGAAGGAGAGCGCGGTGAGGCCGGCGCCGATGCGGACGGTCCGCTCCTGCGCGGAACGCGGGGCGGGGGGAGTGCGCGGGGCGCGGGGAATACGCGGGGTGCGCGGGGTCCGCGCCGTGCGGGGCCGCTCGGCGGTGCGCGGCAGGCCGGAGGGGTGGTCGGAGGTGTCCGCCGGTGGCGGCGAGGCGACCCCGGGCAGGCCGGGCAGCCCGCCGACCGGCCCGGTCGGCTGGACGCCACCGGACACCGGCGCGGCGTCCACGCGCGGCACCTGGTGGGTGCCGGCGACGGTGGCCGCGGTCGCGCCCACCCCGACCTCGTGGGTGCCGGTGTAGGCCGGGTCCCGCGGGGTCGGCGGCTCGGGGGTGGGAGACGGGTGCGTCACGGTTCCTCCTCGCTCGGACGCGGGCGCGCGCCGGACCGGTTCGTCTCCGCACGCTAGCGGCGGGACGCCTCGCCACCCGGCAGGAAACGCGGGTGGGCGGACAGCTCACTAGGGTCGGCCGGGTGGCCGTGCGCGCAGGGATCGTCGTCACCGGGACCGAGGTGCTCACCGGTCGGGTGAGCGACCGCAACGGGCCCTGGCTGGCCGAGGAGCTGCGCCGGCTCGGTGTGGACGTCGGCGCGGTGCTCGTGGTCGGCGACCGGCCCGAGGACCTGCGCAACGCGCTGCGCTTCCTGGCCGGTGAGGACGTCGTCATCACCACCGGCGGGCTCGGCCCGACCGCCGACGACCTGACCGCGGAGGTCGTCGCCGGCGTGCAGGGCCGGCCGTCGTCGCTCGACCCGGAGCTGGAGCGGCACGTCGCCGGCATCGTCGAGGGCCTCATGGACGGCCGCGGCTGGCGCGCCGACCCGGCGGCGACGGCGGCCGGCGTCCGCAAGCAGGCGCTCGTACCCGAGGGCGCGACGGTGCTGCCGCCGGTCGGGACGGCGCCGGGGCTCGTCGTCCCCCCGGCGGAGGGGCGAGACGGGCCGGTGGTCGTCGTCCTCCCCGGGCCGCCGTCGGAGCTGCAGGGGATGTGGCCGGCGGCGCTGGACGCCGAGCCCGTGCAGCGTGTGCTGGCCGGCCGCAGCGAGCTGCGCCAGGAGACGCTCCGGCTGTGGGGCACGCTGGAGTCCCAGCTGGCGGCGACACTGCGGGAGTCCGAGTTCCCTGGCCTGGAGGTGACCACCTGCCTGCGGGACGGCGAGCTGGAGATCGTCACCCGCTACGGCCCCGACGCCCAGCCGGAGTACGACCGGCTGGTCGGGGCGGTGCGGGAGGCGCACGGGCCGCAGCTGTTCTCGACGGGCCCCACGGTCGACGACCTGGTGGCCTCGGCGTTCGCCGACCGCAGGCTGACCGTCGCGACGGCGGAGTCGTGCACCAGCGGGCTGCTGGTGGCCCGGCTGACCGAGCGGGCCGGGTCGTCGGCGTGGGTGCTCGGCGGGGTGGCCTCGTACGCGAACTCGGCCAAGGAGGCGCTGGTCGGCGTCCCGTCGGAGCTGCTGGCGTCGTACGGCGCGGTCAGCACGCAGGTGGCGGCGGCGCTGGCCGAGGGAGCGCGGTCCCGCTTCGGTGCGGACGTGGGGGTCGGCATCACCGGGATCGCCGGCCCCGGCGGTGGCTCCGCGGAGAAGCCGGTCGGGACCGTGCACCTGTGTGCCGTCGGGCCGTCCTCCGAGGGGCTGTCGCGCTCGGTCGTGCTGCCCGGCTCGCGTTCGGCGGTGCGGCACCGGTCGGTCAGCCTGGCGATGCACATGGTGCGCCAGCTGCTGCTCGGTGGGCCGCCGGCCTAGTGGAGCTGCTGACGCTGCCTGCTCGGCAGCTCTCGTCCTTCGGCAGCTCCGGTGCGGAACTGCTGCGCGCGGCGCTCGTGCAGGAGTCGCAGGACGGGTTCGCTGCCGACGTCGTCCGCGTGGCCCCGGGCGGCGTCATCGGCCGGCACCCCATCCCGCTGTGGCAGCTGTTCCCCGTGGTCTCCGGCAGCGGCTGGGTCACCGGGGCCTCCGGTGACCGCCGGACCCTGCGGCCCGGCGAGGCGGCCCTCTGGTCGCCGGGGGAGGACCACGCGTCCGGATCCGACGGCGGGCTGACTGCCGTGGTGGTGCAAGTGCCGTGCCCGTCCGCTGCCCGAGGAGGTGTCGTGACCGAGCTCGCGAGGTTACGCATGGGTGCAGCACCGCTGGGCACGGGGCCGACGAGCGCCAGCGAGGAGGTCCCGTGACCACCCTGACGTTGCACGCGACCGGGCCCGTCGGGCCGGGCGAGGTCTGGGAGCGCTACGCCGTCCCGGCACGCTGGCCGGAGTGGGCTCCGCAGATCACCGGCGTCGAGGTGCCGGTCGCCCGGCTCGCCGCCGGCGTGCGGGGGCGGGTGCGCGCACCGCTGGGGGTGGTGCTGCCCTTCGTCGTCGAGACGGTGGACGAGGCCGCGCGGCGCTGGTCGTGGACGGTCTCGGTCGGGCCGGTGCGGATGCACCTCCTGCACTGGGTCACCGAGGGTCCGGACGGCGGCAGTACGACGGGGCTGCGGATCTCCGGGCCGGCGCCGCTGGTGGTCGGCTACGCGCCGCCGGCCCGGCTGGCGATCGGCCGGCTGGTCCGCCCGCTGCACTGACGTCCTCCGCTCACCGCGAGGTGCTGGAGAGCGGCGCTGCCCCCGGCGAGGTGAAGAGCTGGCTACCGCTCGGGAACCTCCACGCCGACGAGTTCAGTGAGCTGGACGCCGCCGAGGCCGCCTACCGCAGTGGGATCGCGGCCGGCGACGACCACAGCCACCACGATCTCGCCGGACTGCTCGAGAACCGCGGCGACCCCGACGGGGCCGAGTTCCACCACCGGCTGGGCGCCGCCGACGGGAACGCGCTGGCAGCGGCGGTGCTGCGTCGGCTGCGCGAGGAGGACCGACCGGTCAGGACGCGAGCCGCTCGTGGACCAGGACCCGGACGCCGGACGGGGTCACGTCCTCGCGGTGGATGCGGAAGCCGAGCCGGGTGGTCAGCGCCCGGCTCGGTGCGTTGTCAGGGCGGATGACGGCGGTGAGGCGGTCGAGACCCAGCTGAATGGAGGCGACGTCGAGGCATGCCCGGGCGGCCTCGCCAGCGAGACCGCGGCCCTGCGCGTGCCGGGCGAGGACGTAGCCGAGCTCGACCTCGTCCGACTGCGGCCAGGGGTGCAGCCCGGCGCAGCCGAGGAGGACTCCGGTCCCCCTGTCGGGGAGCGCGCTCTGTCCGAAGCCGCAGGTGTGCCAGACCGCCTCGAACCGGAGCACCCGGGCTGCCGTGCCCTCGGCGTCGAGTGCGGCGCCGCCGATGAAGCGGGTCACGTCCGGGTTGGCGTACAGCTCGGTCAGTGCCTCGGTGTGCTGACCGGAGAGGGGTGGCATGAGCAGTCGCCCGGTCTCGAGGTGCACGGGCGCACGGTAGTCGGCGGCGAACGTCGCCGACTCGTGTCAAGGCCTCCTCCGGATCTGTGGACGACCCGCTGACCTGGGGATTCGCGTTGCCGGGTCGTCTCGCCTCGACTAGACTTCGAACACCTGATCGAGCCGGTGGGAGGTGTCGTGGAGCAGCTGCTGGCCGCACTCGACGCCCTGGCCGCCGAGGACCTGGCCCCGTTGTTCGGCCCGGCGCTGCTCGACCGGTTGCGGCCGCTGCTGGTGGCGCAGAACCGGCTGGCCGCCGAGATCGCCCGCACCGTGCGCGAGGCCGAGGTGTCCGGTGCCGCGGAGGTCGACGGGCTGAAGACGATGGCCTCCTGGCTGCGCGGACACGCGCACCTGTCGGCGTCCGAGGCCGCGCGGGTGGTGCGCGCCGGCCGCGGGCTGGCCCAGCTGCCGGTGATGGCCGCGGCGTGCGCCGCCGGGCAGCTCACCGGCGAGCAGGCGGCGGTGATCGGCCGGGTCGCCGAGCCCGAACACCTGGCCCGCGCCGCGGAGCAACGGGTCGACCTGGGTGTGGTGGACACCGTGCTCACCGACATCGCTCGTGAGCGGCCGCACGCGGACACCGCCACGGCGGTGCACCACTACCTGGACCGCCTCGACGCCGACGGCCCGGAGCCCGACCCGACCGAGCGCCGGCGGCTGGTGATCGCCCGGCACGCCGACGGGTCGATCTCCGGCCGGTTCGACCTGGACGCGGTAGGCGGGGAGAAGCTGCAGACGGCGCTGGAAGCCGTGGTGCAGGCCGGGCGGTGTGCCGCCGATGAGCGGACCCGCGCCCAGCAGCTGGCCGATGCGCTGGTGCAGCTGTGCGACAACCAGTTGGCCTCCGGTCAGCTGCCGACGCTGCGCGGCCACAAGCCGCAGGTCATCGTGAAGATCGGCATCGAGGACCTGGTCGACCCCGCGGTCGGGCGCGGTGCCGCCGAGCTGGGGTTCGGCGCGACGATCTCCGCCGCCCGGGCCCGCTGGCTGGCCTGCGACGGGGCCGTCACCCGGATCGTGATGGGCCCCGACGGGCTGCCGCTGGAGCACGGCCGCACCGTGCGCCTGGTACCCCCGCACGTCCGCCGGGCCGCAGAGGTCCGCGACGGCGGCTGCGTGTTCACCGGCTGCGGCGCCCCCACGCACTGGTGCGACGTCCACCACCTGCTCGAGTGGGCCAACGGCGGCCAGACCAGCCTGGCCAACTCGGCGCTGCTGTGCGAACGGCACCACACGAAGGTCCACCACGGGTTCCGGGTGAAGCGACAACCCGATGGCCGATGGCGCACCTGGCGCCCCGACGGCACCGAGATTCGCACCGGACCAGGCCGCACCGGCCCACCCCTCCCCGGTCCGCCTCTTCCCGCCGCCGCCTGACCGGGCCCGACGACGCACGCCGACGCGCGTTCCACGTGGAACGTGCGGCAGGCCTGCGTCCTGGACATCCGGCGGACGAACGTCGGAGGCGGTGCCTGCAGTCCGTGCTCGTGCGGGGACTGGTCGAGGCGGTGCTGCCCGCCCGGATGGGCGCGCCGTTCCGCTGGCTGGTGGGGTCATCCTGGGTGGGCAACCTCGGCGACGGCATCGCCCTCGCGGCCGGCCCGCTGCTGGTCGCCGGCCAGACCCAGGACCGTTCCTCGTCGCCCTCGGCGCCCTGTTGCAGCGGCTGCCGTGGCTGCTCTTCGGCCTGCAGGCGGGCGTTCTCGCTGACCGCGTCGACCGCCGGCGGCTGCTCATCGGCGTGGACCTGGCCCGTGGTGGCGTCCTGGTCGTCCTCGCGACCGCCCTGCTCACCGGGGACGTCGGCATCGCCGTCGTCCTGGCCGCACTCTTCGTCCTCGCTGTCGCCGAGGTCTTCGCCGACACCACCTCCGGCACGCTGCTGCCGACGGTCGTCCGACGTCCCGACCTCGGCATCGGCAACGCCCGGCTGACGACCGGCGCCCTCGTCATGAACGAGATGGTCGGTCCCGCCCTGGGTGCCGCCCTCTTCGTCGCCGGGACGGCCTGGCCGTTCGTCACCGAGGCCGTCCTCCTGGCCCTGAGCGCGGGGCTGTCGCCCCCTCCTAGGTGGCCGGCACGGGCGCTGCGCCCGTGGTGCCGACGACCGGCTCGACGCCGCCGCCGGCCGACCCCGGCCGCGGGCCGGCCGTTCCCGGGCAGCTGCCCGTGCGCGCCCGCCCGCATCGCCGGCCCTGGGCCTGCAGGCCTCGCTGCTCCTGAGCCCGCCCCCGCAGAGGTGGCCGACCTCCTGCACGACCCGGCCGGCCGGCGACGGGGGCGCGGTGCTCGGCACCCTCTCCGGAGGGGCGCCGGCGGGCGCGGTCGTCGAGCGGTCCTGGGTCCCCTCTGCCTGAATTGCATCCGTGTGGTTACCCTCGGTCGTGCGTCGCGCGCACGGCGCCGTCGTGGGGGACGGTGGCGGGGCTGCGGTCCCCGGGTGGGGACCTGACGCGTGTTCCGCAGGGTCGAGAGAGCGGGCAGGGGTGCACGGACACGTTCCAGCTGGGCACGTCGCACCAGCCGACCCCCTCTCCTCGGTCACCGACGCCGTCTACCGGATCGACCGCAGGTGGCGGTTCACCTACGTGAACGCCGCCGCCCAACGGCTCCTCGGCCGCCGGGCCGACGAGATGATCGGCCGCTATGCCTTCGAGTGCTTCCCGGAGACGCTCGGCACGGTCATCGAGGACGAGTACCGGGCGGTGCTCCTGGACGGGCGGGTCCGCGAGTTCGAGTACTTCTACCCGCCGCTGGACCGCTGGTTCGAGATCCGTGCCTTCGCCGACGCCGGCGGTCTCACCGCCTTCCTCCGCGACGTCGACGACCAGCGCCGCACCGAACAGCGGCGCCTCGCCGAGCTGCGGCAGCTGAGCGCCGTCCTCGAGGCGCTGCCCCCCGCCACGGTGCTGCTGGCCGGCGACGGCCGGATCGAGATGGTCAACCGGGCGTGGACGGCGAACGGCGAGGCGCTGGAACGCACCGGCGACCGGCCGGCCCGGGTCGGCGAGCACTACCTGGAGGCGATGGCCCGGTACGTCGACGCCGAGCACCACGCCGACATCGCCGCCGGTCTGCGGAGCCTCGCCGACAGCGGGGCCCCGCAGTCCACGTTCACCTTCGACTACCCGCACCAGGTCGGCCCGGAGCCAGCGTGGTTCCGCCTGCAGGCCGCGCGGGTCGACGCCTCCGACCGGGTCATCGTCACCCACACCGACATCACCGAGCGGGTGCGCGACCAGCAGGCGCTGGCCTGGCAGGCCAGCCACGACGACCTCACCGGACTGCCCAACCGCGCCCGCCTGCTCGAGCTCATCGGAGAGGCGCTGGAGCCGGGTCGCGGCCCGGCGGCGCTGCTCTTCCTCGACCTCGACGGGTTCAAGACGGTCAACGACTCCCTCGGCCACCACGTCGGGGACGAGCTGCTGCGCCGGGTCGGTGGCCGGCTCGCCGAGCAGGTCCGCCCGGGGGACGCCGTGGGCCGGCTGGGCGCCGACCAGTTCCTCGTCCTCGCCCGGGACTGCGACACCGCCGAGGCAGCCTCCCTCGCCTTCCGGCTGCAGAGCTCCTTCTCCCGTCCCTTCCACGCCGAGGGCATCTCGGTGCCGCTGTCGGCCAGCATCGGCGTCGCCGTCGCCCAGCCCGGCGCCGACCGGGCCCACCAGCTGCTGAGCGACGCCGACACCGCCGCCTTCGCCGCGAAGGGCGCCGGCCGCGACCGCGTGCACGTCTTCTCCCCGGGGCTGCGCGAGGCGGCGCGCTGGCGGCTGGAGGTCGCCAACCGGCTGCGGGACGGCGCCGTCGACGAGTTCGTCGTCCACTACCAGCCCGTCGTCCGGGTGGACACCGGCGAGGTCGAGGGTGTGGAGGCGCTGCTGCGCTGGCAGCACCCCGAGCGCGGGCTGCTGGCTCCCGACGCCTTCCTGTCCGTGGCCGAGGAGACCGGCCAGCTCATCCCGATCACCCGGTGGCTGCTGTGCGAGACGACCCGGCAGGCCGCCGAGTGGGCCGCGCAGGGGCTGCCGCTGCGCATGTCGGTCAACATCAGCGCCCGGCACTTCTCCGCCGAGACGCTGGTGCGCGACGTGCGGGTGGCGCTGCACGACTCCGGGCTGGCCCCGGAGAACCTGGTGCTCGAGCTCACCGAGACCAGCGTCGCCGAGGACCCCACCCGGGCCGAGGACCAGCTGTCGATCCTGCAGACCTCCGGGGTGTCGGTCGCCATCGACGACTTCGGGACCGGCTGGTCCTCCCTCGCCCAGCTCCTGGCGCTGCCCGTCGGGACGCTGAAGATCGACCGCTCGCTGCTCACCGCCGCCGCCCGGCTGGCCTCCAACGGCACCGGGCCGGTGCTGGCCGCCATCGTCTCGCTGGCCCGCACTCTGGGGATCCGCTCGGTCGCCGAGGGCGTCGAGACCGCCGAGCACCTGCAGATGGTCCGCGAGGCCGGCTGCGACCTCGCCCAGGGCTACCTCCTCGCCCACCCGATGCCGGCCTCCGAGGTCCTGCACTGGGCGTCTCGGGTGCGGGCCGCCGGGGGTGACTCGTGCGCCCTCGCGCTGCAGGCGAGCAGGCGCTGAGGGGTCTGGTGCGGGCGCGCCGCCTGCGCCGTCGCACGCCGCGGCGGGCCACCGCACCGGCCGGTCCGCCCCGCTCGACGGGTGCGCCGTCCCCCGTCGGGGTCCCGGCCGGGCAGACTGCCCCCGTGACCGACCTGGACGAAGCCGTGGAGACGGCGCCCGACACCGACGCGCTCGACGGGCGGGCGCGCTCGGCGCTGGACCTGCTCATCTGGGACGCGCCGAACATCGACATGACCCTGTCGACGGTCATCGGCGCCCGCCCGACCGCGGCGTCGCGCCCCCGGTTCGACGCGATCGCCGCCTGGTTCGTGGAGGCCGCCGGCGACCCCGGCGCGCCCGACGCCCCCGAGGTCGAGGCCTGCGTCTTCGCCAACATCCCGCCCGTGGTGGGCAGCCTGCAGCGCTGGGTGGAGGCGCTGCGCGGCTTCGGCTTCGCCGTCTTCGCCCGGCCCAAGCAGCAGCCCGACGACGACATCGACCAGGCGATGCTCGACCACATCGACGTCCGCCGGCACAGCCACCGGCTGCGCCGGCTGGTCGTCTTCTCCGGTGACGGCCGCAACTTCGCCGAGCCGCTGGAGGAGCTGGCCCGCACCGGCACGCAGGTCACCGTGGTCGCCTTCAGCGAGGTCGCCGGCTACGCGATCGGCTCGGACCTGCTGGAGTTCATCGACATCGAGGACGTGCCGGGCGCCTTCGCCGTCCCGCTGGACCGGGTGCGCCTGGACGCCCTGCCGCCGGAGGGCGCGTGGCTGCGGCCCACCCGCAGCCTGCGGGACTTCGTCAGCTCCTACGTCCGCCGGAACGGCTGACCCGGGTGTTCGACGAGGACACCGGGCCGGTCGCCACCGAGGAGCTGCTGGTCCCGGGGGAGACCTGCTGGCGGATCGAGCGCGCGGACCGGTACGCGGTCTTCGTCGACGCGGCCGACTACTTCGCCGTCCTGCGGGAAGCGGTGCTGAACGCCCGGCGCCGGGTGCTGTTCATCGGCTGGGACTTCGACCCGCGGATCCGGATGGACCCGCGCGGGGCGCGGCGGCGGCGCGTCGGCGGACGGCGCCCGGACAAGCTGGGCCGGGTGCTGGAGGAGGCCGTCCGCACCAACCCGGAGCTGGAGATCGGCGTCCTGGTCTGGGACTACGGCGTCGTCGGCGCGCTCGGCCGCGGCCTGGTGCCGGTCGTGCTGCTCGACCGGCGCACCCCGGACCGGCTGACGATGACGGTGGACACCCACCACCCCGTGGGCGGCGCCCACCACCAGAAGATCGTGGTCATCGACGACTGCCTGGCCTTCGCCGGCGGCATCGACGTCACCACCGACCGCTGGGACACCTCCGAGCACCTCGACCGCAACCAGCTGCGCCGCCGTCCCTCGTCGCACCGGCTCACCGGCCCCTGGCACGACGTGACCAGCCTGGTGTCCGGGCCGGCCGCCCGCGCGATCGGCGACCTGGCGCGGGAACGGTGGGAGAGCGGCACCGGGCGGGCGCTGGAGCCGGTCGAGGACGTCGAGGTCTGCTGGCCGGACGTCGAGCCGCTGCTGACCGACGTGGACGTCGCCATCTCGCGGACCCGGCCCGAGCACGGCGGGACGAGCCTGGTGCACGAGATCGAGCTGCTGTGGCTGGCGGTCATCGCCGCGGCTCGACGCTCGGTCTACATCGAGAGCCAGTACTTCGCCAACCGCCGGATCGCCGAGGCCATCGCCGAGCGGCTGCGCGAGCCCGACGGCCCGGAGTTCGTCGTCCTCAACCCCGAGACCGCCGAGGGGTGGCTGCAGGAGAAGGCCATGGGTACGGCCCGCGCCAAGCTGCTCGCGCTGGTGCGGGAGGCCGACGTGCACGGCCGCTTCCAGCTCTACGTGCCGGTGACCGAGGGACGGCGGCCGATCTACGTGCACGCCAAGGTCACGGTGGTCGACGACCGGCTGCTGCGGATCGGCTCGTCGAACCTCAACAACCGGTCCATGGGGATGGACACCGAGTGCGACGTGTCCATCGAGGTGCGCCCCGGCGACCCGCGCGCGGAGGAGAAGGCCGCCGCCGTCACCGGGCTGCGCGACCGGCTGCTGGGCGAGCACCTCGGCGTGCCGCCGTCCGCGGTCGCCGACGCGATCGAGGCCTGCGGCGGGTCGCTGCTGCAGGCCGTGGAGAGCCTGCGCCGGCCGGTCGGCCGCTCGCTGGTGCCCTTCGCCCCACCGGACCTCGGTCCGGTGGAGCAGGCGCTGGCCGACACCGAGCTGCTCGACGCCGAGCGGACGCCGAACCGGTGGACGCGGGTGCGCCGCAGCTTCCGGCCGCGGCTGCACGGCGGGTCGGCCCGCCGCCGCTGACCGCCGTGCCGGGGTCCCGCACCCCGGGGCGGGGGACGGGCGAGGAGGGGCCTGGCGGGACTCAGGCCGCCTGGCGCAGCCCCGGCACGGCTGCCTCGCGGACCGCCCCCGGGGGCAGCAGGGCCGGGCTGCCGCTGACCCGTCCGGCCCGTCCGGCGTAGGCGGCCGCGACGAGCAGACCACCGACGACGTTGCCCGGGATGGTCCACACCAGGTTCCCGGCCAGGTCCGCCCATCCCGCGACACCCTCGAGCGCCGCGAGGGAGAACGTCGTCATGTTGGCGATGGAGTGCTCGAAGCCCGAGCCGATGAACGCGAGCAGCCCCCACCACAGGACCATCAGCTTGGCCCCGTCCGTGGCCGCACGCGTCGCCATCCAGACCGCCAGGCACACGAGCGCGTTGCACAGGACCGCCCGCCAGAACAACTGCGGTCCGGTGGCGGCCGTCTTGACGTCGACCATGCTGTCCAGCAGCGCCACGGCGGGCGACGAGCCGGTCGGCCCCGGCCCCGCGCTCAGCACGCCACTCAGGTGGACGGCGCCGGCGAGGGCCAGCGAACCGATCGCGTTGCCGACGAGCGACAGGGCACCGACGGTGCCGGCGGAGCGCCAGCCCGCGCTCCGTCGGCTGATGCCGTGTGCCATCACCATGACGTTGCCGGTGAACAGCTCTGCCCCGGCGAAGACGACGAGGGTGAGCGCGAGGCCGAACACGGCTCCCTGCACCAGCCTGGTCACGGGGGAGCCGGCTGCGGCCAGCGGGGCGGACACGCTGACCAGCAGCACGACGGCGATCCCGACGTAGACGCCGGCCAGCACCGAGCTCCTCAGATAGCCGGCCGGTCCGGTCGCCGCAGCCGCCTTGGCCGCGGCCTGCTCCGTCAGCTCGGCGGCGGCCTCGGGAACGGTCCGCGGCATCAGTGGGCCGCCTGCTCGGCCGCGGCGCCGCCGGCGGGAACGCCGTCCACCCACGGACGGGTCGAGTGCTTGGCCTTGAAGTAGTCCCCGCCCTTGCGGACCACGTCGTCGGTCCCCCACGCCTGGCGGACCTCGGACCGCTTGACCATCTGCGGGATGTGCTTCGAGCAGTGGATGTAGGCCTCGACCACGTCGACGGCCACCCACCGCTCGGGACGCCGTCCGCCGTCCTGCAGCAGCCCGTCGAGGACGCTGTCGGGCAGGTCCGGGCGGGCGAGCAGCTGGTCGTTCTCCAGGACCGAGGCGCGGCCGTTCACGTGCAGCCCGATGGCGTCACCGCAGAAGTCGATGAACAGCAGGCCGATGTGCCCGTTCTCGGCGATGTTCCCGAGGCTGGCCATGACCCCGTTCCCGCGGTACTCCGGGTAGGCGAGGGTCTTGTCGTCCAGGACGCAGACGAATCCGGGCGGTCCGGCGCGGAAGGAGCAGTCGGCCTCGCCGGCGCCGTCGGAGGTGGCGACGAACACCATCTCCATGCGGGCCACGAACTCCCGCATGTGGTCGTTGAGGTGGTCGAGCATCTGGTGGTTGTAGAAGCCGCGGGCGCGGGCGGTCGTGCCGTACCGCTCCTGCAGCAGGTGCTCGCCGATCGAGCCAGGCATGGGGGTTCCTCGGTTTTCGAAGGGGAGGGGAGAGGAGGGGGCGGTCAGCGGGACCCGAGCAGCCGGTCCACGTCGGCCAGGGAGCCGAGTGCCGCCACGGGGGTGTCCGGCTGGGCCATGAGGGTGGTGAGCGCGCCGGCGTCCAGCGGCCGGGCGAAGAAGTAGCCCTGGCCGATGTCGCAGTGGAGGCTCTGCAGCTCACGCACGTGCTCGCTGCGCTCGACGCCCTCGGCGACGGTCTCCAGCCGCAGCGTCTTGGCCAGCGCGACGATGGTGCGGGTCACTGCCGACTCCTCGATGTTCGCGCTCCCCAGTCCGTCGACGAAGGACTTGTCGATCTTGAGGATGTCGATGGGGAAGCGCTGCAGGTAGGTCAGCGAGGAGTAGCCGGTCCCGAAGTCGTCGATGGCCAGGCGGACGCCGAGCTCCTTGAGTGCCTCGAGGGTGTGGATCGTCGCCGCGGTGTCGTTCATGAGGACGCTCTCGGTGATCTCCAGGACGAGCTGGTCCGCGGGGAAGCCGGAGTCCTCGAGCGCCGCGGCCACCTCCTCCGCGAGGCGTGGCTGGTGCAGCTGACGGCCCGAGAGGTTGACGCTCATGACCAGCGGCTCCCGGTCGGGGAACCGGTCGAGCCAGGTCCGGCCCTGCTGGCAGGCGGCGCGCAGCACCCACCGCCCGAGGTCGTTGATCAGGCCGGTCTCCTCGGCGACCGGGATGAACTCCAGCGGCGGGATGAGCCCCCGTTCGGGGTGCACCCACCGGAGCAGGGCCTCGACGCCGATCAGGCTGTTGGTCCGCAGGTCGATCTGCGGCTGGAAGTGCAGCACGAACTGGTTGCGCTCGAGCGCACGGTGCAGGTCGTTGACGATCTCCAGCCGGCGGATGGCCCCGGCCCGCATGACCGAGTCGAAGACCTCGTGCCGGGCGCGCCCCGCCTCCTTCGCGCGGTACATGGCCGCATCGGCGTCACGGAGCAGGCCGTGGGCGTCCCCGCCCGTGCCGCTCGACACCGCGATGCCGATGCTGGCGGTGACGAACACCTCGTCACCGGCCAGGTCGAAGGGCTCGGCGAGCGCTCCGGCGAGGCGCTCGGCCAGCCCCTCGACGTCCCGCTCGTCCACCACGGACTCGGCGAGGACCACGAACTCGTCGCCGCCGAAGCGGGCGACGGTGTCGCCCGGCCGGACCACGGCGCGCAACCGCGTGGCGGCAGCGGTGATCACGGTGTCACCCGCAGCGTGTCCGAGGCTGTCGTTGATCAGTTTGAAGTGGTCGAGGTCGACGAACGCCACCGCGACCCCGCCGCGGCTGCGCTGGGCCAGCGCCACCTCCAGCCGGTCCAGCAGCAGGACGCGGTTAGGCAGCCCGGTCAGCGGGTCGTGCAGGGCGTGGTGGGTCAGCCTGCCCTGGGCGAGCTCCCGCTCGACCACCCGGCCGAGCTGGGTGCCGATCTGGCCCATGACCTCGCACAGGGCGTCGTCGGGCTGCAGCGGCTCGGAGGTGAAGAACTCCAGGACGGCGGTGACCTCGCTGCCGACGAGCACGGGGAAGGCGAAGGCCGCAGCCAGGCCGCTGTCCCGGGCGGCGGCGCGCCGGGGGAAGTTGTCGTCGGTGGTGACGTCGCAGATCCAGCTCGGCTGCTTGGACGCCAGGACGCGTCCCGGGAGTCCGGTGCCGGCGCGGAACGGCGTCGCCGTGGTGGCCTGCAGGAAGGGCAGCAGCCGATCGTCGTCCGGCCGCACCCAGATGTTGGACGAGCGCAGCGTCTCGCCGTCGTCGTCGACCAGGTAGATGTGCCCGACCGGCCACCCGGTGTGCTCGGCGATCATCCGCAGGCCGGTCTCCAGCGCCTCGCGTCCGCTGGAGGTCTCGTTCGACGCGACGCTGACCCGCTGCAGCAGCCTGATGAAGCCCGTCTCCCGGGCGAGCGCCGCCTCGGCGCGCTTGCGCTCGGTGATGTCCCGGAGGATCCCGGTGAAGAACCGGCCCTCGCCCTCGGCCCAGTGCGACAGGGAGAGCTCCACGGGGAACTCGGTGCCGTCCGCACGCTGGGCGTGCACCTCCACGGCACCCGACCCGATGACGCGGGGCTCCCCGGTGAGCAGGAAGCGACCCATGCCGCGTTCGTGGGCGTCGCGGTAGCGCTCGGGCATCAGGATGGTCAGCGGCTTGCCGATGACGTCCTCGGCCGCGTAGCCGAACATCGCCTCACCGCCGCGGTTCCAGCTGACGATCAGCCCGCGGGCGTCGGCGGAGACGATCGCGTCGCTGGCCGACTCGGTGACCGCGCGGTACTTCATCTCCAGCTGGTGCAGCGCCGACTCGGTCTGGTTCCGCGGTGCGACGTCCTGGAACCAGAAGACGGCGACGGGCTCGTCCTCGTGGGTCACGAGCGAGCTGACGTAGTCCACCGTGAGCGAGCTGTGGCCGACGGCGGTGAGGGTGGCGGTGCCACGAGCCGGGCGCCCGGAGTGCAGGGGTGCGCAGAGCGGGCAGTCCTCGGCCGGCTCCCCGGCCGGCCGACCGTGGTGTTCCTCGTGCACGTGGGCGCCCAGCAGGAGGGGACGGACGGTCCCGAGCAGGCGCGCGGCCGCCTCGTTGGCCAGGACGCACCGGCCGGCCATGTCGACGGCGTAGACGCCCTGGTCCGTCACGGCCAGGAGGCGGTCGGCGAGGGTCGGGGGGACGGCGGTCCCGGCCGCTCCGCGGTCACGGCGCCACGGACGGAGCTTGCTGGTCATGGGACTGCAGATCGGGTGGTGGGCGCGCGACCTTGAGCGCTCGATCGTCCCCTGCCCCCTTCGAGGGGGCGAGCAGGGGTCCCGCCGTGAGCGGCACGCCGACGCAGCGGTCCTCGGCAGTGGGCGGGACGGGCGGCGGTTACCGTTTCGCCGCGCGGGCTCTCGTCACTGCCCGTTGCGACAGGCGAACGGAGGGGCACCATGAACACGCCTGGCGTCGACCATCCGCACCGGGACGGCGAGGTGGAGGTGGTGCTGCTCGGGCACCGGGTGTCCGTGAGCGCCAGGGTCGAGGCCGCCGACGCAGCCACGGTCGTCGTCCGCCCGTCGGTCGGTGAGTTCGCCGGGCAGCAGGTCGTCCGCATCGGCGAGGAGGTGCAGCTCGTCTGGCACGACGCTCCCGACGTCCGGATGGTGACGGCCGAGGTGGCGACGGTCCAGCACGGCGCCGTACCGCGCTGGCACCTGGGCGTCACCGCACCCGCCCAGCCGGTCCAGCGCCGGGAGGCCGTCCGCGGCCGCTTACCGCTGCGGCTCACCGTGACGGTCGATCGCGTCGACCTCGAGGGTGACGTCCTCGACCTCAGCGAAGCCGGCGTCCGCGCCGCCGTCGACGCCTACGGCGCGCCTCCGTTGCCGGGTGCCGCGGTCGCCGTCGTCCTGGAGCTGGAGGACGGCGCACTGCGCACCTCAGCCGAGGTGGTCTGGTACCAGGTGCGGGGTCGTCGCTGGATGCTGTCCCTGCGCTTTCCCGACCTGCCGGAGAAGGAGCAGGACCGGCTGCGCCGCCGCGTGTTCCAGGCGATGCGCGAGCAGCGGGCCCGCGCGGCGACCTGATCCGACGGCCCCTGGGGTGAAGCGATCCCGGTTCCACTCAAGCCCGCCACCTCCCCGGCCGATCCCAGGACCGTCGTGCATCCCCGGGGGCGTGCGGCCGGACCGCCTCCGGCCGCGCTCCACCGGGGGACGGTGGATCGGATCGGGGAGAAGAAGATGAGCATTGCCGGCGTGGACTGGCCCGAGCCGGGCGGTGCAGCGGAGGTCATCCCGCTGGCCCGCGGTGTCGCGCTGCCCAGTTCCGTGGAGGTCTCCGACGGGACCGCTCTCCTCGTCCGGCTCGTGCTGGCCGACTACGCCGAGAAGCTCAAGGTCCAGCCGGGGCACCGCGTCGAGGTCCTGTGGGGTGGCCCGACGGGCGGGCGGTCGCTCCCCGCGGAGGTCACCGAGATCCGGTCCGACCCGGAGCTGCGCTGGATCCTGCAGATCACGGGCCCGGCCGAGGCCAGTCAGCGGCGTCAGTCGGTGCGTGCCCGCGTCGAGCTCCCGGTCGTGGCCCGGTGCGGAACCGTGATCATCACCGGTCAGACCGTGGATCTCAGCGAGGCGGGCGCCCGTGTCTGGTTCGACGGCTGGGGTCTGCAGCCGCCACCGGGCACCCCCATCGACGCGACGCTGGAGCTGGGGGACGGCAGCTTCACCGCGGCCGGTGAGGTGGTGCGCGTGGAACCTCGGGGACCGCGCTGGCTGATCTCCATGAAGTTCCCGGAGCTGACCGAGCAGGAGCAGGACCGGCTGCGGCGGCGGGTCTTCGAGGCACTGCGACTCGAGCGCCTCCGCCAGGCCGACTAGGAACTGCCCCGGCGGGATAGTCCCGGGGCGTGACCGCGCCCGCTCGCCTGCCCGAGGCCCTGACCGCCCTGCGGGACGCCGTCGCGGCCGCCCCGCTCGGCCTGGCCACGCCGGGCAGCGAGGCGGCCCGCCGCGCGGCCCGCGGGGTGGTCGAACAGGTCGACGACTACCTGCTGCCCCGGCTGCGCGACCTCGACGCCCCGCTGCTCACCGTCGTCGGCGGCTCCACCGGGGCCGGCAAGTCCACCCTGGTCAACAGCCTCGTCGGCGCGCCGGTCACCACCGCCGGCGTGCTGCGGCCGACCACCCGGGCGCCGGTGCTGGTCTGCGCCCGGACCGACGTGACGGCCTTCGAGGGCGACCGGGTGCTCCCGGGCCTGGCGCGGGTCACCGGCGGGGCCGGCGGCCCGGGCACGCTGCAGCTGGTGCCGCGGGACGACGTCCCGCCCGGCCTGGCGCTGCTCGACGCGCCGGACGTCGACTCAGTGGTGGAGTCCAACCGCGAGCTGGCCGCCCAGCTGCTGGCCGCCGCGGACCTGTGGGTCTTCGTCACCACCGCGGCCCGCTACGCCGACGCCGTCCCGTGGGACGTGCTGCGGACGGCGCAGGAGCGGGGCACCGCGCTGGCCGTCGTCCTGGACCGGGTGCCGCCCGGCGCGGCCGACGAGATCGCGCCCGACCTCGCCGGGATGCTCGACCGCGCGGGCCTGACGGGGGTGCGGCTGTTCGTCGTCGAGGAGCGGCCGCTGGTCGACGGGTTCCTGCCCGCGGACCAGGTCGCCCCGCTGCGCGGCTGGCTGCACGCGCTCGCCGCCGACCAGGAGCAGCGCGCCGCCGTCGTCCGGCAGACGCTGACCGGCGCCCTGGCCAGCCTGGAGGACCGGGTGGCCGGCATCGCCGCCGCCGTCGAGGAGCAGGCGCTGGCCGCGACCGCGCTGCGGGAGGCGGCGGCGGCGGCCTACACCGCCGCCTACGAGGGCATCGACGAGGGCGTGCGCAGCGGCAGCCTGCTGCGCGGCGAGGTGCTGGCCCGCTGGCAGGAGTTCGTCGGCACCGGCGAGTGGATGCGGTCGCTGCAGAGCTCGATCGGCCGGATGCGGGACCGGGTCACCGCCGCTCTCACCGGCCGCCCCTCGCCGGCGGCCGAGCTGCAGGGCGCGCTGGAGACCAGCGTCGAGACGCTGCTGCGCGCCGAGGCCGACCGCGCCGCCGAGCGCACCGTCACCACCTGGCGCGCGCTGCCCGGCGGGTCACCGCTGCTAGCGACCGCCGACGAGGACCTCGACCGCGTCTCCCCCGACTTCCCCGAGGCGGCGGCCGCGCAGGTCCGCGACTGGCAGGGCTACGTGCTCGACCTGGTCCGCGACCAGGGCGCCGACAAGCGGACCCGCGCCCGGGTCCTGTCCTGGGGCGTCAACGGCGCCGGCGCCGTCGTCATGGTGGCCGTCTTCGCGCACACCGGCGGGCTCACCGGCGGGGAGGTGGCGGTGGCCGGCGGGACGACGGCGCTCGGCCAGCGGCTGCTGGAGGCGGTGTTCGGCGACGCGGCCGTCCGCTCGCTGGCCGCCCGCGCCCGGGAGGACCTGCAGGCCCGCGCCGACGGCCTGCTGCGCTACGAGCAGGGCCGGTTCGACGCCCTCGTGGACGAGGCCGGGCCCACCCCGGACGCCGCCGTCGAGCTGCGCGCCGCCGCGGCCGCCCTGACCGCGGCCCGGGACCGGGCATGAGGGGACGGACGCCGCCGCTGGCCGACCGGCTGGCGGCGCTGCGCGAGGCGGTCGAGGTCGCCGACGGCCGCCTCGAGGTGCCGGAGCTCGGCTCGGCCCGGACCCTGCTGGCCAAGGCCGGTGCCCGCGAGGCCCTCGGCGACGCCACCGTGGTCGCCCTGGCCGGCGCCACCGGCAGCGGCAAGTCCACGCTGTTCAACGCGCTGTCGGGCAGCGAGGTGAGCACCCCCGGCGTCCGCCGACCGACCACCGGCGTCGCGCACGCCACCGTCTGGGGCGCCGACGACGCGACCGACCGGCTGCTCGACTGGCTGCAGGTGCCCCGCCGGCACCGGCACCCCCCCGAGCCGGCGCTGGACGGCCTGGTGCTGCTCGACCTGCCCGACCACGACAGCGTGCGGCTCGAGCACCGGCTGGAAGTCGACCGGCTGGTGCAGCTGGTCGACGTGCTGGTGTGGGTGCTGGACCCGGAGAAGTACGCCGACGCCGCCGTCCACGAGCGTTACCTCCTGCCGCTGGCCGGGCACGCGGGCGTGCTGCTCGTCGTCCTCAACCAGGTCGACCGGCTCGACGCCGTGGCCGCGCGGGCCTGCCTGACCGACCTGCGCGGCCTGCTCGACCGCGAGGGCCTGGCGGACACGCCGCTGCTGCCCGTCTCGGCGCGCACCGGCACCGGCCTCGGCGAGCTGCGCGCCGACCTGGCCAAGCGGGTGACGGCCCGGCGGGCGGCGACCGACCGGCTCACCGCCGACGTCCGGGGGGTCGCCACGGCGCTGGCGGCGCACTGCGCCCCGGACGGCGGGGGCGGGGTGGGCCGCGGAGAACACGAGCAGCTCACCGATGCGCTGGCCGAGGCCGCCGGGGTGCCCGCGGTCACCGCCGCCGTCGAGCGGTCGGTGCGCCGCAGCGGCACGGCGGCCACCGGCTGGCCGCTGGTGCGCTGGACCCGCAAGCTGCGCCCGGATCCGCTGGAGCGGCTGCACCTGGGACAGGGCACGGGTGACGACGGGGCGGTGGTGGCCCGCACGTCGCTGCCGGCCGCCGGCGCGGTGCAGCGGGCCGGGGTGACCCGGGCGGTGCGCGCGGCGCGCGAGGCCGCCGGCGAGGGCCTGCCCCAGGCGTGGCGGGACGAGCTGCGGCGCACCGTCGAGGTGTCGGAGGAGCAGCTGGCCGACCGGCTCGACCGGGCCGTCGCCGGCACCGACCTGGGTCCGCAGCGCACCCCGCTGTGGCAGCGGGCGGTGGGCGGGCTGCAGTGGCTGCTCGCCCTCGTCGCGCTGGCGGGGGCGCTGTGGCTGCTGGCCCTGGTGGTCCTCGGCTTCTTCCAGCTCGACGACGTCGTCCCGCTGCCCCGGGTGGAGGGGCTGCCGCTGCCGACGCTGCTGCTGGTCGGCGGGCTGCTGGCCGGGGCGTTGCTGGCGCTGGTGGCCCGGCCCCTGGTCGGGCTGCGCGCGCGGCGGCGGGCGCGCCGGGCCGAGCAGCGGCTGTACGCGGCGGTGGACGTCGTGGCGCAGGAGGAGGTGCTCGCGCCGATGGCGGAGGTGCGCGAGGACCACGACCGCTACTGCACGGCGGTGACCCGCGCGGGGAGGTGACTGCCGGCGTGCCGACGGGTGACCACGGCCTCCGCGGCCGGCTTTCCGGGCTCAGTCCGTGCTGCGGGGGACCTCGGGCGCCCGGGGCTCGGGCACCCGGTCCTGCACGGGCTCCAGCGGGTGCAGGCCGTTGGGCAGCAGCGCCCAGACGTGCTTGCGACCGGGACGGCTCTCCCAGCCGTAGCCCGTGGAGAGCTGGGCGACCAGGTGCAGGCCCATGCCACCCAGCGCCGGGTCGCGGTCGACGGCGGGCACCGGCGGGCGGTCGGGCGCCTCGTCGCTGAGGTCGAGCAGCCAGCCGTCGGTGCCCGCGACGACGAGCGCGCGCACCGCGCCGCCGCCGTGGCGCAGCGCGTTGGACGCCAGCTCCTCGAAGACCAGCAGCAGCCCGTCACGCGCGTCGTCGGTCGAGGTCGAGCAGACCGACGGGTGGGCGATCCTGGCGCGCAGGTCCGCCCGGACCCGGGAGACGACGTGCATCGCCTCGAGCTGCCAGTGCCACACGTCGCCCCCGAGAGACGGCACGGGTACGTGCGGCCACGGCTCCTGGCCCAAGGCAACCTCCTCCGCCGTCGCTGGGCGAGTGGACCGGGGGTGGACCCACGGCCGACCGTCTCCTCCATCCTGACCGAGAGGGCCGTTTCCTGCAGCGGCGGCCCCCGGAGCCCGGTCCGGCCCCCCGACGGCGCCGGTCGGGGGCACACTGGCCGCGTGCAGGACCTGTGGCGCGACCTGAGCCAGGTGGTGTGGGCCGACCGCCCCCTCGACGACGTCCTGGGGGAGGTGACCGGCATCGCCGCCCGGACGGTCCCGGGCGCCGAGTCGACCTCGATCACCCTGCTCCGCGGCGACCGGGCCTTCACCGCCGCGCACACCGGGGAGATGGCCCTGGTCGCCGACGAGATGCAGTACGCGCGCGGCTACGGGCCCTGCATGGACGCCGGCCGCGCCGGCGTGGTGATCCGGATCGACGACATGCGCACCGAGCAGCGCTACGCCGACTACACCGCTCGGGTCGTGGACGTCGGCGTCCGGAGCTCGCTGTCGATGCCGCTGCCCTACCAGGGCAGCACGATCGGGGCGCTCAACGTCTACTCGTCGCAGCAGTCGGCCTTCGCCACACCGGAGTCGGTGGAGGTGGCGACGGCGGTGGCCGAGGCGGTCGCGGTCGCGGTCGCCAACGCCGACGCGCACGACCGGCTCGCCGACCACGCCCGCAACATGCGGCTGGCGATGGAGTCGCGTGCGGTGATCGAGCAGGCGAAGGGCGTGCTCATGGCGCAGCGGCACGTGGATGCCGAGGCGGCGTTCGAGATCCTGCGGGAGGCCTCGCAGCGCTACAACCGCAAGCTGCGGGAGATCGCCCAGGCCATCGTGGACGGCACCAGCGAGGGCCGCGTCCGCTGAAGAAGGACTCCCTTGCCCCCCACCGCTCGCATGCTCGCGCGGGGCCCCTGCAAGGGAGCCGTTCCATCCCGTCACCGACGGGCCAGCGCCTCCATCCGGCCCACCAGGAACTCCACCGCCGCGGCGCTGTCCACCGTCTCGGCCACCTCCACCGCGGTGGGGGAGTCCGAGACCGCGCGCCGGTCCACCAGCGTCTGTCCCCGGCCGGCGCCCAGGGTGGTGTCGACGACGACGTCCCGTCGCACGGTGCCCAGCGTGCCCGGCACGATCGCCTCGGTGAGCGCCAGCGCGTCGTGCAGGACGACGCCGGAGGTGCCGTAGCTGGTGCGGGCGTGGTCGACGTACTGCTGCAGGATCGCGGCGGCGGTCTCCCCGACCGGGCCGGCCGCGGCGAACCGGGCGATGCCGTCGACGTCGAGCACGGTGGGCAGCGTGACGTCCAGCCCGACCAGCACGGTGGGGACGGCGGAGCCCAGCACCCGCTGCGCGGCCTCCGGGTCGGCCCACACGTTGAACTCCGCGGCCGCGGTCACGTTGCCGCCCCGCGCGGCCGAGCCGCCCATGAGCACCAGCCGGCCGATCCGCTCCGCGGCCTCGGGGTAGGTGGCCAGCAGCAGCGCGATGTTGGTCCACGGACCGATCGCAGCCACCGTCACCGGCGCCTCCGCGGCCAGCAGCACCTCGGCCAGCGCGACCACCGCCGGGCGCGGGTCCGGCGCGGCCGGCGAGGCGGGCAGCAGGACGCCGCCCAGGCCGGTCTCCCCGTGCACGTGGCCGGCCCGCTCGGGCTGCCGGTAGACCAGCGAGTCGCGGGCGCCGGCGGCCACCGGGACGTCGGAGCGACCGGCCAGGTGCAGCACCCGCAGGGCGTTGTCGGTGGTCTGCGCCAGCTCGACGTTGCCGTGCACCGTGGTGACCAGGCGCAGGTCGACCTCCGGGCTGGCCAGCGCCAGCAGGATCGCCAGGGCGTCGTCGATGCCGGGGTCGGTGTCGATCACGAGGGGGGTCGCCACGGCTGCCGATCCTGTCAGCCGCGCCGGGCGCCCCCGGCGGCGCTCGGACGGCGTCCGGCCAGCCGGGTGACCGCGTACAGGACGACCCCGCCGGCGATCAGCAGCGCGGCCAGGCCCCAGACCTGCGCCTCCTGCTGCCACAGGAGCAGCAGGCAGGAGGCGGTGCCCAGCACCGGCAGCACCGTCGGGGCGTGGAAGTGCTCGGCCGCCACGCGGTCGCGGCGCAGCACCAGCACGGCGGTGTTCGTGCTGAGGAAGACGAACAGCAGCAGGAGCACCACGGTGTTGGCCAGCGTGGACAGGTCGCCGACGAGGGTGAGCGCCATCGCGACCAGGGTGGTGACGGCGATGGCCACCCACGGCGTCCGGCGGTCGGGCAGCACCCGGCCGAGGACGGCGGGCAGCAGCCGCTGCTCGGCCATCCCGTAGGCCATCCGGCTGGCCATGATCATCGTGAGCAGCGCGCCGTTGGCCACCGCGACGAGCGCCACCGCGCTGAACAGCTGGTCGGGGATCCCGGCGTCCGCCGCGCGGACCACCTCCAGCAGCGGGCCGGTGGAGGCGGCGAGCTCCTCCGGGGGCAGCACCACCGAGGCGGCCAGGCCGACCAGCACGTACACCACGCCGGCGGTGAGCAGCGCGCCGAACAGCGCCCGCGGGTAGACCCGGCGCACGTCGCGCACCTCCTCGGCGAGGTTGGCCGAGGTCTCGAAGCCCACGAAGGAGTAGTAGGCCAGCAGCGCGGCGGCCAGCACCGCCGAGGCCGGGGCGACGCCGGGCGGGAACTCCACGGTGCGGCCCAGGTCGCCGTCCCCGCGGCCGAGCACCAGCGCAGCGAGGACGACGACGAGCACCAGTCCCGACACCTCGACCAGGGTCATCACCAGGTTGGCGCGCAGCGACTCCCGGATGCCGCGGGCGTTGAGCAGCGCCACCAGCAGCAGGAACACCAGCGCGGCCGGCGTGGCGGGCACGTCGAGAAAGACGCCCAGGTAGTCGCCGGCGAAGGCCAGCGCCAGCCCCGCCGCACTGGTCACCCCGGCGGCGAGCATGCAGAAGCCCACGAGGAACGCGACGAGGGGCTGCCGGAAGGCCCGCTCGGCGTACACCGCCGACCCGCCGGCGCGCGGGTACTTGGTGGCCAGCTCCGCGTAGGACGCCGCGGTGAGCAGGGCCAGCAGCAGCGCGACGAGCAGCGGCACCCAGATCGCCCCGCCCACCTCCGCGGCCACCCGGCCGGCCAGCGCGTAGACGCCGGCGCCGAGGACGTCGCCGAGGATGAACAGGAACAGCAGCGGCCCGGTGACGGCGCGGCGCAGCCGGGTGTCGGTCCGGTCGCCGGGGAGTGCGGCCTGGTCTGTCACCGATCGAGTCTCAGCAGGGCCGCACGGCCCGGCAACTCAGCGGACCGGAGGGTCTGGTACCCCGACACGCCGGCGGACGCGTCCGGGGGTGACCGGTGCCCCGACCAGCACGTTCCACGCTTGGGACCGGTGATCTTGTCGACAAGCGGTCGCCCGGGAGGACGGGTCACCGTCCGCCCCAGGACGCCGTCGCAACGGTTCGGTCACGCGCCCTCCGGGGGGTGTCGCAGGAGGCCGTCGCGCGGGGTCGTCGTCCCTACCGTTCTCGTTGTCCGCAGCACCTTCCCCGGCTGCGGCACCACCTCCAGGAGGACGTCATGGCGATCGACCGGGCACCGTCCCCGCGTTCCTCGCGCACGGCGGACGACCTGACCCTCGGCGGCCTGCTCGACGTCCTGGACCGGGCCGAACCGCTGCCCGGGCGGAGCGGGCCGCGTCCCCGCCGCGCGGCCGTGCACCGCACCGGCGGCGCCCGACGGTCGGCCGCCGTCCGGCCGGTCCCCGTGCCGGCCGTGCGCCCCCGGCCGGTGCCCCCGGAACCGGCACCGGCCGCGCCGGTCCGGTCCGCGCCGGCCCCTGCCCCGGCGCCCCGGCCGGGCCTGCGCGCCCGGCTGCGGGGCCTGGTCCGCCGGCTGGTGCTCTGGGGCGCCGGCCCCGACGGCGCCCACCTCGCGTGGGGCCGCCCGGCCTCGACCGCCCCGGCACCCCGCCCCGACGGCCCGGTGGTCCTCACCGAGCTGCCGAACACCCCCACGATCCGGCCCGCGGCGCCTTCCCCCGCCGCGGCGCTCCGTCCGGCCCGGTACCCCTGGCCGGCTGGCTCCCCCCGCATCCCGGTGGTCGCCCCGCTCGCCCGGCACGTGCCGGCACCGCGGCCCGTCCCCGCACCGAGGACCGCGCAGGGGAGCAGCCCGCCGGGAGCCGCCCGGGCCTCCGCCCCGGCCCGGGCGCGCGGTGATCCGCGACCCCCTCCGGCCCGGGGGCAGCCACCCGGCTGACCCGGCACCACCACGGCACCCGCCGCGGACGCCGTTCCCCGCACCGCCTCCCGGCCACGGCCGCCGCCACCGCCCCCTCCGGTGGTCGCGACCGGAGCCCGGTGGTCCCCGCTCCTCCCGACCGACCTCGCACCGCCCCTGGCTGTCCCCCGACGGGAGTCCTCCCGCCGCCCAGACGTCCCTGCTCCACCGGTACCCGCCTCGACCCCCCGCCGACTGCGCCCCGACGCAGCGCGCGGACCCTCCAGGGAGGCGGCGACCGACGAGCGGCACGGCTGTCCGGCGACGGAGACCGTCCGGCGGGACGACAGGTCCGCGCCGGTACCCGTTCCCCGGGTCTCTGACCGGCACCGACCTGGCCGGGCGCCGTCCGGGGCCGGGTCGCCGGCCGGTCGCCGGTGCCGGGAGTCGACCGCAGGAGACCGTCCGGGCACGCCGCCCGGAGGCAGTGCGCCGCAGGACGAGCCCCGCACGGGACCCCGCCGTCCCCCCTCCGGCCGACGGCGGGCGCCCCTCCCGGACCGGGGCGCCCGCCGTCGGCCGTCATGCGTCACCGCGGAACACCCACTTGTCACATCCGGCACAACGAGTGGCCCCGGACCCCTCGGGCATGAGACAAAAGGGGTGCGCGTCCCGGTGCACCGACCGGGGAACCCGGACGGGATCCTGACGTCCGTGCCCGAGCCCGAGGATGCGAGTGAGTAGACCGTGAACCTGGATCGGACGCCGGCGGAGACCGGGGACCCCGACCCGGAGGCCGCGGCCACCCGCCTGCGCTTCGAGCTGGCCATCGACGCGGCCGGGATCGGCAGCTTCGACTGGGACCTGCAGACGGGCCGGCTGGAGTGGGACGACCGGCTGCTGGATATCTTCGGTTACGACCGGGCCGGCTGGCCCGGCACCATCGACGCCTTCGCCGAGCGTCTCCACCCCGACGACGCGGCCCGCACCCTCGAGGCGCTGCAGGGCGCCATCGACACCCAGGGGGAGTACGACGCGGAGTTCCGGGTCGTCCGGCCCACCGGCGAGACGCGCTGGGTGCAGGGTCGCGGCCGGGCGCTGGCCGACGAGGCCGGGACCTCCGTGCGCCTGCTGGGGGTGGGGTACGACACGACCGAGCACCGCCAGGCGGACGCCCGCGTGGCCCGGGTGCTCGAGTCGATGAACGCCGCGTTCTTCGCCCTGGACCGCGACTGGCGGTTCACCTACGTCAACGGCGAGGCCGAGCGGGTGCTGGGCCGCTCGCGCGGCGACCTGCTGGGCGGCGACATCTGGGAGCTGTTCCCCGCCGCCGTGGGCAGCGACTTCGAGGTGCACTACCGCGGGGCGGCCGCCACCGGGCACGAGCGCGTGTTCGAGGCCTACTACCCGGCACCGCTGGACGCCTGGTACGAGGTCCGGGCCTGGCCGGGGCCCGACGGGCTGTCGGTCTACTTCCTCGACGTCACCGAGCGCCGGGCCGCCGAGGAGCGGGCCCGGGTCAGCGCCGCCCGGCTCGCCCTCATCGCCGAGGTGGGCGCGGTGACCGGCGAAACCCTGGGCTCCGGTGCGGGTGAGGACGCCGCGATGCAGCGGCTCGCCGAGGCCGTCGTCCCCGTGCTGGGGGACTGGGTGATCGTCAGCCTCACCGGCGAGGACGGCCGGATGCGCGACGTCGGCAGCTGGCACACCGACCCCGCGCTGCGGACGACCGCCGCGCGCTACGCGGAGCTGCGCCTGGCCGCCCTGCAGTCCGACGCGCCGATCCTGCGGGCGCTGGCCTCGGGCCGGACGCTGACCGTCCCCGACGTGGGCGCGGCCGTCGGCCGCACTCTGCCCCCGGGCGAGGTCAGCGACGTGTTCTGGGCCCTCGACCCGCGGACGGCGGTGACGCTGCCGCTGGCAGCCCGCGGGCGCACGCTGGGCGCGCTGAGCGTCTACCGCTCCGCCGGCCGGCTCGCCGCGGACGAGGACGACGTCGCCACCGCCCAGGAGGTCGCCGCGCGGGTCGCGCTGGCGCTCGACAACGCCCGCCTCTACGAGCAGCAGCGCCGACTGGCCGAGGGCCTGCAGCGCAGCCTGCTCAGCGCCCCGCCGGCGCCGGACGCCGCGGAGATCGTCGTCCGCTACCGGCCGGCGATGGAGGTCGCCCAGGTCGGCGGCGACTGGTACGACGCCTTCGTCCAGCCGGCGGGGACGACGATGCTGGTCATCGGGGACGTCGTCGGACACGACACCGAGGCCGCGGCGTCGATGGGGCAGCTGCGGGGGCTGCTGCGCGGCATCGCCTACCGGGAAGGCGTCGGGCCGGCGCAGGTGCTCAGCGACCTCGACCGCGCCGTGCAGGGGCTCGGCATGGCCACGATGGCGACCGCGGCCGTGGCCCGGGTCGAGCAGACCCCCGAGCAGCGGGACGCCGGGCTGACCACGCTGCGCTGGTCCAACGCCGGGCACCCACCGCCGCTGGTGCTGCACACCGACGGCCGGGTGCAGGCGCTGGGCGCCGAACGGCCGGACCTGATGCTCGGCGTCGACCCGGCGGCGCGGCGCACCGAGAGCGTGGTCACCGTGCGCCGCGGAGCGACCCTGCTGCTCTACACCGACGGCCTGGTGGAGGGCCGCGACCTCCCGCTCGACGAGGGCATCGGCCGGCTGCGCGCCGCGCTGGCCGAGCTCGGCGACCAGCCGCTGGAGCGGCTGTGCGACGCGGTCATCGAGCGGCTGCGCCCGGAGCGGCTGCAGGACGACATCGCGCTGGTGGCGATCCGCCTCCACCCGCAGGGCTGAGCAAGGACCCCGCCCCCGCCATCGAGGGTCCCCGTCCACCCGTCCTCCGCAGGCTCAGGACAGGGCCGGGGCAGGGCCGCCCGCCGGTCGGGGCCGGCACGCCGCCGTGCTGCCGACGGCAGGGCCGAGCCCGGCACCGCACCGCACCGGACCGACCGCCGGTCCTCGCCACCCGGCCGACCGCCCGTACCCCTGCACAGGCGCCTCGCAGTCCCTTACTGCGAATGATTATCGTTCTTGCTACCGTCGCCGGTGTCCTGATCACCTCCCGGAAGGAGTGGGCGGGCTCCGGCCCACCCGTACCGACGATGCCGCGCACCCGCACGCCTGCCCGCCCCCTCGCCGCCGCGGGCCTCGCCCTGCCGCTGCTGCTCACCGCCTGCGGCACCGGCGGCAGCGCCGCGAGCGGCCCGTCCCCGTCCGCGCCCGCCGAGCCGACACCGGCCTCCGACGTCCGGGAGGTGGCGGCGAGCACCCCCCGGCTCGCGCTGACCCACGACGGCGGGGTGCGGATCCTCGACGCGACCACCCTGGAAACCGTGGCGGACCTGCCGCTCGCCGGCTTCAACCGGCTCAACGCGGCCGGCGACGGTCGGCACCTGCTGGTGAGCACGCAGGGCGGCTTCCGGGTCCTCGACGCGGGCACGTGGACCGAGCCGCACGGCGACCACAGCCACCACTACACGTCGGCGCCGCGGCTCACCGACGTCCTGCACCCCGCCGAGGAGCCGGGACACGTCGTCGCCCACGACGGGCACACGGCCCTCTTCGACGACGGCACCGGCGAGGTCGTCGTCCTCGACAGCGACCGGGTGGCCGCGGGTGCCGACGGCGCACGGCGGCTGACCACCCCCTCGCCGCACCACGGCGTCGCGGTCGCGCTCGAGGACGGCACCCTGGTCGTATCGGAGGGGGACGAGGACGAGCGCACCGGCATCCGGGTGCTCGACGCCGCCGGGGCGGAGGTCGCCTCCTCCGTCGGCTGCCCGGGCGTGCACGGCGAGGCGGTCGCCGCGGACGACGCCGTCGTCATCGGGTGCGAGGACGGCGCGCTGGTCTACGCCGGCGGGCAGGTCCGCGAGGTGCAGAGCCCCGACGCGTACGGCCGCATCGGCAACCAGGCGGGCAGCGAGTCCTCCGCCGTCGTGCTCGGGGACTACAAGACCGACCCCGACGCCGAGCTCGAGCGCCCCACCCGCGTCGCGCTGGTGGACACCCGGACGGCCCAGCTGCGGCTGGTCGACCTGCCGGCGTCCTACTCCTTCCGCTCCCTCGCGAGCGGTGAGGACGGCGAGGCGCTGGTGCTGGGCACCGACGGCGCACTGCACGTCATCGACCCCGAGTCGGGGACCCTCGAGCGCTCGGTCCCGGTCGTCGCGCCGTGGGAGGAGCCGCTGGAGTGGCAGCAGCCGCGCCCGACGCTGCACGTGCTCGACGGCACCGCGTACGTCACCGAGCCGGCGACCGGGCAGGTCCACGCGGTCGACGTCCTGACCGGCGAGGTGTGGCGCAGCGCCGACGTCGGCGTCATCCCCAACGAGCTCGCCGGCGTGGACGGCGGCGACACCGGCTCCGGTCACGAGGACTGACGCGACCGCCCCCCGCCCCGACCGCCGTCCCTCCCGGAGGAGATCCCGTGCCCACCCGCCCCGACCCGGTCCTCGGCCGCTGGGTCGCCGTCTGCTGTGCCGCCCTCGCTGCCGCGGCGTGCTCCGAGGGAGCGGGCGGAGGCGGGGGCCGGGTGGAGGTCGTCGCCACGACCTATCCGCTGCAGTACGTCGTCGAGCGAGTCGGGGGCGAGCACGTCGCGGTCGAGGGACCGGTCGGGACCGGGGGCGACGGCCACCGGGTCGAGCTCACGCCCCGGCGGGTCGGCCGGCTGGGGGAGGCTGACCTCGTCGTGCACGTTTCGGGCCTGCAGGCGTCCACCGACGCCGCGCTCGAGCAGCACGGCTCCGGGCACGTCGTCGACGCCGCCGACGTCGCCGGCCTGGCCGGCGCCCCGGGCCGGCCGCCGGGGGAGGAGGGGTCCGCCGCGCTGGACCCGCACTTCTGGCTCGATCCCGTGCGGTTGGCCGCGGTCGCCGACCAGGTGGCCGACGAGCTCACGCAGGTCGATCCCGGGCACGCCGATGACCACGCCGCCGCCTCGGACGCCCTGCAGGCCGACCTGGGCGCGCTCGACGCGGCGTATCGGGAGGGCCTCGCCGGGTGCCGCGGGCGGACCCTGGTGACGTCGCACGAGGCGTTCGGCTACCTGGCCGAGCGCTACGGCCTGGTGCAGGTGGGCATCGCCGGTCTCGATCCCGCGGTCGAGCCCTCGCCGGCCCGCCTGCGCGACGTCGTCGAGGTGGTCGAGGGCCGCAACGTGCGGACGGTGTTCTTCGAGGTGTCGACCGGCCCTGGGCTCACCCGGGCTCTCGCCGACGACCTCGGCCTGCGCACCGGGGTGCTGGACCCGGTGGAGCGGGTGCCCGCGTCCGGCGGGGACTACCTGAGCACCATGCGGGCCAACCTGCGGGCGCTCCAGGAGGGGCTGGACTGCGTGCCCGCCGGCGGCTGAACGGCAGCGACGGCCTCGTCGTTCCCGGGGCGGGACGCGAGGAGCTCTCGACCGACCTGCGGTCGAGGCACGACCTCACGTGCGGGGTTCGCGACCGACCGGCTGCCTCGGCTCGTCGAGCAGCGGGGTCGGGTCCCGCAACGGCGCGTGCACAGGGGCGGCGGGCGTGACCGACAGCGGGGCGCCGTCCACGACGACGGTCACCGGCTCCTCGCCGCGCACCAGCGTGACCGTGGTGCCCTCCCGCGTCGTCTCGACGCGGAGCAGGCTGCCGCGCCAGGTGACGGAGTAGGCGGTGCGCGAGAGCGAGGACGGCAGCAGCGGTGCGAGCTCGAGGTCCTCGTGGTCCTCCCGCAGGCCACCGAGGCCGGCGACGAACGCCAGCCACGTCCCGCCCACGGCGGCCAGGTGCAGGCCGTTCGGGGTGTCGCCCCGGACGTCGCGCAGGTCGACGAGGGCAGCCTCCCGCAGGTAGCGCAGGGCGAGGTCGGGGTGCTGAGCCTGGGCGCACACGACGGCCTGGACGGCGGCCGAGAGCGAGGAGTCCCGGACGGTGCGCGCCTCGTAGTAGTCGAGGTCGCGCGCCACCTCCTCGGCCGTGAACTCGTCGCGGCACCACCAGAGCGCCTGCACGAGGTCGGCCTGCTTGAGCACCTGCCGCCGGTAGAAGTCGGCGTAGTGGTGGTGCTCCTGCACCGGGTAGTGGTCGCGCTCGTCCTCGAAGGGCCACTCCCGGTAGGTCGTGAAGTTGTCGTTCATCGGGTGAACGCGCAGGCGCTCGTCCCACGGGACGTGCACGGCGTCCGCCGCGGACCGCCAGGCGGAGGCCTCGGCGGAGTCCACGCCCAGCTCCGACGCGCGCTCCGGCAGCCTCTCGCACGCGTCGGCGGCCCACCGGAGGTTGCGCCGGGCCATGAGGTTGGTGAAGACGTTGTCGTCGACGACCCCGGTGTACTCGTCCGGCCCGGTCATGCCGTACAGGTGCCAGGCGCCGGCCGCGTCCTCGTGGCCCGCCGAGAGCCACGACCGCGCCGTCTCGACGAGCACCGCGAGGCCCCCGAGGGAGTCGAGGTCCCTGTCGGTGACGTTCTGGTACAGCCAGAAGGCGCGCGCGATGTCGGCGTTGACGTGCATCGCCGCCGTGCTCGCCGGCCAGTACGCGGAGACCTCGCGCCCGCTGATGGTGCGCCAGGCGAAGCACGCGCCCGCCAGCCCGAGCGTCCCGGCCCGTTCCCGCGCGAGGTCGAGAGTGGCGGCGCGCCACCGCAGCAGCCGTGCCGCCGCGTCCGGGCGCAGCAGCGTGAGGGCGGGCACGACGAACCCCTCGACGTCCCAGAAGGTGTGACCGCTGTACCCGATCCCGGTCAGTCCCTTGGCGCCGACCGGGGCACCCGAGATGCAGGAGGCGGAGGAGATCAGCTGGAAGACGGTGTAGCGGAGCGCCTGCTGCAGCTCGGGGTCGCCGTCGACCTCGACGTCCGCCGTCGCCCAGAGCTCGTCGAGCGCGGCCCGCTGGCCGGCGAGCAGACCCTCCCACCCGAGGTCGAAGGCGGAGCTCACGGCCGCCGACGCCTCGGCGAGGACGGAGTCGGACCCGGCGTCGTGCGACCAGCTGTACCCGACGACCTTGACGACCGTGAGGCCCTCGCCGGGGCGCAGGTCGGCGGCGACCGTGGTGACGACGTGCTGCTCGTCGACGTGCGTGCTCACCCGCCCGCCGTCGACCTCGTGACCGACCGCGGTCGCGACCGTGATCCCCGACCGGCGCGTCCGCTCCACGAGGGCGCCACCGTTCGCGTTGCCGATCTGGGCGCGCGGCTCGAAGGCCTCGTCCAGGCACTCCGCGACGCGCGGGTCGTCGTTGTCCACGCCCGCGGGCGTGACCTCGCCGGCGGCCAGATCGGACCGGACGACGACGTGCGCGGGCCGGTTCAGGACGCGGACCTCGTACCGCACCGCGCAGACCGACCGCTCCACCAGGGAGACCAGCCGCCGCGAGCACACCTCGACCGACGTGCCCGACGGCGTCGTCCAGCGCACGCGGCGGTCGAGCGTGCCGGCGCGCAGGTCCAGCGTGCGCTCGTGGACGTCGAGCTCGAACTCGCGCAGGTCGAGCGGGACCCCGTCGACCAGCAGGCGCAGCGGCGTGCCGTCGGCGACGGTGAGCATCGCCTGCCCCTCCTCGGGCTGCCCGTAGCCGCCCTCGGGATAGGACAGCGGGTGCGTCTCGTAGACCCCGGAGAGGTAGGTGCCGCGCATGCCGAAGGGCTCGACCTCGTCGAGCGTCCCCCGGACGCCGAGGTAGCCGTTGGAGAGGCTGAAGAGCGACTCGGCGACGGGGAGCGTCCCCGGGTCCACGCGCGGCTCGCGCACCAGCCACGGGTCGACGTCCAGGATCGGGGCGGTCACGCACGGTCCTCGCTCGCGTCGTCCGGCAACGGCACGGACGCCAAGGCCGGCGTCCCGTTCCCGGTCCTACCGGTCGGGGCACCCCGGCGCGATCCGGGACGGCGGGGTCCGGGACGGGGCCATCCGCCGCAGGGGACGGCTCCCGGCCGGGGTGGACCGGTCGCGGGGGGCAGGCTGTCCTTCCACGAGGGGTGGGGAGGAGGGGTCCTCCCCACCGACCGGGACACGGGCAGCAGCTCAGGTCAGGTCGGGGACGGCTCCTGACCGCGGTGCGGTCCGGGAGGACCGCGATGTCACCGCAGCACGGCCCAGACGTGCTTGGCGCCGGCGGTGACGTACCAGCCGTGGTCGGTGGCCAGTTCGGCGATCAGGTAGAGCCCGAGGCCGCCCTCGCTGGGGTCGCGGCCGACGGCGGGGGACGGCGGGCTGCCCGGGGCGCCGTCGCGGACCTCGATCAGCCAGGCGTCGGCGAGGGGGCGCACCGAGGCGCGGACCTGGCCGCCGCCGTGCCGCAGGGCGTTGGAGGCCATCTCGTCGAGGGCCAGCACCAGCCGGTCGCGCAGGTCGGACAGCTCCGGGGCGGCGAGGTGGGCCCGCACCTCGGCGCGGACGACGGGCAGCTCGGCCACGGACCCGAGGTCCCAGACGAAGCGGTCGGGAGCCGCCGGCGGCCGTGCGGCCGGCCAGAGCACCCGGGCCGTGTCGCCTGTCACGCCGTGGTCCCCTCACGTGCTCGTTCCCGCCCGGAGGCGCCCCCTGGCCCGCGCCCGGCGGGCGCGACCGACCGACGGCCCGCGGGCGAGCCGAACACCTGCGTATCGGCCTGTGGGGCCGACCCCAAACATCGTGAGACAGGTGTCACACAGAGTCACCCTCTGCGGATCGCACTCTCGGCGGACACGGGGCCACGACCCCTGAGAGCACCGCGGTGGCGACCACCCCGGCCGGCAGCCGGCGGACTGGCCGTCAGGCCAGGGCCGCCAGGTAGTCCCGGACGACGGCCGGGTCGCGCATGACCGGGCCCATGACCGCGACCCCGTGCGCGCCGGCGGTGAGCAGCGCGGGCACGTCGTCCGGCCCGACGCCGCCGAGCGCGTAGGTCGGCGGGCCCAGGGGCCGCAGGCGGGCGAACCCCTCGACGCCGAGGGCCGGGCCGTAGCCGGGCTTGGACGCCGTGGGGTGGACGGGGGAGAGGAAGGCCCAGTCGCAGCCCTCGGCGCGGGCCTGCAGCAGCTCAGCGGCCGAGTGGCAGGAGCGGCCGACCAGCGCCGGGCGCGGGTCGGGGAACGGCTCGGCCGCGGCGAGGTGGACGGCGCCGTCGCCGCCCACCCCGGCGGTGACCAGCAGGCCGCCCACCGGGGTGAGCACGGTGCGCAGCTCTGCGGCCAGGGCAGCGCGCTCGTCGTCCGGCAGGTCCCGGTCCCGCAGCAGGACCGCCCGGGCGCCGGCGTCCACCGCGGCGGCCACGACGTCGGCCAGCGGCCCGGCCGCCTGCGTCCGGTCGGTGACGACGAGCAGCCGCGGCAGGCGTGCTGTGTCGTCCGTTGAGCTCGCGAGCTCGCTCACAACTCAGGCAGGCCCTCGAAGGACGTCGAGGCCTCGGCGTGCCACCGGCGCGGGATCCGGCCGGCGAGCAACGCCTGCCGGCCGCCCTCGACCGCCTGCCGCATGGCCAGCGCCATCCGCTCGGGGTCGCGGGCGCGGGTGACCGCCGAGGCCAGCAGCACCGCGTCGCAGCCCAGCTCCATGGCCAGCGCGGCGTCCGAGGCGGTGCCGATCCCGGCGTCCAGCACCACCGGGACCTCGACGCCCTCACGCAGCAGCGCGATGTTGTGCGGGTTGCGGATGCCCAGCCCGCTGCCGATCGGCGAGCCCAGCGGCATGACCGCGGCGCACCCGGCGTCGGCCAGCCGGCGGCCGAGGATGGGGTCGTCGGTGGTGTAGGCGAGCACGGTGAAGCCGTCGGCGACCAGCTGCTCCGCGGCGTCCAGCAGCTCGACGGCGTCGGGTAGCAGGGTGTGCTCGTCGCCGATCACCTCGAGCTTGACCCAGGGTGTGCCGAACGCGTCGCGGGCCAGCCGCGCGGTGAGCACGGCCTCGCGGGCGGTGCGGCACCCGGCGGTGTTGGGCAGCAGCCGCACCCCGCAGCGGTCGAGCACCTCGAGCATCGACGCGCTCGACGACGCCTCCACCCGGCGCAGCGCGACCGTCACCAGCTGGGTCCCCGAGGCCCGCACCGCCGCCTCGAGGGTCTCCAGGCTGGGCACGCCGCCGGTGCCCAGCAGCAACCGGGAGGTGAAGGTCTCGCCGGCGATGACGAACGGGTCGGCCGCCTCCTCGCGCAGGTCCCCGTGCAGGGGCCCGCTGCGAGCTTGCGAGCGGTGGGGGGCAAGGGGGTCCTTCAACATGGTCAGCCTCCTGCGGTGGGCGCGAGGACCTCGAGGGTGTCGCCGGGGGAGAGCCGGGTGGCCGGCCAGCTGCTGCGGGGGACGACGTCCCCGTTGAGCGCCACCGCGACCCGGTCGTGCCCGCCGCTGCGGGCCGCGACCAGGTCGGCCACGGTGGCGTCCTCGGCCAGCGCGGTGTCCTCGCCGTTGACGGTGATCTGCACGACGGCTACCTCCCGAAGCGGTCGGTGGTGAAGGGGGCGGCGACCTCGGGCAGGACGCCGGTGGCCAGCAGCTCCGCGGTGACCTCGGCGGTCACCGGGGTCAGCAGCACGCCGTTGCGGTGGTGCCCGGTGGCCAGCACCAGGCCGGGCAGCGGGCCGGGGCCCAGCAGCGGGGCGTTGTCCGGGGTGCCCGGTCGCCACCGGGCCAGCGTCTCGACCAGCTCCAGCTCGCTGATCGCGGGGACGACGTCGATCGCGTCGTGCAGCAGGTCGTGCACCCCCCCGGCGGTGACGGTCGGGTCGAAGCCGCGGTCCTCGGTCGTTGCGCCGACGATCAGCCGGTCGCCCGCGTAGGGCACCAGGTAGACCTGCCGGCCGCGGACCAGCGCGCGTACCGTGCCCTCGAGCAGGTCGGTGGCGCCGGCCAGCCGGAGGATCTGCCCCTTGACCGGGCGCACCGGCAGCGGCGGGACCCCAGGCAGACGGCCGCTGTGTGCGCCGAGCGCGAGGACGACCGTCCCCGCCGCGATGGTGCCGCCGGCCGTCTCCAGGCCCGCCGCCCGGCCGCCGTCGACCCGCAGTGCGGTGACCCGGTCGCGGATCAGGCGCACCCCGGCGACCTGGGCGGCCTGCAGCAGGGCCGCGTGCAGGGCCCGGCCGTCGACGGAGTGGTCGCCGGCGACCAGCAGCCCCCCGCGCACCCGCGGGGTCAGCGACGGCTCGCGGCGGCGGGCCTCGCGCGGGGTCAGCCGCTCGGCGTCCAGGCCCAGCTCCCGCTGGTAGGCGTGCAGCGCGGTCAGCTCGCGGACGTCGTCCTCGTCGAAGCCGACGACCAGGGTGCCGGCGGTGCGCAGCCCGACCGGGGTGCCGCCGGCCCGCTCGACGTCCGCGGCGAAGGCCGGCCAGCGCTCGACCGACGCCAGGCCCAGCCGCAGCAGCGCCTCCTCGCGGTAGCCGGCCTCGGTGACCGGCGCGAGCATCCCCGCCGCGGCGGCCGACGCGCCCGTGCCGGGGGAGTCGTCGACGACGGTGACGGACAGGCCGCGCTGGGCCGCCCGCCAGGCGGTGGCCAGCCCGATGAGCCCGCCACCGGCGACCGCGACGTCGCTCATGCGGGGATCCTCCGCCGGCACAGCCGGCCGGGCAGGATGACCAGCGCGGTGAGCGACACCGCGACGGCGAGGCCGACCAGGGACGCCGACCAGCCGTTGGCGGGGGTAATGCCGAGGTCGGCCTGGCGGGCGGCCCACCACGCCGTCCAGCCCGCCCCCGGCCCGGCGAAGTAGGTCGGCAGCGTCAGCTGGTAGGCGAGGAAGCCGGCGAGCCACGGCAGCAGGAGCAGCGGCCGGGCGGGGGCGGTGTCGGAGGTGTCCCAGGCGCCGCGCGGGGTGGCGAAGTAGGCGACGGCGAGGACGCCGGCCAGCGGGACGAACACCGCGCCGATGAGGAAGAGGAACGGCTCGTAGGCGGCGATGTCGAAGGTCAGCGCCAGCACCGTGGCGACGGCGCCGACGCACACGGCGAGCAGCCGGCGGTCGGCACGGGCGACGATGTTCTGCGCCGACACGGCGGTGGAGTAGACGTTGGCGAAGGCCTCGTCCAGCTCGACGGAGACGAGGACCAGCACGGCCACCGCCCCGAGCGGAACGGCGAGCAGCGCGTCGATGACGTCGAACCCGGCGCTGCCGTAGGCGGCCAGCGCGACGACGCCGAGGGTGAACATCGCCACGGTGGCCAGGCCGTAGCCGGCCGCCGCCCCGGTGAAGGCCGCCCGGCCGCTGCGCACGTGGCGGGTGTAGTCGGCGACGAGGGGGAACCAGGAGACGGGCAGCGCGATCACGATGTCGGCCGCCGTCCAGAACGACGTCGCCGCCCCCTCGGTGAGCAGCGGCAGCGGCTCGGCCAGCACCTCGACGAACAGGTAGACGACGGCGGCCAGCGCCGCCCAGATCGCGTAGCGCGCCAGCACCCGGGCGACGCCGAGCGGCCGGAGCGCCATCGCGGTGGCCAGCACGCCGGCAACCAGCACGAACGGCCAGCGCGGCGCGTCGAGGACCCGCGACGCCGCCTCGGCGATGATCACGATCTCGAAGGTGGCCCAGCCGACGCACTGCACGAGGTTCAGCGCGGTGGGCAGGGCGGAGGCGCGCCGGCCGAGCAGGCCGCGCAGCAGCACCATCGTCGGCACCCGCTCGCGGGCGCCGGCCGCGGCGGCCAGCCCGAGGAGGACCGCGCCGATCGCCGCGCCGACGACGATCGCGCCGATCGTCGTCGACAGCGGCCGGCCCGGGAGGACGACGAAGACGGCGGCCACCGGCAGCAGCAGGCTGACGCCGAGGTTGGCCCACAGCCCGAACGCGTCGCGCAGGCCGAGGGTGGCGGCGGGGGCCTCGGTGAGGGTGAGGGGCGCGTCCCCGGTGGACGTGCTGGTGCGGACGTCGTCCGACGTGCTCATGGTCGCTCCCTACGCCGGCATTACCCGGTCAGGTTCCAGCGGTCGGCGACGCGTCCAGTCGCCCTCTCAGCCCGGTCAGCCCGAGCTCCCGCACATGGCGGTGTTCACCATAGGCCCACCCATCGGGGCACGCTGCGGTCCCTGCAGACCCGGCCGCGTACGGTCGCCGCCGTGCCGGTCGCCGACCTCCTGTCCCACCACCCCGATCCCTGGCGGGGAGCGACCCGCCACCCGTTCCTGGACGCGGTGCGCGACGGGACGATCCCCGTCGCGGCCTTCGACACCTGGCTGGTGCAGGACGCCCGGTTCGTCGCCGACCTGCTGCGCTTCCAGGCCCGGCTGCTGGCCCGCGCGCCCCGGCCGGCGCAGGCGGTCCTCGCCGGCGGGCTGGTCGCGCTGGTCGACGAGCTGGCGTGGTTCGAGGAGCAGGCCGCCGTCCGCGGGCTGGACCTCGCCGTCCCGGCGCTGCCGGCCACCGCCGCCTACGCGCAGCTGCTGGAGCGGCTCGACGCCGCCGACGTCGGGACGGCGCTGACCGCGCTGTGGGTCGTCGAGCGCACCTACCTCGACGCCTGGTCGGGGGCCTCCCCCGGGGCGCCGGAGTACCGCCCGTTCGTCGAGCACTGGACGCTGCCCGGGTTCGCGGACTACGTGGCCGGCCTGGAGACGGCGGCGGACGGCGTCCCCGCGCCGGACGCCGACGCGGTGTTCACCGAGGTGGTCGCCGCCGAGACGGCCTTCTGGGCGATGGCGGTGGAGGCCCGATGAGCCTCGCCGCCGAGCTCTGGACGGCGAACGCCGACCTGGCCGCCGAGGCGCTGGCGCACCCGTTCGTCACCGGCGTCGGCGACGGCACGCTGCCGCAGGCGGTCTTCTCCGGCTACGTCGCCCAGGATGCGTTCTTCCTCGAGTCCTTCGCCCGCGCCTACGCCGTCGGCATCGCGCACAGCCCCGACCGGGCGACCCTGGACACGTTCGCCGACCTGCTCGCCGGCGTTCGCGAGGAGCTCGCGCTGCACGCCGGCTACGCCGCCCGGTGGGGGATCGACCTCGTGCGGGTCGAGCCGCTCCCGGCGACCCTGGCCTACACCGACTTCCTCCTGTCGACGGCCTTCCTGGGTGGCATCACGCTGACCGCTGCGGCGATGACCCCCTGCGTGCGGCTCTACGCGCACCTGGGCCGGTCGCTGTCCGCCGAGACGGCCGGGGACTACGCCGAGTGGGTCACCACCTACGCCGACCCGGGCTTCGAGGAGCTGGCCGTCACGCTGGAGCGGCTGCTCGACCAGCACGCCTCCGACGTCCCCGCGGTGCGGACGGCGTACCGGCGGGCGATGCAGCTGGAGGTCGGCTTCTTCGAGGCGGCCTGGCGCGGAGCCTGAGGGAGGACCCCCCTGCCCCCCGCCACTCGCAGGCTCGCGACGGGCTCCTGCAGAGAAACCGTTCCAGGACGTCACCAGGCTCGTGACGGGACCCCGACGCGGGGGCCGTTGCAGCACGTCACCAGGCTCGCGGGCGGCCCTGCAGGGAGGCCGCCCGCCCCACCGGGACCGGGTGACCTGCGCGTCGACTGGCAGCCGCCCCCGCGACCGCCGCGGCCCTCACCTGAGCCGATGCGGCGGCCCCGCGGTGCGCGGAGTACTCCGCAGTCGGCACGGAGCGCTGGTTGACTGCCCGCATGGTCGCGCCGATCCCTGAACCCGACCCGAGCATCGATCCGACCGAGCCGGTGCCGGACGACCCGGGCGAGCTGCTCCCCGACGCGCCCGAGCCCCTCCCGCCCCCGCCGATCGAGGCGACCCCGGACGACCCCGGCGGGGACCCGGGCGGCGTGCCGGAACCCGCTTGAAGACCTGACGTGCCGAGATCGACGGACTCGTGGTCATCGAGCTGCGATCACCACGAGTTCGTCGGTCCCGCCGAGGCGGGCGACGGGGTCCGTCACCCGAGGACGAAGCCCACCAGCAGGTGGCCGTTCAGGCCGATGATGAGCGCCGCGACCACCGCGCCGGCGACCGTGGTGACCCGGCGGTTCACCCAGCCGCCCATGAGGTCGCGCCGGCTGGTCAGCCACAGCAGCGGCACCAGTGCGAACGGGATGCCGAAGCTCAGCACCACCTGCGACCAGACCAGCGCGGTCGTCGGGTCGCCGCCCAGCACGAGCACCAGCAGCGCCGGGGCCAGGGTGATCAGCCGGCGGACCAGCACCGGGACGTGCCGGCGCAGGAACCCGGCCATGACCACCTGGCCGGCGTGCGTGCCGACCGACGACGAGGCGAACCCCGAGGCCAGCAGCGCGAGCGCGAAGGCCAGCGAGGCCCCGGCGCCGAGCTGGTCGCCGAGCCCGGCGTGCACGCCCTCCAGCGAGCCGGCGTCGCCCCCGCCGGTGAACAGCTGCGCGGCGATGATCAGCATCGATGCGTTGACCAGCCCGGCCAGCCCCATGGCCAGCAGGACGTCGAGCCGCTGCGCCCGCAGCAGCCGGCGCCGTCCCTCGTGCGTGCGCCCGGCGGTGACCACGTCGCCGTAGCGCCCCGGGGTGAGCGCGGAGTGCACGTAGATGACGTGCGGCATCACCGTCGCGCCGAGGATGCCGGCGGCCAGCACCAGGCTGTCCGGGCCGGCGAAGGAGGGCACCAGGCCGCCGGCGAGCCCGCCCATGTCGACGCCCGAGCCGACGAGCGTGTAGCCGAAGCCCAGGCCGATGACCAGCAGCAGGCCGGTGATGACCCGCTCGAAGGGCCGGTGCCCGCGGGACTGCGCGGCCAGCAGCACGAAGGCGACGACGGCGGTGATCAGCCCGCCGACGGGCAGCGGGACGCCGAACAGCAGGTTGAGCGCGACCGCGCCGCCGACGATCTCGGCCAGGTCGGTGGCGATCGCGACCGCCTCGGCCTGCAGCCACAGCCCCCGGGTGACCGGCTTCGCCAGCTGCTCGCGGCAGTTGGTGGCCAGGTCGCGACCGGTGGCCAGGCCCAGCTTGGCGGTCAGCGACTGGATCAGCATCGCCATCAGGTTGGCCGCGACGATCACCCACAGCAGCGTGTAGCCGAAGGCGGCGCCGCCGGAGAAGTTGGTGGCGAAGTTGCCCGGGTCCACGTAGGCGACCGCGGCCACGAACGCCGGCCCGAGCAGCGGCCAGATGCGACGCCGGCCGGTGGCGGGGGGAGGCGGGGTCCTCGGCGTGCCGACCAGCGTGGTGGGCAGGACGGCGGCCTCGGTCTTCGACAGGTACACGGCGGCCTCGCAGCGGGGAGCGGGTGGGCGGTCGCTCCTGTCCTGCCCGCCGGGGGTGTCACACCGGGGCCAGCCCGTGGCCCCCGGGGGCCGAGGTGAGGCTGGCCTGAGCGGCCCGGCGCCCGTCCGTGGCCGGGAGGGCCGGGATCGGCTCAGCCGCCGACCTGCCGGGTGGCGCGCTCCACGAGCTCCTCGATCCGGCGGGCGTGGGCGCCGTGCCAGTAGACCCGACCGCACACCGGGCAGCGGGAGAAGTCATCGAAGGTCCGCCGGGTGCCCGGTGGCAGCCGGTCGGCGACCTCCGCTTTGGGCACCGGCTCGAGGGGGGCACCGCAGGCGGTGCACCGGGTCAGCGGGGCCAGGGAGGGCGCGAACCGGTCGAGGACGTCGGCCAGCTGGTCGTCCGGCCGGCTCCCGCGCACCAGCGCCCCGGGCACGCTCCGCCGCATCAACAGGCCGCGGTCCTGGGTGAGCAGCACGCGGTCCTCGGCGGCGGCCCGGGCAGCGAGATTGGCGTCGTCGGCGTCGTTGGACCACGCGGCGTCGAGGCCCAGCAGCCGCAGCCGGCGGGCCAGCGTGCCCAGCCCGACGTCGAGCAGGAAGCCGCCGGCCGCCGCCGGCTGCGGGCGGGGGACCGGGTCGACCTCCAGCACGGCGCCGGAACGGGTGCGTGCCGACAGCGGTACGGGTTCGCCGTCCACCCGCACCCTGCCCACCTCCGTCAGGGGCACGCCGGCGGCCTGCACGAGGTGGGCGACCGTGGCGTCCGGGTCGTGGCCGAGCGGGCGCTCGCCGGCCGCCCGGAACCGCGGGGCCAGCAGCCACCGCAGGTCCGGGTCGAGCCGGACGAGCACCGTCACCGCGCGACGCCCCCCGCCGTCAGCGGCCCACGACCCGCAGGGTCCCCGTCGACGGGTCGGCGGCATCCGGACCCAGCATCCCGGCCGGTACCCCGGTGGTCGCGTGCGCGGGCCATGGTCGCCCGCTACCCGATCGATGATGACAGATACTTGAAGTCTCAAGCAGATGCGCGCACACTGGACCCCGTCGTCCTCGTCCCCCAGGGAGCCCGCCGTGCCCGTCCAGCGCCTCAACCACGCCGTCCTCTACGTCCGCGACGTGGAGCGCAGCCTCGCCTTCTACCGCGACGTCCTCGGCTTCCGGGTGAAGACCGAGATCCCCGGCGCCGCGGTGTTCCTGCAGGCCGAGGGGTCGACCAACGACCACGACCTGGGCCTGTTCCGGGTGGGCGCCGCGGCCGGCGCCTCCGAGGCCGGCCGGCGCACCGTCGGCCTCTACCACCTGGCCTGGGAGGTCGACACGCTCGCCGAGCTGGCCCGCGTCCGCGACGCGCTGCTGCGGGCCGGCGCGCTGGTCGGCGCCTCGGACCACGTGACCACCAAGGCCCTCTACGCGCAGGACCCCGACGGGCTGGAGTTCGAGGTCTCCTGGCTGGTCCCGGCCGCGCTGATCACCCCGGAGCTCACCGAGGGCGCCCCGATGACCGCCCCCCTGGACCTCGACCGCGAGATCGCCCGGTACGGGGCGGACACCCGCGGTGGCGTGGGGGTCTCCGTCCCCGCCTGAGTAAGGACCCCGTCCTCCCCACCCCTCGCAGGCTCGGGGCGGGCCCCTGGACGGGGCCGCCACTGCCCCGGCACTCCCGAGCTCGCGGCGGGACCCTGCAGGGGGCCGGTTCCATGCGGGACCATGGCTCCCCGTGGAACCGGTCGAGCTGGCCGCCGGCGAGCTGCGCCTGCGGCCCTGGCGGGAGGACGACGCCGACGAGGTCCTGGTCGTCCAGCAGGACCCGGAGATCCGGCTGTGGGCCGGAGGTGTGAGCTCCCGGGACGAGGCCGTCGCCCTGCTGCGGCGCCTCAGGGGGCAGGAGGGCCGCGTCTCGTGGGCCGTCACCGACACGTCGAGCGGCGCCCTGCTCGGCTCGGTGTCCGTGCACTCGATCAGGCCGGCACAGGGGAACGCGCAGATCGGCTACTGGACCGTCCCGGCAGCCCGTGGCCGCGCGGTCGCTGCCCGGGCCGTGGACGCCGCCTGCCGGTGGGCCTTCGCGACCGTTCCGCTCGAGCGGGTCGAGCTGTGCCACGCCGTCGAGAACGCCGCCTCCGGCCGGGTTGCGGGGAAGGCCGGCTTCACCCTCGAGGGGCGGCTGCGCCGCTCGTACCGCTACGGCGACGGGGTCCGGCACGACGAGCTGCTCTGGGCCCGGCTGGCCGACGACCCGGCGCCCGACCTCGGCAGCCGCCGCTGACCGCGGTGAGCGGGTCGACCGCCGGGGCGCGGACGCCGTCCGCCGTTGCCACCGGCAGGTCCTCCCGCGCCCGGTGCTCGAAGCCGCCGAGCATCCCTCCGGTGCCCCTGAGCCCCCAGCGCGGCGGCGACAGGGGGTACGGGGGCGCATCGTTGCGCGCCGGTGGACGTGTCCGGAAGCCGGAAGGGTCCTCCTGCGCGCAACCGCGTGACTCCACTCAGAGCGGAACGGCGAGCTCGCGGCTGTCCAGGGCCGCGCGCAGGTCGGGCCGCCACGGTGCGAGCCCGGTCCCGGCGAGGACGACGTCCCGCACGAACGCGTGCCACACCGGCGCGCGGCGCACCATGCTGTGCCCGCCGGCGATCGTGAACCGGGCGATGTGCGTGCCGGCCCGCTGCGCGCGGACGGCGAAGTCGGCGGACAGCGCGGCCGGCACCCAGCGGTCGCCACGGCCGTGCAGGACGGCGACGGTCTGCCCGCGCAGGTGCTCCACCGGCTCGCCCGGCGGCGTCCACGGCGCCAGCGCGCAGACAGCGCGGACCGAGCGGTCGTCACCGGCGCGCAGCACCGCGCGGCCACCCATGGAGTGGCCGACCAGCACCACCGGGACGTCGTCCCCGTGGCGTTCCCGCACCTGGTCGAGCGCCCACCGGACGTCGGCGTGCGCGTCGGCCGCCACCCCGTTCCAGCCGGCCACCCGGTAGCGCAGCAGGTAGGTGCCCACTCCGCGCTCAGCGGCGGAGGAGCGCACGAACTGCTCGATGGCGCGCATCCGGGCCAGCGACAGCGCCCGCTCCTTGGGCGGCTGCACGCTGGCCACGGTGCCGCCGTGGCAGAAGACGGCGAGCGCCCGGGTCGGCCCCGCGGCCGGCTGGTGCTCCAGGCCCGGGCGCCCGCCGCCGGTGGTCACCGGCGGCGACGCCCGCCGCGGAGCGTCGCGCGGGCGCGGTCGCCCAGGTCGCCGGCCTTGTACAGCGCGCGGGTCACCTGGGTGGACCCGGTGCGCCGCTCGAGGACCTGTGCGGCCCGGCGCAGCAGGCCGGTGGCGAGGGGGACGACGACGGTGAGGAGCAGCCAGGTGCGCAACCGGCTGGTCAGGAAGAGCCACATGATCGGCAGTCTGCCCTGCCGGGGTCGGCGGGGACCTCAGTCGGGGTCGGGCGCCAGGCGGACGACCATCTTGCCGACGTTGCCCCCGCGCAGCAGGTCCAGGAAGGCCGGCACCGCCTGCTCGATGCCCTCGCGGACGGTCTCTCGGACGACGAGGTCGCCCGAGCGCAGCCAGCCGGTGGCGGTCCCGGTGAACTCCGGGCGCAGGTCGGCGTGGTCGCTGACGAGGAAGCCGCGCAGGGTGAGCCGCTTGCCGACCATCAGGCTCATGTTGCGGGGCCCGGGCGGCGGCTCGACGGCGTTGTAACCGGAGATCGACCCGCACAGTGCAGCCCGCCCGTGCACCCGGAACGCGCCGATGGCGGCCTCCAGGTGGTCGCCGCCGACGTTGTCGAAGAGCAGGTCGATGCCGTCGGGTGCCGCCTCGGCCAGCCCCTGCGCCACCCCGTCGTGGTGGTCGAAGGCGGCGGTGAAGCCCAGCTCCCGCAGCCAGGCGACCTTCTCCGCCGACCCGGCGCTGCCGATGACGCTGCCCGCGCCGCGCAGCCGCGAACTGGCCGACCAGGCTGCCCACCGCGCCGGCGGCCCCGGAGACGAACACGTCGTCCCCCTCGCGGAAGGCGCCGATCCGGAACAGCCCGGCGTACGCGGTCAGGCCCGGCATGCCGAGCACGCCGAGGTACCAGGACGGCGCGACGTCCTCCGCGGCCGGCAGCCGGGTCACCGCGGCGGCGTCCAGGACGGCGACCTCGCGCCAGGCGGCGTCGGTGAGGACGAGCGACCCCTCCGGCAGCTCCGGCGCGCGCGAGGCGACCACCCGGCCGACGGCGCCGCCCCTCATGACCTCGCCGACCTCCCACGGCGGCGCGTAGGACGGCCCCGAGCGCATCCGGCCGCGCATGTACGGGTCGACCGACATCACGACCATGCGGACGACGACCTGGCCCTCGGCCGGCTCGGGGACCGGCACCTCCACCAGCCGGAAGTCCTCGGGGGTCGGCTCACCGTGCGGCCGGGCCGCCAGGTGCCACTCGCGCGTCGTCGCAGCCACGCACCCGATCCTGCCTCCGCCACGACCGGGCCGCTCCCTCGCTGCCGGCGGCCGCCGGTCGTCGTTGCGGGCCGGGCCTACGCTCGGAGCATGTTCTTCTCCCGGTTCAAGACCCAGCCGGTGGCTCCTGCGGACGCGCTGCCGGGCCGCTCCACGCCGCTGCCCTCCGTCCCGGAGCTGCACGCGGTCAACGGCAACCGCATCCGGCCGCCGTTCCCGGAGGGCATGCAGACCGCCGTCTTCGGGGCCGGGTGCTTCTGGGGCGTGGAGAAGGTCTTCTGGGAGCAGCCGGGCGTCTACTCGACCGCGGCCGGTTACGCCGGGGGCTACACGCCCAACCCGACCTACGAGGAGGTCTGCTCGGCGCAGACCGGCCACACCGAGGTCGTGCTCGTCGTCTTCGACCCGGCGGTGACCTCCTACGAGCAGCTGCTCAAGGTCTTCTGGGAGGACCACGACCCGACGCAGGGCATGCGCCAGGGCAACGACGTGGGCACCCAGTACCGCTCGGCGATCTACGTCCAGGGCCCCGAGCAGGAGGCCGCCGCCCGCGCCAGCCGCGAGGCGTTCCAGCAGCGGCTGACCGCGGCCGGCTACGGGGAGATCACCACCGAGATCGCGCCGCTCGGCGACTTCTACTACGCCGAGGACTACCACCAGCAGTACCTGTACAAGGTGCCCAACGGCTACTGCCCGATCAACTCGACGGGCGTTGCCTGCCCGGTGGGCCTCTCCGGCGTCTAGTAACAGGGCCACCCTTCCCCCCACGCCTCACGAGCTCGGCGCGGGCCCCTGAAGGGTGGCCGTTCCAGTACCTCACCGGGGAGGGGAGTGCCGTGGCCGACCTCGGGCTCCTCGAGCAGCTGCGGCGCGAGCCGGACGTCGAGGCGCCGGACCTGGTCGCCGTCGACGCCACCGACCGGCTGCTGCTCGACGAGGCGGCCGGGCTGCTCGCCGCGACCGGGCCCGGTGAGGTCGCCGTCGTCGACGACTCCTACGGCGCGCTGACCCTGGGCGCGGCCGCCACCGGCGCCCGCGACGTGCGGGTGCACCAGGACCTGCTGGTCGGCGAGCTGGCCCTGGCCCGCAACGCCGAGCGCACCGGGCTGACCGGCACCCACCGCTCGCTGCCGCTGGGCCCCGGGCTGGCGGACGGCGTCCGGCTCGTGCTGGCCAAGGCGCCGAAGTCGCTGGACGCGCTGCGCGAGCTCACCGAGGTGGTCGCCGCGTCGGCCGCGCCCGACGTCACGCTGCTGGTCGGCGGGCGGGTCAAGCACATGACCCACGCGATGAACGACGTCCTGGGCGCCGGGTTCACCGAGGTGCACGCGACGCTGGCCCGGCAGAAGTCGCGGGTGCTGGTCGCGCGTGGGCCCCGGCCGGGCGTGGCGTCGACCTTCCCGCGCCGGCAGGAGCACCCCGACCTGGGGCTCGTGGTCTGCGCGCACGGCGCCGCGTTCGCCGGCACGAGGGTGGACGCCGGCACCCGCGCCCTGCTGGCCGCGCTGCGCCGGATGACCCCGGACGCCCGGACGGCGTTGGACCTCGGCTGCGGCACCGGCGTGCTGGCCACCTCGCTCGCCCTCGCCCGGCCGGGGCTGACCGTGCTGGCCGGCGACCAGTCCGCGGCGGCGGTGGCCTCGGCGGCGGAGACCGCGGCGGCCAACGGGGTGGCCGACCGGGTGCGCGTGGTGCGGGACGACGCGGCGTCGAGCGTGCCGGACACGAGCGTGGACCTGGTCGTCTGCAACCCGCCCTTCCACCTGGGCGCGGCCGTGGTGACGGGTGCGGCCGACCGGCTGTTCGCCGCGGCGGGGCGGGTGCTGCGGCCCGGCGGCGAGCTGTGGTGCGTCTACAACAACAGGCTGCCGCACCGCGCCGCGCTGCGCCGGCTGATCGGTCCAACACAGGTCGCCTCGTCCGACCGGCGCTTCACGGTCACGGTCTCGACCCGCCGCTGAGCCCGCACCGAGGCCCGACGGCCCTGGTCCGTCCGACCCGTCAAGGCCACGGTCGGAGGGCATGACGACGACCGAGACGCCACCCGTCGACGCCACCACCGCCCTGGCCGAGCGCCTGTTCGACGGGGTGATCGCCACCCTGGAACTGGCCGCGGTCCACCTGGGCAGCGAGCTGGGCTGGTACCGCGCCCTCGCCGAGGCCCCCGCCACCGCGCCAGAGCTGGCCGAGCGCACCGGGACGGCCCCGCGGTACGCCCGCGAGTGGCTGGAGCAGCAGGCCGTCGCCGGCTTCCTCACGGTGGACGACGAGACCGCCGACCCCGACGAGCGGCGCTACACGCTCCCGGAGGCGCACCGTCCGGTCCTCGTCGACCGCGACGACCTGGCCTACATGCCGCCGTTCGCCCACGTCGCGATGGCGTTCGTCCGCAACGTCCCCCGGCTGCTCGAGGCCTACCGCACCGGCGGCGGCCTGTCCTGGGCCGAGATGGGCGATGCACGCGACGCGCAGGCCGCCGCGAACCGCGCCTACTTCCTCGGCCCCATGGCCTCGCAGGACCTCGCCTCCGTGCCCGAGATCGACGCGGCGCTGCGGGCCGGCGGCCGGGTCGCCGACGTCGGCTGCGGCATGGGCTGGTCGGCCATCGGCATCGCCCGCGCCTACCCGCGGGCCCGGGTCGACGGGTACGACATCGACGAGCCCTCGGTCGAGCAGGCCCGGCGCAACGCCGAGGAGGCCGGCGTCGCCGACCGGGTCCGGTTCACCACGGTGGACGCCGCGGCCGCGGGGGAGCAGGGCAGCTACGACCTGGTCGCCGCCTTCGAGTGCGTGCACGACCTGGCCGACCCGGTGTCGGTGCTCGCCGCGATGCGCCGGATGGCCCGCCCGGGCGGCACCGTGCTGGTCGTCGACGAGAGGGTGGCCGAGCGGTTCACCGTGCCCGGCGACGCGATCGAGCGCGTCATGTACGGCTACAGCGTCACCTGCTGTCTGCCCGACGGGCTGTCCACCCGGCCCTCGGCGGGCACCGGCACGGTGATGCGCCCCGCCACGCTGGAGCGCTACGCCCGCGAGGCCGGCTTCGCCGGGGTCGACGTCCTGCCTGTGGACAACGACTTCTTCCGCTTCTACCGGCTGCGCGCCGAGGCGTGAGCGCGGATCCGTTCCGGAACCAGAAAGGATCCTCGGTCGGAGCCGTTGCGCTGTAGCGGCTCCAGCGCCCTGCCGAACACGGGGCAACGGCGCGCACCTGGCGCGCCGATCCCTCCCCGCAGGAGTGCCGGCATGGCGCGCAACCTCTGGTCCGACCGTCCCCTCGGCGTGAAGCTCGGAACGCTGGTCGCCGTCGGCGCCGTCGTCCTCGCCGTCTTCGCCCTGATCGCCATCCGGGCGCTGCAGAGCACCGAGACCACCGCGGGTGAGCTGCTCGCCAGCGCCGAGGTGACCGGGGACGTGCTGACGGCCGACATGATGCACGACGCCGTCCGCGGCGACGTGCTCCAGGCACTGGTCAGCGGCGGGCAGGGCGACCTCTACCGAGGTGCGGTCGCCGACCTCGCCGAGCACGACCAGGTCCTGCGCGACCTCCTCACCGAGATCACCGCGGACGACCTGAGTCCGGAGATCGTCACGGCGGTCGAGGAGGTGACCCCCACCGTCGACGCATACCTCCTCGCCGCCCAGCAGATCGTCACCACGGCCGGGCGCGACCCGGTGGCCGCGCAGGCGGCCTATCCCGCCTTCGGTCAGGCCTTCTCGGCGCTGGAGGACGAGCTCCCGGTGCTCGGGGACGCCGTGGCGGCGTTCGCGGACGACGCGGTCGCGCACGCGGACGCTCAGCGCGGCACCGCCATCACCCTCGCCCTGGCGGTCGCGGGCGCGGGGGTGGTCGTGCTGGCTCTGCTCGGCTGGGTGGTCACCCGCTCGGTCGTGCGGCCGCTGCAGCGCGTCGGCGCGGTGCTGGCCGCCATGGCCGACGGCGACCTGCGCGGCGTCACCGGCGTGACCAGCCGGGACGAGGTGGGCCGGATGGCCGCCGCGCTGGAGGCCTCGATGGGCAACGTGCGGGCCGTCCTCACCACGATCGGGGAGACCACCGGGACGCTCGCCTCGGCCACCGAGGAGCTGTCCGCGACCGCCCAGGACATGACCCGGCTGGCCGACGAGTCCTCGGTGCAGAGCGGGATCGTCGCCGACGCCGCCGGTCAGGTGTCGTCCAACGTGCAGACGGTGGCGGCCGGGTCGGAGGAGATGGGCGTCTCCATCCGCGAGATCGCCCAGAACGCCAGCGAGGTCGCCCGGGTCGCCGCCCAGGCGGTCGACGTCGCCGGGACCACCAACGCCACCGTCGCCAAGCTGGGCGAGTCCTCGCTGGAGATCGCCAGCGTGGTGAAGACCATCACCGCGATCGCCGAGCAGACCAACCTGCTCGCGCTCAACGCCACCATCGAGGCCGCCCGCGCCGGTGAGGCCGGCAAGGGCTTCGCCGTCGTCGCCAACGAGGTCAAGGAACTGGCGCAGGAGACCGCCAAGGCCACGCAGGACATCACCGCGCGGGTCGAGGCGATCCAGGGCGACACCGAGGGCGCGGTGCGGGCGATCGGGGAGATCGCGCAGATCATCGCCCACATCAACGACTCGCAGGGCACCATCGCCGCCGCCGTCGAGGAGCAGACCGCGACCACCACGGAGATGAACCGCAACGTGGCCGAGGCCGCGCAGTCGGCCGGTCAGATCGCCGACAACATCACCGCGGTGGCCGGCGCCGCGACCGCCACGACCCGCGCCATGACCGACGCCCGGACGGCGATGGACGAGGTGGCCCGGATGGCCTCGGCGCTCAGCGCGGCGGTGCAGCGCTTCCGCTACTAGGAGGACCCTCCTGCCCCACCCCTCGCCGGCTGGCCTCGCCCGGAGGCTCAGCCCGAGCTTGCGAGGGCTGAGAGGGGCGAGGTCCTTCCACTGCAGGGGGCCGATCCAGCACCTCATCGGGCTGGGCGGTCGCTGCGCCGGACGACGGGTGGCAGGCTGGACCAGGGGAAGTCGATCCACCGGTGGGTCCGCCGCCACACGTAGTCGCACGGCACGACCGACTGCGGCTTCTCGTAGACCACCGCCGTCCGGACCTCGGTCACGTGCCCGGCGCAGAAGTCGCGCACCAGCTCCAGGGTCCTGCCGGTGTCGGCGACGTCGTCGGCGACCAGCACCCGCGCGCCGGTCAGGTCGACGACGTCGAGGGGCGGCGGCAGCACCACCGGGAGGTCGAGCCGCTCGTCGACGCCGGTGCAGAACTCCACGTTCATCACGAACAGGTTCGTGACGTCGAGGGCGTAGTCCAGTCCGGCCTCCCTGCAGGGGCCCGCCACGAGCACTCGAGTGGTGGGGGGCAGGGAGGTCCTTCTACTGCTCGGCGAGCTCGCGCGCCGCGGTGCCGAACGCCTCGTACGCCAGGACCTCGCGCTCGTCGCCCACGCCGGTCGATGGTGCCAGGAGGCCGGGCCTGGGCACCGGGCGGGACGGCGGGCAGGCTGGCCGCATGAGGACCCCGAGCACCCTGCCGCCCGCCGTCCGCAGGGTGCTGCCCTGGCTGCTGCGCTGGTGGGCGGTGCAGGCCGTGCTCGCCGTCGCCGGCCGGCTGGTGGCCCGGCGCAAGGACGAGGGCGACGAGAGCACCGCCGGCATCCGGCGGGTCGTCGCGCTCGGTGGGGTGGAGCTGCGGCCGGTCAACCCCGAGCTGTCGCGGGTGCGGCTGGACCTGCTGATGGCCGGAGCGCGGCTGGACCTCACCGGCATCCCGCACGTGCCGGGCGGGGTGGACCTCACCGTGCGGGCGCTCGTGGGCGGGGTCGGGCTGACGGTGCCGGCCGGCTGGAGGGTGTGGTGGGACTGCCGGGGCGTGGGTGGGGTCGGCTTCGCCCAGGACGACGGGCTGGTGCACACCGATGACGAGCGCGGCGCCGACCTGCGGGTGCACGCGGTCGTGCTCCTGGCCGGCATCGGCATCGAGGGTGCGCCGCAGGACGACAGCTGGGGCCGCTGACCGCTCGGCTCGTCCGTGCGCCGCGCCGTGTGCACGCAGCGCGGGTCAGGAGAACCCAAGTCGCAGGGCCAACGCCTCGGGTGACCCGACGCCGTCGCGGGCGGATGCGGACACGGTGTTCCCGTGGCCGTCGGTCGCCGGCACGTGCGTGTCGTCACCGGCGGTGCGCCGCGGCGGAGTCCCCGCGCAGGCTGCTGCTGACGTCGAGGTCGACCAGGGTGCGCCGCGGGCTGCTGCGGTCGACCGCCACCACGCGGACCTCCGCCGTCCCCTGCTGGTTGCGGCCGAGCCGGATCGCCGTGCGCGGCACTGTTGCACGTGGAACAGCGCGGCAGGCGTCCCCCGCGTTCCGGTCGCGTTGCCGCAGGTCGTGGGGAGGACGGGGTCCTCCGGCTAGCTCCCCCGGTAGGTCGAGTAGGCAAACGGTGCCAGCAGCAGCGGCACGTGGTGGTGCTCGGCGGGCTCGCGGACGTCGAAGGAGAGCACCACCTCGGGGTAGAAGGTGTCCCGCCCCTGCCCGGCGAACCACGGGCCGGTCGCGAAGACCAGCCGGTGGGCGCACGGCGCGGTCGTCCCCTCGGCCAGCCGGCACCGGCCGTCGGCGTCGGTGACCCCCTCGGCCACCATCTCCTCACCGGCGAAGAGCCGGACGGTCATCCCCGCCGCCGGCCGGCCCAGCACGGAGTCCAGCACGTGCGTGGAGACGCTCACGACTGCAATGGCTCCGTTCCGGGCTCGTTCCGCTCCTCGCTCGCTGGCGCTCGCTGCGATGTCCGCTCGTCCGTCACGTTCGCGGACACCAGCTCCCGCACCCGCAGCGCGGTGATCTCGGCCAGCTGACCGGTCACCTCGGCCCGCTCGGTCTCCTCGTCGTTCCCCAGCCTCCGGCACAGCTCGGCCAGCAGCTCCTCCGGTGAGCGGCCCGCCGCGCGGACGAGGAACACCCGGTCGAAGCGCTCCTCGTACTCCCGGTTGCCCTCGGCCAGCGCGGTGCGCGTCGCGTCGTCCGCCGAGCCCACCGCGCTCTGCTCCCGGCGGGAGGCCTCCGCCTCGGGCGAGGAGCCCTCGGGCCGGTCGCCGATCCGCGGGTGGACGGCGATCGCCAGCTCGACCTCATCCCACGGCAGGCCGCGGACGACGTCCTCGACGCGGGCCACGAGCGCGTCGACGTCCGGATAGGGCCGGCCGGCCACCACCTCGGCGGCGAACCGCGGTGCGGCGTTGCACGCCCGCAGGGCCTGGACGGCGCGGTCGGCGGGCTCGGCGTTGAAGTCGTCGAGGGCAGCCATGCGACGAGGATGGCAGCCCCTGCCGATGGTCCCCGCGCTGGGACCACCGGCGTGGCAGGGTCGGGGGATGCCGCTGCCGGAGGACGTCTGCGCCGAGCTGGACCGGCGGCTGGCACCGGTCGACGGCGCCCGCGCCGCCTCCGCCGGCGAGCGGACGGCGCGGCAGCCGGTGCACACCTGCCGCGTGCCCGCGGATTCCGTCGTCCCCGGCCTCGCCGCCGCCCGGGGCGCCGAGGCGCTGGCCGCCCTGGACGTGCACACCGCGAAAGCGCTTGCCACCGTCGTGCTGCGGGGTCTGGACCGCGGCGCGCTGGACGACGGCGAGGTGCGGACGGCCATCGGTGTGGAGCGCCCCGAGCCGGCGCGACTGGCCCGGCGCAGCGCGCGGACCGACACGTCCGCAACCGGCCGTGGCGGCCCGCCACCTACCATCCCCTCGTGAGCGACCAGGACCTCGGCACGTCGCTGTTCGCCGGCGGCGGCGAGGTCGGCCGCGCGATGGCCGGGATCGACTGGTCGCAGACCCCGCTCGGCCCGCCGGAGCAGTGGCCCTCCGGGCTGCGGCACACCGTCCGGATCCTGCTCACGTCGCGCTTCGCGATGTGGGCCGGCTGGGGGCCGGAGCTCGCCTTCTTCTACAACGACGCCTACCGGCACGACACGCTGCAGACCAAGCACCCCTGGGCGCTGGGCCGGCCGGCCTCCGAGGTGTGGGCCGAGATCTGGCCGGACATCGCGCCGCGCACCTCGGCGGTGCTCCACGACGGCACCGCCACCTGGGACGAGGACCTGCTGCTCTTCCTGGAGCGCAGCGGCTACCGGGAGGAGACGTACCACACCTTCTCCTACAGCCCCCTGCCCGACGACGACGGCGGCACCGGCGGCCTGCTCTGCGTGGTCACCGAGACCACCCAGCAGGTCGTGGGCGAGCGGCGGATGGCCACGCTGCGCGACCTCGCCGCGGCGCTCGGGGCCGCCCGCTCCGAGGAGGCCGTGCTCACCGCCGCCGGCGAGCAGCTGGCCCGCAACGACGTCGACCTGCCCTTCAGCGCCGTCTACCTGCTCGACGACGACGGGACCGCCCGGCTGGGCAGCACGGCCGGCGTCGAGCCCGGGTCGGCCGCCCTGCCCCGGGTGCTGACCGCCGACGACGAAGCGGTGTGGCCGGTGGCGCGGCTCCTGGCCGGCGAGGACGTCGTCACGGAGGACCTCGACCGACGGTTCCCCGGCCTGCCGACCGGCGCCTGGGAGGTGCCCCCCGTCCAGGCGGCCGCGCTGCCGATCGCCTCGTCGTCGCAGGACCGCGGCCCGGTCGCCGGCTTCCTCGTGGTCGGCCTCAACCCGCACCGGCGCTGGGACGACGACTACCGCGGCTTCCTCGGCCTGGTGGCCAACCAGGTCTCCGCCGCCCTCACCAACGCCGGCAGCTACGAGGCCGAGCGGCGGCGGGCCGAGGCGCTGGCCGAGCTGGACCGGGCCAAGACCGACTTCTTCAGCAACGTCAGCCACGAGTTCCGCACCCCGCTGACGCTCATCGCCGGTCCGGTCGCCGAGCTGCGCGCCTCGCCGGTGGCCGCGTCGGACCCGCGGGTGCGCGAGGAGCTGGAGGTCATCGAGCGCAACGCGCAGCGGCTGGGCAGGCTGGTCAACACCCTGCTGGACTTCTCCCGGATCCAGGCCGGCCGCATCGACGCCCGCTTCGAGCCCGTCGACCTGGCCGCCACCACCGCCGAGCTGGCCAGCGTCTTCCGCTCGGCCGTCGCCCGGGCGGGGCTGGAGTTCACCGTCGACTGCGCGCCGCTGGACGGGCCGGTGCACATCGACCGGGACATGTGGGAGAAGGTCGTCCTCAACCTGCTGTCCAACGCGCTGAAGTTCACCTTCACCGGCGGCATCGCGGTGCGGCTGCGACAGGAGGACGGCAGCGCGCGGCTGAGCGTCACCGACACCGGCACCGGCATCCCCGCCGACGAGCTGCCCCGGCTCTTCGAGCGGTTCCACCGGGTGGCCGACGCCCGCGGGCGCTCCGGCGAGGGCAGCGGGATCGGCCTGGCCATGGTGCGCGAGCTGGTCGGCCTGCACGGCGGCACCATCGACGTCGACAGCGCTCCCGACACCGGGACGACGTTCACCGTCACCCTGCCGATGGGCGCCGCGCACCTGCCTGTCGACCGGCTGGCCGAGCCCGTTCCCGACGCGCCCGCCGTGTCCCCGGCAGCCGTCCCCTTCGTCACCGAGGCGCTGCGCTGGCTGCCGGATGGCGACGCCGCCGCCGAGCCGGCGTCGGCGGGCCCGGACCCGGCGGCGGTCTCCGGCCGGGTGCTGGTCGCCGACGACAACGCCGACATGCGGGGGTACCTGCTGCGGCTGCTGGGGCCGCACTACGACGTCCGGGCGGTCGCCGACGGCCGGCAGGCCCTCGACGCGGCGCTGGCCGACCCGCCGGACCTCGTCGTCAGCGACGTGATGATGCCCGGGCTGGACGGCATGGGACTGCTGGCCGCCCTGCGCGCGGAGCCGCGCACCGCCCGGGTCCCGGTGGTGCTGCTGTCGGCGCGGGCCGGCGAGGAGGCCGCCGTCGAGGGCCTGGCGGCCGGGGCCGACGACTACCTGGTCAAGCCGTTCTCCGCGCAGGAGCTGCTCGCCCGGGTCCGCGCGCACCTGGAGCTGGGCCGAGCCCGGCGGGCCGCGGAGGAGCAGTTCACCGCGATGGCCGACCTGGCGCCGGCCCTCATCTGGGTCACCGACCCCGACGGACGACGGGTGTTCGTCAACCGCGGCTGGACCGAGTTCACCGGTCGCCCGGCCCGCGAGGAGGTCGGGGACGGCTGGGAGCAGGGCCTGCACCCGGAGGACCGGGACCGCTACGCCCAGGTCGTCGCCGCGGCGATCGCGCGCCGAGAGGGCTGGGAGGTCGACGTCCGGTTGCGCCGCGCCGACGGCACCTACCACTGGCTGCTGGAGCGGGCAGTGCCGATCGGGAGGCAGCCGATCGGGACGGGCGAGACCTCCGCCGGCTACGTGGGCAGCTGCACCGATATCAACGCCCGGACCCGCGAGACGGCCCGGCAGACGCTGCTGGCCGAGGTCGGCACCGCGCTGGACCGGGAGACCACCGTCGACGGTCAGCTCGGTGCGCTGGCCCGGCTGCTCGTCGACAGGCGGCTCGCGGACCTCTGCACGGCCCGCGTGCTGGACGACGACGGACGGCTGCGCTTCGCCGGGATCGCCGGGCTCCACGGTGCCGCCGAGGCCGCCGTGGCCGCCCTCGACCCCGACTCCGGGCTCGGCCCCGAGGTGGTGCGGACCGGCCGGACCGTGCTGCGGGCTCAGCTGCCCCAGGTGGCTCCCGATCGCCCGGAGGTCGCGGAGGTCCTGGCCGTCGGCTCGGGGATGGCGGTGCCGCTGTCCGTCCGCGGCCGGGTCCTCGCCGTCCTCGGGCTCGCCCGGCGTCCGGACGCGCCGCCGTACGACGACGACGACCGGGTGCTCGTCGAGGAGGTTGCTGGCCGCGCCGCCCTCGCGGTGGACAACGCGGTGCTCCTCGCCGACGAGCGGGCGGCCGCGCGACGGCTGGCGCTGCTGCAGCGGGCGACCGCCGAGCTGTCCGCGGCGACCACCCCGCTGGAGGTCGCCCAGGTCGCCGGCGGCCACGTCCGGGCGCTCACCGGCCCGGACAGCCGCGTCGCGGTCTACGAGGTCGACCCCTCGCACCGGGCGCTGTCCGCGCTGGCCATCGACGGCGGGAGCCCGGCCGGCCTGGAGATGTGGCGGACGCTGCCGATGTCGGCCCCGCTGGCGGCCACCACCGCCGTCACCGAGCGCCGTCCGGTGTGGGTGGAGGACGTCGCCGCACAGCCCCCGGCCGGCCGCGAGCTGGCGCCGGAGCTGGCCGCGTCCGCAGCGGAGTTCGGGCTCGCTGCTGTCGCGGCCCTGCCGCTGTCCGCGGCCGGGCGGGTGGTCGGCGTCCTGTCGATCGCCTGGCCCGAGGTGCAGCGCTTCTCTGCGACCGACCGGGCGATGCTGCTCGCCGTCGCCGAGCAGTGCGCTCAGGCCCTCGACCGCGCCCGGCTCTACCGGGCCGAGCGGGGCATCGCCGAGACGCTGCAGCTGAGCCTGCTGCCGGCGCAGCTGCCCGCACTGGAGCGGCTGGCGCTGGCGGCGCACTACCTGCCCGGCGCCGAGGGCACCCAGGCGGGCGGCGACTGGTACGACGTCGTCGAGCTGGCCGACCACCGGTTGGCGATCGCCGTGGGCGACGTCGTCGGGCAGGGCCCGGCGGCCGCCGCGGTCATGGGCCAGCTGCGCAGCGCGCTCTCGACGGCGGTCCTGCAGGGCTGCGGCCCCGCGGAGGCGCTCGAGCTGCTGGACCGGTTCGCCGCCCGGCTGCCCGGCGCGCTGGCCTCCACCGCAGCCTGCCTGGTCGTCGACGGCACGGCCGGCACGGTCCGGTGGGCCCGCGCCGGTCACCCGCCGGCCCTGCTGGTGACCCCCGACGGGGCCCAGCTGCTCGACGGTGCCGGCTCCGGCGCCGTCCTCGGCGCACCCGGCCGGCGCCCGTACACCGAGGGCACGGTCCAGATCACCCCGGGTGCCACGTTGCTGCTCTACACCGACGGGCTTGTCGAGCGCCGCGGCGAGGTCCTCGACGACGGGCTGGAGCGGGTGCGCGCTGCCGCGGCTCGGCACGCCGCGGCCGACCCGGTCGGGCTGACCGGACGGCTGCTCGCCGAGGTCCTCGCCGACGCCGACCAGCCCGACGACGTCGCGCTGATCGCCGCCCGGCTGCTGCCCGCGCCCCTGTCCGCCCGGCTGCCGGCCGACCCGCGGAGCCTGTCGGCGGTCCGGCGGGCCGTGGCGGCGTGGACGGCAGCGGCCGGACTGCCCGACGACACCGCCGAGGACCTGCAGCTGGCGCTGGGCGAGGCGCTGGCCAACGCGGTGGAGCACGCCTACGCGGCGGCCGCCGACGAGGGCGAGTGCAGCTACCGGGTGGCCCGCGAGGCCGACGGGAGCCTGCGGGCCGAGGTGCGCGACTCCGGCCTGTGGCGGCCACCGCCGGCCGACCGCGGGTACCGCGGCCGCGGCCTGGAGCTGATCAGCGCGCTCGCCACCGACGTCGAGGTGGTGCACGTCCCGGAGGTCGCGGGCACCACCGTCCGCTTCCGGATGGCCCCCGCCGTCCCCGGCGCCCCCGAGCTCCGTCCGCAGCGCGGCACGGCGGGTCCTCCCCTCGACGGGGGCGCGGTGCTGACCGTGCACGACGAGCCGGGCGGGCCGCGCCTGGAGGTGCACGGTGAGGTCGACCTGGCCACCGCGGGGCGGGTGCGGAGGCAGCTGCTCACCCGGCTCGAGCAGCTCGCCCCGGGGTCGGTCGCGACGCTCGACCTCGGGCCGACCGGCTACCTGGCCAGCGCCGGCGTCGGGTTGGTGCTGGAGGCCGTCGCGCGGGCGCGGCGGGCCGGCGTCGAGCTCCGGGTACAGACGCGACCCGGAACGCCGCCGGCGCGGATACTCGCCCTGGCCGGGGTCGGCGAGCCGGCGGTCGAGGCACCGACGGCGCCACTGGCATGACGGCGCGCACACCGGGGCCCCCGCACGAGGGGCCGGCGGCACGTGTACGAGGATGGCGCAGCAGTCGGCCGGAGTCCCCGGTCGGGGGAGGACCGGACGACGTGGACCCAGCGGTGGGCGAGTACGCCCCTCACCCGCGGCCGTCGAACGGCACCGGGGCGTCCGTCGGGTCGAGGCACGCCGCCGCGGTGGTGCGCGGGGAGGCCGAGCTGCTGGCCGTGGCCCTGCCCTTCCTCGACGCCGGGCTGCGGGCCGGGGACGTCGTCGCGCTGAGCTGCCCTCCGGAGGTCGCCGCGCTGCTGTGCGACGAGCTCGGCGAGCGCGCCGGACAGGTCCGCAACGACCGGCGGCTGTCGCTGCTGGGGGCCCGGGCGCCCGACGCGCTGGCGCACGCCCGCCGGACCGCCGAGCGGGCGCCCAGCGGTCAGCTCCGCGTGCTCTCGCTGGTCGACTTCGGGCCGGTCCCCGTCGGCTGGCGGGAGGGGCTGCGCTTCGAGTCGGCGTCCAACCGGGTCATGCAGGGAGTGCCGGTCGACGCCCTCTGCGTCTACGACAGGCGACGGCTGCCCGCGGTGGTCGTCGAGGCCGCTGCCGCCACCCACCCGTTCCTGGTCCACGACGGCGCCTGGGCCCCCAGCCCGGCCTACCGCGACCCGGCCGACTACCTGCCCGCGCTGCCCTGGCCGCGCGAGCCGCTGGAGGACACCGCGCCGGTGCTCGTCCTCGACGACGCCCCCAGCCTCGTCGCGCTGCGCCACGAGATCGGTGCGGCCCTCGCCGCCCGGGTGCCCGACCGCGACCAGCGGGAGGACCTGCACCTGGCCGCCGCCGAGGTCGCCGCCAACGCCTTCCGGCACGGCGTCCGCCCGGTGTCGGCGCGGATGTGGACCGACGGCGAGCGGCTGGTCTGCGCCGTCACGGACTCCGGGCACTCCTTCGGCGACCCGCTGGCCGGTTTCCGGCCCGCCCACGGCGCCGACTTCAGCCGCGGCGGCATGGGCCTGTGGCTGGCCCGCAAACTGTGGGACTCCGTCGACCTGATACCCGGCCCCGAGGGGCTCACCGTCCGGCTCAGCACCCGCCTGAACCCGGCTTGACGCCGTCGATCCCTCACTGCTGAGGTACCGGCGTGGGGGACGCCGTCGACCAGATCCTGGCCCAGTGGGCCCGGGAGCGGCCCGACCTGGACTGCAGCCCGATGGGCGTCGTCGGCCGCATCTCGCAGCTGCAACGGGAGGTCTTCCTCGCCCAGCGCGCCACCTTCGCCCGCCACGGCCTCGACGTCCCCTCGTTCGACGTGCTGGCCGCGCTGCGCCGGGCCGGTGCCCCCTACCAGCTGACGCCCACCGCGCTGATGCGCACCGCGCTGGTCACCTCCGGTGCGATCACCCAGCGGCTGGACCGGCTGGAGGAGAAGGGGCTGATCACCCGCGAGCGCAGCGAGGCCGACGGGCGGGCCGTCGTCGTCACGCTGACCGAGGCCGGCCGCGCGGCCCTGGACGCCGCGCTGCCCGACCACCTGGAGACCGAGCGCCGGCTGCTGGCCGGGCTCTCGGACGACGACCTCGACGCCCTCGCCGGCCTGCTGCGCCGGCTGCTCGTCGCCCTGGGCCGGGTGCCGTGACATGGCGGTCCTCCGGACCGCACCGCGGCCAGGTGCCGTTCCCTGCTGCGTCGAGCCCTGCCCGGCACTCGATCGCGGGAGCCTCCGGCCCCCACTCCTCGCGCCGCCCCCAGGGCGTCTCCGGTCGGCCGCTCAGGGCACCGCCGGGACGTCCTCCGGGGTGAGGTCCGGGCGGACCCGCACGAAGCGCAGCGGGTGGCGGAAGACGCCGGCCTGCAGCGCGGCGTCCGCGCTGACCTCGACGACGACGTCCGGGCGGACGCGGGTCAGCGGCACCGACAGCCGGCCGCCGCCGAAGGCGCCGGTGCCGATCCGCTCCGGCCACGGGTGGTCCGGCCCGGCCGGGGTGAGGACGTCGGCCAGCTCGGCGGACTGCGCGGGCGACAGCGGGCTGGTCCGGCCGACGACGACCAGCTCGCCGTCCCGGTACCGCCCGGCCACGAGCTGGCTCGGCCGCTCCAGCGGTCCGATGACGCCGCCGGCGAGCACCTCGGTGGTCTCCCACGACTTCACCTTCAGCCACTCCCGCCGGCCGGGCGCGTAGCGGGTGCCGGCGCCCTTGGCGACCAGCCCCTCCACCCCGGCGGGCCGGAAGTCGGCCGACCACTGCCGGGCCTCGGCGGGGTCGGCGGTGACCGGTGAGAGCTGCATCGGCGGGGCCCAGCGGGCGGCGAGGTCCTCCAGCGCGGCCCGCCGCTCCCGCAGCCGGCGCCCCCGCAGGTCCGCGCCGCCCAGCGCCAGCAGGTCGAAGGCGACGTAGGAGGCGGGCGCGGCGGCGACCAGGGCACCGATCCGGCCGGCGGTGGCGACCATCCGCTGCTGGAGCAGGCCGAAGTCCAGCCGGGAGCCGTTCCAGACGACGACCTCGCCGTCGAGCACCGTGCCCGCGGGCACCTGGGCCACGGCCGCGGCGACGACGTCCGGGAAGCGGGAGGACAGGTCGCGGCCCTGCCGGGACCAGACCCGGGTCGTGCCGCCGGTGCGGACGACGACCAGGCGGTAGCCGTCCCACTTGGGCTCGTAGAGCACCCCGCCGGGCAGCGCGTCGGCCCGCGGCAGGTCGCGCACCGGCTTGGCCAGCTCCACCGCGACCGGGCCGGCCAGCTCGGTCGGCACGTCGGGCAGGCCGGGCACGGACAGCGGCACGACGGTCAGGGTGGGGGTTCCCGACCCCCTGCGCAGGGCCCTGAGCTGCCGGTTCACCCCTTCGGGGCACGTCGCCACGCTCCGCGAGGACGGCGCGGTCCCCGCACGAGCGACGCAGGAGGTCAAGACACGATCCGGCAACGGCGGGGTACCAAGGAGGGTGATGACTGAGCGCAAGCCCCCGGGGATGTCCTTCGAGACCTGGATCGACCACCAGATCACCCAGGCGCAGGCCCGGGGTGCGTTCGACGGGCTCGAGGGCTCCGGCCGGCCGTTGCCCCCACGGGCCAGGGAGCAGACCAGCTACGAGTGGGCGCTGGAGTGGGCGCGCCGCCAGCAGGCCGACCCCAAGGACCTGCTGCCCCCGGGCATGGCGCTGCGCCGCGAGCGCGAGGACCTGGCGCTGCGGGTGCCGCAGCTGCCCAGCGAGGCCGCGGTCCGGGCGACGGTGGCGGAGTTCAACGCCCGGGTGGAGCAGCACTGGCGGCGTCCGCAGGACGGACCGGACGCCGTCCCCGGGCTGGCCGACGAGGACGCGCTCGTGCGGCTCTGGCAGGCCACCCGCCCGCCGCCGCCCCTCCCCGAGCCGGTCGCCCCGCCGGCGCCCCCGCGGTCCCGCTGGTGGCGCCGCCGCCGTTCGCCGCGGGCGTAGCGGCCGGCGCATCCCCGGGGAGCGGTCGGGTAGGGGAGCGGCCCCGAGATGAGGAGGTCGCCATGACCGAGGTACCGGGCACCGACCGCGACGAGGCGCGCGAGAACGTCCTGCACGAGACGCCGCTGGTCCCCGAGGACGTCGACGACACCGACGACGACCCGCGCCACACCGACCACCCGACGAACCGCGGGGACGAGGGCCAGGACGGCGAGAGCGCCAAGCCGCCGGCCGGGAGCACCGAGCTCGGCACCTGACCCGACCCCTGCCGCCCGGCGCGCGGGTCCCGCCGCCCGCGAGGGCAGTGGTGACCTGCGTTCCGTCCAGCGAGGGGGGAGGAGACCCATGACCGAGAGCACCGGAGCCGGGGGAGCGGGCGCCGACGAGGTGACCGCGACGCCGAGCGGCGCGGCCGCCGGCGATGAGGGCGAGGACCTGCACGGCACGGCCCGCGAGGTCTACGAGGCCAACCAGGAGGGCGGTGCGGACGGCGCGGCGAAGACGCCCGGCGCCTGATCCCCCGACCACGCCCTGCGGCGGTCCCCCGAGCCGCCGCCGGGCGTGGCCCGCTCGTCACCCCCGTGCCCTCGGCCGGGGGTCGGGAAAGGCGTTGTCCGCCGTCCCGGGGGTCAGCTGACGCACGTCGGTCCCGTCGCGGTCGACGAGCCAGACGGTGAAGTGCGCCCCGTCGTAGGCCCAGAACGCGATCTGCCGGCCGTCCGGCGACCCGACCGGCTGGTCGTCCCCGACGTCGTTGCGGGTCAGCTGCCAGATGCGCCCGTCGTCCAGCGACCGGTGGACCTCGGTGTCGCCGTCGCGGTTGCTGCTGGAGACGAACGGGAGCTCTCAGAGCAGGTCGAACTCGTTGAAGGCGGCGCCGCCGGACAGGCGCGCATAGCCCGGCCCGCGGTCGAAGAACGGCTCGTCGCCGGTGCGCGCGTCCCGCATCTCCCGGCGGAGCCGGTCGGTCGCGGCCTCGTCGCAGGTGCCGTCGTCCCCGACCACCACGCCGTAGTCCACGCGCGCGCCGGCCGGCGAGACCTTCCGCCAGGCGACGTCGCGCAGCACCTCCTCGACCGGCCGGTCCAGCGGGTCGCCCCAGCCGCCGCCGCCCGTCGTCCGGATGCGCACCACCGTCCCGGCAGCCAGCGGCTCGGCGTCGGCGAGCGCGTCGACGTCGTGCTCGTCCGGCCCGCTCGGGTCGACCGTGATCCGGAACGGCTGGCCGGCGCGACCGCCGGCGACGCCCCAGCAGGACAGGATCGAACGGTCGGCGATCGACATGAAGTGCGCGTCGCGCAGCACCCGGATGTGCTTCTCGTAACCGCAGCCGCCGCGGTACCGGCCCGGTCCGCCGGAGTCCAGGGCCAGCCCCAGCCGCTCCACCCGCAGCGGGAAGCGGCTCTCGGTGAACTCGGTCGGCAGGTTCCGCGAGTCCGGGACGACGTGGATGGTGTCCTCGCCGTCGGCGTAGTACCGCCCGCCGGACCCGCCGCCGAGCACCTCGCGCATCAGGTAGGGCTCACCAGCCTCGTCGAGGCCGTACACACCGGTGTAGCGGATCGTCTCCTGGTCGGCGGGCATCCGGCCGCCGGTCGCCTTGGCCAGCACCCCCGCCAGGACGCCGAGCAGCCGCAGGATGACGAACGTCCGCGCGTTGGTCGGCGCGGGGAAGACCGGCGTGAGCAGCGTGCCCTTCTCCGGGAAGCGCATCTCGATCAGCGGCACGACGCCCTCGTTCACGTCGAGCTCGGCCATCCGCTCGGGGGTCTCGGCCAGGTTGCGGAGGATCGGCGCCAGCCACTTCTTGAGGAAGTTGCCGTCGGCGTAGTCGCCGCAGTGGTTGATCGGCCCCTTGGCCTGCGGTCCGGTGCCGGTGAAGTCGATGACCAGCGGGACGTCGGCGGCGCTGTCCATGGTCAGCGTGATCCGCTGCCGGTGCAGCTTCGGCGGCTCGACGCCGTCGTGCTCGGCGTAGTCCTCCCAGACGTAGGTGCCGTCGGGGATCTGCGACAGGACCTCCCGCCGGTACACCTCGGTGGAGTTGGCGAGGATCGCCTCGAAGCAGGCCTCCACGGCGGCCACCCCGTACCGCTCGAACAGCTCCCCGAGCCGCCGAGCGCCGGCCAGGCAGGCGGAGCACTCGGCGTCGAGGTCGGCGGCCAGCGAGTCGGGCATCCGGGAGTTGCGGGTCATGATCGCCAGCGCCGCCTCGTTGCGGACACCGCGGTCCCACAGCTTGATCGGCGGGACCATCAGCCCCTCCTCGTAGACCGAGGTCGCCGCCGAGGGCATCGAGCCGGGCACCGCGCCGCCGATGTCGTCGTGGTGGCCGAACGCCTGCACGAAGGCGACGACCTCCGCCTTCGGGCCGGCAGGGCCGTCCACCTCGGCGAACACCGGCACGGTGACGCACAGGTCGGGCAGGTGCCCGATGCCGCCCTCGGAGAGGTAGACGTCGTTGTGGAAGTAGACGTCGCCGATGTTCATCGTCCCGATCGGGTGGTCGCGCACCACCGGGTGCACCAGCGCGGAGTACGAGCGGCCGGTGAGCTTGCGCAGCTTGCGGTCGTGGATGCCGGCGCGGAAGTCGTGCGCGTCGCGGATCATCGGCGACCGCGACGTCCGGCCGATCGAGGTCTCCACCTCGCGCTCGATCGCCGCGAGCGTGCCGGCGACGATCTCCACGAGCACCGGGTCGGCGTCCGGAAGGCCCATCAGGCGTCCCTCTCGATCAGCAGGTTCCCGTGGCGGTCCACGGTCGCGCGGAAGCCGGGGTGCACCGGCACGGTCGAGCCGAACTCCTCGATCACCGCGGGGCCCGGCACCACGTCACCCGGCGCCAGCCGCGGCCGGTCGTACGTCGGCGTCTCCACCCAGTCGTCGTCGAAGAAGACCGGCCGGGAGCCCGTGACGGCCCGGTCCGTCACGGGTCCGTCGGCCGGTGACAGCTCCACCAGGTCCGGACGGCGGATCGGCCCGATACCGCTCACCCGCAGGTTGACCCACTCGACGGCCTGGCGCGGGTCCTCGGCGAAGTCGTAGCCGTAGAGCATGCGGTGTGCGGCGTGGAAGCCCTGGCAGGCCTGGTCGACGGCTGCCGCGTCCAGGTCGCCGTCCGCCACGGGCACGCGCACCTCGAACGCCTGGCCCACGTAGCGCAGGTCGGCGCTGCGCTGCACCCGCTGCCGGTCGCGGGGGAACCCCTCGCCGTCCAGCGCGGCCCGGGCGTCGTCCTCCAGCGAGGCGAACACCGACCGCACCCGGTCCAGGTCCAGGTCGGCGTGCCGGCTGATCGCCGTCTGCACGTGGTCGTTGCGGACGTCGACGGTCAGCAGGCCGAACGCGCTGAGGTTGCCCGGGTCCGGCGGGACGAGGGTGCGCGGCAGGCCGAGGACGTCCATCAGCCGGCAGGCCAGCAGCGAGCCCGAGCCGCCGAACGTGGTCAGCGTGAAGTCGCGGACGTCGAGGCCCCGGGCGACGGTCACCTGGCGCAGCGCGTTGGCCTGGTTCCACGCGGAGATCTCCAGGATGCCGGTGGCGGTGCGCTCCAGGTCGAGGTCCAGCTCCTCGCCGAGCAGCTCCAGGCCGGCGCGGGCGGCGCCGACCGACAGCGGGATCTCCCCGCCGAGCAGGTGCGGCGGGATGCGGCCGAGCACCACGTGGGCGTCGGTGACGGTCGGCTCCGAGCCGCCGGACGGGTAGCAGATCGGCCCCGGGTCGGCGCCGGCCGAGCGGGGCCCGACCTTGAGCGTGCCCTCCGGTGACAGCCACGCGATCGAGCCGCCGCCCGCGCCCACGGTGACCACGTCGATCATCGGGATCTTCGACGGGTAGGCGCCGACCGAGCCCTCGGTGGTGACCGCCGGCTCACCGTCGACGACCACGGTGACGTCGGTGGAGGTGCCGCCGCCGTCGCAGGTGAGCACCCGGTCGAAGCCCGCCGCGCCGGCGACGAGGGCCGCGCCCAGCGCGCCGGCGGCCGGCCCGGACAGCACCGTGGTGATCGGCTGGTGCACGACCTCCTCTCCCGACAGCACGCCGCCGTTGCTCTTCATCACGTAGAACGGCACGCCCGGTGCGATGCCGTCGAGCCGCTCCCGGATCGCCGTCACGTACGCACCCACCCGCGGCTTGACCGCCGCGTCGACCAGCGTGGTCACCGACCGCTCGTACTCCCGGTACTCGCGCAGCACCTGCGAGCTGGCGCTCACCACCGCGCCGGGGTGCTCCTCGCGCAGGACCTCGAGCACGCGGCGCTCGTGGGCGTCGTCCGCGTAGGAGTGCAGCAGGCAGACGCCGATCGTGCCGACCCCGGCGTCGCGGAAGAACCGGGCGGCGGCGCGGGCGTCCTCCTCGTCGAGCGGGCGGACCTCGGTCCCGCGGTGGTCGAGCCGGCCGCGCACGGTGCGGACCAGGTCGGCGGGGACGATCCGCGGCGGTTTGACCCAGAAGTAGCTGTTGCCGTACCCGTCGGGCACCGACTGGCGGGCGATCTCCAGCACCGACTCGTAGCCCTCGGTGGTGAGGAAGCCGATCCGGTCGAGTTCCCCCTGGAGCAGCTGGTTGGTCGCGACCGTCGTGCCGTGGCTGACCGCGGTCACCGCGCTGCCGTCGAGCCCGAGCAGGTCGAGCACCTTGCGGACGCCGGTGAGGAACCCCTCGGCGGGGTCGGCCGGGGTGGACGGCGTCTTGGTGGTCGTCGTCCGGCCGGTCGCCTCGTCCACCGCGACGACGTCGGTGAAGGTCCCGCCGGTGTCGATGCCGATGCGGACGCGGCGCGGCTCCATGCCGGGATACCTTAGGGCTGAGATACCGGCGGTGGAAGCCTCAGACGGCAGCGACCGCGAGCGCGGTGGTGACGACGAAGAGCGCGACGCTCGACGGCCCGAGCAGCAGTGCGCCCAGCCGGACCGCGCGCAGCCGGTGGCGCCGGGCGGCGAGGACCACGAGCACCACCCCGGCCAGCAGCAGCCCGACCTGGACCAGCCACCCGGCGGTCAGCCAGGCGTTCGCCGCCCGGCACGGCGCGCACCCGGTCGAGGTGCAGTCGTGGGTGTTGGTGCAGTCGGTCATCACGCCGAAGCCGGCGCCGACGCTGCCGAGGGTGGCGAGGAACAGGACGACGGCCAGCGACGCACCCAGCGCCGTCCGCACGGCGGCCGACGGCGGGTGCGCGGTCATGCGGGCACCTGCCAGGCCGGCGGGCCGCCGACCTGCGGGCCCGCCGGAGGACGTGTCGCCGGGGCTACCGCTCCTCGGTCCCGTCCTGGAGGGAGCCGGCCGAGCGGCCGGCGTCCTCGACCGCGGCGCCGGCGGGGTTCGGGCGTTCGACGTCGTCCGCCCCGGGGCGTTCGCCGTCGCCCGTGCCGGACTCGACGTCGCTGTCGTCGTCGAAGCCGCGCAGCGCGTCGTCAGGAGCCAGGAAGGCGTCGTCAGGACCGGTCATGGCCTCTCCCTCAGTCGATGTGGACGTTCTCGAGTAAGTACCCCACGGGAGGCGGCCAGTCTCGACGGCCGCCGGCGCCACGGGGTCAGAGCACCTTGCCGGGGTTCAGGATGCCGAGCGGGTCGAAGACCTCCTTGATCTGCCGCTGCAGGCCGTAGGAGGTCTCGCCGAGCTCCTCCCGCAGCCACGCCCGCTTCAGGACGCCGACCCCGTGCTCGCCGGTGATCGTGCCGCCGAGGTCCAGTGCCAGCCGCATGATCGCGTCGAACGCCTCCTGGGCCCGTGCCGCGGCTCCCTCGTTCCCGCGCTCGAAGACCACGGTCGGGTGCATGTTGCCGTCGCCGATGTGCCCCGGGCAGACGACCAGCACGCCGGTGTCGGCGGTGATCTTCTCCATGCCGAGCAGCAGGTCGACCAGCCGGGCCCGCGGGACGGCGACGTCGTCGACCAGCGTCACGCCGAGCTCCTCGACCGCCGGGCCCACCAGTCGCCGCGCCTGCAGCAGCATCGCCGACTCCGCCGCGTCCTCGGCCACGGCGACCTCGGCGGCGCCGAACTCCGCGCAGATCGCCCCCATCGCCGCGACGTCGGAGGCGGCCAGCGGGCCGCGGTCGGACTGGGTGATCAGCATGGCCTCCGCGTCCACGGGCAGGCCCATGTCGCGGTAGGCCTGGATCGCACGCAGGGAGGCGCGGTCGAGGAACTCCATGAGTGAGGGCCGCAGACCCGAGGCCATGATCCGGGTGACCGCGGTCATGGCGTCGGTCGTCCGGTCGAACACCGCGGCCATGGTGAGCGCCGGCTCGGGTGCGGGCCGCAGGGCCAGCGTCGCCTCGGTGATCACCCCGAGGGTGCCCTCGGACCCCACCACCAGCCGGGTCAGGTCGTAGCCGGCCACGCCCTTCGCGGTACGCCGTCCGGTCCGCACCACCTCGCCGTCGGCCAGGACCACCTCCAAGCCGCGGACGAAGTCGGCCGTGACGCCGTACTTGACGCAGCACAGCCCGCCGGCGTTGGTGGCCAGGTTGCCGCCGATCGTCGACATCTCCCAGGACGACGGGTCGGGGGGGTAGAACAGCCCGACGTCGGCCACCGCGCGGGACAGGTCGGCGTTGACCACGCCCGGCTGGACGACGGCGACCTGGTCGACCTCGTCGACGGCGAGGATGCGGTCCATGCGCACCAGGGAGAGCAGCAGTGCGCCGTCCACCGCGTTGGCCGCGCCGGAGAGTCCCGTGCGGGCGCCCTGCGGCACCACCGGGACCCGGTGGCGGGTCGCCCAGCGCAGGACCGCCTGGACCTGCTCGGTGGTCGTCGGCCGGACGACGCCCAGCGGCCTGCCCGCCGGGCATGAGCTGGCGCTGTCGAACCGGTAGGCCTCGGTGGTCGCCTCGTCGGTGACGAGGACCCCCTCGGGCAGCTGGGCGGCCAGCTCCTGCATCGATGCGGTCACGCTGCGACCTCCGTCTGGTCCGGTGTCCCGGCGGCGAGGTGCGGACGCGCGATGACGTCCACACCCGGGCGCGGACCTCGCTCCCGGGCTGCTGATCGAGGTGCAGCACCCTACGCTCGGCCGGGTGCAGCTCCCCGGGCCGCCGCTGCAGCTCGAGACACTCGACGGCCGTCCGCGTGGGCGGGCCCGGCACGCGGCGCCCCCGCTGCTGGGGCAGCACGACGAGGAGGTGCGGCAGTGGCTGGCGCGGTGACGCACCTCGTCCGGCACCTGGCGGACGGGGTGCCACAGGTCGGCGTCCGGTCGGACGACGTCGTGCGCCCGGTCCCCGGGGTGGGCAGCATGGCCGAGCTGCTCGGGCAGTCCCTGGCCGCGGCACGGGACCGGGTCCTGGCCGCCGCGGGTGAGCCCGGCGTGCCGGTCGCGGACGTGCGGCTGCTGCCGCCGGTCGACGGGCTGACCGAGGTGTGGGCGTCCGGCGTGACGTACGAGCGGTCCATGGACGCGCGCGTGGAGGAGAGCCGGACGCAGGACGTCTACAGCCGCGTCTACGCCGCCGACCGCCCGGAGCTCTTCTTCAAGTCGGTCGCGTGGCGGGTGGTGACCGACGGCGAGCCGATCGCCGTGCGGCCGGACTGCTCGGTCACCGTGCCCGAACCGGAGCTCGCCGTGGTCGTCACGGCGACCGGCGAGGTCCTCGGGTACACGGTCTGCGACGACGTCTCCTCACGCGACATCGAGGGGGAGAACCCGCTGTACCTGCCGCAGGCCAAGGTCTACGCGGGCAGCTGTGCGCTCGCGACCGGCATCCGGCCGGCCTGGGAGGTGCCCGACTGGTCGCGGCTGGACGTCTCCGTGGCGGTGCTGCGCGACGGCGCGACCGTCTTCGAGGGCACGACGTCGACCGCCCGCATGCGCCGGACGGTCGACGAGCTGGTCGAGTGCCTGTTCCGCGCCCAGGACTTCCCCGCCGGCGCGGTGCTCTCCACCGGCACCGGCCTCGTGCCGGGCCTGGAGTTCACCCTGCGGCCGGGGGACGTCGTGGACGTCGTCGTCGAGGAGATCGGCACGCTGTCGAACCCCGTCACCACCGTGGCCGAGGTCCGTGGCCGGGCGGCTCCGCGGGTCAGTCGCTGACCTGCACCGCCTTCAGGGCCACCCCGCGGAAGGCGGCCAGCCGCTCGGCGGCCTCGGTGACCGCCTCCCGCGTCAGCGGCGTCCACAGCTCGACCGCCACGGTCAGCGACGAGCCGGCCTTGCGGGGCCGCCAGGTGCCCGCGACCTCGCCGTCCGCCAGCACCGCGCCGGGCCGGCCGAGCACCGGCCACAGCGCCTTGGCCCGGGCCGGGTCGTCCACCAGGAGCGGCCGGTCGCGGGCCTGCAGGAACAGGTCGAACGGGCCGAGCAGGATCACCCCGGTCGCTGGTGGCACGTCGGCGACCCTGGAGGCGTCCTCGGCGAGCAGCCAGCGCCGCTCGCCGCCCACCGGGACCTCGACGGCGTCCTCCGGCCAGCGGGCCTGCACGTCCCTGACCGGCGCGTCGAGGTAGCCGGCAACCAGCTTGGGGGTGGCCGGGCCGAGCAGCCGCAGGTACCCGCGCACGACGTCGAGCCGCTGGGGCACCGTGTCGACGGGCGCCAGACCGGGCACCGGGCGCAGCACCGGCGGCGAGGTGCCCGGCTCCAGCTCCAGCCCGGCGCGCAGCGCGGCCAGCCGGAACGGCATCTCGTGGACGTGCGTGGCGTCGCACGGCCGGCAGAACCGCAGGTAGGGCTCGGGCAGCAGCTCGGTCAGCCGCCCGGACATCTCGCCCTTGACCATCGGGGCGGTCACCACCGACCGCATGGTCGCGGCCACGACGTCCAGGCCCTCGAGGTTGCTGATCCCCGCGGCCTTGAGCGGCTTGGCCGCGTCGAAGATGCGCTTGCCGGCGTCCGCGTCGGAGAACGGCGCGGTGGCCGCGGCGACCCCGGGCAGGTCGGCCCGCCGGTACAGGTGCGGGGCGCCGCGGATCGTCCACACCGTGGCCAGCTCGTCGCCTCTCAGCGCCGCCACGTCGACGCCGCGCAGCGCGAGCGCCCACCGCCCGCCGTCCGTCCCGGTGTCCTGCACGCCGAGGTCGAGGACGGCGGTGTCGGCCAGGTCGCCGGAGGCACGGTCGAGCTGCTGGACGTGCACCCGCAGGTCGAGCACCTGGCGGCGGGTGAGGGTCGCGGGCACCGCGTCAGCGCCTCGGACGGCCGATGCCCACCACGTACAGGACGAGCAGGGCGGCACCGGGGACGCTCAGCCAGATCCACCACGGGTAGGTGTCGCCCTCGCTGGTGACCGTCACCAGCCCCCAGACCACCAGGTTCACCGCGGCGATGCTCGCCCAGACGATCATCAGCACCCGCATCGCGGTGCCGTCGTCGTCGGAGAACCACCGGCCCAGCGGCGGCGGGGACGGCGGCTCGGGCGGGGGCTCGGGCAGGTCGCGGGTGATCCGCGACAGCTCGCCGCGGGTACGGGCGGCCCAGGCCGACTGCACGCGGGTGTCGAACTCGTGCAGGTCGAGTTGGCCTGCGGCGACGGCGCGGCGCAGCCTCTCCTGGACGGCGGCCCGTTCGGGGTCCGACACGCGCAGCTCGTCGGGGTGTACCGGCTCGATCACGTGCCGATCGTGGCACCGCGACCGGACGCTGTGGGACGTGCGACGTGCGGTCCGGCTCCTGCGGTGCTGTCACCGCTCCTGCGGTGCTGCAGTGCCGCAGGAGCGTGCGGGAGACCGCAGGACCGGCTTCAGTCGGCGAGGGTGCGCAGGATCCGGGCCAGGGTGGCACGGTCGGCGGCGTCGAGGCGGGCGAACAGGTCGCGGTTGTCGGCGGCCCGGGCGGCGGCGATCTCCTGCTGCACCAGGCGTCCCCCGGCGGTCGGCGTGAGCACCACCGCCCGCCGGTCGGTCGGGTCCGGCGTGCGCTCTACCAGGCCGCGGGCCTGCAGCGCGTCGGCGACCTCGGTGGCCGAGCGCGGGGCGATGTGCAGCGCCTCCGCCAGGTCGGACAGCCGCATGCCGGCGCGGTCGGTGACGACGCGCAGCGCGCGGGCGTGGTGCGGGGAGAGGTCCCAGGGCGCCAGCGTGTCCCGCCACCGCCGGCGCTGCCCGCGGGCGGCCCGCACGAGCAGCTCGCCCAGCGCCTCGTCGTCGTCCTCCGGCATGCGGGGATCCTACCGGCGACCGTCAGGTTCCCTCATGGTGAGGTAGCCTCAGTACTGAGGAGGTGGTCGCCATCGCCGACACCAGAGGACCGGGCGGCGGTCGCCCGGGGCGCACCGTCGACCCTGCGGACCGCGCCCAGCTCGAGCGCAACCCGGTGCCGCTGCGCCGGGTGACCGCGCTGTTCGCACCCTTCCGCTGGCAGGTCACCACGGTCGTGGTGCTCATCGTCGCCTCCTCCCTGGTGGCGCTGGCGACGCCGTTCCTCGTCCGGCTGGTCATCGACGAGGCGCTGCCGCGGCAGGACGTGCGCCTGCTCGTCCGGGCGGTCCTCGGCATGCTCGCCGTGGCCGCCACCACCGCCGTCCTCGGCGTGGTGCAGACCTGGCTGTCGACGACGGTCGGCCAGCGGGTCATGCACGGCCTGCGGACGGCGGTGTTCACCCACCTGCAACGACAGTCGCTGGGCTTCTTCACCCGCACACGTGGCGGGGAGGTGCAGTCGCGGCTCACCCACGACATCGCCGGCATGCAGTCGGTGGTGACCTCGACGGCGACGTCGCTGGCGTCCAACGCGACCACGGTCGTCGGCACGGTCGCGGCGATGGTGGCGCTGTCCTGGCGGCTGTCGCTGCTCTCGCTGGTCGTCCTGCCGCCCGCGGTGCTGCTGACCCGCAAGGTCGCGCAGATGCGCCGCACGGTCACGGCGCAGCGCCAGCGGCACCTGGCCGACATGCACGCGCAGGTGGAGGAGGGGCTCTCCGTCAGCGGCGTGCTGCTGGGCAAGACCCTCGGTGCCGGGCCCGCCCAGTCCCGCCGCTTCGCCGACACCTCCCAGGACCTGGTCGGCCTCGAGGTCCGAGCGCAGCTGGCCGGGCGGTGGCGGATGGCCACGATGAGCATCGTCTTCGCCGGCATCCCGGCGCTGATCTACCTGGCCGCGGGCCTGCCGGCGACTTCCGGAGGGATGACGATCGGCACGCTGGTCGCCTTCACCGCGCTGCAGGGCACGCTGTTCCGCCCGCTGATGGGCCTGCTCGACGTCGGCGTGCAGGTCACCGCGTCGATGGCGCTGTTCAGCCGGGTGTTCGAGTACCTCGACCTGCCGGTGGAGGTCGACGACCCGGCCGACCCGGTGCCGCTGGACCCGGCCGACGTGCGCGGTGAGGTGCGGCTGGAGGGCGTGTCCTTCACCTACCCCGACGGCCACCGGCCGGCGCTGGACGGCGTCGACCTCGTCGTCCCCGCCGGGACGACGCTGGCGCTGGTGGGGGAGACCGGCTCGGGCAAGAGCACGCTGGCCTCGTTGGTCGCCCGCCTGGCCGACCCGACCGCCGGCCGGGTCACCGTCGACGGCATCGACCTGCGCGATCTCTCGCTGGCCACGCTGTCGCGGGTGGTCGGCGTCGTCGCGCAGGAGACCTACCTGCTGCACACGACGGTGCGGGAGAACCTGCGGCACGCCCGGCCCGACGCGACCGATGCCGAGATCGAGGACGCCGCCCGCCGCGCCCAGGTCCACGAGGCCATCGCCGCGCTGCCCGACGGCTACGACACCGTCGTCGGCGCCCGCGGGCACCGCTTCTCCGGCGGGGAGAAGCAGCGGCTGGCCATCGCCCGAACGCTGCTGCGCGACCCGCGGGTGCTGGTGCTCGACGAGGCCACCAGCGCGCTGGACACCGGCACCGAGCGGGCGGTGCAGGCCGCGCTCGACGAGGCCAGCCGGGGCCGGACGACGATCACCATCGCCCACCGGCTGTCGACCGTGCGGCACGCCGACCGGATCGCCGTCCTCGACGCCGGCCGGGTGGCCGAGAGCGGCACGCACGACGAGCTGGTCGCCCGCGACGGCCGGTACGCCGCGCTGGTGGCCGCCGGCGACCGGGGCGTGCCGGTGGCGGCCTAGGGCCGCGGCTCCCACAGACCGTCCAGCGCGGGGAAGACGGCGAACAGCAGCAGCGCTGTCGTGGCGAGGACCAGCAGGAGTGCCGTCGTCCCCCGCACCGCGAGCGGGCCGGGCAGGTGGCGCCAGATCCAGGCGTACACGGCTCAGACCTCCTCGAGGGCGGCGGGGCCGTCCGGGGCCACGTCCTTGCCGACCGAGGCCTCGAGCTGCCCGTGGACGACGAGCCGCTCCCGGGTGGAGAACTTCGGGTGGCAGGTGGTCATCGTCAGGAAGGCCCCGGTCGCCTCGCTGTTGGCCGCTCCGCCCGGCGTGGGGGCGACCACGCTGCTCTCGCTCGGGTCGACGACGGTCGTCGTCGTCACCCGGTAGACGTGCCAGGCGTCCACGGTCTCCACGACGACGGGGTCGCCTGGCCGGAGGACGTCCAGGGCGATGAACGGGCTGCCGCGGCCGACGCGGTGGCCGGCCATGGCGAAGTTGCCCTGCTCGCCGGGCATCGCCGAGCCGGCGTAGTGGCCGGGGCCGTCCTCGAGCTCGTCCGGGTCGGTCCCCTCGACCACGGCGCGGGTCCAGTCCTCGCCGAAGCGCGGGACGTGGAGGAAGGCGAAGGCCTGCCCGGGGTCGGGCTCCGGCACCGGCGTCCCGGACGTCCAGTCCTCACGGAGCTCCTCGGCCACCTGGTCCTGCGCCCGGTCGCTCCAGAGGTCGGTCACCCACACCTCGTAGACCACGAAGAGCAGCAGCACCGCGCCGGCGGTGACCGCGAGCTCGGAGAGCCCGCGGATGATCGTGCGGGTCATCGGTCCCCCTGTCCGATGGCGCGTCCCGCCCGCCGGGTGCCGGCGGGCGGGACGCGGGAGGCCACGGTCAGGACGCGGAGCCGGCCCTGCGGCGACGGCTCACCACCAGTCCGGCGCCCCCGCCGGCGAGGACCAGACCGCCGACCGCGGCCAGACCCAGGACGTCGGCACCGGTGTCGGGCAGCGGGGTGCCGTACTCGGTCGGCGCGGGCGGGTCCGTCGGGTCCGTGGGGTCGGTCGCCGGGACGACGACCTGGCGGCTGGTCGTGGTGGACGCGCCGTCGTCGTCGGTGACGGTCAGCGTGACGGTGTAGGTGCCGGGGGCGGCGTACTCGTGCACCACCTGCTCGCCGGTGGCGGGCGTGGAGCCGTCGCCGAAGCTCCACGTGAAACCGGTGACCGCGCCGTCGCTGTCGGCCGACCCGGCCGCGGAGAAGGTGAAGGTCGCGCCGGTGCTGGTGGTCGTGACGGCGGCGATCGGCGCCTGGTTGGCCGGGCCACCACCGGGGTTGCCACCCGGGTTGCCACCGGGGTCACCACCGGGGTCGCCGCCCGGGCCGGTGCCCGCGCCGGAGCCGAACCGGAACTCGTTGCAGCCGAAGGTCAGGCCGTGGACCACCACGTCGGCGCCCGGCTGGTAGAGGAGCTGGAAGCCGAGGCTGGTCACCGTCGCGTCGGGGTAGGCGGCGCTGATCTCGACGAGGGTGGCCTCCTCGCTGCTCTCGGAGTCGAGCTCGGCCAGCGGGCCCAGCGCGCTCCACCAGAGGTCGGTCGGCTCGCCGGCCTCCGGCTCCCAGTACACGAGGATGGCCTGGGCGGGGTCGTCGCCCGCCGGCCCGTCGAGGTCGACGTACAGCTCGTACGTCGGGTGGTTGCCGACGGGCTGGCCCGGGGCGAGCGTGGTGTCGAGGTCGACGTTCGACTGCGCGGTGGCGTCGGCCAGCGGGATCTCGAGGCCGTCCATGAAGTAGGAGGCGTAGGCGGCGCTCTGCGGGTCGGCCTCGGCCGACGGCATCGTGAGGCGCAGCCCGTCCGTCCGCATCTCCGCGGTCGCTCCCTCGCCCACGCCGGTGAGCGCCCCGGTGAAGGCCCCCTCGAGCCCGGCCAGGTCGAGCGGGGTGACCCCGCAGCCGCTCGCCGAGGCGATTCCCGGTGCGACCGTGCCGAGCACGGCGAAGGAGCCGAGACTCAGGGCTCCTGTGGCGATCAGGCTGGCAGTGCGCTTCATGACAACCCCCGTTGTCCCGTGGACGTGCGAGGGCGGATGAGCCCGGCCCCCGTCGAGCTGGACCGACACTGGCCGCCACGGAGGGGGAGGGCACCCCCCGTTGACGCCGTCCGCCACTCCCCAGGGCTGGGGGCCGCCCGCCGCGCCGTCACGCACCGCCACCGGAGCCGGCACTCTCCGGGGTTCTCGGTCCCCCCGGTCCGGGGGTTGCCGGCGACGCCGATGAGGATCGGGCGCGCGACCCGTCCTACGAGCAGAGGCCGCCGGCCGGGGCGGCCGGGAACCGAGGAGGACCATCGTGCGACCGCTCGTCGTCACCGAGTTCACGACGCTCGACGGGGTCGTGCAGGCCCCGGGCGGCCCCGACGAGGACACCGCCGGGGGCTTCGCGCACGGCGGCTGGCTGGTGCCCTTCTTCGACGACACCCTCGGGGCGCAGATGGACGCCTGGTTCGCCGGCGTCGAGGACTTCCTGCTGGGCCGCGGGACCTACGAGATCTTCGCCGCGGCCTGGCCCCAGGCGCCGACCGAGGACGACCCGGTCGCCGAGGCGCTGAACACCCGCACCAAGCACGTCGCCTCCCGCACGCTGACCTCCCTCGACTGGTCCGGCGCGCGGCTGCTGGAGGGGGACGTCGTCGACGCGGTGCGCGCGCTGCGGGACCGCGACGGCGGCGAGCTGCAGGTGCACGGCTCGCCCGGCCTGGTGCAGACGCTGCTGCGCGCGGACCTGGTGGACGAGCTCCGCCTGGTGGTGGCGCCGGTGGTGCTCGGGCAGGGCAAGCGGCTGTTCGGCGACGGCGCGATCGCGTGGTCATGGCGGCTGACCTCGTCGGCGGCCACGCCGACCGGCGTGCTGCTGTGCACCTACCGCCGGGGCGGCGAGGTGGAGACCGGCGCGATGGGCGCCGAGTACGAGGACGCCGTCAGCGGCTGAGCACCGGTTCCGGGGCAGCGTCGTCGGCCGGCGTCCGCGGCACCGGGACGGCGAGCGCCTCGGGCGGGCCCGGCCGACCGAAGTGCCAGCCCTGGCCGAGGTCGACACCCAGTGTCCGCAGCGCTGCGGCGTCGTCCGCCGTCTCCACCCCCTCGGCGACCACCCGCGCACCGGAGCCGTGCGCGAAGGTGACCAGCGAGCCGACCAGGGTGGCGAGCACGTGGTCGCCGGCCACGCCGGCGGCGATGCTGCGGTCGAGCTTGATGACGTCGGGGGAGGTCACCACGATGTGCCGCAGGCTGGAGAAGCCGGCCCCGACGTCGTCGATGGCCAGTCGCAGGCCGGCGGCGCGGAACGGCGCCAGGGTGGCGAGGAGGACGTCGTAGTCCTCGACCTCGTCGTGCTCGGTGAGCTCCAGGACGACGCGGTCCAGCGGCAGCCGGCCCAGCAGCTCCCCGCAGGCGGGGGTGAGCACGGTGGCCGGGGAGACGTTCATCGCCACGTAGCCGGCGACGCGGTCGAGGTGCTCGGCGGCGCGCTCGAGGGCCTGCAGTTCCAGGGCGTGGCCCATGCCGACGCTGTGCGCCTCGGCGAAGACGACGTCGGGCGTGCGGCCCCACTCGGCGGGGAAGCGGGAGAGCGCCTCGGCGCCCACCCGGCCGCCGGTGGCTAGGTCGACGATCGGCTGCAGCAGGACGACGGGGCCGCCGTCGGCGACCACCGGGTCGAGCCGGCCCTCGATCTCGGTGCGCCGCTCCTGGTCGCGGACCTCGGGCTCGACGATGACGGCCGCCGCGGAGGCGAGCACCTTCACCAGCGCCAGGTCGCGCTTGCCGAGCTCCTTGTCCGACCGGAAGCCGAACGCGCAGAAGGTGCCGTAGAGGCTGCCGTCGGACAGGTGCACGGGGGTGGAGACGTAGCTGCGGATGCGCGGGATGCGCGCCGAGGGCAGCTTCATGGCCTCGGGGTACTTCGTGACGTCGGGGATGACCGCGGGCAGCCTGCCGTCGAGGATGGCCTGGCAGATTGAGGTGTCCTGGCGCACCTTCGCGCCCTCCTGGACCAGCACCGGCACCGCGGTCTTGACGACCTCCAGGTGCTGGGTGGTGCCGTCCAGGCGGCTGAGGAAGGCGACACTCAGGTCCAGCGACTTCTTCGCGGTGACCAGCAGGTCGGCGATCTGCTGGTCGGCGGCCGAACGCTTCCTGCGCATCAACTGCCTCCTCTCGTCCTGCACGGTCATCGACCGTCCGGGACGGAAGCTGCAGCGCCCTCACCCGTCGGAGAGAGGGAAGGTCGCAGCCACGCCGGTGGTTGCGCAGGACAACACCAGCTGAGAGGTCTGAGAGCACATGAGCATCCCGTTGTCCGTCCTCGACCTGGCGCCGATCTCGAGGGGCCAGACGCCGGGCGAGAGCATCGCGGCCAGCGTCGCGCTGGCCCAGCGCGCGGAGCAGTCCGGCTACCGCCGCGTCTGGTACGCCGAGCACCACAACATGCCGACGATCGCCTCCTCGGCGACCAGCGTGCTGATCGCGCACGTCGCCGCGCACACGTCGTCGATCCGCCTCGGCGCCGGCGGCGTCATGCTGCCCAACCACTCGCCGCTGACCATCGCCGAGCAGTTCGGCACCCTCGAGGCGGTGCACCCGGGCCGGATCGACCTGGGGTTGGGCCGGGCGCCGGGCTCGGACCAGAACACGGTGTACGCGCTGCGCCGCGACCCCCGATCGGCCGACCGCTTCCCGCAGGACGTACTCGAGCTGCAGGGCTACCTGGCCGGCGAGACCCGGGTGCCCGGCGTCGACGCCGTCCCCGGGAAGGGCACCAACGTCCCGCTGTACATCCTGGGCTCGTCGATGTTCGGCGCGACGCTCGCCGCCGCGCTGGGCCTGCCGTACGCCTTCGCCTCGCACTTCGCGCCGGCGATGCTGGAGCCCGCGGTGGAGGCCTACCGGCGCGAGTTCAAGCCCTCGGCCCAGCTCGACCGCCCGTACGTCATCGCCGGGGTCAACGCGGTGGCGGCCGACAGCCGCGAGGCGGCGGAGGAGGCGGTCACCGCGGCCCGGCGGCGGCTGGCCGTCGGCCTGTTCGGCCGGGGCCGGCAGATGTCGGACGACGAGGCGCAGCTGCTGCTCGACGGCGGCGCCGGGCTGCACGTCGACACGATGCTGACCCACACCGCCGTCGGCACCCCGGCCGAGGTGCGCGAGTACCTGACCGGCTTTGCGCGCGAGGCCGACGCCGACGAGCTGATCGTCGCCCACCAGTTCCCCGGGGTGGAGGGCCGGCTGCGCTCGGTCGAGCTGACCGCCGAGGCAATGCAGACCGTTCCCGCCTGAGGGAGGACCCCCTGCCCCGCCGCTCGCACGCTCGCGGCGGGGGGCAGGGGCCGCCACCGCACTGCGGGTGCGTCAGTACCAGTTGTTGGCCTGGTGGAAGTCCCACGCGGCGCAGGCGCTGCCGTACCGGTTCTCGATGTAGACCAGGCCGGCGTCGATCTGCCGGAACGGGTCGGACGTCTTGGCGATGCCGGTGCCCGCCCAGGTCCCGTTCAGGAACTGGGCGATGCCGTACGCCGTGCTCGTCGGGTTCTGCGCGGCCGGGGTCCAGTTGCTCTCGGCCTCCCACAGCGCGTCGAGGCAGTCGAACTGGGTGGCGTCGTCCACCTCGGCCGCCGCGTAGTCCTTGTAGGCCTGCTTCCCGGTACCGGTGGGTGCGGGCGCAGGCTCGGGTGCCGGTGCCGGTGCCGGTGCCGGAGCAGGTGCCGGTGCCGGAGCCGGTGCCGGTGCCGGTGCCGGAGCAGCCTCGGCCGCGTCGTCGTCCCACCGGGGACGGTCACCGTCCCCCCGCTGACCGTCCCAGGTGGGGGACGCACCCCCGCGGTGCTCGTCGGCCTGGGCGATCGACTGCCCGGCGAAGGTGAGCGTGAGCGTCATGGCACCCACGGCGGTCAGCAGGTGCAGCGTGCGGCGGGTGGTCTGGCTGTGTGCGTGCATCGGGCAGTCTCCTGGTTCGGGCTCGCGGAGGCGCGCGTCGACGACCGACGGCGCGCCGGTGGCGGGTCGTACGGGATGAGCTGCGGCACGAGGGCCTGGACGTGCAGGGTCGGCAGCCGGGTGTCCGGCACCGGCCGGACGGCGGGCTCGGTCCGGCAGGCTCCCGTCGGAGGACGGGGCGGGCGCCGTGCGACGGCTGGTTCCTGGTGGCGGACAGGCGGGAGCGCGACGGTCCCAGGCCTGCGGGCGCGGGGCGCTGAGGCCCCGGGCGCGGTGGTGCTCCGTTCTCCCCGGGCCGCCTACCAGGTGAGCTGACGGGTTCGGGCTGGGAGTGCCCTACCCGCCCCCGGAGGTGTCCGGGGGCGGGACTCACCCCGGTGGTGCAGGTGGGTCCCCGGCTCGCGCCCACGGAGTGGGTGCGACTCGGCGGCATCCGGCGCGGCCTCCCCGGTCGGGGAGGAGTCGACCGGCCGGACGCAGCGACCGTAGGGCCGTGACCATTTCGTGACAACGGCCGGGCGTCGATTCATCAGGGCTGGCCGGCGACGCGCCGACGACACGCCGGGAACGGTGTCCGGGCAGGCGGACGCACCCCCGGGGCAGGGCCCCGGGGGTGTGTCGTCCGCGCTCAGGTCGCCTTCGTGACGGCGAGGTGGTCGTCGGTGTAGTGCGGGACGGCCAGGACGCCCTGCAGGCCGAGCAGGTTGCCGAAGGGGTCGACGACGACCGCGGTGACGAACGGCCCGTGCGGCGTGATCGGCGTGTACTCCTGCGCACCCATCGTCAGGAGACGGTTGAGGGTGCCCGCCACGTCGTCGACGCGCCAGTGCACGATCGCGCCGCCCGGCCCGGCCGCCCTGCCCACGGGAGCCCGGCTGCCGTCCGCGAGGGCCAGCTCGCCCTGGTGGTCGCCGATGACGAACTTGGCGTAGATGGCGCGGCCACCCGGCCCGGGCCGGGTGAACACGGGCGCGTGGCCCAGGAACTCGGTGTACCAGGCCGTGGCCGCGGCCACGTCGTCCACCAGGAAGATGACCGCCGAGAACCCTCGCAGACTCATCGTCAGTCCTCCGGCTTCCAGTCCGGAGCGGTCCAGCGGTGGAACACCCGGGCCACCGAGTCGCGCGGGCTCTGCCACGTCTCCGGGCGGTACGGGCTGACGTAGGGCGCCAGATCCGCCATGACCTTCGCGAAGGCCGGCCGCATCGACTCGTGGTTCTCCCGCACGGCCGCCGCCTTGACCCGGTCCTGCTCCAGGAGGTGTACGAACACGTCCTCCATCGAGTACAGCCAACGGCCGGTGACGCCGGTCTCCGTCGGCAGCCCACCCGCGTCGGACTCGGCGAACACCCGGGCGATGTCCTCCTCGCTGCCCGGCCGCATCCGCTGGACGATGACGGTCATCTCCCGGTCGGGGGAGACCTCGCCCTCGGGCACCCACGTATAGAAGTGCTTCGCCACCGAGTGCGACGGGTTCTGCCAGTAGCTCGGGTACGGGGTCACGTACGGGGCGATGGCCTCGGCGATCGCCTGGAAGGCGGGCAGCCCCCGGCGCTGGCCGGAGACCTCCGGGTCCTCCTTGCGCTCGATGACGTGCAGGTACAGGCCCTCGTACGAGAGCAGGACCCGCCCGACGACCCCGAGGTCCTGCGGCCGGGTGGTCCGGTCGTAGTAGGCGAACACCGGTCCGACCTTGTCCTCGCTGCCGGGGACCATCCGGCAGACGATGACGTTGCGGAACGGGCGCCAGGTGCCCGAGTACCAGGACGCGGGCGCCGAGGCGGTGTTCGCGAACTCGACGGTGTCGTTCGCCCAGGGCTGTTCCGTGGGGGTCGTCGAGGCGTCGGCCGCAGGGTCGGCCGACGGGGTCGTCTGGGTCATCGCGTGCCTCCGGGGGTGGGAGTGGGGGTGAAGCGCAGCGGCAGCTCGAGGAGCCCGCGGAAGGCCGAGGCGGCGGGGAGCCACTGCAGCTCCTCGACGGGGACGTCGAGGCGCAGGTCGGGCAGGCGGACGAGGATCCGCCGCAGTGCGGTCGTGGCCTCCAGCCGGGCGAGGGCGGTGCCCAGGCAGTAGTGGACGCCGTGGCCGAAGGACATGTGCTGGGTGTCGCCGCGGGTCAGGTCGAGCGCGTCCGGGTCCGCGACCAGCTCCGGGTCGTGGTTGGCCGAGCTGAGCACGACCGTGACGATCGAGCCGGCCGGGATGGGCACGCCGCCGATCTCGAGGTCCTCGGTCGCGAACCGGAAGCTCGACACCGGGACCGACCCGTCGAAGCGCAGCAGCTCCTCCACGGCGTCGGGCACCAGGTCGGGGTCGGCGAGCAGCTTCTCCATCTCCTCGGGGTGGGTCAGCAGCGCGACCACGGCGTTGCCGAGGAAGTCCGAGGTGGTCTGGTAGCCGGCGAACAACAGCAGGAAGCAGGTGCTCACCAGCTCTGCCTCCGACAGCCGCCCGTCCCCGTCGCGGGCGGTGATCAGCGCGCTCACCAGGTCCTCGCCGGGATCGCGGCGCTTGGCCGCCACCAGGCCGGTGAAGTAGGCGTGCAGCCGCTCCTGGGCCTGCCCGATCGCGGCCCGGTCCTCCTGGGGGCTGCGTCCACCGGTGCCGACGGTCCGGATGACCTGGGTGCCGGCCAGGATTTCCTCGTGGTCGGCCTCGGGGATCCCGAGCAGGTCGCCGATAACCGCCAGCGGCAGCCGGAGGGCGAAGTCGTCCACGAAGTCGGTGGCGCCACGCGGCGCGATGCGGTCCAGCAGGCCCTCGACGATCTCCTCCACCCGGGGCCGCATCGCCTCGATGCGCCGCGGGGTGAACGCCTGCGTCACCAGGCGCCGCAGCCGGCTGTGCTCCGGCGGGTCGGAGTTGAGCATGTTGGTGTTGATCTGCCGTGCCTTCTCGCCGAACACCGCCAGGTAGGTGTCCCCGGCGCGGTAGAGGTCCTTGGACAGCCGCGGGTCCGACAGCGCCTGCCGGGCGTCGTCGTAGCGGGTGACCAGGAACGAGTCGAAGCGCGGCGTCCGCACCTTGACCACCGGCCGCTCGGCGCGCAGCCGGGCGTAGACCGGGTAGGGGTCGGCGCGGAACTCCGGCGTGTAGATCTCCCCGCCGGGGACGACGTCGTCGCTCGTCCCGGAGCTCGCGGGTGCGGTCTGCGTCATGGGGTCTCCCTCGGGTGGGGGTGGTCGTGGGGGTGGGGTCCGGTCACTGCGCGAAGACCCCGGCCAGGTGGTCGAGGAGGGCGTCCTCGTCCAGGGGGCGACCGCGGAAGCCGACGTGACCGTCGGGGCGGACCAGGTAGGCCGCCGTCCCCGCGCCCGCGGTGCCGTAGGCGGCGGCGAAGGTGCCCTCGGCGTCGCGGACGACGGGCAGGTCGACGAGGAGCGGCACCCGGGCCTCGGGAGCGGCGACGAGGTAGGCCCCCACCTCGCCGCGGGTCTGCTGCCGCACGGCGACGGCCAGCTTCTCCAGGTCCGACACCTGCTCCTCCGACGCGGTGGCGTCGGCGTGCAGCAGCAGCGTGGAGCGGGTGCCGCGGGTGAGGTCGAACAGCCGCAGCGGGTGGCCCACGCCGAAGCGCCGCAGGCCCTGCACGTCCGGCGCCCGGTGGCCGGGCTCCGGACCGGCCGGGAAGGCCTCCCCGCCGGGCCCCTCGCCGACCAGCGGGCTGCCGGCGTAGTTCATGGTCATCTGCATCTCGAGCAGGAACTGGGCCTTCTCGTCCTCCATGTCCATCTCGTCGGTGAACGCGATGGCCACGGCCCGGTCCACGATCATCTTCCCGGCGGGACGGCGCTCGGCGTCGTAGCTGTCCAGCAGCCCGGGCGCGGCCTCCCTCCGCACGGCGAGGGCGAGCTTCCAGCCGAGGTTCCAGGCGTCCTGGATGCCGGTGTTCATCCCCTGCCCGCCGGCCGGCGGGTGCAGGTGCGCGGCGTCGCCGGCGACGAAGACCCGCCCCTCGCGGTAGCGGTCGACGATGCCGTGCTTGATCCGGAAGATCGACGACCAGCGCAGGTTGCTCGCCGTCGTCCCGGGCGGACCCAGGTCGTCGATCGCGGCCTGCATGTCGGCCAGCGTCGGCGGCTCGTACTCCTGCCAGAACCCGGGCGGGACGACGCCGGAGCCGACCGCGTCCTGCCACCGCTGGGGGGCCAGGGTCGCGATCCGGTAGCGGTTGCGGCCCTTGAGGGGGACGCAGACGAGCATCCCGGTGAAGTCGTCGCCGTTCTCGATGCGCACGAAGCGCACCAGGTGCCCGGCCGGCAGGTCCCAGTCGACGTCGACGTCCCCGAGCATGAACAGCTGCGGGAACATCGACAGCCCGCCCTCGAAGGCCAGCCCCAGCCCGGAGCGGACGGCGCTGTGCGCCCCGTCGCAGCCGACCAGGTACTGCGCCCGGGTGGTCTCCCCCTCGCCGGAGCCGTGCCGCAGCTGCGCGGTGACGCCCTCGTCGTCCTGGGTGAAGCCGACCAGCTCGACCCCGCGTTCGACGACCACGCCGAGGGAGGCCAGCTTGGCGCCGAGGATGCGCTCGGTGTCGTACTGCGGCAGCCCGAGGTGGGCGTAGGGCAGCTCGTCGAGGCCGGCCCAGTCGACCTGGTGGGTCTGCTCGCCGTTGACGAACACCGTCTGGCCGTACAGCCAGATCCCGGCGTCCATCGCCTCGGTGACGATGCCCTGGTCCTCCCAGATCTCCATCGTCCGGCAGTGGATGCCGATCGCCTTGTCCGCCTGGGTGGACGCCTGGGGTCGCTTGTCCACGACGCGGACGGCGATGCCGCGGCGGGCCAGCTCGATCGCGTGGGTCAGGCCGGCCGGGCCGGCGCCGACGACGAGCACCTCGACCGCCCGACCGGGCCGCGCGGCGACGTCCGCCGCCGGGGCCGGCAGCGCCGCCGCGGCGGGGGCGTGCTGGTCGTCCGGCTTCTCGACGAACTCCTGCACGCTGGCGCTGGGCACCGTGCTGGTGAGGGCCGGCTCGGTGCCGGCGGCCTGTTCTGCGGACAGCTGCACCGGCTGACCGGCCACCACCTCCAGGTCCGGCTCCGGCGCCACGGGCACGCCGTCGGGGACGACGGCGTCGACGGCGGCCGGCTGCTGCGCGGGCAGCGTCCCGGCCGCGGCGGTCTCCGCTGGCGGCACCGGTCGCACGCGCAGCGCGAAGACCCTGCGGTCCTCACCCCTCGCCAGCCACCGGCCGAGCGGGCCGGCGACCCAGTTCGCCGGCTCCGCCGTCCAGTCGGTGAAGTGCCGCTCGGAGTCCCACTCGGCGACGACGTGGTAGCGCCGCCCGTCGGGCTCGCGCAGCAGCTCCTCGCGCGCGTGGCCGGGGGCGCTGCGGGCGAGCTGCGCGGCGGCGAGGTAGGCGAGCTCGAAGGCCTCCTGCTCCCAGGGCTCGACGGCGACGGCGGAGTCGACGCGCACCCGCTCCACCTCGACGTCCCCGCCGGGCGAGTCCAGCGGCGGGAAGTCGGCGTCCGCGTCGGGCCGCCGGCGGATCTCCAGCACCTCACGCCGGAACTCCACCGAGTGCCACCGGGCCAGCGGGGCGCCGGCCGCCATGTGGGAGGGGTCCTCGACCCACTGCACGAAGTCGTCCTCGGACTCCCATTCCGCGAAGATGTGGTAGCGCAGGCCGCTGTCGTCCCGCAGCAGCTCCTCGCGCACGTACCCGCGCGAGTCCCCGATCCGCTCGGTGACCGTCGTGTACGCGCGCTCGAAGGCCACCTGCTCGCCCGGCTTGACGCTGGTGGAGAAGTCGATGCGCACCGGCCGGGGCCGCTCGGCGTCCACCGTCGCCAGCACGGTGAACGTCGAGCGGGTGGCGTCCTCGCGCAGGTCGCGCAGTGCCTCGGTGAGCGTCTCCCGGGCCTCGCTGCGCCCGAAGGCGTCCACCGACGCCCGGTCGGTCCAGTCGCTGACGATGGCGAACCAGCGCGGGTCGCCCTCGTCGCGCATCAGCTCCTGGCGCAGGTTGCCCGGCACCCGGCTGATCTCGGCGGCGGCCCGGCGCCAGGCGGCCTCGAACTCCGCCTCGCAGCCCTCCTGCGCGCGCATCCGCAGGAGGGTCCGCACCGCCGCCCGACCGCCGCCCTCCGGCGCCGCCGTCATGCCGTCCCCTGCACGCCCGGGACGGTGGCCAGCACCTCGTAGGTGTTGCGGGCCGCGTCCTCGCGGAGGTCGCGCAACGCCTCGGTCAGCGTCTCGCGGGCGCTGCTGCGGCCGAACTCGTCGACCGCGGCCCGGTCGGTCCAGTCGCTGGTGATGAGGAAGGTACGGGGGTCGTCGGCGTCGCGGATCAGCTCTTGGCGCAGGTTGCCCGGCACCCGGCTGATCTCGGCGGCGGCCCGGCGCCAGGCGGCCTCGAACTCCGCCTCGCAGCCCTCTCGGGTGCGCATCCGCAGCACGGTGCGCACCCCCGTCGGCGGGACGGTCGTCATCCCGACTCCTCCTCCTCGTACCGGCGCAGGACGAGGGCGCTGTTGAAGCCCCCGAAGCCCCGGGCGAGGACGACGACGACGTCGAGGTCGCGCTCGCGGTTCTCGAGCACCAGGTCCAGCCCGTACTCCGCCACCGGCCGGTTGACGTTGCCGGTGGCGGGCAGCACCCCGTCGCGCATGGCGAGCAGGGCGGTCGCCACGTTGAGCGCCGACCCGCCGGCCATGAGCCGGCCGGTCCAGGACGACGGCGCGGTCACCGGTACGCCGCGCTCGCCGAACACCGCGGTGATCGCCTGCGCCTCCAACGCATCGAGCTCGGGGACGCCGGCGCCGTCGGCGACCACCAGGCCCACCTCCTCCGGCGCCACGCCGGCGTCGGCCAGCGCGAGCCGGATCGCGCGCGTGTACTGGGTCGCGTCGGGTGCCGGGTCCTCGTGGTGGTGGGCGTCGTGGGTGGCGCCGTAGCCGATCACCTCGCCCCACACGCGCTGCGCACCACGGGCTCGTGCGGCGTCGGCCTCCTCGAGCAGCAGGATCGCGCCGCCCTCGCCGATGGCGTGGCCGTTGGCCCGCTCGTCGAAGGGCTTGTAGGCGTCCTCCGGGCGCGGGGCGGTGGACAGCCGCCCGCTGGTGACCTGGCACAGCAGCGCGTACGGCGTCACGCCGGCCTCGGTGCCGCCCACCAGCACGGCCGGGGTGCCGCGGCGCGCCACCCGCCGCGCCCAGCCGATGCTGTCCAGCCCGCCGGCGCCCTCGCTGACGACCACGCCGGAGGGGCCCTTGTAGCCGTCGCGGATCGACACCTGGCCGGTGCTGGCCGCGTAGAACCAGGCGATGGACTGGTAGGCGCCCACCGACCGGGGGCCCTTGGCCCACAGCCCCTGGATCTCGTGCTGGCTGAACTCGTTGCCGCCGGAGCCGGCGGCGAGGAACACCGAGGTGGCGTAGGCCTCCTCCGGCGGGATGTAGCCGGCGTCCTCGGCGGCCAGCGTCGCCGCGGCCAGCGACATCCACGACCACCGGTCGGTCTGCACCTTGAGCTGTGGCACGACGTACTGCTCGGGGTCGAAGTCGCGCACCTGCCCGGCGACGGTCACCCCGTACCGCGAGGCGTCGAAGCCCTCGATGGGGCGCACCGCCAGCTCCCCGCGCAGCAGGGACCGCCAGTGTTCCTCGACGCCGACGCCGGTGGGGGCGACGACGCCGATGCCGGTGACCAGCAGCCGGGTGGTCCCGCGCGGGGGTGCGGTGATCGCCCGGCCCTCGGGGGCGGTGTCCCGGGCGTAGCCGGCCACCTCGGTGACCACGCCCTCGTCGTTGATGACGGTCGTTTCGGTCATGCGGGCCTCCGATCGGGCTTGGCCAGCACGATGGCCGACTGGAAACCGCCGAACCCACTGCCCACCGAGACGGCGACGTCGACCTTGTGGTCGCGGGCGGTCTTGGGGACGTAGTCCAGGTCGCACTCGGGGTCGGGCACCTCGTAGTTGGCCGTCGGCGGGACGACCTGCCGCTGCACGGCGAGCGCGGTGGCGGCGATCTCGATCGAGCCGATGGCGCCCAGCGAGTGCCCCACCATCGACTTGAGCGAGCTCATCGGCACGCTGTAGGCGGCCTCGCCGAGGCTCAGCTTGACCGCGGCGGTCTCGTGCCGGTCGTTCTGCTTGGTCCCCGACCCGTGGGCGTTGACGTAGCCGACCTCGCTGCCGTCGATCCGCCCCTGGGCCAGTGCCTGGTCCAGGGCCTCGGACATCTCCACGCCGTCCGGACGCAGGCCGGTCATGTGGAAGGCGTTGCAGCGGTTGGCGTAGCCGGTGACCTCGCAGTAGATCTCCGCGCCCCGCCGCTGGGCGTGCTCCAGCTCCTCCAGGACCATCACCGCCGAGCCCTCACCCATGACGAAGCCGTCGCGGCGGGCGTCGAAGGGCTTGGAGGCGTGCTCCGGGTCGGCGTTGTTGCCCGTCGTCGCCCGGATGGTGTCGAAGCAGGCCATCGAGATCGGCGAGATCGGCGCGTCGCTGGCACCGGCGAGCACCACGTCGGCGTCGCCGTCCTCGATCAGCTGGCTGCCGTAGCCGACCGCGTCGATGCCCGACGTGCAACCGGTGGACACCACCGTCCCCGGGCCCTGCGCCCGGAACCGCACGGCCACCTCGGTGGCCGCGCAGCTGGGCACCAGGGCCTGGTGGAGGAACCGGGAGGCGTAGCGGGGGTCGACCAGCCAGTGCTTGCCGGCGTCGCTGACCTGGACGTACTCGTCCTCCAGCCGGGTCGTGGCCCCGACGGCGCTGCCGATGGTGACCCCGACCCGCTCGGGCTCCGGCGCGTCCGGGGCACCGCCGACCCCCATGCGCAGCCCGCTGTCGGCGACCGCCTCGTCCGCCGCCACCAGCGCGAACTGCACGAAGCGGTCGTTGCGGTGCACCTCCTGGGCGGTGAGGCCCAGCTTCCGGCCGTCGAAGTCCACCTCGGCGGCCACCTGCGACCGGAAGCGGCTCGGGTCGAAGAAGGTGATCCGGCGGGTCGCCGTCCGGCCGGCGGTGATCATTTCCCAGAAGCCCTCGCGGCCCATGGACCCGGGTGCGACCACGCCGATCCCGGTGATGACGACCCGCCGTCGAGAGGCGCTCACCGCACGCCCGGCGACGGCTCGGTGTCGACGTGGCCCAGCTCCGGTCGCGGCGCCAGCGGGCCGCAGAGGAAGACGAAGGTGGCCGTCGTCGCGGAGTCGTTGACGATGCGGTGCCGCACCCCGATCGGGATGTGGACGGCGGACTCGCCGGTCAGCCGCCGCTCCTCGCCGTCCAGGGTCACCAGGACGTCCCCGCTCTGGCAGTAGAGGAACTCCTCCGAGTACGGGTGCCAGTGCTCGGTGACGACCTCGCCGGGCTCGAGGGTGAGGGTGCCCATGAACCCGGCGGTGGAGCCGACGCTGGCCGGCGACAGCAGGACGCGGATGTCGCCGCCGCGCCGGCGGTTCGGGGGCGTGTCGGCGCGGTGGACGGTGGGTCCGCAGCGCACCTTGGCCGACGGGGGGTGCTGGATGGTGGTCATGTCTCTCCTCCGGTGTGGACGGGCACCGCGGGAGCGGGCTCCAGGGGTGTGGTCGGGAGCGGTGTCCCGGGCCCGGCGGCGAGGTGCACCGGGAGGTCGGGGTGGACCTGGCGGATGAGGGGCCCCAGGACCGGGACGGCAGCCACCTCGACGACCTCGGTCGCCCCGGCCTCGACCAGCGCGCGGGAGGTGGCCTCCCACTGCACGGGCGAGGTGAGGTGGGCGCGCAGGCAGCGGGCGAGCTGCTCGGGGTCCCGCGTCGGCCGGCCGTCGGCGTTGGGGACGACGGGCACGTCCGGCTCGGACCACTCGAGGTCGGCGAAGGCGGCGCCGAGGTGCCGGGCGACCGGCGCGACGAGCGGGCCGTGGCAGGCGGTGCGCCCGGGCAGCCGGACCAGTTCCAGCCCGGCGGCGAGCACGGTCTCCCGTGCCCGCGCCAGCGCCTCGCAGCCGCCGGCGAGCAGGACCTGGGACGGCCCGTCGACCGCCGCGACCGCCAGCGCCCCGGTGTCGCCCACGTCCTCGACGACCGCGCGGGCCACCTCGCCGGCGCCGGGTCCGACGACGGCCGCCATGCCCGCGCAGGACGGGCGCGGCGACAGCGACAGCAGCTCGGCGCGCCAGTGGACCAGCTCCACGACCTGGTCCAGGGGGAGCGCGCCGGCGGCCACCAGGGCGGCGTACTCGCCGACTCCGTGCCCGGCGACGACGACCGGCCGCAGGCCACGCTCGGTCAGGCTGCGGTAGCCGGCGATCCCGCTGACCACGACCTCGACGTGGGCGGCCGTGGTGTCGCAGCAGAGGTTGAGCGGGTCGCGCCACCACGTGGCCACGTCGCGCCCCACCACCGCGGAGGCCTCGTCGACCACCGCGCGGGCCGCCGCGTCCTCGAGCCAGGCGTCGACCGCGCCGGCCCGGACGCCGGCCTCCCCGGCGAGGACGACGGCGGTGCCGGTCACGTCGCCGGCTCCCCGGACCGGGCGGCGGCCGCCGCCTCCACCTTGTCCTTGATGATCCCCATCTGTACCTTGCTGTTGGCGTCGATCCGCCGGGTCATCCCCTCGGTGTCGATGGGGGCCTCCGGGCGCATCCGGAAGTCCTGCACCCAGCGCATCCGGGTGCCGGACCCCTCCGGGGCGTAGTTCCACCGGATGTCCATGAACTCGAAGGGGCCGGGCTCCACCCGCCGGGCGCGCACCTCGTGGGCCGCCTCGTCGAGCGTGCGCTCGGAGACCCAGCTCCAGACCCGCCCGCTCTCGTCCGGGTGCATCTTGAGCCGGAACCGGAACCAGTTCTCGGTCGAGGCGAGGATCTCCACCTCGGCGTACTCGGTGAACAGGTCCGGCCACGACGGCAGGTCGTTGGTCATCGCCCAGACGTGGTCGATCGGGGCGTCGATGTAGATCGAGTTGTCCGTGTGCCCGGCGGTGGCGGTGCCCGGCTCGACAGTGCTGCTCACGGGGGTCCCTCCTGGGATGTCGACGGATGTGACGGCCTCCGGCCCCGTCCGGAGGCTCGCCGCGAGCCTGCGAGCGGTGAGGAGGACGGGGTCCTTCTACGAGTGGTGGGGGCAGGGGGGTCCTTCGGCTCTCAGGCCATCCCGGCGGACTTCTGGGCGGCGTCGACGTGCTCGACGATCTGGCCGAGCGTGTAGTGGTCCGGGCTGTCATCGGGCATCTCGGTGCCGAAGCGGTCCTGCAGCTCGGTCTGCATGGACAGGAAGGCCAGCGAGTCCAGGCCGATGTCGGCGAAGTGGGCGTCCGGGTCCGTCGTGTGCGACGTCCTGGGCAGCCCCGCCTTCTCGCTGAGCAGGTTCATGAGGTCGCTGAGAGTGAAGGTCGTGTCGGGCACGGTGTCGGTCCTTCCGGTGGGGTGGAGTCCGGCTGCGCTTCTGCAGCCGGGGTCTGGACGAGCGACAGGGAGCCGCGGGCGGCCGGGAGGCCCGGTTCCGGGGCGTCGGCGAGCGACGCGGCACGGGCGAGCACCTCGGGCAGCTGCCGGTCGAGGAACTGGACGTCGTGGCGGTCGGCGGTGACGTCGGGGTCCCGCAACAGGGCCCGGTGCAGCGCGACGGTGGTGTGCACGCCGGGGCCCTCGACCCGCAGCTCGGCCAGGGCGCGGTCCATCCGGCGGATGGCCTGTTCCCGATCGGGGGCCCAGACGACGAGCTTGCCGAGCAGCGAGTCGTAGTCCGGGGGGACGGTGTCGCCCTGCCGGTAGCCGGTGTCGAACCGGGTCCACGGCCCGTTAGGCACCTGCAGGACGTCGAGCCGGCCGGGTGCCGGGGCGAAGCCCCGGGTGGGGTCCTCGGCGTTGATCCGGCACTCGATGGCCGCACCGCGGGGGACGACGTCGGCCTGGGTCAGCTGCAGGCGCCGGCCGGCGGAGACCAGGATCTGCTCGCGGACGAGGTCCACGCCGGTGAGCAGCTCGGTGACCGGGTGCTCGACCTGGATCCGGGCGTTCATCTCCATGAAGTAGGCCGACCCGGACCCGTCGACCAGGAACTCCATCGTCCCGGCGCCGGTGTAGCCCACCGACAGCGCGCCGTGCACCGCCAGCCGGCCGAGCTCCGCGCGCTGCTCGGGGCTGAGGTGGCCGGCCGGCCCCTCCTCGAGGAGCTTCTGGTGCCGCCGCTGCAGCGAGCAGTCCCGCTCGCCGAGGGAGACGCCGTTGCCGTGGGTGTCGCAGAGGATCTGCACCTCCACGTGCCGCGCCCGGGCGAGGTGGCGCTCGAGGTAGACGGCGGGGTCGCGGAAGACCGCGCGGGCGGTGGCGCGGGTGGTGGTGAACGCGTCGGCCAGGTCCGCCGCCTCGCGGACGACGGTCATGCCCCGCCCGCCGCCGCCGGCCGCCGCCTTGATGATCAGCGGGTAGCCGATCCGCGCGGCGACCTCCCGGGCCTCGTCGACGCTGCCCACCGGTTCGACGACGCCCGGCAGCAGCGGCAGGCCGGCGTCGGCCATGAGCCGGCGCGCGGTCGCCTTGTTGCCCATCTGCTGCATCACCGCCGGCGGCGGGCCGACGAAGGTCAGCCCCTCCGCGGCGCAGATCTCGGCGAAGTCCGGGTCCTCGGACAGGAAGCCGTAGCCGGGGTGGACCGCGTCGGCGCCGGTGCGCAGGGCCGCCTCCACGATGTTGGCCACGTGCAGGTAGCTGCGCCGCGGCGCCGGCGGCCCGATGTGCACGGCCTCGTCCGCCAGGTCGACGACGGCGGAGTTCCGGTCGGAGGTGGAGTAGACGGCGACGACCTCGATGCCGAGCTCGCGGCAGGCCCGGGCCACCCGGACGGCGATCTCGCCGCGGTTGGCGACGAGCATGCGGCCGATCACCGGGCCCGCCCCGTCGGCCGCAGCCGCATGAGGACCTGGTCGTACTCGACCGACTCGGCGTCGCCGACGAGGACCTCGGCGACCACCCCCGCCTCGTCGGCGAGGATCGGGTTCATCAGCTTCATCGCCTCGACGATCCCGACGGTCTGTCCCGGTTCGACCTCGTCGCCGACGCGGACGAACGGGTCGGCCCCGGGCGACGGCGCCGCGTAGAAGGTGCCGACGAGGGGGGAGCGGACCGCCCCTGCCGCCTCGGCCGCCTCCGCGCCCGCGTCGGGCCGGTCGTCGGAGGCGGCCGACACGGCGGGCGCCGGGGCTCCGGGCGCGGAGGAGCCGGTCCCCGGGGCGTCGGTGGCCCACTCGACCTCGATGGCGCGGTCGCCGTTGCGCACGGTCAGCCGGCGCAGCCCGCCGGGGAGGCTGCGGGCCAGTGCCACGACCTCGTCGCGCAGGTCGCGGGCCCCCTGGTCCGGCTCCGGTGGCGGCGTGGCGCCCATCCGCGGGGAGATCTCGCTGGGGTGCACGGTCATCCCTCCACCGGCTGCAGGGTCCGGCCTTCGTCCCCGCCGATGCGGTCGAGCCGTCGGGACCGGCTGTCCATCAGCGTCGCCACGTCGAGGCGGCAGACGTCGTCGAGCTCGCGGACCAGGGCCTGCCGCAGCAGGCGGGCGGCCGCGGCCGGGTCGGTGTGGGCACCGCCCGGGGGCTCGGGCACCACCGAGGTGGCGATGCCCGACGCCCGCAGGTGGGCCGCGCCCAGCCGCATCGCGCGGGCGGCGGTCGGTGCGGCCACCGCCGTCCGCCACAGGATCGCTGCGCAGCCCTCGGGGCTGATGACCGACAGGTAGGCGTTCTCCAGCACCAGCAGCCGGTCGGAGGTGCACAGCGCCAGCGCGCCGCCACTGCCGCCCTCCCCGGTGACCACGGAGACGACCGGGACCCGCAGCCGGCTGCTGCGCATGATCGTCTCGGCGATCGCGTGCGACTGCCCGCGCTCCTCGGCCTCGGGTCCCGGGTGGGCGCCGGGGGTGTCGACGAGGGTGACGACCGGGAACCCGAAGGTCTCGGCGTGGTCGAGCAGCCGCAGCGCCTTGCGGTAGCCCTCGGGGTGCGGCATCCCGAAGTTGCGGGCGACCCGCTCGCGGACCGTGTGGCCCTTCTCCTGGCCGATGACGACGACGGTGCGGCCGCCGATCGAGGCGACCCCGCCCACCACGGCGGCGTCGTCGGCGAAGGACCGGTCGCCGTGCAGCTCGACGAAGTCGTCGAACGCCGTGTGCAGGTAGTCCAGGGTCGTCGGCCGGTCCACGTCCCGCGCCCGCTGGACGACGTCCCACGGGTCGGCCTCCTCCACGTCGCTCGCGGCGACGCAGGCCTCCCCGCCGTCGTCCGGTGCCTCGTCGGGGACGCCGGCCCCGTGGAGGGCGAGCAGCCGGACCAGCAGCGGCCGCAGGTCACCGCGGCTCTCGACCCGGTCGACCAGGCCGTGCGCGAGGAGGAACTCGGCGGTCTGGAAGTCGTCGGGCAGCTCGGCGCGGATGGTCTCCTGGACCACGCGCGGCCCGGCGAAGCCGACGTGCGCGCCCCGCTCGCCGACCAGCACCGACGCGAGGGTGGCGAAGGAGGCGGACACGCCCCCGTAGGTCGGGTCGGTGAGGACGCACACCGAGAGCAGGCCGGCCTCGCGGAGCCGGCCGAACGCCTCGCTGACCCGGGCCATCTGGAAGAGCGAGAAGACGCCCTCCTGCATCCGGGCCCCGCCGCTGGCGCACACGGTGACCAGGGGCAGACCGCGCTCGAGGGCCAGCTCCGCGGCGCCGCTCACCCGCCGGCCGACCTCGACGCCCATGCTGCCGCCGAGGAAGGCGAAGTCCATGACCGCGACGACCGTCTCGGCACCGCCGATGCGGGCGATGCCGACCACGACGGCCTCCGACTCGCCGGAGCGCCGTGCCGCGTCGGCCAGCCGGTCGGGGTAGTCGCGCAGGTCGGTGAAGGCCAGCGGGTCGGGCGTGCCCGGCTGGAACGCGACTTCGCTGAAGCTGCCCGGGTCGGTGAGCAGGACGATCCGGGCCCGCGCGCTCAGCCGCAGGTGGTGGTCGCACTCCGGGCAGACGTGCAGGTTGCGGTCGAGCCGCTTGCGGTACAGCAGCCACCCGCAGTCGGGGCAGCACACCCATCCGGCCTGGTCGGGCGCGGCCTGTACGGCTGCGGCCGTGGTCGTCGAGGAACGTGTCATGACGGCCTCTCAGTCGCTCGGAGCGGTCTCACTCCGGGGCCGACGTCCAGTGGTAGAAGCGACGGGCCATCGCGTCCTGCGGTGAGCGCCAGTTGGGGTCGTAGGCCTCGATGTACGGCCGCAGGTCCTCGCTCACGGCGCGGAAGGCCGGCAGGCCCTGGGCGACGCGCATCGCCTCGGACGCCGGCCGGTCGAAGTCGATGAGGTGCACGTAGATGCCGTGGAACTGGTACAGCGAGCGGTTCCGCACGCCGATCTCGTGGGGCATCGAGGTGGCGTCGTAGCGGCCGAAGATGTCGGCCACCTTGTCGGCGTCGGTCGGTGCCATCTTGGCGATGATCATCGTCTGGTGCACGGGGACTCCCAGCGTCGCTGCGGCCCGGGGGAGGGGCTCGGGGATGCAACGACGCTAGGTCGGGGCCGGGACCTACGGCATCGGCCACAGGTCCAGTTCAGGGGCACGTCCACAGGGGGCGGGTGGCGTGCGACCGGCCCGTCCGGAGGAGCACGGACACCGTCCGGAGGGTGCGGTCGGTTCCTCCCTGGGGACCGTCCCCCTCCGACCTCTGGGTGTACGACCCCCCACGCGGTAGGGGCTGACCCGCGACCTGGGTATGAACTCGCCGGTGGTTTCGCCCTTGCCCTGCGTACAGGTGTGGCGACGGGTACCGGAGCGGCCTAACTTCCGGGACCCACCCGGCAGGGCCCGACGCAGGACGGGCAGGAGCGGAGCTGACACGTATGACCGGACCGGATGACGCCGTCCCCGACTCGGCCGGGTCGAGCGCCGGTCCGCCGGTCCGGGTGCTCATCTGCGACGACCACGAGGTCCTGCGCCACGGTCTTCGCACGGTCCTGCGCCGGATCCCCGGGCTCAGCGTCGTGGCCGAGGCGGACTGCGTCCGCGAGGCGCTGTCGCTGGCCGGCATGGTCCGGCCGGACGTCACCCTGGTGGGCCTCGACGGGCAGGGGCCGCTGCTGCAGGACCTGGTGCGCGAGCTGACCGGGATGGGGATCCGGGTCGTGCTGCTCGGCGAGGCCGGTGCCGGCAGCGACCTGGTCGACGTCCTGCGGGCGGGGGCGCGCGGTTACGTGCACACCACCGCCAGCCCCCAGCGGCTGGTGGAGTGCGTGCGAGCGGTGGCCCGCGGGGAGACCGTGCTCGACGCCAGCGTCACCGGGGAGCTGCTGCACCGCCTGGACGGCGCGCCGCGGACGGCCGGCGGGGACCGGGCGGCGGCCCACGGACCGCTGACCGCCCGGCAGCAGGCGGTGGCCGGACTCGTGGCGGAGGGCCTGACCAACGCGGAGATCGCCGCCCGCCTGGAGGTGAGCAAGGCAACCGTCAAGGGCCACATCACGGTGGCGCTGCGCCGGCTCGGACTGAGGGACCGCACACAGCTGGCGATCCACGTGCACCGCAGTGCGGGCCCGGGCTCGGAGTGGGGCCTCAGCCCGGCCCGGAGCTGAGGCCTCGGGGTTCGAGGGGGTTCTCGGGGTGTTTCTGGGAAGACGCTGGGAATGGGCTGGACACAACCTGCGGGTTTGAGGCTAGAGTCGCTACAGTCCGGAGGAGACGGACGCGTGTCGGATCTGTCGGCTCGTCGGGCGGGGCCTGACCAGGCCGGACACAGGGGGAACGGCATGGACCAGGACGCGGTCGGCACAGGAACGGAACTTCCACGTCTCCACCGTCGGGGCGCCGCGGGGCTCATCCCGAGCCCCCGGCACGCCCGGCCCGCACCCGTCCGCCCGCACGCGGTGCCTTCGCCGACCACCCTGGTGTGCGTGCTGCTGTGCGAGGACCGCGAGGTGTTCCGCATCGGACTGCGGGTCGTGCTCGAGGCCGAGCCGGACATGGCGGTCGTCGCCGAGACGTCCCACCTCCCCGAGGCCCTCGAGGCCACCGAGGGCGAGGGCACCGTGGTCGTCGTCGTCCGGCAGGGCCTGGTCGCCGGTGACGCGCTCCCGCTGCTGCGCACCCTGTGCCGGCGGAACACGGCGGTGCTCGTGCTCGCCGAGCCGGAGACGGAGTCGGAGCCGGAGCTCGTGGAGATCCTGCAGGCCGGGGTGCGGGGGTTCCTGCCGCGCCGGTCGGGGGCGCAGCGGCTCGTCGACGGCGTGCGGGCGCTCGCCCGGCACGAGGCGGCGCTCGACCCCGCGGCCACCAGCCACCTCGTGCACCACCTGACGTCCGGGCCGCAGCGGCGGTCCGCTCTCGAGCCGCGGGCCCTCGACCGGCTGACCTACCGGCAGCGCGAGGTCGCCGAGCTGGTGGCCCAGGGGTTGAGCAACGAGGAGATCGCCGGCCGGCTGTTCCTCAGCCTGGCGACGGTGAAGAGCCACCTGACCGCGTCGATGCGCCGCCTCGGTGTCCGCTCCCGGACCGAGCTGGCCATCCTGGTCACCCGGGAGAGCTCGTCGGCGGCCGGTCCGCAGCAGGCCGCACTGTGAGCACCGTGACGGTGGCGGTCCGGAATGGGACACCCCCGTCGCGGCGTCACAACCACCCGTGGACCTGTTCTCTCCTGTGACCCTGGGCGACATCGAGCTCGCCAACCGCATCGTGATGGCTCCGCTCACCCGCATGCGCTCCGGCGCCTCCGGCGTCCCCGGTGACCTCGTCGTCGAGCACTACCGGCAGCGCGCCGGTGTCGGGCTGATCATCACCGAGGGCACCTACCCGAACCACGGGGGCCAGGCCTTCGTCGGCCAGCCCGGCATCGTCACCGACGAGCAGGTCGAGGGCTGGCGCCGCGTCGCCGACGCCGTGCACGCCCGCGGCGGCAGGATCGTCCTGCAGGTCATGCACGGCGGCCGGGTGACCCACCCCGACGTCAACGGTGGCCGCCGCGTCGTGGCCCCGAGCGCGATCGCGATCGACGGCGAGGGTCACACCGAGAAGGGCAAGCAGCCGTACCCGGTGCCGCACGCGCTGACCGTCGACGAGGCCCGCCAGACGCTGCAGGACTTCGTGTCCGCGTCCAGGCGCGCCGTCGAGGCCGGGCTGGACGGCGTGGAGATCCACGGCGCGAACGGCTACCTGCTGCACGAGTTCCTCTCGCCGGCGTCCAACCGGCGCGCCGACGAGTACGGCGGCACGCCTGCGAACCGGGCACGCTTCGTTGTCCAGGTGGTGACCGCGGTGGCCGCGGCCATCGGCGCCGGCAAGGTCGGCCTGCGGATCTCCCCCGAGCACAACATCCAGGACGCCTACGAGACCGACCGGGACGACGTCCGGGCCACCTACGGGGCGCTGGTCGACCAGCTGCGCCCGCTGGGCCTGGCCTACCTGTCGGTGCTGCACTCCGAGCCGGCCGGTGAGCTGGTGCAGGAGCTGCGCGAGCGCTTCGGCGGGCCGCTGGTCGCCAACAGCGGCTTCGGCTCGGTCACCACGCGCGACGAGGCGGTGCGCCTCATCGAGGCCGCCCACGCCGACGCCGTCGCCGTGGGCCGCGCTGTGATCGCCAACCCCGACCTGGTCGAGCGCTGGCAGGGCGAGCACCCGGAGAACGAGCCGAAGGCGCACCTCTTCTACGCGCCCGGCGCCGAGGGCTACACCGACTACCCGACGCTGGAGGCCCGCAAGGCCGGCTGAGCCCCGAACACACGCTGAGGGCCCCCTCGATCTGACCGGGAGGGCCCTCAGCGTGTCGTCAGGCGGTTGCGGGGTCGAGGCCCGCGGTCATCTCGCCCAGCGAGGCGGTGAGCCGGTCCGGATCGGTGGACAGGCCGGCCACCGTGCGCTCGGCCAGCTCGCACCAGGCGGCCTCGAGGGCGGGCACCAGCGACCGGCCGCGGTCGGAGAGCTCGACGATGGTCACCCGGCCGTCGGTGGGGGACGGGCGGCGGACGAGGAGCCCGGCACTCTCCAGCTTGCGCACGCTGCCGGTGATCGTCGGCGGCTCGCAGCCGCTGGCCACCGCCAGCTGGGCCTGGGTGCGGCTGCCGTGCGCGGACAGCTCCAGGAGCAGCACCTCTTGACCCGGGTGCAGCCCGAGCGGGGCGAGCACCTGCGCCGCGGCGGCACGGTGACGCATCGCGAGCGAGCGGACGGCGTCGTTGACCCGCTTCGCCCGGGCGAAGTCCATGGCGCTCCCTCTTGCCGGTCAGATCGTTATGCGCCTAACCTTCCGGTCATCTCGTTAGGCGGCTAACGAATCTACCGGAAGAGGTGCGTCCCATGACCAGGTCAGCTGCTCCGAGCCTGCGCTCCCGCGGTCGTCTCGCCGTCCGCCCCGCAGCCCTGGCGGTTGCGGGTGCGGCGGGCGCCGCGGTCCTCACCTGGGCCGTCGCCGTCCCGCTGCTCGGGGTGGACCTGCGGGGCGGGACGGAGGGCGCCGCCCAGGCGGTGGGTCCCGGGTCTGTCGTCGCTGCGGCCGCGGTGGCCGGCGTCCTCGGGTGGGCGCTGCTCGCGCTGCTGGTGCGGACGGTCGCGCGCGCGGAGGCGGTGTGGCGGGCGTTCGCGGTGGCCGTGCTGCTGCTGTCGCTGGGTGGGCCGGTCGCCATGGGGGTGGGGACGGCGTCGGTCGTCGTCCTCCTGGCTCTGCACGTGGTCGTCGCCCTGGTGCTGGTCCCGCTGCTGCCGAGGGCGGTGCAGCGGTGACCGCGCCGGTGGCCGCGGTCTGCTTCACCGACGCCGAGCTGGCGTACCTGCTGGGGGAGCGGCGGCTGGGTCGGCTCGCCACCGCGGACGCGGCCGGGCAGCCGCACGTCGTCCCCGTGGGGTGGAGCTACAACGCTGAGCTGGGGACCATCGACGTCAGCGGGCGCAGGTTCGCGTCGACGCGGAAGTACCGCAACGTGCAGGCCAACCCCAGGGCGGCGTTCGTGGTGGACGACGTCCTGCCGCCGTGGCGTCCGCGGTGCGTCACGCTGCAGGGCCTGGCGGAGACCGTCGAGGCGCCGCCGGGTGGCGAGGCGCTCATCCGGATCCACCCGCGGACGATCGTCTCGTGGGGGCTGGAGGGCTGAGACCCCCGCGGGGACGTCCTGGTCGATCGCCGCCTGTCCTCCTGATCGGCACCCCAGGCACGTGCCGGTGCCGGATCGGCCGCATCCCCGTCGTGTCTCACCCGCGCGGGGTGGCACGGATTAGTCGACCAGCCGGCCGTCCTCCAGCCGGACCACCCGGTCGGCCGCGGCGACGACGGCGGGGTCGTGACTGGCGACCAGCACCCCCGTGCCGGCCGCGCAGGCCACCCGCAGCCGGGTGAGCACATGGCCGGTCAGCTCCTCGTCGAGCTGCCCGGTGGGCTCGTCAGCGACCAGGAACGCCGGCCGGACGACGAGAGCCCGGGCCAGCGCGGTGCGCTGCTGCTCGCCGAGCGACACCTCGCCGGGCAGCCGGTCCGCCAGGTGCGCCAACCGCAGCTCGCCGAGCGCCTCGACCGCCGCCTCGCGCGGCCGGGGCAGCCCGGCTAGGCGCGCGGCCAGCGCCACGTTGTCCGCGAGGCCGAGCTCGTCGAGCAGCCCGAAGCGCTGGGGGACGACGGCGACGGTCGTCCACGGCGCGGCGGCCGGGTCCCGGACACCCGGGACCTCGACCTCCCCGCGGTCGGGGCGCTCCCAGCCGAGCAGGCAGTTGAGCAGCGTCGTCTTGCCCGACCCCGACCGGCCGATCAGCGCGACCAGCCGGCCGGCCTCGACCTCGATGCCGACGCCGCGCAGTGCGTGCACCTGCTCCCCGCCGCGACGGTGGGTCTTCTCCAAGCGGCTCGCCCGCAGCGCCGTCGTCACGACGGGTCCCGCAGCAGGACGCCGTCGGCGGTCTCCTCGATCAGGACGCGGCGCCCCGGGAACCGCTGCAGCGCTGCCTCGGGCAGTTGCACTCGGCCGCTGCCGTCGACCACCGCGAGCCGCCGTCCGGCCACCTCCTCGTGCGCCACGGTGCCGGAGCGCAGGTGCACGACCTGGTCGGCGGCGTCGGCGGCCAGCCGGTCGTGGGTGGCCATGACGACCGTCGTGCCGGAGCGGGTGAGCTCGGCGACGCCGGCGAGCAGCTCGACCGTCGTCGCGGAGTCCAGCTCGCTGGTGGGCTCGTCGGCCACCACGAGAGCGGGCCGGCCGACCATGGCCTGGGCGAAGGCGAGTCGCTGCTGCTCCCCGCCGGAGAGCCGGCCGGGCAGCGAGCCGGCGCGGTGGGTCAGCCCCAGCAGGTCGAGCAGCGCGTCGCCCTGTTCGCGGGCCTCGGCCCGGCCGGTGCCGCGGTAGCGGGCGGCGAGGTCGAGGTGCTCCCGCCCGGTGAGGTGCGGCTGCAGGTTGGCGTTGGGGCGGGCGAACACGTAGCCGATGTGCCGGCGGCGCACCGCTCGCAGCCGGCGCGCGGACAGCTCGTCGAGGACGTGTCCGGCGACCTCCGCGCTCCCGGCGGTGGGCCGGTCGAGTGCGGCGAGAATGCGCAGCAGCGAGGTCTTGCCCGAACCCGACGGCCCGGTGATCGCCGTCAGCCGGCCGGCGGGGATGACGACGTCGATGCCGCGCAGGGCGTGCACCGGGCCGCTCCGGGCGGTGTGGATGCGCACCAGCCCCTCGCACACGGCGGCCGGCCTCCCGTCACGGCGCATCGCGCAGCACCTCCCCGGCCGGCGTCGTCCGGGCGGACCGGCTCGCGAGCAGCGTGGCGCCCGCGGTCACGGCGAGCAGACCCCCCAGGACGGCGACGATGCTGCTCCACGGGACCACGGACAACGCGCCCGGCAGCAGCGCCGGTGCGGGGTCGAGCAGCCGGATCACCAGCGCGGACACCGGTAGGGCCACCACTGCGGCGACCGCGGCGCCCAGGCCGGTGAGCAGGCCCAGCTCGAGGGCGGTGGCGGCGCGGGCCGACCTGCGGGGCAGCCCCATGCGGGTGAGCAGCAGTGCCGCGACGGTGCGCCGCCGCTGCTGGGCGAGCGCGTGGACCGCGACGCCGAGCAGGCCGAGCAGTCCGGCGGCGAGCGCGACCGCTCGCAGGTAGGCCAGCGACCACGCCTGGGCCTGCACCTCCGGCTGTGCAGCGAAGGCACCCGCCGTGGTCACGCCGCCCTCGTCGTAGGCGTACCCGGCCGCGGTGAGCGCGGCCAGCAGCGGCGCCGGCTCCCCCGGCGCCCACACCTGGCGGTCGAACACCTGGAGGGGATCGCGGTCGGCGGCCTGCAGCGCCGCGCCGACGGCGTCCCAGGGCACCACGAGCAGCGGTGCGCGGGAGGCCTGCCCGGGGAAGGCCGCGGCCCGGCCGACGACCTGCACCGGCAGGGAGTAGTAGCTGAAGAAGGTGGCCGTGAGCTCCGGGGAGGCGGCCACCGCGTCGGGGACCGGACCGGCGAGGAGGGCGGGCACCCGGTCGCCGTCGTACCCGGTCAGCTCCGCGAGCAGCTCCGACGGCGGCCGGTCGGCCAGGGCGCGGTCCCACCGCAGCACGTCGAGGACCTCGTCGGGCTCGACCACCAGCAGGTCGGCGGTCACCTCACCGGGGACCAGCGTGACGCCCCGCTCGGTTCCCACGAGGGTCGCGCCGGCGGGCAGCGGGCCGGGTTCGGTGGTCCGGCGGACCAGCGGCACGACGACGTCCCCACCGGTGCTGACCGCAGCCTTGGCGGCGAGGGTGCGGTCGGCGGAGCCGGCCAGCGCCCCGGCGTAGAGCACCAGCCCCGTAGACAGCGCCGTGGTCACGACGACGAGCCGCGCCGCCCCGCGCCCGGCGAGCACCCGCCGCAGCGCCAGGGACGCCGTGGGTGGCAGCCGGTCGATGCGCCGATCGGCCAGGCGGGGGAGCACGGCGGTGAGCGCGCCTACGACGGCCACCGTGACCAGCACGGGCAGGACGAGGGTGAGGAGGTCGAGCCGGCCGCCGTCCCGGCTGCCGGTGACCGCCGGGACGGCGGTGACGACGGCGACCGCGGCCGTGACGGCGACCCAAGGGACGCGGCCCAGGGCGTGCGCGAGCGGCCCCCGGCCGAGCTGGTCGAGGCGGGTGACGAGCGCGGCGGTGACGGCGCCGACCGCGACGAGGGCGGCCAGGCAGCCGAGGCCCAGCACGGCGAGCGCCTGGGGGACGGCGCCGGCCGGCAGGCCGGGGGCCGGGCCGCGCAGGGCGAGCAGCAGTCCGCCGGCCGCACCGCCGAGCGCGGCGCCGGCCAGGACGGGCAGCAGGGCCTCGCGCACGGCGTGCCCGGCGCCGCGGGCGGGGGAGAGCCCGCGCGCGACCAAGGCGCGCAGCTCGGTATCGCGGCGGCGGACCCGCTGGGCGGCCCAGGCGCCGACGAGCACCAGGGCAGCCGCCACACCGCCGATCCCCACGGCGCGCACCGGCGGGCGGAGCAGCTCGACCGTGCGGTCCACACCGGCCAGGACGTCGGGCAGGCCGCTGCGCAGCACCGGCCGGTCGAAGCCCTCGACCACGGCGAGCCGGGAGACGGGCGAGTCCAGGTCGGCCAGCCGGGCCTGCAGCGCCGCGAACCGGTCGGCGGCGGCGCGTGCGTCGTCGACGCCGGCGCCGGGCTGCAGCGGGAGGGACCACTCGAGGAGGAGGTCCTGACCGGCGGCGGCCGCGGTGGCGACGACGACGTCCTGCGGCGCGAGGACGACCGGCGGCGCGGGGACGGGCTCGCCGGTGGCGGGGTCGGTCCCCGGCTGGAAGAGGGCGCTCTGGGCGGCCCAGAAGTCGGGCAGGGGCGTGGCCGGTTCGGCGTAGACACCGGTGACGAGCACGGTGGCCGCGCCGTCGCCGACCCTGGACCGCCCCGTGAGCTGGTCGCCGGGTCCGACGCCGGCCCGCTCGGCGAGGCGCTCGGGGACGACGACGCCGCGGTCGGAGATCTCGCCGTCGAGGAGGTCGACCTGGTCCTCCCAGCCGGTCTTGGCCACCAGCTGGGTGCGCACCACGCCGTCCGGGACGTCGGTGAACAGCGCGTTGCGGAGGCGGACCAGCGACAGGGGCCTGGGGAGGCCCTCGGCCTCGATGGTCTCAACGACCGCGGCGTCCAGGGCGGACGCGCGGGCGATGCGGGCAGGTGAGGACGCCTGGGCCAGCGGTTGGGTCGAGGAGGAGAGCGTGGCGCCGACGGCCTGGTCCTGGCGGGCCCGCTCGCGCTCCCAGGCGCCCTGCTCGGCGGCGGCCGGCACGAGCGGGACCGACACGAGTGCGCTGCCCAGCACGACCGCGAGCAGCAGGAGGCCGAGCGCCTGGCCCGGGACGGGGAGGAAGAGGATGCGGAGCCGGCGCAGCACGGGCCACGAGCGTGACCGCCGCGGCCGGAACATGGCGGGAACCTAGCGGTCCCGGGGGCTTCGTCCGGCGTGTCGGCGGACGGTGAGGTCGCCCGCCACCTCGCCCCGGTGCCCACGGTCGGCGCGCGGACCTGGACTGCCAGACTCCCCCGGATGACGCTGCCAGGTCGCTCCCTCGACACATCGGCAGACCGCGCGGCCCGGCTGATCCGAGGACTCCTGGTGGCCGTGGGGGCGGTGGCGGCGGTAACGGGGACGTCGGTGGCGCTCCGGGGGACAGCCGCCATCCCGGGCGGGGCGCCCACCGTGGCCGGCAACGACAGCGTGCTGCGCTTCTACGCGGTGTGGTGGGCAGCGCAGGGGCCTGGGGCCTGGTCGCTGGCGCGCGATCCAGGCCTCGACGGGCGCCGGGTGCGGACGGACGCTGTGTGTCACCACCTTCCTGGATGGCCTGGCTCGGCCGGCGGCGATGCGGACCAGTGGCAGGCCGCACCCGTTGTTCCGTGCACTGACCGTCGTCGAGCTCGTCGTCCCTCCTGTCCTGCCCACCGCGCGGCGGCGCCTGGTGCTCGACTGGCTCACGACCCCATGGGGACGGGTGTGGCCGTGGTGTGATCGTCGCGGCGCGACACCGGGGTCGTGCCGCGACGAGGAGGCTCCATGGCCGAGGTGCACGGCAGCTGCAACGACCGCTTCTCCGGCGTGCGGGAGGCGTTCGAGCAGGGTCTGGACGGCGACGAGCTCGGGGCGTCGATCGCCGTCGACCTCGACGGGGAGACCGTCGTCGACCTGTGGGGCGGGTACCGCGACCTCGACCGGACCACCCCGTGGACCGAGGACACGATCGTCAACGGCTGGTCGACGACGAAGACGGTCCTGGCGCTGGCCGCGCTGGTCCTGGTCGAGCGCGGCGAGCTGGACGTCTACGCGCCGGTCGCCGACTACTGGCCCGAGTTCGCGGCCAAGGGCAAGAAGGACGTCGAGGTGCGCCACCTGCTGTCGCACACCTCGGGCGTCTCCGGCTGGGAGCGCCCGTTCTCGATCCGGGACATGTACGACTGGCAGACCGCGACCGAGCGGCTGGCCGCGCAGGCGCCGTGGTGGGAGCCGGGGACGGCGTCGGGCTACCACGCGAACAACCAGGGGCACCTGGTCGGTGAGGTGATCCGGCGGATCACCGGGCACACCTTCAAGCAGTTCGTGGCCGACGAGATCGCCAAGCCGCTGGGCGCGGACCTGCAGATCGGGGCGCGGAAGTGGGACTGGGACCGCATCGCACCCGTCGTCCCCCCGCCGCGCCCCGCCGAGGACCCGCGGGAGCTGGACCCGGAATCGGTGATGGTCAAGACGTACACCGCGCCGGTCGCCTCGGCGAAGGCGGCGAACTCACCGGAGTGGCGGCGGGCGGACCTGGGCGCGCTCAACGGGCACACGAACGCGCGCGGCCTGGTGCGGGCCATGCGGGTGCTGTCGCTGGGCGGCGAGGGTCTGCTGTCACCGGGGACGATCGACCTGGTCTTCGACCAGCAGTCCGACGGCGTGGACCTGGTGCTGGAGGCGCCGTTCCGCTTCGGGATCGGCTTCTGCCTGGGTTCGCCGATCGTCCCGTACGTGCCCGAGGGGCGGACCTTCTTCTGGGGCGGCTGGGGCGGGTCGATGATCATCATGGACCTCGACCGCCGGCTGACGATCGGCTATCTCATGAACCGGATGGCGCCGGGCATCCTGGGCTCGGACCGCAGTGCGGCCTACACCCGGGCGGTGTACGCCGCGCTCGGCTGAGGTCTGGGGGAGGAGCGGCATGGACCTCGACGACGTGGTGCCGGACGCCGACCACGTCACCCGGCAGTCGCGGGTGATCGACGCGCCGCCGTCCGTGGTCTGGGAGGAGCTGCACCGGCTGCAGCTCTCCTCGCTGCCGGTGTCCCTGCTGCTCGGCGCCGTGCGTGCCCTGCCGGTGCTGCTGGCGGGTCGGGGGCGCCGGCGCGGCGGCCTCGACCGGACCGTCCTCGACGTGGTGCCGATCCCGGAGCTGGCCTCCGACCCGCCCTGGCACGTGCTGTTCGGGGGTGTGCTGCAGCCCTGGCGGCTGACCGGTGGGAAGCGGCCGCCGGTGCTGGACGCGGCCGGGGTCCGGGAGTGGTCCGAGCCCGGCTGGGTGAAGGTCGGCATGGAGTTCCGGCTGACGCCGGCCCTCGGGGGCACGCGGCTGAGCTGCGAGACGCGGATCGCCGCCACCGACCCGGGGACGCGGCGGCGCTTCGGCCTCTACTGGCTCGCCGTCCGGCCGGGCAGCTCGGCCATCCGGTGGGAGCTGCTGACCGCCGTCGCGATGCGGGCCGAGGCGCGGTCGGGGTAGGACTCGTGGATGGCATGGATCGAGCGCGACATCCCCGACCTGATCGCGCGGACGACGGACGCCTGGTTGGCGTCGCACGACACTGACTCGGCGCACGTCTCTCACGAGGACGTCCTCGCGGCCCTGGACGCGGCCCGGGATGAGTCCGGGACGCGTCTGGGCCGCCCCACTCAGGAGAGGTGACGATGGCCTGGACCGAGCGCGACATCCCCGACCTGACCGGCCGGACGGCGGTGGTGACCGGCGCGAACGGTGGGCTGGGCCTGCAGACGGCGCTGGCGCTGGCCGGCGCGGGTGCGCACGTGGTGATGGCTGCCCGGGATTCTGTGAAGACGGCGGCTGCCGAGGAGCGGGTCCGGGTGAGCCACCCCTCGGCGTCCCTAGAGGTGGTGCCGCTGGACCTGGGGGACCTGTCTTCGGTGGCGGCCGCCGCGCGAGCCGTGCTGGACCGGCACGAGCGCGTGGACCTGCTCGTGAACAACGCCGGGGTGATGGCGATGCCGCAGTGGACGACGGCCGACGGGTTCGAGATGCAGTTCGGCGTCAACCACCTCGGGCACTGGGCGCTGACCGCGCACCTGCTGCCGGCGCTGCTGCGGGCGCCGGCCGCGCGCGTGGTGACGGTGACGAGCACGGCACGGCACCGAGCCGGGCGGCTGGACCCGGCGGACGTGCATCTCGAGCGCGGTTACGGAGCGTGGTCGGCCTACGCGCGGTCGAAGATGGCGAACCTGCACTTCGGCCTGGGCCTTCAGCAGCGGTTCGCCGCGGCCGGTGTGACGGCGGCGAGCCTGGTCGCCCACCCGGGGCTGACGAACACCGACCTGCAGGCGCGTGCGGTGCGCGAGGGCGGCGCCGGCCGGGTGGGGGCGTTCTTCGAGGTGTTGACCGCGCGGTCGGGGATGTCGCCGTTCGAGGGGGTCCGGCCGCAGCTGCGCGCCGCGACAGACCCGCGAGCTCGTGGTGGGGAGCTGTACGCGCCGCGGTACGGCTCGCACGGCCCGGCGGTGCGGCGACCTATCCTGCGCCGGCGCGGCCTGCAGGAGCAGATAGACGTCCTGTGGCAGGTCTCCGAGCGCGAGACCGGCATCCCGCTGGACGTCACGGCCGCAGATTGCGGCCCGTAACTCGATACGACCCTGCAAGTACCTTGAGCAGGGAAGATTTCGGCTCGGGTGCAATCGACGCCCAACGGAAACGACTGGGCCTTCCGCTCAGCGCTTGACCCGCGCCAGGTGATGAGCAACTCGTGCAGCACCCAATCTGATGCCATGGCCTAAAGGCCGCGAGGATTGATGGCCAGGCTGAGTGGGGTCGCCCTCCGGCGATAGCTATCGCCGTTCTGGCCTAGAGTGACCCCTGTCCGTGAATTCATTAGTTCCTACGAGGCGATCAACCAGATTGGTGACTGCCGGGTCCGCCCCCTTAGTTTCTGTCCCAATCAATGCCTGGACAATTTGATCATCGGTGGGAGGAGGGGGCGGTGGTGGAGGCGGGTTGCTGGCCTGGCTGTGGGTCGTTTCGTCCGGTGTCATTTTTGCCTCCCAGCATTAAAGCTGTCACGAGAAGTGCTACGCCTAGTGTAAGCGCCACCATGGAGCGGCGCCATGCTGCAGCCTTCTTTTTATGGGTCCGCTTGTTCGCCTCGAACGCCTGTACTTTGGCGGCGATTATAAGCGCCAGCGCTGCCTGTTCTCGGCGACCGGATACTAACTCCATCAGCGGACGTGGCTCGGGCGCGTCGTTGAACGTTCGTGGCCTCATGGATTGCACCCCGAAGTACGCAGCCGCACTGAGAGCAAGCAGCGAGGGAATCTTCCACCATCCGCCAACTGGTTGAGCGCCCAAAAACGTCGCCAAGGCTAGAGAAAAGCCTAGTAGAGTAGTAGCTTTGGTGTCGATCCGACCTGAGCTCTCATTCAGGCGCGCTGCCCGTTGGGTAATCTCGTCATGGACAAGCTTCTGTGTAGCCGTCTCGGCAGAACTTGCCGTACTGGCGGCTTCGGCGCCTGAGGGCGTATGGGTCACCTCTGCCATACTGATGTATCACGCTCTCGGCTGCATGCCTAGCGCGCTCCCTTGAACGTACGTACGACAACGCAGAGCATAAATTCACTGAGAACACCGGCGCTGTCGGGCGCTCAAGCAATCAGCCTTTACGCCGGCCTAGGCGGTAGCCGACCAGGACGCCGATCAGGGTGAGCAGGCTGCCCCCGGCGGCGCCGAGCGCCAGGGTGCGGAGGTCGCCGGACGTTCCCGCGGGAACGCCGGCGTGGCCGACGAAAACCTGCGGCTGGGGAGCAGCGGGGGCCTCAGCGTCCGTCTGGCTCACCGCCGCCGCCGCCGACGGCCGCGGCTCAGCGGGAGCGGCAACCCCCGTCAGTTCGGCGTCCACCGCGGTGAAGAACTGCGCGGCCATCCGCTTGGCAACTCCGGTAATCATCCGCTGGCCCACGCCTGCCACCGGCCCGCCCACCACCGCGTCCGCCGAGTAGGTCAGCGTCGTCGAGGAATCCTCGGACGGCGCCAGCTCGATCGTCACCGTCGCCCGCACCTGACCCGGCGCCCCCGCCCCGGACGCGTGCATCACGTAGGACTTCGGCCGCTCCTGGTCGGTCAGGTGCACCTCGCCCGCGTACGTCCCCTTCACCGCGCCGACGCCCACCGAGACGTCCATCCGGTACGAGTCCTCGCCGACCCGCTCCAGCGCCAGGCACCCCGGGATCGTCCGCGCGAGCACCGCGGGGTCCGTCAGGGCCTCCCACACCGCCTCGGGCGAGCCGTGCAGCACCGCCGAGCCGTCGAGGTTCACGCACCCACTCCTGTCCTGCGGCCCGACGCCGCGGTCCGCTCTGAGGACGGGTCCCGCACCAGGTCGTACAGCTCGGTGGGGGAGATCGGCATCGAGGTGATCCGCCGTCCCACCGCGTCCTCGATAGCCGACGCCAGCGCCGCCGACCCCGGGATCACGCCGGCCTCTCCGGCGCCCTTGATGCCCAGCGGGTTCAGCGGCGACGGCGTCTGCTGGTGGTCGATCACGATGTCGGGCACCTCGGAGGCGTACGGCATGAGGAAGTCCATGAACGACGCGTTCTGCAGCTGCCCATCACGGTCGTAGGCCATCCGCTCGTACAGCGCCCCGCCCACGCCCTGCGCTACGCCGCCGTGCACCTGGCCCTCGACGATCATCGGGTTCACCACGTTGCCGCAGTCGTGCACCACCGCGTAGTCCACGACGTCGATCTCCCACGTCGCCGGATCGATCTCCACCACCGCCGCGTGCGCGCCGGACGCGAAGGTCGAGCGCAGCGGCGAGTAGTAGTCGCGGTGCTCCAGCCCCGGGGCGTCGCCCTCGGCGACCGGCGGCTTGGTGTCGTCGTGCGTCGCGAACTGCGTCGCCTGCTTGGCCGCCTCGTCGAACGCGTACCGCAGCGGGTTGGACAGCACCGCCACCGTCCGCAGCGGGATCGAGGCCCCCGGCGTCCCCCGCACCTGCACGACGCCGTCCTCGATCTCCAGGTCCCCCGGGTCGGCCTCCAGCACGTCCGCGGCGATCCGCAGCGCCTTCGCCCGCACCCCGCGCGCGGCCAGCGCGATCGCGTTGCCGCTCATCACCGCGGCCCGCGAGGCGAAGGTGCCGACCGCGTACGGGAACCGGCGGGTGTCCCCGGTGGTCACCTCGACGTCCTCGATGGGCACCCCGAGCTCGGAGGCGACGATCTGCGCGAACGACGTCTCGTGCCCCTGGCCCTGCGTGGTCAGCCCGGTCGACACCAGCACCTTGCCACTGCCCAGCACCTGCACGTGCCCGCCCTCGTACGGACCGGGCCCGGTGCCCTCCACGTACAGCGCCATCCCGACTCCGAGCAGCTTGCCGCGCGCCTCGGCGTCGTCTCGCAGCGCGTCGACGCCGTCCCACCCGACCAGCGCCTTGAGCTTCTCGAGCAGCGCCGGGTAGTCGCCGGAGTCGTAGACGACCGGCCGGCCGTCCTGGAACGTCAGGTGGTGGTCGTACGGGAACTGCGAGGGCTGGATGAGGTTGCGCTCGCGGACGACGGCCCGGTCCAGGCCGAGGACGTCGGCGATGCGGTCCATCGTCCGCTCCATCGCGAAGCAGCCCTGCGGCCGCCCGGCACCGCGGTACGGCGTCACGATGACCGTGTTCGTGTAGACGCTCTCCACGACGACCCGGTACACGGGGATCACGTACGGGCCGACCAGCTGGGTCGCGGTGATGATCGGCACGATGATCCCGTAGGGTGTGTAGGCGCCGTGGTCGTGCCAGACGTGGACGTCGAGCGCGGTGATCCGGCCGTCGTCGTCGAACCCGACGCTGACCTCCTGCCGCTGCTGGCGTTCGTGGGCGCTGGAGATGAAGTGCTCGCGGCGGTCCTCGGTCCACTTCACCTCGCGGCCGAGCACGATCGCGGCCATCGGCACCAGCAGCTCCTCGGGCCACGGGTGCACGATCTTCACGCCGAAGCCGCCGCCGACGTCCGGGGCGACGACCTCCACCTGGTCGAGCGGGAGCTGCAGCTTCGCGGCGATGGCGGCCCGCACGGACGTCGAGGCCTGGGTGCTGGTGTGCACCCGCAGCGAGCGGTCGTCGGCGTCCCACCGCGCGTGCACACCCTTGCCCTCCAGCGGCATGCCCGCGCTGCGCTCGACGTACTGGGTGAACGACAGCGTGTGCGGCGAAGCGGCCAGCGCCGGCTCGACGTCCCCGGTCTCCTGGTGGTGCCGCGCCGCGACGTTGTCCGGGATCTCCTCGTGGACGCACGAGCGAGCCTCGCGGGCGGCGTCCACCCCGACGACGGCGGGCAGCTCCTCGTAGGTGACGGCGATCCGCTCGGCGGCGTCCTCGGCGACGTACCGGTCGGTGGCCACCACCATCACGACCGGCTCGCCGACGTGGTTGACCTCGCCGTTGGCCAGCGGGTAGCCGGTGCGCGGCGCGGTCAGCTGCGGGTGCGGGATGAGCACCGGCAGCGGCTCGGCGAGCGGGCCGGTGAGGTCTTCGTAGGTGTAGATGGCGACCAGGCCCTCGACGTCGAGAGCGGCGTCCACGTCGACGTCGACGATGCGGGCGTGCGCGTGCGGGCTGCGCACGAAGGCGGCGGCCAGCGCGCCGGTGCCGATGTCGTCGAGGTAGCGGCCCCTACCGGTGATCAGTCGGGCGTCCTCGCGCCGGCGGACCGGCTCGCCGAACAGCTTCGTGGTCACGCGGCGCCGTCCCGCATCGTCGCGGCCGCGTTGCGCACGGCCTTCTTGATGTTGGCGTAGCCGGTGCACCGGCAGAGGTTGCCGCCGACCAGGTCGTCGACCTCCTCCTCGGTGAGCTCCTCCGACGCGTCCCGCGCCTCGAGTCCGGCGGCGATCGTCACCAGGAAGCCCGGCGTGCAGAACCCGCACTGCAGGGCGTGACACTCGCGGAACGCCTCCTGGACCGGGTGCAGCACCTGCCCGCCCTGGTGGTCCTCGCGGGCCAGCCCCTCGACGGTCGTGACGGAGGCCCCGTCCACCTGCACGGCGAGCACCAGGCAGGAGCGCACCGGTTCGCCGTCCACCAGCACCGTGCAGGCACCGCACACGCCGTGCTCGCAGCCGACGTGCGTGCCGGTCAGCCCGAGGTCGTGGCGCAGCGCGTCGGACAGCAGCCGCCGCACCGGCACGGTGGCTTCACGTGGAACACCGTTCACGGTCAGCCGGACGGTCCGGTCGGTGTCGACGGAGACGGTCACGCGGGAGTCCTCTCGGTGGCTTCCTCGGCGGCAGAGGCCAACGTCCGCTCCGTCAGCACGCCGACCAGCAGGAGGCGGTAGTCGGCGCTGGCGTGCAGGTCGCCGTCCGGGTCGACCAGCGTGCGGGCCAGCGCGCCGGCCGCGGCCCAGTCGGCCTTCTCGACCGGGGAACCGGCGACGGCGTCGGTGAGGTCGTGCACCTCGGGGGTCAGGCCCACCGAGACGTAGGAAGCCCGGACGGCGGTGACGCGGCGGTCCTCGTCGAGCGTGACGACGACGCCCGCGCCGCACACCGCGTAGTCGCCCTTCCGCCGGGCCACCTCGGCGAAGGCGGTGCCCGACCGCGGCGGCAGCGCCGGGAAGAAGGCGGAGGTGACGACGGCGGCGCCCGGCAGCGAGGTCTCCAGCGGGCCGACGAACAGGTCGCGCCAGCCGACGGTGCCGGTGCCGGACGACGAGGCCACCGTCACCGAGCCGCCGGTCAGCGCGAGCACCGACGTCATCTCGCCCGCGGGGTCGGCGTGCGCGAGGGAACCGACCGTCGTCCCCCGGTTCCGGATCGCCGGGTGGGCGACGTTCGCCGTCGCCCGGGCCAGCAGCGGCTGCACCCGGGCGGCCCCCTCGTGCGCCAGCAGCCCGGCGTGCCGGACCAGCGCCCCCACCCGCACGCCGTCCCCGCCGACCTCGACGGTGTCGAGGCCGGGCACCCGGTTGAGGTCGACCAGCGTGGCCGGCGCCGCGAGCCGCATCGACAGCAGCGGCAGCAGCGACTGGCCACCGGCCAGCACCTTGGCGCCCTCCTCGGCGGCGAGGACCTCGAGGGCCTCGGGCACCGAGCGCGGGTCGGCGTACCGGAAGGGGGCGGGTTTCACCGGGGCAGCGTGCCCTCTCCTGGGCTGCGGCGGGGGACGCCGGGCCGGCCGACCTCGTCGACCGAGGACGGGTCGGGGCTGGCCTCGTCGCCGTGCACGTGGCCGAACGTCGTCCCCGCCGCAGGGTGGGCGCCCTCGCGGAGCAGCGCGGCCTTCATGTCCGCCGGGGCGAGCGCCCGGGCGACGTGCCAGGCCAGGACGGCGACGATCGAGCCCAGCGCGATGCCGGTGAGCTGGTACTGGTCGTTGAACGCGATGGTGACGTTGCCGATCCCGATGATGATCCCGGCGGCCAGCGGCACCAGGTTGACCGGGTTGGCGAAGTCGACCCGGTTCTCCTTCCAGATCTTGGCGCCGAGCAGGCCGATCATCCCGTAGAGGACGACGGTGATACCGCCGAGCACACCGCCCGGGACGATGTTGATCAGCGCGCCGAACTTCGGGATCAGGCCCAGCAGGATCGCCACGACCGCCGCCACGTAGTAGGCCGCCGTCGAGTAGACGCGGGTGGCGGCCATGACGCCGATGTTCTCGGCGTAGGTGGTGGTGGGGGACCCGCCGACAGAGGTGGCGACGACCGTCGCGACACCATCGGCCATCACGGCGCGGCCCATCATCGGGTCGAGGTCGCGCTTGGTCATCTCGGCGACCGCCTTGACGTGGCCGACGTTCTCCGCGACCAGTGCGATGACAGCGGGGATGACCAGCAGCGAGTAGTTCAGGGAGAAGCTCGGCGCGGTGAAGTCCGGGAGGCCGAACCAGTCGGCGGCGGCGACGGAGTTGAAGTTGATCCGGTCACGGGTGACGACCTCACCGGTGCCGTCGGGCGAGGTGATCTGCCCGGCGGTGACGTCGAGCAGGACCGAGAGCAGGTAGCCGAAGACCAGCCCGAGCAGGATGGAGATGCGGGCGAGGAAGCCCCGCAGGGCCAGGGAGGCCACGATGACGAACGTCATCGTCGCCAGCGCCACCCACTGGTCCTGCGGCCAGTACACGCCGGCGGCGACCGGGGCCAGGTTGAAGCCGATGAGCATGACCACCGCACCGGTGACGGCGGGCGGCAGCACCCTGTTGATCACGCTGAGGCCGGCCACGTGGATCAGCAGGCCGACGAGGGCGAGGACGACACCGGCGACCAGGAGGGCGCCGACGACGTCGCTCGAGTCGCCACCGTTGGCGCGGATCGCCGCCACACCCCCGACGAACGCCGCGCTGGTGCCCAGGTAGCTCGGCACCCGGTTCTTCACGATGAGCAGGAAGATGATCGTCGCGACGCCGCTCATCATGATCGCCAGGTTGGCGTCCAGCCCCATGATCAGCGGGAAGACGAAGGTCGCTCCGAACATGGCGACGACGTGCTGCGCCCCGATGCCGACGGTGCGCGGCCAGGAGAGCCGCTCGTCGGGTGCCACCGCCTCACCCAACGGCGGCGTCTTGCCGTCCCCGTAGAGCTTCCAGCCCAACGCCATGACCGCCTCCTCGACCCGCACCTGGGACGTGGCCGGTTCCCCCGGACGGACGTTCCCGGCTCCCAGCGGGCGCCAATGTGACACGCCCGGCAACGCGGCGGAAGTACCTCAGCGCTAAATCGTCGTTACCGCGGTGTCTCACCGCTGAGGTAATCGACCGGTACGGTGCGCGGGGTGACAGCTACGGGCGTACGGCACGTCTCCCTGCGCAGCGGCGTGTACGCCGACTCGGTCCGGTTGATGCAGGTCAGCCGGGACGTCAGCGCCCGCGAGGGGGTCACCGCGGTGCTCGTCGCGATGGCCACGCCGCTGAACCTCGAGCTCGCCGCGGGCATGGGTCTGGCCCCTGCCGAGGGCGCCTCGCCCGACCAGCTGCTCGTCGCCGTCTCGGCCGTGGACGACGACGCGCTGGCCGCCGCGGTCGCCGCCGTCGACGCCGCGCTGGCCGCCCGCGAGCGCGCCGCCGGCCCCGCGCAGACCGTGCCGCTGCGCACCGTCGGCGCCGGGCTCGGCGCGCTCGACGGCGACGGCCCGGCGCTCGCCGTCGTCAGCGTCCCGGGGCAGTACGCCGTCGCGGAGGCCGCCGACGCGATCGCCGCCGGTCGCAGCGTGCTGGTCTTCTCCGACGGCGTCCCGGTCGAGCACGAGGTGGCGCTCAAGCGCGCCGCGCACGACGCCGGCGTGCTCGTCATGGGCTCCGACTGCGGGACGGCGATCGTCTCCGGCCTCGCGCTCGGCTTCGCCAACGTGGTTCGCCGCGGCCCGGTCGGGCTGGTCGCCGCGTCGGGCACCGGCGCCCAGCAGGTCTCCTGCCTGCTCGACACGGCCGGCGTCGGGGTCTCGCACGTCCTCGGCGTCGGCGGCCGTGACCTGTCGGAGGCGGTCGGCGGGCTGGCCACGCTCGATGCACTGGCCCTTTTCGATGCCGACCCGGCCACCGAGCGGGTGCTGCTGGTGTCCAAGCCGCCGGCGCCGGCGGTGGCGGTGGCGGTGGCCGAGGCCGCCGCGGAGCTGTCCGTGCCGGTGCACCCGGCCGCGCTGTCGGCGGAGAGCCCCGACCTCACCGCCGCGGTCGAGGCCCTGCTGCGGGACATGGGAGTCGCGGTGCCGGAGTGGCCGTCGCGTCCCGCCGCACTGGGGGCCGCCCCCGGCGCCGTCCTCAAGGGCCTCTTCGCCGGCGGGACCCTCGCCGACGAGGCGATGCTCATCGCCGCGCCCGTGCTCGGCGACGTCCGCTCCAACACCCCGCTGCGCCCCGAGCTCGACCTCGGGACGGACCTGGTCGCCCGCGGGCACGTCGTCGTCGACTTCGGGGACGACGCGCTCACCGTCGGCCGGGCGCACCCGATGATCGACCCGACGCTGCGGCTGGAGGCGCTGGCCCGGATCGCGGCGTCCGGCGAGCCCGCGGTGGTGCTGATGGACGTCGTCCTCGGCCACGGCGCCGACCCCGACCCGGTTGCGTCGCTGGTCCCCGCGCTGCGGGCGGCCGGGCTGCCCGCCGTCGTCGCGCTGGTCGGCACCGAGGCCGACCCGCAGGGCTGGTCGCGCCAGGCCGACGCCCTCGCCGCGGCCGGTGCGGCCGTCTTCGCCTCCAACGCGCAGGCCACCCGGCACGCGCTCGACCTGCTGGGAGCCGCGCGATGAGGGACCTGCTCTTCGGGACGCCGACGGTCGTCGCCGCGGGCGTCGACGTTTTCTCCGACGCGTTGCGCGCCCAGGGCGCCGACGTGCACGACGTGGACTGGCGGCCGCCCGGCCTCGGCGACCCCGCCGACCTCGCCACCCTCGCCCTCGACCGGCGCCGCGCCGCGGCCAACCGCACCGCCGTCGAGCGGGTGATGGCCGCCGGGTCCCGCCTGGTCGACGTCCGGCCGGCGCGGGACGTGCTCGGCCTGCCAGACCGCACGCTGCTGCACGCCGGCCCGCCGATCGGGTGGGACGACGCGTCCGGTCCGCTGCGCGGCGCGCTCATCGGCGCCTGCCTGTTCGAGGGGTGGGCCTCGACCGTCGAGGAGGCCGAGCGGCTGCTGGCCTCCGGCGGGATCGCGCTCGACCCGTGCCACCACCACCGGGCCGTCGGTCCGATGGCCGGCGTCACGTCGCCGTCGATGTGGACGTGGTGCCTGGAGGACCCGGTCACCGGCGGGCGGGCGTTCTGCAACCTCAACGAGGGCCTGGGCAAGGTGCTGCGGATGGGCGCCTACAACGACGAGGTGCTCGCCCGGCTGCGGTGGATGCGCGACGTCCTCGGCCCGGTGCTGCAGGCGGCGGTGCGCTCGATGGCCGACCCGCTCGACGTCAAGGCCGTGCTCGCGCAGATGCTGCAGATGGGCGACGAGGGGCACAACCGCAACCGCGCCGGCTCGCTGATGACCCTGCGCGAGCTCTCACCGGCGGTCGTCGAGGTGGACGCGCCGTCGTCCGACATCGCGGCGGTGCTGCGCTTCATCGGCGGCAACGAGCACTTCTTCCTCAACCTCGGCATGCCGACGGCGAAGCTGGCCCTCGACGCCGCGCGGGACGTGCCCGGCTCGACGATGGTGACCGTGATGTCCCGCAACGGGACCGAGTTCGGCATCCAGACCGCCGGCACCGGCGACCGCTGGTTCACCGGCCCGGCCAACACCCCGGTGGGACTGTTCCTCGGCGACTACGGCCCGGACGACGCCAACCCCGACATCGGCGACTCCGCGATCATGGAGACCTACGGCGTCGGCGGCTTCACCATGGCCGCGGCACCGGCGATCGTCCGCTTCGTCGGCGGCACCGTGCCCGACGCGCTGGCCACCACCGAGCGGATGTACCAGCTGACCCTGGCCGAGAACCCGGCGATGCAGGTGCCGATCCTCGGCTTCCGCGGCTCACCGACCGGCATCGACGTCCTCGCCGTCGCGCGCACCGGGTGGCTGCCGCAGATCAACACCGGGATGGCGGGGCGGGTCGCCGGCACGGGGCAGGTCGGCGCCGGGCTGGTGCAGCCGCCGCGCGAGTGCTTCGAGCAGGCGCTGGCCGCCCTCGCCGCGGAGGCCCGCGTGGCCTGACCTCCGAGCCCGTCGAGTGCGACGAACTCGTGGCCATCAGCCGCTGATCACCACGAGTTCATGCAACTCGCCGCGACAGAGGAAGCCTCAGCGGGCGCAGGACAGCAGCGTGCGGACCGCGCCCGGTAGCTCCCCGGTCGACGTGAGCGGCGCGGGGAACGGCACGCGCAGGTCGTAGCAGCCGGTGCGGGGCTCGACCCGGAAGAGCACCCCGTGGCGGTCCAACCCCAGCAGGTGCACCGGGTCGTCGCCGGCCCACGCCTGCACCCGGGCGCGCAGCTCGGCCAGCGGACCGGTGTGCTCGCTCATCAGCTCGTCCTCGGCGGCGCCCAGCGGGTCGGGCCGGGCGGCGGCGTAGTCCTCCGGCGTGATCTCGGTGCAGCCGCCGCCCTCGTGCAGCAGCACCTCGGCGAGGTCGAGGCGCAGCAGAGTCGCGGTGAGCCCCACGTCGAGCAGGACGTCGTCCGGGCGGACGGCGGCGAAGGCCAGCACCAGGTCGGCCTCGTCCTCGGTGGGCACCGGCGTCAGCCACCCGGCCAGCTCCAGCTGCGCCCGCAGCGGGTTGCGCAGCGGCTGCACCGAGCGGGAGGTCACCGTCACCTTCGCCGGCAGGTCGCCCTCCGGGGCCTCGCGGACCGCCGCCGCCAGCCCGCCGCTCCGGGGGACGACGACCAGCACCCGCCCGGCGTCCAGCGTCGCCGCGGCCAGCAGCCGGCTGGTGCCGAGGCCCAGGGCCTGCACCGAGGCCAGAGGCCGGGTGGCGACCGTGCGGGCCCGCTCGGCGGCGTCCGCGGTGCGGTCCTGGTGCACGGGGGAGGACGTCCGGCGTCCGATGGTCATGGGTGCCCCTCGGGGGTCGACGTCGGGGGATAAGGTGAGCCTAACCAAACATTGGAGGCCCCGTGAACACCCCGCGTCCCAAGGTCAGGATCAGCCGCGCCCTCGGCATCCCGCTCACGCCCAAGGCCGTCGAGTACTTCGAGCGCCGCCCGTACCCGCCCGGTGAGCACGGCCGCAAGCGCCGCAAGGACAGCGACTACTCCACCCGGCTGCGCGAGAAGCAGCGGCTGCGGGCCCAGTACGACATCAGCGAGACGCAGCTGCGCGCCGCGTTCGACCGGGCCCGGCGCACGGGCGGCAAGACCGGCGAGGCGCTGATCCAGGACCTCGAGTCCCGCCTCGACGCCACGGTGCTGCGGGCCGGCTTCGCGCGCACCGTCTACCAGGCGCGCCAGTTCGTCACCCACCAGCACGTGCTGGTCAACGGCAAGCGGGTCGACCGGCCCTCCTACCGGCTCAAGCCCGGCGACTTCGTGCAGATCGCCGAGAAGTCGCGCACCAAGGAGCCGTTCGTCGTCGCCGCCTCCGGTGCGCACGCCACCCCGCCGGCCTACCTCGAGGTATGCCTGGCCGACCTGGTGGCCCGCGTCGAGCGCGTGCCGGACCGCGACGAGGTGCCGGTGGTCTGTGAGGAGCAGCTGGTCGTGGAGCACTACTCCCGCTGATCCCCGCGAGATCTGCACAGCGGCGGCCATCACGGCCCTGACCGGCACCACTGTGCAGATCTCGCGCCGGGCGGGTAGCCGCCGAGGCGTGGACCCCCGCGACGTCGTCCGGCGCAGCAAGCGGCTGTCCTACGTGCTCCGTCACGCCCCCGGCAGCGTCGGGCTGACCCTGGACGCCGCCGGCTGGGCGGACGTCGACGCCCTGCTCGCCGCCCTCGGCTGGACCCGGGCCGAGCTGGAGCGCGTCGTCGCCACCAACGACAAGCGCCGGTTCGCCCTCGATGGGACCGGCACCCGGATCCGCGCCAGCCAGGGCCACAGCGTCGCCGTCGACCTCGGCTACGCCGCGCAGACCCCGCCCCCGGTCCTCTTCCACGGGACGGCGGAGCGGAACGTCCCGGCCATCGAGGCCGGGGGGCTGCGGCCCGGACGGCGGCACGCGGTGCACCTGAGCCCCGACGAGGTCACCGCGCGCCGGGTCGGTGCGCGGCACGGGCGGCCGGTCGTCCTCCGGGTCGACGCCGCGGGGATGGCGGCAGTCGGCGCCGTCTTCACCCGGTCGGCGAACGGCGTGTGGCTGGTCGACGCCGTCCCGCCCGCCTTCCTCACCGTCGTCGGCTGACCGGACCCGGTGCCCCGGGGACGGGCGTCCCGGGGCCGCGCTGGGCGCGGTCTGCCGGGAGTACCTCGTCCCGCACACCGCGACCCTCGCCGTCCGCTGGCGGAGGACCCCGAGCTGGTCGCCCATGCGCGCACCGCCTACGAGCACATCGCGGTCGCCCTCGACGGACGGGGACGCCGCCAGTGGCCGGGGGACCCGTTCGCAGCCGTGCTCACAGCGCAGGCGGCCGCCACCGTCCTCGTCTCGGCCTCCACCACCTGGCAGCCCGACCACGACCCGACGGCCTTCCTCGACCTCGTGGAGCGCAGGTTCGTGCTGGTCAGGCTCACACTGGGCCGGTGATCCGCAACGTCGTCGTCGGCCGGGTGCGCCCGGGCACCGACCTCGCCCAGGTCCAGGAGGCGCTCGACGCCATCGTCGCCCTGCCCGTGGAGGGGTTGCTCGACGTGCGGGTCGGCCTGGACGCCGGCCTGCGCCCCGGCGCCTGGAGCTTCGCCATCACCAGCGACTTCGTCGACGCCGACGCCTACCGGGTGTACGACGCCGAGGCCGAGCACAACCGCATCCGGCGCGAGCAGTTCGACCCGGTCTGCGAGGAGATCGCGCGGGTGCAGTTCGAGGTCTGAGCGGGCTCAGCCGGGCAGCGCGTCCAGGGGCATCCCGACGTACAGCATCCCGACCAGCTCCCCGTCGGCCGCGTGCAGGCCCTCGTACGCGGTGAAGTACGGGCGGTCGGCGACGGTCGCCACACCGGTGTAGGTCCGCCTGGCTAGGACGGCGGTCAGCACCGGGTTGGCGCTGCCGTCGGCGTTGCGGCGGGGGATGTAGCTGCCCACGTTGCGCCGGCCCTGCGCCGTGACGACGGTCGTGGCCGCGCGCACCATGCTGCCGTCGCCGTCCAGCCGCTGGAACAGCGTGCAGCTGCCGCCCACCAGGGCGACGACGTCGTCGACGAGCGGTGCGGGACGGCGCGGGTCGTCGTCGCGGGTCAGCGGCACACCGCCGAGGAGCAGGTCGGGCAGCTCGACCGCGCGCGTCGCGCCGGTGACCTGGTCGCGCACGGTCAGCCGCCGGCGGCCGTCGCCCAGCGCCACGCCGCCCGCCTCCTCCAGCAGGTCCTCGGCCACGGCCAGCGCCCGGCGGACGTAGGCCTCGCGCTGGTCGTCGGCGAGCGCGGCCACCGCCTCGGTGATCCGGGCCGACCCACCGGCCGCCCGCTCGACGCTCTCGACGACCCGGTCGGTGGCCGCCCGCTGCTGCGCGACGGCCGCCGCCACGGTGTCCTGCGCCGCGGCGATCGACCCCAGCGTCGTGGTGATCCGCGAGACGACGTCGACGGCCGCGCGCGTCTCCCGGTGCACCGCCTCCACCTGGGCGCCGATGTCGCCGGCGGCCCGGGCGGTGCGCTCGGCGAGCTGCTTGACCTCGTCGGCGACGACGGCGAAGCCGCGGCCCACCTCGCCGGCGCGGGCGGCCTCGACGTAGGCGTTGAGCGCCAGGAACCGGCTCTGCTGGCTGATGGCCGACAGCAGCCGGACGATCTCGGTGATGGCCCCGGTCGCGCCCTGCAGCGCAGCGATCCGCTCGTCGACGGACTGCGCGTCGCGGACCGCCTCCTCGGCGACGGTCGAGGCGTGGGTCGTGCTCTGCGAGATGTCGCCGATCGCGCTGCGCAGCTCGGCGAGGGACTCCGCTGCCTGCCGGGACGTGTCCGAGACCTCGCGGCTGGCCTGGGCGAGCACGCCGGCCCGCTGGGCGGCGTGCTCTGCCCCGCCCTCGCGCTCGAGCCGCCGGCGCGCCCGGCTCGCGGTCGGGCGGCCGGCGGGCACGACGCCGGGCCCGGGCAGGGTGGTCTCCTGGGCAGACGACCAGCGCATGGCGCGCCTCCTCGGCCGACTCGGTGGGGAGCACCGGAACCGGATCGGCGGCGAGCGGTGCGCGGCCACGGTAGGTCGCCGTCGGTCACCCGCGGTGAGGCGCGCCGTATCCTTCGTCACAGGCTCGTCGGCGCCGCCGTAGTGCCCCCGTGATCACCACGGGGCGGCGGGTCTCAGGCCTTGACGATCGCCGCCACGGGACCGCCCCCCGACGGACCCTGGTGCACCGCCGCCACCGACACGAACACCGCCGGGTCGCCCGTCACCGACGCGGCCACCCCGCCCACGGTCGCCTTGATCTGCCGGTGCCAGAAGACGTCGGAGTCGTCGAGCATCGCGTTGCGCCGGCCGCGGACGTAGCCGGTCGGGTCGGCCTCGCACTTGAGGAAGACGTTGACCAGCCGGTCGCCGAGGTCGCTGGGGTGCGGCCGCTCGGGCAGATCCAGGCCGGCGTCGCGGATCGCGTTCCAGATGCCGTCCTGGTCCAGGGCATCGCGCATCACCGAGTGACCGATCCGGTAGGCGCCCCCGTGCCCGCGCGCGTTGCCGACGACGACGATCTGCGCCCGGTCCAGCTCCACGCCCGAGGAGCACGAGGCGACCGCGCTGAACAGCGACAGGTCGCGCATGACCTGCCCCTGCTCCGGCATGTCGATCTCGCCCAGCGCCACCGCGATGCCCAGCGCCGTCGTCCCGTTGGACAGGTCCATCGAGCCGTGCGGCTCGTCGTAGTAGGTCTCCTCGCCGCGGGCCTTGGCGTCGCGGATGGTCTCGATGGTCAGCAGCGGCGTCTTGGTCTGCACGTAGTGGACGTCGGCCGGGTCGGTGATGCCCGCCTCCGCCATCGCCCGGCGCACGCCGTCGGCGACCTTCTCCACCATCGCGATGCGGCCGATGTCCTCGGGCAGCAGGACGTCGCTCATCGCGTAGCCGACGGTCAGCCGCGGTTCGTCCGTCTTCTCCACCGCGTCCTCGGGCAGCGTCGCGAAGACCGTGGCGTGCGGGCTGATGACGCCGTCCGTGCCGCCCGACCACACGATCGGGATCTCCCCGACCTCCTCCTTGGAGCGGGTGCCCTTCTCGAGCAGGACCTCGCGGAAGGCCCGGTCGGCGATGATCCGGGTGTAGTCGTTGACCCCACCGTTGCCCTCCGTCTTGCCGATGACGGCGACGACCCGGTCGGCCTCCATGACGCCGTCGTCGATGAGCTTCGCCAGCTCGGAGGCGTCGCTGACGTTGTGCAGCGGGACCTTGCGGACCTCGATCGGTGCGGGCACTTGATCACTCTTCCTCGGTCGGGATGGGGCGGCCCTCCTGCAGGGTCCCGCCGCGAGCTCGCGAGGGGTGGAGGGCAGGAGGGTCCTTCTGCAGGACGGTGCCGGCGTCGTCACCTGTGACGGCGTCGGCGATGTGCTCGAGGGACGTGATGACGGCGCGGGCGCCGCCTCCCGCCACGAAGCGCAGCGCGGCCTCGACCTTGGGGCCCATCGAGCCGCGGCCGAACTCGCCGGCCGCGGCGTGCTCGCGCAGCTCGCGGGGGGTGACCCGGCCCAGCGGCCGGGCGCCGGGCCTGCCGTACCCGACCAGCACCTGCGGGACGTCGGTCGCGATCACGAGCGTGCCGGCGTCCAGCTCGCGCGCCAGCAGCGCTGCGGTGAGGTCCTTGTCGACGACGGCCTCGACGCCGTGCAGCGCTCCACCGGTGCCGTCGTCGACCACCGGGACGCCGCCCCCGCCGGCGCAGACGACGACGAACCCCGCCGCGAGCAGCGCCTCGACGGCCGGCACGTCGAGCACCCGCCGCGGTTCGGGCGAGGCGACGACCCGGCGCCAGCCGCGCTCGCCGCGGTCCTCCCACACCTGCCCGTGCGCCATGGAGCGCTCGGCCCGCTCGCGCGGCAGGTAGCGGCCGACCGGCTTCGAGGGCTCGCGGAAGTGCGGGTCGTCGGCGTCGACGAGGGTGCGGGTGACCAGGACGGCGGTGCGCTGCGGCAGCCCGCGGGCGGACAGGGCGGCGTCGAGCTCGTCGGCCAGCGTGAACCCGATGGTCGCCTGGGTCTGGGCGACGCACCAGTCCAGCGGCACGGGCGGGACCTCGTGCGCGGCGAGCTCGTTCTTGACCAGCAGGTTGCCCACCTGCGGCCCGTTGCCGTGGGTCAGCACCACCTGGACGCCGGTGGCCACGACCGCCGCGACGTGCCGGCAGGCCGCCGCGATCGCGTCGCGCTGCGCGCGGGGTGTCGCCGATCCGTCCGGGCCGGTCATCGCGTTGCCCCCGAGGGCGATGACGACGCGGCCGGGGGTCACCCCGGCGACCCTAGTCCGAGATGTCTCAGCGCTGAAGTACCTCAACGGCGCCAGAAGTCGAAGGCGTCCCGGCCGGGCCGGAAGCCGGCGGCCTCGACGACGTCCACCGCGAGGTCGAAGTGCTGGCCGACGCCGGCCGGCTGGTGGGCGTCGCTGCCGAAGCTGATCGCCTCGCCGCCCTCCTCGTGGAACCAGCGCACCTGGTCGACCGAGGCCAGCGGGCTGGTCGTGTTGACCTCGAGCGCCCGCCCGGTGCCGGCCAGCGCCCGGAACACCGCCCGGTACTCCTCCTCGTAGTCCTTCTCCGCGTACCGGTCGCTCCCGCCGGGCCAGTAGCGCCGCGGGAAGTCGACGTGGGCGAGCACCTGGAAGACGTCGCTGTTCTCCACCATGTCGACGACCTCGGCCAGGTAGCGGCGCATGGTCGTGTCCGGGTCGGGATAGAGCAGCCGGCCGATGCCGTAGAGCCGGCCGTCCTGGCTCAGCGAGTGCAGCGAGCCGAGCACCCGGTCGACGGGGGAGTCGCGCAGGTGGGCGGCGACGCTGGCGGCGAACAGGTGCGGCTCGCCGGTCTCCACGCCCGACCAGATCCGCAGCTCGGGGAAGCGCCCCCGGCACTCCTCCAGCTCGGCGAAGTAGCCCTCGACGTCGATGGGCAGGTGCCGGGACGCGTGCCGGTCGACCAGCCCGTCGGCGGTCGCGCGGTCCTCCGGCGTCCAGGTCGTGAAGTCGAGGTGCTCGGTGAAGGCGATGGCGGGGAGGCCCCGGGCCACCGCCCGCTCGCACGCGCGCACCATCGTGGAGGAGTCAGCGGTGTCCCAGGACCACCTGGTGTGCACGTGGTTGTCCGGCGGTCGCATGGTGTGTGGATTGTCCTCCTCCATCCCCAGGATCCGCGCGGCGGCCGGTCCTGTCGCCCGCGCTGCCTACTGTCGGACGCCATGAGCACCGCCGCGCCCACGACCGACCTCGCCCTCGAGGCCCTCGGGGTCCTCCGCGAGCTGACCGGCCGGCCCGACGCCGAGTTCCGCGAGGGGCAGGACGCCGCCGTCGCCGCGCTGGTCGAGCGCGCCGAGCGGGCGCTGGTCGTGCAGCGCACCGGGTGGGGCAAGTCGGCGGTCTACTTCGTCTCCACCGCGCTGCTCCGCCGCCGCGGCGCCGGGCCGACCCTGCTGGTGAGCCCGCTGCTCGCGCTCATGCGCGACCAGGTCGCCGCCGCCGCGCGCGCCGGCATCCGCGCCGTCGAGATCTCCAGCGCCAACGCCACCGAGTGGGACGACGTCGCCGCCGCGCTGGCCGCCGACGACGTCGACGTCCTGCTGGTCTCCCCGGAGCGGCTGACCAACCCGCGCTTCCGCGAGGAGCAGCTGCCGGACCTGGTCGCCCGCTGCGGCCTGCTCGTCGTCGACGAGGCGCACTGCGTCTCCGACTGGGGGCACGACTTCCGCCCCGACTACCGCCGCATCCGTGACCTGCTGGGCACGCTCCCGGCCGGGACGCCGGTGCTCGCGACCACCGCCACCGCGAACGAGCGGGTCGTCGCCGACGTCGCCGAGCAGCTCGGCGCCGGTGGCGTGGGCGTGACGACCGTGCGGGGCCCGCTGGCCCGCGACTCGCTGCGCCTCGGCGTCCTCCGCCTGCCCACCGACCGGGCCCGGCTGGCCTGGTTGGCCGCCCACCTGGGGGACCTGCCGGGCAGCGGCATCGTCTACACGCTCACCGTCGCGGCGGCCGAGGAGACCGCCGCGCTGCTGCGCGACGCGGGCCACGAGGTGCGCGCCTACACCGGTCGGCTCGACGACGCCGACCGCAAGGACGCCGAGGAGGCGCTGCGGGAGAACCGGGTCAAGGCGCTGGTGGCCACCTCCGCGCTCGGCATGGGCTTCGACAAGCCCGACCTCGGGTTCGTCGTCCACCTCGGGGCGCCCTCGTCGCCGGTCAGCTACTACCAGCAGGTCGGCCGCGCCGGCCGCGCCGTCGAGCACGCCGACGTGCTGCTGCTGCCCGGCCCCGAGGACCTCGCGATCTGGCAGTGGTTCGCCACCTCCTCCATGCCGCGGGAGGACCACGCCGCCGCGGTGCTGTCGGCGATGGCCGACGGCAAGGCCTGGTCGGTGGCCCGGCTGGAGACGGTGGCCGACGTCCGCCGCTCCCGGCTGGAGCTGCTGCTCAAGGTGCTCGCCGTCGACGGCGCGGTGGAACGGGTGCAGGGCGGGTGGCGGTCCACCGGCCGCCCGTGGGTCTACGACGCCGACCGCTACGCCCGGGTGACGCGCACCCGCGAGGCCGAGCAGCGGGCGATGATCGCCTACGCGAAGCCGGTCGACGAGGCGCGGTGCCGGATGGCCTTCCTGCAGGAAGCTCTCGACGACCCGACCGCCGCGCCGTGCGGCCGCTGCGACGTCTGCGCGGGCCCCTGGTACTCCTCGGACGTCCCGGAGGGTGCGGCCCAGGCCGCCTCGGCAGCGCTCGACCGCCCCGGCGTGGAGCTCGCCCCGCGCGCCCAGTGGCCGACCGGCGCCGACCGCCTCGGCGTCGAGGTCAAGGGCAGGATCGCACCGGGCGAGCAGCTCGACCCGGGCCGCGCCGTCGCCCGGCTGACCGACCTCGGCTGGGGTCAGCGGCTGCGCACCCTGCTCGGGGACGACGGCGTCGGCGGCACGGTCACCCTCGACCTGGAGGCGCCCGGCATCGAGGAGGACCCGGACGCCGCCTTCGACGTCCCGGTGCAGCGGTCCGTGTCCGACGTCCCGCCGGACGAGGAGCTGCTGCGTGCGTGTGCGCGGGTGCTCGGGGCCTGGGACTGGGCCGAACGGCCGGCCGCCGTGGTCGCCGTCCCCTCCCGCCGTCGGCCGCAGCTGGTGACCGGGCTCGCCCAGGGGCTGGCCGGGCTCGGCCGGTTGCCCTACCTCGGGGAGCTGTCCCTTGCGCACGGCGGTCCGACCGGCCAGCCCGGCGGCAACAGCGCCTTCCGGCTGGCCGGGGTGTGGCAACGGATGGTCGTCGGCCCCGAGCTGCGCGAGCGCCTGGCCCAGCTGGGTCCGGTGCCGGTGCTGCTGGTCGACGACCTCGCCGACTCACGCTGGACCATGACCGTCGCCGGTCGTGAGCTGCGCCTGGCCGGCGCCTCCCGTGTCCTGCCTTTCGCACTGGCCCTCACCGCCTGAGAGAGCTGGAGGGACCCCGTCCTCCCCGACCTTCGCAAGCTCAGGCCGGGGCCCGGGACGGGGCCACGCCACTCGCAGGCTCGGGCCGTGGCCTCCTCTCCCCTGGAGCCGTTGACGCCACCGGCACTCGTACACACGTTCGATCTGTCGTAGCCTCCGCCCATGTCCCTCGCACACCAGCCGTCGATGTGGGACCTCGCCGAGGAGGCCACGCTCGGACCGCTCGCGGTCACCCGGCACCGCCTCGGTCGCGGCGCCTGGGTCGACCACCTGCCCGGCTGGGTCCAGGGGTCCGACGAGGTCCTCGAGGTGCTGCTCGGGGACATCGGCTGGCGGGCCGACCGGCGGCAGATGTACGAGCGCGAGGTCGCCGTCCCCCGCCTGCTGCGGTGGTACGGCGGGGACGAGACGCTGCCGCACCCGTTGCTGACCCAGGCCCGCGAGACGCTCACCGGGCACTACCGGCCAGAGCTCGGCGAGCCCTTCGTCAGCGCAGGCATGTGCCTCTACCGCGACGGGCGGGACAGCGTCGCCTGGCACGGTGACCGGCTCGGCCGTGGTCGCAGCGCTGACACGATGGTGGCGATCGTGTCCTTCGGGTCGCCGCGGCCGCTGCTGCTCCGCCCGCTCGGGGGCGGGGAGAGCCTGCGCTTCCCCCTGGGCCACGGCGACCTCGTCGTCATGGGGGGCTCCTGCCAGCGCACCTGGGAGCACTGCATCCCGAAGACGACCAAGCCCGTGGGCCCCCGGGTGAGCGTGCAGTTCCGTCCCCGCGGCGTCGCGTGACCCTGGTGCGCCGCTGTGACGGAGACCGCACCTGCAGCCGGAAGTGCCGACGAGGGCGCCGCCTTGTGGGCTCCCGTCGGGACATCGCGGCCCCAGCGGCCGGCCTCCCGCCCCCGGCTCCATCACGAGGAGCGCGGATGCGGCGGGACAGCCGGCGAGGGTGTCCGGCGTCGTCCCGGCAGCGGGACGACGGCAGTGCCTCATCCCCCACCTCCGTGTGACGCAGGACGTGAACGGCGGGAAGGGACACGGTGCGGACGACGTTCCACCACACGTTCCCGGACGAGCGGCTTCCCAGCCGCTCTACGAGGACATCGCCGGTCCTGGTGACAGGGCTGACGAGAGGAGGACGGCCGCCTCTCCGGCCCCCCGTGCAAGGGGCTCCGAGAGTGGTGTACTGTTCTCTCTGCACCGAGCGAGAACGGACCGGGCCGCCAGCCTGGTCAACCGCCGGACAAGCCCTCGAGGTTTGACTGCTGCGGAGCGCGGTGTACATTGGAGACACCGTCTCGAACGAAGGCCGAAAGGGCTGGACTACGAGCGCGTCCGCTCCTTGAGAACTCAACAGCGTGCCGAAAGTCAGTGCCAAGTAACAAACCCCTTTTTGTGGGTTTCTTTGGGTTGATGGATATCGAGAGCGTCCAGTTCTCGGTTCTCGGCCTGGTTCAAGCATCTACGGAGAGTTTGATCCTGGCTCAGGACGAACGCTGGCGGCGTGCTTAACACATGCAAGTCGAACGGTGAACCTGCTTCGGTGGGGGATCAGTGGCGAACGGGTGAGTAACACGTGGGCAACCTGCCCCCGGCTCTGGGATAACTCCAAGAAATTGGGGCTAATACCGGATGTGACCGCTGGCCGCATGGTCTGGTGGTGGAAAGGGTTTCCGGCTGGGGATGGGCCCGCGGCCTATCAGCTTGTTGGTGGGGTAGTGGCCTACCAAGGCGACGACGGGTAGCCGGCCTGAGAGGGTGACCGGCCACACTGGGACTGAGACACGGCCCAGACTCCTACGGGAGGCAGCAGTGGGGAATATTGCGCAATGGGCGGAAGCCTGACGCAGCGACGCCGCGTGGGGGATGACGGCCTTCGGGTTGTAAACCTCTTTCAGCAGGGACGAAGCCGTGAGGTGACGGTACCTGCAGAAGAAGCACCGGCCAACTACGTGCCAGCAGCCGCGGTAATACGTAGGGTGCAAGCGTTGTCCGGAATTATTGGGCGTAAAGAGCTCGTAGGCGGTTGGTCGCGTCGGCTGTGAAAACCCGGAGCTCAACTCCGGGCCTGCAGTCGATACGGGCCGACTTGAGTGTTGCAGGGGAGACTGGAATTCCTGGTGTAGCGGTGAAATGCGCAGATATCAGGAGGAACACCGGTGGCGAAGGCGGGTCTCTGGGCAACAACTGACGCTGAGGAGCGAAAGCGTGGGGAGCGAACAGGATTAGATACCCTGGTAGTCCACGCCGTAAACGTTGGGCGCTAGGTGTGGGGGCCATTCCACGGTCTCCGTGCCGCAGCTAACGCATTAAGCGCCCCGCCTGGGGAGTACGGCCGCAAGGCTAAAACTCAAAGGAATTGACGGGGGCCCGCACAAGCGGCGGAGCATGTTGCTTAATTCGATGCAACGCGAAGAACCTTACCTAGGCTTGACATGCACGGAAATCTCGCAGAGATGCGGGGTCCGTAAGGGCCGTGCACAGGTGGTGCATGGTTGTCGTCAGCTCGTGTCGTGAGATGTTGGGTTAAGTCCCGCAACGAGCGCAACCCTCGTTCCATGTTGCCAGCACGTGATGGTGGGGACTCATGGGAGACTGCCGGGGTCAACTCGGAGGAAGGTGGGGATGACGTCAAATCATCATGCCCCTTATGTCTAGGGCTGCAAACATGCTACAATGGCCGGTACAAAGGGCTGCGATACCGCAAGGTGGAGCGAATCCCAAAAAGCCGGTCTCAGTTCGGATTGGGGTCTGCAACTCGACCCCATGAAGTTGGAGTCGCTAGTAATCGCAGATCAGCAACGCTGCGGTGAATACGTTCCCGGGCCTTGTACACACCGCCCGTCACGTCACGAAAGTCGGTAACGCCCGAAGCCGGTGGCCCAACCCCTTGTGGGAGGGAGCCGTCGAAGGCGGGATCGGCGATTGGGACGAAGTCGTAACAAGGTAGCCGTACCGGAAGGTGCGGCTGGATCACCTCCTTTCTAAGGAGCACTGGCCGCCACATGCGTGTGGTGGTCCAGAGCTGCGCTCGGACCGTGATGGTTTCCCGCCTGTGGGGGGCCGCGGGTGTTCGGGGCAGTGCTCGAGGGTGGAACGCTGACCAGTTCGGCCGGCAGCCTGGCTGCCGCTTCTAGTACGGCGGGTCCTTTCGGGGGCTCGTGGGGAACGGGGTGGCGGCGGGGATGACCGGTGGTAGGCACGCTGTTGGGTCCTGAGGGAGCGGGCCCCCCGGGGTGGACGGGAATCGTTCGCCGGTGGGGGGTGGTTGTCTCGGTCGGGGCCGTCCGGGTCCTCGTACCACCCGCCGTCTCCTCCCCTGTGCGGGGATGGGGTCGGTGGGGTTTGGCGGGGCGGGTGCCGGATGGTGGCCGGTTGGTCGTTGAGAACTGCACAGTGGACGCGAGCATCTTCTTTGATTGCAGGCCCGCGCGCGAGCGCCGGTCACGTGGTGTCTTTCCCTTCCGGGGAGGCGGTGCGTGGCAGGTGTTGGGCGTGGGGTTTGTTGTAGTTGTGTGGCCAAGTTGTTAAGGGCACACGGTGGATGCCTGGGCACCAGGAGCCGATGAAGGACGTAGGAGGCTGCGATAAGCCTCGGGGAGCTGCCAACCGAGCGTTGATCCGAGGATGTCCGAATGGGGGAACCCCGCACCAGTCATGTGGTGTGACCCGCGCCTGAACACATAGGGCGTGTGGAGGGAACGTGGGGAAGTGAAACATCTCAGTACCCACAGGAAGAGAAAACAACCGTGATTCCGTGAGTAGTGGCGAGCGAAAGCGGATGAGGCTAAACCGTTTCCATGTGATACCCGGCAGGGGTTGTGGGAGCGGGGTCGTGGGACCGTTCTGCAGGTGCTGCCGCACCTGCGGGGAGTGAGAAAGTGCTGTCGTTAGTGGAAGGCCTCTGGAAGGGGTCGCCGTAGAGGGTGAGAGCCCCGTACACGAAAACGCTGCACCTCCCGAACGTGTTTCCCAAGTAGCACCGAGCCCGTGGAATTCGGTGTGAATCTGGCGGGACCACCCGCTAAGCCTGAATACTCCCTGGTGACCGATAGCGGACGAGTACCGTGAGGGAAAGGTGAAAAGTACCCCGGGAGGGGAGTGAAATAGTACCTGAAACCGTGTGCCTACAAGCCGTGAGAGCCTGATCACCTTCGGGTGACGGTGATTGCGTGCCTTTTGAAGAATGAGCCTGCGAGTTAGTGGTACGTGGCGAGGTTAACCCGTGGGGGGTAGCCGTAGCGAAAGCGAGTCCGAACAGGGCGAGTCAGTCGCGTGCTCTAGACCCGAAGCCGAGTGATCTACCCATGGCCAGGTTGAAGCGCGGGTAAGACCGCGTGGAGGACCGAACCCACCAGGGTTGAAAACCTGGGGGATGAGCTGTGGGTAGGGGTGAAAGGCCAATCAAACTCGGTGATAGCTGGTTCTCCCCGAAATGCATTTAGGTGCAGCGTCGCGTGTTTCTTGCCGGAGGTAGAGCACTGGATGGCTGATGGGCCCCACAAGGTTACTGACGTCAACCAAACTCCGAATGCCGGTAAGTGAGAGCGCGGCAGTGAGACTGCGGGCGATAAGGTTCGTAGTCGAGAGGGAAACAGCCCAGATCATCGGCTAAGGCCCCTAAGCGTGTGCTAAGTGGAAAAGGATGTGGGATCGCAGAGACAACCAGGAGGTTGGCTTAGAAGCAGCCATCCTTGAAAGAGTGCGTAATAGCTCACTGGTCAAGTGGTTCCGCGCCGACAATGTAGCGGGGCTCAAGCACACCGCCGAAGCCGTGGCACTCCAGCACGTCCCCGTCGTCGCCTTTCGAGGCGCCGGCCAGGGGCTGGGGTGGGTAGGGGAGCGTCGTGTGGCGGGTGAAGCGGCGGAGGAATCCAGCCGTGGACGCCACGCGAGTGAGAATGCAGGCATGAGTAGCGAGAGGGGAGTGAGAACCTCCCCCGCCGGAAGACCAAGGGTTCCTGGGCCAGGCTAATCCGCCCAGGGTGAGTCGGGACCTAAGGCGAGGCCGACAGGCGTAGTCGATGGACAACGGGTTGATATTCCCGTACCCGCGAAGGAACGCCCATGCTGAACCCAGCGATGCTAACCGCCCGAACACCCGCGGTCTGGTTCTTTCGAGGATCGGATGCGGGGACTAGCGCGGGATCCGGACTGGTAGTAGGCAAGCGATGGGGTGACGCAGGAAGGTAGTCCTACCGGTGAGTGGTAGTACCGGTGCAAGGGTGTGGCCCGCGCCATAGGCAAATCCGTGGCGCATTCAGGGTGAGGCCTGACGCATAGCCGATTGCGGTGAATGGGATGATCCTATGCTGCCGAGAAAAGCCTCTAGCGAGTTCCGAGCGGCCCGTACCCCAAACCAACTCAGGTGGTCAGGTAGAGAATACCGAGGCGATCGAGCGAACTGTGGTTAAGGAACTCGGCAAAATGCCCCCGTAACTTCGGGAGAAGGGGGACCCCTTCCCGTCAACCAGCGTGCCTGGGGCAGCGGAGGGGGGTCGCAGAGACCAGTGAGAAGCGACTGTTTACTAAAAACACAGGTCCGTGCGAAGTCGTAAGACGATGTATACGGACTGACGCCTGCCCGGTGCTGGAACGTTAAGGGGACGGGTTAGTGCGCCTTCGGGTGTGCGAAGCTCAGAACTCAAGCGCCAGTAAACGGCGGTGGTAACTATAACCATCCTAAGGTAGCGAAATTCCTTGTCGGGTAAGTTCCGACCTGCACGAATGGCGTAACGACTTCTCAGCTGTCTCAACCACAGGCTCGGCGAAATTGCACTACGAGTAAAGATGCTCGTTACGCGCGGCAGGACGGAAAGACCCCGGGACCTTCACTACAGCTTGATATTGGTGTTCGGTTCGGCTTGTGTAGGATAGGTGGGAGACTGTGAAGCGAGCACGCCAGTGTTCGTGGAGTCGCCGTTGAAATACCACTCTGGTCGAATTGGATGTCTAACCTCGGTCCGTGATCCGGATCAGGAACAGTGTCAGGTGGGTAGTTTAACTGGGGCGGTTGCCTCCCAAAATGTAACGGAGGCGCCCAAAGGTTCCCTCAGCCTGGTTGGCAATCAGGTGTCGAGTGCAAGTGCACAAGGGAGCTTGACTGTGAGACCGACGGGTCGAGCAGGAGCGAAAGCTGGGACTAGTGACCCGGCACCGGCATGTGGAAGCGGTGTCGCTCAACGGATAAAAGGTACCCCGGGGATAACAGGCTGATCTTCCCCAAGAGTCCATATCGACGGGATGGTTTGGCACCTCGATGTCGGCTCGTCGCATCCTGGGGCTGGAGTAGGTCCCAAGGGTTGGGCTGTTCGCCCATTAAAGCGGTACGCGAGCTGGGTTTAGAACGTCGTGAGACAGTTCGGTCCCTATCCGCCGCGCGCGTAAGAGACTTGCGAAGAGCTGTCCCTAGTACGAGAGGACCGGGACGGACGAACCTCTGGTGTGCCAGTTGTACCGCCAGGTGCACTGCTGGTTGGCTACGTTCGGCAGGGATAACCGCTGAAAGCATCTAAGCGGGAAGCTCGCTTCAAGATGAGGTCTCTCACCCAGTCAATGGGGTAAGGCCCCCGCCCAGACCAGCGGGTTGATAGGCCGGAGGTGGAAGCACCGCGAGGTGTGGAGCTGACCGGTACTAACAGGCCGAGGGCTTGACCACACGACCACCACCACCCCCACACGCGTGTGCGGGAATGCGGTCGAAGAGCAATGCGTGACATCCAACGCGTCCACTGTGCGGTTCTGAACGCACCAACCGGGGAACACGCCTGGTTTGTCTCGTTCACAGTGTTACGGCGGTCATGGCGAGAGGGAAACGCCCGGTCCCATTCCGAACCCGGAAGCTAAGCCTCTCAGCGCCGATGGTACTGCCCTGGAGACGGGGTGGGAGAGTAGGACACCGCCGGACAACCACTCCATGAAGGGCCCTCACCTCCCGGTGAGGGCCCTTCATGCACGTCTGCCTCGGGCGGGTCCCGGCGCCCGTATCGGATCCACCCGTCCAGACACCAGGCCCCGGATCCGTGGTGACGGAACCGGGGCCTGATGGCCGGAGTGCGGCTTCTGCGTCAGGGGACGACGCGGCGGATGCCGGCGAAGGCGAGCAGACCCAGGGCGGCTGCCAGAGCCAGCGGCAGGCCGACGGCGAGGGTCATCACCGACTGGTCGATGAGCCAGCGACCGACGTCCGTCCACGCACGCATCCAGGTGACGAGGACGGCAGCGCCACCCAGGACGACGAGGCCACCGATGATGAGGCCCCACACCGCGCTCGGGCCCCAGCGCTTGGTCACCACGCCCATGCCCACGCCCGCCGCGATGAGCGCCAGCATGGGGGCGCCCGAGACCGCGACCTGGGGAAGGAAGCCGTCGACGTCCACCGGAGGTGGCGTCCAGAACTGCAGGCCCACGCCCCAGCCACCCGTTGCCGCCTCGACGGCGTCCAGGACCGCCAGGAGGGTGCCGAAGCCGAGGGCCATGCCGACGCCTACCAGGCAGGTGCCGAGGAAGTAGCTGCGCCGGCTGAGGCTGATGCCCATCGCGAACGGCATCAGCTGCGTCACCGCCTGGACGAAGACGATGAGCACGGTGATGTACAGGGCCAGGACGCCGCCGGTGAAGCCGTCCTCCCCCTGGAGGGAGCGGATGTCGACGATCCGCCAGACGGCCCAGTTGATGGCGAAGCTGAGCGCCCCGACCATCCACGGCACGCCCAGGATGGCCATCGGGTGCACCAGCTGCAGACGGGCCGCGGCCAGGACGCGGTTCATCGGGAGACCTCCTCGAGGTCGGTACTGGTGGAGGACTCGGGTCGGGACGTCCGCAGGCTCATGGCCACGACGAGCTGCTGGAGGGTCACCGGCTCCCAGGCCAGCCCGGCGTCGGCGGCGTCGCCTCCGGCGGAGCCGCCGGTCAGCCGGACGACGGAACGGCTCTGCCCGGCGAGGGACTCGGTGTGCAGCAGCTCGTGCCGGCCGGCGAAGGCCGCGACCCGGTCGCTCGGTCCGGTCACGGTGACCGCACTGCCGCGCAGCGATTCGGCATCCGCGTCGAGCAGGACCCGGCCGCGGTCGATGAGCAGGACCCGCTCGAGCAGGGCCGCGATCTCCTCGATCAGGTGGGTGGACAGCACCACCGTGCGCGGGTGCTCGGCGTAGTCGGCCAGCAGCCGGTCGTAGAACAGCTGCCGCGCGACGGCGTCCAGGCCCAGGTAGGGCTCGTCGAACAGCGTGATCGGTGCCCGGGAGGCCAGGCCGATGACGATGCCGACGGCGGAGGTCATGCCGCGGGAGAGCTTCTTGACCGACCGCTTGGCCGGCAGGTCGAAGTCGCGCAGCAGCTCGGCAGCGAGGCCGGCGTTCCAGTCCGGGTAGACCAGGGCCGCCGCGTCGAGGGCGTCGCGGACCCGGAAGTGGTCGGGGTAGCGCTGCCCCTCCTTGACGAAGCAGATCCGGGAGAGGACGCCGTCGTTCTCGTAGGGGGCGCCACCGAGGACCTCGACCGAGCCGCTGGTCGGCACGCGGTGACCGGTGAGCAGCTGCATGAGCGTCGTCTTGCCGGCCCCGTTGCGGCCGACCAGCCCGGTGATGCTGTCGCGTTCGATCACCGTGCTGACGCCGTCCAGGGCGGTGTGCCCCCGGAACCGCATCGTGACGTCGCGGACGGTGGCCGCCGCGGTGGTGGGCGGGGTCATCGCTGCTCCTCCCAGTTGCCGATCATGGCGGTGAGCTCGTGGACGGGGATCCCGAGCTTGCGGGCCTCGGCCATCAGGGGACTGACGTACTGGTCGGCGAACTCGCTGCGCCGGCGCTTGAGCAGCTGTTCGCGGGCGCCGGTGGCGACGAACATCCCGACTCCTCTTCTCTTGTAGAGGACCCCGTCGGCGACCAGCTGGTTCAGTCCCTTGGCGGCGGTCGCGGGGTTGATGCGGTGGAAGGCGGCCAGCTCGTTGGTGGAGGGGGCCTGGGTCTCCTCCACCAGGGAGCCGTCGACGATCGCGTTCTCGATGTCGGCGGCCACCTGCCGGAAGATCGGGCCGGCGTCCTCGTTCACGGCGCGTGCCCGCCGGGACCAGGAGCCTCGTGGTTCCTGGGTTCGTTACTCATGTAATGAACCGTAGAGGTTGGCGTCTCGCGGAAGCAAGCCCTGCCGTCCTCCGTCGCGCAACGTCGCTGTCACACGAACTCGCTACCGTCCGGGCTCCGCCGACGTCCGGAGGTCTCCCGCGTGCACCTGTCCCCGCACGAGCAGGAACGGCTGTTGCTCTCCTACGCCGCCGAGCTCGCCCGTCGGCGGCGGGCACGGGGACTGCGGCTCAACCTCCCGGAGGCGACGGCGATCGTCACCGACCACGTCCTCGAGGGCGCACGGGACGGTGTGCTGGTGGCCGAGCTGATGCAGTCCGGTCGCACGGTCCTGACCCGGGACGACGTCATGGACGGCGTCCCTGCGCTGCTGGAGGAGGTGCAGGTGGAGGCGACCTTCCCGGACGGGACCAAGCTGGTGACCGTCCACCACCCCATCCCGTGAGCGCCGGCGAGCGGGTACTGCCGGCGGGGCCCGTGCGCAGGGAGTCCGTGGTCCCCGGCGAGGTCATCCCGGCGGAGGGCGTCGTCGAGACGCTGCCGGGCGCCCCGCGGGTCGAGGTGGAGGTGACCAACGCCGGCGACCGCCCGGTCCAGGTCGGCTCGCACTTCCACTTCCCGCAGGCCAACCGGGCGCTGGAGTTCGACCGCGGCGCCGCGCACGGTCACCGCCTCGACATCGCCGCGGGCACCGCCGTCCGCTTCGAGCCGGGGATCACGCGGACCGTGACGCTGGTGCCGTTGGCCGGCGCGCGCGTCGTGCCCGGCCTGACGACAGCCCGGGGAGCTCCGCAGCGAGGAACGAGCGATGAGCGGACCGGGGCGCGGAGTCCGGCGAGTGGACAGGGCCTGACCGCAGGGGGAGGGCTCGGCTGATGGTGCTGCTGTCCCGCGAGCGCTACGCGCAGCTCTACGGCCCGACGGTCGGCGACCGCGTCCGGCTGGCCGACACCGACCTGCTCATCGAGGTGGAGGAGGACCGCTGCGGCGGCCCCGGCCGGGCCGGCGAGGAGGCGGTCTTCGGCGGCGGCAAGGTGATCCGCGAGTCGATGGGGCAGGGCCGGGCCACCCGCGCCGAGGGCGCGCCCGACCTGGTGATCACCGGTGCGGTCGTCCTCGACCACTGGGGGGTCGTCAAGGCCGACGTCGGCATCCGGGACGGCCGGATCGTGGCGCTCGGCAAGGCGGGCAACCCCGACACGATGGACGGCGTCCACCCCGGCCTGGTCATCGGCCCGGGCACCGAGGTGCTCGCCGGGAACGGCCGCATCCTCACCGCCGGCGGCATCGACTGCCACGTGCACTTCATCTGCCCGCAGATCGTCCCCACGGCGCTGGGCTCGGGCGTCACCACGCTGATCGGCGGCGGCACCGGTCCGGCGGAGGGGTCCAAGGCCACCACGATCACCCCGGGCGACTGGTACCTGGCCCGCATGCTCGAGGCGATGGACCCGTGGCCGGTCAACGTCGCGCTGCTGGGCAAGGGCAACACCGTCTCGCAGGAGTCGATGGAGGAGCAGCTCCGTGGCGGCGCCAGCGGGTTCAAGCTGCACGAGGACTGGGGGTCCACGCCGGCCGCCATCGACGCCTGCCTCACCGTGGCCGGGCGCAACGGCGTCCCGGTGGCCCTGCACTCGGACACGCTCAACGAGGCCGGCTTCATCGAGGACACCCTGGCCGCCATCGCCGGCCGGAGCATCCACGCGTACCACACCGAGGGGGCCGGGGGTGGTCACGCGCCGGACATCATCACCGTCGCCGGGCACCCGAACGTGCTACCGAGCAGCACCAACCCGACGCGGCCGCACACGGTCAACACCCTCGACGAGCACCTCGACATGCTCATGGTCTGCCACCACCTCGACTCGTCGGTGCCCGAGGACCTGGCCTTCGCCGAGAGCCGGATCCGGCCGACGACGATCGCCGCCGAGGACCTGTTGCACGACGTCGGGGCCATCTCGATGATCGGCTCCGACGCGCAGGCGATGGGCCGGGTCGGTGAGGTCGTGCTGCGGACCTGGCAGACCGCGCACGTGATGAAGCGCAAACGGGGGTCGCTGGCCGGGGACGGTGCGGCGGACAACCTGCGGGCCCGCCGGTACGTCGCCAAGTACACGATCTGCCCGGCCGTGGCGCACGGGATCGACGGCGAGGTCGGCTCGGTGGAGCCGGGCAAGCTGGCCGACCTGGTGCTGTGGGACCCGCGGTTCTTCGGCGTCCGCCCGCACGCCGTGCTCAAGGGCGGGGTGATCGCCTGGGCGCAGATGGGTGACGCCAACGCCTCCATCCCCACCCCGCAGCCGCAGCTGCCCCGGCCGATGTTCGGCGCGTACGGGCGGGTGCCGGCCCGGACGGCGCTGCACTTCGTCGCCCCCGCGGCGGTCGAGGCGGGGCTGGCCGACCGGCTCGGCGTCGACCGCCGGCTGGTCGCGGTCACCGACACCACCCGGCTCGCCAAGGCTGACATGCCGGAGAACACCGCGCTGCCCGACATCCGGGTCGACCCCGACACCTTCACCGTGCGGGTGGACGGCGAGGTGTGGGAGCCCGAGCCGGTGCGCGAGCTGCCGATGGCCCAGCGCTACTTCCTCTTCTGATGACGGCTGCGCTGCTCACCCTCGCCGACTCGCGGCTGCCGGCCGGCGGGCACACGCACTCCGGTGGCGTGGAACAGGCGGTCGCCGCCGGGGTGGTGCACGACCCGGGATCCCTGACGACCTTCCTCCTGCGCCGCCTGCACACCGCGGGGGTGGTCGCGGCCGGGCTCGCGGCCGCCGCCACGACAGTGTCGTCCTCCGGACGACACCGCGGCCAGGTGCCGTCCCCCGCTGCCGAGAGCGCCGCCCCCGTCCCGGGCCTGCGGGTGGTGGGGAGGACGGGGTCCTCCTGCTCCTCGCGGGAGACTGCGGCACCCGCCTCGTCGTCGCTCGTCGCTGCGCTCCTGGACCTCGACGCCGAGGCCGATGCGCGGACGCCGTCCCCGGCGCTGCGCGCGGCGTCCCGGCAGCAGGGGCGCGGGCTGGTGCGGGTGGGGCGGCGGGCCTGGCCGTCACCGGTGTGGGACGCGCTGCCCGACCGGCCGCACCACCCGGTCGCGATGGGCGTCGCTGGGACGGCGGCCGGGCTGGCCCCGTCCGACGCTGCCGCGGCGGCCGCCTACCTGTCGATCAGCGGCCCGGCCACCGCCGCCCAGCGGCTGCTGGCGATGGACCCGCTCACCGTCGCCGCCGTCACCGCCCGGCTGGCCCGCGCGGTCGACGCCGTGGCCGTCGCCGCGGTCGAGGCCGGCCTGCCGGCAGACGCCGACCCGCTCCTCGACCTGCTCGCCGAGGTGCACGCCGCACGCAAGGACCGCTTCTTCGCCTCATGAACGCCACCGGGAGTCCACATGCCGCCTGACCACAACCTGGACGACTACGTCGACCCGCACGAGCACGGGCACCGCTCCGGCGGGCCGCTGCGCGTGGGCCTCGGCGGGCCGGTCGGCTCCGGCAAGACGGCGCTGGCCGCCGCGCTGTGCCGCACGCTCGGCGGCGAGTACGACCTCGCCGTGGTGACCAACGACATCTACACGACCGAGGACGCCGACTTCCTGCGCCGCAACGCCGTCCTCCCCGACGACCGGATCGAGGCGGTGCAGACCGGCTGCTGCCCGCACACCGCGATCCGCGACGACATCACAGCCAACCTCGACGCCGTGGAGCTGCTCGAGTGGCGGCACCCGGGGCTGGAGCTGGTGCTCGTCGAGTCCGGCGGGGACAACCTGACGGCCAGCTTCAGCTACGGCCTGGTCGACGTGCAGGTGTTCGTCGTCGACGTCGCGGGCGGGGACAAGGTGCCGCGCAAGGGCGGGCCGGGCGTCACCGCCGCTGACCTGCTGGTGGTGAACAAGACCGACCTCGCCGCGCTGGTCGGCGCCGACCTCGGCGTCATGCGCCGGGACGCGGACGCGGTGCGCGGGGGCAAGCCGACGCTGCTGGTCTCGCTGCGCGAGGACCCGAGCGCCGCGGCGGTGGCCGACTGGGTGCGGGAGCAGGTGCGGGCCCGGGCGCTGCAGGAAGCGTGAGGACCCTCGTCGAGGTCGTCGCCTGCCGCGGGCCCGGCGGGCGCACCGTGCTCCCGGTGGTGCGCGGGGGCGGGCAGTACGCCGTCCGCCGGACCGGCCCGGCGACGGTGCACCTGGTCGCCACCGCCTTCGGCCCGCTCGGCGGCGACGACGCGAGGATCCGGCTGGTCGTCGAGGAAGGCGCGCGGCTGCGCGTGCGCTCGGTGGCGGCGGCGGTCGCGTTGCCCTCGCGCAGCATCGCCGAGCCGTCGGTGCAGCGCGTGCACGCCACCGTCGCCGGCGAGCTGGACCTGGCGCCAGAGCCGACCGTCGTCGCGGCGCGCGCCCGGCACGTCGCCGAGCTCGAGGCCGAGCTGGGGCCGGCCGCGGTGCTGACCAGCGCCGAGCAGGTGCTGCTCGGGCGGCGCGGCGAGGAGCCCGGCCGCTGGACCGGCACCACCCGGGTCCTCCGCGAGGGCCGGCCGCTGCTGCACACCACGGTCGACCTCGGGCCGGGCGCGCCGGCCTGGTTGCCGCCGGTGGCCCCGCGGGCGTACGCATCCACCGTGCACCTGGACGCCGGCGCCCACCCGCCCCAGCAGCCGGTCGCCACGGGGGAGGACGCCGTCCGGCTCCCGCTGCCCGGCGGCTGGACGGCGACCGCGTGGGGTGCCGAGCTGCACCGGGTGACCGGCGCGCTGGCCGCCCTGACCGCGCCCGGGCAGGAGACGGCGTGACGCTCGTGGTCCGCGCCCGCTCGGACACCGGCTGCCCTACCCACCGCGTGCCAGAGTGACCCCGCGCCACCCCTGAGACCCCGGCGAGGAACCCGATGAGCGACCCCACCCGACTGCCCGACCTGGCCAGCCGCGCGCTGGGCGGGGCGGTGCTGGCGGCGAACGACGAGTTCTTCGCCGCGAAGGAGAACCTCGTGCTGCCGCACCCGCCGCAGGCGCTGCCCGGTTTCGGCCACCGCGGCAAGGAGTACGACGGCTGGGAGACCCGGCGCCGCCGCTCCCCGGGGTCGGACTGGGCGATCGTCCGGCTCGGCGTGCCGGGCGTCGTCGCGGCGGTCGTCGTCGACACCGCGCACTTCACCGGCAACCACCCTGCTCAGGCATCCCTCGAGGGGGCCTCGGTCGAGGGCCACCCCACCGTCGCCGAGCTGGAGCGCGCCGACTGGCAGCCGCTGGTGCCGCTGTCGGACCTCGCCGGTGACAGCGCCAACACCTTCCCGGTCGACTCGACCCGGCGGGTCACCCACGTGCGGCTGACCATCTCCCCCGACGGCGGGGTGGCGCGGCTGCGGGTGCACGGCACCGCGGTCCCCGACCCACGCCTGGTCGACGCGGGCCCGTTCGACCTCGCCGCGCTGGAGAACGGCGGGCGGGTGACCGGGGTGAGCGACGAGTTCTACGGCCGCCCGGTGCAGCTGGTGTCCCCCGGCCTGGCCCGGTCGATGGGCGAGGGGTGGGAGACCCGGCGGCGGCGCGGCGAGGGCAACGACTGGGTGCAGCTCACCCTGGCCTGCGAGGGCGTCGTGACCCTGGCCGAGCTGGACACCTCGTGGTTCCTCGGCAACGCGCCCGGTTCGGCGTCCCTCACCGGCAGCGGCCCGGACGGCGAGGTCGTCGTCCTGCCCCGGACCCGGCTGCAGTCCGACACCCGGCACCGCTTCGTCCTCGAGGGTGGGCCGGCGGTGGACCGGGTACGGCTGGACGTCCTCCCCGACGGCGGCATGGCCCGGCTGCGGCTGTGGGGCCGGCCGACCGCCGCCGGCCGGGAGGCGCTGGGGCGGCGCTGGTTCGACGCGCTGCCCGACGTCCAGGCGCTGGAGGTCCTGCAGTCGGCGGGGGTGGCGCCGGCCGAGGCCGGCCGGCTGGTCGGTGCCCGCCCGCTCGGCGCGGACCTGCCCCCGGCGGTGGCCCGGCTGGTCCTCGGCCCTGGGAACGGAACGGTCCAGGACGCGGGAGGACGTCGCTAGGGTCGGCCGCGTGCCACCTCGCCGTCTCCGCGTGCTCGCCGCCGTCCCTGTCCTGGCCATCGGCCTGACCGCGTGCAGCTCGTCGATCGGGCAGGACGAGCTGGAGACCCAGGTGGCCGGCACGCTGGAGTCCCGGTTCGGCGTGGCGGCCGGCGTCTCCTGCCCCGGCGACCTCGACGCCGAGGTGGACGCGACCACCGAGTGCACCGCCACCGAGATCGACACCGGCGAGGAGGTCGTGCTGCGGATCACCGTGACCTCGGTCGAGGACGGCGCCGCCGAGTTCGACATCGCGCCGGTCGACTGAGCCGTCGTCACGCCGCCGTCACATGCGGTGGGCAGGATGCGGTGCGTGAGGACCCCCGCTGACCTGCTGGTGCACGACGCCGAGCTGCTGGCCACCGTCGACGACGGCCGACGCGAGATCCCGGGCGGCTGGGTGGCGGTCACCGACGGGGTGGTGACCGGGGTGGGCGGCCCGGGCGACCCCGCGCCCGCCGCCGTCCGCAGGGTCGACGCGCGCGGCTGCCTGGTGACGCCGGGGCTGGTGAACACCCACCACCACCTGTACCAGAACCTCACCCGTGCCTTCGCCCCCGCGCTGACCGGCGGCCTGTTCGAATGGCTGGTCACCCTCTACCCGCTGTGGGCGCGGCTGGACGAGGAGGCCGCCTTCGTCAGCGCCTACGTCGGGCTCACCGAGCTGGCGCTGTCGGGCTGCACCACCTCGACCGACCACCTCTACGTGCACCCGCGCGGCGGCGGCGACCTGATCTCCGCGGAGGTCGCCGCCGCCCGCGAGCTCGGTGTGCGCTTCTCCCCGACCCGGGGCTCGATGTCGCTGTCGGTCGAGGACGGCGGCCTGCCCCCGGCCTCCGTCGTCCAGGACGACGACGACATCCTCGCCGACTCCAAGCGCCTGGTGGACGCCCACCACGACCGCTCGCCGCACGCGATGACCCGCATCGCGCTCGCGCCCTGCTCGCCGTTCAGCGTCTCGCCGGCCCTCATGCGCCGCACCGCGGAGCTCGCCGAGGACCTCGACGTCCGGCTGCACACGCACCTGTGCGAGACGCGGGACGAGGACGCCTTCTGCCTGGCCACCTTCGGCCGCCGCCCGGTCGACCACCTCGCCGACGTCGGCTGGCTGTCCGACCGGGTGTGGCTGGCGCACGTGGTGTGGCCCTCGGCCGACGAGGTGGCCCGGCTGGGCGCGGCGCGGGTCGGGGCGGCGCACTGCCCGTCGTCCAACATGGTGCTGGGCAGCGGGCTGGCGCCGGTGGCCGAGCTGCGGGCGGCCGGGGCGCCGGTCGGGCTCGGCGTGGACGGGTCGTCGTCGGCGGACTCCGCGTCGCTGTGGCTGGAGGCCCGGACGGCGATGCTGCAGGGCAAGCTGCGGCATGGCGCGGGCGCGATGTCGGCCCGCGACGCGTTGGAGATGGCCACCCGCGGCGGCGCGGCCTGCCTCGGGCGCACCGGTGAGATCGGTGAGCTGTCGGTGGGCGCGTGTGGGGACCTCGCGGTTTGGTCGCTGGAGGGCCCGGCGTTCGCCGGCGCGCTGTCCGACCCGGTGGAGGCGTGGCTGCGGTGCGGCCCGGTCGCGGCCCGCCACACCGTCGTCGCCGGGCGGTCCGTGGTCGAGGACGGCGTCCCGGTGCACCCCGGCCTGGATGAGCAGCTCGCCGTCCACCGCCGGGTGTCCGCGTGGATCCAGGCGGCCGTCTGAGGTGGCCCCGTCCAGAGGCTCGCCGCGGCTCCGTCCCGGGCACCGCCCTGAGCTTGCGAAGGGTGGGGAGGACGGGGTCCTTCCACGGTGAGGAGGACGGGGTCCTTCCTCAGAGGGCGGCGGCGAGGGCCTCGAGGTCGTCGAGCGTGGCGTCCAGGTGCGGCGAGACGCGCAGCACCGGCCCGGTCATCTCGCCCGGCGCCCGCTGCGTCCCGATCGCGGTGGTGACGATGCCCTGCTCGGCCAGCAGCCGGGCCCGGGTGGTGACGACGTCGACGCCGTCGGGCGGGCGCAGCGTCGTGGTGGCGGTCGGCTCGTCGTGCGGCTCGACCACCCGCCAGCCGGCGGCGCCGTCGAGCACCTCGCGCCCGGCCCGGCCGAGCGCGGCCAGCCGCTCGCGCACGCGCAGCGGCCCCGCGGCGAGGTGCTCGCCGACGGCCAGCACCAGCCCGACCCGGCCGGCCACGTGCGCCTCCCCGGACTCGAAGGCGCGCAGCGGCGGGACGTCGTCCGGCGCGGTCAGCAGCGGGGTGAGCTCGGCGGCGACCGCGGGCCGGACGCACAGCACGCCCACCCCGCGCGGCCCGGCCAGCCACTTGCGGGACGTCGAGTAGACGACGTCGGCGCCGAGGTCGGTGTCGACGTGCCCCAGCGACTGGGCGGCGTCGAGCACCAGCGGCACCCCGGCCTCCCGGCACAGGGCGGCGACCTCGGCGGCCGGCTGCACGGTGCCGCGGTGGCTGGCTACGTGTGTCAGGTGCACCGCATGCGGCGGGTCGGTCGCCAGCAGCCGGGCCACGCCGTCGAGGTCGGCCCGCCCGAGGTCGTCCACCGGCAGGGCCTCGACCGTCAGCTCGGCAGCACGCAGCTGGGCGGCGTTCGGGGCGTACTCGCCGGGCAGGCAGGCCACCCGCGCCCCGGGTGGCAGCCGCCACCCGGCGAGCAGTGCGGCCAGCGCGGCCTGCGCGGACTCGACGAAGACGACGTCCGCGGCGGCCATCCCGACGAGCCCGCCGATCACCGACCGGCCCTGCTGCAGCAGATCCTCGGCGGTCGCCTCGGCGACGTACCCGCCCAGCTCGGCCTCGTGCCGGGCGTGGTGGGCGACTGCCTCGAGCACCCGGTGGCTCTGCCGGCTGCACGCGGCAGTGTCCAGGTGCCGGCCCGCCGGACGGGGCCGGGCCGAGCGCCACACGGCGCCGAGGTCCTCGTGGGCGAGGGTCGATCCCAGCGCGGTCACGCACCCACGGTAGGCGAGGCGGTTCAGCTCTCCAGCACGCCGCGGACGACCGACTCCCCGGAGTGGGACGGGTCGCCGTCGAGCGGCTCCACCGAGACGTCGACCACCGGGTACTCGCCGAGGTCGAGCCCGGGCGGCAGCTCCAGCGTGGCGTCGCTGCCGCCCTGCACCACCCCGACCGGCACGAGCCGGGCGACCGCCTCGTCGAGCAGCCACACCTCGTAGTAGCCCTCGTCGAGGGGCACCGCGTCGAGCGTCAGCTCCAGCGCCCGGGAGCCGTCGTCCCGCTCCACCACCCGGGCCTCGCCGGAGGCGTCGCTGTCGCCGAGCGGGTCCAGCGCGGCGGCGGCCACGGCCAGGCCGTCGTCCCCCGTGCCGAGGGCCACCGCGCCGGCGCCGATGCCGACGCCCACGACCAGGGACGCCGCGGCGGCGAGCAGCAGCCGTGAGCGGCGGGTCCGCAGCGGCACCACGGCTGCCGGGGCGGGCTCGGGTGCCGCGGCTGGCGGAGCAGGCGGGGCGGCGGCCGGGGGAGCAGGCGGGGCGGCGGCCGGCGGAGGCGGAGCGGCAGCGGCGAGCGCCTCCGCGCGGGGCGCGGTGGTGACCCCGGTGGCGGCGGCGATCCCCGCCCAGACGCTCGGCGGCGGGAGGACGGCGGCGCCCGGCGCGGCCAGCTGGGGGACGGCGAGCAGGTCGACCCCGCGGCGCAGCGACGCCAGCTCCTCGCGGCACTGCGCGCAGGACTCCAGGTGGGCGGTGTCGTCGGCGGGCAGCGGCTCGCGCAGCGCCGCCAGGGACAGCTGCTCAGGCGTGCAGTGCCGCACCGTCCACCTCCAACCGTGACCTCAGGCGTTCGAGGGTGCGCCGGATGTGGGACTTGACCGTGCCGAGGGGCAGGCCGGTGCGGTCGGCGATCTGGGTGTGCGTGAGGTCCTCGAAGAAGGCCAGCTCGATGATGCCCCGCTGCGGCTGGCCCAGTTGCTCCAGCTCGCCGAGCAGCAGCACCCGGTCGGCGACGGCGGTGTCGACCTGCGGGCCCGTGGTCTGCGGCGCCGAGCGGGCCTCGGTGATCGCGGCCTCGGCGGCGCGGCGCTGGCGGTCGCGGCGGGCCCAGGTGTCGGCGATCTTGTGCCGGCAGACGCCGACCAGCCAGGCCGGCAGCGGCCCCTGCTCGGGGCGGTACCCGGCGCGGCCGGTCCAGGCCGAGACGAACACCTGCTGGGTAACGTCCTCGGCGTCCGGGCCCGGTCCGAAGGCGCGCACGGCCATCCCGTGGATCTGCCCGGCGAAGCGCTCGTATGCCCAGGCCAGCGCCTGCTCGTCACCGGCGGCGAACCGGCGGCCCACCTCGGCGTCGTCGGGCTCGGGATCGGGATCCCGCAGCGGTTCGACGTCCGAGGCCACCCGCCCGACCCTAGCCGTGCCCTGCTCCAGCAGCCCCGTCACCGCACCGGCTCCGCGACGGCCACGACGTCCCCCTGGAAGCCGCCGACGCCGGGGAGGAACGGTCCGTCACGCGGAACGGGCACGGGTCGGGGCGGCCCCGGGTGGGCGGAGGGGCGGTCGAGTGGGAAGGCCTCCTCGTCGACCACCTCGTGCGAGGCGACCCGCCGGCGGGTGGCCGCGGCGGCGAGGCCGGATGCGGTGCGGGAGCAGGTCATGGCGGAGTCCTCCCGTCGTCGGCCGGTCGTGCCTCGCACTCCTCCTTCCGCGGACGACGGCACCCCGGATGCAGCGACCCGGCGCCCCGACTGCCCGTCGCCCGCCCCGGGCGCTGGCGGCCGACGAGGGTGAGGGTGGCCCCCTGCAGGGGCCCGTTGGCCCGTCCCGGGTCCCGCCCCGAGCGTGCGAGGGGTGGGGAGGACGGGGTCCTCAGCGAGCGGTGGGGGAAAGGGGGTCCTCCTGCTACGCCGGGACCGAGAGCGAGACGCCGAAGTCGCCGTCGGGGTCGGTCCACCACTGCGTCATCCGCAGACCCGCCGCGGCCAGCTCGGCCTCGACCCGCTCACGGCGGAACTTCGCCGACACCTCGGTGCGCATCTCCTCGCCGGCGGCGAACCGGACGTCGAGGTCCAGTGCGGGGACGCGCACCACCTGGTCGGTCAGCGAGCGCAGCCGCATCTCGATCCACTCGTGCTCGGCGTCCCACGCGGCGACGTGCTCGAAGGCAGCGGGGTCGAAGTCGGCGCCCAGCTCGCGGTCCAGCACGCGCAGCACGTTGCGGTTGAACTCCGCGGTGACCCCCGCCGCGTCGTCGTACGCGCGCACCAGCCGGGCCGGGTCCTTGACCAGGTCGGTGCCGAGGAGGAAGGAGTCCCCGGGCTGCAGCGTGCCGGCCAGGTCGGTGAGGAACGCCGCCCGCGCCGCCGGCTCCAGGTTGCCGATGGTCGAGCCCAGGAAGGCCACCAGCCGGCGTCCCGACCGGGGCAGCTCGCCCAGGTGCCGGGTGAAGTCGCCGACGACGGCGTCCACGGCCACGCCCGGGTACTCGGCGGTGATCGCCGCCCCGGCCGCCTGCAGCACCGACGGGTCGACGTCGCACGGCACGAACCGGCGCAGCGTGCCGGCATCGCGCAGCGCGTCCAGCAGCAGCCGGGTCTTCTCCGACGTCCCGCTGCCCAGCTCGACCAGCACGTCGGCATCCGAGGCCGCGGCGATCGCGCCGGCGTGCGCGGCCAGCACGGCCCGCTCGGCGCGGGTCGGGTAGTACTCCGGCAGCCGGGTGATCTCGTCGAACAGCTCGCTGCCGCGCTCGTCGTAGAACCACCGGGGCGGCAGCGTCTTCGGCGAGGCGGTCAGCCCGGCGAGGGCGTCGGCGCGCAGCGCGGCGGCGGCGTCCTCGGGGGCGAGGTGGCTGGTCAGCGAGATCGACACGGGGTTCCTCAGGGGAGTGGGGTGAGCGTCAGGCCGTCGGGGGTGACCTCGACGAGGGAGTGGTCGGGGACGTCGGCCCACCGCGGGTCGTCGTCCCACGGCTCGCTGGCCAGCGCGGTGCCGTCGGGGGTGACCAGCGCCGACAGCGTGTCGCCCCAGGTGGTGGCCAGCAGGCGGGTGCCGTCGGCGGCGAGCAGGTTCAGCCGGGCGCCGGGGTCGGCCGCACCCACCTCGCGGACGGTGGCGCCGAGTGCGTCGAGCCCCCGGTCGAACACCAGCGCCGCCAGCAGCGCGCTGTCGACGGTCGACTCGGCGTCGCGCACCGGGGGCAGCACCGCGCGGTCCACCCGGCCGTTGTGCGACAGCAGCCACCGGCCGTCGGTGAACGGCGCCGCCGCGCTCTCCTCCAGCGGCATGCCGACGGTGGCCGAGCGGACGGCGGCCACCACGCACCCGGAGGAGACCACCGGCGCCACCGAGGCGAACGAGGGATCGCCCCACAGCGGGCGCGCCGAGCGCCAGCGCGCCGGCTGCACCCGGCCGGGGGTGAAGAAGCCCACGCCCCAGCCGTCGGCGTTGACCGTGCCGTACCGCTGGCGGCGCGGCGCGTACGACTGCACCAGCAGCGAGGACGGCGGCTCGGTCACCAGCGCGGACAGCGTCCGCGGGCGGCCCAGCCAGGCGAGGTGGCGGCACACGCTCAGGCGGCCGTCCCGTCGACGGACCAGGCCAGCCGGAAGCCGCTGAACACCTGGCGGCGGATCGGGTGGTCCCAGTTGCGGAAGCCGGGCCGCAGGATCGACGCGCCCACCGCCCACGAGCCGCCGCGCAGCACCTTGTAGTCGCCGCCGAAGAACGGGGCGGAGTAGTCGGCGTAGAGCATCGGCCGGAAGCCCGGCCACGGGGTGAAGTCCGAGGACGTCCACTCCCACACGTCGCCCATCAGCTGCTCGACGCCGTAGGCCGAGGCGCCCGCCGGGTAGGCGCCGACCGGAGCCGGGCGCAGCGCGTCGCCGCCGAGGTTGGCCAGCGCGGACGACGGCTCGGCCGAGCCCCACGGGAAGCGGCGGCGGCGCCGCGTCGCCGGGTCCCAGACAGCCGCCTTCTCCCACTCCACCTCGGTGGGCAGCCGCGCGCCGGCCGGGGCCGCTCCGGTCGCCCCGGCCCAGGCCGCGTACGCCTCGGCCTCGAAGTACGTGACGTGCTGGACCGGCTCGTCGCCCGGCACCGTCTCCACGACGCCGAAGCGGGTGCGGGTGCGGGTGCCGTCGGCGCTCCAGGACTGCGGCCGCTCCAGCCCCGCCTCGACCCGGTGCGCCCAGCCCCGCTCGGACCACCAGCGCCGGTCGCCGTACCCGCCGTCGGCGACGAACCCGGCGTACTCGGCGTTGGTCACCGGCACCCGGCCGATGCGGAACGACGGGACGTCGACGACGTGCGCCGGCCGCTCGTTGTCCAGCGAGAACGGCTCGTCGGCAGCGTCCACGCCCAGCACGAACTCCCCGCCGGGCACGAGCACCGACGTGCCGGCGACCCCGCTCCGACCCGGCGGCAGCGGCGTCCCGGCGCCGAGCAGCGGCGGCCCGGAGCGCAGGTCGAGCGCCTGCAGCATCGTCTCGTCGTGCTGCTGCTCGTGGCTGACGACCATCGCGAAGTCGAACGGGTCGCCGTCGTCGTCCCGGCCGAGCCGCCCCAGCCGGTCGAGCACCCGGCCGCGCACCTCGCCGCAGAACGACCGTGCCTCCACCGGCGGCAGCAGCGGCAGCCGGGAGCGGACCGCGCGGGGGTGGGTAAACGCGTCGTAGAGCGCTTCCACGTCGGCCGGCAGCAGCCCCTCGCGGCGGGCGTCGCCGCGGCGCAGCAGCCAGAGGTCCTCCTGCTGGCCGATGTGCGCGAGGTCCCAGACCAGCGGGCTGAGCAGCGGGGTGTGCTGGCGCAGCAGCTCGGGCTCGTCGTGGTCGGTCAGCCGCAGCGTGCGCTGCCGGGCGGCCTCCAAGTCGCGGGCGAGGGTCTCGGTCAGGTCGGTCACGAGGAGGCCTCCGTGGCGGAGAGGAGGGCGGCGGTGGGGCCACCGGCCCGGGCGGTGTCGAGCAGGGCGTCGCCGGGGCAGCGGCCCCGGTCGACCAGGTCGGCGAGCGCCTCCACCTCCGGCCGGAGCGCGACGGGGACGGCGGCGCAGGCGGCGGCGAGGCAGGTGCGGGCGGCGGTGTGCAGCGCGGGGTCGGCCAGGCCGACGCGGGCGGCGCGGTCCCAGGCCCCGGCGACCGGTGCGGTGGCCGCCGCGGCGTGCCCGGCCGCGACCGGGTCGTCGAGCAGCACCGCCGTCACCGCGGCCAGCGCCGGCCACCACGGCTCGGGCGCGGCGTCGAGGTAGCGGATCTCCAGGTAGCCGCGCGGCCGCACCGGCGGGAACAGCGTGGTCAGGTGGTAGTCCAGGTCGGCGGCCGTGGGCGCCCGGCCACCGAGCGGGACGGCGCCGGTCACCCAGTCGGCGAAGCGGACCCGCTCGCGCACCGGCGCCGCCCCGCCGCCGTCCGGGTCGCTCACCAGCATCACCGGCGCGGCCAGCGCGTACGCGGCCCACTCGCCCGCCGGGTCGGCGCCGCCGAGCAACGGCCCGCAGCGGGCCTGGTCGAGGTCGCTCCAGACCCGCTGCCGCTGCGACACCCAGCCGGTCGGCCGCCCGCCGGCGAGCGGGGAGCAGGCCGCGACGGCGACCAGGGTGGGCCCCAGCTGGTGGGCCAGGGACACCCGCTCGCTCCAGCCGGCGCACGGCCCGGCGTCCAGGTTGACCTGCAGCGCGGCGGTGCCGGCCATCATCGCCGTCCCGGCCTCCGCGCAGCCGACGGCGGCGAAGTGCTCCTCCATCGCGGCGTAGCGGGGGGCCGGGCAGACCCGGGCCGGGGGCCGCAGCGGGTCGGCGCCCACCGGGGCCACGGCCAGCCGCTCGGCAACCAGGGCCGCGGCGAGCACGTCGCGGTCGGCGCGCAACGCCGCCACCGCGGCGGCGACGTCCGGGTACGGCGGGCCGGACAGCTCCACCTGGCCGCCGGGCTCGAGGGTGACCCGGCTGCCGCCGGGCAGCGCCGGGAGCGCGTCGACGATTCCGGTGATCCGCTGCCAGGGGACGCGGGTCGCGGGCGCGGCGAGGTCGACCAGGTGGGCCTCCAGCTCCAGGCCGACCGAGCCGACCGGCCCCGCCCGCAGCGCGGCACCGGCGACGTGCGCCGCGGCGGCGTCCAGGTCGAGGGCAGCCGTGCGCTCCTCGGTGATCGGGGCCACGGGCCCCACCCCCCTCCAGGTCCGGACCGGTCGACGTCGACCGCGGGTCGGTGCGGGGGCGGCCCGTCCTGCAGCCGTCCTCTGATTCCCATCCTGCACGGGGTCACCGACAGATACGCAACCCGGCGGCGCCCCACCGGTGTTCGCGTCAGGATCGTCCGGTGGATGTCGATCGGGACCGGGATCCGGCAGGCCGGGCGCGCAACGCCCGACCCCGCGACGCGCTGGGGCGGCCGTTGCCGCGCGGAGCCGTGGGGGAGGAGCGGGCGCCGGAGGGTGTCCTCCGGACGCCGGACCGGGCGCTGACGGAGGCCCAGCAGCTGCTGGACGCGGGCCGGCCGTTCCACGCCCACGAGGTGCTCGAGGACGCGTGGAAGTCGTCGCCGGAGGAGGAGCGGCAGCTGTGGCGCGGGCTGGCCCAGCTCGCCGTCGGGCTGACCCACGTGGCGCGCGGCAACGACCGGGGCGCGGCGAGCCTGCTGGAGCGCGGTGCGGGCAACGTCGCCGCCTACGCCGACGCTCCGCCGCACGGCGTCGACGTCGCCGGCCTGGTCGCCTGGGCACGGGAACTGGCGGCCTCGCCCCCGGCGTCCCGCGACGCCGCCGCGCTCGCGCCACGCCTGCGTGCCGCTCGACCCTCGACCTGGTCGAGTGCCCACAATCGTCCCGGCCCTGCTGACCCACGCCACCCGGGGCTCGGGTGACACGCGCTCTGCCCGCGACCGACCCGCCCGCGTGCCGGGCCACCACGGCCGGGTAGAGGAGGGGCGTGACGGACGGACGACGGGCGGACGCGGTACGGGCCGGAGCGGTCCTGGCGGCGGCGGTCGCGCAGATCGCCGGCAGCCCGCTGGGCACGGCGCTCGCCGGGCGCAGTGTGGGCGAGGTCAGCGACGCGACCCGTGCGCTGATCACCCCGGCCGGCTACGCCTTCTCGATCTGGGGGCCGATCTTCGCCGGGGCGCTGGCCTGGGCGGTCTACCAGGCGCTGCCCGCCCAGCGGGGCCGCGCGGTGCACCGGCGGACCGGGTGGCCACTGGCCGCGGCATTCGCCGGGAACGCCGTCTGGGAGCTGGTCTTCCCGCTGGTGGGCGACCGGGTGCCGGTCCTCCCCGCCGTGCTGCTCTTCGCCATCGTCGCCGCCGCGGCGACGGCCTGGGCGCGGCTGCAGGCGATGCCGCTCACCGGGCTGCCACGGCTGCTCCCCGCGGCGGTCACCGGTCTCCTGCTGGGCTGGGTGACCCTCGCCTCGGCGGTGCAGGTGGCCAGCGCCGGTGTCGCGCTCGGGGCGCCGGCCCAGGGGGCGGCGGCACAGGTGTGGGCGGTCGTCGCCCTCGCCGCGGTCGCGACCCTCGGGACGGCGCTCGTGCGGGTCGCGCAGGTGGCCGCCGGGCCGTTCGCCCTGGCCGTGGTGTGGGGTCTGCTCGCGGTCGCCGTCGACGGCGGACCGGGCGTGGTGACCGCCGCTGCGGTGGCCGCCGCCGTCGTCGTGACCGGGACCCTCGCGGTCCGGGTGGCCGGACGGCGCGGGCGCGGCGCGCTGCTGGTCGGCTGACCTCCGTCCCGCCGGAGCGGTTCCGAACGGCCGGCGGCGACGCTTCCCCCGTGGAGTGACCCGGAGCACACTGCCTGGGTGTGAGCGCCGCGCCCGCCGTCGACCGCGTCCGTGAGGCGCGGGCCGCGCTGGGGGCCGACGGTGCCGACCCGTGGGGCGACTCGCCCCGGGGCGGCGGCCCGGGCATCGTGGTAGCCGACACCTACCTGCAGACGACGGCCGTGCGGGCCGGTTGAGGGGGAGCGCCGTGAGGAGCTACGAGGCGGCCGCGCGGATCGACGCGAGCCCTGAGCAGGTGTGGGCGCTGCTGGTCGACGTGGGCAGCTGGCGGGACTGGGACTCCGGCGTCGACCGGGTGGACGGCCGGGTCGCGCTCGGCGAGAAGCTGACGCTCTACGCCACGATGATCCGCAACCGCCCCTTCACGGTGACGGTCACCGAGATCCGCCCGCGCGAGGTCATGCGCTGGCGCGGCGGGCTGCCGCTGGGGCTGGCGGTCATCGAGCGCACCTACTCCCTCGACGACCAGGAGGACGGCAGCACGGTGCTCACCGTCCGCGAGGACCACTCCGGCCCGCTGGCGGGGCTGCTCGCCCGCTCGACGCCGGACCTGAACCCCTCCTTCCGCCACTTCTGCGAGGGGCTCAAGGCCCGCGCCGAGGGGCGCGCCTCCCGCCCCACCGGCTGACCGTCAGCTCGTCAGGACGGCCAGCCCCCAGCACGCGACGGCGACGGCGACCAGGGTGCCGCCCATGCCGACGGCGGTCGCGACCGGACCGGGGGCCGGTGTGATCGACCGGCCGGTGCGGGGATCGGGCACCGGGACGCTGAGACGCAGCACGGCCACCAGCGACGGGATCCACAGCACCGCTCCTGCGGTGAGCACGATCCAGGCCGGCATGCCCAGGGCCGGCTCGTCGTCGACCAGGCCGACCACCCCGTTCGCGACGAGGAAGCCGCACAGCGCGCCCAGCAGGGTCGGAACTGGGCGGGCCGCCGCGGACCAGCGGCTGCGCGGACGGCGGAATCCGGCGGCGTACTCCCGTGCCGGGCCGAAGGCCTCGCGGGGGTCCTCGCCGGTGTCGGCGACGTGGCTCTCCACCTCGGCGACGATCTCGCCGATCCGCTCGGGTGCCACGTTCCCCGCCCGCAGCGCCTGCACCAGCTCGCGGCGGTAGGTGTCGGTGCCGGCGGTCATCGAGGACTCCCCACGGACGGGAGCAGGCCGGCGGCCCGCTCGGTGAACGTGTGCCAGGCGGCGGCCCGCTCGGCGAGGTGCGCGCGGCCGTGCGGCGTGACGGTGAAGAACTTGCGACCCGGCCCGCCCGCGCCCTCGCGCCAGGACGACGTGACCAGCCGGTCCTGCTCGAGCCGATTGAGGACCGGGTAGAGGGTGCCGCCCTTGACCGCCCCCAGGCCGGCCGCCTGCAGGCGCTGGGCGATCGCGTAGCCGTAGGTCTCCTCCTCGGCCACGACCGCCAGCACCGTCAGCGGCAACGTCGCGCGCAGCCACTCGGCGGGCCAGGGTTCGAGCGGCACGACTAGACCGTATCTCTGACTAGTCAGTGAGACAACCTAGTCGGGCTCGTGTGACCACTGTGACCGGAACTACTGCCCGGCGCTCGGCGGTGCCACCATGGGCGGTGCCATGAGCACCGACACCGCAGCCACGCCCAGCACCGACGACACCTCCCTCGGCGAGCCGACGACGCCGCCCCGCGGGCCGGTCACGTCGGCGTCGTACTCGATCACCGTGCGGCTCACCGCCGACGGCGACCCGGCGTCCATCGGCCGCATCGCGACCGCGGTGGGATCGGCCGGCGGCGCGGTGACGGCGATCGACGTCGTCGACTCCCGGTCCGACGGCCTGACCGTCGACGTCACCTGCTCGGCCGCGGACGCCGCACACTCCGAGGAGATGGTCGACGCGCTGCGCGCCGTCCCCGGGGTGAGGGTCCGCAAGGTCAGCGACCGCACCTTCCTGCTGCACCTGGGCGGCAAGCTGGAAGTCGCCTCCCGGGTGCCGCTGAAGACCCGCGACGACCTGTCGATGGCCTACACCCCCGGCGTCGCGCGGGTCTGCCTCGCGCTGGCCGACAACCCCGACGACGTCCGCCGTCTCACCATCAAGGGCAACACCGTCGCCGTGGTCACCGACGGGTCGGCCGTCCTGGGGCTGGGCGACATCGGCCCCGGTGCCGCGATGCCCGTCATGGAGGGCAAGGCCGTCCTGTTCAAGCGCTTCGCCGACATCGACGCCTGGCCCATCTGCCTGGACACCCAGGACGTCGACGAGATCGTGCGCACGGTGGAGCTCATCGCCCCCGGCTTCGGCGGTATCAACCTCGAGGACATCGCCGCGCCGCGCTGCTTCGAGATCGAGGCCCGGCTGCGCGAGAAGCTCGACATCCCGGTCTTCCACGACGACCAGCACGGGACGGCGATCGTCGCGCTGGCCGCGATGCGCAACGCGCTGCGGGTCGTGGACAAGCAGCTCGAGGACGTGAAGATCGTGGTGGCCGGCGGCGGCGCGGCCGGGACGGCGATCGTGCACCTGATGCTCAAGGCCGGCGCCCGGCACGTGCTGGTGTGGGACCGCGAGGGGATCCTCTCGCCGGACGACGAGCGGCTCTCCCCGGCCAAGCTCGACCTGGCCCAGCGGACCAACCCGGAGTGCGTGCGCGGCGAGCTGCCCGACGCGCTCGACGGCGCCGACGTCTTCATCGGCGTCAGCGCCGCCAACGTGCTGCCGGTCGAGGCGCTGGCGCGGATGGCCCCGAAGGCCGTCGTCTTCCCGATGGCGAACCCGACCCCCGAGGTCGATCCGGTGCGCGCCCGGCAGCACGCCGCCGTCGTCGCCTCGGGCCGCTCGGACCTGCCCAACCAGATCAACAACGTCCTGGCGTTCCCCGGGATGTTCCGGGGGCTGCTGGACGCGCGGGCGCGGGAGATCAGCGACGGGATGCTGCTGGCGGCGGCGGAGGCGATCGCCTCCGTAGTCAAGGACGACCAGCTCAACGCCAACTACATCATCCCGAGCGTCTTCGACCCCGCCGTCACCCAGGCCGTCGCCGCCGCGGTGGCCGACCAGGCGCGGCAGGAGCCCGGCGCGACCGCCCCGGTCACCGAGGACGGCGACCTCGTCGGCTGAGGTCCCCGCCGGACCGGCTACGGCTGGTCGGTGTCCTCCCCGGCCGGTGCCGACTCCTCCGGCTCGAAGGTGTCGGCCTCGCCGAGCCCCATCCCGACGCCGGAGGAGTCGGTGGGGACCGACGGTCCGCCGCCCCGGTCCTGCTCCGGCGCCGACGGACGGGTCTCGTCCACAGGCGGACGGCCCTGCTGGTTCTCGGTCATGTCCCGGCTCCTCTCCTGCGGGGGCATCCGCCCCACCGCGGTGCCGTCCATCGTGGGCGCAGACCGGTCGTCCGGCCAGGTGCACCCGATCGGGGACGGCGCGACGGGGTCTTCCGCGGGATGATCGCGGGATGCCCGAGTTGCCCGAGGTGGAGGCGCTGACCGCGTTCCTGCGTGAGCACGCGGTCGGCTCCGTGGTGACCCGCGTCGACCTGGCCGCCGTCCAGGCGATCAAGACCTTCGACCCGCCGCTGTCGGCGCTCGGGGGGCTGGAGCTCACCGGCGTCGCCCGGCACGGGAAGTTCCTCGACCTCGACGTCTCCGGCCTGCACCTCGTCGTCCACCTGGCCCGGGCCGGCTGGCTGCACTGGCGCACCGGGCTGCCGACCGCTCCGCCGAAGCCGGGCAAGGGGCCGCTCGCGGTCCGCGTCCACCTCGAGGACGGCGACGGCTTCGACCTCACCGAGCAGGGCACCCGCAAGGGGCTGGCGGTCTACGTCGTCCGTTCGCCGGCCGAGGTGCCGGGCATCGCGCGGCTGGGGCCCGACGCCCTCGCCGTCGACCGGGACACCTTCGTCGCGCTGCTGGCCGGGCGCAGCGGGCAGCTCAAGGGCGCGCTCACCGACCAGACGCTGCTGGCCGGCATCGGCAACGCCTACTCCGACGAGATCCTGCACGCCGCGCGGCTCTCGCCGTTCAAGATGGCCGACAAGCTCAGCGACGACGAGGCCCTGCGCCTCTACGACGCGATGCGGGCGACCCTCACCGAGGCGCTCCAGCGCCAGGTCGGGCAGGAGGCGGCCACGATGAAGGGCGAGAAGCGCTCGGGGCTGCAGGTGCACGCCCGGACCGGTCTGCCGTGCCCGGTGTGCGGCGACACCGTCCGCGAGGTCAGCTTCGCCGACACCTCGCTGCAGTACTGCCCGACCTGTCAGACCGGCGGCAAGCCGCTGGCCGACCGGCGGATGTCCAAGCTGCTGCGCTGAGGACCCCGCAGGACTCACGGCAGCGCGCCGCCGACGGACCACCGGCGATGGCCAGGATCACCACCCCGGCACAGTCGTGCTCTGCCCACCAGGGTGGGCAGAGCACGACTGTGCCGCGGGGCGATCGCCTCTCCTGCGACGAACTCGGGCTCTCCGTCAGTCCGCCATGCGGCGGGCGGTGAGCCAGGAGGCGGCCCGCGCGACGACAGAGCTGCCCGCCCCACCGTCGCCGGTCTCGGCCGGCTCGTCGGCGAGCGAGCCGACCGGCGACCACCAGTCGGTCAGCGGTGGGGGCGCCAGCACGTCGACCCGCTGACCGGGCCGCGGCACCGCCACGCGCGCCTCCGAGCGCTCCGCCGCGGCGCACAGCCGCTGCACCGGCTCGGCCCAGCGGTGGAAGGCCAGGTTGAACGTCGCCCAGTGCACCGGCACCAGCAGCCCGCCCCCGAGGTCGCCGTGGGCGCGGACGGCCTCCTCCGGCGTCATGTGGATGAGGGCCCAGGCGTCGTTGTAGGCGCCGATCGGCAGCAGCGTCAGGTCGAAGGGGCCCTGCAGCGCGCCGATCTGGGCGAACGCCGGCGTGTAGCCGGTGTCGCCGCCGAAGAAGACCCGGTGCCGCGGCCCGGCGACCACCCACGACGCCCACAGCGTAGTGTCCCGGGTGAGGAACCGGCCGGAGAAGTGCCGCGCCTCGGTGCAGGTGAGGGTCAGGCCGGCGACGTCCACCGCGCCGTCCCAGTCCAGCTCGACGACCCGCTCCTCCGGCACGCCCCAGCCGCGCAGGTGTGCACCCAGCCCCAGCGGGACGACGAACGGCGCGCTCTGCGAGCGCAGCAGCGCCCGCACCGTGGGCAGGTCGAGGTGGTCGTAGTGGTCGTGCGAGACGAGCACGGCGTCGACCTGCGGCAGGTCCTCCAGCGGCAGCGGCGCCGGGTGCAGCCGGGTCGGCCCCACCAGCGGCGACGGCGACACCCGCTCGCCCCACACCGGGTCGACCAGCACCCGCCGGCCGTCGACCTCGAGCAGCGCGCTCGAGTGGCCGAACCAGGTCACCGCGAGCTCGGCCGCTTCCGCGGGCAGCTCCGGGCGGACCAGCGGGATCGGGCGCGCCGGCAGGCCGGTGTGCCGCTCCTCGTGCATCTGCCGCAGCAGGCCGCGCTGCGCGTTGGCCGGGGGCCGGGCCGGCGTGCTCAACCGGTTGTGGAAGCGGCCCTCGGCGAACTGCGGGGAGCCGGCGGCGGAGGCCTGCACCTCCCGCTGGCCGGCGCCGAGGGCGGTGGGCAGGCCCCAGGCGGCGCGGGCGACCCACGCGACGGGTCCGGCGAGGGTGGCGGTGAGGGCGAGCGCGGTGCGGCGGGCGGCGGAGGACGGCACGACCTCCAGCATCCCAGCCGAGGACGCGGCGGGGACGGCGCTCGGGTGGTTGCCGGCCGGGGACCGGCGTCCGACGATGGCGCGCATGACCGAGGACGCGCGGCCGGCCGACCCGGACGCGGACGGCGGCGACCCGGCGTGCTGGCTGCGGCGGGTGTGCCCGGCGTGCGGACGGCTCGCCGACGTCGACCCGCCGGTCCGCTGCGCCGCCTGCGGGGAGCTGCTGCCGGCCGACTAGACGGCTACGCGGCGCGGCGGGTGACCCGCGGCGCGGACAGGACGAAGTCGCACAGCGCCCGGCGCAGCGCCACACCCATCCGGTCGGCACGCACGTGCAGCTCGTCGCGCCCCGCCAGCGGCAGCCCCTGACCGGCCACGTGGGCCACCAGCGCGAGGTCCTCGGCGAGCACCCGCTGGGCGGAGGCCACCTCGCGCTCGACGTCCGCGGGCGCGGGCAGCGGGTTGCCCGGGCCCGACGACAGCAGCAGCCGCGTGTAGATGCGGGTGGAGTCCGCGTCCTCCGGCTGGAGCAGGTGCTGGACGGTGGTGACCGCGCCGGAGTCGAGCGACTCCAGGCGCATCAGCAGCTGGAACGGCGCCCGGTACACGGAGGTCGCCCGGCGGCGCTGCCGCAACGGCCGCTCGCCGGTGGCCACGCCCGGGTCGGTGACGGCGTCGAACCACTGCTCGTGCGCGCTGCGGAAGCCGCCGGGCTCGGGCGCGACGTCGTGGGCGGCCACCTCCGGGTGGTCGGCCGCGCTGGTGCTGCCCCCGTGCAGGAACGGCATGTGCGCTACGTCGAGGAGGACGTCGGCCAGCACGCCCGCCGTCCCCGCCGAGCGCTGCGGCGGCAGCCAGCCGGTCACGAAGCGCCGGTCCCGGTCCTCGGGGACCTCCAGCGGCACGTCGCGCGGCTCGGCCGGCGCCAGCCACACCACCCCCAGCCGCTCGCGGACGCCGTACGCCGGCGGGTCGACCTCCAGGCGGTCGGTGCGGCGCAGCGTCCAGGTGCGCCCGAGCAGCCGGACCTGCAGCCAGCCGCCGGGCCGCAGCTCGCCGGAGAGCGCCACCGGGTGCCACGCCGTCTCCAGCGCCGGGTCGAGGTTGCCGAGGACCGGCCCGTCCGGCGCCGGGGGCGGCGGGACCAGCTCGGCTCCGGTGTCGCCAGCCGGGCGCGGCGGGGCGACGGCGGTCCGCTCGGGGGCCAGCCACACCCAGCCGTGTCGCTCCTCGACCGCCCAGGGCACGGGGAGGTCCGCCCGCGGGGGCGCGGTCCCGTCCGGGCCGAGGGAGGGGATGGAGAGGCAGCGACCCTCGCCGTCGTACTGCCACCCGTGGTACGGGCAGGTCAGCCGGCCGTCGACCACGGTGGCCGCGCTCAGCGGCACCAGCCGGTGCGGGCAGCGGGCCGGGAAGGCACTCACCTCGGCACCCGGGCTCAGCCGGACCAGCACGTAGGCCCGGCCGCCCGCGCCCACCGGCAGCGGCTCCATCCCGACCTCGGCAGCGCGCGCCACCGGGTACCAGCCCGTCATCGTCCTCGCGGAAGTCCCCATGGCCCATTGCAGCGCCGCTGCGTTCCCGGTCGGTTACGGCTGTCGCACGTCTGGGCGTCGTCGGGCCGTCGGCAGGCCGCGGAACCTCGGTGGCACACAACGAATTCGTCTCCGACGGCACACGACCGGCCGTTATGTCTCTAGAGTGACCGCGATCACCGGAAGCAGGTGACCAGGACGACAGGGAGAGGCACCGTGACACCACCCGCTGAACGCAGGCTCCTGACGCCGGAGGAGTACCGCGAGGCCCAGGCCTCCCCGGAGTTCGTCGAGCTGAAGCGACGCTTCCGTCGCTTCGCCTTCCCGATGACCGTGGCCTTCCTGGCCTGGTACCTGCTCTACGTCCTGCTCTCGACCTACGCGCCGGACTTCATGGCCACCCTGGTCTTCGGCAACGTCAACCTCGGCATCCTGCTGGGCCTGGGCCAGTTCGTGTCGACGTTCGTCATCACGCACGTCTACGTGGCGCACGCCAACAAGCGCACCGACCCGATCTCCGACGACATGCGTGGGCGGCTGGAGCACCACGAGTACGCGCGCCCCGGTGGTGTCGGTGTCACCCGGAACGCCGACGAGACCCGCGGAGGACAGCACTGATGCTCTTCGCTGCCCCCGCCGCTCCGGCGACGACCACCGTCGGGAACCCGGCGGTCAACATCTCGATCTTCGGGGCCTTCGTCCTCGTCACGCTGGCCATCACCTTCAAGGCCAGCCGCAACAACAAGAGCGCGGCCGACTACTACGCCGCCGGCCGCAACATCAGCGGCACCCAGAACGGCCTGGCCATCGCGGGTGACTACCTGTCGGCCGCGTCGTTCCTCGGCATCGCCGGCGCCATCGCCATCTACGGCTACGACGGCTTCCTGTACTCCGTCGGCTTCCTCGTCGCCTGGCTGGTCGCCCTCCTGCTCGTCGCCGAGCTCATGCGCAACACGGCGCGGTACACGATGGCCGACGTGCTGGCCTTCCGGATGCGCCAGCGGCCCGTCCGCACCGCGGCGGCGACCTCGACCCTCGTGGTCAGCCTCTTCTACCTGCTCGCCCAGATGGCCGGCGCCGGCGCGCTGGTCACTCTCCTGCTCGGTGTCACCGGAGAGCTGGCGCAGGCGGTCGTCGTGATCCTCGTCGGTGCGCTGATGATGGTCTACGTGCTCGTCGGTGGCATGCGCGGCACGACCTACGTGCAGATCATCAAGGCGACACTGCTCATCGCCGGCGCCGCCGTGATGACGGTCTGGGTGCTGGGCAAGTACGGCTTCAACCTCTCCGCGCTGCTCGGCGGCGCGGTCGAGACCTCGGCGACCCAGGCCACACCGCGCGACGTCCTGTCCCCGGGGGGCCAGTACGGCGCCACCAGCATCTCGAAGCTGGACTTCATCTCGCTGGCGCTCGCGCTGGTGTTCGGGACGGCCGGCCTGCCGCACGTGCTGATGCGCTTCTACACCGTGCCGACGGCGAAGGACGCCCGTCGCTCGGTGGTCTGGGCGATCTGGCTGATCGGCATCTTCTACCTGTTCAGCCTGGTGATCGGCTACGGCGCGGGCGCGCTGGTCGGCGCGGACACCATCCTGGCGGCGCCCGGAGCGGTCAACGCGGCAGCGCCGCTGCTGGCCTTCGAGCTCGGCGGCACGATCCTGCTCGGCGTCATCGCCGGCGTCGCGTTCGCGACGATCCTCGCGGTGGTCGCCGGCCTGACGATCACCGCGTCGGCGTCCTTCGCGCACGACATCTACGCCTCGGTCATCAAGAAGGGCCAGGGGAACCCGGAGGCCGAGGTCAAGGTGGCCCGGATCGCCGCGGTCGTGATCGGCGCCATCTCCATCGGGTTGGGCATCCTGGCGCTGCAGGCCGGGCTGAACATCGCCTTCCTGGTGGCTCTGGCGTTCGCCATCGCCGCCTCGGCGAACCTGCCGACGATCATCTACACCCTGTTCTGGCAGCGGTTCACCACGCAGGGCGCGCTCTGGTCGATCTACGGCGGCCTGATCGCCTGCGTGACGCTCATCCTGTTCTCGCCGGTGGTGTCCGGGGCGCCCGTCAACCCGGCGACCGGCAAGAGCCCGTCGCTGATCCAGAACGTCGACTTCTCCTGGTTCCCGCTGAACAACCCCGGCCTCGTGTCCATCCCGCTGTCGTTCTTCCTCGGCTGGCTCGGCACGAAGCTGTCCAAGGAGCAGCCCGACGAGCTCAAGAACGCCGAGCTCGAGGTGCGGGCACTCACCGGGATCGGTGCGGAGAAGGCCGTCGCCCACTGAAGAAGGACCCCGCGCCCCCCACCGCTCGTTGAAGGACCCCGTCCTCCCACCCCTCGCAAGCTCGGGGCGGGACCCGGGACGGGGCCGGCGGGGCCCTGCACGGGGCCGGTTCCAGCACCTCGCCAGGCGCGCGTCCCCGTTTGCGGGGGCGCGCGCCTCGCGCGTTCCGGGGGCTCCGGGTTGCCCCTCGATGATCAGGTCACCTGATCGAACCGGTTCCTCCCCTCATGACCGGTTGTGAGGGAGGAATCCCAGGGACCAGGTCACCTGATCATCGGGCGACGGGCGACGGGCGACGGGCGACGGGCGACGGGCGACGGGCGACGGGCGACGGGCGCCGGGTCAGGCGGCGGGTGCGGGCCCGGGTGCCAGGACGGTGTCGGCGGGCGCGACCGGAGCCGGGACGGCGACGTGGACGCGGCGGTGGCGGACGGCCCAGCGGGTGACCAGGCCGGTGAGGACGACGAGCCCGGCGACCAGGTGCTGGCCGGGCGCGGAGACCGCGACGGCGAGGGCCGCGGCGTAGACCACCGTCAGCAGGACGGCGGGGACGGACAGGTGCACGGTGCTCTCCTCCGGCGGGGGCGGCCCGCCGGCCGGCGGCCGGATCTCGCGGGACCCGGCCACCGGCGCGGCGACGGCTCGGGTGGAACGGGGGTCAGGACCTCACTTGAGCATGTCCTTGGCCTTCTGCAGCAGTGACTGCCCCGGCATCTGCGGCGTGGAGAACAGCCGCGGGTCGCCGGGCGGGAGGATCGGGGCGTCCGCCGTCGCCTCGATCGGGCGGGCGCGGAACTCCGAGCGGCCATCCACGGACGGGCCCGACGCCCACCGGCCGGCCGAGGCCTCGGGGCCGTCGGAGGCGTCGACGAAGGTGTAGCCGAGGTCGCCGACCTCCTCCTCCAGCGGGAAGGCCTCGGGCACCGGGATACCCTCGATGCCGTCGGACTTGAGCTCCTCGGTCGCCGCCAGCCACTGCTGCTGGTGCATGTGGTCGCGGGTGATGAGGAACCGCAGCATGTCCTTGACCCCGGGGTCGTCGGTCATGTTGTAGAGCCGGGCGACCTGCAGCCGGCCCTGCATCTCGGCCGTGGCGTTGTACATGAAGTCGGCCATGAGGTTGCCGCTGGCGGTCACGTACGCGCCGGTCCACGGGTTGCCCATGGCGTCGATGTAGGACGCGCCCTGGCCGTTGACGATCAGGTGCTGCGGGTTGTGCTGCCCGTACCCGGCGGCGGCCTCCTTGGTGCGGTCGGCCGAGTCCGGCTTGAGCGGCGCGTGGTCGAGCAGCCGGTCGATCATCGTCACGATCATCTCGACGTGGGCCAGCTCCTCGGTGCCGATGGCCAGGAGCATGTCCTTGTACTTGCCGGGCAGCCGGCAGTTCCAGCCCTGCAGCAGGTACTGCGTGGCGACGGTCATCTCGCCCCACTGACCGCCGAGGATCTCCTGCATCTTGCGGGCGAAGTCCGGGTCGGGACCGTCGGGCTTGGCCTCGTACTGCAGGGCGTGGGTGTGGGTGAACACGGGGGCTCCCTTGCGTCGTCGCGACCACCGCCGCTGCGGTGACACCAGGGATCTGCCCACGCCGGGTGGCCCGCCGGTGCCGAGCGTTGGCCCCCGCGTGCCAGGTTGGGTGGCCCGTCGGACGGCCCCCGGCCGCGGAGCGCACGGGAGACGCCCCGCAGGGCGGCGCGGGGAGGGGGGTCCGAGACCGGAAGATGGCCTCCCTGCAGGGGGGCAGGGAGGTCCCCTGTCAGCGGTCGGGGAGCTGCACGGTCAGCCGCAGCGACTCGCCGTCGTCGTCCGCGACGATCCGGCCGCCGAGCTCGCCGGTCTGCCGCCGCACCGACCACAGGCCCAGGCCGGTGAGGTCGACGGGGGGTGCCTCGGTGCGCAGGTGCCCGAGCAACTGCTCCGGGCGGACGACGGCCTGCGTCAGCGCCAAATCGACCCAGCCGGGGCGACATCGGACGGACAGGCGGACCGCCGCACCGGCCCCGTGCCGGTGGGCGTTCTCCAGCAGGTTGGTGAGGATGCGCTGCACCCGGGCGTCGGCGACGGCGACGTCCTCGGCGCCGGGACCGAGCTCGAGGGTCAGCTGGGCGGCGGACAGCCCGGACGCGGCCATCGACGCGCGGACGACGTCCCCCAGCCGGCGCGTTCCGCGACCCAGCGGCGCCGCTCCGCCCGTGGCAGCCGCCGTCCGCAGCATGGAGGCCAGCTGCGCGGTCTGCGCGCGGGCGAGCTCCAGCACCTCCTCGGGGTCCGGCGCCGGACCGGCGGACGGCTCGGCCGGCCGCCCCAGGGCCCCCAGCAGCGCCTCGAGCGAGGCCAGCGGCGAGCACATGTCGTGGCACAGCGCCTGGACCAGTGCCTCCGGGGGGGCCGGCAGATCGGGGGTGTCGGGCCGTTCCGGCGCGCGGCGCCGCAGCAGGCGGCGCAGTGCGGCAGGCAGCACCCGGCCGGGCTCGAGGGACGTCGGGGGGTTGGCGGCGAGGGTCATGGGCACCTCCGTGGTGCGTCCGGTCAGCCGCGCCGGTGCAGCTGTCCGTCTGGGGGAAGATGGAGCAGAGCGACGCCGGTGCTGAGCGCCGCCGACCTGTCGACGTCGTGCTCGTCGACGACCACCCGTTGTTCAGCCGCGGTCTGGCCCTGCTGCTGCCGGGTGTGAGCGAGGGGCAGGTCCGCGTCGTGGCCACCACCGACGACGCCTCGGCGGCCGCGGCGATGGTGCGCAGGCACCATGCCGACGTCGCCGTCGTGGACCTGCACATGCCGCCACCGGGCGGCACGCGGGCGATCGCGGCGATCCGCCGTGCGGACCCGACGGTGCGGGTGGTGGCGCTGTCCGGTCAGGCCGAGGAGGACGCCGTCCTGGAGGCCCTGCGGGCCGGGGCCGCGGCGTACCTGCCCAAGACCGCCGACCCCGAGCTGCTGGTGCGCCCGCTGCTCGCGGTGCTCGACGGCTGGTCGGTGATCCCCGAGGACCTGCTGCGCCGGCTGCTCGAGGACTCCGCGCCCTCCGGGGAGCAGGGCCTCGCGGACCGGCTGACCGCCGACGAGCGCCGGCTGTGGCGGCTGGTGGCCGACGGCACGAGCACGGTGGAGATCGCCACGACCCTGCACGTGTCCGAGCGGACGGCGAAGCGGCTGGTCGCCGCACTGCTGCGCACGCTGGGCGTCGCCACCCGCGTCGAGGCCGCGGCGCTGGCGGGGCGGGTGCACCTGGGCGGCAACGGCAGGCAGGGCTGAGATCCGCACCGGCGCAGGACCGCATCTCATCGCCCCCCGGCTACCCGCCACGGTGATCGACACTCGTGGCGGCGTGGGCGGATGGACCGCGGCCGGTCCTCGGCGCAGACCGGGCCGGCCGGACGGTCAGCGGGGAGCCAGCGTCCCCGCCCACGTCCCCGACGAGGCCGCAGCGGTGAAGCCGGCCACCTCGGCGGCGGCCATGTCCACCGCGGCGTAACCACCGCTGCCGGCGCCCACGCAGGCGACGACGGTGGCCAGCCCGGCCCGCCGTTGGAACACGCTCTGCCGCACCTGCCACCCCACGACGGCCCGGCGCTGCAGCACCGCCTGCTCGCGCACCAGCCAGCCGCTGCGCACGCTGAACGACCGGGGCCCGGCTCCGTGCCCGAGCGCCCGGAAGCGGCCGATGCCCATGGGCACGCCCAGGACGGTCAGGACGACGCCGGCGACCGGCACCCACCACCAGCCGAGGGCGACCGCCGCCCAGGTCCCGGCCGCGGTGACCAGCAGCCCGGCGGCCAGGGCGCGCACCAGCCGCCGGCGCAGGGCCGCGGGCGGGTGGCCAGTCAGCGGGCCGGGGTCCTCGACGAGCCGGCCCAGCAGCCGCAGCGCCTCGGCGCGCGGCCCCAGCGGCAGCAGCTGACCGCGGCGGTTGGCCTGGCCCAGGCCGGTGACCAGCGCGTTCACCCGTGCCGCGCGCACCCAGCGCATGCCGAGACCCTCGCTGAGCGTGCCGCCGCGGATGCGGTCGACCTCCAGCTCGGTGTGCCGCCGGGTGAGCAGCCCGCGGACGGCGACCAGCGAGCCGCCGCGTCGCACCAGCCGGTAACCCCAGTTGACGACGGCCGCCCCCACCACCGCGGCCAGCGCCAGCAGCGGCACCGCGGCCACCAGGCCGGCGACGACCAGGTGCGGAGAGGGCTCGGGGCCCGCGAGGTCCGGGACGACGGCGTCGGGGAGCTCCTGCACCAGCCGGAACAGCGTGCCGACCGCGGCCAGCGGGACGACGAGGTAGCTGCCGACCAGCGGCGCGTAGAGCAGCCAGCGGGGCCGGAAGCGGGAGAGCTCCTCCTCGACCGGCGCCTCCGGGGGCTGGTCGCCGTCCGGTGCCGGCGCCCCGGTGGGACGGCGGGCCAGCAGCCGGGTACGGAGCCGGTCGCCCTCGGCGCGGGGGACGCCGTCGACGACGAGCTCCTCCTCGTTCGTCCCGACCGAGCCGGCGGCGGCGTCGATGCGGACCCGCACCAGCCCGAGCAGCCGGTGCAGCGGCGGGGCCTCGACCTCCACGCCACGGATGCGGTCGTTGGGCACGGTGCGCACCGAGCGGGCCAGCAGGCCACGGGTGACCACCACCGCCGTCGGCCCGTCGGCGTAGCCGAACCGCCACCAGCTCAGCACGGCGCCGGCCAGCGACAGCGCCGTGATGACCACCGCCATGACGACGACCGTGAGCAGCCCGTCGTCGAGGCCAACCACCGCGGCGACCGGGATGAGCACCGGCACCAGCTGGCGGGCCTGCCGGAAGGTGGCGGTGTGCACCAGCACGACGCGGGGTGACGTCCGCCGCGGCTGCGTGCCGGCGTCGATCACGTCGCCTCGTCGCGGACCAGCTCGGCGCGGCGCGCCAGGTCGTCGGCGACCCGCTGGGCCACGTCGGCCTCCAGGTGCAGCACCCGGACCGTGCCCTGCGAGGACGCGGTCAGCACCGCCACGGTGGCCAGCCCGAACAGCTGCTGCAGCACGCCCCGGGTGACGTCGACGGTCTGGATCCGCGAGATGGGCACCAGCGTCCAGGTGCGGGTCAGCCAGCCGGTGAGGGTGTAGACCGCCTCGCCGGTGACCTCCCAGCGGTGCACGCGATAGCGGATCCACGGCCGGATGCCGATCGTCACGGCGGCCTCCAGCACCGCGAACGCCACGAGCGCCCAGCGCAGCGGCGACGGAAGTCCGCCGTCCGGGACGAAGACGAACACGGCCGTGACCACGACGACCCAGAACAGCGCGCCGATCACGCCCTCGGTGACCCACAGGCCGATGGCCGAGCGGGACAGCGACCAGGCGGGGTCGCGGACGGGCGCGGGAGCGTCGGCGGTCATCGCCCCCATCCTGTCAGCGAGCCCGGCCGTGATCATGGGGTTCGTGCCGACCTCCACGGCGAGTCCGCGCGTGTCCCCCGCGACGACCCCATGATCGACGCAGTGGTGCGCAGCCGTAGCCGCACGCCGCGCCGGTGGCACGATGGGACGCGTGATGCCGCAGCAGGTCCCGACCGTGCCCGCCAGCGAGGTGCCCGAGGACGCCGTCGTCCTCGACGTCCGTGAGGACGACGAGTGGGTGGCCGGCCACATCGACGGTGCCACCCACATCCCGATGGGCGAGGTCCCGGCGCGGCTGGACGACCTCCCCGAGGCCGACCCGCTCTACATCACCTGCCGCGGCGGGGGGCGCTCGGCCCGCGTGGCCGCCTGGCTCAACGCCAACGGCTACGACGCGGTCAACGTGGGCGGCGGCATGGGCGAGTGGGAGGCCGCCGGCCGGCCGATGGTGAGCGAGACCGGCCAGCAGCCCTTCGTGCGCTGACAGCCGGGGGAGCATCGCAGCGAGCTCTGCGAGCGAGGAGCGGATCCCGGCGCGGAGGCGCACCGGTGCGGTCGTGCGCTGACAGCCGGGGGAGCATCGCAGCGAGCTCTGCGAGCGAGGAGCGGATCCCGGCGCGGAGGCGCACCGGTGCGGTCGTGCCCTGACAGCCGGGGGAGCATCGCAGCGAGCTCTGCGAGCGGAGGACGTCGGCCGTACGGCTCAGGCCGTTCCGGACGTCGCCGGCACCGGAGGGCAGCCGCCCAGCACGTCGTCGGTGAGCATGAACCGGCCGAGTGCGGCCCACGCCGCGCCGTAGTAGCTGGGCGCCGACTGCGCCAGGTGGTCGGCGTCGACCAGCTCCTCGACGGCCCGGCCGGCGTCCCCGGCGGCGGCCACCGCCGCAGCCTGACCAGCCGCGGCGACGACCGACTCGCCCGGGGCGACCGGTGACCCGCCCAGGTCGAGCTCGGCGCTGTCCCCGCCGCGGTCCAGGGGTTCGACGACGGCCGCGGCCAGGGCGCGATCGGCCGGGTCGCAGGACTCGGCGAAGCGGATCGGCGTCCGGGTGGCGTCGTAGCCGTACCGCACGCTCTGCCCCCTGCCCATCGCTCCGGGCATCGCCTCGACGGTGCCGTCGGCGCGCACCTGCGCCCAGTCGGGGGGCAGCGGCGCCTGGCTCAGCAGGGCGGCCGTGACCGCACGGCTGCCCTCGGCCAGTTCCGTCCAGCGCGGGTCACCCGAGGCGGCCGCGAGCACCGCGGTGGCGCCCGGCGAGGCGTAGCTCGGGTTGTACGCGTAGGGCTCCGTCGTGGCCCACTGGCCGGCGGTGAGGATGCGGCCGGCCGCCGTCGGCACGGTCTCCAGGTCGAGCACCGCCCGTCCGAGGTCCAGCCCCGCGGCGGTGTACTCGGGGCGCCCGAACTGCTCGCCGGCGAGGACGAGGGCCCGGGCGGCGTCCAGGTCGGCGTCCGAGGCCGACGACGCGTCGACGACGCCGCCCTCCTCCCACCGCCAGCTCAGCAGTCCGTCGGGGCGCTGCAGGTTCTCGCGCGTCCAGTTCCACGCGCGGGCGAAGGTCTTCGCATCGCCGAGGCCCACCGCCACGAGCATGGCGTAGGCCTGTCCCTCGCTGACGGTGTCCCCGCCCTGGTCGGGGCGCACGACCTGGCCGTCCTCGTCGACGTACCCGTCGAGGAATGCCCGCCCGGCCTCCGCGGCCGTGTAGGTGCGCAGCTCTGCGGGAGGGGCCGGCGCGACGGTGGAGGGACCGGTGGGAGAGGGAAGCGGGGCGCCGGTGGTGCCCCCACCCCTCGTCCCCACGACGGCCGCGAGGACGACGACGAGCAGCGCGAGGACGCCGAGGGCGCCCACGGTGATGCCGCGCGGGCTCACCTCGACAGCCCCTCGTCGGTCCGCATGCCGAGCGGCGTGGCCTCTGTTCTCACGTCGGGCAAGATACAGACAGGGTCTTGGTGCCTTACGTTACCGAATCGTTATGCGAATCGGGGCAAGCCGGGCTGCGGCCCCGGTGCGGCGGTCCGCGTCAGCGGTCCCCACCTGCGCGGATGTCGGAGCGTGCCGGTGGTCACTCGACCTGGACCACCTGGGATGGCGGCTGTCGATGTGGCGCGCGTCATCTGATTGGACGCGATTCTCTGACACTCCGTGGTTGGCCCGGCGCCGGTCGTGAGTGATCAGGAAAGCCCAGGTGAGAGCCCTTTCCGACGCAGGTACGTTCGGCGTCCGGTACCGCGGGGGGTGTCGAGCAGGGCGTGCTCCCGAGTCGTCCGGCGGTCGCCGGTTGGGAGATGTCCGTGTTGCTGCAAGCGCTGTGGCGTGCCCAGATCGCCCGGTTCGCCCTCGTGGGGCTGGCCATGACCGCTCTGCACCTCCTGGTCTTCCGACTCGTGCTGCCGTGGTCGGTGCCCGAGGCTGCCAACGTCATCGCCTTCCTCACCGCCACGCAGGTCAACTTCGCGCTGAGCTACTTCTGGACCTGGTCCGCCCGGCGCCCCGTGGGTCAGGAGACGATCCGGTCGGTGCTGCGGCGCGCCCTGCTGTTCAACGGCTCGGCTGCCCTCGGCTTCGGCGTCAACGCCGTGGTCTTCTCCGCGGCCCACCGCGTGGCCGGCCTCGGCCCGACGGCGAGTGCGCTCACCGCGACCGTCGTCAGCGCCGCCGCCAGCTTCCTGCTCAGCTCACGGGTCGTCTTCGCCCGCCGGGAGGTCCTCACCGCCGCGGACCTCGTGAACCCATCCGGGCCCGGCCCCGTATCCCCTCTCGTCACCCCGCCCAGCGCCGAGTGGGAGCGCGTGAGCGCCTCGTCGACCACGTCCCCGTCCGTCAGTCCGTGGAAGGTGTCCCAGCGGTGAGCCAGCGCAATCCCGATCTCGACATCGTCGTCCCCGTCTACAACGAGGAAGCGCGGCTCGGGGCGACGCTGCGTGCCCTCACGGCCCACACCGCCACGCTCCCGCTGAGCGTGGCGATCACCGTCGTCGACAACGGCTCCGTGGACCGGACCGCCGAGGTGGTCGACGAGGTCGCCGAGCGCCGCCCGGACAACACCGTGCTGCGCCTCATCGGCTGCGCGCGGCAGGGCAAGGGCGCGGCCGTGCGCCGGGGTCTGCTGGCCAGCACGGCCCGGTGGCGGGGCTTCTGCGACGCCGACCTGTCCACGCCCCCGCAGGTGCTCACCGACGTCATCGGCCACCTGGAGCGGGGCGCTCCCGTCGTGATCGGCTCGCGGCGCGCCCCGGGGGCGAGCTACGCCGTCCCCCAGCCCCTGGTCCGGCGGCTCGGCTCGTCCACCTTCCGGATGCTGACCCGGCCGCTCGTGGGTGACGTCGCCGACACCCAGTGCGGCTTCAAGTTCTTCTCCGGTGAGGCGGCCGAGCAGGTCTTCCGCCGGGTCACCGCCAACGGCTTCGCCTTCGACGTGGAGGTCCTCGCCGTGGCCAACCGCCTCGGCCTGCCGGTCGTCGAGGTGCCGGTCCGGTGGACCGACCAGGCCGGCTCGTCCTTCCACGTCTGGACCCACGGCAAGCGGGTCGTCTCCGAGGTCGTCGCCGTCCGCGCGGCGCTGGCGAGGATGTCGTGAGGTGGGCGGTACCGCCTTCGTCCGTGGTCGTCCTCAACTGGCGGGACCGTCGGCACCCTGCGGCCGGCGGTGCCGAGCTCTACTGCGAGCGCCTCGCGCGTGAGCTGGCCCGCCGCGGCCGGTCCGTCGTCCTCGTGACCAGCCGGCCGGCCGGCACCGCGGCGCGGGAGAGCCTCGACGGCTACTCCGTCCGTCGGCTGGGCAGCTGGTGGAGCGTCTACCCGTTGGCGCTGCTGTGGCTGCTCCGCCACCGGCGGTCGGTCGGCGCGGTCATCGACTCGCAGAACGGCGTCCCCTTCTTCAGCCCGCTGGTCCTCGGACCCCGCACGCCCGTGGTCCTGCTGGTCCACCACGTCCACCAGGACCTCTTCACCCGGGCGCTGCACCCGCTGGCCGCGCGGCTGGCGCGGTGGCTGGAGGGTCCCGCGAGCCGTCGGGTGTACCGGCGCCGGACCGTGGTCGTCCTCTCGCCGTCGGCGCGCACCCAGGTCCGGCGGCGGTTGCGCTTCGACGGCGCCGTCCGGGTCGTGCCCACCGGCGCCGACACGCTCGGCCTGCGGGGCGAGCGCTCCGCTGCGCCGCGCATGGTCGTGGTGGGACGCCTGACGGCCTACAAGCGCCTCGACTCGCTGGTCGACGCCATGGCGGAGGTCCAGCGCTGGCTGCCCGACGCCGAGCTGCACCTCGTCGGCAAGGGGCCGGCGCGCCGCGATCTCGAGCAGCGGGCGCGCGCGGCCGGTGCGCGGGTCGTCTTCCACGGCCGGCTCCCCGACGTCGAGCGGGACGAGCTCCTCAGCACCGCGTGGCTGACGGTGAGCGCCTCCGACGGCGGGGACTGGGCCGTGTCGCTGGTCGAGGCCAACGCCGCCGGCGTCCCCGCACTCGCCCGGCGGGTCAGCGGCCTGCGGGACACCGTCCGCCACGGTCAGACGGGGTGGCTCGTCGACGGCTCGGAGGACGGGCTGGCCGAGGCGATCACCCGGGCGCTGGTCACCCTCGCCGATCCGGTGGTCGCCGGCACCGTCTCGGAGCGGGCACGCGCCTGGGCCGACCGCTTCACCTGGGCGCGGACGGCGGACGGCGTGCTGCAGGCGCTCGACACCGAGCGCGCCCGGCTCGAGCGGCAGCTGCACGGTCACCGCGAGCGGCGCACCGGCAACGACCTCGTGGTCGTGCTCAGCGTCGCGCAGTCCGCCCTGCCGGAGGGCTGGGAGTCCCTGCGGCGCACCAACGACGTCTGGGTCTCCGACGGCACCACCGTGCGCGCCCTGCTCACCGGTGCCGACGAGGGGGACGTCGAGGTCATCCTGGCCCGGCTGGGGATCCGCCGGGACGGCCCCTCCGTCAGCGTGCTCGTGGCCCGGCACGCCGACCTCCTCGGCGGCCGCTCCCTGCTCGACGAGCCGGTGGTGGACCTGGTCGAGGGCGTCGAGCGCGCGGCCGCCTCGCTCGAGGACCAGCGACCCGGCGGGCGCGGAGGCCGGCATGCGGCGTGACCTGCTGATCGTCCGGGACGGTGACGCCCGGCTCCGCCCGGGGGCCGCGCGCCGGGCGCAGCGCCGCCGGCGCCGCACCGCTGTCGTGGCCGTCGTCGCCGCGGCGGTCTCGGTGGTGGGCGGGATCCGCCTCGCGGACGACGTCCAGCGGGCCGCCGCGGTGGTCGCGGCCGACCAGCCGATGGTGGCCTCGGACAAGACGGTGCTGACCGACCTCTGGCGGGACTACCGGCAGACCCACCTGGAGCCGGGCACCGGCCGCACGCTGGTGCTCCAGGACGGCGCGGTCACCACGTCCCAGGGCCAGGGCGACACGATGCTGCGGGCCGTCTGGATGGACGACCAGGAGACCTTCGCCCAGAGCTGGCAGTGGACCAAGGACAACCTGCAGCGGGACGACGCGCTGCTGGCCTCGAGGTTCGGGGAGCGGCCCGACGGGTCCTACGGCATCCAGGCCGAGCTCGGCGGGGAGGACCCGGTGAGCGGCGCCGACGTCGACGTCGCGTTCGCACTGCTGATGGCCTACTCGCGCTGGCAGGAGGACGACCACCTCTACGACGCGCTGCCGCTGATCGAGGCCGTCTGGGAGCGGTCCGTCGTCCGGGTCGACGGCGGGCCCGTCCTCGTCGCCAGCGACTCGGAGCGCGACGACGCCGGCCAGGTGCTGGTCACCCCCGCCTCCTTCGCGCCGTACGCCTTCCGCGTGTTCGCCCGGGTGGACCCGCAGCACGACTGGCCGGCGCTGGTCGACAACTCCTACGCCCTGCTGGCGCAGCTCGCCGACGAGCCGCTGGACGCCGACCGGACCGCCGGCCTCCCGCCGGACCGGGTGTCCCTCGACCGGCGCACCGGGGAGTTCAGCGCGGTGGGCGGCGACGTGACCACGCAGTCCGGCCGGGACGCCCTGCGCCTGTCGTGGCGGCTCGCCCTGGACCACGCCTGGTACGGCGACGAGCGTGCCCTCCGCCTGCTGGAGGGACAGTCCGTGCTGGCCGACAGCTGGACCGACCAGGGTCGCCTGGTCGCGGCCTACGACCGGGACGGCACGCCCGCTGTCGACCGCGAGTCACCGGCCGTGTACGGCGGCGCGATGGGCTACTTCGACACCGTCCGGCCCGACCTGGCCGACGAGGTCTACGCCGACGAGCTGCTGCCGCTCTACGACGCCGACAGCGGGGACATGGCCGAGCAGCTCAGCAACGACGACGCCAACTGGGTGTGGTTCGGGATGGCGCTCCACCTCGACGAGCTGCCCAACCTGAACGTCACCGAGGAGTAAGCGCACCGTGTCACTCGCCCCCGGTCGCAGTGCGACCGCACGCCCGGACACCACCGGCTTCCTGCGGTACGTGCCCAACCGCGGTTTCCTGGTCGCCAACGTGGTGCTCGCGGTCGCGTACACGCTGGTCATCAGCTTCGCCTTCGAGCACGGCAACTGGTTCCTGTTCGCGGCCCTGCTGGCCACCGAGTTGTTCCACCTGGTCCAGATCGTCGGCTACTGCTGGACCGTCTGGGGCCGCGACACCGCGCGCACCTTCGACCCGGACTTCAACGCGCCGGTCGACGTCTTCATCACCGTCTGCGGTGAGCCGGTCGACGTCGTCCGCGAGACGGCGCGCGCCGCGCAGGCGATGCGCTACCCGACGCCTTTCCGCGTGTACCTGCTCAACGACGGACTGGTCGCCGGCAAGGACGACTGGCGGGAGATCGAGGAGCTGGCCGACGAGCTCGGCGTCACCTGCATCACCCGGGTGACGCCCGGCGGGGCGAAGGCGGGCAACATCAACCACGCCCTCTCCCGGACCGACAGCCCCTTCTTCGTCGTCTTCGACGCCGACCACGTCCCCCACGCCGACTTCCTGGCCGAGGTCATGGGGTACTTCGTCACCGACGACATGGGCTTCGTGCAGACGCCGCAGTTCTACGCGAACCAGCTCCGCAACCGGATCACTCGCGTGGCCTGGGACCAGCAGACGCTGTTCTTCGGGCCGATCATGGCGGGCAAGAGCCGATTGGACTCCGCGTTCATGTGCGGCACCAACATGGCCGTGCGGCGCAGCGCGATCGCCGACGCCGGCGGCATGTGCGAGTTCAACATCGCCGAGGACTTCCTCACCTCGCTGTTCATGCACGAGCGGGGGTGGAAGAGCGTCTACGTGCCCAAGGTCCTCGCCGAGGGTCTGGCCCCCGACGACTTCCTCAACTACTACAAGCAGCAGTTCCGCTGGACGCGCGGCAGCCTCGAGGTGATCTTCAAGTACAACCCGCTGCTGCGGCAGGGCCTGAGCACGGCTCAGAAGCTGCAGTACCTGCTCTCGGCGAGCTACTACCTCTCCGGCTCGGTCATCCTGCTCGACGCGCTGCTGCCCATCGTCTTCCTGCTCACCGGGGAGACCCCGATCGTGACGTCGACGATGACGCTCGCGCTGGTCTTCGTGCCCTACATGTGGATCAACCTGTACGTGCTGCAGCGCACCAGCAACTTCACCTACAGCTACCAGGCGATCGCCTTCTCGCTCAGCGCGTGGTGGCTGCAGATCACCGCGCTGGTGGCGGTGCTGGCCAACCGCAAGACGTCGTTCGCCGTGACGAGCAAGACCGCCTCCGACGGAGCCCGGCCGAACTTCCTCCGGCTGGTCGTGCCGCAACTGGTCTACGCGGTGGTCGCGGCCGTCGCGCTGGCGATCGGCGCGGCCCGCGAGGGCGCCAGCCCCTCGCTGATGGCCAACGTCGCGTGGCTCACCGTGCACCTGGCCATCGCCGTTCCCTTCATCATGGCGGCCTCGCCGTCGCGCGCGTCCCGCAGTGCGTCGTTCGTCCCCGCCTCGCTCCCGTCCCGGCCGGCCGCGGCTGCCGAGGACCGGGCGACGGCGCCCCCCACCCCGTCGGTCGAGCCGGCCCTCCAGCCGGCCCACGACTGAGCCGCCGCGAGGAGCGCCGTGTCCACCGATCTGCTGTCCGCCCCGCCGTCACCCGCTGTCGGCCCCCGGGCCCGTCACCGCGCCCACCAGGGGTCGCGCCTCGTCGTCCCCCGGCGGAGCGGCGACCCCGTCGTCGTGGGGCTCGTCCACCTGCTGTGCCTCGGCCTCGTCGTCCTGGGCGCCCGGGCCGAGTTCCTCCGGAACTCCATCCGCCTGGACGAGGCGCAGAGCCTGTGGCAGACCAACCACAGCTACGGCGAGCTGCTGCGGATCATCGCCGAGGACGTGCACGTCCCGCTGTACCACGTGCTGCTGCGCACCTGGCGGCTCGTGCTCGGCCCGGACGTCGAGACCGCCCGGCTGTTGTCGCTGGTGTTCCTGCTCGCCGCCGTCCCGGTCTTCTACGCGGTCGCGCGCAAGGTCCTCAGCACGCCGTGGGCGCTGTTCGCCCTCGTCCTGTTCAGCTGCTCGCCGTTCCTGCAGTGGTACGGCAACGAGGCCCGCATGTACTCGATGCTGGTCCTGGTCACCCTGGTCAGCCAGTACTTCTTCCTGACGCTGGTGGCCACCGACCGGACCACCGCCTGGGCCGGCTACGCCGCGGCCGCCGTCGTCGGCGTCTACACCCACTACTTCTTCGCGTTCGTGCTGGTGGCGCAGGGGGTCTACGTCCTGCTCATGTGGCGGCGGCTGCCGCGCACCACGATCGTGAAGATGGCCGGGGTGGCCGGGCTCGTGGGCGCCGCCTACCTGCCGTGGTTCCTCTACTTCCGGTCCCAGGGGTCGGCCTCGGAGACCCGGCCGAACCTCCCAGAGCCGTCGTCGGTCGACTACTCGAACGTCTACTCCCAGTTCCTGTTCGGGTTCCAGAGCGACACCATCAACACCGTCCTGGTGTCGACGTGGCCGCTGCTGGTGCTCGCCGCCCTGGCCAGCGTGCGGGTCGGCGTCCGGCTCGACCGGGCGACGGCCTACCTGGTGGTGGCCGCCTTCGTGCCGGTGCTGCTGGCCTTCGTCGTCAGCCACCTGGTGACGCCGTTCTTCCTGAGCCGGTACATGATCGCCGCGCTCCCGGCGCTGCTGCTGGTCGTCGTCCGCTTCAGCAGCAGCCTCACCCGGCCGGTGGCCCGGGTTCTGGCCGCCGTCCTGCTGGCCGTCACCGTCCTCGGCACGGTGGTGCAGGCCGCGAACCCCGAGACACCGGTGGACGAGGACTACCGCACGGCCGCGCAGCTGGTCGCCGGCGGCGCCACGCCGCAGGACGTCGTGGTGCTCAGCTCGTCGTTCACCGTCTACCCGTTCGAGTACTACTACGACGGAGACGCGCGGGTCGCGACCCTGCCGCTGTGGGACCGGGAGGGATCCGCGCCGGCGTTCGACCCCGCGCAGCTGCCCGAGCAGGTCGAGTCGCTCACCGAGGGACACCGGTACGTGTACCTGCTGCTGAGCTACGACCAGGGCTACGAGGAGGACGTCTTCCAGCACTTCCAGCGCAACTTCGAGCAGACCGCGGTCCACGAACCGTCCCCGGGCCTGCGCCTGCTGGTATACCGCGTCGGCTACAGCGAGCTGCTGCCGGCCGGTGAGCTCGACGGGGTCGGCGACTGACGGTCAGTAGCCCCGGACCAGCCCGATGGCATAGGCGTCCCAGAAGGTCCCGGGGGCCGGGCCGCCGTTGCACGTGCCGTCGGACTCGCCGGGTCGCTTGACCCACAGGAACGCGTCGACCCGGGGCTGCCCGGTCTGCGCCGTCGGGCGCTCGCCGAGGGCGCGGCCCGGGGGGTTGCACCAGTCGCTGCCGGGGCCGTTGCCGTTGCGGCTGGTGTCCACGACGAAGTGGGCGCCGCCCAGCAGCGACGACACCTGATGGCCGTAGGCCACGTTGCTCGCGGTCGTCTGGAAGTTGGAGACGTTCAGCGCGAAGCCGTCCGCGGCGGTCACCCCGGCGGCGCGAAGCCGCTCGGCCATCGTCGCGGCGTCGATCCAGGTCGAGTGCCCGGCGTCGAGGTAGGTGTGGGTGCCGGCGTTGGCCTCGAGCACCTCGACTGCCGACCGCAGCAGCGACAGGCGCTGCGCCGGGTCGCCGCACAGCAGCGCGAGCGCGTCGGGCTCGACGACCACCACCGCCTGCGCGGTCCCGATGCCGGCCGCGACCGCCTGCACCCAGCGGAGGTACTCGGCCGACGAGTCCACGCCCCCGGCTGAGTAGCCGCCGCAGTCCCGGCCCGGGACGTTGTACGTGACGAGGACCGGCACGGCCCCGGCCGCGCGGGCGGCGGTGACCTCCTGGCGGACCGCCGCCGTGACGTCTCCGCTCCACGCCCCCAGCCAGGTCGCCGTGGGCACGCCCGCCAGCTGGGCGAGCGCCGCGGCGTCCTCGGGGCTGCGGCCCGGCTGCGCCGCGGCCAGGGCCGCACCGGTGTTGGGGCCGTGGAAGGTCATCCCGGCGAGCGGGTTGGCCGTCGAGGGGGCCGGGGCGGCGGTCGAGGTCGGTGCGGCGGGCGTCGTGGTGCTCGGCGCACCGGCGGCGGAGCTGCTCGTCGGAGCGGCGCTCGCGGGCGTCGAGGGCGCGGCGGTCGTCGTGCTGCTCGGCGCGGGAGCGCTCGTCGTGGGGCTGGCGATGGCAGGAGCCGGAGCCGGAGCCGTCGTCGTCGGCGCCGGTCGGACCTTGCGGACCTGCTCGATGGCCGGCTGCGCGGCCGGCGTCGCCTCGGGACCGGTGAGCAGCGGCGTGACCAGGCCGGTGCCGACCAGTGCCGCGGCGAGCCCGGACGTCCACAGCAGTCGCCTGCCGCGACCTGGCCGGTGCCGGCCGGAGGTACTGGGCGGCGCGGTGGTGACGACGGGCATGCACGTAAAGTAGTGGACCGATTCCTTCACGTCACCACTCGGTGTAACTCAGCGTGCCTTCGGCCCCACCGTGTGGTTACGGACGGGGTGGATCCGTCCGCGTCGCCCGGACGGATCCACCCCGGTGCTCAGCCCTTCGCGAGGAACCCCGCGAAGCGGGTGCGCAGGTCCTTCTTGGAAAACTTCCCGACGCTGGTCTTGGGCACCTCGTCGATGAACTCGACCGCGTCGGGCAGCCACCACTTGGCCACCTGCGGCTTGAGGTGTTCGAGGATCTCCTCCTCGGTGGCCGTCTCGCCGTCCCTGAGGACGACGCAGGCCAGCGGGCGCTCGTCCCACTTCGGGTGCGGGACGCCGACGACCGCGGCCTCCCTGACCTTCGGGTGGCTCATGATCGCGTTCTCCAGGTCGACCGAGCTGATCCACTCGCCGCCGGACTTGATGAGGTCCTTGGTGCGGTCGGCGATCCGGATCGAGCCGAACGGGTCCATCGCCGCGACGTCACCGGTGCGCATCCAGCCGTCGGGCGTGGTCAGCTCCACCCCGGCGTCGGGGTTGTAGTAGTCCTGCGCGCACCACGGCCCGCGCACCTGCAGCTCGCCGGTGGCCTTGTCGTCCCACGGCTGGGGCTCGAGGGTCTCGGCGTCGACGATCCGGGCCTCGACGCCGAGGAACGGCAGCCCGGCCCGGGACCGCTGGTCGGCCTGCGTCTCGGCGTCGGCGTCGGCGTAGCGCCGCGGCAGGACGCCGGAGGAGGCGACCGGGTGGGTCTCGGTCATGCCCCAGGCCTGCAGGATGGGCAGGCCGACCTGCTCGCGGTAGGCCTCGCTCAGCGCCCTGGGCACCGCGGAGCCGCCGCAGCCGATGTCGCGCAGCTTGTGCGGCCGACCGGCCAGGTGGGGGAGCACGCCCTGCCAGATGGTCGGGACGCCGGCGGTGAAGGTGACGCCCTCCTCGACGATCAGGTTCGCCAGGGCCTCGGGCTGCATCATCGAGCCGGGCATGACCAGCGAGGCGCCCGCGGCCGGGGCGGCCTGCGCGATGCCCCAGGCGTTGGCGTGGAACATCGGCACGACCGGCATCGCGACGTCCCGGATGCCCAGGCCGAAGGCGTTGGGCGCCATGACGCCCATGGTGTGCAGGAACGTCGAGCGGTGCGAGTAGACGACGCCCTTGGGGTTGCCCGTGGTGCCGCTCGTGTAGCACATGTAGGCAGCCGAGTTCTCGTCCGTGACACCGAACTCGACCGGCTGGGCGTCGGCCAGCAGCGCCTCGTAGTCGAGGACCCGCGGGTCGTCGGGGATCTCGTTGTCGCCGCCGTCGTCCATGACCACGACGTGCCGGACGGTCTTCATCGTGTCGACGAGCGGCCACAGCAGGGGCAGCACCGTGCGGTCGACGAAGACGGCCTCGTCCTCGGCGTGGTTGGCGATGTAGGTCAGCTGCTCGGGGAACAGCCGCACGTTGAGCGTGTGCAGCACCCGGCCGGAGCTCGGCGCGGCGAAGTACAGCTCGAGGTGGCGCTGGCTGTTCCAGCCGAAGGTGCCGACCCGGCCGTCGGCGCTGATGCCGAGCGTGTCGAGCACCCCGCCGAGCCGCCGGGTGCGCTCGGCCCACTCCGCGTACGTCGCCCGGGTGACCCCGCCGGGCCCCGCGGTGGCGATCGTCCCGTCGCCGTAGTGCTGCTCGACGTGCCGGAAGATCGCGTCGATGGTCAGGGAATAGTCCTGCATGAGGCCGCGCATGGCCGGATCCTGCCAGTGACCGCGCTCACGATCCACAACGGCCCGGCCGGGACGGGCCAGGTCAGCGGGCCAGCACGACGGGCAGCTCGGCCAGGCCGCGGATGACGAACTCCGGGCGGCGCACCGGCTCCCCGCCGAGCTCCAGCCGGGACGTGCGCTCCAGCAGAGCGCCGAAGGACGCCTGCAGCTCGACCCGGGCCAGCGGGGCGCCGATGCAGAAGTGCACGCCGGCCCCGAAGGTGGTGTGCGGGTTGTCGGTGCGGCCGACGTCGAGGCTGTCGGGGTCGGCGAACACCGCCGGGTCCCGGTTCGCGGCGCCGAGCAGCGCTGCGACCTTCTGCCCCTGCCGCACGGTGGTGCCGCCGAGGTCCACGTCGGCCGTCGCGGTCCGCTCGAACAGCTGCAGCGGCGAGTCGAACCGCATCAGCTCCTCGACCGCCGTCGGCAGCAGGCCGGGGTCCGCGCGGAGCCGGGCCAGCTGGTCGGGGTGCTCGAGCAGCGCCAGCAGGCCGTTGCCGCTGACGTTGACCGTCGCCTCGTGCCCGGCGTTGAGCAGCAGGACGCAGGTGGTCACCAGCTCGTCCTCGGTGAGCCGGTCGCCCTCGGTGTCGCGCACGGTCACCAGGTGGGACAGCAGGTCGTCGCCCGGGGTGCGGCGGCGCTCGGCGGCTAGCCCGCGCAGGTAGGTGACGAACCGGTCCGCCGCACGTTCGGCGGCGTCCTCGACGGCCGCCGTCCGGCCGTACTCGTACATCTTCACGATCGCGTTGGACCACGGCCGCAGCAGCGGCCGGTCGGCCTGCGGGACGCCGAGCAGCTCGGCGATGACGGCGACGGGCAGCTCGTCGGCCATCCCGGACAGGACGTCCGCCGGCTCGGTGCCGCCGGAACGCTCCACCAGGCCGTCGACCAGCTCGGCGGCCAGCTGCTGCACCCACGGCCGCAGCCGCTCGACGTGCCCGCGGGCGAAGGCGGCGCTGACCAGCCGGCGCAGCCGGGTGTGGTCCGGCGGCTCCATCTCCAGCAGCGCGTTGCGGTGGACCAGGTTGAAGGACCGGAACCGCTCCGCCGGCTCCCGGTCCCGCCAGATCCGGCCCAGCCGCCGATCGCGCAGGACGGCGTTGCTCTCGGCGTGGGTGAACGCCAGCCACAGGCCCAGCCCCTCGTGCCACTGCACCGGCGCCTGCGACCGGGCGCGCGCGAAGGCCGGATAGGGGTCGGCGACGACGGTCGGGTCGGTGAGGTCGATCGGCGCGGCCGCGGGTGTCACGCCGGAGCAGCGTAGAAGAAGGACCCCCGTCCTCGTCCCGCCTCGCAAGCTCGGCGCGAGCCTCTGGACGGGGGCCACCCTCGCCCCCCGCCACTCGCAGGCTCGCGGCGGGACCCTGCGTGGGGGCCGCCCCGTCCACCTCCCGCCTTGCAGGCTCGCGGCGGGACCCTGCGAGGGGCCGCTTACGCTCGGACCATGGCCCGCTCCGCGACCCGCAAGCGTCCCGCTGCCCCTGCCACAGGGAACGACGTCAACCCCAAGGCGCCCTGTCCGTGCGGCTCGGGCCGCCGCTACAAGCACTGCCACGGCTCGGGCTACGCCCCGCCGGTGGCCCGGCCGTTCGAGGGGCTGCCCGGCGAGCCGCACTGGGTGGCGCTGCGCGAGCTGGTTCCGGCGGCGACCGCGCCCCTGCGGACGGCAGACGGGCGCGACGTGACCCTGGCCAGCGTGCTGCCCGGCGGGGCTCCGGCCCTGGTCCGCGCCAACGGCGAGATCCTGCTCGGCGTCCAGCTGCAGGGCGGCTCCGACGACGTCAGCCGCGACCTCGGCACGGCGCTGGCCGCCGCCCTCGAGGCGCCTGCCGGCGCGCCGGTCGACCCGGGCCCGCTCGGCGGGGCGGGCTCGGCCGGGCCGCGGCTGCAGGAGCTGGTGGACCTCGGGGCACCGCTCGAGGTGACCGTGCACGAGGACTTCGGCTTCTGGCTCGAGGGTGTCGAGGCCGGGGCCGCGGCGCAGGCCGGGCTGGAGCAGGCCAACGCCGCGATCCTGCCCACGGAGCTGCTGCCCGGCCTCGGCGCTGCCTACTGGGTGCGGCCCGGCGCCGAGCGCGCCCACCTGCGCTGGGTGCGGCCCGAGCCGGAGGAGCGGCTGCTCGACGCGCTGGCCCGGCTGCGCGCCTCGGGCGAGATCCTGCTCGGCGAGGGCACCCGCTACGCCGGCGCCTTCCGGGCGCACGGCCTCCTCGTGCCGGTGTGGGACCTGCCCGCCGAGACCCCGGCCGCCGACTGGACGGACGCCGCCACCGCGTTCCAGGCCCGGCTGGAACAGGCGCTGGAGACCACCGACCCGCTGACCGCCGACGAGCGCCGCGCCCGGGCGGGCCTGCTGTCCCGGCAGGTCACCCTGCGCTGAGACAGGACCCCCCCTGCTCCCCGCCACTCGGAGGAGGACCCCGTCCTACCCGTGCCACGCGAGCTCGGGGCGCAGCCCGGGACGGGCCGGTGGGCGCCGATGCACCGGCCCGGTCGACGTGGGGTAGCGGTCGGCTCATTGTTGGCCGACGCGGCTCACCCGATGCGGCCACTCCCAGGGGCTCGTTACGAGACCGTGACGCCGAGGTGGCGAACAGGGGTTGACGGCAGTGGGTTGTTAACGCTCACACTTGTGCCGCTCGCCACGGGCGGGCCTGCGCCGGGTCGAGCGCGCAGCAGTCTCGAGGAGGAGATCACGTGAGCAAGAGGCTCGGCTTCGCCGCCCTCAGCGCCGGTATGGCGCTGACCCTGGCGGCCTGTGGCGGCGAGGGCGCCGGTGGCAGCGGCGGTGCCGGTGGCGAGGGCGCCGCGGCGGAGGACCTGGCCATCGGCGTCTCGATGCCGACCCAGACCTCCGAGCGCTGGATCGCCGACGGCAACAACGTCAAGGAGCAGCTGGAGGGCGAGGGCTACACCGTCGACCTGCAGTACGCCAACGACGACATCCCCACCCAGTCGCAGCAGATCGACCAGATGATCACCGAGGGTGCCGACATCCTCGTCGTCGCGGCGATCGACGGCACCGCCCTCTCCGGTCAGCTGGAGAACGCGGCGGCCAACAACATCCCGGTGGTCTCCTACGACCGCCTCATCCGCGACACCGAGAACGTCGACTTCTACGTCACGTTCGACAACTTCGCCGTCGGCCAGGCGCAGGGCAACGCCCTGCTGCAGGGTCTGGGCCTGCGCAACGAGGACGGCTCACCCGGCACCGCGACCGGCCCGTTCAACATCGAGCTGTTCGCCGGCTCGCTGGACGACAACAACGCGTTCTTCTTCTTCAACGGCGCGATGGACGTCCTGCAGCCGCTGATCGACGACGGCACCCTGGTCGTCAAGTCGGGCCAGACGAACATCGAGCAGGCCGCGATCCTGCGCTGGCAGCAGGAGACCGCCCAGCGGCGGATGGAGGACCTGCTGACCTCCGCCTACAACGACGGCTCGCGGGTCGACGGCGTCCTCTCGCCGTACGACGGCCTCTCCCGCGGCATCATCACCGCGCTGCAGAACGCCGGCTACGGCCCGACGCTCGACGCCGCCAACCCGATGGCGGTCGTCACCGGTCAGGACGCCGAGATCGCCTCGGTGAAGCTGATCCAGGACGGGGTCCAGAGCTCCACGATCTTCAAGGACACCCGTCTGCTGGCCGAGCAGGCCGTCGCCGCCGCGTCCGCCTTCGCCGAGGGCGGCGAGCCGCAGGCCAACGACACCGAGACGTACGACAACGGCGTCAAGGTCGTCCCGTCCTACCTGCTCCCGGTCGAGACGGTCTTCGCGGACGACATCCAGTCCGTGCTGATCGACTCCGGCTACTGGACGGCCGACGAGGTCGCCAGCGGCCAGTCGGACTGACCACGGCACCCTGAGCCCGGCCGGGCCCGGCAGCACCTGCTGCCGGGCCCGGCCGGTACCACCCGGACACCCCTCCGCGCCCCTGGCCGACCTTGCCGGGGGCAGCGCACACTCTCTCCACCATTCGCGGGCGCCCCAGGAGGCGCCGACGACAGGACGACGAGGTCCCATGGACGACCACATCCTGGAGATGCGCGGCATCACCAAGACCTTCCCGGGAGTCAAGGCCCTGGAGGACGTTAACCTGGCGGTCCGCCGGGGCGAGATCCACGCGATCTGCGGCGAGAACGGCGCCGGCAAGTCGACCCTCATGAAGGTCCTCTCGGGCGTCTACCCGGCGGGGAGCTACGAGGGCGAGATCGTCTTCGACGGCCAGCCGGTCCGCTTCTCCGGCATCCGCGACAGCGAGCACGTGGGCATCGTGATCATCCACCAGGAGCTCGCGCTGGTGCCCTACCTGTCCATCGCGGAGAACATGTTCCTGGGCAACGAGCGGCGCGGCCGCGGCGGGCTCATCGACTGGAACAAGGCCAACGCCGAGGCCGCCCGCCTGCTGGCCGAGGTCGGGCTGGACGAGAACCCGGTGACCCCGGTCGGGCAGCTGGGTGTGGGCAAGCAGCAGCTGGTGGAGATCGCCAAGGCGCTGTCGAAGGACGTGCGGCTGCTCATCCTCGACGAGCCGACAGCCGCGCTCAACGACAACGACTCCGCGCACCTGCTGGACCTGATGCGCCGGCTCCGCGAGCGCGGGATCACCAGCATCATGATCTCGCACAAGCTCGGCGAGATCACCGCGGTCTCGGACAACGTCACGGTCATCCGCGACGGCAAGACGGTGGAGACGCTCAACCTGCACGCCGGCGAGGTCACCCAGGAGCGGATCATCCGCGGGATGGTCGGCCGCGACCTGGAGAGCTACTACCCCGAGCGCGAGTCGCACCCCGGCGAGGAGGTCCTGCGGGTCGAGGACTGGACCGTCTGGCACCCGACCCAGGAGCGCAAGGTCGTCGACGGGGCGAACTTCACCGTCCGGGCCGGGGAGGTCGTCGGGATCGCCGGCCTCATGGGCGCCGGGCGCACCGAGCTGGCGATGAGCATCTTCGGGCGCGCCTACGGCCGCAACATCACCGGCCGGCTCTTCGTGCACGGCAAGGAGGTCAAGCCGCGCAACGTCTCCGAGGCGATCGACGCCGGGATCGCCTACGCGACCGAGGACCGCAAGCACTACGGCCTCAACCTCATCCAGGACATCCGGCGCAACATCTCCGCTGCCGCCTTGGACAAGCTCGCCAGCAAGGGCTTCGTCAACGGCAACGAGGAGATCAAGGTCGCCGAGGGCTACCGGAAGAGCATGAACGTCAAGGCCCCGAGCGTCGCCTCGGTCGTCGGCAAGCTCTCCGGTGGCAACCAGCAGAAGGTCGTGCTGTCCAAGTGGCTGTACACCGACCCCGAGGTGCTGATCCTCGACGAGCCCACTCGCGGCATCGACGTGGGTGCGAAGTACGAGATCTACACGATCATCAACCGGCTGGTCGCGGCCGGTAAGGCGGTGCTGGTCATCTCCTCCGAGCTGCCCGAGCTGCTCGGCATCTGCGACCGCATCTACACCCTGTCCGCGGGCCGGATCACCGGCGAGGTGCCCGTCGGCCAGGCGACCCAGGAGAACCTGATGGAGCTCATGACCAAGGAGAAGGAGCTCGCGGCATGACCAGGACCGTGCCCCCGTCGGAGCCCGAGGCCCAGACGGCGACCGCCCCCAAGGACGTGGCGCCAGCCGTCGCCCTGCACACGGGGACCAGCAACGTCCGCGCGCTGCTGACGAGCAACCTTCGCCAGAGCGGCATCTACATCGCCTTCGTGGCGATCATCGCGCTGTTCACCGTGCTCACCGACGGGACGCTGCTGTCCCCGGGCAACGTCACCAACATCGTCCTGCAGTACAGCTACATCCTGATCCTGGCCATCGGCATGGTCATCGTGATCATCGCCGGGCACATCGACCTCTCGGTCGGGTCAGTGGTCGCTCTCACCGGCGCGGTCTCCGCGGTGCTGGTCATCCAGCAGGGCATGCCGTGGTGGGTGGGCGTGCTCGCGGCCCTGGCGACGGGTGTGGCCATCGGCGCCTGGCAGGGCTTCTGGGTGGCCTACGTCGGCATCCCGGCGTTCATCGTGACCCTCGCCGGCATGCTGCTCTTCCGCGGCCTGACGCTGCAGGTGCTCGACAACATCTCGCTCTCGCCGTTCCCACAGGGATACGGTCGGATCGCCAGCGGCTTCCTCAACGGCCTGCTCGGCGGCAACGGCTATGACGCGTTCACCCTGCTCATCGGCGGGATCGCGGTCGCCGGGTACGCGGTCAGCCAGTACCGCAGCCGCATCGCGCGCATCCGCTACGACCAGCCGGTCGAGTCGTTCCCGCTGTTCGTCGCCAAGATCGCGCTGGTTGGCGCGGTCGTCATGTACTTCGCGTGGCAGCTGGCGCACGCCCGCGGCCTGCCGATCGTGCTGATCATCCTGGCCGTGCTGGTCATCACCTACAGCGTCATCACCACGCGGACCGTCTTCGGGCGCCAGGTGTACGCCATCGGCGGCAACCTGGCGGCGGCCACGCTGTCGGGTGTCAAGGTCCGGGCGGTCAACTTCTGGATCTTCGTCAACATGGGCCTCCTGGCAGGGATCGCCGGCGTCGTCTTCTCGTCACGGTCCAACGGCGCCCAGCCCGGCGCGGGCAACATGTTCGAGCTCGACGCGATCGCCGCGGCGTTCATCGGCGGTGCCGCCGTCACCGGCGGTGTCGGCACGGTCGTCGGGGCCATGGTCGGTGGTCTGATCATGGCCGTCATGAGCAACGGCATGCAGCTCATGGGTGTCGACCAGTCCATCCAGTCGGTGGTCAAGGGCCTGGTGCTGCTGCTGGCCGTGGCCTTCGACGTCTACAACAAGCGGCGGGCAGGCACGTCCCGCTGACGCCCGGGGCGGCCCCACGGTGTTCCCGCGGGGCCGCCCGGCAGGGCACGGACCGAGACGGCCGCAGGCCGGCTCCTCGACGGGGAGGGGTGACGGTGGGGCCCGAGGGGGCGAGCCGAGCGCTGGTCATGTCGGACGTCGCGGCTCGGGCGGGCGTCTCCCACCAGACGGTGTCCCGGGTCATCAACGGGCACCGCAACGTCGCGCCGGGGACCCGGGAGCGCGTCGAGCAGGCCATCCGCGAGCTGGGCTACCGGCCGAACACCGCCGCGCGGGCCCTGGTGACCGGCTCTACGCGGACCCTCGGGTTCGTCACCGTGAACATCAACCAGTACGGCCCGGGGCAGACCCTCGTCGGGCTGGAGCGCGCGGCGCGGGCGGCCGGGTACTCGCTCAGCGTCACCGTGCTCGACGAGGCGACCGCCGACGCGATGCGCGACGCCGTCGACCGCTTCGTCGCCCAGTCGGTCGACGCCGTCCTGGCGCTGGCCACCTACGACGACGCCGCCGAGGCGCTGCACGCGGTGGACACCCCGCTGCCCCTGGTCACGGTGCAGAGCGGCGGGGCGCTCGAGGAGCCCGCCGTGGGCGTGGACCAGGTCGCCGGCGCGCGGCTGGCGACGCGGCACCTGCTCGACCTCGGTCACCGCACGGTCCACCACGTCACCGGCCCCGCCGACTCCCAGGAGTCCCGCGACCGGGTCGAGGGCTGGCGCGCGGAGCTGGTCGCCGCCGGTGCCGCGGTGCCCGTGTGCGTGCACGGCGACTGGACGCCGTCCTCGGGTCACCGGGCCGGCCGCCTGCTCGCCACGCGCCGCCGCGAGGGCGAGGAGGTCACCGCGGTGTTCGTCGCCAACGACCAGATGGCCATGGGGCTGCTCGCGGCGTTCCACGAGGAGGGGCTCGAGGCCCCGCGGGACGTCAGCGTCGTCGGCTTCGACGACCTGCCCGAGGCGCCCTACCTGACCCCGCCGCTGACGACGGTCCGGCAGGACTTCGCCGAGCTCGGTCACCGTGCGGTGCAGCTGGTGCTGGCTCGGCTGGCCGGTCGCGAGCTGCGCCTGCAGCCGGTCCCGCCGGTCCTGCTGGTCCGGTCCAGCAGCGGCCCCGTCCCGGTGGTGAGCATGCCTGCCGGGGTGTGACGGCCGCCCTGTTAGCGCTAACATCCCCGGCGGCGACGCGGCCGTCCGGCCGTCGTCGCAGCCGCCGGGCGGAGGAGGAACCGATGCCGAGCACCGCTGGACCAGCTGACACCGACGTGGTCAGGCCGGACTCCGGGACGCTGTCGGGCCGGGCGGACGTCGTCCGCGACAGGCGGGGTACGGGGACCGGCGGTGCTGCGCTCCGCGGGACCCCGGGCGGGCCCACCACCCCGCGGCGAGAAGGTCGCGACAGATGACGACGGATGCCGGCGAAGCGATCACCGGCGGCCGCACGGCCCTGGGGATCGAGCTGGGCTCGACCCGGATCAAGGCAGTGCTCATCGGCCCGGACCACGCTCCGCTCGCGGTCGGCAGCCACGACTGGGAGAACCAGTTCGTCGAACGGCGGTGGACGTACTCGCTGGAGGCCGTCTGGTCAGGGGTGCAGCAGAGCTTCGCGGCTCTGACGGACGACGTGCGGCAACGGCACGGGGTCGAGCTGGCAGGAGTCGGCGCGCTCGGCGTGTCGGCGATGATGCACGGCTATCTGGCGTTCGACGTCGACGGTGAGCTGCTCACGCCGTTCCGCACCTGGCGCAACACGAACACGGGCCGATCAGCCGAGCGGCTCAGCGCGGAGTTCGGCGTCAACATCCCGCACCGGTGGAGCGTCGCGCACCTGTACCAGGCGGTCCTGGACCGCGAGGAGCACGTCGGTCGGCTCGACCACCTGACGACCCTGGCCGGCTACGTGCACAGGCAGCTCACCGGCGAGAAGGTCCTCGGCATCGGCGATGCCAGCGGCATGTTCCCGATCGACGTCGGTACCGGTGGATACTCCGCTCCGATGCTGGCCCGGTTCGACCAGCTGGCTGCCGAGGCCGGGGCCGAGCTGACCCTCGCCGACCTGCTGCCCAGGATCGCGCCGGCCGGCCAGCCGGCCGGCCAGCTCACCGAGGCGGGCGCTCAGCTGCTCGACCCGACCGGGCGACTGCGTCCCGGCATCCCGCTCTGCCCACCCGAGGGTGACGCGGGCACGGGGATGGTCGCCACCAACTCGGTCGCTCCGCGCACCGGCAACGTCTCCGCCGGGACGAGCATCTTCGCCATGGTCGTGCTCGAGCGGGAGCTCACCCGGGCGCACCGCGAACTGGACCTGGTCACCACGCCGGCCGGCGACCCGGTGGCCATGGTGCACTGCAACAACGGCGCCAGTGAGCTGAACGCCTGGGCCGGTCTGTTCACCGAGTTCGCCCGGGCGATGGGTGCCGAGGTGGACCCGTCGAAGGTGTTCGAGACGCTCTTCACCGCCGCACTGGACGGCGCGAGCGACTGCGGCGGCATGCTCGCCTACAACTACCTCTCCGGGGAGCCGATCACCGACCTCGAGGAGGGGCGGCCGCTGTTCGTGCGGTCCCCGGACAGCAGGTTCGACCTCGCCACCTTCATGCGGACGCACCTGTTCGCCTCCCTCGCCACCCTGCGGATCGGCATGGACGTCCTGCAGAAGACCGAGGGCGTGCGGCTGGACCGGATGTTCGCGCACGGCGGCCTGTTCCGGACCAAGGGCGTGGCGCAACGCTTCCTGGCCGCTGCGATCGACACCCCGGTCTCCGTCGGGGACGTCGCTGCGGAGGGTGGCGCCTGGGGGATCGCCGTCCTGGCTGCGTTCGCCACCGGGCGCTCGCCGGGACAGGACCTGGCCGACTACCTGGACACGGCGGTCTTCACCGGCACCGGCCTGCAGACCGCTGCGCCCGAGCCGGCCGACGTCGCCGGCTTCGACGCGTTCGTGCAGCGGTACGTCGCCGGGCTCACGGTCGAGCGGGCCGCCGTGACATGCGTGTGAGTCCCTGTCCGTGACCACTAGGGCCATGGGTACGAGGGCTCGGACCCCGTACGCCGACGCCGAGACCACGTCCGCCGCACGTCCCGAGGAGCAGCCGGTATGACCGCCACCCAGCCCCGCACCGAGCGAGGCACCCATCGCGCGCAGCGGGAGCACGTCGCCGCGCTGCACGCCGAGCTGACCCGCAACGGGCTGGTCACCTGGACCTCGGGCAACGTGTCCGAGCGGGTGCCCGGCGAGGACCTGTTCGTCATCAAGGGCAGCGGCGTCCTCTACGACGAGCTGACCTGGGAGGGCATCACCGTCTGCGACCTCGACGGCAACGCCGTCGACGGGGTGAAGCGGCCCTCCAGCGACACCGACGCGCACGCCTACGTGTACCGGCACATGCCCGAGGTCGACGGCCAGGTGCACACGCACAGCCCCTACGCCACCGCCTGGGCGGCGCGGGCCGAGCCGATCCCGTGCGTGCTCACCGCGATGGCCGACGAGTTCGGCGGCCCCATCCCGATCGGCCCGTTCGCCCTCATCGGCGACGACTCGATCGGCCGCGGCATCGTCGCCACGCTGCGCGAGTCCCGGTCGCCGGCGGTGCTCATGCAGAACCACGGCGTCTTCACGATCGGCCCGTCGGCGAAGGCGGCGGTCAAGGCCGCGGTCATGACCGAGGACGTCGCCCGCACCGTGCACCTGTCCCGCCAGCTCGGCGAGCCGCTGCCCATCGCGCAGTCGGACATCGACTCGCTCTACGCGCGCTACCAGAACGTCTACGGACAGTGAGGAGAGGTCCCGTCGTGGTCGACCCGTTCGAGGGGCACGAGGTCTGGTTCCTGACCGGCAGCCAGGGGCTGTACGGCGAGGAGACCCTGCAGCAGGTCGCCGAGCAGTCCCAGCGGGTCGCCGCGGCGCTCGACGAGGCCGCCGAGGTGCCGGTCCGGGTGGTGTGGAAGCCGGTGCTCACCGACGCCGCCGCCATCCGGCGGGCGATGGGCGAGGCCAACGAGGACCCGGCCTGCGTCGGCGTCGTCACCTGGATGCACACCTTCTCGCCCGCGAAGATGTGGATCAGCGGGCTCGACGCGCTGCGCAAGCCGCTGCTGCACCTGCACACCCAGGCCGACGCCGCCCTGCCGTGGGCGACGATCGACATGGACTTCATGAACCTCAACCAGGCCGCCCACGGCGACCGGGAGTACGGCTTCGTGCTGACCCGGCTGCGGATGCCGCGGACGACGGTCGCCGGTCACGTGTCCAACCCGCGGGTGCGCTCCCGGGTCGGCTCGTGGGCCCGCGCGGCCACGGCGGCGGCCGCGGCCCGGTCGCTCCGGCTGGCCCGCTTCGGCGACAACATGCGCAACGTCGCGGTGACCGAGGGGGACAAGGTCGAGGCCGAGATCCGCTTCGGCATGTCGGTGAACACCTGGGGCGTCAACGACCTGGTCGCCGTGGTGGACACCGTGGAGGACAAGGCGGTCGACGCCCTCGTCGAGGAGTACGGCGACCTGTACGAGTTCGCCGACGACGCCCGCCCGGGTGGGCCGCAGCACGAGGCGGTGCGCTACCAGGCCCGCATCGAGGCGGCGCTGCGCAGCTTCCTGGAGGACGGCGGCTTCACCGCCTTCACCACGAACTTCGAGGACCTCGGAGGGCTGCGCCAGCTCCCCGGTCTCGCCGTCCAGCGGCTGATGGCCGACGGCTACGGCTTCGGCGGCGAGGGCGACTGGAAGACCGCGGCGCTGCTGCGGACCCTCAAGGTGGCCGCGGCCGGGCTGCCCGGCGGCACCTCCTTCATGGAGGACTACACCTACGACCTCGCCGGGACGCCGAAGATCCTCGGTGCCCACATGCTGGAGGTCTGCCCGACCATCGCCGGCGACCGGCCTCGGGTCGAGGTGCACCCGCTGGCCATCGGCGGCCGCGAGGACCCGGCCCGGCTGGTGTTCACCGCGGCGCCGGGCGAGGGCGTCGTCGTCGGCTGGTGCGACCTGGGCGACCGCTTCCGCTGGGTGGCCAACGAGGTCGACGTGGTCGAGCCCGACGAGCCACTGCCCAACCTGCCGGTGGCCCGCGCGGTGTGGCAGCCGCGGCCGGACTTCGAGACGGCGACCGAGGGCTGGCTGACCGCCGGCGGCCCGCACCACACGGTGCTGTCGACCGCGATCGGCGCCGACGAGCTCACCGACCTGGCCGAGGTCTTCGCGACCGAGCTGGTGGTCATCGACGCTCAGACGACCCGGCGCCGGCTGGCCCAGGAGCTGCGCTGGGGCGCGGCCTACCACCGCCTGGCCCAGGGGCTCTAGGAGAAGGACCCTCCTGCCCCCGCCACTCGCAGGCTCGCGGCGGGACCCTGCAGGGGGGACGCCGACCTGCGGAGACTCGTGCTCTGCCCACCATGGTGGGCAGAGCACGACTCTCCCCGGGGTGGTTCGCTGCGGGCCCGGTCCCTGAGGTCCGCTCACAGCGGGTCGCGGCGGACGGGGCAGGACATGCACCTCGGTCCGCCGCGGCCGCTGCCGAGCTCGGAGCCGGCGATCCGCACGACCTCGATGCCGGCCGCCTCGAGCGCGGCGTTGGTGACGGTGTTGCGCTCGTAGGCCACCGCCAGCCGCGGGGCCAGCGCGAGGGTGTTGTTGCCGTCGTCCCACTGCTCGCGCTCGGCGGTCACCGGGTCCAGGCCGGTGTCGATCACCCGCAGCCGGTCGATGCCCATCGCGGCGGCCGCGGCCTCGAGGAACGGCGCGGGGCCGCGGACGACCAGGTCGGTGGTGTCGTCGTCGTCCGGTGGGACCTCGGCGGTGACCGTCCAGGCGACCAGCGAGGAGGCGACGGCGGGGTACACGACCATGGCGTCGACGTCGACCATGGTGGCGATGGTGTCCAGGTGCATGGTCGCCCGCTGCTGGGCGATCGGGACGACGAGCACCGTGTGCGCCAAGCCGCGGGCGAACACCCGCCGGGCCAGCCGCTCCGCGCCGCCGGGCGTGGTCCGCTCGCCGACGCCGACCGCGACCACGCCGGGCGCCAGCAGCAGCACGTCACCGCCCTCGAGGTGCTCCAGCGAGGCGTCGTAGAGCTGCTCGGCGCCCGCGAAGCGCGGGTGGTGGGCGTAGACGGCGGCGGTGATCGTGCTCTCCCGGTGCCGCGCCGGCATCGCCAGCGAGGTCACCGCCACCTGGTCGCCCACCCACACCGACGAGTCGCGGGTGAACAGCAGGTTGGGCAGCGGGGGGACGACGAAGTCGCCGCGGGCCATGAGCGCCCAGGACAGGCCGCGGGCGCCGGGCAGCTCGTCGTGGGCCACCCCGGCGACCAGCGCGCGGGCGAGGTCCTCGGGGGAGAGGGCGGCCAGGTGTGCGGCGGCGGTGCGCTTGAGCGTCGCGCCCAGCCGCGGGTCGTCGACGGCGGCCGTGATCAGCTCCGCGCGCGCCGCGGGGTCGGTGAGGACCTCGGCCAGCAGCCGGTCGAGGTAGAGCACCTCCACGCCGCGGGCGCCGAGCTCGGCGGCGAAGGCGTCGTGCTCCTCCTGCGCCCGGCGCACCCACGGCACGCCGTCGAAGAGCAGCTGGTCGTTGTTGCGCGGTGTCAGCCGGCGGAGTTCGGCCCCCGGCCGGTGCAGCAGCACGGTCCGCAGCGGCCCGACCTCGCTGGTGGCGCCCCGGACGGCAGCGGGTGTGATCATGCGCCGAGGCTGGCACACGAGCCGTGCCGGCCGCTGGATACGGTGCTCCGGCCGGGGGCCGACGACGTCCCCACGACGCCGAGGAGACCGCCCGTGCACCTGTTCGACCTCACCGGGAAGGTCGCCGTCGTCACCGGCGGCACCCGCGGCATCGGCCTGATGATGGCCCGCGGGCTGCTGCAGGCCGGCGCGTCGGTCTACATCAGCTCCCGCAAGGCCGAGGCCGGCGAGCAGGCCGCCGCGGAGCTGTCGCAGTTCGGCGCGGTCGCGTCGATCCCGGCGGACGTCTCGACCGAGGCCGAGTGCGTGCGCCTGGCCGAGGAGGTGGGCCGCCGCGAGGAGCGGCTGCACGTGCTGGTGAACAACGCCGGCGCCACCTGGGGCGAGCCGTTCGCGACCTTCCCGGCCTCGGCCTGGGACAAGGTGCTCGACCTCAACCTCAAGGCGCCGTTCTTCCTCACCCGCGCCCTCCTGCCGCTGCTGGAGGCCGCCGGCACCGACGACGACCCGGCCCGCGTGGTCAACGTCGGCAGCATCGACGGGCTGCACGCGCCGTCCCTGCCGACCTACTCCTACTCGGCGAGCAAGGCCGGCGTCCACCACCTCACCCGGGTGCTGGCCAAGGAGCTGGGGCCGAAGCGGATCACGGTGAACGCCGTCGCCCCCGGCCCGTTCGAGTCCAAGATGATGGCCGCCACGCTCGCCGCCCGCGGCGACGAGATCGCCGCGTCGTCCCCGCTGGGCCGCATCGGCCGGCCCGACGACATGGCCGGCGTCGTCGTGTACCTGGCCAGCCGGGCCGGTGCCTACGTCACCGGCGCGGTCATCCCGGTCGACGGCGGCCGCGCGACCACCCTCTGACGCCGATGGCCCGACGGCTGCGCTTCGACGGCTGGATCCTCGGGGCCGGCACCGCGTCGGGCACCCGCGTCGTCGTCGGGCACTGGCCGCGCTCCCCGCTGGGGCCGCTGTCCGATGTCATGGTGCAGCGGCCGGACGGCGCCCGGCTGCTGCTGGCCCCCACCCGGGAGGCCGCGGACCTCATCGCCGCCACCTACGCCTTCGACGAGGTGCGGCTGGTCCCGGTCGTGGTGCAGCGGCCGGACCTGCGGACCTGGGTGGTGACCGCCGGCCCGCTGCGGCTGCGGGTCACGACCGGCCGCCGTCCGCCGCTGGGCCGGCTGCTGCGCGCCGTCCCGCCGCCCCTGGCCCGCACGCCGGTGTGGGTGGGTCTGCTGGACCGGCCGGCGCGGCTGCTGACCGGCCTGCGCACCACCGGCTCGGCCGGCAACGGCCGCACCGAGTGGTACGGCGTTCAGGACCTCCACGTGGTCACGGCGCTCGACGCCACCTGGGACGGCGAGCCGCTGGGCGCGCTGGCCGCGGTGCGGCCGCCGGTCACCTTCGGGTTCGGGTCGGTGCCGCCGCGGCCGAGCCTGGCCCGGGTGACGACGACGGTGCAGCTGCCGTGAGCGGCGGCCGGCGGCTCAACCGACGATCAGCTCAGCTGGTCACCGCGGGTCCTGGCTCGCCACCGGTGCTGAGCCAGGACCCGCAGTGGTGATCCCGGCTGATCGTCGCGGACGGTTCAGTCGGGCAGCACGACGCCGGGGTTGCAGACGCCGCGCGGGTCGGGCCGCTGCTCGACCGCGCGCGGCACGTCCACACCCAGCGGGCCGACCTCGCGTTCCAGCCATGAGCGGTTGTCGGCCCCGACGGCGTGGTGGTGGGTGAGCGTCCCGACGGCCCGGCTCGGGTCGCCGGTGGCCGCGCTGACCGTGCCGTCGCCCGGGTCGCGCTCGCGGCACGTCTACGCGCTGCCGCAGCCCGGCGGTCTGGTGCACCCGAGGCTGACGGACCAGCCGGTGCCCGACGACGACCCGGTGCCCCCCGACGCTGAGGTGCAGCAGTTGCTGGACACGGTGAGCACGGCACTGGCCGAGCCGCTGACCCGCGCCGACGTTGTCGGCAGCTGCACCGGGCTGCGGCCGCTGGTGCTGCCCGCCTCGGCCGGTACAGGCCCAGGGGCCGCCCCCGCTTACCTTTCGCGCAGGCACTCGCTGCCGTCGGACGGACCGGTCCTCACCGTCGTCGGCGCCGAGCTGACCACCTACCGGGCGATGGCCGAGCAACCGTCGACGCGATAGTCGCCCGCCTCGGCCGGGGCGGACCGCGGTCGTGCACCGCCCGGCTGCCGCTGGCCGGGGCCGCGCCGCGGGTGGTACTGGACCGTGTCGAGGCACCGGCCCGGCTGGTCACCCGCTACGGCACCAAGGCGCCGGCGGCCGTTGCGCTCGGGTGCGAGCCGCTGGTCGAGGCCCGTCCGGAGACGGTGGGGGAGCCGCGCTTCGCCGTCCGGGCCGAGGGGCGCGGACGCTCGCCGACCTGCTGGACCGTCGGGTGCGGATCGGCCTGGTGCCCGCCGATCGGGAGCGCGTCGTTCCGGTGGCCGAGCAGGTGCTCGACGAGAAGCTGTAGACGCGGCGAGACGGTCGATGCTGCTGATGGGAGGCAGGTCGTCACGACAGTCACTAGGCTCCCCGCTGCGGCAGAACAGGGCACACCCGACCGCCGCGAGGGGGTACGACGTGGCACTGGATGCTGGGGTGCTGACCGAGCTGGAGTCGATCGTCGGGCGGGAGCACGTCCGGCACGAGCAGGGTGAGGTCGCGCCCTACGCCCGCGACGCCACCCCGCTGTTCTCCTCCCCGCCGGACGCGGTGGTCTTCCCGGCGCGGACGGAGGAGGTCGCCGCCGTCCTGCGGCTGGCCACCGCCCGCCGCATCCCGGTCGTGCCCCGCGGTGCGGGCTCGAACCTGTGCGCGGCGACCGTGCCGCTGCAGGGCGGGATCCTGCTGGTGCTCACCCGCATGGACCGCGTGCTCGAGATCAGCACCGAAGAGCTGCTGGTCCGCGCCGAGCCGGGCGCCACCACGGCCACCGTCGCCGAGGCCGCCGCGGCCCAGGGGCTGCTGTTCGCGCCCGACCCGGGCAGCCGCACCGTCTCGACGGTGGGCGGCAACGTGGCCACCTGCGCCGGTGGCCTGCGCGGCCTCAAGTACGGCGTCACCCGCAACTACGTGCTCGGTCTCGAGGTCGTGCTGCCCACCGGCGAGGTCATCCGCACCGGCGGCCGGCTGTGGAAGGACGTCGCCGGCTACGACCTGACCCGCCTGCTCACCGGGTCGGAGGGCACCCTCGGCGTGATCACCGAGGTGACGCTCGCGCTCCTGCCCATGCCGGCGACGGCGAGCACCGGGGTGGCCTACTTCTCATCCCTTGCCGAGGCCGGCCGCGCGGTGACTCAGGTCCTCGCTCACGGCGTGGTCCCGGCGACGCTGGAGTTCCTCGACCGCACCTGCATCGGCGCGGTGGAGGACTACGCCCGGCTGGGGCTGCGCGGCGACGCCGGGGCGCTGCTGCTCTTCGGGGACGACGGGGAGCCGGACGCCGTCGAGCGCAACCTGACCCGCATGGGCGAGTTGTGCGCCGACGAGGGCGCGCTGGAGGTCACCGTCGCCAAGGAGATCGCGCAGTCCGAGGCGCTGCTGGCCGCCCGCCGTTGCGCGCTGCCGGCGCTGTCCCGGCTGGACACGCTGACCGTGCTCGAGGACGTCACCGTGCCCCGCCCGCGGCTGGCCGAGATGGTCGACCGGATCGAGGCCGTCGCCGCCCGGCACGACCTGCTGATCGGCACCTTCGGCCACGCCGGCGACGGCAACCTGCACCCCACGGCCGTGGTCGACGTCCGTGACCCGGCGGCCGCCGACCGCACCCACGCCGCCTTCGCCGAGATCTTCGCCGCAGCCCTGGAGCTCGACGGCACCATCACCGGGGAGCACGGCGTCGGTGCGGCGAAGCTGCCCTACCTGCGCGACCGGCTGGGAGACGACCAGATGGCCCTGCTCCGACGGATCAAGACCGCCTTCGACCCCGCAGGCATCCTCAACCCCGGGAAGACGGGCTCGTGAGCGCGGAGGTGCCGGGCGCCACCGACGCCCCGGGTGCCGCTGGCGCGGCTGCCCGCGGAATCTTCCCGCCCGAGCTGCTCGACCGGTGCATCTCCTGTGGGTTCTGCCTGCCGGCCTGCCCGACGTACGCGCTGAGCAAGGACGAGAAGTCCTCGCCGCGCGGGCGGATCACGCTGATGCGCGCGCTGGAGACCGGCGTCCTGGAGGACGACGACCCGACGCTGCGGGAGGAGTCCTCGTTCTGCCTGGGCTGCCGGGCGTGCGAGCCGGTCTGCCCCGCCGGCGTGCAGTACGGCGAGCTGCTCGAGCGCTGGCGCTCGCACCAGTGGCAGGGCCGGCGTCGCCCGCCGCTGGCGCGGGTGCTCACCAACGTCGTCGTCCGCAACTGGCTGGTGCGCCGTCTCGGCACCTTCCGCCGGCACGCCCGCACGGCCACGTCCTCCCCGCAGGGTCCGCACCTGATGCTGGGCTGCTTCGAGCGCGCGCTGTTCCCGGCGGTCAGCCGGGCGGCGCGGCGGCTGCGCCCTGAGCTCGACGCCCCTGGGGACCAGGGTTGCTGTGGCGCCCTCCACGCGCACAACGGCGACCTCGAGCTGGGCCGGTCGATGGCCCGGCGGCTCGGCGAGCAGCTGCCCGGCCGGATCGTCACCACCGCGGGTGGCTGCGCGGCGCACCTGGCCGGCGTGCTGGGCCGCGACCGGGTGCAGGAGTTCTCCGAGTACGTGACCCGCGACGGCTCGGCGTCCTTCGGCGAGCTGCGGGTCGACGGACGGCGGGCGCGGGTCGCGCTGCAGGACTCCTGCCACCTGCGCAACGGGATGGACGTCTGGCGGGAGCCGCGGGAGCTGATCGCCGCCGTCGCGGACTACGTCGAGCTGCCCGGCGCTGCGCAGTGCTGTGGCTCCGCGGGCACCTACTCGCTCCTGCGACCCAAGGACAGCCGCCGGGTGCTGGCCCCGAAGCTCGACCAGATCGAGGCGGCCGGTGTCGACTACGTCGTCGCGGTCAACCCCGGCTGTCAGCGGCAGCTGGTCACCGGGTTGCGGCGCCGCCGCTCCCGGGTGCGTGTGCTGCACCTGACCGAGCTGCTGGCCGCCGCGCAGGACGGCGGGCTGCCCGGCCGCAGGCTGCGGCTCGGGGCGCGGCCGGGCCGCCGGACCGAGGTCCCCGCCGACGAGGCCGCCGGGCTGGCCGCCCACCTGAACGACCGGCCGATGCCCGACGACCCGGGCGCGGCCGGTGCCGGCCGGCCCGATGCCCTCGACGGCTCCGCGGGTCTGGACGAGACACACCGCAGCTGACCCCGCCGCCCGGTCAGGCGGCCTGGGGCTGCCTCCGGTGGGCACCGAGGGCGGCCAGCCCGCGCCGGACGCCGACGGCCACCGCTCGAGAGCGAAGAAGCCGTCCTCGTCGGCGGGCTGCGTCGTGCGCAGCAGGGTGACCAGCCGGTCCAGCGCGGCCTCGGCTCCGGCGATCCGCTCGTCCCGGCGGTCGGGCGTCGTCCCGTCGGTGCTGTGGTGCGGCGTCCGGACGACACCGGCCAGGCCGGCGAGCGCGTCGGCGAGCACCCAGCCGGCCCCGGCCTCGACCCGGTCGATGCCGCGCCGGTGCGGCTGCAGTTCGACGACCAGCGAGGTGAGGTCGTCGACGAGGACGGCGACGCGGTCGACCGCGCGGGACTCCGCGCGGATGCCTTCCGCCCGGCCCTGCCAGCGGGGGGCACGCGGGTTGGCCCGGCGGGCCCGCTCCACCTGGGCCTCGGCGGCGCGCATCCGGTCCAGCGCACCGTCGAGCCCCGCGGCGCGGCCGGCCCACTCCGCCGGGTCGGGCACCTGCCCGTCGCGCAGCGTGGCGGCGATCTCGTCGAGGTGAGTGGCGCGCAGCGACCGGGCGAGGGCGATCCGGTCGACCGCGCGGGTCAGCTGCAGCGGTGGGAAGAGCACCGTGGTGACGAGGACGCCGATGGCGGCGCCGAGCAGCGTCAGCCCGGCGTAGCGCAGCACGTAGGCGCCGGGGTCGTCGAGTCCCACGGTGATCATGAGGACGGCGGCGAAGCTGACCCAGCTGGCCTGCTCGCGCCACAGCCGCAGCTGCTCGACGGGGATCGCCACGGCGACGATGAGCGCGATGGTGAGGGCGTTGGGCACCGCCCCGGGTGACCTCGTAGAGGCCCACGGCGAGCGCGAAGCCGGTGAGGATGGCCAGCAGGCTGCGCCAGGCGGCGCTGGCCGAGTCGGCGATCGTCGGGTGCAGCGCGATCACCGTGCCGAGCGGGGCGTAGTACGCCTACTCGCTCAGCATCGGCGGCAGCAGGACGGCGACCTGCCAGGCCAGCGCCGCCGCCACCGCCGCCCGCACCCCGCGCTGGACGGCGGGCCGGTGCAGCTGCACCCACAGGGACATCACGAGGAGCCAGGATGACCGGATGGGCAGCGGACAGTGAACACGGGGTGACATCCCAGCTGCTGAGAATGAGGTTCCACTGAGTGGTCTGCGAAGTGGAGGCTGCCACCGTGGACACCTACACGCACGGGCACGCCGACCCCGTCCTGCAGTCCCACCGCTGGCGGACCGCGGAGAACTCCGCGGCCTACCTGTTGCCGTCGCTCCGACCCGGCCTCGACCTGCTCGACGTCGGCTGCGGCCCCGGCACCATCACCGTCGACCTGGCCGAGCGCGTCGCCCCGGGCCGGGTCCTGGCGGTCGACCTCTCGCCCGACCCGCTCGACGAGGCCCGCGCGCTGGCCGGCAGGCGAGGCGTCCGGGTGGAGTTCGCCGTCGGCGATGTCCACGCGCTCGATACGGCCGACGACTCGTTCGACGTCGTCCACGCCCACCAGGTCCTGCAGCACCTCACCGACCCGGTCGCTGCGCTGCGGGAGATGGCCCGGGTGTGCCGGCCCGGCGGGGTGGTCGCCGTCCGCGACGTCGACTACGCGACGTTCACCTGGTTCCCCGCCGACGAGGGCCTCGATCGGTGGCTGGACCTGTACCACCGCGTGGCACGGCACAACGGCGCCGAGCCCGACGCCGGCCGCCGGCTGCTGGCCTGGGCCCACGCGGCCGGCCTGCGCGACGTCACCGCGACGACCGGTTCCTGGTGCTACGCCTCGCCGGCCGAGCGGGAGTGGTGGGGGAACTCCTGGGCCGGCCGCGCGACGGCGTCTGCCTTCGCGGAGCAGGCGTTGGCGTACGGGCTGGCCACGCCTGCCGAGCTGGAGGAGGTCGCTGCCGCCTGGCGCCGCTGGGCGGCCTCCGACGACGGCTGGCTCGGGATGGTGCACGGTGAGCTGCTCATCCGCGTCTGAAGAGGGACCGCCCTGCCCCCACCGCTCGCAGGCGCGCGGCGGGACCCTGCAGGGAGGCGCCCTGCAGGGTCCCGCCGGTCAGCCGCCCTGGCGGGCGGCGTTGGCCTGGACGGCGGTGCTCACGTACTGCGCGAGGCCCGGGGCGACCTGCTCGTAGTGGGCGGTGAACCGCTCGTCCTCGACGTACATCCGGCCCAGGCCCGCGTGCACCTCGGGCGGGCAGTCGTAGAAGTTCCGGCTGATCAGCTGCCGGTGCTCCTCCGCGACGTCCATCGCCTGCTCGGAGTGCGCGGGGACGCCCGAGCGCATCGCCTCGGCGAAGCGCCGCTCGACGTCGTCGCCCTCGGCCTTGATCCGGACCCAGTCCTCCTTGGTGTAGCTGCGGGTGCGCCGCTGGGACTGCGCCCACGCCTCGGTGTCGCCCCAGCGCTCCTCGGCCTCTGCCTCGTACTCCTCGGGCAGCCAGTCGCCGAACAGCTCGAACCGCTCCTCCGGGGTCAGCGAGATCCCCATCTGCCGTGCCTCCATCTCCTTCTCGACGGCCGCGACCATGGCCCGCGTCCGCTCCATCCGGTCGAGCAGCAGCCGGTGCTGCCGGCGCAGGTGCTCGGCCGGGTCGGCGGTGGGGTCGTCGAGCAGGGTCGCGACCTCCTCGAGTGGGAACCCGAGCTCGCGGTAGACCAGCACCTGGTGCAACCGGTCGAGGTCCGACGGTGCGTACCGCCGGTACCCCGCCGCCGTCCGGCCGGACGGCGACAGCAGCCCGATCCGGTCGTAGTGGTGCAGCGTGCGCACCGTCACCCCGGCCAGCGCTGCGACCTGACCCACGTTCACCGGCTCCTCCTCCCTGACGGCGACGAGTGCACAGCCTGACGTTGCGTCAGGGTCAAGCGCGATGTCACCCGGGTGCGGCAGGGTGCCGGCATGGACGGGAAGACTGCCCTGCTGGAGTACCTGCGCGCCCGCCGGGCCGACCTGCTGACCAAGCTCGACGGCCTGGGGGAGTACGACGTCCGGCGGCCGATGACGCCCACCGGCACCAACCTGCTCGGCCTGGTCAAGCACGTCTCCTATGTGCAGCTGGGCTACTTCGGTGAGGTGTTCGGCCGGCCGAGCGGGCGGTCCTACCCGTGGGACGCCGAGGGCGCGGAGGAGGGCGTCGACCTGTGGGCGGCGCCGGAGGAGACCCGCGCCGACGTCCTCGAGCTGTACGCGTCCGCCGCCGCACACGCCGACGCGACGATCGAGGAGCTGCCGCTCGACGCCACCGGCACGGTGCCCTGGTGGCGGGAGGAGCGCCGGCACCCGACCCTGCACACGGTCCTCGTGCACGTGGGCGGAGAGGTCGCCCGGCACGTCGGGCACGCCGACGTCCTCCGCGAGCTGATCGACGGGTCGGCCGGGGTGAGCTCCCCGGGGGACAACCTGCCCGAGCGCAGCGCGGCCGAGTGGGCGGCGTTCCGGGAGCGCATCGAGGCCGCCGCGCGGCAGGCGGCCGGCCTCCCCACCCCGAGCGGTGCGCCGCCGGGAGATGGGTGAGGATCGCAGCATGGCCGCCGACGTCTCGCCCGACGACCCGTTCCCCCGCCAGCGCGTCCGGGTCGACCGCCGGGCCGACGGCAACCTGCAGATGGCCTACGTCGAGGCGGGGGAGGGCGACCCGATCGTCTTCCTGCACGGCAACCCCACGTCGTCCTACCTGTGGCGCAACGTCATCCCGCACGTGCAGCACCTCGGCCGCTGTCTCGCGCCGGACCTGATCGGCATGGGGGAGTCGGACAAGCTGCCCGACCCGACCCGCGGCAGCTACTCGTTCTCGGCCCACGCCGGTTTCCTGGAGCGGTTCCTCGAGGCGGTCGGCGCCACCGAGCGGGTCACCTTCGTGCTGCACGACTGGGGCTCGGCGCTGGGCTTCGACTGGGCACACCGCCACCCCGGTGCGGTCCGCGGCATCGCCTTCACCGAGGCGCTGGTCGTCCCGCTGACCTGGGCCGACTGGCCGGCCGCCGCGCGGGGGATCTTCCGCACCATGCGCGGCCCGGACGGTGAGGCCGCCGTGCTGGAGAAGAACGTGTTCGTCGAGCGGATCCTGCCGGCGTCGGTCGCCCGGGGCCTGAGCGCGGAGGCGCACGCCCGCTACCGCGAGCCCTTCGCCGATCCGGCGCACCGCTGGCCCACGCTGGAGTGGCCGCGGCAGCTCCCGATCGAGAACGTGCCGCCGAAGGTCCGCGACGTCGTCGCCCGGTACGGCCAGTGGCTGCGCACCAGCGACGTCCCCAAGCTGTTCGTCAACGCCGACCCGGGCTCGATCCTGGTCGGCCGGCCGCGGGCGTTCGTGCGCAAGTGGGAGGCGCTGACCGAGGTGACCGTGCCCGGTGCGCACTTCGTGCCCGAGGACTCGCCGCACGAGATCGGCCGCGCGCTGGCCGACTGGATCCCGACGCTGCGGTAGCCGATCCCGGGCGCTGCCCGCGGCCGGGTCCGCCGGCCGGGGACCTCCCACCGAGGCGCTCAGGCGGGAAGTGCAGGTGCACGCACCGCCTGAGGACTGCAGGAGACGACACCCGCGTGTCCGGGTCGTCCGTCGCCTGCACCGACGGCGGGAGCGAGGTCACCGCGTCCTGCGGCCCGCGCGCAGCGCCTCGGCGGTCTTCTCCACGCGGGCGGCGCGGGTCTCGGGCTTCTTGGCGTCCTCGACCCAGCGCACCCACTCCTTGCGGTGCGAGGGGGCCAGGCCGTCGAAGAAGGCCCGCGCGCCGTCGTCCAGCGCTGCGGCGAGGTCCTCGGGGAGCGGGGTCTCCCGCGGCGCGGTGTCGAGCTCCACCCGGACGTCGACCTCCTGCCCGGCCTGCAGTCCGGCGGCCTCGCGGTGCTCGGCGGCCAGCGGGATCCAGAACGCCCCGCCCATCGGCGCGACCGTCGTCCGGTAGCCGTACCCGCCCAGGGTGACGGTGACCGGCGGCCGCCTGCCGCCGCCCAGGGCCGCGACGACCTCGTCGGGCACCTGCAGCCCCGTCGCCGTCTTCCCGCTCTGCACGACCGTTGTCCGGAACTCCACGTCGGGAGGATAGGTGCGGCCCCCTGCAGGGACCCGCCGCAGGCCTCGTCCCGGGTCCCGCCGGCCCCCTGCAGGGTCCCGCCGCGAGCTTGCGAGCGACGGGGGGCAGGGGGTCCTCTTTCGAAGGGTGGGGAGGACGGGGTCCTTCCACGGTGGGGGGCAGGGGGTCCTTCTACTAGTCGAGCGCTCGGCGGCGGAAGCCGATGAGGCTGGTCACCCCGAAGACGACGAGGAAGCCGGCCAGCGCCACCGCGCACAGCCACAGCGGCAGGTGCGGCACACCCGGCGCCATCTGGGCGCGCAGCGCCTCGCTGACGTAGGTGAGCGGGTTGAGCGCGCAGATCACCTGGAACCAGCGCAGCGTGTCCAGCGCCTGCCACGGGAACTGGGTGGAGCCGGTGAACAGCACCGGCGTCAGGACGACGGCGAAGACGATGTTGATCCGGTTGGGCTTCACGAACGTGCCGAGCGTCATGCCCATCACCGCGCCGACCAGCGAACCCAGCACGAGGAACGCGGTCAGCGCCGGCAGGTCGCCCCACTCCACCGGCAGCGTGCCGAGGACCCACCAGCTGATCGGGAACATGACCGCCGCGGCGACCAGTGCCCGCAGCAGCGCGAACACGACCTTCTCGACGGCGACCAGCGCGGTGGGCAGCGGCGCGAGCAGCCGGTCCTCGATCTCCTTGGTGAAGGAGAAGTCGATGACCAGCGGAAAGGCGGTGTTCTGCAGCGCGGTGAGGAAGGCGGTCAGCGCGATCACGCCGGGCAGCAGCACGTCGGAGTACTGGCTGGTGGCGAAGCCGAGCTCGACGAGGACCTTGCCGAAGACGAACAGCAGGAACACCGGCTGCAGCACGACCTGCAGCAGGAAGGGCACCAGCTCCCGGCCGGTGACGAACACGTCGCGCCACAGCAGCGCGCGGAACGCCCGGCCCACGTCCGGCCGGCCGGGCGCGGGTGCCCCGACCTCGACCACCAGGCCCGGCGCGGCCGTGTCCGTGCTCATCGCAGCTCCCGTCCGGTGAGGCTGAGGAAGACGTCCTCGAGGCTGGGCTCGCCGATGCGCACGCCGGTCAGCCGCGCGCGCCGGCCGTTGAGCGCCTCCGACACCGGCCCGACCAGCGCCGCGGCGTCCCCGGAGAGGTAGAGCCGGGCGCGCAGCCCGGAGCCGTCGGCGACCTGCTCGACCCGCTCGACCAGGGGTGCGAGCGCGGCCAGCACGGCCTCGTCGCTGTCCTCGGGCGCGCGCTCGACGTCGATGTCGAGCGTGGCGCTGCCCGGCAGGGAGCGGGTGAGCGCGGCGGGGGTGTCCAGGGCGAGCAGCCGGCCGGAGTCCATGATCCCGACCCGGTCGCTGAGCGTCGCGGCCTCGTCCATGTCGTGCGTGGTGAGGAGGACGGTGATCCCGCCGTCGCGCAGCTCCCGCACCCGGTCCCACACGAACAGCCGGGCCTGCGGGTCCAGTCCGGTGCTCGGCTCGTCGAGGAAGACCACCTGCGGGGCGTGCATCAGCGCGCGGGCGATGAGCAGCCGCTGGGCCATGCCCCCGGAGTAGTCGTCGACCTTGTCCCCGCCGCGCCCGCCCAGGCCCAGCTGCTCGAGCAGCGCATCGGCCCGGCGGTTGCGCTCGGCCCGGCCGACGCCGTGGTAGGCGGCGTGGAAGACCAGGTTCTGCCGTGCGGTGAGCGCGCGGTCGAGGTTGGGCCGCTGGGGTACCACCGACAGCCGGCTGCGCGCGGTGACCGGGTCGGCGGCGACGTCGACCCCGGCGACGCTGGCGGCCCCCGAGGTGGGCAGCACCCGCGTGGTGAGGACGCCGATCGTCGTCGTCTTGCCCGCGCCGTTGGGGCCGAGCAGGCCGAAGACCTCCCCGCGCTCCACGGCGAAGGAGATCCCGTCGACGGCGTTGACCGGCCGGCCTGGGTAGCGCTTGACGAGGTCGGTCACCTGCACGGCGGGGTCGGCCGATCGCTGCGCTCCGCCCGTGTCCATCGGTGGCCATGCTGCCACCGCGGCGAGCCGCGGCCGAACCGGTTACGCGGACAGCGCAGCGGCCGTCTTCAGCGTGGGGACGACGCCCTCGGTGCCGGGGTACGACCGGTTGCTGAACTCCCGCATCTCCGCGTGCCAGCGCCGCATCGCCGCGCGGTGCGGGTCGGTGCGGACGAACGCGTGCACGGCCGCGTCGTCGTCCCACCAGGACACGGTGGTGAAGTGGCGGGCCAGCGGCTGGGCCCGCAGGTACAGGGAGCGGGCGCCCGGGGCGGCCATGGTCTGGGTCCTGATGGCCAGCGAGTCGCGCAGGAACGCCGGGATGTCGCGGAACCGGCGCAGGTGCAGGTGGGTGACCATGACGATGCCCGGACCGTCGCCCACGGAGTCGGCGGTCCACGGCAGGTCGGGGATGACGGGCACGGCGGCCTCCTCGGTCTCTCCCCCGTGGGGGAGGAACGCTAGGCCGCCCTCCCGCAGGCGTGCAGTGGCCTTGTGCCCTCCCTCAGCCGGCGAGCGTGCGGACCGTCTCGACCGCGGCCACGACGGCGAAGACGAGGAAGAGCACCGCGGCCACCCGGCGGATCAGCGCCACCGGCAGCCGGTCGGCCAGCTTCCTGCCGAGGAAGACGGCCAGACCGGAGACGGTGAGCAGCGCGGCCCAGGCGCCGGCGAAGACCGACACCGGGTCGTCCAGCCGTGCGGCCAGCCCGGCGGTGGCCAGCTGGGACAGGTCGCCCCACTCCGCGGCGAACAGGACGCCGAAGGAGATGGCGGCGACCCGGAGGAACGACCGGCCCTCCTTGCCCTCGGCCACGTCGGCGGCGTCCTCCGGCCCCTCCTGCGCGCTGCGCCAGAGCAGCACCGCACCGACCAGGAACAGCACCGCCACCACGCCGCTGACCAGCGCCTCGGGCAGCAGGGAGAGCAGGCTGCCCGCGGTGACCGCGATCGCGACCTGCAGGCCGAACGCCGTCCCGACACCGACGAACACCGGAAGCGGCGGGAAGCGGGTGGCCAGGACCAGGCTGGCGAACAGCGTCTTGTCCGGCAGCTCGACCGGCAGGACGAGCACGAAGGCGGTCAGCACGACCGTCAGGGACACGGGGTTCTCACTTCCGTCAGGGCGCTGCCGGACGGATGGGGACAGCCTCCGACCGGCAGCTGCCGGTGGGTGGCGACTGCGGTCGAAGGTCTCGCCCACCCACGGCCGAGCGTGGGCCCGCTGACCGGGCACCCGGAGGCGCCAGCATGTCGACCAGCGGACGGGGGGCTACTCCCCTTCTCGGCCGGAGAGCCTAGCCGAGCACGGCCGGAAAACCGGCTGCGGGCGGAGGTGACTCCCGCTACGGTCCGCGCCGTGCCCTTCCGTTGACGCCCGGCCGCAACGCCCCTGCCGCCCGCCGCCCGGCCGCTCGCCCGCCTCGCGGTGGGCTGGACCGCGTTGTCGGAGCTGGTGCCGCTCTACCCGCTCTACGCGCTGCTGTTCCTCGACACCGGGCTCTCCGCTGCCGACGTCTCGCTGCTGTTCGCCGCCTGGTCGGTCACCGCGGTGCTCACCGAGGTGCCGGCCGGGGCGCTGGCCGACCGGTGGTCCCGCCGGGGTGCGCTGGTCCTGGCCGGTGTCCTCGAGGCGGCCGCCTTCGCCGTGTGGACGGTGTCCCCGCAGTTCTCCGGCTTCCTCGCCGGCTTCGTCGTCTGGGGCGTGGCCGGCGCGCTGGTGTCCGGCGCGGTCGAGGCGTTGGTCCACGACGGGCTGGCCGAGGTGGGTGCCGAGGGCTCCTTCGCCCGGGTCAACGGCTGGATGACGTCGGCCGAGCTGCTCGTCCAGGTCCCGACGGCGGCCGCGGCCGGCGTGCTCTACGCACTCGGTGGCTACGCGCTGGTCGGCTGGGCCAGTGCCGCGGTCTGCCTCGCCTGGGCGGCGCTGGCCCTGCGGTTCCCCGAGCCGGCGCGGGAACCGGACGGCGAGTCGCTGCTCGGCACCCTCCGCAGCGGTGTGACCGAGACCGTGCGCGTCCCCGCGCTGCGGCTCACCGTGCTCGCGGTCGCGCTGGTCGGGGCGGTGGACGCGGTGGAGGAGTACTTCCCGGTGCTCGCCGGCGACCGCGGGGTGCCGACCGTCGCCGTCCCGGTCGTCGTCCTGGGCATCACGCTGGCCGGGGCGCTCGGCGCCGCGCTGGGCGGCCGGGCCGACCGGCTGCCCGACCGCGCGCTGTCCGTGCTGCTGCTCCTCGCCGGCGTGCTGCTCGGGGCGGTGGCCGTCGTCCCCGGCCCCGGGGCGTTGGCACTGGTGGCGGTCGCCTACGGGCTCTACCTGGTGGTGCTCGTGGTCGCCGAGGCGCGGCTGCAGGAGCGGATCGACAGCAGCCGGCGGGCGACGGTCACCTCGGTCGCCGGCCTGGGCACCGAGCTGGCCGCCCTGCTGGTGTTCGCCGCCTGGGCGCTGGGCGGCGTCGTCGCGGTGGGAGTGCTCGTGGTGGCCGTCGTCCCCGTGGTGGAGGCGGGCCTGCGCCGGCGGCCGGTCAGCTGACGCGGGACCGGGTGCGCGGGGATCGGCGGTCCGGCCCTCGCTCAGCCGGTGTCCTGCGCCGCCCGGGCCCGTCGCAGGTAGGCCGAGGGCGTCGTGCCGGTGACCGCCCGGAAGTCGCGGCTGAAGTGCGCCTGGTCGAACCAGCCCAGGGACGCCGCCAGGCCTGCCAGGTCGCCGACCCCGCCGGCGTCGATCGTCGCCGCGGCGTCCTGCAGGCGGTACCGGGCGAGCACCGCCTTGGGGCTCAGCCCGACGTAGCCGGCGAACAGCCGCTGCAGCGATCGGGTGCTCATCGAACCCAGCACCGCGACCTGCTCGACGCGGACCAGCGACCGGTCGGCGGCCATCCGCTCGAGCAGGGCGAGCAGCTCCAGGTACGCCGCAGGCGGGTCCGGGGCCAGCGGGGCGAGAACCGCATCGAGCACCGCCGCGCGGGCGTCGTCGTCCTCGGCGGCGAGCACCGCGTCGAGCAGCCGGGCGGCGTCGAGACCGAGGGCGGTGCCCAGCGGCGCCACCGTGGCCCGGCCGGGCAGCCGGCCGCCGAGGGCGACCCAGCCACCCGGGCGGAACTTGGCCGCGGTGACCCGCCCGGTGCCGGCGAGGTCGATGGTGAAGCGACGCGGGGTGACGCCGTGCACCAGGACGGCGGGCAGCACGTGCCCGAACCGCGGCTCGGAGCCCGACTCCACCGACAGGTTCACGCTGGGGTGGCTGAGCACCTCGGAGCGGTGCGGCGGTCGGCCGGTCCGGTCCCACCGCACCGACCAGTACCGCTCCACGAACGGGGCCTGCACCGGGGACACCGGCGCGTCACGGCGCAGACCCACCTCCTGGGCGGTCTCGGCCGGCCGCAGCAGGCCGCTCGCCGGACCTGTCGCATTCGTCCAAGACGGCACGGCCGGAGCCTAGTCAGGCTCGGGGACATGGCGATCACGGACGGCCGTCCCGACGGCTACACCACGCTGACCCCGTTCCTCGTCTGCTCTCCCGCGGCCGAGGCGATCCGCTTCTACGCCGACGTCTTCGGCGCCACCGTCGTCCAGCGGATGGACGGCCCCGACGGCACGGTCGTGCACGCGGAGCTCGACCTCGGGCTCGGCCGGCTGCAGCTCGGCGACCCCAACGACGCCTACGGCCTGGTCGCACCGAGCGGGCAGGCCGAGGACCGGGTGAGCAGCTCCACCTGCGTGTACGTCGCCGACGTCGACGCGGTGTTCGCCCGCGCCGTCGAGCGCGGCGCCACGGTGCGGGAGGAGCCCGCCACCTTCGTCACCGGCGACCGCTTCGCCTCGGTCCACGACCCGTTCGGCCACCGCTGGGTGGTCATGACGAAGGTCGAGGACGTCAGCCCGGAGGAGCAGGAGCGGCGCCTGGCCGAGTGGGCGGCGTCCGGGGCGCGGTGATCAGCTGCCCGGGGGGATCAGCGCCGCGTGCGGCGGGCGACGCGGGCGGCGAAGACGCCGGCGGCGTGGCTGTTGTCGATGTTGCTGACCACCACGCCGGGCGCGGCCGAGGTGAGCATCGTCAGCAGCGCGCCGAACCCGCCGAAGGAGCCCGGCTGCCCGGTCGAGGTGGGGACGGCGACGATCGGCACGTCGGTCAGCACGCCGACCAGGCCGGCCAGCGAGGCGTCCAGCCCGGCGACGACGACCAGGCAGTCGACGTCATCCGGCAGCGCGTCGCCCGGCAGCCCCGCGCGGAACCGGCTGCCCCCGACGTCGTCCACCCGGACCACCGCGGTCCCCGTGACGCGGGCGGCGAAGGCGGCCTCGGCGGCCACCGCGAGGTCGCCGCCGACCCCGCACAGCACGCCGATCCGGCCGACGGGCTCGGGCAGCGGCCCGACCGCCGCGGACATCGACGCCGCGTCGACCGTCGTGTGGGCGTCGTGCTCGCCGGCCAGCGCCACCAGCGTCTCGGCGGAGGCGCGGACGACGACGGCGGGCCGGTCCGGGGACTGCCGACGCGCCTCGCGGACCAGGGCGAGCACACGTTCGGTGCTGCGGCCGGTGCCCCAGATGACGTCGGGCTCGGCCGGCGTCCCGCAGGCCGGCGCGGCCGGCGGGACGGCGGGCTCGGCGGGCGATGCGGCGGTCGGCGGAGCCGGCGCCAGGGCGGGCTCGGCGGCGCTGCCGAGGCCCAGCGGCGGGTCGGCGGGCTCGACGAGGAGCGAGGCGAAACCGCTGCTCACGGCGGTCAGGTCGGCCAGCGGGGGCGGCTGCACGGCAGGGACCCCAGGGGTCGCTGCGGCCTCCTCGGGGGAGCCGGCGGAGGCCGTGCCGTCCCGGGAGGACCCGTCCGTCACAGCAGTCGCAGCCGGCCCGGGCAGCGCGTCCAGCGGGCTGCCGGCGGCCCGCGTCTGGGTGACCGTCGACAGCCGCACGACCCGGTCGCGGCCGGTGCGCTTGGCGTCGTAGAGGACGCCGTCGGCGGCGGCGAACAGCGTGCGCCGGTCGTCGCCGCGGGTGGCCGAGGCGATGCCGACGCTGATCGTCACCGGCACGGGGAGCCCCAGTGCGGCCCAGTCGGTCTCCGCCACCGCGCGGCGGCAGCGCTCGAGCGCGTGCTCGGCCTGCTCGGCGGTGGTGTCGGGCAGCAGGACGACGAACTCGTCGCCGGCCCACCGGCAGACCTCGTCGGTGTCGCGGCACCCGGCCACTAGGATCTCGGCGACCCGGCGCAGGACGTCGTCGCCGCCGGCGTGGCCGACGGCGTCGTTGACCTCCTTGAACCGGTCGACGTCCACGACGGCCAGGGCCGGCGTCGTCCCGCTGCCCAGCAGCCCGTCGAGGGTCGCCTCGGCGTAGCGCCGGTTGGGCAGGTGGGTGAGCGGGTCCTCGTAGGCCTGCCGGCGCAGCTGCCCGGCGGCCCGCTCGGTCTCCAGCAGGCTCTTGCGCCGGCCGAACAGCTCCACCCAGCGGGTGCGCCGCTCGTCGACCCGGTCCAGCTCGTCGGCCAGGTAGGCCTGCAGGTACGGCAGCGCCCGGCCGGCGTCGTCCAGCTCGGCGTGCAGCGTGCACAGCTCGCGCAGCGCGGCCCGGCGCAGCCGCGGCCGGCCGTGCTCGGTGGCCGTGGCGAGCGCCTGGACCAGCTGCTCGTCGGCGTCGCGGCCGTTCCCCTGCCGGCGCAGTGCGCGGCCCAGGGCGAGCAGCGCCGCGGCGTGCAGCGCCCGGTCGCCGGCGGTGGTGGCGCGGACGGCGGCCCGCAACGGTCCCGCGGCGGAGGCGAGCTCGCCCAGGCCCACCAGTGCCCAGCCGTGCACCACCTGCGCGGCCACGACCGCCTCGGCCGACTCCGACGGCAGCAGGGTCAGCGCCTGCTCGGCCAGCGTGCGGGCCTCGGCGAAGTGCGGCTCGGCCGCGTCCGGGACGCCCTCGTCGAGCAGTGCCTCCCCGAGCTCGGCGCACAGCTCCCCCAGGGAGCTGGCGGCGCGGGCGACCAGGACGTCGGGGTCACCGTCCTCCGGCCGCAGCGCCCCGGGGACCGCAGCGGCGGTCACCGCGGTCTCGTGCGCCCGCCGCTGGTAGTCCAGGGCCAGCGGCATCAGCTCGAGGTCGGCGAGCACGCCCGCGAGGTCGGTCAGGGTCTGCACCAGCAGCGCGGAGGGCGGCATCGCGGGGCCGAGCAGGCTGGCCGCCTCCACGGCCTCGTCCATGGCGGCGTCGGTGCGGCGGGACAGCAGCTCGATCCGGGCGTGCCGGGCCAAGCCGGCGGCGCGCTGCAGCTCGTCCGCGGTGGCGTCGAAGGCGGCCTTGGCCGAGCGCACCAGCGCGATCGCCAGCGCCGCGGAGGAGGCGCGCGGGTCGCCGTCCTCCGACGCGCCGGCGCCGTCGATCAACTCGGCCACGCCCGCGTGCAGGTCCAGCGCGGGCTCAGCGCCGGGGCCGGACGGCGACTCCACCGGTTCGCCGACGAGGGTGAAGCCGGCCTGCCGCAACCGGCGGACCAGCAGCTCGGCGCGCAGCGTGTCGGCCCAGGCCCGGCCCAGGTCGGTGGGACGGTCGCCGCCGCCGTCGCGCGGCGCGGGCGCCACGTAGGGGGAGGAGTCGGTGCCGACGTCGGCCAGCAGCTCCTCGGCGTCGTCGAGCTGCCAGTTGGACAGGGCGGCGGTCACCCGGTGGTGCAGGGCTCCGGGAGGCACGAGCGCACTGTGCACGCCGTTGTCAACGGAGTCGAGCACCGGCAGGGGGGCACGCCGGGAGCCCGGTGCACTCCCGTCCCAGCCGCCCCTCCCGGTCCGTGCCGTCACGGTGTGTCGTCCCCGGCGCGGCCGCCGTGGGCGCGCACCCGGTTGCGTCCGCCGCGCTTCGCGGTGAACAGGTGCAGGTCGGCGGTGTCGAACAGCAACCGCCAGCCGAGCGGCTCGTCGGCGGCCGCCGGGGCGGTGGCCACGCCGATGCTCACGGTCACCGGCTCCGGCAGCTGCAGGTCACCCCAGTCGGCGCCGGCGACGGCGGCGCGCAGCCGGTCGACGGCGGCCAGCGCCTGGGCCTCGGTCGCCGTCGGGAGGACGACGAGGAACTCGTCGCCGGCCCACCGGTACACCTCGTCACCGGTGCGGCTGTGCTCGCGGAGCAGCTCGGCCACGCGGCGCAGCACCTCGTCGCCGTGCGAGTGCGACGCGTCGTCGTTGACCGCCTTGAACCGGTCGATGTCGACGACGGCCAGCGACACCGGCTCGGCGCCCACGCGCATGCCGCCCAGCCGGCGCTCGGCGCTGCGCCGGTTGCCCAGCCCGGTGAGCGGGTCCTCCAGGGCCACCCGGCGCAGGTGGGCGGTCTGCCGCTCGGCCTCGCGCAGCCGGCTGCGCCGTACGAACATCTCCGCCCACAGCTCCCGGCCGCGGGCGTGCGCCCGGCCGGTGTCGGCGCGGTAGGCCTCCAGCCAGTGCAGCGCCTCGGCCGGGCGGCCCATCGCGGCGGTGCCCTGGCCCAGCTCCAGCAGGCACTGCCGGTAGCGGCGGCGGTCGCCGGCCGCGGCGAAGGCCCCGGCGGCGTCGACGAGCAGGTCGGTGGCCTCGGCGTCGTGCCCGCCGCCGGACCGGTTCCCCGCCAGCCGGGTCAGCAGCCGGGCGAGGACCAAGTCGGCGTAGCCGCGCAGCCAGGTGCCGCCGTCCCGGTGCACCCGCTTGTGCGCGCGACGCATCGGGCCGAGCGCGTCCTCGACCTCGCCGCGGCCGGCCATCGCCCACGCCTGGACGACGTCGAGCAGGTCCTGGTCGGCGGGCCCGGCCTCCCAGTCCAGGGCGCGGGCGGCCTCCGCGCACTCCACCGCCGTCCCGGCCAACTCGCGGGCACGCTCCCCCTGGCCGCGGCGGTGCAGCGCCTGCGCCAGCTCGGCGTGCTGCTGGGCGCACAGCTGCAGCAGCCGCCAGCGGTCGGGCACGCCCGGCAGCTCGTCCGCCACCCGGGAGCCCTGCAGCGCCTGCGCGACGGCGAGCTCCTCCAGGTCGAGGGCGGCCAGGGTGAGTGAGAGCCACAGGTGGGCCTGGTGCAGGGCGCGGGAGGGTCCGTCGGCCGCCGCCGTCTCGGCCAGCAGGCCGGCGTCGATGGCCAGCACCATCGCCGCGTCGACGTGGTCGGTGGCCACCTCGACGGCGGCCAGGTACGCCAGCGTCAGCGCGGTCTGCGCGCACGGCAGGCACCGGCCCAGGGCGTCGCGGGCCGCGGCGACCCCGGCCGCCACGGCCTCGGGGTCGCCGTCGGCCAGGGCGCGGCGGGCGGCCAGGGCGTGCCGCCAGGCGACCCAGCGCGGGTCGGTCGCGGCGTCCAGTGCCTCGGCCGCGCGGTCGTGCTCGGCGGCGAAGGCGGCGGGGTCGTCCCGGTCGCTGGCGGACAGCAGACGCCAGAGCGCATCGTCGAGGTCACCCTCGGTGAGGCGTTCGGGGCCGGGGGTCACGCATCCTCCAACCACGGTGTCCGGCCGCTGCACGGCCACGGGTCCTGCGACCAGCGGAGCAGCTACCCCGGGTGGGGCATCCACCCTCCCCCGAGCGCACTACCCTCGTCGGGTGCCTGGGACGCCTCCGACGCGGTACGCCTATCTCGGACCCGAGGGTACCTTCGCCGAAGCGGCCCTGATCAGCGCCGTTGCCCCGGGTGAGGGCTCCCGGATCCCCTCTCCGGGGGTGCCGGCGGCGCTGGCCGCCGTCCGTTCGGGGGACGCCGACGCCGCGCTCGTGCCGCTGGAGAACTCCGTCGAGGGCTCCGTGCCGGCCACCATGGACGGCCTGGCCGAGGGCGACCCGCTGCTGATCACCCGCGAGGTGTTCCTGGCACCGACCTTCGTCCTGGCCGGCCGCCCGGGGACGACGCTGTCCGCCGTCCGCTCGGTGGCCAGCCACCCGCACGCGCTGGCGCAGACCGCCGGCCGGCTGGCCCGGCTGCTGCCCGGCGTCGTCCCGCTGCCGGCCACCTCCACCGCCGAGGCCGCACGGCAGGTGGCGGCCGGTGAGCACGACGCCGCGGTGTGCGCGCCGATCGCCGCCGAGCGGTACGGGTTGACCGCGCTCGTCGACGACGTCGCGGACCGCTCCGGCGCGGTGACCCGGTTCGTGCTCGTCGCACCCCCGGGCCCGCTGCCGGCGCCGACGGGCAACGACAAGACCTCGCTGGTCGCCGTCGTCGGGGACCGCACCGGGGCGCTGCTGGACCTGCTCCGCGAGTTCGCCGTCCGCGAGATCAGCCTGACCCGCATCGAGTCGCGGCCGACCCGCGAGCGGCTGGGCGTCTACTCCTTCTCCCTCGACTGCGAGGGGCACGCCGCCGACGCCCGGGTGGGGGAGGCGCTCGCCGCGCTGCACCGGGTGTGCGACGAGCTGCGCTTCCTCGGCTCCTACCCGCGCGCCGACGGCCGGGAGAACAAGCCGGTCACGCCGGTGTCGAACGACGCGGCGTTCGGCGAGGCCGCCGGCTGGCTGGAGCGGGTGCGGGCCGGCCGGGTCTGAAAGAGGACCACCCCTCCCCCCACGCCTCGCGAGCTCGGCGCGGGCCCCTGAAGGGCGGCCGCTCGGCCACTCGCAGATGTCAACGTGGTCCGACCGGCTCGAGCTCGCGGTCCGGTTCGGGCTCCGGCCGGCGGGCGAGCCGGCCGGGCCACCAGGTGCGGTCGCCGAGCAGCGCGACGGCCGACGGCACCACCAGCGAGCGGACGACGAAGGTGTCGAGCAGGACGCCGAAGCCGACCAGGAACGACAGCTGCACGAGGAACAGCAGCGGCAGCACCGACAGCGCGCCGAAGGTCGCCGCCAGCACCAGCCCGGCGCTCGTGATCACCCCGCCGGTCACGGCCAGCGCCCGCAGGACGCCGTCCCGCGTGCCGTGCCGCAGCGACTCCTCCCGCGCCCGGGTCATGAGGAAGATGTTGTAGTCGATCCCCAGCGCGACGAGGAACACGAAGGCGATCAGCAGGATGCCGGGGTCGCTGCCCGGGAAGCCGAAGACGCCGTCGAAGAGCAGCGCGGCCACCCCGACCGTCGCCCCGACGCTGAGGACGACGGTCGCCATCAGCAGCAGGGGCGCCACGAGCGCGCGCAGCAGCAGCGCCAGGACGACGGTGATGACGGCGAGCACCGTCGGCACGATGACCTGCAGGTCGCGGGCCGCGGTCTCGCGGGCGTCGAGGTTGCTGGCGGTGTCGCCGCCGACCAGCGCGGCCGGGTCGGCGGCGTCCAGCGTGCCGCGCAGCTCCTGCACGACCTCGATGGCCTCGGTGCTGTCGGCCGGGACGCCGAGCACCACGTCGAGCCGGACCAGCCCGTCGACGACGACCGGCGGACCGCCCGGCGGCCCGCCCGTGAACGGCGTCACGGTCGCCACGCCGTCGGCGGACGCGGCCGCATCGGCCACGGCCGGCCAGGTGTCCTCCGGCGTGACCACCACCGTCGGGCTGCCCGAGCCCGCGTCGTAGTGCCGGGCCAGCGCCTCCTGCCCCGCGACGCCGTTGGACTCGCCCTGGATGGCGTCGGAGAAGGTGATGCCCGAGGCGTCGTAGCCGGGCGCGAAGACGGCGGCCGCGACCAGTGCCAGCGTGCTCACCGCGAGCACCCGGCGGGGACGGCGTCCCACCGTGGCGGCGACCCGCTGCCAGCCGCGCCCCGCCGGCGGCTCGACGCCGTACCGCGGGCGGAACGGCCAGAACGCCGCGCGGCCGAGCAGCACCAGCGCGGCCGGCAGGAAGGTGAGCGCGGCCAGCACCGACAGCGTGACGCTGACCGCCGAGATCGGGCCCAGGCCGCGGTTGGAGGCCAGGTCGGAGAACAGCAGGCAGAGCACGCCGAGGACGACGGTGGCGCCGGAGGCCACGATCGGTTCCCAGGACCGGCGCAGCGCGGTGCGCATCGCGGTGTACTTCGACCGTTCCCGCCGCAGCTCCTCGCGGAAGCGGGCGACCAGCAGCAGGCCGTAGTCGGTGGCCGCGCCGACGATCAGGATCGAGGCGATGCCCTGGCTCTGCCCGTTGACGGTGATCACCCCGGCGTCGGCCAGCAGGTAAGCGACCGCGTTGCCGGCGGTGAGCGCCAGCCCGGCGGTGCCGATGACCAGGAACGGCAGGATCGGGCTGCGGTAGACGACCAGCAGGATGAGCAGGACGACGCCGAACGCGGCGAGCAGCAGCAGACCGTCGATGCCGGCGAACCCGTTGGCGAAGTCGGCGAAGATGCCGCCGGGGCCGGTGACGAAGGTGTCGGTGCCCTCGACCGCGATGGTCGCGCGCAGGTCGGCCACCAGCGGGACGATCTCGTCGCCGACCTCCGGGTCCAGCGGGAGGAGCACCTGCACCGCCGCGCCGTCCGCCGACGGGACGGGCGGGGACGGCGGTGCGGACAGCGCGCCGGCGTCCTCGGCGACCCGGGCCGCCTCCGCGCTGCGCTCGGCGACGGCCTGCAGCGTCGCGGCGTCGAGAGGGCCGTCGCCCTCCCACAGCAGGATGGCCGGGATCGCCTGCACGGGCGAGAAGCCCTGCTGCAGGTCGGCCACGCGGGTGGACTCGGCGCTGTCGGGGAGGAAGGCGGCGGTGTCGTTCTCCTGCAGCCCGGTCAGCTGCGCGCTGAGCGTGGAGAGCGGTCCGGCGCCCCCCAGCCAGACGAGGAGGACGAGTGCGGGGAGCAGCCAGCGGAGCCGGGCCATCAGGGCCTTCCCTTGATCTTCAACAATCTCGACAATCGAGAGACTAGGGTGAGCGGCGGTCGTGGGCAACGGGAGGTGGAGTGGACGTCGAGGAGCGCCGGGAGCTGGCCCTGCTGCTGCGCCGGCTCACCGTGGAGCTCGACGCCGTCGGTCAGCGGTTCGCCGAGCTGCACGCGATCGGGCGCACCGACGTCCGGGCGATGGTGGCGATCATGGACGCCGCCCGCCGCGGGGAGGCGCTGACCGCCGGCGCGCTGGGCCGGGCGGTGGACCTCAGCTCGGCGTCGGTGACCGCGCTGGTCGACCGGCTCGAGCGGGCCGGCCACGTGCGCCGGGTCCGCGACCCGCAGGACCGGCGCCGGGTCGTGCTGGAGATGTCGGAGTCGGCGATGGCCGCGGGCGGGCAGTTCTTCGGCGGGCTGCAGCGGGACCTCGTCGCCGCGATGGAGGGCTACGCGGACGAGGAGCTCACCGCCATCCGCCGGTTCCTCACCGAGATGACCGAGGTGATCGTGCGCCACCGGTGACCCGACGGCTGAGCGCTGCGTGCACGTACCGCGGTGCCGACTCCCCGCAGACGACGCCGTGTGCACACAGCGCTCGCCGGCGGGATGCCTGCCCGGCGCGGGCCTCGGCCGGCCTCCTCAGAGGTAGAGGCCGGTGGACTCCTCGATCCGCTCGGCCGCCACGGCGTGCACGTCCCGCTCGCGCAGGATGATCAGCTCCTCGCCGTGCACCTCGACCTCGTGCTGGTCCTCGGGGGAGAAGAGCACCTGGTCGCCGACCTTCACCTGGCGCACGCTCGACCCCACGCCGCGTGCCTCGCCCCAGACCAGCCGCTTGGCCACCTGGGCGGTCGCCGGGATGAGGATCCCGCCGGTGGACCGCCGCTCGCCGTCCTCCCGGCGCTGCGCCACCAGGATGCGGTCGTGCAGCATCTTGATGGGCAGCTTCCCGGCGGCTTCTGGCACGCCGATCACGGTACGCGGCGATGTCGTCCGGGAACGGCCCCCTCGCAGGGGGCCCGCCGCCGGCCCCGTCCGGAGGCTCGTCCCGAGCCTGCGAGGGACGAGGACGGGGTCCTCCCACGGTGGGGGGCGAGGGGGGTCCTCCTCACGCCCAGCCGAGCTCGTGCAGCCGGTCGTCGTCGATGCCGAAGTGGTGCGCGATCTCGTGGACGACGGTGATCGTGACCTCCTCGACGACCTCCTCGGCGGTCGAGCAGATGTCGCAGATCGCCTCGCGGTAGACCATGATCCGGTCGGGCAGCGCGCCGCCGTACTCCCAGCCGCGCTCGGTCAGCGCGTACCCCTCGTAGAGGCCCAGGAGGTCGGGCTCGTCGGCGTTGCGGTCCTCGACGAGGACGACGACGTTGTCCATCAGTGCCAGCAGGTCCGGCGGGACCTGGTCGAGGGCGTCGGCGACCAGGCCCTCGAAGACCGCGAGGGGGAGCGGCCTCACCAGGAGGTCGGCAGCGGCCGGCCCTCCTCGTAGCCGGCCGCGCTCTGCACCCCCACCACCGCGCGCTCGTGGAACTCGTCGACGGTGCGGGCGCCGGCGTAGGTGAACGACGAGCGCACCCCGGCGACGATCTGGTCGACGAGGTCCTCCACGCCCGGGCGGGCGGGGTCCAGGTACATCCGCGACGAGGAGATGCCCTCCTCGAACAGGCCGGCGCGGGCCCGGTCGAAGCCGCTCCGGGTCGACGTCCGCGCCTTGACCGCGCGGGCCGAGGCCATCCCGAAGGACTCCTTGTACAGCCGGCCGGAGCCGTCGTCGTGGACGTCGCCGGCGCTCTCGTAGGTGCCGGCGAACCAGGAGCCGACCATCACGCTCGCCGCGCCGGCGGCCAGTGCCAGGGCGATGTCGCGCGGGTGGCGCACGCCGCCGTCGGCCCAGATGTGCTTGCCGAGCGCGCGGGCCGCCGCGGCGCACTCCTCGACGGCGGAGAACTGCGGCCGGCCGACGCCGGTCATCATCCGGGTGGTGCACATGGCGCCGGGGCCCACGCCGACCTTGACGACGTCCGCCCCGGCCTCGACCAGGTCGCGGGTGCCCTCGGCGGTGACCACGTTGCCGGCGACGACCGGCGTCGTCCCGGCCACCGAGCGGGCCGCGCGGACGGCCTCGACCGCCTTCTCCTGGTGGCCGTGCGCGGTGTCGACGACGAGCACGTCGACACCCGCGGCCAGCAGCGCCGCCGACTTGCCCGCGACGTCGCCGTTGATGCCGACGGCGGCGGAGGTGAGCAGCCGGCCCTGGGCGTCGACCGCCGGCTGGTAGAGCGCCGAGCGCAGCGCGCCCTTGCGGGTGATGACGCCGACCAGCCGGTCGCCCTCGACCACGGGCGCGGCGCTGACCCGCTCGCCGGAGAGCACGTCGAAGATCTTGGGCAGGTCGGTGCCGGCCGGGACGGTGAGCGGGTCCTCGGTCATCACCTGGGACAGCTGCGTGAAGCGGTCGACGCCCTGGCACTGGCCGTCGGTGACCACGCCGAGCGGGAAGCCGTCCTCGACCACCACGACGATGCCGTGCGCGCGCTTGGTCAGCAGCGACAGCGCGTCGGCCACGGTCGAGGTGGGGGAGAGGGTGATGGCGGTGTCGTAGACGGGGTGGCGGGCCTTGGTCCACGCCACGACCTCGGCGACGACGTCGACCGGGATGTCCTGCGGCAGCACGGCCAGGCCGCCGCGGCGGGCCACGGTCTCGGCCATCCGCCGTCCGGAGATGGCCGTCATGTTGGCCACGACGAGCGGGATCGTCGTCCCCACCCGGTCCGGGGTGGTCAGGTCGACCTCGAGCCGGGAGCCCACGGTGCTGTGGTTGGGCACCATGAAGACGTCGGCGTAGGTGAGGTCGGTCGCCGGACGGGTGTCGCCGAGGAAACGCATGACGCCCATTGTCCCGCACGCGGAGCCGGGCGAGATCGGCGATCCCGCACGCTCGCGGGCCCGTGTCCGTGCGGGATCGGCGACCTCGCCGGATCAGGTGGCCGCAGCGGGCTCCACGGCGATGGGCTCGGCCTCGGTGAAGCCGGTGCGCGGCATCGCCGTCCACACCGGGGTGCGGCGCATCAGGGCGGCGACCAGCCCGCGCAGCCGGAACCAGGCGTGCAGCTGCCGGTAGCCGACGTTCTCCAGCAGCCCGGTGAGCAGCAGCACGCCGACCTCCCGCCCCCGCGTGTAGCGGGCGTAGGAGAACTCCTCGACCGCGACGGCGGCGGTCGACAGCAGCGTGCCCAGACCCAGGGCCAGGCCGAACATCACCAGCGCGGTGCCCGTGTCCAGCAGACCGAGGAACGCGGCCAGCACCACGGAGACGAGGCCGACGACCTCCACGACCGGCCCCAGCAGCTCGAAGAGCAGGAAGAACGGCAGCGCCAGGAGCCCGACCGGGCCGAAGCGCGGGTTGCCGATCATCCGCCGGTGCTTCCACAGCAGCTGGGCCAGGCCGTGCGACCACCGGCGGCGCTGCCGGCCGAGGACGGCGAGGGTCTCGGGCACCTCGGTCCAGCAGACCGGCTCGGGCACGAAGACCACCCGGTGCGGACGGCGCTGCCGCCGCAGGTGCTCCTGCACCGTCACCACCAGCTCGGCGTCCTCGGCGAGGGAGAGCGCGTCCAGGCCGCCGACCTCGACGACCAGGTCGCGCCGGAACAGCCCGAAGGCCCCGGAGATGATCAGCAGCGCGTTGGCGTCGGCCCACCCGGTGCGACCGAGCAGGAACGAGCGCAGGTACTCGACCACCTGGAAGCGGACCACCCACCGCGAGGACAGCCGCGGCTCCAGGACGCTGCCGCGGGCCACCCGGGCGCCGTTGGCCGCCCGGATGACGCCGCCGCTGGCCACGACGTTGGCCGGGTCCTCGACGAAGGGCCGGGCCACCTGCACCAGGGCCTCGGGCTCGAGCAGCGAGTCGGCGTCGACCATGCACACCAGCGGGTGCCGGGCGACGTTGAGCGCCGCGTTCAGCGCGTCCGAGCGCCGCCCCACGCTGGTCTTGCGGACGACGGTCAGCGGGTCGCCGGTCGTCGCGCGGTGCACCGAGAGCACCGTCCCGTCCACCGGCAGCGCGGCGGTCGGCCGGGCGGTGACCTGCACCAGACCGAAGCGCTCGGCGACCATGTCGAAGGTGCGGTCGGTCGAGCCGTCGTCGACCAGCACGACCTCGAGCACCGGGTAGCGCTGGGCGAGGACGGCGGCGAGGGTGTCGAGGATCCCCGCCTCCTCGTCGTGCGCCGGGATCAGCACGGAGACGCCCGGGGTGAGCGGACTGGCGAAGATCTCCTCGTGGCCCTCGGAGCCGTCCCAGCGGCGGCTGGCCGAGACCCGGCGCGCGCCGGCCAGCACCAGCGCGAGCATCACCAGGTCCAGCAGCAGCGTGTACCCGAGGACGGCCCAGCTCATGGTGAGCAGGACGTCGACCAGGACCTCGCGCATCACACACCCACCAGCCGGCCGGGCTGCGGGGTCGCGTCGAGGGTGGCCGCGGCGGCGGTCCCCAGCGGACCGCCCCGTGCCGCGGCGTCGGCCAGGACGGCGGAGCCCTCCGGGCCCAGGGCGACCAGCGCGTCGTCGCAGGCGGCGGCGACCTCGCGGGCGGGGCAGGTGAGCCCGGCGAGCAGCGCCGGCCCCCCGGCCGGGTCGCCGATGCGCCCGAGCGCCTCGGCAGCGGCCCGCTGCAGCGGGGGCAGCGCGGCGTCGAACAGGACCTGCGCGAGCGGGTCGGTGGCGGCGGGGTCGCCGATGCGGCCCAGCGCCGTGGCCGCGGCGCGGCGGACGTCCTCGGGCTGGCGGGCGTCGGTGAGCAGGTCCACGAGCGCGGCGGTGGCGGCGAGGTCGCCGTGCACCCCGACCACGTCGGCCGACAGCGCCCGCGCGGCCGGTGACCCGGTGACGAGCGTGGCGCGCAGGGCCGGCAGGACGGCGGTGCCCAGGTCCAGGACGGCCATGCCGACGAGGCCGGCGGGCAGCGGGCGCGCGGTGGTGAGGGAGGCCAGCAGGCCGTGGACGGCGGCGGGGTCGCCCACCCGGCCCAGGGCGCGGGCCGCGGCGCAGCGCACCTCGAGCGAGCGGTCGGCGAGCAGCGCGGTCAGCCGGGCCAGGTGGTCCCGGCCCGCGGTGCTGCCGAGCAGCGTCGCCGCCCGCCCGCGCCGCCAGGCCGCCCGGGCGTCGAGGTCGGCGGCCGCGCGGGCGACGACGCCGCGGCGGGTGAGCGCGGTCTGGATCGCCTCGCGGTCGGCGCCGCGCAGCTGGGGGAGCAGGTGCAGCAGGACCTCGTCGAGGTCGCGCGGGGCGGCGACGACGGCGTCGGTGTCGCCGTCGTCGAGCAGGACGTACACCAGGGCCATGAGCTCGGCCCGGTTCCCCTGGGCGGCGGCCAGCCGGCGGGCGCGGGTGGTGTGCACCGCCGCGACCGCGACCAGCAGCACCACGACCAGGACGCCGAGCACGGCCGTCGCGGCCGCGGCCGGCGCCGCGAGGGAGTTCACGCCGGGACGGCGGGGAGGGCCGCGGTGACCCGGCTGACCAGCTCGCGCGTGCTGAAGGGCTTGGCGACGAAGTCGGTGGCGCCGGCGGCGAAGCCGCGCTCGAGGTCGGGCTCCTGCGACTTGGCGGTCAGCATCAGCACCGGGGTCCGGGCCAGGGCGGGGTCGGCGTCGGCGCGCAGTGCCCGGCAGACCTCCAGGCCGTCCATGCGCGGCATCAGCCAGTCGAGCACCACGAGGTCGGGGCGCAGCCGGCGGGCGGCGGCCAGCCCGGTCTCGCCGTCGGTCCGGACGGTGACCTGCAGGCCCAGCCGCTGCAGGCGGAAGGCGACGAGGTCGGCGACGACGGGGTCGTCGTCGACGACGAGGACGTGCGGCATGGTGCTTCTCCCATCCGTGGGTGGACTCTGACCGCTATCGGCAGGACCCGGGTGTGACTGAAGTGGTGCGTGGGACGGATGGATCGCCACCCGGTCGCGTTCAAGGAAGCGGTGCCGGCGGCCGACACCGGAAGCGTGCTCCCCCACCCCGCACGCCGTCCCGGCGCCGAGCCGCTCCCCCTCCGGGTGCTGCTCCGGCGTCCCCTGCTCGTGGCGCTCTCGGGGGTGTCCGTCGTCGCCCTGACCCTGCTCGGGCTCGCGGTGCTCGTCGTCCCCGTGCTCGGGAACCGGATCACGACGTACGACCAGATGTCGCGGGCGCTGCAGGACAGCCACGTCGCGATGCTCAACCAGGAGACCGGGCTGCGCGGCTACCTCATCACCCGCGAGGCGCGCTTCCTGCAGCCCTACGAGGCGGGTGTGGCCGACCTGAAGCAGGTCGACGCGGAGATCGCCTCGTGGACCGGGGCCGACGCCGAGCTGGCCGGCCGGCTGGCCGAGCTGACGGCGGCCCACCAGCGGTGGACCCAGGACTGGGTGCGCCCGATGCTCGCCGGGCAGCCGGCGGTGGGGGACGCCGTCGCGCTGGCCGAGCTGCTGCGCCAGGACAAGGCGCTGTTCGACCACTACCGCGCGATCGAGGCCCAGGCGCGGGCCGCGGTCGGGGAGCGGCGCGCCGGCGCGATGGCGCTGCAGCAGCTCGCGCTCTACGCGGGTGCGCTCGTCGGGGTGGGCACGGCAGCGGCGGTCGCGGCCGTCCTGCGGGGGGCGTACCGCCGGCTCGAGGCCCAGGTCGTCCCGCCCACCCAGGAAGTGCGCGACGCGCTCGCGGCACTGGCGGCCGGCGACCTCACCCGCCGCGCCGGCGAGTCCGGATCGGCCGAACTGCGCCGGATCGCCGCGGACGTCAACGCCCTCGGGGACGCCCTGCAGGAGCGCAACGAGCTGGTGGCCACCCGCGAGCGGGACCTGGTCGCCGCGCGTGACGAGGCCGAGCGCGCCGGGCAGGCCAAGACCGCGTTCCTCGCGACGATGAGCCACGAGATCCGGACGCCGCTCAACGCCGTCCTCGGCCTGACCGACGTGCTGCTCGCGACCGACCTCACCGACGAGCAGCGCGGCCACCTCGAGACCGTCGCCGGCAGCGGGGACAGCCTGCTGTCCCTCATCAACGACATCCTCGACTTCTCCAAGATCGAGGCCGGCGAGCTGGACCTGGAGGCCGCGCCGTTCGACCTGGTCGGCGTCGTCTACGACGTCGCCCAGCTGCTGGCGCCCACGGCCAGCGGCGCCGGGCTGGACCTGCTCGTCGACGTCGCCGGCGACGGGCCGTGGCAGGTGGTCGGCGACGGCAGCCGGTTCCGCCAGGTCGTCACCAACCTCGTGGGCAACGCGGTCAAGTTCACCTCCGAGGGCCACGTCGTCCTCCGGCTCACCGGGACGGCCGCCGAGGGGCGGCTGCAGTGCCGGCTGTCGGTCGTGGACACCGGGATCGGCATCAGCCCCGACCAGCGCCACCGGCTGTTCCGCTCCTTCAGCCAGGTCGACGCCTCGGTGACCCGCTCCTACGGGGGCACGGGCCTGGGCCTGGCGATCAGCCAGCGCATCGCCCGGGCCATGGGCGGCGACATCCAGGTGCACAGCGAGCTCGGCGTCGGGTCGACCTTCACGGTGGCGCTCGACCTGCCGCTGGCCCCGGCCGTGCCCGACGACCCCTCCGCCGACGGCCTGGCCGGCCTGCGGCTGCTGGTCGTCGACGACAGCCCCACGAACCTGCGGATCCTCGAGCACCAGCTGGCCCGGCACGGTGCCGAGTGCATCCTCGCCGGCGGCGGTCCCGCGGCCCTCGAGCTGCTCGACCGGGGGACCGGGGTCGACGTGGCCGTCCTCGATCTCGACATGCCCGGGATGGACGGCGACGTGCTCGCCGCGCGGCTGCGGGCCCGGCCCGGGACGGCGGACCTGCCGCTGGTCCTGGTGAGCAGCTCCGCGACGCTGCCCGCCGAGCGCTACGCCCACTTCGACGCCCGGCTCAACAAGCCGGTCCGGCCCGAGCGGCTGGCCCGGACGGTGCGCTCGGTCGCCCTCCGCGGCCGCACCGAGGGTGCCAACGGCGGTGGGGAGCGGGGGAGGCTCGCACTGCCCGCCCCGGCCCGGTCGCTGCGCGTGCTCGTCGCCGAGGACAACGCGGTGAACGCGCAGCTCATGAGCCTCTACCTGCGCCAGCTGGGCCACCGGTGCACGCACGTCGGCGACGGTGAGCAAGCCGTGGACGCCGTCCTGCGCGGCACCTACGACGTCGTCCTCATGGACGCGCAGATGCCGGTCCTCGGCGGCGTCGAGGCGACCGCCGCCATCCGGCTGCTCCCGCTGGCGACGCAGCCGCGGATCTACGCGGTGACGGCCAGCGTGCTGGCGGCCGACCGCACCGCCTTCCTCGAGGCCGGGGCCGACGGGTTCCTCACCAAGCCGATCCGGATGGCGACACTGCGGGACGCCCTGGACGAGGTGACCCTGTCCCCGGACGCGCCGGTCGCGGCCGAGCCGGGGCCGCCGGCCGCGCTCGACCCCGAGACGGTGGAGGACCTCCGCGACCTCGGCGACGACGCCTTCGCCCACCTCTACACCCGCTACCTCACGACGCTCGACGACGCGGTCGCGGCCATCGTGGCCGCCGCGGACCGGCCCTCCTGGTCGGTGGACGACGAGGGCTCGGTGCCCCGCCTCGCGCACGGGCTCAAGGGCAGCAGCGCGGCGCTGGGCGCGACCGCGCTGGCGCAGGTGTGCCACAGCCTGGAGACCGTCGACCCCGCCACCCTCGCGGTGGGCGACACGCTGGCCGTCCTGGACCGGGAGCGCTCCCGGGTGCGGACCGCGGTCACCGAGCTGCTGGCCGCCGTCGGGCCGGGGGGCCGGGACCGCGCCGCCGGGCCACCTACGATCGAGCGGTGATCGACCTGCGCCTGGTGCGCGAGCACCCCGACCTCGTCAAGGCCAGCCAGCGAGCCCGCGGGGCCGACGAGTCCCGGGTCGACGAGCTGCTCGCTGCCGACGCCGCCCGCCGCGAGGCGGTCAAGCGCACCGACGACCTGCGCGCGGAGCAGAAGGCGGCCTCCCAGGCGGTGAAGAAGGCGAGTTCGGAGGAGCGGCCCGCCGTCCTGGACCGGGCCCGGGCGCTCGCGGCCGAGGTCAAGGACGCCGAGGAGGCGCTGCGGGGAGCCGACGCGGCGCTGCGCGCGGCACACCTGCGCATCGCCAACGTGGTGCACGACGGCGTCCCGCCCGGCGGTGAGGACGACGCGGTGACCCTGCGCACCGTCGGCGAGGTGCCCGCCTACGACTTCCCGGTGCGCGACCACCTGGAGATCGGCGAGGCCCTCGGCGCGATCGACACGGAGCGCGGCGCCAAGGTCTCCGGCGCCCGCTTCTACTTCCTCACCGGCCCGGGCGCCATGCTCGAGTTCGCCCTGGCCCAGCTGGCGATCGGCCAGGCCGTCTCGGCCGGCTTCACCCCCGTCGTCGCCCCCGCGCTGGTGCGCCCCGAGGCGATGGAGGGCACCGGGTTCCTGGGCGAGCACGACGAGGAGGTCTACCGGGTCGAGCGCGACGACCTCTACCTGGTCGGCACCTCCGAGGTCGCGCTCGCCGGCATGCGCAGCAACGAGGTGCTCGACCTGTCGGCCGGGCCGCTGCGCTACGCCGGCTGGTCCTCCTGCTTCCGCCGCGAGGCCGGCTCCTACGGCAAGGACACCCGCGGCATCATCCGCGTGCACTGGTTCGACAAGGTCGAGATGTTCAGCTTCTGCCGGCCCGAGGACGCCGCCGAGGAGCATCGGCGCCTGCTGGCCTGGGAGGAGGAGTTCCTCCAGGCCCTCGAGCTGCCGTACCGGGTCGTCGACATCGCCGCCGGCGACCTGGGCACCAGCGCCGCCCGCAAGTACGACATCGAGGCCTGGTTCCCCAGCCAGGGCACCTACCGCGAGCTGACGAGCACCTCGGACTGCACGACCTTCCAGGCGCGGCGGCTGAACACCCGCTACCGGGACGCCGAGGGGAAGAACCAGACCGCGGCCACGCTCAACGGCACGCTCTGCGCGGTCGCCCGCACCATCGCCTGCCTGCTGGAGGTGCACCAGCGTGCCGACGGGTCGGTGTACGTGCCCAAGGCGCTGCGTCCCTGGCTCGGCGGCGTCGAGGCCCTCACCCCCGGCATGACGCTCGTGGCCCCCGTGCCGGCACCGAACGCATGACGGCTGACCGGCCGGGCGTGCTGCCCAGCACCGGCACCGCCGGTGCCAGAGCGGACGACGTCGTCGAGCTCGGCGACCTCGGCACCTGGCGGCCCAAGCTGGTCGCCAGCGACCTCGACGGCACGCTGCTCACCTCCGACGGGGAGGTCAGCCCGCGCACCCGGGCGGCGCTGACCGCGTGCTGGGACGCCGGCATCCCGGTGGTCGGGGTGACCGGCCGGGGTCCGCGGCTGTTCGACAGCGTCCGTGCCGCGCTCGATGGACGGGGCATCGCCGTCCTCGCCCAGGGCGGTTTCGTCGTCGACCTGGAGCGCGACGAGGTGCTGCGCACGGTCGGCCTGCCGCGCGAGCAGGCGACCGCCGTCATCGAGCGGATCGAGGCGGTCGCCGGCGAGCTGGTCCTCGCGGTGGAGGACGCCGCCGAGCAGGGCGAGGTGCACTCCCCGTTGCGGGTCCAGCACGGCTTCGACTGGCCGTACCCGGAGCCGGCGCACCTGTTGCCCCGGCACCAGGTGCTGCCCCCCGGTGCGGTGCTCAAGGTCTTCCTCCGCTCCTCGACCCTCGGCCAGGACGAGCTGCTCGCCCGCGCCCGCGAGGTGGTCGACCCGGCCCGGGCCGAGGTCACCCACGCCGGGCTGGGCTTCATCGAGGTGCTGCCGCCCGGCATCACCAAGGCGACCGGCCTGGCCATCGCGCTCGAGCGCTACGGCGTCGGCTTCGGTGACGTGCTGGTCTTCGGCGACATGCCCAACGACCTGCCCATGATGGAGGCGGTGCGCGACGCCGGCGGCCGGGCGGTCGCGGTGGCCAACGCGCACCCCGCCGTCCGGGCGGCCACACCACTGGTCACCAGCGGGCACGACGTCGACGGCGTCGCGCGCTACCTGGAGGCCCTGCTCGACGGGAGGCGGCCGGGTGTCTGATTGGAGACCGCGGCTCATCGCCAGCGACATGGACGGCACCCTGCTGCGCGGGAACGACACCGTCAGCGACGCGACGGTGGCCGAGCTGGAGCGCTGGCGGTCCGAGGGCGTGCCGGTCGTGCTGGCCACCGGCCGGCCGCCGCGCTGGATGGTCCGGATCCGCGAGGTGCTGCGGCACGGCACGGCCGTGTGCTGCAACGGCGCCGTCCTGCTGGACCTGGCCGGCTTCGAGGTGCTCGAGGAGGACGCGCTGGAGCCCGCGGTCCTGCAGGAGGTCACCGCCCAGCTGCGCCGCCACCAGCCCGACACCTGGTTCGCCGTCGAGTACGGCCTGGAGTTCCGCCACGAGCCGGTCTACCAGCCGCGGTGGGACGTCGACGCGCCCGGCGTGGCGGTGGCGACGCTGGAGGAGATGGTCGCCGGGCCCGCGGCCAAGCTGCTGGCCCGCCACGAGGCGCTGCCCCGCGACGAGTTCCTGGCGCTGGTCGAGCGCGTCGTGGGCGACACCGCGACGGTCACCAACTCCTCCACCGACGCGCTCGCCGAGATCTCCGCCCGCGGCGTCACCAAGGCCACCGGCATCGCGAAGGTGGCCGCCCAGCACGGCGTCGGTCCCGAGGACGTCGTCGTCTTCGGCGACATGCCCAACGACATCGCCGCCTTCGACTGGGTGCGCGAGGCCGGCGGCCGGGCGGTGGCCATGGCCCACGCCCACCCGGACCTGCTCGCCGCGGCCACCGACGTGACCGGTACGAACGAGGACGACGGCGTCGCGGCCTTCCTCTCCGCGCTGTGACGGCCCGTCCGCTCAGCGCGCCGTGATCAGCTGAGCTGGTCGTTGCGGCTCCTGGCTCACCACTGGTCGTGAGTCAGGACCTGCAACGGTGATCGCAGCTGATCATCGGCGGTGGCGGGCACGGGCAGCGGCGGCCGGCCCCACCGACCGGGTCACTGCCTCACTCTGCCCGGAGCCGCTCCGCCCGCAGGGCCACCGCGCCCGCCCGCGGGTCGCCGGCCGGCAGGAGGGCGAGCAGACGGTCGTAGGCGTCGAGGTCGTCCTCGCCCTGGGGGTGCACGACGAAGGCGTGCAGCAGGTCGACATCGCGGGTGGCCAGCACCGCGGAGCGCAGTCCGGCGGTCAGCTCCTCGCGCAGCTGGCGGATCTCCGCCGCGTCCGACCGGGGGAGCAGGGGGCCGGCGCACGCCCGCAGGGCCGCGGCCACCTGCCCGGCCCGCAGGGACCGTCGGGCCGACCCGAAGTCGCTGTCCACCGCGCCCGCGAGCCGGTAGGGCCGGGTGCGCAGCACGTCGGCACCGACGAGGGTGCGCAGCCGGCGGACCTGGACGCGCACGGTCGTCTGGTTCCCGTCGTCCCCGTACAGCAGGTAGCCCAGCTGCTCCGCGGTGAGGCCCTCGGGGTGCAGGACCAGCGCGGTGAGGATCTCCGCCGCCCGCAGCGGCAGGGTGACGAGGCGGCCGTCGAGCACCGCGCTGGAGGTCCCGTTGCCGGTGAACCGCAGCGAGAGGGCGGCGGTGTGCGACGGGCGGGTCGCCCGGGGGGCGCGCTCCGCCGTCCGCAGCAGCCAGCCCTCGGCGAGGGGCTCGACCAGCACCTCGCGGCCGTCCGGCAGCAGGACCCGCTCGGTCGCCGCGTCCAGGTCGACGCGCTCGGGCCAGCCGGAGGGATCGGGGGCGAGCACCCGGCCGGTCGGGGTGACCAGCGCGCCGGCGGCGCGCCCCAGCTGGGTGAGGTGCGGCGTGTTCCGCAGCAGGAAGCGCTGGTCGGCCTCGGCCATCCGGGCCCGCAGCTCGCTCTCCGCCAGGCGGGCGGTCGTCGCCACCAGCTGCGTCAGGGACGGGTGCATGGTCCGCAACGGGCCGCTGACGTCGACCGCGCCCAGGGTCGCCCCGGTGTCGGGGTCGTGCACCGGCGCGGCGACGCAGGTCCACGAGTGGTAGGTCCGGACCAGGTGCTCGGCGGAGTGGATCTGCACCGGCGCGTCCACCGCGAGCGTGGTGCCCATCGCGTTGGTCCCGATGGCGGCCTCGCTCCAGTTCGTTCCCGGGAACAGGCCGACCCGGTCGGCCGGGCCGAGCAGCTGCCCGGCGCCCTCGCGCCACAGGACGTGGCCCGCTGCGTCGGTGACCAGCAGCAGGTGCACCCCCTCCTCGGCGATGCCCACCAGGCTGTGCCGCAGCAGGGGCATGACCGCGTTCAGCGGGTGGGCCGACCGGATGTCGCGCAGCTCGTCGGGGGCGTGCACCACCGGTGGCGTCCGGCGGTCGGGGTCGACACGGGCAGCGACGCTGCGCGCCCAGGACGCCGAGACCAGCGGACGGGGCGCCCGGCGCGCCGGACTGCTGCCGAGCACGGCGTCGAAGGTCTCGGCGAGCTGCCGGGCGTGCGCGGCGGCGTCGTCCCCGGGGACACCGGGGCGGGGCGGCCGGTGCCGGGCCGAGCCGGACATGTCACCCCCGGGCATCCTCGCTGGGCGGGCGACGCCGGCCCGCTGGGATCATCACCCATGCCCGTCCGGCCAGCAAGGGAGCCCCGAGGGGCCGGCCTCACCCCTCCAGCGCCGCGGCGGCGGCGGTGGCGACGGTGACGTCCTGCTCCACGGAGCCCGCGCTGACGCCGACGGCCCCCACGATCTCGCCGTCGCGCACCAGCGGCACGCCGCCGCCGAAGGTCACCATGCCGCCCGCGGTCTGCTCGAGCCCGTACAGCTCGGCGCCGGGCTGCACCAGCGGGGTGAGGTCGGCGGTCGGGAGGGCCATCAGGACGGAGGTGACCGCCTTGCGGGTGGAGATGTCGATGCTCGCCTTGATGGCGCCGTCCATCCGCCCGAAGGCCAGCAGGTGCCCGCCGTCGTCGACGACGGCGATGTTCATCGGCTGGCCGATCTCCTCGGCGCGGGCGATGCCCGCCTCCAGGACGCGGCGGGCGGTGTCGTACGTCAGCGAGGCGCTCATGCCGGGAGCAAACCGCACGGTGGGAGGACCGGGCACCTCTCCGGTCGGGTAGGTCCGGCCTCTCCGGGTGGAGGGTCGTGCCGGTCGGCCGCCCGGAGGCAACGTCGGTGCAACGTGGCGCGTGCCACAGTGGCGCGACGTTGCGCGGACCGAGCGAGAGTGAGCCTGCGTTGAGCGCTTTCCTGCCTCCCGAGCTGACCACTGCGGACTACCCCCTGTCGATCAACCGGCCGGAGCTGCTGCGCACGCCCAGCGGCAAGCCGATCACGGCGCTGACCATGGACGCCGTCGTCTCGGGCGAGCTGTCGGCTGAGGACCTGCGGATCGCCCCCGAGACCCTCCTGCTGCAGGCCGAGCTCGCCGACGCCAGCGGCCGTCCGCAGCTGGCCGCGAACTTCCGCCGGGCCGCCGAGATGACGGCCATCCCCGACGCGGAGGTGCTCGCCATGTACAACGCGCTCCGCCCGCGCGCGTCCACCGCGGCGCAGCTCGCCGAGCTGGCCGACCGCCTCGAGCGGGCGTACTCGGCGCCGGTGTGCGCGGCGCTCGTCCGCGAGGCCGCGGAGGTCTACGGGCGCCGCGACCTGCTCGCCCGCCCGACGGCCGACGTCGGCTGACCCCGCACCCAGGACCGAGAGGGACGCCACCCCCATGACCACCACCGAGCCCCGGCCCTCGATCCGCACCGAGGTCCTCGAGAGCCGCCCGGTCAACCTCGACGGGTTCGTCGAGGAGTGGCCCGAGAAGGGCCTCGTCGCGATGGAGAGCGACTTCGACCCGGCGCCGAGCATCCGGGTGGAGGACGGCCGCGTCGTCGAGCTCGACGGCAAGGCCCGCGCCGACTTCGACTTCATGGACACCTTCATCGCCAACCACGCGATCGACGTCGCGTCGGCCGAGGCGTCCATGGCCATCCCCTCGGCCCAGGTCGCGCGGATGCTCATCGACCCGGGGGTCTCTCGCGACGAGGTGCTCGCGGTGACCCGCGGGCTCACGCCGGCCAAGGTCCTCGACGTCGTCAAGCTGATGAACGTCGTGGAGATCATGCAGGGGATGCAGAAGATGCGTGCTCGGCGCACACCGGCGAACCAGGGGCACTCCACCAGCGCCCGGGACAACCCGATCCAGGTCGCCGCGGACGCCGCCGAGGGAGCCCTGCGCGGGTTCGCCGAGCTGGAGACGACCCTGGGGGTCCTGCGGTACGCCCCCCTGGTGGCCATCGCGTTGCAGGTGGGCGCCCAGGTCGGCCGGGGCGGCGTGCTCACGCAGTGCGCGCTGGAGGAGGCCACCGAACTCGAGCTCGGGATGCGCGGCATCACTGCCTACGCGGAGACGATCTCGATCTACGGCACCGAGTCGGTGTTCGTCGACGGGGACGACACCCCGTGGTCCAAGTCGTTCCTGGCCGCGGCGTACGCCTCGCGCGGGATCAAGATGCGCTTCACCTCGGGCACCGGATCGGAGGTGCAGATGGGCAACGCCGAGGGCAAGTCGATGCTGTACCTGGAGATCCGCTGCATCCTGATGGCCAAGGGGGCCGGGGTGCAGGGGCTGCAGAACGGCTCGATCAGCTGCATCGGCGTGCCCGGGGCGGTGCCCGGCGGCCTCCGGGCGGTGGCCGCGGAGAACCTGGTGGCCAGCATGGTCGACCTGGAGTGCGCGTCGGGGAACGACCAGTCGTTCTCGCACTCGGCCATGCGCCGAACGGCGCGGGCGATGCCCCAGATGCTCCCGGGCACCGACTTCGTGTGCTCGGGGTACTCGTCGGTCCCGAACGCCGACAACATGTTCGCCGGGTCGAACTTCGACACCGAGGACTTCGACGACTGGAACACCATCCAGCGGGACTTCCAGGTCGACGGGGGGCTCCGGCACGTCCGCGAGGACGAGATCCTCGCCGCCCGCAACAAGGCGGCCCGCGCGCTGCAGGCGGTCTTCGCCCACCTCGACCTCCCGCCGATCACCGACGACGAGATCGAGGCGGCCACCTACGCCAACTCCTCGAACGACTACCCGCTCCGGGACGTGCTCGCCGACCTCAAGGGCGCGCAGTCCGTGATGGATCGGGAGATCACCGGCCTGGACCTGGTCAAGGGCCTGGAGTCGGCCGGCTTCCACGACGTCGCGGAGAACCTGCTGACCGTCCTGCGCCAGCGGGTGTCCGGTGACCTGCTGCAGACCTCCGCCGTCCTGACAGCGGACTTCACCCCGCTGTCAGCGATCAACGACCCCAACGACTACGCCGGTCCGGGCACCGGGTACCGGCTCCAGGGCGAGCGCTGGGAGCAGCTCAAGAAGCTGCGCCACGTCACGTCGTCGACCAACCCCGAGACCGAGGTGGGCTGAACGATGACCACTCCGACGACGACCGCGCCGGAACGCACGGTCAGCCTCCGGGAGGTGGGTCCCGCGCGGCGCGGCACCCGCCCCGACGAGGTCGTCATCGCGCTGTCCCCGGCCTTCGCCGGGCACTTCACCAAGACGATCGTCGACGTCCCGCACGCCGAGGTGCTCCGCCAGCTGATGGCCGGCATCGAGGAACAGGGCGTGACGGCTCGGCTGGTGCGGGTGCTCGACACCGCGGACCTGGCGGCCATCTCGCACACCGCGGCGAGGCTGTCCGGGTCGGGGATCTCGGTGGGCGTGCTCTCCCGCGGCACGACGATGATCCACCAGAAGGACCTGCCGCGGCTGAGCAACCTGGAGCTCTTCCCGCAGTCCCCGCTGCTCGACGCCCCGGTGTTCCGGATGATCGGCTCGAACGCCGCGCAGTACGCCAAGGCGGAGTCTCCGCAGCCGGTGCCGACCCGCAACGACCAGATGGCCCGCCCCCGCTGGCAGGCGAAGGCGGCACTGCTGCACCTGAAGGAGTTCGACTGCATCGAGGCGGGCCGGGGTCCGGTGGAGGTCGAGGCCGTCTTCGGTCCGGGCACCGCCGGCTGAGGTGGGCGCACGCGAAGGCGCCCCGCCGGAGGGGCTGCTCGTCGTCGGCGTCGACATCGGCAACTCGACGACCGAGGCGTGCCTGGCCGTCGTCGCGCCCGACGGCTCGCTCACCTTCCTGGGCACCGACCTGACCCGGACCACCGGAGTGAAGGGGACCCCGGACAACACCGAGGGCGCCCTCAAGGCGATCCGCGGCGCCCTGGCCAGGGCCGGCCGGAGCGCCGGCCAGGTCGAGACCGTGCTGCTGAACGAGGCGACGCCGGTGATCAGCGGCCTGGCCATGGAGACGATCACCGAGACGATCATCACCGAGTCGACGATGATCGGGCACAACCCCACCACCCCAGGTGGTGAGGGTCTCGGCGTCGGCACCACGCGGTCGATCGGCGAGCTGGGGGAGCAGCAGCCCGGTGAGCCGGTGGTGTGCGTCGTGCCGCACGGGTGGGACTTCGACGACGTCGCGGCGACGCTGAACGCCGCCGTGGCCGCCGGTGTGGACGTCGTCGCGGCGATCCTGGCCGGGGACGACGCCGTCCTCGTCACCAACCGGCTCACCCGGCCCATCCCGGTGGTGGACGAGGTCTCCGCCGTGGAGAAGGTCCCGCTGGGCATGCTGGCTGCTGTCGAGGTGGCCGCACCGGGGCGGACCATCCGGACGCTGTCCAACTCCTACGGCCTGGCCACCGTCTTCGACCTGGACCCCGTCCAGACCCGGCAGGTGTCCCCGGTGGCCCGGGCACTGACCGGCAACCGCTCGGCGGTGGTCGTGCGCACGCCGACGGGGGACGTCACCGATCGGCGCATCCCGGTCGGTGAGCTGGTGCTGCACGGCGCGGGCAAGACGCTGCGGGTGGACGTCGACGCCGGCGCGGAAGCAATCATGGAGGTCGTCGGCCGGGCGCAGCCGCTCGACGACGCGCGCGGGGAGCCCGGGACCCACGTCGGCGGCATGCTCGCCCAGGTCCGCGACACGATGGCCGACGTCATGGACGTCGCCGGCCAGCCGGACGTGCCGGTGTCCGACATCGCCATCCGTGACGTGCTCGCGGTCGACACGTTCGTCCCGGCCGAGGTGCGCGGTGGGCTGGCCGGGGAGGTGGCCCTGGAGAACGCGGTCGCGCTCGCGGCGATGGTGCGGACCAGCCGCAGCCGGATGCAGTTGGTCGCCGACCTGGTGTCCGAGGGGCTGGGCGCCGCGGCGGAGATCGGCGGGGTCGAGGGCGAGATGGCGGTGGGCGGTGCGCTCACCACGCCCGGCGTCGACCGGCCGATCGCCGTCCTCGACCTGGGCGGCGGCTCGACGGACGCCGCCCTGCTCACCCGTGAGGGCGAGTGCACGGCCGTCCACGTGGCCGGGGCCGGGGAGCTGGTCACCAAGCTGATCGACTCCGAGCTGGCGCTGGGTGACCGGGAGGTGGCCGAGGGCGTCAAGTGGTTCCCGCTCGGCAAGGTGGAGAGCTTCTTCCACCTGCGCCACGAGGACGGCACGGTGGAGTTCGTCGATCAGCCGCTGCCGCCGCACGTCTTCGCCCGGGTCGTGGTGCTGACCCCGGACGGTCCCGCACCGGTTCCCACCCGGCACGGCCTGGACCACGTCCGGCGGGTGCGCCGCGAGGCGAAACGGCGGGTCTTCGTGGTCAACGCCCTGCGCGCACTGCGCCAGGTGGCGCCGGGGGGCAACCTGCGGGCGCTGGAGTTCGTCGTCCTGCTCGGCGGCTCGGCGCTGGACTTCGAGATCCCGGACATGATCGCCGACGCCCTCGCCCCGCACGGGATCGTCTGCGGCACGGGCAACGTGCTGGGCACCGAGGGACCCCGCAACGCGGTCGCATCGGGTCTGGTCCGCGCCCACGCCGCCCTGCTGGCGGAGGAGGCCCGGTGCCGGAGCAGCTGACGGCACCGGGGCCGCGGCCGGCCGTGCTGGTGTACCGGCACCCCGGGGCCCCGGCGGCGGTGCTGCGGCAGGTCCGCGCCGGCGTCGAGGAGGAGGGCGTGCCCACGGACGTCACCGAGGTCCCCGGCCCGGACGACGCCACCGCCCTGGCCCACGCGGCGGCGGGGGAGTCGCGGCTGGGTGTCGGCATCGGGCTGGACGCCGCCGGTGCGGCCGCCGTCCACCACGGCACGCTGCCCGAGGAGACGCCGGTGGCCGCGACCCCGGCCGAGGCGGGCCCCTCGGACTGGCGCCGGGCGGGCCGGATCGCGGCCCGGGTGGTCAAGCACCTGCCGCTGGCCTGACCGCGGGGATCAGCTGACCTCAGCTGATCGTCGGAAGCGCGGGCTACAGGTACTGGCCGCCGCCGGGGTGCGGGTGCGGCCCCGGAGCCGGGGAGGACCCGCCCGGCAGCGCGCGGCGGCGCATCTCCTCCAGCTGGGCTCGTGCGGCCATCTGCTGGGCGAACAGCGCGGTCTGGATGCCGTGGAAGACGCCCTCCAGCCAGCCGACCAGCTGGGCCTGGGCGATGCGCAGCTCGGCGTCCGACGGGGTCTCGCCCTCGCTGAAGGGCAGCGTGATCCGCTCCAGCTCCTCGCGCAGCTCGGGGGCCAGGCCCTGCTCGAGCTCGCGGATCGAGGAGGCGTGGATGTCGCGCAGCCGGTTGCGGCTGGCGTCGTCCAGGGGCGCGGCGCGGACCTCCTCGAGCAGCTGCTTGATCATCGTGCCGATCCGCATGACCTTCGCCGGCTGCTCCACCATGTCGCCGAGGGCGCCACCACCGTCGCTGCCCTGCCCGCCCAGAGCGCCGTCCGGCCCTGGCATCGTGCCGACGGGCCGGCCGTCGGGGCCGACGACGACGACCTGCTGGGGGCGTCCACTGCCGTTGTCAGGTGCGGTCATGTCCCCATCCTCCCCGCCGCCGCAGGAGCCTGCCGGGGTGGTACCGGGGCGGCTTCGACGGGGAGGGTCAACGTCTAGGGTCGAGGCCCATGGGACCGGGGGAGGGGCGGCTGGACGTCGCCCGCGTCCGGGGCCTGTTCCCGGGGCTCTCCGACGGCCTGGTGCACGCCGACGGGCCGGCCGGGTCCCTGCTGCCGGAGAACGTCGTGCTGGCGGTGGCCCAGGCGATGCGGGTGCCGGTGGCCGACCGCGGCGGGGCGTTCCCGGCGTCCGCCCGCGCCGAGGGGCTGCTCGCCAGCGCCCGCACCGCCGTCGCCGACCTGGTCGGCGGGGTCTCCGGCGGCGTCGTCCTGGGGCCGGACACCGCCCGGCTGACCTGGACCCTGGCCCGGGCGCTGGCCCGCACCTGGCGCCCCGGCGACGAGGTGGTGGTCAGCCGGCTCGACCACGACGCCAACGTCCGGCCGTGGGTGGAGCTGGCCGTCCGCGCCGGGGTGGGGGTGCGCTGGGCGGAGGTGGACATCGAGACCGGCGAGCTGCCCGACTGGCAGTACGACGAGCTGCTCGGTCCGCGCACCCGGCTGGTCGCGGTCACGGCGGCCAGCTCCGCGATCGGCACCCGCCCGGACGTCGCCGCCATCGCCCGCCGGGCGCACGCGGTGGGCGCGCTGGTCTTCGTCGACGCGACGCACGCGGCCGCGCACGACCTGCTCGACCTCCGGGCGCTGGGCGCGGACTTCCTCGCCGTCGCCGCCGACATGTGGTGCGGCCCGCACGTGGGCGCGGTGGTCGCCGACCCGGCGCTGCTCGTCGAGCTCGAGCCGGAGAAGCTGGCGCCGGTGCCCGACCGGGTGCCCGACCGGTTCGAGAGCGGCGGGCACGCCTTCGAGCTGCTGGCCGGGGTCCCGGCGGCCGTCGAGCACCTGGCCTCGCTGTCCGAGGACGCGTGCGGCACCCGGCGGGAGCGGCTGGAGACCTCCATGGCGGCGGTGGCGGCCTACGAGCGGGGGCTGTTCGACTGGCTGGACCAGGCGCTGCGGGCCATGCGCCACGTGCAGGTGATCGGCTCGGCCCCGCTCACCACGCCGGCGCTGTCGTTCACCGTCGCCGGGATGCGCCCGCGGCAGGTGGCCCACGAGCTGTCCCGGCGCGGCATCTGCGCGTGGGACGGCGACCTCTACGCCCGGGAGCTGTTCGACGCGCTCGGCGTCAACGAGGAGGGCGGCGCCGTGCAGCTGGGGCTGATGCACTACAACACGGCCGAGGAGGTCGGGTACCTGATCGACGCGGTCGCCGCGCTGCGCCCGCGCTGAGAAAAGACCCCCTTGCCCCCCACTGCTCGCAAGCTCGCAGCGGGCCCCTGCAAAGGGGCCGGGGACGGGGCCGCGCAGTCAGCTCACTGGGCGAGCAGCAGCACCTTCCCGACGTGCTCGCTGGCGTCGACCACCCGGTGCGCCTCGGCGGCGCGGGACATCGGCAGCCGTCGGTCGACGATGGGCCGGACGACGCCGCGCTCGACGTCGGGCCACACGTCGTGCCGCACCGCCGCGACGATCTCGGCCTTGCCGCCGGGCCCGGTCGCCGGCCGGGCCCGCAGCGTCGTGGCGTGCACCGAGGCCCGCTTGCGCATCAGCTTGCCCAGGTCCAGCTCGGCCCTGGTGCCGCCCTGCATGCCGATGCAGACCAGCCGCCCCCCGGTCGCCAGGACGTCGACGTTGCGGGCCAGGTACTTGGCACCCATGTTGTCGAGGACGACGTCGGCGCCCGCGCCGTCGGTCTCCTCCCGCACCCGCTCGACGAAGTCCTCGGCGCGGTAGTTGATGCCGACCTCGGCGCCGAGCTCGCGGCACACGTCGAGCTTGGCCTGGGTGCCCGCCGTGGTGAGCACCCGCGCGCCGGCGCGGGCGGCCAGCTGGATGGCCATCGTGCCGATGCCGCTGGACCCGCCGTGCACCAGGAAGGTGTCGCCGCGGCGCAGGCCGGCGAGCATGAAGACGTTGGACCACACGGTGCAGACGACCTCGGGCAGGGCCGCCGCGGTGGCCAGCTCCACCCCCGCGGGGCGCGGCAGCAGCTGCCCGGCCGGGACGGCGACCCGCTCGGCGTAGCCACCGCCGGACAGCAGCGCGCACACCTCGTCGCCGACCGACCAGCCGGCCACGCCCTCGCCGACCTCGCTGACCACCCCGCTGCACTCCAGGCCGAGGACGTCGCTGGCGCCGGGCGGCGGCGGGTAGGCGCCGGCCCGCTGCAGCAGGTCGGCCCGGTTCACCGCAGTGGCGACCACGTCGACGAGCACCTCGCCGGGACGCAGCACCGGATCGGGGACCTCACCCCACCCGAGCACCTCGGGGCCACCGGGTCCACTGACGGTCACCGCACGCATCCCCCGACCCTAGAAGGACCCCCTGCCCCCCACCGCTCGCGGGCCCGCGGCGGGCCCTGCAGAGGGCCACCCTCCTCGGCACGCCTCGCAGGCTCGGGGCGGGCGACCGCTGGCATCCCTCGCAGGCTCCGGGAGGTCCTGGCAGGGCCGCCGCCGGCACCCGCAGCGGCCCCCGACACCGCGACGCACCGCCCGGGGTCCCCGGCCGCCTCGGCCAGGTCGGCGAGGACCGCACCCACGGCCCGCCGGGAGACCCGCATGCCGGCGACGTCCCCGGTGTCGGAGAGGACGGCCGGCTCGTCGCCGTCGGTCAGGTGCACCGGCTGGACGATGGACCAGCTCAGGCCGCTGTCGCGGACGATCTGCTCCTGCCGATCGTGGTCGGCGATCTGAGGGCGCAGCAGGAGGGCGAAGACCAGGCGGCTGGACAGCGGCAGGCGGTCGCGGGACTCCCCGACGCCGTAGGACGACTGGACGACCAGGCGCCGGACGCCCCGCTCGGTCATGGCGGCGAGACGGCGGCCGTGCCGCGGGAGCGCACTTCCAGCGGGGTGCCGGAGCTGCCGAGCAGCCGCACGCGCAGCGGGTGCTCGCTGATGCCCACCGTCACCACGACGGCGTCCTGCCCCTGGACGGCGTGGCCGACGTCGGCCGGCACGGTGGTGTCGCCGTCCACCGCCCGGACCCCGGCGCGGCCCCCGAACACCGTGCTCGCCCGGCGGGCGAAGGCGGTCACCTCGTGTCCCCGGCCGGCGAGCGCCTCGGCCGCCGCCCGGCCCGATCCCCCGGTTGCTCCCACGACCAGCACCTTCACGTCCCTGCTCCTCTCGGTGGCGCCGGCCTCGTGGCCGGCACTCCCGATGCCGGCGAGCCGGGACCGCCGGGCCCATGACCGCACGTCCGGGGGCCGTGCCCGTTCGTCCGGACGGCCTGGACGGCGGGTACGGCCGGCGACAGGCTGGGGACGTGACCACCGACGCGGTGCCCGGCCTACCGTGGACGCCGGTGGACCCGGTCGGCGGCGTGCTCGCCGACCTGCGGATCCGGGGCGTCTTCTACTGCCGGGCGGAGGCCACCGCCCCCTGGGGCGTGGAGATGCCCGCCCTCGAGGGCTGCATGAGCTTCCACGTCGTCACCGCGGGCAGGTGCGTGCTGGAGGCCGACGGCGTGCGGTCCGTGCTGCAGCCCGGGGACCTCGCGCTGGTGCCGCACGGCCGCGGCCACCTGCTGCGCAGCGGTCCGGACGCGCCGATCGCCGGCCGGGCGGACCTGCTGCCCCAGCAGTACCTCGCGGAGCACTACTCGGTGCTGCGGCTGGACGGCGGCGGGGTGCCGGCCGGGATGGTGTGCGGCGTCGTCCAGCCCGAACGACCCGGTGCCGCTCACCTGCTGGACCTGCTGCCGCCGGTCCTGCACGTCGACGGTCGCGACGGGGCGCGCGGCGGCTGGCTGCCGGTGCTGCTCGGGGTGATCGCCGACGAGTCCCGGCACGACCGGCCGGGCTCCGAGGCGGTGGTCACCAGGCTCGCCGACGTCGTCGTCATCCAGGCCGTGCGCGCCTGGCTCGACACCGCGGCCACCGGGCCGGGCTGGCTGCGGGCTCTGCGGGACCCGCAGGTGGGGCGGGCGGTGGCCCAGCTGCACCGGGAGCCGGGGACGGCGTGGACGCTGACCCGCCTGGCCCGGGAAGCCCGGATGTCACGCTCCTCGTTCGCCGCCCGCTTCACCGAGCTGGCCGGGGAACCGGCCATGCACTACGTGGCGCGGTGGCGGATGCACCTGGCCACCGTCGCCCTGGCCGAGGGCGCGCGGGTCGGCGAGCTGGCCCGGCAGCTCGGCTACGAGTCCGAGGCCGCCTTCTCCCGGGCCTACAAGCGGGTGGTCGGGGTCCCGCCGGTCGCCGCCACCCGGCGCGACCCCGGACGTGCCGAGGCGCCGGCCGCAACGCGTGCGGCCGGCGCCCGGTGACGTGCTGGAACAGCCACCGTTCAGGGTCCCGCGCCGAGCTCGCAAGGCGTGGGGGGAACGGTGGTCCTCCTCAACCCGCCGCGCGGAGGTCCTTGCGCAGGATCTTGCCGGCCGCGGACTTCGGCACCGCCTCGATGAACTCGACGATGCGGATCTTCTTGTGCGGCGCCACCTTGCCCGCCATGTACTCGATGACCGCGTCCTGGGTGAGCGTGGAGCCGGGGGCCCGGACGACGAAGGCCTTCGGCAGCTCCTCGCCGCTCTCCTCGTCCGGCACGCCGATGACGGCCGCGTCGGCGATCTCCGGGTGGCCGATCAGCACGGCCTCGAGCTCGGCCGGGGCCACCTGGTAGCCCTTGTACTTGATCAGTTCCTTGACGCGGTCGACGACGGTGTAGCAGCCGTTCTCGTCGACGACGGCGACGTCACCGGTGTGCAGCCAGCCGTCGGCGTCGATCGTGTCGGCCGTCGCCGTGGGGTTGTTCAGGTAGCCCTTCATGACGTTCGGGCCGCGGACCCACAGCTCGCCGCGGGTGCCCGGGGCGGCGTCCTCACCGGTGGCCGGGTCGACCAGCCGGCACTCGGAGTTCGGGACGGCGAAGCCGACGGAGCCCTTGGGCACCGAGCCCGGGGCTGCACCCGGCGGCTCCGCGCCGAGGTCGGGGGTGGTGTGCGAGACCGGTGACAGCTCGGTCATGCCGTAGCCCTGGGCCACCGTGACGCCGCTGTCGGCGCCCTTGCGCAGCCGCTTCTCGGCGGCGAGGGCGAGCTGCTCGTCCAGCGGGGCGGCACCCGAGAGGACCGAGGTCAGCGACGACAGGTCGTACTGGTCGACCAGCGGGTGCTTCGCCAGCGCCAGCACGATGGGCGGCGCCACGAACGCCCGGGTGATCTTGTGGTCCTGGATGGTGCGCAGGAAGTCCTCGAGGTCGAAGCGGGGCAGCGTCACGACCGCGCCGCCCCACGCGAGGCCCTGGTTCATCAGCACGGTGAGGCCGTAGATGTGGAAGAACGGCAGGACGGCGATGATTCGCTCGTCCGCGCCGAGCTGGATCAGCGGCCGGCACTGCGCCACGTTGGCCACCAGGTTTCGGTGGGTGAGCATGACTCCCTTGGGCAGGCCCGTGGTGCCGCTGGAGTAGGGGAGCGTGACCAGGTCGTCGGCCGGGTCGAAGTCGACCTGCGCCGACGGTGCATCGGTGCTCAGCAGGTCGACCAGGGAGGCGTGGCCCTCGGCGCCGTCCATGACGACGATCTCGCCGACCGGCGCCTTCTCGACGGCGGCCAGCGCCCGGTCGAGGAACGGCGAGACGGTGATCAGGATCTTCGCGCCCGAGTCGCGCAGCTGGAAGGCGATCTCGTCGGGCGTGTACAGCGAGTTGATCGGTGACATGACGCAGCCGGCGGCGGCGATGCCGTGGAAGACCACCGGGTACCAGGGGGTGTTGGGGCAGAACATCGCGACGACGTCGCCCTTGCGCAGGCCCCGGGCGTGCAGTGCGGCGGCCACCCGGTCGACGTAGGCGGCCAGCTGGCCGTGGGTGATGACGTCGCCCCTGAGGCCGTCGATGAGCGCGGGCGCGTCGGGCTTGTCCCGACCGGCGGCGAGGACGAACTCGGGGACGGAGACGTCGGGGATCTCGACGTCGGGGTAACGGCTGGCCAGCGCCACGGGTTGAACTCCTTCGCACGTCGGTGTGGCGCCAGTCTCACATCCCTGGTGACCCGGGCCAAAGGGGGTTACCGGCTGGTACTCCGGACGTGTGGTCAGCGCGGCCCGCCTGCGGAGGGCCCGCCGCGAGCGGGCGAGGGGTGGGGCAGTGGGGTCCTCCCTCACCGCGGCCACAGCACGGACTGGGTGCAGCGGAACAGGGCGACGGTCTTGCCGGACCCCGCCGCGGTCACCACGGCGTCCCACACCTGCGTCGTCCGGCCGGCGTGCGCGTTGGTGGCCACGGTCATGACCCGGCCCTCCCGCAGCGTGCCGAGGAAGTTGCTCTTCAGCTCGATGGTGGTGAAGCCGCTCGACCCCTCCGGCAGCAGCGCCCGGGTGGCCAGCCCGCAGGCGGTGTCGGCCAGCCCGACGACGGTCGCGGCGTGCAGGTAGCCGTTGGGGGCCAGCAGTTCGGGGCGGACGTCGAGCGCGGCCTCCAGCCGGCCGGGCTCGTGGGCGGTGATCGTCAGCCCGAGCAGGCCCGGCAGGGTGCCCGGCAGCAGCGCGTTGAGCTCGTCGGCGGTGTGGAACCCGGTGGCGGCCATGACGGGGAAGGTAGCCGGGCGGCCGACCCGATGATCAGGTCAGCTGGTCGTCCCTGCTCCTCCCTCAGGACCGGTGGTGAGGGAGGAACCGCGATGACCAGGTCAGCTGATCATCTTCACGCCAGGCCGCGGGTGGTGCGCGCGGGCGGCCGGTCGCCGCGGATGGAGGCCACCATGTCCAGCGTCTGCCGGGTCGCCGCGACGTCGTGCGCGCGGAACACCGTCGCCCCGAGCCAGGCGCTGACCGCCGTCGCCGCCAGGGTGCCGGTCAGCCGCTGGTCCAGCGGGACGTCGAGGGTCTCGCCGACGAAGTCCTTGTTCGACAGCGCCACCAGCACCGGCCAGCCGGTCGCGACCAGCTCGTCCAGCCGCCGGGTGGCCTCCAGCGAGTGCCGGGTGTTCTTGCCGAAGTCGTGCCCCGGGTCGACCAGCACCCGGTCGCGGTCCACGCCCGCGGCGACCGCGGCCTCCGCGAGCGCCGTCGTCCGGGCCACCACGTCGGCCACGACGTCGTCGTAGGCGACCCGGTGCGGGCGGGTGCGCGGCGGCAGCCCGCCGGCGTGCGTGCAGACGATCCCGGCGCCGCACTCGGCCGCCACCGCCGCGAGCTCCGGCTCGACGCCGCCCCACGCGTCGTTGACGACGTCGGCGCCGGCGGCCAGCGCCTCCCGCGCCACCTCCGCCCGCCAGGTGTCGATCGAGATCGGCAGGGTGGGGTGCGCGGCGCGGATCGCGGCGACCAGGTCGACCGTGCGGCGGATCTCCTCGGCGGCGTCGACCTCCTCGCCGGGCGCGGCCTTGACGCCGCCGACGTCCACCATGTCCGCGCCCTCGGCGACCACCCGGTCGACCCGCTCGACGGCGGCGGCGAGCTCGTAGGTGGCGCCGCGGTCGTAGAAGGAGTCCGGGGTGCGGTTGACGATGGCCATCACGACCAGGGCGCCGTCCGGCACGGACAGGGCACCGAGCCGCAGCAACCCCGCTCCCCTCACCGTCGTGCCGTGTGGTGGAGTCAGCAAACCAGACCCGCGGATCAGGAGGAGGAGCTCATGGCGCAGACCACTGTCGAGGGCGTCGAGGGCGTGCTGGCGAAGGTCGGCCAGCACCTCGGGCACAGCGACTGGGTGGAGATCACCCAGGAGCAGGTGGACAAGTTCGCCGAGGCCACCCACGACCACCAGTGGATCCACGTCGACGTGGAGCGGGCGAAGAGGGAGAGCCCCTTCGGTGGCCCCATCGCCCACGGCTACCTGACGTTGTCATTGGTGTCGGCGCTGTCCGGGCAGATCATCGAGGCGACGGGCTTCCGGATGGGCGTCAACTACGGCGCCGACAAGATCCGCTTCATGTCGCCGGTGCCGGTCGGCGCCCGCGTCCGCGCCTCCGCGACCCTCGACGAGGCCAAGCAGTTCGAGGGCGGCGTGCAGATGAACCTGGGCATCACGATGGAGATCGAGAACCAGAGCAAGCCGGCGATGGTCGCCTCGATCCTCTTCCGCCGCTACCTCTGAGGGAGGCCCTCGACGGCGCCTCGGTGATCAGCTGAGCTGGTCGACCACGGTCCTGGCTCACCACCGGTGGTGAGCCAGGACCGGGCACCGTGGTCTCAGCTGGTCACCCGCCGCTGACGGCCCCTGCCGGGACCCACCGCGAGCCTGCGGGTGGTGAGGGCAGAAGGTCCTTCAGTCGGCCAGCGCCTGGTTGACCAGCTGGCGCAGGTGGTTGCGGATCGGCAGCGTGCTCGAGGGGAGCAGCTGGGTGTAGAAGCCGACGGTCACGTCCTCCACCGGGTCGACGTAGAACGCCGTGGACGCCGCCCCGCCCCAGCTGTAGTCGCCGAGGCTGGACAGCACGCCGTAGCGCACCGGGTCGATGACCATCGAGAACCCGAGCCCGAAGCCCACCCCGCGCAGCGGCGTCTCGGCGAACAGCGGCCGGCCGAAGGTCTCCAGGTCCTGGTCGCCGGGCAGGTGGTTGCGGGTCATGTAGCCGATCGTGCGGGTGCTGAGCAGCCGGCCGCCGTCGTAGGAGCCGCCGCGCCGGAGCAGCTCGACGAACCGCAGGTAGTCCCCGGCCGTGGAGACCAGCCCGCCGCCGCCGGAGAGGAAGGCCGGCTTGGCGTGCGCAGCGGCGCCCATCGCGTCGTAGGGGGCGAAGCGGGTCGGCGCACCGCCGGGCTGCCCCGGGACGGCGGCGTAGAGCCGGGCGAGCGAGTCGACGTCGTCCCCCTCGCGCAGCCCGAAGGACGTGTCGGTCATGCCCAGCGGGCGGAAGATGCGCTGCTCGAAGAACTCGTCGAGCGGGAGGCCGGAGACCACCTCGACCAGCCGGCCCAGGACGTCGGTGGAGACGCCGTAGTTCCACTCCGACCCGGGCTGGAAGACCAGCGGGATCACGGCCCACTGCCGGCAGACCTCCGCGGAGTCCGCGCCGGCGGGGGTGCCCCACTCGTGCCCGGCGGCCCGGTACATCGCGTCGACCGGGTGGGCGTGGTGGAAGCCGTAGGTCAGCCCGGAGGTGTGGGTGAGCAGGTGCCGCACCCGGATGGGCTCGACCTGGGGCTGGGTGACCGGCTTCAGTGCCGAGCCGGCCACGTAGACGCGGGTCTCGGCGAACTCGGGCAGCCACTTCGCGATCGGGTCGGAGAGCTCGAAGGCACCCTCCTCGTACAGCATCATCGCCGCGACCGAGGTGATCGGCTTGGTCATCGAGTAGATGCGCCAGCGGGTGTCCCGCTCGACGGGCAGGCCGGCCTCGACGTCGCGGTACCCGGCCGAGCTGACGTGCACCAGGTGACCGTGCCGGGCCACGGTCACCAGGTAGCCGGGCAGCTGGCCGTCGTCCACCCAGCGCGCCAGCCGTCGGTCCAGCCGGGCGAGCCGGGCGGCGTCGAAGCCGACCTCGGCCGGGTCGGTGTCCACCTCGAGTGCCGTCACGGGTCCTCCGTCCCTCGCGCCGCCCGCCGTCGGACGGCGACTGCCCAGGCATCCTGACCCACGCGGTCGTGGGCCCGGCCACAGGGGCAGCCGCCGACCCGACCCGGAGGACGGCCCCCTTGCAGGGTCCCGCCGCGAGCGTGCGAGCGGTGGGGGGCAAGGGGGTCCTTGCTCAGACGGGGACGTTGCTGGCGGCCTTCTTCAGGTTCGAGCCCGCGGTGACCTTGACCGTGTTGGCGGCGGGGATGTCGATCGACTCGCCGGTCTGCGGGTTGCGGCCGGTGCGCGCGGAGCGCTGGGTGCGCTCGACGGTCAGCAGGCCGGAGACGGCGACCTTCTCGCCGCGGGTGATGGCGTCGACGAGCTCGTCCTGGAGCCCGGTGAGCACCGAGTCGACGGTCGAGGTGGGCACGTCGGCCCGCTTGGCGATGGCGGAGACGAGTTCGGCCTTGTTCACGGGGTTCCTTCCGTGTCGATGACAGAGCGTGGCTGACCGCGCCGGACGGCGGGTCGGACCGCAGGCACGGTGCCATGCCGTACCGACAGCCCGCCACCGAGGGGGGTCGAAGGACCCTGTCGCCAGCCCCGTTCCGGGTCCTGCTGGCCTCCCTGCAGGCGGAAGAACCCCCTCCTCCCGACCGCTCGCACGCTCGCGGTGGTGCCCGGGAGGGGGCCGAGCGACGGGGGGGCAGGGAGGTCCTTCCTCTAGCGTGAGGGGGTGCCAGTGATCCCCGGGACCGACCTCACCGTCAGCGACCTCTGCCTGGGCGGCAACGTGTTCGGCTGGACGGCGGACGAGCCGACGTCCTTCGCCGTGCTGGACCGGTTCACCGACGCGACGGTCAGCACCCTGGCCCCGTTCGTCGACACCGCGGAGTCCTACGGCCGAGGCGCGTCGGAGGAGATCCTCGGCAACTGGATGACCGAGCGGGGCCTGCACGACCGGATGGTGGTGGCGACCAAGGCGTCGCGCCTGGAGAAGGAGCACCCGCTGTCGGCGGCGGAGATCCGGACGGCGGTCGAGGGGTCGCTGCGCCGGCTGCAGACCGACCGGATCGACCTCTACTACGCGCACTACGACGACGGGAGCACGCCGCTCGAGGAGACGCTGCGTGCCTTCGACGAGCTCGTGCAGGCGGGCAAGGTCCGGTACGTCGCGGCGTCGAACTACTCGCCGGACCGGCTCACCGAGGCGCTGGAGACCTCCGGGCGGCGTGGGCTGACCCGGTACGTGGCGCTGCAGCCGCACTACAACCTCATGGAGCGGGCGGTCTACGAGGACGGGCTGCGCGACGTCGTGGCCGCCCACGAGCTGGGCGTGCTGCCCTACTACGCGCTGGCCAAGGGCTTCCTGACCGGCAAGTACCGGGCCGGTGAGCAGGTCGACTCGCCGCGGGCGGAGGGCGCCTCGGCCTACGTGGGGGAGCGCGGCGACCGGGTGCTGGCCGCGCTGCGGCAGGTGGCGGAGGCGCACGGGGTGACGGTCGCCGCGGTGGCGCTGCGCTGGCTGGCCGACCGTCCGACCGTCGTCTCGCCGATCGCCAGCGGCCGGTCGGTGGAGCAGCTGGCCGACCTGCTGCCCATGCAGGACCTGGTGCTCACCGAGGAGCAGACGCAGGCGCTGGACACCGCCTCCGCCTGAGAGAGGACGCCGTCCTCCCCACCGTTCGCAGGCTCAGGGCGGGGCCCGGGACGGGGCCGACGAAGGCAGGGGAGGTCCTCTCTCAGGAGCGGGCGACGGCCGTGGCGAGGTCCTCGACGCGCAGCAGGCCCACCACCGCGCCGGAGGCGTCGGTGCACAGCACCGGGTCGAAGCGCTGCGCGGCGGGCCGCGTCACCGCCCGCTGCAGCGTGGCGGCGACGTCGTCCGTGGGGGAGGCCTGGAGCGACACCGGCGCCAGGTACGGCGCCCCGGTCCGCGGGCAGGCCAGCCACAGCGCCACGGGCTCGCCCCGTCCGCCCACCAGCACCGCCGGCGGGACGGCGGACGGCGGCTCGCCGGCGTCGGACTGGCGCACCGGCCGCACGAGGGCGGCCACCCCGCGGGTCACCTGCGCCCGGGCGGCGTGCGTGCGGACCAGGGCGGCGACCTCGGGCGCCAGCGGCGCGAAGCCGGACGCTGGCCGGCCGAGCAGCCAGCCCTGCGCCAGCGGCACGCCGAGCCGGGTCAGCGCGGCCAGCTCCGCGACGGTCTCGACACCCTCGGCCAGCAGCCGGGCGTCGATGCGCCCGGCGAACTCGCCCACCACCTCGGCGAGCGCGGTGCGGACCGGGTCGGTGTCCACGCCGGTCACCAGGGCCCGGTCCAGCGTCACCAGCCGAGGGCGGACGGCGGCCATCTGCTGCAGGCCCGAACCGGCGTCGTCCAGCGCGACGAGGGCCCCGCGGGTGCGCAGCGCGTCGGTCTGCCGGCGCAGCGCGTCGAGGTCGTCGGCGGGCGTGTGCCCGGTGAGCTGGACGACGACGCGGTGCAGGTTCGGCCGGGCGGCGAGGGCCTCCTGGACCGGGGCGCTGCCGAGCAGGTGCGGACTGACGTTGACGGTGAGGAACGTGTCGGCGGGCAGCAGCGGGACGACGGCCAGGGCCTTGGCGATCGCCAGTGCCTCCAGCTCGGCGGCCAGGCCGCAGTCGGAAGCGGCGGCGGACCAGACGCCGGGGCCGGCGGTGCCGGGGAAGCGGGAGAGCGCCTCGTAGCCCACGACGCGCACCGCGGCGAGGTCGACGATCGGCTGGAACACCAGCGTCAGGTCGTCGGGGTCGGCGAGCAGCGGACGGCAGTCGGGCAGGCTGCTCACCGGGGGGCCGTCATGCACCGCCCATCGGCTCCCGCGCCGCCGCGCTCGACCCGGGACCGGCCGCACTCACCCCACCGGGTGGGCGGATGGCGGCGACACGACCGAGGAACGATCCCGTTCCCCGACGGGTCGCCGTGTCAGGATGTGCGGTCGACGTGGCCGGCGCATCCGCCGCCCACAGCGGACGAGGGAGCGCGGGCATGACGTCGGCACCCCCGTCCCTCCGGTCCGACGTGCTCACCGACCCCGGGCGGGTCGCCGCGGCGCGCCGGCTGCTCGCCGAGGCGTCCCCCGGCGTCCACGACCGGCTCGCGCAGCTCGCCGCGCGGCTGACGCAGGCCCCGGCGGCGCTGGTCTGCCTGGTCACCGACGCCGAGGTGCCCGTGGGGTCCTGCGGACTGCCGGCGTCGGTCGTCAGCGGTCCGCTGCCGCTCGAGGGCTCCCCGTGCGCGGTGACCGTCGGGCTGGGCGTCCCCGTCCCCGTCGTCGTCCCGGACGCGGCGCAGGACGAACGGCTGGCCGCGCTCCCCGCGGCGGCCGACGGGTCGCTCGTCGCCTACCTCGGCGTCCCGCTGCGGGCACGGTCCGGGCAGGTCGTCGGGGCGCTCGCGGTGTTCGACGGCGTCCGGCGCGACTGGTCGTCGGACCAGGTCGCCTCCCTCGAGCAGCTGGCCGCCTCGGTGGTCGCCGAGCTCGAGCTGTCCGCAGCCCGGTCGACCGCGGACGCCTCCCTGATGCGCCTGGAGCTGGCCCTGGAGGCCAGCGCCGTGGGCGCCTGGGAGGTCGACCTGCGGGGGCACACCATCGACTGGGACGAGCGCTGCGCGGCGATCTTCGGCTACGACTCCACCGTCCGGCTGGGGATGGACCGGCTGTTCGCCGAGCACGTGCACCCCGACGACCGGGAGCGCGCGCAGGCGGAAATGCAGGCCGCCGTCGACGCGCTGGCCCGGTACACGATCGAGCTGCGCGTGGTCCGCACCGACGGCGCGGTGCGCTGGACGGTCAGCCGCGGCCGGGTCCCCTGCCGGCCCGGACGGCGGGCCGGCGCGGATCGTGGGCACGGTCGTCGACGTCACGGAGGCCCACGAGCAGGCCGACCGGGAGCTCGACGCCGTCCGCCGCGCCGCCGCGATCGCCGAGGTTGCCGCCGAGCTGGCCGGCGCCACGCGGGTCACCCAGCTGGCCGAGATCGCGCTGCGCGCCGCTGCGGTGCTGGGCGCGGAGTCGATCGGGCTGGCGGTGTTCGACCCGCGCGACGACCGGCTGTACCTGCACCTGACCCGCCGCATCGTCGACACCGTGGCCAGCACGGCCGACGTCCAGCTGCCGGCCGGCGGGGTCGAGACGCCGCTGGACGACGAGCTGCCCACCCAGTGGGTCGCCCGGCACGGGGAGCCGCTGCTGTTCCCCGACGCGGCCGCGGCCGAGGCGCGCTTCCCCCGGATGGCCCGGGTCAACGAGGTGCTCGGCAGCCGGGCACTGGCCGCGCTGCCACTGCGGGTCGAGGGGCGGCTGCTGGGCAGCTTCGTCGTCGTCTGGACGACCGAGCGCGCCTTCCCCGACCGCGACGTCGAGCTGCTGGAGGGGCTGACCGCGCAGATCGCGCTGACCGCCTCGCGGCTGCGGGCCGACACCGTGCGCGCCGACGCCGTCGCAGCGATGGCCGAGGCCACCGCCCGGCTGCAGCTGCTCGCCGACACCGGGCGGGTGCTGTCGGGGACCCTGGACGTCAGCCTGCAGGTCGGCCAGCTCGCCGACGTCGTCGTCCCCACCCTGGCCGACTGGTGCTGGCTGGTGGTCACCGACGAGCAGGGGCGGCTGCACGAGGTGGCCTCCGCGCACCGCGACCCCGCGCTGCGCGCCGAGCTGGAGCTGTACGTGCACTCGATGGTCGCGGTGATGACCGACGAGGCCGCCGCGCCGTTGGTGACCCGCACCGGCCGCCCGCTGGTGCTGCCCAGGATGGACCCCGCGCGGGTCGAGCGCTCCATCCCGGAGCCCGCCACCCGTGAGCTGCTGGGCCGGCTGGCACCGGACTCCGGCGTGATCGTGCCGCTGGTGGCCCGCGGTCAGTCCCTCGGCGCGCTGGGGCTGTTCAACGGCGCCGAGCGGGGGCCGCACACACCGGCCGAGGTCGAGACCGCGGTCGAGGTGGGCCGCCGGGCCGGCCTCGCGCTGCACCACGCCCGGCTCTACGGCCAGCAGCGGGAGCTGGCCGGTGCGCTCCAGCACAGCATGCTCACCGCGCCACCGCAGCCGGACCACTGCGAGATCGTCGTCCGGTACGTGCCCGCGGCGGAGGGCGCGGAGATCGGTGGCGACTGGTACGACGCGTTCCTCGAGCCCGGCGGCGCGACCGTGCTGGCCATCGGCGACGTCGTCGGCCACGACACCGGGGCCGCCGCCTCCATGGGGCAGCTGCGCGGCCTGCTGCGCGGGATCAGCTACTCCAGCGGCGCACCGCCGGCGCAGGTGCTCACCCAGCTCGACTGCGCCGTCCACGGGCTGGGGCTGGACACGATGGCCACCGCGCTGGTCGCCCGGCTCGAGCAGGAGCACGCCGACCTGCGCGCCGGCGTCACCAGGCTCCGCTGGTCGAGCGCCGGCCACCCACCACCGGTGCTGCTGCTGCCCGACGGCCGGGTGCAGGTGCTCGACGAGCTGCCCGACCTGCTGCTCGGGGTCGACCCGTCGGCCGCGCGCCGGGACCGCGTCGCCGTCCTCCCCGCGGGCAGCACGGTCCTGCTGTACACCGACGGGCTGGTCGAGCGCCGCGACCGCGACCTCGACGCCGGCACCACGGAGCTGGTGGCCGTGCTGGCCGAGTACGCCGCGCTGCCGCTGGCCGACCTGTGCGACCGGGTGCTCGAGCGGCTCTTCCCGCCCGACGCGGAGGACGACGTCGCGCTGCTCGCCGTCCGGCTGCACTCCCAGGCCCGCCCGCGCCCCCCGGAGGCCGGCCCGCAGCTGCTCCCGCGGGGCATCCCGCCGGCACCGGCGGTGCGCCCCGAGGCCGGCGCCGCGACCTGAGCGAGGCCCCCGACCCCCTGACCGTGGAAGGACCCCGTCCTCCCCACCCCTCGCACACTCGGGGCGGGACCCGGGACGGGCCACGGCGAGCCTCTGGACGGGGCCGGCCCGGGACGGGGCCCTGCCGGGGGACCGGGGTCCTTCCTTCAGCGGCGGTCGCGGCGGCGCCAGCGGGCCGGGCGCCCGGCCCGCTGGCGCCGCAGCCGGCGACGGGCCCGGCCGGGCAGGTCCACGGCGACCGGGGCCTCCCAGCCGCGCCACACCGAGAGCACCCGCAGCGCGGCGACCAGCACGATGACCAGCGCCGCCACCGGGATCGGGTCCAGGCCGACCGGGCCGGCGAGCACGGTGAGCGCGATGGCCCCGAGCAGCGCGGCGACCGCGTTGTACGGGCCGGGCTGCACGATGTCGGCGCGCTGGGCCAGCAGCACGTCCCGGATGACCGCGCCGCCGACCGCGGTGAGCGTGCCGACGAAGACCACGCTGGCGCTGGGCAGGGCGGCCAGCTGCGCCTTCTGCGCGCCGATGACGGTGAAGAAGCCCAGCGTGACGGCGTCGAGGACGACGAGCAGGCCGGTCAGCCGGGACAGCCAGCCGGAGAAGTAGAACGTCACCGCCGCGGTGATGGCCACCGTGGGGAGGTAGGCGGGGTTGGTCAGGGCGACCGGCGGCAGGTCGCCCAGAAGCACGTCGCGGACGAGCCCGCCGCCGAGCCCGCCGCTGACGGCCAGGAGCAGGACGCCGGACACGGCGAACCCCTCGCGGGCGGCGAGCAGGCCGCCGGTCAGCGCGCCGATGACGATCGCGGCGAGGTCGACCGGCGCCGGCACCCGCAGCGTCTCCGCGGCCGCGGCCAGGATCTCCACGGCCGCATCCTCCCGCGCCGTCCGCAGACCCCGGCCGCAGCCTCCCGCACCCCTCCCTCGTCCCGGTGATCACGGGGTCGTTGCACGCACCGAAGGCGTGTCGAGCGGTGGCGGCGACGACAACCTCATGATCAACACCGTGAGGAGGCCGTCACCGCGGGTGACAGGAGGGCCCGGACGTCGCTAGCTTGCGGCTCCACCCGCCGCTCACCTGGAGGCCGCCGTGCCCGTACGCCCGCCGGACGAGAACGAGGTGGCCGCGCTCGCGGCCAGCTACGGCATGAAGCCCACCGCCGAGGAGGTGGCCGCCTACACGCCCATCGTCGCGGCCTTCCTCACCTCCTACGACGCGGTCGAGGAGCTCTACGCCGGGATCGCCCCGCAGGCGCCCGACGACCGGCCGAGCACCCGCCCCGCGGAGGCCGACAACCCGCTCGGTGCCTGGTACGTGACCACCGAGATCCGCGGCGCGGCCGAGGGCCCGCTGGCCGGCCGGACGGTGGCGGTCAAGGACAACGTCGAGGTCGCCGGCGTCCCGATGATGAACGGGTCGCACACCGTCGAGGGCTTCGTCCCGCGGGAGGACGCCACCGTCGTCACCCGTCTGCTGGAGGCCGGCGCGACGATCACCGGCAAGTCCGTCTGCGAGGACCTCTGCTTCTCCGGCGGCAGCCACACCTCCGTCACCGGGCCGGTGCGCAACCCGTGGGACCCGTCGCGGACGACCGGTGGCAGCTCCAGCGGCAGCGCCGCGCTGGTGGCATCAGGGGAGGTCGACCTGGCGGTCGGCGGGGACCAGGGCGGCTCGATCCGCATGCCCGCGGCCTTCTCCGGCATCGTCGGCCACAAGCCCACGCACGGGCTGGTGCCCTACACCGGCGCGTTCCCCATCGAGCTGACCCTCGACCACCTGGGGCCGATGACCCGCACGGTCGCCGACGCGGCAGCCATGCTCGACGTCCTCGCCGGCCGGGACGGCGACGACCCGCGCCAGCCCGCCGACGTGGTGCCCGAGCAGTACGCCGCCGCGCTGGACGGGGACGTCGCGGGCCTGCGGGTCGGGGTCGTCGCCCAGGGCTTCGGCTGGGAGGAGCTCTCCGAGGACGGCGTCGACGACACCGTCCGGGCGGCCGCCGAGCGGCTGCGGGAGCTGGGCATCGAGGTGGTGGACGTCGACCTGCCCTGGCACCGGCACGCGCTGCACGTCTGGAACGTCATCGCCACCGACGGCGCCACGGTGCAGATGGTCGAGGGCAACGGCTACGGCTGGAACTACGAGGGCCGTTACGACCCCGAGCTGATCGCCCACTACGGCCGCCAGCGCCGTGAGGTGGTCGACCGGTGGTCGCCGACGGTGACGGCGGTGGCGCTGACCGGCCGCTGGTCGCTGGAGCGCGAGCAGACCCGGCACTACGCGATGGCGCAGAATCTGGCCACCGAGGTGCGCCGGCAGTACGACGCCGCGCTGGCCGACGTCGACCTGCTGGTGATGCCGACCGTGCCGATGGTGGCCCCGGAGATCCCGGCACCGGACGACCCGGTGGAGACCCGCGTCGCCCGTGCGCTGGAGATGATCGTCAACTGCGCGCCGTTCGACGTCAGCGGCCACCCGGCCACGAGCGTCCCGGCCGGGCTCTCGCAGGGGTTGCCGGTCGGGATGATGCTGGTCGGCCGCCGGTTCGAGGACACCACCCCGCTGAAGGTGGCGCACGCCTTCGAGCAGCTGGTGGGCGGTTTCCCGCGGCCACCGGCCCGCTGACGCCCTCGCGGCCGACCCCGCCGTCTCCTCCGCAGTTGATCATGAGGTTGTCGCCGACCGCAGCGGCGTGTCCAGCCGTGTCGGCGTCGACAACCCCATGATCAACTCGGGGGGGGCTCCCCGGGTCACTGGCCGGGCGGGACCTCCACCGAGGTCGCCGTCCCGCGGCGCAGCTCGGCGTCACCGGTCGCCATGGCCTCCTGGCGGGCGGGCTCCTCGCGCAGGATCGCCGCGCCCTTCCAGTCCTCCGGGATGGCGAAGGCGTCGACCAGCGTGACCAGGTGCGGCCGCAGCTCCTTGAGCACGCCGTTCACCGTGGCGGTGAGCGCCTTGGAGCGGTTCGGGGTGAGCCGCCCGTGCTCGAGGAACCAGGCCCGGTCGGCCTCGATGGTGGTGAGCGCGTACAGGTCGCAGACCCGCTCGAGCAGGGCCTTCGCGCCGGCGTCCGTCGTCCGCTCGATGCCCGCGACGAAGGCCTCCAGCACGATCCGGTCGGTGTGCGCCTGCGCCGTCCGGAGCACGTGGTCCTGGACGTCGTTGAAGACGTCGAAGGGCCGGGCGCCGGGGGTCTCCGCGCCGCGCCGCAGCCGCCGGATCGCGCCCTCGAGCAGGTGCTTCTCGCGGTCCTCGAGCATCTTCAGCTGCCAGCCGCGGTCGAGCAGCGGCACCTCGTCCTCCCGGCCGGGGACGGCGTCGACGAGCCGGGCGATCAGGCCGCGGGCCGCCGTCCGCTCGAGCACGGTCTCGCGGACCATGTCGGCGATGAAGCCCACCTTGCCCCAGCCGTCGAGCGAGCCGAAGGCGTCGCGGTAGCCGGTGAGCAGGCCCTTGGCGACCAGCTGCAGCAGGACGGTGTTGTCGCCCTCGAAGGTGGTGAAGACGTCGGTGTCGGCCTTGAGGTGCGGCAGCCGGTTCTCCTGCAGGTAGCCGGCACCCCCGCAGGCCTCGCGGGCCGTCTGGATGGTCCGCGTGGCGTGCCAGGTCTGGGCGGCCTTGAGCCCGGCGGCCCGGGACTCCAGCTCGCGCTGCGCGCCCTCGTCGAGGTCCTCCGCGCCCTGGACGTCGTGCATCGTGCCGACCAGCTCCTCCTGCGCGAAGGAGTAGGCGTAGGTGGCCGCCAGGGCCGGCAGCAGCTTGCGCTGGTGCACGAGGTAGTCGTTGAGCAGGACCTCGCGGTCGGCGCCGGGCGCGGAGAACTGCCGGCGGGTCTGGCCGTAGCGGACGGCGATGTCCAGGGCGAGCTTGGTGGCCGCCGCTGCGGAGCCGCCGACGCTCACCCGGCCGCGCACCAGGGTGCCCAGCATGGTGAAGAAACGCCGGGTCTCGTTCTCGATCGAGCTGGTGTAGGTGCCGTCCTCGGCGACCTGGCCGTACCGGTCGAGCAGCATGTCCCGCGGCACGGTCACGTGGTCGAAGGACAGCCGGCCGTTGTCGACGCCGAGCAGCCCCGCCTTCGGGCCGTCGTCGCCGATGGTGACGCCGGGCATCGGGGCGCCCTGCTCGTCGCGGATCGGCACCAGCCAGGCGTGCACGCCGTGCCGCTCGCCCTTGGTGACCAGCTGGGCGAAGACGACCGCCATCCGGCCGTCCTTCGCCGCGTTGCCGATGTAGTCCTTGCGCGCGGCCTCGTGCGGCGTGTGCAGGTCGAAGGTCCGCGTCCCGGGGTCGTAGGTGCACGTCGTCCGCAGCTGCTGGACGTCGGAGCCGTGCCCGGTCTCGGTCATGGCGAAGCAGCCGGGCAGGTCGAAGCCCATGATGTCGCGCAGGTACGCGTCGTGGTGCCGCTCGGTGCCGAGCGCCTGGACGGCGCCGCCGAACAGCCCCCACTGGACGCCGGCCTTGACCATCAGCGACAGGTCGGTGAAGGCCAGCATCTCGATCGCGGTGACCGAGCCGCCGGCGTCGCCCTCGCCGCCGTACTCCTTGGGGAACCCAAGGGTGACCCGGCCGGACGCGGCGATCTTCTCCGCCATCCGGGTGACCCGCTCGCGGGCCTCCTGCACGTTCTCGCCGTAGACCGGCAGCAGGTCCGGGTCGTGCAGGTTCTCCCGCGCGTCGTGGCGGACGTGGCCCCAGCGGCCGTCGAGCACCTCGGTGAGCGTCCTCGGGTCCACCGCGTGCGGCAGGCTCGTGGTCATGCGTTGTCCTCCTTGCGGGTCACGACGCCGGAGAGGCCGGCCCAGGTGAGATCGGTCAGGTGGGCGGCGAGCTCCACCCGGGGCATCGGGCGGTCGGCCTGCAGCCACCAGTCGGCAGCCGAGCGGACCAGGCCGACCAGGCCGTGCCCCCAGGGCCGGGCGGCCGCAGGATCCCGACCGGCCTGCTCGAGGACGACCGCCACCAGCGCCGCGGCCTGGTCGCCGACGAGGTGGGACAGGTTCGCGATCGGGTCGCTGTCGGCCGGGTGGCCGACCGGCGGCCCCTGGACGACGAAGCGGTAGAGCTCGAGGTCGGCCTCGAGGAAGGCCAGGTAGGTCTCCACGGCGGCGGTGAGCATCTGCCGCGGGTCGGTGGTGGTGTCCATCGCCTCGCGCAGCCGGTCGGTGAGGTTGGCCGCCACCCGGGCGCAGACGGCGACGTGCAGCTCGCTGCGGTCGGCGAAGTGCCGGTAGACGACGGCCTTGCTGGTGCCGGCCGCGGTGGCGATCTCCTCCATGCCGACGCCGGCGCCGTGCCGGCCCACTGCGGTGATCGTGGCGTCGACCAGCTGCTCCCGGCGGGCGCGGCGGTGCTCGTCCCACCGCGAGTCGCGGCGGTCACGCCTCGACGTCTCCGACTTCACGACACCGACAGTACTTGATACCGTCGGTCTCAGACATCTTGCGGGACGGTGCTCCGCCGTCCCTGCCTCCATCCAGTGATCCGGGAGGTCACCCCGATGGCTCCGCAGACCCGGAGGGCCGCGATCGTCGGCGGCAACCGCATCCCCTTCGCCCGCTCGAACTCCGCGTACGCGCAGGCGTCCAACCAGGACATGCTCACCGCGACGCTGGACGGGCTGGTCGCCCGCTTCGGGCTGCAGGGCGCGCAGGTCGGCGAGGTCGTCGCCGGCGCCGTCCTCAAGCACTCCCGCGACTTCAACCTGACCCGCGAGGCGGTGCTGGGCTCGCGGCTGTCGGCCGCCACCCCGGCCTACGACGTGCAGCAGGCCTGCGGCACCGGGCTCGAGGCCGCGGTCCTGGTCGCCAACAAGATCGCGCTGGGGCAGATCGAGTCCGGCATCGCCGGCGGCGTCGACACCACCTCCGACGCGCCGCTGGCCATCCACGACGAGATGCGCCGCGTTCTGATCACGCTCAGCAGCGCCAGGACCCTCCGGCAGCGGCTCGAGGCCCTCGCCGGCGTGCGACCCGGGATGTTCGTGCCCGAGGCCCCGCGCAACACCGAGCCGCGCACCGGCCTGTCGATGGGCGACCACCAGGCGATCACCGCCAAGGAGTGGGGGGTCAGCCGCGAGGCCCAGGACGAGCTGACCGTCCGGTCGCACCAGAACCTCGCCGCCGCCTACGAGCGCGGCTTCTTCGACGACCTGGTCACCCCCTACCTGGGGCTGACCCGCGACGAGAACCTGCGGCCGGACACCTCGATGGAGAAGCTGGCGAAGCTGAAGCCGGTGTTCGGCACGGGCGACCCCGACGCCACCATGACCGCGGGCAATTCCACGCCGCTGTCCGACGGCGCCTCCGCCGTCCTGCTGGCCTCCGACGCGTGGGCCGCCGAGCGCGGCCTGCCGGTGCTCGCCCACCTCGTCGACGCGCAGACCGCCGCCGTCGACCACGTGCACGGCGGTGAGGGCCTGCTGATGGCCCCGGCGTACGCCGTCCCGGTCCTGCTGGCCCGCAACGGACTGACGCTGCAGGACTTCGACTTCTACGAGATCCACGAGGCGTTCGCCTCGACGGTGCTCGCCACGCTGGAGGCCTGGGAGGACCCGGCGTTCTGCAAGGAGCGGCTGGGCCTGGACGCCCCGCTCGGCGCCATCGACCGCTCGAAGCTCAACGTCAACGGCTCATCACTGGCGGCCGGCCACCCGTTCGCGGCGACCGGCGGGCGCATCGTCGCCTCGCTGGCCAAGCAGCTGCACCAGGAGGGGCCCGGCAGGCGCGGCCTGGTCTCCATCTGCGCAGCTGGCGGCCAGGGTGTCGTCGCCATCCTCGAGTCCTGAAGGAGCCGCATCCCGTGACTGACTGGTACCGCGACCTCGCCAACTCCGGCGTCGGTTCGACCCTCGTCGAGCAGCTAGGCCTGCCCCGACCGGCCGTGCTGCGCCGCTACGAGCCGGGCGCACCGCTGCTGACCGGCCCGGCCGTGGTCGGCACCGCCGGCGGGGGCGGGTTGCACGAGATCCTGACCCGCGTGCTCGAGGACGCCGGCGTCCCCGTGCGGTCGTCTGCGGCCACCGACGGCGAGCGGCTGGGCGCCGTGCTGCTCGACGCCACCGGCGGAACCGGCCCCGCCGACCTCGCCGCGGCGCACGAGGTGCTGGCGCCGGCGGTCAAGCGGCTCGGCCCCTCCGGCCGGGTGCTCGTGCTGGCCCACCCGCCGTCGGACGCCGACTCCCCGGCGCAGGCCGCCGCCCGGCAGGCGCTGGAGGGGCTGGTCCGCTCGCTCGCCAAGGAGCTGCGCAACGGCGCGACGGCGAACCTCCTGTTCGTGCCGGTCGGTGCGGAGGCCTCGGTGCCCGGCCCGGTCCGCTTCTTCCTCTCCGGCCGGTCGGCCTACGTCGACGGCCAGGTGGTCACCCTGACGGCCGCCGACGTACCGGCGGGCGAGGACGCGGAGCGCCCGCTGGCCGGGAAGGTCGCCGTCGTCACCGGTGCGGCCCGCGGCATCGGCGCGGCGATCGCTCGCGTGGTGGCTCGCGACGGCGCGCACGTGGTCGCCGTCGACGTCCCCGCCGCCGGCCAGTCGCTGGCCGAGGTGGCCAACGAGATCGGCGGGACGGCGTTCCAGCTCGACATCACCGCGCCCGACGCCGCGCAGCGGCTGATCGCGCACCTGCGGGAGCGGCACGGCGGGGTGGACGTCGTCGTCCACAACGCCGGCATCACCCGCGACAAGTTGCTGGTGAACATGGACGCCGCCCGCTGGAACTCGGTCATGGCGGTCAACCTGCAGGCCCAGCTCGACGTCACCCAGGCGCTGCTGGACGCCCATGGCGTGCTGCGCCCCGGCGCGCGCGTGGTCTGCGTGAGCTCGCAGTCGGGCATCGCCGGCAACCGCGGGCAGACCAACTACGCGGCGTCCAAGGCCGGCATCATCGGCATGGTGCGGGCATGGGCGCCGGCGTTCGCCGAGCGCGGCGCGACGATCAACGCGGTCGCGCCGGGGTTCATCGTCACCGAGATGACGGCGAAGATGCCCTTCGGCACCCGCGAGATCGGCTCCCGGATCAACTCGCTGCAGCAGGGCGGCCTGCCGGTCGACGTCGCCGAGACGATCGCCTGGCTGTCCCAGCCCAGCGCCGCCGGGGTGAACGGCCAGGTGGTGCGGGTGTGCGGCCAGTCGTTCCTGGGGGCGTGATGGCCCGCACCGTGCTGGAGGCCGCGCCGTCGATGCCGGCGCTGTTCGCCCGGGCCGTGGCCACCGCGCGCGGCCGCGGCGGCGACCTGCCCGACACCCGGCTGGCCCGCACCGGCGTCCGCGTGGAGGCCGCCGACCTGGCCGCCTACGACCGGGTCTGCGGTTTCCCGCTGGCCGACACGCTGCCGCCCACCCACCCGCACGTGCTCACGTTCCCGCTGCAGCTGGCGCTGATGAGCGACCGGTCGTTCCCGCTGGCGCTGCCGGGCCTGGTGCACGTGCGCAACCGGGTCGAGGTGCTGCGGCCGGTGCAGGCCGACGAGGCGCTCGACCTGGAGGTGTGGGCCGAGCGGTTCGCCCGGCACCCACGCGGGGCGACGGTGGACCTGTGCGCGTCGGTCTCCGCCGGCGGCGCCGAGGTGTGGCGCTCGCGGTCGACGTACCTGGCCCGCGGCGCCAGAGCCCCCGAAGGCGCGCCGGGGTCCGACCTCGACCTGGCGGTCGGCGACCTGGCGCGTCCCGTCGCCACCTGGCGGGTGCCGGACGACGCCGGGCGCCGCTACGCGCGGGTCTCCGGCGACGTGAACCCGATCCACCTCTCCGGGCTGACCGCCAAGGCGTTCGGCTTCAAGCGGGCCATCGCGCACGGCATGTGGGTCAAGGCCCGCGCGCTCGCGACGCTGACCGGACGGCTGCCCGACGCGATGACGGTGGACGTGGTGTTCCGGAAGCCGCTGCTCCTGCCCTCGACGGTCACGCTCTCGACCGCCGCGGTCGGCGGCGGCTGGGACCTCGCCGTCCGCAACGCGAGGAGCGGCGCCGAGCACCTGCTGGGGACCGTCCGCCCGCGCTGACCTCGCGCCGTCACCGGCGCGTGGCTGCCCGACACGCCGTCAGGGGCAGCTCTCCGCCGCTGAGCGACTGGAAGGGCGTGGCACCCGTCCGGTGAGGTGGGTCCGTGGAGCACACGGACCCGACCGAACACCCCCGGCCGCTGCTGCGCCGTCCCTGGACCTCGCTCGACGGCGAGTGGGAGTTCGCCGCCGACCCCGACCTCGTCGGCACCGTCGGCGGCATCGCGTTCGACCGCACGATCCGGGTGCCCTACGCCCCGGAGACACCGGCGAGCGGCGTGACCTGGCCCGGCCGGCTCAACCGCGCGTGGTACCGCCGCCGGCTGCCCGGCCGCGCCGGCGACCGGCGCACCGTCCTCCACTTCGGTGCCGTCGACCGCATCTGCGACGTGTGGGTCGGTGGCGCGCACGTCACCTCCCACGAGGGCGGCTACACACCGTTCAGCGTCGACGTCACCGACTTCCTCGGGGACGACGGCGCAGACCTCGTGGTCCGGGCCGACGACGACCCCCTGGACCTCGAGGCGCCGCGCGGCAAGCAGGACTGGCGGGACGAGCCGCACGAGATCTGGTACCCCCGCACCACCGGCATCTGGCGCACGGTCTGGCTGGAGCAGGTGGGGTCGCGGCGCATCGCCGACGTCCAGTGGCGCGCCCACCCGCGGACGATGCAGCTCGACGTCCGCGTGGAGCTCGCCGCCCCCCTGGCCGGTGCCCGGCTGCACCTGCGGCTGCGCGCCGGCGACCGGCTGCTGGTCGACGACTCGGTGCGCGTGGACGGCCGGGTCGTCGAGCGCACCGTGCAGGTGGGGGACGGCGGCATCGACGACCGCAGCCGGCTGCTGTGGCGACCCGGGCCGGACCCGGTGCTGCTCGACGCCGAGCTGACGCTGGTCGCCGACGACGGCGAGCTGCTCGACGAGGTCGAGAGCTACACCGCGCTGCGCTCGGTCGAGGTCGGCGACGGGCGGCTGCTGGTCAACGGCCGTCCGGCGCCGCTGCGGCTGGTGCTCGACCAGGGCTACTGGCCCGACACCGGTGCCACCCCGCCCGACGTCGCGGCGCTGCGGCGGGACCTGGAGCTCACCCGGGCGCTGGGTTTCACCGGGGCCCGCAAGCACCAGAAGACCGAGGACCCGCGCTACCTCGCCCTCGCCGACCGGATGGGCCTGGTGGTGTGGGCGGAGATGCCGTCGGCGTACCGGCCCGGCCCGACGGCGAGCGCCCGGCTGCTGCGCGAGTGGGCCGACGTGGTGGTCGCCCACCGCGGGTTCCCGAGCGTGGTGGCGTGGGTGCCGCTCAACGAGTCGTGGGGTGTGCAGGAAGCCGAGGTCGACGAGCGGCAGCGCGGGCTGATCCGGGCGATGGCGGCGACGGCGGACGCGCTCGACGGCACCCGCCCGGTCTCGGCCAACGACGGCTGGGAGACCCTCGGCGGCGACATCCTGGGCGTCCACGACTACGAGCAGGACCCCGCGGTGCTCGGCGAGCGCTACGCCACGGCCGAGGACCTCGAGCGGCTGGCCACCGGACGCCGTCCCGACGGGTACCTGGCCGACCTGGAGCGGGCCGGCGTCGCGGGCCGGGCCGTCGTCCTCTCGGAGTTCGGCGGCGTGGCGCTGCGCTCCCCGGAGGACGAGGGCTGGGGCTACGCCGACGCCACCTCGCCGGAGGACCTGCTGGCCCGCTACCGCGCCCAGTGGGCCGCGGTGCACGGCAGCACCGCGCTCGCCGGCGCCTGCTGGACGCAGCTGACCGACACGTACCAGGAGGTCAACGGGCTGCTGGGCATGGACCGGGTGCCCAAGGTCGACATCGAGGCGCTGCGCCGGGCCACCCTCGGTGAGCCGGAGGCACCGCCCGCGCCGCCCGCGCCGCCCGCCCCGCCCATCCAGCCGACCCGCCTCTCTCCGAGCTGATCATGGGGTTGTTGCTCGGCGACACGCTGCGGACGGCGCGTCCTCCGGCAACGAGCCCATGATCAACGGCGGAGGACGAGGACTGAGCAGGCCAGGTCACGCCTGCGTGCGGTGTCGTTCCGTCTCGGTCACGGGTAGGCAACGATCACCGTCCCGACCTGCGAGCCGGGACGGTCCGGGCCAGGGTCGGGCGCAGACCGCGACAGTCGAGCCGCCGGAGGTCCCCGTGCGCAGCAACCGACTCCTGCCCCTGCTCGCCGCCGGTGCCCTGGTGCTCAGCGCCTGCGGCGGCGGTGGGGAGAGCGTCGACACCGGAACCGGCGGAGGCGGAGGCGGAGGCGGCGGGGGCAGCACGCTCGTCGCGGCGGTGTCCGCCCAGCCCGACCAGTTCGACCCGCACGTGACCACGGCCTACCCGAGCTTCCAGGTCCTGGAGAACGTCTACGACACCCTCGTGGTGCCGAACGCCGAGGACCTCACGATGGAGCCGAGCCTCGCCGAGAGCTGGGAGACCAGCGAGGACCAGCTGACCTGGACGTTCACGCTGCGGGACGGCGTGACCTTCCACGACGGCAGCGCGTTCGACTCCGCCGACGTCGTCTACTCCTACCGGCGGATCATCGACGAGCAGCTGAGCAACTCGTTCCGGTTCCAGAACGTCGCGTCCGTCGAGGGGCCCGACCCGCGGACCGTCGTCATCACGCTCACCCAGCCGACGCCGAACCTGCTGGAGCGGATCGGCTCCTTCAAGGGGATGGCGATCCTGCCGGAGAACGCCGCGGCGGACCTCGACCTCACCACCGAGGCCAACGGCACCGGCCCCTTCCAGCTCGAGAGCTCCGACGCCAGCAGCACCGTGCTGACCGCCTACCAGGAGCACTGGGGCGGCGCGCCGAGCGTCGACGGGGTCGAGTTCCGCTACATCACCGAGCCGGCGGCGGCCCTGACCGCGCTGCAGAACGGTGAGGTGCAGTGGACCGACAACGTCCCGCCGCAGCAGATCGAGTCGCTGGGCGGCGACGACACCGTCGAGCTGCAGACGACGCCCAGCGTCGACTACTGGTACCTGTCCATGAATTACGCGCGCCCGCCGTTCGACAACCGCGACGTGCGGCGCGCGATCTCCTTCGCCGTCGACCGCGAGGCGGTGGCCGAGGCGGCGTGGTTCGGGGCGGCCCAGCCGAACCAGACCGCGATCCCCGAGGACAGCTTCTTCCACACCGACTACGCGCCGTTCCAGCCCGACCCCGACCAGGCCCGCCAGCTGCTCGAGCAGGCCGGCGTCCAGACGCCGCTGACGATGGGCCTGATGGTCACCGACGAGTTCCCGGAGACGGTGACCGCCGCGCAGGTGATCGCCAGCCAGCTCGAGCCGATCGGGATCAACGTGGAGATCGAGACCCTGGACTTCGCCACCTGGCTGGACCGGCAGGGTCAGGGCGACTTCGACGCCTTCTACCTCGGCTGGCTCGGCAACCTCGACCCGGCGGCCTACTACCAAGAGCAGCACCAGACCGACGGGCCGAACAACTACCAGGGCTACAGCAACCCGCAGGTCGACCAGCTGCTGCAGGCGGGCGCGACGGAGACCGACGACAACGCCCGCAAGCAGATCTACGACCAGGCCGCGCAACTCATCGTCGACGACGTCTCCTACCTGTACCTCTACAACCCCGACGTGGTGCAGGCGTGGGCGCCGGGGCTGTCGGGCTACCAGATCCGGGCGGACAAGGCGATCAACTTCGAGAGCGTGGAGCTGCCCTGACCGGCTACCTCCTCCGCCGGGTCGGCCAGTCGCTCGTCGTCCTGGCGGGGGTGAGCGTCATCGTGTTCGGCCTGGTCCAGCTGGTGCCGGGCGATCCGATCCGGCTGGCCCTCGGCACGCGTTTCGACCAGGAGACCTACGACGCGCTCCTCGCACGGTCCGGCCTGGACCAGCCGCTGGTCACGCAGTACTTCGGCTGGGCGGGCCGGGCCCTCACCGGGGACCTCGGGGTCAGCTTCCGCAGCGGGGAGACGGTCACCTCGCTGATCGGCGAGCGGCTGCCCGCGACGCTGACCCTGGCATTCGCCTCGATCCTGGTGGCGCTGCTCATCGCCGTCCCGCTGGGCACCCTGTCGGCGCTGCGGCCCCGGTCGGTCGTCGACCGGGTCGCGACGGTGCTCAGCCAGATCGGGATCTCGGTGCCGGAGTTCTGGATGGCGATCGTGCTCATCCTGGTCTTCGCCGGGACGCTGGGCTGGCTCCCCTCGGGCGGCTACGTCCCGCTCACGGAGGACCCGGGCGGCTGGGCCCGGCGGCTGCTGATGCCGGCGGTGGTCACCGGGGTGGTGTCCGGCTCGGTGATCACCCGGTTCGTGCGGTCGAGCGTCCTCGAGGCGCTCGGGGCCGACCACGTCCGGACGGCGCAGGCCAAGGGGCTGCCGGCGCGGCAGGTCTTCACCTGGCACGTGCTGCGCAACGCGCTGCTGCCCCTGGTCACCGTCACCGGCGTGCAGCTGGCCTACCTGCTGTCGGGAGTGGTGGTCGTGGAGATCGTCTTCTCCTGGCCGGGGCTCGGCCAGCTGGCCCTGCAGGCGGTCCAGTCGCGCGACTACCCGGTCCTCCAGGGGGCGATCCTGCTCTTCGCCGTGGTCTTCCTGCTGATCAACCTGGTGGTGGACCTGCTCTACACCGCCATCGACCCACGGATCCGACGATGAGACCCCAGCCGCGTCCTGCTGCGATGATCCACAGCCGAGGCCTGCTGCCATGACCGGCGCGCCGCTGCCCGAGCCGGCAGCCTCCCCGACCGCCACCGACGCCGGCGTCCCCTCGACGGCGCGGCCCCCGCGGCCGCGCTGGCGGCAGACCCTGGGCCTGCTCGCCCGAAACCCCACGGCGGCGGTCGCGGCGACGGTCCTGCTCGGCATCGTCCTGATGGCCGTCTTCGACGAGAGCCTGGCGCCCGAAGGGCCCAACGTCATCGCGGTCGAGGACCGCCTGCAGCCGCCGAGCCTGGACCACCCGTTCGGCACCGACGACCTCGGCCGGGACATCCTCAGCCGGGTGATCCTGGGGGCGGCCGTCTCGCTGCGGGTGGGGTTCCTGGCGGTCGCCTTCGCGCTGGTCGTCGGAGCCCTCATCGGCCTGCTGGCCGGCTACTACGGCCGCTGGGTGGACGACGTCCTGATGCGGTTCATGGACGTCCTCTTCGCCTTCCCGGCGGTGCTGCTGGCGATCGCGGTGCTCGCCGTCCGTGGCCCCGGGGCCGGCAACACCGCCCTGGCCATCGGGATCGTCTACATCCCCGTCTTCGCCCGGGTGACCCGCGCCAGCGTGCTCGGCGTCCGGGAGGAGGTGTACGTGCGGGCGTCGCGGTCGGTGGGTGCATCGGACTTCCGGCTGCTGACCCGGCACGTGCTGCCCAACGCGGCGCCGCCGATCATCGTGCAGACCTCGATCAGCCTGGCCTTCGCCGTCCTGGCCGAGGCGGCGCTGTCCTTCCTCGGGTTGGGCACCCAGCCGCCCAACCCGTCGTGGGGGCTCATGCTGGCCGAGGGCCGCGGCTTCATCGACCTGGCCTGGTGGCTGGCCTTCTTCCCGGGGATGGCGATCTTCCTGACCGTGCTGTGCTTCAACCTGCTCGGCGACGGGCTGCGGGACGTCCTCGACCCGCGCCAGCGCACCCTGATGGCCGGGAGCGGCAGGTGAGCGCGCCGCTGCTGGAGGTGGAGGACCTCCGGGTGCGGCTGCGCACGCCGCGCGGTCCGGCCGAGGTCGTCAACGGGCTGAGCTACACCGTCGGGCGCGGCGAGACGGTGGCGGTGGTGGGGGAGTCCGGCAGCGGCAAGAGCGTCTCGGTCCTGGCCCTGCTCGGGCTGCTCCCCGCCCGGGTGGCGACGGTGACCGGCGCCGCGCGGCTGGACGGCGAGGACCTGCTCACCATGCCGCCCGAGCGGCTGCGCCAGGTGCGCGGCCCCGGCGTCGGGATGGTCTTCCAGGACCCGATGACCTCGCTGAACCCGGTCCTGACGATCGGCCGGCAGTTGATCGAGGGGATCCGCGCCCACGGTGAGGTGTCCAAGGCCGAGGCGCGGGACCGGGCGGCCGGACTGCTGGCCGAGGTGGGCCTGCCCGACCCGCAGCGCGCCCTGGACCGCTACCCGCACGAGCTGTCGGGGGGCATGCGCCAGCGGGTGGTCATCGCGATCGCGCTCGCCAACAACCCCTCGCTGCTCATCGCCGACGAGGCCACCACGGCCCTCGACGTCACCGTGCAGGCGCAGATCCTCGACCTGGTGGCGGAGCTGCAGAGCGAGCACGGCACCGGGGTCATCTGGATCACCCACGACCTGGGCGTGGTCGCCGGCATCGCCGACCGGGTGCTGGTCATGTACGGCGGCCGCTGCGTGGAGGACGGCTCGGTGGACGACGTCCTGGAGCGTCCGGCGCACCCCTACACGCGCGGCCTGCTCGGGGCGCTGCCCGACCTGGCCTCGTCCGGCGACGGCGAGCTCGCGACCGTGCCGGGCACCCCACCCGCCCCCACCGCCCTGCCTGCCGGCTGCGTGTTCTGGCCGCGCTGCCCGGTGCGTTCCGACCCGCGCTGCGAGACCGAGCAGCCGCCACTGGCGGTGGTCGGCGCGTCGACGGGCGGCCTGCCGCACCGCGCGGCGACCTGGTGCAGTGAGGGGAGCTCACGATGACCGACCTGCCGCAGGGGCCGACCGCCCACGCCCGGGGCGTCCCCGCCTCTGACGTCCCGGCCTCCCGGGTGCCCGCGTCCGACGTCCTCGTCTCCGCGCGGGGGCTGGAGGTGCACTTCCCGGTCCGGTCCGGCAGCGCCCTGCGGCGGACGACGGGGCTGCTGCGCGCCGTCGACGGCGTGGACCTCGACATCCGCCGCGGGGAGACGCTGGGGCTGGTCGGGGAGTCCGGCTGCGGCAAGTCGACGCTGGGCAACGCGCTGCTGCGGCTGGTGGAGCCCACCGGCGGGACGGTGACCTTCGACGGCACCGACGTGACCGGGCTGGACCGGCGCGGGCTGCGCGACCTGCGCCGGCGGGCCGGGATGGTCTTCCAGGACCCGTTCGCCTCCCTCGACCCGCGCCGGACGGTGCGGCAGACGGTGTCCGAGCCGTTGGAGGTGCACGGCCTGCGGTCGGGACGGCAGGAGCGCTCCGCGCGGGTCGCCGAGCTGCTGGAGCTGGTCGGCCTGGACCCCGCGGTCGCCGACCGCTACCCGCACGAGTTCTCCGGCGGGCAGCGGCAGCGGGTCGGCATCGCCCGCGCGCTGGCCGGCGAGCCGGACTTCCTGGTCTGCGACGAGGCGATCGCGTCGCTGGACGTCAGCGTGCAGGCGCAGGTGCTCAACCTGCTCCGCCGGCTGCAGCGTCAGCTCGGGCTCACGCTGCTGTTCATCTCGCACGACCTCTCCGCCGTCCGGCACGTCTCCGACCGGATCGCGGTGATGTACCTGGGACGGGTGGTCGAGGTCGGCCCCGCGGCGGCGGTCGGCTCGGACCCGAAGATGCCCTACACGCAGGCGCTGCTCTCGGCGGTGCCCGTGCCGCACCCGGCCCTCGAGCGGACGCGGCAGCGGATCGTGCTGGGCGGCGACGTCCCCTCGCCGGCGAACGTCCCCAGCGGCTGCCGGTTCCGCACCCGCTGCCCGTACGTCTTCGAGCCCTGCCCGGACGTCGACCCGGCGCTGCAGCCGGTCGGCGCGCCCGGGCAGCACGCCGCCTGCCACCTGCACGGCGTCGTCGGCCGCCCGGTCGAGCGGGAGGACGCCGCTCCCGCACCCGCCGACTGACCCGCCGACTGGCCGGCCGCGTCGTCCGCCCCACCCCCGCTGCCCCTCCCACTCCCCTCCTCGAGTCGATCATGGGGTTGTTGCTCGACAACACGCCGTGTGGAGCGGGTCCTGCGGCAACAACCCCGTGATCAACGGACGAAGGGAAGCGCGGCGGGGGACGGCGACGTCACCCAGCAGATGCGCAAGGACCTCGGCGCGTAGGGCACGCCCCGTGCCGTCCGCGGCGCGTCGGGCGGGTCGCCGACCAGCGCGCACCGGGGCATGGCTGGTGCGGCGCCGTCCCTGGTAGGACAGGCCCGTGCGGACGGTGGAACTGCGCAGGCGCTTCGCCTCGAGCGCGGTGGCCCGCCTGGCGACGGTGCGGCCGGACGGCGCACCCCACCTGGTACCGCTGGTGTTCGCCCTGGTCGACGGCACGGTCTACTCGGCGGTCGACGCCAAGCCGAAGCGCACGTCCCGGCTGCAGCGACTGGCGAACGTCCGCGTCGAGCCGCGCTGCGCCCTGCTCGTCGACCACTACGAGGACGACTGGTCGCACCTGTGGTGGGTCCGGGCGGACGGCACGGCCACGGTGGTGGACGACCCCCCGGCCACGCACCCCGGCCTGGCGGCGCTCGCCGAGCGGCACCCGCAGTACCGCGAGCAGCCCCCCGCGGGGCCGCTGCTGGTGGTCACGGTCCAGCAGTGGAGTGGTTGGTCGAGCACGACCTGAGGAGAGGACCCGGCATGGAGATCGGCATCGGCATCCCCAACAGCGTCCGAGGCACCACGGGTGCCCAGCTGCTGGACTGGGCGAGACGGGCGGAGGCGGCCGGCTTCTCCAGCCTGGCCTCGATCGGCGCGGTCTCCTACCCCTCCTACGAGGAGCTCACCGTGTTCGCCGCCGCCGGTGCGGTGACCGAGCGCATCCGGTTCCTGCCGAACGTGCTGATCGCGCCCGCCCGCAGCACCGCCGAGCTGGCCAAGCAGGCCGCCACCGTGCAGGAGCTCACCGGCGGGCGGTTGACGCTGGGCCTCGGGGTCGGGTGGCGGGAGGCGGACTACACGCTGACCGGGCGAGACTTCGCCGGCCGCGGCCGGCTGTTCGACCAGCAGCTGGCCGACCTCCGGCGCGCCTGGGCGGGGGAGCCGCTCGTCGAGGGGACCCGCCCGGCGGCACCCGAGACCGGCCACCACGGGGTCCCGTCCTCGTCGGCGGCAACACCGACGCGGCGATCCGGCGGACGGTGGAGCACGGCATCGGCTGGACGGCGGGCGGCCTGCCGCCAGAGGCGACCGCGCCGTTCGTCGAGCGGGTCCGCGCCGCCTGGGCGGAGGCCGGTCGCGAGGGCTCCCCGCGCATCGCCGCGCTCAACTACTTCTCCCTCGGCGACACCGAGGAGCAGTCTCGCGCCTACCTGCTGGACTACTACGAGCCGATGGGCAGGGAGACGGCCGAGTACATCGCCGGGAGCGCGCACCGCTCCCCGCAGGCGATCAAGGAGGTCATCGCGGCCTTCGCCGAGATCGGGGTGGACGAGCTGATCCTCGATCCGACGGTCTCCGACCCGGACCAGGTGGAGATGCTGGCCGAGGTCGCCCTCTAGGTCGGGTGGGCCGTCCGGCCGCCCGCCCGCCGACCGGCCCGGTCGCCAGGCGGGCCGGTGTGCCAGGGTGGCCCGATGGCGGGTGTCGAGCAGAGGAGCGGCCGCCGGACGGCGGCTCACGGGTACTACGCGGGCCACAGCGTCCACGCCGCGCCGGGTGTGCACGAGTACGCCGTGGAGCTGGTGCGGGCAGCGCTGCCGCAGGGCGGCCGGGTGCTGGAGGTCGGCGCCGGCTGCGGTGCCCTCGCGTTGCGGCTGCGCGACGCCGGCCTCGACGTCGTCCCCACCGACCTGGACCCGCCGCACGACTGGATCCACCGGCTGGACCTCGACGACCCGCAGTGGACCGACGAGACCCAGGGTCCGTTCGACATGGTCGTCTGCGTCGAGACGCTCGAGCACGTGGAGAACCCGCGGCAGGTGCTGCGCTCGATCCGCTCGCTGCTGCGGCCGGGGGACAAGCTGCTGGTCAGCACGCCGAACGTGACGCACCCGCACTCACGGCTGAAGATGCTGCTCCGCGGCGCGCCGTACATCTTCGGCCCGAAGCACTACCACCAGCCCGGGCACATCACGATCCTCCCGGACTGGATGCTCACCGAGCACGTGCGGCTGGCCGGGTTCGGCTCCATCGAGGTCCGCACCGGCGGCGACACCTTCTACCGCGGCGTCGTCCGGCTGGCGTACCGCGTCGAGATCGCGCTGCTCGCGCTCCTCGGCGTCCGGCAGCGAGCCGACTCCGGGCAGGGCATCTGCACGTTCGTCACCGCCGTCGCGGTCTGACACGCCGGGGCGCGCGTGGTCCTGTTGAGGTGACCGACCCGTCGGGAGGCGCCGGCACGCTCGCCGGGCGGCGGAACGGTCGACATGTGGGTGCGCGCTGCGACCGGTCACCGTGGTCGTTGTGGCGGATGGCAACGATTCGGCGTCGCGGGCGCGGGGGCACGTCGCGCGCGTCCCGGAGAACCGAGCTGCGACACCTATCGTTCTCGCACCGCCGCCGGTACGCCGACGGCGCACGGGAACCTGTCGCCCTTCCCCGGTGACGGCCCGTTGTCGGGGGAGGTTTGGTCGCCGGTGAGCAGCATCGTGGGCACCCGGTTCAACGAGGTGGTCCTGGGTGGCGTCGTCCGCCAGGGCTGGTGGCTGGTCGTCGACGAGGAGGACGGCTCCGGGTTCGTCCTGGACGGTCCCTTCGGCGACCGCGACGAGGCCGTGTGGGCCCTCGACGACCTCGAGGACGCCCCGGCCGGTCTGCACCCGGTCTACGGCGTCCGGCGGGCCGACGGCCTGCTGCGCCGCCGGTCCTCGCCCCAGGACCGCACGTGGTGGTCCTTCCTCGGCGAGCAGGTGGACCGGCTGCCCGAGGGGTGGGACGCCGACCTGGACGACGAGCACCCGCTGCCCGGCCTGGTCGTCGAGGTGGTCGCGGTGCTGGCCGAGGCGGGGCTGTTCCTCTACGACCCCTCCGGTGCCGACGGCGAGCTGGGCGGGGTGTGCCTGACCCCGGAGGCGACGCTGGACGGCGTCGTCGTCAGCTGGCGGCAGCACGACCGGATGAGCCTGGACCAGCTGCACGGCGCCGCCGCCGACGCACTGGTGCAGCAGGTGATGAACCGGGCGCTGGCCGAGGTGCTGAGCGTGCGCGGCTTCGCGGTCGAGCCGCTCGGCGGCGCCTGCGTGGTCCGCGAGGGGGAGCTGCCCGAGTAGTCAGCGGCCGGAGAGGGACGTCGACGGCGCGGGGACCGAGGTCCCCGGCCGGGTGCCGCCCCCTCCAGCGGTTGATCATGGGGTTGTCTCAGGAGGACCCGCCGCGACACGGCGAGGCGTGCGGCAACGACCCCATGATCAACGGGGGAAGAGTGGCAGGCGGACGGCTCCGCCGGGCGGTCCTCGCGTGCCCGGCTAGCGTGGCGCCGTGGCCGCCACCCCGTTCCGTCCGCCCTGGTTCGGCAACCGAGGCGTGCAGGTGCTCGCCGGCGGAGCGCTCGCCTACTGCCTCGTGCAGCTGGTGGTGCAGCTCGTCGACGGCCTGTGGGCGCAGGCGTTCCTGAACTTCGCCTGGAGCGTGCTGTTCGGCTACGTGCTCGTCGAGTCGCTGCGCTTCCGCCGCGAGCAGGACGCGGCTCCGGGCGGGCCGGTGGAGCCCGGCGACTGACCCCGTCGCGGTGTGGGCCGTGCGTGACGGCCCGACGGGATAGCCTCGACCCGCCAGGAGGGCTCGCCTAGTGGCCGATGGCGGCGGTCTTGAAAACCGCTATGGGGTGACACCCATCGTGGGTTCGAATCCCACGCCCTCCGCTCCTGACCTGCGGTCGTGCGTTGCCCGGAGAGCTCCGGGGAGGGACGTCGGGCACTGCCGACCGCTCGCGTGCCCGCTGCGAGGCGCTCCACGCGGGTTACGACCTCGACGTCGCGCCGCTCGGCTGCGTGCTGGTGGATCATCGCGGCGCGGGACGACGAGTGGCCGGCTCGTCGCACGACCTCGGACACCACTCACGGTCGGGGGTGGAAGGTCAGACCGGGGTCGGCCTCAGCGCCGTGACCGCGGCGGGGAACACATCTCGCACCAGTTCATAGGCGGTGTCACCAGGACAAGTGGTGAGAGACATGTCCCGGTGTCCAGCGATCGTCGTGGTCGTCACCGTGGTCCCGGCCGGCCAGCGGTTGGACCCACGGGACACGAAGGTGGTCGTGGAACCCGGCGCGGTCTCGATGGCATAGGTGTCCGCAAGTGCTGCCAGCAGGGCTGTCATGGAGCGCTGAGCTTCCGGAGTCGGAGCCTCGACCTGGTGGTTCCCGATGAAGCAGCACAACTGGGCGAACCCCTGGCTGCCACCGGTCGCATCGGCCATCACGGGACCGGCCAAGCTGCCGGTGCGTCCCTCCCACACCGTGCCGTACCGATCGACGAAGAAGTTGTAGGCAACGTCCGGCCACTTCCTGTCCGGGCCGGTGTGGAACCGGTAGAAGCCGCGGAGCAGACCGGGCACATCGCCGGGGTCATAGTCGTTCGTGGACGCGGTGTGGTGGACGAGCAGGAAGCGGGTGTCGCCTGGTCGCTCCTGCTGCAACGGACCCGTGGGAGCCAGGCCCTGCGCCCAATCGGCTCGCGGACGCACGTCGACCCCTCTGAAGGGGGTCCGGGCTCGAGCCTCCTCAGGCATCACTGCGATGAGTGAGATCGCCAGAGCTGTCGCAGACGAGCCGACGAGCAAGGCACGTCGACTCAGGGCCCGTGGCGACGCAGCGACGGCGTCTCCAGCCGCCGGTGTGCCCTGACGCTGATCGGTCATCTCCACACCTGCTCGCTGGGCGTTGCGTTGGCGGGCACCTCGACGTGGTCACCGTCGCCCACCCCGCCACGCACGGCGGGGACGACCGACTGGGAGGAGCAGGGGCCGAGGAAAGACGGGGTCGAGCATGCTCCCGCCCGGGAGAGACCGGCGCAGCCCCTCGCTGGTGCTCCAGAGCGGTGATACACCCCCGCCCGAGTCGCTGGCAATGCCCTGCACGTGCCGACGCCGCACAGCGGGCCGGCGTCGGGGCTGACGGCGCCCGTCGGCTGTCCGCGGCTGTGGACCTCACGCCGCTACTCGGCTGCTGGCGGCGGTCTCCGACCAACCGTCGAGGTCGCGTCCACCGACGTGGGCTCCTCGTCACCTTCCTCGCGCAGGGTTCCCGGCTGTCGTGTCGAGCTGCCGCCGTGGTCCCCTCACGGTCGCGCGGCTTCCGGGGGTCGGCACGAGCCAGTCGTGCATCGTGGTCAGGCCACGGTGAGAGGCGCTGCAGGCAGTCGAGCTCAGACGTCCGCTCGACGGCGCTCGGCGACGCGACGCCAGGCCGCAAAGCCCAGACCGGCGAGCAACAAGACGTAGAGGCCGATGGTGATGGGGCTGCTGACCAGCACCGCAGGGTCGTTCTCGGAGTTGGCCATCGCGTCGCGGAGCGAGTACTCGGCGAGCGGGCCGAGGATCACCGCGATCAGCACCGGTGCGATCGGGATGTCGTAGAGCCGCATGGCCAGGCCGAGGACGCCGATCACCAGCATGATCACCAGGTCGATGATGCTGGCTCCGGCGGCGTACACGCCGAACGAAGCGAAGACCGCGATGCCGGCATACAGGTAGGACTTCGGCACCCGCAGCAGCTGCGCCCACAGCGGCGCGAACGGCAGGTTCAGGATCAGCAGCACGACCATCGCGAGGAAGAACCCGGCGAGCAGCGGCCAGACGATGTCGCCGCTGCGCTCCAGCAGCAGCGGGCCCGGCTGCAGCCCGTACTGCTGGAAGGCCGCCAGCAGCAGCGCGGCGGTCGCCGAGGTCGGCAGCCCGAGCGCGAGCAGCGCGCCCATCGCGGTGCCGGCGGTGGCGTTGCCGGCGGCCTCCGGGCCGGCGACGCCCTGGATGGCGCCGCGGCCGAACATCGGCTTCGCCCGCCGCCGATCGAGCCGGCGCTCGGTGCCGTAGGACAGGAACGTCGGCACCTCCGCGCCCCCGGCCGGGATGACGCCGAACGGCAGGCCGTAGCCGGTGCCGCGCAGCCACGCCGGCAACGCCGCGCGGAACTCCGACCCGGACAGCCAGGGCCGCCCGCTGGGCAGCACCGTGTCCTGGGTGCCGCGCCCACCCGCCTTGGCGGCCTGGTGGAAGACCTCGCCCAGTGCCAGGAGCGACACGGTGATGACGACGATCGGGATGCCGTCCAGCAGCGCCGAGGAGCCGAAGGAGAACCGCGCGGTGCCGGTCGGCTGGTCGATCCCGATCATGGCGAGCACCAGCCCGATCGCCAGCGCCGCGAGGCCGCGCACGGCCGAGTCCGTGACGACGGCGGAGATCGCGATGAACGCGAGGACGGCGAGCGCGAAGAACTCGGCCGGCCCGAACCCGGTCGCCAGCTCCGCCAGCGTCGGGGCGAAGAACACCACGAGCACCGAGGCGACCGTGCCGCCGATGAAGGCGCCGATCGCCGCGGTGGCGAGCGCCTGCGCCGCACGGCCGCTCTGCGCCATCCGGTAGCCCTCGAAGGCGCTCGCGATCGCCGTCGAGTTGCCCGGGGTGTTCATCAGGATGCCGGAGATCGAGTCGCCGAAGAGACCGCCGAAGTAGATGCCGGTGAACATGATGAGCGCGTTCGTCGGCTCCAGCACGAACGTCAGCGGCAGCAGCAGCGCGACAGCCATCGCCGAGCCCAAGCCGGGCAGCACTCCGACCGCCGTGCCGAGCAAGGCTCCGATCAGCACGAACAGCAGCGCGGACGGGCTGAGGATGTCCCCGAACCCGCCGATCAGGTTGGACAGCTGCTCCACGTCCTCAGAACCCCCCGACGAAGCCGGCGGGCAGGGAGATGCCGAGCAGCCCGCTGAACACGATCTGGATGACCGACGCCAGCGCGAGCCCCGCCAGCAGGCAGGTCACGAACTTCCGGTTGCCGAGCGCGATCGCGACCGCGGCGAACAGCAGCGTCGCCGACAGGATCCAGCCCAGCCACGGCAGCACCGCGATGAACACGACGACCCCGCCGATCGCGGTCCCGACGGCCGCTGCGTTGACGGTGTCGGGCCCGATCTCGTCCGAGCCGTCCGAGGAGTCGGCCGCGGCTCGCGACCCAGCCCCGAACGCGGGGTCGTACTCGGGCCGCGGCCGCAGGATGTCCACGGCGAGGAAGACCGCCACGACGAAGCAGATCGCCGCGACCGCCCAGGGCATCACGGTCGGGCCGAACAGCCCGCCTTCCCCGACGACGTCCATCGTCGCCGTGCCGGTCACCAGGAAGATGCCGAGCGCCACGAGGACCGCCGGGACGACCAGGGCTCCCTTCGACAGGTGCGCGGGCCGCGGGCGTCGCCGCGGGGTGGTCGCGGCCGTGGCGCGGGGCACCTCGCTCATCACAGCCCCAGCTCCTCGAGGAGTGCGTCGATCCGGCGCTGCTCCTCGACGAGGAACTGTTCGAAGTCCTCGCCGTAGATCTCGCTGCGCACCCACCGATTGCGCTCGACCGCCTCGGACCAGGACTCGGTGGCGACCATCTCGCGCACGATCTGCTCCAGCTCGGTCCGCTGCGCGTCGGTGATCCCCTGTGGGGCGACCAGGCCGCGCCAGTTGACCAGATCGACTTCCGGCAGGCCGAGCTCGGTCATCGTGGGCGCGTCGATCCCGGCCAGGCGCTCCGGTGCCACGACGGCGAGCACCCGCAGCTGGCCGCCGTCGACGAGGTCGGCGAAGTCGTTGTAGCCGCTGATCCCGACCCCGACGGTGCCGGCCGCGGTGGACAGCAGGCTCAGCGTGAGCTCGCCGCCGCCGGCATGCGCCGTGTACTGCACGGTCTCGACCGGAATTCCAGCGGCCTGCGCCACCTGGGCGGCCACCATGTGGTCGATGCCACCGGCCGACCCGCCGCCGATCGGCACCGCGGCCGGGTTTGCAGCCCAGGCCTGCACGAAGTCGTCGAAGGTGCGGAACGGCGACTCCGCAGGCACCGCGATGACCTCGAAGTCCTCGGCCAGCCGGGCGATCGGAGTGGTGTCCTGCATGCCGATCCCACTGCCGGACTGGCTGATCCCGCCGAGCATCACCGTGCCGGTCACCATCATCGTGGTGCCCTGGCCGGTCAGGCCGGCCAGCTGGTTCAGCCCGATGGTCCCGGCAGCGCCGGGGATGTTGACCACCTGGACGGTGTTGACGATGTTGCCGGTGCGCATCGCCTGCTGGCCCTCGCGGGCGACCAGGTCCCAACCGCCGCCGGCCGCGGCCGGGGCGATCAGCGTGAGACTGGCACGTGCGGCCTGACCCTCCCCTGACCGGGCGGCATCGGTGAAGGCCGTGACCGCGAGCGCGGCGACGAGCAGGATTCCGAGAGTTGCGACGACCCGCCTCCGTGGCATGCCCGGTAACGCTATCGCCCGCCGCAGAGGAACCCAATGCCCGCGTTCGAGAACTCAAGAACCGTTGTGAACGCAATGGACGTCGCCCATTCCGCCACTCGCGAGGGCTTAGGGTTTGCGCCATCCGCACGCGCCTGACGGGAGCGACATGACGATCTGTGTGGCGTACGGCCCGACACCGGAGGGCGCTGCCGCGCTCGCTCTAGCGGTGCATGAGGCACGGTTGCGCGGGACCTCGCTGGTGGCACTCGCGACCGACAGGCAGGAGCGGTTCGAGCACGACCACGCGACCGACGACCGGGCGCTGCGCGAGGAGATCGAGCGGCAACTCGCAGAGCTGCGGGTGGCGGGCGACCCGGAGATGGAGGTGCGCGTCGTCGACGACGGTGGCGACGCTGCGGAGGCGATCATCGACCTGGCCGTCGGGGCGGACGCAGAGCTGCTCGTCCTCGGTCTGAAGCGGCGCAGCCCGGTCAGCAAGCTGCTCACCGGCAGCATCGCGCAGCGGATCATCCTGGACTCGCCGATGCCGGTGCTGGTCACCCACGCGGCCCGGTCGTCGTAGCCGGACCGCGCTGCAACTCGCACGACCTGAGCGACTGAAGCCAGGCTGCGGGTCGGGGCACCACCTGTCGGCGGGCATCGAGGTCGTGCTCCGACCGTGCCAGATGAACGGGTCGAGTCCTGTGGTCGGCTGTCGACAGAGGTCGGCGTCCCTGAGGCATCGAGAGAGGCGCGCACGCCGTTCTGGATCGGGCACACGGACAAGGTGAGCTGGTCAGTACATGGAGCGGGTGACGGGAATCGGACCCCAATGGCCAGTTCGGCCGCCGAACACTTCGGTGAGCCCACCGTCCAGCGGAGCCATCCCGACCAGCACGGCCTCCGGAGCTGCCACTCTCAGCCGGGCGTCCCCGGGCGGGGCGTCCTCGCTTCCTGGACGGTTGCTCATGGGCGACGCGACCTGGGTCCACAGCAGGGTCGCAGCGCACCCAGCAGCGGCCATGACCAGTCCCCGTCAGCTGGATCGTCCTCGGCTTGCCGCTCGCGGCCGTGCCGGGTGCTGCATGACGGTCGTGCCCACTGCCTGCCCGTACGACGGGCACGAAGGGTGAGCAGACGTCGACAGGGGCGAGGTGCACGACGCCTCTGAGCTGCCATGGCGACCTGGAGCCCATGTCCCGACGGCCTCGAGCAGTAGTGAGACACCTGTCCGGTGTGTCCTGATCCACGACACCAAGCCCTCCGCCTCAGCGATCAGCCGCGGATCAGCAGCTCCCCACCGTCCACGCGGAAGTCGCGGTGCAGCTCGCGCAGCACCGCCAGGCCCTCGACGTCGACGGTGCCCACGCCGCGGAGGTCGAGCACCACGCGGGCGTGGCCGGCATCGCGCAGCCGGTCGGCCGTGCCCCGCACCAGGTCCGCGCCGCTCGAGGTCAGGTGGCCGCGCACGGTGATCAGACCTGCCCGCCGGTCGACGACCTCGCTCAGCACCCCGCTCACGCGGCCGCCGGCGCGGGTTCGGCGACCAGGACCCGCCACAGGCCGGTGCGGCGCAGCAGCCCCTCGTGCGGAGGTCGGCCCCGCGCAGCACCACCGCGCCACCACGGGCCCGGCAGATGCGGTGCGCCGACACCAGGACGGCGACGGCGGCGTCGGGCAGGTGCTGCACCCGGGAGAGGTCGACGACGAGGGAGCGGGCCCCGGCGTGCAGCGTGCCGAGCAGCGCCCAGCGGACGTCGGCCAACCCCCCGGCGAGCAGGTCGTCGTCCAGGTGGATGGTCACCTCGTGCGCCCGAGCCGGTGCGGGGGCCATCGTCACAACCGTCCTCCTCGTGATCACTGCCCGCTATCCTGCGCGCACGGTCTGACAGTTCTCTGGGCCCGACGTGGGAGTTCGCCGGACGGCGCGTCACCCGCACGGGGCAGGCGGACTGGAGCCACACCGTCCGGACGACGATGGAGGGGCATGCGCTTCCCCGACTCCCTGCGTGCGCGGGAGCCACGCGCCACGGCGCACTCGATCGTCCTCATCATGGGCGTCTCGACCGTCGTGCTCGCGCTGCTGACGACGTTCGGGCCGAACTCGGTCAGCAGTGCCACGCGGGCCGCCTCCTGGGCGGGGGTCGCCGCGCTGGTCACGACGATCGCGGTGTGCGTCCTCGTCCCGGCCGAGCGGCTGGACCGCGCCGGGGCCTTCGTCCTCCTCGGTGTCTGCGGCGTGCTGTTGACCTGCGTCCTGAACGTGCTGACCGACGACCCGTCCGCCGGTGCGCAGGCGTTCCTCGCCTTCCCGGTGCTCTGGGCGGCGTCACACCTGGGCTGGGCCGCCGTCGCCCTGGTGACGGGGGCCGCCGTGGTGGGCAACGGGGTCACCCAGCTGCTGCTCCAGCCCGTCGAGCCGGCGATGCACGACCAGCTCGTCATCGGGACCGTGCTCGTCGTGGCGTCCGTGATCCTGGTCCGGACCGCCTCGGTGCAGGACCGCCTGGTCTCGGCGCTGCAGCAGCAGGCCGACGTGGACCCGCTCACCGGGCTGGTCACCCGCCGGGTCCTGGACGACGCCCTCACCGGTGCCCTCGAGCGGGAGCCGACCGGCGACGGGACGGCGCTGGTGCTGGTGGACGTCGACTCGTTCAAGCAGATCAACGACGCGCACGGCCACCCCGTGGGGGACGACGCGCTGGTCCACCTCTCCGGCCTGGTCCGCGGCAGGTGCGGGCCGGGGACGCCGTGGTCGGCCGGCTCGGCGGCGACGAGCTCGCGCTCCTGCTGCCCGGCTGCACCGCGGAGACCGCGGCCCGGCGCGCGCGGGAGCTGCTCGAGACGGTGCGCGCCTCACCACTGCCGCGCACCGACGGCGACCTGCTGCCGCTGTCGATCAGCGTGGGGCTCGCCCACGCGCCGCTGCACGCGGACTCGGTGCGAGAGCTCTACGCGGCCGCCGACGCGGCGCTCTACCGGGCCAAGCGGGCCGGCCGCGACCGCGTCGAGGTCGCCGTCAGTCCCGCCCCCCGGCCAACCGACGGGCTGCCGCGGCAACGGTCCGTCCCGTGAGCCGCCCGTCGGACAGACCCAGCGCCACCACGTCGTCGAAGACCCGCTGGTCGGCGCCGGCCGCGCGCACGGCGGCGTCCATCACGGGCGGCCAGCGGGACAGCTCGGACGCCAGCCGTGATGCGCGCAGGTGCCCGGCCAGCCGCCGGCGCAGCAGCCGCCGGTAGCGCGCGCCGGCGCCGGCTCCGGCGGTCGCCGCCGTCCCGGCCAGGGCGCCGGAGAGGACGGCGTAGAAGATCCCCTCGCCGGTGAGCGGGTTGACGAGCGACGCGGCGTCGCCGGCCAGCAGCACCCGGCCGTCGGGCAGCCGCGGGCGGCCGGTCGACAGCGGCAGCCGATGCGCCCGCAGCGCTGCGGGCACCACCCCTGGCAGCAGCCGGTGCAGCCCGTCGACCAGCGCGGCCCTCGTCGCCCCGCCCGACACGAGTTCGCCGTAGCCGACGTTGGCCCGCCCGTCGCCGAGCGGGAACGACCACGCGTAGGCCGGCCAGCGCTGCTCGGTGGTCACCAGCACCTGGGTCAGTCCCTGTGCGGGGAGCGCGGGGGCGTAGCCGCGGATCGCCACGGCCAGCCGGTCCGGGCGGTTGCTCGACAGCCCCAGCGCCCGGCGGACGACGGACTCCGCGCCGTCGGCCCCGATGAGCACCTCCGCGCGCAGCCCGCCGTCCACGGTGGCGCCGTCCGCGTCGACGGTGACCGTGCGGACGGCGTGCCGGCGGAAGTGCGCGCCGGCCGCACGCGCCGCGGCGAGCAGCCGGGCGTCGAGGACCTCGCGCGGGACGACGTACGACGGCCGGTGCGTGTCGCGCTCGACGACCGCCCCGCCGGGCGAGCGCAGCGAGAGCCGGGGGACAGGCGGGTACCCGGCGACCAGCTCACCCGGGTCCGCGCCGAGGCCGGCGAGCACGTCGAGCGCCTCGGGCGCGACGCCGTCCCCGCAGACCTTGTCGCGGGGGAAGTCGGCGCGGTCGACCACCAGCACCGAGGCGCCGGTGCGCCGGACGGCCAGCGCCGCGGCCGCGCCCGCTGGGCCGCCTCCGACGACCACGACGTCCCAACGCTCCACCGGCCCGACGCTACGGGCCCCCGCAGTAGAAGGACCTCGCCCCCCTCAACCCTCGCAAGCTCGGGTTGAGCCTCCGGGCGAGGCCAGCTCGCGAGCTGCTCACGGCGGGGTCGGGGCCCACTTGCGGACCGGGTGCTCGTACCGCTCGACGAAGGCCAGCAGCTCCGCGGGCTCGGTGACCACGCCCAGCGCGTCCAGCCGGCGGGCGTCGAGGTAGCCGTCGTCCACCATGCGGCGCAGCTGGGCCAGCAGCGGCTGCCAGAACCCGTCGACGTCCACGAGGACGGCCGGCTTGGCGTGCAGGCCGAGCATCCCCCAGGTCCAGGCCTCGAACAGCTCCTCCAGCGTGCCGGCGGCGCCGGGCAGCGCGACGAAGGCGTCGGCGAGCTCGGCCATGCGCGCCTTGCGCTCGTGCATGGAGGCGACCACCTCCAGCTGCGGCAGCCCGGGGTGCGCGAGTTCGTCGTCCACCAGGTGCTGGGGGATGACGCCGACGACGTCGCCGCCGGCGGCCAGGGCGGCGTCGGCGACCACGCCCATCAGCCCGGCGCGCCCGCCGCCGTAGACGATGCCGACGCCCGCGCGGGCGAGCCCGGCGGCGAACTCGGCAACGGCGGACCGGTGGGACGGTGGCCCGCTCTGGGACCCGGTGAAGACGGCGACGCGCACGACGCCGAGCCTGTCACGGCGGCGCCGGCACCCCGGACGGGGTTCACTGGGGGCGTGTTCTCTCCGACGGACGGCTGGGTGACCTGCGCGCTGGGCCACCGGCACTGGGGCCGGGTCGGTGCGGCCGGGCTGCTGGTGCACCGCGTCGGGACGCAGGGTCCGGAGCTGCTGCTCCAGCACCGGGCGGTCTGGTCGCACCACGGCGGCACGTGGGGGACGCCGGGCGGCGCGCTGCACGCCGGGGAATCACCCGAGCACGGCGCCCTCCGCGAGGTGCAGGAGGAGCTCGGCCTGCTGCCCCAGGACCTGGAGCTCGGTCCCGCCTCGGTCGACGACCACGGCGGCTGGTCGTACACGACGGTGCTGGCCCGGCCGGTGCGCGACATCGAGCCGCGGGACCTGCAGCTGGACGGCGAGAGCGACGGCGTGGCCTGGATCGCGCTCGGTGACCTGGTGTCGGTGCCGCTGCACCCGGGCTTCGAGGCGTCGCTGTACCGCCTGCACGACCTGCTGAGCGCCTGACGTCCGGCGCCCGGTCAGGCCGGGGTCACCGTCACGGTGAGCGCGCGGTGGTCGCCGACCGGGAGCGTCGAGGCCTCGGCGTCCCGCCCGCGGAGCCCGTTCCCCACCGCCAGCAGGTGGTCCAGCTGCACCCGCGGGCCGGACGCCGGGAAGCTCGGCTCGCGCACCAGCGGGGTCGCCCGGAGCAGCCGGCCCGGGAGTGCGCCGGGCAGGTTCAGGTCCCCGGCCAGCACCACCGGCCCGGGCATCCCGGCGATCCACCGGCGCAGCCGCAGCAGCTGGCGGACGGCGGTGGGCGGGGCGAACGACAGGTGCGTGGCGACGACGGTGAGCGACCCCAGCCGGGCGGCGACGGCGGCTCGCGGTTCGTCGGGGAACCACCACCACCGGACCCGGCCGGTGCGCGGGTCGGGGCCCTGCACCGGCAGCCGCGCCCGGCCGGCGCCCAGGTCGAGCACCGACCACTCGAGCACCGGCAGCCGGCTGAGCAGCGCGATGCCGTAGAGCGGGCCGTCGGCCGGGGTGTGCGGGCCGCGCAGCAGCGGACCGGCGGGGGACCAGCTGCGGAAGGGGTCGGGTGTGCCGGCCACCGTGGCCGCGCCGCGCCAGTCCGCGGCGCCGAGGCCGGCGGCCAGGGCGGCGGCCTGGTCGACCCCGTGGGAGCGCGGCTGCCCGGCGTCGACCTCCTGGACGGCCAGCACGTCGACGTCCAGGCCGGCGACCGCCTTCTCCAGCCCCGCGGCGTCGAGGACCGGACCGCCCGGGCTGCGACCCGAGGCGGTGTTCACGGTGCCGAGTCGCACGGCGGGCCCCCCGGACACCCCGGCGACGCTACCCGGGCGTCGCGTCCGGTGCCGTTCCGTTCGAGGTACTGCTGAGTGCGGGGAGGCCTACCCTCTGCACGCCCTGTCCCGCCGACGGAGGAGCCGGCCTTGTCCGACCGCCACCGCCCTACGGGTGCGACACGGTGGAGGAGACCACCGACGGCGTCGGCGGCGGCGTCGGCGAGGTGACCGAGGGCGCCGGCGGGCTGGCCGGCGGGCTCCTGCCGTGACCGTTCCGGGCCGGCGCTAGGTTCGGCCCATGACCGCCCGCGACGACGTCTCCGAGATCTTCGACAGCGCGGCGTGGCAGCCGGTCGAGGGCTTCGACTTCTCCGACATCACCTACCACCGCGCCGTCGACGCCGGCGTCGTCCGGATCGCGTTCGACCGGCCCGAGGTGCGCAACGCCTTCCGTCCGCAGACCGTCGACGAGCTGATCACCGCCCTGGAGCACGCCCGGCTGTCGACCGACGTCGGGTGCGTGCTGCTCACCGGCAACGGGCCCAGCCCCAGGGACGGCGGCTGGGCGTTCTGCTCCGGCGGCGACCAGCGGGTGCGCGGCAGGTACGGCTACGAGCACGACACGGGGCGCAGCAGCGGCCGGCTGCACGTGCTGGAGGCACAGCGGCTGATCCGCTTCATGCCCAAGGTCGTCGTCTGCGTCGTCCCGGGTTGGGCGGCCGGCGGCGGGCACAGCCTGCACGTCGTCGCCGACCTCACCCTCGCGTCGGCCGAGCACGCCCGCTTCAAGCAGACCGACGCCGACGTCGGCAGCTTCGACGGCGGCTTCGGCTCGGCCTACCTCGCGCGGCAGGTCGGCCAGAAGTTCGCCCGGGAGGTGTTCTTCCTGGGTCAGGAGTACTCCGCCGAGGACGCGCACCGCATGGGCATGGTCAACCGCGTCGTCCCGCACGCCGAGCTCGAGACCACCGCCCTGGAATGGGGACGGCGGATCGTGGCCAAGAGCCCGACTGCGCAGCGGATGCTCAAGTACTCGTTCAACCTGATCGACGACGGGCTGGTGGGCCAGCAGCTGTTCGCCGGTGAGACGACGCGGCTGGCCTACATGGCCGAGGAGGCCGTGGAGGGCCGGGACGCGTTCCTGGAGAAGCGGGACCCGGACTTCAGCCGGTTCCCCTGGCACGTATAGCGGAAGGACCCCGTCCTCCTCACGCCTCGCGAGCTCGGCGCGAGCCTCTGGACGGGGCCACAGTCAAGAAGTCGGTGTTCGAAGGAGGACGAGATGATCGTCGAGGTGGTGGGCGGTGCCGACGAGCTGCCCGAGGTGCGGGTCGTGGACGTGGACGACCTGACCGCGCTGCAGCTGGCGCTGGGGGCGGTGACCGACGAGGAGGCCGACCAGGCCCTGCGGGACGCCGGTCTGGGCCGGGTGCAGGACGCGGACACCGGCGTCCTGGACCTGGCTGCGCTCCGAGCGGCAGCCGAGCCACAGGCCGGGAGCCACGACTGGGCGCAGCGCTGGGACGGCATGGTCGGCCAGGCGAGGGAGGCGGGGCGGCTGGTCGACGACGGCGCCGGCCTGCAGGTCCGGGTGGAGAGCGCCGCCGGCGCCTGACCTCCAGGCGGCCGTCAGCCGATCCGGCCCGTTCCGGAACGCGGGATTTCGGAAAATCGCGCAACCCGCGGTGTCGTCATTGTGGCGACCCCACCGGCACGTCACCATGACCCAGTGACCCGCATCGCATTGGTCTCGGCATGAGCGGAACGCCGGGGCGCCCGCTGAGCGCCGAACTGTCCGAGCAGCTGCTCACCGTCGCGGTCGACATCCTGGCCGACGAGGGGTGGGGCAAGCTCAACAGCGACCGCGTCGCCGCGCGCGCCCGCGCCGGCAAGGCCGGCATCTACCGGCGCTGGCCGACGATGGCGGCGATGGCTCGTTCGGCGGTGGGCCGGTTCACGCTGGTCCGGGTCCCGCCGGACCAGGGCTCGCTGCGTGACGACCTCGCCGCGCTGGTGGACCGATGGCGCCGGCCGCTGGACCGGGAGGAGCGGGCGGCCGCCAGCCTGGTCGGTGCGGCACGGCACGAGGAGGACCTCCGCGCCGGCCTGGACGCCGCACTGGTGCAGCCCCTGGCCGAAGCGATCCGGGCCATCGGCGCCCGGGCGGCCGAGCGGGGGCAGCAGGTCCCCGAGGCGCGCCTCGCGATGCTCTGCTCGGTCATCGAGGCATTCTGGTGGCAGCGCTACACCTCCGACCGCGGGGCCCTGAGCCGCGAGGAGGTGCAGCGCGTGCTCGACGAGGTGCTGCTGCCCGTGGTCGTGCCCGACTCGGAGCGGGCCACGGTCTGACTCGGCGGGTGCGCCCTCAGCCGATGCGCCGCAGCCTGCCGCTGGTCGGCGGGGGCAGCGTGGAGCCGAGCCCGCTGAAGACCTGGTCGGCGACCGAGCAGGCGAGGGCGACGCCCTCCTCGGGGTCGGCCGGCAGCGCTCCGGCCGGTCCGGCGAGCAGCCGCCGGTGCTGCACGATGAGCGTCCGGACGGCGGCCAGCCAGACGGCGGCGGTCACCGACGCTGCGGTGCGGACGTCGGTCGGCACCGGAGGCGCGCCCCCCTCGACCGTCCACGTCTCGAACAGCGCGTCGGCCAGGCGGGCCGTCGCCTCGTGCTGCAGCTCCCGCTCGCGGGCGCGCAGTGCGGGGGAGGCCTCCAGCGTCGCGTCGAACACCCGGCCGTCGCGGGTGGCGAGCTGCCGGGCGTGCACGGCGACCCGCTCGATGAGGTAGGCGTGCAGGGCCTCGAGGGGGGTGGTGCCCGGAGCGCGGGAGCGCACGGAGTCGGCGGCGCCGTCGACCCACGGGGTGTGCCCGTCGAAGAAGAGGTCCTCCTTCGTCGGGAAGTGGTTGAAGACGGTCTGGACGGCGACGTCCGCAGCCCCGGCGATGTCGGCGATCGTAACCGCCTCGAAGCCGCGCTCGGCGAACAGGGCCTGCGCGGTCTCACGGATGAGTGACCGGGTCTGCGCCTTCTTCCTCGCGCGCCGGTCCATTACCTCACTCACGGTAGAAGGTTAGCTCCACTCGGTAAGCACGGGCCGATGCCCGTGTCACCTGCCCATTGTGCGCCCGTACCGCCCGGGCAGCACCGCCCGAATCCCCCGTCCCGACCCGGCGGTGCCGCCCGCGGGGCGGCCGGCGAGTCGGCGTGTCCGCGTCGCCCGATCGGGCGCACCCGCGGTGTCGACCGTCGGGGCGAGGAGCCGCCGCCGAGGCAGGGACTCCCGCTCCGACCTGCGCGGTTGCGTCGTCCGCGGGCGGGGCAGGACCGGGGCATGGGCGACCCCCGCACCGGCAGCCGCGTCCGGATCGGACTCGTCGGCGCCGGGGGCGTCGGCGCCCGCCACGCGCGGACGCTGGCCGGCTTCCCCGACGTCGAGCTGGTCGGCGTCACCGATCTCGTCCCCGAGGCGGCGGACGTGCTCGCCGGAGAGCTCGGTGTGCCGGTCGTCGCGGACGTCGACCGGCTGCTCGGCCGGCCCCTGGACGGCGTCTGGCTGTGCGTGCCGCCCTTCGCCCACGGTGAGCTGGAGCTGGCCGCCGTCCGTGCGGGGATCCCCTTCTTCGTCGAGAAGCCGCTGGCCACCGGCGTCGAGGTCGCCGAGGAGGTGGCGGGCGCCGTGGCCGGAACCGGGTTGCCGACCGCGACCGGGTACCACTGGCGGCATCTGGACACCGTGGCCGTCGCGCGCGCCGTCTGTGCCGCGCACCGGCCCCGGCTGGTCGACGCCACCTGGCTGGACGAGGTGCCGCCGCCGGCGTGGTGGTCGAGTCGGGAGCGCTCGGGCGGGCAGGTGGTCGAGCAGCTGACCCACGTGCTCGACCTGGCCCGGCTGCTGGTCGGCGAGGTGGCCGAGGTGCGCGCCACCGCCGCGCCGTCCACCGCGGAGGGCCGCGACGTCGACGACGCGACCGCCGCGCTGCTGTCCTTCGACTCCGGCGCCGTCGGCACGGTGACCGCGGCCTGCTCGCTGCCGGGCAAGCTGGCCGCCGGGCTGGCCGTTGTGTGCGACGGCGCGGCGGTCGAGCTCACCGAGACCTCGTTGACCGTCACCACCGCCGACGGGGCGGACCGCAGCGAGCCGCGGGTCGACGGGCGCACCGCCGTCGACCGGGCGTTCGTCGACGTGCTGGCCGGCGGGGCGCCGGCCGCGGGGCTGGTCGACTACGCGGAGGCGCTGCGCACCCACCGGGTGGCGGTCGCGATCGCCGAGTCCGTCCGCACCAGGGACGCCGTGCGGCCCTGACGGGCGGTCAGCGGAGGGCGCGCTGTCCGCGGGGAGCCGGCAGCCGGGGACGGGACCGGCGGCGGGCGCGGGCCAGCGTCTCGCCGTACAGCCGCTCGTAGCCGTCGGCCATCACCGCGGGGGCGAACCGGCGGCGGGCCTCGGCGGCGCAGGCCTCCGGGTCGATCTCGTCCAGCCGGTTCAGCGCCGCGGTGAAGCCGGCCTCGTCGGCGGCCAGGAAGCCGGTGCGGCCGTCGTCCACCAGGGAGGGCAGGCAGCCGCGGGCCATGGCGACCACCGGCGTCCCCGCGGCCAGGGCCTCGCAGACGGCGGTGCCGCCGGGCTCCTCCCAGCGGACGGGGAACAGCACCGCGCGGGAGGTGCGCAGCAGCTCGTCCTTCGCCGCACCCCCGACGCTGCCGACCCAGCGCGCGGTGACGCCGTCCAGGTGCGGCTCGACGTGCTCCAGGAACCAGGCGACGTCGGGGTGCGAGCAGGCCGGGTGGCCGGGGGTGGCGAGGGCTGCCTCCAGAGCCTCCCGGTCAGGCAGGCCGCCCACCGGGCCGGCGAGCACCAGCGGCACCCCGGCGGCGCGACAGCTCCGCAGCGCCGTGTCGATGCCCTTGGCCTCGCACAGCCGGGCGAGCACCAGCACCGCGTCGGACCGGTCCGTCCGCCGTGCCGGGGGTGGGCCGTCGACCGGCACCGACAGCGGGACGACGCCGACGACCTGCCCGCGCAGCTGCGCCGGCGCCTGCGCCACCTGGGTGTCGGAGACCCCGGCGAACCACACCCGGCCGCCGCCGTCGAAGGTCGCCCAGAAGTCGGCGTTGCGGCCGGTGTCCCAGTGCAGCGTGGCGAGCGTCGGCGGCGCGGCGTCCCCCAGGCCGGCCAGCAGCGCCGGGCCCACCACCTCGACGTGGCTGTGAACGAGGTCGAACGGCTCGCCGGCCAGCGCGTGCTCAGCGAGGGTGGCCAGCGCCACCTGCTCGTGCGCGTGCGCGGTGCCGACGACCTGCGGGTAGGGCCCGCCCAGCTGCTCGAAGCGGCCGGTGGGGAAGGCGCTGACCAGGCCGTCGACCGGCAGCGTCGAGTCGCCGACCGAGGCGAGGACGACCGTGTGCTCGCGGGCGCGCAGCTCGGCGGTCAGCGTGGCGACGACGTTCTCCAGGCCGCCGTAGCCCGGCGGCGGCACCGGCAGCCACGGGCCGGCGTCCATCAGGATCTTCACGCCCGCCCCCTCCGTCCGCCCTCGACGGCGCGGACCGACCGCATCGGCGGCCGCTCCACCACGCCGACGTCCCAGCTGACGCCCTCGAGGCCGTCGGCGGTGCGCAGGAACTGCAGCAGCTCGCGCTTCGGGCGGCCGGCGCCGGGCCGGCGCGCCAGCGCGGTGTGCAGGATCTGCCCGGCCATGCGGCCGAGCGCGGCGTCGGCCTGGTGGGTGTGCTGCCGGGTGCCGAAGTCGACCTGGGCCAGGGCGTCGAGGCCGGCCAGCGCCGCGAGGTCGACCAGCAGGCCCAGCTCCACGCCGTAGCCGGAGACGAACGGCACCTGCTCGAGCAGCTCGCGACGGCCGGCGTACTCGCCCGACAGCGGCTGCACGAAGCCGGCGAGCTCCGGCCAGAAGGCGTTGAGCAGCGGCCGGGCGACCAGCTCGGTGACCCGGCCGCCGCCGGAGGGGACGATGCCGTCGGTGGTGGTCAGCGGCCGGTCGTAAAGGGCCTTGACGTAGCCGACGGTGGGGTCGGTGAGCAGCGGGCCGAGCAGGCCGACGACGAACCGCGGGTCGAAGGCGACCAGATCGGCGTCGATGAACACCAGCAGGTCGCCGCTGGTGACGTGCAGCGACTTCCACAGCGCCTCGCCCTTGCCCGGCCGGCTGCCGTGCCGGGGGAGCACCGTGTCGGCGGCGACGACGCGGGCGCCGGCCGCTGCCGCCACCTCCGCCGTCCGGTCGCTGGAGCCGCTGTCGACGACGACCACCTCGTCGACCAGCGGGCAGCGCTCGACGAGGTGGTCGCGGATCGTGGCCACGATCGTGCCCACGGTGCGTTCCTCGTCGAGGGCGGGGAGCACCACGCTGACGGTGCAGCCGCGGGTGCCCTTGACGGCCACCAGGTCGGGTGCCGCCCAGGTCTCGGCGGCGAAGGTGCGGGAGTGGAGCCAGCGTCGGACGTCAGGTCGCACGCGTCTTCCCAAGGCCGGGTGCCGACACCGGCGTCGGCACGGAGGTCCCCGTCGGGCGACAGGATGCAGGAGGAACGGCAGTTCCGGGCCGCTGTCCGCGTCGCGTCCCCGGCCTGCGGGTGTGCCTCCGGACGCTTCCTCCCTGCCCCGCGTGGTGGGCAGCGCCCCGGTCCGCGGGGGAGGAGGAGCCCGACGTCAGCCGACGACGACGACGTCCAGCAGCGCCCGGTACTCCGGCACGCTCACCATCGGCGGCCGCTCGTCGACGGCGACCGCGGTGCTGTGCGGCACGAACCCGGTGCCGTCGTGGCGGAACTGGGTGAGCAGCCCGCCGGCCCACCCGCGCCCGGCCCGGGCGAGCACGGTGGAGACGACCTGCCCCGCCATCCGGCCCAGCGCCTCCTGGTCCTGCGAGGTGTGCCGGCGCACGCCGAGGTCGACCTGCGCGAGCCCGGCCAGTCCGCAGAGCTCCAGCAGGTCGACCAGCAGCCCGACCTCCACGCCGTAGCCCGACACGAACGGCACCCGTTCCAGCGCGGACCGCCGTCCGGCGTACTCGCCGCCCAGCGGCTGCACGAACCCGGCGAGCTCCGGCCACAGCGCGTTGAGCAGCGGCCGCGCGGTCAGCTCGGTGACCCGCCCGCCGCCGGCCGGCACCGACGACCCGTCCACCTCGAGCGGCCGGGTGTAGCAGCCCTTGACGTAGTCGACCTGCGGGTCCGTCAGCAGCGGCGCGAGCAGCCCGGGCACGAAGTGCGGAACGTCGCCGAGCAGGTCGGCGTCGAGGAAGACGACCAGGTCGCCGGTGGTCGCGGCCAGCGACTTCCACAGCGCCTCGCCCTTGCCGCGGCGGCTGCCGTGGCAGGGGAGCACGTCGGCGGTGGCGACGACGTCGGCCCCCGCGGCCCGGGCCACCGCGGCGGTCGCGTCGGTGGAGTCGGAGTCGACGACCAGCAGCTCGTCGACCAGCGGCGTCCGCCGCACCCAGTGCTCGTGCAGGTCGCCGACCAGCCGGCCCACCGTCGCCTCCTCGTCGCGGGCGGGGAGGACGACGCTCACCCGGTGCTGCCCGCGCCGCTTGGCGCGCAGCAGGGCGTCGAGGTCGAGCGCGTCCAGCGAGGGAGCCGAGGAGGTGCGGAGCTCGAACCAGGCGCGCGCGTCGGGTCGCATACCCCCACTCTCGGTGAGGTGATCACCGGTGCGCCACGGAGCGCGACGGAGTTCACGCGGTCGTCACCACGCGTCCGGCGGCCGGTCACACCGGGACGTCGGAGGAGCGCAGTGCGGTCGCGCTGAGTGCCCCGACGGCGGCGCCGTCCCCCGTCGGCTCGGGGTGGCCCAGGTCGGTGAGCCAGCCGCGGAGGACCCGGTGCAGCTGCTCGGCGCCGACGACCTCGCCGGGCGGCCGGAACGAGCGCGGGTGCAGCAGGAAGGCGTGCTGCTGCGGCCCGCCGAGCCCGCCGTGGGAGCCGACGTGCGGCTCGAACGCCGAGGCCTCGTCGGTGGCCGGGTCGTAGCGGCTGTTGACGACGACGTCCGGGCAGTGCGGGAACGTCGAGGCGCGGGCCACCAGCCGGGCGGCGTGCGGGCCGTAGGGGAGCAGCGGGTCCTCGCCGAGGACCGTGCCCGACGCCAGCCGGTGCAGCCCGTCGCGGCCGAGCGCCACCGGCCCGTGCTCCTCGGAGTGCACGAGCAGGAAGCCGACGCCGTCGTGGTCGACCAGGCCGGGCAGCAGCGCCGGCCAGTGCCGCTCGATCTCCTCCAGCGACACCCGGCCGGGGATGTCGGCGAACGAGACCATCGCGGTGTGGCCGGAGACGGCGACGACCACGCCCGGGGCGACCCGCGGCACCCGGCCCTCCCGGTCGGTGGGCAGCTGGTGCGCGTGCGGCACCCCCTCGGCGCGTTCCACCCGCTCGCGCAGCCGGCGGGCGATGGGCCCGCCGCCCTCCGCGAGCGCCGCCCCGACCTGCCAGCCCTCGGTGAGCCGCCGGCTGTCCCGTGGGCCCGTGAGGTGCCGGTCCGGCAGGTCGCCGGGCCCGCCGCAGAGCTGGCCGACCAGCTGCTCGACGGTCTCCCCGAAGCGGGTGGCGAAGGACTCGCCCTGGGTCTGCCCGTGGTCGGAGAGGCACACCAGGTGGTACTCCCGCGGCGCCAGCTGGGCGGCGCGGTGCAGCCGGCCGATCTGCTGGTCGATGCTGTGCAGCACGGCCAGGCTGTCGGCCCGCTCGAGCCCGCCATGGTGCGCCGCCTCGTCGTAGCCGAGAAAGTCGGCGTAGGCGACCGGCCGGCCGGCGAGCATGTCCTCCAGCAGCGCGAAGACGACGACGTCGCGGGAGACGACCGTCGTCCCCGGGCGGGCCAGCGGGTAGATGCCGCCGCGCGACACCCGCGGGCGGACGTCGTCGCGGCGTTCGCGGGCGGCGGCGACCAGCTCGCGGTACACGTCGACGAGGGAGACCGCGAGGGTGCGCAGGGCGTTCCCCGGGTTGGCGAAGTAGGCGTAGTACCCGGTGCCGGGCCGGTCGCGCCGCTGCCGGGCCCGGCGGCTGGCCGCGGGGACGACGTGCGCCAGCGAGCTCATCGTGAGGCTGACGTGCGTGGCGTCGCCGGTGAACAGGTTGCCGTGGCCCGCCCCACCACCGGCCAGCAGCCCGCGGCCGTCGGAGTGCGCCCGCTCGATCTCGGCGGCGTCGGTCGGCGAGGAGACCCGGACGATCCGGTCGCGGTCCTTGTCGTACCAGCGGAAGCCCGGGATGTCGGCGTTGGAGCCGTGCAGGATGCCGCAGACCGAGGCGCCGGTCTGCGAGCTCCAGTCGGTGTGCCAGGAGGTCAGCACGTGGCTGCCCGAGCGCAGCCAGGCGGCCAGGTTGGGCATCGACCCGTCGCGGACGGCGCGCCGGGCGGTGTCGTGGGACAGCGCGTCGATCTGCAGGAACAGCACGCCGGGCGGGCACGGTGCGGCGTCCGCGGTCCCCCGGGCCCGGCGGCGCGCGCGGCGGAAGAACAGCTCGTCCTCGTCGAGGGCGAGCACGCTGCTGACCAGCCCGGAGACGCCGGCCATGGCGGCGCCGACGACGACCGCCGTGCGCAGGTCGGCGATGACGACGCCGGGCACGAGGAAGGACAGGCCGAGCACCGCGGCCCCCAGCAGCAGGAAGCTGCCCAGGCCCAGGGTGAAGAAGGCCAGCGGCAGCGCGACCCGCATGACCAGCGGCCACACGACGCCGGTGAGCAGGCCCAGCAGCAGCGCGATCAGCGGCGGCTGCCACCACGACGGCATCGTGAACGCACCGAGCCAGCGGTCGAGGACGACGAGCGCGGCGGTGCTGGCCGCCCAGGTGAGCAGGACGCGCGCCGGCGTCCGGCCCCGCTGGAGGACCCGCCCGGAGGGAGCGGTCATGCCGGCCCGCAGGCCGAGGGGTCGGGCTCGGGCTCCGGGTCAGGGGTGCGCCGGCGCTGCGAGCCGACCGCGTTGAGCACCGCCCCCACGATCAGCACCAGCACGGTGGCCAGCAGGACGGCGACCAGCGGGGAGTCGAAGATGCCGCCGCTGACCACGCCGAGGGTGGCGTAGGCGACGGCCCAGAGGAAGGCGGCGAGCAGGGACGCCGGCAGCAGCCGCCGCCACGGGTAGGCCAGCGCACCGGCCGCCAGCAGCACCGGGATGCGCCCCGCGGGCAGCAGCCGGCCGACGACGACGATCTGCCAGCCGTGCCGGCGGAACTGCTCGCGGACCTCCTCGATCCGGTCGGCGTGCTGGCCGCGAGCGACCCAGCGGACCGCCGCGGGACCGCCGAACCGGCAGATCGCGAAGGTGACCAGGTCGCCGGCCCAGGCGCCGAGCGTGGCCACCAGCACGACCAGCGTGAGGTTGAGCTCGTGGGCGGTGACGGCGAACGCGGCGCCGGCGCCGACGACCGCTCCGGTCGGCACGACGGGCACGACCGAGCCGAGCAGCACGGCGCCGAAGAGGACCGGGTAGCCGATCGACGAGCCGTCGGTCCAGCCCGCGGCGAGCGCGCCGGCGCTCACGACGTCGTCCCGACGGGCAGCGGCACCGGCTGCCCCGGCTCGGCTACCACCACGGCGGTGTCCAGGCCGCGGGCGGCGACGGCGGCGGCGAAGTCCCGCGGCGGGTCGGTGAGCAGCCGGCGCATCCGCGGCAGGTGTGCCACGCCGCGGAGCGCGAGGGTGCCCCAGTGCACGGGGACGGCGACCCGCGGCCGCAGCCGCGCGACCGCCTCGGCCGCGCCCGCCGGGTCGAGGTGGCCGGGGCCGAGCGTGAGGCCCCAGCTCCACACCGGTAGCAGCGCGACGTCGACCCCGCGCTCGCCCAGCAGGTCCATCGCGTCGGTCAGGTCGGTGTCGCCCGCGGCGTAGACGGTGCGCCCGCCGCCCTCGACCAGGTGGCCGACCGCGGGGGTGTCCGGGCCGTGGGTCAGCCGCGGGCCCCAGCGGTGCCCGGCGTGCTCGGCCGGGACGGCGGTGACCCGCAGTGCGCCGTGGGTGAGGCTCTCGCCGGGCAGCACCTCGGTCACGTGGCGGAGGCCCCGCGCGCGCAGCCACGCGCCGGCACCGCGGGGGGCGACGACCCGCACGTCCGGGCCCAGCAGCCGCAGCGAGGGCAGGTGCAGGTGGTCGCCGTGCAGGTGGCTGAGGAGGACCAGGTCGACGCCGGCGTAGGTCTCCGACGCGGGCACCGGCACCACGCGGCGCAGCGGCCCGACGCGGCCGGTGAGCAGCGGATCGGTCAGCACGACGTGCCCGGCGAGCTCGACGCGCACCGTCGAGTGGCCGAGGAAGTGCAGGTGCGGTCTGCCCACTCGCCCAGTATCGACCGCGGGTCCGACGATCCGGCACCGGTTCGACCCCTGGGGGGCGTCGCCTCCGCCCCTCCCGACCACCCCGCCCGCTCCCGATCGACCCTCCTCCGCGTTGATCATGGGGTTGTTGCAGGTGACACGCGCCGACGCGCCGACGGAGCCGGCAACAACCCCATGATCAACCCCGAGGGGCAACGCCGACGGCGTCCACAGCGGGGACGGCGTCCACAGATGTCCGCCGTGGACGTCGAGCGGGCCACGAGGCCCTGACGGTCGCCGGCATGACGGACATCGACCTCGGCACCGCCTACACCTGGGACGACGCCCGGTCCCGAGGCGCTACCCGCGGGCAGATCGCCCAGGACGGCGTCCGGCTCGGCCGCGGCCTCTACCTCTCCTCCGTCGTCGAGCCGGACCTCGCCACCCGGTGTCGCGCGTGGCAGCTGGTGCTCCCGCGCGACGCCGCCTTCGGCCTGGGGACGGCGGCCCGGCTGCACGGAGCGCCGATCGCGGAGCCGCCCACCGTGCACGTCGTCGTCCCCTCGCGGCGGCAGCTGCCCAGGCGCGCGGGGCTGACCGTCCACGAGCGGCTCCTCGCCGAGGAGGACGTCGTCGTGGTCGGCGGGCTGTCGCTGACGTCGGGCCCGCAGACGTTCCTCGACCTCGCCGCCGGGCTGCCACCCGCGGAGCTCGTGGCGGCCGGCGACGCCCTGCTGCGCGCGGAGCGGATGGACGCCGCGTCGCTGGCCCGGCGCCTCGAGCGGGCCGACCGCGTGCGGGGCGTCGTCCGTGCCCGTGGGTGCGCCCCGCGGCTCGACGGGCGAGCGGCTTCGCGGCCGGAGAGCCTGGTCCGCTACTGGCTGGCGATCAGCGACCTGCCCGACCCGCAGCTGCAGGTGCCGGTGCACGACCGGTGGGGTCGCGAGGTGACGCACGCCGACCTGGGCTACTCGGAGTGGAAGGTGGCGCTGGAGTACGAGGGGCGCCAGCACGCCGACCCCGACCAGTTCGGGCGGGACGTCGACCGCTACTCGCTGATGGCCGCCGACGGGTGGCTGGTCCTGCGCTTCGCCGGCCGGCACCTCGGCAGCCCCGTCGTCGTGGTGGACCGCACCCGGCGAGCGCTGTCCAGTCGCGGCTGGCGCCCCTGACGCGAGGCGTCACCGATCGACCGCCTCGACCCGCGACCCCCTGTCCCCGAGTTGATCATGGGCTCGTTGCAGGCGACACGCGGCGACGCGCCGACGGAGCCGGCAACAACCCCATGATCACGGCCGAGGGGGAGGGGAAGGCGGAGGGGGATGGCGGGACGGGGAGGGGGACGTGCGGAGGTCAGGCCGGACGGCGGAACCGCAACGGACCGTTGTCGTCGGCGACCGCGGGTCCCGGAGCGCCGAGTGGGCCCAGGAGTGGCAGAGTTGCCGGTGTGAAGACCTGGCTCGACGCGTGGCCGGTGTTCCGGCAGCTGACCGGTGCCGACCCCCTCGGACGCGGCCTGGCCGCGCGCAGCAAGGCGACGGAGAACGTGGTGAGCCGCACGGCCACCGCCGACCGCGTCGTGCAGAGCGTGTGCCCGTACTGCGCGGTGGGGTGCGGCCAGCGGATCTACGTCAAGGACGAGCAGATCGTCCAGATCGAGGGCGACCCGGACTCGCCGATCAGCCGCGGCCGGCTGTGCCCCAAGGGCAGCGCCAGCAAGCAGCTGGTCACCAGCCCGACCCGCGTGACGACGGTGAAGTACCGCCGTCCGTTCGGGACGGAGTGGGAGGACCTCGAGCTCGACACGGCGATGGAGATGATCGCCGACCGCGTCCTCGAGGCCCGCCGCAAGGGCTGGCAGGACGAGAACGACGGCAAGCGCGTCAACCGCACCATGGGAGTAGCGAGCCTCGGAGGGGCGACCCTCGACAACGAGGAGAACTACCTCATGAAGAAGCTCTACAGCGCCCTGGGCGCGATCCAGATCGAGAACCAGGCCCGCATATAGCACTCCGCCACGGTGCCCGGTCTGGGTGCCACGTTCGGTCGTGGCGGTGCCACGAACTTCCAGGAAGACCTCGCGAACTCCGACTGCATCGTCATCGAGGGTTCGAACATGGCCGAGTGCCACCCGGTGGGCTTCCAGTGGGTGAGCGAGGCCAAGGCGCGTGGCGCCAAGGTGATCCACATCGATCCGCGGTTCACCCGCACCAGCGCGATCGCCGACCTGCACGTCCCGCTGCGGATCGGCACGGACATCGCCTTCCTCGGCGGCCTCATCCGGTACGTGCTGGACAACGACCTGTACTTCAAGGAGTACGTCGTCGCCTACACCAACGCCGCGGCGCTGGTCAGCGAGCAGTTCGTCGACTCCGAGGACCTCGACGGCCTGTTCTCCGGCTTCGACCCGGAGAGCAACACCTACGACGAGGCCAGCTGGCAGTACGAGCCGGAGGAGCCCCCGCACTCGGGCTCCGACGACCCGGCCGGGGCCGCGGCGCAGGACCGCAAGGAGCAGGACCCGGAGATCAAGAAGACCGACAAGGCCCAGGCGGCCGGCAGCGGCGGCCCGCCGATCGCGGCCAAGCCCAAGCGCGACGAGACGCTGCAGCACCCGCGGTCGGTGTTCCAGGTCCTCAAGCGGCACTTCGACCGCTACACCCCGGAGATGGTGGCCGAGGTCTGCGGCATCGAGCCGGAGGTGTTCCTCCAGGTCGCCCGCTGGGTGACCGAGAACAGCGGCCGCGAGCGGACGACGGCGTGGGTGTACTCGGTGGGCTGGACGCAGCACAGCGTCGGCGCGCAGTACATCCGCACCTGCTCGATCCTGCAGACGCTGCTGGGCAACATCGGCCGCCCCGGCGGCGGGATCCTGGCGTTGCGCGGGCACGCCAGCATCCAGGGCTCGACCGACGTCCCGACGCTGTACAACCTGCTGCCGGGCTACCTGCCCATGCCGCACGCGCTGCAGCACGGCGACCTCGACGAGTACTGCGCCGACGCGGCCGGCAAGGCCGGGTTCTGGGGCAACAAGCGCGCCTACATGACCAGCCTGCTCAAGGCCTGGTGGGGCGACGCCGCGACACCGGAGAACGACTTCGCGTTCGACTACCTCCCGAAGATCGACGGTGACCACAGCTCCTACCGGACGATCGCCGACATGATCCAGGGCAAGGTCTCTGGCTACTTCCTGGTCGGCGAGAACCCGACGGTCGGGCACCCCAACGGGCGCATGAACCGGTTCGGCCTGGCCAACCTGGACTGGCTGGTGGTCCGCGACCTGCAGATGATCGAGTCGGCGACCTTCTGGAAGGAGTCCCCGGAGATCGAGACCGGGGAGCTGGCGCCCGAGACGATCGGCACCGAGGTCTTCTTCGTGCCCGCGGCCTCGCACGCGGAGAAGGAGGGGACCTTCACCCAGACGCAGCGGCTGCTGCAGTGGCGTCACAAGGCAGTCGAGCCGCCGGGTGACGCCAAGAGCGACCTGTGGTTCTACTTCCACCTCGGCCGCCTCCTGCGCGAGCGGCTGGCCGGCTCCACCGACCCGCGGGACCGGCCGCTGCTCGACCTCACGTGGGACTACCCGACCCACGGGCACGACCAGGAGCCGAGTGCCGACGCCATCCTGCGAGAGATCAACGGCACCGGCCCGGACGGGCGTGCGGTGTCGGGCTACCTGGAGCTGAAGGACGACGGCTCGACGTCGTGCGGCTGCTGGATCTACTCCGGCGTCTACGCCGACGAGGTGAACCAGGCCGCCCGCCGCAAGCCCGGCCGCGAGCAGGGCTCGGTGGCCTCCGAGTGGGGCTGGGCCTGGCCGTACAACCGGCGCATCCTCTACAACCGCGCCTCGGCCGACCCCGACGGCAAGCCGTGGAGCGAGCGCAAGAAGTACGTCTGGTGGGACGAGGGGGCCGGTCGCTGGACCGGTGCCGACAACCCGGACTTCGAGGCGACCAAGCGGCCGGACTACGTGCCGCCGGACGGCGCCAAGGCGCAGGACGCCATCGGCGGCGCCGACCCGTTCGTCATGCAGGGCGACGGCAAGGCGTGGCTGTTCGCGCCCGCGGGCGTGGTCGACGGCCCGCTGCCGACGCACTACGAGCCGGCGGAGTCCGTCGTCGAGAACGCCCTGTACAAGCAGCAGGCGAACCCGACGCTGGAGCACATCGAGGGGCCGTGGAACCGGGAGAACCCACCGCTCTCCGACGTCTTCCCGTTCCAGGTGACCACCTACCGGCTGACCGAGCACCACACCGCCGGCGGGATGAGCCGCACGCTGCCCTACCTGTCCGAGCTCCAGCCGGAGTTCTTCGTCGAGGTCAGCCCGGAGCTCGCCGAGCTGCGCGGCCTGACCAACGGCGAGTACGCCACGCTGGTCAGCTCGCGGACGGCGATCGAGGCGAAGGTGCTGGTCACCGAGCGGATCCGCCCGATCCGGCTGCGGGACGGGCAGGTCGTGCACCAGATCGGGATGCCCTACCACTGGTCCTACAGCGGCATCTCGACCGGCGACGGGGCCAACGACCTGCTCGGGATCGTGCTCGACCCGAACACGCACATCCAGGAGGACAAGGTCAGCACCGCCGACATCCGCCCGGGACGGCGACCGCGCGGGCCCGAGCTCATCGAGTTCGTGGAGGGCTACCGGCAGCGTGCCGGTGTGCCGTCCGGGCGGGTCGGGGTCAACGGCCGCGACCCGGTCGCCGCCGAGGCCGGCGAGGGATCGAAGCTGTGAGCCCGCGAGGAACCGAAGCCGTGAGCACTCGAGCGGCAGACAGGAGACCGGCGTGACCTCGGTCAGTTCGGCGAGCCCGGCCTTCACCGGGCGCGATCCCGACAACCGGCTGTACGGGCCGCTGCCCGACGTCCAAGGCGAGGCCGGGTACGACGGCGACCACCCGGCGCGGGTGGGCTTCTTCACCGACACCTCGGTGTGCATCGGCTGCAAGGCCTGCGAGGTGGCCTGCAAGGAGTGGAACTTCCTGCCGATGGACGACGCGCACGGCGTGCGCGATGTCATGGGGCTGTCCGGGATGTCCTACGACAACACCGGTCAGCTGGGCGCCAACTCCTGGCGGCACGTGGCGTTCATCGAGCAGACCCGCACCGTCGACCTGCCGATGCCGACGTTCGGCCGCCCGGGTGACGACCGCCAGGACCACGGTCGCTCGGTCACCGACGGCCCCAACGACGAGAGCCTGGCGACGGCGCAGCAGTCCAGCGTGCTCAACGCGGAGGCGCTGAGCGAGTTCGACCCGCAGACCGGTCAGTCGGGCACGGACAAGCAGATCCGCTGGCTGATGAGCTCCGACGTGTGCAAGCACTGCACGCACGCCGGGTGCCTCGACGTCTGCCCGACCGGCGCGCTGTTCCGCACCGAGTTCGGCACGGTGGTCGTCCAGGGCGACATCTGCAACGGCTGCGGCTACTGCGTGCCGTCCTGCCCGTACGGCGTCATCGAGCAGCGCAAGGGCGACGGCCGGGTCTTCAAGTGCACGATGTGCTACGACCGGCTCACCGACGGCCTGCAGCCCGCGTGCGCGACCGCCTGCCCGACGCAGTCGATCCAGTTCGGCAACCTCGACGAGCTGCAGGCCCGCGCCGACGCGCGGCTGGCCACGCTCAAGTCGCAGGGCGTCGAGACGGCTCGCCTCTACGGGCGCGACGAGGACGACGGCGTCGGTGGTGCAGGGGCGTTCTTCCTGCTGCTCGACGAGCCGGAGGTCTACGGCCTGCCGCCGGACCCGATCGTCACCACGCGCGACCTGCCCGCGATGTGGAAGTCCGCCGGCGCGGCTGCGGCGATGATCCTCGGGGTGGCGCTGTCCGCCGTCCTCGGCTCGCGGAGGAAGTAGTCGCATGACTGAGGGCATCACGACGCCGGGCGCCGGCTGGCGGCGGGCGGACGGGCCGCCGGCACAGAAGCGGCAGAAGCGCCGCCGCCGACGCGGCGGCGGACGCCCCGGCGGCGAGGTGGCGATGGTCGAGGAGGCCGAGTTCACCTCCTACTACGGCCGGCCGATCATCAAGCCGCCGGTGTGGAAGACGCCGGACGTGCCGCTGTACCTCTTCCTCGGCGGCGCGGCCGGTTCCTCGTCGATCATGGCGGCGCTGACCGACCTCACCGACCGGCCGGCGCTTACCCGCAACGCCCGCTACGTCTCCGGTGGCGCGGCGATCGCGTCGGTCGTGTTCCTGGTCCACGACCTCGGCCGGCCCGAGCGGTTCCTGCACATGCTGCGGGTGATCAAGCCGACGTCCCCGCTGTCCATCGGCTCGTACATCCTGGCGCCGTTCAGCGCAGCGGCCGGTGCGACGGCGGCGGTGGAGCTGCTGGGCTGGTTCCCGCGGCTCAAGCGCTTCGGCGGCGTGGTCGCGGCACTGTTCGGCGGCCCGCTGGCGACCTACACCGGGGTGCTGTTCTCCAACACCGCCGTCCCGTCGTGGCACGCTGCCTACAAGGAGCTGCCGTTCGTCTTCGGCGCCTCCGGGATGGCCGCCGGCGGCGGCATCACGATGGCGCTCAGCCCGATCGAGGAAGCCGGGCCCTCGCGCAAGATGGCGGTGGCCGGCGCGGCGATCGAGCTGGCCGCGATGCACCGGGTCGAGACCGGGTTCGGCATCGTCAGCGAGCCGTACCACGAGGGCAAGGCGGGCCGGCTGCTGCGCGCGGCGAAGTCCTGCACCGCGGCCGGCGCGGCGCTCACCGTCGTCGCCGGACGGCGGCGTGCGGGCGCGGTCGCCGCGGGCGCGCTGCTGGCGGCCGGGTCGCTGCTCACCCGCTTCGGCGTCTTCGAAGCGGGCATGGCCAGCGCCCGGGACCCGAAGTACACCGTCGTCCCGCAGCGCGAGCGGCTCGCCGCACGGGGGAACGGGCCCGCGCCCTCCGTCACGCGCTGAGCCTCCGACGCGGTGCCATGCCTGCCCGAGGGTGGCGGCGTTCGCGTCACCGTGCTCGGGTAGCGACCGCCTCGCCGCAGGGCTGGCCCCATGGCATGTGCCGTCCAGCCGTGTTGCGACAAAGCGGAGACGAGCATGATCGCAGCCATGTCACATGCGGTGGTAGGCGGGCGTGCGATCCAACGGGTGGGCAGGTCGAGTCCGCTCACCGCTCCCAGCGTGGTGTCGCGTGGTTGACCTCGGCGGGCAGGTCGCTCTGGTCACCGGTGCGTCGGCAGGCATCGGACGTCGTCTGACGGAGGGGTTGGCAGTCCGAGGCGTCACCGTCGCCGGAGTGGCTCGCGGAGGGGAGCGACTGACCCGGGCCATGGCCGAGGTCGCCGATGTCACGGGGGGACGAACCCTCGCGGTTCCGGCTGACGTCACGGATCGCGCCGCGGTGGAGGCAGCCATGGCGCGGGTGCAGGAGGAGTGCGGCCCGATCGACCTGCTGGTGAACAACGCCGGCCTAGTCGACGCAGCGGAGGTCTCATTGTGGGAGGCCGACCCTGACCAGTGGTGGGACGTGGTGGAGAGCCATGTGCGGGGGGCTCTTCTGGTCAGCCGTGCGGTGGTCCCCACCATGGTCGCCCGTAGCAGCGGCAGCATCGTCAACCTGGCCAGCGGTTCGGGATTGCGCGCGAGGCCCGAGTACTCGGCGTACTCGGTGGCGAAGACCGGCCTGATGCGGATCACCGAGGCGCTGGCCGGCTCCCTGGCGGGTACCGGTGTGAGGGTCTTCGACCTGGCGCCCGGCGTGGTCGAGACCGACATGACCCGTTCGATGGCCATGTGGCGGGGGAAGACGGACTGGACCGACCCCGATCTCGTGGTCAGGTGGGTCGTCGCGATCGCAGAAGGACAGCTCGACCAGTGGTCGGGGCGGTTCCTGCACGCCGCGGCCGACAACGTCGACGTCCTGGCGCGCGTGGACGGGTTGAACGATGACGCACGGCGACTGCGACTCTGTGAATGGGGACCCGAGGACACCTTCCGTCGGTGACGTTCCGGCTCGGCTGACCGGGGACGGAGCCGACGGCGATGATCGGCACGTCACGCGGGACGCCGACGACCGCACCTCTGAGCCGGCGGTCACCACCACCATCCCGCTGAGACGGAGCTCCGGTGGCTGCACTGCTGATCGCGGTACGGCCGGGTCCGCGCGACGAGGAGGTGGACGGTCGCGGTGGTGCAAGAGCATCGCAATACCCATAGCAGCTGCTGGCGATACCCTCAGCGACCCGGCCACGCGTAGTCGTCGGCCGCCACCAGGATCCTCACGAGGGGGCCGCCGCCCGATGAGCCATCTGTACCCAGTGCGGCTCCTGGTCTACTGCGGGGCGACGGAATGGGGTGGCGCCGAGATCGTGCTCGGACACCTCTTGACCACGCTGTCCGACCGGTACGAGGTCCGGCTGCTCGGGGTCGACGACACCGTGCTGGAGCGCCTCGCGGCGCGACGCCCGGGCATCACCCACACCGTCCTGCCCCCCGTCCGGGGGCGGTGGGACCTGGCCGCGGCCAGGGCGCATCGACGGGCCATGGCGCGAGCCGGAGCCGATCTCGTGCACCTGAACCTCTCCGTGCCGTACGCGGACCCGTACACAGTCCTCGGAGCGACGACACTGCGGCACACCCCCACCGTGGCGGTCGTGCACCTACCCATGCCCAGTCCGGGGCCTCGCCTCGCCCGGATCGTGCGGTTCAACGCCACGCGGACTACTGCCGTCGTGGGGGTCAGCGCCGGGTCGGCACGCCCACTGGAGCAGGTCCTCGGCCTGCCACCGGGCAGGGTCCGTGTCGTGTGGAACGGGGTACCCACCCCGAGGGGGTCGCCCCTGCCCGTGGCGGCTCCCCCGGGTCGGCTGGTGGTCGGGGCCGTCGGCCGGCTCGACCGGCAGAAGGGCTTCGACGTGCTCATGCGGGCGATCGCGGACCTGCCGGCCGCCCACCTCGTGCTCATCGGGGACGGCCCCGAATGGGAGGCCCTCGAGGCGCTGGCGACCGACCTCGGCCTGAAAGGGCGCGTCACGATGGCCGGCTGGTCAGACGAGGCCCCCACCCTGATGCGCTCCTTCGACGTGCTGGCGGTACCGAGCCGGTGGGAGGGCCTGCCCCTGGTTGTCCTGGAGGCCATGCTCGGCGGCGTCCCAGTCGTCGCGACCCCGGTGGGCGGGATCCCCGACGCGGTGCGTCACGAGGAGACGGGACTGCTCGTCGAGGTCGAGGACCCCGCGGGTCTCGCCGCAGCGTTGAACCGGCTGGGTACCGATCCGGCGCTCCGCCGCCGACTCGCTGCTGCTGCGGCGGCGGAAGCCGCACGGCGCTTCACCGTCGAGGCCATGACGCGGTCGTTCGAGGCGCTCCACCACGAGATCCTGTCCCGGCGGGCGGAGCGATCCCTGCGGCGTCCATGGGGCCGACCCCGGCCGGGGGAGGAGGGCGGGTCCGCCGTTCCGTCGGACGCCCAGGTCGCGGCCGTCCCCGCGGGGGGTCCGTGGCCGGTTCTGGCACCGCCGCCGGCAGCGGCCGGGGTCAACCGGGCAGCCGGGCCACCCAGCTTCTCGGTCGTCATCGCGGCACACCAGGCGGAGGCCACCATCGCGGCGGCTGTCGCGTCGGCCCTGGAGCAGACGCACCCGCCGCTGGAGGTCGTGGTCTGCGATGACGGGTCGATCGACGGCACCGCGGACGTGCTGGCGAGCCTCGGGGACACCGTGCGCGTGGTGCGCCAGCCCAACCGGGGCGAGTCGGCCGCCAAGAACGCCGCCGTCGCCGCCGCACGAGGCGACTACGTGGTCGTGCTGGACGCCGACGACGTCTTCCACCCGCGTCGGCTCGAGGCCCTGGCCTGGTTCGCGCAGGAGCGACCGGACCTCGACGTCATCACCACGGACGCCATCGTGGAGGCCGACGGCGTCCCGGTGCGCCGGGCTTATCACTCGGACTGGTCGTTCCCGGCGGACGACCAACGTGTCGCGATCCTGGACCGGAACTTCATCCTGGGGATGTGTGCGGTGCCTCGCAAGCGCTGGCTCGAGGTCGGCGGCTTCGACGAGTCCCTCTCGATCACCGCGGACTGGGAGTTCTGGCAGCGCATGGTGCTGGACGGCTCCCCAGTGGGGCTGGTGGATGCCCCTCTCGCTCGCTACCGCCTGACGTACGGCACGCTCAGCTCTGACCCGGTCCGGATGACCGAGGCCCGGCTGCAGGTGCTGGACCGCGCCACCGCGCGCACGGACCTCGACCGGCACGAGCGGGAGGTCCTCGCCCGTGCGCGGATCCGTGCACACGGTGAGCGCCGGTGGCGGCTGCTCGCGCACAGCCTGGGCGAGAACGGGCGTGATGTGCGGAGGCATGCGTTCGCGGTGTTCGTCGGCCGACAGGAACGGCTGCGTACTCGCCTGGGCGCGCTGCTCGCCGTTGTCGCACCTGGCCTTGCCCGACGACGGCGCCTGCGGCGGTTGGGTGACACGGTGGAGATCGGATCAGGCATCCGGGTCCCCCGGCGCAATTGATCGGCGCCCGTACCGCAGCGGCGGAGGGCGGCCCTCCGGCATGTCACCGTCCGTCACCCGCCTGGGACGACCGCTCGTAGGACACCGAGGTCGCGGGAGCGGGACCGACGCCGTGTTCTCCCCGGCGCGTCGGCGGGTGGGAGCGCGCGCCACCCCGGATCGGCACACCAGTCGTCCGGGACGACCGGGAGTCGGCGACAGCGGACGAGGGCATGGGCCGGCTGACGTCGTCCGAGGTGGATGTCGGCGCGGTGTTCGTGGCGAGTCCGTAGGCGCTGGCAGGCGTGCACCCGAGCGGAGCCGCGATCCACCACCTCAGGCTCCTCGTCCAGCCCGGAGCCGTGGGCGACGCCGCGCGCACGATCTACGGGACGATTCCGCGGTGGTGGGCCGACGAACTGATGCAACGTCTTCCTAGTCTGCACGCAATGTCCAACGTCTCAGCTGTCGAGCCGGAGCCGTGGCAGGAGAACACCCCGCGCGGCCTGTCCCTGGGGCCGCCGTGGCGGGTCCTCTGGCGGTCGAGGGAGCTGGTCGGGTACCTGGCGCTGCGTGACCTGAAGCTCCGGTATCGACAGGCTGCACTCGGCGTGCTCTGGGTCCTCATCCAGCCGGTGGCCAGCGTGGTGGTGTTCACCGTGGTGCGCAACGGCCTCGCCGGCATCAGCGCCGAAGGCGTCCCCTACCCGCTGTTCGCGCTCGTCGGCATAGTGACGTGGACGTACTTCTCGAGCTCCGTGGAGGCGGCCAGCACTGCGCTGGTGAGCAACGTGAGCCTGGTGACGAAGGTGAGGTTCCCCCGCGTCACGGCGCCGGCTGCCTGCCTGCTGTCACCGGCCGTCGACCTGGGGATCTCCTTGGCTCTCGTCGTCGCCACCATGGCCTACTTCCGGGTCTTCCCCGGGCTGCAGCTGCTCGGGGCGGTCGCGTGGTTGCTGCTGCTGGCAGCGACCACGATGGGGATCGGACTCTGGCTCTCTGCGCTCAACGTCCGCTTCAGGGACGTCCAGCACGCCGTCGGCCCGGCCATGCAGCTGTGGTTCTTCGCGAGCCCGGTCGCGTATCCGTCCACGCTCTTCACCGGCTGGCACGAGCTCGTCTATGCGGTGAACCCGATGGCCGGGGTGATCGAACTGGGGCGCTGGGCGCTGCTGGGGGCAGCCTGGCCGGGTTGGTCCCTGGCTGTCTCCTCCGCGAGCACGTTGCTCGTCCTGCTCACTGGACTTTGGTACTTCGACCGCGCACAACGGTCCTTCGCCGACGTCATCTGACACCGTCCGCTCGGCCCGCCGCGGGCGGAGCAGGCCACGGCCTCGGTGCAGAGTCACGCGCCCGAGTTGCTCCGGAGGGCGGGCCGGGCCGTACGCCGCTGAGGAGGACGTCAGCCAGCGGGCGGAGCGCCGTGACGATCGCCTCGGCCACCTCTCGGTGGACCGGTGCTGGCTGACCGATCGGGTCGACGATGTCTTCGTCCGCCGGTGGTCCGCTGCCCCGCGCCGCGTCGAGACGCCTCGCCAGGTGGGCGGCGCGATCGCTCCGGGTCGTGTCCGAGAGACCCGACAGATCGGCGCGGACCAGCAGCTCCGCGGCCTCCCGGAGCGTGAAGGTCCGACGCAGCCCCCTGGGAGTGCCTTCCAGGACCCCTCGGCGCTGCTCGCGGGTCATCGTCAGCACGAGGTCCGCCTCGTCCGCCATCCGCGGCAGGAGGGCCTGGGAACGGAAGTCGTCGGTGCGGACGCCGTACCGGGACACCGCAGCTGCAGACTCCGCGGCCATCGGCCGACCGGGTGTCGCGGCCAGTCCGGCGCTGGAGACCTGGACGTCGGCCCTCCCGGGTTGCTCACCGAGCGCATCGCGAGCCCAGGCCCGGACGAGGCCCTCCGCCATGGGCGAGCGGCACTCGTTGCCCGTGCAGACGAAGAGAAGGCGCACGCCGCGACGCTAGGGCGTCCAGGACGGGGAGCGCATGACGGGTTCCGGGGCAGGTGCACAGGTCATCCGGTCACCGGTGAACAGCCGCCGACACGTCCGTCCGCCCCTGTCGCATCGCGGCGACCTGCTGTTCGATCGTCTGCCGGGACAGGTCGGCGCATGAGCTCGACTGGCCGAAGGGTCGAGCCACACGGGTATCGACCGGACGCGGCCCCTCCATCGCGCCCCGGACCCACTTGTCCCTGTCCCATCAGTACGACTCGCCCTCGGAGAACTGCCGTGCCCGACTCGATCCCTCACCGTGCTGCTCAACAGCCCGGTGGACAGGACACGTGCGGTCACGGTCACGGCCTTCGGTGCCGGTGTGCCCACGCGAGGAGCGATCATGGCCGCGTGTGCAGTGACGCAGCCCATCGCTCCGGATGGCATCACGGTGTCGCCCGGGGGGAACTCGGGCCGGACACGACGTGGAGCAGCAGGCGCGGTGACGTCGCCGAGCCGACGAAGGCTCTCACCGGCGCAGGCCTCCCCGTCAGCGAGGTCGATGGCGAACTGGACGCGCGAACGGGTCCTCGCCGGTGATCGTCACCTTCACCTGGGCGATCCCGTACCCCGGCATCGACCACGCCGGCGGGGAGTACGTGTTGCGCCACACGACGGCGCTGGCTGATCGGTGGCCCGTCCTCCTGGTGGCGGAGAACTCGGCCGCCAACGATCGCGCGGTGGCGATGCGGCCACGTCCGGATCGGGTCGGTGTGTCGCTGACCCGACCGTACAACAGGTGGACAGTGAGGCAGTTGGGCTGGCGGGTGATCCGGAAGCTGACGGCCGTCACGCCGAGCCGGGCCCTGGCCGATCACATCCGGCGGGACGTCTCACTCCAGTGCCGCCTGCGCGAGGCGGATCTGGTCGAGTTCCAGTGGACCGACACCTTCGGCCTCGCCACGGTGGTCAGGGAATTCGCTGGCGAGGTTCCCCTGGTGGGGATCGCGCACGACGTCATCTCACAGCGCCAGGATCGCCGGGTCTCCTCCCTGCCCTTGCCCGAGCCGATTCGGCGAGCCTATCGACGCTGGGTGCGCGTGCACGAGAGGCGGGTACTCGCGGGGCTCGACGTCGTGATCACGTTCAGCGAGAAGGACGCCGCCCTGGTGCACCAGATCGCCCCTGACGTCGTCACCGAGGTGGTGGCACCGCCCGTGGCGGCGGCGCCGTCCGCACGTGCTCGTGTCCGACCCGCGGGGATGCCTCAGGTGGTGGCCTTCGTCGGGGCCCTGTACCGGCCGGAGAACGAGGAAGCGGTGCACTGGTTCTTGCGTGAGGTCTGGCCGCGGGTGCGACGCGCCGAGGCAAGCGCCCAGTTCCACATCTCCGGCGCCGGCCCGAGTGCCGACCTCCGCCGCAGTGCGACCGGCCGGGACGACGTCGTCCTGTGGGGTTACCGCGACGACCTCGACGAGGCATACCAACAGGCGGATGTCGTCGTCATCCCTGTCCTGAAGGGGGCCGGGGTGAAGTTCAAGACCATCACGGCTCTGTCATGGGGGCTCCCTGTGGTGACGACGACGGTCGGTGCCGAAGGGATCCCCGAGGCTGCGGAGGCCGCGGCCATCGCGGACGATCCTGCCGCGTTCGCCGAGGGGGTCGTCCGCGCCCTCCGCGGGGGCGTCGAGGTGGGGCGTCGGGCGCACGTCACGGACATCGTCCGGCAGCGGTATTCGGAAGCCGCGTTCGTTCGAAGGCTGCAGGAGCTCTATGAGGGCCTGATGCGCAGGTCCGGTAACGGTGGGTGACCACTCGGCAGGACCAGCGACCTCGCCGGGTGCCCGGCGACGTCGTGGACCGGCTCCCGACGGTTCGACCACACGGGAGCAGCTCAGACCCGGCGCCCTGCCTTGAGCCGGTACTTCATCCCGCACGCGGGGCACTGCTCGTAGGTGCGCCGGTGTTGGTGCCACCACGGGTTGATCAAGGCCAACCCGCGCCGAGTGATGCGCGACTCGAACACCGGGAGACCCCTGGTTCCGCAGATGTCGCAGTTGGTCTCGCTGATGCCGATCTGTCGCCGTGTGCGACCTGACACGGCCGAAGGATGCCATGGAACCGGCGGCTCGTTGAGCGTCTTGGTCACACCTACGCGGATTGGGACGCATGGGTCGCCACCCGGTGCTCTGTCCGGCTCCCCTACCGCGCGTGCAACCGGTTCCGCCGTCCTGACATGCGCGGCCCGAATGGTGGGACGGCCCGTGGTGACGTCCCAAGAAGTGGTGTAGCTGGTCGGAGGTCCTGAGCTCGTCGGCGTGGTGCTGGCCTGCAAGAGGCCACCGCGTGGATCTTCTGCGTGAACCCGCCAAGGAACACGTAGGAGAAAGGCCACGCGATGGCCCTGGACCAGTCTGCCCTGCTCGAACTGCTCGAGGCACTCAAGCTCGCCCACGTCGACGACCGCATCCGTACCGCCACCAAGACGCTCTACCAGGCGCTGATCGAAGCCGAGCTCACCGCGGTGATCGGCGCCGGCCCGCACGAGCGCACCGAGAACCGCACCGCCCAGCGCAACGGGCACCGGGCCCGCACGCTGACCACGACCGCCGGGGACTGGAGCTGCGGATCCCCAAGCTGCGGGCCGGCTCGTCGCTGCTGGAACGCCGCCGCCGGATCGACCAGGCGCTGTTCGCGGTGGTGATAGAGGCCTATCTGCACGGCGTCTCGACTCGCAAGGTGGACGACCTGGTCCGCGCGCTGGGCGCCAACACCGGCATCTCCAAGCCCGAGGTGTCCCGGATCTGCGCCGACCTCGACGCCGAAGTCAGTGCCTTCCGGGACCGCTCCCTGGCCGACCAGGCGTTCCCCTACGTCTTCCTCGACGCCACCTACTGCAAGGCCCGGGTCAACCGCCGAGTGGTCTCCCAGGCCGTGGTCATCGCCACCGGAGTAGCCGCCGACGGCCACCGGGAGGTGCTCGGCTTCGCCGTCGGTGACTCCGAGGACGGAGCCTTCTGGACCGCGTTCCTGCGCTCGCTCAAGGCCCGCGGCCTGGCCGGCACCCAGCTGGTCATCTCCGATGCCCACACCGGCCTCAAGAGTGCGATCGCCGCGGTGCTGCTGGGCTCCAGTTGGCAGCGCTGCCGGGTGCACTTCATGCGCAACGTGCTCGCCCGCGTGCCTAAGGGCAACGCCGAGATGGTCGCCGCCGCGATCCGCACGATCTTCGCCCAGCCCGACGCCGAGCACGTGCATGCCCAGTTCGACGTCATCGCCGGCATGCTCGGCCGCCAGTCCCGCAGGTCGAGGCCATGCTGCGGGAGGCCCAAGACGACCTGCTGGCCTTCACCGGCTTCCCGGTCAGCCACTGGAAGAAGATCTGGTCGACCAATCCACTGGAACGGCTGAACAAGGAGATCAAGCGGCGCACCGACGTCGTCGGCGTCTTTCCCAACCCCGCCGCCCTGCTCCGCCTCGCCGGCGCGGTCCTGGTCGAGGCGCACGATGAATGGCAGGTGAGCGACCGCCGCTACCTCTCCGAAGGCTCCATGGCCCTGCTCAACCAACTCGACGAGGAGGTGGCGCAGCCGGCACTGATCGCGTCATAGTCCAACTCGTAGAACCTCCTCACGGCCGCGAGCTACACCACGGCGCGGGACGTCACCCGGCCCGTAGTGGTGGCCCGCAGGGACCTGCAGCGTGGCAGGCTCCGCTGGTCACTGGCACCACAGGTCCGGCTGAGCTCGTGTCGGGGGCGGTGACCGCCCGGCTGCGACCAGGACGACCGCCGGTCCACCGCCATCGGCCGGGTCGTGTGGTGCGCGCCGGAGCCCTGCACGCGCTCCTGGAGAGGGGGAGAGATGTCGCAGCTCGCGATCGTGATCGTGAACTACAGGTCGGCGGACCTCGTTCGCGGGTGCCTGGCGACAGTGTCTCCCGCGCCGGAGGTGTCGCGGATCGTGATCGTCAACAACGACACCGAGAGCGGGTGCGAGCGGGCGAAGCTCACCGAGATCGCACGTGACGACGCGCGCGTCCGCGTCCTCGAGTCCCCGCGGAACACGGGCTTCGGCCCAGGCGTGAACCAGGGGGTGAGGGAAGCGCAGCGGCTGGGCTGCGACACCGTGTGGATCCTCAACCCTGACGTCGAGGTCCGCGATGGCTGCCTGACGCGTCTCCAAGCGGTGCTCCAGCAGAACCCCGACGCCCTCGTCTCTCCGGTGATCACATCCGGACGGCCCCCCGACGAACAGGTCTGGTTCGGCGGAGGCCGCCTGGATGCACGCCGCGGTCGTCCGGAGCACCTCGGGTACCGGGCGCCGACGGAGACGTTGGATGAAGCCACGCGACCGGCGAGCTTCCTCACCGGTACGGCGCTGATGACGCGCGTGGACACCTTCCGACGCCTCGGCGGCTTCCGCGAGGATCTGTTCCTCTACTGGGAGGACGTCGACCTCAGTATGCGGGCCGTCCAGATGGGGATCCCCATGCTGGTGGTCGGGGGCGCGCGTCTGTGGCACAAGCAGGGCGGATCGGTCGATGACCGGCTGGACATGTTCTTCTTCTATGCACAGCGGAACCGGCTCGTGGTGAGCTGGTCGACCGCCCACCATAGCCTGACGGCCATGCTGGTCGGCCCAGGGGTGCTCGAGACGTTGCGCCTGTTGGGGAGGCCGCTGCTCAGAGAGAGGCGCTACCGACTCAAGAAGTTCACGCGCTCGGTGCAGGGCCTGATGGCCGGCATCGTCGCCGTGCGGCGGCTCCAGCGGGATCCGGGTGCAGCAGTCGGAGGTCTGGTTGAGCGCCGCCGCTGACCTGGTCTTCGACGCCAGATCAGCCGTGGCCAGCCGGCATTCCGGGTGGGAGCGCTACAGCCGGAGCCTGCGGAGCGCACTGCACGATCAGTTCCGGGTCGTCGACTACGTCGGGCCGCGATGGCGCGGGGAGCCCATCCTGCCGGCGGCCAACGTGGTGCAGCCCTCGATCGTCGTCCGTGGGCACGCCGGGACGCCGGTCCACTACCCGACCTTCCCTCCGCCGCCGGCCGTCAGCCTGGCGTTGGGACGCCGGTTGGTGTACACGCTCCACGACCTGACGTGGTGGAAGTACCCCGAGACGGCATCGCGGCTCGGACGAGCGGTGTACCGCAAGTGGGCCGAGACAGCCGTGCGATGCACCACCATCCTGACCGTGAGCGAGGCCGTGGCACGGGAGGTCCAGTCCTCCTTCGGGGTTCCGGCTGATCGCCTCTTCGTCGCGTCGCTCGCCTCCGACCTGCCGATCTGCGAACCCGGCCGGCGGCCAGCGAGGGACCGCCCATACCTCCTGTCGGTGGCAGCGATCGAGCCGCGGAAGAACATCGATCGCCTCGTGGAGGCCTTCCGGATCTCCGGCTTGGCGGAGAGCCACGACCTCGTGCTCGTCGGCAGGAGGGCCTGGGGTGAGATGCCGGCGGGCACCTCATTGCTGTCGGACGTCGACGACGACATGCTGGCGGGGCTCTACGCCGGGGCATCGGCGACGGTCCTGGTGTCCCTCTACGAGGGGTTCGGGCTGCCCATCCTCGAGTCGCTCGCACAGGGCACAACGGTCGTGTGCTCGGACCTCGACGTCTTCCGAGAGGTGTCGGATGGAGCAGGGATCTTCGTCGACCCCCTGGACCCCGCGAGCATCGCTCGAGGGCTACGAGCAGCCGCGGCAGGTGGGTCTCCGCCCACGTCCGCGGTCTTGGCTGCCCGGGCGAGGAGTTGGGCCGACACCGCGCGGCAGGCCGGCGCCGCGTACGCCAGTGCAAGGCGCAATGGCTGACACTCCGGTCCGCCGCCAGCGGGTGGGCTACTTCGACGTGTCCCTCATCAGCCCGCGCGCCGCCTGCGAGACGGTGCTGCGGTGGGCCTCCGCGGGGCAGGCGACACACCTCGTGGTGACGCCCAATCTGTCCATGTACCTCGTGTGGGAGCGGCATCCGGAGTTCCGCCGCGCCTGCGCGCGTGCCAGCCTCGTCCTGGCTGATGGGTGGCCGGTGGCCGTCCTGGGGAGCATCGCGACCCGACGGATCGTCCCTCGGGTCACCGGCAGTGACCTCCTCCGGAACGTGGTAGCCGGTGCGGCCGGGGAGCACATCCGCATCGGCATCATCGGTGGTCGGGGTCCCGAGGAGGCGGTCCGGCGTTGTCGGCTTGTCCACCCGGGCGTGGACATGCGGGTCATCGACGATGCCCAGCACTATTCGCTGTCCGAGTCGCTGGCCGAGCACCTCGCGGAACGTGCCCGCCGGGAAGGCGTCGACGTCCTCGTGCTGGCCTACGGCGCCCCCCGTCAGGAGGTCTTCGGGATGCGCCTGGCGCACCACCTACCGCACGGGGTGATCCTCTGCCTCGGGGGCGCGGTGGACTTCCTGAGCGGCCACCAGAGGCGGGCGCCGGCCATCGTCCGCCGACTGTGCCTCGAGGGCTTCTGGCGCATGGCGCTCGACCCGAGTCGAGTGCTGCCCAGATACGTCCTGCCAGCAGCCGCCTTCGCGCGGTCCCTCCTGGAACAGACGCGGCCGGGCCGGGTGTCGAGCGAGCGGGCCTGATCGAGATCCGGGGTGCACCCCCGTGCATGCGCCGATCGACCGGTGCGACGCCTCGAGCGCTGGGTCGGCCCGGCGTCAGGTGCCGGCAGGGGACGCGGGTGTCCACCGACCGACCGGCCTCGTCCGGGGCGACGACCGGCCCTCCGGTGAACTCCGGCCATGGGCAGCGAGCGGGAACGGGCGCTCGATCAGTTCGCGGACCGGATCTGCCGCAGCGACCAGCCCCGCCGTCAGGAACGGGAAGAACCCCGCGTTGAAGGTCAGGACGTTCTCGCTGATGAATGCGGTCACGGCCTGTACGAGGAGGACTGTCGCCCCGACCGCGGCCAGCGGCTGGCCGCGCACAGCCTGGTGGCCCAGCCCGAGGATCAGGATCCCCAGCATCGTGCCGACGAGCCAGCCCGTCTGGGTCAGGACGGCGACGTAGGCGTTCTCGGCCGTGACCGCCTCGGCGAAGGAGTTGAGGGCGGCCGACCCTCCGGTGCCCCACCCGTACCCGAAGAACGGGAAGGACTGGAACAGCTGCAAGCTGTACTCGAGGGCTGAGTAGTGTCCCAAGGTCGATGCGTCCTCGCCGCTCAGGATCTTCCCGATGTAGTCGCCCAGGGGCCGGACCACCGCGGTCACGAGCAGGAGCGCGACCACGGCTGCTGCCACCCTCAGCAGTGTCCGGCCGACGCCGTACCGGAGAGCGGCCAGCGCGGTGAGCCCCGCCGCGGCCAGCAACCAGCCGTTCCTGGTGAAGGTGAGCAGCAGCGCTGCCGTGATCGGCAGGATGACGAGGTGTGGATACCGCAAGGCCGACCGGTGGGCAACGGCGAGGACGAGAGCTGAACCGAGCACCTCACCGGCGGACAAGGGGTCGCCGAAGGTGCCGGTCAGTCGAGGGAAGCCCGCGGACGTGAAGAAGTTGCCCGGCAGGTCGGTCACCGGATCGACGAAGAGGGGCTGGTCCTTGACCTCGACCCAGTACCGTCCCACGCCGACCGTCTCGGAGACGAAGGACCGCGGGAAGGCCAGCTCGACGAGGGCGTACACCGCACCGGCCAGCACCACGTAGACGGACGCCACAGCGACACGCCGCCGCTCGTCCCGGCTGAGCAGGGCCACGCAGCCCAGCGCCAGGACGGGTAGCGAGGCACCCCGCATGGCGGCCAGCTGCACCGCCAGGGGAGCGGGAGAGTCGAACAGCACGTACACCACGGCGCAGAGGCTCAGGAAGGCGCCGACGAGGAGCGGAACCGCCCAGGCCTGCCGCTTCTGCTGCATGGTCCTGAGCGCCAGCACCGCCAGGAGGGTCCAGGCGAGCAGGTCCTTCGCGCCGATCATGGGGCGGATGAGCGAGCTCGGGACTCCCGCGACGTGCGCCAGGGCGAAGACGTGAGAGCTGAAGACGACGATGGCGATGATCACGGTGAGTGCGAGCCCCGGCCACCTGTGGCACAGCTGCAGCCAGCCGGCCACGACGAGGAGCCCGACTGCGGCGGCACCGAGGAGGGGCTGGAGGACGAGCGCCACACCGAGCATCGTGGCGATCACCGCAGTGAGGACCAGCCACGCCGCGTCCCGACGTCGCATCGCCACCCGGTGTCCCATCGCCGGTCAGCGTATCTGCGGAATGGCTGGGGGACCCGGTCCGAGGTGCGCCGAGCCTTGCTGAACACCGTGCCCCGCCCACTGGAGTGACCTCTGCCGTACAGCGGTGTGCCAACCGCTCGTCCAGGACGGCGGCATCATGGAGAGATGGCCGGGATCGGTGCAGGATGGGACGGTGAGGGCCACCGTGTTCAGCGCTCGTCGCTCAGTCGCCGCCGCCTCCTGCGCGGAGGGGTCGTCGGTGCGGGCGTGCTCGCGGCCGGTGGGGTCGTCATCGGCTTGGACAGTCGGGTCGCCGACGCTCCGAGCCCGAGGCAACCCGCGAACCAGGGCCTGGCGGTGACCGCACCCGAACCCTCGGGTGAGGACGACTCGGCGACGCTCGCGGCGCTGTGTGTGGGACGGCGGGACGTCCACCTGCGGAGTGGGGCCACGTACGTCATCGGCGCGCGTGACGCGATCAGCGAGACGGGGTTCAGGGGTCGGATCGTCGGACACGGGGCCACGCTCAAGTTCGCCTACGCCGGGCCGTGGTCGGAGACCTCCTCCGCCATCAACGGGCTCCGCGACGTCACGTTGCGGGACCTCTCCATCACCGCACCGGACGCGAACCTGTTCTCCGTCTTCCGTGACTGCACCAACCTGCGCCTCGAGCACGTGACGGTGTACGCGTGCTCTCCCAAGCTCACCTATGCACTTCCCAGGGACTTCTCGGCGCACCGGATCCGTTGGACCTCCCAGGGAGACGACCCTGAAGTCCTCGACGGGTCGTTGTACGTGCCGGACGCCGGTCGGTTCTCTCTCACCGACTTCGATTACGACGCCGGCTTCAACGGCCGGACAGGGGCCATCGTGTCGGCTGTCGCCACAAGGACCGCTCCCGGCGCCACCGTCCACGTTTCGAACGGCCGGGCCTTCACCGCGGACCTGCCAGGGCACAGCGCGGACGGGTTCATCGACATCGAGCCGGTCGGGGCCACTCCCCTTGACCACGTCACCATCCGCGACGTAGTCCTGTACAACACCAGTTGTTATCTGACCGGGGCCCGCAACATCACGGTCGACAACTGCACGTTCGTCTACACGGCCAACAACGCCAGTGGTCGAGCCATCCCGTTCGTCGTCTACAACAACAACGTGGTGAAACCGCCCCTGGGAGCTCTCAACGTCAGGGACTGCCGGGTCGAGTGGACCGCCGGCAACCCGGCTGACCAGAAGATCGGCGTCATGACCTACCAGTCGCATCCAGGGGCGGTGGTCAGGTTCACTGACAACAGCTATCACTTCGATCCTGCCGGAGGGCAGGTCGCCCAGGACCTCTACTGGGTCAAGGACGGCGCTCCCGCCATCATGGTGATCCGCGGTGACGCGATCCTGGATGCGGGCGATCTGGCGGAGTCGCAGGCGATGATCCGGACGGACTCGACCGTGGGCAGACTGCTGGTCCGCGACATGTCGGTCAGCGGGACCTTCGCCCGGAAGTTGAGGGCTGGAGCCACCGGTGGCGGCGGGGACGGCCACCTCGTGGTCTTCGAGAGCAACGACTTCACCGGAGCCACGTTCACCGGACCCGACTCCGTGGAGTCAGGGGTCACGCTGAACCGCCAGCACTCCGCGGACAACGCCGGCATCGAGTACTGACCGCTCGCCCCGCAGCTGAACCGCGCTGGGCGCGGCCCGTCAGGGACCCGGCCCACGCCACCGAGGCCGAGATCGGGGGTCCACCACGACGGTGACTGCCCGCAGCCTGCAGATCGCCAAGTCCGACAGCGATGACCTAGGGTCCCTCCATTCGGGCTCCTGCTTGCCATGACGGACGGTGTAGAGGACGGACTGGAGCGACATGGACCTCCAAGGAGTACTCGCCGCCCTCCGCTCAGGGTGGTGGTTGCTCGTCATCGGGATGCTCTTCGGCGGAGCTGCCGGGCTGGGGGGGAGTCTGCTCCAGACTCCGGTGTACGTGTCCTCCACACAGTTCTTCGTCTCGACCACCGGCTCCGCGTCCACGTCAGAGGCCTACCAGGGCAGCCAGTTCTCCCAGGAGCGGGTCACGTCCTACGTCCGGCTCCTCACCGGCGACGAGTTGGCCGGACGGGTCGTTGACCGCCTCAACCTCGACATGGGGCCTGAAGAGCTCGTGCAGCGGATGTCGGCGACTGCGGCCTCGAACACCGTGCTGATCGATGTCTCGATCTCGGACCCGTCGCCGGAACAGGCGCAGCGCGTCGCGACAGTGCTGGGGCAGGAGTTCCCTCAGTTGGTGTCCGAGTTGGAGACCCCCGACGGCGGGGGGAGTTCTCCGGTGAAGGTCACGGTCACGGAGCGTCCCGAGGCGCCGGCCACCCCGGTGGCACCGCGGCCGCGTCGCAACGCCGCCCTGGGCGTCGCCATCGGACTGCTCGTGGGGATCGGCCTCGCGGTCACCCGCGTGCGTCTGGATCGGACCGTCAAGGCCCTGGACGAGGCAGCATCGCTCGTGGGCGCTCCCGTGATCGGCACCGTCGTCCGTGACGCCCACCTCGAGAAGAGGCACATCGCCGACCGTCGCGGGAACCGCCGGACGGCGGAGGACTATCGCCAGCTCCGTACCAATCTCCAGTTCCTCAACGTCGACGCGCCGCCGAGAGTGATCATGGTGTCCAGCGCGCTGCCGTCGGAGGGGAAGACGACCGTCGTCGTCAACCTGGCCTTGGCGCTCGCCGACGTTGGACAGCGGGTGACCTTGGTCGACGCCGATCTGCGACGGCCGCAGGTGACCAGCTACCTCGGTCTGGTCGGGGGTGTCGGGCTGACCAACGTTCTCGCGGGAACCGCGGACATCGACGACGTGAAGCAGACCTACGGTGAGGGCCTGTCGGTGGTTGCGGCTGGTCCCACACCGCCGAACCCCGGTGAGCTGCTCGCCTCGAGCAACATGGCGAGGCTCGTCGAGAAGCTCCGCGGGACAGGCGATTTCGTGATCATGGACGCGCCCCCTCTCCTCCCGGTGGCTGACGCCATCGGGCTCGCTCCCGCACTGGACGGCGTCCTGCTGTCCGTCCGGTTCGGCTGCACGAGGAGGGACCAGCTGCAGCAGGCTGCGGCCGCGCTCTCGCGAGTGGGGGCCACGACGCTCGGCGTGATACTCAACATGCTGCCGCCGCAGGACGAGTTGGCCGCCGCATACGGCTACGGCTACGGCTACGAGAGGAGTGCCGCGGGGAACCCTGGGACCAGGGAGGGAGCCGTCCCTCAGCGGTTCTTCCGGCGAGTGAGGTCGAGCAGGAGGCGGCACGGGCAGCCCCGTCGTCTGTCTGCCACCGGACAGGACAGCTGAGTCCGAGCCTCACCCGGATCGATCGGATGACGTCCGGTGGCCCATGCCCCTCGAGGGGCGGACCGGGAAACCCGCGCCGACCCTCGACGGGACCCGACCAGAGCGTCCTCGCCGACGGTCGCAGGGCGGGCCTCGTGCCGTCACGGGTTCCTGGCGAGCCGCCGTGATGGTCGATGCGCCGGCGCGCCCCTATAGTGACCCGGCGTCCCCGAGGACGTCCGGCCAGGAGGTGAGGTAGTCGGCTACCCAGGATGCCCCCGCGCAGGACGACCTACGCAGGGCAGGTGCCAGGAGCGCACTGTGGCAGGGGCTCGCTTTCACGCTGTCGAAGGCAGCCGTCCTCGTCACGACCGTCGTCCTCGCTCGACTGCTCGCGCCTGAGCAGTACGGCCTAGTCGCCCTCGCCCTGGTGTTCGTCACCTACGCCCAGACCGTGGCGGACGCCGGGGTGGCGCAGGCGCTGGTGTACCTCCCGCGGACTCCTGCGACCGTCCGAGCCGCGACGTTGTGCGCCCTGCTGGTCGGGGCGCTCCTCGTGACCGTCGCGATCGTGGCCGCGCCGCTCGTGGCCGTGTTCTTCCAGCGTCCGGACGTCGCACCCCTGGTTCGACTGTGTGCCGTCTCGTTGCTCGCAGCCTCGGTCGGTTCCGTGCCCGAGGCGTTGCTCCGTCGTGACCTGCACTTCTCGCGGATCACCGTGGCGAGAGTCGTCAGCGCGGTGGCCACGGGGGCGACGTCCATCGGGCTGGCTGTTGCGGGTGCCGGCGCCTGGGCGATCGCATGGGGAGCGGTCGTCGGTAGCACGACCGCCGCCGTGGTCTCGTGGATCGTTCTTCCCACACGCCCCGATGCCCTGCTGTGGCGTACCACCCGGTCGGACGTCCGCGCTGTCCTGGCCTATGGCGTCCCGGTAGCCGGTGCGTCCCTCCTCGGCAAGTTCGTCTTCGATGCCGACTACCTCATCATCGGCCGACAACTGGGTGCCGAACAGTTGGCGTACTACACATTCGCGTTCAAGCTCCCCGAACTGGTCATCCTCAACGTCTTCTTCGTCCTTCTCTCTGTGACGTTCCCTCTGTTCACGCGCACCCGATCCGACCCGGAGCGACTGCGTCGCGGCTATCTGTTCAGCGTCCGGTTGCAGTCGCTCTACGGGGTCGTGGTCGGCGTGGGTCTCGCGGTGACGGCCCCACTGGCCGTCCAGGTGCTCTTCGGGGAGGCATGGGCTCCAGCGGCCGGGGCCCTCGTCGCTCTGGCCCTGTACGCGGCACTGCGCACGATCGGTGGTGGAGCGAACGAGGTCTACAAGGCCCTGGGGCGTCCCGGTATCCCCGTGGCGATCTCGGTGGTCCGTCTCGTCCTCCTCGTGCCGGTCCTCCTCTTCGCGACGAGGTGGGGCATCGTGGGCGTGGCCTGGGCCCAGGTCGCCCTCGCGGCAGTGTTCGCCATCGCCATGCAGGCCGTGGCCCTTCGCGTGCTCCGATTGGACGCACGGCGCCTGCTCCAGGCCCTGGCGCCGGCCGCTTCGGTGGCTCCTGTCGTCGCCTTGGTGGCGGGATTCCTCGTCCATCTGCCGTTCACGCCGGTCCTCGCCCTCGTCGTCGCGGTGGCCGGCGGTGGGGCCGCGGCAGCCGCCGTCCTGGCGGTCGCCTACCCAGCTCTGGTCAAGGACGTCCTCGGTCTCCTGCGCCGGCGCTCGGTCGCCACCTGAGCCCCAGAGGAGGCCGGGTCCCCTGCTCCGGTGCTCACCGGCCGGCGGTGCCGGCCACGCGCCGCGGGAGGACGCGCCAGCTCGTTCCGCCAACCGCGGCCCCGTGACGAGGTGGTGCAACTCCACGTGTGCTCCGGGCATGTCCGTTGATTCCCCCCGCCCCCGGCGAGTCGATTAGCGTGACCGTCCCGCCAACCCGACGACCAGACCGATCGGAGTTGCCATGGGGTCTGCGCCCCCGAGTGATGACTCGGGGACCCGTCCTCGGCCGCCGTCAGTCGTCGGGCGCGGCGCGCCCGTGACCGCGGAGCCATCCCCTTCGCTCCAGCTGCATTCCTGGCGGAGGCTGGACTGGCGCTTCCTGCTGCCCGCGCTGGGGGACGGTCCGGTCGTCCTCGCCGGCCGCCCGGACGAGGAGCTGCGGGCGGCGCTGCCGCTGCTCGGTCTGCCCGTCCACCGTGTGACGTCGGACCAGGACTGGGAGGCCGTGGGAGGAACCGCGAGTCTGGTGGTCCTCATCGACCCGACCCCGAAGGACCTGGGTAGCGCAACAGGGGCGTGCCGCCCCGGTGCCTCGGTGTACGCCGAGGTGCGCCGATCCCTGTGCCGGCTGCAGGGACCGTGGACGCTGATGGGCTGGCGGCGCGCCTTCGCGGCCGCTGGACTGGAGGAGGTGAGCGCGCACTGGCATGCCCGCACCATCGACAGGTCGGCCAGGATCATCCCGGTCGAGGCCCGCGGTGCGATGCGTCATGCCCTCGCTCAGCACCAGGGCAGCTGGTTGCGGCGCATCCTGGCTGCGACGGCTCGCGCCGCCGTAGGCGTGGGGTTGCTCCCCGCGCTCATCCCCGAGGGCAGCGTCGTCGGCCGTTACCCGGAGGTGGCCGAGGGAGCAGGTAAGAACCTCGTCGAGCGGGTCCTCGCCGAGAACGTCGACCGGCTGGGCTTGAGCGCCGTCGGGCTGGGGGCAGCGCTGGAGACGGCGTTCCTGACACCGCGTTTCGTGACTTCGCGCCACGTGGTGGTGCTGGTGTATGCCAAGGGAGAGAGCCGGCCTCGACTGGTGGTCAAGGTGCCGCGCCAGCCCGACGACAGCCGGGGCGTCCGCCGCGAGGCCGACATGATGCGGCGTCTCGCCGCTCTCCTCGGCCCCGACCGGTTGCGCGTTCCCGCGGTCCTCGGAACCGTGGCATGCGACGGGCTGAGCCTGCTGGTCGAGTCAGCGATCCGAGGCGCCGTCCTGACCCCTCCACAGGCCCACCGCCACTTCCGGACCGTTCTCGCAGCAGGCACCTCGTTCATCGGCGCGCTCCCTGTCGTCCGTCCCGCAGGGGAGAACGCCGACTGGTACGGCCCGGCCGTCGAGCGGCCCCTGGCGCGGCTGGCCGAGATCGCACCACTGGCTGGGGAGACCGCCGCGCTCTGCGCCCGCACGCACGAGCTGCTGGCGCCACTCCGGTCGGTGCCGCTGCCGGCGGTCTTCGAGCACGGCGATCTGGCGTTCCCGAACCTCTACTTCGGAGGCCGGGACACCAGGCTCGGGGTCATCGACTGGGAGCGCTCGACGACGAGCGGCGTTCCGGGTCACGACCTGGTCTTCTTCCTGCAGTTCGTCAGCGAGTCGCGGTGGTCGGCTTCCACCTGGCCCGCGCAGGTGGCAGCCTTCCGGGACGCCTTCGTCGGCCCCGACGCCTGGGCGGTGCCGGTCCTCCGCGAGCACCTGCGTCACCGTGGGGTCGATCCGACGTCGTGGGGACGCCTGGTGGTCATGACCTGGGCCCGTACATCCGCCACGCTGGCCGATCGGCTCGTGCTGGACGAGGACCGCGACGACCTCTGTCCGTCGGCGGCAGTGGAAGCAGCGGTCCGCTTGGAGCGGGAGACGAGGCTCTGGCGTCTCGCCGTGGAGTTGGCTGAACGTGGCGAGCTGGGGGATCGAGCGGGCTCCGCCTGATCCCTTGATCGCTCAGCGACGCCCGACCGGGTCGATCCGACGTCGTGACCACTTCTCTGCAGCGGCGCCGCAGGAGCGCGTCGTCCTCGCGTCGGCATGTAGCCTCCGTCGACGCCCGTGTCCTCGTCGACGCTCGTCGGGCGGTGCGCAGCCGCCAGTCACTCGGGGGATCGGATGCCAGACAGTCGAAGTCGCGCCGCCGAGGTCGCCGTCGTCGACCATGACGTCCACGGTGTCCTCCGCGTGAGGCTGCGCGGTGCGCCACGACACATCAGGGACGAAGTGACCCGGGAGCTCGGGCCATCGGACGGCGCGCCGTCCGGCGAGCCGGACATCACGGTGACCTTCACCGACGAGCCCCGCCCCGTGGGTCCCCTGAGGCTGCTCGGCCTGCGTCAGGCTGCCTTCGACGATGCGCACTTCTACCTGCTGGATGGAGCAGGACACCGTGCGAGGCTGGACTTCTCCCGGCTCGGTGACCGGTGCGAGGTGGTGTGCGATCGCCGCATCAGTCACATCCCGCTCCTGATCCCGATCGTGGGGCTGCGCCTGCTCCTCAAGGAGCACGTCCTGCTCCACGCGGCCTCCTTCGTCCACCACGGGACCGGCGTCCTGGTGACCGGCTGGCAGAAAGGGGGCAAGACGGAGACGATGCTGCCCTTCATGGCGGCCGGAGCCGACTTCGTCGCCGACGAGTGGACCATCGTCGGGGGACGCGAGCCGACCCTCTCCGGCGTCTCGGGCGTCGCACGTCTCTGGGACTGGCACCTCCGCCAGTTTCCTCAATACTGGCCGCTCATCCGTCCGCGGGCGCGGGCGCGGCTTCGCCTCTGGCGGCTGTACCGCCGGCTCTACGGGCTTGCTCCCGGCCTCGACCGTCTGCCCGGCCGTCCGGGTCGAGGCCTCCGTCGCCTGAGCATGGACGGCGGAACCGACTGGCAGGGGGTCGACCAGATCGATCCGGCAGCACTGTTCGGCGACCGGGTCCGGCGCGGGCACGTCTCGCTCGACCGGGTCTTCCTGCCCGTCGTCGGTCAGGAGGACCGCATCGAGATCCTCCCTGTGGCGGGCGCGGAGGTCGCCAAGCGGATGGTCAGCTCACTGGCCTTCGAACGCGCGGCCCTGACGACGGCCTACCTGCAGTTCCGATTCGCCTTCCCTGACCGCACCAGCCCGCTGATCGAGACTGCGCGGGAGCGGGAGGAACGAGTACTCGGACGAACCCTCGCCGACGTTCCGGCGTTCGAGCTCAGGCACCCGTACCCGGTCGCGCTGCAGGATCTGTACGAGGCCGCTGCACCGTACTGCTGATCCACTGGTCCTCAGCCTGCCCGGCTACCCGCGGCTTTCGGCCGACTCCGCCCGGGCCTGCTGCGGGACCCGCCGGGTTGCCGTGGTCCCTGCCCGCCAGGCGCGACCTGCCGGCCAGTGCTCCCGGATGACCTCGATCGCCTGGCGGCGAACGGTCTCCGCATCGGCTCGGGCGTCGACGGTGGCGTGTGCCGGGAACTGCTCCAGCATCATCCGGTAGGACCGCCGTAGACCGTCCAGGACCTCGACGGAGTGCTCACCCTTGCGCGCGAACAGCACCTCGGGCGGGGCATCCAAGAGGATCATCAGGTCAGGGGTCGGCGCCAACAGGCGGACGGCGAGCGCGTTGAGACGGCCGTTCAGGCCGGTGGCGCGGAGCCGGACCTCGTGTGGGGTCCTGTCGAGAACCACCAGGTGCCCGAGTCCGCGATACCAACGGGCGGCCATCCCGATGCGGGCGACCCGCAGCAGTCGTCGTAGCCGCGGTCCTCCGCGGACGCCGTCGACCCAGCTGCGACGCTCCCTCCGCTGCCAGAGCCCGCTGTAGACGTAGTGGACGCGGACCGGTAGGGCAGCGGCGAGGCTCCTCGCCAGCGTGGTCTTGCCGGCACCGTCAGGTCCGAGGAGGGCGATGCACATGCCCCGCCGGACCATGCGTCCACCTCCACCCAGTGGCTCCCGGTGGGCTCAACGTACACAGTGCAGCGCGAGGGAGAGCGGACACCTGTGCCGGCACGAGGAGTTGCCGGGGACGATCGGACCTCCGGCGGCCCAGCCGTGCTCGACGGCCGATCTTCCACCGACTGCGTCATCGACCTGACGGGACGCCCGCCCAGGATGCCTCTGCCGCGGAACGGGACCGCATGCCTCGCTCGCCACACGCGGATGTGAGCGGACCGGTGCAGCGTCCCCGGCGTCACGGCCAGCAGCCACCCCGTGCGTCGTCCTCGAGCGACCCGTTGTGCCCTCACCGGTCCGGGAGGACGGTCCGCCGCGTCCGCCGGTGCCCGGCTCGGGCTCCCCCGGCAGCAGGCCGTGGGAGAACGGGTTGACGCTGCATCCCGGCCGCGGCCAGTCTGCCCAGGCCACCAATCCGGGCGCGGCGTCGGTCCAGACCCGTCATCGCGTCCGCGGACGACGAGCAGGGGACGCAACATGGCTGCTATGGCAACGATCCCGGCGTTGGTTCACGGGTGACACCCATGAGCGCCATGCTGACCAGCCCCTCCGACCTGGCCGGTGTGCTCGACCTGACCGCCCGCGGCGGGGGTTCCTGTCGGCTCTGCGGACGACAGCTCACCGACGTCTTCGTCGACCTCGGCATGTCACCGCCGTGCGAAAGCTACGTCCCGGCGGAGAAGCTGGAGTCGCCAGAGGTCTTCTATCCCCTCCGGGTCTGGATCTGCGCTGAGTGCCTGCTGGTCCAGCTGCCCGCGCACCTGCCGGCGGAGGAGATCTTCTCCGACTATGCCTACTTCTCCTCCTACTCGACGTCCTGGGTCGAGCACGCCCGGGTGTTCACCCAGCACGCCGCCGAGCGGGCCGGGCTGACGACCGACAGCCTGGTCGTCGAGGTCGCCAGCAACGACGGCTATCTGCTGCAGCACCTGGTGGCCCGCAGCATCCCGGTGCTGGGCATCGAACCCGCGGCCAACATCGCCGCCGTAGCCGTCGAGCGCGGCGTCCCCACACACGTGGCCTTCCTCGGTGAGGAGGAGGGACGGCGGGTGCGGGCCGACCGCGGCCCTGCGGACCTCGTCGTGGCCAACAACGTCTTCGCCCACGTCCCCGACGTCCGTGACTTCAGCCTGGGGCTCGCCGCCCTGCTCGCCGACGACGGGTGGCTGAGCATCGAGGTCCCGCACCTCATGCGGCTGATCGAGTTCGCGCAGTACGACACGATCTACCACGAGCACTTCCAGTACTACAGCCTGTTGACCGCCCAGCGGGTGCTCGCTACGGCCGGTCTGGTGGTCGTCGACGTGGAGGAGTTGGCCTCGCACGGCGGATCGCTGCGCATCTGGGCGCGCCATGAGCCGGCTGCGGGCGGGGAGGTCTCGGACGCCGTCCGCGACGTGCTGGCCGAGGAGGAACGGCGGGGCCTGCACACCCTGGCGGGTCACTGCGGCTTCGCCGGCGCGGTCGCCAAGGTCAAGCGTGACCTCGTCGGCTTCCTTCTCTCGGCGGCCGAGCAAGGCAAGCGGGTCGCCGGCTACGGAGCGCCGGGGAAGGGCAACACGTTGCTCAACCACTGCGGTATCCGCTCGGACCTGGTGCGCTACACCGTGGACCGCAACCCGTTCAAGCAGGGCAAGTACCTGCCCGGCACGCACATCCCGATCCTGGCCCCCGAGGCAATCACCGAGGACCGACCGGACTACGTGCTCCTGCTCCCGTGGAACCTGCGCGCCGAGATCACGCAGCAACTGGCGTACGTGCGCGAGTGGGGCGGCCGGATCGTCGTCCCCATCCCCCGACTGGCGATCGACTGAACACCTGGAGCCGCAGCGTGGAGATCTCCCGCACGACGAAGCCCCGCTCGCTGCGTGCAGGGGACGTCATCGAGGTCCGCTCCGAGGAGGAGATCCTGGCCACCCTCGGGCCGGACTCGACCATCGACGGACTGCCGTTCATGCCCGAGATGCTGCGCCAGTGCGGCTCGCGGTTCACCGTCGACAGCCGCGCGGACACGACCTGCTTCTACGGAGCCCTCCGGGGGATGGAGTCGGCGGTCCACCTGACCGGGATCCGCTGTGACGGGTCCGGGCACGGGGGATGCCAGGCCGGGTGCCTCGTCTACTGGAAGGAGGAGTGGCTCCGGCCGGTCGATCCATCCCGGGACGACGCCCGGACGTCGCGGCCGATCGCCCTCGCGCCGCCGGTCCGCCGCGACGGATGCACGCGCGACGACGTCTTCCGAGCGGTGCACCCGCCGGAGAGCCCCGACGGCGAAGAGCTGTGGTCCTGCCAGGCGACCCAGGTCCGTGCGGCCACCAGGCCCATCCGGTCCTGGGACCTGCGGCACTACGTCCGGGACGTTCGAAACGGCAACCTCCGGCCGGGGACGGTCCTCCGGAGGATCCTGCCTTCCCTCCTCTTCATGTACCAAGGCATGAGTCGGCGGCGCCTGCCGCGGTGGCTGCAGGTGGCATCCGGCGCGGACATCCCCTTGATCCACGGCACGTTGACGCGGACGCCCTCCGTCGACCTGGACCTGCAACCGGGTGACCTGGTCCGAGTGAAGAGCCGCAGGAAGATCCGCACCACCGTCGACCGCAAGGCTCGCAACCGCGGGCTCGCCTTCGACGTGGAGATGACCCCGTACTGCGGGAAGAGCATGCGCGTCAAGCGGGTCGTGCGGCAGATCATCGACGAGTGGACGGGGCGGATGCTGCGGCTGCCCGGGCACTGCGTGGTCCTCGAAGGCGGCGTCTGTCAGGCGCTGTACCACGGTCTGTGCCAACGCAAGACCGAGTCCTACTGGCGCGAGATCTGGCTCGAGCGCGAGACCCCGGCGGGCGCTGAGGAGTCGGCGAGGGCCGCCGCGGCGCAGAGCTGATCGAGTCGGTCAGGAGGCTGGCGTGCTCGTGGGACGAGGGGGGCACTCCGCTCGGGTAGGCATCAGGGTCTCCACCGATCGCCAGCACGCACCGGAGTGCTCGACCTCCGGAAGTGCCGACCGCACCTCGTCCAATAGGTCGGGCAGGAACAGCAGGACCTCGTCCGCGCGGGCCGCCACGAGTTCGTCCGGGCCAACCACGGGCAGCCCGACCCCCGGGATCAGCCGGCCTTGCTTGGCCGGCGAGGCGTCGGCCACCGCAGGGAGGAGTTCCGGGCCGATGCCCGCTCCGACGAGCAGCGGGACCGCTCTCGAGGCAGCGCCGTACCCGATGACCCGCCGGCCCTCGGCCGCCGCCTGCTGGAGATGGGCGCGAAGCGCCGCGACCCCTGCGGCCACCGACTCCGCCAGCGCGGTCAGGGCCGCCCGCGGGACGTCGCCGGGAAGGGGGACGGACACCGCCCTCGGTGCTACCGCGCTGCTGCGGCGCGCGGCCAGCAGACGGGTGCCGCCGTAGAGCGGGTGCAGCACCGAGGCCACGACCGTCAGGCCGCACTCGGCCAGCTGACGGGCCGCCACGGCGGTCGACGGGTAGGCGTGGTGTCCGTGGCGGAGTGCATTCCACTGGCCCAGCTCGACCACTGTCTCCAACGGCGGGAACACGAGCACCAGCACGCCGTCGGTGGTCAGGCACTCGACCCGGTGCCCCAGCCCCGCCCGCTGGTCCTCCTCGTGCATGAGCCCGAAGACGTCGATCACCGCGTCGACCGGCCCGGCGCCGTCGTCCTGTCGTACCTCCAGGCCTGCGGCGGCCAGCAGCTCCACCCAGCTGCCGCCGTGCGGGCTGCCGAACTCTCGCGCCGACGTGCCGGCCACGAGCAGGCCCTGGCTCAACGCCCACGCCACCGAATCCCGGGCGTGCGCGCTCAGCGCGGCGGGCTCCACCGCACGAGGCTCCTGCGGCACGGGGGAGCGGTCGGGCAGCTGCGCGAGTCCGCAGCCGTCGCAGGCCCACAGCCGGAGTGGGTGCACCGGGGCCGGCGGGTCACCCGGCCGCGGGAAGTCGTCACAGGCAGGCTGCAGCCCAAGGTCGAGGACGGTCTCCCCGTGCCCCGAACCGCACCACCGGCACGACGCCATCGACGTCATCAGCGCCCTTCCCGCGCCACACTGCATCCGTGCTGATCGAGCGCTCGGAGCTTGCCGACGTCGTGTGCTTCCTCCCCGAGACCCGGCACGAGGACGAGCGAGGCTGGTTCGTCCGGACCCTCGACGTGGCGGTGGCGGACCGTGCCGGCGTGGACGCCCGCGCCTTCCTGCAGGACAGCCAGTCGCGATCTCGCCAGGGCGTTCTGCGAGGCATGCACGGCCGGGCGGGTGCTGGCGAGGCCAAGCTGGTCCGCTGCGCACGCGGAGCCGTCCTCGACGTCCTCGTCGACACCCGGCCCTCCTCGCCCACCTTCGGCCGGAGCGCGACCTTCCGGCTGGACGACGAGACGGGACGACACCTCTACGTGCCCCCTGGCTTCCTCCACGGGTTCCAGGTGCTCACGCCGGAGGCTGACGTCTGCTATCGCATCGACCGCGAGCACGACCCGTCGGAGGACCTTGCCGTCCGCTACGACGACCCGGACCTGGCGCTCCCGTGGCCGCTGCCGGTGACCGCCATCTCCCCTCGCGATGCCGCCGCCGGTACCTGGCACGACCTCGTCCAGCAGCTGGACGGTGCCCCCGGCCGCTGAGGCGATGGCGATCAGCGCCACCGCATGTCCTCGGCGAGCCGCCCCTGGTGCTGCAGGTGCTTCAGCCACGCCAGCCGGGTGAACCGCTCGCGCAGCATCGACCGGGTCAGCCCGTAGCGGCGGTAGGCCGTAGCGAGTTCACGGGCGCCTTCCAGCGTCGTCCAGGTCGGCTTGAACGCCGGTACCGCCGTAGCGATGCGGCCGAAGTCGACGCGGTAGGAACGCGGGTCGCCGCCGAACTCGCCGGTGATCCGCACCGTGCTGCCGGGAACGGCCTCGGCGACGACCTCGGCGATCTCGGCCACCCGCCGGTTCTCGCTGTCCATCCCCACGTTGAACGCCTGGTCGTGGACCGCCTGCCGGGGTGCCTCCAGGCAGGCGAGGAAGGCCTCCGCAATGTCGCGGGCGTGGACCAGCGGCCGCCATGGGGTGCCGTCGGACTTCACGACGATCTCTCCGTCCAGGACGGCAGAGGCCACCAAGTCGTTGAGGACGATGTCGGCGCGCAGCCGCGGCGAGAAGCCGAAGGCGGTCGCGTTGCGCAGGGACACCGGTTCGAAGTCGTCATCGGCCAGGTCGTGGAGATCGGCCTCCACGCGCACCTTGCTCTCTGCGTACGGCGTCACCGGAGCCAGCGGTGCCGTCTCGTCGAGCGGCTCCTCGGTCCCGGAGGCCCCGTAGACGCTGCACGTGGAGGCGTAGAGGAACCGGCGCACGCCGGCGTCCCGGGCCAGCCGGGCCAGGCGGGTGCTCGCGGCGTGGTTGATGTCGAACGTGACCTCCGGGGCCAGGCTACCCAAGGGATCGTTGGACAGCGCTGCCAGGTGACAGACGGCGTCGAACCCGGCCAGGTCGTCGACGGTGACGTCCCGGAGGTCCTGTCGAACCAGTGGCGGCCGCGTCGGCTCCGGGCCCAGCGTGGCCCCGATGAACAGGCCGCTGTCCAGGCCCACGACGTCGTGGCCTGCACCGGCCACGACCTCCGCCATCACGGTGCCGAGATAGCCCTCGCTGCCGGTGATCAGGACGCGCACGGGACCTCCCGGTCGGAGCGGGTCGCGGGAGGTAGCCCCACGATGATCTTGTCGCACCAGTAGGCCTCGGCGTACCGCTGGTGGCACTCGACGCCGCGCAGGCGCATGAGCCCGAGGAACGCCTCCCGGTCGAACCAGTCGCGGTCCCGCTGGGACGGGTAGTGCTCGGCCAACAGCTCGAACTTGCGCGCAGCGACCTCGGCGGGGACGGGCAGGTGCACGGCCGGGCGGCCGAGGTCGCCGTCCCACTTGGCGATCTCGTAACCGAGTACCAGGTGATCACGGAACACCGTCGGCGTGAGCTCGGCGACCAGTCGGTGATCCTGGTGCAGGTCCTGTCGGCAGGGGCTCAGGACGAGGTCGGCGCCGCCAGCCGCTCGTGCCCGGGCGCCCGCCCCCTCCAGCGCCTCCTTGACGGCGTCCCAGTGGGCCGGCAGCCGGCCGTCGGGCAGGTCGAGCACGGTCACCTCGAGGTCGAGCCCGGCACCGAACGCCTTGAGCGACGCATGGGCCTCAGACTCCCGGTCGGGTGTCGAGGACAGCACGAGGACCTGGAGGAGGGCACCGGGGCAGGACTCGGCGAGCTGCAGGAGGAGGGCGCCCGCGCCTATCTCGACGTCGTCGCAGTGCGCCCCGAGGGCCACCACGACGGGGGGACGGCCGTCCCCCCGGCTGAGCAGTGTCAGACCGCCCACCTCAGACCGCCGGTGCGGGTGCGCGGGTGGAGTCGTTCTCCCACACCATCCACGGACGTTCCCCCTGCGAGAAGAGCGCCTCCAGGTTGTTCCGCTCCTTGATGGTGTCGGTGGGGTGCCAGAAGCCGGTGTAGCGGTAGGAGAGCAGCTGTCCACGTTCGGCGAGGGCGGTGCAGGCGTCACCGACCAGGTCGCCGCCCTTCGGGATGTGGTCGAACACGCCTTGCCGCAGGACGAAGAAGCCCCCATTGACCCACAGGTCCAGGTCGCCGGCGGCGCGGATCTGCCGGATGCGACCGCTGCCGTCGATGTCGACGCAGTGGAAGGAGGGGTCCGGACGGGCCGCGAGCAGGCTCGCCGTGGCGTCGCTGTCCCGGAATCGGTCGATCATGATCGGGAGGGGAGCGTCGGTGAGGACGTCGGAGTAGTTCGCCAGGAACACGTCCTCGTCCGCCACCAGGTGCCGGACCCGGCGCAGCCGCTCGCCGATCGCCGAGTCCACGCCGGTGTCGACGAAGTGGATGGTCCAGTTCGCGATGTCGGTGGAGAGCAGGTCGATCCGCCGACCGCCCTCCCTGAGCACGAAGTCGTTGCTGGCGGTCTCGCGGTAGTTGAGGAAGTAGTCCTTGATGTGGTGCGCCCCGTAGCCGAGACAGAGGATGAACTCGTCGTGGCCGTAGTGGGCGTAGTAGCGCATGACGTGCCAGATCAACGGGCGGTGGCCGACCATGATCATCGGCTTCGAGACCTCGGTCGTCCCGTCCCGCATCCGCAAGCCGTACCCGCCGCAGAAAAGCACGACTTTCACGAGCAGGTCCCCCTTGCACTGTTCTGGTGCCCGGCTGCGCCGATGGAGCCGGGCAGCCGGCTTCGATGGCCACGGGTCGGACGGACGGAGCCGACCTCGCCGGTGGGATGGCCGGCTGCTCCGGGGAGTCCCACCGGGCTTATCAGGCACCTGGACTCCAGCATGGCCACGTGGGGACCCCTTCGTTCGCACGGTGGCTTCGACACGACCGCACGTCCAGACCGTGTGAAGACCTTGGGGGGTCGATTGAGACCGGTCAACCACTCTCGGAGCGATCGGACCACTTGCCGGAGGATCCACGTCCCAGAAAGTGAGGCAGTCGCACTGCGCGGTTCCGCGGTCACATCCGCCACCGTCCAGAGGGGACGGTGAGCGCCGTCGATGACGTCATCATGGCGTGGGGACAGCGGCCGACAACCGACGCTCTCTCCACCGCGAGAGTGCCCCGCGACGTCGAGGTCGCGATTCGTCGACCCGCGCGAGGACGTCGAGAACGATCTCCGCGGTCCGGGCGGGCGAGAAGTGCTCGCGGAGGTGGATCTCCCCCTCGGCGGCCTGCTGGGTGAGCTGGGACGGGTCGTTCAGGTGGGCGAGGATGGCCTCGACCAGCGCGGGGACGGACTCCGGCTCGACCAGGCGACCGTACGCGCCCCCGCCGAGGATCATGCGCGGGCCGCCACCGTCGCAGTCCGTCGCGATGGTGGGGACGCCCAGGGCGATCGCCTCGAGCAACACCTGGGGGACACCTTCCACGCGGGCGCAGTGCACGAACGCCGCTGACTGCGCGATCTCGGGTAACGGGTTCCCGAGGTGTCCGGTGAAGGTGACCGCCTCGGACAACCCGAGATCTTGAGCGAGGCGCTTCAGGGTGGGACCCTCCTGTCCCTCTCCGATGAGGACCAACCGCACCGGGTGGCCCATTCTCCGCACGTCGGCCAGTGCACGGAGCAAGAGGTCGTATCCCTTGCGGTGGTACAGCTCTCCGCATGCCACTAGGGGCGCTGACGTGTGCTGCGGACGGCCGGGCCCATCGGGTGAACCGAGCCGCCGGACCATGTCCACGTCGATGCCGGTCGAGGCGACAGTGAGCTTGGACCGGTCGACGCCCATCCTCGCGGCAGACTCTGCCCCGGCTGGCGCGACGCACAGAACGGCGTCGGCGTGGGTCAGGCAGTGGCGCCAGAGGGGACTGCGCCATCGGTTGAGGTGGATCTCATGGGAGCGCTCGGGGACGTTCTGGACATAGACGACGAACGGCCGCCGCACCAGGCGGGCGATGACGTACGCGAACGGCAGTGAGAGCTCCACCTCACTGATCACCATGACTGCATCCGCGGCCCTCGCCGCTCGCAGCGCACGCAGCACCGCTCCGGGGAGACCTCTGCGGAACCGACGCTCGGCCGTGTCTCCGTAGGTCAACGAGGCGCCGGCCGGAGGCATGAGTGGTGGCCGGCCGTCGACGCCGCGCTTGAGGGAGAGGTACACGACGGCCCACGACGCCTCCAGCCACAGCGCGGCGAGCTTGTGCACCCACCGGAGGCTCCCGTTGTCCGTGAGCGTGTCGACGACGATCAGGATGGAGCAGGGTCGGGACATCTGGTCATCCTCCTCATGACTAGGCGTGCTCACGGGCCTCGGCAGCCTGCCGAGCAACGACCACGAGCCGAATCCACGCGAACCCGGCTCCGAGTGTGTGGGCGAGTGCGATTCCGACGGCCGCGCCGAACGCCCCTCCGGTGAGCACGCCGACCAAGCCGCCGATCAGATACGCCGGAGCGGCTATGATCTGCAGCCAGAAGAGCACCTTGGGCCGCTGGGCGGCCAGGATCCCGCAGGTGGGACCAAGACCGGAAGCCGACATGACGAGCCCGAGGACGGTCGGCACCAGGATGGCGTCGACACCGGTCCAGGTGTCACCCATGAGCTGTCGGCCGACCTCCTCAGGCAACACCAGCAACAGGGCTCCCCAGACCGTGGCGAGGACGACCACGGTGCCTGAGATCCCCACGCCGGCTCGGATCAGGCGCCGTCCGACGGTCCATGGGCGGCGGGCCAGTTCCGGGATCGCGAAGGCCATCCCGCTTGTCACGAGGATCCCGACCGGCCCGGTGAGGACCTGCGCGCCGCGCAGCGCCCCGGCCACTGCCAGCCCGCCGGTAGCGGCGACTAGTACCAGCATCAACTGCGTGCTGCCGTTGATGAGCACGTACTCGGTCACGAAGTACCGACTGAGGTCCCAGTGCGCCTTCAGCCACTGCCAGGTCGCTCGGGGTGCTGGCACCAGGCCCGCCAGGAGTGCGCCGAGCAGCGCAGCAAGCCAACCGCTCAGCCCCCACACCCCGAGGTAGGCGACGGCCGATCCTTGGTCAGTCGTCGACAGCATGAGCATGAGGCAGACCTGCACCACTGCCCAGGCCGAGTCGATGGCGGCCGCAGCGCGAGGACGACCCGCCGCGAAAAAGACCATCCGCCAGGCGTCCTGAAGCAGTAGGCCGGGAAGCAGGACGGCGGTCAGGACGAGCGTGGGCCCGACCGTGCCCCCGAGGAGGACCCCCGTGAGCGCCAAGGCGGCAGCAGGCGGGAGCCCGACCACGATGGCCGCCCCGGTCGACTGCCGCGCCGCCTGCCTGGCCGCAGACGGTGCAGCATCGCTGAAGCGCACCGTCAATGGCTGGCTCACCAGTACCCGCGTGACAATGACCAGATAGCCGTAGACGGTGAAGGACAGCGCAAAGGCGCCGAACTCTGCCGCGCTCACTTCCCGGGCGACGAGCACTCCGAGCGCGAAGCTCGACAGGCTCGACACGACCTGGTCGCTCGTGCTCCAACCCGCCCTCCGGACCAGTCGAGCAACCCCACCTCCACCGAAGCGGCGTCGAGGTGTCTGGGGCCTGTCGACGCGTGTCTCCACAGCGAAGCTCAGCCGCCGACGCTGCAGCCGCGACGTGGGGCCGCCGGGTGCTCCCGCGTGGAGCCGGCCGTGGGCGCAGGCGTTCGAACGCCCAATCGTCGGGCAGAACCGGAGCCGGGGGAGTGGGTGGACCCCGCGGACGCGAACGTGGGTGTCACCCTGTCCTCTTCCCGAATCAGGCGTGGTAGCGCATGACGGAGACCGCGAACATCGGCCTGGGGAGGGACTCGTGCACGCGACGTCTCACGATCGCTGCGGCGGCCCACCGTCCGGTCACGGGACGGGTCGGCCGCGGCGACCGTCGGCCACGAGGCGTCCTGCCACGGTTGCGCGGGCGGTGAACAGGCCCAGGGCGTGAGCCCAGTCCTCCCGGGCGCGGTTGATGTGGCCGAGCAGGAGGCGCCCCAGGGCCCGGCCGATGTAGCCGAGGCCGAGAGACATGATGATCGTCGTGGCAGCCACGGGATGGTGGTACTTGTGCAGATAGCGGGACATCGAACTGCCATGGAGTCTGCCCATCTCGAGTGACGGAGCCCCCGAACCACCGGCCGAGGGGATCGCCACATCCGTGCGGAGACGCTGGTACAGCCCGTGTGCGCGGCTCTGCCGGCCGAAGGCCACGTCGTCGTTGTAGACGTAGAAGTCCTCGTCGAAGCAGTCGAGGCCGAGGAAGGTCTGACGGCGTACCGCCATGACCGAACCGGACACCCAGTCGACGTTCAGCGGCTGGCCGATCTCCGGATGGCAGTAGATCCCGAGCCGGGGGAAGGCCCTGTGGGCACCGAAGGCGTGCACGACCGCGCGCGGCAGCGTCGGCTCCCAGCCTCCGACTGCCCATTCGGGCCGCCCGTGGGAGTCGACCACGACACCAGCGCTCGCCGAGCAGAGGGGATCCGTTGCCACGTCCTCCACGAGCGTCGTGATGGCCTCGATGTCCGGCCGGGTGTCGGGGTTGAGGAAGACGAGGAACTCCGCCTGCGACGATCGGGCCGCGAGGTTGGCCGCGCGGCTGTAGCCGATCCCTCCGCCCTTCATGTACCGGCCGTTCGGGCGATCGAGGACGACCTGGGCGAGACCGTCACCGTCATTGAAGTTGTCCACCACGGCCAACGGGATGTCCGCCGGTAAGCCGGCGAGCATCTCAGTGACCTGCGCACGGCTGCGGTAGGCAACGACCACGAGTTCGACGTCGGGCGTGCCGGTGCTCTGGCTGGGCTCCACGTGCATTGTGTTCGTCGGCCTCTCCTCAGCCGCGGACCATCGACTGAGCACCCTCTACCGCCGCGAGGTGTGACGACCAGCGCGCGCCCGTTCTGCGGACCGCGTGGCGCTCGGTTGTGGGCTCACCAAACAGTCCTTGCCGTACTCGTTGCCGCCCATCTGGTGTGGAGACGGGTCGAACGGTGCCCGACGACCGGCGGCGACCAAGCTCCTCGATCGCGCGACTCCCGGACCCCCCGCGAGTCTCCTCGATCCACATTGCTCCGGCCGCAGGCTCTGCAGCACGAGGGGAGTCCTCCCAGCGGTGGTCCCCGGACCGCCGGCTCGCATGGTCGGTCCTCGTGGCCCGAGCAGCGCTCCAGCATCGTCCGGGCCGCGATGCCGCGGGCCCGGCAGTACGCCCCGGGACTGTGCAGGACGGCGTGGACGGCCCCGGGCAGGCTGCTCCCGTTGAGCCTGGGGGACCGGTTCTCGACGTAGCGGGTGCCCCGCTCGACCGACTCGTCGAGCTCGGGTCCGGCCTGGGATCCGCCGGACTCCGGTGAGGCGCGGACTCGCGCAGCCTCCGGTACGTGTCGCGCCAGGGCTGCTCCACCTCACACGGGAGGGGGGCCGTCGATAGCGGGACGGGGCGGACTCGGGGCATCCGCGGCTCACCGCGCAGCTCGAACAGCACCCCATCGCCCTCGTTCCGCGTGAGGAGGGAGTCGAGCTCCCGGTCGGCGTGACGAACGTGCTCAGGACGTCGAGAAGCCATCTGCATCGGGCCGCTCTCGTCGTCGAAGCGGACCATCCACTCGTGGTGGGGGAGCTGGCAACCCCTTATGGGACAGGAGCGGGCGGATCACGGTGGTGTGTCGCAGAACGTGATCGACTCGGCCGGTCCTGTATCGGAACTGTGCAGGTGGGCGTCGACCCAGCCGTACGGGTTGGGTCAGCCGGGGGACGGCAGGCAGAGCCTGGCGGTGAACTCCTCGGTGTTCTGAGCCGGCGAGTCGGTAGGACAACCTCACATCCGGCGCCCAAGAAGGGCGTCGACCTTCCTCGGGAGGTCGACAACACCAACCTGCGCCTCCGAATCCGCGGTCGAACTGGCGACGAGGTCGTCGCCCGGCAAACGCGTGCCCGACGGGCGCAACGCTCCCGGCCACGACTCCTGTACCACCGTCGGCGGGGCGGTCCCGTCGCGAATCCGCTCCTCCAGTCGTGAACTGCACGCCGCGACGGCCGGTGCATGTCAGTAGGCGCCGGCTCTGCGCAGGACGGCGCGGATCGTGCGCAGCAGGATGGCCAGGTCGAGCCCGAGCGACCAGTTCTCGACGTACCGGATGTCCAGTTCGACGGCCTCGTCCCAGCTCAGGTTCGATCGTCCACTCACCTGCCAGAGACCCGTGATGCCGGGCTTCACGAGCAGCCTGCGGTGCATGTCCGGTCCGTACCGCGCGATCTCGCGTTCGAGGGCCGGTCTCGGGCCGACGAAGGACATCTGTCCCTTCAGCACGTTGATGAGTTGGGGGAGTTCGTCGAGCGAGTAGCGACGCAGGAACCGTCCCACCGGGGTGACCCGCGGGTCCCGGTGCAGCTTGAAGAGCACTGCATTGCCCTCGTTTTGGGGCAGCAGCTCCTCCAGCTTGCGGTCCGCGTCGACGACCATGCTGCGGAACTTCAGGACGTCGAAGCAGACGCCGCGCTTACCGACCCGGCGCTGGCGGTAGAGCGCCGGACCCGGGCTGGAGAAGCGGACCGCTGCACCGACGGCCAGGAGCAGCGGCAAGCCCAGGACCAGCAACGCGGCCGCGGCGACCCGGTCGAGGATCCCCTTGACGACCCGCCGGTGACCCCGGAACTCCGGCTCCCGGATCTGGATCAGCGGGACGGTCGTCGTCGGGCGGATCTGGAGTCGGTGGGGTGCCACCTCTAGCAGTCCCGGTGCCGCGAGGACGTCGATGTTGGTCCCCTCCAGTCGCCAGGACAGGTCGCGCAGGTACTGTCCCGCGGTCTCACTGGCCGAGGCCACGACGATGGCGTCCGCCCCGACCTCGTCCACGGCGGGTACGACGTGGGTGAGGTCACCGAGCACGGCGACACCGTGCTGCTCGAGGGACTGCGACGCGGACTGTTGGGGCACGCATGCGCCGACGACCTGCAGACCGCACGCGGGATCCCGGCGGAGCCGCTTCGCCAGATCCAGGACGGCGCTGTCGCGCCCCACCAGCACGACTCGCTTCGTCATGAACCCTCGGCGCCTGGCCGCGTGCAGCCGCCACCGGTTGAGGGCACGGTTGAGGAGGGTGAGCACAGTGGCGACCGGGACGCCGATGAGCAGCAACCGTGTGAGCCCGACCAAGGCGGGCACCTGGGCGGCATACCCCGCCACCGCGACCGCGATGACCCCGGCGATGGCCACTCGCCGGTACTCGATGGCGCCGGTGCCGTGCAGACGCTCGGCGTAAGTGCTCAGTGACATCAGCAGCGCGGGCCAGGCCAACGCGCCGATGGCCGCCAGCGCGAGGCCATAAACCGAGATGGGGCCGGTGAAGGGCATCAGCACGCAAGCCGCCGTGATGCTGGCGACGACGTCCCCGGTCACCAACGTCGCGGTGTAGGCGACCAGCCACTCGGGGTTCTGCCGGCGCCGTGCGGTGAACGGATCGTAGACCGGGCGGCCGTGCGTCGGGAGAACGGCCGAGGTCTTCGTCAGCGGGGGGGCTGTGCTGGGTTCGGCCAAGCGCCGGAGTTCAAGACTGTCGTCCGCGCCGAATTGATGCGTCGCGGCTGCCGGGATGGTGGCGGGAGATGGGTCGGGGGCCAGGACGTTGTCGAGCCGCTCCATGAAAGCGTCGCTCATCTCGCACCTCCCCCGTCATGACGGCCGTGACGCAGACCCCCGAAGCGGAGGGGTGCGTCGAGGAGGGAAGTGAGGCTGCTCAGACCACCGCGGGGCCTGGGACGGCGACTTCGATAGGTGTGACCACTCCGAGGTGCTCCTTCGCAGGCGCACGAACGTAGAGCAGGTGTGAGGACGTGGAGGGACAGGGGACGAGTGGATCGGTTCATGGGGCCAGTTCCTTGGCCTAATCAGCACCGGCGGCGAGCGCCAGGATGCTGTGACATCTCGGGACTATGTGATTCCGGGTGGCGATCCGGCCGTGGCCGTGCCCGGACGCGGTGCCTATAACCAGGGCGTTCGCTTGGCGCGCGAGGGCGCGACGCCGAGGAGGCTCAGTCCGGACGGCTGCCTGGATCGGTCGCAGCGCCGAGAACGTGACCGGCCACGCCGGCGGCCACACGGGCCGCCGCCATGAGGGCAACCGAAGCGGCGAGACCCTCATCCAGGACTGCCAAATCGTCCCAGGAGTGGTGGTGTTGTCCGCCACCAGAGGCGGTCCCGGTCACGCTGGCACTGGTGACAGGTCCGACGGGAACGGGTGCGGCGGGGGGAGCGGGTAGGGGTGGCGCGCCGACGGGGGACGTGAGCGGTACGTCGATAGCCCCGACAGCCACCACGTGATCGGCGGCGTGAGGACTCCCTCGTCCGCCGGTGGAACCCCCGGCGATACCTACGGGCGGGCGCGAGCGGTCCACCCCGTCATCCGGCGCCTGGCACACCTGGCGGCCGGCGTGGGTGAGCGCGGTCACCAGTGAGCGCAGCGCCAGCAGTTGGTCCCCTGCAGATGTGACGACTGAGATCGATGACGCCGAGGCTGTCGCTACTGCGGGGGAGTAACCGGTACGGGGGGGCAGGTCGCTCGATCGAGGAGCGGTGGTCGGTCCCCTCGTCGGATCGGTGTCGCCCTCGGATCCGGACATTGCACCCTGGGTTGCCAACGTGGCCGGATCCGAAATCGTCGAGGGTGCAACCGCACGGAGATCCGAGACGACTGACCGGTCGTGAGTGCCCGGGGCGGGGATGCCCGCTTCGAGCGAGCCACCGGGGACGAGGCTCGTGTGCTGGCTAGTGACGCCGGTGTTTGCGCTGACACTCGTGCCCGTTCCGTGCGCCTGCGACGTGAGGCTCACCTCGGGCGTCCGCGTCGCTGACGCACTGGAGGTGTCCTGCCTGAGCGGCTGGATGGCGCCGTCGGCAGCCGGCGGTGCCGGGCGGTCCCCGGCCGGGGTGGCGGGCTTGGCCGGGCGGTCCTCGGCCGGCGGTGCCGGGCGGTCCCCGGCCGGGGTGGCGGGCTTGGCCGGGCGGTCCTCGGCCGGGGGTGCCGGGCGGTCCCCGGCCGGGGTGGCGGGCTTGGCCGGGCGGTCCTCGGCCGGGGGTGCCGGGCGGTCCCCGGCCGGGGTGGCGGGCTTGGCCGGCGGTGCCGGGCGGTCCCCGGCCGGGGTGGCGGGCTTGGCCGGCGGTGCCGGGCGGTCCTCGGCCGGGGGTGCCGGGCGGTCCCCGGCCGGGGGTGCCGGGCGGTCCTCGGCCGGGGGTGCCGGGCGGTCCCCGGCCGGGGTGGCGGGCTTGGCCGGGCGGTCCTCGGCCGGGGGTGCCGGGCGGTCCTCGGCCGGGGGTGCCGGGCGGTCCCCGGCCGGGGTGGCGGGCTTGGCCGGGCGGTCCTCGGCCGGGGGTGCCGGGCGGTCCTCGGCCGGGGGTGCCGGGCGGTCCCCGGCCGGGGTGGCGGGCTTGGCCGGCGGTGCCGGGCGGTCCTCGGCCGGGGGTGCCGGGCGGTCCCCGGCCGGGGTGGCGGGCTTGGCCGGCGGTGCCGGGCGGTCCTCGGCCGGGGTGGCGGGCTTGGCCGGCGGTGCCGGGCGGTCCTCGGCCGGGGGTGCCGGGCGGTCCCCGGCCGGGGTGGCGGGCTTGGCCGGCGGTGCCGGGCGGTCCTCGGCCGGGGGTGCCGGGCGGTCCCCGGCCGGGGTGGCGGGCTTGGCCGGGCGGTCCTCGGCCGGGGGTGCCGGGCGGTCCCCGGCCGGGGTGGCGGGCTTGGCCGGCGGTGCCGGGCGGTCCCCGGCCGGGGTGGCGGGCTTGGCCGGGGGAGCCGGTGGCTCGGGCGTGTCCAGGCGGGGTGGCTGGGTGGCGCCGTCGTTGTCGGGTGCGGAAGAGCGGTCCTCGGCCGGTGTGGCGGGCTTCTCCCGATCGTCGGCCGGAGAACCTGCTGGCGTGGCAGAGGCACCAGACGAGCTTTCCTGCTTCGCTTCGCTCTCGGCTGAGGCAGCCGGGCTCTCGTCGGCCGAAGTTTCGGCTGCGGTACCGCCGGTGTTGGCCGGAGTGGCTGTCTCCCCGGAGCTGACGCGGTTCCCGCCGGCGCTCGTGCCCGGGTCGGTCGCCTGCGACGAGTCGGCGCTCAGCGAGGGCGCACCCGCCTGGGCCGCCGCAGCCAAGGACGCAAGGAGCATCCACACACCGACCATCAGCAGGACGCCGATTAGGACGCGGTGACGCCAGTATCGACCGGGTGGAGTGCGCCGATTGGTCGCCTCATGGCGTGCGGAGACGCCCGACGCCAGCATCTTGCTGGGCGTCCAGGTGAGGCCTTCACCAACCAACACGGGCTCTCTCTTTTGCAGTGCAAGCGGCGCAAGCTGAACCGTGGCGGAACGCTGACGTCATCGGTGAGCCGTGACTTTGTGCTGGGTGTCTGGTCATGACAAGCCCATGGGTCGTCAGGGACGAGACATCTCGGCCGGGCCTCACTGTGTGTGCTTCCCACCGTCCACGGTGTGCGTGGGTCTTACGGCGACGTCCCGATCGACTCCTGGGTGGGGTCCGGTCGGCACGGGGCGACGGTGGCCGAGGCAGCCCCTCAATGCGTGGAGGGGCGCGCCACGTGACGCCGCGCTCGGGGACGGTCTGAGACAGGTCGTGCTCGGCAACAGGGTTGAGGTGTACAGGCGGACGCCAGCCGGGCCCAGCGGACGAGCCGATCCGGCGGTGACGTCCCCGCTGGTGGTGTAAGTCCAGGTCACCGCTCGCGTGGAGGACCACGCGAAGGGGCCATCGTGTGATGGTCAGCGAGACCACGCCAATGGTTCTCGCGGAAGGACACAGCACACGATGGCCCTGGACCAGTCTGCCCTGCTCGAGGTGCTCGACGCACTCAAGGCAGCCGATGTCGACGACCGCATCCGGTCGGCGGCCACCACGATCTACCAGGCGTTGATCGAGGCCGAGCTGACCGCGGTGATCGGGGCGGCGCCGCACGAGCGCACCGAGGGTCGCACCGCCCAGCGCAACGGCTCCCGCCCCCGCACCCTGTCCACGACGGCCGGGGATCTGGAGCTGCGGATCCCCAAGCTGCGCGCCGGGTCGTTCTTCCCCTCGCTGCTGGAACGCCGGCGGCGGATCGACCAGGCGCTGTTCGCCGTGGTCATGGAGGCCTACCTGCACGGGGTGAGCACGCGGAAGGTCGATGACCTGGTGCGGGCGTTGGGCGCCGACACCGGCATTTCCAAGTCCGAGGTCTCCCGGATCTGCGCCGACCTCGATGCCGAGGTCAGCTCTTTTCAGGACCGTTCACTGGCCGAGCAGGCCTTCCCGTACGTGTTCCTCGACGCCACCTACTGCAAGGCACGGGTGAACCGGCGGGTGGTCTCCCAGGCCGTGGTCATCGCCACCGGCGTGGCCGCCGACGGCCACCGGGAGGTGCTCGGCTTCGCCGTCGGCGATTCGGAGGACGGCGCGTTCTGGACGGCGTTCCTGCGCTCGCTGAAGGCCCGCGGGCTGGCCGGCCCCCAGCTGGTCATCTCCGACGCGCACACCGGGCTCAAGGCCGCCATCGGCGCGGTGCTGCTCGGCGCCAGTTGGCAAAGGTGCCGGGTGCACTTCATGCGCAACGTGCTCGCCCGCGTCCCGCGCGGCAACAGCGAGATGGTCGCCGCGGCGATCCGCACCGTCTTCGCCCAGCCCGACGCCGAGCACGTGCGCTCCCAGCTCGACGTGATCGCCGGCATGCTGGGCCGCCAGTTCCCCCAGGTCGAGGCCATGCTGCACGAGGCTGCCGACGACCTGCTGGCCTTCACCGCCTTCCCGGTGGCGCACTGGAAGAAGATCTGGTCGACCAATCCGCTGGAACGGCTGAACAAGGAGATCAAGCGGCGCACCGACGTCGTCGGGGTCTTTCCCAACCCCGCCGCCCTGCTGCGCCTGGCCGGCGCGGTACTGGTCGAGGCGCACGACGAGTGGCAGGTCTCCGACCGCCGCTACCTCGCCGAGAGCTCCATGGCCCTGCTCGCCAGCCGCAGTGACTCGGCGGAGGAGGTGGCGCAGCCGGCCCTGATCGCGTCATAGTCACCACACCGCTGACCAACACGGTGAGGACTACATCCACCACTCAGCGGGACGTCACCGATCCGGCCGGCGCCGACAGTCACCCCGCTCAGCCGCGGGACGGCGACGGCGGCGGCAGTAGGCCGTCCTCGACCGCGCGCACGTTCAGGTGACGGCGGGTCGGGGCCGGGTGATCGGCGTCGGTGGACCTGGCGCGGACCCACCACAGGTGCGTCTTCAGCGTCTAGGCGTCCGTGCCCGAGGAGCGGCCGACCGCGCAGTGGACGGCGTTGGTCGAGACGTAGGCCAGAAGCACCTCGCGCTGCCGGGGCGCCAGGTCGGGTCGGACGGGCGTCGTCCCCGGCCGGTGCCCGGCGCAGAGCGCCGACCGGGTCGGTGTTGGGCGGTGCGACGACGACCTGGCGGCCGACGAGCAGCTCGGCCTGCGCGGTACGGGGCAGGCCAGCCGGCCGACAGAGGCTCGCGTGTCCGAGGCCGGACCGGCGCGCCGCCCCGGTGCGGGCCCTGCGCGGGGAAGGCGCACGAGCCGCGGCTCGCATCGACGGCTCCACCGGGGTGGAGCTGCGCCTCCCGCGGCCGGAGCGGAGGGGGACCGCGCCCCTGGGGTCCGAGATGGTGGTCGACCGGCAGCCGGTGTCACCGGCGCAGCTGCGCCGGGTGGCGCGCACGCCGGTGAACCGGCTCCATGCCAGCGGCGCCCAGATCCCCCGCGGGATCGGCGCTCCTGCATGCTCGAGGGACCCGAGCGTGCCGCCGGCGGCTGTGGCCGGCGGCCGGTCGGTCATGGCGACCCGTCATCGACGGCGCGCGGGGCGGCATGGCGGGACCGAGCCAGGGCTGATGGGGAGCTGGTGCGTCCGGTGGGGGGCGGACGGCGAAGGAGGGGCCGTGGGGGTCTTCGTCTTCGTGGTGCCGGTGCTGCTGGTCGTCGTCCTCGGCTACGCCATCGGCTACACGGTGTGGGAGGCGATCGGTCTCGGGGGGAACCCGGAGGTGCCCGGCTGGCTGACCGGGCTGGCGCTGCTGGCGGCGGTGTCGTGGCCGCTGGTGTCGCGGCGGGCGCGGCTCAAGCGCGCGCTGCGCCGGGCTCGCGGTCGGGGGGACGACGCGGAGACCGCCCGGCTGGGGGCGGCGCTGGCCCGGCGGCGCCGGGGGAGGGGCTGAGGCGGGCGTCCGCGCCGTTGCGGACGCCGTGTCTCAGCGGGTGCCGGCGTAGCGGATGACCCGGCCGGCGCCGAGGGAGCGGGCGGTCTGCAGGGACAGGGCGGCGCGGCGCATGGTCTCGGTAGCGGTGGCGCCCTCCTCGAGCGCGGCGACACCGGCGCAGGCGCCGAGGCCCGGGATGCCCAGCTCGGTCATCGTGGCAGCCAGGCGGGTGGCGGTGACCTCGGCGTCCCCGGCGGTGCCGCTGAGCAGGACGGCGAAGTCGTTGGGGCCCGAGCGGCCCAGCCAGTCGTCGCCGCACAGCGAGCGCGCCACGACCGAGGTGGCGGCGGCGAGGCTGCTGGCGGCGGTCGGCCAGGTGTCGTCGCGTCGCAGCAGGCCCAGCACGATCAGCGCGCCGGGGACGTCGCGACGGCGGCCAGGCGCTCGGCGAGGTGGGCCGAGACCGAGTTGGGCCCCGACAGCAGGCTGGTGACGTCGTCCTCCGGCGGGAGGAGCGCGGAGACCGGCAGCGAGACCGGGACCGGGTTGTGCGCAATGTAGATGACCTCTCCATCAATACCGGTGTCGTTCCGCTGGAGGGGATCCCACCCGGAGGGGTGGTCGAGGGGGCTCAGCCCGTGACCGGTGCTGGCGCCCCATCGCCGACCGGGACCTCGGGTCTCCCCTGACGACACGCCCGGACCCGGGGTGGGCACGGGCGGTCAGCACACGCTGGTCCGGCCCTCGCCGGGGCGGACCGGACGGTTCCGTCACCGTGCCGCCACCCGTAGCGTCCCACGGCCATGGGCGTGCACCGGCCGCGCCGAGGGGGTGGACGCGTGCGGGGATCCGACCCGGCCGGGGTGGATGCTGCGCGGCTCCGCGACATGCCGGTGCTGGTCGCCGGGGGTACCGGATTCCTGGGCGCCTCGGTGGTGACGCGGCTGCTGAGCGCCGGGTGCCGCGTCGTCGTCGTCGGACCGGACCCGGGGTGGCGCGAGCCGGTGCGGCGGGCGATCCGCGAAGGCGTCGTGGAGCTGGTGCAGGAGCCGGAGTGGTGGCGGCCGGAGGCGGCCCGGCGGGTGGCGCGCCGGGCGGCGGGGACCGAGCAGCTGGTGCACCTGGCCACGGCGCCGGTGCCGGCAGGGGAGCGGACGGCGACCGGTGCGGCGCGCGACGCCGTGGCGGTCGACGTGGCCGGCACCCTGGAGCTGCTGGCGGCGCTCGGCGACGGGCTGGGCCACGTCGTCCTCGGCAGCTCGGTGGAGGTCTACGGGCGGGCGCCGGTCACGCCGGTGGACGAGTCGATGCGGCCGACGCCGGAGGACCCCGTGGCGGCGGCGTGGCTGGCACTGGAGGACCAGTTGCGGATCGTCGCCGCGGCGGGCGGGCCGGAGGCCACGGTGCTGCGCTTCACCACGCTGTACGGGCCTGGGGAGACCATGCCGTGGGCGGTGCCGACGTTCATCCAGGCCGGGCTGGCCGGGCACCCCGCGATGATCGCCGGGGACGGCCAGGAGCTGCGCGACTACCTGCACGTGGCGGACGCCGCGGACCTGGTGCTGCGCGCGGTGGCCCGGCCGCCGGCGGTGTCCCCGGCCGGAGAGCGGTTCCGGTTGGTCAACGCCGGCAGCGGGACGGCGGAGCGCACGGTGGCGCTGGCACACCGGGTGCGGCGGGCCGTGGCCGGACAGCGTGGCGAGCTGCCCCCGCCGCCGCGGCACGTGGGGGAGCGACGAGCGGGTGGCGTGGTGTGCCGGACGGATCGGGCTCGTGACCTGCTGGGCTTCCGGCCCACCGTCGACCTGGACCGGGGGCTGGCCGAGGAGGTCGCCTGGTTCGCCCGGCTGGCCGAGTCCTGGCCGGACCTCAGCGCCGCCGGGTGAGCGCCCTCAGCCCCTGGTGCGTGCCCCGACGAGCAGCAGCCCGGCCTCGGACAGCAGCGCGGCCGCCCAACCGGTGACGACGAAGAAGTCGCCCGTGTGGATGCCGTGTTCCTCGCTCAGGGCGACCAGAACAGGGCCGTCGTTGATGTACTCACCGGTCAGCAGCAGCACGGCGAAGGCCGACACGATCCCTGCGATGACGATCGCGAACAGCCAACGGAGCATCACCCGACCGTAGTTCCGGCTCGCGCGGATGTGCGGTGGACGCCTTGGACCCGGGTGCTGGGCCCGCGCCCTGGTGTGACGGACAGTCGTGCACGGAGCTCAAGGAGTAGAACACTCACGGCGTGACGGAGCGGTGGTCGATCGGGCTTCCGGGCACTATTTGCGGCCTCTGCGGTGACCGGGGTCTGGTGCTCAGCGAGTTGCGGCTAGTGCGCCGCCGTCTGGCCCGTCTGCGCCCGGGCTTCGACGTCGACCGGCGCGTGTACGAGCTCTGCGAGGGCTGCAACGCCAGGCACGCCGTCGAGCTGGTCGCCTGACCGGCCCGATGACCGACGAGCCGGACCGGACAGACGACGGCGCGCAGACCACCCCCCGAGCGGGAGACGGCCGCAGACGGGCGCGGTACCGTGCGCACCGTTCGCCCACCCGCACAGTCCTGTTCGCCCTTCTCGCGGTGCTGGTCGTCGTCGCTGGTCTGACCATCGGGCTGGGCACTCTCCAGGTGGACCCCGTCGCCAAGGACGTCGCCCGGGTCAGCGACGCGTTTCCCGACGAGCAGGACCGGCCGGAGGTCGCCGAGGCAGCCCAGGAGGCCCGGACGCTCCTCGTGGTGGGCGTCGACCCGGCCGCCGGTGCCACCGGCGCCACCCGGGCCGAGGCGGTCCTGCTGGTGCGGCTCACCGGCGACCGCCGGCACGCCCAGATGGTGACCTTCCCGCTGGACACCTGGGTCGCCGAGCAGAGCACCACGCTCGAGGGCGTCTTCGGGGTCGACGGCCGGCAGGGCGTGGTGGGTGCTGTGGAGACGCTGACCGACGTCCGCGTCGACCACTACGCCGAGCTGGACTACGCGGGCTTCGCGACCGTCACCGACGCGTTGGGCGGCGTCACCGTCGACGTCCCCGAGGAATACAGCAACCGGGGGCGGACCGTCCCGCCGGGACCGCAGCAGATGGACGGCGCCGCGGCGGTCGCGTACGTGCGGGACGCCAGCGCGGCGACGCGCGCCGCGGCACCCGAGCGGCAGCAGCGCGTGGTGCAGGCGCTGTTCGGCCGGATCGGGGAGCTGGGCGCCCTCGCCGACCTCGGCCGGCTCTCCGGGTTGCTCGACCTGGTGACGGGTGCGCTGCGGGTCGACGAGTCCCTGGCCGACGAGGACCTCGTGGCGACCGCGTGGGAGTTTCGCGGCGTGGCGGAGCCGGAGTTCGTCGCTGCTCCGGTGGGCTCTACGGGGGAGGAGCAGGGGCAGCCCATCACCCGCCTCGACGAGGATGGGGCGGCGGCGCTGTGGGGCCACCTGCAGGCGGACGACCTCGCCGCCCACCTCGGCCGGTTCCGCTGACCGGCGTGGCACGCGTCCCCGGCCGCCGGCCGCTGTGGCTCACGGTGCCGCTGTACGCCGTCCTGCTGGGAGTCGTCGTGCTCGACGAGCGCGCGGCCGTGTTCTGGGGGCGGGTCGGCGGCTCGCTGGGGACGCCGGTGGCCCTCGCGGCGGGCGGCATCGCGCTGCTGGCCGTGTTGCTGCTCCTGTTCGACCTGCGCCGGCACGTGCGGCTCGGTGCCGATCCGGGGGACGGCGACCGGGCCGGCTGAGCATCGACCGGGGTCCGCTCAGTCGTCCGGCAGCAGCCCCGCGTCGGCCTTAGCGGTGAGGGCGGTCCGGACGGCGGCGTCGACCGTGGCGGCGAACTCGGGGTCGCTCTCGGCGCGGGCCAGGACGGCGTCGATCATCTCGTCCACCGCATCGGCGTCCATGGTGAGCATCAGAGTGCCCCCGGCCTCGAGGAACCGGACCGCCCGCTCGTCGATCGGGGTGTCCTGCACGGCTTGGGCGGCGCCGATGTCGTCGGAGATGACCACCCCGTCGAAGCCGAGCTGCCCGCGGAGCAGGTCGTTGACGACGACGGGGGAGAAGACGGCCGGCGTGCTGGCGTCGATCTGCGTGTAGGTGGCCGACGACATCATCACGAAGGGGTCGGCGTCGGAGCCGGCGAGCGCGCCGAAGGCGGCGACCTGCTCGTCGTCGCGGGTGGTGACGTCGTCGGTGGCGTCCCGGCTCTTGTCGGGGTTCTCCGGCACCCGGCCGAGCCCGGGGAAGTGCTTGAGCGTGGGGGTGACGCCGTGCGCGGCCAGGCCGTCGGCGATGGTGCCGGCCGCGCGGACGACGTCCTCCGCGGTGCTGCCGTACTGGCGGTCCCAGGCGCCGATGGCTGCGTTGCCGTCCTCGGTGCCGGAGGGGACGACGTCGGCGACCGGCGCGAGGTTGAGGTTGATGCCCGCGCTGCTCAGGGACGCGCCCATGTCGTCGGCGAGGGCGGCCAGCTCCTCGGCCGGCATGCGGCCCTGAAGTAGGGCCGACGGCAGGTCGGCGAAACCGGGGCCGGAGAGCGTCTGCACGGCGCCGCCCTCCTGGTCGACGCCGACCCACAGACGCGGCCCCTGGGCGGACTCCGCCCAGCGCGCGGTCTCGGCGGCCAGCTGGTCCGCGGGGATGCTGCTGCGACCCTGGAGGAAGACGCCGCCCACACCCTCTGCGCCGAAGTCGTCGGCGGGGGAGAGGTCGGCGAGCGCGACCCCGACGACGATCAGCTGGGCGACCTGCCCACGGCGGTCCAGCTCGACGAGGGCGGCGTCGACCAGGTCGATCTCGGGGCTCAGAGTGGGCGAGGGGGCGGCGCTGGGCGTGCTGGGCGCCGTCCCGGTGTCGGCGGTCGGCGCAGCGCAGGCCGTGGACAGCAGGCAGAGCAGGGAGCCGAGGACGGCTCCGAGGCGGGGAGAGCGCATCGCCACCCATTCTGCGTCGGGTGCGCCCGCCGGCGGGTCGCCGGTGGGCGTCCTGCCGGCGTGTCGCCGACCACCTACGCTCAGCGCACCTCGTCTTCCCCGCGGGGCGTCCTGTCGTCGATGCATGTTGTGGAGCCTGGATGCCGCCGGTCGAGCTGACGTGGGGAGCGGCCACAGCCGTGGGCCAGCGGGAGGACAACCAGGACAGGTACCTGGCCGCCCCGCCGGTGTTCGCGGTCGCCGACGGCATGGGGGGCCATGTCGGTGGTGCCGCCGCCGCGGAGGCGGTGGTCGAGGCGCTGCGCTCGCTCACCGGTGGGGAGACGACGACCGTCGAGGCGATCCGGTTGGCGCTGCAGCGGGCCGACGGCGAGATCCGCGCATTCCAGGGGCCGGACAAGGCCGGTGCCGGGACGACGGTCGCCGGCGTCGCGCTGGTCGATGAGGGGAATGGACCCCAGTGGGCGGTGTTCCACGTCGGTGACTCGCGGGTGTACCGCTGGCACGAGGGCCGCCTCGACCAGCTGACCACCGACCACTCGGTGGTGCAGGAGCTCCTCGACGCCGGCTACATCTCCGACGCGAGCGCTGCCACGCACCCGCAGCGGCACATCATCACCCGGGCACTCGGTGTCGGTCCCCGTCCCGAGGCCGACGTGGTCCTGCTACCCGTCATGGCCGGTGAACGCTTCCTCGCTTGCTCCGACGGCCTGACCGGCGAGCTGAGTGACGCGCAGATCGCTGCACTCGTCGGTGCGGGGAACGATGTCGAGAAGACCGTCGCGAGGCTCACTAGCGAGGCTGAGAGCGCAGGGGCGCGCGACAACGTGACCGTCGTCGCGGTGCAGGTGGGGCACCCCGGCACGTCGACCGGTGCGACCGCACCGCGCTGACGAGGGTGTGCCGGGACTCGAGTGGCCGTGACCGGGGGCTCTGGCTTCCTCGGCTTGCACCTGTGCGAGCGGCTGCTCGAACGACGGCTTCTACGTCGACGACTTGGCACACGGCATCGTCCGCCCGAGGACCCGTCGGGCGCTATCGGGCTCAGGCCGCCCGCGGTCCGGCCGCGGGCGACTGGGTGACGCCGAGCGCGAGCGCGTCGGACGACGGTGCGGCGGACGGCCTGAACACTGCGTCGACCAAGATGACGAGGAGAGCAGGAGCATGTCGCCGAGCAGCCCTAGTATGGCCAGCGGCCAGCGGCCAGCGGCCAGCGGCCAGCGGCCAGCGGCCAGCGGCCAGCGGCCAGCGGCCAGCGGCCAGCGGCCAGCGGCCAGCGGCCAGGACGACGAGGACGGCCACGTCCATGAGATTCCGGGACCTCATCGACCGTGGTAGCGATCGCGATGGTGTTCGCGGACGGGCGGTCAACTCATCACCCGCCGAGGTCTCACCGCCGGTGTCGCGGTGGCACAGGTGTCGCCAGCCAGGGACACGGGTACATGCAGTGTGGGTGTCCTCACGCTCAGTTGACATGCGGTAACCCTTCGGACTATGCTCAACCCCGATGGAGATTGGGGGGGACGAGTCCGAACGGCTGCGCTGGATTGACGCGGTCCGCGGAATCGCCATCCTCCTCATCGTCCTGTGGCATGCATACCTGTTCACCAAGTTCACTGGCCTGGACGTCGGTTACTGGGAGACGATCAACCAGAGTCTCCGGCTCATCAGGATGCCGCTCTTCTTTCTAGCCAGCGGGATCCTCGTAGCAGGCGCGCTGGATCGCCCGTGGCGCCATCTGAGGCGAACGAAACTCGCCACGTGGCTGTGGATGTACGTCCTCTGGGCGCTAATCACCGTCGGTGTGTTCAGCATCGTCAGATGGGATCGGCCGGATCCGCCTGCGGACTCGCCATGGGATCTCGTTCAGATCATCGTGTGGCCCAATACGGGCCTCTGGTACCTCTACGCCCTGGCGGTCTTCCTCGGGGTCAGCAAGCTGACACGTACGTGGCCTGCGTTGGTGGTCCTCGGGTTGGCTGCCGCCCTGTCCATCACGACCTTCACGTGGCTGCCGATCGGAAATTTCGCACTCGACAGCATGGCGAAGTTCTTCGTGTTCTATGCCATCGGCGCCCGCAGCGATCAGTTTCTCAAAGCTCGGGTCTCCCGACTAGGGCGCGGGCGCGCGCTGGTCGTTCTGGTGACTGGGAGTCTCCTGGGTGGAGGCGGTCTCATGGCACTGCAGGCGACAGGAATCACCGGTGACGATCTGCAGCAGATCCCGGCCGTGCCTCTGCTGCTGTGCATTATTGCCTGCGTCGTGGGCGTCTGTCTCGCCGTCGTCCTCGCCGAGTACCGCCTCGGGCGGCCTCTGGTCGCACTTGGGCGGCGGACCCTTCCCGTCTACGTCTCGAATGAGATCGTCCTCGGATGCCTGACGGCGTTGATGGTGCTCGCCGTGCCGCACGTTGCCGAACGCATTGGCTGGCTGGCGGTCCCCGCCCTGGTCATCGTCGCTCTGCCACTCACCCTCTTGCTGCAGCGCGTGTCCTCCTTCGCGCCATGGCTGTACGAGGCTCCGATCCGGATGACCAGGCCGGTCCCGGGGCGCAACGCGTTAGCCGGAAGGGGCGCGTCACGGGGCTGCCTACTCCACCGTCGAGTCAGGTCCTGACCGTCTTCGACGATCATCGAGGTGTCAGGAGGCCGGCGCGAGCTCGGCGGTCAGGGCCGTGCGGACGGCGCGTCGACCGTGGCCGAGGACGCCGAGTCCGACTCGGCACGGGTCAGGACGGCGTCGAGCATCTCCGGGTAGACGCTCGCGTCGACGATGAGCGCCAGCGTGTCGCCGGCCTCGGGGAACTGAGTGGCGCGCTCGCCGGGTGGCACGTACGAAAAGGCGGCCGCCGCGCGCCGACGTCGTTGCTGATGGCCACGCCGTCGAAACCGGAGGAGCCGCGCAGCAGCGTGCCGATCACCTGCCGCGGGAAGCTGGCCGCGGCGGCCAGGTTCAGCCGCGGATAGGTGGCCGAAGAGACCATGACGAACGGCTCGGCGTACGAGTCGGCGAGCGCGCCGAAGGCGGCGACCTGCTCCCTGCGGTCCAGGCGACCCAGTCGGTGACGCCGGCGACCTCGTCGGTGTTCGAGTCGACCATCCCCCAGGCCGGGGAAGTGCTTGAGCGTCACGGTCACGTCGTGCGCGGCTAGGTGTCGCAACTAGGGACGTTGTTGACAGTCGGCGCGGCGGCTCATCACGAAGGAGACCTCCGGCAGGAGTGGCGGTGCTTGACGTCGCCGTTGCCAACCGGAGGTCTCCGTGGCTCACGCTAACGCCCGCACGACCGTCTATGCCCGCAAGCTGATCGTCGCTCGTGTCCGGGCCGGTCACCGGCCCGGCGAGGTGGCCAAGCAGCTGGGGATCAGCCGGCAGACGGTCTACAAGTGGTGGGGCCGCTGGCGCACCGAGGGCGAGGCCGGGCTGGCCGACCGCTCCTCCCGCCCGCACCGCATGCCGCGCAAGACCTCGGCGGAGACGACCGCGCAGATCGTCACCGCCCGGATCGAGCACCACGCCGGGCCGGTCCGGCTGGCCGCGATCGTGGGGGTCGCGGCCTCCACCATCGGGGTCGTGCTCGCCCGCGCCGGGATGCCGCGGCTGGCCGAGGTCGACCGGCTCACCGGCGAGCTCCTGCACGGCCGGCGGCACAGCGGGCGCCGGTACGAGCGCGAGCACCCTGGCGACCTGCTGCACGTCGACGTCATGAAGCTCGGCCGGATACCGGACGGCGGTGGCCGGCGGGTGCATGGCCGGCAGGCCACCGCCGACCACCGACACAAGCCGGTGCCCATCGGCTTCGACTACGTGCACGTCGCCATCGACGACCACACGCGGCTGGCCTACGTCGAGGTGCTGCCCGATGAGCGGGTGCACGCCTGCGCCGGCTTCCTGACCCGCGCGGTGGCCTGGTTCGCCGGCCACGACGTCACCATCGCCCGGGTGCTGACCGACAACGCAAAGACCTACCGGATCGGCAACGCCTGGATCACCGCCTGCGCCCTGCTGAACATCGGCCGCCGGTTCACCAAGCCCGGCAGGCCCTGGACCAACGGCAAGGCCGAGCGGTTCAACCGCCCCCTGCGCACCGAGTGGCCTACGCCACCGCCTGGACCAGCAACGACCAGCGCACCGCCGCGCTGGACAGCTGGCTGACCCACTACAACACTGCCCGCAGCCACTCCGCCCTCAGAGGTCACCCGCCGATCAGCCGACTCGCCGCGTGAACAACCTGTGTGGTCGCGACAACTAGGCCCGGCCGCTGGCGCGCAGGAGGGCCCGGCGAACGGGACGGAGGGGACGTGTGCGGAGGAGGCGGCCGGCGGCCCGCCTGGGGAACGTCGACACGACGTGCAGGACCGGTCGGCGGAACGGCCGGAGAGCCCGGGTGAGCGCGGCCCGGACAGCACACGGTGCGGGTTCCGTCCGGGCGTCGAGGTACGACTCGAACCAGTCGAGGAAGTAGCGGCGGGACTCGTGGTAGCCGCCTGCACGGGTGACCGTCGCGACCTCGCTGTGCGCGTGCTGGCGGTAGTCCAGCCACAGGGAGCTGGAGAACCACACCGGCCAGGACAGGAGACCTTCGCGAGGAACGCCTGGTCCTCGTACATCCCGGTGAAGTGTGACTCGAAGCCGCCGACCGAGTCGACGACCTCCCGTCGGACCAGCACGTCCATGCCGGCGCCCCCGGCCGGTCCGAGCGGATAGAGGTTCACCACTGCATCCGGAGGCGGGACCACGCGGTCGAGCACGTGCCCGGTCGGGATGACCTCGTCGACCCCACCGGCCCAGGACGACCAGTAGCGGACCGTGCCGCAGACGAGGCCCAGCTCCGGATGCGCGTCGAGGAGCGCGACCTGCTCGGCCAGCTTGCCGGGACGCCAGACGTCGTCGACGTCGATGAACTCGCCCCGCGGCGCCGAGATGCCGAAGTTCCGGGTGGCACTCATGCCCCGGTTTCACGTGGCCCGGGTGCTCGAGGTAGCGGATCCGGTCGGGGTGTCGCGCCTGCTACTCGAGCGCACGGGCGGTGCTGTTGTCGGTGGAGCCGTCGTCGCAGAGCAGGAACTCGAAGTGGTCGTAGCTCTGCGTCATGACGCTGGCGATCGCCTCGTCGAAGAATTGCTCGCCGTTGCAGAAGATGCAGACGACGGCCACCCGAGCGGCTCTCACGTCATCAGAGGGAGCAGAGGCCATAGTACGCATGCTCTCCTGAGGCTGACGGCTCGGCCTCGCGGCAGTGTGCTCGCCCCCGGGTCGGCAGCACGGTGGACAGGTACCGTCTTCATGCGACGTCAGACGGTCTCCACCGGAAACCCGGTTTCCGACCGCGAGAGCAAATTGCCAGGTCAGCCTATGGTGAGGTGGTCGTGCCGTCGAGGAAACGCCTCCTCGTCCTGTCCGCAGTGGTTGTCGCCGCCTTCGTGGTCGCCGTGGTGGTCGTCGTCCTCCGCACGCCCGCCGCGCCGAGCGTCACTGCATCGTCGGGCACCGACCCCGCCGACCTGGTCGGCAACGAGGATCGCGACGTCGGCTGGCGCACCGATGAGGAGACAGTCGGCGCCTGGGTCGAGCTTGCCTATCCCGAGCCGACGGCCGTGGACCGCGTCCAGCTGCTCGGCCCCGGCGGTGGGGACACCGGTGCCACCAGCGCCCTCCTGACCTTCGACGGCGGCGGGGAGCTCCTCGTGACGACGGACGACGCGGGCGACGCATCCGTCGACTTCCCTGAGCGAACCGTGTCCTGGGTGCGGGTCACCGTCGCCGGGGTGCCCGACGGGGCGACGTCGGTGGCGCTGGCCGGTCTCACCGTCGACGGATCGGCGGACGACCCGCCGCGGCGGGGGAGCCGAGGACCGGTGACCGCGGAGACCTCCAGCGAGGGCAGCGCTCCGGCGGCGGCTCTGTCGGATGGCACCCCGGCCGAGGGTGACACCGGGGACGAGTGGACGCCCGCGGACGGTGACGACCGGCCGTGGGCCCGGCTGACGTGGGACACACCTCGGGAGGTGGCCAGCGTGCAGGTCTTCGGGCCGTCGTCGGCCGGCGACGACGCGGACGTGCCGTTGAGTGGCGTCCTGCGGTTCGACGACGGCAGTTCCGTCCGGGTCTCTGCAATCGCGTCCGGAGGGCACGAGGGGACCACCATCGCCTTCGCCCCGCGGATGGCCACCGCGGTACGGCTGGAGCTCGACGCGGCGGCGGGACTGCGCGAGTTCGCGGTGTACGACGCAGGCACGACCCCACCGCGCTGGCCGCAGGACGGCGACACGTACGCCGTGTCACCGCAGCCCGCGGGGACGTGTGAGGCGTCGTCGGATCCCTTCGTCCAGCCGGAGCCCGGCCGGCTGACCCTCGTCTGCCCCTCCCCGGGCTCTGTGGTGGACGGCCGGACCGACGTCGTCGTGGCGGCCGACCCCGGGACGGCCGTCGAGGCCCGCGTGTGGACCGGGGGACCGGCCACCGGGACGAACGCGGTCGACGTCGTGGCGACAGCGGTGTCCGACGGCAACGGCCGTGCGCTCCTCACACTGGACACCGCCGCGGCGCCGCGGGGGCCCCTCACCATCCGGGTGGACCGGGCGTCCGCCATCCCCGACCCGGCGACCGTCGGCGCAGGCGCACCGGTGTACGTACAGCTCTACAACCGAGCGGGGCAGGACCCGGCCACGCCCGACACCGCGCCGGAGGGCATGACCCTGCAGTGGGCCGAGGAGTTCACCGGCCCGCTGTCGGTCAGCGCCACCGGCGCCGGGGCCGACTACGCGGCACTCAAACCCGATGCCTCGAGCAGCGGCCAGTTCGGGGACGCACCGTTCGCCGACCCAGCTTCCGAGGCCGGGACGCTCACCACCGTCGACGACGAGTACCTGCGGATTCGCACCCAGCCCATCCCGTCCGCCAGCAGCCGCGACGGCACCGCAAACGTCGCCGGCCTGCTCGCCTCCACCGACGTCGACGGGGCCGGCTTCGCGGCCCAGTACGGCTACTTCGAGGCCCGGATGCTGGGCGCACCGGGACCTGGGACCTGGCCGGCGTTCTGGATGCTGAACACGGAGAGCGCCGCGCGCCCGAGTCGGACGGCGGCCGAGGTGGACGTCGTGGAGCTCTATGGGCACAACACGCTAGGCAGCTGCCACACGGTGCACAACTGGGGTGCCGAGGACGAGGTCGAGTCGGATGCCGGTGCGCCGTCCTGCCTCGACCGCAACGACTTCGCCGACTGGGCCGTCGCCTGGCACACCTACGGCGCGCGGATCACGCCTGACGCCGTCACCTTCACGATCGACGGGGAGGTGGTGGCAACAGCCGGCCGGCTGCAGCTGACCTCCGAGCCCTTCTTCTTCTTGCTCAACCTGGCTCTTGGCGGCGGGTGGCCGGTCGACCTGTCGGCGACGGGGGGCATCTCGGACCTGTACGTCGACTGGGTGCGCGTCTACTCGTGACCGGAGCCCACCCCTCTGTGGGGTGATGCTCTGTTAGCGTTCCGGGGCGATGCTGGCCGCTGTGACCGTGGACGGGGCGCGCACCCCCACAGAGCCCTCCTCCCCACAGGACGTGGTCGCGTGACGCTGCAGGACTACTTGCGGGTCCTGCGCCGCAGCTGGTGGGTCGTCCTCTCCCTCACCGTGCTCGGGGCGCTGGCCGGTCTGGTCGTCACCGTGGCGGCGACCCCGACCTACTCGGCGCAGGCCACGGTGTACGTCTCCGTGAGCGGGGACGAGAGCCCGACTGACCTGTCGACCGGTCAGTCGTTCGCGACCCAGCGCGCGATCACCTACGCCGACCTCGCGGAGACGAGGACGGTCCTCGAACGGGCCGCCGCGACCCTCGGACGCGGGACCAGCGTCAACGACCTGCGCGCCTCGGTCGCCGCCACCGCGCGGGAGGGGACGTCACTGATCGATGTCGGGGCCTCCGGCAGCAGCCCGGAGGTCGTCGTCGCCCGAGCCGACGCCGTGGCCGACGCCCTCACCACCGAGGTACCGCTGGTCGACGCGCTGGGGCCGACCTCGCCGGTGCGGCTGAGCGTCGTGCAGGCGGCCGAGACACCGGAGGCCCCGGAGTCCCCGCGCCCTCGCAACAACCTGGTGATCGGCATTGCCGTCGGGCTCGTCCTCGGGGTTGCCGTCGTGGTGGTGGCCGACGCGCTGTCGACGCGGATCCGGTCGACGACGGACCTGCCGCCCGCGCCAGGGCTGGTCACCCTCACCTCGATGCCGACCGGGCCGAAGAAGCGGTCCCGGCACGTCTCACGCACCGACGCGCGGCTCGAGTCCTTCCGCCAGCTGCGGGCCAACCTGTTGTTCGGCTCGGACGTGCGGGACACCATCGCGGTCGCCGGCGTGACCGCCGCCTCCGACGCGCAGGGGGTCGCTCGCCAGCTCGCAGCGGCCTTCGCCGAGATCGGGTCCAACGTGGTGGTCGTCGACGTCGACCTTCGGACGGAGGACGGGCGCCGCGCCCGCCCAGGGGAGCGGTCCGATGCAGGACCGCCTGCCCCCGGTGTGGCGGACGTTCTCGGTGGCGCGGCAAAGGTCGACGATGTGGTGACCCTGGTTCCGGGGGAGAAGGTCTTCGAGGTCCCGGCCGGACGGGTGGACGCCTCGTCGGCGCAACGCATGAGCACGCCCGCGATGCAGAAGCTGCTGGATGAGCTCAGGGAGCCCTTCGACTACGTCGTGCTGGCCTGCCCGCCGCTGGTCGAGCGGTCGGAGTCGGCCGTGGCGGCGAAGCTCGCCGGCAGTGCGCTCGTCGTGGTCGAGTCCGGAGTGACAAAGCGGACGGAATTCCTCCTCGCGCTCGAACTGCTCGCCGGCGTCCGGGTCACCTCGGTCAGCGTGGCCATCGACCACGTGCGCGAGCAGGACCTCGGAGGCGGTCGGACGGCACGGTCCGTCCCTCTTGATGAGGGGGGACAGACGGCCCTCCCCTCAACTTCCGACCGATCACATCCGAGCAGCGCACTGTGACGCCGCGGCGGACGAGCCGCTCCGCGAGCTCACCTCGAGGCGGACGATTCATGGGCACCTACTCGTGGCCCGTCCGAGAACCCGGCCGTCCGGCTGCGTGCAGCTTCTGCACGAGGCCGGTGGTGGCCAGCCGCGGGGCGAGGGCAAGAGCGCGGAGTTGATCGACCCGGCGCGCGACCAGCCGCCCCTGCGCCCGGCGCAGGCGGGCGCGCAGGAGGAGGAGTCGCGCCGCCTCCGTCCGGTCCAGCGATGCGGCCGCTGCGAGCGCTGCTTGCCAGGCGACCAGCGCCTCCCGTTTGTAGCCGGCCATCTCACACAGCTCGGCGGCCCACCGGTGTACGGCGATCTGCTCCTGCAGGAGCGCGGAGCTGCTCAGACCGAGCGAGAGGAGCAACTTCTCGTCCACCACCTGGAGGCCGGCTAGGGGGTCGGTAGCCCCTGTGGCTCGAACGTCGGCGGCCCAGTGCGCGGCGGCCGTGGCCACCGCCTGCGCTGCGGCACGCTGAAGCGAGGACTGTTCCCGGTGGATCCGGTAGTCGGTCAGTGGCTCCTTGAGGTTGTCGACCTCGAAGCGTTCCGAGATGCGCAGCCACAGGTCCAGGTCCTCGGCCGGCTCAACCTGCGGACGATAGCCGCCCGCCGCCTCGTAGTGGGACCGGCGCATCATGACGCTCGGATGGAAGAACGGGTTACCCCGGTGCAACCCTTGGGCTGCGGTGGGTCCGGTCGCTGCCGCGTCCGTGCCGATCACCCGACTCGCCTCGTCCAGGTACCGCACCCCCGTTCCGAGCAGGCCGAGGCGTGGGCGGGCGCAGAACTGTTCCACCTGTTGACGGATCCGGTCGGGGGCCGCTCGGTCGTCGGCATCCAGGCGGGCCAGCAGGTCTCCGGTACTGCGATGTACACCGTCGTTGAGCGCTCTGGCGATGCCGCCCGGTTCGGGCCGCGCAACGACCCGAACCCTCGAGTCGCGTCGCCGCCAGGACTCCAGTAGAAAAGCGCTCCCGTCGATCGACCCGTCGTCGACGACCACCAGCTCCACATGCGTGTACGTCTGCGCGAGAACGCTTCCGATCGCCTCGTCGAGGAAACGGGCGCCGTTGCGCACCGGCATCACGACTGAGACGGGCAGCACCGGTGTCACGTTGGGCATGGTGCCCGACCCCCTGCCGTTCCCGGTGGTCGTCGCCATCGGGCAGTAGCGTGCGGACCGTGTCTGCCGACTCCGGGTCGCCGTGGACGGTCAACTCAGCCCAAGGGAAGTTGGTCGATTGGCGCGAACTGTGGAACGCCCGTGAGATCGCTGCCTTCTTGGCCCTGCGCGACCTCCGCATCCGCTACAAGCAGGCGATCCTCGGCGCTGCATGGGTGGTGCTCCAGCCACTGGTCACCGTCGCCGCGTTCACGCTCGTGTTCGATCACCTCGCCGGGGTCGACACTCGTGGTGTCCCCTACGTCGCCTTCGCGCTCGCGGGCTTGTTGAGCTGGAGCTACGTGTCCCGGTGCATCGCCCGCGGCAGCGAGGTCCTCGTCGGGGACTCGGCGCTGGTCACAAAGGTGTACTTCCCGCGCTTGGCCGCCCCGCTGGCCACGCTGCTGCCGCCGCTGGTCGACCTGGTGGTCGGGCTGGTAGCCCTGGCCGTTGTCTGCGTCGTCTTGGACGTCGTGCCCACGGCCGGTCTGCTGCTGCTACCGGTTTGGCTGCTGCTTCTCGCTCTCACGGCGCTCGGCCCGACCTGCTTTCTTTCAGCGGTCAACGTCCGCTTTCGTGATGCCGGCCAGATGGTTCCCACCGCGCTGCAAGTCCTGCTCTTCCTGAGCCCGGTCGCCTATTCAGCGGCGTCCCTCGAGGGCGCCGCGCGGTACGCCTACGCCCTGAACCCCGTGGTGGGTGTGATCGAGTTCGGTCGATTCGTCCTCGTCGGCGGTCCCTGGCCCGGAACGGTCATCGCTGTCTCGACCGCCGTGTCCGTCCTCCTCGCCGTCCTGGGGATCCGGTACTTCCTCCGAGCGTCCCGGGCTTTTGCGGACGTGATCTGACGTGGATCGGGTGCAGGTCGACCGGGTCAGCAAGCGTTACGTCCTCGGGGAGCAGCGCAACCTGCGCGAGAGCCTCGCCGCGGCGGTCCGCCAGCACCGCCAGGAGCGACGCGAGCTGTGGTCGCTGCGGGACGTCGACCTGACCGTCGGTGATGGCGAGGCCGTGGGCTTCGTGGGCCGGAACGGAGCGGGCAAGAGCACCTTGCTCAAGATCCTCATGCGCATCACCACGCCGACCAGGGGTGAGGCCCGGATGCGTGGTCGGGTTGCGGGACTGCTCGAGGTCGGCACGGGCTTCCATCCCGAATTGACCGGTCGGGAGAACGTGTTCCTCAACGCGGCGGTCCTCGGGATGAGCCGCGCGGACACCGTTCGACGGTTCGACGAGATCGTCGACTTCTCCGGTGTCGAGCAGTTCCTCGACACCCCGGTGAAGCGGTACTCCAGCGGGATGTACCTCCGGCTGGCCTTCGCGGTCGCCGCGCACCTCGAACCCGACGTCCTCGTGGTCGACGAGGTACTGGCGGTCGGCGATGCCGAGTTCCAGCGCAAGTGCATGAACCGGATGTCAGAGGCGGGGGCGGAAGGGCGGACGGTCATCTTCGTGAGCCACGACCTCGCTGCTCTGAGCCGGCTCTGTTCCCGCGCGGTCTGGCTGGAGGCCGGTGTGATCCGCGACGACGGCCCGACCGCGTCCATCGTGCGGGGCTACCTGACCTCCGGCTTCGCCGGTAGCACGGCCAACGCGCCGCGCGGCGGTTCGGCGGCAGGGCACATCCTCCAGGTGAGGGTGGAGCCCCTCGACGGCTCGTCCCGGCCGCTCTTCCGCGACGAACCGATACGTATCGTCGTTCAATTCGAGGTCCTCGAGGAGCGCTTGGGGCTCGACGTAGCGGTGTCCTTGACCAATCACCGCGGCATCGGTGTGCTCGACGAGACCTTGAGCCACGTCCAGACCAACCAGTTCCCGGTCGGGAAGCACGAGGTCGCGCTCGAGGTCCCGCCCGTGCTCGCGCACGGCGACTATACGATCGGGGTGTGGTTGGGAACACCACACGAGGACGTGCAGCACGAGCGGTCAGTGCTTCGCTTCACCCTGCACGGCGAGGAGTCGGTGCAGCGAGACCGAGTGGTGGTCCTGGGACTGCCATTCCGGGTTCGGCAGCTCGACGGCGAGCCGAGCTCATGAGGACGGCGCGACCGATGATTACGGGGCATTTTCGCTGCTCTCTGGGCCCACTGGGACGTCACTGACTCGCTACTCAGGTGCAGCAGATGTTAGATGAACCGCGGGTCGTCGCCGATTGGCGCGACCCATGATGGGAGACGAACGGAATGGTCGACCGGTCTTGAGACTCAGCTCTCGCCCGGACTGCGGACCGAGGGCGGTCGTGCACTGATCACCGCTGGGCAGGGAGGCAGCGCTGCCTCCCCTCCCCTCGTCTGGCCCTACTGGCACGAGGTCGGCTGGACCGGCCATGAAGAGCCGCCGAAAGGTGATGACTAGTCACCGGACGTACCGCTGTACTGCCTCCGCCCAGGCGCGTCGCGGATCGTCCGGCTGGATGCCACCGTCCAGCGTGGTGTGGCCGGCGCCGAATCGGGTCCCGTAGAAGTTGTGGTAGACGAGATCACCGAAGACGGTGCCCACGTCACCCGGCCCGCGCTGGCTCGTCACCTCGAAGAAGTGCAGGCGGGGTGCTTCTCGTGCCGACATCTCTTCTCCCACGTCGCCTCGGGCAGGTTCGGTGTCCGTTCCCGGCTGGTAACGAGACCGGAAAGTGTGTCCGGCGCGGACGAAACGAGCCGTGCGCATCGCAAGGCAGCAGGGATGGACGTACGGCCGCCATAACCGCGCACCTGAGATCTCTGCGGTGCCCCCAACCAGGGGGGCGAGCAGCTTCTCTATCCATCCCGTGGTCAAGGGGAAGGCATCCACGTCGAGCGTGATGAAGAACTCCGTCTGACACGTCAGGACTGCCAGGTCGAGAGCGAGGTCGTGTCCGAGGTTCGCCGGCAGCAACACGGGTTCGACGTCGCGGCGTGCCCGGAGGAAATCTCGAGAACCGTCCGTTGAGCCGTTGTCCACCACGACGATCCTGACGCTGTCCGGACTGCGCCTGCGAACCACGTCCAACAGGACACGGAGGTACGGCAAGCCGTTCCAGTTCACCGTGATGACCGTCACAGCGCCCGGCGTCAGGCGGCCGAGCCGCATCCGGGCACGGCGGCGAAGCAGGGGCACCAGCAGTCGCCAGCCCAGCAACCAGGCCGCGCGGCTATGGAGCGCGTGGGTCACGAGCGGCTGCCACAGGCGGTTGGGAAGCGATCGCATGATCGGTCGGTGCAGCGGTGCGGGCCCGGCCATGGCGTTGTCCTTACCATCCCGTCGTAACGTCCTCTACCGGGGCACTCATGCCCTCACCAGCGCCCGGGGGCTCGCGCCGTGTGCCTCACTGGGGGGCGATCTCGTCACCTGACAGGCTTGGTCCTCAGCTGCATCAGGTAATGGGTGAACCGTGGGTCGTCACGGATGGCCCTGACGTAATCGTGCAGCTCCGTCGCGACCAACTTGGTGGTGTCGACCGCGCGGAAGGCGTCGAACGCCGTGTCGGTGAAGCCATGCTCCACGAGGGTGGTGCTGACGTCATACCAGTCGACGAAGCTCCTGGCGTCCCACGACTCCAGCCCGAACTGGTACTGGTAGCGGACGGCGTCGATCCATGTCGCGTCTTGGCCGTAGCCCCGGAATTGGTCGACGATCCCGCTCCCGTCCCAGCGGGGGTCGTGCCGACGGGAGACGACGGCGACCCGGGCAGCGAGGTCCGGGAGGAGGACGCAGCCGTGAAGGGCTGCACCGTCGCAGAAGATCAGCTCGTCAGCGGCGCTGTAGACCGTGAGCTGCTCGTGCAGCGAGTACCGCTGGGGGTGGAATATGGCGTATCCCTGACCCCGGAGGTAGTCCTCGAAGAGCGTCTCGCCGATGGGCCGCCCGAACCCGTCCGGCAGACCGGAACGGGAGACGTACACCCGCTTCACGCCGGCGAACCCGTCCGGGACGGTTCGAGGGAAGGTGAACCGTCGCATGTGCTCGACGAATGTCTGGTCCGGGTTCGAGGAGAAGCCATAGCCGTACAACTGCGTCGGGACGAGCGCCTGTGCGAGCCGCACGGGCCGGCTCAGCAGCAGCACGCGATCGAGGGGGATGCCCACGCCTCGGAGCACCTGATGGGCGACTGTGCGCTGGTCCGACCAGTCGACTCGTCCGAAGCCCTCGTGAAAGGCGATGTAGGGGTCTAGGTGCCGCAGGTGCTCGTAGGCCCACAGCCGGCCGAGAGACTCGAGCATGAGATGACCGAAGTGGCTGAACAGAACGCCGCCGTAGACGACCGGGACTCTGCGCTCCGATTGCAGCTCCCGGTTCAGTGCGGAGCGTTCGTCGACCGGGTCCTCCTGCCGCCACTCCGAGCCGCTGCGGAGCACGGCCGGGTCGACGAGCCGCAAAGTCCCGCTGTCCACGAGGCCTCCGCGGAGGTCGCGGTCCCGGCCCGGTGCCAGCGGGATGGAGATGACGTCGTGGTGCACGGAGATGCGTGGGTCAAGGGCCTTCGTCATCTCCGCATCCACATGTCCTGCGACGCGTAGCTTGCCCGTGACTCGGGCTCGGAGGAGAGTGACCTCCGGCCGAGCCAGCAGGTGCCGCGGGTCCTGGGTGGAGACGCGTGCGGTCGCCCTCGCGAGTCGCCTCGCGAGGGGCGGGAGCTGACGGAGACGTGACCCCGCCTCGGCCCGGAGGACGCTCACCCGGGCGAGCATAAAGCGATGGAGCCGACGGTAGCCCGGCCGACGGGCGCCCGGATGTCGTGCCGGTCAGGGCAGGGGGGCCAGCAGTGGCTCGTCCGGGTGTTCGCGGGCCTGCCGGCGGACTTGGACCACGGCGCGACGGTACGGATCGCTCGCCAGCGCGAAGGTCCACCCCGCGAGGTTGGCGACGGTGAGTGACGGCGGGCGTGCGGCGGGACGGACGAGGCTCGCCGCCACCGTCCAGGCAGCGCTCTTGACGAACCACTGCGCGGCGAGGATCCGCCACTGCCGGTGGTGAGCCGAGCCGAGCTTCCTGCTCGCGCCGATCAGCATGCTCGCGCTGCCGGTGCCGTCGGCCCGACGCTGCTTGCGCAGTTCCGCCATCGTCCGGCGGTGGCGGTGTCGGACGACGGCGGCGGGCTCGTAGACGATGAGGGCCCCGGTGGTGAGTAGCCGGCAGAGCGCCTCGTGGTCCTCCCCACCGGCCGTGGGGGTACCGGGCCCGAGGGCGGGGTCGAAGCCTCCGGCGGCGAGCAGTCGTTCGCGCCGGAAGGCCATGTTGGCGCCCGTACCCATCGCTCCGATGTGGTAGACCGCCTTGGCGCTCTCGCGCGGGTCCTGCGACTCCGACCGGAGACGTCGCTGGCGGTATCCGCGGCCGAATCCGCCGGCCGCCTCGAAGACCACCTGCGCGGGCGTGGAGAGCTCCGCCGGTGCGACTAGGCCGGTGACCGCGCCGGCCTCGGGATGGGCGTCAAAGGTCATGAGCAGGGCCTCTGCCCACCGGGGGTGCGCCTGCACGTCGTCGTCGACGAAGGCGATCAAGGTGGTGGATGCCTCGACCAGCGCGCGGTTGCGGGCCCAGGCCGTGCCCCGTCGAGGCTCCCGAACGTAGCGGACCCCTGGGTGTTCCTCGACCACCAAGCGCGCCCCGTCACCGCCAGGGTCGTTGTCAACGACGAGCACCTCGACGTCGACAGTCTGGTTCCGCAGGGAGTGGAGGCAACGGGCCAGATCGGTGGGCCGATCGCGGGTGCACACCGCCACGGTCAAGGTCGACGTGCCGGCACGGGAGCGCCACTGTTTCTCCGCCAGGCAGGGCGAGCGGTCCTGCAGAAGCCACCGCGCACTGTCACGGTGCTGGACTTGGTGCATTTCGACGGCGTCGTGCGCGGCGCGGGCGGCGAGCTCTGGGAGCCGCGCCAGCACGCCCTCCGGATCCCCGTCGACGGTGAGTTCGGCCACAGGCACCCCGTGCAGCCAGACCAGCGCGTGCACGCCTTCGGCTGGGGATGCGTACGGCGTCAACGGGGACAGCGCCGTGGCGGTCCCCGCGTCGAGGTCAACGTCGGCGACGGCCAGGCACCGGAACAGCCGGGATGTGCCGGGGCGGCACATCCGCTGGCCAAGGCGCCAGGCTTTCTTGAACATCGTCAACTCCAGTGCAGCGGCCGCTCGGTTGCTGCGGTTCGAGACGGGCGCCCCGTCGGCGAACCATGATGCGCCATCGCCGTCCCTGTGAGCGGGACGAACCGGTCAAAGCCGCTCGGATCCCACTCCTTGGGGTGGGCGGCGGTCGCCACCTGCCGACCGACTTCTGGACGCCTAGGCTGCGCAACGACATGGCACAGCGGCGGACCGCCCAGAAGTATCTGCCACGCGGAGGGGAGAGCAGATGCGAGGCGCTCGGGTTGCCCTGGTACGGCGCCGGTGAGGCGCCTCAGCGTCGTCATCACGAACTACAACTACGCGCGCTTCGTGGGGACGGCCGTCGAGAGCGCCCTCGGTCTGCGCTGGGACGACATCGAGGTGGTCGTGGTGGACGACGGCTCGACGGACGACTCGCCCGAGGTGCTGCGGCGCTACGCCGACCGTGTGCAGCTCCACTTCACGGCCAACGGCGGCCAGCGTGAAGCGGCCAACCACGGCTTCGCGGCCTGCTCCGGCGACGTCGTGATCTTCCTGGATGCCGACGACGTGCTGCCGCCCGAGCTGGCCGAGCGGCTCGCGGCGGTCTGGTCGCCGACGGTCAGCAAGGTGCAGTTCCGCATGCAGCGCATCGACGCCGCCGGCGTCCCCTTCGGGCGGCCGTTCCCGGAGTGGCGGAGGGTCCCCACGCCCGGGCAGGTGCGCCGGTGGGTGGAGCGCACGTCTGCGCAGCCCACTCCGCCTGGATCGGGCAACGCCTACGCTCGGTGGTTCCTCGAGCGGATCTTCCCGCTCGACCCGAGTCTCGGCCGGGCCGCCGACTCCGGCTGTCTTGCCGCGGCACCCCTGCACGGTGACGTGCTGACGCTGCCCGACGTGGTCGTGGGGTACCGCCAACACGGTGGCAACGACAGCGACCTGCTCGCCGACGACACCCGCTTCTCGCGGGAGGTGGTCACCGCACGGGCACGGTGGCGCTTCGCGCAACGCTCCGTCGGGGTCCCCGAGGACCAGATCAACGAGCGCCCCCTGCGCCGCAGTCGGGAGTTGCTGCAACTACGCATCGCGGGCTCACGGCTCGCGCCCGGACGGGCGCTCCTCCCGGACGATGGACGACGGCGGCTCCTGCTGGACGTACTGGTGTCCCCGGCGCATCCGGGCCCGGAACCCCTGCGGACGAGATTGCTCATCGCTGGCTGGTGCCTGTCGGTGCTGACGGCCCCCCAGGCTCTGGTCCGAGGGTTGGTCATCCGCCGTTGGCGGCGGCCATGAGTGCGGGGAACAAGGTGGACCGGTCCCGTCGTCGCACTCGTCAGCGGTCGGGTGCGCCCGTCCGGAGGTCGGCATGACGACCCTGACTCTCGTCACGGTGGCGGTCGTCGTCTACGGGGTCTTGAACACCCGTGGCTACGGGCGCGCCCTCGCGCTGGGAGCCGCGACCCCGGTCGGCGCGGCAGCGGTGGTTGGTGCCATCGCCGTGCCGACCTTCTACGCCGTGGCCGTGGGCGCCGTCGTCGGCGTCGGGCTGCGCCTCCTGCGGGCCCAAGGCCATCAACCCGGCGCCGCACCCTTACCGGTGCCGGCGAGCCGACCGCTCGTGCTCCTCGTGGTCACCTCGGTGCTCGTCACCCTCGTGTCGCCCCTGCTCTTCGACGGTCTGCCGGTCCTGAACCCCGCAGGCGGGGTCGGCACGCTCGTCGCCGGGGTCGTCACGAAGTCGAACATCGCGCAGATCGTCTACCTCGTCCTGAGTGTTGGAGTCGTCGCATATCTCGCTCGTTCCCGTTGGACGGGACCGGAGATCGTCGGGACAGCAGCGTGCCTCACCACCATGCTGTCGTTCTGGGCGTGGACCCACATGGCCGCGGGGATCCCATTCCCCGAAGGTCTGTTCGACAACTCCCCGGCGTTCACGTTCCAGAACACCCTGCCCGGAGGGGCCCCGAGAGTCAGGGGGATCTTCTCCGAGCCGGCCGGTCTGGCGATCTCCTGCCTCGTGACGATCGCCTACTGCGCCTCGCGGATGAGACACGTGCGCGGGCCGCGGAGCCTCGGCGTGCTCATCATCGGCGGTGCCGCGCTGTATCTCGGCTCGATCTCGACATCCACGACCTTTCTGGTCGCAGGGGTGATGCTGGCGGGACTGGCAACCGTGGTCCACGTCGCCTCGTTCGTGCTCGGCCGGGGGTCGTTGAGCACGGTGGTGGTGGCGGTCCTATGCGCCGCTGCCCTGACGGCTGTCTGGCTGCTGCCCTACGTCGCGAACACCGTCGGCGCCGAGATCGAGGCCAAGGTCGGAACCTCGTCGTACAACGACCGGTCCTCGGCCGACAGCACGTCCTATCAACTCGTGATGGACACCTGGGGGTTTGGAACGGGTCTTGGCTCGAACCGAGGGTCGTCATTCGCGGCGTCGCTGCTGAGCACCGTCGGGATCGTCGGTGCTGCCCTGTTCGTCGCCGCCGTCGTCATACTGGTCCGCAGGACCTGGAGACTGGTCGAGGTGCGGCCGGTGATCTGGGCGCTGGCGGCCACATTGACCGCCAAGGTGGTGTCCGGGCCCGACTTGTCCGACCCCTCAGGGATTCTCTGGCTATCACTGGGGGTCCTCGCTCACGCCGCCCTCCGGGATCAGGGCCGAGGGTCGACCCGGGCCGTCCTTGACCACTCGCGCGGGAGTACCACAGGGTCCTCGCGCTCACAGCCGGCGGAGGGGTGAGGTCATGAGCGAGAGGGTCGTCCTGTTCAGGGAGAGAGTGGGCTTTGCGCTGCTCGAACCCGTCAAGGCCCACGTGCGTCGCATTCTGAAACGTCGACAGATCCGCCCCGTTGTCATCCGACCGGGCTTGCAGTCAGCGCATCTGGTTGCCGCGGTGATGGTGAAGAATGAGGCACATCGTCTCCCGGCGCTCCTTCGGCACTATCGACGGCTCGGGGTCGAACACTTCATCTTCATCGACAACGAGTCCACGGACACCCTGCTGAGTCTGCTGATCGGGGTCAATGACGTATCAATCTACAGGGCTGAGGGGTCATTCAGCTCTGCGCGCTATGGACTCGACTGGCTGAACACCGTGCTGTCTCGTCACTGCAGCGGCAAGTGGGTCGTCCATGTCGATGCCGACGAGTTCTTGGTGTTCGATTCAGAATTGCCCGACCTGCTGTCGGTGTGTGCATGGCTAAAGAAGTCCGGGCGCCGGTCCCTGCAGGCGATCATGATTGACATGTACAGCGACAGGAAGGCGACGCAGAACGTAGTGCGGGAGGGGCAGGACCCGCTCGAGGTGTGCAGTCTCTTCGACGCGACTGGCTACGAACGCCACCATCACTGGGCCTCCGCCACCACGTGGGTCAAGGGTGGCGTGCGAGGGCGCCTGTTCTTTCCGGACCGTTGGGAAGGCCCGGCGCTCAACAAGACGCCGCTCGTCCTGTGGCGGCGGCGCTACGCGTACCTGCGCGCTGCCCATCTCATCTGGCCTAGGAATCTCAACGGAGGGCTCAAGACCGCGGAACTGGCGCTGTTGCACTTCAAGTTCACACCCTCGGCATCGGCGCTCATGGTGGATGAAGGTCACCGGGCGCAGCACACGACGGAGTACCGCGCTTACGACAACATCAGAGACGTCATCATGGTGGGGGACGAGACCCGCCAGTACCGCCAGCCGGCCGACCTGACGGGACATGGGTTGATCGCACGGATCGGTTCCACCTTCTGACTTGGCGAGGAGATGCACGCCGGGGCGTCGACTGGGAGTCCGTCGGCCAACCGGCACCCGCGAAGTGCCGGGAGCATGAGGAGAACCGGGTTGAGGAGAGGTAGAGCGGTCGAACGGCGGCTGGGTCACTGGCGCGGTGCAGCGGACTGGTACGTGCTGTCGCACGTTCGCGAAGGATCAAGCGGGCCTGCGCCACATCGTCGTCTGATGCACGCCGCCGCCTGGCTTCAGACCTCGGATGTCTGTCCGGTGCCACTCCGAAAGGTCGACGGAGAGTCCAGCGTTCCACGGCCGGTCCGAGTCGTCCAGGAGCAGCGTCCCTCCTCGCCTCACCTTCGTCGTGCTCGCACGTGCGCAGGCCATGCGCGCGCGACCATCGATGATGACGAGGTCGAGCGAGTCATCCGCGGTGTCGGCGATGGTCTGCACGTAGTCGTCGAAGTAGGAGCCCGGAGCTGCCTCCGAGGTCATGTGGCCGCTCCGCGTGGGCTCACGGAGCAGGAGCGTCACGTCCTCGGGCAGCAGGCTGCTGAGTGTCTGGTACCACTCGCGATCGTGCTCGACCACGGTCAACCGGGCGCCATGGTCATGCAGTTAGAGGCTCGAACCACCCCCACCGAACTCGAAGACCTCGGCGCCCTCAGGCAGCAGGCCAGCGACGGCATGCGCTGCGCGGTACGGCCACCACGGCCGTCGCACGTCGACGGTCGAGCGATTGCGGTCCCTCAGCCAGGGCGGAACCTCGGTCAGCAGTTGTGGGTGACGCACTGCCTCGACGGCGATCGATCGGAGGATGCCCGTTCGGGCCGCGCTCCAAGCCACGTGGGGACGATAACGTCGCTTTTACTTTGCCGCGTATCGGCCGATGGCGCGTGGCGTGACATTTTTGCTGGTAGGCCACGCGACAGCATGGACGCCACGACTGCACCAGCAGCCCCGTGGCCGCCGCCCGCTCCGGATGACACGATGGCGCACCGCCGTGGCAGCGGCGAGCAGTGACCAGGGAACGGGGAGGAGAAGGGGTGTCGGACGCTCGGGACGAGGATCCGCTGTCAGCTGACGCCGTCGTGCTCGGAGCTGGGATCAGCGGCCTGGTGTCTGCCTCCGTGTTGCTCGCACAGGGCGCTCGACGCGTCATCGTGTTGGACGAGTACGCCCATGTGGGCGGAAATCACATCGACCGGACCATCGGCGACTACACCTTCGACATCGGCAGCCTCATCTTCCAGGACGATTCACCGTTGCTGGGCCACTTCCCCGAGATGCTGCCCAGGTACGTCCCGATCGAGCCCAGTTGGTCGAGGCTGAACCCGCAGGGCCTCGTCACGCACTATCCCTTCTCCATCCGGGACGACGTGCTCGGCGCAGGCGTTCCCGAGCTCCTCCGCATGGTCAGTTCCGCCATCACCGGCAGGCTTGCCAAGCGACGTCAGAGGAACGTGCGGGACTTCGCGGAGCATCTGCTCGGCGCTTACTTCGTTGAGCGGTCGGGCCTGGGCTACTACATGCAGCGGCTCTGTGGTCTGCCGCCGGAACAGATCGACCTCGAGTTCGCGAGAAGCCGTCTGGGGTGGCTGGAGGACCAGTCGAGCGCCCGCAACCTCGTCCGGCGGTTGCTGCGATCGATGACCGGCAACCCCGAACCACCCAGTCACAACAGGCAGCTGGCTCGTCCACGGGAGGGTTACGGCTACCTGTACGGACCGGCCGTGCGGAGCCTGAGCGAGCGTGGGGTCGTGTTCCTCCTCGACACGGCCATGCGGGAGATCCGCAAGGACGGTGACAGGTTCGTCGTGACCACGGAGCGCGGATCGGTGGCCGCCCCGAGAGTTGTCTCGACCATCCCCTTGGACCGAGCGCTCAGGCTCTGCGGACTGGAGGCCCCTGGCGCCCCGCTGCCGACTGTGACCCTCCTGAGCCTGTTCTGCAGTTTCTCGGGCAGCAAGGGTTTTCAGACGCCGATCCTGTACAACTTCTCGCGCGAGGGTGCCTGGAAGCGCATCACTGTGTACTCCGATTTCTACGGGTCCTCGGGAGGGCGCGAGTTCTTCACCGTCGAAGTCATCGGTGAGCGTGTGAACAACTCGGTTGATGTTGCGGTGGAGGACTTCAGGGCGCATTGCGCCGCGAATGGTCTCCTCGTGGGTGACCTGCGCCTGGAAGGGCATCACGTCTTGGACAACGCATACCCGATCTACACGCAGGGCAGCGGACAGCGCGCCCGGGACTCGGTCAGAACATTGCGCGACTTCGGGCTCGAGTCCCTCGGTCGTCAGGGCGCGTTCCAGTACCAGCCGACCGCGCGAGCCTCGACTGTCGAGGCGGAGCGGGCGCTGCGCCCCGCAGGTCCGTGAGCCTCGCGACGAGGCGGACGGGAGGAGCTTGCCCGCCATGAGGATCATGCACGTCCTAAAGCACTCCCAGCGCAGCAACGGGCACGTCCACGTGGCCGTTGACCTCGCCTGTGCTCAGGCGGACGCCGGCCACGAGGTGACCTTTGTCCATGCCCACGGGTCCTACGACGAGCTCCTCCGGGACCATGGCGTCGCCATAGCAACCGTTCCCGAAGCGAGTTCGCCGATGAGCGCGTTGCAGAGCGAGCGAGCGCTCCTGCACGTCGCTCGTCGGGCGCGCCCCCAGGTGGTGCACGCCCACATGATGTCCTCGGCGGTCCTCGCCTATCCGGTCTCCAAGCTCGTGGCCAGCCCTCTGGTGACGACCATGCACAACTCCTTCGACGGGCACTCCTGGCTCATGCGCCTGGGCACGGTCGTCGTTGCGGTCAGCCAGGCCGAGCGGCAGCGACTGATCGACCGCGGATTCCCCGTCCGCAAGGTCAGGTGCGTCCTCAACGGCGCCGTCGCGTCACCGAGGGAGGCGCTGCCCGATGACGCGACCATCGGGCCGCTGGCGAGGCCGAGCGTCGTCAGTCTCTGCGGCCTGCACGCTCGCAAGGCGGTCGGTGACGCGATCGCCGCCTTCAGCAAAGCGCAGCCCTCCGCCCCGGGTTGGCACATGCACGTCATCGGGTCGGGGCCGGATCAGGGCAGGCTGGAGGCCCTGACCCGGGATCTGGGGATGTCGGATTCCGTCCACTTCACCGGACCGAGCCTCACGCCCTGGCGGTTGCTCGAGCAAGCGGATGTCTTCGTCTCGTCGTCCCTGGACGAACCCTTCGGTCTGAGCATCGCGGAGGCCCGAGCGGCCGGCTGCGCCGTCGTGGCGACCGCCGTCGGTGGTGTCCCCGAGGTGTTGGATCACGGGCGGGCCGGTCAGCTCGTCCCTGCGTCAGCGCCGGAAGCCATGGCGACTGTCTTGCGGCGGCTCATGACCGACAGCGAGGAATTGGCTCGGTGGCGTGCACGGGCACGCGACAACGCAGAGTACTTCTCGGTGCGCCGGATGGCCGAGGACTACGACGAGGTCTACCGATTAGTGTTGCGCTGATCCTCTGGTGCGGCGGGGCGAGTGACTGGCCTCCGCTTAGGCTGCCCGAGTGGCTGACGTGAGCGATGCGCCCGGTGGTCCGGGCGCCAGCCTTCGGAGAGCAGTCCTGCTTACGAGCGCGTCCAGCGCCTTGGTCCCGCTCGCAGGCCTGCTCACCCAGCCCGTCCTCGCGCGTGCTCTGGGAGCCACCGGCCGGGGAGAGATGGCGGCCGCCATCGTCCCCGCGGTGCTCGCCGGGTCGGTGGCGACGCTGGGGCTGCCGGACGCCCTGACGTACCTGGCCGCGAAGCGGCCGTGGACCGTACGACGGGCGTTGGCGTGGTCGGCGCTTCTGTCGGTGGCGATGGGCATCCTGTGCTTCTTCGTCGCCTGGGCGCTCCTGCCGTTCCTGTCCGACGGCGACGCGGCGCTCGGCCGACTCATGCTCCTCGCGATGGCGCTGTCCATCCCCATGCTCATCGTGGGTGCGCTGCGCGGGGCGGCCATGGGGCATCAGATGTGGGGAGCCGTTGCCCTGGAGAGCATCGTCACCACGAGCCTGAGGGTGCTGGTCTTTGTGGGCCTGTGGCTCAGCGGTGACCTGACGCCACTGATCGGTGTCCTGGTGACCTTCCTCGCGCCCGCAGTTGCCGGTCTGTGCTACTGGCCCCTGCTGCGGAAGCCGCCGGGCGTGGCCGCGGAGTCGGTTCATGGAGACGCCGAACGGGTGCTGGTTCCTCTCGTCTCCTACGGGGGAAGGACGTGGTTCGGCTCGGTGGCCAGCATGCTCGCCGCCACGATCCACCAGATACTTATGACCCCGCTGGCGAGTGTGCGCGACCTGGGGCTGTACAGCGTGGCCGCTACCGTCATGGACGTACCGGTCATCTTCTCGAGGGCTGTCGCCGGCGCCCTGCAGGGGGTCAACAGCAAGACCAGCAACGCGGACCAGGTGGCGACCGCTTGTCGGGTGACGACGTTGCTCGGCCTGGTGGGGTGCGTGGTTCTGGGGCTCAGCGCTCCCCTCTGGATGGTCCCCCTCTTCGGCGAGAGCTTCGCAGACGCGGTCCTGCCGACTCAGCTCCTGCTCATCTCCGTGGTCTGCTACATCCCGGGTCCGTTGGCGGGCGCGGGACTGGCCTCATTCGGTCGGCCGGGGCTCCGCAGCCTGGCCTTCGGTCTGACCTTGTTGATCAACATCTCCGTCTTCGTCGTCCTCGTCCCCCGTTTCGGGATCCTCGGCGCCTGCCTGACGGGGATCGTGGCAAGTGCGCTGCAATCCCTCTTCCTCGTGCTGGCAGCCTCGCGTGTGCTCGGGATTCCGGCTCACCGCTTCGTGGTCCCGGGGCCGGGCGACGTGGCGCTCGTGTGGCGTGAGTCGCTTCGTGTCCTCGAAACCCTCCTTACCCCACTGCGCGGACGGCTGACGGGCCGAAAGACCGCGGGACGAGGTTAGCTCCGGCGGATGGGTCGACCGTGCCGCGTGCCCACGCGCGGCTCGGCCACTGCGGTAGCCCGGCGCGGCGTCCACAACGACGGCCCGCTCAGTGTTTGACAAGTACCCGTGGCACCGGGAGTCACGCGGTATCAACGCCCCGCCACGCACGGTGCTCAGGATGGACAGGCGTTCGGGCCTCCGGCAGCGGAGGGTTCGCGACGTCACTCCTCGCGCGCTGCACGCGGATGCCCGATCCGATCTCGACGGTGTCCCCAACGCGGCGGCGGCGTTGTCGACTTGCCAGGCCCGGCGCGACAAGGGCGAGGAGGGCCACCGCGCGGCTCCACGATCGTTGCCCTGTGTCAATCAACACCGCAAGGGCCGCCCTTCGCACATCTCGTCCACCTTCGGCTAGCAAGTGGATGAGCAGTCGCCGCCGTAGTTCGCGTAGCTCGCGGGTCCGTGCGCGGGCGACCACCTCGCGCTCGTGCGGGTCGAGATCGGTCCGCGCGGCGGCGCGATCCAGCACCCGCAGCCGTGCCTCGGTCATCCCGACGGGGTTCGAGCTGAGGGTGCCTTGCGCCAGGCGGTAACGAGCGAGCGGCGCGTCAACCAGTCCGACCCGCGAGCCGCTCAGCACCAACCGCTGCCAGAACTCCCAGTCCGCGGTGACCGCGAGGGACTCGTCGAAACCGCCGGCCTGCAGCCACCGCTCGCGGGGCACCGCGCACATGCCCAGGACGAAGTTGCCGTCCAGGATCGCGGCTCGCTGGTCTTTGACCTGGAATGGCCAGTCCGCGTGGTAGGCCCGGCGGACGGGGACGGCCCCCGCCTCCACGATTGCGTCCGTGGTGAGGACGTCGAGGTCCGGCCGCTTCTGCGCGAGCCACGCCAGAGCCTCGAGCCGCCGAGGGTGGAAGACGTCGTCGGCGTCCAGAACGACGACGTAGTCGCCCCGGGCGGCGGCGACAGCCGTGTTCTTGGCCGCGGACTCGCCGCCGTTGGGCCGGCGCACCACGCGGATGGCGTCGCCGAAACCGGCCAGCACGTCCGCGGTGCGGTCGGTCGACCCGTCGTCGCAGACCACGACCTCCAGTGGTGGATGCGTCTGGCCCAGGGCCGACTCGATGGCCTCCGCGACGGTGTGCTCGGCCTGGTAGGCCGCAATCACGACCGAGAACGTGGGCGGCTCCGGGGCCCGCCGCACGGGCGCCGCAGGGGGAGGTGCCAGGACGGGCCACGGACCGCCCGGTGGGACGGTGGCGACCACCTCGTCCGTCGGCTGGAGCCCCTCTCCGTCACCCCGTCGGCCCAGCAGCTCGTCGTGAAGGGCCACGTACGAGCCGACCATGGCATCGACGGTGAAGCGACGTCGGGCGGCGTCAGCCGCCGCCGCGGCGAGCCGGCGGCGCAGCGCCGGATCGCGAGCCAGCCGATCGAGGGCGGCGGTGAGTCCGGCGGTGTCGTCCACCGGGACCAGCAGCCCCGTCTGCTCGTGGCGCACCGTGTCGGGAACGCCGCCCACGGGGGTCGCGACCACGGGGATGCCAGCGAGCATGGCCTCGAGGACGACCAGCGGGAGTCCCTCCCACCGGCTGGGGACGGCGAGCACGTCGAGGGACCGCATCAGGGCAGGGGCTTCGGTCGACCAGCCGGTCATCGTGACCCGCTGCTGCAGGTCGAGTTCGTCGACCAGTGCCTCCAGCGCCGCCCGCTCGGGGCCGTCCCCGACCAGCACCAGGTGGACGTCCGGCAGCCCGGCAACGGCCCGGACCAGTACGTCGAAGGCCTTCTGCCGGTCGAGCCTGCCGACGGCCCCGACGACGAAGCGACCTGAGGGGAGGGGTACCGCATCGGAGGACCCCGGCTCCGGGACCCCGTTGCACACGACACGGGCCGCACCCGGCGGCAGGCCGACGAGCCGTTCGAGTTCCCGAGCCGACCCCTCGCTGACCGCCACGACGGCGCTCAGCCGCCGGGCCGCGAAGCGGACGACTCGGTCGATCCGCGGGCCGGGACTGGGCATGGGCAGGTGCTCCACGGCGACAACGGGGGTGTGCCACAGTGTCGAGGCCGCGAGGACCGTGTACGCGTCCGCGTAGGGCACGGGGAGGTTGATGTGCACGAGGTCGGCGCCGGCCCCCGCCAAGGCACGTCGATGGGCGAGGACCGCCCGCAGATCCTGCCACCCGCCCACGCGCGGGAGCACCGTGGAGGGCGTGCCCGGACGGCGGGCCGCGAGCCGGTCGAGCACGGTGTCCTCGACGCCGAGGAGCCGGACGTCGTAGTGGTCGGGCAGCCCGGCCAGCAGGTGCCCGAGCACCGTCTCGGCGCCGCCCCACTCGACGGCTCCGCAGTAGACCAAGAGCCGTACGCGGCGCGGCTCGGTCACCGATCCCCGGTCCCCTCATGAAGTTCCTGGTGACGGCCGACGAGTACCCGTGGCCGGCCCGCTCAGGCTATCGGCAGCGCCTGCACTGGACCGTCCGGGCGCTGTCCGGCCTGGGGTCCGTCGACCTGCTGGTCGCCCGCGACAGGCCGCTCGCCGCCGCGGAAGACCCGCCACCCGAGGTCGGGCTCGGCAGGTCGACGGTGGTGACCGCCGGGTACGCGACGCGGTCGTCTCTGTCCCGGGCGGCGCGGTGGCTGGCCTCGGGGCGGCCACGGCGTCTCGTCGGCCAGGACTGGACGCAGGTTCGCGGGGTGGCGCAGCAGTGGGCGACGGCGGGCTACGACCTGGTGTGGTTCGCCCACACCCCTACCTACCTGGCCCTGGCCGACCGGTTCCCCGTGCCGCACGTCGTGGACCTCGACAACCTCGAGTCGTCGATGGCCCGACACCGGCGGGCGGGACGCGACCGCCTCTCGTCAGGCCGGAGCGTCGCCCGTCACCTGGCCAGCGCCGGTGCCGATCTGCTCGACGAGTGGTTGTGGCGCAGGGCGGAGCGCGAGATCGCCGCGCGAGCGGCCGTGACCGTGGTGTGCAGCGATCTGGACCGCGCGCGGCTCGCCCTGCCGCGGGTGGCGGTGCTGCCCAACGGATACGAGTTGTCCACCAGGGCGGCCGGTTCGCCGGCGCGTCCCACCCCTGACGGCGGGGTCCTCCTCTTCATCGGGCCGCTCACCTACGAGCCCAACCACGACGCCGTCGCCTGGTTCGCCCGCGAGGCGCTTCCGCTCGTCCGCGCACGCCGGCCCGATGCGTGCTTCCGGGTGGTCGGCGACCACGACGCAGACGTCGTCGACGGGGTGGGTGAGATCCCCGGCGTGAAGCTGACCGGTGAGGTCCCCGACGTGACGGCGGAGCTGGCGGAGGCGAGCGTCGTCGTGGTCCCCCTGCGATTCGGCGGCGGAACCCGCATTAAGGTGATCGAGGCCTTCGCCCACGGCGTCCCGGTGGTCAGCACGACGGTCGGGTGCGAGGGCCTCAACGTCGAGGACGGGCGCCACGTCCTCTTGGCGGACGACCCGCCATCACTGGCCGCCGCGTGCCTTCGCCTGCTCGAGGACGAGGAGCGCCGGACCGCGCTCAGCGCGCAGGCGGGAGACCTCTGGCAGCGGCGGTACCGCTGGACCGTCATCGCTCCGACGGTCGGCCAGATCGTCGAGACCGCCCTCGCTCGTCCGGGCTCACCGCCATGAGCGACCGGCCAGGCCAAGACGGCCCTGTCGTCTCGGTCGTCATGCCGTTCCTCGACGCCGCCCCCCACATCCGGCAGGCCACCGGAAGCGTGCTCCGCCAGAGCTGGACGAACCTGGAACTGCTCCTCGTCGACGACGGCGGCACCGACGGCAGCGACCGGATCGCGCGCCGGCTCGCCGAGGCCGACCCGCGGGTCCGCGTCCTGAGCCACGAGGGCCGGCGGAACCGGGGTACCGGCCCGAGCCGTGCGCTCGCGATCGGTCATGCCCGGGGCGACCTGGTGGCCTTCCTCGACGCGGACGACGCCTGGGAGCCGCACCACGTCGCCGACCAGATCGCCCTCCTCGAGGCGCACCCGGAGGCGGATATCGTGTGCGGCCGCGCGTGGGTCTGGCGCAGCTGGCGCCACCCTGCCGCCACCGACGTCCTGTCCGACCTGGCCTTCGTTCCGGGAGCGGTGGTCAGCGGACGGCAGTTGCTCGCGGCCGTCCTGCGCAATGGAGCGGTCGCGACGTCGACGTGCTCGCTGCTGGCGCGGCGGGAGACGCTCCTGGGCGTCGTGCCGCACGTCGAGGCCTTCACAGGGCTCTTCGAGGACCAGGTGGTCAACGCGTGGCTCCAGCTGCGGGGGACGGCGGTCATGAGCGGCGCCACGAGCGCCTGGTACCGCATGCACGACCGGTCGATCAGCGCGCGCCTCGGCAGTCAGGAGGAGGCGCGGGTCTACCTGCGCTTCCTCGCGTGGGTGCGGGACCAGCTCGGCGAGGGCGAGGGCGAGGGCGACGCGGAACTCGTCGAGCTGATCGACCGAGCGTCACGGCGCACGACCGAATCGCTGCCCCCGCCGCAGCAGCCCCGCCCCGGCCACCTGCTGCGGGCGGTGGTGCCGACGGCCGTCCGCCGGCAGATCGGCCGCGTCCGCCGCGCGTTGCACCGCCCCCGGACCCCCGAGCCGGAGGTCGGGCCGCAGGAGGTCGCGGAGGCGCTCCACCGGCACGGCGCTGATCTGCGCGGCGACGTCCTGGTTCTCGGGGACGGGACGGCGGTCGTCGGTTCGACCGCCACGACGTCCGTGCGAGCGCTGCCGTTGCCCGGCCCGCAGGCCGCCGCCGGTCCCGCGCACGTGCTGGCGGACCTGGCCAGCGACGCCTACGACTGCGTGCTGCTCGTGGAGGACGCGGGATCCGTCGAGGCGGGGGACCGGGGGTTGCGCCACCTCCGGCGCGCCCTCCGCCCCGGCGGCGTCCTGCTCGTCGTCCCCCGGCGCGACGACCCGTCCCTGGCCGAGGACCTGCAGGCGGTCTTCGAGTGGGACGCCGTGAGCCGGGACGCGCCGGGCGGGCCGTACGCGACGGTCCTCCGGGCTTTCGTCCCGGCACCCTGACGCGATGGCGAGCGGTGCTCGTCCCGTCCCGTGCCGCCGGTCGGCATAGCCTCAGGCCGTGGACTCCGCCCCCACCCGGCTACCGATCCGTGTCCTCCGCGCCGTCGAGAGGCGCTCGGCGCTGGCACGGCGGGCCAAGTTCCGGATCCGCTGGGCCGGCACGCGGCGTCTCGACCCGCTCTCAGAGTGGGGCTTCGACCGGGGGACGGCCGTCGACCGCTACTACATCGAGCGCTTTCTGCAGGAGCACCGCGATCTCGTCCACGGCCGGACGCTGGAGGTCAAGGAGGACCTTTACGCCAGCAGCCTCGGTGCCGAGCAGGTCGACGTCCTGGACATCGACCCCACCAACCCCGAGGCCACCATCGTGGGTGACGTGTGCGACCCGGCAACCCTGCCGGAAGGGACCTTCGACGCCGCGATCGTGACGCAGACGCTGCAGCTCGTACCCGACCCCGTCGCCGGTCTGCAGAACGTGCTGCGAGCGCTCCGCCCGAGGGCCACGGCCCTGGTCACCGCCCCGGCGATGAGCCGGCTCGCCGGGGATTGGGACCGCTGGCGGTGGACCGCCCGTGGCCTGCAGGACCTGGTGGACCGGGCCGGGGGAACGGGTGCGGTGGTGGCCCATGGCAACCAGGTCGTCTGCCGGGCCTTCCTCCTCGGGGCGGCGATCGACGACCTCCCGTCCGCGGTCCGGGACGTGGACGACCCCGACTTCCCCCTCATCGTCACCGCGGTGGTGCGCCGAGGGGCGACGTGACGCAGCGCTCGTACCGGCCGGCTCAGCGCGCCCGCCAGCGGCGGGCCAGCCCGGGAGCCACCGTGGCCAGCGCGAGCAGTGCCGTCCGCCGGCCCGACGTGCACCCGCTCCGCAGCAGGGCCAGGCTCTCCGGCCGGGTGGCCGCGCCGTGGTCGAGCCGCCAGGTCCAGTATTCGTAGCGCAGCTCCCACAGCGACCGGTCGGCGATGCGGCGGTCGTCCGGTTCGAGGAGAGCGTTGGCGGCGATCATCTCGGCCACGCGGACCCGGCCTGCCAGCACCCGCTCGCGGTCGGCCGTCTGCTGTCCGGACCACTGCCGGTACCGGTAGAGGGGCACCGGCACCAGGGCGGCGGCCGCGCCGCGGAGGAACATCCGCAAGTAGCACTCCCAGTCCGGCCCGTAGCGGAGGGTCTCGTCGAAGCCACCGGCCTCGAGCAGGGCGGTGCGGCGCATCGCCGGGGCGGGGAGGAAGTTCCAGCGGAGGATTGCGGCGCGCTGGTCGGTCGTGGGGAAGTGGTCGGCCAGGGACCAGTCCGTCGCTTCGACCCCGGGCCCGAAGGCTTCCCACGTGGTCGTGAGCAGGGTGAGGTCGGGACGGTGCTCGGCCAGCCAGCCCAGCGCTTCCAGGCGCTGGGAGGCCATCTCGTCGTCGCCGTCGAGGACGACGACGAGGTCGGTGTCGAGGGCCGCGACGGCGGTGTTCTTCGCCGCCCCCTCGCCCCGCTGGGCGGGGTGGCGGACGAGGCGGACCCGATCGCGGAAGGGGCGGAGGGCGCCGTCGACGTCGTCCGAGGAGGCGTCGTCACAAACCACGACCTGGTCCGGGGGCCGGGTCTGGGCGAACACCGACTGCAGTGCGGCCGGGAGAAGGGGCGCCACGTCGTGGGCGGTGACGAGGACGCCGATGGTGAGCGGCGTCGCCGGTTCGACCAGCTCACCCGGAGGCGCCAGGTACGGCCACGGGGCGGTCACTCCGGCCGCCGGAAGGCCGTGACCGCCGCGTGCAACTGCTCCACGCTCCACCGACCCACCGTGATCCGCGGAACGGCGTAGGCGGGCGAGCCCTCGACCGGGCCGGCCACGTTGGTGAACGCCGCGCGGTACCCGGCCGACCGGGCGTCCCCCGCGTTCCGGCGCACTACCGCGCCCACCGAGCCGTACGGGTACGCGACCAGCTCGGGGGCCTCGCCGAGCAGGTCGGCGAGCCGCTGCCGGCTGCGCGTCAGCTCCTCCCGGCTGACCTGTCTGGGCAGTGCGGCCAGGGCGGAGTGGGTGCACGTGTGCGATCCGACGTCGAACAGCGGCTCCTCTGCGAGCGCCCGCACCTGCTCGGCCGACAGCCGGCGGTGCCGTGCGCACGACTGCGGCCGGGGCCGCGCCGCCTCCAGCGTGGTCAGCGCCTGCACCGCCGCGCCGTGCCCCTGCCGCTGCAGGACGGCGGAGAGGTCCCGGTAAGCCTGGACGGCGGACGAGCGCGTCGCCAGGTCCAGCTCCAGGACCCGCCGGCCGGCCGTCACTCGCACGCGGTCGGCGCCCGGTCCCGGCTCCAGGACCAGGTGCTCGAGCCGGTCCCACCAGTACTCAGGCGGGTCGGGCTGGAGCGCGTCCGCGACGATGAAGAAGGTGGCCGGGACGCCCAGCTGCCGCAGCAGCGGGACGGCCTGCTCGAGGTTGTCGAGGTAGCCGTCGTCCAGCGTGACGGCCGCGGTCGGGCGCTCGTGCGGTGCCAGGACCTCGCGTGCCGGCACGAGGTCGAACCAGTCCCGCAGGGCCGTCATGTGCTGACGGAAGAGCTCCGGGGGGACGACCATGCCGCCGGGGTCGTCGGCCTGGTCGACGTCGGCGATGCGGTGGTACAGGAGGACCACGTGCTGCCCTCGGGGGCGCCATCGCCGCGGCCACACGGGGCGCTGCTGCCACCGTCGCCGGATCCCGGCCGCCACCCGCGCCGCGGAGGGCGGGTCGGTGAGCCAACGCAGGGGCGCCACGGTGCCGCAGCCTAGGTGGTCGGGTGGGGGCAGGCGCTGGGGGAGGCCGGAGCGCGGAGTGACGGAGCGGGCCCAGGTCAGCCGATCAGCGCAGTTCCAGGATCCGTTCCGGCGTGAACCGGCGACGGACGACGTCGCGCAGGGCAACCAGGTTCCCCCGGAGCCGCTCGCGCCGCCACGCCGTCTCGGGGCCGCGGACGGCACGGACGGCGTTCTTCCCCACCCGTGGCAGGGTCTCGTAGACGGTGAGCCACAGCGGGAAGCTGCCGACGTGGTGGAGGTACGCGGGGTTCATCACCTGCGAGTAGCCCAACCGCTCGTGCGCCGTCCGGCCGCCGGACTTCACCCCGCGGTGCACGATCACGCAGTCGTGCACCCGCGCGAGCTTGCCGTGCCGCATCGCCCGGCGGGCGAAGTCGTGGTCCTCGAGCCAGGAGTACAGGGGCAGCCGGGCGTCGAAGCGCTCGCCGGCCACGGCGTCGGGGCGGAAGGCGAAGTTGCAGCCGTAGAGCTCCCGGCTCGGCTCCCACGCTCCGGTCAGCGGCTCGGTCAGGGATGCCGCCAGCGCCTCGTCGGACTCGTCCCGCGGGATCGCGTCGCCGGTGGCGCCGTCGAGCAGCACCCGTCCAGTGAGCGCCACGACGTCGGGATGGGCGTCGAAGAAGGCCACCCCCCGCTCGAGGTAGTCCTCACGCACGACGGCGTCGTCATCGAAGCAGAAGACGTGCGTCGCGTCCGGCACGGCCGCGAGACCTGCGTTGCGCTGGGCGGCCAGCCCCCGGTCGTGAACCAGGAGGGTCCCTTCGGGCAGTGGACGGGGCGGCAGGCTGTCGCGGTCGGGCACGGAGACCACGAGGGTGAAGTCCTGCACGGTCTGCCGTCCCAGATCGGCCACGACCTCCGCCAGCAGCTCAGGACGGCCGGCGGACGCCAGGACGACGGCGACCTGTCGGTCGCGGGGGGTCGGGCCGGTCACTCGGTCCTCCGTCGCGGTCGTTCGGCAGCGGCCGCCCCACGGCGGGGGCTCGCGGAGCGTAACCGCACGGGAAGTCTCCCCGCGCCGACCTGCATCATGTGCGGGTGCCGGACAGCCGTGGAGACAGTGGCCCGCGCGTGACCCTCGTCCACGAGCGGTTCACCGAGTACGCCGGATCGGAGATGGTGGTCGAGCAACTCGCCCGTGAGTGGCCCGATGCACCGATCCTCGCCCCGGTCGCCCGGCCGGGTGTGCTCCCGGCCGACGTCGAGCCCCGGGTCCGCAGCACCTGGCTGAGCCGCCTGCTGCGGGGCAGCACCTACGCACACCTGCTGCCGGCGCTCCCGGTCGCCATGAGCCGGCTGCCGGTCCCGCCGTCCGACGTGGTCATCGCCTCGCACCACGCCTTCGCCACCCAGGTCGTCCACGCGACGACCGCGCCCGTCGTCGCCTATGTACACAGTCCAGCCCGGTGGGTCTGGGACCCGTCGATGCGCGCCAACGAGGCCGGTGGCCGGCTGGGTGCGGCTGGACTCGGTGCCTTCTCCGCCGCTTTCCGTCCCGTCGACCTCCGGGCCGCCGCACGGGTCCACACGCTGGTCGGCAATTCGCGTGCCGTGGCCGAGCGCATCCGCGACTGGTGGGGCCGCGAGGCCACGGTCGTGCACCCCCCGGTCGACACCCAGTACTACTGCCCCGACCCCGCGGTGCCCCGCGAGGACTTCTTCCTCCTCGCCGGGCGGCTGGTGCCCTACAAGCGCTCCGACCTCGCCGTGCGTGCCGCGCGGCAAGCGGGCGTGCCTCTGGTCGTCGCCGGCGAGGGAAGGGCACGCGCCGAGGTCGAGCAGCTCGCCGGACCGGGGACGACTTTCGTCGGCCGGGTCGACGACGAGGGTCTCCGAGACCTGTTCCGTCGCTGCCGGGCTCTGCTTATGCCCGGCGTCGAGGACTTCGGCATCGTCCCGGTCGAGGCGCAGGCCTGCGGCGCGCCGGTGCTGGCCATCGATGCCGGGGGAGCGCGGGACTCGGTGCTGCCCGGTGTCACCGGCGAGCTCGTCCCCGCGGCAGGGGAGGATGAGGAGGTCGACGTCTGGGCGCGCGCCCTGGCGTCCTTCGACGGTGCCTCCTACGACCCGGCGGCGATCCGGCGGCACGCCGAGTCGTTCTCCCGGGCGCACTTCCGCGGCGCGATGGCCGACGTCGTCGACCGGGTGCTCAGCTCGAGCTGACGGGCCCGGACCCGAGCACGGCCGCCACGGTCTCGGCAGCCACGTCATCCCATGTGCGGCGCTGACGACTGGCGGGGTCGCGGGCCCCGGTGTGCTCGAGGCGGCGCAGGGCGGCCTCCGCCCAACCGGCCACGTCGTCGGCCGGCAGGTGCTCGGCGGCGTCGCCGCTCACCTCGACCAGCGCCGGGTCCATCGACGTCACCAGCGGCGCGCCCAGGTCGAGCGCCTCCACGGCGGGCAGCCCGAAGCCCTCGGCCAGGCTGGGGGCCAGCGCGACCGCGCAGTGCTCGTAGCACCAGCGCAGGGTGCCGTCGTCCACCCCCGTGAGCTGCACCAGCCGACCATCGGCGACGAGCCCGGCGTGATCCGGCCCGTAGGACTGAGACCCCCATGCCGGCGGCCCCACGAGCGCGAGCACGGCGTCGGGGTGTCGCCGGACGACCCGTGCCCACGCCGAGACCGCGACGGAGAGGTTCTTCCGCGGGCCGGGGTCCCCCACGACCAGCGCGAAGGGGCGGCCCGTCAGCGAGGGGACGGGCACCGGCTCGCTGTCCAGCAACTGGGGACTGGTGGTCAGCGGTGCCACCGTTGCCCGCGGCGCCAGCTCAGGGTCCCAGCGGACCAGCCGGTCCCGTGTGGCTGTGCTCACGCACACGAGGGAGTCCGCCTGCCGCAGCGATGCGGCGTAAGGCCTAGCGAGCAGCAGCCGCTTGGGGAGCGGGAAGTCCTGCGGCCGGTCGAACAGCAGCAGGTCGTGCACGGTCAGAGCGGTGCGCGCACGGACGCCGCGCGGCAGCAGGTGCTTGGTGCCCTGGACGACGTCGAACCGCGAACCCAGTCGCCGGCCGAGCGCCAACCGCTCGAAGGCCGGGATGACGGCCTCCGGGACGGCGGGCAGCGTCACGATCCGCTCCGGTCCGCCCACGAGGTCGGCCAGGGAGCCGGCCGCGGCGGGGGAGGCCAGGAGGTGCAGTTCAACGTCGTCGCGGCGCACGAGGGCGCGGGCCAGTTCGACCGTGTAGCGCACGATCCCGCCGCCCCGGATGCCCGGCGGCACGTGCCCGGCCATCAACAGCCAACGCACCGGACCGCTCATGCGGCGGTCCCGCCGGTCGTCCGCGTCCCTCTGCTCCACGACCTGAGCCTCACACACGGCGGGCTTCCGGTCAGCGGCCCCCGGCCGCAAGGCGCAGCGGTCGCCGGTCCCGGCGGAACCGCACCCGGACGAGTCGTCGGGCGGTCCCGTCAGGGGCGAGGAGGGTCAACAGGCTCCAGACCAGCACCTGCACGCGCTTCGGGATGGACTCCGGACCTGGGTGGGCGGGAGAGCGCAGCGTGTCCCACAACAGCCGGCGGAACGACTCCCCTGCCAGGGGGCGGTCGTCGGGACACAGGCGGTACGACGCAATCCGCAGTTCGAGGAGGGGACGGCTGCGTCGCAGGGCGCGACCGTCGGCCATGTCCCCCCGGACGCGATTCGCGTACTCGTAGCGCTGGCGGGCGCGTTCGACTGCACGGGGGAACTTCTCGGGGTCCGCGAGGAGGTCGCTGGTGTTGGACCCGTGCACTCGGTAGCCGACCAAGGGCTTCGCCACCGTCACGACGTCCCCCAGGAACGGCGCGACGGCCAGACACGCCGAGTCGGTGGCCGGTCCGCAGCTGTCGTCCAGCGGGAAGATCCGGTCGAGGAAGGCCCGGGAGTAGGCGTTGCCCGATCCCGGCGGCGTCGGGTAGGCGGTCGTCGAGTCCGCCCAGGCGCGGATCTCCTGAGGGGTGGACTCCCGGGAGTAGCGAGGGAAGACCGAGCCGAGGGATCGGCCGTGCTCGTCGATGCGGAGCATCTGGAACTGCACCTTGCTGATGCCCTCATGCCAGACGCGCGCCAGTTCACGACCGACGGACGGGAACAGCACGTCGTCGGAGTCGAGGTGGATGACGACGTCGCCGGTCGACAGCTCGTAGCCGCGGTTGCGGGCCACTCGTTGCGTGGCGTTGTCCTGGTACAGGATGGTGATGCGGTCCTCGTAGCGCGCGATCACCTCGCGCGAGTCGTCGGTGGAGCCGTCGTCGACGACGATCACCTCGACATCGTCCCAGTCGAGCGTGAGGGCGCTGTCGATCGCCTGCCCGACGTACCGGCCGTAGTTGTGATTGGCGATGACGACGCTGATCCGCTGGAGCGTCCGCTCCTGCACGTCATCCTCACCTCCCCTTGCGCTGCCGCGCGGCAGTTCCCGTCACCCAGGATGTTGTCGTGCGCGCGGAGCGTCGCGGTCTCCAGCGTGACACAACGTGTCCGCCGGTTCCCAGGGCGCCCGCCAAGGGGCCGTTCCTCCGACAGGACGTGACTGCGCGCCTGCTTCCTGGAGTCTGGTTGCTGATGGGCCGAGCGACGGACTCGGAGAAGGAACGCCCCAAGCGTGAACTCCGTCACTCCAGCACGACGATCACGGTGCAGGTCACGCCCTGTGAACGCGGGGCGCACAAATCAACACTCAGAGTAGTCAAAAGAATGGGAAGTCGGTTGTTTGCTCATAACAACGAAATTCCGGGTCTTCACCGAGCGGGGCTGGGACGTTACCTTCGCCTGGGCGGTTGAACGCTGAAGTTCCTGCTCCTCCACGGGATGTCCTTTGTCAGTTGCTGGCGCTTCGGGCGCCGGCACGGGGGTGTGACGCTTTGACCCTGCCCGAGACCCACAACGCCGCGGTCCGTCGGACGGCGCCGTCCATCAGTCGCCGGTGGCTGTGGCTGGCTGACCGGCTGCGCGGTGAGGGCACGCTCGCCCGCCGAGCCTGGCGCGGCTCGTACGTGCGCCGGCTCGTCGTCCTGGACGTCCTGGCCGCGTTCGTCGCCGCGCTGGTCGGTTCCCGTGTGCCCGAGGACGGTGTCCTGGGTGTGCACGAGGCATTCCCCTGGATGGTCGCCGCGCTCCCGGTGGTGTGGGTCGGCGCGATGGTCGCCGCACGTGCCTACGAGGAGCGGTTCCTCTGGGTCGGCCCGGAGGAGTTCCGTCGGGTGTTCTTCGCCGCCGCGCTGCTGCTCGCCACGGTCGGCACCGTCTCGTGGGCCTTCAAGCTCGAGGTGGCCCGCAGTTTCGTCGTCGTCGCCCTGCCGCTGGCGACCCTGCTGACCCTGGGCCAGCGCTGGGTGTTGCGCTCCCGGCTGCACCGGCAGCGTGCCCACGGGCGGCACCAGCAGACGACCCTGCTGGTCGGCCACCGCAGTGGCGTCGCCGCGCTCAGCGCACAGATGGAGCGTGAGGCCTACCACGGTTACCGCGTCATCGGCTGCTGCCTCCCGCTGTCCGAGGACGACAGGGATGTCTTCGATGGCCTGCCCGTCCTCGGCGACCTGGAGGAGGTCGTCGACGTCGTCCACCGCTACGAGGTCGACACCGTCGCGGTCCTGCCCTCGCCCGAGCTCGACGGGCCGCAGCTGCGCAAGCTGGGCTGGGACCTCGAGGAGACACAGGCCGAGTTGCTCCTCGCCCCCGCGGTCACCGAGGTCGCCGGCCCCCGGGTGCGCATCCGTCCGATCGCGGGCCTCCCGCTCGTGCACGTCGAGCGGCCCGAGTTCTCCGGCGTGCGCCGCGTGATCAAGGGTGTCGTCGACCGCTCGTTGGCAGGTCTCGGCCTGCTGGTCGTGCTCCCGGTGCTGGTGAGCCTCGCGCTGCTGGTCAAGATCACCAGCCGCGGGCCCGTGTTGTTCAAGCACGAGCGGATCGGCCGCGACGGCCAACCGTTCGAGGTCTACAAGTTCCGCAGCATGGTCGTCGACGCGGACAAGGTCGAGATGGACCTGTTCGACCAGAACGAGGGCAACGACGTCCAGTTCAAGATGAGGCGGGACCCGCGCGTGACCCGGATCGGCGCGGTCATGCGGCGCTACTCGCTGGATGAGTTGCCGCAGCTGCTCAACGTGCTCGGCGGGACCATGAGCCTCGTCGGCCCCCGGCCGCACGTCACCCGTGAGGTCGAGCAGTACGGCTTCGACATGCAGCGCCGGCTGCTCGTGAAGCCCGGCATCACCGGACTGTGGCAGGTCAGCGGTCGGTCCGACCTCTCGTGGGACGACGCAGTACGTCTCGACGTCCGCTACGTCGAGAACTGGTCGCTGGCGCTCGACTTCATGATCCTCTGGAAGACCATCGGGGCTGTCCTCCGTGGCTCCGGGGCCTACTGACCCCGAGTTCCCTGAGCGCGTCAGCCACCCAGGGCCCCGAGACGTCGTCATGCGGGCGTCGGTCCAGCTGTTCCCTCGTGGTCCTCGGCAGGCTCCGGGCCCCCTCGTGCGGCTCTCGAGCGGGGAGCGCTTCGACGAGGGGTGTTCCTGATGGTCGGCGCTGGCCACGGCCTCATCGGGGGCTTCCCCGCTCGTCGATTGGACGGCGGGTGTGCGGTCCGTGATGGTGTGCTGTCCCTCCACTCCCCCGAACGGTGGCCCAATCAGAACGGTCCGTGAGCACTTCCTCGGGACTGACCAGCCATTTGTGCGGTGAAGTGCGAGCACGCCCTCCGGATGACACCATTCGGAGCCGCCTCAAGACGAGAGGCGTGCGCTGGAGGGTGAGGATGGCCGACGCGACGGAAGGCAAGGCGACGCCCCGCGCCGTCGCACGAGTGTGGACCGGCGTCCGTGTGGGGACGGTGTCCTCGGAGGGTGCCGCGAGCACGGTCCGCACCTGGCCGACGCTTGAAGCGCATGCCCGTCGACACGAGGCGTGGTGGCTGCGGCGTGGCGTCGGTCCCTACCTCATCCTCGTCGACGTCCTGGCCTTCACTCTCGCCACGGTCATCACGCTCCCCGGCTCAGCGGTGGCGCACGGCCTCGCCCTCGTCTGCCTGCTCCTCGTGTTCTGGCGCGCCGGTCTCTACCGCTCGCGGCTGGAACTGTCGCTGCTCGACGACCTGCCGTACGTCCTGGCCGCGGTCGTCGTCGCATGGACGTTCAAGGTGGCGCTGTTCTCCGTCCTGCCCGGCGTGGACCCCCCGGTACAGCAGGTCGTACACGTGGTGGTCCTCCTGGCCGTCCTCCTGGCCGCCCGAGGGATCGCCTACCGGGTCGTCCACACCGCCCGTTGCCGCGGTGTGGTCCGACACCGCACCCTCATCGTCGGTGCCGGACCGGTAGGGGTCCGCATCGCCAACACCCTGCTCGAGCGCCGGAACTACGGCCTCGACCCGCTGGGCTTCCTGGACGCCGACCTCCCCGAGGACACGAGGGCGCTGCTGCCGATCCCACTGCTCGGCGGGTACGAGCAGCTCGGCGCAGTCATCCGGGAGCTGGGCGCCCGAGACGTCATCGTGGCCTACGGCGGAGTGGACGAGGACGAACTCGTCGACATCCTGCGCACCTGTGACCGACTCGATGTCGAGGTGTTCGTCGTCCCCCGGTTGTTCGAGCTCCACAACGCCAACCGCCACACCGACGAGATCTGGGGCATCCCGCTCCTCCGGGTGCGACGAGCCGTCTACCGGAGCCCGTGGTGGCGCGTGAAACGGCTCATCGACGTCGTGGTGTCGGCGCTGACGTTGTTGGTCATCTCTCCTGTGCTCGTCGCCTGCGCGGTCGCCGTCCGCTACGAGGGCGGACCCGGGATCATCTTCCGGCAGGAACGGGTCGGCCTCGACGGCCGGCCGTTCCAAGTGCTGAAGTTACGGTCCCTCAAGCCGGTCAACGAGACGGAGTCGCAGACGAACTGGAACATCAAGCACGACGACCGTCTCGGGCCCGTGGGGCGGTTCCTCCGGGCGACCTCGCTCGATGAACTACCGCAACTCTGGAACATCCTCCGCGGGGACATGAGCCTGGTGGGCCCGCGTCCGGAACGACCGCACTTCGTGCAGCAGTTCTCGACGCACATCCCCCGCTACACGGCCCGCCACCGGGTGCCGGCGGGGCTGACCGGCTGGGCCCAGGCGCACGGTCTGCGGGGAGACACCTCGATCGAGGACCGCGCCCGTTTCGACAACTACTACATCGAGAACTGGTCGCCCTGGCTCGACATGAAGATCGTCCTCAAGACGGTCGGCCAGGTCCTCCGCCGGCAGGGCGGCTGAGCGGCGTCGCGCACCTCGGCCGACCGGCAGTCGCGAGTCGGCCCGCTCCTGCGCCGCTGCCCGCGCGGTGCCGTCCATCTCGTCCCCACCCGCTCGATCGGGGCCGACGGTGCAGAGGTCGGTGGGCCAGGTCCGCGGTACTGCGCACCCATGTGGGCGGGCCGTCAATGCGGGAGTGGAGGAGGGCGGTCCGGCTCGCGAGAGCGGGCGACCGGGGTAGGCGACCCGGTCAGCTGCGCGAGCTCCGGACGTTCGGCGCGGTGGATCGCCCTACCCAGCAGGACGGCGGTGGGGACGGAGAGCAGCACCCAGACCGCCACGGCGGTCCACACCCATCCCACGGAGGCCTCCTCGTCAGTGTGTACCCCCGTTCCGTGGAGTACAGCGCAGTCGAGCGGATGTGACGACCCCCAGAGCGCGGGGGCGCCGTCCACCCGCGGCGAGCGTGACGGCCCGGTGGTCACCGCTTCCGAGCGGTGAGCGCGTCGGGCACACTGCTGTTCGTGCTCACGCTTCCGGTGCTCCGCCGAACCCGATCGGGTGGAGGGGCGGCAATGGCGGTCCTCAGCGGGCGCGTCCACCGGCACCGGTTCCGCTGGACTGAGGACGACGCCTTCAGCGGCTCGAGCCTCTACGCCTGTCACTGCGGTGTCGTGCGTCCGGCTCTCTGACCTGACTCCGGAAGGTGAGCCACCCGGCCCGGGATGGCCTGTCCGTCCGGCTGCCCCGTAGGTTTCACCTGGCTGCGGTGACAGCGGACCGCCGGGGCAGTCGTCGAGTGCGGGGTGGACGTTCATGAGGGTCTCGGTCATCGGCTGTGGCTATCTCGGCGCGGTGCACGCGGCATCGATGGCGGAGCTGGGTCACGAGGTGATCGGCGTCGACGTCGACCAGCGCAAGGTCGCCGCGCTGAACGAGGCGCGTGCGCCGTTCTACGAGCCCGGCTTCGAGGACCTGCTTGCCCGCACACTGGCCACCGGCCGGCTCCGCTTCAGCACGGACATCTCCGACGCCACGGGTTCGCAGGTCCACTTCGTCTGCGTCGGGACGCCGCAGAAGCGGGGTGAGTACGCCGCCGACATGCGCTACGTCGAGGCGGCCGTGGAGTCGATGCTGGGAGTGCTGGCCCCGGGTGAGCTCGTGGTCGGCAAGTCCACCGTGCCGGTCGGGACGGCTGGGCGCCTGGCGGAGCTGGTGGGGGAGAAGGCGCCCGGCGCGATGCTGGCGTGGAACCCGGAGTTCCTGCGCGAGGGCTTCGCCGTCCAGGACACCCTGCACCCCGACCGCCTGGTCTACGGCCTGCCCGCCGATCAGGGCCGCGAGACGGCCGAGCGGATGCTGGACGAGGTCTACGCCGCGATCGTCGCGCGCCGAACCCCCAAGGTCGTCACGGACTACGCCACCGCGGAGATGGTGAAGACGGCGGCCAACTCGTTCCTCGCCACGAAGATCAGCTTCATCAACGCGATGGCCGAGCTGTGCGAGGCGACCGGCGCCGACGTCAAGCAGCTGGCCGACGCGATCGGCTACGACGACCGCATCGGACGCAAGTTCCTCAACGCCGGCCTCGGGTTCGGTGGCGGCTGCCTGCCCAAGGACATCCGCGCGTTCATGGCCCGGGCCGGCGAGCTGGGTGCGGACCAGGCGCTGACGTTCCTGCGTGAGGTCGACAACATCAACATGCGCCGCCGCATCCGGATGGTCGAACTCGCCCGGGAGGTCTGCGACGGCTCGCTGCTCGGCAAGCACATCGCCGTCCTCGGTGCCGCCTTCAAGCCCGACAGCGACGACATCCGTGACAGCCCGGCGCTCAACGTGGCCGCGCAGCTCCAGCTCCAGGGCGCGGACGTGCGGGTGACCGACCCCGCCGCGATCGAGAGCAGTCGCCGGTTGTGGCCGCAGCTGGACTACGCGGCCACGCCGGAGGAAGCAGCCGAGCGCGCCGACGCCGTCCTGGTGCTCACCGAGTGGCGGCAGTACCGGGAGCTCGACCCGGTCGCGTTCGGCCGGGTCGTCGCGCAGAAGCGGGTGCTCGACGGCCGGAACGCCCTCGACCGTGAGGCGTGGACCGCCGCCGGGTGGAGCTACCGCGCCCTGGGGCGCCGCGCCGGCTGACGCGCCGCCTGGAGGCTCGTCCCGCCCCTCGGTGCCGTACTGCTCCTCAGGCCCGCGCTCTACCCCGAGCCCCTCGTCCGCACGTCCGCCGAGCCGCTCGTCACCCGCGGTCGGTGATCCTCGGCCGGAGGACCGGGTGGTCACGCGCACGGTAGGCCGGTGGTCGGTCCTGAGTCGGTGCACTGACCCGTCGTGGGGCCGCTGCCCTACGGCGGTCAGCTCCCCGCGGTGCGCTCGACGGGCGAGGTGGCACTACACTGTGTGTTCACCGGGGTCCTCAGCGTGGTGGGAACCGGCCATCGGGCTACGCCTCGACGCTGACGGGGGTGACTCTCCGTCCTCTCGCTCTCACACGACGCGGTGCACAGGGTGCGCGACATCCGGAAAGGCCCAGCGTGCAGATGACCTCTCCACCGCCTGACGGCGCCGCCGTCGACGTCTGCGTGGTCGGCGCCGGTCCGGTCGGGCTCTCCCTCGCCCTCGAGGCCGCTCGCTCCGGGCTCCAGGTCCTGCTGGTCGAGGCGGGCCACCGGACGCGGAAGCCGTCCGGAACTCCGCTCGACGAGACGATCGCGACGGTCCTCGATCCTGGTGTGCACGCCCCGTTCAGCGCCACCACGCGGCTCGGCCTGGGAGGGACCTCGTGGCTGTGGGGCGGACGTTGTGTGCCCTTCGAACTCGCCGACCTCGCCCCCCGTGACCACGTTCCATTCTCCGGATGGCCACTGTTCCGCTCGGACATCGCGCCGTACGAGGCCGAGGCTGCCCACTACCTCGACTGCGGCTCAGCCGCCTTCCACGCCGACCCGGTCGGCGGCTGGGACGAGACCGTCGTGCGGACCACGCAGCTGGAGCGGTGGTCACGCCGGCCGGCGGTGGCCCGCCGACTGGGCGCGCAGGTGCTCTCGCACCCGGGCATCGCGGTGGTCTCCGAGGCCCTGGTCACCGGCGTCGTCGTCGACGACACCGGTACGTCTGTTCGGCACCTCCGTGTCTGGCGCGACAGGCGCGAGGTGACGGTCGAGGCGGCTGCGTACGTCCTCGCGTGCGGTGGAGTGGCAACCACGAGACTGCTGCTTAACACACAGCGTTCGAACCCGGCCCTGTTCGGTGGACCCTCGGGTGCGCTCGGCCGCTACTACATGGGCCACCTCACCGGCAGCATCGCCTCGATCGTGCTGACGCATCCGGACGACGTCGCCGACTGGGGCCTCGTCCGCACCGAGGACGGCACCGTCGTGCGCCGCCGGTTCACGCTGTCCGAGCAGGCGCAGCAGGACCACCGCCTGCTGAACACCGCGTTCTACCTTGGTAACCTCCCGTTCTCCGACGCCCGGCACGGCAGCGGCGCCCTCTCCCTGTTCTCCCTCTGCTTGGCTGCGCCCGTCCTGGGACGTGTGCTGGGTCGACCGGAGACACGACGGCGGGATGTCGGAGGTGGGGCGCGCGACTGGCGGAGCCACCTGCGCAACCTGACGCGGCGCCCCGGCCGGGTCATCCGGGACGTCGCCGCGGTGGTACGCCTGCGCCTGCTGTCCCCTCGTCGCGGGGCGGAGTTCCTCCTGCGCACCGACACGGGTGCCTACGCCTTGCGCTACCACGCCGAGCAGGAACCCGACCCCGGCAGCCGGATCACCCTCAACGACCGCACGGGCAGCGACGGCCTGCCCGGCATCGACGTCGACCTGCGGTACTCCGACCAGGACGTCGACTCGGTGCTGCGGGCGCATTCCCTGCTGGACGAGCACTTGCAGACGACCGGGTTCGGCCGCCTCGTCTACCGCCATCCGCTCGACCAGCGGGCCGCGGCGGTGCGGGCGCAAGCGATGGATGGATACCACCAGATCGGCACGACCCGCATGAGTGACGACCCCCAAAGCGGCGTGGTCGATGCCGACTGCCGGGTCCATGGGACGACGAACCTGTACGTCGCGTCCAGCAGCGTGTTCCCTACCGCCGGCGAGGCCAACCCGACCTTCATGGCGGTCACCCTGGCGGTCAGGCTGGCACGGCACCTCGCCGACCGCGTCGGTGTGTGTGATCCGGCTTCCGGGATGAGGCGCCGGGACCGGGGAGAACCCGTCACGCCGACGCGCTTCCCTCACTGAGCGAGTGGCGGCAGTGCTGTGGGCTCGACCTGATGGCCTTCGGCACGGTGGTCGCGCAGCAGTGCGTGCGCGACGGCCGCACATCCTCGGCCGGGAGGCCTGGACCGCCACCACTGGCTGGGCCCCACTGCGCCCTTGGCCGCCGCCCGGGCTGAGCCCTCGAGCGTGTCCCTGCACTATGTGTCGCGGGACCCCCGACGGGAGAGCAGGTGGGCGGCGAGGAGGACGACCGCGATACCGATGACCACCAGGACGATGGTGGTGGCCGACCGCAACTGCGCCGAGGCCTGCGCCTCCGCCGATCCAGCCCGGGGACGGAGTTGCTCGGCCAGCGGGACCACCGCGCCCGACGAGTCACCGGCCGCGAGCCTTGGCTCGACCTCGCTGGTGATCGCCTCTACGACGGCCACGCCGAACAAGGAGCGGAGTCGTAGATCCACCTGGAGTGCTCTTACTACTGCAACGGCAGTTATGGCGGTGCCTGTCCTCGGGCCCGATAGTGGGCGGCGCGGGCCTGGGCCTGGCGTCGTCGGCGCCACCACGACCAGTCCGCGGCATGGTCGGGGTCGGGCTGCGGAGTGTGGATGAGGGTGTTGAGCAGGCGGCGGAGCTCGGGCACGGTCAGCGCGATGAGCTGCTCGTTTCCGGCTGCGGAGCCCCCTTTTCCGCGGTGGCGCTTGTAGCGGCCAGATAGGCGTGAGCGAGCACCGCCAGGGTGATGTGCCGATACCAGGCGATGTAGTCGCGCACCTCATAAGAGGCCAGCCCGGCCTCGTTCGTGGCCGCCTGGAAGCACTCCTCGATGCGCCAGCGGCCGCCGGCCACGGCGATCAGCTGGGCGAGGGTGGTGCCGACGGGTCCGGCGCAGACGTAGTAGGCGACCTCGGGCGCCTCGCCGGGGTCGGCGGGAATGCCGCGGCGGGCCAGCACCCAACGGGCCCAGCCGGGATCGAACCCGGCCAGTAGCCCGATGCGCGCCCAGTCGTAGAGCCGCAGGCCGCGCGCGCCGGCGCCGGCCGAGCACCGCTGCCAGGCGATTCGGGTACCTCGTCGATCAGGGCGCGGACCCGGCGCTGCCGCCAGTCGACGGTGGTCACGGGCTCGTTGCTGCGGGTGGCCAGCACGTAGGGCAGTCCGTGCTGCTCACACCGGACCCGCAGCCGTTTGTCCTGCCCGTAGAGTTCATCGGCGATCAGCCAGCCGGCCGGCACGCCCTCCTCCAGGGCTCGGGTAAGCATCCGGCAGGCCAGCTCGGGCTTGGTGGCGAAGCCGACGGCGTCGTCGATGCCGGCGGCCCGGGCCCGCTCCCGGTCATCAGTCCAGGCCCGCGGCAGATGGAGCTCCCGGTCGACCAGCGCCCGCCCGGTGTCGGTGGCGTAGGCCAGAAAAATCCCGATCCGGCAGTTGTCGATCTTGCCGGTGGTGCCGGTGTACTGCCGGGCCACCCCGGCCGAGCGGACGCCCTTCTTGATGAACCCGGTCTCATCGACGATCAGGACTCCGCTCGGGCCGAGCCGCTCGACCACGTAGGACCGCAGCTCGTCGCGCACGGCGTCGGCGTCCCAGTCGGCGGTGCGCAGCAACCGCTGCATCCCGTCCGGAGACACCTCGCCGGCGGCCTCGGCCAGCGTCCAGCCGTTCCTGCGCTCCAACCGGCCCAGCAGGCCGCGCAGATAGGCCAGCACCCGGGCCCGCGGCTCGGCCCGGGTGAACGCACCGGCGATCCGGGCATGCACCTCTTCCGGGCCCGCCGCTCAATCCTGCACTGAAGTGACCCCCGTCGGCTGAACACCTTGGTGCGCCCCCTGTTTCCCGGAGCCGGGTTATTGGATTCTGAGGCCTCCCGAGTTTCGGGGAGGGCCGCATGGGGCGGCGTGGATATCCGGCGGAGTTCCGCCGCAAGGTGCTGGATCTGGTGGAGTCCGGTCGTCCGGTCGCCGACGTGGCCAAGGCGCTGGGCATCAGTGACCAGACGATTCACACCTGGCGGCGACAGGACCGCATCGACAAGGGCCTCGAGCCGGGGTGACTTCCGGGGAGCGGTCCGAGCTGGCGGCCGCCCAGCAGCGGATCGCCGCCTTGGAGGCCGAGCTGGCCGTGCACCGGCGGGCCTCGGAGCTGCTGGGGAAGGTGGTGCCCCCAAAAGGCGGTTCGAGGCCATCGCGGTGATGGCGGGCGAAGGACTCTCGGTCCAGCTGGCCGCCCGCGTGCTGCAGGTCTCGGCGTCGGGCTACTACGAGTGGAAGACTCGCGCGCCCTCGGCCCGCAGCATCCGCCACGCGCTGCTCACCGACGCCATCCGCGAGGTCCACACCCTCTCCCGAGGCACCTACGGCTTTCGGCGAGTGTACGCCGAGCTCACCCTGGGTCGCGGCCTGGTCATCGCGCACGGAACCGTCGAGCTGCTGATGGCCGGGCGGGGCTCCAGGGCGTCACCGGCCGGCCGAGATGGGTGCGCGCCCGCCCCGACGTGGTCGCCATGGATCTGGTCGACCGGCGCTTTGCTCGCGCGGCGCCCAATCAGCTGTGGGTCACCGACATCACCGAGCACCCCACCGTCGAGGGCAAGGTCTACTGCGCCGTCGTGCTCGACGCTCACTCGCGGCGAGTGGTGGGCTGGTCGATCGACTCCTCACCGACCGCGGCGCTGGTAACCAACGCCCTGGGCATGGCGATCGAGTCCTGTAAGCCACCGGCAGGAGCGATCATCCACTCCGACCGCGGGGTGCAGTTCGGCTCCTGGGCGTTCACCGACCGCGCCAAGGCGAGCGGGCTGGTGCCCTCGATGGGCAGCATCGGCGACTGCTACGACTGTGAGACTCCGGCTTGCCGTCCGGCGGCCTGACTCCTGCTTACGACTGACCCCGAGGTCTGGGTGTCCTTGCTGTTGATCTGTCGTCCGCCGGGCGGTGCACCAGATGGTGCTGGCCGGGCGGGCAGTGACCTCATAGGAGCCTGATCGCACTCAGTCTCGTCACAGTCCCGTCCACCCGACCGGCCAGCACTGCCACCATCCGCCTGGTCTGTTGGAGGTAGCAGTGACGAGCATGAGCCCGGCCGCCGAGGTCGTCCAGCGGCGGCACCGCGCGGTCATCGGCGTCGACACGCACAAGTACATCCATGTCGCGGTCGCCCTCGATGAGTTCGGCGGGGTGATCGACGCCCAGCGCTTCGCCGCCGACCGGGCCGGCTACACCCAGCTGATCGACTGGGCCCTCGGCCTGGGCCGCAAGCTCACCTTCGGCATCGAGGGCACCGGGTCCTACGGTGCCGGGTTGACCGCCGCAGTCCGCCGCCGGGACATCGGCGTGATCGAGGTGCTGCGCACCGACCGCCGCGACCGGCGGCTGCGCGGCAAGAACGACACCCTCGATGCGGAGAACGCCGCCCGCGCCGTGCTCGGCGGACAGGCCACCGCTGTGCCGGAATCCAACGACGGCGTGGTGGAGATGCTCCGCCAGATCAAGGTCGCCAAGGACATCGCGGTCAAGGCCCGCACCGCGGCGATGATCAGCCTCAAGGCCGTCGTGGTGAACGCCCCACCGGAGCTGCGCGAGACCCTGCAGCCGCTGTCGAAGATGGCGCTGATCGACCGCTGCGCCGGCCTGCGCCCCGGCCCGGTGACCACCGTGGCCGCGGCGACCAAGCACACGCTGCGGTCGATCGCCCGACGCTGGCAGCAGCTGCACGAGGAGATCAAGGCCCATGAGGTGCTGCTCACCGAACTCACCGGGCAGCTGGTGCCGCAGCTGGTCGCGGCCTTCGGCATCGGCGCCGACACCGCTGCCGAGCTGCTCATCGTCGCCGGCGACAACATCGACCGGGTCCGCTCCGAAGCGGCCTGGGCCCGGCTCTGCGGAGTCGCCCCCGTCCCCGCGTCCTCCGGCCTAACGACACGGCACCGGCTCAACCGCGGTGGCCACCGCCAGGCCAACGCCGCTCTCTACCGCGCGCTGATCGTGCGCATGCAGCACCACGAACCCACCCGCACCTACGTCACCCGACGAACCCGGGAAGGCAAGACCAAGGCCGAGATCATCCGCTGCCTCAAGCGCCTACTCGCCCGCGAGACCTGGGCCCTCCCCCGCCCGCTCCGGACCCCTTCCCGGACCGCTCCAACCCCAGCTTGACGGATATAGGAGCGTCAACTCGATGATCGAGTCCTTCTGGTCCCGGATACAGGTCGAGCTTCTCGACCGCCGGCGCTGGAAGACCCGCATCGAGCTGGCCAACGCGATCTTCGAGTACCTCGAGGTCTGGCATAACCGGCAACGGCGGCACAGCCGCCTGGGGATGCTCACACCCATAGAGTTCGAGAACCGACAACTGATCATCGGGGCCTAGCGAGTCCAACGACCCGACTCCGTCGAACCCGGGGCACACCATGTCCGCCTGACGGGGGTCACTTCAGTATCCGGCTCGCCGACGCCCGCGCCGGGCCCGCACCGACCAGCCTTTCACCACCGCCGACTTCACTTTCGGCGTGCGCAGCGCAGTGCTGACCCCACCGGTTCGGGTGACCGGCCGCACGTGGGGTCACGTCGGGCTGTCGGCCAGCCGATGACGAGTCCGTGTGGATCTGGATCGTCGGGGGACTGCTCCTCTGGGTGCTGCTCGCCTTCGCCGTCGCCGTGGTCATCGGCCGCGGCATCCGCATGGCGGACATGCTCTCCGGACCTCCGCTGACCGCCGCTGACGCCACGGGCGAGGTGCGGCTGCGCACCGCCCGGCGGCGCGTCCCGTTGCCGCCCGTCGGCATCGCCCTCGCCGCGACCGCGGTCCTGCTCGAGACCACCGGCTACATCACCCGGCTGGCCGGCGCCACCGGCCCGGTGGCCCGCGCCCTGTCCATGGACGCCCCCTTCTCCGTGCCCCGCACCTTCGTCGCCGCGCTCTTCGCTGTGGCTGCCGTGGCCGCCGTGGCCGGTGCCGTCCGCGCGCCGGGACGCCGCGCCTGGTGGATCGCCGTCGGCCTGGTCAGCGCGGGCATCGCGGTCGTCAAGTTCGGCGGCACCGTGCACGTCGACGTGATGACCGCACTTTCGGACGCCGTCGGCGCGGCGGGCGCCGTGGTCGTGAGCGTCGCGGTCGTCGTCGCCGTGCTCGCCGTCCTCGCCTTCGTCAGCCGCGCCGAGCGCCGCGACCGCCGCCGGGTGCTCACCGGCCTGGCGGCGTACGGCGCGGCCTCGGTCGGCCTCTCGACCATCTCCACCCTGGCGGTCGGACAGTGGGCGGTGACCGCCACCTACCTCGAGGAGTCCGGGGAGGCGCTGGCCGGCGTCGCCGTCCTGGTCGCCGTCCTCGTCGGGGTCGCACCGCGCCTGGTGCTCCCCGCCCCCTGGGTGCTCCGCCGGCACTCGGACGCCGCCACCCTCGACGTCCCCGAGCAGCTGCCCCGCGCCCTCCGGGGCTGAGCGTGCGTCGGGCGGAACTGTGAGCTTCCTGTCACTCTGCGGCCAGGCGTTTACGACCCGATCCTGAGTCCTACCGTTGCATCGAGCAACGGCGCTCTTCCCGACAGCCGGTCCGACAGGACCAGGGAGGGGCGACCATGCGCCTGCTCACGACCCCGCGCAACTCCACCGAGGCACCCGGGACGTGGTGCTGCGAGTTCGAGCTCTCGGGTGACGCACCATCCCGCGCGGTCAGCGCTCCGGCCGGGCAGCAGCAGGCGCGGGTACTCGTCCGTCTGCACGGCGAACCCCTCGGCTACCTGGACCTGCCGCTGCCGAGCGCCGGGCTGGACGTCGGCGACCTGGTGCGCCGCGCGCACGCGGCGTTCGCCCCACGCATCGCCGCCCATCTCGACCAGGAGGCCATCGAGGTCGAGGGGCGGCCGGCACCGGCCGGGGAGGGGTGCCCGAACCGCGTGGACTCCGACGGCCTCGTCACCGTCGTCGTCTGCACCCGCGAGCGCAGCGCCGTCCTCGCCGTGTGCCTGCAGCGCCTCCAACAGCTCTCGCACCGCGACGTCGAGGTCCTGGTGGTCGACAACGCCCCCTCGGACGACAGCACCCGCCGCGTCGTCGAGGCGGCCGCGGCCACCGATCCGCGCATCCGCTACACCCGGGAACCGCGGCCGGGTCTCTCCGCCGCCCGCAACCGCGGCCTGGCCGAGGCGCGGGGGCGCCACGTGCTCTACACCGACGACGACGTCTCCGTCGACCTCGACTGGGTGCAGGGCGTCCTGCGGGGCTTCCGGCGCCGTCCCGACGTCGCCTGTGTGACCGGCCTGGTCTGCACCGCGGACATCACCAGCCCCGCGGAGGCGTACTTCGACGCCCGCGCCGCCGCCTGGTCCGCCCGCACCGAGCCGCGGCTGTTCGACCTCGCCGCGGAGCGGGACGGCTCGACCCTCTACCCGTACGCCCCCGGCCTCTTCGGCACCGGCGCCAACTTCGCCTTCGACCGTGACCACCTACGCGCGCTCGGCGGCTTCGACGAGGCCCTCGGCGCCGGCGCGCGCACCCGCGGCGGCGAGGACATCGACGTCTTCGTGCGCGTCCTGCGCAGCGGCCGCGCGATCGCCTACGAGCCGGCCGCGATCGTCTGGCACCACCACAGGGCCGACGACGCCGCCCTCCTCGCGCAGCTCTACGGCTACGGCACCGGGTTGTCCGCATTCGTCGCCAAGTACCTGCTGTCCCGGGAGACCCGTGGCGAGGTGCTGCGCCGGGTGGTGGCCGGTGCCCGCCGGCTGGCCACCATCCCGGCCGACACCGACGCCCGGTTGGGTGATCAGGCGGTCCGGCCGCCCGGTGCGCGCCGCCGCGAACTGTTCGGTGTGGCCGTGGGCCCGCTGCTGTACCTGGGTGCGCTGCGTGACGTACGCCGCCGAGCTGGGGACGTCGCAGCCGCCGTCTGCTGACCGACAGTAGTCCCCGCGGCCATCAGCCATTGCCGGGCTGGCCTGCGGATCCGCGGCCATGAACTCCGAAATCGCTGTCATGAAGGCGTCAGACGGCTACTCAGAGTCAGAAACGCCGAGGAGCGTCCAGGCTCACCACCGAATCGGTTGCCCCACCCTCCGTCTGCACGGATGGTCACACGGGGTGATGTCGGGCCGGACGTCCGATCACCAGCCACATCGCCGTCGGCGCGGATGTGGGACGGGGGCACGGGTGCAGAGCAGCGGTGGCACGGGGGGAGTGGTCGGCATCGCCGATCCGCTCGCCGCCGTCCCTGCCGTCCTGCCGCCCCTGCGCCGTCCTCGACCCCGGTCGCTGCTGCTCGGCCTGCTGCTCACGGCCGGGCTCTGGGTGCTGCTCGTCACCACCGCCGACTCAGCGCAGGCCGCCGGCGCGAGGCCGATGGCCACCGCCGGTCAGCACAGCCCGATCGGCGACGCCGGATGGCAGCCCGGCAGCGGACCGGGCGACGACCACTCCCATGCCTGGGACCACGGGCCGTCGGACGGCAGCCCGGCCTCCGAGGACGAGGAGGTCCCCGCGCCGGTCGAGGAACCTGCGCCGGCCCCCGCCGTCTCCGCGCCGGCCCCCGCCGTCCCCGCGCCGGCCCCCGCCGTCCCCGCGCCGACTGCGGACGCCGGCGCCACACCGCCCCCTGTCCAGCCCGCGCCCGCGGTCCCCGCCGGGGTGCCGGCCGCCACCCCGCCGACGACGCCAGGGATCACCCCCGCTGCGCCGACCCCGCCCGCGCCTGCTGTGGGTGCCGGTGCCACGCAGCCCTCCACCGAGCCCGCGCCCGCGGTCCCCGGTGGGGCGCCGGTCGCCACCCCACCGACGACGGCAGGGAGCACACCCAGCACGACCACTCCCGGCACGAGCCGCCCGCCTGCACAGGCCACGCCTGCGGCCGACAAGGGCGCTACGGACAAGGCCCTCGAGCGGGCGGCAGCCCAGAAGGCCGCGGCGGACAAGGCCGCGGCGGACAAGGCCGCGGCGGACAAGGCGGCGGCGGACAAGGCGGCGGCGGACAAGGCGGCGGCGGACAAGGCGGCGGCGGACAAGGCCGCGGCGGACAAGGCCGCGGCGGACAAGGCCGCCGCCGGAGAGCCGGCGCCCGTCTCCGGCCAGTCCGTCCCGACGGTGGCCGCCGTGACCTGCCCGGCGCCGCCGGTCCCCGGCGCCCCGACGCCCCCGGCGTCCCCCGCGGTCGTCGAGGACGACGGCGCCCCATCGGAGGACCTGTCCTCACTCCGCGACCAGCACACGAGGACGACCGGCACCGCGCACGTGGGTGCTCCCCCCGCGCCGGTCGTCGTGGCCCCGGCGCAGGGTGTCGTGATCGACGCCCAGGACGCGCCTCCGAGTGCACCAGTGCCGGTCTCGCCGCCTCCTGCGCCACCGGCAGCCCCCGCGGCCCCCTGCACGACCGGCGCCGCCGCCTCGGGCACCTACGCCTCCGGCGCCGGCCAGCACGGCCTCGCCTCCATCCCGCTGGCCATCCTGGGGACGGAGATCGCGGCCCCGGTCCCGCTCACCGCCGAGCTCCGCTGGATCGACGTCCCCGCCCGGGTCATCGGCGGCGGCGACGACCCGGGCTGCAGCCCCGACTGATCCCTCCCGCCTCCGGCTGAGCGTCGGTGCCCAAGCGCACCCCGAGCGCCGGCCGGGGTCCGCGCGCGTCCCGAGTGAACCGGACGCGCCCCGCCAGGTCGTCACAGGCGTCGGCGGGCGCCGTCATCCCAGGGCAGTGCACGAGAAAGAGGGCACAGGCAATGCGAGAAGCGAAGAGCATCGTCGACGTCCGGCCGCCGGCCGAGGTCGTCCCCCATCCCAGCGCCTACGCCGGCCAGGTCCGGACCACGGTGCCGCGGGTCAGCGTCATCATCCCCACCTTCAACGAGGCCAAGAACCTCCCGCACGTGTTCTCCCGGCTCCCGGACGTGCACGAGGTGATCGTCGTCGACGGCCGCAGCGTCGACGACACCATCGAGGTCGCCCGCACCCTGTGGCCGGACGTGCGGATCGTGCTGCAGAACCGCCGGGGCAAGGGCAACGCCATGGCCTGCGGCTTCGCGCACGCCACCGGCGACATCGTGGTCATGCTGGACGCCGACGGGTCGGCCGACCCGCGGGAGATCCCGCGCTTCGTCCAGGCCCTGACCGACGGGGCCGACTTCGCCAAGGGCACCCGGTTCGCCAACGGCGGCGGCAGCGCCGACATCACCCGCACCCGCAAGTGGGGCAACCGGTGGCTCAACCGGATCGCCAACCTGTTCTTCGGCACCCGGTACACCGACCTCTGCTACGGCTACAACGCCTTCTGGGCCCACTGCCTGCCGGCCCTGGAGCTGGACGCCGGCGACCGTGGCAGTGACGCCAAGCTGTGGGGCGACGGGTTCGAGATCGAGACGATCATCAACACCCGGATGGCCAAGGCCGGAATGCGGATCACCGAGGTGCCCAGCTACGAGTTCGAGCGCATCCACGGGGAGAGCAACCTCAACACCTGGCGCGACGGCGTCCGCGTGCTGCGCGCGCTGATCGTCGAGCGGGTGAACGGCAAGGGCCGGCGTTCGCGTCGCAACCTCCTGGCGCACGCCGCGGAGTCGGCCCGCGACGTGCACCGCATCCAGCCCAACTTCGCCGTCCAGCCCGAGGACGAGGCTCGGTGGGGGTGAGCCGGGTGCGGCCGGTGCGTCCCGACCCGGCGTCCACCCGTACGAGGGGGACGCCGGGTCCGGGAGGGACCGGCTCCGCCCGGCCGTGGATACGCTCCGCCCCGTGACATGGCTGGTTACCGGGGGTGCCGGGTACATCGGAGCGCACATCATCTCGGCGATGCGCGAGGGCGGTCAGGACGTCGTCGTGCTCGACGACCTGTCGAGCGGCGACCTGGCCCGGATCCCGGGTACGCACGTCGTGCAGGGCAGCGTCCTCGACGCCGAGCGGGTCGCACGGACCCTCCGTGACAACGACGTCCGGGGTGTCGTGCACGTCGCGGCCAAGAAGCAGGTCGAGGAGTCGGTCAACCGGCCGCTGTACTACTACCGGGAGAACGTCGAGGGCCTGCGGGTCCTCCTCGAGGCCGCCACCGACGCCGGGGTCGGCTCCTTCATCTTCTCGTCCAGCGCCGCCGTCTACGGCTCACCGGACGTCGACGTGGTGGACGAGGACACCCCGTGCCTGCCGGTGAACCCCTACGGGACGACGAAGTACGTGGGCGAGCGCATGGTGGAGGAGGTCTCCGCCGCCACCGGCCTGCGGTACGTCAACCTGCGCTACTTCAACGTCGCGGGGGCCGGCACGCCCGAGCTCACCGACCGCGGGGTCTCCAACCTCGTCCCGATGGTCTTCCAGCGCCTCGCGCAGCGGCAGGCGCCGCGCATCTTCGGCGACGACTACGCCACGCCCGACGGCACCTGCATCCGCGACTTCATCCACGTCGCCGACGTCGCCTCCGCGCACGTGGCCGCCGCCCAGGCGCTCGCCGACGGGCGCGTGGAGAGACTCACGGCGAACATCGGCCGCGGCGAGGGTGTCTCGGTGCAGGAGATGATCGCGACGATCCGCCGGGTCAGCGGCACCGCCGGCGAGGACTGGTCGCAGCCCGTCGTCGAGCCGCGGCGCGCCGGCGACCCAGCCCGCGTGGTCGCCTCCGCCGACCGCATCCGCGACGCCCTGGGCTGGAAGGCCCGCTACGGCGTCGAGGAGATGGTGGCCTCCGCCTGGGCCGGCTGGACGGCGCGTACCGCCGGCTGACCCACCCGGCGCGGGAGACCGCCCATCCCGCACGCACCCGACGCAGGCGTGCGGGACCGCCGTCCGGCCGGCGATCCCCGGGACCTCACACCCGGCCGCCCTCCCGCGGCGTCGCGTCAGCCCGGCCGACTGCCTCGGCCTCGGCCGCGTCGTGCGCCAGCGCCCCCGGCGGCGCGAGGGCCACCGAGCGGGACCTCCCGCGCAGCAGCTTGTTGCACGGCCGCTCGACTCCCAGGTGGAGCAGCACGGCCAGCGCGCAGGCGATGGCCGCGATGAGCAGGGCGATCACCCACTGCGGGCCGACCTCCCACAGGTACGGCGCCAGGTTGACGATCACCAGCTCGTGCACCAGGTACAGCGCGAACGACGCCTCGCCGGCGAAGACGAGCGCCCGGCTGCGCAGCCAGCCAGTCCTGCCGTCCAGGTCGCGCGCTGCCGCGGACAGCAGCACCAGCAGGAACGGCAGCGGCATGACCACGTTGGGCAGCGGGAAGGGCGTCCGGTAGGAGATCGCCAGGCCGACGACCACGGCGACGGCCGCGACCAGCGGGTGCACGCGGGGCCGCCAGCCCCCGCGGAGCGCCAGGCCGGCGACCACGCCCAGCAGGAACTCGCTGAACCGGAGTGCCGGCAGGTGCTCGCCGAGCGCCGCGTCCTGCACGCCGACGTACCCGGCGACGACGAGCGCCGTCAGGGGCAGCGCCCACTGCACCACCCCGGGCACCCGGCGCAGCGCCCACACCGTCAGCGGGAACATCGCGTAGAAGAACAGCTCGCAGCTCAGCGACCACGCCACACCGTTCATCCCGAAGACGACCTCCGGGTCGGTCCACCAGCTCTGCACGAGCAGGAGGTTGGGGACGGCGGCCTCCCAGCTCCGCGCCACGGGGACCACGGGCACCAGCGCCGCGACCCCGACCATCACCGCGTGACTGGGCCAGACGCGTGCGAACCGGTGCCGGTAGAAGCGCCGCGCGGGCAGCGCCGGGTCGGTGCCCCAGGCCAGCACGAAGCCCGAGAGGACGAAGAAGAAGGAGACCCCGACGAAGCCCAGCGTGGACAGCGACGCGGGCAGCGAGGCGATCCCCCACTGGTCGAGGTGGAACACGACGACGACCGCGGCGGCGAAGAGGCGGAGGGACGTGAGCCGCGGCAGCGCGGTTCCCCGTGACATTCGCGGCAATCTACCCACCGATCCCGGGGCGGGGCAGGCGTGGGGACCGGTGCCGGCCTGTGCGACCCTCGATCACCCGGACGGGTGGAGCGCCGCTCACCCCCGAGTGGTACACATCCCGGCGGTTTGTGGAGGAGGGCGTTCCTGCCCCATGGTGGTCCGGCTCGAACGGGCACGAGGACGCCCGACGTACAGGGGATGGGAGACGCAACGACCATGAGTGCAGCGACCACGAGCGAGGGGGTCCCCCCGCTGGTCATGCCGGGGCCGTACACGTCGGTGGCCGAACGCCTCCGCGAGGTGTCCGACCACCTCGCCGACCGGCCGGCCGTGGTGGCCGCGGACGGCGACCTCACCTACCGAGAGCTCCAGCAGCACGTGGACGCCGTCGTCCGGGCGCTGGCCGCACTCCCGGTGGTGGACGGCGACGGCACTCGCCAGCCGATCGGTCTCCTCGCGGAGCAGGGGTCGGCCAGCGTGGTCGCGATGCTCGGGATCATGGCCGCCGGGCACCCGTGCGTGCTGCTCGACGTCCTGCTGCCGCCGGCCCGCCTCGGGGTCGTCACCGAGCGGGCGGGGGTGACCGTCGTCCTCGCCGACGACGAGCGCCGGGACGTCGCGGCCGGCCTGCCCGGCGTCGGGACCGTCGCGGACCTCGTCCCGTCCGACGACGCCACCAGTGACATCCCTGCGCCCGCGATCACCCTCGACGACCCGGCGTCGCTGGTCTTCACCTCCGGCAGCACCGGGCTGCCCAAGGGCGTCGTGTGGACCCAGCGCACCTCGCTCGCGATCGGCCACACCAGCCGGGTGACCCTGCGCGCCACGCCGGAGGACCGCATGGCCCTCGTCGTGCCGCAGGCGTTCGCCGTCGGCCAGCTGATGATCCTCGCGGCGCTGCTGAACGGCGCGACGCTCTGCGTCCGCGACCCCCGCATCCACGGCATCCGCGACCTCGCCGAGTGGCTGGACGCCACGCGCGTGACCATCCTGTCCTGCACGCCGTCCCTGCTGCGCGCCATCCACGGCGCGCTGCCCGAGGGACACGTCCTCGAGACGGTCCGCATGGTCACCACGGCCGGCGAGAAGGTCTACGGCAACGACGTCACCGACTTCCGCACCCACCTGCGCCTTGGCGCCAGCTTCCTCAACTGGATGGGTTCCTCCGAGACCGAGGCGCTCACCGGCTTCGAGATCCGGCCGGAGGACCCGGTGCCCGACGGCGCCGTCCCCATCGGGCGCGCCGTCCCGCTCCGCGACCTCGCCATCCTGGGCCCCGACGAGGAGCCCGTGCCCGCGGGGGAGGTCGGCGTCCTGTACGCGACGTCGGCCTACTTCTCGGCCGGCTACTGGCGCGACCCGGCCGCGACGGCGGTCCGCTTCCGCGCGGAGCCCGACGGCCGCACCCGGTACTGCACCGGGGACCGCGCCCGGATGAGCGCCGACGGGCTGGTCGAGATCCTCGGCCGGGCCGACGACTCGGTCAAGATCCGCGGCTACCTGGTCGAGCCGGGCGAGGTCGAGGTCGCACTGCGCGCACTGCCGGCGGTGGTCGACGCCGTGGTCCGCGGCGTGGGCGTCGACGACGAGACCCGCCTGGTCGCCTGGGTCGTGCCCGACCCGCACCGGCCGCGGCCGACCGAGGCCGCGCTGCGCAGCGACGTCGGCCGGGCCCTGCCGGACTGGATGGTGCCGCGCGACGTCGTGTTCCTGCCCGAGCTCCCGCGCAACGAGCGCGGCAAGGTCGACGTCGGGGCGCTGCCCCCGCCGCCGGAGCGGCGCGAGACCGCCGCGCCGGAGACCGAGACCGAGGTCGCCCTCGCGGGGATCTGGGAGCCGATCCTCAAGACCGAGGGCATCGGCCGGGAGGACAGCTTCACCGCCCTCGGCGGGGAGTCCCTGGCGATCGAGGAGATGCTGGCCGCCGTCGAGCAGCAGTACCGGCTGCGGCTGGCCGCCGACGACCTCATCGACCACCCGACGCTGGCCGAGTTCGCGGCGTTCGTCGACAGCCGGCGCTCCAGCGGCCTCGCCGGTCGACTGGCGGCGGTCACCCCGCGCCTGGAGGCGGCCGGCAAGGCCGTGGGCGGGTTGCTGAGGGGTCGCAACCGCCGGTCCTGAGCCGGACGACGACCGAGGACCGGCGGCCTGCACGGCCGCCGGTCCTCGGTCGTTCCCAGGGTGGCTGCGGGCGGCGGGCGCCCTTCGACGTCACGAGGGCCGCGACGTGGCCACGAGGCCCCTCCGGAGGGCTCCCGTGGCCACGTCGGCCGGACAGCGCCTGCGCAGGCGGTCTAGCGGGTGCCGGCCGCCACGCGCTGCGGCGTCCGACGCCGGCTGCGCAGGTAGGCGATCGGGCCGTAGAGGACGCCGAGCAGCTCCAGCAGCGTCAGCACGGTCGGGAACTCCGCCGACTTCCCGCTGTTCTTCGCCGACCCCGGCCGGGCCACGTGCAGCACGCCGCGCGGAATCCGCCGGAGCACCTCGACGGCGACCGCGCGGTCCTCGAGCAGCCACTTGGTGACCGTCGCCGAGAGCCCGACGCCGTACCGGTACATCTGCTTCCGCAGCGCCTCCATGGAGCGGCGGTGGTAGTGCCACATCAGCGCGGCGGGCTCGTAGACGACGGTGTGCCCGGCGGTGATCGCCCGGCGGAGGACGTCGAGGTCCTCACCGCCGTGGGCCACCGTGCCGGCGCCGAGGTCGAGGGGGAACGCGCCCATCTCGCGCAGCGCCTCCCGGCGGAACGCCATGTTGGCGCCGGAACCGAACTGGCCCGAGTCGTACGGGTAGAGCGGGGTGTCCCGGCGGTGGGTGGTCAGGTTGAAGACCTGCCGCTGGAAACCCTTGTGGAAGCCGCCGTACTCCTCGAGGAAGACCTGCGCCTGGGTCTCCTGCTCGGCGGGCAGGATCGCGCCGGTCACGCAGGCCACGCCCTCGGTCGCGTCGAACGCGGCGACCAGCCGCTCCAACCAGCGGTGGTCGACCAGCACGTCGTCGTCGGTGAACACCACGATCTCGCCGCGCGCGGCCTCGAGGCCGGCGTTGCGGGCGAAGGAGAGGCCCTGACGCGGCTCGTGCACCCAGCGCACCCGCTCGTCGTCGCCGAACGCGGCCTCCACCGCCGTGCGCAGGGGCTCGCCGTTCGCGTCGTTGTCGACGACGACGACCTCCAGCGGCTCCCAGGAGCTGGTGAGGATCCGCCGCACGCAGGCGATGGTCGGCTCGACGTTGCGCAGACTGGCGATGGTCACGGTCACCAGCGGCCGGTGGGTGGGCAGCCCGGCCGTCGAGGGGGCGTCGGGGCGCGCGGCGAGCAGGTCCTCGGCCGACGTGGGCGCCGGGACGCCGATCCGTTCCGCGACCGCGAGGACCTCGGCGCGCGAGGACGCCCAGACGGCGTCGGCGGCGGCCGCCGCCACCTCGGCGTCCGGCGCGGTGACCTCGACGACGTCGACCTGCTCGCCGAGCCACCGGACCAGCACCCGGGCGTCCGGGTGCTCCGGGCGCCGATCGGGGTCGGGGTACTCGACCGCGCCGGTCCCCAGGTCGACGGCGAGGACGCGGCGCGGCCGGAAGGCCCGTGGCCCGGCCGGCCCGCCCGCCGGGGACGGCGCCTCCCGCAGGGGCGTGGGGCCGGCCGGTGCCGGCTGCTCGATGACGCGTTCGGGGTTCATCTTCTCCTGCTGACTGGTCTGCGGGACCGGTCGGGTGCCCGCGGCTCAGGGGCCGCAGGGGAGGCGGCCCACGGGGACGGGCGGGTCAGAAGGCCATCGTGGCGAGACGGATGCCGGTCGCCGCCAGGCTCGCGACCACGAGCACGGCGAGCACCAGCAGCCACACGCGGCGGGACCGCCGCGAGCGGCGGCCGCCGGGAACCGCTCCGCCGTCCGTCGCGGCGCGCTCGTCACGCACCTCGATGGCGAGCGCGAGCACCACGGTGAGGCCGATGAGGACCATCCCCAGCCAGCCGGTCAGTGCGTCGACCACGGTCAGCCTCCCTGCGGGACGAGGCGGAGCACCCGGGCGTCCGTCCCGCTGTAGATGGGTTCGTACAGGCCGCTGCGGACGAGGTCCTCGGCGAGGGCCGTGCTGGCGCCCGGGGGGCCACCGGCGGCCAGCTCGCGCTGGGCGTCCTGGGTGCGTCCGACCACGATGAAGTCCGGCTGGCGGTCCAGCGCGCAGTCCAGCGCCGGCATCCCGCAGAACTCCTCGTCCATGACCAGCGGCTCGTAGTCACCGACCCGGTCGGCACCGTAGGCGCCGGCGGTGGCGACGAGGCCGACGGTGTCGCCGGCGTCCAGCTCCTCCCACAGCACCCGCGCGGCGGCGACGTCGTCGGCGGTCACCCGCTCGAACGCGACGTTCACCCCGCGGGCCGCCGTGCCCAGCAGCGCCCAGACCGTGAGCACCACGGCCAGGGCGACGCCCCCGGTGACCGCCTGCCGCGCCGTCAGACGGGCCAGCGCGAGTGCGGCCAGCGGCGCGAGCAGCGGCGCGGCGAACAGGAAGGTGCGGAGCATGACCTCGCCGCCGTAGCTCTGCATGGCCACCAGGGCACCGGAGCCGGCCAGCAGCAGGCCGACGAGCAGCGCCTCGGGACGGCGGCGGATCGCCCACAGCCCGACCAGCGCCAGGACGCCGTAGAGCAGCGACCAGCCGATCCGCAGGTTCTGCATCAGCTGGTAGGTCTCGTCGCCGGCCTCGACGCGGGAGGAGAGGGCGCTGTCCAGGTTGCCGAACAGCTGGCCGACGTCGCCGAGGACCGTGTCGAGGTGGCCCACCCAGTAGCCGCTGGCCGCGTAGGAGAACCAGCCGACGAACAGCAGCGAGGCGACCAGCCACAGCAGGCGGTGCCGCGTCCAGCCGGTGAGCGCGAAGACGAACGCGGTGACGACCAGGCTGATCGGCGTCAGCTGGTGGCCGACGACGAGTGCTGCGGAGAGGTACACCAGCGCGGCGAGGCGGGCCAGCGACTGGCCGGACGTCGTCCCGGCGGGCAGGCCGGGGCGGCGGCGCCAGACCTGCGCGGCCTTGGCGGACAGGGAACCGGTGAGCGGTGCGACGGGCGCCGAGGTCGCCTCCCACACCAGGGTGGCCAGCACAGCGAGGTAGAGCAGGAAGGCCGTCGCCTGCGGGGCGAAGTAGTCCTGCTGCACCCAGTTGGCACCCAGGTACAGGAAGACCGCCAGCCAGCCGAGTCGCCCCGACCGGGTCAGGCCGCGGGCGATCACGAGGACCGCCGGGATGGCGAGGACGTTGTAGGCGAACGGCGCCAGCGCCAGGAACGACGTGGCGTCGGCGACCCCACCCAGGTGCACGAGCTGCGCGGCGACCGCGAAGAACGCCGGCCAGCTGGCCCGGGCGTCCAGGCCGTCGAACGACCGCTCGTTCGCGGCGATGAAGTCGGCGAACCCCACGTGCAGCCATCCGGTGGGCACGCTGGCCTGGCCGTCGGTGACGTTGACGAAGGCGTAGACGACCAGTGCGAGCACGACAGCGGCCGCGCCGAGCACGACCGGGTCGAGCCGCGGGCGCACCAGGTGGACGCCGGCGACCGCGACCACCAGCACGATCGCCACCACGTACGGCCACGCGACCACGCCGATGACGCCGGTGGCACCTGCGTCGTCGAGGTCGGTCCACCGGGTCGCCAGTCCCCACAGGCCGAGGGCGAGCGTCAGGGGGACGGCGGCCGCCACGCGGCTCCACGGGTCGGACCCGCCTCGCGCGGTGCCGGCCGGGCGGGCGACGGCCGGGGACGTCGTGGCGGGCAGCCGCCGGAGCGCCCAGGCGGTGGCCAGCAGGCCGATGGCCGCGGTCACGGTCGCCCAGCCCACCGGGCTCCACCACCCGGCGGCGAGGCCGGCGGTGGCCAGCAGCAGCGCGGTGGCGAGGCTCAGTGCGACCGCCAGTGCGGCCGGCAGCAGCTTCCCGGGCAGCCGCAGCAGCGAGGCGAGCGGCACCCCGGGGACCGTGAGGACGAACAGAACGGCGAGCAGGCCGCGCCCCGGCAGGTCGGCGTCGACCGCGGCGACCACCGGCACGGCCAGGGCGACGACCGCAGCGGCCAGCAGGACCACCCGCTCGTGGGCCGGGACGCCGTCCCCGCTCGTGGGCTGCTGACGCGGTGGCGGGACCGCCTCGGCGATCGCGGGAGCGCTGTCCCCAGCGGCCGTGCCGGTCGCGGACATCAGTGGACTCCTCCAGACGACGTGCGCGCCCCGCGGGGCAGCGCTCTGCACGAGGGATGATCCCCGCTGTTGCTCTGTGTCAGGGCGGCTCGAGGCCCCCGATCACCCGGACGGGGGCCGAAGGCCATCCTCCGGTGGGGCGTCGGGAAGCCGGTCACCGATCCGCACCGGGCACGGCCGGCACCGCGTCGGGCCTCGGTGCCCCGACCGGCTTCCGGTGCCGGAGGCTGCGGATCAACGGGATCAGCAGCACGAGCCCGGCCGTGCCTTCGGCGAGGAGGTAGGCCACGCCGGCGCCGTTGATGCCCATCGTCGGGATGAGCAGCACCGTGAGGGTGACGATGCTCGCCGCGATGAACCCCTGGACGATCACCACCCGCCCGGCCTGACGCCGGACGCGCAGCACCCCCGAGTACACCGTGGTGATGATGCAGAACGGCTCGGCCACCGCCATGATCCGCAGCAGCTCGACGCCCTCCGAGGCGTATTCCCCGCCGAAGACGTGCAGGATCAGCGGGGCGAAGACCAGCAGCCCGAGCGCGCCGCTGCCACCGACCAGCAGACCCAGGCGCAGTGAGCGCCGGGTGAGTGCCTGCGTCTGATCCTCGTCGGTGGACGCCTCGACCACGAAGCTCGTGGCGATGTTCCACGTCAGCATGTTCAGCGCGGAGTTGATCACCCACGGGATGGCGAAGTAGGCGTTCTGCTCGGCCCCGAGCTCGTGGAGGATGATCAGCGGCAGGATCATCGGGATGACGTGGGCCATGACCCCCGTCGCGAACTCCGCTGACGCGTAGCCGACCAGCCCGCGGACCGGCGGCAGCCGGTCGGGCCCGACGCCGTCCATCCGCCTCGGCAACAGCCGCCGGTGGATCAGCACCTGCACGACCGCCACCGCCACCGCGGCGGGCACGACCCACGCGATGACCAGCCCGCCCTCGGGCACGACGAACGCCAGCGCGATGAGCAGGACCAGCTTGCCGATGGAGAACGCCAGGTTCTCGATGGGGATCCACGACGCCGAGCGCAGTCCGAGCAGCACGAAGTCCTGGACGGTGAACACCGTGAGGACTGCGACGGCGAGCGGGAAGAAGGCCGCCTCGGCATCGGAGGCGAACAGGACGTCGCCCTGCCACAGCAGCACGAAGCCCGCGCCCACCAGCAGCCCGATCCCCCCGGTCATCAGCAGCCCGCGGGTGACCAGGTGACGGGTGCGCCGGCCGGCCGCCGGGAGGAACCGCGCGTAGACGTTGCCGAGGTTGAGGTGCGAGAGGTTGCCCAGGAAGGTCGCCGTCGAGATGACCGCGGATGCGCGCCCGACCTCCGCGGTCGGGTAGTAGCGCGCCGCCGCGACCCAGAACACCATCCCGACACCGGCGGTGAGGACCGTGCCGGCCATCAGGTAGAGGGCGTTGCGCTCGAGGTGTCGGCGTCCCGCCGCGCCGGCGCCGCTCACGCCGCCGTCCCCGTTCCCGGCAGGAATGCCGCGGGGTCGGCGAGGACCCGCTCCAGCGCCCGCGTCACCGCCGCTCGGTGCACCCGGCGGCTGTCGAACGAGACGGTGAGCAGCAGCCGGTCGTGCCATTCACTGATGGCTGCGGTCATGCTCACCACCGGGCTCGGCGCGGGGGCCTGGATGACCTGCTGCTCGCCCTCGGGCGCCTGCCACGGCAGCTCCTGCACCTCGGTGAGCGCGCCGAGGTGCGTGAGGACGACCGATCCGCTCCCGCCCTTGGCGGCCCTGGGGAACCGGGTCAGCGCCTGGCCGGCGGTGGCGACCAGCAAGGAGACGAGGGGCAGGCCGAGGGCTGCGTCCCGGCGCATCTGGCGGGCCATGAGCTGCGGGTCGGTGGCGTTGCCGGGGCGGAGCCGCAGCGCGGCGCTGAAGTTGCCCACGACGTGGGTGCCGGGCGGCAGGTACCGCCGACCGTCGAAGAGCACGACCGTGTCGGTGCCCGGTGGGACTGCGCCCTCGGCCCCGAGGGCTGCACGCACCGCGGCCATGGTCGCGATCGCGACCGACGTGTCGGCGGCGTGGGCGTCCCGCCAGCGGCGCACCTCGTCGCGGACGCCGGGCGCGCTCGTGCGGCTCACGACCGACAGCGCGATCTGCCGCTCGGCCGGGGCGCGCTGCGGTGCCGAGGACGGAGGAGCCGAACGCAGCCGGGAGACCGCCTCACGCCAGGTGGCCGCCCGCGGGCGGCGCAGGAACGTCCGCCAGACGGCCTTGGCCAGCAGCCGCGGCCGGTGCGGCCCGCGGGCCAGCCCCACCGGGACCTCGCCCGTGGCCGCGCACCGGACGAGCTCGGCGATGACGTGGCGGTTGGCGTAGACGCCGTCGCCGAGGACGTGGCTGAGCTGCCAGGCGTGGTGGTCGTCGTGGACGTGGAGGCGGAACGGGACCATCGGGTCGGCCTCGCGCAGCAGCCGCTCCACGACGTCCTCGGCGTCCTCCTTGGCCGTGCCCCGCACGTCGACGACCAGTTCCTCGAGCCACGCGTCGATCTCCTCCGGCGGCACCGGTACCCACCGGAGCGGGTCCGGCGCGACGCGGCACAGGATCGGCGCGGTCGGGTCGACGTCGTGGAGACGGCGCAGAGCCGCACGCAGGGCGGCCGGGTCGACAGTGGGGTCCAGCCCGGCCAGCAGCGTGACGCTGGAGAGGTCCACCCACTGGGCGTTGTGGGCCTGGACCCGCAACGACCGACCGGAGGCCGGGGTGGTCCCCGGGGTCGCGTTCACCCGTTCCTCCGCGGGAACGGCACGACGACGCCGAGTGCGGGGCGCCGAGCGGCGCTGCCGCGGGACCGACCGCAGATCATCGACTCTCCGGGGGACGAAGGGGGCAGGAGCTGTGCTGGCCGCCCACGACGATGTGGCGCGACGGTCTCGTCCGAGCCGGGCGACCCAGCAGGGTGCATGCACAGCGCGAACCCGTCGACGGTACGTCGGGACGTCCGACCGGGGCGACGACGAGCCATTTTGCCACTCGGTCGGACGACCGGTCACCTGATGTGATCCCTCTCGCACCCTCCCGCACGAGGGAACGTCGATCCGCGGTGAGTCGTCGAGGGGGCGTGGGACGAAGATGGCGTCACCCACCCGATCCCTGGAGGCGCTCCCCCATGCCCGGACACCTGTCAGCCCCCGGCCCGGGCGGCCGCGCCCCGTCGGGAGGCGCCCGGCGCCGGATGGCGGCTGCCCTCGCGGCGACCGCGCTGCTGGCCGGCTGCGGCAGCGACGCCCGATCCCCCGCGGCCCCGGAGGTCGAGCCCGAGGTGGCCGAGCTGACCGTCAACGGCCAGGAGGCGGTGGCCATCGCGCCGGGGGAGGGCGACCCCCAGGGCCTGGTGGTCTTCCTGCACGGCCTGGACGACGACCACGGCGCTCTCGCCGAGGAGCAGAAGCGGGTCGACATGGTCGAGCACCTGCTGGCCCAGGGGTACGTGGTGGGGGCCAGCGACGGGCACTTCAACGCCTTCGGCAACGAGGCCTCGCAGGACGGCTACGTCGCCCTCGCCGCTGAGCTCGCCGAGCGGTACGGGACCACCGAGACGTACCTGGTGGCCGAGTCGATGGGCGCGGTCGCCGGGCTGCAGATCCTGGCCGACGACCGCATCCCCGACGTGCGGGGCATGGCCCTCATCTCCCCGCTGGTCGACCTCGACGTCGTGCTGGACACCCCGCAGGAGCCGCAGGTGTTCCAGGCTTTCGAGGGGACCTTCCCCACGGGCACGCGGAACCCGGCGCTGCGGCCGAGCAGTGACTGGGCCGGCACCAGCATGCGGTTCTACCTGGCCACCGAGGACGAGGTGGTCGTCAGCGCCCGCAACGCCGAGCCGTTCGTGGAGCGGGTGCAGGACGTCGCCGACGTCAGCGTCGTCGAGTGCGAGGGCGAGCACGTGGCACCGTCCTGCTTCCAGGGCGACGACCTCGTGGAGTGGTTCGAGCAGTTGGACTGACGCGGTCGCCCGGGGCGGTCAGGCGTAGACCGACCCCGGCCGGCGGCGGGCGACGGCACGGGCACGCCGGTAGGCCCGCCAGCCGCGGGTCGCCCAGCTCTCCCGGCCGGCCGGCCGGCACTCGACGTCCTCCAGCCAGCGGGACAGCTCGTCGAGCGTGGTCGTGCGGCGCAGCATGAGCCGCGAGACGGCGAAGACGTCCTCGCCCGCGCAGTGCAGCACGTTGCGGACCCCGCAGGCGTTCTCGTAGCCCGCCTGCCGGGTGGCCCGGCGGACCCGCGGGCCGTTGTAGCCGTGCGGGTAGGCGAACGTGGTCACCGGCCGGTCCAGGACGTCCTCCAGGAGTTCCTTGGGCCGCACCAGTTCATCGCGCAGCTGCGCCGCGCCGAGGGTGTCCATCTGGAGGTGGCTGTGGCTGTGCGCGCCGAGCTCCACGCCCTCGGCCAGCAGGCCGGGCAGCTGGGCGAAGTCGAGCATCCGGTCGCTGGGGCCGGGTCGGCGGTCCCGGCCGCCCTCGAGCCAGCCCGTCGTGACGTACAGCGTCGAGACCAGCGAGCGCTCGCGCAGCGCCGGTAGCGCGGCGGTGGCGAAGTCGGCGAAGCCGTCGTCGAAGGTGATGACGGCGGTCTTCCGGCCGTCGTCCGGGTCGCCGAGCGGGCGGCCGGCGACCTCGGCCGCCACCAGCTCGCCGAAGGTCACACAGCGGTAGCCGGCCTCCAGCAGCAGGTCGAGCTGCTGGGCGAACGCGCTCGGCGGGACGGCAAACGGGGCGATGTGCGTCCCGGGGGTCTCGGTGACGGCGTGGTAGAGCAGGATCGGGACCGCGGGGCGCCTACGTGTGGCGGCCTGGTCTTCCATGGCGCGAGACATAGTTCCCAGCGAACGCTCAGGAAACCGGCGCGGTTCCGGTGCGGCGCTGTTTCACCCGTGCGAGGGCGTAGCTGCCCGCCGTGAGCGCCGTCCCCTCGATGATCGTCCACGCCTGCGCGCCACCGGCGCGGTCGCCACGGGCTAGCCGGCGCAGGCCCCGCAGGACGCCCCGGGGCAGGGTGCGGCTCACGTAGGTGCGCTCGGTCTCGAGGGCGGAGTCCGCGCCCGCGAGCCGGCTCACCAGGGCCTTGGAGCGCCCCTCGGCCTGGCAGCGGCGGCGGAAGTAGGCGCGGGTCACCCGGTCCGGCGAGACGCCGTGCCGGCAGACCGCCGAGGGTTCGAGGACCACGCGGGTCCGTGGGAGGGTCCGCCGGGCACGGATGGCGAACTCCGTCTCCTCGCAACCGGCGGCGTCGGCACCCATCCGGCCCATGTCGGAGTCGAAACCGCCGGCCTTGGTGAACACGTCCCGGCGGAAGGCCATGTTGGCGCCGATCGGGTTGCGGATCTCCGTCCGCGTGGTCGGCAGCCCGGTGTAGCTGCAGCCCACGACCCAGAGGAACTCGTCGGGGAACCACGCCGGTCGCGGCGCCCGCCAGTCCGGCTCCACCCAGCCGCCGACGCCGATCACGTCGTCGTCGGCGGCGAAGGCCGCGAGCAGCTGCGCGGTCCAGCGGGGGTCGGCCGCGGCGTCGTCGTCCAGGAACGCGACGACGTCGCCGATGGCCACCTCGACGCCCGTGTTGCGCGCTCCGGAGAGGCCACGGGAGCCGGTGTTGGCCACCACTGAGACGTCGGGGAAGGCGGCGCGGGCACGCTCGAGCAGCTCCTCGTTGTGGTCGACCACGAGGACGACCTGGTCCGGCCGGTGGTCCTGACGCCGGAGGCTCGCCACGGCGTCCTCGATGTCGCTCCACCGATCGAGGGTGTATGCGCAGATGACGACCGTGAGCGAATGGTGCACGGACCGAGGGTAACGGGGGGCTGCGATGCGCCGATTCCCCCGTCCGGGTTGTCCACGAGGGGGCGCGACAGGGGTGTGATGCGGGGCTCTGACGCGAGAGGGTGGGGCCGTGACACGCGAACCCCGGCTCGTTACTGATAGTGTGCGCATCGCTACTGTTGCGCGCCGCTACGGGCCGTGGCGGACGACCGATGCGGAGGACGCAGCTGTGCACCCACTGGGCTCAGATCCAGTTCCGGCTCCCCTGGTGAGCCGCCCCCCGTCGCTGCGTCTCGTCGAGGCCGCCGTCTCCGCCGTGGCTGCCGACGGTCGCTCCTGCGGCTGCGGGCACGGCAGGCAGGCCCACGAGCACTACCGCCGGGGCACCGACTGCGCCCTGTGCGCCTGCGCCCGGTACCGCCGGCCGCGCTTCGGCCTGTTCAGCCGCTGAACGGTCGGGCTTGCCGACCGCCCGCGGGGCCGGCGGGGCCCGACCCCGGATGCGTCAGGACCGGCGCAGCTGCGCCGCCGTCCGGAGCGCCAGTGACATCTGCACCGCCAGCGCGACGACGTGCCGCCCGGCCAGCAGGTCGTGGTGCGGGCCCGGGACGGAGACGACCTCCAGTCGCGGTGCGGCGGCCCGCCACGCCGACATGAAGTGCCCGGACACCGGGATGCGCCGGCGCGCCCGGAAGTACGTCGCCCGCCCGTCATAGTGCTGCAGCCGGTGCCGGGCGTAGACCGCCCCGGAGCGGTCCAGCGCCTGCTGGTCGGCCGGCCGGGTCTCCGGCCGCAGCCGCTGGCGGACCACGTCGCGCAGCGGCCGGTCCGCCAGCCCGGGGATCAGCGCGCCGATCTCGCCGGTGAGGCGGTGCAGGCGGCGGCGCACGGGGGGGAGGCTGTCCTCCGGCGGCAGCGGGTCGAGCAGGCCCAGGAACTCGACCTCCCGTCCGGCCGCCCTCAGCCGCCGGGCCGTCTCGAACGCGACCAGCCCGCCGAAGGAGAAGCCGGCCAGTCGTAGCGGGCCCTCCGGCCGCGCCGCGACGATGGTCGCGGCGTGCTCGTCGGCCAGGTCGTCGATCGGCTTGCGGCTGCCGTCGGGGTGCACGAGGTCGGCGCGGACGCCGTACACCGGCCCGACCCCGACCAGCAGCTCGGCCAGCGTCCGGTACACCTCGACGCCGCCCCACGCATCGTTGAGCAGGAACAGCGGGGGCGCCGCCGGGTTGCCCGCCGCCAGCAGCAGCACGGCCGTGGCGTCCGCCGCCGCCGCGACCGCCGCGGCCAGGCCGGGGATCGTCGGGTCGGCGAGGAACTGCTCCATGGTGACGTCGGCGTCGAGCTCCAGTTGGAGCCGTCGCAGCAGCGTCATGGACTGGCGGGAGGTGCCGCCGAGGTCGAAGAAGTCCGTGATGCCGGCGTGCGGCACCACGCCGAGGTCGCGCCAGATCGTGGAGACCACCGCCGTGACCGCGGCCGTGTCGCCGGGCGGGACTGCGGGTCGTGGCGCGGCGGGCGGCCGGCCGGATCCCGACCGCGGCTCCGGGACCGGCAGCGCGGTGCGCTCGGTGGCGGTCCGCAGGGCAGCAGTGATGCCCGCCAGCGAGCCGGGGTTGCGCAGCGCGTCGACGTTGACCACCCGGTCGCCGTTGACGGTGTCGCGGGCCGCCTTCTCCGAGACCTTCCCGCTGTGCGTCAGCGGCACCTCGGGGACGGCCAGCACCAGTGCGGGCACGTGCGCGGCGGTCGCCTGGCTGCGCAGCGTCGTCCGGATGCGGCGCTCGAGCTCCCCGTCGAGGACGGCGCCGCCGTGCAGCTGCACCAGCAGCACCAGCCGGGTGGCGCCGGGCGTGGTCGGGTGCCGCTGTTCCACCGCGACCGCCTGGGCGATCTCCGGCAGGCCCTTGAGGATGCGGTAGATCTCGGCCGGCCCGATGCGGATGCCGTCGATGTTGAGGACGCCGTCCGAGCGGCCGTGCACGCGGGCGGTGCCGTCCGGGGCGAGGTCGACGACGTCGCCGTGGGTCCACACCCCCGGGTGCTCGGTGTAGTAGGCACCGTGCAGCCGGGAGCCGTCGGGATCGCGCAGGAAGCGCACCGGGCGGGACGGGAACGGACGGCGGCAGACCAGCTCGCCCGGCGGCCCGACGACCGCGTGACCCCCGGCGTCGAGCGCGGCGACGTCCAGGCCGAGGCTGAGCGCCTGACTGCGGCCCCGCACCACCGGCAGCTCGGGGTGGCCGAGCACGAAGCAGCCGATGATGTCGGTGCCACCGCTGATCGACTGCAGCGGCTGCGGACCGACCGCTGCGGCGAACCAGTCGAACTGCCAGTCGTGCAGCACCGAACCGGTGGACATGACCGCACGCAGCGCGCTCAGGTCGAACACCTCGGCCGGGCGCAGCCCGGTGTCCTGCGACAGCTGCTGGTGGGCCGGGCTCGTGCCGAAGACGGTCACCCGCTCCTCCGCCGCCAGTCGCCAGAGCGTCTCCGGGCCGGGCACCGGACCGTCGTAGAGGACGATGCCGGCGCCCACCGCCAGCGCGGACAGCTGCCAGTTCCACATCATCCAGGCGGTGGTGGTCTGGAAGTACAGCGTGTCGCGGGCGTCCAGGTCGCCGTGCAGCCGGTGTTCCTTGAGGTGCTCCAGCAGCGTCCCGCCGATGCCGTGCACCATCGCCTTCGGCGGCCCCGTCGTGCCCGACGAGAACATCACGAACAGCGGGTCGTTGAACGGCATCCGGGGCCACGGCGTGCGCGGGGTGTCCGGGCCGAGGTCCGACAGCAGGTCGGCCAGCCGCACCACGCGCACCCCGCGCAGCGACGGCAACGGGAGGACGTCGAGGACGACGACGGTGCGCACCGTCGGCAGCCCGGCCACCACCTGGTCGAGCAGGTCGCCGTCGGTGCCGTCCCAGCCGGTGGCGCCGGTGCGGTCGAGTGCCATGAGCGCCGGCTCCACCTGGGTGAACCGGCCCAGCAGTGCGGCCGGCCCCATGTCGGGCATGCCGGAGGAGAGGGTGGCGCCGAGCGCCGCGGTGGCCAGCGCGGCGACGACCGCGTGGCCGTTGTTGGCCGCGACCACCACGACGCGGTCGCCGGCGCCGACTCCCAGGCGCGCGAGCGCGGTCGCCGTCCGGTCGACGTCCTCGCGCAGCTCCGCGCGGGTCCAGCGGTCGCGGCTGCCGTCGCCGTGCACGGAGGTGAGGCAGACGGCGCCGTCGTCGACGCCCGGCAGGGGACGGAGCAGGTTCTCGGCGTAGTTGAGGGAGACGGCGGGGAAGAAGACCGCCGTCTCGACGTCGTCGCCGGTGCAGACCGGGTCCGCCGAGCCCTCCCACGCCGGCCCGGCCCAGTCGAGGAACAGCCGCCAGAAGTCGCGGAACTCCTGCACCGACCACTCGTGGAGCGCCACCGCGTTCCCGAGGTCGCGACCCGCCGCGACCTCTGCGCGGTCACGGAAGTCGGCCACCTGCGGTCGGCGGACGGGGGCGGTGGGTCGAGGGGCACGGCGGCTGGTGGTCACGGAGTTCCCAGGGGGTCGGCCGCGGCGGCGGCGGGACGGGTGAGGCGGAGGGCGACGCTGCCCACCCAGCCCTCGGGGAGGTCGATGGAACGGAGCTCCCAGTCGCCGGTGCGACCGGGTGCCCGCCCCGCGGAGGGGGTGACGACGGTGGCCGGGTGGGAACGCAGGCCGACACCCAGACCCTTGAGCACCGCCTCCTTCTGCGTCCAGCAGCGAGTGAGTACCTCCGGCTGCTGCGCGGCGGGGAGGGCGGCGACGGCGGCGTGCTCGCCGGCGGTCAGCCAGCCCTCGGCGGCGGTGTCCGCGAGCGGCAGGTCGCGCACCCGCTCGATGTCGACACCGACGCGGGCGCCGGAGGCCACGGCGACCACGCCGAGCCCGGCGCTGGCCGAGCAGCTGACGTCGAGCCCGGAGCCTGCCGCGGCACCGGTGAGCTCAGGGCGGCCCGGGGGCAGCGTGAGCGGGACGTCGGCGGGCGCCAGGCCGAGCACCGCGCCGAGCGTCTCGCGCAGCGCAGCGCGCAGGAGCAGCCGGCGGGCGGCGACCTCGGCGGTGCCGCGGTCGGCGTGCGCGCACTCGGCGGGAGTGAGGGAGGACCGGGCGGACCCGGTCGCCCGGCCACCGGGGGTGAGGTCGACCAGGCGGAGCAGGAGGTCCCCGGCGACACCGGTCGGTGCCGTGGGGCCTGCCGTGCTGCTCACGGGACCGAGCCTAGGGAGATCCCGCAGGTCCCGGGGCGGTTTTCCATGCCGGTGTCCCCCGACCGGGGAGGCACGTCCCCTCGAGCGGGGTCAACCGGACCGGTGTCGGCGGTCAGACCGCCCGCCAGGCGGCCACCCAGTCGATGAGGACGTGTCCCTCGGCGTCAGCCGGCGGGGCCTCCACGGACAGCTCGGTCTCGATCTGCAGCACCCAGCGCATGGGGTCGACCGGGATCGCCGCAGGATCCGTCGTGGTCCACGCCCGGTCGTCGAGCACGAAGGTGACCCGGCCCGGCGCCCACTCGATGGTCGCGGTGTGCCAGTCGTCCATCGACGCGCCGGTGCGGATGGAGAAGGCGTTGACCGATGGGTCGCCGGTGATGTCGTGGGAGTTGCCGACGATCTCGTCGCCGAGCCCGCCCTCCGGGAAGTCGATCTCGCCCTCGGACCAGTCGTCGCTCGACGGCCACAGCAACCAGGCGATCTTGTAGCCGGGGACCTGGTCGGCGCGGAACCGGACCGCGTAGCGTCCGTGCACCTGGCCGTCCCACCACTGCCCGTCAGGCGTGGGCGTCAGGGCCATGACCTGCGGAGTGTCGTCCCGGGTGTGGACCCGGACGTCGACCAGGCCGTCCTGCACGGTGGTCGTCGTGGCGCTGTTGTAGACGCCCTGGTGGGACTCGCGCCGACCGAGGTCGCGTGAGGTGTCACGGGCGCCGTCGTACTCGGCCCAGCCGGGGTAGACGTCGGTGAACTCGCCGAGGTCGGCGTCGGCGTCGAAGTCCTCGGCGAGCACGAGCTCCCAGCCCGGCAGGTCGGAGGCGGGGGCGGGCGAGGTGGGCCGAGGCGTGAGGACCTCCTCGTCCTGCAGCACGACGATGCCGGCGACGACGAGCGCGACGACTGCCGCCCCGCCGACCAGCAGCGGGCCGCGCCTGCGCCTTCGGCTGTCTCGGAACACGACTCGCCAGGGTACCGCTGGGGCGCTGTGCCTCGCTCTGCGCACGCAGGTCGCCCCTACGGTCGGGTGACGACCGACCGGGTGGGGGTGCGCAGCTGCCGGGCGACGGCGACCAGCGTCACCCCCACCAGGGCGGCCGCGTAGAGCGGGTAGGGGACCTGCGCGGCCCCGGGCAGCGGCCACAGCAGTGGGACGCCGGGACCGGTGGCGAGGTCGCGGACCAGGTGCAGCGCGACGCCGCAGGCCAGGCCGGCCAGGGCGCAGCGGTACCGGCGGACGGCAGCCGCGGCGGCCAGGAGCAGCAGGACCGTGGCCATCGAGTGCGTGACGGGGCGGCCGCCGTCCCCGGCGACGGCGTCGCCGTAGAGGTACAGCGGTCCGTGGTCGACGTCGATGGCCACGGCGCCGACCAGTGCCCACGACCAGAGGGGCCGCGTCCCGGCGGGGAGCGCGACGAGGACGAGGCCGGCGGTGATGAGGTGGGCCGGCTCGTCGAGCAGCCCCACCACCGGCAGCGGCCACCGCCGCGACTCGGCGACGAGGTCGAGGACGGCGACGACCGCCAGCGCGACGAACGGCAGCGCGGCCCGGCCCCAGGGCCGGCGCGCGCGCCGCTCGGGGCGCTGCCGGTCTGCCGGAGCCGAGCCGCCCGCCGGGGTCACGCGGTGCGGACGGGGGTCTCCGCGGTGGCGACCTGCGGGCGGACCGGGACGACCTCGGCCTGCGGCGCGCGACCCCGGCGGTTGGACCGTTCGACCACGAGCGCACGCAGCACGCGGACGCCGTCGCGCCAGGTGTTGAGGTTGCTCTCCCCGTGGATGCGCTCGAACTCGTAGCTCGGCACCTCGACGATGTGCATCCGGGCCTTGGCCATCCGGGTGTTGATGATCGTCTCGATCTCGAACCCGTCGCCCCACAGCTTGTCCTCGCGGCCGCGGTCGCCGGCGTCGAGCTCCAGGGCCGGCAGGCAGTCCGACCAGAAGGCGTTGTAGCCGTAGCAGAGGTCGGTGTACCGGGTGCCGAAGAACAGGTTGGCGATCCGGTTGAGCCACCGGTTGCCCCACTTGCGGGTGCGGGTGATGTCGGCACTGCCGCCGCCGTTGGCGAACCGGGTGCCCTTGGCGAAGTCCGCGCCGTCGGTGAGCGCCTGGACGAAGCGCGGGATCTCCCGCGGGTCGGCCGACCCGTCGGCGTCCAGCATGACCACGATGTCACCCGTGACTGCGGCGAAACCGCAGGCCATGGCGTTGCCCTTGCCCCGGCGGTTCTGCAGCACGATCCGCACGTCGGGACGCAGCGAGCGGGCGACCTCGATGGTGTCGTCGACGCTGCGGCCGTCGACGACGATCACCTCGTGCACGTCCTCGGGGATGAGGGCGAAGACGTGCGGGAGGTTCTTGGCCTCGTTGAACGTCGGGACGACGACGCTCACGCGCGGCGCGCCGATCCGCGTCACGGTGGGGTGGTGGGGCAGCGAGTGCGGGCGCAGCTCGATGACCTGTCGCGAAGGCATGAGACGGGTGTCCTCTCTAGGACGGGCCCGGTTTCGCCTCTGCTCCCCGCCGGGCTATGGCGACCAGGTGCGCCCGGCGGATCATCACTACCCGTTCGTGGTGGTGCTGACCGTGTTGTCGTGGACCAGGCCGCGACGCCAGTCGCAGCCACCCGGGAGCCCCGCCACGTCCACCCGCGCGATGCGGTGAACGGTGACTCTCCGTGGCTCCAGAGGTCTGATTGCATTACTACCGGGTCGGCTTCCGTGCTCGCAACCGCGAACACCGAGGCCTCTGCCGCATCCGGAGGCGCCAGCGCCGATCACGACGTGAGACGCACCACGGGACACCGGCTTCCTGGGCCCGATGCGCGTGGCGGGTGCATCCCCGGCCTGACCTGCACGTTGGTCCGCAACCCCTCGAAGGGATGTGAGGGCCCGGCGGGTTCCTGGCGGGGCGCGGAGGCGGTCACCTGTCCGTGAGCGTTGTCACCTGGTCGGGTGCACTGCCAGCCCGTCGCCGGGGGCGGGCTGACGGCTCCCGGTGCCGGTCGGGCGTTCGCTGCGGGCGTCCCCGGGAGCGCCCTCACCCCGCCTCGGAAGACCCTCGATCCACGGTCCAGGCCAGCAGGTCCTCGGCGGAGCGGGTGTTCACCACCCGCTCGGCCGGGACGCCGCACTCGACCGCCCGCTCGCAGCCGTTGCCCTGCCAGTCCAGCTGGCCGGGGGCGTGCGCGTCGGTGTCGACGGCGAACTCGCAGCCGAGGTCGACGGCCAGGTTGAGCAGCCGCAGCGGCGGGTCCAGCCGCTCGGGCCGGGAGTTGATCTCCACGGCGGTGCCGTGCTCGATGCAGGCGGAGAACACGGCCTCGGCGTCGAAGGTGCTCTCCGGACGCGGCCGCTGCCGGCGTCCCTCCCGCTGCTCGCGGGAGACCAGCAGCCGGCCGGTGCAGTGCCCGAGGACGTCGGTGTGCGGGTCGGCGACCGCGGTGAGCATCCGCTCGGTCATCGCGGCGGAGTCCGCGCGCAGGTCGGAGTGAACGCTCGCGACGACGACGTCCAGCCGCCCGAGCAGCTCGTCGGTCTGGTCGAGGCTGCCGTCGACGTTGATGTCGCACTCGATGCCGGTGAGGATCCGGAAGGGCGCGAGCTCCTCGTTCAGCGCGGCGACGACGTCCAGCTGCCGCTCCAGCCGCTCGGCGGACAGCCCGTTGGCGACGGTCAGCCGGGGCGAGTGGTCAGTCAGTGCCATGTACTCGTGGCCCAGCCCGATCGCCGCCTCGGCCATCTCGCGGATCGGGCTGCCGCCGTCGGACCAGTCCGAGTGCACGTGCAGGTCGCCGCGCAGCAGGGCCCGGAAATCGGCGACGTCGTCGGCCAGCGGCACCAGCTCGCCGTAGGACTCCTCGAGGCGGGCCAGGTACTCGGGCACCTCGCCGGCGTGCGCCTGCACGATCGCCGCGCCGGTCTTGGGCCCGATGCCGCGGAGGTCGGTGAGCGTCCTCGTGCGGATCCGCCGGTCGAGCTCCTCCGGACCGAGCGTGTCGACGACGGCCGCGGCGGTGCGGAACGCCGAGACGCGGTGGGTGGGCTCGCGGGCGCGCTCCAGGAGGAAGGCGATCCTCCGGAGCGCGGCCGCGGGCGGGAGCGGGTGACTCAGCGGGAGCCCTTCTTGTACTGCTTCTCGGCCTTCCGCTGGGCCTTGGCCGCGCGCTTCTGCGCCCTCTCCAGGCTCTTCTCGGTGCTGTCGGCGGCCCGGGACGCCGCGCGGCGGGCGCGGTAGCCCACCGACGGCTTGCCCTCGGTGTCGACGGCGGCGATGAGCAGCCCGCCGAGCATGCTGAGGTTCTTGACGAAGTGCGCGGTCTGGCCGAAGCGCTCCTTGGGGTCGTCGTGCTCCCAGAAGCGGTGTCCGGCCAGCGTCGTCGGCACCAGACTGGCCGAGAGGACCAGCGCCGACAGCCGGGGCAGCCGGCCGAGGGCCAACAGCGAGCCGGCCGCGACCTGCGCGCCGGCGTTGACCTTCACGTACTGCTCGACGTCACGCGGCAGCTGGACCGGCAGCTGCTGGTCGGCCTTGGCGGCGATCTGGTCGACGACCGGCGCGGCACCCGGCACCCGGCTCTGCGGGTTGCGGAGGGTGTCGATGCCGCCGTAGACGAACGACGACGCCAGCAGCGGCCGGGCGATCCGGCGGACCAACATGGAGGACCTCTTTCCGTCGGGGACTGCAGGTCTGCTCAGTGCCCCGACCCGCGCCGGGACACCCTGACCGGACCGTAGTGAGGTGGCCGCCACTCCGCTGGGTCAACGGCGCGCACCGGCAGTGGACCGGCCTCCCCCGGCCAGCAGCGTCGGAGGCCCACGGCGACCGCGGCGCCGACCGCCAGCCCGCCGACGACGTCCCCCGGGTAGTGCACGCCGACGTGCACCCGCGAGTAGCCGACCGTGAGTGCGAGGGGTGCGAGCACGGCCGCTGCCGCCGGACACTCCAGCGCGACGCCGGTGACGAAGGCCCCGGCCGAGGAGGAGTGCCCGCTGGGGAACGAGTGCGTGGTCATCGTCTCCTGCAGCAGGCGGTGCACCGGGTGGGCGCCGAGGTCGGGACGCCGGCGGCCGAACACCGGCTTGAGCGCGGTGTTCACCAGTCCGCTGGACACCGCCATCGACGCCAGCCCGCGGACGGCGCCGCGTCGCAGCGCACCGCGGCGCAGGGCCATGAGCACGCCGGCGGCCATCCAGAGGCGGCCGTGGTCGGCGGCGGTGGTCAGCCGGCGCAGCCAGAGGTCGGCAGGGGAGTTCGGCAGCCCGCCGACGAGGGAGTGAAGGCGCGCATCCCAGTGCCGGGCGCTCACCATGCGCGCGACGCTAGTAGAAGGACCACCCTTCTCCGCACGCCTCGCAGGCTCAGGCGGAGGGCCCCTGGAGGGTGGCCGTTCCAGTACGTCACGCACGCTCGCGGCGGGGGGTCCTCGGTCAGGTCCTGCGGCGGGCGCGGTAGGCGGCGACCGTCGAGCGGCTGGCGCAGGTGTTGGAGCAATACCGGCGGCTGGCGTTGCGCGAGGTGTCGACGTAGACGTCGTCGCACCCCTCGGCCGAGCAGACGCCGATCCGCTGCCACCCGTGCTGGACGACGACCTGCGACAGGCCCATCGCCACGGTCGTCGTCAGCTGCTCCATCAGTGGCGCGTCGGGGCGGGCGTAGTGCAGGTGCAGCTCGCCGTCGTGGTCGGTGGCGTAGGGCTGCGGGTGCGCCAGCGCGAGCAGCGCGTTGAGCCGCTCGAGCACCTCGGGCTGCGTGGTCGCCACGGCCACCGCCCGCACCAGGTCGGCGGTCGTGGCCGCCTGCCCGGTCTCGGCGGGGGAGAGCTCGACGACCGTGCCCGGCTCGAACCACTCGTCGTGGGCGCGCAGGAAGGCCGTGGCCCAGTCCGGTCCGGCGTCCCGGTCGGCGTTGGTCAGGTCGATGGCCAGCTCGACCGCGGTGGACCCGTAGGTGTCGTAGTCCATGGAATCCCCTACCGCTGGTGTGCCGTCGACACGCCGTAGGCGTCGTATGTCACTTGACCCCCTACGTGTCCGTCCGTAGCGTGTAGGGAGTCAACGGTGTTTGACCCCCTACTTCTTCCCGTCCGCGTGCTACCGAAGTGAGTTCGTCGTGCGTTCGTACCTGTCCGTCTGGCGCCTGCCGTCCGCCCCGGTGCTGCTCGTCGCCGGCTTCGCGGGGCGTCTCCCCTCGGCCATGGTCCCGCTCGCACTGCTGCTCATGGTGCAGCAGCAGACCGGCTCCTACGCCGTCGCCGGCCTCGCGGCGGCCACCTACGGCCTGGCGATGGCCGGGATGGCGCCGGTGCTCGGCCGGCTGGCCGACCGTCGCAGTCCGCGGCCGGTGCTGCTGGCCCAGGCCGGTGCCTTCCCGCTGCTGCTGACCCTGCTGGTGGCGGTCGTCCTCGGCGGCGCTCCGACCGTGGCCGTCGTCGCCGCATCGGCCGCCGCCGGTGCCGGGACGCCGCTGGTGTCCGGGGTGGTCCGCGCGCTGTGGTCCCGGGTCGACCCGCGGGTGCGCGGCACCGCCTATGCCCTCGACGCCACCGCCACCGAGCTGGTCTTCGTGGCCGGCCCGACGCTCGTCGCCGCTCTCGCGGTGCTGGCGACCCCGGCGTGGGCGGTCGCCGTCGCAGGCTCGCTCGCCGTGGCCGGCGCGCTCGGCGTCGCGACGTCGTCGGCCATGCGCGGCTGGGTCCCGGTGCCCGCCGCGCACCGCGCCAGCCCGTTCGCCACGGTGCTCACCCCCGGCATGCCCCGGGTGCTGCTCAGCGGCTCGGCCCTGATGCTCGGCTTCGGTGCGCTCGAGGTCGCCGTCCCCGCGTTCGCCGACGCCGCCGGGGCGCCAGGGATGTCCGGCGTCCTGCTGGCCCTGTGGTCGCTGGGCTCGGTGGCCGGCGGGCTGTGGTTCGGCGCCCGGGTGGTCAGCGTCTCGCTGCCTCGGCAGTACCGCTGGCTGCTGCTCGGCGTGACGATCGGCCTGGCGCCGCTCGCCGCGGCGTCCGACCCGTGGGTGCTCGGTGCGCTCCTCTTCCTCGGCGGGACGGCCATCGCGCCCACGTTGACGGTGCAGAACTCGCTCGTCGGCGCGATCGCGCCGGCGCACGCCACCACGGAGGCCTTCACCTGGCTCTCGACGATGGCCACCGGCGCCTCGGCGGTCGGGGCCGCGCTCGGCGGTGCGCTGATCGAGGGCCCGGCCGGGGTGAGCGGCAGCCTGCTGCTCGCCGTCGCCGGAGCCGCCCTCGCGGTGCTGGTGACGCTGGTCCCGGGCCGGCGTCCGGCCCGCGAGCGGGTGTCCGAGCCCGTCGCCGCCTGAGGTCGCCGTCGCGCAGGGGAGACGTGTCAGGTCCTGTCGATGCGCCCCTCTACGCACCGGGAGCTCGGGGGGACCCCTGGCGGAACGCCTCCCGGGGCGCTGGTAGTCTCTTCTCGGTGGTTCCGGGGGGACTCGGACCCCGGGAGGCTTCGCCTAGTCCGGTCTATGGCGCCGCACTGCTAATGCGGTTTGGGTTAATCCCCATCCCGGGTTCAAATCCCGGAGCCTCCGCGCACGACAACTGAACAGCCCGCACCCGTAGCTCAACGGATAGAGCATCTGACTACGGATCAGAAGGTTAGGGGTTCGAATCCCTTCGGGTGCACGTCTGGTTGAGACAGCACAGCGGCTCCGTCCTCCGGGACGGGGCCGCTGTTCTCTTCCCGGGGTCGTGGGCGACCGGCCCGTCCACCGTCCCGGCTGCTCACGCTGCCCCTCGAGGCGACGGTCGTGGCCGGTCTGCCGGCTCACCCGTGCGCCGGAGGGGGTGCCGGGAGGACGTCAGTCGCCGGCCAGGTGGATGCCGCGGGCGAGGGCGATGGAGCGACTCCGGCCGCGCGCGCGGCCGTCGTCCACGGCGAGGTGAGGGGCGGGGGGCCGGTCCTGACGGTCTGGCCGCGTTGGTCGGTCCTCCCAGCAGTGGGAGGCCACTCGTTACCGGCTGCCCCCGCCCGGCCTCCACTGTGACCCTCGTCACACCGTCGGGTCAAGGCCGCACCGGCGTGTCGACCGGCCCCGTCCAGGGCGCCGCCCCGAGCCTGTGAGGCACGGGGAGGACGGGGTCCTCCGTCAGCCGACCCGGCGCAGCACCTCGGGGGAGAGCCGGTCGACCGCCGTGTGGCCGCTCAGCCCGAGCGTCAGGTCGAACTCGCCCAGCACGTCGGACACCACCTGGCGCACGCCCTCCTCGCCGGCCAGGGCGAGCCCCCAGGCGAACGGCCGGCCGAGCAGCACCGCCCGTGCGCCGAGCGCGACCGCGGTGAGGACGTCGGCGCCGCTGCGCACCCCGCTGTCGAGCAGCACCGGCGCCTGGCCGCCCACCGCGGCCACCACGTCGGGGAGCGCGTCGAGCGCCGCGATCGAGCGGTCCACCTGCCGGCCGCCGTGCGTGCTGACCACCACGCCGTCCACGCCCTCGTCGAGCGCCCGGCGGGCGTCGTCCGGGTGCAGCACGCCCTTGAGCACGATGGGCAGCCGGGTGCGGGCCCGCAGCCAGGCCAGGTCGGCCCAGGTGATCGAGGGCCGGGAGTAGATGGACAGGAACGTCTCGACCGCGGCCCGTGGCAGCGGCGAGCGCAGGTTCTGCAGCAGCGGTCCCGGCCAGGCCCGCGCCATCCCGACCAGCGCGCGCACGGCCGCCAGCGTGGGCCGCGGCTGCCGGTCCCGGCCGGCCGCGGCGCCGGGCCGGGCCGGGGCGGGCGCCGCGGACGCCGCGGCCCGCTGCTCGGTCAGCCGGCGGAACACCGGGTCGGAGGTGTACTGCGCGATGCCCTTGCCCAGCGCGAAGGGCAGGTGCCCCAGGTCCAGGTCGCGGGGGCGCCAGCCGAGCATCGTGGTGTCGAGGGTGACCACCAGCGCGTCGCAGCCGCTGGCCTCCGCGCGCCCGACGAGGCTCTCCACGAGCTCGTCCGAGGTCGACCAGTAGAGCTGGAACCAGCGCGGCGACGAGCCCATGACCGCGGCGCACTCCTCCATCGACACCGAGGCCTGGTTGGAGAAGACCATCGGCACACCGAGGGACGCCGCGGCGCGCGCCACCGCGAGGTCCGCCGCGGGGTGCACCAGCTCCAGCGCGCCGACCGGGCCGAGCAGGACCGGCGGCGTCCGGTGCCCGCTGCTGAGTCCACGACGACACGGTAGTGAGCGCTGGGTCACAGCCCGTCAGACGGGCCAGGGGCGTCTTTTCACCGACACGCCGTAGCGACACGCGCGACCGGCCGGTAACCCCGGGTTGACGGTCCGGTTCCCCCGGCATCATGGGCGGCACCGGCGCATCGCAGGCGCGCCGGCGCAGAACCAGGGGGAAGTGCACGTGCAGGTGGCCACTCGGCCGGCGTCCGTCGCCGTCACGGCGCTCGCCCTGCTGTGCGCCGGCATCGCCCTCGCGGGCCCCGCGGCCGCCGTCGACGACGACGCCCGCCCCGACGCCCGCGTCACCCACGGGCCCAGTTGCCGCCCGGGCGGTGTGGTCGTCGAGGTCGCCGGCGGCACCGTCGGCCACGCGGTCACGCTGGGCACCAGCCGCCGTCCGGCAGGGGAGCAGACTGCGGAGGTCGCCCCCGGCGCCGTCGTCGTCCTCAACACCGGTCCGGTCGACTGGGGCGAGACCATCGACCCGTTCCTGCAGTACACGGCGCTGGACGGCTCGGGCGCCGGCTGGGTCGACGAGTTGATCGGCTACGACTTCACCCGGCCGGCCGCCGAGGACTGCGCGGCCATCAGCCCGCCCGCCGGCGCGGCGGTGGTCCCGCAGCACGGTGAGGCGGTGCCGATGCCGGTCCCCGGCCTGCCCGACCCGAGCAGCACCGGGCCCGCCGGGCCCTCCGACGGCACGCCCACCGCTCCGGTCTCCGCGCAGGAGGCGGCCGCGGTTCCCGGCGGCGTCCACTGGCCGGTGCTGGCCGCCGGAGGGGCGCTGGTCGCGGCGAGCACGGGGCTGGTCCTCGTCGCCGGCAGCCGGCGGCCGGGCGGCCGCTCCCGGGCACCTCGGTCCCTCGGGAGCGCCTGAGCGCTCCGTCGGCGACGATGGAGGGGTGGCCCGCCCCGAGGACGCCCTGGCACCGGACCTCCCTGCCGAGCACGTGCCCGGGGACGTGGCCGACGTCCCGGGCGCGACACCGGGTCCGGCCGAGACCTGGCTGCGCATCGTGCAGGTGCACGACCGCATCACCCGCCGCGTCGACTCGGCGCTGCACCGTCGGCACGACCTCTCGCTCACCGGGTACGAGGCGCTGCGGCGGATCGCCGAGGCCCCCGGCGAGCGGGCCACGATGGGCGAGGTGGCCGAGGCCCTCGGGATCTCCCGCGCCGGGGTGACCAGCACCGTCAGCCGGCTGGTCGCCGAGGGCTACGTCGTCCGGGAGCGCTCGTCCGGGGACAAGCGGCTGCTGCACGCCCGGCTCACCCCGGCCGGGCGGGCCAAGGTCGAGGAGGCCCGCCCCACCCACGACGGCCTGGTCGCCCACCTGCTCACCCTGTTGGGGGACGACGCCGCCGTCGTGACCGACGCCCTCGCCCGCGTCTCAGCGGCGGCCCGGACCCGCCGCTGAAGGAGTAGAAGGACCCCGTCCTCCTCACCGCTCGCAAGCTCGCGGCGAGCCTCTGGACGGGGCCGGGGGTCTCTCGGGGGCGGACGCACACTCGTCCGGGGACACTTCAAGCCCGTAGTGTTTCCACTCCAGCCATGGCGGGCAGGACGCGAACATGCAGGTGGGGATCGAGCAGTGCTCCGTGGTCGTGCCGACCGTCGGCCGACCGTCCCTGGACGTGCTCCTCGACGCCCTCGCGCAGGCCCCGGGACCGCGCCCGGCCGAGCTGGTGCTGGTCGACGACCGGCCCACCGGCGAGCCGCTGCGCCCCGAGCGGCCCGGCCTGCCGCCGGTACGGGTGGTGCGCACCGGGGGCGGTGGCCCGGCCCGCGCCCGCAACCTCGGCTGGCGCAGCGTGCGCACCGAGTGGGTGGCCTTCCTCGACGACGACGTCGTCCCCGACCCCGACTGGTACCAGCGGCTGGCCGAGGACCTCTCCGACCTGCCGGCCGACGTGGCCGGCAGCCAGGGCCGGGTGCGGGTGCCGCTGCCCGCGGACCGCCGGCCCACCGACTGGGAGCGGGGCACCGCGGGCCTGGCCACCAGCTCCTGGATCACCGCCGACCTCGCCTACCGCCGCGCCGCGCTGGCCGCGGTCGGCGGCTTCGACGAGCGCTTTCCGCGCGCCTTCCGCGAGGACTCCGACCTGGCCCTCCGGGTCATGGACACCGGCGCCCGGCTGGTCCGCGGACGGCGCTTGATCACCCACCCCGTCCGCCCGGTCGACCGCTGGGTGAGCGTCCGGGTGCAGGCCGGCAACGCCGACGACGTCCTCATGCGACGGCTGCACGGCCCCGGCTGGCGCGAGCGCGCCGACGCCCCGCTCGGCCGGCGGCCGCGACACCTGGCCGTCACCGTGGCCGGGCTGACCGCCGTCGGTCTCGCCGCCGCCCGGCGGCCGCGCGCCGCGCTCGGCGCCGCGCTGGCCTGGGCGGCCGGCACCGGCGAGTTCGCCTGGGCGCGGATCGCCCCCGGCCCGCGCGACCGCGCCGAGGTCGGCACCATGCTCGCCACCAGCGCGCTGATCCCGCCGCTGGCCACGTGGCACTTCCTGCGTGGCGCGGTGCAGCACCGGCGGGTGCGGCCCTGGCGCGGGCTGCCCGACCTGGTCCTGTTCGACCGCGACGGCACCCTGGTCCGCGACTACCCGTACAACGGCGACCCGGCGCTGGTGAAGCCGGTGCCCGGGGCCCGCGAGGCCGTCGACGCGCTGCGCGCCCGCGGCGTCCGGGTGGGCGTGGTCAGCAACCAGTCCGGTGTCGCCCGCGGGCTGATCACCCGTGCGCAGGTCGACGCCTGCATGGCCCGGCTCGACGAGCTGCTCGGCCCGTTCGACACCGTGCAGGTCTGCCCCCACGGGCCGGACGACGGCTGCACCTGCCGCAAGCCCGCGCCCGGGATGGTCAAGGCCGCCTGCGCCGAGCTCGACGTCGACCCCGCCCGCTGCGTGGTCATCGGCGACATCGGCGCCGACGTCGAGGCCGCCGCGGCCGCCGGCGCCTCCGGGGTCCTCGTCCCGACGCCGGTCACCCGGAGGGCCGAGGTCGAGGCGGCCCCCCGCCGTGCCGCGACGATCACCGAGGCGGTCGAGCAGGTCCTGGCGGGTGGGTGGTGAGGCGCACGGTCCTGGTCGCCCGGCTGGACTCGGTCGGCGACGTCCTGGTCCAGGGGCCGCTGGTGCGCGCCGTGGCCGCTGGCGCCGACCGCGTCGTGTTCCTCGCCGGCCCGGCCGGCGCCGAGGCCGCCCGGCTGCTGCCCGGCGTCGACGAGGTGGAGACCTGGGCCTGCCCCTGGATCCTCGGCGACCCGCCGCCGGTCGACCCTGCCGACCTCGCCGCACTGACCGAGCGGATCCGCGCCCTCGCCCCCGACGAGGCCGTCGTCTCCACGTCCTTCCACCAGTCGCCGCTGCCCCTGGCGCTGGTGCTGCGCACCGCGGGCGTCCCGCGGATCTCCGCGATCAGCGTCGACTACCCCGGGTCGCTGCTGGACGTCCGACACCGGGTGGACGACGACCTGCCCGAGCCCGAGCGCGCCCTGTCCCTCGCCCGCGCCGCGGGCTTCGACCTGCCGGCCGGCGACGACGGTCGGCTCGCCGTGCGCCGGCCCCTGCCCCCGGTCGCGCCCGAACCCAGGGGCCCTGACCTGCCGCCCGGGTACGTCGTCGTCCACCCCGGTGCCTCGGTACCCGCCCGGGCCTGGCCGGCGCACCGCTGCGCCGAGGCGGTCGAGGCGCTGGCCGACGCCGGACACCGGGTGCTCGTCACCGGCGGGCCGGGGGAGCGGGCGCTCACCGCGGCCGTCGCCGGGACCCGCGGCGTCGACCTCGGCGGTGCACTGGGCCTGGCGGAGCTGGCCGCGCTGCTCGACGGCGCCGCGGCGGTCGTCGTCGGCAACACCGGCCCGGCCCACCTGGCCGCCGCCGTCGGCACGCCGGTCGTCTCGCTGTTCTCCCCGGTCGTGCCGGCCGCGCGCTGGGCGCCCTACGGCGTGCCCACCGTGCTGCTGGGCGACCAGGAGGCCCCCTGCCGGCTGACCCGGGCCCGCGAGTGCCCGGTCCCCGGCCACCCCTGCCTCACGTCGGTGACCGCGGACGACGTCGTCGCGGCTGTGGAGAAGGTGGGAAGCGCGTGAGGGTCCTGCTCTGGCACGTGCACGGCTCGTGGACGACGGCGTTCGTGCAGGGGCAGCACGAGTACCTGCTCCCCGTCACCCCCGACCGGGGCCCCGACGGGCTGGGCCGCGCCCGCACCTGGGACTGGCCGGCGTCGGCCCGCGAGGTGCCCCCGGACCAGCTGCGCGACGAGGACGTCGACGTCGTCGTCCTGCAGCGGACCCGCGACCTGGACCTGGTCCGCGAGTGGCTGGGCCGCGAGCCCGGCCGCGACCTGCCCGCGGTCTTCCTCGAGCACAACGCGCCGGGCCTGGAGCCCGGCGACGGGCCGGTGCCGCACACCCGGCACCCGCTGGCCGACCGCGACGACATCCCGATCGCGCACGTCACGCACTTCAACCAGCTCTTCTACGACAACGGCCGGGCGCCGACGACGGTCATCGAGCACGGCATCGTCGACCCCGGCGAGCGCTACACCGGGGAGCTGGCGCGGGCCGCCGTCGTCACCAACGAGCCGGTCCGCCGCGGCCGCACGGTCGGCGCCGACCTGCTGCCCGGCCTCGCCGCGGTCGCGCCGGTCGACGTCTTCGGGATGGGGCTGGCCGGGTTGCACGAGCGCTACGGCCTCGACCCCGGCCGGGTCGCGCTGCACGACGACCCGCCGCAGGCCGCGATGCACACCGAGCTGGCCCGCCGCCGGGTGTACGTGCACCCGGTCCGGTGGACCTCCCTCGGGCTCTCCCTGCTCGAGGCGATGCACCTGGGCCTGCCGGTGGTCGCCCTGGCGACCACCGAGGCGGTGGAGGCGGTGCCGGCCGAGGCCGGCGTGCTCTCCACCCGTCCCGGCGTCCTGTGGGACGCCGTCCGCACCTACCTGCACGACGAGGACGCCGCCCGGCTGGCCGGCAAGGCGGCACGCGCCGCCGCGCTGGAGCGGTACGGGCTTCCCCGGTTCCTCCGCGATTGGGATGCGCTACTCGAGGAGGTGACCCGGTGATCACCGACCGGCTGGGCGCGTGGCCGCTCACCATCGACATGGTCTCCGAACACGCCAGCCCGCTCGCCGCGATCGGCGGCGTGGACGCCGGCGGGCAGAACGTGCACGTCGCCGCGCTCGCCGCGGGCCTGGCCCGCCGCGGGCACGCGGTGACCGTGCACACCCGCCGGGAGGACCCGGACCAGCCCGACCGCGTGTCCACGGCCGACGGCTACGACGTCGCGCACGTGACGGCGGGGCCGGCCCGGGTGCTGCCCAAGGACGACCTGCTGCGGCACATGCCCGAGTTCGCGTCGGTGCTGCGCCGCGAGTGGGCGCAGCGGCCTCCGGACCTGGTGCACGCGCACTTCTGGATGAGCGGGCTGGCCGCGGTCGCCGCCGCCGGGGACATCCCGGTCGTGCAGACCTTCCACGCGCTGGGTTCGGTCAAGCGCCGCCACCAGGGTGCCGCCGACACCTCGCCGCCGCAGCGCGTCGAGCTGGAGCGGTCGCTGTGCCGGACCGTCGGCCACGTGGTCGCCACCTGCTCCGACGAGGTCTTCGAGCTGCGCCGGCTTGGCCTGGACAGCGACCGCGTCTCGGTCGTGCCCTGCGGCGTGGACACCACGGTGTTCACCCCGCGCGGACCGGTCGCGCCGCGCGGGGACCGCAAGCGGCTGCTCGTCCTCGGCCGGCTGGTCGAGCGCAAGGGGCAGGAGGACGCCGTCCGCGCGCTGGCCGCCGTCCCCGACGCCGAGCTGGTCGTCGTCGGCGGGCCCCCGGCCGCGCAGCTGGACGACGACGCCGAGGTGCGCCGGCTGCGCGCGGTCGCCGCCTCGCTGGGGGTCGCGGACCGGCTGGTCCTCACCGGCGCGGTGGCCCGCGCCGACGTCCCGGCGTGGATCCGCTCGGCCGACGTCGTGCTGGCCGTGCCCTGGTACGAGCCCTTCGGCATCACCCCGCTGGAGGCCATGGCCTGCGGCCGGCCGGTGGTCGCCACCGCGGTCGGCGGGCTGCAGGACTCCGTCGCCGACGGGGTCACCGGCGACCTGGTCCCCGCCCGGGACCCGGCCCGGCTCGGCGAGGCGCTCGCCGCGCTGCTGGCCGACGACGCCCGCCGCGCGGCCTACGGCACGGCCGGGGTGCGACGCGCCCGCAACCGCTACCGGTGGGCCCGCGTGGTCGCCGACACCGACACCGTCTACCGGCAGGTCCTGGCCGGCCCCGTACGCACCGATGACGGCGACAGGAGCCCCGTGGAGGCCGCCCGATGAACCCCGCCCCCCTCTCCGAGGCCCCCCACTCCACGAGCGAGGTCGTCTCGCCCGACACGTGCACGCACCTCACCGGCGCCGACCACGTCGCGTCGCTGACCGTCGCGCTCGGGTCGCTGAACGGGCAGCTCGACGCGCTCGACCGCTGGGGCCGGCTGATCGCCGACGTGCTCTGCGGGGAGGACCGCGGCCGGCTGCTCGCGGCCGGCAACGGGGGCAGCGCTGCGCAGGCCCAGCACCTGACCGCCGAGCTGGTCGGCCGCTACCGGGCCGACCGGCCGCCGTTCTCCGCGATCTGCTTGACCGCCGAGACCTCGTCGCTGACCGCGATCGCCAACGACTACCCGGCCGACGAGCTGTTCGCCCGCCAGGTGGAGGCGCACGGCCGGGCCGGCGACGTGCTGGTGCTGCTGTCGACGTCCGGCCGCAGCCCCAACGCGGTCGCGGCCGCCCGCCGGGCCCGCGAGTGCGGCATCACCGTGCTGGCGATGACCGGCCCGGCGCCCAACCCGCTGGCCGCGGTGTGCGACGACGCGGTCTGCATCGACTCCCCGTGGACGGCGACGGTCCAGGAGTGCCACCTGGTCGCGCTGCACCTCGTGTGCGCGGCCTTCGACGCGGCGGTGCTGGCCGAGCCGGCGCGCGTGCCGGAGACCCGGCTCGGGGTCGCTCAGTGAGCGCGACGGGTCCGCTGGTCGTCGTCGGCGACGCGCTGCTCGACGTCGACCTGGTCGGGACGGCGTCCCGGCTCACCCCCGACGCGCCCGTGCCCGTCGTCGAGGACGTCGAGGCCCGCGAGCGCCCCGGCGGCGCAGCCCTGGCGGCGGTGATCGCGGCCCGGGCCACCCGCCGGGAGGTCGTGCTGGTCACCCCGATGGCCGACGACGAGGACGCCGACCGGCTGCGTGCGCTGCTCGCCGGCCGGGTGCGCCTCGTCGAGATCCCGGCGACCGGCGGGACGGCCGTGAAGCGCCGGGTGCGGGTGGGCGACCACTCGGTGGCGCGCATCGACAGCGGCGCCCCGGTGGCGGGGCTGGGGACGCTGCCCGCCGAGGCGGCTGCCGTCGTGCGCGACGCCGCCGCGGTGCTCGTCGCCGACTACGGCCGGGGGACGACGGCCGACCGCGCCGTCCGCGCGGTGCTGGCCGAGGCCGGTGGGCCGGTGGTCTGGGACCCGCACCCGCGCGGCGCGGACCCGGTGCCCAACGCGCGGCTGGTGACGCCCAACGGCGCCGAGGCCGCCCGCGTCGCCTCGGCGGCCGGGACGGCCGCCGGCGTGGCCGCCCAGGGTGAGGGCCTGGCGGCGGTCGGCGCGCGGGCCGAGGCACTGATCCGGCACTGGGGCGTGGGCGCGGTCTCGGTGACCCTCGGCGCCCGCGGTGCGCTGCTCTCCTACGGCGAGGGCGCCCCGATGGTGGTGCCGGCGGTACCGGTGACCGGGGGCGACCCGTGCGGCGCGGGTGACTCGTTCGCGGCCGCGGCGGCGATCGCGCTGGCCGACGGCGCCGTGACGGGCGAGGCGGTGGCGGCCGCGGTCGCCTTCGCCGGCCGTTTCGTCGCCCGCGGCGGCGCCTCGGCGTGGGACGTCGAGGCCGCACCCGAGCCGAGCCCGGCCGCCGAGCCCGGGGCCGATGGCGTGATCGCCCGGGTCCGCGCGGCCGGCGGGACCGTCGTCGCCACCGGCGGCTGCTTCGACCTGCTGCACCCCGGCCACGTGGCGACGCTGCGGGCCGCCCGCGGGCTGGGTGACTGCCTGGTGGTGTGCATCAACTCCGACGACTCGGTGCGCCGACTCAAGGGCTCCTCCCGGCCGCTGGTGACCGCGGCCGACCGGGCGCGGGTGCTGGAGGCGCTGGAGTTCGTCGACGCGGTCGTGGTGTTCGACGAGGACACCCCGGCCGAGGTGATCGGGCGGCTGCGCCCGGACGTGTGGGCCAAGGGCGGCGACTACGCCGGCGCCGACCTGCCCGAGGCCGCGGTGCTGCGGCGCTGGGGCGGCCAGGCCGTCGTGCTGCCCTACCTCGACGGGCACTCCACGACCGCCCTGGTCGAGCGCTCCCGCGTGTGAAGGAGGACCCCGCCGCCCCCCGGCCGCGTCCCGGTGGCCCTCCTGCAGGGGCCCGCCGCGAGCCTGCGAGCGGTGGGGGGCAGGAGGGTCCTTCTGCAGTGGCCGTCGTGCTGCGGCCGCTGGGGCTGGGCGACCTGCTCACCGGGGTGCCCGCGATCCGCGCCGTGCGGGCGGCCGTCCCCGGCCACCGGCTGGTGCTCGCCACCACGGCGGCGCTCGAGCCGCTGGCCTCGTTGATCGACGCGGTCGACGAGGTGCTGCCCGCCCGCGAGCTGGAGCCGCTGGACTGGTCCGGCCCGCCGCCGGAGCTCGCCGTCGACCTGCACGGCAAGGGGCCGGCCTCGCACGTCGTCGTGGCCGACCTGCGCCCCGGGCGGCTGCTCACCTTCGACAGCCCCGGCTACCCCGGGCCGACCTGGCACCCCGACGAGCACGAGGTGCGGCGCTGGTGCCGGCTGGTCGCCGAGGGGCTGGACGTGGACGCCGACCCCGACGCGCTCGACCTCGCCGTGCCCTCCGTGCCCCCGCCCGCCCCGGCCGGTGTGGCGCTGGTGCACCCGGGCGCGGCGTTCCCCGGCCGGCGCTGGCCCGCCGACCGGTTCGCCGCCGTCGCCCGGCACCTGGCCGCGCGCGGTCTGGACGTGCGGATCACGGGGGGCCCGGCCGAGGTGCCGCTCGCGCGGGCGGTGGCCGAGGGCGCCGGGCTGGGGGAGGGCTGCGTCCTGGCCGGGCGGACGACGACGCTCGAGCTGGCCGCGGTGGTCGCCGGTGCCCGCGTCGTGGTCAGCGGCGACACCGGCCTGGCGCACCTGGCGACCGCCTACCGCCGTCCCTCGGTGGTGCTGTTCGGTCCGGTGTCCCCGGCGCTGTGGGGGCCACCGCTCAGGGCCCGGGAGCGAGGGCCACTGCACGTCGTCCTCTGGCACGGGGACGGGACCGGGGACCCGTGGGGCACCGAGCTCGACCCGGCGCTGGGGCGCATCACGGTCGACGAGGTGACCGCGGCGCTCGACGCCCTGCTGGCCCGCACCTGAGAGGACCCCTCCTCACCACACCCCGCAGGCTCGGTGCGGGGCCCTGGGGGGCCGCGGGAGCGGGTCAGCGGCGACCGACGTGCGGCACCTGGTCGCGGTGCGGTCCGGAGGACCGCGACGTCACCGCTGCCGCAGCGCGTCGAACAGGACGGTCTGCAGGTCCGTCGGGTCGACCGCGGAGTAGGCCGCGCCGCCGGTCACGTCCGCGATCCGCTCGAGGGCACCCAGGTCGGCGTCCGGGCCGAGCGCTACACCGATGACCTTGATCGGCCGATCGGGGTCGGCCTCGCTGCGCAGCGTGGCCAGCAGCTCGTCGAGGTCCACGCCCCCGCTGTCCTCGTTCGTCCCGTCGGTGACCACCAGCACGCTGTTGACCGCGCGCGGGTCGAAGTCCGAGCGCGCCGCCCGCACCGCGTCCAGCGTGGTGTCGTACAGGCCGGTGCCGCCGGGGCTGAGCCGGTCGGGGATGGTGTCGAGCTCCTCGTCGAGCAGGTCGCGCTGGACGGTGCCCTCGACCTCCGCCTCGAGCTGACGCGTGGGCACGACCTCGGTCCAGTCGCGCTCGCCATCCAGCTCGGCGGCGAAGAACCACAGCCCGAGCGCGAAGTTGCCCGGCACCAGCGTGAGCGTGCTCTTGGCGGCGTCCCGGGCGAGCGTGGCCCGGGTGCCGTCGCCGGCCGGGGCCTCCATCGAGGTGGAGATGTCGAAGACGGTGAGGATCCGGGACGGCGCGGCCAGCTCCGACAGCTGCGCCAGCAGCCCCTGCACCTCGGCGGGGTCGAGCTGCAGGGACCGCGGAGCGGCCTCGCGGATCCCCGCCGCCTCGGCGCCGGGCGGCGCGGTGCCGTCGGCGTCACGGAAACCCGCCTCGGTGACGGCGGAGCGCGCGGCGTCCGAGGTGAGCGCCCGCACGGCGGCGTCCACCACGGCGGCGTCGGTGGCGGAGGCGGTGCCGACCCGGACCAGCGGGTAGTCCAGCCCCGGTGAGCCCTCCTCCGGGTAGACGGCGACCAGCTGCGGGTCCTCCGCGTCGGCGTTGGCCGCCCACACCTCCTGCTCGCTGACCGGCACCAGCGGCGCGTCGGCCGCGCCCTCGCCGCCGGCGGCCAGCGCGTCGGCCGGGGAGACCGACGGTCCGCGCTCGGCGGCGAGCACCGCCTGCACCACGGCGTTGTCGGCGTCCTCGCCGCCGCCCAGCGACGTCCGCACGGCGCCCAGCGCGGCGAGGGCCTCGGCGCTGGTCGCCAGGTCCGGGACGGCGATGCCCTGCTCGCTGACCAGCGCCGCACCCCACCCCGGCGCCTCGGCGGTCCAGCCCAGCGCGTCCACGGCCGCGCGGCTGGTGGCCAGCACCACGGGGGAGGTGGCGACCGATCCGGCGGTCTCCAGGGCGGCGTGCCCGGCGCGGGCCGGCCACAGCGAGGAGTCGGGCACCCACAGGTGCGGCAGGTCCCCGGCGTCCAGCGCACCCAGGTCGCCGACGGTCTGCACCGGCTCCTGCGCGGTGACCTGGGCGGAGGCGCAGTCCTCGGGGCGCAGGCCCTCGGCGTCGGTGAGCACCTGCTCGGCGACGGGCGCCAGCTCGGGGGCGACGGCGACGCGCACGACCGCGGTGCCGTCGCAGTTCCCGCTCCCGGCGCCGACGGCCCACCACGTGATGCCGCCGGCCAGCAGCACCATCGCGGCCACCGCCAGCGCGATGAGGACCTGCGGCGTCAGCGGCGCCGGTCGGCGCGCGGCTGGGGTGGCGGCGTGGCGGCCCATCGTGCAGCTCCCCCGTCCAGGTGGTCAGCGTCCCCGGCGACCCCCGCGACCGCCCACTACACAGTAGATGCGGTCGCTGACCCGCTGTGGATCACCCGGCGCGGACGTCGGCCGCCTGCAGCTGGGCGGCGAACCACGCCACCGTGCTCCGCAGGCCCTCCTCCGAGGGCACCGTCGGCCGCCAGCCGAGCAGCTGCTCGGCCCGGGTGGTGTCGGGACGGCGGACCTTCGGGTCGTCCACCGGGAGGTCGATGAAGGAGATCTCCGACGACGAGCCGGTCAGCTCGACGATCCACTCGGCCAGCCGCAGCATCGACAGCTCGTCGGGGTTGCCGATGTTGACCGGGCCGGCCTCACCGGAGAACGCCATCGCGAGGATGCCGCGCACGGTGTCGTCGACGTAGCAGATGGACCGGGTCTGCGAGCCGTCTCCGGCGACGGTCAACGGACGGCCGGCCAGCGCCTGGCCGACGAAGGCGGGGATGGCGCGGCCGTCGTCCGGGCGCATCCGGGGACCGTAGGTGTTGAAGATCCGGACGATGCCGGTGTCGGTGCCCTTCGACGTCCGGTAGGCCGTCGTCATGGCCTCGCTGAAGCGCTTGGCCTCGTCGTAGACGCCGCGCGGCCCGACCGGGTTGACGTTGCCCCAGTACTCCTCGGTCTGCGGGTGGACCAGCGGGTCGCCGTAGACCTCGGAGGTGGAGGCGAGCACGTACCGGGCGCCCTTCTCGTGGGCGAGCCCGAGGGTGTGCAGGGTGCCCAGGCTGCCGACCTTGAGGGTCTCGATCGGCATCCGCAGGTAGTCCAGCGGGCTGGCCGGCGAGGCGAAGTGCAGCACCAGGTCGACGTCGCCGGGCACGTGCACGAAGTCGGTGACGTCGCAGCGGACCAGCCGGAAGCCGGGGTGCTCCATCAGGTGGACGACGTTCTGCGGCGAGCCGGTGAGGAAGTTGTCGAGGCAGACCACCTCCACGCCCCGCTCGAGCAGGTGCTCGCAGAGGTGGGAGCCGAGGAAACCGGCACCCCCGGTGACCACCGCCCGCCGGATCGTCCGTGCCGCGCGCACCATGCCTGCTCCCATCCACGAACCGGACGCGCGACCGTGCGCGCCGGAGCGGCTCCTACCCCGTGATCACCAACGCACACACTTCGACGTCTAAGTGTTCGGCCCCGTCCAGAGGCTCCGCGAGCTCTGCGGCCCCCTTGCAGGGTCCCGCCGCGAGCCTGCGAGAGGCGGGGGGAAGGGGGTCCTTCGAGAGGGGACGGGGTCCTTCCGCTACTGCAGGTAGCCCTCGACCTGCTGCTCGGGGCGGGGGGAGGCCTCGTCGGGGTCCTCGCCGTACTGGCGCTTGGCGTCCCGCTGGCGGATGAGGTCCCAGAGCTGGTCGCGGTCCTCCTCGATCTGCCGGAGGCGGGCGCGCTGCTCGTCGGTGTGCTCGCCGCTGTCCCGCAGTCGGCGCTCCTCCTCGACCAGCGCCTCGATGCGGCCGCGGATCTCGCTGTCGTCCATGGACGCTCCCTGCCCGCCGCGTCGCGGGCGAAACCGGTCAGCCGGCGACGCCGCCGGTCGGCTTCCGCCCCCGGGCCGCTCCTCGGTCGCCGGCGCTCCCCGCGGTGCTCGCGACGCCGTCACCCGACGTCCGGCACGTAGCCCTCGACGAACGCCGCCAGCCGCCGGGTGACCGCGCCGCCGGCCCGGCCCAGCGACAGCAGCGCGGCCCGCTCCAGCGGCACCCGCACCGGACGCCGTCCCGCCGGGCCGCCTGCACGCACGGCGTGCCCGGCGGCCACCAGCTCCGGCCACGGGCGTGCCAGCTGCTCCAGCACGCGGGCCAGCGCGGCGGTGGTCGGGCCGGCGTTGCCCTGCACCATCGCGGTGACGAAGCCGGGGTCGCTGCCGATCACCCGGGTGCCGTCCCGGAAGCTGCCGGCGGCCAGTGCCAGCGCCAGCGGGCCGGCGTCCCCGGCTGCGGCGGCCAGGGCCGCGGCCAGCAGGTGCGGCACGTGGCTGACCGCGGCGACGGCGTCGTCGTGCTCGGCGGCGGTCGCCGGGACCACCTCGGCACCGACGGCCAGCGCGACCTCGGCCACCCGCAGCCAGCGCGGCAGCTCGGTGCCCGGCTCCAGGCACAGCGCCCAGCGGGCACCGGTGAACAGGCCGGGGTCGGTCGCCTCGGGCCCGGAGCGCTCGGTGCCGCACATGGGGTGCCCGCCGACGTAGCGACCGCCCAGCGCCGACCCCAGCTCGGCGAGCACCGGTGCCTTGACCGAGCCCAGGTCGGTGACGGTGGCGTCCGGGTCGACGTCGAGGCCCTCGAGTGCCGCGGCCATCGCCGGCAGCGGGACGGCGAGGACGACGATGCCCGTCAGCTCGCGGGCGGTCCGCACCCCGCGCGTGGCGGCGGCCTCCCGGGCGGCGGGGTCGACGTCCCAGCCGGTCACCTGCCGGCCGGCCGCGACGAGGGCGGCGGCCAGCGACCCGCCCAGCTGGCCCAGGCCGACGACGCCCACCGGGGGAGCCGGCATCGTCGGCACCGGGAAGGAGGTCACCGGTCCTCCCAGGCGGTCTCGGTGCGGAACACCCGGGCCAGCGCGGTGGCCACCAGCCGGCCGTCCTGGGCGCGGGCCTCGATGCGGTAGACGGCGGTGCGGCGGCTGCGGTGCACCTCGGTGCCCTCGGCGACCAGCCGGTCGCCCGGCCGGCCCGGGGCGAGGAACTCGGTGTGCACGTCCTGGGCCACCGCGACGGTGCCGTGGCTGTTGCTGACCGCCGCGTGGACGACGTCGAGCAGGGCCATCGTCGCCCCGCCGTGCGCGGTGCCGACCGCGTTGAGCAGCTGCGGGCCCACCGTCATCGCCGCGCGGGCGTACCCGGGCCGGACCTGCTCCAGGACGATCCCCAGCAGGTCGGCCAGCGGGTCGGCGGCCAGCCGGGAGAACAGCGCGGGGGCGACGTCGGCTCCGTCGTCCGGAGCGGGATCGGCCATGATCAGAGGCTATGACCCACCCGCTCCTCCGGCCCCCGCGCGCCCAGGCCCCCGCGCCATGACCCCCCGCTCGTTCCTCCTCACCCGGGAACTGGCCGACTACGTCCGGGCCAACTCCGAGCCGCCGGACGACGTCGCCGCCGACCTGCTCGCCGAGACCGCGGCGCTGGCCGACCGCGGCGACGTGCCGCCGACCTTCCAGATCGCGCCCGAGCAGGGCACCTTCATGCAGCTGCTCACCCGCGCCCTCGGCGTCCGCCGGGCGATCGAGATCGGCACCTTCACCGGGTACTCGGCGCTGTGCGTGGCCCGCGGGCTGCCGGAGGACGGCTCGCTGCTGTGCCTGGACACCAGCGAGGAGTGGACGGCGGTGGCCCGGCGGTACTGGGCCCGCGCGGGGCTGGCCGACCGCATCGGGCTGCGGCTGGGCGACGCGCACGAGTCGCTGCGGGCACTGCCGGTCGAGCCGACCTTCGACCTGGCCTTCGTCGACGCGGACAAGGCCGGCTATGCCGACTACGTCGACCAGCTGCACCCGCGCATGACCGACGGCGGCGTCGTGCTGCTGGACAACACCCTGCGCAACGGTCGCGTGCTCGACCCGCGGAACGACGACGACCGGGCGCTCGTGGAGCTGAACGCCGCGCTGGCCACCGACCCCCGCTGGGAGACGGTGCTGCTGCCGCTGTCCGACGGCCTGACGATGCTGCGGCGGCGATGAGCGGACCGGGCACGCCGGCCAGCTGGGCGGTGCGGGTGAGCCGTCCCGACGGGGCCTGGCGGGTGGAGCTGCTCGCCGCGGACGCCGGGGACGAGCTGCCGGCGCTGGAGCGGGCGCTCGGCGACCCGGGCGCCGGGGACTGGCCCGGGCCGTTCGTCGTGGTCGTCGACTCGCGGCTGTACTTCGTCGTCCTCCGGCACGGGCCGGGCGGGCTGGTGCGGGCGCTGATCTCCGACGCCACCATGCAGGAGTGGCTGCTCGCCGCCGAGGTGGTGGAGCGCTACGGCATCGCGGTCGACGCCGAGGGGGCGTTCGACGACGACGAGACCGGCTGGCCCGGCGGTGACCTGGACGTCTTCGCCGACGACGGGCTGCCGGCCGACCAGCTGCGGCCGATCGTCACCTCCGACGACCTGTGGGCCGACGAGATGGTCACCGCGATCGCCGCGCGGCTGGGCTTCGCCGACGAGCTGGCCGCGGCGGTGCGGTCGTGAGCGCGGTGGCATCAGCGGTCGTCTTCGACCTCGGCGGGGTGATCACCGAGAGCCCGATGACCGCCTTCACCGCCTACGAGGCCGAGGCGGGGCTACCCGAGGGCCTCATCGTGCGGCTGAACAGCGCCGACCCCGACACCAACGCCTGGGCCCGCTTCGAGCGCAACGAGCTCGACGCCGCCGGGTTCACCGACGCCTTCGAGGCCGAGGCCCTGGCCGCGGGGCACCGGCTGGACGCCCGGCGGGTGCTGGCCGCGCTGGCCGGCGAGGTGCGCCCGGAGATGGTCGACGCGGTGCGGCGGCTGCGCGCGGCGGGGGTGCCGCTGGCCCTGCTGTCGAACAACGTGGCGCCGATGGAGCGCACCGGGCGGCTGGGCGAGCTGCTGGAGCTGTTCGACGCGGTGGTGGAGTCGTCGCTGGAGGGCGTGCGCAAGCCCGAGCCGGAGATCTACCGCCGCGCGCTGGCCCGGCTGTCCGAGGCCGTCGGCCGGGAGGTGGTCGCCTCGGACTGCGCCTACCTCGACGACCTGGGCATCAACCTCAAGCCGGCCCGCGCGATGGGGATGCACACGATCAAGGTGGTCGATCCCGCTGCCGCGCTGGCCGAGCTCTCGGCGCTGGTGGGCATCGACCTGCGGGACGGCGTCGGGTCGTGACCCCGTCCCCGGCCCACCTTTCCTCCCCGGCGCTCGTGCTCTGCCCACAGTGCTGGGCACAGCACGAGCGCCCGGGGGTGGGATCGGTGGCGGCCCCGTCGTGCTCTGCCCACGGTGCTGGGCAGAGCACGAGCACCGCAGGGGGCACTCGGTGACCCCGGACGTCGACGCCGCGATGGGCCGCGCGCTCGCGCTGGCCGCGGCGGCCGTCGAGTGGGGCGACACACCCATCGGCGCCGTCGTCCTCGGGCCGGACGGCACCGTGCTCGCCGAGGCCGCCAACGAGCGGGAGAAGCAGGGGGACCCGACCGCGCACGCCGAGGTCCTGGCGCTGCGCGCCGCCGCGCGGGTGCACGGCGACGGCTGGCGGCTGACCGGGACGACGCTGGTGGTCACCCTCGAGCCCTGCACCATGTGCGCCGGCGCGAGCGTGCTGGCCCGCGTCGACCGGATCGTGTACGGCGCGGACGACCCCAAGGCAGGTGCGGCCGGGTCGCTGTGGGACGTCGTCCGCGACCGGCGGCTCAACCACCGTCCGCAGGTCACCGGTGGGGTCCGGGCCGAGGAGTCCGCCACGCTGCTACGCGCGTTCTTCCGCCGTCAGCGGGGCCTGTAGTCTGTTCGACGGTGGCGTGTCCGAGCGGCCGAAGGAGCACGCCTCGAAAGCGTGTGAGGTGCAAGCCTCCGTGGGTTCAAATCCCACCGCCACCGCCGGCACGGAGCCGCCCCGGGAGACCTCCCGCGGGCGGCTCCGTCGTTCCCGGCCCCGGTCAGGCGACCAGGTCCAGGTCGACCAGCCAGCCGCCGTCGTCGTCCTGCACCAGGCGGACCTGGTGGCGCTCGGTCTGCTCGCGTCCGTCGTCCCCGGTGAACTCCACCTCGGTCGTGGCCGTGACGACGCCGTTCCCGGACTGCTGCGCTCCGCGCACCTCCCGCAGGTCCACCTCGTCCCAGGGTGCCCAGAAGTCGCGGTAGTAGCTCCGGCTGGCCTGCGACCGCAGGTACGGACCGGTCATGTCGTAGGCGGCGTCGGGGTCGTCGGGCAACAGTTCGTAGTACCGGCCCAACGTCTCCTCGACGACCTCGGCCGGGTCGTCGGCCGGGTCGTCGGTCGGCTCGTCGGACGGCGGTTCGCTCGACGGCGCCTCCGCGCCGGTGGACGGCGTCGGCTCGGCATCCGGGGTCTCCGGCGCGGGGGCGTCCTCCGCCCGGGGTGTCGCGTCGTCGACGGGCGGAGACGACGACGCCGGGGCCTCGGCGCTGGTGCCGACGTCGCCGCCCCGGGTGCTGAGCCAGAGCGCGCCACCGAGCAGCAGCACGCCGAGCAGCAGCAGCGCGGCCAGCAGCGGCCCGCGGCGGCGCCGGGGGCTCGGCGCCGGGGTGACAGGGGGCCGGTCCTCCGCCCGGCGGGGCGGCGGCGCCGGAGGCGGCCCGGTGGGGGAGACGTGGACGGCGGTGCCCGGGTCCCGGTACCCGGCGGCGGCCGCGGCGCCCGCTCCCGCGGCCGGCAGCACCCCGCTGCTCAGCTCCTCGGTGCGCTCCCGGTTGCTCGAGGACCGCAGCTTGGTGCGCGCCAGCAGCACGGTCGTCGGGTCGCCGTCCCGGCCGACCGCCAGCCGGGCGAGCTCGTCGCGGACCTGGGTCGTCGTCGGCCGGTCCGCGGGGTCGACGGCCAGCATCCGCATCAGCGGCGCGGTCATCGAGCCGGCGCGGCGCGGGGGGATCAGCTCGCCGCCCGCGACGCGGTGCAGCAGCCGCAGGGCGTTGTCGTCCATGCCGAACGGCGGCTGGCCCTCCAGGCAGGTGTAGAGGGTCGCGCCGAGGGAGAAGACGTCGCTCCCCGGCGTCACCTCCCCGCCGCGGGCGACCTCGGGGGCCAGGAAGGCGGGGGTGCCGGTGATCTGGCCGGTCTGGGTGAGGGTGACGTCGTCGCGGGCGTGCGAGATGCCGAAGTCGGTGATCTTCACCAGGCCCTCGACCCGCGGCCCCTGCCCGATGAGGACGTTGGCCGGCTTCACGTCGCGGTGCACGATGCCGGCCGCGTGCGTGGCGGACAGGGCGTCGGCCACCTGGGCGCCGATCTGCGCGACCTGGTCGACCGGCAGGACGCCGTCCTGGTGCAGCACCTCGGCCAGGCTGCGGGAAGGCAGGTACTCCATCACCAGCCACGGCGCGCCGTCCTCGACGGCGACGTCGTAGACCACGACGGCGTGCGGGTGGGACAGCCGCGCGGCGATGCGGCCCTCGCGCAGCGCCCGCTGGCGCTGCTGGGCGATGACGCTCTCGTCGGCGGTCGGCGGCGGGAGCACCTGCTTGACGGCGACCCGGCGCCCGAGCAGCTCGTCGGAGGCCAGCCAGACGGCGCCCATGCCGCCCCCGCCGATGCGCTCGAGCAGGCGGTAGCGCCCGGCCACGACGTGACCGGGTCCGCTCACCGTGCGTCCCCCCTGCTCGCCGCCGGCACCGGAGCCGCGGTCAGACGCCGGTCGGGACGCCGTACCGGCGGGCGTACTCCTCCTGGGCACCCGCGGGCAGGACGTCGTAGAGCTCGCCGAGCTCCTCGACCACGTCGGAGGAGAGGTCGTCGAAGAGGCGCTCCCAGGTCGGGGGCTCGTCGTAGCTGCGGGTCAGCAGCAGCTCCCAGGCGCGCGTCTGCCGGTCCCGCTTGCTGCGCTCGGCGACGAACTCCGAGAGGTACCGGTCCTTGGCGGCGTCCTTCTCCTCCTTGGTCGCCGAGGCCGGCAGCTCCGAGGGGTCGGCTCCCTTGAGCACCGCGACGATCGCCTCCACGACGTCGGGCCGGAGCCGGTCGGTCTCGCTCATGGGGGCTGCTCTCCTGTCGTCGGCGCGCCGTCGGCCCAGCGCAGCCCCCAGCGTGCCCTGAGGGACGGAGGCGTAACCACCCTGTACCGCGCCCGGGGTACCGCGGCTGACCGGCCGCACCTGGCCCGGTACCCTGGCGGGCGCAGTTGGAGGATTCGCCTAGTGGCCTATGGCGCTCGCTTGGAAAGCGGGTTGGGGGCAACCCCTCGGGAGTTCGAATCTCCCATCCTCCGCAGCAGAGGCCGGGCCCCGCACGGGGCCCGGCCTCCGTCGTCCTGGGGTCTCAGTCGTGTGGCTCCGCGACGGCCTGCCGCTCCGTGGCGGCCTCCCGCTCGGCCGCAGCCGGCCGCCGCAGGTAGAGGCCGGCCACGGCGGCGAGCACGAGCAGCCCGCCGGCCAGTGCGCCGAGCGGCAGCCGCTCGCCCAGGAAGACCGTCGCCAGCACCGTCGCCGTCACCGGCTCCAGCAGCGTGACGATCCCGGCCACCGCGCCGGGCACCGTCTGCAGCCCGCGGAAGAACAGGGCGTAGGCCGCGGCGCTCGGCACCGCCCCCAGGTAGAGCAGCGTCGCGAGCGCGACCGGCTCCGTGGTCAGGCTCAGGCCGGCGGTCAGGGCGACCGGCGTCAGCAGCAGCGCGCCTCCCGCGAAGCCGACCAGGGTCACCGGGAGACCGGCCGGGACGTCCCCACCGGCCAGCGTGACGACCGCGTAGCCGAGGGCCGAGCCGCAGGCCAGCAGCGCGCCCAGCAGCACCGCCGTCCCGGCCGAGGCGCCGGCGGTGAGGCCCACCAGCAGCACCAGGCCGACGAGCGCCACCACGAGCGCGGCGAACGTGGCGCGGTCCGGCCGGCCGGACCCCAGCGCCGCGCCCCCGAGCGCGATGAGCAGCGGCGCCAGGCCGAGCGCGACGAGCGTCGCGACGCTGACGCCGGCGGTCGCCACCGCAGCGAAGTAGGCCAGCTGGTAGACGGCCAGCCCGGCGGACACCAGGCCCAGCCGGACGGCGACCGGCCGGGTCAGCGGGACGGTGACCGGCTCCCGGTGGCGGGTGAGCAGGTACCCGGCGAGCAGGACGACGGCGCCGACGGCCATGCGGTGCCAGGCGATGTCGAGCGGGCCGAGGTCGGTGCGCTCGGACACGATGCGGCCGCTGACGCCGGCGGTGCCCCAGCAGAGGGCGGCGAGGACGACGAGCGGGAAGCCGCGCGAGGCGGCGGAGGTGGTCGAGGGGGTGGGCATGACGCTCCTGAGCGGATCCGGATCGGGAGGGGGCGGTCCGGAGCACGGCGCAGGGCCCGGCAGCTGGTGCCGGGATCAGGTCGGCCCGCGGTACTCCGGGTCAGGAGCGCGGCGGGGGCAGGGAGAGGACCCCGTCCTCCTCACCCCTCGCAGACTCGGGACGGGGTCGGGGCGTCATGGCACGCAGGGTAGCGAGGGGTTCCCCCGGCCTCCGCGGGGTTTCCTCTACAGTGGTGGGCAGACCCCTCGTGTGGCGTCACCCTGTGAACCTCCCCAGGGCCGGAAGGCAGCAAGGATAAGCGGGCTCTGGCGGGTGCGCGGGGGGTCCTTCTCTTTGCAGGACGCACCGGCGAGATCGCCGATCTCGCACGCTCCGGGACGCGCACCCGTGTGACATCACCGATCTCGCCACGAGCTGCGGCGGAGGTCGCCGTTCCCGTCCTCCCGTCCACGTAACCTCGTCGCGTGGCTCTGGCGCTCTACCGGAAGTACCGCCCGGCGACCTTCGCCGAGGTGGTCGGGCAGGAGCACGTGACGGCCCCGCTGGTCAACGCCGTCGACGGCGGGCGGATCAACCACGCCTACCTGTTCAGCGGCCCGCGCGGGTGCGGCAAGACCTCCTCGGCGCGCATCCTCGCCCGGTCGCTGAACTGCGAGCAGGGGCCGACGTCCACCCCGTGCGGCACCTGCGGCTCCTGCGTGGCCCTGGCGCCCGACGGTCCCGGCTCGCTCGACGTCATCGAGATCGACGCGGCCAGCCACGGTGGCGTCGACGACGCCCGCGACCTGCGCGAGCGGGCCTTCTTCGCGCCGGTGAACAGCCGCTTCAAGGTCTACATCATCGACGAGGCGCACATGGTCACCACGCAGGGCTTCAACGCCCTGCTCAAGGTGGTCGAGGAGCCGCCGGAGTTCCTCGTCTTCGTCTTCGCGACCACCGAGCCGGACAAGGTGCTGTCCACCATCCGCTCGCGCACGCACCACTACCCGTTCCGGCTGGTGCCTCCCACGACGCTGCGCGGCCTGCTGGAGAAGACCTGCGCCGCCGAGGGCGTGCAGGTGGAGCCGACCGTCTTCCCGCTGGTCGTCCGCGCCGGTGGCGGCTCGGTCCGTGACTCGCTGTCGATCCTCGATCAGCTGCTGGCCGGCGCCGGCGAGGAGGGCGTCACCTACAAGAGCGCCGTCGGGCTGCTGGGCGTCACCGACGACGCGCTGCTCGACGAGACGATCGACGCCCTCGCCGCGCACGACGCGCCCGGCGTCTTCCGCGCCGTCGACCGGGTGGTGGAGGCCGGGCACGACCCGCGCCGGTTCGCCACCGACCTGCTCGACCGGCTGCGGGACCTCATCCTGCTCGACGCGGTCCCGGACGCGGGGGGCAACGGCAACGGGCTGCTCGACTGCCCGCCCGACCGGCTGGACCTGATGAGCTCGCAGGCCTCGGCGCTGGGGTCGGCGACGCTGTCGCGGATGGCCGACACGGTGCACGCGGGCCTGACCGAGATGCGGGGGACGACGGGCCCGCGGCTGCTCCTCGAACTCGTGTGCGCGCGGATGCTGCTGCCCGGGACCGACGGCTCCGCGGCGGCCACCCTGCAGCGGCTGGAGCGCCTCGAGCGGCGGATGTCGATCGCCGGTGAGCACGCGGGCCGGCCGGTCGCCGAGCCCGCCGTCCTCGGCGCGCCGGTGCGCGAGTCGCGGCCGGAGCCGGCCGCCGCTCCGCCGCCAGCGGACCAGCCGGGTCGCCCGGTGCGCGAGTTCGTGCGCAGGTCGCAGGTGGCCGCGCAGGCGCCGAGCGTCCCGGCGGCACCCGCGCAGCCGGCGCCGCGGCCCGCCCCGGAGCCGCCGCGCGCCGCGCCGGAGCGGCCCGAGCCACCGCGCCCGGAGCCCGCGCGCGCCGAGCCGGTCGCGGCCCGCCCGCCGGCCGACGACGGCTGGCCGGAGACCACCCCGCCGGGGTCGGGTGCCCCGCCCCGCCCGCCGGCACCGGCCGCCACCCCGCCGACGCCGGCCGCCACCCCGCCGGCCGCTGCGCCCGCCGCGGTCGGGGAGCCGCGCCGCGCCCCCGTCGCCGTGGGTGAGCCCGACATCCCGCTGCCGCCGGAGCCGACCGACGACGAGGACTGGCCGCACCCCGCCCAGCCCGCCGCGGCCGCCGCTGCGGCGGCGCGGGTGGAGCAGCCCCGGCCGACGGCGTCGTCGGCGCCCCGGGCCGCGGCCGAGTCCTCGCCGGCCCCGCGCGGCAGCGAGCCGATGCCCGTGGTGACGGCCAACCCGCCGCAGCCGGACGCTGCGGACGGCGAGCTGGACGCCGGCGACGTCCGCCGGGTGTGGCCGGAGCTGCTGGCCGTCGTCCGCCGGCACAAGCGGACCACCGAGGCGCTGCTGAAGTCCGCGCAGGTGCACGACGTGGCCGCGGGCACGCTGACCCTGTCGATGACCTCGCCTGCGCTGGCCAAGATGCTCGGCGACGACCTGAACAAGGACGTCGTCCGCACGGCGCTGCAGGAACTGCTCGGCGTGCGCTGGAAGGTGCAGGCCGTCGTCGACGCACCCGGCCGGCCCGCGCCCGGCCGCACCGTCTCGCCGGAGGCCGCGCGCGAGGCGGCGCACGCCGCGGAGGCCGCCGAGGCGAGCGAGCTCATGGCCGAGCGGGCGGCCGAGGGGGCGGGGAGCGATGGCCCGCACGAGCCGGCGGTCGACCCCGAGCAGGCGGCGCTGTCGCTGCTGCGCACCCACCTCGGCGCCCGCCCTCTCGATTGAAGGACCCCGTCCTCCCCACCCTTCGCGAGCTCAGGGTGGGACCCGGGACGGGGCCGGGAGAACTAGCGGGCGAGGACCTCGTCGAGGCGCTCGTAGCCCTCACGGACGCCGACCTCCATGCCACTGGCCACGAAGGCGTCCCGGCCGGCGAAGGAGTCGACCAGCGACGTCGAGGTGAGCCGCGTGCGCCCGTCGCCGAGGTCCTCGAGGACCAGCTTCTCCAGCGCGACGCCGTCCGGCTCGCCCTCGAAGGTGAAGGTCTGCACGATCAGCTCGTCGGGCCGCACCTCGTGGAAGCAGCCGCGGAACCCGTACTCCTCGCCGTCGCTGATCGTCACGAAGCGGTAGGAGCCGCCGGTGTGGCAGTCGAAGACGTCGACGCGGGTCTCGGTGTCCCGCGGGCCGACCCACTGGGCGAACAGCTCGGGGTCGGTGTGCGCGCGGAAGACCTTCGCGGGCGGCGCGTCGAACTCGCGGGTGATGCGGACCAGCGGGACCTCGGGGTCGACGTCGATGCGGGTCTCGTTGCGGTGCGTGGTGGTCATGACCGGTTCCCTCCTGGGCGGGTGCATCGGTGGGGGGTGGGGGAGACGTCGGCGGGGTGGGTGGGGGAGACGTCGGTGGGGTGGGTGGGGGAGACGTCGTCCGGCATGGACGCCAGGACGTCGTCGAGGCGGCGGTAGCGCTCCTCGGCCTGCCGCCGGTAGCGCTCGATCCACTTCGTCATGAGGTCGAGGACCTCGGCCTCGAGGTGCACCGGACGCCGCTGGGCGTCACGGCTGCGGCTGACCAGGCCGGCGTCCTCCAGCACCCGCAGGTGCTTGGAGACGGCCTGGACGCTGACGTCGTAGGGCTCGGCGAGCTCGCCGACGGTGGCGTCGGTGACCGCCAGCCGGGCGACCATGTCGCGCCGGGTGGGGTCGGCCAGGGCCGCGAAGACCCGGGAGAGCGGATCGGCGGCCATCGGGAGTCCTCCCTTCCTCAACCGTTCGGTTGGAGAAAGCGTGGACCTGTGCGTGACCGTTGTCAACCACCTGGTTGACGATGCCGAGGTCCCCGCACGTGTCGGTCCCTCGGCCTACTCTCGGGTCATGTTCCCCGGAGGCCAGCCCGACATGGCACGCCTGCTCGAGCAGGCGCAGCAGATGCAGCAGCAGCTGGCTGCCGCGCAGGAGCAGCTGGCGCAGGAGGAGGTCACCGGCACGGCCGGCGGCAACCTGGTCAGCGTGACGATGACCGGGCAGGGCGAGGTCACCGCGGTGACGATCGCGCCGGCGGCCGTCGACCCGGACGACGTCGAGAGCCTGCAGGACCTCATCGTCGCGGCCTTCCGCGACGCCTCCCGCGCTGTCAACGAACTCACCGCCAGTCGCATGGGGCCGCTCGCCGGCGGCCTCGGCGGCGGCCTGGGGCTGCCCGGCCTGTAGAGGCCGCGGCGCCCCTCCACGACGAGAGGAACACCGTGTACGAGGGGGCCGTCCAGGACCTCATCGACGAGCTCGGCCGGCTGCCCGGCGTCGGGCCGAAGAGCGCCCAGCGCATCGCCTTCCACCTGCTGGCGGCGGAGTCCGCGGACGTCGGCCGGCTGGTCGCGGCGCTGCAGCGCGTGCAGGCCGAGGTCCGCTTCTGCAGCACCTGCTACAACGTCGCCGAGGGCGAGCAGTGCCGTATCTGCCGCGACCCGCGGCGGGCCGACGACGTCATCTGCGTCGTCGAGGAGCCCAAGGACGTCGTCGCGATCGAGCGCACCCGCGAGTTCCGCGGCCGCTACCACGTGCTCGGCGGCGCGATCAGCCCGATCGAGGGCGTCGGCCCCGACGACCTGCGGGTCAAGGAGCTGATGACCCGGCTGATGAGCGGTGCGGTCACCGAACTGATCATCGCCACCGACCCCAACCTCGAGGGCGAGGCCACCGCGGCCTACCTGGCGCGGCTGGTCGGCCCGCTCGGGCTGGCCGTCTCCCGGCTGGCCAGCGGACTCCCGGTGGGCGGCGACCTAGAGTACGCCGACGAGGTCACGCTGGGCCGGGCGTTCGAGGGCCGCCGCCGCATCGACGCCTGAGCAAGGCCCCCTGCCCCTGCTGACCTGGGCCGATACCAGGTCACAGGATGGTGTCGATGAGGCTTCCCGGCTCACCGGGGCGCGGACGTCCGCCTAGGGTCCGACGCACGTCCGTGAGGGCTTGCACCCTCCGGCCGCGAAGTCGGGAACTCATCCGGCCCACAGGGGCCCAGAAGGCAGGTCTTCCGCGATGCAGCGTCGTCCCCAACGCGCGCTCGCCGCCTCGGCGGCCGCGCTCACCGCAGTCACCCTGGCTGCCTGTGCCTCGAGCGACCGGGACACCGGTGGTGGCGGGGAGGGCGGTGGTGAGGCCCGGTCCGGCGGCACCATGGTCTTCGGCGCCACCGGCGACCCCGCGATGCTCGACCCGGCGTTCGGCAGCGACGGCGAGACCTTCCGCGTCTCCCGCCAGGTCTTCGAGGGCCTGCTCGGCAACGAGCTCGGTGGCACCGACCCCGTCCCCGAGCTGGCCGAGGACTGGGAGGTCAGCGAGGACGGGCTGGAGTACACCTTCAACCTGCAGCAGGGCGTCCAGTTCCACGACGGCACAAACTTCAACGCCGAGGCGGTCTGCTTCAACTTCGACCGCTGGTACAACTTCGAGGGCCTGGCCACCAGCCCGAGCGCCTCGTACTACTACCAGGCGGTCTTCGGCGGCTTCGCCAGCACGCCGGACACCCCGAGCATCTACGAGAGCTGCGAGGCGACCGACGAGAACACCGCGGTCATCCGGCTCACCCAGGTCACCTCGAAGTTCCCCGCCGCGCTGGCGCTGCCGGCGTTCTCCATCCAGAGCCCGACGGCCCTGCAGGAGTACGACGCCGACAACCTGTCCGGTGCCGAGGACGCGCTGGCCTACCCCGAGTACGCCCTGGAGCACCCGACCGGCACCGGGCCCTTCCGGTTCGAGAGCTGGGACCGCGGCAACGGTCAGGTCACCCTGGTCCGCAACGAGGACTACTGGGGCGAGCCGGCGCTGCTCGACGAGCTCATCATCCGCACCATCCCGGACGGCAACACCCGCCGCCAGGAGCTGCAGGCCGGCTCGATCGACGGCTACGACTTCGTGGCGCCGGCGGACTACCAGTCGCTGCAGGACGAGGGTCACCAGGTCCTGGTCCGCGACCCGTTCAACATCCTCTACCTGGGCTTCAACGGCGGGAACGTCCCCGGCACCAGCGCCAACCCGGCGCTGCAGGACCCGCGGGTGCGGCAGGCCATCGCGCACGCGATCGATCGCGACACGATCGTCAGCTCGCTGCTCCCCGAGGGCGCCGAGGCGGCCATCGAGTTCATGCCGCCGACGGTCGACGGCTACGCCGAGGACGTCACGACCTACGACCACGACCCGAACCGGGCGCGGCAGCTGCTGCAGGAGGCCGGGGCCGAGGGCACGACGCTGCGGTTCTACTACCCGACCGAGGTCAGCCGCCCCTACCTGCCGGACCCGGCCGCGATGTTCCAGGTCATCAGCCAGGACCTGACCGACGCCGGCTTCACCATCGAGCCGGTCGCGCTGCCGTGGAACCCGGACTACCTGAACGCCGTCCAGTCCGGTCAGGCTGACATCCACCTGCTCGGGTGGACCGGTGACTACAACGACGCCTACAACTTCATCGGCACCTTCTTCGCCGAGGCGTCGAACAACCAGGCGTCGGCGGAGTTCGGTGCGTTCAGCGCGCCGGAGATCTTCCAGGCGCTCGCCCGTGCCGACCAGGAGCCGGACCCGGCCGCCCGTACCGCGCTCTACCAGGAGGCGAACCGGCTGATCATGGACTACCTGCCCGGTGTCCCGATCTCCCACTCGCCGCCGGCTCTGGTCGTCGCGGAGAACGTCACGGGTCTGGAGCCCAGCCCGCTGACCGCCGAGGTCTTCTCCACGGTCTCCATCAGCGAGTGACCCTGCGCCCGTCCCCGCCGGCGGCCTCCGGGCCGCCGGCGGGGACGGTGTCGTGACCGGCCCCTGCCCGAGGGAAGGACGACCCGCACGCCGTGCTCCGCTTCATCGTCCGACGGCTCCTGCAGCTCGTCCCGATCCTGCTGGGCCTGTCGGTCCTGCTCTTCGCCTGGCTGCGCGCCCTGCCCGGCGGCCCGGCCCAGGCCGCCCTCGGCGAGCGGGCGACGCCCGAGGCCATCGCCCGCTACAACGAGCTCTTCGGCCTCGACCAGCCGCTCTGGGTCCAGTACCTGCGCTTTCTGGGGCGCGCCGTCCAGCTCGACTTCGGGACGTCGGCCCGCACCGGCCGCACGGTGACCACCGAGTTCCTCGAGCGGATGCCGGGCACCGTCGAGCTGACGCTGTTCGCCATGGTCTTCGCCATCGGCGTCGGCATCCCGCTGGGCTACCTGGCCGCCCGTCGGCACGGCAGCTGGCTGGACTCCAGCGCCGTCATCGGCTCGCTGCTCGGCGTGGCGATCCCGGTCTTCTTCCTCGCCTACCTGCTCCGGCTGCTGTTCGCCGTGGAGCTCGGCTGGCTGCCCGGTTCGGGCCGCCAGGAGGTGCGCATCGACGCCACCCACATCACGAACTTCTACGTCCTCGACGGCCTGCTGACCCGCGAGTGGGACGCCGCCTGGGACGCCCTGCTGCACCTGGTCCTGCCGGGCGTCGCGCTGGGCACCATCCCGCTGGCCATCATCGTGCGGATCACCCGCGCCTCGGTGCTCGACGTCGTCAACGAGGACTACGTCCGGACGGCGAACGCCAAGGGCCTCTCGGCCGACACCGTGCGCCGGCGGCACGTCATCCGCAACGCCCTGCTCCCGGTGTCCACGACGATCGGCCTGCAGACCGGCCTGCTGCTGTCCGGCGCGGTGCTCACCGAGACGGTCTTCGCCTTCGGGGGAGTCGGGTCGGCGATCTACGACGCGATCTTCACCCGCGACTTCGCCGTCCTGCAGGGCTTCATCCTCATGCTGGCGGTGGTCTACGTCCTGGTGAACCTGCTGGTCGACATCTCCTACGGCCTGCTCGACCCGAGGGTGCGCGTCCGATGAGCTCGCGAATCGGACGGGGGCAGGGCCGATGACGGCGCTGGGGGACGTGCGACGGCAGCGGATCGACGAGCTCGCCGCCCGAGCCGGGCAGGTGCCCGAGGGCGAGGGCGGGGTGTCGCTCGTCAGGAGCGCCTTCCGCCGGCTGCGGCGCAACCCGGTGGCGATCCTGGGCGCGGTCATCGTCGTGGTGTTCCTGTTCGTCGCCGCGTTCGCCCCGTGGCTGGCCCCGCGCGACCCGCTGGCGCAGACGCTGCTGAGCGAGGTCCGCCCCGGGTTCATCCCCGGTGCCCAGGAGGGCTTCCCGCTCGGCGCCGACCAGCTCGGCCGCGACCTGCTCTCCCGGCTGGTCTACGGCTCGCGGCAGTCGCTGCTCATCGGCGTGGTGTCGACGGTCCTCGGCGCGGTCGTCGGGATGGTCCTGGGCGTGCTGGCCGGCGCCTTCGGCGGCTGGGTCGACACCGTGGTCATGCGGTTCATCGACATCGTCCTGTCGATCCCCAGCCTGCTGATGGCGATCAGCATCTCGGTGCTGCTGGGCCAGAACCAGTACGCCCTGATGATCGCCATCGCGGTCACCCAGGTGCCGGTCTTCGCCCGGCTGCTGCGCGGCTCGATGCTGGCCCAGCGCGGGAGCGACTACGTGCTCGCGGCGCGGGCCCTGGGCGTCAAGCGCGGCCGGATCGTGTTCGGCCACGTGCTGCCGAACTCGCTGTCACCGGTGATCGTGCAGGGCACGCTGTCCCTGGCGACGGCGATCATCGAGGCGGCCGCGCTCTCCTTCCTCGGCCTCGGCGACCCGGACATCGCCCGGCCGGAGTGGGGCGCGATGCTGTCCACCGCACAGGACTTCCTGTCGATCCGACCGGGCCTGGCGGTGTGGCCGGCGGTGTGCATCATCGTGGTCGCGCTGGGCTTCACCCTGCTCGGGGAGTCGCTGCGGGAGGCCCTCGACCCGAAGTTCCGCCGATGACGACGCCCGAGCGAGGAGCGGAACGAGCGCGGAGTCGAGCAGAGGGCAGGGAGGTGGACGGGTGACGATCGAGGCGATGCCGCCGGAGGGCGCCCTGCGCAGCGACGTCCCCGTGCTCGAGGTCGACGACCTGTCGGTGACCTTCGCCCGACGCGGCGAGCAGCCGACGCTCGCCGTCGACGGGGTCAGCTTCTCGGTGTCCGCGGGCGAGACGATCGGCCTGGTGGGGGAGTCCGGCTGCGGGAAGTCGGTGACCTCGCTGGCGGTGATGGGCCTGCTGCCCAAGCGCGGGGTGCAGGTCGGCGGCTCCGTGCGGCTGGCCGGCACCGAGCTGCTCGGCGCGCCCGACCGGACCCTGCGCCGGCTGCGCGGGTCGGAGATGGCGATGGTCTTCCAGGACCCGCTGTCCTCGCTCAACCCCACCGTGCCGATCGGCACCCAAGTCACCGAGGTGCTGGTCGAACACCGTGACATGGGCAAGAAGGAGGCCGCCGCCGAGGCCACCGACCTGCTGGACCGGGTCGGCATCCCCGACCCCGCGCGCCGGCTCAAGGAGTACCCGCACCAGCTGTCGGGCGGCATGCGGCAGCGGGCGCTGATCGCGATGTCGCTGGCCTGCTCGCCCCGGCTGCTCATAGCCGACGAGCCGACGACGGCCCTCGACGTGACCATCCAGGCGCAGATCCTGGAGCTCTTGCGCGAGCTCGTCGTCGACACGGGGACGGCGCTGGTGATGATCACCCACGACCTGGGTGTCGTCGCCGGGCTCTGCGACCGCGTGCACGTCATGTACGCGGGCAAGGTGATCGAGACCGCCGACCGGCACGAGCTGTTCGCCCGGCCCCGCCAGCCCTACACCGGCGGGCTGCTCGCCTCGGTGCCGCGGCTGGACGCCGGGCGCGGGGTCCCGCTGACGCCCATCCGCGGGTCGGCCCGCGACACCATCCCGTGGGCCGAGGGATGCGCCTTCGCCCCGCGGTGTGACAACGCCCAGGACGATTGCCTCACCGAGGTCGCAGGGAGCACCGTGCCGCTGGAGTACGACGGGCCAGGCCGCGAGCTGCGCTGCCGCCACCCGCTGACCTATCCGGAGCAGACCCCGGCCGGGGCCACCGCGTCGGGAGCCGGGCGGTGACCGCCGCGAGCGAGCCGCTGCTGCGGGTCGAGGGCCTGCAGGTGCACTTCCCGATCAAACGCGGGGTGTTCGTCGACCGCACGGTCGGCCACGTCCGCGCCGTCGACGGCGTCGACCTGGCCATCGACCGAGGCACCACCTACGGGCTGGTGGGCGAGTCCGGCTGCGGCAAGTCGACCCTGGGCCGGGCCGTCCTCCGGCTGGTCGAGCCGACCGCCGGCCGGGTGCTCTTCGATGGCACCGACGTCGCCTCGCTGGGCGGTGAGCCGCTCCGGCACATGCGCCGGCGGATGCAGATGGTCTTCCAGGACCCGCTGGGCAGCCTGGACCCGCGGCAGGACGTCGAGTCGCTGCTGTCCGAACCGCTGAAGGCGCACGGCCTGGGTGGGGGGAAGGCCGGCATCGCGACGCGGGTGCGGGAGCTGCTGGACGCCGTCGGGCTGCCGTCCGCGGCGCTGCGCCGCTACCCGCACGAGTTCTCCGGCGGGCAACGGCAGCGCATCGGCATCGCCCGGGCCATCTCGCTGGAGCCGGACCTGCTGATCGCCGACGAGCCGGTCTCCGCCCTCGACGTCAGCGTGCAGGCGCAGGTGGTCAACCTGCTGGAGGAGCTGCAGCAGCGCCTTGGCCTCACCTACCTGGTCATCGCCCACGACCTGGCGGTGGTGCGGCACATCAGCGACGTCGTCGGGGTCATGTACCTCGGGTCGCTGGTCGAGCAGGCGCCGGCCGACGCGCTCTACGACGAGCCCCTGCACCCCTACACGCGGGCGCTGATGAGCGCCGTCCCGGTGCCGGACCCGGTGGTCGAGGAGCGCCGCGAGCGGATCCTGCTCGCCGGCGACCTGCCCTCGCCGGCCGACCCGCCCAGCGGCTGCCGGTTCCACACCCGCTGCCCGTGGCGGCAGGAGACGCGCTGCGACGACGAGGTGCCGGTGCTGCGCGAGCTGGCGCCCGGCCACTCCGCTGCCCCCCACCCTCCCCGCCACCTCGTCAGCTGCCACTGGGCCGAGGAGATCCGGGACGGCGTCCTGCGGCCCAGGTCGGCCGACGAGGTCGCCGCCACCCAGGGCGTGTCGGTGCGGGCCACCGGCGCGGACGGCGCCTTCGAGACCGACGCGCTGGTCCAGGGCGTCGACGAGCCGATCGAGCGCCGCTGACATCGTCCTGTCACCGGACGACACCGCGGCCAGGTGCCGTCCCCCTGTCGCGCTGAGCACACCCGTCGCCCGGTGTCCGGGAGCCTCCGGCCCCCGCGCCACCCGACATCACTCCAGGACGACGTCGTCCCCCCGGCGCAGCGCCCGGCGGACCCGCAACCGCAGGATGCGGGCGTAGGCGCGGACGAACTGCGTGTAGCCGGGCGTCGGGCCGTGGTAGCCGAGGAAGCCGTGCGGGCCCTCGACCATCTCGCCGGTCCGGACGTCGTAGCGGCTCTGGTGCCACGGGCAGACCAGGCAGCCGTCGGCGTCCACCGTGCCCTCGGAGAGGTCGGCGAGCTGGTGGCGGCAACGCCTGGAGACGGCGAAGTACCGGCCGACCCGGTTGCCGACGGCCCAGTCGCCGACGCGGTGGACCGCTCCCGGCGGCAGGTCGGCGGCGGGGATCCGGTCGGGCTCGGTCATGCGTCCTCCACGGTCTCGGGTCCGGCCCCTACCCCGGAGACGACGGGTCAGACCGCCCGGCCCGGGTAGGGTCGCCGCACCCGACTCCCGGAGGTCCCTCGTGCGCCGGCTGCTCGCCGTCCTCGCCCCGCTGGCCGCCGTGGTCCTCCTCGGCGGGGGCCCGGCGCTGGCCGAGCCGCCGTTCGACGTGCCTGCGCAGGTCACCGACCGCGCCGGCGTCCTCGTCGGGAACGAGTCGGCGGTCGAGGCCGCGGTCACCGAGCTGCAGGCCGAGGAGCAGCTGCAGCTGTTCGTGGTCTACGTCGACTCCTTCGACGGCCTCGATCCGGACGAGTGGGCGACCCGGACCGCCGAGCTGTCCGGGTTGGGCGGCAACGACGTCCTGTTCGCCGTCGCCGTCGAGGACCGGCGCTACACGTACAACCCGCCCGCGGACTTCCGGCTCTCCGACCAGGAGATCGAGGAACTGATCGCCTCCGACGTCGAGCCGGAGCTCACCGCTGGGGACTTCGACGGCGCGGCCGTCGCCTTCGCCGAGGGGCTGGGTGGCGGTGGCGGTGACGGCGGCAGCGGGCTGGGCACGGTCGCGGTGGTGGGCGGCATCGCGGCGGTCGCGGGTGGCGCCTACCTGGTCACGCGGTCCCGCCGCCGCCGGCAGGGGCCACCGCCTGCCCAGCGGCTGGAGCGGCCGGACCCGCACGCCGGCGTCCCGACCGAGCAGCTGGAGGCGCAGGCGAGCACGGCGCTCCTGGAGCTCGACGAGGCGGTCAAGACCTCCCGGCTCGACCTCGACTACGCTCGCCTGCAGTACGGCCAGGAGGCGGTCGCCGGCTTCGCCGAGGCGCTGACGGCCTCGGAGCAGGAGCTGGCGCGGGCCTTCGCGCTGCGCCAGCAGCTGGACGACGAGGTGGGCGGGCGGGAGGCCGGCACAGCCGAGCTGACGAAGCGGCGGCTGCTCACCGAGATGCTCCAGCTGACCGCCGCGGCCGACGCCCGCCTCGATGAGCAGGCCGAGGCCTTCGACCGGCTGCGCGACCTGGAGCGCACCGCGCCACAGGCCCTCGACGCGCTGGCCTCCCGCGCCACGGCGCTGCGCGGCCGGTTGCCCGCCGACGAGGAGCGCTTCGCCGCCCTGCAGCGCCGGTACGCCCCGGCCGCGCTGGCGCCGGTCGCTGACAACCTGGCGCAGGCCCGGGCGCGGCTGGACGCGGCCGAGCAGGAGATCACCGAGGCCCGTGGCGAGATCGCCGCGGGGCGGGCGGGCGCCGCCGTCGGGGACATCCGGGTCGCCGAGGACGCCCTCGCCCAGACCGGCACGCTGCTGGACGCCGTCGCCCGGCTGGGCACCGACCTGCAGGCCGCCGAGGCCCGGGTCGCGCAGGTGCGGGCGGAGACCGAGGAGGACCTCGCCGAGGCCCGAGCGCTGCTCGCCGGCGGCACCGGCGGGGGCCTGCGCCCGCAGGTGGCCCGGGCCGAGGCGGCGCTGACCGCGGCCGACGCCGCGCTGCGCCCGGCCGACGGCGGCCGGCCCGACCCGATGGCCGCGCTCCGCCGGCTGGAGGAGGCCGACATCGCGCTGGAGCAGGCCCTGGGCCTGGCCCGGGACGCCGACCAGCGGGCGCGACGGGCCGCGGCGTCGCTGGACCAGGCGCTGCTCACCGCCCGGTCGGGCGTCGCGGCCGCCGGCGACTTCATCGGCACCCGCCGCGGCGCTGTCGGCCCCGAGGCCCGGACCCGGCTGGCCGAGGCGCAGCGGCACCTGGACCTCGCGGTCGCGCAGGGCCGCACCGACCCGGTCGGCGCGCTGCGGGAGGCCCAGATGGCCGACACGCTGGCCCAGCAGGCGCTGCAGCAGGCGCAGTCCGACGTGGCCGGCTGGGGCGGTGGGGGCTACGGCCCCGGGGGCTACGGTCCGGGCGGCTACGGCGGTGGGTACGGGCCGGGCGGGTTCGGTGGGGGCTACGGCGGAGGCCGGGGCGGCGTGGACCTGGGCAGCCTGGTGCTCGGCGGGATCCTCTTCGGCGGCGGCCGGGGTGCCGGCGGCTACGGCGGGAGCTACGGAGGCGGCGTCGGCGGCGGGTTCGGCGGTGGTGGCGGGTCCCGCGGCGGCGGGCGGCGCTCGGGCAGCTTCGGCGGCTCGCGCAGCCGGGGCCGCTCCGGAAGCGGTCGGTTCTGACCCCCTGGGAACTGTCGGACCCCGGTGTCAGGGTGGCCCTCCCCACCCGACGAGGAGGAGCGATGCCCACTCGGAACACCCCGTGGCCGGCCGGCACCCCGTGCTGGGTCGACTACGGCGCCTCGGAGATCGACGCCGCCAAGGACTTCTACGGCCGTCTGTTCGGCTGGGAGTTCGAGGGCGGTGACCCGGAGTACGGCGGGTACCTCAACGCCACCCGCAACGGCGAGCCGGCCGCCGGCCTCGGCCCGCTGATGAACCCGGGCGACTCCCCGGGCTGGACGACGTACTTCGCGACCGACGACGCCGCGGCCACGGCCGCCCGCATCCGTGAGGCCGGCGGCACCGTCGTCGTGGAGCCCATGGAGGTCGGGCCGATGGGCACCATGGTCATCGCCACCGACCCGCAGGGGAACGCCTTCGGCCTGTGGCAGTCCGGGGAGCACACCGGGTACCGGGTCTTCAACGAGCACGGCTCGCTGGTCTGGTGCGACGCCGCGGTCGACGACCCGGCGGCCGCCCGGGAGTTCTACTCGGCGGTGTTCGGGTTCACCTTCGCCGAGGTCCCCGGCGCCGAGGGCTACACCACGTTCGCCATCGGGGCGGACCCGCTCGGCGGCCTGGGCGGTCACCAGCCGGGCTCCCCCAAGGGCTGGGCGGTCTGCTTCGCGGTCGACTCGACCGACGACGCCGTCGCCACGGTCGAGGCCGGCGGCGGCAAGGTGACGATGGCCCCGATGGACACCGAGTACGGCCGCATCGCCGTCGTGGAGGACCCGTGGGGTGCCCCGCTGTCGGTGATGGAGCCGCCGAAGGGCAGCTGAGCGGCGTTGCCGTGAGCCGGTGCGACGGGGCGCCGGCCCGCGACCCTGGCCCTCAGCCGCGCACCTGGCCGTAGGTGTGCTCGGGCCGCAGCCGGACGACGAGGCGGTGGTCGGCGACCATGGCCGCGCGGTAGGCGTCCCAGTCGTCGTGCTCGCCGCTGAGGGCGCGGTAGTAGGCCACGAGCTCCTCGACGGTCGCGTCGTGCGGGTCGGTCGCGACCGCGGTGAGCTCGGCGGTGCCCTCGACGGCGACCCAGGTCCAGAAGTCCGGCGAGGTCACGTGCAGCGTCGCCCGTGGATCGGCCCGCAGGTTGCGGGTCTTGGCGCGGTCGGCGGTCACCGAGATGCGGGCCAGCTGCTGTTCGTCGTCCCACGCGTAGAAGAGGTTCGACAGCTGCGGGCGGCCGTCCCGCTTGAGGGTCGCCAGCACGCCTGCGTGCTGCGTGGCGACGAAGGCGAGCATGCGGGGGTCCACGGCGGCGCTCATGCCGGCAGGAACGTCGTCGTGCTCCGTCTTGTGCCCTACCGGCCGGGGCCGGGGCCGGGGCCGCGGTCAGCGTCCGGACGGCGTCAGGGTCGCCGACCGAGGGCCGTCCGAGGCCGCCGGGGGGACGCAGACGCGGTTCCGGCCGCTGCGCTTCGCGCGGTACACGGCGGCGTCCGCCGCCGCCTGGAGCCCGACCGCATCGCCCCACGTGACGGTCGCCGCCCCGACGCTCACCGTGGCGGCGTAGGGAGCCGCGGTGGTGCGCACGGAGGCCACCAACCGTTCGGCGATCCCGGTCGCCTCCGACAGGTCGGTGTCCGGCAGCAGGAGGGCGAACTCGTCGCCGCCCAGGCGCCCGCTGACGTCCTCGCTCCGGGTCAGGCCGGCCAGCGTCTCGCCGACCAGGCGCAGCACCGCGTCCCCGGCCAGGTGGCCCAGGCTGTCGTTGACGGTCTTGAACTCGTCGACGTCCACGAGCAGCAGGCTGAGCGGCCGGTCGGCCGTGGTGCGGGCCGCCTCGGTGCGCAGCCGTTCGTGGAAGGTGCGGTGGTTCAACGCCCCGGTGAGCCCGTCGCGCTCGGCGAGGAGGGCGACCTGCCGGGCGTAGGCGGCGGTGCGCTGGTAGGCCCGCTGGTGGTTCGCCGACGCGAAGGCGCAGGTGGCCGTGGCGACCGCCAAGGCGAGCGCACCCACCAGGACGTCGTCGGCCGGTGCGCCGCCGACGCCGAGGCCCACGCCCAGGTAGCCGACCAGGATGGTGCTGCCGGCCAGCGCGACCCCGACCGGCGGGTAGGCCAGCGCGGCGTGCGCCAGCAGCACGAACAGGAACAGGACGTAGGGGCTGTCGACCCCTCCGTCGAGCAGGCAGAACGCGGTCACCAGGGCGATGCCCGCGGCCTCCCAGGCGTCGAAGAACAGCCGGCCGCGGGGGTGGCGGACCAGCCGGTCGACCGGGATCAGCGCCAGCAGCGGAGCCGTTGCGGCCACCACCGCGGCCACGGCGAGGACGAGTCCGGCGCGAGGCGGGTCGATGGTCAGGGTCCGCACGGCGATGATCGCCGGGAGGACCTCGCACAGCACGATCCCGCTGACGGTGTGCCGCCGCCAGAAGGCGACCCGCTCCTCGTCCTGGGCCAGCGCTCTCATGCTCATGTCATCGCACCGGCTGCCCGGTCCCCACAGGAACCAGGCCGTTCCTCTACCCCTTCGGAGGGAGAGCGGGAGCCCCCGGTCCCTCCTAGCGCACCCGTCCCCGGGCCTTGAGCGGCACCGGCGGCAGCGGCGGGGCCTCCAGCCGGTCGCCGTCGTGACCGACGACGGCGCCGAAGCGCTCGTCCTCGGCGTTCCACGCCTGCGCGTACTCGATGATCTCCTCGCCGGAGCGGCCGACGAAGTTCCACCACATGACGATCCGCTCCTCGAACGGCTCGCCACCGAGCAGCAGCAGCCGGGCCGGCTCGGCCGCCCGCACCCGCACCCTGCGCCGCCCGGTGCCCAGGTAGAGCATCGCGCCGACCTCCAGCGGCGCGTCCTCCACCCCGGCCGACCCGGAGGAGGCCAGCAGGGCGTACTCGAAGTCCGGTTCCAGCGACAGCTCGACATCCGCCCCGGCGGCCAGGTCCAGGTCGGCACCCACCAGCGGGGTGTGCGCGATCCCCGGCGACGTCGCTCCGCCGAGGCCGCCCATGAGCACGGTCGCGGTCAGCCCGTCGGACGTGAACCCGGGCAGCGACGGGTGGTGGGCGAAGTCCGGGGCGGTCTCGCGTGCTGCCTCCGGCAGCGCCACCCACAGCTGGGCGCCGTGCAGGTAGCGGGGGTGCACCGCGGGGGACTGCTCGGAGTGCGCGATGCCGTGGCCCGCAGTCATCAGGGCCAGCTCCTTCGGGCGGATGCGGGCGTCGCTGCCCAGCGAGTCGCGGTGGTGCACCTCGCCCTCGAGCAGCCAGGACACCGTCTGCAGCCCGGTGTGCGGGTGCGGCGGCACCTGCATGCCGGGGAAGGAGGAGATGTCGTCGGGGCCGTAGTGGTCGACGAACGCCCACGCGCCGACCAGCCGGCGGCCCAGGGTGGGCAGCAGCCGGCGCACCCGGGTGCTCTCGCCGAGCAGCACCTCCTTGCCCGGCAGCAGGTCCAGCACCGGGCCGGCGGGGGTGCCCGCCAGCCCGCCCAGCTCGCGGGCCGGCGGGCGGCGGTCGAGGTTGCTCATGGTCGGGTCCTCCGAGCGGTCGTCACCGGTACTCCGGGGCGGTCGGACAGCGCAGGGCGTCGAGGTCCCAGCCGGCGCGGCGGGCGCCGGCGACGTAGGCGCTCTCCAGGAAGTCGAGGACGACGGCGCGCGGGTCGGTCGCGGTGCGCACGTCCTCGTAGGGCAGCAGCGCCAGGTGCGCGCCGCGGCTGTCGATCCAGCGTGCCGCGGCCGGCCGCAGCGGCTCCTCGACCAGGCCCGCCGGCTCGGGGGCGGTGTAGGAGTAGAAGGCCGGCTCGGGCACCTGGTCGTCGCCGAACCAGAAGCCGGCGCTGACGACCTCGTGCGAGTAGGCCTCGCGGGTGACCGGGTCGACGCCGGCGGGTTGCTCCACCCGCCGGTCGGAGAACCGGGTGACGGCGAGGTCGAAGGTGTGCCAGAAGTGGTGCACCGGGCTGGTCTTGGCGTAGCTGCGCCCGGCGAACTCCTCGAGCACCTGCGCCACCTGACCCAGCACCACCCAGTAGCGGGTCACCATGGCCCGGTCGTAGGACGTGTGGTGCTCGTCCTCGGCGAACGGCGTGCGGTCGGCCAGGTCGAACGGGATCGGGATGTCGACGGTGGCCGGCAGGCCGAGCGTCGCGAGGGTGTCCAGCAGCTGCCGGTAGAACGCCGCCACGCTGAGCCCGGGCAGCGGGAACGAGGCCCGCCGGCCGTCGGCGACGGCTACCTCCAGCCGGTGGTCGACCAGGTCGAGGTCGACGGCGAAGACCGGGTCGAAGCCCATCGGCCGGGTGGTGAGGCCCCGGCCGGTCAGGTGGAAGGGGATGTGCCACCAGTGGTTGCGCCGCGGGGCGTTGGCCAGGCGCAGCTTGCCGACGATCTGCAGGAACCGGTGCACGGTCTCCTTGGTGTCGGCCCACTCGGCCAGCGGCATGGGCGGGAAGACGGGCACGGCGGGCTCCTCCTCGGGGTACCGGTCGGGCCAGCATGCCGATCCGGGAGGCGGCGCGGTAGTCGCCCGTACCGAGCGGCGGGATCGCCTGTCTCGCACGGCTGCAGGTGGCGGGACGTGCGAGGTCGCCGATCCCGCCGGTACGTGGAGGCGGCGTCAGGAGGCGCGTTCGCGCAGGCCGTCGTCCCCGTCGTGCGCGGCCGCGAGTGCAGCGGCGACGACCTCGGCGTCGTCCAGGTGGACCGCGTCGCGGGGGTCGGTGGTGTCCAGCAGCCGGGTCTCGTGGCCGCGCCCCACGACCAGGACGACGTCGGCCGGACCGGCGGCACGCACCGCTGCGGTGATCGCCTCCCGCCGGTCGGGGACCGTGCGCACCGCCGCCGGCGTGCCGAGCAGTCCAAGGCGGAGCTCGGCCCTGATCGCGGCCGGGTCCTCGCCGTGGCTGCCCTCGTTGGTCAGCCACACGCAGTCGGCGGCGCGGGCGGACTCGCCCAGTCCCTGGCGCTTGTACCGGTCGCGCCGACCGCGGGCGCCGACCACCAGGTGCACCCGCCCGCCGGGGCCGGTGAGGTCGCGGACCGTGTCGACCGCGGCGGCCAGTGCGCGCGGTGTGTGCGCGTAGTCCACGACGACGACCGGCCGCCCCGATCCGCCCAGCACGGTGTTGCGCCCCCGCGGTGGGGCCACCGCGGCCAGCCCGGCGGCGATCCGGTCCGGCGGAACGCCCAGCACCCGGCCGGTGGCCCAGGCGGCCGCCAGGTTGGTCACGTGCACGCGGCCGACCAGCGGGCTGCGCACCCGGTGTCCACCGGCATCGTCGCCCAGCAGCACCTCGGTGCCCGCGGCGCCGGTGCGCCAGCCGAGCACCCGGACGTCGGCGTCGGCACCGGACCCCACCCGGGTCACCCGCACCGCCGCCTGGTCGGCCAGTCGCCGTCCCCACGGGTCGTCGGTGACGACGACGCCGGCGGCGGTCCGGCCGGGCTCGAACAGCCGGGCCTTGCTGGCCCAGTACTGCTCGACGGTGCCGTGGTGGTCGAGGTGGTCCTCCTCGAAGCCGGTGAAGACCGCGACCTCGAAGGCGAGCCCGTCCATGCGGCCCATGTCCAGTGCGATGGAGGAGGCCTCCACGACCGCCCGACGCGCACCGGCCTCGACCATCGCGCCCAGCAGCTCGTGCAGCTCGGGCGCCTCCGGCGTGGTCAGGGCCGTCTCCCGCGAGAGACCGGCGACCTGCGCGCCGAGGGTGCCGACGACGCCGGTGCAGGTGCCGGCCGCCTCGAGGACGCCGCGCACCAGTGCGCTGGTCGTCGTCTTGCCGTTGCTGCCGGTCACCCCGACCAGCCCCAGCGCCCGCGCCGGGTCGCCGGCGAGCAGGGCGCCCAGGGGGCCGAGCTGCGCCCGCACCGACGGCACGCACAGCTGGGGGAGGGAGGTCTCCACGGGCCGGTCGACGAGCAGCGCCATGGCCCCTGCGGCCGCCGCGGCGGGGACGTGGCGGTGGCCGTCGCTCGTCGCGCCCCGCACGCAGGCGAACAGCGATCCCGGGACGACGCGCCGCGAGTCGGTCACCAGACCCCGCACGGTCAGGTCATCGGCGCCGCCGGCTCGCGTGACCGGGCTGCCGGGGACGGTCCGGGCGCGGTGCTCGACCTCCGACCAGGGGATCGAGGGGAGGCGCACCCGACCGACGGTAGGTGCGTGCGGGCAAACGCGCAGACCAGGCCGCTCGTCCTGCCCGGACCCCGCGCGCCGCTGACGCACTGAGACGTGCACAACACACCCCGGGACCAGGTCCGTCGGTCGGGTGCCGGGCACGTCCCCCGGCCGGACGACGCGGGACGTTCGTGCGCGCGGTGGTCGCCTCCTCCGCACGGACCGGCCGCGCGGATACTGGAGGCGATGAGCGCACCCCTGAACCTGGTCAACCTCGAACGGGTGCACAAGGCGCACGGCACCACCGTCATCCTCGACGACGTCTCCCTCGGCGTCGCCGCGGGTGAGCGGATCGGTGTCGTCGGCCGCAACGGCGGCGGCAAGAGCACCCTGCTGTCGCTGATGACCGGCGCCGACCAGCCAGACTCCGGCCGCGTCACCCGCCGCGGCGACCTCGCCATGGGCGTCCTGGACCAGTCAGGCACGCTCCCGCCCGGGACGACCGTGCGCGACGTCGTCCTGCCGCCCTCGATGTTCGCCGCCGAGCACGAGTGGGCCGGCGACCCGGCCGTCCGCTCCGTCCTCACCGGCTTGGAGCTGGACCGGCTCGGCCTCGACGCTCCCGTCGCGCCGATGTCCGGCGGCGAGCGGCGGCGGGTCGCGCTGGCCGCCCAGCTGATCCGGCCACTGGACCTGCTGGTCCTGGACGAGCCGACCAACCACCTGGACGTGGAGGGCGTCGCCTGGCTCGCGGAGTACGTGAAGGCCCGCGCCGGTGGCCTCGTCGTCGTCACCCACGACCGGTGGTTCCTCGACGAGGTCTCCACCACCACGTGGGAGGTCGCCGACGGCAAGGTGCACGCCTACGACGGCGGGTACTCGGCGTACACGCTGGCCCGGGCGGAGCGGGCGCGGATCTCGGCGGTACAGGAACAGCGGCGGCTCGACCTGGTGCGCAAGGAGCTGGCCTGGCTGCGCCGCGGTCCGCCGGCCCGCACCAGCAAGCCGAAGTTCCGGATCGAGGCGGCCCAGGCACTGATCGCCGACGAGCCGCCGGCGCGGGACTCGATGGCGCTGAAGGGCTTCGCCGCCCGGCGCCTCGGCAAGACCGTCTACGACGTCGAGGACGTCGACTACGCCGTGCCCACCGAGGACGGGCCGCGGCCGTTGTTCGAGGACCTGACCTGGCACGTCGGCCCGGGCGACCGGATCGGCGTCGTCGGGGTCAACGGGGCCGGGAAGACGTCGCTGCTGCGGCTGCTGGTCGGCGAGACCGAGCCCGACCGCGGCCGGGTGGTGCGCGGGCAGACCGTCGCGCCGGCGTACCTGTCGCAGCACGTCACCGAGCTGCCCGGCCGCCTCCGGGTGCTGGAGGCGGTGCAGGAGATCGCCCGCATCGCCCGGATCGGCAACCAGGAGATCTCGGCGTCCTCCCTGGCCGAGCGTTTCGGGTTCGCGGCGAACCGGCAGTGGACACCGGTCGGCGACCTCTCCGGCGGTGAGCGGCGCCGGCTCCAGCTGCTGCGGCTGCTGATGGCCGAGCCGAACGTGCTGCTGCTCGACGAGCCCACCAACGACCTCGACATCGACACGCTCACCGCGCTGGAGGACCTGCTCGACGGCTTTCCCGGAACGGTGCTGGTGGTCAGCCACGACCGGTACTTCGTCGACCGGGTGTGCGACAAGGTGGTGGCCCTCCTCGGTGACGGCACGCTCGCCGAGCTGCCCGGTGGCGTGGAGGAGTACCTGCAGCGGCGCGCGGCCGGTGGTGCGCCGCTGACCACGACGGCCGGTACCGCCGCCGGGGCTCCTCCCGCATCCCGCCCGGCCGTCTCCGCCGCCGACTCCCGCGCGGCCAAGAAGGAGGCCAGCCGGCTGGAGCGACGGATGCTCAAGCTGGACGCCGACGAGAAGCAGCTGCACGAGCAACTGGCCGCCGCGGCGACCGACTACGCGAAGGCCGCCGAGTTGGACGGGCAACTGCGGGCGGTGCGGGCGGAGAAGGAACAGGTCGAGGAGGACTGGCTGACGGCAGCCGAGGTCGCCGAGGGCTGACCTCTGGCGACGGTCGAGGCCGGCCCACGCGGGGTAGAGGAGCACCGGGCCAGCCCGGCCCACCCGCCTGAGAGAGCGGGCTGGTCAAGCCGGGCGGGTAGTCTGGGGCACCGCCGGCCGTCGTCCGACCGACGTTCCTGGTGTCCCCGAGCCGCCCAACGACTCCCGGAGACACATGCTCGTCCTGCTGCTCCTCCACCTGTTCGCCAGCGTGCTGGCGCCCGTGCTCGTGCGGTGGTGGGGGCGGCAGGCCTTCCTCGCCCTCGCACTGGTGCCCGCCGCCGGCTTCGCCTGGGTGCTGTCCCGGCTCGGCCCGGTCCTCGCCGGCCAGGAGCCGCGCGAGACGCTGCCGTGGATCCCCGCCCTCCAGCTCGACGTCGCCCTGCGGCTCGACGCCCTGGCGCTCACCTTCGCCGCGCTGGTCACCGGCGTCGGCGCGCTGGTGCTGGTCTACTGCGCCCGCTACTTCTCCCCGGGCGAGGAGGGCACCGGCCGCTTCGCCGGCTCCCTCACCGCCTTCGCCGGCTCCATGCTCGGCCTCGTCCTCGCCGACGACATGCTGCTGCTCTACGTCTTCTGGGAGCTCACGACCGTCTTCTCCTTCCTCCTGATCGGGGGCTCGGGGCGGCGGCTGGCCGCGCGCCGGGCGGCGTCGCAGGCGCTCATCCTGACGACCGCCGGCGGCCTCGCGATGCTGGTCGGGCTCATCCTCATCGGCCGGGCCAGCGGCTCCTTCCTGCTCTCCGAGGTCGTCGCCGAGCCCGGCAGCGGCACCGGGGTGACCGTCGGCGTGGCCCTGGTGCTCGCCGGGGCGGTCACCAAGTCCGCCCTCGTGCCGTTCCACTTCTGGCTGCCCGCGGCCATGGAGGCGCCGACGCCGGTCAGCGCCTACCTGCACGCCGCGGCGATGGTGAAGGCCGGCGTCTACCTGGTCGCCCGGCTGGCACCGGGCTTCGCCGACGTCCCCGGATGGCGGCCGGTCGTGCTCGGCCTGGGCGTGGCGACCATGCTGGTCGGCGGGTACCGCGCCCTGCGCCAGAAGGACCTCAAGCTGCTGCTGGCCTTCGGCACGGTCAGCCAGCTGGGCTTCCTCGTGACGCTCGTGGGCGCGGGCAGCTCGGAGCTGGCCGCGGCCGGCCTGGCCATGACGCTGGCGCACGCGCTGTTCAAGTCCACCCTCTTCCTGACCGTCGGCGTCGTCGACCACGCGACCGGCACCCGCGACCTGCGCCGGCTGTCCGGCCTCGGCCGGCGGCTGCCGCTGCTCGCCGCCATCGGCGCCGCCGCCGCGGCCTCCATGGCCGGGTTGCCGCCGCTGCTGGGCTTCGTCGGCAAGGAGGCCGCGTTCACCGCCCTGCTGGACGGCGGGGTGCCCGACCGCACCGTCGCGCTCGTCGTCCTCACCGGCGTGGTCGCGGGCTCGGTGCTCACCGCGGCCTACACCGCGCGCTTCGTGTGGGGCGCCTTCGCCCGCAAGCCCGGCGTCGAGGACAGCGAGCTCGAGCACCCGCCGGAGCCGCTGTTCCTCGCCGCCCCCGCCGTCCTGGCGCTGACCGGGCTGGTCCTCGGGCCGGCCAGCCCGCTGCTGGACCCGCTGGTCGTCGCCTACGCCGAGACGCTGCCGCTGCTGGCCCCCGAGGCCGAGCACCTGGCGCTGTGGCACGGCTGGCAGCCCGCGCTGGCGCTGTCGGCGCTGACCGTCGCCGGCGGTGCCGCGCTGTTCGCCGTCCGCGGGCCGGTCCAGCGCCTGCAGCGGCGGGTGGCCGTCGGCGCCTCGGCCGACGAGGGCTACTGGAACGTGGTCCAGGGGATCGACCGGCTCTCGGTGCTGGTCACCGGCACCACCCAGCGCGGGTCGCTGCCGGCCTACCTCGGCACGATCCTGGTCGTCGTGCTGGCGCTGCCCGGCACGCTGCTGCTCACCCGCGCCCCGTGGCCCGGCGAGTGGCGGGCCTGGGACACCCCGGTGCAGGCGGTGGTCGGCGTCGTCGTCGTGACCGCTGCCGCGCTCACCCTGCGGATCCGCCAGCGGCTGTCGGCGGTGCTGGTCGTCGGCGTCACCGGCTACGGCATCGCCGTCGTCTTCGCGCTGCAGGGCGCCCCCGACCTCGCGCTCACCCAGTTCCTCGTCGAGACGCTCACCCTCGTGGTCTTCGTGCTGGTGCTGCGCAAGCTGCCCAAGGACATCTCCGAGCGGCACCGGCCGCGCGAGCGCGCCGTCCGCGGGGTCATCGCCGTCGCGGTGGGCGCGTTCATGGCCGCCGCGGGCGCGGTGGCGCTGTCCGCCCGCACCGCGACGCCGGTGTCAGCGGGCTGGCCGGGGCCCGCCTACGACTTCGGCGGCGGCAAGAACGTCGTCAACGTGACCCTGGTCGACATCCGCGCCTGGGACACCCTCGGCGAGATCTCGCTGCTGGTCGTCGCCGCCACCGGCGTGGCCAGCCTCGTCTTCCTCCGGGGACGCACCGGCGGCGTCGACCGGGTGACCCGGGCGGACCTGGCCCAGCGGCGCGAGCGCGGCCGGCGGGCCCCGCGGGACCGCTGGCTGGCCGCCACCGCGACGCTCGACCCGGCCCGGCGCTCGGTCGTGCTCGAGGTCGTCACCCGGCTGCTGTTCCACACGATCATGGTGTTCTCGCTGTACCTGCTGTTCTCCGGGCACAACGAGCCCGGTGGCGGGTTCGCCGGCGGCCTGGTCGCCGGCCTGGCGCTGGTGCTGCGCTACCTGGCCGGTGGGCGCTACGAGCTCGGCGAGGCCGCGCCGGTCGCGCCGGGCCTGCTGCTCGGCGGCGGGCTGCTCTTCGCGGGCGGCACCGGCGTGGCCGGCCTGCTGCTGGGCGCCGGGGTGCTGCAGACGGCGATCCTGCAGACCACGCTGCCGGTGCTCGGCGACGTCAAGCTCGTGACCTCGCTCTTCTTCGACATCGGCGTCTACCTGATCGTCGTCGGGCTGATCCTCGACGTGCTGCGCAGCCTGGGCGCGGAGCTCGACCGCCAGGAGGACCAGGAGGACGAGATCGAGCTCGCCCCGGGAGAGGTGGTGCTGCGATGACCCCCACGATCGTGCTGCCGGTGATGATCGGCGGGCTCTACGCGGCGGGGGTGTACCTGCTGCTCGACCGCAGCCTCACCCGCGTGCTGCTGGGTTTCGTGCTGCTGGGCAACGCCACCAACCTGCTGCTGCTCTCGACCGGTGGCCCGGCGGGGCTGGCGCCGATCCTCGGCTACTCCGACCCGGAGCAGTTCAACGACCCGCTGCCGCAGGCGCTGATCCTGACCGCCATCGTGATCACCTTCGGCGTCTCGGCGTTCGTGCTGGCGATCATCCACCGCTCGTGGCGGCTGGCCCGCAACGAGGCCGTCGGCACCGACGAGGAGGACCGCCGGGTCGCCGCCCGGAAGGCCCCCGACGCCGACGAGCTCGATCCGGACGACCTGGCCCCGGAGGACCGCGCCGCCATGCACGCCGACTCCCGGGCCGGGGTCCTCGAGGATCTCGCCGACGACGTCGACCTGCCGGCGGGGAGCGGCGCCCGGTGATCGAGGTCCTCGCCCCGCTGCCGGTGCTGCTCCCGCTCCTCGGGGCCGCCGGTGCGCTGCTGGTCTCCGGGCACCCGACCTTCCAGCGCGCGCTCAGCACCTCCGTGCTTACGGCGGTGCTCGCCGTCTCGGTGGTGCTGCTGTTCGTCGCCGACGCCGAGGGTGCGACCTCGGTCTCCGTCGGCGGCTGGCAGGTCCCGCTGGGCATCGTGCTGGTCGTCGACCGGCTGTCGGCGCTGATGCTGGTGGTGGCCTCGACCGTGGCGCTCGGCGTCCTGGTCTTCGCCGTCGGCCAGGGGGCCGCCGACGGGTCGGAGGAGACCCCGCTGTCGATCTTCCACCCGACGTTCCTCGTGCTGGTCGCGGGCGTGGGCAACGCCTTCCTCGCCGGCGACCTGTTCAACCTCTACGTCGGCTTCGAGATCCTGCTGATGGCCTCCTACGTGCTGCTCACCCTGGGCGGGACGGCGGGACGCATCCGCGGCGGCATCACCTACATCGTGGTCAGCCTGACCAGCTCGCTGGTGTTCCTCGCCGCGATCGGGCTGGTCTACGCCGCGACCGGCACGGTGAACATGGCGCAGCTGGCGGTGCGGCTGGGCGAGCTGCCCGAGGGCACCCAGGTGCTGCTGCAGTCGATGCTGCTCATCGCCTTCGGCATCAAGGCCGCGGTGTTCCCGCTCTCGGCGTGGTTGCCCGACAGCTACCCGACCGCTCCCGCACCGGTCACCGCCGTCTTCGCCGGGCTGCTCACCAAGGTCGGCGTCTACGCGATCATCCGCACCCAGACGCTGCTGTTCCCCGGCGGCGCGCTCGACGACCTGCTGATGTGGGCGGCGCTGGCCACGATGCTGGTGGGCATCCTCGGCGCGGTCGCGCAGCGGGACCTGCGCCGGATGCTCTCCTTCACCCTGGTCAGCCACATCGGCTACATGGTGTTCGGCATCGCCCTGGGGACGGCAGCCGGGCTGGCCGGTGCCCTCTTCTACGTGGCCCACCACATCGCCATCCAGACGACGCTGTTCCTGGTCGCGGGGTTGGTCGAGCGCCAGGGCGGGACGACGTCGGTGGACCGGCTCGGCGGGCTGGCCCGGCGCTCGCCGCTGCTGGCGGTGCTGTTCTTCGTCCCGGCGATGAACCTGGCCGGGATCCCCCCGCTGTCGGGCTTCATCGGCAAGGTCGGCCTGCTGCAGGCCGGGGTCGCCGAGGGCAGCGCCGTGGCGTTCACGCTCGTCGCCGGCGGGGTCGTCACCAGCCTGCTCACGCTGCTCGCGGTCGCCCGTGTCTGGACCCGCGCCTTCTGGCGGTCGCCGAGCCAGTCGCCGGCCGAGGACACCGCCGCGGCCGCCGCGGCCGCGGCCGCGGTCCGGCACCGGCCGGAGAGCGACGGCGTGGCGTCGGACGGCGAGGCCGCGGACGGCGGGTCGCGCACCGCGCTGCAGGACGCCTGGCGCCGGCACACCGCGGTGGCGACGGCGGCCGAGCCCGACCTCCCACCCGCGGCCGGAGCGGTCCGGGCGCTGCGTCCGCTGCCGGGGACGATGGTGGGTGCCACCACGGCGCTGGTCGCGCTCACCGTGGCCCTCACCGGGCTGGCCGGACCGCTCTACGGCCTGGCCGACCGGGCCGCGACCGACCTGATCGACCGCACGCCCTACACCACCTCGGTGTTCGGGACGGAGGAGGTGCCGTGACGGTCGAGCCCGCCGCGACCCGGCTGCGCCACCAGGTCCCGCTCATGGCCTGGCTGGTGGTGGTGTGGATGCTGCTCTGGGGCACCTGGTCCTGGGCGAACCTGATCTCCGGCCTGCTCGTCGCGCTGACCGTGCTGACGCTGCTGCCGTTGCCGCACGTGGTCGGCGGCGCCCGGGTGCGGCCGCTGCCGCTGCTGGTCTTCCTCGGCCACTTCGTCGTGGACCTGTTCGCTTCCGGGGCCGAGGTCGCCTGGCAGGCCCTGCGGCCGGGCGGGGTGCACCGCACGGCGATCGTGCAGGTGCAGCTGCGCGCCGACTCCGACCTGCTGCTGACCATGGTCGCCGAGGCGACCTCGCTCGTCCCCGGCTCCCTGGTCCTCGACCTGGACCGGGAACACCGGGTGATGACCCTGCACATGCTGCCCGCACGCGACCTCGAGGACGTGGCGCGGAAGAAGGCGAACGTGCTGGTGGTCGAAGAGCGCCTGGTCCGGGCGTTCGGCTCGCCTGCGGACCTCGCCGCCCTCGACGGGTACGGGCGGGCGGAGGTGCGGACGTCGTGATGATCGTGAGCTCACTGCTGTACGCGCTGATCGGCGGGGGAGCGCTGCTGGCTCTCGTCCGCCTGGCGCGGGGACCCTCGCTGCTGGACCGGGTCGTCGCGACGGACACGCTGCTGGTGATCATCGCGGCGGGCCTGGCCGTGCACGCCGCGCTGCAGCGCGATCCCACGCTCGTACCGGTGCTGGTCGTGGTCTCGCTGCTGGCCTTCGTCGGCTCGGTCTCGGTCGCCCGCTACATCGGCGGGATGCTGCTGCGCTCCCGCACGGGGGACGGCAGTGACCTCGGCCTGCCGGTCGCGGCCGAGGTGCGGGAGGAGCAGCCGTGACGGCGCTGGCCGACGTCGTCGCGTTCGCCTGCCTGCTGGCCGGCGCCGTCCTGTGCCTCACCGCCGGGCTCGGGCTGGTGCGCTTCCCCGACGTGCTGTCCCGGATGCACGCCGGCACCAAACCCCAGGTGCTCGGCGTCCTGCTGGTGATGGTCGGCGCCGCGATCCGGCTGGACGGCTGGGCCAACGCGTGGATGCTGCTCCTCGTGGCCGCCTTCCAGATGCTGACCGCACCGGTGAGTGCGCACCTGATCAGCCGGGTCGCCTACCGCCGCCGGCACGTCCGGCGCGACCTGTTGCTCATCGACGAGTTCGGTCCGGCCGGCCACCAGGACCTGCGGTACCGGGGTGACGAGCCCGGCGACGCCCCGCCCGAGGAGGACGGGGTCCTTCCTCAGTCGAGCTGAGCTAGCCGGAACGGCAGTCCCTGGTCGTCGCGGCAGTACGCCGACGACCCGGAGTCCTGGCGCTCGACCGCACCGGCCTGACCGCCGGCGGTCTGCACCGCGGCGACCGCGACCTCGATGTCGTCGACCGCGTAGACCGGGACGGCGCCCGGGTCGGAGGCCTGCCCGCCGTGCAGGCCGACCGTCGGTGTCTGGCCCGGCGCCTCCCAGCCGTCGTCGACCCGGCCGGGGCTCAGCGACCAGCCGAGCACCGCCTCGTAGAAGTCACGGGCGCGGGCGCCGTCGGGCACCCGGAGCGTCAGGTGCACCGTGTCGCCGGGCCGGACCGGCGGTCGCGCAGCAGCCGGTCCACGGCTCGGCGTCTGCAGCATCCAGCGGTGCCCGAAGGGGTCGACCACGACGCCGGTGCGCCCGCCGGGGCCGTCGGACGGCCGCTCCACGGTCGCCCCGGCTGCGGCGGCCCGGTCGACGGCCGCCTCGACGTCGGACACCGACAGGTGCAGCGTGACGCCGACCCGACCGGCGTCCGGCGCGACCAGGCCCAGCTCGGGGTACTCGTCGGCGAGGTAGAGCGTCGCCCCGCCGACGTCGAGCTCGGCGTGCCCGATGCGGTCGTCGTCCATGACGTGGAGCTCACCCACCACGCGGGCACCCAGGGCGTCGGCGTACCACGCCGTCGCCGCCCGGGCGTCGCGCACGGTGAGGTAGGGCGTCAGCTGGGCCATCTCCCGATGGTGCCGCGACCGGACGCGGGGCGGGGCGTCGTCGGACGCCCCGCCCGCCGGTCCTCAGCGCTGGGCCCGGTTCACCGCCGAGACGACCGCGCGCAGTGATGCGGTGACGATGTTCGGGTCGATGCCCACGCCCCAGAGCACCCGGTCGCCGACGGCGCACTCGACGTAGGCCGCGGCGCGCGCGTCCCCGCCCGCGGACATGGCGTGCTCGGCGTAGTCGAGGACCCGGAGGTCGACGTCCACCGACCGCAGCGCGTCGACGAACGCGGCGATCGGCCCGTTGCCGCGGCCCTCCACGGTCATCGGGACGCCGTCGTCGACCAGCTCGACCACCATCTCGTCGAGCTGGTCGCCGTGGGCCCGGTGCCGGTGTCCGGTGAGGGAGAAGCGGCCCCAGGGGGCGTCGGGGTCGGGCAGGTACTCGCTGGAGAACGCCGCCCACATCTGCTGGGCGGTCACCTCGCCGCCCTCGTCGTCGGTGTGCCGCTGGACCACCGCGCTGAACTCGATCTGCAGCCGGCGCGGCAGGTCCAGCTGGTTCTCGGTCTTCATGATGTAGGCGACGCCGCCCTTGCCGGACTGGCTGTTCACCCGGATGACGGCCTCGTAGGTGCGGCCGACGTCCTTGGGGTCGATGGGCAGGTACGGCACCGCCCAGGGCATCTCGGCGACCGGCTTGCCGGCGGCCTCGGCGTCGACCTCGAGCGCCTTGAGGCCCTTGTTGATCGCGTCCTGGTGGGAGCCGGAGAAGGCGGTGTAGACCAGGTCGCCGCCGTAGGGGTGCCGCTCGTGCACGCCCAGCTGGTTGCAGTACTCGACGGTGCGGCGGATGTCGTCGACGTCGGAGAAGTCGATCTGCGGGTCGATGCCCTGGCTGAACAGGTTCAGGCCCAGCGTGACCAGGTCGACGTTGCCGGTGCGCTCGCCGTTGCCGAACAGGCACCCCTCGATGCGGTCGGCGCCGGCGCGGTAGCCCAGCTCGGCGGCGGCGACGGCGGTGCCGCGGTCGTTGTGCGGGTGCAGCGACAGGACGACGGCGTCGCGGCGGCCCAGGTTGCGGTGCATCCACTCGATCTGGTCGGCGTAGACCGTCGGCTCGGCCATCTCGACCGTCGCCGGCAGGTTGATGATCGTCGGCCGGTCGGGGGTGGGCTCCCACACGTCGGTGACCGCGTTGCACACCTCGACGGCGAAGTCGAGCTCGGTGCCGGTGAAGGACTCGGGGGAGTACTCGTAGAAGACCTCCGTGCCGGCCATCTGCTCGGCCAGCTTGCGCACCACCTGCGCGCCGTGGACGGCGATGTCGACGATCCCGGCCCGGTCGGAGCCGAACACGACCCGCCGCTGCAGGGTGGAGGTGGAGTTGTACAGGTGGACGATCGCCTGCCTCGCGCCGCGCAGGGACTCGAAGGTGCGCTCGATGAGCTCGTCACGGGCCTGGGTGAGCACCTGGATGGTGACGTCGTCGGGTACCAGGTCGTCCTCGATGAGCTGGCGGACGAAGTCGAAGTCGGTCTGGCTGGCCGCGGGGAAGCCGACCTCGATCTCCTTGTAGCCCATGCGGACCAGCAGCTCGAACATCCGCCGCTTGCGGTCGGGCGTCATCGGGTCGATCAGCGCCTGGTTGCCGTCGCGCAGGTCGACGGCGCACCAGCGCGGAGCCTGGGTGATCACCGTCTCCGGCCACGTGCGATCAGGCAGGACGATCGGGGTGAAGGGGGCGTAGCGGGAGATCGGCATCCCCGACGGCTGCTGGGGATGGCGGACGTGCGGGTGGTTCTCGCTCAGGTTCCTGCTCACGGGTCTCGCTCCTCTGGGCGCGGGCTGGACGCAGCTCCGGTGGGGCGGTCAGCAGGCGCCGGGGACGCTCTCGGTCACGGCGAGTCCCCGCGGCGAGGGGGCCGACCTAGGAGAGGGCCTCGCCGCGGCGGGTAAGCAGGAGGCTGCCGCGCACAGGGCCACGGTAGCAGCGGGTCAGGCGAGGTCGCAGCCACACGGGCAGTCCGCGGCGTGCCCGGGTGGCCCCGAGCCGTCGTCGACCTCGTCGCACCCGGGCGGACACGTGCAGGTCAGGCCGTCGTCGACGTGCGCGAACTCGCCGGCGAGGAAGCGCCGCTGCCGCTCCTCACCGACGGCACGCCGGTGCGCCGCGCGGCGAGCCTCGGCACGGGCGCTCGGCGAGTCGCCGGGCCGGGGCTGTTGGTGGTCGTGCGGAGTGCCGTCGCGCGCCCGGTGCCAGTCACGGATCCAGCGCGTGCGGTCGAACGTGTACCAGGGCTGCTCGCGGTCGTGGCCGTGACCCTGGTGCGTGTACCACCACTCCTCGTCGCCATAGCGGGTGTCGAGGTGGGCGGGGTAGAAGCGGCCGGCCTGGTCCCGCACTGCGTCGCCGTCCATGCCGGCCACCTCCCGCCCGCTAGCGTCCAGCAGCGCCAGCCGCAACCCGGCCACCTCGGCGGCGCGGGCGAGCGCCCGGACGTCGATGCCGGACCGGCCGCTCTCCGCGGCGGCCACGGCGGACTTCGAGATGCCGATCCGCGCCGCCAGTTCCCGTTGTGACAGGTCGGCGGTCCTGCGGATCCGCCGCAGCATGCCGCTGTGCTCGGCGCCGGTCACGGGCCGAGGATCCGGGCTGTCCTCGGTGCCCGGCGGCCCATGACGTGCCCTGTGGAAGCTCGTGCGCTGCCCACAGTGCTGGGCACTGCACGAGGTGCTCAGGTGGGAAGGTGCCCGTCCCCCGTCGTGCTCTGCCCACCGTGGTGGGCAGAGCACGAGCTTGCCCAGGGGGAGTGTGCCCGTGCGTCAGCCGGCGGGCGACGGTGCGGAGCCAGGGACGCCGGGCAGCTAGGGCCCGGGCTCAGAACTCCCTGGCCAGGCGCATGCGCCACGGACGGCCGTCGGGGTCGTCGACCAAGCGGTAGACCGGCGTCGCCCACAGCCGGGTGGGCAGCGACAGCCGCCGCGGGGAGTGCTCGCGCAGCCGGCCGCGCGGGCGCGGGCCGCGGCGGCCGCCGGCATGCCAGGCGTCGAGCTCGGCCGCCGAGGACTCCAGCGTCCGCACGAACGCCTCGGGGTCGACCAGGTCGTCGTCCTCGCTGCCGTCGGCCGCGCGGTCCAGGTGCTCGCGGGCCAGCTCCAGGCGCAGGTCGCGGGCGAAGGTGCGGGCGCCGTCGCCGGTGCCGGCCGGATCGCGGGGCTCGCGCGGGTCCCGCGTGGTGTCCAGCACGGCGGAGGAGAGCTCGCTGTCGTGGGTCCAGGAGCGCCGGTTGAAGTTGTCGCTGCCCACGCTGGCCCAGACGTCGTCGACGACGCAGACCTTGGCGTGCACGTAGACCGGCGTCCCCTCGTGGTTCTCCACGTCGAACACGTGCACCCGGCCGCTCCCGGCCCGCCGGCACATCTCCAGCGCCTGCCACCGGCCGACGTACTGCGACCGCTCGGCGACCGCGCCGTCCTGGTCGGGCACCCGCGGCACCACGACGACCAGGTGCAGACCCGGGTTGTCGGCCAGGGCCCTCGCGAACAGGCGGGCGATGTCGGCCGACCACATGTACTGGTCCTCCAGGTACACCAGCCGGCGGGCCCGCTCGATCGCCTTGGAGTACCCGCGGGCCACCGACCGCTCGCCGTGCGGCGCGAAGTCGTACGGCGGCCGGATGGCGGGGTAGGTGCGCAGGTTCTGCACCACGTGCGGGCCACAGGGCGGTGGGGGAGGCAGCTGCGGCGGCAGCGGGTCCCCCTTCAGCCGGGCGCCGCGCAGCCGGTCGAGCACCCAGGCGATCGGGTTGCCGGAGTCGGCGTTGGTCGGGTCGTCCCAGCGCTCGCGGAACACGGTGTCGAGGACACCGACCGTCGGTCCCCGCAGCATCAGCTGGACGTCGTGCCAGGGCGGTGTCTCCCCGTACGCCACCGACATCGCCAGCGGCTGCGGGTCGCCCCGGTGCTCGGCGTCGTCCCGGCGGCCGTGGCACAGGTCGATCCCGCCGACGAACGCGACGTCCTGGGTCGCGTCCTGGTCATGCCGCAGGACGACGAGCTTCTGGTGGTGGCTGCCACCGCGGCGCACCCGCTGGTCGAGGATCACCTCGCCGCCGCCGTGCTCGACCTCGTCGTCCAGCGCCCGGTTCTCGTCCGCGCTGAACGACATCCAGTCCACGTGCGAGCGCCACACCAGTCCGCGCACGCAGACCCCCCGCCGCACCGCGTCGGTGAACAGCCGGGCGACGGTGGGCCCGCCCGGGCGCAGCTGCTCGTCCGGGTCGCCCCGCCAGTCGGTGAAGAACAGGTGATCCCCGGCGTCCAGCCGCTCGACGCACTCGACCAGCCGGTCGAAGTAGGGAACGCCGTGCACGAGCGCCTCGACGAGGTTGCCCTCGGTGTACGCGGGCAGGGACGTCGCCGGGTTGCCGCGCTCCTCGGCCGTCAGCAGCCAGCGCTCCACGTCGTCCACCCGGTGATCACAGCGCCCTGCCCAGGGGGACGCAAGCACGGCCGCCACCGGGGACCTCGGTAGCCTGTGGACCCGTGGCCCTCGTCGTCCAGAAGTACGGCGGTTCGTCCGTCGCCTCCGCAGCGCACATCAAGCGCGTCGCCGAGCGGATCGTGGCGGCCAAGGAGGCGGGCGACGACGTCGTCGTCGTGGTCTCCGCGATGGGCGACACGACCGACGAGCTGCTCGACCAGGCCGCGCAGATCACCGACAACCCGGCCGGCCGCGAGCTCGACATGCTGCTCACCGCCGGCGAGCGCATCTCCATGGCCCTGCTGGCCATCGCGATCAACACCCACGGCTACGAGGCGCGGTCGTTCACCGGCTCCCAGGCCGGGGTGATCACCACGTCCAGCCACGGCAAGGCGCGGATCATCGACGTCACGCCCGGCCGGCTGCGCGACGCCCTCGACGAGGGCTCGATCGTCATCGTCGCCGGCTTCCAGGGCGTCAGCCAGGACACCAAGGACGTCACCACGCTCGGCCGGGGCGGCTCCGACACGACCGCCGTGGCCGTCGCCGCGGCGCTGCAGGCCGACGTCTGCGAGATCTACACCGACGTCGACGGCGTCTTCACCGCCGACCCGCGGATCGTGCCGAACGCCCGGCGGCTGGACACGGTGACGTACGAGGAGATGCTCGAGCTCGCCGCCTCCGGGGCGAAGGTGCTCGTGCTCCGCTGCGTCGAGTACGCCCGCCGCTACGGCATCCCGGTGCACGTCCGCAGCTCCTACTCCCAGCTCCCCGGCACCACGGTGGCCGGCTCGATGGAGGACCTCACGGTGGAACAGGCCATCATCACCGGCGTCGCGCACGACCGCTCCGAGGGGAAGATCACCGTCTTCGGGGTACCCGACCGGCCGGGCGAGGCCGCGCAGCTGTTCCGCGTGCTCGCCGAGGCCGAGGTCAACGTCGACATGATCGTGCAGAACGTGTCGGCCGCGGCCAGCAAGCTCGCCGACATCTCCTTCACGCTGCCCAAGAGCGACGGGCCGGCGGCCCTCGCCGCGCTGGAGAAGGTCAAGAACACCATCGGCTACACCGACGTCACCTTCGACCAGCACATCGGCAAGGTCTCGCTGGTCGGAGCGGGCATGCGCTCCCACCCGGGCGTGTCCGCACGCTTCTTCGGCGCGCTGGCCGACGCCGGTGTCAACCTGGAGCTGATCAGCACCTCGGAGATCCGCATCTCCGTGGTGTGCCGGGACACCGACGTGGACGTCGCCGTCCGCGCGGTGCACGACGCCTTCGACCTCGGCACCGACGAGGCGCTGGCGGTCGTCTACGGAGGGACGGGACGATGAGCACGCTGTCGAGTGGGCACGGCTCCAGCGACGGGCTGCGCGTCGGCATCGTCGGCGCCACGGGCCAGGTCGGCGGTGTGGTGCGGCAGATCCTCGCCGAGCGCGGGTTCCCGATGAGCGAGCTGCGCTTCTTCGCCTCCGCCCGCTCCGCCGGCAGCACCCTGCCGTGGGGCGACGGCGAGATCACCGTCGAGGACGCCACGACCGCCGACCCCACGGGGCTCGACATCGCGATCTTCTCCGCCGGTGCGTCGACCTCGCGGGTGCAGGCGCCGCGGTTCGCCGAGGCCGGCGTGACGGTCATCGACAACAGCTCGGCCTGGCGCCGCGACGCCGACGTCCCGCTGGTGGTCGCCGAGGTCAACCCGGACGCGCTGGCGTCGGTCCCGAAGGGGATCATCGCCAACCCGAACTGCACCACGATGGCCGCGATGCCGGTGCTCAAGCCGCTGCACGACGAGGCGCAGCTGGTCCGCGTGGTCGCCAGCACCTACCAGGCGGTCTCCGGCAGCGGTCTGGCCGGCGTCGACGAGCTCGACACGCAGGTCAAGGCGGTCGTCGACAAGGCCGCGGAGCTCACCCACGACGGCTCGGCGGTGCCCTTCCCGGAGCCGGCCAAGTACGTGCGGCCGATCGCGTTTAACGTGCTGCCCATGGCCGGCTCGCTGGTCGACGACGGGACCTTCGAGACCGACGAGGAGCAGAAGCTCCGCAACGAGAGCCGCAAGATCCTCGGCATCCCCGAGCTGCGGGTCTCGGGCACCTGCGTCCGCGTGCCGGTCTTCACCGGGCACTCGCTGTCGCTGAACCTGGAGTTCGAGCGTGCGCTCACCGTCGAGCGGGCCACCGAGCTGCTGTCCTCCGCGCCCGGCGTGGAGCTCACCGCCGTGCCCACGCCGCTGCAGGCGGCCGGCCGCGACCCGAGCTACGTCGGCCGCATCCGGCAGGACCCGGGTGTCGACGGCGACCGCGGGCTGGCGCTGTTCGTCAGCAACGACAACCTGCGCAAGGGCGCGGCGCTCAACACCGTCCAGATCGCGGAGTTGATCCTGGCCTCTCGCAGGTGATCATCGGCGGGTGGCTGCCCGACACGCCGTCGACGGCAGCCACGCGCCGATGATCACCGCGGATCAGGGCTTGACGTGCCGGAGCGCGAAGTCGAGCGCGACCTCGACCTGGCGGATGGTCTCCTCGACGACCAGCGAGCCGTGGCCGGCGTCGAAGCGGTACACCTCGTGCGGCTTGCCGAGCTCCTCGAGACGCGCCAGGTAGTTGTCGATCTGCCGGATCGGGCAGCGCGGGTCGTTGGCGCCGGCGACGACGAGCACCGGCGCGGCGACGGCCTGGGCGTAGGTGATCGGCGAGGAGCGCACGTAGACGTCGCGCACCTCGTCCGGTGAGCCGCCGAACAGCGCCCGGTCGTAGGCCCGCAGGCCCTCCATCTCGTCCTCGTAGGCGGCCAGGTAGTCGGCCACCGGCACCTCGGCGATCCCGGCGGCCCAGCGCTCCGGCTGGGTGCCCAGACCGAGCAGGGTGAGGAACCCGCCCCACGACCCGCCCGAGAGCAGCGCCCGCGACGGGTCGAGGAAGCCCTCCTCGACCAGCGCGTCGTACACCGCCGCGACGTCCTCGAGCTCGGTCAGCCCCGGCCGGCCGGTGAGCGCGTCGCGCCAGGCGCTGCCGTAGCCGGTCGACCCGCGGTAGTTCACGTGCACGACGGCGTACCCGGCGTCCACGTACGCCGCGCGGCGGGCGCGGTAGGAGTCGTCGTCGGCCGCCTCCGGGCCGCCGTGCACGAGGAACGCCGCCGCGTACGGGGGCGGGCCGGCCGGCCGCACCACCAGGGCGTGGACGTCGCCGCCCGGACCCGGCACCCAGCGGTCCTCCACCGGGTAGGCGGCCGGCGGCTCCTCTCCCGGAGCGGCCAGCACCACCGGCCCGTCGGCCCGCCGGATCACCGGCGGTCGCTCGGAGTTCGACCAGGCCAGCTCGACGGTGCCGTCCGGGCGGGCGGTGGCCCCGCGGACGACGCCGCGCGGGGTGTCCAGCCGCTCCAGGGCCCCGCTGCCGAGGTCGTAGCGGTACAGCTCGCTGCGGGCGGCGTGGTCGTGCCCGACGAGCAGCGCCGAGCCGTCCGGGTACCAGCCGGCGGTCACGTCGCCGGGCAGGTCCAGGACGATCTCGGTCTCGGTGTCGGTGCCGACGTCCCAGACCAGCAGCTCCTCGCGGCCGCGCCGCTCGTGGCCCACCAGCAGCCGGCGGTCGCCGGGGAGCGGGGCGAACTCCAGCGCGTGCAGGCCGCGGCCCTCGCCGTCCCACTTCTCCGCGACCACGGAGTCGTCGTCGGTGCGCAGCAGCCGCAGGGCGGGGTAGCGCGGGTCGCCGTGCTCGGAGTGCGAGATGACCAGCAGGTCCTCGTCGTGGGTGAGCGCGTCGACCGACGCCGGGTCCTCGTGCCGGTAGACCACCCGCGGCGTGCCCCCGGCCGGGGCCAGCCACAGCTCCGAGCCGTCGTCGGTGGAGCGGCCGACGGCGACGACGGACGTGCCGACCTCCAGGCCCGCCGGGTAGGCCGGCCCGACCTCGGGGACGGCGACGCGGTCCTCCCCGCCGGCGAAGGGCTGGGTCATCCAGACGCCGAACTCGTCGCCGTCGGTGTCGGCGAACCACCAGATCGTCTCGCCGTCCGGGCTCAGCGTGCCGATCAGCGTGCCGTTGGCCCGGTCGGTCGCCTGCCGGTGGGCGTCGGTGGTGCGGTCCCACGCGTACTGCTCGACGACGCCGCTGACGTCGGAGGCGTACAGGCTGCGCTGCGGGGCCTCCAGCGCCCAGTCGGGGAGGCTCACCCGCGGCGCGCGGAAGCGGGCCTGCCAGCGGGCGGTGACCTCGGGGGAGAGGGCGGTCGGCTCGGAGCTCACCGCCTCATCTTCCCCCGGCGCCCGCACCGGCCCCGGCGCCGCCCCGGGCCGGCTCCTCGAGCCGGCGGGAGGTCTCGGCGGCCGCGTCACGGATGTCGCCGATGAGCCGCTCCAGCACGTCCTCGAGCGCGACCAGGCCCACGGTCCGCCCGCCGTCGAGCACCCGGCCCAGGTGGGCGCCGGCGTCGCGCATCGCGGTCAGCACGTCGGGCAGGGCCGCGCCGGGCTGCAGGGGGATGAACGGGATGACGTGCTCGTCGGCGATGGGCCGGTCGCGGGCCTCGGGCTCCACCCCGAGCACGTCCTTGACGTGCACGTAGCCGAGCAGCGCGCCGTCGTGGTCGCGGACGGGGTAGCGGCTGAAGCCGTGCTCGGCGACGACCGCCTCCAGCCGTCGCGGCGTGGTGGAGCGGGGCACCGTGACCAGCCGGTCGAGGGGGAGCAGGACCGCCTCCAGCTCGTCCTGGTCGAAGGTCAGCGCCCCGGCGGCCAGCTCGCCGACCTCGCTGCCGAGCCGGCCCTCCCGCCGCGACTGGCTGATCATCGAGCGGATCTCGGCCTCGTCGAAGCTGGCCGCCACCTCGTCGGTCGGCTGGACGCCGGCCAGCCGGACCATCGCGTTGGCCGCGGCGTTGAACAGCCGGATCACCGGACCGAGCAGCCGGACGAACGCCGCCAGCGGCGGGCCGAGCAGCAGCGCGGCGCGGTCGGGCCCGGCGATGGTGATGTTCTTGGGCACCATCTCGCCGAGCACCATGTGCAGCACGGTCACGAGCGACAGCGCGATGACCAGCGCGATCGGGTGCAGCAGCCCCTCCGGGACGCCGAGGGCCGCCATCGGCGTCTCGATCAGGTGCGCCACCGCCGGCTCGCCGACCGCGCCGAGGCCCAGCGAGCACAGCGTGATGCCCAGCTGCGCGCCGGCCATCATCGCCGAGACGTTGCGCATCGCCCGGATGGTCTTCCGGGCCCGCGCCGAGCCGGCCGCCGCCCGAGGCTCCAGCTGGTCGGGACGTGCCGTGACCAGCGCGAACTCCGCCGCGACGAAGAAGGCGTTGCCCAGCAGCAGGGCCACCAGGACCAGCAGGCTGAGGACGTCACTCACGCGGCCGGCTCCTTCTCGTCGTCCTCGACGAGCCGGACGGCGGTCGCCCCCGAGGCGTAGCCGTCCCGCATCAGCGCCCGCACCCGGGCCACCCGCCGTCCCTCGATCGTCTCCACGGTCAGCTCCCCGCCCTCGACGGGCACCGTGTCACCCACGGCGGGCAGGCGCTGCAGCTGCTCGGCGAGGTAGCCGCCGAGCGTCTCGTAGCGGCCCTCGGGCACCGGGACGCCGGTGCGCTCCCGCACCTCGTCGGGCCGCAGCAGCCCGGACAGCAGCCAGGTCTGCGGATCCACCCGGCGCAGCAGCCGCAGCGGGCGGTCGGTCTCGTCGGCGATCTCGCCGACGACCTCCTCCACGATGTCCTCCAGCGTCACGATGCCGTGCGTCGCGCCCCACTCGTCCACCACCAGGGCCATCTGCAGGCCCTCCTCGCGCAGGAGGTCCAGCAGCCGCTCCACCCGCAGCAGCGAGGGCGCGGTGAGGATCGGCACCGCGAGCTCCTCGGCCGGCACGACGCCCCGCTGGTCCTCCGGGACGGCGACCGCGTGCTTGACGTGCACGACCCCGGTGACCTCGTCGAGGCCGGCGCCGTAGAGCGGGAAGCGGGACGAACCCGAGGCGACCGCCGCGCCGATGACGTCGGCCGCGGTGGCGTCCGCGCGCAGCGCCCACATCTGGGTGCGCGGGGTCATCACGTCGGCGGCGACCTTGTCGCGCAGCGCGAGGGAGCGCTCCAGCAGCCGGGCCGCGCGCGGCGAGAGGTCACCCTCCTCGGCCGAGCGGCGGGCCACCGCGGCCAGCTCGTCGGCGCCGCGCGCGGACTCCAGCTCCTCGCGCGGCTCGAAGCCCAGGCGCCGGACGATCGCGTTGGCCAGGGCCTGGAGGGCGTGCACGACGACGCCGGTGACCCGGGTGAAGGCGCGCATCCCTGGGGCCACCGCGGCAGCGACGGGCAGCGGGCGGGCGATGGCCAGGTTCTTGGGACCGAGCTCGCCGATCAGCATCTGCAGCGTGGTGGCCAGCGCCAGCGCCAGACCGTAGGAGACGCCGGTGACCCAGCCGGCGGGCAGCCCGGCCGCCTCCAGGGGGCCGCGCAGCAGCTGGCCCAGCGCGGGCTCGGCCAGGTAGCCGACGACCAGCGTGGTGATCGTGATGCCCAGCTGGGCGGCCGAGAGCTGGGTGGACAGCGTGCGCAGCGCCGCGACGACACCCCGGGCCCCGCGGTCCCCGGACGCCGCGGCCTGCTCGGCCCGCCCGCGGTCGACCGTGGTCAGGGAGAACTCGGCGGCCACGAAGAAACCGGTCAGTGCCGTGAGCGCCACGGCGGCGAGGAGGAGCAACCACTCGGTCATCGGGGGCCCGGTGCCCGGATGGGGCCCCCGCCAACCCATGACGCGGCGCACGCACCCCCGGGACGACTCAGGGGCCGCCTCGCGGCGGCCCCTGAGCAGTGTGTCGGGGTGACAGGATTTGAACCTGCGACCTCGTCGTCCCGAACGACGCGCGCTACCAAGCTGCGCCACACCCCGAGGTGCGGACCGAGTCTAGCCGACGCCGACCTCAGGTCCGACGGGCGGTCAGGGTGAGCAGCGTCGCCTCCGGCGGGCAGGCGAAGCGGTACGGCGCGTAGGGGCTGGTGCCCAGACCGGCCGAGACGTGCAGCCAGGTGCCGTGCGGGTGGGTCGCCGACGGCTCGGCCCAGCGGTGCAGCCAGCGGACCCGGTCGCGGTCGATGCCGCAGTTGGTCACCAGCGCGCCGTAGAAGGGCACCCGCAGCTGCCCGCCGTGGGTGTGCCCGCACAGCAGCAGGTCGTGGCCGTCGGCGGCGAAGCGGTCGAGCACCCGTGGCTCGGGGGAGTGGGCCAGCCCGATGCGCAGGTCCGCGGTCGGGTCGGCGGGGCCGGCGACGAGGTCGTAGCGGTCGAGCCGCAGGTGCGAGTCGTCGACGCCGGCGAAGACGATGCGCCGTCCGTCCACGACCAGCTCGCCGCGGGCGTTGGTCAGGTCGAGCCAGCCGCGGGCGGCCATGGCGTCGCGGAGGTCCCGCCAGGGGAGCTCGTCGCCGTGGACCCGCTTGTGCTCTCGCTTGAAGTACTTGAGCGGGTTCTTCGGCCGCGGCGCGTAGTAGTCGTTGCTGGCCAGCACGAAGGCGCCGGGCAGGTCCAGCAGCGGCTCGAGCGCCCGCAGCGTCCCCGGGACGGCGTCCATCCCGGCCAGGTTGTCGCCGGTGTCCACCACCAGGTCCGGCTGGAGGTCGGCCAGGGAGGCCACCCACTCCTGCTTGGACCGCTGCCCGGCGGTCATGTGCAGGTCGGACAGGTGCAGCACCCGCAGCGGCGCGGAGCCCGGGGCGAGCACCGGGACGTCGAAGCGGCGCAGCGTCCAGCGGGTGCGCTCGTAGAGGGAGGCGTAGGCGATCCCCGCGGTCGCGGACCCGAGGACGGCGGTCGGGAGGGCTGTGGTCGCACGCACGGCAGCCGAGATTACGGGCGCGTCGCCGGAACGCGCCGTGCGAGGCTGGCGCACGTGTCCGACCTGAAGGAACAGCTGCGCACCGACCTGACCACCGCGATGAAGTCCCGGGACGAACTGCGCACCGCCACGCTGCGGATGGTGCTCGCCGCGGTCAGCGCGGAGGAGGTGGCCGGCAAGGAGGCCCGCGAGCTCAGTGACGACGAGGTGCAGGCGGTGCTGCGCCGCGAGGCCAAGAAGCGCCGGGAGGCCGCCGACGCCTTCGCCACCGCGGGCCGCACCGAGCAGGCCGACCGGGAGCGGGCGGAGGGCGACGTGGTGGCCGCCTACCTGCCGGCGCAGCTGGCGGACGCCGACCTCGCCGCGCTGGTCGCCGACGTCGTCACCCGCACCGGCGCCGGCGGCAGGAAGGACATGGGCCGGGTCATGGGCGCGGTGCAGAAGGAGGTCGCCGGCCGGGCCGAGGGCGGCCGGGTGGCCGCCGAGGTCCGCCGCCAGCTGGGCTGAGAGGGCGGCCGCCGTTCAGGGTCCCTCCGCCTGCGCCTGCGAGGCGTGGGGGGAAGGGTGGTCCTCCTTCAGCCGGCCGGCGCAGCCGCCGGGTCCACCGGGGCCGGAGCGCCGGCCGGGTCGGCAGGGGTCGCGCCGTCCGCCGCCGGAGCCGCCTCGGGGGCCGGGGCATCGCCGGGCGCCGGAGCCGCCTCGGGCGCAGGCGCCGCGTCGGGCGCCGACCCGGATGCCGCCGGAGCTGCCGGCGCGGGGGCCGGCGCCGGTGCGGTGAACGGCACGGCCGGCTGCCCGGCGAGGATCGGGGCCATCGCGTGGTAGAAGATCGTCGCCGGCATGCCGCCGCCGAAGCCGCGGACCTGCTCGCGCTCCTTGGGGTTGTAGACCATCACGCTGGCCGCGTACTGCGGCGTGTAGCCCACGAACGCCACGGAGAGGTTGTCCTGGCTGGTGCCGGTCTTGCCGGCGATGTCGTGTCCGGGGATGGCGGCGTTGCGGCCGGTGCCGAACGGCGACTCGGTGTCGCCGACCAGCACCTGGTTGAGGGTCGTGGCCACCTCCGTCGAGACCGCGCCGGGCGTGCACCGGTCGTCCCGGACGACCGGCCGGCCGTCGTCGCCGGTGAGCGGCTGCCCGTCCCGGTCGAGCACGGCGGTCACCGGCGACGGGTCGCACTGGGTGCCGTTGGCGGCGAGCGTGGAGTAGGCGCTGGCCAGGGCGAGGGGGCTGGTCGACTCCGGCCCGAAGGTGAACGAGCCTCGGTTCTCGTCGATGATCTGCTGCGGCAGCCCCGGGTCGCTGAACTGGAACAGGCCCATCCGCTCGGCCGCGCGCACCGGGCCCTCCACGCTGCCCAGCCGGTCCTCCAGCGCGAGGAAGTAGGTGTTGGACGAGCGGACCAGGGCCTCGGCCATCGACAGCGTCCGCGGGTAGCTGTTCCCGACGTTCTCGACGTCGTAACGCCCGGCGCCGTCCTTGTACACGCGCGAGACGTAGGGCTCGCTCGCCGTGATGACGTGCGAGATCGGGAGGCCCTGCTCGAGCGCGGCGGCCGCGGTGAACACCTTGTAGGTGGAGCCGGAGCCCTGCCCGGGGACGACGTTGAGGTTCACCGACTCGCACTCGGGCCCGGCGCAGCCGAAGCGGCGGTTGGCGCTCATCGCCAGCACGTGGCCGGTGCCCGGCTCGACGGCGGTGAACGTACCCGCCAGCGAGTCGCCCATGGCCAGCTCGCCCAGGACCGCCTGGTCACCGGAGCGCTGCAGGTCCGGCCGCAGCGTCGTCTGGATCGTCAGGCCGCCGTCGTCGAGGAGCTCCTGGCTGAGCCCGAGCGTGTTGCGGAGGTAGTCGGCCAGGTAGGCGCAGAAGAAGCCGCCGACCGTGGCGTCGATGCAGCCGTTGGGCGCGGCGGCGCCCGGCGCCACCTGCACCGGCTGCGCCGAGATCTCGTCGACCTGGGCCTGGTCGATCTGGCCTGCGCCGACCATCGCCTGCAGCACCTGGTTGCGGCGGGTCTGCCCGTTCTCCGGGTTGGTGATCGGGTCGTCGTTGGACGGGCTCTGCACCAGGCCGGCCAGCATGGCCGCCTGCGGCAGGGTCAGGTCGGCGGCGTCCACGCTGAAGTAGCGCTGCGCGGCGGCCTGCACGCCGTAGGCGCCCTGCCCGAAGTACACGAGGTTGAGGTAGCGGGTGAGGATCTCGTCCTTGGAGTACTCCTCCTCCAAGGCGAGGGCCATCCGCGCCTCCCGCAGCTTGCGGCCCACGCTCTCCTCGGTGGCCGCCTGCCGCTCCTCGGCGGTGTCGGCGGTCTGCGCGAGGGTCTGCTTGACCAGCTGCTGGGTGAGCGTCGAGCCGCCCTCCTGCACCGAGCCCGCCGCCACGTTGGTCGCCAGGGCGCGCAGCGTGCCCTGCACGTCCAGACCGTTGTGCAGCTCGAAGCGGGCGTCCTCGATCGCGACGAGCGCCTGCTTCATCACGGGGGCGATCCGGTCCGACGGCACCGGCGTCCGGTCGTTCCGGTAGAACATCGTGATCAGCGAGCCGTCGGCCGCCAGCACGCGGGTGTTGCCCGCCGGCGTCTCGTCGGTCAGCTCGACCGGCAGGGCGTCGAGCAGTGAGGCGGAGTTGCGCGCGGCGAGACCGGTGCCGCCCACGAACGGCAGCAGCATGCCGGCGACCAGGGCACCGGCGAGGACGATCGTCGCGGCGAGCTTCGCCAGGACCCGGGGGCGATCGGAGGCGTCGGCAGACATCGGGCGCCAATGTACGTGGCGGCGGGCTGCCGGGCGTCCGCGCTCAGCGACGGCGCGCGGGGAGGATGCGCCGCCGCGGCACACCCGTCGGCGTGTCGCCGTCCGGACCGGTCAGCGCGTCGGCCATGACGCGCAGCCCGTCGAGGTCGTGCACGTCGCCGGCGGCGGCCGGCACCGTGCGGACGGCGACCTCCGGGTGGGCGCTGGTGAACCGGTCGGCCAGGTGCTGCTCACGGGTGGCCAGCGTCATCCGCTCGGCGTGCACCCGCAGCGCCCCGGCAGCGAGCTCGGCGCCCTCCCGCCCCGACTCGAGGGCCTCCTCGGCGGCACCGTCGGCCCGGGTCGCCGACAGCGCCGTCGTCGTCGGCGGGTGGGTCCGGTTGACCACCAACCCGGCCAGCGGCATCTGCTCGGCTGAGAGCCGGTCGACGAAGTAGGAGGCCTCCCGCAGGGCGTCGGGCTCGGGCGTCGCCACGACGACGAACCAGGTCCCCGGCCGGCGCAGCAGCTCGTAGGTGGCGGTCGCCCGCTCCCGGAACCCGCCGAACATGGTGTCCAGGGCGGACACGAACGCGGAGATGTCCCGCAGCAGCTGCCCGCCGAGGATCTTGGAGATAATCCGGCTGAAGAACAGGAAGCCGGCGCTGGCGATCCTGAAGCCGGTGCGGCTCGGCGCGGTGAGCAGCCGGATCATCGTGCCGTCGAGGAAGCGGCTCATCCGGTTCGGGGCGTCGAGGAAGTCCAGCGCCGACCGTGACGGCGGGGTGTCGACGATGATCAGGTCCCACCGGTCGCCGGCCCGCAGCTGGCCCAGCTTCTCCATCGCCATGTACTCCTGCGTCCCGGCGAAGGACGAGGACAGCGTTTGGTAGAAGGGGTTCTCGAGGATCTGCTGGGCACGTTCGGGCGTGGAGTGCGCCACGACGATGTCGTCGAACGTGCGCTTCATGTCCAGCATCATCGCGTGCAGCTCACCCCGGGCCCCGGGGACGTCGACCCGCCGCGGCTCGTTGTCCAGCTCCACGAGGCCCAGGGACTGGGCCAGCCGGCGGGCCGGGTCGATGGTGAGGACGACGACCGTGCGGCCGGCCTCCGCCGCGGCCAGCGCCAGGGCCGCGGACGTCGTCGTCTTGCCCACGCCGCCGGCGCCGCAGCAGACCACGATCCGGGTGTCCGGGTCGGTGATCAACTCGGCGAGCTCCAGCGGCAGGGCCTCCGCGGTGGGGGGTGCCGGCGGCCGCGGGGACCGGCGGGTGCGCCCGGTCGTCGCCTCGGTCGCTGCGCTCATGCCGCCACCTCGGTCCGCAGGTGCTCCTCCAGGCGGCCGGCGAGCTCGAACAGCGCGCCGAGGTCCATCGGGCCGGGCAGCAGCGGCAGCTCGACCGTCGGCCGGTCGAGCGCCTCGACCTCGTCGCGCAGCTCGTCCTGCGCGGCCCAGCGCCGGGCGTGATCGGTGGCCTCGGCGGCGAGCGCGTCGGCCAGCCCCGCGACGTCCTGCAGTCCTGCCGCGGCCAGGGCCGGGGCCAGGTCGGCGCCGGTCAGCCCGTCCTGCGCGGCGCGGGCCAGCGCGGGTTCGGGCAGCGCCGGCTCGGTGGCCATGTTCACCACCACCGAGCCGACCGGCAGCCCGGCCGCGGTGAGCTCGGCGATGGCGTCGGCGGTCTCCTGCACCGGCATGTCCTCCAGCAGCGTCACCAGGTGGACCGCCGTCTGCGGTGACTTGAGCACGGCCATGACGCCGTCGCTCTGCGTCTTGATCGGCCCGGAACGGGTCAGCCCGGCCATCTCGCCGGTGACGTTGAGGAAGCGGGTGATCCGGCCGGTCGGCGGGGCGTCGACGACGACGGCGTCGTAGACCGGGCGGCCGTCGTGGCGGCGGGTCACCGCCTCCTTGACCTTGCCGGTGAGCAGCACGTCCCGCAGGCCCGGGGCGATCGTCGTGGCGAAGTCGACGGCACCCACCCGGCGCAGCGCCCGCCCGGCCCGCCGCAGGTTGTAGAACATCTCGAGGTACTCGAGGAGGGCCTCCTCGACGTCGATCGCCAGGGCCTTGACCACCCCGCCGCCGCGGGCGACGGCGACCCGCCGCTCCTCGTAGGGCAGCGGCGGGGTGTCGAACAGCTGGGCGATGCCCTGGCGGCCCTCGGTCTCCACCAGCAGCACCTGGCGGCCGTCGGCGGCGAGGGCCAGTGCCAGGGCCGCGGCGACCGTGGTCTTGCCGGTCCCGCCCTTCCCGGTGACGACGTGGCAGCGCACGGAGGAGGGGACGGGACTCACGGACACGAGCCTAGGAGGACCCCGCCACCCGGGCCTCCCGCAGCCGTGTGCGGCCCGACACGGTGCGGACACCGCTGCGCTAGCGTCGCGGCCATGAGCGAATCCGCCCGCGTCAGGTGGGAGTACGCCACCATCCCGCTGCTGATCCACAACACCAAGGCGATCCTCGACTCCTGGGGCGTCGACGGCTGGGAGCTGGTGACCGTGCTGCCCGGCCCGGGCGGGGCCGACCAGCCCGTGGCCTACCTCAAGCGCCCCGTCGGCTGACCGGGTCATGACCAGCCCGCAGACCTCCAGCTGGCACGCCCGGCTGGTCGAGCTCGGCATCCGGCTGCCCGCGGTCGCCGCGCCGGTCGCCGCCTACGTCCCGGCGGTGCGCAGCGGCCAGCTGGTCTACACCTCCGGCCAGCTGCCCTTCGTCGACGGCGGACTGCGCCGCACCGGCAAGGTGGGCGGCTCGGTCGACCCCGAGGACGCCGCGCACGACGCCAAGCTGTGCGCCCTCAACGCCCTCGCCGCGATCGACGACCTGGTGGGACTGGACTCGGTGGCCCGCGTCGTCCGGGTGGTCGGCTACGTCGCCAGCGCGGAGGGCTTCACCGGCCAGCCGCGGGTGGTGAACGGGGCCAGCGAGCTGCTCGGCCGGGTCTTCGGTGACGCGGGCCGGCACGCCCGCAGCGCCATAGGCGTGGCCGAGCTCCCGCTGGGCGCCCCCGTCGAGGTCGAGCTCACGGTCGAGCTGAGGTGAGCGCGGAGCCGCGGCAGGCGGCGACGGTGCTGCTGCTGCGCAACGGCGTCCCCGGGCTGGAGGTGTACCTGCTCCGGCGCACCCGCGGGATGCCGTTCGCCGGCGGGATGACCGCGTACCCGGGCGGCGGCGTCGACCCGCGGGACGGCGACGTCGAGACCGCGTGGGCGGGCCCGTCGCCCGCCGAGTGGGCGCACGCCTTCGGCTGCGACGAGCGGACCGCGCGCGAGCTGGTCTGCGCGGCGGTCCGTGAGACGTTCGAGGAGGCCGGTGTCCTGCTCGCGGGGACGGCCGACGGCGGCGACGTCGTACCGGACGTCTCGGGCGAGGACTGGGAGGTGCAGCGCCAGGCCCTGCTGGCCCGGGAGCTGTCGCTCGCCGAGCTGCTCGCCGACCGCGGGCTGGCCCTGCGCTCGGACCTGCTGCGGCCCTTCGCGCACTGGATCACCCCGCCGGCCGAGCCGCGGCGCTACGACACCAAGTTCTTCGCCGCGGCGCTGCCGGTCGGCCAGGAGGCCCGGCACGTCACCGGCGAGGCCGACGAGGTCAGCTGGCTGACGCCGCCCGCGGCACTGGCCGAGATGGCCGCCGGCACCCGGCCGATGCTGCCGCCGACGATCCACACCCTCGGGCAGCTCGAGCCCTTCGCCGACGTCGCCGCTGCCCTGGCGGGGTCGCCGCCGGAGCCGCTGCACCCGATCTGCCCGTGGTTCGCCGACGAGCCCGACGGCCGCTGGGCGGTCCTGCCCGACGGGACCCGCATCAGGATCGTGGTGCCGCTGCCCTCCTGAGCCCCCGGACCGACTGCGCGAGAAGGGCCCCATCCCGGTGCGGGATGGGGCCCTTCTCGCGCAGTGGCGCAGGACCGCGGTGTCACCGCGCGCGGCGGCGCAGGCGCTCCTCGTCGAGGACGACGACCGACTTGCCCTGCAGCTGGATCCAGCCACGGTGCACGAAGTCGGCCAGCGCCTTGTTGACCGTCTCGCGGGAGGCGCCGACCAGCTGGGCGAGCTCCTCCTGGGTCAGGTCGTGCTTGACCCGCAGGCCCTCGCCCTCGCGGCTGCCGAACCGGTCGGCCATCTGCAGCAGCGCCTTGGCGACGCGGCCGGGGACGTCGGTGAAGATCAGGTCGGCGACGGAGTCGTTGGTGCGGCGCAGCCGGCGGGCCAGCACGTGCAGCAGCCGCTCGCCGACCTCGGGGTGGGCCTCGATCCACGGGCGCAGCACCGACTGCGGCATGCGGGCCAGCTTGACGTCGGTGACCGCGGTGGCGGTCGCGGTGCGCGGGCCGGGGTCGAAGACCGAGAGCTCACCGAACTGGTCGGAGGGTCCCATCACGGCCAGCACGTTCTCGCGGCCGTCGGGTGCCCGGCGGGAGAGCTTGATCTTGCCGGAGAGGACGATGTAGAGGCTGTCGCCCGGCTCGCCCTCGTTGAAGACCACACGGCCGCGCGGGAGCGTCACGGTCTCCAGGCGGCTCGCGACCGGGTCCACCGCCTCTTCCGGCAGCCCCTGGAAGAGCCCGGACTGACCCAGCACCTCGTCCACTACGCGTCCTCTCGCACACACACCTGGGGACACCGGCACGCGGCCGGCCCGGTCGGCAGCCGCGTCCTCGCGGCGCCGTCCGCAGAGAGTCTAGGGGCCTGTGCGCGTCGTCACCCGATCGGTGGGACACCCGGCCACCCCGAGGGGTGAGGAAGTGCTGGTCGGACGGGCAGTCCGTCAGACCACGGGCGGCTCGGCCCCGCGACGCACCCGCGATGCGCGACGTCGCCGCCAGCGGACCATGGCGCGACGGATGCCGGAGTTGGCCAGCGTGTCGACCTCGCCGGCGCTGGCGGTGGAGAGGAACTCGGCCACCTCGCGGGGGCCGGCAGGCCGGCGCAGCGGCTCCTCGACGCGTTCCATCACCAGCAGGAAGGCGATGACCAGGGGCGGGAACAGGATGACGATGAGGGCGACCACCGGCTCCTCCTCTCTCCTCGTCGCAGGACGCGGACCGGGCCGGCCGGCTCGCGCGTGCACTCCTGTGTACCCCGGGGCGTCGCGCGGGAAGCCCCGGCGACGGCGGTCGCGATGATGGCACGGGCCCTGTCAGCCGGTCCGCCTACCCTCGACCGCGTGTCCTCGCCCGCCTACGCCCGGCCCGTCCCGCCGCGCGCCCGCCGTGCCGCTGCCCGGGGCGGCTCCCCGTTCGACCCGCAGGAGACGCCGCTGGCGCGCACCCGGCGGGCGCGGCGGATGGCCCGCGAGCTGGCGGTGATCCACCCCGACGCGCACTGCGAGCTCGACTTCACCAACGCCTTCGAGCTGCTGGTCGCCACCGTGCTGTCGGCGCAGACCACCGACAAGACGGTCAACCGGGTCACGCCCGTGCTGTTCGCGAAGTACCCGGACGCGCAGGCACTGGCCGGCGCCGACCGCGCGGAGCTGGAGGAGGTCCTCAAGCCCACCGGCTTCTTCCGCGCCAAGGCGAACTCGGTGCTCGGCCTCGCGCAGGCGCTGCTCGAGCGGTTCGACGGCGAGGTCCCGGGCCGCATGGCCGACCTGGTCACCCTGCCCGGCGTGGGCCGCAAGACCGCCAACGTCGTCCTGGGCAACGCCTTCGACGTCCCCGGGCTCACCGTCGACACCCACTTCGGCCGGCTGGTCCGGCGGTTCGGCTGGACGGCGGAGGAGGACCCGGTCAGGGTCGAGGCCGAGGTCGCCGAGCTGATCCCCAAGCGCGAGTGGACCATGTTCAGCCACCGGGTGATCTTCCACGGCCGGCGGGTGTGCCACGCCAAGAAGGCGGCCTGCGGCGCGTGCGGCCTGGCCCGGTGGTGCCCGTCGTACGGCATCGGCCCGACCGACCCGGAGGTCGCCACGAAGCTGGTCAAGACCCCGGCCGCCTCCGACACCGAATGAGCACCGGCGACAGGACGGCGGCCGGCGTGCTGGCGCTGGGGCTGGCGCTGGCCGGGTGCACCGCGGACGCGACGGAGGAGCCCGACGGCGCCGCGGCGTCGCCGTCCCCCGACCCACTGACGGTCCTCGGGGCGTGCCCGGAGCAGCCCGACCGGCCGGCGGAGGGCGCGGATACGCTGCCGGCCCTGGACCTCGCCTGCCCCGGTGGGGGCTCGCTCGACCTCGGCCGGGCGCCCGGCGTACCCACCGTGGTGAACCTGTGGGCCAGCTGGTGCGGTCCCTGCCGGGAGGAGCTGCCGCTGGTGCAGCAGCTGGCCGACGCCGGCGGGGACCGGCTGGCGGTGGTCGGCGTGATCAGCCGGGACGGCGCTCCGCAGGCGGCCTCCTTCGCCGCGGACGCCGGCGCCACCTTCCCCAGCGCCTTCGACGGGGAGGGGGAGCTGATGGCCGAGCTGGGCCTGGGCGCGCTGCCCTACACCTACCTCCTCGACGCCGACGGCGGGATCGCGCACGTCCAGGTGGGCCCCGTGGCCGACGTCGCCGAGCTGGAGGGCCTGGTCGCCGAGCACCTCGGGGTGACGCTGTGACTGACGCGGCCACGCCCGGCGCCGCGCTGCCGGAGTACCTGCGCCGGCTGCTCGACGTGGGCGACGACCTGCCGTTGCGCCACCGGATGCCCCGGCCGACGGCGACCGCCCGCCGCTCGGCGGTCCTGATCCTCTTCGGCGAGGGTCCACGCGGCGCCGACGTCCTGTTGATCGAGAAGTCCGCGCACCTGCGCACCCACGCCGGGCAGCCGGCCTTCCCCGGCGGCGGCGCCGACCCCGGTGACGACTACCCCGTGGGCACCGCGCTGCGGGAGGCCGAGGAGGAGGCGGGCATCGACCCGGACGGCGTCCGCGTGCTGGCCACGCTGCCGGAGCTGTTCCTCGGGCCCTCGGACAACCTCGTGGTGCCGGTCGTGGCCTGGTGGGACGACCCGCGCGACGTCACCGTCGGCGACCCGCGCGAGGTCGCCCGGGTGGCACGGGTGCCGCTGGCCGACCTCGCCGACCCGGCCAACCGCTTCCGGATCCGCCACCCGTCGGGCTACGTCGGCCCGGCGTTCGGCGTCGCCGGCATGGTCGTCTGGGGCTTCACCGGCGGCCTGCTCGACGCGATCCTCGAGGCGGCCGGGCTGGCCCGGCCCTGGGACGCGACGGACGTGCGGCCGCTGCCGGCGCTCGGTGCCCGCCGCCCGCAGCTGCCCGGCACCCTCGATCCCACGGACGACGAGGACGCCGCCGCGCCGACGGTCGCCGACCCCGCACCTGACGGCCCTCCGGCAAGTACCGTTCCCCCGCGATGAGGGGGCTGGGGATGTCGCGACGCGGCGGCGCGCTGCTCGCCGGGGGAGTGCTGGCCGTCACCGTCCTCACCGGCTGCGGTGGCGGCGGGGGGACGGCCGGGCAGGAGGCGGCACCGTCGTCCGGTCCGGCGCTGGGCACGGTGACGACGGCGCCCGACGGCGTCCAGGAGGTCACCCTGCAGACGCAGGACGACTACGTCTTCACCCCCAGCACGTTCACCGTCGCGCCCGGCCCGGTGCGGCTCACCGTGGTCAACGTCGCCGAGCAGATGACGCACAACTTCCGCTTCACCCCGGACGACGGCCCCGCGCCGATCGACCCGGAGATCCCGCTGCTGACGCCGGGGGAGACCCGCACCGTCGAGTTCACCGCGACCACGCCCGGTGAGTACGGCTTCGAGTGCAGCTTCCACACCCAGCTGCAGCAGTTCGGCACCATGACGGTCAGCGGTTGACCACCGGCATGTCGATCGTCGACCTCGTCCTCATCGGACTCGCACTGGTCTTCGCCTTCTCCGGGTTCCGCCAGGGCGTCATCGTCTCGGCCACCTCCTTCTTCGGCTTCTTCGGCGGCGCGGTGCTCGGTGCCCAGCTGTCCCGTCCGGTGGCCGACCGCCTCGACGGGACGGCGACCACCCGGGTCTTCGCCGCGCTGGTCGTCGTCCTCGCCGCGGCACTCCTCGGGCAGGTGCTGGCCGGCGCCATCGGCCGGGCGGTGCGCCGACGCGTGACGTGGCAACCGGCCGAGGTCGTCGATTCGGTGGCCGGTGCGGTGCTGTCGGCGCTCGCGGTGCTGCTCGTCGCCTGGATGGTGGCCACGCCGCTGGCCAACGCGCCGTTCCCCCAGGTCGCCAGCCAGGTGAAGCAGTCGGCGCTGGTGCAGGCGGTCGACCGCAGCGTCCCCGCCGGCGTGCGAGGCGTCTACGACTCGCTCCGGGAGGCCATCGACCACAACGGGCTGCCCGACGTCCTGGACCCGCTGACCCCCACGCAGGTCCCCGACGTCGCCGCCCCGGACCAGGCGCTGCGGGAGAGCCCCGTGGTGAGCTCCGTGCAGGGCTCGGTGGTGCAGATCAGCGGCGTCGCGCCGTCGTGCTCCCGGCAGATCGACGGCTCCGGCTTCGTCTACGCGCCGGAGCGGGTCATGACCAACGCGCACGTGCTCGCCGGCGTGAGCGACCCGGTCGTGGCCGCGGAGGGCGAGGAGTACGAGGCCATCCCGGTGTACGTGGACGAGGCGACCGACGTCGCGGTGCTCTCCGTCCCCGGGTTGCCGCAGGTGCCGCTGACCTTCGCGCCGGAGCCCGCCGACTCCGGGGACGACGCGATCATCATGGGCTACCCCGGCGGCGGTGGGCTGTTCGTCGGGCCGGCGCGGGTACGCGACCACACCGACATCAGCGGCCCGGACTTCCGCAACGAGGAAACCGTGGTCCGCGACGTCTACGCGCTCTACGGCGAGGTGCGCGCGGGCAACTCCGGCGGTCCGCTGTTCGACCCGCAGGGTCAGGTGCTCGGCGTCGTCTTCGCCTCGGCCATCGACGACCCGCTCACCGGCTACGCGCTCACCTACGAGCAGGTCGAGGGCGCGGCCGTCACCGGCCAGGCCTCGTCGTCCGCGGTGGCGACCGGCGCCTGCGAGTGAGAGGACCCCGTCCTCCCCACCCCTCGCAAGTCCGTCACCGGGCCCAGCCGACCAGGGCCGCGTTGACCTCCCCCGGTACCTCCTCGTGCGGGAAGTGTCCTACGCCGGGCAGCTCCCGCCACTGGTAGGCGCCGGCCACGTAGCGGCCCGACCCGCGGGCGGACGACGGCAGCACGCAGGGGTCGAGCACGCCGTGCAGCTGCAGCGTCGGCGCGGTCACCGGAGCGGCCATCCGGCGGGCGTAGCGCAGCCCGTCGGGGCGCAGCTGGGAGCGGCCGGCCCAGCGGAAGTACTCCATCGAGCCGTAGGCCGCCTGCGGGATGCGGGCGGCCGACCGGTACCGGGACACCGCCTCGGCGAAACCGGCGGTGGCGGTCCACGCGGGCCCGGCCCAGCGGCGCATGAGGTCGGCCACCGGGTCGTCGTCGGCCCGGGTCATCCGCCGCTCGGGCAGGCGGGGCACCTGGAAGCCGAGGATGTGGCGCAGCGCCTTCCGCTGCGCCCGGTCGGCCAGCGCGGCACGCAGCTGCCGCGGGTGGGCCATGGAGAGCACGGCCAGCCGGCGGACGCTGCGGGGGTGCAGCGCGGCCATCGTCCAGGCCACCAGCCCACCCCAGTCGTGGCCGACCACGACGGCGTCGCGCTCGCCCAGCGCGCGGACCAGTGCGGCGACGTCGGCGGCCGCGGTCGGCAGGTCGTAGCCGCGCGGGGGCTTGTCGCTGCCGCCGTAGCCGCGCAGGTCGGGCGCGACGGCGCGGAAGCCGGCCGCGGCCAGGGCCGGCAGCTGTGCCCGCCAGGCCCACCAGAACTCCGGGAACCCGTGCAGCAGCAGCACCAGCGGGCCCTCGCCGGCCTCGGCGACGTGCAGCCGGACGCCGTTGGCCGACAGGTCGCGGTGCGTCCAGGGGCCGGGGAGCAGGACGCTGGTCGCGTCCGGTCGCTCGGTGTCGGGGGTGCTCACCGGTGCGGGCGCGCGGGGGCGCCCGCTCAGACGGTGTAGTTCTCGCTGCCGCGCAGCTGCACGCGGCCGTTGCTGACGGTTGGCACCTCACGGCGACGCTGGCCGGGCGCCTCGCGGTGGATGACCTCGGGCAGGTCGCGCAGCGTCTCGATCGTCCGCTCGGGCTTCTCGATCTTCTTCAGCGAACTGCGACCCACGAGGGCGGCGATGCCGGCCAGCACCACCAGCAGCAGCCACACGATCAGGTAGGAGATCCACCGCTCCAGCCCCAACCAGGTGAGGAACTCGGCGATGGTGACGAACAGGAAGATGCCGGAGAAGGCGAGCAGGACTGCGGCCGCGCCGAAGGCCCCGGCCCCGATCCCGGCCTTCTTCGCCGACTTGCCGACCTCGGCCTTGGCCAACTCGATCTCGCTGCGGATCAGCGTCGAGACGTCGGCCATGGCGCTCTGCACCAGGGCGCCGACGGAGGGCTCCTCCGTGCGGGTGGTGCTCCGTGCCCCGGACGGGTTCGACGATGCGCTGTGGGCCACGAGGGGCACCTCCTGGGGTCGACGGGCGGATGGCGGGCCGCCCGACGCGAGCGGACCCACCTGGGGAGATCGTGCCCCATGATCACCGAGCGCGCGCTTCGGTGGCTCCCCCACGCCGCTCGGGGAGGCCCTCTGCAGAGCCTCCCCGAGGGGCGTGCTGCCGCCACCGGCCCCGGGCGACGTGCTGGAACGGTCCCTTTGCAGGGTCCCGCCCGGCCCCGTCCAGAGGCTCGCCGCCGGCCCTCCTGCAGGGCCCCGCCGTGAGCCTGCGAACGGTGGGGGGGCAGGAGGATCCTTCCTCGGTGAGGAGGACGGGGTCCTCTTACGAGTGGCGGAGCAGGGGGGTCCTCCCTCAGTCCTCCGAGGAGGACGCCGGCAGCTTGTCCTTGATCAGGTTCATCACCGAGGAGTCGGTGAGCGTCGTGACGTCACCGAGCTCGCGGTTCTCGGCGATGTCCCTCAGCAGCCGGCGCATGATCTTGCCGGAGCGGGTCTTGGGCAGCTCCTGCACGACCATGATCTGGCGCGGCTTGGCGATCGGACCGATGTCCTTGGCCACGTGGGTGCGCAGCTGCTGGACCAGCTCGTCGCCCGAGTCCTCGGCGTTCCCGCGGAGGATGACGAAGGCGACGATGCCCTGGCCGGTGGTCGGGTCACTGGCGCCGACGACCGCCGCCTCGGCGACGGTGGGGTGCGCGACCAGCGAGGACTCGACCTCGGTGGTGGAGATGCGGTGCCCGGACACGTTCATGACGTCGTCCACCCGGCCGAGCAGCCAGATGTCGCCGTCGGCGTCCTTCTTGGCGCCGTCCCCGGCGAAGTAGACCTCCTTGCCGAACCGCGACCAGTAGGTGTCGACGTAGCGGTCGTCGTCCCCCCAGATGGTCCGCAGCATCGACGGCCAGGGCTCGGTGAGCACCAGCAGCCCGCTCGAGTCGTCGCCGAGCTCGTTGCCCTCGTCGTCGACGACCTTGGCCGAGATGCCGGGGAACGGGGTCTGCGCCGAGCCGGGCTTGAGGGCGGTCACGCCGGGCAGCGGGTTGATCATGTGGGCACCGGTCTCGGTCTGCCACCAGGTGTCCACGATCGGACACCGGCCGCCGCCGATGTTCTTGTGGTACCAGAGCCAGGCCTCGGGGTTGATCGGCTCGCCGACCGAGCCGAGGAGCCGCAGCGAGGACAGGTCGAACCCGGCCGGGATGTCCTCCCCCCACTTCATGAAGGTGCGGATCACCGTGGGGGCCGTGTACATGATCGTGACCTTGTACTTCTCGATGAGCTCGAACCAGCGGCCGCGGTGCGGCGTCTCCGGCGTCCCCTCGTACATGATCGAGGTCGCCCGGTTGGCCAGCGGCCCGTAGACGATGTAGCTGTGGCCGGTGACCCAGCCGATGTCGGCGGAGGTCCAGAAGACGTCGGTGTCGGCCTTGAGGTCGAAGGACGCCCAGTGCGTGAAGGCGACCTGGGTGAGGTAGCCGCCGGAGGTGTGCAGGATGCCCTTGGGCGAGGCCGTCGTCCCCGACGTGTACATGATGTAGAGCGGGTGTTCGGCGTCGAACGCCTCGGGCGTGTGCTCCGTCGACTGCCGGTCGACGACGTCGTGCCACCACAGGTCGCGGCCCTCGCTCCACTCGACGTCCTGCTTGGTGCGCCGGACCACGAGCACGTTGCGGACGCTCTCGGTGCGTGCGACCGCGTCGTCCACCGCGGGCTTGAGCGCGCTGGGTGAGCCGCGCCGGTAGCCGCCGTCGGAGGTGACGACGAGGACGGCACCGGAGTCGGTGATCCGGCTGGCCAGCGCGTCGGCGGAGAACCCGCCGAAGACCACCATGTGGACGGCGCCGATGCGGGCGCAGGCCAGCATCGCGACGACCGCCTCCGGGATCATCGGCATGTAGATGGCGACCCGGTCGCCGGCCTGTACACCCAGCTCCAGCAGGGCGTTCGCGGCCTTGCAGACGTCGTCCTTGAGCTGGGCGTAGGTGATCGTCCGGGTGTCGCCCGGCTCGCCCTCCCAGTGGTAGGCGACCTGCTCGCCGTGGCCGGCCTCGACGTGCCGGTCGACGCAGTTGTAGGCGACGTTGAGCTTGCCGCCGACGAACCACTTGGCGAACGGCGGGTTGCTCCAGTCCAGGACCTCGTCCCACTTCTGCGCCCAGCTCAGCCGGTCGGCTGCCTCCGCCCAGAAGCCCAGCCGGTCCTGCGCCGCCCGCTCGTAGGCGTCGGGACCCACGTTGGCCTGTGCCGCCAACTGCTCCGGCGCCGGGAACCGGCGGCCCTCCAGCTCGGTCGACTCGCTCATGCGACTCCTCCTGCTCCGTGGCGTCGTCGTCGACGCCTGTCCTGTGTCCGGTCGTCGCGGTCGGCACCCGGCGTCCCGGCAGCGGCGCGACGCGGAGTGTTGTCTGCCACACCGTATGGCCCACGACGCATTCCGTCTGCCCGGCGCAACGTGGGCGCGGCGGAGCGCGTGGTCCGGGCCGCGCCCGGCCGCCAGACTGGCGGGGTGACGGCGGGCGTGCAGGCGGCGGTGGCCGCCCGGGTGCCGGGCGCGGCGGCGCTCGGCCTGCTGGCGCCCCCGTCCGCGGTCGCCGTCCCGGCCGCGCTGCTCGCCGACGCCGACTGGACGAGCGCGCGGCTGGCCGCGCTCGGGGCGCGGTACGCCTCCGACGACCGGCGGGTGCTGGCCACCGTGTGGTGGTACTCGGCGTCCTCGGTGCTGCTCACCCCCGTGCTGGCCGGGCTGGTCACCGGGCGGCCGTTGTCGGCCCGGCTGGCCGACACCTCCGTGGCGCTGCTGGCGGGCGGGACGCTGGTGGCCGCCACGTCGTCTGCGCCCGGCGGGGACACCGCCGCGGAGCTCCGGGACGCCCTCGCCGAGGTGGTCGACGTCGTGGCCGCGGCCGGCCGCATGCGCGCACGGCCGCTCTGGGCGATCGCCGCCGACTCGCTGGCCAACCGGCTGCTGGCCCTGGGCCGGGCGCTGGGGGAGGAGCGGCGGGTGACCGCGCTGGCCGCGCCGCTGGCGGCCGCTGTCGGACCGCCGCTCCCGGTGCCCCGCTACGTCGACGTCGCCGGCGTCCGCTTCACCCGGCGGGTGTCGTGCTGCCTCCTCTACCGGCTGCCGCCCGAGCCGCTGTGCACCTCCTGCCCGCGCCGCCCGGCCGCCGAGCGCGAGGTGCTGCTCGAGGACACCGCCGCGCGGATGCGCTGATCAGTCCAGCCGCTCCCCGATCGCCCGGCGCAGCTCCTCGGCGCCCTCGCCGGTCAGCGCGGACACCGGGACGGCGTCGGGATAGGCCGCCCGCAGCGCGGCCAGCCAGCCCTCCGGGGCGACGTCCACCTTGTTGAGCGCCAGCAGCTCGGGGTGGTCGCGCGCGCCGATCTCGTGGAGCACCCCGCGCACGGCGGTCACCTGGTCCATGGCGTCGGGCGCGGAGGCGTCGACGACGTGCAGCACGAGGTCGGCGTCGACGACCTCCTCGAGGGTGGAGCGGAAGGCGTCGACCAGCTGGTGCGGCAGGTGGCGGACGAACCCGACGGTGTCGGTGAGGGTGTACGGCCGGCCGTCGGGGGTCCGGGTGCGGCGGACCGTCGGGTCGAGCGTGGCGAACAGCGCGTCCTGCACCAGGACGTCGGCGCCGGCGAGCCGGTTCAGCAGCGCCGACTTCCCGGCGTTGGTGTAGCCGGTGAGCGCCACCGAGGGCACCCGGTTGCGGCGCCGCCGCGAGCGGGTGCGCTCCCGCCGCCGTGCGGTGTCCTGCACCTGCCGGCGCAGCAGCGTCATCCGCCGCCGCAGGTGCCGACGGCGCGACTCCAGCTGCTGCTCACCGGGGCCGCGGACGCCGATGCCCGCGCCGCCCGCGGTGCGCCCGCCACCGACCCGGGACATCTCCACGCCGTGCCCGGTCAGCCGCGGCAGCTGGTAGGCCAGCTGGGCCAGCTCGACCTGCGCCTTGCCCTCGGAGCTGCGCGCGTGCTGGGCGAAGATGTCGAGGATCAGCGCCGTCCGGTCGACCACCCGCGCGCCGAGCCGCTCCTCGAGGTTGCGCACCTGCGCGGGGGAGAGCTCGCCGTCGGCGATGACCAGGCCGGCGTCGCGGTCGCGCACCAGGTCGGCGAGCTCGGCCACCTTGCCCGACCCCAGGTAGGTCGCCGGGTCGGGCCGGTCGCGGGGCTGCACCAGCCGGCCGACGACGGCCACCCCGTCGGTCTCGGCCAGCCGCTCCAGCTCGTCGAGCGGGTCGGCCGCGCCGCGCCCGCCGTCCCGCAGGCCGAGCAGCACCGCGCGGGCGCCGTCCGGTCCGCCGTCCCCGTCGCGGTTCCCGTCCTGCGCGACCTCGCTGCCCAGCAGCCACGTCCCTGGCATGTGCGTCTCCCGAAACCCGGGTGGCACCGTCTGCTCCGGCGTCCTCAGCCTCGTTCCCCGGATGGCGGGCCGCCACCGGAGCGCGGGGTCGACCGACGCGCGCCGGAGACACCGCCGGGACCGGGGACCCCGGCGCCCGTACCCGGACGCGCCGCCCTCGGCTCCGCGCCGTAGCCGCTACGGGAGGAACAGCATCGTGTCGCCGAACTCGTGCCACAGGTACCCGCCCGCGGCGGCCCGGGCGTAGGCCTCGTCCACCAACTCGCGGCCGGCCACCGCCTCGAGCAGCAGCAGGTGGCTGGCGTCGGGCGCGTGCAGCCCGGTGAGCAGGCCGGAGACGGCGCGGGCCGGACGGTCGGGGCCCAGCACGAGGTCGGTCCAGCCGGCCGCGGCGCGGGTGACGCCGTCCTCGCCGGTCGCCGTCTCCAGCGCGCGGGTGACCGTCGTCCCCACGGCGACGACCCGGCTCCCGGCCGCGCGGGTGGCGTTCACCAGCCGGGCGGTGACCTCGGGCACCCGGTAGCGCTCCGGCATCGGCGGCTCGTGCAGCTCGGGGCTGGAGACGCCGGCGTGCAGCACCACCGGGACGACGGGGACCCCGCGGGCCATCAGCCGCACCAGCACGCGGTCGGTGAACGGCCGCCCGGCGCTGGCGTTCTCCGCGCTGCCGGGCTCGGTGGCGTAGACGTTCTGCGCCTCGGCCAGCGGGACCGCGGCGCTGAGGTGGCCGTAGCGGATGGGCGTGCCGTGCCGCCGCAGGAGCTCGGCCACGGCGACGTCCGGATCGGGGCGGGCCCGCCACAGCCGCGACGCCCGCGCCGGGGCGGGGAAGCCCTCGAGCAGCCGCAGCCGGACCCTGCCCGGCAGGTCGAGCACCGTGCCGGGCTCCACACCACGGTCCGGGCCGTCGTTGTCCGGACGGCGCAGCTCCACGACCCAGTCGCCGTCGTCCAGCGCGGTGGAGACGTGCAGCGGGGCGCGGACGCCGTCGGCCCGCCGGGCGTCGAGGCGCGCCGGCAGCGTGGCCGAGGTGTTGACGACGACGAGGTCGCCGGGCTCGAGCAGCTCGGGCAGGTCACGGAAGGTCGTCTCGGTGGTGCCGCCCGGCCGGACCGCCATCAGCCGGACGCCGTCGCGGGCCAGGCCCCGGCGCTCCGGCGGTGCGCTCGCCTCCGCGCCCATGGTGAAGGCGGTCATCGGACGGCCTCGGCAGCCAGTGGAAGGACCTCGCTGCCCCCCGCCGCTCGCAGGCTCGCGGCGGGACCCTGCAGGGAGGCCACCCGGTAGCGGCCGCTGGGCAGGTCGCCGTCGATCAGCCGCAGCAGCGCCGGGACGACGGCCGCGGGCTCCGGCAGCCCGGTCGCGCCGGGGTCGGCCGCGCGGTGCATGTCGGTGGCCATGTCGCCCGGGTCGACGGCGTACACCCGCAGGCCGGGGTGCTCGACGGCGAGGACGGCGCTCAGCCGGTCGAGCGCGGCCTTGCTGGCGCCGTAGCCGCCCCACCCCTCGTAGGCCTCGACCGCGGCGTCGCTGCTGACGTCGAGCACCACCCCGCGTGCCCGCTCGAGCGCCGGCAGCACCGCCTGGACCAGGGCGAGCGGGGCGACGGTGTTGACCGCCAGCACCCGCTCGAGGGCCGTGGGCGGCAGTTCCGCCAGCCGGGGCAGCGGGGTGGGGCCGAGCTCGCTGGCGTTGTTGACCAGCAGGTCGAGCCGGCCGGGGACGGCAGCGGCGAGGGCGGCCCGGTGGGCGGGGTCGGCGACGTCGCCGGCCACGGCGGTGACCAGGTCGGGCCGGGGGAGCGCGGCGACGCCGGCCGCCAGCCGGTCGGGGTCGCGGCCGTCGACGACGAGCCGCCAGCCGCGGCGGTTCAGGGCCTCGGCGAGGGCGGCGCCGAGCCCACGGGAGGCGCCGGTGACGAGTGCGGTGGAAGGTGTCATGGCGCTACCGTCGAGCCTCAAGCCGACTTGAGGTCAAGGGGAGGCGTCGTGGACGGGCTGACCATCGGGCAGGTGGCCGAGCGGTCGGGGATGGCCGTCTCCGCGCTGCGCTACTACGAGGCGCAGGGCCTGGTCACCGCCACCCGCACGGCCGGCGGGGCCCGGCGCTTCCCCCGCAGCGTGCTGCGCCGGCTGGCGTTCGTCCGCGCCGCGCAGAACGTCGGGCTCACGCTGCCGGAGATCCGCGAGGCGCTGGCCACGCTGCCGGACGGGCGGACGCCGTCGGGCCGCGACTGGGCCCGGCTCTCGGAGTCCTGGCGGGAGCGGCTCGACGAGCGGATCGCGGCGCTGGTGCAGCTGCGGGACGGGCTGTCGTCCTGCATCGGCTGCGGCTGCCTGTCGCTGACCCGGTGCGGTCTGTACAACCCCGGCGACGTCGCCGGCGCGGAGGGGCCGGGTGCGCGACGGCTGTCCCCGGCGCTGCGGCGGGAGCCGCCGACCTCCAACGCCGGGTGACCGCTGCGACGGACGCCGGGTGACCACCGGAACCGACGCCGGGTGATCGTCCCGGTGTCGCACGCCCCGCGCGTGCGGGAGAGGATCGCGGCGTGACGGTGATGCCGGCTGCGTTCCTCGGCCATGGCAACCCGATGAACGCCATCGAGGACAACCGCTACACGCGGGCCTGGCGCGTGTTCGGCCAGGCGGTGCCACGGCCGCGGGCGATCCTCGTCGTCTCGGCGCACTGGTACCTGCACGCCACCGCGATGACCGCGATGCCCCGGCCGCGCACCATCCACGACTTCTACGGCTTCCCACGCGAGCTCTACGACGTCGACTACGGGGCACCCGGACTGCCCGAGCTGTACGAGGAGGTCGCCGACGTCGTCCACCCGACGTGGGTCGGCGCCGACCTCGACAGCTGGGGCATCGACCACGGTGCCTGGTCGGTGCTGCGGCACGCCTTCCCGGACGCCGACGTGCCGGTGGTGCAGCTGTCCGTCAACGCGCTCGAGCCGGCCGACCACCACCTGCGGCTGGGCGCCGCGCTGGCGCCGCTGCGGGAGGACGGCGTGCTGGTGATCGGCAGCGGCAACGTCGTCCACAACCTGGCCGCGGTGAGCCGCACGATGCCCGACAGCGGGTACGACTGGGCGCACCGCTTCGACGAGCGGGTGCGCGAGCTGATGCTGGAGCGGCCGACCGAGGTCGCCGCCCTCGACGGGCACCCGGACGCCACCCTCGCCGTCCCCACCCCCGAGCACCTCCTGCCGCTGCTCTACGTCGCCGGGATCGCGGGGGCGACCGGCACGACGGCGGAGCTACTGGTCGACGGGTTCACCGACGGCTCGCTGTCGATGGCGTCCTATACCGTCGGCATGACGCCCCCCGTCGTCGACGTCGGCTGACCGGCGCCTACCCGGCGGCCGCGGGCGGTTCCGGGGTCCCTGCGTCGCTGATCCGCGGGAAGGGTCGCGTGGAGAAGACCACCTCGACCGGCAGGCCGAAGAACTCGGCGATGCGCAGCGCCAGGTGCAGGCTGGGGTTGTACTCGCCGCGCTCCAGGTAGCCGACCGTCTGGTAGTGCACGCCGAGGGCGTCGGCGAGCTCGCGTCGGGTGACGCCCTGCTCGGCGCGCAGCAGCGCGATCCGGTTGTAGACGGCGTCCCCGGACTTGTCGCCGCTCACCGCACCCACTGGCCGGCCGTGTCGCGGGCGGCGGCGACCTGGGAGCCGGACTGCCGGCGGGCCATCCGGCGCAGCACCACCGGGGTCACCAGCAGGCCCGCGACCGCCCAGGCGGTGAGCACGACGGCGACGTGCCCGGTGCGCCACGACCCCGTCAGTTCGACTGCGGCGGCGGCCTCGGGGAGGAACGCCGAACGCATGCCCAGCCCGAGCCAGTAGACCGGGAAGACCTGCGCCACCGCCTGCACCCAGCCCCACAGCGCCTGCACCGGGAAGAAGATCCCCGAGATGGCGGTCAGCAGCAGGGCGGGCAGCATGCCCCAGCTGCTGAGCTTCTGGACGTTCGGCAGCACGGCACCCAGCAGCACCATGCCCAGCGGCATCGTCGCCGCCATCCCCAGCAGGAGCACCCAGACCGCGGTCAGCCACCCTGCCGCTCCGCCCGGCATGACGCCGTCGAGGATCATGGCTGGCGCTGGTCATCCCGCTGGTGGACGTCGCGCTGGCCCTGTCCGGAGTGCTGTCGCTGCGGACCGGCATCGTCGTGGCGCTGGTCCTGGAGGCGCTCTTCGCCGTCGTCCTGGTCGTCGAGGCGGCCGCCTTCCGCCGGGCGTACCGGGCGACGCGGCAGCGTGGTGCTGGCCGGCGCACGGGTCTCGTGGCGGGAGCGGAGGCCGTCTGGCCACCGGTGCTCCTCCGGCTGGTCCGCGCGGAGGCCGGGGTGATCCGGGCGCTGTGGTGGGCCGTCCGGCGCCGCTCGGCCGTCGGGCCGGACGACGTGCCGCTGCCCTACGCCGGCCGCTTCGGCCTGGTCCTCGGCGCGGTGACCGCCCTCGGCGTGCTGGAGACGGCGGTCGTCCACGTGCTGCTGCCGTGGGAGATCGCGCGGTGGGTCCTGCTGGTCGTGTCGTTCTACGGGCTGGTCCGGGTGCTCGGCTCCGGGTTGTCGCTGTTCCAGCACCCGCACGTGCTGCGCGACGGCGAGCTGGTGCTGCGCTCCGGGCACCTGCACCCCATCGCCGTCCCGCTGGCCGGCCTGGTCTCGGCCCGGCGCAGCACGGAGTCCGAGCACGGGCGGACCGTCGTCCGGAACGGCGACCGGCTGGTGCTCTCGGTCATGGGCGACACGGACGTGGAACTGCGCTTCGACCCGCCGGTGCCGGTGGCCGGGCAGGACGAGCCGGTGGCCCGCGTCGCCTTCTGGGCCGACGACCCGCAGGCGGTGGTCCGGCTGCTCCGCGACCGCGCCGTCCCGGCCGGCCGCTGACGTTCCCGCGGGAACGCCGGACACGGGACCGCGCCACCTCACGGTAGAGCCTTCGGGCGTCTCCGCAGGAACGCCAGGCGGGGTCGCGGGCGTCAGCGCGGGTGCGCGAGCCCCGCGGTCAGCCGCACGACCTCGCCGACCACCCAGACGGCAGGCGGGCGGATGCCCTCGTCGGCCAGGGTCTTCCCCAAACCGGCGAGCGTGGTGCGCACCGCGTGCTGGGTCGGCGTCGAGCCGTCGGCGACGACGGCCACCGGCGTCTCCGGCGCGCGGCCGTGCTCGACCAGCGCCGCGGCGATCGCCGGTGCGGTGTCGACGCCCATCAGGACGACGATGGTGCCGCGCAGCCGGCCCAGTGCCGCCCAGTCGACGAGGGACTGCGGGTGACCCGGCGGCACGTGCCCGGAGACGACGACGAACTCGTGGGTCAGTCCGCGGTGGGTGACCGGGATGCCGGCCAGCCCGGGAACGCCGATCGCGCTGGTCACCCCGGGCACCACCTCCACCGGCACGCCCGCGGCGACACAGGCCTCGAGCTCCTCCATGCCGCGGCCGAAGACGAACGGGTCGCCGCCCTTGAGCCGCACCACCCGCTTCCCGGCCCGGGCGTGCTCGACCAGCAGCGCGTTGATCTGCTCCTGCGCCATGTACCGGCCGCGCGGCAGCTTCGAGGCGTCGATGACCTCCACGTCGGCCGGCAGCGAGGCCAGCAGCGACTGCGGCGCGAGGTGGTCGGCGAGGACGACGTCGGCCTGCGACACCGCCTGCTGGCCGCGCACGGTGATCAGCCCGGGGTCACCGGGGCCGCCGCCGACGAGGACGACCGAGCCCGGCCGCCCGCCGGGAGCCTCCCGCCCCGCGTGGTCGCGGATGGTGCCGTCGGTCAGGCCGGCCAGCACCGCGTCCCGCACACCGACCGCGCGCTGCGGGTCGCCGCCGCCGTGCACGCCGACGACGAGGTCGCCCTGCCGTCCGACCGCGGGGGTCCACACGCTGGACGCCGACCGGTCGTCGGCGCGGGCGCAGAACACCCGCGACCGCTCGGCCTCCTCGGCGACCGCCGCGTTGACCACGGGGTCGTCGGTCGCGGCCACCGCGTACCACGCGCCGTCCAGGTCGCCCGCCTCGTAGCGGCGGCGCACCCAGGTGACCGCGCCCGGGCCGACCAGTGCCTCCAGCGCCGGCGTCACCTCGGGGCTGACCACCGTGACCCGGGCGCGGGCCTCCAGCAGCCCGGCGACGCGGCGGTGCGCCACCTGCCCGCCGCCCACGACGACCACCTCCCGGTCCAGCAGCCGCAGCCCGACCGGGTAGACCACCCCGCTCGCGGGGTCGACCGGGGTGGCGCTCACGATCGCTCCTCGCCGGCGCTCGTCGCGGCCGCGAGCGGCGCTGCTGAGCCCACGCGTGAGCTCGCGAGCTCGCTCACGACTTCTCCGTCACACCGGCCGAGTCGAACGTCGCCACCTCGCGCAGCGCCCGCGCCGCGCTGGCGACCAGCGGCAGCGCCAGCAGTGCGCCGGTGCCCTCGCCCAGGCGCAGGTCCAGCCCCAGCAGCGGCCGCAGGCCCAGGGCCCGCAGCGCGATGCCGTGTCCCGGCTCCGCGGAGGTGTGGCCGGCCAGCGCGTGCTCCAGCGCCGCCGGGCAGAGCGCGGCCGCGACCAGCGCCGCGGACCCGGCGATCACGCCGTCCAGCAGCACCGGCACCCGCGCTGCCGCGGCACCCAGCACGAACCCGGCCAGCGCCGCGTGCTCCAGGCCGCCGACCTCGGCGAGGGCGGCGAGCGCGGCCTCCGGCGTCGACGGCCGCTCGGGCACCCGCGTGGTCGCGCGGGCGACCACCTCGACCTTGCGGGCCAGCGTCGGGTCGTCCACACCGGTGCCGCGACCGGTGGCAGCGGCCGACGTCGCACCGGTGAACGCGCACACCAGCGCCGCCGACGCCGTCGTGTTGGTGATCCCCATGTCGCCGGTGACCAGGCAGCTGTGCTCCGCCGCCAGCTCGGTGGCGACCTCGATCCCGACCTCGACCGCCCGCTGAGCCTCCTCGAGCGTCATGGCCGGGCCGACGGCGAGGTCGTCGGTGCCGTGCCGGACCTTGCGGGACAGCAGCGCCGGGCTCGGCTCGACCGCGTAGGGCGTCGCGACCCCGACGTCCACCACGACGACGTCGGCACCGAGCTGCGCGGCGAAGGCGTTGACCACCGCACCGCCACGGGCGAAGTTGGCCACCATCTGCGCGGTGACCTCCTGCGGCCACGGCGTGACGCCCTGCGCGTGCACCCCGTGGTCGCCGGCGAAGACCGCCACCGCGGCCGGCGTGGGGAGCGGAGGCGGGCAGGTGCCGGCGGTGCCGGACAGCTGCGCGGCGACGTCCTCCAGCACGCCGAGCGAGCCCGGCGGCTTGGTCATCCGGTCCAGCCGGTCGCGGGCGGCGCGCTCGGCGGCGGCGTCCCGGGGCGCGATCGCGGCGATCGTGTCGCCCAGCAGGGTGCCGGCGAAGGGGGCGTCGCTGGAGGGGGGCGTGGGGCGGCTCAGCGGATCTCCTCGGGGATGCGGGGCAGGTCCCGGAACGCCGGTGTCACGGGGAGCGCAGGGTCCAGGATGGCAGCGAGGTCGGCGGCGAAGGCCACCGAGGTGGCGGGATCGCGGACGGCGACCCGCAGGTGGTCGGGGGACAGCCCGGGGAAGGTGTCGCCGCGGCGCACCGCCCAGCCCCGGTCCCGCAGCGCCGCTCGCACCCGCGCGCCGTCCGGCACCCGCAGCAGCACGAACGACGACCGCGGCGCCGCGACGACCTCGACAACCGGCGGCAGCGCGGCCAGCAACGCGGCTCGATCCCCGGTCAGCGCGCGCGCCGCCGCCTCGGCCTCGGCGCGTGCCGCGGGGGTGGTGCAGGCGACGAGCGCGGCCAGCGCCGGGGTGGACACCGGCCAGTGCGGCTGCTGCGTGGCCAGCGCCGCGACCAGCTCCGGTGGGCCGAGCGCGTAGCCGACCCGGAGGCCGGCGAGCCCCCACGTCTTGGTCAGGCTGCGAACCACGAGCAGCCCGGGCAGGTCGCGCCGCCCGGCCAGGGACGCCGGTTCACCGGGCACGGTGTCGGCGAACGCCTCGTCGACCAGCAGCACCCGCCCCGGCCGGGCCAGCGCGGCGACGTCCTCGGCCGGGTGCAGCACCGACGTCGGGTTGGTCGGGTTGCCCAGCACCACCAGGTCGGCGTCCTCCGGGACGTCCCGCAGCAGGTACCCGGGCGGCTCGAGCAGCAGCCGTTCGACCGGGTGCCCGGCGGCGCGCAGCGCGGCCTCCGGCTCGGTGAACGACGGGTGGACGACGACCGCCCGGCCCGGCTGCACCGCCCGCGCCAGCAGGGTGAACGCCTCGGCGGCGCCGGCGGTGAGCAGCACCTCGTCGGCCGGCCGGCCGTGCGCGGCGGCGACCGCGGCGCGGGCCGGGCGCGCGTCGGGGTACGCGGCGGCGTCGTCGAGCGCCTCGTGCAGGACGGCGCGCAGCCACGACGGCGGCGTCCCGGCGCGCACGTTGACCGCGAGGTCGACCAGGCCCGGGGCGAGCTCGGCGTCCCCGTGGTGGTCGAGATCCGTCACGCTGTCCACGGTTCGCTCCCGCGGGGCGCTCCGCTCCTCGCTCGTACCTCGCTGCGATGCTCACGCCCCTGTCCGCTCACGGCGACCGCCACGGTCACCCGGCCGACGACCGTGCGGCCCACCAGCAGCGTCCCGCCGTCCAGCAGCGCCGCGGCCTCGGCCACCGACGGCGTCCCGACGGCCGCGGCCACCCGGGAGGACGGCGACGGCACCGTGACGGCGGCCAGCGCGGCGGCAGGGTGCCCGGTGACCGGCCAGCCCCGGGCGACCGCCGCCTCGACCAGGCCGGGCTCGGCGGCGCGGGCGTCGAGGGTGGCCAGCCGCACGCCCTCCGCGCCGGCGGGCAGGACGGCGTCGACGGCGGCCAGCACCTCGTCGACGCTCACCCCCGGTCGCGCGCCGATGCCCACGACGATCACGGGGTCACCCCCTCGGGCAACGCGGCCAGCAGCGAGGCGACGTCGCGGGGGAGGGCGCCGTCGGGCAACAGGCCGAGCGAGCGCAGCCGGGCACCGACGGTCAGCGCCCACGGCCGGTCGAGCCGGGCGCGGGCGAGCAGCGCGTCGTCGGCCAGCACCTCGGCGGGCGCGCCCTGCACCACCGCGCGGTCGACGACGACGGCCACGTCGTCGGCCCAGCGCAGCGCCAGGTCGACGTCGTGGGTGCTCATGACGACGGTCGACCCCGACGCCCGCAGCCGCTCGAGCGCGGCCAGCGCCTCGGCCACCGCCGACGGGTCGAGCCCGGCGGTGGGCTCGTCGAGCAGCAGCACGCACGGCCGCATCGCCACCGCGCCGGCGATCGCGACCCGCTTGCGCTCGCCGTAGGAGAGTTGGTGGGTGGGCCGGCCGGCCAGGTGCCCGACGCCGAGCAGCGCGAGCGCCTCGGCGACGCGCCCCCGGACGGCGTCCTCGGGCAGGCCCAGGTTGAGCGGGCCGAAGGAGACGTCCTGGGCGACCGAGGCGCTGAACAGCTGGTCGTCGGGGTCCTGCAGCACCAGCTGCACCTCCTGCCGGTGCGCGCGCAGGCCGCGGCGGGTGTGCTGCAGCCGCTCCCCGTCCACCGCGACCGTCCCGGCGACCGGCTCCAGCGCCCCGGACAGGCAGCGCAGCAGGGTGGTCTTGCCCGAGCCGTTGGCTCCGAGCAGCGCCAGCCGGCGCCCGGCCGGCACGGTGAGCGAGGCGCCGTCGAGCACCCGGCGGCCGCGCTCGTAGCCGGCGACCAGCCGCTCGGCGGTCAGCGTCCGGTGGCTCATGCGGCCAGCCCGACGGCGACGATGGCGGCCAGCCCGGCGGCGGAGGCCGCGAGGAAGGCCCGGGACGACGGCAGCACCTCGGGCAGCACCCGCAGGCCCGTCTCCATGCCCCGGCCGGCCAACCCCTCCTGCATGCGGCGGGCGCGGTCCCAGGAGCGGGTGAGCACCGCGGCGGCCAGCGCGCCGGACGAGCGCCAGCCGCGGGCAGGCGTCGAGTAGCCCATCCGGGCCGTCTGCGCCTCGCGGATGGTGTGCAGGCTCGCCAGCAGCACGAACAGCAGCCGGTAGGTGACCGCCGCGACCTCGACCACCGCCGCCGGCACCCGCAGGCCGCGCAGCGCGGGCAGCAGGTCCGACACCGGCGTGGTGGTGGCCAGCAGCAGCACCGCGGCGCTGCCGGCTAGCGCGTGCCCGGCGAGCGAGCCGGCGCGGGCGGCGGCGTCCGGCGCCCAGCCCAGGCCACCGGTGCCCACGGTGACCACCGAGGTCAGCGCGCCGACGGCGATGAACGCCAGTGGCCAGCGCACCGCCCGGCCGAACGTGCGGGCGGGCACCCGGGCCGGGCCGAGCGCGAGGACGACCGCGGTGAGACCGACCAGCACGCTCCCCGGCCAGGCCGGCAGCGCCAGCGCGCACCCGACCAGGCCACCGCAGAGCAGCAGCTTGTCGGCGGGGGAGCGGCGGCGCCAGGCGCTGGCCCAGGCCGCGTCGTCCACGGCGAGCCCGGTCATGCCGGACCGTCCATGACCACCGTCGGGTGGCTGCCGACACGCCGCGGGAGGACGACCACCCGACGGTGGTCACGGCCGACGGAGGCGCTCACGTCCCGCCGTCCTCCCGCGAGCGCTCGGCCAGCCGACGGCCGCGCAGCCGGCCGAGCACGTAGCCGAGCACCCCGCCGCCGAGCGCCGCCTGCAACGCGAACAGCCCGGACTCCACCTCGGCCGACGACGGCGAGAACACCGACTCGAACCACGGCTGCGCGCCCTGCTCCTCGGCGAGCTCGGCGGCCGTGGCGTCGGTGCCGGCGAACTCCGCCGTCCCGCCGTCGAGGACCAGCGGCAGCGCGACCAGCGCCAGCACGCCGAGGACCAGCAGCGCGGTCACCAGCCGGGAGCGGGTCACCGGGTCGGCTCCGGCGCAGCCGCCAGCAGGCCGAGGCGTTCCAGCTCGGGGCGGGCGTTCACGGTGAGCGTCCGAAACAGCAGCACGCCCAGCAGCCCCTCGCCGACCGCCAACGGCACCTGGGTCAGCGCGAAGACGGAGAGGAACTTGACCAGCGCGCCGGCGACCCCGGTCTCGGCGTCGGGCAGGGCGAGGGCGAGCTGCCCGGCCGTCGTGACGTAGGTCGCGAGGTCGGCGACGGCCATCGCGGCGAACACCCCGGGGAGCAGCCCGCCGCCCAGCCGGCGGACCAGCCGGTAGGCGCCGTAACCGGCCCACGGCCCGACCACCGCCATGGCGAAGGCGTTGGCGCCCAGCGTGGTCAGCCCGCCGTGCGCCAGCAGCAGCGCCTGGAACAGCAGCACGATGGTGCCGAGCAGCGCCATCACCGGCGGCCGGAACAGCACCGCGCCGGCCCCGGTGCCGGTGGGGTGGCTGGAGCTGCCGGTGAACGAGGGCAGCTTCACCGCGCTCAGCACGAAGGTGAACGCGCCGGCCGCGCCGAGCAGCAGCGTGTTCTCCGGGCGCTCGCGCACCTCGGTGACCACCTGCCGGGCTCCGTGGACGACGAAGGGCGCGGCGGCCAGCGTCCAGCCGACCGCGTGCGTCGCCGGCAGGAACCCCTCAGCGATGTGCATGCCGTGCCCCTTCCGGAAGAGCTGCCGCCGCGCAGGCGGCCGCGAACCGCTCGGCCAGGGCCGGGGACCCGGCCCAGTTCAGGTGCAGGTAGGACGCGTGCACGCTCCCGCTCACGAACCCCTCCGGCTCCGCTCCCGCCCACCGCCAGGCCGGCGCGGACCCGGCGGCCGGGGTGGTGACCGTGCGGTGGAACTCGTGGCCGCGCACCCGGGTGCCGCCCGGCGCGAGCACCGAGTCGCTGAGCGCGACGGCCTCGCGGTAGCCGAGGGTCAGCCGCGCGGACATGACCGCGTCCGTGGCGAGGACGCCGCACATCGGGACGCCGTCCAGGCTCCGGGCCAGGTACAGCAGGCCGGCGCACTCGGCAGCGACCGGGGCGCCCCGGGCGGCGAGCGCGGCGACGTCCGCCCGCAGCGAATCGTTCGCCGAGAGGTCCGCGGCGTGCACCTCGGGGAACCCGCCGCCGACCACCAGGCCCGTCGTCCCCTCGGGGAGCGCCTCGTCGCGCAGCGGGTCGACGGTCACCACCTCGGCACCGGCGGCCTCGAGCAGCTCGGTGTTCTCCGCGTAGCCGAAGGTGAAGGCAGCACCGCCGGCGACGGCGATCCGCGGCCGGCGCTCGACCGGGGTGACCTCCGCGGCGGGGTCCCACGGGACGGCGTCCAGGGCCGGCGCGGTGCGGGCCAGCCGCAGGACGGCGTCCAGGTCGACCGCGCCGGCGACCACCTCGCCGAGCCGGCCGACGGTGGCCAGCGCCTCGGCCGAGCGCTCGGCGGCGGGCACCAGGCCCAGGTGCCGCGACGGCGTGCCGAGGGCCTCCATGCGGCGGACCGCGCCCAGCACCGGCACGCCGGAGCCGCCGAGGGCCTCGCGCAGGATCTCCTCGTGCCGGTCGCTGCCGACCCGGTTGAGCACCACGCCGCCGAGCCGCACCGTCGGGTCGTAGGTGGCGAACCCGTGCACCAGCGCGGCCACGCTCTGCGCCTGCGCCGAGGCGTCGACGACCAGCACCACCGGCGCGCGCAGCAGCCGGGCCACGTGCGCGGTGGAGGCGAAGCCCGGCTCCAGGCCCGGCCGTGTAGCGCCGTCGAACAGGCCCATGACCCCCTCGACGACGGCGACGTCGGCGCCGCGGGCCCCGTGCAGGAACAGCGGGACGACCCGCTCCTCGCCGACCAGCACCGCGTCGAGGTTGCGCCCGGGCCGCCCCGCGGCGAGGCCGGTGTAGCCCGGGTCGATGTAATCGGGGCCGACCTTGTGCGGCGAGACGGTCAGGCCGCGGGCGGCGAGCGCGGCGACCAGGCCGGTGGCGACCGACGTCTTGCCCGCGTTGCTCGACGGCGCGGCGACGACCACGCGCGGCAGGGTCACGGGCGGCCCTCCGTGATCATCGGCGGGTGGCTGCCGACACGCCGGACGCGGGCAGCCACCCGCCGACGGTCACGGCGCACCGCGTTCACCACTCGATCCCCCGCTGGCCCTTCTGGCCGGCGTCCATCGGGTGCTTGACCTTGGTCATCTCGACGACCAGGTCCGCCGCCTCGACGAGTGCCCGCGGCGCGTCCCGCCCGGTGATCACCACGTGCTGGTTGCCCGGGCGGTTCGTCAGCGTCTCCACGACCTCATCGACGTCGACCCAACCCCACTTCAGCGGGTAGGTGAACTCGTCGAGCACGTAGAAGCGGTGCGCCTCGGCGGCGAGGTCGCGCTTGATCTGCGCCCAGCCCTCGGCGGCGTCGGCAGCGTGGTCGACCTCGGTGCCCTGACGGCGCGACCAGCTCCAGCCCGACCCCATCTTGTGCCAGACCACCGGCCCGCCCTCGCCGGTCTGCTCGTGCAGCCGGCCCAGGGCGGTCAGCGCGTTCTCCTCGCCGACCCGCCACTTCGCGCTCTTGACGAACTGGTAGACCGCGATCGACCAGCCCTGGTTCCACGCCCGCATCGCCATGCCGAACGCGGCGGTGGACTTGCCCTTCATCTCCCCGGTGTGGACGGCGAGCAGCGGCCGGTTGCGCCGCTGTCTCGTCGTCAGCCCGTCCTGCGGGACGACCGAGACCTGTCCCTGGGGCACTAGTCCTCCTCGCTGGCGCTCGTCGGCCGAGTGCCTCGGGGCGCTGTGCTCACCGGTGAGCTCGCACGCTCGCTCACTAGGCGACCTCCCGCAGCGAGCGCACCGTGGCGGCCAGCGACTCGGCGGCCAGCTCCTCCAGGCGCAGGGTCTGCGCGCCCAGCGCCGTCCCGAGCGCGCCGGCCAGCCCGAGGCGCACCGGGCCGGACTCGCAGTCGACGACGACGGCCGCCGTCCCCTGCGCCGCCAGCAGTGCTGCGGCGGCGTGCGCGTCGGCGACGGCGGCGGACCCGCGCGCACCGGTGGCCCGCCCGTCGGTGACGACGACGAGCAGCGGGCGGCGCTGCGCGTCGCGGACCCGCTCGACCCGCAGCGTCTCGTGCGCTCGCAGCAGCCCGGCGGCGAGCGGGGTGCGCCCGCCGGTGGGCAGCGCGGTGAGCCGGGCCGCGGCGGCCTCCACCGACCAGGTCGGCGGCAGCGCCAGCTCGGCCTCGGCGCCGCGGAAGGTGACCAGGCCGACCTTGTCCCGCCGTTGGTAGGCGTCGAGCAGCAGCGAGAGCACGGCGCCCTTGACCGCGGTCATCCGCGAGCGGGAGCCCATCGAGCCGCTGGCGTCGACGACGAAGAGCACGAGGTTGCCCTCCCGGCCCTCCAGGACGGCCTGGCGCAGGTCCTCCCGGGCGATCCGCAGTCCCGGGCCGGTGCGGCCGCGGGCGACCTGGTGCGGCGCGGCGGCGAGCACGGTGCCGGTCAGGTGCAGCCGGGTGACCGTGCCGCTCGGGCGGGTCGCGCCGACGACGCGGCCGCGGTCGCCTCGTGCCCGCGAGCGCCGGCCGGCCACGCCCGCGCCGATGCCGGGCACCTCGAGGCGGCGGGTGCGGAACGGGTCGCCGGGCGCCACCGCGGCGCGGTCGGGGGCCGGGGCGGCCTCGGCGGAGCCGCCACCCTCCCCGCGGGGTGCCGTCGAGGGAGGGGACGACCCGGTGCCGTCGTCGGCGCCCGGGGCCTCCGGCGCACCGCCGTCCCCAGACGGGCCGAGCGGCGGGGGAGGCGGGGTGCCGCCGCCGTCGTCCGGGCCCTCGGGCGGGTCGTCGTCGGGGCGGGCGTCGTCGAGCGCCTGCTCGAGGGTCTCCTCGTCCAGACCGGGCGCGTCGAACGGGTTGCGGCGCCGGCGGTGCGGGAGGGCCAGCCGGGCGGCCACCCGGACGTCGTCCTCGGTGACCTCGTCCCGGCCGCACCAGGCGGCGTGCGCGATCGCGGCGCGGGCGGTGACCAGGTCTGCGCGCAGCCCGTCGACGTCGAACGCCGCGCACACGGCGGTCACCTGGCGCAGCGCGTCGTCGGAGAGGACGACGTGCGGCAGGCGGGCGCGGGCCTCGGCGATCCGGCGCGCCAGCCCGGCCTCCTCGTCGGCCCACGACGCAGCGAACCCGGCCGGGTCGGCGTCGTGGGCGAACCGGCGGCGCACCACCTCGGCGCGCTCGACCGGGTCGCGCGGCGCGGCCACCTCCACGGTGAGCCCGAAGCGGTCGAGCAGCTGCGGGCGCAGCTCGCCCTCCTCGGGGTTCATCGTCCCGACCAGCAGGAACCGCGCAGCGTGCCGCACCGAGACGCCCTCGCGCTCGACGTAGGCGGTGCCCAGCGCGGCGGCGTCCAGCAGCAGGTCGACGAGGTGGTCGTGCAGCAGGTTGACCTCGTCGACGTAGAGCACGCCGCGGTGCGCCGCGGCCAGCAGCCCGGGCTCGAAGGCCTTCACGCCCTCGGTGAGCGCCCGCTCGAGGTCCAGCGAGCCGACGACGCGGTCCTCCGAGGCGCCCACCGGCAGCTCGACCAGCCGCGCCGGGCGGGTGGAGCCCGGGGCGCCGGCGTCGTGCGGGCCGTCGGGGCAGGCCGGGTCCGGGGCGGCGGGGTCGCAGGCGAAGCGGCACCCGGCGACGACGTCCACCGGGGGCAGCACGGCGGACAGCGCGCGCACCGTCGTCGACTTCGCCGTTCCCTTCTCGCCGCGGACGAGCACGCCGCCGACGGCGGGGGAGACGGCGTTGAGCAGCAGGGCGAGCCGCATGTCGTCCATGCCGACGACGGCGCCGAAGGGGTACGTCATGCGGGGGCACGGATCCTCTCCCCGGGTGTCCACGCCCGGAGGTGGCAGGAGGCGGCGGCGGGAGTTCCTGACTCCCCGGCGGGTGCCGGGTCACAGTGGCGGGACCGCGCCGGAGTCGCACCGGGCTTCCTCCACTGCCGTCGCTGTGGCCGCGTCATCAGACCACGAACGCCCTGGCGAGTGACACCCCGGCCCGTCCCTTGACGAAGTGGAAAGTTGATCGGCACTTTTTCCGACATGGAAAGCGACGAGGCCTTCGACCGTGACGCCGCCCGGGCCGAGCTGGCCGCCCTGCAGTCCCAGCGCGCCGCGCTGGCCGACCGGGCGATGCAGCCGTGGTGGTACGACGCGCTGCTCGGCCTGCTCCTGTTCGGGTTCGTGAGCTCCTACGCGCTGCACGACAACTGGGTCAGCCTCGCGGCGGTCGTCGTCTTCCTGCTGTGCCTCCGCGGGCTGGTCGAGGTCTACGAGCGGCGCACCGGCTTCTGGGTGGACGCGTTCCGGAAGGGGCCGACCTGGCGGGCGTTGGCGGTGTGGATGGCGTTCGCCCTCGGGGTCCTGCTCGCGGGCTTCGCGGTCGACGAGCACTGGGGCGGCGCGATGGTGGTCGCGGGTGCCGTGCTCGGCGTGGGCGTGGCCGTCATCAGCCGGTGGTGGACCCGCATCTACGTCGCCGAGCTGCGTGGCGAACGGTGACCACGGTCGCGCCGCGCTTCGACGCGGTCATCCACCCGCCACCCCGGCTGCAGGTCTGCGGCCTGCTCGCCGCCGTCGACACGATGGACTTCGCCGCGGTCCGCGACACCGTCGGCGTCAGCGACTCGGTGCTGTCCAAGCACGTCAAGCAGCTCGAGGAGGCCGGCTACGTGCGGGTCCGCAAGGCCACCCGCGCCTCCCGGCTGCGCACCAGCCTGGCGTTGACGGAGGAGGGCCGGGCCGCGTTCGACGCGCACGTCGCCGAGCTGCGCCGCATCACCGGCGGCTGAGAGAGGACCCCCTGCAGGCCGGCAGCAGGCGGCCGGCCGGGAGAGTGGGCGCCGTGGCGGACGCGGGACGGGCTGCGCGGGCGGCCGACCTGGCCCTCGTGGTCGCCACCGCCCTCGCCGTCACGCTGGCCCTCGACGTCCTCGACCTGCCCTCGCCGTCCCTCTTCGGCGGCCTGGTGGCCGGGCTGGTGCGCGGACTGGCCGGACGCCGCAGGCTCGCCGTCCCCCGGCCGGCCACGACGGCGGCGCAGGGGCTGATCGGCGTCTCGATCGGCGCGCTGGTCGACCTGGACACCCTCGAGGCGATCGGCCGCGACTGGCTGCCGGTCCTGCTGGTCACCGTTGGCACCCTGCTGCTCAGCGTGCTGGCCGGGCTGCTCATGCGCCTGCAGCCCGGCGTCAGCCCGGTGACCGGGGCCTTCGCGATGGTCGCCGGGGGCGCGTCGGGCATCACGGCGATGTCCCGAGAGCTGGGCGCCGACGAGCGGATGGTCGCCGTCCTGCAGTACCTGCGGGTGCTGCTCATCGTCGTCCTCATGCCGGTGGCGGCGGTGGCCCTGTTCGGCGCCGAACCCGGCTCCGGGGGGACGACGGTGGACGACGCGGGACCCGGGTGGCCGGCCGGGCTGCTGTTCGCCGCGGTCTGCCTGCTGGCCGGTACCCCGCTGGCCCGGCTGCTGCGGATCCCGGTGCCGACGCTGCTCGGGCCGCTGCTGGTCGCCGCCGGGCTCGACCTCGGCGGGCTCTCGGGCGGGGCGGACGTGCCCGCGCCGCTGGGGACGGCGGCCTTCCTGGTCATCGGGCTGGTGGTCGGGCTGAACTTCGACCGGGACAGCCTGCGGACCGTCGGCCGGGCGATGCCGCTCGCGCTCGCCGTGATCCTCGGACTGGTCGCCGCCTGTGCCGGACTGGGTGCGGTGCTCGCCGCGACCACCGGCGCCAGCGCGCTGGACGCCTACCTCGCCACCACCCCCGGGGGTCTCTACGCGGTGCTGGCCACCGCCCAGGACGGCGGCGCCGACGCCACCTTCGTGCTCGCCGTGCAGGTGCTGCGGCTGTTCGTGATGCTGCTCTCGGCGCCGCTGCTGGCGCGCTGGCTGCGCCGCTCCGAGGGCGGCTGAAGGAGGCCCTTCCTGCCCTCCGCCGGGACCCAGCAGGGAGGCTGCCGCAGGCCCAGGCCACGCCAGGGGAGGACCAGGCGCCCCGGACGGCGCCGTGCCGCGGCGGCCGAGCGCGCCTACCCTCGACCGGGTGTCGGAGGAGGTGAGGGAGTTGTCCGAGGACCAGACCGGCGCGGACGCCGGCACGCAGGACGCGGTTCTGCTGTTCGTCGGTGGCCCGCTCGACGGCCGGGTGGAGATCCGCGAGGCGCGGCACGGGGAGCCCCTGCCGACCGTCACGCACGTCCACCTGCACGGCGGCCCCAAGGTCGTGCACCGCTACGACCTGACCCCGCTGGGCCCGCAGGCCGGGGTCTACCACCTGCGCCCCCGGCAGATGGTGCGCGACCAGTCCGTCGCGGAGTGACCCGTACACCTGTCACACCCGGGTCCTGACGGACGGCACTGCCGGGTGGCCGGGCCGGCTGACACCGTCGGCCCATGACCGGCGACCCGCTGCTCCTGCTCCACGTGACCGCCGGGACGGCGGGACTGCTGCTCGGACCGGTGTGGCTCGTCGCCCGACTGGCGGGAGCACGGGCGCGGGGCCCGGCCGGCGCCTACCAGGCGGCGGTCGCCGGTGTCGCGGCGAGCGGCGCGGTCCTGGCGGTGTCGGCGCCCGGCCTGGGCTGGCTGCTCCCGGTGGCCGTGGCCACGGAGGCGCTCGCGGTCACCGGTGCGCTGGCCCGGCGACAGGCGTGGCCGCACTGGCGGACCCTGCAGCCGCACCTGCTGGGCGGTTCCTACATCGCACTGGTAACCGGGCTGCTGGTGGCCTCCACGGGGAACCCGGTGTGGTGGGTGCTGCCTGCGCTGGTCGGTCAGGCGCCCATCGCCGTCGCGAAGCGCCGGCTCCACGGTGCCGCTGTCGCGGCGCCGGTCGCTCAGGTGCGGCGCAGCACCAGCGCCAGGTAGCCGAACTCGTCGCGGTGCGCCCGCCGGACCTCGACCTCGCTGCGGGCCTCGGCCAGGACCGCGGCCGTCCCGGGGTCCGGGTCCGGCAGCGCCTCGATCACTGCGTCAATCGCCGCGGCCAGCGGGCGGTGGTACTCGTCGGTCCAGTCCGCGTCGGGCAGCAGGTGCGTCGCCAGGACCTCCCAGCCGGCCGACCGGGCCGCCCCCACCAGTGCCGCCTCGTCGCGCATCGCCGGGTACCGCGCCCAGAACCGGCGGGCCTCCGCGGAGGGGGCGGCCGTCGTCCAGACCGCGTCGGTGAGCACCAGCGCCCCACCGGGCCGCAGCAGCCGGCGCCACTCGTGCAGCGCCCGGTCCACGCCCATCAGGTAGGCCGCGCCCTCGCACCACAGCAGCTCGAACGTGCCGTCGGGGTGGGGCAGCGCGGTCATCGACGCCCGCTCGACGGCGACCCGCCCGGCGAGGCCGGCGTCCTGCGCGGCGCTGCGGGTGCGGCGCAGGAACGGCTCGTGCAGGTCCACGGCGGTCACCCGCACGCCGGCACCGGCCAGCACCAGCGACGCCCGACCGGGACCGCAGCCGATGTCGAGAGCGCGGCGGGAGGCCGGCAGCGGCGCGGTGAGCTCCAGCAGCGTCCGGGTGGTCGCGTCCGACCCCACGCCCTCGCGCGGCAGGTCGCCGTGCAGTGCCCGGAAGACCTCAGCGGCGTCCACCGCGGTCAGCGGCGGTGCAGTGCGTGCAGCGCCGTCACCACGTCGTCGAAGACCGCCCGACCGAGCGCCGCGCCCTCCCGGCGGGCCGAGCCGGGTGGCAGGAGCAGCAGGCGGTCCAGGCGCACCTCGCTGGGTCGCCCGCGCGGGTCCCAGCCGCCGCGGCCGACGTCCATCCAGGTGCGGCCGTGCCGTGCCTCGTCCGCGGCGTCCCGGTCGTGGTCCTGGCTGGAGAGCATCAGGCCGACCAGGTCGGCGCCCCGGCGGCCGACGACGAGCACCGGGCGGTCCTTGCCGCGGCCGTCGCCCTCGTCGTAGGGCACCCACGCCCACACGACCTCGCCCGGGTCGGGCTCGCCGTCGTCCTGCGGGCGGAAGGCGAGGTCGACGCCGTCCAGGCCGCCGGTGAGGTCCCGGACGGGGCCGCCGGGGCCGCGCGCGACGGACGGAGCGGGCCGAGCCGCGGGCGGACGGTGCCGGGCCGCGGGTGGACCGGGCCGGGTGGCGGGCGGCCGCACGACCGCGCGCAGCAGCGACCTGAGCACCCGGGGCAGGGAGGGTCCGGCCATGCCCGGCACGGTACGGGTGGGGCGGGTGGTGCTGGTCGGGTGTTCCGTGTGACACACAGGTGTCGATCCGTCACCAACACGGTTGGACCTGCCGAGGCAGGGGCACCATGTCCGCACGGGGACCGGGCACTGCCGACCCCGAGAGAGGGGGGTCGCCATGACCTCGGCTGAGCCGCTTCCCCCTGCTTTGCCGCGGGGGCGCGAGGTGAAGGCGAGCGTGCTCGCCGCCTTCCAGCTCGTGGAGGACGCACGGTACCTGGGCACCGGCCGGCGGAGCCGGCGCGGTCGCCGACGGGCCATCGCCGAACGCACCGTCGCCTACCGGAGACTCGCCCGCGACCTGCGCGTCGGCTGACAGGGGACCCCCTGCCCCCCACCGTGGGAGGACGGGGTCCTCGCTCAGGCGACGCAGAACTCGTTGCCCTCGGGGTCGGCCAGGGTGACCCACTCGAACGGGCCCTGCGAGGCCCGGTGGAGCTCGGTCGCGCCCAGTCCCAGGAGGCGGCCGACCTCGTCCTCCCGCCCGTCCGCGCCCACGTGCACGTCCAGGTGCACGCGGTTCTTGACGGTCTTGGCCTCCGGGACCAGCTGGAAGAGCACCCGCGGCCGGTCGGGGTCGGGCGAGGTGATGGCTGCGCCCGAGCGCCACACCAGCGCGCCGCGGTGCGTGGTGGTGTCCGCCTCGGTCGCTGCGCCCGTCGTCACCATGCGGCGGATGAACGCCTCGTCCTGCGGTTCGACCTGCCATCCGAGGACCTCGGCCCACCAGTCGGCCTGTCCGTGCGGATCGGCGCTGTCGATCACGATCTGGATGTCCGTGGCCATGCGCGGACGATAGGCCGGGGCGCCGACGGATCCGGCTTCCCCGCAGGGGCCCGCCGCGAGTCTGCGAGCGGTGATGAGGACGGGGTCCTCAGAGCTCCTGCGCCAGCTCCGCGCGCATCTCCTCCTGTCCGGGCAGTGGCGTGCTCAGCCCGCAGTGGTCGCGCATCACCTCGCCCAGCGACGGGAAGGTCGAGCGCTCGACCTGCCGCTGCGGGTCCCACAGCCCCGAGCGCATGACCGCCTTGCCGCACTGGAAGTACGCGCGCTCGACGGTCAGCACCAGCACCGACCGCGGCGGACGGCCGAACTCGGTCAGGTCCACGCCGACGTCGTCCGGACCCACGAGGGTCGTCGTCCCGAAGACCTTGAGGGTCTCCTCGAACCCGGGCACGAAGAACAGCAGGGCGGCGCGCGGGTTGCCCACGGTGTTGCGCAGGCTGTCCACCCGGTTGTTGCCCTGCCGGTCCGGGAGGGCGAGGGTCCGCTCGTCGAGGACCCTGGCGAACCCCGGGTCACCGCCGCGCGGGGAGACGTCCGGCCAGCCGTCGGCGCCGGCTGTGGACAGCGTGGCGAACGGCGACAGCGCGATGAAGGCGCGGCAGTGCCGGTCGAGGTGGTCGACGACCTTGTCCTGCACCAGCCGCGAGGGTGGGCGGTAGCCGGCCAGCACGTCGGGAGCGGTGTCCACGGGAGCACGGTAGCCCGGCTACGGTCACCGGCCGTGGCTGCACGGTGGAGCTCCCCGGTCCGGTACGTCGAGTGCGACCAGCAGGGCGTCGTCTTCAACGCCCACTACCTGACCTGGGCCGACGAGGCGTCCAACGCCTGGTGGGCGGCCCACGGCCTGCCGTGGGACGAGCTGGTCGCCCGCGGCGTCGACCCGGTGGTCAAGGCGAGCTCCCTGGAGTGGTCGTCGTCGGCGCGGTTCGGTGACACCGTCACGGTGGACGCCGAGACGGGGAAGGTCGGCCGCACCAGCGTGACCGTGCGGTTCACCGTCCGGGTGGGCGAGCGCCTCTGCTGCGTGGTCAGCACCACCTACGTGTGCCTCACCGAGGCCGGCAAGGCGCCGTGGCCGGACGACGTGCGGGCCCGGATCACCGGGGGCTGAGCCCGTCCCCGGGGGGGAGCAGCGGCAGCCCGGCCGGTACGCCGTCCTCGACCAGCCGCCACAGCGCGTCGGTGTCGGCGTGCTCGGCCACCAGGTCGCCGAGGGCGTCCAGCCGCCGCTCGCGGACGGCGGCGAAGTCGGTGTCCGGCGCGGCGACGAAGCGCCGTCCGGCCACCCGGGCGACCTCGGTCAGGAACGCCCGCCGGAAGCCGTCACCCTCCAGCGCCCCGTGCCACGTGGTCCCGAACACCGACCCGGCGCGGGCGCCGTCGAGGAAGCGCTCCGCGGCGTCATCGACGATGACCACGCCGTGGTGGATCTCGTAGCCGCGCACCTCCTGGCCGAACGCCGTGCCCACCGGCCGGCCGAGCGTCTTCTCCGGCGCGAAGCGGACGTCGGCCGGCAGCAGCCCCAGCCCGGGCACCGTGCCGGCCCGCGACTCGACGTCGTCGGTGATCGTCCGGGCCAGCATCTGGGAGCCGCCGCACACGCCGAGCACCGGCCGGCCCGCGGCGGCGTGCCGGGCGACGGCATCGGCCAGGCCGGTGGCCCGCAGCCAGCCCAGGTCGGCGACCGTGGCGCGGGTGCCGGGCAGCACCACGAGGTCGGCGTCGCCGAGCTCCTCGGGGCTGGTCGCGTAGCGCACCAGCACGCCCGGCTCGGCGGCCAGCGCGTCGAGGTCGGTGAAGTTGGACAGCCGCGGCAGCCGGGCGACGGCGACCCGCAGCACCTCCTCGCCGTGCGGCGGACCGGTCGGGGAGGCGCCGGTGGGGACGCCGAGGGAGTCCTCGACGTCCACGGCCGCGCCGGGCAGCCAGGGCAGCACGCCGAGGGTCGGGCGGCCGGTGAGCGCGGTGAGCTGTTCCAGCCCGGGGCCCAGCAGCCGGACGTCGCCACGGAACTTGTTCACCAGGAAGCCGGCGACCAGCCGCTGGTCGGCCGGGGGCATGAGGGCGACCGTGCCGTAGAGCGCCGGGAAGACCCCGCCCCGGTCGATGTCGCCGACGACGACCACCGGCAGCCCCGCCGCGGTGGCCAGCCCCATGTTGGCGATGTCGTCGGCACGGAGGTTGATCTCGGTGGGGGAGCCCGCGCCCTCGCAGACGACCACGTCGAAGCGCGAGCGCAGGTCCTCGAGGCTGGCGAGCACCTGCTCCATCAGCGCTGCCTTCATCGGCCGGTAGGACAGCGCGGTCACGTCCGCGACCGCGTGCCCGAGGACGACGACCTGGCTGGAGTCCTCCCCCCCGGGCTTGAGCAGCACCGGGTTCATCGCCGCCTCGGGCTCGACGCGGGCGGCGGCGGCCTGCATGACCTGCGCCCGGCCGATCTCCGCGCCGTCAGGGGTGACCATCGAGTTGTTGCTCATGTTCTGCGCCTTGAACGGGGCGACCGACACCCCCTGGCGCACCAGCCAGCGGCAGATGCCGGCGGTCACGACCGACTTGCCGGCGTCCGACGTCGTCCCGGCGACGAGCAGGGCGCCGCCGGAGGCCGGGCGCCGGGGAACGGTGCCGCTCATGCCGCCGGCTGCCCCCAGCCGGCCTTCTCCTGACCGGAGAGCTCGGCTATCGCCTCCATGACCCGGTCGGTCACCACGCGGCGGGCCCGGCCGTTGCGGGCCATCCCGCGCTGCTCGGGGAACGTCAGCGGCTCGCCGAAGGTGACCGACACCTTGTGCGGCCGCGGCCAGCGGGAGTCGACCGGCTGCACCCGGTCCGTGCCGTGCACGGCCACGGGGACGACGGGGCAGTCGGCGGTGAGCGCCAGCCAGGCGACCCCGGTCTTGCCGCGGGCCAGCCGCCCGTCGCGCGAGCGGGTGCCCTCCGGGTAGATGCCGAAGCCCTCGCCCCGGCGCAGCACGGCCAGCGCGGTGTCCAGCGCCTCCTGTGCGGCCCGCGACGTCTGCCGCTGCACCGGCATGGCGCCGAGCGCGGTGAACAGGGTCCGGGTCAGCCACCCGCCGATGCCCGTGCCGGTGAAGTACTCGGCCTTGGCCAGGTAGTGCACGCGGCGGGGCGCGGACAGCGGGATGACCATGCTGTCGATGAACGACAGGTGGTTGCTGGCCAGGATCACCGGGCCGGTGGCCGGCACGTTCTCCCGCCCCGTCACGTGCATGCGCAGCACGACGTGGAACAACGGGCGCAGCAGGAACCGGACGACCACGTAGAGCACGCCGCGTCCCCCTTCTCGGCTCGGGGGCGCCGGCGGCCGCCGGCGACAGCGGCATCATCCCGTGCGCCTCGGGAGCGGTCGGCTCCCGGGGCGCACGGCGCGCCCTCAGGAGTGCGGGCGGGGTGGGCAGACGTCGCGCATGAGCGTCTGGATGTCCTCGGGCAGCCCGGCGTGCCCGGCCGCCGACTCGACGATCGCCACGGCGACGTCGCGCACCTTGCGGTGGGAGTTGCTCGAGATGTGCGCCAGCAGGTCGAAGGCCACCTGCTCACCGCAGCTGGTGAGCAGCATGAGGATGCCCTTGGCCTGCTCGATCGCCGCCCGGCTGCTCATCGCGGTGCGCAGCTGGGTCACCTCGGTCTCCAGGGCCTGCACCCGGTCGTCCTCGGACTCGCCTCCGCCCGGCCGGGCCGCCGGCGGGCGGGGCTCCGGCGGCAGCTCCACGAGCACGCCCTCGAGGGCGTCGACCGCCCCGGCCGCGTCCACGACGGGTTCGCCGACGAGGACGGCGGGGCGTTCTGCCCCACCCCGGCTGCCCAGCCGCACCCGCAGGGCGAAGGGCACGCCGGCGGAGCAGGCGCCGGCGATGGCGTCGAGGACCCGCGGCCGGTCGCCGGGGTGGATCGAGCGGGCCAGCAGCTCGGTGCACGGGTGGGCGCCGTTGCGTGCGAGGTTGAGCAGCGCGGACATCTCCGGGGACCAGGTCCACGTGCCGGCGCGCCGGTCGTAGCGGTACCGGCCGGCCAGTCGCCGGGGAGAGGCGCTGCGTGCCGGCTGCGGAGTCGGGCGGTTGCGCGGCGCCGTGCTCCGCGTCAGGGCGGGGGGATGGGTCGCGGTCATGTCGACTCCATGTGGTGTGCCGTCGGGGCCGGCCCGGCCGGGGCGCCGCTGGCCGTGTGTTCGACCACCGCGGTGTGCCGGTCACCCGAGGTCACCGGCCGCTCCGTGTCCCCGGACCGTACGGCGTCCTGCGGCGACACGCACGCGCGTCGACGCTGATCCGGTGCCCCCCCTCCGCGTGTCCCGGTGCGCCGTCCCGAGGCGGTTACGGAACGGCGCTGGACAGCAGCGTGGAGTCAGGGGCGGGGCAGTGCCCGGGCCGCCGCGGCGAGCGCGGCGGCCGCGGTCCACACCGCGCGCGAGAGCCGCACGGCGCGGGGGACGTCGCGCGCCGACGGCGTCCGCCCGCTGCCGAGGACCGGACGGTCCTCCACCCGGCTGCCGTAGACGTTGCGGCCGCCCAGCCGCAGGTCCAGGGCACCGGCCAGCGCCGCCTCGCACCGGCCGGCGTTGGGCGAGGGGTGGGCCGCGCCGTCGCGGTGCCACACCCTCCACGCGCCGCGCGCCGAACCCCCGGCCAGCGGCGCGGTGGCCACGGTGAGCGCGGCGGTCAGCCGGGCGGGCAGCCAGTTGGCGACGTCGTCGGCGCGCGCGGACGCCCAGCCGAAGCGCGCGTACCGCGGCGAGCGGTGGCCCACCATCGCGTCGAGGGTGTTGACGGCGCGGTAGCCGAGGAGGCCGGGCAGGCCGGCCAGCGCCCCCCAGACCAGCGGGGCCACGGCGGCGTCCGAGGTGTTCTCCGCGACCGACTCGACCGTGGCTCGGGCCAGTTCCGGGACCTCGAGCCCGGCGGGGTCCCGGCCGGCCAGGGTGGGCAGCAGGGCGCGGGCGGCGGGCAGGTCGCCGGCGTCCAGGGTGCGCACCATCGCCGTCCCGGCGCGGCCCAGGGACGTGCCGCCGAGGACCGCCCAGGTGGCGGCGGCGGTGACCAGGGTGCGGGCTCTCGGACGGCCGCGGGTGGCGCGGTCCAGCGCGACGCCCAGGGCGGCCGCCGCGCCGGTCAGCAGCCCCGCGTGCGCGACCCCGGCGGTGCGGGAGTCGCGCCAGGTCCGGCGCTCCAGGGCCGCAGCGGCCCGGCCGAAGCCGGCCACCGGGTGCCACCGGCGCGGGTCGGCCAGCAGCAGGTCGGCGGCGGCGCCGAGGGCCAGCCCCGCGGCGGTGGGCAGGTCGCGCGGGGGCAGCACACGGCACATGGTGCCAACCGGCGCCGTCCCTAGGATCGACGGTCATGCGCCTGCCCGGCCGTTACAGCGGCGTCGCCCGGCCGATCGTCACCTACGGCAGCAACCCGGTCCTGCACCGCCCGTGCGCCCCGGTGACCGCGTTCGGCAAGGACCTCCGCCGCCTGGTCCTGGACATGTTCGCGTCGATGGAGGCCGCCGACGGTGTGGGCCTGGCGGCCAACCAGATCGGCGTCGACGCGCGCGTCTTCGTCATCGACTGCCCGGACGCCGACGGCGAGGACGTCGTCGGCTACGTGGTGAACCCCGAGCTGACCGTGCTGGAGCCGCGCGAGGGCGAGCCGGCCGAGGAGGTCACCGACGAGGGCTGTCTCTCGGTGCCCGGCCCCTACGCCGAGCTGCCGCGTGCCTTCCGCGCCCGGGTGGACGGCGTGGACGCGGACGGTGCGCCGGTGTCGATCGAGGCGACCGGGATGGCCGCGCGCTGCCTGCAGCACGAGGTCGACCACCTCGACGGCACCGTGTACGTCGACCGACTGCCCGGAGACCTGCGGGAGCGGCTGCTCGCCGAGGCGGCCGGCCCGGTGGGGGAGCTGCCCGCGTGAGCACGCCCGTGGTCGTCGTCGGGATCGGCGCGGACGGATGGGACGGCCTCTCGCCGCGGGCCCGGAGGGCGGTCGAGGACGCCGACGTGCTGCGCGGCAGCGCCCGCCAGCTGGCCCTCGTGCCGGACGACGTCCCCGCCGAGCGGGTGCCCTGGCCCTCGCCGATGGCCCCGGCCCTGGCCGGGCTGCTCGACGCCCACCCGGGCCGCCGGGTCGTGGTGCTGGCCAGCGGTGACCCGATGCTCTCCGGCGTCGGCGCCTCGTTGGTCCGGCTGCACGGGGCGGGTGCGGTCGAGGTGCTCCCGCACCCCTCGTCGGTGACGCTGGCCTGCGCCCGGCTGGGCTGGGCAGTGGAGGACACGCAGGTCGTGTCGGTCGTCGGCCGGCCGGTCGACCTGGTCGCGGCGCACGCCACCCCCGGCCGGCGGCTGCTGGTGCTCGGCTCGGACGGCCGCACTCCTGCGGAGATCGCCCGGCTGCTGGCCGGGCACGGCTACGGCGCCAGCCGGGTCGTGGCGCTGGCCCAGCTGGGCGGGCCGGCCGAGCGGAGCTTCCGCGGCACCGCCGCCGGCTGGTCGCACGCCGGGACCGACCCGCTCGTGGTCACCGCAGTCGAGGTGGTCGCCGACCCCGGCACCGAGCCGCTGCCCGCCGTGCCCGGCCTGCCCGACGGCGCGTACGCGCACGACGGCCAGCTGACCAAGCGCGACGTCCGCGCGGTCACCCTGGCCCGGCTCGCGCCCGTGCCCGGGCAGCTGCTCTGGGACGTCGGCGCCGGGGCCGGCTCGATCGGCATCGAGTGGATGCGGGTGCACCCGTCCTGCCGGGCGGTCGCCGTGGAGTCCTCGGCCGAGCGGGCGCGACGGATCGCGGAGAACGCCGCGCGGCTCGGCGTCCCCGGGCTGCAGGTGGTCGAGGGCCGCGCGCCGGCCGCGCTCGACCGGCTGCCCGAGCCGGACGCGGTGTTCGTCGGCGGCGGGCTGACCAGCGAGGGCCTGCTGGAGACGTGCTGGGCCGCGCTGCGCCCGGGCGGCCGGCTGGTGGCCAACGCGGTGACCATCGAGGGCGAGGCGGTGCTCGCCGCGTGGCGGTCGCGGGCCGGCGGCGAGCTGATCCGGTTGTCGGTCGCGCACGCGGCGCCGGTCGGCGGCTACACCGGCTGGCGTCCGGCCATGCCCGTGACCATCTGGAGCGCCGTCAGGCCGGCGGTTCCCGCGGGGACCGCCGGAGGTGTCGCATGACGGTCCACTTCATCGGGGCGGGGCCGGGTGCAGCGGACCTGGTCACGCTGCGGGCGGCGCGGCTGATCGCGTCGGCGCCGGTGTGCCTGTACGCGGGGGCGCTCGTGCCGCGCGAGCTGCTCGACACCGCGCCGGCGGGCGCCCGCCTGGTCGACACCGCCGACCTCGACCTCGACCAGATCACCGCCGAGCTGGTCGCCGCGCACGAGGCCGGCCTCGACGTGGCCCGGCTGCACTCCGGCGACCCGTCGATCTGGAGCGCCGTGGCCGAGCAGATGCGCCGGCTCGACGCGGCCGGGGTGCCCTACGAGGTCGTGCCCGGCGTCCCGGCGTTCGCCGCGGCCGCGGCGGCGCTCAAGCGCGAGCTGACCGTGCCGGGGGTGGCGCAGACCGTCGTCCTCACGCGGACCAGCGCCCGGTCCACCCCCATGCCGCCCGGTGAGGAGCTCGCCGCCTACGCGGCCACCGGCGCCACGCTGGTGCTGCACCTCGCCGTCCAGCGGATCGCCGAGCTCGCCCCGGAGCTGGCCGAGCACTACGGGGACGACGGCCCGGTCGCCGTGGTGGCCCGCGCCAGCCGGGACGACGAGCTGGTGCTGCGCGGCACGCTCGCCGACATCGCCGGGCAGGTCGAGGCGGCGGGCGTGAAGCGGACGGCGGTGGTGGTCGTGGGGCCCGTGCTCGCGGCGGCGGAGTTCCCCGACAGCCACCTGTACTCGACGACCCGCGCCCGATGAGGGCTCTCGCCCTCGGCCCCGGTGCAGGGCCCCGCTACGGCCCCGTCCCGGGTCCCGCCCCGAGCGTGCGAGGGGTGGGGAGGACGGGGTCCTTCCCCGTTGGGGGGCAGCGGGGTCCTCTCTCAGGCCTGACCCACCACCGTGCCGGCCCGGTCGATCACCACGACGTCGACCTCGACCGGCGCTCCGCGGAGCACGCCGAGCGCCGTCCTGCGGGCGCCGGCGGCCACCAGGTCGCCCAGCGGCAGCCCGGCCGCCTGGCACTGCTGCAGCGCGTCGAGCGCGGTGTTGGCGCCGCGCACGCCCTCGACCAGCTCGGCCGCCCCGCCGGCGTCGCGCACCATCGCGGCCAGCGACTCCGTCGACACCTGCGAGCGGCCGGAGTGCAGGTCCAGGTGGCCGTCGGCCAGCTTGGCCAGCTTGCCGATGCCGCCGGCGACGGTCAGCCGCGGCACCGGGTGGCGGCGCAGGTACTTGAGCACCGCGCCGGCGAAGTCGCCCATGTCGAGCAGCGCGTCCTCCGGGAGCCCGTAGAGCTCGGTGACCACCCGCTCGCTGGTCGAGCCGGTGCACCCGGCGACGTGCAGGTGCCCGGCGGCGCGGGCGACGTCGATGCCGCGGCGGATCGAGTCGATCCACGACGAGCACGAGTACGGGACGACGACGCCCGTCGTCCCGAGGATCGACAGTCCGCCGAGGATGCCCAGCCGAGGGTTCCACGTCCTGCGGGCGAGTTCCGCGCCGTTCTCCACCGAGACCTCGACGACGACGTCGCCGGTGCCGCCGTACCGGGCGGCGACCGCGGTCACGTGCTCGCGGACGAACTGCCGCGGCATCGGGTTGATCGCCGGCTCGCCCACGGGCAGCGGCAGGCCGGGCTTGGTCACGGTGCCGACGCCCTCGCCGGCCCGGAAGACGACGCCGCTGCCGCGCTCGCCGTGTGTCACCCGGGCCGAGACCAGCGCGCCGTGCGTGACGTCGGGGTCGTCGCCGGCGTCCTTGACGACCCCGACGGTGGCGGCACCGTCCTCGAGCCGTTCGGTGGCCAGCGCGAACGACGGGTGCTTGTCATGGGGCAGGTCGATCTGCACCGGGTCGGGGAACTCGCCGGTCAGCAGCGCGGTGTAGGCCGCGGTGGTGGCCGCGGTCGCGCAGGCGCCCGTCGTCCAGCCGTAGCGCAGCCCCGTGCTGCCCTCGCGCCCCGCCTCGGTCACCTGATCAGCATGCACGGGACCCCGGCGTGACCGGCCGGGTGCTCGTCCTGGGCGGGACGGCGGAGGCCCGGCGGCTCGCGGAGCGGCTGGTGGCCGAGGGCATCGACGTGCTCAGCTCGCTGGCCGGGCGGGTCGCCGACCCGGTGCTCCCACCCGGCGAGGTGCGGATCGGCGGCTTCGGCGGCACGGCCGGTCTGGTGGCGGCGCTGGACGGCGTGGCGGCGCTGGTCGACGCCACGCACCCGTTCGCCGCCACCATGACCGCGCACGCGGCCGCGGCGGCCGCGGTGACCGGCACCCCGCTGCTGCGGCTGCAGCGCCCCGGCTGGACGGCGCAGCCCGGCGACGACTGGCGCTGGGTGGACTCCTTGGAGCAGGCGGCGACGGCGGTGGCCGGCGCCCGCTCGGTGCTGCTGACCACCGGCCGGCAGGGGCTCGCGGCGTTCGCCGGGCTGAGCGCGCACTGCGTCGTCCGCTCGGTGGACCCGCCGGAGCCGCCGCTGCCGGTACGCGCCACGGTGGTCCTCGCCCGCGGCCCGTTCGGCGTCGAGGAGGAGCGGGCGCTGATGACCGCGCACGACGTCGACGTCGTCGTCACCAAGGACAGCGGCGGACCGATGACCGCGGCCAAGCTCACCGCGGCCCGGGAGCTCGGCGTCCCGGTGGTGCTGGTCCGCCGGCCGCCGCTGCCCGGGGGCGTGCCCGTGGCCGCGACCGTGGACCAGGCGGCGGCCTGGCTCAGGGAGCGCGGAACGACCGGGCGGCCAGCCACACCGTCCCGACCGTGATCACCAGGGCGAGCGGGACGTGCGTCGCGATCGAGCCCGAGCTGCCCAGCGCCGCCTGGACGAAGGTCAGCACGAAGACCGCCGCGGCCAGCGCGGCCGGCCACCACACCCGCGTGCGCCGCCCGTGCAGCGCCGTGGCGGCCAGCAGCAGACCGGTGGTCACGTGCAGGGCGATCGCCCCGGCCCCGTGCCCGCCGGTGGCGTCCTCGCCCACCATGATCCGGCCGGCCGAGAGGAACTGCCAGAACAGCACCAGCAGCGCCAGTGCCGCGGCGGCCTGCACCGGCCGGATCGTCGAGGGAGGGGTTACCACGGTGGTGTCGCGGGTCCGGGTCATGGAGTCCTCCGGGGCAGACGACGGCAGGGGGTTGCTTGAAGATGGAAGCAGCTGATCACTCTCCGCACCAGGGGCTCACCCGGCGCCTGGTCCTGTTCGACCTCGACGGCACGCTGGTCGACTCCACCCCCGGCATCTGGGCCTCCGTCCGCGCCGCGGCCGCCGCACTCGGCCTGCCGGAGCCCACGCCGGAACAGCTGCGCGGCATGGTCGGCCCGCCGCTGCAGGACGGCTTCGCCCTCGTCCTCGGCGTCCCGCCGGACGACGTCCCGCGGGCGGTCGCGGCCTACCGCGCGCACTACTCGGCGGGCGCGCTGCTCGACGCGGCCGTCTACCCCGGCATCCCCGGGCTGCTGACCGCGCTGGTCGACGCCGGCGCCACCCTCGCCGTCGCCACCAGCAAGCCCGAGCCCTTCGCCGTCCGGCTGCTGGCGCACGCCGGTCTGCTGCCCGCCTTCGCGTCCGTGCACGGCGCCACCTTCGACGGCACCGTCCGGCACAAGGACCAGGTCGTCGCCGCGGCGCTGGCCGCGCACCCCGACGGAGAGCGGCCGGTGCTGGTCGGCGACCGGGCGCACGACGTGCTGGGTGCGGCCGCGCACGGGCTGCCGTGCATCGGTGCCGGCTGGGGCCCTGCCCCGCCGGGCGAGCTGGCGGACGCCGGCGCTGCAGTGGTGGCGGCCACCCCGGCGGAGGTGCGGACGGCGCTGCAGCGCACGTGACGCCGGATCGCCGCCCGCGCGGACGATCCGCGTTGACAGCCTACTGTCATCCCCCTAGATTGACAGTATGCTGTCAAATGAGCGAGCGGGAACCAGGTCGGACGTCGTCCTCTACGCCACGGACACCATGGCCGACTGGGAGTACTCCTACGTCACGGCCGGTCTGGCGATGGCGGCCGAGCAGGGAGCCGAGAGCTTCCGGCTCCGCGTCCTGGCGGACGGGCAGTCCGAGGTCACGACCAAGGGTCGACTGCGGCTGCGCGCCGACGCCGACCTCGGCGAGGTGGACCCCGAGGACGTGGCGCTGCTCGTGCTGCCGGGTGCCGACACGTGGTCCGACGGGCACGAGAAGGTCCTCGACCTGGCCCGGGTCCTGCTCGAACGGCACACTCCCGTGGCGGGCATCTGTGGCGCCACGTACGGACTCGCGCGCGCCGGCCTGCTGGACGACCGTGCGCACACCAGCAACGCGCCGGACTTCCTCGTGCCGTCGGGCTACGCGGGGGCAGCCCGTTACCGGGACGAGCGGGTCGTGGAGGACGGTGACGTCATCACCGCTCCGGCCACCGCGCCGGTCGACTTCGGCGCTGCCGTCTTCCGCCGCCTGGAGCTCTTCCCCCCGGCGACGATCGACGCCTGGTACGGGCTGTACACCACAGGCGAGCGGCGCTGGTTCGATGCGCTCGTCGGCCGGTCGACCGCCTGACCCCGTGACCGTGAGGGGGGAACCGCTCCCCGTGGGCGAGCCGGGCGTTCCTGGCGGCGACCACCCGGTCCGCACGCCTGCCGGTGACGCGCTGACCGACCTGGTGCTGCCGGTGTTCGAGCTGAACGGGGAGTTTCTCGCCGCGGCGGAGACGATGACCGGACCGGTCGGGCTCACCCCGGCCTGGTGGCAGGTCCTCGGCGCGACCCTGGACGAGGCCCTGCCCGTGGCGGAGATCGCGCGGCGGGTGGGGCTCGGTCTCGCCCGGCAGAGCGTGCAGAGGGTGGCGGACCTCCTGGTCGAACACGGCTGGGCCGTCTACAGCGACAACCCCGCGCACCGTCGCGCCAAGCTCCTCGCACCGACACCACAGGGACGCAGCGCTCTCCGGCGACTCACCTCCGCCCAGCACCGATGGGCCGACACGGTCGCGGAGGCGGTCGGCGAGGAGGAACTGCGGCGGGCTCTCGCGACGATCCGGAAGGTCATCGACAGCTCACGCGAGTACCGGGACGGTCTCGCGGGTGGTGGGGTCCCCCCTGCGGATGTCACGACGACGCGGGAGCCGGAAACCGGGTGAGCCGGCGCGACCGCTCGTCGCATGATGTCCGCCGGCAGTCCGACGACGGGGGGAGCGGAACGGTGCACGCGCTGACGGAGAAGCAGGTGCGGCGGTCCTTGGTGAACTGCTCGCGGAGCGAGGCCGAGAGCATGACCCTGCCGCGCACGTTCGCCGAGACGCCGTGGGAGGAGCTCGTCGTCCTCGGTTGGCGCGACCCGAGGGCGCCGTTGCGCGGCTACCTGGTCGTCGAGCGGGAGGGCCGGCCGGTCGGCGTCGCCGTCCGCGCCGCCGACACCCGGATGTCGTCGGGCACGCCCGCGATGTGCCTGCTGTGCCAGACGGCGCAGGCGGGCAGCGACGTCTCGCTGTTCACGGCGCGCCGGGCCGGGGAGGCCGGCCGCAACGGCAACACGGTCGGCACCTACGTCTGCGCGGACCTGGCCTGCGCCGTCCGCGCGCGTGTGGAGATCCCGCCGTGGCTGCGCGAGCGCGACCCGGAGGAGGTCGCCGCCGAGCGGACCGCCGAGCTCGAGCAGCGGGTGCACGGGTTCCTGGACGCCGTCCTGCGCTGACCGCCGCCGGCGCGGGTGACGTGCTGGAACGGCCACCCTTCACAGGCGGCCCGTCGGCCCCGTCCCGGGCAGGCCCCGTCCAGAGGCTCGCCGCGAGCTCGCGAGCGCTGAGGGGGACGGGGTCCTTGCACGAAGGGTGGGCAGGACGGGGTCCTCCTCCTACACGGCGACGGGCTCGGGACGGCGCTCCGCGGCGCGCCGGTGCCGCAGCAGCCCGGCCACCGCAGCCAGGGCCAGGACGATCACGGCCACCCCGTACACCGCGGCGGTCGGCCGCAGCCCCACCGCGCCCGAGGCCAGCCCGGCGGCGACCGCCGGGATGCTGAAGGCCAGGTAACCGACGACGAAGACGCTGGAGAGCAGCCCGCCGCGCTCGCCGGGCGCGACGCCGGCGGTCACGGTGGCCACCGCGCCGAGGAAGGCCGCGCCGAAGCCGAACCCGGACACCACGGCGGCGGCGAAGAACAGCGCGGCGCTCCCGGTGGCCAGCGAGACGATCGTGCCGCTGACGCCGGCGGCGAACACCAGGCAGCCGGTGGTCATCGCGGTGTGCGGGGCCGTGTTCCGCAGGGTGATGCCGCCGACGGCGCCCATGCCCTGCATGGCCACGATGACCAGGCTGCCGACGAGGTGGTCCTCGAGGCCGAAGACGCCGGCGGCCACGGACGGCCCCAGCGAGAGGTAGAGGCCGCCCAGCGCCCACATCGCCACCAGGCACGGTGCCACGACGAGGAACGGCACCCGCTGGGCGGCGGGCACGTGCACCCGCGGCCACAGCGAGGCCAGTGCGCCCGGGATCCGTGGCGAGGACTCCGGCAGCAGCAGGGCCACCCCGGCGGCGACGGCGAACAGGGCGGTCAGCGTGCCGAAGACCCAGTCGGTGGGGGCGGGCACGAACTCGACCGACAGGCCCGCGCTGACCGCGCCGAGGGCGAGGGCGAACCCCGGGGAGGCGCTGTTGACCAGGGCGCCCAGGGGGCGGTCGCTGCGCTGGTGGTCCAGCAGCGTCGCGCCCAGGGCACCCGTGAGGCTGCCGACCGACAGGCCCTGCACCACCCGCGCGGCCAGCAGCCAGCCCACCGAGTCGGCGGCCCAGAACAGCGCCATCGCGACGACCTGCAGCAGCATCCCGGCGACGATGACCGGCCGCCGTCCCACGTGGTCCGACAGCGCGCCGACCACCAGCAGCGTGGCGAGCAGCGCCAGGGCGTAGATGCCGAAGACCGTCGTCAGCACGCCGGCGGAGAACCCGAAGCGCTCCTGGTAGACGCGGTAGAGCGGCGAGGGGACGCCGGAGGCCGCGAGGACCAGGACGAGCAGCGCGGCCGCCGTCCAGAACGAGACGGCGCGGGACGCGCGGCGGGCGGGCACGCAACAACGCAAGCCCGCCCGCCGCGTCCGCATTCCCGCCGGCCGGCGGGGCGGCCCGCTCAGTCGCGGGTGAAGTGCGGCGGCAGGACGACGTCCTCGCGGGTCAGGTCGTGCACCGAGGCCTTCCCGAGCCCGAGCAGCGCCTCGTCGATGCCCTGCCGGAGGATCGACAGGACGTTCTGCACGCCCCGCTCGCCGCTGGCGGCCATGCCCCACAGGTAGGCCCGGCCGATCATCACGGCCCTGGCGCCCAGGGCCATCGCCTTGACCACGTCGGAGCCGCGGCGCACCCCGCCGTCCATGACGACCTCGACCTGGTCGCCGACCGCGTCGACCACCCCGGGCAGCGAGCGGATCGCCCCCGGCGTGCCGTCGAGGTTGTTGCCGCCGTGGGTGGAGACGGAGATGGCGCTGACGCCGGCGTCGACGGCACGGCGGGCGTCGTCGGGCCGGGTGATCCCCTTGAGCATGAACGGCCCGCCCCACTGCTGGCGCAGCCAGGCGACGTCCTCCCAGGTGGGCAGCGGAGTGCCCATCCACTGGCCGTAGGCGCCGAAGAAGTTCGGGGGCTCCTCGCCGCCGAGCGCCAGGTTGGGGACGCTGAGCTCGGGGATGCCGCCCGAGCGGAGGTAGGTGGCCAGCCAGCGCGGCTTGCGCAGCACCTCGGGGGCGAACTTGACCGCGTTCTTCAGGTCGATCTTGTCCGGGATGGGTGGGCTGCCCCAGTCGCGGCGGGAGGCGAAGGACCAGTCCAGCGTCATGATCAGGCCCTTGGCGCCGGCGGCGCGGGCCCGGTCGGCCCGGGCGAGGATCGTCTCCCGCGAGCCGACCCAGTACATCTGGAAGAACAGCTTGGAGTGCGCCGCGCCGACCTCCTCCACCGGCTTGCTGGCGAACGAGGACAGCCCCATCGCGACGTCCTCGGCCGCGGCCGCGCGGGCCACCGCCACCTCGCCGTCCGGGTGCACCGCCTGTACGCCGGTGGGGGAGACCAGCACCGGCATGGACACCTCCTGGCCCATCACGGTGGTGGCCGTCTCCCGCTTGGCGTGCAGGTCGGCGACGTGCGGCCGCCAGGTGATCTCGTCGAAGGCGGCGACGTTGTCGCCGGCCGTCAGCCCCTTCTCGGTCCCGGCGACGAGCGCCAGGTACACCGACCGCGGCAGCCGCTTCCTCGCGCGGTGCTGGGCCTCCTCGACGGTCTCGAACCAGTCCCTGGTGCTCGCCATGAGAGCCCCTCCCACGATCGCCCGGCCACCGGCGCCGCTCCCGGGGAGGGTGACGTGCGCCACTGGCGGGTCATCGTGCCAGCCGTGGCACTCAGTGTCACGTGGCCCCGTCCAGGGGCCCGCCCCGAGCCCTCACGGCTCACGTGCAGGGTCCCGCCGCGAGCTCGCGAGTGGCGGGGGGCAAGGGGGTCCTTCACGGGGAGGACGGGGTCCTTCATGGGTGCGGGGGCTGTAGACGGCGCCGGTGCGGCTGACCCGGGTCTGCGACGAGCCGACGACCACGCAGCAGCGCATGTCGACGGTCTCCGGGTCGAGTTCGCCGAGGGTGGTGATCCGGATGCTCTCCTCGGGCCCACCGACGTCCCGGCCGACGACGACGACCGTGTCGGGCTCGCGGCCCTCCAGCAGCACCTGCTGGGCCTCGGCGAGCTGGTGCGGGCGGGCCTTCGAGCGCGGGTTGTAGAGGGCGAGCACCAGGTCGGCGGCCGAGGCGTGGCGCAGCCGGTCGACGACGACGTCCCACGGCTTGCGGACGTCGGAGAGGCTGACCACCGCGAAGTCGTGACCCAGTGGCGCGCCGACCCGGGCGGCGACGGCCTGCGCGGCGGTCAGGCCGGGCAGCACCCGCACCGGGACGCCGGCGTACTCCGGCCGCTCGGCGACCTCGAGCACCGCGGCGGCCATCGCGAAGACGCCGGGGTCGCCGCTGGAGACGACCGCGACCCGCCGTCCGGACCGGGCCAGGTCCAGGGCGTGCGCGGCGCGCTCGGCCTCCACCCGGTTGTCGCTCGGGTACCGCGTCTGCCGCGGGTTGGCCGGGACCCGGTCCAGGTAGGGGCCGTAGCCGACGAGGTCGTCGGCGGCGGCCAGCGCCTCGGCGGCCTCCGGGGTGGTCCAGCAGCGGGCGCCCGGGCCGAGGCCGACGACCACCACCTCGCCCGTGCGGGGCGCGGCCTCGTCGTGCTGCGCGGAGCCGGGCACCGGGCCGGTCAGCGGGCTGGGCAGCAGGGCGAGGGAGAAGTAGGGGACTGTCGCCGGGTCGACGTCGGCCAGCGGCAGGGTGCGCTGCCGGTCGGTGGACGCGCGCTCGACGTAGAGCGCCCGGTCGAGCACGCCTGCGGCGTCGAACGCCTCCCGCACGTTGCCGAACGTGCGGCCCAGCTTCAGCACGGCGGCGGCGTCCGTGGTGGCCAGCCACTCGGCGAGCTCCTCGGCCGGCAGCGTGCCGGGCAGCACGGTGAGCACCTCGTCGCGCTCGACCAGCGGCCGGCCGACCGCCGCGGCGGCGCCGCTGACGCTCGTCACGCCGGGCACCACCTCGGTCGGGTAGCGGTGCGCCAGCCGCTTGTGCATGTGCATGTAGGAGCCGTAGAAGAACGGGTCCCCCTCGGCGAGGACGACGACGTCGCGGCCGGCGTCCAGGTGGGCGGCCAGCCGGGCCGCGGCCGCCTCGTAGAACTCGTCGATCGCGCCCTGGTAGCCGCCGGGGTGGTCGGTCGTCCCGGTGGTGACGGGGTAGACCAGCAGCTCCTCGACCTGGCCCGCGCGCAGGTAGGGGGCGGCCACCGCGCGGGCGACCGAGCGGCCGTGCTGGGCGGCGTGGAAGGCGACGACGTCGGCGGCGGCGATGAGCCGGGCGGCCTTGACGGTGACGAGCTCGGGGTCGCCGGGGCCCAGGCCCACCCCGTAGAGGCGCCCCGTCACTCGACGTCGCTCGCGATCGCGTTGACCGCGGCCGCCGTGATGGCGCTGCCGCCGCGCCGGCCGCGGACCACCAGGTGCTCGAGACCGGAGGCGGCCAGCGCGTCCTTGGACTCGACCGCGCCGATGAAGCCGACCGGGATGCCGAGGACGGCGGCGGGGCGGGGTGCTCCGGCGGCGACCATCTCCAGCAGGTGGAACAGCGCGGTCGGCGCGTTGCCGATGGCGACGACGGCGCCGTCCAGCCGGTCGCGCCAGAGCTCTAGCGCCGCGGCGGTGCGGGTGGTGCCGAGGTCGGCGGCCAGCGCCGGGGTGCGGGGGTCGTTGAGCGTGCAGACGACCTCGTTGTCCTCGGGCAGCCGACGGCGGGTGACACCCGAGGCCACCATCTCCGCGTCGCACAGCACCGGGGCGCCGGCGTCCAGGGCCTCGCGGGCGCGCGCCACGACGGCGGGGGAGTACGCCAGGTCCTCGACCAGGTCGACCTGCCCGCAGGCGTGCACCATCCGCACCGCGACCCGCGCGACGTCCTCGGGCAGGCCGGTGAGGTCGGTCTCGGCCCGGATGGTCGCGAACGAGCGCCGGTAGATCTCCGCGCCGTCCTTCTCGTACTCGTACATCAGCCCTTCCCGACTCGGTATCCGGTCCCGGTCGCGACCACGTCGACGACCTCGCCCTGCGGGCGGCCGCAGCGGCGCTCGCACCCGGCCCAGTGCTGCCGGGCGCCGTCGACGGGCAGTGTCCCGGTCGCGACCGCCGCGGCGGCGTCGGCCCGGACGTCGGCCAGCGACTTCGCGCACCCCGGCCGCCCGGCGCAGGCGGTGACCCGCGTCCACGGGCTCGCCGCGTCGAACACCATGCCGGTCCGGTGCAGCGCCACGGCCGCGTCGTCGACGGCGTCCTCGGCGAGGTCCGGGACGACGATGCTGCGCCACGACGTCAGCTGCACCTCGTCGGCGAGCCGGGCGAGCAGCTCGGCCTGCGCGGCGTCCAGCCGCCCGAGCGGTACGACCGCGACCAGCGCGACCCGCCCGTCGTGCTGCGGCGCTGCACCGACCGGCCCCGGCACCGGCACCGGCGGGACGTCCACGGCCACGCCCCGGCGGCCGTCCAGGCGGGCCCCGACGCGGATCGCGCCGTCGTCGAGCTCGGCCAGCCGCCAGGCGGTGCCGCCCTGGGCGGTCCGTTCGGCGAGGAAGGCCCGCGTGGCGGCGAGGGCGAGCGCGACCGCGTCGTCGGGGTGCGCGCGCAGGCCGCTGTCGGCGCCGGCGAGGGTCAGCGCGACCTCGGCGGGGGAGAGGGTGAGCAGGCCGACGTCCCCACCGAGACCGGCGACGTCACCGCGGCCGTCGTCCAGCGTGGCGAGGTACCGGCCGGGCAGCGCGGCGAGCGCGGGGTCGGCGCAGACGGCGGCGTCCAGCGCGCGCACCCACGGCCGGACGTCGACGTGCCCGCCGGCCCGGCCGGTGAGCGCGCTGGCCAGCACGTTGCGCACCCGCTCGTGCGTGGCGCTGGGCAGCAGTCCGGCGGCGGCGAGCCGGTCGCCGAGCTCGGCCGCCGCGCCCGCCGCCAGCCCGCGCAGCTGCACGTTGCCCCGGCTGGTGAGCTCCAGCGCCCCGTCGCCGAGGTCGCGGGCCGCGGCCGCCAGCGACCGCAGCTGGTCGCCGGTCAGCAGGCCGCCGGGCACCCGCACCCGGGCCAGCGCGCCGTCGGCGGCGGCGTGGGTCTGCAGCGCCCCGGGGCACGCGTCGGCGCGGACGCGGGCGGCGGGGGTGGCACGGGCGGTCATGGCGGAGGCGAGGGTACGGCCCGCCGTCCCGCCCGGTGAGCGGCGGCGGCCCGGCTCAGCCGAGCCGGTGCGCGTCGTCGAAGGACATCCACACCCGGCGGCGGTCGGCCCGGCTGTGCTGGGAGGCCATGGCCGCCACCCGGCGGCGCTGGTCGTTGGTGGCGACGTGCTGGACGACGGCCACCTCGGCCTCGCGCATCGCCCGCTCCGCCTCGACCTCGGCCGGGGTCGACGGCAGGTCACTGGTCAGGTCGATGTCCTCGTCGTCCCCCGGGCGCAGGCGGGCGTACGGGCTGTCCGCCGGCAGGTGCCCGCTGATCCGGCCGTACGCGCCGAGCGTCAGCAGGAGCAGGCCGACGACCACGGAGAAGACGACGTTCTCGAACTCGAACGCCAGCAGGTTGAAGGAGGTGCGCAGCACCGCCAGGTTCACCAGCGCGGACAGCAGGAAGAGCGCGCCGATGACCAGCATCACCGTCGAGACGGTGCGGGGGCTGCGCGCGGCGGCCGCCAGCAGCACGAGCGCCACGACCACCGAGATGGTGGACAGCAGGCCGTTGGAGGACAGGCCGAGGATGCGCTCACCCTCGGTCGAGAAGTAGTCGAGGTTGTCGGCGAAGCCGAGCAGACCGAAGACCAGCAGGACCAGCGCCACCAGGACGGCGCCGGCTCGTTGGACGGCGAACACCCGCGCGCCGAGGTGCGGGTCGCCGGCTGGTCCGGAGGAGGGCTTCGTGCGGTGCGGGAGGTGCAGTCGCAGTGCCATGGGATCTCCCGGGGAGGTGGGACTGTGACCATTGTTCGCCTCCCGAGCGCCGGGTGGATGCACTGCAGCGACGGCTTCTCGCGGGAAGGTGTGGCGAGGCCGCGGCGTTCTGCCCGGCATGACGCAGCGTGACCTGCACTCGGAGTTCCTCCGCGCGGACCTGTTCCTCGCGATGGGGCGGCCGATCGAGGCGGCGCGCCTGCTGCAGCCACTGGTCGAGGCGGAGCCGGCCAACGAGGCCGCGCTCGAGCTGCTGGCCCGGTCCTACTTCGGGTCCGCGCAGCTGGCGCGGGCGGAGGAGGCGCTGACCCGCCTGGTGGAGATGGCCCCGGCCAACGGCTGGGCCCGGCGGGCGCTGGCCCGCACGTTGGAGCGGCAGAGCCGGGCGGGTGAGGCGGTGGCGCACCACCGGGTGGCCGACGCCCTCGGCGCCGGCTGACAGCTACTGGTCGGCGGCCAACCGTCGGATCAGGTCGACCGACGCGTCGGGGTCGAGCGCCATCTCGGTGAGCAGCTCGAACGCCCGGCCGTAGCGGTGCACCTCGGCCTCCCCGTCGACGAAGCCGATCCGCGTCTTGTTCTCCAGGTACACGACGTCCGGCGTCCCGGTGGCGCGCGACTCGAGGACGGAGAACGAGCCCGCGGTCACCGGCGGCAGACCGGCGTCGAACGGCAGCACCTGCAGCGTGACGTTCGGCCGCCCCGCGACCTCGGCCAGCCACTCCAGTTGACCCCGCAGCACCGTCGCGCCGTCGGACGTCCCGGGCGCGCCCGCGGCGCGGTGCAGCACCGACTCGTCCAGGACCGCCCACAGCTGCATCGGGTCGGCGGCGTCGAGGACCTCCTGCCGGCGGCGGCAGACCTGCACCCGGCGCTCGACCTCCGGCGGTGCGGGCCGCTCCCAGGTGGAGAGGACGACCTGGCGCACGTAGTCCGGTGTCTGCAGCAGCGCGTGCGGCACCAGCGCGCCGAAGCAGCGCAGCGCCCGTGACCCGGCCTCCAGCCGGATGAGGTTGGCGTAGCCGGCCGAGAGCGTGTCGGCGTAGGCGTCCCACCAGCCGCGTGGCCGGGCCGACGGCGCCAGCCGGCGCAGCAGGTCGGCGTGGTCGTCGGGGACCCGGTACAGCTCGAGCAGCCGGTCGAGGTCGTCGGCGGTGATGCCGGTCCGCGCCGTCTCGATCCGCGAGACCTTCGACGGCGACCACCCCAGGCGGGCGGCGACCTCCTTGGCGTGCAGGTGCAGGCCGGTCCGCAGCTGCCGCAGCTCGCGGGCCAGCCGCCGCTCGCGCACCGACGGCGTGTCCCGGTCGACCACGGCGCGACGGTAACCGTGCGTGCAATCGTGCAAGCGCGCTGGCGTCGCCCGGTGGGCGCGTGCCACCGTGAGCCTGCGGCCGCAGCCCTCTCGATCCTCGACGCCAAGGACGACGGACATGACCGGAACGCACGTCCCCCTGCTCCGCTCCGACCTGTACGAGATCGCCTACCTGGCCGGCGGCCCCCGACGCGTGGTCGAGACCGCGGTGGTCGCCCTGGTGGAGAACGGGCGACTGCGCGTGGACCGCGCCACGGGCCGGCTGCACGTCGTGGACCCCCACCGTCGGCACCCCGTTGAGGCGGTGGTCCTGGACGCCGTGGGACCGCGCGGACGCTCCGTCTGGGGACTCGTCTGGCGAGCGCGGTCCGACCCTCGCCTGGCCACCGTCGCCGACGGTCTGGCCCGGGACGGGCTGCTCACCCGGCGCGGGGGCGTGGGCGCGCGGGAGCCGTCGTTCTGGACGCTGTCGGGTCTGACGCGGGCGGGTCGAGCCGCCCTGCGGCAGGTGCGGCAGAGCCCGCCGTTCCCGACGGGCACGGGCGGCAACCCCGCGCTGGCGGTGGCGCTGGCCGGGCCCTCCGCGTGGGACGCCGAGCTCCACACCGCCGTCTTCGACCCGCCCCCGCCGTACCTGCTGACGCCCCCGGGTCAGAGCGTGCGCGAGGTCCGCCGCAGCCGCTCCGGGGCGTACGCCCACGGCGGCTCAGGGGGGTGGGCCGGCGGCGGCTGGGGCGGTGACTGCGGCGGCGGCGGCGGTGGCGGCGGCGGCGACGGGGGCTGCTGACCCTCCTCAGCCGACCGGCTCGGCCGCCGCCTGCATCGCCTCGAGCGCGATCGACGGTGGGGCCGTGAAGTCGAAGGCCGACGCCATCGAGCGCAGCGACTCGAGGACCTGGGCCGCACCGAGGTCGAGGTCGAGGTCGAGGTCGAGAAGGGGGACGGCCGTGGCTAAGCCCGCGAAGCCGGCGAAGAAGCCGGGCCACCTGTACAACGCGGCCGGCTGGTTCATCAGCGGGCTGCTGGTGGCGGGGATCGCCTGGGACGTGCGCCAGCCCAACAACGTCGAGTGGAACGACGACGCGTGGTGGCCGCTGTTCGGGCTCGCCGCGATCGGCTGCTGGCTCATGGCTGTGCGGGCGCTGTCGCTGTGGGCGCGGGAGCGCCAGGCCGCCGAGGACGCAGGGAAGGGGGCGGCGTGAGCGTCATCGGGGAGGTGCGCGATGCGGCGGTCGAGCGGGCCCGCGCCGCGAAGGAGCGCAAGGTCCAGGCCGCCACCGGGACCGACGATGAGGCGGGCACCGACCTGCTCGCCGTCGTCGAGGGCTGACGCAGCGACGAGCACGTCCTCACTGCGACGCCCTGACCACAACCATCGAGACCCGGTACGCCACCACGCCGGTCAACCCGCTCACCGGCAAGCGGTGGGCACCGGGGAGATGCAGCAGGTCGCGCTCAAGTGCGACGGCATCGCGAAGGGCTGGGTGACTGCCCGCCCTCGCGGCCCATGATCACCTGGATCACGGCGCGCGACCTCGGCTCCCCGGGGCGTCGCCACCTGCCGGAACCGGCTGGGTCCGCGCCGCGAGGCCCCGGCTCGTCCCGGTAGCGTGCCGTTGGTGTTCACGCTGCTGTCGACCAGCGACACCGACCTCCTCTCCGCCCGCGCCAGCGGCGCCGACTGGCGGCTGGGCAACCCCGCCCGGCTGGACGACGCGGGCACCGCTGCGCTGACCGAGGGCGCGGACCTCGTCGTCGTCCGCCTCCTCGGGGTGCGCCGCCAGTACGAGGAGCTGCTGGCGCCACTGCTGGCCGGTCCGGCACCGGTCGTCGTCCTCGGCGGGGAGGCGCTGCCCGACGCCGAGCTGATGGAGCTGTCGACCGTCCCGATGGGCGTCGCGACCGAGGCGCACGGCTACCTGGCGCAGGGCGGGCCGGACAACCTCGTCCAGCTGCACCGCTTCCTGTCCGACACCGTGCTGCTCACCGGCGAGGGCTTCGAGCCGCCCGTGGTCGCCCCCGACTGGGGCGTGCTGGAGCGCCAGAGCCGGGGGACCGGCCCGACCGTCGCCGTCCTCTACTACCGGGCGCACCACCTGGCCGGGAACACCGCGTTCGTCGAGGCGCTGTGCACCGCGGTCGAGGACGCCGGTGGCTCCGCGCTGCCGGTCTTCACGTCGTCCCTGCGGAACGTCTCCCACGAGCTGCTGGGGACGCTGCGGGGCGCCGACGCCCTGGTGGTCACGGTGCTCGCCGCCGGCGGCTCGCGGCCGGCGACCGCGCAGGCCGGCGGGGACGACGGCGCGTGGGACGTCGGCGCGCTGGCCTCGCTGGACGTGCCGGTGGTGCAGGGGCTGTGCCTGACCCGCTCGCGGGAGGAGTGGCTGGCCGACGACGACGGCCTCTCCCCGCTCGACGTGGGCAACCAGGTGGCGATCCCCGAGTTCGACGGGCGGCTGATCAGCGTGCCGTTCTCGTTCAAGGAGACCGACGAGGACGGGCTGAGCACCTACGTCGCCGACCCCGAGCGGGCCGCACGGGTCGCCGGTACCGCCGTCGCGCACGCGCGGCTGCGGCACACCCCGCCCGCGGACCGCCGCATCGTCGTGATGCTGAGCGCCTACCCGACCAAGCATGCCCGCATCGGCAACGCCGTGGGCCTGGACACCCCGGCGTCGGTCGTCCGGCTGCTGGCCGCGATGTCCGGCGCCGGCTACGACGTCGGCCCGTTCGACGGTCCCGACGCGCTGCCCGGTGTCGCCGACCTCGACGGCGACGCGCTGGTGCACGCGCTCATCGCCGCGGGCGGGCAGGACGCGGACTGGCTGACCGAGGAGCAGCTGTCGGGCAACCCGGTGCGCATCCCCGCGGCGGAGTACCGCGCCTTCTTCGACACGCTCCCGGCCGACCTGCGCGACGCGATGGTCGAGCACTGGGGACAGCCGCCGGGCGCGCTGTTCGTGGACGGCTCCGGGAACGACCAGGCCATCGTCTTCGCCGCGCTGCGGGCGGGCAACGTCGTGGTGATGGTCCAGCCGCCGCGCGGCTTCGGGGAGAACCCGATCGCGATCTACCACGACCCGGACCTGCCGCCGTCCCACCACTACCTCGCCGCCTACTGGTGGCTGCGCTCGGTGTTCGGGGCGCACGCGCTGGTGCACGTCGGCAAGCACGGCAACCTGGAGTGGCTGCCCGGCAAGACGGTGGGGCTGTCGGCCTCGTGCGCGCCGGACGCCGCGATCGGCGACCTGCCGCTGGTGTACCCGTTCCTGGTCAACGACCCGGGTGAGGGCTCGCAGGCCAAGCGCCGCGCGCACGCCACGCTGGTCGACCACATGGTGCCGCCGATGGCCCGCGCCGACTCCTACGGCGACATCGCCCGGCTGGAGCAGCTGCTCGACGAGCACGCCAACGTCGCCGCGATGGACCCGGCCAAGCTGCCCGCCGTCCGGGCGCAGATCTGGACGCTGCTGCAGGCGGCCAGGCTCGACCACGACCTGGGGCTGTCCGAGCGGCCCGAGGACGACCACTTCGACGAGATGGTCCTGCACGTCGACGGGTGGCTCTGCGAGATCAAGGACTCGCAGATCCGCGACGGCCTGCACGTGCTCGGCACGCCGCCGTCCGGTCAGGACCGCGTCGACCTGGTGCTCGCGATGCTGCGCGCCCGGCAGATCTGGGGTGGCGCGGTGGCGCTGCCCGGGCTGCGCGAGGCGCTCGGGCTGCCCGAGGGGGCGTCGCGCACCGAGACGGACGTGGTGGAGGCGCGGGCCGAGGCGCTGGTGGCGGCCATGGAGACCGCCGGCTGGGTGCCCGACGCCGTGCAGTCCGTGGTCGCCGAGGTGCTCGGGCGTTCCGACGAGGGCGTCGAGGCGGTGCTGCGGTTCGCCGTCGACGAGGTGGTGCCCCGGCTGGAGCGCACCACCGACGAGATGGACGCGACGCTGCACGCCCTCGAGGGCGGCTACGTGCCCGCCGGGCCGTCGGGCTCGCCGCTGCGCGGGCTGGTCAACGTGCTGCCGACCGGGCGCAACTTCTACTCCGTCGACCCGCGCGCCATCCCGTCGCGGCTGGCCTGGGAGACCGGCTCGGCGATGGCCGACTCCCTCGTCGAGCGCTACCTCGCCGACACCGGCTCCTACCCGGCCTCGGTCGGGCTGTCGGTGTGGGGGACCTCGGCGATGCGCACCTCGGGGGACGACGTCGGCGAGGTGCTCGCGCTGCTCGGCGTCCGCCCGGTGTGGGACGACGCCTCCCGGCGGGTGACCGGGCTGGAGCCCGTCCCGCTCGAGGAGCTGGGCCGCCCGCGCATCGACGTGACCGTGCGGATCTCCGGGTTCTTCCGGGACGCCTTCCCGCACGTGGTGACCATGCTCGACGACGCGGTGACGCTGGTGGCGGCGCTGGACGAGCCCGCGGACCGGAACTTCGTGCGCGCCCACGTGGACGCCGACGTGGCCGGGCACGGCGACCGCCGGCGGGCCACCACGCGGGTGTTCGGCTCCAAGCCCGGTGCCTACGGGGCCGGGCTGCTGCCGCTCATCGACTCCCGGAACTGGCGCGGGGACGCCGACCTGGCCGAGGTCTACGCCGTCTGGGGCGGCTATGCGTACGGCCGCGGGCTGGACGGCGTGCAGGCCCGCCCGGACATGGAGGCGGCCTACCGGCGGATCGCGGTGGCGGCGAAGAACGTCGACACGCGGGAGCACGACATCGCCGACTCCGACGACTACTTCCAGTACCACGGCGGGATGGTCGCGACGGTCCGCGCGCTGACCGGTTCGGCGCCGCGCGCCTACATCGGCGACTCGACCCGGCCCGAGTCGGTGCGCACCCGGTCGCTGACCGAGGAGACCGCCCGGGTGTTCCGCGCCCGAGTGGTCAACCCGAAGTGGCTGCAGGCGATGCGCCGGCACGGCTACAAGGGTGCCTTCGAGCTGGCCGCCACCGTGGACTACCTGTTCGGCTACGACGCCACGACCGGCGTGGTCGCCGACTGGATGTACGAGAAGCTCGCGCAGACCTACGTGCTCGACCCGGAGAACCGCGCGTTCCTGGAGCAGTCGAACCCGTGGGCGCTGCACGGCATCGCCGAGCGGCTGCTGGAGGCCGTCGACCGGAAGATGTGGGCCGAGCCGGACGCGAGCCTGCTGGCCGAGCTGCAGCAGGCCTACCTCGACACCGAGGGCGACCTGGAGGGCGGGGAGACCCCGGCGTCTTCACGCTCCTGACCGGCGCATTGACCGGCGCGGTGCTGGGTAGGTTGCTGGCATGAGCATCCTCGGACGACTGATGGGCACGGCAGAGAACACTGCGCGCAGCGCCGGCCGCAGCGCTGGGCGGTCCGGGCGGGGCATGCCCCGCTCCACCGGGCGGATGTCGACCGGTCGCGGCTACGGCCGGACGACCACCGGGCGAGCCGGCCGGGGGCGCGCGACCCCCGCGGCCTCGGGCGGCCTCGGCGGGCTGCTCGGCGGCCTGCTGCGCCGCCGCTGAAGGAGGACCTCCCTGCCCCCCGCCATGGAAGGACCCCGTCCTCCCCACCCCTCGCAGGCTCGGGGCGGGACCCGGGACGGGGCCGGCGGCGGGTCCCTGCAGGGGGCCGACCTCAGTCGAGGGCGGCCGCGGCCACCAGCAGGGTGACCGTGGCCGCCGTCTCGCCCATCGCACCCATCACGTCGCCGGTGACGCCGCCCAGCCGGGCGCGCGCCCGGCGCAGGAGGAGTTCGGCCGCGAGCAGGCCGGCTACCGCGCTCACCAGGAGAGCCTGGTCCGCGACGGTGAGCAGCGCCGCGGCGACGAACACCCAGCCGGCCAGCCAGCGCGCCGACACCGTGCCGGCGACCGACTGCCCGAGTGCGGAGCCCGCAGCCATCGGCACTCCCGGCAACCCGGTGCGCGCCATCGCGAGCCGGGCCACGAGCGGTGCCGCCACGAGCGCCGTCCAGCCCCGCCCGGCCCCGAGCAGGGTGGCCGCGGCGGCCACCTGCAGCAGGACGGTCAGCAGCAGCGTCACCACGCCGAACGGGCCGACGTCCCCCTGGCGCATCACCTGCAGCGCGCGCTCCCGGCCGCGCAGCGGACCCAGCCCGTCCGCGGTGTCGGCCAGCCCGTCCAGGTGCAGGCCGCGGGTCAGGGCCGCCAGCACGGCCACGGCCAGCACCGCCCCGGTGAGCGGGGAGACCAGCCGTGCGCCGGCCAGGCCGACACCGGCCGCCACCCCGCCGAGCACCAGGCCGACCAGTGGCGCCCACGGCAGCACGCCGCGGGTGGACGACGCCGCCCGCGCCGGCACCCGGAGGACGGTGAGCAGCGCAGCGGACTCCAGCGGCCCGGCCCACCTCATCGCAGCCGCTGCGGCAGCCCGGCGACCACGAACCAGACCTCGTCCGCGGTGCCGGCCAGCCGCTGGTTGACCGAGCCCAGGGTGTCGCGGAACAGCCGCCCGGAGCGCGTCTCGGGCACCACGCCCAGCCCCACCTCGTCGGACACCGCGACCACGTGCGCGGGGGTCGTGGTCCAGGCCTCGACCAGCGCGTCGCAGCGGCGGGCCAGGCGGTCACGGGCGCCCGGCTCGTCGGTCCAGACGCCGGTCTCGTCCATCAGCGCGGCGACCCAGGTCGTCACGCTGTCGACCAGCACGGTGCCCCGGCGCAGCAGGTCGCTGGGCGCGGTCGTCTCCAGCGTCGTCCAGCCCGGGGGACGGCGGGCCCGGTGCGCGGCCACCCGCTCGGCCCACTCGGCGTCGCCGGGGACCGGGGGAGCGGTGGCCAGGTAGGTGACGTCGCCGGCGTCGGCCAGCAGTGCCTCAGCGTGCGCGGACTTGCCCGACCGCGAGCCGCCGAGCACGAGGACCCTGCTCATGGCTCGTCTCCGGGCTCGTTCCGCTCCCCGGTCGCCGGCGCTCCCTGCGATGCTCGCTCGCCCGTCGCCTCCGCGGCACTCACAGGACCAGCTCGAGCGCCGTCACCGTGCCGTTGTGCGGGGTGACCGCCGGCATCGCGTCCGGGCCCAGCCCGGCGGCGACCGCCAGCGCCGCCCGGATGGTGTCGCCGTGGGTGACCAGTGCGACCACCTCGGCCGGTGGGTCCGCGCACAGCTGCTCGAGGTAGGCGCCCACCCGGGCGTGCAGCTCGGCCAGGCTCTCGCCGCCCTGCGCCGCCCAGTGCGGGTCGGTCCAGTCGACGACGCCCCACAGCTCGCGCGAGGGCCGGCCCTCGAGCACTCCGTAGCCCTGCTCGCGCAGCGCCGGCGTGGTCGTCACCGGCAGGCCGGTGGCGCGGGCGCAGTGCTCGGCGGTCTGCACCGCGCGGCGCAGGTCGCTGGAGACCAGCGCCCCGGGGTGCAGCTCCGCCAGCTCCCGCGCGGCCCCGGCCGCCTGGGCGTGCCCGAGCTCGGTCAGCGGCACGTGCGCCGTCTGGCCCTGCATGAGGCCCGCGGCGTTCCACTCGCTCTGCCCGTGGCGCACGAGCAGGAGGGTCAGGGGCCGGGCCATGGTGGCAGGGAGCGTAGCCAGGGTGCCGCCGGTTCCCGCGGCCCGCCTCGTACCGTCGTCCACCGGGAGCGACCGTGTGCGCTCCCCGTCGATCCCGGCACCGTTGGCTGCGAGGCCGACGAGCGTCAGCGAGGAGGACCCGGTGAGCGAGCGTGCGAGCTCACCCATGGACCCGGCACCGTTGGTCGCGAGGCCGACGAGCGTCAGCGAGGAGGACCCGGTGAGCGAGCGTGCGAGCTCACCCATGGACCCGGCACCGTTGGTCGCGAGGCCGACGAGCGTCAGCGAGGAGGACTCGTGACCATCCCCGTCCGTCCCGGCGCCGGTCGTCCCGGAACCCGCCCGGCCGCTGCCGACCCGCTCGCCGCGCTGCTCGACCTGCCCGGCGTGCGGGACGCCGCCGAGGGCGCCCGGGCCGGCATCGACCGCCTGCTCCGGCACCGGCTGATGCGCAACCGGTCGGCCGAGGTCAGCACCGAGTCGGCGCTGCGCGGCGCTCGTGCGTCCGCCGCGCTCGAGGGCGTCGACGTCCCGCTGGCCGACCTGCGGGCCGGGCAGGTCGACGACCCGGTCGTGCAGGGCTCGCTGCGGACCTCGGTCGCCCTCGGCTCGATGATGGAGACCTGGTCCCGGGCGCCGGGCCAGGTGCTGGCCCGGCTGCACGTGCTGGCCGCGGCGGACCTCGCCGACCGCGCCGGCCTCGGCCGCCCGGGTGCCCACGCCGGGCCCCGGCTCGCCGGCCTGTTCTCCCTGGTCACCGGGGAGAGCTCCGTGCCGGCCGTCGTGCTGGCCGCCGTCGTGCACGGCGAGCTGGCCGCGATCGCCCCGTTCGGCACCGCCGACGGCGTCGTCGCCCGCGCGGCCGCCCGGCTCACCGGCATCACCCGCGGGCTGGACCCCAAGGCCGTCTCGGTGCCCGAGGTCGGCTTCGCGGAGCTCGGCCGCGAGGAGTACGCCCGCGCACTGGCCGGTTACGCCTCCGGGCAGCCCGAGGGCGTGGCCGGGTGGCTGGTGCACTGCTGCCGCGCCACCGAGCACGGGGCGCTGGAGGGGTTGGCCATCGCCGAGGCCCTGCTTCGCGGCTGAGGTCCGGTCGTCCTGCGGCGGTCCGGGGCGGCGGCGAGACTGTCGGTCGTGCGCTACCTCGACGTCGACGGGCTCGGTGCGGTCAGCCGGGTCGGCCTCGGTACCTGGCAGTTCGGCTCCCGCGAGTGGGGCTATGGCGACGCCTACGCTTCCGGCGAGGCCAAGGCGATCGTCCGGCGGGCCCGCGAGCTGGGCACCACCCTGTTCGACACCGCGGAGGTCTACGGCTTCGGCCGCAGCGAGCGGATCCTCGGGGAGGCACTGGGCGAAGAGCGCGCCGAGGTCGTCGTCGCCAGCAAGGTCTTCCCGGTGGCCCCGTTCCCGCCGGTGGTCCGCCACCGGCTGGCCGGCAGCGCCCGCCGCCTGGAGCTGGACCGCGTGCCGCTCTACCAGGTGCACCAGCCCAACCCGGTGGTGCCCGACACGGTGACCATGCCCGGGATGCGGCAGCTGCTCGACGCCGGCCGCATCGGCGCGGTGGGCGTCTCCAACTACTCGCTCGCGCGGTGGCAGGCCGCCGACGCCGCCCTCGGCCGGCCGGTCGTCAGCAACCAGGTGCACTTCTCCCTGGCGGCGCCGTCGGCCCTCGACGACCTGGTGCCCTTCGCCGAGCGGGAGGGTCGGATGGTGATGGCCTACAGCCCACTGGCCCAGGGCCTGCTCGGGGGGCGCTACGGGGTCGACAACCGGCCCGGCGGCGTCCGCGCGGCCAACCCGCTCTTCGGCACCGAGAACCTGCGCCGCGCCGAGCCGCTGCTCGGCGTCCTCCGCGAGGTGGCCGCGGCCCACGCCGTCGCACCCGCGCAGATCGCGCTGGCCTGGCTGGTCTCCCTGCCGCGGGTGGTGGTGATCCCGGGCGCGTCGAGCGTCGCGCAGGTCGAGGCCAACGCCGCGGCCGCCGACATCGACCTGCGGCCGGACGAGCAGGCGGCGCTCACCGCGGCCGCGCGGGCGTTCCGGCCGGTGTCCGCGGTGCGCACGCTCGTCGAGCGGGTGCGGGAGCGCCTGCCGGTCTGAGCGTCGGCTCCGTCGCCGACGGCCCCCGTGCAGAGTCCGCCGCGGCCCCGTCCCGGGTCCCGGCCCCCTGCAGGGTCCGCCGCGAGCTTGCGAGCGGTGGGGGCAGGGGGTCCTTGCAGAGGGGTGGGTAGGACGGGGTCCTTCCTCAGGCGCCGCGGCGCCGCCAGCGGCCGGGCACCGGTGCCGGCGGGGTCGCGGCGGCTACGCGCAGGGCACGCCGGCGGGCGTACCAGGCCAGGCCCACGACCGCGGCGCCCACGCTCATGGCCGCACCGGTGACCACCGGCGCGGACGGGACCGGAAAGCGCGACCCCATGGTCACCGGCCAGGTGAACTCGAGCACCGGCCAGCCGTGCTCGGTCGCGGCCTTCCGCAGCGCCCGGTCGGGGTTGACCGCCGTCGGGTGCCCCACGGCCTTGAGCATCGGCAGGTCAGTGATCGAGTCGCTGTAGGCGTAGCAGTCGGCCAGGTCGTAGCCGCTCTCCGCGGCCACCTCCCGGACGGCGACCGCCTTGTTCGCCCCATAGGCGTAGAAGTCGATCTCGCCGGTGTAGTGGCCGTCGACGGTCACCATGCGCGTGGCCACCACGCGGTCGACGCCGAGCATCTCGCCGATCGGCTCGACCATCTCCGCCCCGCTGCTGGAGACGATGACGATCTCCCGGCCGGCCGCCCGGTGCTCCTCGATCAGGTCGGCCGCCTCGGCGTACACCATCGGCTCGACGATGTCGTGCAGCGTCTCGCGCACGATCTCGTGGACCGTGGCGACGTCCCACCCGGTGCACATCTCGGTGATCTGCGCCCGCATGCGCTCCATCTGCGGCGCGTCGGCGCCGGCGAGGGAGAAGACGAACTGCGCGTAGGCGCCCTTGAGGACGGCGCGCCGGTTGATCAGCCCGCCCTGGAAGAACGGACGGCCGAAGGCCAGGGTGCTGGACTTGGCGATGACGGTCTTGTCCAGGTCGAAGAACGCCGCTGCGCGGGTCACGGTTCACGACTGTAGGTGTGCCGGACGACTGTGACGTGGCGCACGAACGCGTCCACACCCGTTCGGGTCGTCCACAGATCCCGGCCGCCCCTCGCGCCCCGTCCGTTCCCGGGCTGGGCTGGCGGGCGTGTCCGCGTTCCGGTCCCCGCCCACCCGCCTGCTCGTCGCCAGCGCCGACGAGGAGCTGCTCGACGACCTGCTGAGGCTGCTCGCCGCCGCGGGCACCGAACCCGAGGTCGCCACGGCCGGTCCGGCGTTGCGCCGCGCCCACCGGGAGGCACCCCTGGTGCTGCTGGGTGCCGACGTCCTGACCTCCGCGCCGGTACGGGGCCTGCCCCGCCGTGCCGGCGTCGTGGTCGTGGCACCGGGGGAGCTGCCCGCCCCGGTCTGGGCGGCCGCGGTGGAGCAGGGCGCCGAGCGGGTCGCTGTGCTGCCCGCGGACGAGGGCTGGCTGGTGTCCCGGGTGGCCTCGGCGCTGCGCCGTCCGGTCGACCGCGGCCGGCTCGTCGCCGTCGGCGGGAGCTGCGGCGGCGCCGGGGTGAGCACGCTGGCGGCGGCGCTCGCGCTGGCCGCCGCACCCGGCTCGGACGGCGTACTGCTGGTCGACACCGACGGGTGGGGCGGTGGGCTGGACCTGCTGCTCGGCGCCGAGCGGGACGAGGGCCTGCGCTGGCCGGAGCTCGCCGGGCTGCGCGGCCGGGTGGCCGGCGACGCGCTCATGGCCGCGCTACCCGAGGTCGCTGGCGTCTCGGTGCTCGCGGCCTCGCGGTCAGCGCCCGGGGAGGTCCCGGCGGAGGCGCTGACCGCCGTGGTCGAGGCGGCGCGCGCGGGTGGCCGGCCGGTGGTGGTCGACCTGCCCCGCACGGCGGGCGCCGAGGCGACCGCCGCCGTGCTCGCCGAGGCCGACCTCGCGGTGCTCGTCGTCCCGGCCCGCCTGCTGGTCGAGCCCGCCGGAGCGGGCCGGTCCGTGCCGTGGTCCGCGGCGCAGCTGGTGGTGCGCCCGGTGCCCGGCGGGCTGTCCACCGACGAGGTCGCCGACGTCGTGGGTCGGCCGGTGCTGGGGGAGCTGGGTACCGACCGCAGCGCGCTGCCCCGCGGAGAGCAGGGCCGGCCACCGCAGGTGGGCGCGCGCTCGCCGCTGGGTGCGCTGTCCCGCCGGCTGCTCGCCGAGCTGGCCCGGGTGGACGGCGCGGCGGCGTGAGTGGGGTGCTGGTCGACCGGGTCCGCGCACGGCTGGTCCTCGAGCCCGGGGTGCCGACGCGTGCCGCCGTCGCCGCGCTGGTCCGGGAGGAGTCCGGTGGCCTGCTCGGCGACGACGACGTCCTGCAGGCGGTCCGCGACGCCGTGGACGAGCTGGCCGGCGCCGGTCCGCTGGAGCCACTGCTGCGCGAGCCCGGGGTGAGCGACGTGCTCGTCAACGGCCCCGACCAGGTGTGGGTCGACCGGGGCGGCGGGCTGGAGCGCACGCTCGTGCGCTTCCCGGACGAGGACGCGGTGCGCCGTCTCGCCGTCCGCCTGGCCGCCGCGGCCGGACGCCGGCTCGACGACGCCGCCCCCTGGGTGGACGCCGGTCTGCCCGACGGCACCCGGCTGCACGCGGTCCTGCCGCCGGTGTCCGGCAGCGGGACCTGCCTGTCCCTGCGGGTGCTGCGCCGGGCCTCGCTGTCCCTCGCCGACCTGGCCGCGCGGGGCGCCTTCCCCGGCACGTCCGGCGACCTGTTGCAGGCGCTGGTCGCCGGGCGGCGGGCGTTCCTGGTCACCGGCGGCACCGGCTCGGGCAAGACGACGCTGCTGTCCGCGCTGCTCGGCCTCGTCCCCTCCGGGGAGCGGCTGGTGCTGTGCGAGGACGCCCCGGAGCTGGTGCCGGCGCACCCGCACGTCGTCCGGCTGGCCACCCGGCCGCCCAACGTCGAGGGCGTCGGCGAGGTGACGCTGCGCGACCTGGTCCGCCAGGCGCTGCGGATGCGGCCGGACCGGCTCGTGGTGGGCGAGGTGCGCGGGGCGGAGGTCACCGATCTGCTCACCGCGCTCAACACCGGGCACGACGGCGGCTGCGGCACCCTGCACGCCAACCGGCCGGCCGAGGTCCCGGCGCGGCTCGAGGCGCTCGGGGTGGCCGCGGGGCTGGACCGGCTGGCCGTGCACAGCCAGGCCGCCGCGGCCCTGTCCGCGGTGGTGCACCTGCGGCGCACGCCGTCCGGACGGCGGGTCGAGGAGGTCGGCGTGGTGCGCCGCGCCGGGGACCTGGTCGTCGTGGAGTCCGGCTGGCGGGCCGACGGCGGTTCCTGTCCGGGTGCGCCGCTGCTGGCGGACCTGCTCTCGGCGGGGCGCGGGTGACCGGCGGACTGCTGCTCCTCGCCGGCGCCCTGCTGCTGTGGCCGGGACCCGCGGCGCTCGCACGGCAGCGGTGGCGGTCGGTCGTGCGTTCCGCGGACGTCGGCCTCCGACCGGCGCTCGGCGTCCCGCTGCCGGCCGTCGCGGCGACCGCCGCCGGCGCGGTCGCCGCTCTGCTGAGCACCCCGCTGGTCGCGGCCCTCGCCGGTGGCTGCGCGGCGCTCGCCGCCCGTGCCGAGCTGCGTCGCCGGGCCGGCGCGCAGGAGGAGGCCCGGCTGGCGGCGCTGGTCGAGGCGCTGACCGGCCTGGGCGCGGAGCTGCGCAGCGGCCGGTCGCTGGACGAGGCCACCCGTGCCGCCGTCGCCGCGTGCGCGGACGACGACAGCGGCCGGGCGCTGGCCCGGGCGGTCCGCTCGCCGGGAGACGGCGCCGGGGAGGCCGACGACGGCGGCGAGCTCGGGCGGGCCCTGGGCCGGGTGGCGGCGGCCGCGCGGCTGAGCGCGCGCACCGGCTGCTCGCTGGCCGCTGTCGTCGGCGCGGTGGAGGACGACCTGCGCGCCCGGTCCCGGCACCGGTTGGAGCTCCGCTCGGCCACCGCCGGGTCACGGGCCAGCGCCGCCCTGCTCGCCGGGCTCCCCGTCCTGGGGCTGGTCATGGGCGGCGGCGTGGGTGCCGACCCGTGGCGGGTGCTGACCACCACGGGGACCGGTCAGCTGCTGCTCGTGGCCGGCGTCGGGCTGGAGGTCGCCGGGCTGGTCTGGTCGGCGCGGCTGGTCCGCCGGGCCGTGCGGTGAGCGCCGCTGTGGTCGCGCTCGTGCTGGCGAGTGCCCTGCTGTGCTGGCCGGTGCGGTCGCCGGTCGCCGTCCGCGCCCGGTGGCTGGCCGCCCGGGACGGTGCAGGGCGCCCGCCGCAGCCCTCCGGTCCGGGCGCTGTGCGGCGGCGGTGGCTGCTGGCGGGCGCGACCGGCCTGGCCGCCGGGCTGCTGGTCGGCGGGGGTGCCGGGGTGGGAGTGGCCGGGCTCGTCGCGGTCGGCGGTGAACGGCTGCTGCGCCGCGGCAGCCGGGAGGGCGCGCGGGCCGGCCCGACACCCGAGGCGGACCTGCCCGTCGCCTGCGACCTGCTCGCGGTCTGCCTCGAGGCGGGCCTGCCCGTGGGTGGTGCGCTGGCCGCGGTGGCCGCCGCCCTGGCGGGTCCCCTCGGCCCCGAGCTGACCACGGTGGCCGGCCTCTACCGGCTGGGCGCGGCGCCGCGGCGGGCGTGGGCCGACGTGCCCGCCGAGCTGGCCGTCCTCGGCCGGGTCCTGGTGCGGGCGGGGGAGTCCGGCTCGACCGTCGTCCCGGCGCTGCGGTCGCTGGCCGGCGACGCCCGCGCCGAGCAGCGCAGCCGCGCCGACGCCGCCGTCCGGCGTGCCGGGGTCTGGGTGCTGGCGCCGCTGGGGGTCTGCTTCCTGCCGGCCTTCCTCTGCCTGGGCGTGGTGCCGCTGGTGCTCGGCATCGCGGCCGACGTCTTCGGCTGAGCCCGGCGTCCACAGCGGGCGGTGGCGTCCACAGATCCCGTCCGCGCCTGTGCCGGGTCCTCTCGTCCCGCGAGGGTCGGAGTGACGGCCCGGGAGGCGGGCCCGACACCGAGGAGGCACCGTGACCGCACCCTGCACGACGCGAACCGGCGACGAGGAGCTGCCCGACGCGGACGGCACCCCGGCCGAGGAGGGCCGGCCGCGCGGCCTGCGGGAGCGGTGGGCGCGCGTCCGGGCGGCCGGCGAGGCCGGGATGAGCACCGCCGAGTATGCCGTCGGGACCGTGGCCGCCTGCGCCTTCGCCGCCGTCCTCTACCGGGTGGTCACCGGGGGCTCGGTCGTCGACGGGCTCAGCGCGCTCGTCGCCGACGCGCTGGCGACCCTGTCCTGATGGTCCGGCGGCGGCGCCGCGGCCGGCTCCGCGGTGAGGCGGGCATGGTGACGGCCGAGACGGCGGTCGTGCTGCCGGTGCTGCTGTTCGTGCTCGCCGGTGCGGTCGCCGCGGTGACCGTCGTCGGAGCGCAGCTGCGGTGCGTCGACGCTGCCCGCGAGGGCGCCCGGGCGGCCGCCCGCGGCGAGGACACCTCGCTGGTGACCACGCTGGCCGGCCAGGCCGCGCCGGACGGGGCGGCGACCACGGTGGCCGTCGGCGGAGCCACGGTCACCGTCACGGTCGCGGCACAGGTGGCGCCGCTCGGGCCAGTCCCGCTGCGGGTGCCGGTGTCGGCCTCCGCGGTGGCCCAGCGGGAGCCAGGCACCGCCGAGGCACCCGGGTGAGCGCCGGGTCCCGGCCCGCGGGGGAGCGGGGGTCGGCCACGGTGTGGGTGGTCGCCCTGGCGGGTGTCCTGGCTGCGATCGGGGTGGCGGCGGTGCTGGTCGGAGCGGCGGTGGTCGGCCGGCACCGGGCCGCCGCCGCGGCCGACCTCGCCGCCCTGGCCGCGGCCGAGCACGCCGTCCGCGGCGACCCCGGCGCCTGTGCCGCGGCCGGGGAGGTGGCCGGCGCCAACGGTGCCCGGCTGACGGCCTGCACGGTGGGCGGCGGGGCGGTCGTCGAGGTCGCCGTCGAGGTCCCCGTCCGGCTCGGCCCGCTGGGCGTCAGCCGGGCCAGCGGCCGTGCCCGTGCCGGTCCGGTGGCGCCGTGAGCTCCGGCCACCCGGCGGTCGCCGGAGCGGGCGGCAGGTGCTCGTGGACGGCCGGCCACTGCCCGGACGGCTCACGGTCGAAGACGATGGTCATCCGCTCCCGCAGCTCGTCCCGCCCGGCCCGGGTGGAGGCCGTGGTGCGCACCTCGGCGGCTGCATCGGCGCGCGGCGTCACCGGTCGACCGTCTCCGGCGGCGGGCTGGACCGGACCCCGGCGGTCCACCCGGTGGACGGAGGCGCGGGGGTCGTCGGTCACCGGCGGCGCCACGGCCTCCTGCGCCGGGACCAGTCGCGGGCCGGCGGGGCCGAACTGGATGCGGAACAGGTCGAGGGGGCGCGACGTCCGCTCCGCGTCCGGGATCGTGTCGATCCCGTGCTGCTCTACCTCGGTGGCCCGCGGCCGCCGCTGCTCGGCCGCCGGCCCGGCGACCTCCGCTCCGCTCATGTGCACCTCCCGGTCCGGCGGTGGACCGACCACCGGGGTGCGCAGAGGCTAGAGCCGGGTTGCGCTGTGGACAACAGTCGTTTCCCGCCCGGTGACACGGCATGCTGAGAGGCCGAGCGGACGACGACGAGGGGGACGGCATGGCGGGCGAGGTCCGGCGGCTCACGCGGCCGTCCCACCCGGCCGACGCCCGGGTGGGCGCCCGGCTGCGGGCCGCCCGGCAGGCGGCCGGTCTCACGCTGGCGGCCGTGGCGGCGGAGGCGGGGCTCACCAAGGGCTTCCTCAGCCGCCTGGAGCGCGACGAGGTCTCGCCGTCGGTCGCCTCGCTCGTCACGGTGTGCGGTGTGCTGGGCATCGGCGTCGGCCAGCTGTTCGAGCCGCCGGCGACCTCGCTGGTGCGCGCCGCCGAGGCCCCGCCGATCAACTTCGGCGGGCAGGGGGTCCGCGAGGTCCTGCTCACTGCGGGCGCGCAACGCGACCTGCACGTCATCCGCTCCGTCATCGAGCCCGGCGGCGGGGGTGGGGAGGAGCTCTACTCGCTCGCCTGCGACGTCGAGTTCGTCCACGTGCTCCGTGGCCGGCTGCGCCTGCTGCTCCCCGGCGAGGTGGTCGAGCTGGAGGCGGGCGACGCGTTCACGATGCCCGGCGCGACACCGCACACCTGGCTCAACCCGTCGGCGGCGACCTGCGAGGTCCTGTGGGTCCTCACGCCCGCCCCGTGACCGTCGAGCTCGAGGAGGCCCGGTGACCGGTTCGGCAACCCCGCCCGTCCGGGAGGTGATCGACCTCTCCCACCCGCTGCACGACGACACCCCGGTCTACCCCGGCGACCCGGTGGCCCGCTTCAGCCCGGCCGCCACCGTGGCGGCCGACGGATACAACGTCCTGCACGTGCGGATGGGCTCGCAGACCGGGACGCACGTCGACGCGCCGTACCACTTCCTCGAGGACGGCGCCCGCATCGACGAGCTCCCGCTCGAGTACTTCCTCGGGCCGGCCGTCGTCGCCGACGTGCGCGGCAAGCCGCCGCACGGCCGGATCGAGTGGGCGGACCTCGCGCCCTGGGCGTCCCTGCTGGGCCCCGGCCGGATCCTGCTGCTGCGCACCGGGTGGGACGAGCACGGGGGACCGACGCCTACTTCGACCACCCCTACCTGACCGGCGACGCCGCTGCGCGCGTGGTGGCGGCCGGCGTCCGCACCGTCGGGCTGGACGCGCTGAGCCTCGACGAGACCGTCGCCGGAGGCGGACCCGCGGACGGGTTCGCCGCGCACCTTGAGGTGCTCGGCGCCGGAGGTGTCATCGTCGAGAACCTGCGCGACCTGGGTGCGGTACCGGAGGACCCGGTGGTCAGCGTGCTGCCGCTGAGACTGGCCGGTGCCGACGGCGCCCCGGTGCGGGCGGTGGCGTTCCGGGTGGAGCGCTGAGCCTCCCCAGGGGCACAGCGGCCCGCCCCGGCCCAGCGGGCGCAGCTCGGCCGACGGCCGGCCGGGCGATCGCCGGCCAGTCTCTCAGCCACTCCGTGCGGGGGTGGGCCGCGGTTGCCGGGGTCAGAAGACGAGGTCGCCCTCCACAGTGGGCGGCTCCGCGTCCGGGCCACCCACTCGGGTCGTTCCCGGCGTGACCTCGTCGGTGGGTGCACATGGCCGGTCGGCGTCCCCGCTGTCGTCCTCGTCGGGGGTCCCGTCGGGAACCGCCTCGTCGGCCGCCTCGGCGGTGGCCAGCTCGTCGAGGACGACGTCGAGCACCCGCACCGCGCCGGCCTTGTCCAGCGGCTCGTTGCCGTTGCCGCACTTCGGCGACTGCACGCAGGACGGGCAGCCGCTCTCGCACTCGCAGCTGGCCACCGTCGCCCGGGTCGCCTGCAGCCAGCGCCGCAGCACGGCGAACCCGCGCTCGGCGAAGCCCGCGCCGCCGGGGTGCCCGTCGTAGACGACGACCGTGGCCGCCCCGGTGTCGGGGTGCAGAGCGGTCGAGACCCCGCCGAGGTCCCACCGGTCGCAGGTGGCCAGCAGGGGGAGCAGGCCGATCGCCGCGTGCTCGGCGGCGTGCAGCGAGCCGGGCAGCTCGGCGTCGTCGACCTTGGCCCGGGCCACGGCCCGCTCGTCGAGCGTCAGCCAGACCGCCCGGGTGCGCAGCTGGCGGGGCGGCAGGTCCAGCGGGAACTCGGCCAGCACCTCGCCGGACCCCAACCGGCGCCGCTGGTAGGCGACCACCTGGTTGGTCACGTCGACGACGCCGGTGTGCGCGGTGACCGTGCCCAGCGACCGCGACCGGTCGACGGCGACGATCGCGAGGTCGGTGACGTCCCGCGCCACCGTCGTCCACTCCGGGCTCTCCGGGTGGACGACCGCGACGGCGTCGTCGACGCAGAACTCGTCGACGACGTAGGTCTCACCGCGGTGCACGTAGACCGCGCCGGTGTGCACGGTGGCGTGCGCGGCGTCGCCGTCCACGGTGCCCAGCAGCCGCCCGGTGTCGCCCTCGATGATCGTGACCGGGGCCAGGCCGCTGCCCCGGATGTCGACGTCCGGCCGGCCGCGACCGGCCCAGTACCAGCCGGTGGGCCGGCGGCGCAGCGATCCCTCGGCGACCAGTTCCTCGACCCGCGCCTCGGCTACCGCGCCGCCGAAGTCGGCCAGGTCCTCGGGCACCAGGGGCAGCTCGGCGGCCGCGCAGCACAGCTGCGGTCCGAGCACGTAGGGGTTGCCGGGGTCGGTGACGGTGGCCTCCACCGGCCGGCCGAAGACCGCGCGCGGGTGGTGGGCCAGGTAGTGGTCCAGCGGGTCGTCGCGGGCGACGAAGACGACCAGCGACTCGCGCTGTGCCCGCCCCGCCCGGCCGGCCTGCTGCCACAGCGAGGCCAGCGTCCCGGGGTAGCCGGCCAGCACGACGGCGTCCAGGCCGGCGATGTCGATGCCCAGCTCCAGGGCGTTCGTGGTGGCCACCCCGAGCAGCTCGCCGGCCGACAGTGCGCGTTCCAGCTCGCGCCGCTCCTCGGGCAGGTAGCCGCCGCGGTAGGAGTCCACCCGCCGGGCGAGGTCGGCGCGGCCGCGGTCGCGCAGCACGTGCCGGGCCTGCTCGGCCACCGACTCCGCACTGCGCCGCGACCGGACGAACGCCAGCGTGCGGGCGCCGCGCTCCACCAGGTCGGCCAGGAGCGTGGCGGCGTCCGCGGCCGCCGAGCGGCGCAGCGGAGCACCGTGCTCGCCGGTGCGCTCGGTCAGCGGCGGCTCCCACAGCGCGAACGTCGCGCCCGGTCGCGGCGAGCCGTCCTCGGTCACGGCGACCACCGGTGCGCCGACGAGGCGGGTCGCCGCCGCGGCCGGCTCGGCCACCGTCGCCGAGGCCAGCAGGAACACCGGCTCGGCGCCGTAACGGCGGCAGATCCGCCGCAGTCGGCGCAGCACGTGACCCACGTGTGAGCCGAAGACGCCGCGGTAGGCGTGGCACTCGTCGACGACGACGTAGGCCAGCCGGCGCAGCGTGCTCGACCACTTCTGGTGGGCCGGCAGCACACCGCGGTGCAGCATGTCCGGGTTGGTGACGATCCAGCGCGAGTGCCGCCGGACCCACTCCCGCTCCTCCATGGGGGTGTCGCCGTCGTAGGCGGCCGGCCGCACCGACGGGTCGGCCAGCTCCGCGACCGAGGCCAGCTGGTCGCGGGCCAGGGCCTTCGTCGGCGCCAGGTACAGGACGCAGGCGCGGGGGTCCTCGGCCAGCCGGGTCAGCGCCGGCACCTGGTAGGCCAGCGACTTGCCCGACGCCGTCCCGGTCGCCACCACGACGTGCGAGCCGTCGCGGGCCAGCTGCGCGGCCTCGACCTGGTGCCGCCAGGGCGCGTGCACCCCCTGGGCCTCGAGCCGTCCGCGCAGCTCCGGGCTCACCCACGCGGGCCACGGCAGGGTGCGGCTGTCCCGCACCGGCATCCGGTGCACGTGGGTGACCGGCTGCTCCTCCTCCGGTGTCCCGGAGAGGACGGCGGCCAGCAGGTCGGCCCCGGGCGGCGGCGTGCCGGCGGGGGAGGGCGACCCACCCTGGGGAAGAGGGTCCGTGCCGGGAGGGGGAGCCGGCCGGACCGGGTGGAGCGTGGTCACCCCACCACTGTCACACCTCCGGGTGACGTCCCGCTGCACGACGAGAGGAAGACGACGGGCCGCAGGACTACCGGTACGGGGTGTGACCTCCCTTACACTCCGGCGGCACCAGCCGCGCAGGCCCGTGCGAGCTGGACACGAACCTCGCCGACCGGAGCGGGCGTGCCCCGGCGGTTCCAGTGCTCGGAGGAACACATGCCGGACAGTTCCCTCTCCGGCGGTGACGTCGTCCTCGTGACGATCGTCCTCGCCATCTCGCTCGCCGCTCTCGCCTTCGCCGCCTACCTGGTCCGCGCGGTCATGGCCGCCGAGCAGGGCACCACGAAGATGCGTGAGATCGCGCAGGCGGTGCAGGAGGGTGCCGCGGCGTACCTGCGACGACAGTTCAGGACCCTCGGGGTCTTCGCGATCATCGTCTTCCTGCTCCTCCTGGTGCTCCCGGTGGCCGACGGCGGCTGGGGGACCCGCATCGGCCGGGCACTGTTCTTCCTCGTCGGCGCCCTGTTCTCGGCGGCGGTCGGCTTCATCGGCATGACCCTGGCGACCCGCGGCAACGTCCGGGTCGCCGCGGCGGCCCGCGGCGGCGGGTATCAGCCCTCCTTCCGCATCGCCTACCGGACCGGCGGTGTCGTCGGGATGATCACCATCGGCCTGGGCCTCTTCGGTTCGGCGCTGGCGCTGCTGCTCTTCGACGAGACCGCGCCCATCGTCCTCGAGGGCTTCGGCTTCGGCGGCGCGCTGCTGGCGATGTTCATGCGTGTCGGCGGCGGCATCTTCACCAAGGCCGCCGACGTCGGCGCCGACCTGGTCGGCAAGGTCGAGGCCGGCATCCCCGAGGACGACCCGCGCAACGCGGCAACGATCGCCGACAACGTGGGTGACAACGTCGGCGACTGCGCCGGCATGGCCGCCGACCTGTTCGAGTCCTACGCCGTCACCCTGGTCGCCGCGCTCATCCTCGGCCAGGTCTTCTTCGGCAACGTGGGCATGGTGTTCCCCCTGCTGGTCGCGGCCATCGGCGTGATCGCCTCGGTCGTCGGTGTGCTCGCCACCAGGCCGGGCAAGAGCGACGCCAGCGGGATGGTCCCGATCAACCGCGGCTTCTTCGCCTCGGCCGCGGTCTCCCTCGTACTGGTCGCTGCGGCGTCCTTCACCTACCTGCCCAGCATCGCCGACGTGGCCGACCTGTCGGTCAGCCCGCAGGTGGTCGGATTCGTGTCGGTCCTCATCGGCGTCGTGCTGGCGGCGACGATCCAGCAGCTCACCGGCTACTTCACCGAGACCAGCCGCAAGCCGGTCAAGGACATCGGCCGCAGCTCTCTGACCGGCCCGGCCACCGTGATCCTCTCGGGGATCTCCCTCGGCCTCGAGTCCGCCGTCTACGCGGCGCTGCTCATCGGTGGCGCCGTCTACGGCGCCTTCCTGATCGGCGGCGGCGCCGCCCTCTACGCCGTCGCGCTCGCAGGCTGCGGCCTGCTCACCACCGCAGGCGTCATCGTCGCGATGGACACCTTCGGTCCGGTGAGCGACAACGCCCAGGGCATCGCCGAGATGTCCGGCGACATCGACGAGGACGGCGCCCGGGTGCTCACCGACCTCGACGCCGTCGGCAACACGACGAAGGCCATCACCAAGGGCATCGCCATCGCGACGGCGGTGCTGGCCGCGACAGCGCTCTTCGGGTCCTACAACGCCCAGGTCGGAGTGGCGCTCGACGAGGCCGGCGCGACCCTCGGCGGCGCCTTCAGCCTGGTGAACCCGAACAACGTCGTCGGGGCGGTGCTCGGCGCAGCGGTGGTCTTCTTCTTCTCGGGCCTGGCCATCAGCGCCGTGTCGCGGGCGGCGGGCCGGGTGGTCTTCGAGGTCCGTGAGCAGTTCCGCACGCGGCCGGGGATCATGGACTACAGCGAGCGGCCGGACTACAGCCGTGTCGTCGACATCTGCACCAAGGACTCGTTGCGCGAGCTGGCCACCCCGGGGCTGTTGGCAGTGCTGGCCCCGGTCGCCGTGGGCTTCGGTCTGGGCATCGGCCCTCTGGCGGCCTACCTCGTGGGCGCGATCGCGGCCGGCACGCTGATGGCGGTCTTCCTCGCCAACTCCGGTGGCGCGTGGGACAACGCGAAGAAGATGGTCGAGGACGGCGCGTACGGCGGCAAGGGCAGCGAGGCGCACGCCGCCACCGTCATCGGCGACACCGTGGGCGACCCGTTCAAGGACACCGCCGGCCCGGCGATCAACCCGCTGATCAAGGTGATGAACCTCGTGGCTCTCATCATCGCTCCCGCCGTCGTCACGATGTCGGTCGGCGAGGACGCCAGTACCGGTCTGCGCGTCGCCATCGCGCTCGGTGCCGTGCTGGTGATCGTGGTCGCGGTCGTGGTGTCCAAGCGCCGCTCGGTGGTCGTCGGCGACTCCTCCTCCGACACCTCGACCTCGCTGACCACCAGCGTCCCCTGACCGCACGTACCGGACTCTCCTGCTGGTACCGGGCGCATAGGGCGCCCGGTACCGGTCTGTGGACGGCGACCGCTGGTGTGGACGGGCACCTGGGGGACGACGCACCGCGGCCCTAGCGTCCCGCCGCACCGGTCCCGCCGTGGGTCCGGGCAGACGCCGGGGGGTCCTGACGTGTCCGGAACCATCGCCGCCCACTTCGATGCCATCGACACCCTGGCCGCCGAGCTGGCCGGCCTCGCCGCCGAGTTGGCCGGGGAGGCGCAGCTGTGCCGGTCCACGGCGGTCTCCCTGGGGACGGCGGTCAGCGGAGGAGCCGCGGAGAGCGCCGGCGCCGCGGGCTCGGGCTGGGGCACCGCCCTGGAGCTGCTGGGCAAGCAGACCGGGGCGCTCGCCGCGACCCTGTCCGCGGCCGTCGACTCCTACCGGGCGGCCGACGCAGCACTGGCAGACCGGGTGCTCGCCCGGCGCCACAGCACGGCCGCCCGGTGAGCGCCCCCACCCTCGCCGAGGTGGCCGGGTGGGACGTCCCGCTGCTGCGCGGGGCGGTCTGGACCCTCGACTCGGTCGCCGGTGGTCTGCCGGCCTGGCGGGCCCGGGTCGAGGCCGTCGGCCGCTCGCTGGAGGACGCCTCCTGCTGGTACGGGCCGGCCGCGCAGGCCGCCGGCGCCGCGCTCGTGGAGGTCTCGACGGTCGCCACGGCGGTCACCGCGGCCCTGGACGAGTCACTCGAGCACGCGCAGCGCCTGCTGGCCGAAGCGGATACCGCGCAGGAGCTCGCCGAGCGCGCCCTGGCCGCTGCCGCGTCGGTCCCCGTCGTCCTGGACGGCGCCGGGCGGCTGGTCTCGCTGCCGGCCGTGCAGGTCGGCGCCGAGCCCGGCCTCGGCGCCGACCAGACGGCCGTCGCGCTGCAGGCGCAGGAGCTGGCCGAGGAGGCCCTGGCCGCCGCGGTGCGGGGAGACCGGGCGGCGGGTGAGGCCGAGGCCGCACTGGCCCGCCTCGGGATGGGAGGGGGCAGCGCCCCGGCCACCTCCATGGACCTGGTCGGCACTGTCGTCGCCGGGACCGGCATGGCGGCGGTCCTCCCTCCGCCCGGCGGACCTGGCGAACAGGCCGCGTGGTGGGCCGGTCTGTCGACCGCAGACCGGTTGACCGCCATCTCCGAGGTCCCCAGCCGGATCGGCCGGCTGGACGGTCTGCCGGCCTGGGCTCGCAACCAGGCGAACCGGGTGCTGGTGGAACGCACACTGACCGAACCGTCACTGCCCGGGCACGCGGTCGCCGTCTCGGTGGCCGCAGAGATCACCAGGAGGGAGGTGGCAGGCGAGGAGGTGCAACTCCACCTGTTCCAGCCGGAGGAGGGGCTGGTCGCCTTGGCGGTCGGGGACCTGGACACCGCAGACCACGTGGCGCTGCTCGTGCCCGGTACGGGCATCGACCCGATCGAGGACCTGGACGGCCTCGTCGGCGACGCGGCCGCCGTCGCGGGTGCCACCAGGGCCGCTGCTCCGGCGGCGGCCGTCGCGACGATCGCGTGGATGGGATACCGGGCGCCGTCGAACCTGGTCAAGGCGCCGAGTCCGCACTACTCCTGGCCCGGCGGCCGGGCGCTGGACGCGACGCTGGGCGGGCTCGCGTCGGCGCGCGCGGCCACCTCGGGGGGACGTCCGCACACCACCGTCATCGGACACAGTTACGGCACGCTGGTGATCGACCGAGCGGCGGACGCATCTGGCCAGCTGGCTGCCGACGACGTCGTCCTGCTCGGCAGTCCGGGGATGGACAACAGGGCCGTCGAGCTCGAGGTCGACGGCGTGTACGAGGCGTCGGCGCCGGTCGACCCGATCACCTGGGGCGAGTTCCACGGGCAGTACCGGACGTGGGAGGACTCCTTCGGGGCCGAGGAGCTGCCGACGGACTGGCGCAACTGGCACACCGGCTACTACGACGAGGACGGCTCGACGCTGACCCCGATCGGCGAGGTCGTGGGCGGGGTCCGGGAGCCGGCATGACCCGCTGTGCCCGGGAACACGCAGTCGCTCCCGGCCATTGGATCGGGTGACGGCACGCCCACGGTGGGTCGCCACCGGGCTCCCGGTCGGCCCCGTGGCCTACCGTGGCGTCGCCGAGGGCACGCGGGGAGCGACCGCGTCGTCCGGCGCCGGACCAACCGGCGCCTGCACCGAGCACCACCGACAGGAGCACCGTGGCACCCACGAAGACCACGCACACCGGCACCCGGACCGCCGCGGCGACCGCCGGGGGCACGAGCACCCCTGCCCGCCGCCGGACCGCCGCCGGCGGTGGACGGCCGCTGGTCATCGTGGAGTCCCCCACAAAGGCCGGCAAGATCGCGGGGTACCTGGGCAGCGGCTACGTCGTCGAGGCCAGCGTCGGGCACATCCGCGACCTGCCGCGCAACGCCGCCGACGTGCCGGCCGAGCACAAGGGCGCGTCCTGGGCGCGGCTGGGCGTCGACGTCGACAACGCCTTCGAGCCGCTGTACGTGGTCAGCCCCGACCGCAAGCAGCAGGTCAGCCGGTTGAAGCAGCTGGTGAAGGACGCCAGCGAGGTCTACCTCGCGACAGACGAGGACCGCGAGGGCGAGGCCATCGCCTGGCACCTGGTCGACACGCTCAAGCCGCGCGTGCCGGTGCGGCGCATGGTCTTCCACGAGATCACCCCCGAGGCGATCGCCCGCGCCGTGGCCAACCCGCGGGAGCTGGACACCGCGCTGGTCGACGCGCAGGAGACCCGCCGCATCCTCGACCGTCTCTACGGCTACGAGGTCAGCCCCGTGCTGTGGAAGAAGGTCCTGCCCAAGCTCTCGGCCGGGCGCGTGCAGTCGGTGGCCACCCGGATCGTCGTCGAGCGCGAGCGGGAACGGATGGCCTTCCACTCGGCCGACTACTGGTCGCTGGAGGGCACCTTCACCGTCACCGGCCGGCGCACCAGCGCGGACGAGGGCGAGCCGACCACGCTGCGCGCCCGCCTGGTCAGCGTCGACGACAGCCGGGTCGCGACCGGCCGTGACTTCGACCCCGCCACCGGACGGGCGACCGGCGAGGTCGTGCACCTGGACGAGGCCGGCGCCCGCGGTCTGGCGGCCCGGCTCGAGGGCCGGCAGGTCACCGTCAGCCGGGTGGACGAGAAGCCCTACCGGCGGCGCCCGTACGCGCCGTTCACCACCTCGACGCTGCAGATGGAGGCCGGCCGCAAGCTCGGCTGGTCCTCGGCGCAGGTCATGCGGGTGGCGCAGCGGCTGTACGAGAACGGCCACATCACCTACATGCGGACCGACTCGACGAACCTGTCGAACGAGGCCGTCAACGCCGCCCGCACCCAGGCCCGCCAGCTCTACGGCGACGCCTACGTCCCGGCCGAGGCGCGCCGCTACGCCAAGAAGGCCAAGGGCGCCCAGGAGGCGCACGAGGCGATCCGGCCCGCCGGTGACAGCTTCCGCACCCCCGGTCAGCTCGCCGGTCAGCTCGCCCGCGACGAGTTCCGCCTCTACGAGCTGATCTGGCAGCGCACCATCGCCTCTCAGATGGCCGACGCCGTCGGGCAGAGCGTCAGCATCCGGCTGGCCGGGCGCAGCAGCACCGACGAGGCGGTCGAGTTCACCGCCAGCGGCCGCACCATCACCTTCCCCGGCTTCCTGCGCGCCTACGTCGAGTCGCGCGACGAGGGCGCCGCCGCCGACGACGACCACGGCAGCGACGACGCCGAGCGCCGGCTGCCCCGGGTCGAGCGCGGCCAGCAGCTCGACACCCGGGAACTGGAGGCCAAGGGCCACTCGACGACCCCGCCGTCCCGCTACACCGAGCCGAGCCTCGTCGCGCGGCTGGAGGAGCTGGGTATCGGCCGGCCGTCCACCTACGCCTCGATCATGCAGACGATCCAGGACCGCGGGTACGTCTGGAAGAAGGGCTCGGCGCTGGTACCCACCTTCGTGGCCTTCGCCGTGATCAACCTGCTGGAGCAGCACTTCGCCCAGCTCGTCGACTACGACTTCACCGCCTCGCTGGAGCAGGAGCTCGACGAGATCGCGGCCGGCGACCTGGGCCGGGTCGACTGGCTCACCGAGTTCTACTTCGGCGGCGAGGGCCGGCACGCCGGCGGCATCGCGGCCTCCGGCGGACTCAAGTCGGTGATCGGCCAGCGGCTGGAGGAGATCGACGCCCGCGGGGTCAACTCCATCCCGCTGCAGGCCACCGGGCCGAACGGCGAGCGGGTCGTCGTCCGGGTCGGGCGCTACGGGCCCTACCTGCAGGTCGGCGGCGAGGACGGCCCCCGCGTCAGCCTCCCCGAGGACCTCGCCCCCGACGAGCTGACCCAGGAGAAGGTCGAGGAGCTGCTCGCCGCACCGTCCGGCGACCGCACGCTCGGGACCGACCCGGTGTCCGGGCTGCCCGTCGTGGTCAAGGCCGGCCGGTACGGCCCCTACGTCACCACCGTGGTGCCCGAGGGCAGCAAGGAGGCCCCGCGCACGGCCAGCCTCTTCTCGTCCATGTCGCCGGAGTCGGTGACCCTCGACGACGCGCTGAAGCTGCTCACGCTACCGCGCACCGTGGGCGCCGCGCCGGACGGCGAGGAGATCCAGGCGCTCAACGGCCGCTACGGGCCCTACCTGAAGAAGGGCACCGACTCCCGCTCGCTGGAGTCCGAGGACCGGCTTTTCACCGTCACCCTCGACGAGGCGCTGGCTGTGTTCGCCCAGCCCAAGCAGCGGGGCCGCCGGGCCGCCGCCGCGCCGCTCAAGGAGCTGGGCGCCGACCCGGTCACCCAGGGCACGGTCACCGTCCGCGAGGGTCGGTTCGGCCCGTACGTGACCGACGGCGAGACCAACGCCAGCCTGCGCAAGGGCGACGACGTCGAGAGCATCACCCTCGAGCGCGCCGCCGAGCTGCTGGCCGACCGGCGCAACAACCCGAGCACGAAGAAGGCCACCAAGAAGAAGGCCACCGCCAAGAAGACGACGGCCAAGAAGGCGACCACGACGGGGAAGACGACGGCCAAGAAGGCCACGAAGAAGGCGACGGCGGGCAGCGACGCCGTCCCCGCCGGCTGACGTCCCCGTGCCGGCCGGCGAACCAGATCCGGACACGTGGCGGCAGCGGCGGACGTCGTTCGGCTCCGTCGCGGCCGGCTACGCGGCACACCGGCCGGACTACCCGGCCGACGCCGTGGCCTTCCTGGTCGGCACGTCCCCGCGGCGCGTGCTCGACCTGGGCGCCGGCACCGGCCTGCTGACCGGCGTCCTGCTGACGGCCGGGCACGAGGTCGTCGCCGTCGACCCGGCCGGCGAGATGCTGGCCGAGCTGCGCGCCCGGTACCCGCAGGTGACCGCGCACGTCGGCGACGCGGAGGCCGTCCCGCTGCCCGACGGCAGCGTCGACGCCGTGGTCGCGGGCCAGGCCGCGCACTGGTTCGACCCGGAGCCCGCGGCGGCGCAGCTGCGGCGGGTGCTGCGCCCCGGCGGCGTGGTCGGCCTGGTGTGGAACACCCGTGACGAGGAGGTCCCCTGGGTGGCCGCGCCGGGCCGGGTGCTGGCCGACGAGGCGCGTGGCCACGAGGCCGACCGGGGCGTCGTCGACGCCTTCGCCCGCGCGCTGGGCGCCCGGGTGGAGCACCACCGCTCCGGCATCGTGCAACGGCTGTCCCCCGAGCAGGTCGTCGCCGGCATCGCCACGCGCAGCTACGTCGCCACGATGGACGACGCACGGCGGGAGGCGTTCCTGGGCGAGGTGCGCGCGGTGCTCGACGCCCACCCCGACACCCGCGGCCGCGACGTCGTCGACCTGCCGTACCGGACCGACGCCCACCGGCTGACGCCCGCCTGACGGCGGCCCGCGCCCGCCCGCCGTCGGCGACCCACCGGCCCGGCGCGGCCACCGCCGGTCACCAACGCACCCCAGCCCGGCAGCAACCGCCCGGCCCCGTCGAGCCGCACCTTGCGCGCCCTCGGGGCCGCCGTCCTAGCCTGCGCGTCCCCGACGGAGGGAGCTGGCCATGGCGACGCGCGCAGGCCGACTGCTGATCGCACTCGTGGCCGCCGTGCTCTTCGGCGCCGGCACCCCCGCGGCGGCGGCCACCCCCGGGCCGACCGGCTCCGCATCGCCGCCGGTCCTGGTGACCGGTCCGGACGGCGCCGCCACCGACGACCTCGATGCCGACTACGCCACCGCGCTGCGCGCCGTCGACACCTGGTGGCGCAGCTCCTGGAGCGAGTACTTCCCCGGCTCGTACACCGCGCCCGGGCTGGCTCCGGCCGCGCGTGCACCCGGGCTCTTCGACGCGCCCCAGGAGCAGGTGTACTGCGGCGACCTGCTGCTCCCGGAGGGCAACGCCTTCCACTGTCCGATCGGGGACTTCCTCGCCTTCGAGGTCGACCTGATGCTGCGGTCGCAGGAGCTGGGCGACGCCTTCGTCTACCTTGTCGTCGCCCACGAGTGGGCCCACTCCGTCGTCTCGCACATCGACCCGGCACTGGTGTCCGAGGCCTACGAGCTGCAGGCCGACTGCCTGGCGGGAGCCGCACTGCAGGGCGCCGTCGACGCCGGGCTGCTGAGGCTGGAACCCGGCGACGCGGAGGAGCTCACCGCGTCCCTGACCGCGGTGGCCAGCGACAACGCCTGGGGGACGGTCTACGTCGACGCGGCCGGCCAGCCGCAGACCGAGACCCACGGCAGCGCCCAGGAGCGGGTCGACGCTTTCGAGCGGGGCAGCACCGACGGGGTCCGCGCCTGCCTGCCCAACTCGGTGGGCTGATCGCTCAGGCCGCGTGCCCGACGGCGAACACCCGCCGGAAGGGCAGCAGCGTCGTCCCGTCCGGACGGCGCGGGTAGGCCGCGCGCAGCGCCGCGGCGTACTCCTCGGTCAGCTCCGCGGCGTCGTCCTCGCCGAGCCGGGCGAGCACCGGGCGCAGCACGGTCGAGCGCACCCAGCCGAGCACCGGGTCGTCCCCCCGCAGGACGTGCGAGTAGGTCGTCTCCCAGGCGTCGACGGTCAGGCCCGCGGCGGTGAGGACCTCCAGGTACCCGGCCGGGTCGAGCACCGCGTCCTCCGCCGGCGCCGCGTCGCCCACGAGGCCGGCCCAGCGCGGCGAGCGGCACAGCCCGGCCAGCAGCGCGTGGGTCGGCGCCCGCCAGTTGCCGGGGACCTGCACCGCCAGCCAGCCACCCGGTGCCAGCGCCCCGGCCCACCGGTGCAGCAGGTCGGCGTGCCCGGGCACCCAGTGCAGGACGGCGTTGCTGAACAGCACGTCGACCGGCGCGTCGGGCCGCCACTCCCGGACGTCGCCGACCTCGAAGGCCACGCGGCCGGGGACGGCGTGCGCGGCGGCCGCGGCCAGCATCTCCGGGGAGGAGTCGACGCCGGTCACCCGCGCGCACGGCCACCGCTGCGCCAGCGACGCCGTCAGCGCGCCCTCCCCGCAGCCCAGGTCCACCACGGCCCGCGGCTCCTGCGCGCCGACGCGCGCGAGCAGGTCGACGAAGGGGCGTGCCCGCTCGTCGCCGAAACGCAGGTAGCCGGCCGGGTCCCAGGCAGCGGTGCTCGTCACGTCCCGACCCTAGGACCCGTGGACGCCCGGGACAGTCGGCCCACCCCGGTACCGTTGCGCCCGCTGCACCCTCCTCCACCGCACCGACTGGGAGCCCGCGATCCCCGTGTCCGACGACGGTCCGCCCGTCCTGTCCGTCGAGTCCGCCGGCCGGCCCCGTGGCCTGTTCATCGCGTTCGAGGGCGGCGAGGGCGCGGGCAAGTCCACCCAGGTGCGGCTGCTGTGCGAGTGGCTGACCGCGCAGGGGCGTCCGGCACGGGCCACCTTCGAGCCCGGCGGCACCCCCGCGGGCGCCGCCGTCCGGGCGATCGTGCTCGACCGCGCGCACACCGGGCTGTCCCCGCGCGCCGAGGCGCTGCTCTACGCCGCCGACCGCGCCCAGCACGCGCACGCGGTCCTGCGCCCCGCGCTGGAGGCGGGCGAGGTCGTGGTGACCGACCGCTACGTCGACAGCTCGCTGGCCTACCAGGGCGCCGGGCGCACCATCGGCCTGGACGACGTCGCGGCGATCTCCCGCTGGGCCACCCTCGGGTTGCGCCCCGACCTCACCGTGCTGCTGGACCTGCCGCCGGAGACCGGGCTGGCCCGCGCCCGGGGCCGCGCGGCCGCCGACCGGTTGGAGTCGGAGTCGCTGGAGTTCCACCAGCGGGTCCGCGACACCTTCCGCACGCTCGCCGCGGCCGAGCCCGGGCGCTACCTCGTCCTCGACGCCACCCGTGGTGTCGACGAGCTCGCCGCCGACGTCCGCGCCCGGGTGGGCGCGCTGCTGGGGGAGCGGGCATGAGCGGGGTGTGGGAGCAGGTCATCGGCCAGTCCGCGGTCGTCGCCGAGCTGCAGGCCGCGGTGGCCGACCCGACCGCGATGACCCACGCCTGGCTGTTCACCGGCCCGCCCGGCTCGGGCCGGTCGGTAGCCGCGCGCGCCTTCGCCGCCGCCCTGCAGTGCCCGGACGGCGGCGACGGCACCTGCCACGCCTGCCGGACGGTGCTCGCCGGCACCCACGCCGACGTGCAGACCGTCGTCCCGGAGGGGCTGTCCATCGGCGTGGCCGAGGTACGCGAGCTGGTCCGCATCGCCGGGCGGGCACCCTCCCAGGGGCGCTGGCAGGTGGTCCTGGTGGAGGATGCCGACCGGATGACCGAGCAGGCGTCCAACACCGTGCTGAAGATGCTGGAGGAGCCGCCGGCGCGGACGGTCTTCCTGCTCTGCGCACCGAGCCTGCACCCCGACGACGTGCCGGTGACCATCCGCTCCCGGTGCCGCGTCGTCGGCCTGCGCACCCCGCCCGTCGACGCGGTCGCCGACGTGCTGGTCCGCCGGGACGGCGTCGACCCGGCGCTGGCCGCCTGGTCGGCCGCGGCCGCCGGCGGGCACGTCGGGCGCGCCCGGCACCTGGCCCGCGACGAGACCGCCCGGCTCGCCCGCAAGGCCGTCCTCGACGTCCCGCTGTCGCTGGTCTCCCTGGCCGCCTGCCTGAACGCCGCCGACGACCTGGTCGGCGCGGCCAAGGAGGAGTCCGACCGGGCGTCGACGGAGCTCGACGGCGCGGAGACCGAGGCGGTCAAGCAGAGCCTCGGCGTGGGCGCCCGGGGTCCCGGCGTGGCCGCGGCCAGCCGCGGGGCCGGGCAGCTCAAGGAGCTGGAGAAGCGGCAGAAGTCGCGGGCCACCCGGCTGGGCCGCGACTCGCTGGACCGGGCCCTGGTCGACCTCGCCGCCCTGTACCGCGACGCCTTGGTGGTCGCCACGAGCGGGACGGAGGGGGTGACCCTCGCCCACCCGGACCGGCGTGCGGACGCCGAGGAGCTGGCGCGGCGGATCGGTCCGGAGGGGGCGCTGCGGCGCATCGACGCCGTCCTGGACTGCCGGCGGGCGCTGGAGCAGAACGTGAAGCCGCAGGTCGCCGTCGAGGCGCTCACCGTGGCGCTGCGCCTGCCCGGCTGACCCGCCGGGGCCTGCGCCGGGAGAGCGCAGCGGTCACGTAAGCTGGCCGCGCACGTCCGCCGCCTTAGCTCAGTCGGTAGAGCATCTCACTCGTAATGAGAAGGTCGTCGGTTCGATTCCGACAGGCGGCTCCACCCCAGCGGCCCCGTCCTCCCGGACGGGGCCGCTGTCGTCCCTGCGGTCCCCATTCACGCCGACGGCGGCGCACCCGGTGGGGGTGCGCCGCCGTCGGCGTCCGTCGTGCGCTCGGCGGCCGCTCGGTGAGGGGCCAGGGGACAGGGGGTCAGTGGTGGGGTTCGGCTTCCTCGGCCCGTCGGAGCGAGGCGTGGATCTCCGCTTCCGCGTCGGCGTGGCCGACCCACTCGGCGCCCTCGACCGACTTGCCCGGCTCGAGGTCCTTGTAGGTCTCGAAGAAGTGCTGGATCTCCAGGCGGTCGAACTCCGACACGTCGAGGATGTCGGTCAGGTGCGCCATGCGCGGGTCCGTCGCCGGCACGCAGAGGACCTTGTCGTCCCCTCCGGCCTCGTCGGTCATCCGGAACATGCCGATGGCGCGGCAGGTGATGAGGCACCCGGGGAACGTCGGCTCGTCGAGGATCACCAGGGCGTCGAGCGGGTCGCCGTCCTGCCCGAGGGTGTTCTCGATGTACCCGTAGTCCGCCGGATAGCGGGTGGAGGTGAACAGCATCCGGTCCAAGCGGATGCGTCCGGTGGCGTGGTCCAGCTCGTACTTGTTCCGCTGGCCCTTCGGGATTTCTACCGTCACGTCGAACTGCACGGGACGTAGTGTGGCGGATCGGATCCCGGAGGACCGCCGGAGGTCGTTCCAGGGGGTGGGCACCATCGCGTCGAGCGGGTCGACGACCGTCACGCCGAAGTACTCCCGGTTCCGCCGCCGCCTCGTCCTCGGGCTCCTCGCGCTGCTGCTCGTGGTGGGTGCCGGCGTCTGGTTCGGCGTCGCCCCGCGGGGGGACGACGCCGCTGCGGAGGTCGCCGCGGCCGAGGCGCGCCTGCCCGACGTGGAGCCGGCTGCGCCGGTGCTCGCGGCGCTGGCGTCCGAGGCGCCCGCCCCGGACGCCGCGGTGCTCGCCGACGAGCTGGCGCCGCTGCTGGCCTCCCCGGCCCTCGGGCCGGGTGTCGAGGCGCGGGTCGTCGACGTCGCGGCCGGCGAGGTGCTGCTCGACCAGGACTCCGACGTCCCCTCGACGCCGGCCTCCACCGCCAAGCTGCTCACCGCCGTCGCCGCGCTGACCACCCTCGGCCCCGACACCACCCTGGAGACCACCGTCGTCGCGGGCTCCGCGCCCGGCGAGGTGGTGCTCGTCGGTGGCGGCGACCCGACGCTGTCGCGGACCGTCCCCTCGCTGACCTACCCCGGCGCGCCCACCGTCGCCGACCTCGCCGCCCAGGTGCGCGGCAGCCTGCCGGCGGGCACGCGGGTCACCCGCGTCGTCATCGACAACTCGCTGTTCCAGGGGCCGCTCACGGCCTCCGGCTGGGGGCCCGGCGACGCGCCGTCCACCTACGCCGCCCCGGTCACCGCGACCGCCGTCGACGGCGCCCGAGTGCGCTCCGGCGACCTGCCCCGCAGCGGCGCCCCCGGGACCGACGCCGGCACCGCGCTGGCCGTCGCCCTCGGCGTCCCCGACGCGACCGTCGTCCTGGGGAACGCGCCGCAGGGCGCGCAGACCCTCGGGTCCGTGCGGTCCGCGCCGGTCGCCCGGCTGGTCGAGCAGGCGCTGTCCCAGTCGGACAACCTGCTGACCGAGTCGCTGGCCCGCCACGTCGCCCTCGCCCGCGACCTGCCGGCCACCTTCGAGGGGGCCGCCGAGGCGGTCACCGGCGCGCTCACCGACGCGGGCCTCGACGTCACCGGCGTCTCGCTGTCCGACGGCAGCGGCCTGTCCACGACCGACCGCGTGCCGGTCGAGCTGCTCACCGAGCTGTTCACCGGCGCCGCCGACGGCACGCTGCCCGGCACCTCGGCCGTCCTGTCCGGCCTGCCCGTGGCCGGCTACGACGGCACCCTGTTCGACCGCGGCGACGCGGACCCGGCGACCGCACCGGGCTCGGTCCGCGCCAAGACCGGCACGCTGCTGGGCGTGCACGGCCTGGCCGGCACCGTGGTCACCGCCGAGGGGCGGCTGCTGGTCTTCGGCGTGGTCGCCGACGGCGCCCCCGCCAACGGCGAGGCCGCCGAGGACGCGCTCGACGCCGTCGCCTCCGCGCTGGCCGCCTGCGGCTGCAGGTGAGAGAGGACCCTCCTGGCCCCCACCGTGGAGGGACCCCGTCCTCCCCGCCCTCCGGAGAAGGACCCCCGGCTCCCCGCCACTCGCGAGCTCGCGGCGGGTCCCTGCAGGAGGCCGGCCGGGACGCGGCCGGCGGCGGGCCCCTGCAGGAGGGCCTACCGTGAGCCGATGAGCAGCTCCGCAAGGATGGTGGACTGGGACCTCGCCGGACGCACCGCCCGCCGTCTGGTCGGCCCCGGCCCGCAGACGACGCGCGAGGAGGCCGCCGCCGTCGTCCGCGAGCTGCACGAGGCCGCCGCCACCGCCGTCGCGCACGTCGAAGGCCTCACCGGGCTCAGCCCCGTGCCGGGTGGCCCGGTGCCCGAGGTCGCCGTCGTCGACCGGCCCGGCTGGGTGGACGCCAACACGCAGGGGATGTCCGCGCTGCTCGACCCGCTGGTCGACGCCCTCGCCGCCCGGCAGGACTCCCGGCCCGGCCCGCTGGCCACCGCCATCGGCTCCCGGGCGACCGGCGTGCAGGCCGGCGGCGTGCTCGCCTTCCTGTCCTCCCGCGTCCTCGGCCAGTACGAGGTCTTCGGCACCGGCGGCCGGCTGCTGCTGGTCGCGCCGAACATCGTCGACGCCGAGCGCCGCCTGGGCGTGGACCCCAGCGACTTCCGGCTCTGGGTCTGCCTGCACGAGGTCACCCACCAGCTGCAGTTCAGCGCCGTGCCGTGGCTCAAGGACCACCTCGAGGCGCAGATGGCCGAGTTCGTCGAGGCCACCGACCTGGACCCCGACGTGCTCCGCGACCGGCTGGGCGACGTCCTGCGCAGCGTCCTCGACGCCGCCCGCGGCGCCGACGGCGGGGACGACGCCGGGCTGATGGCGCTCGTGCAGGACCCGGCGCAGCGCGCCGTCCTCGACCGGGTCACCGCCGTGATGAGCCTGGTCGAGGGGCACGCCGAGTACGTGATGGACGGCGTCGGGCCGGACGTCGTCCCGTCGGTGCGGACGCTGCGCAAGCGGTTCGCCCAGCGCCGCAAGGGCCGCGGCCCGATCGACCGCGTGCTGCGCCGCCTGCTGGGTCTCGAGCAGAAGATGAAGCAGTACGCCGAGGGTCGGGTGTTCGTCGGCGGCGTCGTCGACCTCGTCGGCATGGAGGGCTTCAACCGGGTGTGGGAGGGGCCGGAGAACCTGCCGCGGATCGAGGAGCTCACCGACCCCGCGCGCTGGGTCGAGCGGGTGCACGGCCGCCCCGCCATCCCCGCCTGACCTCGGTGGCGGGTCCGCCGCGGGCCGTCGCGGTCCTGCGGACCGCGGTGCGGCCCGGGCTGCGGGCGAGCGACCGGCCGGTACTGGCCGCGTGCAGCGGGGGAGCGGACTCCGTGGCCCTGGCCGCCGCGCTGGCCTTCGAGGCGCGGCACGCCGGCGTCCGGGCCGGGGGGATCACCGTCGACCACGGGCTGCAGCCCGGCTCCGCCGAGCGGGCCGAGCGGACGGCGCAGCTCCTGCGCGGGCTCGGCCTCGACCCGGTCCTCGTCCGCCGCGTGGCGGTCGCCGCGGGCGGTGGCCCGGAGGGCGCGGCCCGGACGGCGCGGTACGAGGCGCTCGCCGCGGCGGCCGCCCAGCTGGGCGCCCGCGTCGCGCTCGGGCACACCCTCGACGACCAGGCCGAGACGGTGCTGCTGGGGCTGGGCCGCGGCTCGGGGCCGCGATCGGTCGCCGGCATGGTCCCCGAGCGGACGGCGGACGGGACCACCTGGTGGCGCCCGCTGCTCGGCGTCCGCCGGGCCACCACCCGGGAGGCGTGCGCCGACCAGGGGCTGCCGGTGTGGGACGACCCCTGGAACGCCGACCCCGCCTACACCCGCGCGCGGCTGCGCGGGGAGGTGCTGCCGCTGCTGGAGGACGTGCTCGGCGGCGGGGTCGCGCCCGCCCTGGCGCGTACCGCCGACCTGCTCCGCGAGGACCTCGACGCCCTCGACGAGCTCGCCGCGGCCGAGCTTGCCCGCCTCGCCGGCGCCGACGAGCTAGCCGCCCGCGAGCTCGGCGCACTGCCCGCGGCGCTGCGCCGGCGCGTGCTCCGCGGGTGGCTGCGCGCGGCCGGCGTCCCGGACGTCCAGGCGGTGCACCTGCGCGCGGTGGAGGCCCTCGTCACAGGCTGGCGCGGGCAGGGCCGGGTGGACCTACCCGGCGGTGCAGGCGCCCTCCGGACGTCTGGCAGGCTGGTCGTGTCGCCCCCCGAGACGCGGGGCCCCCGTCCCGAGGACGCACCCCCCACCCGCGAGGAGTCCCGCCCGTGAGCGAGCCCGCCAGCGCTCCCGCAGAGCTCGGCAACGACCACGGCTACGGCCCCGACATCGACCACGTGCTGCTCAGCGAGGAGCAGATCCAGGCCAAGATCGCCGAGCTGGCCGAGCAGGTCGAGCGCGACTACGCCGGGCGCGAGGTGCTGCTGGTCGGCGTGCTCAAGGGCGCGGTGCTGTTCATGAGCGACTTCGCGCGGGCGCTGCGGCTGCCCACCCAGATGGAGTTCATGGCCGTCTCCTCCTACGGCTCGGCCACCAGCTCCTCCGGCGTCGTGCGGATCCTCAAGGACCTCGACCGGGACATCAGCGACCGGCACGTGCTCGTCATCGAGGACATCATCGACTCCGGGCTGACCCTGTCCTGGCTGCTGAAGAACCTGGGCGGACGGCGCCCGGCTTCGCTCGAGGTCTGCGCCCTGCTGCGCAAGCCCGACGCGGTGAAGGTCGACGTGCCGGTGCGCTACATCGGCTTCGACATCCCGAACGAGTTCGTGGTCGGCTACGGCCTGGACTACGCCGAGCGCTACCGCGACCTGCCCTACATCGCGACGCTGCGGCCCGAGGTCTACTCGAGCTGACCGTCCGTCGGGTCCCCGGTGACCAGCTGGGCTGATCACCGAGGTTCCTGGCTCACCGTCGGTCGTGAGCCAGGACCCGCAGACGTGAGCTGAGCCGATCGTCGGCGCGGGAGACGCCGGCGGGCCGTCCACGGTGCGGCGGTCGTGCGCGGAGCCGCACCTCACCACTGCCGACGACGGGCCACCCGCCAGGGGGTTGTCGGGCCGGACCCGGCTGCGGCCCGGCTGTCGGAGAGGCTCCCCGGTGTACCGTCGATCGCAACGACGCTGCACCGAGCGCCAGGGTGCCCGCCCGGGCCGCAGGGAGCGTCCCCCGGACGATCAGGAGGGTGGACGGGACAGGCCGGAGCACCCGGCCGCCCGGCATCGGTGTATGGAACGCAAGAAGATCTTCCGCTCCGTGTGGTTCTGGGTCGTCCTCGTCGTCCTCCTGGCGCTGGCGTTCTCCTCGCTGTTCCGCGGCACCGGCGGTTTCCAGGAGGTCCGCACGGCGGTCGCGCTGGAGCAGATCCAGAACGGCAACGCCGAACGGGTCACGATCAACGACAAGGAACAGACGCTCGACCTCGACCTGGCCAACCCGGTCGAGGGCAGCGACCAGATCACCGCCTCCTACCCGCTCGGGGCCGCCGACGACGTCTTCGACCTGGTCTCCGGGCTGGGGAACGGCGAGGGCGTCGACTTCACCACCAACGTCACGCAGGACAGCGTCCTGGTCAGCCTGCTGATCAGCTTCCTGCCGTTCGTGATCCTCCTGCTCCTGCTGTTCTGGCTGTTCAACTCCATGCAGGGCGGCGGCCGCGGGGTCATGGCCTTCGGCAAGTCCAAGGCCAAGCAGGTCACCAAGGACACCCCGAAGACGACGTTCGCCGACGTCGCCGGCGCGGACGAGGCGATCGAGGAACTGCACGAGATCAAGGACTTCCTCGCCAACCCGGTCAAGTTCCAGGCCGTGGGCGCGAAGATCCCCAAGGGCGTGCTGCTGTTCGGCCCGCCCGGCACCGGCAAGACGCTGCTGGCCCGCGCCGTGGCCGGCGAGGCCGGGGTGCCGTTCTTCTCCATCTCCGGGTCCGACTTCGTCGAGATGTTCGTCGGTGTCGGCGCCAGCCGCGTGCGCGACCTGTTCGAGCAGGCCAAGCAGAACGCCCCGGCGATCATCTTCGTCGACGAGATCGACGCGGTCGGCCGGCACCGCGGCGCCGGCATGGGCGGCGGCCACGACGAGCGCGAGCAGACGCTCAACCAGATGCTCGTCGAGATGGACGGCTTCGACGTCAAGGGCGGCGTCATCATGATCGCCGCCACCAACCGGCCAGACATTCTCGACCCGGCGTTGCTGCGCCCGGGCCGCTTCGACCGCCAGATCGCCGTCGACCGCCCCGACCTCGAGGGGCGCAAGCGGATCCTCGAGGTGCACGCCAAGGGCAAGCCGCTCGCCCCGGACGTCGACCTGGAGACCGTGGCCCGCCGGACGCCGGGCTTCACCGGCGCCGACCTCGCCAACGTGCTCAACGAGGGCGCGCTGCTCACCGCTCGCAACAACGGCACGGTGATCACCGACGACCTCCTCGAGGAGGCGATCGACCGCGTCGTCGCCGGCCCGGAGCGCAAGACGCGGGCGATGAGCGAGAAGGAGAAGAAGGTCACCGCCTACCACGAGGGCGGCCACGCCCTGGTGGCGCACGCACTGCCCAACCTGGACCCGGTGCACAAGGTGACGATCCTCCCGCGCGGTCGCTCGCTCGGGCACACGCTCGTGCTGCCGACCGAGGACAAGTACACCCAGACCCGGTCGGAGATGATCGACACCCTCGCCTACGCCCTCGGTGGCCGGGCGGCCGAGGAGCTCGTCTTCCACGAGCCCACCACCGGCGCCGGCAACGACATCGAGAAGGCGACCGCCATGGCGCGGGCGATGGTCACCCAGTACGGCATGAGCGCCAAGCTCGGTGCGGTGAAGTACGGGAGCACCGATTCCGAGCCGTTCCTCGGCCGCGACATGGGCACCCGGCCGGACTACTCGGAGGCCGTCGCCGCCGACATCGACGCGGAGATCCGTGCCCTCATCGAGGCCGCGCACGACGAGGCGTGGGAGATCCTGGTCGAGTACCGGGGCGTCCTCGACCAGCTCGTGCTCGAGCTGATGGAGAAGGAGACCCTCTCCAAGGAGGACATGGCCCGCATCTGCGCGCCGGTCACCAAGCGCCCGTCGCTCGCCCCGTACAACGGCTTCGGCAAGCGCACCCCGTCGGACCAGCCGCCGGTGCTGACCCCCGCGGAGCAGGCCGCCCAGAACGGGAACGGCCACCTCGGCCACGGCAGCACCGCTGTGGGGGACGTGGGGGCCCCCGCGCAGAGGTGAGCGAGCTCGCGAGCTCACCCATGAGCACGGCAGCGCCGCGAACGCGTCCGACGAGCGCCAGCGAGGAGGCCGCGTGAGCGAGATCCCGGCCGAAGCCGAGGACCTGCTGCTGAGCCTGCCGCGGACCGGGGTCGACCACGTCCGGGCCGCGGCCGCCGTCCGGGAGCTGCTGCTCGCTGTCGGCGAGGACCCCGACCGTCCCGGACTGCAGGGCACCCCCGACCGGGTCGCCCGCGCGTACGCCGAGACCTTCGCGGGGCTGTGGCAGGACCCGGCCGACGTGCTGGCGACCACCTTCGACGAGGACCACGACGAGATGGTCCTGGTCAAGGACATCCCGATGTACTCGACCTGCGAGCACCACCTGGTCCCCTTCCACGGGGTCGCGCACATCGGCTACATCCCCGGGGAGAACGGGCGGGTCACCGGCCTGTCCAAGCTCGCCCGGCTGGTCGAGGTCTACGCCCGCCGCCCGCAGGTGCAGGAGCGGATGACCAGCCAGATCGCCGACGCGCTGGCCGACGTCCTCAAGCCGCGCGGCGTGCTGGTCGTCATCGAGGCCGAGCACCTGTGCATGGCCATGCGCGGCATCCGCAAGCCCGGCGCGACGACGCTCACCTCCGCCGTGCGCGGCATCTTCCGGGACAACGCGGCGACCCGCAGCGAGGCGATGAGCCTCATCCACGGCCGGTGAGCCGCACCGAGCTGCTGCGCCCCGGCCACTGCGTGGTCATGGGGGTCCTCAACGTCACGCCCGACTCGTTCTCCGACGGTGGCTGCTTCGCCGACGCCGGCGCGGCGGTCGCGCACGGACTGGCGATGCACGCCGCCGGCGCCGACTACGTCGACGTCGGCGGGGAGTCCACCCGCCCCGGAGCCGACCGGGTGGACGCCGCCGAGGAGTGCGGCCGGGTCGTCCCGGTGATCCGCGAGCTCGCCGCGGCGGGTGTGCGCCCCAGCGTCGACACCACCCGCGCGGAGGTGGCCGAGGCCGCGCTGGCGGCCGGCGCCGTCCTGGTCAACGACGTGAGCGGCGGACTGGCCGACAAGAACATGGCCGAGCTGGTCGCCGAGGCCGGCGTGCCGTGGGTGCTCATGCACTGGCGCGGGCACAGCCGCGAGATGTACGCCGCCGCGCAGTACGGCGACGTCGTCACCGAGGTCTGCGCCGAGCTGACCGCCCGGGTGGAGGACGTCGTCGCCGCGGGCGTCGCCCCCGAGCAGCTGGTCCTCGACCCCGGGCTCGGCTTCGCCAAGCGCTCCGAGCACAACTGGCGGCTGCTCGCCGGCCTCGACCGGATCGTCGGCCTCGGTCTGCCGGTGCTCGTCGGCGCCTCCCGCAAGTCCTTCCTGGGCCGCCTGCTCGCCGCCCCCGACGACACCCTGCGCCCGGCGGAGCAGCGCGACGCCGCCACGCTGGCCACCACGGTGCTGGCTGCCGAGGCCGGCGCCTGGGGCGTGCGGGTGCACGACGCCGCAGCCTCGGCCGACGCCGTCCGCACCGTCGCCGCCGTCCGGGCGGCCCGCCGCGAGGGAGAGCGCCGTGGCTGACGTCCACCCGTCCACCCGCCTCGACCGCATCGCCGTCCACGGGCTCTCCGCGCACGCCTTCCACGGCGTGTACGAGGCCGAGCGCCGGCTGGGGCAGACCTTCCGCGTCGACGCCGTCCTCGAGCTGGACACCGCCCCGGCCGCCGCGGACGACGACCTCGAGCGCACGGTCAACTACGCCGAGCTGGCCCGGGCGCTGCACAGCGTGCTGACGGGGGAGCCGGTCGACCTGCTGGAGACCCTCGCCCAGCGGCTGGCCGACGTCTGCCTCGAGGACCCGCTGGTCGACGCCGTCGAGATCACCGTGCACAAGCCCGAGGCCGACCTGGGCGTCCCCTTCGACGACGTCGCCGTCGCCATCCGGCGGGAGCGGCCGTGAGCGAGCTCGCGAGCTCACGCACGGGCACAGCACCCCGGGGCGCGAGGACGACGAGCGCCGGCGAGGAGCACCCGTGACCCGTGCGGTCCTGTCGCTGGGCGCCAACCTGGGGGACCGTGCCGCCGCGCTGCGCACCGCCGTCACCACGCTCAAGGACGACGGCGTGCTCGTGGCCCGCTCGACGCTGTACGAGGCACCGCCGTGGGGGCCGGTCGAGCAGCCGCCGTACCTCAACGCGGTGGTCGTCGTCCGCGGCGACCGGGACGCCGCCGGCTGGCTGGCCCGTGCGCACGAGCTGGAGCAGGCCGCCGGGCGCAGCCGCGACGTGCGCTGGGGACCGCGCACCCTCGACGTCGACGTCGTCACGGCCACCGGGGACGACGGGCAGCCGGTCCTCTCCGACGACCCCGCGCTCACCCTCCCGCACCCCCGCGCGCACGAGCGCGCGTTCGTGCTCGTTCCGTGGGCCAGCCTCGACCCCACCGCGGTGCTGCCGGGCCGCGGCCGGGTGAGCGACCTGCTGGCCGCGCTGCCACCGGAGGACGTCGCGGCCGTCGTCCGCTGGGAGCACCTCCGGTGAGCGAGCGTGCGAGCTCAGGCATGGGCAGAGCGAGGCCGCGAACGTGCTCGACGAGCGCCAGCGAGGAGGGCGCGTGAGACCCGTCAACCGGCGGGACCTGCTGGTCCTCGGCGCCGGACTCGCCGTCGCCGCGTGGCTGGTCGTGCGGGCGAGCTACGGCTCCCTGCCGGCTCTGCGCTGGTGGCTGCCGGTGCCGCTCGGCGTGCTCGCGGTGGCCGAGTTCCTCGGCACCCGCACGCTGCGCGCCCGGCTGGCCGCCCAGCGGGACCGCCGTCCCCCGGCCGAGCGCGGCACCGCGCCGGTCCGCCCGGTCGAGCCGATGCTGGTCGCCCGGCTCGCGGTCCTGGCCCAGGCCAGCGCCTACGTCGGCGCGGCCTTCGTCGGCATCTGGGTGGGTCTGCTGCTCTACGTGGGGCCGTCGGTGTCGCGGCTGCAGGCAGCCGCGAACGACACGGTCACCGGGGTCGTCGGGGTGGTCTGCTCGGCCGCGCTGGTCGCAGCGGCGCTGTGGCTGGAGTCGGTCTGCCGCATCCCGCCGTCCCCCGACGACGAGACACCGCAGGCGGGCGCCCGAGCCTGATCGGTCCCGACCAGGCAGCCCCGTCCCGGCACCTCCCGTTCAGCGGGCGCCCTCGTGCACCGACCGGCGCAGCGCCGCGTGCAGGGCGGCGGGGGTGAGGACGCCGAGGTGGCGGTCGCCGTCGAGCACCGGCACCCATCCGGCGTCGGACTGCAGGATCGTGGCCAGCGCCGTCCGCAGCGAGGCCTGCAGCGGCACGGCGGCGTCATCCCGGACGACGGCCGAGGCGACCGTCCCGGAACCCGACGCCCGGTCGGCGGGCAGCCACCCGGCCGGGCGGCCGCCGACGTCCAGCACCACCGCCCGGCCGGCGCCGGCGCGGTCCAGTGCCGCCCCGGCCTCGGCCAGGCCGTCGCCCACACCGACCACCGGCGGGTGCTCGAGGTCGGCGGGGTCGATCGGGGTGACCGCCAGCCGCTTGAGCCCCCGGTCGGCGCCGACGAAGTCGGCCACCGTCTCGTTCGCCGGCCGGCCCAGCAGCTCCGCGGGCGGGGCGAACTGCTCGACGTGCCCGCCGGTGCTCATCACCGCGATGCGGTCGCCGAGCCGCACCGCCTCCTCGATGTCGTGGGTGACGAAGACGATGGTCTTGCGCACCGTCTCCTGCAGCCGCAAGAACTCCGACTGCAGTCGCTCGCGCACCACCGGGTCGACCGCGGAGAACGGCTCGTCCATCAACAGGACGCCGGGGTCGGCGGCCAGCGCCCGGGCGACGCCGGCCCGCTGCCGCTGACCCCCGGAGAGCTGGGCGGGGTACCGGTCGCCGTGGACGGCGGGGTCCAGCCCGACCAGGGTGAGCAGCTCCTCGACGCGGTCGCGGATCTCCCGGCGGTCCCAGCCCAGCAGCCGTGGGACGGTCGCGATGTTGGTGCGCACCGTCTGGTGGGGGAAGAGCCCGACGCTCTGGATGACGTAGCCGATGCGGCGGCGCAGCCGGTCGGCGTCGACCCGGGTCACGTCCTCGCCGCCGAGCAGGATGCGCCCGGTGGTCGGCTCGATGATGCGGTTGACCATCTTCATGGTCGTCGTCTTGCCGCAGCCCGACGGGCCGACCAGCACCGACAGCTCCCCGGCGGCGAAGGTCAGGTCCAGCTCGGCCACCCCCACGGTGCCGTCGGGGTACACCTTGCTGACCCCCTCCAGGCGGATCCCGGGGGCGCCGCCGGCCGACCCGGCGCCCGGCGACGCCGTGCGCAGCGACGAGGGCGCGGCAGTAGCGTCCACGCGTGGCCTCCCTGGGTGCGCTGAGCGCGGCGAGCGGCCCGGGCACCCCGGTGCTCGCCGCGGACGAGGCGCCGAACCCCTGGTTCGACCCGTCGTACGTGACCGACAACTGGGACACCATTGTGGGCCACCTCGGACAGCACGTCAGGCTCACCGTCGGGGCGGTGCTGCTCGGGGCGCTGGTCGCGCTGCCCCTGGCGCTGCTCGCCCGGCGCACCCGGCTGCTGGCCGGGCCGGTCCTCGGGTTCAGCTCGGTCGTCTACACGATCCCGTCGCTGGCCCTGTTCGCCTTCCTCGCACCGTTCACCGGGGCGCTGTCCCCGGTCACGGTGCTGATCGGGCTGACGGTCTACACGCTCGTCATCCTGGTGCGGAACTTCCTCGCCGGGCTGCAGGGGGTCCCGGACGACGTGCGCGAGGCGGCCCGCGGCATGGGCTACGGCCCCGCGCGGCTGTTCCTCCGGGTCGACCTGCCGCTGGCGCTGCCGGCCTTCATGGCCGGCCTGCGCATCGCCACGGTCTCGACCGTCGCGCTGGTCACCGTCGGGGTGATCACCGGCAACGGTGGGCTGGGCCAGCTGATCATCGGCGGCCTCAACGCGAACTTCTACCGAGCCGAGATCGTCACCGGCGCGGTCGGCTGCGTGCTGCTCGCGGTGGTCGCCGACGTGCTGCTGGCCGGCCTGGAGCGGCTGCTCACCCCGTGGACGCGGGCGGCCCGGTGAACGCCTTCGGCGATGCGTTCGTCTACCTCAACGACCCGTTCAACTGGACCCGGCCGGGCGGCATCCTCGACCTGCTGGTCCAGCACCTGCGGATCTCCACGCTGGCCGTGCTGCTCGCCGCCGTCCTCGCCGTCCCCGCCGGGGTGCTGCTGGGCCGCAGCGGCCGCGGCGCGGGCGCGGTCGTCGTCCTGTCCAACGTCAGCCGCGCCGTCCCCACCCTCGCCCTGCTCACCGTGCTGGCAGTGACGCCGCTGGGCTTCAGCGAGACCGGCACCGTCCTGGCGCTGGCCGCCTTCGCCGTCCCGCCGATGCTGACCAACACCTACGTGGGGTTCCGCGAGGTCGACCGTGACGTCCGCGAGGCGGCCCGGGCGATGGGCATGAGCCGCGGCCAGATGCTGACCCGGGTCGAGTTCCCGCTCGCCTCGCCGCTGGTCGCGACCGGCGTCCGGACGGCGGCGGTGCAGGTCGTCGCCACCGCGACCCTGGCCGCGCTCGTCGGCGGAGGAGGCCTCGGGCGGATCATCAACCTCGGCTTCGGTCAGCAGGACCACGGCGAGATCCTCGCCGGCGCCGTGCTGGTGGCCGCTCTGGCGCTGCTCACCGAGCTGCTGCTGGTGCTCGTCTCGACGGCGGTCACACCCGGCCTGCGCCGGTGGCCGCTGCGCCCGGTCCGGGCGGCGCGGACCGGCCGGTCGGAGCCGACGTCGTCCGGCGTGCCGCTCTGACGGGGGCTGCTCGCTGCGACTGCCGGGGAAGCGTCTGTGGGCACCGTGCGCGTCATGGGCTACGCCAGGTGGGATGAGGAGCAGCCGGTGCTCCGGCCCATCCGCCACGCCTGGCGCGTCGAGGTCGCCCACGGCCGGCCGGGACGCGCGCACCGCCTGGCGACGTCGCTCGGGAACACCACCTCAGGGACCGGCTGGCTGCAGGTGGCCTGCACCGCGACCACCCTGCGACACCCGTCAGCTCCCGGTGGACGACCTCGCCGGGTCCCTGCTGCGGCGTGGACGCCACCGGCTCCGCACGCTCGCAGCGGCATGGAAGTGCGTTTCGGAGGACGGCCGCCGGTCGCGATCCGGGACCCGGAGGGCGTCGCAACTGGCGCCGGCGGAGACACCCGACAGAGTGAACCGATGCTGGACCAGGTGGCCGACGGCGTCTGGGTCCGGCAGAGCGAGTGGGTCTGGAGCAATGCCATCGTGGTGCGCGGGGAGGATGGGCTGATCCTGGTCGATCCCGGCATCGACGGTTCCGATCTGGACCAGCCCGCCGATGACGTGGACCGGCTCGGCATCCCGGTGGTCGCCGGGTTCTCCACCCATCCGCACTGAGACCACCTGCTCTGGCACTCCCGGTTCGGCGACCGGCCGCGCTACGCCACCCCGGCGGGCGCCCAGGCGGCCAGTGGAGCCCGGGAGTGGGCGCAGAGGATGGCGGCGGAGAGCGCGTCGGGCATCCCTCGAGCTGATCGGGCTCCTCACCCTGCTGCCCGCGGACGGGGGACCGGTGCCGGGCGAGATCGTCGAGCACCAGGCACACGCCATCGGCCACGCCGCGGTCCTCCTCGCCGACCGTGGCGTCCTGCTCGCCGGCGACATGCTCTCCGACGTCCTGATCCCGCTCCTCGACCCTCGCCGCCCCGATCAGGTGGGCGCCTACGAGAAGGCACTCGACCGGCTGGGTGAGGCTGCCCGGCACGTCGATGTCCTGGTCCCCGGCCACGGGGCCGTTGCCGACGGTCCCCAGGTGGCGGCCCGTCTCGCCGCCGATCACGCCTACATCGACGCGCTGCGGCGAGGAGAGGAGCCGGTCGACGCGCGTCTGGATCAGGACTGGCTCTCCGGCCCCCACCGGTCGAACCTGGAGCAGGCCCGACACGCACCCGGATGAGCTCCGGCGTCCTCGCGCCCATGATCGCCACCCGGTGAGCAGGGGCCGGCGAGCCTCCGGACGGGCCGCCTCCTGCCTCCCACGCTCGCAGGCCGGCCTCGCCCGGGGGCTCACCGCGAGCTCGCGGGCTGAGAGGGGCGGGGTCCTTCCACCTGTGGACCGGCGCGTCTCCGTAACAACCGGGCAACACCTGGCCGGTGCACGTGGCCGGGTGGGGTGAGGGGCTGTTGCATGGCGGGCGCGGGGTCCTCCCCGCCAGACACGCGCCGCGGCCGTCGGGTCGCGCGGGACACAGAAGGCGGGCCACATGCGCAGCCGTGCACGCACCCTCGTTCCCCTCGCCGTCGCCGGGCTGCTGCTGACCGCCTGTGGCGAGTCCGGTTCCTCGGGCACCGGCGGGGCCCAGGCCAGCGGCGGCGGCGCGTCCGGCGACGCCTGCGCCCCCGTGGCCGACGACCAGCTCGTCGTGCTCGAGGACGACAAGCAGCTGCAGAACGCGGACAACGTCGTCCCGGCGGTCAACATGGCCACCGCGATGGCCAACCCGGCGCTGCTGCCCGCCCTCGACGCGGTGTCGGCGGCCATGACCACCGAGGAGCTGATCGAGCTCAACGCCGCCGTCGACCTCGAACGGCAGAGCGCCGAGGACGTCGCCGCGGGCTGGGTCGAGGAGAACGTCGACACCGCCGCGCTCGAGCAGGGCAGCGGCCCGATCGTCGTCGGCGGCGCGAACTTCACCGAGTCGACGATCCTGGCGAACGTCTACGCCGACGTCCTTGGCGCCGTCGGCTTCGACGCCTCGGTACGCGAGGTCGGTAACCGCGAGCTCTACCTGCCCGCGCTGATCTCCGGCTCGGAGATCCAGGTCTTCCCGGAGTACCTGGCCACGGTGACCGACGAGCTGAACGAGCTGGCCAACGGCCCCACCGAGGACGGCCCGGCCACCGGTGACGTGCAGGAGACGCTGACCGCGCTGCAGCCGATCGCCGAGCAGGCGGGGCTGGTCTTCGGCGAGCCCTCCGAGGCCGCCGACCAGAACGCCTTCGCCGTCACCCAGGCCTTCGCCGACGACCTCGGCGTCGCCACCCTGTCCGAGCTCGCCGACGCCTGCGGCGACGGCTCGCTCGTCCTCGGCGGCCCGACCGAGTGCCCCGAGCGGCCGCAGTGCCAGCCGGGCCTGGAGGAGGCCTACGGCCTGCAGTTCGACGGCTTCCGCGAGCTGGACGCCGGTGGCCCGCTCACCAAGGCGGCTCTGCAGCAGGGCGAGATCTCCATCGGCCTGGTCTTCAGCTCGGACGGCGCGCTCGCGCAGCAGGGCTGAGCCGGCGCTCCCGCCGGCTCGACACCGGCCGCCCGGCGGGAGCTGCCCGCACGTGGGGACACGGCCTCACAGGCGTCAGGCCGGTCGGCGACCGGCCGCCCCGGGACGGGCGGCGCGCGAGCGCACAGCAGCTGTCGCACCTCCACCTCCCCGTCCGGTCCCGTTCGGACTCCCCCCTCCGGGTGGGGGCCGCCGCCTGATCGCCCAGGGGGCTCAAGGGCAGCGCGCGGGCCGCCGATGGGCTCGTGACGCGCCCACAGGAGGAACCGTGACCATCGGCCGCCGGCGGCGAAGCCGCCACGCCACACTGCCGCGTCGGCACGCCCGGACCGCGACCCGTGCGCCGAGGCGGCTCACCGTGCTCGCGGCGGCCGTGCCCGTCGGCCTGGTCGCCAGCGTCTCGCTGGTCTGGTCCTCCTCCTACGCCGCGTTCGTCGACACGACCGCCATCCCGCAGAACACCTGGGGGACCGGCGTCGTCGGGCTGGGCACCGACCGCGGCGCCACCGCCCTGTTCAGCACCGCCTCCGAGGGGCTGCTGGTGCCCGGCAGCTCGGGACACAGGTGCATCACCGTCACCTACACCGGGAACGTCGACACCGCCGACACCGGAGTGCGGCTGTACGGGTCGCTCACGACGGGCAGTCCAGCGCTCGCCGCCGCGCTCCGGATCACGGTGCAGATGTCCAGGACCGAGCTGACCACCCCGCCCGACGCGGACTGCCTCCCCACCTTCGAGGCGTCGCCGTTCACCTACCCCACCAGCACCCTCGGCGCCTTCCCCTCCGGTTACGGCACGGGCCTCGGTGACGAGAACGGGGACGCCGCGGGCGACTGGCGCCCGTCCGCGACGACGGATCGGTCGCGCACCTACAAGATCTCCTACAGCCTCCCCGCCGGCTCCTACCCCAGTGAGCTCCAGGGCAAGGAGGTCGGCATGACCTTCACCTGGGAGGTCCGGAGCGACGACACCCCCGACGCCTGACGCAGCCCGTCGGCTCAAGGGCGTCCCCTGACCGGCCGATGAGGCAGGGGACCGTGGTCGGCCGAACCTGGAGGCGAGGAACCGATGCCGCAGCACCGCGCGACGACGGCCGACGGGGGGAGCGCAGCCCGCTCGCGCCGTGCCGCCACCCCCGTCGCCGCAGCCGGCGGCTGGGCGCGGCGGCACCCGGCGAGGCGGCACCCGTCATGAGCGGACACCACCCCCACCCGCTCCGAGCCGGGCGTGTCCGGCTGCGGCGGCCCGCGCCCCGCGCCGTGCTGGCCGGCTGCGCAGCCCTGTTGACCGTCGGCCTGGCCGTCGCCGCACCCGGCGGGGCCTGGGCGGCGTTCACCGGCACCACCGCCAGCACGGGCAACCAGCTGGTGACCGAGGCCGCCTTCCCCGACTACCGCACCGCCGTGCAGCGGAGCGGCCCCGTCATCCACCACCCCTTCGACGACCCCTACGGCAGCGGGACCGCCGCGGCGCTCGTCGGCAGCACCGGCACGTACAACGGTGCGGCAGCAGCCTCCTCGGTCGGCACCGGGGCGATCGCGGCGAGCGCGGGAGGGCCCCGACGGGCCGTGCACTTCCCGGAGAGCGCCTACGCCGCGGCCGACGGCACGACCTCGCTCACGGGCGCCGTCACCGGCGCCAACACGGCTCCGGTGAAGCTGACCCTGGAGGCCTGGGTGCGCACCGGCCACGGCGGGGCGGTGGTGAGTCTCCTCCCCGAGGGCTCCTCCGCGACCCCCGGCAGGACCCAGCTCTACGTCAACGAACGCGGTCAGGTCTGCGTCGGCCTGACCCTGGACCCCGCGACCACCCTGCAGGAGGTGTGCGGGTACGACGCCGCCGACCCGAAGGCCTGGACCTCCGCCGACCGGGCCAGCCCGGCCTGGCACCACCTCGTCGCGGTGATCGACCCCAGCGGCCAGCCCGGCAGTGTCCCCTGCGGCTCGGACGGGACCCAGGTGCTCGTCTACGTCGACGGCACCGTTGCCTACGACCGCGGATTGTGCGGCACCTGGCCGCAGACCGTGGCGGGGCGCTGGCGGGTGGGCACCGCCCCGATCACGACCGACGTCATCAACCCCGACCCGGCTCAGGAGCTGGAGGGCCCGGCGCCGGACACCTGGTCCGGCGACATCGACGAGGTCGCCGTCTACGCCGGGGTGCTGAACGCCACCGAGGTCAAGAAGCACTACGACATGGGCAAGGGCACGGTCGCCGGCACCTACGCGACGTCGGTGAAGGCGTTCCCGGCCCTGCACCTGTACTGGCAGCTGGATGACGTCCCCGGGCCCGAGGCCCGCGCCGTCGTCGACGCCTCGCCCAACGCCCGCGACGGCACCTTCTCCAGCTACCCCGACCTGGGAGTGACCGGGGCACCCACCGGGACGACGACCACCGGGACCGCGGTCAGGCTCAGGGGTGTCAACGACATCTCCACCGGCGCCAGCCGCACCACGCCCGCCGCCTTCTCCACCGAGGTGTGGTTCAACTCCTCCGGAGGAACCGGGCCGCTGGCCAGCTTCGGCCCCACCCAGACGGGCACCTCGACGGTCCCGGACTGGGCGGTCCACCTGACCGCCAACGGGAACCTGGCCTTCAGCATCCGCACCCCCCAGCGGACGGTCCTCACCGCACGCGACCACCGCGACGGTGCGTGGCACCTGGTGACCGCGACCATGAGCGCCGGTGGGCGCATGCGGCTGTACGTCGACGGCGTGCTGGTGGGGGAGGACGTGTCGTCCACGACGCCCTCGCCCCGCACGGGCTTCTGGCGCTGGGGTGGTGGTGGCGACTACAGCGCCTTTGCCACCCGGCCGGGAGCGGCGTTTCTCTCCGGCCGGCTGGACGAGGCGTCCGTGTACGACCGGGAGCTCACGCCGGAGGACGTCGCCATCCACTGGGGTGCCGGCTTCTGAACGCGGGTCCCTGAACGTCGGGGTCGGGGCGTTTCCACGCGTTCGACGATCCGTTCCGTGGTCGGAGGCCTCCGCAGCGTTACCCTGTGCGCCATGCGGGGGGATCGGGACGGCGTGTCGGTGCCCCCTCCCGGACCGGATCCCGCGGGAGTGCGCACCGCGGGCCTGGTCGCGGGCTTCTGCCTGGCGGTCGCGGCCACCGTCGTCGTCTTCATCACCGAGGACCCGCGGGTGCTGCGCCTGGCCGTCGGCGCCGCGGCCTGGGCGTTCGTGCTCGCCGCGCTGGTCAGGTCCCGCTCGACCGCTGACGTCTCCCTGCCGGCCCGGGAGCAGCTCGCAGCCGCCGAGCGCGAGGCCGAGCTGCGCCTGGCCCACGAGCTGGAGCTGGGGCGCGAGGCCGCGGCCCGCCGGGAGCACGAGCTCCGGGTGGACGACCTCCGGCGCACCGCCGAGCCGTCGATGCGCGCCGAGCTCGAGGCGCTGCGCACCGAGCTGGCCCAGGTCACCGGGCTACGGCGGGAGATGAGCCAGGTGGCCGAGCTGCGTGGGGAGCTCGCCGGCCTCGCCGAGCTGCGCAGGGAGCTGGCCGGCCTCGCCGAGCTGCGCACCACCCTGGCCGAGCTGCGAACCGACGTCGGCCGGCTGCGCAGCGAGCTGACCGAGCAGCTGTCCGGCGAGATGCTCGTCGAGCGGGTCATGCTGCGGACCCAGACCACCCGGACGGCCCCCGTGGCACCGGAACCGGCCGCTCCCCACACCGTCGAGGCCGACGGCTCGGACCGGCCGGCGTCGGAGCTGACCGCCGCGCGGCCGGCCGTCCGGGTCGACGAGCCGGCCCCCGGCACCCGCCGGCCGGAAGAGGTCCGCGTCGAGCCCCAGCGGCCGGTCGCACCACCGCCCCCGCGGGACTGGCCGGCTCGCCGGTCGCTGCTCGACGCGGCACCCCCGCCGCACGCCGAGCCCGACCCGCCCCGCTGCCGCACCGACGACCCCCTCGCCGTGGCCGTGCCCGCCGAGCAGCTGACCGACGAGCGCCCGGTCGCCCAGTGGGAACGCCCGCCGGTCCCCGGGCTCGCGGCGCCGGTCCCGACGGCCGCGGCCCTCGCTCCGCTGGAGGGCTCCGCCCCGGTGGAGGAGGAATCGGCCAGGCGGCTGGCGGAGCTGCTCGCCGAGGGCGGCCTCACCCCGCCGTCCGGCGGTCGCCGCCGGCGCCGCTACCGCGAGGACGGCGGGAGCGACGACGTCCTGGCGCGGGTGCTCGGCCGCAGCTGAACGGCCTCCTGCCGGGGCCCGACGTGGCCCCGTCCCGGGTCCCGCCCCGAGCTCGCGAGGGGTGGGGAGGACGGGTCCTTCCACGGCGGGGGTCCTCTCTCAGGCGGGACCGCGGGACAGCGCGCCGCCGTCGAGCACCAGGGTCTGGCCGGTGACCCAGCCCGCGCCGTCACCGAGCAGGTAGGCCGCGGCCTCGCCGACGTCCTCGGGCTCGCCGAGCCGGCCCACCGGGTACTGAGCCGCCGCCTCGGCCTCCCGGCCCTCGTAGAGCGCCCCGGCGAAGCGGGTCCTGACCACCGCGGGCGCGACCGCGTTGACCCGCACCCTGGGTCCGAGCTCCACCGCGAGCTGGGTGACCAGGTTGACCAGGGCCGCCTTGCTCACCCCGTAGCCGCCGATCATCGGCGAGGCCTTGAGCCCGGCCACCGAGGCGACGACCAGCACCGAGCCGCCGTGCTCGGCCATCCACGCCCGCACGCCTCCTGCACCAGGCCCAGCGTGCCGACGACGTTGGTGTCGAGGATCTTGCGGAAGCCGTCCAGGGGGAGGTCGACCAGCGGGCCGTAGACCGGGTTGATGCCGACGTTGCCCACCAGCACCTCCAGGCTGCCGAAGGTGTCGACGGCGGTGCGCACGGCCTCGGCCCGGTGCTCGGCGTCCCCCGCGTTGCCGGGGACGCCCACGGCCACCCCCGGGCCACCCAGTGCGGTCACCGCCTCGGCCAGCGCGTCCGGCTTGCGCCCGGTCACGACGACCCGCGCGCCCCGCGCGACCAGGCTCCGCGCGATCGCCAGGCCGATGCCCCGGCTCGCGCCGGTGACCAGCGCCGTCCGTCCCTCGAGCGTGCCCACCGGTGTCCTCCCGCCGTGCGTCCGCGTTGCCGTCGGACACCGTAGGTGGCTCGGGAGGTGACCCACACCACAGGGGGGAGACGTTGCAGAGGTCCCGAACCGGTCACACACTCGCCTTCGACGCGACACCCGCGTGACACACCTGGTCGCAGCGGGGCACGCGTCAGCACCACCGCAGGACCGCAACACCCGACGGGCTCCAACGGCGGAGTCCGCGACCACGAGTCCGGTACCCGCGAGGGACTGGAACGAGAGGTGCACCGATGCCTGCTGCTCGCAGGACGCTCCGCGCTGCCGGTCTGACCCCGGCGGACACCGCTCCCGCCCGCCTCCGCGTCGGCATCGTCGGCGCCGGGCGCGTCGGCGCCGTCCTCGGCGCCGCCCTCACCGCCGCCGGCCACGACGTGGTCGCCGCCGCCGGCCTCTCCACCGCCTCCGCCGAACGCGCCGCCCGGCTGCTGCCGGGCGTGCCGCTGCTGCCCACCGACGAGGTCGTGGCCGCCGCCGACCTCGTGGTGCTCGCCGTCCCCGACGACAGCTTGGCGGGCCTGGTCTCCGGGCTGGCCGAGACCGGCGTCTGGCGGGCCGGCCAGCTGGCCTTCCACACCTCCGGGGCGCACGGCCTGGCCGTCCTGGCCCCCGCCGCGCGGGCCGGCGTGCTGCCGCTGGCGCTGCACCCGGCCATGACCTTCACCGGAGCCCCCGAGGACGCCGACCGCCTCGCCGGTGCCCCCTTCGGCGTCACCAGCGCGCCGGAGCACCGTCCGGTGGCCGAGGCCCTGGTCCTGGAGATGGGCGGCGAGCCCTTCTTCGTCGCCGAGGCCGACCGCGGGCTCTACCACGCGGCCCTCGTCACCGGCGCCAACCACCTGGTCACGCTGGTCGCCGAGGCCGCGGACCTGCTGCGCACCGCGGGCGTCGCCGAGCCGGGCCGGGTGCTCGCCCCGCTGCTCACGGCCGCCCTCGACAACGGCCTGCGCCGCGGCGACCGCGGGCTCACCGGCCCGGTCAGCCGCGGGGACGTCGGCACCGTGCGGCAGCACCTGGACACCCTCACCGAGCGGGCGCCGGACTCGGTCGCGGCCTACGTCGCGCTCGCCCAGCGCACCACGGAACGGGCGCTGGCGACCGGCCGGCTCAAGCGGCACGAGGGCGCCCCGCTCGTCGAGCTGCTCGACGGCCACGTCCCGGGTTCCCTCGCGAGCGAGCGAGCGGAGGGCTGAACGTGGCCGTCCCGCCGGCGGGCTCCCGGTGAGCGCGGCGGCGTCCACCCGTCCCACCGCGGTGTCGTCCGCCCGCCCCACCGCCCCGGCGGGCCCAGCGGTGGCCGAGACCGTCGCCGAGCTGCGCGTCCTCGTCGCCGAGCTGCCCGGCCCCGTCGCGCTGGTGCCCACGATGGGCGCCCTGCACGAGGGGCACCGCGCCCTCGTCCGCGCCGCGCGGCAGCGGGCCGGCAGCGTCGTCGTCTCGGTCTTCGTCAACCCGACCCAGTTCGGCCCCGGCGAGGACTTCGACCGCTACCCGCGCACCTGGGACGCCGACCTCGCCGCGCTGGCCGAGGAGGGCGCCGACGTCGTCCTCCACCCGCCGGTGGAGGAGGTCTACCCACCCGGCGCGGTGGGTGTGACCGTCCACCCCGGCCCGCTGGGCGACGTGCTCGAGGGCGCCGTCCGCCCCGGTCACTTCGCCGGCGTGCTGACCGTCGTCGCCAAGCTGTTCGGCCTGGTCCGCCCGGACCTGGCCGTCTTCGGCGAGAAGGACTACCAGCAGCTCACGCTCATCCGGGCGATGGCCCGCGAGCTGGCGCTCGGCGTCGAGGTCGTCGGCGTGCCCACCGTCCGGGAGGACGACGGCATGGCGCTGTCCTCCCGCAACCGCTACCTCTCGCCGGAGCAGCGGGCCACCGCCGCCACCCTCTCGCGCGCGCTGCGCGCCGGGGCGGCCGCCGGCCCGCACGGCGCGGACGCCGTCCTCGCCGCGGCCGCCGCCGTCCTCGCCGAGGCGCCCGACCTGCTGCAGGACTACCTGGAGCTGACCGATCCGGACCTCGGGCCACCGCCGGCCGCCGGCCCGGCCCGGCTGCTCGTCGCCGCCCGCGCCGGGAGCACCCGACTCATCGACAACACCGACGTCCAGCTGGGAGACCCGCGATGATGCGCACGATGCTCAAGTCGAAGATCCACCGTGCGACGGTCACCCAGGCCGACCTGCACTACGTGGGCTCGGTGACCATCGACGAGGACCTCCTCGACGCCGCCGACCTCATCCCCGGCGAGCAGGTCGCGATCGTCGACGTCACCAACGGCGCGCGGCTGGAGACCTACGTGATCCCCGGCGAGCGGGGCAGCGGCGTCATCGGCATCAACGGCGCCGCCGCGCACCTGGTGCACCCCGGCGACCTGGTCATCCTGATCAGCTACGGCCTGATGGACGAGACCGAGGCGAAGTCCTCCGTCCCGAGGGTCGTGCACGTCGACGCCGCCAACCGCGTCGTCGAGCTCGGCGGCGACCCCTCGGCGCCCGTTCCCGGTGCTCCGGACCAGGAGCGCAGCGACCTGGGCGTGCCCGTCCGGTGAGCACGCTGGCGGCCGGGCGCGTCACCGGGCTGCCGGTGCGGCTGACCGCGCCGGCGCCCGGCTGGGAGCTCGTGGCCGACGTCTGCGTCGTCGGCTCCGGCATCGCCGGGCTGTGCGTCGCGCTGCACGCCCGGGCGGCCGGGCTGTCGGTCGCCGTCGTCACCAAGGTCCGGGTGGACGACGGGTCGACCCGCTGGGCGCAGGGCGGCATCGCCGCCGTGCTCGACCCCGCCGACAGCCCTGCGGCGCACGCCCGCGACACCGAGGTCGCCGGGGTGGGGCTGTGCGAGCCCGCGGCGGTCTCCGTGCTCGTGCACGAGGGCCCCGAGCGGCTGCGCCAGCTGATCGGCTGGGGCGCCGCCTTCGACCGCAACCCCGCCGGCACGCTGCTGCTCACCCGCGAGGGCGGGCACTCCGCCGACCGGATCGTGCACGCCGGCGGCGACGCCACGGGCTCGGAGGTGCAGCGCGCGCTGCAGGACGCCGTCCGGGCCGACCCCGGGGTCACGCTCGTCGAGCACGCGATGGTGCTCGACCTGCTCACCGACGCCGCCGGCCGCGCCGCCGGGGTCACCCTGCACGTGCTGGGCGAGGGCAGCGCCGACGGCGTCGGCGCGGTACGCGCCCGAGCGGTCGTGCTCGCCACCGGCGGCATGGGGCAGGTCTACGCCGCGACCACCAACCCGCCGGTCTCCACCGGGGACGGCGTGGCCCTCGGGCTGCGCGCCGGAGCCGTCGCCACCGACCTCGAGTTCGTGCAGTTCCACCCGACCTCGCTCTACCGAGGCCCGGGTGCGCGCGGCCAGCAGCCGCTGGTCAGCGAGGCACTGCGCGGCGAGGGCGCGGTGCTGCGCGACGGGTCAGGGGAGCGGTTCATGGTCGGCGTCCACCCGCTGGCCGAGCTGGCCCCCCGCGACGTCGTCGCCAAGGCCGTCACCCGGGTCCAGCTGCGCGACGGCGTCGACCACGTGGAGCTCGACGCGCGCGGCGTCCCCGACCTCGCCCGGCGGTTCCCGACGATCGTGGCGAGCTGCCGCGCGGCCGGCATCGACCCGGTCACCGAGCTGATCCCGGTCACCCCGGCGGCTCACTACGCCTCGGGTGGCCTGGTCACCGACCTGGCCGGGCGGACGACGGTGCCCGGCCTCTACGCCTGCGGGGAGGTGGCCTGCACCGGCGTGCACGGGGCCAACCGGCTGGCGTCGAACTCGCTGCTCGAAGGGCTGGTCTTCGCCGCGCGCATCGGCGCGGAGCTGGCCGAGCGGCTGCCGCCGTCGTCGCCCCTCGGGCCGCAGGACACCGCGCCGTCCGGGCTGCTCGGCCCCGAGGGCCGCCGTGCGGTCACCGAGACGATGTCGGCCCGCGTCGGCGCGCTGCGCGGCGGGGCGGGGCTGGCCGAGGCGACCGGCCGGCTGGCCGCCCTGGCCGCCGGGCTGGACACGGACGCAGCCCCCGGCGTGGCCGGCTGGGAGGCCACCGACCTGCTCACGGTCGCCACTGCGCTCGCCACCGCGGCCGCGGCCCGGGAGGAGACCCGCGGCTGCCACTGGCGCGAGGACCACCCCGGGACCGAGGAGGACTGGCAGGTGCACCTGGACGTGCGGCTCGGCGAGGAGGGCTCCCTGCAGGTGACCCGCCGCCCGGTGGGGACGCCGGTGGTGCAGCCGTGGTGACCGCGGCCACCGACCCCCGTGACCTGACGGGGACCGGGTTGTCGGAGCAGTGGGTGGCCGAGCTGGTCGAGCGCACCCTGGTCGAGGACCTCACCGGCGGCGCACCCCTGCCCAGCGCCCCGGACCTGGCCGTCGCGCACGACGTCACCAGCGCCGCCACCGTGCCGGCCGCGCAGCTGGGCACCGCGGACCTCGTGGCCCGCGCCGACGGCGTCGTCGCCGGCCTGCCGGTGGCCGCGCGCGTCTTCACCCGGCTCGCCCCCGGCGCCACGCTCACCGCGGGCGCCGCCGACGGGGACCGGGTGGTCCGGGGCGACGTGCTGCTGACCGTCCGCGGGCCGGTGCGCGCGCTGCTGGCCGCCGAGCGCAGCGCGCTGAACATCGCCGGCCGGGCCAGCGGCATCGCCACGCTCACCCGCCGGTGGGTCGACGCGGTCGAGGGCACCGGCGCCGTCGTCCTCGACACCCGCAAGACCACGCCCGGCCTGCGGCCGCTGGAGAAGTACGCCGTCCGCTGCGGTGGCGGGTCGAACAAGCGCATGGGGCTCTACGACGTCGCCATGGTCAAGGACAACCACGTCGCCGCCGCGGGCTCGGTGGCCGCGGCCGTCGCCGCCGTGCGTGAGCGGGCCCCGCGGGTGGTGGTGCAGGTGGAGGTCGACGTACCCGCGCAGGCGGTCGAGGCGGTCGAGGCCGGCGCGGACTTCCTGCTGTGCGACAACATGCCGCCGGAGGTCCTGCGCGAGGTCGTCGCCCTGGTGGGCGGGCGGGCCGAGCTCGAGGCCACCGGCGGGCTGACCCTCGAGGTGGCCCGGGCGGTGGCCGAGACCGGTGTCGACTACCTGTCGGTCGGCGGGCTCACCCACTCCGCGCCGATCCTCGACCTCGCGCTCGACCTGCGGGCGGGCTGACCGGTGCTGCTCACCGTCGACGTCGGCAACAGCCAGACCGTCCTGGCCACCTTCGACGGTCCGCGCCGGGTTGGTTGCTGGCGGGTGACCACCGCGCCGCGGGCCACCAGCGACGAGCTGCGCATGCTCTGGCGCGGGCTGCTGCGCGACACCGAGGTGACCGGGGTGTCGGCCTGCTCGACGGTGCCCGCGCTGCTCCCGGCGCTGCGCGCGCTGCTGGACTCCCTGGAGGTGCCGGTCGTCCTCATCGGACCGGGCGTGCGGACCGGCGTCCCGCTGCACGTGGACAACCCGCGCGAGGTCGGTGCCGACCGCGTCGTCACCGCGCTGGCCGCCCACGAGCTGTACGGACGCCGTCCCGACGGCGGCGGGCGTCCGGTCGTCGTCGTCGACTTCGGCACCTCCACCAACGTCGACGCCGTGGGCCCCGACGGACAGTTCCTCGGCGGCGCGCTGGCCCCCGGCGTCGAGGTCAGCCTGGAGGCGCTGGCCGCCCGCGCGGCGCAGCTGCGCTCGGTGGAGCTGACCGTGCCGCCGCAGGCGATCGGCAAGAACACCGTCGCGGCGCTGCAGTCGGGCCTGGTGCTGGGCTTCGCCGGCTTGGTCGACGGGCTGGTGGCCCGGATCGCCGCCGAGCTGGTCGCGCAGTTCGGCGCCGCGCCGGTCGTCGTCGCCACCGGTGGGCTGGCGCCCCTGGTGGCCGACAGCTGCCGCTCGATCGGCGAGCGGGAGCCCGACCTCACCGTGCACGGGCTGCGGCTGGCGTTCGAGCGGCACGAGGCCGGCCTCCGTTCCCCGCCCACCCGGAGATCGGCCTCCCCGTAGGGTGGCGACCCGTGACCGAGGTACCACCGCCCGACGACGGCCGTTCCCCCGCGGGCATCGCTGCGAGGAACGAGCGAGGAGCGGGACGGGGCGCGGAGTCGGGCACGGTCCTGCCGCCGGACGACGAACTCCCCGAACAGCTCCGGGTGCGCCGGGCGAAGCTGGACCGCATCCGCGAGGCCGGCGTCGACCCCTACCCGGTCGCCGTCGCCCGCACGACCACCCTGGCGGAGGTCCGGGCGGAGCACCCCGACCTCGAGCCGGACACCATGACCGGCGAGCGCGCCGGCGTCACCGGGCGGGTCATCTTCGTCCGCAACACCGGCAAGCTGTGCTTCGCGACGCTGCGCGAGGGCGACGCCGAGCTGCAGGTGATGCTCTCACTCGACCGGGTCGGCGAGGAGTCGCTGGCCGCGTGGAAGGCCGACGTCGACCTCGGCGACCACGTGTTCGTCGAGGGCGAGGTCGGCACGTCGCGGCGCGGCGAGCTCTCGGTCTTCGCCGACTCCTGGCAGCTGACCGCCAAGGCGCTGCGGCCGCTGCCGGTGGCGCACAAGCCGATGAGCGAGGAACTGCGCGTCCGCCGTCGGTACGTCGACCTCATCGTCCGGGACGAGGCGCGCCGGACCGTCCGTCAGCGCGCCACGGTGATGGCGACGCTGCGACGGGAACTGGCCACGCGCGGCTATCTCGAGGTCGAGACGCCCATGTTGCAGACCGTGCACGGGGGCGCCGCCGCGCGGCCGTTCCGCACGCACATGAACGCATTCGACCTCGACCTGTACCTGCGCATCGCACCGGAGCTGTTCCTCAAGCGGTGCATCGTCGGCGGGCTGGAACGCGTCTTCGAGATCAACCGCAACTTCCGCAACGAGGGGGTGGACAGCACCCACTCGCCGGAGTTCGCGATGCTCGAGGCCTACCAGGCCTACGCCGACTACCAGGCGATGGCGACACTCACCCGCGAACTGACCCAGGAGTGCTGCGGGGCGTTGTTCGGCGACCACGTCGCGCGACACAACGACGGCACCGAGATCGACCTGTCGGGGGAGTGGCGGCAGGTGCCGCTCTACACGCTGGTCTCCGACGCCGTCGGCGAGGAGGTCACCCCCGGGACGCCGCTGGAGACGCTACGCGCCCTCGCCGCGCGCCACGACGTCGGCGTCGACCCGGCGTGGATCCCGGGCAAGGTCGTCGAGGAGCTGTTCGAGGCGCTGGTCCAGGACTCGCTGCAGGAGCCGACCTTCGTCGTTGACTACCCCCTGGACACCTCCCCGCTGACCCGTGCACACCGGTCGCAGCCGGGCCTGGCCGAGAAGTGGGACCTCTACATCGCCGGGGTGGAGCGCGCGACGGCGTACTCCGAGCTGGTCGACCCGGTGGCGCAGCGTGAGCGCCTGGTCGCGCAGGCCGTACTGGCCGCCGAGGGGGACCCCGAGGCGATGGCGTTCGACGAGGACTTCCTGGAGGCGCTGGAGTACGGCATGCCGCCGACCGGTGGCATGGGGATGGGCATGGACCGGTTGATGATGACGCTCACCGGATTGGGCATCCGGGAGACCATCCTCTTTCCGTTGGTGCGGCCGCTCTCCTCCTGATCCGGGCAGCGCCCTCTCTCACTCCATTGTGCGGGGGATGTGTTTCTCCGTGCCGTGAATGGTCTATGGTCCTGTCCGACAGATAAAAGGGCTGCGAGCTCGGGGGCGGAGGTCCCCCGTTCTGCGGAGCGGTGCAGGAGTGGAGAGCTAATGGCGCGCAAGGTGCAGGTCATCCTCAGTGACGACCTCGACGAGAACGTGCCCGCGGACGAGACGGTGAGTTTCTCGCTCGACGGCACGAACTACGAGATCGATCTGTCGGAGAAGAACGCGCAGGAGTTGCGAGACGCGTTCTCCCGTTATGTGCAGGCCGCGCGCAAGGTCGGTCGCGGCGGCGGCCGGGCCTCCGGCGGTGGCCGGTCGCGGGCCACCGGAGGCGGCGGCCGCATGGACCGCGAGCAGGCCGGCGCGATCCGCGACTGGGCGCGCAAGAACGGTCATGCGGTCAGCGACCGCGGGCGCATCCCGGCCAGCGTCGTCGAGGCCTACGAAGCCGCGCACTGAAAGAGGACCCCGTTCCTCTCACCCTTCGCAAGCTCAGGGAGAGCCTCTGAACGGGGCCGCGCTACCCCTGGCACCACCGCTCGCACGCTCGCGGTGAGCCTCTGGACGGGGGCACAGCACAGCTGGTGACGGCCCGGCACCCTCTCTGAGGGTGCCGGGCCGCCGTCGTCCGCACCGCGGTCACCTGCTCACGCCGCGTCACCGGCGGCCGGGGGCAGGGACTTTCGACCCTAGGGCGTTTCGGACTGATTCGTGACGGTTGCGCCATGAGCCAGGACGCGGCCGAGACCACCGCTCCACGCGGCCCAGCGGCCGCCATCGGCCGAGGGGGTGTCGACCCGAGCCCCCAGGCCCCGAGCTTCACCGCCAGCCTCGACCAGCGCCAGGGCGTCATCCGGGCGCGGGGACACCTCGACGTCCTCTCCGCGGACCTGCTCTGCGGCAGCATCGTCGCGTTGCAGCGCCAGGGGCACCGGCAGGTGACCGTCCGCCTCCAGCCCCTGGCGACCGTCGACGACGACGCCAGGCAGCTGCTCGCAGGTCTCGCCGACGCGCTGGCCACCGACGGCGTGCGGCTGGTCGTCGAGTGAGCACCGTGGAGGGGCCCTGGTCGACAGCGGGACGCCGTTCCGCCATCCCCGGTCAGGACCGGTGGACCGTCGGCGTGGACGCCGAGGCACCGCGCTCGCCCTGGGGCGGGCCGGCACCCAGCCGGCTGCACGCGGTCGGGGACGCGGGGCTGGTCGCCGGCCGGGCCCTCTGCCTGGCGCCGGTCACCCTGCTCGACCCGGCCCTCTGGGTGTGGCCGGACGACGGCGACGAGGAGTGGCCGCTCTGCTGGGTCTGCCTCGCGCTCACCTGCTGAGCCGGGCCTGCCGGGAGCCGCTCCCGTCGGGACCCGCGAGGCGCCGTCCGCGGTGGGCGGGGACGGACCGGACCACCGTCCTGGGCGGGGCGCGGCCATCAGTGGTGTGCCGTCCGCTGTGGGCGTAACAGGAGCGGAACACCCGTCCGGGACCATCGGTTGGACCGGGCAGCTCCTCTCCTCCGAAACGGGTCGTGCACCGACGGAGGGTCGGAGTCCGCGACTACAGTGGAAAGACCGGTGCCCCGCGCGCCGACGGACGTCGGGTGCTCCTCCCCACCAGGGGAGGGCAGCGCCGGACCAGCCGGTCAGAGGAGAAGCAGCAGATGTTCGAACGGTTCACCGACCGAGCCCGCCGCGTGGTCGTCCTGGCCCAGGAAGAGGCCCGGATGCTCAACCACAACTACATCGGCACCGAGCACATCCTCCTGGGGCTGATCCACGAGGGTGAGGGTGTCGCCGCCAAGGCCCTCGAGTCCCTGGGCATCTCGCTGGAGGGTGTCCGCCAGCAGGTGGAGGAGATCATCGGCCAGGGCCAGCAGGCCCCGTCCGGGCACATCCCCTTCACCCCGCGGGCGAAGAAGGTGCTCGAGCTGTCGCTGCGTGAGGCGCTGCAGCTCGGCCACAACTACATCGGCACCGAGCACATCCTGCTCGGCCTGATCCGCGAGGGCGAGGGCGTCGCCGCCCAGGTCCTCGTGAAGCTGGGCGCCGACCTCAACCGCGTCCGCCAGCAGGTCATCCAGCTGCTCTCGGGCTACCAGGGCAAGGAGCCGGCCGCGGCCGGCGGCCCGGCCGAGGGCACCCCGTCGACCTCGCTGGTGCTCGACCAGTTCGGCCGCAACCTGACCCAGGCCGCGCGCGACTCCAAGCTCGACCCGGTCATCGGGCGGGCCAAGGAGATCGAGCGGGTCATGCAGGTCCTGTCGCGGCGGACCAAGAACAACCCCGTCCTCATCGGTGAGCCCGGCGTCGGCAAGACCGCCGTCGTCGAGGGCCTGGCCCAGGCGATCGTCAAGGGCGAGGTCCCCGAGACGCTGAAGGACAAGCAGCTCTACACGCTGGACCTCGGCGCCCTCGTCGCCGGTTCCCGCTACCGCGGTGACTTCGAGGAGCGGCTGAAGAAGGTGCTCAAGGAGATCCGCACCCGCGGCGACATCATCCTGTTCATCGACGAGATCCACACCCTCGTCGGGGCCGGTGCCGCGGAGGGCGCGATCGACGCCGCCAGCATCCTCAAGCCGATGCTGGCCCGTGGCGAGCTGCAGACCATCGGCGCCACCACGCTCGACGAGTACCGCAAGCACCTGGAGAAGGACGCCGCCCTCGAGCGGCGCTTCCAGCCGATCCAGGTGGGCGAGCCGACGCTCACCCACACGATCGAGATCCTCAAGGGCCTGCGCGACCGCTACGAGGCCCACCACCGGATCAGCATCACCGACGGCGCGCTCGTCGCCGCCGCGACGCTGGCCGACCGGTACATCTCCGACCGTTTCCTCCCGGACAAGGCGATCGACCTGATCGACGAGGCCGGCGCCCGGATGCGGATCAAGCGGATGACCGCCCCGCCGGACCTGCGCGAGTTCGACGACCGGATCGCGGCCATCCGCCGGGAGAAGGAGTCGGCGATCGACGCGCAGGACTTCGAGAAGGCCGCGTCGCTGCGCGACAAGGAGAAGACGCTTCTCTCCGAGAAGGCCGAGCGCGAGAAGCAGTGGAAGGCCGGCGACATGGACGTCGTCGCCGAGGTCGACGACGAGCAGATCGCCGAGGTGCTGGCCAACTGGACCGGCATCCCCGTGTTCAAGCTCACCGAGGAGGAGACCACGCGTCTGCTCCGCATGGAGGACGAGCTCCACAAGCGGATCATCGGCCAGGAAGAGGCCATCAAGAGCGTCAGCCAGGCGATCCGGCGGACGCGGGCGGGCCTCAAGGACCCGCGCCGTCCCGGCGGCTCGTTCATCTTCGCCGGCCCCTCGGGTGTCGGTAAGACCGAGCTGGCCAAGGCGCTGGCCCAGTTCCTCTTCGGTGAGGACGACGCGCTCATCCAGATCGACATGGGCGAGTTCCACGACCGGTTCACCGTGTCGCGGCTGGTCGGTGCCCCTCCCGGCTACGTCGGCTACGACGAGGGTGGCCAGCTGACCGAGAAGGTGCGACGCAAGCCGTTCTCGGTGGTCCTCTTCGACGAGATCGAGAAGGCCCACGCGGACGTCTTCAACACGCTGCTGCAGGTGCTGGAGGACGGCCGGCTGACCGACGGTCAGGGCCGGATCGTGGACTTCAAGAACACGATCCTGATTCTCACGACCAACCTCGGTACGCGGGACATCTCCAAGGCCGTGGGGCTGGGCTTCCAGGTCGGCAACGACAGCCAGTCGAACTACGAGCGGATGAAGAACAAGGTCAACGAGGAGCTCAAGCAGCACTTCCGGCCGGAGTTCCTCAACCGCATCGACGACATCGTCGTGTTCCACCAGCTGACCGAGGACGAGATCATCGAGATCGTCGACCTCATGGTCGCCCGCGTCGAGGGCCAGCTGGCGAACAAGGACATGTCGCTGGAGATCACCCCGGCGGCCAAGAAGCTGCTGGCGCACCGTGGTTTCGACCCGGTGCTGGGTGCCCGGCCGCTGCGCCGGACCATCCAGCGCGAGATCGAGGACGCGCTGTCGGAGAAGATCCTCTACGGCGAGCTGACCGCCGGTCAGATCATCGTGGTGGACGTCGAGGGCGAGGGCACCGACGCGAAGTTCACCTTCCGCGGCGAGGCCAAGCCGATCGACCTGCCCGACACGCCGCCCGTGGCGCTGTCGGTCGGCGACGAGGAGCCCCCGGCCCAGGCCGAGTGACGAAGGACCCCGTCCAGAGGCTCACCCCTCGCGAGCTCGGGTGAGCCCCTCTGGACGGGGCCAGCGACAGGGGCCGTCTCCCGGTGGGAGGCGGCCCTGCGTCGTCCTCACCGACCGCCGCTGGTCCTCCCCGCGAGTGAGCAGTCGTGGTCTCCCGCGCCGGCGTGTCCGCCCGTGTCGGCGACCGCAGCCGCTCACCCGGCCGCGATCACCGGCGGAGGGCTGCCGTCGGCGGCGTGTCGGGCAGCCACCCGCCGATAGTCAACCCGTCGGCAGGGTGAAGCGGCCGTCGGCGGTCTGCTCGACCAGGCCGTCGGCGAGCAGCGAGTCCAGGCAGCGGGAGCGCTGCACGGCATCCGCCCAGGCCTCGTCGAGCTGCGGTGCCGCCACGGGGCCCTCAGCGCTCCGCAGGACGTCCAGCAGCCGCCCGCGCACCTGCCGGTCCGTGCCGGCGAACTTCTGCACCCTGCGGGGCGGACCGTCCGGCGCCGGAGAGCCGGCCAGCCGCCAGGCGCAGTCCGTCCGCACCGGGCAGGCGGCGCACCGCGGTGTCCGGGCGACGCACACCAGCGCGCCCAGCTCCATGACCGCGACGGAGAAGCGCGCCGCCCGCCCGGGGTCGGCGGGGGCGAGCGCCGCGACGTCGGTGAGGTCGGCGGCGCGCGCCGGCGCCGCCTCCGCGCGGCCGTGCACCAGCCGGGCCACCACCCGCCGCACGTTCGTGTCGACCACCGGCTGCGGCTGCCCGTGCCCGAAGCAGGCGACGGCGCGGGCGGTGTAGGTGCCGATGCCCGGTAACGCCTCCAGCGCCGCCACGTCCGCGGGGACGACGCCCCCGTGCCGCTCGGTGAGGGCGACGGCGGTCTCCCGCAGCCGCAGCGCCCGCCGTGGGTAGCCGAGCTTGCCCCAGGCGCGGATCACCTCGGCCGGCGACGCCGCGGCCAGCGCAGCCGGGGTGGGCCAGCGGCCCATCCACTGGCGCCACACCGGCTCGACCCGGGCGACCGGGGTCTGCTGCAGCATCACCTCGCTGACCAGCACCGCCCACGGGTCGGTGCCCGGGCGGCGCCACGGCAGGTCGCGGGCGGCGTCGGCGAACCAGTCGACGAGGACCTCGCCGACGGTGTCGGGGAACGGCGGGAGGGTGCGGGCCGGGCTGTCCACGAGGTCCCAGTGTGCCGCCTGCGGGGGACGGCGTGCCGCCGCAGGTCGGCGTCCCGCCGCGCACTACGGTTCTCGGCGTGCTGCACCCGGTCGGCCCCCTGCCCGCGGCGGTCTACTGGCGGCGGCGACTGCTCGTCCTGCTCCTGCTGCTGGCGGTCCTGGGGGGCGGCGGCTGGCTCACGTTCGCCGCGCTGAGCAGGGGGTCCGGCGAGACGACGGCGGCCGCGGCGACGACCAGGGCGAGCACCGCGGCCGGCGAGCCCCCCGCGCTGGCGCAGGTGGTGCCCTCGCTGGCCGGTGTGCGGACGCCGACCCCTCCGCCGGAGCCGGCCGCCGAGCCGGCTCCGGCGAGCCCGGTGCCCGGCGACCCCTGCGGTGACGACATGATCGAGCTGGAGGTCCGCGGTCCCGGCAGCGTCCCGGTCGGTGGCAAGCCGACCTTCGAGCTCGTGGTCATCAACGTCTCGTCGGTGCCGTGCGTGCGGGTGCTCGACGAGGGCCTGCAGGAGATCGTCATGTCCGACGCGGCCGGCAACCGGGTGTGGGGCAGCAACGACTGCTTCCCGGAGAGCAGCAGCGATACCCGCACCCTGGCGCCGGGGGAGTCGGTGATCTTCCCGCTCGTCTGGGGCGGTCTGACCAGCGAGCCGTCCTGCACCGCCGCACGGACGGCGCCGGCCCCCGGGCAGTACGCGCTGCGCGGCCGGCTGGGCACCAAGGTCAGCACGGACGTGCCCTTCACGGTCAGCTGAAGGACTCCGTCCTCGGCCCCCTGCAGGGCCCCACCGTGAGCCTGCGAACGGTGGGGGGCAGGGGGTCCTTGCTCAGCTGTAGCGGTCGAGGATCGAGGTCTCGGCCAGCCGGGAGAGCCCCTCGCGGATGCCCCGGGCCCGGGCCTCGCCCACGCCCTCGACGGCCAACAGGTCCTCGATGGTGGCGGCGAGCAGCTTCTGCAGCCCGCCGAAGTGGTCCACCAAGCGGTCGATGATGCCGGCCGGCAGCCGCGGTACCCGGGCCAGCAGGCGGTAGCCACGGGGGCTGACGGGGGAGTCGAGCGCGTCGGCAGAGGTCGGCAGCCCGTAGCAGCGGGCCACGGCGGACAGGTCGAGCAGCTCGGTGGCCGAGAGCGCGCGCAGGTCGGCCAGGACCTCCTCGATGCTCCTCGGCCGCCGCAGCCCGGACGGCAGGTAGTCGCGCACCAGCAGGGCGCGGTCCTCCTCCACCCCGGCGAGCATCTCGTCGAGCTGCAGCGCGAGCAGCCGCCCGTCGGTGCCCAGCTCGACGACGAAGCCCTCGATCTCGTCGGCGATCCGGCGCACCATCTCCAGCCGCTGGCTCACGCTCATCGCGTCGCGGACGGTGACGAGGTCCTCGATCTCCAGCGCCGACAGCGTGCTGGCCACCTCGTCGAGCCGCAGCTTGTAGCGCTCGAGCGCGGCCAGCGCCTGGTTGGCCCGCGCCAGGATCGTCGTCGGGTGCTCCAGCGTGTACCGCCGCCCGGCGACGTAGACGCTGATGATGTGCATCGACTGGCTGACCGAGATCACCGGGAAGCCGGTCTGGATGGCGACCCGCTCGGCGGTGCGGTGCCGGGTGCCGGACTCCTCGGTCGGGACGGTCGGGTCCGGCATCAGGTGGACGCCGGCCCGCACGATCCGGGTGCCGTCGTAGGAGACGATCACCGCGCCGTCCATCTTGGCCAGCTCGCGCAGCCGGGTGGCCGACAGGGCGACGTCGAGGGCGAAGCCGCCGGTGCAGATCGACTCGACCACGCGGTCGTACCCGAGCACGATCAGCGCGCCCGTGCGCCCCGCCAGGATGCGCTCCAGGCCGTCACGCAGCGCCGTCCCCGGTGCTATGCGGCCGAGCAGTTCGCGGAGCGCGACCTCGGAGTCCACAGCGGGGGGCACGAGCGCTCCTGACGTTCGACGTGGTGGCGGCTGATTCTACGTGGCTGCCACGGTACTGGCGGTCGCCGGTGACCCACCTCACCGCGCCGGGTGACCGCGGACCCCGCCGGCCTCAGAAGAGACGGGCGAAGGCAGCCCCGAGGTCGGGCACCTCGACCAGCCGCATCCCCTTGGGCGCGCTGCCGGCGTCCTCCGGCACGAGGGCCACCTTGTAGCCCTGGCGGGCCGCCTCGGCCAGCCGCCTGCCGGTGCCGCCGACCCGCCGGATCTCCCCGGACAGGCCCACCTCGCCGACCGCGACCAGGCCACGGGGCAGCGGGACGTCCTTGGCCGCGGAGGCGATGGCCAGCGCCAGTGCGAGGTCGGCCGCCGGCTCGGCGATGCGCACCCCGCCGACGGAGGCCGCGAAGACGTCCGCATCGGCGAGCCTGACCCGGCCGCGCCGCTCCACCACCGCGTTGACCATGGCGACCCGCTGCGAGTCCAGCCCGCTCACCGCCCGCCGGGGCGAACCGCCCCCGCCGCTGGCGGCCACCAGCGCCTGGACCTCGGCCAGCAGCGGCCGGCTGCCCTCGAGGGTGACCGTGACGCAGCTGCCCGGCACCGGTGCCGTGCGCCGCGAGACGAAGAGGTGCGAGGGATCGGGCACGCCGGCCACGCCGTTGTCGCCGATCTCGAAGCAGCCGATCTCGTCGGCCGGGCCGAACCGGTTCTTCATGGCCCGGATCAGGCGCAGCGTCGAGTGGCGCTCGCCGTCGAAGGAGACGACGACGTCGACGAGGTGCTCGAGGGTGCGGGGCCCGGCGATGGCGCCGTCCTTGGTGACGTGGCCGACCAGGATGGTGGTCATCGCGCGGCTCTTGGCGACGGCGGTGAGCGCGCTGGCCACCGCCCGCACCTGGGTGGAGCCGCCGTCGGTGCCCTCGACGGCGGGGGAGCGGACGGTCTGCACGCTGTCGAGGACCAGCAGCGAGGGGGCGACGTCCTCGACGTGGGCGAGAACGGCCGAGAGCTCGGTCTCCGCGGCGAGGTAGAGCCGGTCGTGCAGCGCACCGATGCGCTCGGCCCGCAGCCGCACCTGCGCCGCGGACTCCTCGCCGGAGACGACGAGGGCGGGACCGTTCGAGGCGGCCACCCGGTGGGCCACCTCGAGCAGCAGCGTCGACTTGCCCACGCCCGGCTCGCCGGCCACCAGCAGCACCGCGCCGGGCACCAGCCCACCGCCGAGGACGCGGTCGAACTCGTCGATGCCGGTGGGCACCGCACGGGCGGCGGCGAGCTCCACCTGGGCGATGGGCACCGCCGGTGCGGTCACCGGGCCGGCAGCCACGGCGCGCAGCGGGGAGGCGGGGATGCCGACCTCCTGGATGGTGCCCCAGGCCTGGCACTCGGGGCACCGGCCGACCCACTTGGCGGAGGCGTAGCCGCACTCGGTGCAGCGGTGGGCGGGGCGGGACTTCACTCCGGCAGGTGGCACCCCCCGACGCTAACCGCCGGGTGTGACGGTTCCGGGGAGGACGGGGCCTCGCGGTCCCGGCCCCGTCCGGAGGCCCGCCCTGGGCCTGCGAACGGTGCGGAGGACAGGGCCCTGTTCCCAGTGGTGGTGGGGCAGGGGGTCGTTGTCAGTCGTGCTCGCCGGGACCGCTGCCGGCCTCGCTCTCGCCCTCCCGGGCGATGTCCTCTGCCCCCTCGGAACCCCCGCCACCCTCCTCGTGGTGGAAGTCGAAGGGGGTCTCGCGGGGCAGCACCCGCTCCGGCGTGGCGACGAGCGCCTGGACGGTGACCTCACCGGCGCGCTCGAAGGTCAGCGTGACCTCGATGCTCTGGCCGGCGGTGAGCTCCTCGGAGAGGTCGGCCAGCTCGACCGTCGCGCCGCCGGCGCCGCCGAGGAACACCGTGGAACCCGCGGGGATCGGGATGTCCACCTCCGAGCTGGCGGCCGGCGTGGACGGCGCGGCCGGGACGCTCGGCGTGGCGCCGGGCGTGGTCGGCGCTTCCGGCGTGGTCGGCGCCCCGGGGGCCGTCGTCTGCGGGGTGGTCCCCGGCGCGGCCGGGGTGGTCACGGGGGCGGCAGAGGGGGAGCCGGGGGCGGCCGACGGGGAACCGGGGACGGCGGGGGAGGCGGTGGCCTGCCCGGAGACGACGACGCCGTCGAAGGCCTCGCCCTCGATGCCGACGAGCGTGTCGGCCTCGGTGTCGCTGTTGACGATCGCCATCCGCAGCTCGGCGTCGTCCCCTGGCGCGTAGAGCCCGTCCTGCGGGTAGGCCAGCGTGATCTGGCGCATCACGAGGTCGCCGACCGCGGCCTCGGGGCCGACCTTGTCCCGGTTCTGTGTGGCCGTCTGGGGCACCTGGCCGGCACTGCACGCGCTGAGCGCGACCGGGCTGAGCAGCAGGGCACCCATCGTGGCGGCGCGCAGTGCGCGGTTCACAGCCGTCGACCTCCAGGGACGTGCCGGCCACCGCAGGTCGATGGCCCGAGTCGCGCCGAGCCTAACGCCCACCCCAGGATGGCCGCCGGGAGGTGAGGCCGTGCCGCAGGACCCGGCGGTTGACCGCGTGGTGCCCGGCACGCCGCGACGGCTCGGGGGCGACCCGGCGCTGGCCGCGTTCCCCGCCCGCGCGCCGGGCACCCGGCGGTGGTGCTTCGCCGACCAGCTCGGGCCGCACTTCCTCGACCGGCCGGACCAGCCGGTCCTGCTGATCGAGTCCAGGGCGGTGTTCGCGCGCCGCCGGTTCCACCGCCAGAAGGCCCACCTGGTGCTGTCGGCGCTGCGCCACCGGGCCGCCGAGCTGGGCGACCAGGCGCAGTTCTCCCAGGTGCACTCCTACGCCGAGGCGCTGGACCGGGTGCGCGAGCCGCTGAGCGTGTGCGCCCCCACCACCTGGAGCAGCCGCGACTACGTGCTGCGCCGTCCCGACCTCACCGTCCTCGCCGCCCGCGGGTTCGTCGCCACGCAGGAGGAGTTCGCCGCCTGGGCGGAGGGTCGCGGCCGGCGGCGGCTGCTCATGGAGGACTTCTACCGGGACAACCGGCGCCGCCACGACGTCCTCATGGACGGAGCCGAGCCGGTGGGCGGGCGCTGGAACCTCGACCACGACAACCGGGAGCCCCCGCCGTCCGACGGGCGTCTCGACATCCCCGGGCCGTGGTGGCCGGAGGAGGACGAGATCGACGAGCAGGTGCGCGCCGACCTCGACCGCTGGGAGGCCGACGGCGACGTGGCCTTCGTGGGGGACGACGGCCCGCGGCTGTTCCCGGTGACCCGCGAGGAGGCGCTGCACCGGCTGCGCGACTTCCTCGACACCCGGCTCGGCGCGTTCGGCCCGCACGAGGACGCCATGCTCGCCGGCGACCGCTGGATGACGCACTCGCTGCTCTCCCCGGCCGTCAACCTCGGCCTGCTGGACCCGATCGAGGAGGTGCACGCCGCCGAGCAGCGCTACCGCGACTCCGTGGCCGAGGGCGACCCGCTGCCGCTCAACAGCGTGGAGGGGTTCGTCCGCCAGGTCATGGGCTGGCGCGACTACATCTGGCACACCTACTGGCACTTCGGCCGGGACTTCCGGCACGCCAACGCCCTGGCCGCGCACGAGGCGGTGCCGGACTGGCTGGCCGACCTCGACGACGGGGCCGTCGACGCCGCGTGCATGTCCGACGTCCTCGGCGACCTGCGCCGCGACGGCTGGGTGCACCACATCCCGCGGCTGATGGTGCTCGGCAACTACGCGCTGCAGCGCGGCATCGACCCGCTGGCGATGACCGACTGGTTCCACCGCAGCTTCGTCGACGGCTACGACTGGGTGATGATCGCCAACGTCGTCGGCATGAGCCAGCACGCCGACGGCGGGCTGCTGGCCACCAAGCCCTACGCCGCCGGCGGCGCCTACATCGACCGGATGAGCGACTACTGCGGCGGCTGCCGCTACGACCCGCGGAAGCGGCTGGGCGAGGACGCCTGCCCCTTCACCGCCGGCTACTGGGCCTTCCTCGAGCGCAACCGCGAGCGGCTGGCACCCAACCAGCGGATGCGCCGTGCGCTGCAGGGTCTCGACCGGCTCAAGGGCCTGGAGGAGGTCGTCGAGCAGGAGCGTCTGCGCGGCACCGAGGCCATCTGACCGGGGGACGCCGGTCCAGTTCCGGCCCCCGCCTGCCGATCCCCCTCCCGTACGGGGCTACGGCGGGGGGTGGGGGATGGCGACGGGTCCGGCGTTCGACGACGTCCTCGCGGCGGCTCAGACGGGCGCCGCGTGGGCCTTCGAGGTGCTCTACCGGGACCTCTCCCCGGCGGTCACCGGGTACCTGCGGCTGCACGGTGCCCTCGACCCCGACGACCCGGCCAGCGAGACCTTCCTCGCCGTCTTCCGCGGCCTCGCCGGCTTCACGGGGGACGAGGACGCCCTGCGCTCGTGGGTGTTCACCATCGCCCACCGCCGGCTGGTCGACGACTGGCGGCGGCGCAGCCGCCGTCCCCAGCTGGCCGACGACGCCGGCGACCAGCTGCCCGAGGCCCCGGGCGGGAACGTGGAGGACGACGTCCTCACCCGGCTGGGCACCGAGACCGTGCACCGGATGTGCGCGGGCCTGCCCGCCGACCAGCGCTCGGTCCTGCTGCTGCGCGTGCTCGCCGACCTCACCGTCGAGCAGGTGGCCGAGGTGATGGGCCGCTCGGTGGGCTCGGTCAAGGCGCTGCAGCGGCGCGGGCTGCGCCGGCTGCGCGCCGAGCTGGAGCCGGCCGGGACCCCCCGGACGGGTGAGACAGCTGAGACGGCTGGGACGACGGGCGCACCCCTGTCGGCCCGCGCGGCGATGACGGGAGCGAGATGACCACGCCAGCCGACGTCCGGACCGACGAGGAGGCCTTCGCGGCCTGCCTCGCCGGCCGTCCCGTGCCCGCGGGCGCGCAGGGCCTGGCCGCGTTCACCGACGCGGTCCGGGCCGGCGCCACGGAGCCCGGACGGCCGAACGCGGCGCTGGCCGAGCTGCTGGCGACCGGTCTCCTCGTCCCCACCCAGGAACCGTCCCCCGGGACGGCCGGGCGACCCGCCCGGACCTCACGGAAGAGGCCCCACGTGCTGATCTCCACCCTCGTCGCCAAGTTCGCCGCCGCTGGTGCCGTCGCCAAGACGGCCGCCGCGGGCGGTGTCGTCGCCGTCGCTCTGACCGGCGCGGCCACCACTGGCGCCCTGCCCGGCCAGGACGACACCAGTGCTGTGATCCAGAGCGGTGACGTGACCGACAGAACCGGGGCGCCGCAGGACCCGGCCGGCGACGACGCGATGGCTGACGACACCGTCGGCGACGGGACCGTCGGTGGCGACGAGAGCACCGGCGAGGAGGTCGCTGGCGACATCCCGGGCGAGGACGGTGCCGCCGGCGATGGGTCGGGCGACCCCGCGACCGAGGCTCCCGTGACCGCGCCGGAGCTCACTGAGGAGAAGTGGGCGGAGGGCCCGGCCGACGGTCAGGCCTTCGGCGACTGGGTCAGCCAGGGCGCCCGCAATGGTTGGGTCAGTGGCAAGCAGGTCAGCGACGCCGCGCACGAGCGCAACGCCGACCGCAAGGCCGCCCGTGACGCCGCCGACGTGCCGGTCGAGCAGCCCGAGCCCGTGGAGACGGCAGAGCCGGTCGAGGTCGCCCCGGTCCCGGCCCCGGCGCCGACCCCGACCGACGCCGTCGGCAACGGCAGCGGTCACGGCAACGCCGGGGGCCACGGGAACGGCAACGGCAAGAACGGGAAGTGACCCACGGCGGGGCCGCGCTCAGCTGACCGCGGCCCCGCCGGCCAGCAGCAGCACCACGTCCAGCACCGTCAGCAGCATGACCGCGGGGAACGCCAGTCGGCGGAAGCGCGCTGTCCCCGCCAGCGCGGCGGCGAGGACGGCCGGCACGGCCAGCGCCAGCCCGACCCAGCCGGTGGCCGTCGGCGGGCCCGCCGGGCCGAGCACCAGCACCAGCGAGGCGCCGCCCAGCACGACCGCCCCGGCGGCGGCGGACAGCCGGGCGCCGAGCCGGTGCGGCAGCCCGCGGACGCCGGTGGCCAGGTCGTCCTCGAGGTCCGGGGCGACGTTGGCCAGGTGCGCGGCGGCGCCCAGCGCGGCTCCCGCGGCGACCAGCCACCAGGGCGCCGCCGGTGCGCCGGGCGCGGCCGCGACGACCCCGGCCGGCAGCGCGCCGAAGCCGGTGACGTAGGGCAGCACCGAGGCCGCGGTGCGCTTGAGGCCGGCGTTGTAGGCCCAGCCGCTGACGACCAGCACGAGCAGCAGCAGCCCGGGGACGACGCCCAGCGACAGCGACAGGACGACGGCGGCGGCCGCCGACCCGAGGGCCAGCGTGCGCAGCACCTCGGGGACGACGGCGCCCTGGACGACCGGCTTGTCCGACCGCGCGACGGCCCGGTCCCGGTCGGCGTCGAGCCAGTCGTTGCTCCACCCGATGGAGGCCTGACCTGCGAGGACGGCGGCACACACGAGCACCGCCCGGCCTCCGGGTACTCCCGCGGCGAGGGCCAGCAGGGTGGCCACGACGGTGACCGCGACGGTCGGTCCGGGGTGGGTCGCGAGGGCCAGTGCGCGGAGCGAGACCGGCGGCCGCACTGGTTCCGCAGGCACACCCACCATGCTCCTGTCAACCCCTCCCCGGCACTCAGTATGGCCCCTGACCTGCGGGTTTACGAAATCAGGCAGTCCCGTTCGTCAGTCTGCCGTGGTAACCTGTGGACAGCGAAAGGGGTCACACACACATGGGCTTCACTGTCGGCGAGACCGTTGTCTACCCGCACCACGGGGCCGCGCTGATCGAGGCGATCGAGACGCGGGTCATCAAGGGCGAAGAGAGGGCCTACCTCGTGCTGAAGGTCGCCCAGGGCGACCTGACCGTGCGGGTACCGGCCGACAACGCAGAGATCGTCGGCGTCCGCGACGTCGTCGGTCAGGACGGATTGAACCGGGTCTTCGAGGTGCTGCGTGCCCCGCACACCGAGGAGCCGACCAACTGGTCGCGCCGCTACAAGGCCAACCTCGAGAAGCTCGCCTCCGGTGACGTCAACAAGGTCGCCGAGGTCGTGCGTGACCTGTGGCGCCGCGACAAGGACCGTGGTCTCTCGGCCGGCGAGAAGCGGATGCTCTCCAAGGCGCGGCAGATCCTGGTGAGCGAGCTCGCGCTCGCCGAGGGCACCAACGAGGACAAGGCCGAGGTCCTCCTCGACGAGGTCCTCGCCAGCTGAGCTCAGACCTCGAGCTCTCCCCGCACCCCAGACCACTCCCGTGCACGCTGTCGGCATCGTCGCAGCGGCCGGGAGTGGTCTGCGTCTGGGGGCCGACCGACCCAAGGCGCTGGTCCCGCTCGCCGACCGTCCGCTGGTCTGCTGGGCCGTCGACACCCTCCGGGACGGTGGGGTGGCCGACGTGGTGGTGGCCGTCCCCGGCGACGAGCTCTCCGCCTTCGCCACCGTCCTGCCGCTGGACGTGCGGCTGGTCGTCGGCGGCAGCACCCGGACGGCGTCGGTCCGGGCAGCCCTCGCCGCGGTCGGCACGGGTGTCGACGCCGTCCTGGTGCACGACGCCGCCCGCCCGCTGACCCCACCGGACCTGGTGGTCCGGGTCCTCGAGGCGTTGTCCGCCGGGGCGCGGGCCGTCGTCCCGGTGCTGCCCGTCGTGGACACCACCGTCGTGGTGGACGACGACGGTGGTGTCGCCGACACCGTCGATCGCTCGGTCCTGCGCCGGGTGCAGACCCCGCAGGGCTTCGCCCGGGATGCCCTCGTCGACGCCTACGCCTGGCTGCCGCCCGACGCCGAGCTCACCGACGACGCCGCGGTGGTGCGCGCCGCCGGGGTCCCGGTCGCGACGGTGGCCGGCGATGAGCGGGGGGCGAAGGTGACGGTCCCGCACGACCTCGCGCTGGCCGAGCTGCAGGTGTCCCGGTGAACGCGCGTACGGCGGGCGGGCGAGCAGCGGAGCGACCGGTTCCGGAGGCCGAGGAGCGGAACGAGCCGTGAGCAGTGAGCTGCCGCGGGTGGGTGTCGGGGTCGATGTCCACCCGGTCGCGGCCGGCCGCACCTGCTGGCTGGCCGGGCTGCAGTGGCCGGGCGTCGACGGCTGCGCCGGGCACTCCGACGGCGACGTGGTGGCCCACGCACTCACCGATGCGGTCCTCTCCGCGGCCGGCCTGGGCGACATCGGCGGCCTGCTCGGCACCGACGACCCGCGGTGGGCCGGGGCGCGCGGCGCGGCCGTCCTCGCCCACGTGCGCGAGGTCCTGGAGACGGCCGGGTGGCAGGTCGGCAACGCCGCCGTCCAGCTGGTCGGGAACACCCCGAAGGTCGGGCCGCGCCGCGCGGAGGCCGAGCAGGTGCTCAGCAGGGCGCTCGGCGCCCCGGTGAGCGTCACCGCCACCACGACCGACGGCCTGGGGCTCACCGGTCGGGGTGAGGGGCGGGCGGCGATGGCGACGGCACTGGTGGTCCGGGCGGCGTCCGTGGACTCCGCGCCGAGCTGATGCCGCGCTCCGTAGACTCCGCGCAGTGAGCCTCCGCCTGTACGACACGGCCGCCCGCGCGGTCCGCGAGTTCACGCCCCTGCGTGCCGGGCAGGCCTCCGTCTACGTCTGCGGGCTCACCGTCCAGGGCCCGCCGCACGTCGGTCACGTCCGGGCCGCGCTCTCCTTCGACGTGCTGCGTCGCTGGCTGACCGCGTCCGGGCTCGAGGTGACCTACGTCCGGAACGTCACCGACATCGACGACAAGATCCTCGTCAAGGCCGCCGAGCGCGGTGTGCCGTGGTGGGCCTGGGCGTACACCAACGAACTGGCCTGCACCCGCGCCTACGACGTCCTGGGCGTGCTGCCGCCCACCTACGAGCCGCGCGCCACCGGGCACGTCCCGGACATGGTCGAGCTCATGGAGCGGCTCATCGACCGCGGGCACGCCTACGCGGTGGACGGCGACGTCTACTTCGACGTCCGTTCCTTCCCGGAGTACGGCGCGCTGACCGGGCAGAAGCTGGAGAACCTCGAGCCGGCCGCGGACACCGGGACCGACGAGCGCAAGCGCGACCCCCGCGACTTCGCGCTGTGGAAGGCGCACAAGGACGGCGAGCCGCAGACCGCGGCCTGGGCCACGCCCTGGGGCCGGGGCCGGCCGGGCTGGCACCTGGAGTGCTCGGCGATGGCCGAGCGCTACCTGGGCCCGGAGTTCGACATCCACGGCGGCGGGCTGGACCTGCGCTTCCCGCACCACGAGAACGAGCAGGCCCAGTCGCGCGCCGCCGGTGACGGGTTCGCGCAGTACTGGCTGCACAACGGCTGGGTGACCCTCGGCGGCGAGAAGATGAGCAAGTCGCTGGGCAACACCGCGCTGGTCGACGAGGTCGTGCAGCGGGTCCGGCCGGTGGAGCTGCGCTACTACCTGGTGGCCCCGCACTACCGCTCGACCATCGAGTTCACCGACGCCGCGCTGGAGGAGGCGGGTGCCGCCTACCGGCGGATCGAGTCGTTCGTGAAGCGCGCCGCCGAGCGGGTGGGGGCCGACGCCGGGAGCCCGGTGCTGTGCGCGGACTTCACCGCCGCCCTCGACGACGACCTCGGCACACCCGCCGCCGTGGCCGCGGTCCACGAGGCGGTGCGGGAGGGCAACACCGCGCTGGCCGAGGGCAACGAGAAGGCGGTCGCCGGCGCGCTGGGCTCGGTCCGGGCGATGCTCGGCGTCCTGGGCCTGGACCCGTTGGACCCGCACTGGGCCGCCGCCGGCGGGGGCGACCGGCTGGGCGAGGTGGCCGACGGGCTCGTCGCGCTCGCCCTCGAGCAGCGGCAGGCCGCCCGCGCACGCAAGGACTACGCAGCAGCGGACGCGATCCGCGACCAGCTCGCCGCACTCGGTGTCCAGGTCGAGGACACCCCGCAGGGACCCCGATGGGAGCTGAGCCGCTGATGGCCGGCAACAGCCAACGCCGTGGACGCACCACCGGCGCGCACAAGAAGGGCGCCTCCGGGGGCACCGGCGGCAAGAACCGCCGGTCGCTGGCCGGGCGCGGCGCCACCCCGCCCGCCGAGATGCGCCCCGGGCACCCGGCCCAGCGCCGGGCGCAGGCCGATGCGCGGCGGCGGACCGAGCGCGACCGCAGCCGACAGCGCGCCGAGGAGGCGCCGGAGCTGCTGCTCGGCCGCAACCCGGTCGTCGAGGCGCTGCGCGCGGAGATTCCGGCGACCGCCCTGTACGTCGTCACCGGCGACGCGCGGACGGCGACCGACGAGCGGATCACCGAGGCGCTGCACCTGGCCAACGACCGGGGGCTGCCGCTGCTGGAGGTCGGCAAGGCCGAGTTCGACCGGATGTCCAACGGTGCGCTGCACCAGGGCATCGGCCTGCAGGTGCCGCCGTACCAGTACGCGCACCCCGACGACCTGCTCGACCTTGCCCGCGACTCGGGCCGCCCGCCGCTGGTCGTCGCGATGGACGGGGTCACCGACCCGCGCAACCTCGGCGCCGTCGTCCGCTCGGCCGCCGCCTTCGACGCGCACGGCGTCGTCGTTCCGCAGCGCCGCTCGGTCGGCATGACCGCCTCGGCCTGGCGCACCAGCGCCGGCGCGGCCGCGCGGCTGCCGGTGGCCCGCGCGGTCAACCTGGCCCGGGCGCTGGCCTCCTACCAGGACGCCGGGCTGATGACCGTCGGCCTGGCCGGGGACGGCGACGTCGACCTGCACGACTTCGACGGGTTCCCCGACCCGCTGGCGCTGGTGGTCGGCGCCGAGGGGGCGGGGCTGTCCCGGCTGGTGCGAGAGCGCTGCGACGTCGTCGTGCGCATCCCGATCGCACGGGACACCGAGTCGCTCAACGTCAGCGTCGCCGCCGGCATCGCCCTCTACGCCGCGGCGAGCGCCCGGCGGTAGGTGCAGGCGACGCTGTGCGCCGATGCGCAGCGTCCCGCCCGGACGACTGCGCCTCGGCGCACACCGTTCGGCCGCTCGGCCTGGTTGGTTGGGGACATGCCCTCGTTGACGTCTGTCGTCGGCGCCGCCACGGCCGCCTTCTCGGCCGCCCTGGTCGTCGCGCCCCGGGTGCTCGTCGGCCCCACCGGGATGCCCGACACCGCGCAGACGCGGGCCCTCGTCCGCGCCCTCGGCGCACGGGACGTCGCGATCGGCCTGGCGATGCTCACCGCACCGGACGGCCGGGTCCGCGACCTGGCCGCCGCCGCGCGGGTCCTCAGCGACTGCGCCGACGCGGCCGTCCTCCCCTCGGCCGTGCCGGACCGGGGCAGGGCGGCCGCGCTGGGGGCCTCCGCCGCCGCCTGGGGAGCGCTCGCCCTCGCCGCTGCCCTGTGGGACCGGCGCGCCGACCGCTGAGGGGCCCCGTCCGGGGCACCTCAGGCCCCCTGCACGGTCCCGCCGCGAGCCTGCGAGCGGTGGGGGAGGGTAGGGGGTCCTGCTTCAGCCGAGGAGCTGGGCGACGGTGTAGATCACCAGCCCGGCCAGGCCGCCGACGACGGTGCCGTTGATGCGGATGAATTGCAGGTCCCGGCCGACCTGCAGCTCGATCCGGCGGCTGGTCTCCTCGGTGTCCCAGCGGGCGACGGTGCTGCCGACCAGGTCGGCGACGTCGCCGGAGAAGCGCTCGACCAGGGAGCCGGCGACGGTGTGCGCGTGCCGCTGCACCAGCTCGCGCACCCGCGGGTCGCTCTGCAGCAGCCGGGCGGCCTCGCGGATCAGCTCGGCGACGCGGGCCCGCAGCGCGGAGTCGGGGTCGGCGGCCGCGGCGAGGGCGGCGTCCTTGAGGTTGGTCCACAGCGAACCGGACCAGGTCCGGACGGCGGGGTGCTCGAGGAGCTCCTTCTTCAGGTCCTCCACGCGGGCCGCCGTCCCCGGGTCGGTGCGCAGCGCGTGCACGTAGGCACGGAGCCGGGCGTCGTAGGCCCGGCGCAGCTCGTGGCGGGGGTCCTCGCCGACCTCCTCGAGGAAGTCCTGGATCCCGGCGAAGGCGCGGTCGAACACCCGGTCGTCCACCCAGTCGGGCACCCAGGCGGGGGAGGCGTCACCCAGCTGGGCGCGGAAGACGACGCGGTTGTCCTGCAGGAACCGGGCCAGCCCGTGCAGCCCCGCCGAGAGCACCTCCTGGTGCCGGTCGCCGTCGACGACCAGCTCCAGCGCGCGGGCCACCACCGGGGCGGCCGGGGTGGCGTGCAGCTTGCGGTCGACGAGGCCGGCGACGGCGGGCCGCAGGTCGTCGTCCTTGAGCAGTCCGGCGACCGAGTGCAGCACCGCTCCGGCGTCCCCGGCCAGCCGCTCGGCGCGCCCTGGCGCGGCGAGGAAGGCGCCCAGCCGGCTGGGCACGTCGATGGTGGTCAGCTTGTCCTCGACCACGGACCGGGTCAGGAAGTTGTGCTGCACGAAGGTGCCCAGGCTCGCGCCGATCTGGTCCTTCTTGCGCGGGATGATCGCCGTGTGCGGGATAGGCAGCCGCAGCGGGTGCCGGAACAGCGCGGTGACGGCGAACCAGTCGGCCAGCGCCCCGACCATCGAGGCCTCCGCGGTCGCCCGCACGTAGCCGACCCAGGCGCCGGCGTCCTCGCCGAGGAGCACGCAGCCGAGGAAGACGGCGGCGGCGACCAGGAACAGCCCGGTGGCCAGCCGCTTCATGTGGGCCAGGTCGCGGGCCCGCTCCGGGTCGTCGAGGGAGGCGGCCAGCGGAGCGCGCGGGGAACTCGACGACACCCGTCCCAGCCTAGGAGAAGGACCACCCCTCCCCCCGCGCCTCACAGGCTCGGCGCGGGGCCCTGAAGGGTGGCCGTTCCAGTCCGTTGCCAGGTCCTTGATCAGCCCTCGGTGGCGCCGAGGGTGACATCGACCTGCTCGGTCTGCTGACCGCGGCGCACGGTGAGGGTCACCTCGTCGCCGGGGGCGGCGCTGCGGACGGCGGCGGTCAGCTCGGTCGAGGTGGTCACGACCCGGTCGCCGACCGCGGTGATGACGTCGCCGGACTGCAGCCCCGCGTCGGACGCCGGGGTGCCCGGCTGCACCTGCACCAGCTGCGCGCCGGTGCCGACCTCGGGCTGGTCGGCGTCCGCGGCGGTCTGCGCACTCACGCCCAGGTAGGTGATCTCGGCCGAGCCGTCGGCCACCAGCTCCTGGGCGATCCGCTTCGCGGTGTTGCCCGGGATGGCGAAGCCGACGCCGATGCTGCCGCTCTCCGTCGACTGGCCCGGCGCCCCGGAGGCGACCGTGGCGATGGCGGTGTTGATGCCGACCACCTCGCCGGCGCCGTCGACCAGCGCTCCGCCGGAGTTGCCGGGGTTGATCGCCGCGTCGGTCTGCAGCGCGTCGATGACGGTGGCGTCGCCCTCGGTGGAGCCGGTGGCGACGGCCCGGCCCGTGGCGCTGATGATGCCGTCGGTCACCGTGTCCGACAGTCCCAGTGGGGCGCCGATCGCCACGGCCAGGTCGCCGACCTGCACGTCGTCGGAGTCGGCGAAGGTCGCCGGGATCAGGCCGGAGGCGCCCTCCAGCTGGAGCACCGCCAGGTCGTACACCGGCTGGGTGCCGACGACGGTGGCGTCGTAGAGGGTGCCGTCGGAGGTGCGCACCGAGACGACCGCCGAACCGGTGCCGTCCAGGCTGATCACGTGGTTGTTGGTCAGCACGTAGCCGTCCTCGCTGAGGACGACGCCGGACCCGCTGCCCGATCCCGAGGCGCCGGTGACGTAGACGGTCACCACGCTGGGGGCGGCCTTGGCCGCGGCCGCGGTGACCGCGGTCGCCGTCTCCGGGTTGGTGATGGTGACGTTCTGCACGGCGGCCGTGCCGCCGCCGGTGCTCCCGTCCGACCCGTCGGCGAGCAGGGCCACGCCCGCACCGGCGCCGCCCCCGATCAGCGCCCCGGCGAGCAGACCGGCGACGCCGATCCGCCACCGGCTCGCCGGGCGGGACGGTGCGGGCGCCGGTGCGAGCGGGCCCGGCTGGCCCGGCTGCTCGAACGGCGGCTGCCCGGGGAGGGGGGAACCCGGCGCGGCGGACCCCGTGGCCGGCTGCCCCGGTGCCGCGTGTCCGCCGGGAGGCTGCGGGGGCCACGTCGGCGGCGCCCAGTTGCCCGACGCCGAGTGGGGGGTGCCGTAGGGGTTCACGTGTCCTCGTCCTCCTCGTGGGCGGCCGTCCACCGCCTTCCGACGACCACTGTTGTCCGAGCGGCTGCCCCGGCGCTTGCGGTCCCCTGTGAGGTCCCTGGGCGTGTCACCGGGGGACGTCGGGGAGCAGCCGGCCCCGCGCCACCAGCTCCACCACCGTCCACGCAGCGGTGACCTGCGCGGCCAGCAGCCCGATGAGCACCAGCAGCTGGGCCGCGCCGGCCTCCGTCGGGCTGCCGCCACCCAGCAGTACCCCGACGAACGCGCCGGGGAGCGTGACGAGCCCGACGGTCCGGGTCTGGTCCAGCGGGGGCACCAGCGCGGTGGAGGCGGCGGGCCGCAGCACCTCGCCGACGGCGTCGCGCTGCACCAGCCCCAGCGCGAGGGCGGCCTCGACCTCCCCGCGCCGTGCGGCCAGCTCCTCGCGCAGCCGGCGGCCGGCCAGGGACGTCGCGGTCATCGCCCCACCGACGAGGATCCCGGCGATCGGGATGACCGCCTCACCGCGCAGCGGGACCGTGCCGCTGACGAACACGAGGGCCACCACCGGGACCGCGCCGACCAGCACGGGGACCGCGGCGGTGCCCACCCGGCGGGCCGCGCCCGCGTCGCGGACCGCCAGCCCGGTGGCCCGCCCGGCCGCCGTCACCGCCGCGACGCCCACCATGACCAGCACGAACACCGCCGACAGGGCCAGCGATCGCACGACGGCGAGCAGGATCGCCGACACGACGGCCAGCTGGACCGTCGCGCGCACCGCCGCGACGACGACCGGCCGGTCCAGCCCGAGGCCGGAGAGCCGGCCGGCCGCGGCGGCGAGCGCGGTCAGCAGGACCAGCGCCACCACCAGCCGGGGGCCGAGGTCGACGACGGAGGAACCCACGGGTGACGATCTTGCCCGGCCCCCCTGGTGACGTACTGGAACGGCCCCTCTGCAGGGACCCGCCCCGTCCAGAGGCTCACCGTGAGCCTGCGAACGGTGAGGGGGACGGGGCCGTTCTACGAGGGGGGCAGGGGGGTCCGCTATCCGACGGCGATGATCTCCTCGCGCGGCTCCTTGCCGGTCACCCGGTGCACCGGCGGCACGAAGGCCATCGGCGAGGTGCAGTGCCGCAGCAGCCAGCGGTGCAGCCCGTCCATCGGCCGGTGCAGCAGCCCACCGTGGCCCGCGGTCATCGCGAGCAACGGGGTGGGGCAGGCCGCGGCCAGCACCCGGCCGCCGGTCGGCCCGGGCACCGGGGTGTGCGTCAGCCGCAGGTCCGGCCAGCGCTCGGCCCACCGCGGGGAGTCCGCGGCCCACTCGCCACCGTCGTCGGACCGGGTGTGCAGCACCAGCAGCGGCCGGCCGGTCCGCAGCGCCTCCTCGGCGGCGAAGAGGGCGACCGGTTCGTCGTCCTCGTGCTCGCCGAGGCCGATCACCGCCACGTGCGGGCGGGAGCCGGTGCCACCCGACCGGGACCGGGGGACGACGACCACCGGGCGGGGTGAGCGGGCGGCCACCCGCTGGGCGACGGAGGCGAGCACGAGCTCGTCGGCGGCGCCGGTGGTGGTGATCCCGAGGACGACGAGCTGGGCGTCCTCGGCCGCCCGCAGCAGCGCGGCCACCGGGTCACCGGGGACCACCTCGGTGGTGACGGCGACCGACGGCGCGGTGTGCCGGACGACCGTGTACGCCTGGGCCGTGGCCCCGCGGGCGCGCGGCAGCTCGGGGGGCGCGGAGCCGGCCACGCCCCGGTGCCCGTGGTGCGGGGTGGCGTGCACGATCCGCAGCGGTGCGTCGCGGCGGACGGCCTCCTCGGCGGCCCATCGGACGGCCCGCAGCCCGCACTCGCTGCCGTCGGCGCCGACCACCAGGGGTGGCGCCTGTGGGCGGTCGTCCGCCGAGCCGGGCGTGGGCTGCGTCCCGGCGGGGATGGGGGTCGTCGTGGGCACGGGCACCTCCGGATGACGGTCGTCCCCCGTGGGTTGACGTCGAGGGTCCTCGCAAGGAGCGCCGCAGGGAAGAGACCCGCGCCGCCACGGAGGGTGCAAGACTCGTGCGGCGGGGTAAGGGCGGGATCCGGGCGGCCACTCCGCCGGTGACCGCCTGCCCCCTGTGTCCGGCCCCGCTCCTGGAGGGTGCCCCCGTGTCCACCCGTGGTCCGCTTCCCCGCCTCCTGTTCTGGTCCGGTGCCGTCGTCGGCGCCGGGCTGGCCGTCGTCGGTGGCCTGGCCCTGCGACCGCCCGGCCTGGTCGCGGTGGGGCTCACCGCGGTGGTCTCCGCCTGCCTGGCAGCCGGAGTGGCCCGGGAGTCCCGGCCGGGGAATCCCGCCGTCGTCGACGCGGCCTGGAAGGCCGGCGTGGCGACCGTCGGGGTGCTGCTGGTCCTCTCCGGCACCGCCGTCCTCGGTGGGGCGGTGCTCACCCTGCTGGTCGCCGGGGCCGCCGTGGGCACCTGGACCGTCGTCTGGCTCCTCCGCAGTCGCGGTGCCGGGATCGGGGTCGCGTCCCCGACCGCCGTCGCCCCGGCGCGCCGGCCCGCGGCCCCGCTGCCGCCGGTGTCCTCGCTGTCGACCGCCGACCTCGGCCGCGAGTGGGTCCGGACGACGACGGCGCTGTCCGGTCCGCTCGACGCCGGCACCCGCGAGGCGATCGTCGTCCGGCGGGAGCAGACCCTCGACGAGCTCGAGCGACGCGACCCCGACGGCTTCGCCCGGTGGCTCTCCGGATTGCCGCTGGCCGGCAGCGACCCGAGCGGCGACCTCAAGCACGGCGACGCCGCCGCCTAGGTGTAGTGCCCAGCCCCATTGCCGACGGCCAAGCGGCTGGTCGGTGGATGTCCGGCCGTGAGCTCGCGAGCGGCGGGGGCGAGGGGGTCGTCGCTCCGTCACGAGGCCGGGCGAAAGCGGTCGACCGGGTGCTGCCGGGCGGTCACACTGCGGCGTGCTCGTCACGCTGACCACCACCCACCTGCCCGCGACCGACCTGGGCTTCCTGCTGCACAGGAACCCCGCGCGGGCCCAGCGGGTCGAGGTCTCGACGGGCACGGCGCACGTCTTCTACCCGGAGGCGACCGACCAGCGCTGCACCGTGGCGCTGCTGCTCGAGGTGGACCCGGTCGGGCTCGTGCGCACCGCCCGCGCCGGGGGGACCGAGGGCGCGGCGCTCGCGCAGTACGTCAACGACCGGCCCTACGCCGCCTTCAGCCTGCTGGCCGTGGCGCTGGGCAAGGTGTTCGCCAGCGCCCGCCGGGGCGTGAGCAGGGAGCGCCCGGAGCTGGTCGACGTCGCGCTGCCGCTGGAGGTGCACGTCCCGGCGCTGTCCTGCCGTGGCGGAGCGGAGATGGCGCACCGCTTCTTCGCCCCGCTGGGCTGGCGGGTCGAGGCGACGGCGGTACCGCTCGACGAGGCGGTCCCCGGGTGGGGCGACTCCCGGGTCGTGGACCTGCGGCTGACCGGGGAGCTGCGGCTCGCCGACGCGCTCAACCAGCTCTACGTCGCACTGCCGGTGCTCGACGACGCCAAGCACCACTGGATCGGCACCGACGAGGTCGAGAAGCTGCTGCGCGCCGGCAGCGGCTGGCTGGCCGCCCACCCGGACCGGGAGCTGATCACCCGCCGGTACCTCAAGCACCGCACCGCGCTGACCCGCCGGGCCATCGAGCGGCTCGCCGAGGTCGACGACGCCGAGGCGCTGGACGACGCCACCGCGCCGCCGGTGACCGCGGCCGGAGGACCCACGGACGCCGACGCAGCTGCCGACGCAGCTGCCGACGACGCACGGTGAACGCGGGCTCGGCGAGCAGCGCGGGCAGCAGCGCGCCGGCGCCGCAGCCGAGGTCGACCTCCAGCAGCTGCATCGGGGCCTCGGCCGCGGGTGCCACGGCGAGGCCCTCGACCGTGCCGCGCAGGTCCGCTCCGGCCTGCCGCCGGCGCAGCACCGGGTCGAGGGAGGCGACGGCATGGGCCTCACGGATGCGCAGGTCCGCGGTGGCCCGACCCAGCAGCGCGGGCGCCTGCGGGCTGAGCACGACGCCCGGCGGCGTGCCGAAGGCGAGCACGGCCACCTCCGCCCCGGCCTCCTGCTCCACGACGGCGATCCACCACCCGGCCCACTGGAAGCGCACGGGGTCGGCGATGGGCACCAGCCCCGACCCGCGCTCGGCCAGCCAGCCCCGCCAGGCGCCCAGTGCCTGCGCCAGGTCCTCGCCGGGCCGCGGCAGGTCGGTCACCGGCACCTCGGTGACCGACGCCAGGCACGCGGCGAACCCGCGGGCGAGCGCACCCGCGGCGGGTCCGGGCGGGAGCTCGACGTCGATCACAGGTCCTCCAGGGTCCCAGCCGGCAACCGCTGACTGCGGCACCGGGATCTCACACGCGTGGGCGGCTGCTGCCGACCTCAGGCTCCGCTGACGCCACGGACGACCAGGGAGACGGCGAGGGCCGCCATGACGGCGGCGATGACGCCGTCGAGCACCCGCCAGGCCGCCGGGCGGGCGAACACCGGCCGGAGCCGGCGGGCGCCGTAGCCGAGGCCGGTGAACCAGATCGTGCTGCCGAGACCGGCGCCGACGGCGAACTCCCACCGGTGCTCGCCGTACGTCGAGGCCATCGAGCCGAGCAGCACCACCGTGTCCAGGTACACGTGCGGGTTGAGCCAGGTCAGCGCCAGGCAGGTGCCGACGGTCACCGCGAGCCCGGTGCGGGCGCCGGCGGCGTCCGGCAGCAGTGCCTCGGGACACAGCGCCCGTCGCGCGGCCAGCACGCCGTAGCAGAGCAGGAACGCCGCCCCGGCGAAGCACACCACCGGGATGAGCCACGGCACCCGCGACAGGGCCGCGCCGGCACCCAGCACCCCGGCGAAGATCAGCGCGAGGTCGGAGAGGGCGCACACCGCCACCACCGCGGCCACGTGCTCGAGGCGGAGCCCCTGCCGCAAGACGAAGGCGTTCTGGGCGCCGATGGCGACGATCAGCCCGAGGCCCAGCGCGAGCCCGGACGCGACGGCGAGCAGCGCCGGAGGGGTCAACACGCCTCGACGGTAGGAAGCGGTCCGGCCGCGGTCCAGCTCAACATCCTCATGCATCATTAGCATCCCTGTTCGTGGACCTGGACCTGGCGCAGTTGCGGGCGCTGGACGCCACCGTCCGCGGCGGCACGTTGGAGGCCGCCGCCCGGGCGCTGCACGTGACCCCGTCGGCGATCAGCCAGCGGTTGCGCGCGCTGGAGGTCGCGACCGGCCGGATCCTGCTGGTGCGGACCAAGCCGGTGCAGGTCACCGAGTCCGGGCAGGCGGTGTTGCGCCTTGCCCGGCAGCTGGAGCTGCTCACCGCCGACGTCGCCCGCGAGCTCGGCGGGAACCCCTCGCCCGAGGGGGTGCCGACGCTGCCGATCGCGGTCAACGCCGACTCGATGGCCACCTGGGTGCTGCCTGCGCTGGCGCCGCTGGCCGGCGACGTCTGCTTCGACCTGTACCGCGAGGACCAGGAGTACACCAGCGCCCTGCTGCGCGCCGGCACGGTCATGGCGGCAGTGACCGCGGACGCCGAGGCGGTGCCCGGCTGCACCTCCACCCGCCTGGGCGGCATGCGCTACCGGCCGATGGCAACTCCCGCCTTCGTGCGGCGCTGGTTATCCGCCGGCCCCACCGCCGAGGCGCTCGCGCACGCCCCGGTCGTCGTCTTCGACCGCAAGGACGACCTGCAGTACCGCTACCTGCACGCGCAGGTCGGGTCCGACGTCGCCCCGCCGGTGCACCACGTGCCGGCCGCAGCGGACTTCGTGGCCGCCATCACCCTCGGCCTGGGCTGGGGCATGGTGCCCGACCTCCAGGCCCGCGGAGTGACGGCGGAGCTGGTTCCCCTCGACCCGGCCGCCGCGGTGGACGTCGTCCTGTACTGGCAGCAGTGGCGGCTGCGCTCCGCGACGCTCGACCGCGTCCGTGAGGCCGTGCTGGCAGCCGCCGGCCGCGAACTGGACCAGCCCGGCGTGTCCCGGCGCTGACCGACCTCGCGACGGCCGCTCGGCCCCGGCGCCGGGAGGAGGTCGTGTGCCGCGCCGCAGAGCCGTCGACCGTGTCCCGCAGCCGTCCCGACCCGACGTCCGCGCGCTGTGTGCGGGGCCGTCATCACCCGTAGTCCGGGCACGCGGTGACCGGTCGTCCCCTGCGTTGTCCCTATCCTGGTCCCGGGACCTTGTGCCCATGTCCCGCCGGCGTGGCGCAACTGGCAGCGCACCCGACTTGTAATCGGGCGGTTGGGGGTTCGAGTCCCCCCGTCGGCTCAAATGCCCAGCTCAGTGCCGTGCGAGCTGGTTCAGCTGGGGAACAAGCCATGAAAAACCCCTGATTTACGCAGCGGGTCTCGCCGTGGACCGCTCGGCCTACGACGTTGCCGAGGGCGGGCGGCATCGCCGGACCTCGGCGCAGGAAAGCCGTGGTGGTGACCTTGCTGAGGCCAGGGGTGAACTGCCTGTAGGCGCATCGCCGACGGGTCAGCTGCGCTGGTCGCAGCCCACAGCCGTGCCCGGGCGCGGCGGTGGATCAGGCTGCACGAGGTCGCCGAGTCCCTCACCGACACCGGCATCCTGGCCACCGGACATTGACGCGGAACATCACCGCTGCGCCGCCGATGAGCCGGCAGGAGCGTCAGGACGGGGGCCCTGGCACACCGTCCTCCTGTTCACCTCCGGTATCCGCGCCCACCGCCCTCACGGCTCACGTACGGCCTTCGGCTTGGTCATGTGGCCACCGAGTGCAAAGCCGAGTCGCGCTGGGCGCAAAGCGTCATGGCTGTGGTGGGCGCTAGGGTCCAGCGCCACGGGCGGGTGTCCACCGAACGGGTGACATGGGGGAGCTGCCATGGCGCGGCCGCTGCTTCGAGGAGACCGTCTGCGGGCTGCCCGTGAGGCCGTGGGGCTGACTCGAGAGGAGCTGGCAACGCGGCTGGACCTGTCCAGTCCGGCGCGCATCCGGGTGTGGGAGCTGGGCCTCGAGCGTCCACGCCCTCGCTTCATCCCCCGGCTGGCGGCCGCGCTGCACGTCAGCCCGTATCACCTGCTCGACGTCGATCCGGGCGACCCACCGTTGGCGGCGCTCCGTCTGGCGGCCGGCTTCGCCACGAACGAGCTGACCGCTCCCGGCCTGTCCGTCATGACCTACGTGCGGCTCGAGGACGGCCGTCCCGGCGTCGATCCTTCGGACCGGGTGGTCACCGCCATCGCTCAGGTCCTCGGTGTGGACGTCCCTCGCGTGGAGGCCGCGGTGCGTCGGTCCCGGAGCGACAACGCGGCCCTGGCGTCCTCCGGAGGCTGACCAGGAGGTCTACCGGAGGTCCGAACAGGAGGTTCACCGGAGAAGAGGCTTGTCCCCATGGGCACTGTTGGGGGTATTTTCCCTCCACTCTTTGCCTGGGAGGTGCCGGTGGCCAACGTGGCGACCCTGTCCACGGTGTCGTTCCTGGTGCCCGCGTGCGCTCAGCGATGCCCAGTTGGACAACGACGGAGCCCCGGTCAGCGGCGGCCACTCGACATGGTGTGTCGGGGATGACGGCCTCCCGGCGGGTGGGCGTGGCATTGGGACTCGGCTCCCTGCTTCTCGCTGCCTGCGGTGGGAACGAGGACCCTCCCAGTGCAGCAGCGCCCGGTACGGCGACGTCATCGGCACCGACCGAGTCCCCGACGCCCGAGGACCTGGCGGGCGAGGCGGCGACGGCGGCGCTCCAGGAGATGCTCCGCGTGACGGACAGCGCGCGTCAGGAGCCGGCCGCAGGCAACTGGGAGACGGAGATCCGCCGCCACGCCGCCGACCCTGCCGCGTTCCTAGCCGTTCAGTCGGTCCGCGACTTCGCGACCATCGGGCTCCGGCAGGACGGCGAGACCCGGGTCGAGACGGAGGTTGCCAACGTCCAGCTGGCTGCGGCAGGAGGGCCGTCGGTACGCATCACCGGCTGCTACGACAGCAGCAGTACACAGGTGATCGACGTCGATACCGGTGAGGTCGTCCCGCCCGGCACCCCGCCGCGCTATGTCTGGGACGTCACCGTGATCCGTTACGAGTCCGAGCCGAACGCGCCGTGGCTGGTCACGACTCTGAACCCCCTCACGGATCAGCCGTGTTGATCCGCCGGGCCGGGCTGGCCGTCGGTGTCACGCTGCTGGCCGTGCTCGGCTCCCCGGCCGTCGCTGCCAGTGCGCCACCGGTCGAGTGTGCGAGGAAGGATCCGCTGACCGGCGTCTGCCTGATCGTCGCTGCGACCACCGGTTCGGACGACGGGGTCGGCGCCGACGGTGACGTCGTACCGGTGAGCACCGGGTCGGGCGGCACCGCTGAGACAGCGCCGCCCGACCCGTGCACCTACGGGCCCGCGACTCCGCAACCGCCTGAGTCCCACCCCGTTTGGCAAGGCCGCACCGCAGCAGACGGCAGCGTCTATCTGCAGGTGTGCCCCCGTCCTGACGGCTACGGGTCCGGCTACCGGACCGACCTGGTGTTCGTCGCGAGCGGCACCGATCCTCCCGCTGGCCCGGCCATCGACCCGCGGGTGCTCGCCGAGCAGGCGATCTCCGCGATGGAGCTCAGCGCTCCACAGATCCGCATGGCGCCGCCCCCCGGGTCGACCAGCGGACTGGTCGGCCTGCCGGTGTGGATGTGGACGGAGCGCACTGGCGCCACCGTGGGCCCGGTCGAGCAGTCGGCATCGGCCGGTGGCCTGACCGTGACGGCGGTGGGGCGGCTGAGCCGCATCGTCTGGGACATGGGGGACGGCACCACGGTGTCCTGTGGCGCCGGGACCCCCTACCCGCCTGGGGCGGAGGGGGAGTCCCCGGACTGCGGCCATGTCTACGCACAGGCATCGAGCAGGCACGTGCCGGGCGGTGCATGGCCGGTCACGGCGACGAGCACGTGGACGATCACCTGGTCCGGTGGCGGCCTGTCGGGCACCGAGACCCTCGAGCTGTCGGCGACGGCCGATCTGGTCGTCGGCGAGCTGCACGTCCTCAACCAGGACGGCGGCAGTCGGTGACCCGCACTCAGCCCCCGAGGACCAGCCCGCCGGATCGCGCAGCGGCGGTCAACGGGTCGTCGCGGGCGCCGGCGCTGCCGCCACCGCGCCGCCGCCGTCGTCCGGCCCTGCTGGCCCTGGCGCTGACCATGGTGGTGCTCGGTGCCCTGGGTGCCGCCTACCTGGCCACGTCGCTGGGGGCGACGTCCTCGATCATCGCGGTCGCGCGCGAGGTGCCCTGGGGGCAGCAGCTCACCGCGGCCGACCTGGTAGAGGCGCGGGTGTCCGCCGACCCGGTGCTGACGCCCATCCCGTATGCCCAGCGTGACCAGGTGATCGGCATGGTCGCCGCCACCACCCTCACGCCGGGATCGCTGCTCACCCGCGAGGCCCTAATCGAGCAGCCACTCCCGCCTGCGGGTCAGCAACTGGTCGGTGTCGGAGTCTCGGCAGTGCAACTGCCCACGACGCCACTGCGGCCCGGGGACGACGTCCTGCTCGTCCCGGTCGCCGGCAGCGGGGGAGCGCAGTCGCCGACCGCGCCGGTGGCGCCGCGCACGGTGCCGGCCACGGTGGTGCGGTCCGGGTCGCCGGGCACCGACGGCCTGCGCGTGGTCGACGTGCTCGTTGACGCCGCCGACGGGCCGGACGTCGCGGCCCGCGCGGCCGCGGGCCTGGTCGCCATCGTCGTCGTGGCCGGCGAGTGAACGGGCGGCTGCCGTGTTGATCGCGCTGTGCTCGGCCAAGGGCGCGCCCGGGGTGACCACCAGCGCGCTGGCGCTGGGGCTGTCCTGGCCGCGGCCGGTAGTGGTGGCCGAGCTCGACCCGGCCGGCGGCGACGTGCTGGCCGGCTACGGGCGGGCGGAGACAGCGGGCGGCGGGCTGGCTGAGCTCGCGCTGGCGGCGCGGCGCGGCGGACCAGCCGGGCACCTGGACGAGCACCTCCTGCGGCTGGACACGTCGGGGCGCGCGCGGCTGCTGCCGGGCCTCGGTGATCCCGCCGTCGCCCGCCACATCGACTGGGAGCGGCTGGCCGCCGCCCTGGCGTCGGTGGAGGACGGCGCCGTCGACGTGCTGGCCGACTGCGGGCGGCTGCGCGCCGAGCACTTCCCGGCCGCCGTCACACAGCGGGCCGCCGCCGTGGTCGTGGTGACCGGGTCGACGCTGCGGGCCGCGCGGGCGGCGGCCCTGGCCGTCGCCGAGCTACGCCGAGAAGGGACCGGGCCGGCCCAGGGCACCGCAGCGGTGACGGCGCTCGTCGTGGCACCCGGGGAGCCCTACGGCGAGAAGGAGATCGGCCAGGCGCTGGGCGTCCCGATCGTCGGCGCGCTGCCGCGGGACGCCAAGGCGGCGGCGGTGCTCAGCGACGGCGCACCGGCCGGCCGACTGTTCGGCCAGTCGGCGCTGCCGCGGGCCGCCCGGTCCACGGCGGCTCGCTTGGCCGACCATGCTGCTGCGCAGCAGGCCCGGCTGACCCCACCGACGACGCCGGCGGTGTCGGCCACGACCGTCGGAGGCGGCCGTGGCCGCTGAGGACGCGACCGGCCGCACGGTGAGCGGCGGTCCTCGGGAACGGTTCGAGTCTCCGGCGCCGGTGGACTGGGTTCTAGTCCGCCGACTGCACGCGACGGCGGCGACGGCGCTGGCAGAGGAGCTCAAGCGTCGCCCGACCCTGAGCGCCCAAGCGCAGCAGGAGCTGGCCCGCACCCTGATCGCCGACGGCATCGACGAACTGGTGCGGCAGCGGATGCGCGCCGGACAGGAGGTGCCCTCCGCCAACGACGAGCGGGCGATCGCCGAGGCGGTGTTCGCCGCGCAGTTCGGCCTGGGCCGGCTGCAGCCCTACGTGGACGACCCGGCCGTGGAGAACATCGAGGCGCACGGGCACGACAACGTGTGGATCGGTTACGCCGACGGCCGCGACGTCCGGGTCGATCCGATCGCCGACTCCGACGAGGACTTGGTCCGCCAGCTGCAGCACATCGCCGCCCGGCTGGGCCGCGCCGAGCGGACCCTGACCACGGCCAGTCCACTGCTGACCATGCGCCTGCCCGACGGGTCGCGGCTGGCGGCGGTGATCGAGACCGTGCCCCGCCCGCAGCTGGTGATCCGGCGGCACCGGATCCGCGACGTCGACCTCGACGACCTGGTCGGCCTGCGCGCAATCGACCGGCCGCTGGCGGAGTTCCTGCGGGCGGCGGTGCGGGCGCGCAAGAACATCGTGGTCACCGGCGGGCAGGGCGCGGGCAAGACGCTGCTGCTGCGGGCGCTGGCCAACGAACTGCCGGTCAGCGAGAACCTGGCCACCATCGAGAAGCACTTCGAGCTGCTGCTGCACGAGCTGCCCGACCGGCACCCGAGGGTGGTGTCCTTCGAGGCCCGGGAGGGCACGGGCGAGCGCGGCCCGGACGGCCGCCGCCTGGGCGAGGTGACGCTGACCGAGCTGGTCGAGCAGGCGCTGGTGATGAACGTGTCCCGGGTGTGGCTGGGCGAGGTGCGCGGCGAGGAGGCCTGGCCGCTGATCGAGGTGATGGAGGCCGGTGAGGGCGGCTCGGCCTGCACGCTGCACGCCCGCTCGGCCCGGCACGCCTTCGAGCGCCTCGCGAACCTGTGCATGCGCGGCCGAGCGGCGGTGACCCCGGAGCACGCCTACCGGTCCTGTGCCTCCGCGGTCGACCTGGTCGTGCACATCGCCACCGTGGACGAACGCTGGGTCGGTGGGCGGCGGGACCGGTTCATCAGCCAGGTTGTGGAGTGCAACGGCGTCGGTGAGGGCGGGCGCCCGGCGCTCACCGAGGTCTTCGCGCCCGGACCGGACGGGCGGGCGGTGCCCGAGCACGACCCGGTGGACCTGGCCGACTACGTGCGGGTCGGCTTCGACCCCGAGTGGCTGCGCGCCGGCCAGGCGCATTGGGCCGGCGCAGGAGGGCGGCGGTGAGCGGCACCGGACTGCTCGCCGCGGTGTGCGGGGCGCTGCTGGTCGGCGGCCTGCTGCTGGCCGCCCACGCGCTCACCGCTTCGGACCCGCCTGCCCGACCGCGCCGGCGCAGGCCGCATCCCGCGGCGCCGGCCGACCCTGGCCTGGCGCGCCGGCAACGGGCGCTGCAGGTAGCTGCGGCCGGTGCGGTGGCCACGGTGTGGCTGGCCACCGGGTGGCCGGTGGGCGGTGTGCTGGTCGGGCTGGCGGTGGTCGGCGTGCCGTGGCTACTCGCACAGTTCGCCGGCGGCAACGCCGCGGTTGAGCGGTTGGAGGCGCTGCAGGAGTGGGTGCGCCGCACCTCCGACGTGCTCGCCGCCGGCGGCGGCCTAGAGCAGACGCTGATCCGCTCGGCGCACACCGCACCGGCGCCGATCCAGGCCGAGGTGGCGACGCTGGCCGCCCGGCTACAGGCCCGCTGGCCCGCGTCACGGGCGCTGCTGGCCTTCGCCGACGACCTCGACGACGCCGCCGGGGACCTGGTGGTCGCCGCGCTGCTGCTCGGCGCGGAGCTGCGCGGCCCCGGGCTCGCGCGGGTGTTGACCGAGCTGGCCGGCAGCCTCACAGAAGAGGTGACCATGCGCCGCAAGGTCGAGGCCGACCGCGCCAAGCCCCGGGCCAACGCCCGCTGGCTGCTGCTGATCACCGTGGCCGCGGCCGGGCTGGCCGCACTCAACGGCGACTATCTGACCCCCTACGGCACCGCGCTTGGGCAGATGGTGCTGGCCGCCATCGCGGCGCTGATCGTCGGCTGCCTGCTCTGGATGCGCCGACTGACCACCCCCGAGCAGTCCCCCCGGTTCTTGACCGACCGCACCGGGCGGGCCGAGCCGGAGCCGGAGGAGGTGCTGACGCGGTGAGCGGCGTGCAGGCGCTCCTGATCGGCTTCGGCGCCCTCACAGGGCTCGGGGCGTTCCTGCTGCTGCGGGCGGCCCTGGTGGTCGACCAGCCGCACCTGGCTGACGCGCTGGCCCGCCTGGACGGGCGGGCCACCGTCCCCGTCGCGCCCAGTGCGCAGACAGGGGACCAGTGGGCTCGGGCGGCCGGCCGCGCCGGGACATGGGCTGCGTCCCAGCTGCCCGCCAGCGCACTACGGGCACCGGCGCAGGCGCTGGCACTCATCGGCTGGACGCCGGAGGGCTACGCCGCCCGCAAGATCGGCTCCGCCGCGTTCGGCGCGCTGTTCGTGCCGCTGCTCACGACTGCGCTGGGCGCGGCCGGTGTCCGGCTGCCGGTCGTGGTCCCGGTGGCCGGGTCACTGGCGCTGGCCGGGGTCCTGTTCCTCGTCGTCGACGTCGTCGTGCGCGACCAGGCCGCCGAGGCGCGCGGGCAGATGCGCCGGGCGCTGTGCTCCTACCTGGACCTGGTCAGCCTCCGCCGCGACGCCAGCGAGGGCCCCACCATCGCCCTGGAGCGGGCCGCTGCGCTGGGGGACGGGTGGGTGTTCGGCCGGGTCGCCGACGCCTTGGTGGCCGCCCGGCTGGCCGGCGAGCCGCCGTGGGACGGGCTGCGCCGGCTGGCCGCCGACACCGGCGTGGGGGAGCTGGCCGACGTCGCCGACATCGCCGCGGTCGCTGCGCAGGACGGGGCGTCGATCGCCCCGACGCTGCGGGCCCGCGCCCAGTCGCTGCGGGTGCAGCTGCTGGCCGAGGAGGAGGCGGCGGCCAACACCGCCAGCGAGAAGCTCACCGCCCCCGTGGCGCTGCTGTCGATCGCCTTCCTGCTGTTGTTCCTCTATCCCGCCCTGGCCCGCCTGATGGCCAGCTGACCTGTACCCCCTGGACCGGAAGGAACCTTCGATGACGCCCCTGCTGGACACCCTGACCGCCCTCGCGGCAGCACTGCACGACCGGCTCCGCGCCCTGCGTGCCGAGCCCGAGCGCGGATCCCTGTCGGTCGAGCAGGTGATCATCACCGTGGCGTTGATCGGCATCGCCGTCGCCCTCGTGGCGGTGATCGCCAACGCGGTCACCTCCCGCTCCGGTCAGATCCAGTAGTCGTCCCGTGCCCCGCCCCGCCAACCCACGAGGCCCAACACCGCCGTCCCGGCCTCGCTCTGCCCGCGGCCAGCGGAGCCGGCGGGCGCTGCGGGGGCCGGCCGGGGAGCGCGGCGCGGCGTCGGTGGAGTTGGCGGTCACCTTCCCCGTCGTGCTGCTGCTGGTGATGACGCTCATCCAGGCGGCTCTGTGGTTCTACGCCCGCTCCGTCGCGCTCGGAGCCGCGCAGGAAGGGGCCCGCGAAGGACGGGTGCAGCCCGCCTCGACGGCGCGCGCCCAGGCGGCGGCCGAGGGTTTCCTCGACCAGACCGCCGCGGACCTGCTCTCCAGCCGGGACGTGGCCGTGACCGGATCGGCGACCACGGTTGCAGTGACCGTGACCGGCACCTCGATCAGCCTGTTCCCCGGCCTGTCGGGATGGTCGGTCACCCAGACCGCCGTCGGCCCCGTCGAACGGCCCACTCCGTGAGCGCCGAGGCGGGAGAGCGGGGATCGGTGTCGGTGGAGCTGGCATTGCTGGCCCCGGCGTTTCTGCTGTTGGCGGCCTTCGCCGTCCTCGCCGGACGCACCCAGATCGCCGAGGGGGGCGTCCAGGAGGCCGCCCGCGCCGCCGCCCGGGAGGCCTCCCTCGCCCGTGACGCCGGCACGGCCGGCGCCCTGGCCGGCGGGCAGGCCGAACGCACCCTGGCCGCCCAGGACCTGCGCTGCCAGAACGCCAGCATCGACGTCGACACCTCCGGTTTCGCAGCACCGCCCGGCCAGCCCGGTGACGTGACCGTCACCGTCACCTGCGTCGTCGGCATGGCCGATCTGCTGGCCCCCGGCCTACCTGGCACGGTCACCGTGGAAGCCGCCTTCACCAGCCCCGTCGACGCCTACCGCGAACGATGACCCCGCCTCCGCCCGTGCGATGCCAGGACCCCGAGCGCGGTGCGATCGGCGTGTTCCTCGCCGTCCTCGTCCCCGGCCTGTTGCTGATCGTCGGCCTGGCCGTCGATGGCGGCGCCAAGGTGGCGGCCACCCAGCGTGCCAACGCCATCGCCGACGAGGCCGCCCGCGCCGGCGGCCAGGCCCTCGACCTCTCCGCTGCCCTTACTGGGCAGGTGCGGGTCGACCCGGCCGCCGCGGTCGCCGCCGTGCAGAACTACCTGGAGCGCAGCGGTGTGCAGGGCGCGGTCACCGTCGTCGACGGCGACACCCTGCAGGTGAGCACGACGATCAGCGAGCCCACCACGTTCCTCGGCCTCATCGGCATCACCACCCTCACCGTCGAAGGCACCGGCACCGCCGACCTCGTCACCGACCAGAACGGGGGAGCCGCCCCATGACCGCGCCCTTGCGGACCCTCAATCCGCTGCGCCGTCTCCTCGCCCTCGCCGTGCTCCTCGCCGCAGTCGTCGGCGTTCCGGCCGGGCTGTGGCACCTCGGCGGCGCCTACCTGCCCGACGAGCTGCCCTCCTGGGCGCAGATTACCGCCACGCTGGCCGGACCGGACACCGGCACGGTCTTCCTCGGGCTCCTCGTCCTGATCGGCTGGGCCGCGTGGGCGGTCTTCGCCCTGTCGGTGACCCTCGAGCTCACCACCCAGCTGCGCGGTCTCCCGCCACTGCGGCTGCCCGGCCTGGCCGCACCCCAGCAGCTGGCCGGTCTGCTCGTGGCCGCCGTCGTCGGCGTCGGTGGCGCGCCCCTGCTCGCCGCCCCCGCCCTGGCCGGCCCACCGGCCGTCGCCGAGCAGCCGACCGAGGAGCCCCGGCCTGCGCCCGTCCCGGTGCCGGAGACCCGGCCCGCGGTGCCCGCTGCGGCCGGACCCACCTACACGGTGCAACCGCGCGACACCCTCGGCCGCATCGCCGCTCGCCACCTGGGCGACTGGACCCGGTTTGCGGAGATCCTCGAACTCAACCGCGACCGGCCCCAACCCGACGGCGGCGCGCTCACGGACCCGGGACTGCTCCGCCCCGGCTGGGTGCTCGTCCTGCCCGCCGATGCCAGCACTTCCGGGACGGCGCAGCAGGTGACCGTGCGGCCCGGCGACACCCTCGCCGACATCGCCAAGCACCATGGCCTGGACAGCTGGCGGCCGATCTTCGACCTGAACGCCGGCGAGGCCCAGCCGGGCGGTGGCCGGTTCACCGACCCCCACCTGATCCGCCCCGGGCAGCTCCTCGACCTCCCGCCCTCCGCCACGCCGTCCCCAGTGCCGACCTCGCCGAGCGGACACGAGCCCTTGGAGCCGTCGCCGTCACACGAGGACGACCCCACCGCGCCCGCAGACCTGCACCCGACGTCCCCCGCGCCACCGACGGTGCCGAGCCCATCCGGTGACTCGAGTCCTCGTTCGGCGCCGGTCGCCGAGGGCGCCGACACCGGAGAACAGCCGTCGTCCGAGCTGGCGATCGTGCTCAGCGGCAGCGGAGCCCTCCTCGCCGCTGGCCTCGGCGCCGCCTGGCTGGCCCACCGCCGGCAACGCCTGCGCCGTCGCCGCCCCGGTCGACGGCTGGTGCCTCCGTCCCGGGAGTTGTCGGCCACGCAGGCGGCCGTGACCTCCGCGGCGGCCTCCGGCCGGGCCGACTACGCCGCACTCGACCGCGCCTTGCGACAGCTGGCCGTGCTGATCTCCGAGGACCCCGACGGGCGGCTGCCCGACGTCACCGCCGCCCGGCTGGACAGCGGTCGCCTCCACCTCCGGCTGCACACCCCTGATGACCGTCCCCCGCCCGCGCCGTGGACCGCAGACGACACCGGCTCGTGGTGGTCGGTGCAGCTCGACCAGGACACCGGTGTTGTCGCGCAAGTGGCGCGGACACGCCTGGCGCCGTATCCGACCCTGGTCACCCTCGGCATCGACGGCGCAGGCCACTGGTTGCTGGACCTGGAACGCATCGGCGCCGTGTGCGTCACCGGACCGGCCGACCGCCGTGCGGACTTCGCCCGGCACTTGGCCGCCGAACTGGCCGTCAACAGCTGGTCGGACCTGCTGACCGTCACCACGGTCGGCTTCGGCGACGAACTGGTCGACCTGGCACCGCACCGGATCCACCCGGTCGGCACCGACGCCGATCCCGGGCTGCAGGCCGCCTTGCTTGAACCTGGCGAGCGCGACACCGACGACGTGCTGGACGGGCGGCTCCGGGCCGGAGCAGGTGACGGCTGGATGCCGCAGGTCATCCTCGCCCCGCACCAGCCGGATGACGACAGCAACCTGGCCCGGGCCGCCGCCCTGCGGGACCGGGAGCGGCGCGCCGCCGTTGCCGTGGTGGTCGGCGTCGAGCCGACGCAGCCCACCGACGAGTGGCTGCTCACGCTGACCGACGACGGATCGCTGCTCGTTCCGGCGCTCGGGCTGCGGCTCCCGGCACCCCGGCTGACCGCCGAACAGGCCCGTGACATCACCACGCTGATGGCCTTCGAACGCGACTCTCACGACGAACCCATCCCTGGCGCCGACGGCGGCCGCCCTTGGCAGGTCCACACCGACGCCGCCGGCGCCCTCCGCCCGCACCTGCCGGACACCGCCGAGCCGCCGACCCAGCTGCCCGCTCCGCGGCCGGCCCGACGCCGGCCCTCCACCGTCGCGGCGTCCGAGCCGGGGTTGCTCGAGCCGACCGACACGCACACCGAGACGTCGTCGTCGATCGACGATGCGACCACGGCGCCCGTGCGCTCGGCGCCGACCGACCTGAGCAGACAGATCGAGGACGACCTCACACAGCTCGACCGCGACCTCGCCGACTGGTGGTCATCCGACTGCGCCCGGCCGCGGCTGACCTTGCTCGGACCGGTCACGCTGCGCGCGCACGGCGACGAGGCGGCCGTCGCCAGGTCCGGGTACCGCCGCCGCTACGAGGAGACGGTCGCCTACCTCGCCACCCGCCCGCACGGTGCCTCCGCCGACGAGGCCGCCACGGCCCTGCAGCCGGCCGGCGGCGGCAAGAACGACCCGGTTAGCGCCCGCGCCTACGTGCACCGGATGACCGCCGGCGCCCGAGCCTGGCTCGGCACCGACCCCGGCACCGGCCACAAGCACCTCAGCTCCGGGAGGAGCGGCCGGTACACGCTGACCGGCGTGCTGGTCGACGCCGACCTGTTCCGCCAGCTGCGCGCCCGCGCCGCGGTCCGCGGCGATGGCGGGCTGCCCGACCTGCTGGCCGCCCTGCAGCTGGTCTCCGGACCGCCGTTCGCCCAGCGCCCGGTCGGCTACGAGTGGCTCGACGGCCTGGACCTCACCCTCACCGCGGCCGTCTGCGACGTCGCCCACCGAGTGGTCACCGCCGCTCTCGCCGACGACGACCTAGGCGCGGCCCGCACCGCCTCAGCCGCTGCCCTGCTCGTCGCACCCGACGACGAACAGGTCCTGCTCGACGCGATGTGGACCAGCTTCCATCAGGGCAACCACGCCGAAGCCGAGGCGCACATCGCGCGCATCGCGGCCATCCACGACGGTGAGGACGAAATGGACCTGCCGATGAGCACGGCGGAGACCGTCAACCGCGCCCGCCGGCGGTTCCTCGATGGCGCCTCATGAGGACCACCGCCTGCACCCACCCTTCCGGGGGAAGCGCTCACCCGGACGGACCCTGGCCTGGGGACGCCCGGGCTCTTCTACCGGCGAATGAGGGTGTCGTACCCATTGGCCACACTCGCGTGTGCCGGAGCCTCGGGACGGAAGGGGAGACGCCGGTGATCATCGAGCCGATCGCTGCTGACCTCGACCTGGACGAGGTGGAGGTCGCGCTGCTGCACGCTGCGGTCGGCGACTACGCCGCCGAGGCCGCGGTGCTGCTGCTGGCCAACGACGGGTATTGGCTGGCTCGGCTGCGCACCGCCGGGCTGATCACGGTGGAGGTCGAGCCGGTCGGCGGGCGACTGTGGGCGCGCATCGAGTGGGTGGAGCTCGAGGCCGGCCTGGCCGCGGGACGGCTGCCCGGGAGCCGGGAGGAGTTGGCGGTGCTGCGGGTGGCAGCGAGCCTGGCCGACGGCCGACCGGTCGACCTCGCCGACGTGGCCGTAGCGCTGGACCGCCGGACCCTCGGCCTGGTGCTCGCCGCGCTGGCGCACGCCGTCGGCAGTCATGACCACCGCGCGCCCGCCCCTGCCGGCCATGGCTCAGACACCGGTGAACGGCTGGGACCGCTGATCGCCTGGCCGACCCGCCGCTGACGATTCATGCCCTACCCGCCGCGGCCACAGCTGCGCCCGCTGCCGGCGTTCGTCGGAACCGCCTGCACCGGCACCGTGCCCAACCGGCGGTTGCAAGCGCGGCTGGAGGCATTCGTCCTCGCCGAGTACGCCGCCGGCCGCTCCCTGCGACAGATCGCCGAGCTGATCGACCGTTCTCCGACCGCGGTCCGCCGCGTACTCGACAAGCACGGTGCACCGCGGCGCGCCGTCGGCGCTCCACGGCTGGCCGACGGCCCGTGACTGCGACCGATGACCGGGGGACGGTGTCCCCGTGCCTGGGCGACCCGTCGTTGCGGCTCGCGGGGGGGCTACGGCTTGGCGGCCAGCAGCGCGGGGGCTCTGCTGTTCGTGGCCACCCAGTCGCGGATGTGTGGGTTGAGCCAGCCGAGCAGCTCGAGCAGCTCCTGGTGCAGGCCGGAGAGGTCCTGGGGCACCTTGCCGATGGTCGGGCCGTGCACGGGCTCGTGGTGCGCGACGCGGTTGCGCAGTGTGTTGAGGTGGTCCAGGCGGTCGTAGACCCGGGTCCGGCTCAGGGTGGTCGCGCCCGGATAGGCATGGCGCAGGCAGGGGCGCCACAGGCTGACCTCGTACTCCTTGCTGTGCAGCAGCCGCCAGAAGCCGAGCATGAGCTCGGCGACGACTCGCCCTTCGGTCTCGGCCTTCCTGCCCTGGGCCACCCTGGCCCGGGCGGCCCCGACGTCCTGCATGTGCCGCGGCGCGAGGACCGGATGGTGGTACCAGGGGTGCTGGTTGCCCTCGGCGGCGTTCCACCTCTGCAGCTGGTGGTGGCAGGCGTTGCGCAGGACGACCTCCAGCATGCTGAGGTCCTCGAACACCGCCCCGCTGACCGCGGTGTTCCACTGGTACAGGCGCAGGGCGCGCGGCTGGTCACCACCGCTGGCGAGGTCGTAGCCGCTGAGCCGCTCCGGGCCGATGCCGGCGCGCAGCGCGCTGGCCACGTCCGTGGTCAGGCCGGCTGCCCTGTCCTCGGGAGTCGGGCTGGGCGTCACGGCACCCATCCTGTATGATCGTCTCGAAGACCCCGGACCGACCTATGCCCCTCGCGGGGTACGTCGCCGGGGTTTTGCCATGTGGCCCGGTCCCGTATCCGACCCTCTCCACGACGTCGAACACGTGTTCGGCACGGCTGGCATGCTGGCGCAGTGGCCGGCGGGATGACTCCAGGACGCAGGAGCCTGAGCCTGGGTGAGCGAGCGGCGCTGTCGGGGATCGGTCGCGAGCGGCCTGCTGGTGCTCGGCACTGTTGGGTCAGTGGGCTACCGGATGCTCCGGGGCGGTGGCCCGGCCTGCTCGTGGAGTGGGGTCAGCGCCGGGAGGGGTGGTTCGGCCGGGTGGTTTACGCCGTCGACGACGGCGATGAGGTGGTACTGGTGGAGACGTGGGTGGCCGCCAACCATCTGCAACCCGCTACTTGGTGATGGGCAGAAGTGCTGCTCATCGAGCGGGCAGCATCCCCGCCGCACCTGCAGCGCCGGGCAGCGCTCTGCTGCCCACAGGCGCGTCCGGCTGCAGGTACCCGCCGTGCCGTGCAACGGCGCCGAGGTCCTCATCGACCCGATGTCCGCAGCAGCGCCAGCCGGCCCTTGTGAACTCCTCCGGTCGTCCTCCTGTGGACCTCCGGTAGTCCTCCCGTCGCGCACGCCGGGGCGCCTGCCACCGCATGCTGCGCTGGCCCACGGCTTACGTCGGCGAGCCACCCTCGTGGAGTCGCCGACCGGAGGATCCCCGGAGGTCGGGGCGACACGGTCGGCACATGCAGACCACAGCCCCACGCCGAGGACCGTGGCGCGGCCCGATGAGCCACGAAGCGCCGCCCTCGGCATCGATGCCGATCGCCAGTCCCGCGGACCCCCCTGCGGCACGGCCGATGACGGTCCAGGCGATGCGAGCGGCCGTCGTCGCGATCCGCGCCGGGGTCTTCGACGACAGCGGCGAGGTCGACGTCGCCCGCGCGTGCCAGGCGCCCAGCGCTGCCGTCGCCGGCGTTGCCCGCCGCCCGGGTGTTGGCGCCATTCCCTGGGCGGGAGCCGATACCGGTGGTGCTGTCGTCCTGGCCGTGGCCGGTCACGCCGGGGCCGGCGCCTCGACCGTCGCGCTGGCGGTCGCCGAGGGGCTGGCGGAGACCCGGCGGGTGCTGCTGGTCGACTACGCCGAGCCGGCCCGATCGGGCCTGGCGGTGGCCGCGGCCATCGAGCTGGGCACGGACGGCAACCGGTGGCGGCGCGGCCGTCGCGGTCGACTCGAGGTCCTGCGCCTCGCTCGAGATCCGGTCGACGGAGAGCTCCCGCCGCTCCCGGGAACCGATGACACGGACCGAGCGGTGGTGGTCGATGCGGGCTGGTCACTGACCGGCGCGCTACTCGCTCCACCCCGATCGCTCGTCCGCGGGTCGACGGTCGTCGTCACGCGGCTGACGGTGCCCGCGGTCCGGCAGACCGAGCGCGTGCTGGCCGCCATCGACGGGGACGCGGCGGTCGCCGCGGTGGGCCCAGCACGCTGGCCCCGGCCGGTGGAGGCCAGCTGCGGTCCGCGGCTTCGTGAACTGCGGTCGCGGGGGCAGGTGGTTCCGGTGCCGGTCGACCGGCGCCTGCAGCTTGCCGGGCTGACCGGGGACCCGTTGCCGAAGTCAGTGGCCGCCGCCGGCCGGTCACTGGCCGCCCTGCTGGTCCCGGCCGGGCCGCGGCAGCCCCGACAGTTGCGTGCGGCGCAGCGGTCCCGGACCGGACCGGCGGGAACGAGCCGATGACCGGCGGACGCTGGACCGCCCTGGTGCAGGTGGGAGCGACCCCGATCGTCGTGCTCGCCCTTGCCGGGTTGGTCGTGCTGGGTGCCGGGCCGGCGGCGGCGGCGCCGGCGGAGGTCACCGCGGCGGTGTGCCCGGAGGCGCCGCCGGGGATGCAGACCTTCGCCGACGACGTCACCGCCTGGGTGAAGTGGGGCGTGCTGGCGCTGATCGGCATCGGCGCGGTGATGTCGCTCGGCTCGATCCTGGTTGGGCGGATCTTCTCCCACCCGCACGCGTCGCGGTACGGGGCCATGGGCGTCGCCGTGGTGGTGATGGTCGCCATCACCTACACGGTCATCCTGGTCATCCTCGACTCGATCACCGGCAGCGGGTGCACCTGATGCGCCGCCGGGTGCAACGACCCGTCGACGGGTCGCTGTGGGGACCGGCCCGGCTGCTCGTCGTCGCCGTCGTGAGCGCGATGGTCGCGTTGGCGGTGCTGGCCGGAGCCGTCCTCGTCGTCGTGGCGGCGCTGACCGACGACGATCCTGCCGGCGGAGGGCGCCCGAGTAGGCCTACAGCACCGTCGATCGAGCCCTCACGTCAGGACGCGTTGGCCGCCGCGCCGATGCCTACCGCCGAGCCGGACGACGCGCTGCCCGGTCCGCTGTCCACCCGCGTTCCTGAGGTCATCGAGCTCCCGCGACCGACCGGGACCGGGCCGGCCATCGTGCCGACCGGCTTTCCGCAGACGCCGGAAGGGGCGCTGGCCCAGCTCGCCGCGATCGACGTGACGGCGATGGGGACCGCCTCGCTCGACGGCGTGCGGCAGGTCGTCACCGACTGGGCCGCGCCGGGCGGACCGACGCCGCAGACGTGGAGCGGTGTGCGCGTAATGGCCGACCTGCTGTCGGCGGCCGGGGTGTCCGGCGTCGGCTCTCCGCAGCTGAGCGTCGTCGTCCGCCCGGTCATGGGACTGGTCAAGGGCACGGTCGGTCCGGACTTCGCCGTGGTGTGCGTGGACCTCGAGTTCACCGTCACCGCCGCGCAGACCGCCCGCGCCGCGGTTGCTGACTGCCAGCGCATGACCTGGGCGGGGGACCGGTGGCTGATCGGAGCAGGACCGGAGCCGGCCCCGGCCCCGTCGGTCTGGCCGGGCACCGAGGCGGCTATCACCGCGGGCTTCCGGGAGCTCCGCTATGCCTAGACCGCGCCGGCAACCGAGCAGCCGGCTGCCTCGCGGCCTGGCGCTGACCACCGTTCTGCTGCTGGCCACGTCGGTGTGGACGGCGTCGGCCGGCCCTGCTGCAGCGGACACGACGGTGTGGGCGTTCCCTGCCCTCCCCGACGACCCGGCGGAGGGCGACGCCACGTCGTGCCTGCCGGTCAACCCGCTGTGCGTGATCGGGAACGCGGCCCAGGCGGCGGTCACCAACGTGTGGGTCGCCGCGATGCTCTCGCTGTGGGAGGCCGGCCTGTGGCTGCTGAGCCTGGCCTTCTCCGTCGTCGACGCGCTGACCAACCCGGACCTGTCCGCCGGCGGTCCGCTGGCGGGCATCTACCCAGTGACCTTCGGCATCGGCGCGACCGTCGCCGCCGTGATGGCCCTGACGCAGCTGGGTGCGGCGGCGCTGCGCCGGGACGGGCAGACGCTGGGCCGGGTGCTGGTCGGGTTGGTGCAGTTCGGCCTGGTGTGGGCCGGCTACGTCGGCGTGGCCGCGCTCTTGGTCACCGGCGTCTCGGGGCTGACCACCGGGCTGCTGCGCAGTCTGCTGGGCATCGACACCCTGGCCGCCTTCGACCCTTCGATCGGCGTGGCCCGCGACCTGGTCGACGGGGCGGTCGCGACGGTGCTGGGTGTCTCGTCGGTCTTCCTGCTGCTGCCGGCCAGCATCGCCTTCCTGCTGGTGATGCTGGTCCGCGAGGCGGCGCTGATCGTGCTGGCGGCGACCTCGGCGATCTCGGCCGCTGGATTGCTCTCCCAGTCCTCGAGTGCCTGGTTCTGGCGCAGCCTGCGCTGGTTCCTGGCCGCTTTGTTGGTCTCGCCGGTCGCGGTCCTCGTCCTGGGCGTGGGCGTGACCATCACCGAGGGCCTGCTCACCGGCGCGGAGGGGACGAGCACCGAGGCCGCAGTCGGCATGGCGGTGGTCGGGTGCCTGCTCGTGCTGCTCGGCGCGCTGTGCCCGTTGGCGCTGTTCCGGCTGCTGGCCTTCGTCGACCCCGGCACGTCCAGTGGCGCGGCGCTGCGTTCCTCGCTGGCCGCCTCCGGTGGGCTCATGGGGGCGCTGCAGAAGGCCGGCGGGACGCGGGCGGCCGGGGCGGCCGCCGTGGCCGGCGCGGCGTCCGGTGGGGTGACCGCGTCGGGTGCGGCGGCGCAGCTGGCAGGGGACAGGGCGCAGGGGGAGTCGACCGCGGACGGTGCCACCAGCGGCCGCTTCGCCGGCGCTCTGCAGGCGCTGTCCGCCGGTACCACGCAAGCCGGACGGCTGGCGGTCGGCGTGGCCGCGACGGCGGCCGATGTGTTGTCCAGCGCCGGGGTCGGGCACCCCGCTCCGTACTACGGGCAGTCGTCGGGCCGAGGGTCACCGGACCGGAGTACCGGCGGCCGGGCCGCCGAGGCTCCGCGTTCAGGTGTGCCGGGTCGGGGACGTCGTCACCCCGACGGCGAACCGCAACCGCCCGCACCGGCAAGCCCGGCGGCAGGCGGGGTCGCCTCGAACGCTGGGGGTGACTCTGCTGCGCCATGGCCTGCTACGCGGCTTGAGCCTCCGGCTCCCCGCGGGCCACGGGGCGAGGCGCCCGGGGACGGCGGTGCGCGGTGAGCGCCCGCTACGGCGACTACGCCCGCGACGTCTCCGGCTGGTTCCTGGGCATGACCGGCGCCCAGCTGGCCCTGGTCACCCTTGCCGGCGTGCCGGCGCTGCTGGCCCTCAACGCGCGGACCTGGGTCCTCCTGGTCGCCTACCTGCCGGCGTGGGGGGTGCTGGCCGCGGTGTTGCTGGTGCCCGTCCGCGGCCGCGCGACCGGCCGCTGGCTGGCTGACCTGTGTCTGCACTCGATCGGGGGAGTCATGGGCTGGTCGGTGTTCGGCTCGGCGGCCGTGGCCGGGACGGCCGAGGATCTGTCCGCGGCGGACCTGCCCGGCGTGCTGGCCGGCATCCGCACCCACGACGGGCCGCCGTTCGGGCAGCTGGCCGGCCGCCCGGTGATCGTCCAGGACCAGGCGGCGCGCACCTGGGCGGCGGTGGCCCGGATCTCCCATCCCGGTATCGGGCTGGCCGAGCCGGACGAGCGCAACCGGATGGGCGCCGGCCTGGCCGAGCTGTGCGAGCTGGCCGCGCGCACCGACCTGGTCGACGTGCTGGCGCTGCAGGTGCGCACCGTGCCCGACGACGGCGCCGAGCGCGCCGCCTGGGAGCATGCGCACACCCGACCGGGTGCGCCGGAGCTGGCCGTGCAGGTCAACGTCCTGCTGACCGAGGGCTTGACGCCTGCGGCGGTGCGCACCGAGGCGTTCGTGACCGTCGTGGTGGGCGAGCGGCGGATTGGCCGCGCCGCACGGGAAGCCGGGGGCGGGGTGGACGGCCGCGCCCGGGTGCTGCACGGGGTGATGGGCGAGGTCGAGGCCGCGCTGCGGGGGCCGGTCGGCTGCACCGCGGTGAGCTGGCTGGACTCCGCCGAGCTGGCCGCCGCGGTGCGCACCGGCTTCGCCCCCGGCGACCGCGGCCAGCTGGTCGCCGCCGACCTCGCCGCAACCCAGAACCCCGACATGGCGACCGGGGTGCCGATGGCCGCCGCCGGTCCCACCCGCGCCCGCGCCGAGGTGCGGCACTACATACATGACGCGTGGGCGTCGGTCACCGACACGGTGCTGCTGCCCGACTCCGGCGCGGTGCTCGGCGCGCTGGCCCCGGTGCTGGTGCCCACCACGGCGGGGGAGCGGCGCTGCCTGACGGTGTTCCTCGGCCCACTGCCGCTGGAGCGGGCCACCCGGCTGGTGGGCCGGGAGCAGATGAGCGCCACCACCGGCAGCGAGCTGCGCGCCCGCATGGGCTTCCGGGAGCGGGCCCGCCAGCGGCGCGACACCGAGCGGATCGGCGCCGCCGACGAGAAGCTGGCCGTCGGGCGCGCACTGGTTCGCCCCGCGGTGGCCGCCTGCGTCACGGTGCCCGCAACCTGGCCGGTCGACGAGCACGGCCGGCGGCTGTCGGCGTCGGTGCGTGCCGCCGGGTTCGTGCCGCTGCGGCTGGACCTGGCGCAGGACTCCGGGTTCGGCGCCGCCGCCATCCCGCTCGGGATCGGCCTGCCCGACCGGCGGGGCCGGCGGTGACCCGCCGCCTGGGTTCCCGGGGACGCGACGTGGCCGTCCTGCTCGACGACTTCGGCCACCGGCTACCCGCCGCCCCGGCGCCACAGCCGGCCACCCGGGAACGCGGGCCGTTCACCGCGCTGGTACCCCGCCACGGCCCCCGAGGCCGCGGCCGGGGCCGCGCGGCAACACCGGCGCCGCTGTCGGTGTGGCGGATGACCTCGGAGCAGACGCCGGTGGTGTGGCCGCTCATCGCCGCACCCGGGCTGCCGCCGACCGGCGCGCAGATGGGGCTGGACCTGCTGTCGGGCGGGGCGTTCTACTGCGACCCGGTCGGCTGGGTCACCGACGACGCCATCCCGGTCACCAATCCCAACGTCGTCGTCTTCGGCAAGCCCGGCCGCGGCAAGTCGGCCACGGTCAAGGCCTTCGCGCTGCGGATGCTGGCCTACGGCTACCGCACCCTGGTGCTGGGCGACACCAAGGACGAGTACGAGCCGCTGTGCCGGGCCCTCGGGGTGGAGCCGTTCGTCATCGGCCACGGGCTGCCCGCCCGGGTCAACCCGCTGGCCTTCGGCCCGCTCGGGCACGGCTGGGATCGGCTGGACGCCGCCGAGGCCCGCCGCCGCGAGGCGATTATCTTCGCCCGCTGGCTGGTGCTGCTGCGCGGCCTGGTCGGCTCCCAGGCGGTGCCGTTCGGCCCGGTGGAGGAGACCGCCGTCGCCGAGGCGCTGCGGCTGCTCACCGGCTACCGCACCGGCGCCACCCGGCTGACCGAACCCACCGTGCCGCAGCTGTGGCACGCGCTGGACGAGCCCACTGACGAACTCGTCGCCGGCTGCCGCTACGCCGACCGGCGGCACTTCCTCGACGCCACCCGCACCCTGCGTGATGCGCTCGGCTCGCTGGTCAAGGGCTCGCTGGCCGGGCTGTTCGACGACCACACCACGGTCGCCGTCGACTGGCGCGCCCCCATCCAGTCGCTGTCGCTGTCCCGACTCGAACCGCTCGGCGACCAGGCCGTCGGCATCGCCCTGACCTGTTTGAACTCCTGGGGGCAGGCGATGCGGGAGATCGCCGAACCGGGGGACCTGCGCATCGTCGTGCGCGACGAGACCTGGCGGCAGATGCGCCTGGGCGCCGAGGCGATGAAGAGCCTGGACGCCAACCTGCGGCTGTCCCGCCGGGACGCCGACGTGCAGGTCCTGCTGGCGCACAAGCCCTCGGACATGCTCACCGCCGGCGACGCCGCCTCGCAGGCGGTCGCCATCGCCCGGGACCTGCTGCACCTGTGCGACGTCAAGGTGCTGCACGGCCAGGACCAGGCCGTCGCCGACGAGCTGGGCACCCTGTTGGGCTTGGCGCCGATCGCGCAGCGGGTGGTCACCGGCTGGGCGGTCGCCGGCAAGGGTCGGGCGCTGTGGCTGGTCGGCGACCGGGTCTTCCAGGTGCAGACCGTCCTCACCGCACCCGAGCTGCGCCTGACCTACACCAACGACGCCCTCACCGCGGGCGGTCCGGCATGACCGGGACGGCGGAAGGCGCGGCCCGGGCGTGGCTGTGGAAGGCCGCCGTCCCTGTCGCGGTGCCGATGTTCGCCGCGCTCTTCCTCCTGCTGGTCCCGCTTGCCGTGCTCGCCGCTCCGCAGACATCAGCGGCGTCCGCGGCCTGCTCGACCGGCGGCACCGGCGCCACCGTCGCCGGCGTCGACCTGGACGCCCTCCAGATGGGCCACGCGCAGACGATCGCCACCGTCGCCGCCCGGCTCGGGCTGGACCCGTACGCCGCGACCGTGGCGCTGGCCACCGCCTATCAGGAGTCCCGCATCCGGATGCTGGCCAACGACGGCAGCAGCCCCGAGCTCACCGCCGACCAGGCCGCCGTCACCGCCACCAGCCTGACCTACCCGCACGACGGGCTCGGCTCCGACCACGACAGCGTCAACACCTTCCAGCAGCGCTGGATCGCCGGCTGGGGCACCGTCGGCGAGCTGATGGACCCCGTCTACGCCGCCGAGACCTTCTACGCCCGCCTGGTCCAGGTGCCGAACTGGCGGACCATCCCGCTGACCCGCGCGGCTCAGTCCGTGCAGGTCTCGGCCTACGGCGGCGCCTACGCCCGCTGGGAGCCACTCGCCCGCGAGCTGACCGCGATGCTGTGGCCGGCCGCCCGGGTCGCCGCAGCCGACCCGTCCGGCGCCGCAGCCGGGGTCTGCCCGGGTCTGCCGGTGGCCGCCGGGTCGTGGATCCGGCCGACCGCCGGGCAGGTCACCTCCGGCTTCGGGCCCCGCTGGGGCACCCTGCACGCCGGTGTCGACATCGCCGGCCCCCGCGATACCCCGGTCTACGCCGCGTCCGACGGCATCGTGGTGCGCGCCGAGTGCACCAGCGCCTACTGCAACCGCGACGGCAACCTGGACCTGGGCGGCTACGGCAATCTCGTCGAGCTGGACCACGGCGGCGGGGTGACCACCCGCTACGGGCACCTGTCGGCCTACACCGTCACCGCCGGCCAAACCGTCACCGCCGGGACGCTGATCGGCTTCCAGGGCTCCACCGGCAACAGCACCGGCGTCCACCTGCACCTTGAGGTCCGCATCGACGGCACCCCGGTCGACCCCGTCCCGTGGCTGGCCGACCGCGGCGTCGACCTGCGTGCTGCCAACCCCGGATGAACACCCCACGCCGCACGAACGGAGGAGTCATGCACGAGACGAGCACGGGGCGGCAGCGATGAGCGTCGGTCGGTCCCAGCCCGACGTCGGCCCCACCGGCTGGGAGGTGCCCACCGCCGTCGCTCTAGTGTGGATGACCGCCGGCGCGCTGCTGCTGCCCGCCGGCCGCGCCGCCGCGGCACTGCTGACCGGCGGCGGCTGGGTGTGGCCGCACGGGTCGGCCGCACTGGTCGCCTCCGTCGGCGGGCTGCTCGCCGGCGACCCCGCCGCCGGCCTGGACGGCGTACAAGTAGCGGCGCTGCCCTCGTCGCCAGTCATGTACGCCGTCATCGCAGGAGCGCTCGGACTGTTCCTGGCCGGCAGTGGGGGAGCGGCCTGGGCCGCGCGCCGGCTGCTGGGCGGGCGGTCCGGGATGGCCTCCCGTGCCCACGTCGCCGACGTCCTCGGCCGCGCGCGGCTGCGCCAGGTCGCTCCCGTCGTCCGCCCCGACCTGACTCCGGATCGCCGGCGCGAGGACCGTCGCTTCACGGGCACCGATGTGGGGTGGCGACTGGGCCGCGCCGCCGTCCCCGCCGCCGGAGAACTGTGGGTGCCCTACGACCGCACCACCGGCGTCTACGGCCCCCAGGGCTCCGGCAAGACCCTCGACCTACTCGCCCCCGCGCTGCTCGACGCGCCGGGGGCGGCGCTGGTGACGCTGACCAAGGCCGAGGACCTGCTGCTCACCCTCGACGCCCGCGCCGACGGCGACCGGCCGGTCGCCGTGCTCGACCCGTTCGGCGCCGTCCCCGGCCTGGCGGAGCTGGTGTGGGACCCGGTCGCTGGATGCGCGGACCCGATGGTCGCCGAGCGCCGAGCCAAGGCGTTTACCGCCGGCACGGTTGCCGGCGCGGTCACCGGCGGCGTCGCCAGCAGCGCGGCCCGGTTCTACGCGTTCGAGGCGGCCAAGGTGCTGCAGGCGTTCCTGCACGCCGCGGCGCTGATCGACGGCACCGTCGAGGACGTCCTCACGTGGGCCGCCCACCCGCAGGCGGCGACGCAGCCGGCCGACGTCCTGCGCGGCCACCCCGATGCCGCGCCGTTCTGGGACGGGCTGCTGCACGGCGCCCTGCACGGTGACCCGCGCGCTGCGGGCAACACCGCCACCACCGTGCAGCAGGCGCTGGCGCTGTTCTTCCAGGCCGACATCCGCCGCCGCTGCACCCCGGGGCCTGGGCGGCCGGCGACCGACATCGCCGACCTGCTCGCCGCCGGCGGCACGATCTACCTGCTCGGCCGCGAGGACCCCTACGCTTCGGCGTCCCCGCTGATGACCGCGGTGGCCGAGCACGTCCTCGACACCGCCCTGCAGCTGGCCGCCACGGCGCCGACCGGGCGGCTGTGCCCGCCGCTGCTGGCCTGCCTGGACGAGCTGCCCTCCACCGCGCCGCTGCCCACCCTGCGCACCCGAATGGCCAACGACCGCGCCCTGGGTGTCAGCTTCCTCTACGCCGCGCAGACCTGGCGGCAGCTGGTGTGCGTCTACGGCGAGGACGAGGCCCGCACCCTGTTCGGGCTGACCAACGTCGTCGTCGCCTTCGGCGGCGGCAAGGACGGCGCCTTCTACCGCGAGCTGTCCGACCTGCTCGGCACCACCCGGGTGCGGCGCACCTCCTACAGCTACCGCGGTGCGGGGTGGTCCCGGTCCACCCACGGGGAGACCGTGCAGGTGCTGCGCGGTGAGGAGATCCGCCAGCTGCCGCCGGGCCGGGCGCTGGTCGTCGCCGAGAACGCCCCGCCGCTGATCGCCCGGCTCACCCGCTGCCTCACCGGACCCCGCGGCCTGCAACTGCTGGCAGCCCAGGGCGCCGCCCGCGCCCGGGTCACCGCCGCCCGCGCCGGTGACCCGCCCCGGGCCGAGTGCACCGGAGCCGCTCACTACAGCGCGCGGCCCGCAGGCCCGGCACCGGCCCAGAGGAGCGCCCGGTGACCGACGCCCAGATCGCCAGGCCCTTTCCCGAACCGCCGCCAGAGGTCCGCCGCGCCCTCGACCACCTCCGCGGGGCCGACGACATCGGCCTCGACCCCGCTGGCCTGACGGAGCTGCACCGGCCCTGGGACCCGGCAACCTGCCCGCCGAACCTGCGCGTCGACCTGTGGCCGTGGCTGGACGAAGTCGCCGCCTGGCTCAACCACACCTACGCCTGGCAGACCGCCTCCGCCGTCCCCGCCTGCTGGCCGGCGCACCCGCACCTGGTGCACGAGCTCGCGGTGCTCGCCTGCCTGCGCGTCACCGCCGCCGAGGCCACCACACCGCACGCGCTGGAGGAGTGGCACCGCTACGCGCTGCCCACCTTCACCGGCCGGATGAGCGAACGGCTCGGCATCGGCTGCCCACCCGGCCGGCACACCGACTGGCCCGCCCGTTCCTGGGCGACCGAGTACGACAGCTCAGCCGCGCGGGAGGCCAGGCGGGCGCTGTTCGTCGGTGACCTCGATGCCAAACCCTCCACTGGCCACGCGCCGCGATCCTGCACACGTTCGCGTAAGGGCAGCGCATGAGTGCTCCGGCCCGCCGCAGCGACGAGGACTGGGTCTCACTCGTCGACGGCGTGCGGGTCAGCCGCCGCTGGATGACCCGGCACACCCCACAGCTGCTGGCCGCCTGGTGCGCCGCCCTGTCCGAGGTGCAGCGGCGCACGATCGCCGCACGCATCCTGCAGGTCGCCGCCGACCTGGAGAGCGAACCCGACGACGCCCTCGCGCCGCCGGGCAGACCGGTGTGGCGTCGGGCGGTTGAGCGGATCGGCGCCCACCTCGTGCGCGGCCCGGACTGGCTCCCGCTGGCCGCCGCACTCGCCCGCGCCCACGCCGCCGGCTACGACGTCGCCGCCCGCCTGCCCGCACTCGCCGCCGCCGCTCCGCTGCCCGACCGGCACCCGGCGCGCGAGCTGCACTGGCGGCTGCTCGAAGACTGCCCGGCCGCCCTGCCGGCGACCGACGACTCCGCCCGGGCCGACGACGACGCCGCGGCAGTGCACAGTCCGAGCGGCCGTCCACAGAACCGCCGCGACCGCCCCCCACACGCTCCCTGACGACCGACCGTCGCGCCACACCGCACCCGGAGGAGAGCAGCCATGACCCTGGACACCACCACCGACCCGCTCGGCTACGCCGCCTCGCTACTCGACGCCGTCGGCGCCGACCGCGAGCAGGTACCCGCCGAGGTCGCCCTTGCCTGCCTGTACGCCGCCGAGCTGCTCGAGCTGGCCGGGGCACGGGCCGAACCCACCCCGCTTATCAACGGCGACCCGCGCATCACCCTGCGGGTGGCCCTGGCCGCCCTGGCCGACCTAGACGAGGACACCTTCGCCAGCACCCCGGTCCTCGACGCCGCCCGCACCGCCCGGCGCGCCCTGCGACGGCTGGGCTGACCGGTGACCACCACCCTGCAGCAGCTGCTGGACGCCCTCACCGACCGGGCCACCGCCCCGGCGGCGTCGGTGGCCATCGAGGACATCACCGGCGCGCTGGCCCACCTCGGCCGGGCGCTCACCGGCCTGACTGACGACGGGCTCACCCCGGCCGACACCTCACGGCAGCGCACCGCCACCGAGCTGGGTGCAGCCTGCGTCACCGCCGGTCGGCTGTGGCCGCGCACCGGCGGGCCGCTCACCGACCTCGCCGGTGCCGCCGCCGACCTCGTCGGCCGCGACCGCCCCGTCCTGGGCCGCGCCCACCGGTGGGCGGTCACCGTCGAACTCGCCGAGGTGGCCGATCACTCGGCCGGGCTCGCGTCCCGACTGCTGCCGCAGGCGGCGGTCGCCGAGATGTCCGCCGTCCGCCAGCTGGCCACCGCCGTCGAGCGCGACGCGCTGGCCGATCCGCCGACCGCCGCGAGCTTCGTGGTACTCGACCGCCTGGTACCCCCACCCGACCCTCCGCACCGGGACGCCGCACCGAGCGCACTCGACGCGTCCGCGGCGCTCGTCGCGACACTCGACCGGATCCAACGGGACGGCGACAACCTCTCCCTGCGCGACTTCCGCGCCGCCGTCGCGGCCGCCGAGATCGCCAGCCGCTGCGCCGCCACCGTCGCTGCCGCTGCGACCGGGGACGACGTGGGCCCGCTGCTGGTCACCGGGCTGGCCTGGCAGCTGGCCGGCCGCACCAGCACGGCCTTCCACGACGGGCACCGCGCCGGCACCGCCGACCCGCGCGGCGTCGTCGCCTGGGCGCAGGCGCTGGCCGGCGCGCTCCGCGCCGAGGTCGCACCTCGCACCGACATCTCAGCGCTACGCGACCGCAGCGACCTGCCGAGCACGGCCGACAGGGTCCGGCAGGTCACCGCCCAGCTGCCGGCGCTCGGCGACCGGCTGGCCGCGGCCGTGGAGCGGTGGTCGCGCACCGGGCGGTTGGTCGTCTCCGCGCGGGACCTGCAGCCTGTCGAGAACATGTCCGCCGACCGGATCGACGCGGTCATCGCCGGTCGTCACGTGATGGCCCGCGGCGCCGACCTCGGTCAGCTCCGCCGGGTCGTCGACCGGGCCGCAGACCTGTCGACCGGACTGGCCGGTGCACTGCACCGCGCCTTGACCGACCCCATGCAGCGGCACCAGGTCGACCGGCACACTCGGGGAGTGCAGACGCCCGGCCTGACCGAGCGTCTGCTCGATCGATCTCAGGCGACCGAGCACGCCATCACCGCGATCCGGTCGCCGCGTCACGTGGCGCGAGAAGCTCCGCCGTCCCGGTAGCCGATGGCGGTTTCAAGCAGTCGTCGCAACGACTGGCTTCTCGGGGTCGGACAGTAGCCGCTGCATGGCTTCGGCCGGGGTGATGAACCCGAGGGTCTTGCGGGGTCTGCCGTTGAGTTCGATAGCGATGGCGTCGAGGTACTCAGCGTCGTGGACCGGGAGGTCGGTGCCACAAGGGGTGCGTACTGGCGCAGCAGACCGTTGGTGTTCTCGTTGCTCCCGCGCTGCCAAGGCGAACGCGGATCGCAGAAGTAGATCGCCATATCGGTGGCGAGCGTGATGGCCTGGTGCTGGGCCAGCTCGCTGCCCTGATCCCAGGTCAGCGAGCGGCGCAGCTGCTCGGGCAGGGTCTGGATCGCCGCGACCAGCCGGTCGCGGACCGCCTCGGCGCCGTGCCCGTCGGGCAGGTGCACCAGCAGGCAGAAGCGGGTCTGGCGTTCCACCAGGGTGCCGATCGCCGACCGGCAGTGCTGGCCCATGATCAGGTCGCCTTCCCAGTGGCCGGGCACCGCCCGGTCGGCGGCTTCGGCCGGCCGTTCGCTGATCGAGACCATGCCGGAGATCTTCGCCTTGGCCGCGCCGGAGAACCCGTGGGGCCGGCGCCAGGCCCGACCGGTGCGCAGATGCCGGTGCAACTCGGTGCGCAGCCGGCCGCGGCCCTGCACGAACAACGCCTGATAGATGGTCTCGTGGCTCACCTGCATCGCCGCCTCGTCGCCATGCTCGCCGGCCAGGTGCGCGCTGATCTGGGCCGGGCTCCACTTCCGGCACAACTTGTCCTGCACCGCCAGCGCCAGCCGTGCGTCCTCCAGTTTGAACGGCTTGGGCCGCCGCGCCCGCAGCCCGGCGCGCTTGTGCGCCGCGTACGGGGCGTATCTGGCCCGCCTCGCTCGCCCGGCCGCCCGCCCGGCCGCCGGCACGGGCCCGTTGCGGCGTAGCTCGCGACTGATGGTCGACGGCGCGCGGCCGAGCTGAGTCGCGATCGCGCGCATCGACGCGCCGGCCAGATGCAGGTCGGCGATCTGCAGCCGCTCCTCCAGCGACAGATACCTCGCCGACACCACCCGCGGTGCCGACGGCGGCCGACCGCCCGAGGCACGTCGCCACCGATATCCCTGCCGCCGATCCACGCCGACAGCCTCACAAGCCTGCGAGAAGGCCGATCCTGACTTCACCAGCTCCCAGAACCGCTGCTGCCGCTCATCCCGAACCCACTGCCACTCCGAAACCACCACAACACCTCGCGCTCCAAGGGTGTTGCGACGACCGCCTGAACGCGCCGATCCCTTGCGGGACGGCGGCCGGCTTGTCACAGGCAGTCCTCCGGTGCGCCAGTAGCCGTTCGTCATACGGGACTGACGGATGTCGGCCACCGCTCGCGGGTCGCAACGGTGAGGTCCACGAGCCCATTTGGGCCGAACGCATCGGCAAATGCACCCACCGGCGGCCGCTGGCCCGGCGAGAATCTCCGGTCAGGCTGGCGCGCCAGGATGATTCGGACGTGCGGTCAGATGCGGGTCGGCTCCACGTAGACGTAGGGAGCTGTGACAGGCTCAAGCCCTGACCGATGCTGCAGCTACATACTCGAGAAACGCCAGCTGATCCACCTAGACCACGGGCCTGGCATGTTGCTTGCCCAACGCTCAACGCCGAAGCCGCTGAAGGAGCATCATGGGGGACATAGCGAAAGAGTTGCTTGGCGCCGCCCTAGGCGTCTTAGCCACGGGAGCAGCCTCATTCTTCCTTCACCGGGTTGCCATTACTAAAGCCCGCCGACTTTGGCGACTGAGGCAGCCCAAGGGGCTCTCCATAGTCCTCTCCACCAGCGCAAGAGTTAGCACCGGGACGTACGACCGTCCAGTGACTGGCCTAGGCCCCGCTCGGGCATTGGGTTTGGTGGCACCTTCGCTAGTTACAGCCTACAGGACGCTGTCTGAGAACGCGGTAACTCTCTCCGAGTTCTGCGACGACAGGGCCCGCGAGGGGGACTTGATACTCCTAGGAGGGCCAAAGAACAATGCGGTAACAAGAGAAGCTCTGGCCCGACTAGATCGAAAATTGCCTATAACTATGAAAACAGTGAAGGATGAGCGAATACTTCGCAGGACCGACTCGGGCGACGAACTAGTCCAGCCTGCCAGCACCCCTTCGCCGTCGTTCGGGCGGAGCGGCGCCGATTACGGGTTCATCCTTCGCGCACCGAATTGCTTCGACTCGTCCGGCACGCTAACCATTTTTGCAGGAACGCACACGTACGGAACGGTGGCCGCTGCGAGATACTTCCTCGATAATGCGAAGGAGATGCGCAAGCTGACCAAGCAGAAGCGATTCGTTATTCTTATTCGAGCCAGAGTAACCGCGGGCGAGCATGTAGAACATGCGGAAGTTTACCTCGGCCCGACGCCCTTCTAAGGATCTCTATGCGTATCGTCTCGGCAACAGTGAAGCCGAAAGCCCCGCTTCGAAGCCTGGGAGAAGATCGAATCCTCATGACGTCAGCGCTCCTAGGCGTCATCGACGGGGCCACTGCAAAGGGCGGGGGAGGCGAGAAGGGACCAAGCCGGCAGGAGCCTGGCGCCGTTGCGGCGGACCTCATAGCTCGGGCGCTCAAGTCGCTTCCCTCCTCGGCAACGGCTCGCCAGGCGGTTGACGCAGCAACAGAAGCCGTCGCGGATGGGAAGGGAACCACAGAAGCCTCATCTGCGTCCCTCATGCTCTACTCGGCGCATCGGCATGAATTATGGGGCGTAGGAGCTTCCACGGTGCGGATTGACAGCCGCCAGAGTGTCCTCGCGCCAAGACATGAGGCGGTGGCAGCGCAAGTGAGAGCCGCCTATCTCACAGCTCTTATTCGTCAGGGCTCGGACTTGAGAGCCCTCCAAGAGGAAGACCCCGGGCGGGCGATGATCATCCCACTCCTTCGCAACGAGCGCAGTCTGCGTAACGTAGACAGCCCAGGACAGTGGTTTTTCGGCTCCATCGACGGTGGGCGGGTGCCCGACAGGCATATTCACATACAGCCGCTACCTCGCGAGACGCAATCACTACTTATTGCGTCGGACGGTTATCCCGCGCTCGCTGCCGATCTCGAGAGCACTGAGCGATTTCTGATGGGCCTGTTGGAAGTCGATCCTTTACTCATCGGCGATCATCCCCAGACTAAGGGACTTAGGGCCGGCAATGAAAGCTTCGACGACAGGTCAATGATACATGTATCCTTTATCGACTGAGCTTTAGCACCGGGCTTACACGCAATTCGCACACTTTAAACAGTTCCAGGCACTCATCCCGCCGGCAGAAACCATTGCTGTGTACGAGCGGCGTCGAGGTCACCTCATGCGTGGTGGTCGACCGCCTGGCGAGGCGAAGACACTTGACTCAATGAGCCTTTCCCGGTAGCGGATGAGCCGCAGGTCAGGAGCGACACACCGACGGCGGCCGGATGACCGAAGACGACGCAGGACCTCGGTAGGCGGGACGTCTTCTCACAGACCGTCTTCCCCACCCGAGGTCCTGCTGTGTCCGATCCTGTCACCTACACACGCCGTGCTCCCCGTCGAAGAGCCCACCGTGCAATTCGTGTCGGCACTGCTGGCCGCCGACCGGCGCCGACGCCGCACCCGGCCTAAGCGCCGGGCGCTGGGCTGCTACCGGCAGGCGGTGCTGGTGCTGCGCTGGTTCCTCGACGGCACCCGGCTGGCCCAGCTGGCCGTCGACCACCGAATCGGCCGCTCGACGGCCTACCGGTATCTGCACGAGGGCATCGACGTCCTCGCCGCGGCCGCACCCGCGCTGCGCGGTGCACTGCTGGCCGCCCGCGCCGCCGGCTATGCGCACGTGACGGTGGACGGGACGCTGATCCGCACCGACGGGTGCCGGACCAAGAATCCCGATACCGGCCACGACCTGTGGTTCTCCGGCAAGCACAAGGCGCACGGCGGCAACGTGCAGATCGTCAGCGACCCCGACGGGCATCCGGTCGTCGTCTCCGAGGTCGAGCCCGGCTCGGTGCATGACCTGGCCGCCGCCCGTGCCACCGGGTTCCTCGGCGCGCTGCACGCCGCGGCCGCCCTGCTCGGGCTGCCCGCGCTGGCCGCGCTGGCCGCGCTGGCCGACAAGGGCTACCACGGTGCCGGCATCGGCGTGCTGACGCCGACCAAGGGCCGCGGCCTGCACTCGAACAACCTCATCCGCAACCGGCTCATCGGCTGCTTGCGTGCCCCGGGCGAACGCGGGATCGCGCTGCTCAAGACCCGATGGAAGGCGCTCGGCCGTATCCGCCTGTGCCCACAGCGGATCGGCGCGATCGCCAAGGCAGCGCTTGTCCTGACCAACGCCGAACGACCAATCCGTTGAGAAAACCTCAATGCACGATTTCTAGTCCTCGAAGCGGTTGTCGCGCGTGGTGCCAGGGTCAGGCGTGTCGCTGTTTTCGTCAGTAGGTGTGTTGGCGTCGGTGTTCTGGGCGGCGGTTGCTGCTGGTGGCGGTGGGTTGGCCTGGACGGTGCTGCCGGCGAGGACCGGGTCGGCGGGAGGGAAGGGCGCCCTCGGTGCGGTGGTGAGGATGGGTGCCATGGCGTCGTGCCAGATGCCCGCGCCCATGCCGCCGCCCTGGCCGCCGACGTCCTGGTTTCCCTTGGGGTTGAGCACCATCACGCTGGCGGAGTACTGCGGCGTGTAGCCGGCGAAGGCGATCGAGAAGTTGTTCTGCGTCGTTCCGGTCTTGCCCGCGATCTGGTGGCCGGGGACGTAGGCCGCTGCGGCGGTCTGCCCGGGATAGCCCGGCTCGACGTCCTTGCGCATCATCTGGGCGAGGGTGGTGGCCACGGCCGGCGCGACAGCTGCGGGGGTGCAGTTGTCTCCACTGCCGACTGGTGTCCCCTCGGGCCCGGTCAGCGGTTCGCCGTTACGGTCGAGGATGGCGGTGACCGGCGTTGGGTCGCAGCGGGTGCCGCCGGCGGCCAGCGTGGCGTAGGCGCTGGCCAGGTCCAGCGGGCTGGTGGCCTCGGCGCCGAGGGTGAACGAGCCGCGATTTCCGCCGATGATCTGGTCCGCCGAGGACGCGGTGAAGCGCATGCCCATCCGCTCGGCGACGCGCACCGGGCCCTCGACGCTGCCGAGTGCGTCCTGCAGCGCCATGAAGTAGGTATTGGAGGACAGGTACAGCGCCTGCTCCATGGTCATCGTCCGCACGTCGGCATTGGCGAAGGCGCGTACCTCGTAGGGCCGGCCGTTGTTCGTGTAGACCCGGGAGACGTAGGGGTTGCTCGGAGTCAGGGTGTAGTCCGCAGCGAAGCCCCGTTCCAGGGCGGCGGCGGCGGTGAACACCTTGAAAGTCGATCCAGCACCCTGGCTGTAGGCGGTGTTGAGCACCACGGACTCGCAGTCGGGCTCCGGGCAGCCGTAGCGGCGGTTGACGCTCATCGCCAGCACGTGCCCGGTGCCGGGTTCCACCGCGGTGTACATGCCGGCCAGCGGGTCCCCCATAGGGAGCTGGTTGAGCACCGCCTGGTCCCCGGCGACCTGCACGTCCGGGCGCAGCGTGGTCTGGATGGTCAGCCCGCCGTCGTCCAGGATGTCCCGGCTGATTCCGAGCTGCTGCTGCAGGTACTGCTCCAGATAGGCGCAGAAGAAGCCGCCCACGGTGGCATCGATGCAGCCGTTCGGGGATCCCGGGCCCGGGTCGACCACCACCGGCCGGGCGGAGGCAGCGGCCAGCCGCCGGGCGTCGATGTAGCCCGTCTCGTACATCCGCTGCAGCACCTGGTTGCGGCGGGTGAGGGCGGCCGCGGGGTCGGTGAGCGGGTTGTCGTTGGCCGGGCTCTGCACCAGGCCGGCCAGCATCGCTGCCTGCGGCAGGATCAGGTCGGCGGCGTCCACGCTGAAGTAACGCTGCGCGGCGGCCTGGATGCCATAGGCGCCGTGGCCGAAGTACACCGTGTTCAGATAGCGGGTGAGAATCTCGTCTTTGGAGTAGGCCTCCTCCAGGACAAGCGCCAGCCGCGCCTCCCGCAGCTTGCGCCCGAGGCTCCCCTCGGTGGCCGCCTGCCGCTCCTCGGCAGTATCGGCGGTCTGCGCGCGGGTCTGCTTGACCAGCTGCTGGGTAAGCGTGGACCCGCCCTGCTGCACCGAGCCCGCCGCCACGTTGGTCACCAGCGCGCGCGCCGTTCCCCGCACGTCCAGGCCGCTGTGCTCGTAGAACCGCGCGTCCTCGATCGCGACCATGGCCCGTTTCATCACCGGGGCGATCTGCTCGGTGGTCACCGGCACCCGGTCATTGACATAGAAGGTGGTGATCACCGACCCGTCGGCCGCCAGCACCCGGCTGTTGCCCCACAGGTCGCCGCTGAGATTGGCCGGAAGCTCGTCGGGTGGCGGTGCCGAGTTCCGCGCCAGCAGGCCGGCGCCCCCGACAAGAGGGAACAAGAAGGCGGCCACCAGAACCCCAGCCTCCACCACCGCCATAGCCAGCAAGACCAAGGTTCGCGAGCGCGGGCGCACGTTAGAGCAACCTAGGTCACCCCGTTGCCCGACAGGTTCCCGGAAAGTTTCGAAACCCGGGAGGACCGGGATCCCTCGTCCGACCCGGTCGGCCTCCGCCAACTTCGCGGCGTGCGCCGACGGGACGTCCTCGTCGAGTGGGTGCCGCGGTACTGACAGGCCGGCTGCAGCCGATCAGCACCCGCCCGGTCGCCCGCCACGGCCACCAGTGCGTCCCGGCGGTCCCGGCGTGGCGCCGTCCCCAGCGCACTCTGACTGCCGGGACGCCGCGAGAGGGGCCGGCCCGCTCGGCGGTGCCGGTGCTGTGCTCTCACCAACTGCGTGAGTTCCGACCCGACGACAGCGCCTACGATCGCACGATGATCACGCCGCCACCGGTTCATCGCCAGCTGCACCGGACTGGCTCAGCGGCGACCAGCTGAGCGACCTCGACCGAGCCGGACCATCACCGCCCTGGCCCGACTGGCCGTCGCGCTCATCTGCGCCCGTCGGCTAACGGCCTACCGCCATCTGCACGAGGGCATCGACGCCCTGGCCCGCAGCGGCGCCGGGTCTGTCCGGTGCCCTGCTAACTACGCCCGTCTTCACCCACCGACCAACCAGAGCCCTCGATCACACCGTCGGTGAGCCCGGCGCCAGCGATATCCGGGTACCGGGCGTGGGTCGCGGTCGGCGCGGACTCGGCTGCGTTGAGCGCGATCGATACCGCGCCTTAGGCGCTGCGGCCGCGCGTGAGGTGCGCTGCGATCGCGGTGTCGCGGGAGCGGCGAGCGCAACCGGATACCGTGCGCGCACAGGAATGCGCACCCCGACCCGAGGAATCTGTGGATGAAGGCAGGGCGGCACCGGTCGCCGCGGCCGGCCCGGCCCATGCGTGTGCCCGTGCTGCTGGTGGCCCTGATTTTCGCGCTGGCCGCCGCGTTCTCGCTGGGCAGCAGCACCGAGAAGTCCGCACCCTTGACGTCGGGCAGCTCGCCGCCGCCGCGCGACACCAGTGTCGGTATCAGTGCGGTGGGCAACGTCATCATGGGATCGACCCCCGAGTTACCTCCCGATGGCGGGCGGCACCTGTTCGACGGGGTGGCCGACCGGCTGGCCGGAGACGTGGTGCTGGCCAATCTGGATCAGGCGCTCACCGATGCAGCGGCCTCGACCAAGTGCGGAGCAGACAGCAGTAGCTGCTATGCGTTCCGCACGCCGCCCTCGTATGCCCGGTGGCTGCGCCAGGCCGGTTTCACGGTGATCAATCTGGCCAACAACCATTCGCGCGACTTCGGCGATGCCGGGCTGCGCGACACTCAGGCGGCGCTGACCGCTCACAATCTGCAGTACACCGGCATGCCGGGGCAGATCACGCTGCAGGACGTCGGCTCGGTGCGGGTGGCGATCCTCGGCTTCGCGCCCTATCACTGGGCACAAAGCCTGCTCGACATTCCCGCCGCCCAACAAATGGTGCGGCAGGCTGCTGCCCAGGCCGATCTGGTCCTGGTCACCATCCACGCCGGCGCCGAGGGCGCCGACCGCGGGCACGTACCGCCGGGCACCGAGGTTTTCCTCGGCGAGGACCGCGGTGATGCGGTCGCGTTCTCCCACGCGGCCATCGATGCCGGCGCTGATGCGGTGCTCGGTGCCGGTCCGCACGTGTTGCGGGGCATGGAGTGGTACCGAGGTCGCCTGATCGCCTACAGCCTGGGCAACTTCCTGGGCTACGAGACGCTGTCGCACACCGGAGCACAAGGGGTGGGCGGCATCGTGACGCTGCAGCTGACGCCCGATGGCAGCTGGCACAGCGGACAGCTGGAGGGCACCGTCATGGTCGCCCCGGGAGTGCCGCAGATCGATCCCGACCAGCGCGCCCGCGCACTCGTGCAGGAGTTGTCCCGCACCGACTTCGGCGCCTGCGGCGTGCAGCTCTCCGCCGCCGGTGAACTGAACACCCCCACCTGCTGACACCCCGCGCCCGGCCCGGCCAAAGAAACAGCTACCGGTTATGCCCGCCCTTCCCGCCGCCCACGAGGCCGAACGCCAAGCCCACTCCGCACAGCGAATCCGCGTCGAGCACGGCACCGGCGACCTGACCAACTGGCGGGCCCGTCCCATCCACTCCGTCGACACATGGAGTTGACCCGCTTCGGTGGACACCCTGAGCTTGGGCATCTGGCCCGAGGAAGGTTCCCGATGGGCCGACCGAGCAAGTTCTCCGCGGAGTTCCGGGAGCAGGCCGTGGAGCTGGTCCGAGCGACCGGCAAGACGATCGCCGAGGTCGCTCGTGACCTGCAGATCAACGACACGACGTTGGGCAACTGGGTCAAGGCGGAGCGGGGCGAGCCGGACAGCAGCGGGCTGCTGCCGCTGACGGCCGCCGAACGCGCCGAGCTGACCCGGCTGCGCCGGGAGAACGCCAGGCTCAGGACCGAGCGGGAGATCCTGAAAAGAAGCGGCCTTCAACGTGTGAGGAGTCTACGAGGTGACGCGGTTTGCCTTCATCGATCGGGAGAAGACCTACCACGACGTCGCCGCGCTGTGCCGGCTGCTGAAGGTCAGCCGGTCGGGCTTCTACGCCTGGCTGTCCCGCCCGCCATCGCCGCGGGCGGTCGCCGACGAGGTGCTGACCGTGCAGATCCGCACCGTCTTCGACGAAAACCGCCGGGTCTACGGGGCTCCGCGGATCCACGCCGAGCTCTCCGACGCCGGCGTGCGGGTGGGCGCAAACGCGTCGCCCGGCTGATGCATCAGGCCGGGATCGTCGGCTGTCACCGGCGCAAGCGGCCGGTCTCGATCACCCGGTCCGACCCCAGAGCCGAGGCCGCACCCGACCGGGTCGACCGCCAGTTCGTCGCGACGGCGCCCAACCAGCTGTGGGTGGCCGACGTGACCTACGTGCCGACGGTGCAGGGCTGGCTTTACCTCGCCTGTGTCACCGACGTGTTCAGTCGCATGGTGATCGGCTGGTCGATGGCCTCGCACCGCAAGACCGATCTGGTCGTCGACGCCGTGGCCATGGCGGTTCACCGCCGCGGCGGACACGTGCCGGGCGTGTTCCACCACAGCGACCGCGGCGGGGAGTACAGCTCCCACGCACTCGAGCGGGAGCTGCGCCGGCACGGCGCCCCTGGCCAGCATGGGCAGCATCGCGGACTGCTTCGACGCGCTGGCCGAGAGCGTATTCGCCACGCTGGAATGCGAGCTGTTCTACCAGCAGCCCGACGGCAGGTTCGCCACCCGACGCGAGGCCGAGCTCGCCGTCTTCGACTACCTCGAGACCTTCCACAACCCCGCCGGCGGCACTCGGCTCTCGGCCAGATCGCCCCGGCGACCTTCGAGGCGCGGCATACTCTCACCACCGCGGCCTGAACCTCAGACCGCAGAAGCGAGGTGTCCACGCCAGCGGCGTCAACTCCACACAACCACCTCGACGCCATCCTGCGCGCGGTCGCCGGGCTGGTCTCCAGCCCGGACCAGCCCCACGACCCGAACCGCTCCACCGCTCACCGCAGGCTTCACCGCCGGCACCGCCGCGTGATCAAACCGGCCCTGAACAGGTCAACGATCGCCCGCCGCTAACCATGCACGAGGTCGTTAGGGTGCGCGGGCGTGACGAGTCGCACAACTCTCATCGCGGTCGCCGCGGCCCAGCTCACGGCGAACCTCGCTGGCCAAGTGGTGGCACTGCGGCGGCGACGGGCGTTCGACGTCCCCTTCATGCACGGCAGTCCCGACCACGTCGGCCGGGACTCGTGGTGGTTCGGCACCGCCTACAGCGCTCCGTCATACATGCTCGCCGCGCAGATCTGGGCGATCACCCGCCTGGCCGCCGTTCCCGACGACCGCGCCCGCGGCGTGCTCCGGCTGTTCGGGACGGGCATGATTGCCGGCTACCTATCGGAGCGGTTCTCCCGGCAACTGCTTACCCCGGCCGGATTCGACCCGGTGGAGACGCCGATCGTCGCTGTCGGGCTGGCCGGCGCGGTGGCGATGGCCGTCGTGGGCGCTCAACGTCAGGTTGGCCGGTAGCCGCGGCCGACCTCGGCCCAGAAGGCCTCCGTGGCCGGCGCGGGCGGCCCGGAGGCGGCCGCGGGAGCTGTTCGCCGATCGGCGGCTACGACCATGACGTCTACCGCCGCCAGCTGCGCGCTCGCGGCATCACTCCGCGCATCGCCCGCCGCGGCGTGGAGACCTCTACCCGGCTGGGCCGCCACCGCTGGGTCGTCGAACGCTCCCTGGCCTGGCTGACCGGCTACCGCCGGCTGACCATCCGCTACGAACGCTCCGCCCGGCTGTTCACCGCATTTCTCACCCTGGCCGCCACCTCGACCTGCTACAAGAAGCTCGCCACATGAGACAAGCTCACTGTGCGACTGGCCTCCGCAGGTGTCCAGCCCCCCTCCCCCCTGCGGTCCAGACGTAGGACAGCGGCCAAGCAACGCGGAGGATAAGGATCTAGCTGAAGTGCTCCAACGCTCGGGACTGACCCGCACAGGCCCAGGAGAAACCGACTCCCGGATCTGTGCGGGTCAAGGATGTCTCCAAGCTATGTCGGCGACCTGTCGTCACGGTACAGGAAGGTGGGCTCGAACAGTGGAATCGGTTCAGGCAACGGCTTGAAGCACAACAGGTTGTTGTCGTTTTCATCCGCAGCTGCAATAGCTCCCTCGAAGCCGGGGGTCGCAACAGCCAGAACCTCGGCCTCTGTTCTCAACTCAAACCCGCCAGGGCAGGGGGTGGAGCCGCTGTGGCCGATCCGGCTGCGACGACCGAGCCTAGGGCGATTCCCAGCGTGCTAATCGAGTTACAAAAAGTTGCTTGGACATGGCTTTCCCTCCACTGTCGTTCGATAGTGGTCCCCAGGGGCAGCGAAGACTTCCGCTACTGCCACCCGAGAAGAGCACTAGGGCCCTAGATCGATCGGGTCGTCGTGGAGTGCTTTGTGCAGCGCGACCCGCCCGGTGCAGCCGCATCCCGAGCGCCTCGCGTTCTTGCCGCTGCTGGTCACGGATGTGGCCGGCGAGGTCAGCCAGCCCCACGGCGACCCGGCGGACAACGGTCTAGCCGAAGTAGCCCCAAATCCGACGCTAGTCCATCGTCTTGCGTCGATGGAGGGACATCAGTCAGACCAAACGATCACCGATACAAGAACGGTGCCATCGTCCGGCTCCAAGGCGGCGACAGTGGCCGCTGCGACAACTTCCCCCCCATCGCTGCGTACACAGACGGTGTCACCTACGCCCACAGTCACGCTGCGCTCCGGCAGTCGGGTGAGCCGGTCGTCACATCCTTCCGGAGTGGGGGGCCCCGCTCCTTCCCACGCAACGATGGGACGTACACCGAAGGGCACGGAATACATGTCGGCGGAGGATCCCGTAACCAACTCAGCACCGATATCCATGTAGTCCATCCCTGCGGTGGCATCCGGCGGCACGGTGTCCAAGTCTGCTCTGCCGAGCCGTATCTCACCGGGCCCGTACAGCACGGAGTGCGCTGACCCCGTCGCGGTCCCTGCAGTCGGGACGGCGGTCGTGCCTGCTGACGTGCTCGGAGCCGCCGTCGGTCCCTGAGCCACCGTCGTCGTCGGCCCCGCCACAGTGGTTGGCCCGGCAGGGGTGGGGATCGCCCCCTGCGACTGCCCGATGTAGACAGCCGCCACAGCGAGGATCCCGCCGACGAGGAGACCCGCCACCGCAAGCAAGAGAGGATGCGTCCAACGGCGGGAGGATGGTGGGGGGGCCTGCGACATGCCGGGCTCCGCACAAGGTTGAGGGGCTGGGAAGTCGAACGGTATCGACCGCGGCGACTTCCCACCGCCCGAGGACGGGCACCGCCAGAGGCCAGGCGACCCACAGGGCAACGGGTTAGCTGAGGTTATCCAGCAGCGCTAATCGCCGTCCCGATGACGACGAGGAACAGGCCTCCTACCTCGGCTCGGATGCGGTCGGTCATCGCGCGGACCAGCTTGGCGTCTAGCTGGGCGTCTGCGTTCCGCGCCTCCTGTTCAACCTGCGCGATCCGATGCCCGAGATCGGCTCGGGCGCTCGCCACGTTGGCCCGTACCTCATTGATCTCTTCCTGTACTTGGGCAATACGCCGCCGAAGCCACTCGGCAAGTTCGTCGGCGCTCGGACTCTCCGGCACCACTGCATAGGCCCGGCCGGTCAGAGTGCCGGTGGCGCTGACGGTGCCGTGGGCGGTACCGGTCATGACACGGACGCTCTTGCCACGGCGCAGCATGCGTCGGACCCCCGCCAGAAGTTGGACCACGCTGGCCAGAGGTCCCCCTCACCGAAGTCCCGGTGCAGGCCTACGAGCGCCCAGAGGGCAACGAAGGTGCCGATGAGCTGTAACGCCGCGCCGAGGATCTGCCACACGCGTGCAGCCTCGCAGCACGGCATTCCCGAAGCTCAACGCCCAGGGTTTCACTCCGCGATCGAGGATCGCCACGTTGGCGATGGGGCTAGTGCTGCAGGCGGCCGAGCGAACCGTGACAGCGCACTCGGCCATGCCGCTGCTCAAATGCAGGACAAACGACCTAGCCGAACACTGCCCTGAGTGCAGCCTCTACCCCTCCCTTGGTTGTTGGCGGCTTCGCCGCTGGGCCATTTCCGGTAGCGGCTCACGGTGACTGGTGCTTATGTCGTCCGGGCCGCCTCTGCCTCGTTCAGCGAGGCTTGGGCGGCCGCTGCCAACAGGGTGATCACGTGCTTCGGGCCGAGCAGCCTGCGGCTGCGCTGAAGCGTGGCCTCGCCCGGAGTGCGAGCCTGCTCTGCCTTCCCACCCCGTTCCAGGCATGGGTCGGACCGGCCGCCGTCAACCTGGAGACCAGGTGGTCCGGGCTCACCTCGCGGCAGCGCTGCAGGGTGTCCTCGCCCAGCACCTGGGCGGGCTCCGCCTCGTCCAGTTGACCTAGAACGTGGACCAGAATGGCCGCCGTCAACAGGGTGGTCAGATGGTTCGGGCCGAGCTGCTGGCGGCAGCGTTGCAGGGTGGCCTCGGCCAGGGCGCGGGCCGGCCCTGCCTCACCCACCGAGACGCGGGCGAAGGAAAGGTCGGTCGCCAGCCGCAGAGTGCTGGCGTGGTCCGGGCCGAGCACCCGGCGGCAGCGCCGCAGCGTGTCCTCACCCAGCGCGCGGGCCGCCTCGGCCCTGCCCAGCTGGACCAGCACGACGATGAGGGCGTCCGCCCCCTGGGTGGCGGGGTGGTCGGGGCCAAACGCTCGGCGGCAGCGCTGCAGGGTGTCCTCGCCCAGGGCGCGGGCCGCCTCGGCTTCAACATCCGAGGGCAGGGCGCCGGTGAGGGCGTCCGCCGCCAACAGGGTGGTGGTGTCATCTGGGCCGAGCACCCGGCGGGAGCGCTGAAGGGTGTCCTCGCCCAGGGCGCGGGCTGGCTCCGTCGCGCCCACCGAGCGCAGGGCAAGGGTGAGGTCGCTTGCGGCGGCCAGGGTGTCGGGATGGTCGGGGCCGAGGAGGGACCGCCAGCGATCGAGCAGCTGTTCGCAGACGGCTCGGCCGCCGTGGCTGTCGCCGTGGGCCTGCAGATACCAGCTGAAGCGAGCGGTGACGGCTGGCCCAGCTATGCCGCACGACGGCGCAACCTAGCTTGCCGCTCGCTGGCCCTGAGCCGCCCACGGCGCAAAACAAAGCCTGCCGCTCGACGGCGCCTGATCAGACTGCCGACCAGGCCCACCGCCGGATCGACCATCGCGCTGCATTCCCAGGCCGTACACCTCCCGCCGGCCCGATGACACCTGCCCACGGGAAGGCCTTGACCTCAAGGGCGAAAGCTAGGCGGCCGGCGAGTGGTCGCGGGTGAGCAGGATGGCTAGTTGGGTGCGGGTGCGGATGTCGAGGCGGCGCATCACCGCGGTGAGGTGGCTCTTGACTGTCGCCGGGCTCAGGAAGAGCCGACTGGCGATCTCCTCGTTGCTGAGGCCCTCGGCCACCAGCGTCGCCACATCGCGCTGCCGCTCGGTGAGCCTGTCCAGGGCCCGCCCCTCCGCAGTGGTCTGGGAGGGGTCGCCGGTCATGTGGCGCACGAGCTGGCGGCCGACGGCGGAGTCGAGCGCGGTCTCCTGCCGGGCGAGTGCGCGGACGGCGTCTGCGAGTCGCTGCGCAGTCGCGCGACGCGGCAGGAAGCCCCGCACCCCGGCCTGCAGGACGTCCATGAGCCCCGAGTCGCCCCCGGTCTCCGCGAGCACCAGCACCCCTGTCGCGCGTTGGCACAGGTCCCGCAGCAGCGGCAGGCCGGAGCAGCCCACGAGCCCCTGTCGGACGACGACAACCTGCGTCCCCGGGCCGTCCGCTACCTCCAGCGCCTCCGTGAGGTGGCTGGTCTCCGCGACGACCGCGATGTCTGGTTGCGCCTCGAAGACCACCCGCAGCCCGAGGCGGAAGATCTCCTGGTCCTCGCAGAGCAGCACGCGCATCAGCGGCCTGGGCGGTCGGGGCGCGGGCGGCCGGAGCGCGGTCCCGGCCGCCCGCAGTCCCGGCGCTTTGGTCACGTCCCTCAGCAGGAAGCGGCTCTTTGAGTCCTGGTCGGGCGAGCGCGCCGCCAGGCCGCCGTGCCCCGTTCTGAAGCCGATGTCGTCCTCGGTCATGAGACTCCCCCTGTCCCGCGCGCGACGCCGCGTCCCTCACCCGGGGTGAGGGACGGCGATACGACACCCGCCCGCCTTAACGGTCCGCGAACCGTAGCGGACGCTTGGTCACTGGTATCTATGGGCCATCGGTCGATAAGAGCCACAGATCATGGGTGGGTATCGCCGATGTCGGTGGCGCGCCGACGTCTTGCCTTCCGGCTCGGCCCCGTGGACCGCGGGACAGTGCGCGGCTCAACGGCCGTCGACCAGTGATCCGACCCGGCCCTTCGCCGCCCACAATCACTGGCACGGGTTAGGGCGAAGTGGCTAACCGGGAGAAGTTATCGGGAGTCGCTGTCCCCGCTGATTGGTAGCTCTTGGTCAAGCCAGGCGTTGGGCTCACGCTCGCCGACAAGCAGCGCGGCGGCGGAGCAGCACAGCATGCTCGGCGGCGGCACACCGCAGCGCCCGCAGCTCCGGCAACGCTTCAAGGAAGCCGGCGATCCGTGTGAGCCTCGGTGACGATCTGGTTGCCGAGCGCCGCCTGCAAACGTCGCGGACCGCGAGCCGAGCGGCGAGTAAGCGTCCTCGACGATCAACTGACGTGTTGGACGACGTTGATGGGCCCTGGTAGGTCAGCGGCTGGAATCCCGCCCGAACGAAGGCTATCCGGGCTCGGCATTCGACTCGGCCTCGGATGAGGTGGACGCCGACTGCTCGGGAGCTGGGGTGGCGGGCAGTTCCTCCGCCGGCGCGGTCGGCGTGGCCGGCGCGTTGTTCGGCGCTGAGGAGGTGCGCGCGGAGGGAGCAGCCGACTCGCCGCCGGATGTCACTGTGGACTCATCACCGGACGTCGGTGTCGGCGGGGAGTCCGATGCGGGCGCGTTGCCATCGGTCGGGGTGGCCGAGGGGGACGCCGGCGCCTGCTGCTGTCGACTGTCGCCGCCGGTTGCACCGGTGAGTGACCCGAGGGTGGTTCCACCCGTCTGGTCGGAGCCGCCGACGAGGGCGGCCACCGGCTTGTGCCCGATCAGCTCCACCGTGGTCACCACCACCATTGCCAGCCCGAACACGGCCACGGCGGTGGCCGCCACCATCGCCCAGCGCCGCCAGCGCCGGCGGGGCGGGCTGCGTCGCGGATCGAGGTGGGCAGGCAGCGGCGGCCGGTCGCTGGCGGACCGGTCCACCGGTGACTGCGGTGACCGGACCAGTCGGCTGCCGGCCCGGCGTAGCCCGGCGTGGGTCCGACGCATGGACTCGGTGTAGACAGCGGCGCCCACGGTGGAGACCACGCTGGCCACCGCCGCCCCGATCACCGTGCCGGCCACGCCGAAGAACGAGGCGACCACAGCCGCCGACACCGCGGCGAGGGCACCGGCGGAGATCTGGAGCGCACTCAGCTGGCCCTCGTTCCTCTCCCGGGCCGACGAGGCCGGCGTGCGAACGTCGGGATCGGTCCGTGGAACAGTCATGAGCTCCGGTGAGTCCAGCGTCTGAAGGGCACTATGCAAGCGGAGAAAGCCGACCTTGGGTCAGTGGCTTTCTGCATTCCGTGCTTTGTCTCCTTCACGGTAGGGCATCAGCGGACTGCTTCAGCTCCAGCAGCTCGCCTCCTCTCCACCCGGGCCGCCGGGCCGCCGGCACGAACGCTCAGCTCGACGTCCGGTCCGCGCGCCCAACGCGAGAACCACCTTGGCGGTCGTCAGCGGGCCAGGCCGACCGTGGGACCGACGCTGCCGTCGGTGCAGTCCGGACAGCACACCGTCGGGCCGCGCCCGGTCTGAGTGGGGCGCCGCTAGTGCTCCTCGATGAGCGGTTCGGACTCCACCACGAAGGGGATGAGCTCATCGAGACCGATGTCCACCAGCCATATCTCGACGGCGTCACCCCGCACGTCGACCGCGGAGCGCACCCGGCGGGCGCTGTCCCACTCCAGCCAGTCCGGCCCTCGCCACCCGTAGCGGTCCTCCTCGGCATACCGCTCGGCCAGCTCTGCGGCAGCGGACCGCCTCAGCGCGCCGACTGCCCGACCGGCCGGAAGGCGGTACCGCGAGAACGAACCGGAGGTAACCCCGGTGACCGGCTGCTGAGGCCACTGCGCCAGACTAGCGCCGATGCCTCACGCTACGTGATCATGAATCGTTTCCGCCTTGCCGCTCGCGGTGCGGGACTGCGCAGCGCCTCCGCGACCCTGAAGCGGCCAACCCGGCCGCCGGTCCAGAAGCCCATTCGTCCCCGTATCCCGTGCGCTCCGTTGAGTTGAGGAGTTTGTCGTGCGTGATCCGGCCCGCCCCCTCGTCGTCGAGGCGGAGCTGTCCGGCGCGCCGCCGGGGCGCACGGTTCGCCTCATCCTCGATCTGGGCTCCGCCACCGCCGAGGCCGCCGCGGTCAGCCGCGACCTGGCCGGGGGCGTGCTGACCCAGGTCGAGGCGATGCTGGCCGATCCGGCCACCGACCTGTCCGCCGAGGCGCGCGCTGCGCTGGCCGCACTGGCCGACGCGCTGGCCGAGCAGATCAGCGGTGGGGCCACCGTCACCGAGCTGGACACGCCGCTGGCGCGCGCCTGGCGCGCATCCCGCCGGGCGCGGCCGATGAGGAATCCCGGATGAGTCGCGACCGGAGTGGCTGGACCGTCGGCGCCGACCGCCTGGCGCCGCGGAAGTGGTCCGGCGAGGTCGTCCAGATGCCGTCGGGTCGGCTGCATGCGGTCAGCGACCCCGGCCTGATCGCCGGCCGGGCCCTGTGCCTGGCAGAGGTGACCCTGCTCGACCCACGCGACTGGCGCTGGCCCGACGACGGCGACGAGGAATGGCCGCTGTGCTGGACCTGCCTCGCACTGACCCACGTCGGCTGCTGACCGCGGCCGGAACGACCAGGGGGAGTGCGTCCGGACCAACGGAGACGACACGTCTGACCCCTAGGCCGGACCGTGCAGGATTCGACCGCACGAGCAGGCAGCGGTCCCTGATCACCATGGCCACGGCACCGCGCGGCGGCCGGACCCGGGACGGGGCGAGACCGGGGAGCGGGTGAGGCCCTGCCGTTGATGCACTGACTGTCCGGGGTGGCGGCGATCCCCGCCGTCTCCGCTTCCGGGGCGAGCCCGCGCGACGGGACGCCACGAGGGGACCAGGCGCATGACGACGAACTGGTATCGGCGTCCCGACCGGGCCGCGGCGGTGCCGGCGCCCCTCTGCCGGCTGCAGAGGGCCAAGCGGGGGTCGACGCGGGAGCCGCACGAGCGTCGCGGTGGTCGCGGGTTGACGCTGGACGAGGCCACGTCGTTGTCGGCCAGGGTGGCGGCGTGACCCCGCGGGCGTGCCGGTGCGGTCACTGGCCCAGGGCCCATCGGCACCTGCTCGACGCCGAGGGGTGTGGGCGCTGCCCGTGCCGGGCGTTCCGTCCGCCGCGGGTGGTGACGCACCGGGACTGTGCGCGCCTTGGTCGCGGCCGTGGTGTTGCTGGGGCTGGCCGCCGCGACGGCGCTGCTTACGACCCGCGGAAGGGGCGAGGGTGAGACGGGGCATTGCGGTTCAGCCCTCGATCGAGAAGGTCGCGAGCGGCTCCCCGACAGGCGACCGGTAGTCGAGCCGCAGCTCACCCTCCGGGGCGTCGAAAGCCACTTCTCCGCGCGTCTGTCGACCGGGCTGGAGCTGAGCGGAGTCGATCTGTGAGGCGAGAGCGGTGATGTCCGCCGGGTAGGTGGTGCCGTCCTCCGATTGCACGACCCAGAACAAGGGGTCCCCGCTGACGGTGCCGTCGGCCGCCTCAACGGTCACGTCCGCGACGAGGTAGGAGCCGTTCTCCGGGGACGTGCCGGTCGGCGACTCCGGCGAAGTCATGCGCCGCACGGAGTTCAGCGTGACTGTTCCGCCCGAGCCGAAGCCGGACCAGCTCGCGGTCTCACCGATGCCCGGCCGCTCGGTCTCTCCCGTCGCGTCGGCGGGCTGCTCGATGGGAGCGTCGGCGGGCTGCTCGGCGTTCGGCTTGATCGGGCCGACCTCGGTCTCTCCGCCGGAGCCGCCGGTCGCGGAGCCGATGATCACGATGAGTCCGACCACGATGAGTCCGACGACGCCGACGAGCCACATCCACCAGCGCGTGTAGAGGGGCTTCTTCGTCTTCGCGGCAGGGGCATAGTGACTCATTGCGGTCTCCTCGTGCGTAGGACAGGGAGCCGAAGTCCTCACCGTCGGTTGAGCCCCGGCGGTGGGGGCGTCCCTCGGGATGAGGGCACCGGGAGACCGTATAGGCCCACGGGGGCAATCAGGTGTTGCCGCAGGCCCATCCGATACCGAGGAGTCGCGTACACGCAGCGACGCCCCCGACCTCCGCGACGGGGAGATCGGGGCCGTCGTTGTGCGGATCCGCCGGGGTCAGGGGCGGGACCCGCACCGAGGCCGCGGCACCCTCCCAACAGCTTCGCGGCCGTGCTGGGCGGCGGTGGCGGCCATGGTCAAGCGGGCCTCACCCGTGAGTGAACCGGAGCCGGACGGGGCGTCCTCCAGGTACTGGAGGTAATCGCGAGCGTCCGCCTGGACGGTGTCCGGGGCGTCGTCGTGGTTCGCGATGCGGCGGAGCAGGTCGAGCAGCTCGTCGGAAGGTCGTGGGAGAGGCCCGTAGGTGCTGTCATGGGTCACGCACGCATTGTCACCGAGGGCGGTGCCGACCGCGACGGCGGGGGCTCATTGGGAGGCCGACGCCTTTGGGTCTGTCCGCACGCCGAGCTACCGTGCGCCCGTGCTGCGACTAGAGGATGAGCTACGCCGCGTCCGGGTCCGTCGTGACCCACCGGTCGAGGTCATCATCCCCGGCCGCTGGACGACGAGGAGTGGCCCGGTCTCCTGCATGGCTGCGCGAGCGACGTCACCGACGATCGCGGCCTTCGGGGTTTGCTGACCTACCGGCGCAAGCACGCGCCCGGCTTCTCGACCGGAGTCGTGTCCTGGGCATCCGCGGAGGAGCTCCCTCAGCGGTGACCCGGGCACCGTGCGACCAGTGAGCCTTCGTCAATAGCGAAATGGACTGGTCGACACGCCGATGACGGTGGAAGTGACATGCAGAGACGGCCGTTCAGGCGGTGCTGCACAGGCAGGTCTAGCCTCGGGAGCAGGGCGCGGCTGTTGTGGCCATGTTCACTGCGGATTCACTGTGCCCGGCGGCCTCTGCCGCTAGCGCCTGGCATGGTGGTGGTGGGCCTTCGGGTCGGACTACAGCTGATGCCGGCTGCGCCGGCGTCGGCCGGGTCTCCGCAAGGGCGCGGGGTCGGATAGCGACCGCGGGTGGCTGATCCCTCAACGCCGCCCGCCACATGACCGCCTACATGAGAGGCCATCCCAGCCATGGCGCAGTCCAACAGCACCAACAGCACCACACGCAGCAAGACCGTTGCGGTTCCCGTCGACGTCACCGTCGAGGAGGGTGACCGCGGTGTGAAGGGCCCGACCGGACCGGTCGGCCCGGCCGGCGAGCCCGGCGAGAAGGGTGCCAAGGGCCCGGTCGGCCCCGCCGGCGAGCAGGGCGAGAAGGGTGCCAAGGGCCCGGTCGGCCCCGCCGGCGAGCGCGGCGACAAGGGCGCCAAGGGCCCGATCGGCCCGGTCGGTCCCGTCGGTGAGCGCGGCGAGAAGGGCCCGATTGGCCTGCGTGGCGAGCAGGGTCCGCAGGGTGAGACCGGCCCGCAGGGCCAGCAGGGACCCGAGGGGGAGACCGGCCCGCAGGGCGAGCAGGGGCTGCCCGGCTCCACCGGTCGCCCCGGTGAGCAGGGGGAGCAGGGCCCGCAGGGCCTGCCCGGACTGCGCGGCGAGACCGGCCCGCGAGGCGTGGTCGGTGCCCCGGGTGAGCAGGGACCGCAGGGCCTGCGCGGCGCCCAGGGCCCGCGCGGTGTGATCGGCGAGACCGGCGAGCAGGGCGAGCAGGGCCTGCCCGGCGTGCAGGGCCTGCCCGGTGTGCAGGGCGAGCAGGGTGCTGCTGGTGTCCGCGGCCTGCAGGGCCCGCAGGGCGAGCAGGGCCCGGCCGGTCCGGCCGGCCCGGTGGGCCTGCCCGGCGTGCAGGGTCCGCAGGGCGCCTCTGGTCCGGCCTGGCTCTACCAGCCCAGCCCTGCCGAGCTGGCGTCCAAGGTCAAGCAGGCGGCGCTGGATGTCTCGCCGCGCACCGTGTTCGACCCGCGGGTGGGCGCCCGTTACCTCGGGACGCTGGCCTCGCGGCTGATTAAGCTGCAGGGTGGGCTGGTCCTGCGCGCCATCGTCGACACCGACGCCGCGGCCAACAACCAGGCCGGCGCCGACCTGTCCAACGTGCGCTCCATCGCCTGAGTAGCGGAGCACCTCTGAAGGGCGCCTCGTCCCGCTTCGGCGGAACGAGGCGCCCTTCGCCGTCGGGCTGCCACCGCCTCGACGTAGCAGTCACAAGCAGGACGCCCGCACGACCGGGTCGCGAGCACGACACCACCGCCGCGCACCCACGCCTGCCCCGGCTGCGCGAGTGGATCGACGCCCCACCACGCCGGGCTCGCCAACCTCGGCTACAGGGCGAACGCCGGCGTCTCACCACACCGATCAGGCACTCCGGCTGGCCACCGGCCAGCGCACCATCAACCTGCTGCACGCGGCCACCCGCGCCCCGGCCGAACGCGGCAACTCGCTGCTCAAGACCACCTTCAAGGCGCTGCGCCAGATCAGCCTCTGCACCTGGCGCATCGGCGCCATCACCGCCGCCGCCCTCGTGCTGCTGCACCACGTGCATGGCCGCGCGACATGATCATCGCGCCAGCGACGCCGTTACTGGGAATGGCTCACTATCCAGCAGCTGTGGGTCACCAATCCTGTTACAGATGTGGACCCCAAGGCCGTGCGCGCGTGGGCTGCTGCCAAGGGGTACGAGGTCAGCAACCGCGGGCGTATCCCTGCCGCAGTGGTCGAGGCCTACCAAGCTGCTGGAACTGACCCGTTCCGGGAGATCATGCCTAAGCACGATGCTGGGCGCTGTCCGTTCGGCTCGTCACCGTCACGATCTGCCAGCACGCGAAGCATCTGAAGCTGGGGGCACCGGCTCCGATCTCAGTGTTGTGCTTCTTGCAGACGTGGATGCTGTCCTCACCACATCCGCATCTGGTGGTCGCGGTGTGGCGCCCGAGGTTGCGGCAGCTGTGGATCTGGCAGCGCGGTCTGGTGTTGGCCTGCTGGACCCGTGCCTTCGTCCAGTCCGGGACAGAGAGGATCTGGGTCACCACACTGCGAAGGCCTCCACAGCCTGGGCAGTCCTGCATGTCCTGCGACTGAGGGCCATCGGTAGTGCTGGTCAGGTCGCCTCGGTGGCTGGCACAGCGCGGGTGTTGCTTTTCGCCGCAACCGCAGGTCACGCGGGCGTTCCAGACAGCCGGCTCATCGCACCGGCTGCACCTGACGGTCTTCAGGGCCATGGGGCAGTGTGCGGGCGGGGTCATCCGGGGGTCCAGCGGTGGCACCCGTTGATGCCCAGCCGCCGCCGCTACCCTCCGTCCGTGGCTACTGCAAGCAATGGGGTGCCGACTGTCGAGGAGCGGGAAGGTGCCAAAAACCGGCGTCTGAACCTCCTGAGCACCCTTGCTGCGACGTTGATTGGCGCCGTCATAGGCAGCCTTGGCGGGGCCTATCTCGGAGTGACGGTAGGAGCTGACAGGGACGATGATCGGTCCAACCGTGAATTTCTGCGGACGCAACGCATCGCCCTATATGGCGAGTACTTGGCTGCCGTAGACCAGTCTCAAGCCCTGATGGACCCGTTCATACCTTCCTCATGGGAATTAGGCCCCACGAGTCTGCTGAGCGAACTACCCGTTCCAAGCGAGGAACAGCGCCGGGACATTCGAGAGTCCATTGGAGACGTAAACACCCTGAGGGGACGAATCCAGGTGATCGCCGGCACAAAAGTGATTCTGTTGGCCACCAGTTTGCTGTCCGACCTGCAGAGTGCCGAATATACCGTTCTCCATATCGTCTACTGCCACGACGACGGGAGCGATCCCGCCCGCTGCACGTCAGACCAGGTAGCGGAACGCGGCCCGTATCATTGGTCAGCGGGCGACTTCGTCGGCGACCGCACGGAGTATCTAATACTGGTGCAAGACGAATTGGACGTAGAGGACTGACGAGCTTGGTTCTTAAGTGATTCATAGCCACAGGACTAAAGCGCTGAGAGCCGTGGTGACAGTGCACACTAAGACGCCTGCGTAGTAGGAGGGGCGACGTGCTAGAAGGGTTTGCGGCGGGTTATGAGTCGGCCTTGTAGCGGTACCTGACTTCGCCAGTCAGTGCATCAGGCGCTTGCTCCATCCACTCTGGAACCGAGCCCTTGTCGATGATCACCTTCCCCGCTAGGTCCAGTTGGCGAGCGATGTCTCGGGCGCGCTTTTGATGACCGAAACCGAGCTTATCGGTTTGGATCAACAGCTCCCGAATTAAGCGGACCACTTCCGGGTCTATGTCGCTCACGAACCTGCCTCCAGCGCCAGTAGGGACGGCATCGAGCCGGTGGCGTACACCTCCGCGATCTGCGGTCGAGCCCAGGCACCGAAGGTTGAGCCGTCTGGCAACACGATGTGCGCCATGAACTCGTCCTCATACGTGGTGATGCCGGCCTCTACCGCTTCGAGCTTCGCCTTGATCGCCAGAGCCAGAGCGCGCCAACGCTGGCGGCAGGCCTGCTCCCAGGCCTTGTAGGCGTCGGCCTCAGTGCGTACCAGGCCCTTTCCGGGGGTGTGGGTGTACGCCCGGTCGTTCTTGTCGGGCAGGGGCAGCACGAAGCGGATGTGGCGATCCTGGGTCACGAACTGGACGACGGCGCGGCCCGCTTCCCACCCATAGCCGAAGGACTCGGCGCCATACCGCTGGAGGGTGCGTTCGATCTCGCCGCGGCTGTTCTCGACGCTGACGCTGGTGTTCTCTGCGTACCGGCTCATGCGTGGGCCCTCTCGTAGGCCCCAACGGCCTCTCGCGGCAGCCGGCCCTTGACCGGCACAGGGATGCTCCGGTCCACACACCAGGCGCGCATGTCCGCGACGCTGGCCTTCGGTGCAGGTGCCTCAGCAGGCCTGCCCTTGAGCTTGGCCTTCGCCTCACGTAGCTGCCGCTCCAACTGGGCGACCTCGGCGTGCAGTGCTGCCTTGCCCCGCTCCTCCCGCTCGACCTCAACGAAGCGCTGAACAGCGTCACGAGCTCGCTCGGCCGCACGCTGCACGGTCTTCACTGGTGACTCCAGGCCCTGGCTGATGAGGGCCTCCAGCGAGGTCGCGGCCACGGCGGGTTGTCGAACTGGGTCGCCACCGACCTTGCGGAAGATGAGCGCTGAGAAGAGGTTGCTGGCTCCTGGCCGGTTGATGCGGATCCGCTGGCCGAGTACCTCCGTGACGGTGAACTGCTCGCCAGCCTTCAGGATCGGGCCGTTGTCCCGGACCTCTGCGATGTCGCCAACCTTGAAGTCGGTCACTTGGCACCGTCCTTGGGTGCCGTCCACTGCTTCCAAGGGATGAAGCCGAAGGCCTTGCAGTGGGCTAGCCAGAGGCGTCGAAGTTCTACACGCCGGCTCATGGCCGCTCCTTGAGCTGAGTCAGGTTCTTCACGCTGAGGAGTTCTGCCTCATCGGCGGACAGCAGGAGCTTCCACTCGCCGTTGATATCGCCGTGGAACTGAACGATCGATCGCTTGTCGGCGTTGGGATTCCCGTAGCTCAAGATGCGGTTCATGTTGTTCGGCCATGACACTTGGTGTGCCTTGAATCGGTCGATGTGTCCGGTCTTCCAGATCACCTCGTACTCGTCGGGTTCGCCCCGCTCGAAAGCCATCTTTCAGCGCTTTCCTTCCTCTGTTTAGTTATGCCCGCCAACCTAGTGGCAGGGTGTGTCAGTACAAATAGGTCATTTGGCTCATCTTGGGTTGCAACTAGACGCCAGTAGTGATCCCAAGTCGCAAATATTGATTCGCAGACAGTGCAAGGGTCATCGCGGTCGTGTCTCGGCGCGGGCGATTCCTCGCCCGGCTAGCTGCCACTTCAGCGCCGCAGGACGGCGTCAGCCGCCAATCCGTGGAGAAGGATCTCTACACGGCATCGTGGGGCCCTGATGGACACGACCGCCATGATCAGGGCGCCAGGAGGGTGCGCCATCCGTCGGGAGGTGGTTGACCCGGCGACAGTGTCCGCAGCCGGGCGAGCGTGGTCGGGTCCTGGGCTTCCAGCCAGGCGACGAGTTGGCGGAAGGACACCAGGCGGACGTCAGGCTGTTCGGCGATCTGGCGTAGGGCCTCCTCGAGCGCGTCCATGTAGATGCCGCCGTTCCACTGCTCGAAGTGGTTGCCGATGAACAGTGGCGCCCGGTTGGTGGTGTAGGCGCGTTGGAAGCCCGCGAGGTAGGCGTCGCGGGCCTGGGCTCGCCAGGTGGGGTACATGCCCGGGTCGCCGTCGGTATCGCCGTTGGTCTGCTTGTACATGATGTTGTAGTCCATTGCCAGGGCGTGGCGGGCCTTACCGGCGGGGGCGGCGGGGAACGGCACAGCCTGCAGTGGGAAGTTCCACAGGCCCGACCGCTGGTCGGGCCAGACCTGCACTCCACCGGGTGAGCTGGCGTCGTACTTCCAGCCCAGCGCAGCGGCGGTGGGCAGCAGCCCCTCCTGGCCCTGCAGGCAGGGAGTGCGGCCGCCGATGAGCTCGCGCTCGTAGTCGAAGGGGAGCGGCGCCACGTCGGGTCGGCCGGTCAGCCCGGTGGTGGTCTTCCAGGTCTGCACGAACCGCTTGGCCTGGGCGATCTCGTCGGCCCAGTCGGCCGGCGTCCACAGCGAGACCCCGTTGTCCCCGCAGAAGTGCCCGTTGAAGTGGGTGCCGATCTCGTGGCCGTCCAGCCAGGCGGCGCGGACCTCGCTCATGGTGGCGACGACCTCGGCGGTGGACAGGAAGGTGATGTCCGAGGCGCCCACCGGGTGCCGTGGCGGGGCGTACTGCATCCGGTGTTCGTCCGGCAGGGCGTAGATGCCGCTGAGGAAGAAGGTCATCGCCGCGCCGTACTCGGCCGCCAGCGAGCGGAACCGGGGGAACAGTCCGGTCTCCAGGTTGGCGGCTCCGTCCCAGGAGAAGACGACGAACTGCGGCGGCGTCTGTCCTGGCTCCAGCCGCTCGGGCACTGGCTGGTGCGGCTGAGGACCTGTGTCGGCGGTCGACCCGTCGCCGATGAGCCGCCCGGTTCTGTCACTGCTCTCAGCAGCAGGGTCGTCCCTGGTCAAGCCACGACCCACCCCGGCCCCCAGCAGTGCTACCGCCCCAGCTCCCAGGAAATCCCGCCGCGACCAGCCGCCCATGTGGTCGAGCTCCTTCCTCTTGACATCGTGTACGGCAGGTCGACCGCGACCGCCACCATCAGCGCGGCCAGCTGCTCGTGGACGCAGCGGTCGCCCGGCCCATCGTTCACGCGCTCGGAGGATCAGCCGGTGGTGACACGCCGAGCATCTGGCCGCCCGTCCGCGAACCCAGCTTGTGGTAGCTCTCGTAGCACTGGATGTGCTTGGCCTTACGGAGCTTCATACCCCTTCGGTCTAGTCGACCGAGAGGGCGGATCAGTAGGTCATTTGGACCATTTACGAGTTCCGACGCGGGGCATCGAAGCCGACTAACAGCTAACGGTCAGCCTCTTCACAGTCGGTAGGTGTAGCCGATCCGGCGCACCAGAACGGACGCGACCCTGCAATGGGCATTGCGGCGGGGGCGGAGTAAGAGTCCGGCAAGGACAGGTAAGGGGTTCGCTAAGAATGGGTTATCGCTGGTTGCCTATGCGCCATTCCGGCCTCATCCTCACATGGAACAGGTTCTAGCCTCCTACGAGTGAACGGGAGAAGTCATGAGGCTCCTTCACCGCGCTGCCGTCGTTGGTCTTGTCGCAGCGATGACTACGGGGCTGTTCGTCGGCAGTTCCGGTCCTGCCCAGGCAGGCGCCTCCGGGGTGGACTGCCGGGGCAGCTTTACCCTTCCCGTTGTCAACGTGGATGTCCCAAAATCCTGCTTGCAGGTCGACATCGCCGGCGATGGTTTGACGATCGACTTCGTGCCCAGCATGAAGGAGGGGGAGAACACGACCGCCAAGTTGGTCAGCCGTGAGCCGCTCTGCCACACCCGCATCGACATGCTGTTCTACGACCTCAACCGGCAGAGATACCACACCTTCTACGGAGACGTTCAGTCCGGGTGCAACGTGACGGGAGTCGAGACCTGGGATCACCAGACCCCGGACCAGTTCCAGGCTCGGCCGGGATTCGTCTGCGTGAAGCTCCTGGAGGGCACGAAGGGCCAGGAGGACGACCTGAAAGAGTGCTTCGGCATTCACGCCTGACCACAATCAAGACGGCCCCGGTCCTCCTTGGAGTGGAGGACCGGGGCCGACGGCCGTTCTGAGTCATTGGCCGAGGGTGCTGACGGCTGGGCGTCGGAGAGGCGTCGTACGGTCCCACCGTGCCTGTGACCGAACACATGTCCGAAGAGCTGTGGCAGCGCCAACTGGCCGAGGTCAAGATCCCGAAGGATCCTCCAGTGTCGGTCGAGGTTCAGTGCTCCCACCCTGGCGCTACCCGCGGGGGTCTGCTGTACGGGTGGTCGAGGGACTGGCATCACGGGCAGTGGATGGGCCTGTGCTGGTTCGAGCGGGAGTACGCGCCTGGCTTCTGGGTGGCTGGCGGGCACTGGCTGTTCGCTCACCAGATCACACCGAGGAGCCGGGAGGGCTGAAGCCCATATGCCTTCCGGGCTCCAATTTGGTTGACAGCGGCTGCAGGCTGCCGCTGGGGCCTATGGCGATCGGGTACGCGGGCGTGCTTGAACGGGCACGCTGCTAGCTGTATAGGCGCTACCCTCCGCTCCCCTGGCAGTGCAGGCGACAGGACATGCTCATGAGCCATGCGGGTAAAGCAGGTAAGAAGACCGCTCGGAGCCCTCATCCGCCGTGGTCGGATGAGGAGAAGCGGGCAGCCGAACAAGCCGTCAAGAAAGCTAAAAGGGAAGCGGCCGTCGCGAAAGCGGAAGTGTGTTTCCGCCTCTTAGTTGATGCTCTGGGGGAGCTTCGGGATTTGTCCAAGCCTTCGGCTGATGCTGAAATGCCGTACTTCCTTTTCCGCGAGGAAGTACAGGACATTCGACGCCAGTTCACAATTTATGTCGAGCTGAACCCCAGCACAGGGAGTTAGCGGAAATGCCCAGCCTTGGATGGCTGACACGCCTCGTTATCCCAGCCAGAGCAATACGGGCTGCCAGCGCGAGCAAGACCGCTAGTGACGAATCTCCGGCGAGCACACCGGCGGCGAGCACACCGGCGGCGAGCGCACCTACCCCTCCGGGTATCGACCCGTCAGCCGATCTAGAGCAGTTGCGGGAGGGCTTGCAGGGGATCCGCGACAACCTCAAGGGGTACGCAGCCGGTCTTGGAGCTGTTGCGACGGTGGTCTTCGCCGGCGTCAGTTTCGCGACCATAGACGCGCTGTTCCCCGTCCGAAGAGACGCGTCTGGGTACTGGCTGGCCGGGTTCGCAATTGCCCTCGCGCTACTTGGTGTCGGCGGGCTGGTCTGGTTGACGAGCGCCTTCTTCACTGCCCAGCGGAGGATCGTTTTCGCGCCATCCGCTGTCAGCTTCCCCCACGACAGGCCGCACGCGAGAGATAATGTTCCGAACGGACTGCGCAAGAAAAAAGAATTACCGTCTGTCAAGGCGATACTGGAGGAGCATGCGGCCGAGGAAGGCATGCCCTCGGCGCTCACGCTGGAACTGAGGGCGCTGCGACTCGCGCGCGTGGCGCGGAGACTGGCCCTCGTAGAAGGCGAGACAGCCCAAGACGAAGGGTTAGTCAAGAAGGCAGCCGCATTGGCGGGCCAAGAAGCTGACCGCCTCAATACGGTCTTAGCCACGGCGGATCTGCGGGCGTCGCTCACTGTTCTCGAAATTCGCGCTCGTCGGGTCTTTGGTCGGGTGACAAAGTTGACGCTCGCCGCAACGGTGACCGGCGTCATTGGAGTGGTTGTCCTCGCGAACTATGCGCAGGGCGAGCGGGAGTTGATCGCTCTACGAGACGCCTGCGTCAAGGCTGAGACAGCTGGTGCCACTAACGCTTGTGACGTAGTAGGTGGCGAGAACGACGCATCAGATTCGTCGCCGAGCCCCGATACGGACCTGATGAATCGGCTGACGACTTGCGCGGAAGAAGCCAATACGCAGTTGAACGCTGCAGCAGGTGCTGGAGGACCGGCCGTTCCAGCTGCCCTGCGCGATCAGGCCATCGCGACGTGTGCGGGAATGCCCGCGCCAGCCGCCGCCACTGCAGCTGCTGGCAGTCCATAGGGCTGCCAGTCAACTCGCTAGCTGGGCGTCGATCGCGAGCATGTTCGTGGTCACCAGCTGCTTCCACACGGCCTCTTGGGCGGGAGTGAGGTTGAGGCCCTGCTTGATTCCCTGCAGCGCGATGGCGAACTGGGCGCCGATCATCTCGCTGAGGCGGATCTGACGCTCCTGCACGCCGGCGTCCAGGGCCATCTTGGAGTGCTTAGCCGAGCGGTCGACCCAGTCGCCGTAGGCCTGCTGCCAGAGTCCCATCTGGTTGAAGGCTGCCTCACGGTCCTCGGCGGACTCGGCCTCGAGGATCTGGACGTTCAGGTCGGCAAGGCGGGCTTGGACGTACTGGACCGCGCCCCAGTCACAGCGGATGGCCTTCAGCAGCACCTCGGAGGGTTCGGCGTCGGCCTCAGTCGCCATGGCCATGACCTGAGCGCGGGCCGCGGCCTTGTTGCCGTTGGTCGTCGCGCCGGAGTGCTTGAAGCAACTGCCGTAGCCGAGGTGGTCAGTGCGGAAGCCAGCAGGATTGCGGCACTTCCCGCCGCTCTGGGTCTTCGCCCCGCATTTGTCGCCGTCAGCCATCGTCAAGTGTCCTCACCGTCAAGCCTAATGCTCACAGCGAGGTCATCTCGTCAACTGCTGCGCGTTTCGTCGTCTATGAGACTTCTGCGATGCCGATGCCGCAGTCATCCCCACGGCTGCAGTACGTGAGGCGCCGGAACCTCTGGATCTCCGGTTCAGGCTGACCAAAAGGCGTCGTAAGCCTCGGCATCGGTGTGGCCTTCCCAGACCTCGACCAAGCGTCCCTCGCGCACGTGTCCGATGAGAGCCAGACGAGCATTCAGTGAGCGCCCGGCCCGCTCGCCATGCTCGACATGGAGTCCGACCACGTGGTCCTCACCCGCTACGACATCGTGCAACTCTGACCGGAAGGTGCCATCGGTCAACGACGCGAGCCTGCCGAAGAGGCCCAACACCTCGTCGATGCCCTTGTACTCGCCCGTGAGGGCGTTGCGCCCCGGCACGTGCCACACGTTGTCCGGATGAACGAGTTGCCGAAGCCGCTCCACATCACCCTCGGCCGCAGCCGCATAAAGATCACGCAGCATGGTTTCGTTCCGGTGCGGCATGACGCCCTCCTACCGGCCGGTGTCGCAGCGACAGCTGAGCGCTTTGATTCTTCTCCTGCGCCCATGCCCGAGCAAGGCGGGGACTCGGCTTGAACGTCGAGGGGACCGGTGTAGTCCTGGGCGTCGGCGCTCACTTCTCGACCGCCTGGACGATGCACATGGCCTGGTAGACCACGCAGATGCGCTCATGGGCAGCCACCGTGAGGTCGAGCATCATGTGGCGGGATCGCCAGCTCATGTCCGGGGCGTAGTGCGCGTAGTACGTCTCGCCACAGAGGCGACAGAGGACGACGAAGCAGCCATGCCTGTTGTGGTGCTCCGCATGCTGGATGGAACTCTCGAACGTCTTCGGTGCAATGGGTGAACTCACTGCAGTTGCAGGTTAGTTCCGGCCACCCCGGTTGGGTCAATAGGTCGTTCGACCGACTCACTTGACTTCTTGGCCTGTACGCGGAAGATGTTGGCCATGGCAACGAAGACAAACGTCATGCTGGTGGACGACCTGAGCGACGAGCCCGCGGACACCACCGTGGCCTTCGGTCTTGACGGCCGGGACTACGAAATCGACCCCACCGACGCCAATGCGTCCGAGCTGCGCGAGACGCTTCGCAAGTACGTCGACGCGGCCCGGAAGACAGGTTCCAGCAAGACGGGCCGCGCCTCCGCGCGCCGTACCTTCACCGATACCGACCCCAGAGCCGTCCGGGCTTGGGCAGCTGCGAACGGTCGCGAGGTCTCATCGCGTGGTCGCATCCCCGCTGAGGTGGTGGAGGCGTACCGCGCCGCCGGCAACTAGCCCTCAGACGGCCCCGTTTCGTTGGTGACAGAACCTGGCGAAGCGGGGCCCTTGCTCCCGTCGAGGTGTCGGGGCTTAGGTCTGACTGGGGGAGTCGGCTGCTGAAGAGTTGCCGAGAAGGAGAATGTCCTCGTCAAGGGTCTTATCGGTCTTCACATGCCCATTGCCGAAGCTCTTAAGAACCGTCGACGACCCGCCGGGGAGTCTGTCCGCATAGAACAGTTCGTGGAAGTTGCATACGTCACAGTGCTGTAGGACGACGAAAGGCGTTAAGTCAACGGGAGTATCGCCGTTCACCAGCATGTAGAACCGGCCATCGGCGAGAGGCTCTTGAAAGCTCAGTCGCCGGCGCTCGAACTCGGGGTGATCACCCATAGCGGCTGCCACTGATACGTCGAAGCGCTGTTCACGCACCAGGTAGGAGCTGGACCTGGTGACGAACCAAGGCACTTCAGCGAGGAACGTGGCCTGCGTGAGCGCTGACTCCAGCACGGGCAGGAGGCGCGCAAGGCGCTGTGCGGCGTCAACCTCCGTTCGTGGGGGCGAGCCGTGCGCCCACTTGTTGCGCTCTTGGGTCAGGGCGTCCAGCTGCTCGAGGAGGCTGCGCTCGTTCTTACGGGGCCTGCGTGTCACCATGGCCAGTCCAGCTGGCGCCGATTCTGTGTCGGCCGCCGCCTTGGCAGCTCGTCGAGCAACTCGCTGCCAAGAACCTTGAGTTACGCCCCGCTCGTACGCCGTGCGCAGCACCGTCAGTTCGTCAGAGTTGTCGCCCACAAATCGAAGCCAAGCTGCGGCGCTCGCTCCGACGGTGATGGTCAGCGCATCGGCGGCGTCGAGAAGAGCTTCGTACTGGTCCTTCGGCGTTGGTGCTGCCTGCAGCCCGCGGACTGCGCGCGCGACGGGGTACTGCAGGGCTCGAGCTGCGCGCAGGACAGGCGAAGTGGCAATGGCGTCGTCGGCCAGCGGCGTTGCCAAGGTCGGCGCGGGACGCTCGGCCGCGCTCGTTGACCTCGGTTCTGCGCGGGGAGTCGAGGCAGCTACACGCGGCTGCGCGGGCGTCGATGGGGTCAACGAGGGATTCGTTGAGCCTGCGGCAGCATCTAGCTTCGACTGCTCGAGGATGCTTGCGGCGTCCTTGCTGTCGCCGGTGGCAGCGCGCAGCGGCTCACGCGCTCGTTGTCGGCGGCGCCACACCAGGCGCCTGACCTTCAGCCGGGCAACAGCCGGGAGCAGCGCGAAAAGCCCCGTCATGACCAGCGTGGCGAGCACGACATTGAGCCACTTCGGCAACGGGCTCGGTTGCGTCGAAGTGATGAACGTTGCCAACGAGAACGCGACGACCGCGAGCGTCCACCACGCCAACGGGTCCCGGTACGGCGGCGCGTCATAGAGGCGCGCGAGCACGGCATTGGGGCGTCGTGGGTGAGGCGGCGGCGGCCCGCTGCTTTCGGGGGATCCGGCCGTCACACCTTGCATCGTGCCGTACAGCTTGGAGACCCGTGGCTGCGGGGCGGCAAGGGCGACGCTGGCCCCTTGGTGCTGAGGGCCAGCCGAACACGGGTTTTTCGATGGGCACGGCGGCGTGTCCGCGGGCGGAGGGTTGCCCGTAATAGATGAGTCCGTGGTCGGCGAACAGTCGTCACTGAGGTACGGACATTCCTGCTGCGGTCCACCGCGGCCCCGACCGCCCGGAGGATCCCCGTGGCCTTCACTAGCGTGCCCGCCCAAGCCACCGTCGCTGATCTGACCTCCGCCGAGGCCTGGTACTCGACGCTGATCGGCCGCTCACCGGACAGCAGACCGATGCACGGCCTGATCGAGTGGCACCTCGGTCAACACTTCGGCGTCCAGGTGTGGGTGGACCCGGACCGCTGCGGTCGCTCATCGATTATCCTGAGCGCCGATGACCTCGACGCCGAAGCCAAGCGCCTGAGCGATGCCGGCATCGGGCACGACGGCCCGCAACAGGTCACCTCAAGCCGCGTTCTGCAGCTGAAGGACCCGGACGGAAACAGGGTGGTGCTCACCGGCGCCTAACTCCCTCATCCACTCGACCGCCCGTCGTCGAGGTCAGGTGGTTGTTCAGGGTGAGGGCGAGATGAGGGCAGCAGTGGCGAGGGTTGTGCTCCCGGGAGCGGGAGTTCAGTCCTGGCTTCTGGGCTGATGGACGTGGGTGGTTGCCGTCGCACCGGGTGCGTGCCGTCGAGGATCAGCCGCCGCGCTCCTGAGTATCTGGCGGGTTTCCCGGATGTTCTGAAGGTTCCGCGCCTTTCGGGCATCGCTGTGCTTGGGGGGCCGCCAGAGGTCCCGCTCTGTTTCGTCGTCCGTCACTACGTTCAGGTCAGGTGCTGGCAGGCGACGTAGCCCAGGCCGCCGACGAAGACGGCGATGCCGGTCCAAAGGACTGTCGTGGCAGCAGCATCCTTGAGGCGCTCGATCATCGCCCTGCCGCCTGCTTGCCGAGGTCGGTGAGGACCCACACCGCCGAGCCGCCGCGCTTGTTGCCGTTGCGCTCGATCAGCCCGGCCTTCTCGAGCTCCCGCCGACGCGGGCGCTCGGTCGAGCCGTCCAGCTGAAGGTTCTGCTGGATTTCGAGGCGCTGCGCCCGCTGGTGTAGCGGGCGATGGACGTTTCGGAACTCATATGTTGCCCACGCACCGATCACGATGCTTCGGCTGCCGGCTTATCGGTACCGAGCAGTGCCGCGGCCTCGATCCGACGCTCATCAGCGTCGTTCGACCACCCCGAGGGTGTCCTGCTTCACCGTCTGATGCCGGTCGGTGATGACGACGTGTGCCCACGCGAGGTGCTCAGCTCGCACCTCGCGAGGGCATACAGCACGCCGAGCAGCTGTGTGAGAGCCGCCTGCCTCAGTGATGCGGAACGGCTCCGGGCCCGGCCCGTCCGGCGTGACCGTGGCCACCGAGGTAGGCGCCGGGCCGCCGTCCTCGGCCCAGCGGGATGACGTCGAGACGAGGCAGCGCCAGCCCGAAGACCACGAGCACGGCGAGAGCGGGTGAGTCGCTCGTCGCTGAACGCTGTGCTCCTCCGGCTGAGCCAGGTCGCGGTGTCCTCCCCGTACCGCCGACCCGGTGAGGCCTCGAGATATCAGGCCCCGGCGCCCGCCCCTGCCAGCCGGTCGGCGATGACGTCGATGTCGTCGATGGAACCGTTCGCGACCCCGGTCACCAGGTCGACGGCGTCGCGCTGGGCGAGCGTCGCCGGCTCCCCGTTCACGTCGAGGAACACGGCGGTCGCCGCCCAGGCCAGCTGCTGGTTGCCGGCGGCGAGCGGATTGGTGCGCAGCAGCGCGTGCAGCAGCGCAGCCGCCTTCCTGTGCACGGTCGCGTAGCTCTCCTGGCCGTGGACCACAGCCTGCGGTCGGGTGGCGGCCGAGCCCATCAGACCGGGGTTGCGCACGGTCGGCGGGGAGCCGATGGCCGCCTCGGCGATTCGGAACAGGTCGCCCGGGTCGAGGTAGTTCACCGCCCCGCCAACTCGCGCAGGGCCTCGGCGTACCGCTGCACCACGCGCTCGGTGGCGGCCTGGACCCGGACGCGCTGCGCGGAACGGGCCGTGTACTCACGCACCGCGTCGGCGGCCACGTCCTCCGCCGGACGGTGCTCCGCCCGGGCCTGGGCCTGCAGGGCCGCGAGGTCGGCGTCGGTCAGCTGCACCATCACCGCCGTCCGCCGCGGGTGACCGTCATCCCCACGGGGGAGGCGCTCCTGTACTCCGGTGCCGGCCCAGTCCGGTGGGCGCTCGGTCCTCATGCCCTTCACTCCGTCCGCAGAGCCGGGTCAGATGCCGCCGTCGACGTCGATGGTCGCGCCGGTCAGGTAGGTGGACAGGTCGCTGGCCAGGAACACCACCGCCCCGGCCACCTCGTCCGGAGAACCGCGCCGGCCCAGTGCCGAGAGGCCTCCGGTGCGCGCTGCGATGGCGGTGCGCGCCTCGGGGGGCGCGTTCTGCTCCTCGCCGGTGTCGATCACCCCGGGGGCCACCACGTTGACCCGGATGCCGCGCGGACCCAGCTCTTTGGCCAGGGAGCGGGTCAACCCCACCAGCCCCGCCTTGGTGGCGGTGTAGTGGCCCGACGCCGGCATGCCCGCACGGGCCGCACGGGAGCCGATGTTCACGATCGACGCCCCGGGTCCCATGAGTGGCAGAGCCTTCTGGGTCACCAGAAAGGCGCCGGTGAGGTTGGTGTCCATGACGCGCTGCCACTCGGCCAGCGGGAGTTGCGCGATGGGGGCCCTGCTGGTCACGCCCGCGTTGTTCACCACGACGTCCAGGGCGCCGAAGCGCTCGCGGCACTCCTCGGTGAGCTCCTCCACCGCGTCTGGTGCTGTCACGTCGGCCGGCATCAGACGGTGGTCGCCGCCGATCTGTTCCAGCTCCTTGTCCAGGCTGTCCACCGCTTCGCCACCGTTGCGGTAGCAGGCCATGACGGTGGCCCCGTGCCGAGCCAATCCCAGGGTGATCGCCCGTCCGATACCGCGGGATCCGCCGGTCACGAGCGCGTACTTGCCAGTGAGTTCTACGACCATGTGTGCCCGCCTCGTAGCGATGGCTTGGTCGGCGACGCGTGTCTCGGTCGCCGCGGACCCTACGTAGCGGCTTCGGCGTGTCGGGAGCGCTTGCTCCGCGCATGGGGCGGTTCACCAAAAGTTCACGTCCGCGGTCGTCTCCCTGGGCGGTGGACCCGGACGGTGGTCGGCGTCCCCGGACGGAGCCTGCGCGCCCAGGTGCGGTGGTGACGCGCTCGACCTCAGCGTCGGACCACAAACGGCAAGAACTCGCTCAACGCGGCGGCGAGCGGAACCTGCCGCCGCTCGCCGTCCCTAGCCCGGGGCTTTCATCGCGCGTGATCGGTTGAGGCGTTCCGGCAATACGGAAGGTGATCCTGACCTGCAAGGATCGGGTTGTCTAGGACCTGATCAGCGCGAGGGCGGGAGCACCTTTCTGGTGAAGCAGCGTAGTGGGCCGTACCCGGCCCTGGCAGTCGACGGGCAGGGCTCGAGCGTCGTGCCGAACGCCGGCGCGGTACTGCTGGTGCAGACCGCGCAGACCGTCGGCCTGGTCAGTGCTCTGTCCGACGCGCTCGGGCCGTGGCGGCGACCGACCGCGCTGCACGATCCGGGCAAGGTGCAGCCCGATCTCGCAGTCAGCCTCGCGGTCGGCGGAGAGTGCCTGGCCGATGTGGCGCAGCTGCGCGGCGCCCCGGAGGTCTTCGGACTGGTCGCCTCAGATCCGACGGTGACCCGGCTGATCGACGCACTGGCCGCCGACGCCCCGGCCGCGCTGGCCGCCGACCTGGTCGCCTGGATGCAAACCCTGGCCCTGACCGGCACCGCCGCCCGATGCTGGGAACCCAAGCGCCTGCGACTGCTCTCGATCCCGGCCCGGCACGCCCGCACCGGCCGCCGCCGGCTGCTGCACCTGGCCGCCACCGCACCGTTCACCGCGCTCGCCCTGCAGGCCCTCGACGCCCTCGCCCGGCGGAGCGGGCCAGCCGCGGCCCCGGCGCCGGGCTGACAGCCGGGCTCCCCGTCCCCACTCCAGCAATGCCCGGACCGTGGAACCGGCGCCCACCCGAGCGACCTCGGCCGATCTGTCACACCCAGATGCGATTCTCACGGCCACGCGGGACAAGAACCCCGACGGTCATCGAGATGATTATGACCGTGAAAGATCCGGGCTAGGGCGACGGCAGCCAGAGTGAGGACGGCGATTCTCATTGATCCTCCGGTGAGTCTTGTGCCCTGAGGAAAGCCCTCAGGGTCAGGAGCGTGCCACGCAGCCCCTTGGAGCGAGGAGCGTGCCGTGCAGCCCCTGGGAGGAGGGACCGCTACCCGGGAGGGGTAGTGATCGGCGAGCTCCCCATGGCGGTCACCATGTGGTGGGACCTCAGTTACCGTCTGGTCATGGTCGCAACCCCCGACGTTCTCGTTCCCCGCTGGCGGCGTCTGGACGCAGCGATGAAGCGGGTGCGGGCTGCCTCTCCGACGTCGGAGACGGAGACCCCTGATGCGGTGGTTGCGGTGCTCCACACGATGTACGACCTCTGGGAGGTCTTGAGAAGGGAGATCGGTAAGGCCAAGCGGGTCCAGTGCGCGGCCAAGGGTGAAGGCGGTCAGACAGCCGTTGCCCTGACGTTCGCGCGGGGAGCCGTGACGCACGACCTCGTGGAGTTCGCCAAGAACGCCGGTTTCGGGCTCCAGCCCTTCGGCGCAAGCTCATTCGGTGGAGGCTGGTACTGGCGGGCCCACGAAGACATCCGCCCGAACTACAAGGTCAAGAGCGACTGGTACCGCGACCGCGTCAAGGGCCGGGCGGTCCTGGAGCCCTTAGAAGCCGCGTATCGCTGGTACAGGGACCGTAAGGAGATTTCCCGACCCTAGTGGCCCATGCTCGGGTAACGCTCTGGTCACGGGCGCACATAAAGGTCAGCTAGCTTGACGCCCTCGTCGTGCCGTGGGCCCTCGCCGCAGCCCGCAAGAGCATGTAGCTGTAGCGCCTCAGGCGCCCGCGCACCGGTCAGGTGGTCGAGCTCAAGAAGTCGCGCCGCCAAGCCGCCGCCGATCAGGGGTAGGCCGCCGGCGAGGAGCCCGCCGCCGCAGCTGAAGGGCAGGGTGCCCGGCTGCGCTTCGGGACGCGCGCCCACGCCGGACGGTGAGTCTTCGACCTCGCCAACGGGGGCCGCGGCACGTGGCCCGGCCGGGCACGGAGGTCACCCTGGCACGACTTGGCGACCCGGCCGGCGGCTGTCCACAGGCCCTGTCGGCCGCCGCTTGGTGCTGGAGCACCGTGGCCAGCGGCGTGGGCGGGCGCCCGCCTTGCGCCCGACCTGGTCGACCGACACCCGTCGGTGCATCAGTTCAGAGCCTCCACTGAGCCCGGCGCTCGACACCGGCCACTGAGGGCCGGTGCTCGCCGCTCCGTTGGATGGCCTCCCTGACTAGGTGGCTGTGAATTCGTGAGAGTGGGCACGGTGCTTCGGGGTCGGCGCCGCGAGGAATCCGTCGCCGGGACGTACTCTGCCCCGGTCAGCCGACGCCGAGGGCCCGCTCCACGAGGTGCTTGAGCACCCGATCGGTCTTGGACTCCGGGGCCGTGTCGACGGTGAGACCGAGGGAGTCGACGTAGTCGACCAACGCCGACTGTCTCGACTCCGCGTCGGCCAGCTGCTTGGTGACGGTCGACAGCTCGAGGAAATCCAGGTGGTCGACCGTCCACCGTTCGGCTCGGACGTCCAGGTCGCCGGGCGCCTTCTCGACGGTGTCCCATCGCGTCGCCGTCACCGGCGGCAGCACGGTGAGGGTCCCGAGGTTGATCCCGATCGGGGAGCAGTCCCGCAGAAAGGCCTCCTGCGACTCGGTGAACAGGCTCGTGGCCGGCCGCCGTCCGTGGCCGGCATCGACCACGACGTCGTCGGGGCGGTCGGCGGTGTTCGAGATGGCGAGGACCCGTCGTCCAGCGGACCAGTCGGCCTCGACCTTGAGCTCCCAGTCCTCTCCTTCCTCGGCCTCGAGCCAGTCGTCGGTGAGCTGCGACCGCCGGCCTGGGCGCAGCTTGATCGTGCTGTCGTCCCTCCTGTCCGGCCTGTGCCGGGCCCGCAGGATCGCTCCCGCATCCTTCAACGGGGTGGCGGCAGACACGCCCCTGGCGACGTCCTCACAGAAGTAGATCCGCCACGGCTGTTCTGCTGGCGGTAGCTCGAGCCTCTCCACGACTGACGTCGCCTGGTCGCCGCTGAGATTCACCTTGATCTCGACCCGGTCGAGTCGCATGTGGCCCCCATGCCATTCCGGGGCCGCCCGGGACCAGGCGCCAGACCTGGCCCCGGTGATGACGGCTCTTCCGCCCGGCACGTGCTGCGGGACGGTAGGCCCTGGTCGTCACGGGCGGGTCACCGTGCCGTCACCTGAGCAGCGATGGCGTTTCGTCCCATCGAGCAGGCGGATCGGACGCGTATCAGGTCCGGTCGGCCGGACCTCCCCTTCGTGAGCACCGACTGGGGAGGAACCCATGACGACCCGCGACCCGTACGACCTCTGTTCCGCCACGCCCGCCGAGATCTTCGCGGCAGAAGTGTGCCTCTACGAGCTGTCCAAGGACGCCGAGGGCCAGCTCTCGCGCCCCGAAGGGCAGCAGCACGTCTGTCCGGAGGATGACTGCCGGACGCTCACGACCGACCAGGACCTCGAGCTCTCGCTGCGCCCCCACGACTGCGACTCGGACGTCGGCCGGCTGTTCGACGGCGAGCTGCGCAGCGTCGACCTGGCGACCGTGTACGTCGATGGCGATGGGACCCGCCGCGGCATGCACACCGCGACCTTCTCGTGGCGCTGCCAGATCGGCCTCGTCCAGGGCACCCTGGCGGGGCTGACGAACGAGGGCACGCATCGCGCGCCGGTGTTCGACGAGTGCCAGAGGTGCGGCGAGACCGGGGTGATGGAGGGCCGGTTGTGCGGCCGGCTCGTGCGGTCCGCCGAACCGCGCCTGGCCGGTGCCCAGGTGGTCGCCGCCTACCGCCTGCGCTTCGACTCCTCGCGCGAGGGCGCGCTCGGCGGCGTACGGGGGACCCTCGAGGGCCTCGTGGTACGCACCTGCGAGCCGAGGTCCTGAGTCCCCCGGCGCCCCGTCAGGTCCGCGGCGAGCGCCCGGCGCGGACAGCATTCCGCCGGTCGGGTGACCGAGCCGCGACCACCGGGCGCTCGGTCTGTCCGGTGGACCGGGCCTGTGGATGCAGCCGGGTGGTGTCGCCTGCGACCTCTACGGTCCCGGGGTGTGACGGAGGATCCGGAGTCGGTGGCGCCTGCCGCGTCGGAGGCGCACCCGGTGGCGTTGCGGTGGGACGGGCCGCAGGGGCGGTACGAGCAGCTGGCGGGTGCCCGGCAGGAGGCCGCGCTGCTATACGCCCGGATGCGCGCCGGCTATCCGGCCGCGGAGTGGGTCGTCTACCGGTTCCTCGAGGCGTGGCGGGAGTACCTGCGGCTTTCGTTGGCCGGGCTCGTGGAGGACCTGCAGCCGTTGACCGAGGAGCCGTTCGAGCTCGGTCCCGGAGACGTCTTTGAGCAGTGGGCCGACCTGGCCTGGGTGCTGACGGACCTGTGGCCCGACACCTCCCGCGATGCGGTGACCACTTCGCGCGCGCTGACGCGCCTGCAGACGGCGTTCATCTCCGACCGCGTCGACGTCGCTGCCGTACACCGCGAGATGCTCACCGTGACGAACTTCTTCGGCGGCCTGGAAGCCCAGGTCCAGGCGCTGGTCGAGTTCCGGCAGGACCGCACTCAGGATTAGCAGGCCGGCGACGGCGACACACCCCGCGCCGCCGCGATGTACGCGTGTCCTAACCGTGACTTTGACCTGGCGCTGGCGGCGGCGGTCCTGGCGGCCGACGGCGCGGTGCCGGCCGAGTCGGTGGGCCGGCTGGTGCTCCTCGGCGAGTTGGGGCTCGACGGCTCGGTGCGCGCCGTCCGCGGTGTGCTGCCGGCCGTCCTCGCTGCCGCTCGCGCCGGCCACCCGACCGTGGTGGTGCCGGCCGGCAACGCCGGGGAGGCCGCACTGGTCGAGGGGGTCGAGGTGCTGGCCGTCGGCACGCTCGCCGAGGTGGTCGCCCACCTCGCGGGCCGGACGCCGCTGCCTCGGCACACCCGCGGGTCCTTGCCGCCGGCGCCGCCCGGGCCCGACCTGGGCGACGTCGTCGGCCAGCCGATCGGCCGCCGGGCGGTGGAGGTCGCGGCCGCCGGCGGTCACCACCTGTTCCTCAGCGGACCGCCAGGTGCGGGCAAGACGATGCTCGCCGAGCGGCTGCCCGGACTGCTGCCCGCCCTCGACGAGCAGGAGGCGCTCGAGGTCACCGCCATCCACTCGGTCGCCGGGACGCTGCCGCCGGACGCCCCGCTGGTGACCCGGCCGACGTTCGAGGCGCCGCACCACTCGGCCACGATGGCCGCCCTCGTCGGCGGCGGGTCGGGGCTGATCCGCCCCGGCGCGCTGTGCCGGGCCCAGGAATGCGACAGAGACCCGCACGCCCGTCGGCCGGTCGTGGCGAGACGTCCGGCGATGGAGAGCAGCGCATAGCTGGAGGCGTTTGGGTGCCACCACCGAGCGGCGTGCCGGGTCAGGGCGAGGGTCTGCCGGGCCGGATCCGGCCGCTGTCGGTCAAGCCTCCGCCGCGGATCCTGCTCATGGCCGCCAGTCCCTCCGAATTCGAGCCACTGGACGGCCGAGCGGAGTGGGACAAGGTTGCAGGGGCGCTCGATAACGTGCGGCAGGACGGCCTCGTGCAGCAGGTTGAGGCAGCGCTCATCGTCGGTCAGTCGGCGCCCGGCGGACGCCGGAGTACCGCACTGCCGTCGACTATGCGTTGACGTGCGTAGGAACGGGGTGCGCGGCGTCTGGCGATCTCGATCCGCTGCTGTGAGCGTTGGAATCGACGAGCAGCGCTCGGTTGTGCTATCGCCTCGAGATCCGCCGTGGTAAGGCGGGTGCGCAGATTGGTTGGACAGTTGTAGCACCCGTCTCATGGATAGGTTCGGACGAGCCGCGTGCGTGGAGTGGTCCTTGCTGCTAGGCGCGTGACCTGGCACACTTCTACCCAGGTTAGCGAGCGTCCAAAGTACCTAGCATTTTTCGCAGTCCTGGTGCCGAAATCTCGAGGGAGCGCGCCCATGCCAACAGAAGAAATCAAGAAGTATGACGTTGCCTACTACGGCGGTGGTATGAATGCGTCGAACTACGCGTATAGAGCAATCATAGGTATGCGAAGAGACGACGGTAGTCTTATCGGTGCAGCATATTTTCATCGTAGCGCTACGACAATGCCCAGCTCCGACAGTGTTGGCCCCCCGGCTGGCTATATTTCTTGCCACTACCTGGCGGAGGACTACCCGCGCGTCATTGATCTAGTTCGCAATGAGAAGCCGATTTACGTGACCTTCACGGCTGGGGGCTGGGACATAGCAAGTATTGAGACGTCGCTCGAGCCTATCGGTGAGGGTGAGCCGGCTTAGTTGGGGGAACCTCCCGAACGACGCCGCGTCCTGCATCGCTTGAGCGGCGCAGACCTTGCCCACACCAAGCAGGGCCTGAGGACGGCGCTGACGTCATCTTGCAGATGACGTCATTGAGCCATTCCCAGTAACGGCTTCGCTGCCCGGTGATCATGTGGTGCGGCCGTGCACGTGGTGGAGTAGGACGAGGGCTGCGGCGGTAATCGCGCCGATACGCCAGGGGCAGAGGCTGACCCGGCGCAGCGCCTTGAACGTCGTCTTGAGCAGGAAGTTGCCGCGTTCGGCCGGAGCGCGGCTCCCTTCCACTCTTGAAGATCGCTTTCGGATGACAGCGGCTTGGCTGCCGTAAGTCGTCGCTGATGCGAGCAAGCCGGTCTGGGTGACTGAGGAGTTCGTGCCCGAGGTGCTGTGGAGCGGGTCGCTCCGCTACTGGCGCGGCCGGGTCGTCGTCATCGCCATCCAGGGCGCGGAGCGATCGATGATCGCGCTGCGGTGGCCGGGATCGTGTCCGTGCTTAAGACCGGCTTCACATGGAGCCACGACCCACCAGCCTGGTCGACGCTGCTCGGAGGGGAGCTACTGGCGTCGTGAGGCCCGGCCCTGTGAGGTACATGGGAGCACGCTGAGACATGCCTATGAGAGTGAGTCAGGGAGGCGTTGGCCGCAGCCGATGCAACAATGGTTATCAGGACACGAACTATTGGACCGACCACTCACCGCTTGGCGTAGCCACGGACGTATCCTGGTTGAAAGCCAGTGATTTCAGTAGCCGCTGATAGCCGTTAGGGTTATAGAGATCGGCCCAGTGAAACTTTTTGAGTCGATCGGGTACTTCGCAGGGCTCAAGGCGAACTGGAATCAGGAAGATCGAGTTTGGGGGCTGCTCGTCGGCAACATCCAGGGCGTACTTGAGCTCCTTTTGCACATAGCCCGTCTTGGTGATTGAGGCCTGCGACAGGCAGGCGAGTACATACTGGCAGGTGCGGATAGCCTTCCTGATTTCGCTCTCCCAGTCCTGTCCGGGCAGCAACTCCTCCTCGTCGAACCAACATGGAACTCCGTCACCCCTCAATCGGAGATACAAGTCGCGAACTCGCTCCTTATCCCCGGATGAGTGACAGAGGAACGCTTTCCCGTAGTCCCGGGCGGGTGCGCCTACGTATTTTGGCGAGCTTACGGAGGCGTCGAGCTCTTCTAGCAGCCGGTCAACCGCATCAAAGTTGCGGCGCGCCAGATAGGGTTTGCTTCTCAGTGCTAGCAGAAACTCGCGTGCAGTCTCCCTGAGGTTCTCGTCGTCTTCGGTCTCCAGGGCCTCGCGCAACTGGCCGATGAACTCCGCCTGCTGATCCAGCGTCAGATGTGCCGCGCCGATCGCCGAGCCCAGGCGGAGCAGGTACGCGAACGGGACCGTGGGAGGCTTCGGCAGGGGGTCGGGCAACGGGCGGCGGTCCTGCGCCGCGTCCCGGATAGCGTCGAGGAGTGCCATGCCTTCGGCCAGCGTGCGGTGCCGGTAGTCCGCGATCCGTACATCGGCGACAGGTGTGAGGTGGAGATCCTTTATGTCGCCGATAAGCACCGGGAGGATCGGCAGGCCCAGGGCCCGCGCATAGGACAGCTCGGCCACACAGGGCTTCGAGGCCAGGGAGTGGTCGGACAGGACAAACAGGAAGACGTCGCACTCCCGGATCTGCTGCAGGACTTCCTGCCACCACCGGTCTCCACCCTGGAGGTCCCGGTCCGCCCACACCGAGAGGCTCGCCCGATCCAGGTACACGACGAGGTCCCGGACCGCGACCTCGTCCTGCCGGGAGTAGCTGACGAACAGCCGCACAGGGGTTTCGCGGGCCGTCGAATCGGCGAGCAGCCGGTCGACCGCCTGGGCGTTGCGGTGAGTGATGTCCTGTCTCCTGCGGAGGGCACGCAACAGCTCGCGGGCGTCGTCCCTGACCCCTTCGTCGTCCTCCGTCTCCAGGACCTCGCGCAGTTGACGGATGAAGTCCCCCTGCTGGTCGGGTGTCAGCTGCTCCGCTCGGATAGCCGTCCCGAGCCGGAGCAGGTACTCGAACGGGACCGAGGGTGGCTCCGGCAGGGGCTCGGGCAGCCGACCTCGCTCGCTCGCGGCCTGCTGGATGGCGTTGAGCAGCTCCACCGCGTGGGCCAGCGTCCGCTCCTGGTAGTCGACCACCTTCATGTCGGCGACCGGGGTGACCCGGAGGTTGCCCACGGGGCCGACCTGCACCGGCACGATCGGCAGACCCAGCGCTCGTGCGTAGGACAACTCGGCCAGGCACACCTTGGAGGCCAGGGACCTGTGGGATAGGAGGAACAGGAACACGTCGCACTGACGGATCCGGCGCAGGATGTCCTGCCACCAGGGGTCGCCACCCCGGAGCTCCTGGTCGTGCCACACCGACAGGTGAGCCCGTTCGAGGTCTGAGACCAGCTCCTGAACCGCAGTCTCGTCCTTGCGCGAGTAGCTGACGAACAGCCACACGGGCCCACCTCCGCCGCGCCAATAGCACCGGCTTTCATGATGAGACCGACCCAGCCCTCCTGATACTCCTTCGCCCCGTGCCTACTCAGCGGGCTCCTCCGCACCGCAAGGCGAACCCCTAACGGGAATGGTGCAGGTCAGGTCGTGTGCCATGCGATGGCCGTCCCGTAAGACCCGTCCGATGACGATCCTCGGATGGGGGCGTCAACCGGGACGTCCGTTGGGGGCCAGTCGTGGCCCCGCGAGGCGCTGCAGTGATCGGTTCGGTGTCGAGCACGGCCCTGTGGACGGTGCCGGGCGGCACGCCGAGGACTTCGGTGACCCGGTCGATGTGGGCCAGCCACCGGCCCGGCGGTAGAGCGACGATGACGGCGGCCGCGTCGCGCAGCGCAGTGTGGATGTCCGAGGGGCTCCGGTCGTGCGCAGCCGGGGTGAGTCGTGCGTCGAGCAGGCTGTCGGCGAGGCTGCTCGAGGTGTCGACGGCCGTCCGCAGCGCGGTGGGGCCGTCGCGGTGGAGGAGGTCGGCCGGGTCCAGCCCGTCGGGGAGGGCGAGTCGTCGCGGGTCGTCGCCGCGGGTGGTGAGCTGCCAGTAGATGCGCTCGGCTGCTTGTCGTCCGGGTGGGTCGTTGTCGGTGGCCACGAGAATGCCGGGCCCGTCGCCGCCGCGGATGTAGGGGCGGAGCAGGTCGGCTTGCCGGTCGGTGAGGGCGGTGCCGAGGGTGGCGACGCCGACGGTCTGCCCGGCACCGGCCAGGGCGAGGGCGAGGGCGTCCAGCGGTCCCTCGACGAGGGCTGGGGTGGCATCTGCGGTCAGGGCGGCTCGGGCCTCGTGGAGGCCGAACAGGTGCTCGCCTTTCCGGTACAGGTCGGTACCCGGGGTGTTGAGGTACTTGGGCCCAGCGGGTCCGTCGTGGGGTGCGGTGGGATTGCGGCGGGCGATGAAGCCGACGACGGTGCCCTGGAGGTCGTGGATGGGGAAGGTGAGCCGGTCCCGGAACCGATCGATCAGCGCTCCGGTGCGGGCGCACTGAGCCAAGCCGGCAGCGAGGAGCTCGTCCTCGGTCGCGCCGAGGCCGCGCAGGTGGTCGACGAGCGCGGTCCAGCCGGCGGGGGCGTAGCCGGGGCTGAACCGCGGATCGGCGGTGAGGTCGGTACCCAGCCGCTCGCGCAGGTAGCCCGGTGCCCACGAGGTGACGTAGCGGTCGGTGAAGAATGCGGCGGCCTGAGTGTTGAGCGCGATCAGCCGGTCGCGAGGGACGGCGGCGGTGGCCCAGAAGTGCTGCTCGAGCAGGTAGTCCGCGTCGTCGCCGGCATCGACTGCGCCGGTGGAGGTAATCGGGTTCGGGGTGGAGAACCGCGGCGCGGCTGCCAGGGGAAGGGTGTCGTAGTCGGGGTCGAATGGCACGTCCTCGTCGCCGGACAGCACGCCCGCCGGGTGGACGGTGGCGGTCGTGGAGGCGTCCACGGGCGGCAACAGGTGCGCGTCGTCGGGTGGCTGCAGGTCGGCCGGCAGCGGCTCGAGGACGTCGATCGGTGCGGGGTCGGTTAGTGCGGCGACACGGAACACCAGGGCCTCGGCGACCTCGTCGCCGGCCGGGTCGGCAGTCACCGTCGCAGGCAGGCCGGCGATGGCGGCGCCGAGCAGGTCGGCGGGGGCCCAACCGGCGCGGATGCCGGTGGTGACCGCAGCGACCAGCGCCGGCCAGGCCGGGGCGCCGAGCATGGGCTGAGTCCGCTCGGCGGGCAGGAGCCCGAAGAGGACGGCGCACCACTCCGGGCGCAACGCTCCGGCGGCAGGGCCAATGGGAGGCACGGTCACGGGGGCCAGGTGGGGTGCGAGCCGCCACCACAGGGCGGCAGCGGGCAGGTCGTCGGGCAGTGGCCGCTGGGCGGCGACGGCGGCGAACAGACCGGCGGCGTCCAGGCCGGCCCGGTCGGCTGCGGTGAGTTGCTCGGCCAGGGCCGGCCAGTGGGTGTCGCGGCGGATACGGGGGTCGAGGCTGTCGGCCAGGGCCGCCCACACCGACCGGCCCGCGGTGGGGGTGACGGCGAGGGCCTGGTCGAGCTGGGCTTGGTGGCTCCGTTCGGCGGTCGGAAACCGCGGCGGTCCAGTGGGTCGCCGGTCGTCGGCCGGGATGTCCGTGGCGGCGCGCCAGACGGCGAGGTCCGCGCGCAGGGAGGCTCGGTCGTCGGCCAGCAGGGAGCGGGCCCAGCCGGGTGCGGTGGCCGGTGTCATGGTCGCGGCCGTGGCGGCGACCCGGGCTGCGCAGTCGGTGAGGAGAGCGGCGCGGGCGGCCAGGTAGGGGCCCCAGTGCGGATCCTCGGCCAGCGCAGCGGGGACGGCGGGCAACCATGGCAGCGGACCGGGCGGGCCGGTGGCGGGCAGCCGCCAGTCCAGGACGGCGGTGGGGTCGGCGGCGCTGTCCAGTTCCCGCATCCCGGCGGCAGTGGTCAGCGCGGCGACGGGGTCGGTGTCGGAGAGGGCCAGCAGCGCCAGGTGCCCGCGCAGGGTCGGCCAGGCCGGCGCGGCGGTCAGCCCGGGCCGGAGGTACTCGGCGGCGCCCTCCAGTTCTTCTGCAACTTCCGGTCCGAGGCGGTGCTCGGCGGCGAAGCGCAGCGCGTCGGCGTACCGGACGGCGGCGGTGCGCAGCTGCCCGGCCGGGTCGGCCAGTGCCCGGCGGGCGCCGGTGGCCGAGGCCTGAGCGTCGTCGCGGGCCAGCATGGCCACCAGCAGGTCGGTCGCGGTCGGCGGGTGCACGGCGGCGGGGGTGATGATGCTGTGCGGATCGCCGTCCCCGACGGTGGAGAGGTAGAGGTGGTTGGCGCTGCGGCCGCGGGAGAGCGCGACGTAGAGCAGTTGCCGGCTCTCGGCCCCGGTCAGCACGGTGTGGCAGGTGTCGGCGGTGACGCCCTGGGCGCCGTGCACGGTAGCCGCGTAGCCCAGCCGCACGTGCTCGCCGACGTAGGCTGCCGGCAGGGTGAGTCGTCGCTTGGTGCCGGTGTGGACGACGGCGAGGGCGCCGTCGCCACCGACGGCGTGCACGGTGAAGCGGTCGCCGTTCTTCACCCAGTCGCTGGCGCCCAGCGGCAGGGTCCGGTCGTTGCGGCGAGTGATCACGGCATCGCCCGCGCCGGCCCGGGTGCCGTCGGCCAGGACGACCTCGGGGCCCGGTGGGCCGGGGGAGTGGACCAGCCGGTCAGCACGGGCCCGCTCGTTCAGCCGCGCCACGACCTCGCGGGTGGCCGCCAGCAGCAGTGCGTCCTTGCCGGCGGCGCGGTCGGCGGCCCACGCGGCATAGGCCTGCTCGGCGCAGGTGACTAGATCCCCGACGTGCACCCGGCCGACGTCGAGGTAGAAGCCCAGCCCGGTGGTGTCACCATCGCGGAGGGCGACGGTGGCCGCAGCCTCGGCCGGTTCGGCGAAGCGCACCAGCTGGGTGAGCGTCACCGCGCCGTGCGTGGCGGCGATCTCGCCCAGCACCCCCCCGGCGGCCACCGCGGTCAGCTGCTGCGGATCGCCGACCAGTCGGACGCTGCCGCCGCGCCTCAGGATGTGCTCCACGGCACGGGCCAGCTCCACGGTGCCGGCCATGCCGGCCTCGTCGACGACGACCAGCGTGCCCGGCCCGATGCCGGCCACCCAGTCGGGCGGTGTGCCTGCGTCAAGGGACCAGCTCAGCTTGGCCAGGGTGTCGCAGCGGCCAGCCAGGGCAGAGCGCAGCACGGCGGCCGCGACCGCGGAGGGGGCCAGCCCGAGCACCGTCCCGCCACCGGCGGTCCAGGCTCGGGCCAGGGTCGCCAGCGCGGTGGTCTTCCCGGCCCCGGCCGGAGCAACAGCCAACTGCACCCGGGCGCCGCTGCCAGCCAGATCGCGGACCAGCTGCGCCTGCCCGGGGTTGAGCTCGGTGCCGTTAGCGGTGGCCTCCAGCAGCGCCAGCTCGACGACGGCCGGGTCCGCGCGGCGCCCATCCGTGCGCCCGGCGGCCGTGACCAGCAGAGCCTCGGCGTCCAGCACCGCCCGGCTGGTGTAGCGCTGGGCGCCGGCGACGGTGTAGACGCTGGCGCCGTCCGAGCGGCGCAGCTCCGGTGGCTCGACCACCGCATCCGGTGCCCCCAGCGGAACGGACAGCGCGGGGGACAGCGCCGTCTCGGTCACCCGGGACACCGCGCGGTCGACGTCGCCGGGGGCCAGGCCGGCGGCGCGCACCAATCGCTCGGCCTCGGCGCACACGTGCCAGAACTGCCAGCTCGCCCGTTGCCCGCTCACCGTCGCCAGCACCGTGGCCGCAGCCGATCGGACCCAGACTTCGGGGACACCGGACGGGCGCGGCGCCGGAGCCCGGCCCAGTACGCGGTCGAGCATGGCGGCCAGGTCCGACGGGCTCCCGAGGACGCCCAGGGCCTGCTTCCGCCAGGCCGCCCGCTGCTCGGCCAGCGAGCGCGGCTCGTGCTTGGCCTCCCGCGTCTCCAACGTGGCCTGCTGGGCGAGCGCGATCGCCTCACTCGTCGTCGGCGGCCGGCCGTGCTCGGCCTGGAAGCCAGCCGCCAGCTGCCCGCGACGGACGTCGATCGCCTGCCGCCGCGAGGACCAGGTGGTGAGCAACCCGGAGTCGACACCGACGACCTCGCGGACCGTCCGCTTGCCCGGCTCCCGGCCCGGGCGCTCGGCGAAGTGCACTCCCAGCCCCGCGACCAGGTGGGCCTCCAGCCGGGTGTTGTAGTGCTCCGAGGCGGCGACGTTGGCCTTGTACAGCACCCGTCCGTCCACGGCTCGCCACCGCCCGTCGTCGGTCTGCACCTTGTTGCTCACCGCCACGTGGGTGTGCAGATCCGGATCCCCAGCGCGCGAGTCGCGGTGGGTGAACACCGCCGCGATCAGCCCGGTGGTCTCCACCTGCCGCGCCCCGCCGGCGCCCAGCCGGGTGAAGCAGGCATGCTTTTCCAGCCAGGCCAGGGTGTCGGCGACCGCGGCGGCGTGGGCGGTCTCGACCCGCTCGGCCACCTCCCGCGGCGCCAGCGCCCACAGCGCCGAGACCGACTTCACCGGGGAGAAGGTCAGGTCGTAGCCGGCCACCGCGCGGGTCGCCAGCCGGGAGGCCCGGGCGAGGAACCCCGACAGCTCGCGGGCGTCGGCCGGCGGTCGGCCGTAGGCCTCGGTGAACATCCCGCGCGCAACCTCGCCACGGATGCGGGCCCGCTCCGGCTCGGGCAGAGACGCATCGCGCGGACGTCCACGTGCGGCGTTGATCGCGGCGAACTCCTGCGCGCAGCGAGCGCGGAGGCCGTCGGCAGGCGCGGGGTAGACCAGGAACGGCAGGCCGAGGGCTCCCGCGGCCCGCGCCTGCTCCGCCGTCCGCCCGGCGGCCCGGGCCTGGGCCTCCAAGCGCCCGGCGTCGGGATGGCGCCCCCTGCCGAACAGCGCCTGCATCTGCGCCTCGGCGACCGGCTGCCCGGTAGACACCCCGCTCAGGCCGGCCAGGCCACCGCCAGCCCAGACGCCGGGGGATTCACCCCGCTGGGAGTAGTAGTCCCCTAGACCGGCCAGGCCCCGCTCGGTGGCATCCATTGCCGCCACCTGCCGCGTCAGGTACGTGTACCCGTCACCCGCGGTCAGCTTGTGCAGCGACATCACGGCCGCGGACGTTAGGAACGCGACCTCCGGTATCCCTTGCGTGGACCTCCTGTTCGGCGACCTCGTCTGTCGAGTGGGCTCACCTCGGGTTCGCCGCGACGCACCGCCGCCACGCGCAGCTTCTCGTGATGCGGCGAGCGAGGCTCGGAGGAGCTCCCCGCTCTCTCGGCAGAGACAACGACCCGGCCAGGCGATCCTCGGGGCCGCTTGCGTTGATCCCCATCGCAGAACAGCTCGGGCGTCCCTCCGGCGGGGGAGCCACTTGGCGGAAGGCCGCCGGACCTGTAGCGGAGGTCAGCAGCCCTACTCTCGGGCGCCGACTGCCGGCTTGACGACGCGGCCTCCGACCCCACAGTGCATGAGGTGTGACGGCCCGCGATCTTGGTCGCTGCACCTACTGATGAGAACGTGTCGGGTGTCTGGCGACGCCGCGACTACTTGGTGCGGGCGAGCCCGTAAATGTATGGGCGGGGTCCTCAGGTGCCCCTGATTGCTGCCGTTGAACGAGTGGGTCTAAAGTCCTCGTAGAGGGCCATCCGGGCTCCTGTCGGCTATGCACCGGGAGAGGGCTCAACTTCATGCGGCCCGCAGCGAAGCGCCAGCCCCTCGGTCCTGGGCCGGCGACAGGTACTCGTGCGCTTGTAGTTCCTCGTCTATCCCACCCTGACCCGAGGACTGCGCTTCCCCCCTCGCCTGATCGTCTGACCAAATAAGACACCCGGCCCAGCACCCGGAGCGCTGCTCCCCTGCAGCTTGCGTTATTCACGGGTCTGGGCAGGTCGAACTTATACCCCTTGACCGCCTTCTGCCTGGTCCTCCGAGGTTGCGGCATCTGCCTGCCTACGGAAGCCGTCCAACAGCCAATCGACATCAGGGTCATCTAGGCCGACGCGTCCTACATACCGGACGAATCGGTTGAGAAGCGCCTGGGCATACGGAGGATTGAGGGATGCAACCACCTTGAGCGTCGACAGTCGTTCAAACGGCGGCGCCTCGATGTACTGAAGGTCGACCAGTAAATCCGGAATCTCCAAGAAGGCGGGCAAGTGAAAGTATCGGTCGTTCGACCCCCTCAGGATATCCCGGCATTGCGCCAGCAGGCTCTTTGCCAGGGCCTGCACCCGCTTCCGCTCGGTACTGCGCTCAGCGCTGAACCCGCCCCTTGGTGCTACCTCCCTATCCACGGCGCGGGCAGCGCGATCCGCATCTTGCCACTCCATGAACAGGGGCATATCAAAGAGGGGGCGCGCTGTTGCTAGCAGGAGGCGTTCAGCTTTCGCCGCCCCGTCCTTGCGGACGACTAGGTCGCAGGCCGGTGTCAGGAGGACGGACCAAGTTCCGTCGGTGCCTTGGACGAGATCTCCGGTCGTATGTTCAGCCGTTAGTGGCGGCAAGACATACATCTGGCTGGGGTGCCACCGACTGTGCTTAGGGAAGGCGTCGCCTAGAGCGCCGCGGAGATCCGTTGTAACACCGTGCTCAAGGGACTTGGCAAGGCGCCCCACCAGCAGGTTGGCAAGTTGATCCCGCGGCGCGTCGCCGTACGATTTCCATTTTGGCCCGACGTGGTCCCAGAGGTACTGGCGCATCACCTCACGAACGTGATCGCCGAGAGCTCGTACCGCGGTTGGTGCGCCGCTAGCGAAAGCCGTGGCCACGGCGTCGGCGGCGGCCTGACTGCCCTCAGCCTTGCTGACGACTTGGACGAGGGGTGGCTCTTGCTGATCCTCAACCCGTCCTTCCACGGCAGTGAAGAACACGACCGGGAGGAAGCGCAACCCTTTCAGCCGCTCGAAGACACGCACGCCGCGGTCCTCGTCAAGAACGCCGTTGCCCGCGGGGTCCTCCTCGCGGACGTCTAGCACTACGACGTCGACGGTGCCGGCTGAGAGCAGGTTCATGCCCTCTGAAAAGGACGCAACGGGCACGACCTCAGGCGGATTGCCGTCTGGTGCGCGGACTCGCGACCGGATCTCGGAGACCGTGTCGCTCAGATATTCCGGGTCATCGTCGACGACAAGAACAATCCACGGTGGAACAGGTGCAGGTAGCTCGACCTGCCCCAATTCATGCTCCGAGGAGGTGGTATCGGCCTCGCCTTCGGTGGACGACGCTTGGGTCACGCCCGCCTCCGAAACGTCGCGCGGAATGTGGCTCCTCCGAGCTCGCTGTCGAGGAGGGCTAGGTCGCCGTCGTAGTAATCCTGGAGAAGTTCCCCCACGATGGCGAGGCCTAGCCCGGTTCCCTCGGGCTTTGTAGTGAAGTACGGTTCAAAGATGAGGTCACGGAGCGCTTCGGGCACTCCGGGTCCAGTGTCGCTGACAGTGATCGCGACTTGCCCCTCCTGCGGCTTAAATACCGTGACGCGTACTGCTCTCCGCTCCTTTGGAGCCTGGGCTACCCAGTAGAGGGCGTTGTCTACAAGGTTGACGACCACGTCTTGGATCTCTACGGGATCAATAGTGACCCTACTTCCGGGACCCTCAACGGTGATGGTGGCGCCGACCTTTTGAGCTCGATGTTCGAGGACGCTTAAACTTTCCCGAATCGCTTCTTCGAGAACTAGCTCCTTGGGGCGACCGCGTCGCCGTCCACCGAACGGTGCAATGCGTCTGAAGATCGTGGCGAGTGCGTCTGCTTGTGTGGAGATGGAACGCACTGCCACGCCAAGGTTCGCATCTCGCTCTTGGGTCGAAGGTTGAGTCAGGGCGCGATCCACGGTTCGGATCCTGTTGCGGATCAGACCAACGGCATGCTGGCCCTGATGTATGACGTCGTCCACTAGGCGGCCGAGGGTCGCGAGGCGAGTGTACCGGGCCAATACCTCTTTGACCTTGGAGATATTCTCGTCGATCTGGCTTTCACGTCTAGCGACCAGTGCCAGGAGCTCGGAGTCCTCCCCATGCCGCTCTCTGACGGCTGCTGCGAGGTCGGTTATCCGAAGGTCCTCGAAGAGGCGTGTCCCCTGCTTCTCCGGGTCCGGTTTTGTCTGCGACCGCCGGAAAGCGAAGCGACGCTGTTCCAGCTCATTTATGACATCAACAACGGCGCCGACCAGCGCATCATAGGCAGGCCCTTCAATCAACCCCTCCCTATTGGTCTGGTCGCGCAAGCCGGGGTTCTCTTCATGTGTGATAAAGACTTCCCCAACGACTTGATTGTTGCTAACCCGCAAACTGGGATTATTGATGCGCCGCTTGTCCAGGCCGAGCCAGTCATCACCGGGCTCTCCGAAGGGTAGGACTCTAAAGCCATCTCGGTACACGCTGACGCCGCTTGCGTCGTCAAGTAGCCGACCGAACTCCCTCGGCGTCAAATCGGTGCCTGCCTGTCGTGTCATCGCCTCTCTGTCTCGATCCCAGACACGCACCTCCATCGAGAAGGGGCCGCAGGGGATTGAGCCCCCCGAGGGAAACCATGCGGGCGCTGCTGCGCCAAGGTCCCGCTTCACCGCATGCTCGACTTCAGCGACAGTAACGAGGATGTCCGCGATGCCGGCCGAGTCCACTGTCGCGATTAGCTTGTAAGGTGCGCGCTCCAGCTCCGCGGGCGAGGTGACGGGGCCCGTAAGCTCACCCCACTCTGCGGGAGCTTCTTCAAGGACTAAAGCGATAGCGAAGTCCTGATGGGTGCCGGGTACGCGCATGGAAACGAGACGAGAAAGGTCGCGCCTGAGGTCGTAGGCGTCCTGCTGGGTCCACGTGCTCGTCAGCTGCGACAGCTCGATCAAGGTGCCGTGATCTGAAGGTACCTCGCCCGCGGCAGACCAGATGTTCGCGGCGTGGCCTGCGGTAGAAATGGCTTGCGGTCGCCTAGACCACCAGCCGACACGGATTTCGTCCAAGTACTTGTCGGGGTCTCGAAAGTCGTTCCAGTCAAGCTCGAGCGCTACCTCGACGTCTTCTCCTGCGCGGCGACTAACGAGCAACATATGGTCTGCGAGGCGTGCTGCTGCGAATCGTCCGATGCCCTTCTCCCCGAGGACACGGCGCCCTCGCCGCTCTGAACGGCGCTGGCGGGCACGGTGAGGTGTAGCAACTTCGAGCCAAGTGCCTCGCACGGTATCGGCCGTCATCCCGTGGCCGTCGTCCAGCACTTGCAGGCAGCCTGTTCCCTCGCGAAGTGGGCCTATAAGGCGGACCACCACTCGGTCAGCGTCTGCGTCATACGCATTCTTGACGAGTTCCATTACCGCGACGCGCTCGCTGCTGATTAGCTCCGTGCCAATGGTGTGCAGTAGGCGCGCTCGAGGTCTTAGCGCGCCCGTACTGCGTGCATCGTCCGGCACGGCTCCTCCATCCCTGCAGTGACCTCCGAATCCTACGCGCAGCATTCGCTTCGGCCGTGGCGTAGGGGGGCGTGCCGCTGACCTGTTGCGCTTGTCGCAGCTTTCGCGCTTGCGGTCGAGGGATGCCCGGCGGGCGGGGCCATCAGGCGGGGGGTATGGGGCCGTCCGACCTGGGGGGCGGCGCGGCGGTCGCTTCGGCCGTGGAGCCTGGTCGGCACGGTGATGAGACGCCCCTCGAGCGGGGCCTGATACCGGACCGAGCCGCTGATAGCGGTTCGCTCGCCAGAACTTACTGCAAATCGTGAGTCCAGTACGACGCCGATGGCGACGCAGCAGCTCGATTGCCCAGCCGGGTACTCCAAGCACGCGGATGCCGGCGGTCGACTTGGGTCGGCTAACCGGTCGTCTGCCCAAGACGCTTCTCGAACCCCGGCGGCCACCTCGCACCCCGGCTGAAGTTCGCCAGAGTCGCCTGTCGATGCCGGCGATGCTGTGCCAGTGATCCAGTAGTTCATCAATGGCTCGCCGCACATGAACACGGGCCGAAGTCAGGCGGGCCTGCGCTGATGAGGATTATGCTGGGTCGCGCATGAACTACGCCGACTACTTGCGCGAGATCGATAGAGGCGCCGCCGCAACCGACGGCAAGGTCGTCTCCTTGGCTGGCGGCTACTTCGGGGTGCAGTTCCCTGCCGACGGCGCGTACGTCGTCCTGGCCTTGGACTTGGACGGCGACCAGGGATGGCTGGCCTGGGCCGAGGATGGAGACGGTGAGCGCTGCTGCGACGCGGCTGAGGAGGTTATTGGCCACTGCCCGCTCGAGCAGCTCCGCAACCGCGCCTTCGTGGCGCTGGCCGAACACGTCCATCGGTAGCTCGACCGGCAGCTCATGCAGGCCCTGCGACGTCACGCGCGGCGGAGCAGCCCTCGTACGAGCCGGTCCGATGACGGACACCCGCTCATGGCGCTGCTGGCGGTGTTCGTCGCAGGCTTGGGCGCCCGCCATTCCGTGTGTCGTCGGCTACGTCTCGTGCGTGGGACGTACAGCTGAGAGTCGCCCATCAACGGTCGCGATGTTGATCCTGTCCGCGCTGAAGCGCACTAGGTCCCCGCCCCTGGGCACCGGATCATGCGTCGAACGGCTCGCCGAGCAGCTCGTCGCCGCCGATCTCGAGGTAGCAGATGTCGTTGTCCGGGTCGGCGAGGACGCGGAGGACGTCGCCCACCTGTGCGTTGTGACGGTTGAGGAATACGTTGTAGCCCCAGTTGAAGTTGTCTGCGAACCGCAGGGAGCCGGCCGGTTGGCCGTCGTCTATGTCCACGGCAGCGAGCGTGCGGTGCGCCAGAGCGTCTTTGCCCCAGTCGAACGCCATGACGCCGGAGTACAGAAACGACGGTGTGATCCGCCGCGCCGTCCACGGCCGCCCGGACGGGGTCACGCCGATGATCTTCGTCCGATCGACCGCCCGCCGGGCAGCGCGGGCCTGCTCCTGCAGCTCTGCGACCACCTCGGCGGGCACGTCGGCGCCGCGCAGACCCCAGACGTTGTGCCCGAACCGCTTGAGGCATTCCGCGTACGTGGTCCATACCGTCACGGTGGCGCGCTTCATTCCGATCTCGTCGCAGGCGGCGAGCAGGCTGAGCCGGTCCATCGCCTGGTGCGGCTGCCCGCGAAGGACGGCGACCAGCGCCTGCTTCTCCTCACCCAGCGAGTCGACGTCGATGGGGTCGGTCGTCTCGATGCGCCCGTCCGGGAGCGGGCGGAAGGCCGGGTGGCTGGCGTAGAACGCGGCGAGCTGGGCCGGCGCGGGCGCGGCTAGATCGGCGTACTGGGGATCCGCGGCACGGAACGCGAAGTCCCGCTCGATGCCTTCAAGCAGGTCGTCCAGCGACTGGGGGCTGATCACGGCGAGGATGCGCAGACTCGTGTTGACGAGGCGGTTCCTGCCGGCCGGGTGGTCGGTCCAGAACGAGTGCTCGTCGATCCAGTGCACAGACGCGTCGACGCGCAGGGTTGCTTCAACGGTGTCGTGCGGCACCGGCTCGTCCGTCCCACGCGCGAGACGGCGCGTGACGGAGGCCACCGATGCGATGCCGTGCGCGTTCGACACCGCCCGGGCCGCTCCTGTCACCATGGCCGCTGCTCGAAGCTGATCGGCCCGTCCGAGGAGGCCGTCGCGCTCGCCGATGTCGACGGTTCTGCCCGTCAGGCCGACGGCGGCCCGGAACGCGTCAGCCGTCCAGCAGGGGAGCGACGTCAGGCCGGCGGCGGCGAGAGCGGCCGTCAGATCCTCTGCGCTGCACGGGAGCGCCCAATCGAGCAGCTCAAGCGCCTGGTCGACGGCGGGCGCGTGCACGGGCGCCGATGGAAGGTGCGCCTGGGCCTTGGACTGGACCTGCCGCACGCGTTCACGAGTGACCCCCAGGGTCCGGCCGACCTCGTCGAGGGTCTGCGGGTCAGCGCCTGCCAAGCCGTAGCGGGACCCGAGCGCCTCCAGCCACTTGTCGGCGCTCTTTCCTAACGCCGCCCGGAGGACACTCTCCGCCTCCTCTTCGAGGGTGAACCCCTTCAGCCAATGGAGGATGTGTTCGGCGTCCTCGACCGTCCGACGCAGCCGAGTCAAGTCGGGCGGTCCCGCGTCCTCGAAGAGGTCGCCGAGGCTGGCCGCGCGGCCCAGGAGAGGCCGAAAGCGCGGGTCGTCCGCAGTGACCGCGTCCTCCCATGGCGGCCGATCGGGCAGCTGCAGGGGCTGAGCGCCGGAGGAGCCGGGTGACTCGTTGGGTGAGGCCGCGACAGTGACTGCTGCCTCGGCGGCGACGAGCAGGTCGAGAAAGCTCACGACGCCGAAGTGCCTAAGCGACAGGACGTCGTCGACGGTCGCCGTGAGGAGAAACTCTAGGAGGCCGCGCGCGCCGAACTCCCGGCGGATCACGTTCCGTGTCCTCGTGCGGAGTAGCGGCTCAATGGCGCGGGAGAACGTCGCGGGGTCCAGCGCCTGAAGGACGGGCGCGGCGCTGCCCATGGCCGGTTGGGAGCCGACCCCCGACGCGACGAGATCCCACAGTGCCGCGCCGAGCCGGGCGGCCTGAAACGGTTCGTCGACAGGGTGGTCAAACTTCGCGCAGGCTGGCGTGGCTTCGGGAAGGCCCAGTGCCGCGAGCAGTGCGTCGGTCTGACTACGAGCGGTCGACGACCATTCGGTCAGTACGGCCGGCAGCACAGGCGAGCCTTGCTCGCCCCACGCCCGCGGGGGAGCGCGGTGTGCCGCTTCCTGCTGTCCCGGTCCGGGCTCCTGTGACCCGACCAGTGCCAAGGAACCTTCGGCGCCCACGACCTGTGCCAGCACGATCTCGACGCCCACGAGCAGGTCGAATAGGGTGAGGACGCCTAGGCCGGGCAGGTCGAGGAGCTCGGAGACGGTAGAAATCATCAGCAGCTCGTGGACCGACATCGACTGGCTGGTGCACGCTCGGCGGACGGCGTTGGAGGTACGCAGCCGCCATCCGATCTGCGGGACGAGGGCTTCGAAGTCGTCGGGGTCGACGAGACGCAGTAGCTCACCGGCCCGGCCCATGGCGGCCGACGCTCCCAGGCCACGGTTGAGCAGACCCCGGACGGCCGCACCGAACAGGACTTGGTCTACCGGCTCAACAAGAGGGTGCGTGAACACAGCGTCGGCGCTGGCGGCTGGGTTTATCCCGAGGGATTCCAGCAGCGGTCTATGCAGCCCCGTGTCCGCCGCGCGCTCCCGGACGGCAGCCGGCAGGACCGGGGTGCCGGGTTCGCCCCATGCCGGGAAGCTCGCGCTGTCAGGCATCGGGGAGGTTCTCCACGGGGATTGCCGGGCGAAAGCCGAGCCTCAACGCCTCTTTGAGCAGTGCGATGCCTTGGACGGCCTGCTTCTGTGTCGGGGCTGTCTTGCGTTCGCACCGCTGCCCGAGGCTGAAGGCCAATCCTCGCTGCCACGGCTGCAGGCTTCCTGTCTCCTTCGCCCAGTGCGCGGTTTCGAACCACGTCTGCGCCGGGACCGCAGCCGCGGCGGCGACGGCGGGATCGGTGGGCGCGGCGGTTTCCGGGAGCGCCGCTCCCTGGCGCCGGCTTGCCCGCAGGTCGAGCAGCTCGGCGGCGAGGGCGGTGGGGACCGTCCAGGGCAGCGCCTCGACGCGGGTCCAGGATTCCGGCCGCTTGCACCACTCGCCGATGTTGGCGGCGCGCGGGGGGTTGGTGATCGATCGCTGGACCGGTTCGCACAGTTGCGAGATCGCGGCCTCTAGAGCGGGCGTGAGGGACTGTGTCCGCCAGATTCCATCCAGATCGATCCGCTGGCTCGTCGCGTTGACGAGCATGGCGATCGTGAACGTGACGATGTTCGCCCGGTACCCGCCGAAGCCTTTGGCGGACACGAGCCGCTCGGTCTCCTTGAACAGGATGGCCTTCGCGATCGTGCGCCGGAAGTAGGTCTCGTCGACGGCGGGCCGGCCGTTGGTCGCGAGCCGGATCATGAACTCGCGGAAGTTCTTCTCCGCGCCGCGGCTCACGATGTGCGGCAGTTGGTCCCAGCTCGCGATGTACTTGGCGAGGTCGGTCTTGGTGAACTTCTGCTTCGTCGGGTTGCTGAGCTTCCAGGCCTTGATTCTCGCCGGCGTCCGCTGCCTGGCGAGCTCGTCGGCGTACTGGCCACGGGCGCGTTCATAGAACCAGTGGGTGTCCTGGCCGTCGCCGGTGGCGCTCGGCGCCCACACGGCGCGCGACAACTTCTCCATGTCGACGTGCAGAGCGTCGTTGGAGGAGAAGTCCGCTGTCGTCACCTTGTTCTGCGTGTTGGAGTACCGGCTGATCGCGGGGACGATCTCGTTGAGCCGGTCCGGCGAGACGACGGTGACCTTCGCTTGGACGAGCACGTCGGTGACGTCTGCGCCGTCCTTCTGCACGGCGGAGTGGATGGACGCGGTGGTCTGCCCGCCGTTCACGATTTGCAGGCCGTGCAACTTTCCGATGCCGGTCGCCCCGTCGGCGCCGCGGACGAGGTCGACGTGGCTGGCGGTCGCGGAGATCCCGTTGTTGTAGGCGAGAAACCGTTCCGGGGTCTTCAGCAGGCTCTCGCGGATCCCGCGGTTCACCGCACCTTTCGTCTGCAGGAAGCTCCGGACGTTGAGCTCGAGCAGCCGGGTCCCGTACTCGTCGTACAGGTTCGCGAGCACGTTGCCCGGCACGATGGTCAGCAGGACGGAGTAGTCCCGGTCGGTGGCTGGCGTGCTCAGACACGGGAGCGGTGCGCCGAACCGGTCGACGAAGTCCACGACGATGGGTTCGTGGAATGTTCCTGACGTGAGGAGCCGGTGGAGACGGGCGATGTCCCAGACCCGGTAGACGTACTCGATCCCGTCGACGGTCGCCGGCGTGACCTTCAGGACCCGCGCTGTCGCGTTGGTGAACAGCAGAAGCCGGACCGTCGTCGCCGCCTTCAGGGCGCGTTCGAGATCCTGGACCATGTCGAACACCGGGGATGCGTCGTCGACGTCGGTCCGGTACCCGTCGCGGCACTTGTCGATGAACGCCCGGAGTCGCTTCATGAGCGTCTCGAGCTCCGACAGTGGCAGCGTCGGGTTGTCGACGTCGTGCCGGAAGTGCGTGACGAAGACGTCGATGCGTGTCTCGTCGTCGGACACGGCGTACCCGCTGACCTCGACCCCGCGGGCGCGGTGGTAGCAGACCAGACCGTCGTCGAGCTCGCCGGCTTCGGTGAGGTGCTCGATCATCCGCTGGGTGAAGGCGTCCGGCAGCGTTGTGTCCGTTGCCTCGGCGGTCGCGAGTACGTCCTGCACGAGGTCGCGCGAGAAGTCCCTGAGCCCTATCTCCGTCACGCGTCCTCCTGTGCGATGAGCTCGTGGACCGCGGAGGCGTCCATCCCGTACCCCTCGCAGGCAGCGAGGGAGACGGTGTATCTGACGGCTCCGACGCCTTCCCGCAGTTCCTTCTCGGTGATGCGCGGGAAGTCGTCGCGGACGTGCAGGTGCCTGAGCGTGCGGACCTCGTAGTGGGGCTCGGAGTATCTGTCGCGGTGTATGTCGAGGTAGCCGACCCGCGCCAGCTTCGCGTTGAACGCGGCGAGGGCGACGGGGTGCCCGGCAAGTCGCTGACGCAGGTCGTCGACCAGATCGTTGATGCTGCCGCCCGTTCCGCCCAAGCGCTCGTCGAGCGACAGGTGTGCCACGACGAGGGTGCCGGCCCCGGTGGTGTCGAGCTCCCGTTCATTCGCGACGATGAATCCCTGGGGGTTCTGTCCGGTCGTGACTTTTACCTCGATCGCGACGGCTGGCCGCTGGAAGTCCTGGTTCGCCTTGCACGGGCCCGTCCACGCGTCGATCGCGGCTCCGGGCGCGACATGCGGAAGCACATCGGTCCGCAGGACGAGCAGCTCTCCGGCGAGGCCGCGGCGGGTCAGAGCGGAGAGGCCGTCGCGCCCGAGCTGCTCGAACAGGTCCTGCCAGCGGGCGAGTCCGGACGCAAGCTCGGCGGTCGCGGCGTTGGCGTCCCGTGTCGCCACGATCCGTCCGGCGAGGTCCTCCACCAGCGGTGTGAACACGTCGCTGAGTGCGGGGTCGACGAGCTCGATGACGATGTCCATCCTCCGCCCGCCGGTCGCAAGCCGGTTGCGACATGCGATGGCCTGCGTCACGGGGAACTGCGGCAGCACGTCGACGGGCCGCCAGGGACGGCCAAACATGAACTGGCGGCGCCGTGACTCGAGGTTGAAAGCGACGTGCAGGTCGTGGTGGCCCTCCGGGTGGAGGCGTCGGAGCGCGAGACCGCGATCCCCGGGCTCGTTTTCGAGCTCCGCCCATACGCCGGCGACCGTCACTCCTCGTCCTCGTCGTCAGCGACGCCCTGAGCCTGGAGCTGTTGCCACACGGGGTTCACGAGGTACTCGGCGGCGACGTCGTGCCTGGAGTGCGGGAAGCTGAGGAAGAAGCCGACCATGGGTCGGCTCACCAGCTCCGCATGCTGCGCGTTGTCCAGGACGTAGATCAGCATCAGCGCCCGGTCGGGGGTGCGCATCCGGCGCAGCTCCGGCCCGCTCGGGTCGGTCGGCACGGCCTTCCGACGGCCGGGGTTGCGGTGGTAGTCGGCGATCGTCGCGGCCAGCGCCGCCGCCGTCTGCGCCTCCGTCATGTCGAGGGTCTCGTCCGGCGGGCTCAGGATGCGGCGGATCGCGTACCGGTGGTCCGTCCTCAGCTCGTGCTGGCGCTTGCCGTCTTCGCCGTCGGACATCAGGCTGCGGGTCGTCAGGCCGATGTCGATGCCTGCGATGTCCGCGCGGGCCTCATTCGCCTGGTTCGAGATCAGCGCAACAGTCATGTTGGACAGTTCCCGCACCGAGCTGCACCTGCGCACGTACTGCGCGATGAGGTCGGGGCGGACCCGCCAGGCCATCGGGTCGGAACGGTAGGCCTCGAGGAAGGCGACAACGGCGTCGTTGACGCCCTCACCCGTCCAAAGGTGGTTGCCCTTCTCCTGGCTCGTCGCTGCCTGCCGGTTAGCGCGCAGTGACCTGACAAGGCCGTCGAGCGCGTCGAGGTTGGCGTCGAGGACGCGCGGCCGTACGTCGAACAGGACCGTCTCGGGGTTGCCGCCGCTGAAGGAGAGCCGGACCTTCGACCCTCGCCGCGACTTGTTGGCGGCCGTGACGCTCAGGCCGGCCGGTGACGTGCGCACGCGCAGGCCGTACTCGATCGGGGTCGCACCGTGGGCCGCCATCTCCTCCAGCTCCTGCCTGAGCTCGTCGGAGGCGAGTGTGATCTCGCGGTACCAGGCCCGGAGCTCCGACGTGGTGTAAAGCCGGCAGAGGTCCTCGTAGCCGGGCCGGTAGCCGAACCAGCGGCCCATCTGCATGAGCGTGTCGTACATGCGCGACGCCCGTAGGTAGTAGCTGACACTGAGCCCCTCGAGGGTCAGGCCGCGGGAGAGCTTGTCGCCGCCGATCGCGATGACGGACAGTCCAGTGGCCCGGTGCTCGTAGTAGTCGAGTGCGTCACGCGAGTTCCCGTTCATCGTCCGGATCTGTATCCGTTCGACAGCGGGCAGCAGCTCGGTGCGGACGGCATCCCAACCGACTTCGACGACGCTGTCATCCGCGGCCTTGAACCACGCAGTCGCTGGTTCGTAGGTGGCCCTCCAGCGCTCCTCGAGCTCGTCGAGGATGCTCGTGCCGGACCCGCCGTCGCCATGCCGGATCCGGTCCTTCACGAAGAGCAGCGCGTTCCGGACCTGTTCGGTGACTTGCTCTTGGACGTCCTGGAAGCGGGTGACGTGGATCAGCATCGAGTTGTGGACGGCGACCTGGCCGCGGGCCCGCCGGGCGGCGCAGGTGAGCAGGAAGTCGAGCATGGCGTTGCGCAGGCTGGCGGGGAGGTCCTCCTCCTGTGGCTCCCAGTCCTTCTTGTGCCCGACCGGCATCCACTCCTCGAAGTCGTCGATCGCGGTGTGGATGGGGATGGGGCCGCGGCCGTCCTCAGTGAGCCCGAACACACGTTGCGGTCCGAAGTAGTTGCTGGGTGCCTGCAGGCTCTCGATGAAGCTGCGGGGGAAGATGTCCTCGCCGAAGTCGTCGTGGTCCTCGTACGGGTCGGCGTAGATGTTGGCATACGGCGTGGCCGTGTACCCGACGTACGCAGACTTGTCGAACGCATGGAGCAGCCGCCGGATCTCGCGGTTGATCGCGGTCGGGGTGCCTGCCTCTTCCTTGTTCGTGTCGATGGAGGCGTTGTCGGCCTCGTCATCGATGACCAGCAGCGGGACGTCGCGGACGACCGAACGGCCCGTCGCGGGGTCCGGGTCGGCGTGCATGCTCGTGACCCAGTCGTGGATGTACTTGATGATCTTCGCGTGCTTCTTCACGACGAGTAGGACGGGGTAGTCGCCGACGGGCAGGCCGAGCTTGCGTGCCTGTGCGACGCGGAAGTCCCCGTTGTCCGCACTGGTCGTGAGCGTGCCGGCCTTGAGCCGGGCGAACCCGGCCAGCGCACCTGCACCGATCGCGCGCTGGCTGTCGTCGCCGCGGGTCATGTGCTGGCTGTCGGAGCCGAGGAAGCCCTCGTCGAGGCGCAGCTGCGTCTGGCTCCGCAGACTGTTGTGGATCCCGGCCAGCACCACGATGAGCTTGTAGCCGGCGTCGGCGGCCTTGCAGGTCAGGCCGGTGTAGTTGCTGGTCTTACCCGACTGCACCTGACCGACGACGAGGCCGCGGCGGTCCCACGGCCCCTCACGGGTCGGGTCCTCGAGCTTGCCCAGGATGGAGTCGGTGACCTCGTCCAGGCGCAGGACGACCTGGCGCGGCTGGAACTGGACGTCTTCGAGGTACTGCCGGTAGCGGTCCCAAAAGTCCCAGGCGGCCTCGGCGCGGCGGTCACGGAGCCACTCGACGTGGCCCTTGTTGTCGACGAGCGACGACGCGGGGTCCTGGCGGATGACCACGAGGGACTCGACGTGGCGTACGAGTTCGTCGAGGTCGGGCGGGTCTCCGCCACGCTTGCGCAGAAGGACGACGGCGTCGTCGGCGTACTCGCGGATGAGCTGTTCGGTGACGCCGTGATCGGGGAGCAGGTTCATCACGACCCGCAGGGCTCTGGCGAAGTCGTCGGCGCTCATGAGTCGTCTCCATCGGTGCGGGGATCGGTACTGCCCGAGAGCAGCTCGGCGAGGCCCGGGTGCTCGTCGAACGGCGGCATGCGCGTGACCCGGGCGAGCGCCACGGACGCCGTCTCCCCCCGGTTGAGCAGGACCTCGAGCATTCGCCGCGCGAGGTCGATGACGTCGTCCGGCACAGCGCCCTCGGGGTCGGCGGCGGACTGGTCGCCGGTGTCGGCGGTTGTGCGGATGAGGCCGACGGGGAGCGCGGACTCGATCATGCTGAAGATCGCTCCGAGGTCACGGCGGATCTGGGGGTGCGCGTCGGCGAGGTGCCTGATCAACGGGTGCTGGCGGTTGACGACGAACCTGGTGCGGCCGAACTGCCTCACCGCCTGCCACGTGAAATCCTCGGACACCGTCTGCCGGTCCCGGACGACCTTGCCGCGATGGTTCATGACCGACCCGGCCCTGGTGCGTGTCGCCTTGCCGACGCGCCGGAGCTGCCTGACTGCGCTGGCGGGAGGCACCGCCGAGGACTTCTTGACGTCGAGAGACCATGCCAGGTCGTGCTCGGCGGGCAGCTCGACAGCAATCCGGGCAAGGACGTGCCTCTCGTCCTTGCGGAACTCCGGCAGGAGCCAGTCGCCGGCGACGATGAGCCGGTCCTTGCGGTACACGTAGAAGCCCTGCTGTTCCAGCCAGCCGCGGGGGCCGCCGGCGGCGAGGTACTCCTCGTCGGTGAGCCGTACGCGGTGCGGGAGCACGAATCCCTGCACAGCCAGGCCCGAGGGCGACGGGTCTGGGGGGAGCTCCTCGACGAACCTGCGCCGGGTGAGGAAGGGGTCCCAGCCGGGCACTGGTCCCCCGTTGAGGGTGATGGAGATCCGACCGCGGCCCGACAGGTAGCGGTGGAACACCATCCCTAGGTGCTCCTGCACGCGGTTGACGCCGGCGTAGAACTCCCGCTGAGCGAACTCGTCGCTCGGGTCTGCACCGGCGGGTGCCAGGTGCCTGAGCCCGAGCCAGAGCACGATCGTGCCCGCTGCGTCGTGCTCGTCCTGCAGCCGGCCGATGATGTCGGTGGCTTCCGGCGGAGCGCCGTTCAGTAGTTCCCAGTCGCTGACGGCTTTGACGTGCTCGGTGTCCCAGGTGCCGATGTTCCATGCGCCTCTATCAGGCCGGGACGCGACGACGAGGATGCGGGCCTGGGAGAACGATGCGGTCTTGAGCCCCATCCCGAACCGACCAAGATCGCTGTCGGCACGCGCGTCCGCTCCGCGGCCACCGACGGTGAGGCCCCGTAGCAGGTCGGGTTCGGACATGCCGTTGCCGTCGTCGCAGACAGCGACCCAGGAGTCCCGGGAGCCGGCCCAGTGGCAGGTGATGTGGATGTTCTTTGCAGCGGCGGCGATGCTGTTGTCGAGGAGGTCGGCGATGGCCGCCTCAGGGCTGTATCCGAGCGCCGCAAGCGACTCGATGGTGCCTGCGGGGTCGGGGCGTAGGACCCGGTAGTTGTTTCCCAGCGGCTGGTGGCCCTTCACTTGCGACGGCACTTCGCCGCGGTTCCTTCCGGTCATGGGATTCCTTGCAGAAGAAGGTAACCGCGGGCGCCGCCCGGTCTTGGTACCGAGGGGTGCGGCGCGCCGCCTCGGGCGGAACTCCGGGATGTCAGGCGCGCTCTCTAGGCTGCCGGTCCGTGGAGGTTCTGTGAGCACGCCGACGCGCAACTACGGTGTCAAGCTGATCCGAGGGCCGTTCGTCCGCCTTGAACCGCACGCTGAACACTGCGCCAACGAGCGCGAGCTCGTGGACTGGGTGGCGGCCCTGCGGCGGCGGGATCCAGGCGTGCGTCTGGCGGCGGACCTCTTCAGCGGTGCGGGCGGTATGAGCCTCGGGTTGGAGCAGGCCGGCTTCCGGGTCGTATTCTCCGCCGATCACGACCCGGAGGCGGTGGAGACGCACGCACACCACTTCGGTGGCATGTCCGTTGACTGGGACCTCGCCGACGCCGACGCCGTCGAACGCGTCGCGGCGACGTTGCGTGCGGTCGGGGTTGAGCTGCTGGCGGGTGGCCCGCCGTGTCAGCCGTTCAGCAAGGCCGGCCGGTCGAAGATCAGGGACCGGGTCAGGCGGGGCCTGAGGGACCCGCATGACCAGCGGCGCGACCTGTGGCGCAGCTACCTGGAGGTGGTGCGGCTCGCCGAGCCCAAGGCTGTGATCATGGAGAACGTCCCCGACATGGCGCTGGACCGGGAGATGTTCATCTTCCGGTCGATCGTCGAGGAGCTCGAACAGCTCGGGTACAGCGTCGAGGGACGGGTGCTGGACTGCCGTGCGTACGGCATTCCGCAGTTCCGGCAGCGGTTGATCATCGTCGCGCTGCGCAACGGGCACGTCTTCGAGTGGCCTGCCGTCGCTGAGCAGACCGTGAACGTCTGGAATGCGATCGGAGACCTACCCGAGGTCGAGGGCGGGTGGCGGCCAGCCGGCGGAGCGGACGGCTGGGCGGACTACGCCGGCCCGGTCACGGAGTACCAGCGGCTGATGCGACAGGGGATCCTCGGCGCCGAGTCCGCTCGGCTGTATGACCACATCACCCGGCCTGTCCGCGAGGACGACGCGATCGCGTTCGAGCACATGGACCATGAGACCCGGTACTCGGAACTGCCGGAGAGCGCCCAGCGGTACCGCACCGACATCTTCCACGACAAGTACAAGCGACTCGACGAGAACCACTTCTCGCGCACGATCACCGCGCACATCGCGAAGGACGGCTACTGGTACATCCACCCGCGGCAGGGGCGGACGATCACGATCCGGGAGGCCGCGCGGCTCCAGTCGTTCCCTGACTGGTTCCGCTTCGCGGGTCCGCCCAGTGCGGCATTCCGGCAGATCGGCAATGCGGTGCCGCCGCTCCTAGCCAAGCAGTTGGGCGAGTGCCTCGCTGTGCAGCTGGCGAAGCCCGTCGTGACACCGAGCAGCAGCCGGCAGATTGGCAGAACCCTCGCGATGTGGTTCGCGGAGCGGGAGCGGCTGGCCATGCCGTGGCTTAAGGCGCGGACCACCTGGCAGGTCGTGGTCGCGGAGACGCTGCTCGACCGGCTACCGACGCTGTCCGCGCAGCTGGTGTGGCCGAGCCTCAGCAGTTGGGCGACGCCTGAGGCCGCGCTCGCCGGCGCCGAGGAACTGCGCGAGGTCGCGGCGTGGGTCGGGCGTGACGACCGGGTGGACCGACTGCTGCGGACCGCCGCCCGCATGGTCAGTGAGGGGGAGACCCAGCCTGCGCAGCTTGCGTCGTCACCTGCCGACGATGCCTCCTCCGGCGCCGACCTGGGACCGGATGAAGGTGCGGAGGAGGCGCCAGCGGCCGACAGGCCCGGGCACCACGCCGAAACAGCGGCGAGCGTGCCACGGACGGTCCTCGACCTGGCGCTGCTGGTGGTGCCGTCGGCGTCAGGCGATGGCGAGGAACCAGTGATCGCCGGCCGAGGTCTGCTGCGCCTCGCCCGCCGGTTCTTCGGAGACGAGCAGATCCTCGACCGCCAGAACCGTCTGACCGACGGCCGGATCGCGGTGGCGCGGCTGATCGGCGGCGCGGACTCAGCGCGGGAGGCCCACCTCGGGCTGATCGAGCTGGCGACAAGCCTGTGCACAACAGGAACACCGGCCTGTGGCGAGTGCCCACTCCGGCGGTCGTGCGTGGAGGGCTCAAGCGCTCCTTGACGACGCGGCGTCGGAGCAGCGCAGTCGCGCTCACGCGACGGACTCGTCCACCCCCCCAGGGGCGGGAACCTGAAGCCCGAGCGCCGAGGCGATGTCGGGGCTGAGCTTCGGGAGCTCGCCCAGGATCCTTCGGAGCGCCTCGGACTCCCCGACGGCCATGGCCGCGGCGCGCAGCGCCAGCAGAGTTACACCGCCGTCTGCGGTCGCCGGTGACTTGACGGGGGCCTTGTCGGTCGTACGCGAGCCCGCCGCGCGACGGTAGGCGTCATCGGCGCGCAGACATACCTCGTGGATGGGCCGTTCGAGCATCTGGCGCAGCTGCGTCGGGATCGCGACGCGCATCTTCGCGACGTTGATGTTGAAGGCCGCATCGAGGTCGGTACTGAAGTCCATGGCGACGCGGGCCAGCTTCAGATGTTCGTCAATGCCACGCAGCCCTGCCCAGCCGCCCCATTGCACGAGCCTGTCCGCGCGGTAGATGTAGAGCCCCTGCTGGCGGTTCCACTTGCGCGGGCCCGACATGCGCTCGAACTCCGACTGGCAACTGAAAGCGTTCTTCGGCGGCAGGACGTACCGGTCCAAGGTGACGGTGCCGGTCTTGTCGCCTACGGTCAGCTCGAACCGCTGCCGCGGAAGCCGTTTCGTGGCGGGCTCGCTCTCGGCGAAAGGGTTCCAAGGCCGGAGCTTCTCGCCGTTGACGATGATCTCGACCTTCGGCACGACCTCGCCTTCGAGGAAGCGGTGGAACACCAAGGCGAGGTGCTCTGAAGCGCGTTCGGCGAGCTTCTCGATGCGGCGGCGCGCCCAGCCTCCTTCCGGCTTCTGTTCCTGGAAGACTCGGTCGAGTTTCTCCCAGATAACCACCGTGCCAGTGCCTTGGCCGAGCATCTCCTTTGCCCGGTCGTAGACCGCACTGGGCACGGGCTCGATGACGAGCCACTCGTCGAACTCGAGGATCGTGTCGAGGGACAGCTGCCGGGTCGTGACGCGCCTGAGGCCACCGCGGCTGAGTACGGTTAAGCTCCGGGCCTGCGACAGTGACGCGGTCTTGAGGCCAAGGCCGTACCGGCCGAGGTCTCCTGCGCCGTAAGGTCGCCAGCTTCCGAATCGCAGCGCCTCGTTCACGCCGTTGGCGGTCATGCCGCATCCGTCATCGGCGATCATGATGAGGGAATCCGCGCCCGCGTACTCGATTACGATCTCTATGCGCGTCGCGCCGGCGGTCACGCTGTTGTCCACGAGGTCGGCAACCGCGGACGGGAAGTCGTAGCCGATGTCCCGCAGCGATTCCGTCAGGCGGGCCGCGGAGGGGGTGATCGTCGTGTGGCGGGGCTCGCGCAAATTTCAGCTCCTCATCCGTGTGCTGGGACCAGGTTGCCACACGCCGCCGACAGATGCGGGAGGACCCGCTCAGGCGGCGGACACGAGGGCGTGGTAGGCCGCCGCGACGCGGTCGGCCCCCGCAGCCGCGCTCTCGTGCTCCCACACCCGAAGGACCGTCCATCCGGCGGCTTCGAGCTGCGCGGTCTGACGCCGGTCACGTTCGACGTTCGCCTGCAACTTCGCCTCCCACCAGCCGGCGTTGTTCTTCGGCGCGGTTCCGTGCACCGGGCACCGGTGCCAAAAGCAGCCATCGCAGAAGACCACCAGCCGTGCCCGTGTGAAGACGATGTCCGGCCGACCGGCGAGGCCGCGCATGTGCTTGCGAAAGCGCAGGCCCCGCCTGTGCAACTCGCGACGGAGAGCCACCTCCGGCGCTGAGTCAACGCGCGGCATGCGGCTCATGGCCGCGCTGACAGCGTCGGAGATCGGCGCAGGCACGCCTTCAGCGTAGGCCCGGGTCTGCGCCTCCTTGAGCCCGCACGCAACAAGATCGTGGTCGCAGTCCAGCGATAGTGTCTGCCGACCGTCGCCCAAGCCCGAAACTTCCACCGCTAGATCAAGTCCTTGGCTGTAGTCGAGGCGGGTAATCATCTTGCGGCCCGCGTTCACGACTTCTACGAGCCGCTCGGGATCGTGTCTGATCCTCGGTCTTGGAAGGAGCGACAGCTAAGACCCGCTGCGGCGATCGGAGCCTAGTACTGCAACGGCACTTGGGGGTCTCGCTGCCGGGATCGGCGGAGGGCTGGTAGCAGCGCATCCGCACACGCTGCTACCAGCCATCCGCCGATCCGCGCAGCGACATGCACAAGTGCCGTTGCAGTACTAGGTCCCATGGGAGGCCAGGTAAACCTGGCGGATGGTCTCGGTCACCCGCCGCCGAAGGCGGCGCCCAGCTCGTCGACGTCGGGACCGCCGCGCTGACCGAGGCCGACCTGCTGCGCGCGGTCGCCGGGTCCCTGTTGCTGGTCGACCGGACGACGGTCCGGGACACCGCTGGCCGCCCCTGGTGCAACAGCTACTCGCGACTGCGCCCGGACGTCAGCCAAGTCGAGTTCGAGGTCTCCGTAGGCGACCGCTGAACCCTCGGCGCGGGATTAATCGCTTCCGAAATACTCGTCGAAGGCGTCTCTGGCGACCGGGAGCGCTTCCGGGCACACCGCGCCAGCGACCTGGACCCCTAGGGCCACGGCCTCGCCCTCGTCGACGCGGCCGCGGGTAGCTGCCCGAATCAACCCGTCAAGGACCGTCTTCGCGGCCTCCCCCCCGGCGTTCGAACCTAGGAACTCGCATAGGACGCGCTCGGCGTCCGTGGGCTGGGACCGGTCTGTCCCGGGCAGTGCGTCCGGTAGGGCCGCTCGGATGCCCGCCATGTACGCCGCCGCCTCCTCCGGCGAGGCTCCACGCGAACACACCTGAGGCGAACCCGCGTAGTCGAGCAGGCGTTGGACCGGACCGACGATCATCCAGGTGAGGACCACCCGCTGTTGCGAGAACCAGGTGAGGACCACAGCAGGGTCGAAGGACGAGACACACAGGTCGACCGCGACCGTTTCTACCTCGGTTTGGACCACTGATGCCACGCCGAGGGCGCTTAGATCACGCGCTATCCCGGCCGGTGACGCGGCGTACGAGTTCTCCAGATCGGCCAGTGCGTTGGCCAGGTCCGAGTCGGTCGTCGGCCCGACGCCCCCGCCGGTGCCACCGCTCCCGCTCATGCCGCCGCTCCCACCGGTTTCACCGGTTTCACCGGTTTCACCGGTTCCACCGGGGTCGCCGTCGTCGCTGCCGCAGCCGGCCAGGACTAGAAGCAGGGCCGCGCAGCCGGCAACCCAGCGCGGACCCCGTCGGCGGCTCCCGTCGCGGGTGTGCCACGGTCGTGGACGCATGACCACCCCCCCACTAAGAAGACGTTTCGAAAGTAGGTCGTCGGGCTCTGGTCGCCGGCGACGAGGCGGCGCAGGCTGCCGGGCATGTCGTCGTCGGTGTCTTCCCCGCCGCCGCGGCTGATCAGTGACGAGCTGTGGGCGCTGGTCGAGCCGCTGATCCCGCCTCCGCCGCCGGCGGTGCATGGCCGCACCGGGCGGCCCCGCACCGGTGATCGGGACGTGCTCGAAGGCATCGCCTTCGTGCTGTCCACCGGCATCGGCTGGACCAAGCTGCCCACCGAGCTGGGCTACGGCTCGGGTGTGACGTGCTGGCGGCGGATGCGCGAGTGGGCCGAGGCCGGGCTCTTCGACCAGCTGCACCGGGCGGTGCTGGACCGGCTCGGCGAACAAGGGCAGCTGGACTGGTCCCGGGCCAGCCTGGACTCGGTCAGCGTCCGGGCGAAAAGGGGGGTGAGCTGACCGGGCCGAACCCCACCGACCGCGGCAAGGCCGGCAGCAAGTATCACCTGCTCGTCGACGCCGGCGGGCTGCCGCTCAACGTGCTCGTCTCGGGCGCGAACCGACACGACAGCATGCTGGTCGAGCCGATCCTGGACTCGATGCCGGCGATCCGCCGTGGCGGCCGCGGTCACCCGCGCCGGCGGCCGGTCAAGCTGCACGGCGACAAGGGCTACGACGTTCCGCGGGTGCGCCGCTACCTACGCCGCCGCGGGATCACCGCCCGGATCGCCCGCATCGGCCGGGACTCCAGCGCCCGACTGGGCCGGCACCGCTGGGTCGTGGAGCGCACTCTCGGCTGGCTGCTGTCCTACAAACGCCTCGCGCTGCGCTACGACCGCACCGCCACAACGATCACCGCGCTGGCCCGACTGGCCGTCACCCTGATCTGTGCCCGCCGCCTAACGACGAACTATTGAAACGTCTTCTAAGGCCGCGGAAGCTACGCGTCGCCGTTCATGGCCGACAGTGGTTCGGATGCGGTGCCACCGCAGACGAGAAGCAGGGCCGATGGCCACCGCCGCCGGCGTCCGTGAGGTCCCGGAGTCCCGCGCCGAGACGTGGCTGTCGCTCGCCGCCCTAAAGCCCTGCTCCGCGTCTGCGACATTTCCTACGTGCCGCCGTGCGGCACGACCTCGGCGAGAACGACCGCTTGTTCTACTGCCGCCACTGCGACTCCGGCGCGCTACTGTGGATCATCGACGCCGACGGGCTACGGGTCACTGCGTTCGCCACCAACAGCAGCCGCGGGCAGCTGCCCGCACTCGAGCTGCGGCACCGCCGCCGAGCCCGCGTCGAGGACCGCATCCAAGCCGCCAAGGACACCGGCCTGACCAACCTGCCGCTGCACGACTTCGCTCAGAACCAAATCTGTGCGTCATCGTCGCGCTGGCCTGCGAGCTCACCGCCTGGATGTAGATGCTTACTCCCACCCACCCACCCACCCACCCACCCGGCGGTGGGAACCCAAACGGCTGCGACCGAGCTGCTCACCGTCCCGACGACGCTGGCTGGCACCGGCCGACGCCGGCTGCTGCACCTGGCCGACCACCATTACTGGGCCGTCGTCGTCTACGACGCCGTCGTCCAGCTACGCGCACTAACCACCGGACCGATGCTGGCTCCCGGCTGACCCCGGTCCTCACCCGTCCCGACGACCCCGCACACTTCGGTCCGTGGAACCGGCACCTACCCGAGGACCTCGGGGCGGATCGTCATACCCGACCTTCAGAATCACTCTCCGGCGGCACATCGAGCCGCGCCCGGTGATCATCGGCGGTCAGACGAAGGATCCGGTCCAACCCTGAACGCAGGACAGCGACCCCTTCTCCGGCGACCCGGGGAAGGGCCACTTCGTTCCCACCCATTGCATAAAGCATCGCCAGTTCCGGAACTGAGGCGCATCGTCGATGTGTCCGTCACCGACGAACCTGTGAACCGTGCGGACGCCACTTCTCCTCGTGCGATCTCAAGAATATGGTCCCGCAACGACACCACCTCAGGAGCCGGCGAGCGTCCTGACGTGGTCGGCCCAACTACATGCTCATCATTCCGACCGCTTCTTCGAGGCGGGGACTATCTGGCGCAACAGTCGTCTAAGGGGCCAGTTATGACGACCCATTCAGCAGCTCCAGCCACAGCGGGACCTGCCGCGTCTACCGTGGCATTGGCCAGCGCCGCCATGCTGGCGATGATGACGGTTATCAACGTGGTCGTCGGGATCCCCGAGCCACCGGCAGTCGCGATTGCCGGGCTTCCCGTAGCGGCCGTCCCGGTCTACTTCGAGGCCCGGGCGCGCCGAAAGACCACACGCGAACAGTCGCTGCAGGCCATTGCCAGCATGGAGGGCGTCGAACTACGACAGACCCTGTCCGTGGTCATCGTCGTCAGCGCGTTGCTCCTCGTCCTGGAAAGCCTCGTCGGCGCAGCCGTCGGCAGCCTGGTCTCGATGGGCCGTGTCACCTCTGGGTTGCCGCCGACAGGAGCCGACTTCGCCACCGCGTACACCACGGGGATGGTCTTGATTGGCGTGCCCGTCCTTGGGGCCTTATCCGTGGCCATTGGCGTTCAGGCGGGTCGCTACTTGCAGCACCGCATAGCACCCTGGCTGGCTCTGGCCGCGGCCCTCATGGTCCCTGCGCGGCTTGCGATCATATGGGGCTCGGCATCCACCATCCGGCGTAGCGGATTGTGGGTGGACTATGTCGAAGCCCTGACCGGCATGGTGATCCTGGCCGTCTTCCTCTTCGTAGGTCTGTGGCTCGGGTCCCTCTGGGGGCGTCGAAACCGGGAGGTCGTTCTGCTCTCGCGCAGCTTCAAACGTCTAAACGCGGACGACCGGAGGGCTGCGCTCGACATGCTGCGAGCCGCAGCTCAGCAGGAGTTGACTCGTGCCACTCGTCCGGACGGCCCTGAGGCAGACCAAACTCCGCCGTCGACGTAGCGGTCCTGCTCCACGACGAAAGGCGATCGCTGGCAGCCTCACAGCCGCAGGCCTGCGACAACGCACGGGACACCCGTTGCCTTCGTCGCACGGATCACTGAGGTTTCTCACCTGGTTCCGCGGTCGAGTGAGGGCAGAACCAATGCGGCTGGGGCAATTGCGCCGAGCGCTGCGGGCAGAAGGTGACCCGGTCGAGACCCCGACAGCGGCCGAGCAGGGCGTGGCCGCGTTCACTCGGTGCGCGCAGCGCGGTGATCAGCTGGTGTAGCAGCGGTTGTCGGTGTGCAGCGGCCCGGGGGGTGCTTGACCGGCACGTGCACGCCGACGCCCGCGCCGGTGTAGCCCTTCGTCGGCCAGCACCGGCAGCCCTCGGGCGGCGTGCGGGCGGCGTGCGGGCAGGACCGGCTCGCGGGCGGCGGTCAGGTTGTGGGTCGAGCCGGGGCGCACGGCCGAGACCCACAGCGGGAAGCCACCCGGATCGCAGGGGACCTGAACGCTGCCGCCGCAGGCGTTGGGCTTGCCGGAGTACCACAGGTGATGGCCACCCTCGGCGCGGGCAGCGACCCGGTCCGTCGAAAGTACCGTGCCGTCCAGGCAGGCAGTGGGCTGGCCGTCAGCGCATGCGTGGGCCAAGACGTTGCCCGGGTTCGGCCGCGTGCGTGGCGATCACGTCGAGCGCCTCGTGCAGATGGCGGTAGGCAGTGGCGATGCTCAACTGCGCATCAGCGGCCAGGGTCCGCAGGTCCAGGCGGTAGCGCAGCCAGCGCAATACCAGGCCGACCTGGGTGTACACCGTGCCGGCCCGCTGCGCCGGCCGAGCGCCGGGGCGCGACACCGGGCGATCCACCCGGTCACCGCCTTAGTACTACAGCCGCACTTGAGCGATGACTCGTCGGGCGGCGTAGTGGCAGCGGCGGGCGCGGGCCTGGTGTCTGCGCCGCCAGTGTGACCGATGCAGGATCTGGTCCGGGTCCGGGTCCGGGTCCGGGTCCGGGTCCGGGTCGGGGGCCAGGTGCCAGACCAGGCAGGTGACGAGGTGGCGGATCTCGGGAACGGTGAGTTCGGTCAGCTCACCGTGGGGATCGCGGAGCCCTTTTTTTCGCCGTGGGCGGCGGCGCGGGTGACGGTCAGGTAGGCGTGCGCGAGGCAGGCCAGGGTGATGTGCCGGTACCAGGCGTCGTAGCGGCGGACCTGGTAGTGGTCGAGACCGACCTCGCCCTTGGCGGTGTGGAAGGACTCCTCGATCGCCCAGCGGGCACCGGCGACCGCGACCAGGTCGGCCAGCGACGACTCGGGTGGACAAAAGCACAGGTAGTGGGACAGTTCGCCGTCGGTGAGGCTGCGGCGGACCAGCAGCCAGTACCGCCCGGGCTCGGACAGCAGCCGGATCGCAATCCGCGCCCAGTCATACAGCCGGGGCCCCTTGGCGCCGGCCCCGGCCGACAGCCGCTGCCAGGCGGAGGCCGGCACGGCGGCGGAGGCCGCGTCGGCCCGGCACTGCACCGGGTGGCCGTCGAGCAGGGTGAACACCGATTGGCTGACCGGCACGGCCAGCACGTACGGCATGTCGCGGTCCTCCAGCGCCAGGCGCAGGCCGGAGTGCTGGCCGTAGATCTCGTCGGCGGCGACCCAGCCGGCTGGCACCTGCGCGTCCAGCGCGCGGGTCAGCATCGCCAAGGCCAACTCCGGCTTGGTGGCGAACGCCACCTGCGGGCCGATGCCGGCCGCGAGGCACCGATCCCGATCGTCGATCCAGGCCTTGGGCAGATACAGCTCCCGGTCGATGAAGGTGCGCCCGGCCGGGGTGGCATAGGCCAGAAAGACCCCGACCTGGCAGTTCTCGATGCGCCCGGCGGTACCGGAGTACTGCCGGGCCACCCCGGCGGAGCGGGTTCCCTTCTTCAGGAACCCGGTCTCATCGACCACCAGCACCGCAGCATCGTCACCCAGATGCTCGATAACGTAACCCCGCAGGTCATCACGGACCGCATCGGCGTCCCAGTCGGCGTGATTGAGCAGCCGCTGCATCGCATCCGGCGTCCGGTCACCGGCCTGCTCGGCCAGCGTCCACCCGTTCTTCCGCTCCGCCGCCGACAGCAGGCCCGCAGATACACCCCCACTCGCACCCGGGGCTCCGACCGAGCGAACTGCGGACCGATCCGCTCCAGCATCTTCTCCAAGCCCACGGCCCAGTCCTCGACCTCGGCCACGGCGACATCCTCGACCACCGACCAACCGTCGTCGGCCCCATCGGGTTAGCCGTGCAGACACGCCGCAGCCGCCCAAGGTAAGTGCGGCTGTAGTAGTAGGCGGTTCGGCAGACTAGTGCTCCGTAACTGACGTCGTCTGTGTCTTGCGGCGTCGTGGATCGGTGGCCTTGGCGATGACGGTGTCGGGGTCCTTGGTCCAGTTGAACGGGGCGCAGCGGTCGTTCCAGGCGGTGATGGAGCGCTCGATGGCGGCGATGAGGTCGGCGACGGTGGGGAAGTTGCCGCGGCGCAGTGCCTGGCGGGTGATGATCGAGAAGAACGCCTCGACCAAGTTCAGGCACGAGCCCGAGGTCGGCGTGAAGTGCAGCCGTACCCGCGGGTGGCGCTCGAGACAGGCGCGCACCGCCGGGTGCTTGTGCGTGGCCAGGTTGTCGCAGACCACGTGCAGCTCGCGGCGGGGATAGGCGGCGGCGACCTGCTTGAGGAAGGCCAGGAACTCCTGGTGGCGGTGCCGCTGGGTGCAGGCGTCGGTGACTCGGCCGGTGGCGACCTCGAGGGCGGCGAACAGCGTGGTGGTGCCGTGCCGGACGTAGTCGAAGCTGGCCGCCTCCGGATGCCCGGGCCGCACCGGCAGGGTCGGGGCGGCCCGCTCCAGCGCCTGGATCTGGGGCTTCTCGTCCACGCAGAGCACCACCGCGCGCTCCGACGGATGCAGGTACAGCCCGACGACGTCGCGGACCTTGGCCTCCAGGGCCGGGTCGGTGGAGAACTTGAACGTCTCCGCTCGCCAGGGCTGTACGCCGAAGCGGTGCCAGATCCGGGCGACGGTGACGTGCGAGATCGGCGTCCCCTCCGCCGCCAGCGCCGTGGCCAGCAGCCGGGAGGACCAGTGCGTCGCGCCGAACCGGGTCGGCGGTGCGGTGAGGGGTCAGCTCCAGCACCCGATCGCGCAGCGCTTCGGGCAGCGGGGACGGTTGCCCGGCCGCAGTAGGTCCTCCAGCCCGGCGAGCCCGGACTCGGCGTAGCGCCGTCGCCAGGTGACCACCGTCGGCTCGGCACGGCCGACCATCGCGGCGATCTGCTTACCCGGCACGCCCTCGGCGGCCAGCAGCACGATGCGGGCCCGCTCGACCTCCCGGGCCGGCGCGCCCTTGGCCCGCGCCCGTCGCTGCGGCTCCCGCCGGTCGGCCTCCGGCACTACCACGGTGCGCACGTGAGCGACCATGAGGAATGGTCAACCCCGACCGGACATGACATCGAGAACTACAGCAACGGAGCACTAGGGACACGGCGCCCTACACTGCTGCAGGCTCGTTAGTCGTAGCTGGCCTCAGGAGGAAGCTGCAGGGTTAGGAACGACGGAGGAAGGCTCGGAAGCACCGACCGGTGAATTATGTCGGATCTGCGCCGCGGCCTTTGGTGCAGCGCGCGAAGAAGCCTTGAGGTTCATGCTCATTACTCCTACTCCTACGCCGACGCCCCGCCGCTGCATGTCCTGCTCTACCACCTCGGCCGGTCAGGGAGCCGACCTCAGCTGCAGGACGATGCCCAGCTGGACTGGGTGCGTCGCCAGCGCGCCGGCGTGCCACCGTTGACCAGCGTGGGCGCCGGGTCGCTGGTGTACGCGGTCTGGGCTGCTGGCTGGCCGACCGGGAACGACTCACTGGCCCTCACTGGACAGGCTCACTGAGCTCGATCCCACCATCGAGGTCCGACCGCACGAGCGGTTCGTCGACGGTGGCGATGCCCGTCACCTCAGCCGGCGTCCCGGCCGGGATCGACATGGCAACCTGGGCTGATGCGCCGCCCCTTGCCCTGACGGAGACGATCAGGACAGCGGGATGACCCTCGCGCCGATCAGGTGTACGCGGGCGTCGGCGGCGTGACCGTCGCAAAGGTCGATCCCTTCGCCGTCGGCATCGACGACGCGATGGGTGACCGGCTCTGCGCACGGCTCGCCCAGTCGGTTGTGCTGCCACCGGCGCAGGCAGCCCGGTGTGGTGCGCCAACAGCGCCCTCCGGTCGACCGCAGCGTCGCGCCGTGCTCGGGGCAGGCGCCCCACGGCATGGGGCAAGCGTCGGCCCGCCGGGCGGCGAGGCGGATGAGTTCGTCGGCGGTGTCCAGCAGCTCTTCAGCGGCGCTCTGCAGACCTCCGGCGGCCACGTCCAGCCGCCAGCCGGCGCGCCGCCGAGCCGGGTCGGGGTCGGCGTCCCGTGCCAAATCGGCTTCGTGCAGCTGGCGGTACAGGTCGGCCGCTGTGGCGGCCAGTTCCCGCGCCCGGGCCGGTGTCATCCACGGGCCGCGTGCGGCGCCGTACTGTCCGGAGCTGTTGGCGTCGCCCATCGGTGTCCTCTCGGGTCGGGTGGGGTCGACGGCGTTCTTGACTGGACCGGCGGGTGCTGCACGGAGGGGCCGAGGCGGGGCCCGTTCACTCGCAGGCGGGGTCCGCGCGCTTCCAATGCCGTGACCACGACAGTGGCCGACTCGGTGTCCCCGAAGCGCGTCCCCGTCACGGTTGTGGACGGCTCCTCGGTCGTCCACAGCCCTGCTGGCCGGCGCGTCCTGCGCCCGCCAGCGCTAGCGCGTGGAGGATCCGAGCAAAGGACCGCGGGAGGAGCTGCCGCCGGACGCAGGGTGCGTCTGGCCCCCTCATGGCTGTCCCTGGTGTCGGGACGTCCGTCGACGCGCGGACACACGGGCCGGTTCAGGTTCGCGAGCTCGTAATGACTTGCGAGGGGACCTGGCCAGCTGCGATGAAGTCGTCCAGGGCCGACCGTTGCAGCCGGACGTGCCTGCCGAGCTTGACGTAGGAGATGCGGCGTTCGGCGATGAGGCGACGGATGAACCGTTCGCCGGTCCGAAGATAGTCGCCGGCCTGGCCGGGTGTCAGCAGTTCGTCGCTACTGCCGGGACCAGCCGTGAGGGCTGGTGGAGTGGCGGCATTGAGTTCCATGGGACGACGATGCCGCTGAGTTCCCCTGTACTTCTCCTGTAGGCATGCATGGTCGGCGGGTCTGGCTTGTCGGCGCACGATCCGTGCTGGTAGGCGACTCAAGGACTACCGGAGGACCGGCCCTCGTCCACGAGTCGCCGTTGTGGCCGCTACTGGTCGAGTGCTGCATGGACGTCACCTGTCACCTGGCGTGAGAGCTGCGGCCGGAGCGCTTCGAGCACCGATGCAGCGCCGGTGGAGGCGACCTGACGACCGAGATAGACGTCCTGGGTGAGGCTCGGGTTGGCGTGACCCAGCTGGTCGGCGATGGCACGGGCGGAAAGGCCAGCCTCGTCGAGCATCGTCGCCGTCGTCTTGCGGAGGACGTGGCTGGTGACGTGGCCGAAGCCGGCGCTGTCGAAGGCGGCTCGCAGGTCGGCCTGCGTGTTGGAGGGGTCGCGCCAGCCGCCGAGCGGCGCGGGGAACACCGGCGCCTCCGCTCCTGCACCCTCTTCCAAGGCGTTCGGACGGGCAGCTCTGCGCCGCAGTCTCTCGACGCACCACGGCGGGAGGAGCAGCGTGCGGGCGCCCGAGGCGGTCTTGTTGCCCTTGCGGACGAGGCTCTGCCCGGTCACCCGAACGATCGTCGCCCTGACGTCCACGGTGCCGGCGTCGAGGTCGAGGTCGCCCCGCGTCACGGCTGCGGCTTCGCCGATACGGCAGCCGCTGGCGAGCATGAACGCCACGAGGTCCGGCACGTCCCGCCTGCGGGCTGTCTCGTCGGCGTCGAGCTGTGCGAGGAGCGTGCGGGCCTCGTCTGCGGTGAGCGACTTCGGCGCCTTCTTGGTCGGGGCCTTGAGACTGCCGGTGTCGCGGACGGGGTTGCGGTCCAGCGCGTCGTGACGGGCCGCTAGGCCGCAGACGCCGCTCAGGACGCTCTTGGTCATCTTCGCCACGGCAGGGCCGTGCTTGTCGGAGACGAGGCGCAAATGCCGGTCGATGTTGCCGATGCTGAGCTCTCGTACCCGCAGGTTGCCCAGGCCGGGGAGCACTTGCTGGTCGAGGCGGTTGCGGTAGGCCTGCATCGTCGTGGGGCTGAGGTTCTCCAGCCCGGCGAACCATGCCTCGGCGAGAACGTCGACGCGTGTGTTCGGGGTGATGTCCCCATCGACGTTGAACCGGGCACGGTCGCGAAGGGCGAGTCGGAGCGCTGCCTCGGCGGCGGCCTTCGTCTTGGCGTGTCGCTGGACCTGCCGGCACTTGCCGTCGTAGTCGCGGTACCAGGCGACGGCGCGATGCCCCGACGGCGTCGCGTGCGTGCGGATCTTGCCTGCCGTGCCAAGCGCCAGACCGGGTCGAGCCATGATTTACCCCTGAAAAACAGCGGCCTTCGGTGGCTCGTCACGGTACGACATGGGCGCCGGGAACATCACATACCTGCACGTTAAGGGCTAGTCCGGTGTGTGGCGGTGCGCTGCGGTTAGGTGCGACGGGGTAATCGGGCGGTTGGGGGTTCGAGTCCCCCCGTCGGCTCACACAGCTGAGTTGTCCAGTCGGTGGCCGACGCCGCCGGTCGTTGCAGAAGGCAAAGGAACGGCAAGAAGTCGGTAAAGCGTCGTCCGGCTCGGCGGCGGGCACGTGCGTGCTGCCTAGCGTCCCGAGCCGTGACCACAGCCGTCGGCCCCTCCCGGGGCCGGCCTGCACTGCAACGGGACTGTCGCACGGACACCGCGGGCGGCGTCCGGACCTGCCACCGACGCCCGGTCACGGCGCCGGGTGGAGGCACTCGTGCGCGGCACGTCCCGGGACGACGAAGGGTGGGGATGTACCGGTGTCACTCCTGGACCTGGTCATCGTGGCGGTCATCGCCGTGCTGATCCTGCTCACGGTGGGCCTGTACTGGCGCGAGCACAGGCGGGCCGAGGTCCGCTCACGCGACGCCGGTGAGGGCTCGGAGTAGGTCGGAGGACCGCCATCGCCCGGAGGACCGCCACCGCCCGGCGGCCGACCGCAGACCTGGGGCGCCGGGCTACCGCGCCGGGACGGTGTCGTCCTCGCGTGCCCCGGTGGACGCGAGGGGCAGCAGCATCGTGAAGACGGGCGGTGACGCGCACGTCAGGGTCAGCCGGCCCTGCTCGGCCTCGACCAGCCGACGGGCCAGGGCCAGGCCGATGCCGTGCCCGTCCCGGCGGTCGGCCTGGCGGGAGAACAGCACCCCCTCCGGGTCCTGGACGCCCGGACCCTCGTCGGAGACGTCGACAGCCACCGCGCCGGCCGCCTCCCGCACGGTGACGGTGACCGTCCCTCGGCCGTGCATGGTGGCGTTGTCGACCAGCACGCCCAGCACTTGCCGGACCGCCGCACCCGATGCCCGCGCGTTCGGGGCGTCGGAGTCGACCCGTACCGCCAGGTCGCGGCCGTGCAGTGCCAGCCGGGCGGCCCACTCCGGCGCCAGCTCGCCGAGCAGCCTGTCCAGGTCGACCGGGCCGGCCGACGCGGCCTGCCCCGCGCGGGCCAGCCCGAGCAGCTCGTCGATGATCGCCTCGAGGCGGTCGGCGTCGACCAGGCTCGCGGCGATCGCCTGCCGGGGGTCGGCGTCCGTCCGCTCCAGCGCCGCCTCCAGGCGAAGTCGCATGCCCGCCAGCGGGGTCCGCAGCTGGTGCGAGGCGTCCGCGGAGAACGCCCGCTCACGGGCGAGCAGGTCGTCCAGCCGGATGGCCGTCGTGTCGAGTGCGGCGCCGACCGCGTCGATCTCCTCGATGCCGCCGCGGCGCGTGCGAACGCTGAAGTCGCCGTCCCCGAGCCGACGGGCGCTCTCCTCCAGGTCCTCGAGCGGACGGGCCAGCCGCCGCGCCTGCTCGCGCGCCACCAGCCAGGTCACGATCACCGCTGCGGCGGCCAGCCCGGCCATCGCGCCCCAGATGAGGCCGACCTCGCCGAGCACGTGGCTGCGCTGCTCGGTCACCAGCACGGCGCCGATCACGTCCTGCCCGTGCGTGACCGGCACGGCCGCCATCACCAGGTCGTCGTCGATGCGGGACTTCACCTCGCCGTCCAGGGCGTACCCGAGGACGGCGACGTCGTGATCGGGGGCGGACCCCGCCAGCAGGTCGCCGTCCCGGTCGAAGACGGCGGCGGTGAGGTCCTCGTCGTCCTCCCCGACGTCGGTGAGGGCGTCGCGGTCGACCGGTAGGTCTGCCTCCACGTCGCTGGCGACCTCGATGGCGACGTCGCTCGCCTCCCGCACGAGGTAACCGCGCTCCTGCCCCAGCATGTGCGCGCGGACGGCCCAGCCGAGCGGGAGGGCGAACAGGCAGGTGGCGAGCACGGAGGCCAGGACGGCGAGGGCGACGATCCGGGTGCGCACGGGCGTGGTCTCCGTTCCGCGGTCGGCGGGCACGGTGCTCGGGAGCGCCAGGGTGCACCGTCGCCCCGGCGCTGTCACCGCCTCCTGCCGCGGCGCGACCGGTCCCGCTCCGGAGGAGGCGGTGCCACGATGCCCGCATGGTCGGTCGGGTCCTCCTGGTCGAGGACGACGCGTCCATCGGCGAGGCGCTGGTGTCGAGCCTGCGCAGCCACGCCTACGAGGTCGCCTGGGAGCGCACCGGCGCCGGCGGCCTGGCCCGTGCCGCGGCCGGTGCGGTCGACCTCGTCCTGCTCGACCTCGGGCTGCCCGACCTCGACGGCGTGGAGGTGTGCCGGCAGCTGCGGGCGGCCCAGCCGGGGTGCGTGCTGGTGATGCTGACGGCGCGGTCGGCGGAGATGGACGTCGTCGTCGGGCTGGAGGCGGGCGCCGACGACTACCTGGTCAAGCCGGTCCGGCTCGCCGAGCTGCACGCCCGCATCCGGGCACACCTGCGCCGGGGCGGGAGCGGGACGACGGGGCCCGTCGTCCGCGCCGTGGGCGACCTGGTGGTCGACGTCGCCCGGCACCGGGTCACGGTCGCGGGCGGGGAGGTGCACCTGCGGCCCAAGGAGTTCGACCTGCTGGCGCGGCTGGCCGCCCAGCCCGAGGTGGCGCACAGCCGCGAGCAGCTGATGGCCGACGTGTGGGACGAGAACTGGTTCGGCTCGACGAAGACCCTCGACGTCCACGTCGCGGCGCTGCGGCGCAAGCTGCAGGAGGTCGCGCCGCCCGGCCGCCGGGTCCCGCAGATCGTCACCGTGCGCGGACACGGCTACCGGCTGGAGCTGGTGGCTCCCGACGGGCGGTAGCTCGGCCGCGGGGTGCCCGAGGACGCCGACGGCGACCGGGGCCGGTGCCCAGGTCGCGGAACGGGAGACGGTCCCCCTGCCGGTGCCCGGGACGCCGCCGTCGTCCAGGCGCTCCGCGCGGACCGGACCGCCGGTGAGGACGGCGTGCACCGTCTCCAGGACGTCGTCGAGGCAGCGGCGCGGGCGCGGGGCGCCGACCACGGGTGCAGATCCGTCATCGCCGTCCTGCCGCTGTGTCCGAGGGGCAGGGGAGGGAGCACCTTCGACGCTGGGGGCTGGGTGGCCGGCGGTGACCCAGCGGCGGGCGAGAACTCGGTCGAGGGTCGTCGCGTGGTGGGCCGGGGCGCGCGCCGCTAGCGTGGCGCCCGGCCGGCGGCGAGACGACGGCGCCGGGGAGCCGAGCCCAGGAGGCCGCCGTGTCCGACCACGTGTATCGGCTGAGTGAGATCGTCGGCAGCAGTCAGACGAGCGTCGACGACGCCATCCGCACCGCGATCCGCAAGGCCGCGCAGACCGTCCGGCACATCGAGTGGTTCGAGACCAAGGAGATCCGCGGTCAGGTCGTCGACGGCGACGTCAACTACTTCCAGGTGCGGCTGGCGATCGGCTTCCGCGTCGAGGACTGAAGAAGGACCCCCCTGCCCCCACCGCTCGCAGGCTCGCGGCGGGACCCTGCAGGGAGGCCGAGCCGTGGCCCGCGCCGAGCCCACGAGGCGTGAGGGGGCAGCGGGGTCCTCAATCGAAGCTGCCCGCACCGTCCCGCCGGTAGGGGGAGCGGCGCTCGAGCTGTTCCCGCTCGTGGCGGTCGGCCCGGATGCGCGCCGCCGTGCCCGGCGGGTAGCCGGCCTTGGCGACCCGGTGCTCGGTGGTCTCGACCATGAACGCCGTTGAGAAGATCAGCCCCATGAGCAGCCCACCCGCGGCGGCGGAGAGCCGGTAGACCAGCGGCACCGGGACGACGGCCAGGCAGAGCACCAGCACCGGCAGCAGCTGCACCACGGCCCGGGTCAGGTGACGGCGAGCCCAGCCGGGCTCGGTCGTGTCGGCCAGCACCCACGGGGAGAGCTCGGAGGGGAGCCGGCCACCCAGCGCATAGCGCACCCACTGCAGCGGGGTGGGCCGGCGCGCGGCGGTGGGGGTTCGCACATGGACGACGGTAGGCCGGGAAGGGCGTTGCCGGGGGCCTGTGGGCGAGAGCACACTCGCCTCCGCGCGATCCGACGGCGAGGAGGTCCGGCATGCACATCAGTCAGCTGCTCCGCCGCAAGGGGGCCGGCGTCGCCACCGTCGACGCGGCCGCCAGCGTCCGCACCGCGCTGGCCCTGCTCGCCGAGCACGGGGTCGGCGCCCTCGTCGTCTCCGCCGACGGCCGCAGCGTCGACGGGATCGTCTCCGAGCGGGACGTCGTCCGGGCGTTGCACGAGCGTGGCGCCGGCCTGCTCGCCGACCCGGTCTCCAGCGTGATGACCGCGCAGGTGCACACCTGCGTCCCGGGCGCGGGCGTCGAGGAGCTGGCCCGCACGATGACCCAGCACCGGGTGCGGCACGTGCCGGTCGTCGAGGGCGGCGCGCTGCTCGGGATCGTCTCCATCGGCGACGTGGTCAAGGCCCGGCTCGACGAGCTGGAGGAGGAACGCGCCCAGCTCGTCGACTACATCCAGACGGGCTGAGCGCCGCCCCCGAAACCGGTGGACGGGCCTCGGGGAGCCGGACGTACGGTGCAGGGGTGGACGAGCGGCGCGCCGGGGTCGCCTCCGGTCTGGCCGCGTACGGCCTCTGGGGGCTGTTCCCGCTGTACTTCCCCTTGCTCGAGCCGGCCGGTGGGGTGGAGATCGTCGCCCACCGGGTCGTCTGGTCGCTGCTCTTCGTCGCCGTCCTGCTGACGGCCCTGCGCGCCTGGCCGCAGGTGCGCGCGACGGTCACCGACGGCCGCGCGCTGCTGGTGCTGGCCGGCGCCGCGGTGCTCATCGCCGCCAACTGGCTGGTCTTCGTCTACGGCGTCAACTCCGGGCACGTGGTCGAGACCTCGCTGGGCTACTTCATCAACCCGCTGGTCAGCGTGCTGCTCGGCGTCGTGGTGTTCGCCGAGCGGCTGCGCCGACTGCAGTGGGTGGCCGTGGGCATCGCCGCGGTCGCGGTGGGCGTGCTCGCCGTCGACTACGGCCGACCGCCGTGGATCGCCCTGACGCTGGCGGGCACCTTCGGCCTCTACGGGCTGATGAAGAAGCTGGTGCGCGTCGCGGCCGCGCCGGGGCTGTTCGTGGAGACCGCGCTGGTCGTCGTCCCCGCCGTGGCGGTGCTCGCCGTCCTCCACGCGCAGGGGGAGGGGACGGCGGGCAGTGCCGGGACCGGCCACCTGCTGCTGCTCCTCAGCTCCGGGGTGGCGACCGCCGTCCCGCTGCTGCTGTTCGCCGGCGCGACCCGGCGCATCCCGCTGTCCACCGTGGGGCTCCTGCAGTACGTCACGCCGCTGATGCAGCTGGCCATCGGCGTCTTCGTCTACGACGAGCCGATGCCGCCGGCGCGGCTGGCCGGCTTCGTGATCGTCTGGGTGGCGCTGGCCGTCTTCACCGTCGACAGCCTGCGCAACGCCCGCGCCGGAGCCCGCCGGCGGACGGCGGAGGCCGCGCCCGCACCGGTCTGAGCAGGACCCCCCTCGCCCCCGCCCCTCGCAGGCTCGGATCAGGCCCCGTCCAGAGGCTCGCCGCAGGCCTCGTCCCGGGTTCCACCCTGAGCCTGCGAAGGGTGGGGAGGACGAGGTCCTCCCACGGTGAGGAGGACGGGGTCCTCCTGCCTGCAAGGCCGCCGAGGGCCCGGGATGTCGGTGGTCGGGACTACCGTCGGGGGCGTCCCTCAAGGAGGTAGTCCCGTGTCTGCCGAACCAGCTCCCGCGGTCTCCCCGCCGGGGGGCGAGGTGCCTCTTCCCCCGGCGGCCGACCCGTCCACCGCACACGTCCCCGACCCCGCCCGGTCCGCCGGGCTCACCCGCCGCGAGCACGAGGTGCTCGCCTTCGAACGGCAGTGGTGGCGCCGGCCCGGTGCCAAGGAGACGGCCATCCGCGACCGCTTCGGCCTGGCCCCGACGCGCTACTACCAGATGCTGAACGCCCTGGTCGACCGGCCGGAGGCGCTGGAGGCAGACCCGCTGCTGGTCCGGCGGCTGCGCCGGCTGCGCGCCGCGCGGGGACAGCGGCGATCGTCTCAGTTCCTGGGCAACGGGGGCCGCGGCATCTAGATTTGCTCACCGTGGGCAGGCACGCCGCATCAGGCGGTGACGAACTGGACCGGGTGAGCGCCCCGGTCCCGCACGGTCGGCGCCGCACCGACGGCCCGCACAGCGCGCCTCCGGTCGAGTACCCGACGAGCGACCACCCCACGGCGCCCAGTCGCAGCCGCGCCGACCGCCGGCGCGACGGGCTGCTCGACGCGGGTGAGGACCCGGGTCGCCGGCGTGCCCCGCAGGGCCGGCCGGTGCCGCCTGCGGCACCGGCCCGCGCCGCCGTCCCCGCCTCACCGCGGGGCGCCGACTCCACCGCCCGTCCAGGCAGCCCCGCCGGTGGGCCGCCCCGCCCCGCGCCGGGCGCCACCCGCGCCGGCGCTCCCGCCGCGGGTGCCGGTCGCTCGGTTGTCCCCGCTGGGGGTGCCGGTCGCCCCGCTGCCCCGGCCGCCGTCACCGCCCGGTCCGGCGCCCCCTCGCCGAGCCCCGGTGGCGTCAGGGCCCCCGCCAGGCCGGTGCCGGTGCCCGTTCCGGTCGCCGGTGCGGCCCGACCCGCCCCACCCGCCGACCGTCCCCGCGTCGCGGAGCCGGCGCCGGAGACCCGCATGCGGCTGCCGGTGCCACCCTCCGCCGCCGTCGCGGCACCCCCGGCTCCCGCGCCGCAGGCCGCTCCCCGCACCACCGTCGCCCCGTTCCAGGCGGTCCCCACCCCGGACCCCGTCGACGGGCCCACCCCCACCCCCGCCGCCGCCCGGCCGGCCGGGACGCCCCGCCGCCGCGCCGCCGACCGGGTCAGGCCCTGGGTCGACGACGCCGCGCCGCCCGTCGCCGCCGCGCCGACCGGTCACCCCTCCGAGCCGGCCTGGTCCTCGAGCCCACCGCCGGCCGCGGCACCGGCCGCCGGCGCCGCCGCGGGCTACCGCGACTGGACCAGCCCCTCGCGGACCCGTGACGAACACCCGGCCCCGCCGCCGGCCACCGAGGCGATCCCCGACCGCACCTCCGCCGGGTCCTCGCGCGCGGCCGCGCCGGCGACCGAGGCCATCCCGGACCGCACCCCCGCCTGGGACGACGACAAGTTCGACGACGACCGGTACGAGGGCGATCGGTACGACGAGGACGGCTATGACGACGGGCGCTACGACGACGAGCGCCACCTCGACGGGCGCTACGACGACGAGGACCGCAGCGACGGCGACCGGGACCGCGGGGGGCCGGACACCGGCAGCTCCACCGGGGTCGTGGGCGGCCGCGCCGCCTTCCGCGCGGAGCGCCAGGCCGCCGAGGCCGAGCGTCTGCGCGCCGTCCGCGCGGCCCGGCAGGAGGAGGTGCGCAGCTCCGGGGTGCGCCGCGTCGCGGTGGGTCTGCTGGCCGTGGCCGTGGTCGCCCTCGTGGTGCTCGGCGTCTACTCCTTCACCTCGTCGGAGGCCCAGGAGGCCGCCCGCAGCAGCACGACCGAGCCGGCCCCCACGGCGCCGGCGCCGGCCGTCCCCAGCTCGGCCCTGCCGCCCCTGGACGTCCAGCCGCTGCCGCCGGTCGACGCCGCCCCCGCCGCGCCGGTGCGCGTGCCGGTGACCGTGCTCAACGCGACCGGCGTGTCCGGCCTCGCCGGGGACGTCACCGCCGAGCTGACCACCGGTGGCTGGGAGTCCGGAGGCGTCGGCGAGTACCAGGGTGCCGACGTCGCCACGACCACCGTCTACTTCACCGAGGGCGACCAGGCCCAGTACGACGCCGCCGTCCAGCTGATGCAGCAGTTCCCGCAGATCAGCGGCCCGGCGGTGCGCTTCTTCGAGGTCCCCGACGTCGCGGACCCGGGTCTCGTGGTGGTCACCACGGGCGAGTGGCGGCCCTGACCGCGCCCGGACGTCCGCGGAACACCGGGGCGCTGCCGTGCGTTGGCGGCTCCGTGCGTCCCGTCCGCGGGCCCGTGCGTCCCCGCCCGCGCCCCGGCGCCCGCGCGACGTCCGCTGCCCTGCTCCTGCTGTTCACCCTGGCCGTGGCCGGGCTGCTGCCGCCGGCTCCGGCCGCAGCGGCCGAGGACGTCACCACCGAGGAGGCGCGGGTCCCCGTCGGCACGGGCGCGGACGCCGCCGAGCTGGACACCACCCTGTTCCTGCCGGCCTCGGCGAGCGCCGCGGAGCCCGCGCCGGCGGTCGTGCTCGCCCACGGCTTCGGCGGCAGCAAGGACTCGGTCGCCACCGACGCCCGCGACCTCGCCGGGCGCGGCTACGTCGTCCTCACCTACTCCGCGCGCGGCTTCGGGGAGAGCACCGGCCGGATCGGGCTCAACGACCCGCACTTCGAGGTCGCCGACCTCTCGGCGCTGCTGGACCGGCTGGCCGCGCGGGACGACGTCCTGCTCGACGCCGAGGGCGACCCGCGGGTCGGCGTCGCCGGGGCCTCCTACGGCGGGGCGCTGGCCCTGCTCGGCGCCGGCTACGACGACCGGGTCGACGCGATCGCCCCGCAGATCACCTGGAACTCGCTGACCGCCGCGCTGTTCCCCTCGCAGCTGGGGGAGCCGGCCGCCGGCACCGTCGCGGCCACCGCGCAGGCGCAGGACGGCGGGGTCTACAAGCGGCTGTGGTCGGGGCTGTTCTTCGGTGTCGGGTCGGCCCCCAGCGGCGGGCTGCTGGGCGCGCTCGGCGGCGGGGACGGCGACGGCGACGGCGCCGCCGCGGCGGCCGGGAGCCTGCCCGCGGAGCTGCCCGGCGACCTCGGGGCGATCGACCCGGCGGCGGTGGACCCGCAGGCGGTCGAGCAGCTGCTGACCTGCGGCCGCTTCACCCCCGAGGTGTGCGCGGCCTACCAGTCCGCGGCGTCCACCGGCACGCTGACCCCCGAGATCGCCGCCGTGCTGGACCGCAGCAGCCCGGCTCCGGTCCTGGAGCGCATCGAGGCACCCACCCTGCTGGTGCAGGGCACCCAGGACTCGCTGTTCGGTCTCGGCCAGGCCGACGCCAACGCCCGCGGCATCGCCGCCGACGGCACCCCGGTGAAGGTCGTCTGGTACCAGGGCGGCCACGACACCCAGGCCTCCGAGCGCACCACCGAGCAGCTGCGCGAGCAGGTGGCCGGCTGGTTCGACTGGCACCTGCGCTCCGCCGACGACCCCGCCCGAGGCCCGGACCCCGGCACCGGCTTCGAGTTCCCCGCGCCCACCGGCGTGACCGCGACGGTCGGCACCGTGCAGGGCGGCAACCGCACCGTGACCGCACCGGCGTACCCCGGTCTGGCCGGCGCCGAGCCCGCGCAGCGCTCGGCGATCGCCGTCGACGGGCCGCTGCAGCCGGTCGTCACGCCCGCGGGGGGCACGCCGGCCGCGATCACCGTCGTCCCCGGGCTCGGCTCGCTGGCCGCGGCGCTGTCCGGCACCGCGTTCGAGATCCCCGGCCAGTTCGCCGCCTTCCAGAGCGAGCCGCTCGGCGAGGCGGTGGAGGTCGTCGGCGCCTCGACGATCGACCTCGCCGTCGCCTCGCCCGGCGGCTCGGCGACCCTGTTCGCCAAGCTCTACGACGTCGCTCCCGACGGGACGGCGACCCTGCCGGCGGGCCTGGTCGCGCCGCTGGCGCTGACCGGCCTGTCCGGCGACCCCACGGCGCCGACGCAGGTCAGCGTGACGCTGCCGGGCATCGTGCACCGCTTCGAGGCCGGCCACACGATGCGCGTGGTGGTCTCCTCGACCGACCAGGCCTTCGCGCTGCCGTCCGAGGCGGCCGTCTACTCGGTCGCGCTGGCCGCCGGCGGGGACGCCGCCGCGCTCGCCGTCCCGCAGGTCGACGGCCGCACCGAGGACCCGAGCGGCACCTCCCGCTGGTGGGTGCTGCTCGGCGTGGTGGTCGCGCTGGGCCTGCTCGGCTGGCTGGCCGCCGTCCTGTGGGGACGCCGGAGCCGCCGCCGGGTTTCGGTCGTCGAGCCCGACGGCGAGGACGTGCCGCTGCGCTTCACCGGCGTCACCAAGGCCTACAAGGACGGTTTCGTCGCCGTCCGCGACCTCTCCTTCGAGGTGCGCCGCGGCCAGGTCCTCGGGCTGCTCGGGCCCAACGGCGCGGGCAAGACGACGTCGCTGCGCATGCTCATGGGGCTGATCCGGCCGACCGAGGGGCGGATCACCGTCTTCGGCCACGAGATCCGCCCGGGCACGCCGGTGCTGTCCCGCCTCGGCTCCTTCGTCGAGGGCACCGGGCTGATGCCGCACCTGTCCGGGCGCGACAACCTGCGGCTGTACTGGGCCGCCACCGGCCGCCCCGCCGACGACGCGCACATGGACGAGGCGATCGAGGTCGCCGGCCTCGGTGCCGCGATCGATCGGCCGGTGCGCCGCTACAGCCAGGGCATGCGCCAGCGGGTCGCGATCGCCCAGGCGATGCTCGGCCTGCCGGACCTGCTGGTCCTCGACGAGCCGACCAACGGGCTCGACCCGCCCCAGATCCACGCCATGCGCGAGGTGCTGCGCTCCTACGCCGCGACCGGCCGCACGGTGATCGTCTCCAGCCACCTGCTCAGCGAGATCGAGCAGACCTGCAGCCACGTGGTCGTCATGGCGAAGGGGCAGAAGATCGCCCAGGGCACGGTCGAGGAGATCGTCGGCACGGGCGGATCGGTGCTGGTCGGCCTGGCCGACGACGCCGACGGCGACCGGGCGGCCGCCGTCCTCACCGGGTTGCCCGGGGTGACGGTGGAGCGCACCGACGAGGGACTGGTCGCCGACCTCGACGGCACCGGCCGGGCGCCGGCGCTGCAGGCGCTGGTGGCGGCCGGCATCGCGGTCGACGCGTTCACGCCGCGCCGCCGGCTGGAGGACGCGTTCCTGGCACTGGTGGGGGAGGACTCCTGATGACTGCTCACGTCCAGCCGACCGGGGCGGTCGCCGGCTACCGGCCCGAGCGCACCCTGCGGCTGTCGGTCGAGCTGCGCAGGCAGTTCAAGCGCCGGCGCACCCTCGGGGTCCTGGCGCTCATGGTGGCGCTGCCGCTGATCCTCATCGCCGCCCTCCAGCTGGGCGGCACCGAGGAGGCCGAGGAGAACGCCCGCATCAACCTCGTCGACGTCGCCACCTCGAGCGGGCTGAACTTCACCCTGTTCGTGCTCTTCGCGACGACCAGCTTCTTCCTGGTCGTCGTCTACGCGCTGTTCTTCGGTGACACGGTGGCCAGCGAGGCCCAGTGGGGGGCGCTGCGCTACACGCTGGCCACCCCGGTGCCGCGGATGCGGCTGCTCCGGCAGAAGTGGCTGGCCGCGCTGGTGCTCTCGGTGGGCGCGCTCGTCGCCCTCGGGCTCACGGCACTGCTCGCCGGCGGCATCGCGTTCGGCTTCGGCGACGTGCAGACGCCGGTCGGCGTCACCCTGGGTCAGGGGGAGGGGCTGCTGCGGCTGGCCGGGATGGTGGGCTACCTCGCCGTCCACCTGCTGGTCGTGGGCACGCTGGCCTTCTGGCTGTCCACCGTGACCGACGCGCCGCTGGCCGCGGTCGGCGGGGCGGTGTTCACCATGTTCGTGTTCGCGATCCTCGACCAGGTCGAGCAGCTGGGCTCCATCCGCGACTTCTTCCCGACCGCGGAGGAGTTCGCCTGGACCGACCTGCTGCAGACCCCCGTCGACTCCGGCGACCTGTTCCGCGGCGTCGTGCAGTCGCTGCTCTACGCGGCGGTGTTCACGGCGCTGGGGTTCCGGCACTTCTCCCGCCGCGACGTCACGTCGTAGTACGAGGCGAGCCGCCCTGCGAGGGCGGGACGCGGGGACGGGCCCGGAGGGTCCTCTCCGCGTCCGCGCGCAGCGGCTCCGCGCAGCAGGGGGACGGCAGTTGGCCGCGGTGCGATCCGGAGGATCGCGGTGTCACAGCGACGCGCGGACGGCCTGGGCCCAGCCCTCGCCCATGGGCGCGTCGGTCACCGTCACGTTGGGGACGGCGGCCAGCAGGTCGGCCATCCCGTCGACCGTGGCCCCGTTCGCGGTGATCCACAGCCGGTCGACCGCCGGCGCCATCTCCAGGTCGCTGACGCTGTCGCCGATGGCCACCGCGTCGGCCGGGGTCAGGCCGCGGCGCTCGAGGTCCCAGGCGATGGCCGCGCCCTTGGAGATGCCGCGCGGCATCAGGTGGTAGACCCGCGGCGGCAGCCCCTCGGGCGCCAGCGTCATGCGGGACGTCACCGGGATGGCCCCGTTGTCCTTGAGCGTCAGCCAGCCCGCCCCCCGCTCGACCAGCTCGGCGTCGACGGCCAGCGGGTCGACCCGGCCGCGCAGCAGCGCGTCGGTGAGGTGGGTGGCGTGCCAGGGAGCGTGCCACTCCAGCCGGCCGGCGTGGCGGGCCAGCAGGTCCTCGACGAGGCCCAGCTCGGCCATCACCTCCCTCGGCGCCCGGCCGGCGTACTCCTCGGGCAGCGCGCCGGTCAGCCGGTGCACGCCGCGGCCGCCGTTCCAGCTGACCACCGAGCCCAGCTCGGCGATGGCGCCGTCGGCAGCGAAGATGCGCGCGGCCTCCACCACCTGATCGAAGGTGCGCCCGCTGACCAGGACCAGCGCGACGCCGGCGCGGTGCAGGTCGTGCAGTGCGGTGGCCGGGTCGGCGGTGAGGTCGCGGGCGGCGGTGTGCCAGAAGGAGCCGCGCGGGCCGACCATCGTGCCGTCGAGGTCGGTGTAGACGACGCGCGTGCTCACCGGCCCATCCTGGCCCGGCCCGCTGCGACGCCCGCGACGTGGGTAGAGTCCTGGGCGTTCCACTCATCCAGAGGGGCAGAGGGACACGGCCCGACGAAGCCCCGGCAACCGCCGCACCGCGCGTCAGCGCAGCGGAAGGTGCCAATTCCGTCCCGCGCGGCTCGACGGCCCGATGCGGGGAAGATGAGGAGGTAGTCGTCGCATGACCCTGACCGCTCCCGGCTCCACCGAGACCAGCCCGGCTCTGCAGGCCGACTCCAGCGCGGGCGGCCCCGTTGCGCCGTCCCCGGCCCGCGGGCTGGTCTGTCGCAACTGCGGCGCCACCTTCGGCCTGATCGCCGAGCACGCCTGCGCCGAGTGCTTCGGCCCGCTGGAGGTCGACTACGACCCCGAGCTGATGCGGGCGGTCAGCCGCGAGCTGATCGAGTCCGGCCCGCAGAACATCTGGCGCTACGCTGCGCTGCTCCCGGTGGGTCAGGACCCGGCCGACCGCGTCACCCTCGACCCGGGCATGACGCCGCTGGTGCGCGCCGACCGCTTGGCCGCCGAGCTCGGCCTCACCGGCGGGCTGTGGGTCAAGGACGACTCGGCCAACCCCACGCACTCGTTCAAGGACCGCGTGGTCAGCCTCGCCGCCACCGCGGCCAAGCGGCTGGGCTACAGCAAGATCGCCGCCGCCTCGACCGGCAACCTGGCCAACTCGGTGGCCGCGCACGCCGCCCGCGTCGGCCTGCCCTCCTTCGTCTTCATCCCCTCGGACCTCGAGCCCGGCAAGGTCGTACAGTCCGCGGTCTACGGGCAGACGCTGGTCGCCGTCGACGGCTCCTACGACGACGTCAACCGGCTGACCAGCGAGCTCGCCGAGACCGACGAGTTCGAGGACACCGCCTTCGTCAACCAGAACGTGCGGCCCTACTACGCCGAGGGCTCCAAGACGATGGGCTACGAGATCGCCGAGCAGCTCGGCTGGCGGATCCCGGCCCAGGTCGTCATCCCGATGGCCTCGGGCTCGCTGCTCACCAAGGTGGACAAGGCGTTCCGCGAGCTGGTCGCGGCCGGCATCGTCGAGGCCACCGAGTGGCGCATCTTCGGCGCCCAGTCGGCCGGCTGCGACCCGATCGCCACCGCCTTCGACAACGGCTGGGACGTCGTCAAGCCGGTGAAGCCGACCGGCATCGCCAAGTCGCTGAACATCGGCAACCCCGCAGACGGGCCGTACGCCCTCGACGCGATCCGGCGCACCGGCGGTGCCGTCGGCCGGGTGGACGACGCCCAGATCGTGCAGGGTATCCGCGACCTGGCCCGCACCACCGGTGTCTTCGCCGAGACCGCCGGCGGCGTCACCACCGCGGTGCTGCGCCAGCTGGTCGAGGACGGCCGGCTGGACCCGGCGGAGGAGACCGTCATCCTGAACACCGGGGAGGGCTTGAAGACCCTCGACCCGCTGGAGCCGGTCGTCGGGCCGACCCACCGGGTGTCGCCGTCGCTGTCGTCGGTCCGGGCGGCCGGTCTCATCGGGTGACCCCCTCGGGTGGGTGCAGCCCCCGGTTCCGGGGCGGCGACCTCCCCCTATCCGGTGTGCCGTGTGCGTGAGCCGGGTCTCACCAGGCGTTTCGTGCTGTACGTTCTCCCGCGGTTCGGTTCCACGTTCGTGTTCGACGGGCGGAAGAGCTCGACCCGGCCTCCCCGGTCGGTGGGGAGGTCGTCCGCACGCACGAAACGTGGGAGCACACGTGGCACAGGGCACCGTGAAGTGGTTCAACGCCGAGAAGGGCTTCGGCTTCATCGCCGTCGACGGCGGCCAGGACGTCTTCGTCCACTACTCGGCCATCCAGATGGACGGCTACAAGAGCCTCGACGAGGGCCAGCGGGTCACCTTCGAGGTCGTGCAGGGCGAGAAGGGCCCCCAGGCCGACGCCGTGCGCAGCGCCTGACCTGAGTCGGCCGGAGGCCCGGTCCCCCGTGGGGGGCCGGGCCTCCGTCGTGTCCGGCGGGTCACGTCTCGTCGCGCCCCGTGACAGGGCGGCTCGGCACGCCGTCGGCCGGTCCGCGGGAGCCGGTGCCGACGAGCTCGCGGACCGGAGGGGCGTGCCCCTCGCCCGGGCGGGCGGGAGGCTCTGCCCGGTGTGCCCGTCGGGTACCGGCCGGACGAGGAGGACTCGTGTCGCGGATCGCGATCGTCACCGGGGGCGCGTCCGGGATCGGACGGGCGCTAGGGGCGGCGCTGGTGCGTCGCGGTGACGTGGTCGTCCTCGCCGACGTCGACGGGGACGCGGCGGCCGAGGTCGCCGAGCGACTGCGCGCAGCGGGACCGGGTACGGCCACGGCGGCCGCCGTCGACGTGCGGGAGGCCGACGCCGTCGCCGCGCTGGTCGACGGGACCGCGGAGCGGCACGGCCGGCTGGACCTGCTGTTCAACAACGCCGGGCTCGGGATCGGCGGGCCGGCGGAGGAGCTGACCCTGGCGCACTGGGCCCGGACCCTCGACGTCAACCTTCGGGGCGTGGTGCACGGGTGCCAGGCCGCCTACCCCCTGATGCTGCGTCAGGGGCACGGCCACATCGTCAACACCGCGTCGCTGGCCGGTCTGCTCCCGATGCCCGGTTCGGCTCCCTACGCGACGACGAAGTGGGCGGTGGTCGGCCTGTCCCTGAGCCTCCGTGCGGAGGGCGCTGCGCGGGGGGTGCGGGTGAGCGTGGTCTGTCCCGGTGGTGTCGACACCCCGATCCTCGACAAGGGGATCCCCGCGGACCTGCCGCGGGTGCCCGGCATCGAGGCCATCGACGCTCGCGAGGTGGTCACCCGGTTCAGCGGTGGACGGCTGTACAGCGCCGATGCCCTGGCCGCCGACGTCCTCCGCGAGATCGACCGCAACCGGCCGGTCATCGTGGCGCCGCGCCAGGCCCGCGTGATGTGGCGGCTCATGCGCCTGTCCCCGTCGCTGGTGCTGCGGGTCCTGGCCGCCGTGGCGGCCCGTCGTCCCGAGGGCGCCACGGCAGGCAGGGGACCGGTGCCCGTGCCGACCGCTGAGGTCTCCGGCGGGACCCCGCCCCGCTGAGCCCCAGGCACTCCCCGTTCGCGCCTGGGTCGTCCCCGGCCCCGGAACACCGGCCGCCGTCCCCCCGTTCTTGCACTCGGCAGGGGCGAGTGCCAGACTCGGGCTGGCACTCGACAGTGCCGAGTGCCAATCAGGTCGGAACGGTGAGGCACTGGTGTGCGGGCCGACGGAGTGCCCGCGCCACCGGTGTCGTCCGTCGCGGGCGCCGGTCCCGGCCGTGCAGCGATCCATGCATGGAGGACATCACCACATGGCCAAGATGATCGCCTTCGAGGAAGAGGCTCGCCGCGGCCTCGAGCGGGGCATGAACACCCTCGCCGACGCCGTCAAGGTGACCCTCGGTCCCAAGGGCCGCAACGTCGTCCTCGAGAAGAAGTGGGGCGCGCCCACCATCACCAACGATGGTGTGAGCATCGCCAAGGAGATCGAGCTCGAGGACCCGTGGGAGAAGATCGGCGCCGAGCTCGTCAAGGAGGTCGCGAAGAAGACCGACGACGTCGCCGGTGACGGCACCACCACCGCCACCGTGCTCGCCCAGGCGCTCGTCCGCGAGGGTCTGCGCAACGTCGCCGCCGGCGCCAACCCGATGGCCCTGAAGAAGGGCATCGAGAAGGCCGTCGAGTCGGTCACCGAGTACCTCCTCTCGACCGCCAAGGACGTCGAGACCAAGGAGCAGATCGCCGCCACCGCGTCGATCTCCGCCGCCGACACCGCCATCGGTGAGCTCATCGCCGAGGCGATGGACAAGGTCGGCAAGGAAGGCGTCATCACCGTCGAGGAGAGCAACACCTTCGGCCTGGAGCTCGAGCTCACCGAGGGCATGCGCTTCGACAAGGGCTACATCTCGCCCTACTTCGTCACCGACGCCGAGCGCATGGAGGCCGTCCTCGACGACCCGTACGTGCTCGTCGTCAACAGCAAGATCAGCTCGGTCAAGGACCTGCTCCCGCTGCTGGAGAAGGTCATGCAGTCGGGCAAGCCGCTGGCCATCATCGCCGAGGACGTCGAGGGCGAGGCCCTGGCGACCCTGGTCGTGAACAAGATCCGCGGGACCTTCAAGTCCGTCGCGGTCAAGGCCCCCGGCTTCGGCGACCGCCGCAAGGCCATGCTGGCCGACATCGCCATCCTCACCGGTGGCCAGGTCATCAGCGAGGAGGTCGGCCTCAAGCTCGACACCGCCGACGTCTCCCTGCTGGGCCGCGCCCGCAAGGTCGTCGTCACCAAGGACGAGACGACGATCGTCGAGGGCGCCGGTGACAGCGACCAGATCGCCGGCCGGGTGAACCAGATCCGCGCCGAGATCGAGAAGTCGGACTCCGACTACGACCGCGAGAAGCTGCAGGAGCGCCTGGCCAAGCTGGCCGGTGGCGTCGCCGTCATCAAGGCCGGTGCCGCGACCGAGGTCGAGCTCAAGGAGCGCAAGCACCGCATCGAGGACGCGGTGCGCAACGCGAAGGCCGCCGTCGAGGAGGGCATCGTCGCCGGTGGTGGCGTCGCCCTGGCGCAGGCCACCGCCGTCGCGTTCGACAAGCTCGAGCTCGAGGGCGACGAGGCCACCGGTGCCAACATCGTGCGCGTCGCGCTCGAGGCGCCGCTGAAGCAGATCGCGATCAACGCCGGCCTCGAGGGCGGCGTCGTCGCGGAGAAGGTCCGCAACTCCGACACCGGCTGGGGCCTCAACGCCGCCACCGGCGAGTACGTGGACCTGGTCGCGGCCGGCATCATCGACCCCGCCAAGGTGACCCGCTCGGCGCTGCAGAACGCCGCCTCCATCGCGGCGCTCTTCCTCACCACCGAGGCCGTCATCGCCGACAAGCCGGAGAAGAACGCCCCGGCCATGCCGGGCGGCGACGGCGGCATGGGCGGCATGGACTTCTGAGTCCGGCCACACGCCGAGCAGCTGCGCTGACCACGGTTCGGCGTACGGCTCGGTAGCACCAGCACTGCCCGGCAGGGGCGGTCCGCTTCCCGGCGGGCCGCCCCTGTCGGCGTTCGCGGGGCGGGCGCCCCGGCGAGATCGCCGATCCCGCACGGACCCGGCCCCGCAGGTGTGCGGGATCGCCGATCTCGCCGGTGAGGGGGACGGGTGGTCCTCCTCAGTCCCGGCGTCCGTCGCCCAGCAGCCAGCCGCATGGCTCGGCCAGCGCCTCGGCCTCCACCGGGCCCCAGGAGCCGGGTGCGTAGCGGTGCACCTGCGGTGGCCGCTGCTGCAGCGGGGCGAACGCCTGCCAGGCGTGCGCCAGCCCCTCGCTGCTGGTGAACAGCGACCGGTCGCCCACGAGCACGTCGTGCAGCAGGGAGACGTAGGGCGGCAGTGGCGTCCCGCCGGGGACGTCGGAGAGCTGCAGCGTCGCCGTCGCCGTGGCGAGGTCGAGGTCGGGGCCGGGTTCCTTGGCGACGACCTGCAGGTCCACCGCGCCGGACCCCGACAGCGACAGCGACAGCACGTTGCCGTGCCCCGGGATGTCGGTCACCGGACCGTCCGGACGGCGCAGCAGCAGGCTCACCCGCTCCTCGCTCGCGGCCATCCGCTTGCCGGTCCGCAGCACGAACGGGACGCCGCGCCAGCGGTCGCTGTCGACCCACAGCCGCGCGGCGACGTAGGTGTCGGTCTGCGAGTCGTCGGCCACGCCCTCGATGTCGGTGTAGCCGTCGAACTGGCCGAGCACCACCTCGTCCGGGTCGAGGGGACGGAAGGCGGCGAGCACCCCCTCGCGGGCGGCCTGCAGGTCGGCGGGGGAGAAGCTGGCCGGCGGCTCCATCGCCACCTCGGCGGCCACCTGGAACAGGTGGGTGACCAGCATGTCGAGGGCAGCGCCGGTGGCGTCGTAGAACTCCGCGCGGTCGGCGACGTCCAGGTCCTCCGGGACGTCGATCTGCACCTGCGCCACGTGGTCGCGGTGCCACACGTGCTCGAACAGCGCGTTGGCGAAGCGGAGCACGTGCAGGTCCTGGGTGCCCTCCTTGCCCAGGAAGTGGTCGATGCGGAAGACCTGCTCCTCGTCGAGCACCGACAGCACGAGCTCGTCGAGCTCGCGGAAGCTCTCCGGCGAGGTGCCGTAGGGCTTCTCGTAGACCACCCGGGCGCCCTCGGTCAGCCCGTGCTGCGGCAGCGCGCGGGTCAGCTTGTCGAAGGCCGACGGGGGGACGGCGAGGTAGTGGACCAGCTGTGGGTCCCCGCCGAGCTCCTCGCGGACCTCGCCGAGGACGTCGAGCAGGCTGCCGGGGTCGGACTCCTCGAAGCCGCCACCGGCGAAGCGCAGCCGGGCGGCGAACCCCTCCCACAGGCCCTGGTCGGGGTGCGGCCCGAACTCGGTGAGCGCGTCGCGGACCCGCCCGGCGAAGTCCTCGTGGGAGACGTCGCCGCGGCCGTTGCCGACCAGCCGCCAGTCCTCCGGCAGCAGCCCCCGCTGGGCGAGCTCGAAGAAGGCCGGCAGCACCATCCGGCGGGCCAGGTCGCCCGTGGCGCCGAAGAGGACGAAGACGGTCGGGGGGAGGTCGGTCACGCGCGTCCTGTGCCCGCGCCACAGCGGGCTCACGCGTGCAGGCCGAGGGCCCGCCCCCGCGTGCGCGGGAACGGGCCCTCGGTCCGTCCGGTCGCCGTCAGGGCCGGGGACGTGCCCCGGCCCTGACGCCGGTTCAGCGCGTCCGCGTCATCAGGGCGACCGTGCGGGCACCCGAGTCCGAGGTGACGTTGATCCGGTTGCTGGTCGGCAGGGTCGGACCGTTCCGGAGATCGACCGTCCAGGTGCCGTCGGCCGCGACCGGGACGTTGAGCTGGATGGTCGTCCCCGACCCGGCGACGTCACCGAGCCGGATGTGCACCCGGTTCGCCGTCGAGTCCTGCGCGGTACCGGAGATCTTGTACTCGCGCCGGTCGGCCCGGAACTGCGCCCGGGTGACCGTGACGACGTCGGTCGGCGTGACCGTGTTGTCGACGGTCGCGGGCACCGTGCCCCTCGTGGTCGTGGTACCGCTCTTGGCGACCACGGTGAGCGTGTACTCCACCTTGTTCCTGAGCCCGCTCACCGTGCCGGTCGTGCCGGTCGCCGCGACGGTGACGGGGGCCTGCCCGTCGGCCGGGGTGGCGACCAGGTCGTAGCCGGACACCGGGCTGGCCGGGTTGCCGGGCGCCGCCGCCGTCCACTCCGCTGCGATGCTCTCGTGACCGGGGACGACCCGGGTCAGGTTGAACGCCGCGGGGGCCACCGCCCTCAGCGTCGAGACCGTGGCCGTGGAGGCCGGGCCCTCGCCGTTGGCGTTCGAGGCGGCCACCGAGACGGTGTAGGTCGCGCCCGAGGTCAGGCCGGTGAGCGTGGCCGTGGTCGCCGGAGCGGCGATCGTCACCGGAGCGGGGACGGCGGCGGCCGTGTCGGCCGAGGTCGCGGTCACCGTGTAGCCGGTCGCACCGGCGGTGGCGGTCCAGCTCACGTCGGCGCTGTCCAGCGACGCACTGGTGGCGGCCAGGCCCGCCGGGGCTCCGGGGGCCGTGGCCGGGTCCGGGCCCGGGTCGGTCCCGCCGCCGGGAGGCGTGGTGGTGCCGCCGGTGCCGGAGCCGACGACCACCGTCCCGAGCGACTGCGCAGCCGACCACCGGCCGTTGTAGGCCTCGATCGTGATCTCGTAGGTGGCACCGGCCTCGAGACCGTCGAGGGAGACGCTGGTACCGCCGGTGCGCTCAGCGGTCTCCTGCTCGGCGTGGGCACCACCGATCGCCGCGACCCGGTAGCCGGTGACCGGCGAGCCGTCGGCGGGCTGAGCCGGCGTCTCCCAGGCGACCTCCACCGAGGTCGAGCCCGTGGCGGACGACAGCTGGGCCGTCGTCGGCGCCGTCGGCACCTGGCCGTCCGGGCTCGGCGGGCAGCCGCCCATCCCCGGGCCGGGGATCTCCTCGAACTCGTTCTGGGTCAGGCCGAGCGCCGGCTCCTCGCCCGCCATCCACGCCGCGAAGACATGGTCACCCTCGAGCACGCGGTCGTAGTCGGCCTTGGTGAAGAGGGTGTAGGTGCCCACGATGGTGCGGGTGGCGGGGTCGGCCGTGGCGGTGGCCTCCCACAGTCCGGGCTCGCCGTTGGGGTGCTCGGCGTCCGGGACCAGGCTGATGCCCATGGCCCGGTTGTCGGACAGGCCCGGGTCCTCGCCGGGCGGGGTCTTGTCGTCGTCGTTCTCCGGGTTGACCGTCTCGATGTTGAACCGGGCCGGGTCGAACCACGGGTCCGCGGGGTCGTAGGTGCCCGTGATCGTGACCGTCCCGGTCCCGCGCACCCGGTTCTCCGGGTCGGTCGGGAGGTTCCCGGTCGCGGTGAAGCCGCTGCCGACGACCTCGGTGACCGTGGGGGAGGCCGTGATCGCGGAGTCCGTGAACGCCTCCCCGCTGAACGAGACCCTGACCTCGTCACCCGGCTTGATGGTGGGCGTGACCCCGATCCAGCACTCGCCGCCGGGGTGGTTGAACTCGAGGAAGCCGGTGGCGTCCAGCGTCCCCACGCCGATGCCGATCGTCGCGCCCCCGCGGAGCACCTCGACGGTGGCCTCCTGCCCGGCCTGGGCGGTGTAGCCCTCCAGGGCCACCATGCTCCGCTTGTTGAAGATCTCGATGTTGCCGGGTCCCGCCGGCGGGGTGCCGGCCTGGGCCATGGTCGCGAAGGTCACGAGGCTCCCGGTGGCCGTCAGGGCCGCCAGACCGCCGGCGATCAGTCGCTTGGGGGATCGGGACGCTCGCGACGCGGGGGCACCCACAGCTGCGTGCCCACCCCCGCGACCGCCGTGCTGGGTCGGTCGTGTCCTCGTCATCGCCTACTCCGCAGTCGCGCCGGGCCACACCCGCCGTGGGCCGGTCTCGTGGGGGTCACGGTCGTCGCGCGCCGGCGCGCCCGGCAGCCGAGCGGAGGGGGAGCGGATCCCCCCAATCCGGGGGCGCGGCGGGTCCGCGTCATCGGCGGCCGGAGGGGGTAGGCGGCTGCCGTGGCGGTGGTCATCGGGACGTCGGGCTGGCAGTACCGCGACTGGCGCGGCCGCTTCTACCCGCAGCGGCTGCCCCAGCGGCTGTGGCTGGAGCACCACGCGGCGCACTTCGCCACGGTCGAGAGCAACAACGCCTTCTACCGGCTGCCGGAGCGGACGACCTTCGAGGCCTGGCGGGCCCGCACCCCGCCGGACTTCCGCTGGGCGGTCAAGGCCAGCCGGTTCCTCACCCACGTCAAGCGGCTGCGCGACCCCGAGGAGCCGGTCGCCCGGCTGGTGGAGCGGGTGGCCGGCCTCGGCGACCGGCTCGACGCCGTCCTGCTGCAGCTGCCGCCCACGCTCAAGGCCGACGCCGGCCTGCTCCGCGACTGCCTGGCGCAGTTCCCGGCCGGCACCCGCGTCGCCGTCGAGCCGCGGCACGACTCCTGGTGGACCGACGAGGTCCGGGCGCTGCTCGAGCGCCACGACGCGGCGCTGTGCTGGGCCGACCGGGCCGAGCAGCCGGTCGCGCCGCTGTGGCGCACCGCCGGCTGGGGCTACCTCCGGCTGCACACCGGCGCGGAGGGCTGGGCCTACCGCCCGGAGACCCTGCAGGTGTGGGCCGAGCGGCTGTCGGAGACCTACGGGGACTCGGACGTCCTCGTCTACCTCAACAACGACCCCGGCGGGGCGGCCGTCACCGATGCGGTGCTCTTCGCCGAGGCGGTCCGCCGCACCGGCCGGACGCCGACCCGCGTGCCGACCCCCGACCAGGCCGCCGGCCGGGCCTGGGCGCCCCCGGAGACGCCGCAGGCCGGGGTGCCGCTCGCGGGAGCGGACCCCGGCCTGCCGGAGGGGTGAGGCGTCAGTCGTCGTCGGAGCCGTGACCCCCGTCGTCAGAGCGGCTGCGCTCGGCCTCGCGCTCGGCGGCCTCGCGGGCCTGCTCCTCGGCCTCCTCGCGCGCCTCGCGCTCGGCCTCCGCGGCCTCCTCGGCCGCCTCGCGGGCTTGACGCTCGGCCTGATCGGCTGCCTTGCGGGCCTCCTTCTCGGCCTGATCGGCTGCCTTGCGGGCCTCCTTCTCGGCCTCCTCGGCCGCCTTGCGGGTCTCCCGCTCGGCCTCCCGTGCCTGCTTCTCCGCCTCGCGGGCCTGCTCGTCGGCAGCCCGCTGGGTCTCACGGGCCTGCTCCTCGGCGTCGCGCGCGGCCTCGCGGGCCTGTCGCTCCGGGGTGCCGGAGTCGTCGGTCCCCGTGGCGTCGTCGGGGGAGTCGGCGCCGGAGTCGTCGGTCCCCGTGAGGTCGTCGGGGGAGTCGGCGCCGGAGTCGTCGATCTCGGCGGCGTCCTCGGGCGAGTCGGTGCCGGGGACGTCGTCGGCGGAGTCGGCACCGGAGTCGTCGGTCCCCGTGGGAGCGGCGTCGTCGGCCGAGTCGGGCAGGTCGAACGGGGAGACCACCTCGACGGCGCCGGCGACGACGTCCTGCACCGGCGTGGGGAGGACACCGGCGGCGCCGGCACCGGTCACGCCGGCGACGGCGATGCCGAGGCCGGCCACGGCCTGGGTGACGGTGGAGGCGGCCGCCACCTTGGCGGCGAGGGCGGTGAGGCCTTCGAGGACGAACACGCGCGGCTCCGGTCGGGTCGGGGCGACCGGCCGGACGGGCGGTCGCTGTGACCATCGGCACGTCCTGCCGCGGCTTGAGGTGGACCACCCGACCGGGTGGCGTCAGTCCAGGACGTGCGGGTCCTCCCGGAACCGCACGCCGAGCTGGTCGGCCGCGCGCCCGAGCACCGACTGCACGGCGAGGGTGTCGGCCAGCGGCATCACCGCGCTCTCGGTCCGCCCGGCCCGCAGGCACTCGGTCACCTCGGCGAGTTCGTGGCTGTAGCCGGTGCCCAACGGCGGCAGCGTGATCTCCTCGGGGTCAGCGCCGGCGCGGTGCAGCACGATGGTCCGCGGGTGGTGGAAGCGGGGGAGCACGTCGATCCAGCCGGCGGTACCGAACACCCGCGCCTGACCGGGTGTCGGGTACCGCAGTGAGCTGGTGAGGGTGGCCGACCGGCCGTCGGCGTACCCCAGCAGCAGCGCGGCCTCGGCGTCGACGCCGGTGGGGAAGAGCGAGCCGGTCGCGGTGACCGTGTCCGGGGCGCCGAGCACCATCTGCGCGAACGAGACGACGTAGACGCCGACGTCGAGCAGCGCCCCGCCGCCGAGCTCGTGGGCGAACAACCGGTCGGCGGGGTCGTAGTCGCGGGCGACGCCGAGGTCGGCCTGCACCGAGCGGACCTCGCCGATCGCGCCGTCGGCCACCAGTTCCCGCAGCCGGACGACGGCCGGCTGGAACCGCGTCCACATCGCCTCCATGACGAAGACGCCGCGGTCTCGGGCCCGCTCGACCACCTCGCGTGCGCCCTCGGTCGTGGCCGTGAAGGCCTTCTCGACCAGCAGCGCCTTGCCCGCGTCGATCCCGGCGAGGGCGACCGCGTGGTGCTGGGGGTGTGGCGTGGCCACGTACAGGACGTCGACGTCCGGGTCGGCCAGGATCTCGGCGTAGGAGCCGTGAGCCCGCTCGAGCCCGTGCCGCCGCGCGAACGCCGCCGCGCGGTCGGCCGAGCGGGAGGCGACCGCGACCGGCCGGGCGCCGGGCACGTGCGCGAAGTCGGCCATCACGTTCTCCGCGATGCGGCCCGGCCCGATGACGCCCCAGCGGATCTCCTCGCTCACGGCACGACGGTAGGGCACCCCCGACCGACCTCCGGCCCGCAGGCGGCGGACACGTCCTCCGGGACGCTCGGGCTCTGCCCACCATCGCGGGCAGAGCACGACTCTGCCGGAGTGCAGCCGGGGGAGGCCGACCTCGCACCTGCGCTCCCTCCAGGACGCGGCCCACGGGCACGCCCTGGAACCGGCAGACTGTCGCCGTGGCGGTGCTGATCGACCCCCCGGTGTGGCCCTGGCGCGGACGGCGCTGGTCGCACCTGGTCAGCGACGTCTCCTACGACGAGCTGCACGCCTTCGTCACCACGGAGCTCGGCATCCCGCGGCGGGCGTTCCAGGGCGACCACTACGACGTCCCCGACGAGCTCTACGAGGTCGCGGTGGCCGCCGGCGCCGAGCCGGTCGGCGGGCGGGAGCTGCTGGCCCGGCTGGTGGGGGCGGGGCTGCGGCTCAAGAAGAGGCGCGGCGCCGTAGCAGGCTGAGCTCGGCGGCGAGGTTGGCCCGCGCCCGCGGCGTCCACTCGGCAGCGACGGCCGGCAGCCGGTACAGCGCCGGCAGCGCCAGCAGGTGCTCGAGGACGGCGGTCCGCCCCGCGGTGAACTCGGCGTCGGACAGGTGCCCGTACTCGTCGCGCACCGCCGAGGCGTAACCGGCGTAGGCCTCCGGCGGGCCGGCGAGCACCGCCAGGTCGGCGTCGCACAGCACCGCACCGTTCGCGTCGTCCGGCGCCGGGTCGTGCCCGGCGGTGAGCAGCACCAGCCGGGCCACCTCCGCCACCCGCTCCGGCGGCACCAGCCCGCGTAGGCCGGCGCGCGCCCGCTCGGCACTGACCTCCTCGTTGTCGGTGCGGCGGGGGTCGTAGACGACGTCGTGGTACCAGGCGGCCAGCCGCACCGCGTCGGGGTCGGTCGCGGCGCCGGCCAGCTCCCCCACCAGTCCGAGGACGGCGGCCAGGTGCCCGAGGTCGTGGTAGCGACGGTGCGGCTCACCCCACGCGGCGACGACGGCGGCCCACTCGGTGCGGGAGGTGGGGGAGTCGCCGGCCAGCTCCGCCCACGCCTCGAAGCCGACGAGCGTCATGCCACCCCGCAGGCGCGCAGGGTCAGCAGCGCGAGAGCCCGCGCCGCGGTGACCAGCTCGTCGACCGGCACCCGCTCCAGCGGTCCGTGCGCCAGGTGCAGGTCGCCGGGGCCGTAGTGCAGGGTCGGCACCCCGGCTGCCGCGTAGAGCCGCAGGTCGCTGCCGGCGGGGATGGCCCGCTCGGGCGGCACCCCGGCGCCGGTGTCGGCCACCGCGCGCTGGACGGCCGGTAGCAGCGGGTGCCCGTGCGGCAGCGACCCGCTGGCGAAGGCGCCGCCGGTCCAGGTCAGGCGCACCGGGTGCTCGGCCAGCCACGGGTCGGCGGCGCAGACGTCGGCCAGCCGGGCCTCGAGGGCGGCCCGCGCCGTGGCGACGTCCTCACCCAGGCGGACGCCGTAGCGGCCGTCGGCGACCAGCCGGTCGGGCACCGAGCTGGCCCAGTCCCCGGCCTGCACCCGCCCGATGTTGATGCCGTACGGGTGGGGCGCGCCGCCGAAGCGCGGGTCGGCGTCCTGCTGCCGCTCGGCCTCGAAGTCGCGCAGCCCGGCGTGCACCCGCTCGAACAGCACGACCGCGCTGACCCCGCGGTCGCGGTGGGCGGCGTGCGCGGCGTGCCCGGTGACCTCCAGCCGGAAGGTCAGGGCGCCGGCGTTGGCGGTGACGACCGCGCCGGCGGTCGGCTCGGGGATGACACACACCTCGCCGCGGTGTCCGCGCCGCAGCGTCGCCCAGGCGCCGAGGCCGCCGTCCTCCTCGCCGACGACGGCGTGCACCGCGACCGGCCGGGCCAGCCGCACCTCCGCCGCCCGGACGGCGGCCAGCGCGGCGAGAGCGGCCACGACACCGGCCTTCATGTCGCAGGCCCCGCGACCGTGGACGGCGCCGCCCTCGACCCGCGGGTCGAACGGGTCGGCCGGCCACAGGGCGCGGTCCCCGGGCGGGACGACGTCGGTGTGGCCGGAGAGGACGAGCGCCGGCAGGCCGTCCTCCGCGGCCGGGGCGGTGCCGACCACGCCCCACGCCTCGGTCCGCTCGACCTCCTGGCCGGGCGCGTCGGGGGCCGTGGCCGCGGCGGCGAGATCGATCGGCCAGCGGTCGACGGCGCAGTCCAGCTCCTCCAGCCAGTCGCCGACCAGGTGCTGGACGTCGCACTCCGCGGCCGTGCCGCTGACCGACGGGACGGCCACCAGGTCGCGCAGCCGGGAGACCGCCGAGGCCTCGTCGACGGCGGACAGCACGCGCGCCTCGACGGCGGTCAGGTCGGCCACGGGCGGAGTCTGGCACGGGTCCGGGAAGGGCCGAAGTCACCCGCCCCCGCCCGTGTGACGGCGCTCCGGCGGGGGTAGCGTCAGGAGCGTCCGGGCCGGGTGCATCGTGCCCCCGGGTGCCATTTGGTTACGCCTTCACGGACCACCGCCCCGACTCCGGTCGGGGGCCTGGAGCCGCGTTGTGCATCTCGCCGCGAGGCGGCCGTCGCCCGGTCCGGACCTTCGTGGGACTTCGGCGTGCCGTCGTGCCGCGCCGCCCTTACGGTCGATGCCGTCCAGCAAACCGGGCGATTCGGTGGGGTTCCCATGGCAGGTGCAGTGCAGCAGGGTCCCGGCACGACGACCGAGGAGCGGCACCGGCTGCCGGTCAAGACGCTCGTCTCGGCGAGCATCGGCAACGCCGTCGAGTGGTTCGACTGGACGGTCTACGCGACGTTCGTCGTCTTCTTCGCCGGCCAGTTCTTCCCGGCCGAGAACCAGGCCCTGGCACTGATCGGGGCGACCTCGACGTACGCGCTGGCCTTCTTCTTCCGGCCGTTGGGCGGCATCCTGCTCGGCCGGTTCGCCGACCTGCGCGGCCGCAAGGCCGGGATGCTGCTGACCATCCTGCTGATGGCGGGCGGCTCGATGGTGATCGCGGTCCTGCCCACGTACGAGCAGGTGGGCTGGCTGGCGCCGGTCCTGCTGCTGCTGGCGCGCATCGCGCAGGGCATGTCCCTGGGCGGTGAGGTCTCCAACGCCTCGGCCTACCTGGGTGAGATCGCCCCGCCGGCCCACCGCGGCCGGTACTCGTCGTTCTTCTACATCTCCACGGGGTCGGCGCTGCTCGCCGCCTCGCTGCTCGGCGTGGTGCTGACCAGCACCCTGAGCCAGGACCAGCTGGAGTCCTGGGGCTGGCGGATCGCCTTCTTCATCGGCGGCGTGCTCGGCCTGGTCGGCATGTGGCTGCGCCGGTCGCTGGTCGAGACCGAGCAGTTCGAGGAGAACGCGGACAAGGCCCGCGCGACGAAGCACCCGCTGCTGCAGACGATCAAGCACCACCCGAAGGCCGTGGTGCAGCTGTGCGCGTTCACGCTGCTGTCGACGCTGTCGTACTACACGTTCTTCAGCGCGCTGACGCCGTTCGCGATCGCCTTCCGCGGCGCCGACAAGACCGACGTCTTCATCGCGCTGTCGATCGGCACCGCGCTGTTCGTGGCGCTCTGCTACCCGTTCGGGGCGCTGTCGGACCGGTTCGGGCGCAAGCCGCAGCTGCTGGTCTGGTCCGGTGCCATCGCCGTGCTCATCGTGCCGCTGTCGTTCCTGGTGCGGGACAACCTGTTCTCGCTGATCATCGTCTTCTGCACCGGCCTCGGGCTCTACGCGCTCATGGCCTCGATCGCCCCGGCCATCATGAGCGAGCTCTTCCCGACGGAGCTCCGGGCCATCGGCATCGGTGCCTGGTACAACCTCACCGTCGCCACGTTCGGCGGCACCGCGCCGCTGGTCATCACGTGGCTGTCGAACAACGACCGGCCGCTGTGGTTCTTCTGGTACGTGGCGATCGCCGCGGCCGTCGCGTTCGCCGTCATCCTCACCCTGCGGGAGACCAAGGGCACCGAGCTGCGCTGAGGACCGCCTGAGGGGCCTCAGCCGGTCCCGGGGGCCGCAGGTCTGCCCGACCGCCCGATGCCGGGGGTTCCCCTCAGCACGACCGTCGTCGTCATCGACACCGACGACAGGAGACGGTCGTGACCTACCCCGACCCCGGACTCGAGGCCGAGCTCGCCTACCGCCGCGAGGTGCTGCAGCAGCTCGGCCGCGGCACCCGCACCCGCACCCGCCGGCACGGCTGGACCCCCCGCTGGACCCGGCGGGCGAGCTGAAGGGGGACCCCCTCCCCACCCCTCGCGGCGGCCCTCCTGCAGGGTCCCGCCGCGAGCCTGCGAGTGGTGGGGGGCAGGAGGGTCCTTCTGCCACGATCGGCACCGTGCCGCAGTGGGACGACCGACCGCTGGTGGGCCGGGAGGCCGAGCTCGCCCGGCTGCTCGCCGTGGTCGACCGCGCGCTGCAGGGGCACCCCTCCGCGGTGCTCCTCGCCGGCGACGCCGGCGTCGGCAAGACCCGGTTGCTGGACGAGCTGGCCGCCCGTGCAGCTGAACGCGGCCTGCGCGTGCTGACCGGGCACTGCGTCGACCTCGGCGACGTCGGCCTGCCCTACCTGCCCTTCGTCGACCTGCTCCGCGCGGTGGCCGCGGGGTCGGGGCAGCCCGGGCTGCCGGAGCTGCTCTCCGGGCGGGGCGCCCCGGCCGTCCCCGAGCTGCCGGCGGGGGACGCCGCCGACCTCGGCCGTCCGCTGGTCCGCCGTCCCGTCGCCGACGGCGGGCGGCTGCAGCTGTTCGAGTCGGTCGCGGCGCTGCTGGGCGAGCTGGCCGCGCAGACCCCGCTGCTCGTGGTCCTCGAGGACGTGCACTGGGCCGACCGCTCCAGCCGCGACCTGCTGCGCTACCTGCTCGCCCGGCTGTCCGACGAGCCGGTCGCACTCGTCGCCTCCTACCGCTCCGACGACCTGCACCGCCGCCACCCGCTGCGCCCGCTGCTGGCCGAGCTGGTGCGGCTGCCCCTGGTCGAGCGGCTGGAGCTGGCGCCCCTCCCGGACGCCGCCGTGGGGGAGCTGGTGCGCAGCCTGGCCGCCGACGTACCCGACCGCACCGTCGAGGACGTCGTCGCCCGTGCCGAGGGCAACGCCTTCTACGCCGAGGAGCTGCTCGCGGCGGGCCTCGACGGGGAGACGCTGCCGATGGGACTGACCGACGTGCTGCTGGCGCGGGTCGAGCAGCTCGGCGAGGCGGCCCAGCAGGTGCTGCGGGTGGCCGCGGTCGCGGGCCGGCGGGTGCGGCACGACCTGGTCGCCGCGGTCAGCGGCCTGCCACCGGTCGAGCTGGACGCCGCGCTGGCCGAGGCGGTGCACCACCACCTGCTCGTGGTCTCCGACGACGGCCGCTACCGGTTCCGGCACGCCCTGCTGCGCGAGGCGGTCCTCGCCGACCTGCTGCCCGGCGAGCGGGTGCGGCTGCACGCCACGACCGCCCGGTACCTCGCCGGGAACCCCGGCGCCGGGACCGCCGCCGAGCTGGCGCACCACGCCCGCGGCAGCAACGACCTCGCCGGCGCGTTCTCCGCGTCGCTGGAGGCGGCGGCCGAGGCGTGCCGGGCCGGTGCGCCCGCCGAGCAGCTCCAGCACCTGGAGGCGGCGCTGGCGCTGTGGCCGGCGGTGCCCGACGCGGCCGCCCGCGCGGGTGGGGACCAGTCGGCGCTGCTGCTCGACAGCGCGGCCGCCGCCCGCACCGCGGGGGAGCCGCAGCGGGCGGTGGCGCTGATCCGGTCGGCCCTCACCCTGCTCGGTCCGGACGGCGACCCGATCGAGCGCGCGCGGGTGCACTACCGGCTGGCCCAGGCGCTGAGCCGGGTCGAGGACCAGGCAGCGGCCTACCAGGAGAGCAGCCGGGCGATGGCGCTGGTGCCGGCCGACCCGCCGTCCCCCGTGCGCACCTGGGCCGCGGCCACCCACGCGCGCACCAGCTGGTCGCTGGGCCGCCGGGCGGAGGCCGACGCGGCGGCCGACGAGGCGCTGGCCAGTGCGGACGCGCTCGGCCTGGACAGCGCCTGGGCCGACACCGCGGTGTCCCTGGCCCGGATGCGCGGCGGCAGCGACCCGACCCGGTGGCTCGAGGAGGCCCTGGTGCGGGCCCGGCGGTCGGGCGACACCGACGTCGAGGTGCGCGTGCTGTTCAACCTCGCCACCGTGCCCTACGAGGCCGGGGACGTCGGCGCGGCACTGCGGCGGGTCGACGAGGGACTGGCCCGGGCCGCCGAGCTGGGCGTCGAGTGGTCGTACTACGGCGCCGAGCTGCGCCACCTGGGCGTGTCCGCCCGCTACGTCGCCGGGGACTGGGACGGCAGCCTGGAGCTGGCCGACCGGCTGGCACGGGTACCGGAGATGGCCGCGCACGTACGGGCCGCGGGTCTGCTGGTGCAGGTCGGCCGGGGGGACCCGACGGCCGCCGAGCGGGTCGTCTGGGCGCGCGGGCTGACCGGCCGGCTCGATGCGCACGTCCTGCTGGAGCTGGCCGCGGCCGGGGCGGAGATCGACCTCGCCGCCTGGGCGGGGGATGCCGCGACCGCCGTCGAGCGGGTCCGGGCGGCGGTGCGCCACGTGCGGACGTACTGGGACGTCGACCGGCTCGCCGTCCTCCGGCTGGTCGCGACCGCACTGGCCCCGGTCGGGGACGCCGCCGCGGCCGCCCGGTCGCAGGGCGACGAGGCCGCGGTGCGGCGCTGGACCGGCGTGGGGGAGGAGCTGGTCGCCCAGGCCCGAGCCGCGGTGGAGGACCGCGTGCGCGACGTCGGGCCGTTCGGTGTGGAGGCGGCCGCCTGGCAGGCCCGGGTCGAGGCCGAGGCGGCACGGCTGGCCGGCCGCGCGGCACCGGAGCTGTGGCGGGCCGCGGTCGACGCCTTCGGCTACGGGCACGTCTACGAGCAGGCCCGCTCGCGGTGGCGGCTGGCCGAGGCGCTGCTGGCCGCCGGCGACCGGGCGGCTGCGGCCGAGGAGCTGCGCGCCGCCGCGGAGGTCGCCGCCCGGCTCGGTGCGACGCCGCTGCGCTCGGCGGTCACCGCCCTGGCCCGGCGGGGGCGGCTGGACCTGCCCGGGGTGGGCCGGGTGCCCGCGGCGGCCGCCGTGTTCACGCCCCGGGAGGCCGAGGTGCTGCGGCTGCTGGCCCAGGGCCGCACCAACCGGCAGATCGGCGCGGAGCTGTACATGAGCGAGAAGACGGCGAGCGTCCACGTCAGCCGGATCCTGGCCAAGCTCGGCGCGGGCGGGCGTACCGAGGCGGTGGCCCTCGCCGCCGCCCGCGGACTGCTCACCCCGGCTCCGGGCTGACCCCGGGCGCGATCGTGCTCGCCCCGGCCGCCGTCCCGAGGTGGCCACCGCACTGCCGGCGCTCCTCGTGGGTTGCCGGTACCGCAGCGCCGGCGATGCACGAGGAACGTCGGCAGTGCGACCTCAGAGCATCGTGCGGAGGCGCTCGCGGCGGGCGCGCAGCACGTCGACCGACGCCGACGCCGATGGTGGGCCGGGCACGGCCTTGCGCAGCTCGGTGTGCACCACCCCGTGCGGTCTGGAGGTCTTGGCCGCGACCCGGGCGACGAGCCGGTTGACCTCCCGCCGGAGCTCGGCGGCGTCACGCCAGGAGCGGCCGGCGTCGTCCTCGTCGGGGTGGTCCTCGACGATGGGCAGCTCGCCGGTGTCGTCGTCGGAGTGGGCGCGCTGGGCGATCCGGATCCGCAGTTCGTCGTCCCGCTTGGCCAGCAGCGACGCCGTCTGCTCGGCGGTGAGCAGGCCCGGGATGCCGAGGAAGTCATCCTCCTCGGCGGCGAGCGGCTCGGCAGCGGGTCGGCCCTCACCGGTGTGCGCGGTGCCGCTGGCCAGCACGTGCGCGAACCGGGCGTCGGCCTCCAGCGCCTGGAACTGCTTCATGGTGACCGGCTCGCGCTCCTTGGGAGGCAGCGGCTCCAGGTCCAGCTCGTCGCCCTGCACCGTCTTCGGCGGCGGCATGACGTGGTTGCGCTGCTCCTCCATCGAGGCGGCGAGGCCCAGCAGCGGCCGGACGGCGGGGAGGAACACCGTCGCCGACTCGTGCGAGGCCCGGGCACGGACCACGCGGCCGACGGCCTGCGCGAAGAACAGCGGCGTCCGGTAGGAGGTCATCCAGGCGAGGACGGCGGCCCGCGGGACGTCGACGCCCTCGGAGATCATCCGCACGCAGACCGCGATCCGGGCCGAGCCGTTGGCGAAGCGCTCGATCCTCTTCGACGCCTTGGGGTCGTCGGAGAGGATCAGCTCGGGCGCCTTGCCGGTGACCCGGCGGACGATCTTGGCGTAGGCGCGTGCGTCGTCCTGGTCGCTGGCGAGGATCAGCCCGGCGGCGTCGGGCATGCCGCCGTCCTCGCGCAGGTGGGTGATCCGGTCGTCCATGGCCGCGATGACGTGCGGCACCCACTGGCCCTTGGGGTCCAGCGCGGTGCGCCAGGCCTGCATCTCCACCGACCGGGTGCCGGCCTCGGACAGCGAGGCGGCGACCACCTCGCCGGCGGAGTTCCGCCACCGCGACGTCCCGGTGTAGGCGGCGAAGACGACCGGGCGGACGACGTTGTCGGCCAGCGCCTCCTTGTAGCCGTAGGTGTAGTCGGCGCGGCTGACCAGCCCCATGCCGCCCTCGCCGTCGTCGCCCTCGAAGCCGTCCTCCTCGTAGCGGACGAAGGGGATGCGCTCGTCGGGCTTGGTGCGGAACGGCGTCCCGGTGAGGCACAACCGGCGCGCGGCGAAGCCGTAGGCCTCCTCGACCGCCTCGCCCCAGGAGAGCCCGTCACCGGCGTGGTGCACCTCGTCGAGGATGACCAGCGTCTTGACCGCGGTGGAGCGGGCGGCGTGCAGCATCGGCTTGCCGGCGACCTGCGCGTAGGTGGTCACGTAGCCCTGGGTGCCGGCGCGCACCGGGCCGACGGCGTTGGTCAGCCCCGGGTCGAGGACGATGCCCATCCGGTCGGCGGCGTCGGCCCACTGCAGGCGCAGGTGGTCGGTGGGGCAGACGACGACCACGCGGGCGACCTCGCGCCGCTGCAGCAGCCGGAACGCGAGGGTGAGGGCGAAGGTCGTCTTGCCGGCGCCCGGGGTCGCGGTGACCAGGAAGTCCTTGGGGGACTCCTGCTCGTACTTCTCCAGAGCGGCCTGCTGCCAGACCCGGAGCGGTCGGCTGGTCCTCTGCGGGGCGACCGCCTCCGCGCGTGCTGCACTCGCCATGTCGAGGGTCATCCTGCCTGCGGGACGAGCAACACGCCCAACCGGCCGCCTCCCGCGCGTCCCGCGTGCGACGACGTATGGCGTCCGCCGACGAGGCGTCGACCTGCACAGATGCCGGTGGGCGCCGCGCGGTGTGGCGATCGTCTCGCGCGCCGGACGGGCCGTTCCGTCTCGCGGACCCCAGTGGCCCCTCGGGTCAGGACGGCGCGACGACCGGCAGCCCCGCGTCGGTGGCTGCCTGCGCCAGCCGCTCGTCGTACACCACGAAGGCGTCCAGAGCCGACCCGAGGCTCAGGGCCGTCGCCAGGTGGAGCGCGTCCAGGCTGCGCAAGGACGGCGGTCCGAGATCGGCGGCCGTCTCGAGCAGGTCCCGGGTGACCGGGACCAGGTCCACCCCGGTCAGGAGTGTCCGGGCTCGGGGCACGCCGGCAGGGGCGGCGCGGGCCACGGCACGGATCAGCTCGACCCTCACCAGGTCGCTGGCCGCGACCGAGAGCGGGGCCCGACTGGTCAGCCACCCCTCCAGTGCTGCCGACTCCGGCTCGTCGAGCACCAGTTTCACGAGGGCGGAGGAGTCGATCGCGATCACAAGCGCTCGGCGCGCTGCTCGTCGAGAGCCTCGGACGCGCTGAGCGCTCCGGCTGGAGGCGGAACCCGGTCGGGAATGCGGAACGGAGCGCTGGCGGGGACCAGCCGCCCTTCGGCGATCAGCCGCTCACGTGTCGTCGCCGCGGGGGACGGCGGGGACAGGACCGCGATGAGCTCACCGCGCTCGGTCACCTCGACCGTCTCGCCGGCCTTGACGAGCGCCAGGTACCGACTCGCGTTCTGCCGCAGCTCGCGCACCCCGATGCGGGTCATGCCCGGCACCGTAGCACCAGATGTGCTACTGACGACGACTCAGCGCCGGCCCCGCAGCGCGAGCAGGGCGCCGGCGGTGAACAGCACCGCGGCGAGGACCGCGTACAGCGAGGGCTCACCGCCGCCGAGCAGGTCGTCGACGAGGGCGCCCTCGTTGTTGGCGGCGTTGAACGTCGCGTGCACGATCCCGGCGGCCAGCAGGCTGCCGGCGGCGCCGCGGACGGTGGCACCCACCAGGGAGCGCATCAGCACGCCGAGCACGAGCAGGCCGCCGAACGCGAGCACGAGTCGGCCGGGCGCCAGGTCGCCGGTGAAGGACAGCGGCAGGTGGGCCGCGGCGAACGGGACGGCGGTGAGCGCCGCGGCCGGGAGGAAGCCGTGCCTCTGCTCCAGCCGCCCCTGGAAGAAGCCGGCCCAGACCGTCTCCTCCCACAGGTGCACGAGCAGCACCGCGGTCAGCACGGAGGATGCGCCCCAGCCGAGCGTGGCGAGCAGGTCGCCGACCTGCAGGCCGGCCCCGGCGACCAGCCCGACGGTGAGGGTCAGCACCGGCAGGGCCAGCAGCACCGCCGCCCACCAGCCGGCACCGAACCGCCACCGGACCGCTCGGCGGAGCAGCGCCCGGACGGCGGGGCGCCCGTCGGCGACCGCGGTCACCCACAGCGCGGCGGGCAGCATCACCAGCAGCGTCGTCCCGAGGGCGAACGGCTCCTGGGGCAGCGGGCCGCCGGGTAGGACCCCGTGCGCGGTGAGCGCCGGGACCGACATCAGCGGCCACCCGACGCCGAACAGCAGCACGAGGAAGGCGGTCAGCGGGCGCTGCGCGACCCGGTCGCGGAGGCCGCCGGGCGAGGCGGGGACGGGTCGGCGGGCGCCGGTCGTGGACATCCCGGGACTGCTCTCCGGTTCGGTGGCGCTCACCGGGCGGGGACGGACGACGTGCCGGTCTCCTGCTGCTCGGCGGTGCCGCGACCCCGGACGAGGGGCGCGGTGACCGCCGTGAGGAGGACGAGGGCCAGCACGGCGAACAGCACCGGCTGACCCCCGGACAGCAGGTCGTCGACGACCGAGTCCTCGCTGTTGCCGGCGTTCCACACGGCGTGCAGGACCGCGACGGCGAGCACGCTGCCGGCGGTCCCGCGCAGGACGATCCCGGCCAGGAGGCGGAACGGCAGCGCGACGGCCAGCACGAACCCCAGCTCCAGCAGCACCGAGGACGCGGTGAACTCCTTGGCGAACGACAGGGGGACGTGGATGGCTGCGAAGGCCACGCCGGTCAGGGCGGCCGCGGCCACGAGACCGTGCCGGCGCTCCAGGTGGACCTGCACGAAACCGGCCCAGACGGTCTCCTCCCAGAGGTTGACCAGGAACAGGGGCAGCAGGGCGGCCAGCGTGCCGCTCAGCAGGACCGACGGCAGGTCCGAGGTCTGCAGGCTCCGGCCGGACAGGAGGCCCAGGACGACGGTCCCCACGGGCACGGCGAGCAGCACGGCGACCCACCAGCCGAGGCCGAACCGCCAGCGGAACGTGCGGGCGAACAGCCGCCGCACTCCCGCGCGGCCCTCCGCGACGGAGACCACCCAGACGGCGGCGGGGAGCATCACCAGGACGGTGAGCGCCAAGGCGAAGAACTCGCCGCGGAGCTGCCCGCCCGGCAGCAGGCCGTGGAACGCGAGCGCGGGCACGCCGAGGACCGCCCACCCGAGGGGGAGGGCGACGAGCAGGAAGGCGGTCACGGGACGGCGGGCCACCCAGCCGCGCCAGCCGCCGCCGGTGCGATCGCCGGTGCGGGGGACCGTCGGCACGGGGGTGCGCCGGCCGTCGTGGAGAGCGGACACCTCAGGACCTGCTTCCGGTTCGGGGGAGGGGAGGCCTGTCCAGGGCGCGGGCCGGGAGGACCGACGCGGTGGGCAGGGCGGCCAGGTCGCGGGCGAGGACGACGTCGGCCTCCCGCTCGGCCTGCACGAGGCACAGGCACCGGCAGTCGTCGGGGAGGAGCCAGGCGGCACACCAGCGGATCGCCGTCCCGGCCGAGCCGAGCCGGGTCACCGCCCGGTGCAGGGCGTGGTGCATCTCCACCGCGTCACCCACGGACGGCGGGCAGCTGCGGAACTGGACGACGAAGAACTCCCCCTGGTGCCGCCGCCCGCCCATGCGGCCACGCTCCCGCCGGGCGGCGGCGTCCGCGTCGGGAGATCCCCGGACGGCGGTACGGGTCCTCGCCCGAACCCGTACCCGGCCGCTACGGTCCCCGGCCATGGGAGGCCGGGCAGCTCCCGCGGCGGGGCTCCGGCTGCCGGCCGAGCGCAGCTCGTTCGTCGGCCGGCGGGCCGAGCTGGCCGGGCTGCGCGGGCTGCTGGCGGAGTCCCGGCTGGTGACGCTGGTCGGGCCGGGCGGGGTGGGCAAGACCCGGCTGGCCCTGCGGGTGGCCGAGGAGCTGCGCCGGTCCTTCCCCGACGGGGTCACGCTGGCCGACCTGACCGCCGTTCGCGATCCCGCGCTCGCCGCCGCGCAGGTCGCCGCCGCCTTCGACGTCATGGACAGCACGGGCCGCTGGCTGCCGGCGTCGCTGGCCGACGTCCTCGGCGAGCGGCGGGTGCTGCTCGTGCTGGACAACTGCGAGCACCTGCGCGACGCCTGCGCCGTGCTGCTCGACGCACTGACCCCCGCCTGCCCCGGCCTGTCGGTCCTGGCCACCAGCCGGACGCCGCTGGACCTGCCGGGGGAGGCGCTGTGCGCGGTGCCGCCCCTGCCGGTCGGTGCGGGGTCGGAGGCCGTGGAGCTGCTCGTCCAGCGCGCCCGGGCAGCGGCCCCCGGCCTCCTCCTGACCCCGGAGGACGACGCCGCCCTCGCCGAGCTGTGCCGGAGGCTGGACGGCATCCCGCTGGCGATCGAGCTGGCCGCCGTCCGGCTGCGCAGCCTCACCCCGGCCGAGCTGCTGGACCGGCTGGACGACCGGTTCGGGCTGCTGCGCCGTCCCGGGCCTGCGGGGCCGGACCGCCACCGCACGCTGCGGGCGACGGTGGAGTGGAGCGCAGACCTGCTCGGGGGACGCGAGCGGCTGCTGTGGGCGCGCGCGGCGGTCTTCGCCGGGAGCTTCGACCTGGCGGCCGCCGCGGCGGTGTGCGCGGACGAGGAGCTGCCGGCCGACGACCTGCTCGACGCGATCGGCGGCCTGGTCGACGCCTCCCTGCTGACCGTCGTCCGGAACAGCGCCGGGAGTCGGTTCGGGATGCTGGAGACCGTCCGGGCGTTCGGCCGCGAGCTGCTCGCGGCCTCCGGGCAGGCGGAGGCGGTCCGCCGGCGGCACCGCGAGTGGGTCACCCGGCTCGTGGCCGACGCGGCGGCGGAGTTCCTCGGGCCCGGGCAGGTCGCCGCCTTCGACCGGCTCGCCACGGTGCACGCCGAGCTCGCCGGCGCGGTGGAGCACTGCCTGCGCACACCCGGCGAGGAGGCGGCCGGCCTCGCCGTCGTCGCCGACGCGTGGCTGTACTGGGCGGCCCGCGGCCACCTCGGCGAGGGACGGCGCCGGCTGGACCTGCTGCTGCGCGCCGTGCCGGCACCCTGCGCCGAGCGGACGCGGGGGCTCCTCGTCGCCGGCTACCTCGCGCTCGTCGCGACCGATCCGGAGGCCGCCGTCCCGCTGCTCAAGGAGGCGGCGCGGGACGCGCAGGCCCTGGACCTGCCGGTGGTGGCCGCGCTGGCCACCCAGTACCTCGGCCAGGCGGCGCTGTTCCGGGGGGACCTGCCCGCCGCGGACCGGCTGCTGCGCGCGGCGGCCGCTCTGCACGCGGCGGTCGGGACGGCGGCCGGCGCGTTCTGCTGGGCCGACGTCGGGGTGGTGGCCCTGCTCGCCGGCGACCTCGGGGCCGCCGACGCGGCCTTCGGCACGAGCCTGGCGACCGCCGCTGACCCCTGGACGCGGTCCCACGCCCTGTGGGGCCAGGGCCTGGTGCGGCTGGCCGCCGGCGACCCCGCGGAAGCCACCCGGTTCGAGGAGCAGGCGCTGCGGCTCATGCGCGAGGTCGACGACCGCAGCGGCGTCGCGCTCTGCGTGACCGCACTCGGGTGGACGGCGACCGCCCGCGGGCACGCCGAGACGGCCGCTCGGCTGGCCGGCGCCGCCGAGGCGGTCTGGCGGTCGGTGCCGGCGCGGCAACCGGCCCCGCTGACCACGATGGACGCGCACTGGACGGGGAGAGCCCGCCGCGCGCTCGGCGAGCAGCGGTGGGGCGCCCGGTACGCGGAGGGCAGCGCCCTGGAGCGGGCCGCGGCGGTCGCCCTCGCACTGGGCGAGGAGCCCGCGGCGGGGACCCCCGCGCCATCCGGGGCCGGCCCGTTGACCCGCCGCCAGCGGGAGGTGGCCGACCTGGTGGCCCAGGGGATGACCGACCGGGAGATCGCCGCCCGGCTGGTCATCTCACCGCGGACGGCGGAGTCGCACGTCGAGCAGATCCTCACCCGGCTGGGCTTCCGCTCCCGGGCGCAGATCGCCGCGTGGACCGCCGCCCAGGCACCTTCGTAGTCACCGCAGGCAGGCGGCGTCCCCGGGCTGAGCGGAGCCGTGCGCTCGAGTGCGCTCCTCGGGGCCCCGCCTCAGTCGGCGGGCTCGTCCACCCAGTCGGGGCCGTTGACCTCACCGGGGCCGGCCAGGTCGGCGGCGTCGACGATGGTGTACGCGTAGCCCTGCTCGGCCAGGAAGCGCTGCCGGTGGGCGGCGTACTCGGCGTCGAGGGTGTCGCGGCTGACCACCGTGTAGAAGTGCGCCTGCCGGCCGTCGGCCTTGGGGCGCAGCACCCGGCCCAGTCGCTGGGCCTCCTCCTGGCGCGAGCCGAAGGTCCCCGACACCTGGACGGCGACGGCGGCCTCGGGCAGGTCGATGGAGAAGTTGGCGACCTTGGACACCACCAGGGTCTTGACCTCCCCGGCGCGGAAGGCGTCGAAGAGCTTCTCCCGCTCCCGGTTGGTCGTCGACCCCTGGATGACCGGGGCGTCGAGCGCCCGGCCGAGCTCGTCGAGCTGGTCGAGGTAGGCGCCGATGACCAGCTTCTGCTCGTCGGGGTGCCGGTCGAGCACCCGCCGGATGACCGGCAGCTTCGACGTCGCGGTCGCGGCGATCCGGTACCGCTCCTCGGGCTCGGCGACCGCGTAGGTCATCCGCTCCTCGTCGTCGAGGGACACCCGCACCTCGATGCACTCGGCCGGCGCGATGTAGCCCTGCGCCTCGATGTCACGCCACGGTGCGTCGTAGCGCTTCGGGCCGATGAGAGAGAAGACGTCGTCCTCGCGGCCGTCCTCGCGCACCAGCGTGGCGGTCAGGCCCAGCCGACGGCGGGACTGCAGGTCGGCGGTGAGCCGGAAGATCGGTGCGGGCAGCAGGTGCACCTCGTCGTAGACGATCAGGCCCCAGTCCTGGGCGTCGAACAGGTCCAGGTGCCGGTACTCGCCCTTCCGACGGGTGGTGATCACCTGATAGGTGGCGATGGTGACCGGGCGGATCTCCTTGCGCTCGCCGGAGTACTCGCCGATCTCCTCCTCGGTCAGCGAGGTGCGGGCAATCAGCTCGCGCTTCCACTGCCGCCCGGCGACGGTGTTGGTCACCAGGATCAGCGTGGTCGCCTTCGCCTCGGCCATCGCCGCGGCGCCGACCAGCGTCTTGCCCGCGCCACAGGGGAGGACGACGACGCCCGAGCCGCCGGCCCAGAACCCCTCGACCGCCTCCTGCTGGTAGTCGCGCAGGTGCCAGCCGTCCTGGGCCAGCTCGATCGGGTGCGCCTGGCCGTCGACGTAGCCGGCCAGGTCCTCGGCGGGCCAGCCGATCTTGAGCAGGGCCTGCTTGAGCCGCCCGCGCTCCGACGGGTGGACGACCACGGTGTCCTCGTCGATCCGCGCGCCCAGCATCGGCGCCACCCGCTTGCTGCGGACGACCTCCTCGAGCACCGCGCGGTCGGAGGTGGTGAGCACCAGCCCGTGCACCGGGTTGTTGGCCAGCGTGAGCCGGCCGAACCGGTCCATCGTGTCGGCGATGTCGACCAGCAGCGCGTGCGGCACCGGGTAGCGGGAGTGGCGGACCAGTGCGTCGACGACCTGCTCGGCGTCGTGCCCGGCGGCCCGCGCGTTCCACAGCGCCAGCGGCGTCACCCGGTAGGTGTGCACGTGCTCCGGGGAGCGCTCCAGCTCCGCGAACGGCGCGATCGCCGCGCGGCAGTCGCGGGCGGCGGGGTGGTCGACCTCGAGCAGCAGGGTCTTGTCCGACTGGACGATCAGGGGGCCGTCAGACACGCGGGACCTCTCGGGAAGGGGGAGGGGACGGCGGCCACGCAGGGCCGCCGCCAAGATAACCACCGGGGCCGACAGGTCCTTCCCGTCGAGCGCGCTGCGGACCGCCCGGCCGGCCCTGCTGCAGGGCCCCGCCGCGAGCCCGTGAGCGGTGGGGGGCAGCGGGGTTCTTCGTCAGGACGACGGGGCCAGGTCGTCGTCCTCGACCAGGGCCACCGAGGTGATCCGGTGGACGGCGAAGGTGCGGCTCTCCCCGCGGCGCTCGTCGTAGCCCTGCAGGAAACCACCGGCCAGCGACACCGGCTGGACGACGCGCTGGCTGCCGCTCCCCTGGGCGTCGACGTAGCCCAGCCACACCGGCACGCCCTCGCGGACCGCGCGGGACAGCAGCTCCAGCGTGCCGGCGGTGGTGACGCCGGGGACCTGCCGCACCGCCTCACCCCGGCGGGCGGCGAGAGCAGCGTCCCCGGCCCGGATCTCCCGCACCGTGGCGGCCAGCTCGTCGCCGGTCAGCGGCCGCGGCGCCTGCGGGGCGGAACCCCCGGGACGGCGGCCCGCGGCGCGCGGGCGGGCCGGTGGGCGGGTGAGGACGGTGCCGCCCGGGGACTCGCCGGCCGGGGCGTACCCGGCCTCGCGCAGCACGGTGAGCACCTCGTCGGCGCCGAGCCCGCTGACCAGGACGCCGGGTGCCAGGCGGCGCAGCTCGGCGGTCGCCGTCCGCCGGTCGTTGAGCACCTGGGAGAGCAGCCCGTGGTCGTCGGAGCGCACGTAGCTCTCGATGGCGCCGACCCGCAGCCGGCCGTGCTGGCGGGCCACGTCGTCGACCAGGTAGTCGAGGGCCTGGGGCACCGGCGTCCGGGAGGCGCGCGCGAAGAAGTCGTGCAGGTCGGTGGCCGACCAGCCGGCGTCCAGGGCGCGGCGCACGCTGGACTCCGACACCCGGAAGACCGTCGCCCCGCCCGAGGACTCGACGTCGGCGACGACGGCGAGGGTGTCCGCGAGCTCGGCGACCAGCGGGCCGGGCGCCACCAGCGACAGGTCGGGCTGGGCCAGCACGTGGTCGACCGGGTCGGGCAGCAGCCCGCGCATGCTCATCGCGGCGCCGTCCTCGCCGGTGGCCAGCAGCCCGCGGCCGCCGGCCGACAGCACCCCGCCGACGACGGCTCCCAGCCGTGCGGCCTCCGCGAGCAGGTCGGGCACCGGGGCCAGCCGGTCCGCGCGCCGCGGGGTGCGCCAGCGCAGCAGCGCGACCAGGTCGTCGGCGGCCACGCCGCGGCCCGGCGGGTACTCCGCGAGCGCGGTGAGGGCCGAGCGCCGGATCGCCGGGGCGGTGTGCCGCACCAGGTCGGGGGAGAGGGCGTTGACCGCCTTGCCGGCGACGTCGCGCTGCCCGGCCAGCGAGGGCAGCCGGACGGTGGCCAGCCAGCCCGCCGCGAGGGTGGCCCAGCGGTCGGGCAGCTCCTGCTCGCGCCACAGGTCGAAGGCCCGCGTGGGCAGCCACTCGTCGCGGTGCGGGCCGCCGACGTCGAGCAGGCCGGCGGCGTACGCCAGCTCCAGCAGCCAGCCGGCGTCGGGCTCGGGGACCTTCAGCGCGCGGGCCAGCCGCTTCTGGTCGCGGACGCCGACGCCCCCACTGCGCAGCAGCCCCGCGGGTTCCTCCTCGAGCAGGGCCAGCAGCTCACCGACCCGCCCGATGACCTCCATCGCCGCACCCGCGGCCTGGCGGTCGACCACGGCCGGGTCGCGCTCGACGACCACCGGGTCCGGCCGCAGCCGGGGCGGGCCGTAGGGCAGGCTCCCGCGCAGCTGCAGCCCGATCTCGCGGGGCAGCTCCACGTTGAGCGCGTCGATGCGGGCCAGCAGCGCGCGCTGCAGCAGCCGGCGGGCGGGGGAGGAGCCGGGGCCTTCGGTGTCCGGCAGGTGGCCCACCGGCCGGTCGCCGGCCAGCCGCTCCAGCACGTCGCGCTCCTCGGCCGGCAGCTCGGCCAGCGCCTCCGGCAGGTCCGCGGGGAGGGCCAGCCGCAGCTCGACCGCCCGGCGTCCCAGGCCCGCCGGGTACCGGACGGCGCGGCGCACCGGCTCCGGGGCGTGCAGCACGTCGTCGCCCCACAGCAGCGCCCGCGTGGTCAGCCGGTCGACGGCGGCCTCGAGCACGTCGTCGGGCACCGCCGGCAGCGCGGCGGGCAGGTCGGCGGCGTCCACCCCGTCGGTGTCGGCGAGCAGCACCACGTCGAGCACCTGCAGCGTGGCGGCGTCCAGCTCGTCGAGGGCGCGGTCGACCGACACCGGCACGGCCAGCCGGCTGGCGAGGGCGACGACGTCGGAGGGCGCGGGGCGGGCCACGTCGGGCCGGGCGGCCAGCAGTGCACCGAGCTGCTCGTCACTGCGGGTGCGCAGCCAGGAGGCGAGCGTCGCGGGGGCTGGCGAGGACATCCGGTCCACGTTACGTCGCCGTCCCCGCCGCCGCCCCTGCCAGCATGGGAGCGTGATCCCGGCCGCCGACGACCCGCAGACCCGCTCCGCGCTGACCGGCTACCAGGCAGGCGCGCTGCGCTGGCTGGCCGGCGGGGTCATCGCCGTGGTCCTCGGGGTGCTGCTCGCCGCCGCGGCGGTGACCATCGCCCGCGACTCCGGGCAGCGGTTGCCGCTGGCCGGCCTCCTGGTCGTCTGCCTGGTCTTCGTCGGCTCGGTCGCGGCCACCGCCGGGGCCGGCGCGCTGCTGCGGTCCCACCGCTGGCTCCGGGCGCTGCGCACCGTGCCGTGGCAGACCGGCGTCCTGCGCATCGCGGGCCCGGCGGTGCTCTCCTTCGAGCCCGAGGGCTACGACGAGCTCGACCCCACGGCGGACCCGGTGCGGCTGCGGCTGGAGAGCACCGCGGTGTGGCGGACCCGCGCGGTCCAGCAGTTGCACGACGCGGTGGTGCGCGCCGCGCCGGTCGGGCCGCGGGAGTGGGTGCTCACCGCGGACGGCGTCCCGACGGTCTACGGCGCCCGCGCGGTGCGCCACCACTGACCCGACGCAGGGGCGTACTGCGTGCATCCGGGGTACTGCATCAGCCAAGATGCACGGCAGACGCGGGCACCGGGCGGTGTCCCGCACGGACAGCGCACGACGGAGGGCACGGCGACATGGCCAAGCGAAACGCGAAGCACGAGCACCTGGTGGAGCCCACCTGGGGTCAGTCGGACGACGGCGGGGCACCGGTGACGGAGTTCCTCGCGGTGTCGGCCGGCCCCCTGTCGCCCTTCGGTGAGGACCACGACTTCCCGCTGCCGCCCAGCCGCCTGCGGTACGCCCACCCGACCGACAAGCCGAACCGGGCCGGCGTCCAGGCGGGCGAGTAGTAGAAGGACCCCCCTGCCCCCCGCAGCTCGCAAGCTCGCAGCGGGCCCCTGCAGGGGGGCCGACATCGAGGAGGAAGAGCATGACCCAGCCCGCGCTGCCGTCCTACAGCAGTGGCACCTCGACCGTTCCGCTCCTCGGGGACACGATCGGCGCCAACCTGGACCGGACGGCGACGCGGGTGGGCGACCACGAGGCGCTGGTGGAGTGCGCCACGGGTCGCCGCTTCAGCTATCCGGAGTTCGTCGCCGAGGTCGACGCGGTCGCCCTGGGGCTGGACGCGCTGGGCGTCGCCAAGGGCGACCGGGTCGGCATCTGGGCTCCCAACTGCGCCGAGTGGGCGTTCGTGCAGTACGCGACGGCGAAGCTCGGCGCGATCCTGGTCAACATCAACCCGGCCTACCGCACCCACGAGCTGGCCTACGTGCTGGAGCAGGCCGGCATCTCGGTGCTGGTGAGCGCGCCGGAGTTCAGGACCAGCGACTACCGGGCGATGGTCGCGGAGGTCCGCGAGGACTGCCCCGACCTGCGGGAGGTCCTGTTCCTCGGGGACGACGCGTGGGAGCAGCTGCTGACCACCGGGCGGGCGGGCGACCGGGAGCTCCTGGTCCGGCGCGAGGCCGAGCTGTCGGCCGACGACCCGATCAACATCCAGTACACGTCGGGCACGACCGGCTTCCCCAAGGGTGCCACGCTCACCCACCACAACCTGCTCAACAACGGGTTCTTCGTGGGCGAGGGCTGCGGCTACACCGAGGCCGACCGGATCTGCATCCCGGTGCCCTACTACCACTGCTTCGGCATGGGCATGGGCAACCTGGCGGCCACCAGCCACGGCGCCACGATGGTCATCCCCGCGCCCGGCTTCGACCCGGCGGCCACGTTGCGGGCGGTGCAGGACGAGCGGTGCACCTCGCTGTACGGCGTCCCGACGATGTTCATCGCCGAGCTGGCGCTGCCGGACTTCGGCACCTACGACCTCTCCAGCCTGCGCACCGGCATCATGGCCGGCTCGCCGTGCCCGGTGGAGGTGATGAAGCGGGTGGTCTCGGAGATGGGCATGACGGAGGTGACCATCTGCTACGGGATGACCGAGACCTCGCCGGTCTCCACCCAGACCGGCGCCGACGACGACCTCGACCGGCGCACCTCCACCGTCGGGCGGGTGCACCCGCACCTGGAGGTCAAGGTGATCGACCCCGAGACCGGACTGACCGTGCCACGGGGGACGCCGGGGGAGTTCTGCACCCGCGGCTACTCGGTGATGCTCGGCTACTGGGACGAGCCGGAGAAGACCGCGGAGGTCATCGACGCCGCCCGCTGGATGCACACCGGCGACCTCGCGGTCATGGACGCCGAGGGCTACCTCAACATCGTCGGCCGGATCAAGGACATGGTCATCCGCGGCGGCGAGAACGTGTACCCGCGCGAGGTCGAGGAGTTCCTCTACACCCACCCCGACGTGGTCGACGCCCAGGTCATCGGGGTGCCCGACGAGCGCTTCGGCGAGGAGCTCATGGCCTGGGTGCGGCTGCGCGAGGGCGCCGAGCCGCTCACTCCCGAGGCGCTGCGCCAGTTCTGCAGCGGCAGGCTGGCCCACTACAAGATCCCGCGCTACGTCAAGATCGTCGACGGGTTCCCGATGACGGTCACCGGCAAGGTGCGCAAGGTCGAGATGCGCGAGGTCTCGGTCCGGGAGCTCGGGCTGGAGGCGGCCGAGGCGGTCCGCAACGCCTGACGGAGGACCCTTCCAACCCCACCCTCGCGGGCTCGCGGCGGTGCCCTGGAGGGGGTCGTTGCTCAAGCGGGTGCGCAGGGCACCACCAGGGCCCGGTGGTCCGACAGCGGCAGCCGCACGGACTCGGCCGGACCGGTCGCGGCGATCGGTCCGCGGGCCAGCACGTGGTCCAGCTGCCGGGCCGGCTCGTCGACCGGGAAGGTCGGCGTCGTGGCCGGCGCCAGCGGCCGCAGCCCGCTGACCCGCTCCGCCTGGCCGGCCTGCATGTTCAGGTCGCCCATCAGCACCAGCGGCTCGCGGGTCCCGGTGAGCGACCGCACCAGCTTCGACAGCTGCAGCGCGCCCCAGCCCGGGACGAACGACAGGTGGGTGTTGCAGACTGTGAACTGGCCCGACGGCCCGTCGAGGACGGCGGCGACGGCGACCCTCGGCTCGTCGCCCACCAGCTTCGGGCGGGGGGCGCCGCGGAACCAGACCGGTACCCGGCTGCGCAGCGCGGGCAGCCGCACCACCCGCCAGGACACCACCGGGTAGCGCGACAGCAGCGCGATGCCGTAGGTCGCCGACCCCGGTTGCTCGTCGCCGGTGGCGGCCATCCAGGTGCCGCCAGGGGTGCCGTGCAGCGCCGCCACGAACTGGGAGTCGACCGCGCCCATCGCCTCGGCGGCGACCGCGGTGAGGTCCGAGCCGAGGGATCGGGGCTGGTCCCGGTCGACCTCCTGCAGCCCCAGCACGTCGGCGTCGAGGTCCTTCACCGCGGTGGCGAGGCGCTCGACGTCGACCCGGTCGTCGACCGGCGAGCGGCCGTGGAGGATGTTGAAGGTCGCGATCCGCACGGCTGTTCCTGTGCCCCGCGGGCCGCCGTCCACACCGCCACGTTCCGGCGGGCGAACCCCGGGTAGCAGCCACTGCGTGCAGCCCTCGGACCGCGACGAGATCCGTGACCTCCTCAAGCGCGTCGCCGTGGCGCTGAAACAGGGCGACGTCCCCTTCGCGCTGTGCGGCGGCTACGCCGCCTGGGTCCGCGGGGCCCCGGAGCCCGACCACGACGCGGACTTCCTGGTGCCGGCGGCGGAGTCCGAGCGGGCGGCCAAGGTGCTGGCCGAGGCCGGGCTGGAGGTCGTCGACCCGCCCGAGGACTGGCTGACCAAGGTCGTCCAGGGCGGCTCGTTCATCGACGTCCTCTGGCGGACCTGCGGCGTCCCGGTCGAGCAGGACCTCATCGACCGGGCCGAGGACATGCCGGTGCTGTCGGTGCACATGCCGGTGCTCGAGGCCACCGACATCGTCGTCACCAAGCTCATGACCCTGGACGAGCACTACTGCGACTATGGGCGGCTGCTGCCGGTGGCCCGGGCACTGCGTGAGCAGGTCGACTGGGACCGGGTGCGCCGCGAGGTGGCCGGCAACGACTTCGCCGCGGTCTTCCTCGTGCTGCTCGACCGGCTCGGCATCGTCGAGCTGCCGGTCAACGAGGGCTGAGCACCGCGACGAGGGCGGCGCCCGCCACCGTGACGACGACGGCGGTGACCAGCAGTGCCAGGCGCGGCACCGCCACGCCCGTCCCGCGGTCGCCGGCCCGCTCCACCGCCCGCGCGCGCAGCGGTGCCAGCCCGCCCAGCACGCCGAGGCCCAGCAGCGCCACCGCGCCGGCCACGGCCAGCCGCACCGGCGCGTTGCCGGTCGCCGCCTCGCGGGCCAGCAGGCCGGCGACGGCGAGCACGCCCAGGCCGGTGCGTTGCCAGGACAGGACGGTGCGCTCCGGCTGCGTCTCCCGGCTCCCGTTCACCCGCGCAGCACCTCGACGCCCACGAGGACGGCCACGACGACGAGGACGGCGGCCACCGCGGCGACCAGCGCCGGCAGCACGCGGCTGGACGGCAGCGGCCGGTCGGCGGTGATCGCCTGCTCGTTGCGCCGCCAGCGCACGTAGCCGCCCACCGCCGCGCCCAGCCCGGTCAGCACGAGCGCCACCGCCACCGCGGCGCTGCCCCAGGGGACGCCGAGGTCGGGGGCGAACTCCGCGACCGCGACCCCGCCGGCGACCAGCGCCAGTCCGGTGCGCAGCCAGGCCAGCAGCGTGCGCTCGTTGGCCAGCGTGAAGCGGTAGTCGGGGTGGTCGGCAGGCGGCACCGCGCCAGGCTAGGTCGGGTCCGGGAGGCGGGCGGCGCAATACCGGTGGGACGACGTCCCTCGGCGACTAACCTGACAGCAGCGGCCGCCCGGGCCGCGCCCGTCCTCCCCGGCCCGGTGCCGGGGCCGCCCGCGACCGACGACTGAGGGATCAACGTGCCCACCGGCAGAGTCAAGTGGTTCAACCCGGAGAAGGGGTTCGGCTTCCTCTCGCGCGAGGACGGCCCGGACGTCTTCGTGCACAAGGACGCCCTCCCGTCCGGCACCAGTGAGCTCAAGCCCGGGCAGCGGGTGGAGTTCGGCATCGTCGCCGGCCGCCGCGGCGACCAGGCGCTGCAGGTACGGGTCCTCGACCCGCTGCCGTCGGTCACGGCGGCGCACGCCGAGCGGTCCCGCAAGAAGCCCGACGAGTTGGTGCCGATCATCGAGGACCTCATCAAGTTGCTCGACGACGTCGGCGAGGGCCTGCGCCGCGGCCGGCACCCCGACCGGCCGGAGGCCCGCAAGGTCGCCTCGGTGCTGCGCGCGGTCGCCACCGACCTGGAGCACTGAGGAAGGACCCCCTTGCCCCCGCCACTCGCAGGCTCGCGGCGGGGCCCGGGACGGGCCGTTCCAGCACGTCACCAGGCTCGCGGCGGGGGCAGGGAGGTCCTTCTTCAGCCCTGGGGTGCGGGCGGGGGCGACTCCGTCGCCGTCCCGCCCCGGGTGCCACCGGCGCGCAGGAAGCCGATCGGCCACGCCCCGCTGAAGCCCTCGCAGTCCTCGACGGCGTCCTCGACGACGACGAGGTAGAACGCCGGTGGGACGACGTCGTTGCTGTTGAGCTCCAACACGGCCTCGCCGGGGTCGACCGGCGCCTCGCCGAGCAGCTCCGCCAGCCCCTCGTCGAAGACCTGCACGCTCCAGCCGCGCTCGGCCACCGCGTCGGGCACGGTGAGCCGGATGGTGGTGTCGGGGGAGACCTCGACGTACGGCGGGGCGGCGTCGTAGCGCTGCCCCTCGCCGTCCACGCAGTACTGCGTGGGGGCGGCCTCCACCCGCTGCGGGCCGGCCTCCACCACGACGTCCTGAGGTCCGGAGGGCTCCGACCCGCAGCCGGCCAGCAGCAGGACGACGGCCGTGAGCGCGACGCGCCTCACGAGAGCCGTTCCAGCGGGTCGGGAACGGCGCCCGCAGGCGGCATCGGGGCGGTCGGCGCCGGCCGACGGCGGCGGGGGCCCCAGAGCAAGAGCCCGACGGCGAGCACGAGCAGCGCGGCGGCGACGGTGAAGCCCAGCCAGCCGGTCGGCGGCAGGGCGATGCCGAACGCGCCACCGACGACCCAGGACAGCTGCAGCACCGTCTCCGATCGGGCGAACGCCGAGGCCCGCAGGCTCTCGGGGACCTCGCGCTGGATGATCGCGTCGAGGGCGACCTTGCCCAGGGCGTTGGCGACGGCGGCCACGCCGGCCACCAGGGCGGCCATCGCGAAGCTGTAGAAGACCGCCGCGACGACGGTGATGGCCGCCGCGGTGCCCGCCGACCACAGCACCACCCGGTCGGGGTCGGCACGATGCAGCCGGGAGCCGACGGCGGTGCCCAGCACGCTGCCCACGCCGGCTGCCCCCGCGACCGCGCCGAGCGCCAGCGTGCCCTGCCAGCCGCCCTCCACCGTGGCCTGCACCAGGAACGCGGAGAAGATCGTCAGGAACCCGCCGAGCCCGCGCAGCGCGGCGTTGGCGCGCAGGGCCACGACCACCCGCGGGTTCACCGGGCGGCGGCGCCCGGTCGCCACCGGCTGCGGTGCGGTGGACAGCACGTCGGCGGGGAGCTCACCCGTGGGGACGTCGACGTGGTGGGGCAGCCGCACCGCGAGCACCGCGCCGCAGCCGAACACCGCGGCGGTGGCCCACAGCAGCCACGGGAAGCCCAGCGCCCAGGCCAGCCCGGCGCCGATCCCGCCGAAGACACCGGCGGTGAGCAGGCCGAACACCGACGTGCGCGCGTTGGCCGACGTCAGCGACATCGCCCCGGGCAGCACGCGGGGGACCACCGCGGCCCGCAGCACGTTGTGCGCCTTGGACAGCACCAGCACGCCCAGCGCCGCCGGGTAGAGCCAGAGGTCGTCGAAGTGGGCGGCCATCACCACCGCCAGCGCGGCCCGGCCGAGCTGGCTGACGGCCATCGCCCAGCGGCGGCCGCGCTGCAGCCGGTCGAGCAGCGGCCCGACCACCGGGGCGACGACCGCGAACGGCGCCATCGTCACCAGCAGGTAGAGCGCCACGTTGCTGCGCTGGGCGTCGGTGGTGGCGGCGAAGAAGAGCGTGCCGGCCAGCGAGACGGCGATCATCGCGTCGCCGGCCATGTGCAGGGCGTTGACCCACAACAGCCTGGCCAGCCCGCTCTGGCCGGCGCCGTCGGCTCGGCTGGCCGTCTGCACCCGGCGGACGGCGGCCCCGGTCAGCTCGCGGGTGCGGGCGGCCGCGACCCGGGTGACCGTCGGCTTGCGCGGCGGCGGGGGCAGCGGAGCGGCCGGCGGCAGGGCCGCGGTCGGCGGCGCTCCGCCGTCCCCGGCCGTCGGCAGCGGGCGGGTGGCCGGCCGCTGCACGCCCAGCGGTGCCGTCTCCGCCCCCGGGGCCCCCGTCGGCTGCGGGCGCCGGCGCAGGGCCCGGCGACGGGCGCCGGGGAGGCGGGGCGACGACACGGGCCCATGGTGCCGCACCCACCTGGGGGAACGCGGACAGCGCCCCCGTGCCTCCTGGCCGCTCCCCGCGTCAGGGAGAATGGCGCCGTGGCCCAGTTCTCCGACCCCGCTGACGCGGGGAGCGACGTGCCCAGCACCGCCGTCGAGCAGGCGCGGGCTGCGGCGGTCGAGACCGCCGGGTCCCCCGACCTGGTCGGCGAGCACCTCGGCGCGACCCCCGAGGCGCCGTCGGCCGTGCCGGTGGGCGAGGACCTCGGCGAGGTGGTCACCCACTCCTTCGCCAGCCGGCTGCCCGGCTACGTCGGCTGGTACTGGGCGGTCACCCTCGCGCGGGTGCCGGGCGAGGAGCAGGTGACCGTCGACGAGGTCGTGCTGCTGCCCGGCGAGCAGGCGCTGCTGGCCCCCGCCTGGGTGCCGTGGCACGAGCGGCTGCGCCCCGGGGACCTCTCGGTCGGCGACGTGCTGCCCTCGACCGAGGACGACCCCCGGCTGGTCCCCGGCTACACCACCGACGACGACTCCGCCGACGACCCCGAGGGTTCCGTCGTCGCCTCCGAGGTCGGTCTCGGCCGGGAGCGGGTCATGTCCCGGGAGGGGCGCGAGGAGACCGCGGCCCGCTGGAGCGCGGGGGAGTTCGGCCCGCGCTCCGCGATGGCACGCCAGGCGCCCGGACCCTGCGGCACCTGCGGGTTCTTCCTGCCGCTGGCCGGCTCGCTGCGGCACGGCTTCGGCGCGTGCGGCAACGTCTACGCCCCGGCCGACGGCCGCGTGGTCACCGTCGACTACGGCTGCGGCGCGCACAGCCAGGCCACGCTGGCGGCCGACGACGCGACCGAGGTCGTGCGCTCCGCCCGCTACGACACCGGCACCTTCGACGTGTTGTCGGACTGAGCCGAGGCTCGCTCCCGACCGGCCGGCTCCGTGGGCGGGCGGCCCGCTCGCAGGCCCCCCGTCGGCCCCGTCGGCCGCGTCCTCCGGACGGGGTCCTCCGTCAGTCCCGGCGGCCGAGCTGCCCCTGCAGGCGCATCACGCCCAGGCCCACGCCGGCCAGCGCGATGCCGGCGACGCAGGTCCAGGTCCACATCCGGTCCACCCGGTCGCCGAGCAGCAGCAGGACCACCAGCGCCACGACCCACACCGCCGTCCCGGCCAGGACCACCCGCACGGTGTTCACACGCAGCGGGGGAGGGGCCTGCTTGGCCGGTCGGGGCACGCCCTGACCCTAGGACCTGGGGTCCCCGGGGCGCGTGTCACCTGGTCGGAACACGGGTGTGGCACGCTGTCGCCGCTCATCGCAGTCCCCACCGGTCAGCCGGCGCGCTCCCCCGCCGCACGCTGGCCCGGCCGCGCGCCCGGAGAGTCGTCATGGCAGAGAAGTCCCGCCCGTCCACGGGCAGCACCACGGACGGCGGCACCCCCGCCGACGTCGCCGTCGGGGCCCGCACCCCGCGGCGCAGCGACGGCCCGCGGGTCAGGCCCAGCAACGGGCTGGACCGCTACTTCGGCATCAGCGCCCGCCGCTCGACGACGGTCCGCGAGGTCCGCGGTGGTCTGACCACCTTCTTCACGATGGCCTACATCGTGGTGCTCAACCCGATCATCCTGTCCGGGGCCGACATCACCGGCGCCTCGCTGCCCTTCCCGGCGGTGGCCGCGGTCACCGCCCTGGTGGCCGGGGTCATGACGATCCTCATGGGCGTCGTGGGCCGGTACCCCTTCGCCGTGGCGACCGGCCTGGGCATCAACGCGGTCGTCGCCGTCTACGCGGCCACCCAGCTGTCCTGGCCCGAGATCATGGGCCTGGTCGTCCTCGAGGGCCTGCTCATCACCGTGCTGGTGCTGACCGGGTTCCGGCGGGCGGTCTTCGAGGCCATCCCGCCGCAGCTGAAGACGGCGATCGCGGTCGGCATCGGCTTCTTCCTCACGATCATCGGGCTGGTCGACGCCGGCGTCATCCGGCCGGGCAACCCGCTGATCAGCTTCGGCGTGGGCGGCCAGCTCGCCGGGTGGCCGCTGCTGGTCTTCGTCGTCGGGCTGCTGCTCACCAGCGTGCTCGTCGTCCGCCGGGTGAAGGGCGCGCTGCTCATCGGCATCGTCGTCTCCACCGTGCTGGCGATCGTCGTCGAGGCCGTCGCCGGGGTGGGCGGGCGGTTCGACGCCGAGGGCAACGAGGTCAACCCGCGCGGCTGGGCGCTGCAGGTGCCGAGCCTGCCGGACGAGGTCGTCAGCGCGCCCGACCTCTCGATCGTCGGGGACTTCTCGCTGTTCGGCGGCTTCGAGCGGATCGGCGTCATCGCCGCGCTGCTCATCGTCTTCTCGATCATGATCGCCGACTTCTTCGACACCGTGGGCACGGTGACCGCCGTCGGCGCCGAGGGCGACCTGCTCGACGAGAAGCGCAACCTGCCCCGGTCCCAGCCGGTGCTGCTGGTCGACTCGCTGGCCGCCGCGGCCGGCGGTGCGGCCAGCGTCTCGTCCAACACGACCTACATCGAGAGCGCCTCCGGCGTCGCCGACGGGGCGCGCACCGGGCTGGCCAGCGTCGCGACCGGCGCCCTGTTCCTCCTGGCGATGTTCTTCACCCCGCTGGTCTCCGTCGTCCCCTCGGAGGCGGCCGCCCCGGCGCTGGTGATCGTCGGTGCGCTGATGATCAGCCAGATCCGCAACCTCGAGTGGGACGACATGTCGCTGGTCATCCCGGCGTTCCTGGCGATCGCGCTCATGCCGTTCACCTACTCGATCACCAACGGCATCGGCGCCGGCGTGGTCAGCTACGTGCTCCTGCGGACGGCGGTCGGCCGCCACCGCGAGGTGCACCCGCTGATGTGGCTGATCGCCGTCCTGTTCGTCGTCTACTTCGCCCTGGAGCCGCTGCAGCAGCTGTTCTGAGGGAGGACCCCGTCCCCTCACCCCTCGCACGCTCGGGCCGAGCCTCGGGACGGGGCCGGCAGATCCCTAGTTAGGCTGGGCAACCGTGAGCCGGACGACGCTGGACACCGCGGCGCTGGCCCACGACCTGCGGCTGGCCGTGATGCGGTTCTCCCGCCGGCTGCGCAACCAGCGGGTCGACACCTCGGTCACGCTCACCCACCTGGCGGCGCTGTCCACGCTCAAGCGGCACGGCCGGATGAGCCCCGGTGAGCTGGCCGGCCACGAACGGGTCCAGCCGCCGTCGATGACCCGCGTCGTCGTCGCGCTCGAGGGGATGGGGCTGGTCACCCGGAGCCCGCACCCCACCGACGGGCGGCAGGTGGTCATCGACCTGACCCCGGCCGCGGAGGACCTGCTCGGTGCCGAGGCCCGCGCCCGCGAGGCCTGGCTGTCCGGCATGCTCCAGCGGCTCACCGCCGAGGAGCGGGCGGTGCTGCGCGAGGCCGCGGTCATCATCGACAAGCTGGCGAGTGGGTGAGCAGGGGCACTGCGGACTCGGGGGCCTTCCGGTCGCTGCGCGTACGCAACTACCGGTTCTACGCCGCGTCCAACCTGGTCAGCCTCACCGGGACCTGGATGCAGCGCATCGGGCAGGACTGGCTGGTCCTGCAGCTCTCCGGTGACAACGGCGTGGCCCTCGGGCTGATCACCGCGCTGCAGTTCGGCCCGACGCTGCTGCTGGGCCTGTACGGCGGGGTGCTCGCCGACCGCTACCCCAAGCGTCGCATGCTCGTGGCCACCCAGACGCTGATGGGTCTGCTCGCCCTCGTCCTCGGGCTGCTGGTGGCCACCGACGGCATCGAGCTGTGGCACGTCTTCGTCCTCGCCGGCGCCCTCGGCTCGGTCTCCGCCGTCGACGCACCGGTGCGGCAGGCCTTCGTCGCGGAGCTGGTCGGCCCGGAGCTGCTGCCCAACGCGGTCAGCCTCAACTCGACGATCTTCAACGGCGCCCGGCTGGTCGGCCCCGCGGTCGCCGGGCTGCTCATCGGCGCGGCCTCGGGCGACACCGCGCCGGCCTTCCTCACCAACGCGGCCAGCTTCGCCTTCACCATCGGTGCCCTGCTGTGCATGCGGACAGGTGAGCTGCACTCCAGCCCACCGGTCGCGCGGGCCCGGGGCCAGCTGCGCGAGGGGCTGGCCTACGCGTGGTCGCGCCCGGACCTGAGACTGGCGATGGGGCTGGCGCTCCTGCTGGGCACCTTCACGTTCAACTCCCAGGTCACCATCGCGCTCATGGCCCGCGAGGTGTTCGGCGTCGGCGCCGAGGCGTTCGGGCTGCTGACCACCTGCTTCGCGGCCGGGTCGTTGTCCGGCGCGCTGCTGTCCACCCGGCGGACACGGCGCCCGCTGCAGCGGTTCCTCGTCGTCGCGGCGGTCGTCTTCGGGCTGTTCTCCATCGTCTGCGGGTTGATGCCCACGTACTGGTCGTTCGCGGCGCTGCTCGTGCCCACCGGGGCGGCGGGCCTGGTGTTCAGCGTGGCCAACAACAGCTTCGTGCAGCTGGGGGTCGATCCGCAGCTGCGCGGGCGGGTCATGGCGCTGTACTTCACCTGCTTCATGGGTGGCACGCCGCTGGGCGCGCCGTTGATCGGCTGGGTCTGCGAGCGCTTCGGTGCGCCCTGGGGGTTCGTCCTCGGTGGCGCGGTCGCGGTCGCTGCGGGGGGTGTCGCGGCGGCCTGGCTGGCGCGCGGACGACGGGTCCGGCTGGAGGCGCACGTCGTCCCTCCGCGGGTGCAGCTGCACGTGGGGCCGCGGGCGGTGCCGCGGGCACCGGTCCGGGCCGTTCCCGAGGCGGCGTCGGCCGAGGCGCCCGGGACGCCGACCTCCCCCTGACGCCGTCGGTCCGTCGTACCGTGACGGCCACCACTCTCGAGTCGTCCGCGGAGGCGGCATGGGGACCTCGCTGCTGCACCTCGGCGCCATCGTCGCGGGCGTCGTCGGCTCGGTCGCCCTCATGGGCTGGCTGGCCCGCCTGGTGTTCGGGTCGGCGCGCCTGCCGCAGCGCCTCCGCCGCCGGGAACCGGTCGCGCCGGCGGGCCGTCCGCTCGAGCGGGTCGCCGCCGACCTGCGCCGGCTCGGCCGCCAGCTCGCCTCCGTGCCGGCGGGGGCGCCGATGGCCCGCCGCCGGGGACTGCAGGCGGCCTACGACGACGTCCTCACCGAGGCGGCCCGCCTGCTGGAGGTGCCGCACGCGCTGGACACCGTCCCGGCCGGACGGCCCCGCGACGTCGAGCGGCTGCGGCTGCAGGCCGCGCTCGCCGACGCCGGCCTGGCGGTGCCGGACTGACCGCACCACGGCCGCGGCGGCTGTTCTTCGCGGTCACCCCGCCGGCCGAGGCCCTGGCCGACCTGGACCAGGCCCTGGCGCCGCTGCGCGAGATGCCGGGCGCACCGCGCTGGACGCCGCCGGACCGCTGGCACCTGACGCTGCTCTTCCTCGGCGCGGTCCCGCCCGATCGGGTGGCTGAGCTGGTGGCCGCAGCGGCGCCCGCGGTGGCGGCCACCCCGTCGATGACCCTCCAGCTCGCCGGCGCCGGACGGTTCGGCTCGCGCCGCCGTCCGCAGGTGTTCTGGGCCGGGGTCACGGGTGACGGCGATGGGCTGGGCGCCCTCGCCGGCCGGCTGGCCGCCGTCGCCCGGGGGCTCCGGATGCCGGTGGAGGAGCGGCCGTTCCGTGCCCACCTCACCCTGGGCCGCTGGCGGCCGGGCCGGCCGGGGGACGGCGACCTGCCCGACCGGCTGGCCGGCTACCGGGGGCGCGACTGGCCGGTGACCGAGGTGGAGCTGCTGGAGAGCCACCTCGGTCCTGCGCCGCGGTACGACCGGGTCGCGGCCTGGCCGCTCGGCTGAGAGAGGACCCCGGCCTCCTCACCGGGGAAGGACACCGTCCTCCCCACCCCTCGCGAGCTCGGGGCGGTGCCCGGGACGGGGCCAGCGGCGAGCCTCTGGACGGGGCCGCGACGGGACCTCACCAGGGGCCCGGAGTCCTCCCTAGACGACGGGGCCGGGCACCGGGGAGGTCGCCGCGGGGTCGGGCGCCTCGCCGGGCTCGAGGAGCTCGGGGTCCTCGTCGTCCTCCGGCTCCTCTTCGTGCGGCGCCTCCTCCTCGACCTCGCCGTCCTCGCCCTCGGCGGGCTCCTCCTCGGCCGGCTCGTCCTCCGGCGCCTCGAAGGCCCGCGGGTCGATGGCGTCGGCCCAGAGCAGGAAGTCACCCATGGAGTACCCAGGGCCGGGGTCGAAGCCGGGGTTGGCCGTGAAGTACGAGGTGGTGTCGCAGGCCATCAGGCCGAGGACGACCTCGGCGACGATCGTGCCGCCGACCGGGCCCAGGCGGTTGCCGCCGAGCAGCTCGGCCTCCTTGAGCACGTAGAACCAGAGCGGAGCCTTGCCCTTCCAGCCCGGGTCGGTGAGCCCGAGCTGCTGGTTGGTCAGCGGCTCGAGGCCCATCGCGACGGCGACGTCCTGACCCGCCGGCAGGCCCAGCCGCTTGCCGCGCAGCAGGTTGCGCTCGGCCAGCGAGACGATCGCCCCGGCGGTGGGGGCCACGACGGTGGGCGGCAGCGTGGACAGCGGCAGCGACAGCTGGGTGTCGATCTTCCGCGACATGTTGCGGTCGTCCGGCGTGCTCATGCCGGGGATCTCGAAGAAGTAGTTCCAGTCGATCCACAGGTCGGCCGGGACCGGGCGGTTGCCGCGCAGGTCCTGGTGGCCCTCGTTGGCGAAGATCGGCACGGTGTGCTGGTCGTGCACCTCGTACTCGGCCCGGATCATGCTGTGCCCGAAGCGGTACGCGGCGCCGGAGTACTCCACCGGCATGTAGGGCTTGCGCGGGTTGCGCGGCTTGTAGAACCGCCCGACGAACTCGATCGGCCCGCCGCGGCGGCGGCGCACCAGCCGGTCGACGACGTCGCGGCCGACGATGCGCGGCAGGTAGTCGTTGACGATGAGCCACTGGTAGTGCCAGCGGACCAGCTGCTGGGCCTGCTCGAACGTCTTCCCCTCGTCGCGCAGCTTGTTGTGCAGCCGCAGGAAGACCGCGTGCAGCTGGGCGACGATGAGGTTCTCGTCGTTGCGCGGGTCGCCGAGGTAGGCCGCGCCGACGTCGTCCCGGGGCAGGTCGCGCACGCCGTCGTGGTCGTTGCAGAGCAGGTGGCCCGGCCGGGCCGGGTCGTAGAGCTCGGGGCTGCCGGCCGGTCCCTTGCCGTACACGCTGGCCAGGTCGAAGCGGGGCGTGTCGTAGTTGGTCATCGCCCGCGGGTCCTGCTGCTGCTGGGTCAGCGGGGTCTTGTCCAGCGTCATGTCGTGGTCGATGAACTGGCCGAGGTAGATGTAGCCGGCCGGGATGCCGGCGATGTCGAAGGCGACGTCGGAGTCCTTGACGTCCGACAGCGGCGCCTTGCCGTCGTTCATGGCGACGGCGAGCGCGGTCAGCAGCGCGTCCGGCGGCGAGAAGGCCGGCAGCTTCTTGAACATCACGCCGAACCGGGCCTCCTTGTCCCGGCCCGCCCGCACCGCGATGTCGCTGCCGCGCGGGTTGCCCACGGCGTGCGCGCCCCGGGCGGCCCGCGGACGGCGCGCCGGCGGCGGAGGCGCGGGCGTCGACGTCGGGGCCGGCGGACGGCGGACCGGCGCCGCCAGGGCGGTCCCGCTCATGACCGGCAGCGCCGCGATGCCCGCCAGCCCGGCGAGCACGGCCCGCCGCGACACCGCGCTGCGCGTCGTCCCGCCGTCCCCGGCTCCGCTGAACGGGCACACCCCGGCCGTCTCGTCCCCGTACCCGTGCACGCGCACCCGCCCCCCGGCGTCGGAGAGCCCGCCCCCACCGGCCGCTCTCGTCGGTCCCGAGGCTCCGGGGGAGGGCAGGGGGCCGGGCACACGCGGCAGAGGGGGACCCCGTCCCCCAGTCCTGGGGGTCCGGGGGACGGCGTGTGGCGCTGGGTGACAGTGCGGTGACTGTCAGCGGCTAGCGGGCCGGCGGGGTCACCAGGCGTACTCCATCGGCGCCTCTCGGTAACCGGGGAAGACCTCGTCGAGCCGGGCGAGCTGGGCCTCGTCCAGCCGCACGTCGAGGGCCCGCAGCGAGCCCTCGAACTGCTCCATCGTGCGCGGCCCGACGATCGGTGCGGTCACCGCCGGCCGGTGCAGCAGCCAGGCGAGCCCGACGTCCGCCGGCGCGTACCCCCACGCGCGGCAGGCGTCCTCGTAGGCCTGCAGCGCGGGGCGGTGCCGCTCGATGCGCTCGCGGTTGCGCTCGAGGTGGCGGCGGTCGCCGGCCTGGTCGCCGAGGACGCCGGCCAGCAGGCCCTGCGCCAGCGGGCTCCACGGGATGATGCCGACGCCGTAGTGCTGCGCGGCCGGCAGCACCTCCAGCTCCACGTGCCGGGTGAGCAGGTTGTAGTGGGACTGCTCGCTCACCAGGCCCGGGAAGTGCCGGCGGGCGGCCGCCTCGTTGGCCGCCGCGATCTGCCAGGCGGCGTGGTTGGACGACCCGACGTAGAGCACCTTGCCCTGCGCGACCAGCGTCTCGCAGGCCTGCCAGATCTCCTCCCACGGCGTGGACGGGTCGACGTGGTGGAACTGGTACAGGTCGATCCAGTCGGTCTGCATCCGCCGTAGCGAGGCCTCGCAGGAGCGCACCAGGTTGCGCGCCGACAGGAACGTGTCGTTGGGCCAGTCGCTCATGCCGCCGTACACCTTGGTGGCCAGCACCGTCTTGTCCCGGCGCTCGCCGCCCTGCGCGAACCAGGTGCCGAGGACCTCCTCGGTGCGACCCTTGCCGGCGTCGAAGCCGTAGACGTTGGCGGTGTCGAAGAAGTTGACGCCCTCGGTCAGCGCCCGGTCCATGATCGCGTGGGCGTCGGCCTCGTCGGTCTTCCAGCCGAAGTTCATCGTGCCCAGGCAGAGCCGGGAGACCGACAGGCCGCTGCGCCCCAGGTGCGTGTACTCCATGGAATCCCACCCTGGCAGGCTCCCGGGCGTGCCGCAGACCCATGGGACCCCGTCCGCCTTCGACGCCGCGACCACCGTGCGACGTGCCGAGGGCGGTGGCCTGGTCGCCGACCTCGACCCCGGCTGGGACGTCGGCGGCGGCGTCCTCAACGGCGGCTACCTGCTGGCGGTGGCCGCCCGCGCCGCCGTGCTGGACAGCCCGCACCCGCACCCGGTCGCGCTGTCGGCCAGCTACCTGCGGGCCACCGCCGCCGGACCGGCCCACCTCGCCGTCACGCCCGGCCCGGCCGGGCGCACGCTGGCGCACTCCTCGGTGCTGCTCACCGGGGAGGCCGGCCCGTCACTCGCCGCCCAGGTGACGACGGCGACCCTCGGCACCGAGCCGGCCGAGTACTTCGTCAACGCCGCGCCGCAGGTGCCCGACCCCGACGAATGCGTCGTCACGCGGACCACCGGCGCCGGGCCGGCCGTCGGCCTGGTCCGGCGGATCGACACCCGGCTCGACCCCGCGACGGCGGGCTGGACGGCCGGTCGGTTCTCCGACCACCGGGTGCTGCGGTCCTGGATCCGGCTGGCCGACGGCGGAGCGCCCGACCCGTTCACGCTGCTGCTGTTCGCCGACGCCCTGCCGCCCACCGCCTTCGCCGTGGGCCGGACGGGCTGGGCGCCCACCGTGCAGCTGCAGGTGCTGGTGCGCGCGCTGCCGGCGCCGGGCTGGTGCCTGGTCGAGTCGCGCTCCACCGAGGTGGCCGGCGGCTGGTCGGACGAGGAGTGCCGCATCTGGGACGCCACCGGGCGGCTGGTCGCGCAGGCCCGCCAGCTGGCGCGGGCGGCGCGCTAGGAGGACCCCGCTGCCCCATCGCTCGCAGGCTCGCGATAGGGCAGCGGGGCCGGGCCGACGTCCTCAGTGCGTGACGAGCAGGGCGCGGCCCAGGGCGGTGCCCGAGGTCCAGGCGGCCTGCACCCGCGACGGCGCCGACCAGCCGTCGCCGCAGACCCCGATCCCGTCGGCGAGCTCGAACGGCTCGGACCGCGCCGCGGCGGGGCGCGCGTAGGTCCAGCGGTGCACCGTCGTCCAGGCCGGTGGGACCCCGATGCCCAGGGCCCGGCCGACCGCGGCGGCGACCGGGCCGGCGGCGGCGTCCGGGTCCTCGAGGTGCGCGGCCGCGAGCTCGGCGGTGGTGTGCGCGACCAGCACGGGGGCGCCGTCCCCTCGCCGGTCCCCGTCGTCGGCGACCCAGGTGACCGCCGGGTCGTCGTGCACGAAGACGCCGTGCAGGTCGGCCGCCCAGCGCCGCTGCGACCACCCCAGGACGACGGCCAGCGAGGGCTCCCACGGCCGGTCGTCCAGCAGCCGGCCGGCCGTGGCCGGGTCGAGCACCCGGCGGGCCTGCGGGTCGGGCATGGCCAGGACGGCGGCCGGCACGTCCTCGTCGTCCACCCGTGGGCCGGGGCCGACGGCGGCGACCGTGCGCCCGCTCTCTACGTCCAGCCCGGACGCGAGGTCGGCGACCAGCGAGCGCAGCCCACCGGGTGCGGCGTAGCGGACCGGTCCCGTGGTCGTCGAACGCAGGCCCTCAGGGCCGGCGACGGCGAAGGTGTCGGTCCACGGCCGGGCCAGGCCGCGGTCGACCCAGTCGCGGACCACCGCCGCGAAGGGCGAGCCCTCCTCCGCGGTCAGGTAGGAGGCGCCGATGTCGACGGTGCGGTCGTGCAGCGTCCGCGAGGCCATCCGCCCGCCCGGTCGCCGGCCGCGGTCGAGCACGCGGACGGGGAGCCCCGCCTCGGCGAGGACGCGGGCGCAGGCCGTGCCGGCGATGCCGCCGCCGATGACCGTCGTGGGGGAGGAGGTCACGCCGACGATCCTGCGGGCTGGGCGGCCCGGCCGCCCGGTGGGCGCGGGTTGGCAGGATCGGGGCCGTGCCCGAGCCCCCCACGACGATCACCGACCCGGACGACCCGCGGGTGGCCGACTTCCGCGACCTCAAGGCCGGGGACCGCCCGCCGGGCACCGAGCGCGGCACCGGCCCGGTGATCGTCGAGGGAGTCCCGGCGGTCGAGCGGCTGCTGACCTCGCCCTACCGGGTGCGCGCGGTGCTCGGCGTCCCGGGACGGCTGGCGGCGCTGGACCTGCCCGAGGGCGTCCCCGCCTACGAGGCGGACAAGTGGGTGCTCTCCGAGGTGATCGGCTTCCGGTTGACCCGCGGGGTGCTCGCCTCGGCCGACCGGCGCCCGCCGGCCGACCTCGACGCGCTGCTGACCGGGCCGGATCCGGCCGCACCCCGCCGGCTGGCCGTGCTCGAGGCGCTCAACGACGCGGAGAACCTGGGGTCCATCGCCCGCTCCGCGGTGGCCCTGGGCGTCGACGGGCTGCTGCTGGACCCGCGCTGTGCCGACCCGCTCTACCGACGCTCGGTGCGGGTCTCGATGGGACACGTGCTGGCCCTGCCGTTCGCCGCCCTGCCGGACTGGCCCGGCGGGCTGGACCGGCTGCACGACGCGGGCTACCTGACCGTCGCGCTCACCCCGGCCGAGGACGCCGTCGACCTCGCCGAGGTGGACCCGCGGGCGCACCCGCGAACCGCGGTGCTGCTCGGAGCGGAGGGACCGGGGCTGACCCCGCAGGCCCAGCGGGCTGCGCGGGTGCGGGCCCGGATCCCGATGCGGACCGGTGTGGATTCCCTGGGCGTCGCCGCAGCGGCCGCGGTGGCCTTCGCCACCCTCAGGTGAGAAAGGACCCCTCTGCAGGGCCCTTTCAGCCGCGCAGGGAGAAGCGGGCCAGGTGTGCCCGGGCCTCCTCGGCGTGCGCGGGGTTGCACATGAGGTCGTAGCGGCCCGCGACCACGGCGCTCGTGCTCGTGAAGTCCCGTCGGCCCCGGCTGGCGGAGTAGCCGATCGCGGCGAACAGCGCGCCGAACAGCAGACCGATGAGCAGGCCGGTCAGGATCGAGCCGATCCAGGCGCCGGGCCGGGCGGCGAAGATGCCGAGCAGCAGGCCGACGAACAGACCCCACCAGGCCCCGCCGGCTGCGCCGGCGGCGAGCACCCGGCCCCAGGTGAGCCGGCCGGTGACCCGCTCCACCTGGCGCAGGTCCGAACCGATGATCGTGACGTTCTCGACGGCGAACTTCTGGTCGGAGAGGTAGTCGACGGCGGCCTGAGCCTGCTCGTAGCTGTCGTAGGAACCGACCTGAACGCCGCCGAGGGGCATGGACACCGAGGCTGACATGCCTCTCGTGCTACCCCCGGGGGTCCAGCGGACACGTGCGGCGCAGGAGGCCGACGTCACTCCCCCTGCCGCGCCGCTCCCCTGAGGAGTGCGGGCTCGACGACGGACGCCCGACCACGAGGCGACCGCATCTGGCGGTGCAGGTCAGCGGTGGCGGCGGACCCCGAAGACGATGTCCTCCCACGCGGGGATGCGGGCGCGGGGGTCCTCGTCGTCGTCCCCCTCACCGCCGGGACGGCCGAGGACGACGGTGTCGTGCTCGCTGATGTCGTCCTCGTCGGCGGGCGGGGCGGGGTCGGCGCGCCGGGTGACCGCCGGGGAGACGTCGACCGGGAGCACCGGGCGCACGTCGTCGTCCGCGGACCGGTCGTCCTCGTCGCGGGCGAGCCGGGAGGAGGCGGGGGCCGGCACCCCGTCGTCGTCGGGGACGACGGACACCGGGCGGGGGCGCACCGGCGGGGGTCGCTCGGCCGGCACGTGCGGGACGACGCGCACCAGCCGGGTGCCCTCGGCGAAGTCGGTGGTGGCGGCGTCGACCGGGGTGACGGTGCGGGCCGGGACGTCGTAGGCCCAGCGGGTGACGCCGGACTTCGCGCCGGCCTGCCAGGCGGCGGTGACCTGCCAGACGCCGTCCCCGGCGCGGTGGGCGTCCCAGCGGACGGCGTCGAGGTCGGCGCCGAGCAGCCGCAGCCGCTCGGACATGAACTGCTGCAGCGGCACCGACGGCGCGCCCTCGGAGAGCCGCACCCGCGCCTCGCGGGCCTGCTCGGCCACCCGCTCGCGCTCCTGCAGCACCGGGTGGGCGAAGCGCATGATCCGCTCGACGCGGATGCCGGAGGCCTGCGCCACCTGCTCGGGCGTCTCACCGGCGCGGATGCGGGCCTGGATCACCCGGGGCGGCAGCGTCACGCCGATCTCGACGTCGATCTGGCCGAGCCTGCGGGCGTCACCGCGCGCGGCGGCGCGCACCCGGTCGTCGATCGGCAGCTCGAAGCGCTCGCCCTCCTCGCCGGGCTCGGCGCCGTCGAGGGCGAGCACCAGGCTCTTGCCGTCGTCGGTGAGCGCCACCAGCCGCAGCGAACGCATGGGCGGCCTCCTGGGGTGGGTGCTCGGTCGGGACGGCGGGCGGACCGGCCCCGGGATGGGGGAGTCCGCTGCCGAGGCTATCCGCGCACGCGGGAGCGTGTCGGCAGGCTCGCCCGGCGTGGCGCACTGCCGGGCGGACCTCCTCGAGCCGGTGGCCCCGTCCCGGGTCCCGCCGTGGGCCTGCGACGGGCGGGGAGGACGGCGGCCCCCCTGCAGGGTCCCGCTACGAGCCCGCGAGTGGCGGGGGGCAGGGGGCCTTCCTCAGAGCTTCTCGACGACGAAGTCGATGCAGGCGGTCAGCGCGCTGACGTCGTCCGGCTCGACGGCGGGGAACATGCCGACCCGCAGCTGGTTGCGGCCGAGCTTGCGGTAGGGCTCGACGTCCACGACGCCGTTGGCGCGCAGCACCCTCGCGACCTCGGCGGCGTCCACCGACTCGTCGAAGTCGACGGTGCCCACCACGTAGGAGCGCTGGTCGCGGTCGGCAACGAACGGCGTGGCGTAGGACGACTGCTCGGCCCAGCCGTAGAGCCGGCTCGAGGAGTCCTGGGTGCGCGCGACGGCGCCGGTGAGCCCGCCGAGGGACAGCAGCCAGCGGATCTGGTCGGCCAGCAGGAACAGCGTGGCGACGGCCGGGGTGTTGTAGGTCTGGTCCTTGGCCGAGTTGTCGACGGCGATGGACAGGTCCAGGAAGCCGGGGATCCAGCGGCCCGAGGCCTTGATCTCGGCGATGCGGTCGAGGGCGTCCCGCGACATCAGCGCCACCCACAGCCCGCCGTCCCCACCGAGGTTCTTCTGCGGGGCGAAGTAGTAGACGTCGGTCTGCGTGACGTCGACCGGCAGTCCGCCGGCGGCGCTGGTGGCGTCGATGAGCACGAGTGCGTCGTCCGTGGCGTGCGGCCGCTGCACCGGGGCCATGACGCCGGTGGAGGTCTCGTTGTGCGCCCACGCGTAGACGTCGACGCCGTCGGTGGCGGCGGGCAGGGCCAGCGAGCCGGGCGCGGCCTTGGCGATCACCGGGTCGGCGAGGAACGGCGCCTCGGCCACGCCGGTCGCGAACTTCGAGGAGAACTCGCCGTAGCTGCCGTGGGCGCTGCGCTCGCGGATGAGCCCGATGATCGCGGCGTCCCAGAACGCCGTCGTGCCGCCGTTGCCGAGGACGACCTCGTAGCCGTCGGGCAGGTCGAACAGCTCGGTCAGCCCCTCGCGGACCTGGCGGACCAGGCCCTTGACCGGCGCCTGCCGGTGGGAGGTCCCCATCAGGGAGGCGCCGCTGCCGGCCAGCGCCTCGAGGGCCTCGGGGCGCACCTTGGACGGGCCGCAACCGAAGCGGCCGTCGGAGGGCAGGAGGTCGGCGGGGATGGTGATGCTCATCCGGGGGGTGCCTCTCGGGAGTCGCGGGCGGGCTCAGGCGCCGATGGCCCCCTGCAGGGGCCCGCCGCGGCCCCGTCCCGGGTCCCGCCCCGAGCGTGCGAGGGGCGGGGGGAACAGGGTCCTTCCACGGTGGGGGCAGGGGGTCCTTCTCCTAGGCCGGCTGGTCGACGGCCTTGACCTTGATGGTGTCGAAGCCGTCGACCTCCTCGGGCTTGCGCGGAGCCGGGCCGACGTAGCGGGCCGACGGGCGCACCAGGCGGCCGGTGTTCTTCTGCTCGAGGATGTGCGCGCACCAGCCGGCGGTGCGGGCACAGGTGAACATCGAGGTGAACATGTGGCTGGGCACCTCGGCGAAGTCGAGGACGATCGCCGCCCAGAACTCCACGTTGGTCTCGATCGGCCGGTCGGGACGGCGCTCGCGCAGCTCCCTGAGCGCGGCCTGCTCCAGGGCCAGCGCGGCCTCGAAGCGCGGGGCGCCGAGCTCCTTGGCGGCCTTGCGCAGCGTCCGGGCGCGGGGGTCCTCGGCGCGGTAGACCCGGTGGCCGAAGCCCATGAGCCGCTCGTGCCGGTCGAGGAGGTCCTTGACGTACTTGTCCGCGTCACCGCTCTGCTCGACGCCGTCCAGCATGTGCAGCACCCGGGAGGGGGCGCCGCCGTGCAGCGGGCCGGACATCGCGCCGATGGCACCGGAGAGGGAGGCGGCCACGTCGGCGCCGGTGGAGGCGATGACGCGGGCGGTGAAGGTCGAGGCGTTCATGCCGTGCTCGGCGGCCGACGTCCAGTAGGCGTCGACGGCGGCGACGTGGCGGGGGTCGGGCTCGCCGCGCCAGCGGACCATGAACCGCTCGACGATCGTGGAGGCCTCGTCGATGCGCGCCTGCGGAACGGCCGGGACGCCGATGCCGCGGGCGGACTGCGCGACGTAGGACAGCGCCATGACCGCGGCGCGGGCCAGCTGGTCGCGCGCGGTCTCGGAGTCGATGTCCAGCAGCGGGCGGTAGCCCCAGAAGGGCGCCAGCATGGCCAGCGCGGCCTGGACGTCGACGCGCACGTCCCCGCTGTGCACCGGGATCGGGAACGGCTCGGCCGGCGGCAGGCCGGGACCGAACTTGCCGTCGACCAGCAGCGCCCAGACGTTGCCGAAGGTGACCTTGCCGACCAGGTCCTCGATGTCGACGCCGCGGTACCGGAGGGAGCCGCCGTCCTTGTCCGGTTCGGCGATCTCCGTCTCGAAGGCGATGACGCCCTCCAGGCCGGGTACGAAGTCGTCCGCCATCTCGCATGCTCCTCTGCGCGCGGGACTCGTGCGCGCACGGGAGGCGGCGCACGACTGCCTCCGCGACCCTAGGCCGTGCCGACGCACCGGGGACACCCGGGGCGGGGCCCGGCTCCCTCCCGGCGAGATCTGCACAGTGGTGGTCATCGAGTGCCCGATCACCACCACTGTGCAGATCTCGCGGGGCGGGCGGGTGACAGCATGGACGGCGTGCCCGACCTCTCCCGCATGCGCAGGGACTACGAGACCCGGGGCCTCCGGGAGGACGACCTCGCGCCCACCTGGGTCGAGCAGTTCGACCGCTGGTTCGCCGACGCCGTCGCCGCGGAGCTGCCCGAGCCCAACGCCGTGGTGGTCGCGACCGCGGACGCCGACGGCGCACCCGACGCGCGGATCGTGCTGGTGAAGGGCTACGACGAGCACGGCTTCGTCTTCGTCACCAGCTACGCCTCGGCCAAGGGCGCCCAGCTGGCGGTCAACCCGCGCGCCGCGCTGGTCTTCCCCTGGCACGCGCTGCAGCGGCAGGTGCGGGTGACCGGCCGGGTGGAGCGGGTCGGCCCGACGGCCAGCGACGACCTGTGGGACCCCCGTCCGCGCGGCGCGCAGCTGGCCGCCGCCGCCTCCCTCCAGTCGACGCCGGTCGACTCGCGCGAGGAGCTCGTCGAGCGGCTGCGCCGGCTGGACGCCGACACGCACGGGGAGAAGCTGCCGCGCCCGGAGGTCTGGGGCGGTTACCGGGTGGTGCCCGACACCGTCGAGTTCTGGCAGGGCGGGGCCGACCGGCTGCACGACCGGCTCCGCTTCGTCCGGGACGACGCGGAGGGGGGCGGCTGGGTCGTCCAGCGGCTCGCCCCGTGAGCGGACCCGCCGTCCCGACGGCTCTGCCGGGAGGGGGTGGGTCGGGCCGGCCGAGCGGTGTGTGCACACACCGTGGCCCGGACCGCCGGCGGACGACGCTGCCTGCACACGAGGCGGTGCCTGCCGAGGGGACGCCGTGACGTCGCCGGTCGATCCGGTCGAGGGCGGCGGCCCCGTCGAGGAGCCGGTGCCCCTGCCGCCGAGGCCGCGCCGCGCGTGGGCCCTCGACACCACCCCGCTGCGCGACCCGGACTACCGGCGGCTGTTCTGGGGCGTCGCGGCCACGATGCTGGGCCAGCAGATGACGCTGGTGGCCGTCCCGTACCAGGTCTACGCGCTCACCGGCTCCTCGCTGCTGGTCGGCGTCACCTCGGTGGTGGCCCTCGTACCGCTCGTCGTCTTCGGCCTGCTGGGTGGCGCGATCGCCGACTCGATGGACCGCCGCCGGCTGATGCTGGTCACCGGTGTCGGCTCCGCCGTGACCAGCGCACTGCTGGCCGTGCAGGCGCTACTCCCCGGCGGCGGCAACCTGGCGCTGCTGTGGGTGCTCACCGCCTGCGTCTCCGGGTTCACGGCGGTCAACCAGCCCACCCGCAGCGCGGTGATCCCCGCGATCGTCGGGCCCGCGGGCGTGCCGGCGGCCAACGCGCTGGCCATGACCGTGCGCCAGGTCGGCGTCATCGCCGGGCCGCTGCTGGCCGGCCTGCTCATCGCCGTCGGGGACCTGCCGGTCACCTACGCCGTCGACGCGATCGGCTTCCTCGTCGCCGTCCTGCTGCTGCGCGGGCTGCCGCCGCTGCCCCCGGGACGGGACGCCGGACCGCTGCGGCTGGGTGCCGCGGTCCGCGGGGTGGGCGAGGGCTTCGCCTTCCTGCGCACCCAGCCGGTGCTGCTGGTGACCTTCGTCGTCGACGTCGTCGCGATGCTCTTCGCCTGGCCGCAGGCGGTGTTCCCGGAGCTCGCCGGGGGCCGCTACGCCGACTCGCCCAACAGCCTGGGCTGGCTGTTCGCCGGCATCTCGATCGGCGCGCTGCTCATGGGGCTGACCTCGGGGTGGGTGTCCCGGGTGGACCGCCAGGGCGCCGTCGTCCTGGTCGCGGTCGTCGTGTGGGGTGTGGCGATCATCGGCTTCGGGTTCGCCCCGACCCTGTGGCTGGCCGTCCTCTGCCTCGCGGTGGCCGGCGCCGGCGACATGGTCAGCGCGGTGCTGCGCTCGTCGATGCTGCAGCTGGCCGCGCCGGAGGAGATGCGGGGGCGCATGCAGGGCGTGTTCCTCGTCGTCGTGGCCGGCGGTCCGCGCCTGGGCGACCTGCGGGCCGGCGCGATCGCCAGCGCGGCGGGCGTGACCACGGCGATGGTGTCCGGCGGCGTGGCCGTCGTCGTGGCGATGGTCGTCGTGGCGCTGGCGGTGCCCTCGTTCTGGACCTTCCGCGCCTCCCGCTCGGCCCAGCCCTCCGCCCGCGGCTGACACGGCCCTGCAGGGTGGCCCCCTGCCAGGATCCCGCCGGCCCCGTCCCGGGCCCCGCCCTGAGCGTGCGGAGGGTGGGGGGACGGGGTCCTCCTTCAGGCGGCGGAGGACGCCGGGACGACGTGCAGCCCGACCTCGACGTTGCCCGCCGTGGCGCGCGAGTACGGGCAGACGGTGTGCGTCTTCTCCACGAGCTGCCGGGCCTGCTCGTCGTCCAGCTGCGGCAGCCGCGCCCAGAGGTCGACGCCGAGGCCGAAGTCACCGGGTGCCGCGCGCAGGAAGTGCACCTCCGCGGTGACCGAGGAGCCCTCGAGCGCCTGCGGGGTCAGCCCGAGGTCCCGGAGCGCGAAGCGCATGGCGCTGTGGAAGCAGGCGGCGTAGCCGGCGGCGAACAGCTGCTCGGGGTTGGTGCCCGGACCGTCGTCCCCGCCCATCTCCGCCGGGCGGGACAGGCTCGCCGTCAGCCGGCCGTCGGAGGAGCTGACCTCCCCGGTGCGGGCTCCGGACGCCGTTGCCTCAGCCGTGTAGACGCGGTCCATGGCACCGTCCTACCCGGACGGCGGGACCCGCGCAGTTCGGCCGCCCTGCAGGGTCCCGCCGCGAGCCGGGTGAGGTACTGGAACGGCCACCCTTCAGGGGCCCGCGCCGAGCCTGCGAGGCGTGGGGGAAGGGTGGTCCTTCGTCAGGCGAGGGCGTGGGCCACGACCCGGAGGTCGGCGACGAGGGCGTCGTAGGCGGCGTCGCGGGCCTCGTCCGGCGTGCGCAGGATCGCCGAGGGGTGCGTGGTGGCCAGCATCCACGTCTGGTGCGGCGCCTCTTCGTCGTCGGCCGCGGCGAACAGCGTGTCGGCGCCCGGCGGGGTCCAGGGGAACAGCTGGCCGCGCTCCTTGGTGATCCGGAACGACGGCGAGATCAGCGCCTTGGCGGCGGTCGCGCCCAGGCAGACGACGACCTCGGGCTGCAGGACGGCGAACTCGGCCTCCAGCCACGGTCGGCAGGCCCGCAGGTGCTCCGGACCGGGGGTCTGGTGGATCCGCCGCTTGCCGGTCGGCTTGAACCGGAAGTGCTTGACCGCGTTGGTGATGTAGGCGTCCCGGCGGTCGATGCCGGCCTCGGCCAGCGCCTTGTCCAGCAGCCGCCCGGCCGGGCCGACGAACGGCTCGCCCCTGCGGTCCTCCTGGTCGCCCGGCTGCTCGCCCACGAAGACGATGCGGGCGGTCTCCGGCCCCTCGCCGAACACCGTCTGGGTCGTGCCCTCCCACAGCTCGCAGGCCCGGCACCCGGCGGCCGCCGCGCGCAGCCCGTCGAGCCCCACCCCGGTCGGCGGCTGCGCCGGCACGTTCTCCTGGCTCATCCGCCGATGACACCCCACCCGGCGTCCCGGCGCGACAGCAAGCGGCCGATACGGTTGCCGGAGGCAACGGAGGGTGGCGGGGAAGCGCGTGCTGGAGTTCGACGGGTTGCGCAAGAGCTACGGGGCCAACCGGGTGCTGGACGGCGTCTCCTTCGCCGTCGCCCCGGGCTCGATGTTCGGGTTCTGCGGCTCCAACGGGGCCGGCAAGACGACGACGATGCGGATCGCCATGGGGCTGGTCCGCGCCGACGCCGGCGAGGTGCGCTGGCAGGGGCGTCCGCTGGACCAGGCGCTGCGCCGCCGGATCGGCTACATGCCGGAGGAGCGCGGCCTGTACCCGAAGATGCGGGTCGGCGAGCAGCTGGCCTACTTCGCCCGGCTGCACGGCCTGGACGGCGCGGCAGCCGCCCGCGCCGCAGAGCACTGGGCCGACCGGCTCGGCCTCGGGGAGCGCCGCCGCGACCAGGTGGAGAAGCTGTCGCTGGGCAACCAGCAGCGGGTGCAGCTGGCCGCGGCGCTGGTCAGCCGGCCGGAGGTGCTCATCCTCGACGAGCCGTTCTCCGGGCTGGACCCGGTGGGCGTCGACGCGCTCGCCGAGGCGCTGCTCGAGCAGGTGCGCGGCGGCGTCCCGGTCGTCTTCTCCAGCCACCAGCTCGACCTGGTCGAGCGGCTCTGCGACGCCGTCGGCATCCTCGCCCGCGGGGCCATGGTCGCCACCGGTCCGGTCGCCGAGCTGCGCCGCCGCGAGTCCGGCCGGCTGCTGCGGGTCGTCGTCCCCGACGCGCCGCCGGGCTGGGCGGCCGCGCTGCCCGGCGTGCAGGTGGTGTCCGAGCGGGCCGGTGACACCCTGCTGGAGCTCGCCCCGGGCGCCGACGACCAGGCCGTGCTCGCCGCGGCGCTGCGCACCGGCCGGGTCGGCCACTTCGCCTGGCGGGAGCCGAGCCTGGTGGAGCTGTTCCGCGAGGCCGTCGCCGAGCCGGCCGGGGTCGCCGCGTGACGGCGTCCGGGCCCCGCACCCCGGGCAGCGCCGCGCTGGTCCGGCTGGTCGCCGCGCGCGAGGTCTCCAGCCGCATCCGCGACAAGAACTTCATCGTGAGCTCGGCGGTCATCCTCCTGCTGCTGCTCGGGATGATGGTCTTCCAGGTGGCGGTCGGCGGCGTCGAGGCCGGCCGGATCGCCGTCGTGGCCGACGACGGCCGGCTCGGGCCCGCCCTCGAGGCGCAGGGCGAGGCAGTGGGCGTCGAGGTGCAGGTCGTCGACACCACCGGCGCAGCCGACGCGCGGGCCGCCGTCGAGGCCGGGGAGGTCGACGCCGCCCTGCTCGACGGCACCGGCCCCGCTCCCGAGCTGCTGCTCGTCGACCGGGATCCCGCGCTGGAGGCGGTCGTCGGCGGTGCGGTCAGCGGGCTGGCCGTCTCCGACCGGCTGCTGGAGGCCGGCGTCGACCTGCAGTCGATCCCCGAGGTGGCGGTCACCCCGCTCGGCGACGGGGAGGACGACGGCCAGCAGGTGGTCGTGGCGGTCATCGGCATCGTCGTCCTCTACGGCCTGCTGTTCCTGTTCGCGCAGTTCGTCGCTCAAGGCGTGGTGGAGGAGAAGTCCAGCCGCGTGGTGGAGCTCCTGCTGGCCACCATGCGGCCGTGGCAGCTGCTCGCCGGCAAGATCCTGGGCCTCGGCCTGCTGGGGCTCGGGCAGATCGTCGTCATCGGCGTGGTCGGGGTCGCCGGCGCGCTGGCGTTCGACTTGGTCGACGTCCCCGGTGAGCTGATCGGCACCGTGGCCACCGTCATCGCCTGGTTCGTCCTCGGCTACGCCTTCTACGCCTGCGTCTTCGCCGTGGCGGCCTCGCTGGTCAGCCGGCAGGAGGACCTCGGCAGCGTGCTCACGCCGGCGTCGATGCTGCTGGTCGTGGGGTTCTTCGTGGCGTTCCAGGCCGCCAGCGAACCCAGCGGCACGCTGGCCACGGTCACCTCCTTCGTGCCCGGCCTCTCGCCGCTGGTGATGCCGGTGCGCCAGGCGGCCGGGGAGGCGGCGGGCTGGGAGGTGGCGCTGGCCGTCGTCCTCATGCTGGTGGCCGTCGGGCTCGCCGTCCGCCTGGGCGGGCGGGTCTACTCCGGCGCCCTGCTGCGCACCAGCGGGAAGACCCGGCTGCGCGAGGCGCTGCGCGCCGAGCGGGCCTGAGGAAGGACCCCCCTGCCCCCCGCCACTCGCACGCTCGCGGCGGGACCTGCAGGGGGGCCGCCCGCACGAGTCCGCCGCGGAGCCGGCCCGTGGGGACAACTGACTCCCCCCGGGTGACCTGCACCTCCTCCGACGGGTGAGACCGCCCCAGCGGGGGAGGACGGGGCGCCGGGTGCCCCGCATGATCGCCGCATGCGGGAGGACCTCGACGGGCGCCTCCGGAGGCTGCGCGCCTGCCGGGACGCCGACGCCGTCATCGAGCTGGGTTGCGACCTGGCCGAGGCCGGGCGTGACCTGGACGCCGAGCGCTGCTTCCGCCGGGCCGCCGAGCTGGGGGACTCGCTCGGCTGGTTCAACCTCGGCAACTCGCTGGCCGCCCGCGGCCGGGTCGAGGAGGCCGTCGACGCCTACGAGCGGGCGCTGGCCGGCGGCGAGCGCGACGCCTGGGTCAACCTCGGCCTGGTGCTCGAGCAGCTCGGCGACCTGGCCGGCGCGATGCGCGCCTACCGCGGTGCCGGCGCGGCCGGGGACACCCAGGGCGGCCTGCAGCTGGCGTTCCTGCTGCACGAGCAGGGCGAGCACGAGCAGGCCCTCGCGGTGGCGGCCGACCTCGCCGCGACGGGGGACGACGTTGCCGCCGCGGTGGTCGCCTGCTGGCGGTGGGCCGCCTCGCACGACACCGCCCTGGAGGTCGACCTGCGCGCCGGGGCCGATCGCTTCGCCGGCACCCGCGTGGCGCTGGCCTCGCTGCTGCGAACGACCGGCCGGACGGCGGAGGCCCGCTTCACCCTCGAGCGGGGCGCGAAGCTCGGCGAGCTCCAGGCGTGGTTGCCGCTGGGCAACTTCTACGTCGAGGACCTCGACGACGTGGAGGCGGCCGAGGAGGCCTACCGCGCCGGCATCGCCGCCGGCGACGGCTACTGCCACCACAACCTGGCCGTGCTGCTGGCCGACCGCGGCGACCTCGACGGCGCGGTCGAGCACTTCCGGCTCGGTGCGGCCGGCGGCGACGACCTCGCCGAGCGGGCGCTGCGCGAGCTCGGCGGCTGAAGAAGGACCACCCTGCTCCCCGCGCCTCGCGAGCTCGGCGCGGGCCCCTGGAGGGTGGCCGTTCCAGTCCGTCACCAGGCTCGCGGCGGGACCCTGCAGGAGGGCCGCCGTCCGTTGGCGGGCTACTCGTCGACGGTGACGTCGGCGAACGGGACGTACGGCTCCACGTACGGGAAGACGACGAACAGCAGCAGCGCGCTGACCGCCGCCACGAGCACGAGGGCGAGCAGCGCCCGCACAGCCGTCCCGCCGGGCAGGTGCCGCCAGATCCACGAGTACACGGTCGCTCCTCACACTCCCCGCAGGGCCGGCGGGCCCTCGGGTGCCTCGGCGCGGCTCACCGGCCCGCCCTCGAGCACGGCGTGCACGATCAGCCGCTCGCGTGCGGAGTACTCGGGGTGGCAGGTGGTCAGGGTCAGGTAGGCGCCCGTCGGCGCGCCGTCGGGCGGGCCGTTCGGCGTCGGCGCGATGACCGACACGTCGTAGGGCGAGACGACCTGCTGGCCGGGCACGACGTCCGCCGGGCCGAGCACCCGGTAGACGAACCAGCTGTCGGCGGTCTCGACGACGACCGGGTCGCCGGTACGCAGCTCGTCGATCTCCAGGAACGGCGACCCGCGGCCCACCCGGTGCCCGGCGACCGCGAAGTTGCCCTGCTCGCCGGGCATGGCGGTGCCGCGGTAGTGGCCCGGCCCCTGCTCGAGGTCCTCGGTGCCGGTGCCCTCGACGACGGCCCTGGCGTAGTCGGCCCCCAGCCGCGGGATGTGCAGCATCGCGAACGCCTCGCCGCCCTGCAGCTCGGCCGGGACGGCGGCCGGCGCCGCCCACTCCTCGCGCAGCTCGGCGGTCAGCTCGTCCTGGCGGGCGTTGCTCAGCAGATCGGTCACCCACAGCTCGTAGACGACGAAGAGCAGCAGGACGTAGCCGGCGGTGAGCAGCAGCTGCCCGACGCCGCGTGCTGCGGTGCGCAGGAGGTCTGCCGGAGCCGTGGACACGGCGACCGATGCTAGGTCGGCTTCCGCCCCCGGGCGGGACCGCCGCGCGACCGCGCCCCTCCGTGCTCCCCGGTCCCACCCGCCCCAGCGGTCGGCGGCCTCAGGCCTCTTGGCGCAGACCCCCCAGCGGGCCGCGGTAGGGGGTCGCCGGCGGGCCGGTTCCCCCGGGGCGGGCGGTGAACAGCCGGCCGGCGTCGGGCTGGGCGGCCCGCGCGGCGTCGTCCAGGCCCTGCGCCGAGGTGCTCACCACGAGCAGGTCGCGCCCGGGCCCGGCGAAGGCGCAGCTCGACGTCTGGGCCACCCCGGGCACCTCGACGACGGCGAGCAGCTCGCCGTCCGGGGACCAGCGGCGCACCTGCCCGCCACCCCACAGCGCGGTCCAGAGGCAGCCCTCGTCGTCGACGGTGAGCCCGTCGGCGACGCCGTCGTCCCCGTCGAACCGCAGCAGCACGCGGCCGTCGCCGAAGGCGCCGGACCCGAGGTCGTAGTCGAAGGCGTGCACCACGCCGGGGCCGGAGTCGGCGAGGTAGACGGTGCGCCCGCCCGGCGACCAGCCGATGCCGTTGGAGACGGTCAGGTCGTCCAGCACGGTCGTGACGGTGCCGTCGAGGTCCAGCCGGTACAGCGCGCCGGCGCCGGGCCGCTCGTCGAAGGCCATGGTGCCGGCGAGGAACCGGCCGGCCGGGTCGCAGGCCGCGTCGTTCATCCGGGTGCCGCCGTCGGCCTCGGTGCCGCCCTCGCCGGCCAGCGTGATCAGCGCCCGGGCGGTGCCGTCGGCCCCGAGGTGGGTGAAGCCGCCGTCCGCGGCGAGCAGCCACCCGCCGCCCGCCGCCGGGACGACGGCGCCGACGGTGTCCCCGCCGTGGTGCACCCCGGTCTCGGTGAGGCTGCCGTCGGCCCCGATCGCGGCCCGCCGCACCTGCCCGGCCGTGATGTCCACCCACAGCAGCTCGCCGCGGTCGGCGTCCCAGGTCGGGCCCTCACCGTGCTGGGCGGGGGACAGGCCGGGTGCGGGCGTGGCGGGGAGTCGGTGCACCCCTGCATGGTCCCGTCGCGGCGGGCCCGGTGCGCGACGAACGCCGCTCCCTGCCCGCGTTGATCATGGGGCTCTCGCTACCGGACACCCCGCTGCCGGCGTGTCCCCTCGCGACACCCCCATGATCAACAGCGGGCGAGGGCGGCGAGCAGGGACGGCGGAGACGATCCGGGTCGCGGCCTCGCCACGACACCCACCCGTTCCACGGGCGGTCGATACTCGCCGGGTGTCCGAAGCCACCGTCGACGTCGCCGACCTGCGCCACCACGGAGGAGCCGAGGAGGACGGAGCCGACGCCGCCGACGCCCCGCTGCGCGAGGACATCCGGCTGCTCGGCCGGGTCCTCGGCGAGGTGATCCGCGAGCAGTCGGGGGACGACGTCCTCGCGCTCGTCGAGGCCACCCGCGTGGAGGCCTTCCGGCTGCGCCGCTCGGAGGTCGACCGCGCCGACGTCGCCGCCCGGCTGGACGGCCTCGACGTCCGCTCGGCCAACCACGTCATCCGCGCGTTCAGCCACTTCTCGCTGCTGGCCAACCTCGCCGAGGACGTGCACCACGAGCGCCGCCGCCGCTTCCACCGCCTGGAGGGCTCGCCGCCGCAGAAGGGCAGCCTGGCGGCGACCTTCGAGCTGCTCGACGCCGCGCACCTCGACGCCGACGTCGTCGCCCGCGAGCTGGCCGGCGCACTGGTCTCCCCGGTCGTCACCGCGCACCCGACCGAGGTCCGCCGCCGCACCATCTCCCGCGTGCAGCGGCAGGTCACCGAGCTGATCCGCCGGCGGGACCGCTCCGCCCCCGGGGAGGCCGACGACCCGGCGTGGTCGGGGGAGCTGCAGCGCGCGGTGCTCACCCTCTGGCAGACGGCCCTGCTGCGGCTGTCCCGGCTGCGGCTGGCCGACGAGATCGACGAGGCGCTGCGCTACTACGAGATGTCGCTGTTCGAGGTGGTCCCGGCGATCAACGCCGAGCTGCGCCGCGCCCTGCACGCGCGCTGGCCGTCGGCCGGGTCGGACCGACCGGTGCTGCGGCCGGGCTCGTGGATCGGCGGCGACCGCGACGGCAACCCCTTCGTCACCGCCGATGCCGTCCACCTGGCCAGCACCCGGCAGGCCCAGACGGCGCTGGGCCACCACCTGTCCGAGCTGCTGGCGCTGCACGACGAGCTGTCGATGTCCGATCGGCTGATCACGCCGACGCCTGAGCTGGCGCAGCTGGCCGCGGCCTCCGGCGACGACTCGCGGTTCCGCGCCGACGAGCCCTACCGCCGTGCCCTGTACGGCGTGCACGCCCGGCTGGCCGCGACGGCTCAGCGGGTGCTCGGGTCGGTGCCCGGCCCGCCGCCGCACGCCGTCCTCGAGCCCTACGCGACCCCCGAGGAGGTGCTGGCCGACCTCGCCACGGTCGACGCCTCGCTGCGCGCGCACGGCGCCGCTGCGCTGGCCGACGACCGGCTGGCCCGGCTGCGGGAGGCCGTGGAGGTCTTCGGCTTCCACCTGGCGGGGCTGGACATGCGGCAGAACTCCGCCGTCCACGCCGAGGTGCTGGCCGAGCTGTTCGCCTGGGCGGGGGTCTGCCCCGACTACGCGGCGCTGGACGAGAAGCAGCGGGTCGAGCTGCTGGTCGGCGAGCTGCGGATGCGCCGCCCGCTGGTCCGCCCGGACGCCGCGCTCTCCGACCTGGCCCGTGGCGAGCTCGACGTGCTGCTCGCCGCGGCCGACCAGGTCCGCGCGCTGGGGCCGGAGGCCGTGCCGAACTACGTCATCAGCATGTGCGAGTCGGTCAGCGACGTCCTCGAGGTCGCCGTCCTGCTCAAGGAGGTGGGCCTGCTCGACCCCGGCGGGGACGGCGGTCCCACCTGCCCGGTCGGCATCTCCCCGCTGTTCGAGACCATCGGCGACCTGCAGCACGCCGCGGAGACGCTGACCGCCGTCCTGGGCCAGCCGCTCTACCGGGCGCTGCTGCGCAATCGGGGTGACGTGCAGGAAGTCATGCTCGGCTACTCCGACAGCAACAAGGACGGCGGCTACCTCGCGGCCAACTGGGCGCTCTACCGGGCCGAGCTGGCGCTGGTCGAGGTCGCCCGGCGCGAGGGCGTCCGGCTGCGGCTGTTCCACGGCCGCGGCGGCACCGTCGGCCGCGGCGGCGGGCCCAGCTACGACGCGATCCGGGCCCAGCCGCCCGGTGCGGTGGCCGGGGCGCTGCGGATCACCGAGCAGGGCGAGGTCATCGCCGCCAAGTACGCCGAGCCCGACCGCGCCCGGCGCAACCTGGAGGCCATGGTCGCGGCCACGCTGGAGGCCAGCCTGCTCGACACCGAGGGCCTGGGGGACGACGCCGAGCCGGCCTACGCCCTGCTCGACGACCTGGCCGCCCGCGCCCAGCAGGCCTACCGGGCGCTGGTGCACGAGACGCCGGGCTTCGTCGAGTGGTTCCGCGCGGCCACCCCGATCGGCGAGCTGGCCGAGCTGAACATCGGCAGCCGGCCGCCGTCGCGCAAGGCGGGGGACTCGATCGCCGACCTGCGCGCCATCCCCTGGGTGTTCAGCTGGTCGCAGGCGCGGATCATGCTGCCCGGCTGGTACGGCACCGGGTCGGCCCTGGAGAGCTGGGTCGAGGGCGACCCGGCCCGGCTCACGCGGCTGCAGGAGCTGCACAGGCGCTGGCCGTGGTTCCGCACGATGCTGTCCAACATGGGCATGGTGCTGGCCAAGACCGACCTCGACCTGGCCGCCCGCTACGCCGAGCTGGTGCCCGACGAGCAGCTGCGGCACCGGGTGTTCGACCAGCTGACCGCCGAGCACGAGCGCAGCTGCCGGATGCTGCTGGCGGTCACCGGCGACGACCGGCTGCTGGCCGACAACCCGGCGCTGGCGCGGTCGATCCGCAACCGCTTCCCCTACCTCGAGCCCCTGCACCACCTGCAGGTGGAGATGCTGCGCCGGCGCCGCGGGCACGACGGGCAGGACGGGGACGACGACGAGCTGGTCCGCCGCAACATCCAGCTGACCATCAACGGCATCGCCACGGCCCTGCGCAACAGTGGCTGAGCCGCAGCTGGAGGAGCGCGCCGGCCCGGGCCCGCTGGACCTCCGGGTGGCGACGGGCTCCGGCCAGGTCCAGGCCGCGGCCCGGGCCCTCGGCGTCGCGCCCGCCGCCCTCGCGACCGCGCTCCCCGACCCCGGTCTGCGGCTGCTCGTCGACGACCTGGGCGCCGTCGCGCTGCTGCGCCGCGAGTGGGGTGCCGACGGGCACGCCGAGGCGGTGCTCGTCCGCCGGCGCGGCGCCCGGATCGACCAGCCCGCCGTCCTCGCCGCCGCGTCGGCGTGGGGCTGCGAGCGGGTCCGCGACGGCCGGGGGGACGACGTCCGGCCCGTCCCGCCGCCGGCGGACGACACCCCGCTGGCCGACCGCTTCCTCCACCACGCCGCCCTGGCCGCCACCCGCGTCGAGGTGGCCGTCGCGCTGGCCCGCGACGCCGGTCAGGACACCACCAAGGCCGACGGCAGCCCGTCGCTGGGCGCCGACGAGGCCGCGCACCTGGCGGCGGCCCACGCGCTGCGCCCGCTCGGCGTGACCGTGCTCAGCGAGGAGCGCTCCGACCGCCCGGTCCCCGATGAGGAGCCGTGGGTGGTGCTCGACCCCCTCGACGGCACGGGCAACTTCCGCGCCGGGCTGGCGCCGTGGGCGTTCTCCGCCGCGCTGGTGCGGGACGGCCGGCCGGTCGCGGGCCTGGTCGCCGACCTCTCGTCGGGCCGCCGCTGGTCGGGCGCGGTCGGTGCGGGGGCGCGGCGCGACGGCGTGCCGGTCCGACCGCGGGACGCCGGTACGGTGGTCGCGCCCACCGCCCCGTCGGGGTCGGCCGTGGTCGTGCCGGCCAGCGCCCGCCGGGTCCGGGTGACCGGCTGCACCGCGGTCGACGTCTGCCTGGTCGCCGACGGCGCGGCCGGGGCGTGGCAGAACCTCGACCGCAGCGGCACCCACGTGCACGACGTCGCCGGCGGGCTGGCACTGCTCGCCGCCGCCGGCGGGGTGGCGCTGGGCCCGGACGGCGCGCCGCTGCGGCTGCGGCCGGACACCGAGACGCTCATCCGGTTCGTCGCCGCGGGCACCGAGCAGCGGGCGCGGGAGCTGCTGCGCGAGCTGGCCTGACGCCAGGCCGCCCGGCGGGGCGCTGCGTGTCGCCGGCAGAGTCGGTGCCCGAGGACGGAGGAGTGCTAGGAGCCCATCGGCTCCATCTCCTCGACCAGGCCGTCGCCGGGCACGGTGAGGGCCGGGATCCCGTGTGGGGCCAGCCACAGGGAGACGCCGAGGGTGAGCAGCACGACCGCGGTCCCGTAGGTCGCCACCCGGCGCCACGGCAGGGTCTTCTCGATGGCGATCAGCCCGGCGACGAAGGCCATCCAGACGACACTCATGACGCCCAGCGCGAACAGCGACGCCATCAGCGCCCAGCAGCAGCCGACACACCAGGCACCGTGCCTCGCACCCATCCGCAGCGCACCCCAGCGCCCGTCGCGCCAGGAGCCGAGGAGGAACCCGAGGGGGCTGCGACACTTGCCGAGGCAGACGTCCTTGAGCGGGGTCAGCTCGTAGACCGCCGCGACGACGAGCGTGGCACCAGCGACCCACCGGCCGGCACGGTCCCACGCGAGCACGTCTCCCGTGACCCTGTCCACGGTGGTCACGAGCGCGAAGGCGACCAGGCCCGCCCCGGTCCACGTGACCAGATAGCCCCCCGTGAAGAGCAGGGGCGACAGCGGGGACCGCTGTCTGGTCATGCGGGAGTACAGCGCCACCGTCGGCGCGACCGACGGGAACATCATCGCGGCCATCATCACGACCCACACACCGACGAACCAGCCCAGCGCCCCCGGGCCGGTCCACGGCCCCTCGTCCATCCCCCGCATCTGGCGGGCGGTCCACCACCAGCCGACACCGGCGAGGGCGAACAGGACGGCGACCAGTCCCAGTCGGGCACGGACGGCGGCGAAGGCCGGCGCGAGGCCGCGGTCCGGGGTGGGGCGTGCCGGCGCCGGAGCGCTCATCGGGTCACCCGGCCCAGGAGAACTCCGCGGTGGAGAGCCCGGTCTTCCCCTCGTACCGGATGCCGAAGGCGTCGATCCGCGAGCGCCGCGCCTCGGCCATCGTCAGGTTCGACCCGGCGGGGTGGAACATGCCGTCGAACCGGACCGGCTGACCGTCCGCCTTGCCGAACGGCACGATGTCCTCGACCTCGAAGTCGATCGCGTCCCCGACACGGACGCTGTGCAGCAGCCCGTCGTCGGTCATCGTGATGGCGGCCCGTTCCACGCCGACGACCTCACCTACGAGGGGCGCCAGCCCGCCCATCGGGCCGCCGAGCTGCCCGCCGAAGACCTGGACCAGCTTGTCGAACTGCTCGTCCGTGGCCTGGTCGTCGACGAACATGCCGAGACGCCAGTTGCCGTCGGTCATCACCTTCGGGGTGTCGATGATCGTCACCACCCTGCGACCCCGGACGTCCGTGCCGTCGACCTCGCCCTGGCGGATGTCGAAGGCCAGGGTCGCCCGGCAGTAGTCGTAGGTGGCGCCGTGGTCGAGCGAGAGGTTGCACGGGCACATCAGCTCGCATGAGCACGTCTCGGCGTAGCTGCCCTCGAGGTTCCATGCCATGGCCGGTTCCCTCCGCGAGGTGGCAAGTCTCCAACCCCGGACGGGACCGGGTCAACCGGCTCCTGAGCGGTCAGCGCACCCGGGCGGCCGCCTCCTTCACGGCGGCCAGCAGGCTCTCCCACTCGTGCAGCGTCGTCCGCGCCCGGCCGCGGGTGGCCCCGAGGGCGACCTCGGCGGCGTCGATGGCCCGCCAGTCCTCGAGCAGCACCGGGTCGGCACCGTTCGCGCGCAGCGCGGCGACCAGGTCGTCGTCCCCGCTGCCGCCGGGGCGGACCACGCCGGCCGCGACGTCGGCCAGCAGCGTGGCGACCGTCTCGCGGGCGTCGTGCTTGTTGGTGCCCACGACCCCGGTCGGCCCGCGCTTGATCCACCCCGCCACGTACTCGCCGGGGGAGGGCCCCCCGCCGCGCAGCACCCGGCCCAGGTCGTTGGGGACGGTGCCGCGACCCGGGTCGAGCGGCAGCTCGGGCAGCTCGCCGCCGCGGTAGCCGACCGAGCGGACCACCAGGTCGGCGGGCAGCACGGTCGTCTCGCCGGTGCCCGAGGCGCGGCCGTCGGCGTCCACGACGGTGCGCTCGACCTCGACGCCGGTCACCCGGTCCTCGCCGAGCAGGCGCACCGGGCGGGCGAAGAACCGCAGGGTCACCGTCGCCCGGCCCGGCTGCGCCGCGTGAGCGGCCCAGTCGCGCAGCACCGCGAGGTTCCGCGACGCCACCCGGTCGGCCGCCACCCGCTCCTCGGCGGCGGCGTCCAGTTCCAGGTCGGCCGGCTCCACCAGCACGTCGGCCTCCGCCAGCTCCCCGAGCTCGCGCAGCTCCTGGGTGGTGAAGGTGGCCTGCGCCGGGCCGCGGCGGCCGAGCACGGTGACCCGCTCGACCGGCGCGGCGGCGAGGGCGTCGAGCACGTGCTGCGGCATGTCGGTGGACTCCAGCTCGGCCGGGGTGCGGGCCAGCACGCGGGCCACGTCGAGCGCGACGTTGCCGACCCCCACGACGACGACCGAGCGGGCACGTGCCAGCGCGGCCTCGACCGTCGCCCGGTCGGCGTCCGGGTGGCCGGTGTACCAGGCGACCAGCGCGGTGGCGGCGAGGCTGCCGGGCAGCTCCTCGCCGGGGATGCCCAGCTGCCGGTCCAGCGCGGCGCCGTAGGTGTAGACGACGGCGTCCACCGCGGCGTGCAGCTCGCGGCAGGAGAGGTCCCGGCCGATCTCCACGTTGCCGACGAAGCGCACCGCCGGGTGGTCCAGCGCCCGGTGCAGCGTGTCGCGGATGGCGCGCATCTTCGGGTGGTCGGGGGCGATGCCGTGCCGCACCAGGCCGAACGGGGTGGGCAGCCGGTCGATCAGGTCGACGGCGACCGGGACCTCCTGCTGCCGGGTGAGCGCCTCGGCGGTGTAGATGCCCGCCGGGCCGGCGCCGACGACGGCCACCCGCAGCCGCGGAGGAGGGGACGGGGGACCGGGGTCTTCGTCGGCCGACACGTCACGCATCCTGACCCGCCCGGGTGGGCAAGCACCAGGCTCCGAGAACCGAGAGCTGGAGGCAGCCCGTGTCCGTCGTCGTCGTCGCCACCATCACCCCGCAGTCGGAGCACGCCCGGGCGGTCAGGGAGGCCGTGCTGTCCGCCGTTCCGCAGGTGCACGCGGAGGAGGGGTGCGAGCGCTACGCGCCGCACGAGGCACGCGACGGCTCCCTGGTCATGATCGAGCAGTGGGCGAGCCCGGAGGCGCTGGCCGCGCACGGCAGGGGCGAGCCGTTCACCGAGCTGTCGCGGCAGCTGGAGGGCAAGCTCGCCGGCACCCCGGAGCTGCAGGTGCTCAGTCCGGTCCCGACAGGGGACGACGCCAAGGGCGTTCTGTAGGGCAGCTGTGGTCGTGGTCCAGCCCGTCGACGACGTACTGGGTGAGCACCACGTCCCCGCCGTCGACGAGGGGGTCGCGCAGGCACGCGGCGCGGGCGCCGGCGAGGGACCTCGCGCCGGCCAGCCAGCTGTCGAGGTCGTGCAGCGGGCTGTCCTCGGGCACCACACCGGTGATCCGCCGCCACTGGTGGCCGGTGGAGTACACACCGACGTCCGCGCCGGTGGCCGCGAGGCGGGCGAGCATCCCCTCGAGCGCCGCGCGGTTGCGGGCGCGGGCGGGTGCGGAGCCGGTCTGCCAGGTGTTCGTCGTCTCGACGTCGAGCCACCAGGTGTGGTCCCCCGGGTCGGGGTCGACGCCGGCGGCCTCGGCGGCGGGGACGAAGAAGTTCGTCACCGTGACGGCGGTCCGCTCCCACCCGTACTGCCACGAGCAGGCCCGGCTGTTGTCGCCCGCGCAGCGCCCGTACGGGGTGCGGCCGCGTGCGGGCCAGGTGGTCACCCGGTCGCGGACCTGGCCGGGGTTGGCCGTGTTGACGTAGAGCTGCAGCCGCGGCTGGGCCGCCACCGCGCCGGTGGTCCGCTCCGCCGCCCACGCCAGCTGCTCGGCCAGGCAGGGGTTGGGCCGGGTCGCCAGCCCGCCGTTGACGCCGACGACGGCGAACGCGGGGTCGTCGGGGAGCGCGTCGTCGCACTGCGGGTAGGAGACGTCGTAGCCGACCTCGGCGTCGTCCCCCGGGTGGGCCGCTGCGGCCGGCACGCCGAGGGCCAGGGACGCCGCGGCGAGCGCCGCCGCCCCGAGAACGCGCCCCCCGCCGGCCATGCTCCACGATAGGCCGGGAGGGGCCCGCGGTCACCGGGTCAGACGGCCTGGCAGACCGGGCACCAGTAGAGGTTGCGGCCCACCATCACCTGGGTCTGCACCGGCGTCGCGCACACCCGGCAGGGCAGCCCGGTGCGCCGGTAGACGTAGTGCGCGTCCTCCCGCCGGACGGCGCCGCCGCGGCGGGTGCGGTGCTCCGGGCGGGTGGTGACGATCCGGCCCATCCGGACGCCGGCGCGCATGAGCACCACCAGGTCCGCCCACATCGCCGCCCAGGTGCCGGCGTCGACGTCCCGGCCCGGACGGAACGGCGAGACGCCGTGCCGGAAGAGGATCTCGGCGCGGTAGACGTTGCCGACGCCGGCGAGCACCGACTGGTCCATGAGCAGCGCGCCGATCGCGGTGCGGCTGCCGGCGATCCGCCGGTGGGCGACCGCGCCGTCGCTGCGCGGCCGCAGCGGGTCGGGCCCGAGCCGGTCGAGGATGCGGTCGACCTCCGGTGCGGCGAGGACCTCGCAGGCGGTGGCGCCGCGCAGGTCGGTCCAGACACCCAGGCCGTCGGGGCCCTCGCCCTGCCAGCGCATCCGCAGCGCCCCGCGCGGGGGCGGCGGGGTGCCGGTGCCGGCGGTGTAGCTGCCGTACAGCCCCAGGTGCACGTGCAGGATGTCGGCGCCGAAGCAGGCGAACAGGTGCTTGCCGTGGGCGGTCACCTCGTCGAGCACCCGGTCGTCGAGCAGCGCCGCGCCGGCGGCGAAGCGGCCCTGGGGACTCGTGACGTGCACGGGTCGTCCGGCGAACGCCAGCGACTGGTCCCGGGCCAGCCGGTGCAGCGTGTGGCCCTCAGGCACGGGCGGCTCGGCACGTCATGTGCCCAGCTTCACCGCTGACCGGCGACTCCGCCACGACGGCGCGGTGAGCCCGGCGACACTCAGCGGTCGCGGACCTGTTCGTAGCGCTCCAGCGCCACCCGTCGCTCCTCGGCGTGGTCGACGATCGGCAGCGGGTACCCGTCGGGGACGCCGTCCGGTGCGAGCCACGGCTCGTGCACGTGGCGCGCCGGGACGTCGCGCAGCTCGGGGACCCAGCGGCGCACGTAGTCGCCGTCCGGGTCGAACTCCCGGCCCTGCCGGGTGGGGTTGAAGACCCGGTAGTAGGGCGAGGCGTCGGTGCCGGTGCCGGCGACCCACTGCCAGCCGTGGTTGTTGCTGGCCAGGTCGCCGTCGACGAGGTGCTGCATGAAGTACCGGGCGCCGCGGCGCCAGTCGACGTGCAGGTCCTTGACCAGGAACGACGCGATGATCATCCGCACGCGGTTGTGCACGTAGGCCTCACCGAGGAGCTGGCGCATCCCGGCGTCGACGATCGGGTAGCCGGTGCGGCCCCGGGCCCAGGCGGCGAAGCGTTCGTCGGCGTCCGGGCCGGTGTCGTAGGCCATCGCGTGCATCCGCTCGTCGAGGGGCTCGCGGGCGGACTCCGGGCGGTGCCACAGGACGTCGGCGTAGAAGTCCCGCCAGGCCAGCTCGTTGCGGAAGCTATCGGCGGAGTCGGAGTCGAGGTCCTCGAGGTCGGCCAGCAGCGTGCGCGGGTGCACGCAGCCGTACTTGAGGTAGGCCGACAGCCGGCTGGTGCCGTCGCTGCCCGGGGTGTTGCGGGTGCTCTTGTAGCCCTCCAGCCGCTCGGCGCGGAAGCGCCGCCAGGCGTCGGAGGCGGCGGCCTCACCGGCCGGGGGCAGCCGGACGCCGTCCAGGCCGGGGACCTCGGGCGGGTCCTCGGAGCGGACGCCGGTGCTCCAGGGCACCGCGTCCGGCCGCGGTGCCGGGTCGCGCCAGCCGTGCTCGCGCCAGGCGCGGGCGAAGGGGGAGAAGACGCGGAACGGCGTCCCGTCGGACTTGGTGACCCGGCCCGGGGTCACCGCGTACGGGGAGCCGGTGCGCACGAGCGGCACGTCGCCCAGTGCCCGCTCGACCGCCGCGTCGCGCTCCCGGCCGTAGGGGCCGGTGTCGGCGGAGACGTGCACGCTGCCCGCGCCCACCTCGCGGACCAGGTCCGGCAGCACGCGCGCCGGGTCGCCGCTGCGCATCACCAGGGCGCCGTCCACCTGCGCGCCGAGGTCGGCGAGGCAGTCCAGGAGGAACTGCCGCCGCGGCAGGCCGGAGGGACCCCACAGCCGGGGGTCGAAGACGAACACCGGGACGACGGCGCCGTCCGGCCCGGCCGCCTCGCGGGCGTCGAGCAGGGCCGGGTGGTCGGCCAGCCTCAGGTCGCGGCGGAACCAGAGCAGCGCGGTGGGCACGCGCGCGAGCGTAGGCAGCTCCCGGCGGCCGCGCAGTCCAGGCGGCCGAGCAGGTCAGCGGTCGGCGGTGGCCAGGCCGAAGTGCGGCCGGTCGTCCTCGGCGACGAGGTCGACGTACTCGGGGTGCTGCTGGATGTAGTGGCGCACGAACGAGCAGTAGGGCAGCACGGTCAGCCCGCGCTCCCGGGCGGCGGCGAGCACGCCGGCGACGAGCAGCGAGCCGATCCCGCGGCCGCCGACTGAGGGGTCGACCTCGGTGTGCGGCAGCGCCATGGTGCCGTTCTCGACGTGGTAACTCGCCAGGCCGACGACACGGTCGCCGAGACGGACCTCGAAGCGCCCTCGATCCGGGACGTCGACCACGCTCGTCTCCATGCTGGGCCTCCCCCTCCGCTCGCCCCGGCGCCGTTGCCAGGACTCGGCATGCGTTCAGAGACGGTAACGCCTCGCAGCGCCCGAGGGTGCCGCTGCGCAGGGGCATGTCGCCCCTGTGAGCGACACGCGGACGGCTGGGTAGGGGCCGTGCATGCCCTTCGACTTCCGCCTGACCAAGCGCCTCGGACCCCTCCACCTGCACCTCAGCCGCCGCGGGATCTCGCCCAGCCTGCACGTGGGCCCGGTGGGTTACAGCCCCCGCGGACGCCGCTGGTCGGTGCGCCTGCCCGGGCCGTTCCGGTACGTGTTCTCGCGGCGCCGCTGACCTCAGGGCCGGGGGTTGGTCCGCGTCCAGCCGCGGTCGTCCCGCCGTCCGCCGAGTGCGGCCCGGCAGCGGCGGCAGACGTCCTGCACCTCCTCGGCGTGGCGGCCGGACTCCGGCTGGACGTCGGCCCAGCTGACGTGCGGGAAGCGGGCCAGCCGCGACCTGCTCAGCGACAGGCCGCAGACCGTCTCGTTGCGCCCGCGCTCCCAGCCGTGGACCTCGCCGGCGGGGTAGCGGATGCCGTCGTCGGGGTCGACCCACTGGCCGGCGGCCGCGACCGCCGCGTTGCGTAGTGCCATGGCGGCTGCGGTACCCGCGTCCTCACCGCTCAGGCGGCCCGCTGCCCAGCCGATCGTCCCGGCAGGGCCCGGCCCAGCGCCGGCGCGCCCACCCCGGCGAGCACGACGGTGAGCAGGGCGACCCGCAGGCTGGTCGCATCCGCCAGGGCGCCCACCGTGGCGGGGAGACGAGGAAGCCGATCCGCAGCAGCCAGTTGATCACTGCCAGGTCGGTCCCGTGCGGCAGTCCGGGGAGTTCGTCCGCCGCCTGGTAGCGCAGGGGGCTCGGGGTCGGCGGGTCGATCGCGCGCCCGCCACGTGAGCACCCGTCGCGCTCGGTCGTGACCCCCACCATGACCTCTGGCACCTGGCAGGGACGCCTCACCGGCCGACGCTCTGGTGGTGACCACCGAGAAGGCACCCACCCTCCCGCCGGAATCCGCCCCGCTCGCACCGCGGCGAGGACCGATCCGGTGGATCGTCGCCACGTCCCTGGGCGTCGGCCTGGTCGCCGCGCTCGTCCTCGTGCTGGTGGTCTTCGCCGGGGCGCGCGAGCACGTCATCACCGGGTCGGCGCTGCTGGGCTTCGCACTTGGCTGGGCGGTGCTGGCGGTGCTGTCGATCCGGCTGACCACCCAGCCGCAGCGCTGGGCGTTCGTCCCGGCCGCCGGGATGGCCGGCACCGGGCTGGGGCTGCTGGTCCTCGCCCCGGGCGACGGTGGGCTGACCGCCGCCGGCTGGGTGTGGCCGGCGGTCCTCCTCGCACTCGCCGTCTGGATGGGCGCCCGCATCCGCCGTGACCTGGCCGCGGGCTGCGGCCGCCGGCTGCTCTACCCGGTCGTGGTGCTCATGGCCGTGGCAGCCGTGGGCGGCATGGCCGGGACCGTCGCGGTCGCCGGCCACCGCAGCCCCGTCGCGCCCGGGCAGTCCTACGACGTGGGCGGTTACCGGATGCACCTGGACTGCACCGGCTCCGGCAGTCCCACCGTCGTGCTGCAGGGCGGGCTCGGTTCCATGTCGTCGTCCGGGGGGCGCGTCGCGCCGGCCGTCAGCCGGACCACCCGGGTGTGCGCCTACGACCGCGCCGGGCAGGGCTGGAGCGACGACTCGCCGCACGCGCCGGATGGCCTGCAGGCCGCCGCCGATCTGCACACCCTGCTCGGCCGGGCCGGCGAGGACGGGCCGTACGTGCTCGTCGGGCACTCGACCGGCGGCAGCTACGCGATGACCTACGCCGCCCGCCATCCCCAGCAGGTCGCCGGGGTGGTCCTGCTGGACGGTGCCGACCCCTACCAGGTCACCGCCGCCTCCACCGTGGCCGACGCGAACGCCCCTGCCGAGCTCGCGCTGCTGCCCAGCCTCGCTCGACTCGGCATCGGGCACCTCGTCCCGGCCTCCGTGTGGTCCAGCCTGCCCGAGCCGGCAGCCGGACAGGTCCAGGCGTTCGCGGCCAGTCCCCGCAGCTGGCGGAACGTCCGTGACGAGTTCGCCGCCATGCCTGCGCTGTTCGGCCAAGCTCAGGCGCTCACCACCCTCGGGAGTACGCCGCTAATCGTCCTCACCGCCGCAGGGCACGACGCGGACCCGCGGTGGTCCGCCGCGCAGGAGCGGATGGCCGCGCTGTCCACGAACAGCAGCCACCGCCACGCGGACGCCACGCACAACGCCCTGCTGGACGAGGAGCGCGGAGCCCAGGCGTCCGGGCGGGCCATCGAAGACGTCGTCGAGGCGGTGCGCACCGGCACACCGCTCGAGCCGGCCTGACCCCAGCCGGCCATGACCACCGGTCCGCCCCGACAGGCCGAACCGTCGAGCTCGTGGGTGCCCCCGGCAGGATTCGAACCTGCGACACACGGTTTAGGAAACCGATCTAGGCATGGTCTTGACCTGGGCTTCGGTCGCTCATTGCGGCTTTGACCTGCGGTGTTGTGCCGAGCTGATGAGTGCTGTCGACGGCCCTTGACGGACATTTTGCTGACCGAGTGCTGACCAGATGTCCGGCAGGCCCGAGTAGCCGTGCGTGGGACCTCTCCGGCTCTGGCGCCCCGCGCCGATGCTGGAGGTGCCGCCTCCCACCCGGCGGCAGTGTTCCGCCTGTCTCGGTCGCCGGAAGGGCGCTTCGCGTCCCTGCGGGATGGGCCTCCGGCCCACCCTTCCCCCGCCCTGCGACAGCCAGAGGAGCGCCGGTTGTGGGGAAGCAGACAGGAGTGGGGACGCGCCTAGTAGTGCTTCGTTGAATTGGCGCGCGGGTGTGGCTGGTGATGCGTTGTCCCAGGACGTGCGGGTGGGCGCGTTGACCAGCGTGAAATCGTGAACTCCCGTTCTGACCTGCAAGTATATATCTCAGTCAATCAGAGTCAATCGAGCTTAATCGAACGATCATGTGCCCTGATTGTGCCCAAGGGCCGGGGGGGGCTCCGCGAGGATGCAGCGGGTCCACACGGCCGACGTCAAAATGGTGAAGGCCGTCGTGCGCGCCCGCACGGCGTCGCAGGAGCACTGCTGGCGGCGCTCGAAGGCCACGGCTGGTCGGCCGCGCCGGCCCGGTCCGCCGCCGGCGAGGTCGAGCGCCGTTGGCACGGTACGGCCGGAGCCTCACGCGCACTCCCGCCGCGGACACCGGATCGAGACCTCCGCCTGGCACAGTCGGCGTGCGCCGCGAGGCGGTCGGGGGCCTGTGGACACGAAGCGGAAGCGGGTGGCTCAGCGTCGTCGGCGCCCGGACCTCGGTGAACAGCCGGAGCCGCCGCGGCTGATCACCACCCTTCACGTACCGCCCGGAGGCCAAGTCGGCCGAGGACACCGACGAGGAGCGCGGTCGGCGCTGACGCCGACACCGAGGTTGGGGAACACCACCATTCGTCCGCGGGTTGATCGAGCATCGTGGGCCCTGACACTGACGCCGGCCGCGTCGCCGTGCTCGTCGGTCTGCTGTTCGGACTTGCCGGCATGGGCAGCGCCGCCGTCGCCGTCACGATGCCCGAGATCGCAGCTGACCTGGACTTGACCACCGGTGGCGTTTCGTGGGTGCTCACCCTCTACGCCCTGATGCTCGCGGTGGCGACGGCGGTCTACGGGCGCGTGGCCGACCTCGCTGGCATCCGCCTGCCATTTCTCGTAGGTGTTGGGCTCATGACCGCCGGCGCCGTGCTCGGAGGTCTCGCGCCGACGTACGAGGTCCTGCTCGGAGCGCGGGTGCTGCAGGGCTTGGGCGCCTCCGCCGTCCCGGTGCTCGGCATGGCCATCGTCACCGCCAAGTACGACGGACGGGTTCGCGCCCTCGCCCTCGGCCGTGTCGCCGGAATGGCGGCTGCGGTCGGTGCACTCGGCCCGCTGGCCGGCGGCCTCGTTGCGGACCTCCTGGACTGGCGCGCCGTCGTTGTCCTCCCCGCGTTGGGACTGCTCGTCGTCCCTGCGCTGTGGCGTGCGGTCCCGACGAGGGGGACCGGCGCCCGGCTCGACGTGCTCGGCGCGATCCTGGTGGCTGGCACCGCGGCGGGGCTCGTGCTGCTCCTGCAGTCCCCGTCCTCCGGTGTCGTCGTCGCCATAGCGGGCGTGGTTCTCCTGGGGCTCGGTGTCCCCGCTGTGGCGGCCCGCGTCCGCCGCCGGCCCGAGGGATTCCTCCCGCACACAGTCATTCGCGAGCCGGTCGTCGTCCGCAGTGCCCTGGCGGCCTCCGCGGTTCCGGCGGCGTGGTTTGCCTTGCTGATCGCCGTGCCGGCGGTCCTCGCACTGCGGGGATGGTCGCCGCTCGAGGTCGGCCTTGCCCTCGTGCCCAGCGCCTTCACCGGTCTCCTGGGGCCGCGGCTGGCGGGGCCGATGCTCGCCCGCCTCGGACCCAACCGGTCGCTCGCGGTGGCCGGGGTCACGGCGGGAGCCGCTCTCGCCCTGGCCGCCCTTGGCGCCGCTGCGGGGTCCGCCACGGTCCTGGTCTGCGCAGTCGTCCTCGTGACCTTCGCCTTCGGTCTCGGCCAGCCGGCGCTGATGGCCGCGGTCAGCGGAGCGGTACCGGTCGACGTCCGTGGGGTCGCGCTGGGCATCGCCATGCTCGTCTTCCTCGTCGGTGGGGGTATCGGGTCCGCGATCGTCGGAGGATTCGGCGAGGTGTTCGGGCTGGACCGGAGCCTGCTCCTCCTCGCGGTCTTCCCCCTTGCCGGCACCCTCGGGCTTGTGGGGTCGATCCGCGCCGAGCGCTCGGCACGATCGGCCCGCGGTCCGGACGGGCAGGACCCTGACGTGCGGCTCGGAGACGGCCGCTAGCTACTGGGGACGGTCGGGCCGACCGGCGGACGCACGGAACTGCCCCCAGTTGCACTGACTCTGCTGGACTCGCCGGGGCGGCGCTGGGCCTTGCCCCTTGAGCGTTGTGGGCTGACGACGGCCAAGGTTGGCTGAGTTGCGGACTTCCTGCGGACTAACTGCGGACTGGGACAGCGCGTTCCCTGGCCCGTGTGAACCTCCTCGGGTGGCGGCACGCCACTCCCAGCCGGCCGAGGGTGCCGGCTGCAGCGGGTCGCCGGAAGGGCGCTGCGCGTCCCTGCGGGATGGGCCTACGGCCCACCCTTCCCCCGCCCCGCGACAGCCGGAGGGGCGCCGGTTGTGGGAAGCGGACAGGCGTGCGGACCCGCCGAGTCGTCAAGACCCGGGACGGAACCACCGACGCCGCCTCGCGTGCAGTTGGCCTTGAAGGTGACGAGGGGAAGCAGAGGCGGCCTGGGCTAGCGCGTCGATCAGACGAGTCCCTGTCGCGCCATTTCGTCACCAATCATATCCGCGATCTTCGCAGCGGCTGGCACCCAATCATCATCAAGAAAGCCCTCCAGATCCGCTTGCTGGACGAAGACAACGAAGGGACCCCAAGTAGCAGGAAGATTACTGGCGACCCCGCCCGACGCCGCCAACACGTTCACGGCGTCTGTGACGTCCATTCCACGATCTCCGAGCGGCATAAAGCCGTTCTTGACGAATGGCCCACGGAACTCGATTCGTGTGAGCTTGGCGGTGTATGGTGTAGGCCCCCCGGGGTTAGATTCGATTGTATAGAAGACGCGATCATCCTTGCCCGTGTGCTGGTGCCTGAAGTATGACGTTTCGCCCTCCTTCAGCCTGTTCTTATTCCTCACCGAGCGAATGTAGAAGTCGTGTCCATCAATTGCACTCCCGCTGGGAGGGAACTCCTCCTTGACGGCCAACCTGATCGCGTCTTCGAGTTCCGTCATATCAGCAACTCCATTATTGAGCGGCCGCTGGCCTAGCGGCGCGGATTGCACAATCATGGGCGCAGGTTGGAGGGGCGTCGTCACCATTGCGTCACGAATAGTCCAACCCCGCTCCGGCCTCCTGCGACTGCGGCAACGACCCGGACTGGCAGGACGCGCCGGTGTAGGCAGCAAGACAGTGGGGGTCGTATCGCCACCTGCACAAGTCCACTAGGCGCCGTCAATGCTCTCAGGCGCCGTTCACCCCTGCCGCTGAACTAAAAATCCCTCAGCGGGCCTCTCAGGGGCAAACAGTGCACATGAGTGGCTGATCATCGACACGGCGGCTGCACTTGGCAACGGTGGAGAATCGCCCGGAACCCCCTAACGATCACAGGGCGAAGCGAATGATGCGGGCACCCCTGGGGAGGCGACCAGCGTTCCCGACCTCCTTCGCTCGCCGACCGCGATATACGAGGCCCTTCCTCGATGCGGGACCTGCCTGGACTAGCGCCTGGTTCAGAGTGCCCCTTGTCGTACCATTTCAATCCCAATCAAGTCCGCGACCTTTGCAGCTGCTGGCACCCAATCACCATCGAGAAAGCCTTGTATGTCCAGTTCTCTAACGGCCAGAGCGAACTCGAACCATTCACTGGGGAGCGCGCTGGTGAGCCCGCCCGCTTCCCGCAATACGTTCACCGCATCTGTCACGTTGATCCCACGGTCTCCGATATCCCTGAAGCCGTTCTTGACGAACGGCCCACGGAACTGAATCCGCGTGAGCTTGGCAGTGTATCGGAAGGGTGACCCGGGGTCAGGTTGGATCGAATAGAAGACGCGATCATCCTTGCCCGTGTGCTGGTGCCTGAAGTATGACGTTTCACCCTCCTTCAGCCTGTTCTTATTCCTCACCGAGCGAATGTAGAAGTCGTGCCCGTCAATTGCGCTTCCGCTCTCGGGGAACTCGCCTCGGACGGCAAGGCCAATCGCGTCTTTGAGCGATGTCATGTCAGCAACTCCTTCGTTGGGGTGAAAGGGGTGAGCGCCTCAAGGTTGGCGGTGCGGGCTTGAAGAGCGATGGATGGCCACTGGAAAGTCTTGAAAGGACGCTGGAAGACGGAGACCCTTAGCGGTGGCGCTACGTGCCCGGCAGCAGACGCGCCGTGGCCAATGGCCGGGTGACCGGATCGGGCCGGCCAGCTGCGCGGAGCGGAGGGATCCGGTATGGACCTTCGGATACTCGGCCCGCTCGAGGTTCGGGGCACAGGCGGGCCGCTTGTCCTTGGGGGTGTCCAGCAGCGCGGGGTGCTGGCCATGCTGGCGCTCCACCTCAACGAGGTGGTCACCACCGACTTCCTTATCGACGGTTTGTGGGGGGAGGAGGCGCCGGCGAGCGCTACCAACATCGTGCAGGGCTATGTCTCGCGGCTACGGAAGGCTCTGCAGGCGGAGAACGTGCCGGATCGAGTGGGTGCCGCGGTCTTGCTGCGCCGGGGTCCCGGCTATCTGCTCGAACTTGATCCCGAGCAGGTCGACCTGTATCGCTTCCAGCGGCTACTCCGCGAGGGCGTGCGGGCTCTGCGCCCGGCGCCGGTCCGGGCTGCAAGCACGCTGCGCGAGGCGCTGGGCTTGTGGCGTGGGCAGCCGCTGGCGGAGTTCGCCGACGTGCCCTTCGCCCGAGTCGAGATACCGCGGTTGGAGCAGCAGCGGCTCGGTGCCCTCGAGGCACGCCTGAAGGCGGATCTTGCACTCGGGCGACACGCCGAGGTCATCGGCGAGCTGAAGGCCCTCGTCGCTCGGCATCCCCTGCATGAGGGCCTACACCAGCTGCTCATGCTCAGCCTGTACCGCTCGGGCCGGCAGGCCGAGGCACTGGAGGCCTACCGGCAGGCGCGCGAGACCCTGGCCGAGGAGCTGGGCATCGACCCCGGTCGGGCGCTGCAGGAGCTCGAGGCCGCCATCCTCACCCACGACCCGGACCTGGACTGGACCCCGTCGCCCGACGGCCCCACTTCTCAGGGGTCAGCCGACACGCGAGGCTCTCTCGCCGTCCCGCGGCCGCAGGCGTGGAACGTGCCGGCCCGCAATCCGCACTTCACCGGCCGGGACGACCTGCTCACCGAGCTGCGCCGGCGGCTGCACGGGGAGGAACCGACGCTGGTGGTGCAGGCCTTGTACGGCCTGGGTGGGGTGGGCAAGACCCAGCTGGCGATCGAGTACGCCCACCGGTTCGCCGCCGACTACGACCTGGTGTGGTGGATCGACGCCGAACAGCCGGTGCTCATCGGCGACCAGCTGGCTGGCCTGGCCGCCCGGCTGGACTTGCCGGCCGGGCGCACGGTGGCCGACACCGTCGACCGACTGCTGGCCGAGCTGCGCGGGCGGGACCGGTGGCTGCTGGTCTTCGACAACGCCAAACACCCTCAGGACATCGCCGACTATCGGCCCTGTGGAGCCGGGCACGTGCTGATCACCTCCCGCTCCCCGGGCTGGGGAGCACTCGGCGGGCGGCTGGAGGTCGACGTGCTGGCCCGGGCGGAGACGATCGCCTTGCTGCGCGCCCGAATCCCGAGCATGAGCGAGGAGCTGGCCGACAAGCTCGCCGCCGAGCTCGGGGATCTGCCGCTGGCCGCCGCGCAGGCCGCCGGCTATCTGGAGCAGACCGACCTGCCGGCGGCGGACTATCTGCGCCGCTTCCGCACCCGCCGAGCCGACCTGCTCACCCGGGGCGACGTGGTGGGCTATCACGGCCGGGTCGACACCGCCTGGGCGCTGTCCCTGGACCGGCTGCGCGGCGAGGAACCGGCCGCGGTTCAGCTGCTGGAGCTGGCCGCCTTCCTCGCTCCCGAACCCATTCCGCTGTCCCTGGTCGGCGGGCACGCCGAGCTGCTGGAGGAGCCGCTGCGCGGCATCGCCGCCGACCCCGACGCCCTCGCCGACACCGTCGGCTCTCTCGTCGGATACTCCCTGGCCCGCCGCCACCCCGAGGGCTTCCAGGTCCACCGGCTGGTGCAGGCGGTCATCCGCCACCAGCTTCCCTCCGACCGGCAGCAGGACACCGCCCAGCGGGTGGTAGCGCTGCTGGCCGCCGCATCCCCCGGCGACCCGGACGATCCGGTCAGCTGGGCCGCCTACGCCCGGCTTGCGCCGCACGTGCTCGCCACCGCCCCGCTGGGGGACTCCTCCTCCGCCAGCCGGCAGCTGGTCCTGGACACCATCCGCTACCTGCAGGCCCACGGGGACAGCTCCGGCAGCCGGGCCGTCTGCACACCACTGCTCGACCGCTGGCGCGAGGTCCTCGGCCCCAACCATCCCGACACCCTGACCGCCGCCAACAGCCTCACCCTTGCCCTCTTCGCAGTGGGCGAGGGCAAGTCAGCCCACGCGCTGAGTGAGGACACTCTGCAGCGCTGCCGCCGGGTGCTCGGCCCCGACCACGCCACCACTCTGTTGGCGGCGACCGCGCTGACCGTTGCCCTGAACCACAGGGGGGCGGCCGAGCCGGCCCGCGCCCTGGGCCAGGACACCCTGCAGCGCTGCCGCCGGGTGCTCGGCCCCGACCACATCACCACCCTGTGGGCGGCGGCCGCCCTCGCCGTCGCCCGGGCCGTGCTGGGGGAGGTGGAGCCGGCCCGCTCCCTGGGCCAGGACACCCTGCAGCGCTGCCGCCGGGTGCTCGGCCCGGACCACGTGATCACCCTCTTGGCGGCGGGCGCCCTCGCCGTCGCCCTGGTCGTGCTGGGGGAGGTGGAGCCGGCCCGCTCCCTGGGCCAGGACACCCTGCAGCGCTGCCGCCGGGTGCTCGGCCCGGACCACGTGATCACCCTGTGGGCGGCGGGCGCCCTGACCCACGCCCTCGTTCAGCTGGGCGAGGCCGAGCCGGCCCGCACCCTGGGCCAGGACATCCTGCAGCGCCGGGTGTTCGGCCCACACCACGTGATCACCCTCTTGGCGGCGGGCGCCCTGACCCACGCCCTCGTTCAGCTGGGCGAGGCCGAGCCGGCCCGCACCCTGGGCCAGGACACCCTGCAGCGCTGCCGCCGGGTGCTCGGCCCGGACCACGTAATCACCCTGTGGGCGGCGGGCGCCCTGACCCTTGCCCTGATTCAGCTGGGCGAGGTCGAGCCGGCCCGCACCCTGGGCCAGGACACCCTGCAGCGCTGCCGCCGGGTGCTCGGCTCCGACCACCCGATCACGCTGTACCTGACAGCCGCCAACATCACCTGATGCGGACCGTCAGCAGCGGCCCCTCATAATTGGTGATTACCACCGTTTTACTCATACCGCCGCGCATTCACGACGCTGGTAAGCACAGCGCCACCCCGCTCATGCCGCCTGCACTCAATTTGATTCCTTATTCCGTGGTGATGCATCCGCATAGCAGCAATAACAGCCAATTGTAGGCCGTCCTGGATGTCTAATTACGTATCTTTTGGAGTGTTGTGTGGGACTGCCCCCGGGTCGCCCGGGACTTCGGAATCTTGGAGTCCTGCCTCCGCCGGCGCGGTCACCACTCGCCGGCGGGGCCAGGCCGTCCTCGCGCTCGGCGATCTCAGCCAGCACTCCAGCACACCATGGACACCACGGTTTGCTCGCGGCAGCTCCCTCTCCTCGATGGTCGGCGTGCCGGCTGATCCCAGGCTGGCGAGTGTCTGATCCATCCAGGCGAGCTTGGCATCGAGCGCGAGCTCGCCATGGGCGCAGATCGCGGCGACGAAGGGTCCTAGCGGCTCCTGAGTCGCGTGCGTCCGCGCGATCTCGGCTCGCCTCGCCTCGATCGAGTGCCGCCGCGTGGTGAGGGGCGGCCGCGGAGGCCGCTGCGTGACCGCGAACCGGTGCCATCGCGCAGTCCAACGCCATCGTCATGAAAAGCCAAGCAGTGGGCATTCTGCATGCAGCCAGTAATGGCCCATGAGCGGCCAGAGAGCTGACACCTAAGACGACTTGATGCCCACAACTTCCAACTCTTACCGCTCACACTCAACCCTTTACCGAAGAACGGCACGCATGCTACCAATAGAGGTAGTCCGGGCCCCGCTTCGCGGGGCCCACTGCCGTTTCTGGGGGTGGCGTGTTGGTCATTGTTGGACGGCGTTGACAAATGCACGGCGGCATGAAGATCTACGCTGGCGCGCCAGCGGCGGCACGCCAATACGTGGAGTTCGACCGCGGCCGGGTCGATGACTACTACCTGACCGAGGGCGCTGGAATCGCCCGCCGCTACGCGGCCGCCGGCGGGTGGGTGCAAGAGTTAGCACCGCTGGCCGGGGATGGCTACGAGGCGTGGGTGGCCGGCCTGGATCCCGACACCGGGATGGCCCGGGGGCGGCTGCGCACCGACGAGCGGGCGGTGCGGTTCGTCGAGGTGGTGGTCAACGGCCCGAAGTCGTGGTCGCTGGCCGCCGCCCTGCACCCGGACATCGCCGCCGCATACGACGCCGCCCAGGACCGCGCCGCCACCCAGATCATCGGTTGGCTGGCCCGGCACGCGACCACCCGAGTCGGGCCGCGCGGCGGGCAGGTGCAGGTGCCGGTCGAGCGCCTGGAGGCGGTGATGGTGCGGCACTACACCTCCCGAGCCGGAGATCCGCACCGACATCTGCACCTGCAGGTGGGCGCCCGGGTGTTCGCGGCCGGCCGCTGGCGGGGGCTACACACCGTGGGCGTACGCGACTTCCTCGGCGCGATTAACGGCATCGGCCACACCGCGGTGGCTACCGACCCGCAGTTCCGGGCCGCGCTGGCCGCACACGGCTACACCCCGGACGGCACTGGAGAAATACTGGAGATCGCCGAGTACGTGGGTGCGTTCAGTTCCCGGGCGGCGCAGATCGGCCGCAACCTGGACCGCTACGAGCGGGAGTGGACGGCCGCGCACCCCGGTGAGGTCCCGGGCCCGTCCCTGCGGCGCGCGTGGGATGCACGGGCGTGGGCCGAGGGCCGACCGGACAAGGTCACCCCGCAACCGGGCACCGACCTCACCGACCGGTGGGTGACCGAACTGGCCGCCCTGGATTACCGCGCCCCCGAGCGACCCGTCGCCCTGAGCCCCACGCCCATCGGCGGGCTGGACCGGGACGGGGCGGTCGAGCGTGTGCTGACCCGTCTCGCGGCCGCCCGCTCAGCATGGAACGCCGCCGATGTCCGCGGCGAGGTCGAGCAGCTGATCGCCGCCGAGGGCATCGTCGTCGACGCCTGCGCGCGGACCGAGTTGGCCGAGGACCTCACCGCCCGCGCAATGGCGCGGTGTGTGTCGCTGCTGGAACAGGCGGGAGTTGCCGAACACATCCGGGCTTGGACCTCCCAGCCGGTGCTCGACGTCGAGGCCGACCTGACCGACCGGCTGGCCGCTCGGAGCAGGACCGTCGCCGCTGACGTGGACGGGCCGACGCTGCCGGATGCCGTACGCGGACGGCTGGATGCGGGGCAGGCGGCGGCGGTCACCGCGCTGGCCGGCGACCAGCCCCTGGTTGTTGTCGAGGGCGCGGCCGGCGCGGGCAAGACCACCGCCCTGGCCGCCACCCGACAGCTGCTCGAGGCGGATGGGCGCCACCTGGTGGTTGTCACCCCGACGCTGAAGGCAGCCAAGGTCGCCGCTGCCGAGGTCGGTACCGCCACGGCCTCGGCGGCGTGGCTGGCCTTTCAGCACGGCTGGCGCTGGAATGACGACGGTGCCTGGACCCGGCTGACCTCCGGCCAGACCGACCCGGTCACCGGAGTGCCCTACGCCGGCCCGCAGGAGACGGCGCAGCTAACCGCGGGGGACCTGCTCGTCGTCGACGAGGCCGGGATGCTCGACCAGGACACCGCCCGGGCGCTGCTGACCGTCGCCGACGAGGCCGGAGCCCGGTTGGCGCTGCTGGGTGACCGCAACCAGCTCGCCGCGGTAGGCCGTGGCGGCGTGCTCGATCTCGCCGCCGGGCAGGTCGACCCGACAGCCCACCTGGTGCTCGACGGGGTCCACCGCTTCGTCCGCACCGACCAGACCGGACGGACGGCGCCGGACGTGGAATACGCCGAGTTGTCCTTGGCCATGCGCACCGGCGAGGACCCGGGCGCGGTCTTCAACGCGCTCATGGCCCGCGGCCACATCCGGCTGCACGCCGATTCCGCTGCGCTGCAGGCGGCGCTGGCCGCGATGACCGCCGCACATCACCGTGAGGGCGAGCGGGTGGCCGTGGTGGTCGACACCCGCGAGCAGGCCGCCGAGCTCGGCGCCGCCATCCGGGACCGGCTGGTCGCCGACGGCCGCGTCGACGATGCTCAGGTCGCGGTCACCGACGCCGGGCAGCGCATCGGGGCCGGGGACCGGATCGCGACCCGCCGAAACGATCGCGACCTCGGAGTAGCCAACCGCGACGTCTGGACCGTCACCGCGATCGGCCACGGCGGGGATCTGGCCGTCATCCCGGCCGATGTCACCCCGACCGACGCCGTCCCGTCCGGTGTCACCCCAGCGGGGGAGCGGGTGCTGCCCGCTGGCTATGTCACCTCGCACGTGGAGCTCGCCTACGCCAGTACCGCGCACGGCGCGCAGGGCGACACCGTCGCTGCGGCGCACCTGGTGGTCGGCGAGCACACTGGCGCGGCGGCCGCCTATGTCGGGATGACCCGCGGCCGCACCGCCAACACCGCCCACCTGATCACCACCGACCCAGCCGACGCACGCGAGCAGTGGATCGCCGTGTTCAGCTGCGACCGGACTGACCTCGGCCCCGGCCACGCCGCGCAGCTCGCCGCCGCCGAGGCGGCCCGCTACGCCGCACCTCGCCCGCTCGGGCAGCTGCTGGCCGACCTGCACGCGGCCTGGACGGTCGAGCGGCGCTGTCTCGACCGGCTGGCCGTCTTGGAGCCGTGGTGCGACGTGCTCCGCCAGGCCGTGGCGCTGGAGGCGCCCCGCGCCGGCGAGTTGGCCCGGCTGGAGGACCGGTCCCGGCACGTAGCTCACGCCGCTCAGCGAGCCACGCAGCGGGTGCAGGCCGCCGACACTCTCCTCGCCGAGCAGGCCGACCGCATCCGCGACGGCCTGCTAGCCGCCTGGGACGCCGAGCGCGGCACCGCCCGCGCTGCAGCCCGGCTGGTACTGGATGGGCCCGGCTGGTGGGGTCTCAAGCGCGCGCCCGTCGCCCGGGCCGGTGAGCAGCTGGCCGGTTGGGCCGACCGGTGGCGCCCGCATCTGCCCGGACTGCCCACCGACGTGAAGCAGCTCGCGCGGGTGGCTGACCGGGGCGACGACCGGCCCGCGCTGTGGCGGTCATTTGACGCCGTCGCCCGCCGGGCCACCGAACAGCAGCATCCAGGGCACGCTGGGCTGCATATCGCCGCCAAGGCCGCCCGGCAAGCCGATGAACAGGCCCAAGCTGCCTTGGCCGAGGCGCAGCGCCACCGCGCTGAGCGGCTCGACCCGCTCGGGCCGCTGGCCTGGGCACCCGACCCGGCCGGGCGGCTGACTGCCCTCGAGCGCTCAGTTGCCACCACCTGGCACGAGCTGGCTGCCGCCCGGGCCCGCATCGCCGACCTGCAGGCCGACCCCGCGTTCGCAGGCCAGCCGCCCGACCGGCGCACCGCCGCCCGCGACGCCTGGCGCGACCGCTACGACACCGAGCAGCACCAGCGCCGAGCCGCCACGCCGGGATCGACCGGCTACCCCACACCTGTCCCGCGGCCCGGGTGCGAGCGCCACGGGCCACGGGCCGCGCGGGATGTCACCCCGAGCCTCGGTTGGTGAGCGGGGTCGCTTCCCGGCGTGCTGCCGGGCGGGGCGGGCGGGCACTGCAGGAGAACTGAGGAACAACTGAAGGATCCGCCGACCTCCGGCAGGTGCCTGCCGGAGGTCGGCCTCCCGCCGGACGCCACCACCGAGCACCGGCCCCGACGGCGGGCCGTCACATCGGCGGCTCTCACCTGCCCAGTCACCGGCCACAGAGACGCACCGGAGGAAAACAGGAGGTCGACCGGGAGAAGTTGGCTGTGAGCTGTCACCAATGGCCGGAAAACGACGCCTTCTACAGGTGGACAGCCCGCCAGGACCCGCCCAGCTCTCGGAGACAGCCATGCCCGACCAAACCCCCGGCCCCGATCACACCGCCGAACTGCTCACCATCGCCGAAGCCGCCCTGCTGCTGCGAGCTCCGGTCGCCACGTTGCGGTACTGGCGCCACCTGGGCACCGGCCCGCACAGCTTCCGGCTCGGCCGCCGCGTCCTCTACCGCCGCGACGACCTGCGCGCCTGGATCGATTCACGGCGCGATCAAGGCATGGCTGAGCGGGACCCGGCTCCAGAGGCGCAGATCGACGTCGGAGTCGGACCGCGGACTCTCGTGCCAGGTCCTCGACCGCGCGAGGCTGGGCGCGCTTCGACGCGGACCGAGGCGTCCTACCGGCGTGCGACCAAACCAGAGGGGTGAGCGATGGCATACAAGCGTGGGGACAAGTGGGTCGGCTTCTATCGCGACGTCGCCGGCAAGCAGCACACGAACGGGAACTTCCACCGCAAGCGGGATGCCGACCTGTGGGAGCAGGAGCAGAAGGCGGCCATCAGGAACGACACCTGGGTCGACCCGAGTCGGTCGAAGATGACGGTAGGCCAGTGGTCCGAGACCTGGATCGCCGGCCGGGTCCACCTCAAGCCCAAGACCCTGTCGTCCTACCGGTCACTGTTGGCCACCCGTGTCCTCCCGACCTGGAACACGGTCCCGCTCACCAGGATCAGGCACAGCGACGTCGTCGCCTGGGTGGCCGCGATGCGCGCGGAACTGTCGGCGTCCAGAACCCGGCAGGCCTATCACCTGCTGTCCTCGATGCTGGACGACGCGGTAAGGGACAACCGGCTGGCGCGGAACCCGGCCACCGGGGTCGGCCTACCCCGCCTGCCGAAGTCCGACCGCCGCTACCTCACCCACCAGCAGCTCGCCGACCTGGCCGACGGCTGCGGCCCGCACCGCCTGATGGTCCTGGTGGCCGGTTACACCGGTCTCCGGTGGGGAGAGCTGACCGGCCTGCGTGCGCGCCGCGTGGAGTCGCTCAGGGGGCGCATCGACGTCGTTGAGGCGGTCACCGAAGTTGACGGCGGGATGGTCTTCGGTACGCCGAAGACCCATCAGCACCGGTCGGTCGTGGTGCCCCGCTTCATCCGCGAGGACCTCGGCCGCCAGCTCGCCGGCAAAGCGCCGGCCGACCTGGTCTTCGCCTCCCGGGCCGGCACGCCGCTGCGGGTCCAGAACTTCCGACGCGACTGGTTCGACCGGGCGGCCCATGCCGTCGGCCTCTCGGGCCTCACCCCGCACGAGCTCCGGCACACCGCCGCATCCCTCGCCATCGCCTCCGGCGCGTCGGTGAAGGGGGTGCAGTCGATGCTGGGCCACGCCTCGGCGCAGATGACGCTGGACCGCTACGGCCACCTGTTCCCCGACGAGCTGGACGCGGTCGCCGACCGCTTGGACGCCGCTCGTGCTGACCAGGTGCTGACCGAGCCCCGACCCGACGCCCCTGTGGCCCGCATCTGGCGCGCGACTAGCCGCTGACCAGCACCTTTGTGGTGCCCCCGGCAGGATTCGAACCTGCGACACACGGTTTAGGAAACCGATGCTCTATCCCCTGAGCTACGGGGGCTCGTCGGCGCGGGGCCGACCGGGGCGTACCGGTCGAGGTTAGCGGGCGGGCCGCTGGACCCCGCCCCCGGCGCCCCGAGGTGGCTACCGTCGTCCCCGTGGTCGTCCTGCTGGTCGAGCTGGTGGTCCTGCTGGCGCTCGTCGGCCTGCTGCTCTACGCCCTGGGCGTCTGGTCCACCCGACCGGCCGTCCCGCCGGCCGCCGACCGCCGGCGGCTCACCGGCCCGCAGGCCCAGCTCGCCGACGCGGTCGCCCGTGCCCGCTGGGCGCCGGCGCACGACGAGGTCGACGGGCGGACGCGCGTGCTGCTGCGCCGCTCGTACGCGGGGGCCGACGGGCTGCCGGTCGTGCTCGAGGACCGCGTCTACACGGCCTTCGCGTCGGACGACCCGGCCTGGGAGGCGCTCTTCACCGAGGCGATGTCCGGTGCCCGGTTCCGCTGCTCGTACCTCAACGCCGAGGAGTCCGCGGGCTGACCGGCCCTGCGGGCGGCCTCCTCGACCAGCCGGACGATCGTCCGCGGCCGGTCCGACTGGGGTGCGTGCCCGGCCCACAGCAGCGGGCGGAACCGGGATCCCGGGACCAGCGGCAGGTAGCGCACCGTCTGCCCCGACGCCACCCAGTCGGCCACGCCCTGCACGAGGGTGACCGGGCAGTCGATGCGGTCCAGGCCACGCGGCACGTCGAGCAGCAGCCCCCACAGCAGGGTGCGCCAAAAGTCACGGGAGTCGGCGAAGCCCTCCCGCGCGCCGATGGCCTCCTCGGGGGACGTCGACCACGCGCGGGCCTTGAGCGGCGCGAGCAGGGTGGCGCGGCCCGGCGCCGACCGCGACAGCGGCTCGACCAGCGGTGCCGTCGTGCGCGTGACCACCCGGGCCAGGGCCATGCCGGTGCCCTGGAACGCCCGCTCACGGGGCACGTTGAGCCCCGACGGCGCGATGGCGACGACCGACCGCGCGCGGCCGCGGACGGCCAGCTCGAGCGCGACCCGGGCGCCGAGCGAGTTACCGAGCACGTGCACCGAGCCGACGCCCGCCGCGTCGAGGGTCCGCTCGACCGCGTCGGTGATGGCGGCGACCGTGGGCCGCCGCTCCAGCACCGGGGACCGCCCCACGCCCGGCAGGTCGACGTTGAGGACGTCGAAGCGCTCGGCGAGCAGGTCGGCGACGGCGGTGAAGTCGCGCCGTGAGCTGCCCATGCCGTGCAGCAGCAGGAGCGGTTCACCCGAGCCGGTGCGGGTCGTCGAGAGCGAGACGGTCACCGCTTTGCCATACCCGGCGCGCGAGCCGGGCTGACGGTGACTCTGATCACGCCGGGCCGCGACCCGCGCCGACCGGCGTGCCGCCGGGGGAGCCCACCCGGGACAGCGCCGTCGACAGCGCGATGGCCACCACGATGCCGATGACCGGGGGGATCCCGATGCCGAGCTCGCCGCTGAGCCAGGCGAGGAACGCGGCCACCGCGTAGGCGAGGAGGTTCGGCCACCGCACCGGGGGCGGGGCGGTGCCGGCGGGGATGCCGCGCCGCCGCCAGCGAGCGAGGAAGTCGCCGATGATGACGCCGCCCAGCGGGGGGATGAACGTGCCGAGCAGCCCCAGGTACTCGACCAGGTGGTTCTGCACGCCGGTGAGCGCGAGCACGGTGCCGATCACCGCACCGCCGATCACGAACGGGCCCTTGCTGGGACGGTCGAACAGCTCGGCGCCGGCCACCCCGAAGGCGTAGGCGGTGTCGGCGTTGCTCTTCCAGAGGTTGCCGAACAGCAGCACCAGACCCCAGCCGACCAGCCCGAGCTGGTAGAGCACGAGGACGAAGTCGCCCTCGCCGAAGGTCAGCGCCCCGATCGCGCCGAAGAACACCATGAGCCCGTTGCCGACGAGGAAGCCGATCACGCAGGCCCAGACCGCGTGCGAGCCGCGCCGCGCGAACCGGGTCCAGTTGGGCGCCTGGGTGCCGGCGGACACGAACGTGCCGACGACGGTGGTGACCGCCACGGCGACGGCCATCGACGCCGTCGGGCGGACACCGGTCAGCCCGTCCAGGCCACCGACCTCCTGCAGTGACCGGCCGACCACCCAGAACGCCAGGACGAGGATCAACGGGGTGGAGACCAGCGACACCCAGTACATGCCGCGGTAGCCCCAGTAGGCCGTGGCGCACATGAGCACGCTGGTCACGACCATGACCGCCGCCCGGGCGCCGTAGGAGCGCCAGCCCAGCGCCTCGGCGGTCAGGTCGCCGATGGTGCCGACAACGACGCCGTACCAGCCGATCTGCGTGCCGCCCAGCAGGATCGAGGCCAGCTTCGCGCCCCGGGTGCCCAGCGTGTAGCGGGCCATGACCACGGTGGTGAGCCCGGTCCGCGCGCCGACCCAGCCCATCACGGCCACGTAGACGCCGAGGATCAGGGAGCCGGCGAGGATGACGAGCACCAGGTCGTCGAAGGCGAACGCCGGCCCCAGCGTCGCGCCGGCCAGCATCGTCGGGGTGAAGACGGTGAAGCCGAGAAGGACCACGGCGATCGAGAAGAACGACTTCCGCGCGTGCGCCGGGACCGGCGTGACCGGGTAGTCCGGGTCGACGACCTCCGCGTCGGGGACCGGGGGAGCCGGGTGCCCGGGCGCGGTCACGACTCCTCCCCGATGTCCTCGAGCCACAGCTCCGGCCGCTCGGCCAGCATCCGCTCCATGAGCGCGAGGCAGTCCGGGTCGTCCAGCACGTCGACCTGCACGCCGCGCGAGCGGAGCAGCTCCTCGGAGACCTGGAAGCTGCGGTTCTCCCCGACGACGATGCGCGGGATGTCGTAGAGCAGCGCCGTCCCCGCGCACATGAGGCAGGGCGAGAGGGTCGTGTAGAGGACGCTGCGGCGGTAGACCGACGCCGGCAGCCGGCCGGCCCGCTCGATGCAGTCGGTCTCCCCGTGCCGGATCGCGCTGGCCATCTGGACGCGGCGGTTCCGCCCGACGGCCAGCACCCGGTCGCCGTCCACCAGCGCCGCCCCGATCGGGACGCCGCCCTCCTCCCAGCCGATGCGTGCCTGCTCGACGGCCAGACCGAGGAGGAACCGGTCGCGCTCCTGCAGGGTCAGCTCGGACGGGACGCTGGGCAGCGGCGGTGTGGTCACGGCTCCTCCTGGGGCGGGACGGCGGCGGTGCGATTCTGCAGGTCGGCCGGGTCGGCGCAGCACCGGCGTCGGGCCGCGGTGAGGACGGCGGCAGGATGGTGGGCATGGGTCAGGTCGTCGCCACCGCAGAACGGGTCGTCACGGCGCCGGTGGACCGGGTGCGGTCCGCTCTCGTCGACTACGAGGGGACGCGCCGACGGGTGCTCCCCGAGCAGTTCAGCGACTACCGGGTCGAGGCCGGTGGTCACGGCGCGGGCACCCGCGTCGCCTGGCGGTTCGCCGCCACCTCCAAGCGGGTGCGCGACCAGCTGGTCGAGGTCAGCCAGCCCGACCCCGACACCCTGGTCGAGAGCGACACCCGCTCGTCGATGGTGACCACATGGACGCTGCACCCGGTCGACGCCGGGCTGACCACCGTCCGCGTGCGCACCACCTGGGACGGCGCCGGCGGCATCGGCGGCTTCTTCGAGCGCACCTTCGCGCCCAAGGGGCTGCGCCGCGTGTACGAGGACCTGCTGGGCCGGCTGGACCGCGAGGTCACCGCCCCCTGAGCCTCCGGCGCGGGTGGACGACGAGGGGGACCATGGCGGCGTGACCGCCGTCCCCACCGCCGTCGACCCGGCCGCTGCAGACCCCGGCACCCTCGACGCCCTCGCCGGCCTCGTGGGGGACGGGAATACCGTCGTGCTCTCCGGTGCCGGGCTGTCCACCGACTCCGGCATCCCCGACTACCGCGGGGCGACCGGGTCGCTGCGCCGGCACACGCCGATGACCTACCAGACCTTCCTGCGCGACCCGCGCGGCCGGCACCGCTACTGGGCGCGCAGCTTCGTGGGCTGGCCGCAGATCCGCGAGGCGCGGCCCAACGCCGGGCACGCCGCGGTCGCCGACCTGCAGCGGGCCGGCCTGGTGGGCGGCGTCATCACCCAGAACGTCGACGGGCTGCACCAGGCCGCCGGCGCGCGGGACGTCCTCGAGCTGCACGGCGGGCTGGACCGCACCGTCTGCCTGGCCTGCGGGGACGTCGCCGACCGCGGCCAGCTGCACGAGCGGCTGCGGGCGGTCAACCCGCACTTCGGGCCGCACGTCGACGAGGTCAACCCCGACGGCGACGCCGAGCTGCCCGACGAGCTGCTCGACGGGTTCGTCATGGTCGACTGCGCGGCCTGCGGGCGCGGCCCGCTCAAGCCCGACGTCGTCTTCTTCGGCGAGACGGTGCCGCGGGACCGCGTGGACACCTGCTTCGCGATGGTCGAGCAGGCCGGTTCCCTGCTGGTGCTGGGTTCCTCGCTGACAGTCATGAGCGGCTACCGGTTCGTGCTGCGCGCGGAGAAGCTCGGCATCCCCGTCGGGCTGGTCAACCTCGGCCCGACCCGCGGCGACGCGAAGGTCGACGTCCGGGTGGACGCCCCGCTGGGGACGGTGCTGCCCGACCTCGTCCGCCGCGTCGCTGCGTGACCCGGGAGAGCAAGGACCACCCTGCCCCCCAGCGCTCGCGAGCTCGCGCCGGGCCCCTGCAGGGAGGCCGCCCGGTGGGCAGCGAGGACGGCCGCTGGCTGGTCGTCGACGGCCGGCGCTGGCGGGCGGCCGACCCGGCGCTGCCCGACGACGTCCGCGCCCGGCTGCTGCACCACCTCGGCGTCGCGCGCTCGGCGGTCCGCTCGGCCGGTCGAGCCGGGGACGGCGCCGCGCTGGCCGCCGCCCGCGCCAGGGTGCAGCTGGCCAAGACCGGGCTGGGGGAGCGCGGCACCGCGTGGTGGGACCAGGACGACGCCGCGCGCCGCGCCCGCTGGGAGGCTGCGCTCACGGCTCTGGATGGAGGACCCGCCGACCTCCCACCACGGCCCCGTCCAGGGCGCCGCCCTGAGCCGGATCGGCCCCGTCCCGGGCCCCGGCCTGAGCTTGCGAAGGCGGGGGAGGACGGGGTCCTTCTCGGGGAGGACGGGGTCCTTCTCGGGGAGGACGGGGTCCTCCCACCTGCAGGGAGGCCACGCGGCGGTTGACCGCGCATCGGCCCGGGAAGGAGCAGGCGCGATGCAGACCTTCCTGCCGGTGGCCGACTTCGAGGAGAGCGCCCGCCTCCTGGACTCGCCCCGCCTGGGCAAGCAGCGGGTGGAGACCCTCCAGGTGCTGCGGGCCCTCGAGCTGCCGGACTACGGCTGGACCTCGCACCCCGTGGTCCGCATGTGGCGCGGCCGCACTCCGGCGCTGGTGGCCTACGGACTGGCGATGGTCCGCGTGTGGCGGGAGCGCGGCTTCGCCGACACCACGCACACCCTGATCGCAGAGTTCGCCCCCGACGTGGTCGGCGTCCCGCAGGAGGAGCTGGCCCGCGCCGGGATGCTGCCCTCCTGGATCGGCGACGAGGCTGTCCACCTGTCGCACCGGTCGAACCTGCTGGCCAAGGAGCCGGACTTCTACCGCCCGCTGCTCCGGCCGCTCTTCGGCGCCGAGCCCGAAGACCTGCCCTACGTCTGGCCCGAGCCCGACGACCTCCCCCCGCCGCCGCCGCCGGAGGGGACGCGGGTGTGGGTGGTGCGTCCCCGCGCGCACAACGAGCTGGGCGCGTGCCTGGCCGCCGGTCTGGTCGGGCTGGGCACCCAGTCCGGCATCGACGTCGACGCCACCGGACTGGCCCCGGCCGAGCTGCGCGCGCTGGCCAAGGAGATCTCCGGACGTCGCCCGGCCAAGGACCTGCGCCAGCTCTCGACCTTCCTCGACGAGGTCCGCCCCGGCGACCCGGTCGCGCTGCCGATCGAGCACGGCGCCGGGCTGCTGCTCGGGGAGGTGCTCGGGGACTACCTGTTCGACGGTCGCGAGCTGCTGCCGCACCGCCGTCCCGCGCGCTGGGACCGCGTCGTGCCGCGCGCCGCCGCCCGCCCGCCGGCCACGCTCCAGGACCCGCGCGCGCTGTTCTCGGTCGTCATCGACCCCGACGTCCTGCCACCGGCGGTGGCCGGCACCACCTACCGCGAACCGGCGCTGCCGCTGGCCTGAGGAAGGCCCCCTCTGCCCCCCACCACGCGCGAGCTCGCGGCGGGATCCTGCAGAGGGTCCACCCGCCGGCCGGTCGCGGCGACCAGCGTCCACGCGGCGGCGTGCAGCCGGCGCAACTCCAGCCACGGCGCGAGCTCGGCGTCGGTCGGGGCGTCCGGCAGCGCGTCCAGCGCCGCTCGGCCGTCCAGTCGCGAGGTGTTGCGCAGGCAGGCGAGGTCCCAGGCGCGCGGACCGGCGCAGGTGTCCTCCAGGTCGGTCCACCGCCAGCCGTCGGGAGTGGCCAGCAGGTTGCCCGGGTGGGCGTCGCCGTGCAGCGGCTGCACCTCGCCACCCAGTCGCGGACGGAGCTCCGCCAGCCGGTCCCGGAGGCCTTCCAGCTGCGCCGGGGGAGCGCCCCACGCCCGGCCGAGGGACGCGAACCGGGCGAGGTCGTCCAGCGGGGTGTCCAGCGGAGCGCCGTCCACCGGCAGCGCGGCCAGGTACCCGTGCAGCTGGGGGAGCGCCGCGGCCACGTCGGCGGGGGACGGCGCCACCGGCAGGACCTCGACGTAGCGCCACAAGGAGAGCTCGAGACCCGCGTACCGGTGCGGCCCGGGCGGCAGCACGTCGCTGGGCGGGACGACCGGCGCGCCCGCCGCGGCGAGGGCCCCGGCGACGGCGACCTCGCGGGCGAACGAGCGCAGCGGCGTCGGTCGCAACAGCGGGGTCAGCGTCGCCACCCGCGCCACGACCGGCGCCGGCGCCAGGTGGACGACGACGTTGACGCCGTCCTGCAGCACCCGCGCCTCGTCGGCGCGGACCCCGTGGGCCGCCGCGACCGCCCGGGCGGCGAGCAGCGCCCGCGCCGCCCGGCTCGCCTGCAGGTGGAAGGACCCCGTCCTCCTCACCCCTCGCAGGCTCGGGACGGGGCCGCGGCCCGCAGGGTGTCGTCGATCACGCGCCGGGTCGCCGCACGTTCTGCAGCCGGACCTGGCCACGGGCGACGAGCTTGCCGTCGTCGGCCCGGGTCAGCAGCACCTGCCAGAGCTGCTGGGTGCGGCCCTGCTGCACCGGCTCGGCGACGACGTCGAGCCGGCCCTCGGTCATGGAGCGGATGAAGTCGGTGTTGTTGTTGACGCCGACGGCGAACTGCCCGGCGTCGGCCACCGCGACGCTGGCCCCGATGCTGGCCGCCGACTCGATGACGGCGCAGTAGAGCCCACCGTGGACGACGCCCCAGGGGGTGTGCTGCTCCGGCCCGACCTGGACCGTCCCGGTCACGCGCGTGGCACCGACCTCGCCGACCTGGAACCCGGTGGCGGCGACGAACCGGCTGGCGGAGTCCAGGTCGACCGCGGGCAGGTCGGCACTCACGCGGCGTCCCAGACCAGGCAGAAGGGGTGGCCGACCGGGTCGGCGTAGACGCGGAAGTCGCCCCCGCCACCGGGGAGCTTCCGGGCGCCCAGCGCGAGCGCCTTCGGCTCGGCCTCCCCGATGTCGGCCACCCGGACGTCGAGGTGGAACTGCTGGGGTCGCTCCCGGTCCGGCCAGTCCGGCGGCCGCAGGTCCGGCGCCTGCTGGAACGCCAGCCGGTACCCCTGGCCGGTGACGACGACCCAGTCGTCGCCCGGGGAGCCCTTGCTGACCTCCATCCCCAGCAGGTCGGCGTAGAAGGTCGCGAGGGCGTACGCGTCCGGCGCGTCGATGACGACGGAGTGCAGCTGGCCGATCATGGGCCCATCCTGCGGGGCGGGGGAGTGCCGGACCAGCGGGGATCCGGCCGCTCGCCGCGACGATCCGGCCACCGGGGCAGGATCGTCCCCGTGGACTCCTCGACCGCCCCCCGGCTCGGAACGCTGACCTGGACCCCCGCCGCCGGACGCCCCGAGCTGCTCGCCGCTCCGGTGGCCGCGGCGCTGGGCGCGCTGACCGCGCCCGCCTGGGTCGCCGAGATCGACGCCGACCTGGCCGACACCGCCGCCTTCGCCGAGGCCTACGGCGTACCGCTGGAGGTCTCGGCGAACTGCGTGGTCGTCGCCGCGCGCCGCGCCGGGCAGACCGAGCTGGCCGCCTGCCTGGTCCCGGCGACCACCCGCGCCGACGTCAACGGCCTGGTGCGCCGCCACCTCGGTGCCCGCAAGGTCTCCTTCGCGCCGCAGGACGTCGCCGTCGCCGAGAGCGGCATGGAGTACGGGGGCATCACCCCGCTGGGGCTGCCGCCGTCCTGGCCGGTGCTGGTCGACCCGGACGTCGCGGCCGCCGACCTCGTCGTGGTCGGCTCGGGCACCCGGGGCAGCAAGCTGGCGGTGCCCGGGGCCGCACTGGCCGCGCTGCCCGCCGCGGAGGTCCTCGAGGGGCTGGGCCGGCCGGTGGCCGAGCCGCCGCGCGCCGCTCCGGCGGCCCCCGCCGAGCGGGCTCCCGACGACCGGGACGTCGGCTGGGGCGAGCGCCCCGAGGAGTTGCCGGCCGCCGACCGGCGCTACCTCGAGGACCGCCCGCCGCACTGGGGCAGCGACTGAGTAAGGACCCTCCTGCCCCCACCACTCACAGGGAGCACGACGACGAAGTGGACGACCGCCGCGGTCAGCACGAAGGTGACCAGCCGGCTGACGGACGCGCCTCACGTGGACACCCGTCCGTCGACCCTGAACGTGCTGCCGAGCTCCCCGCGGTCACCGGCGAGGCCGACCCGCGGCGTCAGAGCGACTCGGCGAACTGGCCGACGACGGCGGTGGACGCCGCACCGATGACGACGGCGGCGGCGGGCTCGACGACGTCGCCGCGCAGCAGGAAGTCCTCGGACCCCTGAGCACGGGCGTCACCCACCCACACGCGGCGTGGCCGGTGCAGCACCCGGAGAGGCGCGTGGCGGCAGGCTCAGCGTCAGCGTCGCGGTGGTGGCCGCGGCGGCGAGCCGGGCTGCGGTGGCGTCGTCGACGGCGAGCAGCAGCAGGCCGTCGTCGTCCGGCCCCGGGGTGGCCAGGACGGGTGCCCCGGCGGCGACGACCTCGGCCTGCGCCGCGCCCGGCGCAGTGGCCAGGACGTCGACCCGGTCGCCGGGCTGCACGAGCGCGCTGACCGCGAGGTCGGCGGGGCGCACCGGCGCGGCGACCTGCCCGGCGGCGAGCTGGTCGGTGAGGGCGGCCCCGGCCAGGCCGGCGTCGGTCAGCGGCTCGCCGGACCGGACACCGCCGGTCAGCGCCCGGCCCACGACGTCGGCCGGGTCCGCGACCGTCCCCGTGGGGCGCAGGGCCGGGGGATAGGCGGCGACGGCGAGGTCCTCCGCGGTGAGGACGGCGCCCGGTGCCAGGTCGGCCGCGGCGACGACGACCGGGACGAGCGCCGGCGCGCGGGCCGGCGCCGGGGCCGGGCGCAGGGCCAGGACGAGCGCGGCCGCGACGAGCATCGCGGCGAGGACCTGCCGGGCGGTGTGCAGGGGCCGGCGCGGGCGGCGGAGACGGACCATGGGTCCACGCTGGCCGCCTGCGGCCGACGGCGGGGCGTAGGACGCCGAGCTGTGGAGGGGGCGCCCGCCTGTGGACCGGAGGTCAGCCGGCGGCTGCGCTGCTGCTGGAGGTGCTGGAGCCGCTGGACGAGGAGGAGCCCGAGGACGACGTCGAACTCGATGACGACGAGTTGCCCGCGGCGGCGGGCGCGGCGTCCTTCGTGCCGTTGGACGACGAGCCGGACTCGCTCGACGATGCCTTGGAGCGGCTGTCGGTGCGGTAGAAGCCCGAGCCCTTGAAGACCACGCCGACCGAGCCGTAGACCTTGCGCACCGGGCTGCCGCACTCGGGGCACTCGCTCACCGGGGCGTCGGTGAAGCTCTGCACCACCTCGAACTGGTGCTTGCCGTCGGGGTTGGTGCAGGCGTACTGGTACGTGGGCACGGTGCGGGTACTCCTCGTCGGACGGGCCGGGCTGGCACTCTCGCCCAGCGACTGCCAATGATGCGCGCCGCGGACGCGTCCGTCCACGTGCGGCCGACGACACGCAGCGCCGATCGGGCCCGGCGGCGGTGGGCAGGGCCCGGGCTGCACCGTTCCGATCACGTCGGTCACGGGTCTGCCGGCGGTCGGGCCGATGCGATCCTCCGGCCGGGCGGCTCACCGGGAAGCGGGGGAGGATCCGAGGCCCCGGCCTCGAGGAGGAGAGCGCCACCGTGACCGAGCCCCGCCCGCCGTTCCCGCCGTTCGACCGCGCCAGCGCGCTGGCCAAGGTGCAGGCCGCCGAGGACGCCTGGAACACCCGCGACCCGCACCGGGTGAGCCTGGCGTACACCGAGGACTCGGTCTGGCGGAACCGCGACGAGTTCCTGGCCGGCCGGGCGGAGATCGTCGCCTTCCTGACCCGCAAGTGGGAGCGCGAGCTCGACTACGTGCTGCGCAAGAGCCTGTGGGGGTACACCGACGACCGCATCGCCGTCCGCTTCCAGTACGAGTGGCACGACGCCGGGGGCCAGTGGTTCCGCAGCTACGGCAACGAGCTGTGGGAGTTCGACGAGCGCGGCCTCATGCGCCGTCGTGAGGCCAGCATCAACGACGTCCCCATCGCCGAGACCGATCGTCGGTGGCACGGTCCCCGCGGGGACGACGAGCGCGGTCCGGAGCAGGAGATCCCGCTCCGGTGACCCGGGCAGGTGGGTGTCCGCGCTGGTGAACGGCTTGTGTCACACCGTGTGAGCGCCCGTCTAGGTCAGGGTGGAGCCGCTCGATCGGAGTCGTGACCCCACCGGTCGCGACCGGGAGCCGTCTCAGCCGGGAGGTGCCGGTGGACCTCCCGTCGCGCTCCGCACCCCACCGGACATGCTCGTCGGCATCGACCCCACCCGGCCGCGCCGCGACCACACGACCGACCTGCCCGTGGGCAGCACGCTGGTGCTCTACACCGACGGGCTCATCGAGCGCCGCAGCACCGGCCAGGACATCGACGAGGGCACCACCGCGCTGGGCCGGACGCTCACCGGCCTGCAGCACCTGCCGGCCGACGCCATCCTGGACCGCGTGCTGGACCCGGTCCGTTACGACCGCGAGGACGACATCGCCGCCCTCGCCATCCGCGTCGTGGGGTAGCTCCGGCGGGCCGGAGCCGGCTCGCTCACCACTACGGTTCCGGACGTGGCGCAGCGGTGGCTCGACGAGGAGCAGCAGCGGATCTGGCGGACGTGGCTGAGCGTCTCCGAGCTGCTCCCTCGGGTGCTGGACGCCCAGCTCCAGCGCGACGCCGGCCTCAGCCACGCCGCCTACGTCGTCCTCGCCATGCTGTCCGAGGCGCCTGGCCGCAGCCGGCGGATGAGCGACCTCGCGCGTCGGGCCAACCAGTCGCAGAGCCGGCTGTCCCACACCGTCGCCCGCCTGGAGGAACGCGGCTGGGTGCGCCGCGAGCCCTCGCCCGAGGACGGCCGGGGCAACGTCGCCGTGCTGACCGACGCCGGCTGGGAGGTCGTCCGGTCGGTCGCGCCCGGCCACGTCGAGGCCGTCCGATCGGCGCTGTTCGACCCGCTCACCGACGAGCAGACCCGCGACCTCGGGAACGCGCTGCAGGCGGTGCTCGACCGCCTCGACCCCGACCACAGCCTGCGCCTGCGGGAGGGCGCGGACGCCGGCTGACCGCCGCGGGAGCCGGCCGGGGTGCTCGCCGGCCGACGGGAAGCCACGAACGGCGCCGGGCGTCGGGCCGGGGGTGCCCGAGCCGCTGCCGGTGTCCGTCCTCGAGCTGGCCACCGTCGGCCGACGTCCTGGCTCACCGTCGTGGGTCCTGGCTCGGCACCGGTGGTGAGCCAGGACCGGCGACGACCAGCTCAGCTGGTCGTCGCCGGGACCTCAGCGGCCCAGGTGGCGGTACCGGTGCAGCCGGGTGCGGAAGCGCTCGCCGTCGTCCCGGCCGAGCAGGCCGGCCAGCTCCTCGCCGAGGACCCGCCCCAGCCGCCGGCAGAAGTCGACCGGCTCGTCGGCGGCGTCCGGCCGCTCGGGGACGACGCGGTCGACGATCCCGGCCCGCCACAGGTCGGTCGCCCGCACGCCCTGGTGCGCGGCCATCTCGCCGGCCCGGTCGACGGTGCGGTGCACGATCGCCGAGGCGCCCTCCGGCGGCAGCGGACCCAGCCAGCCGTTGGCCGCCGTCAGGACCCGGTCGGCCGGCGCGAGCGCCAGCGCCCCGCCGCCGGTGCCCTGCCCCAGCAGCACCGCCAGCGTCGGCGCCCGCAGCATCACCAGGTCCTGCAGGCAGCGGGCGATCTCCGCGGCCAGGCCGCCCTCCTCGGCCTCCTTGGACAGCGCCGCGCCGGGGGTGTCGATCAGGGTGACCAGCGGCAGCCGCAGCTCGGCGGCCAGCCGCATCCCGCGCCGGGCCTCCCGCAGCGCCGCCGGCCCGAGCGGCGCCGACAGCGACTGCCCGCGGCGGTCCTGACCCAGGACGACGCACGGCGCACCGCCGAAGCGCGCCAAGGCCAGCAGCAGCCCGGGGTCCTTCTCACCGGCGCCGGTGCCGGACAGGCCCACGACGTCGGTGGCCGCCGTCCGCAGCAGCCGCCGCACACCGGGCCGGTCCTCGCGGCGGGAGGCGGTGACCACCGCCCAGGCGCTGCGCCCGTCCTCGGGGTCGTCGGCATCGGTGCCGTCCTCGGCGGTGGGCCGCTCGGCGTCGGCGACGTCCCGGTGCCAGGTCTGCCGGGCGGCCAGCACGCGAAGCGCCCGGTCGGCGACCTCGGCGATCTCCTCGTACGGGACGACGGCGTCGATGAGCCCGTGTTCGGCGAGGTGCTCGGCGGTCTGCACGCCCTCGGGGAACGGCTCGCCGTAGAGCGCCTGGTAGACCCGCGGGCCGAGGAAGCCGATCGACGCGCCGGGCTCGGCGATGGTCACGTGCCCGAGCGACCCCCACGAGGCCAGGACGCCGCCGAACGTGGGGTGCCGCAGGTAGACCAGGTAGGGCAGCCCGGCCTCCTTGTGCCGGGCGATGGCCGCGGTGATGCCGATCATCTGCAGGAAGGCGACGGTGCCCTCCTGCATCCGGGTGCCGCCGGAGACCGGGGCGGCCAGCAGCGGCAGCCCCTCCTCGGTGGCCCGCTCGACCGCGGTGATGAGCCGGTCCGCGGCGGCCACGCCGATCGACCCGGCGAGGAACCCGAACTCCCCGGCGATCACGGCGACCCGCCGGCCGCGGAGCAGCCCCTCCCCGGTGGTGATCGACTCGTCCTGCCGGGTCAGCTCCGCGGCCCGGGCCAGCTCGGCGGCGTAGGACTCCGGCACGTCGCCGACGGGGACGGGGGAGTCCCAGCTCTTCCAGGAGCCGGGGTCGAGGACCAGGTCGCGCAGCCCCCGGGCGTCGAGCGAGCGGGTCACTGCGCCAGCCAGGCCCGGATCGCCTCGTCGGAGGACCCCAGCACCGGCGGCGCGGCGTGCTCGCGGCGGGTCGTCTCGGTCTCGCCGTCGGGACCCGGGGCGAAGAAGCGCAGCGGCGGGCCGGGCAGCTGCAGCCGGCCGAGCGTGGCGTGCTCGACGTCGATCAGCAGGCCCTGCGACAGCGTCTGGTCCCAGGTGTAGACCTCGTCGAGCGTGCGCACCTTGCCGGCCGGGATGCCGGCGTCGGCCAGCCGGGCCAGCAGCTCCTCGGGGGAGTGGTCGGCGAACGCGCGCTCCAGCAGCTCGATCACCTGGGCCCGGTTGGCCACCCGCTCGCTGTTGGTGGCCAGCCCCGGCGCCTCCGCGTCGAGGCCGAACTCGGTGCACAGCCGCCGCCACAGCCCCTCCGACCCGCAGGAGAGCTGCACGCTGCCGTCCCTGCAGTGGAACAACCCGTACGGCGCGATCGAGGGGTGGTGGTTGCCCTGCGCGCGGCCGACCTCGCCGGCCACCGTCCACCGGGTGCCCTGGAAGGCGTGCACGCCGACGATGGCCGCCAGCAGGGAGGTGCGCACGACCTGGCCGCGGCCGGTCCGCTGCCGCTCGATCAGCGCGGCCAGCACCCCGTAGGCGCCGTACATGCCGGCCAGCAGGTCGCCGATCGGGACGCCGACCCGCTGCGGGTCGTCCGGGCCGGCCCCGGTCAGGGACATCAGCCCGCCCTCGCCCTGGGCGATCTGGTCGTAGCCGGCCCGCCCACCCTCGGGGCCGTCGTGGCCGAAGCCGCTGATCGAGAGGGTGACCAGCCGCGGGTTGAGCTGCTCGAGCACCTCGGTGCCGAAGCCCAGCCGGGCCAGCGTGCCGGGCCGGAAGTTCTCCAGCAGCACGTCGGCCCGGCGGACGAGCTCGCGCAGCAGCTCCTTGTCGCCGTCGTCCTTGAGGTCGAGGGTGACCGACTCCTTGTTGCGGTTGGTCGACAGGAAGTAGGTCGACTCCCGGTCGGCTCCTTCGGGCTGGAGGAACGGCGGCCCCCAGCCGCGGGTGTCGTCCCCGCTGCCGGGGTTCTCCACCTTGATGACGCGGGCGCCGAGGTCGCCGAGCATCATCCCGGCGTGCGGCCCGGCGAGGGCGCGGGTCAGGTCGACGACGAGGACGCCGTCCAGCGGTCCGGGCACGGGGGCCTCTCTCTCGGGGTCTAGAGCCAGCCGGGGACGACGAAGACCAGCCAGGCCAGCAGCGGCCCGACGGCGACGACGATCCCGGCGTAGCCCAGGATCTGCTTGTAGAAGCGGTCCCTGTCGACGTCCTGCGCGTTGGCCAGGACGAGGGCGCCGTTGGTGGAGAACGGGCTCACGTCGACGATCGTGGAGGCGACGGACAGGGCCACGACCACGCCGACCGCGCTGATGGCTCCGGATTCGAGGAACGGCACCGCGAGCAGGATGGCGACCCCGATGATCGCCGTCGACGAGGCGAAGGCCGACACCACCCCGCCGATGTAGGCAAGCAGCAGCGCGATGAGCAGCGGCACGCCGAGCCCGATCACCGCGTCGCCGACGTAGTCGATGGTGCCGGCCTCCTCGAGCACGAACACGAAGGTCAGTACGCCGGCGATGAGCAGGATGGTCGACCAGCTGATCTGGGCCACGGCGCCCTTGTGCTGCTGGGCGGAGAACAGCGCGAGGACGACGGCAACGGTGATGGCGACGAACCCGATGTCGAGGTCGAAGACGAGCGCCAGGACGGCGACCGTGAGCAGCCCGACGAGGGTGAGGACCTGGTCGAGGGTGACCGGCTGCGGCCGGTCGGGGTGGACGTGCTCGTCGTCGTCGCCGCCCACGGCCGGCCCGGGGGCCGCGCCGTGGCCGCGGACGAGGGTGCCGTGTGCGTGCTCGGTGTGCGGCACGCCCTCGGCGGCGACCTTGCGCCCGATGAGCTGGCGGCCGCCGAGGACGAAGAAGAGGACCAGCGCGATGGCGATGTTGAAGACCAGCGCCCCCAAGAAGACCGCCAACGGGTTGCTCGGCAGGCCCGCGTCCTCGACGATCCTGTTGACCGTGACGCCGTAGACGCTGATGGGGGAGAAGCCGCCGCCCTGGGCGCCGTGGATGACCATCATGCCCATGAGCAGCGGGCTGATCCCGTGCCGCGCGGCGAAGGTCAGGGCGATCGGGGCGATGATCGCGACCGCAGCCGGGGAGAGCGCTCCGATGGCGGTGAGCAGCGCGGTGACGAGGAACATGATCCAGGGGATGGCGGCCACGTGCCCGCCCACCATGCGCACCGCCCCGCGGACCAGCAGGTCCACGGTGCCGTTGTTCTGCGCGATGGCGAACAGGTACGTGACGCCGATCAGGGTGAGCACCAGCCCGGCCGGGAAACCGCCGAGGATGTCGTCGGTGGACAGCCCGACCGACAAGGTGCCGACCACGAAGGCGGCCACGAAGGCCAGCGCCCCCATGTTGATGGGCAGGAACGTCGCGATCGCGAAGATCGCGACGAGCGCCAGGATGGTGACGATCTCCGGTGACACGAGGAGCTCCTACGGCGTCGGAAGACGGGGACACCTTGGTCCGGTGGACCAGTGGCCCAGCCCCTCGGGCGGGGGCACTGATCACGCACCACGCCGAGAGCATGCAGGAGGGGGCCGGGTCCGCGCTCGATGAGCCCGACGCCCGGCCGCCCGGCGGCCTCGGGCCGGACGTCCCGCTGCTCGCCGACTACGGCTGAGGCCGGTCCGGCTCGGGTCAGGTCAGGTCAGGTCGAGCCAGCCGCCCGAGGGGGTCACCACCGCGGTGACCCGCTTGTCGTGCGGCTCCACGGGGAGCTCGTCGACCAGCTCGTCGTCGAAGACGAGGGCCACCAGCCGCGCGTCGGGCCGCACGTGCTGCAGCGCGCGGTCGTAGTACCCGCCGCCACGGCCCAGGCGCACCCCGGTCCGGGCCACCGCCACCGCGGGGACGACGACGACGTCCGCCGCGCCGATCGCGGTCGGTCCCAGCCGCGGGCCGACCGGCTCCAGCAGCCCGAAGCGGCCCGGGGCCAGCCGGCCGGTGTCGACGGCCCAGGACAGCTCGCGGCCGTCGCCCGGCACCACGGGGAGCAGCACCCGCGAGCGCAACTGGGTGAAGGCCGCCGGCAGCCGGCCCGCGCCGGGCTCGGTCGGGTCGGGGGCGAAGGCGGCCAGCGTGCGCGTGCCGGCCAGGCCGCGCAGCAGGGCGGTGGTGATCGCGGCGTTGGCGGCGGCGCGCTCCTCGGCGGAGCGGGCCTCCCGGCGGGCGAGGAACCGCGCGCGGAGGGCGACCTTGGCCTCGGTCACGTCGTCCGCGGAGGTCACCGGCGCAGGCTAGCCAGCCCGCCCGGAGTCCCGGTCCGACCGCCCCCGCACGGTGACGCGGACGGCGTGTCCGCGCGCGTGTCGCCGGCGACGACCCGATCCCCGGCCGGCGGCGGCCCGACGGCACCGCGCGGGGGGCTCCGGTGCCGGGTCACTAGGCTCGCGCGCATGCCGACTCCGAGCACCCGCCCGACGCGGAAGGCCGTCATCCCCGTCGCCGGGATGGGGACCCGTTTCCTGCCGGCCACCAAGGCGGTGCCCAAGGAGCTGCTGCCGGTGGTCGACCGGCCCGCGCTCCAGTACATCGTCGAGGAGGCCGCGCGCGCCGGGCTCGGCGAGGTGCTCATGGTGACCGGCCGCAACAAGGCCGCGATCGAGGACTTCTTCGATCGCCACCCCGAGCTCGAGACCGCGCTGGAGAAGAAGGGCGACGCCGCCCGGCTGGCCGCCGTGCACGCGTCCACCGAAATCGCCCAGGTGCACTTCGTCCGCCAGGGCGAGGCGCGCGGGCTCGGCCACGCGGTGCTGCAGGCCGCCGCCTTCGTCGGCGACGAGCCGTTCGCCGTCCTGCTCGGCGACGACATCATCGACGCCCGCGACCACCTGCTCGAGCAGATGCTGCAGGTGCAGGCCGAGCACGGCGGCTCGGTGGTGGCGCTGCTCGACGTCGGCCGGGAGAACATCGACAAGTACGGCGCGGTCGCCGTCGAGCCCGGTGGCACCGACGTCGTCGCGATCACCGGCCTGGTCGAGAAACCGCCGGTCGACGAGGCGCCGAGCAGCCTGGCGATCATCGGCCGCTACGTGCTGGCCCCCGAGGTCTTCGACGTCCTGCGCGAGACCGCGCCCGGCCGCGGCGGCGAGATCCAGCTGACCGACGCCCTGGCCACCCTCGTCGAGCGCGGCGAGCCGGTGCACGGGGTGGTGTTCTCGGGCCGCCGCTACGACACCGGCGACCGGCTGGACTACCTCAAGGCCGTCGTCCAGCTGGCCAGCGAGCGGGAGGACCTCGGCCCCGGCTTCCGCGCCTGGCTGGCCGAGTTCGTGGCCGACCTGCCCGCCGCGGGCGCGTCGGAGGCCTGAGCGGACGCCCGCAGGGGGCAGCATCGATCACCGTGGTGGGCATGACGGAGGACGGTCGGGACGGGACGGTCCCGGGGTACCGGGACACCACGGCGCTGGACCTGCGCCGCGGCACTCCGGTCCGGGACGTGCCGGCCCCGTCGTCCGCCGTCGAGCCCGCCGCCGGGGCGCGCGTGCACGAGACGACGGCGATCGAGCCCGGCGCCATGCCGCCGCCGCCCGCCGCGGCCGAGCCGGCACCGCCGCGCAGCGTCGAGCAGCACCTCGACGAGATCCTCTCCGCTGTGCCGCAGCCGGACCCGATCGAGCTGGCCGTCCTCGACGCGCAGGGCCTGCTCTGCGCCGAGGAGGTGGTCAGCCAGCGCGCACTGCCGGCCTTCGACCAGGCCGCGCTCGACGGCTATGCCGCCCGCGCGATGGACGTCGAGGGCGCCAGCCCCGCCGAGCCGGCCCGGCTCTCGGTGGTGGGCGAGACCGTCGCCGGCCCCACCGGCCCGGCGTCGATCGGTCCGGGCATGGCGCAGAAGGTGGCTGCCGGCGCGATGCTGCCGGCCGGCGCGGACGTCGTCGTCCCGGCGGTGTGGACCGACGGCGGCATGGCGGAGGTCGCCGTGCACGCCGGTCCGGATGTCGGCAGCTACGTGCGCCGGGCGGGGGACGACGTCGCGCCGGGCACCACCGCAGTACAGGTGGGCACCCCGATCGGCCCGGCCCAGATCAGCCTGCTCGCCGCGGTCGGCCGCGACCGGGTGCAGGTGCGGCCGCGCCCGCGGGTCGCCGTCCTCTCCGCGGGGAGCGAGCTCGTCGACATCAGCACCCAGCCAGGCCCCGGCCAGGTCGTCGACGTCAACAGCTACGCGCTGGCCGCCGCCGCGCGCGACGCCGGGGCCGAGGCCTACCGCTGGGGCATCCTCCCCACCGAACCCCGGCGGCTGTCGGAGGTGCTGGAGAGCCAGCTGCTGCGCAGCGACCTGCTGCTCATCGCCGGCACCTTCGCCAGCGAGGGCGACGTGGTGCAGGAGGCGCTCGCCGAGCTCGGCCCCCTGCAGTTCTCGCAGCTGACGATGCACCCCGGGCCGGTCCAGGCCTTCGGCCGCCTCGGGCGGGACTCGGTGCCGGTCATCTGCGTGCCCGGCGAGCCGGTCGCCGCGCTGGTCGCCTTCGAGGTGTTCGTGCGCCCGGCCATCCGGATGATGCTCGGCAAACGCCAGCTGTTCCGGCGCACGGTGCAGGCGATCGCCGCCGAGCGGCTGCTCTCCCCGCTGGGCTACCGGCAGTACCTGCACGGGCAGGTCATGCGCCACCCGGACGGCGGCTACGTGGTGGAGCCGCTCGGGGACGGCAGCGGTTCCAGCGAGGAGGCGATGCTGGCGCGGATGGCGCGGGCCAACTGCCTCGTCGTGGTCGACGAGGACGTCACCGAGGTGGCCGCAGGCGGGCTGGTCACCGTCATACCCCTGCTGCTCGGCGGCTGAGCGGCGCAGTGGTCGACCCCGCCCTGCGGCCCGGGTGGCCCGCGCACCTGGTCTGGGGCCCGGTCGAGCTGCACCCGCCGCGCCGGCGGGACGCCGAGGAGTGGAGCCGGGTCCGGCGGGCCAACGAGGCCTGGCTGGCGCCCTGGGAGCCGACCGCGGCCGGGCCGTGGGCGGCGCGGCACACGCCGGCGGCGTACCGGGCGATGCGGCGGGCGGTGCTGCGCCGGGCCGCGATGGGCATGTCGCTGCCGTTCGTCGTCCGGGTGGAGGGTCGGCTGGCCGGGCAGGTGACCATCGACAACGTCGTCCGCGGCGCGCTGCGCTCGGGCAACCTCGGCTACTGGATCGACCGCGCCGTCGCCGGCCGGGGGGTGGCCTCGCTGGCCGTGGCGCTGGTCTGCGACCACGCCTTCGGGCCCGCCCGGCTGCACCGGCTGCAGGCCGACATCCGCCCCGAGAACGCGCGGAGCCGGGGGCTGGTGCACCGCCTGGGGTTCCGTCACGAGGGCCTGCTGCGCCGGTACCTGGACATCGACGGCGACTGGCGCGACCACGACACCTTCGCGCTGCTGGCCGAGGACGTGCCCGGCGGCGTGGTCGCCCGCTGGCAGTCGCGCCTACCACGCTGACCACCGGCGGAGGTGTGTCGCCGTGTCGACACGCCGCCGTTCCGGCACTCCAGTCACACGACACTCATGACACGCCGTGCGCCTCCCTCGAACGGAGGAGTGCAGGCCGTAACTTCGCCCGGCAGGTGACGCGTGTGACGGGTGGTGTTCTCAGATGGGTTCGGGTGTGCTGCTGGCCGCTCTGGTCGTGCTGTGGTTCGTCGTGCTGGTGCCCATGGTGGTGACCCGCGGTGACTCCTCGGCGGTCCGCTCCACGGGGGCGGACGCGGGCCGGACGTTGCAGCGGCGGCGGGCGGTCGACCCCGCCGTCTTCGCCGAGACCGAGCGGGTCTCGATCGACCGGGCCGCGCTGCTGACCTCCGGTGAGCTGCGGGTCGACGTCCACGCCGTCCGCCGCCGCACGCTCGCCGGCCTGGTGGCGCTCACGCTGCTGGCGCTGGTGGGCGCGCTGGTCTGGAGCCCGTGGCTGTGGATCGCGCAGGGCGTGCTCGACCTCGCGGTGGTCGCCTACCTGATGGTGCTGCGGGCCGCTGCCCGCCGGGAGCGGCTGGCCGCCCGCCGCGCCGCCCGGGCCGCTGCCCGCACCGCGCGCCGGCCGGCAGCCCGTCCGATCCCGGCACCCCGTCCGGCCCCCGCCGAGGAGGCGCCGGCCGCGGAGGTGCACCACCACACCGTCGGCCTGCCGCACCCGAGCCTGCCGCTGGCGCCGGTGCACCCGCTGCGCCCCGGCCGGGTCGTGGCGGCCCGCACCGCCGCTCCGGCCGGCTGGCAGAACAGCGCCGTCGTGGGCCTGGACGACGACGACATCGGTTTCGCCGACATCGACGTCTACCAGCCGCGCCGGGTCGCCAACGGTTAGAGGACCACCCTTCCCCCCACGCCTCGCAAGCTCGGCGCGGGCCCCTGAAGGGTGGCCGGCATGGCTCGCCGCCCCGGTCGTGGCGGCGGCGGGGGCGGGCGGTAAGCTCGTCTCCCGTCAGGGGCTGTAGCGCAGTCCGGTAGCGCACCTCGTTCGCATCGAGGGGGTCAGGGGTTCGAATCCCCTCAGCTCCACCCCGACACCCAGAGAGCCCCGCCCGGTCCGTCCGGTGCGGGGCTCTCCGGCGTGCTGCCCGGGTCAGGGGTGGGTGGACGTCCGGATGGTGTGCGACGCCGCACGGGTCGCGTGACGCAGCTGCTCGGCTCCCAGCAGCGCCCGGTGCCGCACCGACTCGGCGGTCGCGGCCACGAGCGGGGCCGCCGTACGGGCGACGTGCCGGGCCCCCTCACCGGCCAGCAGCGCCCGGTGCCGTGCCGACTCTGCAGCGGTGACCGCGAGCGGGGCGGCCGTGCGGGCGACGTGCCGGGCCCCCTCACCGGCCAGGACCGCCCGGTGCCGTGCCGACTCCGCGGCCGCGGCGGCGATCGGGCCGGCCGTCCGCGCGGCGTGCCGGGCACCCTCCCGCGCCTGCACGGAGACGGCGCGGACCTGCCCGGCGACCAGCTCGGCGCGGGACGGCGGGCGCGGCGCCCACGGGCGGCGTGCCCACAGCCGCCGGGACCACGGCTGCCGGACGACCGGACGCCGAGAGCGGGCCCGCACGACGCCGATGCCCGCCACCGCGGCCAGGGCACCCGCGGCGAGCACGGTGCCGCGACCGGTCGACCCCGAGGCGTCCGCAGCGGCGGGCAGCAGGGTCTCCGAGCTCTCGCTCGACGCCTCGATCCCGTAGTGCCGGTAGAGGTCGGCCTCCTGGTCCGTGGACAGCGCCCGCGCACCGCCGACCGATGGCGCGGCCGTGACCTGGGCGCGGGTCACCGCGACCGTCACCCGGCCGCCCGAGCCCTCGGCGTCCAGCGCCGGGACGACGGCACTCGCCCCCTCGACCTCGACGTACACCCACTCCGGCCGGCCGGTGGACTCGTCCGCGAGGACGGCGGTGACGGCGCCGAGCTCGGTCCCCTCACGGTCGACGACGGTCCAGCCGACCCACTCCCTGGCCTCGTCGCGTGCTGGTAGGCCCATGGCCGCCTCCTCGTTCGGTCGCCGGTCGGGACCCGCGGCGGTGTCTTCGCCGGTCGGGCTCCCCGCGGACGGGGCTACCCGCGAGGCCCGGCCGCAACCCGGTCGGCGGGTCGTACGGCTGTCCTGCGCCCGCTGGCGAGGTCAGGGCGTGGCCGTGTCCACCACCCGATCGGGTGAGGGGATCGGCCCGGCTCCTCAGAGGTCCGACGGTGGTGTCGATCAACCGTGTGTCGAAGACGCAGGCCGCTGCGTCCCACCGCCGACGGAGGAGTCGCCGTGCACCACCGCGCCCGCCGGGCCCGTCGCACCGCCCTCTCCGTGGCGGTGCCCGTGGGCCTCGTGACCAGCCTGGCCCTGACCTGGGGCTCGACCCACGCGGCCTTCTCCGCGAGCACCGGCAACGTCGGCAACTCGTGGCAGACCGGCAGCGTCGTCCTCAGCCACAGCGCGAGTGGTTCGGCCCTGTTCACCAGCGCGAGTGACGGTGCCCTCAAGCCCGGGTCGAGCCGGTCGCGCTGCATCCGGGTCGACTACACCGGGGACCTGGCTGCGGACATCCGCATGTACGCCGGGACGCCGACCAGCGGTGCCACCACGCTGGACCCCTACCTCGTGATGAGCGTGGAGCGGGGCGCCGACGTCACCGCGTCGACCACGGTCGCGGCCGACTGCACCGGGTTCACCCCGACTGCCACACCGACGTTCCTCTACAACACCGCGCAGGCGAACGCCTCCGGGGCGGACTCCTCGCGGACGCTGGCCCACCTCAAGGCCACCCACCCGGACTACGGCAACGGCGTGCTCGTCAGCGCAGCCACGGCGCCGAACACGCACATCACCCTCCGGATCAGTTACACCGTCAAGGACGACAACGCGGCGCAGACCACCCAGTCCAGCGCCACGTTCACGTGGGAAGCGCGGAACACCCCGTGACCGGGCCCGCAGTGATCGACAGCACCCCCCGCTCACGCGTGCCCGGACCCGCGGTCCCGGAGCGGGGCCTGCGACCGGCCGCCGTCCTCCGCGTGGTCGTCGCCGCCGTCCTGGTGACCGTGGCCGGCCTGGTCTTCCTCGCCCTCGCTCCGCGGCTCGTCGGCTTCCAGGGGCACGTGGTCGTCTCCGGCTCGATGGAGCCGCGGCTCTCGCCCGGTGACGTGGTGCTGACGCGTCCGGTGCTCCCGCAGGACCTGCAGCCGGGACAGGTGCTGCTCTTCCCCGATCCCGAGGGGACCGACCGGCTGCTGCTCCACCGCCTCGTCTCCTTCGACGAGCGGGGGGACCTCATCACGCGGGGCGACGCCAACCAGAGCAACGACAGCACCCACGTGCCGGCCTCGAGCGTCATCGGCGAGGCGCAGCTGCGGGTGCCCCACGTCGGGCTCCCCGCGTACTGGCGGCTCACCGGGCAGTGGGGCCACCTGGGTGGGCTCGCCGCCCTGCTCGCGGCAGCGGCCGTCTCCACCGTCAGCGGGACCGGCAGCCGGGTCAGGGGTCCGCGGGGCCTCACCAGCGCCGACCGGCTCGCGGCCGCCCCGGCCCCGGACCACGTCGTCCGCCGCGTCGGGCTCCCCCCGGTGCCCCTCGCCGGTCGCCACTGAGCCGGCGCCGGGAACCGGTTGCCACTGGCGGTCGGTGGCCCGGTCCGGTGACCCGGCCGCCCCCCTGCTCAACATCCGCCGCGCGCCGCCGAAGACATCAGCTAGCCGGACCGGTTCCGCAGGCCGGACCGCGGCCTCGCCGAGGGAGGGGAGACGATGCGCCCACCGACGCTCGACACGTCCCCGCCCCTGCGGCGCAGCAGGGGTGCCGCCTGGCTGGTCGGTGCCGCCCTGCTCGCCCACGTGACAGCCGGGTGGACCGGCGTGCCGGTCCAGCCGGCCGCCGCGAGCACCAGCGCGGTCAGCCTCGTCGACGACCGCGGGGGTGCGGCGCTGTTCACCTCGACCGGCCTGCGCCCGGGTGCCACGCAGAGCGCCTGCGTGGCGCTGTCGGTGACCGGGACCGCCCGCTCGACCGGTGAGGTGACGCTCAGCGCCGACGTCACCGAGGACGCCCTCGCACCCCACCTGTTCCTCACCGTCGAGCGGGGCACGCTCGGCGACCCGGCGCGGTGTGCGTCCTTCACCGGCGTACCGGCGTGGAGCGGAACGCTGGCGCAGCTGCCGCGTACGGCGGCCGCAGGGATCCCGACGGGCTGGCGGCCCGCGGACTCGGCGTCGACGACCTACCGGGTCAGCGTCACGGTCCTCGACGACCACCGGGCGCAGGGCCTGCGTGCCGCGGCGTCCTTCGTCTGGGCCCTCGACTTCGAGCCGGTCCCCGAACCGACCCCGGAGCCGACGCCGGTCCCGGAGCCGACGCCGATCCCGGAGCCGACGCCGGTCCCCGCGCCCGCACCGGCTCCTGCACCCGCCTTGACGCCGACGCCGACCCCGACGCCGACGCCGACCCCGACGCCGACCCCGACGCCCCAGCCGGAGCCGGTCCTCCCCTCCGAGCCCCCGAGCCCGACCCCGCCGGCGACCGACCCGGGCCGGGAGCCGCCGCGTGAGGGCGGCGACGTCGTCCAGGCGCCGCCGTTGAAGGGAACTCCCACGACGGTCGCCGAGGTGGCCGCCGCGGTGGGGCAGACGGCCATCGCGGTCGTCGAGGACGGTCAGTTCCCGCTCGCGCTGGTCGCCGTCGTTGCCGGCTTCCTCGCCGTGCAGGGCCGGCTCGACCGGCGGGACCCGAAGCTGGCGCTGGCCCGGGTCCACCAGGAACTGAACGACTTCCGAGACTTCCCCGAGCTGCCGAGGACGGCACCCACATGAGCCGGACGCCTGCCGCAACACAGGGTTCCCTGGACAACCTCCCCCTGGCCGACCGCCTCCGGTGGCTGCTCGCCGTCCGCGTCGGCGTCGTCGTCCTCCTGCCCGTCGCGGCGTGGGTGGTCACCCGGACGGCGGAGACACCCCCGGTGGAGACCCTCCTCGTGCCGGGGGCGGTGCTGTTGGCCGTCGGACTCGTGCTGCACAAGCTGTCGTCGCTCGGCCGTCGCTGGGCCGTGGCGGCGATCACGGTGCCGGTGATCCTCGACGCCGTCCACCTGGGGTGGGCGCTCTACGTCGCCGGGGGCATCTCCGGGCCGGTCGTGTACGTGATCGTCCTGCACGTCATCTGCGTCACGCTGCTGGGCTCCTTCCGCACCGGTCTGAAGCTCGCCCTGTGGCACTCCCTCGTGGTGATGTCGGTCCTCAAGGCGGTCGACACGGCCCTGCTGCCCGCGCACGGCGTCGTCCAGGGCTTCGACCCCCTGCCCTACGGGGTCTTCCTGGTCGCCGTCTGGGTGACCGCGATGATGACCTCGGGCCTGGGCGCGGTGAACGAGCGCGAACTGCGTCGCCGCCGCTACGACGAGGAGGCGCTGCGCCGGCTGGCGGGCGCCCTGCACGAGGCGGACACCGGCGCCAAGGTGGCCGAGGCGCTGCTCGACTTCACCGTCGACGCGGCCGACTCCCGCCTCGCCGCGGTGCACTGCCACGTGCCCGAGGGCAGCGCCGTGCCGGCGGTCGACCTGGCCGTCCGCAAGCACCGGGACCACGACGCCGAGCCCCTGCGGGCGGTCGGTGCACCCCCACCGGGGTCGCTGCTCGCTGCGGCGGTCGACCAGGGCAGCACGTTCCTGGCGGCCGTGAAGGGCCCCGACCGGTGGGTGGACGACGTGCTCGAGGGCGCCCGTCGGGTGGTCGCCGTCCCGTTCGGCCTGGACGGATCCGGCAGCGGTGTCCTGACCTTCGCGGACGACGCACGCAGCGGCTCGCGCATCGAGCGACGCCGGGTGGGTGTCGCCGAACAGGCGGTGGCGCACGCGGCGACGGCGTTCGCCCGCGTCGCGCTGCTGGAGCACCTGCAGGCCAGCGCGCTCACCGACGGCCTCACCGGGGTGGCCAACCGCCGGGCCTTCGACGCCGCGTTCGACCGGGAGCTGGCGGTCGCCGCCCGCAGCGGTGCGCCGGTGTCGATCCTGATCATCGACCTCGACCACTTCAAGAAGCTCAACGACACCTACGGGCACCAGGCCGGCGACGACGTCCTGCGTGGTGTGGGCGCAGCCCTGCGGTCCTGCGTGCGGCCGGGCGACGTCGCCGCGCGCTACGGCGGTGAGGAGTTCGCGTTGATCCTGCCCGGCGCCACGGCGGACGACGCCGTCGCGGTCGCACGCCGGTTGCGCACGGTGCTCCGGGAGGTGGAGGCACCGAGGCCGATCACGGCGAGCCTGGGCATCGCCTGCCAGCACGGGGCCGGCCTGTCCGCCGCCGAACTGCTCGCCACCGCGGACACGGCCCTGTACGCCGCCAAGGCCGGCGGGCGGGACCAGGCCCACCTGGCGGGTGTGGAGGGACCGGTCACCGGCGTCGCCGTCGACGAGCCGACCGTCGCGCGGATCCCCCTCCCGCCGGTGCCCACCAGGGCGCACGCGGCCCTCTGATCGGAGGCCGTGGCGCTCCTCCCTCCCCCGGGGGTGGGGTGCGGTGGCCGGGTCGCGGAGAGCTCAAGCCCCGGGGGACCGGTGCCGATGCCTCGATGGGTCGCCCGCTGGCACGCGGGACCGGAAGGTGGGGATGACGATGGACGAGCCGCACCGGCGTGTCCGGCGGGTTCCCGGAGCCCGCCTGGTCGGTCTGGTCGCTGCCCTGGGGCTGCTCGTCGCCGTCTCGGCGCTCCCCTCGGCGCACACGGCGTTCTCCGCGACGTCGGGCACCCCCGTCAACTCCCTGGCCGCCGACCACCTGCGCCCGCCGTCCGGACTGAGCGTCACGCAGACGTGCTCGTACGCACCCGTCGTCCTGCGGGGGGCCCTCGCCTCGACGAAGGTCTCGCCGCTCACGCTCAGCCCCCCGCCCGGGACCGCGGCGGGCGACGTGCTGGTCGCGCAGGTGGCCTACTACGGCACCTCGCCCATCACGGCACCCAGCGGCTGGACCCGCATCACCCTGACCGACACGAGCGGAGGCGTCGTGACCTCCGCCGTCTACTGGAAGCTGGCCGCGGGGACCGAGCCGGCTGCGGACTTCGCCCGCCCCACCTCGGAGAGCGGCGACATGGTGGGTGGGATCGTGGCCTACCGCGGGGTCAGCGGGAGCACCCCCGTCGCCGTCGCCGGTGGGGCCGCGGGCTCCGGCCAGATGGCGACCACGCCGGCGCTGACGACGACGGCGACGGGTGCGGTGGTCATCCACCTCCTGACGCGGAGCGGTGGGCAACCCCCGGCCCCGACGGGCACCAACCCGCTCTGGACGCACAGCTCCGACAGCGAGACCGTCACCGCGGCCGACGAGGCGTTCGCGGGGCCCGGCGCCGTCCCGCAGCGCACCTCGACGACATCCGGCTCCACGACCGCGTGGATCGCCCAGACGGTGGTCCTGCGTCCCGCCCTCCAGCAGGTCGGCGCGTCCCTGTCCTGGACGGCGACCCCCAGTTCCTGGGCCGACGGCCACACGCTCGAGCGGTTCGCGGGTGGGACGGTCCAGGCGAACCACCCCGTGCCCCTCGGGACGACGACCGCCACCGACGCGGGCCTGGTGAACGGCACGACCTACGGCTACCGGTTGTGGGCCTACCGGGGCACCTGGGTGTCCGCCGCGGTGACCACCACCCTGACCCCGGCCTGCTGACCATGAGACCGTCCACCTCGCGGTTCCCTGTCCTCAGGAGCCCCGCCCTCCCCGCGCTGGTCGCCGCGCTCGCGGTGGTGGCCGCCGTGCTCGTGCTGCCGACGACCTCCGCGGCCTTCAGGGCCACGACGACCAACCCCGCGAACTCCCTGGCCGCCGACCGGCTGCAGCCCCCCTCCGGGCTCACCGCCACGCAGAGCTGCCCGACGAGCACCATCGTCCACGTGAGCGTGTCGACGGCGGCCGGGGCGAGCTCGCTGCAGCTCCCGACCCCGCCGGGCGTGAGCCCGGGGGACGTGCTCGTCGCGCAGATCGGTCACAAGGGGAGCGCCACGATCACGCCACCGGCCGGCTGGACCTCGATCCGCCGTGACATCGCCTATCGCTCCGACAACTTCCCCCAGGTCACCTCGGCCCTGTTCTGGCGCGTGGTGGTCACCGGTGAGCCGTCGAGCGCGACCTTCAGCCTCGGATCCGCCGTGGAGATGGTGGGGGGCATCGCCGCCTACCGAGGGGTCAGCACGGTCGACGCGGTGAACGCGTCCGGGGGCAGGACCGGTACGGGCACGACCGCGACCACTCCCTCGGTCACCACGACGGTCGCCAACACGATGCTGGTGGACTTCACCACCAAGTGGCAGGAGGACCTCCCCGCCCCGGCGGGCACCCAGCAGCGCTGGAAGCTCATGTCCGGCACCGGCACCGCCCACCTGGGTGTCTCCGCCGGCGACGTGACGGCCACGGGCACCGGCGCCACCGCGACACGCAGCTCGGCCTCGCAGACGAACTCCTCGACCGAGTGGGCCGCCCAGACCATCGCCCTGCGTCCGACAGCCCAACAGCCGGCGGCGACCCTGTCCTGGACCGCGAGCCCCAGCTCCTGGGCGACGGGCTACAAGGGTGAGCGGATCGTGGGCGGGACGGTCCAGGCCACCCACACCGTGCCCATCGGGACGACGACCGTCACCGACACGGGCCTGGTGAACGGCACGACCTACACCTACCGGGTCTGGGCCTACCGCGGCGCCTGGGTGTCCACCGCGGTGACCACCACGCTGACCCCGTCCTGCTGATCGGAGCGTCGCGGAGCGCTCAGCGCGCGCTGCGGAAGTCCGGCCGCCGCTTGCCCACGAACGCCCGCACGCCCTCGCGCCCCTCGGGGTCCTCCGCTGACTCGGCGATCAGGCGGGCCTCGTCGTCCAGGTGCTCGTCGAGCGTGCGGACGGCGGCGCCGCGGACCAGCGCGCGGGTGCGCACCATCGCCCGCACCGGTCCGGCCGCCAGCGCGTGCGCCAGCCCGGTGGCGGACGCGCGCAGCTCGTCGTCCGCCACCACGCGGGCGACCAGGCCGCAGGCGTGTGCCTCGGTGGCGTCGAGCGTGCCGTTGGTCAGCGCCAGGTCCAGGGCGCGGGCCGGGCCCAGCGCGTGCGCCAGGGTCCAGGAGGTGCCGCCGTCGGGGGAGAAGCCGATGGCGGCGTAGGCGGGCCGGATCCTCGTCGAGCGGGCGCAGACGACGACGTCGCAGGCGCCCAGCAGCCCGACGCCGGCCCCGGCGACCGCGCCGTGCACGCCGGCGACGACCGGTACCGGGGCGGCCAGCAGGGCCCGCACGACCTCGTGCCAGTCGGCGGCCAGCCGCCCCACCTCGGCGCCCGGGTCCGCCGCCGCCGCGAAGCCGCGCACGTCGCCGCCGACGCAGAAGCGCTCGCCCTCGGCCAGCAGCAGCACCGCCCGGGTCCGCGGCGGGCGGGCCCGCAACGCCTCGCCGAGGGCCGCGGCCATCGCGGGGTCGACGGCGTTGCCGGTCCCCGCGGAGTCGAGGGTCACCCGCCAGACGTCGCCGTCCGCCTCGGTGCGCACCGGCTGGTCGGTCATCGAGGGCCTCCGGGGGTCAGAACCAGGACGGGAACCACATGCGGTCGAGCCACTCGGCGTGCGAGAGCGGCTCCCCGGTGAGCACGGGGAGGAAGTGGACGAAGGTCGCCGCCACCACGCCGACGTAGAGGGCCACGACGCCCAGGCCGACCTGCCGGCGCAGCCGAGGGTCCCCGGGACGGCCGAGGACGTCCTGCAGCACCAGGACGACGGCGAGCACGAAGAACGGCAGCACCGGCGCGGTGTAGAAGGCGAACATCGTGCGCTCGGGGTTGAGGAACCAGGTGCCCCAGCCGGCGGCGACCGCGACGGCGACGACCAGCGCAGCGGGGTCGCGGCGGGCGACCAGTCGCCAGGCCAGCCAGCCCAGCGCGGGCGCGAAGGCGAACCAGAGGGTCGGCGTCCCCACCATGAGGATGTAGCGGACGACCTGGTCGCCGGCGGCGTCGGTGAGGCCCTGCGGGTTCCACAGCAGGATCGGCCGGCCGTTGACCAGCCAGCTCCACGGCCCGGACTCCCACGGGTGCGGCGTGGACAGGCCGTTGTGGAAGGTCAGCCACTCGGCGTGCTGGTGCCACAGCGAGCGCAGCGCGTCGGGCACCCACGGGAACGCCGTCCCCGGGTTCTGCTGCGCCCACGCCTTGCCCTGCGAGGTCTCGCCCAGGAACCAGCCGGTGAAGCTCGCGACGTAGGTGAGCACCGGCACGGCGGCCAGCGCCCACAGCGCACCGGGCAGGCCGCGCCGCGCAGCGGTCAGGGTCGGGCGGGGGACGCCGGACTCACGCCAGGCGGCGCGGTCCCACAACAGGCTCAGCACCGCGAAGGCGGCGAGGAAGTAGACCCCGCTCCACTTCACCGCGCAGGCGCAGCCGAACAGGAACCCGGCGGCCAGCCGCCACCCGCGCGGGCCGAGCGCGAAGCCGGTCGCCGCCGTCGTGCCCGCTCGGATGCGTGCGCGCACCCGGTCCCGGTCGACGACCAGGCAGGCCACCGCGGACAGCACGAACACCTGCAGGAAGACGTCGAGCAGGCCGATCCGCGACAGCGTGAAGGCGAGGCCGTCCAGCGCGAGCAGCAGCCCGGCGACCAGGCCGAGCAGCGTCGAGCCGGTCAGCCGCCGGGTCAGCCGGGTCAGCACGACGACCGCGATGCTCCCGGCGACCGCGGAGGGGAACCGCCAGCCGAAGGAGTCGTAGCCGAACAGCCCGATGCCGCCGGCGATCAGCCACTTGCCCAGCGGCGGGTGGACGATGAACGTGTAGCCGCGGTTGTACTCGTGGCCCCACTCGAGCAGCTCGCGCGCCTCCGGCGGGTAGTACGCCTCGTCGAAGAGCAGGTCCGGCGGGTAGTCGATCTCCCACAGCCGCACGGCGAAGGCACCCAGCCCCAGCAGGGCGGTGAGCACCCATGCGAGGGCCCGGTCGGCGGGCAGCGGCGGGGTGGTGTCGCGGCGCGGCCGGGGGAGCGGACGTCGACGCGACCGGGCCGGGCGGAGCTCGCCGGGTTCCCGGTCCGTGCGCTCGGGAGCCAGCACCGCCATGCGGCCAGGGTAGTGAAGGGACCCGCCTGCCCCCCGGCGCTCGTGGGAGGACCCCGTCCTCCCCATCCTCCGCAGGCTGAGGGCGGGACCCGGAACGGGGCCGGCGGGCCCCTGCAGGCGGGCCTGCGGCGGTCGTCGTGACAGGCTCGTGCACATGATCGGACGGCTCGTGCTCGGTGGCGCTCCGCTCGGTCAGCCCGGCGACGTCGGCCCGCGGCTGCGCACGGCGATGGCGACCGCGGACGTGCTCGCCGTCGAGGACACCCGCCGGCTGCACCGCCTCGCCGCCGACCTCGAGGTGCAGCTGACCGGCCGCGTGGTCACCTTCCACGAGTCGGTCGAGCGCTCCCGGCTGCCCGGGCTGCTGACCGCGCTCGACCAGGGCAAGACCGTGCTGCTGCTCACCGACGCCGGGATGCCCTCGGTCTCCGACCCCGGCTACACGCTCGTGCGCGCGGCGATCGACGCCGGCGTCGAGGTGACCTCAGTGCCCGGGCCGTCGGCGGTGATCACCGCGCTGGCGGTGTCCGGCCTGCCGGTCGACCGCTTCTGCTTCGAGGGCTTCCTCCCGCGCAAGGCGGGGGAGCGCCGGTCGAGGCTGGCCGGGCTGGTCGACGAGCGGCGCACGATGGTGTTCTTCGAGTCGCCGCACCGGCTGGCCGACGCGCTCACCGACGCCGCCGCCGCGTTCGGTCCCGAGCGGTCTGCCGCGGTCTGCCGGGAGCTGACCAAGACCCACGAGGAGGTCCGCCGGGGTCCGCTGGCGTCGCTGGCCGAGTGGGCCGCCGACGGCGTGCGCGGGGAGATCACCCTGGTCGTCGGTGGCGCGCCCGCGGAGCCGGTGTCGCTCTCGCCGGCCGAGCTGGCCGCGGAGGTCGCCGCGGAGGAGGCCGCGGGCGCGACCCGCAAGGACGCCATCCGCGCCGTCGTCCTCCGCACGGGGCTGCCGCGCCGCACCGTCTACGACGCCGTCGTCGCCGCCAAGTCCGGCTAGCCGCGCGCGCCTGCGTCGTGTGCACACAGCGTTGTCCGATGGACGCCCGGACCGTGTTCCGTGCACACGACGTCGCCTGTGGACGGCAGGGGAGGGCGCCCGTGGCCGGCTCGTCAGCCTTCGCGGGTGCCGCCGTCGGGACCACTGCCCGAACCGCTGCGCGACCACCTCTTCCGGGGGACTGACGTCGTCCGGCGTGGTCTGCTGAGCCCCGCCCGACTGCGCGGTCCGACGTGTCGCCAGGTCTTCCGGGACGTGTACGTCGACGCCCGGGTGCCGGACACGCACCGACTGCGTGCGCGGGCAGCGGCCCGGCTGCTCCTCCCGGGATCCGTCGTCTCGGGCATCAGCGCGGCCGTGCTGTGGGGTGTCGACCTCGCGGACGAGCGGGACGACGTGGAGCTGGTGCTCCCGCCGGGGTCGCACCCCCGCCGTATCGCGGGCCGGCGGGTACGCCGCTTGCCGCTGGAACCCGCCGACGTCCGGGTGGTCGACCGCGTGCGGGTGGTCTCCCCGCTGGCGGCGACGCTCCGTGCGGCGTCGCTCCTCGGACTGGACGAGGCCGTGGTGGCGATCGACCGGATGGTCGCTGCCGGGGTCGTCGATCTCGCTTCGCTCCGTGCCCGCGCCGCGACGCCTGGCGCTGCCTCCACCCGGGCGCGACGGGCCTGTGCCCGGGCGGACGGCCTGGCCGGATCACCGCAGGAGACGCGGCTGCGCCTCCTGAGGGCCGACGGGGGCCTCCCTGCGCCGGTCGCGCAGTACGTGGTCCGGCACCAGGGGCGCGAGGTCGCCAGGGTGGACTTCGCATGGCCCGAACTCAGGCTCGCCGTCGAGTACGACGGGGCACGGCACGCCGAGCCGGGTCAGTTCGCCCGCGACCGGCAGCGGCTGAACCGGCTGCAGGCCGCCGGTTGGACCGTCGTCTTCGTGACCGCGGCCGACCTGCACCGTCCCGTCCAGCTCCTCGCCACCATCCGGGCGGCGCTGCACGGATGACGGCGTGTGCACTCCTTGCGCTCACGACGCCGTCCGGTTCCCGCTGTGTGCACACGACGCGAACCGGGCCGCGGCATCACAGCCAGCCGTTGCGCTTGAAGCCGCGGTAGAGCAGCACGCAGGCGGTCACGATGAGCAGCAGCACCGTGAAGTAGCCGTAGCGCCACTGCAGCTCGGGCATGAACTCGAAGTTCATCCCGTAGATCCCGGCGATGGCCGTGGGGACGGCGATGATGCCGGCCCAGGCGCTGATCTTGCGCATGTCCTCGTTGTCGGCCATCGACGTTCGGGCCAGCGACGCCTGCAGGATCGAGGTCAGCAGTTCGTCGAGGGCGGCCACCTGGTCGCGCACCCGGATGGCGTGGTCCTCGACGTCGCGGAAGTAGGACCGCATCGCCGCCGGGACGACGTCGATCTGCTTCTCGGCCAGCTTCTCCAGCGGTACCTCCAGCGGGGAGACCGCCCGACGCAGCGACAGCAGCTCCCGCTTGAGCTGGTAGAGCCGGCCGATGTCGTCGGTCCGCTCCGGGCTGAACACCGAGGCCTCGAGCTCCTCGACGTCCTCCTCGACCGCGGTCGCGACGTCCACGAAGGAGTCGACCACGCTGTCGGCGACCGCGTAGAGCACCGACGAGGGCCCCAGGCACAGCAGGTCCGGCTGCGACTCCAGGCCGCGGCGCAGGTCGGCCAGGCCGCCGTGCTCGCCGTGCCGCACGGTGATCACGTAGTGCGGCCCGACGAAGACCATGACCTCGCCCGTGTCGACGACCTCGCTGGTCGCGGTCAGCCGGTCGTGCTCCACGTACCGGGCGGTGGTCAGCACCATGAACAGGACGTCGTCGTAGCGCTCGAGCTTGGGCCGCTGGTGGGCGTAGACGGCGTCCTCGACGGCCAGCGGGTGCAGCCGGTAGTGCTCGGCGATGGCGCCCAGCTCGTCCTCGGTCGGCGCGTAGAGCCCGAGCCAGACGAAGCCGCCGCTGTCGACGGCGGCCTGCAGCGCCTCCTGCGGCTCGACCGGGGGCTCCCGGTGTCCGCCGACGTAGACGGCGCAGTCGACGACCGGGCCGAGGCCGTCCGGCCGGGACGGCGTCGTGCGCGGCCGGCTGTCCGGCCGCGGACGGGTCGACGGGAGCTCCGTCGGCAGCTCGCGGGGAGCTCCGCGGGGGGCCTCCGTGCCAGGCATCGGCACTCCTCTCGAGCGGGTCGACGGCACAGCGTAGGCATGCGGGTCGGCGGCACTCGTGCCACGCTCGCGGGGTCCGGATCTGACGAGAGGACGGGGCGTCGTGGCCGTCAACACGCGCCGGGTGAAGTCCGTCGAGGACTCCATCCGCGACACCGACGAGCCGGAGCACCGGCTCAAGAAAAACCTGTCGGGCCTGGACCTCACGGTCTTCGGCGTCGGCGTCATCATCGGGACCGGCATCTTCGTGCTCACCGGCATCGTCGCCCGGGACCAAGCGGGCCCGGCCGTGGCGATCTCGTTCGTCATCGCCGGCATCGTGTGCGGGCTGGCAGCGATCTGCTACGCCGAGTTCGCCTCGACGGTGCCGGTCGCCGGGTCGGCGTACACGTTCTCCTACGCCACCTTCGGCGAGTTCATCGCCTGGATCATCGGCTGGGACCTCGTCCTCGAACTCGCGCTGGGCGCGGCGACGGTGTCCGTCGGCTGGTCGGGCTACCTCAACCAGCTGCTCGACGACATCGGCACGCCCCTGCCGTCGTCGATCGCCGGCGAGACGGCGACGGTCAACATCCCCGCTATCCTGATCACGCTGGTGATGACCGGCGTCCTCATCCTCGGGATCAAGCTCTCCTCGCGGGTCACCGCGATCATCGTGGCGATCAAGCTGGTCGTCGTCCTGCTGGTGATCGGGGTCGGGTTCTTCCTGACCAAGGCCGAGAACTACACGCCGTTCGTCCCGCCCGCGCAGCCCGCGGCGGCGGGGGAGGAGGGCTGGCTGCACACGCCACTGATCTCGGTGCTCACCGGGTTCAGCCCCGGCACGTACGGCTGGGGCGGCGTGCTCGCCGGCGCCGCGATCGTGTTCTTCGCGTTCATCGGCTTCGACATCGTGGCCACCGCCGCCGAGGAGACCCGCGACCCCAAGCGGGACATGCCGCGCGGGATCCTCGGCTCGCTGGCGATCTGCACCCTCCTGTACGTGATGGTCTCGCTGGTGGTCGTGGGGATGCAGAACTACACCGAGCTGAGCGCCACCGCGCCGCTGGCGGGCGCCTTCTCGGCCAACGGGTGGCCCGTCTTCGCGAGCCTCATCTCGATCGGCGCGCTGGCCGGGCTCACCTCGGTGGTCATGATCCTGATGCTCGGTCAGTCGCGGGTGCTGTTCGCGATGAGCCGCGACCACCTGCTCCCGCCCGGCCTGGCGAAGGTCCACCCCCGGTACGGCACCCCGTACCGCATCACGATCGTCACCGGGATCGTGGTCGCGCTGCTCGCCGGGTTCGTGCCGCTCACCGCACTCGCGGAGCTGGTGAACATCGGCACGCTGTTCGCCTTCTTCCTCGTGTCGATCGGCGTCTGGGTGCTGCGGCGGACCCGTCCGGACCTGCACCGTTCCTTCCGGGTGCCGTGGGTCCCGGTCCTGCCGATCGTGTCGGCACTGGCCTCCCTGTGGCTGATGTCCAACCTGCCCACCGACACGTGGCTGCGCTTCCTCGTCTGGATGGCGCTCGGCGTCGGCATGTACTTCGTCTACGGCCGCCGCCGCAGCCGGATGGCCACCGGGGAACGGATGTCGGCCGCCGACAACATCGCCCGCCGCTGACCCCATCGGAGGGGTGAGGCCGCCCGCGCAGCACCTCCAGCCGCCCGCTGCCCGCGCCGACCCGACCGGTGACCGACGTCCCCGGCCAGGGAGAGCACACCCGTGGCGAGCACCGTCCTCGACGCCCGCGAGACCCCGCCCGCGCCGTCGTCCCCCGACCGCCGCCGGCCGCCGGCCGCCGTGCTGGCGGCCGCGGCCGTCGGCCTCGTGGAGGCGGTGGCGCTGCTGGCCGGCGGGCTGACCGGGCTGGACGGCCTGCTGCTGTCCCCGCTGCGGCCGGCGGGCCCGGTCGTCGCCGTCGTGCTGCTCCTGCTCGCCGGGTGGGTGGTGCTGTGCGCCGGCGGTGGGGTGCTGCTGCTCGACCGGTCCGGACGGCGGGTCCACACCGCCGTGGCCACCGCGGAGGTGGCGCTGGTGGGGGCGCTGATGGCGCTCGCGCTGCTCACCCCCCTGTTCGACACCCTGCCGGTGGGCCTGCCGCTGCCGGCGCTGGCGCTGCTGACCCTCGGCCTGCCGGTGGGGAAGCTGCTGCTGGCCGGCGCGCCCTCGACGGTGGACTGGGTGGCGCAGGGGCCGCACCCAGCGGTGCGCCACCCCGAGCCGGCCGCCGTCGGCCCGCGGACCCGGGCGGTCACCCTCGCCCTCATCGGCCTGGCCCTGGTCACCGTCGCGCTCACCACCCCGGTGCCCGGCGCGGCTCCCGAGGCCCCGGCGACGGTGGGCACCAGCCGCCCCTGAACCGGCTGGACGCTGCCGCCTAGGCTCGTGCCGTGAGTGATCGGCACATCCTGACCGCCGTGGCCTGGCCCTACGCCAACGGCCCGCGGCACATCGGCCACGTCTCCGGCTTCGGCGTCCCCTCCGACGTCTTCAGCCGCTACCACCGCATGGTGGGTGACCGGGTGCTGATGGTCAGCGGCACCGACGAGCACGGCACGCCGATCACCGTCGCCGCCGACGCGGAGGGCGTGAGCCCGCGGGAGATCGCCGACCGCAACAACCGGGTCATCGTCGGCGACCTGCAGTCGCTCGGGCTGTCCTACGACCTGTTCACCCGGACGACCACGGGCAACCACGCGGCGATCAGCCAGGAGATCTTCCTCGGCCTGCTCAAGAACGGGTACGTCTTCCCGAAGACGACGCTCGGCGCGATCAGCCCGTCGACCGGGCGCACCCTGCCCGACCGCTACATCGAGGGCACCTGCCCGATCTGCGGCTACGACGGCGCCCGCGGTGACCAGTGCGACAACTGCGGCAACCAGCTGGACCCGGTCGACCTGATCAACCCCCGGAGCCGGATCAACGGCGAGACGCCGAAGTTCGTGGAGGAGGAGCACTACTTCCTCGACCTGCCGGCCTTCACCCGCTCGCTGGGCGACTGGCTGGACAGCCGCAAGGGGTGGCGGCCCAACGTCCTCAACTTCGCGAAGAACCTGCTCACCGACCTCAAGCCGCGCAGCTACACCCGCGACATCGACTGGGGCGTGCCGGTGCCGCTCGAGGGCTGGCGCGATCGCCCCGACAAGCGCATCTACGTCTGGTTCGACGCCGTCGTCGGCTACCTGTCGGCCTCCATCGAGTGGGCGCGCCGCTCCGGGGACGACGACGCGTGGCGCCAGTGGTGGCAGACGCCGGACGCGTCCGCCTACTACTTCATGGGCAAGGACAACATCGTCTTCCACGCCGAGATCTGGCCCGCCCAGCTGCTCGGCTACAACGGCGAGGGCGACAAGGGCGGCACCCCGGGCTCGCTGGGCCGGCTCAACCTGCCCACCGAGGTGGTCTCCAGCGAGTTCCTGACCATGGAGGGGCGCAAGTTCAGCTCGTCCCGCCAGGTCGTCATCTACGTGCGCGACTTCCTGGCCCGCTACGACGCCGACGCGCTGCGCTACTTCATCGCCGCGGCCGGGCCGGAGTCCCAGGACACCGACTTCACCTGGGCGGAGTTCCTGCGCCGCAACAACGACGAGCTGGTCGCCGGGTGGGGCAACCTGGTCAACCGCACGGTGTCGATGGCCGCGAAGAACGTCGGCGCCGTCCCGACCCCGGGGGAGCTGACCGACGCCGACCGAGCGCTGCTGGGCACGACCTCGGGCGCGTTCGGGCCGGTCGGCGAGCTGCTGTCGCGCAACCGGCAAAAGGCCGCGGCCGCGGAGGCGATGCGGGTGGTCGGGGAGGCCAACAAGTACCTGTCCGACCAGGCGCCGTGGAAGCTCAAGGAGGACCCGGCCCGCCGGGACACCGTGCTGCACACCGCGCTGCAGGCGGTCAGCGACTGCAACGCGCTGCTCACCCCGTTCCTCCCGCACTCCGCGCAGAAGGTGCACGAGCTGCTCGGCGGGACCGGCGTCTGGTCGCCGGCGCCGCGGATCGAGGAGGTCACCGACCTCGACGACGGCTCGCCGTACCCGATCATCACCGGCGACCACGCCCAGGGGCAGGCGGTGTGGGCGTCCCGGCCGCTCCCCCCGGGGACGCCGCTGTCGCCGCCCACCCCGGTGTTCAAGAAGCTCGACGAGTCGATCGTCGAGGAGGAGCTGCGCCGGCTCGAAGGGGACGAGTGAGCGAGCTCGCGAGCTCACCGATGGACGGAGCAGCCCGGCGAGAGCCGAGCCCGAGCGCCGGCGAGGGCTCGGTGTGAGCCGGTCAGCTGCGTCGCGGGCGAACCGGAGAGGCGAGAAGCCGCCGCCCCCGGAGCCGCTCCCGTCCCCGGCGGTCGACAGCCACACCCACCTCGACATCACCCTCGACGGCGACCGGCGGCCGGACGACCGGGCCGTCGACGACGAGATCGAGGCCGCCGTCGCCGTGGGCGTCCCGCGGCTGGTGCAGGTCGGGGTGGACGTCGGCTCCTCCCGCTGGTCGGCCGAGCTCGCCGCCCGGCACCCGAACGTGCTGGCCGCCGTCGCCCTGCACCCGAACGAGGCGGGTGCGGGCGCGGCGACCGACGACGCGCTGGCCGAGATCGACCGGCTCGCGGCGCTGCCCCGGGTACGGGCGGTGGGGGAGACCGGGCTCGACCGCTACCGCACCGGACCCGACGGCTGGGCGGCGCAGGAGGCGTCCTTCCGGGCGCACATCCGGATCGCCGAGGACCGCGGCGTCGCGCTGGTCATCCACGACCGCGACGCCCACGAGGAGGTCCTCCGGGTGCTGGCGGACGAGGGCGCTCCCGAGCACACGGTCCTGCACTGCTTCTCCGGCGACGCCTCCTTCGCCCGGGCCTGCGTCGAGCGGGGCTTCGTGCTGTCCTTCGCGGGCACGCTGACCTTCGCCAACGCCGGCTACCTGCGGGAGGCCGCCGCGCTGGCGCCGGTCGGGCAGCTGCTCGTGGAGACCGACTCGCCGTTCCTGACACCGGTTCCGTACCGCGGCCGGCCCAACGCCTCGCGGCTGGTGCCGCACACGGTGCGCGCACTGGCGGAGGTGACCGGCGTCGAGCTGGAGGAGCTCTGCGCCCACCTCACCACCACCGCCGAACGCGTCTTCGGGAGCTGGTGAAGGACCCCGCTGCCTCCACGCCTCGCGGGCTCGGCGCGGGCCCCTGCAGCGGGGCCGGCCGTGCCGGTCCCGCACCCACGCCTCGCCGGCGCTCGCCGCGGGGCCCTGCGGCGAGCGCCGGGCGGCCAGCGGCCATCGCAGTGTCATGACAGAACACGTCACGTCGCGCAGTTCGGGGGGACACTGGCGTCGTGGGCCGCCTCATCGCCGTCGTGCTTTTCATCGCCGTCCTGGTCCCCGGTGTCCTGCTCGCCCGCGCCTGGGCCCTGGCCGCCGACCGGCGTGCCGTCGCCGCCGCGGCGGTCGGGTTCACCACCCCCACGCCGGAAGGGCTCGCCGTGCTGGGGCGTCAGGCGCAGCACGGGCGGCGGGTGCGCCGGCTCGGTCTCGTCCTCGGCGTGGCCGGCATCGGCGGCAGCATCGCCCTGTTCGGTGAGGCGTCGGTGTTCCTCTGGCTGCCGGCCCTCGTCCTCGGGCTGCTGCTGGGCGTCGTCCTCGCCGAGGCGACCCGCCCCCGGCCGCGCTGGCGGACCAGTTCTCCGTCCCGCCGGCCCCGGCAGTCCGAGCTCATCTCGCTGGTGCTGCTCTGGTCGATGCGTGCGGTCGTCGCCGCCGAGCTGACCACCGCCGTCCTCACGTGGCAGCGCGGCGACCTCCCGGACAGCGTCGGCTGGGTCGCCGTCGCCGTCCCGCTGGTCGCCTGGGTGCTCGCCGAGGTGGCGCTGCTGCGGACGCTGGTGCGCCCGCTGCCCGCCGAGGGGGCCGACGTGCCGGTCGACGAGGCGCTGCGCACCTGGACGGCGCACCTGGTCACCGCCGCCGTCAGCGTGCTGGCGCTGCTGCCCCTCGGGGTCCTGCTGCTGACGGCGGGCATCGACCTCGGCGACCGCGTCACCCAGGGCATCGACCTGCTCCCCGTGGCGCTCGTGGCCGGGGGCTTCGCCGGGCTGGCCGCGGGCCTCGCGCTCGCCGTCTTCCTGGTCACCTGGCTCAAGCCCGTCCGGGTCGACGACCGGGCGCTGACGACGTGACCTGTCGGCCTACCGGCCGACACCGCGGCCAGGTGCCGTTCCCGCCCTGAGCTGAGCCCCACCCGGTGCTCGATCGCGGGAGCCTCCGGCCCCCGGTCCTCGCACCGTGACATGGCGGTCCTCCGGACCGCACCGCGGCCGAGAGCCGTCCCCGGCGTGCGCTGAGCGCTGCCCGGCCTCGCGGGGCGGCTCCTCTCGGTGGTCGGGCCAGTCACCGCTCTCGGCCCGTGATCATGCTGTGGGCTCGATCACTCCGCCGACCTCACGCTGCGCACTCGTCACACCCGCCCCACCCGGCGCGCCGGTCACGGAACGTGCCGGCGCGTCCCCGAGTCGACACATCGCCTCGCTGGTTCACTCGTCGCGCACCGTTGCCACACACATCGTGTCCGTTACCGTGTCGTGACCAGCCGGGGTGGGAACCGACCCGGAGGGCACCGCGACCGGGAGCTCCGTCTCCCGGTCGACTGCCGTCCGAGCCGGGTCGCGCTCGGTACCCGCCAGCCGGCGTGTACCTGCGCGTGCTCCTCCTCCCGGGTCCTCGAGCCCTGGAAGAGTCGTGCCCCGATCCCTGAAGTCCGTCCTCCTCGCCCTCGTCCTGCTGGGACTCGTGGGCGGCTCCCTGGCCTACTTCGCCGCGCAGAAGTCGCTGGTGGTGACCGTCGACGGTCAGGCGCGGGAGGTCCGCACCTACGCCGGCACGGTCGGTGAGGTGCTCGAGGAGGAGGGGCTGCAGACGCAGTCGCACGACGTCGTCCTGCCGGACGCCGCCGCCCCGGTCAGCGACGGCGACACGGTCGTGCTCAACCGTGCCCGTCCGCTCACGCTCACCGTGGACGGGGTGCAGAGCGAGGTCTACGTGACCGCGCTGTCGGTCGACGAGGCGCTCGCGCAGCTCGGCTACCGCGCCGAGGACCTCGTCGTCTCCGCCAGCCGCAGCGAGCGCTTGCCGCTGGACGGCATGGCCCTGTCGATCACCACGCCCAAGGACGTCACCCTCGTCGTCGACGGCCAGGAGCGCGTGGTCACCACCACCGCGGCCACCGCCGGGGACCTGCTCGCCGAGCAGGGCGTCGTCCTCGGCGCGACCGACCGCACGAGCATGTACCCGGAGCAGGCGCTGCTGGCCCGCATGCGGCTGCAGGTCTTCCGCGTGCAGGTCAGCGAGGTCGCCGTCCCCACGACGATCGACTACCGGACCGTCGAGACCGAGGACCCCAGCGCCTTCGAGGACGACGAGACCGTCACCCGCGAGGGCGTCGAGGGCGAGCAGGTGACCACCTACCGGGTCACCGTGACCGACGGCGTCGAGACCGGCCGCGAGCAGCTGGCCACCAGGGTCACCCGCGAGCCGGTCGACGAGCTGGTCACCGTCGGCACCAAGCAGCGCCCGGTCTCCGCCGGCAACAAGCCCAGCGCGGACGGCCTGAACTGGGCCGCCCTGGCGGCGTGCGAGTCCGGCGGCCGCCCGAACGCGGTGAGTGGCACCGGCAAGTACCGGGGCATGTACCAGTTCTCGCAGGGGACGTGGAACGCTGTCGGCGGCAGCGGCGACCCGGCCGCCGCCTCGGCCGACGAGCAGACCTACCGTGCGCAGCTGCTCTACCAGCGCTCCGGCGCCGGGCAGTGGCCGCACTGCGGAAAGAACCTCTTCAGCTGATCGGACAGGTGCTGACCCCTACACCCGAGCAGACCGACGGGCTGCTGGGCCCGGCCGCGATCCGCGACCTGGCCCAGCAGCTCGAACTGCGTCCCACCAAGGCCCTCGGTCAGAACTTCCTGCACGACGCGAACACCATCCGGCGGATCGTGCGGACCGCCGAGCTGACCCGCGAGGACGTCGTCCTGGAGGTCGGCCCCGGTCTCGGCTCGCTGACCCTGGGGCTGCTGCCCGCCGCCGCGCACGTCACCGCCGTCGAGATCGACCCCCGGCTGGCCGCGCTGCTGCCCCGCACGGTGGCCGAGCGGGCTCCCGCGCTCGCCGACCGGCTGACCGTCGTCGAGGCCGATGCACTGCGCATCCGGGAGGTCCCCGGTCGTGCTCCGACGGCGCTGGTGGCCAACCTGCCCTACAACGTGGCGGTGCCCGTCCTGCTGCACCTGCTGGAACTGCTGCCGACGCTGCGGCGCGCGCTGGTCCTCGTGCAGGCCGAGGTCGCCGAGCGCCTGGCCGCGGCCCCGGGCTCGCCGGCCTACGGCGTGCCGTCGGCCAAGGCCGCCTGGTACGGCGAGGTTCGCCGGGCCGGGAACGTCGGCCGGCGGGTCTTCTGGCCCGAGCCCAACGTCGACTCCGGCCTGGTCGCCCTCGACCGCCGTCCGCCGCCGGCCGGAGACCGCGCCGCCACCTTCACCGTGATCGACGCCGCCTTCGCCACCCGCCGCAAGGGGCTGCGCGCGGCGCTGGCCCGCTGGGCCGGCGGCCCCGCGGCGGCGGAGGCCCGGCTGCGCGCCGCCGGCATCGACCCGACCACGCGCGGGGAGCAGCTGTCGGTCGCGGACTTCGCGCGGCTGGCCGCGACGGAGGTCGCGGCGTGAGCTGGTCCTCACCCGGCGGACCCGGCCGGCTGGCCGGGGACGGCGCCGTCGTCGCCCGCGCCCCCGCCAAGGTCAACGTGCACCTCGCGGTCGGGCCGCTGCGCTCCGACGGCTTCCACGAGCTGCGCACCGTCTACCTGGCCGTCTCGCTGTTCGACACGGTCACCGTGCGCCCCGGCGACGGGCTCTCGCTCACGGTCACCGGCGAGGGGACGACGGGCAGCGGGCCGGACGCCGTCCCCACCGACCGCCGCAACCTCGTCTGGCGGGCCGCCGAGCTGCTGGCCGAGCGTGCCGGGGTGCCGGCCGACGCCGCCATCACCATCGACAAGTCGATCCCGGCCGCCGCGGGGCTGGCGGGCGGCAGCGCGGACGCCGCCGCGGCGCTGGTGGCCCTCGACGCGCTGTGGGCCACCCACGCCACCCGCGGCGAGCTCACCGCGCTGGCCGCCCGGCTGGGCAGCGACGTGCCGTTCAGCCTGCTCGGCGGGGTGGCGCTGGGCTCCGGCCGCGGGGAGCAGCTGTCCCCGGTGCTGGCCCGCCGCCGCTGGGACTGGGTGCTCGGCATCGCCGGCGAGGGGCTGTCCACGCCGGCGGTCTACGCCGAGCTGGACCGGCTGCGGGCCGCAGGCCGGGTGCCCGACGGCGAGGAGCTGTCCTCGCCCGACCCGGTGATCGCGGCGCTGCGCAGCGGTCCGGTGCCCGCGCTGGCCGCCGCGCTCGGCAACGACCTGCAGCCCCCGGCACTCTCACTGCGGCCGGACCTGCGGCGGGCGCTGCGGGCCGCGACCGGGGCCGGCGCCGCGGCGGCGGTGGTCAGCGGTTCGGGCCCGACCGTCGCCGCCCTCGCCGAGGACGAGGAGTCCGCGGTGCGGCTGACCGCGGCGCTGGCCGGGGAGGGCGTCTACCGCACCGTGCGGGCGGTGCACGGCCCCGTGCCCGGCGCCCGGCTGGTCGGCTGAAGAAGGACCCCGTCCCACCCACCCTTCGCAGGCTCAGGGCGGTGCCCTGGACGGGGCCGTCCCCCACCCCCACCTGGATCCGTCCAGGCCCGGCCCCGTCCAGAGGCTCGCCGCGAGCATGCGCGCGGTGAGGAGGACGGGGTCCTTCGACCTGTGAGGGGGCCGCCGGGGCCACCCGCCCCGAGCCCATCGCAGGTCAGGGCCCGCCAGGAGGGGGCCTGAGGCGGGCCAGCCCGTTGTAGGCGAGGTCCACCAGGTGGGCGGCGACCTGCTCCTTGCCGGGGGAGCGGCGCTCCAGCCACCACTGACCGACCAGGGCGACCATCCCGACCAGCGCCTGGCTGTACAGCTCGGCCAGCGCCGGGTCCTGGCCGCGGGCGCTGAACTGCGCGCCGAGGATGTGCTCGACCTTGCGGGCGACCTGGCCGATCAGGGACGCGTAGCCGTCGGGCGAGCCGCCCACCGGGGAGTCGCGGGTGAGCACCCGGAAGCCGTCGGTGTCCTCCTCGATGTAGTCCAGCAGCACGAGGGCGGCGCGCTCCAGCAGCTCGCGCGGCGAGCCGCCGGCGGCCAGCGCGGAGGTGAAGCGGTCGAGCAGCCGCTGCATCTCCCGGTCGACGACGACGGTGTAGAGACCCTCCTTGCCGCCGAAGTGCTCGTAGACCACCGGCTTGCTCACGTCGGCGCGGGCGGCGAGCTCCTCGATGGAGGTGCCGTCGTAGCCGCGCTGGGCGAACACCTCCCGGCCGACGTCGAGCAGCTGCTGGCGTCGCTGCGCACCGGTCATCCGCACCCGGGGCCGGCCCGCGCCGCCGGGCACGGTGCCCGTCGTCCCCCGGCCCCGTCCAGAGGATCGCCCTGAGCCTGCGAAGGGTGAGGGGGACGGGGTGTCTCTCAGGACGCGGCCGTCGCCGCGGTACGGCGCTTGGCCGCCAGCCGGACCGGGTCGGGCCACTTGACGCCGTGCGCCCAGCCGAGCTTCTCGAACACCCAGATCACCCGCGCGCTGATGTCGATCTGCCCGCGCAGGACGCCGTGCCGGGCGCAGGTCGGGTCGGCGTGGTGCAGGTTGTGCCAGGACTCGCCGGCGCTGAGGATCGCCAGCGGCCAGAAGTTGGTCGCGCGGTCCCGCGAGACGAACGGCCGGTCACCGACGACGTGGCACACCGAGTTGATCGACCAGGTCACGTGGTGCAGCAGCGCGACGCGAACCAGGCCGGCCCAGAAGAACGCCGTCCAGGCGCCGGTCCAGCTCGCCGTGACCAGACCGCCGATGACGGCCGGCAGCGCCAGGCTGAGGAAGGCCCACACGGTGAACAACCGGCTGGTGCGGCGCAGGCCGGTGTCCTTGAGCAGGTCGGGGGCGTAGCGCTCGGCGTTGGTCTGCCGGCGGTCGAACAGCCAGCCCAGGTGCGCGTGCCACATGCCCTTGAGCAGCGCGCGGGCGTCGGTGCCGTACCGCCAGGGGGAGTGCGGGTCGCCCTCGCGGTCGGAGAAGGCGTGGTGGCGGCGGTGGTCGGCCACCCACTGCACGACCGGTCCCTGGATGGCCATGCAGCCGACGACGGCCAGCGCGATCCGCAGCGGCCGGGCGGCCTTGAACGAGCCGTGGGTGAAGTACCGGTGGTAGCCGACGGTGATCCCCAGCAGGGTGAGGGAGTAGAAGCCCACGGCCAGTCCGACGTCGAGCCAGGACAGCCCCCAGCCCCAGACGGCGGGGACGACGGCGGCGAGGGCGAGGAACGGCACGACGACGAAGACGTAGAGCGTGACCTGCTCCAGCACCCCCTTCTCCTTGCCAAAGGCGTTCGCCGGGAGCCCGGCATCGGGGGCGGCCGGCCGGAGGACCGGGGCGGTGGGCCGGGTGGGAGCGGGAGCGGACAAGCGGCCTCCAGGTCGCGTCGTGCGGTCCGGCGAGGCCGCCGTACCTGTACGGAACCGTAAGCTACGTCACCGTAGGGAGCCCCGCCCGTCGGGACAGGGTGCGGGACGCCGTGGCCCCCAGGGCGGACGCCTAGGCTCTCGGGGGACGCCAGACCGGCGTCCGCGCGACCCGCAGTGGGGGATGGGGTAATCGGCAGCCCGCCGGCCTTTGGAGCCGGGAAGTCTCGGTTCGAGTCCGAGTCCCCCAGCAACGACAGACGTCCGAGGCCGAGGAGATCCGTGACCGAACCGCTGCAGCCGGGTGCCGTTCCCGAGGGCGGCATCGCCGCCGTCGTCGTCCTCGCCGCCGGCCAGGGCACCCGCATGAGGTCCGCGCTGCCCAAGGTGCTGCACCCCCTCGGTGGGCGCAGCATGCTCGGCCACGTGCTGGCCGCGACCGCGCCGCTGGCCGCCCGGCACACCCTCGTGGTGGTCGGCGCGGGCCGGGAGGCCGTCGAGGAGCACCTGGCGCAGGTCGCCCCCGGCGCGCGGCCGGTGCTGCAGGAGGAGCAGCGCGGGTCCGGGCACGCCGCGGCTGTCGCGCTGGCCGCCGTCCCCGACCTCGAGGGGCCGGTCCTGCTGGTCAACGGCGACGCCCCGCTGCTGCGCCCGGAGACGGTGACGGCGCTGGTCGAGGCCCACCGCGCCGCGGGCGCCGTGCTCACCGTGCTCACCGCCGAGGTCGACGACCCGACCGGCCTGGGCCGGATCGTGCGGGTCGGCGACGGCGCGGTGCAGGCCATCGTCGAGCAGCGCGACGCCACCCCCGAGCAGCGCGCCATCCGCGAGGTCAACGCCGGCGTCTACGTCGGCGAGGCCGGCGCGCTGCGCCGGGCGCTGGGCTCGCTGCGCGAGGACAACGACCAGGGCGAGCAGTACCTCACCGACGTCCTCGGGCTGCTCGTCGCCGAGGGTGCCCCGGTCGCCGGCGTCCCCGCCGAGGACCCCGTCGACGTGCTCGGCTGCAACGACCGCCGGGAGCTCGCCGCCCGGCGCCGCGTCCTCAACGACCGCGTCCTCGACGAGCTGATGCGCTCCGGCGTCACCGTCGTCGACCCGGCCACCACCTGGGTCGACGTCACCGTCACCGTCGCGCCCGACGCGCTGCTCGAGCCCGGCGTCCACCTCCGGGGGACGACGTCGGTCGCCCCCGGCGCCGTCGTGGGGCCGGACACCACGCTCGTCGACACCACCGTCGAGGAGGGGGCGAGCGTGGTGCGCTCGCACGTCCTCGGCGCGGTCGTCGGCCCCCGCGCGGACGTCGGACCGTTCAGCTACCTGCGTCCGGGCTCGCGGCTGTCCGCCGGGACCAAGGTCGGGGCCTTCGTCGAGACCAAGAACGTGCAGCTCGGCGAGGGCTCCAAGGTGCCGCACCTGTCCTACGTCGGGGACGCCACCATCGGCCGCAGCTCGAACATCGGGGCGGCGACGGTGTTCGTGAACTACGACGGCGTCGAGAAGCACCACACCGAGGTCGGGGACCACGTCCGCATCGGTTCGGACACCATGCTCGTGGCGCCGGTCACCGTCGGGGACGGCGCCTACACCGCGGCCGGCTCGGTGATCACCACCGACGTCCCCCCGGGGGCGATGGGCGTCGCGCGGGCGCGTCAGCGCAATGTGGCAGGCTGGGTGAAGCGGCGCCGTCCCGGGACGGCTGCCGCGCAGGCCGCCGAGGCGGCTGGGGATGCAGGGGCCGAGGCGGCGGTCGACACTCGCGCGGAGGCGTCCGAGTAGGGCCCGCCGGCCGCCCGACCGACGCGACGAGCAGGGGTGGACGAGCCGATGAGCGCGATCCGGCAGGCGACCAGCAAGAGCCTGATGCTCTTCTCCGGCCGGGCCCACCCCGAGCTGGCCGACGAGATCGCCGGGCACCTCGGCGTGACGCCGACGCCCACCGCGTCCTACGAGTTCGCCAACGGCGAGCTCTTCGTCCGCTTCGAGGAGTCCGTCCGCGGCTGCGACGCGTTCATCGTGCAGAGCCACACCGCGCCGATCAACACCTGGCTCATGGAGCAGCTGCTCATGGTCGACGCCGCCAAGCGCGCGTCGGCCAAGCGGATCACCGTCGTCGCCCCGTTCTTCCCCTACGCCCGGCAGGACAAGAAGCACCGCGGCCGCGAGCCCATCTCCGCCCGCCTGGTCGCCGACATGTTCAAGACCGCCGGCGCCGACCGGCTGATGACCGTCGACCTGCACACCGCGCAGATCCAGGGCTTCTTCGACGGCCCGGTCGACCACCTCTTCGCCCTCGACCTGCTGGTCGAGCACGTCAAGGAGCGCTGGGGCGACCGCGAGATCACCGTGGTGTCCCCGGACTCCGGGCGGGTGCGCGTCTCCGAGCGGTGGAGCGACAAGCTCGGCGGTGTCCCGCTGGCCTTCATCCACAAGACCCGCGACCCGATGAAGCCCAACGAGGTGGTCGCCAACCGCGTCGTCGGCGAGGTGGAGGGCCGGGTCTGCATCCTGGTCGACGACATGATCGACACCGGCGGCACCATCGTGAAGGCCGCGGAGACCCTGTTCGACGCCGGTGCCGCCGACGTCATCGTCTGCGCCACCCACGGCGTCCTCTCCGGCCCGGCGGTCGACCGGCTGAAGAACAGCCGCGTCAGCGAGGTCATCGTGACCAACACGCTGCCCATCGAGCCGGCCCGCCAATTCGACAAGCTCACCGTGCTCTCCATCGCCCCGCTGCTCGCCCGGGCGATCAAGGAGGTCTTCGAGGACGGCTCGGTGACGAGCCTCTTCGGCGGCGCGAGCTAGGAGGAGGAGCCCGTCCGCCGGCCGACTGACGGCCCCTCCGCAGGGTGCCGCCGCGGGCTTGCGAAGGGTGGGGGCGGAGGGTCCTTCCTCAGCCGGCGCGGCGACCGAGGGCTCGGTAGGTCCACCCCGCGGCGGTCCAGGCCTCGCGGTCCAGGGCGTTGCGGCCGTCGAGCACCCGCTTGCCGGCCACGATCTGCCCGAAGGCGACCGGGTCCAGCTGGCGGTACTGGCGCCACTCGGTGAGCACCAGGACGGCGTCGGCGCCTGCCGCGGCTTGCTCGGCGGTGGGCGCGTAATCAAGCTGGGGCCACTGGCGGCGGGCGTTGTCGACCGCGGCCGGATCGGTGACGCACACCACCGCGCCCTGCAGCTGCAGCTGGGCGGCGACGTTGAGCGCCGGGGAGTCGCGGATGTCGTCGGAGTCGGGCTTGAAGGCTGCCCCCAGCACCGCGATGTGCTTGCCGAGCAGCGACCCGTCGCAGACCTCGCGGGCCAGCTCCACCATCCGGATCCGGCGGCGCATGTTGATGTTGTCGACCTCGCGCAGGAACGTCAGCGCCTGATCGGCACCCAGCTCCCCGACGCGGGCCATGAACGCCCGGATGTCCTTGGGCAGGCAGCCGCCGCCGAAGCCGAGTCCGGCGTTGAGGAACTTCCGGCCGATCCGGTCGTCGTAGCCGATCGCGTCGGCCAGCAGCTTGACGTCGGCGCCGGTGGCCTCGCACAGCTCGGCCATCGCGTTGATGAAGCTGATCTTCGTGGCCAGGAAGGAGTTGGCCGCGGTCTTCACCATCTCCGCGGTGGCGTAGTCGGTGACCACCTTGGGAGTCTGGCGGGTCACGATCTCGGCGTAGACCTCGTCGAGCATCCGCTCCGCGGTCTCGCGGTCCTGGTCGGCGGGCAGGCCGTAGACGAGGCGGTTGGGGTGCAGGGTGTCCTGGACGGCGAACCCCTCGCGCAGGAACTTCGGGTTCCACGCCAGCATGGCCCCCGGCACCTTGTGCGCCACCAGCTCGGCGAGGCGGGCCGCGGTGCCGACCGGCACCGTGGACTTGCCCACGACCAGCTCACCGGGCGCCAGCACGCCCAGCAGCGACTCCACCGCGGCCTGTACGTAGCGCAGATCGGCGGCGTACTCCCCGCGCTTCTGCGGCGTGCCCACGCACACGAAGTGCACTGCCGCGCCGGCGGCGTCGGCGACGTCGGTGCTGAACCGCAGCCGGCCGGTGGCCAGCGTGCGGGCCAGCAGGTCTTCGAAACCCGGCTCGAAGAACGGTGCCCGGGCCTCGTTCAGCGCCGCGACCTTGCGCTCGTCGACGTCGATCCCGACCACCTCGTGACCCAGCTCGGCCATCGACGCCGCGTGCACCGCGCCCAGGTAACCACAACCCACGACCGAGACCCGCATGCCGTCCCCCGACTCCTCGACCGGCACGGTGGTCCCCGGCCGCTCGTCGGACGGTAGGTGCCGCCGCGACCGCCCAGCCAGGTGGTCCGCCTCCAAGGGGTGATCCCCGGGTCGCCGCGGCGGCTGACGTACAGTGGGACCGTTGCCCGGCGAGGGAGACGGTCCCGTCCGTACTCCGTGATCGACGTGCCACGCTCCTGGGGGTAGAGCCCCTCGACGGGCGTGCCGCGCCGTGCGCTGGCCACCGACCCGGATCCACCTCCCCGAGGAGCACACCACCGTGGCTGACTTCCGCCTCGTCGCCGAGGCCCGCACCGAGTTCGGCAAGGGCAGCGCCCGCCGCACCCGCCGGGCCGGCCGCATCCCCGCCGTCCTCTACGGGCACGGCCAGGACGTCGTGCACCTGTCCCTGCCGGCGCGCGAGTTCGCCGCGGCGCTGCGCAACGGCGGCAGCAACGCCCTGATCACCGTCGTCCTCGACGGCGAGGAGCAGCTGGCGCTCACCAAGGCCGTCCAGCGCGACCCGCTGACCCGTGTCCACGAGCACGTCGACCTGCTCCTGGTGCGCCGCGGCGAGCGGACCACCGTCGACGTGCCGATCGTCGTCGTGGGCGAGCCGGGCATCGACGCCATCCCGAACCACCAGCTGAACACCGTCTCGATCGAGGCGGACGCCACCAACCTGCCCGACACCATCGAGGTCGACGTGACCGGCCGGACCGCCGGTCAGAACATCACCGCCGGTGACATCGTGCTGCCGCGGGGCTCGACGCTGATCACCGACCCCGAGGCCCTGGTAATCGGCTTCCTGGGTGCCCCGACCGCCGAGGCCCTCGAGGCCGAGCTCGCCGAGGCCGAGGCCGAGGCCGGCATCGAGCGCGAGGAGTCCGCGCCGGCCGAGGAGGGTGTCGGCCAGGGCGACGTCGTCGGCGAGCCCGTGGACCAGGGCAGCGGGGAGTCGATGGACTCGGCCGAGAAGGGCTGAGGTCCCCGCTGACCGAGAACACCACCCGCAGGGGCGCCGGCGATGCCGGCGCCCCTGCGGCCGTGTCCGAGGGTCCCTTCCTCGTCGTCGGGCTGGGCAACCCCGGCCCGTCCTACGCCGGCAACCGGCACAACGTCGGCGCGATGGTGCTCGACGAGCTGGCCGCCCGCGCCGGGGTGAAGCTCTCCCCGGGCAAGGGCAAGCGGGCACGGACGCTGATCGGTGAGGGCCGCCTGGCCGGCCGCCGCGTCGTGCTGGCCCGCCCCACGAGCTACATGAACGAGTCCGGCGGCCCGGTGCGCGGCCTGCTCGACTACCACTCCATCCCGCCCACGGACCTCGTCGTGCTGCACGACGAGCTCGACATCCCCTTCGCCGGCGTGCGGCTGAAGCGCGGCGGCGGCGAGGGCGGGCACAACGGGCTGCGGTCGATCACCCGGTCCACCGGGACCAAGGACTACCTCCGGGTGCGCGTCGGCATCGGCCGCCCGCCCGGCCGGCAGGACCCCGCGGACTTCGTCCTCAAGGACTTCTCGGCCACCGAGCGCAAGGAACTGGACCTGCTCGTCGCCGAGGCCGCCGACGCCACCGAGGAGCTCCTGGCGCTGGGCCTCGAGGCCGCACAGAACGTCGTCCACCCGCGCACCTGACCCCGCCACGGGTGGGCGAGTCGTCGTGCCATCTCCAGGGTCTGCACTCTCATGGGTCCAGGCCTTCTCCTTCACTAGCCCCCGATGGGACGTAAGACCAAGCGCGTACGTAGTCGATCTGGACGTTTCCTGACGTCCCAGGGGCAGGTCGCCAGGACGCCTCCGTCTGCAGCGACCAGAACATCGGGACACTCGGGATGGCGTGGGGGTCCGTTGTCCGGTATGTGGCACCGTCCAACGAGAAGGTCAAGGACTGGGGGCGCCACTCGATGACCGCTGTGTGCCAGGTGTCGAAAGGCTGTCCGGTATCGACGACGAATGCGTTGACATCGGGTTTCCTATCTCGTGCGAGAAGCCCTCAATCGTCTGCCCTTGATGCAGCCACACTTCCGGGAAATTGAGCTCGCCGTTGGTCCAGTTGTCATCGTGAGGCCACAGAAGCCAGGCGATCTTGTATCCAGGAACTTCATCCGCCCTGAAGCGCACCTCGTAGCGTCCGTAGGTCTGGACGTGCGGTGGGGGGGGGTGATGGACACCACCGCCGCAGGACCGGATGAGGGTGCTCTCAAGTGCTGTGTGAGGATGCCGTCCCGCACCGATACAACGCGGTCGCTGTCATAGACACCGAAGCCACGGGTGTCGAAGAAGCTGTCGTAGGAGGCCCAATTCGGATACAAGTCGGCGAAGTGGCCCAACTCGGCCGTTACATCGAAGTGCTCATCGACCAGTAAAGCCCACTCACTTTGGTGAGCGGGGCCGGCTTCGGTTCCTGCGGAGGAGGGTGCGCCCCCTTCCAGGGACGCCGCGGGTGGCCCAGCCTCCGGGCTGCGTGCTACCCCGTAGCCGTCCAAGCCGTTGAGAGCACATCCCGCAATGCCGAGGGTTGTGGCGACGGCCGTGATGACCACTGAACCCCGCATACCCGTGCGTCGCCTTGTTGGGCCCTCTCTCCGTGTCATAAGCACGTTGACTTCTTCGGACTTGTCACGGTCGGAGCTCAAGTCCACCTGACGGGCCTCACTCGAAGTGATCTGCTCCAGGCCAGCCCCGCCGAAGTCATGGGCCTGTGGATTGCGCCCACGGACGCCGATCCGAACCCGGCGGGGTCGCTGCTCCGGGACTAACCTGGAGGTCCGGCCCCCCGCGCACCCGGCGCGCCGTGCGTGGCCCCCCGACCCCAGGAGACCTCTTCGTGACCCTCCGCGGCGTGCTCGACGTCGTCCTCACCGACCCCGGGATGGCCCGCGTCGTGGCCGCCGCGGGGAACGCGGAGCTGGCGGTCACCGCGCCGCCGTCCGTGCAGCCGCTGGTCGCCACGGCTCTCTCCACGGCGCGGGGCGGCGCCGGCGTGCCCGTCCTCGTCGTGACGGCGGGGGAGCGGGACGCCGACGCGGTCGCCGACCAGCTGCGCTGCTTCCTGCCCGACCGGCGCACCGAGGTCTTCCCGGCCTGGGAGACGCTGCCGCACGAGCGGCTCTCCCCGCGCGCGGACACCGTCGGCCGGCGGCTAGCGGTGCTGCGCGACCTGACCCATCCCGGCGCCAACGGCACGATCGACGTCCTGGTCGCGCCGGTGCGCAGCGTGCTGCAGCCGCTGGCCCCGGGCCTGGGCGACCTCGTCCCGGTCGAGCTGCGGCCCGGGGACACCGCCGAGCTCGACGACGTCGCCCGCGCGCTCGCTGACGCTGCCTACACCCGCGTGGAGCTGGTCGAGAAGCGCGGCGAGTTCGCCGTCCGCGGCGGCCTGCTCGACGTCTTCCCGCCCACCGAGCCGCACCCGGTCCGCGTCGAGTTCTGGGGCGACGAGGTCGACGAGCTGCGCTACTTCTCCGCCGCCGACCAGCGCTCGCTCGACGAGCGCCCGGAGCGGCTGTGGGCGCCGCCGTGCCGCGAGCTGCTGCTCACCGACCAGGTCCGGGAGCGGGCGGCCGCGCTGGCCGCCGAGCACCCCGGGCTGCTGGAGATCCTCGGCAGGCTCGCCGAGGGGATCGCCGTCGAGGGCATGGAGTCGCTGACCCCGGCGCTCATCGGGGACGCGCACATGCAGCTGCTCACCGACCTGGTGCCGGCCGGCACGCACGTGCTGGTCTGCGACCCCGAGCGGGTGCGCAGCCGTGCCGCGGACCTGGTGCGCACCGCCGAGGAGTTCCTCGCCGCCTCCTGGGCGACCGCCGCCGAGGCCGGCGAGGCGCCCATCGACCTCGGTGCGTCGTCCTTCCGCGCCCTGGCGGAGATCGAGGCCGCCGCGCGCGGCCGCGGTCTGCCGTGGTGGACGACGGGCGCGTTCACGCTCGCGGCCGAGGAGGACGACACCCACGTCACCCTCGACGCCACGACCGTCGAGCGCTTCTCCGGCGACGTCCCGCGTGCCATCGAGCAGCTGCGCGACTGGTCCCGGCAGGGCTGGCGGGTCGTGGTGACCTTCGCCGGTCCCGGCCCCGCCCAGCGCGCCGCCGACCAGTTCACCGAGGCCGACCTCGGCACCCGGCTGGTGCCCGACATCGCCGGCGCGCCGGACCCGCGGCTGACCCACGTCACCCAGGGCAGCCTGGAGACCGGCTTCGCCCTCCCGGGTGTGGGGCTGGCGCTGCTCACCGAGCACGACCTCACCGGGCAGCGCGGCACCTCGATGCGCGACGCGGTGAAGATGCCCGCGCGCCGGCGCAACGCCGTCGACCTGGTGCAGCTGCAGCCCGGCGACCTCGTCGTCCACGAGCACCACGGCATCGGCCGCTACATCGAGATGGTCAGCCGCACCGTCAACGGCGGGCAGCGCGACTACCTGATCGTCGAGTACGCGCCGTCGAAGCGGAACCAGCCGCCGGACCGGCTCTTCGTGCCCACCGACGCCCTCGACCAGCTGACCCGCTACGTCGGCGGCGAGGCCCCGGCGCTGTCCAAGCTCGGCGGCGCGGACTGGCAGAAGACCAAGGGCCAGGCGCGCAGGGCGGTCAAGCAGATCGCCGCGGAGCTCATCCGGCTGTACTCGGCGCGGATGGCGACCAGGGGACACGCCTACGGCCCGGACACCGTCTGGCAGCGCGAGCTCGAGGACGCCTTCCCGTTCCAGGAGACGCCCGACCAGCTGGCCGCGATCGACGAGGTCAAGACCGACATGCAGCACCCGGTCCCGATGGACCGGATCATCTGCGGCGACGTCGGCTACGGGAAGACCGAGATCGCCGTGCGGGCGGCCTTCAAGGCGGTGCAGGACGGCAAGCAGGTCGCCGTCCTGGTGCCGACGACGCTGCTGGCCAACCAGCACTTCAAGACCTTCTCCGAGCGCTTCGCGCAGTTCCCGGTGACCGTGCAGGTGCTGTCCCGGTTCCAGTCGGAGGCCGAGTCGCGGGAGATCCTGCGCCGACTGGCCGACGGCGAGATCGACGTCCTCGTGGGCACCCACCGGCTGCTGCAGCCGACCACCCGGTTCAAGGACCTCGGGCTGGTGATCGTCGACGAGGAGCAGCGGTTCGGCGTCGAGCACAAGGAGTACCTAAAGACGATGCGGACGGCGGTCGACGTCCTGTCGATGTCGGCCACCCCGATCCCGCGCACCCTGGAGATGTCGCTGACCGGCATCCGCGAGATGTCGACGATCCTCACGCCGCCGGAGGAGCGGCACCCGGTGCTGACCTACGTCGGTGCCTGGGACGACAAGCAGATGGCCGCCGCCATCCGCCGCGAGCTGCTCCGCGACGGCCAGGTCTTCGTCATCCACAACCGGGTGCAGTCGATCGACAAGGCCGCGGCCAAGATCCGCAACCTGGTGCCCGAGGCCCGGGTGGCGGTCGGCCACGGGCAGATGAGGGAGCACGAGCTCGAGCGGATCATGGTCGGCTTCTGGGAGAAGGAGTACGACGTCCTGGTCGCGACGACGATCGTCGAGTCCGGCCTGGACATCCCCAACGCCAACACACTGATCGTCGACCGGGCCGACACCTTCGGACTCTCCCAGCTGCACCAGATCCGCGGGCGGGTCGGCCGGGGCCGGGAGCGGGCGTACGCGTACTTCACCTACGACCCCAGCCGGCCGCTCACCGAGACCTCGGTCGACCGGCTGACCACCATCGCGCACAACACCGACCTCGGCGCCGGCATGGCGGTGGCGATGAAGGACCTGGAGATCCGCGGCTCGGGCAACCTGCTCGGCGGCGAGCAGTCCGGGCACATCGCCGGCGTCGGGTTCGACCTGTACGTGCGGCTGGTCGGCGAGGCGGTCACCGACTACCGGGCGCAGCTCAACGGCGAGGAGCCGCCGGCCGAGCCGGCCGACGTCCGGGTGGACCTGCCGGTCGACGCCCATCTGCCGCACGACTACGTGCCCGGGGAGCGGCTGCGGATGGAGGCCTACCGCAAGGTCGCCTCGGTGCAGTCCGACGAGCAGGCGCAGGCGGTGCTCGACGAGCTCACCGACCGCTACGGCACCCCGCCGGCCCCGGTGCTCAACCTGCTCGCGGTGGCCCGCTTCCGGGCCGCCGTCCGGCAGTGGGGGATCACCGAGGTGTCGATGCAGGGCCGGGCGATCCGGATCTCACCCGTCCCGCTGGCGGAGTCCAAGCAGATGCGGCTGGCCCGGCTGGCCGACGGCGCCACCTACAAGGCCGCCGTCGACACCATCTCGCTCAAGGTGCCGGTCGGCCCGGACCGGCGGACGCCGCTGCGGGACGTGGCGCTGCTGGACCATCTGCGGTCGCTGCTGGCCGCCCTCCTCGAGCAGCCCGTCGCCGCCTGAAGTCGTCAGGACGAGTGGGGGCCGGCGGCCTCAGCGAGGAGTGCCCCGTCCCGGGTCACCGGCCCCCCCCCCCCCGCAGGGGCCCGCCGCGAGCTCGCGAGAGGTGGGGGCAGGGGGCCCTGCTACGAGGGGTGGCGAGGACGGGTCCTTCCTCATCGCAGCGTCGCGGAGACGCGCGCGGCCAGTGAGCCGACGAACCGCGCGCTGAGGACGCTCGGGCGGCCGTCGTTGTGGTCCCCGTGGTGGCCGGGCACCTCGGTGACCAGCAGGTGCGGAGCCACCCGGCGCCAGGCGGCCAGCGAGTTGCCCACGAGCGGTGGGCGGTCCTCGGCGAGGTAGTAGGTGACCGCACCGGCGTAGGGCACGGGCCGCCAGCAGTTGGCCGTCTCGTAGGACCCCTGGAAGAACTCGTCCTCCGTCGCCGCGGACTCACGGCGGGCCGGGAGCCCCAGCCGCCGGGTCAGCGCGGCGCGACCCTCGCCGGACAGGACGGTCTCCACGCGGCCGACCCACCGTCGGGCGCGCGCCTCCGCCGGGGTGAGGGCGGCCAGCGGGGGCAGGACGTCGATCAGGCCCAGGTAGCCGACGGGTTCGCCCGCTGCCTGCAGCGCGGTCGCCATCGCGTAGGCCACGAGGCCGCCGAAGGAGTAGCCCAGCAGGCTGTACGGACCCGCCGGCTGCACCAGCCGCAGCCGTGCCACGGCGTCCTCGGCGACCTCGACGACCGTCCGCCGGCGCCCCTCGTGCGTCAGGGGCACCTGGATCCCGTGGATCGGGCGCTCGGTCTCCAGGTGCTGCACCAGCCCGGCGTAGGAGTTCAGCTGCCCCCACGCGTCACCGAGGACGAACACCGGCCGACCGCGCCCGGCACGCAGCAGCGGCACCTCCGGGGCGGCGGCCGAGCGAGCCCGGCAGACGGCGCGGGTCAGCCCCGCGAGGGTCGGCTCGGTGAGGAACTCCGGCAGGGGGACGTCGACGCCGAGGTCGAGCCGGACCCTCCGCAGCAGGCTCATCACCTGGCGGGACGTGCCACCCGAGTCGAAGAAGTCGTCCTCCGGTCCGGTCTCGGTCCCGTGCAGGACGTCGCGCCAGAGGGGACGGAGGTCCTCCAGGACAGCCGGGTCGGGGGTGCCGGGGCCGGTGCGGACCGGCGCCGCGACGTCCGGGTCCGGCGCCCGTACGGCCGCCCGGATCGCCTCGAGGCACTGTGGGTTGCGCAGGGCCGCGGCGTTGAGGACGGGGTCGCCGTTCACCGCGTCCCGGGCCGCGCGCTCCGAGCGCTTGCCGTTGTGGGTGAGCGGCAGCTCGGGGACGGCGACGACCACCGAGGGCACGTGCGCCGCGGAGGCCTCCTGCCGCAGCGTCCGACGGATCCCGCGGGCCAGGTCGTCGTCGAACCGGGCACCCGCCCGCAGCACGACCAGCAGCACCATGCGGGAGGAGCCCGGGCGGTCGGGGTCGCGCTGCTCGACCGCCATCGCGTCGGCGACCTCCGGGACGCCGCGCAGCGCAGCGTAGACCTCGCTGGGCCCGATCCGCAGTCCGTCGACGTTCAGGACACCGTCCGAGCGGCCGTGCAGCCGCGCCGACCCGTCGGGGTCGAAGTCGACGAGGTCCCCGTGGGTCCACGTGCCGGGGTGGGCGGCGAAGTAGGAGGCGTGGAACCGGGCGCCGTCGGGGTCGCGCAGGAAGCCGACCGGGCGGGACGGGAACGGTCGCCGGCACACCAGCTCACCGACCGCCCCGATCACCTCGCGGCCCTCCTCGTCCACCGCGGCGACGTCCAGTCCCAGGCTGCGGACCTGGCACCGGCCGCGACGGACGGGCAGCTCGGGGGAGCCCAGGACGAAGCAGCCGATGATGTCCGTGCCCCCGGAGACCGACTGCACCGGCAGGGGGCCGACCGCCTCGGCCAGCCAGTCGAACTGCCAGTCGTGCAGCACCGCCCCGGTCGAGAGGACGGCGCGCAGCCGGCTCAGGTCGACGGCGCCGGCGGGGCGGTAGGCGCCGTCCTGGCACAGCTGCAGGTACGCGGGACTGGTGCCGAAGACGGTCACCCCGTGGTCGGCGACGAGCTGCCACAGCGTCTCCGGCCCGCTGACCGGACCGTCGTAGAGGATGACGTGCGCACCGACGGCGAGGGCGGACAACTGCCAGTTCCACATCATCCAGGCGGTGGTGGTGTGGAAGTAGAGCGTGTCCGCAGGGCTCAGGTCGCCGTGCAGGCGGTGCTCCTTGACGTGCTCCAGGAGCGTGCCGCCGGCGCCGTGGACCATGGCCTTCGGCGGTCCCGTGGTGCCCGAGGAGAACATCACGAACAGCGGGGTGTCGAACGGGCGGCGCTTCCAGACCGGTTCCGGCTCGGTCGGCCCGTCGAGGTCGGACAGCCGGTCGACCGGGACCTCGGCCACCGGCAGGGGCCGGTCGTCGAGGACCAGCAGCCGGCGCACGGTGGGCAGCCCGGCCACCAGCACAGAAACGGTGTCGTCGGCCATCCCCGCGCGGTCGAGGACCAGCAGCGCCGGCTCCACCTGCTCGAAACGACCGAGCAGCGCGGCGGCACCCATGTCGGGAACCGCGGTGGCGACCGCTGCGCCGAGCGCCGCGGCGGCGAGCGTCAGGACCACGGTCCGCGCGGTGTTGGGCGCGACGAGCACCACGCGGTCGCCCTCGCGCAGGCCGAGCCCGGCCAGGACGGTGGCGGTCCGCTGAACCTCGGCCCGCAGCCGCCCGCGGCTGAGCCGCTCCGCCGGGCGGCCGGCGTGCACCGCGGTGATCGCCGGCGCGTCGTCGTCCACGCCGGGCAGCGGCCGCAGCAGCGCCTCGGCGTAGTTGAGCCGGACGTCGGGGAAGAAGCGGGCGGTCTCGACGTCCCCCTCGGTCAGGACGACGTCGGCCGAGCCGGACCAGGGCAGCTCCGACCACTCCAGCAGCGTCCGCCAGAACTGGTCGGGCTGCTCCACGGAGAAGGCGTGCAGCGCGCCGGGGGTGGGCAGGTCGGCGCCGGCCACCTCCTCGCAGCGGGCGCGGAACCCGGCGAGCTGCGGAACCGTGGGAGCGAGCGTCATCGAGGTGTCTCCTCGTTCGCGGCGACCGCCAGGCTGGCCACCCATCCGTCCGGTACCGGCACGTCGCGGACCGACCAGCCGGCCACCGTGCCGGCCTGCTGCCCGATGGGCGGCACCACGGTGCGGGGGTCCTCGAGCAGGCCGGTGCCGCGGGCCTTGAGGACGGCCTCCTTCTGCGTCCACGCCCGCGTGGTGGCGACGGCGCGGGCCGTCGCCGGGAGCCGGGCGAGAGCGCGCTGCTCGATGGGGCTGAGCCAGCCCTCGCCGAGGACGTCCGGCGTCCACGGTGTCACCTGCTCGAGGTCGACCCCGATGCGGCAGTCGCGGCCCACGGCGACCAGGCCCAGGACACCGCTGGCCGAGCAGCTGACGTGGAGACCGGACACCCCCACCACGGGACGGCCGGATGGGGCGGTGCGGAGGGGGACCGCGCCGGGGGCCTCCCCGAGCTCGGCGGCCAGGGCAACCCGCAGAGCGGCCCGGACGAGCACGCGGCGGCGGTGGACGGCGGGCGCGCCGCGCCGCGCGCGGGCCAGCTCGGCCGGCGTGAGGACGCTCGCCGCCCGGGCCGTCGCCTCGTCGTCCGCGCCCAGGTCGACCAGCCGGACGGCGACGTCAGCGCCGGCCCCTGGGGCATCCGCGCAGGTGACAGCTCTGGCAGTCGAGGGCATGCGGCGACGGTGACAGCGGGTCGGGGGCAACGGAACCCCTCCGGCGCGGAACCCCCCAAGCGGGGGACCGCCGCCACCCCGGTGGGTGCGGGGTGCGTTCCGGTCACACCGGCTGTGGCACCCTCCGAACCGTGCAGACGCGTCGCCTGACCGCATCGCTGGCCGTGGGCCTGGTCGCGCTGGCCGGGGTGGCCGGCTGCCGCAGCGACCCGGGCGTGGCCGCATACGTCGGCGACGAGCGGGTGACCGTCGGCGAGCTGCGGACCGCGGTCGACACCCGCCTCGAGGACCCGGCGCTGGCCGAGGCCGCCGCCGGGCGCGAGGACGAGTTCACCCGCCTGGTCCTCCGCCGGCTGGTGGAGGCCGAGCTCTACGACCGGTTCGCGCAGCGATACGGCGTCACGGTGGACGACGGCGACGTGCGGGCGCGGCTCGACGAGCTGCTCGCCGGCGAGGACCCGGAGGCGGTCTACGCGCAGGCCGCCTCCCAGGGCGTCGCGCGGGCCGACGTGTTCGAGACCGTCCGCCAGCAGGTGCTGCGCCAGCGGGTCGCTGAGTCCCAGGGGCTGGTCCGGGGGCTCAGCGAGGAGGAGCTGCGCGCCGCGTACGAGGAGCAGGCGCCGTCGCTCGCGCAGGTCCGGTTGGGCTACGTCAACGTCCCCGACCAGGGCGCCGCCGACGCCGCGGTCGCCACGCTGCAGGCCGACCCGGGGGCCTATCCCGCGATCGCCGCGCAGTTCCCCGGCGCGACGACGCTGCCCGAGGTGGCGACGCGGGCGCCGGACCAGGTGCCGGCGCCGCTGGCCGACGTCGTCGTCTCCGCCGCGCCGAACTCGGCCACCTCGTTGACGCTCCCCGACCTGCCCGGCGTCCTGGTCGTCTTCGTCGGCGAGCCGGCCGTGCCGAGCTTCGAGGAGGTCCGCCCCCAGCTGGAGGAGTCCGCCCGGGGCGAGTCGGACGCCGCCGCGCAGCAACTGGTCGCCGACGTCCGCGCCGGCATCGACGTCACGGTGAACCCGCGCTTCGGCGTCATCGAGGAGGGGGAGATCGTCCCGTCCGACGGCGGGGTCGTCGACATCCTCGAGGAGGCCGGCGGCACGGCTCCGGCGGCTGCCGGAGACTGACCGGGTGCCCGTCGCGCTCGCCGTCGTCGTCCACCCCGCCCTCCCCGGTCTGCTCGGCCCCGCTGCCTGGCGGGCGCTGTCGAGCGGGCGCCCGGTCGTCGCGCTGCCCGGCGCCGCCGCGGCCGCCGACGCGCTGCGCGCCGAGGGCCTGCCGGTGGACGACGTCCCGGACGCCGCGGCCGCCGCCGCCCGCCCGGACAGCGTGGTCGCCCTCGTGCCGGCCGGGACGGAGGTGGACGCCGGCGAGGTCGTCGAGCTCGCCGCACCCGCCGGGGTTCGGCTGCTCGACGTCGTGCGGGTGATGGACGTGCTGCGCTCGCCCGGCGGCTGCCCGTGGGACGCCGAGCAGACGCACGCCTCGCTGCGCGGCTACCTGCTCGAGGAGGCGCACGAGGCCTACGACGCGATCGTCGACGACGACGCGGCCGGCATGCGCGAGGAGCTCGGGGACGTGCTACTGCAGGTGGTCTTCCACGCGCGGGTCGCCGCGGAGGCCGACCCGTCCCGCCGCTTCACGGTGGACGACGTCGCCGGTGACCTGGTCGACAAGCTGGTCCGGCGGCACCCGCACGTGTTCGGCGACGCCGGCCCGCGCGACGTGGCGCAGGTCGAGGCGGGCTGGGAGGAGATCAAGAAGGCCGAGAAGCAGCGGCGCTCGCCGACCGAGGGCGTCTCGCGTTCGCAGCCCGCAGCATCGTGGGGAGCGGCGCTGGTGCGCCGCGCGACCCGCGCCGGCCTGACCACGCCCGAGCCCGCGGAGCTCGGCTCGGCCAGCCCGGAGGAGCTGGGGGAGCGGCTGCTGGCTGTCGTCACCGCCGCGGAACAGCGCGGCTGGGACGTCGAGGACGCGCTGCGCGAGGCGGTCCGCCGTTATGCCGGCGAGCTGGATGCCGAGGCGGAGACGCGCGAGGCCGAGACGCGCGCGGCCGACTGACCGATCCCGACCGGACCGGTCGTCGCCTCGCCCGACGGTGAGGTCCGGGTCGGCCACCCGCCCCGCTTCGGCGCCGTCCTCGACCTCCCGCCCTCCTGAGGCGGGCACGGGAGCAGCCAGGTGGTGGGGCCACGGACGGCTGCGCGCGGCAGGTGAGCGGCTCGCCGGGGCGTCGCTAGGCTGACCCCCGTGCCCAGCATCGACGCCGTAGGCGCGCGGGAGATCCTCGACTCGCGCGGAAACCCCACCGTGGAGGTCGAGGTCGCCCTCGACGACGGGACGATCACGCGGGCCGCCGTGCCCAGCGGCGCCTCTACCGGCGCCTTCGAGGCGGTGGAGCTCCGGGACGGCGGTGAGCGCTACGGCGGCAAGGGCGTGACCAAGGCCGTCGACGGCGTCCTCGACGTCATCGGTCCCGAGCTGGTCGGCTACGACGCCAGCGAGCAGCGGCTGGTCGACCAGCGGCTGCTGGACCTCGACGGGACGCCGGACAAGTCCCGCCTGGGCGCCAACGCGATCCTCGGCGTCAGCCTCGCGGTGGCCAAGGCCGCCGCCGAGTCCGCCGGCCTGCCGCTGTTCCGCTACGTCGGCGGACCCTCGTCGCACCTGCTACCGGTACCGATGATGAACATCCTCAACGGGGGCGCCCACGCCGACAGCAACGTCGACGTGCAGGAGTTCATGATCGCCCCGATCGGCGCGCCGACCTTCGCCGAGGCGCTGGCCATGGGCACCGAGACCTACCACGCCCTCAAGTCGGTCCTGAAGAAGGACGGCCTGTCCACCGGGCTGGGCGACGAGGGCGGCTTCGCGCCGAACCTCTCCAGCAACCGGGCGGCGCTCGACCTGATCGTCCGGGCCGTCGAGTCGGCTGGCTACTCCGTGGGCACCGACATCGCCTTCGCCCTCGACGTCGCGGCCACCGAGTTCCACGCGGACGGCGCGTACGCCTTCGAGGGCAGGAAGCTGTCGGCGGAGGAGATGACCGCGTACTACACCGAGCTGGTCGACGCCTACCCGATCGTCTCGATCGAGGACCCGCTGTCGGAGGAGGACTGGGACGGCTGGGTCGCCCTCACCGCCGCCCTCGGGAACCGGGTGCAGATCGTCGGCGACGACCTATTCGTGACCAACCCGTCCCGGCTGGCCGACGGCATCGCCCGCAACGCCGCCAACGCGCTGCTGGTGAAGGTCAACCAGATCGGCACGCTCACGGAGACCCTCGACGCGGTCAACCTGGCGCACCGCAGCGGCTACCGCTGCATGATGAGCCACCGCTCCGGCGAGACCGAGGACACCACGATCGCCGACCTCGCCGTCGCCACCGACTGCGGGCAGATCAAGACCGGTGCGCCGGCACGCAGCGAGCGCGTCGCCAAGTACAACCAGCTGCTGCGGATCGAGGAGGAGCTGGACGACGCCGCCCGGTACGCCGGTGCGGCCGCCTTCCCACGGCTGGGCGCGGCGGCCGGCGAGTGACCGGCCGCGCCCGCCGATGAGCGCGGCGCGCGGCCGCCGCGGCGGGTCGGGCGCGGCGCCGTCGGGCCGGCGGCGCTCCACGGGCCGGCCGCTCTCGGGTGCGGCGTCCCGCCCGGTCCCGGCCGGCTCCCGCTCGGGTGCGGGCATCCGGCCGGAGCCGCGTCGCGCCGTCCGCCGCACCCCGCGGGCGGCGGCCTCCGGCACGCCCCGCCGACCCCTGGTCACGGGCCGCGCGGTGCTGCTGGCCGGCCTGGTCCTGGTGCTGCTGCTGACCCTGGCCGGCCCGGTGCGCCAGTTCCTGGCCGGCCGCGCCGAGCTGACCCGGCTGGCGGCGGAGGGCACCGCGCTGGACCACCGGGCCGAGCAGCTCGAGGAGGAGCTCGAGCGGCAGGCCGACCCGGCCTACACCGTGCGCCAGGCCCGCGAGCGGCTGGCCTACGTGCTGCCCGGTGACCGGCTGGTGGTCGTGGTCGACGGCGAGGCCGTCGAGGGCGACGCCGGCACGGTGCCGGAGCCCGAGGACGGCGAACTGCCCTGGTACGAGGCGCTGCTGCAGTCGGTCGCGGTGGCCGACGGTGACGAGGAGCCCGACGAGTGAGCGAGTTCGCGAGCTCACCGACGGGCACAGCACGGACCGGGACGTGGTCGACGAGCGCCAGCGAGGAGACCACGTGACGGAACCGATCACGCCGGAGGAGCGGGAGGTCGTGGCCCGCCAGCTCGGGCGGCCGCCGCGTGCCCTGCGCGCGGTGGCGCACCGCTGCCCCTGCGGCCAGCCCGACGTCGTGCAGACCTCCCCGCGGCTGGAGGACGGCACCCCGTTCCCGACGCTGTACTACCTGACCTGCCCGCGGGCCGGCGCCGCGGCCAGCCGGCTGGAGTCCACCGGCCGGATGCGGGAGTGGCAGGCCGACCTGGGCACCGACCCGGAGCTCGCCGCCGGCTACCGCGCGGCCCACGAGGCCTACCTGGCCGAGCGCGACGCGTTGGGCGAGCTGCCCACCCGCACCACCGCCGGCGGGATGCCCGACCGCGTCAAGTGCCTGCACGCACTGGCCGCCCACGCGCTCGCCGCCGGCCCGGGGGTCAACCCGGTCGGCGACCGCGCCGTGGCCGAGATGGGGCAGTGGTGGGCCAACGGCCCCTGCGTCCGCACTCCCGAAGACGACGGCCGAGCGAGCACCGCAGGGAGCGCCAGCGACCGAGGAGCGGAACGAGGCCGGAGTCGAGCCGGAGACGAGGAGCGAGCATGACCCGCGTCGCCGCGATCGACTGCGGCACCAACTCCATCCGCCTGCTGGTGGCCGACGTCCCGCCGGAGGGAGCGCACACCGGCCTGCTGCGCCGGATGGAGGTCGTGCGGCTCGGCCAGGGCGTCGACGCCACCGGCCGGCTGGCGCCCGAGGCCATCGAGCGCACCCGGGTGGTGCTGGCGCAGTACGCCGCGCAGGCCCGCGAGCTCGGCGCGACCGCGGTGCGCATGGTCGCCACCAGCGCCAGCCGGGACGCCGCCAACCGCGCCGACTTCGAGGGGATGGTGCTGGCCACGCTGGGTCAGCTGCCCGACGTCGTCCCCGGCGACGAGGAGGCGCGGCTGTCCTTCCTCGGGGCCACCGCCTCGCTGGACGCCGCCGTCGCCGCACACGGCCAGCCGCGGCCGCGCCCGCCGTACCTGGTGGTCGACATCGGCGGCGGGTCCACCGAGTTCGTGCTCGGCGACGCCGGCGGGGTGCGCGCGGCCCGGTCGGTCGACGTCGGCTGCGTGCGCCTCACCGAGCGGCACCTGCACGGCGACCCGCCGTCGGCCGACGAGATCCAGCGCGCCGAGGCCGACATCCGCGCCGCGCTGGCCGACGTGGCCGCCGCCGTCCCGGTGGGGGAGGCCGCGACCCTCGTCGGCCTGGCCGGCTCGGTGACCACCGTCGCCGCGCTCGCCCTCGGGCTGCCGGCCTACGACCCGATGGCCATCCACGGCTCGCGCATCCCGGTGTCCGCCGTCCGCGCGGTGACGGCCGGGCTGCTCACCGCGACGCGGGAGCGGCGCGCCGCGTACCCGGTCATGCACCCGGGCCGGGTCGACGTCATCGGCGCCGGCTCGCTCATCCTGCGGGTGCTCATGGACGCCTTCGCGCTCGACGACGTCGTGGTCAGCGAGCACGACATCCTCGACGGCATCGCGCTGCAGCTGGCCCGCGGAGCGGTCAGGGGGAGCCCTCGTTGAGGCCGGGCGGCAGCTTGCCGGTCAGCGACTGGTAGGCCGCCGCCGCGCCGCGGGCGGCGACGAGCCGGCCGGCCGCCACGGCGACGCCGGACACCGCGGCCCACGCCAGGGCCTCGCCCCAGCCGACGCCCGGCGCGGCCGGGTTCTTGGGCGGCTGGGTTCCGCGCACGGCGTACCACGCGGTGTCGCTGAGCTTCCGGACGGCGATCCCCGCGGGGACGGCCATACCGGTGCCCAGCAGCTTCCAGGTCAGCGGTGCCTTCTGCTTCTTCCTCCGGGCCACCCCGCGATCATGCCGCCCTGCGGCGCACCCGCGCTCGGCCGGGTGGTCTGCTGGTGCGCATGGCAACCGACGCAGCCGGCTTCCCGGTCACCCGCAGCCCGGCCGGGGTCGTCCGCTCGGCGCGGAGCACCCGCGACCTCGCCGTCCTGGACGCCCGGATCTCCGGCTGCCGTGCCTGCCCGCGCCTGGTGGCCTGGCGGGAGGAGGTCGCCTGCGTCAAGCGGGCCTCCTTCCGGCACGAGGAGTACTGGGGTCGCCCGGTGCCGGGGCTCGGCCCGGCCGACGCCCGGATCGCCGTCGTCGGCCTGGCGCCGGCCGCGCACGGCGGCAACCGCACCGGGCGGGTGTTCACCGGCGACCGCAGCGGGGACTGGATCTTCGCCGCGCTGTGGCGGGCCGGCCTGGCCAACCAGCCGACGTCCACGCACATCGGTGACGGGCTGCAGCTCACCGACGTGCGGGTCGCCGCCGCCGTCCGCTGCGCGCCGCCGGCGAACGCCCCCACGCCGGAGGAGCGGGACACCTGCTCACCGTGGCTGGCGCGCGAGCTGGCGCTGCTGCCGCGGCTGCGGGTCGCCGTCGTCCTCGGCGGGTTCGGCTGGACGGCGCTGTGGCCGGTGCTGGCCGGGGCCGGCTACCCGCTGCCCCGGCCGCGGCCGGCGTTCGGGCACGGCGTCGAGGTGTCGCTGGAGGGGCCCCGCGGGCCGCTGACCCTGCTGGGCAGCTACCACGTCAGCCAGCAGAACACCTTCACCGGCAAGCTCACCGAGCCGATGCTGGACGCCGTCCTCGCCCGGGCCACCGAACTGGCCGCGACCCTGCCGGGACCCCCTCCCCGGCCCTAGGCTCGCACCCATGGCGCAACGACCCGTGGTCCTCGTCGTCGGCGGCGGCTACGTCGGCCTCTACACCGCCCTGCGGCTGCAGAAGAAGTTGTCCCGGGGGCGAGCAGAGATCGTCGTCGTGGACCCGCAGCCGCACATGACCTACCAGCCCTTCCTGCCCGAGGCCGCGGCCGGCTCGGTGGAGCCGCGGCACGTCGTGGTGCCGCTGCGCCGGACGCTGCCGCGCTGCCGCGTGGTCACCGGGGCCGTCACCGGCCTGAGCCACGCCGAGAAGCGGGCGCGGATCGCCCCCATCGAGGGCGAGCCCTACGAGCTCCGCTACGACGTCCTGGTGATGGCCGCGGGGTCGGTGGCCCGCACGCTGCCCATCCCCGGGCTGGCCGAGCACGGCATCGGGTTCAAGAACGTCGGCGAGGCCATCTACCTGCGCAACCACGTGCTGGCCCGGTTGGACGCGGCCAGCTCGACCGACGACCCGGAGGTCCGCCGCCGCGCGCTGACCTTCACCTTCGTCGGCGGCGGCTACGCCGGCGTGGAGGCCTTCGCCGAGCTCGAGGACATGGCCCGCTACGCGATCACCCACTACTACCCGCGGCTCTCGACGGCCGACATGCGCTGGGTGCTGGTCGAGGCGATGGGCCGGATCCTGCCCGAGGTGGACCTGGACATGGCCGCCTGGACGGTCAAGCAGCTCACCGCGCGCGGCATGGACGTGCGGCTCAACACCAGGCTGGAGTCGGTCGCCGACGGCTGCCTGGTGAAGCTCTCCGACGGCGACGAGTTCCCCAGTGACACCCTGGTGTGGACGGCGGGCACGAAGCCCAACCCGATGCTGAGGGAGACCGACCTGCCCGTGGACGAGCGCGGGCGGGTCGCCTGTGAGCCCACCCTGCAGGTGCGCGGGGTGGAGGACGCGTGGTCGGCCGGTGACCTCGCCGCCGTCCCGGACCTCACCAAGGAGACCCCCGGCGCGACCACGGCGCCCAACGCGCAGCACGCCGTGCGGCAGGCGAAGCGGCTGGCCGACAACATCGTGGCGACGATCGAGGGCCGCGAGCCGGAGCCCTACCGGCACGCCTACGCCGGCTCGGTGGCCAGCCTGGGCCTGCACAAGGGCGTCGCGCAGGTCTACGGCGTCAAGCTCAAGGGCTGGCCGGCGTGGTTCATGCACCGCACGTACCACGTCAGCCGAGTGCCCACCTTCAACCGCAAGGCACGGGTGGTCGCCGACTGGACGCTGGCCGCGGTGTTCCGCCGCGAGGTCATCTCGCTGGGCCAGCTGCAGGACCCGCGCCGCGAGTTCGTCCAGGCAGCGAACACCGGCCGGACCGGCTCGCTGCCGCCGCCCTCCGCGGAGGACAAGGCCCAGTCGGGCACCATGAGGGCGAGCTGACGCCGGGCCGGCGTCCTCGGCGGCCCCCGTAGCCCAACTGGCAGAGGCAGGCCCCTTAAAAGGGTCCCAGTGTCGGTTCGAACCCGACCGGGGGCACTATCGGGCCGGTACGGACGAGTCGAGGCTTGACCGCGCACCGTCACCCCACGGAGAGTGAGACAGGTCACACTCGGTGTCTCAGCGTTGAGCACCCCGAGAGCAGAGGGGGACCCTGCATGACCCGAACCGACTCCCGCCGGGCACGGATGGTGGCGCTGGGCGCCGCCGGCGCGATGGCCCTGGCGGGCACCGCGGCAGTTGCCGCGCCGGCCGCCGCCGCCCCGGGCGCCGCGCAGGCGTGCGAGAAGCGGGCCAACGACACCGTCGCCGAGCTGACCGACTGCGTGACCCTGGACGGGGTCATGGAGCACCTCGAGGCGTTCCAGGCCATCGCGGACACCCCCGAGAACGCCGGCACCCGGGCGTCCGGGACCCCCGGCTACACCGCCTCGGCCGACTACGTGCAGGAGCGACTCGAGGCCGCGGGCTGGACGGTCACCCGGCAGCAGTTCGAGTTCCCGTTCTTCCAGCAGAGCAGCAGTGCCTTCGCCCAGGTCTCCCCGGATGCAGCCCCGTACACCGAGGGCACCGACTACGCCGTGATGACCTACTCGGGATCCGGTGATGTCACCGCGACCGCCCAGGCGGTCGACATCGCCGTGCCACCGCCGACAGCGGCCAACAGCACCACCAGCGGCTGTGAGGCCGCCGACTTCGAGGGCTTCACCCGCGGCAACATCGCGCTGGTCCAGCGCGGTACCTGCCCCTTCGGCCAGAAGGTCACCAACGCCCAGGCCGCCGGCGCCTCGGCGGTCGTGGTGTTCAACGAGGGCCAGGAGGGTCGCACCGACGTGGTGCAGGGCACGCTCGGCGCGCCCGGGGCCACCATCCCGGCGATCGGCGTCCCGTACGCCCTCGGGTCGACCCTCGACGGTGACACCCTGCGCGTCGCCGTGGAGGCCGTGAGCGAGTTCCGGGACACCGAGAACGTCATCGCCGAGCTGCCCGGGAGCACCACGGACAACGTGGTGATGGCCGGCGCCCACCTCGACTCGGTCGCCGCGGGCCCGGGGATCAACGACAACGGCAGCGGTAGCGCCGCCCTGGTCGAGGTCGCCGAGAACATGGCGGAGGTGGACCTGCCCAACACCGTGCGGTTCGCGTGGTGGGGTGCCGAGGAGCTCGGCCTGCTCGGGTCGAACCACTACGTGGCGTCGCTGAGCCCCGAGCAGCGCGAGGACATCGGGCTGTACCTGAACTTCGACATGGTCGGCTCGCCGAACTTCGCCCGGTTCATCTACGACGGCGACCTGTCGGCCTTCCCGGCCCCCGAGGGCGTGCCGGTGCCGGAGGGCTCGGACCAGATCGAGTACGTGTTCGAGGACTTCTACGAGGAGCAGGAGCTCTTCTACGAGGGCACCGAGTTCAGCGGCCGCAGTGACTACCAGGCCTTCATCCAGGCCGGCATCCCGTCCGGTGGTCTGTTCACGGGCGCCGAGGGCATCAAGCAGCCCTACCAGGCGGAGGCCTACGGCGGGGAGGCCGGCGTCGCGTACGACCCGAACTACCACCAGGTCGGTGACGACATCGCCAACCTCGACCCCGAGGCGCTGGACCAGAACTCCGACGCCATCGCCTACGCGGTGCTGACGCTGGGCTACGACACCCAGCGGGTCAACGGGATGATCGGCAAGCCCGTGCCGGGCGGCACGTTCGAGGGCGACCCCGCAGCCCGCGAGTACCGGCTCTCGGCCGCGCAGGCCAACGGTGGCGGCGGACTGCACGCCGGGCACGATCACGAGCACGTCGGCGAGGAGGTCTGACAAAGGACCCGTCCTCCCCACCCTTCGCAGGCTCAGGGCGGGACCCGGGACAGGGCCCGCCGGGGCCGGTGGCGCTGCGCCACCGGCCCCGTGGCGTCTCCCACACCCCTCGTCCGGGTGTCCAGCCGGCGCCCAGGAACGCGCGGGGCACTCCAGGCGTTGACCTGGACGAGTGGGGTGCAGGACCGTGGACCCCACGACAGCCGGTCACCTCGAGGAGATGACGATGCCCAGCTCCAACCCGGTCTTCGGCCGGGGCCTCCAGAACACGGGTCCTGGCTACGGCCAGCAGTCCACCCCGTGGGGCGGTGCGCCCCAGTACGGCGCTCCGCCGTACGGCGCCCCGCAGTACGGCTACGGGACGCAGGACCCGTACGCCGCGCAGTCGCCGTACGCGCCGCCGACCACCCGCTACATGACGATGGACGACGTCGTCCAGAAGACGGGCCTCTCGTTCCTGGTCACCGTCGTCTCGGCCGCCGTCACCTGGGCGCTGCTCCCGCAGGCGCTGGCGTTCGGACTGGCCCTGCCCGCGGTCCTCGTGGCCCTGGTGCTCGGCCTGGTGATCGCGTTCAAGCAGATCGCCAACCCGGTCGCCACGCTGTCCTACGGCGCGCTGTACGGCATCGCACTCGGTGCCATCAGCGAGGCGTTCAACGCGATCTACCCCGGCATCGTGATGCAGGCGCTGGTCGGCACCTTCGGTGTCTTCGCCGGCATGCTCGTCGTCTACAAGACCGGCGCCATCCGGGTCACCCCCAAGCTGACCCGCTGGATCGTCGGCGCGATGTTCGGTGTCCTGGCACTGGTCCTGGTCAACCTGGTGGCCGGCTTCTTCATCCCCGGCGGCCTGGGCCTGCGTGACGGCGGCACCCTGTCGATCATCTTCAGCCTCGTCGTGATCGGTGTGGCGGCGTTCTCGCTGCTGCTCGACTTCGACATGGCCGACGAGGCGATCCGGCGCGGTGCCCCCGCGAAGTTCGCCTGGTACATCGCCTTCGGCCTGCTCATCACGGTCGTCTGGCTGTACCTGGAGATCCTGCGGCTGCTGTCCTACTTCCAGAACGACTGAGCAAGGACCCCGCTGCCCCCACGCCTCGCACGCTCGGCGCGGGCCCCTGCAGCGGGGCCATCACACGACAGTGGCCCGGTCCCCGCGAGGGGACCGGGCCACTGGCCGTTCCGGGGACTACCGGCGGTCGATCATCCCCTGGGCCGCATACAGGGGCTCCGGCCCCGTCCCGGGTCCCGCCCCGAGCAGGCGAGGGGTGGGGAGGACGGGGCCCTCGTACGAGCGGTGGGGGCGACGGGGTCCTCTGTCAGGACAGGCGCTCGAGGACCATCGCCATGCCCATGCCGCCGCCGACGCACATCGTCTCCAGGCCGAAGGTGGCGTCCCGGGTCTGCAGGCCGTTGATCAGCGTGCCGGTGATGCGGGCGCCGGTCATGCCGAACGGGTGCCCGACGGCGATCGCCCCGCCGTGCACGTTCAGCTTGTCGATGTCGATGCCCAGGTCCCGGTAGCTCGGGATGACCTGTGCGGCGAAGGCCTCGTTGATCTCGACCAGGTCGATGTCACCGATGCTCATCCCGGCCCGCTGCAGCGCGAGCTTGGAGGCGTCGACCGGCCCGTAGCCCATGATCTCGGGCGAGAGTCCGGTGACCGCGGTCGACACGATGCGCGCCAGCGGGGTCAGCCCGAGGTCGCGGGCCTTGGTGTCGCTCATGACGACGACCGCGGCGGCGCCGTCGTTGAGCGGGCAGGCGTTGCCCGCGGTGACCCGGCCGTCGGGGCGGAAGACCGGCTTGAGGCCGGAGATGCCCTCCAGCGTGGTGCCGGCGCGCGGGCTGTCGTCCTTGGTGACCACCGTGCCGTCGGGCGTGGTGACCGGGGTGATCTCCCGCTCCCAGAAGCCGTCGGCGGTGGCCTGCTCGGCCAGGTTCTGGCTGCGGACGGCGAACTCGTCCATCTCCTCGCGGGAGACGTCCTTGAACAGCGCCAGGTTCTCCGCGGTCTGTCCCATGGCGACGTAGATGTCCGGGACCTCGCCGTTGTCCCGGGGGTCGGTCCACGAGTCCGCGCCGCTCTCGGCGGTCTTGGCGACCCGGGCCTGCGCGTTGGCGAACGCGGGGTTCTGGGTGTCGGGCAGCGAGTCGCTGTTGCCCTTCACGAACCGGGACACCATCTCGACGCCCGCGGAGAGGAAGACGTCGCCCTCGCCGGCCTTGATGGCGTGCATGGCCATGCGGGTGGTCTGCAGCGACGACGAGCAGTAGCGGGTGATCGTCGCCCCCGGCAGGTGGTCCATGCCGAGCAGGACGCTGACGACGCGGCCCATGTTGTGGCCCTGCTCCCCGCCGGGGAGGCCGCAGCCGAGGATCAGGTCGTCGATGTCGGTGGGGTCGAGCGCGGGCACCTTGTCGAGGGCCGCGCGCACGATGGTCGCGGTGAGGTCGTCGGGCCGCAGGTCCTTGAGCGAGCCCTTGAACGCGCGGCCGATGGGGGAGCGCGCGGTCGCGACGATGACGGCTTCGGGCATGGGTCCTCCACGATGAGGGGATCCGACGACGGGTCGCCGGACGTCTGGGCGCCCCCGAACCTACTCCCCGGTAGGGTCGATCCGCCTTCAGGCGAGCGGTGTCGCCTCCGCGGCGCGCTCGGCCTGCTCCGGCGTCGGCAGGTCCGGCGGCCGGCGGCGGCGCAGCCGGGCCCACGGGCCCCGCGGACCGGTGTCCGAGCCGCGGACCGCGGTGGCCTGGACCTCGGTGCCGGTCCGGCCGGCGGCCCGGGCGGCGGCCGTCGCGACCGGACGGACGGTGTCGCGGCGCAGGTTGCGCAGCCCCCGGTCGGCCGCGGCCGGCCAGACACCGAGCGCATCGGCGATCGAGGGCAGCAGGACGGCTGCCGCGGCGGCGTAACCGGCGGCGCTGGGGTGGAACTCGTCGACGCTGAACAGGTCCTGGTCCTCGGCGAACGACGGTCCGAGCACCGATCCCAGCGACACGGTGCGCCCGCCGGCCTCGACGACCGCGATGGTCTGGGCGGCGGCCAGCTGCCGGCTCCACCGGCGGGCCAGCCAGCGCAGCGGCCGGCCGATCGGACGCACGGTGCCGAGGTCCGGGCAGGTGCCGACGACGACCTGCGTGCCGGCCTCGGTGAGCCGGCCGACGGCGTCGCGCAGGTGCCGGACGGAGACCTCGGGCGCCGTGCGGCTGGTGACGTCGTTCCCGCCGATCATGATGAGTGCGACGTCGGGGCGCTCCAGGAGGGCCTTGTCGACCTGCTCGCCGAGCTGCCAGGACCGGGCGCCGGACACCGCGAGCCGCACCAGCCGGACGGGGCGCTCGGCCAGCTCGGCCAGCGCCGCGGCGAGCAGCACCCCGGGGGTCTGGGCGGCGCGGTCGACGCCGAGGCCGGCCGCGGTGGAGTCACCGAGGACGGCGAGGACGATCGGCCGGCCGCGCCCGCGGCCGTACACCCCGTCACCAGGGGGCGGGGCGACCTTGACCGTGCGCGACTCCACGTGGCGCCGGGCCGACCGGGCCTGCTGGCGGAGGAGGGCGAGCACCCCGGCCCCGGCCAGGCTCAGCCCGCCGCCGCCGTAGGCGGCCCCCGTGGCCAGCCGCCATGCCGTGGTCGCTCGAGTCACCGCCGCCCTCGTCCCCTCGGAAGTGGTGGACACCTGTCCCTGCAGGCTAACCGCCGCCTACCTTCTCTCCGTGGCCGAATCCCCCGTAGGGGTCACTCACGGTGACCGCGCCCAGCAGATCGTCGGCGTGCTCGTCGACGCCTTCTCCGAGCTCATGACCGCCGACGCGGACGCGTTCCGCACCAAGTTCCGCAAGATGGCGGCCGACCCGTTCGCCTTCTACCGGGGCTCCGCCTGCCTCTTCTACGCCGACATGGCGGAGCTGCCGGACCGCTGGTGCGACGAGCGCACCGGCCGGGTGTGGATCCAGGGCGACCTGCACGCGGAGAACTTCGGCACCTACATGGACGGCGCGGGGCGGATCGTCTTCGATGTCAACGACTTCGACGAGGCCTACGTCGGGCACGTCAGCTGGGACCTGCGCCGGTTCGCGGCCAGCTTCGCGCTGCTGTCCTGGCGCAAGGCCTTCGGCGACGAGGTCATCTCCGACCTGCTGCGGGGCTACCTCACCGCCTACCTCGACCAGGTGGCGGCGTTCACCCGCCTCGACGACGACAAGACCTTCGCCCTCGTCAAGGAGAACACCGAGGGCGCGGTGCACGACGCGATCCTGCGGACGACGGCGCACACCCGCCAGGGCCTGCTGGACCGGATGACCGTCGTCGAGAACCACGAGCGGCGCTTCGCCGACGGCCCGCGCAGCCGCCGGCTGGCCGACCGGGAGCGCGAGGAGGTGCTCGCCGCCCTCGGCCGCTGGAAGCAGACGGTGCACCCGCCGCGCCGGCGCCGCGACGTGACCTACGACGTCAAGGACGTCATCGGGACCGGCGGCTTCGGCATCGGCAGCGCCGGGCTGCCCGCCTACAACGTGCTCATCGAGGGCTACGACCAGGCGCTGGAGAACGACGTCGTCCTCTCCCTCAAGCAGGGCAACGTGCCCGCGCCCAGCCGGATCGTGCGGGACGCCGACATCCGGGCGTCCTTCGAGCACGAGGGCCACCGCACGGCGATCTCCCAGCGCGCCCTGCAGGCCAACGCCTCCCAGTTCCTCGGCCACACCGAGATCGGCGGCGTCGGTTTCGTCGTCCAGGAGCTCTCGCCCTACGAGACGGACCTGGACTGGGAGGACCTCACCGAGCCGGAGCAGATCGCCCCGGTGATGCTCCAGCTGGGGCGGGCCACGGCGAAGGTGCACTGCGTCGGCGACGCCGACAGCGACCACACCCTGGTGCCGTTCCAGACCGAGGAGGCGATCACCGCGATGGTCGGGGACCGGCGCGAGGAGTTCGTCGACGACCTGGTCGCCTTCGCGCACGACTACGCCCGCCGCACGCAGGACGACTTCCGGCTGTTCGTGGACGCCTTCCGCGCCGGGCGGATCCCGGGGATCAGCTCGAGCGGGTCGCACCCGGTGTCTCAGGCCTCGTCCGGAGGCGCGCTGCGAGCTCGGGAGGGTTGAGGGGGGCGAGGTCCTCCACCATGCCGACGTGCGGGCCGATGCCCGGCTTGTCGTACTCGCCGGTGACCACGGTGAAGCCGGCCCGCTCGTAGAACCGGGCCGCGGTCGTGCGGGCGTCGCACCAGACCAGGTCGGCGCCGCGAGCCGCGACCCGGGCCAGCCCCTCGGCCAGCAGTGCCCGGCCGGCCCCGGACCCGCGCACGGCGGGCTCGGTCGCCATCCCGCGCAGCTGCCAGGGGGCTCGTGCCTCCGGGCGCCAGGGGCAGGGTGCGGGCGAGAAGCGGACGACGCCGACGACCCTGCCCGCTGCGTTCCGGGCGGCCAGGTGGAAGGTCGCCGGGTCGTCGTCGCCCGGCCAGACGACGTCCCCACCACCGGGCCGGAGGACCGCGCGCCGCAGGTCATGGGTGACGTGGGCCGCGACCTCCTCGACGGTGACGGGGGTCGCCTGGCCGGTCACCCAGCCAGTCTGCCCCGGCGGGACCGGCGATCCCGCCGGCCCCCTCCCGGGTCCCGCCCCGAGCGGAGCGAGGCGTGGGGAGGAGGGGGTCCCACAACGGGGGGTGAGGAGGACGGCGTCCTCCCTCAGCGGGCCCGGCGGCCTCGCCGCGTACGCAGGTAGTCGGCGACGACGTACTCGCCGAGCCGCTCGCTGTCCGGGGTGAACACCCGCCCGCCGGCCCGCTGGGTGATGTCGTGGACGAAGTGCACCAGCCCGGGCTCCGGGTCGAGGGCGAAGACGTTCATGGTCGCCCCGGACCGGGCCACCCGCTCCACCTCGGCGACGGTGCGCGCGATCGTCTCCGGCATCGGCGGCCAGCAGAAGAACGGCGTCCCGTCGTCCTCCAGGTGGGCGGTCGGCTCGCCGTCGGTGACCACGAGCACCACCGGCTCGGCGTCCCGGTGCCGGGCCAGGAAGCGCCGGGCCAGCATCAGCCCGTGCTGCAGGTTGGTGCCCTGCAGCGTGTCCACGCTCAACTCGGCGAGGGTCTCCGGGCGCAGCACCTGCGCGGTGGAGGAGAAGCCGATGATCTGGATGGCGTCCTGCGGGAACCGGGTGGTCACCAGGGAGTGCAGCGCCATCGCCGTCGACTTGGCCGCGCCCCAGGTGCCGCGCAGGGCCATCGAGTAGGAGAGGTCGACCAGCAGCGCGACCGCGGCCCCGGTGCGCCGCTCGGTCTCGACGACCTCGAAGTCCTCGACGGCGATCCGCACGTGCCGGTCCCGCTCGGCGCGGGGCTCGTGCGCGGTGCGCAGGACGGCGTTCTTGACCGTCCGGACGACGTCCAGCGGCTGCTCGTCGCCGAACCGCCACTCCCGCGAGCTGCCGGTCAGCTCCCCGGCCGCGCCCGCGTCGGCGACGTCGTGCTCGCCGCGGCCGGTGGCATCGAGCTGGGCGAACACCCGGCGCAGCGCGGTCGCGCCCAGCCGGCGTACGGCCTTGGGGGACAGCTCGAGCTTCCCGTCGGAGCGGTTGAGGTAGCCCTGCCGCTCCAGCTCGCGCTCCATCCGGCGCAGCGCGGCGAGGTCGTCGACCGCCGGCCGGCCCAGCGCCCGCTCGAGCAGCTCCTCGTCGACGTCGGCCAGCGAGGCCCCGGCGTAACCCTGGGAGAGCTGGTTGGACAGCGCCTCCAGGTCGGCCAGCTCGGCGACGGCGCTGGTGGCGTCGCCCATGCCGAGGGACTGCTCGCCGTCGGGCACCTGCCCGCGCTGCCCCCAGGGCAGGTCGGGCCGGGCCTGGCGGAGGGCGTCCTGCAGGTGGGCCATCTCGCTGGCCAGGCCCATGTCCTGCATCGTCTGCGCCATCAGGTCGGCCAGCTCGGCCCGCTGCTCGGGCGAGAGGCCGGCCATCATCCGCTCCTGGGCGGCCGCCCGGCGGGCCAGCTGGTCGATCAGGTCCTCGACCGACTGCGGGTCGTCGGGGAAGAACTGCCCGTGCTTCTCCATGAACTCCCGGAACTGCTCGTCGGTGTCCTCCCCGCGGTTGTGCGCGTCGATGAGCTGCGAGAGGTCGGCGACCATGTCCTTGACCGCCTGCACGTCGCCCTCGGAGGCGTTCTCCAGCGCCTGCTTCATCGAGGCGAAGGAGCTGTCGAGCACCTCGCGCCGCAGCAGGTCCTGGATCTGCTCGTAGGCCTGCCGGGCCTCCGCGGAGCGCCAGTCGTACTCCTTGAGCGCCCGGACGGCGCCCGCGGTGTCCTCGGGCAGCGCGTCGAGCTCGGCCTCCGCCAGGCGAGCCATGTCGTCCGGGTCGGGGAACAGCTCCCGCCGCTCGGCCTCGACGGCGCGGTCGAGCAGCTCCCGGACCTCCTGCAGGGTGCCGTCCATCCGCCCCGCGTTGCGCGCCTGCCGCAGCCGCTCGCGGACCGACCGGCGCAGCTCGTCCAGCCCGCGCCGCCCGTCCATGCCGCGGCGCAGCAGCTCCCGCAGCGCCTCGCGCACGCCGCTGCCGCCGAGCACCGAGTCGCCGATCTCGTCGACCGCGCTGCCCAGGTCGTAGGGCGGGGCCAGCGGGTCGGGCCCGCCCCGCCAGCGCCCGTACCGGTAGCCCTTCCCGGGCCTCCTGACCACCTCAGGCCCCGTACACGGTGCGCGCGCCGTCGGTGTCCTTGGCCAGTCGCCGGGTCAGGTAGAGCCCCTCGAGGGCGAACTCCACCGCGGCGGCGGCCTGCTCGGCCGACTGCTCGCCCTCGGGCACGCCCAGCCGGCCCAGCAGCTCCGCCAGCCTCGGGATGGTGCCCAGCTGGCCGAGGAGCGCGGCGGCCGGCACCAGCTCGCCGGACTCCACGGTCTCCCCGCCGGTGAAGTGCTCCTGCAGGCCGGTCAGGTCCAGCCCGGCGCAGCGGGCCCGGAAGGTCTGCGCGGTCGCCTGGCGTAGCAGGTGCTCGAGCACCTCGGTCTCGCGTTCGTCGTCCGGGTCGGCGCCGGAGTCGGCGAACTCGACCTTGCCCCGGCTGGCCGGGACGATGCTGGGCAGGTCGACGACGCGGGCGACCGGCCGGGTCTCCCCGGCGACGGCGGCCCGGCGGACGGCGGAGGCGGCCACCGTCTCCAGCCCCGCGATGGCGAACCGGGCGCTGACGCCGGAGCGCTGGTCGACGTGGTTGGAGTCGCGCACCAGCCGGGTGAAGCGGGCGACGATCTCCACCAGGTGCTCGGGCACCAGCGGTGTCTCCAGCTGCTCACCGCCGGGTCGGCCGCCACCCGCCCCGCCGTCGAGCCAGCTGGTGTGCGCCTCCTGGGTCAGCAGGCGCACCTCGTCGGCCAGCTCGATCGGATAGTGGGTGCGCACCTCCGCGCCGAAGCGGTCCTTGAGCGGGGTGATGATCCGGCCGCGGTTGGTGTAGTCCTCGGGGTTGGCGCTGGCGACTAGCAGCAGGTCCAACGGCAGCCGCACCCGGTAGCCGCGGATCTGGATGTCGCGCTCCTCCAGCACGTTGAGCAGCGCGACCTGGATGCGCTCGGCGAGGTCGGGCAGCTCGTTGACGCTGAAGATGCCCCGGTTCGTGCGCGGCACCAGGCCGTAGTGCACCGTCTCGGGGTCGCCCAGGGTGCGGCCCTCGGCCACCTTGATCGGGTCGACGTCGCCGATGAGGTCGCCGACGCTGGTGTCCGGGGTGGCCAGCTTCTCGCCGAAGCGCTCGCTGCGGTGCAGCCAGCCGACGGGCGTGGCGTCGCCGTGCTCGGCGATCTGCCGGTGCGCCCACACGCTGATCGGGGCCAGCGGGTGCTCGTTGAGCTCGCTGCCGGTGAGCACCGGCGTCCACTCGTCGAGCAGCCCCACCAGGGTGCGGATCAGCCGGGTCTTGCCCTGGCCGCGCTCACCCAGCAGGACCAGGTCGTGGCCGGCGATGAGGGCCCGCTCGACCTCGGGGACGACCGTGTCCTCGAAGCCGACGATGCCGGGCAGGGACGGCTCGCCGGCGGCCAGGCGGGCGAGCAGGTTGGCGCGGATCTCGGCCTTGACCGGCCGGGGGGTGGCCCCGCTGTCGCGGAGCTCGCCGAGGGTCGTGGGTGCAGGGGGAGCGGAGGCGGGAACGCCGGGGTCCGTCACCCCAGCCACGGTACGACGCGACCGGCGGCACGGGCACCCGTCCGTCGCTGCCACCTGGGCCTCCGTGCTGCGAAGATCGGCCCATGGTGGCTGGAGAGCTGCGGCAGGACGGCGTCGCGCTGGTCGGCGGAGCGGACGTGGAGGCCGCGGCGGCACTGCTGGACGGCGTCGTCCGGCACACGCCGCTGGAGCACTCGCGGGCGCTGGCCGAGCGGGTCGGCGGGCCGGTGTGGCTCAAGTGCGAGAACCTGCAGCGCACCGGCTCGTTCAAGATCCGCGGCGCCTACACCCGGCTGGCGCGGCTGTCGGCCGAGGAGCGGGGCCGGGGTGTTGTCGCCGCCAGCGCCGGCAACCACGCGCAGGGCGTCGCCCTGGCCGCACAGCTGCTGGGCATCCGGGCGACGGTCTTCATGCCGCAGAGCGCGCCGCTGCCCAAGGTGGCGGCCACCCGCGGCTACGGCGCCGAGGCCCGGCTGGGTGGCGCCTCGCTGACCGAGGCCCTGGCGGCGGCCGCCGAGCACGCGCAGCGGACCGGCGCGGTCTTCATCCACCCGTTCGACCACCCCGACGTGATCGCCGGGCAGGGGACGGTCGGGCTGGAGGTCCTCGACCAGTGCCCCGACGTGGCCACGGTCGTCATCTGCACCGGTGGCGGAGGGCTGGTCTCCGGCGTCGCGGCCGCGGTGCGGGCCCGCCGTCCCGACGTCCGGGTGGTCGGCGTGCAGGCCGCGGCGGCCGCCGCCTTCCCCGGGTCGCTGGCCGCCGGCCGGCCGGTGGCGCTGACGGGGATGACCACGATGGCCGACGGCATCGCCGTCGGCGCGCCCGGGGAGCTGACGTTCGCGCACGTCCGCGACCTGGTCGACGAGGTGCGCACGGTCAGCGAGGAGGCCCTCTCGCAGGCGCTGCTGTTCTGCCTGGAGCGGGCGAAGCTCGTCGTCGAGCCGGCCGGGGTGGCCGCCGTCGCCGCCGTGCTCGCCGACCCGGCCGACTTCCCGCCGCCCGTCGTCGCGGTCGTCTCCGGCGGCAACATCGACCCGGTGCTGCTGCTCAAGGTGGTGCAGCACGGCATGGCCGCGGCCGGGCGCTACCAGTCGCTGCGGCTGCGGGTGCCCGACCGGCCGGGGTCGCTGGCCGCGGTGCTCGCGGAGCTGGCCCAGGTCGGCGCCAACGTGCTGGAGGTCGAGCACGAGCGGACGGCGACCCGGCTGGGGCTCGGCGAGGTGGAGGTGTTCGTCGTCCTGGAGACCCGCGGGCCCGAGCACGCCGAGGAGGTGCTGGCCCGGCTCGACCGGGCCGGGTACACGGCGACCACCGGCTGAGAGGACCCTCCTGCGAGGGCGCCGGAAAACCGGTCGGGAAGCGTCAGCCTCGCCACATAGTTTCCCGGTCATGACCGACGCGATAGTCGTCGAGGGGCTGGTGAAGCGCTTCGGCGCGACGACGGCCCTCGACGGGGTGGACCTGACCGTGGCCGAGGGCACCGTCCTCGGGCTCCTCGGTCCCAACGGCGCGGGCAAGACGACGGTGGTGCGGATCCTCACCACGCTGCTGCGGGCCGACGAGGGTCGGGTGCAGGTGGCCGGCCTCGACGTGGTGGACGACGCCGACGCGGTGCGTGCCTCGATCGGGCTGACCGGCCAGTACGCCGCCGTCGACGAGTACCTCACCGGCCTCGAGAACCTGGAGATGGTCGGCCGGCTCTACCGGCTGGGCAAGCGCGAGGCGCGGGCCCGGGCCGGTGAGCTGCTGGAGCGCTTCGACCTCACCGGGGCGGCCGACCGGCCGGCCAAGACCTACTCCGGGGGGATGCGCCGGCGGCTGGACATCGCCGCCTCGCTCATCGCCCGGCCGCGGGTCCTCTTCCTGGACGAGCCGACGACGGGGCTGGACCCGCGCAGCCGCCTGGGCATGTGGGAGTTCATCGCCGACCTCGCCGACGGCGGGACGACGATCCTGCTCACCACCCAGTACCTGGAGGAGGCCGACCGGCTGGCCGACCGGATGGTGGTCATCGACCGGGGTCGGGCGATCGCCCGCGGCACCGCCGACGAGCTCAAGGCGCAGGTCGGCGGTCAACGGCTGGAGTTCACCGTGACGACGGCGGCCGTCCTGCCCGACATCCTGGCGCGGCTGCGTGGGCTGGCCGTCGACGAGCCGCACGTCGACGAGCAGGCGCGCCGGCTGAGCCTGCCGGTCAGCGGCGGCGCCGAGGTCCTGGCCGAGGCCCTGCAGCGGCTCGACGGTCACACCACCGAGATCTTCGACGTGGGTCTGCGCCGTCCCGATCTCGACGACGTCTTCCTCGCCCTCACCGGGCACGCGGCGGAGGAGCCGGTCACCGACGACGACCGACCGGCCCAGCCGGTCGTCACCGGGGGGATGGCATGAGCAGCCTCGCGGCGACGCTGTCCGACAGCGTCGTCATCACCAAGCGCAACCTGATCAAGGTCAAGCGGGTGCCGGACCTGATCGTCTTCGCGACGCTCTCGCCGATCATGTTCGTGGTGCTGTTCCGCTACGTGTTCGGCGGCGCGATCGGCGGGTTGCCGCCGGGCATCAGCTATGCGGAGTTCCTGCTGCCGGGGATCTTCGCGCAGACGGTCGTCTTCGGGTCGACCACGACCGGCGCGAGCATCGCCGAGGACCTGCAGAAGGGGCTGATCGACCGGTTCCGCTCCCTGCCCATGTCCCGCTCGGCCGTGCTCGTCGGGCGGACGGTCGCTGATTCCGGGCTCAACGTCATCTCCATCGCCGTCATGGCCGTGACCGGCCTGGTCGTCGGCTGGCGGATCAACTCGTCGCTCGGGGAGGCGCTCGCCGGGTTCCTGGTGCTGCTGGTCTTCGCCTACGCGATCTCGTGGCTGATGGCGGTGGTCGGGTTGCTGGTCCGGACGCCGGAGGTCGTCAACAACGCCAGCTTCATCGTCATCTTCCCGCTGACGTTCATCGCCAACACCTTCGTGCCGCTGGAGACCTTCCCCTCGGCGCTGCGGGTCTTCGCCGAGTGGAACCCCGTCTCGACGGTCACCCTGGCGTCGCGGGAGCTGTTCGGCAACGTGCCACCGGGCACCCCGGTGCCCGACGCCTGGTCACTGCAGAACCCGGTGCTCTACACGCTCATCTGGACGGCGCTCATCCTGGCCGTGTTCGTCCCGCTCTCCGTGCGGCTCTACCAGCGCACGGCGACGCGATGACGTGGCGGGGCGGTGGAGGATGGGCGCGGTGAACGCCGCCTCCGTCGCCCCGTCCGCCGACAACCCGCTGCTCGAGCCGTCGCCCCTCCCGCTGCAGCTGCCACCCTTCGCGGAGATCACCCTCGAGCACTGCCGCGAGGCGATGCTGGCCGGGATGGCCGAGCAGCGCGCCGAGGTGGCCGGCATCGTCGGGTCGCCCGAGCCGCCGACGTTCGAGAACACCGTCGTCGCCCTCGAGCGGTCGGGCCGGCTGTACCGCCGCGCCGGCGCGGTCTTCCACAACCTCGCCTCGTCGGTCGCCACCGACCGGCTGCGGGAGATCGAGCGGGAGCTGGCCCCGCTCGAGTCGGCGCACGCGGACGCGCTGCGCCTTGACCCGGCTCTGTTCGGGCGCATCGACGCCGTCCACGCGCAGCGGCACGACAGCGACCTGGATGCCGAAGCCGTCCGGCTGGTGGAGCGTTACCACCTGGACTTCGTGCTCGCCGGCGCGCGCCTCGACGAGACCGACCGGGCCCGGCTGACCGAGCTGAACCGCGAGCTGTCGGAGCTGTCGACGACGTTCGGGCAGAACCTGCAGCTGGCCAGCGAGGCCGCCGCCGTCGTCGTCCCCGACGCCGCGGAGCTCGACGGGCTCGGGGACGAGGAGGTCGCCGCAGCGGCCCGTGCCGCCGCCGACCGCGGGGTTCCCGGGTTCCTCATCCCGCTGCTGCTGCCCACCGGCCAGCCGGTGCTGACCAAGCTGCGCAACCGTGGGCTGCGCCGCCGCGTGTTCGAGGCGTCGGTTGGCCGGGCGTCGGGCGGCGAGCACGACAACGGTCCGGTCGCCGTGCGGATCGCCCGGGTGCGCGCCGAGCGGGCCCGGCTGCTGGGCTTCGCCACCCACGCGGACCTGGTGCTGGCCGACCAGACCGCGGGCAGCACCGAGGCGGTCGACGCGATGCTCGCCCGGATGGTGGGGCCGTCGATGGCCAACGCGCGGGCGGAGGCCGCCGCGCTGGCCGAGGTCGCCGCCGCTGATGGCGTGACGGAGCTGGCGCCCTGGGACTGGGCGTTCTACAGCGAGCGGGTGCGCGCCGAGCGGTACTCGGTCGACACCACGGCGCTGCGGCCGTGGTTCGAGCTGGACCGGGTGCTCGTCGACGGCGTCTTCGCCGCCGCGGAGCGGCTGTACGGCTACCGCTTCACGCCGCGGCCCGACCTCGTCGGTCACCACCCCGACGTCCGGGTCTGGGAGGTCACCGACTCAGCGGGCGAGACGGTCGGCCTCTACCTCGGCGACTTCTACGCCCGCGAGGGCAAGCGCGGCGGGGCCTGGATGAGCTCGTTCGTCACCCAGTCGCGGCTGCTGGACACCCGGCCGGTCGTCGTGAACGACCTCAACGTCACCCGGGGGGCCGACGGACAGCCCACCCTGCTGACGCTCGACGAGGTCAACACGCTGTTCCACGAGTTCGGCCACACGCTGCACGGCCTGAGCTCCGCGGTCACCTACCCGCGCTTCGCCGGCACCAGCGTGCCGCGGGACTTCGTCGAGTTCCCGAGCCAGGTCAACGAGATGTGGGCGCTGTGGCCGGAGGTCCTCGCCGGCTACGCCCGGCACGTCGGGACCGGGGAGCCGCTGCCGGCCAGCGTGGTCGAGGCGATCGAGGCCGCACAGCTGTGGGGCGAGGGCTTCGCGACGCTGGAGTACCTGGCGGCCACGCTGCTCGACCAGGCATGGCACCGGATCACGCCGGAGACGGAGGTCGGGAACCCGCAGGAGTTCGAGCGGGCCGCGCTGGAGGCGGCCGGGGTCGCCCACGACCTGGTGCCGCCGCGCTACCGGACGACGTACTTCCAGCACGTCTTCGCCGGGGGCTACGCGGCCGGCTACTACTCCTACATCTGGTCGGAGGTGCTCGACGCCGACACCGTGGAGTGGTTCAAGGAGAACGGCGGCCTGCGCCGGGAGAACGGCGAGGTCTTCCGGTCACGGCTGCTGGCCGTCGGCGGGTCGGTCGACCCGCTGGAGGCCTTCCGCGCCGTCCGCGGCCGGGATGCCGACCCCACCCCGCTGCTGCGCCGCCGGGGGTTGTTGCCGGCCGGCTGAGGGCTCCGGGGGTGGATCCCGCGCCCGTGGGGTGCTGCACGGCCCCGGAGCGCGGCAACGCCCCCAGGAGCGGTGGACGGACGGGCCATTGCCGGGGTTCCTCGCGCACTGCCGGACCTGCAGCTCCCGCAGCGCGCGAGGAACGCCCGCAGTGCGGGGCTCAGGAACTCAGAGCCAGGGCAGCGAGAGGACGACGTCGAGGTCGTCGGGGGCGTCGCCCTCCCGGACCAGCCGGTTGGGCTGGCGGTGGCCGCACGCCGTGCAGCGGTGGACCACCTGCCAGCCCTTGCCCGACTTCTCCACCAGGCCGATCGGCTCCATCGGCGCCCGGCACTCGCTCGCCCGGTCGCCGGGGAGGTCGTCGACGTGCAGCGACCACAGGCACACCGGACAGTGGTTGCGGTAGTGCCCGTCGGTGTTCGCCGGCACCGCCGACCCGCAGTGGACGCAGGCGAACCCGGTGTTCTCCGCCCGCCGGGAGCGCGCGGGCGGGGTCACCGGTCCTCCTCACCGGCGCTCGTCGGCCCGGTACCCCTGGGTGCTGCGTTCCTGCGTGACCTCGCGAACTCGGTCACGGGGGACCCCGGTCAGGGGACGAAGGGCTCGACGGCGACGACGTCGACGGTGATGTCGCGGCCGTTGGGCGCCTGGTAGGTGACCGTCGTCCCGGGCTCTGCACCGAGGATGGCCGAGCCGAGCGCCGACTCGGGGGAGTAGACCTGCAGACCCGTCGTCCCGGCGATCTCGCGCGAGCCGAGGAGGAACTTCTCGGTGTCGTCCTCGCCCCGGAAGCGGATGGTGATCACGGTCCCGGTGGCGGCGTGCGTCGCCGTTGTGGGCGCGTCGCCGACGCGGGCCTTCCGCAGCAGGTCCTCCAGCTGGCGGATGCGGGCCTCCTGCTTGCCCTGCTCGTCCTTGGCGGCGTGGTAGCCGCCGTTCTCGCGGAGGTCGCCCTCCTCGCGGCGGGCGTTGATCTCGGCGGCCATGGCCGGGCGGCCCGCCACCAGCTGGTCGAGCTCGGCCCTCAGCCGGTCGTGGGCCTCCTGGGTCAGCCAGACGCCCTGGTTCTGCTGGTCGGTGGGGGTGGACACGGCAGTGCTCCTGAAATGTCGGTGGCCGCCCCCCGTCCGGGGAACGGCCGCGTTCAGAACGGCCAACGTAACACCGTCGGTCGGGATGGGTGTCTCGCCCGCGCCCCGGCCTCCGGGATGCGGAACGCTAGTGGATCGCAGCGTGACGAGCGCCACGAACACCCGATCGTGGGCCCCGACGGCGGCGGCACCCGGTGGAGCCGGTGGATGATGGGCCGGTGACCGAAGCAGACCCGTTGCGCCTGCTCGCCGTGCACGCCCACCCCGACGACGAGTCGAGCAAGGGCGCCGCGACCATGGCCAAGTACGTCGCGGAGGGTGTCCGCGTCATGGTGGCGACCTGCACCGGGGGTGAGCGCGGCTCGGTGCTCAACCCGGCGCTGGACCGGCCCGACGTCTGGGAGCGCCTGCCGGAGATCCGCCGGGAGGAGATGGCCCGCGCCCGCGAGATCCTCGGCGTCGAGCAGGAGTTCCTCGGGTTCGTGGACTCCGGCCTGCCCGAGGGCGACCCGCTGCCGCCGCTGCCCGAGGGCTGCTTCGCGCTGGTGCCGACCGAGGAGGCGGCCGCGCCGCTGGTCGAGCTGATCCGCCGGTTCAACCCGCACGTGATCACCACCTACGACGAGCGCGGCGGCTACCCGCACCCGGACCACATCAAGACCCACGAGGTCTCGGTGCACGCCTTCGACGCCGCTGGCGACCCCGACCGCTACCCCGAGCTGGGGGAGCCGTGGCAGCCGCTCAAGCTCTACTACCAGATGGGCTTCACGCTGCCCCGGACACGGGCGCTGCACGAGGCGATCCTCGCCTCGGGCAAGGAGTCGCCCTACGCGGAGTGGCTGGAGAACTGGGACCCCGAGCGGGACATGGCGCACCGGGTCACCACCAGGGTGCCGTGCGCCGAGTACTTCGCCGTCCGGGACGCCGCGCTGATCGCGCACGCCACCCAGATCGACCCGAACGGCCGCTGGTTCGCCTGCCCGCTGGAGGTCCAGCAGCGGATCTGGCCCACCGAGGACTACGAGCTGGCCCGGTCGGTCGTCGACTCACCGGTCCCCGAGGACGACCTCTTCGCCGGGGTCCGCAGTGAGGTGGTCGTCCGATGACCGGGTTCGCGCTCCTGGCGGCCGAGCAGCAGCTGCCCGAGGACGTCGGCAAGGCCGGACCCATCGGCGCGCTGCTGACCGTGCTGCTCTTCATCGCCATCCTGCTGCTGGTGCGGTCGATGACCACGCACCTGAGGCGGGTGCCCCGCAGCTTCGACGCCGGGGACGACGGGCCGCGGGTGGTCGTCCCCGACACCCCGGCCGAGCTGGTCGACCCGCGACCCGAGCCGGGGCAGGAGTTGCTGGACACGCTGCGGCGGGCACCTCGGGCGATCGAGGGGCCGCGCCGGGACGGCGACCGGCCGGGCCCTGCCGGGGGCTGACCGGCCGGCCGCCGCCGGTGCGGGCTACCAGCGGTGCGCCACGTCGATCACCAGGCGTGGACCCTGGTCGGAGTACGGTGCGCCCTCCAGGACGAACACCCGCATGGGCAGTTGGGCGCGGACACCGAGCGCGAGCGTGGTCCAGCCCTCGAAGCTGCCGGCGGAGGCCACCTGTCGGAAGGTCCTCCAGCCGCTGACGTCCACCATCTCCGGGCCGAGAGCCACGGTCGGCTGGCCGTCCTCGTCGTAGGCGGACGCTCCGACGCTGACCTGCAGGACAGCGCCGCCCCGGACGGGCACCGGCTCGCCCGAGCCCTCCTGCCGGACGACGTCCACGTAGCGGACGTCATAGGTGGCGAACTCGTTGTCCGACCCTCCGAGGTCCACCACGAGACGGTCGTAGCAGGCGTGCCGGCCGGCGCGGACGTCGACGACGGTCTCGGAGTCGCCGCTCATCTGCGTCTTCGGCATCGAGCCTCAGGTGATGCCGCAGTACGGACTCGCAGACGCCGGAGCGGCGGTGATCACCCCGAGCGCGGTGAGGACGGAGAGAGCGAGGACGAGGAACCGGGATCGGTTCATGGCGGGCCTCCTCGAGGAATCGGTGCCGACGACAGGATCTGCCGGACGGGACCCGAGGCGTCATGGGCGTCGACATGTCGACTCGACGAACCTCCTCCGCGGTTCCCGGCAGGAGATGACAAGAAGGTCGGGCGCGCCTCCGCGTCCGCCTGGGCAGCTCGTGCTATGAGCCCGTCCGGGTGAGGTGACGTCTCCGGACGGTCGCCACACGCCGCGCGACGGACGAGGATGCGCGGATGAGCCAGCGACGGCACGACCCCGAGCAGCGCGTTCCCCCGCCGGGGTTCGGACGCGTCGGCACCCGCCTGCTCGAGCTCGCCGAGAACGTCGTCCACGCCGGCATCGCGCTGCTCCTCGTCCTGGCCGCGCTGGCTTTGCTGGTGCCGGCCGGGCGGACGGCGTGGTCGCTGACCGGTGACCTGTCGCAGGCGCCGATGGTCGAGCTGCTCGACGTGCTGCTGCTGGTGTTCATCGTCGTGGAGCTGCTCTTCGCCGTCCGGACGACGGTGGAAAAGCGCGAGCTGGTCGCCGAGCCGTTCTTGGTCATCGGGGTGATCGCCTCGATCAAGGAGATCGTCGTCCTGTCGGTGGAGGCCGCGGGCGCCGTCGGCGAGGGCGCGGGGTTCCGCGACCGGATCACCGAGATCGCCGTCCTCGGCGTGCTCGTGCTGTTCCTCGGTGCCACCTCGTGGCTGCTGCGCCGCAAGGAGCGCGAGCCCGACGAGGGAGAGGGCGGCGAGCAGGAGCCGGTGCAGGAGCAGGACGTGGCAGCCCGCGCGTAGCGCGGAGCTCCGCGGTCGTCCGCCGGCCTGCGGGCGCCCCGTCGATGGGCCGTTGCGTGTTCCTGTTCGCCGGCCCGCACTCGCGGGAACGGAAGCTGCATGCCCAACCGGCTCGCCACCGCCACCAGCCCGTACCTGCTCCAGCACGCCGGCAACCCGGTCGACTGGTGGGAGTGGGGCGAGGAGGCCTTCGCCGAGGCTCGTCGCCGGGACGTGCCCGTCCTGCTCAGCGTCGGCTACGCCGCCTGCCACTGGTGCCACGTGATGGCCCACGAGTCCTTCGAGGACGAGGCGACGGCGGGGCAGATGAACGCCGACTTCGTGTGCGTGAAGGTCGACCGCGAGGAGCGGCCGGACGTCGACAGCGTGTACATGGCCGCCACCCAGGCGCTGACCGGCCACGGCGGCTGGCCGATGACCGTCTTCACCACGCCCGACGGCCGGCCGTTCTACTGCGGCACCTACTTCCCGCCCCGGCCCGCGCACGGCATGCCGTCGTTCCGGCAGCTGCTCTCCGCCGTCTCCGACGCCTGGCGGTCGCGGCGCGAGGACCTGGAGACGGCCGGCACGCGCATCGCCGAGGGCATCTCCTCCCGGCTGGACCTCGGGCCGCCGGCCCCGCTCGCGGCCGAGGTGCTCGACCACGCCGTCGCCGCACTGGCCGGGGAGTACGACGAGCGGTGGGGTGGGTTCGGCGGCGCCCCGAAGTTCCCGCCGTCCATGGTGCTGGAGTTCCTGCTCCGCCACGCCGCCCGCACCGGCGACGACCGGGCGCTGCGGATGGCCCGCGGCACGCTCGGGGCGATGGCACGCGGCGGCATCCACGACCAGCTCGCCGGCGGCTTCGCGCGCTACTCCGTCGACGCGCGGTGGGTCGTGCCGCACTTCGAGAAGATGCTCTACGACAACGCGCTGCTGCTGCGGCTGTACCTGCACCTGTGGCGGGCCACCGGGGACGAGTGGGCGCGCCGGGTCGCCGACGCCACCGCTGCCTTCCTGGTCCGCGACCTCGACACGCCCGAGGGCGGGTTCGCCTCCGCGCTGGACGCCGACGCCGAGGGCGTGGAGGGGCTGACCTACGTCTGGACGCCGGCGGAGCTGGTCGAGGTGCTCGGGGAGGACGACGGCCGGTGGGCCGCCGCGGTGTTCGAGGTGACCGACGCCGGCACCTTCGAGCACGGCACCTCGACGCTGCAGCTGCTCCGCGACCCCGGCGACCCCGCCCGCCTGGCGTCGGTGCGGGAGCGGCTGGGCGCGGCGCGGGCACGGCGCCCGCAGCCGGCGCGCGACGACAAGGTGGTGACCGCCTGGAACGGGTTGGCGATCGCCGCGCTGGCCGAGCACGGCGTCCTGACCGGGTCGCCGTCCTCGGTCGACGCGGCGCGGCGGGCGGCGGAGCTGCTCGCCGACGTGCACTGGGGGGACGGTCGGCTGCGCCGGGCGTCGCGGAACGGCGTCGCCGGCGCTCCGTCGGGGGTGCTCGAGGACTACGGCGACCTGGCCGAGGGGCTGCTCGCGCTGCACCAGGCCACCGGGGAGGGGCGCTGGCTGGAGCTGGCCGGCGACCTGCTGGACGTCGTCGCCGGGCAGTTCATCGACGCCGACGGCTGGCACGACACCGCCGCCGACGCCGAGGCGCTGGTCCACCGGCCCTTCGACCCGGCCGACGGGCCGACGCCGTCGGGGCTGGCCGCGGTGGCCGGTGCCGCCGTCACCTACGCAGCGCTGGCCGGTGCGCCGCGGCACCGGGAGCTCGGCGAGGCGGCCGTCGGCTCGCTGGCCCGGCTGGCCGAGCGCGCACCGCAGGCGGTCGGCTGGGCGATGGCGGTCGGGGAGGCGCTGCTGGCCGGCCCGCTCGAGGTCGCGGTCAGCGGACCGGCCGGGCCGGACCGCGACGCCCTCGTGGCTGCCGCCCGCGCCTCGACCAGCCCGGGTGCCGTGGTGGTGGTCGGCGAGCCGGACGCACCCGGGGTCCCGCTGCTGGCCGGCCGGCCGCTGGTCGGTGGCCGGCCGGCCGCCTACGTGTGCCGGGGCTTCGTCTGCGCCGCCCCGGTCACCGACGTGTCCGCTCTGGGCGCAGCACTCACCTCTTCCTGACGGAGTCCGTCGCCATTACCGTGTAAGCGTGTAATCACCTGACACGGGAGGCCGTCGTGCACGGACACCACCACCGTTTCTCCTCCGAGAACCCCTTCGCCGGCATGCGCGGCGGATTCCGCGGCCCGCGCGGTCGCGGTCCCGGCGGCCGGGGCCGGGGCCCGGACGCGCCGCCCCCGGTCGAGCGCGCCGAGGTCGCCGGCTGGTTCGCCGGGCGGCTGCCCGACGACTGGTTCACCGGGCCGGTCGAGCTGACCGTCGACCGCGACGAGATCACCGTCGTCGGCACCCTGGCCGAGCCCGAGGCCGGCGAGGGCGACGCCGCGGCCGCGCGGGCCGGGCGCATCGCCAGGTTCCGCGAGGAGACCCGCGAGCAGCGCATGGCCGTGGCCGATGCCGCGCAGGCCCGCTACGGCCGCTCGGTCGCCTGGGGTGCGGCCTGCGGCGACGTCCGGGAGGTCTTCACCAACCTGTCGGTGCCGGTGATGACCCGGCTGCGCCAGCCCGAGCGGCTGGTGCTCGACACGCTCGTGGACGCCGGGGTGGCGCGGTCCCGGTCCGAGGCGCTGGCCTGGGCGGTCCGGCTGGTCGCGCAGCACACCGACGACTGGCTCGGCGAGCTGCGCGCGGCGATGGCCTCGGTCGAGGAGGTCCGGGCCCGCGGCCCGCAGGTCGACTGAGCTCTGCCAGGCTGCCCGGGTGCCCTCGCCGACCGAGCTGCTCACCGCGACCTATCGGTCCCTGTCCGAGCAGGTCACGGCCCTGCTGCCGGAGGAGGCCTGGCAGCCGACCGGGTGCGCCGGGTGGGCGGTCCTGGACCTGACCCTGCACCTGGTCGACGACGCCCGCCGGGGCCTGGTCGCGCTGGCCACCCCGGCGGACGGGCCGGCCACCAGCGACGCGGTCGCCTACTGGCGGGCGTGGCAGCCGACCGGGGCGCAGGACGAGGACGTCGCCTGGCGCACGCGCGTCCGCGCCAGCGTCGCGGGTGGGCTCGCGGAGCTGTCCGCGGTGTACGCGGAGCTCGTCGCCGCCGTGACCGTCCTCGCCGAACGCACGGCGCCCGACGACCTGGTCGGCACCCAGGGGCACGTCTTGCGCGCCGACGACCTGCTGTCCACGCTGGCCGTGGAGGCCGCGGTGCACCACCTGGACCTGGTGGCGCACCTGGACCGGCCGGGCCCGGCACCGGAGGCGCTCGCCGAGGTGCGGCGGGTGCTCGAGGGCCTGCTCGACGGCCCGCTGCCCGCCGGGTGGGACGACGCGACGGCGGCCCGGCGCGGCACCGGCCGGGCCCCGCTGGACGACGCCGACCGCGCCGCCCTGGGGTCGTCGGCGGAGCGCTTCCCGCTGTTCGGCTGAGGGGCGCACGGCGCGGTCCCTCGAGCCAGGGACACTGGGGGGCGTGCCAGCCAGCGCCGTCGTTCCGACCGACACCGACGTCCTCGTGGTGGGGGCCGGCCCGGCGGGCGCGGCGGCCGCCGCCTGGGCCGCCCGGGCCGGGCACGACGTCGTCCTCGCCGACGCGGCCGTCTTCCCCCGCGACAAGGCCTGCGGCGACGGGCTGACCCCCCGCGCGATCGCCGAGCTGGACCTGCTGGGCCTGGGCGACTGGGCGCGCTCGCGGGCCCGCAACCGCGGCCTGCGCGCCGCCGGCTTCGGCCGGACGTGGGAGCTGCCCTGGCCCGGCGGCGCGTTCCCCGACCACGGCAGCGCGGTGCCGCGCGCCGAGCTCGACGCCCGGATCCGCGACGTGGCGCTGGCCGACGCTGCCGTGCCGCTGGAGGGCGCGCGGGCCGTCGACGTCGAGCGGGACGGCGACCGGGTGACCGGCGTCGTCTTCGAGACGGCGGAGGAGGCGACGGTCACCGTCGGCTGCCGGCGGCTGGTCGTGGCCGACGGCGTCCGCTCACCGCTGGGCCGGGTGCTCGGGCGCGAGTGGCACCGCGACACCGCCTACGGCGTCGCCGCGCGCGGCTACGTCCGCTCCGGGCGGGCGGACGACGAGTGGATCTCCTCGCACCTGGAGCTGCGCGGCGCCGAGGGGGAGCTGCTCTCCGGCTACGGCTGGGTGTTCCCCCTCGGCGCGGCGGCCGGGCAGGTGAACATCGGTGTCGGCACGCTGGCCACCGCCCGCCGTCCGGCCGGGGTGCAGCTGAAGGCGCTGATCGAGGTCTACGCCGACGCCCGCCGCGACGACTGGCAGCTCGACGGGCCGGTGGAGGCACCGGCGTCGGCGCTGCTGCCCATGGGCGGGGCGGTCTCCGGCGTGGCCGGTCGCAACTGGGCGCTCGTCGGCGACGCGGCCGGGTGCGTCAACCCGCTCAACGGCGAGGGCATCGACTACGGCCTGGAGACCGGCCGCACCGTGCGGGAACTCTTCGGCGAGGACGACTGGACCCACGCCTGGCCGGCCACCCTGCGCCGGCACTACGGGGAGGCGTTCTCCATCGCCCGCAGGCTGGCCGGGCTGCTCACCGTCCCGCGTTTCCTGCCCGCGGCCGGCCCGGTGGGCATGCGGTCGCGGTCGCTGATGACCGTCGCGCTGCGGGTGATGGGCAACCTGGTCACCGACGAGGACCGCGACCTCGTCGCCCGCACCTGGCGCACCGCCGGCCGGTTGTCGACCCGGTTCGACGACCGAAAGCCCTTCAGCTGAGCCGGTGCGAAGGGTTTCGCCGGCCCCGTCCAGGGGCTCCGGCCCCGTCCCGGGCCCCGCCCCGAGCTCGCGAGGGGTGGGGAGGACGGGGTCCTTCTACGAGCGGCGAGGGGACGGGGTCCTTCCTCAGACGAACGGGGAGTTGTACATCGCGAAGTAGACGGCGATGTAGTGGCAGATGGCGGCCACGACGGTCATCGCGTGGAAGACCTCGTGGTAGCCGAAGACACCGGGCCAGGGGTTGGGCTTCTTGATCGCGTAGGCCACCCCGCCGAGCGTGTAGAGCACGCCGCCGACGGCCAGCAGCACCAGCGAGGTCACGCCGGCGATGTGCAGGATGTCGGTGAGGATGAAGACGGCGACCCAGCCCAGCCCGATGTAGAGGGGCACGCCGACCCACCGCGGCGCGGTCGGCCAGGTGAGCTTGAGGAAGACGCCGGCCAGCGCACCGGCCCAGACGCCGGCGAGCACCCAGTAGCCGGTCGGCTGGTCGACCGCCAGCAGGGCGAACGGGGTGTACGTCCCCGCGATGAACAGGAAGATCATCGAGTGGTCGAGCCGCTTCATGATCTTCCAGCCGCGCGGTGACCAGCGCCGCCGGTGGTACAGCGCGCTGATCCCGAACAGGCCGCAGATGGTCACGCTGTAGACGGTCACCGAGACGCCGGCGCGGGCCCCGAGCACGGAGCCCAGCGGGATGAGCACGGCCCCGGCGACGATCGCGCCGAAGAAGGAGAACAGGTGCAGCCAGCCGCGCATCCGCGGCCTGGTGTCGGGGTGGTCCCAGTCGCGGTCGCCGAAGTCCTCGGCGGTCCAGGTCCGCTCGACCTGTTCGCCCTCCTGGAGGACGGTGGCCACCGCCGGGCCGGGAGGCGCTTCGATCTGGGCGCCGTCGGCCTCCACGCGGACGGTCTCGCCCTCGTTGTTGGGGACGCTCATGGGCCGAGGTTACGCACGCGTAGGGAGGGCGGCGACGCGACTGCGGTGTGAGGTTCCTGGCAGTCCTGCGGACCTTCGTGCAGGTCGGGAGCGGGGTGCGCGCGACCTCGCGGAGTGGGCCTAGTGTGACCCACCGTGGGGGTGCGGCAGTGGGCTCGCGACGTCCTCACCCAGGTGTACGAACGCCGGCTCGCCCAGGCGCTGGAGGGCGCGGCGATCCCACGGCACGTCGGGGTGATCGTCGACGGCAACCGGCGGTGGGCGCGGGCGATCGGGCTGGAGGACCCCAACGCCGGTCACCGTCGCGGCGCGGACAAGATCGCGAGCTTCCTGGGGTGGTGCGACGAGGCCGGCGTCGAGGTCGTCACGCTCTTCCTGCTGTCCACCGACAACCTGTCCCGCCCCGAGCCCGAGCTGCTCCCGCTGCTGCGGATCATCGAGGGCGTCGCCGAGGACCTCGCCGCCCCGGACCGGCGGTGGCAGCTGCGCCCCGTGGGTGCCCTGGAGCTGCTGCCGGCCGAGACGGTCGCCGTCCTCAAGCAGGCGGCCGAGGACACCCGCGACCGGCCGGGCGCGACGGTCAACCTCGCCGTCGGCTACGGCGGGCGGCGGGAGATCGCCGACGCCGTCCGTTCCCTGCTGGCCGAGCATGCCGCGCGGGGGACGACGCTGGACGAGCTGGTGGGCGTCCTGGACGTCGAGCACATCGCCGAGCACCTCTACACGCGTGGCCAGCCCGACCCCGACCTGGTCATCCGCACCAGCGGGGAGCAGCGGCTGTCGGGTTTCCTGCTCTGGCAGACCGCCCACTCGGAGTTCCACTTCACCGACGTCTACTGGCCCGACTTCCGCCGCGTCGACTTCCTGCGCGCGCTGCGCGCCTACGCCGCCCGGCACCGTCGCTTCGGCGGCTGAGAAACTGCTGGTCATGCCCCGCTCGCTCGACGTCCCCCTGGAGTACGTGCGGCTCGGGCTGCGCTTCGACCGGCTGGAGTCCGGCTTCGTCGACGCCTACACCGGCGACCGGCGGGTGCGGGCCGCGGTGGAGGACGAGCCGGCGCCCACCCCGCAGGGACTGCGCGACCAGGCTCGCGCGCTGCTCGGCGAGCTGGGTGCCGCCGACCTGCCCGCCGATCGCGCGAGGTTCATCCGCGGTCAGCTGACCGCCCTGGAGTGCAGCGCCCGGAAGATGGCCGGGGAGCCGGTGCCCTTCCTCGAGGAAGTGCGCAGCTACTTCCAGGTCGACCTCACCCTCGGCGACCCCGCCGCCTACGCCGCCGCGCACGCCGAGCTCGACGGCCTGCTGCCCGGCAGCGGATCGCTGTCCGACCGCTACGCCGCGCACCGGCGGCGCGAGGAGTGCCCGCCCGAGCGGCTGGCCGAGGCGGTGCACGTCCTGTCCAGCGCGCTGCGCGACCGGGTGCGCGTCGACTACGGGCTGCCCGAGGTCGAGACGGTGCGCTACGAGGTGGTCACCGACAAGCCGTGGTCGGGCTTCAACTACTACGAGGGCGACTACCGCTCCCGCGTGGCGATCAACGCCGACCTGCCGCACCGGCTGGGCCAGCTGCCGCACCTGGTGGCCCACGAGGCCTACCCGGGGCACCACACCGAGCACTGCCGCAAGGAGCTCGGACTGGTCGAGCGCGGTGCCCGGCTGGAGCACACCGTCTTCCTGGTCAACACCCCGGAGTGCCTGATGGCCGAGGGGCTGGCCGACCTCGGCGTCCAGGCCGCGATCGGGACCGGCTGGGGGCCGTGGGCGGCCGAGGTGCTCGGTGACCTCGGGCTGCGCTTCGACGGGCACCTCGCCGAGCGCGTCGCGGCGGTGGCCGCGCCGCTGAACCGGGTGCGCCAGGACGCCGCCGTCCTGCTGCACGACCGCGGCGCCGGTGCCGACGAGGTGGCCGCCTACATCCAGCGCTGGTCGCTGGTCAGCGCCGACCGGGCCCGCCAGCAGCTGCGCTTCCTCACCCACCCGCTGTGGCGGGCCTACACCACCACCTACGTCGAGGGCTTCGACCTGCTCTCGCGGTGGCTGGACGCCCGTCCGGCCGAGCAGCCGGTCGCCGAGCGCTTCGTCCGCCTGCTCGACGAGCCCCTCACCCCGGCCGCCGTCGCCGGTGAGCTGCGGGCCGGCTGAGCAGGCGGGTGGGATGACGTGGCGGGAGGTGACATGGCGCGGCACACCTCGGAGGAGGCCCGGGACCTGGGTCTGTGGACGGCGGGGTGGCTGGCCGTGCTGCTGGTCGGCGGTTTGTGGTGGCTCGGCGACCTGAGCCTGCAGTGGCCGGTCCTGCTGGTGCCGCTGGTGTGGGTGCTGGTCGCCGTCCGGCCACGCCGTCCTCGCTGAGACGGCTGGTGCCGCTGGTGCCCCGAAGGAGGGACACGCCGCCTCTTCGACATGTTCCTGTCACCTGCCGGGCCTAACGTCCGCGGTGGAGGGCGAGCTCACCTCGCCGTCCACGGGAGGCCCGGTTGGTGCTGACGATCTCGTCGACCAGGGGAGCCGGCGCCCGGCTCCTCAGCCGGGGCCCGGCCACCTTCGAGCCGGGGCGCGTCCTGCGCTCCACGGGAGTCGACTCGTGAACACTCGCCGCACGTTCGTCCTCGACACCTCCGTCCTGCTCTCCGACCCCGGTGCGCTGCTGCGCATGGGCGCTCACGACGTGGTCCTCCCGCTCGTCGTCATCGGGGAGCTGGAGGACAAGCGCAACCACCCGGAGCTGGGCTGGTTCGCCCGCCAGGCGCTGCGGCTGCTCGACGACCTGCGGGTGCAGCACGGCCGGCTCGACGCCCCGGTCCCGGTCGGTGAGGACGGCGGCACGCTGCACGTCGAGCTGAACCACAGCGACCCCGCGGTGCTGCCGGCCGGTTTCCGCAACGACAGCAACGACAGCCGGATCATGGTGGTCGCGCTCAACCTGCGCGCCGAGGGTCACGACGTCTGCCTGATCACCAAGGACGTGCCGCTGCGGGTCAAGGCCGCGGCGGTGGGCCTGGACACCGACGAGTACCGGGCGCTGGACGCCGTCGACGCCGGCTGGACCGGGATGGCCGAGCTCTCGCTCGACGACGCCGAGCTGGGGTCCCTCTACGAGCACGGCGAGGTGTACGCGCCGGTCGCCGCCGAGCTGCCCCCGCACACCGGCCTGGTGCTGCTCTCCTCGCGCGGGTCGGCGCTGGGGCGGGTCACGCCGGACAAGCACGTGCGCCTGGTGCGCGGCGACCGCGAGGCCTTCGGGTTGCACGGCCGCTCCGCGGAGCAGCGGATCGCCCTGGACCTGCTGCTCGACCCCGAGATCGGCATCGTGTCGCTGGGCGGGCGGGCCGGCACGGGGAAGTCGGCGCTGGCGCTGTGCGCGGGGCTGGAGTCGGTGATGGAGCGGCGGGCGCACTCCAAGGTCGTCGTCTTCCGGCCGCTCTACGCCGTCGGCGGCCAGGAGCTCGGGTACCTGCCCGGCAGCGAGGGCGAGAAGATGTCGCCCTGGGCGCAGGCGGTCTACGACACCCTCGGTGCGCTGGTCTCCAAGGACGTGCTCGACGAGGTCGCCTCCCGCGACCTCATCGAGGTGCTGCCGCTGACCCACATCCGCGGGCGGTCGCTGCACGACTCGTTCGTGATCGTCGACGAGGCGCAGTCGCTGGAGCGCGGGGTGCTGCTGACCGTGCTGTCGCGGCTGGGCTCGGGCTCGCGCGTGGTGCTCACCCACGACGTGGCCCAGCGGGACAACCTGCGCGTCGGCCGGCACGACGGCATCGCCGCGGTGGTCGAGCAGCTCAAGGGGCACCCGCTCTTCGCCCACGTGACGCTGACCCGCTCGGAGCGCTCGCCGATCGCCGCGCTGGTCACCGAGATGCTGGAGGACCTCCCGCGCTGACCCCGCCCGCTCGTCGCACTGCCGGCGTTGTCCGTGCATGGCGGGTCCTGCAGGACCGGCACAGCGCGGGCAACGCCGGCAATGGAGGTCAGCCGGACCGGCGGCGTCCGCGGACGAGGGCGCGGCTCACCCGGTCGCCGACCACCGTGCCGGGCACGAGGTCCGACCACGTCCAGCGCACCACGCCCCAGCCCTCATCGCGGATGGCGTCCTCACGACGCTTCTCCTCGAAGAGGACGTCCGCGGGGTCCTGACCGGATCGCCGCGCGCGGCCGTACTCGACGCGGCCGTCGAACTCACCGACCACCCGCTCGTCCTCCCAGGCGAAGTCCGCGCGGCCGAGGACGAGCCCGGAAGCGGAGGGGATGGTCCGCTGCAGCGTGGACGGCGCCAGGCCGAGGCGATGGAGGAGGACGCGACTGCGACTCTCGCCGACGCTCTCGCTGCGTCCGTCGGCGAAGGTCACCGCCCGGGTGGCCGCACGGCTCCCGCGTGTCCCGGCCAGTTCCTGCACCCGGCCCTCGAGGACCGGCTTGGCCAAGAGCGCGCGGTGCAGCGCAGCGTCCAGCGCGGCGACGGCCGGCTCCAGCGGCAGCGACCGGGCCAGGTCGAGCGCCGTCCGCACCGGGTCGGTGACCAGCAGCCCGTCCACCCTCGTCACCTCGTGGTCGGCCAACCGGGCCACATGGGTGCGGAGACAGCGACCCGCCTCACTGGAGGCCGGTGGCCGGCGAGTGACGTGCACGCGGTCGAGGCGTACGCCCCACAGCGGGAGGCCGTGGAGGACGGCGGCTGACTGGTGGCTCACGACCGCAGGACGGCGGAGTGACGCCAGGGTGGCGCGGATGAGCAGGTGGTGGCGCACCTCGTCGGTCACCATGTCGGCACCGGCGACGTACGCGCCCCGCCGGAGTCTCGTGAGGGCACCGTCACGCACGTGCCGGGCGAGCTCGTCGTCGGTCCACCCCTCGGCGACGGCCAGCCGACGGAGGAAGAGGCGGTCGGGTTCCACGTCCCGACCGTGGTCCAGGTCGTGCTGTCGGGGCGAGCGCCGGACGGGATCCGTGGACGGCGGAGCACCTGTGGACAGCGCACTGCGGGAGCTCCTCGTGCATTACGGGTCCTGCAGAACCGGCAATCCACGAGGAACCCCGGCAATGGGGCCCGGGAGCAAGGGCGATGAGCGACCCGCGGTCAGGGCGCCGCGGGGCCGGGGTCCTCGTCGGCGAGGGAGGAGCCGGCCGGCGGGCGCGGCGTGCCGGCCCAGCGCAGCAGCGCCACCACGCCCCAACCCGCCGCCAGGCACCACGGCACCCGGGTGACGACGTCGTGCGTGCTCAGGTCGCCGCGCAGGCCCAGGGCCAGCAGCGGCAGGGTCAGCAGGAACGACACCGCGAGCACGTCCCAGCGCAGCGGGCTCATGCCCCCGAGGTCTCCAGCCGCTCGCACAGCAGCGAGGCCCAGCGGTGCGCGGTCGCCCGGGCGCCGTCGAGGAGGGCCACGGGCGTGGAGGTGCGGCCGAGCACCGCGGCCGGGTCGGCCGTGAGGTCGGTGTCCTGGACCATCAGCGCGTCCACGCGGGGCAGCGCGTCCAGCCACGGGCCGACGTCCTCGGGCTTGCGGGTGGCCTCCACGACCGCCCACACGCCGACCGGCGCGAAGACCGCGACCATCTGCTCCAGCCAGGCACCGCCACCGGAACGCAGCGGGACGTCGACCGCCACGATCGTCAGCGCGCTCGACCGGTCGGCCTCCTGCTTGCGCTCGAGGGCCGTGTCGATGCTGGTGATCCGGTTGTCGCGCGGAGCCAGCGCGGCCAGGTCGCCGCGGGAGGCCCACTGCAGCTGCTCCCCGTCCAGCCGCAGCGAGGCGGCCAGCGAACGGGCGGCGGCGAGGGTCTCGACGCCGGGCCCGACGACCAGCAGCACGTCGCCCGCCCCGGAGGGCAGGGCCGGCGCGGCCGGCAGACCGGCAGCCAGCGCGCGCGTCAGCGCGGCGTAGGCCCCGCGCCGGGCGACCTCGACGGCGAAGTCCTCGCCGAGCAGCCGCTCGGGCACGCCGAGCTCCAGCAGCCGGCCGATGAGGGCGTCCTCGGCCGCACCGGGCAGCGGACCGGTGGCGCCGCCAGAGGTCGACCGCCCGCGCACCGACGGCACGACCATCGGGGCGGAGCGGCGCCACGCAGCGGCGCGCTTGTCCACGGGCAGCCGGGTCACGGTCGCCAGCCGGGCGTCCGCGGTCGGCGGCGCCAGGCGGGCGACCGACTGCCCCGGCGCGCGGCCGATCGCCGGCGGCACCGGCGGCCGGCCCAGCAGCGGCGGCACGGCCAGCGCGGTGCCCGGCGCCGGCGGGGGCAGCAGCGACAGCGGCGGCAGGATCGTGGTGGCGTCGGCGGGCAGCGGAGCCGGGTCGCTGGCGGTCGGTGCCAGGACGTCGGCCTCCACCTCCCACTCGTCGGCCTCGGCGGTCGCGTCGACCCACACGGGGATCTCGGCGGTGTGCGCCTCGGCGAAGGCCTCGCCCCACGCGTCGTCGGCCCGGGCGGCCTCCTGCTCGTCCGGCGAGGAGCCGGCGAGCACGCCGCGCAGCAGCTGGGTGAGCGCCGCGTCGGACGTGTCGTGTGCCAGGGCAGCGCGCAGCACCTCGGCGATCGCCTCCTCGTGGGAGGTGATCGGCCCGGTGCTGAAGTCCGGCTCGTGCACCCACTCGGGCACGGGGGCCGGCTCGGGCAGCGGCGCCGGGGGGACGACGGCCGCGGCGGGCTGCGGCGCGGGGGTGGGCTGCGGCGCCGGGGGGACGACGGCCGCGGCCGGGGCGGGCGTGGGCGCCGAGCCCCAGAGGATGTCGAGACCCGCGTCGTGCTCGTCGGAGGACCAGCCGGTCCCGGCGGCCACCGCGGGCGCGGCGACGGGTGCCGGTGCCGGCGGGGCCACGGGAGCCGGAGCCGGAGCAGGTGCGGAAACGGCGGCGGGCGCGGGAACGGCGGCAGGTGCGGGTGCCGCAGCCGGGGCGGGAGCGGCCGGCGCGACGGCGGCGATCGCCTCGTCCACGGCCTCTCGCACGTCGACGTCGCGGGCCACCATCTGGGCGAGCGCGGCGGTGAACGGCGACGGCGGCAGCGCGGCGTCGTCCACCACGGGAGCCGCCGGAGCCGGGGCCGGGGCCGGGGCGGCCGGAGCGGGAGCCGAGGCTGGCGCCTTGCGGAAGCCCTTCGCCGCGGCCGGGCGGGCGGCGCGCGGCGCGGAGGTGCGCGAGTACAGCCCCACGGCGGGCTGGCCGGCGCCACCGCCGAGCAGGTCGGCCACCTCGTCGACCGGGTCGGGCAGCACCGGGTCGCGGCGCAGCGCGGCCTCGATGCGGGCCAGCGACTCGGCCTTCGACGCCGGGCGGCGCTCGACGACGGGCGGCGGGGCGATCTCCTCCACCTCGGCGACGAAGCGCTCGGTGGTGAAGAAGCCCATCACCCCGCCCCTGCGGACGCGGCGGATGCCGACGATCCGGACGGACGAGCCGTACTTCTCCCGCGCGGCGGCGATGGCGCCCTCGCGGGACGCGGCCTCAACGGACGGCAACGGCACCGTTCACCACTCCCAGTGACTCGATCTGGGCCGTGCGGGAGACCTCCGTGTAGGAGATCACCGGCAGGCGGGGGAGGATCTGACGCATCAGGCGGGACAGGGCGGCCCGGACCTGGGGTGAGCACACCAGCACGGGGGACAGGCCCAGGCGCTCGGCGTCGGTCAGCAGGCCGGTGCACCCGTTCACCAGGGCGTCGACCGTGCCGGCGTCCAGGGCGAGGACCTGACCGGCCTCGCTCTGCCGCACGGCCTCGAGCAGGCGCTGCTCGAACGCCGGGTCGAGGGTCATGACGTGCAGCCTCTCGTCGGGCGTGACGTACGGGTGGCTGATCGCCGCCCCGAGCGCCGTCCGGGCGGCCTCCACGAGGCCGTCGACGTCGGTGGACACCTTCGCCCGGACCGAGAGCGCCTCGAAGATGCGCACCAGGTCGCGGATGGAGACGTTCTCGGCGAGCAGCCCGTGCAGCACCCGCTGGATCTCGCCCAGCGTGAGCAGCGTCGGGGTGAGCTCCTCGACGACGATCGGGTGGGTCCGCTTGACCATCTCGACCAGCAGCCGCACGTCCTCCCGGCCGAGCAGGTCGGCGGCGTTCTGCCGGACGACCTCGGCCAGGTGCGTGGTGATGACCGACGAGCGGTCGACGACGGTGGCGCCGGCCATCTCGGCCTGCCGCTGCAGCTCGACCGGCACCCACTTGGCGGGCAGCCCGAACACCGGCTCGCGGGTGGCCCGGCCGGGCAGCCCGTCGAGCATGTCGCCGATCGCCAGGACGGTGCCGGCCGGCGAGGTGCCCTTGGCCGCGGGGACGCCGTTGAGCCAGATGACGTACTGCGAGGCGGGCAGGTCCAGGTTGTCGCGGGTGCGCACCAGCGGGATGACCAGGCCGGTCTCCATGGCGACCTTCCGGCGCAGCGCCTTCACGCGGTCGAGCAGGTCGCCGCCGCGGGAGGCGTCCACCAGGTCGACCAGGTCGAAGGCCACCTCGAGCTCCAGCGGGTCGACGCGCATCTTGTCGGCGATCGCCTCGGGGGAGTCGGGCTTGGGCTCGTCGTCCGCGGTGGCCTGCGGGTCGGCGTCCTCGTCGACGTCCGGGGTCTCCTGCATGCGCGAGGCCATCAGCAGGAAGAGCCCACCGATGATCAGGAACGGCAGCTTGGGCAGGCCGGGGATCAGGCACAGCGCCAGGGCGGCGCCGCCGGCGATCTGCACCGGCTGCTTGAAGCGGCCGAGCTGGGCGAGCAGGTCGCTGCCCATGTCCCCGTCGGAGGCCGAGCGGGTGACGATGATGCCGGTCGCGGTGGACAGCAGCAGCGCGGGGATCTGGGAGACCAGGCCGTCGCCGACGGTCAGCAGCGAGTAGGTGGAGACGGCGTCGCCGGGGGCCATGCCCAGCTGCATGACGCCGATCGCCATCCCGCCGATGAGGTTGATCAGCGTGATGATGATGGCGGCGATGGCGTCGCCCTTGACGAACTTCGAGGCACCGTCCATCGAGCCGTAGAAGTCGGCCTCGGCGGTGACCTCGGTGCGCCGCCTGCGGGCCTGCTTCTCGTTGATCAGCCCGGCGTTGAGGTCGGCGTCGATGGCCATCTGCTTGCCGGGCATCGCGTCGAGGGTGAAGCGGGCGCCGACCTCGGCGACGCGGCCGGCACCGTTGGTGATGACGACGAACTGGATGATCGTCAGGATCACGAAGATCACCAGACCGACGATCAGCGAGCCGCCGATCACGAAGTGCCCGAAGGCCTCGATGACCTTGCCGGCGTAGCCGTCGGTGAGCACCAGCCGCGTCGAGGAGACGTTGAGCGCCAGCCGGAACAGCGTCGAGATGAGGATCAGCGACGGGAAGACGGCGAAGTCCAGCGGCCGCCTGATCTGCATGGCGACCAGCAGGATCAGCAGCGACGCGGTGATGTTCAGCCCCAGCAGCAGGTCCAGCACCGCGGCGGGCAGCGGCACGACCAGCATGAGGACGATGGCCACCACGCCGATCGGGACGGCGGCCTTCGAGATTCCTCGCACGGACCACTCATCGGCGGATCGCCCACTCCGGAGCACCGTCGTCCGCCCCAGCCGTCACGCCCACCCCAGCCGCCCCGTTGGCCCTCCTGCCTCCCACCGCGAGCCTGCGAGGCGCGGGGGCAGGGGGGTCCTCGTTCAGCGGCGGGCGCCCGCCCGGGGCAGGTCCTCGACGTCCGGTGCGGCGAAGCCGGGCCGGTGGAAGCCGCCGCGCACGCCACGGGCCGACAGCTGCATGACGAACGCCAGCACCCGCGCGACCGCGGTGAACAGCTGCGCGGGCACCTCCTGGCCGATCTCGCAGGAAGCGTGCAGCGCGCGGGCCAGCGGCACGTCCTGCACCAGCGGGACCCGCGCCTCGGCGGCGCGCTCGCGGAGCTTGGCGGCGACCTCGTCGGCGCCCTTCGCGACGACGCGGGGCGCGCCGCGGTCGGGCTCGTACTTCAGCGCGACGGCGACGTGGGTGGGGTTGACCAGCAGGACGTCGGCGTCGGCGACCTCGGCCATCATCCGGTTGCGCGACATCGCCATCTGCGTGGCCCGGCGCTGGGCCTTCACGTGCGGGTCGCCCTCGGAGTTCTTGTGCTCCTGCTGGATCTCGTACTTGGTCATCCTGAGCTCCTTCATCGTCCGCTTGCGGACGATGACGTAGTCGGCGACGGCGATGACCAGGCCGGTGACCGCGACGACGCGGATCATCAGGACGGCGGAGTCGGTGAAGGTCGCGGTGATCGCCGACAGCGGCAGCGCGCCGGCGGACGACACCAGTTGCTGAGCGCGGTCGCTGGTCACGACGACGACGGTGCCCAGTGCCGCGGTCTTGATGACCGCCTTGGTCGCCTCCCAGAGCCCGTGGCCGCCGAACATCCGCTTCATCCCCGGGAAGGGGTTGAGCTTCTTCAGCGTCGGCTTCATCGGCTTGCCGCTGACGGTGACCCCGCCCTGCGCGGCGGACGCGGCGACGCCGACGACCATGAGGGCCACCGCCATCGGCAGCGCGACGGTGACGAAGGTGTCCAGCGCCTGCCCGAGCAGGGCCGTGACCGCCTCCACCTCGGGGGTCTCGACGACGGCGCCGACCTGCACGAACATGGCGCCGACCTGGTCGAAGGCGTTGCGCACCAGCATCGGCAGCAGGAAGCTGGCCGCCGCGGCGCCGACCCAGGTGCCCAGTTCCTGGGTCCGTGGGATCTGGCCTTCCTTGCGCGCCTTCTTGAGGCGCTGCGGAGTGGGGTCCTCGGTCTTCTCCCCACCCGGCCCGTCCTTGGCCACGGCTCACCCCCTCCCGTGCCGGGGGGACGGCGGCATCCGACACCCGTCCACCGTCACCCGCTCCGCAGGGAGACCATCGCCCGGACCGCGTGCTCGAGCAGCGCATCCAGGGCGGGGGGCAGCAGCGGGAAGGTCAGGCCGAGCAGGGCCATCGTCAGCATGATCTTCACCGGGAAGCCGAACGAGAAGATGTTGAGCGCGGGCGCGGCGCGCGACAGCAGGGCGAGCGCGACGTCGGCGAGCAGGAGCACCGCCACCATCGGCCCGGCGATCTGCAGCGCGGCCAGGAACATCATCGACAGCGCGGTGATGAGCACCTGGGCCAGCTGCTCGGTGGGCACCGACCCGCCGACCGGCAGCCCCTCGTAGGAGGTGGCGAAGCCGCGCACGACGAGCAGGTGGCCGCCGCTGGTGAACAGCAGCGTGGTCGCCAGCAGGTAGTGCAGCCGGCCGACCGAGGAGCTGGTCGTCATCGACAGCGGGTCGTAGGCCGGCTGCAGCGAGAAGCCGCCGGTGAGGTCGATCAGGTCGCCGGCGTACTGGACGGCGGCGAACAGCACGTGGACGACGAAGCCCAGCGCCGCGCCGATGGCGACCTCGGTGACCGCGCCGACCACCAGGAAGCCGGTGGTCGGGTCCGGCAGCTCCGGGGCGATGCGGGTCATCAGCGCGACCGACAGGGCCAGCGCCAGCGCCCCCTTCACCGGGGCCGGGATGCTCCTGGAGTTGAACGGCGGGGCCAGCAGGACGAAGCCGGTGGCGCGGGCGGTGCCGAGCAGCAGCGCCGCCATGGTGCCCGCCGGGACCTCGAGGTCCACGGCCGCTACGTCCGGTCGAGAAGGCGGGGCAGCGAGTCGAACAGGCCCTGGGTGAAGGTGACCAGCTCGGAGAGCACCCAGTTGCCCGTGACCAGCAGCGCGATCGCGACCGCGATGACCTTCGGCACGAAGGAGAGGGTCGGCTCCTGGATCTGCGTCGCCGCCTGGAACAGCGAGATGAGGAAGCCGACCAGCAGTGCGGTCAGCAGCACGGGTGCGGCGACCTTGGCGGCGACCAGCATGGTCGCGACGGCGATCTCGGTGACGTCCGCGTCGCTCACGACGACTCCTCGCCGGCGCTCGTCGCCGCCGCTCGCGGCGCTGCTGTGCTCATCGATGAGCTCGCGAGCTCGCTCATCCGTAGCTCCCCACCAGCGCCGTCGTGATCAGCGCCCACCCGTCGACCACCACGAACAGCAGCAGCTTGAACGGCAGGGACACGATCACCGGCGGCACCATCATCATGCCCATCGACATGAGCGCGGCGCTGACCAGCATGTCCAGCACCAGGAACGGGATGAAGACGACCAGCCCGATGATGAACGCGCTCTTCAGCTCGGACAGCACGAACGCCGGGACGAGCGTCGTCATGCTCACCGCCGCGGCGTCGGTCGGGGCCTCCTCGCCGGAGAGCCCGACCATGAGCGACAGCTCGTCCTCGCGGGTGTTGTCGAGCAGGAACTCCCGCAGCGGCACGACGCCGACGTCGTAGGCCTGCGTCATGGTCATGGCGCCGTTGAGGTACGGCTGGACGGCGGTCTCGTTCATCTCGGAGAACACCGGGCCCATGACGAACAGCGTCAGGAACAGGGCGATGCCGGTGAGCACCGTGTTCGGCGGCGACATCTGCATGCCCAGCGCGTTCCTGGTCAGCGACAGCACCACGATGATCTTGGTGAACGAGGTGGCCAGCAGCAGCACCGCCGGCGCGACCGAGAGCACGGTGACCGCGAGGATCAGCGTGATCGACGTGCTGGGGCTGCCGCCGCCGATCGAGATGTCCACGCCGTCGACGCCGGGGACGACGGGGGCGGTCGGGGCCGTGGGCTCGACCGGCGCGGTGGGGGCGGCGGACGCCGGGCCGGCCAGCAGCGCGAGCACCACACCGAGCAGCGCCGCGAGCAGCAGGACCAGCCCCACGCGCCGGGCGGCCGGGACGCCCCTGACGGGAGCGGGGGAGGAGGTCATCAGCGGCGGACCGTCCGCTCCCGCAGCTGGCTGACGAACGTCGTCCAACCGTTGCGGTCGAACACCGAGCCGGCGAGCGCGCCGGGCCCGCCGGTCAGCGCGGGCTGGGCGGCGGCCACCCGCCGCTCGGCGATGGCCTCCTCGATGACGTCGCCGTCCACCTCGGCGAGCAGCGTGACCTGCTCCTCGGTGGAGCCGACGACCAGCACGCGGTCGGCGATGCGGACGACGCTGACGCTGCTGGCCCGGCCCATGCGCTGCCGGGCGACCACCTCGATGAGGCCGTTGCCCTGACCGAGGCCGCGCTTCTTCGCGACCCGCGCGGCGAACCAGAGGACGCCGCCGATGAAGACCAGCGAGAGCACCAGCCGGATGACCATCCACGTCATGACGTCCGCGCCCCGATCTCGGACGCGGCGGCGTCGGTGACGATCTCGCTGATCCGCAGGCCGAAGTCCTCGTCGACGACGACGACCTCGCCGCGGGCGATCAGCGTGCCGTTGACCAGCAGGTCGGCCGGGGCGCTGGCGGCGCGGTCGAGCTCGACCACCTCGCCGGGGTGCAGCGAGAGCAGCTCACCGACGGTCATCCGGGTGCGGCCGATCTCGACGGTGACCTCCATGGCCACGTGCCGCAGCAGGTCCAGGCTGCCGCGCTGGGTGCGTGCCTGCGGCAGCGTCACCTGCAGGGCGAGGACCGCCTCGACGGTGCCGCCGCCGGCCAGCAGCGGGACGGCGACGAACATGCCCTTGTCCCGCAGGCCGTCCATCGCGGTGTCCGGGTCCTCGGTGTGCTCGGCGTCGACGCGCACCCGGCCCAGGGTGGCGGCGGCGGCCTCGAGGGCCGGGCGCAGCGCGGTGGCGACGTCCATCGGGCCGACGGGGGAGTTGGCGAGGGCGTCGACGACCTCGGCGGAGACGACGAGGACGACGTCGCCGCTCACCTCGCCGGAGAGCCGGGCCGCGACCGCGGTGGCGGCCGTGGCCGGGGCCAGGACGGCGTCCGGGTCGCTGACCGGCGCGCCGGGGACGAGCTCGGCCGTCGCCGGCACCAGCGCGGCCGCGGCCCGGGCGGCGGAGGCCACGACGGCGATCACGGTCTCGGAGGCCTGGGAGTGGTCCACGGTGGCGGTCATGCGGTGTCCTTCTGGGCTCGGTTCTGCGAGGTGGCCGGGGTGGGGACGATGGCGGCGGCGAGCCGGCGTCGGTGGTTGCTGGCGATCGCGTAGGCGAAGGTCACCTCGTTGGTGGTGACCTCGAGCGGGGCGTCCTGCGGGTGGCGCAGCAGCAGCACGTCACCGACGGCGAGGGAGAGCAGGTCCTCGGAGGACACCTCGAGCGGGGCGAACCGCACGCCGACGTCGACCGGCACCTGGGTCAGCCGCTCGTTGAGCGCCTCGAACGCGCGCCGGCGCTTGGCCTGCGCGGACTCCGACAGCTGCGGGGAGGCGGCGTTGTTCAGCGGCACCTGGAAGGAAGAGAAGGGCAGCACCAGCGTGGCCTCGCCGCTGCGGCTGCCGATGCCGATGGTGTAGGAGGCCACCATCACGGTGTCCGACCCGGACGCGGCCTGGGCCAGCTGCGGGTTGTACTCGATCTCGCTGAGCTCGGGCTGCAGCTCGATGATGTGCGAGAAGGAGCCGGCGAGCTCCGACAGCAGGCGGCCGAGCAGGTGGTTGGTGATCGCCGTCTCCATGACCGTCATCGGCCGGTCCGGCTGGTCGGCGGAGCCCGAGCCGCCGAGCATGTGGTCGACGGCGGCCATCGCGATGTCCAGCGGGTACGCCAGCACGCCCTTGCCGGCCAGCGGCTCGATGGTGAAGGTCGCGAGGAAGCAGGGGTCCGGGAGCGAGGCGACGTAGTCGTCGTAGGAGTGCTGCTCGATGCCCAGCAGCTCCAGTCGCGCGCCGGCCCGCAGCATCGTGGTGAGGACCGTCGTCGTCTGCCGGGCGAACGCCTCCTGGGCGATCTGCAGGACCCGCACGTGCTCCCGGGAGAGCTTGGTGGGGCGGCGGAAGTCGTAGGTGCGGGGTTCGCCGCGGCGGCTGCGCCCGGTGGGGGCGGGTCCGTTCTCGGGGCGGGTCACGCAGTGGTTCATCGGCGGGGGACGAGTCCGCCCTGACCGGCGTCGCGGGGCTCGGCCGGTCAGGGCGGACGGGTGTGACAGGTGGTGCGAGAGAGGCTCACCGACGGTGTGCCCCCGAGGTCACTGGGTGACGTACTCGGTGAGGTAGACGTGCATGACCATCGGGACGCCGTCCTCGGTGTAGGCCTCGACGATCTTGTGCTCCAGGGCCTCCTTGAGCGCGTCGCGGGCGCCCACCACGTCCGCCGGCTGGGCCTGCGAGTAGGTGGCGATCACCAGGTCGAGGGCCTTGGCGCCGTCGACGCCGCCGCTGCCGTGCCCGCCGGCGGCGGCGGCCGCGGTGTACTCCAGGGTGATGCCGATCTTGAGGAAGCCGCCGCCGGCGAGGTTGACCGCGATCGGCTCCAGGGCGGTGTACCCGCCGTGCTCGGGCTCCGGGGCCGCCTCGGCCTCGCCGCTGCTCGCGAACAGGAAGAAGTACGCCGCCCCGGCGAGCGCGAGCACGGCCACCAGGCCGACGATGAGCAGCTTCTTCTTGCCGCCGCCCTTCGCCTCGTCACCCTCGGGGGACTCGTCCTTCTTCGTCTTCTTGTCAGCCATGGGTCTCCTCCTGGGGGGTGCCGGCGGCGGTCGTCCCGCCGGCGGTGGTCGCGGCGTCGAGGCCGGGGAGCAGTTCCTTCGCCTCGGCGGAGGCGTCGGACAGGACCACCACGTCGACGCGGCGGTTGACGGAGATGGAGTTCGGGTCCGTCGGCGGGACCAGCGGCCGGGTGTCGGAGTAGCCGTTGGCGACCATCCGGGCGCCTGGGACCCCGCCGGTGGTCAGGTACCGGACGACGGTCGTCGCGCGGTAGGCCGACAGCTCCCAGTTCGACGGCCAGATCCCGCCCGGCGTGACCGGCAGGTGGTTGGCGTGGCCCTCGACGCCGAGGGAGTTGGGCAGCCCGCGCAGCGTGGGGGCGATCGCGTCGAGGATCTGCCGGCCCTCGGGCCGCAGCACCGCCTGCTCGGCGTCGAACAGGACCTGGTCGGCCACGATGTGCACGACCAGACCGCGCTCGTCGATCTCGAAGCGGGCCGCACCGGCGTGGCCGGCGGCGGCCAGCGCGGCCTCGATCTGCTCCCGCACCTCGGAGAGGTCCTCGTACTCGGCCCGGGCCTCCGCGGCGACCTGCCGCGCCTCGGCGAGCGCGGCCTGCGCGGCGGCGGCGTCCACCTCCGCCTGCTCCACGGTCTGGTCCGGGACGATGGCCGAGGCGATGTCGACCGCGCCGGGCAGCCCGTCGAGCACCGAGCCCTCCGGCGTCGGTCCGGGTTGCACGGTGACCGGCCCGCCGAAGCTCGCCGCCAGGCCCTTGGCCAGCGCCGCGAACTTCTGCTGGTCGACCTGGCTCATCGCGTAGAGGACCACGAACAGCACGAGGAGCAGCGTCATCATGTCCGCGTAGGACACCAGCCACCGCTCGTGGTTCTCGTGCTCCTCCTCCTCGTGCTTCTTGCCGCGGCGGCGGCCGCCGTGGCCGCCGGAACTCACCGCGCCCCCTCTGGTGAGCTCGCGAGCCCGCTCATGCTGCCTCCTTGGCGACCTCACTGGGCGGGATGAGGGAGGTGAGCTTGAGCCGGACCGCGCGCGGGCTGGTGCCGGCCTGGATCTCGGTGATGCCCTCGACCAGCAGCTCCATCTGCGCGGCCTGCAGCTCGCTGACCCGCAGGATCTTGGCGCCCATCGGCAGGAACCAGAAGTTGGCGGCCATGACGCCCCACAGCGTCGCGACGAACGCCGCGGCGATCATCGGGCCCAGTGCCTCGGGGTTGCTGAGGTTCCCCATCACGTTCATGAGGCCGACGATGCAGCCGACGATGCCGATGGTCGGGGCGTAGCCGCCCATCGCATTCATGAACTTGGCGGCCACCTTGTCCTCCGCCTTCTTGGCGGAGATCTCGCTCTCCAGGACGGCGCGCAGCTCCTCGGGGTCGGTGCCGTCGATGCCCATCTGCAGCCCGCGCTTGAGGAACGGGTCCTCGATCGCCTTGACCTGGGCCTCCAGTGCGAGCAGGCCCTCCTTGCGGGCCCTCTCTGCGAGGGTCACCAGGGTCTGGATCTGCTCGGTCGCCGGCGGGACCTTGGCCGGCATCACGGCCATCTTGAACCAGGCGGGCATCTTCTTGAGGTCGTCCATCGTCTGGCTGGACATCGCCGCGCCGAAGGTGGCGACGATGACCAGGATGATCGCGGGGAGGAAGAGCAGCGACGTCGGGTCGGCACCCTCCATGACCATGAAGATCAGGAGCGCGACGAGGGAGACGACGAACCCGATCAGGGTGGCGGGGTCCACGGGTCAGCGCTCCTCGCGGGCCGGGAAGGGGACGACTGCGGCGTGCGCGTCCTCGTCGGTGGTGCGGAACGGCGACCGGTACGTGCCGCGGTCCATCTCGTAGGCGGTGGCGAGGATGCTCGCCCGGTACTCGCGGATCTCCACGAGCACCTCGTCGACGCTCTCCGAGACGATGTACTTGGTCCCGTCCACCAGGAACACGACGGTGTCGGGGTGGCCCTCGACCCTCTCGACGAGGTCGGGGTTGAGCGCGAACCGCTCTCCGTTCAGGCGCGTCACACGGATCACGGGGGTCCTCTTGCTCGATCGGGGAGGGGATGGTGGCGACCGCTCGAGGGGCTGCCGGTCTGCAGTTGTCTTCGGCGTGGCGCGGGCCTGCCTTGAGCCGAACAGGCCCCCTCACCCCTGCGGGTGAGGGGGTGACCTGCGTGGACGCCGGCGCGAGGACGACGGCGGCCCGGCTCCTCGCGGACGAGGAACCGGGCCGGGTGACCTGCTGGAACGGCCTCTCTGCAGGGCCCCACGCTGAGCCTGCGAAGCGTGGGGAGCAGAGAGGTCCTCCTACTAGCGCTTCAGGTTCACCAGGTCCTGCAGCACCTCGTCGGAGCTGGAGATGACGCGGCTGTTGGCCTGGAAGCCGCGCTGGGCGACGATCAGGCCGGTGAACTCCTCGGCCAGGTCGACGTTGGACATCTCCAGCGCGCCGGCGACGAGCGAGCCGCGGCCACCGCCGCCGGGCTCGCCGATGGCCGGCTGACCGGAGTTGTCGCCGACCCGGAAGGAGCTGTTGCCGGCCTTCGCCAGGCCGCCGGGGTTGGCGAAGGTGGCCAGGGCGAGCTTGCCGATCGGCTCGCGCAGGTTGTTGGAGTAGACGCCCATGACCGTGCCGTCGCCGCTGAGCGAGATCGACTGCAGGGAGCCCATCGCGTTGCCGTCCACCCGCGCGGGCGTCAGCCCGGACGGGCCGCCGAACTGGCGCAGGTCGGCCAGGTCGATGGTGACCTGACCGGGCCAGCTGCCGGCCATCGAGGCATCCGGCGTGATCTGGAAGGTCCGCGAGGCGGCCGGCAGGGTGCCCGCCACCGGGTTGAACGCCAGCGGGCCGGCGGTGCTGGCGAGGACGGCCTCGTTCTCGTCCCGGGCGACGACGTTCCAGGTGTTGTCGCCGGTCTTGGTGAACGACAGGCTGATCTGGTGCGCCTTCCCCAGGGCGTCGTACATGGTCATCTGGGTCTGGACACCGGTGCCGTTGGCCGCCGCGCTGGACAGGTTGCCCACGACCGCGCCGTTGTCGGTCTCGGTGGGCTGCATGACGTCCCCGAACGGGACGGTCAGCTGCCGGATCGGGCCGTTGGTGTTGACGACGCCGTCGGTCGCCATCCACCCCTGGAGCAGCGCGCCGTCCGGGGTGACGAGGTTGCCCGCGCCGTCGTAGCTGAAGGAGCCGGCGCGGGTGTAGAGCTGCTCGTTGCCGGCCTGGGTGATGAAGAAGCCGTCGCCGCTGATCATGAAGTCGGTCGACCGGCCGGTGTTCTGGGCCGAGCCCTGCTCGAAGTTGGTGGTGATGCCGGCGACCTTCACACCGAGGCCGACCTGCGCCGGGTTGGTGCCACCGGCCTGCGCCGTCGGTGCCGAGCCGTTGCGCACGACCTGGGACAGCGTGTCCTCGAAGACGGTCTGGGAGGCCTTGTAGCCGACGGTGTTGACGTTGGCGATGTTGTTGCCGGTGACGTCGAGCTTGGTCTGGTGCGCGCGCAGACCGGAGATCGCGGAGTTCATGGAACGCAGCACGGGGTGCTCCTCTCAACAGGGTGGTCAGGGGTGGCCCCCTTGCAGGGCCCCGCCGTGAGCGTGCGAACGGTGGGGGCAAGGGGGTCCTTGCTCAGCGGGTGCCGGGCAGCGAGACCTCGGTGAGCCGGCCGATCGGGACGTCGACGCCGTCGACGACCGCGCTGGGCTCGTCGCCGGAGATCCGCACGGAGCCGACCGTGCCGGTCACCGTGACGCCCCCTTCGTCGGTGTAGCTGACCGTGTGGCCGACGAGGGCGCCGGCGGACAGCGAGCGCTGCAGTGCCACCAGGGAGGCGTTCTGCGCGGCGATCTCCTCCAGCTTCTCCACCTGGGTGAACGTCGCGGTCTGCGACATGAACTCGGTGGTGCTGGCCGGGCTGTTCGGGTCCTGGTACCGCATCTGGGCGACCAGCAGCTGCAGGAACACGTCCTTGCCCATCTGGTCGGTGCGGGTCACCGTGCTGGTGGCGGGTGCGCCGGCGGCGCCGCCCACCCCGGGGACGGGACTGGTCATCGGTCGCTCCTCTCAGACCCGGACGTCCAGGCCGGACGACGGGGTGGCGGTGTTCCCGGGGGCGGTGCGGCCCGGGTCGGCCTCGGTGCCGCGCAGCCACGGCCGGTCGCGACCGTCGGGCTGCCCCTGCTGGCCGGCGCGCTCGCCGGTCGCCTGCTGCTGGGCCGACGCCCACGACGCTCCGGCGTCCCGGTCGACCGAGGCGTTGGTGCAGGTGAGCCCGGCGCTCGCCAGGTCGCGGCGGAGGTCCGGCAGGGCCTCCAGCAGGGCGGCGCGGCCGACCTCCGTGGCGCTCTTCAGCGCGAGGTCGACCGAGCCCTGGCTCAGGGTCACCTGGACCTCGACCGGCCCGAGGGTCTCCGGGGTGAGCACCACGGTCATGGTGTGCGTGCCGTCCGGGGCGGTGCGCAGGACGGCGACCTGCTGCGCGACCTGACCGGAGACCGGCGGTGCCGGCGCCGGTGGGGCGGTCGGCTCGGTGGCCGGCGCCGGTGCCGTCGTCGGGACGGCGGGAGCGGCCACCGCGGCGGGGCTCGCGCCCGGGGCCGGGGCCGGGGCAGCCGCCGGGGCGTCCTGGTCGGGGGCGGAGCCGGTGCCGGTGCCGCTGCCCGCGCCCTCGGCCGGAGCCGGGGCCGCGGCCGGCTGGGGGAGCGGGACGACGCTGTCCGGGGCCACGAGCTCCGGTGCCGTCGGGGTCGCGGGCGCGTCCGCAGCGGCGAGCACGACGGTGATCCCGGGGAGCGGGTCGGCCGTGGCGGTCATCGGGGCCGGCCCGGGGGTGGCGGGCAGGACGGCGTCGGCCGCCGGGGCGTCCGGGACGGGGACCGCGCCGGCCGGCGATCCGGCAGGCGATCCGGCCGTCGATCCGGTCGGGGCAGGCGTGGGGACGCCGGCGGACGGTACCGCCGCGGGGACGCCGTCCAGGACGACGTGCGGCGCGGCCACGGTGCCGGCCGCGACGGTGTCGGCCACGGCGGCGACCGCGGAGCCGGCGTGGTCGACGGCGTTCGCCGGTCCGGGCGCTCCCGGGCCGATGCCGGTGAGCAGCGCCCACAGGCCCGGGGGCATGCCGGCGCCGGAGACGGCGGGCTGTCCGGCGACGGGCTGCTCGGCGACGGGCTGCTCGCCGGCCGGGGTCTCGGGAGCCGGCTCGGCCGGGGCGCCGTCGGTCTCCGCGGCGCGCTCCTGGCCACGGGGGCCGCCCTGCCCGCCGGCGACCGCGTCGTCCAGGGCGGAGGCGAAGCGCTCCCGCCCGCCGGGTGCGTCGGTCGCGGCCGGGCTCGCGGGGGCCGGCGCGGGCGCCGGCGCGGCCGGTGCCAGGGGAGCTGTCATCGGAGGGCCTCTGCCTTCCTCATCACGCTGCGGACGTAGTTCTGCGTCTCGGCGTACGGCGGGATGCCGCCGTACCGGCGGACGGTGCCGGGCCCGGCGTTGTAGGCGGCCAGGCCCAGCTCGGTGGAGCCGAACTGCTCGGTCAGGTCGGCCAGGTAGCGGGCCGCGCCGTCGACGGCCGAGGCCGGGTCGAACGGGTCGACGCCGAGCCCGCGGGCGGTGGCGGGCATGAACTGCATGAGCCCCTGGGCGCCTGCGGGGGAGACCGCGGAGGCGTTGAACCCGGACTCCTGCTGCGCGACGGCGGCGAGCAGCGCCGGGTCGACGCCGTGCCGGCTGCCGGCCCGGGTGAACAAGTCGGCGTACGGCACGCCGGACAGGGACGCGGCGGACGCCGGGGACGCCGCGTGCGACGCCGACCCGGCGGGCAGCACGCGGCGGATGACCGACGGGTTCCCGACGTCCTGCACCTTCACGACCTCGCCGGCCTGCGGGGCGGCGATCATCTTGCCGTCGCCGACGTAGATGCCGACGTGGTCGATGCCCGGGCGCCCGGAGGAGTGGTCGAAGAACACCAGGTCGCCCGGGCGCGCCTCGGCCAGGTTCGCCACCGGCCGGCCGGCCGTGGCCTGCTGCGAGGAGGTGCGCGGCAGGTCGATGCCGAGGTTGCCGTAGACGAGCTTGGTGAAGCCGGAGCAGTCCAGGCCCTTGGCCGGGTCGGTGCCGCCCCACAGGTAGGGGACGCCGAGGTACTTGCGGGCCTCGGCGACGACGGCGCCCTCGGACGCGCTGCCGGCGGTGCCCGGAGCGGTCGCGGTGGCGGCACCGGTGCCGGTGAGTCCGGCGGCGGTGGCGGCCGCGGTCCAGTCGGCGGAGGCCGCCGGACGCGGCGCGGTGAGGAAGCGGGCCTGGATCTCGCTGATCCGGGACTGCACCGCGGTCAGTCCGTCCACGCCGCCTCCCCGTCGGTGCGGGTGCGGCGGCCGGAGCGGCCGGTGACGAGGTCGTCCACGGTCCTCTCCTCGGCAGCCTGCTCGGCCAGTCGCACCGCCTGGAGGTGTCGTTCTCGCAACCGCTCCAGCCCCTTGGTGCGCTGGGCGGCCGCGGTCCACGCCGCGCGGACCAGCTCGGCCTGCTCGGCCGACGCGGTCGCCAGCGACCGGGCCGCGGCGGCGTCCTCGGCGGCCAGCCGGCCGAGCACCATCGCGGCGGCGAAGGCGCCGGAGGAGACCGGTCCGGCCGGCAGGACGGCGGCCACCGCAGCCTCGGCCTCGGCGGCGCGGCGGTCGGCGTCGGCGGCGGCCCGGGCGGCCTCGGCGGCGGCGAGCGCGGCCGCCCGCTCCTCGGTGCGGCGCACCTCGAGGACCGGTTGCAGCCGGAAGGCGGCCCGCTTCACCGGCGCGGCCTGGTCACTGAGGACCGACGGCGGAACTCCGCGAGCTCCGTCATGCCGACCTCACGATGCGGTTCAACCACGCCCACGAGTCACCGGCCGGGGTCAGCTCGCCCGTCGGCTGCTGCAGGAACGACTCGATCGCCGGCGCCAGCTGGCGGGCGCGGTCGACCAGCGGGTCGGTGCCGGCCTGGTAGGCGCCGATCTCGATGAGCTCCTTGACGTCGCGCAGCGCGCCCATGAGTCGGCGCACCTCGCGGGCGTCGGCCATCTGCGCCGGCGGCACGACCGCGGTGGCCACGCGGGAGATGGACTCCAGCACGTCGATGGCCGGGAAGTGCCCGGCGGTGGCGAGCTTGCGGGTCAGCACCACGTGGCCGTCGAGGATGGAGCGGGCGGTGTCGGCGATCGGCTCGTTGTGGTCGTCGCCGTCCACCAGCACGGTGTAGAGGCCGGTGATCGAGCCGACGGCCGCCGTCCCGGCCTTCTCCAGCAGCTTGGGCATCATCGCGAAGACGCTCGGCGGGTAGCCGCGGGTCGCCGGGGGCTCGCCCGCCGACAGACCCACCTCGCGCTGCGCCATCGCGGTGCGGGTGATCGAGTCCATCATCAGCAGCACGTCACGGCCCTGGTCGCGGAAGCCCTCGGCGATGCGGGTGGCGACGAACGCCGCCTTCAGCCGCACCAGCGGCGGCTCGTCGGAGGTGGCGACGACGACGACGGTGCGGGCCATCCCCTCTGCGCCGAGGTTCTCCTCGAGGAACTCGCGCACCTCGCGGCCACGCTCGCCGATCAGGCCGATGACCCGGACGTCGGCGTCGGTGCCGCGGGTGATCTGCGCCAGCAGCGTCGACTTGCCCACGCCGGAGCCGGCGAAGATGCCGAGGCGCTGGCCCTTGCCGAGCGGCACCATCGTGTCCAGCACCCGGACGCCGGAGGCCAGCGGTTCCTCGACGCGGGTGCGTGCCAGGGCGTGCGGGGTCTCGCTGGCCAGGTCGACGAACTCCAGCGACTGGTCCAGCGGCGGGCCGCCGTCCACCGGCCGGCCCAGGCCGTCGAGCACCCGGCCGAGCAGCGCCTCGCCCACCGGCACCTGCAGCGGCATGCCCGTGGCACGCACCCGCGCGCCGGCGTGCACGCCGGAGAGCTCGCCGAGCGGCATGCAGGTCAGCCGCTCGCGGGAGACCGCGACGACCTCGGCCAGCAGACCCCCGCTCGGCGAGGGGTTGATCTCCACGAGGTCACCGACGGCGGCCACGGCCCCCTCGACGGAGAGGGTCAGGCCCATCGCGCCGACGACCGAGCCGGTCACCTGCGGGCGGGCCGCGGCGCGGGCGCGGTCGAGCAGACCCGTCGTCACGGTGCGAGCACCGCCCGCACCCGCTCCAGCGCCGCGCCCAGCTGGGCATCGACGCGGGTGGGACCGGTCTCGGCGACGGCTCCGGCGCGCTCGACGGAGAGGTCGCCGACGACCCGCACCGTGTCCGGCAGCTCGGCCAGCGCCTCGGCGGGCAGCTCGGCGAGGTCGTCGGGGTGCAGCCGGACGACGGTCGGCGCGTCGGCCGGGCACAGCGTCAGCGCCCGGCGGACGGCGTCCACCACGGGGGAGTCGGCGAGCGCGAGCTCGCGGCACAGCACGTCCTCGACGAGCGTGAGCACGATCGTGATGACCGAGTCGCGGACGTCCTCGGCGACCGGGAGGGCGGCCTGCTCGAGCTGGGTGACGGCCGCGCCGAGGGCAGCGGTGGCCGAGACCATCCGCCGCTCCCAGCGGGCCTGCACCTCGGCCAGGCGCGCCTCGGCGGCCCGCTCCGCCTCGGCGACCACGGCCTCGGCGGCCGCGCAGCCCTCGGCGTGGCCGGCGGCGTAGCCCTCCTGGCGGGCGTGCTCGCGCAGCCGGGCCAGCTCCTCGGCGTAGACGTCGCCGAGCCGGAACGACGTGCGGCTGGGCACCGGCACGTCGGCCGCCCGGCGCACCGTCGTCTGCCGCTCGCCGGTCGGCTGCGGCGGGACCGGCACCGCGCGGGTGTACGGCGCCCGGGGTGCGGCCTGCGCGGCGGTGCCGCCGCGCAGCAGCGCGGACTCCCGCGAGGACCGTTCAGGCGGTGTTCGACGGCCTGACTGCGCGCCCCGGTCCGCTCCTCGCTCGCTGGCGCTCGCTGCGATGCTCCCGCGGCTGTCGTCAGGCGACGAAATCGTCCTCACCGCCCCGCGAGATGGTCAGCACGCCCTGCTCCTCGAGGGTGCGGATGACACCGACGACCTTGGCCTGCGACTCCTCGACCGTGCGGGTGCGGACCGGGCCGAGCAGCTCGATCTCCTCGGCGAGGTTCTCCGCCGCGCGCTCGGAGAGGTTTCGGACGACCTTGTCGCGGACGTCGGGACGCACGCCCTTCAGCGCGGTGGCCAGGTCGTTGGCCTCGACCTCGCGCAGCACCAGCTGCAGCGAGCGGTCGTCGATGGTGACGATGTCCTCGAAGACGAACATCTGCGCGCGGACCTGCTCGGCCAGCTCCGGGTCGGTGCTGTCGAGCCACTCGAGGATCGAGCGCTCGGTGGGCCGGGGCGAGCGGTTGATGATCTCGACGAGGGTCTCGACGCCGCCGACGGTGCTCATGTCCTGGTGGGCCAGCAGCGAGCCCATCCGGCGGCCGAGCTCCTCCTCGACCAGGCGCACCATCTCCGGGGACGTGCGGTCCATGGTCGCGATGCGGTGCGCCACGGCGGCCTGCTGCTCGGGGGCGAACCCGGAGAGCACCTCGGCCGACTGGGCGGCGGTCAGGTGGGCGAGCACCAGCGCAGTGACCTGCGGGTGCTCGTCCTTGAGGAAGGTGACCAGCTGGCGGACGTCGGCGTTGCGCAGCGAGGCGAAGGGCACCTCGGTGTAGACGACGTTCAGCCGGGACAGGATGCCGTCGGCCTTGTCCTCGCCCAGGCCGGCCGCGAGGATCTCGCGGGCGAACTCGACGCCGCCGCGCCCCACGAACCGCTGTGCGGTCATCAGGTCGTGGAACTCCTCCAGGACGCCGTCGACGTCGTCGGGCTGGACCGATCCGATCTTCATCAGCTCGCGGGTCAGCAGCTCGACCTCCCGCGGGCGCATCTTGGCCATCAGCGCGCCGGCGTCCTCCTTGGACAGCTGCGCGATGAACACGGCGGCCTTGCGCACTCCCGGCATCTCCGGCCGCTCCCGCACCGCGGGGAGGACGGCGGTGGGCGCGGCCGCGGGGGCCATGCCGACCACCTGCTCGACGGACGCAAGCGTCATTTCACACCGCTCTCGCTCAGCCAGCCACGAAGCATCGCGGCCACCTCGTCGGGTTTCTCACTGACCATCGTGGCGATCTCGCCGCGGACCCGGGCCCGCTCGGCCGCCTCCATCTCCAGCGCCGCGTTGTCGACGACCGGCACCGCCCGCGTGCTCTCGATGCGGATGCGGTCCAGCTCGGCCATCACGTCGTCGGCGAGCTCCAGCGCCTCGTAGTCCTCGTCCTCCTCGTCCTCCCGACCACGGCGGGAGCGCAGCCAGACGACGAGCACGAGCAGGGCGATGCCGCCGGTCTTGACCATCGACCACAGCTGGGCCTGCCGCTCGGCCTCCTCGGCCGCCGCGAGCTCCTCGGCCGCCCGGTCGGCGGCGGTGGTGTCGAAGGCCATCGAGGCGACGGTGATGTCGTCGCCGCGCGCGACGTCGAGGCCGATGGCGTTGCCGACCAGGGCCTGGATCTGCGCCTGGTTGAGGTTGCCGGCGACGGCCTCGTCCATGACGACGGAGACGGTGAGCCGGTTGATCCTGCCGGGTGCGCCCTCCACGGTCTCCACGGTCGTGCCGACGGCGTTGTTCGCGGTCGTGGACTCCTTGTTGTACGCGGAGTCCCCGGTCCCGCCCCCGGCGTCGGCCTGGTTCTCCGGGCCGAGGATGCCGCCCACGGCGGCGCCGTTGCCGGTGTACTCCTCGGTCGTCGTGCTCTCCGAGATCGGCGGGGTGCCCTCCTCGTAGGTGTGCGTCTCCGAGGTGGTGCTGCGCTGGTCGAGGTCGACGTCGGCCCGGACCGACACCTTGGCGCGGCCGGGGCCGAGGATGGGGTCGAGCACGGCCTGCGCGTTGGACGCCAACCGGGCCTCGTAGTCCTGCTCCAGCTGCGAGCGGGCGTCGCCGGCGGCCGAGGTGACGCCCTGGCCGGGGGCCGAGAGCACCGCGCCGGTGGCGTCGGCGACGGTGACCTGCTCGGGGTCCATGCCCTCGATGCTGGAGGAGACCAGATTGGTCACCGCCTGGACCTGACCGCTGTCCAGCCCGGTACCCGGTGCCAGGTCAAGCAGCACCGAGGCGGTGGGCTCGGCCTCGTCGGAGGCGAACACCTCCTCCTCCGGGAGGGCCAGGTGCACCACGGCGGTGCGCACGCCCTCCAGCGACTCCAGGGTCCGGGCCAGCTCGTCCTGCAGGGCGCGCTGGTAGGTGACCTGCTGCTGGAACTCGCTGGTCGTGATGCCCTGCTCGTCGAGCAGCGCGTACCCGGTGTCGTTGCCGGCGGGCAGGCCCTTGCCGCTCATCGACAGTCGCAGGTCGTACACCTGCTCGTTCGGCACCATGATCGTGCCGCCGCCGTCGGCGAGCTCGTAGGCGGCGCCGGCTGCGTTGAGCTCGTCGACGATCGCCGACGCGTCGGTCGAGGCCAGGTTCGAGAACAGGGGGGCGTAGGTGGGGGCGGTGATCCACCGGTAGAAGAAGAAGCCGCCGAGGAGCAGCCCCGCGGTGAGCAGGCCGATGACGACCTTCTGGCCGAGGCTGATCGTGGCGAGCGCGGACCGGATCCGCTCCACCGGCCCGGCGAGGGCAGCAGGCATCAGACCGGCATCCTCATGATCTCGTTGAAGGCCTCGACGGCCTTGTTCTTGATGGTCACGACCATCTCGGTGGCGAGCTTGGCCTCATTGGCCGCGATCATGTAGTCGTGCACGTCGCGCAGGTCGCCGGTGGCGGCCTGGACGGCGAGACCGTCGGAGGTCGACTGCTTGGCCTGCAACTCCTCCACCGAGGACACCAGGACCGAGGCGAAGCCGTTGTCGTCGGCCCCAGTGGTCTGCGCGGCGTCGGGCGTGGCCGCCGCCCCGGTGACGCCGGAGAGACCGGTGATCGCCGTGGGGAACGAGACGCCTCCGATGGGCGAGGTCATGGTCAGCCCTTCCCGAGCTGGAGTGCGGCCTGGTAGGCGGTGGTGGCGCGCTCGACGACGGCGAGGTTCGCCTGGTAGCCGCGCTGCGCCATGATCAGCTGGGTCATCTGGTCGCCCAGGTCGATGTCCGGGTACCTGACGTAGCCGTTGGCATCGGCGAGCGGGTGGTCGGGCTCGTGGACCATCCGGCCCTCCGCGCTGCCGTACTCGGCCCGGGCCACGCGGACCCCGCCCTCGCCGGAGCCGTAGTCGACGGCCTGCGCCACGATCAGCCGCTCCTGGAACGCGTCCTGGTCGGTCGAGGTGACGTTGTTGATGTTGGCGATGTTGTCCGAGACTGCGTCCAGCCACTTGCGGTGGACGAGCAGTCCGGAGCCGGAGATGCCGAGCGAGTCGAACGTGCTCATCACGCCGTCCGCAGCGCCGTGCGCATGACGTTGTACTTCCCGTCGAGGGCGTTGAGCGCGAGCTGGTAGCGCAGCCCCGTCTCGGTGGCGATGACCGTCTCGGCGTCGAGGTTCACGTTGTTCCCGTCCATCCGGGTCGGCTCCAGGGAGCGGTGGACCGTGCCGGTCGTGGCGGTCGGCGTCTGGCCACTGGTCAGGGCGCCGCGGAGGCCGGTCTCGAAGTCGACGCGGCCGGCGAGGAAGCCAGGCGTCTGCAGGTTCGCGATGTTGTCGGCGGTCACCCGCTGCCGCTGGGCGAGCCCGTTGAGCGCGGAGTGCAGGGCCGTGGAGGTGACGTCCCCGGTCACAGGGACGTCACTCGGGCAGGGCAACGGGACACGATCGGCCTCCGGGTACGCAGGAGACACTCGCGAGCGAGTGTGTGGTTCGCCGATCCGTGGCGAGAGGTGCGCTTTCCGTGCTCTGCAGTCATCGGCACGGCCCGGTGGGCCCCTGACCGGCCGGGCCCCACGCGAGTGGTGCGAGTACGCCGATGGGGTGGACGTGCCGACTGTGACTCGCGGTGCGTGCCCGCAGCGCCGGGCGCCCCGGGGACGACGAAGCCCCCCGGGCGCCGGTCGTGGCGCCACGGGGGGCTTCGGGTGCTCGTCGGTGCTGGGCTCAGCGGGACGTGCTGTCGGGCTAGAGCGCCCGGTCGATGTAGGAGGCGACCGGACGGGGCGGGCCGTAGGACATCCGGGCGGCGACGTCGCGCTGCCGGCGGGACTGGATGATCCGCTCGACGAGCTCCTCGGCGACGGCCAGCTGGTGCTGCAGGAGCCGCGCGGCGCGTTCGCGGAGGTCCTCGGGGACCGGGCCCAGCGCAGGCGACGGCGGGATCCAGTCCTCGGCGCGGCGGCCCCAGGCGGCGATCTCGTCGTCCCGGTCGGACCGGAGGCTGGACTCGGCGGCGAGCACCTCGCCCTCGAGCTCGTCGAGGACGGTGGCCCAGTCGCGGGACGCCTCACCGCCGGTCGACGAGGGGCGACCGGGGGTCATGCGGGGGAGGCGGTGAGCGTGGCGGCGGCCTGCCGCCACGCGTCCCGGAGCGGCTCGGCGATCTGCCGACAGGCGGACACGCGGTTGCGGTCGCGCTTGACGCCGGCCTGGACCAGCTCGGTGATCATCCAGGTGTAGAGGGCGGCCAGTCGCGGCCCGCCCTCCCAGGCGTCGACCCGCAGGCTCTCGCGGAGCTCGAAGACGATGTCCTGCGCGTGCTGGATCTGCGCAGCGGCCTCGGTGCGGTCCCCGGTCTCCAGGGCGAGCTCGGCGCGCTCGAGGTCGAGCACGAGCCGGTCGTAGAGCATCACGAGGATCCGCTGGGGGGACGCCGTCGCGACCGAGTCGCCGAGGTAGCGGGAGCGGAGGGAGGCGGTGCTCATCAGACGGTCTCCTGGGGGAAGCGGGGGTACTAGCAGGATCGGCCGGGCGGGCCTCGTCTTCAGCCGGACAGCGAACCGAGCTGGCCGGCCAGCCAGCTGGACTGGTTCTTCAGCGAGCTCAGTGCCGTCTCCATGGCGCTGAACTGGCGGGTCAGCGCCTCCTTGCGGGCGGCCAGGCGCAGGTCCCAGTCCGCGATCCGCGACTGGTAGTCCTTCACCAGGGCCTCCCTGCCCTGTGCCAGGAGGGTCAGCGTGCCGGTGGTGGACTTCGTGGCGTCCTTCGCCGTGGTCGCCAGTCGCTGGGCGAGGCCCTCCACGGCGGGGGCGCCATCGCTCGCCGGCGCGCCGCCGAGCAGCCGGTGGACCGCCTCGGGGTCGGACTGCATGCTCTTGAGGAAGGTCGCCTCGTCGAACGTCACCTTGCCGTCGCGGGTCAACTGGACGCCCAGGGCAGCCGGGGAGCCCGCGGTGTAGGTGCCGGGGGTGCTGGCGGAGGGGACGGCGCCCGGGACGGCGTCGGAGACCTTCGTGAGGAGCCGGCTGGCCAGCTGGCGCAGCGCGAAGTCGCCCTTGAGGACGGCGGTGCTGCTGGTTCCGCTGTCGGTGTTGGTGGCGATGCTGGTCAGCGCGGCGTTGACCGCGTCGACCAGCGTCTTCACCTTGGTGGCGACGGTCTTCAGGTCCTCGCCCACCTCCACGACGACGGACGTGTCGCTCTCCTCGGTGACCGTGATGGCGACGCCGGTCATCAGGTCGGCGAAGGTGTTCGTCGGTGACGTCACCGCGACACCGCCCACGTCGAGCGTGGCGTCCTTCGCGGGAGAGACCACCGTGAAGAGGTCGCCTGCCGCGGACTGCACGTCGAAGTAGCCCTTGGCGCCTGGGGTGGTGCTGGTCAGCTGGAGGCGGTACCCGTTACCGGTGTTCACCGCGGTGGCGCGGACGCCGAGGTCCTCCCGGTCGTTGATGTACGCGATCGTCTCCGCGAGGGTCGCGTCCTGGTCGGGAGGGTCGATGGGCGTCGGGGTGCCATCCGGCCGGGTGATCGTCAGCGGCCACGGCGACGGCCCCGGGGTGGTGGCGTCCGGGCCGATGGGCTTGCGGACGTCGGTGCCCGTCGTGGCCCAGGTGGCGGTGCTGAGGTAGCTGGCCGTCGAGGCCAGCGACCCGACGGTGAAGCTGATGCGGCTGCCGGGAACGGCGGTCGACGTGGCGCTCGCGGTCACCGAGGCAGCGGTGCTCTTCGCTGTCCGGGCCGCGGCGAGACCGTCGGCGGTGAGTGCCTCAGCCGCGGCGCGTACGGCGTCGACCTTGGTGTTGACCGCCCGGTACGCGTCGGCCGCCTTCTGCGCGGCGCTCATCTGCGCCTTGAGCCGGGTCTGCGGCAGGGCCTCGGCCGCGACGAGCTGGGAGACGAGGGAGGTCGTGTCCAGACCGGAGACCAGACCGTCGACACTCAGGCTCACCATGGGGTTCCTCCAGGCGGGTCAGGGGTGGGGACGCCAGTGAGGGGGGAGGCCGGAGCCTCCCCCCTCACCGGGTGGTGCTAGTTGGTCAGGCGCTCAGGGACCGAGGTCACCGGAGGAGCTGCAGGACGCCCTGCGAGCCCTGGTTGGCCTGGGCCAGCATCGCCGTACCGGCCTGCGACAGGATCTGCGACCGGGTGAAGGACACCATCTCCTGAGCCATGTCGGTGTCGCGGATGCGGCTCTCCGACGCGGCCAGGTTCTCAACGGTGGCGTTCAGGTTGTTGATCTTGTGCTCGAGTCGGTTCTGCACCGCACCGAGCTTGGCGCGCTCGGTGGAGACCTTCTCGATGGCGCCGGTCACCGCGGTGATCGCCGTGCTGGCGTTCCCCTGGGTGGTGATGTCGCCGACGGCGCCGGCGAAGAGCCCGGCGGTGCCGGAGGCGCTCATGTCGACGATGCTGACCTCGAGGGTCTCACTCGCATTGGCGCCGACCTGGAACAGCTTGGTGGTGTAGCTGCCGTCCAGGAGCTCGGTGCCGTTGAACGTCGTCTTGGTGGCGATGTCGTCGAGCTCCTTGGCGAGCGCCTGGAACTCGGCGTTCGCCTTGGCCTTGTCCGTGGAGCTCACGGCGCCGTCGTTGGCCGCCTGCACCGCGAGGTCACGCATGCGCTGCAGGATGGAGTGCGTCTCGGTGAGCGCACCTTCAGCGGTCTGGACGACGGAGATGCCGTCCTGCGCGTTGCGGACGGCGACCTTCAGGCCACCGATCTGGGCGCGCAGGCCCTCGGAGATGGCCAGGCCGGCCGCGTCGTCGGCCGCCCGGTTGATGCGCAGGCCGCTGGACAGCTTCTCCAGCGACTTGCTCATCTGACCGTCGGTCACGTTCAGGTTCCGATAGGCGTTAAACGCGGCGATGTTGTTGTTGACGCGCAGACCCATGGTGTTCCTCCTTGGAATCGGGTCGTTCCCTGTCCGCTGCTTCCGTGCTGCGGCCTTGCAGTGGTGGTTACGGCGGGGTGGGGAGGGACCTTGAGGCGAACCGGAGCGATTTTTCGGCGGCTCTCTCCGAGGGGTGGTCCGGCCGTCGGTGGTGCGCGGTGTGCTCGTGCGACAGGCGGTGCGAGGAATCGGCGTGTCAGGAGCCTCGGGAGCAGGGGCGACGGAGATGGTGGACCGGCCGCCGACGGCCCCGTCCGCTGACGGAGCGCCTCCCACCTCAGATCCCTGCCCCAGCGACGGCGCCGCCGGGCGATGCGACTGGCGCTCGCGTTCGAGCGCCGTGAGGACGTCTCTGCCCATGAACGTGTTGCTGTCGACCACCCTGTTCCCAGGGTCGCTGTACTACCGGATGTCCGAGCCGGCGCGGGCGGTCAACGACGTCGGTCTCGGCGTCGAGGTCACCGTCCAGCGGGGCGTGAAGACGACCATGGCGCGCTCCTCGGCGGACCCCGATGCGCCCGCGGCGGTCCAGACCGTGGATGCCCAGGGGGCCGACGTCGTCGTCCTCCAGCTGCCGAAGACCCGGGAGATGCTCGACGCCCTGCGGCTCCTCCAAGGACGAGGCGTGGCCGTCGTCGTGGAGATGGACGACCTGCTCTCCGCCGTGCCACCCGGCCACCGCGGACACGACGTGCTGGTCCGCAAGGGCGTGGCGCGGGTCGCGGCGGCCTGCGCCCGGGAAGCCGACTTCGTCACCGTCTCCACCCCGGCTCTGCTCGAGGAGTACGCGCCGCACGGTCGCGGGATGGTGGTCCCGAACGCGATCCCCCGCCGGATCGCGGAACTCACCCCGGCCCATGACCGCGCTCCTGAGGTCGTGACGGTCGGCTGGGCCGGCTCGGTGTCGACCCATCCCTACGACCTGGAGGAGATGCAGTCCGGGCTGCAGCAGGCGCTCGACCGCACCGGGGGAGTGAGCCGGTTCGCGATCCTCGGGGAGGCCGGCGATGCCCGCCGCAGGCTGCGTCTGGCCGAGGACCCGATCGAGCTGCCCTGGGTCCACGACGTGGACGGCTACCTGGCGACGCTGGGGCAGAGGTTTGACATCGGCCTCGCCCCGCTGCGGATCGACCGGTTCAACACGGCCAAGAGCTGGCTCAAGGTCCTCGAGTACGCAGCCCGCGGCATCTACGCCGTCCGAGCGCCGAGCGCCGAGTACGAGCGGCTGGGACTGGGACACCGTGCCAAGCGCCCGCGTGACTGGTCCGCCGCCATCGTCAAGGGGGTCGAGGACCCGGACCGGCGCCGCGACGTCGCGGCCGCCGACCGCGAGCTGGTGCTGGCTTCCCATCTGACCGAGCACACCGCTGAGCTGTGGGTCACGGCCTGGCGGCAGGCGCGGGAGAACCGCTCCCGCGCGGACCGCATCGGAGCCTGAGGGGGGACCGGTCCTCCCCACCCCTCACAGTGGAAGGACACCTCCCCGAGCCCTTCGCAGGCTCAGGGCACGCCAGGAGGGGGCCGTGCCCTGGACGGGGTCGTCACTGTGTGCTCGGCCACGAACAGCAGAGCGCCCCGGGTCCTCGTCGAGGACCCGGGGCGCTCCGGCGTCTCGCGGTGACGGGCTCAGGCGCTACGACCGGTCGCCGTCACCCACGGGTTGCGGTGCGGCGGGACGGCCACGGGACGCGAGTGGGGGAGCGGCGGGGCCGCAGCCGGCGGGGCGTTGCGGCCGGCCACCCGGTCGACGTAGGAGCGCTGCTGGTTCCGGGCGCGCACCCCGCCGTCGGCCGGCACGGCCTTGCCCTCCCACACCTCGCTCATCGCCGCGTGCAGCAGGGTCAGCGCGCGGGCGCGCATCTGTGAGACGCGGGAGAGGGTGACGCCGAGGTCCGCGGCGATGTCGGTGAGCGACTCGCCTCCGAAGAAGTTGCGTTCCACGACCTCGTCGAGCCGGTCGGGCAGCTGGCGGATCGCCTCGTGCAGGTACCGGGACCGCTCGCTGCGCAGCAGCGCGCGCTCCGGCGACTCCCCGGTGTCGGGCAGGTCGAGGGAGGCGCCGTCCGGACCGGTCTCGGCGTCGATGCTCACCATGACCGCCCGGTGGACGTCGACCTGCAGGCTCTCCAGGTCACTGCGTGCCATCCCGAGGCTGGCGGCGAGCTCCTCGCGCGTCGGCGGGCGGCCCAGCTGGATGGCCAGCGCGTCGGCCGCGGCGTCGGTGCGCCGGGCGGCGGCCCGCACGGAGCGGCTGGCCCAGTCACCGGAGCGCAGCTCGTCGAGGACGGCGCCCTGCAGCCGGGCGAGGGCGTACGTCGCGAACGACGCCCCCGCCGACGGGTCGAAGCGCCGGGCGACCTCGACCAGTGCCACGCGCGCGCAGGACAGCAGGTCCTCGCGGCTGACGTGGGCCGGCAGCGAGATGCGTGAGGCGACCGCGTTGACCGCGAACGCGGCCAGCGGCAGGTGCTCGGTCACCAGGGCGTCGACGTCCCGGGGGGAGGTGTCGCGGGTCGTGGTGTCCCGGGTCGGGCGTGGCCGGGTGGAGGGGCCGGCGGGCGGGGCGACGGGGAGGCGCGAGGCTGAGGCACTGGACCGCAGGGGCGCCTGTGCACGCGATGGGCTCACGTCCCCCTTCTCGGCAGGCTCCGGCCCGGACGGCACCCCCTGATCGGCACGGACGCGTCCCGACTTGAGCACCTCGGCTCAAGGCCCCCCGGATGGTGCCGAAGCTGCTCACTGAGAACCCGCGGGCAGCACCGACGCCTGCCCCGGGGAGTACGGAGGGACGGTGGGGGGCGTGGACTACCAGCTCCTGTCGACGTTGCTGTGGCGCGAGCAGGAGCTGCTGGACCTGCTGCTGTTCAAGGCGGAGGAGAAGCAGTACCTGATCGTCACGGGCAAGACCCGCTGGCTGTCGCGCATCGCGCACGAGATCGAGGTCGTGCTCGACCAGCTGCGCACCATCGAGGTGGAGCGCGCGGCGGCCACCGAGGTCATCGCCGAGCGGCTGGGCGTGGGCGTGAACCCATCGCTGCGCAAGCTCGCCGAGGCCGCCCCGACCCCGTGGAACGACCTGTACGCCAAGCACCACGAGACGCTGTTGGCGCTCGTGACGGAACTGCGCGGCCTCTCCGACGCCAACCGCGAGCTGATCGAGGGCGGGCTGTCCGCCTTCGGCGACGCGCTGCTGTCGGTCAAGGCGCCGTCGGCCGGCACCTACGGGGCGACCGGTCGCAGCGACCAGCGCGCGCACCGCGCGGTCACCCTGGACGGTGCTCTGTGAGTTCCACCTTCGGCGGGCTGAACACCGCCCGGACGGCGCTGTGGGCGTCGCAGCGCGGGCTGGACGTCACCGGCCAGAACATTGCCAACGTCAACACCGACGGCTACTCGCGGCAGCGGGTCGAGCTGCGCGCCATGGGGGGCACCGCCGTCCCGGCGATCCACTCGGTGAGCAGCCCGGTCGGCAACGGCGTGGACGCCAACCAGGTCGACCGGATCCGCGACGTGTTCCTGGAGCGGCGCGGTCAGGTCGAGACGGCGCGCACCGCGCAGCTGACCGTCGGCAACGAGGCGCTGGCCCAGGTCGAGGCCGCCTTCCGCGAGCCGGGGGAGACCGGCATCCGCAGCATGCTGGACGACGTGTGGGCGGGCTTCAGTGCCCTGGCCAACGCCACGGACCCGACCGAGCCGGCCGTGCGCAGCCAGGTGCTCGAGCGGCTGGACATCCTGGCCTCGGGCATGAGGACCACGCGGGCCACCCTCGACCAGCAGTGGCGGCAGACCCGTGACAACGTCGTGGCGCTCGCCGCTGAGGTGAACACGACGGCGTCGTCCATCGCCGACCTCAACACCCAGATCCGCCAGGCCACCCGGTCGGGGCTGCCCACCAACGAGCTCTCCGACCGCCGGGACCTGCTGGTCGTGCAGCTGGCCGAGAAGGTGGGCGCCACGTCCGTGGCGGCGTCGGACGGCATGGTCGACGTCATCGTCGGCGGTACGACGCTGGTCGCCGGCGGCTCCGCGCTCGGCCTGCGCGTCGCCGGCGTCGACGACCCGGACGCCGTCGGCGCCGGGAACGACCCGCGGGTGGTCACGGCCCCGGGCGGGACGACCCTCGCGGTCGGCGGCACCGCCGGCGGCCAGATGGCGGTGCTGTCGACGACCCTCCCGAGCTACCGCAACGCGCTCGACGGGCTCGCCCGCGACCTGGTGGGCAAGATCAATGCGGTCCAGGCCCAGGGCTACGACGTCTACGGCGCGTCGGGGGCGGCCGAGCCGCTCATGGACGACGGCTCCGGCAACCCCGTCGTCGACCTGGCCAACGTCGACGCCGGCAACATCAGGGTCCGCGTCACCAGGCCCGAGCTCATCGCCGCCGCGACGACGGCCCCCGGGGTCCTCGGTGCCCCCTCGGCCGACGGCGGCAACGCCGACGCGTTCTTCGACCTGAGCCTCGAGAACGGTGGCGTCGACGCCACCTATCGGGCGCTGGTCGTCGCGCTCGGGGTCGAGGCCTCGGTCGTCGCCCGCGACGTCGCGGTCCAGAAGGTGATCTCCACCCAGGTGGACGCCGCCCGCGAGTCCGTGTCCGGTGTCAACCTCGACGAGGAGATGACCAACATGCTGTCCTTCCAGCACGCCTACAGCGCGGCCGCCCGCATGGTGACCGCCATCGACGAGGCACTGGACACCCTGATCAACCGCACCGGCGTCGTGGGGCGGTGACCTGATGCGGATCACCCACCGGGCCGTCACGCAGACCGCGCTCCTCGGCCTGAACACCAACCTCTCGTCCGTGGCGAAGCTGCAGCAGCAGCTGACCTCCGGGAAGCTGATCAGCGCCCCGTCGGACTCGCCGACCGGGACCAACAAGGCGCTGCAAATCCGGCAGGACCAGAGCGCCGTCGAGCAGTTCGCCAAGAACATCTCCGACGGGCAGAGCTGGCTCGACGCGACCGACACCGCGCTGAACGAGGCCGTCGCCCAGGTGCAGCGGGTCCGTGCGCTGACCGTGCAGGCCATGAACGACGGTGCGGTGTCGACCAGCTCGCAGAGGGCCATCGCCGTCGAGGTGGCGGCGCTGCGGGAGAGCCTCCTCGGTGTGGCCAACTCGAGCATCAACGACCGCGCCCTATTCGGTGGCGTGACCCAGGGCTCGACCGCGTACAGCGCGGACGGCACCTACGTCGGCGCGCCGCCCGTGGGCGAGGGGATCACCCGACGGGTGTCGAACGCCGACCGGATCCGGATCGACGTCACCGGCCACGAGGCCTTCGGCGTGCCCAGCCCCGGCAACCCGGACCTGTTCGGTCTCGTCGGGAAGATTGCCGCCGATGTCGGGACCGCACCCGACGCACTGTCGGCTGACCTCGAGCAGCTCGACGCGGCGCTCGACCGGCTGCTCGGGGCCGCCGCCTCCGTCGGCGCCCGCTCGACCCGGATGGAGGCGGCCGGCCAGGTCAACACCGACCTGCAGCTGACCCTGGCCTCGCAGCTCGTGGCCGTCGAGGACATCGACCTGGCAAAGACGATCATGGAGCTCAGCCAGACCGAGGTCGGCTACAAGGCGGCGCTGCAGGCCACCGCTCAGGTGATCCAGCCGACGCTCGTGGACTTCCTGCGATGACCCTCTCCGCCGTCGCGACCCTGCCCCTGCTGTCGATGACCGAGGCGCTGCCCGGGTTCCCGGGCCACCGGGACTACGTGCTGGTGACCGCCGACGGCGACGGCCGGCTGTTCTGGCTGCAGTCGATGGCGCCGGAGGGCCCGCGCTTCCTCGCCATCGACCCGGGCAGGTACTTCCCGGACTACGCACCCGCGCTGCCCCCGGCCGTGTGCGCGGACCTGGAACTCGACGACTCTGCGGAGGCACGGCTGTACTGCCTGGTGACGGTGCCGGCCGAGGGCCCGGCCGCGGCCACGGCCAACCTGCGGGCCCCGCTGGTGGTCAACCCGGCCAACTGGCGGTCCAGCCAGGTCGTGCTGCTCGACGGATCCCATCCCATCCGGCGGCCCCTGCGCCGATAACTGAACCGGTGGACGCGAGTCCGCCACCCCGGCGGGCGGCGACCAGTTGCTCGCCGATCCGCCAAGGACGGCCACCACACACCCATGGAGGGGTACCCGTGCTCACTCTCACCCGCAGCGTCGGCGAGACCATCCGCATCGGCGACGACATCGAGGTCCACGTCGTCGAGGTCCGCGGCGGCACCGTCCGCCTCGGCTTCAAGGCCCCCCGGGAGGTGACCATCCACCGCGAGGAGGTCTACCGGCAGATCGCCGAGGCAAACCTGCTCGCGGCCCAGGTCACCGCCGACACGCTTGGCGCGCTGGCCGCCTTCGCCCCCACGGCGGCCGAGGAGTCCGGGACCGCCACGGAGCACCCGCCCGCCGAGCCGATCGGTCACGCTCAGGTCACGGAGGGCTCCGCCGGCTGACAGAACTGGCCGGGGCAGGCCCCCCAGCTCTTGTGGACTCCTGCCGAGCACCGCACCGGACGGGTCCGTGCATCGATCGACACGGGCAAGACCTGCCGAAGAGATGCCCTGACATTGCGTATGGCACAGCGAGAGTTGTGCCGGTCGCTGGGTCGTGGATGCGCGAGAGTTGCCCCAAGCACGTCACAGGGGGCAATCAGGATGCAGCAGACCGTTACCACCGAGTCCGGCGACCAGGTCGCCACGGTCGTCGGCTCCGACGCGGAGTCCGACACCGTCGTCGTGCACGTGCAGCTGCGGCCGCGCCGCGGGTCCACCCGGCGGTGTCTCGCGGCGCTGGCCGAGCTGGCCGGCGCGCACCCCGCGGTGTCCTTCACCCTCACCGGGCTGAGCAAGGACGACCGGGTCGTGCGCGTGACCGTCGGCGTCGAGCTCGGCCCGCGGGCCGCCGTCGCCCGCTTCTCGCCGCAGGCGCAGGCCGCCTACGCCTTCGTCAGCTCGCTGTTCACCACGCTGTACGACCACATGCCGGTCTACACGGTGGAGCCGGGCGAGGCCGAGCGCGCCGCGGCCGCCGACCTGATGGCCCACCTCGAGGCCGGCCCGGCGACCGAGGTGGTCCCCGCCCCGCGGCGGCCTGCTGTGGTCGAGCACGAGGAGGACGCCGTGCTCCTCACCCCTCGCAAGCTCGCGACGAGCCTCTGAACGGGACCACCCCCGCCGTCCGTCGCGGTCGTGCCGACCGCACAGCGCCGTCTTCCCCACAGCGCCGAGGAGTTCCCGGTGAACCACTCCACCCCCACCCCCGTCGACGACACCCGCGCCGCCCGCAGCCGTGAGCCGCTGGTCTTCGGCGGCATCCCCGAGGCCGAGGGCTGGGCTCTCGCGCCCATCACGCCGCGCGACCGGGTGCACTTCCGGACCGACCGCGAGCTGCCGCTCGAGGAGTTCCGCCGCGAGCTGCCCGACGGCGTCACGGTCAGCTACGACGAGGGCGAGGGCCTGTACCGCGTCGACGGCGCCTGCGGCACCGCCTCGGTGCTGGCCGAGTGGGTCAAGGCGTGGTGTGCCGGGCACGGGACGGCGACCGTCGGGCTGCGGGCGGAGACCGACGTCCGCCGCCGGGCGCCGCGGGACCTGCCACCGGCGTTCCTCGACGAGCTGTGCCGGCACTACCTCCCCGTGAGCCTCAAGCGGCTGCAGCGGAACTCGAGCACCCTGCGCATGCACGTGCCGGACCCCGACGACCTCACCCAGCAGGTCAGCGAGTGGATCCTCAAGGCGGTCGGGCAGTTCGACGAGGGCAAGGGCGTCCCGTTCGGAGCCTTTCTCGCCACCCAGCTGTCGAAGTGGGTGCACGACCTGGGCCGCAACGCCCACGGTCGCACCGCCGCCGACACCGAGAACAAGCAGCAGAAGGCGGTCGCGGCCTTTCTCGCCGAGCACCAGCGGCGGCCCAGCGAGCGGGAGCTCGCCGCCTACATGGGGCAGAGCGTCGCGACGCTGCGGCGCAACTCGCAGACGGTGGCCACGCTCAACGGGCTGCGCAACCTGCAGTCGCTGGACGGCGTCGGCCCGGACGCGACCGAGATCATGCTGCCGGATGCCCACGAGGCGCCGGACGAGATCATGGGTGAGGCGGAGCAGACGCTGCTGTCGCACGCGCTGACGGCGGCGTGCGCGCCGGATCCGGACGCGCGGCCCGACCAGCGGGCGGGTCAGCCCAACGTCCTGGGCTGGGCGACCTGGTACCTGACCACCTGGGGTGGCCGGACCAAGACGCAGCTGTCGGCCGACCTGGGCACCTCCGTGCGGAACATGAACGTGCACGCCGACCGCGTCGAGCGGGCGCTCAAGCAGCGGCTGACCGAGCTGGCCGACTGATCGGGTCCATCTGCGGGAAACAGCCGTGACACGGGTCCATCGCGGCTCCGGCCTGCCGATATCCAGGTCGTGAGAGAGCGCACGGGAGCCGGCCGCAGCCGCGGTGCGGTGCCCGTCCCGGCCGCCGCGGGTGCGTGGTGAGCGCCCTCGCCCCGGGCGCAGCGGCGCCCGACGTCCTGGTCCCGCACTGGCTGACCGCCGCCGAGCGGGAGGAGCTGGGGACGCTCGTGCGCTGCGCCCTGGAGGGTGCCGAGGTGCACCCGGTGGCCGCCATCCACCTCTCCGACGTGCTCACCGAGCTGCACGTGGCCACGGCACGCGACGCCATGTGGCCCGGCTCCGCAGCGCGGGTGCGCCGGGTGACCGGCTGGGGCGCCGACGTGCTGCCCGTGCGGCTGTCCGCCCGGGAGCTGACCAGCGTGCTGACCCTGCCCGAGCTGGCGCCGAGGCTGCGCACCGCACTGTGCCAGGACCGTCCGTGAGCGGCGGGCTGTTCGGCGCCGCCGGGCTGCTGCAGCGGCTGCGCTCCGTGCCCGTCACCGTGGCCGACCTGCGCCGGGTCGCCGACGAGGTGCTGCCCCCGTTGGCGACCGGGCGACTGCAGATCTCCCTGGCCGACGACCGGGTCGACGGTCCCGTCGTGGTCCTCGAGGAGGACGAGCGGCGGGTGCGCACACCGTTGCGCGACCTGGCCGAGGACATGACCGACGCCCGCGTCGGCTCGACGCCCGAGGAGCTGGCGGCCGCGCTGACGGCCTGGGTGCTCGACCGCCCGGTCCCCGACGCGGTGGCCGCCGAGGCCGGCGTGGCGGTGCTCGACTGGACCGACCGGACCGAGACCGGCGTCGGCTGGCGGGTCGTCGTCCGCCGCGGGAACCGGGCTCTGCCGTGGACGCCGTCGGCCGGCCTGGACCGGCGCGCCGTGGACCGTGCGCGCGCAGCCGCGTGGGAGCGGGCTGCCGCGGTCGGGGGCTCCCTGAGGGTCGAGGGCCCGGTGGCGCTGTGGGCGCACCCCGAGGTGCCGCTGCTCGCCTCCGCCGTCCTCGTCGCCCCGGGGCTGCTGCTGGACCACATCGCCGCCGCCGGGCTCGACCTGCACGACCCGCACGTCGTCGTCACGCCCTCCTCGCCGCTGGCCTGCGCCGACGCCGGCGTGGCCGCGCGGCTCGCCGGGGAGACCGGCGAGGCGTGCCAGCGACTGCCCTGGCGGCAGCTCGCCCGCCTGCGCTGGATCTGAGCTTCCGCGCCGCAATGATCAGCTGACCTGATCCCAGCGTGTCCTCCCTCGCGTTCGGCGGTAGGGGAGGACACGCTGGGATCAGGTCACTTGATCATGGCCCGCCGCAACCGCCGGTTCAGGCCAGGTGGCCGAACTCCCAGTGCCACGGCTCGGGCTTCTCGCCGCCCTGCCGGGCCCAGTCCGGCTGCACGAAGCCGAACCGGCCGGCGTTGGCCGCCATCCACGCCGACTGCACGGTGCCCGCGACGTTGATGCCGCCGCAGAGGTCGACCGCCAGGGCCCACCCGTGGTTCGACGTCCCGGGCACCGCGGCGAGCGCCGGCTTGGCGCGGGAGGCGGTGACCTGAGAACCCAACGATCGGTAGGAGTCGGTGATGCACAGCGGGCTGCCGAACGCCGCGCGGTAGGCGTCCGCCAGGGCCGCGTAGCCGGCAGCGGCGTCGCAGCGCAGGGCGTGGCCGCGGGCGATCGGGCACAGGGCGGTCGCGGGGATGGTGCCGTTCGACCAGCCGCCCCAGGCCGGGCTGACCGGGCCGACCGGCGCGGGCGGTGCGCCACAGGCACCCCGGCCGGCGGTACCGGCCGGCAGTGCGGCGTTCGGCTGCGCCGGGGCGGGCAGGGTGACCCGCACGGCGGCGGACGCGTCCCCGACCGGGCGGACGCCGACCTGGTAGCCGGCGGCCGACGCGGCCACGACCTGGCCCTCGCCCACGTAGACGCCGACGTCGTGCCCGCCGTCGGCGTGGACGAGGTCGCCGATCTGCAGCTGGGACAGCGGGACGGCGGCGCCGTGCGCCCACTGGTCGCCGGCGGCGGTCGGGATCGCGTACCCGGCCAGCAGCCACGAGGCAGCCGCCAGGCCGCCGCAGTCGTAGGCGTCGGGACCGGTGCCGCCGGGCACGTAGGGCTTGCCGACCTGGGCCAGCGCGGAGCTCACCGCGGCCACCGTCTCGGCCGGCAGCACGGTCACCGGGCGGTTGCCCGCCACGGCCCAGGCGACTCCCGGGATCGGCTGCCCCGCACCGTCGAGCGCGGGGGAGAGGCCGGCGGGCAGCGCCGTGGGGTCGACGAGGTCGGCCGCCGTCGGCGACTCGATGCCGGCGAGCGCCAGCACGCCGAGGTGCTCCTGCCAGCGGCGCAGCGCCGCCCGGTTGGCGTCCTGCTGCGCCGCCGCGGCCTGGGCGGTGCCGAGCGCGGCGAGCTGGGCGGCGACGTCGGTCCGCAGCCCGCCCACCTCGGCGCGCACCTCCTCGAGGACGGCGGCAGCCTGCGCCTGCACGGTCGCGAGGGCGGCCTCGGCCACCGTCACGCGGCGGGTGGCCAGCGTCAGGTCGGCCTCGGCGCGCTGGGCCCGGACGACGTCGACCTCGAGCTCCTGCGCGGCCTGCTCGGCGAGCGCGGTTCCGTGGAGGACGTCGGCGGTGGCGCCGGCCGCCCGGACGTCGAGCTGCAGCAGCGGGCTCCGCGACTCGGCCGACGCCCGGTAGAGGTCGGCGGCGCCGGTGCCGACCGTCGCGCGCGCGGCCGTCACCTGCTGCTGCGCGGACTGCTCCGCGGCGCGCGCCGACGCCAGCTCGGCGTGCCGGGCGGCGAGGTCCCGCTCGAGGGCGCGGTAGCGGTTCGCGGCGTCGAGGAGTGAGCCCTGGGCCGCGAGGGCGAGTCCGGTCGTGTCGGTCGGCTCGGCGGCGGTGCTGGTCGCCTGGGTGCCAGGAGACACCAGGCCGGCCAGCACGGGCAGCACGAGACCGAGGGCGGTCAGGGACAGCCGCACCCGCCAGCGGCGGCCGTCGGCGGTGGGCAGCCAGCGGCGGAGCGGAGCCGGCCGGGGGGACGCCGTGCGGCGCTTCCGGCTCGTGCGCGCGCGGGTGGCGGAGGCCGGACGGCGGCTGGAGGAGGACCGGCCGGTGGTGCTGCGGCGGGACGGCGCGGCCCCGGGGTCCGGGGTCGCGGCGGCGCGGGCGGCCAGCACGGCGCGCAGCGCCTGGGCCTCCTGCGCGGTGAGCGGCGGGCGCGGGGCGGTGGTGCGGGCGCCGGCGGTGCGGGTGCGGGCGGTGGCGGTCCGGGCGGTGGTGGTCCGGGCGGGTCGGGTGGCGGCGGTGCGGACCGACGTGCGTGGTGCGGGCACTGCGGGTCCCCCGGGCTGTCTCGTCGTACGTGGCCGGCGCCGCGGTGTTCCGCGGTGCGCTCAGACCTCGTATCGACGGGGGCGGGGGGCGCCCGGAGGGAGGGGGAGGGGGTCTCACCCCTCCGGGTGAGGGTGATCCGCAGGTGGCACCCGATCGGCGTACACGCCCGCCGGCGGTGCGGTGCGCTCGGTCGGCGGCCACCAGGCGCCGTGGTGGTGCTCGAGCGGGATGCGCAGCTCCGCGCCGTCCTCGGTGGAGACGACCAGCTCCACCCGGCTCACGCGGCGACCGGTGCCGTCGACCTGGACCGCGCCGCCGGTCGCCAGCGGCACGGGTGGCAGCACCAGGTCGTCCTCGGAGGGGGACTCGGACACGGGACTCCCTCCCGGAGCGGTGGCGCGGACGGACGTGGCGGGGCCCATGCTGCCGGAGACGCCGAGGTCCCGTCGTCCGGGGCGGACGACGGGACCTCGAGAGAGGACCCCGCTGCCCCCCGGCCCCGTCCCGGGTCCCGCCCCGAGCGTGCGAGGGGTGGGGAGGACGGGGTCCTTCTACTGCAGCAGGGCCGGGCTCAGCGCTCGGACAGCGGCACGAACGCGCGCTCGGTGGCCCCGGTGTAGACCTGCCGCGGCCGGCCGATCTTGGTGGCCGGGTCGTTGATCATCTCGCGCCACTGGGCGATCCAGCCGGGCAGCCGGCCGAGGGCGAAGAGCACGGTGAACATCCGCGTCGGGAAGCCCATCGCCCGGTAGATCAGCCCGGTGTAGAAGTCGACGTTCGGGTAGAGCTTGCGCTCGACGAAGTAGTCGTCGGAGAGCGCGATCTCCTCCAGCTGGCGGGCGAGGTCCAGCAGCTCGTTGTCACCGCCGAGCTTGTCGAGCACGCTGTCGGCGGTCTGCTTCACGATCGCCGCCCGCGGGTCGTAGTTCTTGTAGACCCGGTGCCCGAAGCCCATCAGCTTGACGCCGGGCTCCTTGTTCTTGACCCGCTTCACGAACGACGGGATGTCGCCGCCCTCGCGCTGGATGGACTCGAGCATCTCCAGCACCGACTGGTTCGCCCCACCGTGCAGCGGACCGAACAGCGCGTTGATACCGGCCGAGATGGAGGCGAACAGGTTGGCCTGGGAGGAGCCCACCAGCCGCACCGTCGACGTCGAGCAGTTCTGCTCGTGATCGGCGTGCAGCACGAACAGCATGTCCAGCGCCGCGGCCAGGTCCGGGTCGACCTCGTAGGGCTCGGCCGGGAAGCCGAACGTCATCCGCAGGAAGTTCTCGGTCAGCCCGAGGGAGTTGTCCGGGTAGAGGAACGGCTGGCCGACCGACTTCTTGTACGCGTACGCGGCGATCGTCGGCAGCTTGGCCAGCAGGCGCAGCGTCGAGATCTCGACCTGCCGCTCGTCGAACGGGTCCAGGGAGTCCTGGTAGAAGGTCGACAGGGCGCTGACCGCCGAGGAGAGCACCGGCATCGGGTGCGCGTCGCGCGGGAAGCCCCTGAAGAACTGCTTGAGGTCCTCGTGCAGCAGCGTGTGCCGCCGCAGCCGGGAGTCGAACTCGGCCAGCTGGTCGGCGGTCGGCAGCTCGCCGTAGATCAGCAGGTAGCTGACCTCGACGAAGCTGGCCTTCCCGGCGAGCTGGTCGATCGGGTAGCCGCGGTAGCGGAGGATCCCGGCGTCACCGTCGATGTAGGTGATCGCCGAGGTGCACGCGGCGGTGTTGACGAAGCCGATGTCCAGCGCGACCTGTCCGGTCGTCGCCAGCAGCTTGCCTGTGTCCAGTCCATCCGCCCCTTCCGTGGCCGGGACCACGCGCAGGGGCAGTTCTCCACCGGGGTAGCGCAGGGACACGTCGGGGTTGCCGGCCGCGGGTGCGCTTGCTGTCTCGCTCATCAGTTGGGGACGCTACTCAGGTTCAGGGGGATACCACCACGCCCCGCCGGATCAGCGGGGCAGATCCGTGTGCCGGATCTGCCCCGCCGGGCGTCACGGGTGGGTCATCGAGAGGACGTCGAGGGCCTCGTCGAGCTGCTGCTCGGTGAGCTTGCCCTGCTCGACGTAGCCCCGCTCCACCACGACCTGGCGGATCGTCTTCTGCTCGGCCAGCGACTGCTTGGCGACCTTGGCCGCCTCCTCGTAGCCGATGTACTTGTTCAGCGGCGTCACGATCGACGGCGAGGACTCGGCGTACTCCCGGCACCGGTCGACGTTGGCGACGATCCCGTCGACGCAGCGGTCGGCCAGGATCCGGCTGGCGTTGGCCAGCAGCCGGATGGACTCGAGCACGTTGCGGGCCATCAGGGGCAGCGTGACGTTGAGCTCGAAGACGCCGGTGGTGCCGGCGAAGGTCACCGCGGCGTCGTTCCCGATCACCTGCGCGCTCACCTGGATGACCGCCTCCGGGATCACCGGGTTCACCTTGCCCGGCATGATCGAGCTGCCGGGCTGCAGGTCGGGCAGCTGGATCTCGCCCAGGCCGGTGCGCGGGCCGGAACCCATCCAGCGCAGGTCGTTGGCGATCTTCACCAGGCCGACGGCGATCGTCTTCAGCTGGCCGGAGCCCTCCACCAGGGCGTCGCGCGAGCTCTGCGCCTCGAAGTGGTCGCGCGCCTCGGAGAGCGGCAGGTCCAGCTCGGCGGCGAGCCGCTCGATGATCGCGGCGGCGAACCCGGGCGGGGTGTTGATGCCCGTGCCGACCGCGGTGCCGCCCAACGGCAGCTCGCCGATCCTCGGCAGCGACGCCTGCAGCCGCTCGACGCCGTAGCGCACCGCCGCGGCGTACCCGCCGAACTCCTGGCCGAGGGTGACCGGGGTGGCGTCCATCAGGTGGGTGCGGCCGCTCTTCACGACCTCGGCGAACTCCTCGGCCTTGCGGGAGAGCGAGGCCTCGAGGTGCTGCAGCGCCGGGATCAGGTCGCGGACGATCGCCCGCGTCGCGGCCACGTGGATGGCCGACGGGAAGACGTCGTTGGACGACTGCGAGGCGTTGACGTGGTCGTTGGGGTGCACCGGCGAGCCGAGCGCCTCGGTGGCGAGGGAGGCGATCACCTCGTTGGTGTTCATGTTGCTCGACGTCCCCGACCCCGTCTGGAAGACGTCGATGGGGAAGTGCTCGTCCCACTCGCCGCGGGCCACGGACGCGGCCGCGGTGCCGATCGCGTCGGCGGTTTCCTGCGGCAGCACACCCAGGGAGGCGTTCACCGCGGCAGCGGCACCCTTGATCGCGGCAAGGGCGCCGATCAGCTCCCGCTCGATCGGCGTGCCGGAGATCGGGAAGTTCTCGACGGCGCGCTGGGTCTGCGCCCGCCACTTCGCCCACGCGGGGACCCGGACCTCGCCCATGGAGTCGTGCTCGATGCGGTAGTCGGTGCCGTCCTGCTGTGCGGCCTGGGTCTCAGCGGGCATTGCTGCAGCTCCCGGTGTGGTGGTTGGTGACAGGGCTCCGACTCAGGACCCTAGATGCCCGCGAGGTCACGGTCCGGACCGCTCCGACGTGGGAGCGGCCCGGGCGGGCGAGGCGGACCCGGCATGGGTCGTCCGCCCTGGTCGGAGGAGACCCCGTGTCGCAGTCCCAGCCGCAGCCGTTCGACGCCGCGCCACCGTCCGGCTGGCCGTCGGCGGCTCCCGACCGGGTGGCCTCCGCACCCGCGTGGCCCGCGCCGCCGCCCCGGCTGCGGCCCCGCCCGCCGTGGCGTCCCGGCGCGGCACCGACAGCCTGGTCGTGGCCGCCGCGACGGGCGCCACGGTGCTCTCCGTCGGTCTGCTGATCGCGGCGCTGCTCTCGTCACTGCTCGTGTCCTCGGTGCTCGCCGGCCGGGCGGACGATGTCGGTCGCGAGACCAGCAGCGCGCTGGGCGGGTCGATGGGCGCGCAGACCGAGGCGGTGCCGGGCGCCGGCGGCCTCCTCGGGGGCCACGGCTACGGGCCCCTCGAGCAGATCGACCCGGTGCCCCCGGGGACCCTCGGGAGCGACGTCGCGCTGGACGGCCACGCGCTGGAGTGCTTCGCCGGCGTCCTGGACGCGTGCGACCGGCTCCACGCGGGGTCCGCGCCGTTCTCGGGGTACGAGCACTACGCCAGCACCTGCGGTGGCCGGGTCAAGCCGTCCGCCGTCGCCTACTGCACCGAGCTGGACTGAGGGAGGACCCGTCCTCCGCTGGCTCAGGGCGGGTCCCGGTGCGGGGCCCGGGGGCGACGGCTCCACTACGGTCGGCCACGTGGACCCCCACGCCGCTCCCGACCGGCCACCGGCCGTGCGCGCCTCGGACGCCGACCGCGAGGCCACCGTGACCCGCCTGCAGCGAGCCGTCGCCGAGGGACGGATCGACCTGTCGGAGTTCGGCGAGCGGGTCGAGGCCGCCTACGCCGCCGGCACGCTCGACGACCTGGGCGCGCTCGTCGCCGACCTCCCCCCGGACGCCCCGCCACCGGTCGAGATCGTCGGCACGCGCGCCCCGGCGGAGCTCAGCAGCGTGTTCGGCGACGTGAAGCTCGCCGGCCCGAACGCGCCGCAGCGGGTGACCACCGTCTTCGGCGACGTCCGGCTGGACCTGCGCGGCCTGCGGACCGACGCCGACCGGATCGAGATGACCCTGGGGACGGTGTTCGGCGACGTCGACGTGGTCGTCGCCGAGGGGGTGGACGCCGAGCTGCGCGGCCGGACGGTCTTCGGCGACCGCAGGACCCAGCTCGCCCCGGTGCCGCGGCTGGCGGGGACCCCGCGGATCGTCGTCCACGCGCGCAGCGTGTTCGGCGACCTGCGGCTGCGCAGCCTGGCGCCGGGGGAGTCGGCGAGCCGGTGGCGGGCGATGGTCGACCGTCTCGCCGCCCGGCCGCTGCCGCCCTCGGTCCCGCCCCTCCCACCGATTCCCCCGCCGCCGCCGATTCCGCCACCCCTGCCCCCGCGCTGACGCGCCGGCCGGTCGTCCCGAGTGGGCGCCGGAGGGTCCGCGCAGGGACGACGCAGCGGCTCCGCTGGGCCGGGGGACGGCACCTGGCCGCGGTCGTCGGCCGGACGCCGACGACGTGCTCAGCCCTCGGAGCGGTCGACGGGCACCGAGGAGTAGGCGCGCAGCTTCTCCAGCGAGTGCAGGCTGTCGATCTGGCGGATCGTGCCCGACTTCGAGCGCATGACCAGCGACTGCGTCGTGCAGCCGCCGGAGCGGTACTGGACGCCGCGCAGCAGCTCGCCGTCGGTGATGCCGGTGGCCACGAAGAAGACGTCGCCGCGCACGAGGTCGTCGATCTGCAGGACCCGGTCGAGGTCGTGGCCGGCGTCGAGGGCCTTCTGCCGCTCCTCGTCGTCCTTGGGCCACAGCTTGCCCTGCAGCGCACCACCCATGCACTTGAGCGCGCAGGCGGCGATGATGCCCTCCGGTGTGCCGCCGATGCCCATGAGCAGGTCGACGCCGGTGCCCTCGCGGGCCGCGGCGATCGCGCCGGCCACGTCGCCGTCGGTGATGAACTTGATCCGCGCGCCGGCCTCCCGCACCTCGTGGACCAGCTGGTCGTGACGCGGCCGGTCGAGGATGCACACGGTGACGTCGCCGACGGAGTCGTGCTTGGCCTTGGCGACCCGGCGGATGTTCTCGGCGACGGGCGCGGTGATGTCGACGACGTCGGCCGCGGCCGGCCCGACAGCGATCTTCTCCATGTAGAAGACCGCGGACGGGTCGTACATGGCGCCGCGGTCGGCGACGGCCATGACGGCGATGGCGTTGGGCATGCCCTTGGCCATGAGCGTGGTGCCGTCGACGGGGTCGACCGCGACGTCGCACTCCGGGCCGTTGCCGTCACCGACCTGCTCGCCGTTGAAGAGCATCGGGGCCTGGTCCTTCTCGCCCTCGCCGATGACGACGACGCCCTTCATCCTCACTGTGCCGATCAGGGAGCGCATCGCGTCGACTGCAGCACCGTCCCCCCCGTTCTTGTCGCCGCGGCCCACCCATCGGCCGGCGGCCATGGCTCCGGCCTCGGTGACCCGCACCAGCTCGAGGGCGAGGTTGCGGTCAGGAGCCGGGCGGTCGGCGCGGAAGCCGGCTCCACTGTGGGTCGGCGGGCCGTCGGGCAGGGGCAGGGACACGCGGACCTCCTCGTTCCGCCGCACGGACGTCGGGCAGCGGGGTGGGGCGATGAGTCCTGTCATCCTAGGGGGGTGACCTCCGCCGGCCCGACCAGTCAGCCTCCCGCGCAGGCGCCCTCACCGGCGATCGAGCGGGCCAACCGGATGAGCGCGGCCAACATGCTGCGGTCGCTGGCCCCGCTGGTGCTGATCTGCCTGGCGCTGGTGGGCTGGATGGCCTTCAAGCAGTCCGCCGTCGACACCGTCCGCGAGGTCGACCCCAGCAGCACCGTGCAGCTGGCCGCCGCCCGCGCCGGGTACCCGGTGGTCGCCCCCACGGGCCTCCCCGAGGGCTACCGCCCGACCAGCGCGCGCACCGACGCAGGCACGGCGGAAGCCGGCGACCCGGTCACCCTGGAGGTCGGCTACCTCACGCCGTCGTCGGAGTACGCCGGCTTCGTGGTCAGCGACGACGCCCGCGCCGTCGCCGTCACCGGCGTCCTCGGCGGTGCGCAGGAGCAGGGCACCGTCGACCTCGACGGCCAGGCCTGGACCCGGGGGACGACGGAGCGCGGCGAGACCGTGCTCTCCCGCACGGCCGACGGCATCACCGTGCTGGTCACCGGCTCGGCGACCGACGAGGAGCTGGCGACCGTCGCCGGAGCGGTGCGCCCCTACTCGGGCTGATCGCCGGGGGGCGCCGCGGGGAGGCGCTCGCGGGCCCGGTCCAGCCAGTGCCGGCACAGCTCGGCCAGCTGCTCCCCGCGCTCCCACAGGCCGAGGGACTCCTCGAGGGTCAGCCCGCCGGCCTCCAGTCGCCGGACGACGTCGGCGAGCTCCTCGCGGGCCTGCTCGTAGGTGGTCGTCGGCTGCTCGCCCGGCTCGTCGCTCACGCTGCCCCCGGTCCGGTCCCGCGGAACGCTCCGCTCCTCGCTCGTTCCTCGCTGATGCGCTCCCGTTCCTGTCCGCTCACGGCTGCCCATCCTCCCTGGCGACGCGCACCGGCAGCCGGCCACCCGCCACCCGCACCGACAGCCGTTCGTCGTCGGCCACCTCGCCCGGCTCGCGGACCAGCGATCCGTCGGCCCGCTGCACGACGGCGTAGCCGCGCTCCAGCGTCGCGGCGGGGGAGAGCGCGGCGACCCGAGCACGGGCGTGCTCCAGGTCGCGCTCGGCGCCCTCCAGCCGGTGGGTCAGGCTCCGCCGGGCGCGGGTGCGCAGCTGCTCGACGTCGTCGGCCCGGCCGTGCAGCAGCCGCTGCGGATCGGCCAGGACGGGCCGGCTGCGGACGCTCTCCAGCCACCGCTCCTGCTGCTCCAGCCGGGCGCCGACGAGGTGGCGGGCCCGGGCGCGCAGCCCGTCGACCAGGCGGCGCTGCTCGCCGATCTCGGGCACCACGCGGTGCGCGGCGTCGGTGGGGGTGGCGGCCCGGACGTCGGCGGCGTGGTCGACCAGCGTGGTGTCGGTCTCGTGGCCGACGGCGGTCACCACGGGCGTACGGCACGCGGCAATCGCGCGGACCAGGCCCTCGTCGGAGAAGGGCAGCAGGTCCTCGACCGAGCCGCCGCCGCGGGCGACGACGATGACCTCGACCTCCGGGTCCCGGTCCAGCCGCTGCAGGCCCTCGATGACCGACGACGCCGCCGAGGGCCCCTGCACGAGGCTGTGGTGGACGGCGAACCGGACGGCGGGCCAGCGGCGGCGGGCGGTGACCAGGACGTCGCGCTCGGCGGCGCTGTCGCGGCCGGTGACCACCCCGACGACGGCGGGCGCGAACGGCAGCGGGCGCTTGCGGGCGGCGTCGAAGAGCCCCTCGGCGGCCAGCAGCCGGCGGATCCGCTCGATGCGGGCCAGCAGCTCGCCGAGGCCGACGGCGCGGATCTCGGTGGCGCGCAGCGAGAAGGACCCGCGGGCGATGTAGTAGTCCGGCCGTGCCCGCACGATGACGCGGGCGCCCTCGGTGAGCTCCAGGCCCGGCCGGCCGGCGACGTCGCGGCTGCAGGTCACCGGCACCGACAGGTCGGCGGCCGGGTCGCGCAGGGTGAGGAACACCGTCGCCCCACCGCGCCGGGACAGCTGGGCCACCTGCCCCTCGACCCAGACCTCACCCAGCCGGCCGATCCACTCGGCGACCTTGCGGGCCACCGTGCGGACCGGCCAGGGGGCTTCCGGTGTGGAGGGGGAGGTCATCCCCCGAGCGTGCCAAACGGTGACGACGCTGCGTGGAGCTGCCCGGGGTGGCCCCTGCCCCCGGCATCCCCGCAGCGACCCGCCGCGGGCTCGCGAGTGGCGGGGGCGGGGAGGTCCTCCCTCAGGCGCCGCGCGGGGCCAGCGGGCTGTCCTCGACCGCCTGGCGCTCCAACTTCTCCAGCCGGTTGCGCAGCATCCGCAGGTACGGCTCGCGGGCCCGGGTGGCCTCCTCGTAGGCCACCAGGTCGGCCACGGTGGCGAGCTGGTAACCGCGCAGCCGACCACGCAGCTGGGCGACGGTGAAGCTGTCGTAGCCCTCGACCGGCGCGGAGCCCGCCGCCACGGCGCCGGTGGTGTCCGCGGCGTCCTCGGCGGTGGCCGACTCGTCCACGTCGGTGCGGACGCCGGTCGCGGCGGCCACGTCGGTGCCGCCCTCGTCGGTGGCGACCACGTCAGCGGTGCCGCCCTCGCCGGTGCCGGCCGCCTCGGTGGCGCCTTCGCCGGTGTCGCCCTCGTCGGTGGTGCCGGCGTCGTCCGTCGCGGTCGGTGCGGACGTGTCCTCACCCGTGCCGATCGCGTCGTCCACCTGCGCGCCCGCGGCGGTGACGACCTCGTCGCCGCTGCCGGTGGCGTCCCGGTCGTCCCCGGCGGGCGTGCCCTCGGTGGAGGGCCGGGTGTCGGCGTCGCTGGCCTCGCTGCCGAGCGCCTCGTCGACACCGGTGTCCTGCTCGTCGGCCTGGGCCGGGGCGCCGGGGGTCTCGTCGGCGGACGCCCCGGGTGCGCCGGCTCCCTCGTCGGTCGGCGCCTGGGGCGCGGCGGCGTCCCCGTCGGTCGGCGCCTCGGGTGCGGCGACGCCCTCGTCGGTCACGGTTCCCTCGACGGTCGCGACACCGCCGTCCGGGGTGAGGACGTCGACGTCGGTGGTCACGTCGGGGGCGCCGGACACCTCACCGACCGGCGAGCCGCCCGGGTCGCTGGGCGCCGGTGCGTCGGTCGCCGCGGACCCGTGCACGTCGAACTCGGTGGCGTCGGCGTCCAGCAGGGACGCCGGCGGGGTGGTCGGGCTCTCGGCGATCTCGTCGGTGTCGACGGTCCCGGTGTCCCCGGTGCCGCCGTCGACCAGGGCGCTGTCGGGGGCGCCGTCGGCCTCGAGCAGTGCGGTCTCCAGCGCGTCCTCCGTGGAGAGACCGGGCTCGGTGCGGTCGAGGCCGAGCCCCGCGGCGGCCACCTCGTCGCTGATGTCGGCGAGGGCCTCGACGACCTCCTCGGGCGCCGGGTCGGCGGGCAGGCCGGAGACCTCGTCGTCGATCAGCGCGGCGACCTCCTCGGCCATCTCCTCGTCGTCGGCGACCGGCGCGGAGGCGCGGTCGAAGGAGGTGGGCTGGTCGAACCCGGGGGCGCGGTCGAAGGCGGAGCTGCGGCCGGCGGCCGGCCCGGGCATGTCCTCGTCGAAGGTCGCCAGCCCCGGCTCGGCCTCGCCGCGCAGGCCGGTGAAGACCTCGTCGCCGCGGGCGACCAGACCGGAGTAGTGCTGCTGCAGCTTCATCGTGGCCTGCATGGCCAGCCCGAGCACCCGCACGGGCAGGCCCGGCAGCGTCCGGGGCAGCTGGAGGGTGTCGTCGAGGACGGTGGCGGCCAGGCCGACCACCGCACGGACGACCTGTGGGATCTCACGCGACATGGCCCCACCCTGCCCCGAAACGCCGCGCCCGACACCCCCGCGCTGGCGGCGACCACACGGATGGTGGTACGCGACTCGTCCCTGGGCGGCGACCCCTCCGGGGTCCCGCAGGGTCCCGTCGCGAGCTCGCGAGCGGCGGGGCAGGTGGCCCCCTGCAGGGTCCCGGTGTGAGTCTGCTGACACTCAGGGGCGACGACCCTCCGGGGTCCCGCAGGGTCCCGTCGCGAGCTCGCGCGTGGCCGGGGCGGGTGGCCCCTGCAGGGTCCCGGTGTGAGCGTGCGAACACCGGGGGGCAGGGGGTCCTTCTCTACCATGGGGCCATGGCTGATCAGCGCGGACGTGTCCTGCTGGCCGATCCCCGGGGCTACTGCGCCGGCGTGGACCGGGCGGTGGTCGCCGTCGAGCGCGCCCTGGAGATCCACGGCGCCCCGGTCTACGTCCGCAAGCAGATCGTCCACAACAAGCACGTGGTGGCCACGCTGGAGCGGCGTGGGGCGGTCTTCGTCGACGAGACCGACGAGGTGCCCGAGGGCTCGGTCGTCGTCTTCAGCGCCCACGGCGTCTCGCCGACGGTGCACGCCGAGGCCGCGGCCCGGCAGCTGCGGACCATCGACGCGACCTGCCCGCTGGTGACCAAGGTGCATCAGGAGGCCAAGCGGTTCGCCCGTGACGACTACGACATCCTGCTGATCGGCCACCGCGGCCACGAGGAGGTCGAGGGCACCTCCGGCGAGGCGCCCGACCACATCCAGCTCGTCGACGGTGCCGAGGACGTCGCCGACGTCCAGGTCCGCGACCCGGAGAAGGTCGTCTGGCTGTCCCAGACCACGCTGTCGGTCGACGAGACCCTGGCGACGGTCGACCAGCTGAAGACGCGCTTCCCCGGCCTGCAGTCCCCGCCCAGCGACGACATCTGCTACGCCACGCAGAACCGGCAGCAGGCCGTCAAGCAGATGGCCGCCGAGTGCGACCTGGTCATCGTGGTCGGCTCGACGAACTCGTCGAACTCCGTCCGGCTGGTCGAGGTGGCGCTCGAGGCCGGTGCCCGCGCCTCGTACCTGGTCGACTTCGCCTCCGAGATCGACCCCGCCTGGCTCGAGGGCGTGGGCACCGTCGGCGTCACCAGTGGCGCGTCGGTGCCAGAGGTGCTGGTCGGCGAGGTGCTCGACTGGCTGGCCGAGCGCGGCTTCCCCGACGTGGAGACGGTCAAGGCCGCCGAGGAGCGGCTGGTGTTCGCGCTGCCGCACGAACTGCGCCCGCGCCGCACCGAGCGCTCCACCGCCGACCCGGCCTGAGCGAGGACCCCGCCGGGGTCCCCACAGGCTCAGGACGCTCTGCAGGGGACGCCCACGAACGACGACGGCCCCCTCCCGATCCCGGGAGGGGGCCGTTCCACGGGGTCACCTTCAGCGGCGGGCGGCCCACCGGATCAGCGCGACGACCGCGGCGGCGGCGGTGGCGACCACCATCGCCGGGAAGCCGCGGATGAGCAGGGTGGCCACCGATGCGAGGTTCAGCGGGGCCGACGGGGCGAGCGCGGTGTTCAGCACGGCGACGGCGATGTAGACCAGCGGCGGGGCGACCACCGTGGTGAACAGGTCGGCGCGGCGGACCGCCACCGTGGCCACGGCGCTGGCCACGGCGAGCGTTCCGAGCGTGGCCAGGCCCAGGCCGGCACCGATCCAGGACTCGAGGGCCGCACCGGCCAGGGTGACCAGGAAGACCGCGAGCACGGCGACCGCGCCGCGCAGCCCGCTGCCGCTCTCCGGCGCCTGCGCCGTCGCGCCGCGACCGGCGGGGCGGCGGGGCGTGGACCGGGGCTCGGGCGCCCGCGCACCGCGGCGGCGGTCGTCGGCGTCGTCCGACCCCTCCGAGGCGTGCAGGTCGCGGGAGCGGTCCTCGCGGACCCGGGGGCGGTCGGCGTCGGAGGGGACGGGTCGGCCGCGGCCGACCTCCCGGGAGGGACGCGCGGCCCGCTCGCCGGACGGGCGCGGGTGCAGCGGGGGACGACGGTCGTCACGGCCGTGCGCGGAGCGGGCCATGTGGTCGCCGTGCGCGGAGCGGGCCATGTCCTCGGGGAACGGCGGCAGCCCCGCCCGCATCCGCGGGGGCGGCGGCGGCACCGGCGGGCGGCCGATGCGCGACACGTAGTCCGCCGCCTCGGGGCGGGCGCCGGCGCGCCGGTCGGCACGCGGCCCGGCCTCGCGCCAGGTGTCGGCCGTGCTCACCGAGGCCATGGCGGACCTCCCGTCCCCTCGTCGGCGGACTCCCTCGCGGGCGTCCCTGTCGAGGGCAACGGTAACGACGGCCGCAGGAGCCACGGGGGAGGACGGCACCGAATCGCGCTGTGCAGAAGTGCCAAAACCGCAGCCCCGGAAGCACATCCGGTGGGGGCCGCGGGACGGCTGTGACGGAACGGCACCGCCGCGACGACCGGTGTACCCCGGGCTCGGCGTCAGCCCGTCGTGCCGTCGCGCTCGGCCGCCGGCGGGCCGTCGTCGTGCGCGGCCGGCCCGGTGCGGCGGGGCAGGTCCCCGGGCAGCGGGAGCTCAGCCGGCCGCAGGGTGCGCACCGTGGCCTCCACCGGTGGCGGCGTGGGCACCGGGGACTCCGCGACACCGAGGTCGTCGAAGCGGCGGGCGGCGACCAGCACCGAGCTCTCGTAGGAGCCGACGGTCTCGTTGTAACGGGTCAGCGTCGAGGACAGCGCCGAGCCCAGGCGGGTGAGGTGGCCGGAGAGGGTGGACAGCCGGGCGTGCAGCCGGCGGCCGACCTCCAGCACCTGGTCGGCGTCGCGGGCCAGCCGCTCCTGCCGCCACGAGTAGGCGACGGTGCGCAGCAGCGCGAGCAGCGTGCTGGGTGTGGCCAGCACGACGTCGCGGGCGAAGCCGTACTCGAGCAGGCCGGGCTCGGCCTCCAGCGCGGTGGTGAGGAACCCGTCGGAGGGCACGAAGAGCACCGTGAACGGCGCCGCCGGGCGGAACGCCGTGGGGTAGCGGCGGGCGGCGAGGATGTCGACGTGGGCGCGCAGCTGGCGGGCGTGCGCGACGATCCGCTCGGCGCGCACCGCGACGTCCTCGGCCTGCACCGCCTCGATGTAACCGGTGAACGGCACCTTGGCGTCGACCACCACCTGGCGGCCGTCGGAGAGGGTGACCACCAGGTCGGGGCGCACGCCGGCGCCGGCGTCGTTGGTGGCGGAGGGCTGCTCGACGAAGTCGCAGTGCTCGAGCAGCCCGGCCACCTCGACCACCCGGCGCAGCTGCACCTCGCCCCACCGGCCGCGCACGTGCGGGGTGCGCAGGGCGGTGACCAGCGCGGCGGTCTCTTGGCGCAGCATCGCCGAGGTCTGCCCCACGGTGCCCATCTGCTCGCGGAGCTCGCCGTGCGCGGTGGCCCGGTCCCGCTCGATGCCGGCCAGCAGGCGGTGCAGGTGGTCCAGCGACTCGTGCACCGGTTCCAGACCGTCGTCGGCCGGCCGGTTGCGGGCGACCAGCGCGACGACGCCCAGGGTGACCGCGGTGGCCAGCAGCGCGCCGACGAGGAGACCGGTGAGCAGCGAGGCGGCGTCCACGACAGGGGAGCCTGCCGGACCGGTCCGACAGTTCCCGGGAGACACACGGCGCCTGGTGAGGTGCTGGAACGGCCGCCCTCCAGAGACCCGCGCCGAGCACGGTGAGGCGCTGGAACGGCCCCCTTGCAGCAGAAGGACCCCGTCCTCCCCACCCCTCGCAAGCTCGGGGCGGTGCCCTGGACGGGCCGGCGAGCTTGCGAGCGGCGGGGGCGAGGAGGTCCTCTCTCAGACGGTCACGGGAGCGTGCGCCGCCTCGTGGTCGAGCAGCCAGCGCTTGACCGGTGTCCCCCAGCGGAAGCCGCCGAGCCCGCCGTCGGAGCCGAGCACCCGGTGGCAGGGCACGAACAGCGCCGCGGCGTTGCGCGCGCAGGCGTTGGCCGCCGCGCGCACCGCAGCCGGGCGGCCGCAGCGCGCGGCGAAGGCGGCGTAGGTGTCCGGCTCGCCGGCGGGGACGGTGCGCAGCACCTCCCAGGCGTCCTCGAGGAAGGGGCCCGAGCGCTGGCGCACCGGGACGTCGTCGATGGCGGCGACGTCGCCGGCGACGAAGGCGGTGACGGCGTCGAGCACGGGCAGGTGCTCGACCTCCTCGACCCAGGCCGGGCGCAGCGCGCGGTGCACCACGGGGAGGAGGTCGGCGACGTCGGCGGTCCAGCCGCTGGCGAGGACGGCGCCGCCGCGGTCCACGACCACGGTGAACGGCCCCGGCGGGGTGTCGACGGTGGCGGAGCGGGCGGGAAGCGGGGTCATGAGGCGCTCCGTTCGAGGGGGAGGGGTAGTGTCGACAGGCTCGGCACGGCGAGGGCCCACAGGTGCATCACGGCGTAGGACCGCCACGGCCGCCAGCGGGTGGCGGCATCGGTGTCGGAGCTGCCGAGGGTGGCCAGGGAGCGGCGCAGCGCCAGGTCACCGGGCAGCCACACGTCGGGGTCGCCGAGTCCGCGCAGCGCCACCAGCGCGGCGGTCCACGGGCCGATCCCGGGGACGGCGCGCAGCGCCCGGCCTGCCTCCGCGCGGTCGGCGCCGGGGTCCAGCGTCACCGCGCCGGACGCCAGCGCCTCGGCCAGCGCGTGCACGGTGCGCCGCCGGGCGCCGGTCAGACCGACGGCGGTGAGGTCGGCGTCGGCCAGCGCGGCCGGGCGGGGGAAGACGTGGGTCAGCGTGCCGACCGGCTCGGGCAGCGGCGTGCCCGCGGCCGAGAGCACCCGGGCGGTCAGCGTCCGGGCGCCGGCGAGTGAGACCTGCTGGCCGAGGACGGCGCGGACGGCGACCTCGTCGGCGTCGGGCGAGGCGGGCACCCGTCGTCCGGGCGCGGCGGCCACCAGCCCGGTCAGCGCCGGGTCGGCACCGAGGACGCCGTCGACCGCGACCGGGTCGGCGTCGAGGTCCAGCATCCGGCGGCAGCGGGCCACCGCCGTCCCCAGGTCGCGCAGCGCGGTGAGCTGCAGCCGGGCGGAGACCGCGGGGCCGCCGTCCGGGGTGGGGGAGAGGTGCACGACCCCGGGCCCGTGCGGCAGGTCGAGCACGCGGGAGAACGTCGTCCCGTCCCACTCCTCCAGCCCGGGGACGGCGTGCACGCCGAGGAAGAGCAGCACCTCCGCCGCCTCGTACGGGGCGCGCGCGGCCAGCCGCAGCGTCAGCCGGCCGGGGGTGCCGGGCGGGCCGGGCGGCGCGGTGCGGCGCAGCTCGGTGGGGGTGGCGGCGAAGACCTCGCGGACGGTGTCGTTGAACTGCCGGATGCTGGCGAACCCCGCGGCGAAGGCGACGTCGGCCATGGGCAGGTCGGTGGTCTCGACGAGCAGCCGGGCGGTCTGCGCGCGCTGCGCCCGGGCCAGCGCGAGCGGGCCGACACCGAGCTCGCCGACCAGCAGCCGGTGCAGCTGGCGCTCGGAGTAGCCCAGCCGCGCGGCCAGGCCGGGGACGCCGGAGCGCTCGACCTCGCCGTCGCCGATGAGCCGCACGGCCCGTGCGACGACGTCGGCGCGGGTGTCCCACTCCGGGGAGCCGGGGACGGCGTCGGGCCGGCAGCGGCGGCAGGCGCGGTAGCCCGCACCCTGGGCGGCGGCCGCGGTGGAGAAGAAGCTGACGTTGTGCGCCAGCGGGGTGCGGGCCGGGCAGGAGGGGCGGCAGTAGATGCCGGTGGTGGCGACCGCGGTCACGAACCAGCCGTCGAACCGGGCGTCCCGGCTGGCGACCGCGCGGTAGCAGCGTTCGGCGTCCAGCGGCGGTGTCACACGACGAGCATGACAGCGCCGCGCCCCGGGAACTGGCGGTTTCCGGACGCGGCCGTCGGGTCCCGGGCCGGCAGGAAGGCGCCCGGCCGCGGCCGGGCGCCCTCCGGTCGAGCCGGCTACGCCGCGGTGTACGTGCCGTGCCGGCGTGCCCGGACGCCGGCGACCGCGAGCAGGAGGAGCCCGCCGGTCACCCAGAGCACGAGCACGGTCAGTGGGCCGGCGGCGCCGGTGCCGTCGAAGCCGGCGACCGACCGCAGTGCGGCCACGACTGCCCCCGGGGGCAGCGCCTGACCCAGTTCCCTCCACCCGTCGGGCAGCAGTGCCGGAGCGCCGGCAGCGGCCGACAGCGGGTTGCCCAGGGCGACGACCGTCAGTTCGGCGAGGACGAGCCCGGCCCGGCCGGCAACGGCGGCGATGCCCAGCACGCCCAGCGTGATGGCGGCGATCCCGAGGGAGACGACGGCCGACTCGGCCAGCCAGTCCCCGCCGAGCGCACCGAGCCACCCGTGCAGGACCCCGACGGCGGTCGGGCCGGCCAGGAGCGCCAGGACGACGGCGCCGGCCGCGCGGCGACCCGGCCCGCGGACCCGCAGGGCCAGCACCGCGCCGGCGACGGCTCCGGTGATCGACAGCGGCAGTGCCCCGGCAGCCAGTCCGGCACCCCGCGGGTCGTCAGCCGGCGGTGGCGCGACGTCCTCGACCGGCACGGTGGCACCCGTGGCTCCCTGCGCCACCTGCGTCAGCAGCTGGGCGACCGCGGGCCCGGCCTGGGTGGCGACGACGACGCTCGGCCCACCCGGGCCGAGCACGAGCGCTCCGGAGACCTCACGGTCGCGAACCAGCTGTCGCGCCTGTGCGGCGTCCACGGCGGCGGTGACGTCGAAGGCACCCGGCTGGGCGCTCCCGAGGGCGGTGCGCACCTGCTCGACGGCAGGGGGAGGCCCGACGACGGCGACCGGGACGTCCCGCGGACGGGTCTGCGTGGCGGGCCAGGCGAACGCCGACAGCAGCAGCGCCAGTGCTGCCGTCAGGGCCAGGGCCAGACCGAGGACCGTCCGCCACGGGGTGCGGTCGGCCAGGAGTGCGAGGTGGCCGGACGCCGCGGTCCGGTCGGGGGTAAGGGTGCTCATGGCTGTTCCTCGGTGGAGGGGTGGGTGTCAGGACGAGGCCCGGTCCCGGACGACGACGACCGGGCAGCAGGCGGAGTGCAGGACGGCGGCGGCGACCGAGCCGAGCAGCAGCTCGCGCAGCTCGCCCCGGCCGCGCGACCCGACGACGAGCAGCTCGGCGCCGGTGGAGGCGGTGGCGAGGACGGCCTCGGGCCGGCCGTGCACCGCGTGCCAGTGGACGTCGAGCCCCGCGAGGTCGGCCACCAGCGGCCGTCGGGTGCGCGCCAGCTCCTCGCGCACCGCGTCCTCGAAGTCGGTGAACGGCGGGACGTAGCCCACCGCCCAGGACCGCGGCCTGGGCGCGGTGGTCAGCGACCAGGCGCGGACGACGTGTAGCGCTCCGCCGCGGCGGACCGCGTCGGCGGCTGACCAGCGCACCGCGGCGCGCGAGGTGGCGGTCCCGTCGTCGCCGACCACGACGCCACCGACGGGGACGAAGTGCTCGAGCACCTGGGCCATGGAGGGGAGGACCGGCGTGGACGCGACCATGACGACTCCTGTAAATCGGACGACCGTTCGATAAAACGACGATGCTCCCGGTGACCTCGCCCTGTCAAGACGGACGGTCGTTCTCTAATGTGGCCACGTGCCCCGTGTGACCGCCGACCACCTGGAGAGCCGTCGTCAGGAGATCGTCCGTGCGGCCCTTCGCTGTTTCGCCCGTGAGGGCTTCCACGCCACATCGGTGCGGGACGTCGTGCGCGAGTCGGGGCTGTCCGCCGGCGCGGTCTACAGCTACTTCCCGAGCAAGGCCGAGCTGGTCGCCGGCGCCGTGGAGCCGATCCTCGAGGCGCTCATCGGGGTGCTCGACGCCGTCGTCACCGACACCGACGAGTCCCTCGAGGAGGACCGGACGCCGGCGGAGACCGTCGCCGAGGTCCTGCGGCGGATCTACCCGATCGCGGTCGGGGGCGAGCTCGACTACACGCGGATCGCGGTGACCGCCTGGGCCGAGGGGCTGCGCGATCCCGCCGTACGGGCGATCGCCGAGCAGACCTACGGCACGGTGCGCGGCCGGCTGACCCACCGGGTCGCCCGGTGGCGCGACGCCGGGCACCTGGCCGCCGACGTGGACGCCGAGGCGCTCGGGCAGGTGCTGTTCTCGACGCTGGTCGGCTTCGTCCTGCAGCACGCCCTGCTCGGCGACGTCGACCTCGACCGCTACGCGACCGCGCTCTGCCTGCTGCTGCCGCGCTCCTGACCCCGTGGTAACCGTCGCACGCGCGCGGGGCGCGACCCGGAGGAGCCGGTCTAGGCGAGCCGGCCGTCGTCGCGGACCACCCGCAGGTGGGGGCCGGTGCAGATGTCGGCGCCGGGGTCCTCGACGAGTGGCAGGCCGGCCACCCGGCGGACCCGGTTCTCCGGGACGTCGAGGGCGCGGGCCAGTGCCGCCGCCAGGCGCTCGCTCACCATGCCGGAGTGCCGGCCGGCTGCGATGTGGGCGATGGTCTCGGGTGCGACCGCCCACTGGGCCCGCCGCGACGCGGCCTGGGTGCTCGAGGCCAGCTCGAGCAGCCGCCGCTGCACCAGCCGCTGCAGGTCGTCGTTCCCCATCCGGGACAGGCTAGGCCGACGCGGCACCCGGGGGCAGGCCCGCCGTGCCGAGTGCCTCCACGACCTCCTGGCTGCTGCTGCGGTGGGAGAGCAGGCTGTAGTCGAGGCTCGCGAGCGAGCGCTGCGCCGCCGCCGTGTCGACCACCCCGCACGCGTCCTCGACCACCACCGGCAGGAGCCCGAGGTCGGCGGCGTGCCGCGCGGTCGGCTCGATGCCGATCTCCAGCACGGCGCCGACCAGCACCAGGGTGGTCACGCCACGGTCGCGCAGGACGGCCTCGACCGGGGTCCCGACCAGCGCGGACATGCCGAGCTTGTCGAAGACCGGCTCGCCGTCCACCGGCGCCAGCTCGGCGACGAGCTGCGTGTGCGGCGCGTCCGGCGGGAAGGCCGCCGTCACCGCGGCCGCCTCGCCCACCCGCTGCCACGCCATGGCGGTGCGCAGCGCCGCGACGCCCATGTGCGTCGGCGAGAGCGACACGTGCCGCACGTACAGCACCGGCACGCCCGACGTCCGGGCCGCCTGCAGGACCGCCGAGATCCGCTCGACCAGCCGCTCCCGGTCCTGGACGTGGGCCAGGATGCCCACCTGCACGTCGTAGACGAGCACCGCCGACGTCGTCGGACGACACATCTCGCGCACCGTCTCGGGGACCGCCATGCCGAAGGCCTGCTGCATGCCCGGCAGCCTGGCAGTCCCCGGCCGGTCGGGCACGCGGCAGGTGCGGACGACGCCGGGGTCCGACAGGACGCCGGCGGCTCAGCCGGCCGGGACGGCAGCGGTCGCGAGCACCTCCCGCGCCCGGTCGTCGGCCAGCAGCACCTCGGGCACGCCGGCCAGCGCGGTGCGCATCCGCTCGACCCCGCCGAACTGGAAGCCGAGCTGGGTGGGGTAGCAGGCGCACGCGTCGGCGCGCCGGTCGAGGTCCTGCGGGAGGCTCACCTCGGCCAGCCCGTCCGGCAGCTCCGCGCCGGGCACGGCGGCCGGGTCGCGCAGCACGTACGGGCTGTCGCGCCACCACAGCACCGGCCGGTCGAGCGGGGCCACCGCCCGCAGCACCTGCCGGTGGTCGACGTGACCGCCGAGGGCCTGCGGCGCCATCCACAGGTCGGCGTCGTACCCGTCCAGCGCCGCGGTCAGCGATCGCTCGACGTCGTCCCCGGGGTGGACGCCGGCGAACAGGTCGGTGGCGCTGGTGTAGCCGCGGTGCGGGGCCTCGGGCAGGCCCAGGTGGACCGGCCTGGCGCCCAGCACGGTCATCGCCGCGGCGTTCTCGGCGCGGCGCAGGGCCAGGTAGTCGACGTCGGCCGGCAGCCCCTTGTCCAGCTGGCAGGCGAGCGCGAAGCCGGCCGGGTCGGGCACGCTGGCGGTGAAGCAGGTGACCACCGTGACCTCGTGGCCGGCGTCGGCCAGCGCCGCCAGGGTGCCGCCGACGGAGAAGGCGGCGTCGTCGAGGTGCGGGCTGACCGCTAGGACACGCACAGGACCCTCAGAGCAGGTGCGCCGCGGAGCGGAACCGGCAGGAGAGGTCGACCGCCGCGGGCATCGACCAGTCGGGAGCCGGCGTGGTCCCGGCGACCTCGGCGTAGACGGCGTCGATGGAGGCCGCCAGCACCGGCCAGGAGTAGAGCCGCCGCACCTCCTCCAGGGCTGTCGTCGCGAGCCGCTCCCGCAGTGCGCCGTCGTCCAGCAGGCGGGTCAGCGCGGCCCGCAGCCCGGCGACGTCCCCGGGAGTGTGCAGCAGCCCGTTGTCCTCGTGCCGCAGGCAGTCGACGACGCCGACGCTGTCGGTGCTCACCGTCGGCAGCCCGCTGGCCATCGCCTCGAGCAGCGTGTTGCTGAACCCCTCGCTGTAGGTCGGGCTGACGAAGAGGTCGGCCGAGCGGTACACCTCCGGCGCGCGCTCGGGCGGCACGTAGCCGAGGAACGTCGTCCGCTCGTCGGCGCGGGCCCTCGCCTCGTCGAGGTCGGGGCCGATGCCGGAGACGATCAGCCGGACGCCGTCGGGCAGCGCCTCGAGCAGGTCCAGGACGCCCTTGCGCCGGTCCACCCGGCCGTGGAAGAGCAGCACCGGCGGCTCGCGCAGCGCGCCCAGCGGCCGCTCGGCCGGCGTGAACCGTCGGGTGTCGGTGGCCCCGGGGGCGACCGTGAACCGCGCCGGGTCGCTGCCGAGGTTGCCGACCACCTCGTCGCGGAAGCTGGCGCTGCCGATGAGCACCGCGGACGACGAGTCGACGACGGCGCGCATCGCCTCGGCGTGGGTGCTGCAGCAGGTGCCCACCCAGTGGCCGTCGCCGCCCTGGATGCTCACCACGGCGGGCAACCCGGTCTCGCGCGCGGCGGCGAGCACCGCCAGGCCGGGCGGGTAGCCGTACTGGGCGTGCAGGACGTCGAAGGGCCGCTCGGCGTGCAGGCCGACGACAGTGCGCACGATCTCGTCGATGTCGCCCTCCCAGTCCGCGGGGACCACGGTCTCGCCGCGACTCGGCAGCGCGACCACCTCGACGCCGGCCGGAACCCGGTCGGGCGGGGGTGGGCCGCCGCCGTAGACACGGGTGCCGGCCTCGTCGTCGCGGTACTGGCTGACGAGCGTGACCTCGTGACCGAGGGCGACCAGCTCGCGCAGCAGGTTCTCCGCGTAGACGCTCATGCCGCTGACCGCCGGCCAGTAGCGGCGGCTGACGAAGCAGATCCTCATGCCCGCTCGGCCTCCCTCAGCGTCGCGATCGCGCGCGGGACCATCTCGTGCGCCCGGTGCCCGTCGCGGGAGAGCTCGAGGGTGACCAGCCGGTCGTAGCCGACCTCCCGCAGCGCCCGCAGGACGGCGGGCAGGTCGACGTCCCCCTCGTCGAGGGGCAGGTGGTCGTGCACGCCCCGGCGCATGCCCTCGACGGCGACCGTGCCCAGGTGGGGCGCGAACGCCGCGACCGCCTCCTGAGGCTCGTACGCCCCGGCGACGACGCAGTGGCCGGTGTCGAGCGCCAGCGTGATCCCCGGGGCCTCCGCGGCCAGCCGGGCCCAGCCGTCGCAGTCCTCGACCAGCATCCCCGGCTCGGGCTCGACTGCCAGGGCGAAGCCCCGCCCGCCGGAGCTGTCGACGAGCGCCCGGACGCCGTCGACCACCCAGCCCCACGCCGCGTCGCGGTCCACCCCCGGCCGTGGCACGCCCGTCCAGAAGCTGACCGCCTCCGCGCCCAGCACCTCGGCGAGGTCGCAGGCCAGCCGCAGGTAGGCCAGCCGTCGCGCCCGGCCCTCGGCGTCCGCGGTGACCAGCGTCGGTTCGTGCTTGACCCGCGGGTCGAGCAGGTAGCGGGCGCCGGTCTCGACGACGACGCCCAAGCCCAGCTCGTCGCAGCGCGCCCGCGTCTTCTCGGCCTGGGCGAGGGCGTCGGGCGCGAACGGGTCCAGGTGGACGACGTCGAGGGTCAGCGCGACCCCCGCATAGCCGGTGTCGGCGAGGAGGGGCAGCGCGTCGGACAGCCGGTGCGAGGTCAGCCCGTTGGTGTTGTACGCGTACCTCATCGCGCGAGCACCTCCGCGACCGTGTGCCGGCCCGGCTCCCGGTAGAGGGCGTACAGCGGGCCCACCCGCCGCTCGGCACCAACGCGGTCGAACCAGGCCGGCCCACCGAGTCGCTGCTCCGCGTCGCCGGTCAGGTGGACCCGCGCCCAGCCGCCGGGGTCGGCGCCGACGGCGACCAGCGGGTCGCCCCGCTCGAGCAGCCGGCGCACCCCGCGCTCGCCGATCCGCCCGTAGGACATCGTCTCGACCTCCAGTCCCGGTACCAGCACCTTCGCGGCCACCGCGTCCCCGACCGAGGGCTGCAGCTCGACCAGCACGTCGTACCCGGTGGCGTGCAGCGCGCCGGTGACGGTCGCGTGCAGGTCGTCCCCGGACCACGTCGGCAGGTCGGTCAGCGCGACGGTCGACCGGCGGGACAGCACGCTGTCCTGCAGCAGCTCGACCAGCGCGCCGGTGCCCATCCGGGTCCAGGCCAGCATCGCCTCCAGCGCGCGGTCCTCCTCGACCAGCCGCTCGGGCGGGTGCCCGCCGCGCCAGTGCTCCAGGTAGCCGGGCGGGGTGGCCGGCAGGACGACGTCGAACGGGCCGTGCATGAACGCCTTGCGGCTGCGCGCCGAGGCGAACTCGTGCAGCGCCTTGCGGACGGCGGTGTCGCGGTCCGGGTGCGCCGCCTCCCCGCACGCGGTCGCCATGACCGGCACCGGCTCGGAGAGGTCCCGCGAGCAGCCGACCGCGTAGACGTCGACCACGCCGAACTCCGTCGTCGCCAGCTTCACCACGACGTCGATGCCCGCGGCGTCGAGCCGGTCGAGCAGCGCCAGCGCGTCGGGGTCGCGGAGACCGGCCAGGTCGACGACGACGCCGCGGTCCATCGCGCGGAAGGAGGTGGCGTTGCCGTCGCGCTGCAGCACCTCGAGCAGCGCGTGCGCGACCGCCCGGTCGGCGTCGAACGCCGCGCCCTGCCCGTTGGTGATCACCGTGGTCAGCCAGCCCCCGGGCGGCGGGGCGCCGGGCAGGTCGTCGGGTGCGGAGGCGACGAGCTCGGCGGGGACCAGCACCGTCTCGCCGTCCCGCTGCCGGGTCATCGGCAGCCACTGCAGCGGCCGGTCGTCGTCGTAGGCGCTGCCGGCCTCCAGGCAGAGGGTGCGCGGGTCGGTCACCCGGTCCCGGCCGTGCCGCCGGGTCATCTCGGCGTACGAGCCCTGCTCCCGCTCGACGCCCTGGTGCGTGCGCAGCGACAGCGCCATCTCGGCCATCTCGCCCAGCGCCCCGGTGCGGGCCTCCTCGCGCGTGGCGCCGTAGCCCAGCCCGCTGCCGCCGGGGTGCTCCGGCGACGGTGGCAGGACCGCGCTGTGCAGCGGCACGTCGAGGACGTCGAGGCCCTCGATGGCGAACTCGTCGACGGTTCCCGGGAACGAGTCGCGGTACCGCTGCGACGCGGTCAGCGTGCTGGTCACAGGTCCTCCAGTGCGACGGGGGCGGCGTCCGGCGGCCCGGCGAGCAGCCGCCGCACCAGGTGCACGACGTGGTCGGTGGTCACCCCGCGGACCAGCTCGAACGGCGTCGCGACGGCCTGGAACTCCAGCGCGCCGACGACGGTCAGGTACTCGCGCAGCTCGCCGTGGGACAGCGGGATCTGCGCGTGGAAGGCCTTGTGCGCGCTCAGCGCGACCGGCTGACCGGTCTCGTCGAGGTCGACCTTGAGCGAGTCGCCGCAGAACAGCACGCCGCGGCGGCGGTCGTGCAGCACCGAGTGCCCGGGGAAGTGCCCGCCGGTGCGGTGCAGCGTGAGGTCGGGGGCCAGCTCCAGCTCGTCGTCCGCCGGCCAGGTGACCCGGAAGGCCTTGGTCCACTCCAGGTCGCGGACGCCGACGCAGACCGTGCGCGGCTCGAGCTCCTGCTGCAGCTGCCACAGCGCGCCGTACCCGTGCACGTGGCTGGAGGCCAGGATCTCGAACCCGCCCTTCGCGTCGGCCATCCGGCGGAGCTGGGCCAGCATGTCGGCGGTGTACCAGGGGGCGCACTCGAAGCCGACCAGGCCGGCGTCGCTCTCGATCACCCACCCGCGGCTGTCCAGCCCGAAACGCGGGTGCGTGCCGAACTCGGTGACGCCCGCGACGGCGGTCGGGCGGCAGAAGCCCTCCACCGTCGCCTCGACCTGCGCCGGCGTGACGAACTCGAAGCCGTTCTCGGGGAGGGCGTTGCGGACGTCGGCGCAGACCGGGCAGACCAGCGGCCCGGGTGCCGGCCAGCGCTGCCAGTGCCCGCAGTTGGTGCAGGCGTAGGCGGGCAGGTCGGGCAGCAGCCCGCGGTAGGGGTTGGTCATCTCGCGTCTCCCAGGGCGGTGAGGAGGAGGCGGTGCAGCGCCAGGTCGCGGGCGGCGTCGTACGGCCAGGGCGCGTGCCCGGCGACGGCGGCGCTGAAGGCGGCGAACTGCGCGGCGAAGGGGGAGCCCCCGGCGAAGGGCACGTCGACCGGGTCGGGCCGGTGGAGCGTGAGCGAGCCTCCCGCGGTCTGGCCCATCGTGTCGACGGCGACGACCATCCCGCGGGTGCCGACGACCTCCAGCCGGCGGCGGGGGAACGCGTCGGGGGTGTTGAAGGCGACGTGCAGGTCGACCAGCACGCCGCCCGCGGTGCGCCCGGACAGCAGCGCGCCGTCGTCCACCGGGTAGTCCTGCACCCGGCGCTGCAGCAGTGCCCGCAGCTCCACGACGTCCTCGCCGAGCAGGACGCCGGCCAGGTCCAGGCCGTGGGGAGCCAGGTCGATCGCCGCGCCGCCGCCGGCCCGCGCGCGGTCGACCCGCCAGTTGTCGTGCGGGCGGCCGTCCGGCGTCCAGTCGGCGGGCAGCCAGCAGCAGTAGACGATGCGCAGCGCGGTGACCGTGCCGAGCTCGGGCACCAGCTCGCGCAGCCGCACGTGCGCGGGGTGCCAGCGCTGGTCGTACGCCGTCCCGAGGAGGACGCCGGCGTCGCGGGCGGCGGTCACCATCGCCTGCGCGTCGCCGACGTCGGCGGCCAGCGGCTTCTCGCAGAGCACCGCCTTGCCCGCCGCGGCGACCGCCTCGGCCACCTCGCGGTGCGCGGCGTTGGGGACGGCGACGTAGACCGCGTCCAGCCCGGGGGTGGCCAGGAAGGCGCCGAGGTCGGCGTGCGCGGGCGCGTCGACGTCCACCCGGGCCAGCGCGCCGGGGTCGCGGTCGTGCAGCGCGACGACACAGGCGCCCGGCGTCGCGGTCAGCGCGGGCAGCGCGTGGTCGCGGGCCACCCAGCCGCAGCCGGCGACGCCCCACCCGACGGCGCTCACCGCCCGCCTCCCCTGCGCCGGATCTGCACAGTGGCGGTCATGAGCGGCTGATGGGCGCCACTGTGCAGATCTCGCGCGCTCACCACGCCTCCGGGAGGTCGACGAGCAGCCGGCGGCGGGCGGCGTCGGCGGGCAGCGGGTCGGGCCAGCGGGCCGGCAGGTACGTCGACCGCGGCCCGTACTCGCCGGCGTAGCGCTCGCTGGGCCAGCGCAGCTCCCCGTCGGTGTAGAGCGGGTTCGGGCGCAGCGGCGGCAGCGGCTCGCCGAGGTCGACCGGGGCGGGGGAGAGGGGGTCCCCGGCGACCAGGGCCACCGCCTCGCTGGCGTGCAGGTCGGCGGCCGCGGCGGACCGGGGCGGGCGGCCGGCGAGCAGCGAGTCGGTGAGCTCCGCGTCGTCGTAGAGCAGGTCGGTGCCGAGCACCGCGGCGTAGCCCTCCGGCGTCAGCGGCTCGCCGTGCGGGTCGGCGACGTGCGCGTGCCCGACGACGACGGTGCCGCCCTCTCCTGCGAGGTCGCGCACCGCCGCGGCCGCGGCCGGCTTGTCGCGCAGGAAGTAGAAGGCGTCGTGGCACAGCACGTAGGCCGGCGTCCGCACGTCCAGGTCGGGGACGCCGGTCACGTCGGCGCACACGTAGCGCGCCTCGGGGCAGACGAAGCGCCGGGCCAGCCACAGCTTGGCCCAGACGACGTCGACCCCGACCAGCTCGGTGCGGCCGCGGCGGGCCAGTTCCCGCAGGTGGGTGCCGATGCCGCAGGCGACGTCCACCACCGGACGGTCGCCGGGCCAGTGCTGCTGCAGCAGCGCCAGCCCGGCCAGGTGGGTGGGGTCGGACCAGCGGTGGGCGAAGTAGTCGGCCACCCGGCCCATGCCGAGCAGGCCCATCGCCTCGCGCAGGGTGCGGGCGGCCGGCACGCGGGCCAGCTGCTCGGGCGGCGGGGGCGGCTCGGTCCACCAGTCGTCGGCGTCGGCGAGCAGAGCGACGCGGGCGCGCTCGACCTCGCCGTGGGCCAGCAGGCCGGCCACCTCCGCGCGCAGCTCGTCGCGGCCGGCTCGCGCGAACGGGATGCCGTCCACCACCGGGACGGCGGGCGCCGCCGTGCTCACTGCGTCACCGTCCTCTCCCGCGCGGCCCGGCCGCCGGGTCGGCGGAGCCGCTCACAGTCCTGCCGCCGCCAGGACGTCCAGGTGGAAGGCCTGCACCGGCCCGGCGTGCACGAGCTCGAGGTCGTCCAGCGCATGCTCGGCGGTGAACGCGGCCGCGCGCGCGTGGTGGTGCACCTGCAGCACCCGGTCGAGGACGTCGGCGGCGTGGAAGGCCTGCGACTCGGGAGCCCCGGCGTCGGCCCGCAGCCGCAGCACGGTGCGCAGCCGCTCGGCCAGCGGGCCGGGCAGGGCGGCCAGCTCGCGCTCCTCCAGCGTCCTCAGCACGCGGTCCAGCGCACCCCCGAGCAGCACCTCGCCGGCGAACCCGGCGTCGGGCAGCACGACGTTGTGCAGGTGGTGGGCCAGGCCGACGAGGAACGGCGCGACCGGGTCGGCGCCGAACACCGGCGCGACGAGCACGCCGTAGACGGCGACGGTCAGGCAGTGGTCGCCGTGGCTCTCCGGCGGCTCGACGACCACCCGCGCCTTCCCCGGGGCGGTGGCCCCGGCGCGCGGCTGGCGGTTGAGCAGGTCGGCCAGCGCCGGCGGCTCCGGCGTCGGGACGGCGAGCGGCAGCGCCGCCCGCAGCTGCGCCCGGAGGCCGGCGTCCAGCGGGCCGGCGACCTCGTCGAAGCCGCGGTGCAGCACGTCGAGCGCCTCGTCGTCGGCCAGGCCCGCCGTCCGCAGCACCGCACCGTCGATGCCGGCCAGCCGGGCGCGGGCCACCGCCGCCGCCGTCTCCGACAGCGCGACCGCGGCCGCGTCCTCACCCGCGACGAGCCGACCCCAGGCGCGGGCGAAGGCCTGCTCGGCCAGCGACCCGGGGACGGCGGCCACACGGACCCGCTTGGCGTCGCCGACCTCGGTCAGCAGCGGGCGGAGCTCGGCGAGGGCGGGGGAGCCGCCCGTCACCGGCCGGCCGGCGCGCCGGCGACCCAGTCGAGCAGCACGCGCTCCTGCCGGTGCAGGGCGTGCTCGGGCGTGCTGCCGTCGGGCGACATCGGCGCCTTGAAGAACCAGCCGAACTGGGTCTGGACGCCGCCCTGCCCGCGCTGCTGCGCCAGGTCGGTCAGCCGGGCCAGCTCGATGGCCAGCGGCGCGGCCAGGATCGAGTCGCGGCACTGGAAGTCGACCTTGACCTGCATGCGCTGGCCGAGGAAGCCGACCAGGTCGATGGCGTCCCAGGCCTCCTTCTGGTCGCCGCGCGGGCGGTAGTAGTCGATCCGCACGACGTGGTCCTCGACCGGGTAGCCGAGGATCGAGTCCAGCACGCTGCCCTTGGTCTGCAGCTTGCTCTCCAGCGAGTCCGGGTCCTCGAGGGCCAGGCCGTCGCGGTTGCCCAGGATGTTGGTGGAGTACCAGCCCTCGACGGTCAGCGACCGGCTGCGGAAGGCCGGGGCCAGCACCGTCTTCATCATCGTCTGGCCGGTCTTGCCGTCCTTGCCGGCGACCGGGACGCCGCAGCTCTCGGCGAAGGCCACGAGCGCGGGGACGTCCGCGGCCAGCGACGGGGTGAAGTTGACGTAGCCGACGCCCTCGGCGATCGCCGCGTAGGCGTAGACCATCGACGGGGTGATCGACCGGTCGTCGGCGTCCAGCCCGGCCTCGAAGGCCTCGACCGTCTGCAGCGCGGGCGCCGCCGGGTCCGGCCAGCGCTCCGTGGAGGCCAGGTTGACCAGCACCAGCCCGTCGAGCCGCTCCTCCTCGCGGAACCGGCGCAGGTCGGCCCGGACGGCGTCGACCTGCGCGCGGCGGGTCTCGGCGAGCACCACGTTGCCGCCGGTGACGTTGCGGCAGAAGTCGGCGTCGCCGGCCGCCGCCCACGGGGTGATGGAGGACAGGTACGGCCCGGCCTGCTCCAGCTGACGGTGGTCGAGGACGCCGTGCTGGTCGGCGGCCTTGCGCAGGTCGCTGCCGTCGAGGTCCCAGCCGCCGACGACCAGGTCGGCGTAGCCGGCCATCCCGGTCGCCTCCGTGACCGGGACGCCGTCCACCTCCATCCCGGCGAGTGGCAGCCCGGAGGTGTCGCTCCCGCCGATGCGGAGCAGTTCCAGCCCCGCCACGGCGGTCGTGGCGACCGCTCCTCCGAGGCCGACGACGGCCATCCCGACCCGACGCGGTCCAGCAGACAACGTGATCCCCCTCGTACTCGACACCATGACGCGCGACCTACCGTGACACGGGTCACGGAGGTCTGCAGCGCGAACCTGGAGTCGGTCCAACTTCGGTCCGCCGTCCACCGACCGGTGGACGGCGGACCGGCGCATCGGCTGTCCCGCGGGGGAGCCCCCGGCAGCAGGGTCGGGGCATGCAGAAGGACTCCCTCCCCACCATCCTCAGGCTGCCGGCGGTACCCGGGAGGGAGCCGCCGGCGCTGGCCCTCAGCGGGACGGCGCCCGACGATCCCCCGGCGGTCCGCGTGCGCGGCCTGGTCAAGCGCTACGGCGGGCGCGCCGTCGTCGACGGGGTCGACCTCGACGTCCGCCGCGGCGAGGTCTTCGCGCTGCTCGGCCCGAACGGTGCGGGCAAGACGACGACGATCGAGGTGCTCGAGGGCGTGCGCCGGCGCGACGGCGGGGCGGTCGCCGTCCTCGGCGAGGACCCGGGCCGCGCCGGGCGGGCCTGGCGCGACCGCGTCGGCGTCGTCGGGCAGAGCACCGGCGTCGGGAACGCGCTCACCGTGCGGGAGACCCTCGACCACTTCGCCCGGTACCACGGCACCGCACAGGACACCGGCGCGCTCGTCGAGGCCGTCGGGCTCACCGGGGCCGCGGGCACCCGGGTGTCGCGGCTGTCGGGTGGCCAGCGGCGCCGGCTGGAGGTGGCCCTGGGCGTCCAGGGCCGGCCCGAGCTGCTGTTCCTCGACGAGCCCACCACCGGCATGGACCCGGTCGCGCGGCGGCAGTTCTGGGAGCTGGTGCGCGGGCTGAGGGCCGGCGGGACCACCGTCGTCCTCACCACCCACTACCTCGACGAGGCCGCCGCGCTGGCCGACCGCGTGGGCGTGCTGGCCGCCGGGCGCCTGGTGGACGTGGCCCCGCCCGACGAGCTCGGCGCCGGGCTGCGCCGGGCGGCCACCGTCCGGTGGGCCGACAGTGGCGGCGTGCGCGAGGTGGTCACCGAGGAGCCGGCCGCCGTCCTGCGCGACCTGCTCGCCGCGCACCCGGCCGGCGAGGTGCCCGGCCTGACCGTCACCCGGCCCGGCCTGGAGGACGTCTACCTGTCCCTGGTCGGCGCCACTCCCGAGGAGGCCTCCCGATGACCGCCGTCCTGACCCCTGCTGCCACCCGGCCGGCACCGCCGCCGGCCCTGACCATCGGGCTGGCCCGGACGGCGCTGGAGCTGCGGCTGTTCGTCCGCGACCCGGCCCAGGTGGTGTTCTCCTTCGCGTACCCGATCGTGATGCTGGTGATCTTCGCGTCGGTCTTCGCCGGCGAGGACCGGCCGGGCGGGGTGCCGTTCGCGCAGTACTTCCTCGCCGGGATCGCGGCCACCGGGATCATGCTGACCAGCTTCCAGGCGGTGGGGACGGCGCTGGCCGAGGAGCGCGAGCGCGGCGACCTGGTCCGGCTGCAGGTGATCGGCACGCCGCCGCTGGGCTACTTCCTCGGCAAGGCCGGTCAGGTGCTGGGAACGACGGTGCTGCAGCTCGCGGTCCTGCTCACCGTGGCGGCGACCGCCTACGACGTGCCGATGCCGGACGGGGCCGGCCGGTGGCTGACCTTCGCCTGGGTGGCGCTCGGCGGCGCGCTGGCGGGCACCGTCCTCGGCATCGCGGTCGCCTCGGTGGGCAGCAGCCGTGCGGTGGGCAACGGGATCAGCGCGTTCGCCATCGTGCTGCAGTTCTTCTCCGGGGTCTTCTTCGTCTTCTCCGAGCTGCCCTCGTGGATGCAGGAGGTGGCTGCGGTCTTCCCGCTGAAGTGGCTGGTGCAGGGCATGCGCTCGGTGTTCCTGCCCGACGCCGCGGCCGCCGCGGAGCCCGCGGGCAGCTGGGAGCACGGCATGATCGCCCTCGTGCTCGCGGTGTGGGTGGTTGTCGGCCTCGCGGTCTGCAGCCGCACGTTCCGCTGGCGCCGGGCGGCATGAGCCTGACGCGCCGGCTGGCCGCCGCCGTCGTCCCTCCCGAGGACGACGGCGGCGAGCCGCTGCCCGAGCGCGGGTGGCGGGCCACGGTCGTCGGCGTTCACGTCATCTCCGCCGTCGTCTGGACGCTGGCAGTGGTGTCCGCGGCGGTGGGGGACGCCGTCGACGACGACCGGCGCACGCCCGCCCTCGCGGTGCTGGCCGCGCTGGCCGTCGCTTACGCCGCCCTGGGCGTGCCGGCGATCGGGGCCGGCGCCCGGCGACGGGCGGTGGCCTACCTCGTCGTGCTCGTCGCCGCGTTCGGTCTGCTGGGCTGGCTGGCGTCGGGGCTGCTGTTCCTGCTCTTCCTCGCCTACCCGCACGTCTGGTTCGCCGTCCAGGGGACCCTGACCGGGATCACCTGGACGCTGCTGCTCGGGCTGGCCAGCGCTGTCGGCCCGCTGCTGTCGGCGACGTCCGCGAGGAGCCCCGGCGACCTGCTGCTCGAGACGGGCGTCGGCATCGCGTTCAGCCTGGCGCTGGGCGTCTGGATCAGCCGGGTGCTGCGCGAGAGCGCCGAGCGGGCCTCGCTGATCGCCCAGCTGGAGGCCACCCGGTCGGAGCTGGCGGCCGCCGAGCGCGAACGGGGCGTGCTGGCCGAGCGCGAGCGGCTGGCGCAGGAGGTGCACGACACCCTGGCGCAGGGCTACACCTCGATCGTCGTCCTGGCGCAGACCGCCGACGCGCTGCTCCCCGCGGATCCGGAGGCCGCGCGCGAGCGGCTGGCCGTCATCGAGGAGGTCGCCCGCGACAACCTCGCCGAGGCCCGTGCCGTGGTGGCCGCGTTCCGGCCGGTGGCGCTCGACGGGTCGACGCTGGTGGAGGCGCTGAGGCGGCTGGCCGAGCGGTTCGCGCGGGAGACCGGGCTGGAGGTGCGGGTGGACACGGGGGCGCTGGACGCCGCGCCGGGCCTGCGGCGCGACGAGGAGGTGGTCCTGCTGCGCGGTGCGCAGGAGGCGCTGACCAACGTCCGCCGGCACGCCGGGGCGACGGCGGTGGTGCTGCGGCTCTCGCGCGTGGGCTCGCAGGTGTCGGTGCACGTGGAGGACGACGGCGTGGGCTTCGACCCCGCCTCGGCCTCCGTCTCCGGCCTCGAGGGGCTGCGCGGCCGGGTGGAGCAGGTCGGCGGTGAGGTCGACGTCGCGTCGCTGCCCGGCGCAGGCACGCGGGTGACCGTGCGGGTGCCGGGCGCATGAGCACGCGGGTGCTGGTGGTCGACGACCACCCGGTGGTGCGGGGCGGGCTGGTCGGCTGGCTCGACGCCCAGCCCGACCTGACGGTGGTGGGCGAGGCCTCCGACGGGCTCGAGGCCCTCGCGATGGTGGCGTCGCTGGACCCCGACGTCGTCCTGATGGACCTGCGGATGCCGCGGATGGACGGCGTGGCAGCGATCGAGAGGCTGGCGGGGACGCACCCCGGCGTCCGGGTGCTCGTGCTGACCACCTACGACACCGACGCCGACATCGTGCGGGCCGTCGCCGCCGGCGCCACCGGCTACCTGCTCAAGGACGCACCCCTGCCGCAGCTGGCCGACGCCGTGCGCGCCGCGGCCCGAGGGGAGACGGTGCTCGCGCCGCCGGTGGCCGCGCGGCTGGTGTCGAGGCTGCGGGCGCCCGCGGCCGAGGCCCCGACCGCACGCGAGCTCGAGGTGCTGGCCGGCGTGGCACGCGGGCTCACCAATGCCGAGATCGGCCGGGAGCTGTTCATCGGCGAGGCGACGGTGAAGACCCACCTGCTGCGGGTGTTCGCGAAGCTCGGCGTCGACGACCGCACAAGGGCGGTGATGGTCGCCGTCGAGCGCGGCCTGCTGCCGGGACCGGGTCGCCGGTGAGCGTCGTCGTCCGGCCGGCTTCCCCGGCCGACGCCGTCGTCCTCGCCGAGCTGAGCCGGGCGGCGATCGGGGCGGCCGAGGTCTACACACCGGCCCAGCGCGCGGCCTGGGCGTCGCGTCGTTCCGTGGCCGCGCACCTCCGGTTCATCGAGGTGACCCGCGTGCTGGTGGCCTCGGTGGACGGCGTCGTGGCCGGCTTCGCGTTGGTGGCGCTGGCACCGGTCGACGGGCTCGCGGCGGGGGAGGTCGACCAGCTGTTCGTGGACCCCGTCTCCGGTGGGCGCGGAGTGGCGCGGGCGCTGCTGTCGGCGGTCGAGTCGACCGCTCGGTCCTCCGGGCTGGCCTCGCTGGTGACGCACGCGTCGTGGCGGGCGGTCCCGGTGTTCGAGCGAGCCGGCTTCAGCCAGGTGGAGGTCGAGTCGGTGACCCTGGACGGCGAGGTCCTCACGCGTGCCCTGATGCTGAAGTCCCTCGCCTGAGTGGTGCTCCGCAGCGCCCGCGGCACCTCTCTCCGGTGCCGGCGAGCCGCTCCCTACTGCTCGATACCGCGGCGCTCGGCGGTCAGCTCGCTCGGGGTGTCGCCGGTGTTCACCGTGGCGCTCGGCTCGACGAGGAGCAGTTGTGCGCCGTCGGGGGAGTACGGCTGGTGCGGGGTGCCCTTCGGGACCACGTACAGCTGCCCGGGCCCGAGGGTGACGTCGCCGTCGTCCATGCGGATGGTGAGCGAGCCGGAGAGGACCAGGAACACCTCGTCGGTCTCCGGGTGGCTGTGGCGGGTGAACTCGCCGCGGGTGTGGACGACGCGCAGGTCGTAGTCGTTGAGGACGGCGACGGTGCGCGGCGACCACGGCTGGTCGATGGTGGCGAGGACGGCGGCGAGGTCGACGGGGTCCGGCATGGGGCCATCCTCGCCGTCCGGGCGCCGCTGTCCACGCCCGTAAGCTGGTCTCCCGTGAGTCTCACCATCGGGATCGTCGGGTTGCCCAACGTCGGCAAGTCGACGCTGTTCAACGCGTTGACCAAGAACGACGTCCTGGCGGCGAACTATCCGTTTGCCACCATCGAGCCGAACGTCGGCGTGGTCGGCGTGCCGGACCCCCGCCTCGGCAGGCTGGCGGAGCTGTTCTCGTCGCAGAAGACGATCCCGGCGACGGTGTCCTTCGTCGACATCGCCGGCATCGTGCGCGGCGCCAGCGAGGGGCAGGGGCTGGGCAACAAGTTCCTGGCCAACATCCGCGAGAGCGACGCGATCTGCCAGGTGATCCGGGTGTTCACCGACCCCGACGTCGTCCACGTCGAGGGCAAGGTCAGCCCGGCCGACGACATCGAGACGATCAACACCGAGCTCGTCCTCGCCGACATGCAGACGCTGGAGAAGGCGATCCCGCGGCTGGAGAAGGAGTCGCGCAAGGACAAGGAGCGGGCGGCGCTGCTGGCCGCTGCCCTCGACGCCCAGAAGGTGCTGGACGAGGGAAAGACGCTGTTCTCCGCCGGCGTCGACCCCGAGCCGCTGCGCGAGCTGACCCTGTTGACCACCAAGCCGTTCCTCTACGTCTTCAACGTGGACGAGGAGGAGCTGGCCAACGAGGAGCTCATCTCCGAGCTGCGTGCCCTGGTGGCCCCGGCCGAGGCGATCCTCATGGACGCCAAGATCGAGGCCGAGCTTGCCGAGCTGCCCGAGGAGGAGGCCGCCGAGCTGCTCGCCGGCATCGGCCAGGAGGAGCCCGGCCTGCACCAGCTGGCCCGCATCGGCTTCGCCACCCTCGGCCTGCAGACCTACCTGACCGCCGGCCCCAAGGAGGCCCGCGCCTGGACCATCCCGATCGGCGCGACCGCCCCGCAGGCCGCCGGCGTCATCCACACCGACTTCCAGCGCGGCTTCATCAAGGCCGAGATCGTCTCCTACGACCAGCTGATCGAGGCCGGCTCGATGGCCGAGGCCAAGGCCCGCGGCTGGGTGCGCATGGAGGGCAAGGACTACGTCATGCAGGACGGCGACGTCGTGGAGTTCCGCTTCAACGTGTGACTGGCGGTCACACCCGCCCCCGGAGGATGCGGCGGAAGTAGATCGCCGGGAGTGCGTAGCGGTCGAGGAACCAGGTCGATCGGCGGGGCTTGATCGGATCGAGGAACGGCACCGACGGGGACGGTCGCCCGTCGCGATCGACCTCGACGAGCACCAGCTTCCTGCGGCTCAGGGTGATCGGGATGACCGTGTACCCGTCGTACCGCTGCACCGGTTCCCCGTTCCGGGCGGCTGCGATGTTCCGGGCCACGACGTCGACCTGCTTCCTCAGCGCTCCACCCGAGGGGCGGGTGGCGACGTCGGCGGCGTCGCCGATCGCCCAGATGGACTGGTGGCGGCGGGAACGCAGGGTGTGCGGATCGACGTCGACCAGGCCGGGCGCCGGGTCGGCGGCGAGGCCGGCGTCCGCGATCCAGCCCGGAGCCCGGTAGTGCGGGACCGCGTGGGCGAAGGCGACGTCCTCGAGCACCCGCCGGCCGGCGCCCGTCGCGACCGTGACGGCGTGGACGTCCCAGTCCACGCGCTCGATGCGCGCCTCGCGCAGCACCTCGACGCCGTAGGTCTCGAAGGTGCGGTCCAGGATCCCGTCTGCCTCCGGCACGCCTGTCGCGGTCGCAGCGGGCAGCACGAGCCGGACGTCGAGGTCCGGCAGCACACCTGCACGCCGCCAGTGGTCGCACGCCATGAGCAGCGGCTTGAGCGCCGTCGGACCGCAGGAGGCCGGCTCCGGCGGCACGGTGAACAGGACCGAGCCGGCGCGCAGCGACGTCAGTCTCGGCCACACCTGCGGCGCACTGCCCGGGACGTACGTGGAGGCCGCCCACCCGTCGTTGTACGCGGACTGCAGCCCCGGCGTGGCGTCCCAGTCCTCCACCAGGCCGGGGCACAGGACGAGCGTCGAGCAGTGCAGCGTGCGCCCTACGCGCGTCCGCACGGTCATGGCCGCTGGGTCGACCGCCTCGACGCTGTCGCGGATCCACTCGCACCCGTCGGGGACGACGTCTCGCATCGGGCGCTCCAGGTCCGCCATCGCAGCCTGCCCGCCGCCGACGTAGTTGAGCAGCGGCTTGTACCGGTGCACCGGTTGAGGTGCCACGACGGTGACGCCCGGGGCGCCGTCGCGGCGCAGACGCGCCGCCAGGGAGATCCCGGCGTTGCCGCCGCCGACGATCAGCACCTCGGAATGCTCCACGTCCACTCCCCGGGAAGGCCACGGGACTCCGTCACCGCCGCAGCTCGGCCACCGCATCCAGCCTGCCGAGCTCGTGCGGGTTGCGCATCGCGTACGTCCGGGTGATGCAGCCGTCCTCGACGACGAAGGTGATCGCCGTGTCGAACTCGCCGCCCGGGTGGATCCGCGCGGCGACCGCGCCGTTGGTCAGCGGTGTGGTGATCTCCACGCCGGGGCGCCAGCTCCGCGAAGTGGGACAGCGCGGAGGCACCCGCTTGCGGCCCGCGACGGGACGGCGGGCGGCGGGGGCCAGATCTCCACTGTCCGCGACCACCACGACGTCGGGCGCGAGCGCGTCCATCAGACCCTGAACACAGCCCGCGGTGAGAGCGGCGAGGAACCGGTCCTCGACCCGCTGCTGCTCGGCGCGGGTCACCACCATCCGGGGTCGGCGCGCGGCCACGTGTTCCCGAGCCCGGTGCGCGATCTGCCGCACGGCGGCGCTCGACTCGCCCACCGCCTCGGCGATCTCGTCGTGCGACACGTCGAAGACCTCGTGCAGCACCAGGACCGCGCGCTCGGTCGGTCGGAACGTCTCGAGCACGGTCGGCATCGCGATCGGGACGCTCTCCGCCAGCTCGACGTCCTCGGCCACGTCCGGGTTGGTCAGCAGCGGCTCGGGGAGCCATTCCCCGACGTACTCCTCCCGACGGCGGGCCAGAGTGCGCATCCGGTCGAGCGCCTGGCGGGTGGCGATCCGCACCAGGTAAGCCCGCGCGTCGCGCACCACCACCCGGTCCGCCTCAGCCCACCGCAGCTGAGTCCTTCTGCACCACGTCCTCGGCATCGGCGGCCGAGCCGAGCATCTCGTAGGCGACGGTGAACAGCAGGCTGCGGTGGGTGAGGAACGGATCGTCGGTCATGCCGAGGGACGCCGTCCGCCGCCTGGGCCGCCAGCGGCGGCAGGCCGCAGGACGCCGAGAACTCCTGCGACCGGACCGCTACTCGTTCAGCGCCAACCGTCACGAGCCAACCGGGATCGCCGGCCCGAGCGCTGGTCAACGCGCGTCTCCAAGCCTGCCAGAGGCTGCCCGGCCGGGCCGCCGACTCCCCGTCTCCCGGAACGGCTGACGTGCGGCCTCAGGGTCGGGGATGGTCCTGCTGGACCTCACGTGGGGGGAGTTCTTCGACGGTCACCGGCGCGGGCGTGGCGGGCCTGAAGACCCTCGCGGCGGCCGTGACCGTGCCCTTGAGGACGTGTTGCACGTAGTTCGCGGCGGCCATGGGACCCAGGCCGAAGGGCAGCAGCCCGGCCAGGAGCGGCGGTCCGACCGCCAGCGCCCACGCCCGCAGCATCTCCGACTGCGACGCGGCGATCTCCTGCCGCTCCTGCGCCGTCAGGGCCGCCAGAGCGTCGTAGGCACCGGCCTGCTCCAGCAGCCGCGCGTGGGGTCCCAGGATCGCGTCGGGGCGGATCCGCCCGGTCTTGTCCAGCTCGACCGCGCCGTCGGTGAGGACCAGCAGGACGGCGGTGCGGGTCAGCTCGGGGTCGGTGAGGTCCCTGTCGTAGAGCAGTCCCACCTTGATCACCGCGCTGACCGCCTCCTTGAGGACCTCCCGCAACGCGACCGGGAGGGCGGCAGCCGAGATCGCCGTTCCGTAGCCCGGGAGGATCGAGGGCAGGGAGTAGGAGACCGCTCGCGCCGCCCTGATCCGGTTTCCGCGCGTCACCTGGCCGACCAGCTCTCCCGGTGCGACCAGGGGCCTGCCCGCACGGACCTTGTCGACGACCTGCTGGGCCTCCTCGAGGGAGGGTTGGAGGGTGCGGTTGATCAGCGCCATCGCACGCTCGACGGTCGACTCGATGTCGAACTCCGGCTTGGGGAAGGTGAAACCGCTGCTCATGTCGGTCTCCTGTCCGTTGGCGGCTCCCGAGGATCCCAGCGGGCCACTCGGCAACGGGGACCGCAGAGCGTGGGCGTCGAGACGAGTTCCAGCGCGGCGGCGTCACCTTCGTCGACTTCGTCCGCAAGGGCGACCTCATCGGCGCACGCCCGGCCCCGCGGCTGTCCACCTGGAACGGAGGAGAAGTCGGTGATGGGCAGCGCTGTGCACCCGGACAGCTCGCGTGGTGGTCGCCCGCCGAGCAGAGCACCCCGAGCGCGATGGGGTCGGACCAGTGAGCTCCTGAGAGTCCGACCGCCGGCGCGGCGTGACTGCGGACCTCCGAGAGACAGCAGAAAGCCGGCCGGACTGATCGGTCTGCCGGGGACGGTCGGCGCTACCGAGCCGGTCCCGTCACCGACGGCAGCACCTCGCGCCCGCCGGCTCAGGAGGATCGGCAGATGCAGCCTCGAGCGATGGCGCCCTTGAGGGTGGCGTGACAGAACCGGAGCCCCATGGAGTCGTGACGGGCCACCGGGTGCGGACACACGGCGCAGGCTGCTCCGTCCAGCGGTTGGAATGCGTTGTCAGCCAGCTCCTGCATCCGCTCCACAGGGGACCTGACGTCGGCGGTGGTCATCGCGCGTGCCGTGGTGAAGCGGGTCATGACGGCCGCCTGACTCCGCCGTGATGTGGCGGGTAGAGGAACGCCGGAGCCGGCACCGCATCGGAGCGGTGCACGAGGAGGACCGACACCGTCACGCTACGCCTGCAGGCCTGCCGGGGCTGGTCTCGAGGCGCGCACTGGACCGCGCCACCAGCGGTTCAGTCTCGGTGCGCCGTCGGTGCGGGGGGCTCCACTGTGTAGGCCAGTTGCTCGAGGACCGCGGCTGCGGCCTCCGGGTGCTCGCGCACTGTTCGGCGCAGCTCCGGTGTCCCGGGTCCGGACTTCGCGAGCCTGCCGCGGCGGTCGCGCAGCGGAACTGGCCACAGCGCCTGGATGGCGGCGTTGAGCTGTGCCCCCAGGATGATCGCGAACGCGATGAAGAAGGTGGCCAGCAGAAACGCGATCGGTGCGGCCAGCGCGCCGTAGGTGTAGCCGCTACCGGTCAACCAGTCGAGGTAGAGCCGCAGTCCGCTCGACCCGGCGAGGAAGACCAGCGCGGCGAGCAGCGCCCCGGGCAGTCCGCGGTACCACGGGGGCTTGAGCGGCAGCGCCACCCTGTACAGCGTCGTGAGCGCCAGCAGCAGAACGAGGCCGAGCACCGGATAGTAGACCGTGTCGACGGCCGTGCCCGCGCTGTGCTGCCAGGAGTCGGGCAGCAGGGGCAGGACCCGCTCCGGTCCGAGCGCGAGGAGCGGCAGGACCAGGATCCCCGTGACGAGGCCGACGAGGTACATGAGCATCGACAGGGTCCGTTGCCAGATGAGGTTGCGCACCTCGTACTGGTCGTGGGCGCGGGTGATGGCGTCGACGAACGAGGCCATCGCCGACGAGCCGGACCAGAACGAGAGGACGAACCCGACCGAGATGACCTCCGCGCGGGCGGTGCTGAGGACGTCGGCGACGGTCGGCGCGATGATCTCGTCGAGGGCGTTGCGGCTGAACACCCCGCCGGTGAGGTCGATGATCCACTGCTGCACCGCCGCGATGGTGTCGGGCCCGAATGCGCCGCCGACGTAGCCGAGGATGCCGAAGAGCCCGAGGAGCAGCGGCGGCAGTGAGAGCGTCTGCCAGAACGCCGCGGCCGCCGACTCGGTGAAGATGTCGTCGTTCCAGGCGTTGCCCATCGTGCGCCGCACCAACCGGTGGGCGGCGCTGCGCCGTGACGCGGGCCCGGGAGTCGTGGCCTCGGCGCCGGTACCCGTCCCGTCGCTGCGCTCCTCCGCCATCTTCCCAGCATGCGCGCGCGGCCGGCAGTCGTCCTCCGGGACTCTCGCGGGTCACGACTGCGGGCAGTGCTCGTCCACCGGACGACCACGCGGTCCGCGCGCCGGAGATCCGGGCCTGTCCTCGGCTCGACCAGCCCGTGCGACGTCGGCGGAGGGAGGAGCGGTCATCCCGCTGCAGCCAACGGTGACCGGTCCGAGTTCCCCAGGGGATCCCGGATTCGTCGCCGCGACAACGGACACCCGCGCACGGCACGGGGAGGTGGCTCGGTCTCGCGTCACCGGCCCGCAGCAGTCCGCACGACGTTCGTCCACGGTCGACGACGTCCAACGACGTGGCCACCACGTCGGCCCCCTCGACCGCCTGCGCTCGGCGGCGGCCCGCGAAGTCACCGCGCTCCGGAGTCCCCGGCCGTTCTCGTGGTGCTGGGGCCTGGTGGGTCCGAGCCGCGGAGCAGTCGGTTCTCCGCGCCGTGCGGCCCCCTGCGCCGGCCCGCTCCGAGGTGCGCCCTTCCGGACCGGCTAGTTCCTGTGGTGTGCTCACCCCCCTTTCTGCTTGCCACGGAACAGCGATGGAGACGCCGTGACCACTCCCACCACGCACCCGCAGCGGACCGTCCAGGTCGGCGACATCTCCGTCGCGGTCCAGGAGTACGGCGAGGGTGAACCGCTGCTGATCGTGAACGGGACGACGCAGTCCCTCGGCTTCTGGGCCGAGCCGGCGCCGGTCCTGGCCAGCCGCCACCGCGTGGTCACCTACGACCTGCGCGGCATGGGCGGGTCCGAGCGGGGCTCGGGGGAGATCAGCGTCGCCTCGCTGGCGGAGGACGCCCGGGGGCTGCTCGAGGCGCTCGACATCGAGCGGGCACACGTCCTGGGCTACTCCCTGGGCAGCGCCATCGCGCAGGAGCTCGCGCTGGCCGCTCCGGAGCGGGTGGCCTCGCTCGTCCTCTACTGCACCTGGGCCCGCACCGACGGCTTCCAGCGCGCGGTCATCACGGGGCTCGCGCACCCGTGGCGCACCGGCGACATGGAGGCCGCGCTCGGGGCCCTCGGCATCGCCTTCTCACCGCAGCTGCTCGACAGCCCGGAGTTCGGCGAGCTCGTCGAGCAGCTGCTGCCACTGTTCCCGAGCACCGAGCAGCAGGTCCGGACCACCGTGGAGCAGTGGGACGCCGACCTGGCCCACGACACGCTCGACCGGATCGGCGGCATCACGGCGCCCACCCTCGTCATCGCCGGCGAGCAGGACCTGCTCACCCCGCCATGGCACGGCCGCCAGGTGGCCGAGTCGATCCCTGGGGCGAGGCTGCACATGTTCACCGGCCCGGGCTCCAGCCACGCCCTCGGCGTCGAGCGCGCCGAGGAGTTCCTGCCCCTGGTGCAGGATTTCCTCGCCGAGCACCCGCTCTCCTGACGAGCGACGGAGGGGGTCGACAGGTCCGCGGGGGCCTCATCCGGGCCGCTGCGGTTCCACAAGCACTCCAGCCAGACCTTAGTGTGGTCTGCGTCACTCCCCGGACACTGGAGGTCCCCCTCATGACGACGACCACGGAACCGGCAACCGTCCAGGAGCCGCGCAGTAGCGGGCCCCAGCACGTCGACGTCCTCATCGTCGGTGCCGGGGTCTCCGGAATCGGCGCCGCGCACCACCTCCAGGAACAGTTCCCCGACCGGTCGTTCGTCATCCTGGACGCACAGGACAACCGCGGCGGCACCTGGTGGACCCACCGGTACCCCGGCGTGCGCTCCGACAGCGACCTGTTCACCTACGGCTACCGGTTCAAGCCCTGGCGCGGACCGTCGATCGCCGCGGGGGAGGAGATCCTCAACTACCTCGACGAGGTCATCGAGGAGGACGACCTCGGTCAGCACATCCGCTACCACCACCGCGTCACCGCGGCCAGCTGGTCGACCGAGGACCGCCGGTGGACTGTCGAGGTCACCCGCGGCGACACCGACGAACAGCTGCAGTTCACCACCGACTTCCTGTGGATGTGCCAGGGCTACTACAACCACGACAAGCCGTACCAGCCGCAGTGGGAGGGCCTGGACCGGTTCCAGGGCCTGGTCGTCCACCCCCAGCAGTGGCCACAGGACCTGGACCTCTCCGGCAAGCGCGTCGTCGTCATCGGCTCCGGCTCCACGGCCGCCACGCTGATCCCGGCGATCGCGCAGGAGGCGGCGCACGTGACGATGCTGCAGCGCTCTCCGTCCTACTTCCTCGCCCCACCCCTGACGCACGAGCTCGCCGTGACGCTGCGCCAGCTGGACATCCCCGAGGACTGGACGCACGAGATCCTCCGCCGTGCCTACGCCGCCCAGTTCAACGAGCTGGCGCGGATGTCACTCGAGGCGCCCGACGAGCTCCACACGTTCCTCATGGAGTCCCTGAAGCCGCTGCTGCCCGAGGACTTCGACATCGAGAAGCACTTCACCCCCCGCTACCGCCCGTGGCAGCAGCGCATCGCGATCGTCCCGGAGGGCGACCTGTTCGCGGCACTGCGCGAGGGGAAGGCCTCGATCGTCACCGACACCATCGACACGTTCACCGAGACGGGGATCCGGGTCGGCTCCGGCGAGGAGCTCGAGGCCGACGTCGTCGTCAGCGCCACCGGGTTCAACCTGTCCGCCTTCGGCGACGTCACCTTCACCGTGGACGGCGAACCGGTCGAGTTTCCCGAACGGGTCACCTGGCGCGGCATCATGATCAGCGGCATCCCGAACATGGCCTACGTGTTCGGCTACTTCCGGCACAGCTGGACGCTGCGTGCGGACCTCGTCAGCGACCTGGTCTGCCGACTGTTCGAGACCATGGAGGCGAAGGGCGCCACCATGGTCGTCCCGACCCTCCGGCCGGAGGACGCCGACATGCAGATCCGGCCGTGGTCGGACCCGGAGAACTTCAACGCCGGGTACGTCATGCGCTCGCAGCACGTCCTGTTCAAGCAGGGCGACCGGGAGCCGTGGACCCACATGGCGGAGCACGCCGAGGAGATGGAGCTCCTGCCCAAGGCCGACCTCGACGACGGGACGCTCGTCTACCGCTGAGCCCGGCGGTCGCAGAGGAGGGCGCAGGGAGGTCACCCGTCCGCCTGCCGATCCACCGCTCCGCGCCGGAGCGGGTGAGCACACCCCTCACCCGCACCGGCGTGGACGGCGGTCGGGACCGCAGCAGCCGGTACCGCTACGCCGTGGTCACGGCCGTCCGGTCGGTCCGTCGTCCGACTTGGCGGGCGGGATCAGCGGGTCCGCCAGCGGCGCGTCCGTCCCGCGGGGGCCGCCCGTCCCCGTCACCGGCGGGGGTGGCGTCACGACAACGTCGACCTCGTCGACGACGAGCGCGTCGATGTCGACCGTGTCGGTGCTGCCGCCGGCGTTCGCGCTGTGGCGGCCGGCCCCACCCCCGGACAGCTTGTCGATGCTGCTCCGCAGCGGAGCCGGGGCGGCGGCCCTGACCTGCTCCACGGCCTGCTGGACCTCCGGCCGCTCCATAAAACCGGCCGCGGCCTGCCTGATCTGCTCGTACCGGCCTCGCCCGGCGCGCGCGCCGAGCACGTACCCGACTCCGAAACCGAGCCCCAACGACAACCTGCCCATGACTCTCCTCCAGCCCTTCTCCAGCCGTTCTCCGGTCTCGGCGATCGCCTCGGGCACCGCCTCGGCTGCCGCGCCCACCGTGAGCACGGCGTGCAGTCCCGTCCGCCCCGCACGGCCGACGCCGGCCGCCACCCGGGGCAGGGCTGCCCCGACCGCCACGGTGGCTGCATCGGTGGCCTTCAGGGCCGAGTCCGTCCCGGCACGGGCGGCACGCCAGACCGCCTGCCCGGTCGTGGCCAGCAGCGGTGTCAGCCGCGCCGCGGTCTCGTCGGTGTAGGTCCGCGCCACTGCCGCCGCCGCGCGGCCCTGCTGCGCGGCGTCCACGGCCGCGCGGCGGATCGAGGCCTCCACCACCGGCGCGGCCGTGGCTGCGAGCTGCACGGCTCGCTCCCGGGCGGCGACCGTGCCGGCGAGGGCGCGGGCCGCTGCCGACCTCGGCGGGGGAGTCGCGCGCCGGAAGAGGCGCACCGACCCGAGGATCGATCCGCGGCGCAGGCGCACGGCCGCGACGACCGCCACCAGGGCCGCGAGCGCGGCCACGGCGGCCGCCACCCCGCGACCGCGACCCGCGGTGCCGCTGGCGACGACCTGCCCGGCGGCCTCGTCCGGTGCGGTCTGGGTCGGCTCCGGTGCGGTCGGCTGTGGTGCGGTCGGTTCAGGTGCGGTCGGCTCGGACACGGTGGAGGTGGACTCGGCCCCGGTCGGCTCGGCCTCGGCGGCCGGCAGGAGGCTGTCCGAGGTGGACGTCGAGTACTCGATCCCGTAGTGCCGGTAGAGCTCCGCCTCCTGCTCCTGGGACAGCTCACGCGCGGGACCGAACCGTGGCGCGCCGTCGGCGTCCGCCCGGGTGACCGTGACCTGGACCCGGTCACCGGTCCCCGTCGCGTCGATGAGCGGGACCACCACGGTCACCTCGTCGCGATCGGCGTACATCCACTCCGGCAGTCCGGTCGCCTCGTCGGCCAGCAGGGCGGCGCAGACCCCGATCTCGGCGCCGTCGCGGTCGACCACCGTCCTGCCGATCCAGTCCCTCGCCGCGTCGCGATCAGGCAGTGTCATCGTCGCCCCCTGTCGTGAGCGGCCGGGCGGCCGGTCTGCCGCGTCGACGGCCGTCGCCCGCAGCTACCCAGCAGGTGGCGCGCCAACCCGCACTCCTGCTGGACACCGGCACCGGCCCGGCTGCTCAGGGCACCAACGGAACCCGATGACGACGTGGCGTCAGGACGGTCCGCACCGGTCGACGGGGGCGCCCGCCCACCTGTCCGCACCCCGGAACTCCTGGAGGGACGGGGACGAGGGGCCGGCGAGGAGTCGACCGGGAGGCCAGGTGTCGGCGGTACGCGACCGCAGCAGGGCACCCACCGCTGAGGTCACGCCTCCCTGCGGGGATGTTCGGTCGCCGTTGCGGATTCGCTCCGCGGCAGGTCGCGCGGTCGGGGTACCCGCACCGTGGGCTCCGGCCGATCCGCGGCCGACGGTCCCACCTGGGCGGTGCGCCGCTGGGCGAGGAGCACCTTCGTACCGAGCCGAGGACGCAGCAGCGACTCGGGCGGGTCGATCAGGTTCGCCACCCGCAGGAACGCTGCGCCCACCTCGGGGTCGACCGCAGCCGCCGCCTGGACCCGTGACACGTAGGCGTTGACCAGGCGCATGCGCGCGGGTCGAGGGCCGGGGACCGCCGGCAGTCGCAGGTCGCCGCCGGCCGCCATGTCCCAGGCCACGTCGACCAGACGCGCCGCCCGGCGGAAGAACTGCCGCGCGAGGTCGTCGGAGCCGACGGCGAGGAGGTCCCGCAGGACGAGGGCCTCTGCAGCGGCCACTGTGATGCCCTGTCCGTAGACGGGGTTGAAGCTGCTCACCGCGTCCCCGGTGACCACCAGGCCGCGGGGGAACCGGGTGAGCCGCTCATAGTGCCGTCGCGTGCTGCTGACGAAGTGGTAGCTCCAGGGACCGCCCACCGGCTCCCGGTCCGCCATGAGCTGGGCGATCTCGGGCGCGGGCAGGCCGGTCGCGAAGGCCCGGAAGCCGGCCAGGTCCGTCGGTGCGGTGTCCCCGTGGTATCCGCCGGCGCCGATGATCCACCGGTTCCCCTCGATCGCGAGAGCGGCGCCGAACCGTTGTCGAGCGACGGTGGCCCCGACGAGGCAGGCCCGATCGCCGTCGAGGTCGCCGTCGTACCGCGGGACGACCCAGGAGGTGTAGCGGAGGTCCACCTCGATCCGGGACTCCGCCGGCCGGTCGAAGCCGTGCGATCCCAGCCACGCCGGGGTGTGCGACCCGCGCCCCGTCGCGTCCACCACCAGGTCGGCCGGGAGCAGCTCCTCATCCGCGCCCCCGGCGGTCGCGCCTCCGCGGTGCACGCGTACTCCGGACACGCGCCCGTCGGCCGCCACGAGGTCGACGAGCTGAGCCGGCGCGACGAGCTCCACCTCCGGCAGGGCCAGGACGCGGGCCCGCACCCGCTCCTCCAGCAGCGGCCGGCTCAGGGCGACGGCCTGCATCCCGATCGGAGACTGGCGCAGCAGGTGCCCGTCGGTGTACCAGCGGGCGTCACCCTGCATGTCACCGATGGCGGCACCGTGCTCGACGAGCTCGGAGGTGAGGCCGGGGAAGAGCTCCTCGAGGATCTCTCGGCCACGGGCCAGCAACCCGTGGGGATGCCGGCCCTGCGGGACGCCCCGCCGCGCCGCGACCTCGCCCGGGAGCTCGTCCCGGTCCACCACCGTGACCCGGTCGAAGGCCTCAGTGAGCACCCGGGCGGTCAGGAGTCCGCTCATGCTCGCCCCGACGACGACCGCCCGCTGTCCCGTCCGTGCCATGACCGTCCCTCCCCGGGCTGTCACGCTGCGACGACGGGGACGGTCCTCCGCGTGCCGACGGCTGGGAAGGGTCGTCGGGCCCACTCGCCGTAGGAGCGGCATCGGGCGCCCGCGACCCGTGTGCAGCGGCCGTCGGCCGGGGGAGCGGCACCCCAGGGCGTGAGGCCGGCAGGACTCGACAGCCGTGCGCGGATGCGCAGTTCCCGGCTCAGGAAGTGCGCATCCGCGCACACCGATGCCGAGCGTGGGTCCCGGCTCAGGCGGCGAGCGGGTGATGGTGGCAGCGGCCACCGGCGGTGGCACGGGCGCCGCACGGCGCGCCGGCCTTGGTCCGGCCGCCGCTGTCACCGCAGCGGACCGGGGTGGCCACAGCCGGAGCGGCCACGGTCGGCGCCGCCGGGTGCTCGACCACGGGGCGCGGGAAGGGCAGGACGACGGCGTCGTGCTCCTCGACCGGCGCGGCGGGCAGGGGAGTGGCGGCCGCGGTGGGGCGGGCGGCGCGGCGGTGCAGGACCGTGGCGGCGGTCGAACCGGCGAGGAAGGCGGCGAGGGCGGTGGTGACGTGGCTGGCGCGCATGCCCGCGTCATCGGCGGACCGCCTGGTGCGCGTGAACCCGCACGTCACAGCAGCCCCACGCCCCGCAGCACGGCCAGCGGTGACGTGCATCACCTGCCGCACCCGGGGGTAGCGGGGGTGTCCATTGCCCGCGACGAGGGAGGACCAGCGATGACGACCAAGGTCGAGAAGTCGATCCAGGTCGACGTACCGGTGAACCAGGCCTACAACCAGTGGACCCAGTTCGAGGACTTCCCGCACTTCATGGGCGGGGTCAGAGAGGTCCGGCAGCTCGACGACCGGCACCTGCACTGGGTCGCCGAGATCGCCGGCGTCCGGCGCGAGTGGGACGCCTCGATCCTCGAGCAGGAGCCGGACCGGAAGGTCGCCTGGGCGGCCACCAGCGGCGCCACCAACGCCGGCGCGGTCCGCTTCGAGGCCGCCGGTCCCAGCTCCACGATCGTGTACCTGACCCTGGAGTACGAGCCCGAGGGTGCCGTGGAGCAGATCGGCGACAAGCTCGGCATCGTGGAGCGGCAGGTCAATTCCGACCTGAAGAGGTTCAAGGAGCTGATCGAGGACGAGGGCTACGCCACCGGTGCGTGGCGGGGCTCGGTGAACGAGGACCTCGACGTCGGCACGCCCGGTGTCGGGGACGCCGTCGGCTCGCACGGTGACAGCGGCAAGGCGGGGGTGTCGGGCAAGGCCGTCGCCGCCGGCGTCGCGGCCGTGGCCGGTGTCGCGGCGGCAGGCGCTGCCGTCGCGGCCGCGTCGAAGGGGGGCGAGGAGACGCAGCAGCCGACGGGCGCGACCCAGCCCCAGCAGGTCACCGTCGTCGAGCAGCCACCGCCGGACGTCGTCCGGGACGACGCGCTGGTCGAGGAGTCGGACCCGGCCGGGTACACCGCGCCGTCCTCCACCGAGGGCGTCGAGAAGGGTGTCCGGGACTCAGGTGACGACCCCATGATCGGAGGCGGCAGCCGCAGCTGAGCCCAGCGGTCGGTGGAGGCGCGAGCACCACCGCCTCCACCGACCGGCACGGTGATCGATCCGGACAGCAGGGCTGCTCGCGGACCTGACGGGGGCCTGGCACGCTCGCTGCGTGATGCGCGTCGGCGTGGTGCTGGGCGGTGGCGGCGTCGTGGGCCAGGCGTACCACTCGGGCGTGCTGGCGGTGCTCGAGCACGACTTCGGCTTCGACGCCCGCACGGTGGACGTGATCGTCGGGACCTCGGCCGGCTCCATCACCGGCACGCTGCTGCGGCTCGGCGTCTCCGCCGAGGACCTCGCCGCCTGGACGGTGAAGGCACCGCTGTCCGACGAGGACGAGGTCCTGCGGCACGTGGCCGGCACTCCGGTCCCGGAGCTCGCCCCCTTCAACCCGCTGCACGTCCTGCGCCGGCCGCTGCGGCTGCCGGGCCGGCACATGGTGCAGCGCGCGCTGGCCCGCCCGTGGCAGTTCCGGCCGCTGGCGGCCGGCATGGCCCTGATCGCGCCCGGGCAGCACGACATCGCCGAGCAACTGGCCGCACTCCGCGAGCTTGAGGGGCCGGGATGGCCGGACCCGGACCTGTGGATCTGTGCCGTCCGGCAGCGCGACGGCCGCCGGATCGTGTTCGGTCGCCCCGGCACGCCCGAGGTGCCGGTGCACCAAGCGGTCGCGGCGTCGTGTGCGGTGCCCGGCTACTTCGCTCCGGTCCGGATCGGAGGGCACGGCTACGTCGACGGCGGGGTCCACTCGCCGACCAACGCCGCCGTCCTCCGCGGTCGCGGACTCGACCTCGTTCTCGTCATCTCGCCGATGAGCGGTCCGGCGGGGTGGCTCCCCGACGTCTACGCGGCCTCCCGCCGGCACGCCGCACGCCTGCTGAGGCAGGAGGTCAGGGCGCTGCAGCGGGCGGGTATCCGGACGGTCGTCTTCGCTCCCGGCGCGGCCGAGCAGCGCGCCATGGGCAACGACATGATGTCGCGGCACGACCTCAACGGCGTCATCCAGACGTCCTTCCTGGCGACCGGCGCGTATGCCGCCAGACCCGAGGTCGCCGACCTCATCCGAGCCGCAGTCGGCCGCTGATCAGGGGACCAGCGCGAGCTTCCCGACCACGTCCCGCCGGCCCAGCCGGGTCAGCGCCTCCGCGGCCCCGTCGAGCGGGAGGCAGCCGGGTTCCGGCGGTCGCAGTTCGCCGCGGGCGACCCGGCCGAGGACGTCGGACACCAGGGCGCTCGCCGCCTCGGGCTCGGTCCGCGCCCAGTCGCCCCAGTCGACGCCGACCACGGTGCGGTTGCGCAGCAGCACGACGTTCGCCGGCAGCCGGGGGATCTCCCCGCCGGCGAACCCGACCACGCAGAACCGCCCGTAGGCGGTCAGCGACCGCAGCGCCGCCTCGGCCGCCGGGCCACCCACCGGGTCGACGACGACGTCCGCCCCACCACCGGTGACCTCGCGCACCCGGTCCTTGAGGTCGGTGTAGTCGACGGTCAGCTCGGCGCCGGCCGCGTGCGCCGCGTCCCGCTTGGCCTCCGTGGACGCGGCGGCGACGATGCGGGCACCCGCCGCCCGGGCGACGTCCACCGCGGCCAGGCCGATGCCACCGCCCGCGCCCAGCACCAGGACCCACTCGCCCGGACGCACCCGCACCCGCCGGGAGAGGGCGAAGGTCAGCGTGCTGTAGCTCTCGACCGCGGTGGCGGCCACGGCCGGGGGGACGCCGTCCGGCAGTGGTGACACCGCCCAGGCGGGGGCCACCAGGTCGGTCGCGAACCCGCCACCGCCCATCGACAGGACGACGACCGGGTCGCCCACCGACACGGTGTCGACGTCCGCACCCACCGCGCGCACCCGGCCGGCCACCGCCGACCCCGGCGTGTGGGGGAGCGGGGGCCGCACCTGGTAGCGGCCCTGCACGATCAGGCCGTCGACGAAGGCGACGGCCGCCGCCTCGACCGCGACGACCACCTCACCGGACCCGGGGACCGGGTCCGGTTCCTCGACCAGTTGCAGCCGGTCGACCGGGCCGAACTCCCGGCACACGATGCGTCGCACGCGCTCCCCTCCCGACGTCAGCGCCGGCGACGGACCCCGGTGGCCAGGGACACCAGCAGCAGCTTGACCAGCCAGTCGCCCGCGTGGATGGCGGCCAGCCGCCAGGGGACCTTCTCGTGGACGACGGACCCGGTCAGCAGGACACCCGGGAACGCGACCCACAGTGCCAGGCCGAGCCGCACCGCGTCACGCGGGCGGGTCACCCCGGTGCGGGCGGCGAGAGCGGAGACGGTCACCGCCACGGTGCCGCTGCGGGCCAGCTCGACGGGCACGATCCAGCCGGCCGCCGCGGTGTCCTCCGCGTAGGCGTCGTGCAGCTGCGCCAGCCGGCGGCCGAACGCCGCGTACCACGCCCCGCTCGCGGCAACGGCTGCTGCGGTGGCGAGACCGATCGCCGGCAGGTCCTCGACGGTGCGCACGGTTCCTCCTCGGTAGGAGCACGCCGGTGGTCCGGAGCCCCCGCAGTAGACCAGGCAGCCCGCCCCTCCGGTGGTGATCACACGGCGGCTGCGGCAACGTGCAGCGGGAGCGCGAGGGACAGGAGCACCGTCGTGGAGTACCGGACGCTCGGCCGCAGCGGCTGCTCGGTCTCGACCCTTGCCCTGGGCACGATGACCTTCGGCGCCGAGACCGACGAGGCGGGCGCGCACGAGCAGCTCGACCTCTTCGTCGAGGCCGGCGGCACGCTGGTCGACCTCGCCGACGTCTACTCCGCCGGCGCGGCCGAGGAGATCACCGGGCGCTGGCTGGCGTCCCGGCCAGCCGACGTCCGCGACCGCGTCGTCCTCGCCACCAAGGGCCGCTTCCCGCTGACGGAGGAGCCCAACGCCCTCGGCAACTCCCGCCGCCACCTGCGCCGCGCGCTCGAGGACTCCCTGCGCCGGCTCGGCGTCGACCACGTCGACCTCTACCAGCTGCACGCCTGGGACCCGCTCACCCCGCTCGAGGAGACCCTGCGCTTCCTCGACGACGCGGTCTCCGCCGGCACGATCGGCTACCCGGGCCTGTCGAACTTTACCGCCTGGCAGGTGCAGAAGGCCGTCGACCTCGCCGAGCACCGGCACCTCGCCGTCCCGGTCACCCTGCAGCCGAGCTACAGCCTGCTCGTGCGGGACATCGAGTTCGAGGTCGTCCCCGCCTGCCTGCACAACGGCCTCGGCATGCTGGCCTGGGGCCCGCTCGGCGGCGGCTGGCTGTCGGGCAAGTACACCCGCGACCAGCGGCCGGAGGGCGCGACCCGGCTGGGGGAGGACCCCGGCCGCGGCATGGAGGCCTACGACCGGGTCGGCTCCCGGCAGCGCACCTGGGACGTGCTCGAGGCCGTCCAGGACGTCGCCGAGGCGCGCGGGGTGTCGATGCCGCAGGTCGCGCTCGCCTGGCTGGCGGCCCGGCCCGGCGTCACCTCGGTCATCCTCGGCGCCCGCACCACCGACCAGCTGCGGGACGACCTCGGCGTGGTCGACGTGACCCTGGACCTGGACGACGTCGCGCGGTTGGACGCCGCCAGCGACCCCGGGCGCGCCGACTACCCGTACGGGGACGTCGGCGCCGAGCAGCGCAGCCGGACGCCCGCCGGCCCCTGACCCGCGGGCAGCGGCTCGTCCCGGACCGAGGCCACCGAGTCCGGCACCCGGAGCCCGACCGGGGACACCCCGACCGCAGGAACCGGGGGACGATCCGGGTCTTCCCCGGTGTTCGCGGGGTCCGGGCCACGCCAGGCTCGTCCCATGACCAGCACACCCCAGGTCCCCGCACCCACCCGTCCCGAACTGCGCCGCAGCGGCACCGACCGCTGGCTCGGCGGCGTCTGCGGCGGCCTCGCCGAGTACAGCGGCATCGACGCCGTGCTCTGGCGGGTCGGCGCCGTCGGCCTCACCGTCGCCGGCGGCGCCGGCGTCGTCGTCTACCTGCTGCTGTGGGTGCTGCTGCCGTCGGCGCCGCTGCCCGCCGACCGATCCCCGTCGATCCTCGACGGGTTCGTCGACCGGCTGCACGCCGCCCTCACCGGGACCCGATCCGGCCCTCGGCCGGGCGGCTCCGTCTGAGAGGACGGCCCGCGACCGGCGGGACGGCATCCCGATGGGCCACGATGACGCTCCAGCACCCACCCCCGACCAGCACGGGAGACCCGACGTGACCGTTCCGCCCGGACCGCAGCAGCAGCCCACCCCGATGGTGGTGCCGGCCTTCTTCGTCAGGCAGCGGATCACGCTGATGGTCAACCGCTACGAGGTCGTCGGGATGAACCCCGACGGCTCCGAGGGGCCGCTGCTCGCGTTCGCGGAGCAGAAGCGGATGAAGCTCAAGGAGGAGGTCGTCTTCTACGCCGACGCCTCCAGGAGCCGCGCGGTCTTCAGCTTCAAGGCGCGGCAGCGGCTCGACGTCGCCGCCGAGCACGACGTGTTCGACGAATACGGCAACCCGCTCGGGTACTTCCGCAAGCAGTTCGGCGCCAGCCTGCTGCGCTCGACCTGGAACCTGTCGGCTCCCGGCATCGACGCCGTCGGCCGGGAGCGCCGGCAGTCGATCGCCATCCTCCGCCGGGTCTGGGACTTCATCCCCTACATCGGTGACGTCTGGGTGCCGTTCGTCTTCCACTTCGACTTCGTCGACACCGCGACCGGCGCCCCGGTGCTGACCAGCGAGCGACAGAAGGCCGTCCGCGACCGCTACACCGTCAGGGTGCCCGACCCGCGGCTGGACTTCCGCGTCGCGGCGTCCATGGCCGTCGCCCTGGACGCGCTGCAGAGCCGCTGAGCCGGGCGGCTGCTCCCGCCGTTCGGTCGGTTCGACGCCGCGTCACCGCTCCCCTCCAGCGGGTGAGGCAGGCCCGGGATCCGCCGCGGCGGGCTGAAGGGCCGCTGTCGGGTGACCGATGCTCTCCCTGTGGTCCAGGTACTCGCGCGCGCCGCCCGGCGTCGACGCACCCGACAGCCGGCCGACCGGTCGCTGCGGGTCGTCCGCGTGTCCGCCACCGTCCTGACGTCGGTCTACGTGCTGTCGCTGGTGGCCCACGGGCTCGGGGACGACGGCGTGCTCGCCACCCTCGCCGTCGGTGGCAAGTGGGTGTTCCTCGTCGGGCTGACCGGGCTGCTGGTCCTGCGGGCGCGGGCTCTGCGGGAGGACCGGGGCGCCTGGCTGCTCTTCGCCGCCGCCGTCGGGTCCTACACCGTCGGCTCGCTGGGCTACGCGCTGGCCGACGCCGCGCCGGGGCCGATCGTCCGGCCCGCCTGGTTCGACCTCGCCTTCGTCGCCTTCCACCCGCTGGCCTGTGCCGCCCTGTTCCGGCTGCTCCGGACGCGGGTCAGGCGGCTGACGTCGGGCATGTGGCTCGACGCCGTGGTCACCGGGCTGACCGCGGCGGCGTTCGCGTCCGCGTTCGCCATCGGCGCCTACCTCGACACCGCCCTGCGCGGCGCCGTCCTGATCGCCGTCTACCCGATCGCCGACCTGCTGCTGCTCGTGCTCATCGCCGGCGCCCTCGTGGTCATCGGCCGCGGCGCCGGTGCCGTCTGGTGGTGGCTCACCGCCGGGACCGCGCTGTTCGTGCTGACCGACACGCTGTACGCCTACCAGGTCGCCCACGGGACCTACGCCGTCGGCGGCCCGCTCGACGTGGGCTGGGGCCTGGCGTTCCTCGGCTACGGCCTGGCCGCCTGCCAGCCGCCGATGCCGCGCAGGACCGACCAGCTGCTCGGCGTGCGGGCGCTGGTCGTCCCGGGGCTGTGTGCCATCGGCGCGCTCGTCCTGCTGCTGCGGGGCTACCTGGAGGACGGCGACCCGCTGGCCGGCGGGCTGGCGTTCACCGCCGTGGTGGCCGCCCTCGCCCGCACCGCGCTGACCTTCCGCGAGGTCGGCGCCCTGGCCGACAGCCGGCAGCAGGCGCGCACCGACGAGCTCACCGGCCTGCCCAACCGCAGGCAGGTCTTCGAGACCTTCCGCGCCGCCGACGTCCGGATGGCCGCCGGGGGGACCACCGCGGTGCTGGTCCTGGACCTGGACCGGTTCAAGTAGATCAACGACTCCCTCGGCCACGGCGTCGGCGACGCCCTGCTGCGCGAGGTGGGGCCGCGGCTGGCCGGCCACCTCCGCAGCGGCGACCTGCTGGCCCGCCTGGGCGGGGACGAGTTCGTCGTCCTGGCCTCCGGCCTGGGTGAGGACGGCGCGCTGGCCCTGGCCGAGCGGCTGTGCGCGACCCTCGAGCAGCCCTTCCAGCTCGCCGGCATGGCGCTCGGCGTGGACGCGAGCGTGGGCATCTCCATCGGCCCGCGGCACTCCGGGCACGCCGAGGAGCTGCTGCAGATGGCCGACCTGGCCATGTACGCGGCCAAGGCCGGCCGCAGCTGCGCGGTGGTCTACGACGAGGCGCGTCACGGCTCCGGCCGGTACCGTCTCGAGGCCGTCGCCCAGCTGCGCCGGGCCATCGACGAGGGCGAGCTGGTGCTGCACCACCAGCCCAAGCTCGACCTGCGGACTGGCCGGGTCGACGGGGTGGAGGCGCTGGTGCGCTGGCAGCACCCCGAGCGCGGGCTGCTGTTCCCCGACGCGTTCGTCGAGCTCGCCGAGTCCGCCGGCCTCATGGGGCCGCTGACCCGCCGGGTGCTCGACGCCGCGCTGGCCCAGCGGCGGGCGTGGGCCGACCGCGGGCGCGAGCTGACCGTCGCGGTCAACGTCAGCCCGTCGAACCTGGTCGACGAGGGCTTCCCCGACGAGGTGGCCGGGCTGCTCGCCCGGCACGGCGTCCCGGCGACCGCGCTGGTCCTCGAGGTGACCGAGAGCCTGCTCATGGCGGACCGGGAGCGCGCCGTCCGTGTGCTCTCCGCGCTGCGGGAGACGGGCGTCGGCATCTCCATCGACGACTACGGAACCGGCTACTCGAGCCTGGCCTACCTGGCCAGCCTCCCGGTGACCGAGCTCAAGCTCGACCGCACCTTCGTCAGCGCGATGAACGACAGCGACCGGTCGGCGTCGATCGTCACCTCGACGCTGCAGCTCGCGCACGCCCTCGACCTGGTGTTCGTCGCCGAGGGGGCCGAGGACCGGGCCACCGTCGACGCGCTCGCCGCGCTGGGCTGCGACGTCGTCCAGGGGTACCACCTCAGCCGCCCGCTGCCGGCCGAGCAGCTGGAGCTGTGGCTGGAGGCCAGGACGGCCGCCCCGGTCGCCTGACCGCCGTCCTTCGACGGTCGCAGTTCCCGCACGCCGGGGCCTGTTGCGGGTCGACCTGGCGTCCCCGGGGTCGCCGCCCGAGTGGGGCCGCCGGGATCAGGCCCGTCGGGAACTGAGCCGCCCGCCCCCGGACGCGCCGGAGGGCGGGACCCCTGTCCGGGTCCCGTCCTCCGGCGGTGGGCCCCGCTCAGAGGCTCACCCCGAGCTGGCGAGGGGTGAGGGGAGCGGGGTCCTCTTTCAGCTCTTCGGCCGGGCACCGGCGCGCAGCGCGCCGAGCAGGTCGTGGTTGAGCCGGGAGATGTTCTCCATCGAGATGCCCTTGGGGCAGGCCGCCGAGCACTCGCCGATGTTGGTGCAGCCGCCGAAGCCCTCGCGGTCCTGCTGGGCGATCATGTTGACCACCCGCTCGTCGCGCTCGGGCTGGCCCTGCGGGAACAGCCCCAGGTGGCTGACCTTGGCCGCGGTGAACAGCATCGACGAGGCGTTCGGGCACGCCGCCACGCAGGCGCCGCAGCCGATGCAGGTCGCCGCGTCGAAGGCCGCGTCGGAGTCCTTCTTCGGCACCAGGATCGAGTGGGCCTCGGGCGCGGTCCCCGTCGGTGCGCTGATGTAACCGCCGGACTGGATGATCCGGTCCAGGGCGCTGCGGTCGACCGAGAGGTCCTTGATCACGGGGAACGCCGTCGCGCGCCACGGCTCGATGTCGATCGAGTCGCCGTCCTTGAACTTGCGCATGTGCAGCTGGCAGGTGGTCGTGGGACCGCCCGAGGTGCCGCGGCCGTGCGCCGTGCCGTTGATCATCAGACCGCAGCTGCCGCAGATGCCCTCGCGGCAGTCGTGGTCGAAGACCACCGGGTCGTCACCGGCGAGGATCAGCTTCTCGTTCAGGACGTCGAGCATCTCCAGGAACGACATGTCCGGGGAGATGTCCTCGACCTGGTAGGTCACCATCCGGCCCTTGTCGGACGGGCCCTTCTGACGCCAGATGCGCAGCGTCAGCGTCATGCCGTGGGGGGCCATGGCCGGGTCGGTCTCCGTGCCGGACGCGAAGCTCGCGCCCTCACGTGTCGCTGTCACTCGTAGCTCCGCTGGGTCGTCGTCACTTGTAGCTGCGCTGGGCGAGGTGGACGTACTCGTACTCGAGGGCTTCGCGGTGCAGGACGGGGGGAGCGCCCTCCGGCGTCCACTCCCACGCGGCCACGTAGGCGAAGTTCTCGTCGTCGCGCAGCGCCTCGCCCTCGGGGGTCTGGCTCTCGGCCCGGAAGTGCCCGCCACAGCTCTCGGCGCGGTGGAGGGCGTCGACGCACATCAGCTCGGCGAGGTCGATGAAGTCGGCGACGCGGCCGGCGTGCTCCAGGGTCGGGTTGATCGTGTCCAGGTCGCCGGAGACCTTGAGGTTCGTCCAGAACTCCTGGCGGATCTCGGGAATCCGGTCCAGGGCCTTGCGCAGACCCTCCTCCGAGCGCTCCATGCCGCACAGGTCCCACATCAGCCGGCCGAGCTCGCGGTGGAACGAGGCGGGGGTGCGGCTGCCGTTGATCGACAGCAGCTTCTGCACCCTGCCCTGCACGTCCTGCAGCGCCTCGGCGACGGCCGGGTGGCTGTCGTCGACCTTCTCGAAGGGGCCGTCGGCCAGGTAGTCGTTGATGGTGTTCGGCAGCACGAAGTAGCCGTCGGCCAGGCCCTGCATCAGCGCGCTGGCGCCCAGGCGGTTCGCGCCGTGGTCGGAGAAGTTGGCCTCGCCGATCACGAACATGCCGGGGATGGTCGACTGCAGGTCGTAGTCGACCCACAACCCGCCCATCGTGTAGTGGACCGCCGGGTAGATCCGCATCGGCGTCTCGTAGGGGTCCTCGCCCGTGATCTGGGCGTACATGTCGAACAGGTTGCCGTACTTGGCCTCGATGGCCGGCCGGCCCAGCCGCTCCATCGCGTCGCCGAAGTCCAGGTAGACGCCCAGCCCGCCCGGGCCCACGCCGCGGCCCTCGTCGCAGACGTTCTTCGCCTGGCGCGAGGCGATGTCGCGGGGCACCAGGTTGCCGAACGCGGGGTAGATCCGCTCGAGGTAGTAGTCGCGCTCGGACTCGGGGATCTCGCGTGGGTCGCGGCTGTCGCCGCGCTCCTTGGGCACCCACACGCGGCCGTCGTTGCGCAGCGACTCGCTCATCAGCGTGAGCTTGGACTGGTAGTCGCCCTTGACCGGGATGCAGGTCGGGTGGATCTGCGTGTAGCAGGGGTTGGCGAAGTACGCGCCCCGCTTGTGCGCCCGCCAGATCGCCGTGGCGTTGGAGCCCTTGGCGTTCGTGGACAGGTAGAAGACGTTGCTGTACCCGCCGGTGGCCAGGACGACGGCGTCGGCGAAGTGGGTGCTGACCTCGCCGGTGATGAGGTTGCGCGCCACGATGCCCCGGGCCCGGCCGTCGACGATGATCAGGTCGAGCATCTCGTGCCGGGCGAACTGCTCGACGGTGCCGGCCGCCATCTGCCGCTCCAGCGCCTGGTAGGCGCCGTAGAGCAGCTGCTGACCGGTCTGCCCGCGGGCGTAGAAGGTGCGCGACACCTGCGCACCGCCGAAGGAGCGGTTGTCGAGCAGGCCGCCGTACTCGCGGGCGAAGGGGACTCCCTGCGCGACGCACTGGTCGATGATGCTGACGCTGACCTCGGCGAGGCGGTGCACGTTGTCCTCGCGGGACCGGAAGTCGCCGCCCTTGACGGTGTCGTAGAACAGCCGGTGCACGCTGTCGCCGTCGTTGCGGTAGTTCTTCGCGGCGTTGATGCCGCCCTGTGCGGCGACGCTGTGTGCCCGGCGCGGGCTGTCGTGGAACCAGAAGTTCTTGACCTTGTAGCCGGCCTCGCCGAGCGTCGCGGCGGCCGAACCGCCGGCCAGGCCGGTGCCGACGACGATGACGGTCAGCTTGCGGCGGTTGGCCGGGTTGACCAGGCGGGCCCGGAACCGGCGGGTGCTCCACCGCTCGCCGATCGGCACGTCCCGGGGTGCCTTGGTGTCGGCGATCGGGTCGCCGACGGAGAAGAGATCGAGAGACATCGCGATGGGCTCCTTTAGCCGACGAGGCCGAAGAGAACGCTGAAGGGGACGACCAGGAAGCCGCCGATGAGCACCACGGAGAACACGAGGGCGAAGAGGTTGACCGTCTTCTCCCGGCGCTTGTTGCTCTGCCCGAGGGTCTGCGTGGCGCTCCAGATGCCGTGCCGCAGGTGCATGCCGAGCAGGACCAGCGCCAGCACGTAGACCGCGGTGATGAGCGGGTTGGAGAAGCCGGCGATCAGACGGTCGTAGGGGGTGCCGTCGGGGCCCTCGGGGTTGGCCACGCCCATCGTGAGGTCGAGGATGTGGTAGACGATGAAGAGGCCGACGATCACGCCGCCCCAGCGCATGGTCCGCGAGGCGTAGCTCTGGGCCACGGCCTTCTTGGTGACGTAGCCGTGCGGCCGGGCCCGCTTGGCCTGTCGCCACAGCGAGATCACCGCCCAGGCGTGCGCGATGACCACGGTCAGCAGGACGATGCGGATGATGGTCAGCGTCGTCTGCGCGGGGACGGCCGGCTCGCCGATCGTGCGGATCCACTCCGAGTACCCGTTGAAGGACTCGCGGCCGGCGAAGACCTTGAGGTTCCCGATCATGTGCGCGATCAGGTACAGGACCATGATGATGCCGGTGACCGCCACGACGGCCTTCTTGGCCACCGAGTTGGTCTTGGCCACCTTGGGAGTCCTGCGCTGTCCCGGCTGCGTCACCGTCACCACGAAGGCAAAGGTAGGCCCCTGCCAGGATTGCGACCACGTCAACGCGCGGTGACTCAGCTCTCGTAAGGGTGCCCTTACCGTGCCGGACGGTTACAGTTCGCGCCCGCGAGGGCTGGGCCACACCCGCGGAGCGGTTGGCCGGCCCCCCGGCGGGGGAGGAGCACGGCATGGCTGGACCCACGCGAGGATTCCTCGGACGGCGCCGGGAGCGCGACCCGCGCCTGCCGCCCGGGCAGTACGACGCCGGCCGCGACTGGCCGGTGCTGACCGCCGAGCCGACGCCGCGCATCTCGCCGGAGACCTGGAGCATCACCGTCGACGGCCGGGTGGAGAACCCGACGACGTGGACCTGGGACGAGGCCCACCGGCTGCCGCGCTCGGAGTACCGCGGCGACATCCACTGCGTCACCACGTGGTCGAAGTTCGACACCTCGTTCGCCGGCGTCAGCGTCGACACCCTGCTCGAGGCGGCCCGCCCGACCCCCGAGGCGCACTTCGTCGTCGCGACGTCCAAGACCGGCTACACCACCAACCTGCCGCTGGAGGACGTCACCGGCGGGAAGGCGTGGGTGGTGTGGGAGTACGACGGCGGCCCGCTGCCCATCGAGCACGGCGGCCCGGTGCGGCTGCTCGTGCCGCACCTCTACTTCTGGAAGAGCGCCAAGTGGGTCACCCGGCTGACCCTCCTGCAGCGCGACCAGCCCGGCTTCTGGGAGCAGAACGGCTACCACGACCGCGGCGACCCGTGGCGCGAGCAGCGCTACCAGGGTGACTGAAGAAGGACCCCGCTCTCCTCATCCCTCGCAGGCTGGGGATGAGCCTCTGAGCGGGGCCGTCCCGGCCCCGGGCGGGCCTGGAGGCGGGGCCGGCCGGGCGCCCAGCGGCGGGTGGCGCACCGCGACCGTCGTCGGCGTCCGGCGGCCGGTGCCGCGGGCGGTGGAGCTGCAGCTCGACGTCGCCGACCGGGTTCGGCACCTGGCCGGCCAGCACTACGTCGTCCGGCTGACCGCCGACGACGGCTACACCGCCCAGCGGTCGTACTCGGTCGCCTCCGCGCCGGGGGACCCGCTGGTCGAGCTGTTCGTCGAGCGCCTGGACGACGGCGAGGTCTCCACCTTCCTCGCCGACGTCGTCGAGCCCGGCGACCGGCTGGAGGTGCGCGGCCCGATCGGCGGCTGGTTCGTGTGGGACGGCGAGCGGCCGGCGCTGCTGGTCGGCGGCGGCACCGGCGTCGTCCCGCTGGTCGCCATGCTGCGCGCCGCGCGCGATCTCGGCCGCACCGACCTGCTGCGCACCGCCGTGTCGACCCGCACGCTCGCCGAGCTGCCCTACGCCGACGAGCTGCTCGAGGCCGGCGCGCTGGTGGTCACCACGCGCGAGCCCCACGGGGTGCGGCCGGCCGGCCGGCTGACCGCCGCCGACCTCGTGCCGCTGTGCGAGCCGGGTCGGACGGCGTACGTCTGCGGTTCGGATGGCTTCGCGGAGGCGGCCAGCCGGCTGCTCGTCGACCTGGGGATCCCGGCGGCCGACGTCCGCGTCGAGCGCTTCGGCGCCAGCGGGTGAGGAAGGACCCCTCGAAGGACCCCCTGCCCTCGTCGGCCCCCCTGCAGGGTCCCGCCGCGAGCTTGCGAGCGGTGGGGGTGGGGGGAGGGCAGGAAGGGCCCTTCTTCAGCCGAGCGGCGGCCGCTCAGGGGTGTACAGCCATGCCTGGAAGAGGTCGTCGAGGTCGCGCCCGGACAGCTCCTCCGCCAAGGCGGTGAACTCCTCGGTGGTGACCGCCTCGCCGGCCCGCGAGGTGGCCCACTCCTCGACGATCTGGGAGAACGCCGTGTCGCCGACGACCTGCCGCAGCGCGTGCAGCGTCATGGCGCCGCGCTGGTAGACGGCCGGGTGGAAGAGCAGGGCGGTCTCCGGTCCCGGGTCCCCGACGAGGACGGTCCAGAAGGGCGGCTCCGAGCCGGCGAAGAGCGTGTCCGCGTTGGCGTACAGCCTGTCGAACTCCGCCTGCGGGGTGGAGAGGCCCTCCCGTTCCAGCCAGAGCCACTCGGCGTAGGTCGCGAATCCCTCGTTGAGCCAGATGTGCTGCCAGGCGCCGAGCCGGACCGAGTCGCCGTACCACTGGTGCGCCAGCTCGTGGACCACGACCAGGTCGCCGGACAGCGGGTCGGCGAAGAAGCCGGGTGCGTACACCGGCCGGGTCTGGGTCTCCAGCGCGAAGCCCATGCCGGGGACGTTGTCGACGATCGCGCCCGCCGTGCTGAACGGGTACGGGCCGAACGACTCGGCCAGGAACTCGATGACCTCCGGCTGCCGGGCCAGGGCCGCGTCGATGACCTCGCCGGCGAGCGGACCCTCGGTCGCCGGGGCCAGGTCCAGCTCGGCCAGGGTCGGGTCGACCGCGTCCCAGTACCGGATGCCGTCGGCCTCGTACGCCCGGAGGTCGAACTCGCCGACGGCGAGGGTCACCAGGTAGGTGGCCATGGGCTCCTGGGCGTCCCACGACCACGTCGTCCACCCGTCGTGCGTCGAGGTGTCCTCGAGCGCACCGTTGGAGACGCCTTCGAGCCCCTCGGGGACGGCGATGGCCACGGCGACCGAGGCGGCGTCGAGCGGGTGGTCGTTCGCCGGGAACCAGGTGGCCGCGACGTCGGGTTGGCCGGCGACCAGGGCGCCGTCGTCGGTGTGGAAGAAGCCCGACTGTCCGAGCAGGGGGTCCTCGATCGTGGCCGGCACGCCGTCGTAGGTGACGGCGACGGCGAACTCGCGGTCGTGCCACAGCGGCCGATCCGGGGTGACCGTCAGCTCGCCGCCGTCCCGGCTCCAGGTCGCCGGCCGGCCGTCCACCGTCACCGACCGCACCTCCAGGCCCTCGAAGTCGAGGTTGAGGGCGGACAGGTCCTCGGTCGCGGTCGCCTCGATGGTCGCCGTGCCGGAGAGCACGTCGGTCGCGGGGTCGTAGCGCAGGTCCAGGTCGTAGTGAGCCACGTCGTACCCGCCGTTCCCGTCCAGCGGGTAGTAGGGGTCGCCGATCCCCGGGGCGCCCGGGGTCGGCTCCCCTGACCATCGCCCGTGGTCGTCGGCGACCGCGGTCGCCGGGACGAGCCCCACGAGGACCGTCGTGGTCAGCAGCACTACAGCCCTGCGGGCCATGGCCCCTCCCCGGTGTGGGCGGTCGTCCCGACACCGGGACGGCCGGACGCTAGCCCCGCCGGTGGTTGTTTCGACCCGACCCGGGCAGGCTCACCTCCTGTCGCGACGCGTTTCCTGACCGACCGCATCTGGGAGTCTGCTGTGAGCCACGTCATGGCGGTGGCCGCGGAGGGGTCCCCGTGTCCGGGGGCCGGCGGCCGCACCGGGAGAATCCAGGCCGTGCACACCGAGGTCTGCCCGGTCGAGGCCGTCGACGACGACCTCCGGGCGCAGCTGCTCGCCTGCTGGACCGACGTGAGCAACGCCGGCGGGTCGGTCGGCTTCGTGCCTCCGGTGACCGAGGAGGAGGTCGCGCCCCACCTCGACGCGGTGGTCGAGCGGGTGCACCGTGGCCACGAGCTGTTCGCCGTGCTGCGTGTGGACGGCGAGTTCGCGGGGTTCGCCGTCCTGTCGCTGCCGGTCAGCCCGCTGAGGCGGCACTGGGCCACGGTGCTGCGCGTGCAGGTGCGCCCGGAGCGGCAGGGGCGGGGCCTGGGCCGGGTGCTGGTGAGCGGGGTGCACGCCATCGCCCGGGACCGCGGGCTGGAGTTCCTGCACCTCACCGTGCGCGGCGGTACCGGTCTCGAGGCGTTCTACGCGACCTTCGGCTACCGCGAGTTCGGCCGGATGCCGGGGGCGGTCCGGGTGGCGCCGGGCGACGACCGCGACGAGCTGCACCTGACCTGCCGGCTGTGAGGGGGACCATCCGCCCCCCACGCCTCGCACGCTCGGCGCGGGACCCTGGAGGACGGGCCGGTCACGCGAGCGGATCGCGGCCGGCCACGGTGCCCTCGGCCGAGAGCAGGGCCAGGCGGGCGAACAGCTCCTCGGCATACCAGCCCTCCTGCGCGGTCCGGGTGACGACGGCGGCGTGCGGGGCGCGGTCGTAGGCGAAGGAGTTCAGCGCGGCCGCGGAGTCCCAGACGCTGAAGGTGCCCTGCAGCCCGAGCGGGGCCTCGCCGATGCCGAGCGCGAGGCGCAGGCCCGGGCTGTCGTGCAGGTCGGCGGAGACCGGTGGGACGGCGCGCCAGAACGTCACCGCCTTGCGCGGGGTCAGCCGGGCGCGGGTGACCGCGGCGACCGGGCCGTCCCAGCGCTGCGGCCAGGGCTTCCCGAACGGCTCCGCCCGCGACCACCGACCGCGGGCGGCGAGGGGTCGCATCCTGGCGCTCCACTGCTCGTCGGCGATCCGCTGCCACCGGCGGACGACGTCCCCGGACTCGAAGGCGGCGGCCGACCGCTCGTCGTCCCACACCGCCAGCAGCGCCCACCGGCGGGGGTCGGCGTCGCGCACGGTGAAGGTCCGCCCGCTGCCGGTGCCCAGCAGCTTGGCGAACCGCAGCCCGGGGGCGCGGCGCAGCGGACGCCGGCCGGTCGCCATCCGCATGAGCGCGGCGGGCACCGACCAGCCGGGCACGCCCCAGACGTGCAGGGTCGCCAGCCGTCGTGTGGTCACGGGTCCGATCCTCCCCGTCACGGGCGGGCCGCGCCGCGGCGAGGCCGCCGTCACCGGGCCCCGATCGATCGCAGCCGTCGCTACGCTGAGTCCTGCCCCGTGACACAGAGGCTGGGAGCGGGCATGGCTGACCAGGTCGATCGCCGGCAGGACCTGCTGCGACGGATCAACGCACGCCGGGCGGGGGTCGAGGCCTACCTGCGCCGGCGGGGACCCCGCGTCCGGCGGTGGAGCACCGTGACGCTGGTGCTCACGTCCCTGTCAGCGGTCTTCACCGCGGGACCCGCGCTCGGCGGGGTTACGTTCGCCGAGGCTGTCAAGAACCTGCTGGACGTCAACAGCACCTCGACGGTGTGGAAGACGCTCTGCTTCCTGGCTCTCCTGGTCTCGGTCGGCGCCACGGTCCTGACCAACATCAACAGGTCGCGCGACCCCGTCGCGGAACTCAGCGCGGTCGAGGCGGCCGGCGCCGAGCTCGAGGGGCTCGCCACGCTGTTGGAGTTCGGCACGATCTCCGTCGACGACGGCGTGAAGCTCTACCAGCAGTACGTCACCAAGATCCCGTTCGTGGACGACGCACCCGCCGTCGCCCGGCCGGGGTGAGCGACGCCGACGTGTGCGGCCGCGGGGGGTCCGGGTAGCTCCCATCCGGTCGCGCCTCCGCCTCGAGGGCCCGGGGAGCCGGCGGGCCGCCCGAGAGGAGGCCTGCCGTGGCGCAGACCGCACGCGAGGAGCTGGGCGAGACCGACGCCCCGGTCGAGGACCAGGTGGTGCAGGCCTTCGACAAGATCGTCGACGAGGGAGCACAACGGCTGCACCGCTCGTGGCGGGAGGTGCTGACCACCGGCCTGGCCGGCGGGCTCGAGGTGGCCACCGGCGTCGTCTCGCTGCTGGCCGTCTACGCCGCCACCGGTAGCCACCTGCTGGCCGGGCTGGCGTTCAGCATCGGCTTCATCGCCCTGATGCTGGCCAAGAGCGAGCTGTTCACCGAGGGCTTCCTCGTGCCCGTGACCGCGGTGGTCGCCGGTCGGGCGGGCGTCGGGCAGCTGGGCAAGCTGTGGGCCGGGACGCTGGTCGCCAACCTGGTCGGCGGCTGGCTGGTCATGTGGCTGGTCGTGCACGCCCTCCCCGAGCTCGGCGCTACGGCGGTCGAGTCGGGCCGCACCTTCGTCGAGGCCCCGCTGGACCTGCAGGCGGTCTGCCTGGCGCTGCTGGCCGGCGCCTTCATCACGCTGATGACCCGGATGCAGCACGGGGCCGACTCCGAGACGGGCAAGCTCGCCGCAGCGGTGGCCGGGGCGTTCCTGCTCGCCGGCCTGGTGCTGTTCCACTCGATCCTGGACTCGCTGATCATCTTCGGGGCGATCCACCACGGCGCCCCGTACGGCTACGGCGACTGGCTGGCCTGGTTCTGGTACACGACGCTGCTGAACGTCGTCGGCGGGCTGGTGGTCGTCACGTTCCTGCGGCTGGTGCGCAGCAAGGAGCTGATCCAGCGAGAGCGGTCCGCCGCCCACTCCTGAGGACGCCGTCGCGCTGGTGTCCCTGACCCCACCGCTGCTCGCGCTGGCCGGTGGCGTGGTCGCCTCCCGCGCTCCGCGGGCCTGGCCGGCGCCCGGCGCCCGGCGCCCGGACGATGGGCGCGGTCCTGCTCGATGGCCCCGACGTCCAGGGCGGTCACCGGACCGTCCCCGAGGGCGGCGTCGCTGGCTACGCTGCCCTCGACGACCTCCCGACCCGTGAGGTGACGTCCATGAGATCGCGCCAGCACCGTCCGGCCGTCGCGTGTGCACGGCCGCTCGCGCTCCTCTCGGCCGTGCTCGCCGGGCTCCTCGCGGGAGGGATGGTGCTCATCGAGGCGGTGCTCCTGCCGTTCTGGCGCAGCGTCCCGCCCGCCGAGTTCCGCAGGTGGTTCACGGCGAACGCCCCGCGCATCCGCACGCTCATGGTGCCGCTGGGTGCCGCTGCCGGGGTGGTCGGTGTCGCCTCGGCGATCACGGACGTGGTCACCTCCCGCCGGCGCAGCCCGGCCTCGCTCACGGCCGCGGCAGCCACGGTGGGGGTCGTGGCCGTGACCGTCACGGTGAACGAACCGGCCAACCACCGGTTCACGGGAGGCTCCCTGACCGATGCGGAGACGGCGGACCTGCTGGCCTCGTGGGCGCGGTGGCACCACCTCCGGGTCGCCCTCGGCGTCGTCGCCACGGTGGCCGCGGCGTCGGCGCTCCCCCCGCGCAGGCCCTGAGGCCCCGAGCACGCGGAACGGCCGTCATCCCTCGGTGGCCTGCCGGACGGCGGTCAGGTAGCGCGCCGTGGCCAGCCGCTGGACCAGCGTGCTGACCGGCCCGCCGAGACGGGCCAGCGGCGAGGCCAGCCGGGCGAACACCCGCAGCGTGAAGACGACGTCGCCGCCGGGCTCGAGCCGGACGACGAACGCCTCCTCGCCGCTCTCCGGGTGGCCCGGCAGCGTGCCGTAGGCGAAGCCGCGCTCGTCGCCGGTCGCCTGCGCCCACACCACGCGGCACGGGATGTCGTAGCCCGGCCGCGGGAGCCCCGCGGTCAGGACGACGACGGTGCCCGGCTCGCTCGCCGGCCCGGTCGCCCGCACCCGCAGCCTGACGCCGCGCTGCATCCGCCAGTCGAACACCGCCGCCACGGCCCGCTGGAACGCCTCCGGGCCCGAGCCGACGACGACGGAGCGCTCGACGTGGTCGTAGCCGGCCGGCAGCTCGGCGTCCCGCGTGGCGCCCACCTCGGCGTAGGTGAACGGGACGTCGACCAGGTCGGCGGGGTCGAGGACGCGCAGGAGGCCCATGCCCCCAGTGTCGTGGCCGCCGGTCCGCCCGGCGTCCCGCCGGTAGGGTCGCGGCCACTGTGCTGCCCGCCGTCACCGCCACCCGCTACGTCACCCCGCTGCGCGAGGGTGGCTCGCTGCCCGGGCTCATGGAGGCCGACGACCTGGGCACCTACGTGGTCAAGTGGCGGGCCGCCGGGCAGGGCGTGGAGGTGCTCGTCGCCGAGGTGGTCTGCGGCGAGCTGGCCCGGGCCCTGTCGCTGCCCGTGCCGGCGCTGGTGACCGTCGACGTGGCGCCGGAGCTGGCGGTGGGGGAGCCCGACGTCGAGGTGCAGGAGCTGCTGCAGCGCTCGGCCGGGGTCAACCTCGGGCTGGACTACCTGCCCGGGGCGCTGGACTTCGAGGCCGGCGTCGCGGAGGTCGACGCCGAGCTGGCCGGCCGGGTGCTGTGGTTCGACGCGCTCGTGGGCAACGTCGACCGCTCCTGGCGCAACCCGAACATGCTGTTCTGGCACGGCCGGCTGCAGCTGATCGACCACGGCGCCACGCTGACCTTCCACCACCACTGGCCCGGTGCCGCCGCCGCGGTGACCCGCCCCTACGACGCCGCGCAGCACGCGCTGGTCGAGTGCTCGCCCGACGTCCGCGCCGCCGACGCCGCGCTCGGCGCCCGGGTCACCCGCCCGCTGCTGGAGCAGGTGCTGCGCCAGGTGCCCGACGACTGGCTGCAGGGACCGTCGCCGGACGACGCTCCCCAGGAGGTGCGCGCCCGCTACGTCGACCAGCTGCTGGCCCGGCTGGCCGCCCGCGACGCCTGGCTGCCGCCGCTGGTGGCCGCCGCGGCCGAGGGCGGGTCGCGCCGCCGCCGGGCCCCGCGCGGGGAGAACCGGCCGTCGTGGCTGGGCCCGCCGCCGCCTGCGGGGACGACCCAGCGGTGAGCCGGGACACCTTCGAGTACGCCGTCCTGCGCGTGGTGCCGCGGGTGGAGCGCGGGGAGTCGCTCAACGCCGGCGTCCTCGTCTACTGCCGCCAGCGCGACTACCTGGGTTCCCGGGTGCACCTGGACGCCGACCGGCTGCGCGCCCTGGACCCCACCGCCGACCCCGGCGCGATCCGCCGCGCGCTGCAGGCCGCCGCGGACGTGTGCGCCGCCGACCCGGCATCCGGCGCCGCCGGGCGCGAGGCGCTGGGGTCGCGGTTCCGCTGGCTCACCGCGCCGCGCAGCACCGTCGTCCAGGCCGGGCCGGTGCACACCGGGCTGACCGACGACCCGGACGCCGAGGCCGACCGGCTGCTGCAGCTGCTGGTCCTGCCGCTGTCGGAGTGACCGACCGCAGCAGGCTGCTGGCCCCTCCGGCGTACGGGGCGGCCGTGCTCGCGGCACTGTCGGCCGCGGTGAGCGCCCACTGGCTCGCCGGAGGCACCTGGTCGCTGTCGACCGTGCGGGGTGCCGTCGAGGCGCAGGGCCGGCAGGGCGGCGACGTGGTGACGGCCGGGCTCGCCCCGGTCGTGGTGCTGGAGCTCGCGGTCGCGGGGGCTGGCCCTGGCACTGGCACACCCGCCGGCCGGTCGCCGGCTGCAGCGGCTGGTCGGGACGGCGGCGCTGCTCGCCGGCGGCGGTGCTCACCCCCTACGGCGGGGTGCTCGTCGGCGTCGGGGCGCTGGCGTTGACCGGGGTCCTCGGCGAGCCGGCCGACCCCACCGCGCTGCGCTGGCACGTCCTCCCCTGGGACCCGTGGTTCCTGTTGTGGGGTCTGCTGCTCGTCGTCGCTGCGCTCTCCCGACGACGGCTGTCCCGCGGTAGCCCGTCCGGGTGAACGGCAGGTGGCCGGCGGCTTCACGAGACCCACGCCCGTGCGTCATGCGGGCGTCGGTCCTCCGCACTAGCGTCCGGGCTCCGACGTCTCCCAGAGCCGAGGACCCGATGACGGACACCTCCAACCCCCGCCGCCGCCTCTTCCTGCCCCTGCTCAACTCGGTCCGTCACGGCACGCGCAGCCACGCGACCTGCCACTACAAGTGCGGCAACGCCTGCGACGCAGCCGTGCCCAACCGCACCGACAACCCCACGTTCGAGTCCGTCGTCCAGACGGCCCTCAGCCGGCGCGCCCTGCTCAAGGCAGCCGGCGCCGGGGCCCTGGTGGTGGCCACCGGCCCGCTGTTCCCCGAGCCGGCGGCGGCCGCGCCGGGACGCGCTGGGACGGCCCCGGACGGTGCCCTCACCTTCGAGCCGGTCGAGCAGAACTTCCTCGACGAGCTCGTCGTCCCGGCCGGTTACGGCTCCGCCGTCGTGATGCGCTGGGGCGACCCGGTGGAGGAGGGCGCGCCCGACTTCGACATCGACGCGCAGACCGCCGAGGCGCAGGCCAGGCAGTTCGGCTACAACTGCGACTTCATCGGGTTCCTGCCGCTCGGGCGCCGGCGCGCCCTGCTCGTGGTGAACCACGAGTACACCAACGAGCAGCTGATGTTCTCCGGCGTCCCCGAGGAGGAGGCGCCGACCACCGACGAGCAGAAGCGCGTCGCCATGATGGCCCACGGCATCTCCGTGGTGCAGATTCAGCGACAGGGCGACTCGGGCGTGTGGCTGCCGACCCCCGAGCGCGACCGCAACCGGCGGATCACCGCCTCGACGCCCTTCCACGTCACCGGGCCCGCCGCGGGGTCGGAGTACCTGCGGACGACGGCAGACCCCGAGGGCCGCACCGTCCTGGGCACGCTCAACAACTGCGCCGGCGGCATCACCCCCTGGGGCACGACGCTGCACGGCGAGGAGAACTTCAACCAGTACTTCGGGGCGTCCGCGCCGATCACGGAGGACCCGCGGGAGCCCCGTCTGGGCCGGTACAGCGTCAGCGCGGAGGACTCGGCCGGTCGTCGGTGGGAGGCCGTCGACCCGCGGTTCGACCTGGCGCAGGAGCCCAACGAGGTCAACCGCTTCGGCTGGGTCGTCGAGGTCGACCCGTACGACCCCACCTCGACCCCGCGGAAGCACACGTCGCTGGGGCGCTTCAAGCACGAGACGGCCAACGTCCGCATCGCCGAGGACGGCCGGGTCGTCGCCTACTCCGGGGACGACGAGCGGTTCGACTACATCTACAAGTTCGTGTCGAGGAAGAAGTACCGCGAGGGCGACGACCGCGCGGCGCGGGCGCACAACATGACGCTGCTCGAGGAGGGCGACCTCTACGTCGCCCACTTCAGCGGCGACTCGCCGGCCACGGAGATCGACGGCAGCGGCACCCTGCCCGGGGACGGCGAGTTCGACGGCACCGGCCGGTGGGTCCCGCTGGTGCAGGACGGCCGCTCGATGGTCCCGGGCAAGGACGTCGCCTGGGTGCTGACCTTCACCCGGCTGGCCGCCGACCGCCTCGGCAAGCAGCTCGACGCCAACGGGGACTTCCCCGACCCGGCCAACCCGGTGGTCGTCGACCCGGGGCAGGTCCCCACGAAGATGGACCGGCCGGAGGACATCCAGGTCAACCCGGTCAACCAGCGGGTGTACGCGGCCCTGACGAACAACTCGAACCGGACCGGTCAGGACGGGCGGCCCGGGGCGGACGAGGCCAACCCGGTGAGCCGGTCGTTCGCCTTCGACGCCGAGGACGGCCGTTACGAGGAGCGTCCCGGCAACCGCAACGGCCACGTCATCGAGTGGGAGGAGACCGGCTCGATCGGGGGGGACACCTTCACGTGGCGGGTCTTCATCCTGGCCGGGAACCCGGAGGACCCCGGGACCTACTTCGCCGGCTACGACAAGTCCCAGGTCAGCGCCATGTCCTGCCCGGACAACCTGGAGTTCGACCCGGCCGGCAACCTGTGGATCTCCACCGACGGCACCGTGCTGTCGACCCGGAACCAGGAGGCGGGCACCGTCGGAGGCACGAACGACGGGCTCTTCGCCGTCCCGACCGAGGGAGCCGAGCGCGGGCACCTCAAGGCGTTCCTCACCGTGCCCATCGGTGCCGAGTGCAGCGGCCCGATGATCCCCCGGGACGGGCGGTCGGTGTTCGTGTCCGTCCAGCACCCGGGCGAGACCACCGGCTCGACGAGGGACGCCCCGACGAGCACCTGGCCCGACCGGCTGCCCGAGCGGCCGTTCCCGCGGCCCAGCGTGGTGGTGGTCGCCCGCGAGGACGGCGGCCGGATCGGCAGCTGACGAAGGGCCACCCTGCCCCCGCCGCTCCTCAGCGGACCCCCACTGCTCGCGAGCTCGGGGTGGTGCCCTGGACGGGCCCCTGCAGTACGGCCGACGGCGCCGGACCCCGTGCAGGGGTCCGGCGCCGTCGCGCACGTCGGGCCCGACGGGGTCCCGCGGCCACCTCCCGACGCCTAGGATCCGCTGCCTGGCGCGCGCCGAGGAGGTCGTCGCCCATGATGGGTGGCCCGTTCTCCGCCGACGTCCCCCTCGTCGGCCGCGACGACGAGCTGTGCCGGCTGGACGCCGTCCTGACCCGGGTGCTCGGCGGGGACGCGCACGTCCTGGTGGTCTCCGGGCAGGCGGGGGTCGGCAAGACCCGCCTGGCACGCGAGGCGCTCACCCGGGCCCGGTCCCGCGGCTTCCGCACGCTGACCGGCCTGGCCGGCCCCCTCCAGCGGGACCTGTCCCATGCGCCGCTGGTCGAGGCGCTGCGCCCCCTGGTGCGGCCGGATCCCCCTCGGAGCGCCCCGGTCCAGGACCTGTCCGACCTCGGCTGGCTGTTCGGGGACGCGTCCCGGCCGCCGACCCCGGCGCTCGGCGACCCGGGCCTGGAGCGGACCCGGCTGTTCGAGGCTGTGTGCCGGCTGCTCGAACGCACCGTGGCGCGACAGCCGGTGGCCCTGCTCGTCGACGACGTCCAGTGGGCCGACCGCGGCTCGCTGGCCCTGCTCCACCACCTCGTCCGCGGCCTGGCCGGGCGGCGGTTCCTGCTGCTGCTCACCCACCGCCCCGCGGAGAACGAGCCGGCACTCACCGAACTGCTCACCGGGCTGCAGCGTGCGGGCGTGGTCACCGAGCTGCGTCTCGGGGGCCTGCCCGCGCGTGACGTCGAGCGGCTGGCGCAGGCCCTGCTGGCCGGTGAGCCCCCGCCGGCGCTGACCGAGGTGCTGGCCGCACGAGCCGGTGGCGTGCCCCTGTTCGTCGCCGCCCTCGTCGGCTTCCTGCAGGACAGCGGCACGCTGACCCGTCCCGACGGACGGTGGGTGCTCGCGGCTCAGCTCCCGGAGGCCGTGCCGGCGGTGGTGAGCGGGCTGCTCCGCAGCCAGGTCGAGCGGCTACCAGCCGAGGCGCGCGCCGTGCTCGACCTGCTCGCCGTGTGCGGCGGTCAGGCACCCCATCCGCTCCTCGAGGCGCTGACGCCCGGCGACCCGCTGATGGCCGGGCTGGCCGCCCTGCGCGGAGCCGGACTGCTCGCCGAGGAGGTGGCCGGCGGTGAGGTGCGCTACCGCGTCGTCCACCCGCTGCTCGCGGAGGTCGCCTACGACCTGCTGCCGCTGGTCACCCGCCTGAGGCGACACGCGGAGGTCGCCCGTGCCGTGGAGGCGCGGCTGCCCGGCCGGTGGGGACTGCTGGCCCCGCACGTGCGGCGCGCCGGCGACGAGCTCGACCCCCGGCACGCCCTCGACCTGCTCCTGACCGCCACGGACGACGCCCTGTCCCGGCACGCGGGGGACGAGGCGCTGGCCGACGCCCGGGCGGCCCGCGACCTCGCCACCCGCCTCGGCAGGCACGACCTCCTCCCCGGCCTGGCCGACCGGCTCGCCGAGGCCTGCCAGCGGGCCGGCCAGCGGGAGGAGGCGGTCACGGCCTGGCTCGACGCCGCCCGGTGGCAGCCGGCAGGCGGCGAGCGCGCCGACCGGCTGCACCGCGCCGCCGTCCTCGAGCTGCAGGCGGGGCGGGGGCAGGAGTGCCTGCGCTGGCTGGCAGCGGCCGAGGCCGAGCTGGCCGCGGTCGCCCCCTCGCCGTTCCACGTCCCCGTGGCCTGGTCTCGGCTGCAGGTCGCGGCCCGGTCCCAGGGGCCCGCCGAGGCGGAGGCGGCCATCGCCGACCTGGACCGGCTGGCCGACCGGCTCGGCTCCGCACGGGCACGGGCCGCCGTCCTCTACGGCCGCTGCCACACCGCCTTCACCGCGGGCCGCTACGAGGAGGCCCGGGCGCACCTCGCCGCGCTGCTCGACACCGCGGCGGAGCTGGACGACCCGCTGCTGGGCGAGCGCGCCCGGCGTCCCGGGTTCGTCCTCGAGCTGGCCCGGGGGGACCTGGGCGCCGCGCGGGCCCTGTCCGAGGAGGGACTGCGGCTGGTCCAGCGGATCGGGGTGCCGGCCCTGGAGCTGGCACACCGGGTCGACCTGGGCATGGCCGACTTCTTCGCCGGCGACTGGAACCGGGCCCTGCGCCGCTGCGGGGAGGTGCTCGACCTCGGGCAGCGGTTCGGGCTGCCGCGGGGGACGGCGGTGGGCATGGCGCTGCGCGCACTGGTGGCGGTGCGCCAGGGGCGGCTGGAGGAGGCCCGCGCGTGCGCCGGCGCGGCACGGGCGGCGTCCGACGCCTCCGCGCTCCCCGACCGCCACGTCCTCGGCCCGGTCGAGGCGGTCACGGCCGCCGTCGCGCTGGCCGAGGACGACCCGGCGACCGCCGCCGCGACCGCGGCGCGCGCCGTGCGGCGGCGCACGACGCTGCCCGCGTTCACCCTGGCGGTGGCTGCCGACGCGCAGCTCGTCGCGGGGAACCGGGAGGGTGCGGCCGCGGCCGCCACCGCCCTGGACGACCTCGGCCCCGGAGCGCCCTACCCGGCGGCCCTGGCCGCCGTCGTGCGCGGCCGGCTGGCGCGCGACCCCGACCGGCTCGCCCGGGCCGCCGCGGACCTGGCGCGGCTCGGGTTCCGGTACGAGGCCGCGGTGGCCGACGTGGACGCCGCCGAGGTGGCGGACGTCCGGGCCGACGCGGACGACCGGCTCGCTGCCGCGCTCTGCACGCTCGACGAGCTCGGCGCGCGCCCGCAGGCCGACCGCGCCCGGCGGTTGCTGCGCCGGCAGGGCCGTCGCGTGCCGGCTCCTCCGCGGGCACGCGGTCGCGGCCCGCTGAGCCGCCGCGAGGAGGACGTCGTCCGGCTGGTCGCCCGCGGCCTGTCCAACGCCGAGGTCGCCCGGCGCCTCTACCTCAGCCCCCGCACGGTCACCACGCACCTGCAGCACGTCTACGCGCGGCTGCAGCTGGGGTCGCGTGCGGCGCTGGTGCGCTACGTGCTCGAGGAGCTGCCGCCGGACGCGTATCCCGGGCCCGCGGATACGTAGATCGACGGATGCCGCGCGGGCTGCGTACCGGACGACGCTCAGAACACCACGAACGGAGGCGTCCACCATGTCCGTCCAGCTGTCCGACCCGGCCACGGCCACGCCGGCCGTCGTCCCCCTCGACGCGGCCACCGACCCCGCCCGCGCCGGCCACAAGGCCGCCAACCTCGCCGTCCTGCGCCGGGCCGGCCTCCCCGTTCCCGACGGGGTCGTCGTCACGGCGCGCGCCCCCGTGCCGGACGCCACCGGCTCCGACGTCCCCGACGCTCTGCTCGCGGACCTGCTCGCCGCGGTCCGCGACTGGGGGGACGTGCCGCTCGCGGTCCGCTCGTCGGGCACCGGGGAGGACTCGCCGCAGTCGTCCTTCGCCGGCCTGTACACGACCGTGCTCGACGTACGCGGAACGGCCGCACTGCGCGACGCGGTGGCCCGCTGCTGGGCCTCGGCCGCCGCCTCCCGGGTGACCGCCTACGCCGGACCCGGCGCGGCCCCGGCCATCGCGGTGCTGGTGCAGCCGATGGTCCCGGCCACAGCCGCCGGCGTCGCCTTCACCGCCGACCCGGTGACCGGCGACCGCGAGGTCGTCGTCATCGACGCCGCCCGCGGCGTGGGGGAGCGGCTGGTCTCCGGCGCGGTGACGCCGGAACGCTGGGAGGTCCGCGGCGGACCCCGACGGCGCTCCGCGGACGACGACGCGGTGATCGTGGCCGCCACCGCGGCTGCCGTGGCCGATCTCGCCCGCCGCGCCGAGCAGGTGCTGGGCCGGCCGCAGGACGTCGAGTGGGCGGCGACCGCCGACGGTGAGGTCCTCGTCCTGCAGTCGCGCCCCATCACCACCCTCGCGGGCCGCACCGCGACGCCGGTGCCCGTCCCGGTCGAGCCCCCGGAGGGGTCCTGGGCGCGGGAGTACAGCCACGCGCCGCTGCCCTGGACCCCGTTCACCCGCGTGGTGTTCGAGCCGCGCAACCGCGCGCTCGAGCAGATGTGCACGGAGCTGGGGCTGCTGTTCCAGCGGGTCGACTTCCGCGACATCGGCGGCTGGGAGTACCTGCGGATCGTCCCGCTCGGCGGCAAGGAGCCCCCGCCCCTGCCGGCCTGGGCCGTGCCGCTGGCGGTGCGGGTGGTGCCCGCGCTCCGCCGGCGGATCCGCAGCGGCGCCGCGGCCGTGCGCAGCGACGTCCCGGGCCGGCTGCTGGAGCGGTGGGAGGCGGAGTGGCGGCCGGACCTCGACGCCCGCATCGCCGCGCAGCGCGACGTCGACCTCACGGCCCTCGACGACAGCGGGCTGCTCGCCTCCGCACGGGCCGCGCTCGAGCTGACCGAGAGGGGGCAGACGGCCCACTTCCGGCTGCACGGGGCGATCGCCATGGTGCTCGGCGAGCTGGCCGCCGTCAGCCGCGAGCTCCTCGGCTGGGACGACGCGCGGGTGTTCGACCTGCTCGCCGGCACCTCGCGGACGTCGACCGCCCCGGCGCGGGCGCTGGCCGGCCTCGCCGACCTGGTCCGGGAGCGGCCCGGGGTACGCCGGCTGGTCGAGGACGGCGCGCCCGTGGAGCGGGTGCTCGCCGCCGACGCCACCGTGGCGGAGGCCTTCGGTCGCTACCTGCACGAGTACGGCTGCCGGGTGCTGCGCTACGAGATCGCCGAGCCGGCACTGGAGGAGCAGCCGGGCCTGGTCCTGACGCTGCTCCGCGACCAGCTGTCCACCGGCTACGACCCCGACGCGTCCGAGGCGACCCTGCGCGCCCGGCGGGAGGCCACCCGTGCGGCCGCGGAAGCGGTGCTGGCCGGGCGCGGTACCGCCGACCGCGAGCGGTTCACCCGCGCGCTCGAGCGCGCGCTGCGGGCCTACCCGGTCCGCGAGGACAACGAGGTGTCGACGATCAGCGCACCCTTCGCGCTGCTCCGCCGGGCCGCGCGGGAGGTCGGGCGGCGGCTGGCCGACCGCGGCCTGCTGGCCGACGCCGACGACGCCTTCCTGCTCGAGCCCGAGGAGCTGCTGGCCGCCCTGCGGGACGGCGCGGACCGCCGGGAGCTGGCCGACCGCCGGGCGGGGGAGCGGGCGTGGGTGCTCGCCCACCCGGGGCCGGCGAGCTACGGCCCGCCCCCGGCCCCGCCCCCGCCGCTGGCCGCGCTGCCGGCCGAGGCCCGGCTGTCCAACGGGGCCTTCCTGTGGGCGGTGGAGCAGATACTCGGCCCGGAGGCCGCCCCGGACCGCACCTCGCCGACCGGCCGGGCGGCGTCCGCCGACGGCGTCCTGCTCACCGGCATCCCGGCGTCCGCGGGCTCTTACACCGGCCCGGTCCGGGTCGTCCGCTCCGAGGCGGAGTTCTCCCGGGTGCAGCCCGGCGACGTGCTGGTCTGCCCGGTCACCTCACCGGTCTGGTCGGTGCTCTTCCCCAGCATCGGCGCGCTGGTGACCGACGCCGGCGGGGCGCTGTCCCACCCGGCGATCATCGCCCGCGAGTACGGCCTGCCGGCCGTCGTCGCCACCGTCGAGGGGACCACCCGGCTGCACGACGACCAGCTCGTCACGGTCGACGGCACCACCGGCACCGTGCGGGCCGTCCGGTGACCGCCGCACCCCCCGCCGACCGGATAGTCGAGCTGGGGCACGTGGTCGAGGCGGCGGCCGCGCTCCGGACGGCCGTCCGGCTCGGGCTCCTCGAGCAGCTCGGGCGGGGACCGGCAACGGCCGACGAGGTGGCGGTCCGGTGCGGGACGGCGCCCGGCGCCACCGGACTCCTGCTGGAGGCGCTGGAGGCGCTCGGCGTCCTCCGGCGGGACGACGGCCGGTACGCGGTCACGGTGATGACGCGCTGGGTGGGCACGCTGGAGGCCGGCTGGGCCCGGTTGGACGACGTCGTCCGGACCGACCGGCCGATCGTGGCCGCGGACACCCCCGCGGGGGCGGCGGAGCTCTACCCCGAGGTCGTGCCGTTCCTCACCCGGCTGTTCGCGCCCGCGGCTCGCCAGGCGGCCGAGCGACTGGCACCGGTGGACGGCGAGGTGCTCGACGTCGGTGCAGGAGCTGCTCCGTGGAGCCTCGCGCTGGCTGCCGCGGACCCGCGGGCCCGCATCACCGCGCTGGACCTGCCCGACGTGCTGCCGGTGACCCGGCGGGCGGTGTCGCAGGCCGGCATGGACGACCGGTTCCGGCTGGTGCCGGGCGACGTCTTCACCGCCGACCTCCCCGAGGAGGCGTACGGCCTGGTGCTGCTGGCCAATGTCTGCCACCTCTTCGACGCCGACACCAACCGGGCGCTGCTGCGGCGCCTGCGGCGGGTGCTCCGGCCCGGGGGGACGCTGGCCGTCGTCGACGCGCTGCCCTCGGAGGACCCCGACGAGCGCCGGCTGCTCGCCCTGTACGCGCTCGGGCTGCGGCTGCGCACGGTGGCCGGTGCGGTGTACCCCCTGGCGTCCTACTCCGCGTGGACGGAGGAGGCGGGCCTCGGGCCGGTCGACGCGGTCCCGCTGTCCCGGACCCCGCCGCTCGCCCTGCTCACCTGCACCGCGCCGGCGACGTAGGCCTGCCCGACGCGCTCAGCCCGGGAACAGCGCGTCGATCCGGCGAGCGAGCTCCAGGTCCAGCTCGGTGACCCCGCCCGCCGAGTGGGTGACCAGCGTCAGGTGCAGCGTGCGCCAGCGCAGGTCGACGTCGGGGTGGTGGTCCAGCTGCTCGGCGACGAACGCCATCCGCACCAGCGCGGCGACGGCGTCCGGGAAGTCGGGCAGCTCGACGCTGCGGCGGATGCCCTCCCCGTCCCCGGACCACAGCGGCAGCCCGGACAGGGCGGCGGCGAGCTCGTCGGGGGGCAGGCGCGGTGGTCGGGGCACGGCGGTCATCCTGCCGCCGCGGACCTCACAGGTGCAGGCCGCACTCCGTCTTGCCGCGGCCGGCCCAGCGGCCGGCGCGCGGGTCCTCGCCGGGGGCCACCGGGCGGGTGCACGGTGCGCAGCCGATCGAGGCGTAGCCGATCTCCTGCAGCGGGTTGACCGGCACCCGGTGCTCGGCGATGTAGGCGTCGACGTGCTCCTGCGTCCACGCGGCCAGCGGGTTGACCTTCACCATGCCGCGCTTGGCGTCCCAGTCGACGACCTTGGTGCCCGCGCGCGTCGGCGACTCGTCGCGGCGCACTCCCGAGCCCCACGCCGAGTACCCGGCGAGGGCCTTCGCCAGCGGCTGCACCTTGCGCAGCGAGCAGCACAGGTCGGGGTCGCGGTCGTGCAGCTCCGCGCCGTGCTCGGCGTCCTGCTCGGCGACCGTCTTCTCGGGCAGCACGTTGACCAGCGTGATCGGCATGACCCCGCTCACCCAGTCGCGGGTGCCGATGGTCTCGGCGAAGTGGTAGCCGGTGTCGAGGAAGACCACGTTGACGCCGGGGACCGCCCGCGACGCCAGGTGCGAGAGCAGCCCGTCGGCCATGGACGAGGTGACCGCGAAGTCGTCGCCGAAGGTCTCCCCGGCCCAGCGCAGGACCGCGAGCGCCTGCTCGACGGGGTCGGCGATGCCCTCGAAGCGGGCGTCGGCCGCTGCCGCCAGTTCTGGCGTGGCGAGCTCCGGTGTCGGCCGGACGGCGGTCGTCATGGGTGCTGCACTCCTGTCCCGGTGAGCCGGACGGTGAAGGTCCGCAGGCAAGCGGCGCAGTGCCACTCGCTCCCGTCCCCGTGCGGGGTCAGCTCCTCGTCCCCGCAGTACGGGCAGAAGAACACGGGCAGCTGCCGTGCTCTTCCCCCACCTGCGGACTCCTCCTCCGTCAGAGCAGCCACGCCTCCTCGGCCCGCGCCACGTAGGCGGCGAACCGCTCGCCGGGCTCCCGGCGCTCGAGGTAGCCGCGCAGCACCCGCTCGCAGTAGTCGGCGCTCTCGGCCTTGGTCACCTTGTGGCCGCGGAACTTGCGGCCGAAGGCGGCCTCGGTGCCGAGGTGGCCGCCCAGGTGCACCTGGAAGCCCTCGACCATCTCGCCGCTGTCGTCGCGCACCATCGAGCCCTTGAAGCCGATGTCGGCGGTCTGGAACCGGGCGCAGCTGTTCGGGCAGCCGTTGACGTTGATGCCGATCGGCTCGTCGAAGTCCGGCAGCCGCTTCTCCAGCTCGGCGTAGAGGTCCTGGGCGTGCTGCTTGGTCTCGACGATCGCGAGCTTGCAGAACTCCAGCCCGGTGCAGGCCATCGTGCCGCGCCGGAACGCGCTCGGGCGCACCAGCAGGTCGTGCTCGGCCAGCGCCGCGACGAGGTCCTCGACCCGCTCGTCGGGGACGTCGAGGACGACCATCTTCTGCTGGGTCGTCGTCCGGGTGCGCCCCTGCCCGTACTCGTCGGCGAGGTCGGCGATCCGGGTGAGCAGGCTGCCGGTGATCCGGCCGGTGCGCAGCGCGAAGCCGACGGCGTTGGTGCCGTCCTTCTGCCGGGCGACGCCGACGTGGTCGCGCTGCTCGTGCTTCGGCGGAGCGGCGGCGGGGCCGTCGGGGAGCTTGTCGTGCAGGTACTCGTCCTCCAGCACCTGGCGGAACTTCTCCGGGCCCCAGTCGGCCACGAGGAACTTGATGCGGGCGCGGTTGCGCTGCCGGCGGTAGCCGTAGTCCCGGAAGATCGAGGTGCAGGCCGCCCAGACGTCGGTCACCTGGTCGGGCCGCACGAAGACGCCGAGCCGCTTGGCGAACATCGGGTTGGTCGACAGGCCGCCGCCGACCCACAGGTCGTAACCGGCCTCGCCGTCGGCGTTGCGCACCCCGACGAAGGAGATGTCGTCGATCTCCGGCTCGGTGCAGTGGTCGACGCAGCCGGACATCGACGTCTTCCACTTGCGCGGCAGGTTGCTGAACTCGGGGCTGCCGACGTACCTGGCCACCGTCTGCGCCATGACGTCGGAGGCGTCGAGGACCTCGTCCTCCAGGACGCCGGCCAGCGGGCAGTTGAGCATGCCGCGGGGGGTGTCGCCGCAGGCCTCGGTCGTGGTGAGGCCGACCGCCTCGAGCCGGCGCCAAATCTCGGGGACGTCCTCGATGCGGATCCAGTGGTACTGGATGTTCTGCCTGTCGGTGACGTCGGCGACGTCGCGGCCGAACTCGGTGCTGATGCCGCCGATGGTCCGCAGCTGGGCGCTGGTCAGCGCCCCGCCGTCGGTCCGCACCCGCATCATGAAGTAGGAGTCCTCGAGCTCCTCGGGCTCCAGCACGGCGGTCTTCCCGCCGGGGATGCCCTGCGCCCGCTGGGTGTAGAGCCCCATCCAGCGCATGCGACCGCGCAGGTCGCCCGGGTCGATGCCCCCGAAGCCGGTGTGCGCGTAGATGTCGAGGACCCGCTGACGCACCGTGAGGCCGTCGGCGTCCTTCTTCATCCGCTCGTTGGGGTTGAGCGGCTCCCGGTAGCCCAGCGCCCACTGGCCCTGGCCACGCTGGGGCCTGTTGCTGGTGCGGGGGGTCGTCACGGTGGCACTTCCTTCTGCGCCGCCCGCCGCGGCGCCGTGACCGGACGGGGTGGGCGCTGCCAGATCGGGAGGCGCAGCGGGTGCTGCGGGGGACCGAGGTCAGCGCGCGGGGCGACAGACCGCGCTGCTGACCAGCGCGAGGTCGATGTGACGGCGCGCAACGAGGAGCAGGGCGCGACCGGTCACGGCTCCATGGTCCCACATCGGGGAGATCGGCGGCGCGTGAGTCAGCCGACGGAGGGGCCGGCCCCCTGCAGGTGCCCATCCCGAGCGTGCGGGGAGTCGGGGGCAGCAGGTCCTCCCGCCATGGCGGCGCGGATGCGCGCGACGGACTCGTTCAGCGGGGTGACCGAGGTGTCGAGGACGACCTCGGCGCGCGCCGGCGGCTCGTAGGGGTCGTCGATGCCGGTGAACCCGGTGATCTCCCCGGCCCGGGCCCGGGCGTACAGGCCCTTGACGTCGCGGCCCTCGCACACCTCCAGCGGGGTGGACAGGTGGACCAGCACGAACCGGCCGTGCTGCTCGACCAGCGCGCGGGCCTCCTCGCGGGCGGCCTCGTACGGCGCGATCGCGGCGACGACGACCGTGCCGCCGTGCTTCACGACCTCCCCGGCGACGAAGCCGATCCGGCGGATGTTGAGGTCGCGGTCCTCCCGGGAGAAGGAGAGCTCGCTGGACAGGTGGGTCCGCACGACGTCGCCGTCCAGGACCGTCACCGGCCGACCCGCGGCCTCCAGGTCGGCGACCAGCGCGTCGGCGATCGTGGACTTGCCCGCCCCGGAGAGGCCGGTGAGGAACACGGTGACGCCCGGGCGCGGTGCAGCTGACATGCCGCCAGTCTCGCCCAGTTAGTCGCGACGGCGGCTACCGGCCCCGGTCCGCGACGGCCTCGTCGCTGAAGGACCGCCAGGCCTCCTCGAGGGCCGCCAGCTCGGCGACCGGCGCCGGCAGCTCGCCCGCGACGACGTCGGCGAGGGTGACCTGCTCGAGCACCCGGCGGTAGGCCTCGCGGGCGGCCACCCACACCGAGGCCAGCGGAACGGCGGTGCCCGAGTACTCGACGTCCTCGGGGCGCTGGCCGTGCACCTCGGCGAGGAAGCCCTGCTCCACCCGCATGACCCGGGCGATGGAGACCTCCGCAGGCGGCAGGGCCAGCCGGTAGCCGCCCTCCCGGCCGCGCTGGCTGGTGACCAGGCGGGCGTGCTGCAGGTCGCTGAGGATCGACTGGAGGAAGCGGGACGGGATGCCCTGCGCCGCGGCGATGCGGTCGCAGGTCAGCGCTCCGGGGGCCGCCGCGGCCAGCTCCACGGCGGCTCGGACGGCGTAGTCGACCCGGGCGGTGATGCGCACGGTGCCCATCATGTGGGCCGTCCCGCCCTGTCTGCCAGGGTGGCAGCGTGTCCCGGCTGCGTTTCACCACCCTGGTGGAGGCGCCGCTGACCGTGGCCTTCGACGTCGCCCGCGCCCTCGGCCGGCCCTGGCCGGTGCCGCTGGAGGAGGTCGTGTCGGTCCGGCCGTTCCACGACGTCTACGCCGTGGGGCCCGGCCGCGGCTGGCGCCGGCTGACCCACTCCCGCCGCTTCACCGCCACCGGCGCCGGCACCCTCGTCGAGGAGCAGGTGGACTGGGCGACCGCGCTGCCGGGACCGCTCGGACGGGTGGTGGACCCGCTGCTGCGCCGGCGCGTGCGCCGCGCGATGACGGTCCACCTCGACGGCTACGCCGCCGCTGCCGCCCGGCGGGCCCTCGACGTCGTCCAGGTGGTCGGCGCCGCGCTGGTGGACGGCGACCGGGTGCTCGTCGCCCAGCGATCGAGCGGGCCCTACGACGGCTGCTGGGAGTTCCCCGGCGGCAAGGTCGAGCCGGAGGAGGAGGAGCTCGCCGCGCTGGTCCGGGAGATCGGTGAGGAGCTCGGCGTGGCCGTCGTCCCGCAGGCGTTCCTCGGGGAGGTGGTGCTGGACGGCGTCGTCGCCGGCGGGCTGCCCGGCGCCTCCACGCTGCGGGTGTGGTCGGCCCGCGTCGAGACCGGGAGCGAGGTCACCGCGCACGAGCACAGCGAGCTGCGCTGGCTGACCGCGGACGAGCTGGAGTCGCTGGACTGGATCCCGGCGGACCGGCCGCTGCTGCCCGCCGTCCGCGCGCTGCTCGGCCGCCGCTGACGCCGCGCCTTCGCGCTCGAGGGGACCGGCCGCGAAGACAGCGACGGACGCCATCCCCTCAGGGGACGGCGTCCGTCGGGTCGGTGCTGTACCGGCAGGTCTACTTGAAGACGTCCTTGACCTTCTCGCCGGCCTGCTTGAGGTTGCCCGAGGCCTGGTCGGCCTTGCCCTCGGCCTGCAGGTCGCGGTCGCCGGTCGTCTCGCCGACGGACTCCTTGCCCTTGCCCGAGAGCTCCTCGGCCTTGTTCTTCATCTTGTCGATGCCACTCATGTCGACTCCTCTCGTCGGTCCGACCTGGATACCCGGGATGGCGGACCTGACACGCAGGCGGTGTCGCCGGTGGAAGAAGTCCGGCGGAGAGCAGCTCCGGCCGTAGATCCTGGACGGCGGCGAAACACCCCGCGCGCGCAACCGTGATTCCACCCTGTGAGATCCTGAGCCGAGGTCACAAGTCGGTGTCGGTCGTGGACGCCCTTCGCAGAGCGCGCCTAGGGTCCCCGCTCGTACCGGGTTGACCCGGTACCTGTCCGCACGACCCCGGCCGCCCGTCCGTGGACGCTGGCTGCCGGCGAACCGGTCCGTTCCCCCCGCAGCGCGGGACGAGGGAGGCATTGCACGTGAGGTTGAGCAAGCGCTCTGCTGCGCTCATCGCGACCGGTCTGACCGGCGCGATGGTGCTGTCCGCCTGTGGCGGTGGCGGCGACGAGGACGGCGGATCGGGGGCTGCCGCCGCGGACGGCGGCAGTTTCACCGTCTACATCGCCGAGCCCGAGAACCCGCTCATCCCCGGCCAGACCACCGAGACCGAGGGTGCCCAGGTCCTCTACTCCCTCTTCACCGGACTCGTCCAGTACGACTCGGAGACCAACGAGGCCGTCTACACCGGGGTCGCCGACTCGATCGAGTCCGCGGACCAGACCACCTGGACCGTCAAGCTCAAGGACGGCTGGACCTTCCACGACGGCAGCCCGGTGCGCGCCCAGTCGTTCGTCGACGCCTGGAACTGGACCGCCTACAGCCCCAATGCGGCCAACAGCTCGTACTTCTTCGCCAACATCGCCGGCTACGACCAGCTGCAGGCCCCGACCGACGACGCCGGCAACGTGACCGGTGACCCGGCCGCCACGGCGATGAGCGGTCTGCGGGTGGTCGACGACCTGACCTTCGAGGTCACCCTGTCCGCCCCGTACGCCCAGTGGCCCACCACGGTCGGTTACAGCGCCTTCTACCCGCTGCCCCCGGCCTTCTTCGAGGACTCGGCGGCCTTCGGCGAGCAGCCGATCGGCAACGGCCCGTTCCGTGCCGATGAGCCCTTCGTCCCCGGTACCGGCGTCACGCTGACCCGCTACGACGAGTACGGCGGCGACAAGCCGGCCAACGCCGCGTCTGTGCAGTACGTGGTCTACGCCGAGCAGGCGACCGCGTACCGGGACCTGCAGGCCGGGAACCTCGACATCATGGACGAGCTCCCGCCGGACGCCCTCGCTTCCGCCGAGGCCGAGCTGGGCGACCGCCTCCTGCAGGTCGAGCAGGGGGACATCACCTCGCTGGGCTTCCCGACCTACGACGAGCGCTTCGCCGACCCGAACGTGCGGCGTGCCTTTTCGATGGCGATCGACCGCGAGTCGATCACCGAGGCGATCTTCCAGGGCACCCGCATCCCGGCGACGTCCTTCATCAACCCGGTGGTCGACGGCTACCGCGAGGGCGCCTGTGACGTCTGCGAGCTGAACGTCGAGGAGGCCAACCGGCTCCTGGACGAGGCGGGCTTCGACCGCAGCCAGCCGGTCGACCTGTGGTTCAACGCCGGCGCCGGCCACGAGATCTGGATGGAGGCCGTCGGCAACCAGATCCGGGAGGGCCTCGGCGTCGACTACACGCTCCAGGGCAACCTCGACTTCGCCGAGTACCTGCCGCTGCAGGACGAGCAGGGCATGACCGGCCCGTTCCGGTCCGGCTGGATCATGGACTACCCGGTCGCCGAGAACTTCCTCGGCCCGCTGTACTCCAGCACCGCGCTGCCGCCCGGCGGGTCGAACGTGACCTTCTACAGCAACCCCGAGTTCGACGCGCTGCTGCAGCAGGGCAACTCGGCCGACACCAACGAGGCGGCGATCCAGGCCTACCAGGCCGCGGAGGACCTCCTGCTCCGCGACATGCCGGCCACCCCGCTGTTCTACCGGGTCAACCAGAGCGCCCACTCGGAGAACGTCGACAACGTGGTCGTCGACGCCTTCAACCGGATCGACACGGCAGCCGTCCAGGTCGTCGGCTGACCGAGTAGCACCACCGCACCCACCACCCGCCGGGGGCGCCGTCCGCAGCGGACGGTTGCCCCCGGCGGTACGCGTGCTCCGTACCGGGGCACGATGAGATCGGCGTCCCGCCCAGCTGAGCGCGGGGCGCACACACCCGAGGGGGGACATGGGCCGCTACGTCGCGCGCCGCCTGCTGCTCACCATCCCGGTCCTGATCGGCGCGTCGTTCCTCATCTTCGCGATGGTGTACGCGCTGCCGGGCGACCCGATCCGGGCCCTCGGCGGGGACCGCCCGCTGGCGCCCGCGGTCGTCGCCCAGCTCCGAGACGAGTACAACCTCGACGATCCGCTGCTCGTCCAGTACGCGAAGTACGTCGGGGACCTGCTCCAGGGGGACTTCGGCACCGACTTCCGTGGCCGGGATGTGCTCGACACCATCCAGCAGCGCCTGCCGGTCACCGTGCAGCTGACCGTCGTCGCGATCGCCTTCGAGGCGGTCATCGGCATCGTCGCCGGCGTCCTGGCCGGCATCCGCCGCAACGGCTTCCTGGACAACCTGGTGCTCGTCTCGAGCACGCTCGTCGTGTCCATCCCGATCCTGGTGCTGGCCTTCGTCGCCCAGTTCGTGTTCGGGCTCCAGTTGGGGTGGTTCCCGGTCTCCGGCGTCGGCGACGGGTGGTACAGCTTCCTGCTGCCCGGGCTCGTGCTGGCGGCGAGCTCGTTGGCCTACGTCGCCCGGCTGACCCGGACCAGCGTCGCGGAGAACATGCGCGCCGACTACGTCCGGACGGCCCGGGCCAAGGGGTTGCCCAACCGCACGGTGGTCGTCCGGCACACCCTGCGCAACAGCCTGATCCCGGTGGTCACCTTCATCGGCGCCGACATCGGCACGCTGATGGGCGGTGCGATCGTCACCGAGTCGGTCTTCAACCTGCCCGGCATCGGACGGGCCGTCTTCGACGCCGTCCGCTCCCAGGAGGGTGCGGTGGTCGTCGGCATCGTGACGCTGCTCGTCATGTTCTTCATCTTCTTCAACCTGGTGGTCGACGTGCTGTACGCCGTCCTCGACCCGAGGATCCGCTATGACTGATCAGCAGCAGGCCGCCCTGCGCCACGACGAGGTCGGGGCCGGTACGACGACCGGCCTGGCCAGCCCGTCGGTCGATGTCACCGAGTCCCGGCAGAACAGCCTGTGGAGCGACGCCTGGCGCGAGCTCAAGCGCAACCCGTTGTTCTGGATCGGCACGGTGCTGGGCGTGCTGTTCGTCCTCATGTCGCTGTTCCCGCAGTTCTTCGCCCGGGGCGCAGACCCGCGCGCGTGCTCGCTGTCCAACAGCAACCAGACGCCATCGGCGGAGCACTGGTTCGGCTTCGACCAGCAGGGTTGCGACTACTTGGCGCAAGTGGTCCACGGAGCGCGCAACTCGCTGATCATCGGCCTGCTCGCCGTGCTGGTGATCCTCGTGCTCGGGGTCGTGGTCGGCGCGGTATCCGGGTTCTTCGGCGGCGTGATCGACAGCGTGCTCAGCCGGGTCACCGACATCTTCTACGCGCTGCCGTTGATCCTGGGCGCGCTGGTCGTCCTCCGTAGCGGGACCCTGGGCCGCGGGGTGGTCGCGGTGGCGATCGCCCTGGCGGCCTTCGGCTGGATGACGGCGATGCGGCTGGTCCGCTCGCAGGTGATCGCGGTGAAGAGCTCGGACTACGTGGCCGCGGCCCGTGCCATGGGCGCCTCCAACAGCCGCATCCTGGTGCGGCACATCCTGCCCAACGCCGTCGCTCCGGTGCTGGTGTACACGACCATCACCATCGGCGTGCTGATCGCGGCGGAGGCGACGCTGACCTACCTCGGCGTCGGGCTCCAGCGGCCGTCCATCTCCTGGGGGCTGCAGATCGACGCGGGGCAGAACCTGCTCCGCACGGCCCCGCACCTGGTGCTGTTCCCGAGCCTCGTCCTGACCCTGACCGTGATGGCGTTCGTGATGATGGGTGACGCCCTGCGCGACGCCCTCGACCCGAGGCAGCGCGCATGACCCGACCCGAACCGTCCACCTCCGTCCTGCCGGGCACCGGCACGCCGGTGCTCGAGGTCGACGACCTGCACGTGGAGTTCCGCACCCGCTCCGGCGTGGTGAACGCCGTGAACGGCATCAGCTACAGCCTGGCCGAGGGGGAGACCCTTGCCATCCTCGGCGAGTCCGGCTCGGGCAAGTCGGTCTCCGCACAGGCGATCATGGGCATTCTTGACACCCCGCCCGCGGTCATCACCGGCGGGGGCATCTACTTCGAGGGCCGCGACCTGTTCGCCCAGTCGCCGGAGGAGCAGCGGAAGGTGCGCGGCCCGGGGATCTCGATGATCTTCCAGGACGCGCTCTCCTCGCTGAACCCCGTCTACAGCGTGGGCTTCCAGATCGGTGAGATGTTCCGCGCGCACCGCGGGATGTCGAAGCGGGACGCCAAGAAGCACGCCATCGAGCTGATGGACCGGGTGCGCATCCCCGCGGCCGCGTCCCGCGTGGACGACTACCCGCATCAGTTCTCCGGTGGCATGCGCCAGCGGGTGATGATCGCGATGGCGATCGCGCTCGACCCGCGGGTCCTCATCGCCGACGAGCCCACCACCGCCCTCGACGTCACGGTGCAGGCGCAGGTCATGGACCTGCTCAAGGAACTGCAGCGCGACACCGGGATGGGCCTGATCCTGATCACCCACGACCTGGGGGTGGTGAACGAGGTCGCCGACAACGTGGCGGTCATGTACGCCGGGCGGATCGTCGAGCGCGGCACCGTGGACGACGTCTTCGGCAACCCGGCGCACCCGTACACCGACGGCCTGATGAGCTCGGTGCCGCAGGTGGAGGCCAAGGGCGGCCGGCTCCTGCCGATCGTCGGCCAGCCGCCGAACCTGGCGGCGATCCCCAGCGGCTGCCCCTTCCACCCGCGGTGCTCACGCCGGCGGCTCGGGGACGCCGCGGCGCCCGGCCGCGAGTGCGCCACCGACGTGCCGCCGCTGCGCCTGGTCGCCCCGGGCCGCGAGGCGGCCTGCCACTACAGCGAGGAGGTCCTCGGTGTCTGACGACAGCTCCGGGAGCATCGCGGCGAGGAACGAGCGAGGAGCGGACCGGGGCGTGGATGGGGGCACCTCCCGCTTGCGGGGGACGGACCGATCGGCGGTGTCCGAGTCCACGACCGGCGCGACCGCCGCGTCCCGCACCGCGTCACCCCCCGGCGAGGCGCTGCTGGAGATCCGCGGCCTGAAGAAGCACTTCCCGCTGACCCAGGGGATCGTCTTCAAGCGCACCGTCGGCCACGTCCGAGCCGTGGACGGCGTCGACCTGACCATGCGCCGCGGCGAGACCGTGGGCCTGGTCGGCGAGTCCGGCTGCGGCAAGTCGACGGTGTCCAAGCTGCTGGTGGCCCTGGAGCGGCCCACCGACGGGCAGATCCTCTACAAGGGCCGCGACGTCGCCCGGATGAGCGGCCGCGCCCTCAAGGCCTACCGGCGCGAGGTCCAGATCATCTTCCAGGACCCGTACGCGTCGCTGAACCCGCGGATGACCGTCGGCGACATCGTCTCCGAGGGCTGGGCCGTGCACGCCGACATCGCGCCGAAGAAGGGCCGGCTGCAGCGGACCCAGGAGCTGCTCGACCGGGTCGGGCTCAACCCCGACTACGTCAACCGCTACCCGCACCAGTTCTCCGGCGGTCAGCGGCAGCGCATCGGCATCGCCCGGGCACTGGCGCTGCGGCCCGAGGTCATCGTCTGCGACGAGCCGGTGTCGGCCCTCGACGTCTCGGTGCAGGCGCAGGTGGTGAACCTGCTCGAGGACGTGCAGGACGAGTTCGGCCTGTCGTACCTGTTCATCGCGCACGACCTGTCCGTCGTCCGGCACATCTCCGACCGGGTCGCGGTCATGTACCTCGGCAGCATCGTGGAGGAGGGCACCGACGCGCAGGTCTACGGCTCGCCGTCGCACCCGTACACGCAGGCGCTGCTGTCGTCGGTGCCGCTGCACGAGCCGCACCTGCGCGGGCAGAAGGACCGGATCCTGCTCCAGGGCGACGTCCCCAGCCCGGCCGACCCGCCGTCGGGCTGCCGGTTCCGCACCCGCTGCTGGAAGGCCCAGGACATCTGCGCCCAGGAGGCGCCCGCGCTGGTCGACCGCGGTCAGGGCCACGCCTCGGCCTGCCACTTCGCCGAGGCCCGCACGGTGGTCCCCGTGGACGTGGAGTGAGGTGACGCGGCAGTCCCCCCGACGACGACGGACGTGCCGTGGTTGATCATGGGGTTGTTGCCGGTGACCGCTGCGTGTCCCGCCGTGTCGGCTGCGACAACCCCGTGATCAACGCACGGAGGGGGCGCGCGTGACTGCCTCGTCGTCCTCCGTCGTCGGCGTTGCAGGATGGAGCGCGTGACCCCCTCCCGCCGCCTGCTCCTGGTGCACGCCCACCCCGACGACGAGACGATCAACAACGGCGCCACCATGGCCCGCTACGTCGCCGAGGGGGCCCAGGTCACCCTGCTCACCTGCACCCTGGGTGAGGAGGGGGAGGTGCTCGTCCCCGAGCTGGAGCTGCTGGCCGCCGAGCACGCCGACCAGCTGGGCGGCTACCGGATCGGCGAGCTGCGGGCGGCGATGGAGGCCCTGGGCGTCGCCGACTGGCGCTTCCTCGGCGGCCCGGGCCGCTACCGGGACTCCGGGATGATGGGGACGCCGGCCAACGACGAGCCCCGCGCGTTCTGGAACGCCGACCTCGACGAGGCGGTGGCGCACGCCGTCGCCGTCGTCCGGGAGGTCCGGCCGCAGGTGGTGGTCACCTACGACGAGAACGGCGGCTACGGCCACCCCGACCACATCCAGGCCCACCGGGTCGCCATGCGCGCCGTGGACGCCGCCGCCGACCCCGCCTACCGCCCGGACCTCGGCGGGGCCTGGGAGGTCGCGAAGGTCTACTGGTGCTGCGTGCCGCGCTCGGTCCTGCGGCAGGGCATCGAGGCGCTGGCGGCGCTGGGGGAGGAGTCGCCCTTCGCGTCGCTGGACGACGTCGACGACCTGCCCTTCGCCGTCCCCGACGAGCTCGTCGCCGCGGCGGTCGACGGGCGGGCGCACGCCCGGCGCAAGGACGCCGCGATGCGCGCGCACGCCACCCAGATCACCGTCGACGGCCCCTTCTTCGCGCTGTCGAACAACCTGGGCCAGGAGGTCCTCGGCACCGAGTACTACCGGCTGGTGCGGGGGGAGCGCGGAACCGCCGACGGCTGGGAGGACGACCTCTTCGCCGGCCTGCCCGGATGAGGGCGGTCTCCCGGGTCGCGGCCGGGCTGCTGGTCGTCGTCCTCGCCGTCTGGCTCGCGCTGGTCGAGGTCTTCTGGTTGCCGCTGCGGGTGTCCGGCGTCCCCGTCCCGGTGTCGGTGGTGGCCGCCGTCGTCGGCAACCTGCTGCTGGTCGCCCTGGCGGCGCGGTTGACCGGCTCACGGCTCGCCGCGGCGCTGCCCGCCGTGGTGTGGCTGGTCGTCGCCGTGGGCGCGAGCCTGCGCCGGCCGGAGGGTGACCTGCTCCTGACCGGCGGCGGCGTCCTCGGGTTCCTGTCCCTGGCCTTCCTGCTGGCCGGGGTCGTGGCCGCCGCCTTCGCCGTCGGGAAGGTGCTCGCCGCGCCCCGGGGCGGCGTCAGTCCGGCGCGTACCGGTAGTGGTAGCGGTGGTGCTCGATGAGGCCCGCCCGCCGGTAGAGCACGCGTGCCGGCGCGTTGGACGCCGCCACCTGCAGGTACACCCAGCGCGCACCGCGCCGGGCGGCCCAGCGCTGCAGCCCGGCCATCACCGCGGTGGCCAGCCCCTGCCGGCGGTAGCGCTCCTCGACGGTGACCGCGGCGACCCCGAGCCAGTCCTCGGTGACCACCCCGCGGGCGACGGCGGCCAGCGGGGCCGGTGGTGGCTCGAGGCGCACGGAGGCGAAGACGACGTCCTCGGCGTTGGTGAGCACCGCGCGGGCGGTCGGCGGCAGCGGGCGGCCGCGGTGCCGGTAGCCGGCCAGCCACGCGTCGTCCGGCTCGGGGGAGAGGCCGACCGGGACGCCGTCGGCCGCGGTGGGCGTCAGCGGCCCGGTCAGCACCAGCACGTCCTCGTCGCGCTGCCAGCCGGCCGCGGCGAAGGCCGTGTCGGCGGCACGGGACTGCCGGCCGGGCAGCTGGGCGCACGGCCGCAGACCGCGGTCGGCGTACCAGCGGGCCACGGCGTCCGCCGCCTCCGGCAACGGCAGGCCGGGGTCGCCGACGACGAGGGCGGAGTTGGCCCGGCCGGTGAAGCCGCCGCCGGCCCGCAGCAGCCAGTCGCCGAGGGAGTCCTGCTCCGTGCCGCGCCAGCCCCGTGCGGCCAGCAGCTCGAGGCCTGCGACGTCCAGGGGTGACCGGCTCTGTCCCACGGTCCGATCCTGCGTCGTCGGCGGGGGCGCCATCCCGGCGGGGTCGCACCCGGCGGAGGTCCGCCGAGCCACCCGTTCCGTTTCACGAGAGCGCCACGGGCCATACTCAGGGGGAGAACGACCGGCCGTCGCGCCGGCGGAGCAACCCCGCACGTCCCCGGGAGGGAACCACCGTGACCTACGTCATCACCCAGGCCTGCGTCGACGTCCTCGACAAGGCGTGCATCGACGAGTGCCCGGTGGACTGCATCTACGAGGGCGACCGGATGCTCTACATCCACCCCGACGAGTGCGTCGACTGCGGCGCCTGCGAGCCGGTGTGCCCGGTCGAGGCCATCTACTACGAGGACGACGTCCCGGACAAGTGGAAGGACTTCTACAACGCCAACGTGGAGTTCTTCTCCGACCTGGGCAGCCCCGGCGGCGCCGCCAAGACCGGCAAGATCGGCAAGGACCACCCGCTGGTGGCCGCCCTCCCGCCGCAGGGTGAAGGTCACTGACGAGCACGGTCACGGGGACGGCGGCCGGCCGGCTGCCCGACTTCCCCTGGGACTCGCTCGCCGGAGCCCGGGCCAAGGCGGCCCGGCACCCCGGCGGTGTCGTCGACCTCTCCATCGGGACGCCGGTCGACGACACCCCTGAGCTGCTCGCCACCGCCCTGGCCGGCGCCGGTAACGCGCCGGGCTACCCGACGGCGCTGGGCACCGCCGAGCTGCGCACCGCGGCGGCCGGCTGGCTGCAGCGCCGGCTCGGCGTGCGGCTGGCCGACCCGCTGGACGCCACTCCGTCGGTGGTCCCCACCGTCGGCTCCAAGGAACTCGTCGCGCTGCTGCCGACCATGCTGGGTCTGCGCGGCGCCGGCACGGTGCTGATCCCCGAGGTCGCCTACCCGACCTACGAGGTCGGCGCGGTGCTGGCCGGACTCGGCGTGCGGCGCACCGACACCCCGCCGGACGACGCCGCCGGTGTGGTCCTGGTGTGGCTGAACTCCCCGGGCAACCCGCACGGCCGGGTGCTCACCGACGACGAGCTGCGCGCCTGGGTGGCGTGGGGGCGCGCCCACGGCGTCCCGGTCGTCGCCGACGAGTGCTACGCCACCCTCGGCTGGGACGTCGAGCCGCGCTCGATCCTGCACCCGGAGGTCGCCGGTGCCGACCACGGCGGGCTGCTCGCCGTGCACTCGCTGTCCAAGCAGTCGACCGCTGCGGGCTACCGGGCCGGGCTGCTCTCCGGCGACCCCGCGCTGGTCCGCCAGGTGTGGGAGGTGCGCCGCCACCTCGGCCTGCTGGTGCCCACGCCGGTGCAGTCGGCCATGGCCGCCGCACTGGCCGACGACGCGCACGTCGACGAGCAGCGGGAGCGCTACCGCGCCCGCCGCGCCCGCCTGGCCGCCGCCGTCCGGGCCGCCGGCGCCCGCATCGACCACTCCGAGGCCGGGCTGTACCTGTGGGTCACCCGCGACGAGGACTGCTGGACGACGATCGACTGGCTGGCGGACCTGGGTGTCGTCGCCGCCCCGGGCTCCTTCTACGGCCCGGCCGGCGGGCGGCACGTGCGCATGGCGCTGACCGCCACCGACGAGCGGATCTCCGCGGCCGTGGAGCGACTGGCGGGCTGAGCTCCGGTCGGCGCCTCGCGGCCCTGCGTCACCGCCCCGCGGCGTATCCCTGCATGCCGCGTGGGTTGGCCGCTGCCCGGAGGACCCCGGTCACGGGGTCGCGGCTGACCGCGGAGAGCCGTCCCAGCGACCAGGGGTCGCTGACCGTGACGGTGTGACCCCGGCGCCGCAACTCGGTGATGACGTCGTCTCCGATGCGCGACTCGACCACCACCTCGCCGGTCGTCTCCCGCGGGTAGAAGGACGACGGGAAACCGGTGGTGTGCCAGGCCGGTGCGTCGATGGCGGCCTGCAGGTCGAGCCCGGCCAGGGTGTGGGCCAGCCAGAAGCACAGCTGCCACTGCTCCTGCTGGTCCCCACCCGGGGTGCCGAAGGCCAGCGTGGGGACGCCGTCCCGCGAGGCCAGCGACGGGGTGAGGGTCGTCCGGGGGCGCTTGCCGGGGGCGAGCGAGTTGGGCAGGCCCTCCTCGAGCCAGAACATCTGCGCTCGCGTGCCCAGGGCGAAGCCCAGCTCGGGGACCACCGGAGAACTCTGCAGCCAGCCGCCGGACGGCGTCGCGGACACCAGGTTGCCCCACCGGTCGACGACGTCGACGTGGCAGGTGTCACCGCGGGTGGTGCCGGTGGGCGCCACGGTCGGCTCCCCGATGCCGGCGCCCGTCGAGACCGCGTGCGCCCGCGCGTGCGCGGCCAGGACGTGCCGGGGCAGCTGCGGACGGCGTCCGCCCGGGGAACCGGGTTGCAGACCGGTGGACGCGTGGGTGCCCAGGAGGGCCCGCCGTTCGACGGCGTACGGCTCCGAGAGGAGGACGTCGGTCGGCACGGTGTCCACGTCCCCGTACCAGGCCTCCCGGTCGGCCATGGCCAGCTTCACGGCCTCGACGCAGGCGTGCACCAGGTCGGCGTCGGGGGCTGCGGACGGTGCCCGGCGTGTGCGGCCCTCCGGCAGGACGCCGTCCAGCACGGCCAGGGCCTCGAGCAGCGCCGGCCCCTGCGACCAGGGCCCCGCCTTCGCCAAGGTCCAGCCCCGCCAGTCCAGTGTGACCGGAGGCTCGTACGTCGCCGTCCAGCCGGCCAGGTCCTGCCCGGTCAGGAACCCGGCATGGTCCCGGCCGGAGTCGTCGCGCACTGGACCCCGGCAGAAGCGGTCGACTGCCTCGGCGACGAAGCCGCTGTACCAGGCCGACAGTGCCGCGTCGAGCTGCGCCTCACGGGAGGGGCCGCGCGCCGCGTCGAGCAACCGGCGGTACGTCGAGGCCAGGACCGGGTTGCGGAACAGCGAGCCGGGAGCGGGGGGATCGCCGTCGGCGGAGAGCCAGGTGGCGGCCGATGTGGGCCAGTGGGAGCGGAAGTGCGCGGAGACCGAGGCGACGGTCGCGGACACCCGTGGGACGACCGGGTGGCCCGTCTCGGCGTACTCGATGGCGAAGCGGAGCACGCTCTCCAGCGGGAGGGTGCCGTGGTCGCGCAGCAGCGTGAGCCAGGCACCCACCGCGCCGGGGACCGTGGCCGCGAGCAGTCCCGTCCCCGGGACGAGGTCGAGCCCGAGGTGGTCGAAGGCCTCGATCGTGGCGCCGGCCGGGGCGACCCCCTGACCACAGAGGACGACGGGCGCAGTCACGCCGTGCCTCCCGTCGCCCCGGGCGAAGAGCACCGGCACCTCACCACCCGGCCCGTTCAGGTGCGGTTCCACGACCTGCAGCACGAACCCCGTGGCCACCGCGGCGTCGAAGGCGTTGCCGCCGGCCTCCAGGGTCGCCATGCCCGCGGCGGTGGCCAGCCAGTGGGTCGAGGCAACCATGCCGAAGGTGCCGGCGAGCTCGGGCCGGGTGGTGAACGGTGTGGTGTCCACGTGTGCGCACGCCTCCTCGGTGCCGGGCCGATGCGACCGACGGTCCCATCCTCGCCTCGAGGAGGATGCCGTCACCTGGCGAGCGTCAGGCGCACCGCGTCGGGGCCGGCGTCCGAGGGTGCCCATCCGCCGGCCGGCGTCCACTCCGACCCGGCGAAGGCGACCGACCGCAGCCCCAGCCGCTCGGCGTGCGCGACCGCCCAGGTCACCGCCGGCCAGCCGGCCGCCGGGGCGACCTCCACCGCGCCGAAGCGCTCGGTGGTCGTCGCGCCCAGCTCCGCCTCCACGACCGCCGCGGCGGCGGTGACCCGCGCGCTGAGCCGCCCACCGGGGACGGGGGCCTGGTAGCGGCAGGTCAGCCGGCCCGGCTCGGGCGCGGCGAACGCCGCGGTGAGCTGCTGGGCCAGGGACTCGTGCTTCTGGTAGGCCTCCGGGAAGCCGCTGCGCTGCACGCGCTGGGCGGCATCGGTCAGCCGCAGGGACTCCCAGTTCCGCACCCGGACCAGGCCGTCGTAGAACTTCCCTGCCGAGTAGACCGGGTCGCGCACCTGCTCGGGGGTGCCCCAGCCCTGCGAGGGGCGCTGCTGGAACAGCCCGAGGGAGTCCCGGTCGCCGTGGTCGAGGTTGCGCATCGTCGACTCCTGCTGCGCGGTCGCCAGGGCGATGACGACCGCCCGCTCCGGCAGCCCGCGAGCGCGGCCGACCGCGGCGATCGTCGCGGCGGAGGCGGCCTGCTCGGCGGTCAGCGTGAGGCCGGTGCCCGCCACGGTGCAGGAGCCGGTGAGCTGCACCGGGTCCGGTCCCTCGATGCCCCGCACCAGCGCGACCACCCCCAGGACCACGAGCCCGACCAGCCCCAGCGGCAGCCAGGAGCGCCACGACCCGGCCGGCGCCCCCCGGCTCCCGCGCTTGGCGGGAGGTCGCCTCCGAGCGGCTGGGCGGCGCGCCGGCGGCCGGCGGGCGGACGTCGTCCGCCGTGCCGTCGCGCTGCGTGTGCTGCTCATCGCCCGCGACTGTAGGGGCGGATCCTGGCAACGAGGTGCTGCCGCGGGGAGGTGTCCGTCGCTACGGTGTCCCGCCAGCCACCTGCGAGGAGACCGCATGAGCGACGCCCTGCTGCCCGGCACCACCGCGACCCGGGTGCCCACCGCCCGGCTGACCCAGAACGTCCTGCACCCCGAGGGGGTCGACCCGGCCGGGCCGGGGGAGCCCGTGCTCTTCGTGCACGGCAACGTCAGCTCGGCGCTGTTCTGGCAGCAGCCGGTGCTCGCCCTGGCCGAGATCGGCCGGGCGCGGCCGCTCGCGGTCGACCTGCGGGGGTACGGCGACACCGACCCGCTGCCGATCGACGCGCGGCGCGGGGTGCGGGACTGGGCAGACGACGTCGCCGCGCTCGTCGACGCCCTCGGCCTCGACCGGGTGCACCTGGTCGGCTGGAGCATGGGTGCCGGCGTGGTGCTGCAGTACCTGCTCGACCGGCCCGAGCGGGTGGCATCGGTGGCGCTGGTCGCGCCGGTCTCCCCGTACGGCTTCGGCGGGACCGCCGGGCCGGAGGGACGACGGCTGTCGGAGGACGGCGCGGGCTCCGGGGCGGGCGCGGCCAACCCGGACTTCGTGGCAGCGCTCGCCGCGGGCGACACCACGGCCGACCGCCCGACCAGCCCGCGGTCGATCCTGCGCGCCTTCTACGTGGCGCCCGGGTCGCTGCCCATCGACCCGCAGCTCGAGGACGTGTTCGTCACCGCGATGCTCTCCACCCGCACCGGCGAGGACCACTACCCGGGGGAGGCCGCCACCTCTCCCACCTGGCCGGGTGTGGCACCGGGGGAGCGAGGGGTGCTCAACACGATGGCGCCGACGGTGTTCGACGTCTCCGGGATCACCGACCTGCCGGTCAAGCCGCCGGTCCTGTGGATCCGCGGGGACGCCGACGCCATCGTCTCCGACGCGTCGCTGTTCGACCTCGCGCAGCTGGGCGCGCTGGGCGCGGTGCCGGGCTGGCCGGGCGCCGACGTCTGCCCGCCGCAGCCGATGGTCGCCCAGACCCGCGCCGTCCTGGACCGCTACGCCGCCGGCGGCGGGACCTGTCAGGAGGTCGTGCTGCCCGGTGTCGGGCACTCCCCGCACGTCGAGCGGCCGCAGGAGTTCATCGTCGCCCTGCTCGAGCACCTCGACGTCCCGGCAGCCGTGCCGGGGGACGCCTGAGGGCCGCCCGGCCCGGGCCCGGCCGGCTCCGTCCCCGCCCCGCCCCGCCCCGCCCCGAGGAGCGTGAGGTGCTGGAACGGCCACCCGTCAGGGGCCCGCTGGCCCCCTGCAGGAACCCGCGCCGAGCTTGCGAGGGGCGGGGGCAGAGGGTCCTTCCCCGAGGCGTGGGGAGAAGGGTGGTCCTCCTTCAGTTGGCGTGCAGCTGGGCGTTGAGCTCGCCCCAGGTGCCCGTTCGGGGCAGCGCCTCCAGGGCACCGGAGACCGAGTTGCGGCGGAACAGCAGCCCGTCGCGGCCGGAGAGCTCGGCGGCCTTGACCACCGAGCCGTCGGGCAGGGTCACCCGCGAGCCGGCGGTCACGTAGCAGCCGGCCTCGACGACGCAGTTGTCGCCCAGCGAGATGCCGATGCCCGCGTTGGCGCCCAGCAGGCAGCCCGAGCCGATCGAGACGACCTGCTTCCCGCCGCCGGAGAGGGTGCCCATGATCGACGCGCCGCCGCCGATGTCGCTGTTCGGGCCGACGACGACGCCGGCGCTGATCCGGCCCTCCACCATCGACGGCCCGAGGGTGCCGGCGTTGTAGTTGACGAAGCCCTCGTGCATGACCGTCGTCCCCTCGGCGAGGTGGGCGCCCAGCCGCACCCGGTCGCCGTCGGCCACGCGGACGCCCGAGGGGATCACGTAGTCGACCATCCGCGGGAACTTGTCGACGCCGAACACCGTCACGTGGCCCAGCGCCGCGCGCAGCCGGTGGACGTTGAACGTCGCCGCCTCGACCGGGCCGGCGCTGGTCCAGGCCACGTTGGTCAGCAGGCCGAAGACACCGTCCATGCTGATGCTGCGCGGGCTGACCAGCCGGTGCGAGAGCAGGTGCAGCCGCAGCCAGACGTCGTGGGTGTCGACCGGCGCCGCCGCGAGGTCGGGGATGACCGTGCGGACGGCGATCACCTCCACACCGCGGGACTCGTCGCGGCGCACCAGGCCGCCGTAGTCCGGGCCGAGCTCCCCGGAGATCTCCAGCGCGCCCAGCCGGGTGGTGCCCGGGCGCGCGCCCGCTGGTACCCCGAGTCGCGGCTCGGGGTACCAGGTGTCGAGCACCGTGCCCGCGGGGGTCACGGTGGCCAGACCGGCGGCAACGGCGGAGTGCGGGGCGGAGTCGGTCACGGCGACGACGCTACCCAGCGCTGGTCGCAGTCCCCCGGCGTGGTCCGGGACGCAGAAGGGACCTTCAGCACGCTCGTGCTCTGCCCACCAGGGCGGGCAGAGCACGAGCACCCCGGGGTGTACCCGGTCGCTTCCCGGCTCCGTCGCGGCGGAGGTGAACGGTGGGCGACGGGCCGGCGCCGCTGGCGCGCTGCGTCAGCCCACCTCCGACACCGCCCGTAGGCTCGGGAGTCGTGACCGACCTGCCCCTGCTCGACCCCGCCGCAGACGTGCTGACGCTCACCCGCGCACTGGTCGACGTCCCGTCGGTGTCGGGCAGCGAGGGTGCCCTGGCCGACGCGGTCGAGGCGGCGCTGCGGGCGCTGGGCGGTCTCGAGGTGGAGCGGGTCGGCGACGCCGTCCTCGCCCGGACCGACCTCGACCGACCCACCCGCATCGTCCTCGCCGGTCACCTCGACACCGTGCCGATCGCCGACAACGTGCCCAGCCGGCTGGAGGACGGCCGCCTCTACGGCTGCGGCACCAGCGACATGAAGGCCGGCGACGCGGTGATGCTGCGGCTGGCCGGTCGCTTCGGCGTCCCGGGTGCTGCGCCCGCGCACGACCTCACGTTCGTCTTCTACGACAACGAGGAGGTCGAGGCGGCCAAGAACGGCCTCGGCCGGGTCGCGCGCGAGCGCCGCGGCTGGCTGTACGGCGACCTGGCGATCCTGCTCGAGCCCACCGACGGCGAGATCGAGGCCGGCTGCCAGGGCACCCTGCGGGCGGTGCTGGAGGTGCCCGGCCGGCGCGCGCACAGCGCCCGCAGCTGGCTCGGCGTCAACGCGATCCACGGCGCGGCCGGCATCCTCGCCACCCTCGCGGCCTACCGGGCGCGGGAGGTCGACATCGACGGGTGCGTCTACCGCGAGGGCCTCAACGCCGTCCGCATCGAGGGCGGTGTCGCCGGCAACGTCATCCCCGACGCCTGCACGGTGACGGTCAACTTCCGCTACGCGCCCGACCGGGACGAGGACGCCGCCGAGGCGCACGTCCGCGAGGTCTTCGCCGACGCGCTCGCCGCCGGCGTGACGCTGACCGTCGTCGACAACGCCGGCGGTGCACTGCCGGGCCTGTCCGAGCCGGCGGCTGCGGCCTTCGTCGCCGCCGTCGGCCGGCCGGCGCGGGCCAAGCTCGGCTGGACCGACGTCGCCCGCTTCGCCGCCTTCGGCATCCCCGCCGTCAACTACGGCCCCGGCGACCCGCAGCTGGCCCACACCCGCGAGGAGCACGTCCTGGTCGACCGGCTGCAGCCGGCCGAGGACGCGCTCGTCGCCCATCTCTCCGGGAGTTCTGCATGACGACCACGCCCGAGCCCGCCGGCGGCCGCAAGCCGCGGCCCACCCGCCACCGCGGCCCGGTGATGCTGCGCGGCGGTGAGCCCGACCCCCGCCTGCAGGGGACGACGACCGACGCGCGGCTGCTCGACCGCCGCGGCCCCACCGACTGGGTGCACACCGACCCGTGGCGCGTCCTCCGCATCCAGAGCGAGTTCGTCGAGGGCTTCGGGCTGCTGGCCGAGCTGCCGCGCGCGGTGAGCGTCTTCGGCAGCGCCCGCACCCCGCAGGACTCGCCGCACTACGCCTCCGGCGTGGCGATCGGCGCGGCGCTGGCCGAGGCCGGGTACGCGGTCATCACCGGCGGCGGTCCGGGCGCGATGGAGGCGGCCAACCGCGGCGCGTCGGAGGCCGGCGGGCTCTCGGTCGGCCTGGGCATCGAGCTGCCGTTCGAGCAGGAGCTCAACGAGTGGGTCGACGTCGGCATCGCGTTCCGCTACTTCTTCGTCCGCAAGACGATGTTCGTGAAGTACGCGCAGGCCTTCGTCATCCTGCCCGGCGGCTTCGGCACCCTCGACGAGCTCTTCGAGGCGCTCACCCTGGTGCAGACCCGCAAGGTGACCCGGTTCCCGGTCGTGCTGTTCGGGTCGGAGTACTGGTCGGGCCTGGTCGACTGGCTGCGGACGACGATGGTGCCCGCGGCCACCATCAAGGACAGCGACCTGGACCTGTTCACCGTCACCGACGACGTCGACGAGGTCGTGCGGATCGTCCAGGAGGCCGAGAAGGCACGGCAGGCCGGCGACAACGGCGGCGGGATGCGTGCCTTCCCCATCGACGACGCGCCGAGCGACGCGTGACGACAGCCGGGGGAAGGGACTGAGGTCGAGGTGCTCGAGGCGGTCGTCTTCGTCCTCACCGTCGCGGTGGTCGGCGGGCTGCTGTTCCTCGGCGGCTCGGTGCTGCTCGGCCGGGGGGAGACCCAGCCCCCGGCCGACCCCGACCGCTCGCCGCTGGAGCTGCCCGAGGACCGGCCGGTCACCGCGGACGACGTCCGCGGGGTGCGCATGTCGGTGACCGTCCGGGGCTACCGGATGACCGAGGTCGACTGGCTGCTCGAGCAGTTGGCCCGGGCACTCGAGGAGCGCGACGCGGCGACCGCGGCGCTGCGCGCCCGGCTGGAGCAGTCCGGGCACCCGCCCGGCACGGACGCCGCCCCGCCGTCGGGCGCGGGCGCTGGTGGGAACGGAGCGCGCGCCGATGCGTGAACTGGTGGAGACGGTGGTCGTCGACGCGCCGCCGCAGCAGGTGTGGGCGGCGCTCACCGACTGGACCCGCCAGGGGGAGTGGATGCTGCTCACCGACGTGGAGGTCACCGGCGGGGACCCGCACGCGGTCGGGGGCCGGCTCGCGGCCCGCACCGGCCTACCCGTGCGGGGACGGCGCCTGGGCGTCCTGGACACGATGGTGATCACCGAGTGGGACCCGCCGCGGCGCGCCGTCGTCCAGCACACCGGCCGGATCGTGCGCGGGCCGGGCACCTTCGAGGTCGCCCCCCAGGGCGCGGGTTCCCTCCTGACCTGGACCGAGCAGCTGTGGCTGCCCTTCGGCCCGCTCGGGCAGCTGGGCTGGCCGCTGGTCAAGCCGGCCGCGGTGGCGGGGATCCGCCTCTCGCTGCACCGCTTCGCCGACTTCGCGCGCCGCTACACCGGCCGGACCGCCCGCTGAGCCCCGACGGTCAGGGAACGGCGCCCCGCCGGGTGCGGGTGAACGCGAGGGCCTCGCGGGCCAGCGGCAGGTCGGTGTCCGGCTCGCCGTCGGCCAGCGCGACCCACTCGCGGTAGGGCCGCCCCCGGCCGCCGAACGGCCCGCCGCGCCCGTCGGCCAGGAGCCCGGCGACGCGGTCCGCGGGCAGCGTGAGCACCAGCGCGCCGCGCACCACCATCGCGAAGGCCGCGCCGTCGACCTTGAGCGCCCGCGAGCCGAACCGGCGGGGGCCGCTGGTGTCGGGCGGGGTCACGCCGGGCTCGCCGGCGAGGGCGTCGGCGAGGGCGGCGAGGCGGTCGGCGGCATCCACGCCCTCATGCTGGCTCGGCGACGGCGGCCGTGGGCGGTCCGGCGGCGCGGACGGCGGCGCGGCTGACGTACCAGCGCCGCCACAGCACCCCGGCGACCACCAGCGTGACGACGGTGCCGCCGTCCCACATCAGCCGGGCGCCCTCCGCGGCGAACGGCACCCCCGGCAGGGCAGTGGCGTACAGCCACTTCGCCAGGACGTCGTGCGCGGCCGCGCCGGCGGCCAGGGCGCCGGCGCGCACCCCGACCCCGCGACGGTGCGGCGCCGGGTCCACGGCCAGCACCGCCGCGGTCGCGAGGTACCCGCTCACCAGCACGTGCAGCGCCACGAGCGCGGCCAGCGCCGGACGGTGGACGACGGCGGCGTGCAGACCGGTGCCGTACAACACCCACAGCCCGGCGGCGTTGGCCGGGACGGCGACCAGCGGGTCGGTCGCCCACCGCAGCGGCGGGGACCGCAGCACGCGGCTCAGCCGCCGGGCCGCCACGACCGGCAGCGCCCGCAGCGCCAGCGTGACCGGGGCGGCCAGCACCAGCAGCAGCGGCGCCACCATGCCCAGCAGCAGGTGCCCGGCCATGTGGAGGCGCAGGTCGCCGTGGGCGGCGGAGAGGACGGACCCGGCACCGGCCGCGGCCAGGCCGGCCAGCCAGGACACCGTCCGGAGGAGGGGCCACGGGGTCCGCCGGCCGGCCGCGACGTGGAGTGCGCCGGCGCCCAGCAGGACGGCGACGCACACGGCGGTCACCGGACGGCGCGGCGGCGGGCCCGGACGAGCAGCGCTGCGCCGGCCAGGAGCAGCACGACGGCTGAGGCGTTCCAGGCCAGGTCGTAGCCGGTGAGGTCGACGCCGTAGCGGACCTGGTGCACCCGCAGCAGCTTGTGGTCGACCACGCCGTCCCAGAGCTGGAAGGCGCCGGCACCCAGCAGCACGAACGCCCACCAGCGGACGGCGTCGAACGCGCCGCGGCGGCGGAGGTCGGCCAGCAGCGCCAGCCCGGCGACCACCGCCGAGAGCGTCGCGGCGTGCAGCAGGCCGTCGGAGACCAGGCCGGCCGTGCCCCCGGCGCGGTCGTAGAACGAGTGCCAGGCCAGGAGCTGGTGGAAGACGATCTCGTCGACCGAGCCCATGAGACCGGCGCCGACCAGCAGCCCCGAGGCCGCCGGCCGCCGGCCGGGCACGGGAGGGGCAGCGCTCACCGTCGGGCGGTGCCCGGTGCGGAGGCCGGGAAACGCCCGGGCAGGATGGCGGGGTGCGGGAGTGCGGCGGGGCGCGGGGGCAACGGTGAGCCGACGGGGGTGGGCGCTGTTCCTCGCGATGTCGCTCGTCTGGGGCGTGCCGTACCTGCTGATCAAGGTGGCCGTCGAGGAGCTGCCGCCGGTGGTCGTGGTCTTCGGCCGGTGCGTGCTGGGGGCGGCGCTGCTGCTGCCGTGGACCGTCGCCCGCGGCCAGTTGGGCCCGGCGCTGCGCCGCTGGCGGCCGCTGCTGGCCTTCACGGTCCTGGAGATGACCGGCCCGTGGCTGCTGCTGGCCTACGCGGAGCAGACGCTGTCCAGCTCGCTCACCGGGCTGCTCGTCGCCGGGGTGCCGTTCGTCGCCGCGCTGGTCGGCCGGCTGACCGGAGGCGAGGACCGGCTCGGCCGGGTGCGCCTGCTCGGCATGGGCCTGGGCGTGGCCGGCATCGCGGTGCTGCTCGGTCTGGACGTCGAGGGGATCGCGCCGCTGCCGCTGCTCGCGGTCGGGCTGGTCGTCGTCGGGTACGCGACCGCGCCGCTCATCGTCGAACGGTCGCTGCCCGACGTGCCGGGGGTGGCCGCGAGCGCCGTCGCGCTCACCGTCACCGCGGCGGTCTACGCGCCGTTCGCCGTCCCCCGGCTCGACGAGGCGGCGCGGGCCCCCGCCGACGCGCTGCTGGCCGTGCTCGTCCTGGGCGTCGTGTGCACCGCCGTCGCGCTCGCGCTGTTCTTCGCCCTGATCCGCGAGGTCGGCCCGCAGCGGGCGCTGGTCATCACCTTCCTCAACCCGGCGGTCGCGGTGCTGCTCGGCGTGCTGCTGCTGGACGAGCCGTTCACCCTCGGCCTGGCGGTCGGCCTGCCGGTCGTGGTGCTCGGCTGCGTGCTGGCCACCCGCCGCAGCCCAGTGCGCCGGGCCCGTGCCGAGCTGGGGGACGTGGACGCCGCCGTCCCCTGATTGCCCCGTCCGGGCGGGATGCCCTCGGGCTCGGCTCAAGCAACGGCCCGGTGCGTGTCGAGGACGACTCAGGCACCCGCCGGTCCGCGGGGGTCCTCGGCAGGAGGGACGCGACAGATGCGGGACGTCGGCGCTGCTCAGCGGGCGGCCGGGCGCTCCCGGAGCCGCCTGCTGCGGCTGCTGGCCGTCGTCCTCGCCGTGCTGACCGTGGCGCTGGGCGGGCAGCCCGTGCCGGCACCGCGGCTGGACACGGTCAGCACCCAGGACCCGGCACCGCCGGAGAGCGTCGTGGTGACCCCGGCCGACCGCGCGCTCGCCGTCTCCTGGTCCGCGTCGGCCGAGACCGCGACGAGCGGGTACCAGGTCTTCGTGAACGGGGAGACCCAGCCGCGGGTCACGACGAACGCCTCCACCAGGACCGCGACCCTGACCGAACTGGTGAACGGTCAGCAGTACACGATCACCGTCCGGACCGTGACGACGGGGACGGTCCTGCTGATCCCCACCACGTACGTGGGCCAGCCCAGCGGCCCCGTCCCCGGCACGCCGCGGGACACCGTCGCACCGGCCGCCCCCACTGGGGTGAGCGCTGCCCGCGGCGATGGCCGGGTCACGCTGTCCTGGACGGCCAACAGTGCCGACCACGATGCGGACGGCTACCGCGTGCTCCGCGACGGCGTCGACGTCAGCCGCCTGCTCGCCGGGCGCGCTACCGCCGGCTGGACCGACACCGGGCTGCTCAACGACCGCACCTACGTCTACACGGTGCAGACGCACGACACGTCGGACAACTGGTCGGCCTCCTCGGCGCCCGCGGTCAGCGCGACGCCGACCGACCTCACCGCGCCCGCGGCGCCGACCGGCCTCGTCGGCGGCCGGGGGGACGGCCGGGCCGGCCTGTCCTGGACGGCGAACACCGAGCCCGACCTGGCCTCCTACCGGGTGCTGCGCGACGGCGTCGAGGTCGCCACGGTCACCGGCACGACGCACCTGGACCCCGGGCTGGTCAACGACCGGACGTACACGTACACGCTGGTCGCCGTCGACGGCCACGGGAACCGGTCGGCGCCCTCGGCCGCGGTCCAGGTCACGCCCACCGACCTCACCCCGCCGGCCGCGCCCACCGGGCTGACCGCCGTCCGCGGCGACGGCCAGGTGACCCTCTCCTGGACGGCGAACGCCGAGCCCGACCTGGCCTCCTACCGGGTGCTGCGCGACGGCGTCGAGGTCGCCACCGTCAGCGGCGCGACGACGTACACCGACACCCGGCTGGTCGACGACACCACCTACCGCTACACGCTGGCCGCGGTGGACACCCACGGCAACCGGTCGACCTCGTCGGCCGCGGTGACCGCGACCCCGCACGAGCTCAACGCCCCGGCGCCGCCCACCGGCGTGGCCGCCACCGCCTCCGACCGGCGGGTCGACCTGTCGTGGACGGCGAACGGCGAGACCGACCTGGCCGCCTACCGGGTGCTGCGCGACGGCGCCGTCCTGGCCACGGTGACCGGCGCGACGACCTACACCGACACCGCCGTGGTCAACGACACCACCTACGGCTACGCGCTGGTCGCCGTCGACACCCACGACAACGCCTCCGCCCCGTCGGAGACGGTGCGCGCGACGCCCGCGGACCGCACCGCCCCGGCCCGGCCGACCGGCTTCACCGCCACCCGCGGCGACGGGCGGGTCGACCTCACCTGGACGGCGAACGGCGAGACCGACCTGGCCGCCTACCGGGTGCTGCGCGACGGCGCCGTCCTGGCCACGGTGACCGGCGCGACGACCTACACCGACACCGCCGTGGTCAACGACACCACCTATGGCTACGCGCTGGTCGCCGTCGACACGTCCGGCAACGTCTCCGCCGCCGCGACGGCGTCGGCCACGCCCACCGACCTCACCCCGCCGGCCGCGCCCCGGGGCGTGACCGCGGTGGAGAGCGGTGGCCGGGTCAGCCTCTCGTGGACGGCGAACGCCGAGCCCGACCTCGCCGGCTACGTCGTGCTGCGCGACGGCGCGGAGATCGCGAGCGTCGCGGGGACGACCCACGTCGACGGCAGTCCCGTCGACGGCGCCGCCCACAGCTACGCGGTGGTCGCCGTCGACACCCACGGCAACCGGTCGGCCTCCTCCACCGCAGCGACGGTGGCCCCGGCGGACCGGTCGGCGCCGGCCGCACCCACCGGGCTGGTCGCCACCGCCGGCGACGGGCGGGTCGCGCTCTCCTGGACGGCGAACACCGAGCCGGACCTGGCCGGGTACGTGCTGCTGCGCGACGGGGTGCAGATCGCCACCCCGATCGGCACGACGTACACCGATCCCGGGCTGGTCAACGACCGCAGCTACGCCTACGCGCTGGTCGCCGTGGACGCCGGCGGCAACCGCTCCGACGCCGCGACCGCGAGCGCCACCCCCACCGACCTCACCCCGCCGGCCCGGCCGACCGGGTTCACCGCCGTGCCGGGCGAGGGGCGGGTCACGCTGACCTGGACGGCGAACACCGAGCCCGACCTGGCCGGGTACGTGCTGCTGCGCGACGGGGTGGAAGTCGCCACCCCGACCGGCACGACGTACACCGATCCCGGGCTGGTCAACGACCGCAGCTACGCCTACGCGCTGGTCGCGGTGGACGCCCGCGGCAACCGCTCCGCCTCCGCGACGGCCGGCGCCACGCCCGTCGACCTCCCCCCGGCCGTACCGGAGGGGTTCACTGCCGTCGGCGGCGACGGGGAGGTCGCGCTCACCTGGACGGCGAACACCGAGCCCGACCTGGCCGGGTACGTGCTGCTGCGCGACGGGGTGCAGATCGCCACCCCGACCGGGACCACCTACACCGATCGCAGGCTGGTCAACGACCGCAGCTACGCCTACGCGCTGGTCGCCGTGGACGCCGGCGGCAACCGCTCCGACCCCGCGACCGCGAGCGCCACCCCGGCCGACCTCACCCCGCCGCCGGCGCCGACCGGCGTGGCCGCCGTCCCGGGGAACCGGCAGGCCGAGCTGCGGTGGGACGCCGGGGGCGCCGACGTCGTCGAGCACCGGGTGCTGGCCGCCGACGGGAGCACCGTCGCCACCGTGCCGGCGCCGGGGACCTCGGGAACGGTGACCGGCCTGGCCAACGACACGACGTACGCGTTCACCGTCGTGGCGGTCGACGCCGCGGGCAACGTCTCGGCGCGCTCCGCCGCGGTGTCGGTGACCCCGGCCTACGCCGTCGTCCCGGCCGAGGGGGCGGGGGAGAGCGGCGGCGTGGCCGCGAGCAGCGACGGCCGGTTCGTCGTCGTCGGCACCCGCGCCCGCCTCGAGCCGTCGGACACCAACACCGCCTACGAGCTGTACGTCGTCGACCGCACCGCCGGCACCCGGACGCGGATCGCCCCGCTGCCGGCGACCGCCACCGGCGCGGGCGACGCGACCAACACCAGCGTCCCGGCGGTCAGCGACGACGGGCGCTCCGTCGTCCTGGCCACGACCGCGGCCCTGGACCCGCGCGACACCAACGGGCTGGCCGACGTCTACCGGTTCGACGTCGCCGCCCGCAGCTGGACCCTGGTGAGCGCCCCTCAGGGCGGCACCGCCTCCCCGTCGGTGGCCGGCACCGTGCTGCAGCCCGCGGCGTCGGTCTACGCCACCGGCCCGTCGGTGGCGGTGTCGGGCGACGGCGACCTGGTGCTCTTCTACTCGGCGCGGGCGGACCTCGTCGCCGGCGACAGCAACAACCGGGTCGACGTCTTCGCCAAGCGGCTCTCCGACGGGACGGTCACCCGGGTCTCCACGACCACCACCGGCGGCGAGCTCAGCGGCCCCGCCACGGGCCCGGCCCTGGCGCTGACCCCGGACGGCCGGTTCGCCGTCTTCGGCGCCGACAGCGCCTCCGGCGTGGTCGCCCACCGCAAGACGCTGTCCGGGGCGGGCGCGGGGGAGCTGCGGGTGGTCTCCCAGGTCACCACCTCCACCGGCCGGATGCTCCCGTTCGCCGTCTACCGCGACACCGGCGACCTGGCGGTCAGCGACGACGGGCGCTACGTCGCCCTGGTCACCAGCAACCGCGTCACCACGAACTTCCCCGCGCAGACCTGGTCGACCGGGCTGGCGTACCGCGTGGACACCGTCACCGGCGCCGTCGTCCCTCTGGGGACGGGGCAGACGACGGTGTGGGAGCACCAGGTCGAGCTCGACCCGACCGGCCGCTACGCCTACTACTCCACCGCCGCGGCCGCGCTGCCGGCCGACACCAACGGGCACACCGACCACTACCGGCGCGACCTCGACGGCGGCGTCGCCGGGCCGCTCGTGCTGGTGACCGCCGACGCCTCCGGGCGGCCCACCACCGGCCCCACCGGCGCGATCACGCCGGCCGAGTACGGGCGGCTGCTGGCGGTCACCGGCGACCGGGTGCTGGTGACGACGTCGCAGCCGCTGACCGCGTCCGACGTCAACCGGCTGCGCGACCTCTACACCAAGGACCTGCGGACCGGTGCCGTGGGTGTGGGCCTGGGCTGACCACCGTCGTCAGTGCCGGTGGCTAGCGTGCCGGGCGTGGACGAGCGCACCCGCTGTGCAGGGCTGGTCAGATGTGCATGGGGCGACAGCGCCCCCGAGTACGTGACCTACCACGACGAGGAGTGGGGGACGCCGCTGCACGGCGACGACGCCCTCTTCGAGCGGCTCTGCCTCGAGGCGTTCCAGTCGGGGCTGTCCTGGATCACCATCCTGCGCAAGCGCCCCGCGTTCCGGGCCGCCTTCGCCGGCTTCTCGATCGACGCGGTGGCCGAGTTCGGCGCCGACGACGAGGCGCGGCTGCTCGCCGACGCCGGCATCGTCCGCAACCGCGCCAAGATCGCCGCCGCCATCGGCAACGCCCGCGCCGCCCAGCGGGTCCCCGAGGGCCTGTCGGCGCTGCTGTGGTCCTTCGCGCCGACGACTCCGCGGCCCCGCCCGGCCACCCTCGCCGACGTCCCGGCGACCAGTCCGGAGTCGACCGCGATGGCCCGCGAGCTGAAGCGCCGCGGCTTCGTCTTCGTCGGCGCGACGACCGCCTACGCCCTCATGCAGGCGACGGGGATGGTCGACGACCACGTGGCCACCTGCTTCCGTGCGACCCCGTGAGACGGCCTGCTGCAGGGTCCCGCCGCGGCCCCGTCCCGAGGCCGGCCCCTGCAGGGTCCCCCCACGAGCCTGCGAGTGGTGAGGGGAGGGGGTCCCTCCCCCCGTCCCCCACCCTCCGCGGGCTCAGGGCGGGCCCCCGGGCGCGGGCCGCTCCTGAGCCCCGCGACGACCTGGAGCGCCTACGAACGGGGGGCTCGGGTTGGACCTGCGCGTGGGATACGGGATCATGTGGGCGGAGCTCACAGCATCGACGACGCCGTGAGCAGCCCACGGGCTGCGCTCGGCCGACGAAGGAGGCACGCATGGCGGCCATGAAGCCGCGCACGGGTGAAGGTCCCCTCGAGGTCACCAAGGAAGGGCGCGGCCTGGTCATGCGCGTTCCGCTCGAAGGCGGCGGCCGTCTCGTCGTCGAGCTGTCGCCCGACGAGGCGGCGGCCCTCTCCGAGGCCCTGAAGGGCGCGACCAGCTGAACACCGCAGCGCACCTGCCCCCGGGCAGCCCCGCGCAGGACGACGCGGCCCCGGCCGCCGGCAGCACGCCGGCGACCGGGGCCGCGCCGTTGCCGCGGGTCGAGGTCCGCACCGAACTCCCGGCGCTCGGCGAGGACGACGTCCTGGCCGTGCCGGTGGGCAGCGGTGCCACGCTGCCCGCGTGGCTCACCGCCGCGGGCGCACCGGTCGACGCCGGTCTGCTCGCCGGCGCGCTGGCCGACACCGGCAACACCGGCCGCCCGGGGAACGTCACCGACCTGCCGGTCCCCGGCCGCCGGCCGCGCAGCGTGGTCGCCGTCGGGATCGGCGACGCGACGCTGCCGGACCTGCGCGGGTACGTGGCCACCGCCGTCCGCCGCGCGCAGACCCTCGCCGAGCACGGTGCGCGCCGGCTGGTGCTGCCGCTGGACGAGCCGGCCGCCCCCGCGGGTGCGGAGGAGGTGCGCGTCGCCGTGGAGGCCGCGCTGCTGGCCGGCTACCGCTTCCGGGAGACCTCGGCGCCGCACCCGCCGCGGCTGCAGACCGTCACGGTCGTCGTCGCCGACGGCACGGACCCGGCGGTCACCACCGCCGCGCGGGCCGGCGAGGTGACCGGCTCCGCGGTCGCCTGGGCCCGCGACCTGGTCAACACCCCCAGCAACACCAAGGACCCGGCCTGGCTGGCCGACCGGGCCGTCGAGCGGCTGGGCGGGCTGCCGCACGTGACGGTCACCGTGCTCGGCCCCGAGGAGCTGCGGGCCGGCGGCTTCGGTGGTGTGCTCGCCGTGGGCGGCGGCTCGGCCAGCCCACCCCGGGTGGTCGTGGCGAGCTCCCGCCCGCCGGGCGCCAGGGCGGGGCACGTCGTGCTGGTCGGCAAGGGGATCACCTTCGACACCGGCGGCATCTCGATCAAGCCCAACGCCGGCATGCGCGAGATGAAGACCGACATGGCCGGCGGCGCCGCCGTCTTGGCCGCGGTGGACGCCGCGGCCCGGCTGGAGCTGCCGGTGACGGTCACCGCCGTCGTCCCGGCCGCGGAGAACGCCGTATCCGGCTCGTCCTACCGCCCGGCCGACGTCGTGCGGCACGTCGGCGGCCGGACGACGGAGGTGCTCAACACCGACGCCGAGGGCCGGATGGTGCTCGCCGACGGGCTGGCGTGGGGGCGGCTGGAGCTGGGCGCCACAGTGCTGGTCGACGTCGCCACGCTGACCGGGGCGATGAAGGTCGCCCTCGGCACCCGCACCGCGGGGCTGTACGCGACGAGCGACGGGTTGGCCGACGCGCTGCGCACCGCCGCCGGCCACGCCGGCGAGCCGGTGTGGCGGATGCCGCTGGCCGAGGAGCACGCCGACCTGCTCGACAGCGCCGTGGCCGACGCGAACAACGCGCCGGGCAACCCCGGTGGCACGACCGCCGCGCTGTTCCTGCGGCCCTTCGCCGGGGACCTGCCGTGGGCGCACCTGGACGTCGCGGGGCCGGCCCGCGCCGGGTCCGACGAGGCCGAGGTGGTCAAGGGCGGCACCGGCTTCGGTGCGCGCATCCTGCTGCGCTGGCTGGAGGCCGGTGCGCCGGTCGACGCGTCGTCGGTGGTCGACTGATGGCGGACCTCGGCGTCGTCTTCCCCGCCGGGCCGGACGGCCGGCGCAGCACCGCTGCCCTCGGCCGGGCCGTCGTCGCCGACGCGCTGCGGCCGGTCGACCCGGCCGGTGCCGGCGCCGCCGAGCGGGAGACGAACTGGCGGGCCGGCTACCTGCCGCACTTCCGCCGGCTGGTGGAGGCCGGGATCGCCTCGCGGGAGGCGGCGCTGACGATCGCCGATGCGGGGCTGGCCTCGCTGCACCGGCGGATGCGGGTGGCCGGCCCGGACGGCGCGGAGACCGCGCTGGGCGACCTGGCCGCCGCACCGGCCGGCCGCGTCCTCGGCACGGCGGAGGTCATCGGCACCGCCGAGCACGAGCCGGAGCTGTCGCTGCCCTTCCGTGGCGAGCGGCTGCGCGGCGACGCGCTGCGGCGCCGGCTCGACGCCTGGGTCGAGAACGGGATCGTGGAGCCCTCGGCCGCCGAGGCGGTGCGCACCGTGATCGCGCACCCGGAGTGGCTGGCGCTGCCGGGCACCACCGTCGTCGTGCTCGGCGCCGGTGCGGAGATGGGGCCGCTGACCGCGCTGCTGCGCTGGGGCGCGCGGGTGGCCGGGATCGACCTGCCCCGCCCGCAGCTGTGGGAGCGGGTGCTCGACACCGCCCGCCGCGGCGCCGGGACGCTGCTGTACCCGGTCGCCGGGGAGGACGTCGGCGCGGACCTGATCACCGAGGTGCCCGCCGTCGCCGACTGGCTGACCGGCCTGCCGGGGCACCTGGTGCTCGGCGACTACGTCTACGCCGACGGCGCCACCAACGTGCGCGTGTCGACGGCGGTCGACGCGCTGACCGTCCGGCTGGCCGCGGCCCGGAACGACGTCGCGCTGGCCTTCCTCGCCACGCCGACCGACGTCTTCGCCGTCCCGCCGGACGCGGTGGCGCAGTCGGTGCGTGCCTACGCCGGGCGGTCACGGGCGGCGAAGCTGCTGGGCCGGCCGCTGCGGACGCTGTCGGCCGGGCGGCTGCTGCAGCGCGCGTACCTGCCGGGCAGCGACCCCGGCGTCCTCGACAGCCTGGTGGCCCAGCAGGGGCCGAACTACGCGCTGGCCAAGCGGTTGCAGCGGTGGCGGGCAACGGTCGCCCGGGCCGCCGGGACGACGGTGTCGATGAACGTCGCGCCGCCGACCCGTACCCGCTCGGTGCTGAAGAACCGCGCACTCGCGGCGGCCTACGCAGGCGCGCACCGGTTCGGCGTCGAGGTCTTCGAGCCGGCGACGTCCAACGTGCTCATGGCCGCGTTGCTGGTGCACGACCTGCACACCGGCGGCGGTCCGGCGCACGAGCAGCCGTGGCAGGACGAGGCGTACGCGGCGGTGCACGGCGGGCTGTGGCGGTCGGCCTACGCCCCACGCAGTGCGCTCGGCCTGGCCGCCCTGCTGGGCTACGGCGCCGCCCGCAGCTGAGGGAGGACCTCCTGCCCCGCCCCTCGTGGGGAGGGCCCCGTCCTCCCCACCCCCGCAGGCCGTCAGCCGGGTGGGGCGGTCGTGGGCCGGCGCAGCGCCTGCCGCACGGTCTCCAGGACGTCCGCCTCTGCCAGGCCGAGTCGGCGTGCCGCGGCGACCAGCCGGCCGGTGGCCTCGGCCAGCTCCGCTCCGTCTGCCGTCGCCGCCGCGCTGACGACCGCCCCCCGGCCACGGCGCAGCTCGATCAACCCCTCGTCCCGCAGCAGCTGGTATCCGCGCAGCACCGTGTGCACGTTGACGTCGAGCGAGGCGGCCAGGTCGCGGGCCGCCGGCAGCCGGTCGCCGGGGCCGATCGCGCCCGTGGCGATGTTCCGGCGGACCGCCGCGGCCACCTGGTCGCCCAGCGGGACCTGCGCGGCCGGGTCGATCCCGATCAGCACACCCGGCTCCGCTCGGCGAGGGTGTTGACCAGGGCGGCGGCGGTCGCGGCGTCGTCGACGGTGACGAGGAGGCGGGACCCGTCGGTGAGCTCCAGGTCGAGCGCCTCGCCGCTCCGGAGGACGACCGCCGTCCGCTCGCCACGCATCCGCAGCCCCCAGCCGCCCAGCTCCCGAGCCCGGACGTCGGACCGCCCGGCGCGGACCACGCGGGCCAGCGGCACGTGCACGCGGGGACGCGGGACGAGGGTGGCGCGGACGCTCACCCCGGAGTGGTCGACGGTGACGCGGACGGAGGTGGTCGGGGCCAGCAGGGCGGCGACCACCAGGGCCGGGACGCCGGCGCCGGGGCTGACGGCGGCCGACAGCACCACGCCCAGCGCGGCCAGCGTCACGGCGCCGGCCAGCATCGGGCGGGCCGCCACCACGCGGGTCCACACGGCGCGACCACCCGCCGGCAGCTCGACCCGGGGCGCGTCCGGTGGCGGGGGCTGCCGCGCCTCGGCCGGAGCCGGTACCCGCGCCAGCGCCCACCCCAGCAGGCTCCCCGCAGCCAGCGCCAGGACGACCACCGGCAGCAGCCACCCGGTTGCCGGCTCCCCCAGGACGCGGCCGCGGTCGAGGCTGGTGACGAGCAGGACCGCAGGGCCGGCGGTGAGCACGGCGGCTGAGCCCACCGAGGCGGCCGCGAGCACCCGCAGCCCGGTCGGGTTGCCCCGCACGCTGCGGGCCACCAGGCCCCACAGCACGGCCAGGCCGACGCCGATCGTCAGTGCTGTCGCGGCGAACGTCCTGGCTGTGGTGACGCCGTCGACGAGTCCGCCGGGACCGACGTGCGAGGCCACCCCCGCAGGGAACCGGTCGCGCCAGGCCAGCGCAGCGAGGGCCACCGCGCCCGTTGCCAGGAGCGGCGACCCGACGGCGATCAGGGGGATGCGCGGCACCAGGACCTCCTTGTTGTTCTAGTTCAACTAGAACAATGGTGCCGGAATGAGCTGCCTGGCGGCAAGCCCACCGGGCAGGTCCGGGTCGCAGCCGGTCCCGTGCGCTCGCCCTGGGACGCCGAGCGGGTCGGCCGGTGCGCTGACGGGGACGGGTCAGGCCGGACCGACGAGGCCGGCGACGATCTCCGCCGAGAGGGCGACCAGCGGCAGGCCGCCACCGGGGTGCGCCGAGCCTCCGACCAGGAACAACCCGGGCACGGGTGAGGCGTTGCCGGGCCGCAGGAACGCCGCCCGGGCGCCGTTGCTCGACGTCCCGTAGATGGAGCCGCCGACGCTGCGGGTGTCGCGCTCCAGGTCGGCCGGCGTGCGGACGACGCACCAGCGCACCCGGTCGCGGACGTCGAGGCCGCGGCGGGCCATGACCCCGAGCACCTGCTGCGCGTACCGGTCGGCGAGCCCCGGAGCGTCCCAGTCCACCCCGCCGGCCGGGTCGTGCCGGGGCGCGTTGACCAGCACGAACCACGACTCGCTGTCGTCGTCCGGCCGGGTCGCCGGGTCGTCGGGCGCGCTGACGTACACGGTGGGGTCGGCGACCGGCTGCGGGGCGCCGCGGTGCCGGCCGACGCCGAAGACCGCGTCGAACTCGGCGTCGTAGTCGTCGGGGAAGAGGACGGTGTGGTGCGCGATCCCCGGCGTCCGCCCGCGCAGTGCCAGCAGCAGCACGAACCCCGAGAGGGACGGCGTGCTCCGGGCCAGGTCGCGGCGCACCCGCCGGGTCGGGCGGGAGGCGGGGAGCAGGTCGGCGTAGAGCGCCGCGGCGTCGGCACCGGAGACCACGACGTCGGCCCGCAGCACCTCCCCGCCGGCCAGCCGCACACCCGCGGCCCGGCCGCCCTCCACCAGCACCTGCTCCACGGTGGTCCCGGTGCGCACGACCGCACCGTGTTCGACCGCGCGCTGCGCCACCGCCTGGGCCAGCCGGCGCAGCCCGCCGCGCACGTACCAGGAGCCGAAGGCCTGCTCGACGTGGGGCACCGTCGCCAGCACCGCCGGCGCACGCCGCGGGTCGGAGCCGGAGTAGGTGGCGTAGCGGTCGAGCAGCGTGCGCAGCCGCGGGTCGCGCAGGTACGCCGTCCCCAGGCCGCGCAGCGTGCGCCACGGCGCGACCGTCGCGACGTCGGAGCCGCTGCGGGCCAGCCGGGCCAGCGTGGCCGCGCCGGCCAGCGGGGACCGCAGGAACGGCTGCTCGGTGACCCGCCACATCGCCGCGGCCCGGGCCATCAGCGCCGACCACTGGGCGCCGCTACCGGCGCCCAGTGCGGCGTCCAGCGCGGCGGGGACCGCAGCGGCGTCGCCCGGCACCGACAGCCGTGTCCCGTCGGCGAAGCGGTAGGCGACGGCCGGGTCCAGGCGCACCAGGTCGACGGCGTCCTCCAGCGGCCCGCCGGTGGCCGCGAAGAGGTCGCGGTAGAGCTGCGGGAGGGTGACCAGGCTCGGCCCGGTGTCGAAGCCGTGCCCGTTGCGGGCGTACCAGCCGAGCTTGCCCCCGACCTGCGGCGCCTGCTCCAGCACGGTCACCGCGTGGCCGAGGGCGGCCAGCCGGGCCGCAGCCGCCAGGGCACCCAGGCCGGCGCCCACCACCGCCACCCGAGCCACGCCGCCACCGTACGGCGACCCGCGCCGACCACGCCGGGGACGACCCGTTCCCCGGTCCTCCCGGAACCGGCAGCCGGAGGAACCGGCCGTCGTCTCGATCCGGGACGGGCCGCCCGCGACGGGACTAAGCCGGGACCGCGAGGGCGAGGACGGCGAGGTCGTCGGCCTCGTAGCGGGAGTGACGCAGCCGCTCCTCCACCGCGGCGGTGACCGCCTCGACGGTCGCCTCCGCGTCCCCGGGGAGCCCGCCGAGCACCCGGAGCAGTCCCTCGTCGCCGAACTGCGCACCGGTGTCGTCGCGGGCCTCGGTGACCCCGTCGGTGTAGAGCACCATCGTCGTCCCCGGCGGGAGCTCGACCTCCACCACCGGGACGTCGAGGTCGGGGGAGATCCCCAGCGGGTGGCCGGGCACCCCGACCTCCCGCGGGCCGTCGGGGCAGGCGAGCACCGGCAGCGGGTGGCCGGCCACGCCGACGGTCGCGCGGACGCCACCGGGACCGGGGGAGAGCATCAGGCAGACGGCGGTGACGAAGCGCAGCGGGCCGCCGGTCTGCTCGCGCAGCAGCGCCGCGTTGACCGCGCGCAGCACCTCGGCCGGGCCGGCCGTCGTCTCGGCCGCGGGGCTGGCCGCCGCACGGGCGGTGTGCCGGGTCAGCGCGGTGACGGCGGCGGCCTCGGCGCCGGTGCCGCAGACGTCGGCGATGAGCACCATCCAGCGACCGTCGGGCAGCGGCATGACGTCGTAGGTGTCGCCGCCCACCAGCCCGGCGCCCCCGCCGGGCCGGTAGCGGGCGGCCAGCTGGACGCCGCGGATGGCCGGCAGGTGCGAGGGCAGCAGGCTGCGCTGCAGGGTGTCGGCGAGCCGGCGGACCTCCGACTCGGCGCGCAGCCGGCCGAGGAACTGGCCGATCTGCCGGCCGGCGTGGGCCAGCACGTCGAGCAGCTCGGCCGGCACCGGCCGCTCCTCCCGTGAGAACAGCTCGCACACCGCGAGCAGCTCGTCACCGTGCACCACGGGGAAGGCCACGCCGCTGCGGATCCCGTCGGCGCGCGCCGCCTCGGCCCGGATGAACGACGGGTCCTCCCACAGGTTCTCGACGGCCACGGGCGACCGGCGGGTCCAGACGATCCCCGGGAGGCCCGTGCCACGGCGGAAGCGCAGTTCACGGGATGCGGTGTGCAGGGCGCCCGGCTCCTGGCCGGGCGCGGTCCACGTCCCGGCGTGGGACAGGGTGCCGGTCGTCCGATCGGGCTGCCAGAGCGTCGCGGTGTCCCAGTCCAGCTCGGTGCACAGCGTCGGCAGCAGGTCGCGGAAGGCGACGTCGGCGTCGCGGGCCTCGGTGAGCGCTGCGGTGACCCGCAGCGTCGCGGCGAGGTAGCGGCTGACCTCGAACTGCCGCTCCAGCAGGATCGTCGTGCTCGCGTCCCGCAGGACGGCCACCACGAGGGGGTCGCCGGCCACCGTGGCCGGGCGCCGCAACCGCGAGAGGGTGAGGTCGATGGCGACCTCGTGGCCGGCGGCGTGCAGCGCTGGGAGCTGGGTCGTCGCACCGACGAGCTTCCCCTCGCCGGTGGCCGCGTAGCGCGCGAAACCCGCACCGTGCCCGTGTCGGAGCCGCTCGGGCATGAGGACTGTGAGTGGCTGCCCCACCAGGTCCTCCGGTTCGTGGCCCAGCAGCACCCGTATGGCGGGGTTCACGTAGGCGATGCGACCTGCCCGGTCGGCGACGACCACGGCGTCGGGCAGTGCCCCCAGCAGGGACGGCGCCGACACCGCGACCTCGTGGTCGAGCGCCATCCCTCACCTCCGATGCGGGGTTGTTCCTAGGGTCGCACACGTTGTGTCAGGGACCTGACACGGCCTGTCGACAAGTCGACACGGAGCGGTGCCGTTGCGCTAGAACGCGTAGCGGATGCGCAGCCACGGCGCGTGCGCGGCGACGAGCTCCTGCACCCGCGTCACGCCGGCGCGCTTGACGTCGTTGCGGTACCGGACGTTCCAGCTGCCGTTCTGGCTGCGCTTGGGCTGCTGCAGGTCCGGCCGCCACAGCAGCTCCTCGGCCTTGGGGTGCCAGCCCAGGTTGACCTGGTGCAGGTCCCGGTTGTGCGTGAGCAGGATGACCTCCGCGGCGGCCTGGGCCTTCGCCGCGGGGGAGAGCTCGTCGTCCAGCCGGCGCAGCAGCTGCGCCCAGTCGGCCTCCCAGCCCTCGCGCAGCACGACGGGGGAGAGGTTGAGGTGCACCTCGTAGCCGGCCTCGACGAAGTCGTCGACCGCGGCGATGCGCTCGGCGACCCGGCTGGTGCGGATGTCGAGCACCTTGGCGTCGTCCTCCGGCATCACCGAGAAGCGGATGCGGGTCCGGCCACGCGGGTCGAGGTCGAGCAGCTGCCGGTTGACGTACTTGGTGGCGAACGACGCCTTGGCCGTCGGCAGTTCGGCGAAGGTGGCGACCAGGTCGGCGACGTTGTCGCTGACCAGCGCGTCGACCGAGCAGTCGCTGTTCTCGCCGAGGTCGTAGACCCACGCGTGCGGGTCGCACTGGTCGGGTTCGGTCTTAGGACCCTGCCGCGCCACGTGCCGGCGCAGGTAGCCGGTGATCTGCTCGATGTTGGTGAAGACGGTGATCGGGTTGGCGTAGCCCTTCTGCCGCGGCACGTAGCAGTAGGAACACGCCATGGCGCAACCATTGGCCGTCGACGGCGCGATCCAGTTCGCCGAGCGGCCGTTGAGCCGGGCGGTCAGCGACTTCTTGACGCCCAGCACCAGCGTCTCGGACTTCACCCGCACCCAGCGCTCGACGTTGCCCTCGTTGCCGTGCAGCTCCGGGATCTTCCAGTGCGAGGGGACCTCGACCACCTCGGCACCGGGGAAACGGGCCAGCACCTGCTGCCCGCGCGGTGAGGCGAGCGCGGCGGGCTCGGCGTAGACCTGGCGCACCTGCAGCAGGCGGGAGAGGGCGTCGGCCGGGCGGGACACGGGGGACGACGCGGTGGGGTGGGCGGGGGACGACGGAGCAGCAGGGCTTCCCACGCCCGGTGCAGCGCCGCGCCCCGACGCGGTGTTCCCGCTGGTCGGCGCGTCGCGGCGGCGTCTCAGCAGCCGGCCGACAGCGACGGCAGCGCCCCCGGGTGGGGCCACAGCCGGGCGGTCACGGTGCCGACGAGCGAGGAGGTCGGCACCGGGCCGAAGGAGCGGGAGTCGACCGACCCGTCGCGGGAGTCGCTCAGCAGGAACAGCTCGCCCTCGGGCACGGTCACCGGCCCGAACCAGACGCCGTCCAGCCGGGCGGCGTCGATCGCCGGCTCGCACACCGGCGTCCCGTCGACCACCAGGACGCCGTCCTCGATGGCCACCTCGTCCCCGCCCACCCCGACGGCCCGCTTGACCAGCAGGCCGTCGTCGAGCGGGGCGGTCACGGCGACGACGTCGCCACGCTGCACCGGCCCCTGCCCGTGCCGCACGAGGAGCAGGTCACCGGAGGCGACGGTCGGCGTCATGCTGTCGGAGTCGACCCGCATGGGCTGCACCGGCAGCAGTCCGGCCGTGGCCGCCATCAGCGGCAGCGCCGCCCCGGCCGCGACCCACAGCGCGGCGCCGCGCAGCCGCTGCCAGGCCCGGCCGCCGGACCCTGGGGCCCGGTGCCGGGGGGAGCCGCCGCGGTCTCCGGTGCGGGGGTCACCGGAGACCGCGGCGGCGGTTCGGGGGGCGGTCCTCACCCGAGGACGCCGGTGAGCCACAGCGCCCACGCGGACCCGCCCAGGACCAGCAGGGCGTCGAGCGTGCGACCCCGCCAGGACGTCGGCAGCAGCGCGGCCAGCGCAGCCACGGCCAGCAGTTCGGCGGTGACCACCGCGGTGCCGACCGCCTCGGGGCCGTGCCCGCCGGAGGACACGGAGAGCCCGTCCATCGCCACCGGCCCGGACGAGCCCACCGGCATGCCCTGGGCGAACTCGACACCGGTCACCGGGTCGACCGCCGTGGTCACCCGGCCGGGGACGTCGTGCAGGTGCCCGGCCGCCGCGGCGTCGTGCACGGCGAAGGCGTCCAGCAGCCCGGTCGTGTGCGCGACGACGTAGAGGCCCAGCAGGCCGACCGTGCCGAGGAGCGCCACGGCCACCAGGTGCCGGTCCGGCCGGGTGCCGGCCCAGGCGCCGAGGACCAGCCGGGCGGCCAGCGCGGCCTGGGCCAGCGCGGTCAGCAGGAAGAAACCGACGGCCAGCTGACCTGCGGACAGGTGGTCGACCGCGGCGGCCACGTGCAGCCCGCCGGCGCCGGCCAGGCCGAGCGCTGCGACCAGCTGCCACCGGGCGCTGCTGCGACGTGCCCTCGGCTCGACCCGGGGAGCGGCCGGGGCGTCGGCGACGGCGGTCACCGCGTCCGCCGGCGGGGCGCCGTGGTGGTCGCCGGGGCCGGGGTCGGCGTCGGGGTCGCGGTGGTGGAGCGGCGGGCGGGAGGAGCGGACGTGGTGGGCGCCGCAGCCGGGGAGCTCGGGGCTGCCGGCGTCGTCGTGGCGGTGGTGCCCGTGGTGGCGGTGCCCGTCGTGCCGGTGGTCCCGGTGCCGGTGGTCCCGGTGGCCGTCGTCCCGGTGCCCGTCGGCGGGGCCGGCGGCGACGTCTCGGCGAGCTGCTCGGCCGCCTCCTCCGCCACCTCGGCCTGCTCCTTCAACGCCTTCTCGTACGCCTTGAGCACCTCGTCGGGGTCGGCCGACTCGAAGTCGTCGGGCGTGCCGCGCGTCGGGGGGCAGGTGTTGATCGAGTCGCAGTCGATGTCGTGGTGACCCACCTGGTACTGGGTCATCATGTCGTGGTCCTCGTGCGAGAGGTTGTGGCAATGGATCATGTACCGCCCTTCCTCGTGCTCGAAGTGCAGGAGGAGGCGGACGGTCTCGCCCTCGCCGACGTAGACGACGTCCTTGGGGCCCAGCTCCTCCGGCCGCGGCGGGCGGCCGTTGCGGCTGAGGACCCGGAAGTCGACCAGGTGCACGTGCAGCGGGTGGAACCAGCCGCCGGAGGAGTTCTCGACCTCCCAGATCTCAGTGCTGCGCGGCTCGACCGTGGCGAAGACGTGCTCGTACCTGCTCTTCACGACGTCGTCCCAGGTCTCGCCGTTGATGACCCACAGGCCGTTGCTGCGCTCCAGCCGCATCCGGCGGGTGGCCTTCGACGTGGCCGGGTCCAGCGTCATCACCGGGTGCGGGGCGCCGAGCGTGCTCGGCACGGTGTTGCCGTCGGTGCTCGTGACCGTCGTGCCGACCTCGAACTGCATCACCTTGCCGGTGTGGTCGTAGTCCCGGGCGTTCTTGACCCCGCCGTTGAGCAGCTGGACCCTCGTCCCCTTCAGGTCGGCGAAGTCGATGACGATCTCGTAGCGCTCGGCCATGCCGATCGTCAGCGTGGTGACCGTCTGCGGCTCGTGCATGAACCCACCGTCGGTGGCGATCACCTGGAACGGCTTGCCGTTGCTCAGCTTGAGGGTGTAGCCGCGGGCCAGTGAGCCGTTGAGCACCCGGAACCGGTACTTGCGCGGCTCGACCTTCATCGTCGGCCACGGCACCCCGTTGACCAGGATCACGTCCCCGTAGAGGCCGGACTCCCCGTCGTCGTCCCACATCAGCTGGCCGTTCCTGGTAAACATGACGTCGCTGATGACCAGCGGGAACTCGTACTGCGGCCGGCCCAGCCGGGCCTTCTCCCGGTCGTACCGCGGGATGCCGAGGTCGCGCTCGAGCCGCTCGTCGACCAGGTGGTACTGGGCGGCCAGGCCCATGTACACGTTCTGGGCGGTGTGGTGGACGCCGTGGTCGTGGTACCAGAGCGTCCGCGGCGAGCAGTTGTTCGGGTACATGTAGTTCTTCCACTCACCCGGGTCGGTGAGGTCGCCGGCGTAGCCGTCGAACTGCGGCTTGGACGGCGAGCCGTGCAGGTGGGTGGAGGTCCAGGGGACGTAGCCCATGGTCGGGTGCTTGGCCGGCAGGTTGTTGATCTGCTGCATGACGACCCGGCGGCTCTGGCCGGTGTTCACGTAGCTGTCCTGGTAGACGCGGATGGTGGGTCCCGGGACCAGCCCGTTGTAGCCCCACATCGTGGTCTTGATGCCCTTGATGAGCTCGACCTGGGTCGGCTTCTGCTCGATCTTGTAGTAGTCGGTGCCGGTGTAGGCGGCGCCGACGACCGGGGCGCCGGTGCCCGGGACGGCGCCGTAGCTGTTGCCCGGCTTGTCGTCGGAGCGGTACGGCGCCAGCACCGGCGGCGCGGTGAAGGCGGCGACGTAGGGCCGGGGCATCTTCTTCGTGTCGAGCTCCGAGGCGGTCCGCGCCGACAGGACGGCCTGGTACGGCAGGGCCATGGCCGCGGTCCCGGCCAGCGACACCTTGAGCACGTCGCGGCGGTTCAGGCTCGGCGTGTCCATCGAGGTGCTCCTCACTTACCGCTGGTGATCGGTGGAGGAACACTCCCGCGTCCGCCCCCCTCGTCACAGCCGGAACGAGGGGGGTGGGGGGCTCCCGCATTTGGGGGGTCCGTGCAGGTCAGGCTCTCGTGGCGTCACTGTCCGTGGTGCAGTGGCAGCACAGCGGTCAGCAGTGCGCCACCGCCGAGCCGATCACCCAGGGTCACCGTGCCGCCGAGGCCGACCACCCGGTCGCGGAGCAGGGCCAGCCCCAGGTGGCCCTCGGCGCGCCTGTCGGTGGACGCCGGGAAGCCGACGCCGTCGTCGGCGACCTCCAGGCGCACCGCGGGGCTGCCGCGCAGCACGGTCTCCTCGAGGGTGATCCAGGTGCGCTTGGCCTGCGCGTGGTGGGCGACGTTGGCCAGCGCCTCCTTGGCGGTGCGGTAGATCGCCGCGGTCACGTCCGGGGGCGTCTCCGGCAGCGGGGCGGCGTCGATGAGCACCTCGATGCCGGCCGCGCGCAGCGGCTCGGCGCTGTCGGAGATCGCCACCCCCAGGCCCGGCCCGCTGAGGTCGGGCGGGTAGATGTCGACCATCAGCCGGCGCAGCGACTGGACGGCGTGCCGGATGGCCCCCACCAGCTTGTCGACGGTGGGCTGTCGCTCCTCGGGCAGGCTGCCGCGCAGCGCCGACAGCGCGTAGCTCACCCCGGCGAGGTCCTGCACCGGGCCGTCGTGCACGTCGGCGGCGATCGCCCGCCGCTCCCGGTCCGAGACCTCGACGTTGCGCTGCACCAGCGCCGTCCGTTCGGCCTCCTGGCGGCGTACCCGGCGGGCCAGGGACGTCGCGATCGGCACCTGGACCAGCTGCAGGACCACCAGTGCACCGATGGCCATCGGGATGATCTGGCCGCGCAGCCGCGCCGCCTGGCGGGCGATGCCGTCGTAGGCGAAGTACGCCTCGAAGGCCAGCTGCTCGCCGGGCCCGGTGAGGGGCGTGTACACCTCCAGCAGCGTCTGCGGCTCGCCGTCGGCCGCGGTCTCCGGTCGCTCGTCGACCTCGGCGACGGTGTCACCGCCGATCGCGGCCAGCACTCCGTCGGAGGGGCCGAGGTCCCGGCCGACGAGCTCGGGCTCGGTGGCCCAGACGACCTCACCGGTCGCCCGCCAGACGACCATGCGGACGACCGACCCGTCGCTCATCCGGTTCTCCGCGGCTCGGTCGAGCTCGTCGAACCGCCCCGGCGCGCCGGTCGGTGCCTGGGCCAGCCCCGGCTCGACCAGGAACTGCGCCAGCCGCTGCGCGGTGCGCTCGGCCTCCTCCAGCGCGTTCGCCCGTGCGATGCGCTCGCTCAGCCAGACCGTGCCCGCCGAGACGGCGAGCAGGACCAGCAGCGCGGTGGCGCAGAAGGCGACCAGCTCACGGCCCCAGACGGTGCGACGGGCCGGCACGGGTCCCGCGGAGGGGGAGGAGCCGAGGTCAGCGCTCATCCGCAGCGCTGAGGAGCCCCAGCTGCTGGGCCTTGACGACCGCCTCCAGCTGGGAGCGGACACCGAGCTTGGCGTGCAGCGACTTCACGTAGCCGCGGCAGGTCTCCAGCGTGATGCCGAGCACCCGGGCGATGGCCTTGACCTGCATCCCGCGGCCGAGGCAGTCGAGCACCTCCTGCTCGCGCCGGGTCAGCTGCGGCACCGCGCCCCGGCTCCCGGCCGAGGCGGTGCGGGGCGCGCCACCGGCGAAGGTGGAGGGAGCGACCAGCATCTGTCCCGGCTGCACGCGGGAGAGGACGTCGATCATCTCGGCTAGGGAGCCGTCCTTGGGGATGAACGCCGAGGCGCCGGCCTGCGCGGCGCGGACGACCCAGTCGGGGTCGCGGTGGGCGGTGACCACGGCGACGACGGCGTTCGGCGCGACCTCGCGGACCCGACGGGTGGCCGCCAGCCCGTCCTGGCGGGGCATCTCGATGTCCATCACCACGATGTCGGGCTGCAGGTCCTGCGCCATGGCCACGGCCTGCGCCGCCGAGTGGGCGGTGCCGATCGCGTCCATCCCGGCCGACGCCAGCGCCCCGGAGAGCAGCTCGGCGAACGTGCGGTGGTCGTCGACCACCAGCACCCGCGCCAGGTCGGTCGGCCGCTCCAGCTGGGCAAGCCTCATGTGAACCCCCGTTGTCGTGCCGTGCCCCGTCCCGCCGCTGCGGAGGAGCCCGATCATGGGACCCGACTCACGGCCGTCTGGCCAGGGTCGTTGCACCCGTACGGGACGTAGGTCCCGGGTGACCCGGGTCACCTGCAAGCGAGTCACGACTCTCCGTACAGGGGGCCCTGCCTGTGCGTGGTGACGGGTTCACCCTCCGGAGTGAGGCCTCAGGAACCGCGTCGGCCGTCGCCGGCGGTCGCCGAGGCGGCGGCATCGCTCCAGGCGGTGCCACCGGCGGCCACCGTCCGCACGTGGCCGGGCAGGGCGCCGGGGTCCTCGCCCTTGAGCAGGTACCCCACGACGCCGATCTCGCGGGCCTCTCGCACCAGTGCCGGGGTGAGCGAGCCGGTCAGGACGACGACGCGCGACTCGGGGCGGTCGGCGAGCAGCTCCCTGGCCGCCTGCAGGCCGGTGACCCGCGGCATCGCCAGGTCCAGGAGGACGACGTCGGGCCGGGTGCGCCGCGCCGCGTCGAGCACCTGCCCGCCGTCCTCGCACTCGGCCACCACCGTGAGGTCGCCGCTGGCGGTGAACAGCTCGACCAGGGAGTCGCGGACGAACGCGTGGTCGTCCGCGACCAGGACTGTGATCACGCCTCGCCCCCATCCCGCCGATCCGTGGCGGTCGTGTCCACCGGCCGCCGTGCCGCTGCTGGCGGTACCCGGCCAGTCTGCCGACCACCCACCGCCGGGGACAGCCCGACCCCGGGGGGAGCCGACCCCCCACCTCGGGGGCTCCCGGAATGGTGCGACGACCCGGCGGGAGCCCGTCGGTCAGCCCCGGGGAGCCGGCGGGAGGTCGTCCGGTGCCAGGAGGACGGTGGGGTCGAGGCGGCCGGCGACGACGTCCCCGGCGAGGTCGTCGACCGTGCGCCCGGTCCTCGCGGCTGCGGCGCGCAACACGTCCAGGGCCGCCGGTGCGGTCGTGTCCTGGGCCATCGCGACCCGGCCGATCGCCGTCCACACCAGCGCCCGGCGCTGCGCGGCCGGACCGTGCAGCCACGCGGGCCCGCCGCGCGGTGACCACGGTGCCCACACCGCGGCGTCGCCGAGCGCCGCGCAGGTCAGGTCGCCGACGGCCATGGCCTCGAAGACGTCGAGCTGGGGGACGGCCGCCTCGTCGGTGAAGAAGAGGTCCAGGGCGCCCGGGCCGGCCAGCGTCTCGCCGATCGGCAGGGCGACCACCGCGCGGTAGGGCGTGTGCTCGGCCAGCAGCCGGGCGAACGCGGGCCAGCGGCGCTCCAGGTCCGCCGACGCCGCGAACACCGGCTCCTGGTCCCGGTGCGCGGACGTGCACGGACCGTCCCCGGCGGTGAACTGCAGCCGCTCGGCGAGGTCGGCGGTCGCCGAGCTGGCCCCGAGGGGAGCCCGGCCCTCCTCGCCGGCGGTCACGCTCAGCCCGGCGGCGTCCACCCCGAGCGTCCGGGCGCAGGCGCGCGCCAGCTGCACCGGGAGCAGCTCGGGGACGGCGAGGCGGGGCTCGCGGACGTCCTCCAGCGCGACGCGGAAGCGCTCGGCTATCGACGACACGAAGACGATGATCCGCCACGCCGCGGCAACGGGGGTGCCGGGATGTGCCGGGGTCCGGATCAGTGCGCCGGCTGCTCCGACCGGTAGGTGTAGGCGGCCTCCCGCACCGCGTCGTCGGACTCCAGCCCGGCCCCGAGCGCGCCGCCCACCGTCGCCAGCGAGCAGGTGAGCCAGGCCAGCTCCAGGTAGTCCGACAGGGACGCCGGGTGTCCCAGCCCCTCGGTGAACAGCGGCTCGACGACCAGCAGCAGCGCGCCGACGAGGGCGAGGACGAAGAGCACCGCGTAGAGGGTGAGGACGCCGATGACGACGGTCGCGGTGGTCGCCACGTTGAACAGCAGGACCTGCTTGCGCACCCGGGGAGAGCGCGGTCGCTCCCACAGCTGCGCCCCGACCACGAGCGTGACCACGACGGCCACCACCGAGCCGACGGCGACGACGGTCAGCCGTGGCCAGCCGGAGTTGTCAGCCAGCCGCCAGATGTCGGCGGTGATGAGGGCGAAGACGCCGGCCGCGATGGCCGCGGTGAGCGCCCGGGACAGCCGCACCGCCAGGCGCCACGGCCGGTTGGCCCGCACCATCCCGAGCAGCAGCCGCAGGTTGCCGGTCAGCACGCGGGCGGTGAAGGCCACGCCCGCGGTGGCGTCGGCCGGGTCGGTGGCCAGCTCCCGCAGCCGCCGTCCCATCGCGGCGTGGTCGTCGGCGTCGGCGTCCTCCGGGGTGCCGAGCAGGGTGCGCACCAGCCCGAGCGCGGTCTGCAGTGCCCGCTTGCGCAGCCCGACCGCGCCGAGCGCCGGCAGCGACAGCAGCGCGACGCCGTGCACCGGGCTGGCCGAGCCGACCACCGGCCGCCGGTCGACCTCCAGCGGGACGTCGGTGAGGGCCACGGCCAGGTCCCAGTCCTCGGCGAGCAGCCGCCGTCGGGTAGCCGCGACGATCTCGTCGTCGTCGGCCGGGGGCTGCACCAGCCCGTCCTCGACCGCCCGGACCTCCCAGCGCACCTGCGGGTGCGCCGCGGCCAGCTCGGTGCCCAGTTCCCCGGCCAGCCAGCCGGCCAGCTCGGCCGGTGCGCCAGGGGCGGCGACCAGCCCGACCTGGACGACGGGCGCGACGGCCTGCGACAACGGTGCTCCCTCCCGACGTGGCCCCGGTGGCTCGTCGGGGCCCGATCATCCCGGGAGGTCCGTGGCCCCCCGCAGGGGCCCGCCACGAGCTCGGTGACGTACGGGAACGGCCACCCTGCAGGGGCCCCGCTGGCCCCGTCTCGGGTCCGGCCTCGAGCCTGCGGCGGGGTGGGGAGGACGGGGTCCTCCGACGAGGCGTGGGGAGGAGGGTGGTCCTCCTTCAGCCCCGGGCGGCGACGACCGCGGCGTAGACGTCCACCGTCTGCCGCGCGATCGCCGGCCAGCCGAACTCGGCCAGCACCCGCTCGCGACCCGCGGCGCCCATGCGGGTGGCCCGTTCCGGGTCGTGCAGCAGCTCGGTCACCCGCTCGGCGAGGCCCGCCTCGAAGGCGGCGGCGTCGTCGGGGTCGTAGGGGACAAGCAGGCCGGTCCGGCCGTCGGCGACCACCTCGGGGATGCCGCCCACGGCGCTGGCGACGACGGCGGTGCCGCACGCGGCGGCCTCCAGGTTCACGATGCCCAGCGGCTCGTACACCGAGGGCACGACGAACACCGTCGCGCCGGTGATCAGCGGTACGAGCTGCTCGCGCGGCAGCATCGCCTCGATCCACACCACGCCGCCCCGCCGGGACTGCAGCTCGGCGACCGCGTCGGCGACCTGCTGCCGCTCGGCCGGGGTGTCGGCGGCGCCGGCGCACAGCACCAGTCCGGCGTCGTCAGGCAGCTGCTCGGCCGCCCGCAGCAGGTGGACGACGCCCTTCTGCCGGGTGATCCGGCCGACGAACAGCGCGTAGGGCCGGTCGGGGTCCACGCCGAGCGAGCGGACGACGTCGGGGTCGTGCACCGGCCGGTAGGCCTCGGCGTCCACCCCGTTGCCGACGACGTGCACGCGGGCCGGGTCGAGGTCGGGATAGGCGTCGAGCACGTCGGCGCGCATGCCGTGGCTGACCGCGACCACGCCGTCGGCGGCGAGGTAGGCGGTGCGCTCCACCCAGGAGGACAGCCGGTAGCCCCCGCCCAGCTGGTCGGCCTTCCACGGCCGGCGCGGTTCCAGGGAGTGCGCCGTCACCACGTGCGGGGTGCCGTGCACCAGCGAGGCGAACAGGCCCGCACCGTTGGCGTACCAGGTGTGGCTGTGCACCAGGTCCACGCCGGCCAGCGCCCCGGCGATCTCGACGTCCACCCCGAGCGCCTGGAGTGCGCCGTTGGCGCCCTGCAGCCCGGCGGGGACCTCGTGCCCCGTCGCGTCCGCCCGCGGTCCGCCGAAGCAGTGGACGTGGAGGTCGGGCCCGTCCGGCAGCGCGCGCAGCGCCGCCGCGAGGTGCTCCACGTGCACGCCTGCGCCGCCGTAGACGTCCGGCGGCCACTCCCGGGTCACCATGCCGATGCGCACGCAGGTCACCCTAGAAGGACCCCGTCCTCCCCGCCCGTCGCGAGCTCGCAGCGGTGCCCGGGACGGGACCGGGCGCGCAGTTCTGCAGCGCCCGCGGCGAACAGCGGATACGTTGCGACCCATGCGTGGCGGTCCTCGGGTTCTCGGCATCGTCCTGGCCGGCGGTGAGGGCAAGCGGTTGGCCCCCCTGACGCAGGACCGGGCCAAGCCGGCGGTGCCCTTCGGCGGCAACTACCGGCTCATCGACTTCGTCCTGTCCAACCTGGTGAACGCCGAGATCCGGCAGATCGCGGTGCTCACCCAGTACAAGAGCCACAGCCTCGACCGGCACATCACCACGACGTGGCGGCTGTCGCAGATGCTCGGGAACTACATCACCCCGGTGCCGGCGCAGCAGCGGCTCGGCCCGCGCTGGTACACCGGCAGCGCCGACGCGATCCTGCAGAGCCTCAACCTGATCTACGACGCGCGGCCGGACATCGTCGTCGTCTTCGGCGCCGACCACGTGTACCGGATGGACCCGGCGCAGATGATCGACCAGCACCTGCGGACCGGCGCGGGGGTGACCATCGCCGGGCTGCGGGTCCCCCGTCACGAGGCCACCGAGTTCGGCGTCATCGACGCCGACGCCGAGGGCCGGGTGCGCGGCTTCCTGGAGAAGCCGGCCGACCCGCCGGGGCTGCCGGACTCGCCCGAGGAGAGCTTCGCCTCCATGGGCAACTACGTGTTCAGCACCGACGCCCTGCTCGAGGCGCTGCGCAAGGACGGCGAGGACGAGAACTCGGCGCACGACATGGGCGGCTCGATCATGCCGATGTTCGCCGAGGCCGGCGACGCCTGGGTCTACGACTTCTCGACCAACGTCGTCCCCGGGGCCACCGAACGCGACCAGGGCTACTGGCGCGACGTCGGGACGATCGACTCCTACTTCGACGCGCACATGGACCTGGTGTCGGTCACCCCGGTGTTCAACCTCTACAACGACCGCTGGCCGATCCTCACCCTGCCGCCGCAGCAGCCGCCCGCGAAGTTCGTGCTCGGCGGGCGGGCCGAGGAGTCGATGGTCAGCGCCGGCGCGATCATCGGCGGCGGCTCGGTGCACAACTCCGTCGTCTCGCCGGGGGTGCGGGTCGAGCGCGGTGCCCGGGTCGAGGACAGCGTGCTGATGGACGGCGTGTACGTGGGCGAGGGCGCCTACGTCCGGCGGGCGATCCTGGACAAGAACGTCGTCGTCCCGGACTGGACCCGCATCGGGGTCGACCTCGCCACCGACCGCGAGCGCTACCACGTCAGCTCCGGCGGCGTGACGGTCCTCGGCAAGGGTGCCCGCGCCCATCGGTGAGCGGCCCCGTCCAGAGGCTCGCCCCGAGCCTGCGAGGGGTGAGGGGGACGGGGTCCTGTTTCCCCCCGACCCTCGCTCCGCTCGGGCCGGGCCCCTGCACGAGGGCCGTTCCAGCACCTCACCACTGATCGTCACGCTGCTCCTGGAGCCCGAGGCCCAGGAGCGGTTCGACCGGCTGCGCGCGGCGCACTTCCCGGCCGAGCGCAACCACCTCCGCGCGCACGTCACGCTGTTCCACGCGCTGCCCGGCGAGCAGGCCGACGCGGTGGCCGGCGACCTCGCCGACGCGGCGCGCCGGCCGGCCTTCGGCGTCGCCGTCACCGGCCTGCGACTGCTCGGCCGGGGCGTGGCCTACACGCTCGACGCCCCGGAGCTGACCGCGCTGCGCGCCGGGCTGGCCGCGGCCTGGGAGCCGTGGCTGACCCCGCAGGACCGGCAGCGGCACGCGCCGCACGTGACGGTGCAGAACAAGGTCGAGCCGGCGGTCGCCCGCGCGCTGCGCGACCGGCTGGCCGCCGGGTTCGTGCCGCACCGGGTCGGCGCACGCGGCCTCGGCCTGTGGCGCTACCTGGGCGGGCCGTGGGCGCCGGTCGCGGAGTGTGCGTTCGCGTGCACCGGCCCTCCTGCAGGGACCCGCCGCGGCCCGTCCAGGGCACCGCCCTGAGCTCGCGAAGGGTGGGGGGTCCTTCCACGGTGGGGGCAGGAGCGTCCTCCTCCCTCAGCGGCGGCGGGTCGCGACGAGCAGGCCGGCCCCGATCGGTAGGACGGCGGAGGTGAGGTCCTCGTGCTCGCGGACGGCGCGGGCGACGTCCCGCCAGGCCGTCGTCTGGTCGTCCCGCGCGTGGGGGTCGGCGATCCGGTCGCCGTCCAGCAGCCCGTGGCACACCACCGTGCCGCCGACCCGGACCAGCTCGAGCAGTGCGCCGAGGTGCGCGGCGTACTGGGTGGGCGCCCCGGCGCACACGACCATGTCGTAGGCGCCGGGCGAGAGGCGGGGGAGGACCTCCCCGGTCGTGCCGAAGATCATCCGGGTTCGCCCGGGCGGGTGGCCGGCCTCGGCGAAGGCCCCGCGGGTGGCGCGCAGCGCCTCGGCATCGCTGTCCAGCACGGTGAGGACGCCGTCGGGCCGCATCCCCTGGAGCAGCCACAGCCCGGCGATGCCACCGCCGCTGCCGATGGAGACCACCGTGCGGGCCGCGGCACCGGCGGCCAGGACGGCGAGGGTGGCACCGACCGCCGGTGTCACGAGTGGCGCGCCGGCCAGCCCCGCCGCGCGGGACCGGGCCGACACCAGTGCGGGCGTCTCGGCGGCGAAGCGGTCGGCGTAGGCCGCGCCGTCCCTCCCCGGTCCGGGTGCCGCGATGGTCACTGCTCGACCCCCGGCTCGTTCCGCTGCTCGCTCACCGGCGCCGGCTGCGACGCTCGCCTGCCCGTCGTCGTCGCGGCGCTCATCACCGGCCGAGGGTAGTGGCCGGGGCGGCCCGCGCCGGGCCGCGCGCGCAGCTGTGAGCTCCCTGTGAACGGGAACACCGCCCGGCTCCCGGCCCGTTGGACCTGTCGTGCGCCCTGAGAGAGCCGCCCCCGCCCGACCCACCGACGTCGGGGGGTCGACGACGGCTCCGGTCTGCGATCCTGGGACCGTGTCCGACGCCGCCGACCCCGCCCCCGTGACCGAGGCGTGGGTCGCCCCGACCTGGGAGCAGGTCGTGCGCGACCACTCCGCCCGCGTGTACCGGCTGGCCTACCGCCTCTCGGGCAACCCGCAGGACGCCGAGGACCTGACCCAGGAGACCTTCGTCCGGGTCTTCCGCTCGCTCGCCGACTTCTCGCCCGGCACCTTCGAGGGCTGGCTGCACCGCATCACCACCAACCTCTTCCTCGACATGGTGCGTCGCCGGCAGCGGATCCGGTTCGACGCCCTGCCGGAGGACACCGAGCGCCTGCCCGGGACGGCGCCCAGCCCGGAGCAGGTGTACTCCGACACCCACCTCGACCCGCAGGTGCAGGCCGCGCTCGACGCGCTCTCCCCGGAGTTCCGCGTCGCCGTCGTCCTCTGCGACATCGAGGGACTGACCTACGAGGAGATCGCGGCGACCCTTGGCATCAAGCTCGGCACGGTGCGCAGCCGCATCCACCGCGGCCGCGTCCAGCTGCGCGAGGCGCTCGCGCACCTGGCCCCGCGCCGGCCGGCGACCACCCGGGACGCCGTCGCGGAGGGGAGCGTGGGGTGAACATCCCGGAGAGCCACCTGGCCCAGGAGGCCATCGCCGCCCTCGTGGACGGCGAGCTGGCCGGTGGTCCCGCCGCCCGCGCGGCCCGCCACCTGACCGGCTGCGCCCAGTGCCGCATGGCGGTGCAGGCGCAGCGGGAGGCCAAGGAGGCGCTGCACGCCTCCGCGGACGTCGCCGTCCCCGGCGACCTGCTGTCCCGGCTGCGCGCCATCCCGTTCACCGCCGACGTGCCGGGCCCCGGCAGCGGGCTGGGCGCGCTGAGCGCCGGCCCCGGCCAGCTCACCGTCAGCGGCAGCACCGGCTCGTGGGCGGTGCCGCTGGCCCCGACGCCGGCCGGCCACGAGCGGCCCGGCCACGCCCGCTGGCTGCGCCGCGGCTTCACCGGGGCGCTCGGCGTCCTGGGCGTGGGCGTGACCGCGCTGGCGCTGAACCTCCCGGCCGGCAGCTCCGACGGCGTCCGCCCGTCCCCGGAGCAGGTGGCCGGGGCCACGTTCGAGGAGCGCACCGAGATCGTCCCGCCGGTCGTGCGCGCGACGACCGTCGGCACCGCCGTCCAGCCCTCGGTGAGCCCGGGCGGGACGCCCTGACCAGCCGCGCCGGCACCCCGTCGGGAGATCCGTTGGACCCCGAGCCGAAGACCCCGCACACCGCCGACGGCCGTCCCGACCAGGCGGCACAGCTGCCGGACGAGGCGTTCGCGCGCCCCCGGGACGGCGTCGGCGGCTTCGACCCGCCCGCTCGTGCGCAGCCCGCCCCGCCCCGCCCGCCCGCGCCCAGCCCCGCCCAGCAGGCCGCCTTCGGGCGGCCCGCCACGGTGCAGGACGGCTTCGCCGGCGAGCGCCCGGTCGTGCCACCCCGCCCGCTGCCGCCCCCGCCGCCGGAGGCCGTGCTGCGCGCCTTCGCCCCCGGGGCCGGCCAGCGCGGCCTGCAGGAGCCGCCCGGCGGCCGGCCCGGGCGCCGCCGCACCGCCACCGGGCCGTGGTGGAAGCCCGACGCCCGCTCCGACCCCTGGCGCGACCCGCACGCCCCGGCCGGCCTCACCGGTCCGGCGGTGTTCGAGGAGCCCGAGCAGCAGGCCGGCCCGGTCGTCGTCGACGGCCGGGGACGCCGTCGGCTGCGGCTGGCCGACGTGTCGATCCGGCTGTCGGTGCTCGCCCTGCTCGCCGTGCTGCTGACCGGCCTGGTGGGGGGTGCGTCCGGCTACTGGCTGACCCGCACCGCCGACGAGTCGCCGCTGCTGGCACCGGGCACCCAGCTCAACGAGACCGACGAGGGGATCGCGCGGGAGCCGGGCTCGGTGTCCGACATCGCCTCGCGGGTGACCCCGGCGGTCGTCTCGGTCGAGGTCCGCATCGGCGAGGCCGGCGCCACCGGGTCCGGGGTCGTCATCGACGGCGCGAACGGCTACATCGTCACCAACAACCACGTCATCTCCGGCGCCGACGGCGTCGAGGGCGCCGAGATCCGCGCGGTCTTCTCCGACGGCAGCGGCTCGGCGGCCCGCATCGTCGGCCGCGACCCGGCCAGCGACCTCGCCGTCCTCAAGGTGGAGAAGCCCGGCCTGCTGACCGCCGCCCTCGGCAACTCCGGCGACGTCGTCGTCGGCGACCCGGTGGTCGCGATCGGCTCCCCGCTGGGCCTGGCCAGCACGGTCACCAGCGGCATCGTCAGCGCGCTCGAGCGGCCCGTCCGGCTGGCCGGCGAGGGCAGCGACACCAACGCGGTGATCAGCGCGGTGCAGACCGACGCCCCGATCAACCCCGGCAACTCCGGCGGCGCGCTGGTCAACGGCGCCGGCGAGGTCATCGGCATCAACACCGCCATCGCGTCGCTGGGTGGCGGCAGCGTCGGCCTCGGCTTCGCCATCCCGGTCGACACCGTGCGCGACATCGCCGAGCAGCTCATCGGCACCGGTCGCGCGGTGCACGCCGCGCTCGGGGTCAACGCCCGTTCGGTCACCGACGGCACCCGCGACGGCGCGCTCGTGGTCAACGTGGAGCCGGGCAGCGCCGCGGCCGAGGCCGGCATCCGCGAGCAGGACGTCGTCATCGCCGTCGACGGCGAGCCGGTCGGCAGCTCCGAGGAGCTGGTCGTGGCGGTGGACTCCCACGAGCCGGGGGAGACGATCAACCTGGAGCTGGTGCGGGACGGGTCGTCGACGACGGTCGAGGCCACGCTCGACGAGGCCTGAGGAGAGGGACCCCCCCTCATCGGGGCACTGACCGTGGCGGGCGCGCTGCCTACGCTGGACACGCGCGACGGCCGGACCGGGCGCACGAGGAGAGGAGCTGGCGCGTGTTCGACTCGATCGGCTGGGGCGAGATCATCGTCCTCGCGCTCGCCGCGCTGTTCATCTTCGGGCCCGACCGGCTGCCCGACCTCGCCAAGGACGCCGCCGCCGGGCTGAAGAAGGTGCGGACGGCGATCACCGGGGTCCGGGCCCAGGTCGACGAGTCGCTGGGCGACGACCTCGCCAAGCTGCGCGACCTCGACCTGCGGCAGTACCACCCGCGGACCTTCATCAAAAACCAGCTGCTCGCCGACGACGACGCGCCGCGGCCGGCCGCCGGGGCCACGGCCGCGACCACGGTGGCGGCCGCCGCCGCGCGCACGCGGGACCACTCCGCCCCGCCCCCGTTCGACCCCGACGCGACGTAGTTCCTGCCTCTCGCGGTCCAGCAGTCGCTCCCGCGGCGCTGCACCGCCGCAGGAGCGCGGGGGACACCGCAGGAGACAGCGGAGAGGCCGGCCCCCGAGAACGGGGACCGGCCTCTTCCCGGGTCAGCTCAGTGGCGGACCGGGGTGAGCCCCAGCGACATGCCCGACAGGCCGCGCTGGCGGGTGGCCAGGCCGTCGGCGATCCTGGCCAGCGCCTGCGCCGCGGAGGACGCGGGGTCGGCCAGCACCACCGGTGCACCGGCGTCCCCGGCCTCGCGGACCCGGGTGTCCAGCGGGATCTGGCCCAGCAGCGGCACCCGGGCACCGAGGGTGCGGGTGAGCGCGTCGGAGACCGCCTCGCCGCCGCCGGAGCCGAAGACCTCCATGCGGCCGCCGTCGGGCAGGTCCAGCCAGGACATGTTCTCGATGACGCCGACCACCTGCTGGTGGGTCTGCGTGGCGATCGCGCCGGCCCGCTCGGCGACCTCGGCGGCGGCCAGCTGCGGCGTCGTCACCACGAGGATCTCGGCGTTGGGCAGCAGCTGGGCGATGGAGATCGCCACGTCGCCGGTACCGGGCGGCAGGTCGAGCAGCAGGACGTCGAGGTCGCCCCACCACACGTCGGCGAGGAACTGCTGCAGCGCGCGGTGCAGCATCGGCCCGCGCCACACCACGGGGGTGTTGCCCGGGGTGAACATGCCGATCGAGATGACCTTCACGCCGTAGGCCTGCGGCGGCATGATCATGTTGTCGACCTGGGTCGGCTTGTCGTCGACGCCGAGCATCCGCGGCACCGAGTGGCCGTAGATGTCGGCGTCCACGACGCCCACCGACAGGCCCTTCTTCGCCAGCGCGGCGGCCAGGTTCACCGTGACCGACGACTTGCCGACGCCGCCCTTGCCCGAGGCGACGGCGTACACGCGGGTCAGCGAGCCGGGCTGGGCGAACGGGATGACCGGCTCCGGGGCGTCGGTGCCGCGCACCGTCTTGCGCAGCTCGGCGCGCTGCTCGTCGTTCATCACGTCCAGGCCGACCTGCACCGAGGTGACACCGGGGACGGCGGACACGGCCTGGGTGACCCGGTTGGTGATCGTCTCGCGCATCGGGCAGCCGGAGACGGTGAGGTAGACCTCGACGCGGACGGTGCCGTCGTCGGCGATCTGGACGTCCTTGACCATGCCGAGCTCGGGGAGCGGGCGGTTGATCTCCGGGTCCTGGACGGTGGCCAGTGCGGCGTTGACGGCGTCGAGCGCCGGCGCGCCGGTCAGCGGGGCGGACATCTGTGCGTCTGTCTCCTTCGACGGGGGACCCGGTCCGGTCCGCCGAGGAGCGGCGGTGACCTGCGTTCACGGGCCTGCTGCCACTGTACGGCCGTCGCGCGGGTCGGCCGTCGCGCGGAGGGTGATCTACTGCTCAGCCGGGCGGTCAGCCCACCGGTACCGGCGTGCACGGGCCGCCGCACACGGCGTTGCGGGTGACCTCGGCGCGGTGGAGCTGCGCGTCGGCCTGCACCGTCAGCCGCTCCGGTGCACCTCCTCGGAGGGGTGCGGGGCCGGCACGGCTGCCTGGCTAGCCTCGCTGCCGTGTCCGCTGCCCGCACCGCCACCCTCCGCGACGCCGTCGGGCTGGGCCTGGCGGTGGGCCTCTACGGGGTGGCCTTCGGCGCCGCCGCGGACGCCGCCGGCCTCGACGTCTGGCAGGCGCTGGTGCTCTCCGCGCTGATGTTCACCGGCGCTTCCCAGTTCGCCCTGGTCGGGGTCCTGGGCGCCGGAGGGAGCGGGCTCGCCGCCATCGGCAGCGCCCTGCTGCTGGGCACCCGCAACACCGTCTACGGGGTGCGGCTGGCCCCGCTGCTCGCCCCCCGCGGCGTGCTCCGCCGGGTCGGCGCCGCGCACTGGGTGATCGACGAGACCACCGCGATGGCCGTCGCCGCCCCGGACCGCGAGCTGGGACGGCTGGCGTTCTGGGCCACCGGGGCGACCATCTACGTCGGCTGGAACCTGACCACGGTGCTCGGCGCACTCGGCGCCTCCGGACTCGGGGGCACGGCCCAGGCCGCGCTGGACGCCGTCGTCCCGGCCGCGTTCCTCGCGCTGCTGTGGCCCCGGCTGCAGCGCACGTTCCCGGAGGCGGCGGTGCAGCGACGGGTCGCCGTCGGCGGGGCGGTCGTCGCGCTCCTGCTCACCTCGGTGGTGCCGGCCGGTGTGCAGGTGGTGGCGGCCGTCGTCGCCGTGGCGCTGGCGGGCCGGCCGCGTCGCGAGGAGGTGGTCCAGGCGGGCGAGCTCGGGAGCCCGCCCGAGGACGGCGCAGCCCCGCGGACGCGGCCGACGAGCGCCGGCGAGGAGGACTCGTGAGCGGCGGGTCGCTGTGGACGGTCGTCCTGGTCGCGGCCGTGGGCTGTTACCTGCTGAAGCTGGCCGGCCTGTCCGTGCCGGCGGCCTGGGTCGAGCACCCGTGGGTCACCCGCGTCGTGGAGTTCGTCCCGGCGGCGCTGCTGGCCGCGCTGGTCGCCGTCCAGGCGGCGACCTCCGGTCCGGACCTGGTGGTCGACGGGCGGCTGGCCGGGCTGGCGGTCGCCGCGCTCGCGCTGGCGCTGCGGGCGCCGTTCATCGTCGTCCTGGTGCTGGCCGGGGCGACCGGGGCGCTGGTGCACGTCCTCGCCGGCTGACCCGGCGCGGCAGGCGGCCGGGTCGGCGGGTGCCGCGCAGGAGGGGCGGCGTGCAGCCGACCCGTGACCGCGTGTCCGCCCCGGTCCTGCCGGCCTGCGTGGCGCTCGGCCCGGTCGCCGGGGCGCTCGCCAAGGCCGCCGACGAGTCCGGCCTGCGCTGGGCCGCCGACCTCGCCAGCCACCCGGCGGCCTGGGTGCTCGCCGTCGCGCTGCTCGGTGGGGCGGCTCCGACCGTGCGCGCCGCAGCGACCCGCTCGGCGGCGTTCTCCGCGGCGTACCACGCGTGAGCGGCGCTGGTCCTCGGCTTCGGCTGGAGCCGGCTGCAACGGCCGCACCCGGCTGTGGGCGCTGGTGCTGCTGGCACCCGCGACCTGGCTGGCCGGCCGGGGCCTCGACGTCCTGGCCGCACTGCTCGGCTGAGCCCTCAGCAGTCGCCGGGGAACCGGCGGCGGGAGGCGTCCTCCTGGGCCAGCCGGCGCAGCGCCAGCAGCACCGGCTCGAGCAGCACGGTGTTGACCACCACGAAGCGGACGGCCTCGGCCACGGAGCCGGTCGGCACGTCGGCGACGTCCTGCTCACCGATCCGGCCGGCGGCCTCGGCGTAGCGGTCCAGCAGCTCGTCGGTCGGGGCCGCGCCGGCGGCGCGCAGAGCCTCGAGGGCGGCGGCCAGCGCGACGAGGGCGGGGGAGTCCTCGGCCACCCGCCACCCTCGGCGCCGCAGGACGGCGCGGGCCTGCTCGAGGTCGGCCGTCCCCTCGGGCCCTACCCCGGGCAGCGCCCGGTGGGCGGCGCCCAGGGCCGCGTGCACCGAGGTGTCCGGGGTGTCGACGGCGGCCAGCACGGCGCGCGCCCGCGCCACGGAGAGGCCGCCGGGGCCGAGCAGGGCGCGCACCAGCCGCAGCCGCTCCAGGTGCTCCTCGCCGTACCGCGCCCGGGTCGCACCGGTCAGCTCGCCCGCCGGCACGAGCCCCTCCCGCAGGTAGTACTTCACCGTCGCCACCGGGACGCCGGCCCGGCGGGCCAGCTCGGAGATCTGCACGCGCTCCCCTCGACATTGGATAGTGACACTCTCTAGTGTTGGGTACTCGCACTATCCAACCAGGAGGACGGCATGGCACGCATCGCCCGGGGCCGCTGGACCCACACGCACGAGGGGGACCTCACCGTTTTCCTGATCGGCATGCGCATCAACCGGCCGTGGCGGCTGGACGCCTGGTTGCCGGTGTTCCTCGCCATGCCGCGGATGCTCCGGGAGCTCGCGGCCGACCCCGCGTCGGGCTTCCTGGGGCACCGGCTGGCGATGGGACCGGACGGTCCCCTGGTGGTGCAGTACTGGCGCCGCCCCGAGGACCTCTACCGCTACGCCACCGACACCGGTGCCGGACACCGGCCCGCGTGGACCGCGTTCAACCGGCGGGCCCGCCGGATCCCGGGTGCGGTCGGCATCTGGCACGAGACCTACGAGGTCGCGCGGGCGGAGAGCGTCTACGTCGACCTGCCCACCCAGGGGCTGGCCGCCGCCACCACGCCCCGCCCGGTGACCGGACGGCTGGACCGCGCCGCGGCCCGCCTCGCCGGCTGAGGGAGGACCCCTCCCAGGCCACCGCGCCGAGCTGCGAGAGGGCGGCCCCTCTGCAGGACCCAGCCGCTAGCCCCGTCCCGGGTCCCGCCCCGAGCCTGCCAGAGGTGGGGAGGACGGGGTCCTTCCACGGTGGGGGCAGAGGGGTCCTCTCACTCGCGGGCGGCGGCCTCCCGCTTCTTCCGCGCCTTCCGCTCCCGCCGCTCGGCGTCCTCGGGGGTCTCCTCGGTCAGCCGGTTGAGCTCGCCGCGGATGAAGTCGCGGGTCGCGAGCTCGCCGATGGCGACCCGCAGCGCGGCCAGCTCGCGGGCCAGGTACTCGGTGTCCGCGCGGGTCTGGGCCGCCCGCGCCCGGTCCTCCTCGGCCTGCACCCGGTCGCGGTCGGCCTGCCGGTTCTGGGCCAGCAGGATGAGCGGCGCGGCGTAGGCGGCCTGGGTGGAGAAGGCCAGGTTGAGCAGGATGAACGGGTAGGGGTCCCACTGCAGCCGGACGGCGAAGACGTTGAGCGCGATCCAGACGATGACGATCACCGTCTGGACGGTGAGGAAGCGGCCGGTGCCGAGGAACCGGGCGATCGCCTCGGCGAAGCGGCCGACGGCGTCGGGGTCCAGCCGCAGGACGTTGCCGAAGCCGCGGGCACCGCGGGGGACGTCGAGCCGGCGGCTCTCAGCCACGGCGGGCCCGCTCGCGCCAGTCCTCGGGCAGCAGGTGGTCGAGGACGTCGTCCACGCTCACCGCGCCGACGAGCCGGCCCTGGGCGTCGACCACCGGCGCGGCGACCAGGTTGTAGGTGGCGAAGTAGCGGGTGACCTCGGCCAGCGGCGCCTCCGGGCGCAGCGGTTCCAGGTCGTCGAGCACCCCGCTGACCAGCGTGGACGGCGGGGTGCGCAGCAGCCGCTGGATGTGCGCCAGGCCCAGGTAGCGCCCGGTCGGGGTGGCCGACGGCGGCCGGCAGACGTACACCTGGCTGGCCAGCGCCGGGGACAGCTCGGGCTCGCGCACCCGGGCCAGCGCCTCGGCGATGGTGGCGTCCGGGGTGAGGATCACCGGCTCGCTGGTCATGATCCCGCCGGCGGTGTCCTCGGTGTACTGCAGCAGCTGGCGCACCGGCTCGGCCTCGTCGGGCTCCATGAGCTCCAGCAGCCGGTTGCGGTCGACGTTGGACAGCTCGGCCAGCAGGTCCGCCGCGTCGTCGGGGTCCATGACCTCCAGGACGTCGGCCGCCCGCTTCTCCTCCAGCGTGCCGAGAATGGTGATCTGGTCGGCCTCGGGCAGCTCGCCGAGCACGTCGGCCAGCCGCTCGTCGTCGAGGGCCTCGGCGACCTCGTGCCGCCGCTGGATCGGCAGGTCCTGCAGCGCGTGGGCGACGTCGGCGGCGTTGAGCTCGCGGTAGGTGGCGATCAGCGTCTCGGCGCCCTGCCCGGTCTGCGGCAGGGCCAGCCCGGTCACCTCGTCCCAGGCCAGCTGGTGCAGCTGCCCCCGCCGGCCCAGCCGCCCGGGCTCCTGCACGGCGAGCCGGGAGAGCACCCAGTCGCCGGTGCGGTTCTGCTCGATGCCGGCGTCGACGACGGTGGCCGGCCGGCCGGACTCCGCGATCTGCACCCGGCGGTCGAGCAGCTCGCCGAGCACCAGCGTCTCGCCGCGTCGCTGCTCGAAGCGCTTGAGGTTCAGGGTGCCGGTGGAGAGCACGACCGAGCCGGGGTCCAGCGTGGTCACCCGGCCCATCGGCACGAAGATGCGGCGGCGGGCGACCACCTCGACGACCAGGCCCAGCACGCGCGGCGGCGCCGTCCCCACCCGCAGCGCCACGACCACGTCGCGGACCTTGCCGACGCGGTCGCCGTTGGGGTCGAAGACGGGCAGCCCGGCGAGCCGGGAGACGTACGCCCTGGTCGCCGTGGTCACGAGTCCTCCTCGCTGGCGCTCGTCGTCCCCGTGCCGGGGTGCTGTGCCCATGCGTGACCTCGCCAGCTCGGTCACCGAGCAGCGAGGCTACCGTCGAGCCGTGGCCGCCCCCGGAGAGCTGGACTACGAGGTCGTCGACGTCTTCGCGCCGCGCGCCTTCGCCGGCAACCCGCTGGCCGTGGTCTTCGACGCCGACGACCTCTCCACCGACCAGTGCCAGGCGCTGGCCGACGAGTTCCACCTGTCGGAGACGTCGTTCCTGTCCGCTCCGACCGAGCCGGGTGCTTCCTACCGGGTGCGCATCTTCACCCCCTACGCCGAGCTGCCCTTCGCCGGGCACCCGAGCGTGGGCGCGGCGCACACGCTCGTGCGCGCCGGCCGGCTGCCCGCCGGCACGCTGCGCCAGGAGTGCGGTGCCGGCGTCCTCGACGTGGTGGTCGACGACGACGGCGCGACGCTGTCCGGTGGCCGCCCCACCCTCGAGGACGGCCCCGACCCGGCCGCGCTGGCCGAGGCGCTGGGGCTCTCGGCCGCCGACGCCGTCGGACTGCCCGCGCACGTCGCCGGCTGCGGCCTGCCGTTCGCCTTCCTCGCCGTCCGCCCGGAGGTGGTGGACGACGCCGCGCCGGTCCCCGCGCTGCTCGGTGGGCACGGCGTGGGGGAGGGCGTCTCGGTGCTGTCCTGGGACGGCGCGACCGCCGCCGCCCGCGCCCGGGTGTTCGCCGCCGACCTGGCCTGGGGCGAGGACCCGGCGACCGGCTCGGCGGCGCTCGGCACCGGCGTCTGGCTGGTCGCCGCCGGGCTGCTCGCGCCGGAGGGGACGTCGTCCTACGCCGTGCACCAGGGCGAGGCGATGGGCCGGCCCTCGCTGCTCTCCTGCACGGTGACCGCCTCCGGTGGCCGCGCGGTCGCGGCCACGGTCCGCGGCGCAGTGGTCCCGGTCGCGCGCGGCCGCATCCGGGTGCCTTGAGAAAGGACCCCCTTGCCCCCCGCCACTCGGGGAAGGACCCCGTCCTCCCCACCCCTCGCAGGCTCGGGGCGGGACCCGGGACGGGGCCGGGGTCCCTGCAGGAGGGCCGTGGGGCCGGGGCCTGGGCGGTGCACCGGCCCGGTGGGCGGGACGTCGCGATCATGGCCGTCGCCGTCGTCGGCGTCTCGCTGTCGGCGCCGCTGACCACGATGCTGGCCGCGCCGATGCTCGCGCTCGCGTTCTGGCGCAACCTCGGCGGCGCGGCGGTCCTGCTGCCGGTGCTGCTCGTGCGCGAGCGCCGGGTCCTCGCCGGGTTGCGACCGCGTGACCTGACCAGCTCCGTCGTCGCCGGCCTCTTCCTCGCCGCGCACTTCGCCGCGTGGCTGCCCAGCCTGTCGATGACGACGGTCGCCGCCTCCACCGCGTTGGTGACCACCACCCCGATCTGGACGGCGCTGGCCGCGCGGGTCAGCGGGGTGCGGCTGCCCGCCGCGACCTGGTGGGGGCTGGTGCTGGCGGTGCTCGGCGTCGCGCTGATCGCCGGGGTGGACGTCACGGTGAGCCTGCGCGCCCTGGCCGGGGACGGGCTGGCGCTGCTCGGCGCGCTCTGCGCCGGCGGGTACGTGCTGGCCGGGGCGCGGGCGCGGCAGCGGCTGTCGACCTCGGCGTACGCGGTGGTCTGCTACTCGGTGTGCGCCGCGGTCGTCGCCGTCGCCGCCGTCGTGGTCGGCGACCCGCTCGTCGGCTTCACCGCGCGGGACTGGGTGCTCATCGCCGCCATCACCGTCTGCGCCCAGCTGCTCGGGCACACGCTGTTCAACCTGGTGCTCTCCTCGGTCGGCCCGACGATGGTGAGCCTGGTGATCCTGCTGGAGGTGCCTGGCGCCCTGCTGTTCGCGCTGGTGCTGCTGCAGCAGGTGCCCCCGCTGCTGGCCCTGCCCGGGGTGGCCCTGGTGGTCGTCGGTGTCGGCCTGGTCGTCCGGGCCAGCCGCCCGGCGGGTCTGGCCGAGCCCGGCACCTGAGGGCCCGCGCAGGCCGTCGCTACCCTCCGGTGGACCCGATCCCGATCAAGCGGAGGCACCGTGGCCGAGCTCCGATCCCGCCGTTCCAACCTGGCCGTCCCGGGCAGCAACCCCCGGTTCCTGGAGAAGGCCAAGGGCCTGGCCGCCGACCAGGTGTTCCTCGACCTGGAGGACGCGTGCGCCCCGCTGGCCAAGCCCGGTGCCCGCAAGAACATCGTCGCGGCGCTGAACGAGGGCGGCTGGGGCGACAAGATCCGCACCGTCCGGGTCAACGACTGGACGACGGAGTGGACCTTCCAGGACGTGATCGAGGTCGTCGGCGGTGCCGGCGCCGACCTCGACTGCATCATGCTGCCGAAGGTCCAGGACGCCGCTCAGGTGCAGGCGCTGGACATGCTGCTGACCCAGCTGGAGAAGGCCAACGGCCTGGAGGTCGGCCGGATCGGCATCGAGGCGCAGATCGAGACCGCGCAGGGGCTCATCAACGTCAACCAGATCGCGTTCGCCAGCCCGCGGATCGAGACCATCATCTTCGGCCCGGCCGACTTCATGGCCAGCATCAACATGAAGTCACTCGTGGTCGGCGCCCTGCACCCCGACTACGCCGGGGACCCCTTCCACTACATCCTCATGCAGATCCTCATGGCCGCCCGCGCCCGCGGTGTGCAGGCCATCGACGGCCCGTTCCTGCAGGTGCGCGACGTCGAGGCGTTCCGCGAGGTGGCCAAGCGGTCGGCCGTCCTCGGGTTCGACGGCAAGTGGGTGCTGCACCCGGGCCAGGTCGACGCGGCGAACGAGATCTACTCGCCGTCCCAGGAGGACTACGACCACGCCGAGCTCATCCTCGACGCCTACGACTGGGCGACCTCGGAGGCCGGCGGCAAGAAGGGCTCGGCGATGCTCGGCGACGAGATGATCGACGAGGCCAGCCGCAAGATGGCGCTGGTCATCGCCGGCAAGGGCCGGGCCGCCGGCATGCAGCGCACCTCGACCTTCACCCCTCCTGAGTCCTGAGCCCGGTACGACGACGGCCCGCCCCGAGAGCACCCGGGCGGGCCGTCGTCGTGTGCGGCGCGACTACGGCGCGAAGGCGCCCGACGAGCCGGCCGCGGCCAGCGCGAGGAAGAAGAACAGGAAGGCCAGCACGGCCAGCGCGGTGCCGATGCCGCCGATGATGATCCCGGCCAGTGCCAGACCGTCGCCCTGCTCGTGGGTCTGCCGGATCTGCCGGCGGGCCACGATGCCGAGCACCAGCCCGACCGGGCTGAACACGAAGGCCATCACCAGCGCCAGGATCGCCAGGGTGTTGGTCGGCCTCGGGTAGCCGTAGCCGGGCGGCGGGCCGTAGCCGGGCGGGCCGTACCCCGGCTGGCTCCACGCGGTCTGGCCGTAGCCGGGCGGCGGGCCGTACGCCGGCTGGCCGCCGTACCCCGGCGGGGGACCGTAGCCGGGCTGGGTGCCGTACCCCTCCTGACCGCCGGCGGAGGTGGACCCCTGCGTGCCGTAGGAGTGCAGCGGCGGGTGCCCGGGCTGCCGCTGGCCCTCGACGCCCGCGGGTGGCTGTGCGGAGTCGGGGGCACCGCGGTGGGGCTCGTCCTGCGTCATCGTCGTCCTCCCACGGTCGGCGGGTCCTCGTGCGGAACGCTAGACGCGCCGGGCCCCGGGGAGTGACCAGGCGCACGCGGACGGCGTCCTGCGGTGGCCCATACTCACCGGTAACCCGGACACCGGAGTCCCCGGAGGAGCGACGCGATGACCCGTCTGGCGCAGACCGCCGACCTGACCGACATCCAGCAGGAGATCCTGTCGACGGTCAGGACCTTCGTCGACAAGGAGATCATCCCGCACGCGCAGGAGCTCGAGCACGCCGACGAGTACCCGCAGGAGATCGTCGACGGGCTCAAGGAGCTGGGCATCTTCGGGCTGACGATCCCGGAGGAGTTCGGCGGTCTCGGTGAGTCGCTGCTGACCTACGCGCTGGTGGTCGAGGAGATCGCCCGCGGCTGGATGAGCGTCTCCGGCGTCATCAACACCCACTTCATCGTCGCCTACATGGTGATGCAGCACGGCACCCAGGAGCAGCGCGACCGGCTGCTGCCGCGCATGGCCACGGGCGAGGTGCGCGGGGCGTTCTCGATGTCCGAACCGGGGCTGGGCTCCGACGTCGCCGGCATTCGCACCAGGGCGGTCCGGCAGGCCGACGGCGACTACGTCATCGACGGCCAGAAGATGTGGCTGACCAACGGCGGCAGCTCCACCCTCGTCGCCGCGCTGGTGCGCACCGACGAGGGTGCGGAGAAGGCCCACCAGAACCTGACGACGTTCCTGGTCGAGAAGCCGGCCGGTTTCGGCGAGGTCGTCCCCGGCATCACCATCCCCGGCAAGATCGACAAGATGGGCTACAAGGGCGTGGACACCACCGAGCTGGTGTTCGACGGCTACCGGGCCGAGGCCTCCGACGTCCTCGGCGGCGTCCCCGGCCGGGGCTTCGCCCAGATGATGGACGGCGTCGAGGTCGGGCGGGTCAACGTCGCCGCGCGCGCGTGCGGCATCTCCATCCGCGCCTTCGAGCTGGCCATCGCCTACGCCCAGCAGCGGGAGACCTTCGGCAAGCCGATCGCCCAGCACCAGGCGATCGCGTTCCAGCTGGCCGAGATGGCGACCAAGGTCGAGGCCGCGCACGCGATGATGGTCAAGGCCGCGCGGCTCAAGGACGCCGGCAAGCGCAACGACGTCGAGGCCGGCATGGCCAAGCTGCTGGCCAGCGAGTACTGCGCCGAGGTGACCACCCAGTCCTTCCGGATCCACGGCGGCTACGGCTACTCCAAGGAGTACGAGATCGAGCGACTCATGCGCGAGGCGCCGTTCCTGCTCATCGGCGAGGGCACCAGTGAGATCCAGAAGACGATCATCAGCCGGGGCCTGCTCAAGGAGTACGCGCTCAAGCGCTGAAGAAGATCCCCCTGCCCCCCACTCGCAGGTCCGCGGCGGGACCCGGCAGGGGGTCTGATCAGCCGGCGCCGGAGGTCGTGCTCTGCCCACCACCGTGGGCAGAGCACGACCTCCGGCGAGGAGACCTCAGCCGTCGCCGTCGGCCGGCTCGTCGAAGGTGACCTCGACCTGCTGGACGCCGAGGGAGCGGGCCAGGCCGGTCAGCATGTCCCGGGTGTTGGCCTCGGCGCGCTCGCGCAGGTCGCTCCGCGTGGCCGCGGCGGCCAGCCGGTCCTCGGCCAGCGCGTACAGCTCGCTGTCGTCGACCGGGTTGTCCTCGAGCGCGTCGCCGACCCGCTGGAGCAGCCCGCGGTCGCGGTCCAGGACGCGGCTCTGCGCCGGGTCGATGCGCACCTCGCCCAGCTGCGGGGCGGGCAGCGCGATGGTCGCCGACGTGCCGTCGGGGGAGAGGGTGACCCGGCCGGCGTCCAGCCCCTCGAGGTCGACGTAGGCGTCGGCGGTGCCGGTGGCCAGGAAGCTGACCTGCTCGCCGCTGATCACCGACGGCACGTACCGGGTGTCCACCTCGCGGTCGACGACGACCTGGAAGGTGCCGGTCGCGGCGTGGTACTCCGACAGGTCCTCCAGCGCCAGCAGCAGCGGAGGGGTGCTGCGGTCGACGACGTCCTGACCGAGGGGGTTGTCGGGCAGCCAGTCGGCCACCTGGAAGCCGGCGGGCACCAGCAGCGCCAGGCCGATCCCCGCGGCCACCAGCTTGGGCCGCAGGCGACGCCGTCGACGCGGGGCCGGGTCCAGGGAGACGGGGCGGGACGGCAGCAGCGTGGGCATGCTCGGCCTCTCGGGTCGGGGGCGGGCGTGCGGTGGCTCACCCGTTCAGCGACGTTCCCGCGGCTCCCATTCCCGACACGCCGGGCCCACCCGCGGGAACAGGGCCGGCCGGCGTCGGCGAGGCTTCGGGCATGAGAGCTGTCGGGGTGACCGAGTTCGGTGGGCCGGAGGCCCTGCACGTCGTCGACGTCCCGCCCGAGCCGCTGGGGCCGGGCCAGGTGCGGGTACGGGTGACCGCGGCGGCGGTCAGCCCCACCGACACCCACCTGCGCGAGGGCGCCTACGCCGGGCGCGACCCGGTGCAGGAGTTCCCGTACGTGCCCGGGATGGACGCCGCCGGCGTGCTCGCCGAGATCGGCCCGGGCACCGACACCGACCTGCAGGTCGGCGACCGGGTGATGGCGATCGTGGTGCCCACCGGCGCGCACGGCGCCTACCGGGAGGACCTGGTCCTGCCGGCCGGCTCGGTGACCCGCGCGCCGGCGGGCAGCACCGACGCCGAGGCCTCGACCCTGCCGATGAACGGGCTCACCGCGCGGCTGGCGCTGGACCTCATGGGGCTGCAGCCCGGCCAGGTGCTGGCGGTGACGGGCGCGGCGGGGGCGTTCGGCGGCTACGTCGTCCAGCTGGGCAGGGCGGACGGGCTGACCGTGGTCGCCGACGCGTCGGAGGCCGACGAGCAGCTGGTCCGGGACCTGGGTGCCGACGTCGTCGTCCGGCGCGGGGACGACGTCGCCGACCGCATCCGCGCGGAGTTCCCCGACGGCGTCGACGGGCTGGCCGACGGCTCGGTGCAGGACGCGGCCGTGCTGCCGGCCGTGCGGGACGGCGGGGCGGTGGCGACCGTGCGCGGCTACCGGGGGGACGGCTCGGGCCGGGTCCGGGTGCACCCGACGCTGGTGCGCCGGGTGGCCGAGGACCGGGTGGCGCTCGACCGGCTGCGGGAGCAGGCCGAGCAGGGCGTGCTGACCCTCCGCGTGGCCCGCACCCTGCCCGCCGAGGACGCCGCCGAGGCGCACCGGCTGCTGGCGCGCGGCGGCGTCCGCGGGCGGCTGGTGCTCACCTTCTGAGGCCGGGCCCCGCGGTGGCGGGAGGTCGTCCGGTCCTGACAGGGTGAGGGGGTCCCGGGCAGCGGAGCCCGGCGTGGTGCGGAGGTGTGGTGCGATGGTGCACAGACTCGTCGTCAGCTACGGGCAGCCCGACGACCCGGCGGCGTTCGACGCGTACTACCGCGACACGCACACCCCGCTCGCCACGAGGATGCCCGGCCTGCTCCGGCTGACCACCGGCTCCCCGCAGACGCTGGACCCGACGCAGCTCGCGCCCTACCTGGTGGCGGAGCTGGACTTCGAGTCCGAGCAGGCGATGGGTGCGGCGTTCGCGTCCGAGGAGGGGAAGGCTGCGGCCGGTGACGTCGCCCGGTTCGCCACCGGCGGCGCGACCATGACGCACTACGAGCTGAACGAGGTGCACGCTCCCCGGTGAACGGCGCGCAGGCACTCATCCGGACCCTCGTCGGCGCGGGCGTCGACGTCTGCTTCGCCAACCCCGGCACGTCGGAGATGCACTTCGTCGCCGCGCTGGACGACGTCCCGGAGATGCGCGGCGTGCTGACGCTCTTCGAGGGCGTCGCGACCGGCGCCGCCGACGGGTACGCGCGGATGGCCGGGAAGCCGGCGGCCACGCTGCTGCACCTCGGCCCGGGGCTGGCCAACGGACTGGCCAACCTGCACAACGCCCGCCGGGGCCGCGCGCCGGTGGTCAACGTCGTCGGGGACCACGCCCGCTCGCACAAGCGGCTGGACGCGCCGCTGGAGTCCGACCTCGACGCGCTGGCCGGCGCGGTGTCGGGCTGGCTGCGCCGGTCGCTGTCCCCGGCCGACGTCGCCGCCGACGCCGCCGACGCGGTCGCGGAGTCGGCCCGCCGCGGCATCGCCACGCTGGTGCTGCCCGCCGACGTCTCGTGGGAGGACGGCGCCGAGCCGGCCCCGCCGCAGCCGGGGCGCCCGGCTCCGCAGGTGGCACCGTCCGTGGTGGACGACGTCGCCGCGGTGCTGCGCTCCGGCGAGCCGACCGTGCTCTTCCTCGGTGGGGACGTCGTCGGCAGCGAGGCGGCGCTGCTGGCCGCCGGTCAGGTCGCCGCCGGCACCGGCGCGCGGCTGATGGCCGAGACGTTCTCCGCGCGCGCGGTCCGCGGCGCCGGGCTGCCCGAGCTGACCAAGCTGCCGTATCCGCCGGAGATGGCGATCGCCGCGCTGGTCGGGACGCGCCACCTGGTGCTCGCCGGCGCGACCTCGCCGGTGCACTTCTTCGGGTACCCGGACGTCCCGGGGACGCCGGTGCCCGAGGACTGCACGGTGCACGTGCTCGCCGCACCGGGGGAGGACGGCGTCGCCGCGGTGCGGGCGCTGGCCCAGGTCGCGGCACCGGACGCGCGCGCGGAGCTGCTGGAGGCGTCCCGTCCCGAGCTGCCGACCGGCGAGCTGACGCCGCGGGCGATGTCGGCCGTGGTCGGGGCCCTGCTGCCGGAGCGGGCCGTCGTCGTCGACGAGGTGCTGACCTCCGGCGTCGGTCTGGCCGAGCTGACCTCGGGTGCGCCGCGGCACGACTGGCTGTCGCTGACCGGCGGGGCGATCGGCGACGGGCTGCCGATGGCCGTGGGCGCCGCGGTGGCCTGCCCGGACCGGCCGGTGCTCGCGCTGCAGGCCGACGGCAGCGCCATGTACACCATCCAGGCGCTGTGGACGATGGCCCGCGAGCAGCTCGACGTCACCGTCGTCGTCTGCGACAACGGCTCCTACGCGATCCTCGAGAACGAGCTGTCCCGGGTCGGCGCGGCCGAGGACGGCAAGCGCGCCGGCGAGCTGCTGCACCTGGGCGGGCCGTCGCTGGACTTCGTCGCGCTGGCCACCGGCATGGGCGTGCCCGCGACCCGGGCCACGACCGCGGAGGAGCTGGCCGAGCAGCTGCGCGCGGCGCTCGCCGCCCCCGGCCCGCACCTGGTGGATGCGGTGCTGCCCGGCCGCCGCTGAACCACTGGCGGGTCCTCGCGCGACTCCCCGGCCGGGCCTTGCCCTGCCCGGGACCGCGACGCACAGTGCGAGGGGCGGTGACGCACGTCACCCGGTGACCGAAGGAGCTCATGCCGTGTCCCTGCACCGCAACCGGTTCCTGCACCTCGCCGCCGCCACCTGCCTGGGCCTCGGCGCTGTCGTCGCCACCGGGACGCCCGCCCTGGCCGGTCCGCCCGGCTCCGCGCAGCCGCCGGGCGGGGCCGAGGAGCACCCGCCGCCGGGCTCGGAGGACTGGCAGCCGGTCCAGGAGTCGCCGAGCGAACCCCTCTACGACGTGGACTGGGCCATCGCCGACCCCCGCTACGACTACGACCCCGCGACCGGCCGGGGCGCGGAGTTCATGCCGCTGACCGACCAGACCGGCGTCCTGATCAGCCGGGTGCTGTACGGCGTGCACCGGGGCGCCGCCTACCGGATCGAGGTGCCCCTGGACTGGAACGGCGACGTCGTCTTCTGGGAGCACGGCTACCGGGGCACGGGCACCACGCTGTACGTCAGCGACCCGAGCTACGACCTGCGCCGGACCTACGTCGAGAACGGCTACGCCTGGGCGGCGTCGTCCTACAGCGCGAACCGGTACGACATCGAGGCCGGCGTGCGCTCCACCGAGGCACTCGCGAAGCTCTTCGACCGGCTGGTCGGCCGGGCCGACCAGCGCTACCTGCAGGGCGTCTCGATGGGCGGGCACGTCATCGGCGTCCTGCTCGAGCGCAACCGGGGCGTGGAGTGGGACGGCGCCGCGCCGATGTGCGGCGTGATGGGCGACGTCGAGCTGTACGACTTCTTCCTCGACTACAACCTGCTGGCGCAGACGCTCGCCGAGGTGGACGCCTACCCCTTCCCCGAGGACTACCTGACCGAGGCCGTGCCGGACATCAAGGCCGCGCTGCGGACCCCGCAGGGGACCCTGAACGAGCGGGGTGCGGTCTTCCGCGACCTGGTCACCGAGATCTCCGGCGGGCCACGGCCCGGTGACGACGCCGCCTTCGGCTTCTGGGAGGCGGAGAACTTCGTCTACGGCGTCGTCGCCACCGAGCCCGGGGGTCTGGACGGGGTCGCGCCCGGTGCCGTCTGGACCAACGCCGACACCGACTACCCGGACGAGCTCGTCGTCGCCGGCGGCTTCGTCTTCGCGGACGGCGAGTCGCTGGACGAGCGCGTGGAGCGGGTGGCCCCGGCGCCCCAGGCCCGGCGCACCGGCCCGTCGGCCTCCGTCCCGGACATCAGGGCGTCCTTCGACGTCCCCGTCCTGTCGGTGCACACCCTCGGCGACTACTTCGTGCCGTTCTCGATGGAGCAGTACTACGCCGCCGAGGCCGCCGAGCAGGGCACGTCCGACCTGCTGGTGCAGCGGGCCGTCCGGGCCGCCGGCCACTGCGAGTTCACGCCGGAGGAGGCGGAGGCGCAGTTCCTCGACCTGGTGCAGTGGGTCGAGGAGGACGAGCGGCCCGCGGGCCAGCCGGTGCTCGACCGGGACGTGGTCGCCTCGCCGGACTACGGCTGCGCGTTCACCACGCCGGTCCGCACCGGCACGCGGGTGCTGTACTCCACCTGCCCGGCGACCGGGAGCTGAGCCGAGGGCGGCCGCACCCTTCTCGTGACCGCCGCCTGACACGGGCCCGAGGGCGGACCCCGGCCGTGAGCATGGGGGTCTCGACGACACCGGGAGGCCGGGATGGACGCCGCACAGCTGCGGGACCTGCAGGCACCGATCAAGCAGCGCTACCGGGACGAGCCGGCGTCCGCGTGCGTGACGATGCACGCGGAGGCCACCTTCGCCGACCCGGGCGTCACCGCCACCGTGCAGACCTGGGCCGGACCCGCCCGCGCCGGGCTGCACCCCTCCACCGGCGGCGACGGCAGCGACGCCTGCTCCGGCGACATGCTGCTGCAGGCCCTGCTGGCCTGCGCCGGGGTAACCATGCGCAGCGTGGCCACGGCGATGGGCGTCGAGATCCGCTCGGCGCGGCTCACCGCGCGGGGCGACATGGACGCCCGCGGGACGCTCGGCGTCTCCAAGGAGGCGCCGGTCGGCCTGGGCGCGATCACGGTGGACGCCGAGCTGGACACCGACGCCGACGACGCCACCCTCACCAAGCTGGGTCAGCTCACCGAGCGGTACTGCGTGGTCGCCCAGACCCTGGCCCAGCCGCCGCACCTCACCGTCCGCCGCGCCTGACCGTCCGCCGCGGACGGCTCCGGCCCCGCGTACCGGCAGGTGTGACGCGGCGGTGACGCGCGGGCGTTAGACCTCGCCCATGACACAGACCGCCCCACTGGCCGTCCTCGACCCCGAGAGCCCCTTCGTCGCGCTGTCGAAGCAGGCCGACCTGCGGGTGTCCGTCCGCCGCACCCTGCGGGCCGGGACCCTGACCGGGACGCCGGTGGAGGACCCGGGCATCACGCCGGACCACCGGCACGAGATGACCCGCCTCGACGTGCTGGAGAACGACGTCGACCTCGTGGAGCGGGCCGGCCAGCTGCTCGCCGCGATGCCGCGCCGCCGGCTGGACGTGACCGCCTCCCTCTCCGGCGACGCGCTCACCCTCGAGGTCGACGTGACCGGTGCCGACCGGCTCGACGTGTACGTCGACGACCAGCCGCGGGCCAGCGCCGACGCCACCGACGAGCACCGGACGATCACCGTGGACGGTGTCCCCGGCGCCCGGGTCGTACGGGTCGAGGGCTTCGCGGCCGGCGAGCTGGTCGCCGCCCGGACGCTGCGGGTCTGAGGGGAGGCGCACGTGTCCGAGCCGCGCACCCCGGGTCGCTCCCGGCAGGAGGTCCGCCTGGCCCTGGTCCTCAACGGCGGGGTCAGCCTGGCCGTGTGGATGGGGGGCGTCACCCACGAGATCGACCTGCTCCGCCGGGCCTCGCGCGTGGCCGCCGGCGAGTCGGAGGCGGACGTCGGCGGCGTGGCGGACCACGACCGGGCGGGGTTCGACGCCTGGGTCGACTACTGCCGGAGGGCGGACGTCGGGGAGGTCGTCGTCGACGTCATCGCCGGCACCAGCGCCGGTGGGCTCAACGGCACGCTGCTGGCCACGGCGGTGGCCCGCGGCGTGCCGCTGGACCCGCCCGGCGGCGGCACCGGCCCGCGCCTGCGCCGGGTGTGGGACGAGCGCGCCCGGCTGCAGGAGGGACACCTGCTGCGCGCGCCCGGGGAGGAGCCGCTGCCGAGCTTCCTGGACGGCGAGTACTTCCAGGACGCGGTCCGCGACGAGGTCAGGGGCACGGGCGGGAACGGCGACCGCGGGACCCCGGTGACGCTCTTCGTCACCGCCACCGCGCTCGGACCCGCCAACCGGCCGCACGTCGACTCCTTCGGCCAGGCCTTCGACGTGTCCGACCACCGGCGGCTGTACCGCTTCCGTCGCACCGAGGCCGACGGCGTCGGCTACCGGCCCCACGAGGGGGAGGCCGACGAGTCGTGGTGGCCCCCGGCCATGGTCGACGAGTTCGCCGGTGAGCGCGCCGAGACGGCGCTGATCACCGCCGCCCGCGCGTCGGCCTCCTTCCCGCTGGCCTTCACCCCGGTGCGCGAGGGACCCGAGCTCGCCGGGCGCCGGGTGCTGCCGGCCGCGTCCGTCGAGCCGGAAGGCGACCGGTGGCTGGTGGACGGCGGCGTCCTGGACAACGCGCCCTTCCAGCCGGTGCTCGACGCGATCGGCCGCAGGCCGGCCACCGGCCCGGTACGGCGGCTGCTGGTGTACGTGGTGCCCTCCCGCGGGCAGGCCTCGACCGGCCTGGACCGGGCCGACCCGCGCGGGTCCGCGGAGGCGAACGGGGACGGCGCCCGGTACCCCGACTGGAAGGCCATCCTCGGCGCGGCTGTGGGCTTCCCGCGGGAGGGCGACGTCCGAGCGGACATGGAGTACACGGTCGAGCTGCTGGCGCGGGCCGACGGGCGCCAGGCCGGCCCCGAGGCGCTGCTGCGCGCCGAGCTGGCCGGCCGCAACGGGATCGCGGACGGCCTGGTCGACCAGTACCGGCGGGCGCGGGCGGTCGGCGGACTGTTCGACGTGCGCACCATCCTGGCCGAGGCCAACGAGGGCCGTGGGGTGGTGCTCGCGCCGCCGTCCCGCGTCCAACTGGAAGAACTGCTCGACCAGGACCTGCCCTGGGTGCCGCCTCGCGGAACGGGGCTGGACCCGGGCCCCGGCGGCTGGGCCTGGGGCCTGGGCACCGCCGAGCGGGTGTGCCGGCTGCTGGCCGGAGACCTCCGGGACCGCGTCGCCGAGGACGAGGAGGTGGACGCCGACGCGATCGGGGAGGTGACCGCCGCACTGACCCGGGTCGAGGCGGTGCGGGACGCGGTCTCGGCCCGTCTGGCCACGCACGCCGCGGACGCCCCGACCGGGGACGTCGAGTGCGGCGAGTGGGCGCGGGGGCACATCGACGCGCTGCGGGTCCCGGCCGCGTTGGCCCACTGCGTGCAGCAGGCCGCCCGGGGATACGCCGCCGCCCTTGGTGGCTCCCTGGACCCGGCCGCGGTGGTCCGTGCGGCGCTGGCGGTCGAGGTGGCCTCCCAGGCCTTCACCGCCTACGGGCCGTTCCGGCGGACCGCCCCGTTCCGGCTGCTCCGCCTCGGGCCGGACGTCGACAGCCCGTTCGTGGACACCGGCGAGGACGCCGCGCGACGGGCCCGCGGGTTCGGGGACACCAAGCTGTACGGCACCCGGGTCCTGCACTTCGCGGCGTTCGGCCTGGCCGCGTGGCGCGCGTGGGACTGGACCGCCGGCCGGCTGGACGCGCAGGTGCACCTCGCGCGTGCGCTGCTGCCCGAGGACGCCGGGACGCGCGCCTGGCTGACCGACTGGCTCACCGACGTCCAGACCCGCACGGTCGAGGACGAGCTGGGGGAGACCCCGGCCGGGTGGGCGAGCAGGCGGCAGGAGCTGTGCGGGGTCAGGAGCGGGGACCTCGTCGGCGGGCTGTACCGCACCAAGGCCGGGCGGCAGCTGCTCCGCTCGGTCGCCGACGCCGCCACGCGTGCCCTGCCGCACGAGCTGGCGCTCGACCAGCGGGGTCGGCTGCTCAACTCGCTCGTGGCCCGGAAGCCGCAGCGACGGCTGCCGCCGCTGTGGGCCCCGATCATCCGCTGGGGGGTCCGGAGGCGGGTGGTGAAGGAACTCAAGGACCTCGGCCGCGCCCCCGCCGGCAACGGGGCGAGGTCGGGTCAGCAGCCCGCCGGGACGTGACCAGGGAGGTGGGACGGTGCCCAGGACACAGGCGGCGGAGCGGGCCGCTCCGCGGACCGACCAGGTCGGGACGCTGGCGACGCTGACCACCGCCGGCCTCCTCGCGACCGTCGGTGCTGCGCTGGTGCTAGTGCTGGTGCTGGTGTTGGTGCTGATGCCGGTGCTCGACGACGACGTCTCGCCCTGCTGGTGGACCGCCGTCGGGTTCGCCTTCGTCTTCGGCGTGGTGGCCCTGGTGGCTACCGTCGCAGCCGTGCTGCGCCGTCGGGCGGCCATCGAGGAGGGCGGGCAGCCCACCGGAGGCGACGTCGGCGAGCCGGCGACTCCGAGGCATGCCGTGGTCCAGCCTTCGGCGGGCGTCTCGCCGGCTGAGCTCTCCGAGACGAGGGCGGCGATCGACGCGATGGTGGCAGGGCTGCTGCGACGGGTCGGGGACGAGGCGTTCCAGCGCCTGGAGACGGCCGACGCCGGGTCGACCGATGGGACCAACGCAGGGACTCAGGGTGGCGGCTCGACTCGCATCCCCTCAACAGGGTGAGACGGCATGACGACCGAGGTCCGGGTCGGGGTCATCGCGGGGTCGCCGTCATCGCGTTGATCGGGTCGCTGATCAGCGGCGACGTGTCCCGGTCCGCCCCACGGCCGGACACGACCGGAGCCTCGACGACGAGTGCGGCGCCGGCCGATCCCACGGGCACCGACCCACCGGCCGGCGAGCTCCCCTCGTGCCCGGCGGTGTACGAGCACTACCGACGCATCGTCCTCGCGGACGCCAATGCGCTGACCACCGCTGACGCGGGGGGCATGTCACCGCTGAGAGCCGATCCGGACGCGCGCCGCTGCGGCCTGTCCGAGGTCGCACTGCAGGCGATGCGCTGACCGGCGCGACCGCACCGCCGCTGCGCCGAACACCTCCTGTGGACGCCCATGGGCGGAACCTCGGGTCCCCTCCCGCTCGCGGAGCGGGTCACCCGCGCGGGTGGTCGACCGGGCGGCGTCGTCCACAGATCGTGGTGACGGCCGCCTACGGGCCAGCCGGTTCTCCTAGTGTCCGTCGTCGTCCTGATCAGGTTCGACGACGGGGGTGCCGTGCCGACCGCGACCAGTGCGCTGGAGGTCGTCGACGGCGAGGTGCGGGAGCTGATCCGCCGGCGCGGGTTGGACCCGTTCACCGATCCCGGGCCGGTGCGGCTGCTGGTGCGCGACGTGGTGGCCGACTACTCCGAGCGGTCGCTGACCTCGGCGCTGCCGCCGATCGGCGACCCCGAGTCGGTGGTGCGTGACGTGCTGGACCGGGTGGCCGGGTTCGGTCCGCTGCAGCGGTGGCTGGACGACCCGGAGGTCGAGGAGATCTGGGTCAACGAGCCGGGCCGGGTGTTCGTCGCGCGGCGCGGCCGCTCGGAGCTGACGACGACGATCCTGGCGCCCGGTGAGCTGGCCGACCTGGTGGAGCGGATGCTGCGCACCTCGGGGCGGCGGATCGACATGTCGACGCCGTTCGTCGACGCGACGATGCCCGACGGGTCGCGGCTGCACGTGGTCATCCCGGACATCACCCGCCGCCACATGGCGGTCAACATCCGCAAGTTCGTGCTGCAGGCGCACTCGCTGGACGAGCTGGTCGGGCTGGGCACGCTGACCCCGCAGGCGGCGCGGTTCCTCGAGGCCGCCGTCGTCTCCGGGCTCAACGTGCTGATCGCCGGCGGCACCCAGGCCGGCAAGACCACCCTCGTTGTCTGTTCACTGTGACATACTTTCTCGGTGTCGAGCCGAGCGGCCATTTACTGCCGGATCTCTAGCGACCCTCGGGACACCGGCCTGGGAGTTGACCGTCAGCGACAGGAGTGCCGCGACCTGGCGGTGGCTCGCGGTTGGGACATCGTCCGTGTCCACGTCGACAACGACGTGTCTGCCTTCTCAGGAAAGCGCCGGCCCGCATATGAGCGGTTGCTAGCGGACGTGAGCGCTGGGGCCGTGGACGTCGTCCTGGCCTGGCACCCTGACCGACTGCACCGGTCCCCGTTGGAGCTGGAGGAGTTCATCGTCGCGGTAGAGAAGGGCGGGGTCGGGGTTCAGACGGTCACGGCTGGCCAGTGGGACCTGAGCACCGCGACCGGGCGGTTCTTCGCCCGCCAGTTGGGCGGCGTCGCCCGATACGAGAGCGAGCACCGAGGCGAGAGGCTGCGTGCGAAGTTGGACCAGAACGCGGCCCGTGGTGTGACCCACGGCCGAGCGACGTACGGCTGGCGCGCCGAGTACGCCCCTGACAAGACCCGCTGCGACGTCGTTCACGAGGAGGAGGCTGACGTTGTCCGGGGCATCGCCGGCCAGCTCCTCGCGGGGGAGTCTCTTCGGTCCATCACCGCGAACCTCAATGCCCGCGGCGTGCCGTCCCCGCGTGGCGGCCCCTGGCACAAGGGCATGGTCCGACACCTGGTCCTACGCGAGCGCAACGCGGGCCTCCGCGTCCACCGCGGCCAGGTCGTCGGGCAAGGCACTTGGGAGCCGATTCTCGACCCGGGGACCTACGAGCAGGTGCGCGCCGTCCTGGGGGACCCGGCTCGCAAGACGAGCACCGGGACCGCGGCCCAGCATCTCCTCTCGGGGATTGCCCGATGCGGCGTCTGCGGTACCCCCGTCCGGGTCGCATGGAATCGCACCGTCCACTCCTACCGCTGCGCAGGCCGAAGCTGCGTCAGCCGACGGAAGGCCGACGTGGACGAGCTGGTGAGCCGGGTGGTCGTCGCTCGGCTGGCCCGACCGGACGCCGTCGATCTCTTCGCCCCCGACACGTCAGACGTTCGTCGAGCGGCGGCCGAGGAGGTGCAGGTGCTCCGTGCCCGCCTGGACAACGCCGCGGATGACTACGCGGACGGGAAGATTGACGCCCGACAGCTAGAGCGCATCACCGCTCGGCTTCGTCCTGCGGTGGCGACCGCGGAGGCGCGCGCCCGAGCGGTTGACGACGCGCCCCTACTGTCCGGCCTTCTCGGCGTGGCCGACGTAGAGACGGCGTGGAGCTCCCTGAGCCTGAGCCGACGGCGAGCCGTCGTTGAGGCGCTCATGGCCGTGACCATCCTGCCGACACGCCAGGGGGTGCGGACCTTCGATCCCTCCACGGTGCGGATTGAATGGAAGGCGTGACTCGCGACGACAGGAGCAGACGGCTTCCCTGTGCCCCGACCGAGGGCAGGCTGCCAATAACCCCGGTCTACATCGGCGGCGATGCCGGTGGGGGCGTGAGCTGATCAGACGCGGGTCCGCGGAGCAGCAGAGCTAGCTCGTCGCGCTGTTCGCTGGTCAGAGGCGGCGCCGCGTCGACAACTCGGCGGACGTGATCCTCAAGATGCTCCGCCAGCCGAACTTCGGCCAGGGAGCGGTAGGCAGCTTGGAGTCCGAGTGAGCCGCTGGTCACCACGCCCGGAGCTGACTGCGCCTCGCCCACGTCGTCTCCCTCTACGGCCACCGCTTGGGCAGGTCGAGGTTGGAGCTGGACGCGCGGCCCCTGCGCGCTCCGTCCCGACTGTCGGCGATGACGATGGGGGAGTTAGCTCCTGTTCTTCTGCTGTTCCGTCGCAGGAGGCTGCTGACGCCGTTCTGGCTTCTCCGGCTGACGCTCCGCAACATCAGGGGTTGACCTACTGGAGGTTGGCTGGAGGAAAACAGGAGGACAACCGGAGCTTGCCGCCCGCGGCCCGCTCCCAGGGCTGGCCGTAGCGGCCGCCCTTCGCCCAGAGCCGACCCGGCTTCGGTGAGGTCACCGCAGGTTCAGAGCGTGTTCTCCGCGACTCCTGTCCCGGACGTACGGGCGTCTGTCGTAGGCGTCGAGAACGCTGCGCAGCGCCGGGGCGAGGGCAGGTAGGTCGCGGTCGTAGACGCGACCATCGTCCAGTTGGCGGGCGAGCTCGCCGAGCAGGGTGGCCCAGGCCCTGCGGGTCGGCGTTGCGGGGACACGGACCTCCACTTGACGCTCAATGACGTGTACGGCCGAGCGGCCGGACGCCGCGGCGCGTGCCTGTTCCCAGGCTCGCTGCCGGCACGATGCTGAGCACCACTTGGGGATGCGCCCGCGGGCCTTTACGCAGACCGGTCCTTCACACCAGGCGCAGGTGGTCGCGGACGCGCGGCGGTCAGCGGCCTCAGGCAACCTCGAGGTCGGTGAGACGGCGCCATCGCTGGCTTCACTCGGCTGGGTTGCCGCAGATGGCTGCGGCTCCTGAGCGCGCTTTCGGGCCCGCTGATTATTAGTCGGCTGTCTCGCCACGCCTCCACAGTATTCATCACGACGGAACATCGCACCCTGAGTGCATGAGGTGTGATGGCTCGTAATCTTGATATCTCCAGCAGGTCGTTGAGGGCGCCGGGCGCGGAGAGGTTGGGCGAGTCGTCTCAGGAAGGAGCCTCGGCGCTGAAGGGCTCGAAGGAAGTGGCTGACTCCCGGGTCCGGGGCGCATGACGGTGTAAAGGGGAGTCGTCGGCGGGCTTCACCGCCGTTCGCATCGACCCGTCCTGCGCGCGCCGCACAAGCCGCTGCTCCTGCTGTGGATGCTCGGACGCGTCCAAGCCGGCCGCCCTGGTCCGGTCACCTTCGCCGAGCTGGAGGAGCCCGTCCGGGGGCTGCTGCGCGACTTCGGCTTACCGCCGGCCAGCTATCACCTGAAGTTCCCGCTCCACCACCTGACCAGCGACGGGCTGTGGACCATCACCGACGCCGCCGACGCCACCGACGCCACCGGCGCCGACGCCGGCCCGCTGGACACCTCCGTGACCAAGCTGCGCCGCCGGAGCGATGGGCCAGCGGGAGCCGACCTTCGAGGACGCGCTGATCGCCGCCCGCACCGGCCTGGCGCCCGACGCGAGGCCAAGCTCGCCGTCTTCGACTACCTCGAAACCTTCAACAACCCGCGTCGGTGCCACTCGGCTCTCGGCCAGATCGCCCCGACGACGTTCGAAGCACAGCACACTGCCACCACCGCGGCCTGAACCTCAGACCGTAAAGCGAGGCATCCGCGCCAGCGGGTCATTCCGGGGACGGCATGCTGGCCGAGCTACGCCGGCGGCTGCGCACCGAGCAGGGCACGCTGGTGTGCAGGCGCTGTACGGGTTGGACGGGATGAGGCCGCATCCCCTCGAGAGGGGTGACGGGGTGATGACGCTTCGGTGACGCACGCCCGGTCACACTCCTCGGATTCGTTTATACCCGGTAGGCGCTATTAGCCAACGATGGCCGAAGTTGCCGAAGTATGCTCTCCCGCCTCAACGGGATCCGACTGGCGGCCAGCAGGGCAGGTGGGACCGGTGGCTTCGAAGGACGCAGAACTGGAGATCGGCCTCCAATGGAGGCCTCATGACCAGCGATTCAACGCCAGCCTCGCCTTCGACGGGCCGGCTGACCAAGAGCCACGGCGCCAGCTGGTGGACCAGCCGGTGTACGTGGACCTGCCGCGTCTCAGGCAACTGACTGCGAACGCCGAGCAGTACGGCACTGCGCTCACCGAAATGCTATTCGCCGTCGAGGAGATCGGGGACTTCTACCGGCTGGCTCGCACCGCCGCAGGAGCTGACGACACTCCCATCCACCTCCGGCTGCTGGTCGACCCCAGCGCGCCCAACGACTATCACCGGGTGCGATGGGAGCTGCTGCGGGACCCGGAGGACGGTGCGCCCGTTGCCACCCGGCGCAACGTCATGTTCTCCCGCTACCTGAGCAGCTCCGACTGGACGCTGAGCACATCGCCGCCCAAACATGACCTGCGTGCCCTCGTGGTGATCGCCAACCCCAGCAACCTAGCGGACTACACTCCGCGGGGCCGGTCCCTCGCCCCGGTAAACGTGCTGGCCGAGCGTCAGAGCGCCGTCATCGCGCTCGGGCCGAGTATTTCTGTCACGGTGCTCGACTCCGGCGGCGCGGCGACCCTTGACCGCATTACCGACGCCCTGGCCGACGGGATCGACCTGCTGTATCTGGTCTGCCATGGCACCCTCGCCGACGGCGACACGCGGCTGTGGCTCGAGGCTCCCGACGGCACGGCGGCGGTGGTCGACGGCCAGCAGTTGGTGGACCGGCTCAACGGGCTCACCCGCCGGCCCACGCTGGCCGTCCTCTGCTCGTGCCAGTCCGCCGGCACCGAGCCCGCCACCGAGGACGGCGGTGTGTTCGCCGCCCTTGGCCCCCGGCTGGCCGCTTCCGGTGTGCCAGCCGTGGTAGCCATGCAAGGCAACGTCACGATGACGACGGCGGCTAGCTTCTTCCCGGCGTTCTTCGAGGAGCTGGCCGCGCACGGCGTCGTGGACCGGGCCATGGCCGTCGCCCGCAGCCGGATCGAGGGCCGGCAAGACTGGTGGGCACCGGTCCTCTTCTCCCGTCTTAAGCGGGGCCGCACCTGGTATCTACCGGGGTTCGCCGAGGCCGGCAGCTATCTTTGGAACGCCGTGATAAGCGCCGTTGAGAGCCGCACCTTTACGCCGATCCTCGGCCCCGGCCTGGCCGCGCAGATTATCGGCTCCAGGCGGGAGATCGCCCGCCGGTGGGTGGACCGCTGGATGATGCCTATCGCCCCGGCCAACCGCGAGGACCTGCCGAAGGTCGCCCAGTACCTGCGCACTCGCACTGCGGAGCAGGTGCCGGCCAACGACCTGCGCAATTACCTAATGACAGACTTTCGGCAGCGGTACGCCGACCGGGTGCCCGAGGCGCTGCTGCAGGGCTCGCAGCCGGAGAAGGTTATCGCCGAGCTGGGCGCGCAGACCCGGCGGACCGACCTCGACGACCCCTATGTCCGCGTCGCTGCGCTGCCCGCGCCCATCTACGTGACCACCACCTGGAACTCTCTGCTGGAGGACGCCCTCGTCGACGCCGGCCGCCCCCCCGTCGTCGGTAGCTTCGACTGGAATGACGCTCCGGTCTCCGACCTTTCTGAGGAGCTGCACGAGAAACCCACCGTGGAGCGGCCGCTGGTCTATCACCTGTTCGGCCGGATCGAGGAGCCCGAGTCTCTGGTGCTCACCGAGGACGACCACTTCGCCTGGCTGATGGCCTGGATCGACCGGCGGCAGAACCTGCCGGCGAGCGTGCGTCATGCCCTCACTCGGAAGTCACTAATGTTCCTCGGCTACCGCCTCGACGACCTCGACTTTCGTGTGCTCTTCCAGAGCCTGCAGAGCTTCGGCGGGTCGGGACAGCTTCGGCGGTGGCAGCACATCGGCGTCCAGCTCAGCCCGGCAAGCCCGATGATTGAGCCGGAGGCTGCCCAGGAATACCTCGAGTCCTACTTCGGAGAGCGCAAGGTCGGCATCTACTGGGGGGAAACCCGCCGGTTCCTGCAGGAGCTCGGCCAGCGCATGCAGGTGCCCCAGTGACCGCCCTCCGGGGGCTGTGGACCCGCCGCCCCGGGCTGTCCAACCCCTACGTCGGCCCTCGCGCCTTCGGCTCCGACGACCGTCTGTACGGCCGTGACCGCGAGACCCGTGAGCTGTTCGACCTGCTGATCGCCGAGCGCATTGTTTGCTGTACGCGCCATCCGGCGCTGCCCACCCCGGTCGAGCAGCACTTCCTTGCCAAGTCGAAGGAAGTGTGGGTGGGGGGAGAAATGGCGGCAGGCCACACAGGTCGTAGTCCGCCTCGCGGTCATCGCCGGCGTCCTCCTGCTAGCCCTGATTGTCTGCATCGTCTTGCTGACCCGCCGCGTCGGAAGGAAACGGCCATGACTCATGACAGCCCCCTCGCCGCGCACGACGAGAACCCGGCCACCACAGACAGCGAGCTGGTGTTCAATGGCGTGGACGGCACCACCGGTGGCTACTTGTTCCCGCCCACCCCCGCAGCCTCACTGGCGGCTCTTGTGCGTGGGGAGCAGCTCGCCGGGGACGCCGTCGACGAGCTGCAGTCGCGCAGCGCGGCGGACGAGGCCGACTTCGGCATCGCCTTCGGCCACGACCCCGAGGACCTGGCGCAGTCCGGTTGGGGGCTGGTTGCGCCGGTTGGCCTGGCGCCCGACGTGCTGGAGGCGCTCACCCCGCTGCGCGAACTCCGCCGAAGGCAGGCAGGAGACCTTTACCGGGAGTTCCTCGGCGATTACGGAGTTCAGCCGGGGGAGGGCAAGCAGCAGTGGTTGGCCCGCCACGGGATGGGACCCAGCCCTGCCAACCCCGCGAAGGTGCCGTACTACCTGCTCCTGGTCGGTGATCCGGAGGCCATCCCGTACCGCTTCCAATACCAGCTCGACGTCCAGTACGCGGTCGGGCGAGTCGCCTTCAACACCGCCGAAGAGTACGACAACTACGCCCGGACGGTCGTGCAGCGCGAGTCCACCATGGCTAGTGGGCCGCGCAGCGTCGCGCTGTTCGGCCCCCAAAACCTGGCAGACCGGTCCACTAATCTTAGCCGCCGCCTGCTCGTCGAGCCCCTGGCCGAAGAGCTGATCGCCGCGCGTGAGCGTTTTCCGAAGCTGGCCGATCTGCGGGTCGGGTCGGCTGTGGCCGACAAGGCCACCAAGGCCCAGCTGCTCGACCTCCTCACTAGCGATAGTGCCCCCGAGGTGCTGTTCACCGCCGGCCACGGTGTCGGTTTCCCCGCCCAGGACACCCGGCAGCGGGAAGCGCAGGGCGCACTGATTTGCCAGGAGTGGCCGGGTCCCCTGCTGTCGGCCGGCGCCATGACCGACGACTATTACCTCTCTGCTGCTGACATCGACCTGACGACGTTGGTACGCCCTGCCGTCGTCTTCAGCTTCGCCTGCTTCGGCGGCGGCACCCCGGTGGAGAATGACTTCGCACACCAGGGCACGGGACCGGCGGCCATGGCGGCGCGCCCGTTCGTGGCCCGCCTGCCGCAGCGGCTGCTCGGCTCACCAGCCGGCGGTGCACTCGCCTTCCTCGGGCACGTCGAGCGCGCCTGGGGCTGCTCATTCACCTGGCCAGGAGCGGGTGCGCAGCGCGTGGTCTTCCACAGCGCCCTCCTCGCCGTGCTCAGCGGCTGGCGGGTGGGACACGCGATGGAGTTCTTCGACGAGCGGTACGCCGAGCTGTCGGCCGACCTAAACGAGACGCTCGAAGGAGTCCGCAAGGACGGCCGCAATGTGCCCGACAGCGAACTGGCCGGCGCCTGGACGGCCAACAACGATGCCCGCAGCTACGTCGTGGTCGGCGACCCGGCCGCGCGCCTGCCGGTCGCGCCTTGATCCGCCCACCGACTGCCCGAGCGGAGGCAGCGCCATGCCGCGAGAGATAGTCCCCGGCACCGACTTCGACTACTTCCTCGTCGCCTTCGACGCCGAGGGGCGGGAACGACGAGAGGACGGCCGGTTGCTCACCGAGCAAGTGCTGAAGGAGGTCGAGCGGCGGAGGGCCACCGACGTGGTCCTGCTCAGCCACGGGTGGAACGGCGACGTCCCTGCGGTCCGACACCAGTACGCGCGCTGGCTGACCACCATGCTGGGCTGCGAGGCCGACCAGGCTGCGATGCGTGACCTCGTCCCCGATTACCGGCCGCTCGTAATCGGACTGCACTGGCCCAGCAGGGCGTGGGGTGACGAGGGGCTCGACGGGTCCGGCTCCTTCACCGCCGCGTCACGGGGGGACGACGAGCCACCCGCTGCGCCGGTGACAGTCGGCGACGTCGTTGAGCGCTACCTCGACCGGCTGGCCGAGAGCGAGGTCGCCCGCGCGGCACTGCGGACAATTGTAACCGCGGCACTCGAAGACATCTCCCCGCCGACGCTGCCGCCAGAGGTGCGCGAGGCATACCAGGTGCTGGACGCCGAGGTTGGGCTGGCCGCGGAGGGGGAGGGGGCCGACCCCGCCGCCGACCGTGTGCCGTTCGACGCCGAACAGGCATATCAGGCGGCACGTTCGGAGGAAGAGGATTTTGAGTTCGGCCGGGCTGCGCTGGGGGGCGTCCTTGCGCCACTGCGAATGCTCACGTTCTGGCAGATGAAGCGTCGAGCCCGCGACTTCGGTAGGACCGGCGCGCATGACCTCCTCCGCGCGCTGCAGAAACTGGATTTCGACGGTCGGCGCCTGCGGCTGCACCTCATGGGGCACAGCTTTGGCTGCATCGTGACATCCGCCGCCGTCACCGGCCCGCCAGGCGGCCAGCCCGTGCGGCCGGTGGACTCTCTGGTGTTGGTGCAGGGCGCGCTGTCACTATGGTCGTATTGCTCAAGTATCCCGCATCGACCTGACCGACGGGGCTACTTCTCCCGGCTGGTGGCAGATGAGCTTGTGGCTGGTCCGGTGGTGGTCACCACCTCGGAGCGAGACCGAGCGGTGGGTTCCTTCTACCCGATCGGCGCCGGGCTACGCCGCCAGATCGACTTCGGAACTGAGCTTCCCGAGTACGGGGGGCTAGGCAGCTTTGGGATGCGGGGTCCCGGTCCGCGCATCGAGGACCTCCCGATGGCGGACGCCGCCGATGACTACCGGTTCCGGAGCGGCACGGTCTACAACCTTGAGAGCAGCCACGTCATCCGGGAAGGCGGGGGCGCGTCAGGCGCGCACAGCGACATCAACCGCCCGGAGGTCGCCCACGCGGTGTGGCAGGCGATGGCCTGCACAGCCCGCTGACGACGGCGAGGGGCGTGCCCGCCGTGGTGACGATGCAGGGGAACATCACCATGACCACCGCCGCAGTATTAACCCAGGCCTTCTTCCAGAGCCCAGTCAAGCACGGGCTTGTGAACCGAGTGACCGTGGTCGTCCGGGCGGCCGTGCAGAACCGGCCGGACTGGTCGGTGCCCGCGCTGTTCATGCGGCTGAGGAGCGGACGGCTGTGGTACCGGCCCGGAACCGCTCCCGGCGGGGAGCGGTTCGACAAGTGGCCGTCGCTGGTCATCGACCTGCAGGTCGGAATGTGCACCCCGGTGGTCGGGGTCGGCATCACCGAGGCGCTGCTGGGCACCCGCCAGGACATCGCCACGGATTGGGCCCAGAGCTACCGCTACCCCATGGCACCGCACAACCGGGACAGCCTGCCCCAGGTGGCCCAGTACCTGTCGGTCAACCAGAACCGGCGCTTCCCCTGCCTGAAGTACATGAGCCATCTGCGCCGTACACTCGTGGAGCGGTACCGCGAGGACCTGCCCGCGGACCTGCTCGACGAGGACGCCTCCCTCGAGGACCTCCTCGCCGCGGCCTGGGAGGCGCAGCACCGGCGCGAGGAGGTCGAACCCTTCTCGGTGCTGGCCCAGCTGCCGGCGCCGGTCTACATCACCACCCTGAATTCCCGCCTGCTGGCCAACGCCCCGCGCGACGCCAGCCGCAGACCGGAGGTGGAGCTCTGCCGCTGGCACGAGGACGCCGACTGGCCCGAGTCGGTCTTCGATCGCGAACTGGACTACCGGCCCACCCCCGAGCGTCCGCTGATCTACCACCTGCTGGGGACCTTCGACGAGCCCGAGTCCCTGGTGCTGACCGAGGATGACCACTTCAACTTCCTCATCGGCGTCACCCGCAACCAGGACCTCGTGCCGGCGGTGGTGCGCTGGCGGCTGTCGGACTCTGCGCAAATGTTCCTGAGGTCTCGCCTGGATGAGTGGGACTTCCGCGTCCTGTACCGCAGCCTGATGAACTCCGAGGGGGGACGGCGGCGAGCCCAGTACACGCATGTGGCCGTTCAGCTCGATCCCGAGGAGGGGGCCACGGTCGACGCGGGGCGTGCCTGGAGGTGCCTGAAGACCTACTTCAGCAATGCGCGCGTGTCCCTGTACTGGGGCAGCACGGAGCACTTCGCCAAGGATCCGCAGGACGCCTGGGGTGCCCGGCGATGACCGCCACCGACACGCCCTCGCGGGTCGGCAACCCCTACGTCGGCCCGACCTCCTTCCGTCTTGGCGACGCTCTCTATGGACGGGACCGCGAGCGCGAGGAACTGGTCGACCTGCTCGAAGCTGAACGGATCGTCCTGATTTACTCGCCCTCCGGCGCCGGGAAGACGTCGCTGATCGAGGCCGCCCTGGTTCCGGCCCTGCGGGACGACGGATTCGAGGTGCTGCCGGTCATCCGGGTCACCCACCCGCTGGAATCCCGGCCCGGAGCTCCCACGCCCCGCAACCGCTACGTGATGAGCGCACTGCTGTCCCTCGAGGAAGGCCTGCCGCCGGAGCGACAACGACCGGTCGCAGAGCTGGCGACCCTGACGCTGCGCGAGTACCTGGCGGTCCGCGCCGACCGGGACGGCCGTCCAGGCAACGAGGTGTTCATCTTCGACCAGTTCGAGGAGGTGCTCACCGCCGACCCCACCGACGAGCCGGCCAAGCACGCGTTCTTCAAGGAGCTCGGCCAGACGCTGCGCGACCAGGACTACTGGGCGCTGTTCTTGATGCGGGAGGACTTCCTCGCCGCCCTGGACCCCTACCTGCGGCATGTCCCAACGCGGCTGCGGACGAGGTTCCGGCTGGACCTGCTCTCCGCGGACCAGGCACTCGAGGCGATCCGCCGACCGGCGGAGCGGGCCGGCGTCGACTTCACCGAGGAGGCCGCCCGGCAGCTGGTCGACGACCTGCGCACCGTGCGGGTGCAGCGGCCGGACGGGGTCACCGAGGTGCTCGGCTCCTACGTCGAGCCGGTCCAGCTGCAGGTCACCTGCCACCTGCTGTGGTCGATGCTGCCACCTGGTGCCTCGGAGATCACCCGTGCCGACGTCGAGGCCCTGGGGCGGGTGGACCAGGCGCTGGCCGGCTACTACGCCGAGCGGGTCCGCGCGGCCGCGGAGCGCACCGGGGTACCCGAGCGAGCCATCCGGGAGTGGTTCGAGGAGCGGCTCATCACCCCGCAGGGGCTGCGCAGCCAGGTGCTCGAGGGACCCGCGCCCTCCGGGGAGGGCGGGTACCGCCTGCTGGGCGAGCTGCTCGACGCCCACCTCGTCCGCGCGGAGACCCGCCGGCAGGCCACCTGGTACGAGCTGGCCCACGACCGGCTGATCGAACCCGTCCAACGGGACAACGCCGCCTGGCTCGCCCAGCACCTGTCCCCCGTGGAGCGGGCGGCCACGCTGTGGGAGCAAGAGTGCAGGCCGGACCGCCTGCTGCTGCTCGGCGCTGACCTCGCCGCCGCGGAGGAGGACGACGCAGTCCGGGCCGGCAAGCTCACGCACCGGCAGCGAGAGTTTCTCGAGGCGTCGCGGCGAGCAGCGGAGCGGAGCGCCCGCCGCCGCCTGCGTCGCGCGAGCTTGATTGCGGCAACCATGGCCCTGCTCCTGATCTCTGCCTTGGTGCTCGGCGTCATCGCCTGGAGGAACGCCGCAAATGCCCGGGCGGCGTCCGCTTTGGCCTCGGCGCGGGAGCTGGCAGCCGGTGCGGACCGGCTGGTCAGCACGCGCCCGGACCTGGCCATCCTGCTGGGCCTGCAGAGCCTAAGTCTCGCGGGCGACCAGGACCGGTCCCCTCCCGCCGGACTGATAACCGCACTCTCCCAGCTCACCCACCGCACTGCGTGGGTGTCCGACGGCCACGACGGGGCGGTGTTCGGCGTGGCGTTCAGCCCGGACGGTGCTGTGCTGGCCGGCGCCGGCGCCGACGGAACGGTGCGGCTGTGGGATGCCGCCACCGGCCGAGCGCGCGGCGCGCCGCTGACCGGCCACACCGACGCGGTGACCGCGGTGGCGTTCAGCCCGGACGGTGCTGTGCTGGCCAGCGCTGGCGCCGACGGGACGGTGCGGCTGTGGGACCCCGCCACCGGTCGGCCGCGCGGCGCGCCGCTAGCCGGCCACACCGACGCCGTCAACGCCGTGGCGTTCAACCCGGACGGGACCCTGCTCGTCAGCGCTGGAACCGACCGGACGATCCGGTTGTGGGACACAGCGACCGGCCGAGGGCGCGGCGAGCTGGCCGGTGTGGCCGGCCACGCTGGTGCGGTCAACGCGGTGGCGTTCAGCCCCGACGGGTCTCTGCTGGCCAGCGCCGGCGCCGACGGGACGGTGCGGCTGTGGGACCCCGCCACCGGGGGACCGCACGGCGCGCCGCTGGCCGGTCAAGCGGGTCACGTCGGCGCGGTGAACGCCGTGGCGTTCAGCCCCGCCCCCGACGGCTCCCTGCTGGCCACCGCCGGCGCCGACCGGACGGTGCGGCTGTGGAATCCGGCCACCGGCCAGCCGCGCGGTGTGCCGCTGGAAGGTCACGTCGGCGCGGTGAACGGCGTGGCGTTCAGCCCCGACGGCACCCTGCTGGCCACCGCCGGCGCCGACGCGACGGTGCGGCTGTGGAATCCGGCCACCGGCCGGCCGCGCGGCGGTCCGCTGGCCGGCCACGACGGCGCGGTGACCGCCGTAGCGTTCAGCCCCGACGGGGCCTCATTGGGCAGCGCCGGCACCGACCAAACGGCGCGAATCTGGGAGGTCGCCGACACCTATTCCGTCAGCCGGCGGCTGGCCGGTGACCCCGGCCTGGTCTACGAGGTGGCATTCAGCCCGGACGGCGCGCTGCTAAGCACCGCCGGTCGCAACGGGAGGGTGCGGCTGTGGGATCCCGTCACGGGTGAGCCGCGGGGCGCGCCGCTGTTCGGCCACAGCGGCGCGGTGAACGGCGTGGCGTTCAGCCCCGACGGCACCCTGCTGGCCAGCGCCAGCGTCGACGAGATGGCGTTGTTGTGGGACCCCGCCACCGGCCGGCCGCAGGGTGCGCTGCTGACCACCCACGGCGGCCCGGTGAACGCCGTGGCGTTCAGCCCCGATGGCACGCCGCTAGCCACCGCGAGTGAGGACGGAACGGTGCAGTTGTGGGATGCCGCCACGGGCGAGCCGCAGGGTGCGCCGCTGACCGGGCACACCGACGCGGTGAACGGCGTGGCGTTCAGCCCCGACGGCACCCTGCTGGCCAGCGCCGGCTCCGACCGGACGGTGCGGCTGTGGAATCCGGCCACCGGCCGGCCCCACCGCGAGCCGCTGGGCGGTCACGTCGGCGCGGTGAACGGCGTGGCGTTCAGCCCCGACGGCACGCTGCTGGCGACCGCCGGCGCCGACGGAACGGTGCGGCTGTGGAATCCGGCCACCGGCCGGCCCCACCGCGAGCCGCTGACCGGCCACACCGACGCGGTGAACGCGGTGGCGTTCAGCCCCGACGGGACCCTGCTGGTCAGCGCCGGCGCCGACGGAACGACGTTGTTGTGGGACCCTGCCACCGGCCAGCCGTACGGCGAGCCGCTCGAAGGTAACAGCGGCGTGGTCTGGAGTGCGGCGTTCAGCCTCGACGGGCGCCTACTGGCCACCACCACCGATAAGACGTTGCAGCTGTGGGACCTGAGCTGGTGGGAGGAGCCGCCCTCTGCCTGGGCTGAGGCCGGCTGCAGGCTGGTCAACCGCAACTTGTCCGCAGACGAATGGAACCAGTTCGCCGGGGATCTGCCGTACCAGCGGACCTGCCCGGGACTACCTTCCGGGGAGCGTGCACCGAGCAATGCCATCGCAGCCGACTACTCACCGTGATTGGCCTCAGGGACCCAGCTGAGCTTGGCTTGAGCCGCTCGTCGCGGACCGCCCGATCCGATGACGGCCGGGTCCGCGCGGCGTAGTAGATACTCGGAGCGATCCCGGCGCCCGCCTCGGTGAGCGCACGGCAGATCGGCTCGACTCCGCACTCCTGCCGATGCTGGTCCATGTCGTGGATCAGCGCTGCTGCGGCCGGTCGAGCTCGGCGGCGAGGAAGGCCGACTTCTCACGCTCCGACGTCACCAACCGTGCCCGCTCATCGGTCGTCGGACTCGACGCCTTGCTGGTGTCGATGCGAGCCTGCTGTACCCAGTTCCGCAGCGAGTCCGACACGATTCCCGCCTGCTCGCCGACCGGCCGTCAGGCGGCGTTGACGCTCAATCCCTCGGACCGCGACCAGGTCGAGCGCCAAGCGGATCGCCCGCTCACGCAGCTCGTTGGGTTTCCTCCGTGCCGCCATGACCTCCATTCAGCGGGGGTTGGAAGCCTCCATTCATCCCGGGGCAGAATCAGCGGGACGATGACGGGCGTCCGCGCTGACCAGGGCTGGAGTAAGAACCGGATGAGTCCGACGTCCTCTCGGCTCATGGACGTGAGGCTAAGAACATCAGCACGCCGTTGGCAATCCCCTGCGCGGCTCGTTGACGCCAGTCCGGGTCGGTAACAACTGTTCCATCCTCGTGGTTGCGCATGTTTCCGCACTCGATAAAGATTGCCGGAACGCGTGCTAGGTTAAGTCCGGCGAGATCGTTACGTCGAGTGAGTCCGGGCTGCACAAGCTCTCCCGGGTAGGTGGCCATTGGTTCAGCAGTCGCCGCGCTGAAGGCCGTCAGCATGTGGAACGCTGCTTGCTCCGAAGGCTCCAAGATGCCGGCGTTGCCACCATCAGGTGCCAAAGCAGGTTTGATCACATGGAAGCCCCGAACGTCCGGGTCGGCGCCGTCCGCATGGATGGAAACCGCCAAAGCGGCGCCGGCCTCGTTGGCTGCGTCGGCGCGCTCGTTCACGCAGGGGCCCACTCCCGAGTCATCGGTGCGGGTCAGGGCCACGGTCACGCCCTTGGCGCGGAGCAGGTCCGCTGCCCGATGCGCCACATCGAACGCGAACGCGTGCTCGGGGTATCCGGCGCTCGTCTGTGCACCAACGGTGTTGCACGGCTTGGTGAAGCCACCTGCCGGGACGGGCCGGCTAATATCAGCCGGAGCAGCAGCATTGCCGCCATTGTGCCCCGGATCCAGAACGACGACAGCAGGCAGCCCGGCTGAGAGCGGGGCCGCGAACGGAGGTGAGGAGACCTGCGACGTAGTTTGTGTCGTCGTCCCGGTCGAGGCACTCGACGCACTTGTCGGGATTGTGCAGGCGGTAGCCGAGCCAATCACGCTCAGCGCCACTGCGAAGGCGGCGCCTCTCACAGCTGACAAGGCTGTGGCCGACCTCCGGTGACCCCGAGGTGCGCAGCCGCGGCAGTGGCCCGGTCGTTCGGTCACCATCCGAACAGCCTCACGACCAGGTCGGTAATCCGCGCCATCTGCTCATCGGCGGTCACGGCGTCTCCCAGCAAGCTGAGTACCGACTTTCAGGAGTACAGACTTCCAGTAGCTCCTCGCTACGGCGCCATCGGGCTCGTCGGTGTCGAGTTCTTGCTCGGTGTTTCGGATCGCGTGCCGGATTCCGCCTGCCAGTCCTCGTCATGGCCGCTGCGGATCCAGCTCGGGGGCCGAGGCGGGGAGCCGAGTGAAGGTCGGCAACCTGGCCGCTTACCATGGGATGGACTGTCCTCGAGGGCAGCAGTCAGGACAAGGGGATGGGCCTGCTGCCAAGCGTGCGAACCTGGCGTCGGCCGCCTGATGTGCTCGAAGGAGCCACCGTCACTCAGCCAGCGATGAGGACGTCGCTGATCGCCGTCTTGTCGAAGCGTGCGTCGCCAGGCTCGGTGACCGCATCAATCCGAAGCTGCACGATCCTGGCCTGCACCGGCGGGATGCTGATCGTCTGAAGACAACGAGCCCCGTCCACCAGCGGTTGATGATGAACGAGTCCACCCACGGACCAGGAGACGTTCACAATTCTGCGCTCCTGACTATAGCGATCCTCGCCTGTCGCTGGGTCGATCTTCGCATACCCGTTGACCAACCCCAGCTGCGCGATGGGACGCCGCTCGTCGAGGCCGAAAGTCAGGACGGCGCCCGTCCCGTCGCCGTCCATGCGCCATGCCGTCGCGGGATCCCCGTCGAGCATGTTGGCCGGGACATACGAGGTCCGGTTCCCTGCCCCGTCGACGCCGCCCACGGATGTCGACGGGGCCCGCGCCTCGGACACGGAGTTCCAGGACCGAGGGGCCAGATCGGTCGACGGGTCGGCATCGATGACGTCCGGCGTCGAGGCGCTGGGACGCGATGGGACCGCCGTGTCGGGTCCGGGATCGTGAGAGCTGGGACTCGAAATCGGTGTCGAAGATGCGACAGGGCCGTGGTCGCGGTTTGGGACGAGCACGAGTATGGCGGCAGCTCCGATGGCAACCAGACCAGCGACCGGTAGTGCGACGGCCACCCACCGCGATCTCCCGGCAGGTCGGCGACCCCAGCGGCCCACGTCGGACCACCTGCGGCCCTCGCCTCTGGCGGTGAGGGATCGACTGCACTTCTGACAGAACCTGTCTCCGGGCGCAATTGGCTCGCCACAAAGGGTACACCGATCTACCTCAGTCGGTTCGCTCATCGACCCCTCCTCGTCCGTCGGCCCGCGCCTGCAGGGCGACAAGCCGCGCGGTCAGCTCCTGGGCGATGGCCGGATCGGCGCCTCGGGCTCCCGCTGGTGAGCGGTGTACAGGCCGCGCAGCCAACCGGCGGGCCGCAGTTCCACCCATAGATACAGCTCCCGAGCCGACTTGTACGCAGGCCTGCGCGGGTTCGAACGCGCCACCAGGTCGGCGTACAAGTCGAGCCCGCCCCCGCTGTTGTGGGCGTCGGCCGCCACGCCGTCGTAGTACACCCGGTCCCGATTTGCCGCGAGTTCGGCCAGTGCGGCCGTCACATCAGCCGTCACCAGCCCCGACACCGGAATGCCCGCATCCGTGCTCACCCAGCAACACCTATAACTTGGCCGTCACGGCGGCGTCACCGCCTACCCCTTGACAGTGAATACCACCCACGGCCCCCGATCGGTCTCGATCCCCACGACGACTTGGTCGGCTTCGGCGTCCTCGTCGAGGTGGTCGGTGATCAGGGCGTGCAGCGCCGCCAGCCCCTCCACGCCCTCGGGCAGCCTTCGGCGGGCCAATCGCCCCGCCCGGACTCGACGACGAGCTCGATGTCGTGATGGACCTCGGCCAAGTCGTTTCCGAGGAACAACACCGCGTACAGGCCTCCTCCGGTCCGCATCACTGCGTCCGAACCCTGGAGGTGGAGCCGGGACTGCCCCGGTTCGGTTGACTCCTTGCCTGTGAGCCACGGCCTCACTGGAAGGGTCAGCATCGAGCCCAAGCCGTTCCCGGCGGAGTTCCTTCGTGACGTCATCGCCGTAGCCCTTAAAGTAAGGGGCAGCGGTTGAGCCCCCGATACGCCGTTGCCCTCGGCTCTGCGTCCGACTACGGCCCTTTCCCGGCTCGGTCAGCAATCATGCGGTCATCGTTACGCCTGCTGCTTGGCCGATGATGAACCAGGCACGTCATGCTCGCCGTCGTCCTGGGCGCGTCAGGGATGTACCAAATCAGCCCGCGGCGGGAGACCGGACTTGGCCGGTCAAGCCGGGCGTCAAACTAGGGCATGGGCGAGCGGCGGGCTCGATGAGGTGAGCCTGTCGGCCGGGCGGTAGAGCCTTGCGAGGCCGACCGTGGAGGAGCCGAGAGCCGTTGCAGCGCGTCACGCATGTCGGTCTGTGTACTTGTCGCTGATCGACTGGCCGGCATGTATGGGGCCGAGGGACTGAAGTGCCGAAGGCCATGGACCGCGTATCAGCCGCCAGGCCCGCGTGGGCTACAAGGGGCTGCCAGACAGCGTCCCGGGAGGTGTCAGGCCAGAGCGGCCGGTCAGCGATGTCTTGCCTATTTCGCCCCGCCGATACGTCGCGCGATTTGTTCAGGTCGTGCGCCTATTTCAGCGCCGAGGCTCTTCAGCAACTGGCGGGGGTGGTAGGCGATGAGTGCTGCCGGAGACAACGAGGCTCCACTTGGGCCCGGCGAGATGAGGGTCTGCGGCCGGATGGGCTGCTTGTGTGAACGGCGGCGCTGGGTATCGCCTACGGCCAGTGATGGGTGTACGTCTGGTGCGTGAGCAGTCGGGCGACCGATTTCTTCATCAGCCACGCCGGCCGGGACACCGGGTGGGCGGAGTGGCTGGCCTGGCAGCTGCAGCAGGCCGGCTACACCGTCGAGCTCGACGTGTGGGACTGGGCTCCGGGTGAGGACTTCGTGGCCCTGATGGCCGCCGCGCTGGAGTCCGCGGACCGGCTGCTGGCGGTGTGCACCGAGGCCTACTTCGCCTCTGTGTTCGGCGGCGCGGAGCTGCGGGCGGCCTTCGCCAATCAGGCCAAGGCCGCGGGGCGGATCGTGCCGGTGCTGGTCGAGCCGGTCACCCTGCCCCCGCTGTACGCGTCGCTGATCCATCTGGACCTGACCGGCTTGGACGAGGCCGCAGCGGCGGCCCGGCTGCGGGCCCGGCTGGCCGGGGGCCGCCCCACGAGCGCGCCGCCGTTTCCCCGCCCGGGTCCGGCACCCCGGTTGGCGGACAAGCCGCGGTTCGCCGGCGCGCTGCCGGGCGTGTGGCGGGTGCCGCCGCGCAATCCCCGCTTCACCGGCCGGGACGGCATGCTCGCCGAGCTCCGGCGGCGGCTGCGCGCCGGGGAGGGCACGCTGGTGGTGCAGGCGCTGTACGGGCTGGGCGGAGTGGGCAAGACCCAGCTGGCGCTCGAGTACGCCCACCGGTTCACCGCCGACTACGACCTGGTGTGGTGGATCGACGCCGAACAGCCGGTGCTCATCCCCGACCAGCTCGCCGTCCTCGCCGCCCGGCTAGACCTGCCGGCCGGGCCGACGGTGGCTGCCACCGTGGACCGGTTGCTGGCGGAGCTGCGCGCCCGGACCCGCTGGCTGCTGGTCTTCGACAACGCCGAACACCCTCAGGACATTGCCGACTACCGGCCCGGCGGGGCTGGGCACGTGCTGATCACCTCCCGCTCTCCCGGCTGGGGCGCGCTGGGTGGGCGGCTGGAGGTGGACGTGCTGGCCCGGGTCGAGACGGTGGCGCTGCTGCGCGCCCGCATTCCGGCCCTGGATGAGGAGCTGGCCGACAAGCTCGCCGCCGAACTCGGGGACCTGCCGCTGGCTGCCGCCCAGGCCGCCAGCTTTCTGGAGCAGACCGACCTGCCACCCGTGGACTATCTGCGCCGCTTCCGGGCCCGCCGCACCAGCCTGCTGGCCCGCGGCGACGTGGTGGGCTACTCCGGGCGGGTCGACACCGCCTGGGCGCTGTCGCTGGACCGGCTGCGCGACGAGGACCCGGCCGCCGTGCAGCTGCTCGAGCTGGCCGCCTTCTTCGCCCCCGAACCCATCCCGCTGGCGCTGGTCAGCGACCACGCCGACCTGCTCGACGAGCCGCTGCGCACCATCGCCGCCGATCCCGACACCCTGACCGACAGCGTCGGCGCGCTGGTCGGCTACTCCCTGGCCCGCCGCCACCCCGATGGCTTCCAGCTACACCGGCTCGTGCAAGCGGTCATCCGCCAGCAGCTCCTGCCCGACCGGCAACAGACCACCGCCCAACAAGCAGTGGCGCTGCTGGTTGCGGCCGCCCCGGGCGACCCGGAGGACTCGGTCAGCTGGGCCGGCTACGCCCAGCTCGCTCCGCACGTGCTGGCCACCTCCCCGCTGGGTGATTCCTCTGCTGCCGGCCGGCACCTGGTCCTGGACATCATTCGCTACCTGCACGCCCATGGGGACAGCTCCGGCAGCCGGGCCGTTGGCGAACCGCTGCTCGACCGCTGGCGGGCGATCCTCGGCTGCGACCATCCCGACACCCTGACCGCCGCGAGCACCCTCACCCTTGCCCTCATCTCGGTGGGTGAGGTGGAGTCGGGCCGCGCCCTGGGGGAGGACACCCTGTGGCGCTGCCGCCGGGTACTCGGCCCGGACCACGCCAGCACCCTGTTGGCGGCGGCCGCCCTGATCCGGGCCTTGAACCAGCTGGGCGAGGGGAAGGCGGCCCGCAGCCTGGGCGAGGACACGCTGCAGCGCTGCCGCCGAGTGCTCGGCTCCGACCACGCCACCACCCTGTCGGCGGCGGCCGCCCTAACCGGCGCCCTGGCCCAACTGGGGGAGGCGCGGCCGGCCCGGGTCCTGGGTGAGGACACCCTGCAGCGCGGCCGCCGGGTACTCGGCCCGAACTACCCGATCACCCTGATGGCAGCCGCCGCCCTGACCCACGCCCTGGTCGGACTGGGTGAGGCGGAGGCGACCCGGATCCTGGGTGAGGACACGCTGCAGCGCGGCCGCCGGGTGCTCGGCCCGGACCACCTGATCACCCTGATGGCGGCGGCCGCCCTGACCCTCGCCCTGGTCGGACTGGGTGAGGCGGAGTCGGCCCGGATCCTGGGTGAGGACACCCTGCAGCGCGGCCGCCGGGTGCTCGGCCCGGACCACCTGATCACCCTGTGGGCGGCGGCCGCGCTCACCCACGCCCAGGTCGGACTGGGTGAGGCGGAGGCGACCCGGGTCCTGGGTGAGGACACGCTGCAGCGCGGCCGCCGGGTGCTCGGCCCGGACCACCTGATCACCCTGTGGGCGGCGAGCAGTCTCGCCCTTGCCCTGACCGCGCTGGGTGATGCGGAGTCGGCCCGCAGCCTGGGTGAGGACACGCTGCAGCACTGCCGCCGGGTGCTCGGCCCGGACCACCTGATCACCCTGTGGGCGGCGGCCGCCCTGACCCTCGCCCAGGCCCAACTGGGCGAGGCGGAGGCGACCCGCAGCCTGGGTGAGGACACGCTGCAGCACTGCCGCCGGGTGCTCGGCCTCGATCACCCGACCAGCCTCTGGGCGGCGGCCGCCCTGACCCTCGCCCAGGCCCAACTGGGCGAGGCGGAGTCGGCCCGCAGCCTGGGTGAGGACACGCTGCAGCGCAGCCGCCGGGTCTTCGGCCCGGACAATCCGATCATGCAGTACCTGTCCCAGGCCGCCGGCATCGGCCACTCGTTGCTGGGTGGCGATGCGACTGCCGACCGCACCAGTGGGCCGCTGTGAAGGTCCGTCCACTGCCCGATCCAGTCACGGAGCGGGACTGCCCCCGGTTCAGTTGACTCCGTGGCTGTGGGGCTGCGGCCTGCGCTGGCAGAGCGAGATCCGCGCGGGAACGAACGTTCCTTGGGCGGTGGTGGGCAGCCAGGTCTAGACGTGTCCTGACCGTCACTTTGACCTGTCGAGGGCTCCGGAGGGTCGACGGCTGGGAAGGCTGCACGCCTGGCTCGCTGTCCGTCCGGCGTAGCTGGAACCCGGCGGACGCGCCTAGTAGACGCATCAGTACTGCAGCGGCACCTGGCGAGGCTTGTGATCAGCTCGGCATGGCGTCATCCATTTGCTGTGCGCGCGGCGGTGATGATCGCGTCGGCGCTGCGGTGGGCGTCGGCCGGGGTGGTCTGCCATCCGACGACCGAGATGCGCATGACGCTTTGTCCGCGGAAGGTGCTGCCGGCCAGCCAGCAGACTCCGTCGCGTTGGACCCGCTCGATCACCGTGTTGGTGAGTGCGTCGTCGTCGCCGAAGCGCACGAGGACCTGGTTGAGCACGACGTCGTTGAGGATTTCGATGCCGGGCTCGGCGGCGAGGCGGCCGGCGATCAGCTGGGCGTGGTCGCAGCATCGGTCGACGAGGTCGGCCAGGCCGTGGCGGCCCAGCTGGCGCAGCGCTGCGTACACCGTGACGCCCCGTGCCCGCCGGGAGAACTCCGGTGTCCAGTCGAAGCCGTAGGGCACGTCGTCGGCGTGCGCCGGAACGTAGGCCTGGGTCGAGGTCATGGCCGCGCGGTGAGCGGGCGGGTCGGCGACGATGGCGATCCCGCAGTCGTAGGGGACGTTGAGCCACTTGTGGCCGTCGGTCGCCCACGAGTTCGCCTGCTCGGCGCCGGCCAGGAGTGGGCGCCGCCGCGGGCTGGCGGCGGCCCACAGCCCGAACGCGCCGTCGATGTGCAGCCACGCCCGGTGCTCGCGACAGGTGCGGGCGATGTCGACGAACGGGTCGAACGCCCCGGTGTTGATCTCTCCGGCCTGCGCGCAGACGATCGTCGGGGTGTCGGCGCCGTTGGCGAGGGCGCCGCGCAGCGCGTCGGCGCGCATCCGGCCCTGGCCGTCGGCCGGCACCACGTCGAGGAGTTGGCCCAGCCCGAGCAGCCGGCAGGCGACCCCGACGGTGACGTGGGCGTACTCGCCGGCCAGGACGCGGACCCGGGGCGCGCCGTGCAGCCCGTGCGCCTCGACGTCCCAGCTGGCGTCGCGCAGAACCGCATGCCGCGCGGCGGCCAGGCAGGTGAAGTTGGCCATCTGGCCGCCGGTGACGAACCCGACCCCACTGGACGCCGGCACACCGAGGAGCTCCCGGACCCAGCCGGCGGCGACCTCCTCGACCACTGACAGGGCAGGTGAGGCGACGAAGCCTCCGCCGTTCTGGTCCCACGCCGACACCAGCCAGTCGGCCGCCACCGCGGCCGGCACCGCGCCGCCGATGACGAACCCGAAGTACCGCGGTCCACCCGACGCGACCAGTCCGGGGTCGACGTCGCGCGCCAGGCTCTCAACGATCACCGAGGGCTCCTCGCCGTCGTCGGTCAGTGGGCGTGCGAGCACGGCGCGCAGCTCACCGAGTCCCGCCTTCGCGCGCACCGGTCGATCCCGCAGCCCGTCGAGGTACCGGCGGGCCAGTCGGGCGGCGTCGTCGAGACAGTCATAGCGCCAATCCGACGCTCGGGCATCCCCCCTCTGCAGAGATCGGCCAGAGATCGCGGAAGTGTCGTCGCTCGCCATGGCGGTCCTCCTCGCGCGCGGACACCGGGCCGTCGGCCAAGAATGGTCCGCCGCCAGGTCGTGAACTAGAGGGGACGGTCGACGATCGCCCGCGACTGGTGTCAGGACGAGCAGGTGATCACCACCCGGCTGGGCGACGTCGCGACAACCTGCGTCCCGCCGGCCGCTGTCACCGCCTTGCTGGAGGGCCGGTCGGCGTCGGTTGCGGTCCCCGACTCGCTGGCCGCACTGGTCGCCGAGCTCGAGCGCCTGCCCTCCTGGGTGCGACCGGAGCGGCTCCAGCGGGGCGGCGCTGCCTACCTGGGCATCGGGACCGTCTGGATGCAGCTGCTGCTCGGGCCGGGCTCGCTGATCAACACCTACCGCTCGCCGGGGTTGGCCCGTGTCCTGACCTCGAGCGGGCGGCTGGTGACCCGCGCGCCGCGGCGCATCCAGGAGACCGGGGCCTGGTTGGGCAGTGCCGTGCAGCCGGGCGCCCTGCGGGTGGGCGCGCCGGGGTACGTGGCCACCGCGCAGGTGCGGCTGTTCTACGCCCGCATGCGCGCTGAGCTCTTGCGGTGGTGGTGGGACGTCGAGCAGTGGGGGGTGCCGATCAATCAGGCCGACCTCGCCCGGACCCTGCTCGACTTCACCTACGTCCCGATCCGGGCGATGGGCCGGCTGGGGTCGGCCTGCGCCCTCACGAGCGGGACGACGTCCACCATCAGTTCCGCTACATCGCCCACCTGCTCGGGATCGATCCCGAGCTGCAGGTGGACGACCACGCGGGGGCGACGAACCTGGCGGCGCTGCTGGAGATGGTCACGCCGCCGCCGGACGAGGGGTCCCGCGCGTTGGTCTAGGCGCTGCTGGAGGCCTACGCGCAACTGTTGACGCCGGTGCTCCATACTCCGGAGGCAATGACCCGCGAGCTGGTCCTGGCACTCGCGCAGATTTTCCACGGCGCGCCGGTGTGTCGGAGGTTGGGGATGGCGGCGCCGGCGTGGTGGGCGGTTGCTGCGGTGCGTGCCCTCGGGGTCGCGAACTCCCTCGTCCGGCTCGGGCATCGGGCGGTGCCCGCAGCCGGACGCCGGCAGGTTCGCCGCGCGCACTCGGCGATCCGGCAGCACGCCAGCATGCTCACCGGTCCGACCGCCTACCAGCAGTTGCCGTGAGGCAGGCGACGTCATCCGGACCATGAACGCGAACAGGCTCGGAAGGTTGCCGGCACCCAGCGTTCGCGATGAGCGGCGCGCCAGTCCCGGATCCAACCTGCATGACGTACCGGACAGTCACCTCGGCGGACGGCACCCTCATCGCTCATGAGACCTTCGGTTCCGGGCCACCCTTGATCACGGTCTGCGGTGCGACCTGCGACCGCGTCCTGATGCGCCCCACGGCCCGGGGGCTCGGCGAGTACTTCACGACCGTGAACCATGACCGGCGGGGTCGCGGGGACAAGCTGCATACGCGTCGATCGGGAGATCGAGGACATCGCCGCGCTGATCGACGCGGTCGGCGGGCGCGTGCACCTCTACGGGCACTCCTCCGGCGCCGCCCTGGTGCTCCGCGCCGCCGGGCGGGCCTGCGGTGGACAGGTTCGTCTGCCACGACCCGCCGTTCGCGCCTGATGACCAGTCCTTCCGGGACGAGGCGTGGACCTTCGCGACGAGCATCCGCCGCCTGGGGGCTGTCCCGGTTTGATCGGGGAATCCGGATGCCGCCGCGTGCGCCCGTCTCTGCAGCGATTGCCCATCCCATGGGATGGTGACAGGATTGTATCGGCAGGGGGGGCGCCATGGCCGAGACGGACAAGAGCGAGAAGATCACCATCAACATCGGTCTCGTCGACCTCGGTCACATCGATCTCCTGGTCGACGAGGGCTTCTACGCCAACCGAACGGACTTCATCCGCACGGCGATCCGGCGGCAGCTCGAGACCCGGGCCGCAGCCGTCGACGACACGGTCGCGCGCCGGACGCTGACCCTGGGAGCCCAGCACCTCACCAGGCGAGACCTCGAGGACCTCCGCAACGCCGGGCGCACCGTGCAACTTCGTGTCCTCGGGCTGGCCACGATCGCGGACGACGTCACTCCCGAACTCGCCCTGGCGACGATCTCGGCCGTCGAGGTCCTCGGCGCATTCCGAGCGCCGCGGGCGGTCAAGGCTGCTCTGGCCCCCCGCACGGCCTGAAGCCGCTGCCCCGCCGACCGGCGGGGGAGCAGTCCCGCACGGCGCCGACCGCACGATCCGCGCCGCACTCACCCCCGAAGGGGCCTGCATGGACGACGACCGTACTTCCGGCATGTCCGAAGCTCTCCGGCTCACCCGCGCAGGGCAGCTGAACGAGGCGTTCGCGGTCATCCAGCGCACGCTCGGCTCCACACCTGTCGTGCCACCCCCCGCGACGCCCGGCGCCGGTCAGGCACTCACCGGGCTGCCGTTCTCCAAGGTCGCTCCGATCCGGTCCGCAGGAGGGAGCGGTGCGCCGGGCGCCAGCGGCCTGCTCGACGCACTCCATGGTGCCTGGGCGGCCCGGTCCGACGCAGGCCTGCCCGACGCCCTGGGCCGTCTGCTCCAGCAGCTTCGTCCCGTCCGCGGGGCCGGGGCGCCCGTGGGCGCGGCCGAGGCGGCTGCTGCGCCCGGGGGCGAGATCCGGCACCTCAGCCTCACCGAGCCGGCCGGCACGCGTGCCTATGACCTGTACCTCCCCACCGGACGCACCGGCGTTCCGCTGCCGCTGGTCGTGATGCTGCACGGCGGCCAGCAGGATGCGGCGGACTGCGCTGCCGGCACCCGGATGAACGAGCTGGCTGAGCAGCACGGCTTCCTCGTCGCCTATCCCGAACAGTCACGCGCCGCCAACAGCGGCGGCTACTGGAACTGGTTCTCCCCGGCTCACCAGCAGGCCGGCACCGGCGAGCCCTCGATCATCGCCGGCATCGTCCGGCGGGTCATGACCGATCACGCCGTCGACCCGGACCGGGTGTTCGTGGCCGGACTGTCCGCGGGCGGCGCCATGGCCGCCGTGATGGCCGCCACCCATCCGGATCTCTTCGCCGGGGTGGGGGTGCACTCCGGGATCGCCTTCAGGGCAGCGCACGACACGGCCTCTGCGCTCGCCGCCATGCGGACCGGAGGCTCGCCCGCTCCCGGGGGTCAGATCCCGTTGATCGTCTTCCACGGCGACCGGGACCCGGTCGTGGCCCCGGTGAACGCCGAGAAGCTGGTGGCTGCCCGGCTGGTCTCGGCCAAGACCTCGGTGTCGCAGACGACGCGGGTGGACGCAGGGGTCGGTCATGCGTGCACGAAGACGGTGCACACCGATGGCCACGGGACGGTCCTCGTCGAGTCCTGGACGGTGCACGGCGGCGGGCATGCCTGGTACGGCGGAAACCCTGTCGGTTCCTACACCGATCCCCTGGGTCCGGACGCGTCCGCTGAGATGATCAGGTTCTTCCTCGCGTCGGCGCCGGCACCTCGGCCTGGTGAGGCGTCAGGCTCGGACTCCTGAGATCGCGCTCACAGATCCCCGGGGAGGTGCGCGCCGTCGCCATGAGGACCTCTCCGACGGCGGCAAGGACCCACAAGCGTGCTTGTATCTGGCGCGAGTGCTTGGGCTGGTGAGCACCGAACGGCCACCCACCTCCTGCGCAGACAGCGAGCCCTTCGTCCCGGAGGCCGGCGGGGTCCTCCTCCGGCTGCGCTGCCCGGTCGACTCCGCACCGCGAGCCGGAGATCGATCTGGGCGACGAACCGGCGGGCGTAGACGGGCGTGAAACAGCCGCGGAGCAGCGACTCCGGGCCCTGGTTGGCCGCCGCCGTTCCTACAGTGGCGCCACGGCCGTCTCCATACCGACGGACCCGCGCAAGGGAGGTCGACGATGGCCCAGACCAATTCCGTCCCGATCCGGGAGCTGGCGCGCAGCTGCTTCGACCAGGGCTCGCGCCGGCTGGGAGCAAGACGTGTCCGGTCTCGGTGAGGTCGACAGCGACGACCTCATCTACCACATGCCGCCCTTCCCTGAGCTGGACAAGGTGCGGCTGCGGAACTACATCACCGGGTTCCACCGGGCATTCCCGACTCCTCCGTCCGCGTGGATGAACTGGTCGTCGACGGGGACATGACGGTGCAGCGCTGGCCCTGCACGGGCACCTACAGCGGCTACAGCCCGCTGCTTGCGGTGCCGCCCACCGGCCGGTCGACCCGGGGCACCGGCGTGCTCCTGGCGCACTGGCGCAATGTTCAGATCTCGGAGCTGTGGCACTTCGGGGACTGACTGGGGTCGCTGACCGCCGCCGGCGTCGGCTCACCGCTGAATCTGACGAGCGCGGGCTGACCGACGTCCGCGACGGTGCGTTTCCGGCCAAGTCGTCGACCTCACCGGGAGACCTGGCCATCGGCACCGCCTTCGCCGCCGTCGTTCAGGCGTCGTCGAGCCCTCCGCTGGAATCGGCGGGACGAGCGGCGTTCGGCGAGTGATCAGCACTGAAAACCCTCCGCACTGACCGCAAGGGAGACTGAGTGTTCAGGAACGTTGTGCAATTGGCTTGTGTCACGACCGACCTCGAGCGGGCGGTCTCGGTCTTCCGTGACGACCAAGGCGTCCGCGAGTTCGCGACCTTCGACAGTCTGCAGCTGCCCACCGTCGGTAGCGGGCAGGCGGCGATCAACTGGGGGCTGACCTATGTCGGCGACCTTCAGCTCGAGATTGTTCAGCCCGTGTCCGGCGAGGTCGACGTCTTTCGAGCGCTTCTGCCCGAGCGATCGGACCGGTTCGCCCTTCGTAGTCATCACATCGCCAGTCAGTTGGACAGCACAGACGAGTACGACCGGTGATGGCTGGCTACCGCCAGCGCGGCCACCGGATCGCGCTCGAGGCCAGCTTTGGGGGGACCCGGTTCTTCTATGCCGACACGTACGATCTGCTCGGCCATTTTCGGGAGTATCTGTTGCTCGACGACGCCACCAAGAAGTGGCTGGCCACCCTTCCGCGCAACTGACGTGCGCCGCGCCACCCCGACGCAAGATCGCAGCCGGACCATGGCTGATAGGCGCTCATGACCCGGTCGCCTCGACAACGAGCATGGCCTGGTGGACGAGGCAGAGGCGTTCGTGGCTGGCGACCGTCGGGCCGAGCATCAGGCGGCGGGTCCGCCAGCTCATGTCTAGGTGCGTTGTTGGCGTGATGCGTTCGTTCGCTGAGTCAGCAGTCAACTATGAGGCAGTGTTCCCTTTCGCGACGCTCCGGACGTGTGACGGAGCCCTCGAAGGTCTTGGGTGCAATGGCTGGGCTCATTGCACTGACAGGGTGGTTCTGACCGCCCCGATCGGGTCAATGGCCGTATGGCTCATCTTGACTTTCCGGTCGGTGCCCGGAAGATGTTGGGCATGGCAACCAAGACCAATGTCATGCTGGTGGACGACCTGGACGGGGAGTCACCGGCCGACACCACAGTGAAGTTCGGCATCTCGGGCACTGAGTACGAGATCGACCTCACAGACGACAATGCGGCTGAGTTCCGTAACGCGCTGTCGAAGTATGTGAGCGCAGCGCGCAAGGTTGGCTCGACGAGCAAGGGCCGCGCCGCTGTTCGACACACCACCACCGACTCGATCGACCCCGCGGCAGTCCGAGCCTGGGCGAAGGGCCAGGGAATCGACGTGTCTCCGCGCGGCCGCATCAAGGCAGACGTCGTGAAGCAGTTCCGGGCCGCCGGCAACTGAGCCTCCAGCGTCTGACCGGCGCGTGCCATCAGCAGTAGTCCGGCGGCCGCGCACGGGACGCATGCGATGAGGTCAGGCCGCCTCGGCCTCCGCTGCGCCGTTCTGCGGGCCCGCCCATTGCCAGCGGGCCCGCCTCGAGAAGCGCAATCCGCCTGGTCAGCTGCGACGTCCCGCGTCAAGCTGCGCGCACGCTGCCACGGAGGACTCGACGCTCGATGGCTCCGTCGCCGAGCCATCCCGTCACACGGTGGCCGGCGCGGGAGCCTCCGGCATCAGGCCGACCTGGGTCATGTAGTCGGCCATGTTCCAGTACAGGTGCTCCTCGGCGACCTTTCCGTCGCGCAGCCGCCCGATCGACAGCCCCTGAATTCGGAACCGGCGACCGGTGTTCGGCAGGCCGCGCGCCTTGTCCTCCCGGTCATTCGTGCCCGACATGGTCCACTCCGCGCCCCACAGGTCGTCCGTGCCGACGATGAGCTCGCCCCAGTCGAGGCGGTAGTCGCTGGACATGCTCTGGGTCAGGTCAAGAAGCAGGGCGCGCACCGCGTCGGTGCCCTCCAGGCGTTCGCCCAGCCCCTTGTCGTCGAAGACGACATCCTCGGTCATGCAGGCCAGCACCTTCGCAGGATCGTGGCTGTTCCACGCGTCGATGTAGGCAGACATCCAGTTCGGGATCCCGGAACGTCCGGTGTCACTGGTCATCGTCCCCACTCCGTCGTGATCCCTGGTTGGTCCCCCTGAGCCCCCGTGGGATCGAGGAAACTACTCGTGTCCCGAAGCCGTCGAAAGGGACCGAAGGCGGTGCGGTGATCCGCCGGGCCGTAGGCCCGGGCTGAAGCCGTAGTAGGGGACCGACCGTTCTCACGACGAGGCGCATGAGTTCCGTAGGTCCTTTGCCCTCGGCACATGGCCTGGACCGTCCGGCAGCCACTGCTGGATGCCGGTGGGATGCCCCGGACGTAAGCGTGTCCCGGTCGCCCCATTGACCTGGCACTCGCCGTTGCGGTCCTGGCCCCGGATGGAGCGGTTTCGCCAGACTGCATCGCCAGGACGGATTGTCTTCGACGAACTCAGGCTCGACGGCCTCGTTAGCCCGGATCTTTCACGGTCATGATCATCATGATGGCCGTCGGGGTTCTTGTCCCGCGTGGTCGTGAGAATCGCATCCGGCTGTGACTGATTGGCCGAGGTCGCTCGGGTGGCGCCGGTTCCACGGTCCGGGCATCGCTGCGGTCGTAGGGACGGGGAGTACGGGGGTCAGCCCGGCGCGGGAGCCGCGGCTGGCCCGCTCAGCCGCGTGACGGCGTCCAGGGCTTGCAGCGCGAGTCCGGTGAACGGGGCGGTGGCGGCCAGGTTCAGCAGCGGCGAGCCCTGCCGGGACAGCTTGCCCGGAGGCCGCTTGCCGTCGGAGGAATAGACGGTGATGTCCAGCCCGGTGGGCCGCACCGCCTTGCGCGAGGAGCTGAACCGCCGGGTGTCATTGAGCTCGGCCCACAAGGCGGGCCGCGGTGATCTCGCCGACCCCGGTAGCTGTGCGTACAGCCGGCGGCGCTGCCAGTGCGCATATCTACGTACTGACCCGGGTCATCCCCGCGGCTAGATTTCCCGAGCGTAATTCGTGCCGGTCGAGCCCCCGATCGGCCCCTGCCTCGGGAGATCCCATGCGCCACCGCACCCATCACCCCCGGACCGTGGCCGCCGCAGCGGCCCTCGTGCTGTTGGGCACCGGCGCCGGGAGCGCCGAAGACGTGCCCGCCGCTGCGAAGCCGACCGCGCCGGAGTGGTCGCTGTGACCGCGGCGGCCGTGCCTCCCGGGAAGGTGCTGGAGCACCTCGAGGTGTTCCAGGCCATCGCCAACGCCAACAACGGCAACCGGGCCTCGGGCACGTCCGGTTACCGGGGCAGCGTCGACTACGTGGTCGGCAGGCTGAGGGCCGCCGGCTACGCCCCGCGGGTCCAGAACTTCTCCTTCCCCTTCTTTCAGGAGGTCAGCCCGGCCACGGTCAGCGCGGGCGGCAGGCAGCTCGCCGCCGAGGACGTCGCGGTCATGACCTATTCCGGCTCCGGGACCGTGACGGCACCGGTGCAGGCCGTGGGAACGACCGGCGAGAGGGCCGCGAGCACCAGCGGGTGCGAGGCCGGGGACTTCGCCGACTTCGTGCCGGGGAACATCGCACTGCTCCAGCGGGGCACGTGCGCCTTCGGGGTGAAGGCCGCCAACGCGGCGGCCGCCGGGGCGTCCGCGGTGCTGATCTTCAACACCGGACTGCCCGGGGCGGAGGGGGCGGTCGCCGGCACCCTGGGCGAACCGGGGGTGACGACCGTCCCCGCGGTCGGCCTGAGCTACACCGCCGGGGTCGCCCTGCTGCGCGGGGGCGAGGTGACGGTCAGCACGCAGACCGTCTCCGAGAGCCGGGAGACCTCCAACGTCCTCGCCGAGACCCGTTCGGGTGACCCGGAGCGCACGGTCATGGTCGGCGCGCACCTCGACAGCGTCCCGCAGGGCCCCGGGATCAACGACAACGCCTCCGGCTCCGCGGGGATCCTAGCCATCGCCGAGATGCTCGCGGGCACGGAGACCGCCAACGCCGTGCGCTTCGCCTGGTGGGGCGCGGAGGAGTTCGGCCTGCTCGGGTCCCGCCACTACGTCGCGGACCTCAAGACCAACGATCCCGCGACGCTCGGGAACGTCGCGCTGTACCTGAACTTCGACATGATCGGCTCCCCGAACCACGGCCGCTTCGTCTACGACGGCGACGCCTCGGCGTTCGGCCCGGACGACGGCTCAGTGCCCGCCCCGGCCGGCTCGGCCGTGATCGAGGCGGCCTTCCACGAGCACTTCGGCTCCCTGGGCCTGGCCTCGGGCGAGACCGAGTTCAGCGGCCGCAGCGACTACGGGCCGTTCATCGCCGAGGGCATCGCCTCCGGGGGGCTCTTCACCGGCGCCGAGGGCATCAAGACCGTGGAACAGGCCGCGCTGTTCGGCGGCCGGGCCGGCATCGGCTACGACTTCTGCTACCACGCGTCGTGCGACGACCTCAGCAACATCGACCACCGGACGCTGGACGAGATGACCGGCGCGGCCTCCGCCGTGATCCTGCGCTTCGCCAACTCCCCCCTGGGCCTCGAGGAGGAGGGCCGGCGGCTACTCGCCGCCGTGGCGCCGGTACCCGCCGCCACTGTTGACCAGGGACACGGCCCGAGCAACGCCGCCGAGGCGAGACAGCCGCGCTGAGGCGGTCACGGTGGGGCCGATGCCCGGCCCCACCGCGGGGACCGAGGCCCGCACAGAATCCAACGGTTACGAGCAGGCCGGGCAGCCGCGCATCGTCCACGCGTGGACGATGCTCTGGATGGACGTAACGCATGGATGGCCCGATGCCGTTGATCTTCAACGTGCGCGGAAGATCGATGTCGAGTCCCGCGCGTGTGGAGCCTCCGAGGACGCGGCGAGACGCCGACACTCACCGCGCTCGCCCCGACCACTCGGGCAGTGAGACCGACCACCCGGGCAGCGCGGACTCCGTTGATCAAGCGGTGTGCACGACGACGGCGCGCGTCGCTCGGCGCCATCGCCAAGTTCGAGCGTGACCTGATGCGCGAGCGCAACCCTCACCGGCCAGGAGACGGCACGGGCCCGTGGCCGCACGGGCCGCCGACGACACAAGTCCAACGCGTGTACCGCTTACCTGACTTTCGGATCTAGGCGGGATCTGGTCGTTTTCGGTACGGCCTGGTGCCGTCGGCGATGAGCAGGATTCGTAGCCGGTAGTGGCGGAAGTTGCGGAAGCCGTGGGCCAGCTGGCGGGTCTTCTCGATGAGCAGGTTGATCGCCTCGGTCCCACCGTTGCCGTCGTCCTGGAGCTGCGGCTGCGCGACGTGCCCCGCCGGCCGGACGCAGTTCCGGGCAGCCGGGAACTGACCTATGGGGCCGCTGGGCTGGCGGATGCGTCTGGCGTCAGCCCAGCAATGCTGCTGCTCCAGCTTCATGCCGTGGTCGTAGCCGATGACCCGGCTGCGGCGATGACCACCCCCGGAGGCGGCATCAGTATTAGCTCGAAAGGGCGACGAGACGACCGGTCGACCCATCACCCGGCGACCGATGCACGCGCCACCAGGGCAACGACGAACTCGACGTCGGCGTCGACCAGTCGGCGGATTTCTACGCACGCCGCGCGTGGAAGGCGGCGCAAGACGATTGCCCCGCCGCGCTGACCCCTCCGGCGATCAATCGACGTGGGAGAGGGCGGGCGCCGGAACGAGGTTGAGCCGGCTGACCGCCGTGGCCACGTCGTCGGGCCAGACCCACAACCGGTACTCCGGCAGCACGTTCATGTAGTCCTCGGGGCCGTGCAGCACTCGGTCCCGCATGTCGGCGCAGTAGCGCTCGCGCCACTCGAAGGCGGCCGCACCCCGCACTTCCTCGCCGGCGACGATCCTCTTCGTGATGGCGTACAGCTTTTCCATCGCCCGGTACTCGTAGGCCAGCAGCGCCGCGGGATCCGACCAGATGCCCTTCCCATCGGTGCGGGCGGTGGCGGCCGCGGCGACGAGCAGGGGCAGGTCCAGTTCCCCGGGGATCGATGGGTAGAGCACGAACGGGGCGGCCCAGCCGTGGGTCACCAGGTCGAGGTTGAACGTGGCCCGCTGGGCCCGGGACAGGGTCTCGCGCTCCCGCGGGCTGTAGTTGGGGGCGATGTAGGCCAGCAGCCTGCCGTTGGTGTCGAACAGGGGATCGGTGACCCGGATGAACAGGTTGCGGCGGGACCCGTCCGGGCGGGTCAGCCGGGTGTCGATGTTCTGCTTCGCGAACGCCGACGCCGCCTGCCCCTGCTCGAACTGCAGCGTGCCCGCCTTGCCCGTGGCCAGCTTCGGCAGCAGGTGCGCCGCCAGTCCGGGTGAGATTGGTGCCCGGCCCCGGTCGATCCACTCGGCCAGCTGCGCGAACTGGCGATCGACGGCGGCGGCCCGGTCGGCACTCCTCGCCGTCACCTCCGGGGTGTCCACCGACAGCATGCGGATCGGCATCCGAATGTTGGGCGTGTCGCCGTCGGTGACATCGACCAATGTCCGATCACCCAGCGACGGCAGGCTCACCCCAGCCGCAGACCACAACACCTGCACCGGATCGATCACAACCCCACCTCATCAAACGCCGCCAGACAGGACACGTCAGCCAGGAGCGTCCAACACCGCGGCCTGATACCCACTGAACCGACCCCCGCGAGTCCGGCGTCCGGCCTGCCGGGCTTACTTGATGATCGTGCGGCGTGGCCAGTCGCGCCGCGCTCGCGGGACACCCGGGATTCGGCGGTGATGTGACCGTTGACCCGCTCGCCGGCGCGCTCGAGCCTGGTTCTCTTGCGCTTACCAGGAGACTCCGGGGTCGTAGGTCCCGAAGCTTTACTCCTGACCGCCGGGGTCCGGGACCCGCGCCCGCCGGGTGTGGAAGGGAGTGTTCTCCGGCGCGATGACCGGCTCGGCACCGGCGGCAACGGCCCGCTCGAACGCCCCGTCGACGTCGTCGACGCGCAGGTAGAGACCGCGTCCGGTGGACCGTCCGATCAGCGGCGGTCCCTGGTAGTCGGCGTCGTTACTGCTCACCGTCAGGGCGACATCCCCCGAGCGAACCTCGGCGTGCGTCACCTCGCCGTCTGGCCCCTGCTGACGCCGGACCTCCGGAAGCCGAGCGCGGCCAGCCAGTCGAGCGCGGCCGGGGCGTCGCGGTAGCTCAGGTAGGCGAACAGCTGCGCAGTCACCCGGTCGAACCTAGGGACTCCCGCTGCTCCCGCAAAGAACGGAGTCGCCGCCTCCGCGGACCAAGGCGTCGGTAGGGACTGCCCCCGGTTCAGTTGACTCCGTGCCTATGGGCTGCTGCCGGCGCTGGCAGAAGAAGATCCGCGCGGGACGAAGGTTCCTTGGGCGGTGGAGGACAGCCGGGTCTAGACGCGTCCTGATCGTCACTTTGACCTGTCGGCGGATCCTCCAGTACTGCTCACCTCCGATACCGCTCCGGTATTCCTGCAGGAACTGGCGTCTTCCCTGCCGTCGCGGCTGGTCAGTGACAAGCTGTGGACCGCTTGCCGAGCCGCTGATCCACCGCGGCCCTCGCCATCCACGGGCGGACTGGGCGGCCACCGACCTCCGATTGGACCGTGCTCGAAGGCATCGCCTTCGTACTTTCCGCCGGCATCGGCTAGACAAGGCTGCCGACCGAGCTCGGCTACGGGTCGGGCTGGACCTACTGGCGCCGGATGCGCGAATGGACCGAGGCTGGCGTGTTAGACCGCGTCCACCGGGCGGTGCTCGACCGGCTCGGGGTCCAAGGTGAGCTGGACTGATCGCGGGCCAGCCTGGACTCGGTCCCTGCTACGTCAGGCTGCGACCCGCAGAGCGGGACGGCCCGGGTGACAAGGCGGTGACGCCACCGTGACGAAGGCTTTCGACGATGGTCGCAGCACGGGGGCGAGCGTCTGGACGTTCCGTCCGACGACCCGTGTGCCGAGCGCGTTCGTCCCGCCCAGGGGGAGCACGGGTCCTCACGCAAGCCCCCACGAGGAGACGAACGCTAAAGGGCGGCTCTTAAGAATCCCGCACAGGAGAGGTGACCCATGGGGCACAACACGACCCGCCGGTGCATTATCCCGCCGCATGTCCTCGACCGACTGTTGGAGAGTGACGACGCCGCGATCCGCTCCGCGGCCATGACTACGTTGCTCACCACGGCACGATTGCGGGGAGAGCGGGAAGTGCGTGCGTCCCTCGTGGGACTGGCGGCTCCGGGGCAGGGGAGGCGGACGGTTTTGGACTGCCGCAACTCCACGTTCCTGCCGATGTGTTCGCTGGCGCGGTCGGAGGACGGCCCAGCGTCACCCGACCGGTCCGTGAACCAGGCCTTTGACGGACTGGGCTCGACTCGGCAGTTCTACCAGGACGTGCTCCAGCGCAACTCGATCGACGACCGGGGCATGCGGTTGGACGCCTACGTCCACCGGGGCGTGCGGTACAACAACGCCTTCTGGAACGGTCAGGTGATGGTGTTCGGCGACGGTGACGGAGTCGTCTTCACCGACTTCACGGCCTCTCTGGACGTCATTGCGCACGAGCTGACCCACGGGGTCACCGAGCACACGGCCGGGCTGGATTACCACAACCAGTCAGGTGCGCTGAACGAGTCGATGTCGGACGTGATGGGCGTGCTCGTCAAGCAGTGGTCGCTTCGGCAGACCGCGGACCAGGCGGACTGGCTGATCGGTGCCGACATCTTCACCCCGGGCATCGGGGCCGACGCGCTGCGCTCGCTGAAGGCGCCGGGGCAGGCCTACGACAACGACCTGCTCGGCAAGGACCCGCAGCCGGCGCACATGCGCGACTACGTCGAGCTCCCGGACACCGAGGAAGGTGACAACGGTGGTGTGCACATCAATTCGGGCATCCCGAACAAGGCCTTCTACGTGACCGCTTTGGAGATCGGCGGATACGCCTGGGAGGTCGCCGGCCGCATTTGGTACGAGTCCCTGCGGGCCTCCACCGCGACGACGGAGTTCCAGGAGTTCGCCGACACCACGTTCGTCAAGGCCGGTGAGCTGTACGGCATCGACTCCGCCGAGCAGAAGGCGGTGCAGACGGGCTGGGACGGCGTGGGTATCACGGTCACCTCCGAGCCCACGGCGATGCGGGGGAGCGGCGTCCCGAGCGGGACTGACTCCGTTGCCGACGTGGTGCGGCACCTCGCCGAGATGTCCGCGTCCATCGAGAACCTGCGCCGCGACCTGCAGCGGCAGGCCGTCGGCGGGGGTCGTCCGGCGCCGCCGCTCGCATGAGGGTGTCCCTGGCGACGCACGGCGGGCTGGCGGCCGGGCTGCGGCTCGGCCGCCGGCCGTCGACGTTGGACACCTCAGGGCTGACCGCAGCCGAGGCCGGGGAGTTGACCCGCCTGGTCGAGGCCGCCCGCACGGCGTCCCCGCAGGGCGGCGCGGCGGGAGGTGCCGGCGACGCGATGAGCTACGAGGTCACCGTCGACACCGGAGCCGACCACGGCGGACCGGTGGTCCTCCGGCAGACCGACACGTCGATGACCGCGGACTTCGCGGCGCTGCTCCGCTGGCTGCAGGAGCACCTCCCGCAGGCGGGTGCCTGACGACACCGACGCCCGCCGGCGTCACCGCGTGGCGGTGAACCAGGCGGCCGCGGTGACCGCCCGGACGATGTCGGAGGCGTAGTCGGCGTTGATCGAGGCGTCCGCCGGCGTGTGGTAGTGCGGGTTCATCTCGGCAGGCGGCGCATCGCTCCCGGGCCCGGCGAAGAGGTCCTCCGAGGCCAGGCACGCCGGATGGCCATACAGCTGAAAGCTGAAGTGGTCGCTGCGCGCCTCCGCCGGGTCCGGCTCCCCGTCATGGGGGTAGACCTGCGGGGCCGGCAGGCCAGGTGAAATCTGCGGGACGAGGTCGGCGATCCTCCGTGCGAGTGCCAGCGACCGCTCCTCGACCACCGGACGGCCGGTGATCCCGGCGTGCAGCTCGAAGGTGCGCCCCGGCAGCACGTCCCAGCCGATCATGTCCATCTGAAACACGCCGACGACCGGGTCGCCCAGCGACGCCTGGTCGCCCGCGTAGGCCAGGCTGCCGACCAGGCCGTGCTCCTCCGCGTTGAACAGGACGAACCGCACGGCCCGCCGGGGGATCCCCAGCGCGGCGTCCAGCGCCTGGACCGCGTCCGCGGCGGCGAGCACCCCGGCGACCCCGCTGCCGTCATCGTCGGCGCCCGGAGCCGGGTCAAGGGAGGGCTTGTACCCGGGGTGCAGTGCGCCCGTGGAGTCCATGTGGGCCGTCACCAGCACGACGCCGTCGAGTCCGGTGCCGGGCAGCTCGGCCTCGACGTTCTGCAGCTGCTGGCCCTCGTGCGGGAAGGAGTGCCGGCGGACGACGAACCGCCCGGCGCCGATCCGGTCGAGGTCGGCCACCAGGGCGTCGACGGCGGCGGCGTTGTCCGGGTGCTGGATGTGCCGGCTGGTGATGAGCTCGGCCCCCTCGCCGGCCGGCGCGGCCCCCGTGTAGCGCGCGAGGTGGTCGCTGACGTCCTGCGGGCGGGTCCTGGCCTCGATGACCTGACGCTCCTCGGGGGTGATGGTCACGGGGACGGCTTCGGGCGCGGGAGTCGGGGGGGCCTCATCGACCCGGGCGAGCGCCTGCACGGTCGGGACCAGCCTCAGGTTGTGGCCGTGCCGGGTCCGGTCGAAGTGGTACGTCTCGACCGACACCCCGGCCGGGACGGCGACCACCAGGCCGTCGTCGGTCGAGGCGAGCACCGTGCCAGCCGCCGTGCCCGTCCCCAGCAGAGCCTGCGAGTTGCCGTCCGGCGCGAGGAAGCCGCTCTCGGTCTGGCGGTCGTCGCGCAGGACGTACAGGTCCGTGGTGAGCGGTTCGTCCTCGACCCCCAGGCGGTCCACCCGGAAGCCCAGGTCGTCCAGCTGCGCGGCGGCCGACGTCGTTGCGACGGCGTAGACCGTGGTGCCGGCCGGGCCCGTGGTGTGCACGGCCAGCAGCGGCAGGTCCCGCAGCGCCGCCCGCCACTCCTCGGTGGCGTGCCACGCCGGGACGGTGATCCGCAGGTAGCGCAGGTGTGCCTGCCCGTTCAGCACCGCCTCCGCCAGCCGCGGGTGCGGCGCCACGAGCATCCCGGCGCGCAGCGCCTGCGCGCGCTCGTTCGCGTCCTCGCCAACGAACAGCAGCCGGTCTGCGGCCCCGGCGCGCTCGGCGGCGTGCTCGAAGACGCGGGGGGAGTCCTTCCGACCGTAGACGACCAGATCCGGCTCGAAGAACTCCAGGAGGCCGACCTCCGCCAGTGCCCGGTCGACCTCCTCGGCGGGCAGGGGTCCGGGGTCGGAGACAACGCCCAGCCGGACCTTGCGCTGCCGGAGACCACGGAGGATCCCGAGCACATCGGGGTAGACGGCAAGGCGCTCGATCCGGTCCCCGCCCGCGGAGATGTAAACCGAGGCCAGCGTGCCGCCGATGTCGAAGAAGACCACCGTGCCGGTCAGCGGGTCCATCGTTGCTCCTGACCACTCGAGTACCGCCGCTCGGCGGGTCACGCCCCCCGAGCCGTTCGGGAGACGGTGCCGAACGCGCCGTCACTCGAACGTCACAAACACATCACCGCGCAACTGTCGGTGCTGGACGTCAGGATCGTGCGGCGGCAGGGGCAAGACCCGGCGACGCCGAGACACAGTGGTGCGGGTGGGCCCGTAGACGTATACGACGAGGGGTCCTCGGGCCGCGATCCCGACGGCATGCGCCATCGGCCGAAGTGGACGCTAGCCCTGGACATGCGACCGAGACCCACAGCACCCCGAAGCCCCAGAGCGCCGCCCATGTCCGAGGCCGCTGGCGGAAGGCTCCATGGCCCTCCTCGCCAACCGCAATGACTCGGCGGAGGAGGTGGCGCAGCCAGCCCTGATCGCGTCATAGTCCAACCTGCAGAAGACCCCGCGAACCGGACCGAGTTCCACCACCGGGCGGGACGTCACCCTCAGTCATACCTCGCAGCGCGCCCGCTCCGCCCGGCGGCCCGCACCCGGAAGCGAGCTGAAGGGCCACCACGGGTGCAGGTCCAGGCGGTCTGTCGCCGTGACCGGCCTGTTAGTCCTGCGAGCGGTCCTGCCGGAACTCGAGCAGCGCCTGGACCTGGGCTTCCAGGCCGCCGAAAAAGTTCGTCACGGTGAGCATCTCGCGGTGTACGGCAGTGACGTCGACGCGGTCGGAGATACACGCCGTCTGCAGGCGCGTCAGCGCGCGCGAAGTGGTCACCGCATCGCGGGAGGTGTCGGGCGACAGGTCCGTCAGCACCCAGGCCAGGTCGGCCCACTGCTCGAAGACGTCTCCGGGACCGAGTTCGACCGGCTCCTCGGTCAACGGCTGTAGGTCCTCCACAAGCCCGGCCAACGAAAGCCTCAGGTACTCCCGCCACGCCTCGAGGAATCGGTAGACGACCCACTCCGCGGCCGGATAGCCGGCGCGCATCCGGGCGTAGAGCAGCGCGGCCTCCTGCCGGGCACCCGCCTGCTGCTCGTACCGCCCCTGCGGCCCGTCCCACCGCAACACCACCAGGTGCGCCTCCGACGTGGCAGGCGCCACCGAGTCCGGATCCTCCGTCACACCCGGGGACCGTAGAGGCCGCAGGCGACACCACCCGGCTGCATCCACAGGCCCAGTCCACCGGATAGACCGAGCGCCTGGCGGTCGCGGCGGCGGTCACCCGACCGGCGGAATGCTGTCCGCACCGGCCGACCGGCGCATCGGCGGCGGCGGCGATGGTGTCGGGCGTGGCGGAGGCGACCGGAGGGGAGGAGCGCTGGGCCTAGGCGCGCTCGTTGCTGGACCGCACACCCACCGAGTCCGCGGAACAACGGCTGCGGCGATGGCGGCGACACCGGTGGTGGCGCTGGCGGCGCAGCTGGCGGTGTCGGCCGCGGTGGGCGTCACCCTGGCGGTCCTCGTCGGCGGCGTCGCCTCCGACGCATCGAGGTGCCGGCGTGGCAGCAGGTCACCGGATTCGTGATCGCCGCGGCGGGCCTGGCGCTGTAGCTGTCCGGGGTGGTCGCCGCGGTGCCCGGCAAGTGGCGGCTGCGGGTCTGGCGCATCCCGGTCGCAGTGCTGACCCGCGCCCAGCGCAAACAGCTGGTCGCCCAAGTCCGCGGGTGGCGGCCAGTCGACCCGGACCGGTTGCCGCTGGCCCGGCTCGCCGAACAGCTGGTGGCCCAGCGCAACGGCATGCTGGCCAACATGGCCTCGAGGTGGCCTTTGTGGGGCTGTGGATCGCGACCCACTCGACGGGGCGGGCGGTGATCGCCGTCGGCTATGGCCTGCGGCTGGCCGTCCTCTGGCCGTTCCTGCAGCGGGACACCCGCGCCGCCCGGCGCTCCTCGCCACCCATCCGACGCCGAGGGCCTGAGTGCAGCTCCCTCTGGTCCATGCCGACTGGGCCGGAGGGGTCTTCCGCCGGCGCTCGAACAGCCGACGCCAGTGGCGCCCGGAGATGCAACGCCCCACCTCCGCACCATCGGCGGTGGTCTTGAGGCGGTCTCCGGCGTGGTCAGTCGCAGACCTGGCCCGACTCCATGACGGCCACATCCCCGTCGGTGTCGAAATCGAAGACCAGGTCGCCGAAGTCGCCGAGGAAGACCCCCAGCGACCCGCCACCGGCCGCACCGGACGCCACCTCCTGCGCCTGGTCGCCGTAGACGTCGAGCACGTCCTGACGGCTGGACCCGAGCGTCAGGCCGTCCGCGGTCTGCAGGACCGGCTCCACCGGCCCGGACGGGCGGACGTAGTTCCAGCCGGCCAGGTGTTGGACCTTGTCTCCGCCGACCGTGCCGTCCGGCTGGGGCAGCGAGCTGTCGACGAAGATCACCTCGAGCGCGCTCCACTGCACCAGTCGGCACTGCTCGCCGTTGCTGCCCAGCGGGCCGCACAGGGTCGGTGTCGTTCATTTCGAGTCGCTGTCGGGCGGGCCGAGCTTGCTGCGCAGGTAGGGCAACGACTCGTCCGCGGCCGCGAACACCGCCAGGTCACCGAGGGTGCCACCGGGCCCTAGGGTGACCGCCCGGTGTCGGTGCTCGACGACCACACCCAGACGGCCTTGGCTTCGCGCTGACCGGGCAGGTGTTCGACGGCCAGCCGGATGAGGATGCCCTCGATGACCGGCAGGGTGCCGGGGTGGTTGGCCCAGGGGCCGCGGTGGGCCAGCCGCGGGGGTGCATCCGATCCCAGGCGGTGGCCTCGGCTTTGCCGTAGCGGGCGGTGGCCGTGTGCGTCTGCGTGGTCGGGGCCGGCCAGCTGTCTGGCTCGGCCAGGATCATCACCCCCCGTGCCGGCGGGGCCGGCCCATCGGTCCCGGCCCGGTGACGGGCCGGGGCGGGGTGGCGGCAAGCATGACCCGGTCGGCGCGGATCCGCCCGATCAGGTGGACCGGCAGGTCGGCCAGGACGAACGCCAGCCGGGTCACGTCGTAGCCGGAGTCCAGCACCACCATGATCGGCGGGTCCCCGACCCGCCAGTGGCCGGCCGCACGCAGCCGGCCCACGACCGCGCGCAGTTGGGCGGCGGTGACCGCGGTGGCGTCGTCGGCCGGGCCGAGCCGCACCGCGTCCGGGATCGCCGTCCAGCTGGTCGGCCCGCTCTCCAGCGCGGCGACCACCTGGTAGGGCCAACCTGGACCCGCTGGTCGGCGTCCCGCCCGCGGCCGTAGACGTGGTAGAAAAGCCGATCGGGGCAGGTCGGCGCGTCCGGGCGCAGCCAGCCGGAGCTGTCGACGGCCAGCACGATCCGCCCACCGAACATGCGCGGCAGCGGCAGCGCTGTCAGCTTCGCGCGGAGCCGGTCGGCGTCGACCGTGCCGCAGTTGAGCGCGTCGTAGAGGGCGCCGTGGCCGCGGCGGTGCTCCGGGGTCAGACACAGCCCGACCAGTGACTGCACCGGCCCCTCGGCGCACAGCAGCGCCTCGGTCAGCTCGAACAGCTCATCAGCCCGCCGGTCCAGGCACTGGTACCACTCACCGCGAAATCCCGCAGCCGGTCGGCCGCGGCCAGGCCCTGGTCCCCACCGGCCGGGTCCAGACTGTTCATCACGGCCACCGCCGTTCGCTTCGAAGCCTCGTAACTCCGAAGGATCACGCGGTGGCCGCTCTCATGCCGGCCCCGGGATCACACCGATGCAGCTCCGGCTGGCGAACGTTAAAGGGCAAACTAAGCGGCGATGGTTCGGATGCCGTCGACACCAATCTGCGGTTTGAGGGTCTCGACGACCTCTATGTCACCGACAAGTCCGTCGTGCCCTTCCTCGCAGCGGCGAACTCCGCGCTGATATCTTTCCGTGCTCTTCCTGCGCCTTGCCGGAGATCTGCACGGGGCGCTGTAGTGGGCGGCCGAGGCGACCGCCCAGGCTACTCGCTGCACTTCCGCGCGGGACGTGCTCGGCTACACAATCAGGACCCCGTAGTTCAACAGGCGGATGTCGAAGTGCAGGAAGCGCTCGATCTCGATGCGGGCCGTCTCGCCGGTCGCCAGCCGGATGTCGTGCGGGTGGGGTACTCCGGGCGGGAGGCCGCGGCGAATCAGCGGGTCCTGCGCCTGCCGCTCGAGGAACCCAGGCGGGAGGAGCCAGAAGAGGTGGAAGCTGTTGTCCACGATCGACACTCGGTCCAGGAGCCGGTTTGGGACATCTCTCATGCTCCGGCCGGGCACGGTGAACTCCACTGCACCGCTGCTCCCGACCCAGCCCGGCGGGGCGGACGACAGCTTGGCTACCGAGTGGAAGCTGGGCGCCCGGTTGATCAGGTGGTCGATGAAGACGTCGGCCTGGTCCCCGTACATGAGGTAGGTCAGTTCGTGTGGATGGTCCGCCTCCGTGTCGAACTGATGGAAGTGGATCACCTGGTCCAGGGCGATGCGGACCCCGGACTCCAGCCCGGGGATCGTCCTCTGCTGGCCCCCGGGGTAGTAGCTCACCGAGGCGTCGGGGAGCAGCTTCACCGTCCCGTTGCCGATGTCGGGCATCGACATGTGGTCGTGGAAGATCTGCACGACGCCGTGCCCGTAGTCCGACCGACGGAGCTCCTCGTAGGTTTCTCCCTGCGCGGGGTCCTCGAAACGGCCTTGGAGGATCACCTGGTAGTTGTGGCGCGCGTCGGCGAGCACGGGCGTATGTGACATGTAGAGGCGGTCGGCGGACCGGCCGCCGGTGACGAAGCCGTGGTAGTGGTGCAGGCCGTGGCCGTGGCCGTGGTCGTCCCCGAGTGGTTCCACGGGCCCGGCGTGGCGGCCGATGTTGGCGCCCTGGGCGACGGTGATGCGGCCGACCATGTCGGTGTGGAACCGGCAGAGGTAGTCGAACTGACCGGGCTCATCGAAGGAGATCGGGCTCGAGGTGTGACCGGGCAGCATGGCGCCGGCGTTGAAGTAGTCGGGGTCCTCCCTTCGGGTTTCCGCCGAGTGCGCGTGCGGATCGAGGTTCCGCCACACCACGTATGTCCCCGGCGGCACGGTGACCTCGGGGAACCGGTCGAACCTGATGTCGACGATCACTGTCTTGGACATGCTCCCTGATCTCCTCACGCTCGCGCCCGCTGCTGTGGGTCGTGGACGGCGGGCCCGCACGACCACCGCGGATTGATCTGGTCGTAGAGGCGGGTCAGCCGCTCGACGTCGTGCTCAAACCACGCCCGGATCCATGCGTCGTAACCGTGTGCAGTGAGCACCGGATCGGCTCCGCCGGCCAGGACGTCCACCACCACCTGTGCGGCGCGCATCCCCGACAGCAGGGCCCGGAGCACGCCGTGCGAGGAGGCGGGGTCCAGCACGAACGCGGCGTCGCCGGCGAGGAGGTACCCCGGGCCGGCCGCGGGATGGACCCTCCTCCAGGTGACGTCGACCGCCCGCACGCCACCGACGGCCGGGCAGCGGCGCAGCAACGTTGGCGCGTCGACTCGTGATCGCGCACCGCAGAAGGGCAGCCGGCACCAGTGCGCCAGGGCAGGTCCGACCTGCGCGGTCCAGGTCCAGCCGTGCTCGTCGCCCTCCAGCCGCGGCGGTGGACCGTCGTCGCGCCGGACATAGCCGTACGAGGCCGTTAGCCGGGGCGAACGCACCGACACCCCGAGCCCCAGGGCCCACCGCAAGCACCCGTTGGCCCCGGTGGCGTCGATTACAAAGGGCGCGGTGACGCGGTCGTCCCCGAAGCGCACGCCCTCGACGCGCCCGCCCCGCACGACGGGCCGCGGCCTTGGCACCGGCTGCAAAATGACGGCGCCGAGCCGCTCCGCCCGCCTCAGAGGGTGTTGGGTAACTGACCGACCACCTCGGGTGCCGGTCTGGCCGGATCAGGTGCGCGCCCGGCGTGGCAACCCGATGGGGATGGTCGGCCGGTGATGGTCCAGGTGAATGTGCGAATGCCTGGATCGGGAGGCGTATCCCAGTTCGCTGACCGATGCGCAGTGGGCGGTGGTCGAGCCGCTGCTGCCGGTTCGTGATCCTCGGCGCGGTGGGCGGCCGCTGACGTACGACCGCCGGCTGGTGCTCGACACGATCCTGTACGTGCTGGTCAGTGGCTGCGCCTGGCGTCAGGTGCCGCATGACCTGGCGCCCTGGGACGCGGCCTATCGATGGTTCCGCGCCTGGAGCGCCGATGGCACCTGGGACCGGGTGCACGACCAGTTGCGCGATCGACTGCGGGCCCGGGAGGGACGCACCGTGCAGCCGTCGGCGGCGGTGCTGGATTCGCAGTCCGCGCGCAGCGCCGAGGGCGGGGAGGCCATCGGCTACGACGCCGGCAAGCGGGTACGCGGCCGCAAACGGCATCTACTGGTCGACACCGGCGGCCTGCTGCTGCGCGCGGTGGTGCACTCGGCCAGCGTGCAAGACCGCGCCGGCGCCCGGCAGGTGCTGACCGGCATCCATGCGTTGTTCCCGCTGCTGGCGCTGGTCTGGGTCGACGGCGGTTACGTCAACGTGGTCGATGCCGGGCTGGTCGGTTGGGCCCGGCGCGCCGAAGACCTCGAAATAGTGGCCGTGGCGCGCAACGCTGACCGCAGGGGCTTTCAGGTGCTGCCCCGCCGCTGGGTGGTGGAGCGGACCTTCGGCTGGCTGACGAGGTGCAGACGGTTGGCACGCGACTACGAACGCAAGACCAGTCACGCCGAGGCCATGATCAAGGTGGCGATGATCCGGCTGATGGCCGCCCGCCTGGCCGGTGAGGACCGCCAACCCCACGGCGCCATCGAGACCGAAGCTGCCCGTCGCCTCGCCAAGGATCTCGACAGAGACCAGTAGTCAGGCGGTTACCCAACACCCTCTCAGCAGGATCACGTCGAGCACGTCGCGGCGGACTTGGAAGGCCCGCCACACGCCGCGTTGGTCCCGGCCGTAATGCACGTGGCGAGGCGCCGAGCCCCACGCGACGACCTGGCCCTCCGGCCTGATCGGGCTGGCGGCCTCCACGGCGTCGCCGACACCGAGCCGGCTCAGGACGACCCCGACGCCGGGATGGAGCGTCTCGCCGGGACGCGGCCGCGGGAACACGGCTCTCTCGAGCAGGGTGACCCGCAGGCCGGCCTGCGCGGCGCAGATGGCCGCCGCGGTCCCGGCGGGTCCGCCACCCACCACGACGAGGTCTGCGGTCCCGGTCACGGGAAGGCTGCCCAGCGGCCGTCCGCTCCCCTGCGGAAGACGACCGTCGGGTCGGCGAAGAGCACGACCCTCTCGGTATAGGTGACGACCACGCGGTCGAACCTGCACGGGTCGGGGTGCTCGGTCTGCGCCCCGTCGTGACGGATCATCTCGAAGCGGTAGGTGTAGCGCGGGTCGAGGTGGCGGGTCGACACCGCGCAGGCGTCCGCGAGATCCGGATCGTCCGCCCGCGCGAGCTGGAACGAAAGCACCGCCCACCTCACCTTGTCCTCGTGCGCCACCGCTCCGAGCGCGCCGTAGACCATTGCCATGGTGAGGGTCCGCGCGATGTAGTCGTCGACCGTGGTCTGCGAGATCACCGAGCTGTCGAAGCGGTTCGCGAGGGCAGCCTCCACGTAGTCGCCGTAGGCAAGAGCCCGGTAGTCGACGGTCTTTGTAGCGGGGTCGTGCTGGGGCCCCTCGATCCCGTCCCACGGGTCGCCACCGGCCAGGCCGATCACCTTGTCGATCAGGGGCGTCGCCGTTGCGTAGCGCGGTCCCGGCGCGAACGTGCGGGTGACGTCCGGGGCGACAGCGGGCCAGAACGAGCTGAGTGCGGCGCACAGCATGCTGTCCTCGGCGAACGGTGATCCGAGACCGTAGTTGTTCAAAAACGTGACGCCGGGCTGAACGCCGTCGTCGGTCGCGGTCTCCGGCGTGCGGTCGAAGGACACGTCCCAGCCGGGCGCGAAGACCCCGGCGGCGCCGTCGGAGAGCATCGAGGCCCGCGCGCCGCTCGGCCAGTCCAGGCGGGCCTGGTCCCCGAGCCCGGACCCGTGAGCGCCGACGATCGCCGTCATGGTCTCGTCGGTCGGGTCGAAGGGGGCGGCGAGTTCGAGATTCGCGGCGACGCGCTGGGCAGAGAGCGGCTCGGGCCGGCCTGGGTTCCGAGGCCAGATCGTGGACAGGAGCTCGGGCGGCGCCGACTGATCCGTCCAACGCACGAGGTCGCTCTGGCGCACGGCGGGGAAGTAGTCGGGGCTGGCAACGATGGAGTACGCCGGGATCCGCCGTGGGATCTCCAGCGCGAGGGCGCTGCACTCGGCCTCGATCCACCCGTCACCGGTGTGGTCGACGTAGTGGCGCGCGCGGTAGCCACCCGCGCGTACTCTGTCGCGCACCCCCGGCGCCGCGTTGAGGTTCTCCTCGCCCGTGTCCGTCACGACGTGCCGCGCATGGAGGTACTCGGGTGCCGCCCGCCCGCCATGGGGACGAGGGAGCAGATTCAGGCTCGACTGGTAGATCGACCAGTTCTGGGCGGTCGGGGTCGATCCGGGGACGACGAAGGTGAGGGGCGCGCCCTGGTAGGTTGCAGGCTCGACGAGCCGGCTCCGGTGTACGGGCGTCAGCAGCCAGCTGCCGTCGGTCGGATGCGTCGAGAACTCGGCGATGCCCTCGCGCAGCACGAACGGCGGTTCGCTGAGATCGGGTTCCTGCCAGCCCCCGTCGTGGCCGAATCCGCTGAAGAACAGGTGCGCCCGGCGGATCTTCTCGTTGACGTGCTGGGCGGCCAGGCGAACCTCGAGGTCGTGACCCCGCAGGCACTCCGGACCGTCGAACAGCTTGTGGAGTGGAAGCCAGAAGCGGCGTTCCGCATCGCCCTCGGCGGACTCGACGAAGTGCATCGGCCCGTGCTGTCCCTTCCGCCCCGGGGTCAGCGCGGCGATGTACGCCGCGTAGCGGCACGGTTGGACGGCGACGGCCGTGCCGTCCCCGTCGACGGTCGGCAGATATCCGCGCTCCGCGGGCCGGTATCTCGGAGCGACGGTGCCGATCCTGGCGACGCCCGTGCGCGAGAAACACATGTCGGCGTGCCGGCGGTGGACGGTGTCCTCCCCGGGGCGGTACTCGGCCGCGAAGACGACGATCGCCAGCGGAGCGTCGTCCGCTCGGGCCCGCAGGTCCTCGATCGACGGGGGCGAGGACCCGAAGACGTAGTTCTCGACGATCTCGATCTCGGCCGGGGTCGGGAACTCCGTGATCTCCATCATCCTGTTCCCGTCTCGGTAGCCGCGGACCGCGGGCGAGGCCAGCGCGTGAAACAGCAGGCTGAGTGCGGGCCGGCCGGGCTCGATGCCACGCACCCCCTCGAGCGCGAAGTCGCCGAAGCCGGGCTGCGTGCGGTCCACGGCGGGCAATGCACGCGACAGCTCCGCTGCGAGGTCTCCCGCAACCAGGTCCAGCCCGTGCCGCCGCAACAGCTCGGCCCACCCCGCACCCGCCAGGCGGTCGCAGACGGCCCGGACGGAGCTGATGAGGTGGGCGCCGGCCGTCGTCGGCGCGGCGAGGCGGAAGTCCGGCACGCCGCCCGACGGTTGGTGTCCTGAAGGTGAACTGGAGCGCGGCACGGGACCTCCCGGTGCTCGTGGTAGTTCCTCGGTGGGTTACGGCGATGTCATGGGTGGCGGGCTCGCACGTGCAGCCGCCCGTCCGGCTCCATCACGAGGTCGTAGGTCCAGGGGACCTCCGACCCGTCGTCCTGCCGTTGCACGATGACCAACTCGACCATCGGCGGACGCGTCTTCACCACGCCGGGCAGCACCTGCGCTCGGATGACGTCGTCCTCGCGTTCCAGGGCCGCGGTCAGCTCCTCGAGCGGGCGAACCCGGCCGAGGGCCCCGGCGAGGCGTTCGTCGAGGCGCCCGGACGGCTGGGCGGGGACCTCCCGGTTGCGTGGAGGCGGCATGTCTGGGTCAGCGTTTGAAATAGGTCAGTGAGGGGTCTGGTCGTCCGACGAAGCAGATCGACCTGAACCGGTAGCGCAAGACGTAGCTGAGAGCCTGTCGAGCCTCGGCCTGCGAGGTGCCGAAGTCGAGGATCCAGTGATCGCCGTCGACGAGCTTCCACCGGCCGCCGACCAGCTGCACCTCGACGTTGTCGGTGTCGAACTCGACGACGTCCTCACCTGCCAGCGAACCCTGCGGGGCCTGCCCGTTGACAAGGTAGAACTCCATCGACGGCTGCGGCCGTCCCACGAAGCACTGCGTGTTGAACCCGTAGTGCTGCATCACCTCGAGCGCCTGCTCGGCCTCGGACTTGCTGTCGGCGAAGTCGAGCAGCCACATCCCGTCGACTTCGATCTTCCAGCGTCCGCCCGCCTCGACGACCTGCGCGTGCCCGAGGTCGAAGGGGATGAAGTCGTGGTCGTTGGCGGGCACAAGTTCCGCGAACTCGGTCGCCCTCGTCACGTCCTCGCCACGGCACCCGCTCGCCGGGCAGACGTTCGAGCGCTGGCAACCGTCGACGGGGACGTAGTCGGTCTCACCGCGCACGAGGATGCCCTCCACCACGTGCGACGCGCTGTCGTAAACTGGTGAGCCCGAGTTGCCGCCGTAGGTGTCGAGGTTCGCGACGAAGTACCGGTTCGGGCTGCTGTCGCGGACGGCGGCGCCGCCCGCGACCTTCTTCGGTAGTCCCGACGGGTGGCCGATAACGTGGACGGCGGTGCCGTCCGCGGTCTTCCCGCTGCGTCGCACGGAGAGGTAGCCGTGGTTCAGCACGGGCCGGTCCAGTTGCACGACGCACCAGTCGGTTCCCTCCGTGCCGATGGCCCGGCCGAGGATGCGCCGCCCCGTGTAGATCTCGCCGTCCGTGATGCGGGTGACGGCCGTGCCGGCGTCCTGCATCTCGTAGCCGAAGACGAACCGGGCGTCGGCCAGGTCTGCGGTGTCGATGCAGTGCGCGGCGGTCACGACGATGCTCGGGTCGACCAGGAAACCGGAGCAGAAGGCGATGGTGGGCTGATCCCGGAACGGCTCCGTGGAGCAGAGTCCGTACGCCGCGCCCAGGGTCTCGCCGTTGAGCGTCGAGGTGCCGTCGCCGTTCGCGGTGATGTCCGACCGGTTGACGATCGCCACGACGCCGTCCGCGTCGCGGCGTAGAGCGGCGTCCGAGACCTGGTACACGTCCAGTCGGTCGTCTACGCCGTAGATTACCTTCTGGACGGCCTTGAGCGCGTCGGCGATGTCCGCGCTCGAGGCGTCGGCGAGACGGGGGTCGGGTCCGCGCGGAACGGCTGCGCGAACCGGCCGCGCGGGCGATCCGCATCCGCACGGCGACGTGGAGGCCGCGTCGGCCTCCTTCGCTCCGGTCCCGTCTGCGGCGGCGCGGACCCTCAACTCCTCCAGGAGTTGCTCGTGGTCCAGTCGGCGCAGTTCTTCTGCGTTCACGGATCCTCCGATTCCGATGTCACACGGTTCAGGCGAGATGCTCGAAAGGGGTTCCTCGTCGAGGCCGGCCCATCCTGATGAGTTCGTTGAGAGCGGCGGCATGCGCACTAGTGCGGATCGTCCGCGAGTTCAGCGCCGGCGAGCCAGTGCGCGAACGAGGTGAGTTCTGGCCCGGGGACCACCGGCCCGGTGAGGCGCGCCGCGGCCGCGTCGGCAGTCTGCGACTCCGGACGCGTGGCGGCCCGCTGGACGACTTCAAGGACGGCCAGCATCTCGGCGATTTGCTTCTCCTCGTCGCCGCCGTGTCCGCCGTGTCCGCCGTGTCCGCCGTGGTCCCACCAGTCCGGCTGGTCGAACGGCGTCGCGGTGGCCACCCAGTCGCCCTGCTCGAACCAGTCGACGCCCTTGTGCACGCGCCGCCGCACCGCGGCGGGGTGGGCCGCCTCGTGGGCTCGGAACCAGTCGTCGATGCGGTCGTCGACCCAGCCGTGGAGGCGCCAGAACACCGGGTTCACGTGCGAGGAGTAGAAGTCGCCGAGCCAGTCGTTGCGCGGGTCGTCCCACTTCACGTCGAGGTCGAAGTCCTCGCGCCCGCCGAGGGCGCCCGTGACGGGATCGCGCGGGACCGACGCCCAGCGCAGGTGCATCTGGTTGTGGATCGTGAACTCCAGCAGATTGCCCAGCGCGCCCAGACTCAGCGAGGCCAGGTAGCGCGGCGAGCGGAAGATCCGCTCGTGCGGGCGCATCACCGAGCCGAAGAACTGCGGCGACTTCAGGAAGACGGTGCCGGGTCGCTGAGCCGGATCGAAGAGCGACAAATACTCCCGAGTGGCGGGCGGCACCGCTGAGCCCGACGACGCGGGGTCGTAGGCGAGGACGCGCCGGCCGGCATCTGCGGAATCGGGCCGGGGCGTGTACGCGAACTGCGCCGTGTCCGGCCCCGGCAGTGTGGTCCAGCCGGTCGGGGCCGGGACCTCCGCTTCCGCGTAGACCCCCCGCACCATCGCGATCATCCGCCGGTGCATGAAGAGGAAGTCCTCGCCGGCGCCGCCGACGAGGTCGAGCCCGCCCTGCTGCATGAGCGGCGGACGTTCCACGCCCCAGTTCAGCTGCGTGACGGCGTCGCGGTCCTTCTGGTCCAGGGTGCTCCACCAGGCGTTGCGGAGCGTGTGCCAGACGGTGTGGTGCAGCCGGTGCAGCCGACCGGCGAGCATCGTCCGCGCCGGCTCGATCAGACCGACGCCCGGCATATCGCGCGGCTCGACGAACGGCCGCTTGACCGCCACGAAGCTGGCGGTGGCCCCCGCCTTCGCCGTCTGTCCGCCGCTCCCGTGGTCCTGCGACCGCACGACACTCCCCGTGAGCGCGAGTCGCTGGTCGACCGCGCCCGGCATCGCGGGCGCCACCTCGCCCTCGTAGTCGTAGACGAAGTCGAACACGTCCGTATCGCTCCTGCCCTGTCCCGTGAACCGGAGCCGGACCGGGTGCCAGTCCACCACCCGCCCCGACAGGTCGAGAAAGCTCTGCTCCGGCGAGCCCGGCTCCGCCGGGAAGGCCAAGGTGCCTCCGACCGTCCCGTCGGTGCGCACCAGGAGGTGGACCTCCGCCTCGGCGAAGCGGATTGCGTTGAAGTCCCCGACCGGGTCCGGCCGGTTCAGCAGGCTCCGGTAGGTGTAGACCCCGGTCACCTCGTCGGCGTCCACGATCCTCTCCTCACCGTGCACCGACGGCCACGTGGCCGTCGGTGGCGGCCTGGGACGCATCCTCGATGCGGCCGAGCGTGAACCCGAGGGCGAAGCCCCGGATCCGGCCGATGTCCTGGGCGGCCCCTTCCTCCGCGATCAGCGTCCACGGTCCCTCCCTGCCCAGCGGATCTCGGGCGTCATGCCTCTCAGGGACCGCGGGATCGCGCTGGAACCGGACGATGAGCTGGGGCTCCTCGTGGACGTTCACGTCGACTCCTGTGGGTGCAGGTCGGGCATCGGGCGAGGCGCTGAGGTGGTGCTGGACCGCGCGAGCGGTGAGGGACGCAGGTGAAGTCCTCGCACTCGGGCGACCTGTGCTCAGGAAATCTGGGGGCGAGGACCGGACCGCGCAGACCTCTCGCCATCACTGTGCAACCGAACCGTCACCGGCCCATCACCGTGCCGTCACGGCGGGCTGGACCGACGAGAGGCCGGTGGGAGTACGCATGGCTCTGGTGCGTTCCCGCGGGTCTGGCGCGGTGTGGGTGATGTCTGCGCTGGCGTCGTCCCCAAGTGCCGAGACCATTCGGTGACCTCGGGTCGGGACGTGCTGGAGGGCATCACTTTCGTGGTCTCGTCGGCATCGACTGGGCGGAGCTGTTGACCCCACGGGGCTGGGGGCCCCGCGCTGACCAAAACCGCCCCGGCCCGACTCGCGATCACTCGCCGCTGTGCCGGACGCGGGATGTGGCCCGAGCGCGCGCCGTTGCCAGGCTGTGGCTGACCTCTTCGTCCGTCTCGGCGGTGCTGGACGCGACCTCGTCAAGAGCGTGGACTGGTCCAGGGCCATCGCGTGGCCTTTCTCCTGAGTGTTCCTTGGCGGGTTCACGCAGAAGCTTCACGCGGTGTCTCCTCGCTTCTCGGTACCACGCCGACGAGCTCAGAGCCTCCGACCAGCTACACCACTTCCAGGGACGTCACCCCCGGCAAGCGCTCACACCCGTCGTCCGCACGGTTGGTGCGAACAGGCGGTTCGGGGCGTCCCTGACGCTCATTCCTCGACAACCGGGCGTTCCTCTCAAGCCGCCCTCAGGGCGAAGTGAACCGCCCCGGCGAGTCCGGGGACTCCAGTCCTTGAGGAGGATGGAGTCATGGCAGGACGCCACGGGCAGTACCCACCGGAGTTGCGGGAGCGGGCGGTGCGGCTGGTCGCCGAGTGCCGCGCCGATCACGACTCGGAGTGGGACGCGATGCGCTCGGTCGCCCAGAAGCTGGGCATCGGTACCACCGAGACGGTGCGCAAGTGGGTCCGCCGGGCCGAGGTCGACGCCGGGGCCCGCCCAGGCGTGACCAGCGAGGAATCCGCGGAGCTGCGCCGGCTGAAGGCCGAGGTCAAAGAATTGCGCCGGGCCAATGAGATCCTCAGGGCGGCGGCGGGTTTCTTCGCGGCCGAGCTCGACCGGCCACACCGGAGCTTGTGAGGTTCGTGGCTGAGCACGCCGACCGGCGCACGGTCGACGGGCTGCGCGGGGGGTCGAGCCGATCTGCCGCGTGCTCACCGAGCACGGAACGCCGATTGCTCCCAGCACCTTCTACGACGCCCGCGACCGCAGCTGCGCCCGCGCGGAGCGAGACACCGGCCTCAAGGACGAGATTCGGCGGATGCATCAGGCCAACTACGGCGTCTACGGCGCCCGCAAGGTCTGGCTCGCGCTCAACCGCGAGGGCATGCCGGTGGCCCGCTGCACCGTCGAGCGGCTCATGCGCCAGCTCGGCCTCGAAGGCGCTCGCCGCGGCCGCAGGCATCGCACCACGATCGCCGACCCGGGTGCGCCACGGCCGGCCGACCTGGTGCAACGCCGTTTCTCTCCGGCGCGACCCGATGCCGTGTGGGTCGCCGATTTCACCTACGTGGCGACCTGGTCGGGCACCGTCTACGTCGCCTTCGTCCTCGACGCGCACTCTCGCCGGATTCTGGGCTGGCGGGCGGCCACCTCGATGCGCACCGAGCTGGTGCTCGAGGCACTCGAGCAGGCGATCTGGACCCGCACCCAAGAAGGCGTGGACGACCTGTCCGGGCTCGTGTGTCACCACGACGCCGGGTCGCAATACACCTCGATTGCGTTCACCGAGCGGCTCGCGGCCGCCGGCGTCGCACCCAGCGTCGGCACCGTCGGCGACGCGCTGGACAACGCCCTGGCCGAGAGCCAGATCGGGCTGTTCAAGACCGAGCTGATCCACCGCCGCGGGCCCTGGAGGAACGTCGACGACGTCGAGTTGGCCACCCTGGAATGGGTCGACTGGCACAACAACCGGCGGCTGCACACCGCCTGCCACGACCTCACCCCGGTCGAGTACGAACAGGTCTTCTACGGACAACACCCCGCCCAGCAGGCGGTCGGGGTCTCAACACCGTGAGTCTCCGGACTCGCCGGGGCGGTTCAAAGGCGTGCTTGGTGTGACACGAGGGTTCCCGTCGGCGCGGTGAGGCTGCACGGTGGCCAACCGGCACGACAGCATGCTGGTCGAACCGATCCTGGACTCGATGCCGGCGATCAAGCGCGGCGGCCGCGGGCATCCCCGCCGCCGGCCGGTCAAGCTCCATGCGGACAAGGGCTATGACATCCCACGGGTTCGCCGCTACCTGCGCCGCCGCGGCATCACCGCCCGGATCGCCCGCATCGGCCGGGACTCCAGCGCCCGCCTCGGCCGGCACCGGTGGGTCGTCGAACGCACCCTTGGCTGGCTGCTGTCCTACAAACGCCTGGCCCTGCGCTATGACCGCACCGCGGTCACGATCACCGCGCTGGCCCGACTGGCCGTCACCCTCATCTGTGCCCGCCGCCTACCGACGAACTATTGAAACGTCTTCTTACGACCTCGTGCATGGTTAGCCGCGGGCCGTCGTTGACCCGTTCAGGGCCAGTTCGATCACGCGGCGGTGCCGGCCGGGAGCGCTCTCGGCGGGCGGGGAAGCTGATCAGGTCGTGGGGCGCGTTCCTGGCTGGAGACCAGTCCGGCGACCGCACGCAGGATGGTGTCGAGGTGTTCGCGTCGGCCGAGGTGGCGAGACAGGGCTCGCCAGTTCTTCAGGTGGCTGATGCCGTGCTCGACGCGGATTCGCCTTGACGCGTGAGCCCTGCGTTCAGCCTCGTGTGCCGCGGCGACGGCGGGGAAGATCGGGATCTGGTTCTTCCGCCGGGCCGGCCGCGGAGTGATGACCGCGCCGGCGGTCTGGGTGCTCAGGCCCTGGTAGCCGGCGTCGGCCAACAGGGTGACGCCCGGGATGAGGGCCAGCAGCTCGACCAGGCCGGCCTGGCGGACCTGGGTCAGGTCATGGATGGAGCCCGGTCGGGTCTGCCCGCAGAACAGCAGCCGCCCCTCAGAGTCGGTGATCAGCAGCGCCTTGACGGTGTTGGCGCGGGCCTTGCCCGAGACGAACCGAGTCCGGCCGGCCTTGTGGGCCGCCGGGCGGCGCACCCGGACCTCGGTGGCATCCAGTAGGCCCAGCTGCCCGCTGGCTCCCAGATGAGCGACCACGTCGGCCAGCGTGCGCAGCCGAACGCCGCCTTCGACGGTGCAGCCTCGCTCGGCCAGCAGCGGGCGCACCTCCCCGACCGCCCGGGTGATCGTCGAGCGGGAGACTCCGAACCAGCAGGCCAGCACGTCGTGGGTGACCCCATGGCGCAGATGGACCAGGGTGGCCAGCAGCCGGTCGAGGAACACCAGCCGGTGCCTTGCACCGGCGCCGACCGCCCGCTGGCGCGGCCGATCGGCCAGCCGCGCGTCCTGGCGGGCTTGCCAGCGCGGTCCCAGCTCGGCGACCAGCTCCGCCAGGACCTGCAGGGACAGTCCGGTCACCCGGCGATCAGCAACAGCGGCGACTCGAGTCAGGGTCCTCGACACACCACGACCCTGCTCCGTCCGTCACGAGCAAGCGGTCCCGCTAACCATGCACGAGGTCGTTACTCGTCTAGGGGCGTCAATGCGGCGTCAGCGCCGCATCACCGACGGGAGGAGGCGCCCGGCCGGGTCGCGGGGCTCCGTCGGCCCGCGGCCTCGCGGAGCGTCTCGGTCGTCGTTCTGCCGCCGTCTCCATTGGTCGCGTCCTTCCCCCGGGTGCCCGGCGGTCGCGGCGGAGGGGACCGTCCGGCAGCGTGGGCTCGGCTGCCCGGTGGCGTGAGGGAGGGGGAGGCGCGCGGTGACGATCGCGTGACGGCAGTGCTGCAGCATGGCCGGCACAGGCAGGTGCCCGGCGGGGCGGCGAGCGCCTGGCCGTCCGGGGGCCCGTCCACGCGAGGCCGGAGGCCCGACGATGCCGCTGACCGTCACCGTGCACGTCGACAACGCCAGGGGATTCGCCGACCCCCGGCTGCACGTCTGGTACACCGGGTCGACCCGTACGGAGGACCACCGCCCGACGGGCAAGGACGGGTTCGGGCCGGTGTTCGAGGTCCGGCCGGTCCGCCCGACCTTCGGCTTTACGCTGCGCGACGGGGAGCGCCCGGAGGGCCCGTGGGAGGGCGTCGACCACGTCTTCCACCCGGTAGGCCGGATCGACGGCGAACGGGTCGAGGTCTGGGCCTGCGCGCGGTCGCCGTTCACCTACCGCATGCAGCCGTCGACGCCGACCGGTGAGAGCGCGGAGGCGTACCTGAGCCGGTTGCGGGACGCCGGGGCCTTCCGGCCGGGCGGGTACCTGCCCGGCAGCGGAGGGCTCTCGGGCCTGGGGGCCACCCCGCTCACCGACGGTCGGATGCTCGTCGGCCTCCACCACCCGACCGCCGCCACGGTCCACCTGACCGGGGACTTCAACGGCTGGCAGCACCCCTGGGCCGAGCAGCCCGATCCCGACCGGTTCGTGCCGCTGACGCCCTGCTCCGCCTACGGCGGCCGGTCGTGGATCTGGCTGGGCATCACCGACCGGCTCCCGGTCGGTGGCGAGTACCGGTTCGTGGTCGCGGGCGGTGTGGCGCAGGACGTCCGCGTCTCGGTGGACCCCTACGCCCGACAACTGGGACCGGACTTCGCGAGGGGCAACTCGGTTGTGGTCGACCCCACCACGTACCACTGGCACGACGCCGGATGGCGGAGGCCACGGATCGACGAGCTCGTTCTCTACGAGCTGTCGGTCGCCGGCTTCAGCGAGGCGGACGCCGACATCGAACCGGCTGCGCGGGGCCGGTTCGCCGGTGTGACCGCGCGGATCGAGAACGGTTACTTCGAGCGGCTCGGGGTCAACGCGCTCAGCATCATGCCCCTGGCCGAGGTGCCCAGCCCGCAGGGGCCCAGCAGCATCGGCTACGACCCGTCGCTGTTCATGACGGTGGAGCGCGACTTCGGGACGCCGGACGACCTGCGGGCGCTGGTCGACGCGGCGCACGCCCACGGGATCGCCGTCCTGGTCGACGTGGTCTTCAACCACACTAGCAACGACGACAACCCGCTGTGGGGGCTGGTGCTGCGGTGGCCGAACGACTTCGCCGGCGGGCTCTACTTCAACCCCCATGCCACGCGGTGGGGCAACCGGGTGGCGACCGAGCGCCCCCTGGTCCAGCACATGCTGGTCGACGCCTGCAAGCTCCTGCTGGTGGAGTACCACGTCGACGGCTTCCGGCTGGACGCCACCCACTGGACGGTCATGGACCACGGCTTCCTCCACCGGCTCGCCCGGGAGCTTCACGACCTCGTGCCCGACGTGGTCCTGGTGGCCGAGAACCTGCCGAACGAGACGGACCTCAACCGGTCGGGCTACGACGGCTACGCCCAGTGGGCCGAGCTGTTCCATGACAAGGTCAAGGCCCTGCTGCGGGAGACCCCGTGGGAGGGGCAGGATGCGACGCCGGACCGGCTGGCCGATGCCCTGTACTTCAGCCGCTCGTGGTTCGCCGCCCACACCAACAACGTCGTGAACTACTGCCAAAGCCACGACGAGGACAGCGTCGCCCAGGCCGTCGGCGCGATCCCCGGGCTTGATCGACCCGAGACCAGGGACCGCAAGGGCCGACTGGGGCTACTGGCCACCATGGTCGCCCTCGGCCAGCCGATGATCTACATGGGGCAGGAGTTCAACCTCTCGCAACCGCGCAACGTCGTGACGGTCGACTGGCCGCCGCGGCTGGACGACCACGCGTTCTTCGGCTGGGCGAGCCGACTGATCCACCTCCGTCGCCGATACCCCGGCCTGCGGCTGGCCGGGTACGACCCCGCGGGGGAGGGGCGCCACGCCTGGATCCTCGGCCCGTGGATGGACGTCCGGCACGGCGGGGGGCGGGCGGTCGTCGGATGGCGGGCCCGACCGAACGACGACCCGTGGGACACCCTCGTCGTGCTGCTCAACTTCACCCCGTACGACGCCGAGGTCGACCTGGAGCTCGGTCGGCCTGGCTCCTGGGTCAAGCTCGCCGACATCGACACCGTGGAGGACATCCCCCCGGCCGGGCGGAACTGGGCGGGCGCACCGACCGCGCTGCACAGCCAGGACGGCCGGTGCGCGCCGTTCGTCCTGCCCTCATCCAGCGGGTTCGTCTACAAGTGGGAGGCCGCCCCGTAGGTCGTCCGGCGAGCCGCCGACGAGCGCGTCCCGCGCCAGCCGTGCGGGTGGGCTGAGAGCCGCCGCCGGCGCGGGCCGCGCGTGACGTGCGGGTGACGGCCCGGTGACGGGCTCGGCCGTAGCGTCGCGCACCCCGTTGGAGGACCGCCCCCGAGGAGGGGTCATGCCCAAACGCCTGGTGCTGTGCTGCGACGGCACGTGGAACACCGCCGACCAGGAACGGAACGGCCGGCCGTGCCCCACCAACGTCACCAAGGTCGCCCTCGGGGTCGCTGACCACGGCGGCGGCCTGGAACAGCGCGTCTACTACCAGAAGGGGGTCGGCACCAAGCCCGGTGAACGCCTGCGTGGTGGCGCGCTGGGCGTCGGGCTGTCGCGCAACGTCAGAGACGCCTATCGGTTCGTCGTCGAGAACTACGAACCCGGCGACGAGCTCTACTTCTTCGGGTTCAGCCGGGGTGCGTACACCGCTCGTAGCACGGTCGGGATGATCCGCAACTCCGGCGTCCTGAAACGGGAGCACGCCCACCGCCTGAGCGACGCTTACTCGCTGTACCGGGCGCGGGCCGTCCGGCCCGCGGACCTGGAGTCGCGGCTGTTCCGCCGCTCGTACAGCCACGAGACGCGGATCCGCTTCATCGGCGTGTGGGACACGGTGGGCTCCGTCGGCATCCCGGCGGTCGGACTCGGGCTCGCCAAGCTGGTCAACCGCCGCTGGGGGTTCCATGACACACAGCTGAGCACGACGGTCGACGCAGCCTTCCAGGCACTGGCCATTGACGAGCGGCGGCGGCCGTTCGAACCCACCCTGTGGCAGCCGAGTCCGGATGCGGAGGACCAGCGCGTCGAGCAGGTGTGGTTCACCGGCGACCACTGCGACGTCGGCGGGGGGCACCGCGACTCCGCCCTGGCCGACATCGCGCTGCTGTGGATGGTTCAGCGCGCGCAATCGTGCGGGCTGGTGTTCCGGGAGGACGCCTACCGACGGCCGGGCGCCGGTGCACCGACGCAGTTCGACGGCCGGACCTTCCCGGTGGACCCGGATTCGCGCGGCCGGCTGCACGACGCCCGTCGATGGCTCTACCGCGTGCTGCGGCCGTACCACCGGCCGGTCGGTGCGAAGGACGCCGCTACCGAGTCGGTGGCCAGCAGTGCGGTCGTGCGGCACGAGGACCCCCGCCAGAAGTACGCGCCGCAGGAGCTGGTCGCCTACCTCCGGGGGGAACCGCGGAACACCGAGGTACCCGTCACCTGGCCGTCCGAGGGGACCGGCGGGCGTCCTGTGCCCGACCGGCCGACCGTCGTCGTCCCCGAGAGCCGCCGCGGTGGGAACACGGTGGCTCCGACCCCCTAACCGCGGCTCCCTCAACGCACCTGCGACCTTTCACTCCGAGCTCGCGACACGAGTCGGACCTCGCCCCCTCGCACTGGAAACGAAGCGGATCGCCTCCGGGGCTCCTCCTCCAGCGTGTCCGGCGCTTCGCCTCCGCTCATCCGAACCCCCCTGGTCGCCGGTGTGCTGGCGGCGGCCGCCCTGACCCTCGCCCTGGTCGGGCTGGGCGAGGTGGAGCCGGCCCGCGCCCTGGGGGAGGACACCCTGCAGCGCTGCCGGCGCGTGTTCGGCCCGGACCACACGACCACCCTGTGGACGGCGACCGGCCTCACCCTCGCCCTCGTCCGGCTGGGCCAGGCGGAGCTGGCCCGCGCCCTGGGCCAGGACACCCTGCAGCGCTGCCGCCGGATGCTCCGCCCCAACCATGCAATCATCCTGTACCTGACCCGGGCCGTCAGCATCGGCCATCTCCCCGGTGACGATGCTCTTGGGGACCGCGGCAGTCGGCCGCTGTGAAGGTTCCATCCACCGCCTGGGCCCGGAGTCTTGTGCAGCGAGGTCCCGCGGGGCGGGCAAGATCAGTTTCGTGGAGGTCGGCGGGGCTGATGAGGCTGCGGGGACTGTGCGGTGAGTCCTTGAGCGAGCTGATCGAGGTTGAGCGTGCCGATCCTGGGTGACCGACCGAGTCACAGAGCTCACCCACGCCGTCGCTAGCTCGCGTGAGAGTAGAAGTCGCCGGACGGCGTCCAACCCTATTGACGCCGTTCGAGCGGTCCTACAGGCCCCGGGTCGGGGTCCACGCACAGTCACCTATGCCTAGCCGCACAGACGTCTCTGCTGAACTGCCTGTGCGCCGCGATCCCGGCGCGCGAGCGGGTCATCACCTGCGAGGAGGTCTTTGAACTCCGCGTGCCACTTCCTGACGTCGTCGCGATGCAGACCCGCCAGCCGAACCTCGAGGGCGCCGGGGAGATCCCGCTGCGCCGCCTGGTCAAGGAGGCGCTGCGGATGCGGCCCTCCCGCATCGTCGTCGGCGAGGTGCGGCAGGAGGAGTGCCTCGATCTGCTCATCGCGCTGAACTCCGGGCTGCCGGGCATGTGCACGCTGCACGCCAACAGCGCTCGCGAGGCGATCACCAAGGTCTGTACCTTGCCGCTGCTGGCCGGCGAGAACATCGGCCACGCGTTCGTCGTCCCCACGGTGGCCGCCAGCGTGGACCTGGTCGTGCACGTCGGCAGCGACCCGGACGGACGCCGCCGGGTGCGCGAGGTCGTCGCCGTCCCGGGCCGCGCCGAGGACGGCGTCATCGAGCTGGCCGACGTCTTCACCACCCGCGACGGCCGGCTGGTGCGCGGCTCCGGCTACCCGCCGCACCCCGAGCGCTTCGCCGCCGCGGGGTTCGACCTGCCTGGCTTGCTCGACGACGCCCGGTGGCGGTCGTGACCGAGCTCGCGAGGTCACGCATGGACGGGGCACCGTCGGACACGGGGCTGATGAGCGCCGGCGAGGAGGCGCCGTGACCGGCGCGCTGCTCGGACTGCTGCTCGGCGTCGGCCTGCTGCTCGTCTGGCGCAGCGGCCCGCGCGCCCCGCAGCGCCGGGACCGCTCCCGCACGCCGTCGCGGCGGCAGCAGCACCTGGCCGCGGCCGGCCTCACCGGCATCAACGCCGCCCAGTTGACCGCCCTGCAGGTGGGGCTCGGCCTGCTCGCCACGGTCGTCGTCCTGCTCACCACCGGCACGGTCACCGTCAGCCTGCTGTTCGGCGCCTTCGCCGCGGCGCTGCCCGTCGTGCAGGTGCGCCGGCTGGCGGTCAAGCGACGGGCAGACCTGCGCGAGGTGTGGCCGGAGGTCGTGGACAACCTTGCCTCCGCCGTCCGGGCCGGACTGTCGCTGCCCGAGGCGCTGTCGGCGCTGTCGACCCGCGGGCCGGAGGTGCTGCGGCCGCCGTTCGCCCGTTTCGCCGCGGAGTACCGCTCCAGCGGCCGGTTCGGCAACGGCCTCGACCGGCTCAAGGACGACCTGGCCGACCCGGTCGGGGACCGGATCGTCGAGACGCTGCGGGTGGCCCGCGAGGTCGGCGGCAGCGACCTGGGCCGGGTGCTGCGGACCCTCTCGTCGTTCCTGCGCGAGGACGCCCGCGCCCGCGCGGAGCTGGAGACCCGGCAGGGCTGGGTGGTGCAGGCCGCGCGGCTGGCCGTCGCCGCGCCGTGGGTGGTGCTGCTCCTGCTGGCCACCCAGTCGGCGACGCTGGAGGCCTACGACTCCCCGTTGGGGACGGCGATCCTGCTCGGCGGCGCGGCAGTCTGCCTGGCTTCCTACCGGCTGATGCTGCGGATCGGCCGGCTGCCGCAGGACGTGCGGGTGCTCCAGTGAGTGAGCATCGCAGCGAGCGCCAGCGAGCGAGGAGCGGAGCGAACGGGCCGCGGAGCGGCGGGGTGGCACAGTGAACGCGACGCTCGCCGGGATGCTGCTCGGTCTCGCCGCGGCGGCCGGCGTGCTGCTCGTGGTCACCTTCGCGCCGCCGTTCCGGTCGGTGCGCCTGGTCGACCGGCTGGCGCCCTACGTGCACGACACCCCACCGCCGTCCCGGCTGCTCGGCACCGCCACCGAGGCCGGGCTGCTCACCGCCGTCCGCCGGCTGTTCGGGCCGGCGGTCGCCGACGGCGCCCGTTTCATCGACCGGGTGCTCGGCGGCCGGACGGCGGTGCGGCGCCGGCTCGACGCGCTGGGCAGCGACGCCGGCGTGGAGGACTTCCGCGTCGAGCAGGTCGTGTGGGGCGGCCTCGGGCTGCTCGGCGCGGCGCTGCTGGCGACGGCCGGCTCGCTGCTGGCCGGGGACGTCAACGTGCTGTCGGTGGCGCTGCTGTGTGTGGCGGGCCTGGTCGGCGGCGTGCTCGGGCGTGACTGGTGGCTGACCCAGCAGGTGCAGCGGCGCGAGGAGCTGCTTCTGACGGAGTTCCCCGTGGTGGCCGAGCTGCTGGCGCTGGCGGTGACGGCGGGGGAGAGCCCGACCGCGGCGATCGCCCGGGTGACCCGGCTGTCCGGTGGCGAGCTGGCTCGCGAGCTGGGCGCGGCCCTGGGCCGGGCCCGCGCCGGAGTGCCGCTGGCCGACGCGCTGCAGCAGGTCGCCGACCGCACCTCGCTGGACCCGCTGGCCCGGTTCGTCGACGGCCTGCTCGTGGCCCTGGAGCGCGGCACGCCGCTGGCCGAGGTGCTGCGCGCGCAGGCCGCGGACGTGCGCGAGGCCGGCAAGCGCCGGCTGCTCGAGGCCGGCGGCCGCAAGGAGATCGCGATGATGGTTCCGGTCGTCTTCCTGGTGCTGCCGGTGACCGTCCTCTTCGCGCTCTATCCCGGCTTGATCAGCATCGTCTCGCTGGCGCGATGAGCCCGCGGACACGACAGGAAGGACGCAGCATGCCGATGTTCACGGGGGTCCTGGCGGCGCTGGCCGCTCTGGCCGACCGCCTGCGGGGGGACGACGCCGAGCGGGGTGACGTGCCCGGCTGGGTGATGATCACGGTGATGACGGCGGCGCTGGTGCTGGCGATCCTCATCCCGTTCCGCGAGGCGATCGTCGCCGCGGTCACCAACGCCCTGGCGTCCGTCACGACCGGTGGTTGAAGGACCTCGCCGCCCCCCACCACTCGCGAGCTCGCGGCGGGGCCCTGCGGCGAGGCCGTTCCATCGGCTCGCCACCCCGCCGCTCGCAGGCTCGCGGCGGGACGGCCAGCGGGGTGCGGCGGTCGTCGAGTTCGTGTTTGTCTCGGTGCTGGTCGTGGTGCTGCTGCTGGCGGTGCTGCAGGTCGCGGTCTACGTGCACCTGCGCAACGTGGTGACGGCCAGCGCGCAGGAAGGTGCCCGGTTCGCGGCCAACGCCGACGTGCCGGCGTCGGCCGGCGCCGACCGCACGGTGGCGGTGGTGGCGCGGGCCACCTCGCGCCAGACCGCCGACGGGCTGGTGTGCAGCTCGGCGCTGGAGACCGATCCCAGTGGGCTGAGGCTGGTGGTGGTCCGCTGCTCGGGCGCGGTGCCGACGCTGCTGGCCGGGCTGGGCTCGCTGCTGCCGGTCGAGGTCACCGGCCGGGCGGTGGAGGAGGCGGCGTGAGCTGGCTGCGGTCGCGGCTGGGGATGGTCCGCGGGGAGCGCGGCTCGGCGCTGGTGGAGTTCACGTTCATCGCGATCGTGGTCTTCGTGCCGCTGGTCTACATCGTGGCCGGGTTCTCGGCGGTGCAGCGCGGGGTGTTCGCCTCGACGGCGGCGGCGCGGGAGGCCGGGCGGGCGATCGGCACCGCTCCGGACCCGGTCACCGGCACGGCGCGTGCGGAGGCCGCGGCCCGGCTCGCGGTGGCCGACCAGTCGGTGCAGGCCACCGACGTGCGCGTCGGCTACGCGCCCGCCGGTGCCGGTTGCGACGCCGCGGGCGGGTACACGCCGACGCTGACCCGTGGGGAGGAGTTCTCCGTCTGCGTGACCGTGACGGTGCGGATTCCGCTGTTGCCGGAGTTCGTCGACGCCAACACCGCCACCGGCCAGTTCCTCGTCGAGCGCGACCGCTACGTCGACGCCTGACCGCACCCGTTGCCGGTGTTCCTCACGCATCGCCGGCACTACAGCATCGGCAACCCAGGAACAACGCCGGCAATGGCTCCCCCGGTCGTCGACGGCGAGGTGCGGGAGTTGATCCGCCAGCACGGGCCGAACCCGTTCACCGACCCCGGGCCGGTCCGGCTGCTGGTGCGCGACGTGGTGGCCGACTACTCCCAGCATTAGCTGACCTCGGCGCTACCGATGTCGGCCGCACGGTGTTGGGCTGGTCAAGGTCAGCGTGCACCGCCGGCAGCGGATCGGCCCGGCGGTGTGAACCGCCCCGGGTTCAGTGGAGGCTCGGTTCTGCCGGGGAGTCCTCGGTAAGGCCGGCGATCGAACGGTAGTAGTTGTCCTCGAACTCGACCGGTGGGATGTCGCCGCAGGCGCCGTGCAGCCGGCGGTGGTTGAACCAGTCGACGTACTCCAGGGTGGCCAGCTCGACATCGTCGAGGCCGCGCCACGGGCCGCGGCGGCGGATGAGCTCGGTCTTGTAGAGGCCGATGAGGGACTCGGCGGCGGCGTTGTCGTAGGAGTCGCCCTTGCTGCCCACCGAGCGAACGGCGCCGGCGGCGTCGAGGCGTTCGGTGTAGCGAATCGCGACGTACTGCACGCCGCGGTCGGAGTGATGGACCAGGCCACTGACCTCCTGCTCGTCCCGGGCTCGGGTCCACAGGCCCTGCTCGAGGGCGTCGAGGGCCAGATCGGTGCGCAGCGAAGTGGAGGCCTGCCAGCCGACGATGCGGCGGGAAAAGACGTCCATGACGAAGGCGACGTACACCCAGCCCGACCAGGTCGCGACGTAGGTCAGGTCGGCGACCCACAGCCGGTTCGGCGCCGAGGACCGGAAGACGCGCTGCACCAGGTCATCGGGGCGGGCGTCGACCGTCGCGGCCGGAACGGTGGTCCGCTGGACCTTGCCGCGCACCACCCCGGCCAGGCCGAGCTCGCGCATCAGCCGCTCGATCTGGCAGCGCGGCACCCGGTGGCCTTCACGCTGCAGCGTCCGCCAGACCTTGCGGACTCCGTAGACACCGAGGTTGACCTCGAAGACCCGCCTGATCTCGGGCTTGAGCTGCTCGTCGCGGACCGCCCGGTCCGACGGCGGCCGGGTGCGCGCGGCGTAGTAGGTGCTCGGAGCGATCTTGGTGCCGGCCTCGGTGAGGGCGCGGCAGATCGGCTCGACTCCGAACTCCTGGCGGTGCTGGTCGATGTAGTCGATCAGCGCTGGGATGGCCGGTCGAGCTCGGCCGCGAAGAAAGCCGACGCGCTCTTGAGGATGGCGTTGGCCCGGCGCAGCTCGCGGTTCTCCCGCTCCAGCTCGGCCAGCCTCGCCCGCTCATCGGTGGTCAGGCCCGGCGCACTGCCGGCGTCGACGCGAGCCTGCTGCACCCAGTTCCGCAGCGAGTCCGGCACGATCCCCAGCTGCTCGCCGACCCGCTTGCAGGCGGCGTTGACGCTCAGCTTCTCCGGCCCCTCCACCAGATCGAGCGCGAAGCGGATCGCCCGCTCACGCAGCTCGTCGGGGTACTTCCTCGGTGCCGCCATGACTTCCATCCTTCGGTGGTTGGAAGCCTCCATCAATCCCGGGGCGGTTCAGTGCCTGCGCCGATGACACACGCCGGTCAGGCCGGCGGTGCGCTTCAGCCGGGCCACCCGCTTGCGTCCGCACGCCAGGCCCAGCCCCAGGCGAGTCGGCGTGCACCGGCGCAGCCGGACGGATTCGGCCCGCTCATCGGTGGAGAGGCCCTCAGCGCGGCCGGCGTCGATGTCGTCCTGCTCGAGCCACCGCCACAGACACGACTCCACGATCCTCAGGGCGTGCGCGATCCCCGCGATCGGCTTCTCACGCCGATGCGCCAGCTCCACCGCCCTGCGGCGGACTCAGCGGCTTGGCTGCCGGCATCCAGGATCCCTTCGGGCGATGGTCGCCTCGCAACAGGTGTCCGGGAAACCGGGGCGGGCTGGGCCGCTCACCCGCGTCGGGTCTCCAGCGGTCGGACGGGTCCAACGTCCGTGACTCCCGGGTTCCCCGAGTCTCGTCCAAGGATCGGACGCTCGAGTACGGCCGCCGCGCGAGCCGCGTCTGCCACGCTGGGTTACCTGGTCGACCAGCTCAGGGGTGACCGCGGTGACGCCTTCCTGGCGGGGGACGTTGCGGTGGCCGTGGGAGGAGTGGGCCTTGTCTGCGGTGACCGCCTGCGTGCGGGTGTGCGGCCGTCCCGGTCCCAGCGGTGGGACCTGATTGGCGGGCAGCGGGGGCCGGACACGGGGAGCTCCCGCCGTCACCAGGTTCGACGAGGCCAGCGGCCGGCCGAGGCCGTCGAGGTGGCCTCGGCCCGGCCTGCTCCGGTGCCTCGGTGCGCCCCGGTGACGGCGCGGTGACGGTGCAGTGACGCCACATCCGAAGACTCCATGGACCCGCCCGGAGGACGGCCTCCGTCGGAGATCAGGACTCAACTGGAGCAGCCGTGGCAACGAGCAGAGGCACTGAGGCGACGAGCGGTTCGGGTGTCGCCCTACTCGACGGACGACCCGAGGGGGAGCCGGAGCCTGCGGCGCACCGGGACACCGCAGCGGTTCGCGCGACCGCTGCGCGCCGGTCGTACTGGCGCACGAACGGCTGGCGCAACGGCGCTGAACTCTGGACGATCACCCATCTCGAGCCCGTGTGGACGCTGCTGCGACGGCTGCCCGTCGTCCGGTCGAGGATCAACCGGCGGCTCATCAACCGGTTGGTCCACAAGCTCGAGACGCGGCCGAACGCCCTGAGCACGATGACCCCGTACACGTCGTGGGAGTCGCTGACCGACCGGACGTACAGCGCCCGGCACCTGCCGGCGGACGACGCGCTCCAACAGCGGCTGCAGCGGGTGGCACCGGCGTCGGTCGCGGAGCTGTTCCGCCGGGAGCAGCCGCGGGAGTCGACGAAGTCGACCCTGTTGTTCTCCCACTTCGCCCAGTGGTTCGTCGACGGCTTCCTCCGCACGGACCCCGACGACGTGCTGCGAAACACCTCCACCCACGACATCGACCTGAGCCAGCTCTACGGCCAGACCGAGGACGTGACCGCGATGCTGCGGACCCACTCCGGCGGCCGGCTCAAGAGCCAGCAGATCGACGGCGGCGAGTTCCCGCCCTACTACTTCGGCCCGGACGGAGAGGTCGAGCCGGAGTTCGTCGACCTCCCGCTCAGCTACCCAGGCCGCGATCGGAAGGCCGTTGAGCTGGGGGACCTGACCGAAGGCCAGAAGCGGAGCCTGTTCGCCCTGGGCATCCCGCGGGGCAACATCCACTACGGCTTCGTGATGCTCAGCACGCTGTTCCTCCGCGAGCACAACCGCCTCGCCGGCCTCATCGCCGCCGAGAACCCCGACTGGGACGACGAGCGCGTCTTCCAGACGGCTCGCAACACGCTGATCGTCATCCTCATCAAGATCGTGATCGAGGACTACATCAACCACATCACGCCGTCCCACTTCAAGCTGTTCGTGGAGCCGGGGATCGGCGTCCGGGAGGAGTGGTACCGGCAGAACTGGATGTCCATCGAGTTCGACCTGCTCTACCGCTGGCACCCCCTCGTCCCCACCGACCTGGACGTCGGCGGGGTGCGACGTGCGGCCAGCGACGTCCTGTGGGAGGCCGACGTCGTCCCCCAGCAGGGGCTGGCCGCTCTCTTCGACGAGGCGTCCCGGCAACCGAGCGCCGAGATCGGGATCCGGAACACGGCGGAGTTCCTGCTGCCGGTCGAGGAGCGCACGATCGCCATCGGTCGGAGGGCGGCCCTGGCCGGCTTCAACGACTACCGCCAGGCCTGCGGCTACCCGCGGCTGCGGTCCTTCAGCGACTTCTCCGCCGACCCCGAGGTGGCCGAGGCGCTGGAGGCCCGGTACGGGTCGGTGGACGACGTCGAGCTGTACGTCGGACTCTTCGCCGAGGACGTCCGGCGGAACTCCGCGCTGCCCCCGGTGATGGGCACGATGGTGGCGGTGGACGCCTTCTCCCAGGCGCTCACCAACCCGCTGCTCACGAGGAGCGTCTTCACCGCCTCGACCTTCTCCAGGGCCGGGATGCGCGCGATCAAGCGGACCAGTCGCCTGCGGGACCTCGTCGACCGGAACACCCCGGGCGAGGACACCAGGCCGCTGGTCACCTTCACCCGCACCAGCTCGACGGCGACACGATGACCCGCGTGACCACATCGCCCCCCTACGTCCGCTACCAGGCGGACCTGGAGCGGCCGTTCCCCGGCGAGGAGGAGCTCGTCCGGCAGATCGTCGGGGCGATGGAGAGCGCCAACCGCCAGGTCGCCGCCAAGCACAGGCACGGCCTGCGCGACGCGCACGCCAAGAGCCACGGCATCCTCGCCGGCGAGTTGCGCATCGAACCGGACCTGCCCGAGCACCTCGCCCAGGGCCTGTTCGCAGCCCCGCGCAGCTATCCGGTCATCATGCGCTTCTCCACCTCGCCCGGTGACCTCCGTACCGACCGGGTGCCCGCCCCGCGCGGGATGGCCATCAAGGTGATCGGGGTGGACGGTCCCCGGGCCGTCGACGACGGCGCCGCCACGCAGGACTTCCTCCTGGTCAACCACCCGACCCTGCCCTTCGGCACGGTCGGTGCGTACGCCGAGCTGCAGAAGGTGCTCGAGCGGCAGCACCACCAGAGCGACCTGCGGCAGCGGTCCACCAGGCTGGTCGCCCGAGTGCTCACCCGCCTCCGGTTCCCGCTCCCGAGGATCGCCGAGGTCCTGACCACGCCGAACCACCACGTCCTCGGGGAGACCTTCCACTCGATGGCGGCGCTGCGCTACGGCGACCACGTCGCCAAGATTTCGGCCGCCCCGCTGTCTGAGGAGGTGCGGGCACTCACCGGCAGGCCCGTGGGCAGGCGCGCCGGGGAGTCAGCGCTGCGTGACCTGGTCGCGGACTTCTTCGCCCACCACAGCGCCGAGTACGAAGTACGCGCCCAACTGTGCGTCGACGTCGACCGGATGCCGATCGAGGACGCCTCGGTGCTCTGGCCCGAGGAGTTGTCACCGCACCACCGGGTCGCGGTCCTGCACCTGCCGGCGCAGGACGCGTACAGCGACGCCCGTCGCCGTTACGCCGACGACGTCCTGTCGTTCAGTCCGTGGCACGCGCTGGAGGCCCACCGACCCCTGGGCTCGATCATGCGTTCGCGTCGCGTGGCGTACCCGCGGTCCAGCGACTTCCGGCACACGGTGAACGGGGTCCAGGAGCGGGAGCCGGCGAGCATCGACGAGCTCCCGGCCTGAGGGCGCTCGCCACGAACGGCGCCACTCCGAGCACTGCTCCGGACGTCGGAGCGGGGCTCGACCGGCGGCTGCAGGTCGTCGTCGATCCGGTGGGGGAGCGGCCGAGCTAGTGGCCGGGTTCGCAGGCGATCCAGGCTCCGGCGGTCGGCCCGAGGTGTCGGGCGACGTCCCGCAGCACGACGACCACGTCGAGCCAGCAGAAGGCAGCCCGCCCCGCGGCGACGACGTCCTCCAGGGAGAGCTCGGCGGGCCGGTCGTCCGGCGCGGCGGACGTCGGCGCCTCCGCACAGTCGGCCTCCGGGTCGGCCAGCACCTCGGTCAGGAGCGTCATCAGCCGGCCGTCGTCCCACCGGTGCCCGTTGTCCCCGTCCACGACCGCCTCCCTCCGGCACCCGGCCGCACACCGGGCAGACCGCAGAACGCCAGGTCGGGGTTCCGACGAGGTCCGTACTGCACAGAGGCGGCAGCCACCCGTGCTGATACACCGGCCGGCCGGGAACACCGCCAGCGGCGCATCAGCGGTGACGAATACGGGTGTGCCTCCCGTCGCACGGTGCCTACAGTCGGCCCATGAGCCGGGCGCTCAGGTACACACCGCCGCTCGCCAGCCGGGACCTGATCGTGCGGCCCCGGCTCCTGGACGCGCTGCGGAGCCGCTTCGAGCGCCCCCTCACCGCGGTGGTGGCACCCGCCGGCTTCGGCAAGACCACGCTGCTGGGTCAGGCCGTGAGCGAGAACGCGCTGTCCCCCGCAGGGGAGGACCGCTGGTTGACCTGTCAGCGGGACGACACGACGCTCTCGGTCCTGGCCTCCGGTGCCTTCGCCGCGGTCGGTCTCTCGGCCCCGGTGCCGGAGGACCCGCGGCAGGCCGCGGTCGCGGTCGCCGAGGCGCTCTGGAGCGCGGCCCCGCGCCACGTGGCCCTGGTCCTCGACGACGTCCACCTGGTGACCCGGGGATCGCCGGCCGGCGAGTTCCTCGGCCACCTGGTCGAGGAGCTGCCGAGGAACGGGCACCTGGTCCTCGCCTCCCGTCCGCCGCTGCCGCTGTCGATCTCGCGGCTGGTGGCCACCGGGCACGCCGTGGTGCTGCGGGAGGGCGACCTGCAGTTCCACGAGGACGAGGTCGCCGCGTTCGCCGAGTCCCGCGGTGTCCCACCGGAGCTGCTCAGCGACGTCGGGGGCTGGCCGGCCCTGGCCGAGCTGACGGCCACGGCGGGCCCGTTCGCCGTCAGCGGGTACGTCTGGGAGGAGCTGCTCACGCAGCTGTCGCCGGAGCGCCGCCACGCACTCGCGCTGCTCGTCGCCGTGGGCGGGGCGGACGACGAGATCGCCGCCGCGCTGCTCGGCCGGGACGTGGACCTCCGGTCCCTGCTGGACGGGCTGCCCCTGGTCGTGCGCTCCCGCTCCGGGTGGTGGTCGCTGCACGGGCTGTGGGCCGCGGCCCTCCAGCACCACCTCGACTCCGGGCAGGTGGCGGAGGCCCGGCGGACCGCGGCCACCGTCCTGCGCGGCCGCGGGCAGTACCGGGAGGCGATGGGGCTGCTGCTGGACGCCCAGGCGTGGGAGGACGTCCGCCGGCTGGTCGTGGAGGTCTGCGAGTGCTGCACCGCGCTGGTGCCGACCGACGTCCTCGAGTCGTGGCTGCGCCGGTTCCCGCCCGAGGTGCAGCAGAGCCCCGAGGGGCTGCTGCTGGCCGCCATGGCGGCGGAGCCGACCAGCCCGGGGGCGGCCGAGGAACTCCTGGAGCAGGCGCTCGCCGGCGCGCACGGGGACCCCGACCTGCGCTACGCGTGCCTCAACGCGCTCGTCCAACTGGCGTTCTGGGGCAAGGACCGGCAGCGGATGCAGTTCTTGCTGCAGGAGCTGGAGCAGCTGGCGGCGGAGGGGCACCCCGGAGCCCCGGCGTTCGTCGCGCTGGTCCGCGGCGGGGAGGCGCGCTCCACCGACGAGGTGCGATCCGCGCTGGCGGACCCGGGTCTGATGTCGCGGACGGCGCTCAACTCCGTACAGCACCCCGTCCAGCAGTGGCTGCACGCCCACCTCGTCCTGCTGAGGCTGGGCGACGCCTCGACCGGCGAGGTGCTCGCCCGGCGGGCGCTGTCCCACCCGGCGACCACGATGCACGGCGTCTCGCGGAGCCTCCTCCTGGAGTCCTTCCGGCTCCGGGGACGCCTGGAGGAGGCGGAGCGCCTGCTGCCGTACCTGCTCGGCGACATGCGGCCGGACAAGGTCCTCACGTCCCCCGACCTGGTGCCCTGTGCGGTCTCCGTGCTCGACGTCCTGGGGCGGCACGGGGAGGCGGGGGAGCTCCTCGGGAGGTACCGGCCGGTCCTCGGCGCCTCCCCGGTCGCCTGGGCACCCCACGCCCGGACGCTGGCCGAGGCCTTCCACGCCCTCTCGGGGGGCGCCGAGCACCAGGCGGCGACCACACTGCGGTCGATCGTCCCGTCGAACGGCGGGCGCCTCTCCGGTGCGCTGCGGGTCTCCCCGGTCGCGCTGCCGCTGCTCTACGTGCTCCTGCCGGAGCTCCGGGACCGCTGGGACGCCGACCCGCCGCCCGGCGCCCTCGCCGACCTGCACGCCGGGGCGCGCGCCCTGGTCCAGCTGCGCGAGCACGGGTCGACGGCGGCGGCCGGCGCCCTCCCCTCCAGCGTCTGGCCGGTCCTGCGCGCCCTCCTGCCGGTGCCGTGGGTGGCCGAGCTGGCCCTGGGGATGGTGGCAGCCGGTCAGGACGGTGCCCGTGCGCTGATCGAGGACCTCGGCCCCGCCGCCCGCGCGACCCTGCGCGCCCAGGCCGCGACGGCACCCCCGACCCTCGCGGCCACCGCCCGCTCGCTGCTGCGCGCGATCCCGGCGGTGCCGACCGCACGGGTGCACCTGCGCGTCCTCGGCCCGCTCGAGCTCCGCCGCGACGGTGTGGTCGTCGCCGCGCCGGAGCTGCGCAGGGAGCGGGTGCGTCAGCTCCTCGGCTACCTGCTCCTCCACGACCGGCCGACCCGGACCGCCATCACCTCCGAGCTGTGGCCCGACCTCGACGACGCGGCGGCCGGCCGGAACCTGCGCGTCACCCTCACCTACCTGCAGAACCTCCTCGAGCCCGACCGCGGCGAGCTCGACCCGCCGTACTTCCTGCGGAGTGCCGGCCCGGTGCTGCACCTGGTGACCGACGGCGCGCTGGAGATCGACGTGCTGCAGTTCGAGCGGACGCTGGACGAGGCCGCCCGGCTGGAGCGCCAGGGCGCGCCCTCGGCTGCACTCTCGGCCTACCTGCGGGCAGCAGAGCTGTGGAGTGGGAACCTCCTCGCCGACGTGACCGGTGCGAGCTGGCTGGAGTGGGAGCGCGACCGCCTGCGGAGCCGGTTCGTCTCCAGCGCCGTCCGGGCCGGCAACCTGCTGCTGGCGCGGGGGGACACCACGACGGCCCGGACCCTCGCCGAGCGTGCCCTGCGGGCCGACGACTGCTCGGAGGACGCCCACCAGCTGCTCATCGCCGTCCACCTCGCGGACGGCGACCTCGGCGACGCCCACCGCGCCCTGCGCCGCTGCCAGCAGATGCTGCGCGAGCTGGGTGTGCCGCCCCAGCCGCGCACGCGCGCGCTCGCGCAGCGGCTGATCCCCCGCGGCTGAGGGCCCGCCCGCATTCCCCGGCTCTCTGACCAGCGGCTTCGTCCGGCTGGCGCTCCGCTAGCGCGGCCTCCCGAACCTCTCCCGTGTCGGCGCGGTGCGCCGAGCGGACGAGAGGAACAGGGCCATGGAGCCTCCCGAGGTCACCGTCTTGATCCACCGTGCTGCCAAGGGCGATGGGGCGGCCTGGAACGCGATCGTCGACGAGTACTCCGGTCTGCTGTGGTCGGTGGTCCGCGGGTTCCGGCTCAACGAGGCCCAGGCCGCGGACGCGGTGCAGACGACGTGGTTGAGGCTGGTCGAGCACGTCGCCGACCTCAGGGAACCCGAGCACGTGGCGGGCTGGTTGAAGACGACCGCCCACCGGGTGTGCCTGCAGGTCATCCGTCAGGGCGGGCGTGAACAGCTCACCGACTGGGACGAGGACCGCGGCCCTGTGAGCGGCGCCCGGTACGACGGCCCCGACGAGGACGGACCCGAGGCGGCCGCGCTGCGCCGAGAGCACCAGGTACTCGTCCGTCGAGCGCTGGCCGCGCTCCCCGACCGGCACCAGCAGCTGATGGAGCTGCTGATCGCGTCTCCTCCGATCAGCTACCAGGACATCAGCGCCCGTCTGGGCATGCCGGTCGGCAGCATCGGTCCGACGCGGGCCCGGATCCTCGCCCGCCTGCGGGAAGCGCTGGCAACGGCCGGTCTCGAGGACCTCGTCCTGAGGTGACCGTGCGGTGCTCCGACGAGGGGTCGCCGTCCGTGTCCCCGCGGCCGCAGCAGGAGGCCGTGGGGGCACGTGGCAAGCGAAACCGTCCCCGGCGTCGGGTGACACCCGACCGGGTGGGTGTGGGCGTCGGTCGTCCACAGGTCGGCTGATCGCGTCCCGCGGACCGTCTCGTTCTTCGAGTGTCCGTCGTCGTCCTGACCAGGTGTGACGACGGGGGTGCCGTGCCGACCGCGACCACTGCGCTGGAGGTCGTCGACGGTGAGGTGCGGGAGCTGATCCGGTCCGCATCGACGGGCCGACAGCGCGGGCAGATCCCGGTGGTGGCGGGGGCGGACCGCTCATGGCGCTGCCGGCGTCCCGCCCGCTGCGGCCGGTCCCGCGGTGCCGCTCGCGATCGGGGCCACTGCCACCGACGGCCGGGCCGCCGGGGACAGCCTCATCTGGTCCGCCGTGTCCTTGCTGGGCATGGCGTCGAGCAGCGTCTGCGCCCGCTGGTCCAGCAACCGGGTGAGCAGCTGCTGAGCGAACCCGAGGACCAGCGCGTACGCCAGGATCTGCACCTGCGAGTCCAGTGCGGACAGGCCCGGGACGAAGTCGCCGCGGATCGCCACCAGCCCGAGAACGGCGGTGAAGGCGCCCAGCGGGACCTTCACCATCGCCAGGGCGACCGGCACGTCGTAGGCGGCGGTCGTCCCCTTGAGGTTGCGGATCGAGACAGCCGCCGCCAGCGCCCCGCCCAGCAACCCGAGGAGTGCGACGACGAGCACGTCCCCACCCGTGGGCGCCGTGGCCTCCGACCTCGTCGGGCAGTTGAGGCCGGCCTGCGTCGTCACGATGGAACCGGAGTCGGCGTCGACCACCGCGCGCGGGAAGCAAAGCGGCAGCACGCTGGGCGAGTTCGAGACGGCCACCACCGTCACGGTCATCAGCAGCGTGATGGATAGGGCCGACAGCAGCAGGATGTTGCGGAAGCTGCGCAGCTGGGCCTGACGGGAGTCGAGGGCCGCGTAGCTGTCGCGCATGATGCTGCGCAGCCGCGGCCGCAGCTGTTCGGCGGTCCTGTACTCGCGGAACTCCTCGACGGTGCGCTGCCTCGGGTCCTCCCGGTTCAGGACGGAGTTGGCCCGGACGACGGCGGGGCGGATCTCCGCCTGCAGCTCGGGTCCGTCGCACAGGTCCAGCAGCTGGACCTCGGCGGCGTGCATGTGCCGGTAGGCCGTCTCCACAAGGGTGCCGCGCCACCAGTTGGTCAGCCGACCCGGCAGCGGGTCCCTACGGAAGGCAGCGTTCCTCGCCTTCTCGAGGTGCCTTCGCACCCCGCAGATCAGCGCCTTGCGGGCCGGGTCGGAGCTCCGGGCCTCGGCCACATCCGTGCGGACCCACAGGGCGTCCACGTCCACGGCCACCTGGGGCACCCACACCCGTTTGACCGGCTTGGATCTGTCGCCATCAGGCACGGGTCCACCTCCGTCAGCGCCGCGGTGTGCAGGCTAGGAACCGCGCCGTCACGGTCCCGTCACCGTGGGAGTGGAGCGGCCCGTCCACCCCCACGGACCCGGGTGATGCACAGGTGACGGCCCCGTGACGGCGGGAGCGTTGGGTGGCGCCCATGACCGAACTCCTGGGGCAGGCGATCTCGGGCACGCTGACGACGGGCCCGATCGAGGAGACAGTGGCGCACCACGCCGGCCGGACCTTCCTCGTGGGTGTCCGCGCAGGCCGCAACAAGGACTTCGACCGGCTCGTCTTCGACTTCGAGGGCCCGGCCCCCGGGTTCCACGTGCGGTACGTGGACCAGCTGATCGAGGACGGGACCGGCGACCCGATCCCCCTCCGCGGTCGGGCCGTCGTCGAGATCACCCTGCGGCCCGCGGCTGCGCACCGGGACGACGGCACCCCGACGCGGAGGGGCCCGCTCCCCGACCTGACGGGGTTCGCGACGTTCCGCCAGATCGCCGACGCCGGGGACTTCGAGGGCGTGCTCACCTGGGGCATCGGGGTGGCCGCCGAGACCGGGCTCCGCGTCACCACGTTCAGCGACCCGACCCGCGTCGCCGTGGACGTGGTCCACGCCGAACCGGGGACCGGCAACCAGCTGCTCCGCCGCGGTGACCGCGGCGCCGCGGTGGCGACCTGGCAGTGGCGTCTCGTCCAGGCCCTCGACCGGCAGGTCGACGTCGACGAGGTCTTCGGGCCGATGACGGAGCAGGCGACCCGTGACTTCCAGAGCGCTCACGGGCTCGCCGTCGACGGCGTGGTCGGACCACGCACCCGTGCCGCGATGGTGCGAGCCCTCGGTCTCTGACGCTCGGGGGGTCGCACCGGCGCCTGCTCGGACCGAGGCCTCGGCCGCCGAGCCCGAGGCCGTCGCCGGTCAGCGCTCACTGCTCGGCGGTGCCGGCCGCCTTCATCCCCTGGCTGCTGCGGCCGGCGCCGTCACTACGACTCCGGCTGGCACGGGAACGGGATCCACCAGAACCAGATCCGTTCACAGTCCTGTTGGGTCGTTCCAGTGCTGCCCGCGGCGACTCCTGGAGCGAGCAGTACGAATGCTGCCCCGACAACAGCGACGACACCGGCTCGCAGCAGTCTCATGGCACTCCCCCAAGGCTCGTCTCGCCCATCGCGGACCCGTTGCTCTCGCTGCCGGAGGACGCGATGCCCACCCGCGCACGCCGGGCCGCTACAGGGCCTTTCGTACCTGAGCGGGCGGCAGCCGAACACCCCTGTCGTCGTGCCGTGTGCGCGTGCCGTCGGAGGGGGCCTCGGCTCCGTGCGGCGACCCGCACGGAGAGGGGAGCGCATCCCCAGTCCGGGTGTCTCCGTGGCCGAACCCAGTGACCCGGGGTGACCAGGGGCTCCAGGATGCGGCCGTGGCGTGCAGAACACCGAGCCGTGCCAGGAGCCGGCGAGCGACGGGCCGGGAGACTGCCCCGTCGGTCGTGGCGACCGGCAGCCACGCCGCCACCCTCGGCCGGTCCACCCAGGACGACCTCCCCAGGCACTCGGTCGCTGCCCCGGTCGCGTCGAGCACCCGGGGGCCGGGATGAGCCCCGTGCAGTGCGCCGCGATCGTGCTCGTGTCGGTCGGGCGAGAGGTCCGGTGCGCCAAGCCCGCCGGCCACGGGCCCGTCGAGGACCTGCACCAGGGGCTGGTCCGGGTGACCCTGCCCGACGGCCGCGAGCACGCGGCGTCGCTGGTGTGGAGTTCCACGCCGAGCCCCTGGGAGGACGAGATCCTCCGGCGGTCGACGTGACACCCCGAGACGACGCCGCGACGGTGTTCACGGCGACGACGGCGCTGCCGTACCCGCACGCTGCCCACGCGACCGCCGGACTGCGTGTGCAGCTGCGCCACCGCCTGCTCCACGCCGGCTGCTCGGGTCTGCCGGACTGGGACACGCTGCTCGTCGCCGGGCCGGTGGAGTCGACGACCGACCGCGGGCGCACGTGGTTCGAGTACGTAGCCACCGTCGAGCTCCGGCGGATGGGCTCCTAGCCCTGAGCGGCCGGGCCCCGCGCCGCGCTGCCGGCTCGCCGCACCGGGGGCGGTGCCGGGCCGCAGGAGCGGCGACCCACGAGGACCGCCGGCACCGGGTGCGGGGAGTCAGCCGGCGCCGCGGCACTCGCGGAGGTAGTCCTCCCAGCTCCAGCCGGCCAGGAAGTCCCGGGCTGCCGCGGTGCCGGACGCGACCAGCCGGGCCCGCTCGGCCTCGTCGATGTCGAACTCGGTGAGGCCGGTGCCGCTCGTGTCGATCGAGAAGGCCCGCCGGCGCACGCACGGCTGGGCGAGGTAGGAGCGGTCGCGGGCGGTGACCGTCGTCGCCACCAGCGAGTCCAGCAGCCCCAGCGGCCCCGGCAGCAGCCGGCCGTGGGGGAAGACCGACGCGTCCTCGTCCGACAGGGTGTCGCCGACGCCGATGCCGAACGTCGGCCAGCGCGGGGCCGCGGCGTCGGTGCGGTCGAAGGTCTCCACCGGGAAGTTGGACAGCACCCCGCCGTCCACCAGCGTCGAGCGGCGCCCGGTGCGGGGGTCGCGCAGCGTCTGCGGCGAGAAGAAGTAGGGGATGGCCAGCGACGCCCGGACGGCGTCGGCGACCGGCTGGGCGTCGGGGTCCAGGCCGTAGTCGCGGTAGTCCCAGGGCAGGCGCAGCAGCCGGCCGCGGGTGACGTCGGTCGCCGTCACCACGAGGCGGTAGCGCTGCCACGGCGCCAGGGCCGGGTCGTCGCCGGGGTCGTCGCGGCGCAGGTCGCCGAAGGTGCGCACGCCCAGGTCGGCGAGCTCGCGGCGCACCCACTCGGCGACGTAGCGCCCCGGGTGCAGCCCGGACCGGACGAGCAGCCCGACCGCCGGGGCCACCACGGGGACCGGCGCCCAGGCGTCGGGCACGCGGTCGTACTCCAGCCGCGACGCCCGCTCCAGCACGCCGTCGGCGTCGAGCCCGGTGGCGAGGAACGCGGCGAGCACGGCGCCGGCCGAGGAGCCCGCGACCCGCTCGAACCGGTACCGGCGCAGCAGCTCGACGGCGGCGCCGACCAGGGCGACGCCCTTGACCCCCCCGCCCTCGAGGACCAGGTCGGCCGGCAGCCGGTCGGGAGGGGACACGCCCGCACCGTAGGCGGGCCCCCTCCCGCTCCGCTCAGCCGCCGCGCCGCACCTCCGCGGCGACCACGCCCCGGAGGGCGAGCAGGAGCGCCGCGTCCGAGGTGTTTCCGCGGTCCAGGGCGATGCGGGCGTCCGTGGGCAGGCTGGCCAGCTCGACGTCGTCGAGCCAGGTCGTGTCGCCGCCCATCCGGCGGCCCACCTTCAGGCTGTCGCCGTCGGGGCGGAGCACGTAGTCCTCGGTGTCGATGGTGACGGTCATCTCCTCGTCCATGCCCCCGCCCTACCCCGCGAAGCTGTCACTCCACCCCCGGAGGATGGGCCCGTGGCGGAGGACGTGTGCGAGATCGTCGTCACCGGAAGTGACGCGGAGTGGCTGAGCGGGTACACACGGAGACTGGTGGAGGAGAGACTGGTGGCGTGCGGCCACCAGCTCGCCGCGATCCGGTCCGTCTACCGCTGGGAGGGCGCCGTGCACGACGAACCCGAGGCGCGCGTCGCCCTGCACACCCGCCGGTCGCTGGTGCCGGAGGTCGTCGCACGCACCGCGGAGCTCCACCCGTACGACGTGCCCTGCGTGATCGCCCTCCCCCTGATCGGGGGCAACCCCGAGTACCTGCGGTGGGTGGTCCGGGAGACGCGGGAGCCGGAGGAGGGGGACGGAGCATGAGCGCCGTCGACGTGGGCACCGTATCGACCGAGACCGACGAGGACCGCTCGGATCTGGCAGGAGTGCGCGTGGGACGAGGACCTGGAGAGCACGACCTGCCGCTGGACGTGCGTCGCCGGGTCGACGGTCCGGCGCAGCCCGCCGTCGTGGTCGAGGCCGTGCTCGACGCGCTGCCCTCGCCCACCCTCCTGATCGACGCCGGCGGCACGGTGCTGCTGGCCAACACCGCCTGGGAGAGGGCCGCCGACGTCCTCGGTGACGACCGGGTGCGCTTCGGGGTGGACGGCGACTACTTCGCCATGGCCCGCCGGCTCAACGGCGACGACAACACCTCCACGCTGGTCGACCAGCTGCGCGAGCTCTCCCGCGGCGAGCGCTCCTCGGTGCAGGCCGACTACGCCCTGGAGCTGCCCACCGGCATCCGCTGGATCCACCTGCAGGCCTCCCGGGTCGACCAGGCCGGCCAGGTCGTGGTCACCCACACCGACGTCACCTCCCGGGTGGCCGCCGAGCGCGCCTCGGACTGGCGGGCCCGCCACGACACCCTCACCGAGCTGCCCAACCGCGCCCACCTGCACGAGCTCATCGACACCGAGCTGCAGCGGCAGGACCGCGGGCCGGTGTCGGTGCTCTTCCTCGACATCGACGGCTTCAAGGACGTCAACGACTCCCTCGGCCACGACGTCGGCGACGACCTGCTGCGGCAGGTGGCCGCGCGGCTCACCGGCTCCACCCGAGCCGGCGACACCGTCGGCCGGCTCGGCGGCGACGAGTTCGTCGTCCTCTGCCGCGACTGCGACACCACCGGTGCCGAGGCCCTCGCCGACCGCTGCCGCGCCGGCATCGACCGCCCCTTCGAGCTCGGCGGCCGGCTGGTGCGCCTGGGGGCCAGCATCGGGATCGCCACCGCCGCCGCGTCCGGCCCCACCCGCGTGCGCTCCACCGACCTGGTCCGTGACGCCGACCTCGCCATGTACGCGGCCAAGGCGGCCGGCCGCAACCGCGTCCGGCTGTTCACCGCCGACCTGCGTGCCGCCGCCCAGCACAGGGCCACCGTCGCCTCCGAGCTGCGCGACGCGGTGGAGGACGGCCAGCTGGTGCTGCACTACCAGCCGGTGGTGCACCTGCCCACGGGGCGGTGCACCGGCGTCGAGGCGCTCGTCCGCTGGCAGCACCCCCGCCGCGGCCTGCTCGCACCGGCCGACTTCCTGCCGATCGCCGTCCAGCACGACCTCATGGGGGTGATCGCCCGCTGGGTGCTGCACACCGCGACCCGGCAGACCGCGGCGTGGGCGGCGGCCGGCCTGAACCTGGTGACCGCGGTGAACATCAGCGCCAACCACGTCGCCGCCGGCACGCTCGTCGCCGACGTCCAGGAGGCGCTGACCGACTCCGGCCTGCCGCCCGAGCAGCTCGTCGTCGAGATGGCCGAGCGGTCGGTCGCCGAGGACGTCGAGCGCGCTGCCGCGCAGTTCGCCGAGCTGCGCCGGTCCGGCGTGGAGGTCTCGATCGACGACTTCGGCGGCGGCTTCTCCTCGCTGGGCCAGCTGGTCGCCATGCCCACCGGCCTGCTCAAGATCGACCGCAGCCTGGTCGCCTACCCCGAGGGGCGGCGCAGTCAGGCGGCCGCGGCGATCGCCGCCGTGGTGGCGCTGGCCGGGGCCTGTGGCGTGCGCACCCACGCCGGGGGCGTGGAGACCGCGGAGCAGCTGGAGCTCGCCACCGAGCTGGGCTGCACCTTCGCGCAGGGCTTCCACCTCGCCCGGCCGATGCCCGCCGAGGACCTGACCGGCTGGCTCGCCGGGTACGCCGGCCAGCCGGCCACCGCCCTCTTCTGAGCGGCCTCCCTGCAGGGGCCCGCCGCGGGCCCCGTCCAGGGCACCGCCCCGAGCGTGCGAGGGGTGGGGAGGACGGGGTCCTTCCTTGGTGGGGGAGGGAGGTCCTCTTTCAGCCCGGCTCGCCGCGCGCCTTGCGGCGGGCCACGACGACCAGGTCGACGGCGGCTGCCGCGGCGAGGACGAACAGCACCACCGCGGCCCAGACGGGGAGGTCGGCGGCCAGCCAGAGCAGGCCGGCGACGAGGCAGAAGACCAGGCCGAAGGCGGCCAGCACCAGCCGCAGCGTCAGCGCCGACTGCGCCGGTGCGGCGCCGCCGATCCCGGCCGTCGGGTCGTGGTGGTCGGGCAGCCCCCGGGAGTAGTCGACGGGACCACCGTCGTGGTCCTCGCGGGGACGTGGTCGACGAGGCTCGCTCATGCCGTGGCTGCCTACCCCCGCCGGAAGCGCACTACTCTGGGTCGATGTGGCCGCTGACTTCTCCGTCGTCCTGGACGAGCTCGACACGACCCTGAGGTCCATCGAGGCCGTCCTCGACGTCGACCGGCTGCGCCGCGAGGTGGCCGAGCTCGAGCAGCAGGCCTCCGCGCCCGACCTCTGGAACGACGTCGAGGCGGCGCAGGCGCTGACCTCCAAGCTGTCCTACCTGCAGGGCGACCTGCGCCGGGTGGAGGAGCTGCGCAGCCGGCTGGACGACGTCGGCCTGTTGCACGAGATGGCCGTCGAGGAGAGCGACGAGGCGACCGCGGCCGAGGCCGAGCGGGAGCTGGCGAGCCTGCGCCAGGCGATCGACGAGCTCGAGGTGCGCACCCTGCTCTCCGGTGAGTACGACTCCCGCGAGGCGCTGGTGACCATCCGCTCCGAGGCCGGTGGCGTCGACGCCGCCGACTTCGCCGAGATGCTCATGCGGATGTACCTGCGCTGGGCCGAGCGGCACCGGTACCCGGTCGAGCTGTACGACGTCAGCTACGCGGAGGAGGCCGGCATCAAGTCGGCGACCTTCGCCGTCAAGCAGCCCTACGCCTACGGCACGCTCTCGGTCGAGCAGGGCACCCACCGGCTGGTGCGCATCTCGCCGTTCGACAACCAGGGCCGCCGCCAGACGTCCTTCGCCGGCGTCGAGGTGCTGCCGGTCGTCGAGCAGACCGACCACGTCGACATCCCGGAGAACGAGATCCGGATCGACGTCTTCCGGTCCAGCGGTCCCGGCGGGCAGAGCGTCAACACCACCGACTCCGCCGTCCGGATCACCCACCTGCCCACCGGCATCGTCGTCTCCTGTCAGAACGAGAAGAGCCAGATCCAGAACCGGGCGGCCGCGATGCGCGTCCTGCAGGCGCGGCTGCTGGCCCGGCGGCAGGAGGAGCAGCGGGCCGAGATGGACGCGCTGCGCGGGGAGGGCAGCAGCTGGGGCAACCAGATGCGCTCCTACGTCCTGCACCCGTACCAGATGGTCAAGGACCTGCGCACCGAGCAGGAGACCGGGAACACCTCCGCCGTCCTCGACGGGGACATCGACCCGTTCATCGAGGCGGGGATCCGCTGGCGTCGTCAGCAGGAGTCGGTCCCCGCCAGCTGAGAAAGGACCCCTTCCCCCCACCAAGGAAGGGCCCCGTCCTCCCCACCCCTCGCAGGCTCGGGGCGGTGCCCTGGACGGGGCCGGCGGCGGGACCCTGCAGGGAGGCCACCGTCCCCACATCCCTCGCGGACCTCGGGGCGGGCCCCTGCGCGTCGGCCGGCGGGATCAGACGTCCCCTTCGTCACACCTGTCGCACGCCGGGCGGGGGAATGAGCCACGCTGGGTGACGGGCGTCCCGGGCCCCTGGCGGAGCCGCTCACGCTCCGTCGGGACGGGACGGCGGCCGACCGCGCGTGACACTCCAGTCTCCCGGGTTCGAGAGGTACCGTGGCCCCTCGTGATCGAACTGCAACACGTCACCAAGCTCTACCCGGCCAGCTCCCGGCCGGCCCTCGATGACGTGTCGACGGAGATCGACAAGGGCGAGTTCGTCTTCCTGATCGGCTCTTCCGGCTCCGGCAAGTCGACCTTCCTGCGGCTGCTGCTCAAGGAGGACGACCCCACCAGGGGCACCGTCATCGTCAACGGCAAGACGCTCAACACGATGAGCAAGTGGCAGGTGCCCAAGCTCCGCCGCACCATCGGCTGCGTCTTCCAGGACTTCCGCCTGCTGAACAACCGCACCGTGGGTCAGAACGTGGCCTTCGCGCTGGAGGTCATCAACAAGCCCCAGCGGACCATCAAGCGCGTCGTCCCCGAGGTGCTGGAGATGGTGGGCCTGGAGGGCAAGGCCAACCGGCTGCCCAACGAGCTCTCCGGTGGCGAGCAGCAGCGCGTCGCCATCGCCCGCGCGTTCGTCAACCGGCCGCTGGTGCTGCTGGCCGACGAGCCCACCGGCAACCTCGACCCGGAGACCAGCGAGGGCATCATGCTGCTGCTGGAGCGGATCAACCGCACCGGGACGACGGTCGTGATGGCGACGCACGACTACCACATCGTCGACTCGATGCGCCGTCGGGTGATCGAGCTCAACGGGGGAGCCCTCACCCGCGACCAGTCGCGCGGTGTCTACGGGGTCGGCCGCTGACCCGGCTGCGCCGGACCGGCCGCTGACGCGGCTGCGCCGGACCGGCCGCTGACGCGGCATCCCCGCCCTCCACCTGCCTGACCTCACGACAGGGAACCAATGCGCGTCAACTTCGTGCTCTCCGAGGTGGCCACCGGGCTGCGTCGCAACCTGACCATGACGGTCGCGATGATCCTGACCACGGCCATCTCGCTCGGCCTCATGGGCACCGGCCTGCTGATCGCCGGGATGATCTCCGACATGAAGGAGATCTACTACGACAAGGTGCAGGTCTCCATCTTCCTGGCCGACGACGTCACCGACGAGCAGCGCTCGGCCATCGAGCAGCAGCTGGCGGGCTCGCCCGAGGTGGCCAACCACATCTACGAGTCCAAGGAAGAGGCCTACGCCCGCTTCCAGCAGCAGTTCAGCCAGCAGCCGGAGCTCGTGCAGAACACGCCGGCCGACGCACTGCCCGAGAGCTTCCGCGTCGAGCTGGTGAACCCCGAGCGCTACGAGGTCATCGCCGCGGAGTTCCCGAACGGGCAGAACGGCGTCGACCAGGTGCGCGACGAGGGGGACTTCCTCGACCGGCTGTTCAGCCTGCTCAACGGCGCCCGCAACGCGACGATCGCCGTCGCCGTCGTCCAAGCGCTCGCGGCGTTGCTGCTGATCTCCAACACGATCCAGCTGGCCGCCTTCAACCGGCGCAACGAGACCAACATCATGCGGCTGGTCGGCGCCTCGCGGTGGTACACGCAGCTGCCGTTCATCCTCGAAGCTGCGCTGGCCGGGCTGATCGGTGCGCTGCTGGCGATCGGCGGGCTGGTGATCACCAAGGTCCTGTTCGTCGACAAGACCCTCGCCGGGCCGATCCGGGCGGGGATCATCCCGCCGGTCGACTGGGGCGCGATCGCCTTCATCAGCCCGGTGATCGCCGCCGCCGGCGTCGGGCTGGCCGGTGTCGCCGCCTACGTGACCCTGCGGCTGTACGTGCGCATCTGAGAAAGGACCCCGTCCTCCTGACCGCTCGCAGGCTCGCGGCGAGCCTCTGGACGGGGCCGTGGCCTGGTGGGGCGGCCGGTAGCCTGGGGTCCATGCCGCGTGAAGAGGGGCGGAAGCTCATCGCCCAGAACAAGAAGGCGCGGCACGACTACTCGATCCTCGACACCTACGAGGTGGGCCTGGTGCTCACCGGCACCGAGGTCAAGAGCCTGCGTGCCGGCCGTGCCTCGCTCGTCGACGGCTTCGCCACCGTGGACGGCGGCGAGGTCTGGCTGCAGCACGTGCACATCCCCGAGTACGCCGAGGGCACGTGGACCAACCACGCCCCGCGCCGCAAGCGCAAGGTCCTCATGCACCGCGCCGAGATCGACAAGCTGATCGGCAAGACGAAGGAGGGCGGCCTGACCCTCGTGCCGCTCGACCTGTACTTCAAGGACGGCAAGGTCAAGGCGACCCTCGCCCTCGCCAAGGGCAAGAGGTCCTACGACAAGCGGCAGGACCTCGCCGAGCGCGACTCCCGCCGGGAGATTCAGCGGGCCTTCGGGCGGTACGTGAAGGGACGGCGGTAAGTGCGCGGTGTGGCCTACGACCGGTACGGCGGCCCGGAGGTCCTGAGCCTCCGCGACGACCTGCCCGACCCCCCGGTGGGCCCCGACACCGTGCTGGTGCGCGTGCACGCCGCCGGCGTCAACCCGGTCGACGTGCTCATCCGCTCCGGCGGGCTGACCGGCGCCTACCCGCACCACCTGCCGATCGTGCCCGGGTGGGACGTCGCCGGGGTCGTCGAGGCCGTGGGCCCGGCGGTCACCGCGTTCGCCGCCGGTGACGAGGTGTTCGGCTACGTCCGCCGGGACGACGTCCAGTGGGGGACGACGGCCGAGCTGGTGCCCGCGCCGCAGCGCTGTCTGGCGCACAAGCCGGAGTCGCTGTCGTTCGCCGAGGCAGCCGGGCTGCCGCTCGCGGGGCTCACCGCCTACCAGTCGCTGACCGAGGCGCTCGACGTCCACGAGGGCGAGCGCGTGCTGGTGCACCGCGCCGCCGGCGGGGTCGGTTCCTGCGCCGTCCAGATCGCCGTCGCGCTGGGTGCGCACGTCATCGGCACGGCCAGCCCGCGCAACCACGGCTTCCTCCGCGACGCCGGGGCAGCCGAGGTGCTCGACTACTCGGCCGGGCCGATCAGCGTGCAGCTGTCCGAGCCGGTCGACGCCGTCCTCGACCTGGTCGGCGGGGACACCCTGGCCGATGCGCCGAAGCAGGTCCGCGACCGCGCCCGCATCACCTCCGTCGTGGACCCGGTGGTCAACGAGATGGGCGGCCGCTACGTGTTCGTCCGCCCCGAGCACGAGCACCTGGAGGAGCTCGGCCGGATGGCCGACGCCGGTCAGCTGCGGGTGCCGATCGCCCGGGCGTTCCCGCTGGAGCAGACGGCCGAGGCGCAAGAGCTGGTCGCGGGCGGGCACGTGCGCGGCAAGGTCGTCGTCACGCTGCGCTCGTGACCACGGGCACGGTCACGCTGCGCTCGTGACCACTCCGCCGGTCGACGACGCCGACGTCCCCCGGTACTGGCGCGAGCTGGGCCTGCCGGGACTGGTCGACGTGCACGTGCACTTCCTGCCCGAGCGGGTGCAGGCCAAGGTCTGGGAGTACTTCGCGCAGGCCCGGACGCACTACGGCGCCGCCTGGCCGGTGCAGTACCCGCTGCCGGACGACGAGCGGCTGGCGGTGCTCGACCGGCTCGGCGTCCGGGCGTTCCCGACGCTGCCCTACCCGCACAAGGCCGGCATGGCCGCCTGGCTCAACGACTGGTCGCACGCGTTCGCCGCCGCGCACCCGCGAGTGCTGCGGTCGGCGACCTTCTACCCGGAGCCGGGGGCGTCGTCCTACGTCGGGACGGCGCTCGACCGCGGCGTGCGGGTGTTCAAGGTGCACGTGCAGGTCGGCGCCTTCGACCCGCGGGACCCGCTGCTCGACCGGGTGTGGGCGCGGCTGGAGGGGACCGGCACGCCCGTGGTGATCCACTGCGGCTCGGGTCCGCTGCGCGGCGAGCACACCGGTCCGGCGCCGATGACCGGCCTGCTCGAGCGGTACCCGCGGCTGCAGCTGGTCATCGCCCACCTCGGCATGCCCGAGTACGCGGCCTTCCTCGACCTCGCCGAGCGGTACGAGCGGGTGCACCTGGACACCACGATGTTCGCCACCGACTTCACCGAGCGGCTGATGCCCTTCGACCCGGCGCTGCGGCCGCGGCTGGCCGCGCTGCGGGACAAGGTGCTGCTCGGCAGCGACTTCCCCTCCATCCCGTACCCGTACGCCCACCAGCTGGCCGCGCTGCACCGCCTGGACCTGGGGGAGGAGTGGCTGCGCGCGGTCCTCTGGCACAACGGGGCCCGTCTCTTCGGGCTGGCGCCCTGAGGCACTTCGCCACTGGTCTCCCGTAGCCGACCAGGTGTGCCCTGGAGGACCACTCGCCGTCCCAGGGAGGTCCGGAGATGACCCAGGTACCTGTCGTGCGCGAGCCGGGCGCGACCCACGCGGTGGTCATCGGGGCGAGCATGGCCGGGATGCTCGCGGCGCGGGTGCTCGCCGGTCACGTCGACCGGGTGACGGTCATCGAGCGCGACCGGCTGCCGGAGGGCGCCGAGCAGCGCAAGGGGGTGCCGCAGGGCCGGCAGATCCACGTGCTGCTCGCGCGCGGCTCGGCCGTCCTCGACCGGCTGTTCCCCGGGTTCAGCCGCGATCTCGTGGCTGCGGGGGCGGTCCCGTTCCGTCTGCCCGGTGACGCCCTCATCCTCTCCAAGGCCGGCTGGGTCGACCGGCGGACACCCGGCTGGACGATGACGTCAGCCAGCCGCCCGCTGATCGAGGAGACCCTGCGCCGCCGGCTGCTCCAGCTGCCCGGGATCGCAGTCCTGGACGGTTCAGAGGTCACCGAGCTCCGCGCCTCTGACGACGGCCGGGCGGTGCGCGGGGTGTCCGTGCGCCGGGCCGACGGCGGGGACGACTCGCGCTCCATCGACGCGGACCTCGTCGTGGACGCGTCGGGTCGCGGGTCTCGGACGCCGCACTGGCTGGCCGACCTCGGGTACCCGGAGCCCGAGCGGACGCAGGTCGACTCGCACATCGCCTACGCCACCCGGCTCTACCGCATCCCCGACGGGTTCGCGGCCGACTGGCGGGCTGCCATGCTCATGCCCCGGCCGCCGGGCAACCCGCGAACCGGCGACCTGATGCCGATCGAGGGCGGGCGCTGGATCGTCACGTTGATGGGAGCGGCCAGGCAGCACCCGCCCACCGACGAAGCGGGGTTCACGGCCTTCATGCGCGAGCTGAGCGACCCGATCATCGCTGACACCGTCGCCCACGCCGAGCCGGTGAGCGACATCCGCGGGCACCGGGGCACGGCCAACCGGCTGGCGCACTACGAGCGGATGCCGCGGTGGCCGGAGCGGTTGGTCGTCCTCGGCGACGCCGTCTGCGCCTTCAACCCGGTCTACGGCCAGGGGATGACCACCGCCGCCATCGCCGCGGAGACGTTGGACGACTGCCTGTGGGCCCAGCGCCGGCGGCGCCCGGCCGGGGACCTCGAGGGCATGGCCCGCCGGTTCCAGCGGCTACTGGCCCGGCGCAACCGCGACGCGTGGATGCTCTCCACGGGGGAGGACCTGCGGTACCCGACCACCACGGGGACGACCGCAGGCCGGATCCTGCGGGCGCAACACCGGTACTTCGACCGGGTCGAGCGCGCCGCGGTCACGGACCCCGCGGTGACCGAGGTCTACGCGCGCGTGTTCGGGATGCTCGAACGGCCGACGGCACTGTTCCGGCCGAGGATCGTGGCCGCGGCGATCCGGGCCGGACGAGCGCCCACGAGGCCGGCCGCCCCCACGGTCGGGGTTCCGGCGCCCCGGACGTCGACCGAGCAGCAGCAGGAGGTGCGGACATGACCACCCGCCGCTTCGACCTGGCGCCGGTGACCGAGGGCACGGTCACCGTGGCCGGCATCCGCTCGCCCTACCTGACCGCGGGTCCGCTCGACGCCGACGAGGCCGTCGTCTTCGTGCACGGCAACCCGGGCCCGGCCGAGGACTGGCGGCGCCTGGTCGCCCGGACCGGCGTGTTCGCCCGGGCCGTCGCCCCGGACATGCCCGGCTTCGGTGGCGCGGACAAGCCCGACGGCTTCGTCTACACCGTCGACGGCTACGCGCGGCACCTGGCCGGCGTCCTCGACGAGCTCGGGGTCAGCCGCGCGCACCTGGTGCTGCACGACTTCGGCGGGCCCTGGGGGCTGGCGTGGGCGGCCGACCACCCCGACCGGTTCGCCAGCGCGACGCTCGTGGGCATCGGCGTGCTGCGCGGCTACCGGTGGCACTCCATGGCGCGGATCTGGCGCACCTCGGGGCTCGGCGAGCTGTTCCTGCGCACCAGCACCCTCCCGGCGTCGCGGCTGCTGCTGCAGCGCGGCAGCCCGCGGGGACTGCCGCGGGACGTCGTCGAGCGGCTGCACCGCAGCCTCAAGGACCCCGGCACGCAGCGCGCCGTCCTCCGGCTGTACCGCGCCACCGACGTGGCCGCGGTCTCCGAGGACCTGCACCGGCGGCTGCAGGGCCTCGACCGGCCGGTGCTGGCGGTGTGGGGGCGGCACGACCCCTACCTGCCGGTCGCGTACGCCGAGCGGCAGCGCGAGACCTTCCCCGGGGCGCAGGTCGTCGTGCTCGAGGACAGCGGGCACTGGCCGATGTACGACGACCCGGTCGGGTTCGAGCAGACCGTCCTGCCGTTCCTGGCACGGGTCACGGCCGGGGCCGTGGTGGGAGCAGGCGCGCGGTAGTCCGCCGTGGAGCCGAGGGCGCTCAGCGGAGTCCGGACGGGTAGTCCGGGTTCAGCCGGGCGGCCCGGTCGATCTCCTCCGGCGTCAGCAGGACGACGGTGCGGACCGTCGCCACGCCGCCCCCGCTGATCGACAGGGACAGGGAGGCTGCGGCCGCGGCGTCGGGCAGGTCGACGACCGCGTAGACATCGGCGTCACCAAGGGCGAAGTCGAAGCTCTCCAGCTGCCCCCCCAGGTCGAAGACGGCCTGGGCGAAGGCGCTGCGACGGGCCGACCCGCCGGCGGCCATCACCGCCCGCGCGCCCTGGGCCTCGTACCGGGCGATGACCAGGAAGCGGGGCACGGGAGCCCTCCTCTCGGCGGCGTGCGCCGATGCTGACGCCCGCCCGCACCCGCCCGCAAGGGACCCCTCGGAACCCGGTCGACCGCCCCCGCCGCCGTCCCTACGCTGCTGCCGTGCCCGAGCTGCCGGACGGCCTCACCGCCCGCCCGCTGACTGCAGACGACCTCCCCGCCGCGGCCGAGCTGCTGGCCGCCGCCGAGCCGGTCGACGACACCGGCGAGCACCTCGACGCCGACGACCTCGCCGAGTGGTGGGTCGAGGACCTGGTCGACCTGGCGCGCGACGGCCGGGCGGTGTGCACCGGCGACGGCGCGCTGGTCGGGGTCGCCGTGGTGGTGTCGATGCGCGGGGTGCGGGAGGACCACCGCGTGCTGCTGGAGGGGCGGGTGCACCCGGGCTGGCGCGGGCGCGGTGTCGGGCGAGCGCTGCTGGACTGGCAGCTGCGCCGCGGAGAGGAGGTCCACCGGCGCGACCACCCCGAGCTGCCCGCCCGGCTGAGGGCCTCGGTGTACCCGGGCACGGGCGCGCTGGAGTCGCTGGTGCGCCGCGCGGGGTTCTCCGCGGAGCGCTGGTACTGCGACATGGAGCGCCCGCTGACCGGGCTGCCCGAGGTCCCCGCAGTGCCGGGCGTCGAGCTGGTGCCCTTCGACCGGGACCGGGACGACGAGGTGCGGCGGGCGCACGACGCGGCCTTCACCGACCACCACGGCGCGGCCGAGGGCGACGAGACCGTGTGGCGGGCCTGGTTCACCGGATCGCGCGCCTTCCGGCCCGACCTGTCGGTGCTCGCCCTCGTCGACGGTGCGGTGGCCGGCTACGTGCTCAGCTACGTCTACGACGCCGACACCCGCGCGACCGGCGTGCGGCAGGCCCACCTGGGGCAGCTCGGGGTCGTCCGGCCCGCCCGGGGGCGCGGCATCGCGTCGGCCGCGATCGTCGCGGCCCTGGCGGCCGCTGCCGCCGCCGGCTGCGCCACCGCGGGGCTGCAGGTCGACACCGAGAACCCCACCGGCGCGTTCGGCCTGTACCGGCGGCTGGGCTTCACGCCGGTCCGCACCCGCGTCCAGTGGGCCTGCACCCTGCAGCCCGTGCCATGAGCTGGGCCGACGACACCGGGCTGGTCGAGCTGCCTAGCGGCGTCCGGGTCCGCGGCCGCCGGCTGGGCGCTCCGGCGTCCCCGGCCGACCGGGCGGTGGTCCTCGGCAGCGGCCCGCTGCCGCCGTGGCCGGCGCGCCGGGTGCGCTGGCCGGACTTCGGGGTGCCGTCGGACCCCGCGGACGTCCTCGCCGCACTGATCGAGGCGCTCGACCGGGCGCGGGCGGGGGAGCGGGTGGAGGTGGCCTGCCGCGGCGGGGTCGGCCGCACCGGCACCGCGCTGGCCGCGCTCGCCGTCCTCGACGGGGTGCCGGCCGACGACGCCGTCCGGTGGATCCGCGAGCGGTACTCCCCGCGCGCGGTGGAGACGCCCTGGCAGCGCCGCTGGCTGCGCACGCTCGGGCCGGCGGACCGGCGCCACACCGGGTAGGCCCCGTCCAGAGGCTCGCCGCGACCTCGGGAGCGGTGAGGGGGACGGGGTCCTCTCGGAGTGGTGGGTGCAGAGGGGTCCTCCTAGGGTCCGGCGCATGGTCAGCGTCGATCAGCCCACCCCGGACACCGCCCGCGCGCACCGCGCCGTGGAGCCGCTGCACAACCACGTCTACTTCTCGCCCGAGCAGGACGAGTACCTCACCGCGGTCGGCCTGCGCCCCGGCCGGATGTGCTACTTCGCCGGCCGGGCGGCCGCCATGGGCGCCGGCGGGCCCGGCACCGTCGTCGCCACCTTCTCGAACTTCGCCCCGGCGCTGGTGGCCCGGCACGTGCCGCGCGCGTGGACCCTCGCCTCCCCGGAGCAGGTGCTCGCCGCCCGGCTCGACGGGGCCCGCGCCTCGCTGACCCGGCTGCTCGGCGGGCCGGAGGCCGCGGCCGCGCCGGAGGTGGCCGAGCTGGCCGGCCTGCTGCGCGAGGCCTGCACCGCGCTCACCCCGGAGGGCCGCCCGCTCTACGCGGCGCACGCCGACCAGCCGTGGCCCGACGAGCCGGTGCTGTCGCTGTGGCACGGGGCCACGCTGCTGCGCGAGCACCGCGGCGACGGGCACGTCGCCTGCCTGCTGCGGTCGGGGATGTCCGGGCTGGAGGCGCTGGTCACGCACACGTGGACCGGCCGCGGCTTCACCGAGGCCGCCGCCCGGGCGACGCGGGGGTGGAGCGAGGAGGAGTGGGACGCGGCCTGCGAGCGGCTCACCGCACGGGGCCTGCTCACCGACGGCGGGTTGACCGACGAGGGCCGCCGGCTGCGCGCCGAGGTCGAGGCCGGCACCGACGAGCTCTCCGCGGCGCCCTGGGTGCACCTCGGTGCCGAGCGGACCGCCCGCGTCGTCGAGCTGGGCCGCGCGCTGTCGAGCCGGCTGGTGGCGAACGGCGCATACCCGGCCGGCGTCTTCTCCGCCCGGTGAGCGGGCCCCGCGTCCCGGAGGCGGCCGAGGAGGGGCCGACGGCGGAGCTGCTGCGCGTCCGCCGCGGCGGGCAGCTGTCCGCGCTGGACCGCCTGCTGCTGCACAGCCCGCCAGTAGCCGAGGGCTGGAACGCCCTGCTCGGCGCGCTGCGCGGGGCGACGACGCTGTCGGCCGACCTGCGCGAGCTGGTCGTGCTGCGGGTGGCCGTGCTCAACGACGCCGACTTCGAGTGGGTCTCGCACGAGCCGATCGCCCGCCGCGCCGGGCTGGCCGAGTCGCAGCTGGAGGTGCTGCGCCGTCCCGGTGCCGCCGCCGAGCCGGTGTGGACGCCGGTGCAGGCCGCCGTCCTCGCGTTCACCGACGCCTCCACGCGCGACGTCGCCGTCCCGGACGGGGTGTTCGCCGGCGTCCGGGCCCACCTCGACGACCGGCAGGTCGTGGAGCTGGCCGTGCTGGTCGGCGGCTACGCGATGGTGTCGCGCTTCCTCGTCGCGCTGCAGGTCCCGCCGCCGTCGGGAGAGGTTCCCGGCTGACCCGAGCCTCCCTATGGTCGGGATCCCACTCCCAGGGAGGGCGTCATGACCGCGACCGAACGGCAGCAGGGGTCCGGACGGCGGACCGACGTCGACGCCGCGTTCCGCGGCTCGGCCACCTACCGCAGCCTGGGCGAGCAGCAGCTGAGTCCGGCGGAGGAGCGCTTCGAGAAGGGACGCCGCACGGTCGGGCTCTTCCTCGCCCCGATCGTGGCCATCGTCTTCGCTCTCCTGCCGCTGGACCTGCCGAACCAGCAGCAGCTGCTGGCGGCGATCCTGCTCGGCGTCATCATCCTGTGGATCACCGAGCCGGTGCCCATCCCGATCGGCGGGCTGATCGGCGTCGGCGCCATCGTCGTCCTCGGGGTGGTACCCGCCGACGACGCGGTGGCCCCGTTCGGCTCGACGACGGTGTTCACCTTCATCGGCGCCTTCATCCTGGCCGCCGCGATGCTCAAGCACGGTGTCGCCCGGCGCTTCGCGATGACGATCCTGTCGCTGAAGTGGGTCGGCGGCTCGACCGCGCGCGTCATCATCGCGTTCGGGCTGATCACCGCGCTCCTGTCGGCGTTCGTCTCCAACACCGCCACGGTGGCGATGCTGCTGCCCACGGCGATCGGCATCCTCTCGGTGATCGCCAAGCTGCTGCAGGACAAGGAGCTGGTCGCGCCGGACTTCGACCCGCTGCGGCTGCGGGTGGGCGTCGCGCTGATGCTGATGCTGGCCTACGGGGCCAGCGTCGGCGGGCTGATCACCCCGGTGGGGACCCCGCCGAACCTGATCGGCCGCGGGCTGATCGAGGAGGCGACGGGGGAGCGGATCGGGTTCCTCAGCTGGATGCTCATGGCGCTGCCGATCTGCGCGCTGATGTTCGTGGCGCTGGCCGGCGTCCTGCTGCTGCTCAACCGGCCGGAGATCAAGCGCATCGAGGGCGTGCACGAGTACGTGCAGCAGGAGCGCGCCGAGCTCGGACCGGTCACGCGGGCGGAGAAGAACACGCTGGTCGCCTTCGGCGTCACCGTGGCGCTGTGGATCTTCCCCGGCATCATCGCGCTGACCGCCGGCACCGACTCGGCGCTCTACGAGACGGTCGGCGACCGGGTCAACGAGGGCATCGTCGCCGTCCTCGGGGCCTCGCTGCTGTTCCTGCTGCCCACGGACTGGAAGCGACGCGAGTTCACCCTGAACTGGTCGGACGCCGCGAAGATCGACTAGGGCACGATCCTGCTGTTCGGCACCGGCATCATCTTCGGCTCGCTGCTGGCCGAGACCGGCCTGGCCGAGACGATCGGCAACGGGTCGGCCGACCTGCTCGGCCTGACGAACACCTTCGCGATCACGATCTTCGCGGTGATCCTCGCGATCATCATCTCCGAGACGACGAGCAACACCGCGTCGGCGGCCGTCGTGGTGCCGATCATCATCCCGGTGGCCGTGGCGGCGGGGATCAACCCGTTCGTGCCCGCGCTGGCGGCGACCTTCGCGGCGTCCTTCGGCTTCATGCTGCCGGTGTCGACGCCGCAGAACGCGATCGTCTACGGCTCCGGGGTCGTGCCGATCACCAAGATGATCCGGTCGGGCATCTCCTTCGACGTCCTCGGCGCGCTCCTCATCGTGGTGATGCTGCCGGTGCTCATCGACCTCGTCCTGAACGTCGGCTGACAGCCGCGGGAGCATCCCAGCGAGCGAGGAGCGGACCGCGGCGCGGAAGCCGACTCATGGACGACGTCTGACCTCGGTCCTGGCCCGGGACAGGATCGCGGCGACCACCGCCGACTTCGCGTCGGCGTAGTGGTCCATGTCCGGCCACTCGCGCCCGGCCAGCGCCCGCTTCGTCGCGGCGTACAGGGCTCGGTCCTCGCGCGACCTACGGAGTCGGTCCCGCAGGTCGAGGAGGTCGGTGACCGCCGGGTCGTCGGGCTGGTGGACGTGCACGTGCACGTCCTTCTCGGGTGACCGGAACATGCGGTGTCCGGGCTCACGGACGCGCAGCACGAGTCCCGCGCTCTCGAGGGCCGGTGCGTAGGCGCCCTCGTCCTCGACGTCCGCGACGGTCAGCAGGACGTCGACGATCGGCTTGGCGGCGAGACCGGGGACGGCCGTGCTGCCGACGTGCTCGATGTCGAGCGCGCGACCGCCGAGCCTCGCCTCCAGCAGGTCCCGCACGGCCGAGAAGCGGACCGGCCACTCGGGGTCGGGGTCCTGCACCACGACGGTCACCGGCTCGCGCCCACCGATGAGCACCGAGTCCAGGTGCGCATCGCGCTCCTCGTCGGTCACGTCGCTCGACGTTGCCCCGTTCCCGGCCACCGGGCAACGGGGGTCCGTCGGCCGCCGTTCACCCGTCCGGGGGAGGCGGGTGGACAGCGCGTGTCACGATGGACGACGGCCCGGTGAGCGGGCCGGCCCACGGACGACGGGAGGTGCTGCGCGCGTGCCCAGTGAACCGCCCAGTACCGGCACCGGGGGCCGCACCGCCTGGTGAAGGACCCCGCTGCCCCCGCCGCTCGCGAGCTCGCGGCGGGACACTGCAGCGGGGCCACCAGGTCTGCGGACCTCCGACGAGTCCACCCGCTCCAGCGTCTCCCGGGAGTCCGCCGTGGTCGACCGCCGTCGTGCGTCCCTCACCGCCCTGTCCACCCTCGCCCGCCGCCCGCGGCCCGAGCTCACGCTCGCGCCCCCACCGGCTGCCGCCCCGGCCTCCGCGGCGCCGGACCGGCCCGCGCTCATCGTCGACAACGCCGTCTACTCGTCGGGACGACGGGTGGCGACCCCGGACAGCGTCGCCGAGAGCCACGAGTGGTTGGTCGAGGACCCCGAGCGCCTGGTGTGGCTGGGCCTCTACCGGCCCGAGCCCGCCGAGCTCGGTGAGCTGGCCGAGCAGTACGACCTGCCCGAGCTGGCGGTCGAGGACGCGATCAAGGCCCACCAGCGGCCGAAGTTCGAGCGCTACGGCAGCACGCTGTTCGTCGTCCTCAAGGCCGCGCGCTACCTCGACGCGGCCGAGGAGGTGGAGTTCGGCGAGCTGCACCTGTTCCTCGGCCGGAACTTCGCCATCACCGTGCGGCACAGCGAGTCCCCGGACCTCTCCCGGGTGCGACGCCGGCTGGAGAGCGAGCCGGCGCTGCTGGAGAAGGGCAGCGAGGCGGTGCTGTACGCGATCCTCGACGCCGTCGTCGACGGGTACTCGCCGGTGGTCGCGGGCCTGGCCAACGACATCGAGCAGATCGAGACCGAGGTCTTCCGCGGCGACCCCGGCGTCTCGCGGCGCATCTACGAGCTGTCGCAGGAGGTGCTGGAGTTCCAGCGCGCCGCCCGGCCGCTGACCGGCATCCTCGCCGCGATCACCGCGGGGTTCGACAAGTACGGCGTCGACGAGGAGCTGCGCAGCTACCTGCGGGACGTCGCCGACCACGTCGTCCAGGTCATCGAGCGGGTCGAGGGGTTCCGGCTGCAGCTGCGCGACATCCTCACCGTGAACTCGACCCTGGTCGCGCAGCGGCAGAACGAGGAGATCCGCGAGCTCACCGAGGCCTCGATCGCGCAGGGCGAGGAGGTCAAGAAGATCTCCGCCTGGGCGGCCATCCTGTTCGCGCCGACGCTGGTCGGCACCGTGTACGGGATGAACTTCGAGGACATGCCGGAGCTGTCGTGGCAGCTGGGCTACCCGTTCGCGCTGGTGCTGATGGTGGGGGTCAGCCTGGCGCTGTACGCCGTCTTCAAGCGCCGCGGCTGGATCTGAGGGAGGACCCCCTCGCCCCCACCGTGGAAGGACCCCGTCCTCCTCACCCCTCGCACGTTCGGGGCGAGCCTCGGGACGGGGCCAGCGGCGGGAAGCCGCAGCCGGGCCGGGGTGGCGCGGGAACAACCCGTCGGCGGGTGCCGTTAGGCTGTCTGCACAACTACACAGGGGGTGAATGGTCTCGACTGCGGTCGGATGACCAGGGGAAGCGAGCCGAGGAAGCCGACGATGAGCTCGTTAACCACGCGTCGGAAACAACACAAGCGCCGACTCCAGTCAGCGCGAGTTCGCCCTCGCTGCCTAAGTAGCGAGGCGACTCTGTCAGCCCGGGTTCGTCATCGGCCCGGATCCTGGCATCAGCTAGATGACTGACCGTGCGTGCCGGTCGCGGGCGCGCGCGGGACACCAAACAGCGACTGGGCCCGTCACACCGACTCGTTCGTGGGATCGGTGGGGTCGAGCAGAGACGGAGCGGACTGCGCTCGGAGAAGCCCTGGTGATGCGTCGTAGGACGCGGGTTCGATTCCCGCCACCTCCACCCTGGGTCTCGGCGGAGAGCCGGGACCCTGGTTGGCGAGAGCTGGCGCCCGCCGCTGTCTGCGGCGGGCGCCAGCGTGTGTTCTGGCGACGGTTCCTGGTCCGGGGTCCAGGCGATGTCGCCTCGAGACACCGCTGCGGCGACCAGGCGACTCCACCTCGACGTCTCCGTGCGGGTGGTCGGGTGCTGCACGGCCGGGTGCAGCTTCGACGGCGACCGAGCCATGGCGATCTCCAGTGACCCAACAGAGGGCCGGGCCCGGGCGGACATGCGCATCCGTGGCTAGGACGCTCCAGTGAGGAGCTCCTGACCCTGCGGGTCTGTCACGAGCGACGCATGGGGCTGAGCGTTGCTGTCGCCGCACGGCCGGCTCGTGGACCAGGAGTGTCTACGACGCGTGGACGTTCCCGATGGCAACCATCGATGTGCTGCCCCACCATGCAGGGGAGCAGGTGCTGTCTCCGTGTCGCGACCCCGCTGTGGAGGCCCCGTGTCGTTGTCGATCCTCGCCTTCCTCGTCTTGATCGCCGCCTTCGTGTGGGGCTCGGTCACGGCCGTCAATGCGGGGTTGATCGCGATCGTGGCGGCGTTCGTGGTGGGCACGCTGGTTGCCGGGTTGCCCGTGGAGGAAGTGATCGATCAGTTCCCGGCCAGCCTCTTCTTCATCCTCGCAGGGGCAACACTCCTGTTTGCGATGGTCAAGGCGACCGGCACGATCGACTTGCTGGCCCACTGGGCCGAACTGCTCGCTCGGGAGCGACGCCCCCTGATCCCGGTGGTCATGTTCCTGCTCACCGCGATCCTCGCGACAGCGGGGGCCTTCACGCCTGCAGCTGTGGCGATCGTCGCTCCGGTCGCCCTGAACCTGGGGGCGCGCTACGGCTTCAGCCGGCTGGCGATGGGCCTCGTGATCGTGCAGGGCGCGAATGCCGGCGCGTTCTCGCCCGTGAACCCGTTCGGCGTCGTCGCCAACCTCATGCTCCGTGAAGCAGGGGAGCCCGGCGGCTCACTCCACCTCTACCTCAACTGTCTGGTCTTCAACGCTGTGCTCGGGGCGCTGGCGTTCGTCGTCGTCCAGTCGCTGGCCGGCCGGCGCATCCCTCGGCCTGTGTCTGCTGGCAGCGGTACGCCTGGCGAGGAGCACGTCCATCCTGGTGACGATCCGACCGCTGCTGACGCTCGGTCCGGCGGCGGTGCCGGGCCGACGCAGACCACAGCGGTCGGTGGAGTCCCGAGTGGAGTGGCGAGTGTGAGCACGCAGAGCTCGGACGGGACGGCTGAGAGGGGGGACGTCGAGAAGGGTCGGCTCACCCCCATCCGGGCTCTGACCCTGGCGGCCCTCGCCGGACTCCTCGTGCTCACGCTCGGCTTCGACGTGGACGTCGGTGTCGCGGCCCTGGTCGTGTCCCTCCTGCTGCTCGCAGTGAAGCCCAGCCTGCAGAAGCCCGCCATCGACTCGATGCCCTGGTCGGCGATCCTCCTGGTGACCGGGATCGTCACCTACGTCGGGATGCTGGACGCGATCGGGGCCATCGATGACCTGCAGCAGGCCATCGAAGGCCTGGGTAGCGGGTCCGTCGCCGCGTTGGTCACCGGCTACGTCGTGGGGCTGGTGTCGGCCTTCGCCTCGACGACCGGGACCCTCGGTGCGATCACTCCCATCGTCGTCCCGCTCGCCGGGGATCCCACTCTCACCGCGGTCGGCGTCGTCACGGCGATTGGCATCTCCAGCTCCGTGGTGGATTCGAGCCCATTGTCGACCACGGGGGCCCTCCTCATGGCCAACGCCGAGGGCACGGAAGAGCGGGCGTTCTTCCGCGCTCTGCTCCTCTGGGCGATCCTCATGATCGCGGTCGTCCCGGCAGTGGCGTGGCTCGTGTTCGTGGTGCTCCTCTGACGGGAAGACCACAGCGACGGGTCCGTCGTGGACTCGGTCAGCAGCAGGGGAGTTGGGGGCAGACGTGAGCGACTACCGGATCGGCATGATCGTGCCGAGTTCGAACCTCACCATGGAAACGGAACTGCCGCGGATGCTGCGTGACCGCGAGCAAATCCTCCCGGGGGAGCGGTTCACCTTCCACTCCAGCCGGATGCGGATGAAGCACGTCACTCCCGAGGAGCTCGCTCGCATGAACGCGCAGACCGAGCGCGCCTCGGCGGAACTGGCGGACGCGCGTCCCGACGTCGTGGCGTCCGCGTGCCTCGTCGCGATCATGGCGCAAGGGCCGGGCTACCACTGTCACGCCGAGGCCCAGATCACCGGGGTCCTGCAGAACGAGGGACTGGACATCCCCGTCGTTTCCAGCGCCGGGGCGCTGCTCAGGGGGCTCGAGGCGATCGGTGCCCGGCGCATCGCCATGGTCACCCCGTACATGAAGCCTCTGACCGCGCTCGTCGCGGAGTACATCGAGGACGCCGGCGTAGAGGTCTGTGACGCCTTGAGCCTGGAGGTCTCCGACAACCTCGAGGTCGCCCGGCTGGACCCTGCAGGGCTGCGAAAACACTGGCGCCGTGTCGACGTGAGCAACGCCGATGCACTCGTGTTGTCGGCGTGCGTCCAGATGCCTTCGCTGTCCGCGATCCAGCCGGTCGAGGACGCCGCGGGCCTGCCCGTCCTGTCGGCAGCCACCGCGACCGTCTTCACGATACTCAGTGAGCTCGAACTCGAGCCCCGGGTCCCCGGGGCCGGACGACTCCTCAGCGGCGAGGTGAACATGGCTCCGGCGCCTCGGCCGACGCCCGAGCCGACCACCGCGGACGGGCCTCTCGCCCCCGACCTGCCCGAGCCCTACCCCGCCGCCGCGCAGTAGCTGTTGGCTCGAGTGCGGGAGCGGCTGTCGCACGGCCTCGAAGGCTCTCCTGCCCAGATCGGCCCAATCCCCGGCTGCCGCCCGTGACGGCGGCCGGGAATGGCTACCGGGACGTCCCCCGCTGATGCCCTGCTGGACCGCGGTGACGAGCACGACGAGTACCCCCGGTCCGCCACGGTGGGGACTCGGGCGCCCCTTCGGAAGGCTCCACCGGCATGCCCGCCCCCGATCGGCCGTTGGACTGGCGGGCCGACGCTGTCACCGCAGCCGGTAGGGACATGTGCTGCCTTGCGGTCGCGCGTGTGCGACTCCGCTGTGCCGCTTCCGTCATCCGTGGCCTGAGCTGGCCTTCTCCACTCGTCAGGATCCCCTCCCTGCCGGGAGTCCCGGTCAGCCGGCGGAGTGCTCCGCCGTCCGGAGGAGGGGGGAGACGGCGTCGGCCGGCGGACCGACGAGCTGGTGTCAGGGGGCGCACACCAGACGGGCGGCGTCCCCGGCCCCGATGACCACGGTGATCCGGTCGACGTCCCCGACCTCCGCGCCGCCGGTCACGCCCAGCGCGTCGGCGAGCGCCGTCGCCGCCGCGCTGGGGCCGTCCGGGTACAGGACGGCCGAGGTCGCGTCCTGGGTGGCGGTGACGACGCCGACCGTGCCACCTGCCTCCACCACCCGGGCTCCGACGGCGGCCCGCGCGACGGGGTCCGCCGAGCCGTCGCGGATGTCGACCGTGCCGAGCGCCGCGACCGCCGGGGTGGTGCACCCGGGCGTCGTGACGGGCGGGGTCGTCGTCGGTTGGGTCGTCACGGTCGGAGGAGTGGCGACCGGTGGCGTCGTGGTCGGTGGGGTCGTCGTCGGTGGGGTCGTCACGGTCGGAGGAGTGGCGACCGGTGGCGTCGTGGTCGGTGGCGTCGTGGTCGGTGTCGTCGTCGGTGGGGTCGTCGGTGGGGTCGTCGTGGTGGGGGGAGTGGTGACCGGTGGCGTCGTCGGGGGTGGGGTGGTCGGCGGCGGTGTGGTGGTTGGCGGTGTCGTCGACGGCGGTGTGGTGGTGTTCGGCGGGGACGTGGTGACCGTTGGCGGCGTGGTGACCGGCGAGGACGTCGACGGCGAGGACGTCGACGGCGAGGACTTCGACGGTGAGGCAGACGACGGCGCGGCGGGCGACGGCGGGCTCGCGGCCGGCTGCACAGCGGGCGGAGGTCCCGGGTTCGCCGGCGGCTCCGACGGCGGGGGCACCACGTCGGTCGGCACGGTCGGTGGCGGCGTCCCGGCGTACCGGGCGGCGAGGGTCAGGACCGTCGCCACATAGGCGTCGGAGTGGTTGTAGGCCAGGACGGCGCGCCGCTGCCCGGCCACGGCGGTGAGGTCCCCACCGGCGGCGCACAGGTACCGGGCCGTGGCGCGAGCGGCGTCGTGGATGTCGAAGGGGTCGCTGCTGCTGTCGCCGTCCCCGTCGCTGGCGTAGCGCGCCCAGGTGGACGGGATGAACTGCATCGGACCGACGGCGCGGTCGTACGCCGGATCGCCGTCGAGGCGTCCGCCGTCGGTGTCGCGGATCACCGCGGTGCCGTTCCCGTTCAGCTGGATGCCGATGATCCGGGGCGCCGACCGCCCGTCGGTCTGCAGCACTGCCCCGGCGAAGCGGCCGTGGTCGGACTCGACCCGGCCGATGGCGGCGACCAGCGACCAGTCGATGCCACAGCCGGCCGGCGCCGCCGCGGCGGCGGAGTCGTAGGCCGCCTTGGCGACCGACGGGATCCCGCCGGCCGCCAGGCCCGAGGCGGCAGCCGTCGCGCTCGACGCCGGCGACGCGTTCGTCCCGGGGGCCGTGGGCGGAGGAGCGGCGGATGTCGAGGAGGCGGACGTCGAGGAGGCAGGTCTGCCGGCCGGGTGGGAGAACGCCTGGAACGTGGTCGGCGACGGCTCCTGCGCGGTGATCCCGGCGCCGTCCACCGGCGAGGACCCCATCAGGGTGGCGGTGGCGACCACCACGGCCGCGCCGCGCCGCAGGACCGGCCCGTACCCCCGGGAAGGCGCCGGGACCAGCGAGGCGCGCGACCGCCGCCGGGAGCGCACCCGGACACCCGCTCCGGACTCCTCCGACATCGGCACCGTCCCCCCGACCCGTACGCACCGCTGCTGGCCGGACCGAGTCTCTCCCGGTCGGCCGTGCTCCGCGCCCGCCAATCCGGGGGGTCCGGTCAGCCAGATGTGGACCCCGGCGGATCAGGTGTCCGGCAAGCCCGGCGGCGTGCGGTCCGATCCGGCCTCGGCCGGCCGCGGCCCGTGCTGGTCGTGCAGCCGGACGGCGACCACCGCCACGTCGTCCTCCGGCTGCGGCGGCAGCATGCGCTCCAGCAGCTGGTCGACCAGGTCGTCGAGCGACAGGTCGTCGGCGGCGAGGTCGGTCAGCGTCTCCTGCAGCCGCTGCAGGCCCTCCTCGATGGGCTGGTCGCGTGCCTCGATCAGCCCATCGGTGTAGAGCAGGACCGTCGTGCCGTACCCGAGCACGACCTCGTGCTCCTGCCTGGCGGTGTCCGGTACCACCCCCAGCAGCAGGTCCGCCTTCTCCCCGGCGAGGAGTTGCACGCTGCCGTCGGGAGCGACGACCGCGGCCGGCGGGTGCCCGGCGCTGGACCACCGCAGGCGGGTCAGCCCGCGCCGCCGGAGGTCCTCGTCCTGCTCGAGCCGCCCCGCCAGCGCAGTGGCGATGATCCCCGTCCGCAGGGTCTCCAGCACCTCGTCGGTCCGGCGCAGGACCTCGGCCGGGCCCTCGTGGTCGACGGCGGCGAGGCTGCGCAGCACCGTCCGGGCCTGCCCCATGGCCGCGGCGGCCTCGGTGTCGTGGCCGATGACGTCGCCGATGACGAGCACCGTGGCCCCGTCCGGCTGCATGAACGCGTCGTACCAGTCGCCGCCGACGTCGGCGGCCTCCGCCGCCGGGGTGTAGCGGACCACGATCTGCGCGTGGTCCGGTTGCACGGGCCTGGTCAGCAGCGAACGCTGCAGGCCGGCGGCCAGGTCGCGCTGCTGCCGGTACAGCCGGGAGTTGTCGAGGGCCAGGCCGGCGCGTCCGGCCACGTCCGTCGCGGTGTCCCGCTCGGCGGCGGTCATCGACGCGCGGGTGGAGCCGTTGAACAGGGTGAGCAGGCCGACGGTCCGCCCGCGCCCGCGCAGCGGCAGCACGACCATCGACTCCGGGGCGAGCTCGGCGATCAGGTCGCGCGCCTGACTGGGGGCCAGCACGCGCTGGACGGCTGCGGTGGCTCCCGAGTCGACGGTGGTGCTCCGGCCGGTGACCAGTGCCCGGAGGAGGAAGGAGTCCTCCGTGAGGGCCGGGATGCGCCGTTCCGCGTAGGCGTCGAGGGTCGTCCGCATCGCCTCGTCGGCGTGCCACCAGCCGATGTCGCGCAGGTTCCGCCGGCTGCCGGCCGGTCCCTCGTCGTCGACCAGGGTGACGATGCACCAGTCGGCCAGCGCCGGGACGACGAGCTGCGCCAGGTAGGCGACCGCGCGCTCGGCGTCCATCGTGCCGGTCAGCTGCTCGGTGACGGCCGCGAGCAGCGCGTGGCGCCGGGCCGCCTCGGCGGCCACCTCCTGCGCTCGGCGCCGGTCGGTGATGTCGAGGAAGTAGAGGGTGAGCCCGCCGTTCTCGGGCACCGCCTGCACCTCCACCCAGACGTCGGGCTCCCGGGGGTAGTGGGCCTCGAAGGTGACCGCCTCGCCGCTGCGCACCGCCTGGCGGTAGCGCTCCTCGAAGACGGTCCCGACGGTCGCGGGGAAGGCCTCCCACAGGCTGCGGCCGAGCAGCGCGTCGCGGGAGCGGCCGGTGAGGCGCTCGGCCCGGGCGTTCACGTACGTCATCCGCCAGTCGGCGCCCATGGCCAGGTAGCCGATCGCGAGGGACTCCAGGGCGGCGCGGATGCGCTCGCTGCTCTCCCGTTCGGCGGTCACGTCGTGGGTGGCGCCCACCAGGCGCAGCGGGTTGCCGGCCGCGTCGGTGATCATCTGCCCACGGGCGGAGAGGTGCCGGGTGCGGCCGTCGGGGAGCGGTACGCGGTACTCGGTGGTGTACGCACCGGTGCTCGCCAGCGCGGCCTCCACGTCGGCGGCCACCCGCGGCACGTCGTCGGGGTGGATGTGCCGGTAGGCCTCGGCCAGCTCGCCGCTGAAGCCCTCGGGTGCCACGCCGAGCAGCTCGAACATCCGGCGGTTCCAGGTGAGCCGGCCGGTGGCGACGTCCACCTCGAACGTCCCGATCCCGGCGGCGTCCACCGACAGGGCGAGCAGCGCCCGGCCGGCGTCGTCGCCGTCGGCCGCCGTCCCCGTGCCCGCCACGTCCACGCTCCTCCCGGCGGGCAGCCCGTCGCCGTCCACGCCCGCCGACCATTGTGGACGGGAGCGGGGGATCGGCTCCACCGCGCCCCTCGGGCGCTCGCCCGTCGCCCGCGACGGTGTGCCGTCCACCCCATCGGGGTGACGTCTGCGTTTCACGGCTGGATCCCGGGTCCGTCGGTGCCGACCGTCCAGGCAACCGATGGAAGGAGCTGGTCATGCGGAACATGGGCTGCAGGGCCGTGGCCCAGGCCTCGCTGGTCGCGACGACGGCCTCGCTGGACGACGAGCAGCCGTGGCCGCTGCTGCTGGTGGCCGGCTGGCTGACCACCGCGGCGGACCTGGTGCAGCAGGCCGACGCCCTGGAGGCCGTCCTCGTCTGACGCCCCGGCTGCGGCGAGCCGCGTGCGCCTCGGTGACCATGGGAGCCGTGCGCGACGTCCCGGCCCCGCATCCGGTCCACGAGGGACGTCCCGGCCGCGGCCCGCAGGCTCGACGCGGCGCTCGAGTGGGCGCCCACCGGCCGGCGCGCCGTGCCGGTCACCGTGGTGCTGGTCGTCGTCGCCGACCTCGTCGGCGTCGGCATCGTGGCGCTGCTGCTCATCGGCCTCTCGGCCGGCGCGCACGACCCCGAGGGCGGCCGCGCCGTCATCGTGCTCACCGCGCTGGACCACCTCGCCGTCGCCCTGCCGCTCGGCGTCCTCGTCGGCCTCCGGCGGCAACGGCCGACCGCGGCCCGGCTGGAGTAGACGGTCATCGGCGACCCGGTGAACGAGGCCGCCCGCTTCACCGACCCGGCCGAGGACACGACCGGCCGGGTGGTGGCCAGCGAGGAGGCCGTGTGTGCCGCGCGCTCCGGTGAGGACGGCACTGGGCGCCCAACGCCGTCGCCGAGCTGCGCGGCCGGCACCGGCCCACGCGGACCTGGGTGCTGCACCCGGAGTGACGCAGTGTCCGCCCGGCAACCCCGCGCCGCGCTGTCAGTGGACCGCGGCGACGTGCCCCCCCGGCGGGTGCGACCGGACGACGACGAGCACGTCCTCGGTCTCCAGCGTGCCGATCAGCGGGTCGTCGAAGCGCAGCGTGCGCCCGCCCCGGGTCACCGAAAGCACGACGTCGCGCAGCTGCCGCGGACCCAGGCCGACCTCACCGGCCGTGACCCGCCGCTGGTGCAGGTCGAGGCCCTGGCCGCCGGTGACGAGGTCCTCCACCGTGGCCACGACCCGCGGCGCATCGGTGGACAGACCCAGCAGCCGGCCCGCGGTGGCCGACGTGGTGATGACGGTGTCGGCACCCGACTGGCGCAGCAGCTGGGCGTTCTCCTCCTCGCGCACGGAGGTGGTGATCGGCACGCTGGGGTTGAGCTGCCGGACCGTCAGCGTGATCAGCACCGACGCGTCGTCGCGGTTGGCGGCGACGATCACCGCGCGGGCGCGTTCGACGTGCGCTCGGCGGAGGACGTCGGTGCGGCTCGCGTCGCCGACGATCCCGTGCAGCCCCACCGAGTTGGCCTCTTCGATGGCCCGCGGCTCGGGGTCGACGACGACGATCTGCTCCAGCGGGGTGCCGTTGGACTGCAGGGAGCGGATGGCGCTGCGGCCCTTGGTGCCGTAGCCGCACACGATGACGTGCTGGCGCACGCGGGACCTCCAACGACGGATGCGGAACTCCTCGCGGGTGCGCGCGGTCAGCGCCTCGAGGGTGGTTCCGATGAGGACGATCAGGAACAGGATGCGCAGGGGCGTGATGACCAGGATGTTGACGAGCCGGGCGCCGTCGGTCAGCGGCGTGATGTCGCCGTACCCGGTCGTCGACAGCGTGACCGTCGAGTAGTAGAAGGCGTCCAGCAGGTCGATGCCGACCTCGTCGCCGTCCCGGTAGGCGTCCCGGTCCAGCCACACGATGAACACCGTGGCCAGCAGCACGACCGCCGCGATCAGCACGCGGCGCCCGACCTGGCGGAACGGGGAGAGCTCCTCGTGTGCGATCCGCACACCGGAGTGTTCGCTCATGTCTCCCGTGTCGCCGTCCACCCGCGGGACGATAGTGAGCCGCCCGGCGGCGCGCGTGCACGCCGCACCCGTCCGGGTGAGCGGACGGGTGCGGCGACGGGGACGGGGCCTCAGCCCCCGGTGACGGCGGCCCGTTCCCGTGCGGTGAGCTCCCGCTTGAGCACCTTGCCCGCGGCCGACACCGGGATCGCGTCGATGAAGACGACGTCGCGCAGCCGCTTGTACGGCGTCACCCGCTCGTTGACCGCCGCCATGACCGACTCGGCCGTCAGCGCGGCCCCGGCCTCGTCGGCCCTGCGGACGACGTAGGCCACCGGCAGCTCCCCGGCCTCCTCGTCGGGCCGGCCGACCACGGCCGCCCCGGCGACCCCGGGGACGCCGAACAGCACCTCCTCCAGCTCGCGCGGGAAGACGTTGTAGCCCTTGTAGAGCAGCATGTCCTTGGTGCGGTCGACGATCGCCAGGTAGCCGTCCTCGTCGAGGACGCCGACGTCGCCGGTGTGGAACCAGCCGTCGGCGTCGATCGCCTCGGCGGTCGCCTCCGGCCGGTGCGCGTAGCCGCGCATCACCTGCGGCCCGCGGATGCACACCTCGCCGCGCTCGCCGGCCGGCAGCGGCGCCCCACCGCCGAGTGGCTGGATGCTGATCGCGGTGTCGAAGACCGGCACGCCCACGGTGCCGGGCTTGCGCGTGCCCGAGCGGTACACCGGGTTACCGGTGGCCTGCATGGTGACCTCGGTCAGCCCGTACCCCTCGCCGATGACGGCGTCGGGCAGCAACGCCTGCAGCCGTTCGATGAGCGGGACCGGCAGGGGTGCCGCGCCGCTGGAGACGCTGCGGACGTGCGAGCCCAGGCCGGCGTCCTCGATGCCGGGCACCTGCAGCAGGGCGACGAAGACCGGGGGGCCCCGCCGATGAGGGTGACCCGGTACCGGACGGCGTCCTCGACGTAGCGCACCGCGTCGAAGCGCAGGTGGACGACCGTCATCGTGCCGGCCATGACCATGCTGTTGAGGTAGCCGATCACCCCCATCGCGTGGAACCACGGCGTGAGGTTGACCAGCCGGGTCTCGCCGAGCCGCGTCGGGTACTCGTCGGGCCCGAGCACCTGCCGCAGGGTCACGTCGCCGGCCTCGTCCAGCTCGGGCAGCGACCCCGACGACCAGCAGGCCGACTGCAGCACGTTGGTGACGACCGCGCGGTGCGGCAGCTCGACACCCTTGCTGACCCCCGTCGTCCCGCCGGTGTAGGCCAGGTGCGCGAGGTCGGCGGCCGGGTCGAGGGCGGCGTCGAGGTGCCGGTCGGTGGGGTCGCCGGCGAGCAGGTCGGCGAGGTCGACCTCCCCGGCCTCCAGCTGCAACCGGGCGTCGAGGTCGAGGGTGTGCGCCTCCCCGGTGACCACCACGGTCTCCACGGGCGTGGCCGCCAGGGCCGACCGCACCAACGGCAGCACCTGGTCCCAGGTGACCAGCACGCGGGCGCCGGCGTCGGTGAGCTGCGCGGCGAGGTCGGCCGCCGGGAGCAGCGGGTTGGTGGGGGAGAAGGTCGCCCCGGCCAGCAGCACCCCGTAGTAGACCGCCGGGTACTGGCGGCAGTTCGGGATGTGCACCGCCACGACGTCGCCGCGCCCGACGCCGGCGTCGGCGAGCCAGTTGGCGACGGCGTGCGCGCGGGCGCCGAGCTCGGTGTAGGTCAGCGGGACGTCGTGGTCGACGAACGCCGTCCGGTCGCCCCAGCGGCGCACCGCGGCCCGCAGGATCGAGCCGACCGGGACCGCGGGGTAGTCCAGGGACCGTGGCAGGCCCGGCGGCCAGCTGTGCGCGGTCGGCGTCGGTGCGTCCTGCGTGGCGGTCATGCGGGTCCTTCCACTCCGGAGGCCGACAGCGTGGCGCACGTCACTACCCGTGTCGAGGTCGGACGGTGGGTGAGGATGGCGGCATGAACGGCCAGCGCACGGCCCTCGTCCTCGGCGGCGGCGGCATCACCGGCATCGCGTGGGAGGTCGGCGTGCTCGCCGGCCTGGCCGAGGCCGGTGTCGACCTCACCGGCGCCGATCTCGTGGTCGGTACCTCGGCCGGCTCGGTGGTCGGCGCGCAGCTCACCAGCGGCGCCGACCTCGAGATGCTGTTCGCCCGCCAGCTCGAGCCGCCCACCGGCGAGCAGGCGGCCCGGATGACCCGCGCCGCGCTGGCCCGCTACGCCTGGGCGGTGCTGCGCAGCCGCGGGGACGACGTCGGGTTCCGCCGGCGGGTCGGGGCGCTGGCGATCGCCGCCGAGCAGGCCGGGCTGACCCCGACCGAGCAGGAGCGGCTCGACGTCATCAGCTCCCGCCTTGTCAGCCGCGAGTGGCCCGACCGCGACCTGCGCGTCACCGCCGTCGACGCGCAGAGCGGGGAGTTCCGCGTCCTCGACCGCACCTCCGGCGTCCCGCTGCTGCAGGCGGTCGCGGCCAGCTGTGCCGTCCCCGGCGTGTACCCGCCGGTGACCATCGACGGCCGCCGCTACGTCGACGGCGGCATGCGCTCCGCGGCCAACGCCGACCTCGCCGAGGGGTACGACCGGGTCGTCGTCCTCGCGCCCATCCCGCGCGGTGTCGGTCCGCTTGCCAGCGTCGACGCGCAGGTCACCGGGATGGTGGCGCGGGTCGCCGTCGTCTCCCCGGACGAGGCCGCGCGCCGCGCGATCGGCCGCAACGTGCTCGACCCCGCCGCCCGCGCGGGTTCCGCACGCGCCGGCCGGGCGCAGGCGGCCGGCGTGGCCGCCGAGGTCGCCGAGGTCTGGCAGGGCTGAGCCGGGCTCCTCCGGGGGTCGCCGGGCCGGGGTTCACCGCGTGTTCGCGGAAGCGCTCACGTCGCGGCCACGTCGCCGGGCTGGGATCGTCCGGGCCGACGGCGAGGGTCGCCGTCCCAGCCCGGGGGAGAGAACCCATGTCACGTGCGCACCGCCGGACCGCGCTGCTCACCGCGTCCGTCCTCGCCGTCCCGCTGCTGCTGACCGGGCCGGCCATCGCCGCGCCGCCGGAGCAGGAGACCGGGGACGGCGTCGACGAGCTGCTCGTCATCGGGCACCGCGGCGCCTCGGGCTACCGGCCCGAGCACACCCTGGCCTCCTACGAGCTGGCCGCCCGCATGGGTGCTGACTACATCGAGCCCGACGTCGTCAGCACCTCCGACGGCGTGCTGGTCACCCGCCACGAGAACGAGATCTCCGGGACGACGGACGTCGCCGACCGGCCCGAGTTCGCCGACCGGCGCACCACCAAGGTGATCGACGGCACCGAGCTGACCGGCTGGTTCACCGAGGACTTCACGCTGGCCGAGCTGCGCACGCTGCGCGCGGTGGAGCGGCTGCCCGACGTCCGTGAGGAGAACACCCTCTACGACGGCCTCTACCAGGTGCCCACCCTCGACGAGGTGCTCGAGCTGCGCGAGGCGCTGTCCCGGGAGCTGCGCCGCGAGGTCGGCGTCTACATCGAGACCAAGCACCCCACCTACTTCGACTCCATCGAGCTCTCGCTCGAGGAGCCGCTGGTCGAGGACCTCGGCGAGGCCGGGCTCGACGACGAGGGCGACCCGGTGTTCCTGCAGTCGTTCGAGACGGCCAACCTGCGCGAGCTCGACGGGGTCGTCGACGTCCCGCTGGTGCAGCTGCTGTCGGCGACCGGAGCACCGGCCGACCTGGTGGCCGCCGGTGACCCGCGCACCTACGCCGACCTGTCCACGGCCGAGGGGCTGGCGGGGATCGGGGAGTACGCCGACGGGGTGGGCCCGGAGAAGGCCCAGATCATCCCGCGGGAGGCCGACGGCACCCTCGCCGAGCCGACGTCCTTCGTGGCCGACGCGCATGCCGCGGACCTGCTCGTGCACCCGTACACCTTCCGCAACGAGAACGAGTTCCTCCCGGCCGAGCTGCGCGACCCCGGCGAGGAGCCCGGCGACTACGGCCGGGCGATCGAGGAGCAGCTGGTGTTCTGGGAGACGGGCATCGACGGGCTGTTCACCGACAACCCCGACACCGGCGTCGTCTCCCGGGAGCTGTTCACCGACTGAGCCTCGGGGCGCGTCCGCAGGCCCGGTTCACGGCTGAGGATCCGGGCGGTCGGCAGCGGCGTCGTCACCGAGGAGCTGGTCGATGCTGACGGCCTGCACCAGGTACTGCGCGATCGGGTGGTCGGGGGCGAGCACCCGGCGGCAGCGCTGCAGGGTGTCCGCGCCGAGGGCGCGGGCCGGCTCCACTTCGCCGAGCCGTACCAGGGCGTGGGTCAGCGCGCTCGCCGCCCACAGGACGATCAGGTGATCCGGGCCGAACACCCGGCGGCCACGCTGCAGCGTGTCCTCGCCCAGGGCGCGGGCCTGTTCCGCGTCGCCCAGCTGGGCGAGGGCGAGCGTCACGCCGGTCGCCGCCCACAGGGTGGTGGAGTGGTCCGGGGCGAGCGTCCGCCGGCAGCGCCGCAGCGCGTCCTCGCCCAGGCTGCGGGCCTGTGCCGCCTCGCCCAGCTGGACCAAGGCGCGGGCGAGCGCGGTCGCTGCCCACAGGGTGATCAGGTGCTCGGGAGCCAGCGCCCGGTGACAGCGGTCCAGCGTGTCCTGACCCAGGGTGCGGGCCTGTTCCGCCTCGCCCATCTCGATTAGGGCGGCGGTCAGCGCGCCTGCCGCCGACAGGGTGGTGGCGTGGTCGGGGCCGAGCCGGCGGCGGCAGCGCTGCAGAGTGTCCTGGCCCAGGGTGCGGGCCTGTTTCGCCTCGCCCAGCTGGGCGAGGGCGAGCGTCACGCCGGTCGCCGCCCACAGACTCCTGGCGTGCTCCGGACCGAACACCCGGCGGCAGCGGTCCAGCGTGTCCTGGCCCAGGGTGCGGGCCTGTTCCGCCTCGCCCAGCTGGACCAGGGCGCGGGTCAGGGCGGCGGCCGCCGACAGGGTGCTGGGGTCGTCCGGGCCGAGCACGCGGCGGCAGCGGTGCAACGTGTCCTCGCCCAGGGCGCGGGCCGGCTCGGCCTTGCCGAGCGAGACCAGTGCACGGGTGCGGGTGCTGGCGGCGGTGAGGAGGTCGGGGTGGTCGGGGCCGAGGACCGCCCACCAGCGGTCGAGCAGCTGTTCGGCGACGGCCCGGCTGGCGTGGCTGTCGCCGTGCGCCTGCAGGTTGTTGGTGGTGTCCAGGATCAGGTGCCGGTGGGCGGGAGAACGATCCCCCCGCGGGGCGATGGCGAGTACGTGCGGGGCGAGGGCGGCGTAGGCGGCCCAGCCGGTCGGATCGTCCGGATCGCTGGGATGAGCGGCGACCAACAGCCCGACGACCCGCTCGGCGGTGGCCTGCTGCCGGTCGAGGGGTAGCCGGTGGCTGATGACGGTCTGCACCAGCCGGTGGACCTGAAAGGCGCCGGGGGAGCGGCGGGCCAGGGAGTAGGCGACGAGCGCGCCGACGGTGTCGGCCAGCGCGTCAGGGTCGGCGGCGGTGCTGCGCAGCGGCTCCTCCAGCAACGCGGCGTGCTCGGTGAACAGGCGGAGTGGAATGGGCTCAGAGGCGAGGAAGGCGGCCAGCTCCAGCAGCTGCACCGCGGCCGGGTCCTCGCACCTGAGTCGCTCCAGGGACAGCGCCCAGGCGGTGTCCAGCCGCCCGGAGTAGCCGACCACGTCACCACGATTCAGCAGGCCGGCCCGGCGAGTGCGGAACCGGCGCAGGTAGTCGGCGGGCGGCAGGTCGGTCTGCTCCAGGTAGCCGGCGGCCTGCGCGGCGGCCAGGGGTAGGTCGCCCAGCTCGGCGGCGAGCTTGTCGGCCAGCTCCTCGCCCAGGCCCGGGATCCGGGCCCGCAGCAGCGTGATCGTCTCCGCCCGGGTCAGCACGTCGACCTCCAGCCGGCCGCCGAGGGCGCCCCAGCCGGGGTTGCGGGAGGTGATCAGCAAATGTCCCGGCCCGCCGGGCTGATAGGCGGCGACGTCGGCCGGCCGCTCGGCGTTGTCGAGAACGAGCAGCCAGCGGTCCCGGTGGCGCAGCTCGGCGAGCAGCCGGTCGACGGTGGCGGCCACCGTCGCTCCGGCAGCGAGGTCCAGGCTCCCGGCGAGCCGCGCGAGCTGGTCGGGGATGAGCACCGGCTGCTCGGCGTCGATCCACCACACCAGGTCGTAGTCGGCGGCGAAGCGGTGCGCGTACTCCAGCGCCAGCTGGGTCTTGCCCACCCCGCCGAGGCCGTACAGGGCCTGCACCGCCGGCGTGCCCTCCCCGGCGTGCAGCCATCGGCGCAGCTCGGTGAGCAGGCTGTCCCGGCCGGTGAACCGGGGATTGCGCGGCGGCACCTTCCACACTGCCGGCAGGGTGCCGGCGAACCCCGGCTTGGCCGGCGATGCGGGCCCCGCTCGGGGGAACGGCGGCGCGCTGGTGGGGCGGGTCCTCGCCAGCCGGGTCCGCAGCCGGGTTGCGGCCGCGGCCTCGTCCAGGCCGGTCAGGTCCAGGTGGACCAGCGGCGCGTAGAGCCGGGGCAGGGTCACCGGTTCGACCAGCACGGGCACGATCCGACCCTGCGCCGCCGCGGACTGCGCGAACGCCGCGCGCAGCTCCGCGCCGCCGAACACGGAGGAGAAGTAGGCCTCGGTGCACACCGCCAGCAGCCGGTCCGCGCGCTCCAGCGCCGCCTCCATCCGGGTCACGAAGTCCTCACCCAGCGCCCAGTCCCACACGTCCAGCTCGACGGTGTAGCCGGCCTCCTGCAGCCGCCAGGCCAGCCACTCGGCCCAGCCGGTGTCCCGGCCGGCGTGACTGATGAAGAAATCGGTCCCCCGACCGCTCACGCACCAGTGCTACACCCATCACCCGCCGTGTGCGATACCCGGCGACCTGCGACCTGCGACCGCCGACCCGGGAAGAGCCGAGCATTCCGCCGGCGTTGAGGGCGGGCGTGAAGGTCGAGATCTGGTCCGACGTCGTCTGTCCCTGGTGCCACATCGGCAAGCGCCGCTTCGAGGCCGCCCTGCAGCGGTTCGCGCACCGGGACGCCGTCGAGGTGGAGTGGAGGTCCTTCGAGCTCGACCCGGGTGCGCTCTCGGCCGCCGCGGGGAACGAGGTCTCGCCGACCGAGTACGCCGAGCGGCTGGCGAGGAAGTACGGCACCTCGGTGCCGAGCGCGCAGCAGATGACAGACACCATGACGCAGCAGGCGGCCGCCGAGGGGCTGGACTTCCGGTTCGACAAGGCCGTGCGCGCCAACACCTTCGACGCCCACCAGGTGATCCACCTGGCCGGTGACCGCGGGGTGCAGGACGCGGTGAAGGAGCGGCTGCTGACCGCCTACTTCAGCGAGGGCGAGGCGGTCGGCGACCGCGAGACCCTCGTCCGGCTCGCCGCCGAGGCGGGGCTGGACGCCGACGAGGGGCGCGCGGCGCTGGAGGACCAGCGCTACGCCGGCGCGGTCCGGGCCGACGAGGCCGAGGCGCAGGCGCTGGGCATCAGCGGCGTGCCGTTCTTCGTCGTCGACCGCAAGTACGGCGTCAACGGCGCCCAGCCGGCCGACGCGCTGCTGCAGGTGCTCGAGCGGGCCTGGGCGGAGCGCACGCCGCTCATCCCGGTGATCACCGGCGGCGAGGTCTGCGGCCCCGACGGCTGTTAGCAGGGCCCCCGCCTCGCGGGCTGGGGGGAGGCCGAGGAGGGGGGTCGCGCCGACCACGGACCGCGGCCCTGATCACCGCACCCAGCGCACGTGGCGCCGCTCGCACCGCGGCCCCGGGCGGTGGCCAGTCCACGGTCGCCGGTGACCAGCGCGCAGTCCAGTGTCTCGGCGAGGGCGGCATGGGTGGCGTCGTAGGCGCACAGGTCGGCGCGCAAGTGCCAGATGCGCGGCAGCAGGAGGGGTGTGCGGACAGCGGTCCACCCCGAGGACGCCGAGGTCGGCCAGGGCCTCGGCCGCCCGGCTGCCGCTGACGGACCCGGCCGCGGCGAGCCGGCCCAGTCCGGACGCGACCTCCACGTCCACCAGTGCAGGCGCGTGCAGGTCCTCCGTCGCCACCAGGGGCCGGAGATCGTCATCCGCGCCGGTCCACAGCAGCAGCCGGAGCACGACCGAGGCGTCGACGACGATCGACACGCCAGCGCGTGCGCGCTCGGCGTGGACGGTGGCCGCGATCTCCTCGGTGCTCACGGTACGTCGTCCCGCTGGCCGGCCCCGCCCGACGGCGTTCCGGCGCCGTAGGGGTCCTCGTCAGCGGGTGCCGAGGTGGCGCAGCAGCGTCTCGCCGAGGTCGCGCATCGCCGCGACCTGCTGGGGGGAGAGCTGGTCGAACAGGTGCGTGCGCACGCTCTCTACGTGCACCGGTGCGGCGGCCTCGAGCGCGGCGAACCCGTCGTCGGTGAGGACGGCGAGCTGGCCGCGGCCGTCGTCCGGACAGACCTGCCGGCGCACCCAGCCCCGCTCCTCCAGCCGGGAGACGGCGTGCGAGAGCCGGCTGCGCGAGGAAAGGCACCGGTCGGCGAGCTCGCTCATCCGCATCATCCGGCCCTCGGTCTCCGACAGGGCGACGAGGATCTCGTAGTAGGCGTGCGAGATGCCGGTGGCGTGCGTGAGTTCCCGGTCGAGCCGGTCGAGCAGCAGCTGGGCGCTGTAGAGCCAGGCCCGCCAGGCCTGCTGCTCCTCGGCGTCGAGCCAGCGGGGCTCGCCGGCGTCGGAGCCGGGGTCTCCAGCGGCGAGCGACACGTCGGCGGTCATGCCCATGAGGGTACTGGCGGAATAGATGAGCCTTCAACTACAGTTCTGCCCAGCAGGATGGTCCAACGCTCAACCACTTGGAGGCTCCCATGACCACCGCCATCCAGATCCCCGGGTACGTCGTCGGCACCTGGGACATCGACGCCAGCCACTCGACGGTCGGCTTCTCCGTCCGCCACATGATGGTCAGCAAGGTCCGCGGCTACTTCACCAAGTTCTCCGGTGAGGTCGTCACCGCCGAGAACCCGGAGCAGTCCACCGTCACCGCCGCGATCGACATGGACTCGATCGACACCCGGCAGGAGCAGCGCGACGCGCACATCCGCTCCGCCGACTTCTTCGACGTGGGCAACCACACCGAGATGACCTTCCGCTCGACCGAGGTCCGCACCGACGGTGCCGACTGGACGGTCATCGGCGACCTGACCATCAAGGGCATCACCAAGCCCGTCGAGCTGGCCCTCGAGGTCAACGGCTTCGGCCCCGACGCCTACGGCGGCACCCGCGCCGGCTTCAGCGCCCGGACCGAGATCTCCCGCAAGGAGTTCGGCGTGGACATCGACATGCCGATGGACGGCGGCGGCGTCGTCGTCGGCGACAAGATCAGCATCGAGCTCGAGATCGAGGCCGTGCTCCGCACCGCCTGAGCAGGGACCCCCTGCCCCCGCCCAGTCGCAGGCTCGCAGCGGGACCCTGCAGGGGGCCGGCGCCGGGATCACCGGCGGACGGCTGTGCGCCCCGGCGTGCCGACCGACCACCTGCCGATGATCACGGCCGTACGAGGGCCCCGGACGCCGAGTCGCGTCCGGGGCCCTCGACGCGTTCCGGCACCGGGCGGGTCGTGGGAACCCCGCAGCTCTCTGCGGCGTCTGCCAGTTCACACCGTGCGGCGCGGCGGTCCACCCGCGTTCCGCGCGGGGGAGAGGGGGCGTGGCCGTGCGGGTCCTCGTCGTCGGAGCCGGCATCGCCGGGCTGTCGGCTGCACTGCGGCTGCGCCAGCTCGGCGGGTCCCCGACGGTGGTGGAGGCTGCGCCCGGGCCCCGGGGTGGCGGCTACATGATCGACTTCTTCGGTCCCGGCATCGACGCTGCCGACCGGCTGGGGCTGGGGCCCGGGCTGGAGCGCATCCAGGCCCCGATCGAGCGCCTGGTGTTCGTCGACGGGTCCGGTCGACCGCGGGTCGCCGTCGGCTACCCGGCGCTGCGCCGCCGCGTGTTCGGTGGGCGGCACCACAACTTCCTGCGCGGGGACCTGGAGGCCGAGCTGTACGCCGCGGCACGGAGCGCCGGGGTGGCGCCGTCCCACGGCCGCAAGGTGATCGGCGTGGAGCAGGCCGCGGCGGCCGGGGACCCGGTCGTCGTGCACTACGCCGACGGGGCCGAGGAGGAGTGGGACGTCGTCCTCGGCGCCGACGGGATCCACTCGCGGGTGCGCAACGACGTGCTGGAGCCGGACGAGTGGAGCACCCGCGACCTCGGTCACGCCGTGTGGACCTGGATCGTGGACGGCAGCCTGCCAGGGGTGCGTCGCGAGGACTTCGTCACGCTCACGGCACCCGGACGCATGGTGGCGGCCTATCCCGTGGACGAGAGGCGCACCGCCGCGTTCTTCGTGCACCGGTCGCCCGACGGTGGGGGTGAGCCCGGTGCCGACCTCCCCGAGGCGCTGCACCGCCGCTTCGGCGACCTCGGCTGGCTCGTCCCCGAGCTGCTCGCGACGCTCCCATCGGCCGTGGACCAATACACCGACCGGACCGTGCAGGTCCGCTCACGGGTGTGGCACCGCGGCCGGGTCGCTCTGCTCGGTGACGCGTGCTGGTGCGTCTCCCTGCTGGCCGGCCAGGGGGCGTCGCTCGCCCTCGCCGGCGGGGTGGCGGTGGCCGAGGAGCTGGCGACGGCGTCGACGGTCGCCGACGTCCCCGCCGCGCTGGACCGGGCCCGCGACCGGCTCGGGCCCGTCGTGACCCGGCTCGCCGACGCGGGCGCCCGCACGGCGTCCTGGTTCGTGCCCGAGGAGCGGTGGCGGATGGCCGTGCGGGACACGTCGCTGCGGGCATCGGCCTGGCCGGTCGTCGGCCCGGTGCTCGGCCGACGGTTCGGCTTCATCCGTCCGGCCGCGTAGCCCCGCACCGGGTGCAGCCCCACGGGGCCGGGGAGACTGGACGGCATGACGAGCTCGACCCTGACCCGCATGCGCACCCGCATCCCCTCCGCCCTCCTCGTGGCCGTCGGCCTGGCGGCCGGCTTCGGCGTCGCGCAGGGCACCGGGATCCGCGCCCTCGGCGGTGCGGTCTTCGCCCTCGGCGGGCTCGGCGCAGCCTGGCTGTGGGTCGAGCGCCGCGGCTGGGCGGTCGCCCTGGGACTGGGTGCGCTCTACATCGGCGCCTTCGTGCTCGCGCACGTCCTCGCGCTGGGCGTCGGGATGGCGTCCTGGCTGGCGGTGGCCCTGGTGACGCTGACTGCTGCCGGCACCACCTACGCGGTGGCCGACCGCGGCTGACACCCCCGCGGGGGGATGGTGCGCCGGGCGGTCATCGGCCAGGCTGACGGCGTGCCGACGCCCGGGGACCGCAGCTGGACGCCGGGGGACCTGTGGTCGGCCGCCTTCGGCGGTGCCTTCTTCGGCCCGGGGATGCAGGCGGCCGACGTCCTCGTGGCCGGCGAGGCGTGGAGCTGGGCCGAGGCCGCCCTGCGCAGCGCCTTCTTCGGCATCTGCATGGCCCTGGCCGCGATGGCGTACCTGCGCTTCTCGGCCCGCGTCCGGGAGCGGGCGGCCGTGGAGCGGGCCGTGTCGGCGGGCGCGCTCCCATGGGATGCCGGTGCGGAGTGGGTCGGCCGGTTGGCGGCCGAGCGACGGCGGCTGCGCTCGGACCTCGTCGGCGCGCCGCTGGTCTCCGCCGGCGTGGCAGTGCTGGTCGCGGCGGCAGCCCTGCAGCCGGAGGGGCCCGGCGGGTGGGGCTGGCTCTACGCCGTCGGCCTGGTGCTGACCGGCGGCCTCCTGGCGGTGCGAGGGCGCCGCCGGCTGCAGACCGCCGACCGGCTCCTGGCCGGGCTCGAGGAGCGCCCCGCCCACGCGTGAGCCTGCTCACGGATCACCGGCCGGCCCCCGGCAGGGTCCCGCCGCAGGCCCGTCCCGAGGCTCGCCCCGAGCGCGCGAGGGGTGAGGAGGACGGGGTCCTTCACCGGAGGGGGCAGGGGGTCCTTCTACTACCATGGGAAGGTCGCCGGGCCGGCGGCTGTTGACCCTGGTGTCTGGGCGCTCCGCAACAGAGACGGACGCGCCGACCCCCTGATCTCCCCCGAGGTGCCCTCCCGCATGCCCACCCGCGACGACCTGCGCAACGTGGCGATCATCGCCCACGTCGACCACGGCAAGACCACCCTGGTCGACGCCCTCCTCCGCCAGGCAGGCGCCCTCGGGCGCGCCAAGGGCGAGGGGACGGACAACGACTCCACGCAGGACCGCGTCATGGACTCGATGGACCTCGAGCGTGAGCGCGGCATCACCATCCTCGCCAAGAACACCGCCATCCACCTGGCCGACGAGAACGGCAACCCCGTCGTCGTCAACATCGTCGACACCCCCGGCCACGCCGACTTCGGCGGCGAGGTCGAGCGCGGGCTGTCGATGGTGGACGGCGTCGTCCTGCTCGTGGACGCCTCCGAAGGCCCGCTGCCGCAGACCCGCTTCGTGCTGCGCAAGGCGCTCGGCAAGGGGATGCCGGTCATCCTCGTGGTCAACAAGACCGACCGCTCCGACGCCCGTATCGCCGAGGTCGTCGACGAGACCTACGAGCTGTTCATGGAGCTGCTCGAGGACAACGGCATGGACCCCGAGGCCCTCGAGTTCCCGATCGTCTACAGCAACGGCAAGACCGGGCAGGCCTCGCTCACCCGGCCCGCCGACGGCACCAGCCCGGACAGCCCCGACCTCGGCCCGCTGGTCAAGACGCTGCTGGACACCATCCCGGCGCCGACCTACGACGCCGAGGAGCCGCTGCGCGCGCAGGTCACCAACCTCGACGCCTCGCCCTACCTCGGCCGGCTGGCGCTGCTGCGCATCCACTCCGGCACGATGAAGAACGGCCAGCAGGTCGCCTGGTGCAAGACCGACGGCACCATCCAGCGGGTCAAGATCACCGAGCTGCTGGTGACCGAGGGCCTCACCCGGACCCCGGCCGAGAGCGCCGGCCCGGGCGACCTGGTCGCCATCGCCGGCATCGAGGACGTCATGATCGGCGACACCCTCGCCGACCCGAACGACCCGCGCCCGCTGCCGCCGCTCACCGTCGACGAGCCCTCGATCTCGATCACCATCGGGATCAACACCGCGCCGCTGTCCGGCCGGTCGGGGAAAAAGCTCACCGCGCGGCTGATCAAGAACCGCCTCGACCAGGAGCTGGTCGGCAACGTCTCGGTGCGGATGCTGCCCACCGAGCGCCCCGACACGTGGGAGATGCAGGGCCGTGGCGAGCTGGCGCTGGCCATCCTCGTCGAGCAGTTGCGCCGCGAGGAGTTCGAGCTGACCGTCGGCCGCCCGCAGGTGGTCACCAAGGAGATCGACGGCAAGCTGCACGAGCCGGTCGAGCGGGTCACCATCGACACCCCTGGCGAGTACGTCGGCACGCTGACCCAGGCGCTGGCCACCCGGCGCGGGCGCATGGAGAACCTCGTCCACCACGACACCGGCTGGGCGCGGATGGAGTACATCGTCCCGTCCCGCGGCCTGATCGGGTTCCGCACCGAGTTCCTCACCGAGACCCGCGGCACCGGCGTCCTCAACCACAACCTCGAGGGCTACGAGCCGTGGCTGGGCGACATGCGCGCCCGCCCGACCGGCTCGCTGGTCGCCGACCGCCAGGGCGTGGCGACGTCGTATGCGATGTTCTCGCTGCAGGAGCGCGGCTCGATGATGGTCGCCCCGGGCACCGAGGTGTACGAGGGCATGATCGTCGGCGAGAACTCCCGCCCCGACGACATGGACGTCAACATCACCAAGGAGAAGAAGCTCACCAACATGCGGTCCTCGACCGCGGAGGAGCTCGAGCGGCTGGTCCCGCCGCGGATCCTGAACCTGGAGCAGGCGCTGGAGTTCTGCGCCGAGGACGAGTGCGTCGAGGTCACGCCGGCCGCCGTCCGGGTGCGCAAGGTGATCCTCGACCAGAACGAGCGCGGCAAGGCCAAGAACCGCAAGCCCAAGGCCTGAAAGTGGACCCCGTCCTCCCCACCGCTCGCACGCTCGCGGCGGTGCCCTGGACGGGGCCGGGGAGCGTCGCAGCGAGCGCTGCGAGCGGGGAGCGGACCGCGGCGCGGAGCCGGGCCGGGAGCGAGGCCTGGGAGAGGAACCCCGTCCTCACCCCTCGCAGGCTCGGGGCGAGCCTCGGGACGGGGCCAGCGGTGGGCCCCTGCAGCGGCACCGCTCGGGAGGCCTCGTCCGGTGTGTCCGGGCGGGGCCTCTCGCGTGTCGTGAGGCAGGGTGCGCGGGTCCGTTGACACCGTTTGCCGGGCCTCCCTAGCGTCTGGCGGCGTTCTGGGGTCGCACCACGGGGAGCCGAGCGCACGCCGTCCCAGGGGCGGGCTCGGCAGCGGTCCTGCCGCCGAGCGACCACGCCGGTGGCCCGCCACGGACACCGGAGTACCCATGCCCGGACACCCGCAGCCCGCTCCGCTCCCTCCCTCCACGAGGCGGTCGCGCCGGCGCCGCCGCTCGCTGGTTGCCGTCCTCGGCGCCGGCCTGCTGACCGGTGGCCTCGCCGCACCGGCGGGCGCGGCCGACGACCGGGACAGGGACGGCGGTGGTCCGAGCACGAGCGTCGAGCCCTTCGGTGCCACCCCCGACGGCACCGCGGTCGAGCGCTGGACCCTCAGCAACGGCGACACGACGATGCGCGTGCTGACCTTCGGCGGCGTTATCCAGACCCTGGAGGTGCCCGACGCCGAGGGGGAGGTCGAGAACGTCGTGCTGGGCTTCGCGGACCTCGAGGGGTACGTGTCCGAGGACGACCCCTACTTCGGCTCGCTCATCGGCCGCTACGGCAACCGCATCGCCGAGGGCCGCTTCACCCTCGACGGCGCGACCTACCAGCTGCCGCTCAACGACGGTCCCAACACCCTGCACGGCGGGACCGTGGGCTTCTCCGAGCGCATCTGGACCGCCACCGACGTCAGCGACGACGACGTCGCCGCCCTGCAGCTGCGGCTGGTCAGCGAGGACGGCGACCAGGGCTTCCCCGGCACGCTCACCACGACGGTCACCTACCGGCTGGACGCCGGGTCGCGGCTGACCGTGCACTACCAGGCCACGACCGACGCGCCTACCGTGGTCAACCTGACCCAGCACACCTACTGGAACCTGGCCGGCGAGGGTTCCGGGGACGTCTACGACCACGAGCTGCAGCTCAACGCCGGCGGCTTCACCCCGGTCGACGAGACGCTCATCCCGACCGGCGAGGTCGCCCCGGTGGAGGACACGCCGTTCGACTTCCGCGAGCCCACGCCGATCGGCGCGCGCATCCGCGTGGCCGACCAGCAGCTGCTCTACGGGCAGGGCTACGACCACAACTGGGCGCTGGACCGCGAGGACGACGGCGCGCGGGAGGGCTCGGACAGCGAGGACGCCCTGGAGGAGGCGGCCGTGCTGCACGACCCGGACAGCGGCCGGACGCTGACCATCTCCACGACCGAACCGGGCATCCAGTTCTACTCGGGCAACTTCCTCGACGGCACGCTCGTGGGCACCGGCGGCGGGGTCTACCGGCAGGGCGACGGGCTGGCGCTGGAGACCCAGCACTTCCCGGACTCGCCGAACCAGCCGGAGTTCCCCTCGACGGTGCTGCGCCCGGGCGAGGTGTACGACAGCACGACGGTGTTCGAGCTGACCTCCTGAGGCTCCCGGCGCCCCCGCGGACGCGAGGTACGTGGGGGCGCCGTCACCGGTCCATGACCCGAAGTGACGGCGGGCCGGGGGGCGCCGACCCGCCCGCGACGCGCTCACCGGGACCCGCCCCCTCGGCTGCCTACGTTCTCCTCGGGGCCGTGTAGGCGGGCCCGGGGATCGACGAGGAGGCGACGCTGATGAGGACCACCCGGCACACGCTGGCGGCCGAGGGACACCGCGGCGGGATCGACGTCCGGGTGAGCCTGCGCAGCGACGCGGGGTCCGGCGAACAGGCGTTCGACGGTGCCTGGTTCCCGCGCAGCCGCGACCTCGCCGTCGAGCTGCCCGAGCTGGTCGCCGCGCTGGACAAGCGGGGCCTGCGCATCGAGCGCTTCACCTATCCGCTCGACGCCTGGTCCCCCGCGCCGCGCAAGGTCGTCGTCGGCGGGCGGGTGGTGCGCACCGGCGGATTCCGCAGCATGGACGACGGCGTGGTGTGCCTGACCTGGGCGGGCGGCACGCGGCGCGCCGACCTGCTCGTCGTCCCTCCGGAGACTGACGTCATCACCGGCGCCCGGGCGCTGCGGCTGTGCACCCGCCGCGGCCTGCCGCGCTCGCCGCAGATGGTGCTGGCCGCCGCCCGCTCCACCCCGCTGCCGCAGGTCCCGGTCGGGTCGCCCTACGACCGGGCGGTCTGAGAAAGGACCCCGTCCTCCTCATCCCTCGCAGGCTCGCGACGAGCCTCTGGACGGGGCCGGCCCGGCGCGGGGCCCTGCAGGGTGGCCGTTCCGGTCTGCCGCCGCCGACAGCGAAGAGGCTGGACGGCGGGGAGCGGCTGGGCTGGGCTGACGGGCATGCGACTGCTCGTCCTCGGTGGCACCCACTTCCTCGGCCGGCACGTGGTGGCGGCGGCCCTCGACCGCGGCCACGACGTGGCGACCTTCACCCGGGGCGTCTCCGGGGAGCCGCCCGCCGGCGTGCGCGCGTTGCACGGCGACCGGGACGACCCCGCCGCGCTGCCGGCCGCGCTCCACGGCTGGATGCCCGAGATCGTCGTCGACACGTCCTGCCAGACCCGGGTGGCCGCCCGCAACGCCGCGGCCGTGCTGAGCGGCGTCCGCGGGTACGCCTTCGTCAGCAGCCTCAACGCCTACGCGAACTGGCCGCCTGGCCCGATCGGCCCCGAGGACGGCGAGCCGACCTGGGAGACCGACGAGGACGAGTACGGGCCGGTCAAGGCCTACGCCGAGCGCGAGATCCGGGCCGTGGTGCCGGGCCGCTTCCTCACCGCGCGGGCGGGGCTGATCGTCGGTCCGGACGACCGGGTGGACCGGCTGGGCTGGTGGCTGCGGCGGGTGGCACGCGGCGGGCGGGTCGTCGTCCCGGCGGAGGGGTGGGACCAGCCGATCGCCGCCGTCGACGTCCGCGACCTCGCCGGGTGGCTGGTGGCGATGGCCGAGCAGGGCGTGTCCGGCGCGGTGAACGCCACCGGCCCGACCGGCATGACCACCCTCGGTGGCCTGCTCGACCTCTGCCGCGAGGTCACCGGCGGCGACGCGGAGTGGGCACCGGTGCCGGAGGCCGACCTGCTGGCGGCCGGGGTCGAGCCGTGGCTGCACCTGCCGCTGTGGCTGCCGGCCGAGGTGGCCCGCACCGCCTGGGACGTCGACACCACCCGGGCGCGCGAGCTCGGGCTGCCCAGCCGGCCGCTGGGGCGAACCGTCGCCGACACCTGGGCCTGGCTGCAAGGCGTCGACGAGCTGCCGCCCCCGCCGCACGGCCTGTCCCGTCCCGGACTGCCCGCCGACCTCGAGGCCGCGGTCCTGACGCGAGGCTGAACGGCGAGGGGCCCCGCCCGGCAGCAGCCGGGCGGGGCCCCTCGTCAGCGCCTGCCGGCGCTCAATCCCGCGGGTCGATGGGCCGGCCTGCCGTGACGTCGCGCCGCAGGTCGGCGGCGTCCGCGCCGTCGGCCGGGAGCGTGATCTCGTCGTGCGTCCGCGCCGCCTCGGCCGCCAGGGCGTCGGCGGACTCCAGCGCGCGGTCCTTGCGGTACTCGCGGAACGAGTGGACGACGGCCGCGGCCCAGACGGCGTAGATGACGGCGTAGACGGCGTAGCGGACCGGGTCGGAGGCGTCGATCCAGTCGCTGCGCAGCAGGGTGCGGGTGTTGGTCAGCACGATCATGCCGCCGACCAGCGAGCCGAGCATGCGGGGCGGGACGTGCCGCACGAGCCACGCGGCGAGCGGTGCGGCGACGAGCCCGCCGGCGAGCAGCCCGAGCGCCCAGGTGGCGTCGACGCCCTGGGAGCCCAGCGCGACGAGGAAGCCGAGGCTCGCGGCCACGGCGATGAGGAACTCGGAGGTGTCGATCGAGCCGATGACCTTGCGCGGTTCCATCCGCCCGCTGGCCAGCAGGGCCGGGGTGCCCACCGGGCCCCAGCCACCGCCACCGGTCGCGTCGACGAAGCCGGCCACGAGGCCGAGCGGGCCGAGGAAGCGCTTGCGGACCGGCTTGCCCAGGTGCCGGCGGTCGATCCCCCGGAGGGTGAAGCGCACGAGCAGGTAGATGCCGAGAGAGACCAGGATCAGCGACATGACCGGGGCGGCGACCTCGGTCGAGAGGTTGGAGAGCACGTTCGCACCGATGAAGGCGCCGACCGCACCGGGGACGCCGACCTTGGCGACGACCTTCCAGTCGACGTTGCCGAACTTCCAGTGCGCGAGGCCGGACATCAGGCTGGTGCCGATCTCGGCGAAGTGCACGGTGGCCGACGCGGCGGCCGGGTTGGTGCCGATGGCGAGCAGCAGGGTGGTCGACGTGACGCCGTAGGCCATGCCGAGGCTGCCGTCCACGAGCTGCGCTCCGAGGCCCACGAGGGCGAGCAGGACGAGGGTCTTCACGGGCTGGTCTCCGGATCCGGGGAGGGCCGCGGGCGCGCCGAGAGGCGCAGCGCAGCGCGGTAGGAGGTGCGAGGGGGTGCGCGGAGCGCGGGAGGTCAGCAGCCCGGACAGCAGGCGGTGCAGACGCGCAGCAGGTCGACGTGGATCCGCCCCACGAGGAGCACCGTCGTCGCCGCCACGTCGGAATGTCTACCAGATCGATGGACATATGCCCAAAGCGCGTCCCGGCCCGTGGGACTGCCGGCCCCCTTGCCGGGTCCCGTCACGAGCTTGCGAGTGGCGGGGGGCAAGGGGGCCCCTTCTCAGGCGCGCGCGACCGTCGCGTCGTCCTCGCCCAGGGCCTCCACCAGGTCGGCCCGGGCCCGCGCCACCCGGGACCGGATGGTGCCCACCGGGCAGCCGGCGACCTCCGCGGCCTCCGCGTAGGGCAGCCCCAGCAGCTGGGTGAGCACGAAGGCCTCGCGGCGGTCGGGCGAGAGCCGGGCCAGCAGGTCGGCGACCGCGGCGCCCTCGCCCACCCGGTCCCCGTCGTTCCCGGCGCCGAGGGCCTCGAGGTCGGCGTCCTCCCGCACGAGGGTGAGCCGGCGGCGCCGGCGGGACCGGACGGCGTCGGCGCACACCCGCCGGGCGATCGACAGCAGCCAGGTGCGCAGCGAGGAGCGGCCCTCGAAGCGGTGCAGGGACCCGAAGGCGCGCAGGTAGGTCTCCTGCGTGAGGTCGTCGGCGGACTGCCGGTCCCCGAGGGCCGCGCACAGCCGCCAGACGTCGGACTGGGTGGCGCGCACGAGGGCCGCCGCGGCGAGGGGGTCCCCGTCGACGGCGGCAGCCGCCAGCCGCTCCAGGTCGTCCACGTGTCCCATCCTCCCCGCTGGACCGTCCCGGGGGCGTCACCCGAAACGAGGGGAACCAACCGGCCCCGGAGGACGACCACCCCATCATGCAGTGCACCCCGTACCGCGAGGCGGTCTCCGCCCGGCTCGACGGCGAGTCGCCCGGCCTGCCCGCCGGCGAGCTCGACGCGCACCTGGACGCGTGTCCTGCCTGCGCTGCCTGGGCCCGCCAGGCCGAGCTGGTCACCCGCCGCGCCCGGCTCGCCCCCGCGCCTGCTGTGCCGGATCTCACCGCGACGGTCCTGGCCGCGCTGCCCCGCGAGCTACCGGGCACGGCGGCGGCCGCCCGCGCCCGGCTGGCCACCGCCGCGCTGCGGCTGGCCCTGCTCGCCGCAGGCGTCGCGCAGGCGGCGCTCGCCTGGCCGTCGCTCGTCGCCGGCACCGGCGCCATGAGCGCGCCGGTGCACATGGCCCACGAGAGCGGCGTCTGGAACCTGGGCACCGCCGCGGCCTTCCTCGCCGTGGCGGCCGCCCCCCGGCTGGCCGCCGGTGCGCTGCCCTTCCTCGGCACGGTGGCCGTGCTGCTCGCCGTCCTCACCGTCGCCGACCTGCGGGCCGGGCACGTGGCCGCCGACCGTGCAGCCGCCCACCTGCTGCTGCTCGCCGGGGTCGCGCTGGTGGCCACCGTCGCCTGGCGGGGACGCCAGCGTCGCTCCGCCCTGCCCGCGGTCCGCCGTGAGCGGGTGCCGGCGTGACCGAGCTCCCGGGGTCACGAGATGACGCAGCAGCCCGGGCTCGCGTGGACGACGAGCGCCAGCGGGGAGGACACCTGAGCCGCCGCGCTCCCGGGGCGGTGCTGCTCCTGCTGGCCCTGCTCGGCCTGTGGCTCGGAGCAGGGGTGGCGACCGCGCCGCCCGCCGCCGCGCACGCCGAGCTGGTGTCGACCGACCCGGGCGAGGGGGCCCGGCTCGAGGAGCCCCCCACCCAGGTCACGCTGACCTTCACCGAGGGCGTCTCGCTCGGCGCCGGCCACACCCGCGTGCTCGACGCCTCGGGGGAGCGGGTCGACACCGGGTCGGCCACGGTCGAGGGCGACCGCGTCGTCGTCCCGCTGCGCGGCGACCTGCCCGACGACGGCTACCTCGTCACCTACCGGGTGGTATCGGCCGACTCGCACCCCGTCTCCGGCGCCTTCTCCTTCGTCGTGGGCGACGGCGAGCTGGTGCCCACGGACGCCGCCGCCGGCGCGGGCGACACCGACCCCGTGGTGGGAGCGGCGCTGCCGGCCGCCCGCTGGCTGGGCTTCGCCGGGCTGTCCCTCGCGATCGGCGTGCCGGTGCTGCTGCTGGCCGCCTGGCCGGCGGGCTGGGCCTCGGCGCGGCTGCGCCGCATGGTCACCGGCGGGCTGGCCGCCGTCGCCGCGGGCGCCGCCCTGACCTTCCTGCTGCAGGGCCCCTACGCCGCCGGCAGCGGGCTGGGCTCGGTCGCCGACCCTGCGCTGCTGGCCGCCACCGCCGACTCGGCCAACGGGGTCGCCCACCTGCTGCGGATCGTCCTGGTGGCCGCACTGGCGGTCGTGCTGCACGCGGTGTGGCGGCGGGGGAACCCGTCGGTGGTGGACGTGGTCGCCGGGAGCGTCCTCGCCGCCGCCCTCGTCGGCACGGTCGCCGCCGTCGGCCACCCGGTCGCCGGGCCGCTGCCGGCCCTGGCGGTGACCGCGGCCGCGGTGCACGTCGCTGCGATGGTCGTCTGGCTGGGTGGGCTCGCCGGTCTGCTCGGCGGGGTCCTGCGCGAGGAGGCCCCCGCGGACGACCTGGCCCGGGCGCTCCCGCCGTTCTCCCGGCTGGCCGCCGGCTCGGTCACCGCGCTGGTGGTCACCGGTGTCGTCCAGTCGGTGCGCGAGGTCGGCTCGCCGGCCGCCCTGGTGACGACCACGTACGGCTGGGTGCTGCTGGCCAAGCTGGCCCTCGTCCTCCTGCTGCTCGCCGCGGCCGGCGTCTCCCGGGTGTGGGTGCAGCAGCACCTCGGCGTCCGGCGGTCCCGGCCCGCGCCGCGCCGCCGGGTCACCGCGCACGCGTTCGCCGCGGCCGAGGAGCCCGAGCCCGATCCGGCTGTCGCCTCGGCCGCCGGGGCCCGCGCCGAGGTGCAGGCCGCCGCGGCGGCGGCCGAGCGGCCCGCACTGCGCCGCTCGGTGCTGGTCGAGCTCGCCGTCGGGCTCGTCGTCCTCGCACTGTCGGCCGTGCTCGTCGGCACCCCGCCGGCGCGCGCGGAGGTCGCGCAGCCGGTGGACGTGACGCTGCCGGTGCAGACCGCTGCGGGGGAGGACGGCAGCGTGCAGGTGTCGGTGGACCCGGCCGCCGCCGGCCCGAACACCCTGCACGTCTACCTGCTCGACGCGCAGGGCCAGTTCACCCAGCCCGTCGACATCCGGGTGACCCTCACCGAGCCGGCGCAGGAGATCGGCCCGATCGACGTCGCCCTGGAGCCCGCCGGGCCCGGCCACTACGTCGGGGACGGCATGGCGGTCCCCGGCGCCGGGACCTGGACCCTCGCCGTCACCGTCCGGCTCGACGAGTTCACCGCCGGCACCGCCAGCACCACCTTCCCGGTGCGCTGACCCCCTGAGCACCCGCTCCACCCGATCCGACAGGAGAACCGTGTCCTCATCCCTGCCCCGACCGCTCGCGCGACTCGGCGTCATCGCCGTCGCCCTGCTGACGGCGCTGGCCGCCGCGCTCGCCGGAGCGGGCGCCGCGTCGGCGCACGTCAGCGTCTCCTCGGCCGACGCCGTCGCCGGCGGCTTCGGCAAACTGACCTTCCGCGTGCCCAACGAGAGCGACACCGCCAGCACCGTGGCGCTGCGCGTCTCGATCCCGGAGGAGTCCGCGATGGCCTCGCTGCGGGTGCAGCCGGTGCCCGGCTGGACGGTCACCACGACCAGCGCGAACCTGCAGTCGCCGCTGGAGAGCCACGGCGAGCAGGTGGGCAGCTACGTGTCGGTCGTCGAGTTCCGCGCGGCGGACGGCGCCGGCATCCGGCCCGGCGAGTTCCAGGAGTTCGCGCTCTCCGGCGGGCCGTTCCCCGACAGCGACCAGCTGTCCTTCCCGGCGGTGCAGAGCTACAGCGACGGCACCGAGGCGGCGTGGATCGAGCCGACCGTCGCGGGCCAGGCCGAGCCCGAGCGCCCCGCGCCGGTGCTGACGCTGACCGCTCCCGCCGACGTCGCCCACGGCGCGGCCGCCACGACCGCGGCGACCGACACGGCGGCGGCGAACAGCACCGACCACAGCGAGGCGGGCCCCGGCGCGCTGGCGCTCTTCGTGGCGATCCTCGCGCTGCTGACCGGTCTGGCCGGCGTCGTCCTGGGATGGCGCGCAGGCCGTCGTACCGTGTCCTCGTGAGTCTGTTCCGTCGCAGCCGGCTGGCCGTCCTCACCGTCTCGGCCGGGCTCGTGCTGGCCGGCTGCGGTGGCGGGGCCGCCGACGAGGACACCGCCGCCGGGGGCCACGACGGCCACGGCGCCGTCGCGCAGGTCGAGGGCCCCGAGGACCGCTACGCCGGGCTGGACCTGCCCGACCCGTACCAGCGGCCGTCGTTCACCCTCACCGGCCCCGGCGGCCAGCCCTACGACTTCGCCGCCGAGACCGGTGGGAAGCCGACGCTGCTGTTCTTCGGCTTCACCAACTGCCCGGACGTCTGCCCGGCCACGATGGCCGACGTCGCCGTCGCGCTGCGCGGGGTCGACCCGGCGCTGGCCGAGCAGGTGCAGGTGGTCTTCGTCACCACCGACCCGGCGTTCGACACCGCCGAGGTGCTCGCCGAGTACCTCGGTCGCTTCGACGCAGACCTGCCCACCCGCTTCGTCGGGCTGACCGGCGACCAGGCCGCGATCGACCAGGCGCAGCTCGCCGCCGGGGTGCCGCAGGCCGAGGACAACGGCCGGCTGCACTCCTCGCTGCTGCTGCTGTACGGCGCGGACGACCTCGCCCACGTGGCCTTCGACGCGGGCAACACCAGCCGCGACATCGCCGGGGACCTCGGCCTGGTGGCCGGGGCGTGAGTCGCGCGGCGGCCCGCCTGCTGGTCGTCGTCCTCGGGGCCCTGGCCGGCCTGCTGCTCGCCGGTCCCGCGCAGGCGCACGTCGGCGGCGGGGCGGCCGGCAGCGACTTCGACGCGCGCGTGCTCGCGGTCGACCCGGCGCTGCGCGGGGTCGCGGTGCGGGTGCTGTCCTTCGGCGACGAGTTCGAGGTGGTCAACCCGACCGCGACCGAGGTCGAGGTGCCCGGCTACTCCGACGAGCCCTACCTGCGCATCGGCCCGGACGGCGTGTGGCGCAACGCGAACAGCCCGGCCACCTACATCAACCTCGACCGGTTCGGCCGCACGACGCTGCCGCCGCACGCCGACCCCGACGCCGAGCCGGACTGGGTCCGGGTCTCGACCGAGCCGGGCTACGTCTGGCACGACCACCGGACGCACTGGATGAGCGAGGGCGTGCTGCCGCCCGCGGTGGCCGCCGACCCGACCCGCGAGCACCTGGTGTCGGCGTGGGTGGTGCCGCTGGCCCACGGCGGCACCGAGGTGCAGGTGCGCGGGGAGCTGACCTGGCGCCCGCCGCCCCCGGCCTGGGGGGTGTGGCCGGTCTACGTCGTCCTGGCGCTGGCCCCGGTCGCCGCTTCGCTGGTCGCGTCGGGCCCCCGGCTGCTGGGGGCGCTGCTGCTCGTCGGCGGAGGTGCCGCCGTGTACCACGCGGCGACCACGCCGGAACCCGCGGCGAGCGTCTCGTTGCACGCGGCCGCGCTCGTCTCGGCGCTGCTGCCCGGGCTGGTCGCCCTCGCCGTCGCGGTCGCCGGTCTGGTCGCCGCGGTGCGCGGCCGCGGCGGGCTGACCGCGCTGCTGGGCGTCGTCCTCGGGTGGCTGCTGCTGGTGCAGGGGCTGCCCGACGTCGACGTGCTCTGGACGGCGAACGTGCTGGCCGAGGGGCCGGTGCTGCTGACCCGTGCGGCCGTGGCGGTGCTCGTGGCCCTCGGCGCCGGCTGCGTCGTGGGCGGGCTGGTCGCTACCCGCCGCTTCCGTGAGCGGCCGGACCGGCCGGCCGACGAGTTCCTGCTGCGCAGGTGGGACTCGCCGGCCGGCCCGGGTGCTACGCCGAGTCGCCGGTGACCGGCTGCAGGTGGCTGCGCTCGGCGAACATCGCGTTCGCCCGCTCCAGGTCGGCCTCGAAGTCCACCTCGACGGCCGCGTGCTGCGAGATGTCCAGCGGCCGGACGCGCAGCCCGGCCGAGGCGATCGCGGTCTCGATGCCGCGCTCGAAGTAGTCCTGCTCCGCGCAGGTCGCCAGGTGCTCGATCAGCACCGGCTTGTCGGCGGCGCAGACGTGGTTGATGCCGACCGCCTCGCCGAGGCCCCCGACCACCGTCTTGGACAGCTCGTCGATCCAGCCCTCGGCGTCGACGGTGTACTTGACCTCCTCGTCGGCGACGGTGGAGGTGTCGACGCACACGAAGCTCTCCTCGGCCCGCAGCGCCGGCAGGGCGGTCTCGATCACCGCCGGGTCGAAGACGACGTCGCCGTTGAGCCACAGCACGCCGCCGTCGCGGGTGTTCCGCAGCGCGCGCAGCAGGCTCTGCGAGGTGTTGGTGACCCGGTAGTCGGGGTTGTAGGCGAAGCGCACGTCGGGGACCGCCCGCATGACGCGCTCGGCCTCGAACCCGACGACCACGGTGATGTCGACCGAGGGGCCGAGCACCGAGCGCAGCCCGTCGAGCTGGCGCTGCAGGATGCTGCGCCCGTCGTGCAGGGGGGTCAGCGGCTTGGGCCAGGGCCGGCCCAGCCGGGTGCCCATCCCGGCGGCCAGGATGACGACCTGGACGGGGACGTCCAGGCCCGGGGCGGCAGGGGCCGGCCCGGTCAATTCGGCGGTGGTGGCGCGGTCAGCGAGCACGGTCGTCCCCTCCTCGGGTGGTGGTCCCGCCGGCCGGTGCCGGCGGGAAGAGCAGGTCGAGGACGCGCTCGGTGGCGTGCCCGTCCTCCAGGTGGCAGAAGGTCTGCCGGAACTCGGCGTAGCGGGTGGCGTAGCGCTCCCGCACCCCGTCGAGGTCGGCGATGGCGTCGATCAGCTCCGCGCTGGTGGACAGCATCGGCCCGGGGGCGACGTCCTCCAGGTCGAAGTAGAACCCACGCAGCTCGTCGCGGAAGTAGGCCAGGTCGTAGGCGAAGAACAGCATCGGCCGGCCGGTGATGGCGAAGTCGAACATCGTCGAGGAGTAGTCGGTGACCATGGCGTCGGCGGCCAGGTACAGGTCCCGGATGTCGGGGTGGCTGCAGACGTCGTGCACCGGAGAGCCGGCCACGACCTCCAGCCGGTCCATGACCATGTTGTGCAGCCGCAGCAGCAGCACGTGGTCCTTCCCGAGCCGGGCGGTGAACTCCTCGAGGTCGACGGGGAACTCGAAGTCCTGCGGCCCGGTCCTGTTGAACACCAGGTCGTCGCGCCAGGTGGGCGTGTAGAGGACGACGGTCTGGTCGTCGGGGATGCCGAGGTCGGCGCGGACGGCGGCCCGGACGGCGTCCCGCTGGGGGCTGCTGAGCAGGTCGTTGCGCGGGTAGCCGGTCTCGTGGATCTCCCCGCGGTAGCCGAAGGCGTTGCGCAGCCGGGGGGTGCTGGCCGCGTTCGGGGACAGCAGCAGGTTCCACTTGGCGATGTCGTGCTCCAGGTAGGCCAGCCGGCCCTCCGGCGCCCAGCGGACGTCGTTGTGGATCCGCTTGAGCGGGGTGCCGTGCCAGGTCTGCAGGTAGCGGGCGCCGGGCTTCTTCTCCCAGTCCAGCGGGATGTGGTCGTTCGAGACGACCACGTCCGCGCCCTCCAGCGCCGCGATCGACTCGGGGCTGCCGAAGGTCACCGTGGCGACGTCGTCGGGGAAGGTCGCCTGGGTGTGCGGGGCCGAGAGCCAGGTGTGGGTCGCCTCGACGCCGCGCTGGAGCAGTCCTTCGTACAGCGCACGGGGGCTGTCGGAGAAGTGGCCGCGGAAGGCCACGTAGACGATGTTCACCCATCTCCTCCCGTGGGGATCAGGTCGCCGGCGGCCCGGCGGGTGAGCACCGGGAGCAGCAGGTCGGCCAGCTGCTGCCAGGAGTCGACCACGGTGAGCACCCCGGCGTCGAACAGCGCCGCTGCGCGCTCGGCGCGCTCGGCCTCCGGGACGAAGAGCAGGTTGCCGACGGTCGGGCAGCCCGCCCGCACCGCCGACAGGGCGCCGGGAACGGAGTCCTCGACCGCCAGCCCGGCCTCCGGCGCGATGCCCAGCTGCTCGCAGGCGTGCAGGTAGACGGCCGGGTCGGGCTTGCTGGTCGGCACCGGCAGCGAGTCCTCGGCGCTGAAGCGCACGGCGGGCGGGATGAGCCCGTCGAGGCCGGTGGCGGTGAAGCAGGCGGCCAGCCGGGTCAGCGCGCTGGAGCTCACGGCGGCCGAGCGCAGGTACCCCGACAGGGCGGTGAGCGCGGCCGTCGTCGGCTCGTGCGGGGTGAGGGTCGCGCCCAGGTGCGCGGTCACGGCCCGCTTCTCCTCGGCGACCCACTGCTCGACGTCGAGGTCGGGGTGCCCGGCCTCGGCGGCCAGCCGGCGCGACGTCGTCCGGAAGTTCATGCCCGTGGTGGCCAGCCGCAGCTCCTCCGGGGTGAACCGGCGGTCCACGCCGAGGTCGGCGAGGAGGCGGTTGGTCACGTCGGCGGAGGCGACGAAGGCCGGTTCCTCGGAGGGGAACAGGTTGCCGTCGGCGTCGCAGAGGAGGACCTCGAGCCCCGCGACGAGCGGCTCGGGGAGGGCGGGCACCGGAGCGGTGCCTCCGGAGGGGGCTGTGGTCATGGGGCTCCTGGTCATCGGGTCAGGGGGAGGGCCGGGACGTCGAGGGCGGCGGCGACCGCCGCGCGGGCGCCCAGCCGGTCGATCGTCTCGATCGCGCCGGTCAGCGCGGCGACGACGACCGGGTCGTCGCCGAGGTCGCCGAAGACCGCGCGGACGCCGAGCAGCGGCCGCGGGTCGCCGCCGCCCGCCAGCGCCAGGGCGCGGAGCTCGTCGGCGCGCGGGTCCTCGAGCGGCAGCGGGCGGCCGTCGTCGTCGGTGCCGCGCAGGTACCGGCACCAGCCGGCGACGGCGAGGAGGAGCAGGGGAGCCGGCCGGCCCTCGACGAGCGACTGGCGCAGCGAGGGCAGCAGGTGCTGGGGCAGCTTGGCCGAGCCCCGCCGGCACAGCCGGGACAGGCGGTCGGCGATGGCCGGGTTGGCGAAGCGCTGCAGCAGGGTGCGCTTGTAGTCCGCGAGGTCGACGCCGTCGGGCTGGGGGAGCAGCGGGGTGACCTCGTCGTCCATGAGCCGCTCGACGTACGTGGCGAACACGGGGTCGCCCATCAACTCGTCCATGCGGTCGTACCCGGCCAGGGAGCCGAGGTGGCCCAGTGCCGAGTGGCTCGCGTTGAGCAGGCGGGTCTTCATCAGCTCGTAGTCGCCGACGTCGGGGACGAAGCGGACCCCGACCTCGTCCAGCGGCGGGCGGCCGTGGCTGAAGGTGTCCTCGACGAACCACTGGGAGAACGGCTCGGTGACGACCGGCCAGCGGTCGTCGACGCCGTAGCGGGCGGCGAGGGCGGCCCGCTCCTCGGGCGGGGTCTGCGGGGTGATCCGGTCGACCATGCTGCTGGGGAAGGCCACCCCGTCGGTGATCCAGCGGGCGAGCACCTCGTCGCGCAGCCGGGCGAGGCCGACGACGGAGGCGCGGGCGGCCTCGCCGTTGCGGTGCAGGTTGTCGCAGGAGACGACGGTGAACGGCGCCAGGCCCGCCTTCCGACGCCGGTCGAGGGCCTCGACCAGGTAGCCGAAGACGGTGGCCGGGGCGTGCGGCTCGGCCAGGTCGCGGAGGACGTCGGGGTGGTCGGCGGTGAACGCGCGGGTCTGCGGGTCGAGCAGGTAGCCGTCGGGGGTGATGGTGAGGGTGACGAGACGGGTGCGCGGGTCGCTCAGCCGGTCGAGGACGGCCGCGGGGTCGTCGGGGGCGTAGAGGTAGTCGACCATCACGCCGACGACGCGGGCGCGCTCACCGTCGGGACTGCGCTCGACGACGGTGTAGAGGTGGTCCTGCGGGGCGAGTGCGTCCTGCAGGTGCCGCTGCCGCAGGCCGACGCCGACGACGCCCCACCCGGTGGAGATGCGCCGCTCGGCGAGCTCGTCGAAGTAGATGAGCTGGTGGGCGCGGGAGAAGCCGCCCACGCTGAGGTGGACGACGGACGGGGTGAGGGCGGCGCGGTCGTAGGTGGGGACGGCGATCCGGGCGCCGTGGCTGTACAGCGTCGCCTGGGTCAGCGGACGGACCTGCAGCGCCTCCGGCCCGGGGGCCGTCGGGAGGAGCGTGGCCGAAACCGGGGTGCGGGCCGGCGCCCGGGGCCCCGTGATGGGCTCTGCCGTGGTCATGCGGCGTCGGTCCTCCCTCGTGCAGGTCGTGCGGTGACGTCCCCCCTCGCGGCGGTCCTTGAGCGGCCCCGGTGTCGTCGGGGGCCGCGCGCGGTGCGGCGATGATCATGACTACACGTGGCAACGCGGTCCGGCCAGTCCGGGGCCGTCCCTCGGTGGCGTGAGCCGCGATGGGCGCTGGGCGTCGCGGCGCGGTTTTTTCACGCCGGAGCGCGAACGTAGCCGCAGGGGACCCCTTCCAAACAGGATCGCCGTCACGCCCTCTGTGACGTCGGGGACGTGGGGGACATCACTCACGGCGTGTCTCCGATGACACGCCGTGCAATGGGTCACGGATCCGTCACGGAGTGTTTGGATCACCGGCGAGCCCCTCGAGCCCGGCAACGGGCGATCTTCCCCACGAACGGGTAGGTGCATGGCCGGTCGGCGTCGCGCTCAGCGCTCCGGGGATCCCCGGGTCCCCGCTCCCTCGCGTGCCCAGCGGCCGGCCCCGGGCCCGCGCCGCGGCCCGCTGCTGCTGACGGCCCTGGTCGTGGGCGGGCTGGTCGCGGGGGTCACCGGCGTCTCGAGCGCCTCCGACACCCCCACCGGGTCGACCTCGGTGCTCGCCGCCCAGATGGAGCTGGCCACCGTGGGGGACGACGTCGAGACGCTGCCCATGGCCTCGATCACCGTCGCGGAGGCCGAGGCCCGGCTGGCGGAGGTCGCCGCGTCCCGCGCCGAGCGCGCCGCCGCCGAGGCGGCCGCCGCGGAGGCGGCTCGGGAGGCCGCTCGGCCCAAGGCGGTGCTGCCGGTCGACGGCGCCCGGTTCACCAGCGGCTACGGGGGCCGGTGGGGCACCTTCCACTACGGCATCGACCTGGCGGCCCCCATGCGGACGCCGGAGTACGCGGCCATGGACGGCGTCGTCCTCCGGGCCGGCTCGGCCAGCGGTTTCGGGCTGGCCGTCTACGTCCTCCACGAGAACGGCGACGTGACCGTCTACGGCCACATGGACTCGATCCTCGTCGAGCCGGGCCAGTACGTGGAGGCCGGCGAGACGATCGCGCTGCTGGGCAACCGCGGCCAGTCCACCGGACCGCACCTGCACTTCGAGGTGCACCAGGGCGGGATGAACGGCAAGCGGATCGACCCCGTCCCGTGGCTGGCCGCCCGGGGCGTCGAGGTCTGACGCGGCGACCCGACCCCCTGCACCGGAAGGCGGCCGGGGCCCTGTAGAGTCGTCCCCGGCTCGGACACGACGAACCGGGCCGGATACGGGGCTGTGGCGCAGCTGGTAGCGCACCACACTGGCAGTGTGGGGGTCAGGGGTTCGAGTCCCCTCAGCTCCACCCCGACGACCAGGCCGTTCCCCTCCGGGGGGACGGCCTGAGTCGTCTTTGGGTGCAGTTGTGGTTGCAGTTCGCCTCTTTCCACCTGGCAGCAGCAGGCTTCCCATGCGGTCGGCTGCCTCGCGAGCCAGTGCAGGCATGACGTGGCTGTAGATGTCCATCGTCGTGCGCATCTGGCTGTGGCCGAGCAGCTCCATGACGACGCGCGGGTGGACGTTCTCGCTGAGCAGCAGGGTGGCGGCGGCGTGCCGGCCGTCGTGCAGGCGGACGTGGCGGACACCGGCCGCCTTCAGCAGTCGGGTCCAGTGGTAGTTGCTGCCGGCCTTGCCGCGGTCGGTGGGGTTCAACCCGGTCAGCTCACCCGCCTCTTTGCGCGGACGCTGACCGAGTCCAGGCTGGCCCGCGACCAGTCCAGCCGGCCCTGCTCGCCCAGCCGATGGAGCACCGCCTGGTGCAACTGGTCGAAGACGCCGGCCGGCTGCCATTCGTGCATCCGGCGCCAGCAGTCCAGCCCGACCCGTAACCAGCTCGGCCGGGAGCTTGGTTCAGCCGATGCCGGTGGACGGTACGAAGGCGATGCCCTCGGGCACGTCCCGGTTGAAGGCCCGGGCCGGCCGGTGCGTCCGTGCACCGCCGGCGGCTGCGGCGGGACTAACGGCTCGACCAGCGCCCACATCTCGGCGCTGATCAGCCGCGGCGGCGGGTAAGACGCAGGCAACGACACGCCCGTCAGCCTGCGCCGAGCCGTCACATCGGAACAGAGCCCGGCAACCTACTTCTGCAACGTCCTTTCAGCGCTCACGCTGCCAGGACGCTCGTAGCTTGCCGTGGAAATGGGTCCCTCTTCGCTGGCCGAGTGCACAAGCCAGGCGTCCAGGACCTCGTGGACCCACCGCGTGTAGCCATGTTGTCCGCGGGCCACAACCTCTTGCAAGCTGGCCTCGGTGACAATGAAGTCGAATTGCGCCCGCTCGTTGACGCTGAAGATCAGCCGGCGTGCTTCGAGCTCCTCGGCGAAGCCGACGACCTTCGCTTCCCTGCCCGTGGGAATGAACTGCTCGGACTCCCAGATCACGTTGCCGTAGTCGTACAGCGTCTGCATAGGCCGGTGTCCAGGTAGATCCGTCGCGGGAGGGACAACCACGCCCGCGCTGTGCTCCACTCATTGATTGACGGACCAGTCGGTTCGCTCCAGCAAGCCCGCACCCCGGGTCCAACCCTGATTCCAGGTGTCACCGAAGCGAACCTCGACGTGCGATGGATTTTCGAGGACCTGCTTCGACCTCTCTTTGTCAGGGGCCACGGGGCGCTGGTGTTTGAGTACCTCCTTTGAAAGCAACGTGCCATGCGACACCAAGAAGGAGCCCAGATCCGGCGCGAGATTGTGCCACGCCAGGGACACGTTGTCGATAGGATAATCGCCGCCATTCACTACGCGATATTCTGTGTAGTATCCGCCTCCTTAGTCGTCGGCGTAAGTCGAAATCTTCAGTGCAACTGCCCGAGCTTGCGCCTCGCGCCGCTCGCGTTCATCGTCCTCTCGACGGGCGGCCTCGTCTGCGCGCGCCTTTGAAGCGTGCTTGATCTGCAGTGCCGCAAAGATCAAGCCGCCGGAAGCTGCGAGTCCGCTCACCCACTCGCCAACATCGCCCACCGGATCTCCAGCGGACGCAAGTCCCACATCCGTCCAGCCGCGCACACGACGCAGGCGATCAGCAAGAGCCAGCGCGTCGCCAACTGTCGCCACCCCGCGGCTAGGAAGGAAGTCCGATCTCCGCCTTGCCGGTCGTCCGCGCTGCTAGCTCGTTCCAGCGTCACCGCGCACCACCCTCGTGACTAGAGGATACGAGAGCTACGTGGCCTCCTCGGGAGTGATGCCTTGCCGCCGTCAGGTCCATCGCCGACCGCCGAAGTTGAGTCGTGACGAGGCGGCGGAAACCTCTTCCCAGTCGGACGTGCTTACGGCTAGGTTCCCGCGCACCAAGCACGCACGGTGAATGATCATCTGGGGGATGGCGTGAGCGTTCGACGGTGTTTTGCAGGTGCGCTACTCGGCCTGGGGCTGGTGGTTTTCACCCCAGCCGCCGCCAGCGCAGACCCTCCGCACACGACACCCGGACAGAGCGGCGAGCAGGGCTGTCGAGAGAACGGACAAGCCATCTCGGGTGCGGCCGGGGAGAACCGCCCATTCGGCCAGGTCGTCCGTCAGAACGCCCCGATTGCTGACAACAACGCGCAGTTCTTCGGCGAGTTGTGCGACTGACCTGAAACCGCGCCAAGTATTCCGGGCGACACGATGGCTATGGATCCCGACGAGAGGGCCTTCCGCAGGGAAGAGTTATCGCTGACGCGGAAGCACAATAGAGCAACGGTTGTCACCGCATTGATCATCGCCGTCGTATCGAACGCGGTGGTCGTGGGCGTGGCTCTCATGACCTTGCGTACAACCGCGACACAGTTTGAGTTGAGCAGCAGGGCCAGCGAGTACAACGATATAATCCAGGGACTCAGTAGCTCAGTCGGCGCGGTCGAGATAAACTCGATACGGCGACTCGGAACGTTCATTGAAGACAGGGACAACTTCGCGGACACAGAACGTCAACATGCCGAAGCGACAAACGCCGTCCAGACCCTTGCCGCCTACGTCAAGGAGAAGGGGTCCTTCACCGATGGGGGCTTGGCAGATTACGGAAGCTCACATCCTCCCGTGGTGCCGCCCGCAATCTCCCGGTTGAGCATACTGGCGAGCAACCCGAGCCTCGGCGACAACTCGGTGGATCTGGCACGCGTCGATATGCATGGCCTCAGGAACCTCCAAGAGTTCCGCCCCAGCGGGGCAGACGCGTACCTGCCTAGCGTTGATCTCCGGGGCGCCTTTCTGTGGAAGATGGACCTGACCGGTGTCGACCATTCAACCTTGCGGCGGAGTTTTCTCACGTGTGCCGACCTGAGGGAGTCGAAGTTGGGAAGAACTCTCCTCGAGTTCGCCGATCTGAGTGGCGCAAACCTGAGCGATGCTGACCTTAGTCAAGTCCGGGAATTGACTTCCGAGCAACTCACTGGGGTAACCACCAACGAAGGAACCCGCCTGCCCGAGGGTGTTGAGGTGCCAGCCGGATCATCGTGGAGTGGCGATGAATGCCGGCAGCGCATCAACGACATGACTGGATTCACCCCTGGTACTGGCTACCACCCCGACATCCCATGCCCAGCAGGACGGGAGGTCTGTTCGGCTCGGTTACCCATGCCGTAGAAATCCAGGCTCTGCCGTGCGCGGAACTGCCGCAGTCCCACGGTCGGCGCGACGGGCCACCGGGCGGAGTTGCGGTGGGTCCGAGCGGCCGCGATCACCTGTCCCTCCCGTAGCGCTGAGGGGGGAGCTCTCACCTCCTCCATCGGGGCGTTGGTGGCTTCGTGGGCCGTTGCTGACGCCGCGCCGCTCGCCGGGCGTTCAGCAGGCCAGCGGCTCGTCGGTCCACTCCAGCCGTCGGGGTGCGAGGACGAGTGTTGCCTGCGTCACACCAGCCCTCGTACGGTCGGCCCCCGGCGTCCTGAGGAGCACCATGCGTTCCGACCTGTTCTCGGCCCACACCGCCCTGTCCCGCCGCTCCGCACTCGGGCTTGCCGGCGCTGCCGCTCTCGGCGTCGCTGGTCTGACCGGCGCGTCGCCGGCCGCTGCGGCCGGACCCAGCGAGGCCATGGGCGGCGCGGGCGACGACGATGCGATGTTCGACGTGGCTCTCGCCGAGGGCGGCGGCTGGGCGCCGTCCCGCTACGGCCCGACTGACCAGCGCGGCACGTTCAACGAGGTGACGGCCGCCAAGACCGCCTCCGCCCTGCGGCTGCTGGCCGACGGCCATCCGGTGAAGACGTACAACCTGGGCGACCTGATGACCAACGGTTTCCCGGCTTACCGGACCACGCCGCCGCGCGTCTACGAGCAGCGGCTCACCGTCCTCGGGTACCAGCCTCCCGCCGGCTTCACCGAGGGCGGCGGGATCCTGCAGAGCACGGACCCGCTGGGTGCCAACCGGGTCAGCGTGCACGAGGAGCGCTTCCCCCAGGGTCACACCTACCAGATCGTCACCCAGCTCGACGGGCTGAACCACATCGGCGTCGGGCCGACCTTCTACAACGGCTTCCAGGGCCCGGACATCGCGACGCCCAGCGGGACGAGCAGGCTCGGCAACGAGCACATGGGGCCGGTCGTCACCCGCGGCATCCTGCTCGACGTGCTGGGCCTGAAGCTCGCCGAAGGAGCGAGCGAGGCGCTGTCGCGCAGCAGGGACGGCGATCCGGTGCTGCGCGACAACTACCGGATCACGATCTCGGACCTGAGGGCCGCGGCGACTCGGGGCGGCATCCGACACATCCATCCCGGCGACGTCGTGCTGCTGCGGACCGGCTGGAACAAGATCGCCCGGAGCGAGCCGGAGCGCTATGTGGCCCAGGAGCCAGGCATCTACCTGGCCGAGGCGCGTTTCCTGGCTGACCGGCGCCCCGCCATCATCGGCTCGGACTCCTGGGCGCTCGAGGTGCTGGGCAACCCGGTGGTGCAGGCCGTGTTCCCCGTGCACCAGGAACTGCTCGTCAAGAACGGCATCCGGATCGGCGAGGGCATCATCACCGACGAGCTCGCGGCGGACGGCGTCTACGAGTTCGTCTACCTGACGACGCCGCAGTACGCGAAGGGCGCAACCGCGGGCAACGCGCCGCCGGCCGCGCTCGGACAGCCGGGGCGCGGCCGCGGCCAGGGATGACGGGACAGCGCGGCGCGGGCTGACTCCGCCCGCGTCTCTGGTCGCAGTCCTGCCACCCTCTCCCGGCAGCAACAGGGCGCCCGTGCGGTCGGCCGCCCGAGGCTTCCCTTCCTCTGGCCGGGAGTCCGTCCGGAGGGCTGCGCCCGTCTCGGCGCCGTGACGGTGTCGGGCCGGCGCTGCGACCGCGGGTGGTCACGGTAGGGCCACGTGCTCGTTGCGGATCCCGATCGCCATGAACCGCGAGAACAGCCGCAGCAGCAGTGGAACCCGGGACATGAGGCGCAGGGGGAGCGGGACCCCGGCGGGTCGATCGGGAGCACCCGTTGCTCTGATCATCTGTCGTTGGACCGCTCGCTGGACGAGCTGCGTGACCCGGGTGGGGAAGGCGCGGCGGCGCTGCACCCGGCGGAGGTCGCGTTCCCCCACGGTGCCGCGCCGCAGGGGCGCGACGAGCGCATTGGCTGCCGCCACCGCGTCCTGGATGGCGAGGTTGATGCCGACTCCCGCGACCGGGGACATGGCGTGGGCGGCGTCCCCGACGAACAGCAGGCCCGGCCGGTACCAGCGGCGCAGCCTGTTGACGCGGACCTCGAGGAAGCCGGTGTCCTCCCAGCTGCGCAGTGCCGTGTCGAGCCGGGAGCTCAGGAAGGGCATCGCCTTCCTGATGTCCGACCGCAGCGCCTCGATGCCCGCCGCCCTCAGCGAAGCCACCGTGCCCTTCGGCATGGTGTAGGCGCCCTGCCAGTAACTGCCCCGGTCGATCATGGGGAGCAACCGACCGGGAACCAACCGCGCGAAGGACCCGGCCGGATCCCCGGGCGCCTTGGGGAGGCGGTACCAGAGCACGTCCAGCGGGGCGCCGAACTCGACCACGGACATCCCGGCTGCCCGCCGGACCGCGGAGTTGCGCCCATCAGCGCCGACGGTGAGCAGGGCCCGTAGCTCGGTCTCCGCCTGCGTGCCGTCGCCGTCCGTCCGCCGGTAGCGGACTCCGACCACTGTGCCGTTCTCCTCGACCAACCCCACCACCTCCACCTGCCGGTAGAGGGCGAACGAGGGGGGCCCGCTCGGCTTCAGCGGTGAGGAAGTCCAGGAACTCCCACTGCGGCACCATCGAGAGGCGCTGGAATCGGCCCGGTAGCCGGGTGAAGTCACCCAGCGGGACCATCCCGCTGTCGGTCATCAGCGTGATGGTGCTGGTGGGTTGCTGTGGCAGCTCCTCGAAGCCGTCCAGCAGGTCGAGTTCTGCGAGGACCTGCAGCGTGGAGGCGTGGACCGTGTCGCCACGGAAGTCGCGCAGGAAGTCCGCGTGCTTCTCCAGGACGACGACGTCGATGCCGGCGCGAGCCAGCAGCAGGCCCAGCATGGCGCCGGCTGGTCCACAGCCGGCGATGCAGACGGTCGTGACCGTGGGAGGGGTCTGGGTCATGGCGGTTGTCCTCTCCGGCGAGATGGGCGGGCGGGGTCTTGGTGTCCTGGGTGTGAGGTCGGCGGGGGTCCGGAGCGGTCGGCCCCCCGGTGCGGTGGGTGCGGGCGCGACGGGCGGCCGGGAGCGCCCTGTCGGCCGTGGTGCTGCAGGGGCCCGTCAGGGACCGGTGCAGCGTCGTCCCGGCCCGGGAGAGCCGGCGTAGCAGGGGGCACTGGGAGGAACGACTGCCTGGACCCCTGGGAGCCCGGGACCGGGCCAGCAGCAGCGTGACGCCGGGGCGCATCGGCCCTCCCGAGGGAGCGGGCCCCGGTGTTCCGGTGGAACGCCCGTGCCTTCGAGGAGGACTGGGCCGGCCGCGATGAGCGAGCCCGCACCGGCCCCCGCGACCACCGTCGACGCGCGGGAACAGCCCGGCGGCGAGGCCGCGTGCGTCAGGTGTGGGGCCACGGTCGTCTGCGACGATGCGGTGCGCGAGGACGGTCACGCCCTCGCCGCTGTCACCATGACCTCCACCAGCAGGCCGGGCTGCCACAGCTCGGATTGCACGCAGGCCCGCACGGGCGGGTTGTCCTGGTCGACCCATTCGTTCCAGGCAGCGTTGTGTTGTCCGAACAGCGCCATGTCGCGCAGCCACACCTGCGCGGTCAGCAGACGCGACCGGTCGGTCCCCGCTCGTGACAGCAGCTCGTCCACCCGCTCGAGGACCTGGCGGGTCTGGGCGGTGATGTCGCCGGATGGATCGGGGGTCACGCCGCAGAGGTGGACGGTGTCGCCGTGCACGACGACCTGACTGATGACGGGGAGTCCGTGGAGACCCCTGGTGTTGCCGTATCTCTCGATCACGTCCTGCTCCCCTCGTCCGCTAGAATGCTTCGAGTGTCGAAGCAGAACGGTAGTGCTTCGGAAAACGAAGCACAAGGGCCGCGGCCGGGCCGCGCCGCGCGGGGTACACGGACGGGCAAGCCGCTGCTGGTGGCCTTCGACCTGCTCGGCCGTCGCTGGGCGCTGCGCGTCGTGTGGGAGCTGCGCGAGGAGCAGCTGGGCTTCCGCGCACTGCAGGAACGCTGTGAGGGGATGTCCTCCAGCGTGCTCCGTGACCGCTTGGCCGAACTCGTCGGCGCCCGTCTGATCGAGGCCGACGACGACCGTCGGTATCGCCTCTCCGCGCACGGCGCCGGCCTGCTGGACGCCCTGCGGCCGCTCTCTGCCTGGGCCGACGAATGGGGTGGACACACCTACCGCTCACCCCTGTCGGGTCGCCCCGGCGGCTGAACCGCACGTGCGGCGGTCCTGCACGAACGTCAGGGGGTCGGCACCTCGGCCGCCGGAGAGCCGTGTCGGGGGAACGGACAGCGTCCGTGAGCCCGGCACGCCGACGGCTCGGACCGAGGACCCTGCGAGCAGCTGCGGGGACATCGCACAACCACCGTCACGGCGAAGCGGACCTCGACGTCGCCGCCGGTCGTGGTGGCCGGCGACCGAGTGGTCCCGATCGACTCCAGGGTGTGTCCCGGCGTTCGACGAGCCGGAGTCGTCTCCGGAGCCGAGCTCCACGAGTGACCGGTCGGCCGGTGTCCCCGGTCAGTCCGACCAGGGCAGCGCGCGGCGCTCCCCGCCGGTCAACCACTTGAGGACCGCGATGCCGTCGTCCTGCAGCTGGTCGGCCTGGTGGGTGAGGACGTGCCGCATCACGCGGCGGACCATCTCGGGCGCCGGTTGCGCCTCCTACGGCGTCGTCCGGGCGCAACGACGCGTGCAAGCCCTCGCCGACCTCACCACCCCTGCCGCCGCGGGGACGGCATGGGAAGTGCTCGCCCCGGACGCCGGGATCCGGCGTCCGGGGCGGGCCTGTCCTGTGTCCGTGGCTGCCGACCCGCTACCGCGCCCGGCGGGCGAGCAGGTCGCCCGGCTCCAGGGCCAGCGCGACGGGCGCCGTCCGGCGGGCCGCCTGCGCGTGCCGGGCATCCGCCGTCGGCACGACCAGCGTGAGCAGGGCGCCGACGACGGCCAGTGCGGTGAGCACGTAGAAGATCGTGTTCAGTGCGATGCCCGAAGCGACGAGCAGGCCGCCGATGAGCGGACCGCCGATGCCACCGAGGCGGCCGAACCCGGCGCACCAGGCGACACCAGCGCTGCGCACGTTCGTGCGGTAGTAGGTCGCGACGAAGCCGTAGATGAGGATCTGCGTCCCGCTCGTGCCCAGGCCGACGACGGCGACGAAGGCCAGGAGCACGCCGAGCGGGAGGCTGACCGTCAGCAGCGCGAGCGCCACGGCGCCGAACAGGAACGAGGCGGCCACCACGCGCTTGGGGCCGAACCGGTCGGCGAACCGGGAGGCGGCCAGCGCGCCCAGGACGGCGCCGCCGTTGAGGACCAGCAGGAAGGCCAGTGACCCGTTGGTGGAGAAGCCGGCGCGGCCCATCAGCTCGGGCAGCCAGGTGTTCAGGGCGTAGACGAGCAGCAGGCCGGTGGCGCTGAGCAGGCCCAGCAGGAAGGTCGGCAGCAGGTACGTGCGGCCGGTCAGCCCGGCGAAGCCGGCACGTCCCTCGGCGACCGGGGCGACGACCTCCGGGCCCTCGGTGCGGGGCTCGGCGAGGGTGACCCCGGTCCGCGCCGAGACCGCCTGCGCCTCGTCCAGGCGGCCGCGCGACGCCAGCCAGGCCGGCGACTCGGGCATCTTGAGGAAGGCGAGGGGGAACAGCGTCACCAGCGGTAGGGCGCCGATCCAGAACATGCCCCGCCAGCCGATGACGTCCAGCAGCAGGATGGCCAGCAGGGCGGCGAGCAGGCTGCCCAGCGGCACCCCGGAGTAGGTGATCGCGTTGGCCAGGTTCTTCTTCCCTGCGGGTGCGAACTCGGCCACGAGCGCTCCGGTGGTGGCGACCAGCGCGCCGACCCCGATGCCGGTGACGAAGCGGAGCAGGCCGAAGGTCGTCGTGCTCGCCGCCAGCGCGGTCAGTGCCATGCCGACGGAGAACCACGCGTAGGCGGTGAGCATGACCTTCCGCCGGCCGATGACGTCGGCGACGCTGCCGGCCAGCAGGGCCCCGACCAGCACGCCGATCAGCGCGTAGCTGCCCAGCGCCCCGGCCAGGGCCGGCGTCACCTCGCCGATCTGGCCGGGGTCGCGCAGGAAGAGGGGGACGACGGTCCCGTAGACGACCAGGTCGTAGCCTCGACCACCAGGCCGACCGTGGCCAGCGAGACGATCCAGGTGACCGACCTGCGACGGAGCACGTCCTGCCGGACGGCTCCGTCCTGCGTGGGGAATGCCACTGCTGTTCTCCTCGGGACGGGCCCTGGCGCGGGACGGCCGGGTGGCCGTGGCAGGGCAGGGGACACCCGGCGACCGACGTCGCCACGGGTGGGGGAGGGGGGATGCGCCGGGCGGAGGTGTCGACGCCGGGCGGCCTGGTGGTGCAGCGGTGCGGGTCGTGCGGTGGTGCGGGTCGTGCGGTGCTGCGGGTCGTGCGGGGTCAGCCGGACGATGCGTTGGCTGTCGGGTCCTGCGCGGTGCCTACTGCGCCGCGTCGTCCTGCGCCGGGGTCTGCGCGGTGCTCTTGTGCGCCGGGTCCTGCGCGATGTCCGACGGGTGCGCGGCCAGCGGCGTGACCGTGATGCTCATGTGGGGGAACAGCGGCAGGCCCCACAGGATCTGGTGCAGCTGCTCGTTGCTGTCGACGGCGAAGACGCTGAGGTTGGCGTACTGCCCGACGCACCGCCAGATGTGCGGCCAGTGGCCGGAGCGCTGCCACTGCTGGGAGTACGCCTTCTCCCGGGCGAGGAGGTCGTCGCGTGCCGCCGGGTCCATGTCCGGCGGCAGCGCGACGTCCATCCGCACCGCGTACAGCTCGGTCACGGTTTCTCCTCGCTGGCGCTCGTCGGCCCGTGCCCGGGTGCTCCGTTCGTGCGTGACCTCGCGAGCTCGGTCACGCGGGGTCCAGCGCGAAGTCGTAGGTGACCTCCTCGCCGGTGCCCGATGCGGCCGGGGTCGGCCGGAGCACCAGCTCCGGCTTCACCGCCTGGGCGACGTCGTCCTCGACGTGCTGCCCGCCCGCGAAGTACAGCTGCGTGGTGACCAGCTGCTTGCCCGGGGCCGACACCTTGAGGTGCAGGTGGGCCGGGCGCCAGGCGTGCCAGCCGGCGGCGGCGATCAGCGCGCCGCAGGAGCCGTCGGTCGGGATCTGGTAGGGCGCAGGCTTGACGGTGGTGAACGCGAAGCGGCCGTCGGGACCGGTGAGGATGGTGCCGCGCAGGTTCCACTCCGGGATGCCCGGCGCGAACTGCGAGTAGAACCCGTCGTCGTCGGCGTGCCACAGCTCGACCCGGGCGTCGTCCAGCGGGTTGCCCTCGAGGTCGGTGACCGTGCCCTGGAAGACGAACGGGGTGCCGGCCTCACCGTCGCGCATCGGCAGGGTGCCCTCGCTGCGGAACTCCGGCGAGCCCGGGATGTAGTACGGGCCCTCGATGGTGCCGACGGCGCCCTTGCGGTCGGCGTTGGCGACCTCCTCCACGACGTGCTCGACCCACACGTCGAGGAACAGCGGCCACTCGCCGTCCTCGCCGACCCGGATCAGCCACGCCTTCAGGGCGTCGTACTCGGCGTACGTCACCCGGTGCTCGCGGATGACCTCGTGCAGGGCGGTGATGGCGTTGGTGGCGATGGCCGAGACGCGGGCGTGGTCGACCTGCGCCGTCGAGCGCTGCTTCTCGGCGAAGCGCTCGGTGGCGTTGCGGCCGGAGCCGGCCGCGGTCGGGCTGGGGGCGGTGGGTGCGCTCATGGTGGTCCTCCTGTGTCGGTGTGGTGCGGATGGGTGGCCTCCCTGCAGGGCCCCGCCGTGGCCCCGTCTCGGGTCCCACCCTGAGCCTGCGAAGGGAGGGGAGGACGGGGTCCTTCTCTGGTGGGGGGCAGGGAGGTCCTTTCTCAGCGGTCCCGGCGGTAGTGCGCGAGCTTGTCGGGATCGATCTCGATGCCGGTCCCGGGTCCCGGACGGACGACGAGCTCGCCGCCGGAGATCTCCAGCGGTTCGGTGAGCAGGTCGTCGCTCATGTCCAGGAAGTTGGAGAGCTCACCGGCTCGTCGCGACGAGGAACGGTGGGCGGCGCCGAAGGCCACGCTGCAGGCGGTGCCGATCTGGCCGTCGATCTGGTTGCCGATCACGACTTCGGCGCCGAGGCCCTCGCACTGGTGCAGGATCCGCTGCGAGGTGCTGAACCCGGTGCGGGCCGTCTTGATGCTGATCATGGTGGCCGCGCCGTCGAGCAGCTCGCGGGTGACCTGGCCGGGCGTCGTGGCGCTCTCGTCGGCGACCGTGGGCACGCTCGTCTGCGTGGTGAGCCAGCGTCGGCCGAGCACGTCGTCGGCCGGGCAGAGCTCCTCGGACAGCGTGAGGTCCAGGTCAGCCATCGCGCCCAGGGCACGGGCAGCCTCCGACGGCGTCCAGCCGCGGTTGCCGTCCACGTAGAGCTCCACGTCCGGGCCCAGGGCCTCCCGCAGTGCCCGGCAGGCGCCGACGTCGAGTTCGATCGGGCGCCGGCCCACCTTCACCTTGAACACGCGGATGCCATGGGTGTCACGGACGCGCTCGGCCTCGGCGACCATCTCGGCGTCGGGGGCGAACCCGACCATGTGGGACACCCGCATCCGGTCGGTGAAGCCGCCCAGCAGCTGTGAGACGGAGAGGTCCAGCGTGCGGCCCAGCGCGTCCCAGCTCGCCATGTCCACGGCTGCCTTGGCGGCCGGGTTGCCGACGGTCCGGTCCATGCGGGCGTGGGCGGTCTCCCGTTCCAGCAGGGACAGACCCAGCAGCTCGGGCGCGAAGAGCTCGTCGATCACCGCGACGACGGACGCCTGGGTCTCGCCGTAGGTGTAGGGCCGCGGCGGGGCCTCCGCCACACCGACCACGCCGTCGTCGGTGTGCACCCGGACCAGCACGTGGTCGGCGACGTGGACCTCGCCGCTGGCGAAGCGCAGGGGCTTGCGGTACGGGATCGCGAACGGGATCGCCTCGATCCGGTCGATCTTCACCGGGTTCCTCCCAGGGGGACGTCGAGGTCTGCGGACGGGAGGTCCACGTCGGGGGTGGTGAAGCCGTTGGCCTCCAGGGCGCGGAGCAACCGGGCCAGAGCGGGGGAGGGGTCCTCTCGGCGCCACGCGATCGCCAGGTCGATGGACACCTCGTCGGCGACCGGGATCAGCTGTACGCCCTGGACGCGCAGGGCCAGCGCGGCCTCCGGCAGCACCGCCACGCCGAGGCCGGCTGCCACGAGCGTGAGCAGGATCGAGGTCTGGGCCGCCGCGTGCACGCGGCGGGGGAGGAAGCCGGCGCTGAGGCAGGCCTGGGTCACGGCCCCGTCCACGACGGAGTCCGGGACCCCGTAGACGACGAAGTCCTCGTCCCGCAGCTCGGCGAGCCTCACCGGCTCGTCCCCGGCGAGACGGTGGCTCTGCGGAACCGCCACCACCAGGCGCTCGCGGGCCACCAGACGCGACGCCAGGCCGGCGCGGCGCAGGGGGGGACGGAGGACGGCCAGGTCGATCCGGTCCTCCTCCAGCGCCTGTTCCTGCGCGGGGGTGAGGAGGTCCGGCTCGAACCTCAGCTGCAGGCCGGGCAGCTCGCGAGTGGCGATCCGGGCCAGCTGGGGGAGCTGGCGGTAGGCGGCCAGTCCGGTCGCACCCACCCGGAGCAGCCCGGTCCTGCCGGCACCGACCAGCCGCACCCGGGTCTGCGCGGCCTCGATCGACCCGAGGATGCGTTCGGCGTCGAGCAGCAGGGCCTCGCCGGCCGGCGTGAGCTCGACCCGGCGCGTCGTCCGGTCGAACAACGTGGCGCCGAGCTGGGCCTCCAGTTGCCGGATCGCCTGGGACAGCGGGGACTGGGCCATGTGCAGCCGTTCGGCCGCCCGTCCGAAGTGCCGGGTCTGCGCCACGGCGACGAAGTACTGCAGCTGCCTGATCTCCACGTCCCCTCCTCTCGCGGTCCGGCCCGCGCTGACCGAGCGCTGGGTGCGTCGCTGTGATGCACCCAACGTAGGACCGGTGCCCGTGTAGCCGCAAAGACTGAATTGCACCACATCGAGACGCTCAGCGTCTGGGTCGACCCTGGGTCAGGACTGGGCAGAGTGCTGGCGCGGACGTGACCCGCACCACTGACAGTGGAGGGAGCGCACTCGACCCACTGCCCACTGGACCGGAGGTCCGCCATGACAGTCGATGCCACCCAGCTGCACGACGTCCTCACCGATGCCGTGATCGACGACCCCGAGGCCGGGGTCTACCGCGCCAACCGTCGGATCTTCACCGACGAGGAGGTCTTCGAGCTGGAGATGACCCACATCTTCGAGGGGAACTGGGTCTACCTCGCGCACGAGAGCCAGGTCCCGGACCCCGGGGACTACTTCACCACCTACATCGGCCGCCAGCCCGTCGTCATCACCCGCGACAAGCACGGCGAGCTGCACTGCCTGATCAACGCCTGCGCACACCGCGGGGCGATGCTCTGCCGCCGCAAGACGGACAACCGCATGACGCTGACCTGCCCGTTCCACGGCTGGACGTTCCGCAACGACGGTGCCCTGCTGAAGGTCAAGGACCCCGACGGCGCCGGCTACCCGGGCAGTTTCAACAAGGACGGTTCGCACGACCTGGTCAAGGTGGCGCGGTTCGACAGCTACCGCGGGTTCCTCTTCGGCAGCGTCAACCCGGACGTGAGCACGCTCGCCGAGCACCTCGGTGACACCACCAAGGTCATCGACATGCTCGTCGACCAGTCGCCGGAGGGGCTGGAGGTGCTGCGCGGCTCCTCGACCTACACCTACGACGGCAACTGGAAGGTCCAGGCGGAGAACGGCGCCGACGGCTACCACGTCAGCGCGACCCACTGGAACTACGCGGCCACGACCTCGCGGCGCAGCACGGGCGAGTCGAAGAACACGACCAAGGCCCTGGACGCCGGCGGCTGGGGCAAGTCCGGTGGCGGCTACTGGTCCTACCCCAACGGGCACCTGTGCCTGTGGACCTGGGCGGCCAACCCGGAGGACCGCCCGCTGTGGGACCGCATGGACGAGCTCAAGGCGCAGTTCGGCGAGGCCAAGGGCGAGTTCATGATCAAGGGCTCCCGCAACCTGTGCCTCTACCCGAACGTCTACCTGATGGACCAGTTCAGCACCCAGATCCGGCACTTCCGGCCGATCTCGCCCGAGCAGACCGAGGTCACCATCTACTGCATCGCCCCCAAGGGCGAGAGCGCCGAGGCCCGCGAGCACCGGATCCGCCAGTACGAGGACTTCTTCAACGCCTCGGGCATGGCCACGCCGGACGACCTGGAGGAGTTCCGCTCCTGCCAGCTCACCTTCCGGGCGACCGCCGCGCCCTGGAACGACATGAGCCGCGGTGCCGAGCACTGGCTGAACGGGCCGGACCCGGTCGCCGAGGCCCTCGGCATGGACGGCGTCATCTCCGCGGGGCAGCGCAACGAGGACGAGGGGCTGTACCCGATCCAGCACGGCTACTGGCTGCAGACCATGCGCGCCGCACTCGAGAAGCGGTCCGGCGTGGCCACCGCGACTCCGGAGGGCTGACCGTCATGACCGCCACGCAGAACCCCCAGCACGCCCCGGTCGAGGCAGCGCCCGCGGGCGGGAAGCTCATCACCCAGAACGCGATCGAGCAGTTCCTCTACCGCGAGGCCCGCTACCTCGACGACCGCGAGTTCGAGAAGTGGCTGGAGTGCTACGCCGACGACGTCGTCTTCTGGATGCCGTCGTGGGCCGACGACGACCGGCTCACCGAGGACCCGCACCGGGAGATGTCCCTCATCTACTACTCGAACAAGGGGGGCCTGGAGGACCGCGTCTTCCGCATCCGCACCGAGCGCTCCAGCGCGACGTCGCTGCCCGAGCCGCGCACGAGTCACAACATCTCCAACGTCGAGGTCATCGAGCGCCGCGGCGACCTGGTCGACATCCGGTTCAACTGGCACACGATGTACTTCCGGTACAAGACCGTGGACCCCTACTACGGGACGTCGTTCTACACGATCGACTTCTCCGGGCCCGCGCCCCTCATCCGTCGCAAGACCGTGGTGCTCAAGAACGACTACATCCACCACGTCGTCGACGTCTACCACCTCTGAGCTGGGGAGCGACCTCCCATGGACCATCGCGTTGCACTCGCGTTCGAGGACGGGGTCACCCGGTTCATCACCTGCCGCGAGGACCAGACCGTCGCCGACGCCTCCTACCGGGCGCGGATCAACATCCCGCTGGACTGCCGTGACGGCGCCTGCGGGACCTGCAAGTCGCTCTGCGAGTCCGGCGAGTTCGACGGGGGCGCCTACCTCGAGGACGCGCTCTCGGCCGACGAGGCGGCCACCGGGTACGTGCTGCCCTGCAGCATGAAGCCGCGTTCGGACCTGGTGCTGCAGATCCCGACGACCTCGGCCGTGGCCAAGACCAGCGCCGCCACGCACCGCGGTCGCATCACCGTGCTGGACCGGCTCTCCCCGACCACCGTCGGCCTCACCGTCGAGATCGACGACCGGGACGCCCTGGCGTTCCTCCCTGGGCAGTACGTCAACATCGCCGTCCCCGGCACCGAGGAGTCCCGCTCGTACTCCTTCAGCAGCGCCCCGCAGGACGAGGCACTGACCTTCCTCGTGAAGCTGACACCCGGCGGCGTCATGTCCACGTACCTGGCAGAGCGCGCCGAGGTCGGGGACGAGATCACCTTCACCGGACCCCACGGCAGCTTCTTCCTCCGCGACTCCGACGCCCCGTTGCTGCTCCTGGCCGGCGGCACCGGGCTGGCGCCGGTCCTGTCCATCCTGCGGACCCTGGCGGGCAACCGCAGCGACCGCGGGATGCACCTCGTCTACGGCGTCACGACCGACGACGACCTCGTCGAGATGGACACCCTGGAGCAGCTCGCGGGCGCCATCGACGGACTCACCTGGGACTACTGCGTCGCCGACCCCGCGACGACGGCACCCAACCAGGGCTACGTCACCGGCCTCTACGGGCCCGAGCACCTGCACGACGGGGATGCCGCGGTGTACCTCTGCGGCCCGCCGGCCATGGTCGAGGCGGTCCGCGGGCACGTCGCCGCGCTGGGGGTGGCCCCCTCGGGTTTCTACTACGAGAAGTTCGCGCTGGCCGCGGTCCCGACCGAGGCCGCCGGGGAGGTCGCCGGACCCGAGCCCGGGGCGGTCGTGCCGGAGCCCGAGGAGGTCGCTCCCGAGCCGCCGCCGGTGCCGGTGGTCGTGCCGGACACGGTCGCCGAGCTGCTGGCCCTGGACGGCCGGGAGGGCCGGACGTCGGCCGGGCAGGCCCTGTTCCCGCCGGTCGAGCTGTTCCCCCTCGGCGCCGACGCGGCGCGGCCGCGTGTTGAGTCGCCGGAGCAGATGTGGCGCGTGGCGGGACAGCGGATCGGGGAGCCGTTCCCCACCGGTGACGTCCTGCCCGTGGACGACGCCGACGACCTCGTGCCCGCCGTCGGCGCCCGCGCCGTCGCCGGTCAGGAGATGCTGCCCGAGGTGGCGCTGGAGCAGCTCACCCCACCGACACCCGAGGCGCCGGCGGGTCAGGCGGACGCGGATCAGGCGGACGGAGATCAGGCGGACGCGGAGATCGAACCGGCGTTGACCGCCGAGGGCTACACGATCACGGGCGACGGGTACGAGATCGGTGAGGAACACCCGTCCGTGCACGAGTCCGACGCCATCTTCGACGCCCGGCGGGCGCTGGAGCTGGGCGCGCTCGAGCTCACCATCGGTCGCCTGACGCACCAGCAGCTCGTCGGCTACCGGGTGCTGGCCGAGGCCACCGTGCCCTACGTCGAGGGCGACCGGTTCGTCGACGCGGCGGCCTACACCGAGACCAACGCCGCCTTCCACGACTACCTGTTCACCCTCACCGGCAACGAGCACCTGCTGCGCGCCTACCAGGCGCTCGGCGTCAAGGGGCACATGGAGGAGTCGCTGCGCTCGGCCACCTGGGTGCACCCGCGGTGCGCGCAGGACCACCTCGACATCGTCGAGGCGTTCCGGAACGGCCACCGCGAGCGGGCACGGATCCTCGTCACCGAGCACGCGGAGCGGTCGAAGGAGACCACCCGACGGGCCATGCACGACCTCGCCGCGGGACGCCGTCCCCGGTTCGTCACGCCGGGCCGGTTCGCCGGCCAGGTGGTCCTGGTCACCGGTGCCGGCCAGGGGATCGGCCAGCGCACGGCCCGGCGAATCAGCGCGGAGGGCGGGACCCTGGTGCTGGCCGACCGGGCGGAGCTCGTGCGCGACCTGGCCGGCGAGCTGACCCGTCCGGGCGCCGAGGCGGTCCCGGTGGTCGCCGACCTGGAGACCTGGGAGGGCGCGTCCGCGGTCGTGGACGCCGCGCTGGCGCGGTTCGGCCGCATCGACGTCGCCGTCCACACCGTGGGCGGGACGATCTGGGCCAAGCCGTTCGAGCACTATCCGGCCGACCAGGTCCAGGCGGAGATCAGCCGTTCCCTGTGGCCGACGCTGTGGTGCTGCCGCGCCGTCGTCCCGCACATGGTCGAGCGGGGCCGCGGCACCATAGTCAACGTCTCCTCGGTGGCCACCCGGGGGCTCAACCGGATCCCCTACGCCGCGGCCAAGGGCGGGGTCAACGCGATCACCACCGCGCTGGCCCTGGAGATGGCGCCGCACGGCGTGCGCGTCGTCGCCACCGCGCCCGGCGGCACCGAGGCTCCACCCCGCCGGACGCCCCGCGGCCCCGCACCGGCGACGGAGCAGGAGGAGGCCTGGTACCGGACGATCGTCGACCAGACGGTCGAGTCCTCGCTGCTGAAGCGCTACGGCACCCTGGACGAGCAGGCGGCGGCCATCACCTTCCTCGCGTCGGAGGAGGCCTCCTACATCACCGGGACCGTCCTGCCCGTGGCCGGCGGCGACCTGGGCTGAGCGGCGTGCACGCACCTCCGGTTCCCGCGCAGGCCCGGCCCTACGGTGGCGACGTGCACCAGGGGGACGACGACGTCCACGTCGTGGGGCCGGCCACCGCGGCGGTGCAGCTCGACGCGCTGCTCGACCGCGCCCGCACCGGCGGCCCCGTCGTGGCCCTCGTCGAGGGCCCGGCGGGGATCGGCAGGACGACCGTCCTCCGTCGGTTCCTGCACCGGCACGCCGACCTGCAGGTGACCGCGGCCGCCGGGCTGCCCTGGGAGAGCTCCCGGAACGGGGCGCTGGCGCGGCGGTTGCTGGACGACGACCCGCGGCACCTGCCCGCCCCGCCGGACGCGGCCGACGCGGTCGACCTGGGCACCGCGCTGGCCGGGCGGTGGGAGTCGCGTGCGGGGGAGGGGCCGCTGGTCGTCGTGGTCGACGACGCCCACTGCGCGGACCCGGTCTCCCTGCAGGCGATCACCTCCGGGCTCGCCCGGCTGCGGGACGTCGCCGTCCTGGTGCTGCTCGCCCGGGCGACGGGCTGGCCGGCCGCCGGGGAGCCCCGGGCGGTCGAGGTGCTCGATCGGCTCCCCGCCGTCCCGGTGCCGGTCCCGCCGCTGGGACCGGCGGAGACCCGGCTGCTGGCGGCGCGCATCGCGGCCGTCGACCTCCCCCTGTCGGTGGCCCGCCGACTCTGCACGCACACCGCGGGGATCCCACGGCACCTGCTCGAGCTGCTGAACGAGACCCCACCCGCCCGTTGGTCGGACTGGCAGACCCGGCTCCCGGTGCCGAGCCGGGTCCAGCAGCGGGTACGCCGGACCCTCGACGGCTGTCCTCGGCCGGCCCGGGCGCTCGTCGAGGCCGCGGCCGTGCTGGGCCCGACACCGGTGCTGGCCGACGCCGCGGCGCTGGCCGAGGTGTCCGACCCCATCGGCGCCCTCGACGAGGCCTGCGCCGCGGGCCTGCTGGAGGCGACCGCCGGCCACGGCCTGGACACGCTGGCCTTCCCGGAGCGGTTCGTCCGCGATGCCGTCCACGCCACCCTGACGCCCGCCGCACGGCACCGGCTGCACCTGCGCGCGGCCACCCTCGTCACCGACGACACCGATCGGCTGCGCCACCGGGTCGAGGCCGCGCCCCTGCCCGACGCCGGCCTCGCCGAGGAACTGGTGGAGCTGGCCCGCCGCAAGGCCGACGAGGGGGCCTGGGCCGTCGTCGCCGGCGCGCTCATCGACGCCGGCCGGATCAGCCCCAGCCGCGCCGCTCGGGAGGAGCGGCTGCTCGAGGCCGTCGACGCACTCGCCGGAGCCGGCCTGCTGGGCCAGGCGGTGGACGCCCTCCCGGAGGTCGAGGCCCTTCCGTCCGGTCCACGTCGCGACGCCGTCCTCGCCTACGTCGCGGTCCAGCGCGGCCGCCGGGCCGAGGCCGTCTCCTATCTCGACACCGCCTGGCGGCACCGCGGTTCCGACCGGCGCGCTGCGGCGGTGGTCTGCCAGCGCCACGTCCTGCACGCCCTGGCCGACTGGGACGGCGACGAACTGGTGCGGTGGGCGGGCCGGGCGGGTGAGTACGCCGAGCCGGGTGCGCCGGCCGCGGTCGAGTCGCGCGCCATCGTCGGCCTGGGGCTCGCCGCCTGCGGCGCGGTCGACGCGGCGTTCACCGCCTACCGGCAGGCGGTGGCAGAGAGCCCGTCGGGGCCCCAGCACCAGCGATCGCGCATGGGGCTGGGCTGGCTGTCCCTCGCCCAGGACGAACCCGAGGCCGCCCGGCGCGAGCTCGAGTCCGCCGTCCCCACCGTCCGGCAGACCGGCTCCAAGCGGATCTCCCTGTGGGCCCTGGTGTGGCTGGCCCGGACCCGGTTCGTCCTGGGTGACTGGCCCGGGGCGCTGGACGCCGTCAACCAGGCCGAGGTGCTGCTCGGCACCACCGGGCTGGACCTGCTGCGTCCCCTCGTGCACTGGACCGGCGCGCAGGTGCGTGCGCTCCGCGGGGAGCAGGAGGCCGCGGAGCGCCACCTGCTGCTGGGCGCGGCCGCCGAGCACGACTACACCGTCAGAACGGTGCCCGCGCTGCTCGCCCGGGCCTCCGTGGCAGAGGCGGCGTCGGACTACGACGCGGTCGTCCGCCACCTGACCCCCCTCGTGCTCCGGACACCGCGCGGCGGACTCGACGAGCCCGGGTTCTGGCCCTGGCACGACGTCTACGCCAACGCGCTCGTCGTGACCGGTCGGCTCCCCGAGGCCGAGGCGTTCCTGGCACCGCACGAGGCGACGGTCCGCCGACGGGGACACCGCTCCGCAGGTGCCCGGCTCGGCTACGTCCGTGGCCGGCTGCTCGCCGCGCGCGGTGACCTCCTCGGTGCGGAGGAGGCGTTCGACCAGGCACGAGCCCAGCTGGCCGGGCTGCCGATGCCGTACGAGCGGGCCCGCGTGGACTTCGCCCACGGCGTGACGCTGCGCCGGGTCGGCCGGCGGCGGGACGCTGCGGCGCTGCTCACCACGGCGCGTCAGTCCTTCGCCGCCCTGGGCGCGCAGGTCTACGTGGAGCGCTGCGACCGGGAGCTAAAGACCGGACGGCCCGCGCCCCGCGCCGCAGAGCCCGGCACCGAGAACCTCACCGAGCAGGAACGAACCGTCGCCACGCTCGTCGCGACCGGTCTGACCAACAAGGAGGTGGCCGCGTCGATGCTGCTGTCGGTCAAGACCGTCCAGTTCCACCTGACCCGGATCTACGCGAAGCTCGGCGTCCGCTCGCGCTCCGAGCTCGCCGCCCGGTTCGCCCCTGCCCGGGGGCAGCGGTGACGGCCCGCCATCCGGTCGAGGCGCACCCGGGCGAGGAGAGCGCCGCGGCGGGTGGCGAGGAGCGGACCTCGACCACCACCGTGACCGCCGTCGGGGTCCGTCCGGGGCTGCCGGTCCCCGTTCGCCCTCGTTCCGATGACGCTCGACCTGCGCAGGTGGACCCACGCGGACGAGTACGGACCCCCGGCCGACGGCTGGGGTCGTGTCGGCACCAGGTCGACCGGCTCGGGTGTCCCACGCGGCCCACCCGGCGACGACCTCGGAGCAGGCCTGCCCGTGTCACCGACGGCGGGGGAAGAGCAGGCTGAGTCCGGGTGGGGGCCGGAACGGTGTCCAGGTGCCCTCGGCCATCCCCAGCCGGTCGGCCAGCAGCCACAGCACCGCCGGGTTGCAGGCGAGGCCGAGGTGGCTGCCGCGCACTTCCACGTTCTCCCGCCGAGGGCGGACCTCGTACCGGCACGACGACCAGTGCACGATGCCGTCGGCCCGCGTGTAGACCGACGTCGCGGGCACGCGCAGGGAGCCGCGCTCGGCCCAGGGCCGGGGCAGCGCTGCCGCCCCGCGGAGCAGGCGGGTGCCGCCGTCGACGATCCCCGACGCGGTGCGGACCCAGGGCGCCGAGCGCACCACCGGCGTGCCAAGGGTGACCAGTCCGCGGACGCTGCCCGGCGCGGCTCTGGCCAGTTCCTGCGCGTAGAGCCCGCCGAGACTCCAGCCGACCAGGCTGACCCGCCGTCCCGAGGTCCGGTGCAGCTGCTCGACTCGTGCGCGCAGCGTGTCGACGACGCGGCCCGTCGGGCCCCGGTTGATGCCCAGGCTCCAGCCGGACACGTCGTGACCCAGGGCGCGCAGCGCGGTCCTGAGCACCACGGTGGCGGGGTCGCCGGTCATCAGCCCCGGCAGCACCAGCACCGGATGGCCGTCCCCGCGGCGGGCAGCCGCGAGCAACGGCCAGGCAGCCGCCAGGGCGGCGACGTCCAGACCCGCTCGCGGCGGCTCGGTGAGCAGCGCAGTTCGTGAGGGGGAGCGCTTGGCGGCAGGCACCTGGACAGCATCCACGGCGCGGAACGCTGCAACCCCACCTGCTCCTCCCGCTGGAGCGCGCCCGGCGCCGCCCTGCCGCGGGCACCGCGGCGCCCGTCCTGCCTAGAGTCTGCTCATGTCGACCCCGCCGGGCCCTGACCTGGACGTCGGCGCGCTGCTCGATCGAGTGGAGGGGATCGCGCCGATCGAGGCTGTGGAGGCCGCGGGGGAGGCGCTCGCGGAGATGCTCGACGCGCGTGAGCTGACCTTCCTGATCGCCGACTTCAGCGGTCGCGCCGTCGTGCGTCTCACGACAGGTGCGGCCGGGGCCGAGGGTGCCCGTCTGCAGGCGGGCGCACGGGCGGAGACGCTGGCCCTGCCCGGCACCGTCTACGAGCGCGTGCTGCGGACCCAGGAGGTCGACGTGGAGGCGCTGGACGAGGGGGTCCGAGTGATCGCCCCGGTCACGGAACAGGGGGATGCGGTCGGGCTCCTGGAACTGGTCCTGCCTGCCCACCCTGCTCCGACGGTGGTCGCCGACGTCGCCGCCGCCGCTCAGGCGCTGGCCTACGTCGTCATCGCCGCCCGCCGGTACACCGACGTGTTCGAGTGGAGACAGCGCACCACACCGTTCTCCCTGGCCGCCGAGATCCAGCGTCGACTGCTGCCGGCCTCCTACACCTGTGAGGCCGGCAGTTCACCCTCGCCGGCTGGCTGGAACCGGCTGCCTCGGTGGGCGGTGACACCTTCGACTACACGCTCAACCGGGACGCGCTGCACGTGTCGATCACCGATGCCGTCGGCCACGAGGTCGAGGCCGCTCTGCTGGCGCCACTGCTCGTCGGGGCGCTGCGCAACGCCCGCCGGAGGGGACTGGACCTCGCCGCGCAGGCCCGGTACGCCAACGACGCCCTGACCGACAACGCATCTGCAGGGCAGTTCGTCACCGGGCAACTCCTGCGCGTGGATCTGGCGACCGGCTCGGCCGCGGTCGTCAACGCCGGTCACCCGTTGCCTCTGCGGCTGCGGGAGGGCCGGGTGCACGAGATCGGTCTGGGCATCGAACCACCGTTCGGTGTCGTGCCGGGCCAGTCGTTCCGGCTGCAGCGCTTCCCGCTCGCGCCAGGGGACCGGGTCATCCTGCTGACCGACGGCATGCAGGAGCGCGCCGCCGCGGTCCTCGACGTCGCGGCCACCCTCCGCGACACCGCGGACCTGCACCCCCGAGAGGTCGTGCAGGAACTGGGCGCGGCAGTACTGCGTGCGACCGGCGGCGATCTGCGCGACGACGCCACCATGGTGTGTCTGGACTGGTACGGAGGTCGCCCGCGCCGCCGGGACAGCGTGCACGGTGCCGACGCCGGGCTCGCCTCGCCCGCGCGGGCTCCGCGCCGACGACAGGCCTGAGCTGCAACTGGACCGTTCGCGTACGCGCGCCGGGTGGGATCACCACGGACGACGATCGGGACCGTCTCCTCGGGCGCAGTGCACTGCCCTCGCCCGGAGCTCAGCCGGTGGGGAAGCAGGCCCAGACGTGCTTGCGGTGGCCGGCGACGCTCCATCCGCGGTCGATGGTCACGGCGGCGACCATCCGCAGTCCCATGCCGCCGAGTGCCGGATCACGGCCGACGGCGGACTCGGGCCAGCGCTGCGGCTGCCCGTCACTGACGTCGAGGAGCAGCCCCTCCGCCATCCGAGCGGCATGCACCCGCACGGGTGCCCGACCGTGCCGCAGACCGTTCGAAGCCAGTTCCTCGACGGCCAACAGGAGGTCATCGAGGACTGCTCCGGCTGCGCCGGGGTCCTCGAGCGTGTCGGGAACCCAGGTCCGCAGCTGGGCTCGCACGGTCCGCAGGTCTGCGGGCTGGAGGATCTCGGCTTCGTAGTGGGGTCCCGTGGTCTCGGGACTCGGCCGTCGTGGCCAGGGGTCCAGGTCCATCGACTCGTTCCGGTCGGGGGGCGTTCCTGAGCAGGTGCCCCGCTGTCGGTTCCTCGAACCCGACGAAAGGCGCGGGGGACGACGGAGCACCAGCACGTCGACCTCTGCGCACGCCGGGGGGTCGGGCTGCTGTCACAGCGGGCGCACGTGATGCCGGCAGCGGTCGACGTCGCAGACCGCGCCACCGCCGACCACGCTGGTGGCGAGAGACCGGCCCCGTGCCCTTCGGCCCAGGACGGTCGGGGGTTGTGGGCGGTGTCACTGGGGGCCGGACGCTTGCCCCGACCGGCGCTGGGCACGGTCATGACTGGCCCTCGGGCCGGACCGGGGCTGATGCCGACTGCCTCGGCGTCGGCCGGTCTCCGCAAGGTCGCGGGGTCGACACCGACCGCGGGTGGCTGATCCTCCAGCGCCGCCCGCCACATGACCGCCTACATGAGAGGCCATCCCAGCCATGGCGCAGTCCAAGAGCACGACACGCAACGAGACCGTTGCGGTCCCCGTCGACGTCACCGTCGAGGAGGGCGACCGCGGTGTGAAGGGCCCGACCGGTCCGGTAGGCCCCGCCGGCGAGCCCGGCGATAAGGGTCCCAAGGGCCCGGCCGGCCCTGTCGGCGAGCGGGGTGACAAGGGCGAGAACGGCCCGGTCGGCCCCGCTGGCGAGCCCGGTGACAAGGGCGAGAAGGGCCCGAGCGGTCCGATCGGCCCGGTCGGGGAGCGCGGCGAGAAGGGACCGATCGGACCGCGCGGCGAGCAGGGCCCTCAGGGCGAGCCCGGCCCGCAGGGCGAGCAGGGGCCCGAGGGGGAGACCGGTCCGCAGGGCGAGCAGGGTCTGCCCGGCTCCACCGGTCGCCCCGGCGAGCAGGGTGAGCAGGGCCCGCAGGGCCTGCCCGGGCTGCGCGGCGAGACCGGCCCCCAGGGCGTGGCCGGTGAGCAGGGGCCGCAAGGTGAGCAGGGCCTCCGCGGCGCCCAGGGCCCGCGCGGTGTGATCGGCGAGACCGGCGAGCAGGGTGAGAAGGGCCTGCCCGGTGTGCAGGGCCTGCCCGGTCTGCAGGGCGAGCGGGGTGCTGCTGGTGTCCGCGGCCTGCAGGGCCCGCAGGGCGTGCAGGGTCCGGCCGGTCCGGCCGGTCCGGTTGGTCTGCCCGGCGTGCAGGGTCCGCAGGGCCCGGCCGGACCGGCCTGGCTCTACCAGCCCAGCCCCGCCGAGCTGGCGAACAAGGTCAAGCAGGCGGCGCTGGACGTCACGCCGCGCACCGTCTACGACCCGCGGGTGGGCGTCCGCTACCTGGCGACGCTGACCTCGACGCTGGTCAAGCTGCAGGGTGGGCTGTTCCTGCGTGCCATCGTCGACACCGATGCCGCGGCGAACAAGCAGTCGGGCGCCGACCTGTCCAACGTGCGCTCCATCGCCTGACCGGCGCAGCAGACCCGAAGGGCGCCCCGTCCCGCCACCGCGGGACGGGGCGCCCTTCGCTGTCCGGACTGCGCCCCGCTCCGGCGTGGCAGTGACCATCAGGACGCCCGTGCGCTGGATCCCCGGGCTGGCCTGCGCGCCACGACCCCGTGACCACCTGCCTGGCGTGCCCAGAGGGTCCTGGCGGGGCGTCGTCGCGCGGAGATGGGTGGAGGTCGCCGACCCGGGACGACCACGGCTGCTCCCACCGTCGGAGACGGGGCCGTCGCGGCCTGACACGCCGGAGCTGTCTTGACGCCCCGATGTGACCCCGACCACTGTTGTGCGGGGAGGGCGCAGTGGATGCGAACGGCCACCCAGAGCCGGTGGAGCAACCAGAGCAGCCCGATGACCGGGACCTGCCCGCCACCGGCTGGAAGTGGAAGTGATCACCGCGCTCGATCGGCGGTGCCGCGAAACGGCCTCGATGGTCTCCGCGGAGGTCGTGGATCCGCACACCACGGGCGTCTCGTCCATTGTGCCGGGGCCACTCATGGCGCACGCGCCGCTGTGCCGCTCCCAGCGCGGATCAGGAGGGGGTCGTGCAGTGGCAGTCAACGCAGCACCCGACGCCGACACGAGGACCGCGCGAGGGGGCGGCGAGTTCCTCGCCGACCTGAGCGACCCGACCGCCGGCCGAGTCGCCATGGCGAGAGAGCTCGCCTCGGAGAACGTGCGGATGATCGCCGACCCTGCGCCGCTGGGTCTCGGCTGCTTCGCGCTGACGACGTTCCTGCTGAGCCTGTTCAACGCAGGTCTGTTGCCGGCGGCCGGCGAGCCGATCGTCTTCGGCGTCGCACTCGCCTACGGGGGCGCGATCCAGGTGCTCGCCGGCATGTGGGAGTTCCGGAAGGGCAACGTCTTCGGCGCGACCGCTTTCAGCTCCTACGGCGCCTTCTGGCTGTCGTTCTGGGCGTTCGTCACCTTCTACGCGGCCGACATCCCGGACGCCGACGACCGGGCGACCGTCGTCGGCTGGTACCTCATCAGCTGGGGTATCTTCACGGTGGTCATGTGGGTCGCCTCCCTGCGGACCACCGCGGTGCTGGCCCTGCTCTTCACCCTCCTCGCCGCGACGTTCTTCGTGCTGGGAGCCGGGGACGTGGCGCACGACGAGGGCCTGACCACCCTCGGCGGATACCTGGGCCTCGTGACCGCCGCTGTTGCCTGGTACGCGTGCCTCGCCGGGGTCAGTGCGTCCACCTTCGGACGGGTGGTGCTGCCGAACCCGCCGCTGTACAAGCTGTGACCCTGTCCGGGAGGGCGGCCTGAGTCGTCTCGGGTGCCCGTTCCACCGGTGTCCCGGTCGACCGGTGTCCCCGGTCAGTCCGACCAGTGCAGCGCGCGGCGTTCCCCGCCGGTGAGCCACTCGAGGACCACGATGCTGGCGTCGTCCTGCAGCTGGTCGGCCTGGTGGGTGAGGACGTGCCGCATCAGGCGGCGGACCATCTCGGGCGCCGGTTCGCCGGCGGAGACGGCGGCGCTGATGAAGTCGGCCAGCCGCTGCTCGCCGAAGAACTCCCCGTCGGGAGAGCGGGCCTCGGTGATGCCGTCGGTGTACAGCAGCAGGCGGTCGCCGGGCTCCAGCCGGGTCTCGCAGCACGCCGGCTTGCCGTCCTGCAGGCCCAGCGGGCGGGCCGGCGGGCAGTGCGGTGGCTGCACCAGGGACGATCCGCGCAGGATGAGCGGCGGGGGGTGGCCGGCGTTGATCCACCGCAGCCGGCCGGTGTCGATGTCGAGGCTGGCGAGCACGGCCGTGGCGAACCGGCTGCCGCCGAGCTGGCCGGCGATGGCCGCGTCGACCTCGACGGCGGTGTCGGGCAGGTCGAGCCGGTTGCGGCGGGCGTGGCGGTAGGCGCTGATCGCCACGCCGGCCAGCACGGCGGCCGGCAGCCCGTGGCCGACGGAGTCGATGACCATCAGCTCGGCGGTGCTGCCGTTGAACGCGTAGTCGAAGGAGTCCCCGCCGATGTCGTAGGCCGGCTCGAGCCCACCGGTGATGACCACCCGGTCGGTGCCGAAGGTCAGCGGCGGCAGCAGTTCCCACTGCATCTCCGCGGCCAGCGACAGGGGCTTCCGACGGCGCAGCCGGGAGAACAGGTCGGTGTAGGCGTCCCGCACCACGACCAGCTCGGCCACGAGGGTGGCGAACGCCAGCAGGGCGTCGAGCTCCTCTGCGCCGGGCTCCGCGGGGAGGAGCAGCTCCGCGACACCGAGGCGCTCCACGCCGTCGAGCAGCGGCACCCACAGCCGGTAGCCGTGCTGGACGGCGCTGCCGACCACCTCGACCCGGCGGAACGCCCGCCCGGCGAGGGTGCCCTCGATGGAGAGCTCCTGACGCTCCGGCACGCCGGTGCCGGGCACCGGCACCAGCGTGACCTGCTCGTAGTCGGCCAGGTAGAGCACCGTCTCCCGGACGCCCATCCGCGCGGCGTGGTCGGCCACGACCACGGGCAGGTCGTCGGGCGCCAGCAGGTGGCACGCGTGCAGCAGCGACCTCAGCGCATCGCGCAGGGCGTCCGTCCCCGCTGCTCGGCTCGACATCCCGCGGGACGCTATCCCACCGGGGTCCGGCGCGCGTCTGCGCGCGCTGGTTCAGCGTCCGCCGTGGTGGCCGTCGGGCGGGCCGGACCGGACCCGGATGCGCGACCCGGGGCCGTGCGGCTGGACCTGCACGGTCACCGTCGGGGACACCTCCTCGGCCAGCCAGAGCATGACCAGGTCCCGGTCGGTCGGCCAACGGTGCGGTTCGAGCGGCTCGTGGGGGGACCGGGTCAGGAGGTCGCAGCCGGCCGCGTCGCCCGCGGCCCACAGCCGCACGGGCACGCCACGCCGGTCGCCGTCCTGGGCGGCGACGGTGGTCACCGCCTCGTGCAGGACGAACACGAGCTCGTCGCGCCGGCTGCCCTCGACGCCGGCGCGTCGCAGCTGGTCGTGCCACCAGGCGCGGTTGCCGGTGGAGACCGCGGGGTCGAGGACGGCCTCGGCGAGCACCCGGCCGCCGTCGGGACCGTCCCCCCCGGCCGGGGCGGGCGGCCGGTGGTCGGGGTTGGCCAGCGTCGACCCGTCGAGCAGCAGGGCGGGGTGCGTGGCACGCGCCATGTGCCGGTCGGCGGCCGGCGTCCGGGTCCGGTCGAACAGGCAGGTGAGCGTGATCGGCCGGCCGGCCACGGCGGCCGTGGTGGCCAGCTCGGCGGCCCGCCACCACTCCACGTCGGGGAGCAGGTCGAACGGCTGCTGGCAGAGCACCGTCACCGGCCCGGACCGTCGCCGGCCACGTCCACCCAGCTCACGCCCCGCTGGTCGGTCGTCGCACGGACCAGGTCCTGCTGCGGCAGGAAGACCGCCGTCGCGGCCCTGGGCACCCGGCTCGCCACGCGGTCGTGCACGTCGGGATCCAGGTAGGCGACCACCGGTGAACCGGCGGCCAGGGCCGAGCGGCAGACCTGCGCGGCCAGGTCGGCGGCCTCGTCCGGACCGGTGGGGAAGGCGCCCCGGTGCACCGGGGCGGCGCCGCCGCCGCTCATGCCACCGGTCCCTCGGTGTGCGGCGCCGTCCGGACCCGGACCTCGGCGTCCGGGGAGTCGGCCGCGACGGCGGTGACCAGCCGCCCCAGCAGCGGGGTGGCGCCGCGGACGGTCAGCCCCGGCGGTGGACCGGCAGCGGCCACCAGGGCGTCGGCGGCGCTGACGTCGAGGAAGTGCAGGCCGCTCACGTCCCACACGCGTGAGTCGCCGTCCTGCCCCGCGGTCGCCGCCAGCACCGCCCGGAGGGCCTCGGTGTTGCTGCCGTCCAGCTCGCCGGTCAGCCGCAGCGCCTCGCCGCGGCAGCTCAGCCGGAACGCGTCGTCGTCGTAGGCGGCGGGCGCGTGCACCCGGTCGTCGTGCAGGTGGTCGAGCGCGGTCTCCTGTCCAGGGCCGAGCAGCGAGCGCAGGTAGGGGCACAGCACGGTCAGCGGACGGGTCCGTGCCAGCTCGTCGACGATCGGCTCGAACGGGCTGGTCCCCGGCTCGGTGATCGCCCCGCTGAACCGGACGCCGGGGAAGCCGTCGTCCAGGGCCGAGTCCACCGACGCGACGAGCGCGGCCGGGTCGGGTGGGACGGCGCGCAGGGTGGCCGGGCCACGGTCGGGGGAGGCGCTCAGCTCGACCCCCGCCCGCTGCAGGCGTCGTCGCACGTTCTCGTCGCGGGCGCCCATCCCTGCGAGCAGGACGCAGTCCCCCTGCTCCAGTCCGTCCAGGACGAAGTCCCCGACGACCTCCTCGTGGGCCAGCTCGCTGTCCAGCACCACCCAGCCGTGCTGTCCTCGGTCGGCGGCCTCCGCCACCGTCATCGGGCGGTCCCGGAGCCACCACGCGGCTGGGGCGTCTCGCCGGTCTCGGTCACCGACGCAGCCACGTCGCGCAACTTGCGGTGGGTGTCCTGCGAGGCCCGGGCGAGGATGCCGAAGGCGGCATCGGCGGTGATCCGGTGGCGCTCCATGAGCACCCCCTTGGCCTGTCCGATGACGTCGCGGCTCTCCAGCCCGCGGTTGAGGTGGACGGCGCGCTGCACGGCGGCCAGGGCCAGCGCGGCGTGCGCGGCCACCGGCTCGATCAGCCGCCTGCCCGCGCCGGACCAGTCGGCCGGTTCCGGCGCGTAGACCGACAGGGCTCCGAGGACGGCGGTGCCGGCATCCAGCGGCAGGGACATCGCCGACCGGACGCCGCGGTCGAGCGCAGCGTCCCTGAACCGCGGCCACGGGGCGGTGCGCAGGTCGTCGTCGGCGGCGATCCGGCCGGCCAGCGCCTCCGGCAGCGGGCCCTCGCCCGCGGTGAGCTGCACGGTGTCGAGCCAGGCCCGCAGCGTGGTCGGGTCCGGAGCCGGCAGGGGACGGCGGCCGGGACCGAGGCGGGTGACGGTGACCTCGGCACCGGCAGGCAGCAGCACCGCCACCGACCGGGCCACCGAGCGGGCGACGGCGTCCTCGTCGGGTTCGGCGTGCCACGCCCGGGCGGCGGAGGCCAGCCACGGGGACGGCGCGGCGTCCGGGAACCCGGGGAGCCGGGGGGACCGCGGTGGGAGGGGTGAGAAGGACCTGGCCGCAGACCGCACTGCGAGACCTCCGGACCGGGGCTGCTCCCGGTGAGCTGGGTCGCCGGGTCCGTCTTCTCGAACCGGCGTTGCTTCCTGTCGCTCACGGTACCGCCGTGTCCGGTACCTCCCACAGCCCACCGCCGGTGTCCCCCCGCCCCGGCGGTGGGCGGTCAGGAGGCATCGAACCAGGTGACCCGGTCCGGGTCCGCGTGGAACGGGTTGGCCCACTCCGACGGCGTGCCGGTGATCGGCTGGGCGTCGGTCACGACGACGAACGGTGTGCCCGGGTAGACGGCCAGCACCCGCGTGGACGACGTCAGCGTCTCGGTGCGCTCGAGGAGCTCGCCGCGGCGCAGCTGCTGCGTCGTCCGCTGCCCGCGCAGTTCCTCCCCGACCTCGGCGACCCACCGGGCGCCGTCCTGGGGGAAGGCGATCGCCTGGACGCGCCGTCCCGGGGGAGCGGGCTCGCACCCGGCGAACTCCGCGAGGGCCTCGTAGAGCCGCTCCGCCTGCTCGTCGTCGCTCGCCCGCGGGAGGAAGAAGGCCACCATGCCCGCATCCTCGCCGCCGGCACCGACGACTCCTGGGTGGTGGTGGCCGTACCAGTACCGAGACTGCGTTGTCGCTCCCGCGACCCGCTGTGACAGTGGACCCCCGTGGACAGCATCGCGGCCCTGAGCGCGTTCGTCGGGCGCTGGTTCGCCCTCATCGTCGTGGTGGCCGGCGGCATCGCGCTGGCGACGCCGGACACCTTCGCCGCTGGGAGCGCGCTGGTCCCGTACTTCCTCATGGTGGTCATGCTCGGCATGGGGATGACCCTGCGGGGGTCGGACTTCGCGATCGTGGCGCGGCGGCCGTGGGCGCTCCTGCTCGGCGTGGCCGCGCAGTACGTGGTCATGCCCGGGGTGGCCTGGCTGCTGACCCAGGCGCTGGACCTGCCCGCAGCGGTCGCCGCCGGCATCGTCCTCGTCGGGGCCGCTCCGGGCGGGACGGCGTCCAACGTCATGGTCTACCTGGCGAAGGGGGACACGGCCCTCTCCGTCGCGATGACCTCGGTGTCGACCCTGCTGGCCCCGCTGCTCACGCCGCTGCTGGTCCTGTGGCTGGCGGGGGAGTACCTGCCGGTCGACGCCGGGGGCCTGTTCACCTCGATCGTGCAGATCGTCCTCGTGCCGGTGCTGCTCGGGCTGGTCCTGCGCCTCGTCGTCCCCCGGCTGGTCGAGCGCGTCCTCCCGGCGCTGCCGCTGGTCTCCGTCGTCGGGATCGCCGCCGTCGTGGTGGTCGTCGTCGCCGGCAGCGCGGACACGATCACCTCGGTGGGCTTCGTGGTCGTCCTCGCGGTCGTGCTGCACAACGGCCTCGGCCTGGCCCTCGGGTACGCCATCGCGCGTGCCTGCGGCATGGACGTCTCGGCCCGGCGCGCCATCAGCATCGAGGTCGGCATGCAGAACTCGGGGTTGGCCGCGGGTCTCGCCACGGTGCACTTCAGCCCCGCGGCCGCGCTGCCGGCGGCCGTCTTCTCGGTCTGGCACAACCTGTCCGGGTCGCTGCTGGCCGGCCACTGGGCTCGCCGGGACCCCGCCGCCGATCGCGACGAGGCGCTGGTGCGGGAGCGCTGACGCCGGCGCCCCGGGCGGGTCAACCCGCGTGCGACGACCGCTGCTCGGTGCGGTGGGTCCGGTTGTGGACCCACAGCACGAGGCAGCGCAGGGCGGCGTAGCCCTCGGCGGAGGCGTAGCCCTGCTCGAAGCGCGCGGCCTCGACCAGTTCGTCGCTGTCGACGCTCACGCCGGCGGCGAAGCGGTCCAGCACCTCGCCGGACAGGGACGTGCTGCGGAACAGCCGCGCGATGCCGAGCGCCACCGGGTCGGACACGGTGAGGCTGAACGGCGGGTGCTTCAGCGCCGCCCGGCGGTCGAGCAGCTGGGCGACCTCGCTGTACACCTGCACGTCCGTGGCGGGCAGCCCGCGAGCGGCGATCTTCAACGGCGTCTCCTTGCTGGTCCGGGGTCCTCCGGAGGAGTGCATCGGCCGCTGCCGGCCGGTGTTGACCCGGGACGGGTGCGCCCCTCCCTCCGGGGGAGGCGACGGCAGGTGCGGTCAGGGCAGCCGGATGGGCACCACGGGCGCCGGCGCGTGCGCGTGCGGCGGGGTGCCGGTGCCGCCGAGACCCTGCGGGTCGGCGTCCTCACCGCGGTCGAGCACGTAGCAGGCCGCGATCACGCCGGCGCGGTCCTCGACGATCCGTCTGACGACCTGGTCGACGGTCTCGCGGACGCAGTAGGAGCTGCCGTCGGTCGTGATGACGACGGTGTCGTACCCGCCCTCGACCCGTTCGATGTGGTCCGGGTCCAGGCGGCAGCGCTCGCCGGTGCGGCGGGTCAGACCGATCATGGCGGTTCTCCTGCTGGGCGGGGCAGCGGGCCCCGGGGGCTCCTCGGGAGTGAGGTGCCGGTTGCTTCGACGTCGCCGCTCCCGCAGTTGAGCGCGGCCCCGGGCACCCGACCCGTCGGGGTGAGGGCCCTACCGTGGGCGCCGTGGCGGCCTCGGCGCGACTCAGCTGGGCCGCCGGTGTGGTGGCGCCGCGGCCCGGCGAGCGGGTGCTGGAGGTGGGCTGCGGCCACGGCGTCCTCGTGGCCCTGCTCGCCGAGCGGGCGGCCGAGGTGGTCGGCGTCGACCGCTCGCCGACCATGGTCACCGCGGCCGGCCGCCGCAACCACGCGGCGGTCGAGGCCGGCCGGGTCCGGTTGCAGGCGGCGGCCCTGCACGAGGCCGACCTCGGCCCGCACCCCTTCGACGTCGTCGTGTCGTTCAACGTGCGGGCTCTCTCCGACCCGGCCCAGGCGGTGACCTGGGACGTCGTCTCGCGGGTCCTCGCGCCGGCGGGCCGGGTGGTCGTGGCCTTCTCGGTGATGGCGCCGGGGGTCGAGGACGACGTCGTCGCGGCCGTCGCCCGGCTGGCCGGCGACCGCGGTCTGGTCGTCGCCGCGGTGCACCGGGGGGAGACGGCGCCGTTCGCGTCCGCCGCGGTCGAGCTGCACCATCCCGCCGACGCGGACCGCGGCTGACCTGCTCCTCCGTCCGGGTGAGGCCGGCACCCCGCGCTCAAGACGGCCCGGGCCACCGCCGATCACCCGGTCAGGTGGCGCCCGCCTCCCGGTCGGCGTCGGTCGTCCGTGCACCGAGGAGGAGACGTCGTGTCCGAGCAGTCCGTGCTCGTCGTCGAGGACACCGAGGAGATCAGGGAGCTGGTCTGCACGGTCCTGCGCCGGGCGGGGACGGACGTCCGCGCGGTCGCGTCCGGCGCCGAGGCGCTGGCCGAGGTCCGCCGTGACGCGCCCGACGTCGTCGTCCTCGACCTCGGCCTCCCGGACGCCGACGGCACCGAGGTGTGCCGGCAGATCCGCGCCGAGAGCGAGTGCTACGTCCTCATGCTCACCGCGCGCGCCGAGGAGGTCGACCTGCTCATCGGGCTGGCCGTCGGCGCCGACGGGTACATGGCCAAGCCGTTCTCGCCGCGCGAGCTGGTCGCCCGGGTGCAGGCCCTGCTGCGCCGCCCGCGCGTCCCCGCGCCGCGTTCCGCTCCGGTCGAGGAGTCGGTGCTCCGGCTCGCCGAGCTGGAGGTGGACGAGGACAGCCGCGAGGTGCGGGTGGACGGCGCCGTCGTCGACCTCACCCGCACCGAGTTCGACCTGCTCACTGCGCTGGCCTCGCGCCCGGGTCGGGTGCTCCAGCGCGAGACGTTGCTGCGCGAGGTCTGGCAGACCGACTGGGAGGGCAGCGTCCGCCTGGTCGAGGCGCACATGTCCAACCTGCGCCGAAAGCTGCAGGCCGCCGGCCTCTCGTCCCCGTCGATCCGCACCGTGCGCGGCGTCGGCTACCGATTGGTCGCTTGACGGGGCGGAGGTCGGGGCCGAGGTGGCCGACCGACCGTGGTGGCCGGGTCGGTCCATCGGCAGCCGGCCGCTCGGTCGCCCGCGACGGTGCACAGCTCGGCGACGAGCTCGTGGGCCAGGACTCCACGGCGGGCGTCCCGTGCGATGGCCCGGCAGACCGCGGCGACCTCCAGGTGGCCCAGTTGGGCGCTGGTGCCGGCGAGCGTCGACGAGGCCCGGGCGAGCGCCGCGGCATCCCCGCTCCGGGCGCCGTCGGCGATGGCGGTCAGCCGGCCGGGCAGCGCGGCGGCGTACACCTGCTGCAGCCGGGGCACGAGGTCGGCGTCGGACTCCGCACCGGAGGTGTCCCCGGCGGCGGGTGCCTGCGGTGCGGGCGCCCGGCGGGCGAGCAGACCGGTCAGCAGGCCGGCGTCCACCGGCCGGGGCAGGCAGGCGAGGGCACCGGCCGCGAGGGCGGCGGCCCGGTCCGCGGCGCCGGCCGCGGCGGCCACGGCGAGCAGGTGGGCGCGGCAGCCGACCAGCCGCAGCCGGCGCAGCAGGGCCGCCGCCTCGCCGGCCGGGCCGTCCAGGTCGACGACGACCAGATCCAGCTCCAGGCGTCGGGCCAGGCCGAGCGCCTCACGGGTGCCCTCGGCCTCCCGCACGGCCCACCCGGTCAGCTGCAGCAGTGCGGCGAGCGGTGCGCGGCCGGCTGCGTCGGCGCCCACGACGAGGGCGGTCGGGACAGCGCTCACGACTCGTCCTCCCTGCGTGGGCCAGAACGGGGCGACCCGGCGACGGGGACGACCCTGCCCGCCCGACCGCAGGGCACCCGCCTGCCAACCGCAAGACCTCCGCAAGTGGGGGACCCCTCGCCCCCACCGTTCGAGAGCTCGTGCCAGGCCCCGTCCAGAGGCTCGCCGCCGGCCCGTCCCGGGTCGGCCCCGTCCAGAGGCTCGCCGCGAGCCTGCGAGCGGTGAGGAGGACGGGGTCCTTCTACGAAGGGCGGGGAGGACGGGGTCCTCGTACCTGCGAGGGCGCCGCGGACCTCAGCCCGGGAGCGTGAGGGTGAAGGTGGTGCCCCGGCCCTCCACGCTGGCGACCTCCAGGCTGCCGTCGTGTGCGGCGGCGATGGCCCGCGTGATGGCCAGCCCCAGCCCGACCCCCGGCACCGCGTGCCGCCGGGCGGTCGAGGCGCGGAAGAAGCGGGCGAAGAGCTGCCCCTGCTCACCGGCGGGGATCCCGATGCCGGTGTCGCTGACCGCCAGCCGGGCCACGCGCACCGCGTCGTCCCCCGGGGTGGCGACGACCGCGCCGCCGGCCGTCCGCCAGGCCGGGCGCAGCGCCAGGGTGACCCGGCCGCCGGCCGGGGTGAACTTGACCGCGTTGGACACCAGGTTGTCGCAGGCCTGCCCCAGGCGGACCGCGTCGCCGGGCACCACCAGCCCGCCGTCGGGCACGTCGACGACGACCTCGACGCCGGTGGCCGCGGCGGTGACCCGGACGGTCTCCTCGGCGGCCCGGACGACGGCCGCCAGGTCGACCGACTCCGGCTGCAGGCTGAACCGGCCGGCGTCGACCTGGGCGGTGAACAGCAGGTCACCGACCAGCCGCAGCAGCCGCTGGGCGTTGCGCTCGACCGTGCCCAGGTACCGCCGCGGCTCATCGCCCAGCGACGGGTCGTCCAGGACGAGCTCGAGGTAACCCAGGATCGAGGTCAGCGGCGTGCGCAGCTCGTGGCTGATGAGGCTCACGAACTGGTCCTTCATCCGCTCGGTCGCCCGGGCCTCGGTCATGTCGGTGCCGACGAAGTTCCAGCCGGCGTGCACGCCGCGGTCGTCGGTGCGCGGGGTGACCGCCACGGAGACGGTGAGCTCGGTGCCGTCCGCGGCGACGTAGGTCCAGTCCCGGACGTCGCGGCCCCGCTCCTGCGCGGTGCCCACCAGCGCGGCTAGCCCGCCACCGGCCTCCAGCAGCTCCTCGGCCAGGTGGAAGTCGGTGATCGACCGGCGGCGGACGACGTCGGCGCGGAGCAGCCCCAGCATCCGCTCGGCACCGGGGTTCCAGACGCGGACGACGCCGTCGACGTCGGTGCCGATGATCGACTGCTCGGTGACCGCGTCGACGACGCTGGTCATCGTCTGCGCCCGCGCCTGCAGCATGCGCGTGGCGACCTCCAGCTCGTCGTCGCGGTGCTGCATCCGGGCGCGCAGCGCGGCGTTCTCCGCGCGCAGCCGGGTCAGCTCCCCGGCCGGCGCGGGCTCCAGGACGGTCACGGGGTCGCCCCGGCGGTCAGCTCGCGCACCCGGGCGACCAGCCCGGCGACGGAGAAGGGCTTGGCCAGGTAGGCGTCCGCGCCGGCCGCCAGGCCGCGGGCCACGTCGTCGGGGGTGGCGCCGGCCGAGAGCAGCAGCACCGGCACGCCGGCGGTCGCCCGGTCCGCGCGCAGCGCCGTGCAGACCTCCAGCCCGGTCGCACCGGGCATGGAGACGTCCAGGACGGCCAGGTCGGGCGGGTCGGTGCGGGCCGCGGTCAGCGCCTGCGTCCCGTCGGCGACCTCGGTGGCGACCGTGCAGCCGGCCCGGCGGACGACCAGTCCCACCAGAGCCCGGATGTCGTCCTCGTCGTCGGCGACCAGGACGCGCGGCGCTGCGGTCGGCACGGGTCGGGCTCCCTCGCTCGGGCGGTGTCGTCCCGGTCGACGTCGGCGTCCTCCTGCCCGTGCTCCAGCCCGCCGGGCACGGTCTCACCCCAACAGGGGAACCGGCCGTGGACGCACGCGCGCCCCGCCGGGAGGACCCGGCGGGGCGCGGTGACGTACTGGAACGGCCGCCCTGCTGAGTAGAAGGACCTCCCTGCCCCCCACCGCTCGCGAGCTCGCGGCGGAACCCTGCAGGCAGGCAGGCCGGCGGGCAGGGAGGCCCTCTCTCAGCTACCCGACTGGCTCTGCACCGTCTGACGGGACTGCTGGGCCTGGCCCTGGACGTCCTGCGCGGCGGACTGGCCCTCCTGCTTGACGGTTTGGGCGGCGTCCTGCGCAGTGGACCTGACCTCCTGGACCGCCTGCTGGGCGGCGGGCTGGAGCTCCTCGCGGATCTCCTGCGCGGCCTCCTTGGCCGGCTGGAGCAGCGTGTCCTTGTGCTCGCGCACCGCGGACTCGGCCTGCTCGGCCAGCTGGCGCTCCCGCTCCGACGCCGGCAGCAGGCTGGAGACCAGCCAGCCGACGCCGAAGGCGATGAGGCCTGCTGCCAGCGGGTTGCCCTGGGCCTGCCGGACGATGGTGTCCGGGGCCTGCTGCACCGCGTGCGCGGCCTGCTGCGCGGCACCCTGCACGGACTCGGCGGCGCCCTGTGCCTTGTCCTGCACCGTGCCCGCGGCGTTCTGCGTGCGGTGCTGGGCCGTGGCCCGGGTGTCCTGGGCGCTGCCCATGACCCGGTCCTTGACGCGGGAGACGCGGCCCTTGGCCGCGCTGACCCGGCGGTCCATGACGCGGGAGGGGTTCACCTTCTCGTTGAGGGCGTCGACGTCGTAGCTCAGCTCGCGCTGCGTCTGCTCGATCTGCCGGCGGATGGCCTCGGGGTCGTTGCTCGTTGTCATCTCAGGTCCTCCTGGTGTCTGAGGGGCACGGGGCCGCGGGTCAGTTGGGCTTCAGCGCGTTGGGCACGTCGGACAGCGTGTCCACGGTGCGCTCGGGCTTGGGGTTCACCTGCTGCAGCTTCTTCTTGCCCATGGAGAAGGTGACGGCACCGACGATGCCCCAGAGGACGGCCACGATGAGCGCGGCCAGCCCGGCGTCCATCACGTTCTCCAGCGCCCACCACAGGGCGTTGGACAGGAAGAGCACCGTCAGGAACCCGGCGAGAGCGGCGACGGCCATCATGCCCGCGCCCTTGCCCGCCTTCTTCGCCTCCGCCTGGACCTCGGCCTTGGCGAGGGCCACCTCCTGCCGCATGAGCGTGGAGAGGTCCTTGGCCAGCTCACCGAACAGCTGCCCGACCGAGGTGCCCTCCACGTCGGGCCGGCCCTCGTTCGTCGTCGGCGTGCCCAGGGTCCCGCTGTGGGCGCCGTAGGACTCGTCCGGGCCGACGGCGTAGTCGCCCTGGCCGTACGGGTCCTGGCCCGGCGTCGAACCGACCGGCGTCGCGCCGGAGTAGGGAGAGCTCATCGGGTTCAGACCCCCTGACCGGGACGGCGGGCCGGGTCGTCCCAGCCGGCCGGGGTGGTCGGCGGGACGACGGCGCCCGCGGGCGGAGTGGTGCCGTACGGCGGCGGCGGGACCGGGCTGCCGGTCGCTGCCGTGCCGCTGTACCCGGTGGTCGTCTCATAGGAGGTCGTCTCGGCGTAGCCGGAGTAGGCCGGCGCCGGCTCGACGTAGTCGGTCTGCGTGTAGTCGGTCCGGTACTGCTGCTGCGAGCCCGTGGACGAGCTGTCGCTGTGCGCGGCCTTCACGCCGCTGGTGAGCCGGCCGGCGAGGACACCGGCGAGCGCGGCGCCGAGCAGGAAGGTGCCGGGCCTGCGGCGGGCGAAGGCGCGGACGTCGTCGAGCAGGTCGGCCGGCTCGCGGCTCTGCAGCCGGTCGGCGAACTGCTCGACGTAGCCCGACGCCTGCTGGAGCAGGTCGCGCGCCGGGCCGGGAGCGCCCTGGCTGCTGCCATCGGCCAGGCCGCGCAGCTCCTGGGCCAGTGAGGACAGCCCGGAGGCGGCCTTGTGCTGCTGGGCCACGGTCTGCTGGCGCAGCTGCTGGCGGCCCTGGTGCAGCAGGTCCTGTGCCTGCCGCTGGGTCTCGTGGGCGACCTCCCTGGCCTGGTCGGCGGCGGTCGAGGCGACCTGGCTGCCGGCCTGGGCGGCGGTCTGGCCCACGTTGCGGGCCTCGTCCTTCGCCACGTCACTGGTCGACGGGGAACCCGTCGAGGTCGTGCTGGTGGCGGCCGTGGTGGCCCCGCTGGTCGCGCCCGAGCCGGTGGAGGGCGGCGGCGGGAACGGGCTGTCGATCGAGTGAGTCATCGTTCCTCCTCGGCAGATGTCTTGGTCGGCCGAGGCGATACCCGTCAAACGATCACCCACACATGAGGGTCGACGCCCGGGCGGTGTCTGTCGGCACACACGACGTGTCCCGGAGCTGAGGCGGCCCGCCGGCACCCCCCCGAGCCGGCGGGCGGCACCGGTTCCCCTGCGGTGTTCCGCACTACCAGCAACGCTGACTAAGGTCAGGCTTCCCTATCCGATCAACTCGAGGGGGCCCCGCCATGGCCGACAAGGCCCCGCGCCGACCGCGCACGCCCCGGCTGGCCACCGTGCTGCGCACCTCGCGCCCGACTCCCCACCTCGTCCGGGTGGTGCTCGGCGGGGAGGGGCTCACCGGGTTCGTGCCCGAGCACACCGACGCCTACGTCAAGCTGGTCCTCCCGCCGGCCGGCGCCCCGTACACCGCGCCGTTCGACATGGACGCCGTGCAGGCCGAGCACCCGCGCGAGTGGTGGCCGTGCCTGCGCACCTACACGGTGCGCGGCTGGGACCCCGTCGCCGGTGAGCTCGTCCTCGACGTCGTCGTCCACGGTGACGAGGGGCTGGCCGGGCCCTGGGCCCAGGCCGCCCGGCCCGGCGACCTGGTGCAGCTGCTCGGCCCCGGCGGCGCCTACGCGCCCAGCGGGGACGTCGACTGGCACCTGCTGGCCGGCGACGAGACGGCCCTGCCGGCGATCGCCGCCTCGCTCGAGCGGCTGCCCGCGGGAGCGGTGGCGCGGGTGTTCGTCGAGGTCGCCGACGCCGCCGAGGAGCAGCCGCTGCCGCCGGCGCCGGGTGTGGAGCTGACCTGGGTGCACCGCGCCGGACCGCCGGGGGAGGCCCTCGTCGCCGCCGTCCGCGGGGCCGCGCTGCCCGCCGGCTCGCTGCACGCCTTCGTGCACGGCGAGGCCGGGTTCGTGCGCGAGCTGCGCCGCTTCCTGCGGGTGGAGCGCTCGGTGCCCCGCGAGCAGCTCTCGGCATCCGGCTACTGGCGGCTCGGCCGCACCGACGAGGGCTGGCGCGCCGAGAAGGCGCAGTGGAACGCCGCGGTGGAGGCCGACGAGTCGAAGGACCCCGTCCTCCTCACGCCTCGCACGCTCGGCGCGAGCCTCGGGACGGGGCCAGGGGACCGCTAGCCGAGGTCGTCGGTGGCGAAGGTGTCGCACTGCGCGGGGTCGCCGGTCTGGTAGCCGGTGGTGAACCAGCGCTGCCGCTGCTCGGAGGAGCCGTGGGTGAAGGCGTCCTGGTCGACGGTGCCGCCGCCCAGGTTCTGCTGGATGAAGTCGTCGCCGATGCGGGCGGCGGCGTCCAGTGCCCGGTCGACGTCGTCCTGGGTGATCTCGGCGATCAGCGGCTCGCCGGACTCGTCGGGGACGGTCTCGGCGTGGTTGGCCCACGCCCCGGCGAAGCAGTCGGCCTGCAGCTCCAGGCGCACGGTGCCGCTGGCCGGGCCCGTCTCGCCCGGGGTGACCTGCTGGTTGATCCCGAGCACGTTCTGCACGTGGTGGCCGTACTCGTGGGCGATCACGTAAGCGTTCACGAACAGCCCGCCCTGCGCGCCGAACTGCTGCTGCAGCGTGTCGAAGAAGGACAGGTCGATGTAGACCTGCTCGTCGGCCGGGAAGTAGAAGGGTCCCGAGCCACTGGTCGCCCCGCCGCAGTCGGTGCGGACCCCGCCGTTGAAGAAGACGGTGTCGGTCGGCCGGTACTCCGGGCCCAGCACGCCGGACCAGTAGTCCTGGATCGACTCGATGTCGGCCACGACGGCGCAGTCGACCGACTCGTTCGCGTCGGCGCCGGTCCGGCACTGCTCCTCGAGCTGGGTGTTGTCGGCGGTCTGCCCCTCCTCGAGCCCGCTCAGCTGGCCCAGCGCCGCGCCGGTCCCGCCGCCGTCCCCACCACCGCCCAGGACCTGGAAGAGCACCAGCACGAGGACGCCGACCAGGCCCAGCCCACCATCGCCGACCGCGAGGCCACGCCCGCCGCCGAGGCCGCCACCCCGGCGGTCCTGCACGCCCGAGGGGTCGAGGTCTGCTCCCTCGCTGTACCTCATGGCTGGGCACCCTCCCGGTCGCGTGGCACGCCGAGACGGTGCCATCCGCAGCGGCGGTGCCCCCGCGAGGAACGGGTCATGCGCGCTCGGCGGCCTCCCCGCCGGTCGGCGTCCGGCTGGGTCGCTCGGCCGGCTGGTCGCGCAGGAACAGGTACCAGTAGGACGTCGACACGAAGACGACCGCGCCGACGAGGTTGCCCACACCGGCCATCAGCCAGTTGAGCAGCACGTCGCCCCAGCCGAGCTCCGGGACGCCGGCGAAGATCGCGGCGGGCAGGAAGAACATGTTGGCGACGACGTGGTCGAAGCCCATCGCCACGAACGCCATGATCGGGAAGAAGATGGCGAGCACCTTGCCGGACACCGACTGGGCGGCCAGCGACATCCACACCGCCAGGCAGACCAGCCAGTTGCAGCCCACGCCGCGCAGGAAGACCTGCCACGGCGACTCGTGCAGCCCCTTGGCCTCGGCGATCGAGGCCAGCCGGTCGTGGGTGAGGGCAGCGCTGCCCGAGGCCCCCGGCGTCCCGATGACCCCGGTCTGCACGGCCAGGAAGTAGGCGACGAACAGGGCGCCGATCAGGTTGCCCACCAGGACGAGGGTGAGGTTCTTGGCGACGTCGCCCATGCTGATCCGGCCCTGCATCGCGCCGAGCGGCACCAGCATCATGTTGCCGGTCGCCAGGTCGGACCCGGCGATGAGCACCAGGACCAGGCCCAGGGTGAACGCGGCGCCCATGAACAGCGTCGGCAGCGTGCCCCAGGTGGCGGGGTCCAGGCCGGAGGAGACCGTGATCGCGACGAGTGCGCCGAAGGAGATGTAGGCCCCGGCGAGGAAGGCGCTGACCAGCACGCGGTCCCAGGTCCGGTGGACCTTCTTGGCTCCGGTCTCACTGGCGACCTGGGCCATCTCGGGTGGTTGGCGGTCGGACATCAGCGCCTCCGCGAGGGAACGGACCTCGGAGGCCGAACCGTACGACTCCGGCCCGGATCCGGCACCCGGGTACGGCGATGGCCCCCGTCGGACCGGAGCGATCTAGGGTCGGCGGACACCTCTGCGACACCGGGAGAGCACATGGCGGTCTCCAACCGCGTCCGCAGCGCCCTGACGACGACGGTGCTGGCGACCGCGGCCACCGGTTTCCTCGCGGCCTGCGGCACGGACGAGGAGGAGCAGGAGCAGGTCGCCTACTGCACGAACGAGGACGGCGAGATCGTCGACGACGACTACTGCGACGACGGCTACCGTGGTCCCGGCGCGGGGTTCTTCTTCCTGTACCTCGGCGGCTTCCGCCCCGGCCTGCCGGTCGGCACCGTCCTCCCGCGCGGGGGCACCCGGATCAACCCCACCGACACGGCGGCCCGCCAGCGTGCCGGGCTGCCGTCGACCGGCAAGGTCACCGGGGGCACGCGGGTCACCGGCGGCATCGGCTCCGGCGTGGGTGGCCGCTCGGGCACCGGCTCCGGCGTCGGCGCGGGGAGTTGAAGAAGGACCCCGTCCTCCCCACCCTTCGCAGGCTCAGAACGGGACCAGGGACGGGGCCGCAGGACCCGGGCGAGGAGAGGACCGGAGAGTGAGGCGCGTCGAGGCGGGGGTGGTCCGTCCCGGCTGGGAGGCCGAGATCGAGGCCCAGGGCCTCGTCTACAACCGCACGGACCTGCCCGGCGGCGAGGTGCGCAGCTACTGGCGCGAGGGGCCGTTCTACGACTTCACGATGGCCGAGGTGGAGCGGCTGGAGGGCTGGGTCGCGCAGCTGTTCGAGATGTGCGTGGCCGCCGGTGACCACGTCGTCGAGCACGACCTGTTCGACCGGATGGGCATCCCGCCGATCGCCCGACCGGAGATCCGCCGCACCTGGGAGACCGAGCCGCCGAGCGTGTACGGCCGCTTCGACCTGCGCTACGACGGCCAGGGCCCGCCGAAGCTGTTGGAGTTCAACGCCGACACCCCGACCGGCCTGGTCGAGTCCGCCGTGACCCAGTGGAACTGGCACCTGTTCACCGGTCAGGGCGCCGACCAGTGGAACGCCCTGCACGACAAGCTCGTCGCCGCCTGGCAGCGCAACCTGCTCCGCTGGGAGCGACGGACCGGCGTCCGTCCGCGGGTGCACCTGGCCTGGACGTCGGAGGAGCGCTCCGGTGAGGACCGGATGACCATCGCCTACCTGATGGACACCGTCGTCCAGGCCGGGTACGAGGCGATCGAGCTGGTGGTCGAGGACATCGCACTCGACGACGGGGACGGCCGCTTCTACGACCCGCAGGGCCGCCATCTCGACGTCGTCTTCAAGCTCTACCCCTGGGAGTGGCTGATCGAGGACGAGTTCGGCGCCGCTGTCCTCGCCGACGCCGCCCGGCCGGGCGGCACCACCTGGGTGGAGCCGGCCTACAAGATGCTGTGGAGCACCAAGGCGCTGCTGCCGGTGCTGTGGCAGCTGTTCGGCAGCGACCCGGCGCTGTCGCCGCTGCTGCTGCCGGCCTACTTCGCCGACGCGATGCCCTCGTCCTGGCAGACGTTCGTGCGCAAGCCGCTGTGGGGCCGGGAGGGCGCCAACGTGCAGATCGTCCGCGACGGGCAGGTCGCGGTGGAGATGCCCGGCCGGTACGGCACCGAGGGCTGGATCGTGCAGGAGTTCGCGCCGCTGCCGGACTTCGCCGGCGCCGACGGCCCGCACCACCCGGTACTGGGGGCCTGGGTGGTCGACGGCGAGCCGGCCGGGCTGGGCATCCGGGAGAGCGAGGGGCTGGTCACCGACAACCTCAGCTTCTTCGTGCCGCACACCGTCGACTTCACCGCTCCGCAGGCCGGGCGCCGGTAGCCGACCTACGGTCGGGACATGCCGCTGGAAGGTGAGTACGAGCCGAGCCCCGAGGCCTGGGTGCGCGAGCAGGTCGAGCGCTACGAGGCCACCGGGGGCCGGGAGGCCAACACGCTCCGCGACACCGGGATCCCGATCGCCGTCTTCTGGACCCGTGGCGCGAAGACCGGGAAGGTGCGCAAGAACGGCCTGATGCGGGTCGAGCACGAGGGTGCCTACGCGATGGTCGGCTCGCAGGGCGGCGCCCCCAAGGACCCGGCGTGGGTGGCCAACCTCCGCACGCACCCCGGCCAGGTCACCGTGCAGGACGGGCCGGAGCCGTGGGACGGCGTGGCGCGCGAGGTGACCGGCGAGGAGAAGCGGCAGTGGTGGGAGCGGGCCGTCGCGGTCTACCCCGAGTACGAGCGGTACCAGCAGCGCACCGACCGGGAGATCCCGGTGTTCGTCGTCGAGCGGGCCGACCCGGTCAACCCGGCATAGTCCTCGACACCGGTGATGCTCGACGACCTCGGGCGGTTCGCGCACCGGCCGGCGAGCTGAGCCGGATCCGTCGGCCACGTCGGGGGGCCGCCGCGGGAGGGGCCGAGCTGCGGGGGCGGGGCCTGGACGCTGTCACCCCCGCCGAGGACGATGCCGCGCACGACCACCGACCGGCTGTTGCGCGCCGCCCTGCTCCTCAAGGGGCTCGACGGCGCGGTCGAGTTGCTCGCGGGCGTCGCTCTCGCGCTGGTGGGCCCACGAGAGCTCGGGGAGCTGACCCGTCGGGTGGTCGCCCACCACCTGCTGGGCAGCCCCCGCGGCGCCCTGGCCGAGCGGTTCACGGCTGCGGAGGCAGCGCTGGGCGGCGGCGACCGCGCGTTCGCCGTCGTCTACCTGACCCTCCACGGCCTGGTGAAGCTGGGTCTGGTCGTGGCCCTGCTGCGCGAGCTGCGGCCCGCCTACCCGGTGGCGATCTGCGTCCTCGCGGTCTTCATCGGCTACGAGGCGTACCGGGCGGCACGGACCGGGTCGTCGGTGCTCTGGGCTGCCGCGGCGCTCGACCTGGCGATCACCGTGCTCGTGGTGCGCGAGTACCGACGCCTCACGGCAGCGCGGCCGCCACCTCGGGGATCGCAGCGGCGACCTCGTCGGGGAACGTGGTGAACGGCGTCGCGGTGACCGAGCGCTTCGCTCCGCGGCCCTGCCAGGCCCAGGTGCCCAGCACCCGCCCGCGGTGGACGACGGTCGGCCGGAAGACGCCGTTGCCGCCGGGCACGATGCGGTCGGCGAACTCGGGCGGGACGGCGCAGCTGCGGTCGGCGTAGCCGAGGACGAACTCGTCGAACCCGGGCAGCAGGAACAGCCCGGCGGCGTCGGCGCGGTGCTCGGCCAGCAGGTCGGGGGTCTCCGGTGCCAGCAGGTGCTCGCGGCCGTCGACCTCGACGGCGGCGAGCCGGTCGCGGACGGCGGCCACCCCGGCCCGGACGTCGGTGAGCGGCAGCCCGGCCCACCGCGCGAGGTCGGCGACGGTGGCCGGCCCGTGACCGCGGAAGTAGCGCAGCGCCAGCTCGCCCAGCCCGGTGTCGCGGTCGAGCCGCCGCTGCGCGGTCACCCACTCGTCGAGCAGCACGAACGCCTGCTCGCCGCCGGCCATCGGCCCCATGCAGAGGGTGCCGGTCTGCGCCAGGTACCAGAGCAGGTGGTACCCGCGCTGTCCGGTGACGGCCACCCCGCCGTCGGCCACCACGGCGAGCAGCTCCTTGCGCCCGCAGCGCCGACCGCCGGTGAGCGCCGCGGTGACCAGCTCGCGCGCCCGCTCGGCCTCGGCCTCGGTCAGCCCGAGCGCCGCCCGCCGCTGGGCGGCGCCGGCCAGCACCCGCGGCCCCAGCAGGTCGAGCATCCAGGGCAGGTCCTCGGCGGGCAGCAGGTGCAACGTGCCGCGCATCGGCCAGGAGCGGACCACTTCCCCGGCGGCCAGCGCCGCCTCCACCCCGGCCCGCGTGCGCTCTGCCGTCCGCAGCGCCACCGAGGTCAGCGCGCCCGGCAGGTCCTGCCCCTGCACGCAGGTCAGCAGGCGGACCGCCTCGGTCGCGGTGGCCGGCGGCGGGCCGGCGACCCGCTGGGCCACCAGCCGGAGCAGCGCGAGGTCACGGGCCGTCGTCATGGCCGGAGCCTGCCAGCGCGGTACGACGATGTCGCCGGTCCGGTGTGAGGGCACTTTCTGGGGGTACCGCGCGCCGCGGACCGCATCCCCTGATGGAAGACAGCACCGCCTCATGGCCTCTCCTCTGACTCCGCCCACCCCCGACACGGCCCGCCCCGTCGCGGTCGCCGGGAACGCGTCGTGAACCGACTCTCCGGACGCCGGGTCGTGGTGACCGGCGGCGCCCGCGGCATCGGGGCCGCGATCGTGCGCGCCTTCGCCGCCGAGGCCGCGAGGGTCGCCGTCCTCGACCCCGCCGCGGAGGAGGCGACTCGGCTGGCGGCGGAGGTGCACGGGCGGGCGTACGCCGTCGACCTGACCGACGCCGCGGCCACCCGGGAGGCGATGGAGAAGGCGATCGCCTGGCTCGGCGGGATCGACGTCCTCGTCAACGACGCCGGCACCAGCCGGTTCGCGCCGCTGCTGGAGCTCGAGCCGGCGGACCTCGGCGACACCGTCACCTCGCCCGCCCGCACCATGCTGGTGACCACCCAGGCCGCGGCCTGGTCCATGATCGCGCTGCGCGGGCCCGGGGACGACTGCGTGGGCAAGATCGTGAACGTGGCCGGGGCCGGGTGCGTGACCGGTGGCGGGCAGGCCCACCACGCGGCGGCGACGTCCGCCGTCACCGCTCTCACCCGGGCCGCGGCGGAGGAGCTCGGCCCGCACGGCATCACGGTCAACTGCCTCTGTCCGGGCCTCGTGGTGGGGGAGGGCGGGGTCGGCGGTCACGACCGCCGGGAGGCCGCCGACTGGTCGGCGCGATCCCCGCTGGGCCGTGTGGGGGAGCCGCGGGACGTGGCCCGCGCCGCGCTCTTCCTCGCCTCCAGCGACTCCGACTACCTGACCGGGGACGCGCTCAACGTGTCCGGTGGGCTCGTCCTGCGCTGAGAGACTGCCCTCGTGCAGGCAACGGACTGGGATGCGCGCTACGCCGCGCAGCAGCAGTGGTCGGCCGAGCCCAACGCACGGGTCGCCGAGCTGCTGATCGACCTGCCGCCGGGCACCGCGGTCGACCTGGCGGCGGGGGAGGGGCGGCACGCGCTGTGGCTGGCCGGCCGCGGCTGGGACGTCACCGCGGTCGACTTCTCCGCGACCGGGCTGGCCCGGGGGCGCGGGCGGCCCGGTGCCGACCGCGTCACCTGGGTGACCGCCGACGTCCTCGCCTGGAACGCCCCGCCGGACTCGCTGGACCTCGTGCTGGTCGCCTACCTGCACCTGCCGGAGGCCGAGACGACGGCGCTGCTGCGCCGCGCGGTCGGCTGGCTGCGACCGGGCGGGCGGCTGCTCGTCCTCGGCCACGACGCCGACAACGTCGCGCACGGGGTCGGCGGCCCGCAGGACCCGGCCATCCTGCACAGCGTCCCCCGGCTGGCCCCGGTGGCCGAGCTGCTCGACGTCGACCGGCTGGAGCAGGTGCGCCGGCAGACCCCGGCCGGCACCGCGCTGGACACCTTGCTGCTGGGCCGCCGCCCCGTGCCCGTACCGGGTCGGCCGCGTCCTCAGGCTCGCCGCGAGCGTGCGAGCGGTGAGGAGGATGGGGTCCTCCCCCGGCGGTAGCGTGCGGGACGTGATGGGGATGGGCGGAGCCGGCGGCCCCGATGCGGAACGCCGTCGGCGCCTGGTGGCCACGGTCGTGGTGCTGGCGCTGCTGCTGACCGCAGCGGCGACGGTGCTCTCGATCGCGCTCGGCTGAGGCGGCGGACCGTGGACGCCGAGATCGAGGACTGGTTCGCCGCTGGCGGCCCGCGCGAGGCCGAGCTGCGGGCCGCCGACGCCCTCGTCACGGCCGCCGCGCCGGGCATCGACCGGCAGCTGGTGCCGGTCGGCTCCGGCCGGGTGCTCGGCTACGGGCTGATGCCCTACCGGCCGCGGTCGGCCCGGGAGACGACCTCCTGGCCGCTGATCGCCCTGGCGGCCCAGAAGCGGCACCTGTCGCTCTACGTGTGCGCCGTCGTCGACGGCGCCTACCTGGCCGAGTCCCGCGCCGACCGGCTGGGCCGGGTGTCCTGCGGGAAGAGCTGCATCCGGTTCTCCTCGCTGGACCGCGTCGACCGGGCCGAGCTGACTGCGCTGCTGCAGGACGCCGTCGCCGCGACGAAGGCCGGCACGAACGCCTACTCCTCGGGCTGATCGGCCCGCCGCCGGGCCGGCTGCTCCGCGGGAGCCGCCGGGACGAGGTGGGTGGCGAACCAGTCGCGGGCCAGCTCGGCGGCGGCACGGAGCGTCCCCGGCTCCTCGAACAGGTGCGAGGCCCCCGGGACGACGGCCAGCCGGTTCGCGCACCGCAGCCGGGCCTGCGCCTCCCGGTTCAGCTCGAGCACCTGCTGGTCGTGGCCGCCCACGACCAGCAGCGTGGGCGCCCGGACCTCGGCCAGCGCCGGGCCGGCGAGGTCCGGGCGGCCACCGCGGGAGACCACCGCCCGCACGGTGTGGTCCCGGGCCGCCGCGACCAGGGCCGCCGCGGCGCCGGTGCTGGCGCCGAAGTACCCCAGCGGCAGGCCCGCGCAGGCCGGCTCCGCACCCACCCAGCGGGCGACCGCGGTCAGCCGGCCGGCCAGCAGCGCCACGTCGAACACCGGCCCGCGGGCGGACTCCTCGGCGGGGGTCAGCAGGTCCACCAGCAGCGTGGCCATCCCTGCGCGCACCAGCACCTCGGCGACGGCGCGGTTGCGGGGACTGTGCCGGCCGCTGCCGGAGCCGTGCGCGAACACGACCAGCCCACCGGCGTGCTCGGGGACGGTCAGGTGGCCGGGCAGCCCGCCTGGACCGGCGTCGGCGACCACGTCGTCGTCCCGCGGGGTGGGGGCGTCGCCCGGCGGTGCCGGGGGCGGGCGGCGCAGCAGCCCGAGGACCTCCTCCTCCTCGGTCGGCCGGAAGTCGGCGTAGGCCTGCCCCACCGCGGTGAAGCGCTGCGGGCTCTCCAGGCACACCACCTCGTCGACTTCCTGGGCGATCTCCTGCAGGGCGCGGGGCGAGCCGACCGGGACGGCCAGCACCACCCGGGCCGCCCCGTGCGACCGGGCGACCGCGCAGGCGGCCCGGGCGGTGGCGCCGGTCGCGATGCCGTCGTCCACCACCACCGCCGTCCGGCCCTCCAGCGGCAGCCGGGCGCGGTCGCCGCGCAGCTGCCGCGCCCGCCGGTCAAGCTCGGCGCGCTCGCGCCGCTCGACGTCGGCGAACGTCGCCTCCTCGACCCGGGCGGCCCGCACGACGTCGTCGTTGACGACGACCACGCCGTCCTCGCCGACCGCGCCCATCGCCAGCTCCGGGCGCTGCGGCAGACCGAGCTTGCGGACCAGGACCACGTCGAGCGGGGCGCCCACCGCGCGGGCCACCTCCGCGGCCACCGGCACCCCACCGCGCGGCAGGCCGAGCACCACGACGCCGCGGCCGGCGAACGGCGCCATCCGGCGCCCCAGCTGCCGGCCCGCGTCCCTGCGGTCCTGGAACGGCACCCGCGCCTCCTCGGGTCGGACCCATGCTCACCCTGGTCCTGCCCGGACGGGATACGCAACCACGGGTTGCCTGGTGACCTAGGTCCCTGGTGTGTGCGCCCGGCAGCGGTCACCGTTGGTCGCCGGCGCCGCGAGCGCCCGGCTGATCCACACACCTCGCGCGCACGGAGGCGCCCCCGCATGACGCTGACCGAAGACCCCGCCGTCGACCAGGCCGTGGCCCGACTCGCCGACGAGTTCCGGGCGCGGCTGCGTCCCCAGGTCATCGGCACCGTGGTCCGCACCTGCCGGCAGGACCTCAGCGGGGTACCGGCCACGGCGCTGCCCGAGCTGGTGGAGCGGCTGGCCCGGGAGCGCCTGCAGTCCGTCGGCTGACGGCAGCCGGAGCAGCGCAGCGAGCGAGGAGCGGACCGAGGGCACCGTCTGCTGGGACGGCGACGCCGGCCGGACCCCCCGTCGGGGCGTCCGGCCGGCGTCGCCGTGCGGGGGTCACTGGACGGCGTAGAAGACCCGCTCGTCGTCGAAGCTCATCGTCGGCTCGACGGAGAGCTGACCACCGGGGATGGCGGACGGCGGGACGTCCATGCAGAACTGGAAGGTGTCGGTGCCGCCCGGGTTGAGGGTGGGCGCGTCGATCGCGTCGTCCGCAAGCACGGCCGTGCAGTCGGCGTCGCTGTACTGGCGGGCGTCCGTGCCGTGGAAGACCGCGGACAGGTCCCAGCCGGGCATGCCCTCGTCGCCCCCGGTGTAGGTGACGGTCAGCTGGGTGATCACGTACTGCCCGGTCGGGGCCTCGTTGAAGTCGTTGGCAGCGGCCACGGCGGCGTTGCCGTCGAGCTGCACCGCGTCCACGGTGACCTGGTAGTCGCCCACCTGCGCCGGGACCCCCAAGGGGACGACGTCCGCAGCCGGCGCGGGGGCCACGGCGTCCGCGCTCGCACCTTCCGGCCCCTCGTCGAGGCTGCGCTCCACCTCGTCGAGGACGCTCGAGTAGAAGGCCTGGGTCGCGATGACCAGCACCAGTGCGAAGGCCGAGGTGATGAGACCTGCGATCGCCAACCCCTGGCCGGTGTGGGTACCGCGGCGGGCGCGGATCAGTGCGGGGATGCCGAGCCCGAGGCCGACGAGGGCGATGATCGCAGCGAGGTTGTTGACGATCGGCACCCAGCTGAGCAGCACCGCGATGGCGCCCAGCACGACCGAGGCGAGCGCCATACCGGAGTTCTTCCTGTGTTGGGCTTCCGGCGGCGGGCCGGGGTACCGGTTCGGCGCCAGAGGGGGGTAAGACAAAGAACTGCCTCTCCGTCGTGCGGGTGAGTCGGAGCGGGACCGTATGTGGATCGGGCTCGGCGCCACGGACGCTCTGCTCGACTTGCCGATCCGGGCCCCAGCGATCCCAACGGCCCCAGCGGTCGCCCTCCGCGCGACGACGTTGGGCCGACCCGCGCAAACGGGTTGCCGCCACCCGGACGATGTCGGGGTGGGCTCCATCGACGTGACCGGGGTGCGGCACACCCTCCCCGACGGGCGGGTGCTGCTCGACGGGGTCTCCTTCCGGGTCGGCGAGGGCGCCCGCGCCGCGCTGGTGGGCGAGAACGGTGCCGGGAAGACGACGCTGCTGCGGATCGTCGCCGGCGACCTGGTGCCCGAGGACGGCGCTGTGGCCCGCAGCGGCGGTCTGGGCGTGATGCGCCAGTTCATCGGATCGGTGCGGGACGACACGACCGTCCAGCGCTTCCTCGTCGACCTCGCGCCACCGGCCGTGCGGGCCGCCTGGGAGGCCGTCGAGGCCGCCGAGCTGACCCTCATGGATACCGACGACGACGCCGCCCAACTGACCTACGCCGACGCGCTCGCGCAGTGGGGCGACGCCGGCGGCTACGAGGCCGAGGTCACCTGGGACGCGGTGACGGTGGCGGCGCTCGGCGTCCCCCACGACCGCTGCAAGTACCGCGAGCTGTCCACCCTCTCCGGCGGGGAGCAGAAACGGCTGGCACTGGAGGCGCTGCTGCGCGGCCCGGACCAGGTGCTCCTGCTCGACGAGCCGGACAACTACCTCGACGTCCCCGGCAAGCGCTGGCTGGAGGAGCGGCTGCTGGAGACCCGCAAGACGGTGCTGTTCGTCAGCCACGACCGGGAGCTGCTGGCCCGCGTCGCCGACCGGGTGGTCACCGTCGAGGGTGGGACGGCGTGGGTGCACGGCGGTGGGTTCGCGGGCTACGCGCAGGCGCGGACGGCGCGGCACGAGCGGATGGCCGAGCTGCGCCGGCGCTGGGACGAGGAGCACGCGCGACTGGTCGAGCTGGTGCGCACGCTGCAGCAGCAGGCGGCCAACTCACCGGACATGGCCTCCCGGTACCGGGCCGCGCAGACCCGGCTTGCGAGGTTCGAGGCCGAGGGGGCGCCGCCGGACCGGCCGCCCGAGCAGCGGGTCGCCATGCGGCTGCGGGGCGGGCGCACCGGTGTGCGCGCGGTCATGGCCGAACAGCTGGAGCTCAGCGGCCTGATGCAGCCGTTCGACCTGGAGGTCTGGTACGGCGACCGGGTCGCCGTCCTCGGGGCCAATGGTGCGGGCAAGTCGCACTTCCTGCGGTTGCTGGCCGGCCAGGACGTCGCGCACACCGGCTCGTGGCGGCTCGGTGCGCGCGTCGTCCCCGGGTTCTTCGCGCAGACCCACGCGCATCCGGAGTGGCTCGACCGCACCCTGGTCGACCTGCTGTGGCACGGCGAGCCCGGGCGGCCGGGTGTGGACCGCGGCCGGGCCATGGCGGCGCTGCGCCGGTACGGCCTCGCCGAGGCCGGCGACCAGCCGTTCGGCACGCTCTCGGGCGGGCAGCAGGCGCGCTTCCAGGTGCTGCTGCTGGAGCTGTCCGGCGCCACGCTGCTGCTGCTGGACGAGCCGACCGACAACCTCGACGTGCTGTCGGCGGAGTCGCTGGAGGAGGCGCTCGCCGCGTTCGACGGCACCGTGCTCGCGGTCACCCACGACCGCTGGTTCGCCCGCTCGTTCGACCGGTTCCTGGTCTTCGGCACCGACGGCCGGGTGTACGAGCCGGCCGAGCCGGTGTTCGACGAGACCCGGGTGCAGAGGGCGCGCTGAGGTGCGTCAGGCAGCTTGACAGTCAGGGTGACCTGACGGATGGTGGGGCATGGCCGACATCGACGCCCTGGACCGGGAGCACACCCTCTCGACCGCCGTCCGGCGGTACGAGGAGCTGCGGACCCGCGACTCCCTCGCCGACCCCGACGTTCCGGCCGGCCCGCGCCCCCTGGGCCGGGCCGAGGCGCTGGAGCTGCTGGCCCTCGGCGAGGTGATCACCCGCAAGGCCGGCCAGGGGCGGCAGCTGACGGTCCGGACGGCGCGGGGTGCCGGAGCCTCGTGGGCCGACATCGGGCAGGCCCTCGGCACCACCCGCCAGTCGGCCTGGGAGGCGCACCGCCGGTGGATCGACGGGCAGGCCGCCCAGCGCGGCGCCGTCGGTGAGATCGGCTTCGACGAGGACGACGCCGCGGCCGCCCGCGCGCTGGCCGGCGGCCAGCCGTGACCATCGGCGGGTGGCTGCCGTCGCCGGCGTGCCCGACGGCCACCCGCCGATGATCACCGCGGGGCGGGCGCGCCTCAGGGGGCCGGGGTGCCGCCGATGTCGTCGAGGTCCTCGAGCTCCCGCGGGCCGAGCACCAGCATCGCGGCGGTCAGGTTCTCCTCCAGGTGGGCCACCGACGAGGTGCCGGGGATGAGCAGCAGGTTCGGGCTGCGGGCCAGCAGCCAGGCGAGCGCCACCTGCATCGGGGAGTCCTCCAGCCGCCGGGCCACGGTCTCCAGCGCCGCGGACTGCAGCGGTGTGAAGCCGTCGAGCGGGAAGAACGGCACGTAGGGGATGCCCTCGCGGGCCAGCGCGTCGACCATCGGGTCGTCGTGCCGGTGCACCAGGTCGTAGTGGTTCTGCACGCACACGACAGGGGCGATCGACCGGGCCTCGGAGAGCTGCTGCGTCGTCACGTTGCTGACCCCGAGGTGCCGGACCAGCCCGTCGGCCTGCAGGGCGGCGAGCGCCTCGAACGGCTCGGCCAGCGACCGCTCGACCGGTTCGGAGGAGCCGGGCATGCGCAGGTTGACGACGTCCAGGACCTCCACACCGAGGTTGCGCAGGTTGTCCTCGACCGCCGTCCGCAGCTGCTCCGGCGACAGGGCCTCGGGCCACTCGCCGGCCGGGGTCCGCTCGGCGCCCACCTTGGTCACGATGGTGAGGTCCTCGGGGTAGGGGTGCAGCGCCTCCCGGATGACCTCGTCGGTTGCGTGCGGGCCGTAGTAGTCGCTGGTGTCGATGTGGTCGACGCCGAGCTCGACCGCCAGGCGCAGCACCGTGACGGCGGCGCCGCGGTCGGCCGGTGGGCCCATGACGTTCGGGCCGGCCAGCTGCATGGCCCCGTGGCCGAGCCGGTTGACCGCCCGGTCGCCGAGGGTGGACTGTCCGGACCGTTGCGCGGTGGGGGTCGTCATGCCGAGCCCCACCCCGGTGGTCGGCCGGTCAGGCGGCGGTGCGGTACTCCGCGGGGACGGCGTCCGGTCCGGCGGGGGACCGGACCTGCTCACGCCGGTCGGCCGCCCGCACGACGACGGCGATCCCGGCGCCGACCAGGGCGAGCGCCGCGCCCACCCAGATCGGCGCGGTGTAGCCCAGGCCCGCCGACAGCACCCCCGCACCCAAGGCGGCGCCGAGGGCGTTGGCCAGGTTGAACGCGCCCTGGTTGGCGGCCGAGACCAGGCTGCCGCCGGGCACCCGGGCGGCCTCGATGACGCCGTTCAGCACGACCGGGCCGAGCGCGAAGGCCAGCATCCCGAAGAGCACCAGCAGGACGACGGCGGCGACCGGGTTGCGGGCGAGCAGGGCGAAGGCGACCAGGACGGCGGCGGTGGCGAGCAGGCCGACGGTCACGGACGAGAAGCCGTAGCGGTCGCCCAGGCGGCCGCCGGCGAGGGTCCCCACCGTGGTGCCGACCCCGAAGAGCGCCAGCACCGGCGTCACCCACTCCACCGGGATGCCGCCCAGCTCGGTGAGGATGGGACTGACGTAGCTGTAGACCGCGAACAACGCGGAGAAGCCCACCACCGTCAGGCCGAGCACCAGCCACACCTGGCCGCGGCGGAAGGCGGCCAGCTCGGTGCGCAGGTCGGCGGGCTCGCCGACGTCCCGCGGCAGCCAGGCCAGCAGGCCGGCGATCGTGACCAGCCCGAGGACCGCGATCCCGCTGAAGACCAACCGCCAGCTGGTCTGCTGGGCCACGAAGGTCCCCAGCGGGACGCCGACCACGTTGGCCGTGGTGAGCCCGCTGATCATCAGCGAGATGGCCCGGGTGGCGCGGTCCGGGGGGACCAGCCGGCGCGCAGCGACCGCGCCCACGCCGAAGAACGAGCCGTGCGCGAGGGCGGTGACCACGCGGGCGACGGCCAGCGTCGCGTAGGTTGGGGCCAGTGCCGACAGTGCGTTACCGATGACGAACACGACCATGAGGCCGACCAGCGTCTGGCGCGGGGTGAAGCGCACGCCCAGCGCGGTCAGCGTCGGCGCCCCGACGACGACGCCGACGGCGTAGGCGGAGATGAGCAGGCCCACGGCGGACACCGACACCCCGAACCCGTCCGCGATCTCGGGCAGCATGCCCATGACGACGAACTCGGTGGTGCCGATGCCGAAGGCGCCGATGGCGAGGGCGAGCAGGGCGCGGGGCACGGAGCGGCTCCAGGGACGGCGGCGCGGACGAGGTGGGGCGGACTGCGTCGTCCGGCGGGGGCCTCCGGGGAGATCCTCTGCGAGGCGCAAGGCGGCGTCCCGGGCCGGCATGCCCGGGACGCCGCGTGGGTCTCCTCACACGGAGCGGATCAGGGGGTGAGCAGGACCTTGACCGCACCGTCCTTCTTCTCGCGGAAGTCCGCGTAGGCCTGCGGCGCCTGCTCGAGCGGTACGTGGTGGGTGGCGAAGTCGTCGACACCCAGCGGGTCGCCCTCGGTGAGGATCGGCAGGATGTCGGGCACCCAGCGCCACACGTTGGCCTGGCCCATGCGCAGCTGGATCTGCTTGTCGAACATCCGCATGAGCGGCACCGGGTCGGTCGCGCCGCCGTAGACGCCGGACAGCGAGATGGTCCCGCCGCGCCGCACCGCGTCGACGGCGGTGTTGAAGGCGGCCAGCCGGTCGACGCCGACCACCTGCATGACCTTCTCCATGACCGCGTCGGGGACCACCGCGGTGGCCTTCTGGGCGATGCTCGCCAGCGGGGAGCCGTGCGCCTCCATGCCCACCGCGTCGATGACCGCGTCGGCGCCGCGGCCGGCGGTCGCGTCCTGGACCTGCTGCACGACGTCGTCCTTGGCCGTCGAGCGGATGACGTGCGTGCCACGCGCGGTGGCCCGGGTCAGCCGCTCCGGGACGACGTCGGACGCGTACACGTCCTCGATCCCCAGGTGGTGGGCGATGCGGGTGCACATGTCACCGATCGGGCCGAGGCCGAGGACGAGCAGCGTGCCGCCGGGCGGGACGGCCGCGTACTGGACCGCCTGCCATGCGGTGGGCAGCACGTCGGAGAGGTAGACGAACCGGTCGTCGGGCAGCCCGTCGGGCACCTTGATCGGCAGCGTGTTGCCGAAGGGCACCCGCAGGTACTCCGCCTGCCCGCCGGGCACCTGGCCGTAGAGCTTGGTGTAGCCGAACAGCGAGGCGCCGAAGCCCTGCTCGTGGTTCTGCGTCGTCTCGCACTGGGACTGCAGGCCCTGCGAGCACATCCAGCAGGTGCCGCAGGAGATGTTGAAGGGGACGACGACCCGGTCGCCGGGCTTGACTGCGGTGACCTGCGAGCCGACCTCGCGGACGACGCCCATCGGCTCGTGGCCCATCACGTCGCCGACCGACATGAACGGCGCCATGACCTCGATCAGGTGGAGGTCGGACCCGCAGATCCCGCTCGAGGTGACCTCCACGACGACGTCCGTGGGCTCCTGGATCGTGGGGTCGGGGACGGTGTCCACCCGGACGTCGGCTCGGCCGTGCCAGGTCACTGCGCGCATGGGAGAGGGCTCCTCGGGTCGACGTCGACGGTCTCGGACAAGGGCCTTCTGCCCCGACGTGACGTCCATCGCGCCTCGATGGGCTCCGCTACGGCGCGTTGATCACCGTCGGTCAGACGGAGTGGACGCAGTGTCGACCGTCAACCGCGCAAGCCCGTGATCCGGCTCACTGATCCGGGTCCGTATTCCCTCTGCCGGAGGTCACGAAAAGGTCACGACGTGTTTACATGGCTTCCGTCCGCTTCCCCCGGACCCCCGCACGACGACCTTGTCCCCTCCGGAAGCCAGGTGTATGAGCCAGCTCCACCACGACCGTCTCGTCGACGAGAACGAGGCGGTCCCACACACCGTCCTGACGCAGCGCACGGGGGATGCGCAGGCGTCGGACACCACTCCCGAGGAGCCGCGGCTCACCGAGGTCACCGACCTCGCCGACCTCACCGGGCAGGCCGAAGCCACCGCCCGCGCCGGCATCGAGGACGTCCGCCCGGCCTCCGCCGTCCCGGTCGTGATCGGTGAACGACGGAGTCGCCGCCGCAGGATCCCGGCGCCGGCCCGCCGTCCGGCCGTCTACCTGGCCGCGGCGCTCGTCGGAGCCAGCGGTCTGGGCCTGCTCGCCGCCGGCGACCGCGCCGTCGCCGAGGAGACCGACGTCGTCGAGACCTCCTACGTCAGCGTCGCCGAGGAACTGGGCCTGGACGTCGGGTCGCAGGCCGCGATCCCGGAGCCCGACGCCGCCGCCCGGCTCGGTGAGCTGACCGCCAGCCGCGCCGCGCGGGAGGCCGAGCAGGCCGCCGCCGCGCAGGCGCAGGCCGAGGCCGACCGGCTGGCCGCCGAGGCCATCGCCCAGGCCGCCCGCCCCGACGCGGTGCTCCCTGTCGACGGCGGGCGGCTGACCAGCGGCTTCGGCGCCCGGTGGGGCAGGGCGCACGCCGGCATCGACCTCGCCGCGCCGATGCGCACCCCCGAGAAGGCCGCGATGGACGGCGTCGTGCTCGAGGCCGGCCCGGCCAGCGGCTACGGCCTGGCGGTCTTCGTCCAGCACGGCAACGGCGACGTCACCGTCTACGGCCACATGGACGAGATCCTCGTGTCGGCCGGTCAGGTCGTCCGGGCCGGCGACACCATCGCGCTGCTCGGCAACCGCGGCCAGTCGACCGGCCCGCACCTGCACTTCGAGGTGCGCCTCGGCGGTCTCGGTGGCCAGAAGGTCGACCCGGTGCCCTACCTGCGCGAGCGCGGCGTCCACATCTGAGCAAGGACCCCCTGCCCCCCACCGTGGAAGGACCCCATCCTCCCTACCCTTCGCAAGCTCAGGGCGGAACCCGGGACGGGGCCGCGGCGGGACCCTGCAGGGGGCCGGGACCCGGGACGGGGCCGGCGGGTCCCCGAGGGGCGGCCACCCGATACGGGACACTCGGACCGTGCAGGACGCGACGGCGGAGCGGCGCTGATGGGGCACGATCACGCCCACTCGCACCCGTCGGCGACCGCATCGGCCGGGTACCGCCGCCGGCTGGCCGTCGTCCTCGGGCTCACCGTCGCGGTGATGGCGGCCGAGGTCGCCGGCGCGCTCGCCTCCAGGTCGCTGGCGCTGCTCGCCGACGCGGGGCACATGGCCACCGACGCCCTCGGCATCGGCCTGGCGCTCGGGGCGGTGTCCCTGGCCCAGCGGCCCGCCCGCGGGCGGCGCACCTTCGGCTGGCAGCGCGCGGAGGTCCTCGCCGCCGTCGCCAACGGCCTGCTGCTGGTCGCGGTCGCCGGGTACGTCGTGGTCGAGGCGGTCCGCCGGATCGGGGACCCGCCGCAGATCGACGCGGGCGTGGTGCTCGCCGTCGCCGCGGTCGGCCTGGCGGTCAACCTCGCCGGCCTGGCGCTGCTGCACGCCGGCCGGTCCCGGTCCCTCGCCGTCCGGGGCGCGCACCTCGAGGTGCTCGGCGACGCGCTGGGATCGGTCGCCGTCCTCGTCTCCGCCGTCGTCGTCGCCACCACCGGCTGGACGCCGGCCGACACCGTCGCCTCGCTGCTCATCGCCGCGCTGGTGCTGCCGCGGGCGTGGTCGCTGCTGCGCGAGGCGGTCGACGTGCTGCTGGAGGCCGCGCCGCGCGGGGTGGACCTGGACCGGGTGCGGGCGCACGTCCTCGGGGTGGACGGCGTCGTCGGCGTCCACGACCTGCACGCCTGGACGATCACCTCCGGCCTGCCGGTGCTCTCCGCGCACGTGGTCGTCAGCGACGAGGCGCTGGCCGACGGCCACGGCGGACGGGTGCTGGACGCGTTGTGCGCCTGCCTGGGTGACCACTTCGACGTCGAGCACTGCACCTTCCAGCTGGAGGCCGAGACGCACGCGGGCCACGAGGCGCCGGTCCACGACTGAAGGACCCCGTCCTCCCCGCCCTTCGCAGGCTCAGGGCGGGACCCGGGACGGGGCCGCCCCCTCTGCTCACCTGGTGGGACAGTGGGGGCGCAGGCGTACGGCGGGGCAGGAGGCAGCGGTGGATCACGGTCATCACTCGGGCATGTGGGTGCCCGCGGAGCCGCCGACCTGGGGTCGGGTGTTCCTGCCCCACCTCGACGGCTGGTCGTGGTTGGCGGTCCTGAGCCTGGTCAGCATCGTCGGCTACCTCGCAGCCGTCGTGGTGCTGCGCCGCACGGGCGTGGCCTGGCCGTGGTGGCGGACGGCGTCCTGGGTCGCGGGTTGTCTCTCGCTGTTCGCGGTGACCGGCACCTGGCTCAACGGCTACAGCATGGTGCTGTTCAGCGTGCACATGGCCCAGCACATGGTGCTGTCGATGGTGGCGCCGATCCTGCTGCTGCTCGGCGCCCCGGTCACCCTGGCGCTGCGGACGCTGCCGCGCGGCAAGCGGCTGGCCGGCGTCCCGCGGGCGCTGCTGCTCGACGCCCTGCACAGCCGGGTCGCCCGGGTGCTGTCGCACCCGGCGTTCACGCTGCCGCTGTTCCTGGCCAGCCTCTACGCCGTCTACTTCACGCCCGTCTTCGACGCGCTGATGGGCAACCCGTTCGGGCACCAGTTCATGCTGGCCCACTTCACGGTGACCGGACTGCTGTTCTTCGGCCCGATCCTGGCCCAGGACCCGTGGCCCCGGACGACCGGCCACGGCGGCCGGATGATCGAGCTGCTGCTCCCGATGCCGTTCCACGCCTTCTTCGGCGTCGCGATCCTGATGGCCAGTTCCCTGGTCGTGGAGACCTTCACCGACCCCCCGGCCGGCTGGGGGATCGACCCGCTGGCCGACCAGAAGACCGCCGGCAGCATCGCCTGGTCCTTCGGCGAGATCCCGACGGTCTTCGTCCTGGCGCTGGTGCTGTTCTCCTGGATGGGCTCCGAGCAGCGCAGGGCCCGCCGGCTCGACCGCGTCGCGGACCGCACGGAGGACGCCGAGCTGACCGCCTACAACGAGCGTCTCCGCGCGATGGCCGCCCGGGGCGGGTGACACCGTCGTCCCACGGGACGAGACCGCCGTTCCCGGCTGCTGCTGAGCCCCTGCCCGTGTCCCGGCCGCGTCCTGGCTCACCGTTGCGGCTCCGGGCTCAGCATTGCTCGTGAGCCCGGAGCCGCGGTGATCAGCTCAGCTGGTCACAGCCGGGCGACGGGAAGGTGGCCGTTTGCAACCATGACCATGTGCCGGTCTCCCTCGTGTTAACCGCGGACACGCACGTCCCCAGGCGTGCACGTGACCTACCTCATGCGCTGTGGGCCGCGATCGACGCCGCGGACGTCGTCGTGCACGCCGGCGACTGGGTGGACGTCGCGCTGCTCGACCGCTTCGAGGAGCGCGTCCGCCGGCTGGTCGCCGTCCACGGCAACAACGACCACGGGCCGCTGCGCCAGCGGCTGCCGGAGGTCGCCCGCGCCGAGATCGAGGGCATCCGGCTGGCCGTCGTCCACGAGACGGGGGACAGGAAGGGCCGCGAGGCCCGCTGTGCCGCCCGCTTCCCCGACACCGACCTGCTGGTGTTCGGCCACAGCCACATCCCCTGGGACACCACCGCCGACACCGGCCTGCGGCTGGTCAACCCCGGCTCGCCCACCGACCGGCGCCGCCAGCCGCACGGCACCTTCGTCACCGCGGTGGCCGACGACGGCGTCCTGCGCGACGTGACCTTCCACCCGGTCGCGAGGTGACGGCAGCGGACGACGGCAGTGCCCGCTGGCGCCACCTGGGGGTCAGCCTGGTCGGGCTGGTCGCGGCGTGCGCGATCCAGAACGGGTTGCCCTTCCTCACCGTCGCCCTCCGCGCCGAGGGGCTCTCGCTGGCGGCGATCGGCCTGCTGGTGAGCGCACCCACGGCCGGCCTGGTGCTCAGCCTGCTGGCCTGGGGTGCCGCGGCCGACCGCTACGGCGAGCGTCTCGTGCTCAGCGCCGGGCTCGGCACGGCCGCGACCGCCATGACCGGCGCCGCGCTGGCCGGGACCCCGGTGGCCACGGGGCTGTGGCTGCTGCTGGCCGGCGCGGGCAGCGCGTCGGTGCACGCGGCCAGCGGGCGGCTGGTGCTCGGCTGGTTCCCCGCCTCCCGGCGGGGGCTGGCCATGGGGGTCCGCCAGGCGGGTCAGCCGATCGGCGTCGGGCTGGCGGCCCTCACCCTGCCGAGGCTGGCCGCGGACGGCCCCGGGACGGCGTTCGCCGCGCTCGCCGCCGGCTGTGCGGCCACCGCCGTCCTCATCGGGGTGCTGGTGCGCGACCCGCCGCGGCCGGCGAGGGCCCCGGGCGCGCCGCGACCGGCCTCGCCCTACCGTTCGCCGGTGCTGTGGCGGGTGCACGCGGCCAGCACGCTGCTCGTCGTCCCGCAGTTCGTGGTCGCGGCCTTCAGCTTCGACTTCCTGGTGCGCGCGGCCGGTTGGTCCGCGGGTGCGGCCGGCACGTTGCTGGCCGTCACCCAGCTCGGCGGAGCGGCCGCGCGGCTCGGCGCGGGCGCGTGGTCGGACCGCGCGGGCAGCCGGGTGGGGCCGATGCGGCTGGTCGCCGTCGCGGTGGCCGTGGTCGTCGGCGCCCTGGCCGTCGTGGCGGTGCTCACCCCCGACGTCCTCGCGCCGGCCGCCGTCGCCGCGGCCGTCGTCCTCGCGTCGATCGTCACGGTGAGCCCGAACGGCATCGCGTTCACCTCGGTCGCCGAGCAGGCCGGCAGCGCCTGGGCCGGACGGGCGCTGGGCGCCCACAACACCGTGCAGAACCTCTCGGCCACCGTGACGGTGCCGCTGGCCGCGCTCCTCGTAGAGGGCGGGCCCGGCTATCCGGCGGCGTTCGCCGTCGGTGCGCTCGCGGCGGCCCTGGCCGTCGGCGTCGTCCCCGGGCGGGCGGTCGAGGCGTCGTCCCGCGGGGCCCCGCGGGCGGCCGACCCCGTGCCGAGCCGGTGAGCCGCCGTCCCTGGCCCGCCCGGGCGGTCCGGCTGCTGGCCTGCCCGGTGTGCGGAGCGCCCCTGGCCGCTCGGCCGGACGACGCCGGGCTGCGCTGCCCGGCCGGGCACTCGTTCGACCGCGCGCGGCAGGGGCACGTCACGCTGCTGCCGCCGGGGCACGTCCCGCCGTCCGGGGACTCCGCGGCGATGGTCGCCGACCGCGTCGCCTTCCTCGCCGCCGGCCACTACGCCGGCGTGACCCGTGCGCTGGCGGACGCCGTCGCCGCCGGGGACGACGGTCCACCCGGCGCGCTGCTCGACCTCGGCGGGGGCACCGGGCAGCACCTGGCCGGTGTCCTCGACCGGCTGCCCGGCTCGGTCGGGGTGGTCCTGGACTCCTCGCGGTACGCCGCCCGCCGCGCGGCCGGCGCGCACCCGCGGGCGCTGGCGGTGGTGGGGGACGCCTGGGCCCGGCTGCCGGTGCGCGACGCCGCCGTCAACCGGGTGCTGGTGGTCTTCGCCCCGCGCAACGGCCCCGAGATCGCACGCGTGCTGCGGCCGGGCGGGCGGCTGGTCGTCGTCACCCCGGCCGCCGACCACCTCACCGAGCTGGTCGAGCCGCTGGGGCTGCTGCGGGTCGACCCCGACAAGGCCCGCCGGCTGTCGGCTGCCCTCGAGCCGCAGCTGCGCCCGATCGCCGCGTCCGGGCACCGGGAGCGGCTGGAGCTGGACCGCGCGGCGGTCACGACGCTGGTCGGCATGGGACCGCACGCCCGCCACCTGAGCCCGGCGGGCCTGGCCGCGGCGGTGGCCGGGCTGCCCGAGCGGACGCCGGTGACCGTGTCGGTGGACGTCACGACCTGGATCCGGGCCGGCTGACCGGGGATCTGCAGGTCACGGTCCGGCAACGGTTGGACGGCGGCTGGGCGGCGGGGACCGGCGTGCCTCCGGCGTCGGCAGGAGGCGCGTCGCAGGAACCGTCTAAGCTGCGGCCGTGACGATCGCACCGGCGCCGATCGTGAGCCGGCCGAGCCCGGTTCACCAGGCGGACAAGGGCTCGCGGCTCTCGAACCTGCTGCGGACCACCGACCACAAGACCATCGGCCTGATGTACCTGGCCACCTCCTTCGGCTGGTTCGTCATCGGCGGCCTGATGGCGTTGCTGATGCGCGGGGAGCTGGCCCGGCCGGGGCTGCAGTTCCTGTCGCCGGAGCAGTACAACCAGCTGGTCACCATGCACGGCACGGTGATGCTGCTGTTCTTCGCGACGCCGCTGTTCTTCGCGTTCGGCAACTTGATCATGCCGCTGCAGATCGGCGCGCCCGACGTCGCCTTCCCCCGGCTGAACTCCTTCTCCTACTGGCTGTTCCTGTTCGGCTCCAGCCTCGCCGTGTCGGGCTTCTTCACGCCGGGCGGTGCCGCCGACTTCGGCTGGTACGCCTACACGCCGCTGTCCTTGGCGACCCACAGCCCCGGCGCCGGCGCGGACCTGTGGATCGCCGGCCTGGCGGTGTCCGGTCTGGGCACGATCCTCGGCGCGGTCAACTTCATCACCACGATCGCCTGCCTGCGGGCGCCGGGCATGACGCTGTTCCGGATGCCGATCTTCACCTGGAACACGCTGATCACCAGTCTGCTGGTGCTCTTCGCCTTCCCGATCCTCACCGCCGCGCTGTTCGGCCTCCTGGCGGACCGGCAGCTGGGTGCCCTCGTGTACTCGGAGGAGAACGGGGGGCCGATGCTGTGGCAGCACCTGTTCTGGTTCTTCGGGCACCCCGAGGTCTACATCATCGCGCTGCCGTTCTTCGGGATCATCACCGAGGTCATCCCGGTCTTCAGCCGCAAGCCGCTGTTCGGCTACAAGGGCATGGTCTTCGCGACCATCGCCATCGGCGCCCTGTCGCTGACCGTCTGGGCGCACCACATGTACGCGACCGGTGCGGTGCTGCTGCCGTTCTTCGCGTTCCTGACCTACCTGATCGCGGTGCCGACCGGGATCAAGTTCTTCAACTGGATCGGCACCATGTGGCGCGGCCAGCTGACCTTCGAGACGCCGATGCTGTTCGCGATCGGCTTCATGGTCACCTTCCTCCTGGGTGGCCTGACCGGCGTGCTGCTGGCCTCCCCGCCGCTGGACTGGCACGTCAACGACAGCTACTTCGTCGTGGCGCACTTCCACTACGTGGTCTTCGGCACCGTCGTGTTCGCCGCCTACGCCGGCGTCTACTTCTGGTTCCCGAAGCTGTGCGGGCGGATGATGGACGAGCGCCTCGGCAAGCTGCACTTCTGGCTGACGTTCATCGGCTTCCACGGCACGTTCCTGGTGCAGCACTGGCTCGGCGGTGAGGGCATGCCGCGTCGCTACGCCAACTACCTGGTCAGCGACGGGTTCACCACGCTGAACACCGTCTCGACGATCTTCTCGTTCATCCTCGGTGCCTCGACGATCCCGTTCTTCTACAACGTGGCGAAGTCGTGGCGGTACGGGCGCCTGGCGCTGCGGGACGACCCGTGGGGCCACGGCAACTCGCTGGAGTGGGCCACGTCGTCGCCGCCGCCGCGGCACAACTTCACCGAGATCCCGAAGATCCGCTCCGAGCGGCCGGCGTTCGAGGCGCACTACCCGCACCTCATCGAGCGCCTGCAGCGCGAGGCGCACGCGGGCAAGCGGCACGAGCCGTACGCCGGCGTGAGCGAACTCGGTGGCACCGGCGGCAGCCGGCAGGGGCCGAACGACCCCGACCCCACCTGAGGAAGAACCCCCTCGCCCCCCACGCCGCGCTCCGCTCGGCGCGGGACCCTGCGAGGGGGCCGTTCCAGCACGTCACCTGACGCCCCGTCGGCCTCGGCCGGCGGGGCGTCGCCGTGTCCGCGCTCCCGGTCGCGCCGGACCGGTGGCAGGGCACCGGCCGCCCGTGCGGGAGGATGACGGCCGTGCCGCTCGACCCCACCCCCCGCACGTCGCCGACCGCCGTGTCCACCCCGCGGGCGCTGCTGATCGTCTCCGGGGGCGACCGGCCGGGGGTCACCGCGCGACTGTTCGCCGCCCTGGCCGGGCCCGGGGGAGGCCTCCCGCCGGTCGAGGTGGTCGACGTCGAGCAGGTCGTCGTCCACGGCCAGCTGGTGCTCGGCGTGGTCGTCGGGGCACTGCCGGCGGAGGGTGGGCCGGTGGCTGAGGAGCACTTCCTCGCCGCGCTCGAACGACTGGCCGCAGGCGTCGCGGAGGCCACCGGGGTGCGGGTGCAGGTGGAGTCGGCCGCCGACGCCGGGCTGGACGCCGCCCCCGACGGCCGTCCGCACCACGTCATCCTGCTGGGTCGACCGGTGCCACCGGAAGCCGTCGCCGGAGCCGCCTCGGCCATCGCCGGCATCGGGGGCAACATCGAGGCCATCCGCCGGCTCTCCGACTACCCGGTGACCAGCTTCGAGCTGACCGTCTCCGGCGCCGAGGCCACCGAGCTGCGCACCGCGCTGGCCTCGGTCGCCTCGACGAGCAACGCCGACATCGCCGTCGAGCAGGTCGGCCTGGCCCGCCGCAGCAAGCGGCTCATCGTGCTCGACGTCGACTCCACCCTCGTCCGCGGCGAGGTCATCGACGAGCTCGCCGCCCGCGCCGGGCGGGCCGCCGAGGTCGCCCGCATCACCGCCGCCGCGATGAACGGGGAGCTGGACTTCGCCCAGTCGCTGCGGGCCCGCGTCGCCGCGCTGGAGGGGTTGCCGGTCGAGGTGCTCGACGAGGTCCGCGAGGCACTCGTGCTCACACCCGGCGCGCGCACGCTCATCCGCACCCTCAAACGGCTCGGGTTCCGCTGCGGCATCGTCAGCGGCGGCTTCACCCAGATCACCGACCCGCTGGCCGAGCAGCTGGGCCTGGACTTCGCCGCCGCCAACACCCTCGAGGTCGCCGACGGGCGGCTCACCGGGGGCCTGGTGGGGGAGATCCTCGACCGCGCCGGCAAGGCGCGCGCCCTCGCCCGCTTCGCCGACCGCTACGGCATCTCGCTGGACCAGACCGTGGCCGTGGGCGACGGCGCCAACGACCTGGACATGCTGAACGCCGCCGGGCTGGGCATCGCCTTCAACGCCAAGCCCTACGTGCGGGAGCAGGCGGACACGGCGCTCAACCAGCCCTACCTCGACGCGGTGCTGCAGGTGCTCGGCTTCACCCGCGACGAGGTCCTCGACGCCGTGTGACCTGCCGGCGGACACCGCGGCCCATCCACCGACCGCCGGGAACCCGGGCGCTGCCGAGGCCTCGGACCGCCAACTTCCCCGCAGCGGGTGCGTCGCGGCTCAGCCGGCGTGGTGGACGGTGCCCTCCAGCTCGACGCCGGCGGTGCGCAGCTGGTCGAGGGCGGCGTCGGTGGTGGCCTCGCTGACGCCGGCGGTGAGCGGCAGCAGCACCCGCGTCGCGAACCCCTCGGCGACGGCGTCGAGCGCGGTCGCCCGCACGCAGTGGTCGGTGGCGATGCCGACGACGTCGACGGCGTCCACCCCGTGCGCGCGCAGCCAGTCGGCGAGGGCCACGCCGTCCGACCGCCCCTCGAAGCCGGAGTAGGCGGCGGCGTGCTCGCCCTTGTCGAACACCGCCTCGATGGGCTCCCGTTCCAGTCGAGGGTGCAGCTCGACGCCGTCCGTGCCGACCACGCAGTGCGCCGGCCACGTCTCGACGAAGTCCGGCTGCTCGGCGAAGTGGCCGCCGGGGTCGACGTGGTGGTCGCGGGTGGCCACCACGTGCGCGTAGTCGGCGGCATGCGCGCGGACGTGCTCGTTGATCGCGGCGGCGACGTCCGCGCCACCGGTGACGGCGAGACTGCCGCCCTCGCAGAAGTCGTTCTGCACGTCCACGACCACCAGGGCGCGGGTCATTTCGTCCTCCTCAGGCCGTCAGCGTCTCGATGGCGCAGTCGCCGCGGGACAGCGCGAACGCCTCGGCCGGCATCGCGTCCCGCGCCCGCTCGTAGTGGGCGCGGGCGGCGGCCAGCGCCTCCCGTGGCGTGGCCGGCGCGCACAACTCGCCGCCCCGCACCAGCTCGACGAGCAGCGACCGGTCGCCGTCCCGCGGCAGGACCGGCTCACTGGTGACCACCTCGGCGGTCGCCGTCCCGGAGGCGTCGTGCCGGCGGACGGCGGACTTGCGCCCACCCACCGAGTTCTTGCCCTCCGAGCGCTTGGCCACCGGGACGCCGTCGCGCGCGACGAGCTTGTAGACCATCCCCGCGGTCGGCGCGCCCGAGCCGGTGACCAGCGAGGTGCCGACGCCGTAGCCGTCGACCGGGGCGGCCATCAGCCCGGCGATGGCGAACTCGTCGAGGTCGCTGGTGACGATGATGCGCGTGCCGGTCGCACCGAGGGAGTCGAGCAGCTCGCGGGCGTGGGCGGCCAGCGTGGGCAGGTCGCCGGAGTCCAGCCGGATGGCGCCGAGCTCCGGGCCGGCGACCTCGACCGCCGTCCGGATGCCCTGGTCGACGTCGTAGGTGTCGACCAGCAGCGTGGTGCCGACCCCGAGGGCGGCGACCTGGGCGCGGAAGGCGGCGGCCTCGTCGTCGTGCAGCAGCGTGAAGGCGTGCGCGCTGGTGCCGGTCGTCGGCACCCCGTAGCGGTGGCCGGCCTCGAGGTTGGAGGTGGCGGCGAAGCCCACCAGGTAGGCGGCCCGGGCGGCGGCGACCGCGGCGTCCTCGTGCGTGCGGCGGGAGCCCATCTCGATGCAGGGGCGCTCGCAGGCCGCGGCCACCATGCGGGCGGCCGCCGAGGCGATCGCGCTGTCGTGGTTGAGCACCGAGAGCACCAGCGTCTCCAGCAGCACCCCCTCGGCGAAGGGCGCGCGGACGGTGAGGACGGGGGAGCCGGGGAAGAACAGCTCGCCCTCGGCGTAGCCGTCGACGTCCCCGCTGAAGCGGAAGCCGGCCAGCCAGTCCAGCAACCGGGAGTCGGTGAGCCCCTGCTCGCGCAGCGCGGCGAGGTCCTCGTCGGTGAACCGGAAGTCGGGGAGCGCCTCCAGCAGCCGGCCGGTGCCGGCGAGCACGCCGTAGCGGCGGCCGTGCGGGAGCCGCCGGGCGAAGACCTCGAACACGCAGTCGCGGTCGGCCGTGCCGTCGGCCAGGGCCGCGGCGACCATGGTCAGCTCGTACCGGTCGGTGAGCAGGGCGGGACCCGTCGGCATGGTCCCGGAGCCTAGGCGGGGCCGCCGGGGGCCACCGCCCCGGACCGTCTCCTACAGTGGAGCCGTGGCCGGACCACTCGCGCCGACACGGACGCCGGAGGAGACCGTCGAGGAGCACGGTGACCTCGACCGGCCCTGGGTCACCATCGTCTGGAACGACCCGGTCAACCTCATGACCTACGTGACCTACGTGCTGCAGGAGCTGTTCGGCTACGACGAGCCGACGGCGACCACGCTGATGCTGCAGGTCCACGAGGAGGGGAAGGCCATCGTGAGCTCCGGGCCGCGGGAGCGCATGGAGCACGACACCAGCCGGCTGCACGCCTACGGGCTGTGGGCCAGCTACCAGCGCGACGCATGAGGCCGTTCCGCCGCAAGGGGGACGAGCTGCTGGCCCGGCTGGAGCCGGCCGAGGCCCGGATCCTCGCGCTGCTGCTCGACCAGCTCGAGCAGCTGCTCACCGCCGACGCCGAGGACGTCGCCGGCGACCCGGTGCTCGACCGGCTGCTGCCCGCCGGCCACCGCAGCGATCCGGAGCTGGCCGCCGACTACCGGGACCTGACCGAAGCGTCGCTGCGTACCGGCAAGGCCGACGACCTGGCCACCGTCCGCGCCGGCCTGCCCCTGGACGGCGGGACCGTCCGCCTCGACCCCGAGGAGGCGGGCGCCTGGCTGCGCACCAGCAACGATCTGCGGCTGGCGCTGGGCACCCGGCTGGACATCCAGGAGGACACCGAGCCACCGGAGGACCTCGCCAGCGAGGAGGGCCAGCAGCTGGCCGTCTACTACTGGCTCACCGGGCTGCAGGGGTCGCTCGTCGACGCACTCGCCGCGGGGCGGGCCGGCCGAAGGTGAGCACGACCAGGGCCGCGAGCAGCAGGTCGAGCAGGAAGAACACCGAGACCAGGCCGGGCATCTCCAGGTCGCGCACGATCGCGCCGACCGCGCACACCAGGACGACGAGCGAGAGCACCGCGACCAGCAGCAGGGTGAGCAGCTGGATGGCGACGACCAGCACGAGCGCCACCCGGTCGGCGCCGACGGCACGGCCGTAGTACCTGCTGCGGCGGCGCAGGCCCCGGGCGCCGCGCACCAGCGCGGGCATCGCGAGCAGCAGCACACCGGCGACCATGAGCAGCTCGAGGACCACGGACAGCCACCGTATCGGAGCGAGGACCCCCTGCCCCCCATCCCTCGCGAGCTCGGGGGCGGGACCCTGCAGGGGGCCGATCGCGGGCCGCCTAGACTGGGCGTCGTGCTGCGCATCGACCGCGCGACCTACGACGCCATCGTGGCCCACGCCCGGGAGGACCACCCGGACGAGGCCTGTGGCGTCGTCGCCGGCCCCGAGGGCAGCGACCGCCCCGAGCGCTTCATCCCGATGCTGAACGCCGCGCGGTCGCCCACGTTCTACGAGTTCGACTCCGGCGACCTGCTGCGGCTGTACCGGGACATGGACGACCGGGACGAGGAGCCGGTGGTCATCTACCACTCGCACACCGCCACCGAGGCGTACCCCTCGCGCACCGACATCAGCTACGCCTCGGAGCCGAACGCCCACTACGTCCTGGTCTCCACCCGCTCCCACGGGGAGCAGACCGGCCTGTCCGACGACGAGGTCGAGTTCCGGAGCTTCCGGATCGTCGACGGCACCGTCACCGAGGAGGACGTCGAGGTCGTCGAGTCCTACCTGTTCGGCCACTCGCCGACCACCGTCGTCTACGACTGACGAAGGAGCCTCCTGCCCCCGCCGCTCGCAGGCTCGCGGCGGGACCCTGCGGGAGGGCCGCCGGGGCCGCCCCTGGAATGCCCCACGTCGAGCGGGCGTTCCCCGTCCAGACGCACGTCCGCTGCGCGCCAGCGCAGGCACGACCCCTGAACCCGAGGAGAATGCACACGCCATGGCCATCGAGGTCCGGATCCCGACCATCCTGCGCACCCACACCGGCGGCAACAAGACCGTCGAGGGCAGCGGGGACACCCTGGCCGCGCTCGTCGACGACCTCGACGCCAAGCACCCGGGCCTGAAGAACCGCCTCGTCACCGAGGAGGGCAAGCTGCACCGCTTCGTCAACGTCTACGTCAACGACGAGGACGTGCGCTTCACCGGTGCGCTCGACACCCAGGTCAAGGACGGCGACTCCGTCACGATCCTCCCGGCGGTCGCCGGCGGCTGCTGAGCGCCCGCCGCTCCGCAGCACCCGTCCGCCTCCCCGGAAGAGCTCTCCCCATGGCCCGTTTCGCCTCCCTCGTCGACTCGCTCGGGAACACCCCGCTGGTGGGTCTCCCGAGCCTGTCGCCGACCCCCGACGTCCGGCTGTGGGCGAAGCTCGAGGACCACAACCCCACCGGGTCGATCAAGGACCGCGCCGCCATCTCGATGATCGAGGCGGCGGAGAAGGAGGGGAAGCTCAAGCCGGGCGACACCATCCTCGAGCCGACCAGCGGGAACACCGGGATCTCGCTGGCGATGGTGGCCCGGCAGCGGGGCTACCGGCTGATCTGCGTGATGCCGGAGAACACCTCGATCGAGCGCCGCCAGCTGCTGGGGATGTACGGCGCGCAGATCATCAGCTCCCCGGCGGCCGGGGGCTCCAACCAGGCCGTGGCCGTCGCCAAGGGGCTGGCCGCCGAGCACGACGACTGGGTGATGCTGTACCAGTACGGCAACCCGGCCAACGCCGAGGCGCACTACACCGGCACCGGCCCGGAGATCCTCGCCGACCTGCCCTCGATCACCCACTTCGTGGCCGGGCTGGGCACCACCGGCACCCTCATGGGCGTCTCCCGCTACCTGCGCGAGAAGAAGCCCGAGGTGCGGGTCATCGCGGCGGAGCCGCGCTACGGCGAGCTGGTCTACGGGCTGCGCAACATCGACGAGGGGTTCGTCCCGGAGCTCTACGACCCGACACTGCTGGACTCCCGGTTCAGCGTCGGGCCGCAGGACGCCGTCCGCCGCACCCGGCAGCTGGTCGAGCAGGAGGGCATCTTCGCCGGCATCTCGACCGGCGCGATCCTGCACGCGGCGCTGGGCATCGCCGACAAGGAGGTCGCCGCCGGCCGCAGGGCCGACATCGTCTTCATCGTCTGCGACGGCGGCTGGAAGTACCTGTCCACCGGTGCCTACGCAGGCACGCTGGAGGAGGCGACGTCCGCGCTCGAAGGCCAGCTCTGGGCGTGACGACGGTCTCCCGACCCGCCCGGCTAGCCTCACCGCCGCCAGTGAGGAGCGAGCGGGGGAGCGGAGCATGAGGCTGACGGTGGTCGGCTGCTCGGGCAGCGGTCCGGGGCCGACGTCTCCGGCGTCCTGCTACCTGGTGGAGCACGACGGCTTCCGGGTGCTGCTCGACCTAGGCAACGGCGCCTTCGGCACCCTGCAGTCGCTCGCCGACCCGGCCACGGTCGACGCCCTCTACCTGTCGCACCTGCACGCCGACCACTGCCTCGACGTCGCCCCGTTCATTGTATGGCACCGGTACTCGGGGCGGTCCCGGGGCCGGCCGGTGCCGCTCTACGCCCCGCCGGGCGCCGACCGGCGGCTGGCGTCGGCCTACTACGGGGACGGCGCCCCGCTCGAGGACGTCTTCGACTTCACCGTCCTGGACGGCACCCCGTTCGACCTCGGTCCCTTCCAGGTGCGGACGGTGCGCACCGCCCACCCCGTCGAGTGCCACGCCGTCCGGCTGACCGCCGGCGGCCGGTCGCTGGTCTACACCGGCGACACCGGTGCCAGCGCCGCCGTCGTCGAGCTCGCCCGCGGCGCGGACGTCCTGCTGGCCGAGGCCGCGCACCCCGACGTCCCCGGCCTGCCGCCCGACCTGCACCTCACCGGACGCGAGGCCGGCGAGCACGCCGCCGCGGCCGGCGTCGGCCGGCTGCTGCTCACCCACGTCCCCGCCTGGGTCGACCCCGCCGGCCAGCTCGCGGACGCGCAGACCGTCTTCCCGGCCGCCGAGCTCGTCGCGCCCGGCGCCGGCTACGACGTCTGAAGAGGGCCCCTTGCAGGCTCGGGAGCGCCGATCGAGTGGCCATCTGGGCCAGGCCGCCTCCCGGTTGCCCGGCCGCGCGCGGGCGGGCACGGTGGGCCGGTGGTCCACGACGAACGGGACGGCGTCCGGCTGACCAGCCTCGACGCCCCGCTGGGTGACGGGCTGGAGGTCACCAAGGGCGACCTGGTCGACCACCTCGACGCGTTCGCCGACCGCCTGGTGCCGCAGCTGGCCGGCCGGCCGCTGTCGGTGAAGCGCGTGCGGCCGGGCCAGGAACCGTTCATGCAGCGCAACGTCGCCAAGGGCGCGCCGGAGTGGGTGCGCACCGTCCCGGTCTGGTCGTTCGGTGCGCACCGCGAGGTGCACCAGGTGCTCTGCGACGACCGCCGCACCCTGCTGTGGCTGGCCAACCAGCGGGCCGTGGAGTTCCACGTCCCCTTCTTCGTCGCTGGCGCCGAGGCGGAGCCGACCGGCATCGTGCTCGACCTGGACCCGCCGGAGGGGGCCGACTTCGGCGTGGTGGTGCAGGCCGCGGAGCTGGTGCGGCGCGCGCTCGCCGACGCGGGGCTCGCCGGGGCGGTGAAGACCAGCGGGTCCAAGGGCGTGCACGTCGTCGTCCCGGTACGGGGGGTGCCGCCCGAGGACGCCGCCGCCGCGACCCGCGCCCTGGCCGCCCGCGCCGCCGCGCTGGACCCGGACCTGGCCACGACCGCCTACATCCGCGAGGACCGGCACGGCCGGGTGTTCCTCGACTCCACCCGCTCGGGCTCCTCGACGATCGTGGCTGCCTACAGCCCGCGCATCCGTCCGGGTCTGCCGGTGTCCGCGCCGGTGGCGTGGGAGGACCTTCCGGCGGCGCGGCCCGGGGACGTGACCGTCCGGACGGCGCCGGAACGGCTGGGGGACGGCGACCCGTGGCGGGCGCTGCTGCCCGATCCGCAGGAGCTGCCCGCCGACCTGGTCGCTGAGGGCCACACCATCCCGGTCGCCCGCGTCCAGGCGATGCACGAGGGCCGCCGGCGTGCCCGGGCCCGGCGGGCGGAGCCGGGGGACTGAAAGAGGACCACCCTTCCCCCCACGCCTCGCAGGCTCGGCGCGGGCCCCTGAAGGGTGGCCGCGGGCAGGCTCCGCCCATGCCCCTGGACCCGCAGACGACGGCCTGGCTCGACCAGGAGGACGCGCACCTCGCCCGGGTGGTCCGGCAGCACCGCTGGGCGGTGCAGTACGTCGGCTCCGGCGAGGAGGACGACGAACCCTGCTTCGGCTACACCATCGGCCTGTTCGGGCTCGGACACCCGGAGCTCGTCCTGGTCGGGCTGGGCGCCGACACCACCCACGGCGTGCTGCAGCGGGTGGCCGGAGAGGTGGCCGCCGGGCGCGACCTGGTACCCGGTGAGCTGATCGACCGGGACGACCGGCCCGGCCGGCTGTTCGTCGAGGACTCACCCAACCCCGGGGAGGTGGTGCTTGGTGCCAACCGCTTCTACCAGCGGCCCCCCGAGTACTCGGTGTCGGCGTTCCAGCTGGCCTGGAGCCACGCGGACGGGCACTTTCTCTGGGAGGCCGGCTACCCCTGCGGGCCCGGCTGTCAGCCGCGTCCCGGTACGTGGCGCGCCTCAACGGCGGCCACCGCCCAGGTGGGGAGGATCCGCTCCTCCTCCCCAGCGCGCGAAGGAGGACCCCGTCCTCCTCACCGCTCCCGAGCTCGCGGCGAGCCCCTGGACGGGGCCGGGGCCCGGGCGGGAGCCGAGTGAGGCGTGGGCGAAGGGTCGTCCGCTCTCAGCCCAGGCCGAGGTCGCGCCGCAGCTTGGCCACGTGCCCGGTGGCCTTGACGTTGTAGGCGGCCTTCTCGATGCGGCCCTCGGCGTCGACGACGAAGGTCGACCGGATCACGCCGACGACCTCCTTGCCGTACAGCTTCTTGGTGCCGTACGCGCCGTAGGCGGCGAGCACCTGCTTCTCCGGGTCGGACAGCAGGGTGATCCGCAGGCCCTCCTTCTCGCGGAAGCGCAGCAGCTGCTCCGGCGGGTCGGGGGAGATGCCGATGATGTCGAGGCCCGCCTCGGCGAGGTCGCCGGCGGAGGCGGTGAAGTCGACGGCCTGGGTGGTGCAGCCCGGGGTCATGGCCGCCGGGTAGCAGTAGACGATCACCCGGCGACCGCGGTGGTCGGCGAGCGACACCGGGTTGCCGTCGGCGTCGGGCAGCGTGAACTCCGGCGCGGTGTCACCGGGGGCCAGGCGGACGGGAGCGACGTCGGTATCGGTCACGCCCGTCATCCTGCCGTGTCCGGCCGACCACGGGGCAGGGGGTGGACGAGCGGCCGCCTGCAGGTGGACGGACCCCGTCCCCCTTCCCTCGCAGTGGGAGGCCCCGTCCTCCTCACCGTGGAAGGACCCCGTCCTCCCCGCCCTTCGCGAGCTCAGGACGGTGCCCTGGACGGGGCCGTGGCGCGCCTCTGGACGGGGCCGCGGTGGGGTGGGGCAGAGGGTCCGTCAGCCGGCGAGGAACGACAGCCGGACGTGCCGCTGCGGGTTGTCGGTGTTGGTGTCGACCAGGCAGATGCGCTGCCAGGTGCCCAGCTGCAGGCGGCCCTCCAGCACCGGGACGCTCGCGTGCGGCGGGACGAACGCCGGCAGCACGTGGTCGCGGCCGTGCCCGGGGCTGCCGTGCCGGTGCCGCCAGCGCTCGTCCCGGGGGAGGAGGACGTCGAGCTGGGCGAGCAGGTCGTCGTCGCTGCCGGAGCCGGTCTCGATGATGGCCACTCCCGCCGTCGCGTGCGGCACGAAGACGTGCAGCAGCCCGTCCGCCTCGTCGCGGACGAACTCGGCGCACTCGTCGGTGAGGTCGACCACCGTGGGCACGCCCCCGGTCCGGACCGTCCGCAGCTCTGATCGCATGGCGGAGGTCCTGCCCAGCCGGACCAGGGGGCACGCAGCGGCAGCACTACTGTCGGCGGACGTGACCACGACCCCGGCGAAGCCTCGTCCCGACGGCCGGGCGGCCGACCAGCTCCGCCCGGTGACGATCACCCGCGGCTGGCTCGACCACGCCGAGGGCTCGGTGCTCGTCGAGTTCGGCCGCACCCGGGTGCTCTGCGCGGCCAGCGTCACCGAGGGGGTGCCGCGCTGGCGCAAGGGCTCGGGCCTGGGCTGGGTCACCGCCGAGTACGCGATGCTGCCGCGCGCGACGCACACCCGCGGCGACCGCGAGTCGGTGAAGGGCCGCATCGGCGGGCGCACGCACGAGATCAGCCGGCTCATCGGCCGGTCGCTGCGGGCCGCGATCGACCTCGGTGCGCTCGGCGAGAACAGCGTCGCCATCGACTGCGACGTCCTGCAGGCCGACGGCGGCACCCGGACGGCGGCGATCACCGGCGCCTACGTCGCGCTGGCCGACGCCGTCGGGTGGCTGGGGGAGCGGCGCAAGCTGGCCCGGCCCAGGGCGGTCCTGCAGTCGGTGGCCGCGGTCAGCGTCGGCGTCGTCGACGGGCAGCCGCGGCTGGACCTCGCCTACGAGGAGGACGTCCGCGCCGGCACCGACATGAACGTCGTCTGCACCGGCGACGGCAGCTTCGTCGAGGTGCAGGGCACCGCGGAGAACGGCGTCTTCGACCGCGCCGCGCTCGACGCGCTGCTCGACCTGGCGGTCGGCGGCTGCGCCGAGCTGAGCCGCATCCAGGCCGACGCGCTGCAGCAGGCCGGTGCCCGATGAGCGACCGGTTGCTCCTGGCCACCCGCAACCCCGGCAAGCTCGCCGAGCTGCAGCGGCTGCTCGAGAGCGCCGTCCCCGGGGTCGCCGTCGTGGGCCTGCGCGACGTCCCGGACTACCCGGAGGCACCGGAGACCGGGGCGACCTTCGCGGAGAACGCGCTGCTCAAGGCGCGGGAGGCGGTCCGGTACACCGGGCTGCCGGCGGTCGCGGACGATTCCGGCCTGACCGTCGACGCGCTCAACGGCATGCCCGGCGTCCTGTCCGCCCGCTGGTCGGGCCGGCACGGGGACGATCCGGCCAACACCGCACTGCTTCTCGGGCAGCTGGCCGACGTGCCCGACGAGCGGCGCGGTGCGGCGTTCGTCTGCGCGGCCGCGGTCGTCACGCCGGAGGGTGCCGAGCGGGTGCTCGAGCGGTCGTGGCGCGGCCAGGTGGTCCGGGAGGGGCGGGGCTCCAACGGCTTCGGCTACGACCCGGTGTTCCTGCCCGACGGGCTGGAGCGGACCGCGGCCGAGCTCACCGCGGCCGAGAAGGACGCGCTCAGCCACCGCGGTCAGGCCTTCGCCGCTCTGGTGCCCCTGGTCGCGGAGCTGCTCGGCCGGTCCTGACCCCGCCGCGACGCCCGCGGCCCCGGGCTGCCCGGGACCGCAGGCGTCGCGTCAGGGGGTCGGCTCGGCGCCGGCGGCGGGCGAGGAGCCGTTCTCCGCGGAGTCCTGCGAGGAACTCCGCTGCGACGAGCCTCCTGAGGAGCCCGACCGCTCGCTGTCGGTGGTCGGCTTGGCCGCCGAGCTCCGCGTCGGCGTCGCCGACGAGGACTCCTCGCTGTCCGATCCCTCGTCCTCCTCCGACGTCGACTCCTCGTCGGTACCGGTGTCCGAGTCGGTGGCCGGGGCGCTGGTCTCGGTGGCCGGTGCGGTCGTGGTGGGGGACGACGGCGTCGACGCGTCGTCGTCGTCCTGCTGCTCGGAGGACGACGACGCGGTGGTGAGCTCGCCGAGCGTCGTCGACCTGGACGTCTCCGTGCCGCCGACGATGGCCGACACCGGCTTCTGCCCGATCAGCTCGATCCCGGTCACGATGCCCATCGCCATCACGAACACGGCGGCGGCGTAGACGGCCACCCTCGTCCAGCGAGGCCGGGACCGTCGGGCCGGGGCGCGGCGCGGGTCGAGGTGGGCGGGCAGCACCTGGGTCGCCGGAGCGGGCGGGGCGGCGGAGGCGACCTCGGTCTGATCGGCCGCGGACAGGCGTCCGGTGACCTGGCCACGGGCGCGCCGCAGCTTCTCGTTCGTCTTCTGCAGCGAGTTGCTGTACAGGGCGGCGCTGACGGTGCTGATCACGCTGGCCAGCGCGGCCCCGATCAGGGTGCCGGCGAGGCCGAAGAAGGAGGCCACCACGGCCGAGGACACGGCGGCGAGGGCGCCGGCGGTCACCTGGGTGGCGCTCAGCTGGGTGCCCTGGGGCTTCTCCTTGTCCTCGATCTGCTCGGTTCGGTCGGTCGTCTCGGGGCGCGGGGAGGTCATGAGCTCCGACGGGGTCGTGGACGTGCAGGGGGATCGGCCGGGCCGGGCAGCACTGCGCGACGGGCCTGTAGAACTAGGCTACGGGTTCCTGTCGCTCCACGTCCGGCCCCGCTCACGCTCAGCGAGCTCCTGACCTGCACGGATGCCGCCCCGAGATTTTCCTCCCGTGAGTTCGCTCACGGGCCCTCCGACCCGCCGGGGGGAGAAGCGCGGTGGGCCGGGACGAGTCGGCCGGCAGCGCGAGCCCGGGCAGGCCGCCGGGTGCGCAGGCAGAGTGGCGGCATGCGGATCTCGGTGGGGAACGTCCGTGCGCTACGATTCGACGACGGGACGCCGGTCACCGCGGCCTCGGCCATCGCACCGCTCGGCGACGGCTGGCTGGTGGCCCAGGACGACTCGACGTCCGCCGCGTGGTGGCGGGCCGGTGGGACCACCGCGGTGCGCCTGCTGCCGCCCGTGGAGGGACTCGACCGGTTCAGCGAGGCGGCGGGGACCAAGCGCCTCAAGCCCGACCTCGAGGTGGCCTGCCCCGCGGAGGTCGACGGCGAGCCGGCGGTCCTGCTGCTGGGCTCCGGATCCACGGACCGGCGTACGCGCGGCGTGCTGGTGCGCCTGGACGACGGGCAGCCGGTCGCGCGGACCGGTGAGCTCGCACCGCTCCACGCCGCCGTCGTGCAGTGCCTCGGGCTCACGGCGGACCAGCTCAACCTCGAGGGCGCCGCACGGCGCGGTGACACGGTGCGCTGGTTCAACCGCGGCAACCTGGCCGCCGGAGTGCGCCCGGCCAGCGTGGACGTCCCGCTGGCCGATCTGGTGGACGCCGTCCTCGGCCGGACGGACCCCGCGTCGGTACCGGTCGAGCAGCCGCGCGGCTACGACCTGGGCGAGGTCGCGGGCGTGGGGCTGGCGGTGACGGACGCGATCGCCCTGCCCGACGGGCGGCTGCTGCTCAGCGCTGCCGCCGAGGACACCCCGAACGCCGTCGACGACGGGCCCGTGGTCGCCGCCGCGCTGGTGCTGGTCGACGGGGACACCGTGCTGGACGTCGCCACGGTGCCGGAGCTGGACGGGCGCGTGCCGAAGGTCGAGGGGCTGGCCCTGCGCGCCGTCCAGGGCGAGGACGTGCAACTGCTGGCCGTGGTGGACGACGACGACCCCACCCGGCCGTCCACCGCGCTGGAGATGCACGTCGCGCTGGGCTGAGTCGAACGCCGGACGCAGGGCGCGGTGGTGGACGGGGAGCCGGTCGCCCGACGCCGGCCCGGACGGCTCCTCGGGGCGCCGGCCAGGGGAGACCCCGGTGCGGGAGGCGGGAGTCGAACCCGCACGCCCGGAGGCACCAGATCCTAAGTCTGGCGTGGCTGCCGTTACACCACTCCCGCGTGGACACAGAGTAGGAGGAGCCGCCCGTGCGGGTGGCCTCCGGTCGACGGACGCGCCCTCTCCGGCGTGGTCTGGCAGGCTGTCGGCCGTGCCTCGCGACCCTCGACAGATCCAGCTGGAGATCGACGCCGCCCGTGAGTCCCTCGCGGCGACCCTGGACCAGCTGGTCTACCGGAGCAGCCCGCAGCGACTGAGGGCGCAGGGCCAGGCCGCCGTCCAGCAGTTCCTGCAGACCCCGGTGGGCATGGCGGCGGTCGGCGCGGTCGGCCTGCTCATGACCCTCGTCCTGGTCCAGAAGGTCCGGCACCGCAACGACTGACGTGCCTCGTCCGCGCCCCGACCCCGTCGGCCCCGGCCAGGAGTCGGTCTGGGACTACCCCCGCCCGCCCTCGGCCGAGGAGACGGGGCGGCGCGTCGTCGTCGAGCTCGGCGGCCGGGTCGTCGCGGCCACCGACCGTGCCGTCCGCGTCTGCGAGACGAGTCACCCGCCGGTCTACTACGTGCCGCGCGAGGACGTCGCCGAGGGTGTCCTGCAGCACGCGGCCGGCAGCTCGTGGTGCGAGTGGAAGGGCGCGGCCACCTACTGGGACGCCGTCGTCGACGGGCGGCGCTTCCCCTCCGTGGGCTGGTCCTACGAGGACCCGGTGGAGCGCTACACGTCCCTGCGCGGCGCGGTCGCCTTCTACCCGAGCCGGGTGGACCGCGCGCTCGTCGACGGCGAGACCGTGCGGGCGCAGGCCGGGGACTTCTACGGCGGCTGGATCACCGACGAGGTCGTCGGCCCGTTCAAGGGCGAGCCGGGCACCTGGGGCTGGTGATCCCTCAGGCGGTCGGCCCGCCGGTCGCCCGCAGCAGCGGCAGCGCGACGTCGGTCAGCACCTCGTCGGCGTAGTCCCGGGTGACGGGGTGGCCGATGATCAGCCACCGCTGAACCAGCGGAGCCATGAGGGCTTCGGCGGTCACGGTGCCGGCCAGGCCAGGGCGCAGCTCGCCGCGCGCCTCGGCGCGGCCGAAGACCTGCTCGAACGCGCGGCGCCACACCCCGACCGGGCCGTCGCCGAAGGCCTCCTCCAGCCTGGGGTGGTGCGGGACCGTGGACAGCAGCGCCTGCGTCGCTGCACCGATGGGCCCGTTGATCACGTCGACGATGGCGTAGAGCAACGCCCGGAGGTCGGTCTCGAGCGACCCGGTGTCCGCCGGGGTGACCGTGGTCGCGTTCAGTTCGGTGATGGTGTCGGCCACGAGGTCCTGCTTGGTGCGCCAGCGGCGGTAGATGGTCGCCTTGCCGACGCCGGCCTCGGCCGCCACCGCGTCCATGGTCAGCGCGCCGTACCCGACGTCGGCCAGGAGCCGCATGATGGCCGCCCGGATCACGCCGTCCCGGCTGGGGTCCCGGGGTCGCCCGCCACGCGACGAGCGCACCGATGGGGACTCCTGCACAACGATCATGAGCCGACCTTAGACATTCAAGTGAGCCACCACGACGGGTTTGGGGCTGCATGTCGCCGCATTTAGTGCCCTTGCACTACGATCCCCGACCGCGCGCCTGTCGGGTCCGGTTGCGCACCTCGGTCATCCTCGTGCGGTGGTGAGCACCGACGGACGACTCCGGCGCCGGGAGTACTGGCACCTCCCCGCGCGTGCCACCCGCGTCCTCCTGGCGACCTCCGACGCGCACCTGCTGTCCGAGGTCGCGCGGACGGCGCGGGGGCTGGGGCTGGTGGTCTCGACCGCGCCGGACCTGCTCGACCTCGACGACGAGGACGGCGGCCGCGGCGTCGACCGGCTGTTCCGCCGGCTCGCCCGCGAGCTGACGACGGCCGAGGCCGAGGACCTCCGGGTGGCCACCGACCCACCGGACGGGGGACCGGCCCTGGCCGCGCGGCTGCTCACCGCGCCCACGCTGGCCGTGGAACTGGCCCGCCGCGGGGTCACCGCGGAGATCGGCCTGCTGGCCGAGGCCGAGCTCTGGTCGGTGTACCAGCCGATCGTCCGGCTCGACGACCGCGCCGTCGTCGCGCAGGAGGCGCTGTTGCGCGGAACGGTCGACGGCCGGGAGGTGGGCGGTGAGGACCTCTTCTTCGTCGCCGAGTCGGCCGGCTGGCTGCCGCGGCTGGACCGCATCGGCCGCGAGTCGGCGATCACGGGCGCGGCCCCCTGGCTCGGGGACGCCGACCTGTTCGTCAACTCCGACCTGGCGTCGGTGCACCGGCCGGAGGTGAGCCTGGCCGGCACCCGGCAGGCGCTGCACGACGCCGGCATCGACCCGTCCCGGCTGGTCGTCGAGGTGGGCGAGGTGTCCGCCGTCAAGGACCGCGGGCACCTGTTCTCGGTGCTCGAGCACCACCGCTCGCTCGGCTGGCGGGTGGCGCTGGACGACGTCGCGGCGGGCTGGTCGAGCCGCTCGCTGATGGCGATCGTCCGCCCGGACGTCGTCAAGCTGGGCCGGGCGCTGGTGCAGGCGCTGCCCGACGAGGGCGCACGCACCATGGTCCGCTCGGTCGTCGAGCACGCGCACACCCTGGGCGCCCAGGTCGTGGCCGAGGGCGTGGAGACCGAGCGGATCGCCGACGAGGTGACCCGGCTCGGCGCCGACCTGGGTCAGGGCTGGCTGTTCGGCCGCCCCGTCCCGCCGCCGGCCGCGCGGCTCAGTGCAGGCCCCAGCCGGTGAGCGCCGGCCGGGCGTGCTCGTGCCCGAGGACGCCGTAGGAGCCGGCCGGTAGCGCGAACAGGGCCCCGGCCGCGGGCTCAAGCCGCAGCCAGCGGGCGGTGAGGACGCGCAGCACGTGCCCGTGGGCGACCAGCACCACGTCGCCGTCCTCCAGCAGCGGCCGGGCGCGGTCGAGCACCCGGTCCACCCGCGCGCCGACGTCCTGCAGGGTCTCGCCCGGTGTCGCCCCGGGGATGGTGCCGTCGACCCACACCGACCAGGTCCGGCCCATCTCCTCGCTGATCTCCGCCGTCGTCCGCCCCTCGTAGCCGCCGTAGTCGATCTCCACGAGGTCCTCGTCGGTGGCGGTCGGGGTGAGCCCGGCCAGCTCGGCGGTCCGCTGCGCCCGCAGCCGGGGGCTCACCCACACGGCCGCGAACCTGCGGTCCCCGAACTCGCCGCGCAGCCGGCGGGCCTGCTCCTCGCCCTCGGGCAGCAGCGGCAGGTCGGTCACGCTGGTGTGCTGGCCGCTGAGGCTCCACTCGGTCTGCCCGTGCCGCAGCACCACGATCTCGCCCATGGGCCCTCCTAGCTGTGTCGGCGGTCACATCCTGGAAGAGCAACACCCAGTGCGGGTGCTGCCGCGCATGACGGACCCCGTGGCACCTGGCCGCGGGCCGACCCTGCGGAGGCAGCATGACCACGGTCGCGCCCAGCGACACCTTCTCGATCGGCGGGGACCTGCCCGTCCACCGCCTCGGCTACGGCGCCATGCAGCTGCCCGGCCCCGGCGTGTGGGGCGAGCCGGCCGACCCGGAGAACGCCCGCCGCGTCGTCCGCGCCGCCGTCGAGCAGGGCGTCGACTTCATCGACACCGCCGACTCCTACGGCCCGGTGGTCAGCGAGCGGATCATCGCCGAGGCGTTGCACCCCTACCCGGAGGACCTGGTCATCGCGACCAAGGCCGGCCTGACCCGGCAGGGCCCGGGCATCTGGACGCCGGTCGGCCGCCCGGCCTACCTCAAGCAGCAGGTGGAACTGTCGCTGCGCACGCTGCGGCTGGAGCGCATCGACCTCATCCAGCTTCACCGCATCGACGGCGAGGTGCGGCTGGCCGACCAGCTCGGCGCCTTCAAGGAGCTGCAGGAGGAGGGCAAGGTCCGCCACATCGGCGTCTCGGAGGTGTCGGTGGCCGAGCTGGACGAGGCCCGCTCGATCGTCGACGTCGTCAGCGTCCAGAACCTCTACAACCTCACCAACCGCCAGTCGCAGGACGTCCTCGACCACGCCACCGAGCACGGCATCGGCTTCATCCCGTGGTTCCCGATCGCGACCGGTGACCTGGCCGCGCCGGACAGCCCGGTCGCCGACATCGCCCGCGAGCTGGACGCCACGCCGTCCCAGGTGGCGCTGGCCTGGCTGCTGCACACGTCGCCGGTCGTCCTGCCGATCCCCGGCACCAAGTCCGTCGAGCACCTGACGGAGAACCTGGGTGCGGCGCAGCTGCGTCTCTCCGACGAGGACATGGCCCGGCTGGACGCGCTGGCCTGAAGGGGGATCCGCCGGAGTGCCCCCGTCCCGGGTCCCGCCCTGAGCTTGCGAAGGATGGGGAGGGCGGGGTCCTTCTTCAGCGCCAGCGGCGCAGCGACCCGGGACGCAGTCGGCGCCGGCCCGGCCGCTCCTCGGCGCGCCGCGCGGGCCGCACCTGGTACGGCAGAGCCGCGCGGCGCACCGGGGACGGGGTGCGGGCCGAGGGTAGCGGGACGGCGGGACGCGGGTCCCCGGCGTCCACGGGGCCGTCGAGCTCCAGCCGCTCCCCGAGCCCGGCGGAGCGGACGAGGCGGCGGGTCGCCGCGGGGGCGCCCACGATGCGGCAGCGGCGGCCGGCCGGGATCAGCGCGTCGGTGAACACGGCCAGCACCTGCAGGCCCGCGCAGTCGCGGAAGCAGGCGCCGGCGACGTCCACGACCACCGCTCCGCGCCCGCCGACCGCAGCCTCCTGCAGGGTCCTGGTGAGCCGGTCAGCGGCCACCACGTCGACGTCGCCGGTCAGCCGGACGACGACCTGGTCAGGAGCGTGGACAACTGCGGTCTGCAGGTGCGGCACGGGTACCTCGGCAGGGGTGTGCTGCACCGCCAGCGGTTTCGGGCGGTCACCCTACGTTAACGCCGCAACGCCGGTGACGACAAACGGTGCTCGCGCGGTTGCACAGCGCGGTGTGCAACCGCCGGGGACCCGCTGCGGCCGGGCGTGACGCGCGGCACCATGTCGGCGTGGACGCCGAGGACTTCCGCCAGGTCAGGAACGCCGTCCGGCAGCTGGTGCGGGAGGTGGTCGTCCCGCTCGAGGAGCGCATCGAGGACGAGGACCGCATCCCCGACGAGCTGCGCGCCCGGGCCGCCGAGATGGGCCTGTTCGGCTACGCGCTGCCCGAGGAGCACGGCGGCCTGGACGTCACGATGGCCGAGGACGTCGAGCTGGCCTTCGAGTTCGGCTACACCACACCGGCCTTCCGCTCGCTGTTCGGCACCAACAACGGCATCGCCGGCCAGGTGATCGCGAAGTTCGGCAGCGACGAGCAGAGGAAGACGTACCTGCCGCGGCTGGCGTCCGGCGAGCTGATCGGCTCCTTCGCGCTGACCGAGGCCGAGGCCGGCTCGGACCCGGCGGGGCTGCGCACCACCGCCCGGCGGAACGGCGACGGCTGGGTGCTCAACGGGACGAAGCGCTACATCACCAACGCGCCGATCGCCGACCTCTTCGTCGTCTTCGCCCGCAGCGACCCGGCCGAGAAGGGCGGGCGCGGGATCTCCAGCTTCGTCGTCGACGCGAAGGCGCCCGGGGTCACCGTGGGTCCGCGCGACAAGAAGATGGGCCAGGCCGGCGCCTGGACCGCCGAGGTGTTCCTCGACGACGCCCGTGTGCCCGCCGACGCGCTCATCGGCGAGGAGGGCCGCGGCTACGCCAAGGCGCTGACCGTGCTCTCGCGCGGCCGGCTGCACATCGCCGCGCTCTGCGTCGGGATGGCGCAGCGGGTGCTGGACGAGTCGGTGGCCTACGCCGCGACCGCGAAGCAGGGCGGCGCCCCGGTCGGCCGGTTCCAGCTGGTGCAGGCGCAGCTCGCCGACACGCACGCCGAGCTTCTGGCCGGCCGGGCGATGGTCCGCGACGTCGCCGCGCGCTACGACACCGGCGAGGACACCTCGATCGGCCCGTCGTCGGCCAAGCTCTTCTGCACCGAGATGGTCGGCCGGGCCGTCGACCGCGCGGTGCAGGTGCACGGCGGCCTGGGCTACCTGCGGACGACACCGGTCGAGCGCTTCTACCGCGACGCCCGGCTCTACCGGCTCTACGAGGGCACCAGCGAGGTGCAGCGGGTGATCATCGGCGGCGGGCTGCTCCGGGACGCCGGCATGCCGCGGGGCTGAAGGAGGGTCCTCCTGCCGAGCCCTGCGAGGGGTGAGGGGACGGGTCCTCCCGCTGGTCGGCGCCGCCGTCCGCGCCGAGGTGGGCGCGTGGACGGTGCGGGAACCGGATCAGCGCGAGTGGAGCTGCAGCGAGCCGACGGGGAGCAGCCGGCGGCCAGCAGCGCCCGCAGGCCGGCCGCGTTGCCCGGCGACACCGCGGCGACGACGAGCTCGCCGGCGAGCACCTGCCCCAGCGCGGCGGCCACCAGGGCAGCGCCCGCGCCCCGGCCCCGCCGCTCGGGCTCCAGCTCGGTGACGCCGCCGACGCCGCTGCCGAGCACGGCCACCGCCGAGCGGGCCGGGTAGGGGAGGCCGAGGACCACGTCGAGGCCGCCAGGTCCACGACCGCGTGCACCGCGCCGCGCCACGAGTCGTCCGCCTCCCGGCCGGCGTAGGTGTCGCGGTTGGCGGGCGCGGAGAAGTCGATCGGCACGGTCGGACCCTCAGGTCGCGCGGGGTCCGGGGACGTTGGCCGGGTCGCCGGCGGGGTCGCGCTCGGGCCCGCCGGCCGGGCTCAGCAGCGGGCCGGGTGCACCCTCGCCGCGGCCGAGCGCGGCGACGAACTGGCGCAGCACGTCGTCGCCACTGTGGGCCGGCACCCAGTCCAGCAGCCGGCGGGCGCGGCTGCTGTCCAGCGCCGGCGCCTGGGTGCCGAGGTCGAGCCAGCCGGGCTCGGTCGGCACGAGGTGGGCGTGGAAGGCGGCCGACAATGCCGTCCGCAGTGCGATCGCCGGTACCGGCACCCGCACCGAGCCGAGGGCGCGTGCCAGGGCGTCGGCGTCGAACGTCGGCTCGGCGGCCAGGTTGAACGGCCCTCCGGCCCGGCGGTCCAGCATCGCCACCAGCGCGTCGGCGACGTCGTCGGCGTGCACGAACTGCACGCGCAGCGCGGGCAGCGGCAGCGGCAGCAGCTTGGCCACCTGGCCGGGCAGCAGCCGGGCGGCGCCGAACAGCAGCGGCCCGAGGAAGTACCGGCCGATCTCGCTGCTGGCCTCCGGCTGCAGCACCAGCGTCGGGCGCACGACGGTCAGCGTCGTCCCCTCCCGGGAGCCGAGCAGCTCGCGGACCACCAGCTCGGCCTGGGACTTGTCGCGGCTGTACTGGGAGCTCGGGATGCCGGTGACCGGCCAGTCCTCGGCGACCTCCCGGTCCCCGCCGCCGGCGGCGTAGGCGCCGAGCGAGGACAGGTGCACGACGTGGCCCACGCCCGCGGCCGCGGCCGCGCGCGCCAGCCGGCGGGTGCCCTCGACGTTGACGCGGTGCAGCCGCTCCGGCTGCCGACCCGGCTGGATCGCCCAGGCCAGGTGGACGACGGCGTCGACGCCGTCGAGGAAGCGGGTGAGCTCGTGCTCGCTGCGGGTCTCGCCGAGGTCGGCCAGGTGCCACCGGACGCCGTCGTAGGGAGCGAGGCTCGGCGGCTGCCGCCGGGCCAGCCCCCGCACCTCCGCGACGCCGCTGCCGGGCGCGGTGAGCCGGCGCAACAGCGCCGTCCCCACGTTGCCACTGGCGCCGGTGACGGCGATCTTCAGGCCCTGAAGGCGGTCGCGGGTGGGTTCAGCCATGTCCCGCCGCTACCCCCGCCGCGGCCGGTGTACCCGGCGTCTGCGGTCCGGAGTGCCGGGGGCGCAGCCGCAGGGACACCAGCGCGACGAGCAGCAGCGCCCGGGCGGCCGCCCAGAACCCGGCGGGGTCCCCGCCGCCCCGACCAGGCGCGGCACCAGCAGGCTGCCCCCTTTGCACGGAGCTCTGCGCACGGCGGCCGGCAGCCCCTCGTGATCATCGGCAGATGGCTGGTCGACACGCCGAGCACGGCCGCCGCACGCCGATGATCACGGGGGCGCGGCGGGCGCGTCAGCCGACGGGGGTCTCCAGCGACTGGCCGCGGCGCTCCGGCAGCAGGCAGGCGGCCAGCGCGGCGACCACGAAGAAGGCGGCGAAGGTGCCGAACACCAGGCCGTTGCCGCCGGCGGTCAGCAGCGGGGGCACGCACAGCGGGGCGGCGATCGAGGCGAGGCGCCCGAAGCCTGCGGCGGCGCCGGCGCCGGTGGCCCGCAGTGCGGTCGGGTAGACCTCCGGCGTCACGGCGTAGACCGCGCCCCAGGCCCCCAGGTTGAAGAACGACAGCACCATGCCGGTGACCAGGACCGCGGTGTCGCCGGCGGCCACTGCGAACAGCCCGGCGCCGGCGGCGGAGCCGAGCAGGAACACCACCAGCGTCGGCCGGCGGCCCCACCGCTCGATGAGCAGGGCCGCGGCGGCGTAGCCGGGCAGCTGGGCGAGCGTGATGAGCAGCGTGAAGCCGAACGAGCGCACCAGCGAGAAGCCCGAGGCGACCAGCAGCGTCGGCAGCCAGATGAAGGCGCCGTAGTAGGCGAAGTTGATGCCGAACCACACCGCCCACAGCGCCGCCGTCCGCCGGCGGGAGCCCACCGCCCACAGCGCGCCGGGTCGCGGTGCCGGCGTCGGCCGCGCCGGGGCCGACGGCACCGGGTCGACCCCGGCCGCCGACTCGAACCGGCGCACCGCGGCCTCGGCCTCGTCGGTCCGGCCACGCAGCTCCAGGAAGCGCACCGACTCCGGCAGCCCCCGGCGCACGACCACCGCGTACAGCGCGGGGACGGCGCCCAGCGCCAGCGCCCACCGCCAGCCGTCGTCGCTGCCGGGGACGACGAGATAGCCGATCAGCGCCGCCAGCAGCCAGCCGACCGCCCAGAACGCCTCCAGCGCCACGACCACGCGGCCGCGCACCCGGGCCGGGGCGTACTCGCTGACCAGCGTCGAGGCGACCGGCAGCTCGGCGCCCAGCCCCAGCCCGATGAGGAAGCGGAACACCAGCAGCGAGGCCACCGACCACGCCAGCGCGGCGGCGCCGGTGGCCACGCCGAAGACCAGCAGGGTGAGTGCGAAGACCTGCCGCCGGCCGATGCGGTCGGCCAGCAGGCCGCCGAGCGTGGCGCCCAGCGCCATCCCGACGAAGCCGATGGAGCCGATCCAGGACAGCTCGGTCGGGGTCAGCGACCACTGGACGGCGAGCGCGGCCATCACGAAGGAGATGAGGCCGACGTCCATCGCGTCCAGCGCCCAGCCCAGGCCGGAGCCCACCACGAGCCGGCCGTGCTCGCGGGTGAACGGCAGCCGGTCCAGCCGCTCCGCTCGGGTCGCCGAGGTGGTGGTCGCGTCGGATCTCACGGGCGGGCGCCGTACCCCGCGCCGTCGGCGGTCACGCGGCGGGCGGGTCAGCCGTCGTTGTCCTGGTCGGTGTCCCCGACCTCCTCCTCGACCTCGTTGCCGGCGTCCTCGACCTCCTGCTCGACGCCGTCGTCCACGACGTCGGAGCCGCACGCGGCGGTGGTGAACGAGGTCGCGGCGAGGGCGACGCCGGCGGCGGCGAGGCGCCAGCGGCGGGTGCGGGTGGTCGTCACGGGGTGCTCCCGGGGGTCGGCTGCGGACGGGTCCCGGGTGTGCCCGGGGGAGGCGCACTCCATGCGGCAGCGGGCTACGGTCGCGGTCGTGACGGGACAGCTCGCGGTAGTCAAGGCCTGGCTGCACGCGGTGGACCGGGCCGACGCCGCGGCCGCCATGGCGCTGTGCGCGCCGGACCTGGAGGTCGTCGGGGCCGCGGGGCAGCGTGCGGGGCCGTGAGGTGCTGGGACCGTGGCTGGCGCGGGCCGGGTTCCGCGCCCGCCCGCTGCGCTGGTTCTGCGGTGCCGGCGGGGACGTCGTCGTCGAGCAGGACGCCACCTGGGCAGACCCGGCGACGGGTGCCGAGCGCGGCCGGGCCGTCGTCGCCGCGCGGGTCCTGGTGACCGACGGCGTCATCACCCGCTTCCAGCGCCACGACAACGGCCTGCCCACCGCGCTCGCCGCAGCGGGGCTGCGGGAGTCCGACGAGGTGACCGCGCGGGGCTGACCGGCAGCGGGCAGCGCCCGTCAGCCGTGGGCGCGCACGTGCTCGGTGACCAGCTCGGCGACCCGGTCGGGCGCCAGCTCGGGGATGAAGTGCGGGAGGCCCTCGAGCACCTCGAGCCGGTAGGGAGCGTCGACGAACCGCCGGGTCTGCTCGGTCGCGGTGCGGCCGAGGGCGAAGTCGCGGGTGCTCCACAGGTGCAGCGTCGGCACGCGCACCGTGCCGACCGGGTCGCGGGCGTCCAGGGGCAGCGCGCGGTACCAGGCCAGGGCGGTGCTGAGTGCGCCCGGTTCCTGCATCCGCCGCACGTAGTGCTCGGAGAGCTCGGGCGACAGGCCGCTGGTCAGCAGCACCCGGCGCAGCGCCGCGCCGTCCCCGGCCAGCAGCAGCCGCTCGGGCAGCACCGGCAGCTGGAACAGCCCCATGTACCACGAGCGCAGCGCCTGGTCGCTGGTGACGAAGGCCCTGGCCATCGCCGCCGGGTGCGGCACCGACAGCGCGGTCAGCGTGCGGACCCGCTCGGGGTGCCAGGCGGCGAGCGCCCACCCGACGATGCCGCCCCAGTCGTGCCCGACGACGTGCGCGCTGCCCAGCTCGGCGGCGTCGAGCAGCGCCAGGACGTCGGCGGTCAGCTCCCGCAGCCGGTAGGCCGCGCGGCCCGACGGCCGGGCGCCGGGGGAGTAGCCCCGCTGGTCGGCGGCCAGGGTGCGCAGCCCGGTGCCGTGCAGCCGGTCGGCCACGGCGGTGAAGGAGGCGGCGTCCTGCGGGAAGCCGTGCAGCAGGACGACCGGTTCGCCGTCGGCCGGGCCGCCGTCCCGGACGTCGAAGACCAGACCGTCGCGCGTGAAGCTGTCCACCCCGGCACGGTGCCTGGTGCTCCGGTGCGCCGCCAGTCGGTCCCGGTGGTCGCCGCTCCGCCGCGCCCCGTGAGGACGGTGACGGCCAGGTCGGATCGCCGGTGGTGGCCCGGCAGGTCGACAATGGACGAGTGACGGCCTCGGAGGAGCTCATCGTCCTGCTCGACGACGACGGGACGGCGATCGGCGCGATGCCCAAGCCGCTGGTGCACCACGGCGAGACGCCGCTGCACCGGGCCTTCTCGGCGTACCTGTTCGACGAGGCCGGCCGGCTGCTGGTCACCCGCCGCGCGGAGGGGAAGCAGACCTTCCCGGGCATGTGGACCAACACCGTCTGCGGCCACCCCGGCCCCGGTGAGGACGACGCCGCGGCGATCGCCCGCCGCGCCGCCTTCGAGCTGGGCCTGCAGGTCGACGAGCTGCGCCCGGCGCTGCCCGGATACCGCTACCGCGCGGAGTTCCGCGGCGTCGTGGAGAACGAGGTTTGCCCGGTCTACCTGGGCCGCTTCGCCGGCACCCCGGCGCCGGACCCCGGCGAGGTCGGCGAGTGGGAGCTGCTGGACTGGGCGACCTTCCGCGAGCGGCAGGAGACCCAGGACCCCGACGCCTGGTCACCGTGGTGCCGCGAGCAGGCCCGCCTCATCGAGGAGGCGGGGCTGGTCCCGGTCGGCTGACCGTCCGGCCCGCATCAGAGCACCGAGAAGCCCGCGGGGAGGCCGGTCCGGCCGGTGAGGGCGAGGAGGAGCGGGCCGGCGAGGCCCTCGGAGGAGCCGAGGTCGGCGACCAGCCGCAGTGCCTGCGACGCAGCCGTCGCCGGGACGTCCAGGGGCGCCCCCAGTGCAGTGGCGAGGTCCGCGGTGTGGACCGCCAGCTCGAACGTGCGCGTGGGCAGGTAGTCCGCCAGCCGCATGCCACCCGCGATCGTCGTCACCAGCTCCGTGCCCTTCCGGGCCTCGACGAGCGGGAGCACGCGCCCGGCGATCTCCGCCACGGCGGCTGTCGGGTCACTGCCCAGGGCGGCCCCGGCGTCCCGTCCGCGCGCCGCGACAGCCGGATCGGCGGCCACTGCGCGCGTCGCACGGAAGTAGTCACCGGCCGAGGCCACCTCGACGGTCGCGGCGGGGCGGGCGAGGTAGGTCTCCACCGTCAGGAGCGAGCGGCTCGTGTGGCCCACGAGGGCGCGGACGTCCCACTCGCCCAGGGCGGGCCGGGACCACCGGTCGCCGACGAGGGCGGCCGTCCGGACGAACCACTGCGCGGCGTCGGCGAACGCCCGCCGCGAGTCGTCCCACGCGACGTCCATGCGGGCGACGCTAGCCCCGACGCGGCCGGGCGCGGACAGGCCGCGGACGGCGGATGCGGCGCGCATCGCGAGACGCCGAGCACGGCCGGTGACCGTCGGGGCGCGGACGGTACCGGCCACTCGGGGGCCTCGTGTCGGTGCCCGGGCGGACACGTGTCCCTCCCTAGCGTCCGCCGCATGGAGCGCCGACGGTTCCTCCTCTTCCTCGCCGCGGGGCTGGCCGGCACGGCCGTGGGCCGTGGCACGGTCGGCCTCGTCGACCCCACGCGGGCGCCGATGAGCACCGCCGCGGCGGCCGAACCGGCGAGCGCGCCCGCGCTGCCCGGCGTGCTGCCCACGCCGACGGGGGTGGTGGACCGGCTGCCCGGTGAGGGCACCTCGCTGGCGCTGACCCTCGACGACGGCACCAGCTCGGAGGTCGTCGGGTCGGTCTGCCGGTTCGCCGAGGACTCCGGCGTCCGGCTGACCCTCTTCCCCAACGGCCGCTACTCCTCCTGGGAGGAGAACGCCGACCGGCTGCAGCCGCTCGTCGACTCCGGACAGGTCGCGCTGGGCAACCACACCTGGTCGCACCCGGACCTGACCACCCTCTCCGAGGACGGGATCGCCGAGGAGATCGGCCGCAACCGGGACTGGATCGAGAGCACCTTCGGCGTCCGGACGCCGTTCATGCGCCCGCCCTTCGGGTCGCACGACGACCGGGTCGACCGGATCAGCGCCGACCTCGGGCACCCGACGATCGTCATGTGGAACGGCACGCTGGAGGACAACCGGCTGCTCACCCCGGCCGAGCTCATGGCCGCCGCGCGCGAGTGGTTCACCGCGCAGGCGGTCATCGTGGGCCACGTCAACCAGCCGACGATCACCACCGTCTACGACGAGCTGCTGGAACTGATCGCCGAGCGCGGGCTGCAGACGGTGACGCTCGCCGACGTGTGGAGCACGGGCCTGGGCGGGGTTCGGACGGCGTCCGGGAGGGCGGCCACTGCGTGATCGTCCGACCTGCGACGGGCGGCCGCATCCACCAGGCTGGTCGGCGACATCCCGATCGACAGACGGAGGAGCGGATGGCCGACAGCAGGGCGTTGCAGGGACGGGTCGCCCTCGTCACGGGCGGCGCGAGCGGACTGGGCCGGGCCACCTGCGTGGCACTGGCCGAGGCCGGTGCGCACGTGGCGATCGCCGACATCGACCCGGCCGGCAGTGAGGCGACGTCGAAGCTGGTGGCCGACGCGGGCGGGTCGGCGGAGGTCGTCGCGCTCGACGTGACCGAGGACGCGAGCCGCCGCGCGGTGGTGCAGCAGCTCTTCGACGTGCACGGCGACGCCTTCGACGTCCTGGCCAACGTCGCCGGCATCGACCGGCCCGGCTACATCACCGACATCGACCTCGCGGACTACCAGCGGGTGCAGGCGGTCAACTGCGAGGGGCCGGTCTTCCTGACCAGCGAGTTCATGAAGCGGGTGCAGCACCTGCCGGAGGGCCGCACCGCCGACGTGGTGCACATCGTGAGCCTGTCGGCGATCACCTCGGGCAGCGGCGCGATCGCCTACAACGGCTCCAAGGCCGGGTTCCTCAATGCCACCAGGTGCATCCAGCGGGAGCTGCGCGAGAAGGCGGTGCGCGGTGCGGACGGCGTCGAGCGGCCCTTCCCGTGCCGCGTGCAGGCGGTCATCCCCGCGGCGATGGACACGCCGATGATGGAGCAGTGGGGCATCCCGGCCCACCTGATGATGCCGCCGTCGGCGGTCGCGCAGATGGTGCGCTACCTGGTGACGCTGCACCCGGCGGCCTTCGTGCCGGAGATGCAGATCATGCCGCGCCTGGAACCCAACTTCCCCCGATGACCGGAGCGCAGCCGGACCTCCCGCGCTGACCCGGCACCCGTCCCGAGGAGACGACGATGACCAGCCCGGACGACCCCACACCCGACTCGGCCATGGCCAGCGGGTCGGACGCCGGTGAGCCGGGGGAGCACCTCGGGCCTGCTGACCTGACCGACGACGAGCGCCGGGTGCTCGAGGAACTCGAGCGGGACGCCCCGGGCGACCGGGAGGACGACCTCGCCGACGACGCCGTCGTGCGCGCGGCCGAGGACGAGGCGCCGCTGCCGGGTGAGGGCGGCGACCAGGGTGACGGGCTCAGCGCCCGGTTCAGCTCCCTGCCCGGGGAGGACGAGCGCTGACGCCGTGACGCCGGTGTCCGGGCAGCCGGGTCACAACGTGTCCTCCCCGCAGGCGGAGCAGCGGAGGTCGACCAGCCCGTTGTCCGTACGCCGGTCTGGGTACCCGCTCCAGCGGCGGTCGTCCGACCGCCGGCCGCGAGCCTGCCCCGTGCGTGCGTGGGGCTACGGAGGACAGACCAGTGACCGTTGCCAGCCAGATGCTCGAGACCTACCCCGCCGACCTCGGGGGCATCGACCGGCAGAAGCTTGCCGCCTGCATCGAGGCCTGCTTCGAGTGCGCCCAGTCGTGCACCGCCTGCGCGGACGCCTGTCTGAGCGAGGAGATGGTCGACCAGTTGCGGACGTGCATCCGCACCAACCTCGACTGCGCCGACGTCTGCGACACCACCGGCCGGGTGCTCTCCCGGCACACCGGCTACGACGCCAACCTGACCCGCGCCGTCCTCGAGGCCTGCGCCGCGGCCTGCAAGGCCTGCGGCGACGAGTGCGCGGGCCACGCCGAGATGCACGAGCACTGCCGCATCTGCGCCGAGGCCTGCCGGCGCTGCCAGAGCGCCTGCCGGGAGCTCATCGACTCCCTCGGCTGAGCGCGGGCCGGGCCCGGGTGGCACCAGGAGGCCGGACGGCGTGCGTCACGGCGTCCGGCCTCCTGCTGGCGCCGCCGTCCTGGTGCAGCCCGTCACACGACGGCGCAGGACTCGTGGTGTCCGGCAGTGGCTCGGCACGAACGACCCCGGAGCCAGGCGGTCGGCGGAGCTGCTGACCCTCGACACGCCGCACGAGCGCGCTGAGCCGACCGGGCCAGGGCCCGTGCGTGGCCGCCCCGCGGCCGGCAGGCCGCGGTCATGCCCTCGCGCGGGCGTGAGTGGTGACCGTGCCACCGCCGACCAGGGTGCGCTCGTCGGTTATCTCGAAGGGCAGCGCAGTGGCATGGTCGGCGGCGATGACCGGGATGCCGGCGCCGACCACCACGGGGTAGCGCTTGACGACCAATTCGTCGATCTCATCCAGCAGTGCTCCGGCCAGCCTGCCTCCGCCGGCCAGCCAGATCCCGGCGCCGTCCTCCTGCTTCAGCTGGCGAACCAGGCCGAGGGGGTCGGGAAACTCCTCCCTGCGGACGCCCCGGACGGGCTGCCCGCAACCACTACAGGCACAGTAGTAGTCGACTGTGTGTCCACCTACAGTTGGACTGGTGCGAGCGGGCGGAAGGGCGACATGCGCAACGCGGAACGGCGGGCCGCGCTGGTCGACGCCGCGATCGAGGTCTTGGCCGACCAGGGCGCCCGCGGGCTGACCTTCCGCGCAGTCGACACCCGAGCGGGCGTGCCGGCAGGCACCACCTCGAACTACTTCACCTCTCGCGATGAGCTGTTCACCCAGGCCGGGGGGCGCATCTACCAGCGCCTGACCCCGGATGCAGTGACCCTGGCCAGCGGTCTGAGCGGGCTGCGGGACCGCCAGCGTGTCGTCGAGCTCGTGCACGAACTGACCGAGCGGATCGCTGCCTACCGCACCGGCTAACTGGCACTGCTGGAGCTGCGCCTGGAGGCCACCCGCCGCCCAGCCCTGCGCCAGGTGCTCACCGCCACCGTTCGCGCGGCCCTGGAATCCACCATCGCCTACCACGTGGACACCGGCTTGCCCGGGGACGCCACCACCGCGGTGCTGCTCTACCTGGCTCTCAACTGGCTCATCCTGGAGCAGTTGACGCTGCCCGAGGTCCTCCAGGGCCTCACCGGCCCGGATGCTGACACCGTCGTCGCTGCAGTCGTCCAGCGCATCCTCGACGCCAATCCTGAACCGCCGTCTGGACCTGCCCCGACTGTGCCGTAGGCCGATCCTCGTCGGGTGCCTGTTCGAGCGTCCGGCTGTTCCCGCTAGCGCGCATCCGCGAGGTGGCGCCGGAACCACCTGGTGAGGCCGGCGTCCACCTCGCGGGCCAACGGCAGCTGCGGCGCGGGCTCGATGCCGGGCTCATCGGCGAGCGCATGCGCCAACCCAGGGATCGACAGCAGTTCGGAACTCTCCCCCAACGCGTCGACGAGGCTCGACGCGTCGACACGCAGCGCCGGGTGATCCAGCTCGCCGCTGATGACCAGCAGGGGCGCGCGACCGGCGATGACGCCCGCCTTGGCGACGAAGTCCAGGCTGTCGACGGCTTCCTCGGACTCGGTGTCGTACGGGTAGTCGCCTGGGAACAGGTCGACGACGGAGCGCATCCGGATGGCGCCGTTCACGACGGCGCCGGCGAAGACCGGGATCTCGGTGTCGGCGAGGATCCGCAGCGCGACGGCACCACCCAGCGAGCCGCCGAGCACACCGATCGGGCCGTCACCGACCGGCAGCTGCGCACGGATCGACGCCAGCGCGGCCGGGAACTCCTCGGTCGCCTGTCGGACGAACGGGTACAGGAAGGACATCAGGGCGTCTCTGCTGAACAGCTCCACGATGGCGTCCGTGCTGCCGTCGACCATGCGCGCACCGCACATCGGCATGCCGAGATGCACCCGCCACGCGGGCAGGTCGTTCATCGGCAACGCGGCAGCGAACGCGGCGTCCGACCTCGGTGGGTCCAGCATGTGCCAGGTGACGATCAGCGGCGCGGGGCCGTCGTCGGCCGGCGGCAACGCCGTGAAAGGCACGCCGGCGGCCGTGCCCGTGATCGGTGGGTGCATGCGCCCACGGTAGGTCTGAGCAGCGTGCCGGGATTCGGATTGCGCCACCCGCGGAAGTCGCGCTACCGGCGCGATCAGCGCGGCAGGCGACCGGGCGCCACGTGCAGGTCCGGCCCCGGCCGCGCTCGCCGTGCGACTCGGTCCACGCCGAGGCGGCCGGGCCCCGAGCTGAGCCGAGTCAGGTCGTCACGGCGGTCACCACTGGGAGCGCCCGACGACCTTGTCCATCCACACGTCCTCGACGGGGTTCGTCCTTCCCACGCATGTGCCGGTGCCGCGCCCGATGGCATCGCCCGTGTACCTGCACGGCCTGGGTCCCGAGCGCGACGAGGACGAGGAAGGCCGTGAACTCGAATGAGCCCTCGATGAGATCCGCCGGCGCGCGCGTATCGCACGGACAGGGCGTCCTGGTCGGGGATCCGATCGTCACGGAGGCTCACGCGTGGGATCCCGCCGTGCTGGTCTACGACGGGGCGGTCTACCTCTACACCGGCCACGACGAGGCGCCGCCGGACGGGCAGACCTACGAGATGAACGACTGGCTCGGCTTCTCCTCCGACGACCTGCTCACCTGGCACTCGCATGGTCCGCTGCTGGCCGTCGACACATCCCGGGAGAGCCGGGCTCACGAAGCGTGCTGCCCTGCACTCACGCGTCCGTCCGCCGCGACTGGTCCCTTCGCGCGCGCCAGACCACCCACGCACCGCTGATGGTGACGAGGCCTGCACCGACCAGGACGGTGGGGGGCGTGGCCCCGGTGGTGAGGGCGCCGAGGATGATCCCGAAGGGGTACATGAGCAGCGCTGCCAAGATCCACAGCGCCCCCGGCCAGACGGTGAGCGTGTCGGAACGCCACATGGCGATGCCGAGGAGCACGTTGCCGACGAAGCCCAGGAGGATCGCGGCCAGCATGACGAGCGCCTGCGCGTCGTCCGCCGTGCTGGTGGGGAGCTCGTCGAGGTTCATCCCGGCCAAGTAGGCCTGGCCCTCCAGCGGAGGACCGAACGCGGAGACGCCGGTGAAGAACAAGAAGATGCACTGGCCGAACACCGCGACGGTCATCGCCCACAGAGCGAGGCGCGCGGCGCGCGTGCGGAGCAGGTAGGCGCTCAAGGCGAAGGTCCCGAAGATCACGAAGATGAGACCGAGCCCGCTGCCCAGCACGTGCGTGAGGACGTACTCCGGCGCGGTGACGAACCGCGACCACGCCTCGTACTCCTCGGCGGGGTTCGGCTGGGGCTCGCGGGCGGCCCACAGCGTCAGCAGCCCGTAGAGGGGCAGCCCCATGAGTCCGGCGCGGATCCAGGCCGCCACCATCGGTGCGGTCGTCCCGTTCCTCTCGTGCAGTACTTCGGGTCCTCGTGCGGGTGCGGTGGCGCTGCCGGGAGCCGGGTCGTCCCCGAGGCGAGAGCTGGTGGGTCGGTGCGTGGACATGGTGCTGTCTCCAGTGCGGAGCGACAGGGAATGCCCGGTGCGGGAGCGCACCGGGCGGCAGGTCGGCGACCTCCCGGACGGGTGCCTGCGACGGTCCTGCGATCTGGCAGGCCCGGTCCACGTCGGTCGGGTCGGCGGCGAGGGGGGAGCACGGGGCGGATCAGGTGTGGTGCACCTCCACCGCGCCCAGTCACTGCACCCGTGGAATCCACGGTCTGCAGCCGGCCGACCGCGAGGCGCAGCGCGCGGGACATGCCTTCCGCCTCGTCGCCAGTAAGCCGGGTGGCGTGCAGCTCGACCAGGAACCAGCGGTCCTCGACGCCTCCAGCCACCCTCCCACCGTGGCCCCCGATGCAGGCGTTCCACATCCGTAGGACTCCGGAGGGACCTACGGGCTCCGGTGCCGGCTCGAAGCCGCACTGGCGTCGAGGAGTTGCCCGCCACGGTGGCGCGCTCCGGTGCCACGTCTGCCGGCCGAGCGCAGTTCCTTCATCGGGTGACCGGTACGGCGTGTTCCTCGCCTGGATGAGGCAGGTGGCGAAGCGGTTCGCGGTGTCTCCGGAGCTGTTGGAGTACTTGCTGTTCCAGTCGCAGCTGAGGCGCCTATCCCCGCCCCCCACGCTGCTGAGCAATTGGTGCCGCCAGTCCAGTTCAGGCGCCGGCAGGAGTGGCGCCGGACGACCGACAGCGGAGGCCGTGAGGCCGCCTCGGAGACAGGCCGCGGGCCTCAGCCGGCTGTCCCCGGATAGGGATGGGCATACGGCACACGATCCCCTGGGTCGTCAACCGATCTCGGCCGTCGCTGCTGCGGGTGGCGAAACAGACCCTCGCGCGGAGATCTGCTGCACCGCCCAGCCGTTGCCGTCCGGGTCGCGGAAGAACACGAACCCGACGTTGTCGAGTGCCGTCCCGCCCTGACGCAGCGCATTCTCGTCGCTGCCCAACGCCTGGATCTCGCTGACCTCGACTCCGCGCTCGACGAGCTGCGCGTGTGCCTCAGCGATGTCCGGGACGACCAGCTGGAGGCCCTGGAGGGAGCCTGGAGGCATGTGCGGAACGACGCCCTCGCCGATCACGACCGAGCAGCCGGAGCCCGGCGGCGTCAGCTGGACGAGCCGGTTGCCCGGGCCCGGAGGGCTGACGTCGTGGTCGACGTTGAAGCCCAGCTTGTCGGCGTAGAAGGCCTTGGCTCGGTCGACGTCGGCCACCGGCACGACCACGACCTCCAACGTCCAGTTCATGTGCAACTCCTCGACCCGCTCCTCGGCAGTAGTCCTGCCAGCACAGACCCGTCGCCGTACGAGAACTCATCGGTGCGCTCGTCATCCACCTCAGCGCCGTCCGCAAGACGAACGGCGACCGGCGCACTGGAGGCCGCCGGTCAACGAGCTGGCCGCCGTCCCGCAGGGGATCGCCTTGCGGGGCAGTCCCGTCCTGCAAGCGAGCCGAGGGAACTCGATCATTCGGCGGGAGGGGGTTGCGGGTCCGGGGACTCGTGGTCAGTCCGCCTTCTGCAGCTCCTCGGCGAACATCACGAGGATGTCGCTGGGGCCGCGGAGGTAGGTGAGCTTGTAGACGTCTTCGTAGATGGCGACGCCACGGAGCGGGTGACAGCCGTGCTCGGCGGCGACCTCGAGGGCGGCGTCGATGTTGTCGACGGTGAAGGCGACGCGGTGCATGCCGATGGTGTTCGGCTGGACGGGCTCGGCCTCGATTGCCTCCGGGTGCACGTACTGGAACATCTCGATGCGACCGTTACCGTCGGGTGTCTGGAGCACGGCGATGTCGGCGGTGTTGCCGTCCAGGCCGACGGCGATGTCAGCCCACTCGCCGCTGATCCGTGCGCGTCCGAGCACCGTCAGGCCGAGGTCGGTGAAGAAGGCGATGGCGGCTTCAAGGTCGCGGACGGCGATGGCGACGTTCTCCAGTTTGATGGGCATGGGGGCGCACGCTAACGCCGCAGCGCGCTGGCGGATCGACAGCGTGCCTTTCCATCGTGGATGGCGCCAAGAGACGCCGTTTGAGGATCCCTGTTCGGGGACGGCGGACTGACACTGAGGTCCTCGTGCTGTCCCTGAAGGGCGGCCTCAGGGACGGTCGAGTTCCCTAGTCCTCCGCCGGGGGTGCGCCGCCGTGTCGTTCGCACTAGCCGCCCAGGTGGAGAATCACACCGCCCTCGATGACCTCGGGCGGGCTCACCGTCAGCTGGGGCAGGTTCTGCCTGACCCAGTCCGCCGCCACGCGGGTGGACTCGTCCGTTCCGGCCTTGTCCTGATAGACGCCGACGCTGAAACCGCCGTCCGCCGTCCTCACCAGGACGTAGTTGACGAACCCGGGCACTCCCCGGATGACCTGCTCCACCTCATCGGTCCGCCGCTCCAACTCGTCGAAGAACTGCGCGTTGCCCCTGTAGTGCCGGATGACCGCATGCACCGTGCCCTCCCAGCTGACCGTTACGGGCCATTCGGGCAGGAGTGTCCGCCTCTCTGCGCGGGAAGGACGACGGCACAAGGTCCCGGCAGCCCGTTGCCTGGCTTGTCCCCGAGTGGGCCGCTCAGCGGTGTGTCATCCCCGCCCGTGCCCCGTCTTCACTTCGGCGGGATGTTGTGGTTGACGTGGAAGAGGTTCTCGGGGTCAAAGCGCCTCTTCGTGTCGACAAATTGCCGGTACTTCGTCGGTCCGAAGACCGTGCGGGCGTCGACCGCGCGGTGCCCCGCCAGCTCCTGACCCTGGAAGTTGACGTACTGGCCTCTGGTGGCGAGGGGCTCCATGTCGGTGGACACGCCACGGACGAACCTTCTGCGGTACCTCGCGGTCAGGCCCGCCATGGGTAGTCGGGTTGTCCCGCAGGGATTCCCTTCGCGACGACGAGCGTGGCCGTGTCTCCACTCCTGCGATGGCTGAAGGTCTAGCGCTGTCAACACGCGGCCGGGAGTTCGCCTGAAGCTTGGGTTACAGCCGTGACGTCGCCGACGTCCTGGACGTCACTCGAGCCAGCGTTGCCATCGAGAGGGCTCGGGTTCATGCGTTGGCTCCTGGCCCAGCGCGCGGGCAGCCTCAGCAACGTCGTCCGCGGTGAGCGTCGTTACGTCGGCACGGTCGAGCGCATCCACACTCCGGTCCTTATTGCGCGTCAGCCGCAGCGCCTGGCGGTTGAGCGCCTGCTCGAACAGCGTGCGGGCGAAGCGCGCGTTGCCGGACTCTTCACCAGGGCGGAGGCCACCGAGGATGCGGCGGAGCGTCGCTTCGGCGCCAGGCTCCAGCGCGTACTCGTGCTGGGCCACGATGATCGCGAAGATCGCTTCGAGTTCGTCCGTCGAGTAGTCGGGGAACCTCACCTCGCGAGCAAACCGGGAGCGGAGGCCGGGGTTCGAGAGCAGGAACGACTCCATGAGCCGGGGATAGCCGGCCACGATCACCACCAGGCGATGGCGGTGATCCTCCATGCGCTTGAGCAGGACCTCGACTGCCTCGGGTCCGAAGTCCAGCCGGCCGTCGCCCTCTGGGGCCAGCGAGTAGGCCTCGTCGATGAACAGGACGCCGTCGAGTGCCCGGCGGATTACGCGGTCGGTCTTGATTGCGGTCGCACCGACGTACTGCCCGACCAGAGCGGCCCGATCGACCTCCACCAGGTGGCCCTTCTGCAGCAAGCCGACCGCTCGGTACATCTCGGCCAGGAGCCGCGCCACCGTGGTCTTGCCGGTGCCCGGGTTTCCGAGGAACACGAGGTGCTGGGACGTCGCCACCTCGGGCAGGCCGTGTGTCTTGCGGCGCGCCTGCACTTGCAGGAAGGCGACGAGCGCCTGCACCTGCTCTTTCACCGTCTCTAGTCCGACGAGCCCATCGAGCTCCGCCTGCACCGCCGAGAGCGGCCGAGCCGGCCCGGGGCGGCCGCCGAAGAGGTCGCTCACCAGGTCGTCCACGCCCCGCCGACCGGGCCGCGGAAGTTGATCGCCCAGGCGACCGACAGTCTCACGCAGGTCATCGAGTGGCTTGCGGTTGGAAGCCATGCCGGGAGCCTAGGTGGCCACAGAGGCGGATAACCCATCATGAGAGCCCAGGAGTTGGTCTCGGTGGGGGTCGATGAGCGCTCACCGCAGCCCTCGTCCGGCGCTGACCGGTTCCTTGGCGCGGTGGTAGGCAGCGGCGTCATGCTCGGTGTAGACGTGCGCTGTCCCTATAGCAGCGCTGGATGTCGGGGTCGCTGAACGCCTCGAAAGGCGGGAGGCGTTCCGGGGGCGCTACAGCCGCAGCAGCAGACGTTTCCCGCGCAGCGGATGGTCCGGAGCTGCCAGTGCGGCCTTCACGCGACGGGAGGCGACGCCCCTGCGAGGGCGTCGCACCGGTGGTGTGTCCCCTGAGGTCGTCTTCGTCACGGATGGGACCGATTCGGGAACCTGCTACGGCGACGTTTGGGAGGGCAGGGGCAGCCGGTCGCCGATGTGTCTCGTAAGGGATCTCCTTGGGGTGTCGACTCGTTCACCTGCTCGGGTGATCTATGTCCTGACAGGCACGCTGGGGCTGTCCGTGGTGATCACCGTCCGCGGGTAGCGGCTGCGGCCGTCGCCGGTGACCCGGTGCACCGGAGCGCCGGCTTCGGCCTGCCTGTGGAGGTGCGCCATGACGGCGCTGTTGATCGGCTACGCCCGGGTGTCCACCGACGCCCAGGACCTGACCGCCCAGCACGTCGGGCTGCTCGCGCTCGGCGTCGACTCAGGTCGGATTTACGTCGACCACGGGCTGATCGGCACCAACCGCGAGCGCCCCGGCCTGCGCGAGGCGCTGGCCGCCTGCCGAGAGGGTGACACCTTGGTAGTGACCAAGCTCGACCGGCTGGCCCGCTCGCTGCCCGACGCCCGCGCCATCGCCGAAGAGCTCACCCGCCGGCAGGTCCGGCTCAGCTTGGGCGGGTCGGTGTACGACCCGCACGACCCGGTCGGACGGCTGCTGTTCAACGTGTTGGCGATGGTCGCCGAGTTCGAAGCCGACCTGATCCGGCTGCGCACCCGCGAAGGCATGCGGGTGGCGAAGGCCAAGGGCAAGCTGCGCGGCAAGCAGCCCAAGCTCAACCCTCGCCAGGAGGCCCACCTGGTGGACCTCTACCGGCGGGGCGAGCACAGCACCGCCGAATTGGCCGACCTGTTCGGCGTCGCCCGCTCCACCGTCTACCGCGCCCTGGAACGCGACCGCGCCCGCGGCCGTACGAACGGTCACCCGACGGCGGCCGTGATCGAGAGCATGAGCAGGTGAGCTCAGCCGCAGGCGAGAGCTGGGGTTGTCCCGCAGGCCCCGACTCTGCGGGACAAGCCGACTACCCATGCCGGGCCTGACCACGCGGTGCCGCAGAAGGTTCCCCTGACGGGATAACGTCTCCGCCCTGCCGCCCAGGGTCTCGGTAGCCGCCGGAGTCCTCGACGACCGCGTATGGCGGGTCGTAGAACTGCTCGGTCTACGTCCGCGCGTGCAGGGCGCGAGCGATCTCCATGGCGCGGTCACTGACGCGCAGAACAGGAAACCCACGCGGGCGGCGGTGCGGACGAATCACCCTGCCCCGTCGCGCAAGGAGCCGGCGCTCCTCGTCCCAGGAGAGGCCCATGATCGCCAGGCAAGTAGTGATCAGCGGTCCGGGAAGCCCGTGCCGACCATCACCCACAGCGCGTTGGCCTCAAGCGCGATCCGCACGGGCGTGCGTCCGCGGATCTCGCCGTCGACGTCGAGCGCGAGGGGCGGGTCGGTCTCCAACCACACCTCGCGGGTCGTGAGGTACCGGGTGCGGGCCAGCGGCCGGCGGGGCCCGATGACCGTCTGGCGGACGGTCGCGAGGCTCAGCCGGAGCCGGTTGGCGTGGCCGAGCCGGTACACCACCAGCTGGCGGTCGTCGAGGCCGGTGTCGGAGGCGATCGCCCGGCCGGCGTGGTGGCCGCCGTTGGCGATGTTGAGCTGGTGGGTCGCGAGTTCGTGGACCTCGTCGCCGATGCGCAGGCGCGCGGTGAAGGGCCGGTGGCCGGGCAGCAGTGCGAGCGCGGTCAGCGGGTAGGCAGCGCGGCCGAGCACCCGCTTCAGCCGGTGCGGGACGTGCTCGGCGACCTGCACCGACAGCCCCAGGCTGGTCAGGTTGGCGAAGTGTTGCCCGGCCACGTGGCCGAGGTCGACGTCGGCGACCTTGCCGCCGGTGAGCACGCGCAGGGCGGCGGGCAGGCGGAGCGGCAGGCCCAGGCTGCGGGCGAAGTTGTTGGTCGTGCCGAGCGGAACCACGCCGAGGCAGACGTCGCGGTGAGCGAGCTGGTGCGCGGCCTCGCTCAGCGTGCCGTCGCCGCCGCCCACCACCACCAGGTCCGCGCCGCTGTCGGCCGCGGCGGCGAGCGCCTCGGGCAGGCCCCGGGGGTCGGCGACCGGGCGCACGTCGACCAGCTCCATGGCGGCCTGCAGCCGCCGGTGCACCGTCGCGAAGTGACGGCGTCCCCGGCGGGACCGGACGTTGACGACCAGCGCGGTGCGGCGCCGGGCGCGGATGTCAGCGTCCAGCGCCGCCTTCGACCGCTGGTGCACAGGTCCCGTCACGACGATCTCCGTCCTCCCGGCGCAGATGGCTGCCCGGGCAGCCTGCACCACGACCTGACCGCCGGTCGGAGGGGGCTGCCGAGCGTGACCCGTGACCTGGCGGACGGGCTACCGAAGGACCTCACTCGGCAAGAGGCTGTACGGGTTGCAACTCATAGGGGACGTGGCGAGCACAAGTCGCTCCTTTGAGTTCCAAGGCAATACCAGATGATCAGCGTTCGCTGGAATTGAGTCGGGCGTCTACGAGGAGCTCGAGCCGGCTGTCGTCCACCACGTTGGTGTCGAGATTGGCGGCTCACGACCTTCGCTGCCCATGACCCAGGCTCCTGACGACGCCCGCAAGAGGATCGCCTTACCGAGCGCGGGACATCTCGGTCGTCAGTGAGCCCTGGATGTAGGTCATCACCTGTTGCGCGGCCGGATCGCCCAACCCTGACGCGAGATCGGCTGGGTCGTCATCGAAGCGCTCTTGGAACCCGCCGCAGTTCGCCCTGGACATCAGGCACTCAAGCCACCCACTCGCCGACAGCTCCTCGCCCCACCGAAGCGAGGGAGACAAGGTCCCTTGACAGATCTTTTTGTCAAGAGCACGGTGGCGTCATGCGCGATGTCGAGGTCATCGAGAGCGCGGAGGCAGCCGCCGCCGCGCTTGATCCGGTCCGGGCCCGGCTGCTCGGCGAGCTGGCTGTCCCGTCCTCCGCCGCCGGGCTCGCGGCCCGGGTCGGCATCGCCCGCCAGAAGGTCAACTACCACCTCAAGGCGCTCGAGGCGCACGGCCTGGCGGTGCTTTCCGAGGAGCGCCGGCACGGGGGCATCACCGAGCGGGTGCTGCAGGCGTCGGCGGCGTCCTACGTCGTGTCGCCGGCGGCCGTCAGCGCTTCCGCGGCCGACCCGGACGCCAACGCCGACCACCTGTCGGCGGGCTACCTCGTCGCGCTGGCCGGTCGGCTGGTGCGCGAGGTCGGCGCCCTGGCGCGCCGAGCCGGAACGTCCGGCAAGCGCCTGCCGACGCTGACCATCGACACCCGGATCGGCTTCCGGTCGGCCGCCGACCGCGCTGCCTTCGCCGACGACCTCACTGCCGCGGTGCTCGACCTGGCCGCTCGCTACCACCACGACGACGGGCGCCCGCATCGGCTCGTCGTCGCGGCCCACCCCCTTCCTGAGGAGATCGCATGAGCACGACCCCGAACGTCCCGTACCGCCTGGAGTTCAGCGTCGAGGTTCCGGGCACCCCGGAGCAGGTCTGGCAGGCCATCGCCACCGCCAAGGGCATGAGCGCCTGGTTCCTGCCGACCGAGATGGAGGAGCGCGAGGGCGGCTCCCTGCACTTCAGCATGGGCCCGGAGATGGGCTCGGACGGCCAGGTCACGGGCTGGGACTCGCCGCGCCGCATCGCGTACGAGGAGGACTGGGCCGCCCTCATGGGCAGGGACCCGGACGCCCTCAGCCCGCTGACGTCGGAGTTCCTCGTCGAGGCGACCTCCGGCGGCACCTGTGTCGTGCGCGTCACCTCCAGCGGCTTCGGCACCGGTGCCCAGTGGGAGCAGGAGTGGTGGGCCGACATGGGCACCCAGTGGCGGCCGTTCTTCGACAACCTGCGCCTCTACCTGGCGCACTTCCCCGGCCAGGAGGCCACGCAGCTCGAGGTCACCGCCTCCCACCCCGGCGACCCCGAGGCGCTCTGGTCGACCCTGCGCGATGCGCTCGGGCTGGGCGAGGAGGGCGCACCCGTCGAGGTGCGCGGCGCCACCGGCACCGTCGAGCGCGTCGGGGAGCAGCAGGCGCTGGTCCGGCTCACCGCACCGGTGCCCGGGATGCTCAACGCCTTCACCTACGGCTACGGCGACGGCACGGCGACGGCGGGCGTGCGGGCATACCTGTTCTCCACCGGCGCGGCGGACTACGTGCGGCGCGAGGAGCCGGCCTGGCGGGCCTGGTTGCGGGGGCTCTCCGTCCCGGCCTGACCTTCATCGCGGGAACCGGCTCCGCAGCCCATGACCGCGGACGCCGGCGAGGGGGCCTCTGGCTGCGGAGGCTCGCGTGGACCGCGGGACGTCGCGCATCCCGGCTCCGCAGCCGAACGCACCGGCGGTCAGCTGGTCGACCCGACCGGTGGACCGCCGCGGTCAGGACCCGTCACGTGCCAGTCAGCACGCGCTGTACGCCAGTGACCCGATGAGGGAGGACGACATGAACAGCACGAACGACACCGCGGTCGTCGCGGGCCGGGCGTCGGGCCAGACCACCCGCCCCCACAGACTCCGCAGGCTCGTCGGCACCGGCGTCATCGCCACGCTCGGGGCGACGGCGGCCACCACCCTCGCCGCTGCGCTTGCTCAGGCAGGCGGTGTCGACTTCGAGGTCTCCAATGATGGCCGGCCGATCCCGTTGGCTGGGTTCGCCGTGATGACCGGCTTCTTCCCGGTCGTGGGCATCGTCATCGTCGCCGCCCTTCGTCGGTGGAGCGCTCGCCCGTCCCGGCGATTCACGCAGACGGCCTGGTCGCTAACCGCGATCTCGTTCGTTCCGCCCTCGACGCGACAGACCCCGCCACCACCACCGCCCTCCTCGGCCTACACCTGGTCGCCGCGACGGTGGTGATCCCTACCCTGGCGCGGAGCGTCCGCACTCGAACCGATTGACGAACCGACTACGGCGACGTCCGCGTACTTCGTGTGACCGCGGCGTCGGCGTCCGGTAGGGGATCCCCTGCGGGGCGGGGTCGGCGGCCAGTTGGGACTGCCTAAATCGTGCCGCTTGAGGTGGCAGCGGACCAACGCAGTCGAGTCCGCGCCTGACGACACGAGAAGGTGAGCGCATGACCGACTCACCCCGGCAGGGCGACCGTGCCGGGTCGCTGCGGCTGGCCATCGTCGTGGGCGCCGACGAGGAGGCCTGCACCATCGTCGAGCAGAACCAGCGGACCACGGTGCCCTACGCCCCGTCTTCCCCAGGCCGCGCGCGGGGCGGGTGGTCCCCGGCCACCCGGTGGCCCTCGCGGCCACGCCGGCGGCGGCGAGGTCGTGGTCTGGCGGTGGTTCGACGCCGTCGTTGTCGAGGACCCCTGACCGCAGGTGCAACCCGTCCCGGTCACCGATCCCCATCCGGCGCCGCGTTGGCGGCTGGGTGGTACCTCGGGTCGGTGAGGATGACCCGGTGCTCGGTAAACAGCGTCTCGTGGACCTGGCCGACCGCGTGGTCGAGGTATCCGGCGTGGTCGGCGTGGTGCTCGGCGGCAGTCGCGCTCGTGGCGAGCACACCGGGGACTCCGACGTCGACCTGGGCCTGTACTACCGCCGGCCCCTGGACGTCGACGCGCTGGGTGCGCTGGCGCGGGAACTCGCCGGCCCCGGTGCGCAGGTGACTGAGCCCGGGGCGTGGGGGCCGTGGGTCGACGGCGGAGCCTGGCTGCGGATCGACGGCACGGCGGTGGACTGGATCTACCGGGACGTGGACCGGGTGCGCTCGTGCTGGGCCGCGGCCCAGCACGGCGAGTTCACCTTCCACACCCAGGTCGGCCACCCACTGGGCGTGCCGGACTTCGCCTACGCCGGAGAACTCGCACTCGCCCGAGTGTTGGCCGATCCCACCGGGGAGCTGGCCGCCCTGCGACAGCAGATGGCCACCTATCCGGTCACGCTCGGCCGAGCCCTGGTCGCGGGGTTGTGGGAGGCCGGCTTCACCCTGGACATCGCGCGCAAGGCGGTGTCACGGGCGGATACCGCCTACGTGGCCGGCTGCGTGTTCCGTGCGGTGCTGCTGTGCGCGCACGCCCTGCACGGATGGGCCGGGCGGTGGCTGGTCAACGAGAAGGGCGCGATCGCCTCGGCCGGGCGCCTACCCGCGGCACCACCGGGCTTCACCGTCCGAGCCCACGGCGTCCTGGCCCGTCTCGGGGACCGACCCGACCAGCTGCAGGCAGCGATTACCGCCGCTCAGGCGCTGCTCGACGACGTCCGCGCCACCTGCGAACCACCCCAGTAGCCGATGGGCGTACGGCACACGATCCCTTGGGTCGTCAACCGATCTCGGCCGTCGCTGCTGCCGGTGGCGAAACAGACCCTCGCGCGGAGATCTGCTGCACCGCCCAGCCGTTGCCGTCCGGGTCGCGGAAGAACACGAACCCGACGTTGTCGAGTGCCGTCCCGCCCTGACGCAGCGCATTCTCGTCGCTGCCCAACGCCTGGATCTCGCTGACCTCGACTCCGCGCTCGACGAGCTGCGCGTGTGCCTCAGCGATGTGCGGGACGACCAGTTGGAGGCCCTGGAGGGAGCCTGGAGGCATGTGCGGAACGACGCCCTCGCCGATCACGACCGAGCAGCCGGAGCCCGGCGGCGTCAGCTGGACGAGCCGGTTGCCCGGGCCTGGAGGGCTGATGTCGTGGTCGACGTTGAAGCCCAGCTTGTCGGCGTAGAAGGCCTTGGCTCGGTCGACGTCGGCCACCGGCACGACCACGACCTCCAACGTCCAGTTCATGCGCAACTCCTCGATCCGCTCCTCGGCAGTAGTCCTGCCAGCACAGACCTGTCGCCGTACGAGAACTCATCGGTGCGCTCGTCATCCACCTCAGTGCCGTCCGCAAGACGAACGGTCAGCGGCGACGTCCTCGGCGACCTGGCCGTCGAAGGCACCCGTCCCGCAGGGGATCCCTGTCCGGCCTGACGGAGCGGCTCGATACGGGACTGGCCCGGTTGGAGGGCATCGACTGGTTCGGCCAAGTCGGCTGACCACGCCGTCACGCGCAACTGCCTTGACACGATGCGAGGGCCGTGCCTGGCTGGCGGCATATCCGACGAGGGGGCGGGCATGCACGAGACGATCGCCCGCCTGCGCGACGCCGTGAACGCCCACAACGTGGACGCTATGGTCGAGTTGATCGCGCCCGAGTACCGCAGCGAACAACCCGCGCATCCCAACCGGGGCTTCGGCGGCAAGGATCAGGTGCGCAAGAACTGGAGCACCCTGTTCGCCGGAGTCCCGGACCTCAGGGTCGACGTGCGCGCCTATCTGGACGATGGGACGACGTCCTGCTCGGAGTGGGAGTTCCTCGGCCATCACGCCGACGGGTCGGACTTCAACGAGCGGGGGGTCGTCATCTTCGGCCTTCGCGACGACGGCCTGATCACCTGGGGACGGCTGTACATGGAGATCGTCGAGCAGGGCGGTGCGGACATCGACGAGACGATGCGCCAGACCGCGAGAGTGCCGGACTGACCGCGCTGCAGGCTCAGAGCCAGGCGGCGAATGAGGGCACCTGTCCGGAGAGGCCCGAGGCGTCGCCACGGGTCAGCCAGGCGACGATGGCCGACACCGCCCCCTCGAGCTTCGTACTTCCGGATCCCCAGGTCCGGTCGGTGTCGGTCGCGACGAGCGTGACGTCGGTTGCCTCGAGGCGTTCAGTGCAGGTGGCAACGCCGTCGTCGACGAGCCCGGCCTAGAGGTCGGGCGGCAGGCCGGCAATCATGAGTCCGGCGCGCAGATCGACGCCGTGAATTTGCTGTCCGAATGGGGAACCCTTAGAAGACGTTTCGAAAGTAGGTCGTCGGGCTCTGGTCGCCGGCGACGAGGCGGCGCAGGCTGCCGGGCATGTCGTCGTCGGTGTCTTCCCCGCCGCCGCGGCTGATCAGTGACGAGCTGTGGGCGCTGGTCGAGCCGCTGATCCCGCCTCCGCCGCCGGCGGTGCATGGCCGCACCGGGCGGCCCCGCACCGGTGATCGGGACGTGCTCGAAGGCATCGCCTTCGTGCTGTCCACCGGCATCGGCTGGACCAAGCTGCCCACCGAGCTGGGCTACGGCTCGGGTGTGACGTGCTGGCGGCGGATGCGCGAGTGGGCCGAGGCCGGGCTCTTCGACCAGCTGCACCGGGCGGTGCTGGACCGGCTCGGCGAACAAGGGCAGCTGGACTGGTCCCGGGCCAGCCTGGACTCGGTCAGCGTCCGGGCGAAAAGGGGGGTGAGCTGACCGGGCCGAACCCCACCGACCGCGGCAAGGCCGGCAGCAAGTATCACCTGCTCGTCGACGCCGGCGGGCTGCCGCTCAACGTGCTCGTCTCGGGCGCGAACCGACACGACAGCATGCTGGTCGAGCCGATCCTGGACTCGATGCCGGCGATCCGCCGTGGCGGCCGCGGTCACCCGCGCCGGCGGCCGGTCAAGCTGCACGGCGACAAGGGCTACGACGTTCCGCGGGTGCGCCGCTACCTACGCCGCCGCGGGATCACCGCCCGGATCGCCCGCATCGGCCGGGACTCCAGCGCCCGACTGGGCCGGCACCGCTGGGTCGTGGAGCGCACTCTCGGCTGGCTGCTGTCCTACAAACGCCTCGCGCTGCGCTACGACCGCACCGCCACAACGATCACCGCGCTGGCCCGACTGGCCGTCACCCTGATCTGTGCCCGCCGCCTAACGACGAACTATTGAAACGTCTTCTTAGCGGCGACGTTCGAGCGGTCCCTGTGGTCCCGCGCCGGTGTCCCTCAGGGGATCCCTGTGCGGTGATGGCGGACTGAGGCATCTGACCTGTCTCGGGAGGGGGCTTCACGACACCTGGGACACCGAACTGCTGCGGCGCGCAACCGTCCGGTGTGCAGGACCAGCAGCGCTGAGTCGCGCGTACGCCGGGTGATGGGTGTATGGCTGATGCGTGAGTGATCGGGGAACCGATTTCTTTATCAGTCACGCCGGCCGAGACACCGGGTGGGCGGAGTGGCTGGCCTGGCAGCTGCAGCAGGCCGGCTACAGCGTCGAGCTGGACGTGTGGGACTGGGTGCCGGGTGAGGACTTCGTTGCCCGCATGCAGGAGGCACTGCAGCGGGCCGATCGGCTGCTGGCGGTGTGCACCTCGGCCTACTTCTCGAGCACCTTCAGCGGCGCGGAGCTGCGCGCGGCCTTCGCGCAGCAGTCAGCGGGGCGGATCGTGCCCGTGCTGGTTGAACCGGTCACCCTGCCTACGCTGTACGCGCCACTGATAATCGTGGATCTGACCGGCCTGGATGAGGCCACCGCGGCCGCCCGGTTACGGGCCCGGCTGGCCGGTGGCCGGCCGGTGAACGCGCCGCCGTTCCCGAGGACCGAGCCGGTGCCTGCGGAGAAGCCGGGGTTCGCCGGTGCGCTACCGGCGGTGTGGAAGGTGCCGCCGCGCAATCCGCGGTTCACCGGCCGGGACGGCATGCTCACCGAGCTGCGCCGACGGCTGCACGCCGGCGAGGGCACGCTGGTGGTGCAGGCGCTCTACGGGCTGGGCGGGGTGGGCAAGACCCAGCTGGCCATCGAGTACGCACACCGGTTCGCCGCCGACTACGACCTCATCTGGTGGATCGACGCCGAACAACCAGTGCTGATCCCCGAACAGCTCGCTCGGCTCGCCGAGAGCCTGGACCTTGCCGCCGGGTCGACGGTGGCCGCCACCGTCGACCGGCTGCTCGCCGAGCTGCGCCACCGGGACCGTTGGCTGCTGGTGTTCGACAACGCCGAACGGCCGGCCGACATCGCCGCCTACCAGCCCGGCGGGCCAGGACATCTGCTGATCACCTCCCGCAACCCCGGCTGGGGTGCCCTCGGTGGCCGGCTGGAGGTCGACGTGTTGAACCGGGCGGAGACGATCGCGCTGCTGCGGGCCCGGATCCCGGGCCTGGGTGAGGAGCTGGCCGACAAGCTCGCCGCCGAGCTGGGTGACCTGCCGCTCGCCGCGGCGCAGGCCGTCGGCTACCTGGAGCAGACCGACCTGCCCGCGGCGGATTACCTGCGCCGCTTTCGCACCCGCCGGGCCGGCCTGCTGGCCCGCGGCGACGTGGTTGGCTACTCGGGGCGGCTCGACACCGCCTGGGCGCTGTCCCTGGAGCGACTCAGCTGTGAGGACCCGGCCGCGGTCCAGCTGCTGGGACTGGCCGCCTTCCTCGCCCCAGAACCCATCCCGCTCCACCTGTTCACCGAGCACTCCGCGTTGCTGGAGGTGCCGCTGCGCAGCACCGCCGCCGACCCCGACGCGCTGGCCGACACCGTCGGCGCGCTGGTCGGCTACTCCCTGGCCCGCCGCCACCCCGGCGGCTTCCAGATCCACCGGCTCGTGCAGGCGGTGATCCGCCAGCAACTTCCGCTCGACCGACAGCAGACCACCGCCCAGCGGGTGGTCGCGCTGCTCGCCGCCGCCGCCCCCACCAACCCGGACGATGACGATCCGGCCAGCTGGCCCACCTACGCCCAGCTCGCCCCGCACATGCTGGCCACTGCCCCCCTGAGTGACCGCTCATCCGCCGGCCGGCGACTCGTTCTGGACACCATCCGTTATCTGCAGGCCCACGGCGACATTCACGCCAGCCGGACTGTTGGCGAACCGCTGCTTGACCGCTGGCGGGCGGTCCTCGGCCCTGACCATCCCGATACCTTGACCGCCGCGACCAGGCTCACCAGCGCCCTGGTTCACCTGGGCGAGGCGGAGCCGGCCCGCGCCCTGGGGGAAGACACCGTGCAGCGCTGCCGCCGGGTGTTCGGCCCAGACCACCGGATCACTCTAGATGCGGCGAGCGGCCTGACCCTCGCCCTGGGCCTGCTGGGTGAGGCGGAACCGGCCCGCGCCCTGGGGGAAGACACCGTGCAGCGCAGCCGCCGGGGGTTCGGCCGCGACCATCCGGTCACCCTATGGGCGGCGACCGCCCTGACCCTCGCCCTGGTCTTGGTGGGTGAGGCGGAGCCGGCCCGCGCCCTGGGGGAGGACACCCTGCAGCGCTGCCGCCGGGCGCTGGGCCCGGACCACCCCAGAACCCTATGGGTGGCGACCGCCCTGACCCTCGCCCTGGTCTGGGTGGGTGAGGCGGAGCCGGCCCGCGCCCTGGGGGAGGACACCGTGCAGCGCTGCCGCCGGGCGCTGGGCCCGGACCACCCGATCACCCTGTGGTTGGCGACCGGCCTGACCCTCGCCCTGGCCCGGCTGGGCGAGGCGGAGCCGGCCCGCACCCTGGGGGAGGACACCGTGCAGCGCTGCCGCCGGGCGCTGGCCCCGGACCACCCGACCACCCTGATGGCGGCGACCGGCCTGACCCTCGCCCTGGCCCGGCTGGGCGAGGCGAAGGCGGCCCGCGCCCTGGGGAGGGACGCCCTGCAGCGCAGCCGCCGGGCGCTCGGCGCGGACAATCCGGTCACGCTGTACCTGACCCAGGCCGCCAGCAGCGGCCAGCTCCAGCTCCGTGACGATGCCGCTGAGGACCACCCGAGTCAGCCGCTGTGAGCGTTCCATGGCTGCCAGGGCCCTGGATCCTTCCGCGGGCACGGCCGCCTCGGCCCTACATCTGATGGGCCGAGCGCTGTCCTAGCGGCGTGTCGCTCTGGCGCTTTCTGCAAGCGAAGGGCCAGGACTACCGCCACGCGGTCGCGACACGCACCAGCTCGGCGTTCCGTCCACGGCGAGTGGACACCATCCCGAGCAGACCGCACCCCGTGTCCCACAGACGATCCCCAAACGGTGACACGCGGGCACCTGCAACTGGCGGGTCAGCCCTGATGAGCCTCTAACCTCGGCCTTCGTGTGTGACTCGGTTGAGCAGCCCGCGGATCTGCAACTCGTTCGGGCGTCCTATGACCGGGTAGCCGACAACTACGTTGCGATGAACGTCGGTGACCTGGTGCCGGCCCCGTGGCTGCGCGCCGCCCTTGGAGCGTTCGCTGAAGATGTCCGCGCCCTCGGGCCAGTGCTCGACGTCGGCTGTGGCCCGGGAACGGTCACCGCCCACCTCGCGGGGCTGGGCCTCGACGTGTCCGGTGTCGACCTGTCGCCGCGGATGATCGCGCACGCCCGCCGGCTGCACCCTGCACTGCGGTTCGCCATCGCCTCCGCCACCGACCTCCACCTGGCCGAGGCATCCCTCGGTGGTGTCCTTGGCTGGTGGTCGCTGTTCAACCTGCCCCGCACCGTGCTGCCCGACGTGCTCGCCTCGTTCGCCCGGGCGCTGGTTCCTGGTGGGCAGCTCCTGGTGGGAACGCACGTAGGCGACGGCGACATCGAGCGCACCGAGGTCTACGGCATGCCCGTCACCTGGACGACCCATCTGTGGCAGCCCCAGCAACTGGCCGGCCTGCTTTCTCAGGCCGGCCTCCAGCCGGTTGCCGAGCTGCGGCTGCCGCCGACTCCTGCAGCTCCATCGGCCCCCGCTCTCCCGGCCCAGGTGGTCCTCGCCGCTCGGCGGCCAAGCTGACCCCCACCCGACTGGCTCGGTCAGCGATCCCGCTGCGGACCGACTCCGGGTCAGGCGGCAGCGCTGCCCGAAGATGGATGCTGATGACTACTGCTGCGCATGACGCGCTGATGACCCACTTCCGGTGGGAGGGCGGCCACGCCGACATGTGGCGGGTCTTCGCCGACGCTGAGGCGTTCGCCGCGGTGCTCGACGGTCTGGTTGAGCCCTGGCGCGGCCGCGGAGTCACCCGGGTGGTCGGGATCGAGTCGCGCGGCTTCGTCCTCGGCGGAGCCACCGCAGTCGCCCTGGGGGTCGGCTTCGTGGCGATTCGCAAGCCCGGAGGCCTACTTCCCGAACCGAAGCACGTCGTCGACTCGGACGCCGACTACCGCGGACGTCGCCACCAGCTCCGGATGCAGGGCGTCCTGAGTCCTGAGGACAGGGTCGTGCTGGTCGACGACTGGGCCGAGCAGGGCAGCCAAGCTTGGGCCGCGCGCCGACTGGTCGAATCCGCCGGCGCGACGTTTCTCGGGGTTGCCCCCCTCGTCGATCAGCTCCCGGCTGCAGCGAGAGGCCGCCTGGGTGACGTCACGGCGGTCGCCCGAGCCGAGGAGCTTGGACCGGCCCGGTAGCCAACCCGCTACGGCGACGTTCAAGAAGGCCGGAGCAGCCGGCCGCCGGTGTCTCGCAGGGGATTCCTTGTGGGACCTCAGGGCGCGTCAGGTTGCGAGCCGGGTTGTCCAGTCTCTTGAAGTCCGGCGATGAGAGCCGCGAGTTCCTGCATGGGGTCGTGGCCAGCCGTATGGACAGGCGCATCAGATCGAGGTTCTCCGCACGGTCGAGGTCGGCGAGGTAGGCGAACTCGTTCATCACGCCGACCAGGCTGCGGTTGGCCGTAGCGGCCAGCCGGTGATCAAGGGCCTGGACCCGTTCGGCCTCGATCAGTTGCGCGGGGACTCGGTGCGCGGATAGCAGTTCAGCGAGCGCGTCCGGAAATCGGGTTAGCCGCGTCCTCGCAGGGGTCAGCGGCATGACGAGCGGCAGCAGCGTCAGCTCGTTGACCAACAGCGCGCGGGCGGCGCCACCGCAGCACGGTGGCATACCAGGCCCCGAGCACTGTCGTCGACGTCTCGCCCAGCGTGACAGCCGGTCCCGGCACTCGGTCCCGCCCCGCCGTCCCCCGGGCGCCGGTTAGCGGCGTCCACGACTCGCCGGGAACCGTCTCCGCCGGCGTAGCGTCCGGCGCACGGAGCCGCTCGGGTTTCCGACGAGGGAGCGCACACCATGGGTGACAAGTCCCCGAAACAGACGAACGCCAAGAAGCCGCACGGCAAGTCGATCAAGGAGAAGCGCCTCGACAAGAAAGCAAAGAGCGACCACACCTCGCAGATGGAGAACCTGACCCACGGCAAGAAGTAGGGTTCCCGCGCCCGCCGGACGGGCGACCGACCGGCGGGTTGCGGCTACTCCTCGGCTGCCCGCCGGATAATGAGGTGCGGCGGCCGGGCCAGGCTCTGGGCGACGCAGTAGCGCTCGGTCAGCTCCGCCACGACCTGGATGTCGCCGAGCCTCACGGGCGCCTTCCGGGAGACGCCGAGCGTGCCGCGGGCGTCCATCTCGGTGCTCGCCCGGAGCCGGCCGTTGCGGATGTCGATGCCCATCGCTGTCGCGACGCTGCGCATCGTCACGCCGGCACAGGCCAGCAGGTCATGCAACAGCATGTCGCCGGAGCAGGCGTCGCTGCCGTCCCCACCGGTGAACGGGTGGAAACCGGCCCGGGTGTCGGCCCAGGTCTGCACGGTGCAGGTGATGCCCGCGTCGGAGAAGTCGGCCTCGGCGTGCAGGTGCGCCCGAGCGGACTCCGGGTCGTCGCGGTACCTCCGCTTCAGCGGGGCCTTCAGCTCGCGCAGTGCGGTGGCGTCCATGGGCCACGGAAGCACTGCGATGCGCACCGCAGTGGCTGTCGGGGCGCGGATGAACACCGCGGTGCGCATGCGGGCGCGATCGGTTCGTGCGCAGCACCGCCTGGATCAGGTGCGAGCCGGGCTCGGCCAGTGCCCGCCGCAGCTGGTCGGCCAGCTTCTCCGCCGTCGTCGCCCGGGTGGCCAGCAGGCCCATGCCGGTAGCCAGCGCCACGAAGTCCAGGTCCGGCTCGCTCAGGTCGAGCAACGGCCCGGCCCGCTCGCCGTCCTTGGGTGGGTCGTCAGGGCCACCCAGGGACCTGTCAACCTTGCGCATTCTGCTCCGCATGCGTCGTATCCACCTGCGGCGCTCCTTCACGCGGAGCGACACGTCGTCGACCGCATGGCGCATTTCAGCAGTTCCATTCGCGGCCACGATGCCGTCTCGATGGAGGAACGTCTACTGACACGCCAGAGGCGGTCGGCGGAGTAGCTGGACGGTGTCCGGCAGGGGATGCCTGGCGGTGATCGCCCGACGTGCTGGTCTGAGGACGTCAGCGGCGCCCGGTGTGGGCTCCTCGTGTGGGGTGGGCTCAGCTCGTGCGGTGAGGGCCGATCATCTGGCCATAGGCACGGTCAGGACACAGAGGACGGCGGTGGCCAGACGGTGGCGGTCGCGGCGATGCGGCGGAGTTCGGCCAGGTGTCCGTTCAGGGCTGAGCGGCCGGTGTCGGTGAGGGAGAGCCAGGTGCGGGTGCGGGTTGCATGAAGTTTCTTGGACGTGCTCAGGTAACCTGCATCTACGAGTATTCGGACATGTTTGCTGAGGACGTAGTCGCTGATGCCCAGGGCTTCGCGCACGGTGGTGAAGTCCAGGGCATCGACTGGTGCGAGCATTGCGCAGATCTGTAGGCGGTTGGGGGCGTGGATCAGTTCGTCGAAGCGGGGCTGCGGCACCGACGTTATTTCCCTTTCCGCACCCGTTCGCGGAGCAAGGCGTCGATTTGCCGCTCTTTGGCGTAAGCGAGGACGAAGGCCCCGACACCGGCGGCGGCCACGGCGAACGGCACGCTCAGCCACGCTTGTAGAACGAAGGCGACGGCGAGCAGCAAGAATGTGATGGCGTCGTAGCGGCCCGGTGTTCCTGGCCCGTAGCGGTTGATGGAGACGCCAGTAGAGCGGCGCATAGCCCACATCAGTACGCAGGGCATGATGCAGCACGCCAGCGCGATCAGCAGGTTTCCCGCCGGATAGCTGTCGCCGTCGGGGCCTGGGCCGGAATTCCCCATGAGCAGGCTCATCCCGACGAACCCGGAGGCCACGCACAGGCCTGCGCCTACTCGGTACCACCACGGCGAGGTGATCCGGTTGGCTATGTGCTCTCGGGCGGAGGTCAGCTCTTGCAGGCTGGATCGCGCGGATTCCGGGGTCATGGGCGGCACGCTTGCCATGTCGGCAACCTACAGCTGGGTTGCCATGACGGCAAGCCCGCGGATAAGCTGGTCCTGCACGGCGGCGGTGCGTCCAGCGGACGCCAGCTGCACCCCCTTGCTGAGGAACCGCCAGTGGCGAGTTCGTCGTAGCTAGATTGCCTGCGGGACAGACGGCAAGGGCTGACCACTAGCTCGTCAGGCACAGCGGTAGCCGATCCGCCTACGGGACTCGGAGACGCCCGGACGGCTTATCGTGGCAATCAGCGCCGCTCACGGGCTGCTGTGATCGGCTCCTTGTCGACCGACGAGGAGCCGACGGGTCCGTCCTCGATAGGGCCGACCCCGGATACGTGCCGACGTGGAGGCCGTGTAGGTCAGGCGCGGAGCAACAGGCTGTCGGCCCCATCGTGCAGGGCCCGCCGGACGCGCTCGAGGTTACTCGGTGGCCGAGCGCTGCCACCTCGAGTCGTGCGGCAACTTAGCGAGGGGTGTCCGGGACGTGCCCGCGAACGGGACCGGTCGTCGAGCTTTCTGGCCCCGTGGCGTCGGAGTCAAGACATGCTTTTCGCCGGCCTCTGCGTCCAGTTGGGGTCGCATCGTGTTCCGTACGGCCAAGATGTGCTTTATCCGGTGGCCGGCGAGGTCGAACGCGCCCGGTGCCGTCGGCGTCCGCCCATCCTCAGCAGCCGGATGTCTGCCGGCGACGGTTTGCCCGTCGATAGCTGTGAACGCCTCCGACGATCGCCGCGGCCCCGCCGAGCATTCCGCCGACGACGGCGCCCTGTGCCATACCGCCCATGAATCCCTGCCCGGGGGTCACCCCGAGCGGCGGGACCGGCAGCACTGGCTGGCCCGTGAAGACGGTGTACGTCATCGCGGCAAAGGTCAGGACCCCCGCCGCGCCGTAGACGACGATGCCAATCATCGTCGACCTGGCGCCAGCGTTCTCGGCCAGCTTCTGCAGGTCGACGCCGCGCCGTCTCGCATACCACAAGGCCGCGGCCGCTGGAAGGATGGTCATAACCAGCAGCGCGGCCGGCAGCAGCACGAGCCCGAAGATCGAGGCGACGACGGCGCCCAGGAGCCCGACGTAGAACCCGCTTGTCAGTCCGAAGGAATTCGACTCCATGAACACGGCTCGTTCCCGCTCGTCGCCGTAGGCCGGGCTGTCGAGGTCCATGACCCGCTCCGCCACCCGGTCCAGCACGTTCCGTCTGCGCGTCATCTGACGTCTCCCGTCTCCTCGGTGAAGAACTCTTCGACGGTTCCGCCCAGGACGCGGGCGATCCGCAGCGCGAGGTAGACCGACGGGGCGTAGTCGCCCTGTTCGACGGCGATAATCGTCTGCCGGCTCACGCCAACCTGCTCGGCGAGCTCGGCTTGGGTGATGCGCCGTTCCTTACGGCGCTCTCGCACCGGGCTTGCCGCGGCGGTGATGGACTCGTGGGGAACCACGGCCTCATGTTAAGGATAATTGACATCCAGTGTCAAGGGCCCTTGACGCGCGGAAGGAGTGCTCGCCCCTGATCGTCGATGGACGTGAGGCGAGCCGCGGCATCGCGGCAGTATCGGGCGTGCGGCGACCGACTGGTCCCGGCAACGCTGTTTGCGTCACGTTGCCATCACCGCAAGGAAAACGGCTACCGGCGCACCGGAGGACTGCCAGGTGACCAGCTGGCTGCCGTCCCGCAAGGGATCCCTCAACGGCCACGAGATCGTTGGGTGCCCGAGCCCGCGCCGATCCGAGGTCGGGCATTCACCGCCTGGCCTCGTACCTGGTCAGGAGCACGCCGTCGGGAAACGTCCGGGTCTCCACCAGGCTCAGGTTCACCCAGTTGTCCAGGGTTGTGAAGAACGGCGTGCCGCCGCCCACCAGGACCGGGTGGGTGACGATCGCGTACTCGTCGATCAGCCCGGCCCGCATGGCCGCCGCGGCGAGGGTGGCGCCGCCGACGTCCATGGGACCGCCATCCTCAGTCTTGAGCCGGGTGATCTCGGTGACCGCGTCGCCGGTGACCAGGCGGGCGTTCCAGTCGACCGCGCTGGTCGTCGAGGAGAACACCACCTTCGGCATGTCCCGCCAGCGGCGGGCGAACTGGATCTGCGCCGGTGTGGCGCCAGGCTGCTGGTCGGCGGTCGGCCAGTGGGAGCTCATCGTCTCCCACAGTCTGCGCCCGTACAGCGCCAGGCCCGTCGCCCCCACCCGGTCGGACCACCACTGAAACAGCTCGTCGCTCGGCACGCTCCAGCCGAGGTCGTCGCCGGGCGCGGCGATGTAGCCGTCCACGCTCAGGTTCATGCGAAAGGTCAGTGTCCGCATGGCGGAGCCTCCCGTGAGTCGGTATTCGGCTGATCAGACGAACACGGCGCGGAAAATTGATCGGTCAGACCACACCGAGGGCCGGTTGACCACCGCGCCAAGCGGATGCTGCGTACGGAGGGGAACCCGCTACGGCACCTTCCCGGCGGCTCGATCCTCGCGGCGCCGGGGTCCCGCAGGGGATCCGGCTGCGGGAAGCGGTGTGGCCTCACTCAGGCCCGGCGCTGTTGCTGCTCGACGAGCCAACCATGCAGGACGGTGGCAAGACTCTCGGGAGCGTCCATCTGGATCAGATGCCCCGCACCCGGGACGAGCTGCAGGCGGGCCCCGGGTATCGCCTCGGCCAGGGAATGAGCCCTGTCGACCGGAATCCAGGTGTCCTCGACGCCCCAGGTGACCAGGACCGGGAGCGCCAGTGAGCCGTACAGCGGCTGGACCTCGTCGGTGTAGGTCTGGTCAGCCTGAGCGATCTGTCGATAGAACGCTGCCTGGCCCAGCGATCCGAGCCACGGCTCAACCAGCATGCGCGTTTGGCGCTCGTCGAGGCCGCGGTGGCTGGCTCCCTCGATGTACGCGCGCACCACGCCCTCGTGCACGGCAGCCGGCAAGGCGGCGAAGACCTCAGCGTTGTCGCGTACCAGACGGAAGAACTCCGAGCCCCACGGCGCAAGCGCCACGACGTCGACCAGGGCCAGGGAGCTGTAGAGCGCGCCGTGGAGCAGGTGTGCGCGCAGTGCAACGGCCCCGCCGTAGTCGTGGGCGATGAGATGTGGCCGGTCCAGTCCCCAGTAGCCGATGAGATCGGAGAGCAGCTCGCCTTGCACGTCGAGGGAGACGCGGTGCTCGGCCTCCATCGAGGACTGTCCGTAGCCGGGCATGTCCCACAGGTGGACCCGGAACCGGGAGCTCAGCGCATCGGCGAACGGGTGCCAGAGCGCCGAGGACCATGGGGTGCCGTGGCAGAACACCACGGGTAGACCATCGCCCCAGGCATCCCATCGCACTCGACGTCCTCGCCAGGCGAAGGTGTGCTCAAGTCGCACCCGACGATCCTCGCAGGGCTCGAGTCCGGTCGTATCGCCCTCGATCCGGTACAGCCCGCCGGGTTGGTGTCGGGACTCCGTCGGCGAACCGGCTACGGCTGCCTCCGGCCAACTGGACGGACCGGCAGGGAGCGTCCCATAGAGGATCCCCTAACGGACGTGCGGTCGAATCGGAGGCATTGTTCGTCAGGCACCGGGACGGCGCCGAGCGGCGTCGTCTACGTTGCAGTGTCTCCGGTCAACGTCTTCGCCAGCCGACGACGGGGCACCTCCTTCACCGTCCGCTACGCCGACTGAGCTGAACCGCCCCCGCGTCCGAAGTCATCCGCCCGCTGCCCCAGGCGAGCCGCGTGAAGGGATGACCTGGCCCGTCCACCCGCTGCACACGGAACTGGTCGGAGCCGAGGGTTGGCGCGCATGCGTGTCGTACAAGCTGCGATCCGCAGACTGGTACATCGACCAGTGGCCGCACCACGACGACAGATGGAGGCGGGGGCAGGCCGCCCCCTTCCTTCGCGGCCCGGTGTCGCCGCCGGCGGCTGGCTGGCGGTCTCCCCAGAGGGCCGCCATGGGCGACCCGCTTCCGGGCTGATCCACCCGACCCGCAGCCCTGTCCCGCGAGGCGAGGGCTCACCGAGCACTCGGCCGACAGGTCGACGGCGCGGGAGGCGCGTCCGCAGGACCCGCCCGGTCACTGTTTCCCGCAGAGGGGCGTCAACCGGGACGGGTGTGGAGCAGTCCTCGTCGGCGCAGACCCACGGGCCCGGCCCGTCCAGAGGCTCACCGTGAGCCTGCGAACGGTGAGGAGGACGGGGTCCTCAGCCGCGCAGCCGGACGGCGACCAGCGCCACGTCGTCCTCCGCGCCGTCGCGGAGCATCCGGCCGATCAGCTCGTCGGCGGCCGCCTCGAGCGGGCGGTCCCGGACGGCGACCAGCTCGCCGGCCAGCCGCTCCACGCCGATGTCGAAGACCTGGTCGCGCCGCTCGACGAGGCCGTCGGTGTAGAGCAGCAGCGTCGAGCCCGGCTCGAGCAGCGCCTCGGACTCGGTGCGCCGCGCGGCCGGGTCCACGCCCAGCAGCAGTTCGGCGCGGGGCGTGGTCAGGGTCAGCACGTCGTCCCCCGGTTCGACGAGCAGCGGCGGCAGGTGCCCGGCGCTGGACCAGCGCAGCCGGGCGCCGCCGGTCTCCGGGTCCGGCGTCAGCCGGCCGACCAGGACCGTGGCCATGGCGTGCGGCCCGAGGCCGGCGACGGCGAAGTCCAGCCGGCGCAGGACGGTGGCCGGGCCGTCCGCGCTGTCGTAGGCGATGCCGCGCAGCAGCCCGCGCAGCTGGGCCATGTCGGCGGCGGCCGCGGTGTCGTGGCCGACGACGTCGCCGATGACGACGAAGGTCGACCCGTCGGGCTGCTCGAAGACGTCGTACCAGTCGCCGCCGACCTGGGCCTCGCGGGCGGCGGGCACGTACCGCACCGCGACCTGCAGGCGCGGGGACTCCGGCGGCGCGGTGAGCATCGAGCGCTGCAGCGTCTCCGCGGCGCGGACGATGCTGCGGCTGCGCGCGTACAGCGCCTCCAGCAGGTGGGTGCGCAGCTCGCCGACCTCGGCCAGCTCCTGCGCGGTCCACGGTTCGGAGCGGTCGCGGACCGTCTCCTGCCACCGCTCGAAGCTCTTGCGCGGGCTCAGCCGCACCGAGTCGCCCTCGCGCTCGGCGATCGCCTTGTTGTGCGGGTCGCCGCCCCAGTCGACCGTGCGCCGGGCCTCGGCACGGTGCCACAGCACGTACTGGCCGTCGGGCAGCGGCAGCACGAGCACCCCGCAGGCCACCTCGCACGACACCTGCAGTTCCGCGGCGTGCCGGGGCAGTGAGTCGGTGGCGACGACGTCCTCGTGGCGGGCGGCGGCCCAGGCCGCGATCGCCCCGGCGGTGGCCTCGGGCAGCGGCGTGCCGCGGCTGCCGCGGTGGCCCTGCAGGTGCACCGCGACGCCGTCGGCCGGCAGCAGGTCGAGCAGGTCGGGCGAGCCGAGCAGCGTGTCGGCGAGCGGGCGGTCCTCGTCGAGGGTCGCGGTGGTCAGCCAGGCCAGCGTCGAGCGCACCTGCAGCGCGCGGTGCACCTCGCCCTCCTCGGCGCGGTCGACCAGGCGCAGCGAGAGCGTGGAGCCGAGGAACTCCGCGGCCGCCCGGGTCGCGTAGGGCGGGGCGTGCGGACCGGAGTAGTGGTGGCAGGCGATGAGGCCCCACAGCCTGTCGTCGCGCAGCAGGGAGACCGACATGGAGGCGCGCACGCCCATGTTCTGCAGGTACTCGACGTGGATAGGCGAGACGCTGCGCAGCGTGGAGAAGGTCATGTCCAGCGGCTGCCCGGTGGAGGGCACCAGCGCCGGGCGCAGCGGCACCGGCCGGTAGTCGACGTCGGAGATCAGCCGGATCCAGTTCTTCTCGTACAGCGCCCGCGCCTGGGCCGGGATGTCGGAGGCCGGGTAGTGCAGGCCGAGGAAGGAGTTGAGCTCCTCGGCCTTCGCCTCGGCCACGACCTCGCCGTTGTAGTCGGCGTCGTAGCGGTAGACCATCACGCGGTCGAAGCCGGTCAGCTCGCGCACCGCCTGCGCGGTGATGTCGTAGAGCTCCTGCAGCGAGGTCGCGCGGTTCAGCTCGCCGACCGTGCCGCGCACCGCCTGGTAGGTGTTCGGGAACGAGAACGGGCGGGGGCCGCGCGCCGGCTCGAGCTCGACGACCAGAAGCGCCGTCGGCGGGCTGACGCCGTCGTCCGGGCCGACGACGGCGCGGTGCAGCAGCGCGTCGACCGGCACCGGACTCCCCTCGACGTCGAGGGTGACCTCCACCGGGTTGCGCTCGCGCAGGTCGCCGAAGGCGCTGGCCGACCGGGCCACCGCCCCGGCCGCGGCCACCCCGAGGACCTCGGGCAGCCGCCGGCCGAGGGCGTCGGAGGGGTCGACGCCGACCAGGTCGGCGAGGTTCTCCGACACCTGCACGACGACGAGGTCGGGCTCGCTCACCGCCAGCAGCACCCCGCGCGGCTGGATGCTGCCGGGCACGTGGATCGGCTCGCGCTCGCAGTTGGACAGGTCGACCGGCGTCCCCGCCGGCAGCAGGTCGGTCTCGGAGCCGGTCATGCGGGCGCCCCGACCGGCGTGCACCAGGCGGCCAGCGCGGTGAAGGTGGCCCGCGCGGCCGCGACCACCCGGCCGGCGTCGCCGCCCGTGGCGACCTGCTCCCGGGTCACCCGGCGGTAGGCGTGCCACATGGCACCGGTCTCGGCGCCGTAGGGGGAGAAGGCGCCCAGTCGGACGCCGGGTCCGAGGGTGGGCAGGGTGGCGAGGTGGCGGGCGATGAACGTGCCGCCGAGCGTGGAGCCCTCCAGGACGTAGAGCCGGCCCAGGGCCTGGTCGGTGTCCTCGACGGCGGGCAGCTCGGGTCGCCCCCCGGCGTCCGGCTCGGCGCCCAGGGCGCGCAGGTCCTCGGCGAACAGGTGGGCGCGGCGCCGCCGCGACCAGGCGACGGTCTCGGCATCGCCCGGGTGGCGGCCGGCCCAGGCGTCCAGGCCGGCCTCGGCGGCGGTCCAGAAGGCGTGCAGCCGGGTGAGGACGGCGACCAGCCGGTCGCGGCCCAGCCGCGGGTCCATGAGCCCGAGGGTGGACTCCACCTGCTCGTGCTCGACGGCCGTGGCCGTGCGCAGTTCGGCGAGGACGTCGGCGCCCGCCGCGTGTCGAGGCGACGCCTCGGATCCAGCACCCATACCGGTTCCGAGACTAGGCGACTCCCGCCGCGGTGGCGCGAGCTGAACGGGGGGTGTGAGGCCGGTCACGGCGCGGTCGACGGGGGCGCTCAGCGGCGACCCGGCCGGTCCTCGGACGACGCGGCCCTGGTCCTGGCCGGACGGTCGAGCAGCAGGTCGGCGGCGCGGGCGAGGACCTCCGCCCGGGTGCGGTCGCCGTGGTCGGCGGCGAGGAAGTGCTCGCCGATCGCCACGCAGAAGGCGAGCAGGCTGCGGGCCTCGACCTCGTCGGGGTCGGGGCAGAAGGTGCCGATCATCTCGCGGAGCAGCGCCATGCGCCGGTTGTCCACCCGTCGCAGGCGCAGGGCGACGGCCTCGTCCCGCCGGGCCCAGTCCCGGACCGCCAGGTCGATCGGCAGCAGGCGGTCGTCGGAGAAGGTGAGCACGCCCGCGCGCTCGATCTTGGTCCGCGGATCGCCGCCCTCGCGCTCGACCCGGTCGAGCACGTCGTCGGTGCTCTCCCGCTCCCAGGTGTCCAGCATCGCCTCCAGCAGCGCGTCCCGGTCGGCGAACGACCCGTAGAAGCCGCCCTTGGTGACGCCCAGTTCCTTCGCCAGCGCCTCGACGCGGACGGCGTCCGGACCGCCGGCGGCCAGTGCCTGCAGCCCCTGCTCGATCCACCTCTCCCGCGGCGTGCGGGTCACGCCCACGACGGACCCCCTCATCTCCTGTACGCCACCGTATGGAAGCGCTAGCGTGCTCGTGTACGGAAGCGTATACGAGGGGGAGACAAGGCGATGGGTCTCAGCAGTGCCGTGGAACTGGGCCAGATCCCCGGGTCGGTCCGCGCGATCAGTTCCCTGCCCGAGATCGACTACGCCGACCGGTACACCCTCCCCACCGACGCGGAGGCGACACCGGAGCAGTGGGCCCGGGCGGTGTTCGGCGACGTGCCCGACGTCGCGGAGCGGTTCATCTGGCGCGGTCTCCTCGGTCTGCGGCTCACCCGAGGGCCCTCGCCGGCCACCGTCGCGGGATGGCGGATCGGCGGACGTGGCGAGGACTGGATCCGGCTGGAGACCGCCTCCAGGTCCCTGGGCGCCAACCTCATCGTGCAGACGGTGGAGGGCCGGGTGTCGCTGACGACCTGTCTGGACCAGGGCCGGCGCCGGGACGAGCTAGTGTGGCGCCGGTTGTCCGCCGTGCACCGCCGGCTGGTGCCCCGGGTGCTCCGCGATGCCGAGAGGAGGATCCGGGAGGGCCGGTGAGGACCCGCTGGGGTCACGGGAGCCGGGCACGGCGCAGCGAGGCGTGCAGCAGCAGTCGCGCGTCGCCGTCGGCCACGTCCAGGCCGGTCAGCTCCGCGATCCGCGCGAGCCGGTAGTACAGCGTCTGGCGGTGCACGTGCAGGGCCGCGGACGCCCGCGCCGCGCTGCACCCGGCGTCCAGCCAGGTCTCGGCGGTCGCGGTGAGGACCGGGTCGGCCAGCAGGGGCCGGACGACCGGGTCGGGGCCGGGCAGCGCGGCGGCCAGCCGCCAGCCGCCGAGCTCGTCCCAGTGCGCCACGGGCGAGAAGCGCGGGACGGCGGCCGCGACCCGCGCCGCGGTGCGCGCCTGGTCCCACCGCCCGGCCGGCTCCTCGGCGCCGGTGCCGACCGCCGACAGGCCCGCGGTGCTGCCGGGCGGCAGGCCGGCCAGCGCGGCGGCGGTCACCGCGGCGGCCGGCCGCAGGTCGGCCCGTCCGGGCAGCGGGACGGCGACCGCTACCAGCTGCTCCCCGGGCAGCACGGCGCTGACCGCACCCGCGGCCGGCGCCCGCCACGGCGAGGGCAGCCCCGCCCCGGCCGGGCGCAGCGCCACGAGCACCACCGGGGTCCGCTCACCCCAGGCCGCGGCGAGCGTCCGGACCGCCTGGGCCCGCGCGGCGGGGGAGCCGGTGAGCGCGGTGGCCAGCGGGCGGGCCAGGTCACCGGCGCTCTCCTCCCGCTCGGCCAGCAGCCGCCCGGCCTCGGCGGCCAGCTTCACCGCGCCGGCCAGCGCGGGGTCGTCGGCAGCCGCGGGGTCGGTGCGCCCACCGTCGAGCAGCCACAGGTAGCCGTGGGTGCGCCCGGAGTGCCGGACCGGCAGCACCAGGCGGGTGAGGATCCCGGCGTCCGGGTCGCCCGGGGTGCGCAGCGGCCCCTCGGCGACCGCGATGCCGAAGTCCTCGAACCAGAGCCGGGTGGCCGGCGTCGAGCCCCGGCCGAGGATCGAGCGGGTGCGCACGGCGTCCATCACCGGGGTGTCGGCGCCGTCGACCGGGTGGGCGCAGAAGGCCAGCAGGGTGAAGTCGGCGTCCTCCAGGGTCGCGGGGGCGCCGAGCAGGCCCGCCACCCGGTCCACCAGCTCCTGCAGCTCGTCGCGCACGCCGCCGTCCTCCTGTACAGGTGTATGACACGCCGACGGCGGACACCGTACGTCTGTCGCTGGCCCCGGGGGCTCGGGCTGCCTAGCGTCGGAGGAGTCAGGTCCCCCGGTGGCGGAGGTGGCGCGTGTTCTCGCAGAAGGCCCTGCTGCTCGGTGCCTCGCGGCGCCCGGAGCTGCGCCGGCTGGTCACCGGCACCCCGGCCACCCGGCGGGTGGTCGACCGGTTCGTCGCCGGCGAGACCCTCGACGGGGCGCTGGCCGTCGTCCGGCAGCTGTGCGGTGAGGGCATCGCGGTGACCCTCGACCACCTCGGCGAGGGCGTGACCGACCGCGCCGAGGCGGTGCGCTCACGCGACGCCTACCTCGCGCTGCTCGAGGGGCTGGCGCCGCTGCGGCTGGGCCGCGCCGCCGAGGTGTCGGTGAAGCTCTCGGCGTTCGGCCAGGCACTGCCCGGCGGCGGCACCGACCTGGCCCTGGAGCTGGTCCGGCCGGTCGCCGAGGCGGCGTCGGCGATCGGCACCACGGTCACCCTCGACATGGAGGAGTCGGCCACCGTCGACTCCACCCTCGCCGTCCTCGCCGAGCTGCGCCGCGACCACCCGGGCACCGGGGCGGTGCTGCAGGCCGCGCTGCACCGCACCGAGGACGACGCCGCCGCGCTCGCCGTCCCCGGGTCGCGGGTGCGGCTGGTCAAGGGCGCCTACGACGAGCCGCCGTCGGTCGCGTGGCAGTCCCGCGCCGACGTCGACGCCGCCTACGCCCGCTGCCTCGGCGTCCTCATGCGCGGACCCGGCCACCCGATGGTCGGCAGCCACGACCCGCGGCTGATCTCGCTGGCCCAGCGGCTGGCCGACCACGAGGGTCGGACGCCGGACTCCTGGGAGGTGCAGATGCTCTACGGCATCCGCGCCACCGAGCAGCGTCGGCTCGCCGCCGAGGGCGTCTGCGTGCGCGCCTACGTGCCCTACGGCGCCGACTGGTACGGCTACTTCATGCGCCGGCTGGCCGAGCGTCCTGCGAACCTGCGCTTCTTCCTGCGCTCCCTCGTCAGCACCAACTGAAGGGAAGTCCCATGGACGCCGTCACCAACGTCCCCCCGCCGCGCAACGAGCCGGTCCTCAGCTACGCCCCTGGCACCCCGGAGCGCGCCGCGCTGCAGCAGCGGCTCACCGAGCTGGCCGGCGACCCGCTCGAGCTGACCATGACGCTGGGGGAGAAGCAGCGGATGGGCAGCGGTGAGCGCTTCGACGTCGTCCAGCCGCACCGGCACGCCGCCGTCCTCGGCACCGCCGCGCACGCCACGCACGCCGACGCGCAGGAGGCGGTGGCCTGCGCCAAGGCGGCCGCCCCGGCGTGGCAGGACCTGTCGTTCGACGACCGGGCCGCGGTCTTCCTGCGCGCCGCCGAGCTGCTGGCCGGGCCGTGGCGGCAGACGCTCAACGCCGCGACGATGCTCGGCCAGTCGAAGACCGCCCACCAGGCCGAGATCGACAGCGCCTGCGAGCTCGTCGACTTCTGGCGCTGGAACGTGCACTTCGCCCGCGAGATCGTGTCCGCTCAGCCGGTGTCCTCGCCGGGTGTGTGGAACCGCAGCGACCACCGGCCGCTGGAGGGGTTCGTCTACGCCGTCACGCCGTTCAACTTCACGGCGATCGCCGGCAACCTGCCGACCGCGCCGGCGCTCATGGGCAACACCGTCGTCTGGAAGCCCGCGCCCACCCAGCAGTTCGCCGCGCACTTCCTGATGCGGCTGCTGGAGGAGGCCGGGCTGCCGCCGGGTGTGATCACGATGGTCACCGGCGACGGGATCGCCGTCTCCGACGTCGTCCTGGCCGACCGGGACCTCGCCGGCATCCACTTCACCGGGTCGACGCCGGTCTTCCAGCACCTGTGGCGCACGGTGGGGGAGAACATCGCCTCCTACCGCGGCTACCCGCGCATCGTCGGCGAGACCGGCGGCAAGGACTTCGTCGTCGCGCACCCCTCGGCCGACGTCGACGTGCTGCGGACGGCGCTGGTGCGCGGCGCGTTCGAGTTCCAGGGCCAGAAGTGCTCGGCGGCCTCGCGCGCGTACGTGCCGCGGTCGGTGTGGGCGCGGCTGCGCGACGACCTGGTCGGCGTCACCGAGTCGCTGCCGATGGGCGACGTCACCGACTTCTCGAACTTCATGGGCGCGGTGATCGACCGCAAGTCGTTCTCGAAGCTGTCCGGCGTCCTCGACCGGGTCGACGACGACCCCGCGCTGTCGATCGTGGCCGGCGGGCAGGCCGACGACAGCGAGGGCTTCTTCGTCCGCCCGACGGTCATCGAGGGCACCGACCCGGGCCACGAGGTCTTCACCACCGAGTACTTCGGCCCGATCCTGGCGGTGCACGTCTACGACGACGCCGACTACGACACGGTGCTCACCCAGATGGAGTCGGCGGCGCCGTACGCGCTCACCGGGGCCGTCATCGCCGAGGACCGCGCCGCCATCGCGCACGCGCAGCGCTTCCTGCGCTTCGCGGCGGGCAACTTCTACGTCAACGACAAGCCCACCGGCGCCGTCGTCGGCCAGCAGCCCTTCGGCGGCGGCCGGGCGTCGGGCACCAACGACAAGGCCGGCGCCGCGCAGAACCTGCAGCGCTGGACGAGCACCCGGTCGATCAAGGAGACGTTCGTGCCGCCGACCGACCACCGCTACCCGCACCAGGGCTGAGCGCCCCCCGTCGACGCGCGAGATCGGCACACTGGCGTCCTTCAGGGGGCTGAAGGCCGCGAGTGTGCAGATCTCGCCGGCCAGTGGACGAGGCCGTCCTCGCCGAGCACCGCGCCCTCGGAGGGGCGGTGCTCGGCGAGCCGGCCGTCGGGCATGAGGTGGTGCACCGGTACGCCACGACCGAGGACGGCGACGTCGGCGACGATCCGCCGGTGGCAGCGCCACCACACGCTCTCGCTGCACATCACCGCCACGGTCGCCGTCGCGGCCTCGGCCAGGACCTCGTCGAGCGCGGCGGCGAACTCCGGCGTCCGGGTGTGCGCGGCGTACGCAGCGAACTGGGCGACGGTCCACCAGCCGTCGGCCACCGGCTGGTCCGGCGGCAGCCGGCGCCGCCCGCCCAGCCGCCCGTCCCACCGGTAGCCGACGCCGGCCGCGGGCAGCCAGCCGGCGAGCGCGTCCCGCCGGACGTCGGGGTTGCTGCGGCTGCCCGGGAACCGGCGGACGTCGACGACCAGCCCGACCCCCGCCCCCGTCAGCCGGGCGCCGAGGCGGGTGCGGTCCTCGGGTCCGTGGCCCACGGTCAGCAGCGGCACGCGCCCCCCTCCTCGGCGGTCAGCCGGGCCGGCGGGCGAGGCCGAGCACGTGCGGCGTGGCCGGCAGGGTGACGCGGGAGTCGGGGAACCGCAGCCGGCGCAGGGCCGTGACCGCGAAGCCGGCCCGCTCGACGAGGCCGACCGGGTCGACGGCGGTGTGGCAGCCACCGGCCAGCAGCGGCCACAGCGTCGCGTCGGCGAGGCGCTGCACCGCACGCACCCGCCGGGTCGGGCCGAGGCCGTGCTCGAGGAAGGCGAGGGTCCCCCCGGGGCGCAGCACGCGGGCGATCTCGGCGAGCGCCGTGTCGCGGTCGGGCAGCGAGCACAGCACCAGGCACAGCACCGCGGCGTCGGCAGTGGCGTCAGGCACCGGCAGCGCCTCCGCCGTCCCGGGGACCACGGTGACCAGCACGGGCGCCGCGGCGGCCGCTCGGGTCGCCAGGGCCCGGAGGTGCGGTTCGGGCTCGACCGCGGTCACCCGGGTCACCGCGTCCGGGTAGCGCGCGAAGTTGCGGCCGTTGCCGCAGCCCACCTCGACCACCGTCCCGGAGAGCGGCGCCAGCAGCTCGGTGCGCAGCGCGGCGAGGCCCTCGGCGTCCATCCCCTCGCTGATCCGCGCGTACAGGCGGCTGAAGACCGGACGGGGACGGTCCACCGGCGGGACGCGCTGGGGTGCGGCCATCCCCGGATGGTGCACGCACGTCGACCGGCGCGCAGCCCCCCGCGCACCCGCTGCCGCGTCGGCACGCCGGGCCGGTCATGCTGGTCGGCCGGGCGACGGTGCCCGGTGGAGGGGAGCGGTGTGGCCCGGGGGACGACGGAGGGGCGGACGTCGCTGTGGCGGCTGCCGGCGATGCGGGCGCTGGTCGGCGCGACGGTGCTCGGCTTCACCAGCTTCAGCCTGACCCTGGCCTCGCTGCCCACCCTCGCGGTCGCCCGGGGCGCGGCGGTCGACACGGCGGGCGTGGTGACCGCCGTCTTCCTCGTCGTCACCGTCGCCGGGCAGTCGGCGGTGCCGGCGGCGACGGCCCGCTTCGGCGCAGGGCCGGTGCTCGCCGCGGGGCTCGTGGCCCTCGGCGCCCCCTCGCCGCTCTACGCGGTCGACGGCGGGCTGCTGTGGCTGTCGGCCGTCTCCGCGGTCCGCGGCGCCGGGTTCGCGGTGCTCACGGTGCTGGGGGCGACGCTGGCCGCGCGGGTCGCCCCGGCCGCGCGGCGAGGCGAGTCGATCGGCATCTACGGGTTGGCGATCGCGGTGCCCAACCTGGTCGCCGTCCCCGCCGGGGTCGCGCTGGTGCTCGACGGTCAGGTCACCTGGCTGGCCTGGCTGGCCGCCTCGCCGGTGCTCGCGCTGCCGCTGGTGCCCGGCGTGGTCCGCGGGGCGCGCACCGAGCGGCCGGCCGGGACGTCGTCCTCCCGCGCCGCGGTGCGGGCCGCGCTGCCGCCGTCGGCGGTGCTGCTCGTGGTCACCCTCGCCGGCGGCGGGCTGGTGACCTTCCTGCCGATCGAGCGGCCCGACGGCGTCCTGGCGACGGCGACGCTGCTGGTCTTCGGGATCACCGCGGCGGCCGGCCGCTGGCGGGCCGGCGTGCTCGCCGACCGGACGGGCACCCGGCTGCTGCTGCCGCTGGCCCTGCTCGCCTCGGCGGCCGGGCTCGCCGCCGTCGCGCTCGGGCTGGGCGCCGGCGCCGGCTGGGTCCTCGCCGGTGCCGCCGTCTTCGGCGCGGGCTACGGAGCGGTGCAGAACCTGACGCTGCTGACCGCCTTCGCCCGCGCCGGTGAGGGCGGGGCCACCGCCGCCAGCGCGATGTGGAACGCCTCGTTCGACGCCGGGACCGCCGTCGGCGCCCTGGTGCTCGGGCTGGTGGCGGCGGGGGTCGGTCTGCCGTGGACCTACGTGCTGGTCTCCGGGGTGCTGCTGCTCGCCCTGCCGCTGGCGCGGACGGCGACGCGACCGTAGGTCAGCCGGCGACGCGCGCGGCGGCCTCGCGCAGCGCGCGGAGGAAGAGGATCTCCTCGGCGGACCGGCGCAGCCAGGTGCGCAGCCCGTCGGGGTCGCCGCGGTGGGCGTCGCGCAGCTGCCCCAGGTTCAGCTGCCGGGTGCTGGCCTGCGCCCGCTGGGCCGGGGGGAGCTGGCGGCCGTGGGTGCGCGCGATCGCGGTCAGGCCGGCGCCGACGAACACGAGGTCGCGGATCTCGGTGATGCCGGCGAGCAGCTCGTCGGCCCCGGCGCCGTCGTCGGTGGAGAGGCGGCGGACCAGCTCGTCGGCGGTCTCTCGACCAGCGGCCTGGGGGTCTGTCATGGGGACGATTGTCCCTTGCCGCAATGCCGGCGTTCCTCGCGCCCTGACGGGCCTGCCGGACCCGCAGTGCACGAGGAACGCCGGCAACGAGGAGCGGGTGTCACGCGTCGCGGCGGGTGAACACCGCAGCGGCGACCGCGAGCACGACGGCGACCTCGGCGGCGAACACCGCGAAGCCCACCCAGGGGTCCAGCAGCAGCGGGTTGAACGACTCCGGCGTCGCGACGGCCGAGCCGGCGTTGCCCGGCATCAGCCTGGTCGCCCACTCGCCCCAGGCGCCGGGCAGCACCATCACCAGGTTGCCGACGACGAACACCAGGCCCAGCACGATCGCCAGCGCGGCCGCGGTGTGCCGCACCAGCAGGCCCACGCCCGCGGCGAACAGCCCGAGCCCGGCCAGGTAGAGGCCGCTGCCCACCATCGACCGCAGCACGCCGTCGTCAGTGAGCGCCAGGCCGATGCCCTCGCGGTCGAGGAACCAGTTGCCGCCGAGGTAGCCGGCCAGCGCGGTCAGCGTGCCGGCGACGAACAGCGTCGAGGCGAGCACCGCGGCCTTGGCCGCCAGCACCGCGCCGCGCCGCGGGGTGGCCGCGAGCGTCGCGCGGATCATCCCGGTCCCGTACTCGCTGGTGACCACCAGCGCCCCGAGGACGACGGCGGTGACCTGCGCGAACATCAGCCCCCAGGTGACGAAGGCGCCCACCGGCTCGCCGACGTCCCCGCGTGCCAGGGCCTCCGCGCTCAGGGCGCACACCAGGGTGGTGAGGCCGGTACCCAGCAGGAACATCGCCGTGAGCGACCATGGGGTCGAGCGGACGGTCCAGAACTTGACCAACTCGGCCCGCAGCGCGGCCGTGGCACCGGGCGCCGCCGCGGTCTCCACCCGGGTCCAGGCGTGCGTGCCCACGGTGCTCACCGGGAGGCTCCTGCGTACTCGACGCTGTCGGCGGTCAGGGTCATGAAGGCGTCCTCGAGGGAGGAGCGCACCAGGGTCAGCTCGTGCAGCAGCAGGCCGGACCGGCCGACCAGCTCACCGACGCCGGCCGGGTCCAGGCCCCGCACGCGCAGCTCCCCGCCGTGCGCGGCGACGTCCAGGCCCTGGTGGCGCAGCAGGGTGGCGACCTCGTCGTGCTGCGGGCTGCGGACCCGCACGTGGGAGGCGGCGTGCTGGGCGACGAACTCCGCGGTGGAGCAGTCGGCCAGCACCCGTCCGCGGCCGATGACCACGAGGTGGTCGGCGGTCAGCGCCATCTCCGACATCAGGTGGCTGGAGACGAACACCGTGCGGCCCTCGGTGGCGAGGTCCCGGGCGAGGGTGCGCACCCAGCGGATGCCCTCGGGGTCCAGCCCGTTGACCGGCTCGTCGAGGACGACGACCGGCGGGTCGCCGATCAGCGCGGCCGCGATGCCCAGCCGCTGGCCCATGCCGAGGGAGAACCGGCCGACCCGCTGGTCGGCGACCGCGGTGATCCCGACCAGGTCGAGCACCTCGTCGACGCGGGCCCGCGGGATGCCGTTGCTGGCCGCCAGCCAGCGCAGGTGGTCGCGCGCCGAGCGGCCCGGGTGCAGGGCGCGGGCCTCGAGCAGCGCACCCACCTCGCGCAGCGGGGCGGGGTGGTCGGCGTAGCGGCGGCCGTCGACGGTGACGCTGCCGGAGGTGGGCCGGTCCAGCCCGAGCACCATCCGCATCGTCGTGGACTTGCCCGCGCCGTTCGGACCGAGGAAGCCGGTCACCCGGCCGGGCTCGACGGTGAAGCTGATGCCGTCGACGGCGGTGCGATCGCCGTAGGTCTTGGTGAGCCGGTGCGCGGTGATCATGCGGTCACCGGGCCGCGGGAGGTCGGGGAGGTCATGGCGTCGAGGCTCTCGGCCACCGGCGCCCGCGGGTATCCGGGAACGCCCTGGACCGACCCTGATCGACCCCCGAGGGGCCCCCTCCTGGGCGTCCCCGAGCGTGCGAGGGGACCCAGGAGGGGGCCTTGATCAGGCGGCCGAGCGGGGGAGCGCCGCCTCCGGGTGCAGCAGCCGGCGCAGCGCCACCGCGGCCTCGCGGCCGGCCCGGTTGGCGCCGACCGTGCTCGCCGAGGGGCCGTAGCCGACCAGGTGCACCCGCGGCTCGCCGGCCACGTGCGTGCCCTCCATCCGGATGCCGCCACCCGGCCCGCGCAGGCCCAGCGGCGCCAGGTGGCCCAGCGCCGCCCGGAAGCCGGTGGCCCACAGGACGGCGTCGGCGCGGACGGACCGGCCGTCGTCCCACGCGACACCGTCGGGGGTGAGGCGGTCGAACACCGGCAGCCGGTCGAGGACCCCGCGCTCGCGGGCCGCCCGCACCCACGGGGTGACGACCAGCCCGGTGACCCCGACGACGCTGCCCGGGGACCGGCCCTCGCGGACGGCGTCCTCCACCAGCGCGACCGCCGCCCGGCCCTCGTCCGGCCCGAACGGCTCCTCGCGCCAGACCGGCGGGCGCCGGGTCACCCAGGTCGTGTCGGCGACCTCGGCGATCTCCCCGAGCAGCTGCACCGCCGAGGCCCCGCCGCCCACCACGACCACCGACTGCCCGGCGAACTCCGCGGCACCCCGGTAGTCGACCGGGGTCAGCTGGCGGCCCCGGAAGAGCTCCTGCCCGGGGTAGCGGGGCACGAACGGCCGGGTCCAGGTGCCGGTGGCGTTGACGACGGCAGCGGCGGTCCAGTCGCCGTCCGAGGTCTCGACGCGGAACCGGCCGTCGCGGGTCCGCCGGACCGCACGCACCCGGACCGGCCGGTGCACGGGCAGCCCGAAGTGCCGCTCGTAGTCGGCGAAGTAGGCGGGGACCGCCGCTGCCGCGGGGACGTCGTCCTCCGCCGGCGGGAACGGCAGGCCGGGCAGGTCGTGCACGTGGTGGGTGCGGGCCAGCGTCAGCGACGACCAGCGGTGCTGCCACGCGCCGCCGGCACGGGTCTCGCCGTCGAGGACGACGAAGCCCGTGCCGGGTGCGAACCCCTGCCGCGCCAGGTGGTGCGCGGCGCTCAGCCCGGCCTGCCCGGCGCCGATGACGACGACCTCGACGTCCCTGCTCACGTCCGGACAACCGCGGCGCGGCGTCCGGCCTTCCGCGGGTCACCCGGTGGGGGTGAGGACCAGCCGGCCGAGCGCCTCCCCGGTGCGCGTGACGGTGTCGTACGGGTCGGCGCCGAACCGGACGGTGACCGCGCCGGGGCGTGCCTCCACGAGGACGGTGGGCCGCCACTCCGCGTCGTCCGACGGCCGGTACCACCAGCGCTCGGCCAGCAGCGGCAGGCCGGACCGGCGCAGGAACGCCACCGCCTCCGCCCGGTCCGGGAAGGCGCGCAGGACGGAGCCGAAGACGGCGTGCGCCACCCACACGTCGGCGCCGCCGCGCCGCTCGGCGCCGACGTGCCCGACGAGTTCGCCGTCCTCCTCGCGGAGGACCCGCTCCAGCTCCACGACCCGACGGTAGGGACGGCGGCAAGCGGGTTCTGCGCATCTTGCGGCTCCCTTGCGGTTCCCCGGCGGGTGCGCTGCGGATGGGCCAGCAGAGTCCTCCCTGTTCCCGAGACACCCGGCACCGGGGAGGGACCGGAACCGCTCGGGACACCCAGCGCGACGGCGTCGCGCGATGAGCCGGCCCTGCGGGGCCTGAACGACAGCCGGCGTCTCCATCGCACGGGGGGATGGAGCCGCCGGCGGTTCGACCGGCGGCCTCGGAGGGGACGACGCCGCCGGGCACGACGACCGGCACCGCCGTGGGGGACGGCGGCGCCGGCCGGACGGGGACGACCGGGGCGCCGAGGGGAACGGTGCACCGGTCGGGCCGGAGGACGCCGGGGGGGATCGGCGGCACCGGCTGCCCGAGGACCGTCGCGACCGTGGGGGACGGGAGTGCCGGTCGAGGGGACGACGGGGCCGGCCGCGGGGGACCGCGGCCGGCCCCGTCGCGTCGTCCGGGCGTGCAGCGCTCCGCCCCGGCTCGGCGGGTCCTCCGTCCTGCACCGTTCGGGAACACGCGTTACGTTCGTTCGGTGACGTAGTGTGACGAGTTAGTCCCGACGGTCCACCCGACCCGCACCCGGGCGGGCGGACGCCGGTTGGACGCGTCCCGCGACGCGGCGATCGCGTCGGCGGTGCTGGAGGTGCTGGGCCGGACCGGTTACGCCGGCCTGACGATGGACGCCGTCGCCCTGGCGGCCGGGGTCGGCAAGGCGACGATCTACCGGCGCTGGTCGAGCAAGGCCGAGCTGCTGCTCAGCGTGATGGACGTCGTGGGCGCCCCGGTGCTGGAGGTCCCGGACACCGGCGGCCTGCGCGGTGACCTGGTCGCCCTCCTGAGCGAGGTCGTGGAGCTCTTCGGCGGCCCCTCCGGACGGGCGCTGCGCAGCCTGCTCGGCGCCGTCATCGACGACCCGGTGCTGCAGGAGGGTTGCCGCCGCCCGCCGCTGGCCCGCTGGGACGCGGCCTGGGCGGCCGTGCTGGCCCGGGCGGTCGAGCGCGGCGAGGTCCCCGCCGGCGTCGGCCGGTCGATCGCGGCGGAGGTCGGCCCGGCGGTGCTCGCGCTGCGCTGGCTGGTCACCGGGCGGCCGATGGACGGCACCGTCGTGCTCGACCTGATCGACCGAGTGCTACTGCCGCTGTTGCAGCGTCCGTAGCGCAGTCGGACCGCAGCAGCGATGCTGTGGTCCGATCCCCGGGCTGCCGGGGCGGCGGGCGGAGGACTGCGTGAACCTGGAGAAGGTCGTCTTCGGGTTCTTCGTCCTGCTCGCCGCCACGCTGAACTTCGGCTTCTTCCTCGGCGACATGCGCGACCCCGACGTGCACAACCCGTTCGAGCTCTTCGCCGCGGTGGTGGTGAACCTCATCGCCCTCGTGCTGAAGTTCGGCGACCGCACGCAGATCGGTGCCGTGCACCTCGCGACCAGCCTGGTGGCCAGCCTCCAGCTGGTCGGGGCCGCCCTGATGTACGGCTACGCCATCTACGTCTCGTCGGCCGGCATGACCGAGACATGGACGTCGAGCGTGGTCTCCCTGTCCGGGGGCGCGCTACTGGCCAACATCGTCTCCGTGGTGCTCCTGGTCGTGGAGACGGTGTCGTTCCACCGCGGGTGACCGGGAGGCCGCCATGGGCAACCCCCTGCTGACATTCTGGGCGCGCCGGAGCAAGCGCGAGGAGGAGGAGCGGCGGGCCCGTCGCGCTCGGCTGCTGGCGGCCGCCGCGTCGGCGAACCGGGCGTCCGAGACGATCTTCCTGATCCTACGGCGCATGCGGGCGCCCCTGATCGTGCTGATCGCCATCTTCTCGGTCAGCGTCCTCGGCCTGACCCTGATCCCCGGGCAGGACGACCAGGGCCGGCCCTGGGACATGGGCTTCTTCGACGCCATCTACGTCATGAGCTACACCGCGACGACGATCGGGTTCGGGGAGATCCCGTACCCGTTCACCTACAACCAGCGGATGTGGCTGACCATCTCGATCTACCTCACGGTGGTCGGCTGGGCCTACGCCATCGGCTCGCTGCTCGGCCTGCTGCAGGACCGCGCGTTCCGCTCGGCGCTGGCGCTGCAGCGCTTCACCCGCAGGGTGGCCCGGCTGTCCGAGCCGTTCGTCCTGATCGCAGGCTACGGCCGCGCCGGCGAGCTGCTCGGGCACTCGATGGACGCGCTGGGCCGCCGGGTCGTCGTCCTCGACCGGAACGACGAGCGGATCGACGGTCTGGAGCTCGAGTCGTACCACGGCGACGTCCCCGGGCTCGCCGCCGACGCCCGGGACCCCGGGCACCTCGGGGTCGCGGGGCTGGACCACCCCTGCTGCGAGGCGGTCGTGGCGCTCACCGACGACGACGAGGCCAACCTCGCCGTCGTCATGACGACCGCACTGCTGCGTCCCGACATCCCGGTGATCGCGCGGGCGACGACCAGCGTCATGGCCGACCGCATGCGGGTGTTCGGCTCGCCCAGCGTGGTCAACCCCTTCGACCTGTTCGGCGACCACGTGCAGCTGGCGCTGCGGGCACCGGCGTCCTTCCAGCTGCTGACCTGGCTGGAGAGCGGGCCCGGAGCCCCCTTGCCCCCGCGGGGCGCACCACCGCGCGACGGCCGCTGGGTGGTGTGCGGGTACGGCCGGCTCGGCCGGGAGCTGACCGAGGACCTGCGTGCCGAGGGCATCGACGTGACCGTCATCGACCCCAGCCCGCACGACGACGTGGACGACGTCGTCGTCGCAGGGGGCTTCGAAGCCGATGTGCTGGCGGCGGTGGGGCTCGAGAAAGCCGTGGGTTTCGTCGCGGGGACCGACAACGACATCACCAACCTCTCGCTGGTGGAGACCGCCCGCCGGGTCAATCCCGATCTGTTCCTCGCCGCTCGCCAGAACCGGCCGTCCAGCGCTCCGCTGTTCGCCGCGATGGAGCTCGACGCGCTCCTCGTCCCGACCGAGGAGATCGCGCACGAGGTGTACGCGCAGCTCTCGACGCCGCTGCTCTGGCGCTTCCTCCGCGTGATGCCGGCGCTCGGGGACGCCTGGGCCGAGGCCCTGGTCGACCGGCTCACCGCGCTCTGCGGGCAGCACCTGCAGGCGCTGTGGAAGGTGCGGCTCACCGAGCGGGAGGCCCCGGCCCTGACGCCCTGGCTGGCCTCGGGGGAGGCGCGGCTCGGCGACCTGCTGCGGAACCCGGAGGACCGTGACGAGCCCCTCCACGCAGTGCCGCTGCTCCTGCTGCGTGGCGACGACGCCACGCTGGCGCCGGACTCCGATCACGTCCTGGCGGCCGGGGACGAGCTCCTGCTCGCTGGCTGGCCGGCCGCCCGGCGGGCGCTGGGGGTCACCCTGCTGGTGGACGCCGTCCGCGAGTACGTGGTGACCGGCCGCCGGGTCCCGTCGAGCTGGCTCTGGCGCAGGGTCAGCCGCACCCCCGCGGCGGCGAGCGAGGACACCGGGCCCCGGCCCACCACGCCCACGGCGGTCTGAGGGGAGGTCGACGTCCCTCCGCCGAGGGGCGTCGGGGCACCGCGTCCGCGGGGTGGCACGCCCGGCAGGTGGCCGGCCACCCGTCGACGGAGAGCGACAGGTGCGTTCTCTCGAGGCCCGGGCGCCGTCCACGCACCCCACGTGCAGGACCCGGTCGGCAGCCGTGCCGGGAACGACTCCCCGGCGGCGCGGCCGGTGCTTCACTGGAGCCCCTGAGGGGCCGACCCGCACGGGCGAGGAGCCGTCGATGGACACGCCGACCGCACCGCTGACACCCCGGACCGTCCCGGCAGCCGAGCCCTGCGTGGCCGGCGACATCGGCCCCGAGCGCCGGGAGATCGAGTTCGAGCCGGTCGCCGACCCGGCCCCGGCCGCGCCGAGCCCGGTGCCCGCACCGGCACCGACCGCACCGGCACCGCCTGCGCCGGTGCCCGCACCGGCGTGACCCTCCCGGTCGACCCCGCCGCGGACCCGCCCGCCCTGGTCACCGGGGAGCTGCGGGGCTACCGCCGCTTCCGCCTGGCCGAGGACGGCCTGCGCCCACCGGTGCACGTCGCCGCAGGCCCCTGGAGCTGGCCGGTCGAGCAGGCCCGCTGCGCGGTCGACGACGGGCACGCGCCGCCCGCGCGCGGGTGCGGCTGCGGCCTCTACGGCTGGTACCACCCCAGCTGCACCGGCCTGGGGACCGGCTGGGGGGACGTGACGGCGGTGGTCGCCGCCCGCGGCCGGATCGTCCTCGGCGACACCGGCTTCCGCGCCGCTGCGGCGCGCGTCCAGGCCGTCACCCTGCCCCGCCGGGCCCGCCTCTCCCCGCGCCGGCGTCGCCGGTGCGAGCGGGTGCTGGCCGAGCGGTACCCCGGGGTGCTGGTCTACCGGTCGCGGCGGCGGATGCTGCGCCGGCACCCGCCCGAGGACCTGTCGTCCCTGGGCATCACCGTCCGCCCCAGCACGGCACCGCGGTACCGCTGGACGGCGCTGGCCGTGTGGCTGGCCGGCGTCCTGACGCTGTGCTCGGTGGCGGTCGTCCCGCGCCCGGTCCTCGTCGGCATCACCCCGGCGGGCTGGCTCGTCGCGCTCGCCGGCTTCGTCCTGTGGCAGGCCGCTCTGGTCTGGCTGGTGGTCCGGGCCTCGCCGCTACCAGGTCAGGCGCCGCGGTAGGTGCCCATCGTCCAGAGGTTGCCGTCGGGGTCGCGGACGCCGAACTCGTGGGAGCCGTAGTCGGTGTCGTGCAGCTCCTGCAGCACCTCGACCCCGGCCGTGCCGCGGACGCGCTCCCAGGCGGCGTCGACGGTGGCCGGCTCGGCCGCGACGACGTAGACGCCCTGCGGCCCGAGGGTGCCCCAGTCGCCGGGCTTGCCGCGGCTGCCGAACATGACGCCGCCGCCGTCCGGCCAGCGGGCCTCGGCGTGCACGACGGTGCCGTCCTCGTCGCGGTAGCAGGCGGTGACGGTGAAGCCGAGCCCCTCGGTGAGGAAGCGGATCCCGGCGTCGACGTCGGTGAAGCCGACGCTCGGCCAGACGGTGGGTGCGGGTGCGGTGGTGGTCGGAGGAGTCATGCCGGGGAGGGTGCCGCCTCGGCCGGGGCGCTGTCTTGGACGAACGGGAGCTCCTCGCGCAGCCAGGTCCCCACGCTGCACCCGGCGAGGGCCCGCCACTCCCGGGCCAGGTGCGGCTGGTCGGCGTAGCCGCACCGGACGGCGACCTCGGCCAGCGGCGGACGCCGCGGGTCCAGCAGCAGCCGGCGGGTGGCCTCGAACCGGGCGATCCGCGCCGCCTGCTTGGGCGTCAGCCCGGTGGCCAGCCGGAACCGCTCGCTCAGGTGCCGGCGGCTCCACCCGACGTGCGCGGCCAGGTCCTCGACCCGGCAGCGGCCGGCGCTGCCGTGCACCAGCCGCCAGGCCTCGCGGACCTCGGGCGGTACGGGTGCGACGTCGCCGCAGAGTCGGTCGAGCAGTGCGGCGTCGAGCTGGGCGAACCGCTCCGCCCAGCCGTCGGCGGCCGCCAGGTCGCCGACGAGCCGGTCCGCCGCCCGGCCGAGGACGTCGGCCAGGTCGACGGTGCGCTCGGCGAGCTCGGCGGCGGGCAGCCCGAGGAGGGCGCTCGCGGCCAGTGGGGTGAGGGCGTACTGGAGGCCCTCCTGGGGACGGGTGGCGTCGATCAGCGCCGCCCGCGTGTGCAGGCCGCCGACCACGGCGTGCGCGGCCACGGCGAGGCCGGTGCCACTGACCCGCAGCGGTGCGGCCAGCTCGACGACCAGCGTGAGGTGGCGGGAGGGCAGCCCCCGGTGCAGCCCCGTCGGGAGGGCGGGGGAGCGGTAGCCGTGCGCCGCCGCGACGAACGGGCGCAGCGGTGCGGGGACGGCGTGGCGCACGAGGGACACGGGCCGGGCCCTCCTCCCGCTCGCCGGCCGGTGGACGGCGCCATCCTGCCGTCCACACGGGCCGGCCGGGAGTCGCTCGGGCGGTGCGGGGCGGCCGCGGCGCTCACGGAGCCGGGGGAGTCGGGGAGCCGATCCGGTTGCGGAGCGCCATGAGCAGGGCCGGCCACCCCAGTGCCAGGCCCGCGCCGAGCAGGGCCCCGGTGACGGTGTCGCTGAGCCAGTGCGCCCGCAGGTAGACCCGCGAGAGCGCCATGAGGCCGGCGAACACCACCGCCCGCACCTCCCAGCGCCACCGGCTCGGCCCCGGCCGGGCGAGGACCAGGACGAGACCGACCGCGGTCACGGCACCGGCGACGGCGTGTCCCGACGGGAACGCCGCGGCCGAGGTCTCGATCAGGCTGCCGGGTGGGCGGTCCCGGTCGTAGGCCGCCTTGACCGGCCCGATCAGCAGCTCGCTGCTGAGCACGGCCAGCGCGAAGGCGGCCAGCCGCAGCCAGTGCCGCCGCCAGGCCAGCAGGGCGATCGCGGGCACGCGCAGCGGCCAGTTCACGGCGCCGCTGCCCAGCCAGGACAGCGCGACGGCGACCGCCGTCGCCGGGTCGTTGCGGACGTCGCCGGCGACGTCCCACACCGCGTCGTCCCCCGCCTGCACGGCCGGTCGCGTCACCGGCAGGGCCACCAGCAGGCCGAGGACCACCGCACCGGCGAGCAGGGTGCCGCTGACCAGCAGGGCGCGCCGCGAGTCCACCAGCATCAGGCGGGCCGCCCCACGTCACACCGTCTCCGGGACCAGATCCGTGCGCGGCGCGGAGTTGAGTGCGCGTCGCCACGACCGGTTCCGCCGCGGCGACCGAGGCCCGGGCGCCGCCGGCCGCGGACAGCCCGGTGATCAGCGCCAGCTCGACCACGCCGAGCCCGCCGGGGGTGAACGGGACGGCGGTCAGCAGCCGGGCGAAGGCGAACACAGCCAGCGCCTCGGCCCAGCCGACCTGGCTCCCGCTCACCCCGAGGAACCGCAGCGCGAGCAGGAGGACGAGGAACAGCGAGAGGTGGCTGACGACGGTGGCCAGCGTGATGCCGGGCCAGCGGGCGTGCAGCAGCAGCGCCGTCCGGTCGCGGAACCTGCTCGTGGCCCGCTCCCAGCCGTGCACCGGCGGACGGTGCAGCAGCCGCAGCACCGCCGAGGCGGCCCGGCCGGCGACCGTTCCGATCCGGGCGGCGGTGTCCCGGCTGTGCAGCAGCAGGCCGAGGACTCCGACGGCGCCGGCCAGCCCCGCCACGCCGGCCAGGCCGGCGGTCGGCGGTCGGCGGGGCGGAGAAGGCCAGCAGGGTCAGCGCGAGCACCGGCGTCCCGAGCTTGACGACGTTGTTCCACAGCCCCGAGACGAGCAGGGACACCGACGTGCGGGACCGGGAGAAGCCCCACGAGGAGTTCATCGCGTAGGTCAGCCCCAGGGCGAGGGCCGCTCCGCCGACCACCGTGTTGGAGACCGCCGTCGTGGTCAGGCCGGACACCGTCGCCTGCCGCAGGGTCAGCCCCGGCATCGTCGCGACCACCACGAACTGGTAGGTGGCGAGGTTCCAGCCGGCGGCCAGCAGGAGGACGACGACCTCCACGGCCGTCATGCCCCGGACCGAGGCCCAGACGTCGGACAGGCTGGTGAACTGCGGCAGGAACCAGGCGAGGACGGCGACGACGAGAGCCACCGAGAGCAGCGACCCCAGCGACCGGCGCCACCGGAGCCCGCGGTGCCCGGTGACCGGTTCGACGGCGGTCACGGCTCCACCGCCGGGGCGTCGAGGTGCAGGCGGCCGCCGCTGTCCTCGTGCACGTGCGCCGCCACGTCCGCGCGGCGCACCACGTCGATGCTCTCGGTGGCCACCGCCAGCGGCTCGGCGCGGTAGTCGCCGGAGAGCCGGAAGGACATCGCGAGGCACCCGCCGTCGAACACGTGGAACCTGGTGCGCACCGACGTCCTGGAGCGCTGGGAGGGTCTCGAGCCGGCGTTCGACGCGGTCAGCGCCCGGCTGACCACCGAGGCGCTCGTCGAGCTCAACCGCGCCGTGGAGCTCGACGGCCTGACGCCCGCGGAGGCCGCCGCACGGTGGTGGGACGGCGGTTGACAGCCCTGTGTGAACCCGCGGCGGTCACCCCGAGCACGTTGCCGACCACCGCGAACGGGAGCAGCCACAGGCCCTCAGGTGGTACACGGACGAGCCCAGACGTGCTTGCGGTCGCCGGCGACGAGCCAGCCGCGGTCGATCGTGGGGTGAGCCACGATGTGCAGCCCCGTGCCACCGAGTGCCGGGTCGCGGCCGTCCGCAGGATCGGGCCGTGGTCGCAGCACTCGACGTCCGCGACCAGCTGATGGGGTGCTGACCCGCTGCCTCAGTTCCGCCGGAGCGCCGTGACCTGCTCGGGCGTCAGCGGCCGCGTCCGCCGTCCGTACAGGAGCAGGTGGATGCGGGCGGTCTCCTCGAGTTCCTCGACGGCATCGGCGGCCGACGCGAGGTCGGCGGCAGAGACGACCGGCCCGTGGTTGGCCAGCAGCATGGCGTGCGACGTGCGGGCCGTCCGTTCCGCCAGCTCCTCGAGCGAGCGGTCGCCCGGAGCGTGGTACGGCAACAGCGGCAGCCGGCCCACTCGCATGACGTAGTAGGCCGTCAGGGCCGGCAGCACGTCGTGCGGGTCCACGTCGGCCAGGCAGGACACGGCGGCCGCGTGGGTGCTGTGGGTGTGCACCACCGCGGAGTCCTGCGGCCGGGCCCGGTAGACGGCTGCGTGCAGGAACGCCTCCTTGGAGGGCCGTGGCCCGTCGAGGTGGTCCCCCTGCAGGTCGACGAGGCTGAGCTGGTCGGTCGACAGCTGCCCGAGACTCGCCCCGGTCGGGGTCACCAGGAACCCGCCGGGTACGCGGACGCTCAGGTTGCCCGTGCGCCCGGCCGTGAGTCCGCGGGCGAACAGCGACGCGCCCAGCGCGACCACCTGCCCGCGCAGCTCCGGATGGTCCGCCACGTGCTCGCCCCTCGTCTCCTCAGGCCTGCGGGGACTGCGTACCGAGCAGCAGGGCCAGCTCCTGCACCAGTTCGCGCACCCGTCCGAGCTCCTCGCCGCCGCCCGCCCCGGGCGAACGGGGCCGGACGTGGGCGTCCACGTCGAACACGGTGTCCGGCCGGTGCCAGGCGGTGAACCACTCGAGCCCGCGCCCGTACTCGTCCCGGGTCACCCCCTGCAGCAGCAGGACCGGCACACCGACGCCCAGGTCCAGGTGGGCAGCCACGGCCTCGTCCGCGGGCACCGCCTGCAACTGGCGCGGGCCGCCCTGCGGCTCGACGCCGCGCGCCCGCATCCAGTCGTGCAGGGAGCCGCCGTCGAGGTCCTCGGCCGACAGGTGCGGGAAGAGTTCCCTCGGCAACCACGTGCGCATGAACACCAGCGGCTCGTCCTCGACCCGCCGGATCCGCTCGAGGCGCCAGGTGTCGGTCACCCCGAGCGCGGCGGCGGCAGCGGACGGCGCCTCGTCGACCGCCAGCTCGACGATCTCGGTGCGGAGGTGGTGGCCACTGGCCTCGACCTGCTGGCGGAGGCCGCCGGCTCGGTCCGCGCGCCGCCGGTGCTCGGGGCGTGGTGCCACGACGCTGCCGCGGCCGCGTTGACGGACGATCAGTCCGAGGTCGGCGAGGTCGCCCAGCGCCTGCCGGACCACGCTCCGCGAGACGCCGTAGCGCGCCTGCAGGGCCTCCTCGGTCGGCAGCGGTGCTCCGGGCGGCAGCGAGTGGCTGTCGATCTGGTGCCGGAGCGCATCGCGGATCTGCGCGTACAGGGGCGCACCGGCGGCGCGGCCGAGCTCCAGCGGCGGCGGGACGTCGTCTGTGACCTCGGACGCCATGGACCCCTCGACGGACATCCCGCCCTCCTCCCGTTGAGCGCCGCGGCGACGCACCGGCCGCCGTCCCTCCCAGCATCGTGCCCTGTCCGACACAGGGGGTTGACGACGTGGCGCGCATCACCTTACCTTCGTACGGACAAATTGTACGGACAGATTGTCCGGTCGATGGAGGTCACCGTGAGCGATGTCCTGAGGACGAGCCCGTCCAAGTTCCCCATGTTCGAGGCGATGCGCCGGGTCCCGGGCGGCCTGATGCTCATCCCGCTGACGCTCGGCGTTCTCATGAACACCTTCGCGCCGGACGCACTCGGGATCGGGGGCTTCACCACCGCCCTGTTCAAGGAGGGCGCCCTCGCCCTCATCGCCTTGCTGGTCCTGGCCACCGGGGCGTCCATCACCGGCACGCACAACGGCAAGGGCGCCGCCGGGACGACGCTGGTCGTCCTCCTCGCCAAGACCCTCATCCCCATCACGCTGTGCGTGGTCCTCGGACTCACGGTCGGTGTCGACGGGATCCTCGGCGTCTCGATCCTCGGGCTGATCGCCATCTTCGGGAACAGCAACGGCGCCATGTGGCTCGCCTTCGCCGGCGAGTACGGGGACGAACGGGACCGCGGCGCCTACGTCGCCAGCGCCTTCGACGACGGCCCCTTCCTCGCCCTCGTGTTCCTGGGCGCCTCGGGCCTGGCCGACATCCCCCTCCTGGCGCTGGTCGCCGCGCTGGTGCCCTTCCTCATCGGCCTGTTCATCGGCGCGGTGGACCGCGAGTGGACCAAGGTCCTGGACGCCGTGCCGAACGTGGTCATCCCGTTCATGTCCTTCGCGGTGGGCACCGGCATCGACCTGCGGACCGTCCTCACCGGGGGTGCCGCCGGTGCCGTCCTGGGTGTCGGCGTCGTCGTCCTCACCGGCGGGCTCACCTACCTCGGCTACCGGTTCCTGCTCCGCCGGGGCCGCGAGAGCGGCATCGGCTTCGCGGCGGGCACCACGGCCGGCAACGCGGTGGCCGTTCCCGCCGCCGTCGCCGCCGCGGACCCCAACTTCGCGCCCTTCGTCGCCTCCGCGTCCGCCCAGGCCGCCACGGCCGTCCTCGTCACGGCCCTGCTGGCTCCCACCGTCGCGGCCTGGATCATGAAGCGGGCGGGGGCACTCGAGCCCGTGCCCCTGCCCGTGGTCCCGCCGAAACCCCACCACGCGTGACCGCGCCATCCCCGCCCGCACCGACCCGAGGACCCCGACATGCGTGACCCCCGCCGTATCCGCTGCACCTACTACATCGAGGCCGTCGACGTCGCACGGGCCGCGGCCGCCCTCGCCGGCGAGCAGTCCAGCGGGACCTTCATCGCCGTCCCCGGAGAGTCCGACCGGATCCGCGAGCGCCATGCGGCCGAGGTCGTGGCGATCCGCGAGCTGGGCGAGTGCGCGCCCTCCCTGCCGTCGAGGCGCCGGCCGGAGCGGGTGACCGCGGCCGAGGTCGTCGTCGAGTTCCCGATGGTGAACATCGGTACCGACATCGCGACCCTGCTCACCGCGGTCGCCGGCAACCTCTTCGAGCTCGTCGAGCTGTACGCCTGCCGGCTGCAGTCGATCGGGCTGCCCGACGAGTTCGTCGCGGCCCACCCAGGCCCCGCCTTCGGCGTGGCGGGCACCCGCAAGCTCATGGGCGTGCCGGACGGCGTGCTGATCGGCACGATCGTCAAGCCGAACGTCGGCCTGGTGGAGGAGGAGTTCCGCGGCGTGGTGCGCGAACTGGCCCGCGCCTCGATCGACCTCATCAAGGACGACGAGCTGATGACCGATCCGGCGTACCTCCCCCTGGAGACCCGCGTCCGTGTCGCGCTGGAGGAGATCGCCGACGCCGAGCAGGTCACCGGGCACCGGACGATGTACGCCTTCAACATCACCGGGGACCTCGCCGGCCTCCAGCGCCGTCATGACCTGGTGGTCGAGGCGGGCGGGAACTGCGTGATGCTCAACGTCCCGGTCATGGGCCTGCCGGCGCTCGCGTGGCTGCGCGGGTTCGCCCAGGTGCCCATCCACGGCCACCGGGCCGGACTGGCCGCCTCGATGCGCTCCCCCGCCTTGGGGGTGGACTTCACGGTCTGGCAGCAGCTGGCCCGCCTGGCCGGCGCCGACCACGTCCACGCCAGCGGGCTGGGCAGCAAGTTCTACGAGCGGGACGAGCAGGTCGCGGCGAACATCCGCAGCCTGCAGGCGCCGCTGGGGACCACGACCGCCCCGCTCCCGACGCTGTCGTCCGGGCAGAACGTGCACACGCCGGGTCCGACGTTCGCGGCGGTGGGGTCGACCGACCTGCTCATGCTGGCCGGCGGTGGGATTGCCGCCCACCCGGACGGGCCGGCCGCCGGTGTCCGCAGCCTGCGCCAGGCGTGGATCGCGGCGGTGAGTGGGAGCCCGTTGGCGGACGCGGCCGCGGAGCACGCGGCTCGTGGCGACTCCGCCCTGGCACACGCGCTGCAGACGTTCCCGGCAGGTGCCTGATGGCCGACATCGGGTTCCTCGCCGACGACCTGACCGGCGCCAGCGACGTCCTCGCGCAGGCGCACGCCCAGGGGCTCGACGCCATGCTGGTCCTCGACCCCGGACGGTCGACGCCGGACGACGCCGACGTCGTGGGCATCGCCGGACCGGCCCGCTCGCTGGCCGGCGACGCACTCGACGAGGCGGTGCGGTCCGGCCTCGCCCCGCTGGCGTCCCTGGACCTGTCCGTGCTGCTCTACAAGGTCTGCTCCACGTTCGACTCCTCGCCCACCGTCGGCAGCATCGGGCGGGGGATCGAGCTCCTGCACGAGCGGTTCCCCGGACACGGACCGGTGCCCGTCGTCCCCGCGCAGCCCGGCTTCGGTCGCTACACCGCCTTCAGCCAGCACTTCGGCGCCTACGCAGGCGAGGTGTACCGGCTGGACCGGCACCCCGTGATGGCCCGCCACCCGTCCACGCCGATGCACGAGGCCGACCTGCGGCTGGTCCTGGCCGAACAGCTCGCGAGCCGGCGCCCCGTCCCGGGCCTGCAGCTGCCGGCCCACGCCGACGGCACCTTCGACGACCGGTGGGCGCAACTGCGCGAGGCGGCCGACACCGAGGCCTTCGTCGTGGACGCCGTGGACGAGGCGCAGATGGACACCGTCGCCAAGGCCCTGCTCCGGGACCCGCGTCCCGCCGGACCGGCGCTCGTCGTCGGTTCCGGAGGCATCATGGCCGCGCTGGCCCGCCTCCGTGGCGGCGCCCCCCGCAGGCCGCCGGCTCCCACCGCCTCCCGTGGCCCGACGCTCGTCGTGTCGGCGTCCGCGTCAACCACGACCGCCGGCCAGATCGCCGACGCGGTCGGGCACGGCTGGGTCGACGTCCCGATCCCGGCCGGGGACTTCGCCGGCGACGTCACTGGGAGGCCGTGGTCGGCCGCCGTCGAGGCGGCACTCCGGGCCGGCCGGAACGTCGTCGCCCACACCACGCGGGGTCCCGACGACCCCCGGCTGAGCGCCGGCTCCCCCACCGCCGCCGCGGTGGGCGGGACCATCGGCCGGCTCGCCGGCGACCTGGCCCGCCGGGGACTGACCCGGGACGTCGTCGTCTGCGGCGGCGACACCTCCAGCCACGCCCTGCTGGCCATGGGGGTCGGCGAGCTACGGGTCAACGAGCAGTTCGTCACCGCCGGACCCATCTGCACCACCGATGACGCGGCGGCCGTCGCCGGCTGCCGCGTGCTGCTCAAGGGCGGTCAGGTCGGCCCCCCCGACCTGTTCCGCCGCTTCGCCGGCCTCGTCTGAGCCGCGCGGGACACCCCACCGATCGATCAGGAGAACACCATGAAGGCCGTCGTCAAGCACGCCGCCGAGCGCGGGATCAAGGTCCGCGAGGACTGGGCCGAGCCCGTCGCCGGCCCGGGGCAGGTGCTGCTCGAGGTCGCCGCCGCCTCGTTGTGCGGCACCGACCGGGAGCTCTACGAGTGGACGCCCTCGGCGCAGGCGTTCAACCTCACCCCGCCGGTGGTCCTCGGCCACGAGGGCTCCGGCACGGTGCTCGCCGTGGGCGCGGGCGTCGAGAACGTGACCCCCGGCGACCGGGTCGCGCTGGAGAGCCACCTCATCTGTGGCCGGTGCTACCCGTGCCGGACCGGCAGCGCGCACACCTGCGAGCGGACCGGCATCCTCGGTATGCACATCGACGGCGTCTTCGCCGAACGCGTCGCCGTCCCCGCGGGCATCTGCGTGCCGCTGCCCGAGTCGGTGTCGCTCGAGACCGGCGCCCTGCTGGAGTCGGCCGGGGTGGCCATGCACGCCGTCCAGCGGTCTGGATACGCCGTGGCCGGGCAGTACGTCCTGGTCAACGGCTGCGGACCCGTGGGTCTGGTCATCGCACAGATCGCCCTCGCCCTGGGAGCCGCGGCCGTCGTCGCCGTGGAACCCAACCAGTTCCGCCGGAAGCAGGCGGAGTCGATCGGCGCCCGGGTGCTCGCCCCGTCGGACGACGTCGTCGGCGTGTGCCGCGACCTGGCCGGCCGGCGCGGCGGCTTCGATGTCGCGTTCGAGGTCTCCGGCGTGCGCGGGGTGCTGCCGCCGCTGCTGGAGGCGCTGCGGCGGGAGGCCACGCTGGTGACGGTCGGACACCCGAGCGAGCCGGCCGCGATCGACATCGCGGCGTTCGTGAACAAGAAGGGCGTCACCCTCCGGGGGATCTTCGGCCGCCGGCTCTGGGACACCTGGGAGCAGTTGCTGCTCCTGCTGCAGTCGGGTCGCATCGACCTCGACTGGCTGATCACCCACCGCCTGTCCCTCGACGAGGCGGAGGTCGCGGTCGAACTGCTCACCGGCGATGCAGGGAAGGTGCTGCTGGTCCCGGGTGTGAACCGACGGTGATCCGCCGGGGTCGGGTCGGCACCCCGCCGGCCCGGCCCCGTTCGCCCCGATCCCGGCCGACCCGCCGGCGCGGGTGGGCGTCACGCCCCGAGGCGTCGAGAACTCGATGGTCCCGTGCTCGCCCCAGACCCCTGGGCTGCTCTCCACATCTCCGGCGACCGCCGCGGCCGGCGCCCCGAGGGGCGGGTGGGGACCGGCAGGGGGCCGCCGTTCCCGAAGCGGTCGCAGGACCGCGGGTCCTCGCGGGTTGCGCGTCCGCAGGGTCCCGGCGGTGCGCTGCCGAGTAGGCGGCGCCTTCCATGGTTTGGCGACGGCCTGGCGCGATGGCCGTCGCCAGAGGCGTGCCCGTCGAGCCGACAACTGCAGGTCGGACGGCGAGGAAGTGGGGGAGGTGCGCCATCAGGGACTCGAACCCCGAACCCGCTGATTAAGGGTCGCACGAGTTGATCACTGCTGGCTATTGTTGGCGGTCACCGGAAACCTGCAGTTCAGATGCGGTATTTGTCGGTTCTCGAGGTTGGGGCTCGTTGATCGAAGCTGGCCGATCCTGGCGAGTAAACGATGAGTAAAGCATGGCCCCGGCGAGTAAAGTGTGGCCTCGCCGGACGGTGCCGCCCCGGCGCGATCACGACTCCGAGCGGGGGCATCGTGGCCAGACCCCATCTGGAGCTCGGCACCCACGGCCGGGTCCGCGTCTACCCGGATCCGGCCGGGTACCGGGCGGTGTGTCTGTACCGGGACTGGGACGGGGCCACCCGGCAGGTGCAACGGCAGGCCAAGACCAAGGGGGCGGCGGAGCGGGCCCTCGCTGTGGCGCTGCGAGATCGGGGACGTCCGGGAACGGGCCACGAGATCACTCCGGACACCAAGGTCGCCGACCTCGCGGCGAAGTGGTTCAGCGAGCTCGAGGGCAAGAGCCCGTCGACGATGCAGGCCTACCGTGACCGGCTCGATCGGCAGGTCCTCCCGGCACTGGGCAGCGTGCGGGTGCGTGAGCTCAGCGTCGGGTTGCTCGATCGTCACCTGGCGGCCGTGCGGGCGTCGCACGGCCCGGCGCTGGCGAAGATGACCAAATCGGTGATCAGCGGCATGTGCGGCCTGGCCTGCCGCCACGACGCCCTGAAGGCCAACCCCTGCCGGGACGTGGCGCGCATCCCCAGCCAGACCCGGCGGGCGCCGCGGGCGCTGACCGCGGACGAGGTCAGGTCGGTGCGGGCATGGCTGAGCGAGGACGCGACGGCTCGCGAGCGGGATATGCCGGACCTCGTGGCGTTCATGGTCGCCACCGGTCTCCGCATCGGCGAGGCCTGTGCAGTCAGCTGGCCGGACGTGGACCTCGATGCCGACACCGTCACGGTCACGGGGACGGTGCTGCGGGTCAAGGGTCAGGGCCTGGTCGTCAGCCAGCCGAAGTCGATGGCGGGGGAGCGGGTGCTGGAGCTGCCGAGCTGGTGTGTCGCGCTCCTGCGGCGGCGCGGGCCGTCGAGCGGACCGGTCTTCCCCGCGCCGCGCAGCCGCAAGCTGCGCGACCCGAACAACACCCGCCGGGCCCTTCGCGAGGCGTTCCATGCAATGGGGATGCCGGGCGTCACCTCCCACGCCTTCCGCAAGACCGTCGCCACGCTCATGGACGAGGCGGGGTTGTCCGCCAGGAGCGCGGCCGACCAGCTGGGGCACGCCAAGCCGTCCGTCACGCAGGACGTCTACTACGGCCGCAGGAGGCGGGCCACCGGAGCGGCTCAGGTCCTCGAGCAACTGGCTTGAGCGCTCACCCGAGCACGGGTGACCGGCGAGGCGTCAGGCCCCGGCGGGTATGCCGCGATCGCGGCGGGCGTCGATCCAGGACTGGAGGTCGTCGCGGCGGTAGACGACCCGGCGGCCGAGCCGGAAGCTGTGCGGGCCGGTGCCCAGGTGCCGCCAGTACCGCAGCGTGGCGACCGGGGCGCGCAGCAGCTCGGCTGCTTCGGCGATGGTGAGCAGCTGTGACGTGGGCTCGGCGGTGTGAGCGGAGCCGGGGGTGTGGTCGGTCATGGCTGTCTCCGAGGCTCGACGGGTCGGGGCGGCTGTCCACCCCAGAAGGCGCCGTTTCGTGGCCGTTGCTGACAGCCCACAACCAACTTCTTCTGTCGACCTCCTGTTCTTCTCCTGTCCCTCTCTCCGCAGCGTCCGGCCCCGGGGGTGGGAGCGCCTGGAGCCTTCGCCCTGCGCCCGGGATGGGCGCCGGATCACGACGTCCGAAAGGCTGGCCGCGGCGGTGACCCGCCGGAGTCGGCGGGTTCTTCAGTTTTCCTGCAATCACGCTCACGTGGTCGACAGCCGCCCCGGTGATGACCCGTCCAGCTCACCGCCCCAGGCTCGGGGTGACATCCCGCGCCGCCCGTGGCCCGTAGCGCTCGGACTCGGGCCGCGGGACACCCGCCGGAAAGGCGGCCGGCCCCCGTGTGGCGACTCGGCGCTGCTGGCGGTCGGCGTCGTAGCGCGCGCGCCAGGCGTCGCGGGCTGCGGTGAGCCGGTCGCGCGGCTGGCCCAGCAGGGCCGGGTCGGCCTGCAGGTCGGCGATGCGGGCCCGGGCGGCGGCCAGTTCATGCCGGGTGGTGGTGACGGATCGCTCGAGGACGGTCAGCCGCCCCGCCGGGTCGGGTGCCCAGGCGGTCGGCCCGAGCGGGTCGAGCCGGTCCGCGCGCCGACGGTGGGCGTCAGTCAGGGCGGCCTGGGCCTGCTCGCCGGCTCGCCGGGCGGCTTCGGCGGCGGCGTGTAGCCCCGCGAGCTCGGGATGCTGCTGTTCGGCCGCCCGGCGGGCGACCGTGTCGAACGACCGCCACAGCGCGGGCCGGTCGTCGCCCCGGTCGGCCTCCCGCGCGAGCTGCTCCGGCTCGGTGGGCAGTCCAGGCAGGTGCGAGCGCCACCGGCCGGCCCACCCGGCCAGTTGCTCACCGGCACGGGTGACCGGTTCGCGCTTGAGTCCCCACCAGCCGGGCCCATCGAGCACCACCCGAGGTGCGGCGCGGGCAGCGCCGCGCTCGGCGTCCCAGGCGGCGAGCAGGCCGCCGCGGATCCGGTCCGCCTCCGCAGCGAGGGCGGCACCGGCGGCCTGCACCCGCTGCGTTGCCTGGTGGGCGGCCAGGCTCGCCTGCCGGTGCTCGGCCTCCAGCCGGGCCAGCTCGCCAACGTGAGGGGCCTCCAGCGCCACGGCCTGGCGCAGCACGTCGCACCAGGGCTGCAGGACGGCCAGCCGCTCGAGGCTGCGCTGCTCGACCGTCCACACCTGCTGCAGGTCGGCCAGCACCTGCTCCACCACGCGCGGAGTGGCGTAGCGGGCCGCCTCGACGGCGGCGAGCTGCGCGGCGTGGCCGGGACCGAGGTCGGCTCGGTCCCGGCCGAAGGCGGCAACCCACTGCTCGCGCGCCTCGGCCAGGTGCTCAGCGACGAGGTGGGCGGTGTTGGCCGTGCGGCCGCGGGTCATCCCGACATAGGCCGCCGCTGCCCCGGTGTGCTCGCCGACCACCAGATGTGCGGCGGGAACGGTGTCACCCTGCACGCCGTGCGCGGTGCTGACGTAGGCCAGCTCCACATGGGCGGTGACGTACTCGGTGGGCAGCACCCGCTGTCCTGCTTGCGCCGGGGTGACACCGTCCACCGTTGACGGGGTGACGTCTGCAGCAGCCCTGTCGGTCGGGACGGGGTCTCCGCAGCGGACGACCAGCTCGTCGTGGGAGCCGATGGCGGTGACGGTCCAAGTGTCGCGGTTGGCCACCCCGAGGTCGCGGTCGTTGCGGCGGGTGGCGATCCGGTCCCCGACGCCGATGCGCTGCCCTGCCCCGCTGATCGCGACCCGGGTGTCGTCGACGCGGCCGTCGGCGACCAGCCGGTCTCGGATGGCGGCGCCCAGCTCGGCGGCCTGCTCGCGGGTGTCGACCACCACGGCCATCGGCTCGCCGTCGCGGTGGTGTGCGGCGACGAGCGTGGCCAGCGTCTCCTGGAGTGCTGCCGGGTCAGGGTGCAGGCGGATCCGGCCGCGGGCGGCGAGGGCGTCGAACACCGCGCCCGGATCGGCGCCGGTGCGCATGGCCAAGGTCAGCTCGGCGTACTCGGTGTCCGGGCTCGTGTGGCGGTCTTGGTCGGTGCAGGTGAAGCGGTGGATCCCGTCGAGCACCAGGTGGGCCATCGGGTCGACCCGCCCGGCGGCCAGGTCCAGCACGCCGCCGCGGCCGACCGCGGCCAGCTGGTGCCGGTCACCCAGCAGCGCCAGCCGAGCTCCGGCCTCGTCGGCGACGGTCAACAGCGCGCGGGCGGTGTCCTGGTCGAGCATCCCGGCCTCATCGACCACCAACAGATCCCCGGAGGTGAGGCCCGCCTCCCGCTCCGGCCCGGTGTAGACGGCACCGGTGCGCGGGTCGGCGTCACCGACGGCCAACCGGGCCCAGACACCGTCGCGGTTCCACCGCCAGCCGTGCTGGAAGGCCAGCCATGCCGCCGACCCGGCGGCGGTGCCGACCTCGGCGGCGGCGACCTTGGCTGCCTTAAGCGTCGGGGTGACGACCAGCAGCCGGCGTCCCCGCGCCTCGAGCAGCTGCCGGGCTGCGGCCAGGGTGGTGGTCTTGCCCGCACCCGCTGCCCCCTCGAGCACTATCAGGGATCGGTCACTGGCCAGCGCGGTGACAGCCGCCGCTTGCCCGGTATCCAGCCGCCCGCGCACTACAGCCAGCAACTCCGGCTCGTGCTCTCGCCGCCGGTCGGCTGGTGCCGGAGTACTGCGGGCGGCGAGCCGGTCGGTCAGATCGGCCTCGACGTCCAGTACCGGCTGGGCGGTCCACGCCCGGATGTGCTCCGGGACGACGGCTCCGTCCCGGTCCAGCAGCAGCACGCACCGGGCCATGGCACGGGCGGTGAGGTCCTCGGCCAACTCGATGCGCACGCCGGCGTCGACGACGACGCCGGACGCGGCGAGCAGCTGCTCGATTTCCCCGCGGACGTCGGCGGCGTTCCACGCCGAGCGGCCGGCCGCCAGCCGGGACAGCACCCGCTCGACCGCACCGTCCCGGTCCACCCCGCCGATCGGCGTGGGGGTCAGGGCGACGGGTCGCTCGGGGTCGCGGTGGCCCAGGGCGGCCAGCTCGGCCACCCACCGGGCGGTGAGGTCGGCACCGGGCTGGGGGGTGACCTTGTCCGGGCGGCCCTCGGCCCACGCCCGCCTGTCCCAGGCCCGCCGCAGGCCCGGTCCTGGTGTCTGGCCGGGGTGCTCGATGGTCCACTGGCGTTCGTAGCGGTCCAGGTTGCGGCCGATCTGGGCCGCCCGGGCGCTGAAGGCCCCCACATAGTCGGCCAGCTCCGGTAGGTCTCCCGTGCCGTCGAGGGTGTAGCCGTGCGCGGCCAGCGCGGCCCGGAACTGCGGGTCGCAGGCCACCGCGGCGTGCCCGATCCCGTTGATCGCGGCGAGGAAGTCGCGCACCCCGACGGTGTGCAGCCCCCGCCAGCGCCCGGCGGCGAGCACTCGGGCGCTCATCTGCAGGTGCAGGTGCCGGTGCGGATCCCCGGCGCGGGAGGTGTAGTGCCGCACCGTCACCGCCTCCAGACGCTCGACCGGTACCTGCACCTGGCCACCACGCGGACCGACGCGGGTGGTTGCGTGCTCGCCGAGCCAGCCGATGATCTGGACCGCGGCGCGGTCCTGCGCGGCGTCGTAGGCGGCGGCGATGTCGGGATGCAGGGCGGCGGCCAGCGACCAGGACTTGGGGCCGTTGATCACCACCTCGACGAACCGCACCGCCCGCTCGTCGGTCCGCAGCCGTCCCCGGGCCGCCCCCGTGTCGGGGTCCAGACCGGCCACCCACGCCTCGTAGCCGTCCCCGGCCAGCACGTCTAGCTCGGTCACCCGGCCGTCGCCGGCGGTGTAGCGGCGCGCAAGGCCGGCCCCTTCGGTCAGGTAGTAGTCATCGGCCCGGCCCCGGCCGGCCTCCACGTAGTGGCGGGCCGCCGCCGGAGCACCGGCGTAGATTTTCATTCCGCCGTGCATTGTCAACGCCACCCAATAATGACCAACAGGTCACCCCTAAAAACGGCAGTGGGCCCCGCACAGCGGGGCCCGGACTACCTCTATTGGTAGCATGCGTGCCGTTCTTCAGTAAAGGCCTGGATGTGAGCGGTAAGAGTTGAGCGCTATGGTAATCAAGTCGTCGTGCGTCTAGCTCGTTGGACGCGTATGGCGATTGTTGATGCATGCGATCGACGACTAGTTGGCTTCTAGTAGTGGCATTTGGCTGCGCGATGGCACCGGTTCGCGGTCACGCAGCGGTCCGCTACGAGACCAATGGCTTAGATGCTGAGCGGCCGGCGGTCGACGCAGATCTCCCGACCACGAGCAGGTCCCGGTTGTCCTCCCCGTGCGGGACGGCTCACCGGGCGGGTCTTGCGAGACGGCAGCCCAGGGGCACGCACGCAGTCCTGCCATGTTGTCGGCTGACGTTCGTCTGGTGGGACGGGTAGACTGTAGTTGGTGCCCCGGGGTCGCCGCTGTCCGCGGATTTTGACGTTGCAGCCCCCCTTAGTATCCGCCCCTGCGGTAAGTCGCGCGCCCTCGATCCGTCGACGAAACACCCCGCACGGCATAGACAGACTCTCTACCTCAGTCCCGCCCAGCCCAATCAACCAGCCCGGCTCGGTGACGTTCTCGTTCTCCACCATAGAGCCTGGTGAGGTTGGCGGCTCGGCCCACGAACTGGCAGCGCGTCGGCCGAGTCAGTAGTGTGCACCCTTGGAGATGCCCTGCCCATTCCGCAGTGCATACGACGGCACTGGCAATTCAGCTTTGGAGAAGATGTGCGCGACGAAAGGGTCCTTGGCTGGTATAACTTGAATGGTACCACCTTCGTGAGTCAATCGGTGGCCGATGATCCGTCAGAACTGGCGCAGCTTATCAATCACGAGGCCACACACCACCTGCTCGCATCGGCTACCCCATTCGGCTACGTGCAACAGATAATCGAGTCGCGATTGGAAGCCCCATGGGACCCACCCAATCCCGATTTATACCGGTGCAGAGAGCTGTTGTTCCGGGCCTCACGGTTCGTTCAAGAGGCAACCGCGACCTATTGCGGCCTTCTCGAACTACCCGAGGACGCGCTCGTCGACGCCCGCCTCAGGTTGCCTGACTTATACCGCCAGGGCTTCGAGCTTTTCGACGGCTTATTTCCGAGATCGCTGCCTCACTTGGTGAGATACCGCGCAGCGCGGGCGATCGCCTGCCGCGCCCTTGAAACCACCGTGTTGCTGGACTGGGTGCCCCAGCATCTTCAGGAGATTGGCAACCTCGAGAAGTACTTGCAGAACCCGCAGCAGTCACCCAACGACAGGCTTCACCTGATAGTGTCAAGACTGAGGGAGAGTCCCGCCGCCTACCGCGTGCAGTGGGCAGGGGCGCACCGCCGTTATCGAGGGAATCTCGAGGAGGGAAGCCCGGGCTCTTTGCGGCTCGTTCCCGAGAAGCCCGAGCCCTTGGTTGAAATCGCGTTTCATCCACTCCCAGAATGGCGAGACCTGCGCGTCAAGGCGTGGGATATTCTCCGCTCCTTCGGCATCCCTGAGGGGCACGACGCGGAGATTGTCGTCGGCATGACCTATGAGAATGCAATCTCGCCCGCTGCGCATGGAGCAAAAACGCTGACGTCGGCGGATCTGGCCGCAGGTCTGCACCGGGGTTGCGACTTTATCCTTGTCGACCGGAATGTTTTCGACTTCGAGCAAGTGCAAGAGAATGCCGATGGGCGGTTCTCCGTTCCGCCGCGGTCAGCTCGCCTGCAGCTCTTCAAGCCTGACTCGAACGTTTCCCTGGAGGCGTTCACGCGGATTGACGACCTGAGCGCAGTTTTGGACCTGGTGGACCCAGGCCGCGGCGCTACCGTCTGCGCGATGGGGCTGGGAATACTCCCCGTACAGAGATACTCCGGTCCCTCCAGCGTCGCTGCGGAATCGGAAGCCATCCTTGAGGACCTAGCGACATGGTCCGGTGGTCGCCCCGTCGTAATTTATACCGCCGGACAGGATTCGGGGTTATCGATGGCAGCCATGATTTTGGAGAGAGCACGCGGTCGACTCCTGAACCATGCGGTCGTTTGGCGCGAGACTTGGGGATTCGTGCTCCTCCGTAGCCAGCAGGTGCCGGGTCCTACGATAGTCCATCCCGTACTGATATCAGAGTGGGAGCGTAAGTTTCCCTCGTTCACTCGCGATTTCGACGTCGACCTCAATTCGAGCGGCGAGCAGTTCTTTTGGGGGGACTATCGCAACGTGCTACCAGTCTTGCGATTTGCTCGGGCCTTCACTGGCGCGGAGTACACCCCCTCGCGATGGCAGAATTTCTGGGAGGAGATAGCTAGAGCTATTGTGGCACCACAGGATCTCGTCGCTTACCCCGATGTGAACGCGAATGCAGTGGAGTTTCCAGATGCCGATCCAGAACATTGACGTCACCAGCCTAACGTCACTGTGGCTTACTCAGAAGCAACAGTATGATCCGCAGGCTTTTGCGGTACTCTTTTGCGGAGCTGCGACGGAACTCGACCAGCAGACATGGCGTTTTGTCACACAGAACGGCATAATGCTCGATCACATGAGCGGGCCATACACGTCTTTCACCATCTTGGGTTGGCATCTCGACAATGCCGTGCGTGCTCCCCTCGAAGGCGGCGACTCACCGCGTGAGCTCCGCTACCTGCACGCCGCGTCGTCTTGGACCCTCGACGCTGATGGCGTCTACGGATTCGCCAACGCACTTGGCCTCCCTTTGGACAGGTTTCCTTTGGTGCTCGTCTCCCTTGACCCATGGAGCCGCCAAGACTCTCTACTAATTTCGCTTCGAGACCTAAATCTTGGCGATAACGCGCATGTCGTCGACGACGACACCTTGGCACGCTTCTTCTCGGCATTACTGAGCGCCTGCCGCATGAACTCGGAAGGCGACTGGAAAAGCCGCCTGAAAGCCATCGATCGCTACCTCGACGAGTACATAGTAGACCGTGGTGAAGGCCGTTTGAAGAGGTTGTCCGAATCAGGAGTACTCGCCCAAGTAATTGAGGGCATTCTCAAGGGTCTCGGCCTGGGTTAATCAAGGTTCGCAGCCCTCACAACGCAACTATGCGAAATCTCCGCACCGACCGGCAAGGCCTCACATCTCAAAGTCCTCGTCACAGGCGACTGCGATGTCAGGTTTCTGCGGTGAGGTGATGTCGTCCCATACGCGCTCGGCTTTGGGCATCGCGACGTCACGGCGCAAGCCCTTGGTCCGGAGGGGCAGCTGACGACCGCAGGCGGGAGGACCGCAGAGGGCTGTCCGGGCTATTTCGCCCTGGCGCGCGGGTTTCCCACGACATTAGGTGGCCGCCCGCAGAGGTAGATCACACCTGACCAGCCGGGCTAAGCAGACCAGCCGCGGGGACGCTGCGCTTATCCACGGGTCTGGCCAGTCCGCCGGCGTTGCTGCTGTGCTTGCGCCCCAACCACCAGCCGCTGTAATGCGGCCGACGCGTCAGAGACGTGCGACCCCGGCAGACCCGAATGACTGACCAGCCTCCGGGCATCGGCCCGGGGAGCCGGTCAAACGCTCACGGTCCGCACGAAGTCCGCAGTATGTGCGCACGACACCCGTACTCGTCCAACGGCAGTCAACGTCTTCCCCGCCTAGAAACGCAGGTCAGACCGGCGGCTCGGAGAGTCCGTGCAGGTCGGCGGCCCACCCCTCAATCATGTCGGGGATCTCACATGGATGGGCTTGGGGCTCGATGCTGATACCCCGTGGCTTCACAGCCCACGAATCGGCCGCACCGGCAGGTCCCCGCCATTCGTCAGCCTTGGGCGGCCGCGGTCGCCGCGGTCACCCCGTGGTCGGCAGGACGGCGCGGCTCTATTGGAGGCCCGTACGCCTCACGGTTGACATAGTGACCAGTACCACACTGTGGCAGCATTGAGCACCCGAAGCGCATATGCCCGGCATGCCCATACCGGGAGGTGCTACATGACGTTGACCCAGCCCCTACGCAAGGCCTTGGTCCGGGCGGTGCTCTGCCTCGCGGCGGTAGCCCTGCTCACGACGGCGTCACCGGCGAGCGCGGCTCCGCCGAGCCCGAGCCCTGCCAAGATGGACTACGTCGCCCTCGGCAGCTCGTTCGCCGCCGGGCCCGGGATCCCGAACATCATCGACCCACGCTGCGGACGGTCGGACAACAACTACGCGCACCTCGTCGCAGAAGCCCTGCAGCTCACCCTCACTGATGTGACCTGCAGCGGGGCCACAATCAACAACATCATCGGCACACCGCAGAACGGGCGTCCTGCGCAGATCACAGCGGTGACGGACGCCACGGACGTCGTCACGGCCACCATCGGCGGCAACGACGTCAACTACATGGCTGACCTGCACCGCAACTCCTGCGCCGTCGAAGGGACGACGGCCGTGCCGGGAAATGATCCGGCCGTGCCCGACCCGTTCGATCCGCTCATTTGCACTCAGTTCAATCTGGCGGCGGCACAAGAACAGCTGGCCGGCCTCACCGCGGAACTCGTCGACATGGTGGAGGCGATCCAGGAGGCGGCGCCCAACGCCCGCGTCGTACTCGTCGACTACCTCACGATCCTCCCGCAGAACGGCAAGCCCTGCCCCGGCCTGCCGCTGGACCGGGAGGAGATCGGATACTCCCTGGACGTCGCCCGGCAGCTGGCCCTGGCCACGAAGCACGCCGCCCAACGGACAGGCGCCGAACTGGTCGAGCTCTCCAAGGCCAGCCGGCACCACGACGTCTGCTCGGCGGATCCGTGGGTGACGGCGTGGGAGTTCGGTCCGGACATCTTCGCCGGTGGGGCTCTGGCTTACCACCCCAACGAGGAGGGCATGGAGGCTGCCGCGGCGCTGGTCATCGACCAACTGAGCTGAGCAGAGACGCCCCGGGCGGCAGCGCCACCCGCCGCCTGGGGCGTCCAGCATCGCGCCCGCAGGCCGGGTTCCAACGGCTCCACGCGTGTCGTCCCAGGCGTGGCCGCCGGACCCGCAGGAGCGCCGCCGCGCGCGACCTCCCCGCCGGCGCGGGAGGCCCTACGTTGAGCTGCCGGACGGGTCGGGGTATCAAACCCGCGCAGCCCGCCGCAGGCGGACCTTGACGACGGCGCAGCCGGCGCCACGCGCAGCGTGGCCAGGTGGGTGCTTCAGGGCTGCCCCAACGACCGCGGCGCGACGACATCGGCAGCACCCTTCGGTCAGGGAGCTCCGACAACAAGACACGACGCGGGGGCTCTTGGCGGACCGGTCCCTGGCCCCGGGGTCCTGCCGTACTCAGGGTGCGGTATCGAGCGCCATGAGCCGAGCGTGGCCAGATCGGCGCTCGCCGGAGGGTGTCTGTCCGGATGTTGTGGCCAGTGAGCCGTTGTCCACAGGGACCAATTGCGCACGTGCGCCCCCATGCTCTCGGCCCCTGCGATGGCGGCATACGCACAGGCCTTCTCCGACTGCAGCGGGTCGGGGAAAGGTGGGCCGCAGGCCCATCCCGCAGGGACGCGTCAGCGCCCTGCCGGCGGCCCGCGGCAGCCGGCAGCCTCGGTCGGCTGTGGAGCGGTTGCCCGGTCCCTCAGGGCGGCTCGGATGGGCCCGCAGATTACGCCACCTCAGTCCGCATACAGTCCGCAAAGTCCGCAGAGAGTCCGCAAATCAGCCAGCATCGGTCGTCGCCGACCACTAGCGCCCAACGATAAAGCCGCAGGTCAAGCCCATTTTTCATCGATCACCGCAAGCAGCCGTGCATCCCGGGTCAGTTCTGGGTCTTCGACTCCGCGGAACCTTCCGCAGTGTGGGCTGAGGGCGGCGACCAAAGCGGTCGGCGCACTGCGTCCGCTCGGGCGGCAGCCCAGGTTGGCGTGGACTCCACGGACTGCTCGCCGCCGTCTGAGCACGCGGGTCGACGGGGCTACTGTTCGATCATGTCTCCCGCCGAGCGGCAGTCCGAGGTCCTGGACCTCGTCATCGGCGCTGACGGCTCCGGCAGCGTCGACGCCGCGCAACTCGCTCGCTTGGGCGTCGAGCCCGGCACTCACCTGAGCGTCGTGCCCATCGGACCGGCCCGGGCGGCGGAGCGCCGCCGCTCCGTGCGGGGAGCCCTGGCCGGTTCGGGGCCTGTGCCGAGTCTGGAGGACTTCGACGTCGCCAGCTCAGCTGCGGCACGGGACGCGGCCGACCGCTACCGCGACGGCGGCGTTTGGGACACGTCGACCCGGTGAGGGTCGTCGCCGACACCCACGCGCTGGTCTGGTACCTACTTGACGACCCGGATCGCAGGCTCTCGCCGGATGCGCTCACCGCGCTGGAGCAGGCGGAGTCGACCGACGGCATCGCCGTCTCCGTCGCCTCGGTCGTCGACCTCTGGTACGTGATCCGCACGCGGGGGACGTTCACCGACGACCAGCTGGACCAGGTCGTTGAGCTGCTTCGCGACCCGGAGTCTTCGCTCGAGGCCGAGCCGATCACCCTGGACGTCGCCGCGGCGTTCCGGCAGATCCCCCGCGACGCCCTCGGCGACCCGTGGGACCGCTTCATCACCGCCACGGCCATGGCCCTCGGCCTGCCGCTGGTCACCCGCGACCGGCGCATCTGCGAGTCAGGACTGGTCGAGACGATCTGGTAGCAGCGTCGCCCTCGTCAGAGGGCGCTAACCGCATCAGCGCCTCGTGGACGGGCGCAACCAGCATCGCGGCGTCCCGGCCGGCGTCCATGGCGTTGGGAGGCCGTCGATTCCGTCCCGGTCGGCAGTCCGGTAGTGCTGCCCTGAGGTTCGTTGCCCTCGCCGGGTCCGCGGAGCGCCGCCCGCGCGAAGGTTTTCGATGGGTTTTCCATGGCCCCGCCCGCGCGGCGACCATCTCGGCAAGAGACCCCCTCGCGAACCTGCAGGTCAGAGGGGTGTGAGAGGTGAGGAGGTGCGCCATCAGGGACTCGAACCCCGAACCCGCTGATTAAGAGTCAGCTGCTCTGCCAATTGAGCTAATGGCGCGTGTCGTCCGGCTGCGTCGGGCGACAGGGGTGAACGATACCAGCGCCCTCCTGCCCGCCGGCGAGGTGGTCCGGCGTCCCGCGGCCGTCCCCCGTTCCGGCGCCGACGTGGACACTGGTGGGCCGGTGCAACCAGTCGTCCGGGATGACGGCTGCGCAGGACGCGGAGGGAAACCCGATGAGAGGCACGTCCGCGCTGGTCACGGCGACGGCGCTGGTCCTGCTGACCGGCTGCCAGGGCAGTGGCGGCGGGACGGCGGCGGCGCCGACGACGACCGCGGCCCCACCCCTGCCCCCGCCCCCGGTCGCGGTCGAGGTCGCGTCGGCCGACGGTGCGACCGATGTCTCACCCAGGGTCCCACTCGAGATCTCCGTCACCGACGGCGAGCTCACCGACGTGAGCGTCGTCGACGGCGCCGGTGCCGAGGTGCCCGGCTCGGTGGCCGACTCGGCCGGGGACCCGGCCGTCGACGTCTGGACCCCGGAGACCCCGCTCGCGTACGGCTCCAGCTACACGCTGACCGCGACCGCCGAGGGCGAGGGCGGCGAGCCCGCCGAGGCCGCGACCACCTTCACCACGGTGACCCCGCAGCGGCAGCTGACGCCGTCGATCGGCCCGCTGGACGGCCAGACGGTCGGCGTCGGCATGCCGATCCGCGTCTACTTCGGCGAGCCGGTCACCGACAAGGCCGCTGTCGAGCGCAACCTGCGGGTGACCAGCTCGACCCCGACCGACGGCGTCTGGAACTGGTTCAGCGACACCGAGGTGCACTTCCGCCCGTCGCAGTACTGGCCGGAGAACACCGACGTGACCCTCGACGCCGATCTCTACGGCGTGGACCTCGGCAACGGCGTGTGGGGCGAGACCGACCGCACGGTCTCCTTCGCCATCGGCGAGCGGCACGTCTCGATCGCCGACGCGGACACCCACCAGATGGAGGTCTACGACGGCGACCAGCTGGTGCAGACCTTCCCGATCAGCGCCGGCAGCCCGGACAACCCCAGCTACAACGGCGCGCACGTGGTCACCGAGATGAACCGCGACCGGGTCATGGACTCCAGCACCTACGGCGTCCCGGTCGACAGCCCCGACGGCTACCGCACGCCGGTCGAGTACGCCGTCCGCATCTCCGACAGCGGCGAGTTCGTGCACGCCGCCCCGTGGTCGGTGGCCCAGCAGGGCCGCGAGAACGTCTCCCACGGCTGCATCAACCTCTCGACCGAGAACGCCCGCTGGTTCTTCTCGTTCTCGCAGCCCGGCGACGTCGTGGAGATCCGCGGATCCGATGCCGGGACGCTGCGGTCGGACGTCTACGACTGGACCATCCCCTGGGCGGAGTGGCAGGCCGGCAGCGCGCTCACCTGAGCGTTTCCGCCTGCCACGCCCGGGGAATGATCACCCGGTCCCCGAGTCGAGGAGAGTGCCGTGGACACCTGGGTGATCGTGCTGATCGTCGTGGTCGTGGTGGCGTTGCTGGCCGTGCTCGCCCTGACGATGGCCAAGCGCAACCGCATCAACGGGGCCCGCAAGCGGGAGCAGGCCCGCGACCACCTGCGCGAGGCGGAGCTGCGCGCGGCGCAGGCGGAGAAGGAGCAGGCGGCCGCCGAGGAGCAGGCGGCCCGCGCCCGGCGGGAGCGGGCCGAGGTCGAGGAGCGGACCCGACTGGCCGAGCAGGAGGCGCAGGAGCGCGCGAGCCGGGCGGGTGAGCACGCCTCGGCAGCCGAGCAGCTGCGCGCCAAGGCCGAGAAGCTGGCCCCGGGCCTGGCCGACCAGCACGGCCGGCACTCCGACGGCCGCGCGCCGCAAGCCGCCGACGACCGGACGCAGACGTACCAGCAGGCCACCGACCCGGACCAGCCGAGCGGCGGCGCCACCCGCCGCTGAGTTCCGGCTCCTCGGACGGTCTGACGTCCGAGGGGCGCGTCCTGCGCCCCGCCGACCTCCCGGAGGGGCGCCATGACCGACCTGCTCGCCATCGGCACGCGCAAGGGCCTGTGGCTGGCCCGCAGCGACGACGACCGCCGCACCTGGACCCTGGGCGAGCCGCACCTGCTCGCCCAGGAGGTCGCGGCCGTCTCGATCGACACCCGCGGCCCCGCGCCGCGCGTGCTGGCCGGCATCCAGTACGGGCACTGGGGCCCGACGGTCATGCGGTCCGACGACCTCGGCGCGAGCTGGCAGGAGACCGAGACCGGCGCCATCCGCTTCCCCGAGGACACCGGCGCGGCCCTCGCTCGCGTCTGGCAGCTGCGCCCCGACAGCGCCGACCGGCCCGGCGTCGTGTGGGCCGGCTGCGAGCCGCACTCGCTGTGGCGCAGCACAGACGGCGGCTGCAGCTTCGAGCTGGTCCGCGGCCTGTGGGACCACCCGCACCGGCCGACCTGGGCACCCGGCGCCGGGGGCGGGGCGGTGCACACGGTGCTGCCCGACCCCGCCTCCGACCGGGTGACCGTGGCGATGAGCACCGGCGGCGTCTACGTCAGCGAGGACGGCGCCTCGGCGTGGGAGCCGCGCAACGCCGGCATCAGCGCCGTCTTCCTGCCCGAGCCCGCGCCCGAGTACGGCCAGTGCGTGCACAAGGTCGCCGTCGACGCGGCCGGCCCGTACCGGATGTACGCGCAGAACCACTTCGGCGTCTTCCGCACCGACGACGCGGGCGGGTCGTGGACGTCGATCGCCGAGGGCCTGCCCGCCGACTTCGGCTTCCCGGTCGTCGCCTCGCCGTCCACCCCCGGCACCGCCTGGGTGGTCCCGCTGGTGGCCGACGCGCAGCGGGTGCCACCGGACGGCCGGCTGCAGGTGCAGCGCACGCGCGACGCGGGGGAGACCTGGACCGCGCTGACCAGCGGACTGCCCGACGCCTGCTGGGCGGCCGTCGTGCGCGACGCGGCCTGCGCCGACGAGGCCGACCCGACCGGGCTCTACCTCGGCACCCGGGACGGCTGCGTCTATGCCAGCGCCGACGAGGGCGACACCTTCACCCTGGTCGCCGACCACCTGCCCGACGTCCTCGTCGTCCGCGCCGCCCGGATCCGACCGTGAGCGTCGAGGTGGTGCTGCCCGGCGTCCTGGCCGACCTGGCCGGCGGCACCCGGCACCTGGACGTCGCCTCGGGCGGGGGCACGCTCGCCGACCTGCTCGACACGCTGGCCGCCGTCCACCCGGCGCTGGCCCGCCGGATCCGCGACGAGGCCGGCGCGCTGCGGCGTTTCGTCAACGTCTACGTGGACGGCGACGACGTCCGGTTCACCGGGGGGCTGGGTGCTCCGGTGCCCGACGGCGCCGTCGTCCAGGTGCTGCCGTCGGTGGCCGGCGGCTGAGCGGAGCGCCCCGCGGCAGCGAACGGGGTCGCTGGGTCACAGGACGGCGAGCGCCGCGCACTCCGCGCACAGCTGCGAGCTGTCGTAGTCCTCCGGCGGCCACACGGTCTGCTCGTCCACCGCGACGTAGGCCCCGCACAGCGCCTTGCGGCTGCGGCCGTTCACCTTGCCGATGGTCGCGTGCGCCGGTCCGATCTGCCGCGGGACGAGGCCCTCCGCGGTGCCCACCGAGCCGACCATCACGACGGCGTGAGCGGTCCCGTAGGAGTAGGCGAGAGTCATGGCCCCAGGGTCGCCACGAGGAGCGGGGCCGGGCCAGCACCCGGGAGGCGCGTGTCGGCTGCACCCGCCACAGCCGTCGCTGCCGTCACAGCGGCGCTCTGCCGGGAGCGGGACGGCTCGGGCTCGACTGTCGCCGGCCGCGGACCGCAGAGCGTTCGTGATCACCACCCCTGCGCGCGCGGTGAACACCGACGACGACGTCCGGAGCGGGTCCCGGGCGGCACCGCACTGGGCGGCGTCGAGGACGTCATGCGCGGCGTCGTGGGCGCGCAGGGCACGATCGCCGCCGCCGTCGAGGAGCAGAGCGTGGCGACCGCACAGGCGCGAGAGGCCATCGCCGGCGCCTCGCGCGAGGCGGCGCCCATGGCCGCCGACCTGCAGCGGATCGGACCCGGCGAGACCGTGCCGGTGCGCACCCCGGCCGGGGACCGGCGGGGTCCGCGGGCTGCTACTCGCGGACGACCCACACCTCGGCCGGTCCCTGTGGCGTGCTCCGGACCTGCACGGGCTCGAACCGCTGGTAGACCCCGAACCAGCGGGGCCCGTCGTAGACCAGCACCGAGGACGTCAGCAGCTCGGCGGGCACCTCGTCGATCTCGCCGTGCCGCGGGCCACCCCAGTGGAAGATCAACGGCATGGGGGCACGCTAGCCCTGTCCTGTTCCGACGTCGTGGGCAGGACGGCGCGAGGCACCGGGTTCGTCAGGCCGGTCCGGCGTGGACGTCGGTGTCCACGCCCTCCCGATGCGCGTAGGGTCGGGACAGGCGTGGGACATCCACCGCCGACCGCGCGTCGAGCAACGGCGTGCAGCCCGCACGGGATCCGGGCTCGGGTCCCGCGGCCGAGGTCACCAGCCCCCGGTTCGAGCAGACCGGAGGCCCTCCGTGGCCAGCAGCCAGGACCCGCAGTCCGCGCTCGCCGCGGAGGCGCTGGAGCGCCTGGGCCGGTTGTCGCTGCGCGAGCTGTCGATGGACGACCTGCTGCAGACCGTGGCCGACCTGACCAACAGGGCGATGCCCGGCGATCCCGAGACGTCGGTGACGCTGCTGGTCCGGGACCGTCCCACCACCGTCGCGACGACGGGGCAGATGGCCGTCGACCTCGACGAGTCGCAGTACGACCGCGGTCACGGGCCGTGTCTGCACGCCGCGCGCAGCGGCGAGCCGACCGAGATCGCCGACACCCGCACCGAGACCCGGTGGCCCGACTACCTGCCGCGGGCCGTCGAGCACGGCAACCTCAGCTCCCTGTCGGTCCCGCTCGTCATCGACGAGGACGACCAGGTCACCGGGGCGCTGAACATCTACGCCCGCCGCGCGCACGCCTTCGACGAGGACAGCCGGGCGGCGGCCACCAGGTTCGGCCCGTACGCATCCGTGGCGGCCGGCAACCTGTACGCCTACCGGAGCGCCCGCCGCACGGCCGACAACCTGCAGGCCGCGCTGGAGTCGCGCGCGGTCATCGACCAGGCCAAGGGCGTCCTCGTGGAGCGCTACCGGCTCGCCCCGGACCAGGCCTTCCAGATGCTGGCCCGGGCGTCGATGAACGCCAACCGGAAGGTGCGGGACGTCGCCGACGAACTCGTGCGCACCGGGGAGTTCGCCGTGGCGGCACCGCGAGGCCCCGAACGGCGGTCCGGCCCCGCGTCTGCTCCCGGTCGCCCAGGACCTGGCGCACCGCGACACTCCTGATCAGCCGCCGGTGTTCCCCGGGGGGCTCCGGCGGTCAGGCCCCGCCGCTCCAGACCACGGGCGGCGGGGCCGCCCCTCAGCACCCGCCCCGGCACGGGGGAGGCCCTGGCCGGTCGCCGGATTGCCGTCGTTCCAGTCTCCGGGCAGGAGCAGCCGTGTTCACCCCGCAACCGCTCCAGGCACCGGCGGGCGCCTGAGCACGGAACGACACGAGGCCCCTACACGGCGCACCCATCGCGCGGGCCTCGTGTCGTTGCCCGCCCGCGCGCGCCGGAACCCGCCCGGTGGCTCGGGCGCAGGTGCAGGCTGTGGCCGTTTCCGCGTCGCACCTCGGGAGGAACGACCATGCCACCCCTGATCGACCTGGACAGCGCGGCTACGTCCGCACCGCGGATGCGCGCGTCGGACGCCGACCGGCTGGCCACCGTCAAGCAACTGCAGGACGCGGTGGCCCGCGGCCTGCTCACGCCGGACGAGGGCGGGGAGCGGATGGCCGATGCCTTCGCCGCCGTCCACCTGACCGACCTCGACCCGCTGACCGAGGACCTCCCGCCGGCGCCGCCCGAGCGCACGGCGCCGGGCTGGCGGTCGCTCGGGGTGCTCGCGGTCGAGCAGGTGCGGACCTCCCTGACCACCGCCGCCACCGGCCGTCTGAACGCGGCGCGGGTGGCGGTCGTGCTCCTCGTCGCCTCCCTCTTCCTCGTTCTCGTCGGCGCCCTGAGCGGGGTGGCGCTGTCCGACAGCGGCGGCGGGGGCGGTGACGGCGGCTGGCACGAGTGGCACGAGCACCGGGATCACCACTGGGACCACGACTGACCTGCTCGGCGAGCTCGCCGCCCGGAGATTGCGAGCAGGACCGGGCGGGCATGCGGTGACGCCGTTGCGCCAGTACACGCGGTCCTGGCTGTCGCGCTGCTCGCTCCACCGGCTGGGGGGCTCGCGGGACGTGGGTTCTGCTCCGTGCGGTCGGTCGGTGAGGACCGGCCGCACCGTCGGCAGCCGGCTGCGATGCGCACTCGCCCGCTGCTGCTCCTCCCCGATCGAGGGGCAGCGGGTCCCCGCCGCCGTGAGCGGCGCCGGAACGGGCGAAGGCCCTGGTCAGCGAACTGACCAGGGCCTCCACCGCATGGGGTGAGTGACGGGGCTCGAACCCGCGACACCCAGGATCACAACCTGGTGCTCTACCAGCTGAGCTACACCCACCACGTCTCCCGGACGGCCGCTCGACAGCGGGTCGTCCGGGGAACCGGCACCACGATACCGGAGACCCTCAGGCGTCCGACGCGGCCGGGGGTACCTGCCCGGGGGTGCCGGCGTCCTCGGCCGCGAACAGCCCCGCGAAGGACGCCGCGACCCGCGACGCGGCCGCCTGCGCCTGGGACGTCGAGGGCCCGGGGCCGTCGACGAACAGCGTCTGCCGGTAGTAGGCGAGCTCGCGCACCGACTCGATGATGTCGGCCAGCGCACGGTGGGCCAGCCCCTTCTGCGGCTGGGCGAAGTACACCCGCGGGAACCAGCGGCGGGCCAGCTCCTTGACCGAGGAGACGTCGATCATCCGGTAGTGCAGGTGGTCGTCGAGCTCGGGCATGTCTCGAGCGAGGAAGCCGCGGTCGGTGCCGATCGAGTTGCCGCACAACGGCGCCGTCCGCCGCTCGGGCACGAACCGCTTCACGTAGGCCAGCAGCTGCTGCTCGGCCTCGGCGACGGTGAGCGTCGAGGCCCGCACCGCCTCGGTGAGACCGGACTTGGCGTGCATCTCGGTGACGACCTCGACCATGCCCTCGAGCGCGGCGTCGTCGGCGGAGATGACCAGGTCCAGGCCGGGGTCGAGGACGTTGAGCTCGGAGTCGGTGACCAGCACCGCGACCTCGATGAGCTTGTCCCGGGTGAGGTCCAGCCCGGTCATCTCGCAGTCGATCCAGACCAGGTGTCCCGCGCTGTCCGCCACGGGTTCCGACCCTACGTCGCGCCCCAGGCGGTCGCCCGCACGGCAGGCGATACGGAACTCGCCACTCCCGTACTCCTCGGGAGCCCGGAAACGGGCCTCGCGCCTCGCTAGGCTCCGCGGACCGCCCCGAGTCCAGGAGTACCGCCGTGCCCCGTGCCGTCCCCGTCGCCGACCGAGCGGCCCCGTCGGCTCCGGGCTCGGCGAGGACCGCGCTGCGCCACCCGGTCGCGACCCTCCGGTGGCTGTGGCCGGCCTACGTCACGCCGGGCCGCCCCGGCCGCCCGACGACCCAGCGGGAGCTGCGCTGGGTCTACACGGCCTGGCTGGGCGCCTTCCTGCTGAAGATGCTCGGCTCGTCGTGGGACGTCTCGTGGCACTTCATGTGGCTCCGTGACGACCTCGCCCCGCCGCACCTGCTCAACTCCGCCGGCACCGTCGTGGTCGTCGCGCTGGTGCTCTTTTCCAGCTACACCGGCTACGGCGTCGACCGCCGCGCGCTGCGCCTGATGCAGGGGGGCACCGCGGTCTTCCTCGTCGCCGTCCCGGTCGACATCGTCAACCACCGCGTCAACGGGCTGGACATCACCAGCTGGAGCCCCAGTCACGCGCTGCTCTACCTCGGGACGGCGATCATGCTGGCCGGGGCGATCCGCGGCTGGTGGCTGTACGCCGCGCCGGGCCGCGTGCGGGACGCCATCGCCCTGGGGCTGTGGCTGTTCTTCGTCGAGAACGCCGTCTTCCCCAACCAGCACCAGGAGTACGGCATCCTCTCGCTGCGCGCCTACGAGGCCGGGCGGACGACGGCCGAGCAGCAGCTGCTGGACTTCGCCGCCGCCCAGGGCCAGACGCCGACGATGTTCATGCTCCCGGTGCCGTCCTGGGTGCACCCGGCCTGGCTGCTGTGCGCCGGGCTGCTCTCCCTCGTCGTCGCCCGGCGGGTCGCCGGCCTGCGCTGGGCCGCGACCGCCGTCGCCGCCGTCTACCTGGCCTACCGCGCCGCCATGTGGCTGGGACTGGTCGCGATCGGCTTCCCGCCGTCGGTGCTGCCGCTGGCGCTGCTCGCGGGCGCGGTCGCCGTCGACCTGGCCGTCTCCCGCCGGCTGCCCGGCTGGCTGGCCGGACCGCTGGTGGCCGCGGTCACCTACCTGGCCGGCGACCTGCTCGCCGCCGTCGGTGCCCTGCCCCCCTGGAACTGGGAACCGGAGGTGGTGCTGCTCACCGGCGCGGGGTTCACGCTGCTCTGGGCGGGCCTCGACGTCGTCGCCCGCAGCCGCTCGCTGACCGCCTGGCGCACGCCTCTCGAGGAGCACGGGGAGACGCCCGGCCTCCTGGTGACGGGCGGCGCGCCGACCCGCTGAGTGTCCCGGACCGGCCCGTCACATGCCGTAGCGTCGGAGACCGCTCCTCCCGGCGACCGCGCTCCGAACCGGCGTGCCGCGGCCCCGTGCCGTCCCACCGCCCCCGTTCCCTGCCCCGGAGGACCCACGTGCTGGCCCTGACCCCCCGGCCGCTGCAGACGGCGGGGGAGCGTGCGCTCTTCGCCGAACTGACCCGCTGGGACACCGGCGGCGCGGTCCGGGGTGCGGTCGTCGCCTCCCTGCCGGTCCTCGACGGACCGGTGGGCCGCCGGATCTCCGACGCGGTGCTCTTCGTGCCGGAGGGGTTCGCCGTCGTCCGCATCGCCGAGGTACCCCGGCAGCGCGGCGTGGTCACCGCGCTGCCCGAGGGGTCGTGGACCGTCGGCCCCGAGGCCGGTCGCCCGGGCGAGGTGCTGCAGCTCTCCGGCGGCGGGTCCACCCCGCTGGACGGGTTGATGCGCGCCGGCATGGACACCGCCGTGCGGCTGCGCCGCGCCGGCCTGGAGCCCGGCCGGATCGCCCGGCTGACCGTGCTGGTCGGCGACCTCTCCGGCCTGGTCCCTGCCGACGGCGACCTGGGCGAGGGGGACCAGGTCGCGCTGCTCGAGCCCCGCTCGCTGCTGCTCGGCATCGCCCGCTCGGCCCGCTACACCGGCGTCGCCAACCCGCGCCTGTGGACGACGGCCGACGTGCGCGCCGCCCTGGAGGCCCTCGAGCTCGACGGGCGGGTGCCGACCACCCAGGAGCTCAACGGCGAGGGCTTCCCCTACTCGCCCTACGTGCTGCGGACACCTGAGCTGCTCGCCCCGGCCGCGATGGCCGCGGCGGTGGCAGGGATCGAGGCCGGAGGAGCGGCCCCGGTGCCGGCGGCACACCACCCGGCGCCGCACGCCGCCGCGCCCGAGCCGCTGCGCCCGCTGGTCGACCCGGCGGCCGCTGCAGCCGTGGCCGCCGCCGCGATCCGCGCCGACGAGGAAGCCGCCCGTGCGGCGGCCCCGGCCTACGCGCGCGCCCAGGACCTCGCCGTCGCCGCGCCGGCCCGGCCGATGGACACCCTCGTCGGGCCCACCGTCGGCGTGCGCGAGGACGAGAGCGGTGGTCTCGGCGGGCTGTTCGCCGCCGCCGAACCGTTCGCCGCCGAACCGGTCGCCGCGGAGCCGGTCGCCTCCCAGCCCGCTGTGCCACCGGCCCACGTCCAGCCCCCGGCCGCGCCGCCCGTCGTGTCCGGGACCCGGGCCGCCGGCGTCCCCCTGGTGGGGCCGAGCCGACGGCAGCCCTCGCCGCGGCGCACTGCGCTGCTCGTCGCGGCCGCCCTGCTGCTCGTCGTCCTCCTCGGGGTGGGCGTGACCGCACTGTTCGGCGGGGGCGACGAGGCGAGTGCCGATGCGGCACCGTCCACCGCCGGGCAGGCCGGAGCGCCCGCCGAGGCCGCCGGCGGCCCGCAGCCCGGGCAGATCGAGACGGTGGACGGCCGCACCTTCGTCGCCCAGTGGGTGCAGAGCGACCCGACCTGCGTCGGCAACGCCTACGGCGCGGTGGCCGACTTCTTCACCGCCACCGACTGCGCGGGACTGGCGCGGGCGCTGTACTCGACCGACGTCGGCGGCCGGCCGGTCGTCGTCTCGGTGTGGGCGGCCGACATGGGTGAGCCGAGCGGCGCCCTGGCGCTGCGCGCGCTGGCCGACCAGAACGGCAGCGGCAACGTCAGCGACCTGCTGCGCGAGGGCGTCCGCTACCCGGGCGGTCCCGTGCAGCTGTCCGGGGCGGAGTACGCCAGCGCCGTCTCGGGCGGCACCGTGACGATCGTCGAGACCGCCTGGGCCGGACCCGGGTCGACCGGCTCGGCCGCCGACCTCGACGCCGTCGCCTCGACCGCGCTGGTGCTGCCCGTGCCGCAGCCCAATCCCTGAGCGGCTCTCGATGATCAGGTGACCTGGTCCCACCGGCCCCTCCCTCACCACCCATCGTGAGGGAGGAGCCTGAACGATCAGCTCACCTGATCATCGGGGGCTCAGGCGGTCGCGGCGGCCTCGGCCATCGCGGCCAGCAGCGCCGCCGTCCGCCGGCGGGGCATCCGGCCGGCGCTGTGCGGGGTGGAGTTGACCAGCCCGAAGACGGCGTGCGCCCTGGCCCGGTTGGTCGCGGCGTCCGAGGCCGGGTGCACCCGCCCCAGGACGTCGACCCACACCTCCACGTAGCGGCGCTGCAGCCAGCGCACCTGCGCGGCATCCTCGTCGGCCAGCGAGCCGAGGTCGCGGTCGTGCACGGTGATCAGCGCGGGGTTGTCCAGCGCGAAGTCGACCTGGAAGGCGATCAGCGTGCGCAGCTGCGCCATGGGGTCGTCCCCGGCGGCGGCCACCCGCGCGGTGCCGCCCTCGAGCAGCCGCTCGCTGATGCGCAGCAGCATCTCGGCGAGCATCGCGTCCTTGCTGGCGAAGTGCCGGTAGATCGCCGGCCCGGTCACCCCGACGGCCGCCCCGACGTCGTCGACCCCCACGGCGCGCGAACCGCGCTCGGCGAACAGCTGCGCCGCGGCTAGCAGGATCTGCTCGCGGCGCGACGGCCGGGCCGCGTCCGCGTGCAACGCGGTGTTGGCGTCCGTCACGGCGGTGATGTTAACGCTCGTTGACCCCCGTCGTGAACCGCGGTTAACATCCCGGCCGTGGACGCCCCCGTGCTCGCCGGCAGGTCGACGACCGACGGCGCGGCCGCCGCGCGCAACGCCGAGGCGCACGCCGGGCTCGTCGCCGACCTGACCGAGCAGCTGCGCCGGGTGGCGCTCGGCGGCGGGGAGCGGGCCCGCGAGCGGCACACCGCGCGGGGCAAGCTGCTGCCGCGCGAGCGGGTCGACGCGCTGCTCGACCCGGGCAGCCCGTTCCTGGAGCTCTCGCCGCTGGCCGCCCACGGCATGTACGGCGGCGAGGCGCCGGCCGCGGGGATCATCACCGGCATCGGGCGGGTGGCCGGCCGCGAGGTGGTCGTCGTCGCCAACGACGCCACCGTCAAGGGCGGCACCTACTACCCGATGACGGTGAAGAAGCACCTTCGCGCCCAGGAGGTGGCGCTGCACAACCGGCTGCCGTGCGTCTACCTGGTCGACTCCGGCGGCGCCTTCCTGCCGATGCAGGACGAGGTCTTCCCCGACCGCGAGCACTTCGGCCGCATCTTCTACAACCAGGCCACGATGTCGAGGGCGGGCATCGCGCAGGTCGCCGCCGTCCTCGGCTCGTGCACCGCCGGTGGCGCCTACGTCCCGGCGATGAGCGACGAGGCGGTCATCGTCCGCGAGCAGGGCACGATCTTCCTCGGCGGCCCGCCGCTGGTGAAGGCGGCGACCGGCGAGGTGGTCACCGCCGAGGAGCTCGGCGGGGGAGACCTGCACAGCCGGGTCAGCGGGGTCACCGACCACCTGGCCGAGGACGACGCGCACGCGCTGCAGCTGGTCCGCCAGATCGTCGGCACCCTCGGCCCGCGCGCGCCCCGGCCGTGGGACGTCGAACCGGCCGAGGAACCGCTGCACCCGCGGGAGTCGCTCTACGACGTGGTGCCGCCCGACCCGCGCACGCCCTACGACGTCCGCGAGGTCATCGCCCGGCTGGTCGACGGCAGCCGGTTCGCCGAGTTCAAGCCGCTCTACGGGCAGACGCTGGTCACAGGTTTCGCCCGGCTGCACGGCCACCCGGTCGGCATCGTCGCCAACAACGGCGTGCTGTTCGCCGAGTCCGCGCTCAAGGGCGCGCACTTCATCGAGCTGTGCGACCGGCGCAGCATCCCGCTGCTGTTCCTGCAGAACATCTCCGGGTTCATGGTCGGCCGCGACTACGAGGCGGGGGGCATCGCCAAGCACGGCGCCAAGATGGTCACCGCCGTGGCCTGCGCGCGGGTGCCCAAGCTGACCGTCGTCATCGGCGGCTCGTTCGGCGCCGGCAACTACTCGATGTGCGGCCGGGCCTACTCGCCCCGGTTCCTCTTCACCTGGCCCAACGCCCGCATCTCGGTCATGGGCGGGGAGCAGGCGGCGTCGGTGCTGGCCCAGGTCCGCCGCGACGGCCTGGAGGCCCGCGGCGAGCAGTGGCCGGCCGAGGACGAGGAGGCGTTCAAGAAGCCGATCCGCGACCAGTACGAGACCCAGGGCCACCCGTACTACGCCACCGCCCGGCTCTGGGACGACGGCGTCATCGACCCCGCCCGGACCCGCACCGTGCTCGGCCTGGCCCTGTCCGCCTGCGCGAACGCGCCCCTCGAGGAGGTCGGCTATGGCGTCTTCCGGATGTGAGCGGCGGATCGTCGCCGGTTCAGGCCCCCGCGACCGGTGGCGCGGTCGGGTCGGCGGCCTCGGCGGTGACCTCCCGGAGCACGTAGTCCTCGATCGTCTCGAGGTCGTGGGTGGAGCGCTTCACGATGGTGAGAAGGTCGCTCATCTTGCTGACCTCCTCGATCTGCTCCTTGATGAACCACTGCATGAACTGGTCCGAGGCGAAGTCGTTCTCCCGCCGGGCGACACCGATGAGCGCGTTGATCTGCTCGGTGACCCGTTTCTCCTGCTCCAGGGCGAGCGCCACGGGGGCGACGACGTCGGAGAACTCGTTGACCGGGGCGGAGATGCCCGGGATGCGGACCGGCGCGTCGGAGTCCAGCAGGTACTGGACCATCATCATGGCGTGCTCGCGCTCCTCGAGCGCCTGGTCGAAGAACAGCTGGGCCGTCCGGGGCATGGTCAGCTCGTCGAAGTAGACGGCGCACGCCACGTACTGCTGGTGTGCGGCGAACTCGTTGCCGATCTGCGCGTTGAGCAGCTCGACGAAGGCAGGGGCGGCCATCGGGACTCCCGGACGTGTGCGGTGGCGGTTCCCGCACGCTATCCCGTGGCACCGGGGTGCCTGTGGACCGGTCAGCAAGGCCAGGCTAACCTCGCCCCGTGGGGAAGCCCGGGCGCATGCCCAAGAAGAAGTGCTGCCAGGACAAGCCGCGCTGCAAGCGGTGTCCCCTGCGGGCCCTCGCCGAGGGGACGCTCCCACCGGGCTACACGGTCAAGAAGCGCCGCCTGGTCAAGCTGGACAAGGCGGACAAGGTGCTCGCGAAGAGCACCCGGAAGGCTGCCTGATCGCACCCCTGGCGCGGGGTGCTGAGCCGTGTTCGACACCGTCCTGGTCGCCAACCGCGGCGAGATCGCCGTCCGGGTCATCCGCACGCTGCGCGCGATGGGCATCCGCTCGGTCGCCGTGTACAGCGCAGCGGACGCCGGGGCGCGGCACGTCCGCGAGGCCGACGTCGCCGTCCCGATCGGCCCGGCGCCCGCGGCGCAGAGCTATCTCTCGATCGAGCGGGTGCTCGACGCCGCCGTCCGCACCGGTGCGCAAGCGGTCCACCCCGGCTACGGCTTCCTGTCCGAGAACGTCGAGTTCGCCCGGGCGTGCGAGAAGGCCGGGATCGTCTTCATCGGCCCGCCGGTCGCCGCGATCGAGGCGATGGGCGACAAGATCCGCGCCAAGCAGACCGTGGTGGCCGCCGGCGTCCCGGTCGTCCCCGGGCGGACCGAGCCGGGCATGTCGGACGACGAGGTCGCGGCCGCCGCGGTCGAGGTGGGCTTCCCGGTGCTGCTCAAGCCCAGCGCCGGTGGCGGCGGCAAGGGCATGCGGGTGGTGCGTGCCGAGGCCGAGCTGGGCGACGCCATCGCGGGTGCCCGGCGCGAGGCCCGCGGCTCCTTCGGCGACGACACCCTGCTGGTCGAGCGCTACGTCGGCTCCGCGCGGCACGTCGAGGTGCAGGTGCTCGGCGACGCGCACGGCACCGTCGTCCACCTGGGCGAGCGGGAGTGCAGCCTGCAGCGCCGACACCAGAAGGTCATCGAGGAGGCGCCGTCCCCGCTGCTGGACGCCGCCACCCGCGCCGCGATGGGCACCGCCGCCGTCGAGGCCGCCCGCGCGGTCGGCTACACCGGCGCCGGCACGGTGGAGTTCATCGTCGACGCCGAGCGGCCGAGCGACTTCTTCTTCCTCGAGATGAACACCCGGCTGCAGGTCGAGCACCCGGTCACCGAGATGGTCACCGGCCTGGACCTGGTCGAGCTGCAGGTGCGGGTCGCCGCCGGGGGGCGGCTGCCGCTGACCCAGGACGACGTCGTGCTCGACGGGCACGCCGTCGAGGCCCGGCTGTACGCCGAGGACCCGGCCCGCGGCTTTCTCCCGCAGACCGGCACCGTGCTCGGCCTGCGCGAGCCGGCCGGACCGGGCGTGCGCCTCGACAGCTCGCTGGCCGTCGGCTCGGTCGTCGGCACCGACTACGACCCGATGCTGGCCAAGGTCGTCGCCTGGGGCCCCGACCGGGACACCGCCCGCGCCCGGCTGGTCGGCGCGCTCGGGCACACCGCCGTCCTCGGGGTGCCGACCAACACCGCGTTCCTGCGGGCGCTGCTCACCGACCCCGACGTCGTCGCCGGGCGGCTGGACACCGGCCTTATCGAGCGGCGCGGCGAGACGCTCACCGCCGCCGAGCCGGTGCCGCCGGCGGTGTACGCGGCCGCCGCGCTGGCCCTGCAGCTGGAGGCCGAGCCGGCCGGGCCGGTGGTCGACCGCTGGGACGTCCCCGACGGCTGGCGGCTGGGCGAGCCGGCCTGGACGGTGCGCCGGCTGCAGGCCGCGGGCGGCGAGCAGGTGACCGTGCGGGTGCGTGGCCGCGCGTCCGCCGCCGAGGTGCAGGTCGGGTCCACCGACCCGGTGCCTGCCGAGGTGACCGCGAGTGGCAGTGAGCTGGCGGTGACCCTCGACGGGGTCACCTGCCGCTACGCCGTCGTCCACTCCGGTGGTCAGGTGTGGCTGGCCGCCGACGGACGGGTGGTCGCGCTGCGCGAGCACGAGCGGCTGCACTCGACGGTCGAGGGCGCGGCCGGTGACGGCGCCGTCACCGCACCCATGCCGGGGACGGTGACCCTGGTCCAGACGGCGGTCGGCGACCGGGTCGAGGCCGGCGCCCCGCTGCTGGTGGTCGAGGCGATGAAGATGGAGCACGTGCTGACCGCACCCCTCGCGGGGACGGTCACCGAGCTCGGCGTGACGGCCGGCCAACAGGTCCGGCTCGACGAGCGGGTGGCCGTGGTGACCCCACCGGCCACCTCCCCTGAGCAGGAGACGTGATGTTGGACTACCGGCTCGACGAGGAGACCGAGGCCCTGCGCAAGGTCGTGCGAGAGTTCGCGCAGGACGTGGTCGCCCCGCAGATCGGCGCGTTCTACGAGGCCGACGAGTTCCCCACCGCAATCGTGCGGCAGATGGGCGAGCTCGGGCTGTTCGGCCTGCCCTTCCCCGAGGAGTACGGCGGGTCGGGCGGCACCTACTTCACCCTGTGCGTGGCGCTCGAGGAGCTGGCGCGGGTCGACTCGTCGGTGGCGATCACCCTGGAGGCCGGCGTCTCGCTGGGCGCGATGCCGATCTACCGGTTCGGCACCGAGGAGCAGAAGCAGCAGTGGCTGCCGCGGCTGTGCAGCGGCGAGGCGCTGGCCGCGTTCGGGCTGACCGAGCCCGGCGGCGGGTCGGACGCCGGCGCCACCCGCACCACCGCGCGCCTGGAGGACGGCTCCTGGGTGGTCAACGGGTCCAAGGCGTTCATCACCAACTCCGGCACCGACCTGACCGAGCTGGTCACCGTCACCGCGGTCACCGGCACCCGGCCCGACGGCGGCAAGGAGATCTCGGCGATCGCCATCCCGTCGGGTACGCCGGGCTTCAGCGTCGGCAAGCGGTACTCGAAGGTCGGCTGGAACGCCTCGGACACCCGCGAGCTGTCGTTCAGCGACTGCCGGGTGCCCGCGGAGAACCTGGTGGGGGAGCGCGGCCGCGGCTACGCGCAGTTCCTCTCCATCCTCGGCGAGGGCCGGATCGCGATCTCCGCGCTCGCGGTCGGGCTGGCGCAGGGGTGCGTCGACGAGTCGGTGAAGTACGCGGCGCAGCGCGAGGCGTTCGGTCAGCCGATCGGCCGCAACCAGGCGATCCAGTTCATGATCGCGGACATGGAGGTCCGCGCCTCCACCGCGCGGCTGGCCTACTACCGGGCCGCCGAGAAGATGCTGCGCGGCGAGCCGTACGGGCGGGAGGCCTCGGTCGCCAAGCTGTACAGCTCCGAGGTGGCGATGGACAACGCCCGCTACGCGACCCAGGTGCACGGCGGCTACGGCTTCATGAACGAGTTCCCGGTGGGCCGGTTCTACCGCGACGCGAAGATCCTCGAGATCGGCGAGGGCACCAGCGAGGTGCAGCGGATGCTCATCGCCCGCGACCTCGGCGTTGGCTGAGGGAGGACCACCCTTCCCCCACGCCTCGTAGAAGGACCCCGTCCTCCCCGCCCTTCGCAGGCTCAGGGCGGGACCCGGGACGGGGCCAGCGGGCCCCTGAAGGGTGGCCGCTCCTGCCCCCCCGCCACTCGCACGCTCGTGGCGGGACGGTGCGGTTGGCCGGTGTCCGGCGATCTCGCCGAGTCAGGTCGTCCCCCAGCACGGCGGTGGGCACCGCGCAGCAAGGTGCGGTCCGGCAGCCGGTCCCAGGGCTATGGTGCGCGGGCGCCCGAGCCCAGGGCAGCCCGATCACACGGGGACGACGGAGCGCGCATGTGCACGGAGCACACCGGCAGGGTGGCGCAGCAGCACCGCGACGGGACCGGGGCCGGCTTCTCCCGGCGGACGGCGCTGGTGGGCGGAGCGGCCGCGGCCGTGACCGCTGCGCTGACCGGCACCGCTCGGGCCGAGGACCGGACACCGCGAGCCCCGAGCTGGGGCCGACGCGGCCTGTGCGACCTCACGTACCCGTTGACCACGAGCCTGCCGATGTTCGTGCCGACCGAGGCACCGTCTCGCCGCACCGTCGTGACGATCGAGCAGAACGGCTACTACCTGCAGGAGTGGCGCCTCTTCGAGCACACCGGCACCCACGTCGACGCGCCGGGACACTTCACGCCGGGCGGTCGCCTCGCGCCCGAGCTGCGGATGGATGAGCTCGTCACGCCCGCCGTCGTCGTCGACATCAGCACGCGTGCGGCGGACGAGCCCGACACCGTCGTGACGATCGACGACGTCCGCGCGCACGAACGGCGCCACGGCCGCATCCCGGACGGCGCCGCCGTGCTCATGCACTCCGGCTGGGGCACCAGGTTCGGCGATCCTGAGGCCTACCGCGGCGCGGACGCGGCGGGGACGCTGCACTTCCCCGGCTTCGGTGCGGACACCTGCGAGTGGCTGCTGGAACGCCGGCGCATCGGCAGCCTCGGCGTCGACACGCTCAGCATCGACCCGGGCGTGTCCACGACCTTCGACACCCACCTCCTGCTCACCGGCGCCGACCGCTACGGGCTGGAGAACCTCGCCCACCTCGACCGCATCTCACCCACGGGCGCCACGATCGTGGTCGGCCTCATCCCGTTCGAGGAGGGTTCGGGCGGTCCCGCGCGCGTCCTTGCCTCCTGGTGAAACCGCGGGCGCGGCGCGGCAGCGCGCTCGGACGCGCCGTCAGGCCGGGGTCGGCAGGTGCTCGGCGGCGACGCGCTGGGCGAGGCGTTCGAGCAGCAGGCTGGCCTCGGCCATGCAGCGGTCGGGGTCCGGCTCGATGTCGGTGAGCGCGGCAGCGGCGTCGATGCCGGCCGCCCGCAGCGCCGCGTCGTCCAGGTCGCGGCGCCCGCAGACGGCGACCACCTCGGGGACGCCGGCCGCCCGGGCCCGCCGGGCCACGCCGACCGGGGCCTTGCCGCGCAGGCTCTGCTCGTCCAGCGACCCCTCACCTACGACCACGAGGTCGGCGCCGGCCACCAGCCGCTCGAAGCCGAGCAGGTCCAGCAGCAGGTCGATGCCCGGCCGCAGCTGCGCCCCGAGGACGGCGAGGGCGGCGAACCCGACCCCACCGGCGGCGCCCGCCCCCGGTTCGTCGCGGAGGTCCCGCCCGGTGGCGTCGGCGACGGCGTCGGCCAGCCGGGTCAGGCAGCGGTCGAGGTACACGACGTCGTCCGGGGTGGCGCCCTTCTGCGGGCCGTAGACCGCGGCGGCGCCCGAGGGACCGGTCAGCGGGTTGTCCACGTCGCAGGCCACGACGACCTCGGCGCCGCCCAGCGCGGTGGCGACCCCGCTGACGTCGACCCGTGCCAGCTGCTCCAGCCCCGCGCCACCGGGCCCGATGGGTGCGCCGTCCGCGTCGAGCAGCTCGGCACCGAGGGCCTGCAGCAGCCCCGCGCCGCCGTCAGTGGTGGCGCTGCCGCCGATGCCCAGGACGACGCGGCGGGCGCCGGCGGCCAGCGCCGCGGCGACCACCTCGCCGGTGCCGCGGCTGGTGGCGGTGCGGGCCGCGCGCCGGCCGCCGGGCAGCCGGGCCAGGCCCGAGACGTCGGCCATCTCCACGACGGCGACCTCCCCGAGCCGCGCGAACGCGGTCTCCACCGGCTCACCGGTCGGCCCGGTCGCGGTGACCGGGACCGCCTCGAACCCGGCAGCCAGGGCGGCGGCGAGCGTGCCGTCACCGCCGTCGGCGACGGGCAGGCAGCTGACCTCCACGTCGGAGCGTCCGGCGGTGAACCCGCGTGCCACTGCCGCGGCCACCTCCGTGGCGGTCAGGGATCCCTTGAATTTGTCCGGGGCGACGAAGACGCGAGGCACCCCGCGATCCTGTCAGGCCGTCACGTCGACCAGCACCTTGCCGATGGCGCCGTCCTCCACCGCCCGGTGCGCCTGCGCGGTCTCGGCCAGCGGGAAGACGTGCAGCGGCAGGCCGGCGTCCGCACCGACCCGCACCGCGCCGTCCAGGACGGCGGCGTTGACGTCCTCCACGCCGATCGCCTTGGCGCGCTCGGGCTCGGTGTAGACGAGGACGAACTGCCAGCGCGCGTTGGCGTTCATCTGCGCGCGCACCGGCACGGTCACCTCCGCCCCGCCGTCGTCGGCGTACATGGCCACCGCCCCGTGCAGGCCGATCACCTGCGCGTCGACGGCGGCGTTGGTCGCGGCGGAGACCTCGACGATGGCGTCCACGCCCTTCGGGGCGACCTTGCGCACCTCGGCGACGACGTCCTGCTCGCGGTAGTCGACGACGTGCGAGGCCCCGGCCGCCGCGGCCAGCTGGGCCTTCCGGGGGCTGCTCACCGTGGCGATGACCGTCGCGTCGGCCCAGCGGGCCAGCTGGATCGCGGCGTTGCCGACCGCGCCGGCCCCGCCCTGCACGAGGACGGTCGAGCCGGTCAGCGCCCCGGGGCCGAGCCGGTCGGGCAGCGACTCGGCCACGGTCAGGCAGCGGTGCGCGGTGAGGAACGGGATGCCCAGCGCCGCGCCGAGCTCGAACGAAGGCCCGGCGCCGAGCAGGACGACCTGCCGCGCGGGGACGACGGTGTACTCGGCCGCCGTCCCGTGCGGGCGCTGCCAGGCCGCCTCCCAGACCCACACCCGCTCGCCGACCAGCACCGGGTCCACGCCCTCGCCGACGGCGTCGACGGTGCCGGAGCCGTCCTGGTCGGGAATCTGGCCGTCGGCGCCGGGCGGGTTCGCGCGCCGGGACTTCCAGTCGGTCGGGTTGACGCCGGAGCAGGCCAGCCGCACCCGCACCTCACCCGGGCCGGGCTCCGGGGTGGGGCGCTCGATGAGCTCCAGGACGTCGGGGTCGCCGTTCTCGGTGTAGACGATGGCTCGCACCGTCCCGTCCTACCCGGTCCTGCTCCGGCACGCGCGGTCGGCTCAGGCGAGGTTGAGCTGCCAGGAGACGCCGAAGCGGTCGTTGACCCAGCCGAACCGGCGGCTGAAGCCGTGGTCGCCGAGTTCCATCAGGACGGCGCCGCCCTCGGACAGGCCCGCGAACAGCCGCTCCTGCTCCTCCTCCGACGCCGTCTCGACCCAGATCGAGAAGGACGGCGTGAAGGTGAAGTCGTGGACCGGGGGGCTGTCGAAGCAGCGGAACTCCTGGCCCGCGATGGTGAAGGTGGCGCTCTGGACCGTGCCCTCGGCGCCGGGACCGTCGGCTCCCCACCGGGTGAGGTCCACGACGCGCGCGTCGGCGAACAGCGACGTGTAGAGGTCGAGCGCCGGCCCCGCGTCGCCCTGGAACATGAGGAATGGGATCACCTGCTTCGCCATGGCGGTCACCGTAGGGGGACCTGCTGACGGGAGTGCTCAGCGCAGTCGGTCGGCGACCGCGGCGAGGTAGTCGTCGACCCTTCGGAGGTCGGGCTCGTCTCCCGCTGCGATGACGAGGACGACCACCTCCTCGGCGTGCACGAGGCGGGTCTCGTCCACGGCCGGTCCTGGTCCGGAGACCGCGGTGCGGATGGTGACGCCGCTCCACCCCGACCCGGTCCAGCCGTCCACCGTTCGTGCACCCGCGCCGCCGCCTGGGGAGGGCGGTGCCGACGTGCAGTCCGGTGCCTCCATCTCCGCCTGACCGAGGATCGCCTCCGCGACCATCGGCGCCGACGTGGCCCAGGCGTAGGCGTACAGGGCCATCTCCTCGGAGGCGTAGCCGCGGGTCACCGGCTCCCCGAGTGCGGGGTCCAGGCGCGGTGCCCGCGTGCCTGGTGCCGTCGTGCAGAGCTGCCATGGCGGCGGCGGTGGGTCGACCGGCCGGAGACCGGGGAGCTGCACCGACAGCGCGGCCTCGAGGTCGGGCGGCCCGCCGGGGGAGGCGGTCCCCGCCACGGTCGAGGTGCAGGCGATCAGCACGCCGACGACCGCAGCCACGGCCCATCCCACCGCCGTCCGCATCACCGTCAGGTACCCCGCAACCAGCGAGCACGCGGTCCTGCGGTTGCCGGTCGCCGTCCCGGCTGTTGGGGTTGCGGGGTGCTCGTCCCGCGCTCCGGCGTCCTGCCGGCGCCGGTGCGCCGGACCCTGCTCTACCGACAGGCCACCGGACACCTCCCGCCGCTCCTGCGACCACGGACCTTCACCGAGAAGCTCAACTGGCGAATCACGCTCGACCGACGCGACCTGCTCGCGCCCACCTGCGACAAGCTGGCGATGAAGGAGCACGCCCGCCGGCTGGCACCGGGCCTGGTGCGCGTCCCGGAGACCCTCTGGGCCGGGACCGACGTCGGCGAGCTGGCGGACGTCGAGCTGGCCGACCACTGGGTGCTCAAGCCCAACCACTCCTGCATCCGGCGGCTGTTCGGCCGCGGGCCCGCTGACGTCGCCGACCTGCGCCGGCGCACGGCCGGCTGGGTGCAGGAGCGGTACTGGCGCAAGAGCGAGGAGTGGGCCTACCGGCGGGCGCGGCCGTGCCTGCTGGTCGAGGAGTTCATCGGCGTCCCGGGCGTGGTGCCGGCCGACCTCAAGGTGGTGGTCGTCGGCGGCGAGCCCCGGCTGGTCGAGCTGCACACCGGCCGGGACGACGACCACGGCACCCGGCTCTACTCCCCGGAGTGGGAGCCGCTGCCCTGGACGATCGGCTACCGGCCCGGTCCGGACGCCGACCCGCCCGAGCGCCTGGAGGACCTGCTCAAGGCGGCCACGGCCCTCGCCGACGGCTTCGACATGCTGCGCGTCGACTGCTACGAGGTGGACGGCGAGCTGTGGTTCGGCGAGCTCACGCCCTACCCGGGGGCGGGGCTGTCCCCGCTGGAGCCCGATCTCGACGCCTGGCTCGGCGCGACCTGGACGCTCCCGCCGCTCCGCCACACCCGCGGCTGACCCCGGCGAGATCGGCGATCTCGCCGGATCTCACCGGGGTGATCGACAGGTCCAGGCGCCGCGGCCCTCCTCGGAGCGGGCCGTGGCTAGCCGCTCCGCCGACGGCGTGCCGTAGTCGGTCGTGCGCTGGCGGCCGGGCCGGCCGATCGACGCGGCGATCGCCTCCAGCTCGGCGATGGTCTTCAGCGAGCCGTTCTCGCTGCCGGCCATCCGGCTGATCGTCGTTCTGTCGTCGCGAGGAGGCGCCTCGGAGTACCGACCTCCGATCAGAGATTAGAGAAGCTTTTCACTCTGGCCGCTTCCCCGGCTTCGCTCCGTTGTGCCGCGATCGCCTGCTCGAGGGCGTACCCGACCTCGTCCGCGAAATCAGGGCCGAGCGCCTCGAGCCTCCTGCGAGCCCGTCTTTCATCGGCAGCAACCCACCGCGCGACTTCGGCCGTCCTCAAGGTTGGCCAGACAACGATCTTCTCAGCCATTCGACGCTTCAACTCCTCGGGACCTTCCTTGGCTCGCGAGGCGATGTCCACCCTGATGAACTCCAGCACCCAAGCAATGTCGCGCAGAGCTGGCTCCGTTCCAGGACTCCGGGCGAAGACTCTGTTCCGACGGAGCAACTTGAAGGTCCGGGTCAAGAACCCCGGAGTCCTGAACGATTCGAACAGCCGGACCACATCCGAAGCCCCCACTGAAGTTGGTGTTCGTCGGTGGTAACGGCGGTATTGGTACAGGTCGAGCGCGAGACGGACCAGTTGCACGACCGCTGCGATGGCGGCGGCCGCCAAAAAGACGCCAAATACTACGATCGCCGCCGGGGCGACGTACTGGCGGCCGACGTCAGTATTTGACATCAAGATGAGGGTGAAGATCAAGCCGACTCCGAGCGCTGTGATGTATGCCACCCTCAGTGCCACGGTCTTCCAGCCCCAGCGCTGGAGGAGCTTGTGTATCGCCCTCGTGACGAGGCGCGCTACGAGCAGCTGTGGAAAAGCGTAGGCGAGGTTTCGATCCTGCAGCGAATTGAAGCGCACGACCGTGATGACCGAGGGTGCCCAGGTGAAGAGGTATGCAAGCGCCAGGGTCAGCCACAGCCCGTTGGGCACGATACCGATCATGAGGATTCTCGTGATGAACAGACCATAGGCCACCATGATCGTGTCAAACCAGGACGTCCTACCCGCGAGCCCGCGCAGAACCCGCATCAGTGTTGGCAGGGCGTGTCCACTGACCGTCCATGCGAAACCAGTGGTCCCACGGAGCACCGTGAATCCCAGGTATGACAAAAGCGAAGCTAGGATGACCGTCGCGGGGTTGACTCCCGAGGTCAGGAGCAGCGCACCCCATAATGCGTGAGCGAGAAGGTCGGCGATAGGCGCGATCAGGAGCAGTCGCATTGCATTCAGAAAGGGGGCGGAGGGGTTCAGGTTCGAGACCTGCGCCTTGAGGGCGGGCCACTCCTGGCGTAGTCGTCCTCCGCTCGCGAAAGTTACCAGGCCGAAGCAGACTGCCTGGGAGACGTCCTCGGGCAGCGGTTTGATTCTTCCGATCTGGCGAAAGGCGGCTTCGCGGAGCCACGAACTCCCCGTGGCGAACGAAGTGCGGATCAGGCTCAAGAGGACGTGATCCGGTGCGGTTCCAGCGACGTCCAGGGCCCACTTCCTATCCGTGATGATCCCGACGGTATTTGCGCCTGAGAGCACACGACCCGCCTTGTCTCGAATGACGTCCGACTGGCTGTTGGGGGCGGTGGCAAGGCCCGCGTCCAGTAGTGCTAGTAGATGTATAGCTCGTGGCGGCCACGCGAAGGGGTCGGAATGGGCGAGGTCGCTCGCCTTGTCGACCGTGTCCGGCACCGGCGGGAGCTGCTCCACGAGCTCATCCATCAGCCTATTGGCCGTGGCGATGAGTTTGACGGTTTGAGTAGGTGGATGCATCTGGAGCACCGTGACGGCGGTTTCGCGCCATCTGCCATCCGTCAGGAGCGCTGCCTCAGGGACGATGGTCGGGTTCTTGAGAACGAGACAGGTAGCGAAATACTCCTGAAAACGACGGTGAGAGAAACTGAGCGGTGGATTCTCGATCTGATGATGTGACGGCTCGGATCGCGCCAAGCGGATGTACCGGAGCGCCCTGGCCACGCGAGTCGCCTCATCCGCCGACTCGAGGATGAAGTGGTTGCGGGCCATGGAGGCCTCCAGGTCCGGCAGCGCGACGCTCAACCCCACGCCTGTGTCCGCTGCCATGCAGAAGGCAAATTGTTCCGCGACCTCCCGGATCCGGGCCTTCGAGATGCCGAAGATCCGGTCCGCTTCCCCCCCGTCCTCAAAGGCTCGAACCACGTGCGACTCGAAGACTGCGTGTGTTGTATCGGGGAACGCCCGTTCATGCTCGACGAACTCGCACAGCAATCCGAGGAACATCGGGTTGTCTGCGAGCCTGCGTACATCGCTCGACGCGTTCGGTAAGTGGGTTCGCAGCAGCCGAGTCGCCTCCGGGTCAAGATTGGCGCGCTTTATGAACTTTCGTCTGCGGGACTCCGATAGACTGACGAGGTAGAACCGTGGCCAGGGGAGATCGTCCGTCGGCCCTCTGTACTCGCGTGAGGCGAGGACGCCCCGACAGCGGGAGGCTCCGTTGAAGAAGGCGGCTATGGCGTTGGCATACTTGTGGATCGTCTGATCCACTTCGACGGCGCCGAGCAGTTCCGGGATCTCGTCGAAGCCGTCCAGCAGCAGAAACCAGTGACCGGAGTCGAGTCCATCGTCGAAATGCTCGCGAAGATATCTCGTCTGCCTGGCGTCGTTCAGATCGGACACCGCGTCCAGGATGTAATGCTTGACATCATCGGCACCGACGTGTTCACCTGCGGGCCTGAAATCCTTCAAACTGACATAGAGCGGAAGGCGCGTACGGTGCCCGGCCTTCTTGGCTCGTCTTGCCATGTCGAGGGCCACATGACGAAGCGCGACACTCTTGCCGCTCCCGGGGTCTCCCTGCAGGAGGATCTGAGGATGCTTGCTCGTCCTCAGGGCCTTCCCAAGGGTTCGTTCCCGCCGTCGGCCGCCGGTGGAGAAGAGAAGTCGCGGAAGTAAGCCCACACCCTTCCGATCCCCCTCGGCTTCGACTTCAGCTTCAAGCTCGGTGTATCTACGGTCAGTCCATTCAGCGTTCTGGTCGATCTGCTCGATCCGGCCGATTATCGAGTCGATGAAAATAGCTCTTCGCGCAGCCTCGTGCCGTCGTTTGCCTATCTGTAGACCGGCGATGAGCTTGCCCATGTAGCTCAACGGTTTGCCCAACCAGCTCAGGCCGGTGAAAAGGACCCCGAGGGCAACCAACACGGTGACGACCGTCAGGAGCCAATCGGCCACTGATGCCGGCAGGTATGGCTCTATCGCCTTGAACGCCTTCTCCAGATCCTCCACCGCGGCCCCCTCCGAAGTGGGCCGACGGTACTGGTTCCTGCGCTGGGACGGAGCGAGCGGGAGCTCGGCGCGTTGGCGATTGCGACGCGGAGCAGCAGTAGGACCTTGATCGCGCGGCATGCGTATCCGCGGCGGCCTCAGCCCGCCTACGTCGTCGTGGTCGGTGTCGCCAGAACCGACAGGTCGAGGGCGCGGCGGCCCTCCTCGGAGCGGGCGGTCGCCAGCCGCTCCGCCGACGGGGTGCCGTACTCCGTCGTCCGCTGCCTGGCCGGTCGGCCGATCGCGGCGGCCACGGCCTCCAGCTCGGCGATCGTCTTCAGCGAGCCGTTGGTGCTGCCGGCCATCCGGCTGATCGTCTCCTCCATCAGCGTGCCGCCGAGGTCGTTGGCCCCGCCCTGCAGCACCGCCTGCGTGCCGACGTCCCCGAGCTTCACCCACGACGTCTGGATGTTCGGGATCCGCCCGTGCAGCAGCAGCCGGGCGACGGCGTGCACGGCCCGGTTCTCCCGCACCGTCGGCCCGGGGCGGGCGACGCCGGCCAGGTAGATCGGCGAGCTGTGGTGCACGAAGGGCAGCAGCACGAACTCGGTGAAGCCGCCGGTCTCGTCCTGCACCCGCGCCAGCGTGCGCAGGTGTGCCACCCAGTGGGCGGGGGTGTCGACGTGGCCGTACATCATCGTCGACGTCGTCGGGATGCCCACCCGGTGAGCGGTGGTGATGATCTCCAGCCAGGTCGCCGTCGGCAGCTTGCCCTTGGTGAGCACCCAGCGGACGTCGTCGTCGAGGATCTCCGCCGCCGTCCCGGGAACGGAGTCGAGACCTGCCTCGCGAGCCGCCGTCAGGAAGTCGGTGAACGACAACCCGGTGCGGGCCGCGCCGTTGACGATCTCCATGGGGGAGAAGGCGTGCAGGTGGATGCCGGGCTGCCGGCGCTTCACCTCGCGGGCGAGGTCGAGGTAGGCGGTGCCGGGCAGGTCGGGGTGGATGCCGCCCTGCATGCAGATCTCGGTCGCACCGGCCGCCCACGCCCGGTCCACGCGCGCCCCGACCTCCTCGAGGGACAGCGTGTAGGCGTCGGCGTCGGTGCGCCGCTGGGCGAAGGCGCAGAACCGGCAGCCGGTGTAGCAGACGTTGGTGAAGTTGATGTTCCGGTTGACGACGTAGGTGACGTCGTCGCCGTTGACGTCCCGGCGGACGGCGTCGGCCAGCGCGCACAGCACGTCGAGGTCCGGGCCGCCCGCGCCGAGCAGCGCCAGGTACTCGGCGTCCGACAGCCCCGCGGGGTCGGTCTCGGCGTGCCCCAGCGCGGCGCGCACCGTCGGGTCGCCGGCGGCGAGCGCGGTCGAGTGCCCGTCGCGGGCGCTCTCGGTGCGTGAGCGCAGCTCGGCCCAGTCGCCGTAGACGGCGTCGAAGTCGCCGCGCCGGTCGCCGGTGCGCCCGGTGGTGTCGACCTCGACGTGCAGGTCGGTCCGCCCGGACGACGTCCACGCCTCGTCGGGCTCCTGCCACGGCAGTCCTGTGGGGATGCGTCCCTCGACGGCGAGGCCATCGGGGCCGGCGAGCGCGGCGACGTGCGGGCGCACCCGCGGGTCCAGCCACGGCTCGGGGGAGAGCACGTACGGCGGCTGCGCGGCCAGCCGCTCGCGCAGCTCGAACCCGGCCTCGGCGGTGAGCGCGGCCAGCTCGTCGGTGTTGGGCCACGGCCGCTCGGGGTTGACGTGGTCGGGGGTGAGCGGGGAGACGCCGCCCCAGTCGTCGACGCCGGCGCGCAGCAGCAGGCCGAGCTCGGTGGAGTCCGAGAGGTTCGGCGGCGCCTGCACCCGCGCCCCGGGGCCGAGCAGCAGCCGGGTGACGGCGACCGCGGCGACGTACTCCTGCAGCTCCAGGTCGTCGTGTGCGGCCATCGCCGTCCGCGGCTTGGCGCGGAAGTTCTGGACGATGACCTCCTGCACGTGCCCGTGCCGCTGCGCGGCGGCCCGGATCTGCAGGACGGCGTCCACCCGCTCGGCGTAGTCCTCACCGATGCCCAGCAGCACACCGGTGGTGAAGGGGACGGCGGAGCGGCCGGCGTCCTCCAGCACCCGCAGCCGGACGGCGGGCTCCTTGTCGGGGCTGCCGAAGTGCGGGCCGCCCCGCTCGGACCACAGCCGGGTGGCGGTCGTCTCGAGCATCATCCCCATCGAGGCGGAGACGGGCTTGAGCCGCTGGATCTCCTCCCAGCTCAGCACCCCGGGGTTGAGGTGGGGGAGCAGCCCGGTCTCCTCCAGCACCCGGATCGCCATGGCGCGCAGGTAGGCCGGCGTGGAGTCGAAGCCGTGGGCCTCCAGCCACTCGGCCGCGACCGGCCAGCGGTCCTCCGGGCGGTCGCCGAGGGTGAACAGCGCCTCCTTGCAACCCAGCGCGGCACCGGCCCGGGCGATGTCGAGCACCTCGTCGGGAGAGAGGAACGGCGCCTTGCCCTGGGCGCGCAACTGCCCGGGCGTGGTGACGAACGTGCAGTAGTGGCAGCGGTCGCGGCACAGGTGGGTGAGCGGGATGAACACCTTGCGGCTGTAGGTCACCACTCCCGGCCGCCCGGCGGAGGCGAGCCCCGCGTCGCGGATCCGGCCGGCCGCGGTCAGCAGCCGGTCCAGCGGCTCGCCCTCGCCCAGCCCTCGGGCGTGCAGCACCGTCTCGGCCTCGACGGCGTCCAGGGTCACCCCGCGCTCGGCGCGGGTGAGGGCACGGCGGACGGCGGACTCCGACGGGTTCAACGGCTCGCTCATCGGTCCCGACGCTAGTTGAAGGACCCCCTCGCCCCCCAGCCGCTCGCACCCCCGCGGCCGGCCCCCGCAAAGGCGACTGCCCGTCCCCTCACCGTGGAAGGCCCCCGTCCTCCCTGCCCTTCGCCAGCTCAGGCCGGTGCTCCGGGGCGCGGACCGGGGTCAGGGGTGCGCCGCTCCCGCCCGCGGGCCTGGCAGGGATCCAGGACGGGGGCCGCTCACAGGTCGCGGCGCGAGAAGGCCAGCGCGGCCAGCCCCCAGACCATCGCCACCCAGACCACCGTCCACGCCAGGTACGCCGCGGTGAGCGGGGCCTCGCTGAGGAAGGGGAACCCCTCCAGCTCGACGCCGAACTGGGCGAGAGCGGACGGGTCCTGCAGGGAGTGCATGGCCCCGCGCCAGAGCCCGTCGGTGGGCAGCAGCACCCGCGACACCGTGCCGACCCGGGCCACGTCGTCGTTGCCCAGCGCCTGCCCGATGCCGCCGACCACGCCGGCGATCCAGGTCGCGCCGAACAGCCCGACGGCCACCACGCCGGATGCCATCGGCGACACGACGGTCGACAGCAGCAGGCCCAGGGTCAGCAGGACGGTGGTCTGCCCGGCCAGCAGCGCCAGTGCGCCGACGATGTCGGGAGGCCAGTAGCCGACGGTCAGCTCGACGACGAGGCACTGGGCCAGGCCGGCGAGGACGACGAACCCGCTGCCGAAGGCCACCAGCCCCAGCCACTTGCCGAGCAGCACGGTCGAGCGCCGCACCGGCCGGGCCAGCATGGCGAGGGAGATGCCGCTCTCCACCTCACCGGACAGCGTCGGCCCCGCGAGGAACGCCGTGCCCAGCGCCGCGATCAGGCTCATCCCGAACATGACGAGGTTGAGCAGCTGGGACGCCACGAGCCGGGCCTGGCCGCTGGTCATGGCCCCGAACTCGGTCTCCACGGAGGCCAGCCGGGCGAAGCCCCAGCCGCTGAGCACCAGCAGCGCGGCCGTGAGGGCGACCAGCGCCCACAGCACCCGCCGCCGCGAGGCCTCGCGCAGGGTGAGCGCCGCGATCGTGAGCACCGCGCGGGCGGTCACGGCCGGCCGTCCCCGGAGCCGGCGCGCAGGATGCCGAGCAACCGCTCCTCCAGGCTGATCCGCGCCGGCTCCACCGCGTGGACCTGCACGCCGAGCCCCACCAGGTCGCGCACCAGGGAGGGCACCGCGGCCCCGTCGTCGTCGGCGGGCAGCGCGACGGTGGACCACTCGCCCTCGCGCTCGACCGGCCCGGCGGCGGCCAGCCGCGCCTCGGCCGCGGGGCTCACCCCGGTCAGGTGGAGCCGGACCTCGCGCTGACCGAGCAGCTCGGCCAGCGTGCCGGAGGCGGCGACCCGGCCGCGGTCCAGCACGACCACCCGGTCGCACACCCGCTCCACCTCGCCGATGAGGTGCGAGTTCAGCACCACCGCCACGCCACGCTCCCGGAGCGACAGCACCACGTCGCGCACGTCGGCCCGGCCGAGGGGGTCCAGGGCGCTGGTCGGCTCGTCGAGCACCACGAGCTCGGGGCGGGCCACCAGCGCCACGGCCAGCCCGAGCCGCTGCTGCATGCCCTTGGAGAAGCCCCCGACCCGGTCCCCGGCGCGGGCGCCCAGCCCGACCAGCTCCAGGCAGCCGTGCTGCTCGTCCCGGGGGATGTCGGCGCCGGCCAGGCGGACGTGCAGCCGGAGCACCTCGGCCGCGGTCAGCCAGGGCTGGTAGCGGAACAGCTCGGGCAGGTAGCCCACGCGGGCGCGGGCGGACGGGTCGGCGCCGGGCCGGCCGAGCACCATCACCTCACCCGCGTCGGGACGGACCAGCCCCAGCAGCATCTTGATGACGGTGGTCTTGCCGGCCCCGTTCGGCCCCAGCAGGCCCACCACCTCACCGCGGCCCACGGACAGCGAGACGCCGTCCACGGCCGTGCGCCGTCCGTAGCGCTTCCGCAGGCCGTCGCACCACAGGGCCGGGGTCGGGGGCAGGTCGCGGACCAGTTGCGCCGCGGCCCGGACGGCGGCGTCGCCGGGAGCCGCGACCGGAGGTGCGTCGGCCATCGTCAGCCCAGCTCGCGGGCCAGTGCCAGCACCTCGTCGGTGCCCAGCGCGCCACCGACCAGGTTGACGACGCCGTCCTCGACCCAGACCACGGCGGCCAGCGCCTGGTCGCGCGACTCGAGCACGGTGGCGGGCAGGCCGCCGACCTCCGCCTGCGAGGTCTCCACCAGGTCGACCGGCACCGGGATCGGCAGGGTCGATCCGTCGGCGGTGAAGGTGCGCAGCTGGGCCGCCACGTCCTCGGGGAGGCCCGGCAGCGAGAGCAGGAAGTCCCGCACGGTCTCGAAGGGGACGCCGGACGACGACGCCGTGGGCGCCACCGCGCGGCCGACCACGAGGGTGGGCAGCCCCGACGTCTGCGACCACACCGCCGCGACGCCCGGGCCCGCGGTGAGGCGCACCTGGCTGCCGTCGAGGCCCGCGGGCACGGGCGGCAGGGGTTCCCCGGACGCCGCCGCGGCCTGCGCGGCCTTCTCGGCGGAGAAGGTGAAGACGCCGCTCAGCTCACCGACCACCTGGTACACCGGCTCGCCGTCCACGCCCCGGGGCAGGTCGGCCACCTCGGGGACCTCCAGGCCGGTCTCGTTCCGGGCGGCCGCGGCGTCGGGCACGGACTGCGGGCCGTCGTCGCCGGTGAGCTCGACGTCGCCGTAGGCGGTGAGGTCGGGCAGCGCCACGAGGTCGTCGGGGCTCACCTCGAGCGGGGCGACCTGCTCGGTGCGGAAGATCGGCAGCCAGTCGTTCGCCGCCGCGACACCGGCGCCGCTGAGGACGACGGCGAAGGCGAGCGCCGCGGCGGCCGGGCGGCGCAGCAGCCCGCTCCGCCGCCGGGGTGCCGCCGGCACCGCGGCCCGGGCGGGCAGCGCCGTGGACAGCCGCTGCCAGGCGGCCGCCGGGTCGACGTCCGCGGCGCCGTCGGTGTGCAGCGCGGCCCCGACCACCGTGGCGTCCTCGCGCGCGGCGGCCAGGCCGGTGAGGCAGACGGGGCAGTCGGCGACGTGCTGCCGGTCGGCGTCGGAGACCCCGGCCGGCTCGTCGACGAGTCGGCGCAGCACGCCCTCAGTCGGATGACGCATGACGGTTCAGCTCCTCGCGCAGGGCGGATTCGGCGCGCCGCACCGTGGTGCCGACGCTGCCGGGGGACAGATCGAGCGCCGCCGCGACGTCGGCGTAGCTCAGGCCGCTGTGCCGCAGCACGAGGGCCACGGCCTGTTTCCGGGGCAGCCGGGCCAGCGCGGCCCGGACCCGGCGGCGTTCCTCGAGGGTCACGACCGCGTCGGCCACGTCGGGCGCGACGACGTCGTCCGCCGCGGCGGCGCTCTCCTCTCGGGAGGCGCGGCGGCGACCCGAGCGGAGCAGGTTCAGCGCGGTGTGGGCCGCGGCGACCGAGAGCCACCCGCGGGCCTCACCGGCCGGCACGGAGGAACGGCCGAAGGACAGGAACACGTCCTGGGCGACGTCCTCGGCGGAGTCCCGGGACCCGAGCACCCGGGCGGCCACGCCGACGACCCGCGGGTACTCCCGGCGGAACACCTCGTCGAGGTCGGCACGCACGGCCCCGGTGGCCGCAGACCGGGGGACCGCCACGCCGTCCGTCCCCCCGATCCGCACGCCCGCGCTCCGCTGCACCGCGCCCGGGAGGGCCAGGACGGCCTCGGGTCGTGCCCGTCGAACGAGGTCCATGTCCCTAGAGCACCGCCCGGGGCCCGTGTGTGACACCCGCCGAGGATGCCTGCCCATGGCCCCCTGCAGGGTCCCGCCGCCGGCCCCGTCCCGAAGCTCGGCCCCTTGCAGGGTCCCGCCGCGAGCCTGCCAGCGGGAGGGCAGGGGGTCCTCCCTCAGGCGCGCCCGGCCAGCGAGCCCGTCTCGTCCACGTAGCGGCCACGCAGCCGCACGAGCGGGGCGCCGCCGCGTGCCAGCACCGGGACGCCGGTGACCTCCAGCAGGGCCAGCACGTGGTCGCCGGCCCCGACCAGCCGCTCCAGCCGGCAGTCCAGCGCCGCTAGCCCGCTGTCCAGCACGATCGCCTCGCTGTCCCCCGCCCGCTGCCACGGCACCGACTCGAGCAGGTGGCGGGCGCTGGGCCGCCCGGCCGAGGAGAACCGGCTGGCCACGATGGCGTGCTCGGCAGCGAGGACGGTCAGCGCGCACCGGCCCACCTCCTCCAGCACCTCGGCCGGGTAGCCGCCCGCGGTCAGCCCCACAGCGACCAGCGGCGGCTGCGCGGACACGCTCATCACCGAGGTGACGGTGGTACCGACGTCGTCGATGTCGTCGCGGACGGTCAGCAGGCACACCCCGGCGGCGTACTGGCGCAGCGCCTCGGCGAACGTGGCGGGGTCGACCGGCATGGCGGCCAGTCGACCACATCCCGGTCCGGGCCGAACGGTGTGCGCCGGTCGATGACCCGGACGGCGGCCCCCGTGCAGGGTCCCGCCGCTGGCCCCGTCCCGAGGCTCACCCCGAGCGTGCGAGGGATGAGGAGGACGGGGTCCTTCCACGGTGGGGGGCAGGGGGGTCCTCAAGCGAGCAGCAGCAGGGCGTAGGCGGCGAGGCTCGGCCCGTCGGTGAACCGGCCGTCGCGGACCATCGACCGCAGCTCGGCCTCGCTCACGAACGCGGAGCGCATGTCGGCCTCGGTCGCCTCCCGGGCGGTCGGGCCCTGCGCCAGGTCGGTGGCCAGCCAGACGTCGAACTCCTGCGTGGACAGCCCCGGCGCGAGGTCCAGGTGCCCGAGGTGGCGCAGCGAGCCGGCGCGCAGGCCGGTCTCCTCGGCCAGCTCCGCGCGGGCCAGCTCCTCGGCGGAGCCGTCCGACCCCGCCGTCCAGGTGCCCTGCGGGAACTCCCAGGCCCGCCGGCCGATCGGGTGGCGGAACTGCTCGACCAGCCAGAAGCCGTCGCGCTCGTACGGCAGCACGAGCGCGAAGTCCGGTTTCTCGACGACGCTGTAGATCCCGGTGCTGCCGTCGGCGCGCTCCACCACGTCCTCCCGCACCCGGATCCACGGGTTTCGGTAGACCTCCCTGCTGCCCGTCGTCCGCACGCGGCCAGCCTCCCAGGGCGGCTCGGCGTGTGTCCGGTCACCGTGCTGGAGTGGGGACGTGCAGCTCGGACCCTCCCGCACCACGTGGCGCCGCTACGTCGCTCTCGGCGACTCGTTCACCGAGGGGCTGGCCGACGCCGATCCGCAGCGGCCGGGGGAGTACCGCGGCTGGGCCGACCGGCTGGCCGAGCACCTGGCGGCCGCGGCCGACGGCGACGTGGAGTACGCCAACCTGGCCATCCGCGGCCGGCTGCTCGCGCAGGTGCTCGACGAGCAGGTGCCGGTCGCGCTGGCCGCCGGGCCGGACCTGGTCAGCCTGGTCGCCGGCGGCAACGACCTGCTCCGCCCCGGCGCCGACCCCGACCGGCTCGCCGCCGACCTGGAGGACGCCGTCGTCCGCTTCCGGGCTGCCGGCGCCGACGTGCTGCTGGCGACCGGCGTCGACCCGCGGCAGACGCCGATCCTGCGGCGCACCCGCGGCCGGGTCGCGGTGTTCAACGCCTCGCTGTGGTCGATCGCGGCCCGGCACGGCGCCGTCGTCCTCGACCAGTGGGGCGCCCGGTGGGTGCAGGACTGGCGGATGTGGGACAGCGACCGCATCCACCTCACCGCCGAGGGCCACCGCCGGACGGCGTTGGCTGCGGCGACCGCGCTGGGCCTGCTGGTGGACGACGACTGGCACACCCCGCTGCCCCCGCAGCCGCGCCGCGCACTGCGGGCGGCGTTGGCCGAGGAGGCGGCGTGGGTGCGCGGGTTCGTCGCGCCGTGGATCGGCCGGCGGCTGCGCGGCCGGTCCTCGGGCGACGGCCGCGCCGCCAAGCGGCCGGTGCCGCTGGCGCTGCCGCGCGGCTGAACGAGGACCCCTGCCCCACCGTGGAAGGACCCCGTCCTCCGCACCCCTCGGAGAAGGACCCCTTGCCCCCCACCGCTCGCAGGCTCGCGGCCAGCTCCTGGACGGAGCGGTGCCCCTAGTCCGTGTCGAGCCGGCGGTCCTCGGTGGGCAGGCCTTCTGAGACCAGCTCGTCGACCGTCATCGCCCGGGTCGCCGGCGGCTGGGGCGGGGGCACCGGCGGCAGCCCGGAGGCGACCACGGCCTCGCCGTCGAGCACGTCTTGCACGGTGACCTCGCCGGGCGGCAGGGTGCCGGTCAGGTCGACGTCCCCGGTGCTCGGGACGGTGGCGGGCAGCGGCGCCGGCCGGCCGAAGGCGTAGCCCTGGGCCATCTCGCAGCCGTGCTCGCGCAGCCAGTCGGCCTGGTCGAGGTCCTCGATGCCCTCGGCGATGACCTGCAGGCCCATGCCCAGTCCCAGCTGGACCAGGCCCTGCACGAGCGCCGCGGTCGAGGGCTCGGTGACCACGTCGGCGACGAACGAGCGGTCGATCTTCACCGTGTGGATGGGCAGCCGGTGCAGTGCGGTGATCGCCGAGTAGCCGGTGCCGAAGTCGTCCAGCGCCAGGGTGACGCCGGCGTCGGTCACCTCGGACACCGCGTGCAGCGTCGCGTCGGCGGCGAACAGCGCCGTCGACTCGGTGATCTCCAGCTCCAGCCGCTCCGGCGGCAGGCCGGACTCGGCCAGCGCGTCGGTGACCAGCTCGGCGAAGCCGGGCTCGGCGAGGTGGCGGGCGGAGATGTTGACGTGCACCCGCAGGCCGGCCGGCCAGCCGGCGGCGTCGAAGCAGGCCTGGCGGAGCACCCAGGCGCCCAGCCGGGAGGTGAGCCGGTTGTCCTCCGCGGCGGTGAGGAAGGCCCCCGGCGGCAGCAGCCCGCGGGTGGGGTGCTGCCAGCGGATGAGCGCCTCGTAGCCGAGCAGCGTCTCGTCGTGCAGCGACACGATCGGCTGGTAGAACAGCCGCAGCTCGTCGGACTCCAGGGCGTTGCGCAGGTCGGCCTCCAGCTGCAGCTGGTCGACCTCGCTGTCGGACAGCCCGCCGTCGTGCACCTCGATGCGGGCGCGGCTGCCGTCGGCCTTGGCCCGGGTGAGCGCGGCGTGCGCCTGGCGCAGCAGGTCGTCGGGGGCGACGTCGGAGCCCAGGGTCAGGCCCACGCTGGCCGACAGCACGATCTCGCGCTTGCCGATGAGGAACGGGTCGTCGAGCACGCCGAGCAGCCGGTCGGCCATGGTGCGCAGGCCGTCGAGGTCCTCGACGTCCTCGGCGAGGATGAGGAACTCGTCGCCGCCCAGCCGCACGGCGGTGTCCTCGACCCGCGTGCTCCAGCGCAGCCGGTCGGCGACCTGGATGAGCAGCTGGTCGCCGGCCTCGTTGCCGAGGACGTCGTTGACCGCCTGGAACCGGTCGAGGTTGAGGTGCACCAGCCCGACCTGCAGCCCGCGGCGGCGGGACAGCGCGAGGGCGTGGTTGAGCCGGTCGTTGAGGGCCCGCCGGTTGGGCAGGCCGGTCAGCGGATCGGTGAAGGCCCGCCGGACCAGGTCCTCCTCCGCGCGGCGGCGGTCGGTTCCGTCGATCAGCGAGAGGACGACGAACTGCGGCGTCCCGGTGCTGGTGTGGATGACCTCGTGCGACTGGGTGGCCCACAGCTCGGTGCCGTCGGCGCGGCGCAGCCGCCGTTCGCCGTCCACCCGCAGCCACGGGTCCAGCGGGCCGTCGGCGCGGTCGGGCACCGGGGCCTCGTCCGGGTGGGCGAGCAGGTCGACGTGCCGGCCGACCATGTCCTCCGGCGTCCGGCCGGTCATGACGCACAGCGCGTCGTTGACCACGAGCAGGTGGCCGTCGAGGTCGACGAGGGCCTTGGGGATCGGCGCGGTGACGAACAACGCGCGGAAGAGCTGTCCGCGGTCGGCCAGCAGGGTGTCGATCGCGCGGAGCCTCGAGCCGGCGGCGGCGCCGGCGGTCCCCTCCTGGGGACGCGACACGTCGTGGGCGCTCAGGTTCACCCGCACAGCCTGCGGGACAGGACCCGTCCAGCCCGGGAACTCGTGGACGGAGAGTCGTGGTCGACTCACCACAGACAGTCACATTTTGAGCACGTTGAGGCAGGAGTGACGGGTGATGTGCGGCCGGGCTCCCGCCCGGGGTGGTGCTGGCCGTCGTCGGGAACACGGGCGGGGCTCCTGGTGCTCGACCGCAGCGGAGCGATGAGAGGTGAGGGTGATGGAGAAGCGGATCGGGTTCCTCTCGTTCGGGCACTGGCAGCCGATCCCGGGCTCGCAGGTGCGGACCGGGCGGGACGCCCTCGTGCAGAGCGTGGAGCTGGCCGTCGCGGCCGAGGAGGTCGGGCTCGACGGGGCCTACGTGCGGGTGCACCACTTCGCCCGGCAGCTGGCCTCGCCGTTCCCGCTGCTGGCCGCCATGGCCGCGCGGACCCGCCGCATCGAGGTGGGCACCGGCGTCATCGACATGCGCTACGAGAACCCGCTGTACATGGCCGAGGAGGCCGCGGCGACCGACCTGCTCGGCGACGGGCGGCTGCAGCTCGGGGTGAGCCGGGGGTCGCCCGAGACGGCGCTGCGCGGCTCGGAGGCCTTCGGGTACGTGCCGCCGGAGGGCTCGACGGACGCCGACCTCGCCCGGCAGAAGACGGCGCTGTTCATGGCCGCGATCCGGGGCGAGCGCCTGGTGGACGCCGATCCGCGGATGACCGGCGGCATGCCGGGCAGGCTGGCGGTCCAGCCGCAGTCGCCAGGCCTGGCCGAGCGCATCTGGTGGGGGGCCGGCACCCGGACGACGGGGGAGTGGGCCGCCCGCCAGGGACTGAACCTGATGAGCTCCACGCTGCTCAGCGAGGACACCGGCGTGCCCTTCGACGAGCTGCAGGCCGACCAGATCGCCCGCTACCGCGCCGCCTGGGCCGAGGCCGGCTGGGAGCGGACCCCGCGGGTGTCGGTGAGCCGCAGCGTCCTGCCGGTCACCAGCGATCTCGACCGGCAGTACTTCGGCGAGCGCTCGGGTGAGGACCAGGTCGGCCTGCTCGAGGGGGTGCGCGCCCGTTTCGGCAAGAGCTACGTCGGCGAGCCCGACCAGCTCGCCGAGGAGCTGGCCGGGGACGCCGCCGTCGGTGAGGCCGACACCCTGCTGCTCACCGTGCCCAACATGCTCGGCGTCGAGTACAACGCTCGGCTGCTGGAGACGATCGCCCGCCACGTCGCCCCGGCCATCGGCTGGACGCCGTGGGAGCAGCGCGTCCGCTGACCGTCCGGTCGGCCGTCGGGCACAGCGGCGCGGGGTGGGTGCGCCTACGCCGACGGGGTCGCAGGAGGCGGTGTGGTCGCCCACCCGTGCCCACCGCGAGGACCTCCTGGGACGACACAGGCGACCAGCGCGCCAGAGCCAGCGCCGCCGTCACGTGTCGGACAGCGCTCCTCTCGGAGACGACTGAGCCGGCCTTCCCTGGGCCGAGGGCCGCCGCCGCCTGGCGACGCCGGCCGCTGCGGGCCTCGGTGAGGTCACGGGCGTTCGCAGTTCAGCGCGCCCATCGCCCGGTTCGGGTTGATGCACCGGTCCCAGCCGTCCCCGCCGTCGTTGGTGTTGGTGCCGGGCCCCCCATCGAGCCGGTCGTCGTGGTCGCCACCCTCGAGCTGGTCGTTCCCGTACTCGCCGAAGAGCCGGTCGTTGCCCCCGTTGGGATTCGACTCGCGCAGCATGTCGTCGTCCGGGCCGCCGTACATGACGTCGTTGCCCTCGAGGCCGTTGAGGTCGTCGGCTCCTGGGCCGCCGTGGATCTCGTCCCCACCTGAACCACCCTCGAGTTCGTCCCGGCCCTCCTGACCACGGAGCCAGTCGCCGCGCTCCTCCCCTCGGACCTGGTCGACATCGAACGCACCGGCCCCGCTGGGCCCCGCGTAGATGGTGTCCCGACCAGGCCGTGGCCGGGTGCTGGAGTCCCCGTAGTCGCCACAGATGACGTCCGGGCCGTCCAGTCCGCGGATGGTGTCGTTCCCGCCCAGCCCGATCATCACGTCTCGACCGTTGGTCCCGACGAGTGTGTCGTTCCTCTCCGTGCCGATGTGCGTCGGCGTCAGGTTCAGGCAGGTCACCTGCTGCGCCTGAGCGGCCACGGGGCTGACGAGGCCGGCCGAGGCCACCACGGCTACGACGACGGCCGGCCGGATTGCACGCCGAGTCCGTCCCCGCACGGGTTGGCATCCGTACATGACGACTCCCTTCCTGGACACGTCCACCGCGAGGTTCGCGGATGGGCTCCTCCGGAGGGGGCTCCTCGTAGCTCTTCGACGGGGCTGCCAGGACCCCTCTGGAGACGACGCTGCGACCCGTCCGGTGCCGGGACCCAGGGCGTGCCCCGCGCGTGCGGATGGGTGCCAGAGGGGTCCCTCCGGGTGTGCCATCGAGATCGTCGCGGACGGGTCTTCCGGACGATGCTCCCGCGATGCCGTCACCGCAGCGTCACGGATCCGCCAACAGGCGGCCTCGAGGAACGGGGCGGTGGCCTCGTGCCAGGCGCACGAGGACCGTGGGCGCGCCCGGCAGGGATCGAACCTGCGACCAAGTGCTTAGAAGGCACCTGCAAGATCACGGGGACAAACACGCAGGTGGGGTGGGGTGGCGGGTGGAGTTCACTGCCCCCGGACGCCCACAATTACCTGCTCTCTGGGCACCTTCATTCACCCCACTGCACCAATTCGTCAACCGTGGTGTGCCCTCACTCTGTGCCCGCCACCGTTAACGGCTGGGTTGAGGACCAACGCCTCTTGCACGCTGCATGGTTATGCAGCTACGCGCATACGCGCGCGCTCACAAAGCGCACGGAACCTTGGAGAAGTGAAAGGGTAGCGGGCCTTTATCACCGTGGTGATCTTGAAAAGGGTGGGCAGAGGGATCTCCACCCCACCCCGCTGCGGACCGTGACCGAATCGAGGAGTCTCCCGGCATGACCATCCGGCGGTTCACCGATGCCGACCGGCAGGACATCCGCGACGCGGCCGAGGAGCGTCGGGTCCTGGACGAGCTGTACCGGAAGGACTGGGCGCGGACGATCTCGTCTGAAGAGACGGACGAGCGGATCGCGTACCACTGGGAGATCATGGGCACTCTGCAGATCGACCCGTACCGGCGCAGCTAGTACCGCGTCAGGCAACCTCCGCCCTGAAGGCGGCTTTAGAACAGTGCGCCCTGAGCCGGGCCCGGGGCGTATGTGGCCCCGCGATTCGTCCCACTCGGATCCCCGCCAGTTCCCCATAGGCGTACGGTTCAGTTAGAGGCTGCCCGGACCGGCATGTACGGAGGGTCGAATCTGTGAACACATCCCTACCCATTAGCGTCGTTGCCGTGGTCGTGTCATTTGCTGCTCTCATTTCGTCAATCTTCCTAGGAATCCGCCAGCAAAGGATGTCACGACAGGCGTATCATGTATCCGCCTTCCTTCAACTTATGTCTGAATTTCGGGACCCGGCATTTCACGACGACTACAACTACGTCGTCTCGAGGCTCGCCAAGGAACACTCCTCGGAGCTGGGCGTCTTCGACCTGCCGGATCCCGCAAGGACGGCCGTGATCAAGATTGCCTACTTTTTTCAGAACGCGGTCACTTTTGTGGCGTTCGGCCTCCTCGACGAGCGAAAGGTTATAGCTTTCCTGCACGTGCGCCTATACAGCGTCTGGGAGGCGATAGCAGAATACGTCGAGGTTGAGCGGAAACGAAATGCGACCGTGGGCAGGTACTGGCTCAGTCGGCTGGAGACATATGCAGCGGCGGCCCGGTCGATCACCGCCGACGAGGCACTTAAGCAGGGTTTCGTCGCGGTGAAGGCTCGCGGCCCCGATTCTGGCGGTGGGGACCCAGTAAAAGAGAGAACGTGAACGGCACTTGGAGAGTGCTAGCCACTCGCTGAGAAAGTGCGCAGTCCGGGAGGCGGCTATCTCTCGGGCACTAGGCGGCATGCGGGAGCGCCCCTATTCAACACCGTCGATCAAGGTTATTGTCCGGCGTGACGCAGTCATGGGTTCCGCTGTGGGGTGTCCCTTAGTAAGCCGCTCAGGGCGGGGGTGGGCAGCCCGCGCGGAACTAGCTGGCCGCGCTGCTCACGCCTGCCTCAGCGGGTCCGGCGACCAGCCCATGCGGCGGACGCAGCGTGTCAGCCGGTGGGCGTCCTCCCTTCGGTCCAGCACACGGAACTTGACCGGCCCCCGCAGGCTCACGGCGACCTCCCGTCGGTTCTGCCGGAGCAGGGCCAGCAGCTCGGTCAGCGGGTCGTCCGGCTCCCGGTAGTCATGCGCGAGGTCGGGGACCGGTCAGCCGGCACCGTCGTGTCGTAGGTGTCCGCCCCCTCAGTCGAGCTGCCGCCGCCAAATCCCTGTGGCACTCTTCCCACGCGGCGTCATCACGACTAACGAGGTCCGCCACGAGCCCCTTCGCTCCCCGCGCCAAATGCCGCTCGGAAGTCATCCGTTGCCGGGGCCGTGCGCGGCCAAGATGGACCCGAGTCGATCCGACTCCTCGCGAGTGGGCGTGAATTCAACGCGTTTGCCGTCCACCACGACAAGAACCTTGGGTTGCGCGCGCTGCCTGGACTTCCGTCGGAAGGCGAGGTAACTCGTTATGGCAGCAAGGATGGGGGGTACTGCTGCGGCCCCGACGAACCACATTTCGGATGACATCTCACCCCTCCTTCACGCGTGAGGCTGCGTACATAGAGAAGCCACCGGTGAGTACCGTAAGTCCGAACATGATGGTACTTGAAACGGCGATGGCGTAGTGATCTGGGTCTGCGTCAGTAGCAGTAGCGCCTGATATCTCTGCGGCAGTCAACGCATCACTCAAGTCCGCATACCATAAAGATGCGATTACCAATTCAGCGCCACACGCAAAGCTGAGGACTAAGAAGAACATGACATCTGGACTGCGACTCAGTCCTAGGATAAGTTCTCCAAGTACGCCCGCAGCTATCACTGCGCTGATTATCAGGAGTTCGCCGTTGCCACAGACGGCCGTGAAGGTTGGGCCACCGGGCGAATTTATTCCTTTGATAGCCTGTATAGCGAGAGGCAACAATGAAGCGACACATCCGAAGAGGACCCACATCACCAGACGTATCCAGTGATCGCGCGTCCACCACCGGCCAGTGGAAGTTCGTTCGGCCATCAGCCTGCCTTGCCATGACGAACGGCGCGACAAGCTGGACTTCTTCGCTTATTACCTGAACGCACGACAGATCTTCCCCCGCCTCTGATGCTGTCAAGCGCTTCACGCCATTAGATTAAGGGGCTACAGAGCGCTGCGACTCGGCCAACGAGTCACTCGATAAGTCTATGTATGCGTGTCGCTACTGATGGTATGACAAACGTAACGAGAATCGTCTAGACGTCCTAGACGTCTAGTGGTAGACGTCACGATTTTTAGCGCAGCCCCGCGTCGGGCTCATCGTCAACATTAACCTGTGCAGTCAGGTTGTGTGCGAAGGCAGGGAACCCTGTCCTAGGAGGCGACTGGCGGAGTAAACCCTTCATATGCTCCCTTAGCGCTTTTCCTCGTCGCCCGGAGAGCAAGGACTCGATTGGGCATCTGACTTCACGGGCAGGGGCCCGCCATAAGTTACCCGAGTCAAGGTCTATCGGGCTCCAACACGCCCAGCCCGCCCTTAACTCTCCGAAGGCGACGGTTCGCATTGCGACGCCATCGCCGATCCAATGCGTCCGTAAAGACAAGTATCGGTTGTTCGATAGCGTACTGAACTGTGGCGTCGTATCCCGTTTCTCCGTTCACGACAGGCGTGCGAGCTATTTCATGCCTCATCTTCGCGATGGCTCGAGTGTTGGGCGGTAACTCGTCTAGGGTTAGCACTTCGTATATTTCTGGGCCTACACCCGCGCCGAAGCGCCTAAAAGGCGTTGCGGAAGCCGGCTTGGCTTGCCCCGCCTATAGGTGGCATTGGTGAGGCGGTCGTGGCGCGGCGCGCCAACCCGGCTGGCGTAACCTCGCGACGACTTCTAGGCCATGAGGGGCCATGCTGCTGTGGGCTAGCGCGGCCAAAAATTTGAACGGGCGGCACCACTAATTGGATTTCGAAGGCAGGACTCTCGGACCGGTTCGACACACGTATGACAGCGGATAGAGCTAGGACAACCTCTCCTTCAGCTCCAAACTTCGCCTCAGGGGCCTTCTCCACCGAGAGCCATGCTGAAATCCGAGATGCCTGGTCACGCTCTTTGTCGCGGACGCTTCGTTGATACGAAAGGGCGGCCAGCATCACGGACGTGGACATGAAGGCGATTCCAACCCAAGTCGGGACGTTTCCCCCGTCGAGGCCTGTCACATCAGCTCCCTGAGCGTAGGAAGGTGGCTGCCGAGCAATCTGCGCTACCGCAGCCTCGGGGGGAGCGAGCCCCAGTGTCTTCATAACGCCAGGGACACCGACCTAGCCCTGTCGACTTGTGCAGTCGGCTTGTCTGCCGAACTCGGAGACCTCCTCGCAGGTGATCACCCGCTCGCGCGCCGGGATCGCCGCGCACAGGCAGTTCAGCAGCGAGACATGTACGCGAAGGCATGAGGCACAGCACGTGGCGGCCATGGCTAGGTCAAAGGTGCCTGCTTCGATCTTGGGGCCGGGCGGCGGCTGCCGGGCGGCGGCTGCCGGGCAACGCGTCACCGGGCCGAGGGGCGTCCGCGCCGCGAGGATCGGTGCATGGCGCACCAGACGGATCTGGATGACAACTGGCCCCCTTCGCACCTTGTCGAGTACCTGCGCGCCGCACCCGCAGATGGGCCGCCTGTGGCTGTCCTGCCGCGTCCCCGCCGCTTGGCAGGGGGCGGCGACGGGCTGGCGTACCTGGATTGGGACGAGCAGCTCGTCCGGGGGGTCAAGGCACGAGGTGGAGCGGTCGGCTTCGGCGGACGAGAGGAGCGGGACCTACCGAACAAGGCCGAGTTCGGCGGGGGCGCAGACGCCGTGGCCGAGTTCGCGCTGGCCATCCTCACCAACGCGAGCTGGGACGCCATCAAGCTGACGTTGCAGAACGCCGCGTGGCTCCTTCGCCGCCAACTGCAGCCAGCGCTTGACCGGGGCGAAGCGGTGGAGGCCCGCATCGGTATCGCCCGACTGACAGGCGACAGCGTCGAAGGGCTCGTTGTCCACGCGCCAACCCCTGAGGGGGCTAGCGAGGCGGCCGAGCGTGTCATCCGCGCCTGGTTCGACGCACGCCGGGATGCGGCTGACTGACTGCGCGGCTCCCGGCTCCCTCGCAGGAACTTATGACGGGCCTCACATCTACGGACGGGATGCTCGGCGCGGCGAACGAGTCGGCCGGGTCGTTCGCGGGGCGAGAGAAGGGTGAACGAGAGTGGATGACTGGACGCGGGCGCAGATTCGCGCCGAGGAAGACATGCGCGACGAGATGCGCAAACGGGCCGAAGAAGAGCGAGCACGGACGCTGGCCCGGGTCGCCATGGAGCAAGAGGCCGCGCGTGTACAGGAAGCGGCAGAAGCCAGGCGGCGGGCCGAGGACATGGCCCGCCGTCACCAGAACATGGCGGACGGGTATCGCAGGAACTGGTGAGTCGTGGCTTAGTTGAGAGCTGAGGGGAGCCTCCACATTAGAGGCTCCCCTCAGCCCGCTCCAGACCCGCGCCACACCTTGGCCGCCCTTAGCGTCCTGGCCCGCATCCTTAACTTCGCGACGGTGGTGTGGGCGGACGGCTAGGTACTGGCATCGACCTCGGGTGCAGTCGGCTGTCGCCTGCGTGGCAGCCGCACGCGCTGCCGCCACCGCCGCCGAGCCTCCTGCGGGTCATCCACCACCCGCTCGCGCGTGATCCGTTCCAGCATGTCCAGCGCCTTGCCGTACCCGGCGGCCCGCTGCAACGCGGGGCCAGCGGCTTCCACGTCGGCCCGCTTCCCGTTGGCCTTGGCGCTGTTCAGGATCGGGGGCAGCTGCTTGGGGATCTCTTCCATCAGCTCGGACATGCGAGTGACGTAGGCCAGCACGGGTGGGTCCCGAAGAACGAGCCGGGCGGTCAGCAACGCGCGGCTGTGCGCCCTGTCGAGTGGGCCGTGCCCGTCTACCGCCGGGCTGTTACCGAAGGCCACGGCGTCCACAGCCACCATGGCCCGCAAGATCACCGCGTCGAGGCTGGCCTTGTACTCCCGGCCGGTGGCCAGCACCTCGGCCAGTGCCTCACGCTGCTCCACCCGGCGGTCCTCGTGCCGGTCCAGGCGGCGCTGTTCCGCAGCGTGCCGCTGGTTCAAACGCACGCCCAGCAGTGCGAAGCCACCGGCCAGGACGGCGGTGACAATGCCCAGCCACCACGGCGCTGACCCACTCCCGCCGTCGGCTGCCGCAGACCAGAACGCCAGCGCTCCCCCGTTGTTCACGGCCGCCGACCCTACGTGCGGTAGAAGTCCTCGCCGCCCTGCCCGTCCGGGGGACGCGGTGGACGTGCACCGCTGCCTACGCTCCCGTTGTGCCCTACCCGCCGCGTCCGCAGCTGAGGCCGCTGCCGGAGTTCGCCGGGACGGCCGCGCCGCGCCCGGACCCGGCCGTGCAGGCACGCGTCGAGCGGTTCGTCCTCGACGGGTACGCGGGTGGGCGCTCGCTGCACGAGCTGGCCGAGCTGACGGACCGCTCGCACTCGGCGGTCCGCAACATCCTGGACAAGCACGGCGTCCGGCGGCGGCCGACCGGCGCTGAGGCGATGCCCGCCAGTGCCTCCGCACGGCGGGACGGGCACGGGTAGCCGCCGGGACGCCGCCCCCGTAGAGAAGGGTGTGCGTAGTCCACACCGGCCTCACGCTTCGAAGAAGTCCTCGTCGATGCGCTTCAGGTGGTACGTCTCCTCGATTGACACCCCAACGTTGCGGTCCACCATCAGCCGTGACAGCTCCCGACCGTCGATAAGGACCAGCCGCATGCCCACCCGGTCCGCGTAGGCCCTCGCGTCCGGGGTGAAGGAGCTGGTGGTGATGAAGACGCCACGGTTGGCCTGAGCGCCGGTCAGGGCCCCGACGAAGGCCTGGATGTCCGGGCGGCCCACCTTGCGGTCTACCGCATAGCGCTTGGCCTGCACGTAGACGACGTCCAGCCCGAGGGCGTCCTGCCGGATAACGCCGTCCAGCCCTTCGTCGCCGGGGCCGCCAAGGTGTTCAGTGGTGGCCTGCAAGCCGCCGTAGCCCAGGGCGGAGAGCAGCTTCAGGACCACCCGCTCCAGAAAGTCCGGGGGCTGGGCGACGATGCGGGCCAGCAGTTCGGCGGCCACGGACCCGTTGGCGCGGTCCACCAGCGCCTGCATCGCGTCCACAGGCGACGACTCGCTCAGGGTGTCGTCCACCTTCGACCCGTTGTCGGTGGAGTCGCCGCCTGCCTCCCGCTTTCTGCCCTTGAACTCCAAGAACTCGTCGAACTGGCGCAGGGTGTCCAGGCTGACCGGCCCAGCCCCAGAGCGCAGGACGTCGGCCCCCCTCTGACTGATCCGCGCCGCGCCCCGTCCTGGGCGTTCCAGCAGCCCTGCCTGGAAGAGGTACGTCACCGCCCAATACGTCCGGTCGAGGTTGCGGGACCGCTTGGCGCTAGGGGTCACCTCGCGCATGTCGTCGCTGGTCAGGCCCAGGACACTCGCCGCCTCTGCCGCCAGGTCGGCTACCCGATGCTCGTTCCCGTCGGAGGTGGCCCGAAGGACCGGGTCGAGGTAGCGGTGAAACGGCGGAACGGCCATGTGCCGAAACTTACTTGGCTGGTCCCTCGGCGCTTGGGACCGCCAGCCAGGCTGACGAAGGCAGCGAGCGCCGTTCTACTCGACGGGCCCGCAGGCCACGTGGTCGGCAAAGTCGTCAACCAGGGCTGTGAGCTGCGCCAATGCTGCCGTGGAGACGATGCAGCCGGGTGCCCGATCTGCCTGTGTCGCTGGCAGAGGGACTGCCGGGACGCGCTGACCTGGCCAGGAGGAGAGCGATCACCTTGCAGGTAGGGAGCCCCAAGGACGGCTCAGGGACAGGATCCGGGCCTCTGCTCGCCATCACCGCAGGTCAATCCGCGCATATCGGACTTTGCCGACCCCCTGAGGTGCGCCGGAGTCGCCCGAGGGGGACCAGTTCTCGGATGACAACACCCGCTCTGCCGAGGGCAAGGCAGCCATAGCCCAGAACAGCAGGGCGTTAATCGAATCATCGAACTGTCGAGTCATCTGGTCAGGGGTACCGGCTCCAGCCCCGTGCGCGCCACTCGCCAAGGTACGGGCGCTCCGCGCCGGTGTGTTGCCGGACCCAGGCGTGCATGGCGAGGACCGGCTCGTGCGCGAGCCGTACGAGCTGGAGCTGCTGCTGCGCGTCTTCGAGGACGTCGGCGCGCAGCACCTGCTGACCAGCGAGGGCGTGCTGCACGCCCGCATCCGCGCCAGCATCGCCGCCGAGGAGATCCGCAAGAGGAAGGCCCGGCACAAGCGAAAGCAGGAGGACATCGCCAAGGACGGTCGGTGGGGCAGCGGGTTCCGCCCGTTCGGGTACTCCGTCGAGCACCGGCCGGGCGACCGGAAAGCGTCCAACTTCGGGCACGTCCTGGTGATCAAGGAGGCGAAGGCGGCGCTGCTGTGCAACGCCGCGCGCCGGATCATCGAATCGGGAGCGTCGGCCGAGAGCATCGCGCAAGAGTGGAACGCCGACGGGGTGACCACGGTGACCGGCCGCCGCTGGCGGGGGAAGAGCCTGCGCCGGATCATCACCGCGCCCAGCATCGCCGGTCGGCGGGTGCACCACGGCGAGGAGGTGGCCGCGCTGCGGGCTGAAGCTGCCGCCCTGACCCGCCGTCTGGATCAGGCGCGGGACCGGCTGGACCGTGGCGTGCTTGATGAGGAGGACTACGTCGCGACCAAGTGGACCATCCGAGCCGAGCAGGGCGTCGTCCAACGCAAGATCACCAGCGCCGCCCGGACCTCCCAGCTGGTCCAGCTGGCGTCTGCGGCGGATCCGGTGGCCGCCTGGCGGGGGCTGGACCTGGCGGCGAGGCGGGCGGTGATCGACGCTTTGGCGACCGTCACTCTGCTTCCCGGACGCTTCGGGAAATTCGATCCCGGCACCGTTCGAATCGAATGGCGCGTGTAGAAGTCGATCGTTACGCGGCGGTTGCCCCGCCCTGTGTACGCATGTAAAGTACACACCAGCACGCGTCCCGGACTTGCGGAGTCGACAATCTGTCCTCCCAGCCGACAGGCGAGCTTCCGCCGAGGGCGGATCGGAATCAGGAATCCCTGTGCCGATCCATGCCCTTCGGAGGTTCCTGTTGTCCGCGTCCACCTTCCAGCCGATTCACGCCGTCCTGCGCTCGCAGGGCAGAAGCATGGCCGCCGTCGCGCGGCTACTCGGCGTTGACTACCTGACGTTTCGGTCCGCGTGCTACGGGCTGTCGCGCCCTAGCGAGATCATCAGGGAGCGAACCCCTGCGCTGTTGGGGGTCGAGCTGGAGCGACTGTTCACCGAGGACAAGCTGGCCGAACCGAAGCGGTCCGAGGCGGTGGCTACCCGATGACCGCCGAAGAGGTCCGAGCTGTTGCTGCGCAGATCGCGGCGACGGCTCCAAAATTGACGCCCGCCCAAGCGGACCGGGTTCGCACGCTGTTGCGGGGCCCCAGGTGAGCGCGCCGGTGCTCGACGTCGAGGGGTCGATCCTCAGGTATCAAGATCACCTAGAGTCGCTGGTCGCCCTCTGCGCGCCGTGCCACGGGCGAATCGACACCCTCACCCGCACCGGCCGGTGCAAGCGGGACGAGGCGGAGAACTTCCTGCTCGACGTCATCGACCGCCACGGGCAGCTGCTGCTGGACAGGCGGGTGTTCGCCGCCGCCGACGCCGCCGGTATCGAGCGGTGGTCGCTGGTCGACACGCGCAAGCGGTGGAGCATCCGCACCCGGAAGTTCCACGGGGCCGACGGCCGCGCCGGATCGGTGTCGAACTGGCTCGTGCCCGAGCACCAAGTGCCCGCCCCAGACACAGAACGGGCGAGGTCTCGTGAAGGGCTACTCAAACGCGACCTCGGCCATTCCGACCTGTTTTCCGAACCGCCGAGCGAACTCGACTGTTGCCGTCCCTCGCCGAGAAGAAGGACGTGATGACAGTACCGCGTAACTCGAAAGTGCTGCACTCGGGTGACCTGCTGAACGTGCGGTTCCCGGTGCCGACGGCACACGACGGCTACCTCCATAACGCCCTCTTCTACGCGGCGTGTGGTCTGCGGGTGATCCCCGTCCGGCCGGGCACGAAGGCGTCGCACTCCGGTCTGCTTGGCACGGGGTGGTCGCTGGAGGAGAAGGCCAGCAACGACCCGGAACAGATCACGAAGTGGTGGACCGACGAGCCGTTCGCCAACATCGGGATACCGCAAGGTCGGATCAATCAGACCGGCGTCATCGACCACGATCGCAAGCACGGCGAGCGCCCTCGGCTGCAGCTCGCCGCGCACCTGCGCACCGTGGGGGTCGAGGTGTCGCGCGGGATCGTGGTCCGCACCCCGTTCGGCGAGCACGAGTGGTACCTACTGCCGCGCGGTGGCCAGTCGGGGACGACGTGCCACCCCTACGTCCCTGGTGTGGATCTACAGCTCGACGGGACGTACGTGCTCGCTCCACCGAGTCAGGTCCGACCGTCGCTGTACGCGACCGCGTCCATAGACCCGAAGGACGGCAAGCCCTCGCGCAACCGGAAGGTCCGGGACCGTGAGCGGGCCGAGACGGACGCGGTCTGGCTGCCCTACCTCTTCACGAAGCCGACGACGCCGGTGTGGATGGACACGCCCCAGACGACGCGGACGGACGGCGGTGTGACGTTCGCCGAGATGTTCGGCAACGACCCGCCCGCGCTGTCCGCCGACGACCTCTGGCGGCCGACGGTGGCTGACTTCCTCGGCGCTCTGGGTGGTGCTGTGCTGCCTCGCGCGCTGCTCGCCGACTCACTCACCCGGCCAGGAGCGGGATCGGCCAGCAGGGACCCGTTCGCAGCGCGGACGGCGGTGCCGGTGGAGGTCTACCTGCAGACCGGGATTCCGGTCGAGATGAATCAAGACGATGAACTCTTCCGGGTGGCCGCAAGCTGCGCCGGTCGCGGTCTGACGTGGGAAGCGACGTTCGAGGTGCTGCGCACCATCGCCGACCGCACGCCGCTCAAGATCGCCGACTACCCGTGGGACGACGGCGACCTGGAGAACAAGGCGCAGCGCGCCGTGTACGGCAAGGCCGCCCGCGACAAGAGGGACGCCGAGCGCGAAGCGGCCGAGGTCGCCCGACTGACCGAGATAGCGAAGGGCTGGACGTTGTGACCGCGACCGAACCGGACATCCGGGCCGTGCTGGCGCAAATCTCTGCGGGCATCGAGGCGACCGCCGACGAGGACGAGATTGAGGACGTGCCGCCACCGAAGTGGCCGGGCGGCATCTTGCAGCTGCAATCGTCCGAGACGGTCCGGCTGCGACCTCCCCCGACGTACCTCGTGCTGGACGCGCTGCCACGGGGGGTGGTGTTCCAGCTGGTCGGCCCCACCGACTCGTTCAAGAGCTTCGTGGGCCTGGACCTCGCGCTGTCGGTGGCCAACGGGATTCCGTGGATGGGTCACGGCTGCACGCAGCGCGGGCGGGTAGTCTACATCGCCAGCGAGGGCAGCGCCGACCTCGGCGTGAGGATCGACGCGTGGCTCGCCGCCCACCCGGACGAGGACGACGAGGATCTTGCCTGGTCGCTGGAGGTGGGGCTTAACCTGCTGGACGACGCCGTCGTCGCGGCCATCGTGGATAACCTCGCCGACGCCAACGTCGATCTCGTCATCTTCGACACGCAGCAGGACCACATGATCGGCGGGGACGAGAACTCCGCCAAGGACATCAACCGGCTGGTGGACGCGCTGCGGAAGATTCAGCGGGCCACCGGAGCCGTGGTCGGCATCGTCCATCACACGGGGTGGGACGACAGCCGCGAGCGCGGCTCGTCGGCGCAGCGCGGCAAGTTCGACGTGGTGCTACCGGTGGTCCGGCGGACGATCGCGTGCGTCAAGAACAAGTACGGGCCCCGCATGGAGAAGCTGCGCTTCCACATGGAGCCGCACGAGGCGTCGATCGTGCCGGTGCTGGACGTCGTGCCGCCCACGCTGTCCGACCTGCACACGGAGGTCGTGGCCGACCCGATCAAGGCGCTGCAGGACGTCGCGTACGACCTGGTGCTGAACAAGCCGGACTTCTACAACCGGTCGAGCCTGGCCAAAGCGACCGGCGGGAGGTTCGTCGTGGCGGGCCAGGCAGTCAAGGAGATGGTCTACCCGCCACCGGGCGGTGAGGTCCAGCTCGTCGAGGTGAAGGTGCCCGACGTGGACAAGAGCGGGAAGCCGTACCAGGCCACCCGGTTGCGCGTGCGCGATGACTACGACCTGAAGCGGTGACCGAACTATGTCAGGACATAGGCAAGTTCTCCGTGGGAAACCTGCGGGGTCCAACGTTCCCAGGCGTACGGACAGGAAAGGTGCTGGGAAACCTGCACCGGGAAACCTGGCCACGGGGAAGAGAAACCGCAGGTGAGGGTCGCAATCCCAGGTTTCCCGGAGCGGGAAACTCGCGGGAAACCCGCACCCCACCTTTCCCGCTTTCCCTCTCCCCTCTCTCTAGGAGAGGGAAGGCGGGAGAGGTGCCGACAGCGTCACAGTCTCGAAGGGACGAACCGATGACCACCGTACCCACGTGGAGCGACAGCGAAGAGACCGAGGAGGCACCGCCCAAGCTGCGCGCCACCCGGAAGAAGAAGCGGACCCCGCCCTGCAAGGGCGGCAAGCGCGATGACGAGGAGATCGACACGTGCGGCTTGACCGCACTCGCGTGGCGCGCGGCCCGCTACCGCGAGACGGCCGGGCTCGCCGTGGCAGGGATGACCGAGCGCCAGACGGTGCGGGCGTCGGTCCGGGCCGGAATGGCCGACGACGAGGTGCGCGAGGTCGCCCGAAGGGTGTTTGAGGTCTACCGGGAGCGGTGAGCGCGCCCCTGGTCGAGCTGTCGGCACTGCTCGGCGTCGAGGTGGACGAAGTGGTGTCGGAGTTCGTCGTTCGAGGCGGCCGGTACGGCGGCGTGCATCCGAACAGCTGGCGGCTGCACCTGGCGCGTGAGGACCGATGGACGCCAACGGTCCACAGCGAACGCTTTCGAAGCATTTACTGGCTTAACACGCACACCGCGTGGTGGGGACGACCGAGCGCCCTGCCGGACCTCACCAAGCGGGACGGTCGAACCGCGCTCCGACTGATGCACGAGCACCTGGAGAGGACGACACCGTGACCCAGCTGTCAAAGTACAAAGCAGCGACCGAACGGCTCTGCGTCCGCCTGGCTCAGGAGGGGGTGGCGCGCGTAATGACGGAGGCCGTCGTGCCGCACGCGGAGTGGACGCTGCACCGGTCACCGGATGATCCGGTGCCCGGTTGCGGCCACCAGACCGCGCGCCAGGTGTTCGACTGGCTCCGCGCCGATGATCTCCGCGTGCGGTGCACCGACTGCACGAAACGCCACCACGGATTGGAGGAGGGTGACCGGCACTGGGACACCCGGTTGCTCAAATGCTGGGTGTGCGGGGACCCGGACGGCATCGCGCCGGTGCTGCCCCGTATCCACCTGGCGTGGCCGGTGCCCGCCGACGGCGGGGTGATCCTGCGCGGTGTCAAGACGGTGGAGGCGCGCCGATCGGCTGGCTGTGTCCCCGCCACGACGGCGCGGTGAAGGACCCCATCGTGCGGGTCAAGCAATGGAGGGGTGGCAACGGTGGGTCGTAGGGACGGGACGAGCCCGCGCATGAGCCGAGGTGCCAAGCGCCGGATCCGGCGGCGGCTGGCCGACACGCAGGCGCTCAGGACGCGGCGAAGGCGGGGCGGAAGCGGCGGACGTGACACTCCCGGTCTATCTGATCGAGGACCGGGAGGACCGGGCCGCCGCTTCCTGGAGGCCACCGTCGCCGCCGGGCTCAACGTGCTGGTTGCGGGTGACACGCAGGTCCGCAACGCGACCAATCGGTAAGACGCCCATGAACCGAGGGCAACGTACTGGGGCCCGAGAGCCAGCCTCGGGCGGGATCGGCAGATCGTCCCTTAGAGTGAAGCATGGCGCGGCCCAGGGTTTTCATCAGCTCAACCTTCTACGACCTGAAGCATATTCGGGCCTCGCTGGATATATTCGTCCGCTCTCTTGGCTTTGACACCGTCCTGTCGGAAAAGGGCGACATCGCTTACACGCCTGATAGGCCACTGGACGAGTCATGCTATCGAGAGGTTGAGTCCTGTGACGTTTTTGTGATGATTATCGGCGGCCGATATGGGTCACCTGCGAGTGAAGGCCGGGCACGAGCAGTCGAGCCGCTCGGCGATGGCGAGGACACCGAGGCACTAACTCGCTACGAGTCAATCACGAAGTCCGAATACCAGCGCGCGGTGGACAGGGATATCCCGATATATGTCCTGGTCGAGAAGGCTGTGCATGCCGAGTACAGAACATTTAGGCTCAACCGCGAGAATCCAAAAATCCACTATGCACACGTCGATTCTCCGCAGGTATTTCATCTCATAGAAGACATTCTTGGGCGTCCTCGAAATAATCCTATGCAGACGTTCGAAAGATTCACTGAGATTGAGGATTGGTTGCGGGAGCAATGGGCGGGGTATTTCCGCGACCTTCTTCAGCGGTCCACACAACAACAACAGCTTCGCGCTTTGAGTGAGCAAGTAGCCGAGATGCGGGAGTTGAATGAAACGCTTAGGCGGTATATGGAGGTCGTCATGCAAAGTGTCGCGAAGGATAAATCGGAGACGCTCATTGATTCCGAGCGCAAGCGCCTAGCGGACACCCGCTTGCTTCGCGAGGCAAGCCAGAACGAAATTGTGCAACTGCTGAACAAGACCTTCCATCTCGACGACGAATTCATCATCAAGGCGTTGCAGAATGCGTCAACCTACAGGGAGTTTGTTGAGAACCTGGGGTCAAGGACGCCTCGGGCTACTATTGGTGTCCTGAAAGGCGCACCGAATACCTTTATAGAAGCGCTGAATGAGGTGCGAGCACTATTCGATTTACCTCCCTTTGCTACCCTCGACGACGCCACGGAAAACTCGCAGGGACAGCGGTCGCGGTCCAGAAAAACAAGGGAATAGACAGTGGCCGAGGCATCAGATGCTGTGCTGGCATACTGGAGTGAGCATCGACAGCAACTGCGTCAGTCAGAACAGCAACGTAGCACCCTAACCAATTATGTCCTGATCATCGCCTCAGCCCTCGGCGGGTTCACAGTGCAGCAAAATTACAGCGGACGGACGTTGCCACTTTCCGTTCTTGTCGTCCTGATTGGCCTCTACGGCTCTCTAACTTCGATGAAGTATCACGAGCGATCCGTTTACCATCTACAGCAGGCCCGAGCTTTGACCGCTTCGCTACGCCAAAATGGGGTGCTTCCCGACCTAGGGTCGGAGTTGGAGCAGGCTCGTCTGCGCCATTATGTCGCGTTTCCGAGAATGCACCGACTTCGCCTGCATGCGTTGTGGACGGCGCTTCACGCCGGTGTCGCTCTGTTCGGGATCCTCCTCGTTGCTCTTACAGTCGTGAATATGGCGAGTATCTGATTGGCCTTGCTATCCAGCCCGCAGGGCATTGTAGGTAGAGATAGCGGCGTCGGTCAGAGTGACCCGCATGCCTGGCGTCCCAGGGGTCTGTGGGGCGCGGGATCGCCCCCTTGACTTGAGAATGCAACGTAACTCGGAGCCGTCTGGCCTCGTCCGTTCGCCTTTGTTCCTCCTCGGCGTCGTCCCCATAGGTGCTGGTGTAAATCTGTGAGAGTCCGCCAAGGGCACGAAGTTGGCGCGCCGCGCACCCCCTGACTCCCCCTGCCTGAGCAGTCACCCCATACGCCTCCCGACCCTGAGGCTGCTCAGGACGGCCTCCGCTCTGGCCGTTCACTTCCTCACTCCTGAAGTAGTGCACAGGGCCGCTCAGCCGGTTGGTTGCCCACGCTAAGGGGTCGGCCCTACAGCCCGGCACCGCGCAACGGGTTGTCACTCCAGCGGTCGACCGCGCGGATGTAGCCGAGCACGACCGGCGACGTCGGGCCCAGCGACCGTGTGCGGCGATGGCAGACACCGGCGCACCAGTTCGATAGGCGACCGTCGCGCCACCGGCCGCAGGTTGTGCGAGGACGGCCATCGGCGGTCGCCACCACGGGCGGTGGCACTCCCTCCTCGTTGAGCCATTCAGCGATGGCGGTCGTGGTCGCGCCACCCTGGCGCAGCTCCGTGATGCGGTCGGCCACGTCGTCGGGGAGGACGCGCGGAGTGCCGATGCGAACCTTTTATGCTTTGGCGGCGGCCAGGCCGTCACGGGTTCGCTGCGAGATTGTCTCCCGCTCAAGCTCGGCGGCGGCGAGCAGGCCGTCTACGAAGAGCACGTCGCCTCGGAGACCGAAAGCACGGCGGTGTAGGCGAGAGGATCGGACACGCCCACGACCTCGGTTTGGGGCATCCTCGAGAAGACGTCCCTCCTACCGGGGGTCCTGCGCCGTCTCCCCTCATGTGCTCCGCGTCAGCGTGCGTGTTGATCATGTGGTCCGGCCTTGCCGGGGAGACCTTGACCGCTCACTCAGGCTCGGCCACATACATCGTGTTCCCGTCGAGGTCCCAGAACTCGAACATCAACGGTGCTGTGGGCCAATCGAGGAGGTCGCCGACCCTCAGTCCGAGGTCGACGAGGCGGGCATGCGCCGCACGGGCATTGGGGGTGATGAAGCGGATGCCGGTGTCGATGCCGGTGGGCAGTGCGTCGGTGGCTGCGATCACGCTCAGCGTGGTGCCTCCACCAGGTGGAGCCATGCCGATCCAGCGAAAGTCGACATTGACGTCCCCGTCGAACCGTGTCTCGAAACCGAGCTCCTCGAAGAGCCGCTTCGTGGCGTCCTGATCCGACACGGGGATGGCGACCGTCGAGATCCTCGTGAGCGTGGCTGTCTGTGTGGTCATGGTAGGTAGACGAGCGGGGAGCGCAGGGCTCATCGGAGCCACTTCGTTTCGGCCGCCATCATCTACGCGCATCGAGGGTCACTGCCCGTGGGCGTCGGTCAGCCAGACCGCCGAGGACGTCGCTGCCCTCGTGCAGATACCGGTAGGCCGTCGAGCGGCCGATCCGGTGGTCGCAGGCCAGCCGGGTCCCGTTGAGGAACCAGCGCAGCATCAGCACCGCCTGCCGGTAGCAGCCCAGCGCCCGCCGCCGACCTCGGGTTCCCGGCGACGGCGCTCGGCGGCCAGGAGGCCCGACACGATCTGCACCGTCTCCTCATCAACCGGGAGCACGGCGGTGTAGCTGACAGGATCAGATACAGCAGGACCTCAGGTGGGAAGACGATCTGTGAGAGGACGTCCCGCCTACCGAGGTCGTGCGTCGTCTCCGGTCATCCGGCCGCCGTCGGCGTGTCCCGCCTGACCTACCAACCCTCGGCTACTGGGAAAGGCTCAGTGACCGGAGAGCCGTCGTCCTTGGCCGCAGGCGCTATTTCGTGGTCCTCGTCCAGCCCTCCGGCCCGGTTCGCCGTCGGCGTCCTCGTCCACTCAACATCGAGGTCTGTATCGCCTGGCCTCAAGATCAACTTCTCTATTAGAGGTGCCCCAAGCATCTGAAAAATCTTGCGCGCCCACTTCGGATGTCGTGCCCGTTCACCCATGCACGCTTTTCGGAAGATGTCGTCACGGCATCTCACCGCTCAGAATCGCTCTCAGCTTGCCTCTGCCGGGCGTTCATAGAGTCCCCCGCCCAATCGCCTTGCCTCGTTTTTTGCGAAGCTCCCAGAGGCGCTGAGGGCGAAGTGTCAGAGCTGGTCGCCCAGCGCCATTCGTCGGTGCGCGTCCCTCGCTCTCTCATCGGCGGTGGACGCGGCGTACCGGCGCAGCATCTGAGGTGACCGCCAGCCCATGAGGCGCATCAGGTCCGTCTCCGACCCACCGTTGGCTCCCCACCGGTGCGCAGCGGTGTGCCGGAACTGGTGGGCGTGCAGGTTCGCGATGCCGATTTGCCTGCCGCGCCGACGCAGCATGAGGGTCACGCCGCTGTAGCCGAGCACGCCCCGGTCCTTCTCCGCCAGCCACAGCTCCGGCCGGGACGCGTGGGCGCTCCGCTCCCGCACTCGGAGGTACCGGCCCATCGCCTGGGCGGTGCGGGCACCGAACGGCACCACCCGGATCCTCGACCCTTTGCCCAGCACGCGGATGGACTGGTCGGTGAGGTCCACGTCCTCAAACTTCAGTCCGGACAGCTCGCCTAGACGGCACCCGGTGTCGGTGAACAGCCGGATCAAGGCATTGTCTCGACGGCCTGTGAACGTCTTGCCACAGCACGTAGCCAAAAGTTGACGAAGCTGTTCTTCCGTCAGCACCGGCACCGGTGTCTCTGGTGCGGTGGGTGCGCGCATGCCCGCCATCGGGGACTTCTCGATCTCCTCCTCGCGTACCATCCACCCGAAGAACTGCTGCAGCGCCCGGTACACGAGGTTCCGCGTGCCCGGACTCCAGGTCTCGCTCATGTCTGCCAGGAACGCCATCACGTCCTGCCTGCGGATCCGGGTGGGGCCACCCCGCTGCATGTCCACGCACCACGCGCCCAGTCTGTTCACCGCCCGCAGGTACACCCTCTGGGTGTTCACGGACTTCCCCTCGGCGCGCATGGAGATGGCGAAGTCGCGCCGGAGTGCTGCCCATTCCTGTTCCATGGCGCGGACTGTTACCTGCTCACTGGCCACCGTCAACCGCCAGCGCGCTGCGCTCGGCTAGTCGAAACCGCAGGTCAGACCCACACTGCGCGCCCGGCAGGGATCGAACCTGCGACCAAGTGCTTAGAAGGCACCTGCTCTATCCGCTGAGCTACGGGCGCTCGCGCTCCGATCATCGCACCCGTTGCGGCACCCCACCGGAGCCCGGGGCGAGCCCACGTGTCCGCCGGGGTCGCTCGGGGGAGAGGACGATGCCGGTGCATCACCCCTTCGGGGGCTGCGGCGGACGACGCCTGCTGTCGATGAGACGGCGGGGGCCTTCGAGCCCGACGGCTCGAGAGGAAGGGACGAGATGCGCGCCCGCAGGTCGCGAGTGGTCACGGTGGCAGTGGGGGTCGCCCTGCTCGTCGGCGCGCAGGTCGGGGGAAGCGACCGCGGCGCCGTCCCGCCCGCCGAAGCAGCCACCGGGCCAACGCTGCGGTGGTGGCTCACGACGGGCCCCGGGGAGGCCCTCCTCTCTCCGCAGCGGACGACGGCCTTCGGCAGGGACCGCACCGGCACCGGAGCGGTCACGGTCGGGGAGGAGCCGGGACAGGAGGTCGTGGGTGTGGGGGCCGCGCTGACCGAGTCCTCCGCCGTCCTGCTGGGCGGGCTTCCCCCCGCGGCACGCCACGAGACGCTGCGGCAGCTGTTCGACCCAGCGACCGGCGCCGGGATCAGCGTGCTCCGCGTGCCGCTGGGCGCCAGCGACTTCGCCCTCGACGACCACACCTACGACGACGTCCCGCCGGGCGAGACCGACGAGGACCTGAGTTCGTTCTCCATCGACCCGGCGCGGCGTTACGTGCTCCCCGTGCTGTCCGAAGCGCTCGCCGTCAACCCGGCCGTCCGGGTCGTCCTCACGCCGTGGAGTGCGCCGGCGTGGATGAAGACCTCGGGGACGACGCACGGCGGGCGGCTCGGCCCGGTGCGCGAGGACGTCTACGCCGACTACCTCGTGCGCGCGGTCGCGGACCTCCGCGCCGCCGGCGCGCCGGTGGTGGCACTGACTCTGGCCAACGAGCCCGGACACGAGGACGCCGGCTACCCGAGCATGCTGGTGGACGCTGGGCAGCAGGAGCGCCTGGCGATCGCCGTCCGCGCCCGGCTGGACGGAGCCGGGCTCGGCGACGTCGACGTCCTGGCCCACGACCACAACTGGGACGACACGGCCACACCGGTGTCCCTGCTCACCGGTCCGGCGGCCGATGCGTACGCCGGAGCGGCCTTCCACTGCTACGGCGGGGACGTCTCCGCGCAGTCGGCCGTGGCGGCCGCCGTACCGTCCACCCGGATCTGGACCACCGAGTGCTCGGGTGGGACCTGGTCGACGTCCTGGAGCGGGGACCTCCGGTGGGGAGCCCGGCACGTCCTGATCGGCGGCTTCCGGAACTCCTCGGCGGCGGTCCTGTGGTGGAACCTCGCGCTCGACCCGGACGGCGGGCCCACCAACGGTGGCTGCACGAACTGCCGCGGCGTCCTCACCGTCGACCCCGCGACCGGCAGCGTGACCCCGTCGGTGGAGTACTGGCTGCTGTCCCACGCCGGCCGCTTCGTCCCCCGCGGGTCGGTGCGGCTGCCCACGCCCGAGCGCACCGCAGCCGGGGTCGAGTCGGTCGCCTTCCGCACCCCGTCCGGTGGGCACGTCCTGCTCCTGCTCAACGACGCCGGCGAGGCGCGGCGGGTCCCCGTCCGCTGGGCCGGCCGGTCCGCCGTCCTGGAGGTGCCTGCGGGCGGCCTGGTGACCGCGACCTGGTGACGCCTCAGCCCTCGACGACCGTCCGCAGGTCGGCGACGAGCGGCGCGAGGGCGGCCGGTGGAACGCCCTGCTGCAGCGCCTCCTCGATCCGGCGGGCGATCTCCGACCCCGCGGGGCGCCCGTAGCTGCCGAGGGACCCGGCCAGGTTGTGCGCCACCCGCAGCGCCTCCTCCCGCGGCACGCCGGGGTCCCCCTCGGCGTGAGCCCGCAGCAGCTCCACCCGCTGGTCGACCAGAGGGCGGAACCGCTCCCACAACCTGGCGACGGCGTCGCTCACGACGCGCTCTTCTCCGAGGCCGCGGGCGCCGCTCGGGGCGTCACCTTCCACTCCCGCTCGCCGGAGAACTCCTTGAGCTGCGCCACCCGCGCGATGACGTTCTTGAACTCCGTGTAGAAGAACGACGACACCACGAGGTAGCGCAGGAACCACCACCGCTGCCGCCGGATCTCCGGGACGGCCAGCTTACGGGCGAAGAAGGCCTGGCCCGGGCCGACCGAGGCGGTGAACAGGGTGGTGAGCACGAACAGCGGCACCAGCCAGTCCAGCCGGCCCAGACCGCCGTCCCGCCAGGCCAGGAAGGCGATGATCGGGATCATCTGCAGCGAGATCCACGGGTAGACCTCCCGCCAGCCGAGCAGGAAGCTCATGCCGAGCTTCTGCCGCAGTGACAGCGCCGGCGAGCGCCAGGCCAGCGGCAGGTGCTTCATCGACACCTGGAACCACCCCTGCGCCCAGCGCATCCGCTGGTTCCACACCGCCTTCAGCGTGGTGGGCCCGAGTTCCCGGGACACCAGGTGCGGGTCCGAGGCGATCCGTCCCCCGGCTTCGACGACCCTCAGGCTCGAGTCGATGTCCTCGGTGAGCATCGAGCCGTGCATGCGGATGCGGCGCAGCAGGTCGGTGCGCCAGTAGCCGTTGGACCCGCCGAAGATGCCGAACCGGTGCAGCCGGGCGCGGCCCGGGTGGCTCACCGCGTAGATCGACTCGAACTCGACGGCGATGGTGCGTGCCATCCAGGACGCGTCGCCGTTGCGGATCACGCAGTGGCCCTGGACGACGTCGTAGCCGTGCGACAGCCACCGCCACGCCCGCCGGTAGGAGCCCGGGTCGGGGTGGTGGTCGGCGTCGAAGACACCGACGAACTCCCCGGTCACCTCGGCCAGCGCCGCGTTCACGTTCTGGGCCTTGGAGGTCGAGTCGAGCACCTTGAACGGGACCAGGCGCGGGTCCTTTCGGGCCAGGTCGGCCAGCGTCTCCTCGACCGGGAGGGGCCGCGGGGTGTTGTAGGCGAGGATGACCTGCAGCTCACCGGGATAGTCCAGCCGCAGGAACGACTCGACGGTCTCCACCACCGTCGCGGCCTCGTTGGGCAGGTAGGCGGCGATGACCGCGGACGCGCGCGGGTAGGGGGCCGCGGGTTCCTCGGGCGGCTGGTCGGGACGGAGCGCCAGTAACCCCTCGGCCCAGATCGAGGCCGCGGTCACCACCAGCGCCACGACCACGATCGGGTAGGTCACGCCGCTGATGTCCACCCCCACCGCGTGGAGACCCAGGTGGACGAAGAAGGGCAGGACGACGCCGAGGACGAGGGTGAGCACCACCTGCAGCGGCGTCCGCAGCCGCGCCCGCAGCCGGGGTCCGGCGCGGTGGCGGCCTCTTTCGCTCCGGGCGGTGGCCTCGAGGTCCGGAGTCCAGCGGACCGGCCGCAGGTCCAGGTGCGACCAGGCCGCGTCGGCGGCCAGCGCGGCCCGGTCCAGCAGCACCTGAGCGGGTTCCGGGCCGAGCGCGGTCCACCCGATCACCGGGGTGACCTGCACCCGGTCCCCCGCGACGGTCAGCCGATCCCCGGCCATGCGCGCGGAGAGCTCGTCGAGGCGGGCGCGGGTCGCGTCCTCGTCGGTCTCGGGCATGAGGACGACGAACCGTCCCGCGGAGTCCCGGCCGACCTGCTCGAGCGGTCCGGCGTCCGGAGCCAGCCGCGCGGTGACCTGCAGCGCCAGCTCGTCATCGCCCCGGGGGCCGAACCGCGAGCGGAGCATCCCGCGCTCGGCGACGTCCAGGACCGCCACCGCGGCCGGGCGGCCGGTGCGCCGTCCGCGCACCGCCTCCCGGTCGATCTCCTCGAGGACCCGTGCCGGGCTGAGCAGCCCGGTGCGCACGTCGTGCACCAGCTCGTCCACGGGAACGGGCGGGCGGGCGACCTTGGCGAGCACCCGGCCCACCAGTTCGTCGAGGTCGAACGGCTTGCGGACGTAGTCATCCGCACCGAGCCGGAGGCCGGTCAGGACGTCGTCCCGCTGGGATCGGGAGCTGAGGAACACCAGCGGGACCCGGCGGGTCGCAGGCTCGGCGCGCAGCCGGCTCACCAGCGCGAACCCGTCCATGCCGGGCATGTTCACGTCCGAGACCACGACGTCCGGCACGGCCTCGGCCAGGCGATCGAGGGCCTCGTGGCCGTCGGCAGCCGTCACCACGGTGAGCCCGGCGGACTCCAGGCCCGCCCTCACCAGCTCGGCCACCATCTCGTCGTCGTCGACGACGAGCGCCGTACGCCCCGTTCCGGCGGGCGAGGTCACGAGGACCACCCCAGGGCTTGGTCCACCTGCTGCGGGAGGGTCATCGGGTCGAAGGGCTTGGACAGGACCGTGACGACGTCGAGTTCGAGCAGCTGGGTGAGCTGTGCCTCCTGCACGCTCGCGGTGAGGAAGAGGACCGGCACGGTGGCCCCGACGCGTCCCGACCGCAGGGCCGCCAGAGTCGCCGGACCGTCCATGCCGGGCATCTGCACGTCGAGCAGCACGGCGTCAGGCCGAACCTCCTCGACCAGCGCTGCAGCGGCGGCCCCGGAGTCGGCCACCACGACGTGGTGGCCACCGACGAGTTCGAGCCCGAGCCGCGCCAGCTCGCGGATGTCGGGTTCGTCGTCGACCACGAGGATCGTCCTGCTCACCCCCCATCACCTCCCGTCGTCTCGCGGGCGGCGGGGAGCACCACGGTGAAGGTGCTGCCCTTGCCGGGCTCGCTGGTCAACTCGATCCGTCCGCCGCTCCGGTCGACGATGCCGCGGGCGATGGGCAGGCCGAGGCCGGTCCCGGTCCGGGCGCCGCCGGGCTCGTGGACCTGGCGGAACCGCTCGAAGACCGCTGCGTGCTGGTCCTCCGGGATGCCGGGACCGCGGTCGCGCACCGCCAGGCACACCTCGTCCCCGGCCCGGGACACGGACACGGTCACCGGGCACCCGGGGCTGCTGAACTTGATGGCGTTGCCGACGAGGTTGGTCAGCACCTGGTTCATGCGGTGCGGATCGACGCGGACGACGGTCGCGCCGCCGCCGCACGGCTTGACGCTGAGCTCGACACCGGCCACAGCGGCCGCCGGCTGCAGCGAGCCCACCACCTGGGCGGCGAGCTCGTCGGCGTCGGTCTCCACGGGGCGCAGGGGCATGCGCCCGGCCTCGAGGCGGTCGAGGTCGAGGATGTCGTCGACGAGCTCACCGAGCCGCTCGGCGTTGCGGCGCGCCATGTCCAGCAGTGGTTGCTGGGCGGCGGGCACCGGACCCATGACGCCGTTGGTCAGCAGCGACAGACTGCCCTTGATCGAGGTCAGCGGGGTGCGCAGCTCGTGGCTCACCACGCTGATGAACTCGTCCTTCAGGCGTTCCACCTCGGTGCGCTGGCTGATGTCCCGGAACGTGGTGACGGCACCGTGCACCTCGTCCCCCGAGACGATCGGGGCGACACTCATCTCGATCGGCACAGGCCGGCCGTCGCGCCGCCAGAACAGGTCGGTGTGCACCACCACGAACTGGGACTCGGTGATGGCCCGGTGGGTCGGGCACTCGTCCTGCGGGAAGGGACTGCCGTCCGGCCGGGTGTGGTGGGCCACCGCATGCAGCGACTTGCCGACCAGGTCCGACTCCCGGCACCCGAGGATCCGAGTGGCGGCCGGGTTGGCGAAGACGACGACGCCGGCGTGGTCACTGCCCACGATCCCGTCCCCGGCCGAGGCCAGGATCATCGAGGTGAGCCGCTCCTGCCGGCGCAGCTCGGCCTCGGCGTCCTCGCGCGGGCTGAGGTCCCGGGCCAGCACCAGCCACCGATCGTCGCCGGCGTCCTCGAGCGGGCTCACGGAGACCTCGAGCGGGAAGCGGTGGCCGTCGGCGGACCGGCCGGTCACCTCGGCCCGGGTCACGCCGGTGCGATCGCCCCTGCGTCGACGGGCGAAGGGCGGGCTGTCCGGTGACAGGCCCGGCAGCAGTGTGTCGAGGGGGACACGCCGCCCGTGCGGCAGGCCGAAGAGCCGCTCGGCCACCGCGTTCGTGGCCCGGGCCGCACCCGCCTCGTCGACCAGGAACACGCCCTCGGGGACCGCGTCGACCAGCCGCTGCAGCCGGTGCTCGCGGTCATGCAGCTCCGCGACCAGGTGATTCAGCGCAGTGTTGTTGAGTTCCGCCTCGGCCCAGGCGGCGAGCTCGGCGAGCAGCGCCCGCTGGTCGTCGCTGAGTTCACGGGGCTCTGTGTCCAGCACGCAGAGCGTCCCGACCGGCGTTCCGCCTGCGGAGAGCGGCTCGCCGGCGTAGAAGCGCACGTGGGGGTCCTCGACGACGAAGGCGTTCGTGCGGAACGGCTCGTCCTCGGTGAGGTCGTTGACCTCCAGCCGGACACCGGACTGCACGGGGTACCGGCAGATGCTGTCCGACAGCGGAGTGCGCTGGACGGCGAGCCCGTGTCCGGCCTTGGTCCACTGGTGGTCGTCCGCGACGAGGTTGACCATCGCGAAGGGGACGTCCAGCAGGCGCGCGGCGAGCCGGGTGATCCGGTCGAAGCGCTCCTCGTGGGGCGTGCCCAGCACACCCAGCTCCTCGAGGACTCGCCGGCGATCGGCTGCCCGAGTCGTGTCGGAGGGGTCGGTGTCCGCGCGCGGCGGCGTCACCGAAAGGAGGCTACCGGCGTGTCGCCGACACCACATCTCGTCGGCGGTGCGTGGGGGTGGCGGTCTGCATCCACAGCCAGGCAGTCCGTCCACACATCGGCCGGCGCCCTGGGGACGACGTCCCGCGCGGCGCAGGGTCGGGACACACCGGCACCGCGCCGGTCCCCGCCGGCCTCGGCGGACAACCCCTGAGGAGCACCGTGAACGACACCCACGTCACCGTCGTCGGCAACGTCGTCGACTCACCCCGCCGCGTCAGCCTGGAGAACGGCGCGGTCACCAACTTCCGCCTGGCCTCCACCGCGCGCCGGTTCGACCCCCAGACCCAGCAGTTCGTCGACGCCGGCACCTTCTGGGTCGACGTCGAGTGCTGGAACGACCTGTCCGGCAACGTCTCCGGCAGCGTCAGCAAGGGTGATCCGGTCATCGTCCAGGGCACCCTGACCACGCACAGCTGGGAGGGCGAGAACGGGAAGCGCAGCACGCCGCGGATCCGCGCCGCCGTCGTCGGCCACAACCTGGCCCGCGGCATCGGGGTGTTCAAGCGGAGCCGGCCGGCCCGCCCCGCCGAGCCGGTGCCGGCCCCGGCGCAGCCGGGGCACGAGGAGTTGGTGCGCGGCCGGGACTACGAGGACGGTCCCGAGACGTTGCACTCCGTGGACACCGCCGACCTCGCCACGGAGCCCGCGCACGGCTGAGCGCCCGGGCTGGGAGGATCGGAGGGGAGAACGCACGGGGGCGGGCCGGCAGTCGGCCGGCCCGCCCGCCACTCGCGAACCGACGGAAGGCCTCGAAGCCCAGTGGCTCAGTACATCTACACGATGGTGCGTACGCGCAAGGCGCACGGCGACAAGGTGATCCTGGACGACGTCACCCTGTCGTTCCTGCCCGGCGCCAAGATCGGCGTCGTCGGCCCGAACGGCGCCGGCAAGTCGACCGTCCTCCAGATCATGGCCGGCATGCAGCAGCCCTCCAACGGCGACGTCATGCTGGCGCCGGGTGCCTCGGTCGGCATCCTGCTGCAGGAGCCGCCGCTGAACGAGGAGCTCGACGTCCGCGGCAACGTGGAGGAGGCCGTCAAGCCGCTCCGCGACGCGCTGACCCGCTTCGAGGAGGTCAGCGCGGCGATGGGCGAGCCCGACGCCGACTTCGACACGCTGCTGGCCGAGCAGGGCGAGCTCATGGAGGTCATCGAGCAGCACGACGGCTGGGAGCTCGACGCGCGCATCGAGCAGGCCATGGACGCGCTGCGCTGCCCGCCCGGCGACGCCGACGTCACGGTGCTGTCCGGCGGTGAGCGCCGCCGCGTCGCGCTGTGCAAGCTGCTGCTCGAGGCGCCGGACCTGCTGCTGCTCGACGAGCCCACCAACCACCTCGACGCGGAGAGCGTCGCCTGGCTGGAGCAGCACCTGGAGAAGTACGCCGGCACCGTCGTGGCCGTCACCCACGACCGGTACTTCCTCGACAACGTCGCCCAGTGGATCCTCGAGCTCGACCGCGGCCGGGCCTACCCCTACGAGGGCAACTACTCCACCTACCTGGAGACCAAGGCCGCCCGCCTCAAGGTCGAGGGCGCCAAGGACGCCAAGCGGCAGAAGCGGCTGGCCGAGGAGCTCGAGTGGGTGCGGTCGGGCGCCAAGGCCCGCCAGGCCAAGAGCAAGGCCCGCCTGCAGCGCTACGAGGAGATGGCTGCCGAGGCCGAGAAGTACCGCAAGCTGGACTTCGAGGAGATCCAGATCCCGCCGGGCCCGCGGCTGGGCAACGTGGTCGTCGAGACCAGCGACCTCACCAAGGGCTTCGGCGACCGCGTGCTGATCGACGACCTGTCCTTCACGCTGCCCCGCAACGGCATCGTCGGCGTCGTCGGCCCCAACGGTGCCGGCAAGACCACGCTGTTCAAGATGCTGGTCGGCGAGGAGAAGCCGGACGACGGCGAGATCAAGGTCGGTGAGACGGTCAAGGTCTCCTACGTCGAGCAGAGCCGCGCCGGGATCGACCCCAAGAAGACGCTGTGGCACGTCGTCTCCGACGGCCTCGACCACATCAAGGTCGGCAACGTGGAGATGCCCTCGCGGGCCTACGTCGCCGCGTTCGGGTTCAAGGGCCCGGACCAGCAGAAGCCGGCCGGCGTGCTGTCCGGCGGTGAGCGCAACCGCCTCAACCTCGCCCTGACCCTCAAGCAGGGCGGCAACCTGCTGCTGCTCGACGAGCCGACCAACGACCTGGACGTCGAGACGCTGACCAGCTTGGAGTCCGCGCTGCTGGAGTTCCCGGGCTGCGCCGTCGTGGTCAGCCACGACCGCTGGTTCCTCGACCGCGTGGCGACGCACATCCTCGCCTACGAGGGCGATTCCAGGTGGTTCTGGTTCGAGGGCAACTTCGCCGACTACGAGAAGAACAAGGTCGAGCGGCTCGGTCCGGAGGCGGCCCGGCCGCACCGTGCCACCTACCGGAAGCTCGCGCGCGACTGAGGAAGGACCCCGCTGCCCCCACCCCCCGCAAGCTCGGGCCGGGGGCAGCGGGGCCGTTCCAGCACGTCACTGACGGCCGGCGGAGCACCCGCTCCGCCGGCCGCCGCGGTCTTCGGGGTGGTTCCGGGGTCGGCCGGACGCATGCGGCAGGGTGTCCGACGTGAGGCACACCGTGCAGGTCCCCATGCGCTGGTCGGACATGGACGCCTACGGCCACGTGAACAACGTCGTCTTCCTGACGTACTTCGAGATGGCCCGCGTCGACCTGTTCTTCGACCGGGCCTCGCTGGAGGAGCAGACCGGCCTGCGACGGGGGACGGTCGTCGCGGCCCACGACGTCCAGTACAAGCTGCCGGTGGTCTACTCCCGCGACCCGCTCGACGTGCAGATCTGGGTCTCCGGCATCCGGGCCGCGGCCTTCACCTGCCACTACGAACTCCTCGACCACGGACGGCGGGCGGTCACCGGCAGCACTCTGCTGGTGCCCTTCGACTTCGGCATCGACCGGCCCCGGCGGCTGACCCCCGCTGAGAAGGCCTTCCTCGCCCGCTACGCCGACGAGCAGCCCGCGGACTGAGCCCGATTCCTCACCCGCTGCCGGGAGCGACCGGACCGTGGAGGCGTGCCCCCTCGGTGGCCAGCCGCTGGTCGTATGCGTCGCCGAGGTCGGCCAGGGCCTGCGCGCAGTCCCCGGTGAACGCAGGGCCGTGCATCAACCCGAGGGTCGCCGGCCGCAGGTCGGCCAGCGCCCGGATGGTCGGCCCCGTCGCCGGGGTCAGGCAGGTCGCCCGAAACAGGTCCTCGGCCTGCAGCGCCGGGCCGGTGATCTCCTGCTCGGTGATGGCCGGGCCCGCGCCCACGGCGGTGAACAGGTCACCGCACAGGAGCGTGCCCGTCGTCTCCTCGTACACCAGCCCGGCGTCCCAGCCGTGCGGGACGTGCGGCGTCTCGATGCGCCGGATCCTGCGCCCGCCCAGGTCGAGCACCTCGCCGTCCTGGAGCGGGCGTGGCGGCCGGTCAGCCAGGTCGGCTACGGAGACCGCGCACCCCAGGGCGCCATGCGCCACCTCGGCTCGCGGGGCAGCCGCCAGCCACAGGTTCATGGCGCCGCACTCGTCCGCCTCCACGTGGCCGAACGTGATCCAGCGCAGCTCTGGCACGGGGACGATGCGCGCGACCGCCGCTGACACCACGGGGAACAACGCCCGGGGGCCGCTGTGGAACAGCAGGGGCTCGTCAGCGGCGACGAGGAACTGGTTGAAGACGATGTCCGCATCGCTGACGTAGGTCGACAACCGGTAGACCTCCGGTGCGATCTCGGTGACCTGAGTCTCCATGGAGGACTCCTCGAGGACGACGTGAGGCCGGACAGTGTCCTCCTGTGCGAGCCGACCGGACCACAGCCGCGGGTCCGGTCGGCTCAGGAGGCCGGCGCGCCGTGCACCACGCCGCTGCCGGCGTGCACCCAGTCCCGCGGCGGGGCGGTCTCGACGACCCGCTTGCCCAGCGGGAACAGGCCCACCGCGGCCAGCTTGAACGAGGCGATGCCGAACGGGATGCCGATGACCGTGAGGCAGAAGCCGATGCCCGCCACGACGTGGATGAGCGCCAGCCACCACCCGGCCACGAGGAACCACACGAGGTTGCCCAGGGCCGAGGCCACCCCGGCGTCGGGGGCGCGGACGGTCGTCCGGCCGAAGGGCCAGACGACGAAGCCGGCCAGGCGGAAGGCGGCGATCCCGAAGGGGATGGTGACGACCAGCAGGCAGGCGATCAGCCCGGCGAGGGCGTAGGCGAGCGCGAGCAGCCAGCCCTGCAGGACCAGCCACACCAGGTTCAGCACCGTGCGGAGAGCGTCCACACCCGTTCCACGGACCTGGGAACCGTCCGGTTCCCCGCAGCTCGTCAGCCGTTGACGATCCGCGGAACCGGGCGGCCGGCACCGGTGGGGGCACCCCGCCGTGCCGCCTCCTCCTCGGACACCGGCCGCACCACCGCACCCTCCGCGATCGACGCGTCGGAGAAGACCGCTGCGTTGATGCCGCCGCGGTGCACCATCGCCTTCACCAGCCGGGCGCCGGTCAGCCGCTCCAGGTGCGTGCACGGCGGACAGCGCTTCGCCCCGAACAGCAGCGCGTCCCCGACGGCGAACCAGCGCCCCACCAGCGACGGCAGGTCGACGCCGGTGGTCACCAGGTTCCGGCGGGTGTCGCCCGGGGTCAGCGGCACGCCGGCGTCCGCGGCGACGGCGGCGACGTCCGCGGCGTCGATCAGCGTCAACTGCTTCTCTAGGTCGGGGTACTGCGCCCACGTCCCGCCACCCAGCGCGTAGCGGTCGCCCTCCAGTCCGCGCCCGGCCAGCAGCTGCGCCGTGGGCACCCGCCGCATCGGCGCGGCCGCCTCGGACGTCAGCCAGATCTCGATCAGCACGCCGCCGTCCATCACGCCCTCCTCGGCCGGCGCGCCGGCACGTCGTCCGCCCCCCGCGCGTCCAGCGCCTCCCCGAGCGTGGACGCCAGCTGCAGGACCTGGATCAGCAGCGGCACCAGCAGACCCAGCCGCATCCCCGACGCTCCGCGGGCCGCCTGCGCCTCCCGGATCCGCGCGGCCCGCTCGGCCACCACCGGGATGAACCGCAGCGTCATCGCGACCATCAGCCCCACCCGTGCCGGCCGCACGCCGACCACCTCGAGCGGCCGCAGCAGCCACTCGACCACGGCCACCAGCGCGGTCACCCGGGTGGTCGCGGTGACCACGGCCGCGGCCAGCACCAGGGTGAGCAGTCGCAGCACCGTCACCGTGCCGGTGAGCGCATCGGTCACCAGCAGGTGGATGCCGAACAGCGCCGCCAGCAGCAGCCACACCGGCCGAACCTGCGCCCACAGCGCCCTCGCGGGCAGTCGGGCGACCGCCAGGCCGGCGACGAGCACGCCCACCAGTGCGGCCGCGACCACCTCGATCCGGGGGAAGGCGAAAAGGCCCGTCCCGAGCACCGCCAGGACGGCCAGCTTGAGGCCGGCGCGGGTGCGGTGCAGGGGGCTGGTGCCCGGTACGTACAGCGACAGCATCAGGCGTTCCGGGCCACGTACCAGGGCACCGTCTCGGCGGGCGACCCGTCGGCGGCCAGCCGGCCGTCCTCGAACACCAGCACCCGGTCGAAACCGGCGAGCAGGTCCAGGTGGTGGGTCACCACGACGACGTCCTGCCGGAGCCCCTCGATCACCTGCGCGACGCGTCTCGTGTTCACCAGGTCCAGCAGCGTCGTCGGCTCGTCGAAGACCACCCGCTGCGGCTCCATGACCAGCACGCCCGCGATCGCCAGCAGCTGCTTCTGACCGCCGGAGAGCAGGTGGGCAGGGTGGTCCCGGTGCCCGTCGAGGCCGTACCGGTCCAGCACCTCGTCGACCCGGCGGGCGATCTCGTCGGCCGGCCGGCCCTGGTTGGTCGGCCCGAAGGCGACGTCCTCGGCCACGGTGGGGTGCACGATCTGCGCGTCCGGGTCCTGGAAGACGAACCCGACCTGCCGGCGGACCTCCCGCACCTGCGTGCGGGTGTCCAGCCCGTCGACGAGCACGGTGCCGGCGGTGGGCACCACCAGCCCGTTGAGCAGCCGGGCGAACGTGCTCTTGCCCGACCCGTTGGCCCCGATGACCCCGATCCGCGACTCGGTCAGGGTCAGCGTGACGTCGGAGAGCACGGTCCGCTCGCCGTAGGCGTGGGTCACGTCGCGCAGCTCGACGGCGGTCCGGGGGAGGGGCGGCGCGTCCGCTGCGGCGGCACCGCGCCGTCCCCAGTGCATGGCAGCGACCACCCGGTCTCAGCCCGCGGTCGCGCGCCGGCCCGGCAGCTCGATCACCGGGTAGGCGCGGCGCACCGCCACGGCGACCACGGAGGCGGCGACCGCCTTGACCACGTCACCGGGGATGAAGGCCAACGAGCCCGTGGCCGAGACCGACAGCGGGATGTCGGCGTAGAGGCTGGTGAACGGGATGCCGATGGCGTAGATGACCACGATGCCGCCGAGCAGGTTGGCCACCAGTGCCCAGGCCAGGTTGAACCGCCGCCAGAACCGCTCGGTGAGCCAGCCGATGACGAAGGCGGCGACCGGCCAGCTGTACAGGTATCCGGCGGTCGGGCCGACGAAGACGCCCAGGCCACCACTCCCACTGGCCAGCAGGGGGGCGCCCACCGCCACCACGGCCAGGAAGAGCAGCAGCGCCAGCCCACCGCGCTTGGCGCCCAGCACCGATCCGGCCAGCATCACGCCGAGCGTCTGCGCGGTGATCGGCACCGGGATGCCCGGTACCGGGACCGCCGGCAGCTGGCCGAGCACGGCCACGATCGCGGCGAACAGCGCGATGTAGGCGAGGTCCCTGGTCTTCACGACGCGCTCCTCCCGGGGTGCGCGGAACACCCGCGCGGCTCCCGGCGGAAGGTACCGGAGGACGGCGAGCGGCCGAGAGGCGCGGGTGAGCGAGCGGTCACTGGTTCCCAGGGAACTGCTCGCGGTCGGTGTCTGCGTGCTCACCTGCAGAGACGCCCGCCGGTTTGCCCGGCCTGCCGGGGACGTGTTGTCTGGGCTTCCTGAGCCCCTCGGCGAAGGCGGAACCAGAGGCATGGCAACCGGGTGGTGGGCGTCGCTGTGGTCGTGGGGACGTCCCGCGCCGCACGAGCTCCCCCCGGAGCGTCCGCAGGACCCGGACCAGGTGCCCGACACGGGGCACCGGCCCGCGCGGACGGCGCCGCCCGATGCGCCTCCCGCCGTCGACGGGACGGCTGCGCACCGCGCTCCGGCCGGTGCGACGCGCGCCCGGGCGGCACCGCCGCCGCCCGGGGACACCGCGCACCCCCAGGCGTCCGGTCCGTCCGGTCGATCCGGGTCACCTCGCGACCCGGACCGCAGCACCCCGCTGCGTCTTCCCCTCGAGACGACAGGAGTCCCATCCGTGGCACAGCTCGACAACGTCATCGCCGACCTGCTTGCGATCGAGGGCGCCAACGGCGCCGCGATCGTCGACATCGACAGCGGCATGGCCCTCGCGGCCGGCGGCACCCCCGGGTTCGACCTCAACGTCGCGGCCGCCGGGAACTCGAACGTGGTCCGCGCGAAGCTGCGCACCATCCAGGACCTCGAGCTGAAGGACGAGGTCGAGGACATCCTGATCACGCTGCAGAACCAGTACCACCTGATCAACGTGCTCAAGGGCCAGGGCAACGCGGGCCTGTTCATCTACCTCGTGCTCAACCGCGTCACCGCGAACCTGGCGCTGGCGCGCCACAAGCTCCGCGCCGTCGCGGCCACCGTGAGCGTCTGAAGAAGGACCCCGCGTCCCCCCATCCCTCGCGAGCTCGGGACGGGCCCCTGACGCGGGGCCGTTCGAGCACCTCACCGGGCGCAGTGCCGCTCGGTGAGGTGCTCCCTCAGGCGGCGGTGGCGGCCTCGACGATCCGCGCCCGCACGGCGTCGACGGCGAGCTCGCGGGTGTCGATCCACCGGGCGACGCGGCCGCCGGCCACGATGCCGACGCGGTCGCAGCACTCGGCCAGCTCCTCGGGGTCCACCGACACCACGACGACCGACGTCCCGTGCGCCGTGGCCTCGTCGAGCAGCTGGCGCACCTGCTGGCGGGCCCGCACGTCCAGGCCCCGGGTGGGCTCGTGCAGCACGACGACGTCCTGTGCCGAGGCCATCCAGCGGGCCAGCGCGAGCTTGTGCCGGTCCCCGCCGGACAGGGCCCCCACGACGGTGCGGATGCTCAGCGTCTTGACGTCGAGCCGGTGCACGGTCTTGATCACACCGCGCAGGGAGGCGATCTCGCTGCGGACGTCGGTGAGAGCGCCCCAGGGCTCCCGGGTCAGCGTCCGGGCGATGGTCTCGCCGGGGTCGACCCCGTAGGCGTCCTCGTCGGGACGGTAGGCGGGCAGCCGCAGCGCCGCCTCGTCCGCCGACGAGTCCAGCGACCGCCGCTCGCCGTGCAGCACGAGCTCGTCACTGAGCGCCGGCAGCTCCCCGGTCAGGGCGCCGGCGATCTCCTGGACGCCGGAGGAGCGGTGCCCGGTCAGCCCGACCACCTCGCCCTGGCGCAGCAGCAGGTCGACCCCCTGCACCCGGCCGGGCACCCGCAGGTTGCGGACCCGCAGCGCCACGTCCGCCTCGGAAGGGGCCGGCCGGGTCGGGGCCCGCGCCGGGACGTCGTCGCGCCCGGACCGCGCCGGGGCCGAGGCCACCCGTGGCGCGGGCAGCGATATCGGCTCACCCACGGTCTCCGCGGCCAGCCGGACCGGGTCCAGGTCCTCCGCCGGGCTGTCCAGGGCGATCACGCCGTCGCGCAGCACCAGCACGCGGTCGACCAGCGCGAGCATCTCCGGCAGCCGGTGGCTGATGTAGAGGACGCCGCGGCCCTGCCGGCTCAGCCGGCCGGCGACGGCGTGCAGTCGGGTGACCTCCACGGGCAGCAGCGCGGCCGACACCTCGTCGAGCACGACGAGCCGGGTGTCCTCGGCGAGCACCCGCGCGATCTCCACCAGGCCGTGCACGAAGTGCGGCAGCTCCCCGACGAGGGTGTCGGGGTCGACGTCGAGGGTGGCCTCGGTGAGCAGCGCCCGCGCCCGCTCGCGCAGCTCCGCCTGCGGGCGTCCGGCCTGCGGCGTGCCGCGGAAGACCGCCTGCGCGATGGTGAGCCCGGGGTCGATCTGGACGAGCTGCTCGACCACGCCGACGCCGAGGTGCCGGGCGTCGTCCGCCGACAGCGGCGCGTAGGGGTGTCCCTGCAGCGTCATCTGGCCGGCGTCGGCCGCGGTGATGCCGGCCAGGACGTCCCCGAGGGTCGACTTGCCCGCGCCGTTGCTGCCGACGAGCCCGACGATCTCGCCCTCCGCGACGCTGAAGGAGACGCCCTGCAGGACGCGCCGCGCCCCGAAGGACTTCTTCAGGCCCTCGACCTGCAGCAGCGCCATGGGCGGGCCGGCCTCCCCCGAACAGGATCTCGACCCCGGGGTCGGGGACCGAGCCGTCAGCGTCCCCCGCGACGCTGTGTCACCACCTGGATGCTACCCACCGCGGGGGGCGGCGCCTGTCGGGGCGGCCCCCGGAGGGTGTGGGTGGCCTCCCTGCAGGGTCCCGCCGGCCCGCCCCGGGCCCCAGGCCCCGTCCAGAGGCTCGCCGCGAGCCTGCGAGCGGTGAGGAGGACGGGGTCCTTCTCCTGCGAAGGGGTGGGGAGGACGGGGTCCTCCTACCAGCGGCGGGGGGCAGGGAGGTCCGTCACGCCTGCAGCCAGACCGCCGCGTCGGAGGGCAGCGCGCCGCCGCTCGTCCCGGCGCTGGCCAGCAGCACCCGCCCCTCCGGCAGCGGCACCGGAGCGCCGGAGAGGTTCAGCAGGCACACCAGCCCGCCGGGACGCCGGAACGCGAGGCACCCGCCGGGGGCAGGCACCCAGTCGAGCCCCTCCCCGGCGAAGGCGGGCGAGGTCCGCCGCAGCGCGAGCGCCGCTCGGTACAGGGACAGCACCGAACCGGGGTCGCCGGCCTGCACCTCGGCGGTCAGCGGTCCCCAGCCCTCCGGCATCGGCAGCCACGTCCCGGCACTCGCCGAGAAGCCGTACGAGGGCTCGGTGCCCGACCACGGCACCGGGACGCGGCAGGCGTCGCGCCCGCGCTCGGTGCGCCCGGACCGCTCCCAGATCGGGTCCTGCAGCACCTCGTCGGGCAGGTCGACGTCGGGCATGCCGAGCTCGTCGCCGTTGTAGAGGTAGGCCGCGCCGGGCAGGGCCAGCTGCAGCAGCGCCGCGGCCCGGGCCCGCCGGGTGCCCTGCTCGCCGCCGCCGTAGCGGGTGACGTGCCGCGGGCGGTCGTGGTTGGACAGCACCCAGCAGGCCGGCGCCGGCGTGCCGGCCACGGTGGCCAGCGAGTGGACGACGGCGTCGCGCAGCTCCTCGACGTCCCAGCCGGCGGTCAGCAGCTTGAAGTTGAAGGCCAGCTGCAGTTCGTCCGGGCGCAGGTACTGCGCCAGCCGGTCGTCGTCGGAGACCCAGACCTCACCGACGGCCATGGTCCCGGGGTACCGGTCGAGGACGGCGCGGACCCGCCGGTGCACGTCGTGCACTTCGTCGTTGTCGAACCGGTGGTCGCCGGGGCCGTGGTCGTCGAGCAGGCCGGTGTCCTCCATCGGCTCCATGTCCGGCAGGTCCGCCGGCTTGGCCATGCCGTGCGCGACGTCGATGCGGAAGCCGTCGACCCCGCGGTCGAGCCAGAACCGCATCGTGGTCTCGAGGTCGGCGAGCACCTCGGGGGAGGTGAAGTCCAGGTCGGGCTGCTCGGGCGCGAAGACGTGCAGGTACCACTGGCCGTCGTCGACCCGGGTCCAGGCCGGTCCGCCGAAGACCGAGGGCCAGTTGTTCGGCGGCTCGGCGCCGTCGGGGCCGCGGCCGTCGCGGAACAGGTAGCGGGCCCGCTCCGGCGACCCGGGGCCGGCGGCCAGTGCGGCCCGGAACCAGGCGTGCCGGTCGGAGGTGTGGTTGGGCACCAGGTCGACGGTCACCCGGATGCCGAGCGCGTGCGCCTCGCCCAGCAGCGCGTCGAACTCGGCGAGGTCGCCGAAGACCGGCTCCACGTCGCGCGGGTCGGCGACGTCGTAGCCGTGGTCGGCCATGGGCGAGGGGTAGAACGGCGTGATCCACAGCGCGTCGACGCCGAGCGTGGCCAGGTGCGGCAGCCGGGCGCGGATGCCGGCCAGGTCGCCGACGCCGTCACCGTTCCCGTCGGCGAAGCTGCGGATGTAGACCTGGTAGAAGACCGCGTCGCGCCACCAGTCGACGTCCGTGCGGCGGAACCGGGCTGCAGGGGGTCCTTCTACCGGGCTCACCGGTCTCCTCGGGGTGGGGTGTGCGGGTGGTGAGGAGGACGGGGTCCTTCAGCGGTTCTGCATGCTGTGCGCGGCCATCTCCATGTACCCCCACAGCCTCGCGTCCTGCTCGGGGGTCAGTTCCAGGGAGTCGACGGCGTCGCGCATGTGGCGCAGCCACGCGTCGCGCTCGGCGGGACCGATGGCGAAGGGCGCGTGGCGCATGCGCAGCCGTGGGTGACCGCGCGCGTCGGAGTAGGTGGTCGGGCCACCCCAGTACTGCTCGAGGAAGGTGCGCAGCCGGGCCTCGGCGCCCGCCCAGTCGTCCTGCGGGTACAGCGGAGCGAGCAGCGGGTCGGTGCGCACGCCGGCGTAGAAGCGGGTCACGAGCCGGGAGAAGGTGGATGCGCCGCCGACCTCCTCGTAGAAGGTCCGCGCCGACGGCAGGGATCGGCTCATGCCCTCGATCGTCCCGCAGCGGGCGAGGCCGGTGCCACGTGACCCTGGGTACGCACGTAGCTCACGAGCGGCGGGAGGACGGCCAGCAGCCCCACCCCGCCGGCCAGGGCCACCACGCCGCCGGGCGCGATCCCCTCGGCCGCGGCACCGGCGGCGAGCACGCCGATGCCCTGCACGCCGTACAGCCCGCTGACCGCGACCCCGAAGGCGCGGCCCCGGTAGGCCTGCGGCACGGCCTGCACGAAGGCGACGTTGAGCGGGATCGTCCAGGCCGCTCCCAGCCCGGCGACGAACATCAGCGCGACGACGGTCGCGTAGGCGCCCTGGCCCGGAGCCCCCCACACGGTGACCAGCCCGGCCACCAGGATCGGGGCCAGCGACAGGACGACGAGGTGCGGCACCAGCTGCTCGCGGCGCTGCTGGGTGAGCCCGCGGGCGACGAGCAGCCCGCCCACGGTGACCCCGGCGGGGTTGGCCGCGAGCAGGACGCCGATCTGGGTCGCGCCCTGGCCGAGCTGCTCGACCAGCGGTGCGGCGATGCCCTCCGGGGCGTTGGCGAAGAGGGTGCCCACCCAGGTGACGGAGATGATCGCGCGCAGCCTGGGCGTCCGGCCGATCAGCCGCAGCCCCTCGGCGGCGTCCCGCCACATCGAGCGGGGGCCCTCGGCCTCGCCGCCGTCGTCCGGGGCCGGGCGGCGCTGCAGCCGGGCCCACAGCCAGACGGCGGAGACGGCGAAGGTGGCCGCGTCGAGCAGCAGCGCCGCCGACGGGTCGAGCACGGCGACCAGCGTGCCGCCCAGCACGAACCCGAGGACCTGGGCCACCTGGGAGCCGACGTTGGTCAGGGACGTCGCCAGCGCGTACCGGTCCCCGTCGAGGACGTCGGCCATGAGCGCCGACCGGGCGGACTCGAACGGCGGTCCGCACACCGCCACGACGAACAGCAGGCCCAGCAGCACCGGCAGCGGCGTCCCGGGGACCGCCATGAGGGCGACCAGCAGGGCCCGCGCGGTGTCGCTGGCGATGAGCACCCGGTGCCGGGGGAGCCGGTCGGCGAGGGTGGACAGCAGCGGCCCGCCCAGCAGCCACGGCAGGTAGCTGATCGCGAAGGTCACCGCCGACAGCAGCGGCGAGTCGGTGCGCTGGTAGACCAGCACGGTCAGCGCGACGCGGGCCAGCTCGTCACCGATGGTCGACAGCAGGTAGGTGCCGAACAGCGGCCGGAACTCGCGGACGGCGAACAGCCCGCGGAAGGTCGCCGGGCGGGGGGCTGCGCCGGCCGGGCTGCCGCCGGCCGGCGCGCTGCCGCTCAGCGGGCCCCCGCCGGAGCGCCGGCCGCGGACAGCAGCGGCAGGGGCGTGCGGATGCCCTCGGCGACGAACCGCTCCTTGAGCCGCATGCGCAGCTCGCGGCCGACCCGCCACTGGTCGGCGTTGGTGGTGCGGACCTGCAGGCGCATGAACACGCCCTCGGAGGTGATCTGCTCGACCCCGAGGGACTCCGGCTCGGACAGCAGAACCCCGACCCACTCGTCCTCGGCGTACAGCGCGTCGGCCACCTCCTGCATCACCGCCCGGCAGCGCTCGAGGTCGGTGTCGTGGGCGACCGGCATGTCGATGACCACCTGGGCGTAGCCCTGGCTCTTGTTGCCGACCCGCAGGATCTCGCCGTTGCGGGCGTACCAGACCACGCCGTTGACGTCGCGCACGCGGGTGATCCGCAGGCCGACCGCCTCCACCGTGCCGCTGGCCTCGCCGAGGTCGACGACGTCACCGACGCCGTACTGGTCCTCGAGGATGATCCCGATCCCGGCGATGAAGTCCTTGACCAGGTTCTGCGCGCCGAAGCCCAGCGCGACGCCGACCACCCCGGCGCTGGCCAGGATCGGCGCCAGGTTGATGCCCAGCTCGCCGAGCACCAGCACCACCGCGATGCCCAGCACCACGATCGAGGCGCAGCTGCGCAGCACCGACCCGATGGCCTCGGCCCGCTGGGTGCGCCGGGCGGCGACCTGGTCCGCGCCGTCCCCCACGGCGGCGGCGCGCAGCCGGCGGGCCCGCAGGATCGAGGGGACCGGGCTGCCGGTGGTGTGGTCGGTCAGCCGGCGGATCGCCCGGTGTGCCAGGTACCGCACCAGGACGGCGACGACGACGATCAGCAGGATCCGCGCCGGCGTGGCGATCAGCGTCTGGGCGTTCTCCGCCAGCCAGTCGGTCCCCGACCAGTCGTAGACCTGCTGGCAGAGCCAGTAGTCGGCGCAGTCGGGCATGGAGCCGGTGCCGCCGTCTGCGGCGGCGATCACGGACGGTGAAGCAGTCATCACGCCGATACTCTCAGGTGCGGGAAGGCAACCCCAGGTGCGCGCGCGTGGCGCGGCACACGGATCCGGGTCAGCCGGTCAGGCCGGTGTGCGCGGCGAGGAAGGCCAGCTGGTCGGCGGCCAGGCCGACGGTCCGGCTGACCGCCCGGGCGCCGTGCCCCACGGAGGTCTCCCGCCGCAGCAGGACCGGGGCGTCGGACGACGTCGCGTGCTGCAGCGCCGCGGCCAGCTTGCGCGCGTGCAGCGGGTCGACCCGGGTGTCGGACTCGAAGGTCGTGAACAGCACCGCCGGGTAGGCCGTGCCGTCCACCACGCGGTGGTACGGCGAGTAGCCCAGCAGCCAGCCCAGCTCGGTGGGGTCCTCCGCGGTGCCGTACTCGTCGTTCCAGGTGCGGCCCAGGCCGAAGCGCTCGTAGCGGACCATGTCCAGCAGCGGCGCGCTGCAGACGACGGCGGCGGCGAGGCCGGGGCGCTGGGTGAGCGCCGCGCCCACCAGCAGGCCGCCGTTGGAGCCGCCCATCACCGCCAGCTGCGGGTGCGTCGTCCACCCCTCGGCGACCAGGTGCTCCCCGGCGGCGGCGAAGTCGTCGAAGACGTTCTGCTTGCGCTCCCGCATGCCCGCGCGGTGCCACTCCTCGCCGTGCTCGGAGCCGCCGCGCAGGTTGGCCACCGCCCACACGCCGCCGGCCTCGACCCAGGCCAGCGCCTGCGCCGAGTACCCCGGGGTGAGGGCGACGTTGAAGCCGCCGTACCCGTACAGCACGGTGGGGCGCGGCCGGTCCGGTGCCCCGGTCCGCGAGACCACGAAGAGGTGCACCGGCGTCCCGTCGGCGGAGGTCGCGTGGGTCTCGACGACCCGGACCTCCGGGACGTCCCCGGCGACCGGCGCCTGCTCCCAGATCTCCAGCCGTGCGGGCTCGGCGGCGTCCCAGCGCAGCACCGACGGCGGGGTCGAGTGGTCGGTGAAGCCGACCCACGCGGTGCTCCCGCCCTCCGGTGGCGCGCTGACCCCGGACACGCTGCCGGCGCGCAGGGCGGTCACCTCGGCCTGCCGCCCGGACCCGTCGGCGGCCCAGACCGACAGCCGGTCGGTGGCGTCCACCGAGTGCACGGCGAGCACCTGCAGGCCGCCGTCCGGGCCGTCGACGAGGGCCACGTCGGTGAGCACGCCGTCGTCGGACTGCGGGACGACGTCGCGCCAGGCCTCCGGTGCCCAGGTGGCCGGGTCGGCCGGGTCGGCCACGGCGAGCCGCCAGCGCGGGGTGCCGCGGTCGCTCATCAGCCACAGCCGGCCGTCGCGGGCCACCCAGGCCGCGGTCTGCGCGTCGACGCCGACCTGGAGCTCTCGCAGGGCGCCGTCCCGAGCGAGGTCGGCCAGCCAGACGTCGTCGCGCGGCGCGGTGCCCACGGAGGCGGAGACGACGAGCCAGCGGCCGTCGCGGCTGGTGCGGGCGCCGAAGTAGGTGGCCGGGTCGCTGCCCTCGCCGTGCACCAGGACGTCGCCGTCGGCGTCGGTGCCCACCCGGTGGCGCCAGACCCGCCGGTGGAACTGCTCCTCGTCAGCGGGCACCAGCTCCGGCGCCAGGCGGCGGACGTAGAACAGCTCCTCGCCGCCGGGCAGCCAGGCGACGGGGGAGTAGCGGCAGCGGTCGATCGGCCCGTCGAGCTGCTCGCCGGTGGCGACGTCGAGCACGTACAGCCGCGACTCCTCGTCGCCGCCGGTGGAGAGCTGGTAGGCCAGCCGGTCGCCCTCCCAGGACGGCGACCAGGCGTCCAGCGTCGTGGTGCCCGCGGGGTCGACCGCCATCGGGTCGAGCAGCACCCGCTCGGTGCCGTCGGCCTCGCGCACCCGCAGCACCGCGTGCTCCTGGCCGGGGTCGCGCCGGGTGGAGAAGGCCCGGCCGGCACGCCACACCGGGACACCGACGGCGCCGGCGTGGACCAGTTCGGCCAGCCGCGCGGCGAAGCGGTCGCGCAGCGGCAGGGCGGCCATCGCCTCCCCGGTCAGCTCGTCCTGGGCCGTGGTCCAGGACGCCGTCCGCGGGTCGGCCGGGTCCTCCAGCCAGCGGTAGGGGTCGGCGACGACGTGTCCGTGCAGGTGCTCGACCAGGTCGAGCCGGGGGGCCTCGGGGTAGCGCACCCGGCCCACGGTAGTGACGGCCGGAGAGGCTCCCGGAGCCCGCCAGAGGCATCCCGGGAGCGCGGGAGCGGGTTCGCAGGTCAGAATGGGGCGCCCACGGGTCGCACTGCACCCGGCGCGCGGCCCCGGGCGCCGGAGGTGCCCCGTGCCGCGTACTGCGTCCGGGTCGTCCGCAGGCCATCCAGGTCCGCGGCGCGACCACCACTCCCACCCGATGACACCTGTCCCGGCGCGGTCCACCGCCGCCGCGACGCTGTTGCTCAACGCCACCTTCGAGCCGCTGTGCGTCGTCTCCAGCCGCCGCGCGATCGTGCTCGTGCTCGCCGACAAGGCGGTCTCGGTGCACAACGCGCCCGAGGAGGTGCACGCCGAGACGGTGGTCCTGCCCGTTCCGGTGGTGGTGCGCCTGACCCGCTACGTCCGCGTGCCCTATCCGGCGCAGGTGCCGCTCTCCCGGCGGGCGGTGTTCCACCGCGACGCCTCGACCTGCGTCTACTGCGGGAGCTCGGCCACGAGCATCGACCACGTCGTCCCGCGCAGCCGCGGCGGCACGCACACCTGGGACAACGTCGTGGCGGCCTGCCGGCGGTGCAACCACACCAAGGCCGACCGGTCGCTGGCCGAGCTCGGCTGGAAGCTGCCGCACCCGCCGCGGACCCCCAGCGGCGCGGCCTGGCGGCTGCTCGGCGCGCGCACCGTCGACCCGCGCTGGCGGGAGTGGCTGGGCATGCCGGAGAGCGTGTCGGCGTGAGAGAGGACCCCTCGAAGGACCCCCTGCCCCCCTTCAGGGACCCCCCTGCCCCCCGCCACTCGCAGCCTCGCGGCGGGACCCTGCAGGGGGGCCGGTCGAGGCTCGCGGCGGGGCCCTGCAGGGGGCCGGGGCGGTGACCTCGCCGGCGACGGCGCGGCGGCTGTGGGCGCTGGGTGAGCCCTATCACGCGCTCACCTACTTCGCCGACGAGTGCCGGACGGCCATAGAGGAGACCGGGCTGCGTGGCTTCTGGCGCGGCTACTTCGCCATGCGGGCTGCGCCGCTGGGCCCGGTCGGGGCCGAGGTCGTGACGGCCACCTTCTACAACTTCGCGCCCGCGTTCGTGGCCGGCCGCGTGCCGGAGGTGTGGCAGGTGGCCGATCCCGCGTCGGTGCTGGCCGCGCGGCTGGCCGGGGTGGACGCCGCGGTGCGCCGGACGCTGGGGGAGGAGTGGCCGGCCTCTGCAGCAGCGGCGGAGGCCGCCGAGCTGCTCACGGCGGCAGCGGCGGCGGTGGACGCCCCCGGCCGGCCGCTGGCGGCGGCGAACGCCGGGCTGCCCGTGCCCGCGGAGCCGCACCTGGCCGTCTGGCAGTCGCTGACCACGCTGCGGGAGCACCGCGGCGACGGGCACAACGCCGCGCTGCTGCAGCGGGGTATCTCCGGCGTCGGCGCACACGTGCTGGCCGCCGCGGCCGGCCGGACGGCGCGCGAGTGGCTGGTCCGCGCCCGCGGGTGGGACGACGACGCGTGGACGACCGCCGCCGAGGAGCTCGCCGGCCGCGGCTGGCTGGCCGGCGAGGAGCTCACCGCGGAGGGCGGCGCGATCGTCGCCGCGGTGGAGGCCGACACCGACCGGCTGGCGCTGGCTCCGTGGCAGGCACTGGGCGACCGGCGGTGCGACCGGCTGGCCGAGCTGCTCGCGCCGGTGCGTCGCGCCGTCGTCGCAGCGGGCGCCTGGCCGGAGGCCAACCCGATCGGCGTCCCCGACCCGGACTGAGGACGCTCTGGCCACACGGGTCACGGATCGACGTGTTGCTGCGCAACGTGATGTTGCGATCACCTTAGGTTCCCCCGGACGGCGCGGCCGGCGCGCCCCGTTCCGAGAGGTACCCCGATGACCCCGCTCGTCCCCACCCGGGCGGCCGCGCGCCGCCGGCTCGTCGTCCGCACCGGCGCCCTCGGCCTGGCGGTGCTGGGCTCGACGGTCCTCGGTGCCGGGACGGCCGGGGCCGCGGAGGCGGTGACGATCCCGCTGGACCCGACCGACGTCGCGATCGTCCTCGAGGCGGCCGAGAACGCCGGCAGCGCGGCCGCTCCGGCGGAGTCGATCACCGCGGTTCCCGTGGCCTGGGAGGGCGACGTCGTGCTCCAGCTCCCGGAGGGGCTTGACGCCGCCGGCCTAGGTGCTCGTCTAGAGCTGAGCCCCGAGATCGGCGGGTCCGCCACGCGCGTCCTGTCCACGGCCACCCCCGGACCCGACGGGCTCGTGGTGAGCGACCTGGGCCCCGGGCGGTTCGGCATCTCCCTCCCGGCCGAGGACCCGGCCAACGGGCCGATCGGCGCGCTCCTGCTCTCGGGTGTGACGTCCGAGGACGGCTTCGACGTCCATGCCGACACCTACTACCTCGAGCTCGACAGCGCCGCTCCCGGCACCGCCGAGCTCTCCCCGCAGGTGACGGTGGTCGCCGACCAGTCCTGCGACCCCACGGCGGCGACCCACTGCGCCGGCGCGACGGTCACGGCCGGCAGCCCGTTCGCCGTCACCGTCCCGCCCACCTCGGAGCTGCAGACCCTGGGCCACGGCACCCTGCAGGACGCGGAGGTGTCGTTGGTGGACCTCACCGGCGGCGCCGCCGAGCCGCTCCTGCTCAGCGACGACCCGGCGCATTGGTCCCCGGCCGGCCCGTGGGACGCCACGGTGGCCCTGCCCGGGGGGCTCGGGGCTGGGCGGTACTACCTCTCGATGCTGCTGGGGGACCCGGCCTCCGGCGACCCCGTCACCATCTCCACCCTGGAGCTCCGGGTGCTGGCCGCGCAGCCTGCCCCGGCCGTCGTCCCGCCGGCTCCGCCCACGACCAACGCCGGGCTGCTCTCCAACACCGGCGCCGAGGCCCTCGAGGGGAGCTCCACCCGCACGAGCGCGGTAGCCACGGGTGCCGGCCTGCTGTTCCTCGCGGGCGTGGGGGCCGTCGTCGTCCGCACGCGGCGCGGCTCGGTGTCGGGCGACGGGACGCCGGGGGTCTGAGGTCTGGTGGCCTGGCGAGACCGACAACGCTCTGGTCGTTCATTTGTGCAGGCCTGACAGTCAGTGCCGTGGCGCCTCGTGCCCTGATGGGCAAGAGCTGCTGACGGATCGGGCGTAGCAAGTCACACTCTGGTCACACCGGCCCCATGTGACCCGCGTCGCGTGTCCTGTACTCAGGTGAACTGACCGGTGACGTTACGTTCCCGCCGCAGCCAGCGCCGATGGGGCGCTGCGGTCGCCGGAAGGTGCCCTCTCATGTCCAGCTCCACGCAGAACCGCCGGCGGCAGGTGCAGCGCCTCGCCCTCACCGGTGTGGGCTCCGCCGTCCTGCTCGTCGGGATCGCTCCCACCGCGGGTGCCGCCACCGGGGTCGTCATCCCCCTCGAGCCGTCCGAGGTCGCGCTGACTGCCTTCCCGGTCGAGAACGTCGGCGGCGCCATGGACCCGATGGCGGACCCGGACGCCGGCGCCTTCACCCCCGTGCCGGTGCAGTACAGCGGCTCGATCACCGTGGACCTGCCCGCGGAGCTCGACGGCTCGGGTGCCGTGGACGTCCAGCTGGTCTTCGCCGACGAGGACGGCAACGGTTCCCCGGACGCGACCTATGACTCCAGCGACCTGGCCGTGGCCGCCACCGCCGGCAGTGTCACGGTCACCCTGCCGGCTGACGACCCGATCGCAGGTGACGACGCCACGCTGACCGTCGAGCCGATCACCGACACCCTCGGCCCGGCGCTCACCTTCTACGACCCCGTCTACTACGAGCTCGGGTTCGTCCCCACGGGCGATCCTGGTGCTCCCGCCGCGCAGACCGTGACCCCGGAGCTGGTGGCCTACTCCCAGGTCCCCTGTGGGGTCACCACAGGCGATCGATGCCCCTTCCCGACCCCGGTGACCGTCGGCTCGGCCGTCACGCTCGACCTGACCGCGAGCTCCGTCCTGCGCGAGCTCGGCCTCAGCGACCTCACCGGTGTGCTGGTCGGCCTGGAGGAGCTCGACAACCGCGGCTTCCCGACCGGTGCCGCCCCGGTGGAGCTCACCGCCCAGGTCAACGGCTCGACGGCGTCGGTCGTCATCCCGGCCGACACCGCCCCCGGCGCCTACTTCCTCGTGGTCGCGCAGCAGACCCCCTCCGGCGCCACCTCGGAGCTCAACGTCGAGATCACCGTGATCGCCGAGGAGGCCGCGCCGGTCGTCCCGCCGGCCGCGGCGCCGACCACCTCGGCCGCGCCCGCCGTCGTCAACGCGGGTCTCCGCTCCAACACCGGCGTCGAGGTCGTCGAGACCGGCTCCGCCGGGACCGTCGCGGTCGCCGCGGGTGCCGGGATGCTCGTCCTCGCGGGCGTGGGTGGCGTCGCCGTCGCCCGTACCCGTCGTCGTCCGGCGGCCGAGGGTGGCACGTGCGCCTGACCCGACCGAGTCGGCGCACCGCCGCCGCCGGGGCGGTCCTCGCGCTCGGCTTCGCCGGGGGCACGGTGCTCGCCGTCGGCCTGGCCGACGGCGAGCAGCTGGCCGCAGCCACCGGGTCCCCGGACCCGGTGGCTGCGGCCACCGCGGCCCCGCCCTCCGTGGAGGAGGCGCAGCCCACGCTGCCGCCCGAGGGGGTCGCCCTGCCCACGCCCTCGTCCGACGTGCACGTGACCGTGGACGCGCTAGGCATGGACCTGCCGGTGCTGCCGCTGACCCCGCGCAACGGCACGATCAACCCGCCGACGCTCACCGCGGCCTACTGGATCCAGCCCTACGGGGATCCAGTAGGCGCGGCCGAGCAGGCGGACAACACGCTGTACCTCGCAGCGCACTCGACCGGCACCGGCGAGTACGGCTTCGACCCGCTGATGGAGTCCGACGGGGGCGGCAGCACCCTGGAGGCCGGCGACGTCATCGAGGTGAGCACCCTGCAGGGCACGGTCGACTACACCGTCGAGCGGACCCAGCGGTACGCCAAGGGCGAGCTGCCCCGGGCCACCGAGGTGTGGGAGTCCTCGCCCGGGCGGCTGGTGCTCATCACCTGCTTCCAGCGTGGTGGTGGCCGGGCCTCGACCGAGAACCTCGTCGTCTTCGCCGAGTCCTGAGAAAGGACCCGGGCCCCTTGCGGGGTCCCGCTGGCCCCGTCCAGAGGCTCACCGCGAGCTTGCGAGGGGTGGGACGGACGGCGTCCTTCGACGAGCGGTGGGGGGCAGCGGGGTCCTTCTTCAGGTGACGCGGGCGCGCACGGTGGGGTACCCCTCGTGCGCCCCGCTCGCCAGCACCTCGCGGAAGCAGTCCATCGCGTCCCAGACGTCGACGAAGCGGGTGTAGAGCGGCGCCGGGCCGAGGCGCACCCGGTCCGGGGTCCGGAAGTCGGGGACCACGCCGCGGTCGACCAGCGCCTGGGTGAGCTGCCAGGCGTCGGGGTGGGCGAGGGTCACGTGCGAGCCGCGGCGCGCCGGGTCCCGGGGCGAGGCCAGCGCCACCCCGTGCGGTGCCAGCCACGCGTCGGCGAGGGCGACGACGAGTTCGCCGAGTGCCCGGCCCTTGACCGCCAGCCGCTCGACCCCGGCTTCGGCCACCAGCCGGGCGCCGACCTCCACCGCCACCGTGGCGAGCACCGGCGGCGTCCCGACGGCGAAGCGCTCGATCCCCGGCGCCGGGTCGTAGGCCGGACCCATGGCGAACTGGTCGCGCTGGCCGAACCAGCCCCAGATCGGCTGCCGCAGCTGCTCCTGCAGCTCGCGGCGCACGTAGAGGAAGGCCGGCGCGCCCGGCCCGCCGTTCAGGTACTTGTAGGTGCACCCGACGGCGAGGTCCGCGCCGTTCGCCGTGAGGTCGACCGGCACCGCGCCTGCGGCGTGGGAGAGGTCCCACAGCACCAGGCCCCCGGCCTCCCGCGCCGTCGCCGTGACGGCGGCGACGTCGGCGAGCGCCCCGGACCGGTAGGCGACCGCCGACAGCACGACGACGGCGACCCGCTCGTCCAGCGCCGCGGCCAGCACCGCCGGGTCCAGCCCCTGGTCGATGTCAGCCGGCACCTCGCGCACCGTCATACCGCGGGCCTGCGCGACCCCGGCGACGACGTAGCGGTCGGTGGGGAAGTCGTCGGCGACGCAGACCAGCACGTCGCGGCCGGGCCGGGCGTCGGCGGCGGCCACCAGCAGCTTGTAGAGGTCGACCGTCGTCGAGTCGGCCACCAGGACCTCGCCGGGCCGGGCGCCGAGCACGCCCTCGGCGAGGAGGTCGCCCACCCGGGTGGCGGCGCCGATCCACGACGACCACGAGCGCACCAGGCCCCGCGCCCACTCCTCCTCGACCACCCGCGCGAGCGCAGCGGGTGTCTCCACCGGCATCCGGCCCAGTGAGTTGCCGTCCAGGTAGAGCGGGCGGGTCGGGTCGGAGGCATCGTCCCCGGCGCCGGCGAACCGCGCGCGGAAGCCGGCCAGCGGGTCGGCGGCGTCGAGGGCCTCGGCAGCGGCCCGGGTCAGGTCCACACCGAGCTGTCTACCCGGTTACGGTCGCCAGCCGTGACCCCGGGGACGCAGCTGCACGACCTGACCGCGCTCGAGCAGGCCGCCGCCGTCCGGGCGGGGGAGGTCAGCCCGGTCGAACTCGTCGAGCACGTGCTGCGCCGGATCGAGGACCTCGACCCGGGGCTCGGCGCCTTCCTCACCGTGACCCCCGAGCGCGCCCTGACCGCGGCCCGCCGCGCCGAGCGCCGGGTCCGCGGGGGTGGCGAGCTGCCCCCGCTCCACGGGGTGCCGACGGCGATCAAGGACCTCAACAACACCGCCGGCGTCCGGACGACGTTCGGCAGCACCGTCCTCGCCGAGAACGTGCCCACCGTCGACGACGCGGTGGTCACCCGCCTGGCCGACGCCGGGACGATCAGCGTCGGCAAGACGAGCACTCCTGAGTTCGGGTTCCCCTGCTACACCGACAACGAGCTGGTGGGCCCGGCCCGCTGCCCGTGGGACCCGACCCGGCTGGCCGGCGGCTCCAGCGGGGGAGCGGCGGTCGCGGTCGCCGCCGGGATGCTGCCGGTCGCGCAGGGCAGCGACGGCGGCGGGTCGATCCGCATCCCGGCGAGCGTCAACGGGCTGGTGGGCCTCAAGCCCAGCCGCGGCCGGGTGAGCAACGCGCCCTTCGGCAGCGACGTCACGGGGCTGGGCACCAACGGTCCGCTCGCGCGCACCGTCCGCGACGCCGCTGCACTGCTCGACGCGATGGCGGGGCCGGTGATCGGCGACCCGGCCTGGGCGCCGCCGCTGCCGCCGGGGGAGACCTTCCTCGGCGCGGCCGACCGCCCGCCGGGCCGGCTGCGGATCGGCCGGCACCTGGAGTCGCCTATGGCAGACGCCGGCCTGGAGCCGGAGGTGCAGACGGCGTTCGACGACGCCGCCCGGCTGCTCGAGGAGCTCGGCCACGAGGTCGAGGACGTGCCGTCCGGGCTGCTCGGCGCCGACGTCCTGGGCGCCTTCGAGCGGGTCTGGACCCTCTCGGGCACGCTGCTGCCGGTGCCGCCGGAGCGGGTGGGCGAGCTGCGGCCGCTCACCCGCGAGCTGCGGGCGCGCGGCCTGGCGCTCTCGGCACGGGAGGCGATGGAGGCGCTCACCGCGCTGCGGCTGTTCGCCCGCCGCTTCACCACCGCCACGGCCGGATACGACGTGCTGCTCGCGCCGGTCACCACGATGACGCCGCGGCCGCTGGGCTGGTTCGACGCCGACGGGGACGGCGCAGCGGACTTCGAGCGGCAGAAGCGGTACGCCGCCTTCACCGCGGTCTTCAACGTGACGGGCCACCCCGCGGTGAGCGTCCCGCTGTACTGGACCCCCGACGGGCTGCCGGTCGGGACGATGCTGGTCGGGCGCCCGGCCGACGAGGTCACGCTGGTCGCGCTGGCCGCCCAGCTGGAGGCCGCCCGCCCCTGGCGACACCGGCACCCGCCGTCCTGGGACTGACCAGGAGAGCGGCGGGGGCTGCCGGTAGGTTGGGGGGCGTGACCGTCGTCGAGACCATCCTCGTCTACGCGGTGGCCCCGCTGGCCGTGGTGGCCGTCCTGGCCCTGCTGACCCTCGTCCCCGGGCGTCCGAAGAAGACGCGCTACAAGCCCGGGCAGCCCTGGGAGCACGAGCCGGTCTGGTACGAGCCGCACCCGGTGGGTGGCGGTGGCCACGGCCCCACCGAGGCGCACGGCCCGGCCGGTGTCCCCGGTGACGGGACCACGGCGCTGGGCTCGTCCATGTACCCGGAGCAGCACGGCCCGGGTGCTCCCGGTCAGTCCGGCGGGCACGGCGGGGGCGACTCGCACGGCGCCACCAGTGCGCGCGCCCTGAACGCCGGGCCGTCGGCCGCGGCGGCCGCCCGCCCCTTCGGCGGCGCCCGCGGGACCTGGTGACGGCGTGACCGCTCATCCCAGCACCCCTCAGCACCCCTCCGGAGGCCGGAAGTGACCCGCGTCCTGCAGACCACGTCGCACGACACGGCGACGTCCGCCGGCACCATGCCGACCCGCGCCGACGAGGCCGAGGCCCCCGACACGATCTTCAGCTACCAGGAGCTGCTGCGCCTCGACGAGGCGCTGACCATGTCCTCCCGGGAGACCGGGTTGCGCTTCACCCTCTACATCGGTGACCTCGGCGCCCAGACCCGCGCCCGGGCCGAGGAGCTCTTCGAGCGCTCCGGGCGCGACCTGCCTGAGTCGGTGCTGATCGCCGTCTCGCCCGGGCAGCGGGTCGTCGAGGTCGTCACCGGCGCCGCGGCGGCACGCCGGCTGCCTGACCGGGCCTGCGCACTGGCCGTGCTGTCGATGACCAACGCCTTCGCCTCCGGCGACCTGGTGGGCGGCATCGTCAACGGGCTGCGCCAGCTGTCGGACCAGGCGGGGCACCCGCGGGGGCTGCGCACGCACTGAAGCAGGAGCCCGTCCTCCCCACCCTTCGCGAGCTCAGGATGGGTCCCGGGACGGAGCCGCGGGGCCCCGCAGGGGGTCCTCACCGCGGGAGGCCCAGGACCCATCAGGTCCTGGGCCTCCCGCGTCCAGCAGTGGGCTGTCGCCGGGTCCGCCCTCAGCCGTCGCTCTCGGCGGCGTCCCGCTCCCGGGCCCGCAGCGACCGCGCGATCCCGTCCCGGCCCTCGGCGACCAGGCGGCGCAGCGGCGCGGGGTGGTCCTCCCCGGCCAGCCAGGCGTCGGCGACCTGGACCGTGCGCAACTCGACCACCGGCGGGAACAGGTACTGCACCGCGTTCTTCGCGATCTCGCCGGGACGGCGGTCCCACAGCGGGCGGATGTCGGCGAAGTACCGCTCGACGTAGCCGGCCGTGAGCGCCCGCTGGGCAGGGTGCCAGAAGCCCTGCAGCATCGCCTCGTGCACCGCGTTGGGGATGGTGTCGTCGGTGAAGGCCCGGGTCCAGGTCTCCTCCTTGGCCTCCGACGTGGGCCGCAGCGCCCGCGCGGTCGCGGCCCGCCGCACGCCGGTGGCGGTGGCGTCGCGCGCCTCCTCGGCGGCGATCTCCTCGTCGCCGGCCGCGCCGATGGCGACCAGCCCGTGCAGGAAGGCCCAGCGGGCGTCGGCGTCGACCGGCAGCCCCTCGACCACGCGCGAGCCGTCGAGCAGGCTGCGCAGGACGGCGGCGTGCTCCTGGGTGCGGGCGGCGCCGGCAAAGGTCCGCGACCACTGCAGCTGGGTGTCGCTGCCCGGCTCGGCGGACTCCAGCGCCGCCAGCGCCTTGTCGGCCAGTGCCCGCCAGCCGGTCCCGGCCCAGCGCGGGTCGGCGTAGTTGGCCAGCGCCGACTGCACCCGGGCCAGCAGCGACTGGACGACGCTGATCTCGGTCTCGGCGTCCACCCCGGCCAGCACCAGGGCCACCCAGTCGCGGGCCGGCAGCTCGGCGTCCCGGGTCATGTCCCACGCCGCCGACCAGCACAGCGCGCGCGGCAGCGGGTCGGGGATGGTGCCGATGGCCTCCTGCAGCGTGGCCAGCGACCGGTCGTCCAGGCGCAGCTTGGCGTAGGTCAGGTCGTCGTCGTTGACCAGCACCAGGTCGGCCGCGGGGGAACCGGCCAGCTCGGCGACCTCGGTCAGCTCGCCCTCGACGTCCAGCTCGACCCGGGTGCGCCGGGTCAGCCCCTCGGGGCCCTTGTCGTAGAGCCCCACCGCCAACCGGTGCCGGCGCAGCACCGGGTGCTCGGGAACGGCGCTCTGCGCGATGGCGAGGCTGCGGTAGCGGCCGTCGTCGGAGACCTCGAGGACCGGCCGCAGCGTGTTGACCTGGCTGGTCTGCAGCCACTGGCGCGACCACTCCGACAGGTCGCGGCCGGTGGCCTCCGACAGCGGGTCGAGCAGGTCGGCCAGCGTGGTGTTGCCGAAGGCGTGCGTGCGGAAGTAGTGGCGGATGCCGGCGATGAACTCGTCCCGGCCGACGTAGGCCACCAGCTGCTTGAGCACCGAGGCGCCCTTGGCGTAGGTGATGCCGTCGAAGTTCACCTCGACCGCGGCGACGTCGACCATGTCGGCGGCGATCGGGTGGGTCGAGGGCAGCTGGTCCTGCGCGTAGGCCCAGGCCTTCTCGGTGTTGGCGAACGTCGTCCACGCGGTCGTGTACTCGGTGGCCTCGGCCTGGCACAGCGTGGAGATGTAGGTGGCGAAGGACTCGTTGAGCCACAGGTCGTCCCACCAGCGCATGGTCACCAGGTCGCCGAACCACATGTGCGCCAGCTCGTGCAGCACCGTCTCCGCGCGCCGCTCGTAGCGGGCCCGGGTGGCCTTGGAGCGGAAGACGTAGTCCTCCAGGAAGGTCACCGCGCCGGCGTTCTCCATCGCCCCGGCGTTGAACTCCGGCACGAAGAGCTGGTCGTACTTGTCGAACGGGTAGGGGTAGTCGAAGACCCGGTGGTAGAAGTCGAAGCCCTGCTTGGTGACCCGGAACAGCTCCTCGGGGTCGAGGTGCTGGGCCAGCGAGGCGCGGCAGTACAGCCCCAGCGGGATGCCCTCGTGGGAGTCGGTCACCCGGGCGTAGGGGCCGGCGACCAGCGCGAGCAGGTAGGTCGACAGCCGCTTCGTCGGCGCGAAGTGCACCAGCTGCGAGCCCGCGGGACCGGCCTCGATGGTGCGCTCGCCGGTGTTGGAGACGACCTGCCAGTCGAACGGTGCGGTCACGTGCACCGTGTAGGTGGCCTTGAGGTCGGGCTGGTCGAAGCAGGTGAACACCCGCTTGGCCTCGGCCGGCTCGAAGTGCGTGTAGAGGTAGACCTGCCCGTCCTCGGGGTCGACGAAGCGGTGCAGCCCCTCGCCGGAGTTGGAGTACCGGCAGTCGGCCTCGACCACCAGGGTGTTCTCGGCGGCCAGGTCGGGCAGCGGCAGGCCGCCCTCCTCGGTGTACGTCGAGACGTCGAGCGGCTTGCCGTTCAGCGTGGCGGAGCGGACGGTCTCGGCGACCAGGTCGATGAAGGTGTCCGCGCCGGGCTCGCGGCAGGTGAACTGCACCGTGGTCGTCGACCCGAAGGTGTGCTCGCCGGCGTGCCCGGCGCCGTCGGTCAGGTCGAAGGAGACGTCGTAGCTGTCCACCGCGAGCAGTCGGGCGCGGGCGGCGGCGTCATCGCGGGTCAGGTTGGGTACGGCCACGCAGGGGAGCTTCCCACGGCCCCCCGACACGCCGACGGTCCGGATCGGACGCCCTCTCCACCAGGGGAGGGCCGGAACAACCGCCGTGCAGGCCGGCTTGGCACCCGGCAGAGACGTCCCCGGTGCGGTGTCGCCGGGCAGTCACGACACGAGGAGCAGAACGCATGACCGAGGCAGTGCAGAGCGCCCCCACGCAGGCCCGCGTGGACTTCTGGTTCGACCCGCTGTGCCCGTGGGCGTGGCTGACCAGCCGCTGGGTCCTGGAGGCGGCGAAGGTCCGCGACATCGACCTGCACTGGCACGTCATGTCCCTGACGGTGCTCAACCGCGGGCGCGACCTGCCGGAGGAGTACCAGGAGATGATGGAGAAGGCGATCGGCCCGGTGCGGGTGGCGATCGCCGCGGCGCAGCAGCACGGCGACGAGGTCCTCGGCGACCTCTACACGGCCATGGGCACGCTGCGCCACCACGAGGGCCTGGAGCTCGACGAGCTGATCGCCCCGGCGCTGGAGCGGGTCGGCCTGCCGGCGTCGCTGGCCGAGGCCGCCACCTCCACGGAGTACGACGAGGCCCTGGAGAAGAGCCACCACGCGGGCATGGACCCGGTGGGGGACGACGTCGGCACCCCCGTCATGCACATCGACGGCGTGGCCTTCTTCGGTCCGGTCATCAGCAAGGTGCCCACCGGTGAGGACGCCGGGAAGGCCTTCGACGGCGCCGTCCTGCTGGCCAACCTCCCCGACTTCTGGGAGCTCAAGCGGACCCGGCTCTCCGGCCCCGACATGGACTCCGTGCCGGCCGACGCGCTGGAGATCACCCGCCGCTGAAGGAGGACGCCGTCGCCCTCACTCGCAGGCTCGTGCACGGCCCCGGCCAGAGGCTCGCCGCGGCCCCGTCCCGGGTCCCACCCTGAGCTCACGAAGGGTGGGGAGGACGGGGCCCTCTGCCTGAAGCGGGCCGGGGTGCCTGGATCGAGGCCCGCCGGAGGACCCACCGCGCCGAGTGAGCCTGCCGGTGGTGCCGGCAGCCGACCGTGGACCGCTGTCGACGGTCGGGGGACGTCCTCGCTGTCCGGTCGAGGACGTCCCCTGACCGGTCAGCGATGTCCTGGCCTCCGGTCGGATCCCCTACGTTCCGAGGCAGAACGGTCCACCGGCTGGATCACGTCGGCGCCGTGGTCGAGGACCTCGCGGCTGCTGTCGCGTTCTTCGTCGACCTGGGCCTGGAACAGGAGGGCGAGGCAACGGTCGAGGGTGGGTGGACCAGCTCGTCGGGCTGGACGGAGTCCGCGCGGACATGGCCGTCGTGCGGACCCCGGACGGCCACGGCCGGGTCGAGCTGTCGACGTGAGGGCATCCGCTCGAATGTGCACGGCTCGCCGATCGTCGTCTCGACGATCCTGCCGGGCTACATCGCGACCGACATCAACGTCGGCCGCCGCGGCCCGTTCACCGTCGACCTCGACACCGGCGTCGGAGCCCTCACCGCCGCGATCGAGCGGGAGCGGGTGCGCGCCTACGTGCCCGGCTGGCCGTGGCGTCCGGTTGCCGGGCTGCTGCCGCTGTCCGTGGTGCGCCGGGTCACCTAGGAGAGACCGCGCTGCTCCGTCGCCCCTCGGCCGTGATCATCGGCAGGTGGGCCCCCCGCGTCGGCGTGTCGCACCACCACTCGCCGATGATCACGCCGGAAGTCACGACCACCCCGCAGTCGGGTCGAGCGGCGCCTGCCGTCGCACGCACACCCCGCGGTGAGCCTCACCAGCAGATCCGCATCGGGCGCCCGCGGGCATCGGTTGCGCCGTCCCCGACGCACTCCGCGGTCCCGTCGGCGACCCGCCGGGCCGACCAGGCGGCGGCGCATGCGTCCAGCGCGTCCACGGCCGGCACCCGCGGCGGGGCCGCCAGCAGGGCGGCGTCGACGTCCATGACCGTGCGGAGAGCGGCCAGCCGACGCGCCATCCCGCGCGCGGTGACCTTGGCGTCCCTGAGCTCGGGGTCGAGTGCCCGGAAGGCCAGCTCGGGGTGCACCTCCACGACGTGGTCGGCCGGAGGGTCCCCGAGGGCGTCGTCCAGCGAGCGGATGGCCTTGACCAGCTGGAACGACTGCGCGGACGGCGCACGCGGGGGATCGGTCGCCGCCCGCGACAGCGCCCGGGCCTCGGCGTAGTCGTCGGTGGCGAGCACCGCCCGGACCGGCGTGGGGAAGACCGAGCTACCCGCCCGACCCAGCCGCCGCCGCGCCTCCACGTCACAGGCCCGCACGCCGTCGTCCGACAGCCCGATCGGCATGTCGATGCCCACCACCTCGACGGCCGGGACGGCGAGGACGGCCGCGACGTCGGCCAGGTCCAGCAGGCGGACCGAACGCCCCGCGAGCAGGGCCCCGACCCACCGGCCGCGCCAGCCGTCGACACCCAGCACCGCCACCCGGGCAGCCTGACAGACTCCCCGCCATGCGCGTCTTCGTCGGGACCGACCACGCGGGCCTGGAGTTCAAGGACCACCTCAAGCAGGCGCTGACCGACGCCGGCCACGAGCCGGTCGACTGCGGGGCGTTCGAGTACGACGCCCAGGACGACTACCCGCCGTTCTGCTTCGAGGTCGGCGAGCGGACGGTCACCGAGCCCGGCAGCCTCGGCGTGGTCATCGGCGGCTCGGGCAACGGCGAGCAGATCGCGGCCAACAAGGTGCCCGGCGTGCGCGCCGCACTCGTGTGGAACCGGGAGACAGCGGAGCTCGCCCGTCAGCACAACGACGCCAACGTCGTCTCGATCGGCGCCCGGCAGCACGGCGTCGAGGAGGCCACCGAGCTGGTGCTGCACTTCCTCGCGACGCCGTTCAGCGGCGACGAGCGGCACGTCCGCCGGATCGGGCTGGTCAGCGACTACGAGCGCGACCGGCACCGCCCGGCCGGCGGACTGCCCACCCGCGACGAGCCCCGGTAGCCGAGCTGCGGGCTCGCTGACCCCCGTCCGTCAGCCGCCCGGTGCGCGGGTCAGAACTCGTCCGGGCACCAGGGCGTGACCGGCCAGCGGAACGCCGTCCCGGCCTGGGTGACCGCGCCCGGGCTGACCTCGGTGACCCGGCCGGCCGCCTGCAGGGTCGCCAGCGACACCCCGCCGAGATGGGCCGCCGCCAGCGCCTCGACGTCCAGCACCAGGTCGGGGTCGGCGTCGGTCCGCGCGCAGAAGGCGCCGGCCGGGTGGCCGACCAGCGACCAGCGGCCGGCGTTCCACGGGCAGAACCTGTCGCGCACCTCGAGGACCAGGTTGACCGGCGCCGGGTAGCGGCGGGCGGCCAGCGCACGGCCGACGTCGACCAGCCGCACCCACAGCGCGTCGTACGGCTGCGAGCGCAGCGCCCTGGGCTCGGCCAGCAGGTGCCGCAGCGGGTCGTCCGGCGAGGCGGTCGGGGCCCGCATCGTGCGGACGAGGTCCAGCGACAGCAGGAACCGCCACAGCGCCGCGTAGGCCCGCGTGGTCAGGCTGCGCACCTCCTCGACGACGACCGTGCCGTCGGGCTGACCGTCGTCGGTCCACGCCGGGCGGACCCGGTAGGCCGCGTAGCCGGTCCCCGTCCCGTCGAGCTCGACGTGCCGCAGGAACCGCCGCTCGGAGGCGCCGGAACGCTCCGCGGGTTCGTCGCGCAGGCCGCGGTCCCACCAGCGGGCGTCGCGGTCCAGGTTCCCGGGAACGAACCGGCGCACCCGGTCGTGCAGGCCCACGGCGGCCGTTCGGTACTCCTCGACGCCGACCTGCTCGACCCGCCCCTCGCCGAGGTCGACGTCCGGGCGCAGCACCAGCCGGGCGACGTCACCGGAGAGGTTGCCCCGCCAGGTGGCCGGCGCGTAGCCGAAGCGGCCGTAGATCGAGGACTCCGAGGCCCACAGCGCCGCGACCGGCTCGCGCCCCTGCTCGTGCAGCTCGGTGAGCTGCCGGCGCATCAGGGCGGTCAGCACGCCACGGCGGCGGTGGCTGGGCGCGACGCTCACCCAGGTCACGGCCGCACAGGGGACGACGCCGCCGGGCACGGTGAGCTCCCGGCTGTAGACGCCGGCCGTCGCGACCACCCGGTCGCCGTCCCACAGCCCGAGCGAGCGGTCCAGCTCGGCGTGCGCGGGGACGGCGTCGACGAAGGAGGCCGGCGGCTCCTCGGCGAACGCGGTGAACAGGGCCCGGCTGAACGCCGGCCACTCCTCGGGCGTGGCCGGGCGCAGCCGGTCGGCGAAGTCGGTCACCGGAGCTGTCTACCGGAGCCCGCACCCCGTGCGACCGGTCACCGGTCTCGTGCCCCGGCAGGACGACGTCGGCGTCCAGCCCGGCGAGGGGAGCTGGGGGCCGCAGCGCGCCGAGGCCGGGTGGCCGGTGACAAGCGCGTTCCCGGTCAGCACGACGCCGGCCCGAGGGGAGGAGACCCCGTCGGCCACCTGCACGACGTCGTCCGGTCGCACGGTCACCCCGGATCCGTCCCGCCCGGCCGCCCGGAGCCGTCGTCCCCGGGGTGGCGGACCAGCGCGGCCCCGGCGGTCAGGGTCCCGGGCGCCACCTCGGTGCGCCCGGCGTCCCGGACGACGACGTCCATCGCCGCGACCTCGTCCGGCCGTCCGCCGAGCACGACGACCCGTCCGTGCGGGATGCCGAAGGCGGCCAGCGCGGCGTGCACGGCCTGCGCCGCGGCCTTGTGCCGGGACATGGACACGTTGGTGTTGACGAGGATGCGGACCTCGGGGTCGTCGGCGGCGTCCGGTCGCACGGTGGGTGTCCTCCAGGGTCCGGCCGGCCCGGCAGCGCGCGGCCTGCGTCGCGGTCCCGATGCTCCCGGGGTGGGAGGCGCGCTGTCCAGGATCGTTGCATCGCTAGGGTCGCCGGGAGCCGGGCGCGGCCGATGCCGTCGTGCTCCTGCGCGACCGTGCGCCCGGCGGGGGGAGGGAGCCGTGCGCTCTCCGACGGTGCCGATCGCCCTGACCGCAGCGCTGCTCGTCAGCGGCTGCGGGGCGGCCTCCGGCGAGGACGGTGGGCAGGCCGCCGGGGTGACGACCTCCGCGCCCGACGCCCGACTGACCCTCGTCGCCGACGACGACCCCGTCGCCGCGGCCGCCTCCGCCAGCCGGGCGCTGTTCGACGGCGCGGACGTCGTCGTCGTGGCCCGCGACGGCGACGCCGCCGGCACGCTGCTCGGCGCCTCGGCCGCCACCGGTCTCGGCGTCCCGCTGCTGCTCGAGCCGGCCGGGGGCGGCCCGGCCGACGCGCTCACCACGGAGCTGGAACGCCTGGGGACGACGACGGTGCTCGCCGTCGGAGCGGCCGAGGGCGGCGCCGGCGGCGAGGGCGGGCCCGAGGTGGTCGCGGTGCCGGCCGCCCCGGAGGCCGTCGCCGAGGTCACCGGGCTGGAGCTGGGGCAGGCGCGGCAGGTGGACGCCGACGGGGCGGCAGCCGCGGTCGCGGAGCTCGACCCCGAGCAGCCGGCGGCCCTGCAGCCCGCCGACGCCGCGCCGGCCAGCGGCGAGGCCGGGGACGGCGAGCTGCCCGCGGTCGAGCGCGCCGCGCCGCTCGACGACACCGTCGTCGTGACCACCGGCGCCCCTGAGGCGCTGGCCGGTGTCGCCACCGCCCGGGCGGCCGGGGCGCGGGTGCAGCTGACCGGCGGCGGCACCGATCCGCGCGGCTCGGCGGAGCTGGTCGAGCTCATGGCCGAGCAGCAGCCCGGGACGGTGGTCGCGCTGGGCGCCGGGTTCGCCGCCGAGGACGGCCTGGACTGGAAGCTCAAGACGGCGGCCGCCGGGGAGCAGCTGCCCGGCGGGGGTCAGCTGCTCTTCCCGCAGCACTTCCTCGTCGCCCTCTACGGCAGCCCGGGCACCGGGGCGCTCGGCGTCCTCGGCGAGCAGGACCTGCCGGCGTCGGTCGAGCGGGCGCGGGCCCACGCGGCCGACTACGAGCCGCTGGTGCAGGACGCCACCGTCGTCCCCGCCTTCGAGGTCATCGCCACCGTGGCCTCGTCGGTGGCCGGGCCGGACGGCAACTACTCCACCGAGCTGCCGGTCGAGGAGCTGCGGCCCTGGGTGGAGGCGGCCGGCGAGGCGGGGATGTACGTCGTGATCGACCTGCAGCCCGGGCGTACCGACTTCCGCACCCAGGCCGAGCAGTACCGCTCGCTGCTGGAGCTCCCGCACGTCGGCCTGGCGCTGGACCCGGAGTGGCGGCTGGGGCCGGGCGAGGTGCACCTGACCCAGATCGGCTCGGTGTCCATCGACGAGGTCAACGAGGTCGTCACCTGGCTGGCCGACCTGACGCGGGCGGGCGACCTGCCGCAGAAGCTGCTGCTGCTGCACCAGTTCCGGGTCGACATGATCCCCGACCGCGACCGGCTGGACACCTCCCGCGACGAGCTGGCGCTGATGGTGCACGCCGACGGCCAGGGCGGTCAGGGCGACAAGCAGGCGACTTGGCGGACGCTGCGGCAGACCGAGCCGGACGAGGTCGCCTGGGGCTGGAAGAACTTCTACGACGAGGACGTCCCGATGCTCACGCCGGAGGAGACCGTCGCCGTCGAGCCGCGCCCGGACCTGGTCAGCTACCAGTAGCCGGGCGGGTGACCGGGTCTGCCGTTCCGTCGGTGTCCTGTGGTGAGCTGTCGCGGCCCACGCCGGAGGAGGACCCATGACGACCGTGCTGACCGACGAACTGGACCCGCGGCTGCTCGAGCACCGCCGGGAGCTGACCGGCTACTGCTACCGGATGCTGGGGTCGGCCTTCGACGCCGACGACGCCGTGCAGGAGACGATGGTCCGCGCCTGGCGGGGCCTGGGTGACTTCGAGGGCCGGTCGGCGCTGCGGTCGTGGTTGTACCGGATCGCCACCAACGTCTGCCTCGACCAGCTCTCCGGCAGGCAGCGGCGGGCGCTGCCCATGGACCTCTCCGGCTCGCCGTGGCAGCCGGTCGAGGCCTCGCTGGCCGCCCGCCGCCCGGCGACGGCGTGGGTCGAGCCGGTGCTCGACCGGCAGGTCGTCGCCCAGGACGCCGACCCCGCCGAGCAGGCCGTGCAGCGGGAGTCGATCCGGCTGGCCTTCGTCTCCGCGCTGCAGCACCTGCCGCCGCGCCAGCGGGCCGTGCTGCTGCTGCGCGAGGTGCTCCGCTGGCGGGCCGACGAGGTCGCCCAGCTGCTCGACACCACCGTCGCGTCGGTCAACAGCGCGCTGCAGCGGGCCCGCGCCACGATGGCCGTGGTCGGCGGCGAGGCCGAGACCGAGCCGCTGGACGACGTCCACCGCGCCCTGCTCGAGCGCTACGTCGACGCGTTCGAGCGCTACGACGTCGAGGGCCTGGTGTCGCTGCTGCACGAGGACGCCACCCAGCACATGCCGCCGCTGGAGATGTGGCTGCGCGGCCGGGCCGACATCGGCACCTGGATGCTCGGCCCCGGCGCGAAGTGCCGCGGCTCCCGGGTGCTGCCGACGATCGCCAACGGGGCGCCGGCGTTCGCGCAGTACCGCCCCCGCGCCGGCGGCGGGCACGAGCCGTGGGCGCTGCACGTGCTCGAGGTGCGCGACGGCCGCGTCGCGCACATCTCCAGCTTCCTCGACCTCGACAACGACCTGTTCCGCCGGCTCGGCCTGCCCGTCGAGCCGGCCTGAGAGAAGACCCCGTCCCCTCAGCGCTCGCAGCCTCGCTCCGCCGACTCCCGTCACTCCGGGACGAGTTGTCAGGTGGCTGCGTACAGCCGGGTGACGGCATCGACCAGATCGCCCAGTCCGTTGGGGTGGTGGTCGCGCCACCAGGCGAGTCTGACGGGGATGCGGGGGCCGTCCTTGATGGGCCGGTAGGTCACCCCGGGGCGCGGGTGGTGGTGCGCGGTGGCCTCGGCGGTGGTTCCCACGCCACGCCCGGCGGCGATGGCGTCGAGCCAGCCGTCGACGTCGGTGGACTCGATGAACCGGGGCGGATGGTCGGCGCCGTGCCACAGCTGGCTGCTGGTGGTCCCGACCCGGGGATCGATGATCACGGTGCGGTCGGCGATCTCGGCCATGCTCAGCTGGCGCCGTCGCGACCACTGCGGGTCATCGGAGGCGAAAGCGACCAGCCGGCGTTCCAACCCCACCACGAGGGACTCGAATCGCTTCTCATCGACCGGTCGGCGCACGATCGCCACATCGCACAGGCCCTCGGCCAGGCCCGCGGTGGGCGAGTTGTGCCGGAGCAGCTCCAGCTCGAGCGCATCGTGGCGCTGCGCCCAGTCCCGTTGCAGGCGGGCGGTGTGCCGCCCGAGAGCCGCCCACGCATAGCCCAGCCGCAGGACGTCGTGGCGTGAGGTCAGGAACTCGGTGAACCTCGCGGCCTCGGACAGCACCCTCCGGGCATGCGGCAGCACCTGTTGCCCGGTGCTGGTGAGCTCGCACCCGCGCGGCACCCGCCGCAACAGCCGGTCCCCGAGGGTCTTCTCCAGTCCCGCGATCGTGCGGGAGACCGCGGCCTGCGAGACGTACAACTGCGCGGCGGCGTCGGTGAACGACCCTGCTTCAGCGACCGTGACGAAGAACCGCAGCTCCCGGAGACTCCACTCCATGACCAAAGCGTATGGAAGTGCCAGAACATGCACTAGGGTCATGCGGCGCCACACCCCTACCGTCGGCGCATGAACGCCCTCGACATCGCTGAACGCGCGCACTCCGCGCCGGCCGGCCGCCGACAGTTCTCCGCTGCCACGGCCACCCCGCGTCAGCGCGGTGCCGGCATCGCGCTGATGCTCGCCAGCTCGGCGTCGAACCAGACCGGCGCCGCCCTGGGTGCGTTGGCGTTCCCGGCCATCGGTCCGGTCGGCGTGGTCGCGGTCCGCCAGTTCGTCACCGCCCTCGTCCTGACGCCGATCGTGCGCCCGAGGCTCCGTGGCCTGCGCCAGGACCAGTGGTGGCCGGTCCTCGGTCTGGTGGTCGTGTTCAGCGTGATGAACCTCAGCCTGTATGCCGCGATCGACCGCATCGGGCTCGGCCTGGCCGTCACCTTGGAGTTCCTCGGCCCGCTCACCGTCGCCATCGCCGGCTCACGGCGGGTGCTCACCATCGCCTGCGCCGCTCTGGCCGGGATCGGCGTGGTGGTGCTGACCGACCCGGGGCCCAGCACGGACCTCATCGGCATCGCCCTGGCCCTGCTCGCGGCGCTGGCCTGGGGCTCCTACATCCTGCTCAACCGCACCCTCGGCCAGCGGCTTCCCGGCCTGCACGGCACCGCTGTGGCCAGCCTCGTCACCGCCGCCGCCTGGACCCCCATCGCCGTGACGTGGTTCGCCTTCCACGCCCCCACTGCCGCGGCCGTCGCCCTCGCCGTCGCCTGCGGGCTGATGTCCTCCATCGCGCCCTACGTCGCCGACCTGCTCGCCCTGCGCCGAGTACCCGCCCAGGTGTTCGGCACCTTCACCAGCACCAACCCCGTCTGGGCGGTCCTGGCCGGCTGGCTGCTGCTCCACCAAGCCCTCGACCTCAACGAGTGGATCGGGATCGGCCTGATCGTCACCAGCAACGTCGTCGTCTCCGCAGGGGCACTCACCTCGTCGAGGGGGGAGGTGCGAGCAGCGGCGCTCCGGGACATCGCAGACTGACCGTGGCCGGGCGGCGATGGCCCGAGCGGCTCCTGGCCCCCGTTGCAGACACGCGTCGTCGGGGCCTGTGCGCTGATCTGCTCCTGCTGGCTCCCCGCCGTCGTCCTGAGAGGAGTTCTCAGCCTCCAGACGAGGCCCATCCGGACGAGGACGAGGCGGAACCCGGCAGGGGGCCACCGCACCGGCTCAGCCCTCCCGGACGCCCACCAGCGGCAGGGTGAACGCGCCGGACTGGATGCCGGCCAGATCCAGGGCGAGGAACCGGAAGCCGGCGGCCCGCACCACCGAGATCGCCTGCTCCCGCAGCGGGTCCGACACGAGCGCCGGCAGGTCCTCGACCGCGACCTCGAGGCGGGCGACGTCCCCGTGGTGGCGGACCCGCAGGTCGCCGAGCCCGAGCCGCCGCAGCCCGGCCTCGGCCGCCTCCACCTGGGCGAGCTTCTCGGGGGAGACCTCGCTGAAGTGCGGGATCCGCGAGGCCAGGCACGGCGCCGCGGGCTTGTCCGCGCAGGGCAGCTCCAGCGCGCGGGCGATCCGGCGCACCGCGGCCTTGTCCAGGCCGGCGTCGGCCAGCGGGCGCAGCACGGCGTGCGCGGTGGCCGCGCGGGATCCGGGGCGGTCCGGTCTCCGGGCGTCGTCGGCGTTCTCCCCGTAGGCGACCGCGGTCAGGCCGTACCGGGACACGACGTCCTGGGAGATCCGCTCGAACAGCTCGTCCTTGCAGTGGAAGCAGCGGTCCGGGCCGTTGCGCCGGTAGTCGGGCCGGTCCCCCTCGAAGGTCGGGACCTCCACCACGGGCACCCCGACGTGCGCGGCGACCCGGTGCGCGGCCGCCCGCTCGTCGGACGCGAGGCTGGGGGAGACCCCGAGGAGGGCGAGCACCCGGTCGGGACCGAGGGCCTCGACGGCGAGGGCGAGCGTCACCGAGGAGTCGACGCCCCCGGAGAACGCGACCCCCAGCCGCGCCGTGCCGGTCAGCCCCTGTAGGAGGCCGTCGACCGCGCGGCGGTCCTCCGGCTGCAGTGACGTCAGGGACACGTGTCGCGCCTCAGCTGATGTCGGCGAGGAGCTCGGAGCTCACGTACGGGATGGTCTGCGGCCCCTCGGGCAGCACGCACACCCGCGCGTCCGGCCCCGCCGCGTCGAGCAGCTCCCGGACCGTGGCCCCGATGTCGTGGGTCTGCTCCAGGTGGGCCGCCTCGAGGGCGTGGTCGGAGAGGTAGGAGGTCTGCATGATCACCCGCGCCCGGCTCTGGATCTTGGCCTGGACCTGCACCTGCCACTGGTCGGGCACGGTCTTCGGCCGGTTCTCGATCAGGTCGAGCAGGGCCTGGGGGGACTCCGCGGACTCGAGCACCTCGCGATAGGAGCCGTGGTTGGGGAACCCGTCCCGGCACTCGGCCGCGCAGATGATCGCGCCGCCGTCCTTGACCACCGTGGCCGCCGCGGAGATGCCCTTCACCGCCTGGTAGAGGTTCTGGTCGAGGGGGAAGCCGGAGTTCGTGGTGACCACCACGTCGAAGGGCTCCGGCACCGGGGCCATCGCCAGCTCCCGCGCGGCCTCGCGGGCCGCAGCGTGCATGGCGAACAGCTCCCCGGCGAACGCGCCCACCACCTGCTGGTCCCGGTTGAGGGTGACGTCGAAGCCGAAGTGCACGCCCCCGACCGCCGCGACGACCGCGCGGATGTCGTCGTGCACGGGGTTGCCCTCGCAGATGCCCCACACGGCCTGGGGCGAGCCGATGCGCTCGGCGTCGTGCAGGGTCAGCACGGTCTCCAGGCCGGCCAGCCCCGGGACGGCGAGCTTGGGGCCCCCGCTGAACCCGGCGAAGAAGTGCGGCTCGACGAACCCCGTGGTGATCCGGACGTCGGCATCCACCCAGTGCCGGTCGAGCCAGACGGGCACGCCGTTGCCGTGGGTGCCCATCCAGACCAGGGACGCCTCGTCGCGCGCGTCGTGGTTGAGGACGTGGACCCGGTCGACGACGTCGTCGCCGAGCATGCTGCGCAGCTCGGCTTCGGTGTTGCCGCGGTGCGTGCCCGTGGCCACGAGGATGACCACGTCGTCCAGGCCGACGATCCCGTCGAGCTCCTCGAGCACGGCCGGGACCATGAGGTCCCGCGGCTGGGCGCGGGTGCCGTCGCAGACCGAGATGGCCACCTTCTGGCCCGGTCGCACGATCTCGCGCAGCGGAGGCCCGGCCACCGGTTGACGCAGGGCCGACCGGAGGACCGCGGCCGGGTCCTCCGCGCCGGGCACGTAGCGGGGCTCGACGACCGTCGTCCGGTCGTCCGGCAGGTCGACGGTCAGACCCTGCTCGCCGTAGGCCAGTTGGACCCTCATCTGATCACCCGTCCTGCCGTCCGGTCGGTTGAGCGTGCTCGGACCCTAACCGGGACCGCCGGTCCCAGCGCCGCCGCGGGCCGTACCAGCAGCAGACCGTCCGCGGAGCCCCGCTGTGGGCAGCCGGCCGCTGCCGTGCAGGATGCCGCTGTGGACGGCGAGGAACGCGATCCGGGGTACGTCGACCTCGGCTTCGCGCGGGTGGACACGGATCGGCTGTCCCGCACCGGTGACCCGGAGGTGGTCTACGCCGCCGGGAAGACGCCGGAGGAGGTCGTCGCCATCGTCGGGACGATCCGCGAGGCGGCTCCGCACCGGCCGGCCCTCGTCACGCGCGCGGACCCGGCGACGGTGGCGGCGGTGCGGCTGCGGTGGCCCGAGGTCCGGGTGGAGGCGGCGACGCTGGTCGTCGGGGACCTGCCGCCGGCCCGGGGCCTGGTCGCGGTCGTCACGGCCGGGACGTCGGACGCGCCGGTGGCGGCGGAGGCGGCGACCACGGTACGGGTCTTCGGCGCCGACGTCGTCCGGGTGGTCGACGTCGGGGTCGCCGGGCTGCACCGCGTGCTCGACGCCCGGCCGGTGCTCCAGGACGCCGACATCGTGATCGTGGTGGCGGGGATGGAGGGCGCGCTGCCCAGCGTCATCGGCGGGCTGGTCGGCACGCCGGTGGTCGCCGTGCCGACCAGCGTCGGCTACGGGGCCAGCTTCGGCGGTCTGTCCGCGCTGCTGGGGATGCTCAACTCCTGCGCCGCGGGCGTGGTCGTCTGCAACATCGACAACGGGTTCGGCGCCGGGGTGTTCGCCGCGCGGATCGCACGGAGCATCCACGCCGGCGGCTCGGACGTCGGAGAGCCGCGGTGACCCGGGTCGGGTGGCTGGACCTGAGCAACGGCGTGGCGGGCGACATGCTGCTGGGCGCCGTGGTGGGCGCGGGCGTGCCGCTTGCTGAGATCGCCGCGGCGCTGGAACCCCTGCGGCTGCCCATCACGCTGCGCGCCGAGGACGTGCAGCGCGGCGGACTGCGGGCGGTCCGGGTGGTGGTGGAAACCCCGGAGGACGGCCAGCCAGCGCGCAGCTGGTCCGACGTCCGCCGGCTGCTCGGCCGGCTCCCCGAGCCGCTGCGCTCGTCGGCGGTCGAGGTGTTCGGCGTGCTCGCGCGGGCGGAGGCGGCGGTGCACGGCGTGGCCGAGGAGGACGTGCACTTCCACGAGGTGGGCGCACTGGACGCGGTCGCCGACGTCGTCGGGGTCTGTGCCGGGGTGGCCGCCCTGCGCCTGGACCGGTTGGTGGCGTCCCCCATCGCACTCGGGGGTGGGACGGTGCGGACGGCACACGGGACGATCCCGGTCCCCGGACCGGCCGTGCTGGCCCTGCTGGAGGCGGCGGGGGCGCCCGGGCGAGGAGGCCCCGACGAGGTGGAACTGGCCACGCCGACCGGGGTCGCGCTCGCCACCGCTCTGGCGGACCGGTTCGGTCCGATGCCGGCGCTGCGCCCGACGGCCACCGGCACCGGCGCCGGCACCCGGGACCCCGCCGGCCGGCCCAACGTGGTGCGCCTGGTCGTGGGCGAGGAGGCACCGGCCCCGTCCGACACGGCCCAAGGACTGGACACGACGACGGCGGTGGTCCTCGAGGCCAACGTCGACGACCTGGATCCGCGCGCCTGGCCGCTGGTCCTCGCCACCCTGCTGGACGCGGGCGCCCTCGACGCCTGGCTGACCCCCGTGCTGATGAAGAAGGGCCGGCCGGCGCACGTCGTCGCGGCGCTCGCCGGTCCCGCCGAGGTCACCCGGGTCCGGAACGTCCTCCTCCGCGAGACCACGACGCTCGGCGTCCGCGAGACGATCGTCGCCCGGCACGCCGTCCGGCGCACGTTTGGCACCGTCGACGTCGACGGGCACCCGGTCGCGGTCAAGCTCGGGTGGGCGGCCGACGGCTCGGTGGTCAACGCCATGCCCGAGTGGGAGGACGTCGCCCGGGTCGCCGCCGCGCTCGACCGACCGGTCAAGCAGGTGCTGGCGCAGGCCGTCGGGCTCGCCGAGGCGCTGGCAGCTGACGCCCGGCGCTCGCTCGCTCGGGAGTGACGCGCGACGTCGCGCGTCAGCTACCTCGTCCGACCACCCAGGAGGTACGCCGCGCCGGAGCCGCAGTCCACCGAGGGAGTCCACGAGGCGCGCCACCGCGACGGCTCGCTGCGCGCCCGGGGCCCGTCGTCGACGGCCGCCTGCACGGCTACTGGGAGTGGTTCCGGCTCGACGGCACCCGGCTGCGGTCGGGCACCTTCGAGGAGGGGCGCCAGGTGGGGGAGTGGACCACCCACGACCGGACGGGCGCGCCGTACAGGACGACGACGATGCGCTGACGGCGCTCAGCCGGCCGGCACGCGGGCGACGTCCGCGTAGAGCTGCGTCATCCGGTCGACGAGCCGCTCGTGCGAGCGGGTCGCGACCAGGCAGCGCCCCCGGGCGCCCAGCCGCCGGGCGGCCTCGGGGTCGAGCAGCAGCGACACCAGGGCCCGCGCCAGGTCCTCGGCCTCGCCCGGCCGCACCAGCAGCCCGCTGCCGCCGTCCTCGACCAGGTCCGGCAGCCCACCCACCCGGCTGGCGACGACCGGCACCCCGGCGGCCATCGCCTCGCACACCACCAGCGGCGAGCCGTCGGAGCGCGAGGGCACGGTCAGCACGTCGAGGCCGGCGAGCAGGCGCGTCGCGTCGGAGCGGTACCCGGTGAAGGTGACCGCGCCGGCCAGACCCAGCACCGCGGCGCGGTGCTCGAGGTCCGGCCGCAGCGGCCCGTCGCCGACCACGAGGAACGTCGCCTGCGGGACGACGGCCGACACCAGCGCGGCGGCTCGCAGGAAGACGTCGACGCCCTTCTCCGGGACCAGCCGGCCGACGACCCCCACCACCGGCCGCCCGGGCGACGGAGGAGGACCGCCCGCGGTGGGAGCCGCGGCCGTCGTCGGCAGCAGCACCTCCACCCGGTCGGGCGCGACCCCGTACTCGGTGACGAGCAGGTCGCGGATCGCGGTGGAGACGGCGACCACGCGGTCGGCGTGGCGGTAGACCAGGCCGCTGACGGCGCGGGCGCGGGGGTCGCGCCACGGCCCCTCGGTGTGCTCGGTGACCACGAGCGGGACTCGCACGTCCCGGACGGCGTGCGCGGCCGCGGCCGCGCTGGCGAACAGGTGGGCGTGCACCACGGCCGGCCGCAGCTCGCCGACCAGCCGGGTCAGCGCCCGGTCGTAGAGGCCGCTGACCCGGCGCTCGACCAGCTCGTCCAGCAGGACGGTCACCGGGACCCCGGCGTCGGCCAGCACCCCGGCCCGGACCCCGCCGACCGGGCAGGCCACGTGCACCGGCCAGCCCCGCCGCCACAGCGCGACCGCGAGGTCCACGACGTAGCGCTCGGCGCCGCCGCCGTCGAGGGAGTCGACGACCAGCAGCACGGGCCGCGGCGGGACGGGGGCCGAGCCGCGCGGGGGGACGGAGGTGTCGAGCCGGGAGGCGGTCATTGGTCGCTCCGGGGAGGACGGGACCCGCGGCTGGGGTGTTCACCGACGGTATCGGCTCGACGCGGCCGCGACCCACGCATCAGGGGCGATCACCGTCACCGCCCGGACCGCCGGCCGGCCTGCACCGCCTCATCGGCCGGGTCGAGGAAGAGCGTGCTGCTGCAACCGCTGGTGATTCATCGAATGACTGCTCATACGATCCATGGACTTCGCACCGGAATCCATGCGAAGTCGCTCGGCTGCCGCGGTTTTCGGTCCTTGGTCTTACAATCCTGCTTCGTTTGAAGTGCTCGTAGTCGCACCCCCTGAGACCATGCTGGACGAAGCGCTCACCAGTACAGCTCGACGAGCTCCGGGTCTGAGGCCGGCCCTGGTGATCGAACTCGTGCACCTGCTCGCGTCAGGTCCTGTAGCCGTTTCGGAGGATGATGACCCAGGTGGAGCCGTCAGACAGTCGATAGTTCGCCTTGGTCGTTACGCTGGCACTGCCTCGCAAGGGGCGAAGCCAGGTCGCGCTGCTACACATCGGCTGGCCGCTGTTGCGGATGGCCATTCTCGTGGATGTTGCCGACGATGAGGTAAGATGCACCATGAAGTCGACTATTCTCTGGCCCCTGGTCGTCGGTGCTGTCGTCGCACTCATCCTTGTCATTACGGCCGTCAGCATGTCGGCGTCTGGCTTCCAGTTGGACGTGGAACGGTGGGTGCTCATCGGCGCCTTCTTGGTCGTCATCTCCATGGCAGCTGCAGCGGTGGTTTCTGCGCTCAACTCGCTCAAGGAAGTGCGCGAGCGGTCGACTGGAGACGACAGGAGCAATACGTCTGGGGGTTCGTCCTAGCGGTGCCTACGCCCTCTTCGGGTCCTCATGGGGTACACGAGGCAGGCGAGCTGCACCGGGGGCGCCGGCACGCCCGCGTACTCCTCGATGAGACGAGCGGGGAGTGCGTGATCTCGTAGCCGACGACGTCGGCAGCCCGCAGTGCGAGGAGTCCTCCAGACCTCCTCCAAAAGCCTGACAGACTGCTGGACCTGCAGAAACCCGTGGAGCGGGTGACCGGGATCGAACCGGCATGGCCAGCTTGGAAGGCTAGGTTCCCCAGCGTCTCCTTCGGCTGGTCACAGCCTTTCTTGCCCCTCACCGTGCCTTCGGCATGCCTCTGCCGCCGACGGGGTCCGCGACGGCCGGGGGTGCACTTTGCGTACATCGGCGCGCTGATGCCCAAGGCCGCGGCCGTCGTGCCCGGATGGAAGGGCGGGATCAAGCACGTGGTCCGTGACCCAGGACACCCTGCGCACGTCACGTGTCTTCGTCATCGGCGGTGCCAACGACCCGCATGCCGGTTTGGTGGAGAGACCGTGGTCCGCCATGTCCCCCGGACGGCTGTCGATCGCTCCGTCGAGCGGGCGCCGTCCGGCAGCGGCTCATGGGGCGGCGCTGCCGACTTCTCGTAGGCAGGCCGGCGGCGGACCGGGTGGCGAAGCTGGCGATGACGGCGCCGGCCCGGGTCAGGCCCAGGGAGCGCAGCGCGTCAGCGCTCGCCGCGTTCGGCGATCGCCAGCAGCCGCTGGGAGCCACTGTTCTCGGGCGCGGTCGGCGGGTGTCGCGCGGGATCGGCTGCAGGCCGCCGGGACGTGCGGGCGTGGATTCGCTCGGCCGTGCGGTGGGCCTTCTGTCAGGCGAGCTCCTCCGTGGGAGCGATAATGGGCCGGAGGGCGACCTGGATGCGGGGCAGGGTGGTGCGCCCGGACGCGCGGGTCGCGGCGTGCGGCGCGCGTTCACAGGGACCAGCCCGGCTTGAGGCCGACCGGGCGTGGGGCGGCCCGAACAGACCCCACACAGTCGAACAACAAGATGGCCAAGGCTGGCCTGGACAGGCCCCAGGCCCGCACTGGCCTGCTGTCTGATGGTGGGCCGCTTGGGGCGAGCGCCTGGGCGCTGGCGCCCTCAGCAGGGTCGTGCCTGCTGACCGGATGCAGGCCATGGATCATCTGCTCCATGGCCTGGCCCGAATCTCGTCCATGGCCTGGCCCGGATCTCGCTGGCTGATCGGCCGGTGGGAGACGTGCTGACCGAGATCGTCCAAGTCTCCGAGCGGGATCCCCGGCGCCGAGGCCGTCTCAGTGACCCTGGTGCACGGTGACCAGGCCTCCACCGCCGCTTGCTCCGCCGAGATGGCTCTGCATGCCGAGGAACTCCAGTACGAGCGCGGTTACGGCTCCTGCCTGGACGCCGGCTGAGGGGTGGTGGTCCCGCGCATCGACGACATGGCGACCGAGCAGCGGTGGCGGGACTACACCGCCCAGGTCCTCCAGCACGGCGTGCCCAGCTCGCTGTCGGTCCCGGTGCCCTGCCAGGGGACGGTCATCGGTGCCCTGTACGCGTACTCGAGCAAGCCGGCGGCCTTCGCCACCCCCGAGGCTGTGGACGCGACGCTGATCGTCGCCGAGACCGTCGCGGTCGCGATGGTCAACGCCCAGGCACATGGCCGACTCGCGGAGAAGCGGCCAATCTGCGCCTCGCCATGGAGTCGCGGGCGGTCATCGAGCAGGCCAAGGGCGTGATCATGTCGCAGCGGCGCGTAACCGCCGAACAGGCCTTCGAGTTCCTGCGGGAGGCGTGGATGCGATACAACCGCAAGCTCCGGGACATCGCGGTGGGCCTCGTCGAGGGGGTGCAGCCCCACCGGGCGTAGGAGCAGTCGACATGCCGTTCCGGTTCAAGCCGGGGCGCGTGCTCGACGCCGTGCCCTCGGGTTACGGTCGCAGTCGTGCCCGATGCCAGGGAGATCGAGCCAGCAGACGCCGACCGGATCCGCGCCGCACTCCTCGGCGTCCGCGATGCCCAGGACGAGCTGGAGAAGGCCGTCGCCCGGGCCCTTGTCAACGGCGCGAGCGTGCGCGCTGTCGCCGAGCTGGGACTCTCGCCCAACACGGTGCAGAAGTACGGGCGGGCGCATGGCTGGCCCACCGAGGAGAACCGCCGGCGGTTCAACGAGTCCCGCTGGGACCGGCAGGAACGTCAGCGCGCCGACGGGTAGTGCGGTTGCACCAACCGCCTGCAGTCGGTCGATGACCCCTCGCCGATACAGCTGTTGGTTGAACCACACCGGCTGGTGGGGACGGTACGCCCCATCCTACGACCCCAGTACGACAGCGAGTCACCACCTGACCACCTCCGGGGGGCCGCTACGGGACAGGAGGCGGCCTCAGGACAGGGGAGGGGCGGCCCCGCCGTCCACAGTGTTGGAACGGCGGGGCCTGACCGCGACGGCGCCCGTGGAGGCCGCTGCGGCTGCTCATCAGTGCCCGCGGTCCCCCGATCCGGGGCGACTCGGCAGGTACCTGGGCCGGGCCAGCATCCGGTGCCGGGCCCGGCTCATCGGAGGGGTAGTTCGCCGGTGTGGACCAGGGCGTCGGCGACCGCGTGCAGCTTGCGGTTGGTCTTCATCGACATCTGGGCCAGGACCTGGAACGCCTGGTCCGCGGTGAGCTTGTGGCGGTCCATCAGGATCCCCTTGGCCTGGTCGATGACCCCTCGGGTCTCCAGCGCGGTCTGCAGGTTGTCGGCCCTGTCCCGGGCGCTCTGGTAGGCGTGCAGGTTGCCGGCGGCGACCGCGGCGTAGGGGGCGAACCGGGTGGCCGCGCTCCGGCTGTCCTCGTCGAAGGCGTGCGGCTCGCGGGCGTAGATGTTCAGGGCGCCGCAGACCCGCTCGTCCTCGTCGATGGCCAGCGGAACGGACAGGGAGCTCAGGGCACCGTGCTCGGCCGCCCGGGGCAGGTAGTCCGGCCACCGGGAATCGGTGCGGGCGTCGGCGATCTCGATCAGCTCACCGGTGTGGGCGGCGTGCAGGCAGGGGCCGTGGCCGCGTTCGTACTGGGACTCGTCCAGGTCGGTGGCCAGTTGGCCGGTGCTGGCCACCGTGGTCGGGTGGTCCTTGACCACCAGCGTCACCGACGCCTCGGGGCTGCCCGGCATCACCGTCTTGGTCAGGTCGGCCACGATCTGGAGCAGGCCTTCCATCGACAGCCCGCGCAGGGACAACCGGCCCAGGCGCTCCAGCGCCTCGGTGGCATTCGCCGGTTGCGGGTTCTCGGCACTGCCCACGGCTCGGCCTCCGGACTGCTGGTACCGAAGGTGGGTGACCTCGGCCGCGGACCTCGATCTGGGGTCCGTGCGCGGTACGCCGACTGTGTGACGCGCCTCCGACGCCGGGCATCCCGACGTCTCACCCTGACGCTACTCGTCTCGGCGCCTTCCGGGCCCTGGCGATGTCCCTAATGGGCCGCTATGGGATACCGGCCGGGCTCGCGGTGAGGGCGGCCTGTGGGACGCCCCACCCGGACGGCAGACGATGCGCGCACCGTGGCCGAGCGCCGGACCCGGCCGCCCGCTGGGGTGCGGCGCTCGGAGGGGCGCCGCACCTCGGCCTCATTCGCCTGACGTCAGGCGTTCGCTGTGGCGTCGTCGCGGGCCAGCGAGCTGGACAGCTCCCGGTGGGCATCTACCTGGGCGAGCAGATCCGTCGCCTTCTGCTCGACGCCGGCGACGGCGTCGGCGCCGGCGACCCAGCGCACCGGGGGCTCCTGTGAGCCGGCGAGCTGCACCAGCGCCTCCGCGAGCTTGGCCGGGTCCCCGCCCTGCTGGCCGTTCATGCTCTTCCACGCCGTGACGGTCTGCCTGGTGCGCTGGGCGTAGTCCTCGATCGAGGGCTCGGCGTAGCTCGTCGACTCAGGGGTGAGCAGGTCGGTGCGGAAGAACCCGGGCTCGACGACCATCGTGCGGATGCCGAACGGAGCCACCTCCGGCGAGAGCGACTCCATCCACCCTTCGAGGGCGAACTTCGACGCGGCGTAGGCGGAGGTGAACTCCTGCCCGATCAGACCTGCGGAGGAACTCATGGTCACCACGACTCCGGAGCGCTGGGCGCGCATGACCGGCAGCACGGCGCGGGTGACGTTGAGCGGGCCGAACAGGTTGGTGTCGATCTGGGCGCGGAAGTCCTCCGGGGTGATCTCCTCGAAGAAGCCGGCGTAGAAGTTGCCCGCGTTGTTCACCAGCACGTCGACCCGACCGAACCGGTGCACGGCGGCGTCGACCGCGGACTGGACACTGGTGGGGTCGGTGACATCCAGGGCGACGGCCAGCAGGTCCTCGTGCGCGCCGAGTGCCGCGGCGACCCGGTCGGGGTTGCGGCCGGTGGCCACGACCGCGTGCCCCGCGTCCAGGGCGGCGCGCGCGATGTCGGTGCCCATGCCGCGGCCCGCGCCGGTGACGAGCCAGATCTTCTTGTCAGTCATCTGAGTGCAGTCCTTCGGTCTCGAACGAATGGGTGGCGAGGTAGGGCCCGCGGCGGCGGGCGGCTGGTCGAACTCGCTGCGACCGAGGAAACGCCGCTCGGCGGCGGCGTGGCAGAGCCTGCTGTGAGGGGGTACTGGCAGGGCCCCCCGCGCGGGTCGCGGCGGACCTACCGTGGTTGCCGTGGACACCCGGAAGGACCTGCGCGATTTCCTGGCCACCCGACGGGCCCGGATCACTCCGCAGCAGGCGGGCCTGCCGACCTACGGCGGGCACCGGCGCGTGCCCGGGCTGCGCCGCGAGGAGGTGGCGCTCCTTGCCGGCGTCAGCGTTGAGTACTACACCCGCCTGGAGCGCGGCAACGCGAACGGTGTCTCCGACAGCGTGCTGGAGGCGCTGGCCCGTGTCCTGCAGCTCGACGACGCCGAGCGCGCCCACCTCTACGACCTCACCCGAGGCATGACAGCGGCGGCCCGCAGCCGTCGTCGTCCGGCCCGACCCGGCGTCCGCCCGGGAGTGCAGCAGCTGCTCGATGCGATGACCGTCGTCCCGGCGTTCGTGCAGAACGCTCGGCTGGACGTCCCGGCCGCCAACCCGCTCGCCCGCGCGCTCTACGCCGACCTGTTCGACGACGCCGAACCCGGCAGCGCCGGCCGCACGCCCAACCACGCCCGCTACGCCTTCCTCGACGCGCGGGCCACCGACTTCTACCCCGACTGGAACCGGGTCGCCGCCGACATCGTGTCCCAGCTGCGGGCCGAAGTCGGCCGCAGCCCCGACGACCGGGAGCTCACCGAGCTCATCGGGGAGCTGACCACCCGCAGCCAGCACTTCAGCACCCTGTGGGCCACGCACAACGTGCGCTGGCACACCACCGGCACCAAGCGCTTCCACCACCCGGTCGTCGGAGACCTCACCCTCGCCTACGAGGGGATGGCGCTCACCGCCGACCGGGGCCAGACGCTCATCACCTTCACCGCGGAGCCAGGCTCACCCTCGCAGCAGGCACTGGCCTTCCTCGCCAGCTGGGCCACCTCGCCCACACAGCGGGCCGCCCAGGATCGAGCCAACGAGGACCACACGACCTGACCCGCTTTCGCGGCGGAGCCCTTCCCGCTCAGTGGACAGGATCCGTCGTACCGATGGAACGACGCGCGTGCAGTGACAGGTCAGGCCGCGCCGGGTTGACCACCATTGTTCCCGGTTCGGGGTCGTTCGCAGGTGACGTCCTCACCGGCGCTGACCGCTGCTCCGGCACGAGCCATTCATGACCCACGCGGGAGACACAGGGCGACAGGGGCCCCAGACAGCTCCTTCACGGGACAAGCCGGGGTGGACTCTGCGAGATCAATCAGCCTGGACGACGACGGCGGGTGCGTCGGGGACGTTGGGCGGGATGCGGTTGGGACCGGCGCTCGGCGGGCGGGGCTTGTCCTGTGGGTGCAGTCGGACGGCGCCGATGGCGACGTGGAGCCTGACCCGGTTTTCCGGACACGTCGGGTTGGGTGGTCATGCCGCGGTGCGCGCGTCGGGGTGAAGCTCCTCGAACTGCACGGGACTGCGGTAGCCGAGCGCGGAGTGCCGTCGGCGCGAGTTGTAGAAGGCCTCGATCCACTCGAAGATCGCCGACCCGAGATCGGCCCGCGTGGCCCATCGCTGCCGGTCGAGCAGTTCCCGCTGCATGGTCGACCAGAAGGACTCCATCAGGCCGTTGTCGACGCTGCAGGCGACCCGGCCCATCGAGCCCGGCAGCCCGGCGGCACGCAGCCGGTGGCCGAAGATCCACGACGTGTATTGCGATCCGCGGTCGCTGTGGACGACGGGTACCGGCGGCAGGGCGGCGGCGCCAGCGGGCCATCTCCAAGGCGTCGGCGACCAACTCGGAGCGCATGTGGTCGGCGATCGACGGGCGGGGCCCGTCCGGCGCAGTAGCGCCGGGGCTGCCGCCGCCCCGCCACGGCGACACACGACGCTTAGACGTGCCACTCAACGAGGGCCGCTGGCGGACTGGCTGCGAGTAGCTTCCCCGCATGACTGCGGCACCGGACAACACGGCCAACGGCCCAGCCACGGCGGAGCCGCTGGGCGATGTGATGAGCCGCGTAGCTCGGCAGCTGCAGGAGGAGCACGGCGACGTGGAGGCCACGCTGCAGGCCATCACCAGCTCGGCGACCAGAACCGTGCCGAACGCGGAAGCGTGCGGCATCAGCTACGTCATCGGCCGCTCGAAGATCGAGTCCCGGGCCTGGACCAGCGACCTACCGAGAGACGTCGACTCCCTGCAGGAACGACTCAAGCAGGGGCCGTGCCTCGACGCGGTCTGGGAGCAGGAGGTCGTCCGGGTCGACGACGTGGCCGGAGACGAGCGGTGGCCGGAGTTCGCGCAGGAAGCCTCAGCCCTGGGTGTGGGCAGCATGATGTGCTTCCAGCTGTTCGTCGACGGCGACCAGCTGGGCGCGATGAACCTGTATGCCCGCATGCCGGGCGCCTTCGATGACGAGTGCGAGGACATCGGACAGATGCTCGCCGCTCACGCCGCCGTTGCGCTGGCCGGCGCCGAACACGAAGAGAACCTGCGCGCCGGCATGAGCAACCGGGACGTCATCGGGCAGGCCAAGGGCATCCTCATGGAGCGGCACAAGCTCACCGCGGACCAGGCCTTCGGTGTCCTCAGCCGCGTCTCCCAAGAGTTGAACCGGAAGTTGGTCGGCGTCGCCCGCGAGCTCACGGACACCGGAGCGGTGCCCGGAGGCGACCGCCGCCGGGATTGAGCCCTCTGGGCCGACCGCGACGAGCGGTGTGCTTCGCGGGTGGCCTGTACGCAGCGGCTACTCGCGAACGACCCAACACCTCCCCCGGCCCTGAGAGGTGCCCCGCAGCTACGCAGGCTCGAACGCAGGTAGACGCCGAACTATCGGGGGCTGTCGTAGAGAGGTCCGCGGACGTCAACAGTTCGGCGGGCAACTCATCGACCTGACCGTGACGCGGGCTCCGGGGAAATCAGCGACGGGAGGGGACGCTAGGCGAGCGGCCGCGGTGATGAAGACGGCGACAGGGCCGGCGGGCCTAGCGGTCGTGCTCCGGATGGCAGCGGACGGCGAGGAGGGCGATGTCGTCGTCGGCGCGGCCGGGGACGATGCGGTCGAGCAGCCGGTCGCAGAGCTGGTCGATGGGCACGCCGGCCAGCTCGGTCAGCGCGCCGGTAAGCCGGGCGAGCCCGGTGTCGATGTCGACCCGGCCGTGTTCGACCACCCCGTCGGTGACCAGGATCAGGGTGTCGCCGGGCTGCAGGGTCGCCTCGTGGTCGGTGCGGAGGGTCGGCTCATCAGCGCCGAGGAGCCGCTCCGGTGGGCTGTCGAGCAGGTCCGCTGTGCCGTCGGGGTGCAGCAGCAGCGGCGGCAGATGCCCGGCCGAGGACCAGCGCAGCGTGCGCAGCCCGGCGCGGGCCTGCTCACCCGGCTGCTCGATCCGGGCGAGCAGCACCGTGGCCAGGGTCCCGAAGCCCAGGCCGGTGAGCACACCGTCGACCCGGGTTAGGGTCTGCGCGGGGCTGTCCGGGCGGTCGTAGGCGAGCGTGCGGACCGCGCTGCGCAGCTGGCTCATCGCCGCAGCCGCCTCGACCGAGTGCCCGGCCACGTCACCGACTACGAGCAGGGTGGCGCCGTCGGGCTGGGGAAACGCGTCGTAGAAGTCGCCGCCGACCAGTGCGTGCGCACTAGCCGGCCGGTAGCGCACGGCGATCTCGAGGTGGTCCGGCTGCGGCGGCGGGGTGAGCAGGCTGCGCTGCAGGGTCTCGGCGACCTGCTGCTGCTGGCCGTAGAGCCGGGCATTGTCCAGCGCCAGCGCGCCGCGGCGCGCGACCTCGACGGTGGTGGCGATCTCCATCTCGGTGTGCGGCGGCCGCCCCACGGCGTTCATCAGCGCCAGCGCCCCGAAGGTCTCGCCGCGGGCGCGCAGCGGCACGATCGTGCAGCTGGCCGTGTCCAGCCGCCGCCACGCCGCCCGGACCTCCTCGGTGGGCAGCGACGGAGCGACCCGCTCCTCGGGGATCGTGGTGATCTGCACCGGCTCGCCGGTGAGCAGCGCGTCGACCATCGCGGCGTCGTCGCCGGTACCGCGCAGCCGCCCGGTCATGTAGGTGGCCAGGTCGGCGCGGCGGGCCGGATCCCGGTGCGCCCAGGCCTCCTCGCCGGGCCCGTCGTCCTCGCTGAGCAGCACGACGACCGCCCAGTCGGCCAGCCGCCGCACCACCAGCTCGGCCAGCTGGCCGGCCGACTCGCCCCGGTCCAGGGTGGTGATCAGCGCCTCGGACACCTCGGCGAGGAAGCGCAGCCGGTCGTGGTCGGCGTCTTCGCCGGCCGCGGCAACCTGTTCGTCGGCCGGGTCGGCGGGGCCTTCGGCGGGCAGGTCGGCGACCTCGCGGAAGCAGACCTGCAGCAGGTCGTCGGCGAGCTCGGCGGTCGCCGACAGCCACCGGCCGGCGGGGGCGTAGAAGCCGCGCCAGGTGACCGGGGTGCCCAGGGTCCGGGCGTGCAGCAGGAAGCTGTGGAACACGCTGCCGGCGACCTCGGGGAGCGCGATCCACAGGTTGCGGCCGGCCAGCTCGGCGCTGTGGGCGCCCAGCAGTCGGGTGGCGGCCCGATTGGCGTAGCGGATGGTCCAGTCGCCGTCGAAGACGGCGACGCCGTCGGGCAGCCGTTCCATCGCCGCGGCCAGCCACGCCTGCGGCAGTCGATCTGCGGTGGGCTGACTCACCTGTGCTCCATCTCGACGGTCGGCGGATGTCCCACGGCAGAGGACGAGCCCGGAGGGTACCCGCGCGAGCCGCCGCCACGGCGATCCTCGGGTCCCGCGCGACACTCGTGGCTCTGCCGCCTCCGAGGTCGGGACCGCTGCCGTGCGTCGCCGGCGTGTCTAGCGTCGGCGAGCGCTGTCAACACTTCTCCGGGACCATCCACGCTTGCAGCGAAACCGCCGATGACGGACGTGGAAATCACGCGGCGCCGTGCCGTGGCGGGGATCCAGGAGGCGGATGGTGAGCGAGGCGCTGTGGGGCCAGCGGCCTCGGCCGACGCCGGGCCCGGATGCGATCGCGGTGGGGCGGTGGGAGCCGACAACCCCCGCCGAGCTGACCGCCCACCGGCGGCAGCTGTCCGCCGCGCTGCAGGACGGCAGCGGGGCCACTGATGCCGACGAGGTCGCCGTCGAGCGGCTGCTGCTGGCCTTCGAGGAGCTGGCGTCCAACGCGCTGCGGCACGGCCGCGAACCGATCCGGGTGACCGTGACCGCCGGCCGCGACGAGTGGCTGCTCGAGGTCAGCGACGCCGCGACCGACCAGCCGCCGACACCCGCGGTGGGCCGCGACGCAGCCGAGGGCGGCCTCGGCCTGTACCTGGTCGCCCGCCTGTCCGCCGCGCACGGCTGGGACGTCCAGGGTGATCACAAGGTCGCGTGGTGCCGCGCCCAGTACAGCCCCGGCCAGGCCCCGCGCGCCGTAGCCGGTTCCCGCAGTGCCTAGCGCGGGCACCTGCACCCAGGTCTCATCTCTATCGGCCAGCACGTCGGCCGAGGCTGCTGAGCGCCCGGGGGCTGCCGACCCCCGCCGTGCTCACCCACCCAGCAGGGTGCCCGCCCAGCCGACGGGGCAGTCACTATCCCGGCACCGGGACGGCAAGTGCCGGGGAGGCCTTCCGCCGGTGGGTCCCCCCGACCCCAGGTGCAAGATCGGAACGGGCGCCTGGGATTGCCCGTGCCAAGAGTTGCGTGCCAATCCCTGCGCCTGCCAATCGCGCCCGGATCGGCGCGACCCAACCCCGGAGGTGGCGTCCCGCTCGGTGGTGTAGCTCTGGCCGGTTCGCGGGGTCTTCTGCGGGTTGAACTATGACGCGATCAGGGCTGGCTGTGCCACCTCCTCCGTCGAGTTGTCTGGTCGGTTGAGCAGTGCCATGGAGCCCTCGGAGAGGTAGCGGCGGTCGGGGACCTGCCATTCGTCGTGGGCCTCGACCAGCACCGCGCCGGCCAGCCGGAGCAGCGCGGCGGGGTTGAGGAAGACGCCGACGACGTCGGTGCGCCGCTTGATCTCCTTGTTCAGCCGCTCCAGCGGATTGGTCGACCAGATCTTCTTCCAGTGCCAGACCGGGAAGCTCGTGAATGCCAGCAAGTCCTCGGCTGCGTCGCGCAGCATGGCCTCGACCTGGGCAAACTGACGGCCGAGCATGCCGGCAATGACGCTCAGCTGGGAATGCACGTGCTCGGCGTCGGGCTGGGCGAAGACGGTGCCGATGGCGGCGGCGACCATCTCGGCGTTGCCCTTCGGGACGCCGGCGAGCACGTCGCGCATGAAGTGCACCCGGCAGCGCTGCCAGGCAGCACCCAACAGCACCGCGCCGATCGCGGCCTTCAGGCCGGTGTGGGCATCGGAGATGACCAGCTGGGTGCCGCCCAGCCCGCGGGCCTTCAGCGAGCGCAGGAACGCCGTCCAGAACGCGCCGTCCTCCGAATCGCCGACGGCGAAGCCGAGCACCTCCCGGTGGCCGTCGGAGGCTACTCCGGTGGCGATCACGACCGCCTGGGAGACCACTCGGCGGTTGACCCGCGCCTTGCAGTAGGTCGCGTCGAGGAAGACGTACGGGAAGGCCTGCTCGGCCAGCGAACGGTCGCGGAAGGCGGCCACTTCCTCGTCCAGGTCGGCGCAGATCCGGGACACCTCGGACTTGGAGATGCCGTGTCCGCATCGAGGGCCCGGACCAGATCATCGACCTTCCGCGTGCTCACGCCGTGCAGATAGGCCTCCATCACCACCGCGAACAGCGCCTGGTCGATCCGCCGGCGCCGCTCCAGCAGCGAGGGGAAGAACGACCCGGCCCGCAGCTTCGGGATCCGCAGCTCCAGGTCCCCGGCGGTGGTGGTCAGCGTGCGGGGTCGGGAGCCGTTGCGCTGGGCGGTCCGGGCCTCGGTGCGCTCGTGCGGCGCGGCGCCGATCGTGGCGGTCAGCTCGGCTTCGATCAGCGCCTGATACAGCGTCTCGGTCGCGGCGCGGATGCGGTCGTCGACGTGGGCGAGCTTGAGTGCCTCGAGGAGTTCGAGCAGGGCAGACTGGTCCAGGGCCATCGCGTGGCCTTTCTCCTACGTGTTCCTTGGCGGGTTCACGCAGAAGATCCACGCGGTGGCCTCTTGCAGGCCAGCACCACGCCGACGAGCTCAAGGCCTCCACCCAGCTACACCACTTCCAGGGACGTCACCGCAGCCGGCAGATTCCAGGTGTGCACCGACGTGATGAATCGCCCTTCGGCCGGTATCTGGCAAGAGTCCGGCAGGTCAGGGGCCGGGATCTCGTCATGCCGAGGACGTTTTGAGGGCGTGTCCCGGGTTGGCGGTGGGTAGCGGTTTGGCAGAGAAACCAGCCAGGCGAGAGCAGGTCGCGGCGCCCGTCTGCGCCTTCACCGGCGGTGGGCGGCGCCGGCTGCGGTGCCTCGAGGGATGGAGAACCACATGCCCGCAAGACGCCCGCTCAGGGGGCGGCGGATCGCCGCCCTGGCGGCCGATGGCTTCGAGAGGGTCGAGCTGGTCATCCCGCTGCGGGCCCTGAAGCGGGCCGGTGCGGGGGTCGACGTGGTGTCCCTCCGGCACGGACGCATCCGGGGTGTGAACTTGCACATGCCCGCCACCCGGGTGGGCGTCGACAAGACGATCAGCGAGACCGATCCTGCCGCTTACGACGGGCTACTGCTCCCCGGCGGGTTCATCAGTCCTGATCTGCTCCGCCAGTCCGCCGAGGCACGGGAGTTCGTCCGCGCCTTCGCGGCGACTGACCGACCCATCGTCACGCTTTGCCATGGACCGTGGGTCCTCGCGTCGGCGGGAGTCCTCGTGGGACGGACCCTCACTTCCTGGCCCGGCATCCGGGACGACCTGGTGAACGCAGGCGCCACGTGGTGGGATCGGCAGGTCGTACGGGACGGGAACCTCACCACGAGCCGAGGGCCCCAGGACATGGCAGCCTTCGTCCCGGCGATGCTCGAGGCCTTCACCGAGACCTCCCCACAGCCGGCGAGGACGACAGCGGACGACGAGTCCGATCCGCAGCGCGATGCGCCTTCGGGTCTGGCGGTCACGGCGCTGCGGTGGTCCCCGAAGCCGTCTGCCGTCGCCTTGGTCGGCATCGGACTGGTGGCGGCCGCCCGGGGCGGTTCTCGCGGGCCGGCGCCGCGGGGGTGACCTGTGCCGCGCAGCGTTCCTGGTCCTGTCGCCGGCGGCAGGTGCGCTTTCCGCGGTGTCGACAGCGGCCGCCTGATCGTCGGGCATGAACTGCCCGCTGGAGCGGACGGCGACGACGGCGTCAGCGGGAACGGCCAGCCCCAGACCGGGCGCGTCCACCCATTCGCCTCCACTTCGCCGAGCCGCCGCTCCGTCCGGACCGTGGCACACCGCAGCGCTGTCGACGGCAGGCCCCACGCCGGGCCGGTCATGTGGCACCCCGGCGAACAGCCGGGATGCGTCTCCGGGTGCAGGGGCTGGCTATCGCTCGAGCGGGAAGTCCGCCATGCGTCGATCCTGCCCACGCCTGCTCCGTCGCTGCCGTCCCACCGCCCCGGCGGCCGTCCCCCGGTCATTCGCAGCCTGCCGTGGACTCCGCTGTCCGGGTCCGCGGTCTGCCGGTCCTGCGGCCTGGGTAGGAACCGGTTCCGACCACACGGCGAAGGAGCCCCATAAGCCAGGACCAGTACTCCCCCCAGGACCCCACCGGGCAGCACGTCAAGCCGGACGCGCTGCCGGAGCAGGAGATCGAGCACCCGGGCCTGGAGTCCGACATGGCCGTCGAGCCCGACTACGGCGAGGAGACCTATCGGGGCAGTGGTCGGCTCGAGGGGAAGCGCGCCCTCATCACGGGAGGCGACTCCGGCATCGGGCGCGCGGTGGCGCTGGCCTACGCCCGCGAGGGTGCCGACGTCGTGCTGTCGTACCTGCCCGAGGAGGAGGACGCGCAGGTGACCGCCCGCGTGGTCCGGGACGCCGGCCGCACCGCCGTGACCGCGCCCGGGGACATCCGGGACGAGGCCTTCTGCCGAGAACTCGTCGAGTGGACCGTCTCCGAGCTCGGTGGACTCGACGTGCTGGTGAGCAACGCGGCTTACCAGATGACCATCGAGGACCTCAGCACCGAGCAGCTGCTGCGCACGTACTACACGAACGTCTTCGCCACCTTCTGGCTGTGCAAGGCTGCTGTCGCGCACCTGCAGCCGGGCTCGAGCATCATCATCACGACCTCGATCCAGGCCTACCAGCCCTCCCCGGCCCTGCTGGACTACGCCTCCACCAAGGGCGCGCTGGTGAACTTCACGAAGGGGCTGTCCCAGGAGCTCGCCCCCCGCGGGATCCGGGTCAACACCGTGGCCCCCGGTCCGATCTGGACCCCGCTGATCTCGGCGACCATGCCCGCCGAGAAGGTGGGATCCTTCGGCGCCGAGACCCCATCGGCCGCGCCGGTCAACCTGCGGAGCTGGCCCCTGCCTACGTCTTCTCGGCGGCCCAGGAGTCGAGCTACATCACCGGGGAGCGGATCGGCGTCACCGGCGGGATGCCGATGCCCTGAGCCGATCCGCCGCAGGAAGGCCCGACGCGGCCTTTCCCTGCTCGTGGCCGAGAGTGGGCCTCGGGGCGTCCGGCGGTGGCTGGACCCTCCTGACCGCCGGTGTCCTCAGGGGCCGGGCGGTCGCCGCACGGACATGGTCGACCGGCCGTCCTCCGCCAGGCAGTCGACCCCGCGCACCCTCTCGGCTGAGGCACGTAGCAGGGTCAAGACCCGCGCTCAGCTGGGCGGACACGCAGAGGAGCTGGTCGGGACGTGGAGCGGGTGACGGGAATCGAACCCGCATGGCCAGCTTGGAAGGCTGGGGCTCTACCATTGAGCTACACCCGCGACGGTGCCTCGACAGCGTAGCCGCTGGGGCTCCAGCTCCCCGCGCCGCGTCGTCCCCGTTCGGACGGGACCTAGACTCGACCCGCCACGGGGTGTGGCGCAGCTTGGTAGCGCACCCGCTTTGGGAGCGGGGGGCCGTGGGTTCGAATCCCGCCACCCCGACCATCGCGGTCCCCGTCCCGCCGGACCGGCGCCTCCACGGCTGTCTCTAGACTCGTGGGTCGACCCGGCGTCGTCCGGCGCCCGTCCCCGTCTGTCGATCGAGGAGCACTGCCGCTGTGAAGAGCACCATCGAGGAACTGGGCCCCACGCGGGTCCGGATGGCGATCGAGGTGCCGTGGGGGGACCTGGACCACGCCTTCGGTGAGGTCTACAAGGAGCTCGGCAAGCAGGTGCGCGTGCCTGGCTTCCGCCCCGGCAAGGTGCCCAACCGCGTGCTCGACCAGCGCGTCGGCCGGCCGCTCGTCCTCGAGCAGGTCGTCCAGCACGCCATCCCGGAGGTCTACTCCGAGGTCGTGCGGGAGAACCAGGTGCGCGTCCTGGGCCAGCCGGACATCGAGGTGACCCGCCTCGACGACAACGACACCCTCGCCTTCACCGCCGAGGTCGACGTCGCCCCCAAGGTCGAGCTGCCGTCGCTGGACGAGCTCGCGGTCACCGTCGACGACGTCGAGGTCACCGACGAGGAGATCGACGAGCAGATCTCGGTCATGCGCGAGCGCTTCGGCATGCTCACCGGCGTCGACCGCGCCGCCCAGGACGGCGACTTCGTCTCCATCGACCTGGAGGCCAAGCTCGGCGACGAGGTCCTCGAGGACGGCTCGACCACCGGCATGTCCTACGAGGTCGGCTCCGGCAACCTCATGGAGGGCCTCGACGACGCCGTCCGCGGGCTGTCCGCCGACGAGTCCACGACCTTCCAGACCGCGCTGCTGCAGGGGCCGAACGCCGGCGAGACGGCCGACGTCACCGTCACCGTCCGCTCGGTGAAGACCAAGGAGCTGCCGGAGCTGGACGACGAGTTCGCCTCCACCGCCAGCGAGTTCGACACCCTCGAGGAGCTGCGCGAGGACGTCCGCACCCGGCTGGCCCGCACCAAGGTGCTGCAGCAGGGGGCGCAGGCCCGCGACAAGCTGGTCGAGCACCTGCTCGAGACCGTCGAGGTGCCGATCCCCGAGAACCTCGTCGAGCGCGAGATCGAGTTCCGCAACCAGGCGATGCTCAACGAGCTGCAGCAGGCCGGCATGGACTGGGACAGCTTCCTGCAGATGGCCGGTGTCGAGAGCCGCGAGGCCTACGACGCCGACCAGCGCAAGACCATCGAGGAGGCGGTGCGCACCCAGTTCATCCTGGACGCCATCGCCGACGCCCGTGAGGTCACCGTCGACAACGAGGACCTCTCGGCGCAGATCATGGCGCAGGCGCAGCGCAACCGGATGAGCCCGGAGCAGTACGCCCAGCAGCTGCAGCAGGGCGGCAACATCGCCGAGTTCGTCGCCGACGTCCGCCGCACCAAGACCCTCGCCCAGCTCCTGGAGCAGACGACGATCACCGACGCCTCGGGCAACGTGGTCGACCTCGAGGCGCTGCGCCCGCGGACGGTGCAGGCCCCGGCCGCCGCCGGGACCGACGCCGACGCCGAGGACGCCGACGCCGACGCCGAGGAGGCCCCCGACGCGGAGGTCGCGAACGCGGTTGCCGTCGAGGCGGCCGAGGGCGCGACCGAGGACACCGAGGACGTCACCAAGGCCTGATCAAGGACCCCCCTGCCCCCCACCACTCGCAGGCTCGCGGCGGGGCCCTGCGGGGGGCCGCCCGTCCGCCTCACCCCGAGCGGGCTCGAGGCGAGCCTCTGGACGGGGGCCGTGCACGACCGACGCCGTCCCACCCGGGCTCCGGGGAGGGGCGGCGTCGCTGGTCCCGGGAGGGAACGGAGCGGCCGGCCGCTGCGCCGACGGCGAACACCCCCCGAGTCGGGACTGCCCCCTCCTGCACGCGCGTTAGGGTCGACGCAGACCCAGATCGGCACCGGGTACACCGCACCGCGGCGGTGCCCGGCCTGCACCACCAGCCCCGCCCAGCGAGACCGACTGCACGACAGTCCAACGGAGGTCACCGCACCCGTGAGCACCAACCCGAACCAGGCGAGCGCGCCGCTCCTGCGTGGCGCCGCCGGGGGGATGAACCTCGGCGACTCCGTCTACGAGCGCCTGCTGCGCGAGCGCATCATCTTCCTGGGCACCCAGGTCGACGACGTCATCGCCAACCAGCTGGCCGCCCAGATGCTGCTGCTGTCGGCCGAGGACCCCAAGCGCGACATCCACCTGTACATCAACTCGCCCGGCGGCTCGGTCAGCGCCGGCATGGCGATCTACGACACGATGCAGTTCATCGACTGCGACGTCGCCACCTACGGCATGGGCCTGGCCGCCTCGATGGGCCAGTTCCTGCTCACCGCCGGCACCAAGGGCAAGCGCTACGCCCTGCCGCACGCGCGGATCATGATGCACCAGCCCTCCGCCGGCGTCGGCGGCACCGCGGCCGACATCGCCATCCAGGCGGACCTGTTCCGGCGCACCAAGCAGGAGCTCAACGAGCTGCAGTCCTTCCACACCGGGCAGCCGGTCGAGCGGATCAACGAGGACTCCGACCGCGACCGCTGGTTCACCGCGCAGGAGGCCCTGGAGTACGGCTTCGTCGACCACGTCGTCAGCCGTGCCGCCATGACCGACAGCACCAACCCGGTCACCGACAACTGACGGTTCGGAGGAACTGACATGAGCTTCGAGATGCCCTCCAGCCGTTACATCCTGCCCTCCTTCGTGGAGCGCACGAGCTACGGCATGAAGGAGTCCAACCCCTACAACAAGCTCTTCGAGGAGCGCATCATCTTCCTCGGGGTGCAGATCGACGACGCGTCGGCCAACGACGTCATGGCCCAGCTGATCACGCTGGAGTCGGCCGACCCGGACCGCGACATCACCATCTACATCAACTCGCCCGGTGGCTCGTTTACCTCGCTGATGGCCATCTACGACACGATGATGTTCGTCCGGCCCGACATCCAGACCGTCTGCATGGGCCAGGCCGCCTCGGCCGCCGCCGTCCTGCTCGCGGCCGGCACGCCGGGCAAGCGGCTGGCGCTGCCGTACTCGCGCGTGCTGATCCACCAGCCCTCCGGCGAGGCCGGCGGTCAGGTCTCCGACCTGGAGATCCACGCCGCCGAGATCCAGCGGGTCCGGGCGCAGATGGAGGAGATCCTCGCGCGGCACACCGGCCGCTCGGTCGATCAGGTCCGCGCCGACATCGACCGCGACAAGATCCTCACGGCCGAGGAGGCCAAGGAGTACGGCATCGTCGATGCGGTGATCCAGAGCCGGAAGCTCAACGCCCTCCCGGCCTGATCCGCCGAACCGGGACGGGTCGAGTGCGCGCGTGTCGGGCGCTCGACCCGTACCGTCGGGGACGCGGGATGCATGTGGTCAAAGGCGCCGCCCCCGCCGGGCGAGTCATCGCCCTCCGGGGTCGGGGCCGGCAGGTACGGTCGGCGAGCGCCCGATCCCCGGACTGACGTGCCGGGAGGAGAGCCTCGCCGGAGTGGGGCCGAACGCGGGACATCAGCACCATCAACAGGCGGGCTCCTGAGACACCAGGAGCCTGGAATCCCCCCGAGGTGGAGGTCAGCAGGTGGCACGAATCGGTGAGAGCGGTGACCTGCTCAAGTGCTCGTTCTGCGGGAAGAGCCAGAAGCAGGTCAAGAAGCTCATCGCTGGCCCCGGGGTCTACATCTGCGACGAGTGCATCGATCTCTGCAACGAGATCATCGAGGAAGAGCTCTCGGAGTCGTCGGACCTGAAGTTCGACGAACTGCCGAAGCCCAAGGAGATCCACGACTTCCTCGAGCAGTACGTCATCGGCCAGGACAAGGCCAAGCGTGCGCTCTCGGTCGCGGTCTACAACCACTACAAGCGGGTGCAGGCCGGCGGTGCCGGCAGCCGCGACGACTCGGTCGAGCTGGCCAAGTCCAACATCCTGCTGATGGGCCCGACCGGCTGCGGCAAGACCCACCTCGCCCAGACGCTGGCCCGGATGCTCAACGTCCCGTTCGCCATCGCCGACGCCACCGCCCTCACCGAGGCCGGCTACGTCGGTGAGGACGTCGAGAACATCCTGCTCAAGCTGATCCAGGCCGCCGACTACGACGTCAAGCGGGCCGAGACCGGGATCATCTACATCGACGAGGTCGACAAGATCGCCCGCAAGAGCGAGAACCCGTCGATCACCCGCGACGTCTCCGGTGAGGGCGTGCAGCAGGCGCTGCTGAAGATCCTCGAGGGGACGACGGCGTCGGTGCCCCCGCAGGGTGGCCGCAAGCACCCGCACCAGGAGTTCATCCAGATCGACACGACGAACGTGCTGTTCATCGTGGGCGGCGCCTTCGCCGGGCTGGAGAAGATCATCGAGCAGCGGGCCGGCAAGCAGGGCATCGGCTTCGGCGCCGAGGTCCGCGGCAAGAAGGAGATCGAGGAGGCCAACGCCTTCGCCGAGGTCATGCCCGAGGACCTCCTGAAGTTCGGGATGATCCCCGAGTTCATCGGCCGGCTCCCGGTCATCACCAGCGTGGAGAAGCTGGACCGCGACGCGTTGATGAACATCCTGACCGAGCCGAAGAACGCCCTGGTGCGCCAGTACCGGCGGCTGTTCGAGCTCGACGGGGTGGAGCTGGAGTTCACCGACGACGCCCTCGAGTCGATCGCCGACCAGGCCATCCTCCGCGGCACCGGCGCCCGCGGTCTCCGCGCAATCATGGAGGAGGTGCTGCAGTCGGTGATGTACGACGTCCCCAGCCGGGACGACGTCGCCTCGGTGGTGATCACCCGAGAGGTCGTGCTGGAGCACGTCAACCCGACGATCGTGCCCCGCAAGCCCAACCGCGCCCCCCGCGAGAAGTCGGCCTGAGCCCAGGCGCACCGCGACGGCCCGTTTCCCACCAGGGAGGCGGGCCGTCGCCGTTTCCGGGGGTCGTGTAGCCGAGTGATGTGCACCTGTGGCGCAGCCGGGCGCCGTAGGTGCGCCGGAAGCGCACATCACCTGCGGGTGAGGAGCGTCTCCCGGGCCCTGCAGACCTGCAGGATCTCGCGGCGGCAGCCCGCTGGCTCCCGGGTCAGCCGCCGGTAGCTGAACCGCAGCACCACCCACCCGAGCGCAGCCAGAGCGACATCACGGCGGGTGTCGCGTTCCCGCGCGTCCACGCTGCCGTGGAAGGCGGCGCCGTCCAGCTCGACGGCCACCTTCAGCTCGGGCAGCGCGGCGTCCAGGCGGACGACCCCGGTGGGCAGGACGACGTGGTGCTGCTGAACGAAGCGCGGCATCCCCGGTCCCTGGAGGACCTCGCGCACACCCCAGATCTCCAGCTCGCTCTGGCAGCCCTGCTCGACGAGACCGACCAGCGTCACCAGCTCACCACGGCCCGGCAGTGCCGGCCGGCGAGTGGCCTCGGCGCGCAGCCGCGCCGCGCCCACCCGACGATCGCGGAGTGTCTCGATCACGGCAGCGCGTGCCCGTTCCACGGCGCGGGGGTGACCTCGACGGCCGTGCGCCCAGCCCCAGCTGTCGACGAGCGTGCGGGGGAGCGGCGTGACGGGGAGGGGACCGAGCCGGTCGGTGACCAGGTCCTGCACCCGGTGGACGACGAGGCCCGGACTGTGCAGCGCGCGGCGGTCGGCCGGGACCGACACGTGCACCGGGCCGGCGTCCTCGGCGACACGCCAGGCAGCGAGGGCCGAGCTGTGGCTCAGTGTCCCGTCGGTCGCGAGGACCCCGGCGAGCGCACGAGTACGCCACTCGGGCCAGCACTCAGGCGCGGCCAGCACGCCACGGTGCGGTCGCAGCAGCCGGCCGTCGGCGACCCAGCGACCGAGCGTGTGCCGGTCGACCTGGCCGGCCAGCTCGGATGCGCGGGCGACCCCGTGCGGGCCCAGCAGAACGAGGAGGTCACGCGCCACCCCACCACCGTGGGTCCCGTGCCGGCCAGGTGCAGCCGGGGTGCCGGTGCTGTGGAGCGCCGGCACTCCTGTGGACGCCAGGGTGATGTGCGGTCGTGGCGCATCCCAGGTTCAGGACGCGCCACGGCCGCACATCACCGGAGGGGGAGGGGTCAGGCCTCCGCGGGTGGAGCGAGGACGACGTCCACGGCGAGCGGGCCCTCACCGGCGACGACGGTCAGCGAGGCGATCCGGCCGGCCTCGGCCAGGTCGCTGCGCGCGGCCTCCACCAGCGGCACCTGCTCGGCCGGCGCGGTCACCGTCGCGGAGTCGACGTCGGCCCGCATGGAGACCTTGGCGTCGGACTTGGCCTTGCGGACCCCGGCCAGCGCGACCGTCACCACCGAGACCACCGCCGGGTCCCCGCCGTCCGGCAGCTCGCTCGCGGTCGGCCACGGCGCGCGGTGCACCGAGCCGGACTGCCACCAGGACCAGACCTCCTCGGTGACGAACGGCAGCACCGGCGCGAACAGCCGCAGCTGCACCGACAGCGCCAGCGCGAGGGTGGCCCGGGCGGACTCGGCGGCCGGCCCCGACCCGTAGGCGCGGGACTTCACCAGCTCCACGTAGTCGTCGCAGAACGACCAGAAGAACGCCTCGGACAGCTCGAGCGCCCGGGTGTAGTTGTAGGTCTCCATCGCCGCGGTCGCCTCGTCGACGACACCCGCCAGCCCGGCCAGCAGACCCCGGTCGACCGGCTCGGTCACAGCCGAGGCCGACAGGTCGGCCGACGCCCCCAGACCCAGCACGAACTTGCCGACGTTGAGGATCTTGATGGCGAGCCGGCGGCCGACCTTCATCTGCGCCTCGTCGAACGGCGAGTCCGCCCCCGGCCGGGCGCCGGCGGCCCGCCAGCGCACCGCGTCGGTGCCGTAGCGCTCGAGCACGTCGATCGGCGTGACGACGTTGCCCTTCGACTTTGACATCTTCTTGCGGTCCGGGTCGACGACGAAGCCGGAGATCGTCGCGTGCGTCCACGGCACGGTCCCGTGCTCGAAGTGCGAGCGGACGACGGTGGAGAACAGCCAGGTCCGGATGATGTCGTGGGCCTGCGGGCGCTGGTCCATCGGGAAGACGTGCGCGAACAGCTCCGGGTCGGTGTCCCAGCCCGACGCGACCTGCGGCGACAGCGACGACGTCGCCCAGGTGTCCATGACGTCGGGGTCGGCGGTGAAGCCGCCGGGCTCGCCGCGCTGGTCCTCGGAGAAGCCAGGCGGGACGTCGGACGACGGGTCGACCGGCAGCGCCTCCTCGGGCGCGAGGATCGGCGAGGACCAGTCCGGGTCACCGGAGGAGTCGAGCCGGTACCAGACCGGGAACGGGACGCCGAAGAACCGCTGCCGGCTGATCAGCCAGTCGCCGTTGAGGCCCTCGACCCAGTTCTCGTACCGGTACCGCATGTGCTCGGGCACCCACCGGATCTCCCGGCCACGCGCGACCAGCGCGTCGCGCAGGGCGGCGTCCCGGCCCCCGTTGCGGATGTACCACTGCCGCGTGGTGACGATCTCCAGCGGGCGCTCGCCCTTCTCGTAGAACTTCACCGGGTGGGTGATCGCCCGCGGCTCGCCGTCCAGGTCACCGGACTCCTGCAGCAGCTCGACCATCCGCTGCTGCGCGCTGAACACCGTCTTGCCGGCCAGCTCGGCGTACGTCTCGGCGGGCACCCCGGGCGGCGCCTCGGGCAGCAGCCGGCCGTCCCAGCCGACGATCGCGCGGGTCGGCAGCTGCAGCTCCCGCCACCAGGTGACGTCGTTGAGGTCGCCGAAGGTGCAGATCATCGCGATGCCCGAGCCCTTGTCCGGCTCCGCGAGGCGGTGCGCCACCACGGGCACCTCGACGTCGAAGACCGGCGTCCGCACGGTCTGGCCGAACAGCGGCTGATAGCGCTCGTCGTCGGGGTGGGCGACCAGCGCGACGCAGGCGGGCAGCAGCTCGGGCCGGGTCGTCTCGATGAACACCGGGCCGTTGGCGGTGTGGAAGGAGATCCGGTGGTAGGCGCCGGGGCGCTCGCGGTCCTCGAGCTCAGCCTGGGCGACCGCCGTCCGGAAGGAGACGTCCCAGAGGGTCGGCGCCTCCTGCGCGTAGGCCTCGCCGCGGGCGAGGTTGTGCAGGAACGCACGCTGTGCGGTGGCGCGGGAGGCCTCCGAGATCGTCCGGTAGACGTTGTTCCAGTCCACCGACAGCCCGACACGGCGCCACAGCTGCTCGAAGGCCCGCTCGTCCTCCTCGGTCAGCCGCATGCACAGCTCGACGAAGTTGCGCCGGGAGACCGGCTGCTGGTCCTTGCCCGGCTTGGCCGGTGGCTCGAAGCCCTCGTCGTAGGGGAGCGAGGGGTCGCAGCGCACGCCGTAGTAGTTCTGCACGCGGCGCTCGGTGGGCAGGCCGTTGTCGTCCCAGCCCATCGGGTAGTAGACGTGCTTGCCGCGCATCCGCTGGTAGCGGGCGACGATGTCGGTGTGCGTGTAGCTGAACACGTGCCCGACGTGCAGCGAGCCGCTGGCCGTCGGCGGCGGGGTGTCGATCGACCAGGTCTGCTCCCGGGGCGCCGCGAGAGCGGCCGCGCGGTCGAAGGCGTAGGTGTCGTCCTCGGCCCAGCGGCCGGTCCACTTGTCCTCGAGCCCGTCGAGCGACGGCTTCTCCGGTACGCCGACCGAGGCTCCCGGCGCAGCGGTGTCCGGGGTGCGGGTGTCGGTGACCATGTCCCTGAGTCTAGGAACCGCGCGGCTGGCATCCTGGGCAGGATGAGCAGCGACCTGACCCGCGTCGAGAAGGAGCTGCTGGCCCGCTGGCCGGAGACCCGTCTGGAGCCCTCGCTGGCCCGCATCTCCGCCCTGGTCGACCTGCTCGGATCCCCGCACCGCGCCTACCCCGTCGTCCACGTGGCCGGCACCAACGGCAAGACGACGACGGCGCGGATGGTCGACGAGCTGCTGCGGGGCTTCGGCCTGCGGGTGGGCCGCTTCACCAGCCCGCACCTGCAGTCGGTGCGCGAGCGGATCGTGCTGGACGGCGAGCCGGTGAGCGCCGAGCGCTTCGTCGAGACGTACGACGACATCGCGCCCTACGTGCAGATGGTCGACGCCGCCGGCGAGCACCCGATGAGCTTCTTCGAGGTCATGGTCGGCATGGCCTACGCGACCTTCGCCGAGGCGCCGGTCGACGTCGCGGTCGTCGAGGTCGGCATGGGCGGCACCTGGGACGCCACCAACGTCGTCGACGCCCGCGTCGCCGTCGTCACCCCGGTCGCGCTGGACCACGCCGAGTACCTGGGGCCCGACGTCGGCACGATCGCCGGGGAGAAGGCCGGGGTCATCAAGCCCGACGCGGTGGCGGTGCTGGCCCGCCAGCAGCCCGCGGCGCTGGACGCGCTGGTCCGCCGCGCGGTCGAGGTGGAGGCCGTGGTCGCCCGCGAGGGCACCGAGTTCGGGGTCCTGGACCGCCGGGTCGCCGTCGGCGGCCAGCAGCTGCGCCTGCAGGGCCTCGGCGGGGAGTACGAGGACGTCTTCCTCCCGCTCTTCGGCGCGCACCAGGCGCAGAACGCCGCGACCGCACTGGCCGCCGTCGAGGCCTTCCTCGGCGCCGGGGCGGCCACCGGCACGATCGACCGGGAGACCGTGCGCGCCGCGTTCGCCGCCGTCCGCTCGCCCGGCCGGCTCGAGCGGGTGCGCACCAGTCCGACGGTGCTGGTCGACGCCGCGCACAACCCCGCCGGCATGGCCGCGACCGTCGACGCGATCCGGGAGTCCTTCGACTTCACCCGGCTGGTCGGCGTGGTGGGCGTGGTCCACGGCAAGGACGTCGCCGGGATGCTCACCGCGCTCGAGGAGGTGTGCGCTGAACTGGTGGTCACCCAGAACAGCTCGCCGCGCGCGATGCCGGCCGACGAGCTCGGCGCGCTGGCGGTCGACGTCTTCGGCGCCGACCGGGTCAGCGTCTCGCCGCGGCTGACCGAGGCGCTCACCGAGGCGATCGAGCTGGCCGAGGCCGGGCCGGACGACGCGCTGGGCGGCTCCGGCGTGCTGGTCACCGGCAGCGTGATCACCGCGGGGGAGGCCCGCACCCTGATGGGCGGGACCACACCGTGACGGCTCCGGACCCGGTGCGGGCGGCCCGGGCGCTCCGCGGGGCCGCGGCCGGCGTGCTGGTGCTCGAGGGCATCGCCGTCCTGTTCGTGCCGCGCGGCATCGCGCAGACCGAGGAGGGCCTCGGCGGTGTGCGGCTGGCGCTGCTGCTGGTGCTGGCCGTCGTCCTCGTGCTCGCCAGCGGGGTGCAGCGCCGTCCCCAGGGCCTCGTCGTGGCCACCGCGCTGCAGGTGCCCCTGCTGCTGACCGGTCTGATCAACAGCGTCATGTGGTTCGTCGGCGGGGTCTTCGTGCTGATCTGGCTGTACCTGCTGCAGGTCCGCAAGGAGCTGCTGGGCTCGCCGTTCGGGGAGCCGGGTCCCCGTTCGGACGACGACGCCGGCGCGGGCGCCGCGTAGGCTCCGCGCTCGTGTCTGAAGCCACCCCCGCCCGCACCCTGGTCCTCGTCAAGCCCGACGGCGTCGCCCGTGGCCTGGTCGGCGAGGTGATCTCGCGCCTGGAGGCCAAGGGCCTGCGCCTGGTCGCCGCCGAGCTGCGCACCCTGACCCGCGAGGTCGCCGAGGAGCACTACGGCGAGCACCGCGAGAAGTCGTTCTTCGGCTCGCTGGTCGAGTTCATCACCGGCGGCCCGCTGCTCGCGCTCGTCGTCGAGGGCCCGCGGGCGATCGAGGCGTTCCGCGCCCTGGCCGGCGCCACCGACCCGGTCAAGGCCGCCCCCGGCACCATCCGCGGCGACTTCGCCCTCGAGGTGCAGAACAACATCGTGCACGGCTCGGACTCCGACGAGTCCGCCGCCCGCGAGATCGCGCTGTTCTTCCCGAAGCTGGGCTGAGGCCCGTCCGCGAGATCTGCACACTGGTCGTCATCGGCGCGCTGATGACCGCCACTGTGCAGATCTCGCGGCGATCGGCGCCGTCTACCCTGGACCGGTCATGAACGGTGAAACGCTGTACCCCCGTCTCGAACCGCTCCTCGCGCAGGTTCAGAAGCCGATCCAGTACGTCGGCGGTGAGCTGAACGCGCAGGTCAAGCCGTGGGAGGACGTCGCCGTCCACTGGGCGCTGATGTACCCCGACGCCTACGAGGTCGGGCTGCCCAACCAGGGCCTGATGATCCTGTACGAGGTGCTGAACGAGCGGCCCGACGCCCTGGCCGAGCGCACCTACGCCGTCTGGCCCGACCTCGCCGCCCTCATGCGCGAGCACGGCGTCGGCCAGTTCACCGTCGACTCGCACCGCGCGGTCGCCGACTTCGACCTGCTGGGCGTCAGCTTCGCCACCGAGCTCGGCTACACCAACCTGCTCGAGGCCTTCGACCTCGCCGGCGTCCCGCTGCACGCCGTGGACCGCGATGAGACCCACCCGGTCGTGGTGGCCGGCGGGCACGCCGCGTTCAACCCCGAGCCGGTCGCCGACTTCGTCGACTGCGCCGTCCTGGGCGACGGCGAGCAGGTCGTGGGCGACGTCACCGACGTGGTGGCCGCGTGGAAGCAGCAGGGCCGGCCCGGCGGCCGCGTCGAGCTGCTGGCCCGCCTGGCCCGGGTCGACGGGGTCTACGTGCCGCGGTTCTACTCGGTCTCCTACGGTCCGGACGGCGCCATCGCGGCCGTCACGCGCACCCGGGACGACGTCCCCGCGCGGGTCGGCAAGCGGACGGTCATGGACCTCGACGAGTGGCCCTACCCGAAGACGCCGCTGGTCCCGCTGGCCGAGAGCGTGCACGAGCGGATGAGCGTGGAGATCTTCCGCGGTTGCACCCGCGGCTGCCGGTTCTGCCAGGCGGGGATGATCACCCGGCCGGTGCGGGAGCGGACCATCACCGGCATCGGCTCGATGGTCGAGCAGGGACTGCGGGCGACCGGGTACGAGGAGGTCGGGCTGCTGTCGCTGTCGAGTGCCGACCACTCCGAGATCGGCCAGGTCGCCAAGCAGCTCGCCGACCGCTACGAGGGCACCAACACCGGGCTCTCGCTGCCGAGCACCCGGGTCGACGCCTTCAACGTCACCCTGGCCAACGAGCTGTCCCGCAACGGGCGCCGATCCGGCCTGACCTTCGCACCGGAGGGCGGCAGCGAGCGGATCCGCCGGGTGATCAACAAGACGGTGTCCAAGGAGGACCTCGTCCGCACGGTCACCACGGCGTACGCCAACGGCTGGCAGCAGGTGAAGCTCTACTTCATGTGCGGTCTGCCGACCGAGACCGACGAGGACGTGCTGGAGATCGCCGAGCTGGCGGTCGAGGTCATCCGGGCCGGCCGGGAGGCCAGCGGCCGCAAGGACATCCGCTGCACCGTCTCCATCGGCGGCTTCGTGCCCAAGCCGCACACCCCCTTCCAGTGGGCCGGGCAGGCCGGCGCCGAGACGATCGACTCCCGCCTGCGCCTGCTGCGGCAGGCCATCAACGCCGACCGCCGCATCGGCCGCTCGATCGGCCTGCGCTACCACGACGGCAAGCCCGGCGTGATCGAGGGCCTGCTCTCCCGGGGTGACCGCCGGGTCGGCCGGGTCATCGAGCGGGTGTGGCGCGAGGGCGGCCGGTTCGACGGCTGGAGCGAGCACTTCTCCTACGAGCGCTGGACCGCCGCCGCCGCCGAGGAGCTGGCGCCCCTCGGCGTCGACCTCGACTGGTACACCACCCGCGAGCGCGGCCAGGACGAGGTCCTGCCCTGGGACCACCTGGACTCCGGGCTGGACAAGGAGTGGCTCTGGGACGACTGGCAGGACGCGCTCAGCGAGGAGGAGGTCGCCGACTGCCGGTGGACCCCCTGCTACGACTGCGGCGTCTGCCCGACCAACGGCACCGAGATCCAGATCGGGCCGACCGGGCGCACCCTGCTCCCGCTCACGGTCGTCGGCCGCTAGTGGCCCGCCAGCCCGAGGGACCGCCCCCGCCGCCCACCGTGCAGAAGCTGCGGCTGCGCTACGCCAAGCGCGGCCCGCTGCGCTTCGCCTCGCACCGCGACCTCGCCCGCGCCCTGGAGCGGGCGCTGCGCCGTGCGCGGGTGCCCATGGCCTTCTCCGCCGGCTTCACGCCGCACCCGAAGATCTCCTACGTCGGGGCGGCACCCACCGGGGCGGCGAGCGAGGCCGAGTACGTGGAGATCGGGCTGGCGCAGCGGTGCGACCCCGAGCAGGTGCGGGCCGCGCTGGACGCCTCGCTGCCCCCGGGCATCGACGTCCTCGAGTGCGTGGAGGCCACCGGGGGCAGCGGGTCGCTGGCCGACCGGATCGACGCCGCGACCTGGCGGGTGGAGCTGCCGGGTGTGCCGCTGGCCGAGCTCGCGCCGGCGGTCGAGGCGTTCCTGGCCGCCGACGTGGTCACCGTCGAGAAGCGCACCAAGAACGGCCTCCGGGACGTCGACGCGCGGGCGGCCGTGGCCGGTGCGTCGGCGGCCGAGGAGGCAGGTTGTGCCATACTGCACATGGTCGTCCGGCAGGTGACGCCCGCCGTTCGACCCGACGACGTGTTGGCCGCCCTGGCTGCCGTCGCCGACCTGCGCCCGCCGTCGCCCCCACGGGCCGTGCGTGAGGCGCAGGGCCGGCTCGACGACACCGGGACCGTGGCCGACCCGCTCGGCCCGGACCGCGTTGCGGGCACCCGCTGCCAGGGGGAGCCCGCGGCGGTCTGACCGGTGGGCCGGGGCTCCACGCCGTCGCGCGGCACGGCTGCCAGACGTGACGCACCCGAGCACCACCTGAGACCTGCACCACCGGCGCCCGGCCGCGGCAACTCCTCGCCCGGACGCCGGCCCACAGACTTCGCGAGTCGAGCCTGCCGCCGCACCCGGCGCGGGGGCCCGACCCGCCCAACCCCGTGTTCCTGCGCGGCCGCCAGTCCCTGCGATCGGCGCCCGGGAGCACCACACAGGAGGCGAGCCACACGTGGCCGACCAGACACAGGACAGCACCCACACCCCGGCCGACGAGGGCCTCGACCCGGCCGCGCTGCCGGAGGGAGCCGAGACCCCCGCGGCGGAGACCGAGCTCCAGGCCGCCGAGGCCGGCGAGGACGACGACGCCGGCGAGCAGGCTGCCGCGGACGAGGCCGCCGGCGAGCAGGCCGCCGCGGAGGACGCCGCGGCCGCGGAGCCGGCTCCCGAGCCCGCCGGTGAGCCCGAGGAGCCCCCGGTCTTCCGCTTCGGCGCCCAGTTCAGCTCCCCGGAGCCCACCGCGGTCATCGCCCGTCCCCGCCGGCGGGCCACCCGCCCGGCCGGCGCGGCCGACCCCGGCGACCACCCGCCGGTGCCGCCGACGGCCCCGGCCATCCCGGCGTTCGTGAGCTTCGTCGCGCCCACCGAGACCGAGGTCCCACCCCCGCCGCGCCGGCGCAGCCGCCGCGCGCTCGCCGAGTCGCCTCCGGTCGAGGAGGCCGAGGCGGAACCGGCCGAGGACACCGAGGAGGAGGCCCCGGCGTCGCGCTCGCGGCGCAGCCGCTCGCGGCGGCGCCCCGGCGGCGGCGACGAGACGCCCGCGGGAACCGAGGACGACGACACCGACGCCGACGAGGACCAGGCCGCCGAGGCCGAGGCCGAGGGCGACACCGGCGCCGACGACACCGACGCCGACGAGTCCCTGGGCAGCCGGCGCCGCCGCCGGGGCCGCCGCGGCCGGGGGCGTGGGCGCAGCGGCGAGGACACCGCCGACAACGACGAGGACCCCGACGAGGACTCCGGCGACGAGCAGGGCGCCGACGAGACCGACGCCGACACCGACGCCGACACCGACGCCGACAGCGGTGAGGACGCCGCCGAGGACGACGAGGGCGAGGCCGGCTCCAGCACCCGCCGCCGGCGCCGGCGGCGGCGCCGCGGGAGCAGCGGGGAGGGCGGCGAGGCCGTCGCCGAGAGCGACGACGACCGCCCCGAGCGGGCCGGCCGCAACGGCCGCACCACCAGCGACGAGGACGTCAAGGGCGTCGCCGGCTCCACGCGGCTCGAGGCCAAGCGCCAGCGCCGCCGGGACGGCCGGGACAACGGCCGCCGCCGGGCGCCGATCCTCACCGAGGCCGAGTTCCTCGCCCGCCGCGAGGCGGTGGACCGCAAGATGGTCATCCGCCAGCGGGGCGAGCGCACGCAGATCGCCGTCCTCGAGGACGACGTCCTCGTCGAGCACTACGTGACCCAGGCGCAGGCGACGTCCTTCGCCGGGAACGTCTACCTCGGCCGGGTGCAGAACGTGCTGCCCAGCATGGAGGCGGCGTTCATCGACATCGGCAAGGGGCGCAACGCCGTCCTGTACGCCGGTGAGGTCAACTGGGACGCCGCCGGGCTGTCCGGCAAGCAGCGCTCCATCGAGCAGGCGCTGAAGTCCGGCGACAAGGTGCTGGTGCAGGTCACCAAGGACCCGATCGGCCACAAGGGCGCCCGGCTCACCCAGCAGGTCAACCTGCCCGGCCGGTTCCTGGTCTACGTGCCCGGCGGCTCGATGACCGGGATCAGCCGCAAGCTGCCCGACACCGAGCGCCAGCGGCTCAAGGACGTCCTCAAGAAGATCGTCCCCGAGGACGCCGGCGTCATCATCCGCACCGCCGCGGAGGGCGCCTCGGAGGAGGAGCTGACGCGCGACGTCAACCGGCTGCAGGCGCAGTGGGACGTCATCCAGAGGAAGGCGGAGTCCTCCTCCAACGCGCCGTCGCTGCTCTACGGCGAGCCCGACCTGGCCATCCGGGTCATCCGCGACGTCTTCAACGAGGACTTCAAGGAGCTCGTCGTCCAGGGCGACGACGCCTGGGACACCGTCGAGGCCTACGTCGCGCACGTCTCCCCGGAGCTGGTCGGCCGGCTGACCCGGCACACCGGCGAGGGTGACGTCTTCCGCGACCTGCGCATCGACGAGCAGCTGGCCAAGGCGCTGGACCGCAAGGTGTGGCTGCCCTCGGGCGGCTCGCTGGTCATCGACCGCACCGAGGCGATGACCGTGGTCGACGTCAACACCGGAAAGTTCACCGGATCCGGCGGCAACCTCGAGCAGACGGTCACGCGCAACAACATGGAGGCGGCCGAGGAGATCGTCCGCCAGCTCCGGCTGCGCGACATCGGCGGCATCATCGTCATCGACTTCATCGACATGGTGCTGGAGAGCAACCGCGACCTGGTGCTGCGGCGGCTGACCGAGTGCCTGGGCCGCGACCGCACCAAGCACCAGGTTGCCGAGGTCACCTCGCTGGGCCTGGTGCAGATGACCCGCAAGCGGGTCGGCCAGGGCCTGCTTGAGGTGTTCTCCGAGCCGTGCGAGCACTGCCGCGGCCGGGGCGTGGTCGTGCACATCGACCCGGTGGACGAGAAGCGCCGCGGCGGCGGGAACGCCGGGAGCGGCAACGGCGGCAACGGCCGCCGCGACCAGCAGCGCGGCAAGGACAACGGCGGCAAGGAGAACGGGGCCAGGGACGCCGGGGCCAAGGACAGCGGCGGCAAGGACGTCGAGCCGGCCGAGGCCGTCGCGGTCGGTGCGGAGGCACCGGTCCCGGACGGTGCGGACGGCGAGGGCGAGGGCCAGCGCTCCGGCGGGAGCCGGCGCAACCGCGGTCGCCGCAACCGCAGCCAGTCCGGTGAGGAGCGCGCGGCCGAGGACGCCGCGGTCCTCGCCGCGGCCGCCGAGGACGCCGACGCGCCCGATCCCGAGGTCGCCGTGGTCGAGCCCGACCAGCCCGACGCGGTCACTCCTGAGCAGGCGCCCGAACCCGTCGCCGAGCTCGCTCAGGAGCCGGTTCCCGCGGAGCCCGCTCAGGGGCCGGCCCCCGCGGAGCAGGCGCTCGCCGAGCCCTCGCTCGCCGAGCCGGTGGACCGGGCCATGGGCGCCGAGGGGTCCGACGACGAGGCCGTGCCCCCCGGCGCCGGCCCGGACGACCCCGGCCCCATGGACGCCGAGCCCCCCGCGGAGCCGGCGCCTGCCGACACGCCGTCGTCCGAGGGAGCGACGGGGGAGACCCAGCCGCCGGTGGCCGACGACGGCAGCGCGACCGCCGCGCCGGTCACCCGTCCGCGCCGCCGCCGGGCCGCCAGCCGGCCGGCCGGACCGCCGGCCTCCTGAGCCCCTCGCAGGGGGCCACGGCCCCGTCCAGAGGCTCGTGCCGAGCTTGCGAGGGATGAGGGGTCGGGGTCCTTCTCCGGTGGGGGCAGGGGGTCCTTCCCCCGTTCGACCGGAGGAAGGACCCCGCCGCCCCCCACCGCTCGCGAGCTCGCGGTGGGACCCTGCGGCGGGGCCGTCGGGGCTCGGGTACGCTGATCGGGTTGCACCGCCCCGGTGCCGCGCACCGCACGGTGCCGCCTGGGAGGCGGGCAGCCCGTCCAGCACCCGGCGCCCGACGTCCGGGCGCACGCAGGACATGACAGAGGCGATCGAGGAGTTCAGTGGTGTACGCAGTCGTGAAGGCCGGTGGCCGGCAGCACAAGGTGGCCGTGGGCGACCGGTTCACGGTCAACCGTCTCGTGGGTGAGGCGGGCGACTCCGTCACCCTCCCGGCCCTGCTCCTGGTCGACGGCGACACCGTCACCAGCGACGCGGAGACGCTGGCGGGCGTGACCGTGACCGGCGAGATCGTCGGCCACGGCAAGGGCCCGAAGATTCGCATCCACAAGTTCAAGAACAAGACCGGTTACCACAAGCGTCAGGGGCACCGTCAGCCCCTCACCGACGTCGTGGTCCGCGACATCACGAAGGGCTGACGACGACATGGCACACAAGAAGGGCGCCTCGTCCTCCCGCAACGGCCGCGACTCGAACGCGCAGCGCCTCGGCGTCAAGCGCTTCGGGGGCCAGGTCGTGAAGGCCGGCGAGATCATCGTCCGCCAGCGCGGGACCCACTTCCACCCGGGCCTGGGCGTCGGCCGCGGCGGCGACGACACGCTGTTCGCGCTCCAGCCCGGCGCGGTCACCTTCGGCACGCGGCGGGGACGCAAGACCGTCTCCATCTCCGCGGTCGAGGCGTAAGCACCACTCAGCTGACGCTCACGAGCGCACGGGCCACCGGCCCGTGCGCTCGTGGCGCTTGACAGACCAGGATCAGGAGGCGGCGCGGAGATGGCCGCTTTCGTCGACCGCGTGGTCGTGCACGTCGCCGCCGGCAACGGCGGGCACGGCGTCGCCTCGATCCACCGCGAGAAGTTCAAGCCGCTCGGCGGCCCCGACGGGGGCAACGGTGGCAACGGCGGGGACGTCGTCCTCGAGGTGGACCCCAGCGTGCACACGCTGCTGGACTTCCACCACCGCCCGCACCAGAAGGCCGGCAACGGCCGCCCCGGTGAGGGCAGCAACCGCCACGGCGCCCGCGGCGAGGACCGCGTGCTGCGCGTCCCCGCCGGCACCGTGGTCAGCACCCCCGACGGCCGGGTGATCGCCGACCTCGTCGGCACCGGCACCCGGGTCGTCCTGGCGCACGGCGGCAAGGGCGGTCTCGGCAACGCCGCGCTGGCCAACGCCCGCCGGAAGGCGCCGGGCTTCGCGCTGCTCGGGGAGCCGGGCGAGGCCTTCGACGCCGTCATCGAGCTCAAGAGCATCGCCGACGTCGGCCTGGTCGGCTTCCCGTCGGCGGGCAAGTCCTCGCTGATCGCGGCCATGTCCGCGGCGCGACCGAAGATCGCCGACTACCCGTTCACCACGCTGGTGCCCAACCTCGGCGTCGTCCGCGCCGGCGACACCGTCTTCACGATGGCCGACGTCCCCGGACTCATCCCCGGCGCGTCCGAGGGCCGCGGGCTGGGCCTGGAGTTCCTCCGCCACATCGAGCGCTGCGCCGTCCTGGTGCACGTCGTCGACATGGCCACGATGGAGCCCGGCCGCGACCCGGAGAGCGACATCGAGGCGCTGCAGCACGAGCTGGCGCAGTACCGCGGGGACCTCGTCGACCGGCTGCGGGTCGCCGTCCTCAACAAGATCGACGTGCCCGACGGGCGCGAGCTGGTCGACCTGGTCCGCGAGCCGCTGGAGCAGCGCGGCCTGCAGGTGTTCCCGGTCAGCGCCGCGACCGGCGAGGGGTTGCGCGAGCTCGGCTTCGCGCTGGCGCAGGCGGTGGAGGAGTACCGCGCCGCGCTGCCGGAGCCCGAGCCGGTGCGGGTCACCCTCACCCCGCGCGCGGTCGACGACAGCGGCTTCACCGTCGAGCGCCACCCGGAGGACGAGGGCACCTACCTCGTGCGCGGGACCAAGCCCGAGCGCTGGGTGCGCCAGACCGACTTCACCAACGACGAGGCCGTGGGCTTCCTCGCCGACCGGCTCAACCGGCTCGGCGTCGAGGACGCCCTGCAGGAGGCCGGCGCGCAGGAGGGCGACACCATCGTCATCGGCGACGTCGCCTTCGACTTCGTGCCGACGCTGCCGGCCGGCACGTTGAGCGTCGAGGAGACCGCCGGCCTCGGTGGGCGCGGCACCGACTCCCGCATCGACGCGCCGCACCGAGTGCGCGCCGAAGAGCGGCTGGCCGCCAAGCGGGCCCGCCGGGTGCCCTACGAGCTCACCGAGACCTGGACCGACGACGACCTGCCCGAGGACGACGCGTGAGTCTGCGCGCGGAGATCGCCGGTGCGCGCCGGGTCGTGGTCAAGGTCGGCTCGTCGTCGCTGACCAGCCTGCCCGGTGGGCTGGACGAGCAGCGGCTGGCTGCCCTGGTCGACGTCCTCGGCGCGGTGCACGGGCAGGGCCGCGAGGTCGTGCTCGTCTCCTCCGGGGCGATCGCCGCCGGGCTGGCCCCGCTCGGGGTCAGCGGCCGGCCGCGGGACCTCGCCACCGCCCAGGCCGCGGCCAGCGTCGGCCAGCTGCGGCTGGTGCAGACCTACGCCGACGCCTTCGGCCGGCACGACGTCACCGTCGGCCAGGTGCTGCTGACCGCCGACGACCTCACCCGGCGCAGCCACTACCGCAACGCCCAGCGCACCCTCGAGCGGCTGCTGACCCTCGGCGTGCTGCCGATCGTCAACGAGAACGACACGGTGGCCACCGAGGAGATCCGGTTCGGCGACAACGACCGCCTGGCCGCGCTGGTGGCGCACGTCGCCCGGGCCGACGCGCTGCTGCTGCTCAGCGACGTGGACGGCGTCTACGACGGCGACCCGCGGCAGGGCCCGGCGCAGCTGATCGACACCGTGCGCGACCCCGCGGACCTCGGTCAGGTCACCCTCGGCACCGCCCGCCGCAACGGCGTGGGCACCGGGGGGATGGCCACCAAGGTCGAGGCCGCGCTGATCGCCGCGCACGCCGGCGTCCCCGTCGTCGTGACCTCGACCGCGCAGGCCGCCGCCGCACTGGCCGGGGAGCAGGTGGGCACCCGCTTCGCCGTCATGGGTCCCCGGCCCCGCGCCCGCCAGTTCTGGTTGCGCTTCGCCACCCGGCCGCGCGGCCGGCTGCACCTCGACGAGGGTGCGGTCCGGGCGCTGCGCGAGCGCGGCGCCTCGCTGCTGCCGGCCGGCATCACCGACGTGGCGGGGGAGTTCCTCGCCGACGACCCGGTGGAGCTGGTCGGCCCCGACGGCGTCGTGGTGGCCCGCGGCCTGGTCGCCTACGACGCCCGGGAGCTGCCGCCGCTGCTGGGCCGCAAGACCAGCGAGCTGGACCCCGAGTACCAGCGCGAGATCGTGCACCGCGACGAGATGGTGCTGGTCCGGCGTCCGTCCCTGGGTTGAGAGACTGCTCGTCGTGACGATCCGTCCCATCCGCGAGCTCGGTGACCCGGTCCTCCGCACGCCCGCCGACGAGGTGCGCAGCTTCGACAAGGAGCTCGCCGCACTCGTCCGCGACCTGGAGGACACCGTGGCCGACCCCGGCCGGGCCGGCGTGGCCGCGCCGCAGATCGGCGTCGGGCTGCGCGCGTTCTCCTACAACGTCGACGGGCGCATCGGGCACGTGGTCAACCCGCGGATCGTCGAGCTGTCCGAGGAGACCCAGGACGGCGACGAGGGCTGCCTGTCCATCCCCGGCCTGTGGGCGCCCACCGTGCGGGCGATGCACGCGGTCGTCGAGGGCTTCGACGTGCACGGCGAGCCGGTGCGGCTCGAGGGCACCGGTCTCATGGCCCGCGCGCTGCAGCACGAGGTCGACCACCTCGACGGCAAGGTGTTCCTCGACCGGCTCACCGGGGACGCCCGCAAGGCCGCGCTCCGAGCGCTGCGCGACCGCGGCTGACCCGCCTCGTACGGTGGCGCTCGTGACCGACCTCGCCACCCGCGCCCGCACCCTCCTCGACCTGCACACCGCTCCGGAGATCCTGGTCCTCGCCAACGTGTGGGACGTCGTCTCCGCGCAGGTGGTCGCCGGCACCGAGGGCGTGCGCGCGCTGGCCACCGCCAGCCACGGCATCGCCGCGACCCTCGGCTACGAGGACGGCGAGAACATCCCGCTCGACCTGCACCTGGACATGGTGTCCCGCATCGTCGCGGCAGTGGACCTGCCGGTGAGCATGGACATGGAGGCCGGCTACGGGGACGCGGGGGAGACCGCGCGCCGGGCGATCGCCGCAGGCGTCGTCGGCGGCAACCTCGAGGACCAGATGAAGCCCCTCGACGAGGCCGTGGCCGCCGTCGAGGCGGTGCTGCGCGCCGGCCGCGACGCCAGGATCGACTTCGTGCTCAACGCCCGCACCGACACCTTCGTCCGCGCCGCCGGGGACGCCGACCGCGGGGAGCTCGTCGCCGAGGCGATCCGCCGCGGCCGGGCCTACCTGGAGGCCGGCGCGCCGGTCGTGTTCGTCCCGCGCCTGGTCGACCGCGAGGAGATCGCCGCGGTCGTCGAGGGCCTCGGCCGCAACAAGCTGACGCTGATCAGCGTGCCCGGCGCCTCGCTGCCCGCCCGCGAGATGCAGGAGCTCGGCGTCGCCCGCGTGTCCACCGGCCCGTTCACCCAGCGGGTCGCGCTCACCGCGCTGCAGGACGCGACGATCGAGATGGTGCGCGGCGGCACGCTGCCGGCAGGCACCCGCGCGCTCAACTGAGGGAGGACCGCCCTTCCCCCCACGCCTCGCCGGCTCGGCGCGGACCCCTGGAGGGCGGCCGTTCCCTCACGTCACCACCCCGCCGGCCGGGACCACCAGGCCGCGGACCTCGAACTCGGTGACCACCTGGGCCGGAGGTGCCTGTCCCCGCAGGACCTCGGCGACCACCGGCCAGACCACCTCCCGGTTCGCGCGCTCCCACTCCTCGCGCGACTCCCACACCTCGGTCACCTGGAACCCGTCCGCGGTCGGTCGGGCCAGGTGGAGCAGCAGGCCGTCGACGGCCGTGCCGGTCCGCTCGAGCACCGCCGCGTGCACCGCGTCGTAGGTCTCCACGGGTGCGGACACGTCGGTCACCACGCCCAGGGTCATGTCGTCCTCCTCGAGTCCTCCCGGCGGCCGTCCGCCGCCGGGAGCCGTCGCACACCCTCGCCGGAGAGCCGGTGCACCGTGGCGGCGCGGCCGGTGACCAGGAGCAGGAGGTCGCCGGTCGTGCCCTCGACCGGTGCCCCCTCTCCCAGCACGAGGTCGCCGTCGGTGGCCCGCAGTCGCAGGCCGGCCAGCCGCTTCCGCGCCCGGAACGGGAAGCCCATGTCCCAGACCCGCTGCGCCGCCGCAGTCGCGGGGGCCGGGGGGACCGGCCGCTCCCGGCCCAGCGGGACGGCGATGTCCTGCCCGTGCACGAGGACGTCGATGAGCGGCTCCGTCGGCGTGACGAAGGGGGCCGTGCGCCGCGAGCCGACCATCGCCCGCAGCCGCCGCGCGCACTCGCCGGGCGGCAGGGGGGCGGCGCGCAGTGCGCTGTCGCGGATCATCCGGTCGAAGCCGCCGCCCGCGCGCACGGCGCCGACCAGCGCGGCGCCGAGCCCCATGTGCGCCTGGGTGAGGTGGACGGCGACGTCACCCACCCGCCAGGCTTCGCAGAGCGAGGCCGTCCGCCACTCCGTCGGGGAGAGGTCCTCGAGGAGGTCGGCGAGGCTGCTGCGCTCCGCATCGATGGTCCGCCACACGTCGTCGAGGTCCATGACACCTCCACACAGTTGGTACGATGCTCTGACCATTTGGTCAGACAACCTGACCATCGTCAAGGGGGGACATGGCCGAGACAGCAGACGAGCGGCAGAACCTCGGGCTGCTCTGCTTCTACCCCCACCGCGCCCTGGAGGCCCGTCTCCTCGCGGAGCTGGCCGCGGTCGGGTTCGACAACATCACCCCGGCCCAGGGTCGCATCGCCGCCCGGATCGCCCCGGGCGGCACCCGGCTGACCGCACTCGCCGAGCAGGCGCTCGTCACCAAGCAGACGGCCGGTCACCTCGTCGACCAACTGGAGCGGGCCGGTTACGTCCGTCGCGTGCCCGACCCCACCGACGCGCGGGCGAGGCTCGTGCAGATGGCCGATCGCGGCCTGGAGGTCGTCGCGGTGGCCCGCCGGGTCGAGGCCGAGGTGGAAGCCGAGTGGACGGCGCACCTGGGGGAGGAGGCCGCCGCCCAGCTGCGCGTGGCCCTCGAGCGGCTGCGGGAGATCACCGACCCCTACCGCTGAGCCTCAGCGCGCGGCGCAGGCCGCGCAGGTGCCGCCGCCCTGGCCAGGTTGGCCTGGCCAACCTGGCCGTAAAGCCTTACGGTGGGGACATGACGCACATCAACGTGCAGGAGGCCAAGACGCGGCTGTCCCAGCTGCTCGCGGCCGCCGAGCGTGGCGAGGAGGTCGTCATCGCACGGGGCGGCAGGCCGGTGGTGCGTCTCGTGCCGGTCGACGAGCCCGCGCCCCGCCCCGTCGGCTTCGTGGCGGGTTCCGTCCCCGAGGCCTTCGCCGAGCCGCTGCCGGACGACGAACTGGCCCGGTGGGAATGACCTCGCTCCTGCTCGACACCCACGTCCTGCTGTGGGTCCTGCTGGCTCCGGACCGCCTCCCCGCAGAGACCCTCGCGACCATACGGGCGCCGGGGACCACCGTGTACGTCTCCGCGGCCAGTGCCTGGGAGATCGCCACGAAGCACAGACTGGGCAAGCTCGAGGGCGCGGCCGCCGTGGTGAGCGGTTACCGGGAGCACCTCGCCAGACTGCGGGCCGAAGAGCTCGCCATCACCGGGCACCACGCGCTCACCGCCGGCACCCTGCAGTGGTCCCACCGCGACCCGTTCGACCGGGTGATCGTCGCCCAGGCGGTGCTGGAGTCCCTTCCCGTAGTGACGAGTGATGCCGCGCTCGTGGAGTTCCCGGCCATCCGCACCGTGTGGTGACCCGCCCGCTCAGCGGGCGGCGCAGGCCGCGCAGGTGCCGAAGACCTCCAGCTGGTGCTGGACGTCGGCGAACCCGTGCTCGGCGGCGACGCGGGCGGCCCACCGCTCGACCGGCGGGTCGGCCACCTCGACCGTGCGGCCGCAGGAGCGGCACACCAGGTGGTGGTGGTGCACCGGCGAGCAGCGGCGGTAGGCGGCCTCGCCCTCGGTCCGGAGCACGTCGACCAGGCCGTCGTCCACCAGCGCCTGCAGCGCCCGGTAGACCGTCGCCAGGCCCACGGCGTCGCCGCGCTCGCGGAGCAGGGCGTGCAGGTCCTGGGCGGTGCGGAAGCCGTCCTGGTCGTCGAGCAGGGCGAGGACGGCGCTGCGCTGCCGGGTCTGGCGGCGCGGCGCCTCGGCCGGTCCGGACGCGCTCACGGGCGCCCCACCTGTTCCGCCGACGGAGCGTGCTCGCCGTGCTCGTCGTAGTGCACCCCCGCGCCGGTCCGGTGCGGGGCGTGCAGGTGCCCGTCGTGGTCGTAGTCGACGTGGTCGCCGTGCAGCACCGCCGGGTGCCCGCAGCCCGCACCGTGCTCGTGCGGGTGGGCGGCGTGGACCTCGGCGCGGCGCCGGTGCCGGCGGCGGGCGGTCGCCTCGCGCACCGCGACCGAGGCCGTGGCCAGCAGGAACAGCGCGATCGCCAGCAGCACGATGGTGCCGCCGGACGGCGTGCCGGTGTAGTACGACGCGGTGGTGCCGGCGACGCTGGTCACCAGGCCGATGCCGCAGGCCAGGTACAGCGTCTGGCGGAAGCTGCGGGCCAGCTGCTGGGCCACCGCGCTGGGCACGATCATCAGCGCGCTGATCAGCAGCAGGCCGACGACCCGCATGGAGAGGACGACGGTCGCCGCCACCAGGGCCGCGAGCACGACGTTGAGCGCCAGCACGGGCAGGCCCACCGCGCGGGCGTACTCCTCGTCGTCGCTGACCGCGTACAGCCGCTGCCCGAGCAGCCACACGACACCGAGCACGACGACGGTGATGACGCCGAAGACCGCGACGTCCGCGGTGGTCGTGGTGGTGATCGCGCCGAACAGGTAGGCCTCGAGGTTGGTGGCCTGCCCCTGCGGGGCGAGGCTCAGCAGCACCACGCCGCCGGCGATGCCGCCGTAGAAGAGGACGGCGAGGGCGACGTCGCCACTGGTGCGGCCGCGGGCGCGCACCAGCTCGATGAGCACCGCGCCGAGCACGGCGGCCACCAGCGCCGTCCCGACCGGAGCGGTGGAGGTGAGGACGCCGACCGCGACGCCGGTGAGGGCGACGTGCCCGAGGCCGTCACCGAGCAGCGACAGCCGGCGCTGCACCAGGAAGACGCCGACCGCGGGGGCCACCAGGCCGACCATCAGCGAGGCCAGCAGCGCCCGCTGCATGAACCCGTACTCGAGGACCTCCACCTCAGCGCCCTCCGTCCGTGGTCACCCGGGGCTGGTCCAGGCGGTACCCGCGCGAGGGCGCCAGCCCGGTGCCCTCGGGGTGGTGGTGCCCGTCGGTCGTGGCCTCGACCCCGGCCTCGGCCAGCGGCCCGTCGTAGCTGATCCGGCCGTGGTCGACGACGACCGCCCGGGTGAGGACGCCGGCCAGCGCGGCGGTCTCGTGCGTGACGACCAGCAGCGTGGTCCCGGTGGCCGACACGTCGGCCAGGACGGCGGCGAGCGCGTCCTGGCTGGCGGCGTCCACCCCGGCGGTCGGCTCGTCCATGACCAGCAGCTCCGGCTCGGCGGCCAGTGCGCGGGCCACCAGCACCCGACGCTGCTGGCCTCCGGACAGCGAGGCGACCGGGTCGCCGAGCCGGTCGGCCAGCCCGACGGCGGCGACGGCGTCCTGCACCGCGGCGCGGTCGGCCGGGCGCAGCCGGCCGAACGGGCCCAGCCGGGCCAGCCGGCCGACCCCGACCACCTCGCGCACCGTCGCCGGGACCGCGCCGCTCACCGTGTGCCGCTGGGGCACGTAGCCGATCCGGCCGCGCTCGCGCGGGCGACCGACCGGGGCGCCGAGGACCTCGACCTCACCGCCCAGCACCGTGGCCAGGCCGAGCAGGCCGCGGGCCAGCGTGGTCTTCCCCGACCCGTTGGAGCCCAGGACGGCGATCGCCTCGCCGTCGGCCACGGTGAGGTCGACGCCCTGGACGACGGCGGCGTCGCCGTAGCCGATGCGGGCGTCCCGCAGCCGGATGGCGCTCATGAGCAGGACTGGCCCTCCTGCAGCGTGGCCAGGTTGGCCCGCATGACCTCGAGGTAGTCGCTGCCGGCCGACTCGTCGGTCAGCCCCTCGACCGGGTCCAGGACGGCGGTCCGCACCCCGGCCTCGGTCGCGACGGTCTCGGCGACGGCGGGGTCGACGAGGGTCTCGGTGTAGACGGTGGTGACCCCGCGCTCCCGGACGAGGGCGGTGATCTCCGCGAGCTGCGCGGGGTCCGGCTCCTGGGAGGGGCTGAGCCCGCTGATGCCGACCACCTCGAGACCGTAGCGGTCGGCGAGGTAGCCGAACGCCTCGTGGCCGGTGACCAGGGTGTCCACCGCGCAGCCGGCCAGGCCGGCCTGGATCTCGGCGTCCAGCGCCTCGAGGTCGGCTCGCAGCGCGGCGGCGTTCTGCTCGTAGCCGGCCGCGCCGTCGGGGTCGGCCTCGGCCAGCCGCTCGGCCAGCGCGTCCCCGACGGACGCGAGGCGCACCGGGTCCAGCCAGAAGTGCGGGTCGAGCGCCTCGCCGTCCCCGGCGGGCTCCTCCCCGGCGTGCTCGGCGTGCTCCTCGGCGGTCTCGCCCTCGTGACCGTGCTCCTCGGCGGTCAGGGTGAGGTCGGCGGCCTGGCCGGCGTCCCAGGCGGTGGCGGCGGCCTCGGTCGTGGCGACCTCGTCGAGGGCGGGCTGGAAGCCCTCCAGGTACACGAGCAGGTCGGCCTCGGCGACCGCCGCGACGTCCTGCGGGGCGAGCTCCAGGTCGTGGGCCTCCGCGCCCGGCGGGGTGAGCGAGGAGACGTCCAGCCGGTCGCCACCGACGCGCTGCGCCGCCCACTCCAGCGGGTAGAAGCCCGCGACGACCGTGAGCCCGGCCCCGGAGCCACCCGCGGCGTCGTCGGAGCCACCGCACCCGGCCAGCGCGAGGGCGGCGGCCGAGGCGGTCGCAGCGGTCACGGCACGCGTCGTCCAGGTGTTCATGAGAATCATTCTCGCACAGCTGCTCCGAGCCGAGGGAGCCGGAGGACCGCGCCCGCCCGCGTACGCTCTCGGGCGTGTCCGACGTCTCCGGCCTGCCGCTGATCGGGGCCGCGGCGCTGCGCGCCCGCGCCGCCGCCCGGGTGCTGCGCACCCTGCCCACCGACACCAAGGACGCCGCGCTGCGCGCCATGGCCGACGCGCTGGTCGAGCGGGCCGACGAGGTGCTCGCCGCCAACGCCGCCGACGTGGAGGCGGCCGCGGCCGACGGCACCCCGGCATCGGTCCTCGACCGGCTGCGGCTGGATCCCGGCCGCATCGCCGGCGTGGCCGACGCGCTGCGCCAGCTGGTCGCGCTGCCCGACCCGGTCGGCGACGTCGTCCGCGGGTCGACGCTGCCCAACGGGCTGCAGCTGCGCCAGGTCCGAGTGCCCCTCGGCGTGGTCGGCATCGTCTACGAGGCCCGGCCCAACGTGACCGTCGACGCCGCGGGCCTGTGCCTCAAGAGCGGCAACGCGGCACTGCTGCGCGGCTCGGCCTCGGCGTTCCGGACCAACACCGCGCTGGTCGTCGTCCTCACCGAGGCGGCGCAGAAGGCCGGGCTGCCGCCCGGCTCGGTCGAGCTGCTGCCGGCCGACCGGGCCTCGGTGGGCGAGCTGCTGAACGCCCGCGGGCTCGTCGACGTGGTGATCCCGCGCGGCGGGGCGTCGCTGATCCAGCGGGTGGTGCGCGAGGCGCGGGTGCCGGTCATCGAGACCGGCGAGGGCAACTGCCACGTCTACGTCGACGCCTCGGCCGACCCCGCGACCGCCGAGGCCATCGTGCTCAACGCCAAGACCCACCGGGTCAGCGTCTGCAACGCCGCGGAGACGCTGCTGGTGCACCGCGACGTGGCGTTCCTGCCACGGCTGCTGTCCGCGCTCGTGGACGCCGGCGTGACGCTGCACGGCGACGACGCAGCCCGGGCGGCGCACGACGCCGTCGTCCCCGCGACCGACGAGGACTGGGCGACCGAGTACCTGTCGATGGACATGGCGGTGCGCGTGGTCGACGACCTGCCTGCTGCCCTGGACCACATCGAGCGCTGGGGGAGCGGTCACTCCGAGGCGATCGTCGCCGACTCCGCGCGCGCCATCGCCGACTTCACCGCCGGGGTGGACGCCGCCGCGGTCCTGGTCAACGCCTCGACCCGGTTCACCGACGGCGGGGAGTTCGGGTTCGGCGCCGAGATCGGCATCTCCACGCAGAAGCTGCACGCCCGCGGTCCGCTGGGGCTGCCAGAGCTGACCTCCACCAGCTACGTCGTCACCGGCAGCGGCCACACCCGCTGAGCCCTACATCCGGCCCACCCCGCCACCCGACCGAGGAGCCGCATGCCCCGCCCGCCGTCGCAGTCCCCGCAGTTCTCCTCGGTCTCCGACGTCGGCAAGCGGCTGGCGGCGGCCGGCTACCTGCCCGACGCCCAGATCTCGACCACCGTGTTCCTCGCCGACCGGCTGGGCAAGCCGCTGCTGGTCGAGGGGCCGGCGGGCACGGGCAAGACCGAGCTGGCCAAGGCGCTGGCGGCGTCCACCGGCTCGGAGCTGATCCGGCTGCAGTGCTACGAGGGCCTCGACGAGGCGCGGGCGCTGTACGAGTGGAACTACAAGAAGCAGCTGCTGCGCATCCAGGCGTCGCAGGGCACCGACGGCGCGGACTGGAACACCGTCCACGACGACATCTTCGGCGAGGAGTTCCTGCTCTCCCGGCCGCTGCTGACCGCCATCCGGCGCACCGAGCCGACCGTGCTGCTCATCGACGAGACCGACAAGGCCGACGTCGAGGTGGAGGGCCTGCTGCTGGAGGTGCTCAGCGACTTCCAGGTCACCATCCCCGAGCTCGGCACGGTGACCGCGGCCCGCCGGCCGATGGTGGTGCTGACCTCCAACGCCACCCGCGAGCTGTCCGAGGCGCTCAAGCGGCGCTGCCTGTACCTGGCGCTGGACTACCCGTCGGCCCAGCGGGAGCGGGAGATCGTGCTGTCCCGGGTGCCCGACCTCGCCCCGGGCCTGGCCGAGCAGCTGGTGCGCACCGTCCGGGCGATGCGCGCGCTGGAGCTGAAGAAGTCGCCGTCGATTTCCGAGACCCTCGACTGGGCGCAGACGCTGCTCGAGCTCGGGCTGGACACCCTCGACGAGCCGGCGGTCCGCTCGACGCTGGGCGTGGTGCTCAAGCACGCCAGCGACCAGGAGCGGGCCGCGGCCGAGCTGCGGCTCAACTGATGGGGGCCGGGGTGGCGGGCGGGCCCGAGCACACGGCCGCCGTCCCCGAGCCCGGCGGGCTGGCCGGGCACCTCGACGGCTTCGTCCGCGCGGTGCGGGACGCCGGCATCCCGGTCGGCATCAGCCAGGCCGTCGACGCCGCCGAGATCCTCACCGTGGTCGACCTCCTCGACCGCGAGCAGCTGCGGCACGGGCTGGCGGCGGTGCTGCTGCAGCGGGCGGCGCAGCGGCCGGCCTACGACGTGCTGTTCGACCTGTGGTGGCCGCTGTCCGACCGGCCGGCGCTCGCCTCGGCCGGCGACGAGGACGACGGCGAGCCGGGGGAGCCCGGCGAGCCGACCCTGGACCTGCCCGACGGCACCGACCTGGCGCAGCTCATGCGCGAGGAGCTGGCCCGGCTGCTGCTCGACGGCGACGAGGAGGCGCTACGCCGCTTCGCCCGCGACGCGGTCGACCAGCTGGGCCGGACGGCGCCGTCGCCCTCGGGGCAGTCCTTCTTCAGCTACCGGGTGATGCGGGCGCTCTCGCCGGACACCCTGGTCGCCCAGCTGCTGGCCGGCCTGCTCGGGGACGCCGGGCGCGGCGGGCTGGCCGAGCAGGTGGCCCGCCAGACGGTGCGCGAGCGGCTGGCCGCCTTCCGGGCCGCGGTGGAGGCCGAGGTCCGGCGGCGGACGGCGGCCGAGCGCGGCCGGGACAAGGTGGCGAAGAACGCCGTCCGCCCGCTGGCCGACCAGGTCGACTTCCTGCGCGCCCAGGCCGCCGACCTCGCCGAGCTGCGCCGGACGGTGGCCCCGCTGGCCCGGCGGCTGGCCGTCCGGCTCTCGGCGCGGCGGCGGCTGGGCCGGGAGGGCCGGCTGGACTTCCGCAGGACCGTGCGCGCGTCGCTGGGCACCGGCGGCGTGCCGGTGGTGACCCACCACCGGCCGCGGAAGGTGCACAAGCCGGAGCTGGTGGTGCTCTGCGACGTCAGCGGCTCGGTGGCCGGGTTCAGCCACTTCACGCTCATGCTGACCCAGGCGCTGCGTGAGCACTTCTCCGGCGTCCGGGCCTTCGCCTTCGTGGACTCCACCGACGAGGTGAGCCGTTTCTTCCGTCCTGGTGCCGACGTCGTCGACGCGGTCGCCCGGATCGGCCGGGAGGCCGACGTCGTCGGGTTCGACGGGCACAGCGACTACGGCACGGCGTTCGAGGTCTTCGCCGACCGGTGGGCCTCGGTGGTGGGACCCAAGACGTCGCTGCTCGTGCTCGGCGACGGGCGCACCAACTACCGCCCGCCGGGGTTGCCGGTGCTGGCCGACCTCGTCCGCCGCTCCCGCACGGCGCACTGGCTCAATCCCGAGCCCCGCCGGCTGTGGGGCAGCGGGGACTCCGCCGCCAACCGCTACGGCGAGGTCGTCGACATGGTCGAGTGCCGCAACGCCGCCCAGCTCGCGGACTTCGTCACCACGCTCTGAGCGGCCCTCCCGTCGCGGAACCGCGGCGGGCGACGGTCGTCGGACGGGGTGGGTGCCGGGTGTGCCGGCGCCGGTGGCGGTCCCCGTCCGCGGGGGCCGCTGCCGGCCGCGACCGGCAGCACGGGGGAGCCGGTCGCGCAGGGCCCGCGCTGGTCCCCGGCCGCAGTCCCGGCGGGGAGGCCCGTGCCCGCTGCGCGGGGCCGGTCCTCGCGGGCCGGTCCCGGACTGCCCGGATAGTCTCGTTTGGTGGCAGGTCGGCGGGTCGGGGTGATGGGCGGGACGTTCGACCCCGTCCACCACGGGCACCTCGTGGCGGCGAGCGAGGTGGCGGTCCTGTTCGGTCTGGACGAGGTGGTCTTCGTGCCCACCGGCCAGCCGTGGCAGAAGAGCGACCGCGAGGTGGCGCCGGCCGAGGACCGCTACCTCATGACCGTCATCGCCACCGCCTCCAACCCCCGGTTCTCGGTGAGCCGGGTCGACGTCGACCGCGGCGGTCCCACGTACACGATCGACACGCTCAGCGACCTGAAGCGGCAGCGGCCCGACGACCAGCTGTTCTTCATCACCGGCGCGGACGCGCTCTCGCAGATCCTCAGCTGGCGGGACAGCGACGCCTGCTTCGCCCTGGCGCACTTCATCGGTGTCACCCGCCCCGGCTTCGACCTGGGGGCCTCCCACCTGCCGGAGGGGACGGTGAGCCTGGTCGAGGTGCCGGCGCTGGCGATCAGCTCCAGCGACTGCCGCGCCCGTGTGGGCCGGGGGATGCCGGTCTGGTACCTGGTGCCCGACGGCGTCGTGCAGTACATCGAGAAGCGCGGGCTGTACCGCACCCCTGACGCTGCCCCACGCCTCGCCCGCGAGGGTGCGACCGGCGCCGGGCCCTCCGGGGACCGCCCGACCTACGACCGCCCGCCGGCGACGACTCCCCAGACCGAGGGTCCGCCTCCCGAACCACCGACCACCGAACTCCAGGAGGTACCCCGATGACCGCCTCGACCGAGGCGCGGGAGACCGCACTGCTGGCCGCCCAGGCCGCCGCGGACAAGCTGGCGACCAACGTCGCGATCGTCGACGTCAGCGAGCGGCTGGCCATCACCGACGCCTTCGTGCTCGCCTCGGCGCCCAACGAGCGCCAGGTGCAGGCCATCGTCGACGAGGTCGAGGAGCGCCTCCGCCAGCACGGCGTCAAGCCGGTGCGCCGGGAGGGCGTGGCCGAGGCGCGCTGGGTGCTGCTGGACTTCGTGGACGTCGTCGTCCACGTGCAGCACGCCGAGGAGCGCGCGTACTACGCGCTGGAGCGGCTGTGGAAGGACTGCCCGACGATCCCCTTCGTCGACAGCGCGGCACCGTCCGCTGCGACGCAGCCCGAGGGGACGCGGTCCGACGGGACGGCTCCCGCGAGCACCGCGACGCTGTCGGCTGACGACGTCGACCCGGCCAGCGCCGACCCGATGCCCCTGCGGCCCGGGCCCGCGGACGACTCCCCGGTGGGCGGTGCCCCGGCGGACGGTGGGCCGCCGGAGGACGGCCCGGCCGCGCCGGAGGCGACCGGCAGGTGAGCGACGTCCCGGCACTGCCGGTCCCGCGGCTGGTGCTCTGGCGGCACGGGCGCACCGAGTGGAACGCCGCGGGGCGCTTCCAGGGCCAGTTGGACCCGCCGCTGGACGAGGTGGGCCGCCGTCAGGCGCGGCGTGCTGCCCCGCACCTGGCCGCGCCGCTGCCCGAGGGCACCCTGGTGGTCTCCAGCGACCTCGGGCGGGCCGCCGAGACCGCGGTCGCGCTCACCGACGTGCTCGGTGTGCCGCTGCGGCTGGACCCCCGCCTGCGCGAGGTCGACATGGGCTCGTGGGAGGGGCTCACCCGGCAGGAGGTCGCCGAGCGCCATCCCGAGCAGTACGCCGACTGGCTGGCCGGCCGGCCCATCACCGGGCGCGGCGGGGAGGACTCCGCCGACGTACCCGCACGGGCCCTGGCCGCGCTGCGCGACCTCCCCGAGGCGCCGGCGGCCGTCGTCGTGACCCACGGCGGCACCTCAGCACGCCTGATCGAGGCCCTGCTCGGACTGGGCCCCGAGCACCGCCGCGTCTTCGGCCCCCTGGCGAACTGTGCGTGGAGCGAGCTGGCCGAGCAGAGCGGCCGGTGGCGGCTGCTGCGGCACAACACCTCCGCACCCGACCTGCCCGACGGTCCCGTCCCTCCGCCACAGCCGGGCACGCGTCGCCCGGACGCCGGCGCCAGCCCCGAGGAAGGCGCGCCGCGTCACACGCAGGACGCCGACGCCCTGTAAACCCCGCCGTGGCCGCTCGGCCGCGGCAGGGCGCGGGCTAGCCTCGCCGGATGCCCGTCGCCGTGGTCACCGACTCCTCGGCGTACCTGCCCGCCCGGCTGCTGGAGCAGTACGCGGTCGAGGTCGTCCCGCTCTACGTGGTCCTGGCCGGGCACTCCGGCCGCGAGGGGGACGACATCGGGCCGGCGGACGTCGCCCGGGCGCTCGGCACGCGCGGGCAGCGCGTCTCGACCTCCCGGCCGACCCCCGGCGACTTCGTCGCCGCCTACCGCCGGCGGCTGGACGCCGGGGCCGACCACATCGTCTCGGTGCACCTGTCCGCGGAGCTCTCCGGCACGGTGGACGCGGCCCGGCTGGCTGCCGCCCAGGTCGGCGAGCACATCGTCACGGTCGTCGACTCGCGCTCCGCAGCGATGGGCAACGGGTTCGCCGTGCTCGCCGCGGCCCGGGCGGCGGCGCGCGGGGAGGACACGGCGACCGTGGCCGCGGCCGCCCGGGACACCGCCGCCGCCACCCGCACGCTCTTCGTCGTGGACACCCTGGAGCACCTCCGCCGGGGCGGCCGCATCGGGCACGCCGCCTCGATGATCGGCACCGCACTGTCGGTCAAGCCGGTCCTGCACGTCGCCGACGGCCGGGTGGTGCCGCTGGAGAAGGTGCGGACGACGGCCCGGGCCCTCGTCCGCCTGGTCCAGCGCGGGGTGGAGGCCGCGGCCGGCCGGCCGGTCATGGTCGCCGTCCACCACCTGGCCGCACCCGAGCGGGCCGAGCGGCTGGCCGCCGACCTCGAGGAGCGGCTGCCCGGCCTGCGCGAGCTCTACGTCAGCGAGCTCGGCGCGGCGATCGGCGCCCACGTCGGCCCGGGCGCCGTGGGCCTCGTCGTGGCCCCGGCCGCGACGGCGCCCGCGCAGGACCACCCGCAGCAGACGGCGCACCGGTAGCCGGTGGCCTTCGGCTCTGTCCTGCCCCGAGCGCCCGCCAGTGGCTTCGGCCGCCTCAGGGCGACGAGGGGGGAGACACGAGCGATGGCGGACCGGCGGCCGGGGTGGCGGCGGACTGGGCCCAGGCCTACCTGGACGCGTGGAACGCGCACGACAGCGCGGCGGTGACCTCGTTTTGGGCCGACGACGGGGTGTACCCGGACTTCGCGCTCGGCGAGCGGGTCGAGGGTGCGGCCGCCGTCCGCGCCTTCGTGGACGCCATGGAGACAGGCTTCTCCTCCGACTACCGGTTCGAGCCGGGCACCGTCGTCGGGGACGGCGAGGGCTACGCGCTGGAGTGGACGATGGTCGGGACCAACGACCGGGCCGATCACGAGCACGGCCTGCCGGCCACCGGGCGCTCCTACCGGGTGCCCGGCGTCTCGGTCGGCCGGGTGCGCGACGGCCGGATCGTGGAGAACCGGGACTACTGGAACCTCGCCGACTACCTCCAGCAGGTGGGCCTCATGCCGAGCCCCGAGGACGCAGTCACGACCGGCGGGTGACGACCGCCTGCTCGGCCGCTCGAGCGCTCGGTGGCGCGCACGTGACGACGTCCTCGGGATCCACAGTGGTGGCGGCCGTCCACAGTTCGTCGGCGGCACGGACCATCGAGGGCGTCGCTCCCTAGCGTCGCGCCGGTGCGCCTCTCCTCCCGCCGCAGTGACGACGCCGACCTGATCCGCGAACGGCTGCGGGTCCTGCTGGACGAGCGCCGGCCACCGGGCTGGGTGCCCGGCGACGAGGCGCTGCACGCCGAAGAGGAGGAGGAGGACGCCGTCGCGGCGGCGGACGACGGGCTGCCCGCCGGCATCGGGCGGCACCGTGTTCCCGACAGTGCCGTCCGGGTGGCCCCCGGGCGCCGCGCCGCGTGGTCGCTGTGGGTCGTCGGCCTGCTCGCCGCGCTCCTGGTGCTCGGGAGCACGTGGTCCGGTCGCCCGCAGGTGGAGCCCGCGCCGGTCGAACCGGCACCCGTCGAGTCCCCCGCCGCATCCCCGGCCGCGGAGAGCCCCGCCGCGACGTCGGCGGGGATCGCGGCGGACTCCGCGGCCACGGTCGTCGTCTCGGTCGTGGGATCGGTGGCCCGGCCGGGGCTGGTCACCCTGCCCGAGGGGGCGCGGGTCGCCGACGCGGTGACGGCCGCCGGCGGGCTGCTGCCCGACGCCGACCCCGCCTCGATCAACCTCGCCGCCGTCGTCTCCGACGGCCAACAGGTGGCGGTCGGCGTGCCCGGCGCCGCGGCGGCCGGCGGAACCGTCGGCGGGACGGACGCCACGTCCGGTGCCGGCCCGGTAGACCTCAACGCGGCCACCGCGCCCGACCTCGACGCGCTGCCGGGGATCGGGCCGGTCCTCGCCCAGCGGATCGTGGAACACCGCGAGCGCAACGGGCCCTTCCGCACCGTGGAGCAGCTCGACGACGTCCCCGGCATCGGCCCGACCACCTACGCCGAGCTCGCCGAGCTGGTGACCGTGTGAGGGCGGCGCCGGGGCGCTGGTCGTGGGTGGACCTGCGGCTCGCGCCCGTGGCGGCGACGGTCTGGGGCGTCACCCTGCTGGCACCGCTGCTGCCGGTCCCGCTGCTGGCCGGCGCGGTACCGGCCGCCGTTGTCGCCGCGGTCTGGGTGTCCCGGCGCGGCCGGTCACCCGCCGCGGTCGTGCTGTCATGTGTGCTCGCGGCCCTGGCGGTCACCGCCACCACGGCGGCGGTCCGGGAGACCGCCCGCCAGGCCTCTCCGCTGGCCGGGGCCGCCGAAGGACGACGGACCGTCGACCTCGACCTGGAGCTGGACGGCGACCCGACGGCGGTCCGCGGAGTGGGCCCGCCGCGCGTCGTCGCCGAGGCCACGGTCACCGGGCTGCACGACGGCGGGACGCGCACCCGGCTGGACGACGCCGTGGTCCTCTTCGGCTCCGCCGACGAGTGGCTCGGGCTGCTGCCGGGCCAGGCCGTGCGCGTCCGGGCCGCGGTCTCCCCGGCCGCCGCGGACGAGGGGCTGGTGGCCCGGCTGTCGGCGCGGGCGCCCCCGACGCCGGTGGGCGACCCGCCGTGGGTGCAGCGGGTCGCCGGGGGTCTGCGGGAGCAACTGCGCGAGTCCGCCGTCGACGTGCTCGGGCCCCAGGCAGGTGGGCTGCTGCCCGGCCTGGTCGTGGGGGACACGCGGTCGATGGACCCGGTGCTCGTCGAGGACTTCCGGCGCGCGGGCCTCGCCCACCTGACGGCCGTGTCCGGGGCGAACGTGGCGATCGTGCTCGCCGGAGTGCTCGCGCCGCTGCGCAGGCGGGCGGTCGACCGGCGGGTGCAGGCGCTGGTCGCGGTGGTCGCGCTCGCCGGGTTCGTGGTGCTCGCCCGGCCCAGCGCCAGCGTGGTCCGCGCGGCGGCCATGGGCGGGGTGACGCTGCTGGCGCTGGCGACCGGCCGGTCCCGCGCGGCGCTGCCGGCACTGGGCGGGGCTGTCGTCGTGCTGCTGCTCCTCGATCCGGGCCTCGCGCGGGACGCCGGCTTCGCACTCTCAGTCGCGGCCACGGCGGCCATCGTGCTGCTGTCACCGGGCTGGTCCCGGCGCCTGCGTGGCCGCGGCTGGCCGGTGCCGCTGGCCGACGCGGTCGCGGTCGCCGCGGCCGCCGGGCTCGCCACCGCGCCGCTGGTGGCCGGGCTCTCCGGCCTGGTGAGTCCGGTGTCGCTGCCAGCCAACCTGCTCGCCGCGCCGGCCGTCGCCCCGGCCACCGTGCTCGGCCTGCTGGCCGCGCTCGCGCAACCGGTCCTGCCACCGGTCGGCGGTGCGCTCGTCTGGCTGGCGGGGTGGCCGGTGCGGTGGCTGGTCGTCGTCGCTCAGCGCGCCGCGGCGCTGCCCGACGGCGCCACCGGCTGGCCGGCCGGTACCCGGGGCGCGGTGCTGCTGACCGTGCTGATCCTGGCGGTCGGCTGGCTGCTGTGGCGCTTTCCCCGCGCGCGGCCGCTGGCGCTCGCGGCCCTCGTCGGCGTCGTGGTGCTGGGCTGGCCGCTGCGACAGCTGACCCGCGGCTGGCCGCCCGAGCGGACCGTCCTCGTCGCCTGCGACGTCGGCCAGGGCGACGCCCTGGTGGTGCCGACCGCGCCGGGGGAGGGGCTGCTCGTGGACGCCGGGCCCGACGTCGGTCCGGTCGACCGCTGCCTGGACCGGCTCGGGATCGACACGCTGCCCCTGGTGCTGGTCACTCACCTCGACGCCGACCACGCCGGCGGCCTGGCCGGGGCGCTGTCCGGCAGGGAGGTCGGCGTGGTCGCCACCGGCACGCTGTCGCCCGCCGAGGACCGGGCCGGCCGCCTGGACGCCGCGGTGCGCCGTGCGGGTGCCGCGCGGGAGGTCCTCGTCCCGGGGGACCTCCGCACGGTGGGGACGGCGACGATCGAGGTGCTCGCCCCGCCGCCGGAGGTCGCCACGGCCGCGGTACCGGCCAACGACCTGTCCCTGGTGGTCCGCGTGACCCAGCGCGGGGTCCGGGTCCTGCTCACCGGCGACCTGAGCGGCGTGGCGGAGGAGCGGATCGTCGCCCGCGGGGTCGACCTGCGGGCCGACGTGCTCAAGGTGCCGCACCACGGCAGCGCCGACGCCGACCGGGGCTTCTTCGCCGCCACCGGGGCGCGAGTGGCGCTGGTGTCCGTCGGCGCGGACAACACCTACGGGCACCCGACGGCACGGGTGCTGTCCTGGCTGGCGCAGGAGGGGGTGCGGGTGCACCGCACCGACCGGGAGGGCGACCTCGCGGTGGCCGGGGACGCCGGGGCCTGGGGCGTCGCCACCCGCGGTCCCGAGGACGCCGTCTCCGCGGCCGGCCGGTCCGGCATCCCGGGGGAGGAGGCGGTCGGCGGGCCGGCGGTCGTCCGCGCGGGACGGCGGGAGCGTCGGCCCCGCGTGACACCATGCCGGGGTGGCCGCAGCACCCCCCGCACCGACCTCCCGCCTGCGCGCCGTGGTCGGCGAGGAGGAGCTGCTGCGCTCCCGCGCCGTGTCCGCCGTGCGCGCCGCCGTGCTCGAGCGCCACCCCGACGCCGAGCTGCACGAGCTGCCGGCGCAGGGGCTGCCCGTCGGCCAGCTGGCCGACGTCCTCGCCCCCTCGCTGTTCGGCACGCACCGGCTGGTCGTCGTCACGGGGGTGCACGAGGCCGCCGGCGCGCTCGTCGAGGCGCTCACCGGCTACACCAAGGACCCCGACCCCGACCTGACGCTCGTGGTCGTCCACTCCGGCGGGAAGCGCAACGAGACGCTGGTCAAGGCCTTCACCGCTGCCGGGGCAGCCGTCGACGACTGCCCCAAGGTCAGCTCGGTGGGCGACCGGATCGCCTTCGTGCGCAACGAGGTCCGCTCGGCGGGTGGCCGGATCACCCCGGACGCGGCGTCGGCGCTGGTCGAGGCGATCGGCGCGGACCTGCGGCAGCTGTCCTCGGCGGCCACGCAGCTGGTCTCGGACTTCGGCGGCTCGATCGACGCCGACGCGGTCGCCCGGTTCCACCGCGGGCAGGCCGAGGTCAGCGGCTTCACCGTCGCCGAGCGGGTGCTCGTGGGCGATCGGCAGGGCTCGCTGGAGATGCTGCGCTGGGCCTTGCAGCGCGGCGTCGCCCACGTGCTGATCGCCGACGCGATCGCCGACGGGGTGCGGACCGCGGCCCGCGTCTCCTCGGTCCGCAGCTCCAACCCCGGCGACCTGGCCCGCACGCTGAAGATGCCGCCGTGGAAGGTCAAGCGGGCGCAGTCGCAGGCGCGGGGCTGGAGTATCGAGGGCCTGCAGCAGGCGCTCGGCGTGGCCGCCGAGCTCAACGCCGACGTCAAGGGCGCCGCGGCCAGCGCCGACTACGCACTGGAGAGCGCCATCCGCCGGATCGTCGCCATCCGGCGGGAGACCGGACGCGGCGTCCGCGGCTGAACGAGGACCCCCCGTCCCCCCACCGTGGGAGGACCCCGTCCTCCCCACCCCTCGCGGGCTCGGGGCGGGACCCGAGACGGGGCCTGAGCCTCGGGACGGGGCCGCGCGGCGGGAGGAGGCTGCGCGGCGGGACGGGGCCGCGCGGCGGGACCTCGCAGGGGGCCGCGGCCGCAGAACGCGACGAGCCCCCGTCCCGCAGGGGGAGGGGGCTCGTCGGACGGCCGCGCGGACGCGGCCGGGGGTCAGCTGGAGAGGTCGGCCAGCCGCTTGGCCATGCCCGACTTGCGGTTCGCCGCCTGGTTCTTGTGGATGACGCCCTTGCTGGCGGCCTTGTCCAGCGCCTTGCTGGCGGTCTGCAGCGCGGTCGTCGCGGCGGCGGCGTCCCCGGAGTCGGCAGCGGTGCGGAAGCGGCGGACGGCCGTCTTCAGGGCGGACTTGACGGCGACGTTGCGCTGGCGCGCCTTTTCGTTGGTCTTGATCCGCTTGAGCTGGGACTTGATGTTCGCCACGCGTGAGCCTCGGGTGTCTCTCGGGAGGAGTTCTGGACAGTGCGTCCGGACGGCGTGCGTCAGCGGACCGGTCTGCCAAGATACCAGCGTCGTCCGCCCGGCCCCAACCCGCGGTCGGTCGGCCGAGCCGGTCACCGCGGCCGGGCGAGGCCGCCGTCCACCCGCCGCCGCGCCCAGGCCAGCGCGGCGTCGTGGAACCCGCGCTGGAAGTCCCGCACGGTCGGCAACCCGGGCGGTGGCGGCCGTCGCATCTCCTGCGCCCACGTCCCGGTCAGCGCGAGCAGCAGGTCGGTCACGTCCGCGGGATCGGCGCCCGCCACGACCGGGGAGTCCGCCACCAGCAGCTCCGGGTCCACGCCTCCGTGCACGGCGGGGTCGAGGGCGAACAGCACGGTGTCCACCCAGGCCGCACCGCGGGCCGCCCGCGGCCAGTCGACGACGAACACGGCGCCGTCCGCGGTGACCAGCAGGTTGTCGGCGCGCACGTCCAGGTGGACCAGCGTCTCCCCGGAGAGCCCGCCCGATGCCGTCAACCGGTCGGGCACGTCGGCCAGCCGGTCCAGGTGCCGGCGCTCCCAGGGGTCGAGATCCGCCGGCGGCTGCTCGGCCAGCGCCCGCCACGCGGCCAGCCCGCCGGCGAGCCGATCCGGGAGGGTGGGCAGGCCCGGGACCGGGCACGGGGTGCCGGCCCGGGCGAGGTCGGTGAGGACCGGCACGATCCGCGCCGCGGCCGCCGGCGTCCACGGCAGGGCCGGCGGCTCCCCGTCCACCGCGTCGAAGAGCAGCGCCACCCAGACGTCGCCACCGACGTCGCGCTCGGTCCACCACCGCAGCCGCGGTGCGGGGAGGTCCGGCGGCAGTGCGGCGGCGACCCCGGCCTCGGTCCGGTGCAGGTCGGGGGTGTCGGGGTTCAGCGGCGTGCCGACCGCCGCAGACGTTGGCCCGCGTCCCGTCGGAGCAGGTCAGCACGGCCGCCGTCCCGGGGGAGAAGCCCCCGGTGCAGCCGGTCACGGTGGCCACGGGCGAGCCGAGCGCTGCCTCGATGTCCGTGCGCAGCAGTGCGGGCAGGTCCGGGTACGGCAGGCGGGGGCTGCCCGCAGGGGTCATGACAGAACTGTCGGCGAGCGCCGCTTCGCAGGCAATCGCCTCACCGGCCCGGGTGCCGTGGGACGATGGGGGCACTGTGACGACTCCCGCCTCCACCGACCCGGCCCGCATCCGGAACTTCTGCATCATCGCCCACATCGACCACGGCAAGTCGACGCTGGCCGACCGGATGCTCGAGGTCACCGGGATCATCGAGGCGCGGCAGATGCGTGCCCAGTACCTCGACCGCATGGACATCGAGCGCGAGCGCGGCATCACCATCAAGGCGCAGAACGTGCGCCTGCCGTGGAAGGTCGGGGACACCGAGTACGTCCTCGACATGATCGACACCCCGGGGCACGTCGACTTCACCTACGAGGTGTCCCGGTCGCTGGCCGCCTGCGAGGGCGCGGTGCTGCTCGTCGACGCCGCCCAGGGGATCGAGGCCCAGACGCTGGCCAACCTCTACCTGGCGCTGGAGAACGACCTCACGATCATCCCGGTCCTCAACAAGATCGACCTGCCCGCCGCGCAGCCGGAGAGGTACGCGGCCGAGATCGCGCACATCATCGGCTGCGACCCTGCCGAGGTCCTGCGGGTCAGCGGCAAGACCGGCGAGGGCGTGCCCGAGCTGCTCGACCAGATCGTCGCCCAGATCCCCGCCCCGGTCGGCGAGGCCGAGGCCCCGGCGCGAGCGATGATCTTCGACAGCGTCTACGACATCTACCGCGGCGTCATCACCTACGTGCGGGTCGTCGACGGGCGCATCTCCAGCCGCGAGCGGATCAAGATGATGTCGACCGGCGCCGTCCACGAGCTGCTCGAGATCGGCGTCATCTCCCCGGAGCCCAAGCCGGTCGACGGCCTCGGCGTCGGCGAGGTCGGCTACTTCATCACCGGCGTCAAGGACGTCCGCCAGTCCCGCGTCGGCGACACCGTCACGCTGCAGCACAAGCCGGCCGCCGAGCCGATCGGCGGCTACAGCGACCCCAAGCCGATGGTCTACTCCGGCCTGTACCCGATTGACGGCAGCGAGTACCCGCTGCTGCGCGAGGCGCTGGACAAGCTGCTGCTCAACGACGCCGCGCTCACCTACGAGCCGGAGACGTCCGCCGCGCTCGGGTTCGGGTTCCGCGTCGGCTTCCTCGGCCTGCTGCACCTGGAGATCGTCCGCGAGCGGCTCGAGCGCGAGGCCGGCATCAGCCTCATCTCCACCGCGCCGAACGTCGTCTACCGGGTGGTCATGGAGGACGGCAGCGAGATCACCGTGACCAACCCCAGCGACTGGCCCGAGGGCAAGATCGACAAGGTCTACGAGCCGATCGTCAACGCGACGATCATCGCGCCCAGCGACTACACCGGCGCGATCATGGAGCTCTGCCAGAGCCGGCGCGGTCAGCTCGGCGGCATGGACTACCTGAGCGAGTCCCGGGTCGAGCTGCGCTACACGTTGCCCCTCGGCGAGATCATCTTCGACTTCTTCGACGCGCTGAAGTCGCGCACCCGCGGCTATGCCAGCCTCGACTACTCCGAGGCCGGCGAGCAGGAGTCGTCGCTGGTGAAGGTGGACATCCTGCTGCAGGGCGAGGCCGTCGACGCGTTCAGCGCGATCGTGCACAAGGACAAGGCCTACAGCTACGGCGTGATGATGGCCGGCAAGCTGCGCGAGCTCATCCCGCGGCAGCAGTTCGAGGTGCCGATCCAGGCCGCCGTCGGCTCCCGGGTCATCGCCCGCGAGACGGTCCGCGCCATCCGCAAGGACGTCCTCGCCAAGTGCTACGGCGGTGACATTACCCGCAAGCGGAAGCTGCTGGAGAAGCAGAAGGAGGGCAAGAAGCGGATGAAGATGGTCGGCCGCGTCGAGGTCCCCCAGGAGGCCTTCGTGGCCGCGCTCTCCACCAACGAGTCCACCGCCTCCAAGAAGTGACCCGCGGCCGCCTCGACGCGGTCTGCGTCTCCGGCTCCGACCTGCTCCCGCTGCCCGGCCGTCGTCCGAACCGCAGCGGCATCGACAAGCGGCCGGTCGCCGGGCGGGTCGCCGTCTCCGAGCTCGGCCTGGACGGCGACGTCCAGGTCAACCGGAAGTACCACGGCGGCGAGGGCCAGGCGGTCTACGCCTACGCCCAGGAGGACGCCGACTGGTGGGCCGCCGAGCTGGACCGGGAGCTGCCGCCCGGCCGGTTCGGCGAGAACCTGCGGACGACGGGCCTGGACCTCACCGGCGCGGTGCTGGGCGAGCGCTGGCGGGTCGGGACGGCGCTGTTCGAGGTGACCGCCTGCCGGATCCCGTGTGCCAACTTCGAGCGCTTCTGGGGTGTGCCGCAGCTGGTCAAGCGGTTCACCGCCCGCGGTGCCAGCGGCGCCTACCTGCGGGTGCTCGAGACCGGGGACGTCGGCGCGGGCGACGCCGTCGAGGTGGTCTCCCGACCCGCCCACGGCGTCACCGTCGGCCTGCTCTTCCGCGCGACGACGACCCAGCGGCGCCGGCTGCCGGAGATCGCCCCCGCCCTCGAGCACCTCCCGCTCAAGGACCGGCCGAAGGTCGCGGCCCGGATCGAGCGGCTCGCCGCCCTGGCCTGAGCCGGGTCGTCAGACGCCGGCTCGTCCGTCCAGGACCCGGGGCCACTCGGGAGCCGGTCGCGGTCCGCTCGCGGTGCGGCCTCGGGTCGTGCTGGCTGAACCGCTCCCGCAGGACGCCTCCCTCGTCTACCTTGCCCGCCAAGGAGGAGTGGCCCGCCGAGGAGGCGGCTGTGGACGGCACTGGGCAGCTGCGTGTGGCCCTGCTGGGGAGGCTGACGGCGTCTTCCGGCGGGACACCCCTCGACCTCGGCGGTCCCCGTCAGCGCGCCGTCCTGGCCCTCCTGCTCCTCGCCCGCGGCGAGGTCGTCCCGGCCGAGCGGCTGGCCGAGTCCCTGTGGCCCGAGGACGCCCCGGCCGACACCGCCGGCGCGCTGCAGGCCTACGTCTCCCACCTGCGCCGTCGGCTCCAGCCGGGCAGCGCCGCCCGGACCCGCTCGGCGGTCATCGTCAGGGAGGGCCGGGGCTACGCCGTCCGGCTCCCGGACGACGCGGTCGACGCCTGGCGCTTCGAGCGGCTGCTGGAGGAGGCCGCGGGGGAGGACCGCCCCGCACGTGCCGCGGAGCTCCTGCGCGAGGCGCTCGCCCTCTGGCGCGGTCCGGCGCTGGCCGACTACGTCGACGCTCCGTGGGCGGAGGCGGAGACGGCCCGGCTGACCGAGCTGCGCGCCGTGGCGCGGGAGCGGCTGGCGGCCGCACGGCTCGAGCTGGGGGAGGCGGCGCTGTGCGTCGCCGACCTCGAGGCGATGGTCGCCGAGGAGCCATTGCGGGAGGAGCGCTGGCGCCTCCTCGTGCTCGCGCTCTGCCGGGCACACCGGCAGGCCGACGCACTGAGCGCTCTGCGCCGAGCCCGCCGGACCCTCGCCGACGAGCTGGGGGTCGATCCGGGTCCGGCGCTGCGGGCACTGGAGGAACAGGTGCTGGCGCAGTCGCCGGAACTGCGCGTGCCGGCGCCGCGCGCCCCGGTGTCGTCCCCGGCCCGGCCCGGCCCCGAGCACCCCCCTTCCCCGGCAGGAGCGACGCCGGACGACCTGCTGGACCGGGACCGCGAGCTCACCGCCCTGCGGTCCGCGCTCGACGACCTGGCCGCCGGGGAGCCCCGGCTGCTGCTCATCGAAGGGCCACCCGGCATCGGCAAGAGCCGACTGCTCACCGAGGCCCGGAGGCTGGCGTCCGCACGGTCGGTCCGGGTGCTGACCGCACGCGGCAGCCAGTTGGAGACGGCCTTCGGCTTCGGTGCCGTACGACAGCTGTTCGAGCCCGGAACTCACCGTCCCGGGGCGGCGGGAGGAGCTGCTGCGTGGGGCCGCGGCCGGTGCACGGAGTGCCTTCGACCTGGCCTCCGGCGAGGCGCCCGAGGGGTCCTTCGCCGTCCTGCACGGTCTCTACTGGCTCACGGTCGACCTCGCGGCGGCCGGGCCCGTCCTCCTCGCCGTCGACGACCTGCAGTGGTGCGACAGCGCCTCACTGCGCTACCTGGCCTACCTCGTGCGACGCCTGGACGCGGTGCCGGTGCTCGTGGTCGGGACCGTGCGCACCGGCGAGGCGCACGACGCCGAGGAGTTGCTGGCCGAGCTGTCCCTCGAACCGGCGACGGTCGTGATCCGGCCCGCGCCGCTGTCCCCGGAGGCCACGGTCGGCATGGTGGGGCGCCGGCTCGGGGAGCCGGTGTCCCCCTTGTTCGGCGCAGCCTGCTACCGGACGACGTCGGGGAACCCCCTGCTGCTGCGGCAGCTGCTGCGGGCTCTCGAGGCCGACGGCGTGCGGCCCGACGCCGCGCACGCCGACACGGTCGTCGCCGTCGGCTCCCGGGCGGTGTCCAGCATGGTCCTCATGCGGCTGCGCCGGCTCGCCGGGTCGGTCCCGGCGGTCGCCCGGGCCGCCGCCGTCCTGGGGGATGGCGCGGCCCTGCCGGCCGTGGCCACGCTCGCCGGGCTGCCCGAGGAGGACACCGCCACGGCTCTGGCCACCCTCGCCCGCGCCGAGATCGTCAGGGACGAGCAGCCGCTGGCCTTCGTGCACCCGCTGGTCCGGGAGGCGGTGTACCGCGACCTGCCCGCCGCCGAGCGGGCACTGCGGCACGAGCGCGCGGCGCAGGTGCTGCGGTCGTCGGGCGCGACCGACGAGCAGGTCGCCGCCCACCTGCTGCGGGCGCCGCTGCGCGGCGACGAGGAGACGGTCGCCGTCCTGCGGCGGGCGGCGCGCACAGCCGCCGATCGCGGCGCCTCCGACAGCGCGGTCACCCTGCTGCGGCGTGCACTGGACGAGCCGCCGTCGGAGGACCAGCGGCGCGACCTGCTCCTGGAGCTGGGGCTGCTGGAGTCCCTCCTCGACGGCGACGCCAGCGCCCGGCACCTCCTGCAGGCCTACGCGCTGCAGGACGATCCCCGCACCCGGGCCGACCTCGCTGTGGCGATCGCACGCACGCACGTCTTCGCCAGCGAACCAGGCATCGCGACCGCCTTCGCACGGGAGGCCCGGCGTGCGGTGCCCGAAGAACTCCCCGACCACCGGCAGGCGCTGCTGGCCATCGAGCGGATCAGCGGCTACATGCACGGCCTGGACCCGGCGATCTGGCGGACGGAAGTGCCGCCGGTTCCGGTGGGGGAGGGTGACGGGGCTCGCAGCCTCTCGGCGACCCTGGCCTTCGAGGCGATGCTCGAGGGGACCGACCGGCAGCGGGCCGTGGCGCTGGCCCGGTTCGCGCTCCAGGAGGACCGGCTGTGGGTCGTGGACGACGGCCTGACCTGGATCGTCGCCGCCCTCGTCCGGATGCTGTCCGACGACGACCTGGGGGACTTCTGGAGTCGCGCCCGGGCGGCGGCCTACGCGCGCGGGTCCCTGCTCGCCGTCAAGTCGACCAGCGTGTGGCAGGGGTTCTGGCACTGGTGGCGCGGCGAGCTCAACGAGGCCCTGGCCTGCTCGGCCGTGGCGCTGGAACAGGACCGCATGTGGGGCGGCACGAGGATCGGGGAGCCCTACATCCGCTGCGTCGAGATCCACTGCCGGCTCGACCGCGGCGACGTCGCCGGGGCACGGGCGGCAGCCGACGCGGCGGTGGCCGGTGGGCGGTCCGGTGAGGGCGCCCGGCTGGTCCACCTGGCCCTTGCTCGCCTGCTCGCCGCGGAGGGGCGGCCCGAGGACGCCCTCGCGGCGCTGGACTCCGTCCCTGAGCCCGTGCCGGTCCCCAACCCGGTGTGGAACCCGTGGCGGGGCACCGCCGCGACCGCCCTGCACGCGCTGGGCCGGACCGCCGAGGCGGTGCCGCTCGTCGAGGAGGAGGTGCGGTTGCTGCGGCGCTGGGGAGCGCCGACGTTCCTCGGCGCCTCCCTGCGGCTGCTCGGGGAGCTGCGCGGCCGGGCCGGTCGGCGACAGCTGCGCGAGGCGGTCGACCTGCTGGAACCGACGCCGGCCTCCGTGGAACTGGCCCGCGCCCAGTGCGCCCTGGGCAGCCTGCCGGACGTGCCGGACGAGGAGGCCGTCCCGCTCCTGCGGGCCGCCTGCCGGACGGCGACCCGGCGGGGTGCCGTCGAGGTGCGGGACCGGGTCCGCGCGGAGCTGCAGCGACGCGGGTGCGTCGACGACACCCACCCCCACGGTGGCCGCTGGCTGTCGAACACCGAGCGCCGGATCATCGACCTCGCGGCCACCGGGCTCGAGGTGCGGGAGATCGCCCAGCAGCTCTTCCTCACCCCCGGGACGGTGCGCGACGTGCTCTGCGCGGCCGGGCCCTCGGCGTCCGGCGACGGTCTCAAGTCGTTCTCAAGTCCGCCGCCGGATCGTGTCTCCCCGGAGAACAGGTAGAGGGGTCCCGTGACTCAGCAGCAGGTGCCCACGACCCCGCGCAGCCGCGCGGAGAGCCTCCGCGGCCTGTGCGGGGGCTCGGTCCACCTACCCGGCGACCCGGCCTACGACATGGCCCGCTCACCCTGGAACCTCCAGGTGGTGGACCTGCCGGCCGCGGTGACCTATCCGGCCTTCCCCGACGAGGTCGCCGAGGTGCTCCGCGCCGCCACCGCGGCCGGTCTGGCCGTCGCTCCGCAGGGCACCGGGCACGGCGCCCCCCCGCTGGAGGGCCGGCTCACCGACGCCGTGCTGGTGCGCACCTCGGCGATGACGGAGCTGCACGTCGACGCCGACCGGCGGCTGGCCCGGGTCGGGGCGGGGGTGCTGTGGGGGGACCTGACCGACGCCGCCGGACGGCACGGGCTCGCCGCACGGCACCCGTCCTCGCCGGACGTCGGCGTCGTCGGCTACACCCTCGGCGGCGGCATCGGCTGGTACGCCCGGCGGCTCGGGCTGCAGTGCAACGCCGTCACCGCGATGGAGCTCGTGCTGGCGGACGGCAGCGTCGTCCGGGCCACCGCCGAGCAGGAGGCGGACCTGTTCTGGGCGCTGCGCGGAGGGGCCGCCCCGCTCGGGGTGGTGACCGCCCTGGAGTTCGAGCTGTTCCCGCTGGACACCGTGGTCGCCGGGTTCCTGGCCTGGGACGCCACGGCCGTCGAGCGCGTGCTGCCCGCCTGGGTCACCTGGTGCTCGGACGCCCCGGAAGAGGCGACGACGGCCTTCCGCCTCCTGGACGTGCCCGACATCGAGGAGATGCCGACCGACCTGCGCGGACGGCGGATCGCCATGATCGACGGCGCCGTCCTCGGGCCGGACGACGCGGCCGCCGACGTCCTCGCGCCGCTGCGGGCGCTGCGCCCCGAGCTCGACACGGTCGGCCGGGTGCCCGCCGCCTCCCTGGTGCGGCTGCACCTCGACCCCGAGGGCCCCACCCCGGCCTACACGAGCAGCAGGCTGGTCGAGGAGCTGCCCGACGCCGCGGTCGCGGCGTTCATCGAGGCCGTCGGGCCGGCGTCGCGGTCCCGGCTGGCCGTCGCCGAGCTGCGCCAGCTGGGCGGTGCGCTGTCCCGTCCCGACCCCGCCGGCGGGGCGCTGTCCTCCCTGGACGGCCGGTTCCTCGCCCTCGGCCTGGGGCTGGAGGGCGGCATGGGCGACTGGGCGCAACTGCGGGCCGACGCCGCGGCCTTCCTCGCCGCCCTCGAGCCGTGGACCAGGGGGCGGCACTACCTGCCGATGCTCGACGACCGCGTGGACACCCGGAAGGCGTTCCCGCCGGGTGTCCACGCACGGCTGTCGGCCATCCGCCGCCGGGTGGACCCCGGCGAGCTGTTCCTCGACCCGCACCCGGCGCTGCCCCGGACCTGAGACCCACCTGAGACCGGGCCGCAAGGACGCGGCAACCGCCCGTCAAGGTCCGGGCCGCACGGTTCCTCCATCAGCACCATCGCTCCCTGGAGGTCACCGTGACGCTCTCTGTCGACGCCGTCGTCCAATCCCCCGGCCGCGTCTTCCTCGACTCGTTGCGCCGCCGGCTCACCGGCGCCCTGTACACGCCGGACGAGCCCGGGTACGAGGCGCTCGTCTCCCCTTGGAACCTCGCCGTCCCCATGCGGCCGGCCGCGGTCGTCGCGGTCCGGACCGCCGAGGACGTCGCCGAGACAGTCCGCTTCGCCGGCGAGCACGGCCTGACCGCCGGCGTCCAGGCCACCGGCCACGGAGCGGAGGCCTCGCTGGCCGGACACCTGCTCGTCGTGACCCGGGGTCTGGACGAGCTCACCGTGCACGCCGAGGAGCAGTGGGTCCGGATCGGTGCCGGCGTGAAGTGGAGGAGGGTCGTGGAGGCCGTCGCCCCGCACGGGCTGGCCGCGCTCAACGGCTCCACCACCGACGTCAGCATCGTCGGCTACACGACCGGAGGCGGGGTCGGCCCGCTGACCCGCACGTACGGACTGCAGGCGGACCGGGTCCGCGCGATCGAGGTCGTCACCGGCGACGGCGTCCTGCGGCGGGTGACGCCGACCACGTACCCCGATCTGTTCTTCGCCCTGCGGGGCGGCAAGGGCGCGGCCGGGATCGTCACCGCCCTCGAGTTCGACCTGATCCGCATGCCGACCTTCTACGGCGGGGCGGTTTACTTCGACGCCGCCGACGCCGCAGCCGTGATCGACCGGTGGCGGGGCTGGGCCGATGCCCTGCCGGAGCAGGGGACGACGTCCTTCGCCCTCTTCCAGCTGCCGGCAGCACCCGAGATCCCCCCGGCGCTGGCCGGGCGGATGAGCCTGGGGATCCGGTTCCTCTGGACCGGCGACCCCGGGGAGGGGGCGCGGCTGCTGGACGAGATCCGCGCGGCGGCGCCGGTGATCCTGGACGACGCCGCGGTCAAGCCGTACACGGCGATCGACTCGGTGCACGCGGACCCGGTCGAGCCGATGCCGGTCGTCGATCCGGCCATCCTGCTCGACGGCTTCCCGGCGGAGGCGGCCGATCGGCTGCTGGCGTTCGCCGGCGCCGGCTCCGGGTCGCCGCAGATCGTGGTGGAGGTGCGTCACCTCGGCGGGGCGTACGCGCGGGAGGGCGTCCACCCGACCGCGTTCTCCCACCGCGCCGCGCGGTTCAGCGTGCTCACCGTGGGGCTCGCCGCGGACGCTGCCATGGCCGAGGCGAACCTGGCCCACGCGCACCGGCTGTTCGCGGCGCTGGCCGACTGGGACACCGGCGGCGTGTGGCCGAACTTCGGTGTCCCGCACGACGCGGCCTCGGCCCGGCGCAGCTACGACGCGCAGACCCTGGCCCGTCTCCGGGAGGTCGTGCAGACCTACGACCCGCAGGGGGTGCTGCAGGCGGGGGCCTACACACGAGCGGCCGCCTGAGCGCCGCCGTGGCCCGGGCGGACCGGACGTGGGAACCGCGTCCGGTCCGCCCGCGTGCGTGGTCAGCCGCGCAGCGCCGCGGTGATGTCCTCGCGCAGGACCTGCGGGTCGATGCCGCGGTCGTGCAGCACCTTCGCGGCCAGCCCCTGCCCCTCGCGGAGCAGGCCGAGCACGATGTGCCCGTCGGCGATGGTCCTCGCGCGCATCGCCAGCGCCTCGCGCAGCGAGAGCTCGAGCACCTTCTTGGCGCGGGAGCTGAAGGGGATGTGCGCGGGGCTCCTCGGCTGCCGGCCGTGGCGCGGGGCGTCCAGCGCGCCCGGTCCGAAGGTGGCCTCGGCGACGTCCCGGACGGCGTCCAGGTCGATGCCCAGGGTCCGCAGCGCCTCGGCGTCCAGGTCTGCACTCCCGAGGTGGGCGGCGACCGCCGCGGCCACCTCGTCGTGGTCGAGACCGTGCCGGCGCAGGACGGCCGTCGTCGGGGTGTCCAGCCGCAGCTGGGCGAGCAGCAGGTGCTCGGTGCCGATGTGGCCGTGCCGGAGGGCACGGGCCTCCTCCTGCGCCAGGACGACGACCTCGCGAGCGTCGGACGTGAAGCGTTCGAACACGGTCAGTCCCTCCGCCGGAGCGGCCCGCGGCCGCCTGCGTGCTTCTTGTGCACCGCCTGCCGCGTGACGCCCAGCAGGTGGGCGATCTGCTCCCAGGTCCAGCCCTGGTCCCGGGCGTTCTCCACCTGCAGGGCCTCCATCCGCTCGACCAGGGTCCGCAGCGCGCGGACCGCCCTCAGCCCGACCGCGGGGTCGCGGCTGCTGGCGGCGGAGGCCACCTGTGCTGTGTCGGCCATGGCGTCAACTGTGGTTGACGACATGGCCATTGTCAACCGTCGTTGACGCGCGGGGCGAGTGTGCAGCTGCTGCCGCCGACACGCGCCGGCGCGTCGTCACGGCCGACCGCAACTGCTCGCTCGGCGGGAGAGCGCGGCGCAGTCCCGCGAGGAGGGGCGTCGCTCAGGCGACAGCAGCCTCGTCGCCTCCGGTCAGCCGCAGCAGGTCGGCGTAGCTGAGCGCGACCATCGTGTGGTGGTCGCCGCCGCCTGCCCAGAGCAGCGGGTGCCGGGCGAGGTCGACGTCGACCAGCGCGCGCAGCGGAGCGGGGTGGCCGGTGGGCGCCACCCCGCCGACCTCCTGGCCGGTCGCGGCGAGGACGAGGTCCGGGGTCGCCCGCCGCACCCGCCGCGCACCGACCAGCGCCGCCACCTTCCGCGTGTCCACCCGGTGCGCGCCGCTGGCCAGCACCAGCAGCGGTGTGCCGTCGGCGTCGAAGACGAGGCTGTTGGCGATCGCGCCCACCTCGCAGCCGAGCGCCTCAGCGGCGGCCGCCGCCGTCGGCACCGGCTGGTCGAAGCGGCGCACCTCGGCGTCCACCCCGGCCTCGCGGAGCGTGGCGACCACCCGGTCGACCGGGCTCACGGCGCTGCTCTCCGGTCCGCTCCCGCCCGGTGGAGCCGGTGGGGCAGCGGAGTCGCTCACAGCGTGAAGACGATCTTCCCCGCCGTCCGGCCCTCAAGCATGCGCTCGAAGCCCTCGCGCGCCTGCGTCAGCGGCAGCTCGACGTCGATGACCGGGCGCACGCCGGTGGCCGTGCACATCCGCATGAGCGCCTCGAGCTCCTCACGGGTGCCCATCGTCGAGCCGATGACCGACAGCTGGGTGAAGAAGACCCGGTTCAGCTCGGCACCGGGGTTGGGGCCGGTGGTCGCGCCGGAGATGACGATGACGCCGCCGGGCTTGAGCGACTTGACGCTGTGGCTCCAGGTCGCCTCGCCGACGGTCTCCATCACGCCGTCCACGCGCTCGGGCAGCCGGGCGCCGGTCTCGAACGCCTGGTCCGCACCGAGGTCGAGGGCGCCCTGTCGCTTCTCCTCGCTGCGGCCGGTCACCCACACCCGGAAGCCGGCGGCCTTGCCGAGCACGACCAGCGCGGTGGCGACGCCGCCGCTGGCGCCCTGCACGAGCACGGTCTGCCCCGGCCGCAGCCCGGACTTCACGAAGAGCATCCGGTAGGCGGTCAGCCAGGCGGTGGGCAGGCACGCGGCCTCGGCGAGGGAGAGCTCGGCCGGCTTGGGCAGCACGTTGCGCCGGGGGACGGCGACCCGCTCGGCCATCGTGCCCTGGTAGAGCTCCGAGAAGAGCGTGCGCTTGGGGTCGAGCGTCTCGTCCCCGATCCAGCCCGGGCTCGCGACGACGCCGTGGACGACGACCTCGTTGCCGTCCTCGTCGAGCCCGGCCGCGTCGGTGCCCAGGATCATCGGCATCCGCTCCTGCGGCAGCCCGACCCCGCGCAGGCTGAACAGGTCGTGGTGGTTCAGCGAGACGGCCTTGACCTGCACCGTCGTCCAGCCGTCGGGCGCCTCCGGCTCGGGGCGCTCACCGACCTCCAGCACGGAGAGCGGGTCCTTCGGGGCGGGCGTGGAGACGAAGGCAGCGAGCATGGTCGGACGCTAACGGAGGACCCCACCAGGGGCGACGTCAGGCCGTGCCCGCAGGGGTGGGCAGACCCGTCGCCGTCCGGGACCATGCGAGGTCCAGGCCCCGCCGACCGGAGACGGCGATGACCGTGCCGATGCCACCGCAGCCCCCGCTCATCGACGCCCGCAACGCCGAGATGGCCAGCGCCTGGAACGGCGCGGAGGGGAGGACTGGGCGGCGCGGGCGGACCGCTTCGACGCGGCCTCGGCGGCGTTCGACCCGGCGCTGCTCGAGGCCGCCGGGATCGGCGCGGCCTACCGGGTGCTCGACGTCGGCTGCGGTGCGGGCATCTCGACCCGCGCGGCCGCGCGCGCGGCACCCGACGGGCACGCGACCGGGATCGACCTGTCGGCCCCGCTGCTGGCCGAGGCCCGCCGGCGCAGCGCGGCCGCGGGGCTGGCCAACACGACGTTCGTCCAGGGCGACGCCCAGGTGCACCCCTTCGAGCCCGCGGCGTTCGACGTCGCCCTCAGCCGGTTCGGGGCGATGTTCTTCGGCGACCCGGTGGCGGCCTTCGGCAACGTGGCGCGGGCCCTGCGCTCCGCCGGGCGACTGGCGCTGCTGTCGTGGCAGCCGCTGGCCCGCAACGAGTGGCTGCTCGTGCTCCGCCGGACCCTCGCGGCCGGCCGCCCGCTGCCCGAGCCGCCGGGTGACGCCCCCGGGCCGTTCGGCCTGTCCGACCCCGACCACGTCCGCCGGGTCCTGGCCGCCGCGGGGTTCGAGTCGGTCTCCGTCGCCGAGGTGCCGGGGATGGTCCGGCTGGGAGCCGACGCCGAGGACGCGTTCCACTTCGTCAGCGGGCTGGGCCTGACCCGGGGCCTCCTCGGCGGGCTCGACGACGGCGTCCGGCGGGCCGCGCTCGACGAGCTGCAGGCCACCCTGGCCGAGCACGCGACACCGGACGGGGTCCTGCTGGGCGCCTTCGCCTGGCTGACCACCGCCCACCGGGGGGAAGCGGTCGGCCGAGTGCCACGTCGGCCGAGTGGGCAGTTGCCGTCGGAGACACGCACGCACACGCCGGGCGGGACGACCGCAACTGCCCAGTCGGCGGCGTCACCGCACGATGACACGTCCGCTTCCGCGCCTCGGTCCGCTCCTCGCTCGCTGGCGCTCGCTGCGATGCCCCTCGAGAACGGCTGTCAGCGGACGATGACGACGTGCTCCCCGCGCGGGACGAACTCGCCGATCACCGGGGCGCCCGGCACCTCGCCGCCCAGCAGCAGCCCGCCGGAGGTCTGCGCGTCGGCCAGCAGCAGCGCCTCGTCCTCGGCGACGGCGGACAGGTCGGTGTGCGGGCGGACCCAGTCGAGGTTGCGCCGGGTGCCGCCGGACACGAAGCCCGCGGCCAGCGCCTCCCGCGCCCCGGTCAGGTACGGGACGGCGGCGGCGTCGACCACCGCGGTCACCCCGCTGGCCCGGGCCATCTTGTAGAGGTGGCCGAGCAGCCCGAAGCCGGTGACGTCGGTGCCGGCACGGATCCCGGCGGCCACCGCGGCCCGGCCGGCGTCGCGGTTCAGCGTCGTCATCGCGGCCACCGCCTCCTCCGACACCTCGCCGGTGGCCTTCATCCGGTTGTTCAGCACGCCGATGCCCAGCGGCTTGGTCAGCGACAGCGGCGTCCCGGCGACCGCGGCGGCGTTGGTGATGACCCGGTCGACGTCGACGACGCCGGTCACCGCCATGCCGTACTTGGGCTCGGGGTCGTCGATGGAGTGCCCGCCGCCGACGTGGCAGCCGGCCTCCTGCGCGGCCTCGAGCCCGCCCCGCAGCACCTCGGCGGCGAGCTCGGCGGGCAGCACGTCGCGCGGCCAGCCGAGCAGGTTCACCGCGACGACGGGCGTGCCGCCCATCGCATAGACGTCGGAGAGCGCGTTGGTCGCCGCGATCCGGCCGAAGGTGTGGGCGTCGTCGACGACGGGGGTGAAGAAGTCGGTGGTCAGCACGATGCCCTGCCCACCCGCGATCCGGACGACGGCCGCGTCGTCGCCGTCGTCCAGGCCGATGACCAGCTCCGCGGCCGGGTCGACCGGACCGGTGGCGGTCAGGCCGGCCACCACGGACTCCAGCTCGCCGGGCGGGATCTTGCAGGCGCAGCCACCGCCGTGCGCGAACTGGGTGAGCCGGGTGCGGGCGGGCGGCGCCTCCTGAGCAATAGCCACCAGGCCACCGTAGGCTGCCCGGCGGAGGCGTCAGGGTGTCTGGTGGCCCCCGCGGCCTCTAAAGCCGACGTGGCCGAGCATCTCGGTCAGGCGGGTTCGATTCCCGTCCGCCTCCGCCACCTCCTCCCGCGCGCGGGCCGCCGTCCTCCCCGGGCGGCGGCCCGCCGCGGTGACCTGCCCGGTCGGACAGTTGCGCACAACCGAGTGGTGGCCTACCGTCTCGACGGGGCATGTGACCCACAGCACACGTCCCCGTGGCGGTGCCGACCGGTCCGCGGCGCCGCCCCTGAGTCCCGGGAGGCCTGCATGACCGCACCACCGGAACCGGTCGGCACCGTCCACGTCGTCGACCCCTCGCCGCTGAACTGGCTCTTCATCACCTGGAACACGATGGAGGAGCCGATCCGCATCGACCGGGACGGGCGGGTCGTCCACTCGCTGGCCGAGTCCTCGGAGTGGCTCGACGACCGCACGCTGGAGCTCGGACTGCGGCGGAACGTGCGGTTCCAGGACGGCGAGCACTTCACCGCCCACAACGTGAAGCAGAACTTCGACGAGATGCAGCGCTGGGCCGCGCCCCACCCGCCCGGCACCTGGCTGAACTTCCCGGCGCCGCAGTCCACCGCCGAGGTAGTCGACGACCACACCCTGCGGTTCTCCTTCCCGGGCCCCGACGGGCTGGCCATCGGCAAGTTCCGCGGCTTCCACATCGCCAGCTCGGCCTTCTGGAACGGCAAGGACGCGCCCGGCTTCGGCTACAAGAAGTTCGGCTCCGGCGAGGGCCACTGGTAGGTGATCGACGAGCCGGGCCCCTGGGGTACCGGTCCGTTCACCCTGGTCCAGGGTGCTTCGTCGATCACGACCCGTCCCGCGATCATGAACGTGGAGCCCTTCCGGGCGTCCTCGATCATCGAGAGCGAGCAGCGCGACCCGCAGGTCGTGCTGGAGGCCAACCTCGACCACTGGAACCGCGCCGCCCGCGGGCCCGCATCGAGCGCGCCGTGTTCCGCAACGACCTGACTCCCGACGAGGCGCTGCGCCTGGTGTGCGACACGGAGGGGGAGGTCGACATCGTCACCGAGGTGTCCCCGGCCGACGCCCAGCGGGTGCTGGACTCCCAGCACGCCCGGCTGGTGGTGTCCGACGCCAACCGGGTGCTGGTCGGCATCCTCAACCGCGGCAGCGACGCGCCCCTGCACGACGTCGAGGTGCGCCGGGCCCTCAACGCGGCCATCGACCGCACGGCGGTCGTCGACCAGGGCCTGAACGGCTACGCCTCGGTCATCCCGGCCATGACGCCGCCGTGGTGCAGCGGGTTCCCCGCGGGCGTGCAGCCGTACGAGCTCGACGCCGCCAGGGCGCGGGAGGCGTTCGCGAAGGCCGACTGGCCGGCCCGCCGGCCGCTGCGGATCGCCACCCCCGAGTCCTTCGCGGCCATCGCGCACATGCTGGCCGCGAGCATCCGCTCCACCCTCGACCTCATGGTCGAGGTGGTCGTGGTGCCGCCCGACCAGGTGCCGGCCGGCTCCCGCGCGCTGATCGAGAAGAAGCTCGACCTGCCGTGGGACGTGCTCCTGCACCCGTGGTTCGACCTGTCCTCGGAGGCGCCGCCGGCCGCGGTGCACCGGGAGTTCTTCGGCCTGGACGGCGCCTTCCGGGCCGGCCCGCCCGACGAGGGCTTCGACGCGCTGTTCGACGAGATGAAGGTGCAGCTCGACGGGGAGGCGCTGGTCGAGGTCGCCGAGCGGATCGACGCCTACGTGCACGACCGGGCGCTCGCGCTGTTCATCTGCGCACCGCAGGCGCTGTACGCGGTCAACGAGCACGTGACCTTCTCGCCGTACAAGACCACCTTCGAGCTCGCCGAGGTCACCGTCGACGAGCAGCACTGGTCGGTCAGCGGCGGGCGCTCGGACAGCAGCCGCAGGGACCTCGGCGACCGGACCGCCATCCGGCCGACGAGCGGCAAGCCCACCTTCTCGCAGGCCTCGGGGAACGCCTGCTGAACGCCCTGCCGCGGAGCCGGCACCGTCCGGCTCCGCGCCTGAGCCGCCTACCCTCGGCGCCGATGAGTCCCGACCCACGCCGGCGGGTGCCCCGCACCGACGCGCTGCTGGCCGACCCCCGCCTGGTCGCGGCCGCCGGCCGGCTGGGCCGCGACCTGGTCAAGGCCGCCGTCCAGGGCGTGCAGCAGCGCGTCCGGGACGGCCGGCTGGACCCCGACGACGCCGCCGACGCCGTCCTGGCCGCCCTGCCGACGACGGCCGGCAGCCTGCGGCCGGTGCTCAACGCCACCGGCGTGCTCGTGCACACCAACCTCGGGCGCGCGCCGCTGTCCCCGGCCGCGGTGGAGGCCGTGGTCGCCGCCAGCGGGACCACCGACGTCGAGCTCGACCTGGTCACCGGCCGCCGCGGGCCGCGCGGCGAGGCGGCGCTGGCCGCGCTGGTCGACGCCGTCCCGGCCGCGGAGGCCGCCCTGGTGGTCAACAACTGCGCCGCCGCGCTGGCGCTGGTGGCCACCGCGCTCGGCGGGGAGCTGGTCATCGCCCGCGGCGAGCTGGTGGAGATCGGCGACGGCTTCCGCATCCCCGAGCTGCTGGAGGCCACCGGCGCGCGGCTGCGCGAGGTGGGGACGACCAACCGCGTCGCGCTCGAGGACTACCGGCGCGTGCTGGGCCCCGGCACCGGCGCGGTGCTCAAGGTGCACCCGTCGAACTTCGTCGTCCGCGGTTTCACCCGGGCGGTGCCGGTGGCCGAGCTCGCCGCGGGGCTGGCCGGCAGCGGCGTCCCGCTGGTGGCCGACGTCGGCTCCGGGCTGCTGCGCCCGCACCCCGTGCTGCCCGACGAGCCGGACCTGCAGACCACCCTCGCCGACGGCGCCGACCTGGTGCTGGCCAGCGGCGACAAACTGCTCGGCGGCCCGCAGGCCGGACTGGTGCTCGGCCGCGCCGACCTGGTGCAGCGGCTGCGGCGGCACCCGCTGTACCGCGCGTTCCGCGTGGACAAGACGACGCTCGCCGCACTCGAGGCCACGCTGCGCGGCCCCCAGCCGCCGGTGCAGCGGATGCTCGCCGCCGACGTCGACGGCCTGCGCCGCCGCGCCGCCGCGCTCGCCGCCCGGCTGACGGTCGCCGGGCTGGACGCGGTCGCGGTCGACTCGCAGGCCCGCGTCGGCGGGGGAGGCGCGCCGGAGCACCCGCTGCCCAGCGCCGCGGTGTCGCTGCCCGCGCAGTTCGCGGTGCCGCTGCGCGCCGGCACGCCCCCGGTGGTCGGGTACCTCGCGGCGGACCGCACCCTGCTCGACCTGCGCAGCCTGCCGCCGGCGCACGACGAGGCGCTGGCCGCCGCGGTGCTGGAGGTGGCCCGCCGGTGGACGTGACCGCTGCCGGCATGGACGTCATCGCGACTGCCGGTCACGTCGACCACGGCAAGTCCACGCTGGTCCGCGCGCTCACCGGCATGGAGCCCGACCGGTGGGAGGAGGAGCGCCGCCGCGGCCTGACCATCGACCTCGGCTTCGCCTGGACGACGCTGCCCTCCGGGCGCCGGCTCGCGGTCGTCGACGTGCCCGGCCACGAGCGCTTCGTCGGCAACATGCTCGCCGGCGTCAGCTCGGTGCCCGCCGCGCTGGTCGTGGTCGCGGCGGACGACGGGTGGTCGGCGCAGACCGCCGAGCACGTCGCCGTCCTCGACGCGCTCGGTGTGCGGCACGCGCTGCTCGCCGTCACCAAGGCCGACCTTGCCGACCCCGCCCCCGTGCTCGCCGACGTGCGCGAGCGGCTGGCTGCGACGTCGATGGGCGAGGTCCCGGGGGTCGCGGTCAGCGCCGCCACCGGCGCGGGCGTGCCCGACGTCGTCGCCGCGCTGGAGTCGCTGCTCACCGGGCTGCCGGCACCGGATCGCGAGGCGCCGGTGCGGCTGTGGATCGACCGCGCCTTCCCGGTCAAGGGCGCCGGCACGGTGGTCACCGGGACCCTCGCCGCCGGCCGCGTCGCCACCGGGGACCGGCTGCAGCTCGGCGACCGCGAGGTCGGCGTCCGCGGCGTGCACTCCCTGGGGCAGCCGGTCGAGCGGGCCGAGGCCACCGCGCGGGTGGCGCTGAACCTGCGCGGCACGTCGGTCGAGGAGCTCGCCCGCGGCGACGCGCTGCTCACCCCCGGGGCGTTCCGCTCGACCACCGAGCTCGACGTCACCCTGGCCCGGGGTGGGTGGGCTGCTGGGGACGACGCCCGGCTGCCCGCCGAGGTGGTCGTGCACGTCGGGTCGGCCGCGGTCGGCGCGCGGCTGCGCCCGCTGGAGGGGGCGGCGGTGCGGCTGCGGCTGGCCACGCCGCTGCCACTGCGGATCCGCGACCGGCTGCTGCTGCGCGACCCCGGCGCCCGGCGGGTGCTGGGTGCCGACGTCCGGGACGTCGACCCGCCGGAGCTGCGCCGCCGCGGTGCGGCCCGCCGCCGCGCCGAGGAGCTGGCCGCCCAGCCCGCCGGCACGGCCGGGGCAGCCGCCGAGCTGGCCCGCCGCAGGTTCGTGCGGACCGCCGACTTCGCCGCGATGGGGTGGCCGTTGCCCGAGCAGGCCACCGCCGTCGGGCCCTGGCTGCTCGCGCCGGGCCTGGTCGAGGAGCTGTCCGCCGCCCTCCCGGGGATCGTCGCCCGCTACCGGCAGCTGCGCCCGCTGGAGGCCGGTCCGCCGGTGGCCGTCGCCCGGCGGGCCCTGGAGCTGCCCGACGACGAGCTGGTGCCGGCCGTCGTCCGCCCGCCGCTGGCCCTGCGCGAGGGGCGGGTGGTCGTCGCGACGGCGGGCCTGCCCGCGGAGGTGCAGCAGGCCGTCGACGGCATCCGCGACCGGCTGGCCGCCGACCCGTTCGCCGCGCCGGACGCCGAGGAGCTGCGCGCCGCCGGGCTCGGCCCGCGGGAGCTGGCCGCCGCCGTCCGCGACGGGCAGCTGGTGAAGATCGCCGACGGGGTCCACCTGGCGCCGGGGATCGAGGAGCAGGCGCGGGCGCGGCTGGCCGGCGTCCCCGCGCCCTTCACGCTCAGCCAGGCCCGCGCGGCGTGGGGGACCAGCCGGCGGGTCGCGGTTCCGCTGATGGAGTGGCTGGACGCGCGTGGTGTCACCGAGCGGCTGCCGGACAACACCCGCCGGCTGCGGTGACGGCCCCCCGGCAGGGTCCCGCCGCCGGCCCCGTCCCGGGTCCCGCCCCGAGCCTGCGAGGGCTGGGGAGGACGGGGTCCTTCCATGGTGGGGACAGCGGGGTCCTTGCTCAGCCGCCGGCCTGGCGCAGGAACACCTCGCGCTCGTCGCTGGCGTCCGCAGCGGGCACAGGGGAGGTGTCGACGCCCTCGACCGTGTCCTCGAGCCGCACGGGCTCGGGGAGGTGGCGGAACCGCTCGCGCTCGTCGGGCTCGGTCATGCCCGGAGCGTCCTCCTGCCGGTGGGCCGGGACGAGGGCACACCCGACGAGCGCCGTGAGTGCGTGATCGGTGACCTACCGTGATGCGGTGATCGACTTCAGCAACGGTTCCGTCTTCAAGCTCAACCCCGCCTCCCCGCAGGAGCTCGGCCCCGAGGTCGGGCCGCTGCTCGTCCCGGGCGAGCAGGTCGTCGCCTGCTTCAAGGCGATGCGCGACTTCGTCGTCTTCACCGACAAGCGGCTGATCGCCGTCAACGTCCAGGGCATGACCGGGAGCAAGAAGGACTTCACCTCGCTGCCGTACAGCAAGGTGCAGGCCTTCTCGATCGAGACCGCCGGCACGTTCGACCTCGACGCCGAGCTCGACCTGTGGTTCAGCGGGCTGGGCAAGGTGCGGCTGGAGTTCAAGGGCAACGCCGACATCCGCGGTCTCGGGCAGATGATCGCGGGCTACGTGCTCTGAGGTCCGGGGCGCTCGGGCTCTGCCCACCACGGTGGGCAGAGCACGAGCGTCCGGGGAGGCTAATCCGCCGCGGGGACCCAGCGGGCCGGGCGCTTCTCGCGGAACGCTGTGATGCCCTCTTGGCCCTCCTCGCTGGCGAAGAACCGCGCCGAGAGCTCCAGCAGCTCCTCGGCCGAGCCGCGCAACCCGCCGGCCCGCAGCAGCCGCTTCGTCTCGGCCAGCGCGGCCGGCGCCCCGGCGGCGAGCGCGGTCACCTGCCCGGCCACGGCGGCGTCCACCTCGTCGTCGGGCACGCAGAGGTCGACCAGCCCGCCCGCGGCGGCCGCCGCCGCGTCGAACACCTCGCCGGTCAGCATCAGCCGGTGCGCGGTGTGCGGCACCATCCGCGGCAGGACGACGGCGGAGATGACCGCCGGCACGATGCCCAGCCGCACTTCGGAGAAGGCGAAGGTCGCCGAAGCTGCGGCGACGACGACGTCGCAGGCGGCCGCCAGCCCCAGTCCACCGGCTCGTGCCGGCCCCCGCAGGACGGCGACCACCGGCTTCGGCGAGCGCCACACCGTCTCCAGCAGCTCCGGCAGCTCGCGCACCCCCTGGTCACCGGCCGCCCCGCCCACCGCCTCGGTGAGGTCCATCCCGGAGCAGAAGACCCGGCCGGTGTGGGCGAGCACGACCACCCGCACCGCGTCATCGGCGAGCGCATCGGCCAGCGCCGTCCGCAGCTGGGCGCGCATCGCGCGGGACAGCGCGTTGCGGTTGGCGGGGGAGTCCAGGGTGAGGGTCGCGACCCCCCGGGACGTCGAGACCTGCAGCACGGTGTCGTCGCTCACGTGTCCTCCTCGCTGGCGCTCGTCGGCCGCGTTCGCGGCGCTGCTGTGCCCATGGGTGAGCCCGCTGGCTCGCTCACCACCGGGCATCCTGCCCGGCGCGGCACACTGGGGTCAGATGAACACCGTCCTGCCGCTGCTCGAGGCCCCGCCGCGGACCCTGCAGCTCCCTGACTCCGCCCGCGAGGGGCTGGCTCGCACCCCCTTCGGGCTCTACGTCCACGTGCCGTTCTGCGCCACCCGCTGCGGCTACTGCGACTTCAACACCTACACCGCCGACGAGCTGGGGCCCGGCGCCAGCCGCGCCGAGTACGCCGGCACCGCGATCGCCGAGCTGCGGCAGGCCGCCGAGACCCTGGGCCCGGACCTGCCGACCGTCTCGACCGTCTTCGTGGGCGGCGGCACGCCCACGCTGCTGGCGGCCGACGACCTCGCCGCCGTCCTCGCCGAGGTGCGCCGGCTGTTCCCGGTCACCCCCGGCGTCGAGGTCACCACCGAGGCCAACCCCGAGACGGTGACCCCGGCGTCCTTGGCCACGCTGCGCGCGGCCGGCTTCACCCGGATCAGCCTGGGCATGCAGTCCGCTGCCGAGCACGTGCTCGCCGTCCTCGACCGGCGGCACACGCCGGGCCGCGCCGTCGAGGCGGCCCGCGAGGCCCGCGCGGCCGGCTTCGAGCACGTCAACCTCGACCTGATCTACGGGACGCCGGGGGAGACCGACGCCGACTGGTCCGCCTCGCTCGACGCCGTCCTCGCCGCTCCGGTCGACCACGTCAGCGCCTACGCCCTCATCGTCGAGGAGGGCACCCGGCTGGCGCGCCGCATCGACCGCGGCGAGCTGCCCATGCCGGACGACGACGTCCTCGCCGACCGCTACGAGCAGGCCGACGCCACCCTGCGCGCCGCCGGCTTCGACTGGTACGAGGTCTCCAACTGGGCCCGCGGCGAGGCGGCCCGCTGCCGGCACAACGAGTTGTACTGGGCCAACGCCAACTGGTGGGGCGTCGGGCCGGGCGCGCACAGCCACGTCGGCGGGCTGCGCTGGTGGAACGTCAAGCACCCCGCCGCGTACGCCGGCCGGCTGCTGCGGGGAGAGAGCCCGGTGCAGGACACCGAGCTGCTGGACGACGACGACCGCGCGCTGGAGACGGTGATGCTCGGCCTGCGGCTGCGCGAGGGGCTGCCGCTGACCGCGCTGTCGGAGGTCGGTCGGGCCCGCGCCGCCCGCGCCGTCGTCCGCGGGCTGCTCGAGCCGGGTGCGCACGCCGCCGGCCGCGCCGTCCTCACCGACCGCGGCCGCCTGCTCGCCGACGCCCTCGTCCGGGACCTGACCGATTAGGAGGAGGACCTCCCTGCCCCCACCGGAGGAGGACCCCGTCCCCCTCACCCCTCGCAGGCTCGGAACGAGCCTCTGGACGGGGCCGGCGGGACCCTGAAGGGAGGCTGTCCTCAGCGGGGATGCGCCGTGCCGGGTCAGGCCCGGGGCTCCGCCGCGACGTCGGCCAGACGCGGCAGGACCACGTACCGCCAGCCGGGGCCCATGCGGTTGAGCGCGTCGCGGTCCCGCTTGTGCCGAGGTCGAAGCCGGTGTGCCGCAGCAGGAGCCGTGTCCCACTGCCCTCGGGGACGAGCCGCCACGTGAGCGTCCAGGTCTCGTTGAACCTGGAGACCAGCCGCTCGGACTCAACTGCCTCGAGCACCTCGCACGGCACCGCGCCGCGAATCGCCGCGCCGCGACCGGACGACGGCTGACAGATGTCAGGTGCAGGTCGCGACGTCCCGCACTACTGCGGACACCGCGCCGAGCAGCAGGCTCCTGGCGTGCCCCTCGACGCCCTCGACGCCACCGGCCTGACCGTCCGCCACGGCGACGTCCTCGCCGTCGACGACCTCGACCTGCGCATCGGCAGAGGCGAGACGGTCGCGCTGCTCGGCCCCAACGGGGCGGGCAAGTCCACCACCGTCAGCGCGGTCCTCGGCCTGCTCCGCCCGGCGGCCGGCAGCGTCCGCGTGCTCGGCCGGGCCCCGGCCGACGCCGTCCGCGCCGGCTGCGTCGGCGCGATGCTGCAGCACGGCGGCCTGCCCGGTGAGGCGCGCGTCGGTGAGGTGCTGCACCTGGTCCGGCGCAGCTACGGGCGGGCCGGGCTAGCGGGTGCATGGCCGCTCGACGACCTGGTCGCCACCACCGGGATCGGCGGGCTGCTCGGCCGCGACGTCGACGCGCTGTCCGGCGGCCAGCGGCAGCGGGTCCTGCTGGCCCTCGCGCTGGCCGGTCAGCCGCCGCTGCTGCTGCTCGACGAGCCGACCTCGGCCATGGACGTCGAGGGCCGTCGCGCCTTCTGGGCGACGATGCGCGACCTCGCCGCCCGCGGCACCACCGTCGTCTTCGCCACCCACCACCTGGAGGAGGCCGACGCCGTCGCCGACCGGGTCGTGGTGATGGCCGGCGGCCGGGTCGTCGCCGACGGGCCGTCCGCAGGGCTCCGGTCGGCCGTCGCCGGGCGCACCGTCCGCTTCTCCGCCCCCGACGGCGCGACCTTCGACCGTGTGCCCGGCGTGACCGGCGCCAGCCGGCTGGGCGGCACGGTCGCGCTCGCCACCACCGACGTCGAGGCCACCCTGCGCGGCCTGCTCGCCGACGGCGTCCCGCTCGCCGACCTCGAGGTCCGCGGCGCCAGCCTCGAGGACGCCGTCCTGTCGCTGGTGGGAGGCGTGCGGTGAGCCCGCTGTTCGCCTTCCAGCTGCGCCGGGTGGCGCGCAACCGGCAGTTCCTCTTCTTCACCGTGCTGCTGCCGGCGCTGTTCACCGTCTTCTTCACCAGGGTCTTCGCCGGGACGGCGGGCGGCGTCAACCCCGAGCAGGCCGCGGCCACCATGGTCTCGATGATGGCCTACGGCGCGGTCGGGGCGGCCCTCGGCGCGACCGTCCGGCTCTCCTTCGACCGGGCGTCGGGCTGGCTGCGCCAGCTGCGGGTCACCCCGGTGCCGCAGACGTCCGTGGTCGCCGTCGACGTCGCCGTCGGGATGCTGCTGACCCTGCCGCCGCTGGTCGTCGTCGCGCTCACCGGCCGGTTCGTCAACGGCGTGCACCTCGTACCCGGCGAGTGGGCCGGCCTGATCGGCGTCCTGTGGCTCGGGTCTGCGGTGTTCGTCGCACTCGGCCTGCTGCTCGGCTGGGCGCTGGAGGAGAAGGCCGCCGGCGGCGCGGTCGGCATCGTCGGGACCGTGCTGGCGGCTCTCGGCGGGCTGTGGGTGCCGGTCGAGCTCTTCCCCGCCGGTCTGCGCGCGGTGGCGCACGGCCTGCCGTCGTACTGGTACGCCGAGACCGGGCGCGCCGCTGCGGCCGGGGAGCTGCCGCCGGTGCTCGCCGTCGGGGCGCTGGTCGGGTTCACCGCGGTGTTCGCCGCCCTGGCGGTCCTCGTGGCGCGGCGTCGTCCGTTGACCGCCGTCGCGGGCTGACCGGGCTACGGTCGGGCGCCGTGGACCCCCGCCCCCGCTGGTACCGCGTCGGCTGGGCGCTGCCCTGGCTGCTGTTCCAGTTCTTCCCGGTCGCCGACCTGGTCACCACCGACCGCCCGCTCGTCGTCCGGCTGGTCGCCGGCGCCGGTCTGCTCGTCTTCACCGTCGTCTACCTCGACGTCTTCCACCGGGCCTTCGGCAGCTGCTGGACCGGGTCCCTGCTGGGCCGGCTGGCCGTGGTCGCCGCGCTCGGCGTCGCGCTGGCCGTCTGGATGGGCCCGTCCTGGGCCGGGCTGCTCATCTACGTGTCCGCGGCCTCGGCGGCCGCGCTGCCGACGCGGTGGGTGTGGCCGGCCGTGGTCGCGGCGGCCGCCGTGTGCGCGGCGGTGCTCGTCCTCCACGGCGAACGGGGGCTGCTCATCCTGCCGGTGCTGTGCCTGCTCACCGCGTTCGCGCTTCGCGGCACCCGGCACCTGATCTCGGTCAACGCGGAGCTCGCCGAGGCCCGCGAGGAGCTCGCCCGCAACGCCGTCGCCGAGGAGCGGCTGCGGTTCGCCCGCGACCTGCACGACCTGCTCGGGCACAGCCTGTCGCTCATCGCGCTCAAGAGCGAGCTGGCCGGCCGGCTGGCCGAGGCCGACCCGGCGCGGGCGCGGGCCGAGATGGCCGACGTCGAGGCCGCCGCCCGCCGCGCGCTGGCCGAGGTCCGCGACGCGGTCAGCGGCTACCGCCAGGTCAGCTGCGCCCAGGCGCTGGCCGAGGCGCGCTCGGCGCTGTCCGGCGCCGGGATCGCCGTCCGGCTGCCCGCCCGGGTGCCGGCGCTGCCCGGCCCGGTCGACGCGGCGCTGGGCTGGGTGGTCCGCGAGGCGACGACGAACGTGCTGCGGCACAGCGGCGCCCGCTCGGTGACCGTCTCGCTCACCGAGGACGGCGGGGAGGCCGTGCTGACCGTCTCCGACGACGGCCGCGGCCCGGCCGACGACACCACGCCCGGCTCCGGCCTCACCGGACTGGCCGAGCGGGTGGGCGCGCTGGGTGGGGCGCTCACCGGCGGCGCCGGCCGGGACGGCGGCTACGAGCTGCGCGCCGTCCTGCCCCTGGCGCCGGTGCCCGCCGGGGTGGCCCGGTGATCCGCGTGCTCGTCGCCGAGGACCAGTCGATGGTGCGCGGCGCGCTGCGGGCGCTGCTGGAACTGGAGGCGGACATCACCGTCGTCGCCGAGGTCGGCCGCGGCGACGAGGTGCTCGCCGCCGCCCGGGAGCACACCCCCGACGTCGCGCTGCTCGACATCGAGATGCCCGGCCAGGACGGCATCGACGCGGCGCGGGAGCTGGCCGCCGAGCTGCCGGGCGTGCGCGCCGTCGTCCTCACCACGTTCGGCCGGCCGGGCTTCCTGCGCCGCGCCATGGAGGTCGGCGCGGCGGGGTTCCTGGTGAAGGACGCGCCCGTCGCCGAGCTCGCGAAGGCGATCCGCGCCGTCGTCGCCGGCGAGCGGGTGATCGACCGTGACCTCGCGGCCGCGGCGCTGGCCATCGGCGCCACACCGCTGTCGACCCGCGAGGCCGACGTGCTGCGGGAGGCGGCTGACGGCGCGACCGTCGCCGACATCGCCCGCCGGCTGTTCCTCTCCGAGGGGACGGTGCGCAACTACCTGTCCTCGGCAATCGGCAAGACCGGCGCGCGCACCCGCGTCGAGGCCGCCCGCGTGGCGGCCGACAAGGGCTGGCTGTAGCAGGAGGACCCCCGTGCTCGACGGCCCCGTCCAGAGGCTCGCCGCGAGCCCGACCGGCCCCGTCCAGAGGCTCGCCGCGAGCCTGCGAGCGGTGAGGAGGACGGGGTCCTTCCCGAGGAGGACGGGGTCCTCCTACTGCTGGAGGTCGGGCAGCGGCCGCTGGACGGGGATCGCCCCCGTCGTGGAGCCCGTCTGCTCGGCCGGGATCAGCGCGTCGAGGTCGAGCACCCGCACGTGGATCACGTTGCGCTGCTGCAGCGCGGCCCGCAGCGCGCGGTGCAGGCCGTCCTCGAGGTAGAGCTCGCCCTTCCACTGGACGGCGTGCGGGAACAGGTCGCCGTAGAAGGTGGAGTCGTCGGCGAGCAGGGTGTCCAGGGCCAGCTCGCGCTTGGTGGTGGTCAGCGTGTCCAGCCGGATCTGGCGCGGCGGGATCATCGCCCAGTCCCGCGTCGCCAGCCCGTGGTCGGGATAGGGCCGGCCGTTCCGGACCGCCTTGAAGATCAGGGGACCGACCTCCGCTCTGCGCCGCCCGGTGGGCACTGGACCGTCGTCGAGCCTATCGGCCGTCCCCTCCGGACGGTGCCGTACGCCCCCGTGAGAGCCGCGACGGCACCGCCGGACCGACGTATGCTGCACTGGCACTCTGTCCGCGCGAGTGCCAGCGCCCACGACCTCGCCGTCCGGGCGCCGGGGCCCCGGGAGGGGTGCCGCCCGACGCGTCGACCGGTACGGGGAGGTGTCACCGTGGCGCACGACGAGCGCCGCCTGCAGGTCCTGCGGGCCATCGTCCAGGACTACGTCTCGACCAACGACCCGGTGGGCAGCAAGGCCCTCGCCGAGCGGCACGACCTCGGCGTCTCACCGGCCACCATCCGCAACGACATGGCCGTGCTCGAGGAGCAGGGCTACATCACCCAGCCGCACACCAGCGCCGGCCGGGTGCCCACCGACAAGGGCTACCGGCTCTTCGTCGACCGGCTCTCGGCGCTCAAGCCGCTGTCGGTTGCGGAGAAGCGGGCGATCGAGCGGTTCCTCGACGGTGCGCTCGACCTGCACGACATCCTCAGCCGGACCGTGCGGCTGCTGGCCCAGCTGACCCACCAGGTCGCCGTCGTCCAGTACCCGACCCTCTCGCGCAGCGCGGTCCGCCACCTCGAGGTGGTGCAGGTGGCCACCGCCCGGCTGCTGCTGGTCCTCATCACCGACACCGGTCGGGTCGAGCAGCGGCTGCTGGACTGCCCGGTCGACGTCGACCGCGACGACGTCGCCGACCTGCGCGCGCTGCTCAACCAGACCTTCGCCGGGGCCAAGCTCGCCGACGCCGCGGGCCTGGTGCCCGACCTGCTGGAGACCGCGCCGCCGCACCTGCGCCGGCTGGTCGCCGCCGTGAGCGCCGCCCTCGTGGAGACGCTGGTGGAGCCGGGGGAGGACCGCCTGGTCATCGGCGGGACGGCGAACCTCGCGCGGGTCGCCGTCGACTTCCCCGGCAGCCTGCGCCCGCTGCTGGAGGCGCTGGAGGAGCAGGTCGTCGTCCTGCGCCTGATCAGCGAGGTGGACACCGGGGGTGCCGTCCTCGTGCGGATCGGCGAGGAGAACGCCCACGAGGCGCTCTCCGGTGCATCGGTCGTCTCCGTGGGGTACGGCTCGGGGGACCGCGCCCTCGGTGGGCTGGGCATCGTCGGCCCCACCCGCATGGACTACCCGACCAACATGGCCGCGGTGCGTGCCGTGGCCCGCTACGTCGGCCAGATCCTGGCCGAGAGCTGAGGTAAGAGACTTCTCGATGGCAACCGACTACTACGGCGTGCTGGGCCTGGCCCGCGGAGCCTCCGACAACGAGATCAAGAAGGCCTACCGTCGGCTGGCCCGGGACCTGCACCCGGACGTCAACCCCGACCCCGGGGCCAAGGAGCGCTTCCAGGAGGTCAGCCGCGCCTACCAGGCGCTGACCGACCCGGAGAAGCGCCGCATCGTCGACCTCGGCGGCGACCCGTTCGACAACGGCGCGGGCGCCGGGGCCGGCGGCTTCGGCGGGGCCGGCTTCGGCGGGCTCGGCGACATCATGGACGCCTTTTTCGGCGGCGGGGCGACCACGCGTGGCCCGCGCAGCCGGGTGCGCGCCGGCGGTGACGCCCTCATCCGTCTCGACCTCGACCTCGACGAGACGGTGTTCGGCACGACCAAGGACATCACCGTCGACACCGCCGTCCTGTGCGACGCGTGCACCGGTGCGGGCACCGCGCCCGGCACCCACCCGACCACCTGCGTCACCTGCTCGGGCCGCGGCGAGGTGCAGAGCGTGCAGCGCTCCTTCCTCGGTCAGGTCGTGGCCACCCGCCCCTGCCCGACCTGCGCCGGCACCGGCCAGGTCATCCCCGAGCCGTGCCCGAAGTGCGGCGGCGACGGGCGCGTGCGGGCCCGGCGCACCATCCCGGTCAAGGTGCCGGCCGGCGTCGAGGACGGCATGCGGATCCGGCTGACCGGCCACGGCGAGGTCGGTCCCGGCGGCGGGCCCGCCGGTGACCTGTACGTGGAGATCGCCGAGCGGCCGCACGACGTCTTCACCCGGGACGGCGAGGACCTGCACTGCCGGGTCACCCTGCCGATGACCGCCGCCGCGCTGGGCACCACCCTCACCCTCGAGACCCTCGACGGGCAGGAGGAGGTCGACATCCGGCCGGGCACCCAGTCCGGCAGCGTGCTCACCCTGCGCGCCAAGGGCGCCCCGCGGCTGCGTGCCACCGGCCGGGGCAACCTGATGGTGCACGTGGAGGTCGAGACGCCGACCCGCCTGGACGCCGAGCAGGAGAAGCTGCTGCGCGAGCTGGCCGCGTTGCGCGGCGAGGACCGTCCGGCCGCCGCCGGTGCCGACGGCCACGGCGGGCTCTTCTCCCGGCTGTTCAAGTGAGCTCACCCACGGGCGGAGCAGCGCCGCAGCCGACGAGCGCCGGCGAGGAGGGTGCGTGAGCGCCGTCCCCACCGACGACCGGGTGCCCGAGCTCGACGGCGCGCCGCTGTTCCTGCTCGACGAGCTGCCCGACACCGCCGACCTGCTGGTCGACGGTGCCGAGGGCCGGCACGCCGTCGACGTGCTGCGGCTGACCCCCGGGGAGCGGGTGCGCGTCGGCGACGGCCGCGGCACCGTCGCCGCGGGCGAGGTCACCGCCGCCGGGCCGCAGGGCCTGCGGGTGCAGGTCTCCGCCCGCCACGAGGTGCCGCCGCCGGCGTTGGAGCTGGTGCTGGTGCAGGCGCTGCCGAAGGGTGAGCGCGGTCCGCTGGCGGTGGAGCTCGCGACGGAGCTCGGCGTCGACCGGATCGTGCCGTGGGCGGCCTCGCGCTGCGTGACCCGCTGGCGGGAGGACCGTGCGGCCAAGGGCGTCGCGAAGTGGCGCGCTGCGGCCCGGGCGGCCAGCAAGCAGTCCCGCCGTCCCCGCGTGCCCGAGGTCACCGACGTGCTGACCACCCGCCAGGTGTGCGGCGCGCTGGCCGACGTCGACGTGGCCCTGGTCCTGCACGAGCAGGCCCGCCACCCGCTGGCCCGCATCGAGCTGCCGACGTCCGGCTCGATCGCGGTGATCGTGGGCCCGGAGGGCGGGCTCAGCGACGGCGAGGTGGTGGCGCTGAACGCCGCCGGCGCCCGCCCGGTGCGGCTCGGCCCGGAGGTGCTGCGCACCTCGACCGCCGGCGCCGCCGCCCTCGCTGCGCTCTCCGTCCGCACCCGCTGGGCGTGACGCTGACCGCGATGATCAGGTGACCTGATCATCGCGGCTCCTCCCTCACCACCCGTCGTGAGGGAGGAGCCGGAACGGTGAGGGAGGACGGCACCGACCTCACCCCGCGGTCGCCGTCCCCCGCGGTGTGCGGTGCGGACGCCGACCGCAGGTGAGGACGGCGATCAGCGGCCGCGCGTCAGCGCCCGGTACGAGGCGTTCCACAGCCACTCCACCGGGCCGCGGGCGAAGCGGCGCAGCCACAGGTGCGCGGAGACCACGACCACCGCGGCGACCAGTGCGTACAGCGCGACGGTCGCCGGCACCCGGGCGGCGGGGTCCAGCCGCGACGCCAGGCCGAGACCCCAGCCGTAGCAGAGTGCCGACGCGACGACGTTCTGCAGCACGTAGCTGCTCAGCGCCATCCGCCCCACCTCGGCCAGTCGCCGTCCTCCCGCGCCGAGCCGCTCGCGGCGGCCGACCCCCTCGACCACGAGGGCGAGCAGGCCGAGGGCGACCAGCGGGGCGGTGCCGTACCGGGCGAGGACGAGCCCGGCCGTGCCGCCGAACACGCCGAGCGCGAGGTCCACCGGCAGCGCCACGGCACCGACGACGAGCAGCCGGCGGCGCAGCGCGACCCCGTCCGGATCGAGCGCGCCGGCCCGCAGCAGCCAGGCGCCCAGGAGGAACAGGGCCACCGACGAGGCCTGGATGAACACCGGCTCGAAGCGGAACAGCAGGGCGTTGTCCACCCGCAGCAGCACGAGGTCCCACCACGACCCGTCGGCGTAGGGGTTCGGCTGGATCACCCCGGGGGCCGGTCGTGTCGGGGCGGCGGTCAGCGCGGCCGTGACCAGGCCGAGCAGCAGCACGTGCACGGCCGCGGCCGCGACCATCCAGGTGCGCTGGGCGCGCTCGCTCGTGGCGAGGAGGTAGGCCACCACCGCTCCTGTGACGGCGTAGCCCATCAGGACGTCGAACTCCACGACCAGCAGGTAGTGCACGACGCCGTCGAGGAACAGCAGGGCCGCGCGGACCGGGTACCGCCCGGGCCACCGCCGTGCCGAGCGCAGGGCCGACCGCCGCTGGATCTCCAGGCCGGTGCCGAACATCAACGTGAGCAGCCCGAGGAACTTGCCCTGGGACAGCTGCTGCAGCACCGCCTCGATCCCGGCCCACCCGGCCGGGGTGGCCGAGGCGGTGTCCTCGGCGAGGTACCCGAGGAACCCGCCCGGGTCGGTGAAGATCCAGATGTTGGTGGCGAGCGTGCCCAAAATGGCCACGCCGCGCAGCACGTCGAGCGACGCGATGCGCGCGGGCGGCGCCGCGGCGGGCTGGGGGGTCGTGCGCGGTGTCGCACCCACGGACATGGTGGAGGAGGATAGCCATACGATCGTATGGTCGTCCAGGGTGCGAGCATGCCGGACGTGACCGAGCCCGCCGACCGCCTCCTCGACTGCGTGCTCGACCTGCTGGTGGCCGAGGGGTACGAGGGCATCAGCATCCGGCGGGTCGCCACGGCGGCCGGGGTGTCGATCGGGGCGGTGCAGCACCACTTCGCCACCAAGGACGCCCTGCTGGCCGCGGCGATGGACCGGGTGTCCCAGCAGTTCCAGGAACGACTGGAGCGGCGCATCGCGCCGGGAGCCGGGCCGGGCGAGTGGCTGCGCGCGGTCGGCGACGAGCTGGTGAGCACCGGGGAGGAGCGCCGGCCGGCGAGCGTGATCTGGCTGGTGCGCATGGCGCGCGCCGCCGTCCACGAGCCGACCGCCGAGGTGCACCGGCGGGAGTGGCAGCAGGTGGAGGACCTGCTCGCCCAGCTGGTCGCCGCCGCGCGTCCCGATCTGGCGGAGGAGGCGGTCCGGGACGAGGCGACGGTGCTGCTGGCGCTGCTCGACGGGCTGGCCGGCGCGGTCGCCGTCGAGCCCGGCCGGGTGCCGGCGGAGCGGGCGGAGGCGCTGGTGGCCCGGCACCTGGACGCGCTCCTGGACCCCACCCGGCCCCCGGCGTGACGGTGTTCAGCGCAGGGCGGCGCGGGCGCGGGCGCTGACCAGGTCGACCAGCCAGGTCAGGACGACGACCGCCGCGAGCACCGTCGTCGCCGCGGCCCAGTCGAAGGTCGCCAGCTCCGAGGCGAGCAGCGCACCGAGCCCACCGGCGCCCAGCAGCCCGACGAGCACGGTGTCGCGGATGGCGACCTCCCACCGGTACAGCGCGTAGGCCAGCACCGGCCCGGCCGCGAGGGGCAGCACCCCGTACAGCCACGCCCCAGCCGGCCGGGCGCCCAGCGCGGTGAGCGCAGCCCGCGGACGCGGGTCGAGCTCCTCGGTGGCCTCCGCGGCCAGCCGGCCCAGCACCCCCAGCGTGTAGACGCCCAGCGCCAGCGCGCCCGGCAGCACCCCGGGCAGCAGCACGAAGAGCAGCACCAGGGCCCACACCGGCGGCGGCACGGCACGCAGCAGGAGCAGCCCGCCGCGCACCAGCACCCCCACGACCCGCCGTCCCGGCCCCGGCCGCCCGCCCGCGCGCGCCGCCGGACCGGCCAGCAGTATCGCGCCCAGCAGCGCGACGGCGATCGCGACCACCGACATCTGCACCGTGTCCACGGCCAGCACGCCGATCGTGCGCAGCAGGTCGCCGTCGGTCGCCGGCGGCCAGGCCGCGCCCAGCACGTGCGCCAGCTGCGCGGCGGTGCGCTCGGACACCAGCGTCGCCGGCGACAGCGCCAGGTACCAGCACGACCACCCGACCAGCACGACGGTGCCGGCGACGGTCCCGGTCAGCACCGGGTCGCGGCGGTCGGACGGCGGGGGCGCGGCCAGTCGCCGGCGCACCGCCCGCCCCGCCACGTCGGCGACCAGGCAGAGCAGCGACAGCGCGTAGACCGCGCTCCAGACCTGTTCCCAGCGCAGCGACGCGAACGACAGCGCCAGCTGGTAGCCCAGCCCGCCGGCGCCGACCATCCCGAGGACGACGGCGGAGCGGACCGCGCACTCCAGCCGGTAGAGCGCGTAGGACAGCAGCCCGCCCGCGGCCGGCGGCAGCAGCCCGTAGAGCGCCGCGGCCGGGCGCCCGGCTCCCGCGGCCCGCAGCGCCCGGTACGCCCCGCGGGGCACCTCGTCGACCAGGTCGGCGAAGACCTTGGCGGTTCCGGCACCGTAGGGCAGCCCGATGGCCAGCACGCCCACCCACGGGTCCAGGCCGAGCACGTTGACCAGCAGCAGCCCCCACACCGCCTCGTGCAGCCCCCGCGGGACGGCGAGCACGCCCCGGGCGGCCAACCAGCCGGCTCGGCGCCTTCCCCACGTGGTGCGCGAGACCAGCACCGCACCCCCCGCGCCCAGCACGAGCGCCAGGGCGGTGCCCGCCGCGGCGTAGGCGACCGTGACCAGCGCGGACCGCGCCAGGACGCCGAGGAACTGCGCGTCCAGCGCCGGGACGAGGGCAGCGGAGGCGAAGCGGCCGAACTGCGCCGTCCCGCCCGGGTTCACCACGTCCCCGCTGAACAGACCCGCGCCGGCCAGCGACCAGAGCAGCACCGCCGCTGCGCCTCCACCCCACGCCCAGCGGCGCCGGTCCCGCCGCAGCACCGGCGGGGCCACCGCGCGGTCGAGCAGCGCCGTCACGACGCCGCCTCGCCGGCGCTCGTCAGCGCCGTGCCGCCAGGTGCTCTGCCCTCGCGTGACCTCGCGGGCTCGGTCACGTCGCCGCTCCGTAGAACTCCGCCAGGTCGGTCGCCGACAGCGCGGCCACCGGGCGGTCGAGCACGACCCGGCCCTCGGCCAGCCCCACCACCCGGTCGCAGTGCCGCCGCACCAGCCCGGGGTCGTGCAGCGCCGCCACCAGCGCGCCGCCGCGGGCCAGGGCCGGCTCGCCGAGCAGCGTCAGCACCCGGTCGGCGAGCACCGGGTCCAGCGCGGACGCCGGCTCGTCGGCCAGCACCAGGTCCGGCTGCTGCACCAGCAGGCGGGCGATCGCCACCCGCTGCCGCTGACCGCCGGAGAGCCGCTCGGTGCGCTCGAACGCGCGGTCGGCGAGGCCCACCTGCTCCAGCGCCGCGAGCACCTCGGGCAGGCCCTGCGGGCGCACCAGCGACCAGGCCGCCCGGGCTGCCGACCACTGCGCCAGCCGGCCGGCGTTGACGTCGTGCACCACGCGCAGGCGGCCGACCAGCTCCAGCGCCTGGTGCACGGTGCCGACCCGAGCCCGCAGCCGGCGGCGCTCCCGCCCGGACAGCGCGGCCGGGTCGGCGCCGAGCACCCGCACCGTCCCGGCGGTGGGCGGCACCGCCCCGTTCGCCACTGCGAGCAGCGTGGACTTGCCGGCTCCCGAGGCGCCGACGACGGCGACCCGCTCGCCGGGCCCGACCGCCAGGTCGACCCCGGCCAGCGCCGTCGTCCCGCCGAACCGGACCGTGACGCCGTCCAGCCGCAGGACGGCGGTCAGCTGACCAGCCCCAGGTCGCGGCCGATCTCCTCGATCCGGTCGTGGTCGGAGGCCCGCACGGGGACGAAGGCCCCCGCCCCGAAGAGCTCCAGCACGGGTGAGCCGGCGGGCAGGCCGGTGAAGAAGTCCAGCAGCCGGTTCCTCAGGCCGGGGACGCCGGTCCGCTCGGCGGCCCGCGGGCCGAGCAGCCAGTGGTAGTCGGAGTACGGCGGGGTCTCGGCGTAGCGCACGACCGCCGGGTCGACCGCGCCCTCCGCGGTGCGCGACCGCCAGACCTGGGCGTTGAGCACCCCGGCCTGGTAGCTGCCGGAGGCAACCAGCGCGAGCGTGGCGTCGTGCGAGCCGGAGAAGCCGGGCCCGCCGGGGAAGCCCTGCGGGTCCACGCCGGCCTCGCGCAGGAACCACGCGGGCATCAGCCGCCCCGACGTCGAGGTCTCGCTGCCGTAGGTGAACCGCAGCGGGGCCAGCGCGGTGAGGTCGTCGGACGGCGCGAGCCCGGTGCCGGCGTTGACGACGAACACCGAGGTGAACGCCCGGTCGATGTCGCGCTGGGCGACCGGCTCGGCTCCCGGGGTCTGCAGCCGGGCCTGGACGCCGGTGAGCCCGCCGAACCACACGAGGTCGAGGTCGCCGGTGCGGAAGAGGGAGACGGCGGCGGCGTAGTCGGTGACCGGGGTGTACTCCACCTCGAGGTCGAGCGCTCGCGACATCGCGTCGGAGACGGTGCCGTGCAGGCGTTGGAGGACCTCGGGGTCCTGGTCGGGGATGGCGCCGACGCGCAGCGGGCCGGGGGAGGTCGAGGCGGCGGAGCGGCCGCAGCCGGTCACCGCGGCGGCGAGGGCGACGCCGGCGCCGGCCAGCAGGGTGCGGCGGGGGAGCAGGGACTGGGCTTCGGGGCCACCCGACCGGGCGACGCGGCGGGCGCCCACTACGTCCTGGCGCGGGGGGAAGGTGCGGACACGGGAGACCTCCGGGGAACGGGAACGAGGCCTCCATCCTGTACCGCGCGTGGCCCTGCCGCGCCGGACGGTCCCGGCCGCGATCACCCAGGTCACGTTCTGGGCACGGTGGTCCGGCCCCGCGGCGGACCACCGCCCGCGGGTGCTTACTGTGTCGGCTGCCACGGGTCGCCCGGACACCGGCCGGCCGCACGACGTCCGCGCGGAGGGGCCCGGTCCCCGGCCGGTCGTCAGGCCGCGACGCGGCCCCGCCGGGCCGGCGCGGCCGCCGTGCACGACCAGGGGAGAGACATGCGCGTTTCATTCAGCACCGCCGCCGCGGCCACCGCGGCGGTCCTCGTCCTCGCCTCCTGCGGCTCCGGCGACGGAGGCGGCGGCGGTACGGCTGCCTCGGGCGAGCTCGCCGGCGAGGGGACCGGGGACTCCTGCACCATCGGGGGCGAGGTGCCCATCGGCGCCGTGCTCAGCCTGACCGGCGCCGCGGCCAGCTATGGCGAGTCCCAGCAGCGCGGGCTGGAGCTGGCTGCCGCGCAGCTGGCCGAGAAGGGCGGCGTCACCTACGACCTGCGGATCGAGGACGACCAGACCGACCCGCGGCAGGGCATCACCCTGTTCGACCAGTTCGTGAACGACGGCGTGAGCCTCATCATCGGTCCGACCCTGTCCAACGCCGCGGTGCAGGCCGACCCGATCGCCCAGGAGGCGGGGGTCCCGGTGCTCGGCATCTCCAACACCGCCGCCGGAGTCACGGAGATCGGCGACTACATCTTCCGGAACTCGCTCACGGAACAGGCGGTGATCCCGCAGACCATCGCCACGGCCACCGAGGAGTTCGGGCTGCAGGACGTGGTCGTGATGTACAGCAACGACGACGCGTTCACCGAGTCCGGCTACCAGGCCTTCGCGGCCGCGCTGGAGGAGCAGGGCGTCACGGTGAGCGAGACGATCACCTTCTCCAAGGCTGACACCGACTTCCGCGCCCTGCTCACCCAGGCCCAGCAGAGCGACCCCGACGCGATCGTCGTCTCGGCGCTGATCGAGGCCGCCATCCCGCTGGTGACCCAGGCCCGCGAGCTGGGCATCGACGTGCCGATCATCGGGGGCAACGGGTTCAACAACCCCCGCCTGATGGCCGACGCGGGCCAGGCGGCCGAGGGTGTCGTCGTCGGTGCGGCGTGGAACTCCGCCTCCGACAACCCCGAGAACACCGCCTTCCTGGCGGACTTCGAGGCCGAGTACGGCGCCCAGCCCGACCAGTTCGCCGCCCAGGCCTACGCCGGCCTGATGCTCGTCGACCAGGCCGTCCGCGCCAACTGCGCCGCCGACCGCGAGAGCCTCAAGCAGGCGCTCGGCGAGCTGGAGAACGTCCCGACCGTGCTCGGCGAGTTCTCCATCGACGAGAACCGGGACGCCGTCCACCCGGCCGTCGTGCAGGTCGTCCGCGACGGGACGTTCGCCGTCCTGGAGTGACCCGGCAGCCCCTCCGGCCGGTCCACCCGGCCGGAGGGGGCTCCCGCCGCCTCCCGCGCCGGTGGGCCGGTACCCGCACACACCACCAGACAGGAACGGCTGTGCAGCAGCTCCTCAACGGCATCTTCATCGGTTCGATCTACGCGTTGTTCGCCATCGGTTTCACCCTGGTCTTCGGGATCCTGGACCGGCTGAACCTGGCTCACCCCGCGGTGTTCGCCGCCTCGGCCTTCGTGGGCATCGAGCTGGTCGAGCGGGGCGGGCTGTCGCTGTGGGCGGCACTGCCCGTCGTGTTCGTCTTCGGCGCCGTGCTCGGCCTGGTGATCGAGCGGCTGGCCTTCCGGCCGCTGAAGGGCCGCGCCGACGCCCACTTCGCCGGGCTGATCTCCTCGATCGCCCTGGCCGGGATGCTGATCGCCCTGCTGCAGTGGCGCTACGGCCCGGACACCCGCCGGTTCCCGCCCGGGTCCTTCCCCGAGACCCGGTTCGACGTGGCCGGCGCGCAGGTGACCCTGGCGCAGGTGGTCATCCTGGCCGTCTCCCTCGCCCTCATGGTCGGGCTGACGTACATGGTCACCCGGACCCGCCTGGGCCGTGGCATGCGCGCCGTCGCGGAGAACCCGACCGCCGCCCGGGTGCTCGGTGTGGACGTCGACCGGATCACCGCCGTCACCTTCGCCATCTCCTCGGCGCTGGGCGCGGTCGCCGGCGTGCTGTTCGCGATCAACGTGAACACCGCCCAGCTCGGCATGGGCTCGGCGATCGAGCTCAAGGGGCTGGCCGTCATCATCGTCGGCGGCATGGGCTCGCTGCCCGGAGCGCTCATCGGCGGCCTCGTGCTGGGGCTGGCCGAGGTGTTCGCCGTCCAGTACATCGGGTCGTCCTGGCGTGACGTGATCGCCTTCGGGCTGCTGTTCCTGATCCTGCTGGTGCGCCCGCAGGGCCTGCTCGGCGCCCGGAAGGTCCGCGAGGTCTGATGCTCGCCCAGTACGCCACCACGCTGACCTTCATCGCCCTCGGGGCGATCTTCGCCTACTCGTTCTACGCCGTCCTGATCGCCGGGCAGTTGAGTCTCGGTCAGGCCGGGTTCGCCTCCGTGGCGGCCTTCTCGGCCGCCACCCTCGCGCCCAGCGGGGACGACGTCGGCGACGTGCCCGCCCTGCTGACCGCCGTCGTCATCGGCATGGCCGTCGGCGCCGTCGCCTCCGTGGTGCTGGGCCTGCCGACGATGCACCTGCGGGGGGTCTTCCTCGCCATCGCCACGCTCGGGTTCGCCGAGGCGGTGCGGGTCGTGCTGCTCAACCAGGAGTGGACCGGCGGCGCGCAGGGGCTCGCGGTGCCACGCATCCTCACCGTCGGGATGGCCTGGACGGCGCTGGCCGTCGTCGCGTACTGGTTCTGGCGGATGGGCCGCTCCCGGTACGGCCGGGCGCTCGAGGCCATCCGGGAGGACGAGCTCGCCGCCCGGTCCATGGGCATCGACGTGGGCCGCCACCGGCTCGCCGCCTTCGTCACCTCCGGCGCCGTGGCCGGGCTGTACGGCGTGCTGTTCGCCTACTACGTCCGGCTCATCGCACCCAGCGACTTCGACTTCACCGCGGCCGTGGACGGCCTGGTCACCGCCGTGGTCGGCGGCTCCACCATGTTCCTCGGCCCGATCCTGGGCAGCGGGTTCCAGACGATGATCCCCGAGATCCAGCGGGCGGTCGGGGTGGAGGCGGGCTGGATCCGCCCCTTCCTCGCCGGCCTGCTGCTGCTCGTGGTGATCCTCTTCCTGCCGGGCGGGCTGACCAGCCTGATCCCGCGGCGCACCCGCGTCCCGTCCTCGTCGGGGGGCCCGGGCAGTGCCGCCGACCCCGCGCCGCGGCTGGCCGCTCGCGCGCACCCGGCCGCCGGGGAGACGGTGGTCAGCCTGACCGGCCTGGCCAAGGAGTACGGCGGGGTGCACGCCGTCCGGGGCGTCGACCTGGAGATCCGCAGCGGCGAGGTCGTGGGTCTGATCGGTCCGAACGGTGCGGGCAAGACCACCCTGGTGAACATGATCAGCGGCCTGGTGCCGCCCAGCTCGGGCAGCGCCACGGTGCTCGGGACGACGATCGGGCGGACCCCGGTGCACCGCGTGGCGGCGGCCGGGGTGAGCCGGACCTTCCAGCACTCCAAGCTGTTCAACCGGCTGTCGGCGCTGGAGAACGTGCTCGTGGGCGCACACCTGGTCAGCCGACCGACCTTCCTGCGCCGCCTGCTGTGGCTGCCCTCGGCCCGGCGCGACGAGCGGGCGGCCCTCGAGCACGCGGCCCGCTGCCTCCGGCGGGTGGGGCTCGGCGACCTGGCGGGCAACCGGGCGTCGTCGCTGTCCTACGGCGACCAGCGCCGGCTGGAGATCGCCCGCGCGCTCGCCGCGGAACCCTCGCTGCTCATCCTCGACGAGCCGGCGGCCGGCATGAACCACGTCGAGGCCGCGCAGCTGTCCGAGCTCATCCGGTCGCTGGCGCAGGGCGGGCTGACGATCCTGTTCATCGAGCACAACGTCGGCATGGTCCTGGAGACCTGCACCCGGGTCGTCGTCCTCGACTTCGGCGAGGTCATCGCCAGCGGGACGCCGGCGGAGATCGCCGCCGACCCGGCCGTGATCGAGGCCTACCTTGGCACGGCGGACGACGACCCGGGCGGGAGCTCGGTCGCCGACGGGACCCTGGCCGACCCGACCGGGGGCAGCGGCGCCCCCACGCCCGACGCCGTCACCAACGTGGACCCGAGCGCGGCCGGCACGCTCGACATCCCGGACACCACCCCGAGGAACGCGACGTGAGCACCCCCATCCTGAGCGTGGAGGACCTGCGGGTCAGCTACGGCCGGGTCGAGGCTGTCCGCGGGGTCTCCTTCGCCGTCGAGCAGGGCTCCCTGGTGACCCTGGTCGGGGCCAACGGCGCCGGAAAGTCCTCGGTCATCAACGCCGTCTCGGGGCTGCTGCGCCCGGCGGGCGGGCGGATCACCTTCCAGGGACGGGACGTGACCCGGACCCCCGCCCACAAACTGGTGGGCCGCGGGCTCGTGCAGGTCCCCGAGGGGCGGCAGATCCTGGCCACGCTCACCATCGAGGAGAACCTCCAGATGGGCGCGTGGCACACCCGCGGGACCGCCCAGCGGTCCATCGACGCGGTGTACGACCGCTTCCCGGTGCTGGCCGAGCGCCGGGCGCTGCCCGCCGGTGCGCTCTCCGGCGGCGAGCAGCAGATGCTCGCCATCGCCCGCGCCCTGGTGGCCGCGCCGGCGGTCGTGCTCATGGACGAGCCGTCCATGGGGCTCGCGCCCAAGATCGTCGACGAGGTCTTCCGGGTGATCGAGGAGATCCGGGCGTCGGGGACCACCGTGGTGCTCGTCGAGCAGAACGCCCGCCGGGCGCTCCGCGCGGCCGATCACGGCTACGTGCTGCAGAGCGGCGAGGTCGTGCACTCCGGCCCGGCGGCCGGGCTGCTCGCCGACGAGCGCATCGTGCAGGCCTACCTGGGGATCGAGGGCACGCCCGGCCAGCGGTGACGCTCCGGCCCCGTCCCGGGCACCGCCGCGAGCCCTGACGGCCCACGTGCAGGTCCCGCCGCGAGCCTGCGAGTGGCGGGGGCACGAGGGTCCTCCGAGGGGAGGACGGGCGGCCCCCTCCAGGGCACCGCCCCGAGCTTGCGAGGGGCGGGGAGGAGGGGGTCCTCTTAGGGTCGGCGCGTGACCGACTGCCTGTTCTGCCGCATGGTCGCGGGCGAGATCCCGGCCGACGTCGTGCACGAGACCGACCGGACGCTGGCCTTCCGGGACATCAACCCGCAGGCGCCCACCCACGTGCTGGTCGTGCCCAAGGAGCACCACCCGACGGTGGCCGCGCTGGCGCACGCCGACCCCGACCTGCTGGGCGCCGTCGTCCGTGCGGCCTCGGCCGTGGCCGTCCAGGAGGGCCTGGCTACCGAGGACGGCGTCGAGCCGGGCTACCGCGTCGTCACCAACACCGGCCCCGCGGCCGGGCAGACCGTGCTCCACCTCCACCTGCACGTCCTCGGCGGGCGCGACCTGCGCTGGCCGCCCGGCTGAGCGACCGGACGGTCAGCGCGGGTTGCGGCGGGCGATCGCCGCGGTCAGGGCGGCTGCGAACGCCGTCCACGCCACGTAGGGCACCAGCGCGGCCCCGGCCCGGCGGTCCAGCACCCAGGAGCGGCGCGCGAGGTCGGCCGTCGACGCCGCCAGCAGCACGGCCTCGGCCGTCGCGAGCGCCGGCCGCCGGGCGCGGGAGAACAGCCACGTCCAGCCGGCGTTGAGCGCCAGGTCGGCGAGGTGGGCCCGCAGGTAGCGGCGCCGCGCCCCTCCCCGCCGACGGTGAGCGCCCGGCCGCCCGCGACGGCGAGCAGTCCGTGGAGCACCGTCCACGCCGGGCCGAACGCCCACCTCGGCGGCTGCCACGGCGGCTCGTCCAGCCCGCGGTACCAGCGGGTGCCGACGCCACCGACGACGGCGGTCGCGGTCACGGCGGCCGAGGTGAGGGTGTAGGGAGAGCGGTCGGTCACGGTCGCCCGGTACCCGGATCCGTCGTCTGCCAGGCTGCCGACCATGACCGACACCCCGACCGGCGATCCGGCGCCCGTGCGCATCGAACGGGACGGCGACGTGGCCGTCGTCGTCCTGGACTCCCCGCCGCTGAACCTCTTCGACGCCGCGGTGTTCGACGCGGTCGAGGCGGTCGCCGACGAGCTCGTCCGGCTCACCGACCCGGCCGACCCCGCGCGGGCCCGGGCGGTGCTGGTCGAGGCGCGGGGCAGGGTCGTCTCCGGCGGCGTCGACGTCACGGTGTTCCGCGACATCGCCGAGGGTCCCGGGCCCGCCGAGCAGGGTGCCGAGCTGTGGCGGCGGCTGCTGCGGGTGGCGCAGACGTTCGAGGACCTCCCGGTGCCCACCGTCTTCGCCGCCCACGGGCTGACCCTCACCGCCGCGTTCGAGCTGGCGCTGGCCTGCGACGTCCTGCTGGCCGCCGAGAAGGCGTCGTTCGGGCTGGTCGAGATCGTCGTCGGGCTGACCCCGTCGATGGGCGGGCCGCAGCGGCTGGCCGAGCGGGCCGGGTCCGCGCGGGCCAAGGAGTTCGTCTTCACCGGCGAGCGCTACCCGGCCGCCGTCCTGGAGCGGTGGAACGTGGTCAACCGGGTCCTCCCCGACGACGGCTTCGCCGAGGCCGCCCGCGCCTACGCCCACCAGGTGGCCGCCGGCCCGACCGTCGCGCACGCCGCGACCAAGCAGCTGGTCACCACCGCGGTCCGCCAGGGCGCGCGGGCCGCCGACGACCTGGTCCCCGAGGTGTCCGGCGCGCTGTTCGCCACCGAGGACCTGCGTGGCGCGGTGGCGTCCTTCCTCGCCGACGGACCGGGGAAGGCCACCTACGCAGGGCGCTGACCTGCCGCGGTGGTCCGGGGCTCCTGCTGACGGACCGGGGAAGGCCACCTACCCGGGTCGGTGAGCGACGGTCGCCGGCGGCGGTTCCGTGCCTCCGGGCGCGGGTAGACTCGACGAGTCCGCACCTCCTCTCGCAGGAAGGCAGGGTCGAGGGTTCTTGCCCGACTCCTCCTCGAACGTCTCGGTGCCCGGAGCGCCCACCTCGCGTGAGGCCTCCGCACAGGCTGCAGCGGCGGACGGCCATCTCGGCACGCCCGCCCAGTCCGGAACCGGTCTGGGGGACTCCGCCCCCACCGCCGTCCGGACCACGATCACCGTCCCCGACTCCGTGTCGATGGTCGCCCTGCTCGGCTCCGGCGACGAGCTGTTGCGCCTCGTGGAGAACGAGGTCGACACCGACGTCCACGTGCGCGGCAACGAGATCGCGGTGACCGGCCAGCCGGCCGACAACGCCTTCGCCGTCGCGGTGTTCGACGAGCTGATCGCCCTGCTGGGCACCGGCCAGGCACTGCGCCCGGACTCGGTGCGCCGGGTCATCGGGATGCTGCGCGCCGGCGGCTCCGAGCGGCCGGCCGACGTGCTGAGCCTGGACATCATCAGTCGCCGCGGGCGCACGATCCGGCCCAAGACGCTGAACCAGAAGCGCTACGTCGACGCCATCGACACGCACACCATCGTCTTCGGCATCGGCCCGGCCGGTACCGGCAAGACCTACCTGGCGATGGCCAAGGCCGTGCAGGCGCTGCAGACCAAGCAGGTCAACCGGATCATCCTCACCCGCCCGGCCGTCGAGGCCGGCGAGCGGCTCGGCTACCTGCCCGGCACGCTGAGCGAGAAGATCGACCCCTACCTGCGGCCGCTGTACGACGCGCTGCACGACATGGTCGACCCGGAGTCCATCCCGCGACTGATGCAGTCGGGGACCATCGAGGTGGCGCCGCTGGCCTACATGCGCGGGCGCACGCTCAACGACGCGTTCGTCATCCTCGACGAGGCGCAGAACACCACCGCCGAGCAGATGAAGATGTTCCTGACCCGGCTCGGCTTCGGTTCCAAGATCGTGGTCACCGGCGACGTCACCCAGGTCGACCTGCCCGGTGGGGCACAGAGCGGGCTGCGGATCGTGCGCGAGATCCTCGACGGCATCGAGGACGTGCACTTCTCCAACCTGACCAGCGCCGACGTCGTCCGCCACCGGCTGGTCGGGGACATCGTCGACGCCTACGAGCGCTGGGACACCGCCAACAACCAGGGCCGTCCGGCGGCCGCCCAGCCGCCGGCCCGGCCCTCGCGGCCGCGCCGCCAGGGGAGCTGAGCACCGTGCCCGTCGAGGTCGCCAACGAGTCCGAGATCGCCGTCGACGAGTCCTCCCTCGCCGCCATCTGCACGTACGTGCTGGCCGAGATGGGCGTCAACCCGATGGCCGAGCTGTCGGTGCTCTGCGTCGACGCGGACTACATGAGCACGCTGCACGAGCGCTGGATGGGGGAGAAGGGGCCGACCGACGTCCTCGCCTTCCCGATGGACGAGCTGGACACCGGCCGTCCCGACGAGCCCGATCCGGGCCCGGCCCTGCTCGGGGACGTCGTCCTGTGCCCCTCGGTGGCCATCCGCCAGGCCCGCGCGGCCGGGCACACGATGGACGACGAGCTGATCCTGCTGGCCACCCACGGCGTGCTGCACCTCCTGGGCTACGACCACATGGAGCCCGACGAGGAGAAGGAGATGTTCGGCCTGCAGTCCAAGCTGCTCGACGGCTGGCGCGCCGCCCCGCGGGCGCCGATGACCGGTGAGGCCGTCGACCGGGGGCCGGTCCCACGATGACCTCCGGCGAGATCACCCTGCTGGTGATCGCCGTCTGCCTGATCCCGCTCGCCGGCCTGTTCGGCGCGATGGACGCCGCGCTGCAGCGGGTGTCCAAGGCGCGCGTCGACGAGATGCGGCGGGACGGCGTCAAGCGGGCCGGCGTGCTCTCCGACGTCGTCGCCGAGCGGGCCCGGCACGTGGCGCTGCTGCTCCTGCTGCGGATCGCCTGCGAGATGGTGGCCGCCACCCTGGTCGCGGTCATCCTCTACCGGATCTGGGGCGGGGGCTGGCAGGCGGTGCTGGTCGCGGCCGGGGTGATGACCGTCGTCAGCTACGTGCTGGTCGGCGTCGGACCGCGCACGCTCGGCCGCCAGCACGCCTACGCCACCGCGCTGGCCGGCGCCGGCGTCGTCCGGCTGCTGGGCCGGGTGCTCGGGCCCATCGCCACGCTGCTCATCCTGATCGGCAACATGATCACGCCCGGCCGCGGCTTCCGCGACGGACCGTTCTCCTCCGAGGTCGAGCTGCGCGAGCTGGTCGACATGGCCGAGGAGCGCGGCGTCGTCGAGTCCGGCGAGCGCAACATGATTCACTCGGTGTTCGAGCTGGGTGACACCATCGCCCGCGAGGTCATGGTGCCGCGCACCGACGTCGTCTGGATCGAGCGGAACAAGTCCCTCCGGCAGGCGCTGGCGCTGGCCCTGCGCAGCGGCTTCAGCCGCATCCCCGTCATCGGCGAGAACGTCGACGACGTCGTCGGGGTCATCTACCTCAAGGACCTCATCCGCCGGACCCAGGCCGGCCAGGACGTCCGTAACGACGTGCGGGTCGAGGAGCTGATGCGCACGCCGACGTTCGTGCCGGAGTCCAAGCCGGTCGACGAGCTGCTGCGGGACATGCAGGCCCAGCGCATCCACATCGCGATCGTCGTCGACGAGTACGGCGGCTTCGCGGGGCTGGTGACGATCGAGGACATCCTCGAGGAGATCGTCGGCGAGATCGCCGACGAGCACGACCGGTTCCAGCGACCCCCGGTGGAGGAGCTGTCCGACGGCTCGGTGCGGATCACCGCCCGGCTGCCGGTCGAGGACCTCGCCGAGCTCTTCGACGTCGAGCTGCCGAAGGACGACGACGTCGAGACCGTCGGCGGCCTGCTGGCCCGCGAGCTCGGCGTGGTGCCGATCGAGGGCTCGCAGGCCGAGGTCGCCGGGCTGCGGCTGGTCGCCGAGAGCACCGGCGGACGGCGGAACCGGATCGACACCCTCCTGGTCTGCCGGGTGCCCGAGGAGGCCGAGCCCGCCGACGGCGAGGAGCCGCAGGCCTCCGGAGCGACCGCCTCGGGGGCTCCGGCCTCCGGCGCCACCCGTGTCGAGGAGCCCGCCGGCGCCGTGGAAGGGTGACCTCCCGTGAGTGACCTGCAGCCCGAGGACGCCAAGCTCGTCACCCTGGCCCGCTCCGCGCGTGGCCGCACCGGTGCTCCGGAGGGTGCGGCGGTCCGCGACACCGACGGCCGCACCTACCTCGCCGCCACGGTGACCCTGCCCTCGCTGCAGCTCTCCGCGCTGCAGGCGGCCGTCGCCGCCGCCGTCTCCAGCGGGGTCGAGGGCCTGGAGGCCGCGGCCGTCGTCTCGGCCGCCGACGCCGTCGAGGAGGCCGGGCTGGCCGCCGTCCACGACCTGACGCCGTCCGCGCCGGTCGTCCTCGCCGGCCCGGACGGGGCCGTCCGCGCCACCGTCTGAGCCCCTGGCGGTTTCTGCGGAGACCGCCGGGAGGTGACGGAGGGTGTCGGCGGTGGGTGGGAGGATGGACACGTGACCCCGCCGGACCAGCCGCCGTACCGCAGCGGTTTCGCCTGTCTGGTGGGCCGCCCCAACGCCGGCAAGACCACGCTGACCAATGCGCTGGTCGGCGAGAAGGTCGGCATCGTCAGCAACCGCCCGCAGACCACGCGGCACGCCATCCGCGGCGTCGTCCACCGGCCCGGCGGTCAGCTCGTGCTCGTCGACACCCCCGGGCTGCACAAGCCCAGGAGCCTGCTCGGCCGCCGGCTCAACGACGTCGTCCGCGACACCCTGTCCGAGGTGGACGTCGTCGTCTTCTGCGTGCCGGCCGACCAGCCCGTCGGCACCGGGGACCGGTTCATCGCCCGCCAGCTGCGCGAGGTCAAGGCGCCGGTCGTCGTCGTGGTGACCAAGACCGACGCCGCGTCGAAGAAGCAGGTCGCCGAGCAGCTGCTGGCCGCCAGCCAGCTGGTCGAGGCCGCCGAGGTCGTGCCGGTCAGCGCGGTGCGGGGCGACCAGGTCGAGCTGCTCGAGGACCTGCTGGTCGGCCTGCTGCCGGAGGGCCCGCCGCTCTACCCGGAGGAGCAGACCACCGACGAGGACGTCGAGCGGCAGATCGCCGAGCTGGTCCGCGAGGCCGCCCTGGAGAAGGTGTTCCAGGAGGTGCCGCACTCCCTCGCCGTCACGATCGAGGAGATGACCCGACGTCCCGACCCCAAGCGGGACGGCGGCGAGCTGGTCGAGGTCCACGCCCTGCTGCACTGCGAGCGCCCCAGCCAGAAGCCGATGCTGCTCGGCAAGGGCGGGCAGGTCATCAAGGCGATCGGCAGCGAGGCCCGACCCGGCATCGAGGCGCTGCTCGGCGCCCGGGTGCACCTGGACCTGCACGTCACGGTGCTCGGCGAGTGGCAGGACGACCCGAAGAAGCTGAACAGGCTCGGCTACTGATGAGCACCACACCGAAGTCCCTGTACCGGGACGAGGGCATCGTCCTGCGCACCCAGAAGCTGGGCGAGGCCGACCGGATCGTCACGGTGCTCACCCGCCGGCACGGCAAGGTGCGCGCGGTGGCCAAGGGCGTGCGCCGCACCAAGAGCAAGTTCGGCGCCCGGCTGGAGCCGTTCAGCCACGTCGACCTGCAGTTCTACACCGGCCGCACCCTCGACATCGTCAGCCAGGCCGAGTCGATCCGCGCCTACGGCCAGTCGATCGTCACCGACTACCCGGCCTACACCGCCGGCACCGCGGTGCTGGAGACCGCCGACCGGCTCACCGCCGAGGAGAAGGAGCCCTCGCTGCGGCTGTTCCTCCTGGTCATCGGGGCGCTGCGGGCGCTGTCCGAGCGCACCCACCCGGCCGGCCTGGTGCTGGACGCCTTCCTGCTGCGCGCGATGTCGGTCGCCGGGTGGGAGCCGGCGCTCGGCGGCTGCGCCCGCTGCGGCGAGGAGGGTCCGCACCGGCACTTCTCGGTGCCCGCCGGCGGCATGGTCTGCCCGCCCTGCCGCCCGACCGGCTCGGCGATGCCCAACCCGGCCACCGTCGAGCTGCTCGACGCGCTGCTGACGGGCGACTGGGACGCCGCCGAGGCCAGCCAGAACGCCAACCGCCGTGAGGGCAGCGGGCTGGTCGCCGCGCTGCTGCAGTGGCACCTGGAGCGCGGGCTGCGCTCGCTGCCGCTGGTCGACCGGTCCGATCCGACGGCGCCGCGCCGGGGAGCAGGTCTGCTGAGTGAGGCGTGAGGTGAAGGCCCCGAACCCGCACCCGTCGGGGGCCCGCCCGCCGCAGCTGCCGCCGGACAGGGTGCCCGGCCACGTCGCGATCGTGATGGACGGCAACGGTCGCTGGGCCAAGCAGCGCGGACTGCCGCGCACCGCCGGGCACGAGGCGGGGGAGTCCTCGCTGTTCGACTGCGTCGAGGGCGCCATCGAGCTCGGGGTCACGGCGATCAGCGCCTACGCCTTCTCCACCGAGAACTGGCGGCGCAGCCCCGACGAGGTCCGCTTCCTCATGGGGTTCAACCGCGACGTCATCCGCCGCCGCCGCGACGAGATGCACGAGCTCGGGGTGCGGGTGCGCTGGGCCGGCCGCCGTCCGCGGCTGTGGCGCAGCGTCATCAAGGAGCTCGAGGTCGCCGAGGAGCTCACGAAGGACAACGACGTCCTGACGCTGACCATGTGCGTCAACTACGGCGGCCGGGCCGAGATCGCCGACGCCGCCGCGGCCATCGCCCGCGAGGTCGCGGCGGGCCGGCTCGACCCGGCCAAGGTCGACGAGGGCACCGTCGCCCGCTTCCTCGACGAGCCCGACATGCCCGACGTCGACCTGTTCGTGCGCAGCTCCGGGGAGAACCGCACCAGCAACTTCCTGCTGTGGCAGTCGGCCTACGCCGAGTTCGTCTTCCTCGACACGCTCTGGCCGGACTTCGACCGCCGGCACCTGTGGGCCGCGTGCGAGGAGTACGCCTCGCGGCAGCGCCGCTTCGGCAGCGCCTGAGCAGGGACCCGTCCGCCCCACGCTCCGCAGGCCCGGGACGAGGCCGCACCGACAGGAGGCTGATCGTGTTCGTGGTGACCCGGCTGCGGGTGCCCGAGGCCGACGCGGCCGGCTTCGCCGCCGCCGTCGACGTCCTGCTGAGCGCGCTCGCCGCTCGCCCCGGGTACCGGGACGGCGAGCTCGGCCGCTGCACCGACGACGCCGGCCTGTGGGCGCTGGTCACCCGGTGGGACGGCGTCGGCGCCTACCGCCGGGCGCTGTCGGCCGCGGAGGTGAAGCTCGCCGGCGCGCCGGTGTGGCTGTACGCCCTCGACGAGCCGGGCGCCTACCTGCCGGGCGAGCAGGCCCTCGAGGGGTGATCACCCCCTCCGTGGGCATCCCCAGGGCTGAGACACCCGGTGTCGAGCACGGAGGACGCGCGATGAGCGAGCCCAGGCGGGACGACGGAACACCCCCCACGTCCGCAGACCCCACCGTGCAGGTCGGCCCCCCTCCGGTGCCCGGTCGTGCCGTGCGGAACCAGCTGGCGCGCGGCGAGCTGACGACGCCCCCGGTCCGCCAGGACGACCCGACCGTGCAACTCGACCGCCCGTCGCGGGGAGATCCGGACCGCACGCTGGAGCTCGGCGGTCCGCCGCCGGCCGGGGTCACCGTCGGGCCGAAGCCCCGACGACGCCGGCGCACCTGGCCGTGGATCCTCGCCGTCGTGCTCGCGCTCGTCGTGCTCGGCGCGGTCCTGCTGGTCATGCTGTGGCGCGGCGCCACGATCGAGGGCGGCGTCCGGTTCCTCGACGCGCACCTGCGGGCGGGCGGCGACCTCGTGGGGTGGTCCGGCGGCACGGTCCCCCGCTGACCTCTCCTGCTGCCCCGCAGCGTGGGCGGTGGGTGAGCCACCGCAGGGCAGCGCCGACAGCGCGCGCCGGGACGCCCGGCCGGGCGGCGGGGGAGCGGACCGCCAGCGGCAACTACCGTGGACGGGTCAACCCGCCGACCGCCAGCCGGATGGAGCCCCTCGCCGTGAGCGACAGCACCGCCAAGCACGACCCCGCACGCCTGGACAAGGTGGTGAACCTCTGCAAGCGACGGGGGTTCGTCTTCCCGTCGGGCGAGATCTACGGCGGCACCCGCTCCGCCTGGGACTACGGGCCCCTGGGCACCGAGCTCAAGGACAACATCAAGCGGCAGTGGTGGCGCGCCGTCGTCCAGGGCCGGGACGACATCGTCGGCCTGGACTCCTCGGTGATTCTGCCGCGCCCGGTGTGGGTCGCGTCGGGCCACGTCGGCGTGTTCACCGACCCGCTCACCGAGTGCCAGAACTGCCACAAGCGCTTCCGGGCCGACCACCTGGAGGAGGAGTTCGAGGCCAGGAAGGGCCGGGCCCCGGAGAACGGGCTGGCCGACATCAGCTGCCCCAACTGCGGCACCAAGGGTGCGTGGACCGAGCCGCGCGACTTCAACATGATGCTGAAGACGCACCTCGGCCCGGTCGAGGACGAGTCCGGCCTGCACTACCTGCGCCCGGAGACCGCGCAGGGCATCTTCGTCAACTTCGCGAACGTCATGGGCGCGGCGCGGAAGAAGCCGCCGTTCGGCATCGGCCAGATCGGCAAGTCCTTCCGCAACGAGATCACCCCCGGCAACTTCATCTTCCGCACCCGCGAGTTCGAGCAGATGGAGATGGAGTTCTTCGTCGAGCCCGGCACCGACGAGCAGTGGCACCAGTACTGGATCGACGAGCGCACCCGCTGGTACACCGACCTGGGCATCGACCCCGCGAACCTGCGGCACTACGAGCACCCGAAGGAGAAGCTCTCCCACTACTCGACGCGCACCGTCGACATCGAGTACCGCTTCGGCTTCCAGGGCTCGGAGTGGGGGGAGCTCGAGGGCATCGCCAACCGCACCGACTTCGACCTGAAGACCCACTCGGAGCACTCCGGCGCCGACCTCACCTACTTCGACCAGGCCAGCAACACCCGCTGGACGCCGTACGTCATCGAGCCGGCCGCCGGCCTGACCCGTTCGCTGATGGCCTTCCTCATCGAGGGCTACACCGAGGACGAGGCGCCCAACGCCAAGGGCGGCGTCGACACCCGCACCGTGCTGCGGCTGGACCCGCGGCTGGCGCCGGTCAAGGCCGCCGTCCTGCCGCTGTCGCGCAACGCCGACCTGTCGCCCAAGGCCCGTGACCTGGCCGCGCAGCTGCGGCAGAGCTGGAACGTCGACTTCGACGACGCCGGCGCGATCGGCCGCCGGTATCGGCGGCAGGACGAGATCGGGACGCCGTTCTGCCTCACCGTCGACTTCGACACCCTCACCGACGACGCGGTGACCGTCCGCGAGCGCGACTCGATGAGCCAGGAGCGCGTCGGGCTGGACCAGGTCGAGACCTACCTCAAGACCCGGCTGCCCGTCTGCTGAACCGTCGACCTCCGCGGGTGGAGGGGACCGCGTCCCGTCCACCCGCGGAGGTGTATCCCATACACATCGATGTGTATGGTCGGTGCGTGAGCCGGACGAACATCGACATCGACGACGACCTCATCGCCGGTGTCATGCGCCGCTACGGGTTGGCGACGAAGAAGGACGCCGTCGACTTCGCCCTCCGCCAGGTGTCCGTCGTGCCGATGACGGCGCGCGAGATGCACGCGATGCGCGGCAGCGGCTGGGGAGCGGACCTTGAGGACCTCCGGACCCGTGAGGGTGCGGAGGTCAGCGCTCAGTGGGGCGAGGGGTGACCGTCCTCGTCGACTCCTCCGTGTGGATCGCCTTCCTCCGGGACTCCGGTGGCCCTGAGGTCGACCTGCTGGAACAGCTCATCGACGAGCGGCGAGCGGCAACCACGGATGTCGTGCTGCTCGAGGTGCTCGCCGGTACCACCGACGAGGAGCGCGCAGCGCGCCTGCGGCGCTTCCTCGCAGGCGCGGAACTGCTCCGCCAGGAGTCGCCCGTGGACGCCGAGCAAGCGGCCGCCCTCCACCGGGCGTGCCGGCGAGCAGGTGAGACGCCCCGGTCGCTCAACGACTGCCTCATCGCCGCGGTCGCACTGCGGCACGACGTGCCCGTGCTCCACCGGGACCGGGACTTCACCGTGCTGGCACAGCACACGGACCTGCGGCTGGTGGGGTCGGCGGCCTGACGTCACCGCGGCGGCTGCGGGCTCGGCGCCGACTGGGCAGTTGCGGTCGCCGACACGGCCGGACGCGCCGACCGGGACGGCCGTAACTGCTCACCCGGCGGCGGGCCGGCGCGTCGACGGAGCTGACCCGGGAGGCGAGCCGGCGGGCCAGCGCCCCGGCGCCATACCCGACGTCCAGCACCCGGGTGGCGTCCCGGGGGACCTGGGCGGGGAGCAGCCGGTGCTACCAGCCGTTGTGGTCCCCGTCGGTCCACCGCACCGGGCGCCTCCCCTCTCACGGCCGGGTGACCCACCTCGCCACCTACCCTGGGACCGTGAGCAGCAGCGTCCTCGAGCGGCCGTCGTCCCCCGCGACCGGCCCCGCTGCGCTGCGCCTGGGCGCGCTGACCGTCGACCCCGCCGTGGTGCTCGCGCCGATGGCCGGCATCACCAACCCGGCCTTCCGCACGCTGTGCCGCGAGTTCGGGGCCGGCCTCTACGTCTGCGAGATGATCACCACGCGGGCGCTGGTCGAGCGCACCGAGAAGACGCTGTCGATGGTCCGCGCGACGCCCGACGAGGAGGACGCCTTCTCGGTCCAGCTCTACGGCGTCGACCCGGCCACGGTCGGACGGGCGGTGGAGATGCTCGTGGACGAGGGTGTCGCCGGCACCCGCCCCGCGCATGTCGACCTGAACTTCGGCTGCCCGGTGCCCAAGGTGACCCGCAAGGGCGGCGGCTCCGCGCTGCCGTGGCGGCGGGTGCTGTTCCGCGACATCGTGCGGGCCGCGGTGCGTGCGGCGAGGGACGTCCCGGTCACCGTGAAGACCCGCATCGGCATCGACGCCGACCACGTCACCTACCTCGACGCCGGCCGGATCGCGCAGGACGAGGGGGCCGCGGCGATCACCCTGCACGGGCGCACCGCCGACCAGCTCTACAGCGGCACCGCCGACTGGGCACCCATCGCCCGGCTGGTCGAGGCCGTCGACATCCCGGTGCTGGGCAACGGCGACATCTGGGAGGCCGACGACGCGCTGCGGATGGTCGCCGAGACCGGGTGCGCCGGTGTCGTCATCGGGCGGGGCTGCCTGGGCCGGCCGTGGCTGTTCGGCGACCTCGCCGCCGCCTTCGCCGGGGGGACCCGCCGCGCCCTGCCGACGCTGCGCGAGGTCGCCGCGGTCATGCACCGGCACGCCACGCTGCTGAGCGAGGAGCAGGGCGAGCGGCACGGCTGCACCGACTTCCGCAAGCACGTCGCCTGGTACCTCAAGGGGTTCTCCGTGGGCTCCGACGTCCGCCGCGCGCTGGCGATGGTGAGCGCCCTCGACGAGCTGGCCGAGCTGCTGGCCGGCATCCCCGACCAGCCCTACCCGACGTCGGTGCTCGGCGGACCGCGCGGGCGGACCAGCCCGCCGCGGCCCGTGGCGCTGCCCGAGGGCTGGCTGGCCGACCGCGACGACCCCCGGCCGCCGGCCGGGGCCGAACTGCTCGTGAGCGGCGGGTGAGTGCCATGACGCAGGGCCCCTACCTCTACGACGACGACCCGGCTCCGCTGCACACCGGCACCCCGCGCCCGGCGCGCGCCCTGATCCTCGCGGTCATCGGCGGGACCGTCGCCGTCGCCGTCGGCATGGCCGTCGGCCTGCCGCTGGTGAAGGGCAGCCCGGAGGAGCAGGCCCGCGAGGTCACCGGCGTCTTCCTCGCCGCGCTGGCCCAGGACGACGTCGAGACCGCCCACGGCCTGCTCTGCGCCGAGGAGCGGGCCCGGGTGACGCCCGAGGCGCTGTCCACCGAGTACGCCCCCGGCGGCACCGGCGAGATCAGGAGCACCATCGCCGACGAGGCGGACGGCGCACCGGTGCAGCGCGTCGAGGTGGCCTGGAGCGACGGCAGCACCTCCACCCTCACCGTCGTCAGCGAGCAGGGTGCCCGCGTCTGCGGGACCTCGGCCGGCTGACGGGGGATCCCCCCCGCTGTCGCTCGTAGGAGGACCGTCTCCCGCCCGACGGCCTCGTTCCGGGTCCCGCCGCGAGCTCGCGCGGGGTGGGGGCGGGGTAATCCCACCTGCAGGGGGACCGCCGCCCGGGAGGCTGGCGCGTCTCCGCCCCGTGGGCCACGATCGCTGTCTGGCCCCGAGCGGACGTATGAGACGTCTACCTGCGACCGCACTCCGGGGCCGTGCTCGCCGGGGCGGCGGACGGGGGACCCGGGGCGCCGTCCCCGGCAGGCGAGGGCAGCCGGCGGACGAGCGCGGAGGTGCACGGTGGGCAGTGGTACCGGGACGGCCACCTGGGTCTACGACTTCAGCGAGGGCAACAAGGACCAGAAGGACCTGCTGGGCGGCAAGGGCGCCAACCTGGCCGAGATGACCAACCTGGGGCTGCCGGTGCCGCCGGGGTTCACCATCACCACCGACGCGTGCCGGTACTACCTCGAGCACGGCAGCACCCCGCCGGACCTCACCGACCAGGTGACCGAGCACCTGACCGCGCTGGAGAAGGCGATGGGCAAGACCCTCGGCGACCCCTCGGACCCGCTGCTGGTGTCCGTGCGCTCCGGTGCGGCCGCGTCGATGCCCGGGATGATGGAGACGGTCCTCAACGTGGGCCTCAACGACGAGTCGGTCCGCGGGCTGGCCGCCCAGTCCGGCAGCGAGCGCTTCGCGTGGGACTCCTACCGCCGGCTGATCCAGATGTTCGGCAAGACCGTCCTCGACCTCGACGGCGAGCTGTTCGAGCACGCCCTCGACGAGGTCAAGCGGGAGCAGGGCACCGAGTCCGACCTCGACCTCGACGCCGGGCACCTCGAGGACGTCGTCGGCCGGTTCAAGGCCATCGTCCGCGAGCAGTGCGGCCGCGACTTCCCGCAGGACCCGCGCGAGCAGCTGGACCTGGCGATCAACGCCGTCTTCGACTCGTGGAACTCCGACCGGGCGATCATCTACCGCCGCCGCGAGCGCATCCCCAGCGACGCCGGCACCGCGGTCAACGTCTGCTCGATGGTGTTCGGCAACCTCGGCATGGACTCCGGCACCGGCGTCGCCTTCACCCGCGACCCGGGCAGCGGGGAGCAGGGCGTGTACGGCGACTACCTACAGAACGCGCAGGGCGAGGACGTCGTCGCTGGCATCCGCAACACCGTGCCGCTGCCCGAGCTCGAGCGCATCGACGAGGGCGCCTACGGCGAGTTGCTGTCGATCATGAGCACCCTCGAGTCCCACTACCGCGACCTGTGCGACATCGAGTTCACCGTCGAGCGCAACAAGCTCTGGATGCTGCAGACCCGAGTCGGCAAGCGGACGGCGGGGGCGGCCTTCCGGATCGCCACCCAGCTGGTCGACGAGGGCCTCATCGACATGGACGAGGCGGTCCGGCGGGTGAGCGGCGAACAGCTCGCCCAGCTGATGTTCCCGCGGTTCGTCTCCGGCGGGGATGCCACCCAGCTCACCCAGGGCATGAACGCCTCGCCCGGCGCCGCCGTCGGCAAGGCGGTGTTCTCCTCGGAGACCGCCGTCCAGTGGGCCGACCGCGGCGAGAAGGTGGTGCTCGTCCGGCGGGAGACCAACCCCGACGACCTCTCCGGCATGATCGCCGCCGAGGGCGTGCTCACCAGCCGCGGCGGCAAGACCTCGCACGCCGCCGTCGTGGCCCGGGGCATGGGCAAGACCTGCGTCTGCGGCGCCGAGGAGCTGCGGGTGGACACGAAGAACCGCCACTTCACCGCCCCCGGCGGGACGGTCGTCGAGGAGGGCGACGTCATCTCGATCGACGGCTCCACCGGCAAGGTGTGGCTCGGCGAGGTGCCGGTCGAGGCGCCCGCCGTCGTCCGCTACTTCGAGGGTGAGATCGACCCGGACTCCGCGGAGGCCGACGATCTGGTGCGCAGCGTGCACCGCATCCTCGCCCACGCCGACGAGGTCCGGCGGCTGGACGTGCGCACCAACGCCGACACCCCCGAGGACACCGCTCGCGCGCGGCGGTTCGGCGCCCAGGGGATCGGCCTGTGCCGGACCGAGCACATGTTCCTCGGCGAGCGGCGGCAGATGGTCGAGAAGCTGATCCTCGCCGAGGACGACGAGGGCAAGCAGACCGCACTCGACGCGCTCGCGCCGCTGCAGAAGCAGGACTTCCTGGAGATCTTCGAGGTCATGGACGGCCTGCCGGTGACCGTGCGGCTGCTCGACCCGCCGCTGCACGAGTTCCTGCCCGACCTCACCGACCTCTCGGTGCGGGTGGCGGTCGCGGAGGCCGAGGGGCACCCGGACGAGGCCAACCTGCGGCTGCTGGCCGCCGTGCGGCGGATGCACGAGGAGAACCCGATGCTCGGCCTGCGCGGCGTGCGCCTCGGGCTCGTCCAGCCGGGGCTGTTCGCGATGCAGGTGCGGGCGATCGCCGAGGCGGCCTCGGAGCGCAAGCGGGCCGGCGGCGACCCGCGCCCGGAGATCATGATCCCGCTGGTCGGGGCGGTGCAGGAGCTCGAGGCGATCCGCGAGGAGTCCGAGCAGGTGCTCGCGGCGGTGTTCGAGGAGTGCGGCGTCGAGCTCGACGTCCTCATCGGCACGATGATCGAGGTGCCCCGCGCGGCGCTCACCGCCGCCGAGATCGCCCGGTCGGCCGAGTTCTTCTCCTTCGGCACCAACGACCTCACCCAGATGACCTGGGGCTTCTCCCGGGACGACGTCGAGGCCGCGTTCTTCCACGCCTACCTGGACAAGGGCATCTTCGGCGTCTCGCCGTTCGAGGAGCTGGACCGGCCGGGTGTCGGCCGGCTGGTGGAGGTCGCGGTCCAGGAGGGCCGCTCGGCGCGGCCGGAGCTCAAGCTCGGCGTCTGCGGCGAGCACGGCGGCGACCCGGACTCGGTGCACTTCTTCCACGAGGTGGGGCTGGACTACGTGTCCTGCTCGCCGTTCCGGGTGCCGGTGGCCCGGCTCGAGGCCGGCCGTGCCGCGCTGGGAGCGGACCGCGCCGGGTCCTGAGAAAGGACCCCTGCTCCGGCCTCCCCGCAGGGGCCCGCCGCGAGCCTGCGAGCGGTGGGGGGCGGGGGGTCCTTTCTCTCGCAGGCTCGGCGCGGGCCCCTGCACCGGGGCCGGGGTGGCCCGGCACACCCGTCGCACCGGCTCGGAACCGAGGGCCCCGCGTGGTACCCATGACGCGTGGGCGTGCGCGCGGGGAGCCTGGTGGGCCGGGTGGTCGGCGCTCTGGTGCTCGCCGTCGTCCTGCTCGTCGTCTCCACCGCGACGGCGATCTGGTGGACGGCGCGGCAGGACGCGCAGCCGGCCTCCGATGCGATCGTGGTGCTCGGGTCGGCGCAGTACAACGGCGTTCCGTCGTCGATCTTCGAGGCGCGCCTGGAGCACGCCCTCGCGTTGTACGAGGAGGGCGTCGCGCCGGTGGTCGTGACCGTCGGCGGCAAGGCCGACGGCGACCAGTTCACCGAGGCGGAGTCCGGCCGCGCCTACCTAACCGAGGCCGGGATCCCCGAGGACGCCCTGCTGGCGGTCGAGGAGGGCGTGGACACGCTGGAGAGCATGCGGGCCGTGGGGGCCGCGTTCGACGAGCGCGGCTGGTCCTCGGCCGTCCTGGTCACCGACCCGTGGCACGCCATGCGCGCCGAGCGGATGGCCGAGGACGCCGGCATCACCGCCGACAGCTCGCCGACCCGGCAGGGCCCGGCGGTGCAGACGCGCGCCACGCAGTTCCGCTACATCCTCCGCGAGACGGCTGCCTACCTGCTCTACCGCGCGACCGGTGAGAGCATCGCGGGCGCTCCGGGGATCGGGTGAGGAACGTGGCTCTCGAGCTGGGCAAGGCAGGCACCGCCGGCACCGAGAAGGGTGTGCGGCCCGTGCTGCGCGACGGTGTCGTCGTCGCCACGCTGCGGGCGTCGATCTGGAAGGAGGCGGCCACGGCCGTCGTCGAGGACCGCGAGTGGGTGCTCGCCAAGGACGGCCGGGAGCTCGTCGGCCGGTGGCCGGCGGACCCGGCGGGGACGGCGCGGCTGCGCGCCCGGCAGACCTCGTGGTGGCGCGGCACGTGGGACGTCGACCTCGAGGGCCTGGTGCTGCAGGCGGCGCGCGCGTCGCTGTGGCGCAGCGCGCTGCGGTACACCGACGGCGACCGGCAGGTGGCGCTCGGTGGGACGACGGGGGGCTGGTCGCCGCGGCCGACCCTGACCGCCGACGTCCCGCTGCCGCTGCACCAGCAGGTCTTCCTGCTGTGGGTGGAGTCCGTCCTGGCCCGCCGGGACGCCGCCGGCGCCGGGGGAGCCGGCGGCGACGGCGACGGTGGCGGAGGCGGGGGCTGATGGCCGGGAAGGGACGCATCCGGGCCGCCGACATCGCGCTGGTCCGCGAGCGGTCGAAGATCGACGAGATCGTCGGCGAGCACCTGCAGCTGAAGCGTGCGGGGGGCGGCAGCCTCAAGGGGCTGTGCCCCTTCCACGACGAGAAGTCGCCGTCCTTCCACGTCACTCCGTCGAGGAACCTCTTCCACTGCTTCGGTTGCGGAGTGGGTGGAGACGTCATCTCCTTCATTCAGCAGATCGACCACCTCTCGTTCACGGAGGCGGTCGAGCTGCTGGCCGGGCGGGCCAACCTCGAGCTGCACTACGAGGACGACGGCGGCCGGCCCACCGGCGCCCCGGACCGCTCGCAGGCCGGTCAGCGGGCCCGGCTGGTCGCGGCCAACACCGCGGCGGCGGCGTTCTACGCCGAGCAGCTGGGCAGCCCGGAGGCCGCACCGGCCCGGCAGTTCCTCGCCGACCGCGGCTTCGACCGGCAGGTGGCGCTGGACTTCGGCTGCGGCTTCGCTCCCGGCGGCTGGGACGGCCTGACCCGCCACCTGCGCGGCAGCGGCTTCACCCAGCAGGAGCTGGTGACCGCGGGCCTGGCCAAGGAGTCCAGCCGCGGCACGCTCATCGACCGCTTCCACCGCCGGCTGGTCTGGCCGATCCGCGACATCACCGGCGACGTCATCGGCTTCGGCGCCCGCAAGCTGATGGACGACGACCCCGGCCCGAAGTACCTCAACACCCCGGAGACGCCGCTCTACAAGAAGAGCAGCGTGCTCTACGGCATAGACCGGGCCAAGCGGGACATCGCCCGCCGTTCCCAGGCCGTCGTCGTCGAGGGCTACACCGACGTCATGGCCTGCCACCTGGCCGGCGTCACCACCGCCGTGGCCTCATGCGGCACCGCGTTCGGCCCCGAGCACATCGGCGTGCTGCGCCGGCTGCTCATGGACCAGGACGAGTTCCGCGGCGAGGTCATCTACACCTTCGACGGCGACGCCGCCGGGCAGGCCGCGGCGATGAAGACCTTCGCCGAGGACCAGCGCTTCGTCGGCCAGACCTTCGTCGCCGTCGAGCCCGATGGCCGTGACCCCTGCGAGCTGCGGCAAGCGCACGGCGACGCCGCCGTCCGTGACCTGGTGGGCCGCCGGACGCCGCTGATCGCGTTCGTCCTCAGGACCACGCTGGCCAGCTACGACCTCGACACCGTCGAGGGCCGGGTGGCCGCGCTGGAGAAGACCGCGCCGCTTGTCGCGCAGATCAAGGACCACGCGCTCCGCCCGGCCTACGCCCGCCAGCTGGCCGGGATGATCGGCAACACCGACGAGTCCGAGGTGCTCGAGCGGGTCCGCCGCACCACCGGGGACACCGGTGGGCCGCCGCAGCGCGGCCGGCCGCGGACGCCGCAGAAGAGCCCCGACGAGGTCGCCGTCGAGGTCGAGCGGGAGGCGCTCAAGGTGGCGCTGCAGAGCCCGGAGCTCGCCGGGCCGTCGTTCGACGCGATCCCGGTCGAGGCGTACACCGACCCCGACTACGCGGCCGTGGCCGCCGCCGTCGCTGCGGCCGGGGGAGCGGCCGCCACCCGGGTCACCGGCCCGGCCTGGCTCGACGAGGTGGCCGCGCACTGCACCCGGGAGAGCGCGACGGCGCTGCTGACCGCGCTGGCCGTCGAGCCGGTGCGCTCGGTCGGCGAGGCCGACGCCGGGTACGTCAACGCGGTGCTGGCCCGGCTGGAGGAGATGCACACCGTCCGCCGGGTGGCCGCGCTCAAGGGGCGGCTGCAGCGGATGAACCCGGTCGAGGCAGGTGACGAGTACATGAAGGCGTTCGGCCAGCTGATGGCGCTCGAGCAGCAGGCGATCTCGCTGCGCAAGCGGGCGATGGGCGGGCTGGGCGGATGACCCTGGTCGACCGGGTGCGGCGGCGGTTCACCCGGCCACCGGAGCTCGTGCGCGCCGTGGTGCTGGCCTCGGCCGACCCCGACGAGCGGGTGCTGGCCTGGGGCGCGCTCGTGCGCGACGAGGGCTGGCTGGTCGCGACCTCCCGCGGGCTGCGCCGGGTGCCCGCGGACCTCCCGCTGCCGCAGGCGGGCGAGGTGGGCGTGCTGCCCTGGCACGAGGTCGGCACCGCGCGGTGGACGGCGACCGGCGACGGCGGTGGCCGGTTCGAGGTGACCCCGCTGACCGAGGTGGAACCCGGGGTGCAGGCGCGGTTGCCGGTGGAGCGGCACGCGCTGGCCGACGCGGGGGGCCTGCCGCCCGTCGTCCGCCGGCGGGTCGACGAGACCGTCGTCGACAGCCGGCGCGCGCCGCTGCCCGGCGGGGGAGGGGCGCTGCTGGTCGCCCGGCGGCTGCCCGGTCAGGCCGAGCGCGAGTGGACCGTCGTCTTCGACGACGACACCGACCGCGCCGATCCCGCCGCGCGGGAGGCCGCGCGGCGGAAGCTGGCCGAGGCGGTCGCGGCCGACCAGCCGAGCTGACCGGCCGCGACCGGTCCCCTGCAGGCAGAAGGACCCCGTCCTCCCCACCCCTCGCGAGCTCGGGGCGGTGCCCTGGACGGGGCCGGGTGGGGGCAGGGGGTCCTTGCTCAGACCCCGCCGGAGGTGTCCGGCGGCGGCAGCGGGGTGTTCGACGCCGAGGTGGTGGTGCCGGAGGCGGATCGGGCACGCGGGACGGAGCCCGCACCGGACCTCGTCGAGCGGTCCCCGGAGCTGCCGAGACCGACCCGGGCCTTGGCCGAGTTCAACACGCCGTCGGCGCGGGCCTGCGCCATGCCGGCCAGGCCCTGCAGCTGCGGGTTGTCCTTGGCCTGCTCCCAGGCGCGGCGGATCTGGTCGTAACGCTCCGTACCCGCCTTCGCGCCGAGGACGTAGCCGGCACCGAAGCCGACGAGGAAGGACAGCTTCGCCATGGCGAACCTCCAGGTGAGACGCAGGAGCCGAAGCGATCACGGTAACCGTGGGGCGGGTGGCGCGCGACGCGGCGAGCCGCCTGCAGCGCGCGCGACGGCGTGGGGTAGCCTCTTCCCTGCGCGCCGGCACGCCCGCCGATCCCCCGTAGCTCAATTGGCAGAGCATGCGACTGTTAATCGCAGGGTTATTGGTTCGAGTCCAATCGGGGGAGCAACACTGCAGGTCAGCGGCTCGTGAACGGCTCCAGGTCGCTACCGATATTCGCCGGGGCCGCAAGAAACCTGTGACTTCGGGACGCGCGACGGCGCCGGGTGAGCCCTCGCGCGGGGCCACTTGGCTTCACGGGCCGCTACCGGAGAGCTCGCCCGGGGAGTGGCTGCCGTCCTCGTGGAGGCCCAGCAGCGATGGATGGCGCGAGGAGCGCTCGCGAGTTGGGCCGTTACAGGCCTCGCCGGATGACCACGGCAGTTCTGGGGCTGCGGTGCCGGGGCCGAGGTGGACGTCCTGGGTCAGGCCGGGCCGGCTGTGGCCGAGGTGGTCGGCGATCTGCCGACCCGCTCGATCGCGGTGGCGATCGACACCGAGCGGCCTTCACTGACACGATGCCCTCCGGAGCCCAGCGTCGTGTCGCCGGCAATGAATACATGTGTCGACGGCCGAAGTCGGTCCTCCCAGGCGAGGTGGTCATGGCAGGTCCGCTGCTCGAGACCAAGCTTCGCGTCCCCGGAGGGCGACGCCGCCTGGTGGCGCGTCCCAGGTTGGACGAGTGCCTGGCCCGCGGAACGGAGTCGGCGCTGACGCTGGTGTCCGCTCCGGCCGGGTTCGGCAAGACGACGCTGCTGACGGAGTGGCTGGCGACCGCCCCCGCCGACGGACGGTCCGTGGCGTGGCTGTCGCTCGACCCGCGCGACAACGATCCGGCGGTGTTCTGGACGTACCTCGTCGCCGCCCTCCAGGCCGTTGAACCGGCCGTAGGTGCCGGCGCTCGCTCGCTCCTGCAGTCGCCCCAGTCGCCGGCGGAGGCGATCCTGTCGAGCCTCCTCAACGACCTGTCCGGCGTCTCGAACGACGTCGTCCTGGTGCTCGACGACTACCACGTCATCGAGGCGCCGGACGTGCAGGAGGGGATGGCCTTCCTGCTCGACCACCTGCCCCCTCAGTTCCATCTGGTCATCGCCACCCGCGCCGATCCGTCACTGCCGCTGGCCCGGTTGCGCGCGCGTGGCGAGCTGGTCGAGGTCCGGGTCGCCGACCTTCGCTTCACAGCTGACGAGGCGGCGGCCTACCTGTCCGGGGTGATGGGGCTCGACCTGACGGCGGAGGACGTCGAGGCGCTGGAGGGGCGCACCGAAGGCTGGATAGCGGCGCTCCAGTTGGCGGCTCTGTCGCTGCAGGGGCGGGAGGACGTCGCCGGCTTCATCGCAGGCTTCGCCGGGGACGACCGCTACATCGTCGACTACCTGGTGGAAGAGGTCCTGCAACGTCAGCCGGAGTCCGTCCGGAGTTTCTTGCTGCAGACCTCGGTCCTTGGCCGGCTGAGCGGTGGCCTGTGCGACGCCGTCACGGGTCAGAACGGCGGCAAGGCGATGCTCGAAGCGCTCGACCGGGCCAACCTGTTCCTCGTCCCGCTCGACGACCGCCGACAGTGGTACCGCTACCACCACCTGTTCGCCGACGTGCTGCGCGCGCGTCTGCTGAACGAGCAGCCCGAGCGCGTCCGGGACCTGCATCTGCGGGCCAGCGTCTGGTGCGAGCGGAACGGCGCACGGTCGGAGGCGATCGAGCACGCGCTGGACGGCGGAGACTTCGAGCGAGCCGCGGCTCTGGTCGAGCTCGCCATACCCGCGCTGCGGCGGGCGAGGCAGGAGGCCACCCTGCGCCGGTGGCTCGAGGCGCTTCCCGACGAGCTGTTCCGGTCCAGGCCCGTGCTGACCATCGGATACGTCGGGTCGCTGATGTCCAGGGGTGAGCTCGAAGGCGTCGAGGAGCGGCTGGAGGACGCCGAGCGATGGCTGGACACCGCGGAGCAGGTGCCAGGCTCGGCGGGCGGGATGGTCGTCGAGGACCCAGCGGGCTACCGCGCGCTGCCGAGCTCGATCGCCATGTACCGGGCCGGACGGGCCCTGATGCTTGGCGACGTGTGTGGCACCATGACGCACGCCCGCCGTGCACTGGACCTCGCCGCCGCGGACGACCATCTCGCGCGCGGCGCCCCGGCAGCGCTCCTCGGGCTCGCGTACTGGACCGGGGGCCACCTGGACACGGCGCGCCAGTGGTACGCCGATGCCATGTCGAGCCTGGCCACCGCCGGGTACCACTCCGATGTCCTCGGGGGCTCCCTCGTCCTGGCCGACATCGCCATCGCGCAGGGACGCCTCCGCGAGGCGATGAGCACCTACGAGCGTGGACTGCAGCGTGCCGAACAGGCCGAACCCCCGCTCAGGGGAGCGGCGGACATGCACGTGGGCATCAGCCAACTGCTCTGCGAACGCGACGATCTGGACGGCGCCCTGCGCCACCTCCTGACCAGCAGGGAGCTGGGCGAGCACGCCGGCCTGCCGCAGAACCGCTATCGCTGGCGGGTGGCGATGGCCCGGATCCGTGCGGCGGAAGGAGATCTGCCTGCTGCCGTCGGCCTGCTTGACGAAGCGGAGCGCCTGTACGTCGGTGATTTTTCCCCGGAGGTGCGGCCGGTCGCGGCGTCGCGCGCGCGACTCTGGATCGTCCAGGGCAGGTGGGCCGAGGCGCTTGCGTGGGCGCGTGAGCGGGGCCTGACCGTCGACGACGAGCTCGGCTACCTGCACGAGTTCGAGCACGTCACCCTCGCCCGGGCGCTCGTGGCCCGGTACGCGGCAGACCGTGCCGACAGCTCGCTCACCGAGGCGACGCAGCTCCTGGAGCGCCTCCTGCTTGCGGCGGACCAGGGCGGCCGGATCGGAAGCGTCATCGATGTCCTAGTAGTGAAGTCGCTGGCCCAGCAACTGCAGGGCGACCTGCCCGCCGCCCTCGCTTCGCTGCGTCGCGCGCTGACGCTGGCGGAGCCGGAGGACTACGTCCGGACCTTCGTGGACGAGGGGCCGCCCATGGCCGCTCTGCTGAGAGCCGTCGGCAAGCAGGGGAACAGCGGCAGCTTCATCCGCCGCCTCCTGGCCGCGTTCGGCCCCGCCAGGGGCAGCGCGCCCGTCCACCGGGACCTGATCGACCCGCTGAGCGCCCGCGAACTGGACGTGCTGAGACTCCTGGGCACCGACCTGGACGGGCCGGGCATCGCCCGCGAGCTCGTGGTGTCACTGAACACCGTCCGCACACACACCAAGAACATCTACGCAAAGCTCGGTGTGACCAACCGCCGCTCCGCCGTGCGCCGTGGCGACGAGCTCGACCTGACGCCCCGCCGCCCCGCCGTCCACCAGCGGTAGCGCCGACCGCCAGAGCGGCGGGAAATCACCACGTCGATCACCACACATGGTGATCCGGTCTCATCACATCCGCTCCTACCTTTCGCTCGCACCGCGGAAGGAGATGAGCCGACATGTCAACAGGCCAGTACCACGAGCCCAGGCAGTACCAGATCCGAGTCAAGGGGCATCTCGAGTCCCGCTGGGCCGCCTGGTTCGACGGGATGCGCCTCACTCACGAGACCGACGGCACCACGAACATCTGCGGTCCGGTCGTCGACCAGGCCGCCCTGCACGGCCTGCTGCACACGCTGCGCGACACGGGCCTGTCACTGGTCTCCGTCGCCCAGGTGGAACCCGACCGCCCCGACGTCCCCGTGATCGACCATCGATCCGCAGAAGGGGAACCGGCATGACACTGACCGACCGACCCGCGGCAACCGCACGAGTTCCGATGGACCGGCTGAGGAAGACGGCGATGCTTGCGGGCGGGCTGTACCTGGTCACGTTCGCCGCCTCGATCCCCGCCCGGTTCTTCTTCCTGGACCCCGTCCTGAGCGACTCCGGCTACATCGTCGGCTCGGGCGCCGACACGCGCGTCCTCGTCGGGGGCCTGCTCGACATGGTCAACGCCCTCGCCTGCATCGCGACTGCAGTCGTGCTGTTCACGGTGGTCAAGCGCCAGAGCCAGACCCTGGCGCTCGGCTTCGTCGCCTCCCGGCTCCTGGAAGCCGCCATCATCTCCATCGGCGTCGTGAGCCTTTTTGCCGTCGTGACCCTGCGGCAGGACCTGGCCGGAACCGCCGGAGCAGACGAAGCCTCGCTGGTTCCCGTCGGGGCGGCCCTCGTCGCGGTCTACGAATGGACGTTCCTGTTCGGGCCCAACGTCCTGGCGGCCGTGAACGCGCTGTTGCTGGGCACCCTGATGTACCGGTCCGGCCTCGTGCCACGTGCCATCCCCCTCATGGGACTCATCGGAGCGCCCCTGCTGCTTGCATCCGTGCTCGGGGTCGTCTTCGGCACACACGACCTGGCTGCCGGGCAGCACGTGATCGCGGCCGCCCCGATCGCCCTCTGGGAGCTGTCGCTCGGCGTCTACCTCGTGGTCAAGGGCTTCAAGTCCTCGCCCGTCACCGCCCGCGCCGTTCCCCCGACCCCGCGGAACCTGGAGATGTCACCCGCGCGGCGCTGACCCCGGCTCTGGCGCTCGACGCCGTTCCCGTTCGATCCGTTCACCCCAGCCGCAGGCATGGAGCACACCAATGATCACGGTCACAGCACTCACCAAGCGATACGGGAACAGCCTCGCGGTCGACGACATGACCTTCGGGGTGGCCGCCGGCCGCGTTACAGGCTTCGTCGGTCCCAACGGCGCCGGCAAGTCGACCACCATGCGAATGATGGTCGGGCTCACCCACCCCGGCGCAGGGGACGTCCGCTACTCCGGCGTCCACTACCGGGACCTCAAGGACCCCGCCCGCATCGTCGGAGCCGTCCTGGACGCCCGCTGCATGCACCCGGGCCGCACGGCCCGGAATCACCTCCGGGCCACCGCCGCCCTCAGCGGCATCCCGTTCCGCCGCGTCGGGGAGGTCCTCGCAGAGGTCGGGCTCGAACCGGCAGCGAACAAGCGGGCGGGCAAGTTCTCCCTCGGCATGCGTCAGCGCCTGGCGCTGGCGTCGGCGCTCCTGGGCGAGCCGCAGGTCCTGCTGCTCGACGAACCCTCCAACGGGCTCGACCCGGACGGCATCCGCTGGCTGCGCGACTACCTCAAGGACTTCGCCCGACGGGGCGGCACGGTGTTCGTCTCCAGCCACCTCATCAGCGAGCTCAGCATGTTCGCCGACGACCTCGTCGTCATCGGGGCGGGGCGTCTGCTGGCGGCGGAGTCCGTCGCCGCCATCACCGGGCGCAACGACGTCGGCGTGCTCGTCCGGACCCTTCAGCTGGTGGAGCTCGAGGCGCTGCTCGCCGCGCACGGACTCGCGGTCGAGAACGTCGTCGACCGGCTCGTGGTCCACGGGACGACCAGGGACGTCGTCTCGCAGATCGTGTTCGACAACAGCATCCGGCTGCTCGAGCTCAGCGAGACGTCGCGATCGCTCGAGGACAGCCTGCTCGACATGACCCGGTCATCCGCCGAGTTCGCGAGCACGTGATGACACCGGCCCGATCCATCCCCAACCCGAGGACCCACGCCATGACCACCGAATCTGCAACGTACGAGCGGCCGGTGAGCAGCTGGTTGACCGAGCCATCTCTGGCCACGCGGTCTCTGGCCCATGACGCCAGGGCCGTCCTCTTCGCCCTGAGGAGCGAGTGGATCAAGGCCTCCACCGTCCGGGCCAACGTGGCGATCCTCCTGTTCGCGCTCATCGGTGGCCTGCTCGTCTCGTGGGCGGTCGCGACGTTCGTCACCGACGAGGTGCTGGTCGTCGCCCAGGTCGGCTTCTACTGGACCAGCGTGACGTCGATGCTGGCGGCGATCGGGGGGGTCCTGCTCTTCGGGTCCGAGGTCCAGCACGGCACGCTGGCGGCCGCAGTGGTCGCGCGACCGGCGCGCTGGATCGTCGCGGTGGCCAAGACGTTCACCGCCGCCGCCCTGGGCCTGCTGGTGGGGGCAGTGGGTCTGGCCGCAGGATTCGGTGGAGCCGTGGTCGCCGGCCTCGATGCGGGCGACACCTCGGCTCTCGGCGCCACGGTCAGCTGGGCCCTGCTCTTCACCACGCTGTCGGCGGTGCTCGGGCTCGGGATCGGAATGGTCGTCCGCAACAGCACCGCGGCGATCGGAGGCGTCCTGGTCTGGGGCTTCGTCGTCGAGAACCTGCTCAACCTCTTCCTGCCCGTGGGAGTCGCCCGCTTCCTGCCGTTCTTCGCCGGCAACAAGCTGCTCGCGTACGCCAACGACTTCGACACCCCTGAGGCGATCGCCGTCGCGCTCTCCAGATCCGAGAGCGCGCTGGTCTTCGGCGGATACGCCGGCGTGGCGCTCCTGCTGGGGACCGTCCTGCTCTACCGGCGGGACACGGACTGAGCGCAGTCCACGGATCAGCAGGTGCCGAACCGGGCTGGTCCGGGATCTGGTCCAGGTCTGTGGACCAGGTCGCGTCGGGCCGGAACCGGTTCCCCGTGGAATCCATCGGCAACGACTCCAGGCCGTTGCGATCTGGGCCTACTGCTCTCGCGGTCAGTCACATGGACCGCAGCCAGCCGCACCCGGACCAGCTCACCGACTCAGCCCCGGAAAGCAGCGACATGACCATCACCGCGCCCGCCACCGGAGCGACCCGACCGTCGCCCGATTCGATGCGCCGGACCTCCCTGGCCGCCGGCATCCTGTATTTGATCTCGTTCGTGTCGATCCCCAGTCTCGCGCTGTACAACCCGGTGCGGGAGAACGCTGACTTCGTCCTGGGCGCCGGCAGCGACACCGGCGTGCAGTGGGCCGGCTTCCTTGAGGTCGTCGTCGCCCTGGCCGGCATCGGCACGGCCGTGGTGCTGTTCCGGGTGGCCAGGCGGCAGAGCGAGACGGCCGCGCTCGGGTTCGTCACCGCCCGGGTCCTGGAAGCCGCTCTCATCCTCGTCGGCGTCGTCAGCATGCTCTCGATCGTCACCCTGCGGCAGGACGTCGCCGGCACCGCCGGCGCCGACCCGGCGTCGCTGATCACCACCGGCCAGGCCCATCTCGCGACCTACGACTGGGCGTTCCTGCTCAGCCAGAGCCTCATGCCCGTCTTCAATGCGCTGTGCATCGGGTACGTGATGTATCGATCCGGCCTGGTGCCGCGCATCCTCCCCACCATCGGGCTCATCGGCGCCCCACTGCTCCTCCTCTCCGACATCGCGATCTTCTTCGGCGTCTACGACCGGGCGGCCCCCATCGCCCTCGTCGCGGCGCTCCCGATCGCGGCGTGGGAGTTCTCGCTCGGCGTCTACCTGACCGTCAAGGGCTTCAAGCCCGCAGCCGTCGCCGCGCTCACCGCGACCGACCTGGACACCGAATTGTCGCCCGCCTGAGAGCGCACCTGCTCGGACCCGGCCGCCCGCCCTCGCGGGACGGCCGGGTCGGTTCCGAGAGCCACCGCACACCAGCAACGAAGGAGCAGCGATGAAGGCGATCGTTCAGGAGCGGTTCGGCTCCCCGGACGTCCTGCAGTTCGTCGACACGGACCTCCCAGAGATCGGGCCCGACGACGTGCTGGTCCGCGTGCACGCCGCCGCACTCAACCCCTACGACTGGCACATGGTGCGCGGCGACCCGTACGTCGCGCGGCTCATGGGGGAAGTGGGTCTGACCAAGCCCAGGCGCAAGAACCGGATCGCCGGGGCCGACGGCGCCGGCGTCGTGGAAGCGGTCGGGGCGAACGTGCGCGACGATTGTCGGCCGGTGGCCACGGCAAGCGCGCCGGTGGGAAGCTGAACCTGGTGGAAGGCGGCAGCCCTGACCCCTCAGCTAGCCGCTCAGCAGGGACGTGAGGACTCCACGGATGTGCTCGAGCGCGCCGCGTGCGTCCGTGTCCGTGCTCTCCGGCGGGGCGATCGCCTCGCCGGCTGGAGCCGTCGTGAGCGGGTCGCCATCGGCCGCGACGGCGAGGGCGGCCAGTTCACCGAAGCCACCGGTCGTTTCGAGGTAGCGCTGGACCGGCCTCGCGTCACCTGCACGGCCCAGCGCGGACAGCATCGTGACGAACTCCAGGGCTGCGAGCCGGGCGGTGTCCATGACGTCGGTCTCGAGCAGGTCGTCGACGTGGTCTCGAAGGATGGCGTAGGCGCGCGACCGATCACCGCGTCGGAACACCGCACGCGCCTCGACGGGCCGGTTCACCGAGAAGGTCCGCTCAGGCACATCGACGTGGGACATCTGGTCGAAGATGTCGTCCGCGTCCTGCGTCCTGCCCTGAAAGAGGGCTGAGTACCCCAGGCCCAGGAGCGTGAGGTGGAGCATCGCCGGTGGGCCGTCCGCTCGGTACCGGGCCGCCAGGGGCGCCACGAACGTGTCGAAGGCAGCCAACTGTCCGGTGGCCATCAACCCGGACGCCACCCCGGCCAACTCGACGAGCGATGCGAGGTGCGGCTCGCCCATCCGCCGCAGCTCTGTGACCGCCGCGGGTGAGACGCTGCTCAGCGCGGGGCTGTCCTCGTAGAGGTAGGCACGCGTGTACGCGATCAGCGGGTGGTCGCGGTGGCCGTGACGGCCGACGACCAGCTCGTAGCCGTGCCGGTCACCGCTGTGCATGTAACGGTGCGCCGCCCAGGTGAGCCAGAACACGACCCGGTCCACGTCGTCGGCCGGGACGACGGTGAGGATCCGCTCGGCCCACTCGCCGATCTCCCCCTGACGGCGCAGCGTGACTTCGGCGGCTAGCGGCCGGACGAGCGCGTCCGCAAGGAGATGGTCCCCCGTCCGGCAGGCGCGGTCGACGGCCGCCCGCAGGTTGGGCCACAGCGCACCGAGCTGCGCGAACCCCTCCACCTCGGCTTGGCCGACCAGCCGGTGATGAATGTGGTCGACCTCCTCCAGGCACCACTCGGCGTGGCGTCGCGCGACCTGGCCCGTCACGCCGGCGGCGGCCAGCTCGGCCGCTCCGAACTCCCGCAGGGTCTCGAGCAGCCGGAAGCGACGCCCGGCCGGACCTGGCTCGACGCCGAGCATCGACTGGTCGACGAGGTCCTCCAACAGGTCCTCGACCTGCGCCTCGCCGAGGCCTGGCTCGGCACAGACCCGGTGGACAGCCGGCAGGTCGAACCCGCCGGCGAAGACGGAGAGCCGGGCGAAGAACGTGCGGAGCTCCGGGGTGAGGAGGTCGACCGACCACTGAATGGTCGCGCGCAGGGTCCGGTGCCGGTCCGCGTTCGTCCGTGGTCCCCGCGTCAGGAGCCGGAGCCGGTCGTCCAATCGTCCGACGATCTCCGGGACGGTGAGCGTCGTGGTGCGGGCGGCCGCGAGTTCGATCGCGAGCGGCACCCCGTCGAGGGCGCGGCAGATCTCCTGGATCTCGGCGCCGTGGGCTTCGACGTCGACCGTTCGGGACGCGGCGCGGGCCCGCTCCGCGAACAGCTCGGCGGCCGGTCCGGCGGTGTCCAGCGGAGGCACCGCCAGGAGCTGCTCACCGCGTGCCCCGAGCCTCTCGCGCGAGGTGGCAAGGACGCGGAGGTCGGGACAGCCCTCGGCGAGCGCCGTTGCCATCGCGGCCGCGCCCTCGAGCACGTGCTCGCAGTTGTCGATCACCACCAGCGCCCGCCGGGGACGCAGTGCCGCGACGACGGCCTGCGTCGTCGTCCTGCCTGGGCCCTCGGCGACCCCGACGACGTCGGCGACGGCACGCGGCACGTCCGCGGATGAGGCGAGGCCGGCCAGCTCGACGAACCAGGCCTCACCCCAGCCGTCTCCCCAGGCCTGCGCCCCGGCCAGGCCCAGGCGCGTCTTGCCGATTCCCCCTGGTCCGACGAGCGTCACGACCGCCGAGGTCGACAACGCGGCCGCGATGGTCTCCAGGTCGGATGCGCGGCCGATCAGGCGGTCCAGCCGCGCGGGCAGGTTCCCGCGTCGCGTGCTGTCCTCCCGCCCGGACTGCGACCTCTGCGCAGCACCGAGGGACGGGCTCTGGTCGAGGATGCGGGCCTCGAGTTCACACAGCCGCCGGCCGGGCTCGACGCCGAGCTCGTCGACGAGGTGGCTCCGGACCCGCTGGAACGCGGCCAGGGCGTCCGCCTGCCTGCCCAATCGGTAGAGCGCGGTCATCAGGAGGGCCCAGAAGCCCTCGCGGAACGGGTGGTCCGCCGTGAGCTCCGTCAACGTTCCGATCGCGGCGGCGGCATCGTCGTCCACCTGGCGCCCGAGTGCCGTCTCCAGGGCGGAGAGTCGCTGCTCGAGCAGCCCTTCGACCGTGGCGGTGAGGCCCGGGACGTCCAGGCCGGCCAGCGGCGTCCCGGTCCACTCCGCCAACGCCGCATCGACGTCCCCGGCGTCCAGGTGCTTGCGGAAGCGCACCACGTCGACCGCCTCGCCGGGCATGTCCAGGCGGTAGGCCGCACCGGCGCGGACGATCGAGTCGTTGCCGAGGGCTTTGCGCAGCCGCGTGACGTACGACTGCAGGGTCTTCTGCGCGGTCCGCGGCGGGGCCTCACCCCAGACCGCCTCCGCGATCCGGGACACCGGGATCGCCGACCGGGGCGCGAGGGCGAGGACCGCGAGGACCGCCTGACACTTCGCGGGACCGAGATCGAGCGGCCGACCACGGTCGTCGGTGGCGCCGACCTCACCGAAGAGCCGGATCCCAACCACGGCACGTCCCTCCTGATCGGGAACCGATCCTCGCACGGCTCCCGCAGGTGCTCGCCGCGCTCAACCGCGGCACGACCCGGGTTCAACCCGTGGCTGCCACGGTCGGACAACAGCAAGGCCCCCCCGATCACAGGAGCACGTCATGCAGCCCACCCAGCGGCTCGCCCGCACCGCAGGTCTGTACTACCTCGTCGTCGCCGTCCTCGGCGCCTTCGCGCACATCGTCCGCGGACAGGTCTACGTCCCCGGGGACGCGGTCACCACGGCCGCCGGAGTGCTGGAGAACGCCGATCTCGTCAGGTACAGCCTCGTCGCCGACCTGGTGCAGGCGACGTTCCTCGTCTTCGTCGTCCTGACGCTCCACCGACTTCTGCAGCACGTCGACACCCAGGTGGCGCGGGCGATGGTCCTCTTCGTCGTCATCGCCGTGGCCATCACCACGCTCAACCTGGTGAACCAGCTGGGTGCGCTGCTCGTTGCCACCGATCCGTCCTACGCCGCGGCCTTCGGCGTCGACGGCGCCGAAGCGCTGGTGATGCTCCTGCTGGACCTGCAGCACCACGGATACCTCATCGCCCAGATCTTCTTCGGCTTGTGGCTCTTTCCCCTCGGCCTGCTCGCGTGGCGCTCGGGGATGTTCCCGCGCGTCATCGCCGCCCTCCTGGTCGCGGCGTCCACGTCCTATCTCGTCGATGTCCTGCTGCAGTTCCTCGCACCCGCCGCCGCCGACGCCGTCAACCCCGCACTCGTGACCCTGTTCATCGTCGCCGAGGTCTCGCTGCTCGTCTTCCTCCTGGCCAAGGGCGTCCTGAACCGGGTGCCGGCCGACCGCGCCCTGGTCGACGCATGAGCCGCAAACCGTCCGACCCGCCGTCCCGCACGCTGTCCCAGCCACACGCGAAGAGGTCTCCCATGCGCACCACCCCGATCAGCACTCAGAGCCCGAACAGCCCGGCACCTCCAGCCACGACCATGAGGGCCGTCGTGGGCCGCTCGTACGGCTCACCAGACCTCCTCGCCGTCGAGACCGTCGGCCGTCCCGCCGTCGGGGACGGTGACGTACTGGTCCGGGTGCGCGCCGCAGGACTCGACCAGGGTGTGTGGCACACCGTCACGGGCCTGCCCTACGGGATCCGGGCAGCAGGGTTCGGCCTGCGCGCACCGAAGAACCCCGTGCCTGGACTCGACGTCGCCGGAACCGTGGCGGCCGTCGGTCGGGACGTGACCCGCTTCCGGATCGGGGACGCTGTCTTCGGCACAGGCGCCGGGGGGTACGCGGAGTACGCCACCGCCCCCGAGAGCAGCCTGGCCGCCAAGCCGCCGAACGTCACCTTCGAGGAAGCCGCCGCCACCCCGTCGTCCGCGACGGCGGCCCTGCAGGCGCTCCGCGATGTCGGCCACGTCCAGGCCGGCCAGCGGGTGCTCGTCACCGGCGCCGGAGGCGGGGTCGGCACGTTCGCGGTCCAGCTCGCGGCAGCGTCCGGGGCCACGGTGACCGGTGTGTGCAGCACCTCCAAGGTCGACCTGGTCCGGTCCATCGGTGCCCACGACGTCATCGACTACACCCGCGAGGACATCGCCGATCGGCCCTACCGCTACGACGTCGTCATCGACACCGGAGGGGACCGGAGCGTCGCCCAGCTGCGTGCTGCCCTCAGCCCCACGGGGACCCTGGTGATCGTCGGGGGAGAAGGGGGCGGCCAGGTGCTGGGCCTGTCCCGGCAGCTGCAGGCGATCACGCTGTCGCCCTTCGTCCGGCAGCGACTCGGTGTCGTCTTCTCCAGCCCGCGCCGCACCGACCTCGAGCTCCTCGCGGCGATGCTCGCAGACGGCCGCGTGGTACCCGTCGTAGACCGGACGTTCATCCTTGACGAGGTGCCGGAGGCGATCCGTCACCTACGAGCCGGCCGCGCACGCGGCAAGGTCGTCATCGTCGTCTAAAGCGTGGTCATGCCCAGCTATGGGGAACAGGACCTTTCTGCGTCGGAGCAACGGGGTCACGAGCGCCAAGAGCGGGTTCTGCGCCCGCGGTCCCAGTTCGGAGGAGACGTGACATCCGCCCGGTCTCAGCAGCCGCCGGCACCGGGCGAACGAGTTCTTGCCGACGGCGCCCAGCAAACAAGACTGCGAGGAAATCGTAGGGTTATTGGTTCGAGTCCAATCGGGGGAGCAAAGCTCCAGGTCAGTGGCTTGTGAGCGCCTCCAGGCCGGAACCAATTTCGCTGGAGTCGCAAGAAACCCGTGACATTGGGGCGCGTGACGGCGATGGGTGGGCCCTTCGACGGGGTCTCGACGCTGGCTCGGCCAACGTCGCGGGGCGGCTGTCTGAGAGCTGGCCGGGTAGTGGCTGCGGTCCTCGGGGTGCCCAGCAGCGCGAGGTTGTGAAGCAGCCCTCACGGATGTGAGGCGCTACAGGGCCCGCCGGATGACCGCAGCGGTCCTCGGGCTGGCGGTGCCGCGGCCGAGGTGGACGTCCTGGGTCAGGCTGGGGCGGCTGTGGCCGAGGTGGTCGGCGATCTGGCGGGCTGAGAGCCCGGCTTCGTCGAGCCGGGTGGCCACGGTCTTGCGGCGGCCGTCGAAGTCGCGGAAGCCGGCGCCGGCCTGCACCCGATGCCTGCCGAGCACCTCGAAGCGGATCCTCCCAATGGTCCCCACGGGCAGTGGCGGCCTTCCCATGAAGACTCCTCGGGCCTCCGCTCGGGACGCACCCTGGCCTGGATCAGCGAGCACCGCCGCTGCGTGCGGACTACGAGACCTGGCCCCAGCACGCCGAGGCGATGGTCTGCCTCGCCATGAACACGACCATGCCCCGCCGGCTGGCCCGGTGAGCGAGTTCCACGACGCGTTCTGAGACGACGCGGCCCGCGTCCACGAACAGCCCATCCCCGTGAGGACACCTCGTGACGGGCTTCGCGGACAGTCGTTCAGATGCTCGGCGCGTCACCACCGGCTGATCCTGGAGCGCGTGGACGATGGGCCCGCGACCGCTTCGTCCACGAGCAGCCGGCCGCGCTGATGGTGGCGGTCGCGGCCGACTTGCGGATGCCGTTCGAGCCCGGTCGGGCTCGACATCCGCACACGATGCCAAGCGGAAGGGCTCGGCCACATGAGCGGGTTGTCTCGGCGGGAGTTCCTGGAATATGCCTCGGTAGCAGTGCTGGGGATCGGGCTGGGTCGTGGCTTGACCGTGTACGACCCTCCTGCTGAGAGCAGTGACGGAACCGGGCGGCTCATCGGCGACGGGTCGACCGCCGACACAGGTCCCCAGCCGCACCAACCAGTGCCCCAGCGGCTGGAGCCAGGACAGGCGCCGCCGCAGTTCGTCGTCTTCTCCTGGGACGGAGCCGCCAACCTGGAGACCGGACTGTTCCCGCGGTTCCGCTCGCTGGCGGCCGAGTACGGCGCGGCGATGACCTTCTTCCTCAGCGGCATCTACGCCCTGCCGGACGAGCACCGGATGCAGTACGCCCCGCCACGGCATCCGGTGGGCGCCTCGGACATCACCTTCCTGTCCACCGCCGAGGTCGTCGCCACCATGAGCGAGGTCCGCGCCGCCTGGCTGGACGGCCACGAGATCGGCACCCACTTCAACGGGCACTTCTGCGGGGACAACGGGGTCTCGCTGTGGACGCCGGCCGACTGGGCCGACGAGATCGCCCAGGCCAAGCGGTTCGTGCAGACCTGGAAGACCACCACCGGGCTGACCGGCCGACCCGACGTGGCGCCGCTCCCCTTCGACTACGAGCGCGAGCTCATCGGCGGCCGCACTCCCTGCCTGCAGGGCCAGGAGGGGCTGCTGCCCACCGCCGCTGCGCTGGGCTGGAAGTACGACGCCAGCTCACCCGGTGGAGTGCAGGTCTGGCCCGACCAGCGGTTGGGCCTGTGGAACTTCCCACTGCAGGCTGTGCCGTTCCCCGCCGCCCCCGCCGGTAAGGCCCGCCACGCCCTGGCGATGGACTACAACATCATGTACAAGCAGACCAACGGCGATACGGACGGCGACCCGGGCATGTACCCCACCTGGCGAGCCCAGGCCCGCGACGCCTACCTCGCGGGCTTCCAACGCGCCTACACGACCAACCGGGCGCCACTGTTCATCGGCAACCACTTCGAGCAGTGGAACGGCGGCATCTACATGGACGCGCTCGAGGAGGCCCTACGCCAGATCGCCGAACAGCCTGACGTCCGCCTGGTGTCCTTCCGCCAACTCGTCGCCTGGCTGGAAGCCCAGGACCCGACCACGCTCGCCCGGCTGCGGACACTGTCGCCGGGTCAACCACCTCCCGACGGATGGCGCACCCTCCTGGCGCCCTGATCATGGCGGTCGTGTCCGTCAGGGCCCCACGATGCCGCGTGGAGATGCCTGAGGCGGGTGACGGGAATGGAACCCGCATGGCCAGCTGGAAGGTGTTTCGAGCTCCGAAGGCGGCAGCGGAGCTCGCGTCCATCCTCGGCATCGCAGTGCCGGTGGACGCCGGCGGCCGCACCCTGCGCTCGAGCTCTGACGCGCGCGCCATGTCACCGGCTGAGCAACGCGCGGATGGGTGCCAGACTCGGCCGGTGCCGCCGCGTCGACTCCTGCTGATCCGCCATGCCAGGGCGGCCGGCGGCCCGGTCGACCTGGAGCGGCCACTGACTGCCGAAGGCGTGCAGCAGGCCGCGGCGCTCGGGGCCTGGCTGGAGCATGCCGGTCTGGTGCCCGACCGGGTGCTCGTGTCCCCTGCCCGCCGCGCGGTACAGACCTGGGAACAGGCCGGCGCCGCACTGTCATCGGGAGTGCAACCGATCGGCGACGCGCGGATCGGCGACAACACCGTCGATGCGCTGCTCGCGGCGATCCGGGAGACCCCGGAGAACGCGCTGTCGGTGGCCGTCGTCGGGCACAACCCCTCGATCGGTGAGCTGGCGGGCGTCCTCGACGACGGTCGCAGCGATCCGGTGGCGCGACGTGGCGTCGAGTCCGGGTTTCCGGCCGGGGGTGTGGCGGTGTTCGAGCTCGCCGGGTCGTTCGCCGCCGTCGGGCCGGGCGCGGCGACGCTGAGGGAGTTCAGGGTGCCCGGCGACTGAAGAATCAGGCGTCGGTCCAGCAGTGGCCGTCGAGCGCAACAGGCAACGCTGACCGATTCCGCCGCCACGTCCCCGACGGGCCGACGCCGGCTCAGCGTCTCCCCGAGGAGGTGTGAGCGTTCCACCTGTCCGCATCCGCGTGCGGGTCCGCCCGCCCCTAGTCTCCCGGTCTGGCGTAGCCGACGCTGATCCGGCAGGCCGTCGCTGATCGGTGGGGCGCGGCGTCGGCAGCCTGCCCGCGTCGTCGCCCGCCCGTGGTGGGCCACGATGAAGGCACACCGGAGGCCGCGCCCGCAGCCCTCGCCCGGGGTGGCGACGCGGAGCGAGGAGGAGCGATGAGGACGAGTCGGCTGGTGCTGACCGGCGCCGCGGTCGGCACGATCGTGGGCACGGCACGCGCGGACCTGAACGCCACCCATGTGTTCAACCCGGACTGGCCCCCGCACGCCCGGTTCCACGGCGCCGCCGGCTGGGGCACGGTCGCCGGCGCCCAACTGCTCGCGCTGTGGCTGCTGTGGCGACCGGCGTCCTCCGCCGCCGAGCAGGAGCTGGCGGCCAAGACCGCCGCGCTCCTGCCGGCGGTCGCGTGGGCGCCGTTCTTCGGCGCGCTGGCCACGCCCGGCACCGCGGTCGAGGACGAGCCCGGGCACCTGCCGCGCGTGGCCGGCGTGCCGCTCAACCTGGTTCCCGCGACCCTCGTGCCGGCCGTTGCGGCCCTCGGCTACCTGCTGCACCGCCGGGGGCTGTAGCGCATCCACGCCGCGCCGGTCGGTCACCGCCGGAGCTCCGCCACCCCGTCGAGCCGACCGTGAGCAGCAGAGAGACCACAGCCACGGACGCGATCATGCCCACTGGCTGTTACTGGGCCTGAGCCTGGCTCGTCGACTGTTCCGAGGTCGACCAGCCAGGCTCTCTTCGTCATCTCAGGACAAACCGGCGACTGCAGTCTCGTACTCAGCCGCCACCGACGGGGGCAGCTCGCCAGTGACACGGACGAGGATCGGGCCGGCCAGGTAGTGGTACTCGGTGCCAGCGATCGGGCCGAGGCTCTCCAGGGTCTCCTGGATGTAGTCCGACCGGACTCGCGCGTCGGCGCCGTCGGCGAACACCTCGATCGAGCCGCCACCCTCGTTGCCCGGCTCGGCCGGGTCGATCGGCACGCCCACGCGGCTGTCGGCGAACGCCACCTTGGACACGTACTGCCCCGGCCGCCCAATGAGGTCGTTCGCGTCGTTGGTCTCCGTGATCACCGCGCTGTCGGCGATGGGCAGCCCGGCGTCCTTCAGGTCGGCCAGTGCGGTTGCCGCGTCCATCGCCTGGTCAGTCGTGGACGGTCCGGCCGCGGTCGCGGACTCGGGTGCTGCGGCGCTCGTGCTGGACTCGGTGGCCTGGGCGGTCGCCTCCGCGGAGTCCCCGCCCCCGCAGCCGGCGGTGAGCGCCGCCGCCGCGATGGTCATGATGATCGTCGTGCGCATGGAGGTGGGTATCGGCAGGCCGTCGGCAACTCCGGGTCGCTGATCCACGAGCGCGGCTCCCGCCTGAAACCGGGCTCGGTGATGCCTACCCGACCTCGAACACCGCCTCCTGCACCGGTCTCCGAGAGGTCGGAGAGGCTCCTTGCCGGACCCCACCCGCAGGCGTAACATCGGCTGCAATATACCCCTACCGGGTACCCGATTCGGAGGACTGGAGCACGGGGGGTGACATGGGGACCACCGAGCAGGACGGTGCCCACGGCTACATCCACCGGAAGGACGACTACCTCAAGCGGCTGCGCCGCATCGAGGGTCAGGCCCGCGGGCTGCAGCGGATGGTCGAGGACGAGAAGTACTGCATCGACATCCTCACGCAGGTCTCGGCGATGACGAAGGCGCTGCAGTCGGTCGCCCTCGGCCTGGTCGAGGAGCACCTGTCGCACTGCGTCGTCCAGGCCGCACAGGCCGGCGGGCGAGGCCGACGCGAAGGTCCGCGAGGCGTCCGAGGCCATCGCCCGCCTCGTCCGCTCCTGAGCTGCGCCTCCAGGGCGAACCCGTCCTGGAGCACCGAGATGTCGACCAACGACCGCAGAAGTGGAAGGAACCCCTGATGAGCACCGCCACCTACACAGTCGTCGGCATGACCTGCGGCCACTGCGTCAGCTCGCTGACCGAGGAGGTCAGCGCCGTCCCCGGGGTCACCGACGTCGACGTCGACCTGGCCAGCGGCGGCCTCACCGTCACCGGTGACGCTGAGGTCGACGACGCCGCCGTGCGCGCCGCCGTCGAGGAGGCCGGCTACCAGGTCGCCGGCGCCTGACGACGATCCGTCCGGCTGCGGCTCCGCCGCGAGTGACGCCGCACCCGGACGGTCGCTCGGCGTCGGGCGCGCACTGGGGAGGGATGTCCATGAGCTCCACAGTGCGGATCGGGACCCACCTCGTCGGCCTCGGGATCGTCTTCGCAGCTGCCCTGGGCATCGGCAACGCGGTCGAACCGGTCGGTCCCGCCGCTGGCCGGACACAGCCGGCCGTGACCACTGGCGGACGCCGGGGAGCCGGTCGGCGCTCCGTCGAGCAGGAGCGCGGGGGAGTGAGGCGCGGCGGCGCCGTTCCGAGGTCCGAGTGGGCCGGAGCTGCGTCGCCACGCCGATTCGTGCACCCACCTCCCGGGCACGACACGGACGCTCCCGGCGTCCATCGCTGAGCCCCGCAGCGGATCCGACCCAGGGCCGGAGAGGAGCCACCGTGGTCACCGCACTGTCCCTGCTGGCGCTGACCTGCACGTTGGTCATCACGCTCCACGCCGCGTCGTTCTTCCTCACGCGGTTCCGCCAGCCGGCGCTCGTCCTGCCGTTCGAGTCCGGGATGCCCCCGCAGCAGCACGCGGTCTCGCGGTACCACGCCCGCTGGTACGCCGTGACGATCCTCTTCCTCGCCTTCGACATGGAGATGATCTTCATGTACCCGTGGGCGGTCGTCGTGGCGGAGATGGGTGTCAGCGCCGTCGCCGAGATGTTCGGCTTCCTGGCCGTCCTCGTGGTGGGTGTCGTGTACGTGTGGCGTGAGGGAGCGCTGCGATGGACGTGATCGGGCGAGTGCGGCGGTGGGCCTGGTCCCGGCCGCGGGTCCTGCTGGTGGACGCGCCGGGCGCCGACCTCCTGAGGTGGGCGGTCGAGGCGGAACTCGACCGCAGAGGCTGGGGCCACGCGTCCGCACCGGCGGAGACGGATCTGCTCCTGGTGCTCGGCACGCCCGGCGAGGACCTGGCGCGTGCCATCGACGTCGTCTGGTCGCAGGTCCCCGAGCCGCGGCACAGGTCCGGCGTCGGTTCCGGTGCCCATGTCGCCCAGGTACTCGACACAGCACGTGACGCACTGCTGGAGACAGCCACGGGTGCGGGGCTCGACGAGCAGAGGCGTCCCTCGCCGGCGACCCTGCTCGGGGGGGCCGGTAACGAGGAGGACGACGGCCACGCCGGGATGGGCCACGAAGGTCAGGTCGGCATGGGGCACGACGGCCACGAGGGCATGGACCACACGGAACAGGCTGACGTGGTCCACACCGTCCATGCCGGCACGGACCGACCGGACCACGGCGGCGCCGAGCACACCGGTCACGAGCACGGCCACCACCGTGAGCACGGCGACGCCGAGGAGCCCGGGCACGAAGGTGACGAGCACGTCGGCCACGGAGGCATGGAGCACAGCCACACCGACGATGCCGACCCCGAAGGGCCGAGCCATGGCGGGTACACCGACCACGGCGGTGCCGATCACGGCGGGCAGGCCGCCCTGGAGCAGGGCGGACACGCCGGCACGGAGCACGAGGGTCACGAGGCCGGACCCCGTCGCCGCGAGGTCCCTGAGGGCGCCGGGCAGGAGGGGCTGCACCACGGCGGCGCGGATCGTCCCCCGCACACAGATGTGGGCCGTGCCGCCCCCGCCGAGACGGACCACGGCGGCCACGCAGGGATGGGCCACGGCGGGCACGCGGGGATGGACCATGGCGGCCACGCCGGCATGGGCCACGGCGGCCACGCGGCGATGGACCACGGTGACCATGCCGGCATGGGGCACGGCGGCCACGCCGGCATGGGCCACGGCGGGCACGGCGGCATGGACCACGGGAGCATGGAGGTGGCCGGGCTACCCATGGCCGACACGGCCCCCGACCGTGACGGTCTCCAGCTGGACGCCCTGGCGGTGGCTCTGGGACCGGTACTCCCCGGCTGGCCCACGGGTCTCCTGCTACGCGGGAAGCTGCAGGGCGACGTCCTGACCGACGTCTCGCTCTCCTGGGTCGACGCCGCGCACCCCGTCGCCGCACACCGCGTCGATGGACACCCCGTCGATGGACACCCCGTCGATGGGCACCACGGCGACGGCGGGACCGCGAGGCTGGAGGCGCTGGACCACCTCGCCCGGTTCTTGGACGTGGCCGGCTGGCCGGTGGCCGCGCGGGACGCTCGACGAGCACGGAATGGCCTCCGCGACGCGGACCCGGACCGGGTGGACGCCGGGCGCCGCCGCGCCGTGCAACTGGCGCACCGGGTCCGCCGCTCGCGGACGCTGGCCTGGTCGGTCCGAGGGATCGGCGCGGTGGAGCCGACCGGCGCGCAGCCGTTCCGCGGCGACGTCCTGGACCGGGTGCGGTGGTGGTGCGAGCTCGCCGCCGGTGCCGAACCCCCGGTGGATGCGCTCCCCGAGCTGCCGCTGGAGCGCGTGGCCGAGCTGCTGGAGGGAGCCGAACTGGCAGCCGCCCGGCTCGTCGTGGCCAGCCTGCGGCTGACCCGGCAGGAGACCGCGACACCGGTGGCGGCCGATGTCCGGACCGGGTGAGTCCGCGGTGACCTCGGCTGCGGCCTGGGGGACGTGGCCGGCCGTCCTCGCTGTGCTGGTCGTCGGCCTGGCGCTGGGGGTGCTCGTCGCCGCCGTCGACCGCGCTGTCCTGTCCGGCAGCCGCGCCGGGGCCGGCGTCGAGGTGCTGCGGTCGGGGACGCGGCTGTTGACCGAGCAGCGGCGGACCACGCTGGCTCCGGATCCCCTGCTCTGGCGGCTGGGAACCGCGTCGGTACCGGTCCTGGCGCTGCTGTCACTGGCCGTCGTGCCGATCGGCGGGCGCACGCTGCTGTCGACCAGCGCCGACCTCGTCTGGTTCAACGCCATGGAGGCGATCCTGTGGGCGGCCGTCTGGCTGGTCGGCTGGGGCCCGAACGCCGTCCACGCACTGACCGGTGGGTACCGGTTCCTCATCCAGGGCCTGTCCTACGAGCTGCCGTTGATGTTCGCGCTCATCACCGTCGGGTTGGGCGCCCAGTCGCTGCGGACCGCGGACGTGGTCGCCGCCCAGGACGACCTGTGGTTCGTGGTGACGATGCCGGTCGCCTTCGTCGTCTTTCTCGTCAGCGCCGCGGCGTTCGCGTTCTGGGGCCCGTTCGCCGCACCCGCCGGGCCGGACATCGCCGGCGGGGTCCTCTCGGAGCTGTCCGGGGTCGAACGGCTGCTGCTGGATCTGGGCCGGGCGGTCTTCCTGGGCGCGTCGGCGGCGATGGCCGCGGCACTGTTCCTCGGTGGGGACGCCGGCCCGTGGTTGCCGGGGCCGCTCTGGGAGCTGCTGAAGACCGCCGGCGTGGTGGTCCTGCTCGTCGTGGTCGGACGCCGGATCCCGCTCATCCGGCCCGACCGCTTCGTCGAGGTCGGCTGGATGGTCCTCATCCCCGCCACCCTGCTGCAGGCCCTCGTCGTGGCCGTCCTCGTGCTGACCGGCTTCTACGCCTGATGGGCGGCGTCCGTTGCTGACGAAGGGAGAAGCGTGCTGACCGACCTCTCCGGCTGGGCGGTGGCGGCGGTGATCGCGCTCGGCGGCCTGTCCGTCGTCGCCGGGATCGCAGTGTTCGTCGTGGACTCCATGGCCCGGGCGACGTTCGCGCTGCTCGCGTCGTTCCTCGCCGTCACCGGCGTCCTCGTCGCCTTCGACCTGCCCTACCTGGCGTTCGTGACCGCGCTGATGATGACGATCGAGATGGCCGTCATGGCCGTCTTCATGATCATGTTCATGATGAACCCGGCCGGCCTGATGCCGATGACCATGGTGCACAACGCACGCGGGTCGGCCGTCCTGGGCGCCGGTGTCTTCGCCGTGCTCACCGTGGGTGTCTGGACGATCGACTGGCCCACCCGACGGGGCGAGCTGCCGGCCGACAGCACCATGCAGCTCGGCGAGGCCATCATGGGCAGCCACATGCTGGTCATGCTGGTGATCGGCGTGGGCCTGTTCGCCACGATCGTCTCCGGCACGGTGCTGGCCACCGCCCGCGGCCGCTACGACCGGTTCGGTGCCGAGCTGGACGCGCCCCGCCCGGACGACCCCGTGCCGGGAGGGCTGCCGCGATGACCGCCGAGCTGGTTCTGCAGGTCGTCCTCACCGTCGCTGCCGCCCTGATCGGTGTGGGCGTGTTCGGTGCGCTGTCCCAGCAGTCGATCGTGATGATCATGATGGGGCTGGAGCTCGCGCTCAACGGCGTGCTCCTCGGCGGCGCGGCCGCCTGGTACTTCCTGGCTCCCGAGGTCCCGGACGGGCAGCTGGTCGTCGTCGTGGCCCTGGTGGTCATGGCGGTGGAGATGGCCATGGGCTTCGCGGCCACCATCGCGATCTACCGGGCCCGCCAGGTGGACATGGTCGACATGGCCACGGACCTGCAGGGATGAACGGAACGACGACGGCCGACGGCGCCCTTCTCGGCCTCCTGGTGCTCGTGCCGGCCCTGGTCGGCGTGGTCCTCCTGGTCACCGGCCGGCGGGCCGACCGAGCGGCCGGGACCCTCGCCGTGCTCACGACCGTGGCCGCGCTGGTGCTGGCGGCGGTGGTCGCCGGGACGCGCCCGAAGCTGTCCGTGCCGTTCCTCGGCATCGTGCCGGGCGGGGACCTGCGGCTCGCGGTGGACGGACTGTCGGCGGTCCTGGTGGTCCTCGTCGCGGCCGTCGGGCTGCTGACCACGGTGTTCGCCGCGGTCGACCTGCCCGCGGACGCAGCCCGGGCTCGGTTCTTCGGCTACTTCCTGCTGTTCATCGCGGCCATGCTGGCGACCGTCAGCGCCACTACCGTGCCCGCACTCCTGCTCGCCTGGGAGCTGATGGGCGCGACCTCGTACGCGCTGATCGGCTACCGCTGGCAGGACCCGGGCAAACTCAACGCGGGCACCCGGGCGTTCGTCACCACCCGCGCCGGCGACCTCGGGCTCTACATCGCGGCAGGAGCGGCACTGGCCGGGACCGGGGGCCTCGTGCTCGCCGACCTGCCCGGTGCAGACGGCGGCTGGGCCGATCTCGCCGCGGCCGGGATCCTCGCCGCGGCGCTGGGCAAGTCCGCGCAGCTGCCCTTCTCGGCGTGGCTCTCCGGCGCGATGCAGGGGCCCAGCCCGGTCAGCGCCCTCCTGCACTCGGCCACCATGGTCGCCGCGGGCGGGTACCTGCTGCTGCGCACCCAGCCGTTGCTGGAGGCGACCGGCTGGGCTGCGGCGACGGCGGCCTGGGTCGGCGCCCTGACCGCGCTCGTGCTCGGCGCGGTGGCCGTCGCCCAGCGCGACCTCAAGCAGTTGCTGGCCGCGAGCACCGCGGCCCAGATCGGTTTCGTCGTGCTCGCCGCCGGAGTCGGGGCGACCGCCGGTGGCACCGCGCAGCTCGTGGCCCACGCCGCGGTCAAGGCCGGGTTGTTCGTGGCCGCCGGCGCCTGGCTCACCGCGCTGGGCACCAAGCAGCTCGCCGGGCTGCGCGGCGCCGCGCGCCGCTCCCCGGGCGTCGGAGCCGCGGCCACCGTGGCCGGGCTGGCGCTGGCCGGGGTCCCGCCGCTGTCGCTGTGGGCGACCAAGGACGAGGTGCTCGCCGGGGTCGACGGCGCCGCGCTGCGGATCGTGGGCCTGGCCGCCGCGGTGCTCTCCGCGGTCTACGCCGGACGGATGCTGGCCGTCGTCCTCGCCCGCCGGGCGGGGGAGGAACACCTCGACGAGGAGGAGGCGGGCACCCGTCGGGTGCCCGCCGCCGGCACCGGTGTCGCCGCCGTGCTGGCGGTCTTCGCGGCCGGCCTGGGGGTGCTGGCGCTGCCGGCGGTGCTCGAGCCGGTCGAGGTCCTGCTGGGGGCGGAGGGAGAACCGTCCCCGACCCTCGCCGAGCTGGCCCTCTCCGGTGGGCTGGCGGTGGTCGCGCTGGTCGGCACCGTCGTGTCCACCCGCCGCCGGCCCGGTGCCGTCCAGGCACTCGAGCGCAGCCCGCTGGGCGGCTGGGCGGGGCTGGGCACGCTGCTGTCCCCGCGGCCGGCCCTGGCCGCCGCCCGTGTCCTGGCCACGGTCGATGACCGGGTCATCGACCGTGCGGTGGAGGGCGTCGCGGTGGGGGCCCGGCGGCTGGCCGGGGTTCTCTCCCGCGCCGACGGATCCGTCGTGGACGGCGCCGTGCGGGGGCTGGCCCGCGCCACCCGGCGCGCCGGTGCCGCTGCTCGTCGTCCGCAGACCGGGCTGCTGCACCAGTACTACGCCCAGGCCGTCGCCGGTCTGGCTCTCCTGCTCGCCCTCCTGCTGCTGGTGAGGTGACCGTGTTCCTGACCGTGGTGATCCTGCTGCCGCTGGCTGTCGCGGGGCTGCTGCTCGTCCTCCCGCGGCTGTCGGGTCGGGCGGTGTCCGGGATCTGGATGGCGGCGGCGAGCGTCGACCTCGCCCTCATCGGGTGGATGTGGTGGCGCTACGAGCCGGGGGAGGGCGCCTCCGGCGTGGTCGACGGCATCGCCTACGAGGTCGACGTGCGCTGGATCCCGACCGTGGACGCCGGCTACCACGTCGGCGTCGACGGGCTCTCGCTGCCGCTGCTGGCCCTCACCGGGGTGCTGTTCCTGGCCTGCGCGGTGTGGTCGCCGCGCGAGGAGGACCGGCCGCGCAGCTTCGCCGCGCTGTTCCTGTTCCTGCAGACCGCCTGCCTCGGCACCTTCGCAGCGCTGGACCTGATCCTGTTCTTCGTCTTCTTCGACCTGACGATCGTCGGGATGTACTTCATCATCGCCGGCTGGGGACACGGCAACGCCCGGCGCAGCGCGCTGAAGTTCTTCCTCTACACCTTCGTCGGTTCGCTGGCGCTGCTCGTCGGCTTCATCGGGCTGTTCCTCGGTGGCGAGGAGCGCACCTTCGACATGGTCGCGCTGGCGCAGGACCCGCCGCTGGCCGACTCCCCGGTCGCCGGCGGTCTGGTGCTGCTGGCCATCGGGCTGGGACTGGCGGTGAAGACACCGCTGTTCCCGTTCCACACCTGGCTGCCCGACGCCCACACCGACGCCCCGGCGCCGGGGTCGGCGATCCTCGCCGGGGTGCTGCTCAAGCTCGGCACCTACGGGTTCGTGCGGATCGCGATGCCGATCCTGCCCGAGGCGTGGCAGCGCTGGGCGATGGTCATCGTCGTCCTCGGGGTGGTCAGCGTGCTGTGGGGCGCCTTCGTGGCGCTGGCCCAGACCGACGTCAAGCGCATGATCGCCTACACCTCGGTCAACCACATGGGCTACGTCCTGCTCGGCCTCGGCGCCGCCGGACTGGTCGCCTCCGCCGACCAGGGCGCCCGCACCGTCGCCACGGTGGGCGCGGTGTACCAGATGGTCAGCCACGGCCTGCTCACCGGAGCGCTGTTCCTGCTCAGCGGCGTGCTCTGGTCACGGGGGAGGACCTACGACTCCGGCCGGTGGAGCGGCCTCGCCCGCCCGGCGCCGGTCTTCGCGGCCAGCCTGGCCGTCGCCGCCTTCGGCTCGCTGGGCCTACCCGGCCTGTCCGGCTTCATCGCCGAGTTCCAGGTCTTCGCCGGCGCGCTGCCCGCCGCTCCGGTGGCCACCGTCCTCGCGGTCGTCGGCATCCTCGTCACCGCCGGCCTGTTCCTGGTGGCGCTGCAGCGGCTGCTGACCGGGCCGTTGCGCGTGCCGGCCGACCACGGACCCAGCGGAGCGGCGACCCATGCCGGCCCCGAGCCGGGCACGGTCCGACACCCGGGGATCGGTGGACCCGACGCGGGAACGGCGACCCTGGAACGCCCGGAGACCGAGACCGGCGGCCGCTTCCGGGACATGTCCGTACGGGAGCGGACCGCAGTCGTCCCGCTGCTCGCGTTGTCGGTACTGCTCGGGCTCGTCCCCCGTCCCCTCCTCGACGTGGTCGAACCGGCGGCTGCCGCGGTCGCGCAACTGGTGGCCCGGTGACCGGCGACCCGGGTGCGGAGTTCCTCGCGCTCCTGCCCGAGCTGATCCTGCTGATCGGCGCGGTCGGCGGGCTGCTGCTCGGGCTGTGGACGCCGCAGCCCAAGCAGTGGCGGGTGCGTGCGCTCGCCGTGCTGGCCTGCCTGGGAAGCGCGGCCGCCGCCGCACCGGTGCTGCCCGACCCTGCCACGGCGGTCTTCGAGGGCACCTGGACGGTCGACACCACCACGGGCATCGTCCGGATCACCGTCGCGCTGACCACCGCCGTCGCCATCCTGCTGGCCGCGCCCTCGGTGGCCGGACACCCCCGCGAGACCGAGGCCTACGTCCTGATGCTGTTGGGCGCGCTGGGCACCGTCGCCCTGGCCGCGGCCAGTGACCTGCTGCTGCTGATGGCCGCCTTCCTGCTCGCCAGCTTCCCGCTCTACGCCCTCGCCGGCTTCGCCAAAGACGCCCGAGGTGCCGAGGCGACCCTGAAGTACTACCTGATGGGTGCCTTCAGCGGCGTCCTGATGATGATCGGCATCGCCGCCCTCGTGCTCGCCACCGGTTCCACCGGCTACGCCGCCCTGGCCTCGGGGCTGCCCGATGCCTCGGCTCCGCTGGTCGCGATCGGCGTGCTGGGCGTGCTGATCGGGGTCGCCTTCAAGGCCGGCGCGGTGCCGGTGCACTTCTGGGTTCCCGACGTCACCGCGGGGACCACGCCGGCGATGGCCGCCTTCATCACCACCGTGCCGAAACTCGGTGCCGTCGCGGCGGCGTTCCGCCTGCTCGCCGAGCCGTTCGTCGCCGTCCCGGTGAACGCGCCCCTGCTCGTAGCAGTGCTGGCCGCCGCCAGCATGACCCTGGGCAACCTCGCCGCGTTCAGCCAGACCGAGGTGCTGCGGCTGCTGGCCTACTCCACGGTGAGCCAGGTCGGTTACCTGTTCATGGTGGTCGCCGTCGCCGCCCGCACCGACCTCGCCGTCCCGGCGCTGGCCGTCTACCTCGCCGGCTACGCCGTCACGAACATCGGCGCCTTCGCCGCCGTGGCCGCGGCCCCCACAGCCAGGACGATCGCCGACTGGACGGCGGCGGTGGGACGCCGGCGGTGGCTCGTGGTCAGCCTGGTCGTCTGTCTGCTCGGGCTGGTGGGGACGCCGCCCACGGCCGTCTTCGTCGGCAAGCTCGCCGTGTTCTCCGCGGCCTGGGACGGCGCGCTGGTGTGGCTCGTGGTGCTCGCGGCCGTCAACACCGTGGCCAGCCTCTTCTACTACCTGCGCTGGATCGCGCCCGGCGCGCTCGGGGCCTCCACCGCCGGCGGGACGCCGAGCCTCCCTGACGTGGGCGGGAGCCGGACGGCAGCCGGAACGGCACAGCGAACGGCCCTGCGCCCGGCGGTCATCCTCCACTCAGCAGCGCTCGTGTCGTTGCTGCTGGGCATCGGGTCAGGGCTGTGGCTGGCCTTCGCCCTCCCTGCTTGACCGCGGCGGGGCCTCACGCCTGGGCAGGGAGCTGGTGGAGGAGGCGGGAGCGGTGGCCACCGAGGTGCTCGGCCGGCGCTCCAGCGCCCTGGTGTGACGTCGCGCCGTGGTCGGTCGATCCGCAGGTCCGGCAGCCATCGGTCTGTCACTGGGGCCGGGACGGGGTGCGACCGAGAACCGGTGGATCGTGGCGGGTCCCGGACGAGCCCCGCGACCGACTCACGACCAGGACACGACCGGTGACCACGCATCCAGCCAGGGCCGGCGGCTGTGCTCCATGCGGAGCCGGCCCGGCCGGGCCTCGATGAGCGCGCCGAAGACCGTCGCGAAGACCAGACCGTCCTGTTCGTGGCGGACCGTCAGGGCGCCCGGATCGTCCCGCGGCGGTCCGCCTTGCACGAGCCGGCGCCAGCCGTCCGGGTGACCGGTGTCGGTGAACAGCGGCAGGAACCGGTCGGCCTTGCGGTCCTCGGGACCGCCGGAGGTGACCATCCACGTGCCCTCCGGGTGCTCGGTCGTCACCAGCCGCTCGCCGTCGAAGTCCCAGGTGGTCATGCGGTCCGGAGCCGCCAGGACGAGCAGGAAGCTGGCCATGCCGTCGAGCCGCACGGCCGACCGCCAGTCCGCTCCGCGCTCGGCGCCCAGCAGCGGCAGGGCCCCCCGGCTCGGTGCTCCCGGGTCGGCCACCGGCTTCTGCGGTCGGTTGAGCACCAGGGCGGTGACCCCGGTGTCGACGCGGGTCGCGCACCACGTCCCGCCCGCGAGACGGTCCCGGCCCCCGACGAGGGAGGGGTGCTCCGGCCACCACCGCCCGGGGTCGTCGAACTCCCGGCTGGTCAGCTCGTCCCGGAGGGCGAGCAGCCGCACCGGCGCGCCGCGGGTCCACCGCACGACCACCGTGCACACGCCGCCGATCGTCCCAGGTCCGGCTCCCGTGCCCGCGGGAGCGGTGGTGGCGCGGAGCAGTCGCACGGGTCGGGGCCGGTGCACTCCGGGCTCGAGGCACGCGTCGCCCCGGTCGCGCTGGGAACGACGACGGACCCGGCCCCACCTCAGGGGCGACGGACGCCCCGCACCATCGACCTCGTGAGCAGGCCCGCCGCGGCGGCCGCGGCGGCAGCGATCGCGGACCGGAGCACACGGTGCCTGCGGCTCATGGCAGCCTCCTGGGGCAGCGGCGTGCCGCATCTCTACTCCAGCCGACCCGACCGGCTCAACCGTCGGTCGTGTCCAGTCGCTGGTACGAGCAGTGCCCCGGACCACGGGTCGGCGCCAGGGTGGCCGTCCCCGAACCGCGGCACACCGGGGCCCGACTACCCGGATGCCCCAGAGGACAGGGATCGACATCGACGAGCGGTACCGGGTCCTTGATCAGCGAAGGGGCCGGACGGGCGTCGCGCCGCCCCGGTCGGCACCGGCGATCAGGTAGACAGCGGAGCGTTGCCGCGACCGCGCCGACGACGGCGGAGCGGACGCACCGCTCGACGCCGGTCGGGTCGAGCTGGGCGACGCCTACGGGGACCGCGACGGCGGCCCCGCCCGACGGATGGAGAGACGATGGGGATGGCCACGAGGACGGACACGCACTCGCCTGCACCGCACGTCGCCGACAGCCACGAGCTGATCCGCGTGCGGGGCGCGCGCGCGAACAACCTCAAGGACGTCAGCGTCGAGATCCCGAAGCGCCGGCTGACCGTGTTCACCGGCGTCTCCGGCTCGGGCAAGAGCTCACTGGTGTTCGGCACCATCGCCGCGGAGTCGCAGCGGCTGATCAACGAGACCTACAGCGCCTTCCTGCAGGGGTTCATGCCCGCGCTCTCGCGGCCGGAGGTGGACCTGCTCGAGGGGCTGACCACGGCGATCATCGTCGACCAGGAGCGCATGGGAGCCAACCCGCGCTCCACTGTCGGCACGGCCACGGACGCCAACGCGATGCTGCGGATCCTGTTCAGCCGGCTCGGCCAGCCGCACGTCGGCCCGCCGAGCGCGTACTCGTTCAACACCCCGTCGGTGCGGGCCAGCGGTGCGATCACCGTGGAACGCGGCGCGAAGACGAAGTCCGAGAAGGCGACGTTCACCCGGCTCGGCGGGATGTGCCCCCGCTGCGAGGGCATGGGCTCGGTGAACGACATCGACCTGACGGTGCTGTACGACGACTCGAAGTCCCTGAGCGAGGGCGCCCTCACCATCCCGGGCTACAGCATGGACGGGTGGTACGGCCGCCTCTTCCAGGGCGCCGGCCTGGAGATGGACAAGCCGATCCGCGACTACAGCCAGAAGGAGATGCGGACCCTCCTGTACGAGGAGCCGACCAAGATCAAGGTCGAGGGCGTCAACCTGACGTACGAGGGCATCATCCCGCGGATCCAGAAGTCGATGCTGTCCAAGGACGTCGAGGCGATGCAGCCGCACGTCCGGCGCTTCGTGGAGCAGGCGGTGACGTTCACGACCTGCCCCGAGTGCGACGGCACCCGGCTCGCCCCGGAGGCGCGGGCGTCGAAGATCAACGGCAAGAGCATCGCCGACGTCTGCGCCATGCAGATCACCGACCTGGCCGACTGGGTGCGGGAGCTCGACGAGCCCTCGGTCGCCCCGTTGCTGACCGGCCTGCAGCACCTGCTCGACTCGTTCGCGACGATCGGGCTGGGCTACCTCTCGCTCGACCGGCCCGCGGGCACGCTGTCGGGCGGCGAGGCGCAGCGCACGAAGATGATCCGCCACCTCGGCTCCTCGCTGACCGACGTCAGCTACGTCTTCGACGAGCCGACGATCGGCCTGCACCCGCACGACATCGAGCGGATGAACCAGCTGCTGCTGCAGCTGCGCGACAAGGGCAACACGGTGCTGGTCGTGGAGCACAAGCCCGAGGCGATCGCGATCGCCGACCACGTCGTCGACCTCGGGCCCGGCGCCGGTACCGGCGGCGGGGAGGTGGTGTTCCAGGGCACGGTCGAGGAGCTCCGGGCCAGCGGCACGCTCACCGGGCGGCACCTCGACGACCGCGCGGCTGTGAAGCCCTCGGTGCGGACGCCGTCCGGGGCGCTGGAGGTGCGCGGCGCCAGCACGCACAACCTGCAGGGCGTGGACGTCGACATCCCGCTCGGCGTGCTCGTCGTCGTCACCGGGGTGGCGGGGTCGGGCAAGAGCTCCCTGGTCCAGGGCTCGGTGGCCGACCGGGAGGGCGTGGTGGTGGTCGACCAGGGCGCGATCCGCGGGTCCCGGCGCAGCAACCCGGCCACCTACACCGGCCTGCTCGACCCGATCCGCAAGGCGTTCGCCAAGGCCAACGGCGTGAAGCCGGCGCTCTTCAGCGCCAACTCCGAGGGCGCCTGCCCCACCTGCAACGGCGTCGGCGTCGTGTACACCGAGCTCGGTGTGATGGCCGCGGTCGAGTCCACCTGCGAGACGTGCGAGGGGAAGCGGTTCCAGGCGTCGGTGCTGGACCACCACCTCGGCGGCCGCGACATCAGCGAGGTCCTCGCGATGTCGGTGACGGAGGCGCAGGAGTTCTTCGGTGCCGGCGAGGCGCGCACGCCGGCCGCGCACGCCGTCCTCGAGCGGCTCGCCGACGTCGGGCTCGGCTACCTCACCCTCGGCCAGCCGCTCACCACGCTGTCCGGCGGTGAGCGGCAGCGGCTCAAGCTGGCCACCCGCATGGCCGAGAGGGGTGGCGTCTACGTCCTCGACGAGCCGACCACCGGCCTCCACCTCGCCGACGTCGAGCAGCTGCTCGGCCTGCTCGACCGGCTCGTCGACTCCGGCAAGTCCGTCCTCGTCATCGAGCACCACCAGGCGGTCATGGCGCACGCGGACTGGATCATCGACCTCGGCCCCGGCGCCGGCCACGACGGCGGCCGGATCGTCTTCGAGGGCACTCCCGCCGACCTCGTCGCCGCCCGCTCCACTCTCACCGGCGAGCACCTGGCGGCCTACGTCGGTAGCTGATCGAGACCCTCGCGGACACCGCCGGAGGGGGAGAAGCCGAGGTCCGGGGTCCCCGCGACGCGGCTGCGGCAGCTCGTCGCTAGGGTGGCGGGCGTGAGCCGTCGTGCGCAGTGGTGGGTCTGGTCGTCGAGGACGACCCAGGCCCGCTGACGCGCGCTCGGACCGTCCCAGACCCACCGGACGGTCCGAGGACTCCTCCCCGGACGGCCGATGGGCCATGACCCCGGAGGAGCAGGAGTGACGAGCACCGACGTCCCGACCACCACGTCGGCGATGACCAAGGCCGTGCTGGACGAGGCGGACCTCCCCACGCACTGGTACAACCTGGCCGCCGACCTGCCCGCGCCGATGCCGCCCCACCTGCACCCGGGGACCGGCGAGCCCCTCGCGGCCGGTGACATGGCGCCGCTGTTCCCGGCGGCGTTGATCGAGCAGGAGATGACCGGCGAGCGTTTCGTGCCGATCCCGGAACCGGTCCGCGAGGTCTACCGGCTGTGGCGGCCCTCGCCGCTGTACCGGGCGCACCGCCTCGAGCGGGCGCTGGGGACGCCGGCGCGCATCTACTACAAGTACGAGGGTGTCAGCCCGGTCGGCAGCCACAAGCCGAACACCGCCGTGGCGCAGGCGTACTACAACGCGGCCGAGGGCGTGCGCCGGCTGACCACCGAGACCGGCGCCGGGCAGTGGGGCAGCGCGCTGTCGTTCGCCTCGGCGCTCTTCGGCCTGGAGTGCGAGGTGTGGCAGGTCCGGGCCTCCTACGACAGCAAGCCCTACCGGCGGATGCTGATGGAGACCTTCGGCGGCGTGGTCCACGCCAGCCCGTCGGAGCTGACCGAGGCCGGCCGCGGCTTCCTGGAGCGGTTCCCCGGCACCACGGGCAGCCTCGGGATGGCGGTCAGCGAGGCGGTGGAGTCGGCGGCGCCGGACCCGGAGGCGCGGTACGCGCTGGGCAGCGTGCTCAACCACGTGCTGCTGCACCAGACGGTGATCGGCGAGGAGGCGTTGCGGCAGCTCGAGGTGTTCGGCGAGACGGCGGCCGACGTCGTCTACGGGTGTGCCGGTGGCGGGTCGAACCTGGCGGGGCTGTCCTTCCCGTTCCTGCGGGAGAAGCTGGCCGGGCGCACCGGCACGCGGGTGGTGGCCGTGGAACCCGCCGCTTGCCCGTCGCTCACGCAGGGGCGCTACGAGTACGACCACGGCGACGTCGCAGGGCTGACCCCGCTGATGAAGATGCACACCCTCGGGCGCGACTTCGTGCCCGAGGCCATCCACGCCGGTGGGCTGCGCTACCACGGCATGGCCCCGATGGTCAGCCACGTCGTGGACCTGGGCCTGATCACCGCCCAGGCCGTCGAGCAGCGCGAGGCGTTCGACGCCGGACTGCTGTTCGCCCGCACCGAGGGGCTGGTGCCGGCGCCGGAGTCCTGCCACGCCGTCGCCGGCGCGATCGCCGAGGCCCGCCGCCGCGCGGACACCGGGGAGACCGGCGTCCTGGTGGTGGGCCTGTCCGGCAACGGCCAGCTGGACCTGCCCGCCTACGCCGAGCACCTCACCGGCGTGCGCACCCCGGCGACGGGCGACCAGCCCTTCTGACGGCGCACGGTCGTCTTCCGCTGACCGGCCTGCCGCCGGTCGCACTCCGCCGTCACCGGGTCGCCCCCGTGGACGGCGACCCGGCAGGCTGGTGGTCGTCGGGGGGCGGGTGGCGGGTGGTCGTCGGGGGGCGGGTGGCGGGCTCCGGACTGGATTTGACGTGACCCGGGTTGCCCACCAAGCTGCCTCGCCGACCACAACAGTCCCGCACCAGCGCGACGGACCAGGGAGTGCCATGGCCAACCTCCTCATCGGTGGCTCCTGGCGGCCGGGGGCCTCGTCGGACCAGCGCCAGGTCGTCAACCCGTTCGATCAGAGCGTCGTCGCGAAGGTGGACGAGGCGACGGTCGAGGATGTCGCCGCGGCCGTCGGAGCGGCCCGGGCCGCCTTCGACGCGGGGGAGTGGTCCGGCACCCCGGCGGCCGAGCGGGGTGCCCTGCTGCGCCGCGTCGCCGATCTCCTGGTGCGCGACCGGGAGGACATCGCCCGGCTGGAGACGCTGGACACCGGCAAGACGGTCGGCGAGAGCCGGCAGGACGTCGACGACGTGGCCGCGGTCTTCCGCTACTACGCGGACCTGGCGGACAAGGACCCCGGGCGTCTGGTCGACGCCGGGCGTCCCGGCGTCGTCAGCCGCGTCGTCCACGAGCCGGTCGGCGTGTGCTCGCTCATCACGCCGTGGAACTATCCGCTCCTGCAGGTGTCCTGGAAGGTCGCGCCGGCGCTCGCGGCCGGGAACACCGTCGTCGTCAAGCCGAGTGAGGTCACCCCGCTGACCACCATCCGGCTCACCGAGCTGCTGGAGGAGGCCGGCGCCCCGGCGGGCGTGGTCAACCTCGTCCTCGGTGGCCGGGACGTCGGGGCGGCGATGGTCGAGCACCCCGACGTGGACATGGTGTCGTTCACCGGCGGCCTCAGCACGGGGCAGGAGATCCTGCGGGCCGCCGCCGAGACGGTGAAGAAGGTGACCGTCGAGCTCGGTGGCAAGAACCCCAACGTGGTCTTCGCCGACGTCGACCTCGACACCGCCGTCGACAACGCGCTGACGGCGGCCTTCCTGCACTCCGGCCAGGTGTGCTCGGCGGGGACCCGGGTCATCGTGCAGGACGGGATCCACGACGAGTTCGTCGCGGCCCTGGTCGAGCGCGCCCGGCGCATCCGCCTCGGCAACGGGTTCGACCCGGCGACCGAGAGCGGACCGCTGGTGTCCGAGGAGCACCGGGCGAGCGTGGAGGAGTACGTCGCGATCGGCGTCCGCGAGGGCGCCCGGCTGGTCACCGGTGGCCGCCGTCCCGACGAGCCGGAGCTGGCCGGCGGGTTCTTCTACCTGCCGACGGTGTTCACCGACTGCCGGCGGGACATGCGGATCGTGCAGGAGGAGTCCTTCGGTCCCGTCCTCACCGTGGAGCGGTTCGCCACGGAGGAGGAGGCGATCGCGCTCGGCAACGACACCGACTACGGGCTCGCCGGTGCGGTCTGGACCGCCGACACCGCCCGCGCCGAGCGGGTGGCCCGCGCCCTCCGCCACGGAACGGTCTGGATCAACGACTTCGGCCCGTACCTCCCGCAGGCGGAGTGGGGCGGGTTCGGACGATCGGGCAACGGGCGCGAGCTCGGCCTGGCAGGTCTCGCCGAGTACCGCGAGGCCAAGCACATCTGGCACAACACCCGTCCCGCCCGGCAGGACTGGTTCGGCCGGCCCGCGGGGAACGGGGCCTGAGGCCCCTCAGCCCCTCGGTCCCGTCGTCCCCGGCCGGCGGCCTGCGCCGCTCGCCGTCCCCCCGGTACCGCCTCCCGACCGGACGCCGCTCCACCCGCCCGGTGACCCGTGCACCACGACCCCATGGAGTTGTCATGAGGAAACGAGCGGCCCCCGCGGAGGCCACGACCGACCCCGTCCCACCGGCCCGGATCAAGGGTCCCGTCTTCTACGGCTCGGCGATCGGCGTCCTGCTGATCGCCGGTTGGGCGATGGTCTCCCCGACGGCGGCTGCGGAGACGATCGGCACGCTGGTGGGCTGGACGTCGGAGTGGTTCGGCTGGTTCTACATCCTGTTCGCGACCGCCGTCCTGGTCTTCGTGCTCTTCCTCGGCATCTCCCGCTACGGCCGTACCAAGCTCGGGCCCGAGCACTCGACGCCGCAGTACAGCACCTTCGCCTGGGCGTCGATGCTCTTCGCCGCCGGCATCGGCACCGACCTGATGTTCTTCGCGGTCGCCGAGCCGGTGACGCAGTACCTCGCGCCGCCGGTCGGCGAGGGGGAGACCGTGGCGGCGGCGCGGGAGGCGACCGTCTGGACGCTGTTCCACTACGGCCTCACCGGGTGGGGCATGTACGCGGTGATGGGTATGGCGCTGGCCTACTTCTCCTACCGCCGTAACCTGCCGCTGGCCATCCGGTCCGCGCTGTACCCCGTCCTCGGCAAGCGCGTCCAGGGCCCCCTGGGTCACGGCGTGGACATCGCCGCGGTCCTGGGCACCATCTTCGGGGTCGCCACGTCGCTGGGCATCGGCGTCGTTCAGCTCAACTTCGGCCTGGAGGTGCTCTTCGGCATCCCCGAGGGACGCGCGGCGCAGATCGGGCTGATCGTCCTGGCCGTCGCGGCGGCCACCGTGTCCGCGGTGAGCGGCGTGGACCGGGGGATCAAGCGGCTCTCGCAGCTCAACGTGCTGCTGGCCATCGGCCTGGCCGTGTTCGTGCTCCTCGCAGGGAAGACGACCTTCCTCCTCAACGGGCTGGTGCTCAACGTCGGCGACTTCGTCAGCAGCTTCCCCAGCCTGACGATGCAGACCTTCGCCTTCGAGCGCCCGGTCGAGTGGCTCAACAGCTGGACGCTCTTCTTCTGGGCCTGGTGGATCGCCTGGGCTGCCTTCGTCGGCCTGTTCCTCGCCCGCATCTCCCGCGGGCGGACGATCCGCCAGTTCGTGGTCGGGACGATGGTCATCCCGTTCAGCTACATCGTCATGTGGATCTCGATCTTCGGGAACAGCGCCATCGAACGCATCCGGGACGGGGACGCTGCGTTCGGGGAGCTGGCCATGAACACCCCCGAGCAAGGCTTCTACACGCTGCTGATGGAGTACCCGGCCTTCCCCTTCATCGGCGCGGTCGCGACCTTCGTCGGCCTGCTCTTCTACGTCACGTCGGCCGACTCCGGCGCCCTGGTGATGGCGAACCTGTGCTCCCACCTGCGGACGCCGCAGGACGACGGCGGCAAGGGTGTGCGGATCTTCTGGGCGGTCGCCACCGGGCTGCTCACCGCGGCGATGCTCATCGTGGGTGGTGTCCCCGCGCTGCAGAACGCCACGATCATCATGGCGCTGCCCTTCACCTTCGTGATGGTGCTGGTCATGGTGGGCCTCTACAAGGCCCTCCGGGTGGAGGCTCTCCGGGCGACCAGCCACCACCAGACCCTCCCGGGTCGGCTGTCCGGTCGTGCGCTGGGAGCTCCGGACGGGAACGGCACGCCCGGCTGGCGGCGGCGACTGAACCGGGCCATGGCCTTTCCGGGCCAGACCTCGGCGCGGGATCACCTCGACGAGGTGGTGGCGCCGGCTCTGGAGGACGTCGCGGCCGAGTTGCGCGGTGAGGGCATCGAGGCGCAGGCGCGGCGGGCGACCAACGACACCGGCCAAGGCTGTGTCGAGCTCACCGCCGACCTGCGGGGCGACCACCCGTTCGCCTACCGGATCTGCCTGCGGGCGGTACCGATCCCCGGGTACGGACGCCGTGCCCCGGCCGGCGAGCAGACGTACTCCCGGCTCGAGGTGCACCTCGGTGAGGGAGGGCAGGGCTACGACGTGATGGGCTACACCTACTCGCAGCTGATCGACGACGTCCTCGACCAGTACGAGCGGCACCTGGAGTTCCTGCGCCTGCAGGAGCCGATACCCGCGCCCCGCGAGGTCCCCCGCGACCCGGGCCCCCAACAGCGGGTCCCCCACTGATCCGACCCCGGGCCACCCTCGACACCGGGTGAGGACCGGACGCGACGTGGTGGGGTCCCGCTCTCCGGGACGCACCACGTCGCGTCGCGCACGTCGCACCGGAGTGCGCTGCCCGGGCGGGTCCGGACGGCGTGGTGATCTGCTGTGCCCGCTTCGTGGGGTCCCGTCGGCAGAGGGGGCGCGCGGATCCCGGAGACCGCCGCTCGCTCGCGGGGAGCGGACGGCGGTCTCCGGGGATCGGGAGGCGTCAGGCCTGGCCGGCGGCCTCGCCGACCGACGCCGGCCGGTGCCGGTAGAACTCGACGTGCTCGGGCGCCAGCGGCGTGTTGCCGAGGATGAGGTCGGCGGCCTTCTCGGCCATCATCATGACCGGCGCGTAGATGTTGCCGTTGGTCACGTAGGGCATGGCCGAGGCGTCGACGACCCGCAGGCCCTCCAGCCCGTGCACCCGCATGCTCGTCGGGTCGACCACCGACAGCGGGCCGGTGCCCATCTTCGCCGTGCAGGAGGGGTGCAGCGCCGTCTCGGCGTCGCGGGCCACCCAGCTGAGGATCTGCTCGGGCGTCTCGATCTCGGGCCCGGGGGAGATCTCCCCCGAGCTGAACTCGGCCAACGCCGGCTGCTCGAAGATCCCCCGCGCCACCTGCACGGCCTCCACCCACTCGCGACGGTCCTGCGCGGTGGAGAGGTAGTTGCACCGCATGGCGGGCTTCACCCGGGGATCGGCCGACCTGATCTTCAGCGTGCCCCGGGCGTCGGAGTACATCGGCCCGACGTGCACCTGGTACCCGTGCTCGCCCGTGGGCATCGAACCGTCGTAGCGGACGGCGATCGGCAGGAAGTGGAACATCAGGTTCGGGTAGGCGACGTCGTCGTTGCTGCGCAGGAACCCGCCGGCCTCGAAGTGGTTGGTGGCGCCGAGTCCCGTCCGCAGGAACAGCCACTGCGCGCCGATCCCGGGCTTGCGCCACCACTTCATGCCCGGCGCGATGGACACCGGCTGCGTGCAGCCGTGCTGGATGTAGACCTCGAGGTGGTCCTGCAGGTTCTCGCCGACACCCGGCAGGTCGGCGACGACGTCGATGCCGAGGGCCCGCAGCTCCGAGCCGTTCCCGACGCCGGAGAGCTGCAGCAGCTGCGGGGTGTTGACGGCGCCGCCGCTGAGCACCACCTCGCCGGCGCGAACCGTGCGGGCCGGCCTGCGCCCGTGGCGGTACTCCACGCCGACGGCGCGCCCGCCATCGAAGAGGACGCGGGTGACGAAGGCCCGGGTCTCGACCGTGAGGTTCGGGCGGGACCGCACCGGGTGGAGGTAGGCGCGGGCCGCGCTCAGCCGGCGGCCACGGTGCACGTTGCGGTCGAAGGGGCCGAACCCCTCCTGCCGGTAGCCGTTGAGGTCGTCGGTGAGCGGGTGGCCGGCCTCCTGCACCGCGGTGAGGAAGGCCTGGAACAGCGGGCTGGTGGCCGGGCCGCGCTCGAGGACGAGAGGACCGTCCTTGCCACGGAAGGGGTCCTCGGGGGCGGCGGCCGTGCAGTTCTCCATGCGCTTGAAGTAGGGCAGGCAGTGCGCGAAGTCCCACGTCCCCATGCCCTCGTCGGCGCCCCAGCGCTCGTAGTCCAGGGGGTTGCCGCGCTGGAAGATCATCCCGTTGATGCTGCTCGAGCCGCCGAGCAGCTTCCCGCGTGCGTGGTAGACCCGCCGGCCGCCCATCCGCGGCTCCGGCTCGCTCTCGTACCTCCAGTCGTAGAACCGGTTGCCGATCGGGATGGTGAGCGCGCCGGGCATGTGCACGAAGACGTCCCAGAGGGAGTCCTCGCGCCCCGCCTCCAGCACCAGCACCCGGTTGCCGGGGTCGGCGCTGAGCCGGTTGGCGAGGGCGCTGCCCGCCGATCCGCCGCCCACGATGACGACGTCGTACACCTGCGGGCTCACGTCGTGCTCCTCCGCGGTGCGGAGGCGGTGCGGCGGCCGGTCCGGCGGGTGCGGGTCAGGGGAGTGCGGGTCGGCGTACCGCAGCTGACGTCGCCAGCGGGTGAACAGGTGGGGCCGGTCCCACCCCGAGGACGGCGACGGGGCGGCCGTCGCACTCGTCGACGGCCAGGGAGCTGCGGTCCGCGCAGCCCCCCTCCACGACGCACACCTGGTCGCCGTCGCGACGGGTCCCCGCGCACTGTGTGCGGCGTCTGTACTGCTCCGACCAGGAGTACGGGACGGTCGTCGCCGCCTGGTGTCCGGAGCCCAGCAGGGTGGCGACCGCGGTCGTCGGCTGCAAGGCAGTCGTCAGTCGGCCCGGCGGCGGACGACCGGGCTCCCTCTGCACCGACCCGTACGACCGCCGGAGTGCTCTCGACGGCGCCCGACGCCCCCACCGATGTGTCCGCCATGACCGCCACCGACCTGCCCGCGAACCTCGTCTCCACGCTGCCGGGTCAGTACTACACCGATCCCGCCATCTTCTGGCTCGAGCAGACGCGGGTCTTCGAGTCCGTGAGGTTCTGCCCGGTGCGGTCGTCCGAGCGCCACATCGGCGAGTTCCACGACTGGGTGACGCAGCGCCTGGCCGACTGAGCCCCTCCACCGTGGGGCCGGGCACGGGCCTCCGGCCCCCGGGGCAACTCCCGGCGGGCGTGGGGCGCGCGCGACCCACACCACCGCAACCGGGGGTTGCGTCCGTGGCCGGTCGCGGTAGCGTCGTGCCGGGTCCTGGAGCGGCAGACGGCGTCCGGGACCCAGGCTCCGGCTGGTCGAACAGGCGGCTGTCCGGACCGCCTCCTGCCACCGGCCCGACGCGGGCCGGGAATCCCTCGCCGGCGGCGTGCCGACCCCGGGCCCGTGACGCGACAGGGAGTGGCCGCCGGGAGAGGCTGGGGCCGTGAAGATCCTGCTCCCCGGCTCCCTCCCGCTCGCCCCCGCGCTGCCCGAGGGGGTGGAGGCGGTGCGCTACGACGTGGCCGCACCGGTGCCCGAGGAGCACCTCGACGCCGAGGCCCTGGTGGTCTGGGGCAACGCGCCCGCCGACCTGCGCGCCGTCGCCGGGCGGATGCCGCGGCTGCGGTGGGTGCAGACGCTGGCGGCCGGGCCGGACGCCGTCCTCAGCGCGGGCTTCCCCGACGACGTCGTCGTCACCTCCGGCGTGGGCCTGCACGACCGACCGGTCACCGAGCACGCGCTGGCCCTGGTGCTCGCGCTGCTGCGCCGCCTGCCGGCCGCGCTCGCGGCGCAGGCCGAGCACCGGTGGGCCGACGAGCTCGGCGGGCTGCAGCCGCTGCACCCCGAGGGGGCGGTCACCACGCTGCTCGACGCTCAGGTGCTCGTCTGGGGCTTCGGCAACATCGGTCAGAACCTCGCTCCGCTGCTGCAGGCCCTCGGCGCGCAGGTACGCGGCGTCGGGCGCAGTGCGGGGGAGCGGTCCGGGTTCCCCGTCGTCTCCGAGGACCGGCTGGAGGCAGAGCTCGAGCACACCGACGTCCTGGTCATGATCCTGCCCGCCACCGAGGCCACGACCCACGCGCTGGACGCCGCCCGGCTGGCCGCGCTGCCGCAGCACGCGCTCGTCGTCAACGTCGGGCGCGGCTCCACCGTCGACGAGCCGGCGCTCGTCGCGGCGCTGACCGAGGGCCGCATCGCGGGCGCAGCACTCGACGTCACCGAGGTCGAGCCGCTGCCGGCGGACTCCCCGCTGTGGGACGCACCGAACCTGCTGCTCACCCCGCACGCCGCGGGAGGCCGGCCGGTCGGCGCCGACGAGCTCGTGGCCGCGAATGTCGCTGCGCTGCTGGCCGACCGCGAGCTGCGCAACGTCGTGGCGCGCTGACCCCGACTGGGGAGCCACTGTCGACAGTTGTCACGTCCGGTGGGTCCGCGCGGCTAACATGACGGTCGACGAGGAGGCTGGTCCGTGAGCATTGAGTCACTGTCTGCCCTGGACCGGAGCACGCTGCGCGAGCGGTCCCTCGAGGCGCTCCGGTCGGCCATCCTCGCCGGTCGGTACCGGCCCGGGGACCACCTCGGCGAGGTGGAGCTGGCGGGATCGCTCGGGGTCAGCAGGGGCACGGTGCGCGAGGCCCTGCGGCACCTCCAGCAGGAGGGCCTGGTCACCGCCGGCAACCGCGGGATGCTGCGGGTCAACAGCCTGACCTCCGCCGAGGTGCACGAGCTCTTCCGCGTCCGGGCGGCCCTCGAGGGGCTGGCCGTCCGGGAGGTCATCGCCTCGCCGCGGCGGAAGTCGGCCGCCGAGACGCTGCGGGCAGCCGTGGAGCGGCTCTCCGACGAGGACGAGCCCGCCGTGCGGATGGAGGCCGACCTGGCCTTCCACCTGCTGCTGTGCCAGCTGTCGGGCAACTCCATGCTCGTCGAGGCGTGGCAGCGGCTCGAGGGCCGGATGCGGGTCGCCATCCTCAACGGCGCGGCCTGGCAAGCGCCGATGATGGCCCGCGACCGGCACGTGCCGATCGTCGAGGCCATCGAGCGCGGGGACGTCGAGGCGGCCGTGCGGGTCGTCGACGAGCACATGACCGCTGCCGCCCAGCACTTCGCCGAGGCCACCGACTCCGCCTAGGAGGGGGCCCCTCCTCCCTGTTCCTCGCAAGCTCGGGACGGGGCCGCTCTGCCCCACCGCCCGTGAAAGACCCCCGTCCTCCCATCCCTCGCAGGCTCGAAGCGAGGCCGTCTGCCCCACTGCTCGTGAGAGGACCCCCGTCCCCGCCCCTCGCAGGCTCGGGCCGGGTCCCGCGGCGGGGCCGGCGATGCCCTGGACGCGGTCGCTCTGCTCGCTCGCATGCTCGCGGCGGGACCCTGCAGCAGGGCCGGCTCATCGGGCTGCCCGCCCCGACCTGCACCGATGCAGGCGCCGGGAAGTGACTCTTGACACCGTGACGCGCACCACCCACTCTAGTCACCAGTTGACTGTCAACAGTCGACGCTCAACGGGGACCTACGCCCATCGCTCACCGGAGACCACCATGACCGAGCGACACCCAGCACTCCACGACCCACACCTCGAGGAAGTCGCCGTCTGGCACCTGTTCGAGGGCTCCCCGACCGAGAAGGTCACCGTCGGGTGCCCCGTCGATGCGACGATCGGGACCCGCAGCTCCACCGGCTCTCGCAGGCCGGAGGGGGACTGACATGACCGACACCACGCTGCTCCTGCTGAACACCGCGATCACGGTGGCGATCGTCGTCGGGCTCATCGTCTTCGCGAAGATCAACCCGGTCATCTCGCTGGTGATCGGCGCTCTCTACCTCGGCATCGCCGCGGGGCTGGGCTACGAGGGGACGACGACCGCCGTCGTCGAGGGCTTCGGCAACCTGATGGCCGAGGTGGGCCTCATCATCGGGTTCGGCGTGATGCTCGGGACGCTGTTGTCGGCCATGGGGACGCTGCACCGCGTCGTTGACGGGATGCTGCGCCTCGTGGGGGCCAAGCGCTCCCCCTACGTCATCGGCCTGACCTCGGGGATCGTCTTCCCGGCGATCTACTTCGACGTCGCGCTGGTGATCCTGGGGCCCATGGCCCGGTCGATCGCCCTGCGGACCGGGCTCAGCATCGCGCCGCTGGCCGGCGCACTGGCCATCGGCCTCGAGGTGGCGCTGCTGATGGTCCCGCCCGGTGCAGCCGCGCTGGCCATCGCGGCCGCCCTCGGCATCCCGCTCGGCACCATGCTGCTGTGGGGCATCCCCTTCGGCATCGTGGTCATCGTCGTCTCCATCCTGCTGCACAGCCTGCTCATGCGCTTCACCTGGAACGACGAGAAGGACGACGACCCGCTGACCGACCCCGAGCACACCGGGGAGATCGCCGGCTACGGCCTCCCGCCCGGCGCCGAACCCTCCGGTGAGCAGGCAGCCATCGCGACCGACCAGCAGGCCCCGCAGCACGATCGCGGCGGTGCAGCGACGGCCGTCACGGAGGACCCGCAGCGCGGCACCGCCCCTGCCCCCGCCGGCGCAGGCGACACGGAGCCAGGGAGGCAGCTGCCCCTGCTCGTCGCCCTCCTCCCGCTGCTCATCCCGGTGCTGCTCATCGTGGCCGACACCAGCAGCAGTGCGGCCGGCGCGGAGATCGCCCTGCTCACCTTCCTGGGCAATCCCGTGGTGGCCCTCCTCATCGGACTGCTCGTGGGGACCGCTCTCGCCGTGCCGTCACTGGGCCGGGAGGGCGTCGAGGAGGTGATCGTGCGGGCCGCCGGGACCAGCGGCGTCATCCTGCTGTTCACCGGCGTCGCGGGATCGCTCGGGCAGGTCATCGCCGAGACCAACATCGGGGACCTGGTGGCCGGACTCTTCAGTGCCAGCGCGGCCTACCCGCTGGTGCTGGCCTGGCTGGTCGCGGCGCTGCTGCGCCTCGCCCAGGGCTCCGGGTCCGTGGCCGCCATCACCGCGGCGCTCCTGCTGGCGCCGGTCGTCGGGAGCCTGGGGCTCAACCCGGTGCTGATCTGGCTGGCCGCCGCGTCCGGGGCCGCCCTGGGCGGGCACGTCACCGACAACACCTTCTGGATCTTCAAGACGCTGCTGGGCCTCTCCGTCCGCGGCACCTTCCAGGTGTACACGGTCGCCCAGGGGCTGTTGTCCTTCGTCGGCCTGGGCGCGGTCCTCGTGCTCGGCATCTTCGCCTGACGGAAATCGAACAAAGGAGATCTCCAGCATGAACGCACCCACGAGCCCGGCCGTCGCGAACGCGGCCGGCACGGCCGACCGGGCGGAGCGGATCACCCGGATCCGCGAGGCCGCGTACCGGATCCGGCGCAACGCCCTGGACATGGGGGAGGTGCAGGGCCAGGGCTACATCGGGCAGGCACTCGGCGTCGCCGACGTCCTCGCGGTCGTCTACACCGACCAGCTCCGCTACCGCCCCGAGGACCCGCACTGGCCCGACCGGGACCGGTTCCTGCTCTCCATCGGCCACTACGCCATCGCGCTGTACGCCGCGCTGGCCGAGGCCGGCACCATTCCGCTCGAGGAGCTGGAGACCTACGGGTCGGATGACTCCCGGCTGCCGATGTCGGCAATGGCCTCCTACACCCCGGGTGTGGAGATCTCCGGCGGCTCGCTGGGCCACGGGCTGCCGGTGGCCACCGGGATGGCGCTGGGGCTGCGCCACCAGGGCAACTCCGCGCGAGTGTTCAACCTGCTCTCCGACGGCGAGCTGGACGAGGGCTCGACCTGGGAGGCGGCGATGGCCTGCGCCCACCACGGCCTGGACAACGTCACCGCGATCGTCGACGTCAACGCGCTGCAGGCCGACGGCCCCACCGCCGGCGTGCTGCGCACCGAGCCGGTGACCGACAAGTGGCAGGCCTTCGGCTGGCACGCCCTACGCGTGGACGGCAACGACGTCGCCGCGCTCGTCGACGCCCTCGACGAGCTCCGCGCGCACCGCGGGTCGCCGTCGGTGCTGATCTGCGACACCCGCATCGGCCGCGGCGTGCCGCTGCTCGAGACCCGCGAGAAGGCCCACTTCATGCGGGTGGAAGAGCACGAGTGGCAGGCCGCCCGCACCCAGCTCGAGGAAGGACTGGCTCGATGACCAGCACCGCCCCCCGCAACAAGCTCACCACCTCGGCGATGATCGCCTCCTTCGCCGACCCCGGTCAGCGCACCACCAGCGCACCGTTCGGGCACGCGCTCAACCGCCTGGCGGAGGAGCGGCCGGAGATCGTCGGGCTGTCGGCCGACCTGGCGAAGTACACCGACATGCACGTGTTCCGCGACGCCCATCCCGACCGGTTCTTCCAGATGGGCATGGCCGAGCAGTCGCTGCTCGGGGCCGCGGCCGGGATGGCGGAGGTCGGGCTGGTGCCCTTCGCCTCCACCTACTCGGTGTTCGCCACCCGGCGGGCCTACGACTTCCTCTGCCTCGACATCGCCGAGCCGAACCTGAACGTCAACGTCGTCGGCGGCCTGCCCGGCCTCACCACCGGGTACGGTCCCAGCCACCAGGCCACCGAGGACCTGGCGATCCTCCGCGGTTGCCCGAACCTGACCATCGTCGACCCGTGCGACTCCGTCGACATCGAGCAGGCCGTGCCGGCCCTGGCCGACGCACCCGGCCCCACCTACCTGCGGCTGCTGCGCGGCGCGGTGCCCACCGTGCTCGACGAGTACGACTACCGGTTCGAGCTGGGCAAGGCCGCCGAGCTGCGCACCGGCCGGGACGTCGTGCTCATCTCCACCGGCCTGATGACCATGCGGGCGCTGCAGGCCGCGGCCCGGCTGGAGGCCGACTCCGTCGACGTCGCCGTCCTGCACGTCCCGACGATCAAGCCGCTGGACACCGAGGCGATCCTGCGGGCGGCCCGCACCGACCGGCTCGTGGTGACGCTGGAGAACCACACCGTGGTCGGCGGCCTGGCCGAGTCGGTCGCGTCGACGCTGGCCTTCGCCGGCGTCGGGACGCGCGTGGTGCCGATCGCGCTGCCCGACGAGTTCCTCGCCGCCGGCGCCCTGCCCACCCTGCACGACCGCTACGGGCTGTCGACCGACGCCGTCATCGCCAAGGTCAAGGCCGAGCTGGGCGGCGGCACGCACGCCCCCTGGGCCGCCGACCCCGACCCGGCCACCGCCTGATCCGACGCTTGCACGTCACCACGAGGCAGGTCGGTGCCCGGCGGCGGTCGACGCGCTGACCACCGCCGGGCAGGGGGGTCGAACGTGCTCGAGTCGGCGCCGCCTGCACTCCACGGCGACCGCTCTTCGAGGCCGGTCTAGTCCACGTAACGACCACCCGGCTACAGGCTCGAGGCCTGCAACCGGACCTTCCGTTCCACACATCCCACAGCCCCTGGAGAAACCCATGTCCGTCTCCGACAAGACCGCCATCGTCACCGGCGCCGGCTCCAAGCGCGGCATCGGCCGCGCCACCGCCCACACCCTGGCCGCCGCCGGCTGGAACATCGCCATCCTCGACCTGGACGAGGGCAGCGCGAAGGACGCCGCCCAGGAGATCGCCGAGCAGCACGGCGTCCAGGCCGTCGGCATCGGCTGCGACGTCACCGACGAGGCCTCCGTCGAGAGCGCGCTGGCCGCCCTCGACGGCTCGGCGCCCCCCGTGGGCGCCCTGGTGAACAACGCCGGCATCACCTCCCCGACACCGTTCCTGGAGGTCAGCGGCGAGGAGTGGGACCGCATCTTCGCGGTCAACGTGCGCGGCGCGTACAACATCACCCGCCGCGTCGCGCCCGGCATGGCCGAGCGCGGCTTCGGCCGCATCGTCTTCCTCTCCTCGGTCTCGGCCGAGCGCGGCGGCGGGGTGTTCGGCGGGGTCGCCTACTCCGCCGCCAAGGCCGCCCAGCTCGGCTTCACCCGCGCACTGGCCCGGGAACTCGGGCCGAACGGCGTGACGGTCAACGCCGTCGCCCCCGGGCTCATCGACACCGACATCACCGGCGGCGCGCTGGAGGGCGAGCGCAAGCAGGAGTTGGTCGCCGGCATCCCGGTCGGCCGCAACGGCCGGGTCGCCGATGTCGCCGACCTCATCACGTACCTGTGCCGGGAGGAGACCGGGTACATCACCGGCGCGACGTACGACGTCAACGGCGGCTCGCACATCCATTGAGGACCCCGTCCCCCTCACCGCTCGCGAGCTCGCGGCGAGCCTCTGGACGGGGCCGTTCCAGCACCTCACCAGCGCGGCCCGTCCCCTCCGGGGGGCGGGCCGCGCCGGCGCGGTTGGTCCCGGTGCGCACCGCGGACCACGATGGGCCCGTGGACGAGCTCACCAGCCCCGCTCCCGCAGCCGGTGCCGTCGTGCGGTGCGCGTCGTGAGCGGCGACCGCCGCACCGCGGTGGTGACCGGCGCCGGCTCCGGACTCGGCCGCGCCATCGCCCGGGCGCTGGTGGCCGACGGCTGGTCCGTGGCACTGCTCGGGCGCACCCGTCAGTCGCTGGAGGAGACGGCCGGGGGCGGGGACGGCGTCCTCGTGCTGCCCACCGACGTCGCCGACGAGGAGCAGGTGGACGCGGCGTTCGACGCCCTCCGGGAGACCTGGGGCCGGCTCGACCTGCTGGTGAACAACGCCGGCACGTTCGGTCCGGCGGGCGAGGTGGACGAGGTCGCGGTCGCCGACTGGCGGGCGACCGTGGAGGTCAACGTGACGGGCGTCTTCCTCTGCGCCCGCGCCGCCGTCCGGCTGATGAAGGCGCAGGACCCGCCGGGCGGGCGGATCGTCAACAACGGCTCGATCTCCGCGCACGTGCCGCGGCCAGGGAGCGTCGCCTACACCGCCACCAAGCACGCCGTCGCCGGCCTCACCAAGGCGATCGCGCTGGACGGCCGCGCGCACCGGATCGTCTGCGGGCAGATCGACATCGGCAACGCCGCCACCGAGATGACCGCCGGGATGGAGCACGGGGCTCGCCAGGCCGACGGCTCGGTCCGGCCCGAGCCCACCTTCGACCCGGCGCACGTCGCCGACGCGGTGGTGCAGATGGCCCGGCTGCCGCTCGAGGTCAGCGTCCCGTTCACCACGATGCTGGCCACCGGCATGCCCTACCTCGGGCGGGGCTGAGGGCGCGCCGCTGCGCTGGGCCGTCAGCACCTCCCTCCTCTACGGCGACCTGCCGCTGGAGCGCCGGCTGGCCGGCGACGGTGGTGTGCCAGGTCGGCGCGTGCGAGCACCCCGCGGTGGACGCTCCGGCACTGGCCCGGGGGCCGCGGATCTCGCAGATTCGGCCTCGACACCGCCCACGTCCCGAGGAGGACGCATGACCACCCCCTACTGGGTCGCCGGGGAGCCCCGGACCGGCACCGACGTCGTCGCCGTCCGCTCGCCGTTCGACGGTGCCGAGGCCGGCCGGACGACGAACGCCACCGCCGAGGACGTCGAGGCCGCGGTGTCAGCTGCTCACCGGTCCCGTGCCGCCTGCGCGGCGCTGCCCGCCCACGCGCGGGCCGCCGCCCTCGACCACGTGTCGCGGCGGCTGGCCGAACGCAGCGAGGAGGTCGCCGCGCTGATCACCGCCGAGTCCGGCAAGCCGCTCAAGTGGGCGCGCCTGGAGGTGGCGCGCGCGGTGTCGACGTTCCGCTGGGGCGCGGAGGAGGCGCGGCGCTGGTCGGGCAGCCTGCAGCGGCTGGACACCGACCCCGCGGCGACCGGGCGGATGGCGCTGGTGCGTCGCGTCCCCCGTGGCCCGGTGCTGGGCATCGCGCCGTTCAACTTCCCGCTCAACCTGGTGGCCCACAAGGTCGCGCCGGCGATCGCCGCCGGGGCGCCGATCGTGCTCAAGCCCGCGCCCGCCACGCCCCTGTCGGCACTGCTGCTCGGGGAGATCCTGGGCGAGACCGACCTGCCGGCCGGCGCCTGGTCGGTGCTGCCGGTGCCCAACGAGGTCGCCGCGCAGCTGGTGCAGGACCCGCGGCTGCCGGTGGTCTCCTTCACCGGCTCGGTGCCGGTCGGCTGGTCGATCCGCGAGTCGGTCCCGCGCAAGCACGTGACCCTCGAGCTCGGCGGCAACGCGGCGGCCGTCGTCGCCCCCGACCAGGACGACGCGGCGCTGGACTGGGCGGCCTCCCGCATCGCGACCTTCGCGATGTACCAGGCCGGGCAGTCCTGCATCTCGGTGCAGCGGGTGTTCGCCCACCGCACCGTCGCGGCCGCGCTCACCGACCGGGTGGTCGAGGCGGTGGGCAAGCTGGTCACCGGCGACCCCACGGACGACGCCACCGACGTCGGCCCGCTGATCGACGAGCAGGCCGCCCGGCGGGTGGAGAGCTGGGTGCAGGAGGCGGTGGCCGCGGGCGCCCGGGTCCTCACCAGCGGCACCCGGGACGGCGCCTCCTACGCGCCCACCGTGCTCACCGACGTCCCGGCTGACGTGAAGGTGTCCTGCGAGGAGGTCTTCGGCCCGGTCGTCGTCCTGGAGACGGTGGACTCCGTCGACGAGGCGTTCGCGCGGGTCAACGACAGCCGGTTCGGGCTGCAGGCCGGCGTCTTCACCCGGGACCTGCAGGTGGCCTTCCGCGCGGCGCAGGTGCTCGAGGTCGGGGGAGTGGTGGTCGGCGACGTGCCGAGCTTCCGCGCCGACCAGATGCCCTACGGCGGGGTGAAGGACTCCGGCACCGGCCGCGAGGGCGTGCACGCGGCGATGGAGGACCTCACCGAGGAGCGCGTGCTGGTGCTCACCGGCATCGACGTCTAGGACGCCGCAGGATCCCCGGCCGCTCCTGACGACCTCCGGGCGGCCGGGACGCAGCGAGGCCCCGGTCCGATCGGACCGGGGCCTCGTCGCCTCCTGCGGTATCGATCACGGGGTTGGTGCAGCGTCGAGCGGCGTGTCCGTGCGTGTCACCGACAACAACCCCACGATCAGATCCTCATGGGAGATCAGCTCTCCAGGTTGGCCATGACGTGCTTGACGCGGGTGTAGTCCTCGAACCCGTACATCGACAGGTCCTTGCCGTAGCCGGAGTGCTTGAAGCCGCCGTGCGGCATCTCGGCGACCAGCGGGATGTGCGTGTTGATCCAGACGCAGCCGAAGTCCAGCGCCTTGCTCATCCGCATCGCCCGGCCGAAGTCCTTCGTCCAGACGCTGGAGGCCAGCCCGTAGGGGACCCCGTTGGCCCAGGCGAGGGCCTGCGCCTCGTCGGAGAACCGCTGCACGGTGATGACCGGGCCGAAGACCTCGTTCTGCACCATCTCGTCGCCCTGCCGCAGCCCGGCCACGACGGTCGGCTCGACGAAGAAGCCGCGGTCGCCCAGCCGGCGACCACCGGCGGTGATCTCGGCGTGGTCGGGTGCGCGGTCGAGGAAGCCGGTGACGTGCGCGAGCTGGTTGACGTTGTTCACCGGGGGCACGAGCGCGTCCGCGTCGCCGGCGCCGCCCTCGTACGTCGTCCGGGTGTTCCTCGCCTGCTCGGTCAGCGCCGCGACGAAGTCGTCGTGGATGCCCGGCCCCGCCAGCACCCGGGTGGCGGCGGTGCAGTCCTGCCCGGCGTTGAAGTAGCCGGCGACCGCGATCGCCTCGGCGGCGGCCTCGAGGTCGGCGTCGTCGAAGACGACGACCGGCGCCTTGCCGCCCAGCTCCAGGTGCACCCGCTTGACGTCGCGCGCGGCCGACTCGGCCACCGCCATGCCGGCCCGCACCGACCCGGTGATCGACACCATCTGCGGGGTGCGGTGCTCGACCAGCGCCCGGCCGGTGTCCCGGTCGCCGCAGACGACGTTGAGGACCCCCGGCGGGAGGAACTCCGCGGCCAGCTCGGCCATCCGCAGCGTGGTCGCCGGGGTGGTGTCGCTGGGCTTGAGGACGACGGTGTTGCCGGCCGCGATCGCGGGCGCGAACTTCCAGACCGCCATCATCATCGGGTAGTTCCACGGTGTCACCTGCCCGATCACCCCGACCGGCTCGCGGCGGATCCACGAGGTGTGCCCGGCCATGTACTCCGCGGCCGCCTTGCCCTCGAGGTTGCGCGCGGCGCCGGCGAAGAACCGGATCTGGTCGACCATCGGCGGGATCTCCTCGCTCGCGGTCAGCCCGAGCGGCTTGCCGGTGTTGCGGCTCTCCAGCGCCACCAGCTCGTCGGCGTGCGCCTCGATCGCGTCGGCGAGGCGGAGCAGTGCCAGGGACCGCTCCGAGGGGGTGGCGTCCCGCCAGCCGGGGAAGGCGCCCGCCGCCGCGGTGTAGGCCCGGTCGACGTCCTCGGCCGCCGACACCGGGGCCGAGGCGAACACCTCGCCGGTCGCCGGGTCGACCAGGTCCATCCGACGGCCGTCGGTGGCGTCGACGTGCTCCCCGCCGACGAAGTTGCGCAGCTCGAGCTTCTCGCTCACCGGGAGGTCCTCTCGTCGTGCATCCCGGAGGCACCGGGACCGCTGATCCAGTGGCCATCGTCACTGCCGACTGCTGATCTGTCCAGTGTCGCAGGTTGGGACGACGGATTCCTCAGGCGGAGGGCGGGTGCAGCGCGAGCCACAGCTCGGCGCGCACGCCGGGGGAGTCCAGGTCGCGGCCGATCAGCTCCTCGGCCCGCCGGATCCGCTTGCGCAGCGTGTGCCGGTGCACGCCCAGGCGGGCCGCGGCCGGCTCCCACTGCCCGTGCGCGGCCAGCCAGATCCGCAGCGACTCGACCAGGTCGCCGGGGCCGGCCCGGTCGGCGGCGACCAGCGGCGCCAGCGCGGCCTCGGCGAAGGCCGCGGTGGCCCCTGGGTCGAGCAGCGCGGACAGGCCCCGGCCGGCGAGGTCGGCGAAGGCGGTGACCGGCTGTCCGGCGGCCCGCCCGTGCCCGGCCGCCTGCCGTGCCTGCCGCACCCCGTCGGCCAGCCGGTCCCACGGCACCGGCGGCGCCGTGCCGAGGACGGTGCCCGGCACCCGCTCGAGCAGCACGGCCAGCCGCCCGGCCAGCGGCCCGTTGGCCGACACCAGGACGACGAGGGCGTCCTCGAGTTCGGCCGACAGCACCGGCTCGCGGGCGTGGGCGGCCGCGTCGGCGGCCACGTCGACGGCCGCGGCCCGCTGCTCGGCGGTGCCCAGCACGGCCAGCGCCAGCACCGGCTCAGCCGGCAGCCGCTCGCCCAGCGCGGCCACCACCGGCCCGGCCGCGGCGGTCTGCCCGGCCAGCAGCAGCTGCAGGATCGCCGCCCGCAGCGCCGCGGTGCCGCTGTCGAGCGCCCGCGACTGCTCCAGCCGCAGCGTGAGCAGCAGCGCCGCTGCGTTCACCACGTGCCGGTCGCCCGCGGGAAACGGCCCCGGCCGGCCGACGGCGAGGAAGCCGCGCACCCGCGAGCCGGTGCCCAGCGACTGCAGCAGCACCGTCTCGCCGGGCTGGGTGAGCGCCGCCCCGGCCGGGGGCCGGGCCGTCCGCAGCCGGTCGACCGCCGCGGTGAGGTCGCCGGCGCGTTCCCGGGCGGACGGCGGCGCGGCCTCCAGCGGCGTGCCGGCGGCGTCGACCAGCAGCGCCCAGCCGCCGAGGTGCCGGGCCAGCCGGTCGACGACGGTGCCCGGGGCACCCGGGGCGACCGCGGCGCGGGTCAGCTCCCGCTGCACCGTCGAGGTCCGGGTGACCACCGCATACTCCTCGGCGGCCAGTGCGCTGGAGACCGCGCGGGACAGGGCGATGAACGGCGTCTGCCGCGGCACCTCGAGGACCGCCAGCCCGTGCTCGTCGGCCGCGGCCACCAGCCCGGCGGGCACCTCGGCGTGGCTGAGGCCGGTGCCGAGACCCAGGCCCACCACGCCGGCCGCGGCCAGCCGGCGGACGTACTCGGCGGTCCCCTCGGGCGCCAGGGCCAGGCCGGTGGTCAGCAGCAGCTCGCCGCCCTCGAGGAACGGGGTGGGGTCGGCCAGCTCGCTGACGTGCACCCAGGAGACGGCACGGTCGACCGGCGCGCTGCGGGTGTGCAGCGTCAGCTCGAGCGACGCGGTGCCCAGCAGCGTCGCGACGGTGACCGGCACGGGGAGGACCTCTCGACGATCTGGACACCCGGACGCCCCGGGAGTGCCGATCCGGACGGTACCGGGAGAGACGTGCGCCACGGACCCTGGACGGGAGGACCTCCCCCGTCGGGGGAGGCCGCCCCCACGAGGAGACAGTGATGACCGACCTGCTCACCGGCCCGCACACCGTCGCCCAGGAGCGGCGCCTGGTCACCGAGCTGCCCGGCCCCCGCTCACGCGAGCTGGCCGCCCGCCGGGCCGCCGCGGTCACCTCCGCCGTGGGCAGCGTCCTGCCGGTCTACATCGAGCGCGCCGCGGGCGGCGTGGTGGTCGACGTCGACGGCAACTCCTTCATCGACCTGGGCTCGGGCATCGCCGTCACCAACGTCGGCCACGCCGCGCCCGAGGTGGTGGCCGCCGTCCAGGCGCAGGTCGCCGCCTTCACCCACACCTGCTTCATGGTCGGGCCCTACGAGGGCTACGTCGCCGTCGCCGAGGAGCTCGACCGGCTCACCCCGGGCGACCACGAGAAGCGCACGGCGCTGTTCAACACCGGTGCCGAGGCCGTGGAGAACGCGGTCAAGGTGGCCCGCGTGGCCACCGGCCGCTCGGCCGTCGTCGTCTTCGACCACGCCTACCACGGGCGCACCAACCTCACGATGGCGCTGACGGCGAAGAACATGCCGTACAAGCACGGCTTCGGGCCCTTCGCCGGCGAGGTCTACCGGGTGCCGATGTCCTACCCGTACCGCGACGAGCCGGGGACGACCGGCGAGCAGGCCGCCGCGCGGGCGATCGACCTGATCGAGACGCAGATCGGCGCCGCCAACGTGGCCGCCGTGCTCATCGAGCCGATCCAGGGCGAGGGCGGCTTCGTCGTCCCGGCGCCGGGCTTCCTGCCCGCCCTGACCGACTGGTGCCGCCGCTCGGGCGCGGTCTTCATCGCCGACGAGGTGCAGACCGGCTTCTGCCGCACCGGCGCCTGGTTCGCCTCGGAGCACGAGGGCGTCGTCCCCGACCTGATCACCACCGCCAAGGGCATCGCCGGCGGCATGCCGCTGGCCGGGGTGACCGGCCGCGCCGAGCTGATGGACGCCGTGCACACCGGCGGGCTGGGCGGCACCTACGGCGGCAACCCGGTGTCGTGCGCCGCCGCGCTCGCCAGCATCCGCATCATGCGGGAGCTGGACCTGAACGCCGCCGCGCGCGCGATCGAGGCCACCATGCTGCCGCGGCTGCGCGCGCTGCAGGAGCGCACCGGCGTGGTCGGCGACGTCCGCGGCCGCGGCGCGATGCTCGCCGTCGAGCTGGTCGAGCCGGGCACGAACGAGCCCGACTCCGCACTGACCAACGCGATCTCCAAGGCCTGCCACGCCGAGGGCGTCATCACCCTGACCGCCGGCACGCACAGCAACGTGCTGCGCTTCCTGCCCCCGCTGGTCATCGGGCAGGACCTGCTCACCGAGGGGCTCGACGTCCTCGACGCCGCCTTCGACGCGCACGTGGGGAAGTGAGCGCCCCGGCCGCCGGCGCCGACCGCCGGCTGACGGACCCGGGAGCATCGCAGCGAGCGACCGAGCCGACAGCGAGTGAGCATCGCAGCGAGCGCCAGCGAGCGAGGAGCGGAGCGAGCGCGGAGGCGAGTGATCGCGAAGCGAGCGAGGAGTGGACCGGGTCGCGGAAGCCGGCCCATGGACACCGCCGGCTGACCCTGACTCCCGAGGGCCCTACCGGCAACGGCCGGGTGGCCGGTCTGGTCACCTGGCCGGCCGCCCGACCGCTGCTGGCCGACGTGGTGCCGATCTTCGACCGGTTTGGGGTGCGGGTGGCCGACGCCGTCGCCGTCCCCGGGGACGACGACGCGCCGGCCACCCGGCTGGAGCTGCTGCTGCCGCAGGGGACGGCGGCGGCCACCGCGCTGCCCCGGCTGGAGCAGGCCCTGGCCGCGGCGTGGGCGGGGGAGACCGAGCTCGACGGCCTCTCCCGGCTGACCGTCGGGGCCGGCCTGCCGGTCCGCGACGTCGCCGTCCTCCGGGCCGCCTGCCGGTACCTCGCGCAGGTCGGGCTGGGCCTGTCCCGCGGCTACGTCGAGGAGACCGTGCTCGGCGCGCCGGACTTCGCCCGCGCGCTGCTGGCGAACTTCGCCGCCCGGCACGACCCCGACGCCGCCGACCCCGCGACCGCGGCGTCGGCCGCCGAGCACCTGGCCGAGCTGCTCACCCGGACGACGAGCCTGGACGCCGACCGCATCCTCCGCGGCCTGCGCGACGTGCTCGCCGCCGTCGTGCGCACCAACCGCTACCAGGTGGACGCCACCGGGAGTCCCCGGCCGGCGCTGGCGCTGAAGATCGCCTCCGCGCAGCTGGACCTGCTGCCCAGGCCGCGGCCGGAGGTGGAGACCTTCGTGTGCTCGCCGCGCATGGAGGGGCTGCACCTGCGCGGTGCCCGGGTGGCCCGCGGCGGGCTGCGCTGGTCCGAGCGCCCGGAGGACTTCCGCACCGAGGTGCTCGGTCTGGTCAAGGCGCAGATGGTCAAGAACGCGGTGATCGTGCCGGCGGGGGCCAAGGGCGCCTTCGTCGTCCGCGAGGACTTGCGCGGCCTGGACCGCGCGGCGGTGCAGGAGCGGGTGGCCGGCGCCTACCGCACCTTCGTCGACGCGCTGCTGGACGTGACCGACGACCGCGACGGCGACCGCGTCGTCCACCCGGCCCGCACCGTGGTGCACGACGGGGACGACCCCTACCTGGTGGTGGCCGCCGACAAGGGGACGGCGACCTTCTCCGACCTGGCCAACGAGGTGGCCGAGCGCCGCGGCTTCTGGCTCGGCGACGCGTTCGCCTCCGGCGGCTCGAGCGGCTACGACCACAAGGTCATGGGCATCACCGCCCGCGGCGCGTGGGTGTCGGTGCGCCGGCACCTGCGCGAGCTCGGCGTGGACCCCGACGGTCCGCTGACGGCGGTGGGCGTCGGCGACATGTCCGGCGACGTCTTCGGCAACGGGATGTTGCTGTCCGACGAGCTGCGCCTGGTGGCCGCCTTCGACCACCGGCACGTCTTCCTCGACCCGGACCCCGACCCCGCGCGGTCCGCGGCCGAGCGCCGCCGGCTGTTCGCGCTGCCGGGCTCGTCGTGGGACGACTACGACCGCTCGGTGCTGTCCCCGGGTGGTGGCGTCCACCGCCGCGACGCCAAGAGCGTGCCGCTATCGCCGCAGGTGCGGGCCCGGCTCGGTGTGGACGCCGAGGAGCTTTCGCCGGCCGAGCTGGTGCGGGCGGTGCTGCGGGCGCCGGTCGACCTGCTGTGGAACGGCGGCATCGGCACCTACGTCCGAGCCGCGGAGGAGACCGACGCGCAGGTGGGGGACCGCGCCAACGACGCCGTCCGCGTGACCTCCGGGGAGCTGCGCTGCCGGGTGGTGGGGGAAGGCGGCAACCTGGGCCTGACCCAGCGCGCGCGGATCGAGGCGGCTCGCGCCGGGGTCGCGCTCAACACCGACTTCATCGACAACTCCGCCGGGGTGGACACCTCCGACCGCGAGGTCAACCTGAAGGTCCTGCTGGCGGGTGTGCCCCGTGCCGAGCGGGACGCGGTGCTGCGCGCGGTCGAGGACGAGGTGGCCACCTCCGTGCTGGCCGACAACGCACTCCAGGCGCGGGCGCTGTCGGTGTGCGCGGCGCAGGCGCCGTTCCTGCTCGACCGGCACGCCCAGCTGATCGGCGACCTGGAGCGGCACGGCTTGGACCGCGACCTCGAGGTGCTGCCCTCGGAGGCGGAGGTCGAGCGGCTGCGCCAGGCCGGGGCCGGCCTGACCCGGCCCGAGGCCGCGGTGCTGCTCGCCCACTCCAAGAACCTGGTCCGCGAGGAGCTGTTGCGCAGCGACCTGCCCGACGACCCGTCGGTGGCGGGGGTGCTGGCGGCTTACTTCCCCCGGGCGGTGCGCGAGCGCTGGCCCGACCGGGTGGCCGCCCACCCGCTGGCCCGGGAGATCACCGCCACCCAGCTGGCGAACGACCTGGTCAACCGGGTGGGCCCGGGCTTCCTGCTGCGCCTGGAGGAGCGTCACGGCGTCCCCACCCCGGTGGCGGCCCACGCCTACATGGTGGCCACGCAGGTGCTCGACCTCGACCCTGTGTGGGCGCGGGTGGACGACGTGCCGCTGGCCGTGGAGCGGCTGGCGCTGCCCGAGCTGCAGGCCGCCACCGAGCGGACGGCCGACCGGCTGCTGCAGGCCCACCCCGACCCCGCGGCGCTGACCGCGGCGGCACCCGCGCTGGCCGCCGTCGTCGCCGGGCTCGACCCGGCCGCGTGGCTGGACCGGCCGGGCGCCGCGGGCGACCGGGCCCGCGCGCTGCAGGCCGAGCTGGCCGCCGCGGGCCGACGGCGACGCGGACGCCTTCGCCGGCCGGCACGCGAACGCGCTGGCCCGCTTCACCGCCGTCCGCGAGCAGGCCACGTCCGCCCGCGACGACGTCCTGGGCCGGGCGTGCGTGGTGGTGGCGGAGCTGCGCCGGCTGGTGCGGACCGTGGGCTGACAGCCGCGGGAGCACCGCAGCGAGCGCGGAGCGGACCGGGGCGCGGAAGCCCACCGGTGAGGACGGCCGGCCGGCCGGGGCGGGGGTCCCGGCCGGCCGCCGCCGTCGGTCCGGGCCCACGCAGGAGTGCGGCCCGCGGAAGCGGCCGGAGAGTCCGGTCGGCGTCGTGACGGGTGGGACGCCACCCTCGGCCTGCACGTCCGGTAGCGGCCTGCGGACCTCCTCGTGGTGGCCGCGCCGGGGGGTCGGCGCGCCGAGCTGGAACGGCGGCGACCGGTCGTGGTCAACCGCTGACCAACGCGAGCAGAGTACGAACCCGCGGGTCTGGAGGTGCCGGTTCCCCGAGGGGCGCTGATGGGGGACTCGGCGAGAACCGGTCGCGACGAGATGGAGGGGTGCCTCGTGTCGGACCGTGACCCCGGCCTGCCGAACGAGCTCGACGTCGACCCGGAGATGGCCCTCGGAGCCGGAGAGGCCGGAGAGGGCGGCGCCGAACCCCTCTCCGAACCCATCGACGATCCCGAGCACCAGGACTACGTCGAGCCGGCGTCACGTGCGGTGCCCGCACCGGGAGAAGCAGGTCGGTGACCATCCAGATCGGGGGCTACCAGGGTGCACGGAGTTGCACCGGAGGTCCCACGCAGGGCGCACGGAACCTGATGTCGTGGTGGCTCGGCGCCTACGGGAGCCGGGGCGCGACGAACCTCGGCATCTACAACTGTCGGCCGGTGAGCGGTGGGAGTGTGCTCAGCGTCCACGCGGAGGGACGGGCCGCCGACCTGGGGGCTCCGGTCGGGAACCCCTGGTCCTGGGGGGTGATGGACACCTTCCGCCTCAACTCCCAGGAACTCGGTCTCCAGTGCGTCATCCACGACCGGCGGATCTGGTCCTCGATCGCCCCGGACTGGCGCCCGTACTCCGGGTCCTCCCCACACACCGACCACGGGCACGTGGAGTTGATGTGGTGGGCCGCGAACGGCGGGCTGACCGTGGACCGCCTCAACCAGGTGATGGGGGGCGGCACACCGCCGCCGCCGCCCCCGCCTGCCATGCCGGTGCTGCGGTTGGGCAGCACGGGAGATGCGGTCAGGAGGCTCCAGGAGACGCTGAACCGCTGGTACCCGAGCCTCCCGCCACTCGCCGTCGACGGTGACTTCGGTCCGAGGACGGACGCCCGGGTGCGGTACTTCCAGGGGCGCGCCGGGCTGGTGGCCGACGGGATCGTCGGGCCTGCCACCTGGCGGGCTCTGGGGTTCTAGCCGGCCTCGGCACGACGGCCGGTCGTTGACCGTCGCGGTGGGCGCCCATCCGGGCGGACACAGCCGCAGGTCGGCCGTGACCTCCACGCCGACGGGCCGACCGGGCGCTGCTCGGTGAGCGTCACGGCTGCGGATCCCGTCGTCCGGATCGGCTGAGGGTCCGCGGATCGCAGCGACGAGCCACCCTGACGGGCCATGCTGTCAGCGACCGGGCCTGGCTACCATCCGAGAGCCCGGGTCCGCCGGGACGACGTGCGGGGAGGACCGGGATGACCATCCGTCGGCAGTTCGTGCTGGACGACGTCTCGCGGGCGATCATCGAGCAGCTGCAGGAGGACGGCCGCCGTCCCTACGCGCGCATCGCCGCGGCGGTCGGGCTCTCGGAGGCGGCCGTGCGGCAGCGCGTGCAGCGGCTGCTCGACGCCGGCGTCATGCAGATCGTCGGGGTTACCGACCCGCTGCAGGTCGGCTTCTCGCGGCAGGCGATGGTCGGCGTGCGCACCAGCGGCGACGCCCGGGCCGCGGCCGACCGCATCGCCGCGTTCGGTGAGGTCGACTACGTCGTCATCACGGCCGGGTCGGTCGACCTGCTGGTCGAGGTGGTCTGCGAGGACGACGACCAGCTGCTCGACGTCGTCGCCCGCCTCCGCGCGGTGGAGGGCGTGGAGTCCACCGAGACCCACCTCTACCTGGGGCTGGCCAAGCAGACCTACGCCTGGGGGACCCGCGGACCGCAGGGCTCGGCGTCCGGCGCCGCGGGGCTCTGAGGCTCAGCCGCCGGTGCGGTTGAGCGCGAGGACCGACAGCAGCTCGTAGCCCACGTGGGCCGCGGCGATGCCGGTCAGCTCCGCGTGGTCGTAGGGCGGGGACACCTCGACGATGTCGGCGCCGACGACGTCCAGCCCGACCAGCCCGCGCAGCGTGTTGAGCAGCTCCCGGCTGGTGAGGCCACCGGCCTCCGGCGTCCCGGTGCCCGGCGCGTGGGCGGGGTCGAGGACGTCGATGTCGACCGACACGTAGACCGGGCCGCCGGTCAGCCGGCGCCGCATCCGCTCGACGATGCTGCGCACGCCGTCGATCTCGTAGTCGTCGGAGCGGATCACCTGGAAGCCCAGGACGGCGTCGTCCTCGAGGTCCTGCTTGCTGTACAGCGGGCCGCGGATGCCCATGTGCAGCGAGCGCTCCACGTCGATGAGCCCCTCCTCGCTGGCGCGGCGGAACGGCGTGCCGTGCGTGTAGGGGGCGCCGAAGTAGGTGTCCCAGGTGTCGAGGTGGGCGTCGAAGTGCAGGACGGCGACCGGTCCGTGGTCACGCGCCAGCGAGCGCAGGATCGGCAGCGCGATCGTGTGGTCCCCGCCGATGGTGAGCAGCTGGGCGCCGTCGGCGCGCAGCGTGGTCACCTCGCGGTCGATGGTCTCGATCGCCTCGCCGAGGTCGAACGGGTTGACCCCGATGTCGCCGGCGTCGGCCACCTGCTGCGTGCCGAAGGGCGTGGCGTCGAGCGCCGGGTTGTAGGACCGCAGCAGCTTGGAGCCCGCCCGCACGTGCCCGGGGCCGAAGCGGGCGCCGGGCCGGTAGCTGACCCCGGAGTCGAAGGGCACCCCGAGGACGGCGACGTCGGCGCGGGAGACCTCGTCGATCCGCGGCAGCCGGGCGAAGGTGGCCGGTCCGGCGTAGCGGGGGACACGGGTGGCGTCCACCGGGCCGATCGGGGTCTGCTCCTGCACGGGGTCTCCTGGGGGTCTGCGGGGACGGACGACGACGTGGCGTCCCCCGTCCGGGTCGGCCGCCACTGTCAACTCGTGTTTCACATTTGTCAACGCCGGGGGGGAACTAGTGTCCGCGAGGACCGGGGAGGTGTGATGGAGGCAGTGTCCGAGGTGGAGGTGCCGCGCATCGGCGGGCGGCTCAAGGCGGTCCGGCAGGCGCGCCGGCTCACGCTCACCGACGTGGCTGAGGCCAGCGGGTTGACCAAGGGGTTCCTCAGCAAGCTCGAGCGGGACCAGGCCAGCGCCTCGGTGGCCGCCCTCGTGCGGGTGTGCGCGGCGCTCGGCATCTCGCCGGGGAGCCTCTTCGAGGCCGCGCCCGGTGGGGAGGCCGTCCGGGCGGGCAGCTACCCGCCCATCGCCTTCGGCGGTCAAGGACTGTCCGAGTACCTGCTCACCCCGTCCGGGGAGCGGCGGCTGCAGGCCATCCTCTCCGAGGTCGCCCCGGGCGGCGGGAGCGGCGAGGAGACCTACGCCCTGCCGGCCGAGGTCGAGTTCGTCTTCGTGCTCGAGGGCGACCTCGAGGTCACCGTCGGCGGCGAGGTCACGACACTGGGCCAAGGCGACGCGTTCACCTTCTCGCCCGGCACCGAGCACGGTTTCCGCTCGCTGCGGGCGGAAGGGACCACCCGGGTGCTGTGGGTGTTCGCCCCGGCCCTGCCGGTCGGGCGGGAGCCAATCTAGGAAACGCTAGTTGACAAGCAAGCAACATGTGGTGATGCTCGCTGCGATCCAGACCACAGGCACAGCCGCAGAGGAGCTCCCGTGAGCCCAGTGAGCGCCGGCCCGGGCAGCGCAGCCCCGCCCCGCCGCAGTCAGTTGTTCCGGCTCAAGCCGGTCGACGTCATCGTCGCCCAGCACGAGGAGGCCGGCGGCTCCGGGCTGCGTCGGTCCATGGGCCTGCTCCAGCTCACCGCGCTGAGCATCGGCGCGACCCTCGGCACCGGCATCTTCGTCATCCTCGGGGAGGCGGTGCCACTGGCCGGGCCGGCGATCGTGCTCGCCTTCGTCCTCGCCGCGGTGACCGCGCTGTTCTCGGCGCTGTCCTACGCCGAGCTGGCCGGCAGCATCCCGGTCTCGGGCTCCTCGTACAGCTACACCTACGCCACCATGGGCGAGCTCGTCGCCTGGGTGTGCGGCTGGCTGCTGATGCTCGAGTACGGGGTCTCGGTGGCCGCCGTCGCGGTGGGCTGGGGCGCCTACATCGACGACCTGGCCGCCAACACGATCGGCGCGGTGCTGTCCGAGGCGCTGTCCGCGCCGCCGGGCGACGGCGGGGTGGTCAACGTGCCCGCGATGGTCGTCGTGCTGCTCGCCATGGCACTGCTGCTGCGCGGCACCAGCGAGAGTGCCCGGGTCAACACCGCGATGGTGGTGCTCAAGGTCGGCGTCCTGCTGTTCTTCTGCGTGGTCGCGTTCACCGCCTTCCGCGCCGGCAACCTCGCGCCCTTCGTGCCGATGGGCGTCGCCGGCATCACCGCCGCGGCCTCGCAGGCGTTCTTCTCCTACATCGGCTTCGACGCCGCCTCGACCGCCGGCGACGAGGCCCGTGACCCCCGCCGTGACCTCCCGCGGGCCATCGTGCTGTCGCTGCTGGTGGTCACGGTCGTCTACTGCCTGGTGGCCCTGGCCGCCGTCGGCGCGGTGCCGTGGCCGCAGATCAGCGGCTCGGAGGCGGCGCTCGCCGACGTCCTCGCCCTGGCCACCGGCCAGACCTGGACCGCGGTGCTGCTCTCGATCGGCGCGGTCATCGCGATTGCCAGCGTGGTGCTGACCGTCCTCTACGGGCAGACCCGCATCCTCTACGCGATGTCCCGTGACGGCCTGGTGCCCCCGGTGTTCTCCCGGGTCAGCCGGCGCCGGCGGATCCCGGTGGCCAACACGGTCATCGTGAGCGTGGTCATCGCCCTGCTCGCCGGCCTCGTCCCGCTCGGCGAGCTGGCCAACGCCACGAGCATCGGCACCCTGTTCGCCTTCGCGCTGGTCAACGTCGGCGTCATCATCCTCCGCCGCAGCCGTCCGGACCTGCCGCGCACCTTCCGGACGCCGCTGTACCCGCTCACCCCGGTGCTCGGCGTGCTGTTCTGCCTCCTGCTGGTGGCCGGCCTGGGTTCGGCCACCTGGCTGGTGTTCCTGGCGTGGATGCTGGTGGGGCTGGCCGTCTACTTCGGCTACGGGTACCGCCACTCGGCCCTGCGCACGGGGGCCTGACCGTGCGGGTCGCACTGCTGCAGGGCCCGGCCGAGACGCCGGACCCCCAGGCCGGGCTGGCGGCGGTCGCCGACGCCGCCGCCCGCGCGGCGGCAGCAGGCGCCCGGCTGCTGGTCACGCCGGAGATGTCGCTGACCGGGTACGCCATCGGCGCCGACCGGGTCGCCGCGCTCGCCGAGCCGGTGCCCGGGCCGCTGACCGACCGGGTGGCCGCCATCGCCGCCGAGCACGGACTGGCGATCGCGGTCGGGCTGCCGGTGCGCACCCCGGCCGGGGTCGCCAACACCGTCGTGGTCGTCGACTCCGACGGCAGCCTGCTCGCCGGCTACGCCAAGGCGCACCTGTACGGCGACGTCGACCGTGACGCGTTCGTGCCCGGCGACGTCGGCGTCGTGCAGTTCCGGCTCGACGGCGTCGTCGTCGGGCTGCTGGTCTGCTACGACGTCGAGTTCCCCGAGGCGGTGCGGGCGCACGCCCTGGCCGGCACCGAGCTGCTCGTCGTCCCCACCGGGCTGATGGACCCCTACGGCTCCGTCGGCACCGTCCTCGTGCCGGCCCGCGCCTACGAGAGCCAGGTGTTCGTCGCCTACACCAACCGCACCGGTGTCGAGGGGAAGTTCGTCTACTGCGGCGCCAGCTGCGTCATCGCCCCCGACGGCACCGAGCTGGCCCGCGCCGGCCGGGGCGAGGAGCTGCTCGTCGCCGACGTCGACCCCGCCGTCCTCACCGCCTCCCGCCGGGTGAACACCCACCTGGCCGACCGCCGTCCCGAGCTCTACTCCACGGAGACCCCCGCATGACCTCCGCCATCCCCGTCACCGCCCACGAGCCGGGCGAGGAGCGCCCGGCCCGGCCGCTGACGATGTTCGGCCCGGACTTCCCCTTCGCCTACGACGACTGGCTGGCCTCCCCGGCCGGGCTCGGCGAGGTGCCCGAGGCCCAGTACGGCACCGAGGTCGCCGTCATCGGCGGCGGCCTGTCGGGCATCGTCACCGCCTACGAGCTGCTGAAGCTGGGCCTCAAGCCGGTCGTCTACGAGGCCCACGAGATCGGCGGCCGGCTGCGCTCGGTCGGGTTCGAGGGCCACCCCGGCGTGGTGGCCGAGATGGGCGCGATGCGCTTCCCGCCGTCATCCACCGCCTTGTTCTCCTACGTGCGCGACCTCGGCCTGCGGACGACGCGCTTCCCGAACCCGCTCGACGTCGCCACCCCCAGCACCGTCGTCGACCTCAAGGGCGAGACGCACTACGCGCACACGCTCGACGACCTGCCCCCGCTCTACCGCGAGGTCGCCGACGCCTGGCACGAGACGCTCGTCGCCGGCGCCCGCCTCGAGGAGATGCAGCGGGCGATCCGCGACCGCGACGTCAAGACGATCAAGGTGATCTGGGACGAGCTGGTCGAGCAGCTGGACGACACCACCTTCTACGGGTTCCTCGCCGCGTCGCCCGCGTTCCGGTCCTTCCGGCACCGCGAGGTCTTCGGGCAGGTCGGCTTCGGCACCGGCGGCTGGGACACCGACTACCCGAACTCGATGCTGGAGATCCTGCGGGTGGTCTACACCGCCGCCGACGACGACCACCTGTCGATCGTGGGCGGCTCCCAGCAGATCCCGGTCGGGCTGTGGCGCCGCGAGGTCGGGGCGCCGGTGCACTGGCCGGCCGGCACCAGCCTGGCGTCGCTGCACCCGGGGGGGCGGCCGCTGCCCGGGGTGACCCGGCTGCACCGGACCGCGCCGAACTGCCTGACCGTCACCGACGAGGCCGGCGGCATCCGCACCTACGAGGCGGCGGTGTTCACCGCGCAGAGCTGGAACCTGCTCTCCCGCATCGTCTGCGACGAGGAGCTGTTCCCGATCGACCACTGGACGGCGATCGAGCGCACCCACTACATGGGCTCCACCAAGCTGTTCTGCCTGGTCGACCGGCCGTTCTGGAAGGACGTCGACCCGCAGACCGGCCGGCACCGGATGAGCATGACGCTGTCGGACCGGATGACCCGCGGCACCTACCTGCTCGACCAGGGCGAGGGAAAGCCCGGCCTGATCTGCCTGAGCTACACCTGGGCCGACGACTCGCTGAAGTGGCTGCCGCTGTCGGCGACCGAGCGCATGGAGGTCATGCTGGCCTCGCTGCGCGAGATCTACCCCGACGTCGACCTGCGCCGGCACGTCATCGCCTCGCCGGTGACCGTGTCGTGGGAGTCCGAGCGCGACTTCATGGGCGCGTTCAAGGCCAACCTGCCGGGTCACTACCGCTACCAGCGGCGGCTGTTCACCCACTTCAAGCAGGACGAGCTGCCCGAGCAGTACCGCGGCCTGTTCCTCGCCGGCGACGACATCTCCTGGACCGCCGGCTGGGCCGAGGGCGCGGTGCAGACGGCGCTCAACGCGGTGTGGGGCGTCGTCCACCACCTCGGCGGGCGCTCGCACCCGGACAACCCCGGCCCGGGCGACCTCTTCGACGAGCTCGCGCCGGTGCGGCTGCCCGAGGACTGACCGCCGATGCCGGCCGGTGGGCGGTGCCCGCGGGTCGGCTCCCGGGCTGCACCCGTGGGGCATGGTCGGGTACTGCCGCCGGCGCTAGCGTGGCGAAATGGGTGTCGTGATCGAGCCGGCGACGAGGACGCGGTTCGACGACGTCGCGGTCATGCTCGGTCCCAAGAACCCGACCTCCAGCGTCTGCTGGTGCCTCAGCCACCGACTCGACTCGAGGACCAACCGGGAACTCGTCGGACCGGCACGCCGTGAGTACGTCCGCGAACTGACCGGCCGCCCGATCGCCCCGGGAGTGCTCGCGTACGACGGAGGCGAGGTGGTCGGCTGGGCCGCGGTCGCGCCGCGGGCGGAACTGCCGTTCGAGCGCTCCAGGAAGATCCCGCACGTCGACGACCTGCCCGTGTGGTCCCTGTGGTGCATCCGCGTGCGCCCGGGTCATCGCGGCAGGGGCATCGCGCACGCGCTCGTCCGCGGGGCGGTGGACTACGCCGCGTCCAAGGGCGCTCCCGCCGTCGAGGGGTACCCGGCTGACAACGGGGGCCAGCGGGTCGACCCGACCATGGCCTTCGTCGGCACCCGGAGCCTGTTCGAGAAGGCCGGGTTCACCAAGGCCGCGGACACCGACGCCGTCGCAGGCGGGTTCCCCCGGGTCCTGATGCGCCGCCCTCTCCCCTGAGCTCCCCGGTCCTGGGGGGTGGCCGCTCCGCCGGAAAGCGGTGGCCACCGGAACGCGATCTCGTCAGTCTGGCCGCCCGGACACCACCGAGGGAGCGGGGCTGATCATGGTCGAGGACGCTGCACCGATGGTCGGTGGGACGGGTGAGGAACTGCTCGTCGGTGGCAGGACCTCGCCCGGGGTCGTCCGCATCGGGAACACGGTGCACCGCCCGGTCCGCCGATCGACGACCACGGTGCACGCGGTGCTGCGGCACCTCGAACAGGCGGGCTTCACCGGGGCGCCCCGGGTGCTCGGCTTCGACGACGCAGGGCGGGAGGTGCTCACCTATCTGGAGGGGGAGACGGCCGGTGAGGCGCCCTGGCCGGCGTGGGTGTCCTCGGACGAGGCCCTGACGCAGGTCGGCTCCTGGTTGCGGCGGCTGCACGACGCGACGGTCGGCTTCGTGCCGCCGGAGGATGCGGTGTGGTTCTCCGGCAGGCCCTGGCGACCGGGTCTGGTCATCGGGCACCACGACGCGGCGCCGTACAACGCGGTCTGGCAGCGGGGACGGCTGGTCGGCTTCGTCGACTGGGACATCGCGGGGCCGTCCTCGCGGGAGTTCGACCTGGCGTACTCAGCTCTGATGTGGGTGCCCCTGCTCGCCCCGGGATCCGCGTGGCCGATCACGTCCCGCCCGGTGGAGGAGCGGCACCGGCGCCTGCACCTGCTGCTGGACGCCTACGGGTACGACGACGACCGCTCCGCGCTGCGGCAGGCCGTGCCCGCGCGGGCCCGGAGAAACGCCGAGGTGACCCGTCAGCTCGCCGACGGCGGCGACCCGGTGTTCCAGGCGCTCCGGAACCAGGCCGCCGACCTGGACCGATCCGCGCAGCAGGTCGACGAGCTCCCCGAGTCCTTCTGGCGCCGACCCGCAGCCGACCTCGGACCTCGACGGCAGGACTCACCTCGGGGCGGAGCACGGGGATCGGGTGGGTAGCCGCCGTCCTGCCCGCGGCTCCTCCTGGGCTGCGCCTGCGATCGTGACCGCCTCCGACGCCGCCCCAGTTGCCGGACGGCCCACTGAGGGACACCTGGGTACGGCAGGCGAGGGGGATGGATACGGCTGGATCAAAGCACGCCTTCGTGCCGACTCGCGTGGCCGATCAGCGCCGTGGGCGGTCGCCGCAACGGCCCCCGGGCGTCGCAGATCCTGCCCCGGCAGGCGGACCGGGACCGTGTTCCAGTTGAGGCTTGATAAAGCATCTGCTTGACTGAGCTTCGTGGCGATCACCATCGACGACGAGCGGCTCGACGCGATGTTCGCCGCGCTGGCCGACCGCACCCGGCGCGACATCGTGGCCCGGTTGAGCGAGGGCGAGGCGACGGTCAAGGAGCTCGCGGCCCCGTACGCCATGAGCCTGCAGGCCGTGTCGCAGCACATCGGGGTGCTCGAGCGGTGCGGCCTGGTCAGCCGCAGCCGGCACCGGCAGACCCGCCCGTGCCGGCTGGAACCGCAGGCGCTGGAGGCCGCGGTGTCCTGGATCGAGGAGAGCCGGCAGGCGTGGGCTGAACGGATGGACCGGCTCGAGGCGCATCTGGACCGCCTGCAGGACGGCCAGCAGCGGTGAACGTCGACGAGCTGGTCCACCGGCGGGTCCTCCGCGCGCCGCGCGAGCTGGTGTGGCGGTGCCTGACCGAGCCCACGGAGCTCGCGCAGTTCTGGGGGCCGCGCGGCATGACCGCCCCATTGGACGGCATCGTCGTCGAGCTCCACGCCGGAGGCCGGTTCGAGACCCTGATGGTCGGCGACCACGGCAGCCACCGGATGATCGCCACGTTCACCGAGGTGGTGCCGCCCGAACGGCTCGCCTGGGTCGAGCCGGCCAGTGGTGTGCACACGACCGGCACGCTCACCGACCTCGGCGACGGCCGCACCGAGGTCGTCATCCACCAGCGGCACGTGCCCGAGCCGATGCGCTCACCCGAGGCCCGCGCCGGCTTCCTCTCCTCCCTCGACGAGCTCGAGGAGCACCTCGCCCGCCTGATCCGAGAGGAGCGACCGTGACCGACCTGCAGTCCTGGGTGGCACCGACCTACGACGGCCTCGCCGACCTGCTCGCCTCCGCGCCCGCCGAGACCTGGGACGCCCCGTCGTTGTGCGAGAAGTGGCAGGTCCGGCACGTGGTCGCGCACGTCACGATGCCGGCACGGCTGACACCCGAGCACTTCGGCGCCGAGATGGCGGCGGCCGGCGGGGACTTCACCGTGCTCTCCGACACCGTGGCCGCGCGCGACGCATCGCTGCCGCTCGCCGACCAGCTGGACGCGCTGCGCTCCCCGTTGCTGCACGCGTGGCAGCCGCCGGGCGGCGCGGCCGGTGCGCTCAACCACGCCGTCATCCACTCCCTCGACGTCACCGTCGCGCTCGACCGGCCGACGGTCGCGCCGGGAGAGGCCGTGGTCGCCGTCCTCGACCAGCTCACCGCCGCCAACGGCGCACTGTTCGGCGTCGACCTGACCGGCGTCCGCCTCGAGGCCGCCGACACCGGCTGGAGCTGGGGCAGCGGTGACGCCGTGCGCGCCGACAGCGGTCTCCTCGTGGCGCTCCTGAGCGGCCGCACCCTGCCCGACGGCCGGGCCCTGCCTCGCGGCTGAGCCACCCGATCGACCAGGTGTTGGTCGAGAAGACCCGCGTCTCCGGCTGGTCCTCCCGCAGAGCGACGTCCACGACGAGGGGCGCCCCTCGCGGCCGGCGTCTCAGCCGGACGCCATCACCCTCGCCGCCCTACTCCGTAACCCTCAGGCCATGTACGCCGAGAGGCGCTGGCCTTGCAGCAGGACATGAGGCGCGTCCCTGTAGCCGCCCGTGTCCCTAAGCGGCCCACTTAGGGACACCTGGAGCCTTGATTGCGGCAGCCCAGCAACGGGCACCGCGGTGCGCCGCCGTCGCTATTGATCAGGCAGCGGTCGCGCGGCCATGACACGCGCACCGCCTGGTCGAAATGCAATGGAGAGAACCCGCCGCTCACGTGGTCTACAACAACCTCACTGAGGGTCCATGTAGAACATCTCCAACTGGATGTTGTCAGGGTCACGGAAGACGAGCACCGAGAACTTCAGGGGATCAGTGACATCGGTGACACCCGCATGCTTCACCCCAAGGTGATCAAGCCACGCGGCCCAGGCATCCAAGTCCGACCGAGCGGGAACTGCGATCGCAACATGGTCAACTCCGGTTCGCGTCTCATCGCATGGCTCCCCCCGGTTTGCCACGTTATGGTGCAGGCCAATCGTGACCCCGGCCGCCATGTCGGTCAGAACGACGGCGTAGCCGGTCTCTTCGTTTCCGTAATGGGGGAACGGAGGCGGAATCCTCTGCAGCCCGAGCACCCGCTCGTACCACGCGGCGCTGGCCTCGACGTCCGTAACGGTGGGCGAGAAATGATGGAGGCCAGCCATTGGCGGCCGCCGGCTCGCGGTCTCGGTCATTGCATCCCCTCATCTGATGGCGTCCTGCTGGTTCACCCACGGTTGAGCCGCCCTTGGAGTCTCCGCCTGCGTCAGACTCACCACAATCATTCGGGCGCTGGAACCGATCAGTCAGGGAACCCGCATCCGACGAGCCATCCGCTCAGCCCGAGCGGCCACCCTGGAACCACCTGGTACGCCCATGATCCTTGGCTGCGAGGCGATGGAGGTGCGCTCCGAGACTTCCGTGTCCCTGAGGCCGCCGTCAGAGACACCTCGGAAACCGCCACACGGGCGGCATCAGACGCGGCCGCCCTAGTTGCAGTTGGCGGCGTTCGCGCTCGTGCTCCACTGTCCGCGGTCGTCCCGAATCGGCACGTCGTGCGGCTCGCGGAACCACGGTGAACCGCCACGAACGCGGTCATGACGGCCTGGCAATGCGGGGGCTGATGACCGGTTCCGAGATCCCGCCCACCGACCGATCGACCAACCTGCCCGGGTGTGCCGCTAGCGCCGGGCCAGGGCTGCGAGCGCGGCCTCGATCCGCCGCCGGGTGTCGTCGGAGGTCCAGCCGGCGAGGACGGGCGCGTCGCCGCCGGCGGTCGCCTCGATCGCCGCGTTCGCGGGGCGGTGGAGTTGGACCTTGGCCAGCCGGTAGGACTCCGGCGACCGGGCTCCCAGCTCGGTGGCCAGCGCCAGCGCCCGGGGGAGCAGCTCATCGGGCTCGGTGAGTTCGTCGACCATGCCCAGGGCCAGCGCCCGCTCGCGGTCTGCGGTTCGCGCGCCGAGCAGCACCTGGCTGGCGCGGGAGCCGAGCGCGTGCCGGACGATCTCCAGGGCGGACGTCGGGAAGGGGACGCCGACCGCCAGCTCGGTCAGCCCCATCTGTCCGCCCGACATCAGCCGCAGGTCGCAAGCCAGGGCCAGCACGCAGCCACCGGCGATCGCGTGCCCGTTGACCGCCGCGACCGTCGGGCGCGGATGGTCGAACACCGCGCGGAACGTGCGGGACAGCGCAGCCAGGAGTTCCTCGGTGTAGGGCCGGCCGCCGTCCAGGATCCGGCGCAGGTCCACCCCGGCGGAGAAGGACGAGCCGCTGCCGGTGATGACCAGCGCCCGGTCGGACGCGGTGACGGCCTCGGTGAGGGCGTCCAGCAGCTGCACGTCAAGGGCGCCGACCCGGCCGTGCTCAATGCGCAGGACGGCGACCTCATCCCGATCCTCGGCGATCAGCATCGGGCCATCATCCACGCATCGGGGCGTCGTGCCGGACGACGGGAGTTCCCGCGGGGAGGAGGGAGCCGCTGCTCAGCCGCGCAGGTTCTCCGCGACCACCGGTGCCAGCACGTCCGGCGGCACGACGTGGCCATGCCCTTCGACCACCTGGAGACGGCCCTCGGGCAGGAGGTGTGCCAGCCGCCGGCCCACCTCCATCATGAACGGCGGGCTCTCGCCGCCGACCAGGACGAGACCGGGCCGAGTGACCCGGACTGCGACCTCCTCCGGAACTGCGCCGCCGCTCTCGAGGTCGCCCATCACCGCTGAGTCGTACCCGAGGGTGGGTGCCAGCGCGGTCAGCTCCGCCCACCTGCGCGTTCCGCGCATTCCGTCGATCACCCCCTCCGGCATCCCGGTGAGGCGGCAGAACGTCTCCAGCGCGTCAGCCCGCCTGCCCTGTGCGAGCAGGCTGCGGATGGTCTGTCCGTAGCGGCGCGCCTCGTCCCGCGAGGACTCGTCGTCGGGCGAGTACGGCGGATCGTGCAGGACGAACTCGTCCACGGGCAGCCCTGCAGCGACGGCGTGCAGCACCAGGCCGGCACCCGAGGAATGGCCGTAGAGGTGGGCCGGGCCGCCGATCCGGTCGATCAACGCGGCGATGTCCTCGATCTCTCGACCGACCGCATAGGGGAGCGTGTCACCGCTGTCGCCGCGACCTCGCCGGTCGTAGTTGACGGTCGTGAAGTACCTGCCGAGCGCCTGGGCCGTGGAACGCATCAGGGCGCGGTCGCACGTGGCACCACAGACAGCGATCAGCAGCGGGCCGGCGCCGAAGACTTCGTAGGCGATGGAGGTGCCGTCAGCGGAGGAGGCCGTCTCGTACGTCATGCGAATCAGACCGGAGGACGAGGCGCGGGTCATCGGACTTCGCAGCCGCCCCGTGTCCCTCAGCGGTCCACCGGGGAATGCGCCAGCCGGACCGGCGCACCCCACCGCATCCCCGCACCCCGGCGAGCAGGAGCGCGACGACCGCCAGCAGCCCCGCGACCGGCCCGGCCCACGCGGCCAGGCCGGTGGCGCCGTGGTGGGCGCTGACCACGGGCGGATGCGCGGCGAGCATCGCCGTCGTCAGGACGACGTGCGCTGCCCACGCCGCCCGGCCCGGCCGGCGCCCCAGGTGGCCCGCGCACAGCAGGCAAGCCGCGGCGAGGGCGGCGGTGCCGGCCGCTCCCGGGTGCGGTGTGGCGACCAGCGCCAGCCCGTGCACCGCGGCGCACCCTGCCGCGGTCCCCGCCGCGCTGCGCGCGAGGAACCGCGGCAGGGCCGCCGCCCCGAGCGGCTGCGTCATCTTCCTCGGCCCTCCTGCAGGGCCCCGCGGCGAGCCTGCGAGTCGCGGGGGGCAGGGGGGTCCTTCCTCAGTGGCACGCGCCCGGAGCGGGTGGCACGTCGAGCGCGGGGTTGCGGTCGAAGAAGCCGACCGGCTTGAGCTCGAAGGACACGACGTCCACTGGCATGACCGGCCAGTCCTCGGGGCGCGGCACGTGGTGGATGCCGAACACGTGCCAGAGCACCACGTCGGTGTCCACGAGCGGGCGGTCGGCCCGCTGCCACTCCGGCAGGCCGGCGTCGCGGCGGCTCTGGTTGCAGAACTCGCCGGAGGGCCAGCGCTCCTCCTCGTCGTACCGGCTCACCCACACCGGGTGGTCGATGACCTGCGCCCGCTGCCGGAACGGAGCGTCCGCGGAGGCCATCGCGGGCAGCGCCGAGTTCGGGTACAGCTTGTAGCCGCGCGCCGTCCCCAGCCGGTTCGGCTTCGTCCGGTTGACCACCTTGAAGCTGCGCTGGGTGGCGAAGTCGACGTCCAGGCGGCCCTCGGACTCGGTCTCCACCGCGCGGCTGCGGGTCACGACGGCGAGCCCGTACGGGTTGTCGTCCGACACCGGCAGCGCCTCGCTCTCGGTGACGACGACGGTGTTCTCCGGGCCGTCGACCTCCATGTCGAGCCGAGCGACGACGAAGTGCTGGTGGATCGGCGCGTAGGTGCGCTCGTCCACGACGGTGCCGTAGGCCGGCGGGGTGTCCTCGTAGGCGCTGGTCACCATGATCCCGGTGGCGCGGACCTCGCACTGGATCGTGCCGTCCTGGTAGAAGCGCCAGTAGGTCAGGTACTCGTAGTTGGCCACCGTGGCGTGGAACGAGACGACCATCCGCCGCGAGCGGCGCACCTCGGCGCCGGCCTGCTCGTCGACGTGCTTCCACAGCACGCCGTCGTCCTCCTCGTGCAGGCAGATGGCGTTCTCGATCGTGTACGGCTCGCCGCGGGTGTCGTGCAGGACGGCGTCGACGTAGGTGATCTCGCCGAGGCAGTCGCAGCCCAGCTTCAGCGACGTCGTCATGAAGCCCAGGCCCCACTCACCGATGTCGAAGGCGGTGCGGCGGTGGTGGTCGGGGCTGGGGTCGCGGTAGGGCACGACCATCTCGGCGAACGACATCCGGTGGGCCACGGGCCGCCCGTCGTAGGCGACCCGGTGGATGACCAGGCCCTCGCGGTGGTTGAAGCCCAGCCGCATCGACCACTTCTGCCAGCGCAGCTCGTGCCCGTCGAGGGCGAACGAGACGCCCTCGGGCTGGGTGATCTCCAGCGGCCGGACGTCGGTGCGCTGCTGCAAGCCCGGCACCAGGGAGGGCAGGTACTCGCCCATGACCGGGGCCTGCGCCGGGGGTGGGTTGTCCTCGACCTGCAGCAGCTCCATGGTGTTGAGGTCGACGACGAAGTGCAGGCCCATGACCGGGTTGGCGTAGGGGTTGCCGCCGCGCACCGAGCGGCGCCAGACGTCGGTCCAGCCGACCCGGCGGTCCTGCAGGCCCTGGGGGATCAGCGAGTGGCCGTAGGCCCAGGTGTCGATCAGCACCAGGTCGAGGTCGGTGATGCCGCGCCCGGTCAGCGCCTCCACGACGGCCGGGTGCTGGATGAGCACCTCATGCGCTTCGTGCCACTCATCGAGGGTCATGTTGGCCTGCTCGCCGGGCACCGCCTCCCAGGAGACGACGGCGTCGTCGGTGAGCGAGACGACCGCCTTGTACGGCGTCCCCTCGTCGCGGCTCCAGACGGTCACCCGGGCCTCGCGGCGGATCGGGTCGCCGGGGGAGAACGCGCGGACGACGTCCTTGGCCGGCTCGCGCAGCTCGATGGAGGCGAACCGCAAGCGCTCGTCGACGCCCCTGTCCCGGCGCAGGATCGCGGCCGCGGCGCGGAACTCGTCGGCGGTCAGCGGGTCGAGCGGGTGCGGGGTGCCGGGGGCGGGCCCGCCGGCCGTGCCGGAGGCGTGGCAGGACGTCGCGAGCTCGGTCATGACGGGTTCTCCTGGGTGGTGTCGGGTCGGTTCGCGAGCAGGGGGACCGACGGGTCCCAGCGGGTGCCGTCGCGGGCGTCGCGACGGCGGCGGGCGATGGCCGAGAGCGCCTCGAGGACGACCCGGTTGGCCAGCGCCGCGGTGATGTCGGCGTGGTCGTAGGGCGGGCTGACCTCGACGACGTCGACGCCGACCACGGGCAGCTCCAGGCACAGCCGGCGCACGGCGTCGAGCAGCTGGCGGGCGGTCAACCCGCCGGGCTCCGGCGTCCCGGTGCCGGGCGCGTGCCCGGGGTCGCAGACGTCGATGTCGACGGAGAGGAACACGCCGTCGCACTCGTCGTTGGCGATGGCCGACGCCTCGGTGAGGCAGGCGTCGAGGCCGCGGTGGCCGATTTCGGTCATCTCGTAGGACCGCATCCGCTGCGCGGCCATCCAGTCCAGCGTTTCCGGCGGTGGCCAGTAACCGCGCAGGCCGACCTGCAGGAACCGGTCGCCGCGCAGCGCCCCGGACTCGATGAGCCGGCGCATCGGCTGCCCGTGGCCCCACAGCGAGCCGAACTCGATGTCCCCGGTGTCGGCGTGCGCGTCGAAGTGAACCATCGACACCCGGCCGTGGCCGAGCACGTTGGCCACCCCCTTGGCGTCGGCGAAGGCGATCGAGTGGTCCCCGCCGAGCACGACCGGGATCGCGCCGCTGCGGGCCACGGTCTCCACCGCGGCCTCCAGCGCACCCAGCGCCGTCTCGATGTCGCCGGAGTACATCTCCACGTCCCCCGCGTCGAGCACCCGCAGGTCGCGCAGGCCGTCGGTGCGCAGCGCCAGGCTCGGCCGCGACCCGTCGTGCACCAGGTAGTCGGTCATCCGGATCGCCTGGGGGCCGAAGCGGGTGCCCGGACGGTGCGAGGTGCCGCCGTCGAACGGGGCGCCGAGGACGACGACGTCGGCGCCGGCGAACGACGCCGGGTCGGACAGGTCGCAGCGGTCGACGCCGAGATAGGTGATGTCAGGCCCGAACTGGGCGCCGTAGCGCGTCATGGGGTCGAGGTCCGATCGGTCGAGCGGGAAAGACGGCGGGTACGCGCCATCAGTGCCTATCTGCACAACGGAATCCGTGTTGAAGGCCACGTTAGACGACGGTTTCCCGCATGCCAAGCCTCAGGCGGGGGTGTGTGGCGCGGCGATCCGTACGCTCTGCGCTCACACGACGGAATGAGCGCTTGGTCGGACGACACCCACGCGAAACAGTCGTGGTGCATGCTCCTCGCGCCCGGATCCGTCGGCCGCGGTCGTGCCGGAGTGTCGACGGAGTCCGAGCCGGGTGTACAGCGTGGCCTCTTCCCCGCCGAACGGGGGACTGGCCTGCTGTCCCGTGTGAGGCGCGGCACACTGCCGTGCCGCCGACCGGCCGCTGACAGCGGTGCGACGACAGGAGGGCCGCATGGCGGTGGGACAGGACCGGGGAACCGGGCAGCAGACCGATCTCCGGACGAAGGGGTTGTCCACCAACTCGGTGGGCCTGCTGGCCAGCGTGGTGCTCGGGGTCTCGAGCATCGCGCCGGTGTACGCGCTGACGGCCACCCTAGGCCCCACGGTGACCGAGGTCGGCCTGCAGATGCCGGCGATCTTCCTGGCCGGCTTCCTGCCGATGCTGCTGGTCGCCTACGCCTACCGGGAGCTCAACCGGGTGGCGCCGGACTGCGGGACGTCCTTCACCTGGACGACCAAGGCGTTCAACCCCTACGTCGGCTGGCTGTGCGGCTGGGGGGCGCTGCTGGCCACGGTCATCGTGCTGTCGAACCTCGCCGGCGTGGCGGTGTCCTTCTTCTACCTGCTGCTCGGCGAGATCACCGGGTCGGAGTCGGTGGCGACGCTCGGCGACGACACTGTCGTGAACGCCCTCACCTGCGTGGCGTTCGTCGCCGTCGCCACCTGGGTCACCTACCGGGGGGTGGAGGCCACCAAGCGCGTGCAGTACGTGCTGGTCGGTTTCCAGATGGCTGTGCTCGCGGTGTTCGCCGTCCTGGCGCTGGCCAAGGCCGGCTCCGCACCCGGCGGGATCCCGTTCGAGCTGTCCTGGCTGGACCCGACGGCCATCACCTCCTTCAGCGCCTTCACCGCCGGGCTGTCCCTGTCGTTGTTCATCTACTGGGGCTGGGACACCTGCCTGACGGTCAACGAGGAGACCGCCGGGAGCGCCCGCACCCCGGGCCGGGCCGCCCTGCTGACCATGCTCGTCATCATCGTGACCTACGTCGGCGTGGCCATCGCGGTGCAGATGTACGCAGGCATCGGGACCGAGGGCACCGGCCTGGGCAACCCCGACACCGGGGACAACGTCTTCGCCGCCCTGGCCGGCCCGGTCATGGGCCCGGGCCTGGCGTTCCTGCTCTTCCTCGCCGTCGTCGCCAGCTCGGCGTCGTCCCTGCAGACCACCTTCCTGCCGACCACCCGGACCATGCTGGCCATGGGCACCTACGGGGCGCTGCCCCAGCGCCTGGCGGAGGTGCACCCGCGCTTCCGGGTGCCGTCGACCGCCACCCTGGTCGCCGGGGCCGCCACGGCGGCGTTCTACGTAGGCATGACGATCATCAGCGAGAACGTGCTCATCGACACCATCTACGCGCTGGGCCTGATGATCTGCTTCTACTACGGCCTGACCGCCTACGCCTGCGTCTGGTACTTCCGGCACGAGCTGCGGCGCAGCGCGCGGGACCTGGTGTTCAAGGGCGTCCTGCCGCTGCTGGGCGCCCTGATGCTGACCGCGGTGTTCGTCCAGACGGCGGTCGACACCCTCGACCCCGCCTACGGCAGCGGCTCCTCGGTGTTCGGCATCGGCAGCGTCTTCGTCGTCGGGATCGGGCTGCTGCTGCTCGGCGCGGTCCTGATGCTCGTCTGGCGGGCGCGGCACCCGGAGTTCTTCCGCGGCCAGACCCTGCGGGTCGACACCCCGTCGCTGGTCCTCGACGAGTGACACCGGACCGGCCCGAGTAGCAGCGCGGCCCGCCTCCCGGAGGGGAGGCGGGCCGCGCCGTTCGTGCGGGAGGGGTCAGCGCTCGCCGGCGCCGACCACCTCGGGCTGCTGGACCTGCGGCCGGGCGGCGGGCCGCTCCAGCGCGGCGCCCTCGACGTCGAGGGCGGGCAGCCAGCGCAGCCAGCGCGGCAGCCACCAGGCCCGGTCGCCGAGCAGGGCCAGCGCCGCCGGGACGAGCACCATGCGGACGACGAAGGCGTCGAAGGCGATGCCGGCGGCCAGCGCGAAGGCGATCGACTTGATGGTCGCGTCCCCGGAGGGCACGAAGCCGGCGAACACCGAGAACATGATCAGCGCGGCCGCGACCACGACCGGGGCCGCCTGCCGGAAGCCGGTGCGGATCGCCTCCAGCGGCCCGGCGCCGTGGCTGTGCGCCTCGTGCATCCGGGACACCAGGAAGATCTGGTAGTCCATCGCCAGCCCGAACAGGATGCCGATGACCAGGATCGGCGTGAGGCTGATCAGCGGGCCGGTGCTGTCGAGGTTGACCAGGTCGGCCAGCCAGCCCCACTGGAACACCGCGACGGTGGCGCCGAGCGCGGCCCCGACGGTGAGCACGAAGCCGAGGACGCCGACCAGCGGCACCAGCAGCGAGCGGAAGACCAGCACGAGCAGGACCAGGGCCAGGCCCACGACCAGCGCCAGGTAGACCGGCAGTGCGGCGTCCAGGCTCGTGGCGACGTCGACGCTGACCGCGGTGGCACCGGTGACCGAGGCCTGGGCGCCGTCGACGTCGGCCAGCAGGTCACGCAGGTCGGCGACCAGCTGCTCGGTGGCCGGGTCGGTCGGCCCGGACTCCGGGATGACCGACAGCAGCGCTGCGGTGCCGTCGGCGCTGGGCACCGGCGGGGTCACGATCGCGACGTCGTCCAGGCCGGTCACCCGGTCGGCGGCCGCCGTCGCGGCCTGCACCGCCCCGTCGCCCTCGAACAGCACGGTGAGCGGGCCGTTGAACCCCTCACCGAAGCCGTCGGCGAGCAGCTGCTCGGCGCGGGCCTGGCTGCTGCCCTCCGGCGGGGTCTGCACCAGCGTGGTCTGCATCGAGAAGAACGGGACGGCGACGGTGCCCAGGGCCACGACCGTCAGCAGCACGGCCACGAGGCGGTGGCGGGTGACCGTGGCGACCCAGCCGCCCAGGAAGCCGCGGCCGGCCGCGTGGTGCGTCGGCGCGGCGCTGCGCTGCCGCTTCGGCAGCGCGCGCATCCCCAGGAAGCCCAGCGCGGCCGGGACCAGGGTCAGGGCGACCAGGACGGCGACGACGATGGTCGCGGCCGCGGCGAGACCCATCTGGGTCAGGAACGGGATGCCGGCGACGAACAGGCCGGTGAGCGCGATGACGACGGTGAGCCCGGCGGTGACGACCGCGGAGCCGGCGGTGCCGACGGCCGTGGCGACCGCGGTGCCGACGTCGGCGCCGCGCCGCAGTTCCTGCCGGAACCGGCTGACGATGAACAGCGCGTAGTCGATGCCGACCGCCAGGCCGAGCATCGCGGCCAGGATCGGGGTGGTCGACGACAGGTCGGTGAAGCCGGTGGCGATGGTGATGCCCAGGACGCCGATGCCGACGCCGACGACCGCCGTCAGCAGGTTCATGCCGGCCACGACCAGCGAACCGTAGGTGACGGCGAGGACCACCAGCGCGACGACGACGCCGATGACCTCCGCGGGGCCGCCCACGTGCGGGGGCTCCTGGATCGCCTGGCCGGTGACCTCGACGGTGAGGGCGCCGTCCCCGGCGTCCTCGACGGCGGAGGTCAGCGCGTCCTGCTGCTCGGGGGTGACCTCACCGACCGGTGCCTCGTAGGTGACCGTGCTGTAGCCGGTGGTCAGCTGCTGGTTGACCGACGGCGCGGCCGGGTCCAGCGGGTTGCTGGCCGACGCGACGCCGGGCAGCTCGCCCAGCTCGGCGACCAGAGCCCCGACGGCCGCGGCGCTCTCCGGCGTGGCCAGGGCCTGGCCGTCCGGGGCGACGACCACCACCTGCGCCGTCGCACCGCCCGCGGCCCCGAACTCCTCGCTGATCCGCTCCAGCGCGGTGGTCGACTCCTGGCCGGGGATGGCGAAGCTGTCCGACGTCTCGCCGGCCAGCGTCGCCGCCCCGACGCCGCCGCCGACGAGCAGCACGAGCCAGACGAGGACGACGGCCGTGCGGTGCCGGTGCGAGAACGCACCGAGCCTGGACAACAGACGAGCCATGGGGGATCAGGCCTCCACCTGGTCGGGGTCGGACGGGGTGGCGCCGGCAGCGTGGTGGCCGAGCGCGTCGAAGCAGGTGGCGACGATGTGCCGCCGCCACGCGGTGGTCTGGTCCTGGGCGTGCGCCGCGAGGGTCAGGACGGCGAGTGCGGCGAGCGCGCCGATGACCCGGACCGAGCGCGGCGGCTCCGTGGTCCCGGGGTCGACGCCGAAGGCCTGCAGGACCAGGTCGGCGACGGCGGGCCCGGGCTCGGCGCCGAGGTCGGTGACCGGCGCGAGCACGAGCGCGACGAGCCCGGGGTGCGCCAGGGCGACGTCGACCAGGACCTCCAGCGCCTGCCGGTCGCGGGCCGGACCGGGGGGCAGGCCGCCCAGCTGGTCGAGCACGCGCCGGCCCAGGGTCTCGGCCTGGGCCAGCACCGCCTCGTGCAGCGCGTCCTTGCTCGGGAAGTGGTGCAGCAGGCCCGCCTTGGACAGCCCCACGGCGTCCGCGATGTCCTGCACCGACGTCTTGGCGAACCCGCGGCGGGCGAAGAGGGCAGCGGCCCGGTCGAGGATGCCCTCGTCGGCCTGCTGGCGGAACGGTCGTGCCACGCAGGAGACGGTACGGGGTCACCGACCAAAACGGTCGGTCGACCGACCGACCTGGTCGGTGTCGTCACTCACACGTCAGGCCCGGCCGCCCCCGGCCTCGACCGGGCGGGGATGGTCGTGCCGTCAGTCCGTCGACCGCGGCGGCACCGTGATCTTGTACTGGGCGATCTTCCGGTAGAGCGTGGCGCGGCCGATGCCGAGCTCCTCGGCGGCGCGGGTGACCGTGGTGCCGGGCTCGGTGAGGCAGCGCACGATCTCGTCCCGCTCGAGCCGATCGAGCCGGCTGAGGGGACGCATGCCCCCGTCGAGGACCTCGGGGGCGAGGTGGTGGAGGTCCACGACATCGGCGCGCGCCGCGGCGTCCCGGACGACGCGGCGCAGCTGGGTGGCGTTGCCCGGCCAGGCGCAGCTGCGCAGCGCGCGCGCCGCACGGGGGGTGAAGTCGACCGCACGGTGGCGCTCCTCGCGCGCGAACCGCTGCGCGAGCGGCAGGACGTCGTCGGCCCGGAGCCGGAGGGGCGGGGCCTCCACGACCGCGTCGGCCAGCGCGGCCAGCTGGTCGGGGATGGCGGAGAAGCCGGGCGCCGTCAGGACGAACGGCTGCGGCCGGCCGGCACGGCGGGCGGTGGTCAGGTTCTGGGCCAGCTCGCCGACGGCCCAGGCCGGCAGGTCCTGGAGTCCGGACACGATGACGCAGGTGTCCGCGTCGCGCAGCTCCGGCGTCCACAGCTCGAGCCAGGCCGCGACGTCACCGGTCTCCGGGGCCCGGGCGTGCAGCAGCCGCTGGCGCGGGGCGAGCCGCCGGCGGGCGAGTGCGGCCAGCGTGGCCTTGCCCGCGCCTGGCTCGCCCACGACCGCGGTCACCCGGCCGGCGGCGACGGCGGCCGCCGCATCCCCTGTCGCGGCCCGCCAGTTCGCCGACACGCACGGGTCGCCGGCGTCGGTGGCGAGGTGGCTGCCGATGACGTGGAAGACCTCGCCGCGGGGTGCCGGACGGACGGTCCGGCCGCCGGCGCGGACGAGCATGAGCGCGCTGGTGGCGTTCGCCGCTGTCTGCGCCAGCCCCAGGAGCAGTCCAGAGGAGCTGCTCGACCAGGTGGTGAGGTTGATGCTGCCGGCCAGCTCGCCGGTCACCGGCTCGACCACGGGTGCCGCCGCGCAGGTGTAGCCCCGCAGGTCGGTGCAGTAGTGGTCCTCGGCGCGGACCAGCGAGGGCGCCCGGTCGGCGAGGGAGAGCCCCAGGCCGTTGGTGCCGGCGTTGCGCTCGTTGTAGGAGAAGCCGGGCGCCAGGTGCACCCGGTCCAGCGACCGCTGGATGTCGCGGTCGTCGCCGATCCGGGCCAGGACCAGCCCCTGGGAGTCGGCCACCATGAGGCTGACCGGCTCGTTCGGGATGGTCGCCTGCAGGTCGGTGAGCACCCGGTGCGCGCACTCGTAGAGCAGCGAGCCGGTGTCCGGCGAGCCGCTGAAGACCGGGACGACCTCGTCCGGGGGGACGCCGTAACCCGCGCTGCGCTGCCACGACGCGCGCAGCCGGGGTGCCGCCGTCCGCCCGGCCAGCTCGGGGTCGGCGAGCGGGGCGGCGGTCGACACCTCGTCCCGGCCCACGTCGACGGGGCACCTCCACCGGCTGGGATGTGTGCGCTGGGTCACACCGGACTGTACGCGACCGATCGGCTGTCGCGGCGTCCCAAAGTGAGACAGCAACCGGTTCCGCGGGTGGCGGCCCCTGCCTAGCGTCGTGGGCCTGGGAGCGTGACCGCTCTCACAGCGAGCCGACGGAGGCCGGAGATGTACCGCAAGGACGGCGAGAGCTACTACGTCGTGGACTCCCACATCGCCCTGTGGGACGCGCGCCCGGAGAACCAGCGCAACGTCCACGGCAAGCAGTTCATCGACTGCTTCTACGACTACCACCGCAACCTCAGCCCGGAGTCCGAGACCTGGGGCTACGAGGAGTACCTCTACCAGGGCGGCGAGCGGCTGATGCGCGACGTGTTCGTCGACGGGATCGTCGACCACGCGATCTTCCAGCCGGCCCGTCTCGCCGAGTTCTACCACCGGGGTTTCGGGCAGACCGAGGAGGCCTTCGCCCTCGCGCAGGCCCACCCGGACAAGCTCACCTACAACCACTACTGGGACCCGCGCGACGGCGAGAACGGCCTGGACCAGCTCCGTGCCGACGCCGAGCGGATGCAGCTCAAGGGCGTGAAGCTCTACACCGCCGACTGGCACGGCGAGTCCCGCGGCTGGAAGCTCACCGACCCGATGGCCTACCGCTACTTCGAGGTCTGCCGCGAGCTGGGCATCAAGAACGTCCACATCCACAAGGGCCCGACGATCCGCCCGCTGGACCGCGACGCCTTCGACGTCGCCGACGTCGACCACGTCGCCACCGACTTCACCGACCTGAACTTCGTCGTGGAGCACTGCGGGCTGCCGCGCCTGGAGGACTTCTGCTGGATCGCCACCCAGGAGCCGAACGTGTACGCCGGCCTGGCCGTGGCCATGCCGTTCATCCACACCCGGCCGCGCTACTTCGCGCAGATCATGGGCGAGCTCACCTACTGGCTCGGCGAGGACCGCATCCTCTTCTCCAGCGACTACGCGCTGTGGACGCCGAAGTGGCTGGTCGAGCGCTTCGTGGACTTCCAGATCCCCGAGGACATGACCGAGTACGCCCCGCTGACCACCGCGCTGAAGAAGAAGGTGCTCGGCCTCAACGCCGCCAAGCTCTACGACCTGCCGGTGCCGGCCGAGCTGCAGCTGCCCGACGCCGACGAGACCGCCACCGGCCCGCGCGAGCCGGCCGCCGCCGACCTCGCCAGCGTCTGAGGAGGACGCCGATGACCGCCGTCCTCCCCGACCTGACCGGAACCGAGGCCGAGGTGCGCGCCGCGCTGGGCACCGTCGTCGACCCCGAGCTGGACGAGCCGATCACCGACGTCGGTTTCGTCCGCTCGGTGTCGGTCGAGGGTCATGCCGTCGGGGGTTGTGCCGTCGAGGTGCACCTGCGGCTGCCCACCTCCTTCTGCGCGCCGAACTTCGCCTGGCTGATGGTCTCCGACGCCCACGACGCGGTGTCCGCCGTCCCGGGGGTGGAGTCCGTGGTGGTCGAGCTCGACGACCACCACGACTCCGACCTGATCAACCGCGGCATGGCCGCCGGTGCCGGCTACCGCGGCACCTTCGGGCACGAGGCCGAGGACTCGCTCGACGAGCTCCGGGCGACCTTCCAGCGCAAGGCGCACACCGCGGCGATGGAGCGGGCCGTCACGGCGCTGCTCCGCACCGACCCGGCGGTGGACGTCGCGGCGCTCACCCTCGGCGACCTGCCGGCGGGGGAGCACACCACCGACGCGCTGTTGCGCCGGCGGGCGACCCTCGGCCTGCCCGTGGACGACGGGGCGCCGGTGCTCGTGCACGACGACGGCACCCGCCCCGACCCCGCGCAGGCGGAGCTGGTGCTGCGCCGGGCCCGCTCGGTGCGCATCTCCGTCGACGGCAACGCCCACTTCTGCCGCGGCCTGCTGGCCACCCGTTACCCGGGCGCCGAGGCCGACCAGGCGCCCCGTCCCGAGGACCGTCCCCTGCTCCCGCTCACCGTCTCGAAGGGAACTCACCCGTGAAGGCCGTACGCGTGCACGAGTACCACGCCGACCCCACGATCGACGACGTCCCCGAACCGGAGATCCGGGGTCCGCTCGACGTGATCGTCAAGGTCGGCGGCGCCGGGGTCTGCCGCACCGACCTGCACATCCTCGAGGGTCAGTGGGCCGACCTGCAGAACCCGGACCTGCCCTACGTGATCGGGCACGAGAACGCCGGGTGGGTGCACGAGGTCGGGGAGGGTGTCACCAACGTCGCCGTCGGTGACACCGTGATCCTGCACCCGCAGCCCAGCTGCGGCCTGTGCACGGCCTGTCGCGCCGGCCGGGACATGCAGTGCGAGAACGCCTTCTTCCCCGGGCTGTCGAACAACGACGGCGGCATGGCCGAGTACCTGCGCACCACCGCCCGCGCCTGCGTGAAGCTCGACCCGTCCACCAACCCCGCCGACGTCGCCGCGCTCGCCGACGCCGGGATCACCGCCTACCACGCCGTGCGCAAGGCCCTGCCGCTGCTGCACCCGGGCACGACGGCGGTCGTGCAGGGCGCCGGCGGTCTCGGCCACATCGGCGTCCAGTGCCTGGCCGCACTGTCGGGCACCCGGATCGTCGTCGTCGACCGCAACCCCGACGCGCTGGAGCTCGCCCGGCAGATCGGGGCGGACGAGACCGTGGTCGCCGACGGCGACCAGGTGCAGGCGGTCCAGGACCTGACCGGCGGGGGCGCGGACGTGGTCTTCGACTTCGTCGCCGAGCAGGGCGCGGAGATGGACGGCTGGCACATGACCGGCCCGGCCGGCTCGTACTACGTCATCGGGTACGGCGGCGAGCTCCGGATCCCGACGCTGGACTTCGTCGCCGGCGAGAAGAACATCGTCGGCAACATCGTCGGCACCTACACCGACCTGGCCGAGCTGATGGTGCTCGCGCAGGCCGGGAAGGTCACCCTGCACACCCAGCAGTACCCGCTCGACCGGGCCGTGGACGCGCTCCGCGACCTCGACGCCGGGAAGGTCCGGGGCCGGGCGATCCTCGTCCCCTGAGGAAGGACCCTCTGCCCCCCACCACTCGAAGGCTCAGCTGCGGAGCCCGGTCCCTGGGGACCGGGCTCCGCTCCTGTTCTGCCGGGACCGTGGTCGGCCCTCCCGCGGCGCCCGTCCCGTCTGGGAGGCTCATCGGGCCGTCCCGACCCCTGAGGAGCGCTGTGTTCACCAAGGTGCTGGTCGCCAACCGAGGCGAGATCGCGGTGCGGGCCTTCCGCGCGACCTACGAGCTGGGCGCGCAGACGGTCGCCATCTTCCCCTGGGAGGACCGCAACTCCGTCCACCGGCTCAAGGCCGACGAGAGCTACCAGATCGGGGAGGAGGGGCACCCGGTCCGCGCCTACCTCTCGGTCGACGAGGTCGTCGGCGCGGCGCGGCGGGCCGGGGCCGACGCGGTCTACCCCGGCTACGGCTTCCTGTCCGAGAACCCGGAGCTCGCAGCGGCCTGCGAGCGGGAGGGGATCACCTTCGTCGGCCCGCCGGCGTCGGTGCTGGAGCTGACCGGCAACAAGGCGCGGGCGATCGCCGCGGCGCGGGAGGCCGGGCTGCCGGTGCTGGCCTCGACCGCCCCGAGCGACGACCTGGACACCGTCCTGGCCTCCACCGCGGACATGCCGTTCCCGGTGTTCGTCAAGGCGGTCGCCGGCGGTGGTGGGCGCGGGATGCGGCGGGTGGAGGACCCCGCGGAGCTGGCCGGCGCGGTGCAGGCGGCGATGCGCGAGGCCGAGTCGGCTTTCGGGGACGCCACCGTCTTCGTCGAGCAGGCGGTGGTCGAGCCGCGGCACATCGAGGTGCAGGTGCTGGCCGACGGGCAGGGGAACGTCGTCCACCTGTTCGAGCGGGACTGCTCGGTGCAGCGCCGGCACCAGAAGGTGATCGAGCTGGCGCCGGCGCCGAACCTGGATCCGCACCTGCGGGAGCGGATCTGCGCCGACGCAGTCGCCTTCGCCCGGGCGATCGGCTACGTCAACGCCGGCACCGTGGAGTTCCTGCTCGACCGCGAGGGCCGGCACGTGTTCATCGAGATGAACCCGCGGATCCAGGTCGAGCACACGGTGACCGAGGAGGTCACCGACGTCGACCTGGTGCAGTCCCAGCTGCGGATCGCGGCGGGGGAGACGCTGGCCGACCTGGGCCTGTCGCAGGAGTCGATCGTGCTGCGGGGTGCGGCGCTGCAGTGCCGGATCACCACCGAGGACCCGGCCAACGGCTTCCGGCCGGACACCGGCCGGATCACCGCCTACCGCTCACCCGGCGGGGCCGGGATCCGGCTGGACGGCGGGGCCTCGCTGGGCGCGGAGGTCCAGGCGCACTTCGACTCGCTACTGGTGAAGCTGACCTGCCGGGGGCGCACCTTCGACATCGCCGTGGCCCGGGCGCGGCGGGCGGTGGCGGAGTTCCGGATCCGCGGGGTGGCCACCAACATCCCGTTCCTGGCCGCGGTGCTGGACGATCCGGACTTCGCCGCCGGGCGGGTCACCACGTCCTTCATCGAGGAACGGCCCGAGCTGCTCACGGCGCGCTCGTCGGCCGACCGCGGTACCCGGCTGCTGACCTACCTGGCCGACGTGACCGTGAACCACCCGCACGGAGAGCGCCCGCACCTGGTCGACCCGGTGAGCAAGCTGCCGGCCGTCGACCTCACCGTCCCCCCGCCGGACGGCTCCCGCCAGCGGCTGCTCGCGGCCGGCCCGGAGGCCTTCGCCGCCGACCTGCGCGCCCGGACGGCCCTGGCGGTCACCGACACCACCTTCCGCGACGCCCACCAGTCGCTGCTGGCCACCCGGGTGCGCACCCGGGACCTGCTGGCCGTCGCCGGGCACGTGGCCCGCACCGCCCCGCAGCTGTTCAGCCTGGAGTGCTGGGGTGGGGCGACCTACGACGTGGCGCTGCGCTTCCTGCACGAGGACCCGTGGGACCGGCTGGCCGCGCTCCGCGACGCGGTGCCCAACATCTGCCTGCAGATGCTGCTGCGCGGCCGCAACACCGTCGGCTACACGCCCTACCCCGAGGCGGTCACCGACGCCTTCGTCCGCGAGGCCGCCGCCACCGGCATCGACGTCTTCCGGGTGTTCGACGCACTCAACGACGTCGCCCAGATGCGTCCGGCGATCGACGCGGTCCGGGAGACGGGAACGGCGGTCGCCGAGGTGGCGCTGTGCTACACCGGCGACCTCTCCGACCCCGGCGAGGACCTCTACACGCTGGACTACTACCTGCGGCTGGCCGAGCAGATCGTCGACGCCGGCGCGCACGTGCTGGCGATCAAGGACATGGCCGGCCTGCTGCGCCCGCCGGCGGCCGCGACGCTGGTGATGGCGCTGCGCGAGCGCTTCGACCTGCCGGTGCACCTGCACACCCACGACACCGCAGGCGGCCAGCTCGCCACGCTGCTGGCGGCCTGGAACGCCGGGGTCGACGCCGTGGACGGCGCGGTCGCCTCCATGGCCGGCACCACGAGCCAGCCGCCGCTGTCGGCGATCGTCGCCGCGACCGACGCCACCGAGCGGGCCACCGGCCTGGACCTGGCCGCGGTCAACGACCTGGAGCCGTACTGGGAGGCCGTCCGACGGGTCTACGCGCCCTTCGAGTCCGGCCTGGCCGCGCCCACGGGGCGTGTCTACCGGCACGAGATCCCCGGCGGGCAGCTGTCCAACCTGCGCCAGCAGGCCATCGCCCTGGGCCTCGGCCAGCGCTTCGAGGAGGTCGAGGACGCCTACGCCGCCGCCGACCGGCTGCTGGGCCGGCTGGTCAAGGTCACCCCGTCGTCCAAGGTCGTCGGCGACCTGGCACTGCAGCTCGTCGGTTCCGGCGTCAGCGTCGAGGACTTCGCCGCTGAGCCCGGGAAGTACGACCTGCCCGACTCGGTGATCGGCTTCCTGCGCGGCGAGCTGGGCGACCCGCCCGGCGGCTGGCCCGAGCCGTTCCGCAGCCGTGCGCTGGAGGGCCGGCGTCCGGCCGAGCCGCCGGCGGAGCTGTCGGCGGAGGACGAGCGGGGGCTGGCCGAGCAGCCCCGGCAGACCCTCAACCGGCTGCTCTTCCCGGGACCCACCCGCGAGTACGAGGCGCACGTCGACTCCTACGGCGACGTCTCCGTGCTGCCGACCAAGGAGTTCCTCTACGGGCTGCGGCCCGGCGACGAGCACGCGGTCGACCTGGAGCCCGGGGTCACCCTGCTCGTGGGGGTGGAGGCCGTCTCCGATCCCGACGAGCGCGGCATGCGCACGGTCATGTGCACCCTCAACGGCCAGCTGCGACCGGTCTCGGTGCGCGACCGCTCGGTCGACGCGCAGGTCAAGGCCGCCGAGAAGGCCGACCGCAGCGACCCCGGCCAGGTCGCCGCACCGTTCGCCGGCGTGGTCACCCTCCAGGTCGGCGAGGGCGACACCGTCGAGGCCGGGCAGCCGATCGCCACGATCGAGGCGATGAAGATGGAGGCCTCGATCACCGCGCCGGTCGCCGGCACGGTCAAGCGGCTGGCCATCGGCGGCGTCCAGCAGGTGGAGGGCGGTGACCTGCTCGTCGTCCTGTCCTGAGAGGCCCCCGCAGGCTCGGGGACGCTCCGGAGTGGGTCGACCACCCCCGAGGAGCACACCTCGGCGCCGTGTCGTCCGGCCGCGACGGTGTGTGAGTGCCGGCCCGGGTGTCGAGGTCCGGCCGGACCGGGTCGTTCAGTTCGGTGCGGGGTTGGGCAGGGAGGCAGGGCGCAGCCATGCACGCCTGACCGGCGCGGAGGCGCTGCGTGGACCGCCGCGGCGGTGCCCTCCGGGGCCGCCAGGAGCGGGTGGAACCCAGGCAGCAGCAGGGGACGGAGCGCGGTGTGATCTCGGTCGACGGGGGAGGGCAGACCCTGGGCGGCCGCTACGAGCTGCAACAGCTCATCGCCACAGGCGGGATGGGGCAGGTCTGGCGCGGCCGGGACACGATGCTGGACCGGCCGGTCGCGGTGAAGGTGCTGCGCAGCGAGTACGCCGACGACCAGACCTTCCTCGCCCGGTTCCGCGCCGAGGCCCGGCACGCCGCGGCCCTGAGCCACCCGAACATCGCCACCGTCCTGGACTACGGGGAGGCGACGGCGGAGGACACCGGCGGGGACGTCGCCTTCCTCGTGATGGAGCTGGTCGACGGCGCGCCGCTGTCGACGCTGCTCACCGAGGAGGGGCCGCTGGACCCCGAGGCCGCGCTCTCGGTGTTGTCCCAGGCCGCCGCCGGGCTGGCGGAGGCGCACCGCGCCGGCGTCGTCCACCGTGACATCAAGCCCGGCAACATCCTGGTCCGCCCCGACGGCAGCGTGAAGCTCACCGACTTCGGCATCGCCTGCTCGGCCGGCAGCGTGCCGCTGACCGGCACCGGCCAGGTCATCGGCACCCCGCAGTACATGTCGCCCGAGCAGGCCGCGGGGGAGCGGGTCAGCCCGGCCAGCGACGTCTACGCCCTCGGCCTGGTCGGCTACGAGTCGCTGACCGGACACGCCGCCTTCGCCGGCACCAACCCGGTCGCCGTGGCGCTCAAGCACGTGTACGAGGACCCCGACCCGCTTCCCGCCGAGGTCCCGCCCGACATCCGGCACCTCATCGAGGCCGCGCTGGTCAGGGACCCGCAGCAGCGTCTTCCCGACGGCGACGCGTTCCTGCACGCCATCGAGGAGACCGTGCGCCGCTCGCCGGCCACCGCGCCGGCGACCCGGCCGATCGCTCCGGCCGCCGTCGCCGCGGCGGTACCCCCGGCGGCGCACGAGGTGCCGGCCGGCGCGCCGCGGCGTCCCCACGACGACGACCGCGGCTCCCGCCGCCGCCCGCTGCTGCTGGTGCTGGCCGTGCTCGCCGTCCTGCTGCTCGGCGGCGGCGTGGTCGGGCTGGTGGGCGGGCTCGACGGCGACGAGAGCACGACCGTCGCGCCGCCGTCGGCCGTCGCGCCGTCGTCGGCCGTCGCGCCGTCGTCGGCCGTCGCGCCGTCGTCGGCGGACCCGGGTCTGGTGCTGACCGCCGCGGAGTACGTGGGGCGTCCGGTCGAGGAGGTCGCCGCCGAGCTGACCGGGCTCGGGCTGACCGTGGGCCGGCAGGCAGAGGTGACTCCGGACACCACGCCGGGCACCGTCACCGCGCTCGACCCGGCCGGCGCCGAGGTCCGGCCGGGGGACCGGGTGGAGGTCCTTGTCGCGGCGTCGCCCACCGCCCCCGAGGAGCCCGCGCCCGCCGAGGACGCGCCGGCGCCGACCCCTGAGGACGCACCTGCCGCCCAGGACCCCGCCTCGGCCGAGGACTCCGCTCCGGCGGAGAGCTCTGCTCCAGCGGGGGAGTCCGCCCCGGCGGGGGAGTCCGCCCCGGCGGCTGGGTCCTCCTCGACGGAGGACCCTGCTCCGGCGGAGGGGTCCACGTCGGCGGAGACGCCGGCTCCGCCGTCCGGGAACACCACCACGGGAGCGCCCGAGCCGTCCACGGAGCCGTCCTCGCCGACGGGCAGCAGCGGGACACCGCTGCCCTCGGAGGAACCCGCGCCGACCGACGACGGCACGGACGCCGCTGCGCCGAGCAGCTCGTCGGAGACCGAGGCGGGCGGGGACACCGGGACGTCGAGCAGCTCGCCCGAGAGCGGCGCGGCGACCGGGGACGGCGCCGGCGACAGCACGGTCCCGGAGTCGGCCGGCGCTCGCCCGACCAGCTGACCAGCGTCAGGCGACCAGCAGCACGACCAGCGTGCGCGGGCCGTGCACGCCCTCGACCCGCTGCAGCTCGATGTCGCTGGTCGCGGACGGGCCACTGACCATCGTCAGCGGGGCGTTCGGGTCCAGCCGCGGCAGCGCCTCGGGGACGCCGCCGACGACTCGCTCGGCCTCAACCACGCAGACCAGGCAGTCGGGCAGCAGCGAGATCGCCCGCCGGCCGGACAGCGGGCCGCCGTCCAGGACCAGCGTGCCGGTCTCCGCGATCGCCACCGCGATGCCGGTCAGCGTCGCGGCGAACGCGGCCAGCTCGACGGCGGGGCGGCCGTCGTCCTCGCGGGCGCCGTCCGGCCGCCAGCCGGCCGGCACCCCGGGGGCGACGACGACGGAGCCGGGGTCCCAGCCGGCGCCCAGGCCGGCGTCGAGGGCGGCGGCCACGGTGGCCCCGATCTGGTCCGGACCGCAGCGCAGCACCGAGGCCTTGTAGTCCTCCAGCCGGTCGACGAGGACGTCGAGCTGCTGCTCGGCGGGGCGGTCGTCGGCGGTGCGGTAGTCGCGGGGGACCGCCACCTCCGGCCGGTGCTCGCCCAGCGCGGTGCGGATCCGGCCCAGCACCTCCTCGCGAGCGCTCATGCTCCCTCCTCGCTGGCGCTGGTCGGGCGCATCCGCGCACGCTGCTCCGTCATCGGCGAGCTCGCGAGCTCGCTCACCTCCCGTGCTCCCGGGCCCAGGCCTGGGTGAACGTCTCCCTCGGCGGGGCGGGCAGGTCGCGGCTCCGCGTCCAGCCCGACGCGGGTGGCGGCAGCGCGGCCGGCAGTGTCGGCTTCCCGCGGGCGAGGAACCGGCCCAGGCCCGCCGCCTTCTGGGTGAGGTGCCACAGCCACGGGTGGGACATCGCCTTGGCGAGCACGCGGAAGGCGGCCGCCTCGGGGGTGAGCTTCTCCTGCGCCTCGACGTGCTCGGCGCGCAGGTGCACCAGGATCGAGGGGATGTCGATCGCCACCGGGCACGCGTCGTAGCAGGCGCCGCACAGCGACGAGGCGTACGGCAGCGAGGCGTTGTCCTCGACCCCGGTCAGCTGCGGGGAGAGGACGGCGCCGATCGGGCCCGGGTACACCGAGCCGTAGGAGTGCCCGCCGGTGCGCTCGTACACCGGGCAGACGTTGAGGCAGGCCGAGCAGCGGATGCAGTGCAGCGCCTCGCGGCCCACCTCGTCGGCGAGCACCGCCGTCCGCCCGTTGTCGAGCAGCACCAGGTGGAAATCCTGCGGGCCGTCGCCGGGGGTGACCCCGGTCCACATCGACGTGTACGGGTTCATCCGCTCCCCGGTGGAGGAGCGGGGCAGCAGCTGCAGGAACACCTCGAGGTCGCGCCAGGTCGGCACCAGCTTCTCGATGCCCATGACGGTGATCAGCGTCTGCGGCAGGGTCAGGCACATCCGGCCGTTGCCCTCGCTCTCGACGACGGCGAGGGTGCCGGTCTCGGCGACGGCGAAGTTGGCGCCGCTGATGGCCACCTTCGCCCGCAGGAACCGCTCGCGCAGGTGGGTGCGGGCGGCCATGGCCAGCCGACGCGGCTCGTCGGGGAGGTCCCGGTCGGCGTCGGGGCCCTGGAACTGCGGCATGGTCCGCAGGAAGATCTCGCGGATCTCGGCGCGGTTCTTGTGGATCGCCGGCACCAGGATGTGGCTCGGTGCGTCGTCCCCGAGCTGCACGATCAGCTCGGCGAGGTCGGTCTCGTGCGCCGTGATGCCGGCGTCCTCGAGCGCCTCGTTGAGGCCGATCTCCTGGGTGGCCATCGACTTGACCTTGACCACCTCGTCGGCGCCGGTGGCCTGCACCAGCCGGGTGACGATCGCGTTGGCCTCGTCGGCGTCGCGGGCCCAGTGCACCGTGCCGCAGCGTGCGGTGACCTGTTCCTCGAGCTGCACCAGGAGCTCGTCCAGCCGCGCCATCGTCGACTGCTTCAGCGCCTTGCCGGCCTGGCGCAGCTGCTCCCAGTCGGGCACCTCGCCGACGACCTTGGCCCGCTTGGCGCGGATGGTGCTCGTCGCGTGCCCGAGGTTGGCCCGCAGCTGGCCGTCGCGCAGCGCGTCGCGGGCGGCCTCCGGGAAGGAGCGGTCGCCGCGCAGGTGGCCGACCCCGCGGGGTGCGGTGGGCAGACCGAGGAACGTCGTCCCGGACCGGGGCGCTCCCGGGGCCAGGGACGTCTGGTCGGCGTTCAGGTCCTGAGGGGTGGTGGTCATGCCGACACCGCCGGCCGGGTGGTCTGGTGCGGGCTCACGGCGTCCTCCGTCGAGGCCAGGATCTCGGCCAGGTGCACGGTGCGCGTCCCCGACCGCAGCCGGGAGAGCCCACCGCCGATGTGCATGAGGCAGGAGGCGTCACCGGCGGTGCACACCTCCGCGTGGGTGGACAGCACGTTGGCCATCTTGTCGGTCAGCATGGCCGTCGAGGTGTCGGCGTTCTTCACCGAGAAGGTGCCGCCGAAGCCGCAACACTGCTCGGCGGCCGGCAGCTCGACGAGCGTCAGCCCGCGGACGGCCCGCAGCAGCTGCAGCGGCCGCTCGCCCACCCGCAGCAGCCGCAGCGAGTGGCAGGTCGGGTGGTAGGTGACCCGGTGCGGGTAGTAGGCGCCGACGTCGGTCACCCCGAGGACGTCGACGAGGAACTGCGAGAGCTCGTGGGTCCGCTCGGCCAGCGCCTCGGCCTCGGCGGCGAGTCCCTCCTCGCCGGCCCGGCGCAGCACCATGGCCTGCTGGTGGTGGATCGAGGCCACGCACGACCCGGACGGCGACACGATCGCCTCGGCGCCGGCGAAGGCCCGCACGTGGTTGGCCACGATCGGCACCGCCTCGCGCCGGTAGCCGGTGTTGACGTGCATCTGCCCGCAGCAGGCCTGCCCGGCGGGGACGACGACCTCGTGGCCCAGCCGCTCCAGCAGCCTCGCCGTGGCCATCGCGACCTGCGGCGCCACCGTGTCCACCAGACACGTGGCGAACAGCGCCACCCTCATGCCGCTCCCTCCCGGTCGGCCGCGACGTCGCGGCGCACCATGCTCGACTCCCGAACGACGAGCACCGGCTCGAACACCGGTTGCTCGTGCCGGTGACCCTCCCGACCCTCGTCCAGGAGCAGCTCGGCCGCACGTCGGCCGAGCTCCTGCCGCGGCTTGCGCACCGAGCTCAGCGGCACGGCAGCCGCCGCGGCGAAGTCGATGTCGTCATATCCCACGATGGCGAACTCGTCGGGCACCCGGACCCCGTGGCGCACCATCTCCTGGAGTACGCCGAGCGCCAGCAGGTCGTTGGCGCACACGGCCGCCGTGGGACGCCGGGACGCCGGCAGGCCGATGACCCGGGCCGCAGCCTCCCGCCCGCCGGCGACGCTGAGCTCGCCGGGGGACAGGACGGTCAGCTCCGTGTCGGGGACCTCGCGCACCGCCGACTCGACGCCCGCGTGGCGCTCCCGGATCTGCGGCAGGGCGGCGTGCCCTCCGACGAAGGCGATCCGGCGGTGGCCGCGCTCGAGCAGGTGCTCGGCAGCCAGCCGCCCGCCGAGGACGTCGTCGGTCGCGGCGGCGCACTGGTGTGGGCCCGGCGCACGTCGGTCGACGAGGACCACCGGGACGCCGCGGTCGCGGAGTGCGTCCAGCTGTGGGGTCAGCTCGGCGGTCGGGGTGATCAGGACGCCGTGCACCCGCTGCTCGGCGAGCAGGCCCAGGTGCGCAGCCTCCTTCTCCGGGCGGTCGTCGGAGTTGCACAGGACCATCGCGAGGCTGGCCGCGTTGACGACGTCCTCGACCCCGCGGGCGACGTCGGTGAAGAAGGGGTTGGCCATGTCGAGCACCACCAGGCTGACGGTGCGGCTCGAGCCCGCGCGCAGCTGGCGCGCCGACTCGTTGCGGACGAAGCCGAGGGCGGCGATCGCGTCGAGCACCTTCGTCCGGGTGGCCTCACTGACCACGTCGGGCCGGTTGAGGACGTTGCTCACCGTGCCGACCGACACCCCGGCCCGGCCGGCGACGTCGCGGATGCTCGCGGTCAAGGGCCCCTCCTCGGTCGGGTCCAGTGTGCCGGACCACATGCTCGGCCACTGCGTGAAAGCGGCCGGTCCTCGCCGGGCCGGTCGAGGCCGCGGCGCTGGGCAACGCGCTGGTGCAGGCCCGCGCTCTCGGCGCCGTCGACGGCGGACTGGGGGAGATGCGGCGGCTGCTGCGCACCACCCAGGCGCTGGTCGAGTACCGGCCGTCCGGGTCGTCGGCCGCCTGGGACGCCGCCGAGGCGCGCATCTCCCGACCCCCCGGGATGGGGCGGGACCGTCCGGCGGTCGTCGGCCAGGTCCCGCCCGGACCCGTCAGGGATCCCCGTGCCACTCGCCGTCACTGGGTTCACCGGCCGCCCGACGCGGACGCTCGGGGAGGTGCTGCGCGCGCGGGCCTGACCGCGGGGGAGTCAGGAGCAGGCGCGCGGGTAGACGACGCCCGTGCGCCTGCCCGGTCCCTCGGACCTCCTCGACCTGCCCTGGACGCTCGCCGACTCCGTCCGCAGCCTGAGCGCAGCCCTGCCGCGCGCCGAGACGCTGCTGCCCCTCGCCGACGACGTCCTCCGCCGCACCCGCTCCCTGCTCGACGGTGCCGGGCCCGCGGTGGCCCGTGCAGCGGCGGTGGGCCCCGAGGCCGTCGAGGCGGCGGCGAACGTGGTGCAGCGCGTTGCCGCCGTCCTGACCCCCGAGCGGGTCGCGTCCGCGGGCGCGCTGGTCGACCGGCTCGGCGCCGCGCTGGCACCGGACCGGGTCGAGGCGGTGACCCGCACGGTGGACTCGCTGCGGTCGCGGGCCGACGTCGTCCCGCGGGCCCTCGACGCGCTCGACGCGCTGCTGTCCTCCGACCAGCTGCCCCGGCTGGGCGAGGGATTCGACCGGCTGCTGTCGGCCGACCTGCTGCCCCGGCTCGACCGGGCGCTGGACCTCCTGACCGACGAGCGCGTAGAGCGGGCTCTCGACCTCGCCGTGGACGACCGGGTCGGGCGGGCCCTCGACCTCGCCGCGGACGACCGGCTCGGGCGGGCCCTCGACCTCGTGACCGGTGATCGGGTCGATCTGGTGCTGGACCTGCTGACCGGCGACCGGGTGCAGCAGGCCCTCGACCTGGCCGCCGACCAGCGGGTCCGCCGGCTGCTCGACCTGGCGGCCGACGAGCGGGTCGACCGGCTGCTCGGCCGGCTGGACGCCCTGCTCGCCGACGACCGCGTTCCGCGCGTGGTGGACCGCGCCGACGAGGTGCTGAACGACGAGCGCCTCGCCCGGATCAGTGGCCGGATCGACCGGCTGCTGTCCGACGCGCACCTCGACCGCACCGAGGAGTTGCTCGGCGAGGGGCAGGCGGCGGCCGCCCTCGACCTGCTCGCCCGACTCGACCGCGAGCTGACCGACGACGCAGCCCGCGCGCTGGCCACGCTGCTCGACCGGCTGCCCACGCTGCTCACCGAGGACCGGACCGCGAGCCTGGCCGCCCTCGCCGACCAGGTGCCGCGACTGCTCCGCGGCCTGGAATCCGGCCATCTGCCGAGCACCGCCGACCTGGGTCGGGTGCCGACGGACCTGCACGCGATGCTCGAACTGATCGACGACCTGCACCGGGTGGCGTCGGGCGTCCCCGGTGCGGTGCGGGCCCGCGACCGCGGGGAGGAGCCGCACCCGCAGGTCGAGGACCCGCAGCCGGAGATGGATGACCCGCGGCCGGAGGTCGAGTCCCTGGACGACCCGCAGCCGGAGGTGCACGACCCGCAACCTGAGGTGGACGACCCACAACCTGAGGCATGATCCGCCGTCCTCCCGCACCGCAGCGCGTCCTCCCTCACGGTGGGCGGTGAGGGAGGACGCGCCGCGATCAGGTCACCTGGTCACGGCCGGAGGAGTCCGCAGCGGCGGGGGCGCGTACTCGCCGCGCTTGCCGGTGGTCAGGCCCTGGCGCACCAGCCCCTCGAGGACGGTCACGGCCGCGGCCACGCCGTCCACCACCGGGACGCCGAGCAGCGCGGTGAGGTCGCCGGCGAGGTCGGCCATCCCCCACAGCCGAGCACGATGGCGTCGCACCCGTCGACGTCGACGGCGTCGCCGCACTCGTGGGCGATGCGGTCGCGGGCGGCCGGGTCAGTCTCCAGCGCGAGCACGGAGATCTCCACCGCCCGCACCGCCCGGCACGCGTCCCGCACGCCGTAGCGCCCGGCCAGCTCCCACGCCCGTCCGGTGGCGCGCCCCAGCGTCGTTACCACGCTGAACGAGCGCCCGAGGTAGGTGGCGGTGCGCATCGCCGCCTCGGCGATCCCGACCACGGGCCCGGCCGCCACCTCGCGGGCGGCGTCGAGGCCCGGGTCGCCGAAGCAGGCGATGGCGTGCCCCTGTGCGCCGTCGGCCTCGCCGGCCGCGACCTGCACGAGCAGGCCCGGGACGGCGAGCGCCTCGTCGACGTGGCTCTCGACGGCGGCCGGTCCGTTCTCGGGGGAGACCGCCGCCACCACCGTGCGCAGGGCGGCGGCGGCCCGTGCACTGCGGCCGATGAGCGCGGTCATCGACGCGGTGGTGTTGGGGTTGACGACCTGCAGGTGCACCAGGCGCGGGCGCCGTCGGAGATGCCGGGCTCGGTCGGGTCGAGCACCGGGATCATCGGGCGCACCCGCTCCAGTCCGACGAAGACGGTGAAGCCGAGGGCGCAGCCGATGAACCAGCCGTAGTCGCCGACCGAGGCGAACAGCGTCAGCAGGATCGTGGGAATCCCGGCCGCGGCGATGGCGATGACGGCGTTCGGGTTGTAGCCGTTGCGGAACCAGTACCGGCCGCGCGGCGACATCGAGTACATGTCGTCGACGGCGATGCGCTGCCGGCTGCAGACGTAGTAGCCGGCGATGAGGATGCCGAACAGCGGGCCGATGAGGCTGCCCAGGATGCCGAGACTGAAGCGGATGCCGTCGGCGTTGTCGTACCAGTTCCACGGGGTGAGCAGCACCGAGCCGACCGCGGCGACCATGCCGCCGGCCTGCCAACCGATCTTCTGCGGCGAGACGTTGGAGAAGTCGAACGCCGGGGCGATGAAGTTGGCGACGATGTTGATGCCGACGGTCGCCGTCACGAAGGTGACCCCGCCGAGCAGGATCGCGACGGGTGCGTCAATGCGCTCGACGGTCTCGATCGGGTCGGTGATCAGCTCGCCGAAGACCGGCACGGTGGCCGAGGCGCAGACGACGGTCAGCACCAAGAAGAACAGGAAGTTGACCGGCAGGCCGAGCACGTTGCCGCGCTTGACCGCCCCGAAGCTGCGGCCGTAGCGGGCGAAGTCGCCGAAGTTGAGCATCGGGCCGGAGAAGTACGGGACGACGATGGCGATCGCCCCGGCCATCATCCCCACGGTGGCCCAGCCGCTCAGCGTCGGGCCGGTGTGCAGGTCGAGGTCGACGGCCGACCAGCCGGCCTCCGAGACCAGGTACACCGCCAGCGCGATCATCGCGACGTAGACGGCGGGCCGGCCCAGTCGATGAACCGCTTGATCGTCTCCATGCCCTTCCAGAACAGCGCGGCCTGGCCACCCAGAGCACGGCGAAGGAGATCCAGCCGAGCGCGCTCAGGCCGAGGAAGGAATGCTCGGTGAGCGTCTCGGCGCCGGGGACGAACTTCAGCCATGATGTTGAGGCTGCTGGCGGCGAGGAAGGTCTGCACGCCGTACCAGGCCACCGCGATGAGCCCGCGGATGATGGCCGGCACGTTGGCGCCCTTGACGCCGAACACCGCCCGGTTGACCACCGGGTAGGGGACGCCGGTCCTCTGGCTGGGCTTGGCCACCAGGTTGACGAAGACCTGCACGATCAGGATGCCGACCAGCAGCGCGATGAGCACCTGGCAGCCGCGATGCCGAGGGCGAACAGCGTGCCGGCGGTGACGTACCCGCCGACTCTGTGCACGTCCCACATCCAGAACGCGAAGATGTTGTAGGTGCCCCAGCGCTGCTCGCGCAGCGGTGCGAGGTCTTCGTTGGTCAGCCGCGGGTCGTAGCCCTCGGCGACGACGGCGCCGCCGGGGGCTGCGGGCGCGGGCGGGGTCGGCGCGACGATGGGCGTCGGCTCGGAGGGTGCGGACACGGGGCCTCCTGCGGTACCCCCTCCTCGACGGCGAGGGCCCGGAGGCTAGCGGCGCCGTGTTTCGAGGCTGTGTTCACGGCGGCCGACGTCCTGGCGCTGCTCGCCGAGCACGGTCGGCAGGTCGAGGACGTCGCCGAGGAACCCGTCGACCGGCATCGCCGCGTGCAGCAGGTCGGCGCCGTCTGGCGAGAGCGAGCGCGGAGCATCGCGAGCGTCACGTCGTGCGCGGCCGGCGGCTGGGTGTTCAGGAGCGCCGGCGCTCGATCGCCTCGAGCACCGTCTTGCGACCCTTGCCCAGCTCGCGCTCGGCCCGCTCGGCACGGTCGAGCTGGGATTCCCCGGTCATCTGCCCGACCAGCTTGCGCGCCTCGGCCGCGTCGACGTCGACCAGCTCGGCGGCCTTGCGGGCCTCCTTCGCCGCCTCGGTGTTGGCCACGTGCTGCTCGTCGCCGCTCCTCTTCCGGCGGTCGGTGGCCCGCTTCTCCTCGTCCGTGAGCAGCTGCCAGGCGGCGTCGGGGAGGTAACGTGACGTGCCGCCCGAGCCGCGGGCCCGGTCGTCGCCGTCGGCGGTGTGCCAGTCCTGCCCGGTCCACTCCTGCAGGTGCCGCTGCGACTCGGTGCGCTCGCCCTCGTGCCGGTAGCCGCCGCCGTGCGCCTCGTACTCGTGCGTGAGCAGCTGGCTCTTCCGGGCGCTCCACTGGCCCGGCCTCCCGCCGCGGTCGCCGGCCTTGATCTCTTCCTTGAGCCGCTCGCGCAGCTCCGGGTCCGTGTAGTCGTCCGCGTAGTCCTCCGCCGACTTCCCGCTCATGGGCGCCGGGGTACCCACGGTGTAGCCGGTCCACCCACGTCGGTCAGCACCTGCGTGACCGCGGGGGAGGGACACAGCTCCACCGGGCGGCCGGCCAGCTCGGCGGTCTCGACGTGGTCGAGCAGCAGCTCGCGCCCGGGCTCGGACAGCGCGGTGACCGAGCGGGCGTCGATGCGGTCGATCCGCGCGGGCTCGCGGCCGTAGCGCCGCCAGAACGCGTCGACGGCAGCGGCGTCGACCGCGCCGGCGAGGCAGAGCAGCCGCCCGCCGGTGGTGTTCAGCAGGCGGACGACGCCGCGCCGGGTCGCGGGGCTCTCGGGGGTCTGCGGGCTCACCGCCCCAGTGTGCGGCGACCCCGGCCGGCCCGGCACCGCGCAGCCCTGACCCCGGCGCCCGGACGCCGGTCGCGGAGGATGGGCGCGTGGAGAACCGCGTCGACGTCGCAGACCCCGGGACGGCGGAGCGCTTCGGCGCCGAGGTCGAGGCGGCCGCCCGCCGGCTGGCCGGGGTGGCCCAGCGGACGCCGCTGCAACGCAGCGCACGGCTGTCCGGGGCCACCGGCGCCGACGTCTGGGTCAAGCGGGAGGACCTGCAGGTCGGCCGCTCCTACAAGATCCGCGGCGCCTACAACACGATCAGCCAGCTCGACTCCGCCCGGCAGGCCGCCGGCGTGGTGTGCGCCAGCGCCGGCAACCACGGGCAGGGGGTCGCCTACGCCTGCCGGGCGCTGGGCGTGCGCGGCTCGGTCGTCGTCCCGGGGACGACGCCGCGCCAGAAGCGGGACCGCATCGCCGCCCTCGGCGGGGAGACGGTCGACCTGGTGGTCACCGGCGACTCCTACGACGAGGCGGCGGCCGCCGCGCTGACCCTGGCGCGGGACACGGGGGCGACCCTGGTGCCCGCGTTCGACGCCGTCCCCACCGTGGTCGGCCAGGCGACCGTCGCGCTGGAGCTCCTCGAACAGCTGCCCACGCCGCCGGACGTCGTCGTCCTCCCCGTCGGCGGCGGTGGCCTGCTGGCCGGCTGCGCGACCTGGCTGCGGCGGCACAGCCCCGCGACCCGCATCGTCGGGGTCGAGCCGGCCGGGGCGGCGAGCATGGCCGCGGCGCTGGCCGCCGGCACGCCGGTGGAGCTGCCGCAGCTGGACACCTTCGTCGACGGCGCCGCCGTCCGCCGGGTCGGCGACGTGACCTTCCCGCTGGTGCGCGACGCGGGTGCCGAGCTGGTCGCGGTGCCGGAGGGCCAGATCTGCACCGAGATGCTCGACCTCTACCAGGTGGACGGCGTCATCGCCGAGCCAGCCGGGGGCGCTGGCGACCGCCGCGCTCACCGGTGGGCTGGTGCCCGTCGAGCCGGGTCAGACGGTGGTCTGCCTGCTGTCGGGCGGCAACAACGACGTGAGCCGCTACGGCGAGGTGGTCGAGCGCTCGCTGGTGCACCGCGGCCTCAAGCACTACTTCCTCATCGAGTTCCCGCAGGAGCCCGGTGCGCTGCGCCGCTTCCTCGACGAGGTCCTCGGCCCGGACGACGACATCGTGCTGTTCGAGTACGTCAAGCGCGACAACCGGGAGACCGGGGCGGCGCTGACCGGTATCGAGCTCGGCAGCGCGGCGGACTTCCCGGCGCTGCTGGCCCGGATCGAGGCCAGCCCGCTGCGCATCCAGCACGTCGCCCCCGGGACGACGGCCTACCGCTTCCTCGTCTGAGGCCCCGTGGGTACCGAGGTGACCACTCGCCCGCTCACCGCCGGCGACGGCGAGCTGCTGCGGACGGCGACCCTGGCCAACCTGAACTGGACGGGGGAGCAGCGGTTCACCTCCCACGACGTCGACGAGACCCCCGAGCTGCGCCACTACTGCGAGTTCCGGCCTGAGCGCGGCGACCTCGGGTTCGTGGCCGAGACCCGGGGCTCGGTGGTGGGCGTGGTCTGGGCGCTGTTGCTCGCCGCCGACGACCCGGGCTACGGGTTCGTCGCGGACGGCGTCCCGGAGCTCAGCCTCCGCGTGTGGCCCGGCCACCGCGGGCGCGGGATCGGCGGCGGGCTGCTGCGCCGGGCGCTCGAGGAGGCCCGCCGGCGGGGGCTGGCACGGGTCAGCCTCAGCGTCGAGGCCGGGAACCCCTCCGTGCACCTCTACCGCTCGGTCGGCTTCTCCCCGGTGCCGGGCGCCGCCGACGGGACCATGGCCGTCGACCTGTGAGCGGGGTCAGCTCCAGTCGATGCGCGCGGCCAGGGTCTGCAGCCGCTCGCCGAGGACCGGGTCGAGGGAGGCGGCCCAGGCCACGCGGCCGAGTACGTGCTCGCGGAAGGTCGCCGGGTCGTGCCCGCGGGTCTGGCCGGCCCAGCCGTGCCGGGCGCAGTTGTGCAGCAGCGCGCGCAGCGCGTCGCGCTCCGGCCGGGGCAGCGTGGGCCGGGCGTTGACGACCGCGCCGAGCACCCGCTGCCGGGATCCGGCGCCGGCCACCCGGGTCTTGGCCGGGTTGACCCGGAAGCCCTCCTCGGCGGCGACCTCGGTGACCAGCGCGGCGAACCGGTCACCCCGGATCCGCCGGTCGCCGGAGAAGGTCAGGTCGTCGACGTAGCCGGTGTAGCGGGCGCCGGCGGTCGCGGCGAGGCCGGCCAGCCGGCGGTCGAGACGGAAGCACACCAGGTTGGCCAGCGCCGGCGAGGTCGGGGCGCCCTGCGGCAGGTGCGGCCTGGCCAGCCGCGTGCCCAGTCGCCGGTGCCGCTCCCGTGCGTCCGCCCCGGTCGGTACCGGCAGCGCCCGCCACACCGGCGCTGGCGCGGTCGTGGTCACCAGGGCGGTGACCAGCTGGGCGACCGGCTCGGTCAGCCCCGCGGTGCCCCGCAGCAGGCCCCGGACCCGCGGGGCAGGGACCGGGGCGAGAAACTCCTCGAGATCCATGCCGAGGACGACGGCACGGCCGGCGTGCAGTGCGGCCGCCGTCCGCACCGACCGGCCGGGGATGCAGCCGTGGGCGGCGTCGTGCACCGGGACCGGGGTGGGCACGTGCCGCAGCAGCCGCCGCTGGGCCTCCTTGAGCCGCGGCTTGGGCTCGGCGGCCAGCCGCAGCCGGCCGCGGCGCTCGACCGCGTGCCAGCGGTAGTGGCGCAGCGGGTCATCGACCGTGCGCTCCAGGCCGCGGACCTCGACCAGGCGAGCTCGGCCTGGTCGGGGTCCAGCAGCCGGGCGACCGCGGCGGCGTCCGGCAGAGGGGTGACGCCGAAGCGGTCGCGCGCCACGGCGGTGGCCACCGGCTGCCGGCGGACGACGCGGCGCGGGGCCCCGGTGCCCTCCCAGCCCTGCGTGGCCGCGACGAACAGGGCCAGCTCCCGCGGCCGGTCGACCGGCGCCGTGACGTACGCGGCGAGCACCTCGTCGACGACCGTGCCGATCCAGCGCGGCGCCCGCGCGAAGCCGAGGGCGACGGCGACCCGGCGGACCATCCCCCGCCGCGACCCCGGCCCGGCCAGCAGCGCCGTGGCGGTGCCCGAGGCCGTGAGGGAGGACCGGGTGCCGATCGTCACCGGCGTGCCCGGCGGGGGAGGCAGCCTCTCCCTGAGGGAGTCGCCATGCCGTGCGTGGAGCGCTCCTGGTGGCGGCTGACGCCGTGGCCTGCTCGCCGCGTTGCCCCGGGGTTGCCCCGGGGAGACCGGCTGACGCCGGTCGTCCTGCCCTCCCCGCCGCGCACGGGGCCACCGTAGCGGCGTCGGCGACATCCGTGCTGCTCACCACCGGGTGGCGCGGTCGTGCCCGTACGGGCACCCCCGAGTCCGTCGAACGGGGCCCCCACGCTCCCCGGGTGGTTCCCACGGGACCGGGGAGGACCCACCGGCGCGGCCCCGGCCGACGGGGAGCCCTCGATCTCCAGGGAGGGCACGGGGCACTGACAGCTCCGTCACAGGTTCCGGGTCGAGGATCTCCTCGACGGCTGGAGAGTCCGGCCGCGGATCGAGGAGACAACCGTGCGCAAGAAGTTGGTCGTCGCCGCCGCAGCCGGCGCTCTCACGCTCACCGGGCTGGCGGTGGCCGTCCCCGCTGTCGCCCAGACCGAGGACACGAACAGCACGTCGACGTCCGTCGTGGACCGGATCAAGGACGCGCTCTCCGGCCTGGTCGACGACGGGTCGATCAGCCAGGAGCAGGCCGACGAAGTGGCCACCACGCTCGGCGATTCCGGCTTCGGCGGCCACTGGGGTCACGGCGGCTGGCACGGTCTGGAGGCCGCCGCCGAGGCCCTGGGCATGACCGAGGACGAGCTGCGCACCGCGCTGCAGGCCGAGGGGGCCACCCTCGCGAAGATCGCCGAGGAGAAGGGCGTCGCAGTGGACACCCTCGTCGACGCCCTGGTCACCGCCCAGCGCGAGGGCATCGCCAAGGCCGTCGAGAGCGGGATGCCCCAGGACGTGGCCGACAAGCGCCTGGCCGACGTGGAGCAGCGGGTGACCGAGTGGGTCAACTCGACGCACGAGGACCGCCCGTGGGGCCACGGTCGCTGGTGGGGCGGCCCAGACAACGACTGACCCCTCGTGCGACAGCGGCGCCGCCCCCGGCCGGGGCGGCGCCGCTCTGCTGTCTGCCCGGGCCGAGGGGGGCTGGACGGCGGCGCCGGGCGGAGGTTAGCCTCGCCTTACCCGTCGAACGGCGGGGAGGACGAGGCGATGGAGGTCCGGGTGGGGCTGCGACTGCCGGTCGGGGACGTGACCGTGCTGCTGGGCCCGGCCGCGGCCCGTCGCCGGGTGATGGCCGCGCTCGACGACGACAGCGGGCGGTGTGCCTCCGGCCACTCCGCCGTCCGGGTGCACCGCGTCGCGGCAACCGCGGACGACGACGTGGACCGGCGCATCGAGGCGATCGAGGCGGTGCGCGAGCAGGGGGCCACCATCGTGCTCGTCGACCGGCTCACCGAGGGGTTGGCCGCCCCCGACCGTCGGGCCGTCCTCGCCGCACTGCGTCCGGTGGCGACCGGTGGCCGCGCCGTCCTGGTGGACGACGACGACCCGGTCGCGGCGCTGGCCGTGGCCGACGGCGCGCTGCGCGCCGACCCGGCCGGTGGGCTGACGGCCGAGTCGGTGGGGGACCTGGGCTACCTGGCCTCGTAACCGGAGGGGCCCGCTGCTCTCAGGCTCGCAGCGGGCCCCTGCAGCGGAGCCGTTCCGTCAGGTCACCTGGCTTCGTAGGTGAGGCAGTCGGCGGCGTCGGTGCCCGGCCCGACGCGCACGCTCGGGGCGTGGCACTCCAGCTTGTCGTTGTGCACGCAGTCGGCGCGGTGGCAGGCGCCGACCATCCCGTTGCGGTCGAGACCGCCGCGGAAGCTGATCTCCACGAAGGTGCCGCAGTGGGCGTGGTCGCCGCCCACCGTGATCGCGCCCGCGTGACAGCTGTGCTCGGCGTTGTACGAGCAGCTGCTGACGGCGCAGTCCTGAACCTGGGGCATGTCCTGGAGAGAGGTCATGCCCCAGGTTGGCAGGTCCCCGGGTACCCCGCCAGCAAGCTGAGGCTCCCCTAACGCCCAGGTCAGCGACCTGTGAGCGGAACTGGAACGGGCGCATCGCACAGCGATCCCACAGCCGCTCCACCGCCGTCTCCGAGCCGTCGCGGGGACCATGGGAGTGCAGACAGAGGAGGTGACGGCACGTGGTGGTGCAGACCGGCCCGGCCGCCACAGGGGCCGAACGGGCCTCGGGTGGTGCGGCTCCGCACGGCGTCCTGGTGGTCGTCGGCGGGCTCCCGGGCAGTGGCAAGACGACGCTGCTGCGCCGGCTGGTGGCCGAGCGGGCGCCCGAGGTCGTCGGCCTGGACTCCGAGGACGTCGCCGCACGGGTGCAGGCGGCGGGCGTGCGCGTCCCGTACCGCCTGATCCGGCCGCTGGTGCACGCCTGGCACCGGGTCCGGGTGCTCCGCGTCGTCTCCGGGCCCGCGCCGGTCGTCGTCCTCACCGACCCCTGGACCCGGCCGTGGTGGCGGTCCGCCGTGCTGCGCGCCGCGCGGCGCGCCGGGCGCTCGGTGCGGCTGGTGCTGCTCGACGCGTCACGGGAGCTCGCCGAGAGCGGGCAGGCCGCCCGCGGGCGGTCCGTCCCGGCGCGGTCGATGCGCCGGCACGCCAGCCGCTGGGACTCCCTGCTGCAGACCGTCGCGGAGCCGGCCGGAGGAGCCGGGACGGACCCGGTGACCGTCGTGGACCGGGTGCGGGCCGACCGCCTCACCCTCGCCGACGTCCTCGGCAGGCCGGCGGCCTGAGGCCTTCCCGGGCCGGCGGCGGGGGAGCGGCGTCCAGCCAGCCGACGACGAGGACGTGCGGCAACGTCAGCGCGGCCAGCAGCGGCAGGTCGGTGGCCACGAGGGCACGCCACCCGCCGGCGGCCGACCACAGCAGCCACAGCACGCCGAGGACGGCGGCCGTCGGCAGCGCGGCCCGGACCGCAAAGCGGCGCAGCGGCCGGCCGATCCGGCCGGCGGCCAGGTCGGCGGTGCTGCCGGGGTCCTCGGCGACCACGCGGGCCACGTGCCGCACGGAGTGCCAGCACCCGAAGTAGACGCCGAAGGCGGCCAGCGGCGGGACGACGAGCACCAGGACGACGAGACCGGCCAGTTCGACCGCCTCCAGGCGGTGCCGCCGCCGCACCAGCTCCACCGCCAGGAGCGCCGCGGCCGGCAGCACGGCCGCGAGCACCGCCGTCCGCACGCCCGGCGGGAGCGTCCCGTCGGAGCCGGGGACGACGGCCGCGACGACCGCCGCCGTCTCGGCCGTTCCACGGGCCAGGGGCACGAGCAGCACGACGGCGCCGACCACGAGCGCCGCGGTCGCCCGGCGCCGCACCGGGCGGCCGGCGCGCAGGTCGGCGAAGGCGGTCTCCCCGGTGCCGAAGTGCCATGCGGAGACGACGACGAAGACCAGCAGCGCGGGGCCCGGCCACGCGCGGAAGGCCAGCCACGCCCCGGCGGCCAGCGCGGCGTAACCGGCGGCGAAGACGGCCACCCGGGACAGCGGCCAGCGCAGCCGTGTGGCGGGCACCAGGTGGTCGACCGCACCGTGCGGCAGGCCGAGCAGCAGGCCGGCGACGAGCACGACCCACGCGGCGTCGCCCCACCCGCCGGGGACGGCGAGCTCGACGACGAGGACGGCGACCACCGCCGCGCCCGAGACCGCCGTCGCGGCCCGGGCCGGGGCGGCGAGGGGCGTCACCGACCGCTCTCCAGCGGCGAACAGCGCCACTCGTTGCTCCAGGGGTCGGGGGACCGCAGCACCACGCCGTCGGTGCGCGTTCCGCGGGGGAGGACGCCGCAGGGCCCTGGTGCGGCGGCCGTCCGTCGCCCGGGGAGGTTCTGGCCGGCCTCCGCCGCCGAGGGCGGTCGTTCCGTCGAGCCGGACCGGCCCGTACCCGAGCAGGTCGGGCGCAACCACCTCGACGGGCCGGGTGGTGCCGGAAGGCGCTGGGTAGAGGCGCGGCCGTGGAAGAGCTGCTCGTGGAGGCGCTGGGCGTCCTCGTCCTCGTCCCCGTCGTGGAGGCGTGCGGCGCCGCGGTGATCGTCGTCGGAGCGCTGTGGGCGTTCGTCCGCTTCGTCGTCGTCGGCCTGCGCGAGCGGGACGCCCGCTCCTTCGTCCCCGTCCGGCTCACCCTGGGCCGCTTCCTCGCGCTGGGCCTGGAGTTCCAGCTGGCCAGCGACGTGCTGCGGACGGCGGTGGCCCCCAGCTTCCGCGAGCTCGGCCAGCTCGCCGCGGTGGCGGCGATCCGGACGGCGCTGAACTACTTCCTCGCCAAGGAGATCGCCGAGGAACGGCGCCAGCTCGCGGAGGAGCGGGCCGACGAGGGCACCGGGACACGGCAGGGGCGGGCCACGTGACCGCCGCGCTGCAGGAGGTCGCCGGGACGCTGGCGCTGCTGGTGACCGCGGCGGCGCTGCTGGCCGGCCTGGTGGCGCTGGCCGCGACCCGCCGTCCCGCTGCGGCGCTGCCGGTGTTCCTCGACCTGCTCGTCGCGGCCGGCCTGCTGCGGCTGGCCGGCGAACCGAGCTGGCAGGCGCTCGCCACCGCCGCGTCGATCATCCTGCTGCGCCGGCTCATCGGGTTCGGCCTGCGCACCGGCGGGCGGACCCTGGCCTCGACGCGGCCGGACCACCCGGCTCGGGTGCCGGACCTGCGCCGGCTGCTGCGCCCGGCCTGGCGCGCCTGAGCTCGGTTCCGATCGGCGCCGTTCCGCTACTCACAGCGAGGGCGCGCCTGGGGAGCGTTGACGGCCGGGGACCGCGCCCGGTTGGTTCCTGGAACCGGGTGTCGAACAGAGATGCCCCGGGTCAGGGGGAGCGCGGTATGCCGGCGTGGACGGTGCAGATCAGGGAGGACACGGACGAGCGGGTGGAGGCCGGGATGATGGCCACCGACGCAGGGGCGCTCATCGCGTTCTCGGAGGAGGGGCTGGTGCTGCGCGCCTGGGCCCCGGGGCAGTGGCGGACCGTGCGCCGCCTCGAGGAGGCCGAGGGGCTGCGCAGCGGCGAGGCCGGCGCCCGGCACGACGTCCTGAGCTGGCTCCCTCGCGGTTGAGGTCGCCCCGTCGGGCGTCCTGGATCGGGGTCGGACGCCGGCGGGGGTGTCCAGTCCGGTGTGCAGCTCGACGTGGTCCTCGCCGTCGCGCTCGGCCGTGTACACGGCGGTGTCGGCACGGTGCAGCAGCGTCTCGGGGGTGTCCCCGGGGACGGCGAGCGTGCCGCCGGTGCTGGCGGTGACTGACGGCCTCGAAGCCGTCGAGGTCGACGGAGAGCACCGCGGCCGACATCGCAATACAGGCCGACCTGTTCCGGCGCACGAAGTGTGAGCTCGACGAGTTGCAGTCCTTCCACCTCGGGCAGCCGATCGAGCAGATCGAGCCGGACTCCGACCGGTGCTTCCCCGCGCAGGGGCCCCTCGCGTACGGCTTCGTCGACCACGTCGTCAGCCGGGCCGCGACCCTGCCCGGGGGGCGGGCGCGTTCGGCGGGGCCTGAGGGAGGAGGCGGACGTAGGGTCGCCGCCGTGGTGCCTCCCGTCGTCGACCCGTCCTGGCTGCGCGCGCACCGCTCCGAGGTCGTGCTGGCCGACGTGCGCTGGTACCTCGACGGCCGGTCCGGTCGGGCCGCCTACGACGCCGGGCACCTGCCGGGCGCGGTCTTCGTGGACCTCGACCGGTGGCTGGCCGCGCCCGCCGACCCCGGCGCCGGACGCCACCCGCTGCCCGAGCCGGAGATCTTCGCCGAGGGCATGGCCGGGCTCGGCATCGGCGACCTCGACACCGTGGTGGCCTACGACGACGCCGGCGGGGTCGTCGCGGCCCGCCTCGTCTGGATGCTGCGCGCGACCGGGCACGAGGCGGCCCTGCTCGACGGCGGGGTGGCCGCCTGGGACGGTCCGCTGGAGCAGGCCGCGCCCGAACCGGTGCCGGCGGTGTTCACCGCTCGCCCGTGGCCGGCCGAGCGGCTGGCGGGGGTCGAGGACGTCCTCGACCCGGCGGCGGTGGTGATCGACGCCCGCGATCCCGACCGGTACCGCGGCGACCGGGAGCCGGTCGACCCGCGGGCCGGGCACGTGCCCGGGGCGGTCAACGTGCCGGCCCGGGCCAACCTGGACGGCAGCGGCCGCTTCCGCCCCGTCGAGGAGCTGCGCCGGACGTTCGCCGCGGCCGGGGTGACCGCCGACAGCGACGTGGTGTCCTACTGCGGCTCCGGCGTCACGGCCTGCCACGACCTGCTCGCCCTGGAGCTGGCCGGGCTGCCGCAGGGGCGGCTCTACGCCGGGTCGTGGTCGCAGTACAGCGCCGACCCGGAACGGCCGATGGCAGTGGGGGACCGGCCGTCCTGACCGGGGCCGGTCACGGCCGGGCGGCGAGCGTGGCCTCCGTGCGCGGCTGCGGCACGGGCACCGCAGCGGCCGGCTGCTGGACCGCGGCGGGCTGGGGGCGGCCGAACAGGTAGCCCTGGGCGTGCGAGCAGGCCAGCCGGCCGAGGACGGCGTGCTGCTCCTCGGTCTCCACGCCCTCCGCGACCACCTCGAGGTGCAGGCTGCGGGCGAGCTCGATGATCGAGGCCACCAGCGTCGTCGACCGGCCACCCGTGCCGAGGTCCTGCACGAAGCTCCGGTCGATCTTCACGACGTCCGCGGGCAGCCGGCGCAGGTAGGACAGGCTCGAGTAGCCGGTGCCGAAGTCGTCGATGGCGATGCGGACGCCGAGCAGGCGCAGGGCCCGCAGGGTGTCGACCACCGCCTCCACGTCGTCGATGAGCACGCCCTCGGTGACCTCGAGGGTGAGCTGGCCGGCGGGCAGGCCGCTGGCGTCCAGCGCCGCGCGCACGGCCGCGGCCACGTCGTCGTCGAGCAGCTGGCGGGGGGAGAGGTTGACCGCGACGTCGATCGGCCGGCCGGCCTGCCGCGACCACTGCGCGGCCTGGCGGGTCGCCTCGGTGAGCACCCACCGGCCGATCTCGACGATCGCGCCGCTCTCCTCGGCCAGCGGGATGAACTCCAGGGGCGGGACGAGCCCGCGGGTGGGGTGCTGCCAGCGCAGCAGCGCCTCGTAGCCGGTGGTCACGCCCTCGCTCAGCTCGACGGTCGGCTGGTAGTGGACGGCGAACTGACCCTCGGCGACGGCGGAGTCGAGGTCGGTGATCAGCTCGGCCTTGGTCTGGGCGGCCCGCTCCATGCCCTCGGCGTAGACGACCACGCGGTTCTTGCCCGAGGACTTGGCCAGGTACATCGCCAGGTCGGCGTTGCGCAGCAGCGTGCCCGCGGAGTGGTCCCCCACGGAGGTGGAGTCGGCGACGCCGATGCTCACCCGCACGTGGAGCGCCCGGCCGTCGACGACGACCGGGTCGGCCAGGGCGGCCAGCACCCGCTCGCCGACCTCCGCGGCGATGCGGGCCGATCCGGCGACCACGACGGCGAACTCGTCGCCGCCGAGCCGGGCCACCTGGTCCACCGAGCGCACGCAGCCCTGGATCCGCCGGCCGACGGTGCTCAGCAGCTGGTCACCGACGGCGTGCCCGCGGGAGTCGTTGACGTCCTTGAAGTCGTCGAGGTCGAGGAGCAGCACGCTGGTGGGGTCCGGGCGCTGGGCCAGCATCCGGGCTGTCGTCTCCAGCAGCAGGGTGCGGTTGGCCAGGCCGGTGAGCGGGTCGCGCAGCCCCTGCTGCTCGTTGAGCCGCCAGGCGGCGAGGTGGGCCAGGCTCGCGGCCATCACGAACGCCCCGTGCACGAGGGTGCACGTCCACGGCGAGGGCTGTGCGTCGGCGTGCCCGACCACCGCGGGCGGGAACAGCGTGCCGACGACGCCGTGGTGGCCGAGGACGACGGCCAGGGCCATCCCGAACGGCACCCAGTTCTGGTACAGCGCCGCGAGCCCGATCATGACGAAGAAGTGGAAGTGCGCCTCGGTGAGGCCCCCCATCAGGTGGACCAGGACCACCGAGGCCGTGAGCAGGGACGCCGTGGCCGCCGCCGAGCGCAGCCCGCGGCCGGCCCGGGGCAGCACGGTGGACACCAGCGGGGAGGCGACCGCGAGTGCGAGCAGCAGGGCGGTCGGGGACGACCGGCCGAGCAGCAGCGCCATGGCACCCAGGCCGACCGCCTGCGCGGCGGCCACCCGGAGGACGGCCCGGTGACGCCGGTTCCAGACCTCCTCGGGCAGGTGCCTGCCCTGGGGCAGAGCAGCGACGAGCCGCTCGTGCAGTGCGGTGACCATGCAGCTGTCCTCGGCCGGGCACCCGGGGTCCTCCAGCGCCGTCCGGCCGGCCTCACCCCTCCGGGGGAACCGCTGCCCCGAGCGTCCCGACTGGCCGCCGGCCGGCGGGTCGGTCAGGGTCGGGGGACGCCGGGAGCCAGTCCGGTGGACGGACGGCGGTCGCCCCGCCACCCGCGAGCGCGAGGAGGTCCTGCGATGCGGGCCATGGTCTACCGGGGTCCCTACAAGGTGCGGGTCGAGGAGAAGGACGTCCCCGCCATCGAGCACCCCAACGACGCGATCGTGCGGGTCACGCTGGCCGCGATCTGCGGCTCGGACCTGCACCTGTACCACGGCCTCATGCCGGACACCCGGATCGGGCACACCTTCGGCCACGAGTTCATCGGCGTCGTGGAGCAGGTCGGGTCCTCGGTCCAGAGCCTGCAGGTCGGCGACCGGGTGATGGTGCCCTTCAACATCTTCTGCGGCTCCTGCTGGTACTGCGCCCGGGGCCTGTACTCCAACTGCCACAACGTCAACCCGAACGCCACCGCGGTCGGCGGCATCTACGGCTACTCGCACACCACCGGCGGCTACGACGGCGGTCAGTCGCAGTACGTCCGCGTCCCGTTCGCCGACGTCGGCCCGGTGCGGATCCCCGACTGGATGCACGACGAGGACGCCGTCCTGCTGACCGACGCGGCGGCGACCGGGTACTTCGGCGCACAGCTGGGCGACATCGCCGAGGGCGACACGGTCGTCGTCCTCGGTGCCGGGCCGGTCGGGCTGATCGCCGCCCAGTCCTCGTGGCTGATGGGCGCGGGCCGGGTGATCGTCGTCGACCACCTGCAGGAGCGGTTGGAGAAGGCGCGGACGATGGCCTACGCCGAGACCCTGGACTACGACGAGTACGACGACGTCGTGGTCGAGCTGAAGAAGCAGACCGACTACCTCGGCGCCGACGTCGTCATCGAGGCGGCGGGCGCGGAGGCCGACGGGAACTTCCTGCAGCAGGTGACCGGGACCAAGCTCAAGCTGCAGGGCGGCTCCCCGGTCGCGCTGAACTGGGCGATCGACGGGGTGCGCAAGGGCGGCACCATCTCCGTCGTCGGCGCCTACGGGCCGATCCCCAACGCGGTGAAGTTCGGCGACGCGCTCAACAAGGGGCTCACCCTGCGGATGAACCAGACGCCGGTGAAGCGCCAGTGGCCGCGGATGTTCGAGCACGTGCGCAACGGCCACCTGACGCCGCGGGCGATGGTCACCCACCGGTTCCCGCTGGAGCACATCGCCGAGGCCTACCACGTGTTCTCCGCCAAGCTCGACGGCTGCATCAAGCCGCTGGTCCTGCCCGACGCCGCCTGAGGGAGGAGCGATCATGACCGACCCCGACATCCCGAGCGCCTACGTCCGGGACAAGCGCACGCCGCCGCCGTCCCGCGAGGAGCTGCGGGCCCGGATCCCCGGCTGGGGCGCCGACCTCGACCCGGCGGACCGTCCCTCGTACCCGAAGCTGCAGTACCCGGCGGACACGGGTGCGCACTGGGACTTCCCGGAGCGGCAGCCGGAGAAGGAGCCGCGGGAACGGTCGATCGAGCACGCCTTCGTCACCCCGGTCTTCGGCACCGCGCAGCCGCCGAAGGGACTGTCCGGGGCCATCCGGAAGCTGGCCTACCGCCGCTTCAGCGAGGGCCGGCTGGCGCACTGGCTGCTGTTGATCGTCGGCGACCGGGTCGACGCCTGGGGCAGCCACCTGCGCTCGTTCGCCACGCTGCACCCGGACAACCCGGTGACCGAGACCGGCGTGAAGGCCGAGCTGACCCACGGCGGGCTGCGCTCGCGCCGCGGGCGCTCCGACGCCCGGCACCACGTCCTCGACCCGGTGATCGTGGCCGGGCCGTGGGTGGCCGGCGCCGCGGTGACGTACACCGGCGTCCGCCGGCTGATGCGTGCACTGCGCCGCTGACCGGGAGGACGCGGACGGATCGGTGCCGCTGCCCATCGACGTGCTCCGTCCGCGGCGGTGGAATGGGAGGGCACGGCCTGCTCGGCCCTGTCCCACGCAGAGGGGACGCCGCTCATGACGCCCATCGGGGTGCCGAGACCCCGCAGAGGGCACGAGACGGTGCGCACCGTGTCCCCGCGCCCGACGGACCGCGTGTTCAGCGCCGGCCCGGCGGTCATCGGACACCGGGGCCTGGGCTGCGGGGTCGTCCGCGGCCACCGTGAGAACACCCTGGGGTCGTTCACGGCGGCGGCCGCGCTGGGGGCGACCTGGGTGGAGGCCGACGTCCGGCGGACGGCGGACGACGTCCTGGTGGTGGGGCACGACGAGGTGTACCCGGACGGCACCCGCGTGGCCGACGTCAGCGCGGCGGAGGCCGACCGGCGCGGCACGCTCCGGCTGCACACGCTGGTCGAGCAGCTGCCCCTCGAGGTCGGGCTGGACGTGGACCTCAAGCCCGCGATCGACGACAGCCTGCGACCGCCGTCGCGCACCACCGCGGCCCTGCTCGCGCCCGTCGTGGCCGCCGAGGCGCGTCGCCGCCCGCTGCTGGTCACGTCGTTCGACCCGGCGGCGCTGCACCGGCTGCGCTGCCTGGAGCCCTCGCTGCCGCTGGGCTGGCTCACCTGGCACTGCTTCCCCCTGGACGTCGCGGTCGCCGCCTGCGCGCACATGGACGTCGACGTCCTCGTGCTGCACGTGGGATCGCTCGCGGACCGTGGCTCGGAGGCGGTCGACCCGGCAACCGTTGCCGGGGCGCTGCCGTTCGTCCACGGCGCCGATCGGCAGCTCGTGGTGTGGTGCCCCGCGCCGGCCTCGGCCGGCGTGCTGCTCGAGGCAGGCGCCGACGCGGTGGTGGTGGACGAGGTTCCGACAGTCCTGGAACTCCTCGGACCTCAGCACGTCCGTACGAGCGCCGGGTCGACGGTCGGTGCCGGGAAGTAACGGCTGCGGGCGCACTGAGGCCAGCGAACTCCCATGCGTCGTCCAGTTTCTGCACGGAGGCGAGTCCTACCGTCGCTGTCAGTGATGACAACAACCCCGGGAGACCCCGTGCAGCACCCGCCACAGGACCGGACGCCCACCTACGAGGGGCGGTCACTGCCTCGACCCGACGAGGAACTGGTCGACCAGGGGCTCGGCTTCGACGTCGGCACCCTGCTCAGCCGCCGCCGGCTGCTGGTCCTCGGCCTGGGTGCGGCATCGGTGGGGCTGGCGGCCTGCGGCGGGGGCGGCTCGACGAGTTCGTCGGCGTCGTCGTCCTCTGCCGCGTCCTCGGCGTACGAGATCCCCGACGAGACCGCGGGCCCGTATCCGGGCGACGGCTCCAACGGGCCGGACGTGCTGGAGCAGATCGGCATCGTGCGCAGCGACATCCGCTCCAGCTTCGGGGAGTTCAGCGGCACCGCCGAGGGCGTGCCGATGACGCTGGAGCTGACCATCGCCGACCTCGCGGACGGCGGGGTGCCCTTCGAAGGCGTCGCCGTCTACGTCTGGCACTGCACCCGCGAGGGCGGCTACTCGCTGTACTCCTCGGGCATCGAGGACCAGAACTACCTGCGGGGCGTGCAGGTCGCCGACGCCGACGGCCTGGTCCGCTTCACGAGCGTCTTCCCGGCCTGCTACGACGGGCGCTGGCCGCACGTCCACTTCGAGGTCTACCCGGACCAGGCCGCCATCACCGACTCCGCGAACGCCATCGCCACCTCGCAGGTCGCGCTGCCGCAGGACGCCTGCGAGGCGGTCTACGCGACTGCGGGTTACGAGGCGTCGGTGGCCGACCTGTCGCGGGTCAGCCTGTCCAGCGACAACGTGTTCGGGGACGACGGCGGCGCCGGCCAGCTGGCCACCGTGACCGGCGATGTCACCGGCGGCTACACCGTGCGTCTGGCGGTCGGCGTCGACACCGGCACGACGCCGACCGGCGGTGGACTGGGCGGTGACGGCGCGCCCTCCGGCGTCCCCGGCGGGGGTCCTGGCGGCACCCCGCCGACCGGCGCACCACCCGCCCGGCCGAGCGACTGACGCGGCGGTCGGCCGACGTCCGCACCCGTGACCGGTCTTGCGTGTCCTGTCCCGGACGCCGGGGCAAGCTGCCGTGCGTACCTCCCCCGCTCGAGCCGAGAGGACCCCATGCCCAGCCCCGTCAGCCGCCTCCTGCCCGCCCTCTTCCGCCTGCTCGGCGCCCGGCGGGAGTTCGCCGAGCCGGAGGCCATGCTGCGCGGCGTCCAGGACCGCATGGTGCGCCCCGTCCCGTACGGGCCACCGCGGGGACTGCGCTCGGTCGAGATCGAGGTCGACGTCCACCACGACACCGGCTGGCCGGTCTACCGCGTCCTGCCGCGTCGCCGCACGCCGACCCGTGCCGCCGTCTACGTGCACGGCGGCGCCTGGGTCAACCAGATCCACCCGCTGCACTGGCGGCTCGTCGCCGGGCTGGCCGCCCGCAGCGGCACCGCGGTCACCGTCCCGATCTACCCGCTGGCGCCCGTCGGCACCGCGGCGACCGTCGTGCCCTCCGTCGCCGACCTGGTGGCCGCGCTCGTCGACCGGTACGGCGCCGGGCAGGTCGCCGTCCTGGGTGACTCGGCCGGCGGGCAGATCGCGCTGTCCGCGGCGCTGCTCCGCCGCGACCGGGGCGAACCGCCGCTGCACCGGACGGTGCTCATCTCACCCGCGCTGGACCTGACCCTGGCCAACCCCGAGATCGACCTCGTCGAGCCGCACGACCCGTGGCTCGCCCGGCCCGGCACCCGGGCGGCGATCGAGCTCTGGCGTGGCGACCTGCCGATCAAGGACCCGTTGGTCAGCCCGCTGTTCGGGGATCTGGCCGGGCTCGGTCCGCTGACCGTCTTCAGTGGCACCCGGGACATCACCAGCCCGGACACCAGGCTGCTCGTCAGCCGCGCCCGTGCGGCCGGTGTGCAGGTCGACCACCACGAGGAGGCGGGCCTCGTCCACGTGCACGCCCTGCTGCCGGTGCCCGAAGGGCGGCGGGCGCGGCGGCTCATGGCCTCGCTCCTCGACAGCTGACGCCGTCGAACAGGTCGTCCCCGTCGCCGACCGACCCTGCGCTCGTCCCCGGGCGTGTCGATGAGGCGACAGCGACCGCCCCGCTGCGGGATGGTGGGCAGGGTCGAGGGGGGAACCACGGTGAAGACGGTCGCGATCGCGTGTCAGGGCGGCGGCAGCCACACGGCGTTCACCGGCGGTGTGCTGCAGCGCCTGCTGGCCGACGAGGACCACCGGGTCGTGGCGCTGTCCGGCACCTCCGGTGGCGCGGTCTGCGCCCTGCTGGCTTGGTACGGCCTGCTGACCGGCGGCGCAGCGGAGGCCGGCCGGCTGCTGGAGCGCTTCTGGAAGGCCAACGCGGCCACCACGCTGAGCGGGAAGCTGGCCAACGCCTGGCTGGTCGGTCTGGCCCGGCTGGAGGGGCGGGTGACGCTCCCGACGGTGAGCCCCTACCTCTACCCGGACCTCGCCGGTCCCGCCTTCACCGACCTGCTGACCCGCCACGTCGACGTCGACCGGCTGGCCCGGCTGCAGGAGTCCCCGCCGGAGGACCAGCCGCTGCTGCTCGTCGGCGCCGTCGACGTCCTCAGCGGCGACTTCAAGGCCTTCTCCAGCCGGCGACAGGAGATCACCGTGGACGCCGTGCTGGCCTCGGCCGCCGTCCCGCTGCTCTTCCGCGCCGTCGAGGTGGGGGGCCGGCGCTACTGGGACGGGCTGTTCAGCCAGAACCCGCCGGTGCGCCAGTTGCCCGACGCCGGCCCGGACGAGATCTGGGTCATCCGGATCAACCCGCGTGCCCGGGCCACGGAGCCGAAGACGGTGGGCGACATCGCGGACCGGCGCAACGAGCTGGCCGGCAACCTCTCCCTGGAGCAGGAGCTGCACGCCATCCGCAAGGTCAACGGGTGGGTGGACCGTCTCGGCGACCCGTACCGGCGCATCGAGATCCGTGAGATCGACCTCGACCTCGACCTGGACCTGCCCAGCAAGCTGGACCGCAGGCCCGCGTTCCTCCGCCGGCTCTTCGACGAGGGGCGAGAGCAGGCGGACGCCTTCCTGGCCGGGCTGCCCGGCTGACTGCTGGCCGGCGCGCGGTCACGGTGGCACGGGGTCCGTGACGATCACCCGTTCGGCCACGGTCGGTCCGGTGACCGGAGCGCGTCTCGGCGTCACGGCCGGCAGGGTGGTCGCCATCTGTTCGGCCTCCCGTGCGTGCCGACGTGCTGGTGGGGCCGCGCCTGGACGCGGCCGTGCCCACGACTCCCGGCGGACCCGGCTCGAACGCAAGCGTCGACGTAGGGCCCCGGGGGTGTCGGGGCTCGTTGCCCGGCCCGGTCTGCGGGGTCCCCCGTTGATCCCCTCACTCGTACTCAAGCCCTCAGCCGCGGCCGGTCCCAGGGTCCTGGGGCCCGGCGGATCCCGGAGCTACTGGACCAGGCGCAGCATCGGCGCTCCGGGGGCGCTACCGGCGGCTGCTGCCGACCCTCCGGGGAGGACGGCGAGCGCTGGACGGACGCTGACCAGGCGCCGTCCACCGAGCCTGGCCCGGAGTGATGCGTTCGGGTAGCCGGCGGGCAGCCGGTGGCACTCGTCGTGGGCGTGTGGCGACGTCACGGCAGCAGTGGGGCGCTGCGCCAGGTGGAGGTAGGTGATGCTGTCCGCGGGGTCGTACGTCCTCACCTCGTCCTCGCCTCCCCCCGGACCCGCGGGTGCGGCGGCCGCGGTCTGCGGTGGCGACACCGGCGGTGCGAGCCGGACAGGCACAGCGTGGCAGTGGGGTACGACAGGAAGCCGACCCGGTACGAGCCCGCCCGCCGGGCACCTGCGAGCAGCGCCCAGGGCCGCGTCGGTGGGATCGGTGGAGCCCCAGGCCGTGGAGCCGGCCGGCGTCAGGCCGGACGGTCGTGGTCAGCGGGCGGCCAGCGCGGCACCCATCTGCTCGACGACCTCGGTCAGCACCGCCCGGGGAGTGGCAGCGTTCAGCCGGACCGCGCCCTCGCCGGCGGCGCCGCACAGCGACCCGTCGGTCAGGGCCACCCCGGCCCGCTCGAGGAAGAACGCGCCAGGCTGGGCCAGGCCGAGCTCCCGGCAGTCCAGCCAGGCCAGGTAGGTGCCCTCCGGCGGGGTGTACCGGACGCCGGGCAGGTGCTCGGCGACCAGCTCGGCCAGCAGCCGGCGGTTGCCGTCCAGGTAGGCCAGGACGTCGTCCAGCCAGCCGGCGCCGGCGGTGTAGGCGGCGGTGTTGGCGACGACGCCCAAGGTCGAGGCGCCGTGCTCGGCGTGCAGCCCCACCCGGGCCCAGTGCTCGGCGTCGGCGGAGTTCGACAGCACCAGCTGCGCGCACTTCAGCCCCGGCAGGTTCCACGCCTTGGACGCCGAGGTCGCGCTGACCGCGTGCCCGGCCGGGACCTCGCCCAGGGAGGCGTAGGGCCCGTGCCGGTGTCCCTCGTACACCAGCGGCGCGTGGATCTCGTCGGAGAACACCCGCCCGCCGTGCCGGTCCACCACCTCGGCGACCGCCGTCATCTCCGCAGGCTCCAGCACCCGCCCGATCGGGTTGTGCGGGTTGCACAGCACCAGCAGGTGCCCGCCGGCCCGGAACGCGGCGTCCAGCGCGTCGAGGTCGTAGACGTACCGGTCCCCGTCCCGCGCCATCGGCACCTGGATGACCTCGCGGCCCAGCGCCGGCGGCAGGGTGAGGAAGGGCATGTAGGCCGGCGTCGGCAGGAGGACCGGGCTGCCCGGCCGGGAGAAGTGCTCGATCGCGGCGGCCAGGCCGGCCAGGACGTCGGCCACCGGCCGCACCTGCTCCGGCGCCACCGCCCAGCCGTACCGGTGGGCCGACCACGCCGCGTACGCCTCCGACATGCCCTGCAGCAGCGCCGGCGGCAGGTAGCCGAAGGCCGCGGCGTCCACCGCCGCGTGCAGCGCCTCGGTGACCGCCGGCGCCGTACCGAAGTCCATCTCCGCGACGAACGACCCGATCGCCTCGGGGTACAGCGACCACTTCAGGCTGCCGCGGCGGCGCAGCTCCTCGACGGACAGGTCGTCGAACACGGGGTCAGGCACGGCCGGCCCGGGCGAGCAGCTGGGCCAGGTGCAGCCCGTCGCGGCCGGCGAGCTGGTCGAGCTGGGTGCGGCAGGAGAACCCGTCGGCGAGGACGACGGCGTCCGGCCCAGCGGCCCGGACGGCGGGCAGCAGCTGGTGCTCGGCGATCGCCACCGACACCTCGTGGTGCCCGCGTTCGACGCCCCAGTTCCCGGCCAGCCCGCAGCAGCCGCCGACCCGGGTGACCGTGGCGCCGGCGTCGCGCAGCAGCCGCTCGTCGGTCGCCCAGCCCAGGACGGCGTGGTGGTGGCAGTGCGGCTGGGCGACGACCTCCACCCCGGCCAGGGACGGCGGCGTCCAGCCCGGCGTCTCCCGCAGCAGCTCGGCCAGCGTGCGGGTGCCCGCGGCGACCCGTTCGGCGGCCGCCCCGCCGACCAGCTCCAGGGCCTCGTGCCGCAGCACCGCGGTGCACGAGGGCTCCACGCCGACCACCGGGATGCCGTCGTCCACCAGCGGGGCGAGCAGCTCGACGGTGCGGCCCAGGGTGCGGCGGGCGGCGTCCAGCTGGCCGGTGGTGATCCAGGTCAGCCCGCAGCACGCCTCGGCCGGCGGCACCTGCACCCGGTAGCCGGCGTCCTCCAGCACCGCGGCGGTGGCCTCGGCGACCTCGGGCGCGAAGTGGTCGGTGAAGGAGTCCACCCACAGCGCAACTGCTCGCCCACCCGCCCCATGGCCGTTCCCGGCCGGCACCGGCCGGGCGGCCCAGACCTCCCGGAAGGTGCGTGAGGCGAACGCCGGGAGCGAGCGGCGCTGGTCGACACCGGCGCCCCACTTGGCGAGCCGGCCGCCCAGGCGCGACCGCGTGACCGCGTTGGCCAGCCGGGGCGCGCGGGCGGCGACGTCCGCCCAGCGGGGCAGCCACCCCAGCGTGTAGTGCGCGCGGGGGCGCAGCCGGCGGCGGTAGCTCTGGTGCAGCACCTCGGCCTTGTAGGAGGCCATGTCCACGCCGGTCGGGCAGTCGCGCGAGCAGCCCTTGCACGACAGGCACAGGTCCAGGGCCTCGTGCACCTCCGAGGAGCGCCAGTCCCGCACCGGCCCACCCGGCGCGAGCATCTCCTGCAGCACCCGCGCCCGGCCTCGGGTGGTGTCCTTCTCCTCCCGCGTCGCCGGCCACGACGGGCACATCACCCCGCCGCTGGCCTGCAGGTCGGCCCGGCACTTGCCGACGCCGGTGCAGCGGTGCACCGCGGCGGAGAAGTCGCCGCCGTCGTGCCGGTAGGCCAGCGCGAGACCCGTCGTCGTCCGCGGCGCGGCGGCCATCCGGATGTCGTCCTCGACCCGCGCCGGGCGCACCAGGACGCCGGGGTTGAGCACGTCCGTCGGGTCGAACAGGCCCTTGACCCGCTCGAAGAGACCGAGCACGTGCGGGGAGTACATGGACGACAGCAGCTCGCTGCGCGCCCGGCCGTCGCCGTGCTCGCCGGAGACCGACCCGCCGTAGCGGGCGACCAGCGCGGCGGCGTCGGTCACGAAGGCCCGGTACGCCTCGCGGCCGCGGTCCTCGCCGCGCCCGAGCGGGAAGTCGATCCGCACGTGCACGCAGCCGTCGCCGAAGTGGCCGTACGGCACGCCCTGCAGCCCGTGCTGGTCCAGCAGCGCCTCGAACTCGCGCAGGTAGGCGCCGAGCTGCTCGACCGGCACCGCGGCGTCCTCCCAGCCGGCGTGCGCGGGGCGCCCGTCGGAGGTGCGGGCGGCCAGGCCGGCGCCGTCCTCGCGGATCCGCCAGATCGCCGCGGCCTCGGCCACGTCGGTGACGACCAGGGAGTCCAGCGCGCCGGCGTCGCCGAGCACGCCCTTCGCCTTGGCCTCGACCTCGGCGACGCTGTCGCCGGTCAGCTCCACGATCAGCCACCCGTCGCCCCGGGGCAGGTCGGGCACGACCGCCGCGGGGACGTCGCGCAGCCGCTGCACGATCCGCTGGTCGAGCCCCTCGACGGCGGTCGGCTCGTGCGGCAGCAACCCGGGGGTGGCGTCGGCGGCCTCGGCCATCGACCGGTAGCCGAGCACCACGAGGCCGCGGTACGGCGCGTCGGTGACCAGCCGGACGGTCGCGCCCAGCACCACCGCCAGCGTGCCCTCGCTGCCCACGAGCGCACGGGCGACGTCGAAGCCGCGCTCGGGCAGCAGGTGCTCCAGCGAGTAGCCCGACACCTGCCGGCCGAAGCGGCCGAGCTCGGTGCGGATGGCCGCCAGCTCGCCGTCCACCAGGTCCCGCAGCCGGTCGAGCACCCCGCCGGAGGAGGCGCCGTCCGGCCCGAGCCGCAGCCGCTCGCCGGCGCCGGTGACGACGTCGAGGCCGACCACGTTGTCCGACGTCCGGCCGTAGCCCAGGGCGCGCGACCCGCAGGCGTTGTTGCCGATCATCCCGCCGATCGTGCAGCGGTTGTGCGTGCTCGGGTCGGGGCCGAAGCGCAGCCCGTGCGGCCGCGCCGCGGCCTGCAGCGCCGCCTGCACGACGCCGGGGTCGACGGTCGCCGTCCGCGACCCGGGGTCGACCGCGTGCACGCGGGACAGGTACCGGCTGGTGTCGAGGACGACCCCGGGGCCGACCGCGTTGCCGGCGATCGAGGTGCCCGCGCCCCGGGCGGTGAACGGCACACCGAGCTCCCGGCAGACGGCGAGGGTCGCCTCGATCTCGTCGGGGTGCCGCGGGCGCACCACGGCGCGGGGGAGCACCCGGTACAGCGAGCCGTCGGAGGAGTACAGCGACCGGGCCAGCCCGGAGTCGTCGACGTCGCCGACCCCTGCGCGGCGCAGCGCCGCCGTCAGGTCGGTCGCCACGTCCGGTGCCAGCGTCATCAGCGTTCCCTCGTCGGCGTCGGTGCTGGGTCGCCGCGCCGTCCCCGCGGGAGCCGGTGCGCCGCCTCCCTTCTACACCTGCCCGGCCGGCCGGAGGGACGTCGGCCCCGGCCGGACCGGTGACGGCGTGCAGCAGGCCTCGTCCGCCTCGCCCTCAGAAGGACTTCGCGACGTCGCGGGCGACGGCGTCGGCTGCCTGCCGGGCCATGTCCCGGTCCCCGGTCAGCGTCGGGTGGTAGCGGATGTCGCTGATGTCGGTGAGGCCGGTCCAGCGCAACCAGTCGGTGAAGTAGGTGGACTGGAAGTCGCTGCCGAAGTCCGGGCCGAGGTGCGGCCCCCAGACGGCGCTCGTGTAGACGACGGCGACCCGCTTGCGGCGGCCGGCGAGCAGGTGGTCGTAGCCGGTGTCGGGGTCCACCCCGAAGACCCATCCGGGCTGGCTCACCACGTCGATGAATTGCTTGAGGACGTAGGGGATGCCGGCGTTCCACATGGGGACGCTGAACAGCAGCCGGTCCGCCGAGTCGAACCGCTCGAAGACCCGCCGGGCCGCCGCCCACGCCTCGGCCTCGGCCCCCGCCGGTGCGTGCCCGCCGAAGACGGACATCTTCGCCCTGGCGCCGACGGCGAAGTCCGGCAGCGACCCGTCCCACAGGTCCCAGTGCTGGACGAGGTCACCCGGGTGCGTCTCCTCGTACGCACTCGTGAACACCTCTGCGATCCGCAGGGACTCCGAGTCCCCTCCTCGTGGGGACGACGAGATGTGCAGCAACCTGGCCATGGCTCCTCCTCGACCGACCGACGCATCTGTGTGCGTATGCACACAATACTAATCATGTGCGCACGCACACAACCCTCAGGAGGGACGGAGAGTGCGTGCGCACGTTCCCCGTCGTTACGCTCCGGGGGTGGGTGGAGACGCGGATCGGGTGTCGGCCTGGGCCGTCCTGCTCCGGGTCCATGCCGCCGTGGTCCCGAAGCTGGAGCGTGCGTTGGCGGCCGAGGGCATGCCGCTGGCCTGGTACGACGTCCTGCTCGAGCTGAACGCCGCTCCGGACCGCCGGCTGAGGATGAGTGAGCTCGGCGCCCGGGTCGTCCTCAGCCGGGAGCGGGTCAGCCGGGTCGTCGACGAGCTGGAGCACGCGGAGCTGGTCCGGCGCGAGCCCAACCCGGACGACAAGCGCTCGCGCTTCGCCGTCGTCACCGCACAGGGGCGGGCACGGCTGCGCGCCGCCGCCCCCACCTACCTGTCCGGGGTCGAGCGGCACTACACGAGCCACCTCGGGGAGGACGAGATGCGGGTCATCGCGACCGCGCTGGGGCGCGTCCTGGAGGCCGAGGAGGGACGGGGCCTCCCGCGCTGAGCGGGCCTGCCCCGTGGTCCGGTCGGCGCGAGGTCTGCCCTGGCCGGTCGCGGACGCGGTCCCGTCCTCGAGCCGCCCGTGACCGGGTTGACGCACGACGCCTGCCGGGCCAGGGTCGCCTGGCGACGACGGACCCAGCCGGCGACGACCACCGTCGCTGCTCGGCCACTCCCGGCTCTGGGGTCCCACCGAGGAGGGGGAGTCCGTGGAGGTCGACGTGATCGTCGAGGTCCCCAAGGGATCGCGGAACAAGTACGAGTACGACCAGCGGCTCGGCCGGATCCGGCTCGACCGGATGCTCTTCACCGCGACCGGCTATCCGGGCGACTACGGGTTCGTTCCCGAGACGCTGGCCGAGGACGGCGACCCCATCGACGCCCTCCTGCTCCTCGCCGAGCCCACCTTCCCCGGCTGCCTCGTCCGCGCCCGGGTCATCGCCGTGTTCTGGGTGCACGACAAGCGGGGCCCGGACGCCAAGCTGCTGTGCGTCCCCGCGACCGACCCGCGGCAGCTGCACCTGCAGGAGCTGGAGGACGTGGCGATGCACCAGATCGCCGAGATCTGGCACTTCTTCGAGATCTACGAGGCCCTGGCACCCGACAAGTCGGCAGAGACCCGCGGCTGGGAGGGCCGCCGGAAGGCGATCGAGGCGCTGGAGGACGCCCGCCGCAGGTACGTCGACCAGCTCTCCACGGCCACCGGTACCGAGGGCTGAGGGGGGTCAGGTGCGGGCGACCGCTCGTGCCCGGGCGGCGATGTGGGCCGAGGCCGGCCGCGGTTCGATGCCGAGGGTCCGCAGCCCTTCGGCGCCGACCTCCTCGCCGACGTCCATGGACAGCGCGATGCCCAGGATCGAGGCGAGCTCCGGCCGACGCCGGCGCAGGGCCCGGGCGCCGAACGCGAGCGCCCGACGGGGGACGACGATCCGGCGCATGGGCACGCCGAGCGCGTGCTCGAGGGCGTCGACGACCTCGTGCCGGGTCAGCGCCTCCGGTCCACCGAGGTCCAGCTCCCCGGGTGGGTCGTCCATCGTCGCCAGCCGAATGCAGGCCTCGGCGACGTCGTCCTCCGCGACGTACGGCAGCGGTGTGCGGCCGCGACCGTAGATGACGGCCAGCCGCTTCTCCGGCCGGATGCCGGACTCCGGTCCGAGCCACGCCTCCTGGAAGGCGGCCGGGCGCACGATCACCGACCGCATGGACGAGGCCTGCAGCAACCGCTCGGTGGCCCGCTTCGCGGCGAAGAAGGGCACGAGGTCCACCATCGCGGCGGTCATGCCCTGCCCGGAGACGAACACGAACCGCTCGACGCCGGCCGCCTCGGCGGCCCGGACCAGCGCGGCGTTCCCGTCGCGGTCGACCCGCTCGATGGAGACGTCCCTCGCCCCGGCCATGCTGCGTCCCAGGGCGTTGGCAGTGGTGACGACCGTCCGCGCCCCGGCCAGCGCTCGTTCGGGACCGGGTGGGTCGGTGAGGTCCCCGACGCTGAGCTCGGCACCCGAGGCCCGCAGGACGGCGGTGTCGCTGTGCGGCCGGACCAGCGCACGGAACGGGATCCGTCGCTCGGCCAGCCGGACGGCGATCCGGCCGCCCAGGTCGCCGGTCGCGCCGCAGAGGACGATCTCGCTCACGGCTCCTCCCGGTTGGACGAGAACCCAGGGGGACACGGTCGCCGACCGCCGTGGACGCCGCGTCACCTCCGCCGACGGCGAGCCGGCCGCTCGGGCCTCGGGCACCCGGACGGCGCTGTACGGCTGTCGCGGCGACGTCGTCCCCCGTCACCGGACACGAGGTGCCCGCACCCGGTCCGGGGCGCCGCTGCCTCTGCTCAGTGACCCGCCCGGTCGGGAGCGTGATGCCGGGCCGCGTGTCTGCACCGCCACCGGCGACACGCGGGATCGCGAGGGGTCCCGGCACCCAGGTCGTCGATCCTCGGTCGCCATGACGGGCTGGCACGCACTCCTCGGAGCCGAGATCCCGATCGTCACGGCCGTGACCCGGTTGGACTTCCTGAGCCGGCGGGACAGCGCGGCGGCGGTGCAGGGTCCGGATGTCGGACCCTCGTACTCCTGGACCGACCACCTGCGCGGGCAGGTCGAACCGCTGGACCTCGAGGAGTCCCTGGAGCTGCTGCACCTCGGCGTCGGCGTTGCGCGGCGGGCCTACGACGCGCAGCACCGGGGCATCCACGCCGCGCGGCGCGCCGGCGCCTCGTGGGAGCGGATCGGGGCCGTGGTCGGCACCACGGCGCTGACCGCCTGGAACGGCCACCAGCGGTGGATCGAGGAGCAGGTCGAGCTCTTCGAGCTCACCGGACGGGACGGGCTGGACGACGTCGGCGCAGTCGAGGCGCTGGAGCTGGCCGGCGAGCGCCCGGTGGGGCTGGGCCACGTGAGGCAGGTCGCGGCACCCGAGGTGGCGCCCGACTAGGGCCTGTCCTGCGGAGGCGACCGTGCCTCCGGAGCGACAGCGAGTCCGGCCGAGCTGTGCCCCCACGTCACGATCTGGACACGCACAGGTGTGGCGCACCGTGTGACAGGAGTGACTGGCGGGACTCTCGTGCTGCGGCCCACCACGGACGGCGTAGGGGCCAAGCTGAGCGAGAGGTGAGTTCGGCGATGTTCGAACCTGGTCAGTGCTCCGGAGGCAACCACCCGGCCCCGAAGGCCGGTGGGTCCTGCCCCTGCGGGATGGTCACCCGCATCCCCGCCCCCGAGCGGCCCGCTGCTGGGCCTCCGCCCGAGGTCATGACACTGCTCGCGCAGTGCCTCGACGACGGGTCGGTGTCCCTCGACGCGGCGACCGTCGGGCTGCTCCGCGAGCGGGCCGACCGGCTGCTGACCGCGCTCACCACGGCCGGACTGGTGATCAGCGCGGGGTCGGTCGACCGGCTGGCGGCCTGAGCCGTCCGCCGGACCTCGGACGATCGGGCCGGCGGGAGCGGCCCACGGCCGCTCCCGCCAGCCCGGTGACGCGCTGGAACGGCCAGCCTTCAGGGTCCCGCGCCGAGCGGAGCGAGGCGCGGGGGAAGGGTGGTCCTTGTTCAGTCCTCGAGCACCCACACGGCGCTGTCCGGCGGGAGGGCGACCGTGCCGCCGGAGCGGCGGACCGCCGCGGTGGAGGCGAGCAGCACCTGGCCGGGGCACCCGGCGAGCACCGTCTCGCTGCCCATGTTGACCACGCAGCGCACCGCCTCGCCACCGCCGACCGAGCGGATGGTCAGCACGTCGCCGCGGGTGGTCACCGTCGCCGAGCCGGAGGCGAACGCCGGGTGCGCCTTGCGCAGCGCCAGCGCACGGCGGTGCAGGGTCAGCGTCGAGCCGCCCTGCCCCGTCTGCACCGAGACCGCGTAGCGGCCCCAGTCGGCGGGGATCGGCAGCCACGGCTCGGCCGCGCCCTCGGGTGAGAATCCGACGCCCTCGGTGGGGTTCCACGGCATCGGCACGCGGCAGCCGTCGCGGCCGGCGCGGGCACCGCCGCTGCGGTGGAAGATCGGGTCCTTCTTGGCCTCGTCGGGCACGTGCGCCTGCGGCAGGCCCAGCTCGTCGCCGGCGTACAGGTAGGCCGAGCCGGGCAGCGCCAGGGTCAGCAGCGCCGCGGCGCGGGCCCGGGCGGTGCCGACCTCGCCGCCGCCGAAGCGGGTGACCTGCCGCTCCTTGTCGTGGTTGCCCAGCACCCACGACACCGGCGCACCGACCCGGCCGTAGGCGTCCAGCGCACTGGAGATCGCCTCGGCGAACGGCGCGACCGCCCACGGCGACTTCAGCAGCCGGAACGACAGCGACTGGTGCAGCTCGTCGGGACGGGAGTACAGGGCGACCTGCTCGAGGTCGGCCAGGCAGACCTCGCCGACCAGCATCGTGTCGGGGTACTCGTCGCAGATCGACCGCCAGCGGCGCCACACGTCGTGCACCTCGGGCTGGTTCCAGGTCATGGCCTGCTCGGGACCGTGCCCGAAGAGCGTGGGGGAGTAGCTGCCCGGGTTGTCCCGCAGGCCGGCGTCCTTGTAGAGGCCGTAGGCGACGTCGACGCGGAAGCCGCTGACGCCGCGGTCCAGCCAGAAGCGCAGGGTCCGCTCGAAGTCCTCGGCCACGACGGGGTCGCGCCAGTTGAGGTCGGGCTGCTCCGGGGCGAACAGGTGCAGGTACCAGCGCCCGTCCGGGGTGCGCGACCAGGCCGGCCCGCCGAACAGCGACCGCCAATTGTTCGGCGGCTCCTCCGACGCCGGCGCGAAGTGGTACCGCGCGGCCTCGGGGGAGTCCGGGTCGGCCAGGGCCGCCTGGAACCACGGGTGCTGGTCCGAGGTGTGGTTGGGCACGACGTCCAGCACGACCTTCAGCCCCAGCCGGCGGGCGTCGTCCACCAGGGCCTCGAGGTCGGACACGTCGCCGTAGTCGGGGTCGACCGCCCGGTAGTCGACGACGTCGTAGCCGCCGTCCGCGCCACCCGAGGGGTAGTGCGGGTTGATCCACACCGCGCCGACACCGAGCCAGGACAGGTACGGCAGCCGCTGCCGCAGCCCGCGCAGGTCACCGATGCCGTCGCCGTCGCTGTCGGCGAACGAGCGCAGGTACACCTGGTAGACGACCGCGTCCCGCCACCAGGGGGCGGGCGCGGCTGCGGGGGCGACCCGGCGCCGGGGCTGGGTCCTCGCGAGGGAGAGGCGGCGTGCCATGCCGCCACCATCGGCTGATCTGCAGCCGAGGTTGTGCAGCGGATCCCACGAACTGGTGAGGCGGCGCTGGCACAACCCGCCAACGGGCCAGGTCGCCTGTGACGCCCGGTGCGCATGTGCCGGATGGGCGCGCCAGGACGCGCGGGCGGTCGCCTGGTCGCCTGGTCGCGTGCGCGGGCCGCCTGCTGGGTACGGACCGACGCACCGCTGGAGGGAGGACACCGTGGAGCCTGATCCCCGGCCCGGTGAGAACGACGTCGACCGCGACGACGCGCAGGCGCTGACCCGGGCGACCGGCGGCGGCGAGAGCGACGAGCCCGACGCGTCGAGCACCACGGGCACCGGCGACTCCGCTGGGTTCGTCGGGCGGGTTGCCGGTCAGGACGTCGGCTACGCGGAGGAGACCGGGGCCGAGCGCCGGGCCGCCGCCCAGCAGGATGACTGACAGCCCCCGGCCACCCTCCAGGGTCCCGCGCCGAGCGTGCGAGGCGTGGGGGGAAGGGTGGTCCTCCTTCAATCCGGACGGTGCCGCCGGATCTTCGACCCGAGCCAGGTGAGCGGGTCGTACCGACGGTCCACGACCCGCTCCTTGAGCGGGATGATCCCGTTGTCGGTGAGGTGGATGCCCTCGGGGCACACCTCCGAGCAGCACTTGGTGATGTTGCAGTAGCCGAGGCCGAACTCCTGCTGAGCGGCGTCCCGCCGGTCGACGACGTCGAGCGGGTGCATGTCGAGCTCGGCGAGCCGGATGAGGAAGCGCGGCCCGGCGAAGGCGGCCTTGTTCTCCTCGTGGTCCCGGATGACGTGGCAGGTGTCCTGGCACAGCCAGCACTCGATGCACTTCCGGAACTCCTGCGGCCGGTCGACGTCCACCTGCTGCATCCGGTGGTTGCCGTCGGGGTCCCGAGGGCGTGGGGTGAACGCCGGGACCTGAGCGGCCTTCTCGTAGTTGTACGAGACGTCGGTGACCAGGTCGCGGATGACGGGGAAGGTCCGCAGCGGGGTGACCGTCACCGTCTCGTCCTCGGCGAACGTGTTCATCCGGGTCAGGCACATCAGGCGCGGCCGCCCGTTGACCTCCGCGCTGCAGGACCCGCACTTGCCGGCCTTGCAGTTCCACCGAACGGCCAGGTCGCCGGCCTGGGTGGCCTGCAGTCGGTGGATGACGTCGAGGACGACCTCGCCCTCGTTCACCGGGACGGTGAAGGTCTGCAGCTCCCCGCTGGACGCATCGCCGCGCCAGACGCGGAAGGTGGCGTCGTAGCCGCCGCGGTTCCCTCCCGGGCCCTCGTCGACCGCGCGGATGCTCGATTCCCCCGGTTCTGTCACGTCCCCTCCTCGCCGGCGCTCGTCGGGTTCGTGTCCGGCCGTGCGGTGTCCCTGTGTGACCTCGCGAGCTCGGTCACGTCTGCTCCTCGAAGACCTCGGCCAGCTCCGGTGGCATCTCCGGCAGCGGCTGCCGGGCCACGGTCACCCCGCCGTCCGGCGTCCGGGTGCAGACCAGGTTGATGCGTCCCCACGCCGTGTCGGTGGCGGGGAAGTCGTCGCGGGTGTGCCCGCCGCGGCTCTCCTCACGGGCGAGCGCGGCCCGGGCGATGCACTCGCTGACCGCCAGGAGGTGCGGCAGGTCGAGCGCCAGGTGCCAGCCGGGGTTGTACTGCCGGTGCCCCTCCACGGACAGCGCCGCCACGCGGTCGCGCAGCGCGGCGATCCGCTGCAGCGCGCGTTCCATCTCCGGGGCGGTGCGGATGATCCCGACGAGGTCGTGCATCGTCTGCTGCAGCTCGGACTGCACCGTGTAGGGGTTCTCACCCCCCTCCCGCTCGAACGGCTCGAGGGCCGCACGCGCCGCCTCGGCCAGCGCCTCCTCGCGGAGCGCGACAAGGCCGGCCCGTTTCCCCGCGTGCTCGGCGGCGGCGGCACCGGCGCGCCGGCCGAAGACCAGCAGGTCCGACAGCGAGTTGCCGCCCAGCCGGTTGGACCCGTGCATGCCGCCGGCGACCTCGCCCGCCGCGAACAGCCCGGCGACCGACGCCTCCGCGGTGTCCGGGTCCACCTGGACACCGCCCATCACGTAGTGGCAGGTCGGGCCGACCTCCATCGGCTCGGCAGTGATGTCGACGTCGGCCAGCTCCTTGAACTGGTGGTACATCGACGGCAGCCGCCGTCGGACGTACTCGGCGGGGCGCCGACTGGCGATGTCGAGGAACACCCCGCCGTGCGGGGAGCCGCGCCCGGCCTTGACCTCGCTGTTGATCGCCCGGGCGACCTCGTCACGGGGCAGCAGCTCGGGCGGGCGCCGGTTGTTCCTCTTGTCGTCGTACCAGCGGTCGGCCTCGTCCTCGGTCTCCGCCGTCTCCTTGCGGAAGAAGTCGGGGATGTAGTCGAACATGAACCGGTTGCCGGCCGAGTTCCGCAGGACGCCGCCGTCGCCCCGGACGCTCTCGGTCACGAGGATCCCGCGCACCGACGGGGGCCACACCATCCCGGTGGGGTGGAACTGGACGAACTCCATGTTCACCAGGCCGGCGCCGGCCTGGAGCGCCAGGGAGTGTCCGTCGCCGGTGTACTCCCACGAGTTCGAGGTGACCTTGTAGGCCTTGCCGATCCCGCCCGTGGCCAGCACGACCGACGGCGCCTCCCACGCGACGAACCGCCCCGACTCGCGCCAGTAGCCGAACGCGCCGGTGATGCCCTCGGCGTCGGTGAGCAGCCGGGTGACCGTGCACTCCATGTAGACGTCCACCCCGAGGGCGACGGTGCGCTGCTGGAGGGTGCGGATCAGCTCCAGCCCCGTGCGGTCGCCGACGTGGGCGAGGCGGGCGTAGCGGTGGCCGCCGAAGTCGCGCTGGCTGATCAGCCCGTCAGGGGTGCGGTCGAACAGCGCGCCCCAGTCCTCGAGCTCGCGCACGCGGTCGGGCGCCTCCTGCGCGTGGAGCTGGGCCATCCGCCAGTGGTTGAGCATCTTCCCGCCGCGCATGGTGTCCCTGAAGTGCACCCGCCAGTCGTCCTCGGGGTAGGCGTTGCCCATCGCCGCGGCGATGCCGCCCTCGGCCATGACGGTGTGCGCCTTGCCGAGCAGGGACTTGCAGACGACGGCCGTACGCGCCCCGGCCTCGTGCGCGGCGATCGCGGCCCGCAGGCCCGCGCCGCCGGCTCCGACGACGACGACGTCGTAGCTGTGCCTCTCGAAGTCCATCAGAAGAACCTCAGGTCGCTGATCGTGCCGGTGGCCAGCAGGAAGACGTAGAAGTCGGCGAACGCGACGGTGAACAGCGAGATCCAGGCGTACTGCATGTGCCGGGCGTTCAGCTTCGACACCGCCGTCCACGCCTTGTAGCGCAGGGGGTGCTTCGAGAAGGTGTTCAACCGGCCACCGACGATGTGCCGGCAGGAGTGGCAGGAGATCGAGTACAGGAACAGCATCACCGCGTTGACCAGCAGGATCACCGTGCCCAGACCCATGTGACCCCACTCGCCGGTCTCGTCGCGGAACCCGCGGAAGGCCTCGTAGAAGAGGATCACGTTGAACAGCAGTGCGGCGTACAGGAAGTACCGGTGGACGTTCTGCCCGACCAGGGGGAACCGGGTCTCACCGGTATAGCGGCGGTGCGGCTCTGCGACCGCGCACGCCGGCGGGGCCAGCCAGAACGATCGGTAGTAGGCCTTGCGGTAGTAGTAGCAGGTCAGCCGGATGCCCAGCGGCAGCACGAGGATGTAGATCGCTGGCGAGATCCAGGCCGGGCCGGTGAAGAACTCGGGGAAGCTGTCGCCCTCGCACCGCGTCGTGATGCACGGCGAGTAGAACGGCGAGATGTAGGGCTCGGAGAAGTAGTACGCGTTCTGGAACGCTCGGAACGTCGAGTACGCGATGAAAAGCACCAGGACGACGACGGTGACCAGCGGCTGCACCCACCACCGGTCCGTCCGCAGCGTCCGCGCCGCGATGGCCGCACGGCCCGGGGCCGTCCCTCCGCCGCCGCTTCCCGGGGGGGCCGCCCCGGTCCCGCGCGGCGCAGTCGTCGTCACCGGACGGCGCGGCCGGACCCGCCGGGTCCCGGGTCGTAGCCGTCGTCGTACAAGATGGCCGAGGAGGCCGGGGCCTCTCGTGCCACGCGCGCCGAGCCGCACAGGAGGGCGAGGTCGTCACGCAGCCGGGCGACGTCGATCCTCAGCCGGCGCGCGTCCACCGTGTCCCCGAAGTGCCGGGCGAGCGGGGTGCACGCGTTCTCCAGCGCGTCGACGGCCCGGCGGGCCGCCGCCACGTCCTGCTCCAGGGACATCGCTGCCTCCAGGTGCCGGTCACACCGCCGCCGAGGCGGTTCGCGCAGTCGACCACGGAAGCCCGGCCCGCGGAAGGACTTCCGCAGCGATGGGCGGCGGCTCGGCCGCCGGCACGGCGCGGCCCAGGGCATGTCCGACGGACCTGCGGCCTCGGGATCACCGCCCAGACCGCACGACCGTCGGCACGGGTCCGTCGGACACGCCTAGCATCGGCGGCCGTGCGGCCCTTCCTCCTGCTGGCCTCGCGGCCCGAGGACGAGGCCGCGGACGACGAGTACGCCGCCTTCCTCCGCGCCACCGGACTCGACGAGTCCGGGCTGCGGCGCATCCGGCTGGAGGCCGGGCCGCTGCCGCCGCTGGACCTCGACGACTACGCCGGGGTGTTCCTCGGCGGGGGGCCGTTCAACTCCAGCGACCCGGCCGAGGGCAAGTCCGCCGTCCAGCGGCGGGTCGAGGCGGAGCTGTCGGCCCTGCTGGACGAGGTCGTCGCCCGCGACCTCCCCTTCCTCGGCGCCTGCTACGGCATCGGCACCCTCGGCGTGCACCAGGGCGGGGTGGTCGACCGCACCCACGGCGAGCCGGTCTCCTGCGTGCCGGTGTCGCTGACCGGTGCCGGCCGGGTCGACCCGCTCCTCGCGGGCATGCCGGAGGTGTTCGACGCGCTGGTCGGGCACAAGGAGGCCTGTCGGGTGCTGCCGCCCTCGGCCGTGCTGCTGGCCACGTCGGCCGGCTGCCCGGTGCAGATGTTCCGGGTCGGGCGCAACGTCTACGCCACCCAGTTCCACCCCGAGCTCGACGTCGCCGGCGTCGTCACCCGGGTGCGGGTCTACCAGCACGCCGGCTACTTCCCGCCCGCGGAGATGGAGGACCTGATCGCCCGGGTCAGCCAGGCGGTGGTCACCGAGCCCAGCCGGGTCCTCGCCAACTTCGTCGCCCGGTACGGCTGAGCCGGTGGCCCGGGGACCGGTCCTGCCGGACGGCGGCCTGCGGATGGGCACGCCGCAGGGCCGCTGGGTGCTGCTGGCGACCGTGCTCGGGTCGAGCCTGGCGATGCTGGACGCCACCGTCGTCAACGTGGCGCTGGAGCGGATCGGCACCGAGTTCGACGCCGGCTTCACCGGCCTGCAGTGGACGGTCAACGCCTACACGCTCACCCTCGCCTCGCTGATCCTCATGGGCGGCTCGCTCGGCGACCGCTTCGGCCGGCGGCGGGTGTTCGTCGTCGGCACCGTCTGGTTCGCCGCGGCGTCCCTGCTGTGCGGCCTGGCACCCGACGTGGGGACGCTGGTCGCCGCGCGGGCGCTGCAGGGCGTCGGCGGCGCGCTGCTGACCCCGGGCAGCCTGGCGCTGATCTCGGCGTCCTTCTCCGGTGCCGACCGGGCGGCGGCCGTCGGCGCCTGGTCGGGGCTGGGCGGGGTGGCCGGTGCGGTCGGGCCGTTCGTCGGCGGTTGGCTGGTCGGCGTCGACTGGCGCCTGGTCTTCCTGCTCAACCTCCCGCTGGCCGCGGTCGTCGTGGCCGTGGCGGTGCGCCACGTGCCGGAGTCCCGCGACCCGGAGGCGGCGCGCTCCCTGGACTGGCAGGGGACGGCGCTCGTCGTCGCCGGCCTCGGTGCGCTCACGTACGGCCTCACCGCGGCGGGCGAGCCCGGACGCGGCCCCGGCGTGTGGGGCTGGGTCGCCGCCGGGCTGGTCGCGCTGGCGGGCTTCGCCGTCGTCCAGCGGCGTTCCCCGGCGCCGCTGGTGACCCCGGCCCTGTTCGCCTCCCGGCAGTTCACCGCCGCGAACGCGGTCACGCTGCTCGTCTACGCCGCCCTCGGGGTGGTCTTCGTGCTGCTGGTGCTGCACCTGCAGGTGGTGGCCGGGTTCGACCCGCTGCCGGCCGGTACCGCGGTGCTCCCGGTGACCGCCCTCATGCTGCTGTTCTCCGCGCGCGTGGGTGCGCTGGCCCAGCAGGTCGGCCCGCGGCCGCTGCTGACCGCCGGGCCGCTGGTCGCCGCCGCGGGGGTGCTGCTGATGGCGCGGATCGGCCCGGACGCCGGCTACCTCACCGACGTGCTGCCCGCGACGGCGGTCTTCGGCGCGGGGCTCACGCTGCTGGTGGCGCCGCTGACCGCGACGGTGCTGGACTCCGCGCCCGACCGGCTGGCCGGCGTCGCTTCCGGGGTGAACAACGCCGTGGCCCGCGCCGCCGGCCTGCTGGCCGTCGCGGTCGTGCCGGCCGCGGCGGGGCTCGGCGGGGTCGGGGTCGGCGACCCGGCCGCCTTCGGCGCCGGCTTCCGCACGGCCATGCTGGTCTGCGCCGGCCTGCTGCTCGCCGGCGCGCTCGTCGCCGCGGTTCTGGTGCGCCGGCCGCTGGGGACGCCGGAGCCCGGGCCGCAGCGGCGGCTGCCGATCGAGGAGTGTCTGCACTGCGGCGTCACCGGGCCGCAGGTGCACCCGGCTGCGATGGGGGAGAGGACGCGATGAGCACCAGCGTCAGCCGGCAGTCCACGCCGGGCGGGTGGGGCCTGCTCGCCCGGGTGGCCCCGCTGCGGCAGCGGCTGCGCACCGAGGCCGGGGGTGCCGGGCTGCTGCTCGCCGCCACCGTCGTCGCGCTGCTGTGGGCCAATTCGCCCTGGGGCGGCAGCTACGAGACCTTCTGGCACACCGAGTTCGCCGTCCGCTTCGCCGGCGCCGAGCTCGCCCTGGACCTGCAGCACTGGGTCAACGACGGCCTGATGGTCTTCTTCTTCTTCGTGGTCGGGCTGGAGATCAAGCGCGAGCTGGTGATGGGCGAGCTCACCGACCGGCGGCGGGCCGCGGTGCCCGCGCTGGCCGCGGTCACCGGCCTGGCGGTGCCGGCGCTGGTCTACGTCGCGTTCACCCTCGGCGACGAGGCGGCCTCGGCGTGGGGCGTGGTGATATCCACCGACACCGCGTTCCTGCTCGGCGTGCTCGCGCTCGTCGGGCCGGCCTGCCCGGCGCAGCTGCGGCTGTTCCTGCTCACCCTGGCCATCGCCGACGACGTCGGGGCGCTGACCGTGATCGCGCTGTTCTACACCGAGGACCTCGCCGTGGGCCCGCTGCTGCTGGCCGTGCTCGGGCTGGCGCTCATGGTCGCCCTGCGCTACCTCAACGTGTGGCGCGGGCCGGCCTACCTGGTGCTCGGCCTCGCGGTGTGGGTGGCGATGTACCTCTCCGGCGTCCACCCCACCCTCGCCGGGGTGGTGATCGCGCTGTTCACCCCCGCCTATCCGGCGCGCCGGGACGAGGTGGCGGACGCCGCCCGGCTGACCCGGGCCTACCAGCAGTCGCCCAACCCGAGGTTCGCCCGGGCCGCGCGGCTGTCGATCGACCGTTCGGTGTCGGCCAGCGAGCGGCTGCAGCAGCTCTGGCAACCGTGGACCAGCTTCGTGATCGTCCCGGTGTTCGCCCTCGCCAACGCCGGCGTCCCGCTCACCGGCGAGACGCTGCGCACCGCGGCCACCTCGCCGGTCACCCTCGGGGTCGTCGCCGGCCTGGTGCTCGGCAAGCTCGTCGGCATCCTGGTCGGCACCGGCCTAGCGGTCCGGCTGCGCCTCGGCGAGCTGGCCCCGGGACTGACCTGGCTGCAGCTCGCCGGCGGCGCGGCGCTGTCGGGGATCGGCTTCACCATCTCGCTGTTCATCGTCGACCTGGCCTTCGACGACGAGGCGCGGGCCGACCAGGCGCGGGTCGGCGTCCTGGTCGCGTCGGTGCTGGCCGCGCTGCTGGGCTGGGCGCTGTTCCGGCTGGCCGACCGCCGCCGCCCACCCGGCGCCGGGGCGCGGCCGGTGCTGCTCGACCCGCCGGTCGACGTCGACCGCGACCACGTCCGCGGGCCGGCCGACGCGCCGCTCACCCTCGTCGAGTACGGCGACTTCGAGTGCCCGTTCTGCGGCCGCGCCACCGGGACGGTCGAGGAGCTGCGCGAGCGGTTCGGCGACCGGCTGCGCTACGTCTTCCGGCACGTGCCGCTGGTCGGCGTCCACCCGCACGCGCGGCTGGCCGCCGAGGCGGCCGAGGCCGCCGACGCGCAGGGCCGGTTCTGGGAGATGCACGACCGGCTGTTCGCCGGCCAGGACCGGCTGATGCCGACCGACCTGCTGGAGCACGCCGCGGCAGCCGGGCTCGACGTGTCGCGCTTCGCCCGGGACCTGGGGTCGAGCCGGTTCGCCCGCCGGGTCGAGGAGGACGTCGAGTCGGCCGAGGCCAGCGGCGTCACCGGCACCCCGACCTTCTTCGTCAACGGACGGCGGCACACCGGGCCGTTCGACGCCGACAGCCTCGCCGCGGCGCTGCTCGCCGCCGGAGGGGAGGAGGGGCTGCCGCCGTCCGGTGACGACGGCCTGTCCGGGCTGGTGCTGCCGGCGCTCGGGCAGCGGCGCGGCGAGCCCCGTCCTGAGGCGGACGACGCGCCCGCGGACGTGCCGGCCGACCTGCCCGAGACGCCCGACCGGGACGGCGCCTTCCCCCGGCTGACCGACGAGCAGATCGCCCTGGTCGAGCGCTCCGCCACCCGCATGCGCTGCGCGCCGGGGGACACCCTCTTCCGCGAGGGCGACGCCGGGTACGCCTTCCACGTCGTCGTCTCCGGGACCGTCGCGATCGTGGAGGACCACGGCCGGACCGGCCAGCGGGTCATCTCGGTGCACGGGCGGCACCGCTTCCTCGGCGAGCTGGACCTGTTCAGCGGCCAGCCGGTGTCGCTGACCGCCCTGGTGTTGCAGCCGGCCGAGGTGCTCCGCGTCGAGCGCGAGCAGCTGCGGGCCGTCTTCACCGCCGACCCGGCGTTCAAGGAGCTGGTGCTGCGGGCCTTCCTGCTGCGCCGCTCGATGCTGCTCGAGCTCGCCGCCGACCTGCGCATCGTCGGCCGGGGCGGCTCGCCGGACAGCCGGCGACTGCAGGAGCTGGCGCGCAGCCGCCGGCTGTCGGCCGGCTTCGTCGACCTGGACGCCGGCGGTGACGGCGCCGCGGTGCTCACCGAGCTGGGGGTCACCGAGGACGACCTGCCCGTCGTGGTGGGGCGGCGCGGCGGAGTGCTGCGCAACCCGACCGACGACGAGGTGATGGCGGCCGTCGAGGCCGTGGACTGAGGAAGGACCGCCCTCCCCCTCGTAGAAGGACCCCCCCTCGCAGGCTCGAGGCGGTGCCCTGGACGAGGCCAGCGGCGGGACCCTGCAGGGGGCCGGCGGTGTCCTGGACGGGGCCGGGACCCCGGAGGGTGGACGGTCCAGTACGTCACCGCGCTCGTGGCGGGACCCTGCCACGGGCCTGCGGTGCCTGACCGGAGACCCTGCAGGGGCGGGCAGAGCTCCTCGGAGGTTTCACAGGTGGGCCACCAACACGGCAGGTGGCCGTCGTCCGACGGTCGCGCGGGACGGCCAGCGTCCGCGCCATGCGCGTCATCGGCCATCGCGGCACACCCACCGGCCCCCTGCTCACCGAGAACACCCTCCCGGCGGTGGCCGCCGCCCTCGAGGCCGGCGCCGACGGGGTGGAGGTCGACGTCCGGGCCACCGCTGACGGGGTCCTCGTCGTCGTCCACGACCCCGACCTCGGCCGGGTGCTGGGTACCCGCGCCGGAACCGGACCGGTCGTCGCGGAGACCCGCTACGCCGCGCTGCGCGTCCTCCGGTTGCCCGGCGGCGCGTACGTCCCCGTCCTCGACGAGGTCCTCGACCTCGCCGCCGCCTCCCGCGCGCTCGTCGTCACCGAGGTCAAGGCGGGCCTCGGCGGCCGGCGCGCCCAGACCGCAGTGCTGCTCGCCGGCCACCTCGAGGAGCGGAGGCGGCGGCGGCCCGGGGCCGACCGGATCATCACGTCCTCCTTCGACACGGTCAGTGCCCGGACCCTCGCCGGGAACGGCACCGTCGGCGGGGCGGTGATCCTCGAACCGTGGCAGGACCCCCGCCGGATGGCCGGCTGGGCTCGGCGCTGCGGGCTCACCGAGCTGCACCTGTCCGTCGAGCACATCCGTCGCGACCCGGCCGTGGTCGCCGACCTGCACGCGATGGGTCTGGCGGTCGCCGCGGGCCTCGTCGACGACCCCGAGGAGGGCGCCCGGTTCGCCCGGCTGGGCATCGACCTGCTGTGCACCGACGCGGTGGCCCGCGTCGAGGCCACCGTGGGGTCGAGCGCCTGACGGGGTCAGGCGGGCACGGGCTCGGCGTGGTCGTCGTCCAGGAGGTGCGGGCCCAGGCGCAGCCGGGTCAGCACGCGCTGCAGGTCGGGGGAGGTGCCGCTCAGCGTCATCCGCCGGTCGTGCCGCAGGAGGCGGCGGTAGGCCGCGCCGATCGCCCGCAGCCCGGTGTGGTCGGTCACGGTGAGCGCGGCGACGTCGAGCACCCAGCGCCGCTGCTCGGTGAGCAGCAGGCCGGACACCGCGGAGTGCAGGATCCGGGCCGTGCGGGAGTCCAGCCGGCCGATCAGCCGCAGGCGACCGCCGACGACGTCGACCTCGGCGAGGAGGGGCGGGCGGGGGAGCTCACCGACCGGGGAGGACGGCGGGAGGGACAAGCGATCACCTCGGAGCGAGCACGAGGCGGAGAAGCCGGCGGCCGTGCTGTGGGTCGAGCGGGGGCTGGCGTTTGACCCGCGGTCAGCCTAAACGGAACAGTCCCGTCTCGGCAACGCGGTGGTGCCTCCTACGGTCGGTCCCTCATCGGCCGCGGGGCAGCCGGGCCGGGGCGCGTCCGTGAGACTGCTCCGCTGGGCGCACCGTCGTACGGCCGTCTCCGTCTGTACCGGCGCGCCGACCGCTGCGGAACAGGCAGCGACTCCTCTGTGCATCGGGTGTGTGACCGCTCGTAGGCGACCCGGGCGGAGCGGGCCGCTCCCGCGGGGCACACGCGGCGTCGCGCCCTGCTGATCGCTGTCCAGGGCGCCTGCGTCCCGGTTCGGAGCCCGACCTAGCGTCGGCGCGGTCCGCACGGGCTCCAGCATCACCGAACCGCGGTGACACCCGTCGGACGCCGCCCAACCGGGTGCCGGCAGTGAGCCGGCTCCCGGGCCGGGGACCCAACGCAGTACCTGGGGTGAAGCAGGACGGGACACCAGTCCCGGTCTGCCGGGCGAGTTCCCCGCCCGAACCCGTCAGCTAACCCGGTCGGCGGTCAAGGAGAACAGGAGCACGTCCTCCATGACGACTACTACTCGCGTGCCCACGGGCCGGCGTCCTCTCGGCGGCCGGCGGGCCGTGGTGGCACTCCTCGCCGGTGCCGGGGTGGCTTTCACGGCCCTCCCCGCACAGGCGCACATGGCGACTGCGGCCACCGCCGTCGCCGAGGCGCCGGTTCCGTCGAGCAAGCCGACCCCGACCTCGAGCACCTACGGCATGTGGGACCCGCACGTCCGACCCGTCGTGCAGGAGGTCGCCGCGCGGTTCGGCGTCTCCACGGTCCTCACCCGTCCCGGCCACAGCCCCACCCAGGGCCGCGCCGCCGACTTCATGGTCCACAGCGACCGGGCCAAGGGCGACGCCATCGCCCAGTACGTCATCGACAACGCCGCCCGCTTCCGCGTCGATTACGTGATCTGGAAGCAGCGCATCTACCTCGTCTCGTCCGGCTCGTGGCGTGCGATGGAGGATCGCGGATCCCCCACGGCCAACCACATGGACCACCCGCACGTGTCCTTCCGGCCGGCCTGACGGACGAGAGCCTCCCCGCCCGGTCGGGCGGGGAGGCTCTCGCGGGGCTCGATCTAGTCGGTGGCCGGCGGCAGGAGCCGCGGCATGAACACCTCGTCGATCGGGCGCGGGCCGACGTACTGCCGGCAGGTGCACGGCACCCACTGGTGCCCGGTCCAGCGCCCCCGCTTGTCGTGCACGTCGCGCCGCAGCTCGGCGTAGCAGGTGTTGGTCTCGGTGTCGTGCTGGCTCAGCGTGTGACCGCACCCGCACAGCGGCGCGGACGGCGCCGGCGGGGGAGTGGGCCGACGGCGGCTCAGCCGGCCGCCCAGGAAACCGGCCGCGAGCAGCACCGCACCGACCAGCAGGCTGACAGGTTCCACCGGCGTGCTCCTCCCGATCGCGGCACCCACGACGGTAGCGCGCGGGAGCGGGGTCGGGAGCAGGTCGGCCGGTGTGCTCCCGGTGTCAGCCCTGCTGCTTGCCCCTGCCGCTGACAGCGTCCCGGAGGTGGTCGATGAGGCTGGCGACCGGCCCGGCGACCGTGCGGACGACGCCCTCGTTCGGCGTCAACGGGTGCGGGCGGGTGGGCGCCATGGCCTTGACGCGCTCGACGTCCTGGGCCATCTCCACCAGTTGCTCGCGGGAGAACGTCGCCCGCAGCTCGGTGAACATCCGGCTCTCCTCGTGCTCGACGTGGTGCCGGATCTCCCGGATGAGCGTCGCCACCTCGGTGTCGAACTGCGGGTCGTCGGGGTCCATGCGCTCGAGCCGCTTCATGGTCTCCTCGGCCTCGGCGTGTTCGTGCTTGGAGTGCTCGGCCTCCTCGCGGTCGACCTGCCCCTCGACACGCGGGTAGACCCGGGTCTCCTCGGCGACGGAGTGCTTGACGAGGCCGATCGTCACCTCGTCGACCAGCTCCCGTTTGCGCCGCAGGACGTCCGGGCCGGTCTGCCCGAACAGGCCCTCGAGCTCGGTGAAGATCCGGTCGAACTCGCGGTGGTCGGCGCTGAGCAGGTCGACCACGTCACGCTGGCTGTCGGTCTGGGTCACGGCTGGCTCCTGTCGGTCGGGCGTACGCCCGCAGGGTTCCCCGGCCGGGTGACGCACACACCCGAGCACAGCGCCAGTCGTGACCCGTTCGTGTTGTTTTGCCGGTGTGAGGCAGGGCACAACCTGATCGTGCAGTCCTATGCCGTGGGGTTCGCCCGCCCGGACCGCTGGTCCCCGGGCAGGCCGACCGAGCAGAGCAGACCGTGGCACGCCGTCGAGGCCCACCGGCCGCCGAGCGAGCTGGACGGCGAGGTCGAGCTCGCCGTCTGCGGGGCGATCGTGCAGGTGTGGGGGTCGCAGGACTGGCAGCGGGTCGGCGTCGGCCGGACCGCGTGCCCGGAGTGCCGTGACCTGACGTCGGTGGCCCGGCCGCTCAGCCGGGCCGGCTGAGCGGCCGCGCCCCCGCCCGACCCGGTCAGCGGCGCTCGGACCGCCGTCCACTGATCGCCGAGAGCCCGGTGATCTCCCGGCCCACGATCAGCGCCTGCACCGAGTCGGTGCCCTCGAACGTGAAGACGGCCTCCATGTCGGCGTGGTGGCGGGCCACGTGGTGGTCGATGAGGATGCCGTCGCCGCCGAGGATGTCGCGGGCGTCGGCGACGATGGCCCGGGCCTTGGCGGCGTGGTTCATCTTGGCCAGCGAGGCCATCGCGGCGGTCATCCGGCCGGCGTCGGCGAGCTTGGACAGCCGCCAGCACATCAGCTGCATCGCGGTGATCTCGGCGAGCATCCGCGCCAGCTTGTCCTGCACCAGCTGGTAGCCGGCAATCGGCTGCCCGAACTGCTCCCGGCGCAGCGCGTGCGCCAGCGCCAGCTCGTAGGAGGCGGTGGCCAGCCCGAGCGCCCGCCAGGCGACGGTGTAGCGGGTGCGGTCGAGGACCTGGGAGACGTCCTTGAAGGAGTGGCAGTTGGCCAGCCGGTTCTCCGCCGGCACCCGGACGTCGGAGAGCGTGATCTCGGCCTGCCACACCGCACGCAGCGCCGTCTTGCCGGTCATCACCCGGGCCTCGTAGCCCGGCGTGCCCTTGTCGACGACGTAGCCGCCGACGGCGCCGTCCTCCCCGCGGGCCCAGATCAGCACGTGGTCGGCGATGGTGCCGTTGCCGATCCACTTCTTCTGCCCGTTGAGGACGTAGGAGTCGCCGTCGCGGCGCACGAAGGTCTCCAGGCCGACGGCGTCCGAGCCGTGCGCCGGCTCGGTCAGCCCGAAGGCGCCGACCTTCTCCAGGCGGGCCATCGCCGGCAGCCAGCGCTCGCGCTGCTCCTCGTCGCCCAGCATCGCGATGGACTGCATCGCCAGGAAGCTGTGCACGCCGTTGAAGGTGCCCACGCTGCCGTCAGCGCGGGCCAGCTCCGCGGCGACCAGACCGGCCGACACGTTGCTCATCCCCGGGCAGCCGTAGCCCTCGATGGTGCCGCCGGCGATCCCCAGCTCGGCGAGCTTGGGCACCAGCTCGAAGGGGAACTCGGCACGCTCCCAGTAGTCGTTGATGCGCGGGGTGACCTCCTTCTCGCAGAAGGCGCGCACCCTGTCGCGGATCTCGATCTCCTCCGGCTCGAGGAGCTCCTCCAGGTCGTAGAAGTCAGGGCTCGGCTCGCTCATGTGACCGACGCTACGCCGACTGGGCCCCACTGCCTGGCCGGACAGCGTGCGGCCGTCCCCGGCCCCACCGCCCGGCTGCGACGGAGCCGATCTCCTACGCACGTCGAGCCGCACGACCTCGAGGTCGTGCGGCTCGACGTGGGCTGGTCTCCGGGTCAGGCGGCGGTGGGAAGAGCCGGACCGGGGAGTGGTGGGCCGGTGCGGCCCGGTCCGGTGCGGATCTCGGTGCCGTCGGGTCGCCGGGTGCGCCATCGGCCGTCGGGTTGTCGCTCGACCCGGAAGCCGTGGTGGACACAAGGTGCGAGTGCCGCTCGCACAGCAGCGCGCTGTTGGCCAGGCTGGTCTGACCGCCGTCGATCCAGGTGAGCAGGTGGTGCACGTCGCACCAGTGCGTGGGGGCGCCGCAGCCGGTGAACACGCAGCCGCCGTCGCGGACTTCCGCGGCCCGGCGGACGTGCGGTGGCACCAGGCGCACGGTGCGGCCGTGCTCCAGCGGCAGCCCGTCGGGGCCCATCACGATGCGGGTGACGGCCCCGTCACAGGCGATCCAGCGGACCCGGGCCGCGGAGATCGTCGTGCCGAACCCCAGCTCGGCGGCACCCCGCCCGGTGGCCGGATCGAAGTCTCTCGGAGTCGGCGTCCTTCAGCAGCACGGATCCCCAGCTCAGGAGCTCGTCCACAGGTCCAGCAAGGGGCTTGACGGAAGCCGGGAGACGCATCCGGAGTGCCCGATTCCGGGGCCGTGAGCCGTGCGAGGGAATCCCGACCGGAGCCGCACGTCAACGGCCGGGCACGGGCCAGGAGAGGCTGGGTCGGCCCGGTCCTGCGCCCGGCGGTCGGCACCCTGCGCGTCGCGATCCCGCGCCGTCGTCCTCACCCTGCGGTGGTAGGAGCAGCACCTGGCCGTGATCGAGATCCGCTACGTTCCCCCGGGTCGTCGTCGGGGAGGTCGCAGGTGCCGTTCCTGGTCGCGCGCCTGGCGCGTCTGCTGCGCGTGCGGTTGCCCGGGTGGCGGCTGCCGCTGGCCGTCGCGGTCTTCGTCTTCCTGTCCAGCTGGGCGGCGATGGCGGTGGTCGAGCCGGCCAGCACCGGCATCGCCTCGCCGGGCACCTACTGGTGGTACTTCGTCGTCACCGCGGCCACCGTCGGCTACGGCGACGTCTACCCGGCCTCGACCGCGGGCCGGGTCGTGGGCGCCTACGTCATCGTCGGCGGCATCGTCACGCTCACCCTGCTCTTCACGCAGCTCTCAGCCGCGCTGCAGACGGTGAGGGGCAAGAGACTGAGGGGGCTGGTCGGACTGGACCTGACCGACCACGTCGTGCTGCTCGGCTACACGCCGGGGCGGACGGCGCGCATCGTCGCCGAGCTGACCGCGGAGGGCGGGACGCCGCTGGTGCTCTGCACCTGGGACGACGACGTCTCCGAGGACCCGCTGCCCGAGCGGCTGGACGTGCACTTCGTCCGCGGCGACCTCACCTCGCCCGACGTCATGACCCGCGCGAGCGTGGCGCGCGCCCGAACTGCGGTGATCGACGTCCGCGACGACAACGAGGCCCTGGCCGTCGCCCTCGCCGTCACCCACGCCAACCCGCGGATCCACCTCGTCGCCGCACTCCGCGACCTCGGCCGGCTGGACACGCTGCGGTACGTGCACGCCGACGTCCAAGGGGTGCAGTGGCACATGCCCTTCCTGCTGACCGAGGAGGCCAACGACCCCGGCATCGCCCAGGTCTACAGCGACCTGATGACCAGCGGCGGGCACGGCAACACCTACTCCGCCCGCGTGCCGGAGGGCTTCCCGCACCGCACGTTCGGCGACTGCCAGACCTGGTTCGGGCGCACCTTCGGCGCCACGGTGCTCGCCCTGCGCACCGACGGCGGTCCGCTCGTCGTCAGCCCCGGCTGGAACAGCTCGGTGCCCGAGGGCACGACGCTCTACTACGTCGCCGGGCAGCGCATCGACGCCGCCCGCCTGCGCGCCGGGTCCTGACCCTCAGCGCCCCAGCAGGCCGCGCAGGTAGGCGGCCTGCCCCAGGTGCTGGAGGTCGTCGGAGAGCACGCTGACCAGCCGGACGCCGAGGGTGACCGGCGGGTCCCAGTTCGTGTCGACGACCCGGTCGAGGTCCTCGTCGGAGAGGCCGCGGAGGAACTCCGCCGACCGCGCGTGCACGGCGCGGGAGTAGCCCAGCAGCAGGTCCGCCGACGGCACGCGGACGGCGTCGACCTCCTCGTCGGTCATCCCGTAGCCGGTGGCCGCGTCGTCCACGGGGAGGCCGAAGCGGCCGGTCCAGCCCTCGGCGGTCCACACCTGCTCGGTGCCCGCGACGTCGGCGACGTGGTCGTCCTGCACCCGCAGCAGGTGCCAGGCCAGCCAGCCGATCGGGTTGGCACCAGGCTGCAGCCTGCGGTTGAGGTCGTCGGGCTCCAGCTCCTCGAGGGTGCGGGTGAACGTCTCCTCGACCTGCTCGTAGGCGTAGCTGAGGACGTCGCGGCTGCGCATGCGTGCAGCGCTACCCGGAGGCCGGCCGCTCACTCGCCCGGCGCGGTCTCCTCCGACGGCTCGCTCTGCGCCTCCAGGTCGGCGGCCTGCTCGGGGGTCTCCAGCTCCAGGGCGATGTCGCGGGGCTGCGGGGTCTCGGCGGACGGCGTCGTCATGGTCCGAGCCTGCCGCAGGACGCGGTGGTCCGCGTCACCAGCCGAGCAGAGCCCCGGCGAGGACGACCAGGCCGGCGGCCACGGCGAGCAGCGCGAGCACCACCACCAGCACCGGGACGACCACCCAGCGACGGCGGAACCGGCGCCGTTGCGGCCGATTGCCGGGTCGTTCCGCGGGCCGACGTCCCGCCGGGGGCGCGGGCGGCGCCTCCGGGGGTGCGGTCTCGCGCCGCCGGACCTCCCGGCGCTCCCGTCTGCGCTCGGCCAGGTGGCGGGCCTGGTCCCGGGCATCCCGGGCCACGGCACCGATCACGGTCGCCGACGCGGCCGCCAGGGCGCGCAGGTCCGCGGCGTCGATCCGCTCCACCTGCTCGTGCTCGGGCGCCGGCCGCTCCGCCTGCGGCGGCGCGGGCTCCGGTGCCCAGGGTGTGGCGCCCCGCGTCGAGTCGAGGGCCGCGTGCAGCTCGCGGCGTGCCTGCTCGGCGGTCATCCGATGCGCCGGGTCCTTGGTGAGCAGGCCGCGCAGCACCGGCTCGAGCGGACCGGCGTGGACGGGCGGCGGCGGCTCCTCGGTCACGACCGCCATGAGCGTGGCCATGGGCTCACCGCGGGCGAACGCCTGGCGGCCCTCGACCGCGGTGTAGAGCGTCGCGCCGAGGGACCACAGGTCCACGGCCGGCCCGGGCTGCTCGCCGTGGGCGCGCTCGGGTGCCATGTAGGAGGGCGAGCCGATGATCGCGCCGGTCGTGGTGATCGCCGGGTCGCCGGCGGCGGTCGCGATGCCGAAGTCGGTGAGACAGGCCCGCCCGTCGGGGGCGACCAGCACGTTGCCCGGCTTCACGTCGCGGTGCACGATCCCGGCCTCGTGCGCGGCGGTCAGCCCGGCGAGCACGTCGAGCCCGATGCGGGCGACCGCCGGCCACGGCAGCGGGCCCTGCCCGTCGAGGACCTGCTGCAGGCTGCACGACTCCACGTGCTCCATGACCAGCCAGGGACGGCCGTCCTCCTCGACAACGTCGTAGACCGAGGTGACCGACGGGTGGTCCAGGCGGGCGGCGGTGCGGGCCTCGCGCATCGTGCGCTCGCGCAGCAGGCGGCGCTCCTCGTCGGACAGGTGCAGCGCGAAGGTGACCTCCTTGACCGCCACCGGCCGGTCCAGCTTCAGGTCGGTGGCCCGCCAGACGACGCCCATGCCGCCACGGCCGAGGACCTCGCTGAGCGCATAGCGCCCGGCGAGCAGACGTTCGGCGGACGCCGGCTCCGCGGTCATGAGGCGGACGGTACGCCGAGGCGGGCGGTCCTCGCGCCCCCGAGCGCGCGCCGGGACCGAGGGCCCTGTCGCCTCCGCGGCGGAACACGCATGATCGACGGTGCCGGTCGTCCGCGGGCACCGGGGCCTCGGCGGCCGGCCTGCGAGGAGGCGGTCATGACCGAGCAGGCCGAACGGGTCGAGGGTCCCCAGGCGCGGGGGCCGCGCGTGGTCGTGGGTGTGGACGGCTCGGCGGGAGCACGGGCCGCGGTGCGGTTCGCGGTCGAGGACGCCGTCCGACGGGGTGTGCCCGTCGAGGCAGTCATCTCCCACCGGCCACCCGAGGCGTGGATGGACTTCGACGCGATCGGTGACTTCGAGTACGACAAGGCGACGGCCGCGGCGGTGGAGCGGGCCGAGACGTTCATCGCCGAGGTGCTCCGCGACGTCCCGGAGCCGCACCCGGAGATCCACGTGACGGCCGTCCTCGGCTCGGCGGCGGACGCGCTCATCCGGGAGTCGGCCGGTGCGGACCTGCTGGTGGTCGGCAGCCGGGGTCACGGCGGGTTCTCCAGCATGCTGCTCGGGTCGACGAGCATGCAGTGCGCCCTGCACGCGCCGTGCCCGGTCACCGTCGTCCACTCGCCCGAGTCGCACCGTGAGCGGCTGCACCTGCGGCGTCGCCACGACGGGGAGCGGGTGCGTGCCCGACGGCGCCGCTTCCGTGGGGCCACGGCCGACTTCACCGGACCCTGACGAACGGCCTCCCTGCAGTAGAAGGACCCCCTCCTCCCCACCACTCGCAAGCTCGCGGCGGTACCCGGGAGGAGGCCGAGGGGCGGGGGCAGGGAGATCCTTCTTCAGTCCGGGGTGCCGAGCCAGCGGCGCAGCACGTCGTCCTCGCGGCGCAGCACGACCATCGCCAGCTCCCGGACGGCGGCCTCGGCCTGCCGCCCGACGACCGGCGCGTCGACCTCCGCCTCGCCGGTGACCGTGGAGCGGGTGCCGGCGGCGGTCGGGCGGAGCCGCCGCTCGCCGCGCACCGCCGCCGTCCGGCCGAGGATGCGCGTCTCCACCTGCAACACCCCGCGGTGCCCACCGTCGCCGTCCGCCGTCCAGCTCCGCCGGTCGGCGACGGCGACCTCGCGGCCCACGAAGCGGGTGAACACCGCCGGGATGCCCAGCGTGGGGACGACGAGCCGCACCGTCGTGCGCGGGCTGCCGCCGTCCGGGACGCTCTCCACCGACTCGAGCCGGGCACCGAGGACCTGGGCGTAGTCGCGGAGGAAGGCCTCGTCGGTGAGGACGGCGAGGACGTCGTCCGGACCGGCCGGGAACGTGGCGGTGTGGTCGATGGACACGCGCCATCCTGCGACGGGGAGCCCGCGCGCGCCCGTCGAGCCCCGATCCGCCGGGTGCGCGACCCGGCCCGCGGTCAGCCCGGGGTTCCGTCGGCGGAGCTGACCGCGCCGCGCAGGAACCGGCCCCGGGTGATCGCGGTCGACCTCGTCGACGACCAGGTCGACCAGCCAGCGCACCGGCCCGGTGTGCGCGAGGAGTCCCTCACCGGCCCGCTCCTGCGGCGTGGCCAGCAAGCCGAGGGTGCCGGCGACCGCGGCGAGGGCGGCGTCCTCCGGCGTCCACTCCCGCCGCCGTGGCTCCTCGAGGACCTGCTCGTCGGCCGCCGTGCGGTCGGCCCGGCAGTCGACGTAGCGGGTGCCGAGCAGCCGGCGGCGCACCGTCCACGACCCGCGACGCAGGTGCTCGGCGGCGAGCTCCTCCTGGTCGACCGGGCCGCCGCGGAGCAGGTCGGTCAGCGAGTCGGCGCCCTCGGCCGGCAGCCGGTCGGCGGGGGCGGAGCCGGACGGCGGGTCGTCGAACTCGACGGCGTCCTCGGTGTCCCGCACCCGGCCGCGCAGCGCGAGGTCGACCAGCAGGGTGCCGCGCACCGCCAGCGCCGTCACCAGGTCGTCGGTCAGCCGGCCCCGGTCGAGCGCCAGGGCGGCCAGCCGCATCGACACCGAGTCGTCCCAGTCGTCCTCCACGCGCGCATCCTGTCGCGGCACGGGACGGCGCGGGCCCGGTCGTGCCGCCGACCGGTCAGTCCCGGCGGGCGGTGGGCAGGCGACGGGCCACGGTGGGGACGACGATCGCCGCGGCGACGAGGTGGGTGACCATCAGCAGCACCCGGGTGCCGGTCGTGGCGTCGGCGACCAGGTCGGGGACCAGCGAGAGCGCGGTGAGCACCACGGTCGTGCGCACGAAGGTGCTGCGCGGCTGCCGGGCGCGACGGGCCAGCACGGCGGCCAGCGCAACACCCACCAGGGAGAACACGACGGTCAGCACCGCGAAGCCGGACACCGGGATGGGCGCCCCGCTCACGTCGAGGCTGATCCCGGCGGCCGAGCCCGCGGCGGCGACGGTGCTGGTCGCGAGGGCGGCGACCGCCGTGGCGGCCAGGCCGGCGCCGACGATCGAGCGGGTGGTGGTGGCGGTGGTCAGCGTGGCGGTCACGACGTCCTCCAGGGGGAACGACCGGCTCGGTCACCGGCCTCTCACCAGGACGTCGAACGGCCGCGGCCTGGATCGACACGGGTCACGGGGAATTCCCGGCACGGCGTCCCTGCCGCCACCGGTCGGCGAGCCGGAGCAGACCGGACGCCGCGACGTGCGCCCCGACCACGACCAGGGGTCCGAACACGGCCGCTGCGCGGGCGGTCGGTGCCACCGGGACCCCGGCGCGCCGGAGCCTCGACCGCGCCCAGAGCGCGAACGGCACGACGACCGTGGGGGCCGTGAGCACGCCCGGGGTGTAGCCCCGCGTGACCACCGCGGAGGCGACATGGGGGACGGCGTGCCACCCGAAGCCGGCCAGCGTGGCCTGGTAGAGCGGATCGGCGCCGCCGGTGCGCGCACCTCGGGCCGAGGCGGCGGCGACGAAGGCGCCCACGAGGCCGATGGCCACGGTCGCGTGCGGGCGGGAGACGCTCAACGCGTCCCGGACCCGCGCCGGCGCCCGGGGCAGGGTGCGCTCCAGGCGCGGCCGGGCGCGGTCCGCCCAGCCGGGCATGGTGACCAGCTCCTCCGCGTCGTGGACGGCCCACGCGGCGAGCAGGCCCCACGTCACGCTGCGTGGGAGGCGAGGGACAGGGGCGGGAACGGGCACGCGTCCATCCTGGGACCCCGCCAGCACCGGTCAGCCGGAGCCGTCCCGCAGGACGACGGTCAGATCGCCGGGGCGCTGTACAGGTGGGCCCGGAGTCCCACCCGCGCCGCGGCGTCGACGTCGACCTGCTGGTCGTCGACGAAGCGCACCGATCCGGCGGCAGCCCGGAGGCCGAGCAGACCGCGACGAACACCTCCGGATCGGGCTCGGCCCGGCCCAGCGCCGAGCTGTTGAAGACGGCGTCGAACTCGTCGTCCAGTCCCAGCCGCTGCAGGTCGCGGGGCAGCCGGTCGGTCGCATCGCTCAGCAGCGCCACGGGACGGGAGCGGCGCTGCTCGCGGAGGACGGCGACGACCCGCCGGTCGACCTCTCCGCAGGGGCCCGACCAGGCGGCCACCGCTCCGGCCGCGGCCTCCCCGTGGACGGCGACCAGCCGTGTGGCGATCCCCGCCCGCCACCGGGCGTCGCTGATCCGGCCGGTGACGACGGCCCGCAGGGTGGCCGCGTCGGCGGATGCCGCGCGGTCGAGCGCGCCCGGGGGCAGACCGGCTCGTCGCTCGGCGGAGGAGACGATCGCCGGGTCCCAGATCCGCAGGACGCCGTCGAGGTCGACGACGAGGGCGGAGTCCGAGGACCGGCGGCTCATGCGGGGAAGAGCCACGCGGTGCTGCGCCGGGCGGCCTCGGTGTACTCCGCGCGGCCGGTCCGCAGGCCGTACTCGAGGTCCTCGAGGGCGGCGCAGCGCGCGAAGAACTCGATCCGCGGCCCGGCGTCGGGCAGGCCGCCGTACGCCTGCAGGGCCTCGGCGAGGAAGGCCGGCCCGAAGTCGCGGTACAGCCGGGCGAAGTCGAGGGCCGGGTCGGTGACCGCGCAGTCCGACCAGTCGATCACGCCGGTGACGCGCGTTCCCTCCGCGAGGAGGTGCTCGGCGCCGAGGTCCGCGTGCGCCACCGCGCGCAGCGGGGAGGCACGCGGCACGCTGGACCGGACCACGCGCAGCAGCTCGGCGGGCCCGTCGAGGTCCACCAGCCACTCGGCGGGGTCGGCGTCCTCCACGTCGATGAAGGCGCGCACCGCGTCGGGGTCGGTGGCGTGCAGGTTGCGCAGGAACCGGCCGAGGACGGCGCCGGTGCCCGGCGCGGCGTTCGCCCCAGCAGCGGCCGTCCCGGCAGCAGCCGGTGGCCGAGGACGCCGGCGTCCCCGTCGGCGAACACGGGGACGGGGACGGCCAGCGGCAGCCGCGGCGCGAGGAGCTCCAGCAGGGCCGCCTCGCGCGCCACGTCGGTGCCGTCGGCCACCCGGAGGACCAGCTCGCCCGCGGCGAAGGCGGTGTTGTCCAGCCCGCGGCCCAGCTCCCGCAGCGGCAGGCCGGCGAGCTCGGGAGCGTGCCGCCGGAGCGCTGCGGCGGCACGTGCCGCCGCGGGCTCGGTCACGGGCCCGGCCTGCTGACCGCTCCGCTCACTCGCGCGGCGGGGCGGGCGCCGCGCGCCGGTGGTGCGGGCTGTCCGGGTTCAGCAGCGAGTGCCTGCGGCCGTAGGCGAAGTAGATGACGAAGCCGATGACCAGCCAGACCCCGAAGCGCGCCCAGGTCTCCCAGGGCAGCTGCCAGATCAGGAACAGCGACGACAGGACCCCGAACGCGGGGACGAAGGGCATGAGGGGCAGCCGGAAGGAGCGGGGCGTGTCGGGCCGGGTGTAGCGGAACAGGATAACTGCGACGCACACGACGATGAACGCGGACAGGATGCCGATGTTCGTCAGGTCCGCGACGGCGCGGATCGGGAAGACGCCGGCGAGCAGGGCCGATCCGATGCCGGCGATCCACGTCACCCGCTGCGGGGTGCCGTGGCGGTCCACCCCGGCGAACCACGGGGGCAGCAGCCCGTCGCGGCTCATGGAGAACCACACCCGGGTGACGCCGAGCAGGAAGGTCAGCATGACGGTCAGGATGGACAGCACGGCGAACACCGAGATGATGCCGGCGATCACCGGCAGGCCGACGCTGGTGAAGGCCGAGGCGAAGCCGGCCGTCGGGTCGATCTCCTGGTAGTTCTGCATCCCGGTGAGCACCAGCGTGGCCGCCACGTACAGCACCATCGCGATGACCAGCGACAGGATGATCGCCCGCGGCATGTGCTTCTTGCCGTCCTCGGCCTCCTCGGCGGCGGTGCTCATGGCGTCGTAGCCGAAGACCGCGAAGAAGACGGTGGCCGCGCCGGTGAGCACGGGGCCGAACCCGGCCGGCATGAACGGGTCGTAGTTCCCGGCGTCGATGTAGAAGATGCCCAGCCCGATGATGAACAGGATCAGCAGGATCTTGATCGCCACGGCGACGAGCTCGAACCGGCCGAAGGTCCTGGTGCCCCGGCTGAGGATGAAGGTCACGAGCAGGCAGATCAGGACGGCCGGGACGTTGACGACACCGCCCTCCTCGGCCGACGCGGTGACCGACACCGGCAGGCTGAGCCCGAAGCCGTCGAGGAACGCCTCCAGGTAGCCGGAGATGCCGATCGCCACGACCGCGACGATGGCGATGTACTCCAGCAGCAGGTCCCAGCCGATGAACCACCCGATGACCTCGCCGAGGGCCACGTAGCCGTAGGTGTAGGCGGAGCCCGCCCGCGGGATCATCCCGGCGAACTCGGCGTAGGACAGCGCCGCGGCCGCGGAGGCCAGCCCGGCGATGAGGAAGGCGATCAGCACGGCCGGGCCGACGCCGGGGTTGTCCTCGTCGCCGGCCGCCACCAGGCCGGCGAGGGAGAAGATCCCGACGCCGATGATGCCGCCGACGCCGATCGCGGTCAGCTGCCAGAGCCCGAGGCTCTTGGCGAGCACGCCCGCTCCGCTGTCCTTCTCGATCTCGTCCATCCGGTCCACCGGCATGCGCCGCCAGATCGAGTGCCTCGCCTGCGTGCTCACGCGTTCCCCCTCGCGGTCGGACCAGGGACGGTCGGTCAGGAGCCGCCACGCAGCTCGCGGCGGAGGATCTTGCCGGTGACCGTCTTCGGCAGCTCGTCGACCAGGACGACGCTGCGCGGGTACTTGTAGGCCGCCATGCGCTCCCTGCAGTGCGCGATGAGCTCCTCGGGCGTGGCGCTCGCGCCCGGCACGAGGCTGACGAAGGCCCGCACCGTCTCGCCGCGCTTCTCGTCGGGGACACCCACGACCGCCGACTCGCGGACCGCCGGGTGCTCGGCGAGGACGTCCTCCACCTCGCGCGGCCACACCTTGTAGCCCGACGCGTTGATCATGTCCTTCTTGCGGTCGACGATGAACACCCAGCCCTCGGGGTCCATGAAGCCGACGTCGCCGCTCCTGAGCGCGCCGCCGGGCAGGTTGGCGGCGGTCTCCTCCGGTTTGCCCCAGTAGCCGGCGACCACCTGCGGTCCCTCGGCGACGATCTCGCCGACCTCGCCGAGCGGCAGGTCCTCGCCGTCGTCGTCCTGGATGCGCACGATCGTGTTGGGTGCGGGGACGCCGACCGACAGTGCCCCCGAGTCGGGGTCGACCGGGGACGGCGAGCCGAACGGCGTGACCGTCATGGGCGAGGTCGTCTCGGTCAGCCCGTAGGCGTTGTGCACCTGCTTGCCGGTGGCCTCGAGGAACCGTCGCTCGGCGGTCGGTGAGATCGCGGCACCGCCAGAGTAGATCGACGTGAACGACGCGAAGTGGTCCGCGGTCATCCCCGGTGCGTTGAGCAGGGCGGTGAACGCGGTGATCGCGCCGATGGTGGACGTCGGCCGGTGCTCGAGGAAGGCGTCCAGGACGACCTGCGGCTCGAACCGGTAGGCCAGCACCAGCGGCGCGGGGGCCAGCATGCTGACCGCGATGTGCCCGATGAGCCCGGTGATGTGGAACAGCGGGGCGATGCCGAAGATGGCGCCGTCCTGCCCGGCCCGCACCCAGTCGCGGTAGACCTGTGCGGTGAAGACGACGTTCCGGTGGGTGTTCATGGCGCCCCTGGGCACCCCCGTCGTCCCCGAGGTGTAGGTCAGGAACGCGACGTCGTCCGGGCCCAGCTGCACCGGCGGCGGCGTCTGCCCCCGGTGCTCGGCGACGAACTCGGCGAGGTCCGTCGTCCCCTCGGAACGCTGCCGGCTCACCCCGGCGAACAGCCGCTCGTCGTCGCGGGTCTGGAACTCCAGCTCGCTGGTCGTCAGCACCAGCCGGACGTCGGTGTCCGGCACGACGTCCCGGGCGACCTGGTCGTACAGCGACTCCAGGGCGACGAGGACGGTGGCCCCGGAGTCCTCGAGCAGGTAGGACAGCTCACGGGCCCGGCTCATGGGGTTGATCGACACCATGACGCCGCCGGCCTTCCAGGCCGCGACCATCGCGATGACGAACTGCGGGACGTTCTGCAGGTAGACCGCCAGCCGGTCGCCGGGTGCGAACCCGTTGGCCAGCAGGCCGCCGGCCAGGCCGTCGCTGAGCTCGTCGAGCTCCTGGCGGCTGAGGACGCCGTCGAAGTACCGCAGCGCGTCCCCGGACGGGTCCCGCGCCAGCCCGGCGCGGAACATGCTCAGGGCGTCGTCGAACTCGATGTCGTAGTCCGCCGGCTGGTCCCCGTAGCGGGCGAGCCAGGGGCGGTCGTCGTACGTGCTCACGGCAGTCCTACTCGATGACGACGGAGTTGACCGGGGAGCCGCTGCCCCTGGCGACCTCGAGCGGCGCGGCCACGTGGAGGAAGGCGTACCGGCCGTCCTCGGCGCAGTCGGCGGCGAACTGCTCGAGGTCGGCGATCTCGGTCAGCGTGACCCCGAGGTCGCGCATCAGCGCGTTGTGCAGGACGAGGGCGACGCCGGTGTCGGGGTCGAAGGTCACCTCGTCGGCGATGGTGTCGGTGGCCAGGTTGGGGACCTTCAGGTCCTCGTGCGTGGAGGTCTCGCCCTCGTCCAGGGTGTCCCGCCCGCGGAAGCGGGCCATGTCCAGCAGCACGGCCCGGCTGACGACGCCGCGCTGGGCGATCGGCTCGACGCCGGCCTCATCCAGGCCGCCGATGGTCGTGCGGGCGTCGTAGCCGCTCCAGATCTCCCCGTCGTACCGGACATGGGCCAGCCCGTCGTACTGCGTGGAGCCCTCGGTCACAGGGGCCTCCTGGATCTCGGAGCTGTCCGGTCGCAGACGTGGGGAACGGCGTCGTGGACTATTCCGTCGGTGTGGTGCCCGCCACAAGCACGTGCAACATTCGGCGCAGCTCGCGCAGCCGCACGGTCCGATCGCAGAGAGGGATGTCATGAGCACCGTCTCGCCCGCCCACCCCGAGTCCGTCTTCACCTACGGAGCGCCGCTGCTGAAGTTCGGGAGCGGGGCCTCCGACGAGATCGGGTACGACCTGAGCCGGTACGGCGTCCGGCGGGTGCTGGTGGTCACCGACGCCGGACTCGCGGCCACCGGCATCCCGCAGCGGGTGGCCGACCAGATGGCGCAGTTCGACATCGAGGCGCGCGTGTACGACGGCGTGCACGTCGAGCCGACCGACGTCAGCCTCGTCGCCGCGATCGAGGAGGCCCGCTCGACCGGGCCCTGGGACGCCTTCGTCGCCGTCGGCGGGGGCTCCAGCATCGACACGGCCAAGGCGATCGACCTGCTGACCACCAACCCCGGCGAGCTCATGGACTACGTCAACGCCCCGGTGGGGAAGGGGCAGGCGCCGTCGAAGCCGCTGAAGCCGCTCATCGCCGTCCCGACGACGACGGGCACCGGCTCGGAGAGCACCACGATCTGCGTCATGGACGTCATCGCGGCGCGGGTGAAGACCGGGATCAGCCACGCGATGCTGCGCCCGACGCTGGCCGTGATCGACCCGGACCTCACGCTGACCCAGCCGCCGGGAGTGACCGCGGCGTCGGGCATGGACATCCTCTGCCACGCCCTGGAGAGCTACACGGCGCGCTGGTACACGACCTACGAGCACAAGACGCCCGAGAAGCGGGTGCCCTACTGCGGCTCGAACCCCATCTCGGACATGTGGTCGGAGAAGGCGCTCACCCTGCTGGCCGGCTCCTTCCGGCGGGCGGTGCGGCACGGGGACGACGTGCAGGCACGCACCGACATGTCGATGGCGGCGACCTTCGCCGGCATGGGCTTCGGCAACGCCGGCGTGCACATCCCGCACGCCAACGCGTACCCGATCGCCGGCCAGGTGAAGGACTTCCATCCCAAGGACTACCCGGCCGACGAGCCGATGGTCCCGCACGGGATGTCGGTCGCGCTGACCGCGCCGGAGGCCTTCCGCTTCACCTTCGAGGCGGCGCCGGACCGGCACGTCCGCGCGGCGCAGCTGCTGGCCCCGAACGCGGGTCTGCCGACGGACGCGGTCGACTTCCTGCCCATGGTGCTGACGGACCTGATGCGCGACATCGACATCCCCAACGGCGTGGGCGCCGTCGGCTTCGGCGAGGGCGACGTCGACGACCTGGTGGAGGGGACGATGAAGCAGCAGCGGCTGCTGGCCACCTGTCCCCGCGAGGTCACCGAGGACGACATCGCCGGCATCTTCCGCCGATCGATGTCGCTGTGGTGATCAGCGGAGGCGGACGACGCTCTTGGTGACCTGGGCGGCGGCGACCACGTCGCCGTCCACCGTCGCCTCGGCGCGCATGAAGGCGACCGCGCGGCCGCGGCGCAGCACGGTCCCCACGACGTCGACGCGCTTCCCGGCGGCCACCGGCCGGAGCAGCGACACCGTGAGGTCGTGGGTCACGGCGTGCTCGTCATCGGACAGCTGGGGGAGCAGGGCGAGGAACGACGCGACGTCCAACAGCGTGTAGACCACGCCGCCGTGCAGCACCGCCGCCTGGTTCCGCGCCGGCCCGTCCACCGAGAACCAGATGCCGACCGACGGCTCGGCGGGATCCCGGAGCTCCATGCCGAGGAACTGGTGCAGCGGGATGTCGAGCACGGCCTGCACCCGGGCAGCGAGCACGGTGTCGGACGGCACGCGGGCCACCTCTCGTCGGGGACCTGGCGAGCCTCGCACGCGCCGGTCGTGAGGGGCCCGGCCCCACCCGTGTCCGCGCGCGGGGTCGGTCACTCCGCGGGCGGGGGGACCGGCTCCTCCAGCCAGTTCCAGCTGTGGTGGCTGAACAGCGTCTTGTTGCCCTTGGCGTCGTACACCACGAGGTGACCGGTGGCGGTGAAGCTGAAGCGGGCGTCGTTGCCGAAGCGGATCACTTCACCGTCGGCGCGGTGCAGGTCGAAGGCCATGCCCGGAGCCTGGCACGAGAGCGGGCCGGCCCGTGTCGATCTGCCGCGGTGCGGCCCGTGTCAGGAGCTCGTGAGGACGACGAGTCGCTGGGTCGCCCGGGTCATCGCGACGTAGCGGTCGACCGCTCCCTCGGTGCCCGTGCCGAACGCCTCGGGGTCGACGAGGACGACGAGGTCGAACTCGAGCCCCTTCGCCAGCTCCGGGGTCAGGGGCCGGACGCGGGCGGTCCCCGAGAACGCGGGGTCGCCGATGACGCAGGCGGTGCCGTCGGCGTGCGCGGCGAGCCAGGTGTCGAGGACCGCGTGGAGGTCCGAGACGGGTCCGTGCCCGACGGGGACGCCGGTGCTGCGGACGGAGGTCGGCACGTTGGCGTCCGGGAGCACGGCCCGGATGACCGGCTCCGCCTCGGCCATGACCTCCACCGGCGTCCGGTAGTTGATGCTGAGGGAGGCCACGTCGACCCGGTCGAGCCCGACTCGCCCGAGGCGTTCCTGCCAGGACTCGTGGAACCCGTGCCTGGCCTGGGCGCGGTCGCCGACGATGGTGAAGCTCCGGGAGGGGCAGCGGAAGAGCAGCATCTGCCACTCCGCGTCGGTCAGCTCCTGGGCCTCGTCCACCACCACGTGCGCGAACGGGCCGGCGAGCAGGTCCGGGGCAGCGCTGGGCAGCGCGGCCTGGTCCACCAGCGCGTCCCGCAGGTCCTGGTGGCGCAGGCTCGTCATCAGCAGCAGCTCGGAGTCGTCGGCCGCGATCAGCTCATCGATGACGTCGGCCATGCGCTCGCGTTCCGCGGCGACGACGGCGTCCTGCCGGCGCCTGCGCCGGGACACCTGCGGGTCGCCCAGCCGCTGCCGTGCGGCGTCCAGCAGCGGCAGGTCGGACACGGTCCATGCCCGGGGGTCCTCGCGCTGCAGCAGCCGGACCTCGTCGGCATCGAGCCAGGGAGCGCACCGGCGCAGGTAGGCGGGGACCGACCACAGGTCCCCGACGAGGTCGGTCGCCTCCAGCAGCGGCCAGGCGCGGTCGAAGGCGGCGAGCAGCTCCCCGTTCTGCAGCAGCGACCTGCGGAGCTGGTCAGCCGGTTCGTCGCCGTCGTCCTCATTGACCAGGATCGTGACCAGCTCGTCCAGAACCCGGTCGCGCGCCTCGTTGTGCGGAGTGCCGGGGTCCGGTGCCTCGAACGCCTCGGCCCAGTCGTCGGCGCTGAGCCAGATGTCGGACGACTCGGTCTCGACGGTCATCCCCCTGCGAGGTGGCTCCTCGTAGAACCGGACGGCCGTCTCGATCGCCGTGCCCACGTCCATGGACGCCTTCAGGTCGGCCACGCGCGGATCGGGCTCGACCCCGGCTGCGGCCCCTTCGGGGACGAGGTCCCGCAGGGTGCACGTCTGCACGCCCTCCTCGCCGAGGCTGGGGAGGACGTCGGCGACGTAGGCCAGGTACGGCTGGTGCGGGCCGACGAAGAGCACGCCGCCCCGGTGGTGTCCGAGGCGCGGGTCGGCGTAGAGGAGGTAGGCGGTGCGGTGCAGCGCGACGACGGTCTTCCCGGTGCCGGGGCCGCCGTCGACGACGAGGGCGCCCTGGGACCCCGCGCGGATGATGGCGTCCTGGTCGGCCTGGATGGTGCCGAGCACGTCCCGCATCCGGGGGGAGCGGCTGCTGCCCAGGCTCGCGATGAAGGCGGACTGGTCGTCGAGCGCGGCGGCGTGCCCGGCGAACCCGTCGGCGGTGAACACCTCGTCCCAGTAGTCGGTGACCCGGCCACGGGTCCACCGGTACCTGCGGCGGCTCACCACACCCATCGGGTCGGCGTGGGTCGCGCCGAAGAACGGCTCGGCCGCGGGGGAGCGCCAGTCGACGATCAGCCGGCGACCCGTGCTGTCGGTGAGACCCAGTCGTCCGACGTACACGGGCTCGGGATCGTCCGCGCGGACGAAGTGCCCGAGGCACAGGTCCAGACCGAAGCGACGCAGGGCGCGCAGGCGGGCGGTGAGCCGGTGCACCTCCAGGTCCCGGTCGAGCGCCTCCTGGCCGGTGCCGCCGGGCGCCCTGCGCTCGGTGCCGAGGCGGTCGGACAGGTCGGCGATCGACTGCTCGAGGCTTTCCGCGATGGCCGCGAAGTGCTGCTCGTCGCCGGCGATCAGCGCCGGGTCGGCCTTGGGGGAGAGGTGATCGGGGAGATCGAACACGCTGGTGGTCAGGGGGATCACGTCATCAGCTCCGATGTGAGGCGTTCGCGACCATTGCCTGCAGCGGTGCGCCTGGACCGCTTCCGCAGTTCTCGGCCTCGGTCGGCGATTCTGCGGCTCGACCCGGGTCTTGCCACAAGTCCCCGGGTGCGCTATACGTTCAAGTGGAGGGAGGTGCAGTTCTTCCTTTTCACCGGGCCGACTCCCTCCGCGACTGCTGACCATCGCGGATCTGGCACCCCGCAGCGAGCCCCCGGTCGATGAGCGCTGCTGGTGTCGTGGCGGTGCAGAGGATGTTCAGGCACGCCTCCACCGTGAGAACGCTCGACGGCTACTCCGGGCTCTTCGACGACGACCTGACCGCTCTCGCGGAACGCGCGGATTCCACCCACGACGGGCTGGTCACGAAGCGGTTGTGGGCACCGGCCGAGGATCGCGACCTCGCCAGACAGCGCCACGCCGGCCTGCGGGTTCTTGCGCGGGCCGGTGGGCTCGAACCCATGGCCCAGGGATCAAGAGTCCGGACGACCCGGGACCTGGAGTCGAATACTCGGGTGTCGCCGCGACGGACCTAGCGCATCCCCACCCGCCCGACGGACGCGGTGTGGAGGTGCTCGCTCCGTCCCCGTTGAGGGCGTGGTCACCGGTCGCCCTCTTCAACTTCGGGTGTGACCGGTCTCGAAGCGGAGGAGGGCGCACCTCCCTGGGCAGGTGCGCCCTCGTGATCGCGGGGCGTTGCGGTTGCGGGGAAGTAGGGCACACCGGCCTGCAGGGTGGTGATCCCCGGATGCGGCCGGGCGAACCCCACCGCCGACACGTGCTCGTGGAGCGCGCGGGGTCAGATGCGGGCTTCCAGCACGATGTTGAAGGGCGTCTCCGCAGCCCGCCGGACCGAGCCGAACCCGGCGTCGTGCAGGAGCTCGGTCAACGTCGCCTCACCCGCCTGCGCGCCAAGGGCGGTCCGGGGTTCCGCCGACATGGAGTGCGCCACGCAGATGACCGTGGACGCCCCGTAGTAGAGCCTTCCCACGGGGTTGAGGTTGTCCTCGACCCGGTCACCGGCCATCGGCTCCACGAGGAGGAGGGTCCCGTCTTCCTCCAGCACCTCGCGGATGTGCTTGGCCGCGCCCAGGGGGTCGGGCATGTCGTGGAGGGCGTCGAAGATCGCCACCAGGTCGTAGTCCGTGCCGGGGAAGTCTGCGGCGGATGCGACCTCGAAGGAGACCCGGTCGGAGATTCCGGCCTCGACGGCCCGCTTGCGGGCGAGGTCGATCGACGCCGGGTGGTAGTCGAAGCCGATGACCTCCGAGGCGGGGAAGGCGTCGGCCAGCAGCAGGGTCGAGGACCCGTGCCCGCAACCGACATCGGCCACCCGAGCCCCGGCCCTCAGCTTGGCCTCGACGCCGTCGAGGGCGGGGATCCACGAGGAGACGAGGTTCATCGCGTAGCCCGGGCGGAAGAAACGCTCCACGCCCTCGAAGAGTTCAGGGTCGTGGTCGTGCCAGGGGAAGCCGCCGCCGGTACGGACCGCCTCGGTGATCCGCTCGATGTTCTTGGCCACTGCGACCGGAATGTGGAAGGCGGCGGCCGCTTGCAGCCCGCCCGTGTCCGCGAGGAGGAACGCCTGCTCCTCGGTGAGCGAATAACGGCCGCTGGCCGGGTCGTAGGTGACGTAGCCGCCGGCGGCCTGGCCGGCCAGCCACTCACGCACGTAGCGCTCCGCGGCGCGCGCTTCGGCCGCCACCTCCTCGGGGGTGGCCGGCATGGTCATCTGCAGCGCCCGGTACAGCCCCAACCGATCACCGAGGACGGCGCTCAAGGCCTGGTAGCTGCCGCCGAAGTCGGTGACGAAGCGGCCGAGCAGCTCGTTGAGCCTGTTCTCATCGAGGGTCATGGCAGAACCTCCTTGTGGATCCCACGGGGCACTCGAGCCCTGGTGGTGAGGCGCCGCCGCGTGGAACCTGCCCGGGGCGTGTGGAGGCGCTCCTCCTCTTGGCTGCGGCACCGCCTGTCCAGGGACCCCCGTCGGGTGCAGGGGACTGTTTCGCCGGTTGCCCGCGGGTGCAAGAGGCGGAAGTAACCGACTGGGAAGCACGGTCTGCTCAACCGCGGTCGCGGCGGCGGACGAGGCGAGGCCCGTCGGGGCATCAGTTCGGAGTCTCCACTGAATCCGGCGCGGACAGAGCTCTTCGGCAACCATCGCCGGGAGCGTGGCGTCTCACTCCGGAGATGAGGCTGCTCCGCTGTAGGAGCGCTGTGCGGGACCCCCTATGTGATCTCAGCTCCCATCTACGCTGATGGAAGGCTCGTTGTGGGGCGGTGGGGCTCGAACCCACGACCCGGGGATCATTAGTGCTCACGCACTGCGCGCTGTGCCCACCTGCGTCGCCGCAGTTCGGGCGTAAGCGTAAGGCGTCGGATACCCGGGTCTTACGCGGACTGCTCAACCGACCTGCACCCGCGCAGGCGGCATGATTGCCGGAGTGCCGGGACGTGATAGGGCATGGCGGTTAGTCGGCTCGTGGCGCCGGCCGGGAGCCATGGACGCCCTGATCCTGACCTCCTAGCCTGGAAGCCCACCTCGACAGCCGAAACAGTCCGAGCATCTGGCCCGAGGCGCGTCGGCGCGGCCCCGTGCGATGCGTCGAGAGGACGGCGCGCGCTCATGACGATCTCACTTCCTGGGCTCGACGCAGTTCTCGTCACGGACGAGGCAACGCTCACCGCCTGCGCCCGCGACTACGGCCGCGTGGTGCACCGCATGCCCTCGGCGGTGCTCCGGCCGGCCGCGGTGCGCGACGTGGTAGAGGCGCTGCGGTCCTGCGGCGACCAGGCGCTTCCGGTCGCCGCGCGTGGTCAGGGGCACAGCACTGCCGGACAGGCCCAGGTGGAGAGCGGGCTGGTCATCGACATGTCCACGCTGGACGACATCGGTCCCATCCAGGACGGTCGGATGCGGGTGCAGGCCGGCGCGACGTGGAGACAGGTGCTGAGCCGGACCGTTCCGCTCGGCTGGTCGCCGCCGGTCGTGACCGGCTACACGGGTCTGTCGGTCGGTGGCACGCTGTCGATGGGCGGCATCGGCGCGGCCAGCTTCCGGCGCGGTCCCCAGGTGGACAACGTCCTCGCGCTGCAGGTGGTCACCGGCGAGGGCCAACTCATGACCTGCTCTTCCAGCGAGCACCCCGAGCTGTTCTCCGCCGTCCTGGGCGGTGTCGGCCAGTACGGGGTGATCGTGGAGGCCACGCTGGCGCTGACGCCGGTCGCCCCCCGGGCCCGCTACCACCTCCTCGGGTACGACGACGCGGACGCCTTCTTCGCCGATCTGCGGACGCTCACCACGCGAGACCGGGTCGATGGGCTCTACGGGCAGGTCCTGCCGAGTGCGCAGGGAGGCTGGTCGTACCTCCTGCACGTGGTCGAGTTCTACTCATCAACGTCCAGCGACTCGGCACTGCTGGCCGGGCTTCGCAGCGCCCCTGGGGCCCGCACCGTCATGGACTTGGACACGCTCGCCTTCTCCACCGTCGTCGACGAGCAACTCGAGGCCCTCGGACTGACCCACCTGCCGCGGGTGTGGAGAGACGTCTTCCTCCCCGGCTCGCGCATCGAGGCCTTCGTCGCGGACGCGCTGGCCGAGCTGGCCGCGGAAGAGCTCGGGCCGGCCGGCTTCGTGCTGCTGTTCCCGATCCGCAACGCCGCGCGGCCCTGCGCCCTGCGGCTGCCCGAGGAGGAGCAGGTCGTCCTCTTCGACATCTGCACCTCCGGTTCGCCGGAGGATCCGGACTACGTGCCGACCCAGCTGCATGAGGCGCGCTCGATGTACGAGCGGGCCCGCGCGTTGGGCGGAACGCTCTACCCCATCGGCAGCACGCCACTGACCACGGAGGACTGGCGGACCCACTACGGGTCGGGCTACCAGGCCCTGCGCACGGCGAAGGAGCACTACGACCCGGCGATCGTCCTGACGCCCGGAGCCGAGATCTTCTGAGGGGAATCGCATGATGGCGTCGAGCAGCACGCTGAATCGAGCCGAATTGCACGTGCCGGCTGAGGTTCCTCGGCTGGTGAACTGCACCGCGGCGCGGCTGGAGGCTCGCTACCGTGCGACGGGAAAGACCGATGAGATCGGCCCCTTGCACGTCCACGATCAGCCATCGCTCGGAGATCCCGCTCGGGCCACCGCGGCTCGCGCCTGTAAATTGGGCACAGCGGTGAAAGCTGCCCAATCATGACCCGACCGGGATCTGCTGCGTCCACACCAAGCGGCAAGGCGGGTCTGGTCGACCTGTCGGGATCCGCCGACAGTGACCGCCGGGCCGTGCAGGACGATGATGAACTTCTCGCGGTGGTGGGGATGCTGCGCGGGCAAGGGCTTGCACGTGCGGTGGAGACGGCCGCGGAGCTCGCCGTCGCTGACCTCGTAGCGGAGGGTCCGCGATCCGTCGATGACCTCGCCGAGGCCACGCGCAGCCACGCGCCGTCCCTCTACCGGCTGCTGCGGGCCCTCGCCGCCCACGGCGTGTTCGAGGAGCTCGAGGGACAGCGCTTCGCGCAGACCGCGCGATCGGCCACGCTCGCCTCAACCCATCCCAAATCGTTGCGCGACGTCGCTCGCATGTTCGGTTCCGAGTGGGAATGGCGTTCCTGGGCGGCCTTGCCGCACAGCATCCGTACAGGTCAGCCTTCGGTCGACGCGGTCTACGGGATGTCGCTGTGGCAGTACTTCGAGGACGTCGACCCCGCGGCCGGGGCTGTCTTCGACGCGGCCATGACGGGCGGGTCCAGCCGCCTCACGCCGGCAATCGTGGCGGCCTATGACTTCTCCGTCTTCGCCACGCTGGTCGACGTGGGCGGTGGCCGGGGGCACCTGCTCGCCGCTGTGCTGCAGGCGAACCCGCGGCTGCGGGGCGTGCTGTTCGACCGCCCCTCCGCCGTGGCCTCGCTGCACGACAGCCTGCGTGAGCCGGGTGTGGCCGAGCGTGTCGAGGTGGTTGCCGGTTCGTTCTTCGACCGCGTTCCTCCCGGCGCCGACGCCTACCTCGTCAAGTTCGTGCTGCACAACTGGGACGACGAGTCGGCCGGGCAGATACTGGGTCGCCTGCGCGAGGCGGTTCCCGCCCACGGCCGACTGCTCCTCGTGGAGCGTGTCCTCTCCCGGGCTACGGACTTCCCCGGCGCGACTCTGGTGGATCTTGTGATGCTCAAGAACCACGCGGGTCGGGAGCGAACGGAGGGCGAGTTCCGTGCACTCCTCTCCAGTGCCGGGTTCGAGCTGACCCACGTCGTACCAGCCGGACCCCTCTGCATCCTGGAAGCGCGGACCGACTGACGACCTCGGACACGGTCAGCGACCGAGAGGCACGTGGTGGGGCGGGTGGGGCTCGAACCCACAACCCAGGGATCGTGAGTGCTCACGCACTGTGCGCTGTGTTCAGCTGCGACAAGCAGGTCGCGCGGGAGCGTAGGTCGTCGAGTACTCGGATCCAAGCCTGAGCCTCCTCCAGGCACTCGCTGATCGCTCTGTGTAACAGGCGGAGCCCTGCCGGTGTCAGTCCGGTCCCTCGCCCGCTTGCTGAACAGGTCTGCGAATGTTCTGTGTACGGCACCGGGCCTCTGTGAGAGCTGGCCCTGAGGGTCTGCGTTGACGAGTTGACGGGGGTCCAACGACTCTGGCCCAACGCGGTCGGAACTTGGAACCTCATCTCCCTCCGAACACCCGGAGGTGTGGAGACATGCGGATGATGCTGAGACTGCAGGTGCCAGCTGAGGCCGGGAGCCAGGCCATGCGTGCCGGCCGGATCGGCCCGCTCATGCAGGACCTCATGAAGCGAGTGCAGCCGGAGGCTGCCTACTTCCACGAGCAAAATGGCATGCGCGGGGCATCGATCGTCTTCGATCTTGAGTCACCAGCGTTGATGCCTGCCATCGCGGAACCGCTGTATCAGGAACTTGGTGCCACCGTGGAGTTCCTCCCCGTGATGAACATGGAGGACATGCAGCAGGCGCTCGCCGAGGTTCAACCAGACTCCTGATGGGGGTTGGCGGCCGCGTCACCAGTAACCGGCCGAAAATGTGAAGCGTCGGCCGCCTGCATCTTCTTCCTCAGGCAGCCTGAGCCGCGGCACAATTCAAACTAGCGCATGGATTGCCGGGCTCGCTCCGGTGTTGCCGTCCTCGCCCGTGGGAGCGGCTAAGTCAACGTAGGACTGGCAGTTGTGTGGTGGAGCCCCCGGAGGCGCTCGTCGACTACTCCAACAACCAACGATGAGGGATCGCAAGGTCGGGTCAAACACTGGGCCGACATAGCCCAGATTGCGTTTTCGAGCATAGGACAGCATTCACTCGGCTGTGTTCGTCCGAGCGACCGGGTGTCCGTTCAACCGCGTGAAACCTCAGCTATAGGCCGCTGGCACAGCCAGACAGTCAGGTAATGAAGTTTTTTCACCAGGAATCCGTGCCGGTTGAAGGCTGTGATTGATGCCGCTGGCCAGGCCTGCAGCGAGTCGTCAGGGACTTCCAGCGCGGCCCCTCGGAACAGGCTCCCGCCAAGAGGCACTCGGCGCTCGGCCGACTCACGACGCTGACCTGCAGCGATGCCTCTCTTGCTCGTCCGTGGACGGCGAATCCTGGTGAGAAAACCTCAATAGAAGCGGTCAGCGGGTGAGGTGCTCGACGAACCAGTCGCGGGCGGCCGGGCCGGAGACGTCGAAGCCGTCGACGTAGGCGTCAAAGTGCCCACCGGGCAGAAACTGCAGCTTTTTCGGCTCGCGCGCCTTCTCGTACGCGGCGACCGCCAGGTCGGTCGGAGTAAGCACGTCGTTCTGCGCCGGCAGCATCAGCAGCGGGGTGGGGCTGATGTAGGGCACGTAGGTGATCGGTTCGTACTCGGTGAGCATCTCGACGCTACGCAGGGTGACCTCGTTGCGCCAAGACGGCGCCCGCTGCTCGTGGGTCTCGGTGAACCAGGTGTAGGAATCCGGGGTGGGCAGCGCGGACGGGGCAAGCGGGTCCGGGTCCACGACCGGGACCATCGCAGGCTTCTCGCCGTGGAAGCGGGCGGCGCGGTCGGCGTCGAACTGGGCGCGGAAGTCGTCGATGAAGTCCGACCGGACGAGGGTGCGGAAGTTGTCGTGCCCGCTGACCAGCGGGACCTGGCTGACCACCGCCTTGACCCGGCGGTCGAGCGCGGCGACGACGAGCACGTGGCCGCCGGAGTAGCTGCTGCCGAAGACGCCGATCCGGTCGGCGTCGACCTCGGGCAGGGTGGTGGCGTAGGTGATCGCGTGGCGGTAGTCGCGCACCTGGGCCCAGGGGTCGATCTCTTGGCGAGGCTCGCCGTCGCTGGTGCCGAAGTTGCGGTTGTCGTACACGAGGGAGTTGAGTCCGGCGGCGGCGAAGGTCTCGGCGTACCGGTCCAGGTACATCTCCTTCACAGCCGAGAAGCCGTGGGCCATGACGATGGTGGGAGCCGTGCCGCCGGCGCCCTCGGCGGGGTAGAACCAGCCGCGCAAGGTGATGCCTTCGGCGTTGAACTCGATGTCGCGTCGAGCCATATCGCACTCCTTTGGGTCGCATGGGTGGCCCAGGGAGAGGGTTCGCTCAGCTCCGGGCCGTTGTGACTGCTGAGCCGCTCGCTGCTCAGAAGGTGATCAGCGGCTTGATGACCCCGTCCTCCTTGCTGGACATCATGTCGAAGGCCCGCTCGATGTCGTCGAAGCCGAACCGGTGCGTGGTCATGGGCGTCGGGTCGATGCGTCCGGACTGCAGGAGGCGGAAGAACCGGGTCATGCGCTCGCTTCCGCCCGGACACAGGCCGGTGTGGATGGACTTGTCGTTCATCCCCAGCCCAATCGCGTCGAGCGGCAGTTGCAGCGGGTTCGGGTTCTCGCCGTGGTAGCCGATGTTCGACACCCGGCCGCCGGCCTTCGTCACCCGCACGCACGCCTCGAACGTCTGCGGGAAGCCGAAGGCTTCAATGGCGGCGTCGACACCCTCTCCGCCGGTGAGGTCCATGATCTGCTCGACCGGGTCGCCCTGGGTGAAGTCGACGATCGTGTCGGCGCCGAACCGCTTGGCCAGCTCCTGCCGCTCCGGCCTGGCCTCGACGGCGATGATCTGGCCGGCGCCCATGAGGTTGGCACCCATCGTGGCGCAGAGCCCGACAGGGCCCTGGGCGAAGATCGCCACCGTTTCGCCGAACTGCAGTTGGGCGTGCTCGGCACCCATGAACCCCGTCGAGAGCATGTCGCAGGCGTAGACGGCCTGTTCGTCGGTGACGTCGGCCGGGATCGGGGCGAGGTTGGCCTGCGCGGCCGGGACGATGAAGTACTCGGCCATGTTGCCGTCGATCTGGCCGGTGTACTTGTAGCCGCCGAGGGGGCCGCCGCACTGGCTGGTGAACCCGCGCTGGCAGTAGCTGCACCGGTAGCACGGCGTGACGGCGTTGACCGCCACCCGCTGGCCCTCGGAAAAGCCGGTGACAGCCGATCCGAGCCGGTGGACAACACCGACGGACTCGTGGCCCAGAGTGCGGCCGGCCGGCACCGGCAGGGCGCCCTTGACCGTGTGGACGTCGGAGGTACAGATGAGCGCTGCGGTCGTCCGGATGACCGCCTCCTCCGGCCCCGGTTCGGGGATGGGTTTCTCCATCACCGCTGTCCGGCCGATCTCCTTGAAGACCAGGGCCCGCATCGTGTTGCTCATGCCTTTTTCCTTTCAGTCGACGGGCCGCGGGGACAGTGCTTCGGGCGGCCAGCGCTCGCGGTCGCGGCTAACGCGCGGTGTAGCCGCCGTCGATGACGAGTTCGGAGCCGGTGACCCACTTGGCCTGGTCCGATGCGAGGTAGACCGCGCCCCACGCGATGTCGTCGGGCTCACCGGTGCCGCCGAGCGGGTGCAGGGCGTCCAGAGCCGTGCGCGCATCGGGTTCGGACATGCCGGCCTCGGCGACGTAGCGGTGCACCATCGAGGTGAAGATGAAGCCTGGGTGGATTGAGTTCACCCGGATTTTGTCCGGTGCGTAGGTGAGAGCGTCGTTCTTGCTCATCGTGCGCACCGCACCCTTGGACGCATGGTAGGGCGGGACGTCGCCGCCGCCGAGGATGCCGTAGATCGATGAGATGTTGATGATGCTGCCGCCGCCGGAGGCGCGCAGGTGCGGGATCGCGTGCTTGGTGCACAGGAACACCGCGGTCGCGTTCACGGCCATGACGCGGTTCCACTCCTCGAGCGGCAGCTGGTCGGTGGGCTTGTTCATCCCCTCGATGCCAGCGTTGTTGACGAGTACGTCCACGCGACCGTGCTGAGTCGCGACGGCGTCCAACGCGGCGCGGACCTCGTCCTCGTTCGTGACATCGCAGGCGTGGAAGCTGGCCCCCGTCAACGCGCCGGCGACGCGCTCGCCGCCGGCCTTGTCGATGTCGACGACGGCGACAGTGGCGTCCTCCTCGGTCATGCGAGCGGCGATGGCCTCGCCGAGGCCGTTGGAACCGCCGGTGACCACAGCGACCTTGCCCGTGAGCCTGCCCATGGTGTGCTCCTTGTCGATCGAGATCGTAGAGGTGGTGGTGGGTCAGACGGGTGTGGCGAGCAGTTCGCCGAGGTGCTGGTCGATCTGCGACATGTAGGTCGGCGCGACGCCGAACAGGCCGAGGTGGCCGAGGATCTCGTCGATCACCCGCAGCTCGCTGCCGGCGACCAGCTCCTGCTCGGCGCGACAGTCGCGGACGGGGAAGAACATGTCCTCGTCGATGGGCATGACGAAGGTCTTCGCGGTGATCCGACCTAGTGCGGCGGCGAGGTCGCCGCCGGTGTGGCGGGCGACGTCCCCGTGCTGCCACTTCCACGCCATGCACAGCAGGTCGTTCGGGTCCATCACCGTGAAGTACGGCCGCAGGAACCCGTCGAGGAAGGCCTCCTTCGAGTCGAAGTCCATCGCGCGCCAGAACTCCTGCTTCCACGCCTCGGTGGAGAACCCCATCACCGCCCAGATGTCGGCGTGCCGGGTCAGGCCCGCCACGACGTCGGCGTTGGACTTGTACTCGCCCGCGGCGAAGCCCGGGTCGGAGGTGATCGCGTCCATGAGCACGGAGGCGAACAACTGGTCGTGGGGTGTGTTCTGCGCTGTGCCGGCGATCGGTGCAGCGCGCAGCACCTTGTCCGGGAAGCGGACTGCCCACTCGTAGGTCTGCTGGGCGCCCATCGACCCGCCGACGACGAGCTGCAGCTGCTCGACACCGAACCGCTCACGCAGCAGCCGCTCCTGGGCGACGACGTCGTCGCCGATGCGCACCCGCGGAAAGCCCGACATCGCGATCGACGCGTTCTCCCCGTCGGCGTTGTGCGGCGACACCGACAGCCCGCTGCCGATCTGGTCGACCGCGACGATGAAGTACTGCGCCGGGTCCAGGGCGTGCCCCTCGCCCACGTAGACGTCGCGCCAGATCTGGTGCGTGCCGGAGTACCACGTGGTGATGAGGACGGCGTTGTCCTTCGTCGGCGACAGCTCGCCCCACGTGGTGTAGGCCAGCCGGCAGTCCGGAATCGTCCCGCTCTCCTCGAGCTCGAGTCGGCCGACGCTTGCCACGTTGTACTCGCCGTGGAACTCGGGGCTGTAGAACGGGTTCTCGATCATCGGGTCTCCTCCGGGGCCGTGTGGGGGACGGCGACGACTGTGTCGGGGGTCCTGGGCGACGGAGTGTCCGAATCTGGGACACCGGTGGCCCTTGACCGCTGTTCCACGATGTGACGTGAGACACGAGGGAGTGCCGTCATGCTCGATCGCGCCGACCGGAGGCTGCTGCTCACCAGTGCCCGGGCGCACCTGCTGGAGGGCGCGGACCCGGCTCTGCGGGGCGTCCCGGGTCACGTGGCGGCGTCCTGGCGGCGCAGTGCCTCCTCCGGCGTGGACCCCGGCGAAGTCTCGAACGAGTACTTCACCGACCTCGACCTCGGCTCCCGGCTCATCCACTGTGCGCGGCCGGTGATCGAGCAGCTCGCCGAGGAGATCGCCGACGCGCCGATGTGCGTCGCGCTGACCGACAACGGGGCACGCCTCCTGGTGCGCCGGGACAGCGACGCCCAGATCGGCCGGGTCCTCGACCACGTCCACTTCGCGCAGGGCTTCGGCTACGCGGAGGGCACGGTCGGGACCAACGGGGTCGGCACGGTCCTGGAGTTCGGCGAGTCGGTGCACATCATCGGAGCCGAGCACTTCGTCGAGCCGTTGCAGACCTTCGCCTGCGCCGGGGCGCCGATCCGCGACCCGTTCACCGGGCGGATCGCTGGCGTGCTGGACATCAGCTGCCGCAGCCAGGACTCGACTCCGCTCATGCACTCCCTCGTGCGCACCTCGGCGGCGCGCATAGAGCGGAATTTGCTCATGGACCGCGACCAGACCCAGCAAGCACTGTTCGAGCTCTACTCGCGGGTCGACGCGCGCAGCCGTGGAGCAGTCCTCGCCGTCGGGCAGCGGATGGTGATGAGCAACGCGGCGATGCAGACGCTGCTCGACTTGGCCGACCTGGAGGCCCTCCAGGACCACATGCGGTTCGCGATGACCGGGCACGCCCGCCTTGACAACCAGGTCGACCTGCCGTCCGGGACGCGGGTACGGGTGCGCGGGTCGACGGTGGTCGTCGGCGGTGACATCGCCGGGGTCGTCGGCGTGGTCGGGGTGGTGCACGAGCCCGACGGGTTGAGCGCCACGGCGCTCGAGCGCCGGCCGGCTCCGCAGCTGCTATCCGACACCGGACGTGCTCGTGGCGGTCGCGTCGTGGCCAGCTCCAGCCCCGCATGGCGGGCGGCCGCGGCCACCGTCGAGCAGGCGCTGCGGGCCGGGCAGGCAGTCGTCGTCCTCGGCGAGCCCGGCACGGGTCGGGCCACCCTGCTGTCCGATCTGCACCTCTCCCTGCACCCGGCCGGTTCCATCGTCTTCGTCGAGGCGGACGAGGTCGAGGCCGCTCCCCGGGAGGCGGCGGACCGGCTGCTACAGCCCGGTTCAGAGCCGGCGCTACACGTGCTGCGGGACGTTGACCGGCTGTCCCCGCGGACGGCGCAGGCCCTCTTCGCCAGGCTGAGGACGACTGCGCGGCCGCTCGAGCACGTGGCCGCCACGGCGGTGCAGAGCGGCACGGCGGAGGCCCCGCACGGCCCGCTGCTGGCGCTGTTCCGGGCGTCGACGTCGGTACCGCCGCTGCGCCACCGGTCCGCGGACGTCCCCGCCCTCGTCCGGGCCCTGCTGGCCGAGCTGGCACCGTACCGCGAGGTCCGGCTGGACGGCGAGGCGATGCGGCTGGTGGTCCGCTACTGCTGGCCGGGCAACGTGCGGCAACTGCGGGAGGCGCTGGCGTCTGCGCTGCGCCTGCGTCCGGCCGGCTGCATCCAGGCGCGAGACCTGCCCACCTACTGCTCAAGCGTCCCGCGCAGCTCCCTCCGCCCCGTCGACGAGGCCGAACGCGACGCCATCGTCACGGCGCTGCGTTGCGCCGGTGGAAACAAGGTCGCGGCGGCCACCGCGCTCGGACTCGCGCGGTCGACGCTCTACCGCAAGATCCGGCAATACGGCATAAGCGACTGAATCCCGCCAGTGTCCGGATTTGGGACATCACTGTGAGGTCGGGCAGTGCCCACGATGGCAGCGCCCGTGAGGTAGACCACAGAGAGGCGTTCCCCGCGATGACGTCAACCATCGAGACCGCATCCCCGTCCAGCGCGCCCGAGGCGGACCTCGAGCTCGATGCGGTGGTGCTCGGCGCCGGCGTGGCCGGCCTCTACCAGCTCCATCAGCTGCGCGAGCAGGGTTTGCGGGTCCGTGCCTTCGAGGCCGGGGACGACGTCGGCGGGACCTGGTACTGGAACCGCTACCCCGGTGCCCGCTTTGACAGCGAGGGTTACATCTACCAGTACCTGTTCTCCGAGGAGCTGTACAAGGACTGGAGCTGGAGCGAGAAGTTCCCCGGTCAGCCGGAGATCGAGCGCTGGATGCACTACGTCGCCGACCGGCTCGACCTCCGTCGGGACATCCAGTTCTCCACCACGATCACAAGCGCCCACTACGACGAGGACCGCGGCCGCTGGACGATCCGCACCGACCGCGGCGACACCATCGACACCCAGTTCTTCATCACCTGCGGCGGGATGCTCTCGGCCCCGATGGCGGAGTTGTTCGAGGGGCAGGACAGCTTCCGTGGGACCGTGTTCCACACCTCCCGGTGGCCGAAGGACGGCGTCGAGCTGGCCGGCAAGCGGGTCGGCGTGGTGGGCATCGGCGCCACTGGTATCCAGGTCATCCAGACCATCGCCGACCAGGTCGCCCACGTGACCGTCTTCGCCCGCACCCCGCAGTACGTCTTGCCGATGAAGAACCCGAAGTACGGGGCGGTCGAGCAGGCCTGGTACAAGAGCCGCTTCGAGGAGCTGCGGTCGACGATCCCGCGCACGTTCACCGGCTTCGAGTACGACTTCGAACACGCCTGGGCCGCGTGCACCCCCGAGCAGCGGCGCGAGGTCCTCGAGGAGATCTACGAGGACGGGTCGCTCAAGCTGTGGCTGGCCAGCTTCGGCGAGATCTTCTTCGACGAGGAGGTCAGCGAGGCGGTCTCCGAGTTCGTGCGGGACAAGATGCGCGCCCGGCTCAAGGACCAGCGGCTCATCGACATCCTCGTCCCCTCTGACTACGGCTTTGGTACCCACCGGGTCCCGCTGGAACGCGGCTACCTCGAGGTCTACCACCGGGAGAACGTCGAGCTGGTCGGGGTCAGGAGCAACCCCATCGTGCGGATCCGCCCCGAGGGCATCGAGCTCGCCGACGGCAGCGTGCACGAGCTCGACGTCATCATCATGGCCACCGGGTTCGACGCCGGCACCGGCGCCCTGACCCGCATCGACATCCGCGGTCGAGGCGGCCGCGCCTTGGCTGACGACTGGAGCCGCGACATCCGCACCACGATGGGGCTGATGGTCGAGGGCTACCCGAACATGCTCACCACGGCGGTCCCGCTGGCTCCCTCCGCAGCCCTGTGCAACATGACCACCTGCCTGCAGCAGCAGACCGAGTGGATCAGCGACACCATCCGCACCTTGCGCGAGCAGGGGAAGTCGGTGATCGAGCCGACCAAGGAGGGCGAGGACGCCTGGGTCGCCCACCACGAGGAGATCGCCAGCGCCACCCTCGTGCCCAAGACGCACTCCTGGTACCTCGGGTCCAACGTGCCCGGCAAGCCCCGACGCCTGCTGTCCTACATCGGCGGCGTGGGTACCTACCGGCTCAAGTGCGAAGAAGAGGCTGAAGCCGACTACCCGGCCTTCCGGATGAGCTGACCTCCTCCAGGCCACTCGGTGCAGGCAGCCAGCGTGCGCACGGCGTGCTCGGTGCGTCCCGCCAGCAAGTCCTAGAGCTTGGCGCCCGCATCGCCGCCAATACGGCAACACGTGGATGGGATGTGGGACATCCACCATGGCTGGCTCACCTCGTCCCAGGTGAGCATGCTCCCTGGTCGGCTGCGGCCGTCCCGAGGCAGACGAACTCCGGGCATCCCGCGAGGGGCCCGACCATCCCGTGAGGAGATCGCGTGACGCACAGATTGCTCGTCCAGTACGGCCGTCCGACCGACCCCGCCGCGTTTGACCAGCACTACCGCGACGTCCACGTCCCGCTCGCGCAGAAGATACCCGGCGTGGTCCGCTTCGACATCGGGCACGCCAGCCCTCTCGACGGCGACGCGGCGCCGTACCTGGTTGCCATGCTCGACTTCGAGTCGGCCGAGGCGTTCGCCGCGGGTATGCAGTCCGCGGAGGGTGCGGCCGCCGCCGGCGACGTGCCGAACTTCGCCACCGGCGGCGCGAGCATGAGCCACTACGATGTCGAGGACTTCACCGCCTGACCTGCCGGGGCGCCGTCCTTCCGGACAACGGGGGACGGCACCCCGGGTTCAGCCGAGGTCAGGGCGCCTCGCTCACCCCACCGGCCAGAGGCGCGGCCTGGCGAGCGGCCCCCGTCAAGACCTCCCAGTGGGAGGGCGCCACATGGAGGCCGAATGTCTTCTGACCGGGCGGTCGACTCTGACTAGGAGGGGTGTCAAGGAGTTCCGCTTTGCGACGAACTCGGGCGGATGCCTTCGAACGAACCCACCTGGGGCGCGAGCCGAGGCGCGCAGCATCTCAATCGGGCCCAGGATCGTCATCGTCAATCTGCTGCGGCCACGCCGGGCGACGAACATCCGGCCCGTTGACCCAGAACTGACCCGGGATACACGGCTGCGTGCGGTGATCGATGGAACTGCGGCCTGACCTGGGGTTACCTCGTTGGGCGCTGATGGCCGGCGACGACCGATGTCGGCTGAGTTGCGGACTTTCTGCGGACTGAGACGGCGTGATCCGCGGGCCCCATCCCAGCCGTCCTGAGGAGCCAGGCAACCCCTCCACAGCCCGCCGAGGGTGCCAACTGCAGCGGGTCGCCGGAAGGGCGCTGCGCGTCCCTGCGGGATGGGCCTTCGGCCCACCATTCCCCCGGCCCGCTGCAGCCGGATCGAAGCCGGTTGTGGGAAGCGGCCAGGAGTGTGTGGATGGGCGTCGGGGCATCGGCGGCAACCCACCCGTCAGCCGGGGGACCCCGCATCCCCGTTCCCCGGCCGGCAGGGCGGGCTGTCCGCGGCGCTGCCTGCCCGTTCCCCGCCCGGGACGCCGGTGCAAGCCGCAAAGGTTTTCAAGCTTGGTACAGGGGGCTGTCGAACCCACACTGATCAACCGTTTTCACAGGTCAAAGCCCGAATCGCTCAGACCGGTGGCTACCGCCAATAGCCCCTACGTGCCCGTACTACGGGCACGTAGCGGGCACGGCCGTGCTCGGCCAGATGCGCTTCCACCCCGGCACGCTGCAACTCCTCCACGACGAACCGCCACCCGGGCGCTGCGCGTACGGGATGGACCTCCAGCCCCCGCCGCGCCGCAGCCGGACGGATCGACAACCTGGTCCAGCAGCAGGATCAGTTCCCGCTTCACCCCTCGTTTGACGGCTGAGTTCGCCTGCCCGGTGTCGCTGGAGTTGGATGTCCCCCCGCCGAGGAAGATGCCGGAGTAGTCGTCAAGGTCGAACTCGGCCAGCAGCGCGGACTTTTATGCGGATCCGGTGCAGCAGCCGGCGAGGCTCGTGCATCAGAGGAACGCTGCGTACTCGTTGTCCGCGGCTGTGCCATCGGCGCGAGGACAGCAGCGGGAAGCACTCGCCGACCGGCGCTGAGTCGGAGCGTCACGCCTGTCCCTTCGGACGACGATGTGGCCCTGGTTGTGCGCCATCGCGGTCATCCCTGTTCCCGGGTCCCCGCGCACGCCGGGCCGCGCTGCCCGGAGGACGGGTCTGCGCGCCTCCCGTCGGGGGGAGGCGTAAGCCGGCGCCCGACCGGTTACCGAGCCCGTTCTGCAGCGTCGTAGAAGGCGGCTGCGAGGTCGTCGATGAGCACGGCGCCACTGGGTGTGGCACCGAGTGTCCAGGCGAAGCCGTGCAGCATGCCGTCGTAACGCTTCGCGGTGACGTGCACTCCCGCGGCGCGCAGGTTGGCGGCGTACGCCTCGCCTTCGTCGCGCAGCGGGTCGAACTCGGCGGTCGCGATGAAGGTTGGGGGGAGGCCCACGAGGTTGTCAGCGCGCGCAGGGCAGGCGAACGGGTCCTTGCCGAGGTCCTGGGCACCAAGGTAGTGCGCCCAGAACCACTGCATGGAGCCCTTGGTAAGCAGGTACCCGTCGCCGTTCTCCTGGTAGGACCCGGTCGTGAAGTTGAAGTCGGTCACCGGGTAGATCAGCAACTGCGCGGCGAGGGGCGGCCCCTGCCGGTCGCGGGCGGCAATCGCGACGGCGGCGGCAAGGTTCCCGCCGGCGCTGTCCCCGCAGGTCGCAATCCGAGTGGGGTCACCGTCCAGCTCGGCGGCATGCTCCGAGACCCAGGCCGTCGCGGCGTAGCAATCGTCGAATGCTGCGGGGTAGGTGTGCTCGGGCGCAAGCCGGTAGTCGACGGAGACGACGACCGCACCGGTCCGGTTGGCGATCCGGCGGACCGGGTTGTCGCAGACGTCGAGGTCGCCGATCACCCAGCCGCCGCCATGGAAGTACATGATCACGGGCTTCGACCCGTCGCCGGCAGGGGTGTAGACGCGGATGGGGATCTCCCCGGCGGGACCGGGGATCGCCCGGTCCTGGGTGGGAAAGTCCTCGGGCTCCCCTTGGAGGTTGATGAAGCCCTTTGCGGCCTCACGCGCCTGCGGCACGGTCATGTGCTCGAACGGCGGCAGTCCTGCTGCCTCGAGCGCGGCGAGCAACTGCTGGGCTTCGGGGTGGAGGGGCATGGCGTCTCCGATCTCGGGAGGCTTGGGTCTCGGGCGGCGCGGCGACGCGCCGGCGAGCAGCCGTGTAGGCGGCAGCGAGCGCGGTCGAACGCAGCCGACCCCGCTCGCTGCCGCACGCCTCGGCCCGTCGGCGGGACGTGCCGAGTGGGTTGTCACGGTCATAAGGCGGTGGTGCTTGGGATGCTGATCAGCCGATCACCGCGCGCGCCGTCTTGACCGGGAAGCGACTGGCAGGTCGCGTTCCGGTCACCGAGGACGATCCGTACTTTGCCATTCCGAATCCGTCATAGCCATGGGCTGCAACCTCCTCGCATATCTCCCGGTAATAGCCCACGCCGCCGACGTACGGATACAGGTTCCGCGGCTTCCCGGGGATGTTCGCCCCGACCCACCAGGAGTTGGCCATAGGCAGCAGAGTCGCCTGGGTCACGGTGTTGTGGTGTTCCACCCAGTCATCTTCCGCTTCCACCAGTGGCTCCACCTTGTCGATGTTGTGTTCGCGCATGTAGCGGATGCAGTCGGCGATCCAGTCGACGTGCTGCTCGATGGAGACCGGCATGTTGCTCAGCACGGACGGACTCTGCGGCCCGGTGATCATGAACATGTTCGGAAAGCCTTGCGTCGCGACGCCAAGATAGGTCCGCGGCCCCTCCGCCCACTTCTCTTGCAAGGCGACGCCGCCCCGGCCGGAGATGTTCATCTTGAAGAGTGTGCCGGTCATCGCGTCGAATCCGGTCGCGAATACAATGGTGTCGACCTCGTACTCGTCGTCTCTCGTCCGCACACCCGTTTCGGTGATCTCTTCGATCGGTGACCGCCGGACGTCGACCAGGGTCACGTTGTCTCGGTTGAACGTCTCGTAGTAGCCGTTCTCGAGGGGTGGACGCTTCGTGAAGAAGGGGTGGTCCTTCGGGACCAGCATCTCGGCGATCTCCGGGTTCTGCACCCTCTCCCGGATCTTCGCGCGGACGAATTCCGAGGCCGTTTCGTTCGCCTTCACATCGACCAGGAGATCGTTGAACGTCAGGCCGATGCGGAAGCCGCCTTCCGCCCACGCGGTGTCGTAGATGCGCTGCCTCTCATCATCGGGCACTGAGAGGGCCGGCCGGTCCGGAGCGTCATAGGGGAACCCGAAACTCGTCTCCCTCGTCCGCTGCCAGATCTCCTTGTAGTTGGCCTTGGTCCGCTGCACGTACTCGGGGTCCAGTGGTCCGTTTCCCCCCGCGATGTCGTAGTTCGGAGTGCGTTGCAGCACGTACACGTGCGCCGCCTCTTTGGCGATCTCCGGAATGGCCTGGACCCCGGTCGCCCCCGTGCCGATCACGGCGACCCGCTTGCCGGTGAAGTCGACTCCTTCGTGCGGCCACAGTGCGGTGTGGTACTGCTCGCCCCGGAACTTCTCGCGCCCTTGGAACTCCGGCAGGTTGGCCGCGGACAGGCACCCGACGGCGGTGATGAGGAACTTTGCGGTCACCCAGTCGCCGTCGTCTGTGCTGATGGCCCAACGGCTTCTCGCCTCGTCATAGCTAGCCGCGGTGACACGGGTATTGAACTGAATGTCCCGGCGAAGGTCCCATCTGTCGGCGACATGTTGGAGGTACCGGAGGATCTCCGGTTGGCCGGCGAAACGCTCGCTCCAGGTCCACTCCTGGAGGAGCTCCTCGGACAAGCGGTCGGAGAAGCTGTAGAAGTAGCTCTCCGAATCACACCGCGCGCCCGGGTAGCGATTCCAGTACCAAGTGCCACCGACGTCGTCGGCGGCCTCGTACACTCGCGCTGACAATCCCAGCTTGTCGCGCAGGCGATGGAGCATGTACAGACCGGAGAATCCGGCTCCTACAACGACGGCGTCGAATTCACCGACTGGGTCCGTGCTGGCTTCCTGCCGGTCCTGCTGAACAGCGGACATACGAGCTGCTCCTCACGGTTGATGTTCTGCTTTGCAGCCTTGCTGTGCTGTTACCTCGCTCGGGGACGGGCTGTTGCCCAACCGCGACAGCGTGGGAGCTGCGGCCGGTCACGCACGGGGCGACTTGACTGCCGGACTCGACGGGACCTGACGCGCCGCGCGAAGGTGGTCGAGGGCGGCGCCTGGGGCAACCGTTTCGGCGCCCGGCTCCTGAGCTGCGGTGGCGTAGTCTTCAATCACCTCGACAGCCGAATCGGTAGACGGAATGGCCGGATGCCCATTCCGTCGTTCGGATTCCCGCGCTCGTGGCGCCCCCGGCAGGAATTACTCGCGGAGGGGGTACGGTCGGCCGACCAGGGGCGCATCCTGCACTGCCCTGAGAGGCTGGGCCTACGACGTGCCTCCGCCGATCAACGCTTCGTCATTATGTGCGACGCGGCGCTCAGATAAAGGTAGCGAGATGCAGTCTCGGCCTGCCCTCGTCGGAGTGTCAAGGGATGCCATCGTGGCCAACAGGCCCCGGACGGTGATCGTGAGCGGCGCTCGAGCGTGGTCCAGCGGCTGTCGAGTGCTTTCCTCGAAGCCGGACGGGAGCGGTCGTCGCGCGAGGAGCCGGCGTGCCGGTCGAGACGCCGGGTCGCGGCTCGGCGCGTCGACACAACACGACACCGCACTGTGGGCGGGGCGATGACCGCGAGCCCGTAGGGCGCGGTGACGGGGCATCCCTGTCGTCGGTGCGGGACGGTAGGTCAAGCGGCCAACCCACCGAGGCGGTGCTGCGCCCCACTTGCGATCACCGAGCGGCACCTCGATCCGCGGCCGCGACACCCCTTGCTCGCCGATGGCGACCTACCTGAACCGCCGGGTCCGGTGGACCGAAACACCGCCTCCCGCTGCGCCGGACTCAACCGCGGCCGCCGACGCCAGCTACCCCTGCCGGCTGCCGGCTGCTCGTAGCGCTGGCTCTGCTACTGGTCCTGCTGCTGGTGGTCATCGGGACGCTCCCGGTACCGAAGCCGAAACCAAATCGGGAGGAACTTGAGGACAGATGTCCTGCCTCGTTTCCCGGCCCGTCCGGCGCAGAGCTTCGCTCAAGGGCCAAGAGCGGCGGCGGGGGACGACCGGACCAAGACTGCTTCCCCAGCGCAGCGCCCGTAGGGCGAAAGTATCTTGGTCCGATCGGGGGGGGGCGGCACGGAATGCCACCACGCTGAGCTGCCGGACGGGCCGGGGGACCAACAGGCAGAGCCCGCCGGAGACGGACCCCGATGCCGGCGCAGTCGGGCCACGCGCAGCGTAGCCCGAAGAGCGCTCCTGCTACGTCCAATGCACCGCGGTGCGACGACGTCGGCGATTCCCCGGTTACGAAGCCGCGGTGGTCCGCCACGCCGCGGGGCCCCGGCCGGGCCGAACGCGGACCCCGTGGTCTTGCCGCGCCCTGGGTACCGTGTCGAGCGCCCTGAGTTGGGCGTGGCCAGATCTGGGACGCCCCAAGGTGTCGCCCTGACAGGGGTCACTTTACCTCCAGGGCCGCCGCCCAGCCCTGCACCTCGGCCACCAGGCCTTCACAGGGCCACCAGGCCTTCAGAGCGCATCCGCACCCGCTGCTACCAACCCTCGCCCAATCTCGGCAGCGACACGTTCAAGTGCCGTTGCAGAGTCAAGGAGAGGCGGCTCAGCCGAGACGGGCCTGTACCGCCGCCAGACCGCCTGCGTACAGACTGCCCGCCAGCAGGTCGTCCATGGCCTTCTCGTCTTCAGGCTCGCAGTCGTACGTGCTCCACCATTCGACGAAGCTCGCGCCCCCGTGGGTGACAGGGCTGACGCGTATGGTCGAGTAGTACCTGGTAAACGGGAAAGGTCCCTCCAGCAGGTGATAGGTGTAGCGGCGATCGAGGTCGCTGAGGGCGACCAGCCGCTCCCGCACCAGCGAGCCGTCATTCAGCGTCAGCTTCCGCTCGCAGCCGACCTGATCGGCGGGCTTTCCACCCAGGATCTCGCTCGCGGTGATGGCGTCGACGAATTCCGGTGTGCGGTTGAAGTCGCGAAGGAAACCCCAGACGGTGTCGGGATCGGCACCGATGACGGAGCTGGTATACGAGCGCGGCATCGTCTACTCCTCAGGAAACGCGGCACGGGAACATCCGGTGCGAAGAACCTTGCGTAGTGTGCTGAGCCAGCCAGCCAGCCAGCCAGCCGGCAGGCAGGCAGGCAGCCAGTCCCGACGCTTTCACGACCGGCTCTGTGCGCTTGCTCGGGCGAAGGGCGCGGAAGGCGTCAGAGGATTGCGCTGCGTCTAGCGGATGCGTAGGTCCTCGAAACCTCGACGGAGCATCCGGGTCCGCCGCAGGATCGATTCCTGCCTCGGTCGCCCCGGCTGCTCCAAACCTGGCCAGTCGTCCCGGCATCGGCCACCTTCTGTCCGACCGTCCCCGAACAGCGCCTACCGGGACGCTAGTCCCAACAGCGACACGTGTCACTGGACCTCGTCCCCGCGCGCCCTCGGCGGCGTCGTTGCGGGCAAATGCTGAACCGCCCCGTGGCCTGTTGCTTGTTTTGTGGAGTCCAATTGTTGGATGGACATCTTGAGGACCTTCTGCGGACTCGGTGCGGACTACGAGGGCGACCGTCGTCCTGGGCCGTTGATAACGAATGGGCCAACTCGCCGATCCCGTCCTGACCGCGCGTCCGCGGCGACCTCTGCCTTGCTTTCACCCTCCGGCAGCCGGCGCGGTCGGAGGTACAGCGGTGGCGTCGCCGGGCTGACCAAGCCTGTGGATAGCCACCGCGGCGGCCTCAGCTGGTTTGGTTGGCTGAGTGGGGCTGGTCGGGTGTAATCCACCCCTGCGGGCGGGCTCCTCATGGCGTAGGGGATCCGGCGCCGTCACGGCGAAGGAGCCCGACCAGCTTCTGTGGTTCCTCGACAGCTGGCCATGAATCTTGGTTCCAGGCTGTCAGTAGTCACTGCAACGGTGTGCTCGGATGCGGCACCTGCTCCCCTCCGTGTGAGCGTCTCCGATTGCGCCAACCGCTGGAAGGGCGCTGCGCGTCCCTGCGGGATGGGCCTGCGGCCCACCCTTCCCCCGGCCAGCGCAATCGGAGGAAAGCTGGTTACGGGAAGCGGGGGAAAGTCGCGGCTGACAGTCCTCGCGCGATGCGGCAGAGCCGAATTCGAGCGTTCCGCGCCGCCGAGCCGACGCGGCTCACGCGGCTCGACGCGCGATGATCGCCCGCGGGCGGCGGCGGAGAACCCGCCGCCGCCCGGGACCCGCCGGTCAGTCCTCGATCGACTGGTACACGACCGTCCGAAAGTCAGCCTCGGGCAGGTCGAAGCCGACCATGTGCTGCGTCAGGAGCACGCCGACGACCTCCTCGACCGGGTCGACCCAGTAATAGGTCTTCGCCGCACCGGCCCAGCCGAACTCGCCAGCGGAGCCGGCCAGCGCGCTCTGGCCAACGTCCATCGCCACGCGAGAGCCCAGGCCGAACCCGTAGCCGAGCGCCGGTACGCCGGCGAGGGCGTACGGGCGCAGCGCCGGTGCGAGATGGTTCGTGTGCATCAACTCGAGCGTCTTGCGGCCGAGAATGCGGGTGCCGTCCTCCGCCTTGCCCGTGAGCAGCATGTTCGCGAAGCGCATGTAGTCCAAGCCCGTCCCGAAGAGGCCCAGGCCGCCACGCTGGAAGACGTCCGCCGCGTCGCTCGGATAGGTCGCCTCCACGTCGCGGCGGCCCAAGTCGCCGGCGGCGAACGCGCCCGCCAGGGTGCTGAACGTCATGTCCTGGGCTAGGAGGTCCGGCAGGCCGTACATGGCCGAAATGCGGCCGCGCGCGGACTCCGGCACGCCGAAGGCCGTGTCGGTCATCCCGAGCGGCCCAAAGAGGCGCTCCTGGAGGAAGTCCCCGAGCTTCTGGCCCGAGATGACCTCGATCAGGCGCGCCGTGACGTCGGTGCCCAGGCTGTAGTGCCACATCGTCCCGGGCGCGAAGGCAAGCGGGATCGTCGCAAGCTCGTCGATCAGCTGCTCTAGCGTGCGCGTCGGGTCGTGCATGAGCTGCCTCGCGCGGTACTGCTCCGCGACCGGGAAGTCCTCGAGGAAGTCGTAGGTGAGCCCACTCGTATGGCTCATCACGTCGCGGATCTGCATCGGACGCAGCGGCGACTGATCCTCGAGCGTCCCGCCCGGCCCAGCGATCTTCGTCGCCCCGAACGCCGGAATCCACTTGGCGACCGGGTCGACGAGCTGGAACTTCCCCTCCTCGAAGAGCGTCATCAGCGCAGTGCAGACGATTGGCTTGGTCATCGAGTACAAGCGGTAGATCGTGTCCTCCGCCAAGGGCACCTCGGCTTCGCGGTCCTGCCAGCCGATCCGCCCGGCGTGGACGAGCTGGCCGCGGCGCGACACGAGCGTCGTGAAGCCTGGATAGCCGCGCTCGTCAACGTACTTCTGCAGCGCGGGCGTGACGCGCTCAAGGCGGTTGGCGCTCATCCCCACCGACTCCGGAGACGTGAGCTGGGATTCGACCTGGGTCATTCACAGACTCCTTCGATCGGGACGGGCGCCGACCATACGCCTGTGGCGTATCCGGCAATCGCCCGGTCGCTTGCACCCTGCGCCCGTTAGTGCCCAGTGTGGTTGGGCAGGTCCGCGTCTATCTCATCTGTACGGCGACGGGCGACACAGGTGGGGAGGGCTTGCCACGGTTCTGCCCGCGTCCGATCAGCGGCGCCGCCGTGGCCGGTTTGCCGCGCCCCGTAGTGCGTTGGCAGTAGCCGATGACGTCGATGTCGCTCCAGCCTGAGTCCTGCTGGGCCACGTAGTCCGGGTGACTGGCTCATCGCCTGCGGGACGCCGAACGGCTCCGACGTCATGCGTTGACTGCGTCGTAGGGGGTTCCTCTGACGGGATAACGTCTCCGCCCTGCCGCCCAAGGTCCCTCGGTAGCCCCCGAAGTCCTCGACGACCGCGTAACAACCCGTTTCAGAACGACCGAAGCCGGCGGTAGCAGATCAGGACGCAGGCCAGCTGGAGCAGTCCGAGGTGGAGGTCGGCGCGGCGTTCATACCGGGTGCGCAGCCGCTTGAACGCGTGCAGCCAGGCGAAGCTTCGTTCGACGATCCACCGCTGACGGCCCAGGCCCGAGCCGTGGGCGACGCCGCGGCGGGCGATCCGCGGAGTGATCCCGCGCTGTCGGAGCTGTCGACGGTAGATGTCGTGGTCGTAGCCGCGGTCGGCGAACAGCTCCCGCGGTCGGCGGCGAGGGCGGCCGCGTCGGCCCCGAATCGGCGGGACGGCGTCGACCAGCGGGATCAGCTGGGTGATGTCGTTGCGGTTGCCGCCGCTGAGTGTCACAGCCAGCGGGATGCCGCCGGCATCGCAGATCAGGTGGTGCTTGGAGCCGGGACGCCCGCGGTCGACCGGTGAGGGGCCGACGTGGTCCCCCCTTTGAGGGCTCGCACGTGGGAGCCGTCGACCGCGCACCGGTCCAGGTCCAGCTCACCGAGCGCGCGCAGTTGGGCCAGCAGCTGCTCGTGCAGCGCCGGCCAGACGCCGGCCTCGGTCCAGTCGCGCAGCCGCCGCCAGCAGGTCACCCCCGAGCAGCCGACCAGTGCGGTGGGCAGCTGGTTCCAGGTGATGCCGGTCTTGAGCACGAAGACGATGCCGGCGAGTGCGGCCCGGTCGTCGATCGGCCGGCGGCCCGGATACCGGTGGCGACGGGGCTTGGGCGGCGGCAGCAGCGGAGCGATCCGCTCCCACAGCCCGTCAGGCACGAGCTTCTCGATCACCCAGGCCAGCCTGCTCAGGACCGACCATGTCCTACGGCAGCCACGCCGAGGTCAAAGTGAAACGAACTTTTAGGGCGGACCATTCAATGGCGTAGGCGCCGCCGGAGTGATCGAGCATCTCGACCGCTCCGGTTGCCACTCCTCCGGCAGTCGATGACGGCCGGTCACCTCTGCAACTGTCCGCTCCGGTTTCGGAACTGGCAACAGGTCGGCCAGCGGCCCCTACGGTCGGTGGATGCCACGGACTGTGTTCGTCTGGATCTGCCGCGAGGAGTCCACGCTGGCGGCCCTACAGGGGCTGGTGAGGACGCTGGAGGACCACAACGGCCTCCGCTACGCGACCATCAAGATCCTCACGGTGAACGAGAGCCGAGGGATCGAGATACCGGCGGGGAGCCGTGGTCCCGATGGCCGGCCGCTCGGGCCTCACGTGTTCACCGTGGACAACTGCCCCGCAGGAGGAGTCCTCCTGCTGACCGACGAGGAGGAAGACTGACCCCGCCGCCTGGCCGGCAGGTCGGTCAGCCGGCCGAGGCCGATCAAAGGCCATCGACGCTCAGGCACTGGCCTCGGGTGGCTCAGATGGCCTGGACCACCCGCGCCACTCGATGAGCATGTCCCGGGCCTGTGCCAGCACGTCGGGCTTGTCCGGATCGATGAACACCCACAGGACGCCGTTGACCGTGATGGCTGCACACACGGCCCTGCCTCCCAAGGGCCGGGACCGCAACTCGACGGAGCCGCCGCACAGGGTCCGGTCGTCCGAGCCGGACGTCAGTCCGCGGGGGCCGGACAGGGCGGCGATGAGTTCCTCGAGGCAAGCCTCGTCCGCGAAGGAGGTCAAAAGAGTGTCTCCTGGGGAGCCGGCCGCCGGGGTCAGAGGCGAACGCGGAGTCAAGCAGACACTCACGGTACTGATGTGGGATTGTCTGCCACAAGGCAGCGCATAACGGGGTCGAGGACGCGGGAAAGCACCCGCACCTCCCGCGGCTGGGTCACTCCTCGCGGGAACGCTGGAGGTCCTCCGCGATGAGTTGCAGCAGCCGCGCCCGGAGCCGCGCCTTCTCCTCCTCCGGGACCTCCTCGTCCCCGAGAAACCGCGCTACCTCGAACCCCAGGTCCCGTTGCTCGTCGCCGCGTACCTGGTAGCCGGCCGCGACCTGCGCGGCCTTCATCAAGTCGGACTCGCTGATCGGAAGGACCGCGGCCAGCGCCCGCACGATGTCCGGAGGCACCTTGTGCCCCTTGGGCCAGGGCTGGTTGGGGTTGAGATGGCGCGCCACAGAGGCCCGACGGGTGTCGTCGAACCCCGCGCGGCGGATCAACTCCCGCACAGAGACGTTGTGTCCCTCGTCGCGGATGAGCTGGCGTCGCGCCTCGTCCACCGCTCGCTGAAAGGCGTCCATCAAGTGACGGATCGTAGTCCGATTACTCGCGCCGTCGCACACTCCACGGCTCCCAGCACCGCTTTTGTCTAGCCAACGCCTCCGCATCATCACGGATAGTCACAACGGCGTGCTTGAGTCCGGGCGGGTCCAACCGCTGACCGGAGCGCGCACTGGACGTCTGCGGTCCGCGTCAGCGTTCAGAGAACCGGGTCCGATGTCCCCATTAGTTGATCAGTGTCCTGATCAATGAGACAGTCGACCGGTGAGACGAATCCTCGACCGCCACACGGCCAGAGGACAGAACGAGCGGAATCACGATGGGTCGCTGCTGCCGAGCTGTCGTGCGGAAGCCGTCTCCACATGCGTGGCCCTCGGTTTCCGCGCTCACCCGGGTGGTCCATCTGACCGCGAGCCTGCATCCATGCGAGCCGTGACAGTGCGACGACTCGTCGTCCAGGTGCATTGGAGGAGATGTGTGGGTCCTGTGGATCGCGGGCGGTCTCCTCGTCTGGACCGTGGTCGCAGTACTCGTGTGTCTGGCGCTCGGCAAGGTGCTCGGGCGCGCCGGCGAGGCGGAGCCTCAGGGTCCTGCCGGCTGGCGACACGCGACCGAACTGCGGCCCCTCCGTGGCACAGGCCCGTGCGCCCGCCGACGTGTCCTCGACTCCCCGGGTTCGTCCGCCCTCGCGTCCTCCAGACTGCCGGCGGTGTCCGCCGCCGTACGGGCCGGCCCCGGCCGCGTCCTCCGGGCGGTGAGTGGGTCACACCTCCCGGCGGAGGTGCCACCCCAGACAGGTGACGAGACGGCGGATCCCTGCAGTGGCTTGGAACCGCAATGGCACGTGTGCGTGTCGCCGCCGCGATCGGTCGAGGGCTGATAGCAGCGTGTGGCGATGCGCTGCGATTCACGATAGGAGTGCCTCTTGCAGTGTCCTATTGCGGCCGGCTGTCTTAGCCCCTCCCCGCCCGATCAAGGGGAGGTGTCTGTAGGAGCTCAAGCAGCAGTTGGGGCGTGCCCGTCAGGAAGGGCCATGCGCGCCTGTGTCGATGTGGCGCTGACGGCCGGGTTCTCCCTGCTCGACAAAGTTCGTACCAGACGAGTCAGCTGTACGGGATGGACCTCAACCGACACGCTGGCCGAAACTCTCGACGCGGGAGTGACGACTGATGCTGGTGTTTCTACTCGCTGTGTTCACGCCTCTCGTTCTGTTGGCAGCGGGCTTCCTGCTTGGAGTGATCTGGTTGCGCGACGAGTACGCCCGGCTGACCGCGCTGCGCGAGGAGATCACGCAGAAGTCCGCGACCATGCAGCAGCTGGCGCATGACCGCGATGCCGACTCCGAGGCGCGCGGTGAGTCGCCGCCAACCGGTCGCCACCATCAGGCCGGCTGATGCACCGAGGGCTGGTGGAGCGGCTGGCCGGCTTCGTCCTGGTGGTCGTCGTATCGCGGGCGTGGCGGGCGCATTCGACCGGGCGGGGTCGGTGAGGGATCCCGGATGAGGGTCAACAGGAGTGGATGGACCGTCGGCACCGACCGCATGGCACCGCGGGACTGGTCCGGCGAGGTCGTCCAGATGCCCTCCGGTCGGCTGCATGCGGTCAGCGACCCCGGCTTGATCGCCGGCCGGGCCCTGTGTCTAGCCCCGGTGATCCTGCTGGACCCGCGCGACTGGCGCTGGCCCGACGACGGGGACCAGGAATGGCCGCTGTGCCGGATCTGCCTCGAACTGACCCACGTCGGACTCTGACCGCACCGAACCGTGCAGGACTCGACCGCATGAGCACGCAGCGGTTTGTGATCACCATGGCCATAGCAGCGCGGCAGCCGGACCGTTGACGCGGCGAAGCACCGGGAGCGGGTGAGGCCTGCAGTTGACGCACTTACGACCGGGGTGGCGGCGATCCCGCCGTCTCCGCGTTCAGGGCGCGCCCGCGCGACGGGACGCCATGAGAGGACCAGCCGTATGACGACGAACCGGTATCGGCGTCCCGACCGGGCCGCGGCAGTGCAGGCGGCCCTCCGCCGGCTCGAGATGGCCGAGCGGGGGCGGAAGCGGGAGGCGCGCGAGCAAGGCAGGGCGCTGTGGTGGCGTCTGCGCCGATGCACCCACGGTCGTCGGCGGGGCCAGTACGGGCCGACCACAACTCTGGGTGCCGACCGGGTCGAGAACTGGGCACCTCGCGGTCGCGGTGGTCGCGGGTTGACGGTCCACGAGGTCGGGTCGTTGCCGGCCAGGGCGGCGGCGTGACCCCGCGGACGTGCCGATGCGGTCACTCGCTCACGGCCCATCAGCACCTGCCCGGCGCCGAGGGGTGTGAGCGCTGCCCGTGCCCGACGTTCCGTCCGCCGCTGGTCGAAACCCGCCGGGACCGCGTGCTGCGCGCCTTGCTCGCGGCCGCGGTGCTCCTGGGGCTGGCCGCGGCGACGGCGCTGCTCGCGACGCGCGGAAGCGGTGAGGGTGCCTCGACGACGCCAGCCCCGTCCGCGTCCGAGGATCCCCCGGTCAACCGGGAGGACGCTCCGCCGGCGACCACCGGCCCGGGGAACGCGAGCACCCCAGCTGAGGGAGCGGCGAAGCCGGGGACCGTCCCGACCGGAACAGTCCAGCCGCAGGATGTCGACCAGGTGCCGGCGGCCACCGACCATGGCTCGCTGATGGCCGCCGAGGAACCCGCGGCCTCCTCGGCGGAAGAGCTGCGGGCCGGCCGATCCTGGGCCGGTGCGCCGGTGTCCGGGTCGTCATCTCCGGCTGAAGCGCAGGGCTCGGGCGCTGCGCCGGCCGCTCCATCGCCACCGTCGGCCGAGCCTTCCGGTTCGGATTCCGGCTCGGTGGGGCCTCCGTCGCCGTCGCCGACGGCTGCGTCGGTGCGGCAGCCGATTCCTGACCCGCTCACTCCAGCTCCCGCGCCGACATCCGCGCCGACACCGGAGCCGGTGCCGACAGCCGCGCCGGTGCCCGACGTGGCAGCGCATGCGCCGGATCCGGCCGCGCCGACGACGACACCCGACCCGGAGCCGGCCGGGCCGGATAGCGCCCACCACCGAACCGCCGACGACGACCGGACCGCCGCAGACGACGAGACCGAAGCCGAAGACGATAGCCGCCCCGGTGCCCGACCCCGAGCCGATGAGCACACCTCCGGTCACCGAGCCGGCTGAGACCACCAAGCCGGCTGAGACCACCGAGCCGGCCGCCAGGACCGCGGTGGAACCAGACCGCTCCCGGCACGCCGGGGCGAGGGTGAGCCCGACGCCCGACCTCGGACGAGTCGAGGGCTCGGCACCATTGATGTCAGCGACGGATTTCGACGAGCAGGACCCACACGGTCGCCAGCCCTGCCAGGAACGCCTCGATGGCCGCGGGTGCGACCCAGTACAGGCCGCCACCGACGCCCGCGATCAGGCTCGACCCGGCGAGCACCAGGAACAGCGCGATCGTCACACTGGGCAGGAGGCGGAACAGCCACCAGCTGTACCGCGGTTCCAAACTCCCTCGGCTCGCCGGCCGATTGACCGGCAGCAGGCAGGCGCCAGCCGCGATTCCGGCGGCCACCAGTTCGACGCCCAGCGCCGTCCTCGGCTGCCCTGGTATCAGCAGCAGCGTGCCGATCACCAACGGGACGACGAACAGGATCATCGTGCTCAGGCTGCGCGCGGTCAGGGCGTCGCTCGTCAAGATCCGCTCGATGTTGATCGACAGGGCGACGAACAGCAACCCGGTGAGTGCGGCCGAAGCACCCACCATGGACACCGAGAAGTCCGACCACGACGCGGTGAGGTAGCCACTCATGGCGATTTATCCTGCCGCCGGGGACCGCGGCTTTGATGCCGCACGGGACCGGCGCTCAGGTCTCGACATCGACGACCGGACACCGACGACCGGCCCGCAGGATGCGCCGTGTCGGACGATGGTCGTCCCCAGGACCTTCGTGGCAGGCGGCCGCACGGGCCGTGCTGGCCAGTCAGCTGTCGGAAGGCAGGAAAGACGATGGGCTTGTTCTTCACTGACCCGTTGTTCGAGGAGTTCGCGGTGTCGATCGGGCTGGGTCTCGGCGGACAGCTGGGTGAGGTCGCGGCGATCTGCGCACAGATCGAGGACGGCGACGACAACGCTTGGTACACCGGATGGTCGACAGCGGCGGACCGGCTGGCGGAGGAGGCCGACCACGCTGCTGCCCGAGGGCACCGCGTGGGCGCCCGGGAGACCTACCTGCGGGCCAACCTGTACTACGCGGTCAGCTATCACCCGCTCTTTGGCGCCCCGGTCGACCCGCGCCTGCTGACCGCCTTCCGCAAACAGTCCGAAGTCTTCGGCAAGGCCGCGGCCGCCGCCGACCCTCCCGGTGAGGCGCTGGAGATCCCCTTCGAGAACACCACCCTGCCGGCCTACTTCTTCCGCGCCGACAACAGCGCCGAATCCGGGCCGCTGCTGATCGCGACCAACGGCTACGACGCCACGCTGTTTGAGATGTACCTCGGTCAGGGGCTGCCCGCGCGGCAGCGGGGCTATCACTGCCTGCTGTTCGACGGGCCCGGACAGGGCCGGCTGCTGTACGAGGACGGCATCGTCATGCGCCCGGACTGGGAGAACGTGGTCGGCCCGGTCGTCGACGTGGCGCTGCAGCGGCCGGAGGTCGATCCACAGCGGATCGCCCTGATCGGGTGGAGCCTCGGCGGGTACCTGGCGTTGCGGGCCGCCGCCGGCGAGCACCGCCTCGCTGCCTGCATCGCCGATCCCGGTCTGTTCGACATCGCCGAGGCGATGCGAGCCCGCCTGCGAGCCATGGGGGTGCCCGAAGCCGTTCTCGAGCGGTTACCGGACCTCGATGAGGCCACCGTCGCCGGCATGACAGCGGACATGCAGCGCAACCGCATGCAGCGCTGGGCGATGGAACAACGCGGCTTCTGGGTCCACGGCGTTCACACCTTGCCCGACTATCTCCGCGTCGCCACCGAGTTCACCCTTGCCGGCCACCTGACCCGCATCCAGTGCCCAACCCTGGTTTGTGCCGTCCAGGACGATCCGCTGTCCAGCACGGCGACCGCCGTCTACGACGGACTGACCGCCTCCAAGACACTCCTGCAGTTCACCAGCGCCAACGGCGCCGGCGACCACTGCGAGATGCGCAACCGCGCCTTGTTCAACCTGCGGCCTTTGACTGGCTGGAGGAGAGCCTGTCCGCCAGCACGAGGCAGTCCCTCACTGCAGGACGGTGACTTGCCACTCGGAATAGCTCACTGAGGTTTTCGCACCAGGCTTCGCCGTCGGCGGACGGCCAGGGGAAGCATCGTTGTAGGTCAGGCCCCTCCGCCAGCGAGGTGTCAAAGGCCACCACGCCGGAAGCCTGCGTCAAGGGGCCGCGCCGAAGTCGCTGCCGACTCGCTGAAGCCCTGGCCAGGGACGCCCACCGCGCCCTTCAATTGGGTATGAATTCCTGGTGAGAAAACCTCAGCGTTGCAGGCAAGCCGACTTGATGTGCGCCCCTGGCCTTACGTCGTTACGTTCGTCCACACGGTGCCGATGTTCTCTTCACCGCCACCTTGGACTGTGTGAAGCAGGCAAGCGCTCAGCGAGGTCCCCGTGGCGGTGAACGAGAAGGTCTGGCTCACGTCAGTCTGGGCGCCCAGATGCACCGCCAGGGTGAATGGCCTGGACGTGCCCTCCTCCAGGAGAAAGAGCCCCTCATCCTGATTGATCTGATCCGCCGCATCCCGTGAGGTCACGGTCGCGGTGCCTGACACCTCAGCCCCTGGCTCGAACGTGGCGACGGTGAGCGTGTTGGGACAGACCGTAGTAACCACAGGCACCGTTCCCGCCGCCGCCGCAGGCGCAAGCAAGACCGCGGTCGCCGTGGTCATGGCGAATGCCGCGACCGCCGGAATTGCTACAAGACGCTTCCTCAAGACCATCGCCCCCGGCGCTGTAGCGGGTTGTCGCCCCATGGCCAGCCTTGATCCTTTCCTTCACTCGCGGCGGCACAACTCGCGGGCGGCAGGACGGGCACCGTCCTAGCACCGGCCCGGCACGGCTGTCCAGCCGGCCGTGCGCGGTCTGTGCGCCATCTCTGTGAGCTCGGCTGGTAGGACATAGAGATGTGCACCATGTCAGGTTGCCACCGGGACTCTCCCGGCGGCTGTAGTGGTGGATCGCCACCAAGTGGCCGCATCCGGCCACCCCGAGGGCGATGGCTCGGCCGATGCCTCGTGGGTCGTCGGTCAACAGCGCTAACCGGGTCGGCTCAATGAGCACTCATGATCCGCCGGCCTGAGGAGTAGCGGTCAGTGACATGAGCCGCCCATCACGGACCGGGATGAAGACCCGAGTATTCGACGCCTGACGAACGAGCTGAGCGCTGTGCTGACCTGCGTAGATGCACCTTGGGGCCGAGCGTACGAGGCGGAATCCGTAGCTGTTCACGGCTACGGTGAGGAACCTCGAGCTGGAGCTGCATGTCGTAGCCAAGCACGAGACCGGCAGGCACCACGGCGTCCTCGAGCTCACAACGAGCAGTCGTTCAGCAGGTCGGTGGCGCCGTTGCCGGCCGGGCGCGGGACGGTCGCGCTAGGGGGCGGCTCCCGGCCGTCCTGCACCCAGGCGGTGAGGGCGTCGAAGGCGGTCTGAAAGCAGGGCAGCATCGGGCGCAGGTGCTCAGGGTCCAGGTGCTCAGGGTCCAGGTGCATCAGGCTGTCAACGTGGTTGCACCGCGGTGGGCAGGTAGGTGAACAGATGGGGTCCGTCGGGGCGACCACATCGGCCAGGGTGTGCAGGCGGATCCCGTCCTCCACGGTGCAGCCGCGCTCGGCCAGCAGCGGGCGCACCTCCCCTATGGCACGAGTGATCGTCGAGCGGGACACCCCAAACCAGCAAGCCAGCACGTCGTGGGTGACCCCATGACGCAGGTGCACCAGGGTGGCCAGCAGCCGGTCGATGAACACCAACCGGTGCCGGGCACCGGCCCCGACCGCCCGCCGCCGCGGCCGATCGGCCAGCCGCGCGTCCTGGCGCGCCTGCCAGCGCGGGCCCAGCTCAGCGGCCAGCTCCGCCAGGACCTGCAGGGACAGTCCGGTCACCCGGCGATCGGCGACCGCAGCAGCTCGGGCCAAGCTCCTCGACACACCACGACCCTGCCCCGTCCTTCACGAGCAACCCGTCCCGCTAACCATGCACGAGGTCGTAAGACCTGTCCTAACCGTCACTTTGACCTGTCGAAGGCGCCGCGTGTCGTACTAGATTGCGCCGCCCCGGCCGGGCTCTCGGTTCAGTGGGCTGGGCGGTGTCCTCGGGGTGGCAGTGCGGGACGAGGCCTTCGGGTGACTATGTCGCGGTGACGCAGCGGGAGCGCATCCAACAGGAGGTCCTCCATCGCCGCACTCAGGTTGCGGTGCTGTCCGGTTTGGCGGCAGGCGAAGACGTCTACGGCCTGATGACGGCAGCGGCTCCCAGCCACGTCCCCGGCACCGGGAGAGGCACGTGCTGCGTGCCCCTCGCGACCTCGCCCACGACCTCGCCGAAGCTGGCGAGGAGGACGACCGGAGATGATCCACTCCCGCGCCGAGATCACCCGGCTGCGGGCCCATCCGGCCTGATCACCCGGCCGTGTCGCCCATCGACGACCGCACGCGGGCGCGCGTCGTCCACCCGCCAGCCACCTCCGCGGGCCAGCGGTGGTTGCAGTTCTGGTTGCAGTTGCGGTGAATCCGTGGCTGTTCGCTTCCGTCCGCTGCTGTCTCTAGAGGTCGCGAACCTGCCGCTCAGGGGGCCGTCATGGACGCGGCGGACGACCACGAACGCGATCATGACGGCCTGGCAGTGTGGGGGTCAGGGGTTCGAGTCCCCTCAGCTCCACCCCGTTGACCAGGCCGTTCTCCCTCCGGGAGAGCGGCCTTGGTCGTTTCTGGTGCCAGCGTGGTGGCCACTGGAGCGAATGCGGTGCCGGCTCAGTCCCACAGCGCGTTTCCCATGCGGTCAGCCGCGTCGCGGCCGAGGGCGGGCATCACGTGGCTGTAGGTGTCCGTCGTCGTTCGCATCTGTGCGTGGCCCAGACCGGCGGGACTCAGCTCGAGAGCCGGCTCGTCGGCGCGGCCAGGGCGCACAGCCGGCTCGACGCATGAAGGGGCCTTGCGGCGCCGGGGGTCAGCCGCCGGGGCGGAGGGTCACCAGCAGGGGGAGCTCTCCCTCCTGGACGTCCTCGTCGCGCTGGTTGAGGAGGGTGAAGCGCCGTCGCAGGATGCCCGCATCCCCCTTGCTGGTCAGCCTGGTGGCCAGGATCTCCACGCGGCAGCGCACCGTGTCCCCGAGCATCAGGGGCCGCTGGAACCGCCAGCCGTCGATGCCCAGCAACGCGATCGAGCAGGACTCGAACACCCCGAGCCGCGACGCCAGCCCCAGCGCGACGGACAGCCCGAGCAGTCCGTGGGCGATCCGTTCACCGAACCGTCCGTGCCGGGCGGCTTCCGCGTCGGTGTGCACGGGATTGGTGTCCCAGCTCCAGCCGGCGAAGGTGACGACGTCGGTCTCGGTGATGGTGCGCGCCTGGCTCAGGAACACCTGACCAGGCCGGAAGTCCTCGTAGTAGTGGGGCACCGCGTGGCTCCTCTCGTTCGCGCGCCGAGGCTGCCTCGTCGGCCTCGGACCGCGCTGGTGTCGGTCGGTCGAACAGGGCGGCCACCGCCAGGAGCCGGCCGTGCCGGCAGGCCGTGGCGACGACTCGCCCCGGGATGCCGTCGGCTAGCGGACGCGGATGAGCACCCTGCCCGCCGCTCGGCGCTGGTCGATCTCCCGGATCGCTGCTGCGGCCTGGTCCAGGGCGTACACCGAACCGATCGGTGGGTCGATCGCCCCGGACTGCATCAGCGGCACGAGGTCGCGCCACTGCCGGCCGGCGTATCCCGGCTCGGTCCGCCAGAACTCGGCCGAGGCCGCCCCCATCACCGTGGTGTTGGCCAGCAGCAGCCGATTGACCTTGACCGTGGGGATCTCTCGGCCGGTGAAGCCGAGGACGACCAGCCGGCCCTCCCGGGCCAGGGAGCGCAGTGAGTCGGTGAACCGGTCGCCGCCGACCGGGTCGACCACGACGTCCACGCCGCGGCCGTCGGTGACCCGGCGGACTTCGTCGCGGAAGCCGTCGACCGGCACGACCTCGTCCGCTCCGGCGGCCCCGGCGACCTCGCCCTTGTCCGGGGTGGACACCACCGCGATCACCCGCGCCCCGTAGGCCGCCGCCAGCTGGCACGCCGCGGTACCGACGCCGCCGGCCGCGCCGTGCACCAGAACGGTCTCACCGGTCTCCAGCCGCGCGCGGCGGGTGAGGGCGAAGTGCATGGTCAGGTAGTTCAGCGGCAGCGCCGCCCCCTTGTCGAACGGCACCTCGTCGGGCAGTGGGAAGACCATGTCCGCGTCGACGGCGACGGTCTGGGCGAAGCCGCCGATGACCGGCATCGCCGCCACCCGGTCACCGGCCCGGAAGCCGCCGGCGTCCTCGCGCACCACCCCCGCCACCTCCCACCCCGGGGTGAAGGGCAGCTCGGGACGCAGCTGGTACTCCCCGCGGGTCTGCAGCAAGTCCGGGAAGACGACGCCGGCGAACTCCACGTCGACCACCACCTGACCCGGCTGCGGCACGGGGTCGGGAACGTCGCGGACCTCGACGGCGTCCGGACCGGTCAGGGTGGTGATGAGTGCTGCGCGCACAGGTCTCTCCTCTGGAGTCGGGTCGCCAGGACCGCGGAGCGGCAGGGAGGCGGGCCGACCCGACCGGGGCCGCGGCTCGTCCCGAGCACGTACGTGGCGCAACTGTGGCAGGACGACCAGAGACTCGAGAAGCTGCTGGCGTAGTTCCGGCCCGTCAATCCTTCAGCTGCGGCGCGCCAGGCCCTCGGCATGCGCTGCAGCTTGTGACATCTGGTGTGCCGATCGATGTCGTCGCGCGGAGACACGGACCCGCCCCGAGGGCCCAGGGCGGGTCCTCGGGCTGCTCAGGAAGTGCCGGTTCACCATCCGTGGCGGCACGACCGGCCCGTCCCGCGTCCATGAGGTCATGCATCTTTTACTCATCCAATATTGTCGAAGGCGGCCCGGTGACGTCCCCGCTGGTGGTGTAAGTCCAGGTCACCGCTCGCGTGGAGGACCACGCGAAGGGGCCATCGTGTGATGGTCAGCGAGACCACGCCAATGGTTCTCGCGGAAGGACACAGCACACGATGGCCCTGGACCAGTCTGCCCTGCTCGAGGTGCTCGACGCACTCAAGGCAGCCGATGTCGACGACCGCATCCGGTCGGCGGCCACCACGATCTACCAGGCGTTGATCGAGGCCGAGCTGACCGCGGTGATCGGGGCGGCGCCGCACGAGCGCACCGAGGGTCGCACCGCCCAGCGCAACGGCTCCCGCCCCCGCACCCTGTCCACGACGGCCGGGGATCTGGAGCTGCGGATCCCCAAGCTGCGCGCCGGGTCGTTCTTCCCCTCGCTGCTGGAACGCCGGCGGCGGATCGACCAGGCGCTGTTCGCCGTGGTCATGGAGGCCTACCTGCACGGGGTGAGCACGCGGAAGGTCGATGACCTGGTGCGGGCGTTGGGCGCCGACACCGGCATTTCCAAGTCCGAGGTCTCCCGGATCTGCGCCGACCTCGATGCCGAGGTCAGCTCTTTTCAGGACCGTTCACTGGCCGAGCAGGCCTTCCCGTACGTGTTCCTCGACGCCACCTACTGCAAGGCACGGGTGAACCGGCGGGTGGTCTCCCAGGCCGTGGTCATCGCCACCGGCGTGGCCGCCGACGGCCACCGGGAGGTGCTCGGCTTCGCCGTCGGCGATTCGGAGGACGGCGCGTTCTGGACGGCGTTCCTGCGCTCGCTGAAGGCCCGCGGGCTGGCCGGCCCCCAGCTGGTCATCTCCGACGCGCACACCGGGCTCAAGGCCGCCATCGGCGCGGTGCTGCTCGGCGCCAGTTGGCAAAGGTGCCGGGTGCACTTCATGCGCAACGTGCTCGCCCGCGTCCCGCGCGGCAACAGCGAGATGGTCGCCGCGGCGATCCGCACCGTCTTCGCCCAGCCCGACGCCGAGCACGTGCGCTCCCAGCTCGACGTGATCGCCGGCATGCTGGGCCGCCAGTTCCCCCAGGTCGAGGCCATGCTGCACGAGGCTGCCGACGACCTGCTGGCCTTCACCGCCTTCCCGGTGGCGCACTGGAAGAAGATCTGGTCGACCAATCCGCTGGAACGGCTGAACAAGGAGATCAAGCGGCGCACCGACGTCGTCGGGGTCTTTCCCAACCCCGCCGCCCTGCTGCGCCTGGCCGGCGCGGTACTGGTCGAGGCGCACGACGAGTGGCAGGTCTCCGACCGCCGCTACCTCGCCGAGAGCTCCATGGCCCTGCTCGCCAGCCGCAGTGACTCGGCGGAGGAGGTGGCGCAGCCGGCCCTGATCGCGTCATAGTCACCACACCGCTGACCAACACGGTGAGGACTACATCCACCACTCAGCGGGACGTCACCCATGAGCCGTCGCCTTTCACTGACCGCTGTTCATATTACTTGGACTACGAACCTCGTTGAGGTCTGCTCATCCTCACCCTTGCGGGGTTCCTCTCGGTTGACAATCCGCCTGTGCCCCTGATCTTTTTGTTCCATGGCTACCAAGACTCAGGTTGTTCTGATCGATGACCTCACCGGTGACCCGGCCGACACGACCGTGAAGTTCGCTCTGGACAAGACCGAGTACGAGATCGACCTTTCGGATGAGAACGCAACGGAAATGCGGGACGGACTTTCTCGGTATGTCGACGCTGCGCGGAAGGTGACCGGCGGCGGACGCCGGAGCGCACCGGCGGCGAAGCCGACCTACTCCGGATACGACCCGGCCGCGGTGCGCGCTTGGGCGGCCGGGCAGGGCATCGAGGTCAACGCCCGCGGGCGCATCAAGGCAGACGTCGTAAACAAGTTCCGGGCCGCCGGCAACTGAGTCCACCGCGGCCGACCGGCGCGTGCCCGACGGACAGGCCGGGCCGTCGACGGGCTTCCGCCGTCCTCAGCTGTTCCTCGCGGGCCTCGAGCCCCCAGCGGTCATCGGTTGGCCAAGACGCAGTGGTCCTCGTCGGCTCTGTCAGCGCAGGATGCCGCCGGGGTGGCCCTTGGGCACCTGATGTCTCCCACCGGTAGGCGCCGCGACGAGGGCTCCACCATCGTGTTGTCGGGGTCACCGCGGCCTTCCCGGCCGCCCTACTCTTGTTCCCTCGCGCACACCTGGCGAGGTGGGGGATCAGATGACCTCGACCACGGAGAAGCCCAGCACCGCTGGAACGACCGCCCGGACCAATAGGGCGTTTCGACTGCGGCGCCGTCCGATCGGCCCGCCCACGGCAGGCGACCTGGAACTGGTCGAGGAGGAGTTGCCTGAGACCGGTGCCGGTCAGGCGCTGGTGAGGACCTGCTACCTGTCCGTCGATCCCACCACTCGGATCTGGATGAGCGACTACCGCGCCTACATGCCACCGGTGCCGCTCGGGCAGGTGATGCGGGGCGTCGGCGTCGGTCAGGTGATCGAGTCCGGCCGAGATGACCTACCCGCGGGCACGCTCGTGACCGGATGGCCTGGCTGGCAGGGCTACTGCCTGACCGACGAGACCGATCTCCTCCCGATGCAGTTCCCGTTCCTGCCGTTGCCCGATCCCCTGCCGGCGCCGATCTCGGCTTTCGCCGGCCCTCTGGGACACACCGGGCTGACCGCCTACCTGGGCATCGATATCGGACGCCCGCGCCCGGGGGAGACCGTCGTCGTGTCAGCCGCCGCCGGCGCCGTCGGATCGATCGCTGGGCAGCTGGCGAAGATTAACGGCGCTCGCGTGGTCGGCGTCGCCAGCGGGCAGTCCAAGTGCCGGCACGTCGTGGAGACGCTGGGGTTCGACGCCTGCATCGACCGCCTGGGGTCGGACTGGCGGCAGCAGCTCGACGAGGCGACCCCTGATGGCATCGACCTCGACTCCGAGAACGTCGGAGGCGAGATCATGGACCACGTGTTGATGCGGCTCAACGTGGGAGGCCGCATCGTGCTCTGCGGCATGATCTCCAGCTACAACAGCCTGGGCGGCGACATCCCCGGCCAGAAGGCGATCTCCCAGCTGCTCATGCAGCGGGCGAGTATGCAGGGCTTCCTCGTGCTCGACCACCTCGACCGCTTCGGCGAGGCGGGGGCACATCTGGCCGGCCTCCTGGCCACCGGCCGGCTGCGCTACGACGAGACCGTCGTCGAGGGACTGCACAGGGCCCCGGAGGCGCTGACGCGAATCCTTGAGGGCGCCAACGTGGGCAAGATGCTCGTCCACCTCGCCGACCCCGTGTAGATCGAAACTGGGGCAGCCTCACGCCCGCGTGAGGAGCTCGTCACCGCCAGCTTTCGCCCCGTCGCACACGCTGAGCACAACCTCGACCGAGTGTCGAGACCTCCACTTGTCGGCTGCAGAGCCTTGCGCGGGTGTGCCGCGGAGGGCTGTCCCCAAGCCACCCTTCGGCCGCATAGCGGGGCCTTATGGCAGGTAATGCGCAGGAGGGGAGGCGCCCAGTTGTGCAGCGGGCCGCTGCACAACTGCCACCTGTGTCCAGCAACTGGACGTCATCTGCCATCTCCCGCCATACGGCGACGGTGCGCGGCGCTGCGGTGACTGACACTCGTGTTGCCGTCCTCACCTGCGCGCGGCCACGTCCGGCAAGGCGAGTAGACAATCCCGGGTCCCGGGCGGGGATGGATTACCGCGGCGGACTCGGGTCGTCTTCCGCGGCCTCGTCTCCGAGCGAGGGAGGGTCGGTCACGGCGACCCGAGTCATGTACCGCGTGATGAGGTGGTTCGGGCCGAGCGCCCGGCGGCAGCGTCGCAGGGTGTCCTCGGCCAGGGCGCGGGCCGCCTCGACCTCACCCAGCCCGGTCAGGGCGCCGGCCGCACCGAGAGTGATCGGGTGGTCGGGGCTGAGCACCTGGCGGCCGCGCTGCAGGGTGTCCTGGCCCAGCGCGCGGGCTTCCTCCACCTCGCCTAGCAGGAGCTGGGCGAGGGTCAGGCCGGTCGCCGCCCACAGGGTGGCCGGGATGTCGGGGCCGAGCGCCCGGCGGCAGCGCCGCAGGGTGTCTTCGCTCAGCGCGCGGGCCTGCTCGGCATCACCCAGCAGGAGCAGGGCGCCGGTCAGGCCGGTCGCCGCCAACAGGGGGGCGAGGTGGTCCGGGCCGAACGCCCGGCGGCCGCGCAGCAGGGTGTCCTCGGCCAGGTCGCGGGCCGGCTCCACCTCGCCCAGCAAGAGCAGGGCGACGATCAGGACGGTCTCCCCTATCAGGACGGTGGCGTGGTCCGGGCCGAGCACCCGGCGGCACCGCTGCAGGGTGTCCTGGCCCAGCGCGCGGGCCTGCTCGGCCTCACCCTGTTGAACCAAAATGAAGGCGAGGGCGGTCGCCGCCGTCAGGGTCCTGGCATGGTCCGGGCCGAAGACCCGGCGGCAGCGCGGCAGAGTGTCCTCGCCCAGGACGCGGGCCGATTCGATCTCGCGGCTCCAGGCCAGGGCGTGCATCAGGGCGCCGGCTGTTGTCAGGGTGGTGGGGTGGTCCGGGCCGAGCACGCGGCGGCAGCGCGGCAGGGTGTCCTCGCTCAGGGCGCGGACACCCTGCGTCTCGCCCACCAGGAGCAGGGCGAGGGCGAGCATGCTGGCGGCGGCCAGCGTGTCGGGGTGGTCGTGGCCGAGGAGGGACCGCCAGCGGTCGAGCAGTGGTTCGCACACGGCCCGGCTGCCGTGGCTGTCCCCTCTCGCCTGCAGATAGCGGGTGGTGCCCAGGACGAGTTGCCGGGTGGCGGTGGAGCGGTCGCACAGCGGGGCGGTGGCGAGCACGTGCGGAGCGAGCCGGGCGTAGGCGGCCCAGCCGGCCGGATCCTCTGGGTGGCTGGGAGCTGTGGCGGCCAGCAGCGCCACCACCTGCTCGGCGGTGGCCTGCTGCCGATCGGGGGGCAGCCGGTGGCGGATCACCGCCTGTACGAGCCGGTGCAGCTGGAAGGCGTCGGAGGAGCGGCGGGCCAGGGAGTAGCCGATCAGCGCGCCGACGGTGTCGGCCAGGGCGTCGGGATCGGCGGCGGTGCCGCGCAGCGGCTCGTCGAGCAGCTCGGGGTGTCCGCCGAAGAGGGACAGGGGGATGGGTTCGGGGGCGAGGAAGGCGGCCAGCTCCAAAAGCCGCACCGCGCCCGGGTCCTGGTCGCGGAGTCGCTCCAGCGACAGCGCCCAGGCGGTGTGGATCCGCCCGGAGTAACTGACCACCTCGCCGCGCGCGAGCAGGGTCGCTCGATGTTCGCGGAAGCGGCGCAGATAGTCGACCGGCGGCAGGTCGGTCTGCTCCAGATAACCGGCGGCCTGCGCCGCGGCCAGCGGCAGGTCGCCGAGTTCGGCGGCCAGCTTGTCGGCCAGCTCCTCCTCCAGCGCCGGGATGCGGGCCCGCAGCAGTGCGATCGTCTCGGCTCGGGCGAGCACGTCGACCTCCAGCCGCCCACCAAGGGCGCCCCAGCCGGGGGAGCGGGAGGTGATCAGCACGTGCCCCGCCCCAGCAGGCCGATAGCCGGCGATGTCGTCCGGCCGCTCGGCGTTGTCGAAGGTCAGCAACCACCGGTCCCGGACGCGCAGCTCGGCCAACAGTCGTTCGACCGTGTCGGTCACCGTGGGACCGGGCGGCACGTCGAGCCGGGCGGCGAGCCCGGCGAGCTGGTCGGGGATCAGCACGGGTTGTTCGGCGTCGATCCACCACACCAGGTCGTAGTCGGCGGCGAAGCGGTGCGCGTACTCGAGCGCCAGCTGGGTCTTGCCCACCCCGCCCAGCCCGTAGAGAGCCTGCACCATCAGCGTGGCCTCACCCGAGTGCAGGCGCCGCCGCAGCGCGGTGAGCATGCCGTCCCGGCCGGTGAACCGCGGATTGCGCGGCGGCACCTTCCACACCGCCGGCAGCGCGCCGGCGAACCCCGGCTTGTCCGTCGGCGCCGGTCCGGCTCTCGGGAACGGCGGCGCCGCGGTGGGCCGACCACCGGTCAGCCGGGCCCGCAGACGGGCCGCCGCTGCGGGCTCGTCCAACCCCGTCAGGTCGACATGGATCAGCGGCGCGTACAGCGCCGGCAGAGTCACCGGCTCGATCAGCACCGGCACGATCCGCCCCTGCGCCGCCGCGGACTGCGCGAACGCCGCACGCAGCTCGGCACCGCTGAACGTGGAGGCGAAGTAGGCCTCGCTGCACACCGCCAGCAGCCGATCGGCGCGCTCCAGGGCAGCGGACATGCGGGCCACGAAGTCCTCGCCCGGCGCCCAGTCCCACACGGCCAACTCGACGCTGTACCTGGCCTCCTGCAGCTGCCAGGCCAGCCACTCCGCCCACCCGGTGTCCCGCCCCGCGTGGCTGACGAAGAAGTCAGTTCCCCGACCGCTCACGCAACAGTGCTACACCCATGACCGGCCGTACGCGATACCCGGTGCCGTCGGTGGGGAGCCGCCTGATCGGTCGGGCGGTGCACCGGCGCCTCAAGCGCGGCCGAGTGAACCGGGCGGGCCGATGCGCTCTGCACCGCCCACATGCTGCGACTGGCCCGTGCGTCCGCGACCGCGCGGCGCAACCGCCTCAACTGATCTGCATGCCAGCTGATCCGGGGCGCCCTCGTCGGGCCTACTCTTGGCCCATCGCACGGCCAGTGGCCGGCCTGACCCGTTCGGTTGACGGCGGCGGCTCGGACGAGGTAGCCATCCCACGGTCTCGTGATCTGGCCGACGCCAAGCACGTCGTCGGGTCCTCAGCGGATGACCGCTGCCCGCCGCCGTCAGAAGTCGCCGAGCCCCAGGGCGCGAGCCTCGGCGGCGGCACGGGCGGACGCCTGCGCGCGCGCGTGTAGCGCAGCAGCATGTCCGGCCGCGTCCAGCCGGCCACCGCCATGAGACCGCCCTCGATGCCGCCCGCGGCGAGCCAGCGGTGTGCCGCGGTGTGCCGCAGCCGGTGCGGCCGGAACCCCTCGATCCCGGCCGCGCGGGCCCGCTCGCCGAGCGTCTTGTGCAGTGCGTCGTAGGAGAACGCCTTGCCGCGGTCGCCGAGCCACAGCGCCAGGGTGCCGGCCAGCCGGTGGCTGCGGCGGGCACGGAGGTAGCGGTCCAGCGCCCGGGAGGTCTGCGGGCCGAAGGGGACCACCCGGCCCCGACCACCCTTGCCGCGGCGCACGGTGGCCGTGCCGTTGGACAGGTCGACGTCCTCGGTGCCGAGCGCGACGACCTCTCCGGCCCGGGCACCGGTCTCGATCATCAGCCGCACGAGCGCCTCGTTCCGGCGGTCGCGCAGCTCCCTGCCCGCGCAGGCAGCGACGAGTGCCTTGATCTGCTCGGCGGTCAGCGGCTCGACGACCTTCGCGTCCAGCTTGGGCGCTCGGAGTCCGAGCAGGGGGTCGGCGTCGGCCTCGCCCTCCTCGACCAGCCAGGCCGAGAACCGGCGCAGCGCCAGCTGGCGGGCGCGGGCGGTGGCGGGTTCGGCGCCGCCCTCGAGCAGCTCGGCGGTGAACGCATTCACACTGGCCCGGTCGAGCACCGCGGGGCGGCCCTCGCCGTCGGCCCAGGCGAGGAAGCGGCGCACCCCGTCGCCGTAGGACTTCACCGTCTCGGGGCTCTTGCGCTCGGCGCGCAAGTGCAGCTCGCAGGACGGCAGCAGGCCGGCGAGGTCGACGGTCACGTCGCGCACCCTAGCCCGATATCTGGACTGGGAGCGCTGTGCATGCCCTCCCACGGCTGGCCTGAGCGCCAACCCACCCCCTGACCTGGGCAAACAGGTCAGGGGGTGGGTTGGCGCTCAGTCCAAGTAGTCGCGCAGCACCTGGGAGCGGCTCGGGTGGCGCAGCTTCGACATCGTCTTGCTCTCGATCTGCCGGATCCGCTCGCGGGTCACCCCGTAGACCTGGCCGATCTCGTCGAGCGTGCGCGGCTGGCCGTCGGTGAGCCCGAAGCGCAGCCGGACGACGCCGGCCTCCCGCTCCGACAGCGTCTGCAGGACGCTGGTCAGCTGGTCCTGCATGAGCGTGAAGCTCACCGCGTCGACGGCGACGACCGCCTCGGAGTCCTCGATGAAGTCGCCGAGCTGGCTGTCGCCCTCGTCACCGATGGTCTGGTCGAGGCTGATCGGCTCCCGGGCGTACTGCTGGATCTCCAGCACCTTGTCCGGGGTGATGTCCATCTCCTTGGCGAGCTCCTCCGGGGTGGGCTCGCGCCCGAGGTCCTGGAGCAGCTCGCGCTGGATGCGGCCGAGCTTGTTGATGACCTCGACCATGTGCACGGGGATGCGGATGGTGCGGGCCTGGTCGGCCATGGCGCGGGTGATCGCCTGCCGGATCCACCAGGTGGCGTACGTGGAGAACTTGTAGCCCTTGGTGTAGTCGAACTTCTCGACCGCGCGGATCAGGCCGAGGTTGCCCTCCTGGATGAGGTCCAGGAACGCCATGCCGCGGCCGGTGTAGCGCTTGGCGAGGGAGACCACGAGGCGGAGGTTAGCCTCCAGCAGGTGGTTCTTGGCGCGCTCGCCGTCGCGGACGATCCAGTTGAGGTCGCGGCGCATCTGCGGGGAGAGCTTCTGGCCCTCCTCCTCGGCCTGGCGCAGCCGCTCGGCGCCGTAGAGGCCGGCCTCGATGCGCTTGGCGAGGTCGACCTCCTCCTCCGCGTTGAGCAGCGCGACCTTGCCGATCTGCTTGAGGTAGGCGCGGACCGAGTCGGCCGAGGCGGTGAGCTCGGCGTCCTTGCGGGCCTGACGGAGGGCCTCGGACTCCTCCTCGTCGTCCCACTCGAAGTCGCCGCCCTCGGCGGCCTCCTCGGGTGCGGCGGCCACTTCGGAGTCGGTCGGGGCCTCGGCGACCCCGTCAGGGGTGGCGACGACCGTCTCGTCGAGCTTCAGGCCCTCGCCGCCGGCGTCGACCACTGCGACCGTGGAGGTCTCGGAGGCCACGGCGGTGAGCACGGCCCCCTCGCCGCCGCCCGGTGACGGCGTGATGGCGGGCTTGCGGGCGCCCTTGGCGGCGGTGGGCTTCGCCGCGCTCTTGGCCGTCCGCTTGCGAGCGGGGGCCTTGGCCGGTGCTGGCTGGTCGGCGGGCACTCAGGTTCCTTCCCGTGCTGGGTGCGTTCCCCGGGGGGCCGTCTGGTCCCCGGGCAGCGGCCTCGGCCGGCGTCCGGAGCGGGAGAGGACCCGTCGGGCGGCCCGGGTTTGACCGGTGCGCAGGCGGGGGATGCCTCTCGGCTGGGGAGCGACGGGGGCGGGGCTCTTCCATTGTAACGGCGTGTTCCGGTCGGTCCACCGCTCCACGGGAGGCGGCGCCCCCCGACCTAGGGGAGCGCACCAGGTCCAGGGGCGTTTCTCACCCTCCGTGACGGTCCGGCGGCGGGGTGCCGACGGTCACTGACCGATGCGCTCCTCGGCCGCCAGCGCCGCGCCGACGATGCCGGCGTCGTTGAGCAGCTCCGCCGGGACGACGGGGGTGCGGGTCGACAGCAGCGGCACCCACTTGTGTGCCTTCTTGCTCACCCCGCCGCCGACGATGATCAGGTCGGGCCAGACGGCCGCCTCGAGGACGTCGAGGTAGCGGTCCACCCGTTTGGCCCACTGCGGGTAGCTGAGGTCCTCGCGGTCCTTCGCAGCGGCCGACGCCTTCCCCTCGCCGTCGTGTCCGTCGACCTGGATGTGCCCGAACTCGGTGTTGGGCACCAGGACGCCGTCGGTGAACAGGGCGCTGCCGATGCCGGTGCCGAAGGTGAGCATCAGGACGACGCCGCGCTTGTCCCGGCCCGCGCCGTAGCGCATCTCGGCGAACCCAGCGGCGTCGGCGTCGTTGAGCGTCTGCACGGTGCCGGGGATCCGGGAGGCCAGCCCCTCGGCCAGGTGGGTGCCCAGCCAGCTCTTGTCGACGTTGGCGGCGGTGTGCACCACCCCGCTCTTAAGCACCCCGGGGAAGGTGACGCCGATGCGGCCCTCCCACCCGAAGTGCTCGACGATCCGCCCCACGACGTCGTACACGGGATCGGGCAGCGAGGGCTGCGGCGTCTCGATGCGCAGCCGTTCCCCCTGCAGTTCCCCCTTGTCGAGGTCGACCAGGCACCCCTTGATGCCGCTGCCACCGATGTCCACGCCGAACCCGAGCACGCGGTCAGGGTAGTGATCGCCGCGGTCGGCGCCAGCCCCCTCGTGCAGGATCGGCCCATGACCACCGCGCCGGAGCCCGCCGCCCTGCTCGACCTCGCCGTCTCGACCGCGCGGGAGGCCGCCGACCTGGTCGCACGTGGGCGCGCCTCGGCCGGTGAGCAGGTCGACGTGAAGTCCAGCCCGGTCGACATGGTCACCGCGGTGGACCGCGCGTGCGAGGAGCTGGTCACGAGCCGGCTGCTCGGCGCCCGCCCGGAGGACGGGCTGCTGGGGGAGGAGGGCGGCGAGCGCACCGGCACCAGCCGGGTGCGCTGGGTCGTCGACCCCATCGACGGCACCACCAACTTCGTCTACGGCCTGCCCGCGTACGCGGTCTCCATCGCCGCCGAGGTCGACGGGCAGGTGGTGGCCGGCGTGGTGCTCAATGCGGCCACCGGCGAGCTGTTCTCGGCGACCGCCGGCGGTGGCGCGCACCTCACCGTTCCGGGTGCCGGCCCGGTGCGGCTGACCGGCAGCCGGCCGGCCTCACTGGACCGGGCGCTCATCGCGACCGGTTTCGGCTACCGCGCCGAGCAGCGCCGCGCCCAGGCCGCGGTGGTCGCCGGGCTGCTGCCGGAGGTCCGCGACATCCGGCGGCACGGCTCGGCCGCCCTCGACCTGTGCACCGTGGCCGCCGGCCGGGTCGACGCCTACTACGAGATGCACCTCAACCGCTGGGACTTCGCCGCGGGTGCGCTCGTCGCGGCCGAGGCCGGCGTGGTCGTCACCGGCCTGGTGGGGCAGCCGTTCGCCGAGCCCCTGGGGATCGCCGTGGCGCCGTCGGTGGCCGACGAGTTCCTCGCCCTGCTCACCCGGCTGCACCGCGTCGCAACATGATGGAACGGCCCTGGTGACGGGCTGGAACGGCCACCCTTCAGGGCCCCGCGTCGAGCTTGCGAGACGTGGGGGGAAGGGTGGTCCTTCGTCAACAGGCGGCGGTCGCGCTGGCGGCGGCGCCGAGCGCGGCCTCGACGTCCTCCGGTGACGCGAGGCCGGTGAACTCCGGGCCGATCACGAAGTCGACCGTGGCGGTGGCCCGGGTGTCGGGGAAGTCGCCGGCGCCCGGGACGAACAGCGCGACGTAGGCGGCGGCCTCGTTGCCGCGCGGCCCGTGCCGCAGCTCGCCGACGCCGGTGACCTCACGCTCGGTGGGGTCGTTGGCGATCTCCTCGACGACGAAGCCCCGTTCCTGCAGCGACGCGGCGACCTCCTGGGCCAGGCCGCCGGTGTCGGTGGCGTTGAAGACGCGCAGCGTGACCGTGGTCGGGTCCAGCGAGGGCGGTGCCGCCGAGGCGCTGGCGCACGCCTCGGCCTCCTGCTCCTCGAGTTCGCCCTCGGTGTCGAAGACGTTCCACCAGACGACCAGCGCGGCCAGTGCGAGCACCAGCAGGAAGACCAGCGGCGGGATCGGCCGGCGGCCGCTCCAGGGACGGACCGCGGATCGGTCGGTGGGCGGCGCGCTCACGGGCTCTGGTCCCCCTCGGTTCCTGGCGTTGGCCGGGAGTGTAGGGCGGCGCGGGTTACCTAGATCGCACCGTCGTCGAGCGCGGCGCGTCCGCGTTCGACACACGGGTCGATGCGGTCGGCGTACCCGGCGGTGTCCTTGCCGGCCATGGCGCCGGCGGCCGACCGGGCGACGATCCCGGCGACGATCGCGGCGAACTTGAAGTAGGCGAAGGCGACGTACCAGGGCAGGTCGGAGAGGTCCAGGCTGCTGCGCTCGGCGTAGCGCGCCGCGACCTCCGCACGGGTCGGGAAGCCCTCGAGCGCGGTCACCGTGCTCTGCCCCGCGACGGCGTCCTCCCCGGCCTGCGGCCAGTAGACGTGCAGCATCCCCAGGTCGGCGAGCGGGTCACCGAGGGTCGACATCTCCCAGTCCAGCACCGCCCGGATGCGGCCGGGGGTCTGCGGGTCGAGCAGGCAGTTGTCCAGCCGGAAGTCGCCGTGCACGATCCCGTCGCGCTGGGTGGTGGGGACGGTCTGCGCCAGGCGGGCGGCGAGGGCGTCCAGGCCGGGCCGCTCGCGGTCGCGGGTGGCGTCCCACTGCTGGGTCCAGCGGCGCACCTGCCGGGCCATGAAGCCCTCCGGCCGCCCGAAGTCGCCCAGCCCCACCGCCTCGTGGTCGACGGCGTGCAGGTCGGCCAGGACGTCGACCAGGCCCTCGCCGATCGCCCGCCGCTGGGCCGGCTCGTCGGCGTAGCCGGCCGGGATCCGGTCGACGACGTGCAGGCCGACCACCCGCTCCATCACGTAGAAGGGCGCGCCGAGCACGGCGGTGTCGGTGCACAGGTGCAGCGTCCGCGGCACCGGGACGGCGGTCGGGCCCAGCGCGGAGACCACCCGGTGCTCGCGTGCCATGTCGTGCGCGGTGGCGAGGACGGCACCGGTCGGCGGCCGCCGGAGGATGACCGCGTCGTCGTCCGACCCGCCCTCCGGGGTCACCACGTAGGTGAGGTTGGACATGCCGGCCGCGATGAGATCGACGCGGACGCTGGACCACCGCTCGTCGTCGAGGACGGAGGCCAGGTAGGGCCCGACGACGGCCGGATCAGCACCCACGGGAGTCGACACGGGCGCAGGGTAACCTCTGGCGCTCCGCGCCCCGTCCGACACGGTCCCGGCAGGGGGTGGTGACCCCCTTGCGCGCCGGGCACAAACGGGGGCCGCGCGACGTTGGGGGGTCCGCCGGTCAGACCGTGCCGGTGTGCCCCGCCGTCCGCCGGTGAGGTCGGCGGCGCGGTCGTACGAGCACCGGCCGGTGCCCGCCCTGCGGTCACCGGTCCCCGGACCCCCGGTCGCCCTGGCGACCGGACACCACGGCGGCGCCGCAGCGCGCCGCCGCAGACGACGCGGGCGCCGCGCCCGCGAGAACCCCGGAGGAGGGGCACTTCCCATGGCCACCGACTACGACGCCCCGCGCCGCAACGAGGCCGACGAGCTCGGCGAGGACTCGCTCGAGGAGCTCAAGGCCCGCCGCGCCGAGGCGCAGTCCTCGTCGGTCGACGTCGACGAGACCGACTTCAACGAGAACCTCGAGCTCCCCGGCGCCGACCTGTCCAACGAGGAGCTGACCGTCCGCGTGCTGCCCAAGCAGGAGGACGAGTTCACCTGCTCGCGCTGCTTCCTGGTCCAGCACCGCAGCCGGCTGGCCGCCACCAAGGGCGACCAGCTGTTCTGCCGCGACTGCGCCGCCTGATGGAGGACCCCGCGTCCCCTCATCCCTCGCACGCTCGGGACGGGATCCTGACGCCGGGCCGTTCCAGCACCTCACCAGGCTCGCGACGGGACCCTGCAGCGGACCGCACCACGGCACCTCGACCGGAGGAGTGAGGAACCAGTGACCGACCACGGCGATCGCACCGTGCCAGTGCGGGACGTCCCGCCGCCGCGACCGGTCGCGCCCAGCGCGGCCGGCGGACGCACGGCCCCGCCCGCGGAGGAGGGCCCGCTCGCGCGGGCCGGCCGGCTGCTGGCCGAGGCGGCGTCCGGTCTGGTGGGCGGGACGACGGAGGCCACGTCGGACGGCCGCCGCTCGACCACGGCGACGCTGCGCGACGTCGTCGCCGCGGTCGCGGCCGCCGGGGTCCGCGCCGGCCGCGGCGCCGCCGAACCGGGCGCGCCGTGGTCCGGTCCGGACGACGGCGGCGGGACCCGCACCCCCGGTGCCCTGCTCGGCGACCTGCTGACCACCGCCGCCCCGCGGCTGCCGATCCGCGACGCCGGGCGACTGCGCGCGGTCCACCCCGGCGCGTCCGACGACGAGATCGCCGACGCGCTCGTGGCGCGGGCCGCGAAGCTCACCGCGGGCATCGGCGCGGCCACCGGCGGGCTGTCGGCGGCCCACTGGGTCGCCCCACCCTCGCTGCTGGCGCTGCCGCTCGAGCTCGGCGCCGAGACGGTCCTCACCGCCGCCGTCGAGGTCGTGCTGCTCGGCGAGCTGCACGAGCTGTACGGCCGGCCCGCCCCGGGCGACGCCCGCGACCGGGCGCTGGCCTACCTGTCCAGCTGGACCCGGCAGCGGGCGGTCGAGGACTCCGTCGTCCCGGGTCTGGGCGTCGTCCTCGGCTCGGCCGGACTGCGCACGCTCAGCCGCCGGATGACCCGGCGGATGGCCCGCAGCGTCCCGGGGGCGGCCCCCTTCCTCGTCGGTGCGGCGCTCGGCGGCCGGGCCAACCGGAAGGCCACCGAGACGCTGGCCCGCCGGGTGCTCGCCGACCTGCGCCGGTCCCCCTCCTGAGGCGAGGACCGGGCCCCGTGCTGGTGCGGGGCCGGAACGGCCTCCTTGCAGGGTCCTGCCGGCCCCGTCCAGAGGCTCGCCGCGAGCTCGCGAGCGGTGAGGAGGACGGGGTCCTTCTCCGAGCGGTGGGGGGCAAGGGGGTCCTTATAGGGTCGCGGACGTGCCCGAGCCCTTCCTCTGCGCCGCCCCCGAGGTGGAGGTCCCGGTGCGGCTCACCTCCCCGGAGGACGCCGTCCCCGCCTACGCCCTGCCCGGCGACGCCGGGGCCGACCTGGCCATCGCCGAGGACCTCGAGCTGGCGCCGTTCCAGCGGGCACTGGTCGGCACCGGCGTCGCGGTCGCGATCCCCGAGGGCTACGCCGGGTTCGTCCACCCGCGCTCAGGCCTGGCCCACCGGCTGGGGCTGTCGCTGGTCAACGCCCCGGGCACCATCGACGCCGGCTACCGCGGGGAGATCAAGGTCAACCTGGTGAACCTCGACCCGGCGACGCCGCTGACGCTGCGCCGCGGCGACCGCGTCGCCCAGCTGGTGGTGCAGCCGGTCGTGCGGGCCCGCTTCGTACCCGTCGAGCAGCTGCCGGAGAGCGCGCGCGGGGCGGGGGGCCACGGGTCGACCGGCGGGCACGCTCCCGTCTCGGCGAAGGGAACCGACTGACATGCCGTTCGGACGGCGACGCAACCGGATCGACCGCAGCCTGCGCGAGCGCGGGGTGCCGCCGGAGCCGCAGCACAAGGTCCGCGAGGTCGAGGAGACCACCGGGCCGTGGGACGCCGCCCACGCCCCCGACGACGGCGTCGCCCGCATCGACCTGGGCTCGCTGCAGGTGCCCGCGGTGCCGGGCACGGAGCTGCGGGTCGACGTCAACGCCCAGCAGAAGGTCATCGGCGCCACGCTGCGCTACGGCGACTCGCTGCTGCAGGTGGCGGTGTTCGCCGCGCCCCGGGCCGGCGGCATCTGGGACGACGTCCGCGCCGACCTCGCCCGCAGCGCCTCCGGCCAGGGCGGGTCGCTGCGCGAGGTCGACGGGCCCTTCGGCCCGGAGCTGGCCGGCTCCGTGCGGGTGAACCCGCCGGCGCAGCCCGGCCAGCCGGCCCCGGCGCCGGTGCGCCGCCCGGCGCGCTTCGTCGGCGTCGACGGGCCCCGCTGGTTCCTGCGGGGCATGATCAGCGGCCCCGCGGCGGAGCGCCCGGAAGCCGCCGCCGCGCTGGAGCAGGCGTTCCGGCAGATCGTCGTCGTCCGCGGGAGCTCGCCGATGCCGGTCCGGGAGCCGCTGCCGCTGACCCTGCCGCCGCAGGCCGCCGCACAGCTCGCCGCGCAGCAGGCCGTCCGCCCACCGGGGAGCCCGCCCCCCGCTCCGCCGGGCGCGTGAGGGCCGTCCGCACCGCCTACGGGCCGCACCCCGACCAGTTCGTCGAGCTGACCCTGCCCGCGGTCGCCGGTCCGGCGCCGGTGGTGGTCGTGCTGCACGGCGGCTTCTGGCGGGCCGCGTACGGCGTCGAGCTGGCCCGGCCGCTCGCGGCCGACCTGGCCGCCGCCGGCTTCGCCGCCGTCGCGGTCGAGTACCGCCGGGTCGGCTCCGGCGGCGGCTGGCCGGTCACCCTCGAGGACGTCGCAGCGGCGCTGGACCGCCTGCCGGAGCTGCCCGGCAGCGGCCGGCTGGACCTCGCCGACGTCGCGGTCGTCGGGCACTCCGCCGGCGGCCACCTCGCCGCGTGGGCCGCCGGCCGCGACCGGCTCCCCGGGGGTGCGCCGGGCGCGGCGCCGCGGGTGCGGGTGGCCGCGGCCGTGATGCAGGCAGGGGTGCTCGACCTGGAGCGCGCCGCGGCGCAGCGGCTGGGCGACGGGGCGGTGCAGGACCTGCTTGGGGCCGAGCCGCAGCAGTCGCCGGAGCGCTACGCGGCGGCCGACCCGGTGCGGCTGGTCCCGCCCGGCATCGACGTGCTGTGCGTCCACGGCACCGGCGACACGACCGTCCCGGCCGAGCAGAGCACCCGCTACGCCGAGGCCGCCGCAGCGCAGGGCGTGCACGTCGACGTGCGGCTCGTGCCGGGTGACCACATGGTGCTCATCGACCCGGCAGGGGAGCCGTGGGCACTGGTCCGCGACTGGCTGCAGTCGCGCGCCGGAGGGAGCCGCGGCGGTTCTACGCTGGGTCCGTGACGGAGACACGCCAGAGCGGCTGGTTCGCGCGGACGCTGCAGCGGCTGACCGCCGACGACCAGACCATCGACGCGGAGAACCTGCGAGCCGGGTCGGCGAGCGCCGGGTGCGAGGCGGTCAGCGCCTGCCGCAAGGGCGCCGTCGTCACCGTCACCGGCCGGCTCAAGTCGGTGGTCTACACCCCGCGGGAGACGGTGCCGACCCTGGAGGCGGAGCTCTTCGACGGCTCCGGCTCGGTCACCCTCGTGTGGCTCGGCCGGCGGCGGATCCCCGGCATCGAGCCCGGCCGCACGCTCACCGCGCACGGCCGTTTCGCCTCCTTCGACGGGCGGCAGGTCATCTACAACCCCCGGTACGAGCTGAGCGCCGGGTGACGGCTGCGCCCGAGGGGGACGGGCGAACCGGTCCGGCACGCCCGGAGGACCACCGCCCCGAGGACGACGCCGCGACCGGGCCGCGCAGCGTGGCCTTCGACCGGCACCTGGTGCTGGACCAGCTCGGCGGCTGGCGCGGCATGCTCGACGCCACGCTGCCCACCGTCGCGTTCATCGTGGCCAACTCCGTGGCCGGGCTGCGCGCCGGCATCTGGGCCGCCCTCGGCGTCGCCGTCCTGCTCTTCGGGCTGCGCCTGGTGCGCCGGGAGAGCGTGCAGCAGGCGTTCAGCGGCCTCTTCGGGGTCGCGATCGCGGTGGCCATCGCCGCCGCCTCGGGGCAGGCCCGCGACTTCTTCGTCCCCGGGCTGATCCGCAACGCCGCCCTCGGCGTGGTGCTGATCGGCTCGATCGCCTTCCGCTGGCCGCTGGTCGGCGTGGTCGCCGAGTTCCTCGCGCCCAGCCACCTGGGCGCGATGGCGTCGCACACGGTGCCGGGGCTGCGCCGCCGGATCCACCGGGTCAACGCCACGCTGCACCACCGGCCGCCGCCGGACCCCGCGACCGGCGCGCGCCCGGCCGACCCCGCGCCCGAGCGGCACTGGCGCGAGGACCCGCGCATGGTGCGCGCCTACTCCTGGCTGACGCTGATGTGGGGCGTCGTCTTCCTGGTGCGCGTCGCCGTGCAGTGGGTGCTCTACCGCGCCGACGAGGTCGAGCTGCTGGGCACGGCCTCGCTGCTGCTCGGCCTGCCGGTCACCGCCGTCGAGGTCGTGGTGACCCTGTGGGTGGTGTCCCGGCTGCACCGGCACCGCGCGGAAGCCCCGCAGCCGGGCGCCTGAGCGAGGACCCGACGCCCTGCGGGCGGGCTGTCACGGGGCGGGGGACAGCACCTGCTGCAGCTGCTCCTCGACATCGGCGTGGGTGACGAACAGCAGCTCGTCGCCGACCTCGAGCGGCTCGTCGGGGGTCGGGGTGATCACCCGGTCGCCGCGCAGGACGGCGGTCAGCACCGTCTCCCGCGGCAGCGGCACCTCGCGCAGTGGCTTGCCCGCCCAGGGGGTGTCCTCGTCGAGGGTGATCTCGACCAGGTTGGCCGCGCCCTTGCGGAAGCTCATCAGCCGGACGACGTCGCCGACGGTCACCGCCTCCTCGACCAGCGCGGCCAGCACCCGCGGCGTGGACACGGCGACGTCGACGCCCCAGGCCTCGGTGTAGAGCCACTCGTTGCGCGGGTCCTTGACCCGGGCGACGACCCGGTTGACCGCGAACTCGGTCTTGGCCAGCAGCGAGACGACGAGGTTGGCCTTGTCGTCGCCGGTGGCGGCCACGACGACGTCGCAGGTGGCCAGCTGCGCCTCCTCCAGGGAGGAGACCTCGCACGCGTCGGCCTGCACCCACTCGGCGCCGGGCACCGCCCGGGTGCGGACCTTGCGGCCGTCCTTCTCGATGAGCATCACAGCGTGGCCGTTGGAGAGCAGCTCCCCGGCGATCGAGCGCCCGACAGCGCCCGCGCCCACGATGGCGACCCGCATCAATGTCCCCCTCCTCCGGGGCCCTGCTCGACCACCTCGTGCACCCGCTGGGTGATCGCGTCGGTCGAGGCGACCACGAGCTGGTCGCCGTCCTGCAGCACCGTGGCGGTGTTGGGCAGCTGGGCCTCGCCGTAGCGGACCAGCCACGCGGCCCGCGCCCCGGACGCGGCCTCCAGGTCGGCCAGCCGCCGGCCGACCCACGGCTCGGTGACCGTGACCCGCATGAGCAGCACCTGCCCGGTCGGCTCCCGCCACAGCTCGCTGACCTTGACCGAGAGCAGCTCGCGCAGCAGCCGGTTCACCGTCCAGGGGACGGTGGCGACGCTGGGGATGCCCATCCGCTCGTAGACCTCGGCGCGCTTGGAGTCGTAGATGCGCGCCACGACGTGCTGGACGCCGAAGGTCTCCCGCGCCACCCGCGCGCTGATGATGTTGGAGTTGTCGCCGCTGCTCACCGCGGCGAACGCGCCGGCGGAGTCGATGCCGGCGTCGAGCAGCGTCTGGCGGTCGAAGCCCAGGCCGGTGACCTGACGGCCGGCGAAGTCCGGACCCAGCCGGCGGAACGCCTCGGGGTCCTGGTCGATCACGGCCACGCTGTGGCCGACCTCCTCGAGCCGGCGGGCGATCGCCGACCCGACGCGGCCGCAGCCCATCACGACCACGTGCACGGGGTTCTCCCAAGCTCACAGGTACGGTGCGCCGGCGTCGTCCCGCCCGCGCGTGTCCGGCCGCGAAGCTACACCTGGGCGCCCACCGGACCGCGGTGCGCAGCGCGGCATCTCACTCTCCCGGCGGGGGCGCGCGGGGGTTGCGCGTCCGTACCATCGCCGCCGTGCCGACCCTGTCCGATCTCGGACAACTCCCGAAGCGTCTGGTCCTGGGCCGCCCCGTGCGCAGCGACCGGCTGGGGGAGTCCCTGCTGCCCAAGCGCCTGGCGCTGCCCATCTTCGCGAGCGACCCGCTGTCCTCCGTGGCCTACGCCACGCAGGAGATCCTCATCGTCCTGACGCTGGCCGGGACGGCGTTCCTCTACCTGGCACCCTGGCTGGCGATCGCCGTCGTCCTGCTGCTGGTGACGGTCGTCCTCTCCTACCGGCAGGTGGTGCGCGCCTACCCCTCCGGCGGCGGCGACTACGAGGTCGCGATGAAGAACCACGGGCAGTTCGCCGGGCTGACCGTGGCCAGCGCGCTGCTCGTGGACTACGTGCTCACCGTGGCGGTGTCGGTCGCGGCCGGCACCGACAACATCATCTCGGCGTTCCCCGACCTGAACGAGCACCGGGTGGCGATCGCCGTGGGGCTGGTGACGCTGCTGGCCGCGGCGAACCTGCGCGGGCTGCGCGAGTCGGGACGGACGTTCGCCGTCCCGACCTACCTGTTCATCTCCGGCATCCTGGTGATGGTCGTCACCGGGCTGGTCCGGCACTTCTTCGGCGCCGGCCTCGACGCCGAGAGCGCCGGCTACTCGATCACCCCCGAGCCCGGCTTCGAGCAGGTCACCGGTCTCGCGCTGGTCTTCTTCGTGCTGCGCGCCTTCGCCTCCGGGTGCACCGCCCTCACCGGCGTGGAGACGATCGCCAACGGCGTGCCCGCGTTCAAGCCGCCGAAGAGCCGCAACGCCGCCACGACGCTGGCGCTCATGGGCGGCATCGCCGCGATCATGTTCTCCGGCGTCACCGCGCTGGCCCTCGCCGCCGACGTGAAGTACGCGGAGCACCCCTGCGACCTGGTCGGCTTCACCGGCTGCGAGACCGAGCCGCAGCGGACGGTCATCGCGCAGGTCGCCGCAGCGGTGTTCGGCGGGCCGACCTCGCCGGGCTTCTTCTACATTCAGGCGGCGACCGCGCTCGTCCTCATCCTGGCCGCCAACACCGCGTTCAACGGCTTCCCGCTGCTGGGCTCGGTGCTCGCCCAGGACCGCTTCCTGCCCCGGCAGCTGCACACCCGCGGCGACAAGCTGGTCTACAGCAACGGCATCCTGCTGCTCGCCGGGTTCGCCGTGCTGCTCATCGCCGCCTTCGGCGCAGACGTCAACCGGCTGATCCAGATGTACATCGTGGGCGTGTTCACCAGCTTCTCCGTCGGCCAGTGGGGCATGGTCCGGCACTGGAACCGGGAGCTGCGCTCGGAGACCGACCCGCAGGCCCGGTCCCGCATCCGCCGGTCGCAGACGATCAACGCCATCGGCGGCACCCTGACCACCGTCGTGCTGCTGATCATCATCGTCACGAAGTTCACCCGCGGCGCCTGGCTGGTCCTGCTGGTGATGCCGGTGCTCTTCCTGCTCATGCGGGCGATCAACCGGCACTACTCGCACGTCGCCGAGCAGCTGGTCCCCGACACCGACTCGCGGATGCTGCCCAGCAAGGTGCACGCGGTCGTGCTGGTGTCCAAGGTGCACAAGCCGACCCTGCGGGCGCTGGCCTTCGCCCGGGCCACCCGGCCGGACCACCTCACCGCGCTGACGGTCAACGTCGACGACGCCGAGACGCGGGCGCTGCAGACCCAGTGGGAGCGCTACGACATCCCCGTGCCGTTGACCGTGCTGGAGTCCCCCTACCGCGAGATCACCCGGCCGGTGGTCGACTTCGTCAAGGGCATCCGCCGGGCCAGCCCGCGCGAGCTGGTCGTGGTGTTCGTGCCGCAGTACGTGGTGGGCCACTGGTGGGAGAACGTGCTGCACAACCAGAGCGCGCTGCGGCTGCGCGCCCGGCTGCAGTTCCAGCCCGGCGTCATGATCACCACGGTGCCCTGGCAGCTGGAGAGCTCCGTGGGCCGCGACGACGACGGCCGCGGTGCCGGACCAGCGCCGGGGGACCTGCGGCGCGGGATCACCGACCCCTCGGAGGCGAGCCCCTATGGCTGAGCGGCGGCCCCGCCGGCGTCCGGCTGCCCCCACGCACCCGGACCGGGGCGGCGGCTGGGCCGGCCGGGAGTTCGAGGTCACCGTGGGACCGGTGGCGCACGGCGGGCACTGCGTGGCCCGGCACGAGGGCCGGGTCGTGTTCGTGCGGCACACGCTGCCCGGCGAGCGGGTCGTCGTCCGGGTCACCGAGGACCGCCAGCCGGGCTTCTGCCGCGCCGACGCCGTCGAGGTGCTCGAGGCCGCTCCCGACCGGGTGCCGCGGCCCTGTCCGTACAGCGGCCCGGGGCGCTGCGGCGGCTGCGACTGGCAGCACGTCGCGCACGAGGGGCAGCTGCGGCTCAAGGCCGAGGTGGTCCGCGAGCAGCTGACCCGCCTGGCCGGGCTGACCGCCGAGGACCCGGTCGTGCGGGACCTGACCGTCGAGGCCCTGCCCGGCGGGCCGCTGCGCTGGCGCACCCGCGCGCGCTTCGCCGTCGACCGCGCCGGGGCGCCGGGGCTGCGCCGGCACCGCTCGCACGACCTGGTGCTGCTCGAGGACTGCCCGATCACCGTGGAGCCGGCCGCGCGCGCCGTCCTCGACCGCCGCTGGCCCGGCGCCGGCGCGGTGGACGTCGCCGTCGACTCCGCCGGCACGGTGACCACCACCCGGCTCGACCGCGGAGGCCGCCCGCAGTCGACGCAGGTGCTGCGTGCCGGCGAGGACGGGGGCGGGTGGGACGACGCCAGGGAGCCGGCCCGACGGGCCGCGCGCTGGGCCGCCGGACGCGACTGGGAGGTCGAGGGCACCGGCTTCTGGCAGGTGCACCCCGCCGCGGCCGACGCGCTCACCGGGACCGTGGCCGGGTACGCCGCCGTCCGGGCGGGGGAGACGGTGCTCGACCTCTACGCCGGGGCCGGGTTGTTCGGCGGCGCGCTCGCCCCCGCCGTGGGGTCCGCGGGCCGGGTGGTCTGCGTGGAGGCCGACGAGGCCGCCTGCGCCGCCGCCCAGGCCAACCTCGCCGCGCTGACGCAGGCGGAGGTCTGGCAGGGCGAGGTGGACGCCGAGGGGCTCATCGGACTCCTCGCGGAGCTGGACGCGGAGCCGGACGTCATCGTCCTCGACCCACCCCGGGCCGGTGCCGGGACGGCGGTGAGCCGGGTGCTCGCCGCGGCCGGGCCGCGCGCGGTCGTCTACGTCGCCTGCGACCCGGCGTCACTGGCGCGCGACGTCGCCGCCTTCGCCGCGGGCGGCTACCGGCTGTCCGGACTGCGCGGCTTCGACGCCTTCCCGATGACCGCGCACGTGGAGTGCGTCGCGCTGCTCGAGCCTGCCTGAGCGCCGGGGTCAGTCCCGGTCGCGCTTCTTCGGCTTGCGGTCCTCGTCGTCCGCGGCGGGAGCGGGCTCGTCCGTCTCCTCCACCGCGGTGGTCGGCGTCGGCTCCGCCGGGGGGCTCGCGGGCACGGCCTGGGGGGCGACGGCCACGGCGGCCGGCGCCGGCACGGACGGCGCGGGGACCTGCCGCGCGACGGCGGAGGACGACGCGGCCGGGGCCGGCGCCGCCGGAGCGGGCGCGGTGGCGGACGACGACGCAGCGGGGGCCGGCGCAGCGGCCGAGGACGGCCGGGTGGTCCCCGTGCCGGTCGTCGGCGACGCGGCCGGCGCGGGTGCGGGGGCCGGCGCGGGTGCGAGAGCCGGCGCGTCCGCGGAGGCGCCGGGAGCCGGGACCCAGGCCTCCGGCGTCACGGTGCCGGCGGGCGGTGCGGCGGAGGAGGCTGCCGGCGCGGGGACCGGGTCCCCGGTCCCGGCGGCACGGGCGGCCGCGCCGCCTTCGCCGGCGCGCGCGGCGTCCCCGATCTCGCCGGCGCGCGCGGCGTCCCCGATCTCCCCGGCGCGGGCGGCGTCCCCGACGCCGGTGGCCGACGCGTCGACCGCGCTGTGCACGGCCGCGGTGCCGGGCCCGGAGACCCCGCCCTCGTCGGCCGCGACAGCGCCCAGCCCGGCAGCCATGCCGATGAAGGACAGCATCCCCAGGGCGGTGGTCGCGACCCGGGGCGGGCGCGAGCCCTCGGTGCGGGTTCTCGACGGGCGGAGCATGCGGGCGGTCCCCTCGGCGGGTGGGTGCGGCTGGTGGCGGGTGTCGGACACGGCGGCCGGGGAGTCCCGACACGGTGTGCACACTGAGTGCATTCGGTCGGGAGCGCATGGTGACGGTAACCCGGGTGGTGCCGTGACGGAAGGGTCCGGACGGGACGGATCGACCGGTTCCGGTGTGAATCGTGCGACCGACTACCGTGGCCTCCCGTGACCACCTGGGAGTACGCCTCGGTCATCACGGCCAACGACGCGGAGTCGCAGCGGGCTGGGGTGAGCGTCAAGCTCCCCGGCGGGCAGCTCGAGCGCCAGGCCGGTGACACCAGCTCGGTGCTCAACCGGCTCGGCAGCGAGGGCTGGGAGCTGGTCAGCTACCACTCCAGCGGCGCGGGCAGCTGGGGTTTCGAGCAGTTCTGGCTCAAGCGCCCCACCTCCTGAGACTCAAGCGCCCCACCTCCTGAGAGAGGACCCTCCTGCCCCCGCCACTCGCGAGCTCGCGGCGGGCCCCTGCAGGAGGCCGCCATCCTCGTGGCCGCGCGCCGTGTCGAACGAACGTTCGACCGGTGCGGCAGACTGGTGCGGTGGACCCGACGCTGCCGCCGGGGTGGCCCGCCGCCGTACGGCCGCCCGGTGCCCCCGACTGGGAGCACACGGCCGTGGCCTGGTTGTTCGACCTGGTGCCGCCGGACTACCGGGCGCACGAGGTGCTGCGCCGCTACCCGGTGCTGCTCGCCCGCTTCGCCCGCGACCACGTCGCCGCCGGCCTGGAGGCCGCGCGGGCGGGCTGGCGCACGGTGCGGGTGGAGCTCGCCGACGACCTGCCGGCCGACGCGATGGAGGCGGCGATCACGGCCTACGAGCGGGAGGGTGCGCGGCTGGCGTCGGCCGCCCGCGGCGTCGAGGCGGTGGCCGGTGCATTGCGCGGGGAACGCTGGGTACCACGGCTGTGAGCGCGGGGCCCCGGGGCACGTGCTCGCCCGGAAGGGCCGCGCGCACGCGTCTACAGTTGGTCGGCGGCCGTCGCAACGCCGCACCTGCCGCCGATGGAGAGGACGCACCCCCCTCGTGTCGCTCCTGCGATCGCTCCGCACCCCTGACGACCTGAAGGCGCTCCCGGCCGAACAGCTGCCGAGACTGGCCGCCGAGATCCGGGACGCGCTGGTCACCAGCGTCGCCAGGACCGGCGGGCACCTCGGACCCAACCTCGGTGCGGTCGAGCTGACCATCGCCCTGCACCGGGTGTTCGCCTCCCCGCGCGAGCCGATCGTCTTCGACACCGGCCACCAGAGCTACGTGCACAAGATGCTCACCGGCCGGGTGGAGGACTTCACGCGGCTGCGCCAGCGCGACGGCCTCTCCGGGTACCCGAGCCGGGCCGAGAGCGAGCACGACTGGGTGGAGAACAGCCACGCCTCCACCTCGCTGTCCTACGCCGACGGGCTGGCCAAGGCCTTCGCCGTCCGGGGCGAGCCGCGCCCGGTGGTCGCCGTCATCGGCGACGGCGCGCTCACCGGCGGCATGGCCTGGGAGGCGCTGAACAACATCGCCGGCGCCCAGGACCGCCCGGTGGTCATCGTCGTCAACGACAACGGCCGGTCCTACTCGCCGACCATCGGCGGGGTCGCCGACGCGCTGGCCGGCCTGCGGTTGCGCCCGGGCTACGAGCAGGCGCTGCTGCAGGTGCGCCAGTCGCTGCACCGCGCCCCGGTGGTCGGCTCGGCGCTCTACGACGCGCTGCACGCGATCAAGAAGGGCCTCAAGGACGTCCTCTCGCCGCAGGGCATGTTCGAGGACCTCGGGCTGAAGTACGTCGGCCCGGTCGACGGCCACGACATCCGGGCGATGGAGTCCGCGCTGCGCCGGGCCCGGTCCTTCGGCGGGCCGGTGATCGTGCACGCGGTCACCACCAAGGGCTTCGGCTACCCGCCGGCCGAGACCGACCAGATCGACGCCTGGCACGCCACCGGGGTCTTCGACCCCGACAGCGGGGTGAGCCCGGCCGTCAAGGGCCGCGACTGGACGACGGCCTTCTCCGACGAGCTGGTGCGCATCGGCGCCGAGCGCTCCGACGTCGTCGCGATCACCGCGGCGATGCTGCACCCGACCGGCCTGGCCGCCTTCGCCGAGCGCTTCCCGGAGCGCACCTACGACGTGGGCATCGCCGAGCAGCACGCGCTCACGTCGGCCGCGGGCCTGGCGATGGGCGGGCTGCACCCGGTGGTCGCGGTCTACTCGACCTTCCTCAACCGGGCCTTCGACCAGCTGCTCATGGACGTCGCGCTGCACCGCCAGCCGGTCACCGTCGTCCTGGATCGGGCCGGGGTGACCGGCAGCGACGGCGCCTCGCACAACGGCATGTGGGACATGTCGATCCTCTCCGTCGTCCCCGGGCTGCGGTTGGCCGCGCCGCGGGACGAGGCCACGCTGCGGGAGGCGCTGCGCGAGGCGGTCGAGGTGACCGACGGGCCCAGCGTCGTCCGGTTCCCCAAGGGCACCCCGCCGGTCGACGTCCCCTCGCTGGAGCGGCGCGGACCGGTGGACGTGCTGCGCCGCGGGGAGCGGCCGGAGGTGCTGCTGGTCGCCGTCGGCTCGATGGTGCCGATGTGCCTGGCCGCCGCCGAGCGCGCCGCCGACCACGGCATCGAGGTGACCGTCGTCGACCCGCGCTGGGTGCTGCCGGTCTCCGACGAGCTCGTGGCGCTGGCCGACGGCTTCCGGCTGGTCGTCACCGTCGAGGACGGCGGGCGCGCCGGTGGCGTGGGCACCACGCTGACCCAGGCGCTGCAGGACCGCGGCATCGACGTCCCGGTGCGGGCTCTCGGCCTGCCGCAGCAGTTCCTCCAGCACGGCAGCGTCGGCCAGGTGCTGGCCGACGCCGGTCTCACCGAGCAGGACGTCGCCCGGCGCATCGCCGAGTGGACGGCGGTGCTCGCCGAGCGCGCCGAGGGCAGCGTCGCCGAGGCGGTCGAGGAGCGGCCGTGATAGCGGAGATCCAGGTCGCGCCCTCGCCGGCCGGGACCCCCGAGGACCCGCACGCCCACGTCGAGGCCGCGATCGCGGTCATCCGGGACTCCGGACTCCGCTACGAGGTGAGTGCTCTCGGCACGACCCTCGAGGGGGACGACGACGAGGTGTGGGCGACGCTGCGGGCGGCGCACGAGGCGGTGCTCGCGGCCGGCGCCACCAGCGGGATCTCGCACGTCAAGATCGCCTCGGTGGGCCGCACCATGGACAGCCTCACCTCCAAGTTCCGGTAGACCACCTCACGACGAGAGGGCGCCGCACCCCGCTGGGTGCGGCGCCCTCTCGTCGTCCTGGCCCGCCGTCGCCGGTCCTGGCTCGGCACCGGTGGTGAGCCGGGACCGGCGATGACCACCTCAGCTGATCATCGGGCGGCGGCCCTCAGGCAGGGAGGGAGGCCACGCCCCTCGGCAGGAACCGGGAGCCGGTCACCTTCTCCGAGACCCCGGCGCGGTCGAGGTACGCCGAGATGCCGCCCAGCCAGAACGGCCAGCCGGCGCCGAGGATCATGCACAGGTCGATGTCCTGCACCGCCTGGACGACGCCCTCGTCGAGCATCAGCCGGATCTCCTGCGCCAGCGCCTCGACGGCCCGCTCGCACACCTGCTGCGCGGTGAGCGGGGCGGGGTGCGTGGGCGTGCCATAGCCGATGCCCTCAAGCTCGGGGTCGACGACACCCGGCTCGCTGTACACCGACGACTTGCCGAGCTCGACCATCCGGCGCAGCCCCGCACCGACGGCGAACCGGTCCGGGAAGGCCTCGTGCATCCGCTCGGCCACGTGCAGCGCCACCGGCGGCCCGACCAGCGTGAGCAGCTCGAACGGCGTCATCGGCAGGCCCAGCGGGTCCAGCGCCCGGTCGGCCACGGCGACCGGCGTCCCCTGCTCCACGGACGCGGTGACCTCGCCCAGGAATCGGGTCAGCAGCCGGTTGACCACGAACGCGGGGGCGTCGGCGACCAGGACGCACGACTTCTTCAGCCCCTTGCCGACGGCGAACGCGGTGGCCAGCGTGGCGTCGTCGGTCCGCTCGGCGCGCACCACCTCCAGCAGCGGCAGGACCGCCACCGGGTTGAAGAAGTGCAGGCCGACGACGCGCTCGGGGTGCTCGAGCTTCGAGGCCATCCCCGACACCGACAGCGCCGAGGTGTTGGTGGCCAGCACGCACTCGGCGGAGACGGCGGCCTCCACCTCGGCGAGCACCTGCTGCTTGACCGACATCTCCTCGAACACCGCCTCGATGACGAGGTCGGCGTCGGCGAAGGCCGCCTTGTCGAGGGCGCCGGTGACCAGGCCCCTGAGCCGGTTCAGCCTGTCGCTCGACAGCCGGCCGCGGGCGGCCAGCTCCTCCAGCTGCGTGTGGACGTAGCCGACGCCCTTGTCGACGCGCGCCTGGTCGATGTCGGTGAGGACGACGGGCACCTCGAGCCGGCGGACGAACAGCAGCGCCAGCTGCGAGGCCATCAGACCCGCACCGACGACGCCGACCTTGGTGACCTTCCGCGCCAGGCCCTTGTCCGGCGCGCCGGCCGGTCGCTTGGCCCGCTTGTTGACCAGGTCGAACGAGTACAGGCTCGCCCGCAGCTCGTCGCTCATCAGCAGGTCGGCGAGCGCCTGGTCCTCGGCCGCGGTGCCGGTGGTGAACGCCTCCCCGTCCACGCCGTTGCGGGCCAGGTCCAGCAGCTCCACGGTGCGCAGCGCGCCGGGGGAGGCGTTGCGGGTTCGGCCGGCGACGATCGCCCGCGCTCGGGCGATGGCGTCGTCCCACCCCGAGCGGTCGACCTCGGGCCGCGAGACGGTGACGTCGCCGGTGAGGACGCCCACGGCCCACTCCAGCGAGCGCTCGAGGAAGTCGGCCGGCTCGAACAGCACGTCGGCGATGCCCAGCTGCGCGGCCTTCGGGCCCGGCGTCACCTTGTTCTGCGCCAGGGCGTTCTCGACGATCACGGTGACCGCCGGGTCGATGCCGATCAGGTTCGGCAGCAGCTGCGTGCCGCCCCAACCGGGCACCAGGCCGAGGAAGGCCTCGGGGAAGGCGACGACGGCGGTCGTGGCGATGGTCCGGTGGTGGCAGTGCAGCGCCAGCTCCAGGCCGCCGCCGAGCGCCGCACCGTTGACGAAGGCGAAGGTCGGGATCGTCGAGTCCTTCAACCGGCGGAACACCCGGTGACCGGTCTCGGCGATCTCCCGGGCGTCGTCGGCCGAGGTGATGGACGGGACGCCGGACAGGTCGGCGCCGACGGCGAAGACGAACGGCTTGCCGGTGACCGCGATCGCGGCCGGGGCGGGGGTGTGGGCGGCGATCTCGTCGAGCGCTACGTCCAGCGACGCCAGCCCGCCGGGGCCGAAGGTGGACGGCCGGGTGTGGTCGTTCCCGTTGTCCAGGGTGAGCAGGGCGATCTCGCCGGCCAGCCCTGGCACCCGCAGGTACCGGACCCTGGCGGCGGTGACGACCTCGTTGTCGAAGACGGCGGTCACTTGCCGGACCCCTCCCAGTTCGGGTTCTCCCAGATCACGGTGGCGCCCATGCCCAGGCCCACGCACATGGCGGTCAGGCCGTAGCGGACGTCCGGCCGCTCGGCGAACTGGCGGGACAGCTGGGTCATCAGCCGGACGCCGGAGGAGGCCAGCGGGTGGCCGACGGCGATGGCGCCGCCCCACGGGTTGACCCGCTCGTCGTCGTCGGCGATGCCGAAGTGGTCGAGGAAGGCCAGCACCTGGACGGCGAAGGCCTCGTTGAGCTCGAACAGGCCGATGTCCTCGATGGTCAGGCCGGTGCGGGCCAGCGCGCGCTCGGTCGACGGCACCGGGCCGACGCCCATGACCTCGGGCTCGACGCCGACGAAGCCGTAGCCGACCAGCCGCATGCCGACGTCCAGCCCCAGCTCGAGCGCGACCTCCTCGGCGGCCAGCAGGCAGCCGGTGGCGCCGTCGTTGAGGCCCGCGGCGTTGCCCGCGGTCACGTGTCCGTGCGGGCGGAACGGGGTCTTGAGCGTCGCCAGCCCCTCGAGGGTGGTGTTCGGCCGCGGCGGCTCGTCGACGGTGGCCAGCCCCCAGCCCCGCTCGGCGCTGCGCGTGGACACGGTCACCAGCTCCGGGCCGATCTGCCCGTTGGCGACGGCCTTGGCGTACTTCTGCTGGCTGGCCAGCGCGAAGGCGTCGGCCCGCTCCTTGGTCAGGTGCGGGAAGCGGTCGTGCAGGTTCTCGGCGGTGGAGCCCATGACCAGCGCGGAGCCGTCGACCAGCCTCTCGCTGAAGAACCGGGGATTCGGGTCGGCGCCCTCGCCCATCGGGTGGCGGCCCATGTGCTCGACCCCGCCGGCGATGGCGACGTCGTAGGCGCCGAAGGCGATGCCCGACGCGGTGGTGGTCACCGCGGTCATCGCGCCGGCGCACATCCGGTCGATCGCGTAGCCGGGCACCGACTTCGGCAGCCCGGCCAGCAGCGCGGCGGTGCGGCCGATGGTCAGGCCCTGGTCGCCGACCTGCGTGGTGGCCGCGATGGCGACCTCGTCGACGCGGTCGGCCGGCAGCGCCGGGTTGCGGCGCAGCAGCTCGCGGATCACGCGCACGACCAGGTCGTCGGCGCGGGTCTCGGCGTAGACGCCCTTCGGGCCGGCCTTGCCGAAGGGGGTGCGGACGCCGTCGACGAAGACGACCTCGCGCAGCGAGCGTGGCCGCCGCTCTCCAGATGACACAGGACCTCCGCAGCAGTTCGGTACCGGCCGGTACGGCGCGGCACCGATGAAGTTACCGGTCGGTAACCCGCCGACCAAGCGGCCACGTCACTCGGCGGGGGCAGCTCCCGGACGGCCACCTCGGCGAGCTCGCCGAGGTGGCCCCGTGCCGGGCAGGCACCGTCCAGAGGCTCACCGCGAGCTTGCGAGCGGGGAGGAGGACGGGGTCCTCCTCCGAAGGGTGGGGAGGACGGGTGGCCCCCTGCAGGGTCCCGCTGCGAGCCTGCGAGTGGCGGGGGGCAGGGGGTCCTTCGTCAGGCGCGGTCGAGCGCGTCGGTGAGCAGGTCGCGGGTGAGCTCGACCTGCCACTCGCGGGCGCCGCCGGCCCGCAGCGTGGCGGCCACGGTCTCGGCGTCCCGGGGCTCGGGCGGGGTCCACATCAGCCGGCGGACGAGGTCGGGGGAGAGCAGGTTCTCGACCGGCAGGGAGTGCGTCGCGGCCAGCTCGGCCAGCCCGGCGCGGGCGGCCTGCAGCCGGGTGGCGGCGGCCGGGTCGCGGTCGGCCCAGCGGTTCACCGGCGGCGGGCCGTCACCGGGCCGGCTGTGCAGGGGCAGCTCGGACTCCGGCAGCTCCCGGCCGCGGGTCAGCGCCCCGAACCAGGTGCCGACCAGCTTGCGGTTGGCCCGGCCCCGGAAGACCGGCAGCTCCAGCAGCGCGGCCTCGGTGCGCGGGTCGGCCTGCACCGCGGAGACCATCGCCGCGTCGGGCAGCACCCGCCCGGGGGCGATGTCACGGCGCCGGGCCAGCTCGTCGCGGGCCTGCCACAGCGAGCGCAGCATGCCGAGCTGCCGGCGGCTGCGCAGCCCGTGCACCCCCGACGTCCGCCGCCAGGGGTCGGCCCTGGGCGCCGGCGGTCCGGCGGCGAGGATCGCGGCGAACTCCTGCCGCGCCCACTCGGTCTTGCCCTGCTCCTCGAGGACGGCGGCCAGCGCGTCGCGCAGGTCGACGAGCACCTCGACGTCCAGCGCGGCATAGACCAGCCACTCCTCGGGCAGCGGCCGGGTGCTCCAGTCGGCGGCCGAGTGCCCCTTCTCCAGGCGGTAGCCCAGCAGCGACTCGACGACGGCGCCCAGTCCCACCCTCGGCAGCCCCGCCAGCCGGGCGGCGAGCTCGGTGTCGAACAACCTCGCCGGCACCAGCCCCACCTCGGCCAGCGACGGCAGGTCCTGGCTCGCCGCGTGCAGCACCCACTCGGCGTCGACGATCGCCGACTGCACGACCGACAGGTCCGGCAGCGGGATCGGGTCGATGAGCCCGGTGCCGGTGCCGACGCGGCGCAGCTGCACGAGATAGGCCCGCTGGCCGTAGCGGTAACCGGAGGCGCGTTCGGCGTCGACGGCGACCGGGCCGCTGCCGGCCGCCAGCGCCTCGGCGTACTCGACCAGGGCGGTGGAGGTCTCGATGACCGGGGGCAGCCCGTCGCGCGGGGCGAGCAGGGGGACCGCCGGGGGAGCGGTCGGCTCGTCGTCCGGCGCAGGGGCGGGCTGGGCAGGGATGGGCTGGGTGCTCAGGGCTGGTCCACCTTCTCGCCCGTCTCGACAGCGTGGTCAGCGCGCGGTTCCACGGCAGGGCCGCAGCAGGCCCCGGGGACGGGGCGCCGGCGCGGGGGCGACAGGCACCCCCGGGTCTCCGATGTTAGAGAGTGCCGTCCTCCTGCGGCCCGGAGGGACCCAGCAGCCGGACGCCGGGCGGCGGCAGCCCGGCCGCGCTGCCCAGCACGTCCAGCCACGCGATGAGGTGCCGGTCGAGGTGGCTGTCCTCGGCCGTCCAGGAGGCGCGGATCTCGACGTCGACCGAGTGCTCGGGGCCGGCGAGCTCGCCGAACCGGGTCGAGGCGGTGCGGGTGACGGTGCCGCCGAGCGCGTGCGACGTGGCGCCGCACTCCTCGAGGGCGTCGGTCAGCCAGCTCCAGGCGACCTCGGAGAACATCGCGTCGTCGACCATGTGCTCGTCGGTGGTGGCCGACAGGTAGCCGACGCAGCGGGTGGTGCCGGCCCAGGACTCGTGGCCGGCCGGGTCGTGCAGCACGATGAACCGCCCGTTGGCGACCTCGACGTCCTCGTCGCCGTCCGGCTCGGTGACCAGCGCACCGACCGCGTACGCGTGGGGCGCCAGCCGCTGCGGGGCGGGGATGGCCTCCAGGACGATCTCGGGACGGGCGGTCACGCCGGCCAGCGCCTCCAGGGCAGCGCGGAACTCCTCCGGCGGCTCGCCGCCGGGTCGGTCCGCGCCGTGGCCGGTCCCGGCCAGGCTGGAAGGCTCCACGTTCGCAGGGTAGGTCGCCCGACCGCCCCGTGCCGCCGACGCGCCGCACGGGTTCTGGGAGGCCACACCGTTTCTGGGAGGATGGGACGTCGTGACCGCCGTTGCCGATGCCGCGCCGACGCCCGCGCCCTCTCCCGCCGACTCGGACCTGGTCCGGGCCGCCCGCGGCCTGCCGGTGCGGCGCACACCGGTGTGGTTCATGCGCCAGGCCGGCCGCTCGCTGCCGGAGTACCGGGCGCTGCGCGCGGGCACCCGGATGCTGGACGCCTGCCAGGACCCCGACCTGGTCACCGAGATCACCCTGCAGCCGGTGCGCCGGCACGGGGTGGACGCCGCGATCCTCTTCTCCGACATCGTGCTGCCGCTGGTGGTGGCCGGCGTCGACATCGACATCAAGCCCGGGGTCGGGCCGGTCATCGCCTCGCCGGTGCGCAGCGTCGCCGACGTCGACGCGCTGCCGCCGCTGGAGCCCGACCGGCTGGCCTTCCTCGCCACGGCCGTGCGCCGGCTGGTCGCCGAGCTCGGGCCCACGCCGCTGATCGGCTTCGCCGGCGCGCCGTTCACCCTCGCCACCTACCTGATCGAGGGCGGGCCCTCCAAGGAGCACGCCCGCACCAAGGCCTTCATGTACGCCGAGCCGGAGGCCTGGGGCCGGCTGCTGGACCGGCTCGCGGTCTCCGCGGCCACGTTCCTCACCACCCAGGTCGACGCCGGGGCCTCGGCGGTGCAGCTGTTCGACTCCTGGGCCGGGGTCCTCTCGGCGGCCGACTACGCCGAGCGGGTGCTGCCGCACTCCCGCGCCGTCCTCGACGCCCTGGGCGACCGCGACGTGCCGAAGGTCCACTTCGGCGTCGGCACGGGGGAGCTGCTGCCGCTGATCGGGGACGCCGGAGCCGACGTCGTGGGCGTCGACTGGCGGGTGCCTCTGGACGAGGCCGCCCGCCGGGTCGGTCCGGGGCGCTCGCTGCAGGGCAACCTCGACCCCGCCGTCCTGCTGGCCGACCGCGCCACCGTCGACCGCGAGGTGCGCCGGGTGGTGGCGCAGGGGCGGGCCGCGCGCGGGCACGTGTTCAACCTCGGCCACGGTGTGCTCCCCGACACCGATCCCGGCGTGCTGACCTCCGTCGTCGACCTGGTGCACGAGCTGACGAGCCGATGAGCCGGCTGGTCGTCGTCGGCGCCGGGATCACCGGACTGGCCGCGGCGTTCGAGTGGCACCGGCGCCGCCCGGACGACGAGGTCGTCGTCCTGGAGGCGGGCGACCGCATCGGCGGCAAGCTCGACCGCGTCCAGCTGGCCGGGCACTGGTACGACACCGGCCCCGAGGCCGTGCTCGCGCGGGTGCCCGAGGCGGTGCAGCTGGTCGAGCGGCTCGGTCTGGCCGACCGGCTGGTCGCGCCGGCCACCACGCAGGCGTCGGTGGTGCTGCCCGACGGCCGCTTCCCGCTGCCGGCCGGCACGGTGCTCGGCGTCCCGGCGTCGACCGAGGGGCTCGACGGCGTGCTGACCCCGGGAGGTGTGGCGCGGGTGGCCGCGGAGGCCGACCTCCCCCCGCTGGCGCTGGAGGGGGACGTGGCCGTGGGCGCGCTGCTGCGCGCGCGGCTGGGCGACGAGGTCGTCGACCGGCTGGTCGAGCCGCTGCTCGGCGGCGTCTACGCCGGGCGGGCCGACGAGCTGTCGCTGACCGCGACGATGCCGCAGCTGGCCGCGCACCTGCCCGCCGCCGGGTCGGTGCTCGGTGCGGCGGCCGCCGCCCGCGACGCCGGGGCGCGCAGCCGCTTCGACGCCGGCGCGCCGGTGTTCGTGACCGTCGCCGACGGCATCGGCTCGCTGCCCGCCGCGCTGGTGGCCGCCTCGGGGGCCGACGTCCGGCTGCGCACCCCGGCACACGGCCTGACTCGGACGGCGACCGGCTTCGAGCTCTCGGTCGGCCGGGCGAACGAGCCCGAGCGGCTGACCGCGGACGCCGTCCTGGTGACCGCCCCGGCGCCGAAGGCCGCCCGGCTGCTGGCCGGGGTCGCGCCCGGGGCGGTCGAGCCGCTGCTGGGCATCCCGTACGCGTCCGTGGCCGTGGTCGCGATGGCCTTCCCGGCGCAGGACGTCGACCCCGGGTCCGGGCTGCTGGTGCCGCCGGTGACCGGTCGGCTGGTCAAGGGCGTGACCGTCTCCTCGCGGAAGTGGCCGCACCTGGACGGGGAGCACCTGATGGTGCGCTCGTCGGTGGGCCGGTTCCGCGACGAGCGGGAGCTCCAGCGCGACGACGACGACCTCGCCGCGGCCGTGGTCGCCGACGTCGCCGACCTGCTGCAGCTGCCCCGGCCCGAGCCGGTCGCCACCCGCGTCGTCCGGTGGGGTGGCGGGCTGCCGCAGTACCTGGTCGGCCACCAGGGGCGGGTCGACGCGGTTCGTGCCGCCGTCAGCGCGGTGCCGGGGCTGGCGATCGCGGGCGCGGCGTTCCGCGGCGTCGGCGTCCCCGCGTGCATCCGCGACGCCCACCACGCGGTCGACGCGCTGCTCTGAGCCGTGGCCGGCGCCACGGTGGGCCCGGGCATGGGAGCGGGTACGGGGGCGTTGCGTCCCCAGTGAGCACCGTGCACCACCCCGCCCGACCCGTCCTGCGACCCGCCCGCTGCCTGCGCCACCACGTCTGGATGGCCGCGTGCAGCGACTGCCGCGACGCGCACACCGTGTCCGTCCGGGAGCGGCGGGAGACCAGCTCGGCCTCCCGTTGAAGAAGGACCTCCCTGCCCCCCACCACTCGCGAGCTCGGCAGCTAGGCCCGTCCAGAGGCTCGACGCGAGCTTGCGAGCGGTGAGGAGGACGGGGTCCTTCCACCTGCAGGGAGGCCACCGCCGCCGCTCGTCCCCACCGGGGCGGGCGGCGGTGCAGCATCGGCCGCGGTGGATGATGGGGACATGAGCGAGCAGACCGACCAGCGCAGCATCGGCAAGCGGGCGAACGAGTTGAACGCCGCCATCCGCTACACCATGTGGTCGGTGTTCCGGCTGGCCCGCCCGTTGGGCGAGGAGCAGCGCACCGCCGTCGCCGACGAGGTGCAGGGGCTGCTCGACGAGCTCGCCGGCAAGGACGTCGTCGTCCGCGGGACGTACGACGTCGCCGGGTTCCGCGCCGACGCCGACCTGATGGTCTGGTGGCACGCCGAGACGCCCGAGGCGCTGCAGGAGGCCTACACCCGGCTGCGCCGCACCGCGCTGGGTCGGCATCTGGAGCCCGTGTGGTCGCAGCTGGCGCTGCACCGGCCGGCGGAGTTTAACCGCAGCCACATCCCGGCGTTCCTGGCCGACGAGGAGCCGCGCCGCTACGTGTGCGTGTACCCGTTCGTGCGGTCCTACGAGTGGTACCTGCTGCCCGACGAGGAGCGACGGGACATGCTCAAGGAGCACGGCATGCAGGCCCGGCCGTACCCCGACGTGCGCGCGAACACCGTCGCGGCCTTCGCACTCGGCGACTACGAGTGGATGCTCGCCTTCGAGGCCGACGAGCTGCACCGCATCGTCGACCTGATGCGCGACCTGCGGGCCAGCCGCGCCCGGCGGCACGTCCGCGAGGAGGTGCCGTTCTACACCGGCGTCCGCAAGCCGGTCGCGGAGCTCGTCGCCGACCTGCCGTAGCCCACTCCTGTGCTCCTGAGCCCCTCGCGGGCCCCCGGGAGCGTGAGTTCGGAGCCGGTAGGGAGGGGCGTCCTCGGCGCTCGTGTCAGCCGGCGCGGAAGTCGCTCGGCATAGTCGCCCAACGCGCGGCTCCCGTGCGGTACCGAGGAGCTTCCCAGTACCTGCGCATGAGGGCTGTACCGGTCCGCCTCTCCTGGGCCTCCCAGTCCGGCAGGCGCCGTCCCTCGTACGTGCGCAGGACCTCGCCTCCGACCGTGGACGTGTAGAGCTGCCCCTCCGCATCGGTGTATTCAGCGCCGAGTCCGGTCCCGCTCACGTGGCCGAGCCACTCCAGGGCCAGGACCTGGTCTTTCGCCAGGGGGCGAGCGCGTACGGGGTTGAACCACTCTCCGTCCTGGCGTTGGGCCACGATCACGTCGAGGGCAGGACCGTTCCCGATGTTCTGGAGAGTCCAGCAGCCGGCACCCGGGTCGTCCACGAACACGAGGACGGGCTTTCGGGCCCGCACTGCGGCCTGATGGCCCACCCACAGGTTCACACCGAACGTCGTGGCCGAGAGCACGAGGGCCACAACGGAGATGACGACGCTGATCAACATGGGCTCACCCCGGCACCGTGTCGTCGTAGGACGGGACACGAGCAGCCTCGCGCTGCTCCAGATCGAGCACCACGCCCTCGGCGTAGCGCGCCGACGCTGGTCTGCGGCGCTTGTCGCTGACCTGCCGTGACATCGCCAGTGGCGGTCCTCGTGGTTTCTGGCTCGCGAGACCACGACAACCCGCCACCCAGCACTCCGTCCGAGCGTCGAGATGCGCCTGAGGACGTTCACCCGCGACGGGCTGACCGCCCTCAGGCGCATCTGGGCGGGGCTCAGCCCGCGGCCGGCTCCAGGCGAATGCTCACGCTGTTGATGCAGTAGCGGTCGCCGGTCGGGGTCTGCGGGGCGTCTTCGAAGACGTGGCCGAGGTGGCTGTGGCAGGTGCCGCAGAGGACTTCGGTGCGCACCATCCCGTGGCTGCGGTCCTCGCGGAGCACCACGTTGTCAGCGGACGACGGCTCGTAGAACGACGGCCAGCCGCAGTGCGAGTCGAACTTCGTCTCCGACCGGAACAGCTCGGCCCCGCAGGCGCGGCAGCTGTAGACACCTCGCGTCTTGGTGTCGACGTACTCGCCGGTCCAGGGCCGCTCCGTGCCGGCCTGGCGGAGGACGGCGTACTCCTCCGGCGACAGCTGCGCCCGCCACTCCTCGTCGCTCCTGGTGACCTTCGGCTGGTTCTGCGCGGACGTCGTCATGCGCTCAACGGTACGAGCAGCGCGCGGTCGCCCGGCCAGGTCCGGCCGTCCCGTGGTCAGCGCCCGAGCACGGCCGTCCGCGCCGCACGGCCACCTGCGCCCGGTCGGGAGCCTGCAGCTCCATCGGGGCCGACCGCCGGTCGCCACCCCTGACCCGGGTCGCCGGGCGCTGGCGCGTGCGGCGGAGACTGGACCGGTGCGCGAGCTCCTCGACGACGTGTGGTTCACCCGCGATCTGCCTGTGCTGCGGGCGATCGCCCGTCTGGTCGACGGCCCGGAGTACGGCGGCAACCCCTACCTCGGCCAGGTGGTACCGGCGAGCGGACTGCCCAAGCCGGAGGTGACCGCGGCGGCGCGGGCGCTGGTGTCAGCGGGCTACGTGGAGGCCCTGACCAACTACGCCGGGGAGATCGTGCGGTTCACCGGCATCTCCGCGGAGGCCCGGCGGCTGACCGGGCTCTGGCCGACGCCGCAGGGGGAGTGGGACCGGCTGGTGGAGCAGCTCACCGCACGGGCGGAGAACGCGCCGACCGACGTCGAGCGAGCCCGGTGGCGGGCCCTCGCGGACGCCGCCGTGGCGGTGGGGCCGGACGACGGCGCGCTGCTGATGTCGGCGCTCATCGGGGGGTACGTGCCGCGGGCGCGGTGACGCCCCGGCAACGACAGCGCCCCCGCCCGGAGAACCGGGCGGGGGCGCTGTGCTGATCGTCGGATCAGAGCGGGTTGACGTTCGCCGCCTGCGGGCCCTTCTGGCCCTGCTCGATGTCGAACGAGATCCGCTGGCCTTCGTCGAGCGAGCGGTACCCGCTGGTCTGGATGGCCGAGTAGTGGACGAACACATCCGGTCCGCCACCGTCAGGGGTGGCGAAGCCGAACCCCTTCTCCGCGTTGAACCACTTGACAGTTCCTTCGGGCATTGCTCGCTCCTAGCTGAGGTGGTGCATCGGGGTCCTGCCATAGCGCAGGGCCTTCCCGACGGGGACGACCATAGCGGCCGGAGGGCGTCCGGGGGAACGGTGGGCGGGTGCGTCAGATCTTGCGGTGATCCTGCGGCTTCCTCGGTGGGGCCCTGCGGTGCGGACCGGATGGTCGTCCCCGGCCGGGACGGACCCGGCCCCGAACGGAACGGACTCCGCCATGACCGCCGCCACGAGCTCCACCGAACCGATCGTCCTGCTCGACGTCGACGACCTCGCCGAGGCCGACCTCGACGCGGACCTGGCCGAGCGGCTGGAGCTGGACGGCTGGGTGTACCTGCGTTCGGACGCCGCCGGCGCCCTGGCTGACGAGGTCCGGCGGGTCGTCTCGGGCACGGGCCCTCGGCCCACCCCGGCGGACGCCGCCTCGCTGGCGTCGGCCATCCGCTGCGGCGGTGCCGCTGCGGCCTCGGTGCACGACCTCGGGATCAAGGCCGCGATGCTGGCGGGCTGACGTCGCGCTGTGTGCACACGGCGCTGTCCCACCCCTCGGGGGTTTGCGATGCGTGCACGGACTGCGCATCAGAGCAGCCGGCCGGGGCCCTCCGGGAACGGGCGTCCCCGCGAGGGGACGGCGTAGTCGCCACCGGGTGCCGGGTCGAACGACCGGCCGGCCGGCAGCGCCAGCGGCTCCGGCCGCCAGGAGGACACCGTGATCGTCCCGGGCTCGTCCCACGACTCCGCGGTGAGCCGCGCGCGCTCCTCGCGCCACGCCAGCATCGAGCGGTGCCAGCGGCGGCCGCCGACGTCCGCGCCGACCAGGACGGCGATGCCGACGGCCACGGTCAGGCACGCGTTGGCCACCGCGGTGGCGATGTCCAGCGCGGTCAGCTGCGGCCAGCCGATCGCCTCGATCTGGGCGCCGACGATCTCGACGACGACGTAGAGCACGCCGTAGACCAGGAACGAGACCCGCACCGTGCACCTCCTCCGTCGTGGACCGGACACGTCCTCAACGGCAGGTCACGGGCGGCGGCGTCGTCCGCGCGGGGGACCGTCACCCGTCCGGGTGACCGGTCAGGGCTGCAGCACCTCGTTCCACGGGCGCACCGCCCAGCCGGCGACCACACCGTTCACCAGGAACGGGTCGCCGGCGATGAACTCCTCGGCTGCTTCGCGGGTGGTGAAGACGCCCATGGCCTCGCCGTTCATCGGCTCGTCGAAGGTGCCGACCATCAGCAGGTCCCCGCGCCGCGCGAACTCCTCCACCCGGGCCGAGTGAGCGGGGTAGTTCTCCTGGGCGAGCGGCAGGAAGTCCTCGACCGCGCGGTAGGTCATCACGTACTTCATGGCCGGGCATCCTGGCCCGGCGGGGCGCCCGGCCGGGGCGTCCAGAGCGCGGCGACCGTGCGCGACGAGGCGGGGGAGCCGCACGCGGACGGGTGACGCCGGCCCGCCGTTCCCGTCCGGGCCGCCGGCCGGCGACCCGCGTCCCGGCGCGGGCCAGGGGGACCTGCGACGTCGAGCGACAGCCGTCGCACCGACGGGCGGTCGGCTTCGTCCGGCGCGATGAGGACCCCTCGGCCCGTCCGTGCACGACGGCTGGGCGTGCCGGTGCGGCCCTGACCAGCGCCGCCGGCACCGACCCGGGCGTGCCCACCCCTGGGTCGGGTCCGCTCCCGTCTGGGACGTCGCCCGGGCTCACCGGCCGGTTCCCGCAGCGGCGCGGGACGGCCAGCTGTCGGACAACCACCCGTTCGGGTGTGAGAACAGGCGTCTCGCAGGGCATGACGTGGACGTCGTCCGCTCACACCGGGCGGCTCGCTCGGGCACCACCCCGACGTCACCACCACGACGTCGGCGTCCGACCGTCGGACCCCGCGCGGCCCCACCGGGCCGCACCCGCTGCACCTGGGCCGCAACCGCGGGCCCGGGACCGACCGTCCCCACCGAGGAGACATTGTGATCTGGAACATCATCGTCCTGCTGGTCATCGGCCTGGTGGCCGGGCTCATCGCCCGTGCCGTCATCCCCGGCAAGCAGGACCTCAGCATCCTCGCCACCATCGTGCTGGGGGTCATCGGCTCGTTCGTCGGCAACCTCCTCGGCGGACTGATCAGTGGCCGGGGCTTCGAGCTGGGCACGGCCGGGTGGATCGGCTCCATCATCGGGGCCATCGTCGTTCTCGGCGTCTACGTCGCCGTCACCGGTCGCCGGGGTGCCCGACACCACTGACCCGCTGACGCACCTGGTCGCCGGGCCGGCGGTCCCGCTCCGATCCGGTCCCCGGCCTGCTGGAGGACCGGGTGCACCGGGGAACCCGCCGGTTCGTCGCGGGCTCGGCTCCCACCTGCTCGCCGAACGGGTCCTCGAGCCGCCCGACGATGGAGCAGGCGTCCACGAGCGGGGAGTAGGCGGCCCCGGGTCACGACCTGCGGGGGCCGACTGAGCGGCTCGCGAGGTGCCCGCTCGCCATGGAGGCGGGCGGGCGCCTCGCGTCAACGCGCGTCCGGCAGGACGTCCCCGGAGCCGGTCCGCTGCTGGAGTCGCGCCCGCTCGCCGATGCGGGCCTGCACGGCCTCCTCGCTCAGGACCACCTGGACGGTCGTGCCCCGGCCGAGCACGCGCCCGCCGGCGTCGACGGCGAGGCACTCGCAGGTCAGCCGGTTGCCGCGCACCTCGGCGCACCGGGCCGTCACCCGGACGGGGTCGCCGACCCAGCTCGGGGCGAGGTGCTCCACCGACAGGGCGCTGCCGATGCCGGCCTCACCCGGCTCGAGGTGACTGAGCAGCAGCTTTCGGCCGGCCTCCTCGAAGTGCTTGGCCATCGAATAGGTCGCGTACACCGGGTGGACGGGGCCGAGCTCGTCGAAGCGGACTGTCATCTCCGGCGTCACCACCACGTCGAGGACGGCCGACGCGCCGACGGGGACGGGAGTCACGCGGGCACCCGGCGGGCAGGTCGCGTGTTGCGGTCGGCAGGGGAGCCCAGCGTCAGCGTGGCGACGCCGCGCCGGACCTCCACCTGCAGGCCCCGGCCGCCCATCGCGGTCAGGCGTCGAAGTCGACGGTCACGGCCTCGGACACGGGCACCGTCTGGCAGGTCAGCACGTAGCCGGCCTCGACCTCCCTGGGCTCCAGGGCGTAGTTGCGCCGCATCTCCACCTCGCCGTCGATCACCCGCGCGCGGCAGGTGCCGCACACCCCGCCCTTGCAGGCGAACGGCAGGTCCGAGCGCACCCGCTGGGCGGAGTCCAGCACGGTCTCGTCCCGGGGGAGGGCCAGCGTGGTCGAGCGGCCGTCGAGGACCACGGTGACCTGGCTGCTGGGACCCGCGACGGTCTGGTCGTCCCCGCGGACCGGCTGCGGCGGGACGTCGTCGACATAGAACAGCTCCTGGTGCACCTTCTCGGCCGGCACACCGAGCTCGGCGAGCAGGTCCCGGGCGTCGCCGACCATGCCGTGCGGACCGCACAGCCACCAGTGGTCGACGCGCTCGACCTCGACCAGGTTCTCGACCAGGGCACGCAGGCGCGCGCCGTCGAGCCGGCCGCTGGTCAGCTCCGCGTCGCGCGGCTCGCGGGACAGCACGTGCACGAGCTGCAGGCGGGTGCCGTAGCGGTCTTTCAGGTCGGCGAGCTCGTCGGCGAACATCACCGTGTTGGTGCGGCGGTTGCCGTAGAAGACGGTCACGGTCGACTCCCCGTCCCGCAGCACGCTGGCGGCCAACGACAGCGCCGGGGTGATGCCCGAGCCCGCGACGACGAAGACGTGGTCGGCGGGGACGGACAGGTCGGCGGTGAAGGTCCCCGACGGCGGCAGCACCTCGATCGCGTCACCGGGCTGCACCTGGTGCACGAGGTAGGAGGAGAAGAAGCCCCCCGGGACCTCGCGGACGCCGACCCGTGGCGCGGCCCCCACCGGCGCGCAGATGGAGTACGAGCGGCGCTCGTCCCGGTCCCCGTCGACCCGGCGCAACGTGAGCGCCTGGCCGGGCTGGAAGCGGTAGTCCTCGGCCAGCTCCTCGGGGACGTCGAAGGTGACCGCGACCGCGTCGTCGGTCAACCGCTCGACCCTGGCCACCGTGAGCGGGTGGAACTGCGGCCGCCGCCGGCGGCGGGCGCGGGTGGGCTCGGCGGCGGGGGCGGTCGCCGTCATCAGATCTCCTTGAAGTGCTCGAACGGCTCGCCACAGCTGCGGCAGCGGCGCAGGGCCTTGCAGGCGGTCGCGCTGAACTCGCTCTGCTCCACGGTGTCCGGCGAACCGCACTGCGGGCAGACGGCGGTGCGGCGGGTGGGCCCGAGCTGCAGCGGGACGGGGCCGGGGGAGTGGACCGGTGCCGTCCCCGGCGGGGCGATGCCGCCGGCGGCGAGCTTGCGGCGGCCGTCCTCGCTGATCCAGTCGCTGGTCCAGGCGGGGGAGAGCACCGTGCGGACGTCGACGTCGCGGAAGCCGGCCGCATGCAGCGCGTGCAGCAGGTCGGCCCGCATGACGCCCATCGCCGGGCAGCCGGAGTAGGTGGGCGTGATGTCGACGACGACGGTGCCGTCGTCCTCCGTGCGGACGTCGCGCAGGACACCGAGGTCGGCGAGGGTCAGCATCGGCAGCTCGGGGTCGGTGACGGTCTCGGCCACGGCCCGGGGATCGGTGGGGGCAGCCCGCTGCAGCGTCACGGCGGTCACCAGGTCGCCGCCGGGTGCTGCCGGGCCAGCCCCTGCAGGGTCTCGAGCAGCTCGGTCAGCTCCGGTCCGTGCTCCCCGAGACGGCCCCGTGGCCCGGTGTCGGCGGGCCACTCCAGCACGGGGAGCGTGGCCCGCTCGAGCACCTGGGTCAGCACGTCGCGCACCTCGTCGCGGACGCCGGCCGGGTCGACGGCGACCCCGGCCGCGGTCAGCCGGGTCTCGACGTCCGTGGCGGTGAAGAGGTCGGCCATCAGCGGCCACACCGCCTCGACGCCGTCCTGGGCGCGGCGGTGCGACTCCTCGGTGCCGTCGCCCAGGCGCAGCACCCAGCGCGCGGCGTGGTCGCGGTGGTAGGTGAGCTCCTTGACGCCCTTCTCGGCGATCGCGGCGAGGACCGGGTCACGGGAGTCGCGCAGCCGGGCGAAGACCGCGAGGCGGACGGACGCGGCCACGAGCAGTCGGATCATCGTCCGGGCGAAGTCGCCGTTCGGCGCCTCGACGAGCGCGGTGTTGCGGAACTCGTCGGCGTCGCGGAAGTAGGCGAGCGCGTCCTCGTCGGGGATGGAGTCGGTGGCCAGGTCGCGGGAGCGGCCGAGCACGCCGACGGTGCCGGCGCGGGCGAGCAGCAGCCGGGCCTGACCGAGCAGGTCGAGGCCGATGTTGCCGATCGCGACCTCCTCCTCGAGCTCCGGCGCGTTGGTGATCCACTGCGTGAGCCGCTGCGCGAGCACGAGCGCGTCGTCGCCGAGCATGAGGCAGTAGGCGCCGAGGTCGGCGGGGTCGATGCCGTCGGGGACGGTGGTGTCGACGCCGGCCAGGGGCTCGTCGAAGCCGGTGCCGAAGGCCCAGTGGCCCTCGTCGCCGTGGGCGTTGGACAGCGCCTCGTAGACCGTTTCCTCGTGAACCACGACGGAACGCTCCTTGCCTCGTGACGGGTGGATGGATGGCCCCTTCTCAGGGGCCCACGGCGAGCCGTGGGGGGAAGGGGTCTCCCTGCTTCAGATGTGGGGGACGTCCTCGGGGATCTCGTAGAACGTGGGGTGCCGGTAGACCTTGTCGCCGCTGGGGGCGAACAGCGGGTCCTTCTCGTCGGGGCTCGAGGCGGTGATGTCGGCGGCCCTGACCACCCAGATGCTCACGCCCTCGTTGCGCCGGGTGTAGAGGTCCCGGGCGGCGTCGATGGCCATCTCGTCGTCCGGGGCGTGCAGCGAGCCGACGTGCACGTGGTTGAGCCCGCGCTTGCCGCGGACGAACACCTCGTACAGCGGCCAGTCGCGCCTCACGGCCCGGCGGCGGGGCTCCACCGGCACCTCCGGGCCGGTCGGGATCGCGCCGTGCCCGCCCTCGGCGGTGACGTCCGTGGCGCTCACGAGTGCTTCTCCGCGTACGCGGTGGCCGCCTCGGTCACCCACGCGTTGTCGTCCCGGGCCGCACGCCGACGGGCGAGGCGGATGGCGTTCATCGGGCCCTGGCCGCCGACGACCCGCTTGAACTCTTCCCAGTCGAGCTTGCCGAAGCGGTAGTGGCCGGTCCCGGGGTCGAACTCGAGCTCCGGGTCGGGGAACGTGACGCCGAGGACCTCGGCCTGCGGGACGGACATGTCGACGAACTTCTGACGCAGCTCGTCGTTGGTGTGCCGCTTGATGCCCCACGCCATCGACTGCGCGGTGTTGGGGCTGTGCTCGTCAGGGGGGCCGAACATCATCAGCGTCGGCCACCACCAGCGGTCGACGGCGTCCTGCACCATCGCCCGCTGCTCGTCGGTGCCGCGCATCATGGTCATCAGCAGCTCGTAGCCCTGCCGCTGGTGGAAGGACTCCTCCTTGCAGATGCGGATCATCGCCCGCGCGTAGGGGCCGTAGGAGGACCGGCACAGCGGCACCTGGTTGCAGATCGCCGCGCCGTCGACCAGCCAGCCGATGACGCCGACGTCGGCGTAGCTCAGCGTGGGGTAGTTGAAAATCGAGCTGTACTTCTGCTTCTGCTCGATGAGCTTGTCGGTCAGGTCCGCCCGGTCGGCGCCGAGGGTCTCCGCCGCGGAGTAGAGGTACAGGCCGTGGCCGGCCTCGTCCTGCACCTTGGCCAGCAGCACCGACTTGCGGCGCAGGCTGGGGGCGGCCAGCAGCCAGTCGCCCTCCGGCTGCATCCCGATGATCTCCGAGTGCGCGTGCTGGGCGACCTGCCGGATGAGCGTCTTGCGGTAGCCCTCGGGCATCCAGTCCCGCGGCTCGATGCGGTGGTCGGCGGCGATCGTGGCGTCGAACTGCTCCTGCAGCGCGGCCTCGTCGGGGGCGGGCCGTTCCAGTGTGGGTGCCGACATCTCGTTCCCCTCGGCGTGCGACTCGAACTATTTACTGACCGGATGGTCGGTAATGAGTGTGCACGATGCCGCGCCGTCGCACAAGCCCGCTGCGCGGAGTTCGTGCAGGGGCTTGACAGGTGGGTCCCGGGGGAGTTGGTTACCTGACCATCCGGTCGGTATTTGGAGCGACGCCCCCCGCCGACCGTCCGGCGACGACGCTCACGACCACGGAGGCCTCCGCCATGACGGCTGTGACCAGCGAGCCCACCCGGCGCCTGGGAGCTCCTCCCGACCCGGGCCTCCTCGACCCGGCGGAACGGCTGTCCGTCGAGGAGTTGCGCACCCTGCAGCTCGAGCGGCTGCAGTGGACCCTGCGGCACGCCTACGACAACGTGCCGCACTACCGGGCGGCCTTCGACGCGGCCGGCGTCCACCCCGACGACTGCCGGGAGCTGGCCGACCTGGCGAGGTTCCCCACCACCAGCAAGGCCGACCTGCGCGACAACTACCCGTTCGGCATGTTCGCCGTCCCCCAGGACCAGGTGCGCCGGGTGCACGCCTCCTCCGGCACCACCGGCCGCCCCACCGTCGTCGGCTACACCGAGCGCGACATCGACACCTGGGCCACCGTCATGGCCCGCTCCATCCGGGCGGCCGGCGGGCTGCCCGGCGACAAGCTGCACAACGCCTATGGCTACGGCCTGTTCACCGGCGGGCTGGGCGCCCACTACGGCGCCGAGAAGCTCGGCTGCACCGTCATCCCGATCTCCGGCGGCATGACCCCACGCCAGGTCCAGCTGATCACCGACTTCGAGCCGAGGGTGATCATGGTGACGCCCTCGTACATGCTCACCGTGATCGACGAGTTCGAGAAGCAGGGCCTGGACCCCAGGGCCAGCTCGCTGGAGATCGGCATCTTCGGCGCCGAGCCGTGGACCGAGCAGATGCGCCGCGAGATGGAGGAGCGCGCCGGCATCCACGCCGTCGACATCTACGGCCTGTCGGAGGTGATGGGCCCCGGCGTCGCCCAGGAGTGCGTCGAGACCAAGGACGGCCTGCACGTCTGGGAGGACCACTTCTACCCGGAGGTCATCGACCCGCTCACCGGTGAGGTGCTTCCCGACGGCGAGCAGGGCGAGCTGGTGTTCACCTCGCTCACCAAGGAGGCCATGCCGGTCATCCGGTACCGCACCCGCGACCTCACCCGCCTGCTGCCCGGCACCGCCCGGCCCGGCATGCGGCGCATGGAGAAGATCACCGGCCGCACCGACGACATGATCATCCTGCGCGGGGTCAACCTGTTCCCGACCCAGATCGAGGAGATCGTGCTCCGGACCCCGGGGCTCTCCCCGCACTTCGCCCTGGAGCTGACCACCCGCGGCCGGATGGACCACCTCACCGCCCGGGTCGAGGCCCGGCCCGACTGCCCGGCCGAGCGCCGGCCGATCGCCGCCGCCGAGGTCACCCAGGCGGTGAAGGACACCGTCGGCACCAGCATCGAGGTCGTCGTCGTGGACCCGGAGACGCTGGCCCGGTCGATGGGCAAGCTCAAGCGGCTCTACGACCTCCGGGACCGGGCGTGACCTCGATCGAGAACGGCTCCCGGGTCCGGCGCGGCCGCCCGGGTCACTCGCTGGACTCCCTGCTCGACGTCGCCGTCGCCGTCTTCAACGAGCGCGGCTACGACGCGACGAGCATGGAGGAGCTGGCCACGCGGCTCGGCGTCACCAAGTCGGCGATCTACCACCACGTGTCCAGCAAGGTCGAGCTGCTCCGCCTGGCACTCGACCGGGCCCTGGACGCGCTGTTCGCCGTCACGGAGGAGCCGGGCGCCACCAGTGGGCCGGCCATCGACCGCCTCGAGCACGTCGTCCGCGGCTCGGTGCGCGTGCTCGCCGCCGAGCTGCCGTTCGTGACCCTGCTGCTGCGGGTGCGCGGCAACTCCCCGGTCGAGCAGGCGGCCCTCCAACGGCGTCGTCGGTTCGACCGCGTCGTGACCGACCTGGTACGCGCCGCGGAGGAGGAGGGCGACGTCCGCCCCGACGTCGACCCCGCCATCACCAGCCGCCTGCTGTTCGGCACGGTCAACTCGCTGACCGAGTGGTACCGGCCGGACGGCGGCCTGTCCGCCGACGACCTCGCCGACGCGCTCGTCGCCACGACCTTCCAGGGCCTGCGCGCCCGGCCCGCCCCGACGCCACCGTCCTGACCGATCCATTCCTCCGCGGAGGAGCGCCAGAGGAGTCTCCCGATGACCGCACCCCTGCTCCAGAGCTACGTCGCCGGTCGCTGGTACACCGCACCCGACGAGGGCACGCCGATCGCCGACGCCGTCACCGGGGAGACCGTCGTCCGGATCAGCAGCACCGGCCTCGACGTCCCCGCCATGCTCGACCACGCCCGCACCGTCGGCGGACCGGCGCTGCGCGAGCTGACCTTCCACCAGCGGGCCGGCCTGCTCAAGCAGCTGGGCCTGAGGCTGATGGCCGGCAAGGACGAGTTCTACGCGCTCTCCCGCCGCACCGGCGCCACCGACCGCGACAGCGCGGTGGACGTCGACGGCGGTTTCGGGACCGTGCTCTCCTACGCCAGCAAGGGTCGCCGCGAGCTGCCCGACGACACCGTCGTCCTCAACGGCGCCGTCGAGCCCCTGGGCAGGGGCGGCACCTTCGTCGGCCAGCACCTGTACACGCCGCTGCGCGGGGTCGCCGTGCAGATCAACGCGTTCAACTTCCCGGTCTGGGGGTTCCTGGAGAAGCTGGCGCCCGCGTTCCTCGCCGGCGTGCCGACGATCGTCAAGCCGGCCAGCCAGACCGCCTACCTCACCGAGGCCGTCGTCCGGACGATCGTCGAGTCCGGCCTGCTGCCCGAGGGCTCGCTGCAGCTGCTGGCGGGCAGCGCGACCGGCCTGCTCGACGGGCTGGCCGGTCAGGACCTGGTCTTCTTCACCGGCTCGGCCGCCACGGCGCGCAAGCTGCGCAGTCATCCCGCGGTCGTGGCCAACTCGGTCCGCTTCAACGCCGAGGCGGACTCGCTCAACTGCTCCGTGCTCGGCCCGGACGCCGGCCCGGACACCCCCGAGTTCGACCTCTTCGTCGAGCAGCTCGTCACCGAGATGACGGTCAAGGCCGGCCAGAAGTGCACCGCCATCCGCCGGGCGTTCGTCCCGCGCACCCTGGTGGACGACGTCGTCGAGGCGACCCGGGACCGGCTGGCGGAGGTCGTCGTCGGTGCGCCGGGCGCCGAAGGCGTCCGGATGGGTGCCCTGGCCAGCCGGGGCCAGCGCGAGGAGGTGCTGCGCTCGCTGAAGGCGCTGCGCGGTGTCGCCGAGCTGGTGGCCGGCGACCCCGAGCACTTCGAGGTGGTGGGTGCCGACCGGGACCGCGGCGCGTTCCTGCCGCCGATGCTGCTGCGCTGCGACGACCTGACCGCCGCGGAGCCGCACGACGTCGAGGCGTTCGGGCCGGTCAGCACGGTCCTGCCCTACGACGACGTGGCGCAGGCTGTCGAACTGGCCGCGCGGGGCCAGGGCAGCCTGGTCGGCTCGGTGGTGACCCACGACCGGCAGTTCGCCCGGGAGTTCGTGCTCGGCGCCGCCCACGCGCACGGCCGGATCCTGGTGCTGGACCGGGACGACGCGGCGGAGAACACCGGGCACGGCTCGCCGCTGCCGGTGCTGGTGCACGGTGGCCCGGGCCGCGCGGGCGGGGGCGAGGAGCTCGGTGGGATCCGTGGTGTGCTGCACCACATGCAGCGGACCGCCGTGCAGGCCTCACCCGACCAGCTCACCGCCATCGGCGGACGCTGGGTCGCCGGGGCCGAGCGCAACGACGACGGCGTGCACCCGTTCCGCAAGTCGCTGGCCGAGCTGCGCGTCGGTGACTCGGTCACCGCCGGGCCGCGGACGGTCACGCTCGAGGACATCGAGCACTTCGCCGAGTTCACCGGCGACACCTTCTACGCCCACATGGACGAGGAGGCCGCCCGCGCCAACCCGCTCTTCGGTGGCCGGGTGGCGCACGGCTACCTGCTCGTCTCGTTCGCTGCCGGCCTGTTCGTCGACCCGGCCCCGGGACCGGTGCTGGCCAACTACGGCGTGGACGACCTGCGCTTCCTCACTCCGGTGAAGCCGGGGGAGGAGCTGACGGTCACCCTCACCGCCAAGCAGATCAGCTCGCGCGGCGGCGCCGACCACGGCGAGGTCCGCTGGGACGCCGTCCTGGTCAACGGCGAGGGCAAGCCGGTGGCCACCTACGACGTCCTGACCATGGTGGCCAAGACCTGGCCGCCCGCGGCGGGGACCCCGTCCTGACCGGGCGAGATCTGCACACTCGCTGCTCCGAGGCGCCGGAAGAGCGCGAGTGTGCAGATCTCGCCGACGGGGCCGGACGCGGTTCAACCGGCGCAGAGCCAGCGGATCGGCAGCCGCTTGACCCCGCGCTGGAAGGTCGACCGCAGCAGCGCCGGCGACCCGTCGAGCTCGAGGCGCCCGGTGCGACGCAGCAGCTCGCCGAAGAGCGCGCGCATCTGCGCCCGGGCCAGCTGACCGCCGAGGCAGAAGTGCGGCCCGTGCCCGAAGGACAGGTGCGGATTGGGGGATCGGCGGACGTCGAAGCGGTCGGGATCGGCGAACACGGACTCGTCGCGGTTGGCGGACGTGAAAGACACGACGACCTTGTCCCCGGCCCCGATCCGGACGCCGGCGAGCTCGACGTCGCGGGTCGCGGTGCGGCGGAAGACCATGACCGGCGTCCACCAGCGCAGCATCTCGTCGACCGCGCCGGGCAGCAGGGACGGGTGGGTGCGCAGCACGGCCAGCTGCTCGGGGTGCTGCAGCAGGGCGATGAGGCCGCCGGGAAGGCCGTTGCGCAGGGTCTCGTTCCCGGCGACGGCGAACAGCCAGAACGTGTTCTCGAACTCGGCGTCGCTGACGCGGCCGCCGCCCTCGTCGACCTGCGCCAGCAGGATCGACATCACGTCGTTCCCGGGCGCCCGCCGCTTCTCCTCGGCCAGCAGCCGGGCGTAGGCGTAGAGGTCGGGCATGCCGGCCCGGGTCCGCGGATCGGGCATGCGCCCGTCGGCGTCGGGGACCGGCCGCAGCGCCAGCACCTCCCGTGCCATCGCCGTTCCACCGGTGCCGTCGAAGGCGGCCGACGTGGCGTAGTCGGGGTCCTGCCAGCCGATCACCCGGTTCGACCAGTCGAACATCAGCCAGCGGTCCTCTGCCGGCACGCCGAGCACGTCGGCGAGGGTGAGCAGCGGCAGGTCGGCAGCGACGTCCTTCGCGAAGTCGGACCGGCCCTCGCGCGCGCCGGCGACCATCCGGTCGACCAGTCGTGCCGCCGTCGCCTGGATCGCCTCGGTCAGCGCTGCGACGGCCCGGGGCGTGAAGGAGCGGGTCAGCAGCCGCCGCAGCCGGCTGTGGTCCGGCGGGTCCATGTTCAGCATCATCCGGCGCACCCAGTCGAGATCGGCGGCGTCGCGGACCTGGGTCGCGCCGAGCCACGAGGAGAACGTCGCCGCGTCGCGCAGCACCCGCCCGACGTCGGCGTGCCGCAGGACGAGCCAGAACCCCGGCCCGGCCGGCTGACCGTGCAGGGCGGGCTCGTCGACCCACGCGACCGGCGTGTCCGCCCGCAGCCGGCGCAGCAGCTCGAACGGCGGGCCGGTCTCGTAGGTCGCCGGGTCGACGAGGGGTGCGCTGTCCACGGGCCCGGCCGTCATCGCGCCTGCCTCCGGCTCAGTCGTAGGTGTGGAAGCCGCGACCGGTCTTGCGGCCGAGCTCGCCGGCGGCGACCTTGTCGCGGAGCAGCTGCGGCGGGGCGAACCGCTCACCGAGGGTCCGGTGCAGGTACTCGGCGATCGCCAGCCGGACGTCCAGCCCCACCAGGTCGGTGGAGCGCAGCGGGCCCATCGGGTGGCGGTAGCCCAGCTCCATGGCGGTGTCGATGGCCTCGGCGTCCGCGACGCCCTCCTCGAGCATCCGGATGGCCTCCAGACCGAGCAGCACGCCGAGCCGGGAGGAGGCGAAGCCGGGGGAGTCCTTCACCACGACGTCGGTCTTGCCCAGGGCACGCACCCATCCGCCGGCGGTGCCGACCAGTTGCGGGTCCGTCTCCGGCGCGACGACCACCTCCACGAGCTTCGACGCCGGCACCGGGTTGAAGAAGTGCAGGCCGAGGAACCTGGCCGGGTGCTCCAGCGCGGAGGCCAGCTCGGTGACGGACAGGGAGCTGGTGTTGGTGGCCAGCACGGCGTCAGGAGAGACGGCTGCTTCCGCGGCCCCCAGGACCTCGATCTTTAGGTCGGCCCGCTCGGGGACGGCCTCGACCACCAGGCCGGTGCCCACGTCGAGGTCGGCAACGGAGTCCAGCAGCGTGAGCCGCTCGAGGACGGTCCCGACGTCCCCGTCCAGCTTGCCGCGGCGGGCAGTCTCCTCCAGGCCGTCGGCAACACGTCCGCGGGCGGCCTCGGCGGCCTCTCCGCCGGCCTCCACGACCTCGACCCGGGCACCGGCGGTCAGGAAGGCCTGCGCGATGCCGGCGCCCATGCGGCCGCCTCCGATGACGCCCACCCGGGCCGGGACGGCGACGCTCACGTGTCCTCCTCGTCGGCGCTCGTCGGCCGCACCCGCGGCGCTGCTCCGTTCACCGGTGAGCTCGCGAGCTCGCTGACACCCGCTCCACGAGCATCGCGACACCCCGACCGACGCCCACGCACAGCGGCCGGTGGCCCGTCACGGCCTCCGGGCGTCGAGCGCCCCGGCCTCGTCCGGGTGCTGGCGCAGGTACTCCTCGTGGGCCTCGGCCACCCGCAGGTTCCTGCCCTTGGTCTCCCCGGCGGCGGTCACCGCGGCGAAGGAGATGACGCAGAGCACCATGATGTAGACACCGACCGATCCCGACCACCCGGTGGACTGCAGGAGCAGCTCGGCGATCATCGGCGCGAAGGCGCCACCGAGGATCGCGCCCAGCGCGTAGCCGATCGAGACGCCGGAGTAGCGGACCGCGACGGGGAACATCTCCGCGTACATCGCCGACATCGGGCCGTACGAGAGCCCGAGCCCCACGGTCAGCAGGAACAGTGCCACCCCGTAGAGCCAGATGTTCCCCGTGTCGATGAGCAGGAACATCGGGATCATCCAGACGAAGACCAGGGCGTAGCCGATCTGGAACGTGCGCACCCGGCCGATCCGGTCGGACAGGGCGCCGCCGTACATCGTGAAGATCAGCCAGCCGAAGGACGCCAGGGTCGTGGCCAGCAGGACCGACGGTCGCGGCAGCCCGAGGGTGGTGCTGGCGTAGGCGATGAAGAAGGCGATCAGCAGGTACCCGGCGGCGTTGTTGGCGATGAAGATCAGTGCGCTGAGGACGACCTGCTTGGTGTTGCGCCGGAAGAGGTCGCGCAGCGGCGCGGAGGACTCCTTCTTCCGCAGCCGCATCTCCTTGAAGACCGGGCTCTCCTCCACGGCGCGGCGGATCAGGTAACCGATGAGGATGAGCACCACGGAGAGCAGGAAGGGGATGCGCCAGCCCCAGGACTGGAACTGCTCGGGCGTGGTGGTCGTGGACAGCAGCCACAGCACGCCCGTCGCCAGGATCATGCCGACCGGCACGCCGACCTGCGGGTAGGCGCCGAACAGGCCGCGCCGCTCCACTGGGGCGTGCTCGACCGACATCAGCGCCGCGCCGCCCCACTCGCCACCTGCGGAGAAGCCCTGCAGCACCCGCAGCAGGATCAGGGCGGCCGGCGCGGCCAGGCCGATCTGCTCGTACGTCGGCAACAGGCCAATGAGTGCGGTGGCCGAGCCCATCAGCAGCAGCGTGAAGACCAGCATCCGCTTGCGGCCGAGCCGGTCACCGAAGCGCCCGGCCACGATGGCCCCCAGCGGGCGGAACAGGAAGCTGATGCCGATGGTCGCCAGCGAGAGCACCGTGGCCAGTCCGGGGGAGTCCTCGCTCACCGGGGAGAGGAAGAGCGGGGCCAGGACCAGGCTCGCGGCCTGGGCGTAGATGAAGAAGTCGTACCACTCGATGGTCGTGCCGGCGAGGGTGCCCGCGAGGACCTTCCGCTCCTCCGAGGTCATCGGCTGGCCCGTACGAGAGGGAGCGTGTGTGGGGAGGGACATGAGAGCTCCGCCGTCAATGGGTCTATTTACTGACCGATGGGTCAGTTGGTGGTGCGACCGTACTCAGGTGTGGTCGGTCGCACAATGGTCTGCCGCTGGGCGCAGGCAGGAGGGCACCTCCGAGGGGAGTCCTGTCTCCCGACGGCGGCTCGGGGAGTGGCCAGGCCACCGCACGCCGTGTCCTCCCTCGACACCTGACCGATCGGTCGGGTGGGGGCCGGGAGGAGACGTCCACGCAGGCGTCTCGCGGCCTCCGGCACCCCGGACCGCTTGGTGGGCCGTGTCCGTCACCGGACCAGCCCGGAGAGCGCCACGGCGCCGGCCGAGCGCACCACCGCCGGGACAGGCCCGGCGCGGCAGCTCCCGACACCGCCCCCGCATCAGCGCAGCGCGGCGCCGACCTGCTGCGCTGACCGGACGACGGCCCGGCCGATCTGCTCGGTGTCGGCGCCCTCGTCGACGAAGACAACCGCCAGTGCGGCGCGGGTGCCTCCGTCGGGACCGAGCACGGGTGCGGCGATCGACCGGACGCCGGGGATCACCTCGCCGTGCGAGCTGGCCCAGCCGACCCGGCGGGCCACCTCGAGGGCCTCGCGGTCACCGGGGGCGGCGGCCTCGGGCATGAGGAGGGCGAGGCCGGGCGCGCCTCGGTCGACCGGGTGCCGGATACCCGGCCGGTACACGACGTGCGCCGGTGAGTCGTGCGGCTCCACGCTGGAGACGGTCACCGCCTCGTCGCCGGCGCGGACGACCAGGAACGCCGTCATGCGCAGCTCCGCGACCAGGGCGTCGAGCCGGGGGAGCGCGGCCGACTGGAGATCGGTCCGCACGCCCCGGGCCAGGCCGAGCAGTCCCAGCCCGAGCCGGTAGTGACCGGCGGGGTCCCGCTCGACCAGCTGGTGGTCCTCGAGGGTGCGCAGCAGGCGGTAGGTGATCGACCGGTGCAGACCCAGTGTCTGGCCGATCTCGGCGATGGGCTGGGGTCGACCCACGGCGGCCAGGTGCTCGAGGACCCTCAGGCCGCGGTCCAGCGTCTGCGACTGGGGCGTGCCCCCGCCGTTGCCCTCCACCATCGCCGTCCTCCCGGTGCACTGTGCACTTCCACCCTACGGTCGCCCTCGGCGGGCGCCGGGCCGGCCGGCGGCACGGGAGGGCACCGCCCCGGCGATCCGGGGCGGTGCCGCGTCCTCGGTGGGGCTCAGCCGTTGATCACCTGGGGCACGGCCACCGCCTTCAGGCCCTCGACGCCGAACTCCAGCCCGTATCCGGACTTCTTGACCCCGCCGAACGGGATCATGGGGTGCACGCCGCCGTGGGAGTTGATCCAGACGGTGCCGGCCTCCAGCCGGGCGGCCACCGCGCGGGCGGCGTCGCGGTCGCTGCTCCAGACCGATGCGCCCAGGCCGACGTCCAGGCCGTTGGCCATGGCGACGGCCTGGTCGAGGTCGTCGTAGCGCACGACCGGCAGCGCGGGACCGAACTGCTCCTCGGCCACCAGGGGGTTGGCGTCCTCGACGTCGGCCACGATCGTGGTCGGGTAGAAGTGCCCGGCCGCATCGGGGTCGGGGTCCCCGCCGACCAGGATCTTCGCGCCCGCGTCACGGGCGGCGTCGACCAGCCGTGCGACAATCTCGTACTGGGCGCGGTTCTGCAGCGGGCCGAGGACGTTCTGCTCGTCCAGGCCGCGGCCCATCGGCATGGCCTGCGCGACCTCGACCAGCGCCGCACACACCTCGTCGTAGACGTCGGTGTGCACGTAGAGGCGCTTGAGCGCGGCGCAGGTCTGGCCGGTGTTGATGAAGGCACCCCAGAACAGGTCCTGGGCGATCGCGCGCGGATCGACGTCGGGCAGGACGATGCCGGCGTCGTTGCCGCCGAGCTCCAGGGTCAGCCGCTTCACGGTGTCCGCCGAGCTGCGGATGATGGCCTGCCCGGTGGCGGTGGACCCGGTGAACACCAGCTTGTCGACGCCGGGGTGGCTCGACAGCCGCGCGCCCACCTCGCGGCCGCCGGCCACCGCGGTGAGCACGTCGGCGGGCAGCACGCTGGTGAGGACGTGCACCAGCGCCAGGACGCTCAGCGGGGTGTACTCCGAGGGCTTGACCACCACGGTGTTGCCCATCCGCAGGGCGGGGGCGACCTGCCAGACGGTGATCATCATCGGCCAGTTCCACGGCCCGATCGCGCCGACGACGCCGACCGGCCGGTAGTGCAGTTCGGCGTGGGTGTCCTCGTCGTCGACCACGGTGCCGCCGGGGAGCTCGGTGGCGGCGGTGGCGCGCAGCCAGGCGGCGCAGGCGCCGACCTCGAAGCGGGCGTTGGGGCCGTTGAGCGGCTTGCCCTGCTCACGCGACAGCAGCTCGGCGAGGGGCTCGGCCGCCGCCTCGACGGCGTCCGCTGCGCGCAGCAGCAGGCCGACGCGGTCGGCGTCGGAGCGGGCGGCCCAGGCCGGCTGCGCGGCACGGGCGGCGGCGACGGCACGGTCCAGGTCGTCGGCGGAGCGGTCGGCGACCCGGCCCACGACCTCGCCCGTCGCCGGGTCGAGCACCTCACGGCCACCGGGGTCGGTGATGCCCGCCAGCAGGCTGTCGTACGTCGGGGTCTCCGACGTGGAGGACACGGGGGTGGTCACGGTGGGCGTGGTCAACGCGGTGCTCCGGTGGGTGAGAGGGGAGTGGTGTGGTGCGCAGGTGCAGCAGGCGAGCTCATGGCGCCGGCTCGACGCGGCCGGTCACCTCGCCGAGCGCGATGCGTCCGCCCGACGCCCCAGGTGCGGTGGCGGTGAGGGTGACGGTGTCGCCGTCGGTGAGGAAGGTGCGGGTGCTGCCGTCGGCGAGGGTGAGCGGCTCCGTGCCGCCCCAGGAGAGCTCGATGAACGAGCCGCGCTGGTCCTCGGCCGGGCCGGAGACGGTGCCGGAGGCGAACAGGTCGCCGGTGCGCAGGGACGCGCCGTTGGCGGTCATGTGGGCGAGCTGCTGGGCCGGGGTCCAGTACATGAGGTCGAACGGCGGGCAGGACACCAGCTGGCCGTTGAGGCGGACCTCGATGGCGATGTCGAGGCCCCACGGCTCGGCGTCGCTGTCGTCGAGGTAGGGCAGCAGCGGCACGTCGCGGGCCGGCGGGGCGACCCGGGCGGCCTGCAGCGCGGCCAGTGGCACCACCCACGGCGAGATCGAGGTGAGGAAGGACTTGCCGAGGAAGGGGCCCAGCGGCACGTACTCCCAGGACTGCAGGTCCCGGGCCGACCAGTCGTTGACCAGGCAGACGCCGAACACGTGCTCGTCGAAGGCGGCCAGCGGAACCGGGCGGCCGAGCTCTGAGGGGGTGCCGACGACGAAGCCGACCTCGGCCTCGATGTCCAGCCGCTGGGAGGGGCCGAAGGTGGGAGCGTCGTCGGTCGGCGCCTTGCGCTGACCGCTCGGCCGGACCACCGGCGTCCCGGAGACCTGCACCGTGCCCGCGCGGCCGTGGTAGCCGATCGGCAGGTGCTTCCAGTTCTGCGTCAGCGGTGCCGAGTCCGGCCGGAACATCCGCCCCAGGTTCTCCGCGTGGTGTCGGGAGCTGTAGAAGTCGACGTAGTCGGCGACCTCCACGGGCAGGTGCAGCGTCACCTCCGACCGCGGCACCAGGTGCGGTTCGACGGTGCTGCGGTGAGCTCCGCCGGTGAACCACTCGGTGAGCTGCGCGCGCAGGTCCGCCCAGGCCTGCGGCCCGCGGGCCATGAAGGCGTTGAGCGAGCCGGTGGCGTGCACGTCGTCGCCGGTGGCCGCGGCCAGGTCGAGGACGGAGTCGCCGATGGCGACGCCGGTGCGCGGCGCGGTGCCGGTGGTGGAGAAGACGCCGTAGGGCAGGTTGTCCAGCCCGAAGCCGGTGCCGGCGGGCAGGTCGAGCCACGTCATGCGGGGGTCCGATCGAGGGAGGGCAGCAGGCCGAGGGCGATGAGGTCGTCGACCGGCTCGAGCACGCTGCAGGTGCCGAAGGAGGTGAAGACGGCGCGGGCGCGGGCGACGCGGTCGGGCGACCAGCCGCCGACGAGGGCTTCAGCGTCGTCCTGGCGCAGCCACCGCTCGGCCGCCGCGGCAGGTCCGCCTGCGGCGAGCGCGTCGCAGGCGGCGAGCAAGTTGAGGAAGCCGTGGTGCGCGAACCCGGTCGCCGGGTCGGTGTGCCGGACGGCGGAGTGGAGGCCCGCGGTGCACTTGAGCGCCACGCCGCGGACGACGCAGGCGCGCAGGGTGGCAGCGAGCTCCTCGGGAGGGGGGAACAGCGCTGCGCGCACCCCGCCGGTGCGCAGCTTGGCCCGGTGACCCGTGCCGGCCAGCACGTCGAGCACCTCGTCGCGGGCCGCCGAGCGGGGCAGCTCGACCGCCGCGGGCACGCCGTCCGGCAGCACACCGTCGAGCACCCGGACCGCCTCGCGCGCCGTGGCGGCGTCGGTGGCGACCGGCACCTCCACGGCGGCGAGGACCAGGCCCGGGTGGGCGTCGACCCGGGCCGCGCCGGCCGGCAGGTCGCCGGCCGCCGCGATCACCGAGACGCCGACCGGCTCGCCGTCCCCCACGTGCTCGGCCAGCTCGCCGAGCCGGGCGGCCGGGACGACGAACGGCCCGACCAGATCGCCCAGCTGCGCCCGCAGGTGCCGGTGCGCGGGGACCGCGGTCGCCATCGGCGCGTCCCCGGGCGGGAACAGCGCCGCGTCGTCGAACAGACCGGAGAACAGCACCGTCACGCCGACGGGCCTCGTCCGGACCAGGTCCAGGCGTACTTCCCGTCGTCGACGGCGACGCCGGCCTCGCCCAGGTCCAGCGGGCGGAAGGTGTCGACCATGACGGCGAGCTCGTCGAAGTACTCCACGCCCAGGGAGCGCTCCACCGCGCCGGGCTGCGGGCCGTGGGAGTGCCCGCCGGGGTGCACCGAGATCGAGCCCTTGCCGATGCCCGACCCCTTGCGGGCCTCGTAGTCGCCGTCGACGTAGAACATGATCTCGTCGGAATCGACGTTGGAGTGGTAATAGGGCACCGGGACGGCCAGTGGGTGGTAGTCGACCTTCCGCGGCACGAAGTTGCAGATCACGAAGTTGTGACCCTCGAAGACCTGGTGGACCGGCGGGGGCTGGTGCACCCGGCCGGTGATCGGCTCGTAGTCGGCGATGTTGAACGCGTAGGGGTAGAGGTGCCCGTCCCAGCCGACCACGTCGAACGGGTGCTCCGGGAGCACGTGCACCGTGCCGGCCAGCCCGCCGGGGCCGTTGCCGCGGTGCTTGACGTAGACCTCGACGTCGGTGCCCTCGACCAGCAGCGGCTCGGCGGGGGCACGGAGATCCCGCTCGCAGTACGGCGCGTGCTCGAGGAACTGCCCGTACCTCGACAGGTAGCGCTTGGGCGGGGCGATGTGGCTGTTGGCCTCGATCGCGTAGGTGCGCAGCGGCTCGGACCCGGTCGGGATCCAGCGGTGCGTGGTGGTCCGCGGGATGACCACGTAGTCGCCCCGGCCGACGGTCAGCGCGCCGAACGTCGTCTCCACCGTGGCGGTGCCGCGCTCGACGTAGACGCACTCGTCGCCGGTGGCGTTGCGGTAGTACGGGCTCGGCAACGACGAGACCGCGTAGGAGATGCGCACGTCGCCGTTGCCGAGCACCAGCCGGCGGCCGGTCACCGCGTCGACGGCCTTGTGCTCCTCGCCGGGGAACAGGTCGTGCAGCTTCAGGTGCCGGGGCACCAGCGGCGCGTTCGGCGTCAGGCTCTGGTCGGGCAGCTCCCACGGCCGGGCGTCGACGATCGCCGACGGCACGCCACGGTGGTAGAGCAGAGCGGAGTCCGAGGAGAAGCCCTCCTCACCGACCAGCTCCTCGGAGTACAGGCCGCCGTCGGGACGACGGAACTGGGTGTGCCGCTTGGGTGGGACCTCGCCCACCTGCCGGTAGAACGCCATGACGAGACTCCTTCTTCAGGGAACCTGAGCGCGAGGCCCCCTCCAGGGGCCCACGCCGAGCTTGCGAGGGGTGGGGGGGAGGGGGTCCTTCTGGGAGCGGGCGAGCACCCGGGCCACCGCGGGGGCGACCTGGGCCGGGTCGGTGACCACGGCGGCGACGTGCCCGTCGGGCCGCAGCACCCAGATCTCGTCGGGCCGGGCGCCGAGCGCCTCGCGCAGGATCGGCGTCGGGTCCAGGTCGCGGATGCGGTGGACCGCGACGGGGAGGTCGCCGAACGCCGGCAGGACCGGGACCTCGGCGTCCCCGACGAGGACCGTGACCCCCTCGCGGGCGAGCTGCCTCAGCCGGACGACGTCCGGCCGGCCCGGCACGGTGACCGGGCAGTCGGGCACCAGTACGCCGGGCGCGGGGACCGGGACGTCGCCGCGCGCGGGCCGGCCCGGGAAGGGACGGCGCTCGTCCGGGGTGGTCAGCGGCGAGTCGACGTACCAGAAGGGCTCGGCCAGCCGGCCGGAGTCGACCTGCGCCCGGGCCTGCGGGTCGGTGGCGGCCCGCTGCAGGACGTCGTGACGGCGGCGGGCCTCCTCCTCGGTGCCGGGCACCAGGAACCGCATGGTGGCGCCGGTGACCTCGATGTTCTCCAGGGCCGCGGCGTGCCGCTCGTCGTGGTAGCTGTCCAGCAGCGACTCCGCCGCCCACCCGCGGAGGACGAAGGCGACCTTCCAGGCCGCGTTCTCCGCGTCGAGCACCCCGGAGTTCAGGCCGCGGGCCCCGAAGGGGGAGACCAGGTGCGCCGCGTCGCCGGCGACCAGGACCCGGCTGACCCGCATGCGGTCGACGACGCGGGAGTGGAATCGGTAGACCGACTTCCACACGATCTCGTAGGGGCGGTCGCCGATGACCTGCCGGATCCGCCGGTCCAGGCCGCCGGAGGCCTCCTCGGCGGCCAGGTCGAAGTCCGGCGGCACCTGCCAGTCGATCCGGAAGGTCGAGTCGGGGCAGGGGTGGATGAGCACCTGGCGGCCCGGGTTCCACTCCGGGTCGAAGTAGAACCGGCGTTCGGTCTCCCAGCCGGGCAGGTCGGTCCGGATGTCGCAGATGAGGAAGTGGTCGTCGAAGGTCTCGCCGTCGAAGGTGAGCCCCAGGGCCGACCGCAGGGCATCACTGCGCGGCCCCGCGCAGGCGACGGCGTAGGACCCGCGCACCTCGACGTCGCCGTCCGCCGTCACGCAGGTGACCGTCACGCCCTCGTCGTCCTGCCCGATGCCGGTGACCAGGTGCCCCCAGCGGAGCTCGACCAGCGACTCGGCGGCGATGCGCTCGTCGAGCAGCCGCTCGGTCTCGCACTGCGAGATGTTGACGAACGGCGGGAACGGGGACTTCCCGCGGTCGGCGAACCGGAAGCTGAACAGTTCCGCGTCGCGGTGGAAGGTGCGGGCGGTGGTCCAGGTGACCCCGCGGCGGGCGACCTCCGCGCCGACGCCGACGGCGTCCCAGACGTCCAGGACGTCGCGCTGCTGGCAGATCGCCTTGCTGCCGATCACGTCCCGCTCCGGGCGGCCGTCGAAGACGACGACGCGCAGGCCCCAGCGGGCCAGCAGGAGCGCGGTGGTCTGACCGACCGGGCCGGCGCCCAGGACCAGCACGGGTGTCGTCATCGGGGGCCTCATCCCTGGAGCTCGTCCCAGACCTGGCGGTCGCGCTCGGCGGTCCAGATCACCGGGCGCTCGATGCCGGAGAACTCGTCCCACAGCCGCTGCACGTCGAAGGGCAGGCAGTGCTCGAAGATCGGCCACTTGCCGTACTTCGGGGCCAGCGCCTCGTGGGTGGCGGCGAAGGCGTCCTTGAGGGTGCCGCCGGAGCGGTGGGCCTCACCGACGGTGCGCTGCATGGTGAGCAGGAAGTCGCGGGTCTGCTCGATGGCGGCGTCGACCTGGTCGCGGCCGCGGGCGATGGCGCCGCGGCCGCCGATCAGCTGCTGCGCGCCCAGGGCCTTGACCCGGTCGAGGGTGCCGGCGGCCCAGTCGAGGTGGAAGGCGTCGCCGGTGTAGAGCGCGGCCTGGGACTCGACGAGGTCGCCGGCGAAGACGATCTCCTGCTTGGGCAGCCAGGCGACGATGTCACCCTCGGTGTGCCCGCGGCCGAGGAACTCGAGCACCAGCTCGCCGCGGTCGCCGCCGAGCTCGATGGTCAGCTTGTCGCGGAAGGTCATCGTCGGCCAGGTGAGGCCGGGGATGGACTCCGGCTCCTCGAACAGCCGCGGCATCCGGCCGTACTCGCTCTCCCAGTCCTGCTGGCCGCGCTCCTCGATGAGGTGCTTGGTCTGCTCGGAGCTGACGATCACCTCGGCGTCGAAGGCGCTGGCGCCCAGGACGCGGACGGCGTGGTAGTGGCTGAGCACCAGGTAGCGGACGGGCTTGTCGGTGTGCTCGCGCAGCTTCGCCAGCCAGCGGCGGGCGGCCACGGGGGTGGCCAGCGCCTCGAAGCAGACGAGGAAGTCCTCGCCCTCGATGGCGCCGAGGTTCGGGTCGCCCTCCGCGGTCAGGGCGTAGACGCCGTCGGCGAGCACCTCGAGGGTCTGCTCCTTGACGCCCAGGTCGGCGGAGGAGGCGAAGGGCTTGGCTGCCATGGGGAGGTCTCCAGGTCGACTGCTGCTCGATAAACGAATGAAGCGTTCACTTACTGGTTCGAGGATAGGGTGCTGTGGCGCCCGGCACAAGGGGGTGCGGACGGCGACGCCCGGGCCGCCGGCAGGCGGCCCGGGCGTCGGGGGACCGGCGAGGTCAGCGGCCGGCGAGACCCGTGAGGTACGCGTCGAGCATGGCCAGCTGGGTGGTCGCCGGGGTGGGCGCGCCATGGGTCGTGGCCAGCACCTGCAGCCCCATGGCCATGGCGAGCAGCTGCTCGACCAGCACGTCGTCCGGCGTCGTCACCGTGACGTCGCCGTCCTCGCGGCCCTGCCGGAGCAGGTCGCCGAGCTCGTGGCGCCACTGCCGCATCGCCGCGTCGTTGAGCTCGGCGAAGCGCTCGTCGGCGACCGTCCGGCTCCAGAAGGGGAGGACGATGCGTGCCTCGAGTCGGGTCGTCTCCGTCGTGGGCAGGACCTCGACGAGGAAGGCCCGGAGTGCCGCGAGCCCGCGCAACCCCTCGGTCGCCTCGCGGATGCGGTCGTTCGTCCGGTCGAAGACGTACACGAAGGCCGCCTCGATCAGCGTCTCCTTGTTGGCGAAGTAGTACGCCAGCGCGCCGTTCGCGTAGCCGGCCTCCCGGGCGATCTCGCGCATGGTGGCCGCGTCCGCGCCCCGGGTGGCCATGAGCCGCCAGGTCACCTCGAGGATCTCGCGGCGCTTGGCGTCGTGGTCCACCAGTCTCGGCACCGGGCTCCCGTCCCCTCGTCCTGGTGTCCAGTCTGGCCGACGAGGGGACGGGAGCCCGGGCGGGGGATCAGCCGCCACTCGACCGGGTCGGTGCCCTCCCCGGTGACCGGGTGAGCGCGACCACGACCCCGACCCCGAACGCCGCGACGATGACGGCCAGCAGGACGGTGGCCAGGGCGGTGGACCCGCTGATCAGGGTGGTGAAGTTGGCCAGCACCAGCCCGACGACACCCAGCAGGCCCGCCGTGCCCAGCGCCGGCGCCACCCGCGTGTGCCAGATCCGGCGGTCCACCCGGCTGTGTGCGAAGAACGCCAGCACCGCCACGCTGGTCAGCACCATGAGCAGCAGGATGCTCACGGTCGCCATGCCCGACATCCAGGTGAACAGTTGGAGCACCGGGTCCGAGCCGGCGGCGGCGAACACGGCGACCACCACGAACGCGCTCGCGGTCTGGGCCAGGGAGCCCACGTGCGGGGAGGTGTGCCGCCCGTGCGTCCGGCCGAGTACCCCCGGGGCCATGCCCTGGCGGCCCAGCGCGAACAGGTACCGCGAGATGGCGTTGTGGAACGCCAGCAGGGCGGCGAAGAGACTGGTCAGCAGGAGGACCAGCATCACCTCGGCGATGACCGGGCTGACGTACTCCGCGGCCGCCGTGAACACCAGCCCCGCGGTGTCGGCCCGTGCCGCCGCGACCACGCCGTCTGAGCCGAACGCGAGCACGATCGCCCAGCTGGCGACTGCGTAGAAGGCGCCGATGAGGACGACCGCCGCGTAGGTGGCGAGGGGCACGGTCCGCCGCGGGTTGCGCGCCTCCTCGCCGTAGATCGCCGTGGCCTCGAAGCCGATGAACGACGCGACGGCGAACATGATGCTGATGCCCGGTGCGCCGGAGAAGAACTCCGACGGGGTGAAGGACCGCACGTCGATGCCGTCGGCGCCGCCCTGGGCGAGCACGGCCACGGCCACCACGGTGATGACCCCGATCTCCAGGGTCAGCACGATGCCGAGCACCTTGGCGCCCACGTCGATGTTGCGGTAGCCGAGCAGCCCGACGGCGGCCATGAGGACCAGTGACCACACCCACCACGGCAGGTCCGGCCCGCCGTACTGGACGACCAGGCCTTGGGCCGTGGCGCCCGCGAGGCCGTAGATCGCGGCCTGGATGGCGGTGTAGGTGAGCAGGGCCAGGCCGGCGGCGCCGACCCCGACCGGCGTCCCGAGGCCCTTGCTGACGTAGGCGTAGAAGGCGCCGGCGTCGACCACGTGCCGGCTCATCGCCGCGTACCCGACGCTGAAGAGCAGCAGGACGACGGTGGCGACGACGTACGCCATCGGGCTCCCAGCCCCGTTGCCGATCGCCAGCATGACCGGCAGGGCACCGCCGACAGCGGTGAGCGGCGCCGCCGCGGCGACGACCAGGAACACGATGCCGACGACGCCGATCGAGCCGCGCAGCCCGCGGGCGGACGCGTCGCCGGTGGGTTCGGCCGCGCCCACCGGCGCGGTGGCGGAGAGCTCACTCATGGCAGCACCCGTCCTGGTTCGCGGTGCCGTCGGCCGGGCTGGCCGCGCGGCTGCGGCAGTGGGTGCTGGCGTTCGGGGGGACGTCGAGCGTGGGGTTGCGGTCGAAGAAGCCGACCGGCTTGAGCCGGAAGCCGGTGTAGTCGACCGGCATGATCGGCCAGTCCTCGGGCCGGGGCACGTGGGTGAGGCCGAAGGTGTGCCACACGACGACGTCCGCTCCCTGGAGGTCGCGGTCGGCGGCGACGTACTTCGGCAGGCCGGCGCCGCCCTCGTGCTGGTTGACGAAGTCGCCGGCCGCGTAGCGCTCGGCGGGGTCGTAGGCGGTGACCCACAGGTGCTTCGTGGCGAAGGTGGCGCGCCGGGAGATGGAGCTGTCCGGGTCGGCCAGCAGGGCCGGCTGCCCCTCCGGCAGCAGCGCGTAGGCGACCGGCTCGCCGAGGCGGTTGCGGCTCTCCGGGTTGCTGATGTGCCAGATTCGCCCGACGGACTGGTCGGCCATGCGCTGGGCCTCGGACTCCCGGCGCAGCGTCGTCCGCCGCTGGGCGAAGGCGTTGCCGCGCGGGTTGTCCGGTCCCATCGGGACCCGCACGAAGTCCAGCTCCTCGACGGTGTTGGTCGGGCCGTCGACGGCCATGTCCAGCCGGGCGCTGAACAGGTGCTGGTGGAACGGGGCCCCCAGCCCCGGGGCGATCTCGGAGGCGTACGGGTAGCCGTTCCCGGGGTGGGCGGAGGTGAAGACGATGCCGGTGGCCTTGACCTCGAACCCGATGGTGCCGTCGAGGTAGAGGTACCAGTAGAAGCCGTAGTCGTAGTTGCCGATCGTGGTGAAGAAGCTGATCACCATCCGGCGCTGCCGGCGGGTCTCCGAGGAGCCGGCCCACAGGTCGGTGTGCTTCCAGAGGACGCCGAAGTCCTCCTCGTGCATGCAGATGGCGTTGCGCAGCACCTGCGGGTTCCCGCGCTCGTCGGCGATGACGGCGTCCAGATAGGTGATGTCGCCGAGGCAGTCGCAGCCGAGCTCGAGGGCGTTGGCGTAGCGGCCGACCAGGTACTCGCCGGTGTCGAAGTAGTTCTGCCACGACCGGACCGGCGAGGGGTCGGCGTAGGGCACGACCATCTCGGCGATCGAGGCCCGGTGGACGATCGGCCGCAGCCGGCCGCCGTCGACGAAGCCGATCTGGTGCAGGGTCAGCCCCTCGCGGGCGTCGAACCCGACCCGCAGCTGCCAGCCCTCCCAGGTGAGCAGGTTGCCGTCGAGGGTGAAGCTCGGCCCCTCCGGCTGGGTGATCTCGATCGGCCGCTGCGTCGTCCGCAGCGGGCCGGTGAGCTCCGGGTCGGTGAAGTTGCCGTGCTCCTCGGGGATCGGCACCGGGCCCAGGTCGATGACCTGGTCGACGGTCCTGGCCATCACGTCGACGTAGGCGACCAGCCCGTCGATCGGGTGCGCCCAGGGGTGGTCCTCGGGGTGGTCCTGCCGGAAGGCCAGGCCGCGGAGGATCCGCCGTCCCTCCTCCTCCGGGTACTCGAAGACGCCGGCGGAGAGGGGCGCCACGCGGACGTCGGCGACGTCGAGCCCGCGCGCCGCGAGCGCGGCGAGCCACCGCTCGTCGGTGCCGAGCACCTCCTCCACCAGCGCGAACTCCTCGTCCAGCACCGGCAGCTGGCCGTCGGTCGCGGCGTCGAGGGCGCCGTCGGAGACGATCGTCCGCTCGGTGATCGAGACGACGACGTCGTGAGCGTTCGGCCGCTCGACGTCGTGCAGCAGGACGCGCACCCGGCGGTCCGGCGTCGGGCCGCCGTACAGCTCCGACTTCGGCGGCTCCTCGAGACCGACGTAGACGAACCGGGTCGACTCCGTGACCAGGCCGGCTGCGTCCAGGAGCTCACGCGCCGCGGTGATGTCAGCGGCGCCGAGCTGGGCGAGGGGGTGGGTCACGGAGGGGGTGATGGTGTCCGCTGCCATGGGGGCTCCCTGATTTGGTTCTACACGTGTAGAAAAAACGCGTGACCGAAGTTACAAGCCGGGTCTCGATATGGGAAGCCCGTGTCTCACTTTCGAATGCGTCCCGCCTGCTCACCCTGGTGCGCTGGGGGACGGTCCTCGTGGCCCTGGGCTCAGCGGCAGTGCACGTGCCGGCCCTGGCGACCGGCGTCGAGCCGTCGTCCGTGCAGGTCGTGGCGCTGCTCCTGATGGGATGGCCTGCCTGCCGTGCGCCATGCACCTCGCGCTGCTGCCCCGTCGTCGGACGTGGGTGCAGACGGCCGCGGTGTCCGCGGCGATGCTGGTGGCCCACCCGGTGCTCCTGGACGGCGCGGGGCACCACGGGGCGGCCCACACCGGGGGAGCGGTGGTGGGTGTCGCGATGGTCGTCGTCCCCGCGTCGGTCCTGGTCCTCGCGCTCTCCGGCCTCGGACTCGAGGTCGTGCGGCATGCGAGGGCGACGGCGGGCTGAGTCGGGCGGGCCGCTGCCCACCGGACGTCGACGATGCACGGACTGCCCACGGCCTCCCGCGCACCCGGCGTCAGATCAGACGGTGATCGGCCGGGGCGACTCCACCCGAGCACGAGTCGACGGCAGGTCCACCCACGCGGACCGGGCGGCGCCAGGACCGAGCGCACCGGGGCGCCGAGCCGTCGTCCACGGCATGCCGGCGGCGCCTCGGCTCAGCTCCCGTCGGCGAGGTGCATCCCGGACCGCCCGGCGTCGCGCGTCGCCTCGGACTGCAGCAGGGGGAGGGTCCGCCACGGCACCAGCTGTGAGAGAGCGACCACGCTGGTCGAGCGGACCACGGACGCCGACCTGTTGAGGTCGACGAGGGTCTGCTGCAGGGCCTCGTGCGAGCTGGCGGCCACCCGGCACAGGACGTCCCCGCTGCCCGTGGTGGCGTGGGCCTCGAGGACGCCGGGGATGCGCTCCAGGTCCTGGCGGACGTCCTCGATCGCTCCTTGGGCGATCTCCAGGGTGACGAACGCCTGCACGCCGAAGCCCGCCGCGCGGACGTCGATGTCGGGGCCGTACCCGGTGATCACCCCGCTGTCCTCCAGGCGCTGCAGCCGCGCGGAGACGGTTCCCCGGGCGACCCCGGTGATCCGGGCGAGCTCGAGGATCCCGGCCCGGCGGTGTTCCCGGAGTGCCGCGACCAGGGCCACGTCGAGAGCGTCGAGTGTTCGTCCGTCCGTCACTCCGGTCCGTCCTCCCCATCCAGCGCAATCGCGTCCCAACTGGACATCCTGCCCAGTTCGGCTCGTTCTCCGCTGCTCGGGTCAGGCAGTCGGGGCAGGATCAGGAGTGCTGGTTGCGCAGGTCCTCTGCGCTCGTGTCCAGTGGAGGGGACACCCCGCGCGCACTGCTGGACGAGAGGGGACGGGCATGAGTCTCGAGCAGGCACTGAACGATGACGAGCGCCTGGCGCAGCTGGACCTCGATCAGCTGAAGCAGCTCGTCGGGCTGGTGGAGTACGACGCCTCCGGCGACCCCTTCCCGGTGTCGGGGTGGGACGCGCTGGTGTGGGTCGTGGGAAACGCCACCCAGGCGGCGCACTTCCACCAGTCGGCCTTCGGCATGGAGCTGGTCGCCTACTCCGGCCCGGAGACGGGCAACCGCGACCACCTGGCCTACGTCCTGGAGTCAGGCGCGGCCCGATTCGTGGTCAGGGGGGCCTACGACCCGGCCAGCCCGCTGGCCGACCACCACCGCAAGCACGGCGACGGCATCGTCGACATCGCCCTGTCGGTCCCGGACGTCGACCGGTGCATCGCGCACGCCGCCGCCCAGGGGGCCACCGTCCTCGAGCAGCCGCACGACATCAGCGACGAGTTCGGCACCGTCCGGATCGGCGCGATCGCCACCTACGGGGACACGCGGCACACCCTGGTCGACCGCTCCCGCTACACCGGCCCGTACCTGCCCGGCTACGTCGAGCGCCGCTCCTCCCACGTGAAGCGGGACGGCGCCCCCAAGCGGCTGTTCCAGGCCGTCGACCACGTCGTCGGCAACGTGGAGCTCGGCGCCATGGACCGGTGGGTCGAGTTCTACAACCGCGTCATGGGCTTCACCAACATGGCGGAGTTCGTCGGCGAGGACATCGCCACGGACTACTCGGCGCTGATGAGCAAGGTGGTGGCCAACGGCAACCACCGGGTCAAGTTCCCGCTCAACGAGCCGGCGATCGGCAAGAAGAAGTCGCAGATCGACGAGTACCTGGAGTTCTACGGCGGTCCCGGCGCCCAGCACGTCGCCCTGGCCACGAACGACATCCTGACCACGGTCGACGCGCTGCGCGCCGAGGGCATCGAGTTCCTCGCCACTCCGGACTCCTACTACGAGGACCCGGAACTGCGGGCCCGCATCGGCGAGGTCCGCGCGCCCATCGAGGAGCTGCAGGAGCGCGGGGTCCTGGTCGACCGCGATGAGGACGGCTACCTGCTGCAGATCTTCACCAAGCCGCTCGGCGACCGGCCGACCGTCTTCTTCGAGCTGATCGAGCGGCACGGCTCGCTGGGCTTCGGCATCGGTAACTTCAAGGCGCTGTTCGAGGCGATCGAGCGGGAGCAGCACAAGCGCGGCAACTTCTGACGACCTCTCGGGTGGCCGGGGCCGGTCGGCGTCGTCCGGGGCGCGACCGGCGGGGAGCTCACTCGGTGGTCATGGCCCGGCGGCGGACGCGCTCGTCGTAGCGGTCCCGCGCGCCACTGACCGGTCTGCCGAGGTACTCGCCCAGCGTGACGCCGGCGGCGAGGGCGAGCCCGACGGCGGCGGCCCCGACCAGCGCGGTGAGCCCGCCTTCGATGTCGGCGTCGACGACGATCGCGAACAGGCCGTGGTAGATCGCCAGACCGGGCAGCAGGGGGACGATGCCGCAGACGGCGATGACCTGCGTGGGGACCCGCAGCCGGTCGGTCAGCACCTCGCCGCTGAACCCGAGGACGACGGCCGCGACCCCGCTGGCCAGCGCGGGACCCGCCCCCACGTCCGCGGTCGCCCAGAACGTCGTCCAGGCCAGCGCTCCGGCTCCTGCGGCGAGGACGACCGAGCGCGGGCGGGAGTGGCAGGCCAGGGACCAGAACCCGGCGATGCCGGCGGACGCGGCCAGCGCCACGGCGAACGGCACGGGGGAGGACGAGGTGTCGACGACGGTCAGCGGGAGGCCGGCGCGCTGGGCCAGGTCGAGCACGCCGGCGATGCCCACGACGATGCCGGCGGTCAGCGTCACCACCTCGAAGGCCCGGGCGGCGGCGGTCACCGGGAAGCCGCTGATCGCGTCCTGGGCAGCACTCACCAGGGACAGTCCCGCCAGGAGCACGACGATGCCGGCGGCGACGACCAGTGAGGTCCGCACGTCGACGTCCCAGGCCAGCAGGAGGACGGCGACGCCCGTGGCGAGCGCGGCCCCGGCCACCTGCTGGAAGAACGGCGGGAGGCTGTGCCGGCCGAGGGCACGCAGCACCTGCTCGATCAGCGCGGTGGTGAGCGCCGCGAGGAGGGCCTCCAGCCACCCCCCGCCGAGGACGAGCCCGAAGCAACCGGCGACGCCGGCCCAGCCCAGCGCGTTCACGGCCCTGCGGTAGGTGGCCGGTGCGGAGACCACGCGGTCCAGCCGCCGGTGTGCCTCCTCCACGTCGAGTCCGCCCGCGGCCACTGTTCGCGCCAGGTCGCTGATCCCCTGCAGCCGGGTGTAGTCGGTCCGGCTCGTGCGCACGATCCGCACCGCGGTGAGTGGCACCGCGTCCTCGCGGTCGTAGCTGACCGTGATCGACGTGAAGGTGATGTCGACCTGGCAGCTGGTCAGCCCGTAGGCGGCCGCGACCCGCAGCACCGTCGCGGTCACGTCGGCCGCGGGCGCCCCGACGGACAGCATCGACTCCCCGATGCGCAGGGCCAGCTCCAGCGCGGCGTGCGCGGTGAGGTCGTCCATCCGGCTGGGCTGGGCCCGCAGGCCGATGGGCGCGGTCGGCGGGGAGTTCCCCGCGATGGCCCGCCATGCCCGCTCCGGGACACGCGCGAACGGCCTGTGGGTCCGGAGCCAGGTGGGCACGTCTCAGGCTATGTCCCGGCGCGGCACCGGCCGGTCGTCACCCGGCCGTTCGTGCCATGACAGCCGCGACAGGCGAGCGCCGGGCACGGAACCGGAACCTCCGTCACGGGCGGGTCGGCCGCGGGAGGACGACGCGTCGTGCGGCGGGATCGTGTCGGCCTGCTGCGTCCGGGGTGGACCGGGCTCGGGGTCACTGCCCCGCGGCGTCAGCTCCGTTCGAGCCGTGCTCCTCGCCCTCGGGCTGCGCTCCCGGGGCCTGCGGGTCCGTGCGCTCGAGGCGTTGACGGATCGCCGCGACGTTGAGCGCCAGGTCCTCGAGCGCCTCGACGGCGCGCGTGGCGAGGGCGAACGTGAGGTTCTCGCGCTGTTCCTCGGCGCTGGGCTCGCGGGTGGCCCGCGAGACCTCGGCGCGCTCGCGCGGACGACGCGTCGCCTCTGCCCACGGGTCGTCCGCGCGCCGGGGATCGCCGAACAGCTCACGCAGCATCCGCTGCGCCAGCTCGAGAAACTCGCCTGGGTCAGGCCGGTCGGTCGCCATCCGTTCCCCTCCAGCTGGTGTCGAGCACGCCGCACGGACCGGGGAGAAGCCATCCGCGACGACGTGACCAACCTACGACCAAGAAGCCGCCCCAAGCAGCCGGGGAGTCCGCCCACTGCGCCGACGTCCACGGCGGCGCCCGTGGCTCCCGAGCCGTGCGCGAGGCGTCCCCATCACTCGCGACTGCCCGGACGCCTCGAGCCGGGGGCACGTGAACCCACCGCGCCCGGCGTGGAGAGGTCCGCACCTCGGCCGGCGCAGGGCGCCGCGCTCACGACCGCCCGACTGCTCGTGCGGCCGACAGGGCAGGGCGACACGGTCGGTCGGGTGACAGTGAGCCGAGTCATCCGCAGACTCGAGTCATGCCGACGGCTACCGGACCGACCGCAGGGGGCAGGTCCGGCGCGCACCCCGCACCACCTCGGGGCGAGGACCGATCTCCTGACCCCAGGACGACTGCCCTTCGCGTGACGGGACGACGCGGTTCCGCCCGGCGTGACCGCGTGAGCATCTCCGGAGCCGTCCGACGCCTCCGATCCGACCTCACAAGGAGCCTGGGATGACCACCTCGATCGAGCAGCCTCCGGCCGGTGTACCGGACGCGACGGCTGCCCGCGCCGCGGACCACCTCTGGATGCACTTCGCCCGCCAGGGCCGCCACCCGGAGACGCCCGTCCCGGTGATCACCCGCGGCGAGGGCGCCTACATCTGGGACAACCAGGGCCGGAAGATCCTCGACGGCCTGTCGGGGCTGTTCGTCGTCCAGGTCGGGCACGGGCGCCGGGTGCTGGCCGAGGCGGCTGCGAAGCAGGCCGCCGAGCTGGCCTACTTCCCGGTGTGGGGCTACACCACCCCGGTGCAGGCCGAGCTGGCCGAGCGGGTGGCCGACCTCGCGCCCGGCGACCTGAACCGCGTCTTCTTCACCACGGGCGGCGGAGAGGCCGTGGAGTCGGCGTGGAAGGCCGCGAAGCAGTACTTCAAGCTGATCGGCAAGCCGCAGAAGCACAAGGTGATCAGCCGGGCGGTGGCCTACCACGGGACCCCGCATGGCGCACTGGCCATCACCGGGCTGCCCGCCATGAAGAAGGACTTCGAGCCGCTGGCCCCGGGCGGCTTCCGGGTGCCCAACACCAACCTCTACCGCCATCCCGAGTTCGCCGAGGACCCGAAGGCCTTCGGCCGCTGGGCCGCCGACCGGATCGAGGAGGCGATCCTCTTCGAGGGCGCCGACACCGTCGCCGCGGTGTTCCTGGAGCCGGTGCAGAACTCCGGCGGCTGCCTCACGCCGCCGCCGGGCTACTTCGACCGGGTCAGGGAGATCTGCGACAAGCACGACGTCCTGCTCGTCTCCGACGAGGTCATCTGCGCCTTCGGCCGGCACGGCGCGACGTTCGCCTGCGAGAAGTTCGGTTACACGCCCGACCTGATCACCTGCGCCAAGGGCATGAGCTCCGGCTACGGCCCGATCGGCGCGATGATCGCCTCGGAGAAGGTCGTCGAGCCCTTCCTGCTCCCTGACGTGGCGTTCCCGCACGGGTACACCTTCGGCGGCCACCCCGTGGCGGCGGCCGCTTCGCTGGCCAACCTCGACCTCATGGAGGACGAGGGGCTCAACCAGCGCGTGCTGGACAACGAGGCGGCGCTCGGTGCCACCCTGCGCAAGCTGCTCGACCTGCCGATCGTCGGCGACGTCCGCGGCGACGGCTACTTCTGGGCCGTCGAGCTCGTCAAGGACAAGGCCACCCGGGAGACGTTCGACGCCGCGGAGCGGGAACGGCTCGTCCGTGGCTTCCTGCCCGGCGCGCTGTTCGACAACGGCCTGTACTGCCGCCCCGACGACCGCGGCGACGTGGTCGTCCAGGTCGCTCCGCCGCTCATCTGCGGCCAGGCGGAGTTCGACCAGATGGAGCAGATCCTGCGGCACACGCTGACCGAGGCCCAGGGCCTGGTCTGAAGAAGGACCTCCCTGCCCCCCACCGGAGAAGGACCCCGTCCTCATCCCTCGCAGGCTCGGGACGAGCCTCCGGACGGGGTCGGCGGCGGGACCTGCAGGGAGGCCGCCCGTCCCCACCGAGCCGCGACCGCACCCCGACGTCCCGACCCGCGACAACCGCTCCGGTGCCACCGCACCGGTCGTCGACCGGAGGAGAATCGCCATGAGCACGCTCGTCGTCGGAGCACCGACCGAGATCAAGGACAACGAGCGGCGGGTGGCACTCACCCCCGACGGTGTCGTGGAGCTGCTGCACGACGGTCACCAGGTCGTCGTGCAGGCCGGTGCCGGCGTCGGGTCCCGGTTCGCCGACGACGAGTACGCGGCGGCCGGCGCCAAGGTCGTGCCGACCGCCGAGGAGGTGTTCAACGCGGCCGACCTCATCGTCAAGGTCAAGGAGCCGGTGCCCGCGGAGTACGACCGCTTCCGCCGGGGCCAGCAGCTGTTCACCTACCTGCACCTCGCCGCCGACCGCGGGCTGACCGAGTTCCTGCTGAAGCGGCGGATCGACTCCATCGCCTACGAGACCGTGCAGACCGCTGATGGCAAGCTCCCGCTGCTGACCCCCATGAGCGAGGTCGCGGGCCGGATGGCCGTGCAGGCCGCCGCGCACCACCTGGAGAACCCGGCCGGTGGAGCGGGGATCCTGCTCGGCGGCGTCCCCGGCACCCCCGCGGCGAAGGTCCTCATCATCGGCGGCGGGGTGGCCGGCACGGAGGCGGCGAAGATCGCGCTGGGGATGCGGGCCATCGTCCGGGTCCTCGACACCAACCCGAGCCGACTGGCCTACCTGTCCGACATCTTCGGCGGGCGGCTGGACCTGGTGACGCCCAACCGCGCCCGGACGGCGGCCTACGTCGCCGAGGCCGACGTCGTGATCGGCGCGGTCCTCGTGCCCGGCGCCAGGGCACCCAAGCTCGTCAGCAGGGACATGATCGCCGCGATGCGCCCGGGCAGCGTGGTCGTCGACATCGCGATTGACCAGGGCGGCTGCTTCGAGACCAGCCGGCCGACCACCCACTCCGACCCCACCTACGTCGAGGAGGGCGTCGTCCACTACTGCGTGGCCAACATCCCCGGGGCGGTGTCCCGTACCTCGACCCTGGCCCTGACCTCGGCCACGCTGCCGTACCTGGTCCGGGTCGCGCAGCACGGCGTGGTCGGCGCGGCCCAGGCCGACCCCGCCCTGCGTCTCGGGCTCAGCACGCTCGACGGGCAGCTCGTCAACCAGCCGGTCGCCGAGGCCCACGAGCTGCCCTTCACCGACCCCGCCGAGCTCCTCGTCGCACGGTGAGACGTCGGGCGGGTACCCGGACCACGGTCGAGGAGAGACGGAACGCATGAGGATCCTGCTGGTCGGAGCGACGGGACGGCTCGGTGCCGCGGTGGGCGAGGCGCTCACCGGTCGGGGGCACGAGGTCGTCACGGTCGGCCGCACTGCCGGGGACGTCCAGGCAGACGTGGCCGACCCCGAGCAGACCGCCCGCGACATCGTCACCGAGGTCGCGATCACCACCGACGGCGACGGGGCCTCTTCGTCGGGTCCGACGAGGTCGAGTTCCTGGCACCGGTCCACACCGGCGACTTCCCCGAGGTCACCGGGCCCGTCACCCGGATCGGCACCACCAGCCGCACAGTGCAGCCGGAGGCCCGCGAGGTCAGCGCCTCCCGGTACGACGAGAACCCGTCCGGCGCCGACGTGCTGGCGGAGCCCGTCGTCGTCGTCCGGCAACCGGGACCGTCGTCCCCGGAGGCACGCAGCCGCGGACCGCGCGGCGCAGGCCGACCGTCCTCCTGACCCCGGGACCCCGCTCGTACGGTGGCCTCGTCCGATCGCCTTCCCGGCCGACCGCCCGGCGCCGCCGCGGGACGCGGCTGCGCCACCACGAGGCGGGCGAGGAGCAGGGGAAGGGCGTACTGACGACACGCACTGCGGCTCACCGGGCAGGCACTGATCCACTGGCGGGGGCCCTGGAATTCCGGTAGGCCTGCCGCTGGCGGGAGACGATCCGTCGGGGAAGACACCACCGTGCACACGAGGAGCTGCTGGGCTAGGCGGGTTCCGACAGCCCCGGACGGCCCGGCATGAGGGGACGCTGCCATGGGTCCGAGCGGCACCGGGAGTCACCGGGTCATCGTCGTGGGAGGCGGGTTCGGGGGGCTTAACGTCACCCGGGCCCTGGACGGTGCCGACGTCGACGTGACGCTGGTGGACCGGGCCAACCACCACCTCTTCCAGCCGCTGCTGTACCAGGTGGCGACCGGCATCCTGCCCCCCGGACTCATCGCCCCGGCGCTGCGCAGCGTGACGAAGAAGGAGAGGAACGCCCGCGTGCTGCTCGCGGACGTGCAGGATGTCGACCTGGACCGCCGGGTCGTCCGCGCCGGGGCACCGGACGGCAGGCAGCTCGAGCTGCCCTACGACACCCTGGTCGTCGCCGCCGGGGCGACGCACTCCTACTTCGGCAAGGGCCAGTTCGCGGAGTACGCCCCCGGCATGAAGACCATCGAGGACGCCCGCTACCTGCGCGACGGGATCCTGGCCAAGTTCGAGATGGCGGAGATCGCCACCGACCCGGTCGAGCGCGCGGAGTGGCTGACGTTCGTCGTGGTCGGCGCCGGACCCACGGGCGTCGAACTCGCTGGGCAGATCGCGGAGCTGGCGCACACCGTCCTCCCCCAGGACTACCGCACCGCGGACACGCACCAGGCCCGCATCATCCTGCTGGAGGGCGCAGGGGCCGTCCTGCCGCCGTTCGCGCCCAAGCTGCAGGCCTACACCAAGAAGCGCCTGGAGGAGATGGGGATCGAGGTACGGCTGAACACCCTGGCCGTCGACATGGACCACCAGTCGATCACGGTCAAGGGCCCGGACGGGCTCGAGACGATCAGGGCCGGCACCCGCATCTGGGCCGCCGGCGTCCAGGCCTCCCCGCTGGCCCGGGTGCTGGCCGAGAAGGCCGGCGTCGAGACCGACCGGGCCGGCCGGATCCCGGTGGGTCCCGACTGCACGGTGCCGGGCCATCCCGAGGTCTTCGCCATCGGCGACATGGCGTCGCTCGACAAGCTGCCCGGCGTGGCCCAGCCGGCCATCCAGGAGGGCAAGTACGTCGGCCGGGTCATCAAGGACCGTCTCGCCGGCCGGCAGACGCCGCCCTTCAAGTACTTCGACAAGGGCACCATGGCCACGATCGGCTACCGCTCGGCCGTCGCCGACGCCTTCGGGGTGAAGGTGACCGGCTTCCTCGCCTACGTCATGTGGGTCTTCATCCACGTGATGTACCTGGTCGGCTGGGGCAATCGGCTCGGCACCCTCTACACCTGGGTCCGTGCGCTGTGGCTGTCCCACAACCGCGGGAACCGCATCATCGCGTTCGAGACGGCACAGCAGGAGGTGGCCGGGGGCAGCACCCCGGCGGCGCGACCTCCGACGATCCTGCCCCGGACAGCGCCTCCGGCCGCTACCGATGCCGAGGAGGCCATCCCCGGAGCCCCTCGGGAGGCCGGCGGCGCCGGGTGAACCAGGGGCTTCCCAGCCGGGGCTGGGTCGGGCCCGGAGCACCGCGGCGGACGAGGGACACCGACCCCAGAGACATCCCCACGGTCGTCGACCGTGGGTACGTGCGGACGACCCGACGCACCGCACACCGAGCGGCCCGGCTCGGCCGGCCGACCCCGCACCACCTAGGCACTGGAGAAGTCCATGTCCGAGCAGAGCGTCCTGAGCCCGCCCACCGGCGCGGCGTCCCCACCGACCCAGCTGATGCTGATCGGCGGGAACTGGGTGGAGGCCGCCGACGGCGAGTGGCGTGAGATCACCAGCCCGGGTCACCGCGGCCACCTCCTCGCGCGCGTCCCGCGCGGCAACGCCACGGACGTCGACCGCGCCGTGATCGCCGCGCGGGAGGCCTTCCCTGCTTGGCGCGACCAGCACTTCAAGGAGCGCCAGCGGGTGCTGCTGAGGATCGCCGACGCCCTCGAGGGCCGCGCCGAGGAGCTCGCCCGGGTCACCGCCGCCGACACCGGGAACGCGCTGCGCACCCAGGCGCGGCCCGAGGCGGCGTTGCTGGTCGACCTGTTCCGCTACTTCGGCGGCGTGGCAGGGGAGGTGAAGGGCACGACCCTGCCGGCCGGGGCGACGCAGCTGCAGTACACCCGGCAGGAGCCGCTGGGGGTGGTCGGCGCGATCCTGCCGTGGAACTCGCCGCTGATGATCGCCGGCTTCAAGGTCCCGGCCGCACTGGCCGCGGGGAACACCATCGTCCTCAAGGCCGCCGAGGACGCTCCGCTGTCCATCCTGCTGATGGCCGAGATCTGCGAGGAGTTCCTGCCGCCCGGCGTGCTGAACGTGGTGACCGGTACCGGCCGGGCAGCGGGCAACGCCCTGGTCGAGCACCCCGGCGTGGACAAGATCTCCTTCACCGGCTCCACCGAGGTCGGCCGGGGCATCGCCAGCAAGGCGGGGGAGCGGCTGGCCCACCTGTCCCTGGAGCTGGGCGGCAAGAACCCGTCGATCGTGTTCCCCGGTGCGGTGACCGACGAGCTGATCGAGGGGCTGGTGCTGTCCTCGCGGATCAGCCGGCAGGGCCAGAGCTGCACCGCCGGCTCGCGGCTGTACCTGCACCGCGACGTCCACGACGAGGTCCTCGCCCGGCTGGCGGAGCGTCTGGGGGCGATGAAGGTCGGTGATCCGCTGGACGAGAGCAGCGACATCGGCTCGGTCATCAACGAGACCCAGTTCGACTCCATCACCGAGTACCTGCAGGACGGGCTGGCCAATCCCGCGCTGCACGTCGAGGTCGGTGGGTTGCCGCCGACCAGCGGACCGCTGGCCGAGGGGTTCTTCCACGTGCCCACGTTGTTCTCCGGCGGCGACAACAGCTTCCGCCTCGCCCGCGAGGAGATCTTCGGGCCCGTGGTGGTCGCCATCGCCTGGGAGGACGTCGACGACGTCGTCCGCATGGCCAACGACACCGCGTACGGGCTGGGTGCCTACGTCTGGAGCTCCGACATCAACCTGGCGATCACCACCGCGCACCGCCTCGAGGCCGGCTGGGTGCAGGTCAACCAGGGCGGGGGACAGGTCGTCGGCCAGTCCTACGGCGGCTACAAGCAGAGCGGCATCGGCCGCGAGGTGTCCCTCGAGGGCATGATCGCCGGCTTCACGCAGACCAAGCAGATCAACGTGCGCCTGGGCCACGGAGCGACCCCCGCGCCGCGCACGGGGCCCTGACCGGGCGCCGCACCACCGTCGACCTGACCGTGGAGGACGGATGGCCAGCTACACCGCGACCGCGATCTGCGAGGGCGACCACTGGGTCATCGACGTCCCGGGTGTCGGCACGACCCGGGCCGACAGCGTCGACGACATCGAGGAGATGGCTCTCGACCTGGTCGTCGCGATGACCCGCACCGCCCCCGAGGAGGTGCACGTCCAGACGCGCATCGTCTGACCCGGCTGTCCACGGTCGTCCATCCGGCGGGGCCGGGCCCGCGGGCTGATCGGCGCGGTCGGCGGCGAGTTCCCCGCGACGGCCCGCCAGGCACGCTCCGGAAGGCGCGCGTACGTCGAGCGAGGGGCCGGGGGACGGGCGGACACCTCGTCAGGCCAGGTCGGCACCTGCTCGATCCTGTCGGCCTCCTGCGCTCAGGGCACCGCCGCACGCGAGCGCCAGGAGTCCTGGTGCCAGGGCAACGACCGTCCGCCCTCCCGGGCTCCCTGCCGGCCGGCTGTCCGCGCAGACTCGGATCGCGGTCACGAGTGCGTGGATCGGAGGCCCGGCCGCCATGACGGAGGACGTCCTCTCCCTGGTGGACGAGTGGGGACCGGAGAAGGTCGTGTGCGTGTCGGACCGACGGTCGGGCATGCGCGGCGTCCTGGTGCTGGACAACACCGCACGGGGGATGGGCAAGGGCGGCACCCGGATGAGCCCGACGCTGACCGTGCGCGAGGTCGCCCGGCTCGCCCGCACCATGACGTGGAAGTGGGCGGCGGTCGACATGTTCCACGGGGGCGCCAAGGCCGGGATCCTCGGCGACCCGACCGCGCCGGGCAAAGAGGAGGTCCTGCGGGCCTTCGCCCGGGCGCTGCGCAACGAGGTCCCGGCCGAGTACGTCTTCGGGCTCGACATGGCCTGACCGAGCAGGACGCCGCCGTCCTCCTGGACGAGCTCGGCGACCGCGGCGCGGCCGTCGGCCTGCCGCGGGCGCTGGGCGGACTGCCCTACGACGAGCTGGGGGTCACCGGCTTCGGCGTCGCCGAGGCCGCCGACGCCGCAGCGGCCGAGTCGGGCTGGCGGCTGGCCGGCTCGCGCGTGGCGATCCAGGGTTTCGGTGCCGTCAGGCAGGTCGCCGCCCGGCAGTTCGTCGAGCTGGGCGCGGCCGTGGTCGCCGTCTCGACCTCGGCCGGCGCCGTCCACGACCCCGACGGCCTGGACGTCGCCCGGCTGTCCGGGCTGCGGGCCGAGCTGGGGGACGACTGCGTCCGGGGGTACGGCGGCGTCCGGCCGGCCGATACCGCGCTCACCGTGCCCACCGACGTCTCGTGCCCGCCGCCCGCGAGGACGTCGTCGACGACGGCATCGCCCTGGCGACCTCGGCCCGGCTGGTGGTCGAGGGCGCGAACCTGCCGACCACGGGCACCGCCCTGGAGATCCTCGCCGAGCGCGGCATCCCCGTCGTCCCGGACTTCATCGCCAACGCCGGTGGGATCGTCGCCGCGGCGCACTCCATGGACATGCGGTACTCGCCGTTCCGCGTGGACCCCGATGACGTCTTCGCGATGATCTCGACGAAGCTGCGGGCCAACGCGGCCGCCGTGCTGGCCGAGGCGGCGCGCACCGAGGACACCCCGCACACCGCCGCCCGGCGCCTCGCCCAGCAGCGGGTGCTCGCTGCCATGCGGCTGCGCGGGAAACTGCCCGTCGACACCACCCCGGAGCCGCTGTCGTGACCACCGTCGACACCACCGCGCTGCGGCCCGCTCTGCGCGGCGCCTCTCCGGGCCCGACGTGCTGCTGCGCCAGCCCTCCTTCCGCGCCCTCGCCGAGCCCCACCGGTTCCGCGAGGCCGATGGGCAGATCAGCCAGGGCGAGCTGCGGGTGCGCTCCGGCGAGGTGGGGGCGCGCGGCATCGCCCTGACCCCCGGGGGCCGCGACCGGTACGACCGGCTCGTCGCCGAGGTGGACCGGCGCACGGCCGAGACTCCCCGGCCGGGCGCGGCAGGAGGTCGCCGCCGAGGGCGGCGCGCCCCGGGACGCCCGGTGGCTGTCCGAGGCGATCGGCCGTCCCCTCCGCACGCCCGAGCAGCTGTACGCCGAGCAGCGCGCGGCGTCGCTGGACCGGGCCGCGGCCGAGCTCGGCGTCGTCGGGGGGATCGACACCGAGCCGCGGTCCCCGGCCGCCCTCAGCCGTCCCGCCCGGTGGCCACGGCGGCCCGGACGGCGCCGACGACGGCACGCACCCCCGGCTGCGGTGCCGGGTCGCGGCGGTGCGCCAGCACGATCGTCCGCTCGAGCCGGTCGGTCAGGGGCACCGCCGTCAGGCCGTCGCGGCGCAGCGCGAGCATGAGCTCGGTGACCGGCGCGACGCCGAGGCCGGCGGCCACCAGGGACAGGGTCGAGGCGGTGTCGGTCACGGTGTGGTCCACCCGGGGCTCGAAGTCCGCCCGGCGGCAGGCCATCCGGATCGCCCGGCCGTAGGAGGTGTGCGCCGGGGGCAGGATCCACGGCTCGTCGGCGAAGTCGTGCAGCGCGGACGGGCCCTCCCGCGCCGGGCGCCCGGCAGGCGTCGCCATCGCGAACCGCTCGGTGGCCAGCACGAGCAGGGCGACGTCCGCCGCCCGGGGGATGGGGGCCTGCGGGTAGTCCACGCCGAAGGCGAGGTCCACCCGCCCGGCGGCGACGACGGAGGTGGCGTCGTCCACGTCGACCTCGACCGACCGCAGGCTGACCCCGGGGCTCTGCACCCGCACCCGCACCAGCGCCTGAGGCAGCAGTGCCGCCCGCCGCGGTGCCGATGACGCCGATGAGCACCCGCGCCTGCGGCCGCCCCGGCAGGCCCGCCAGCGCCTGCTCGGTCCGGCGGGCCAGCGACAGCAGCCCCACCGCGTGGTCGGCGAGCAGGTGTCCGGCGTCGGTGAGCTGCACGCGGCGTCCGACCTGGGTGACCAGCTCGGCCCTGACCGACCGCTCCAGCGCGGCCATCTGCTGGGACACCGCGCCGGTCGTGTAGCCGAGGGCGACCGCGGCCGCGGTCATGCTGCCCGTGTCGCGGATGGCGACCAGGGTCCGCAGCTCCACCAGGTCCAGGTCGACGTCCATGCAGCAGAGCCAAACGGAGCGGCTGCATGATCATCGATGGTGCTGCACGCTGTCGGGCTCCAGGATGGCGGCACGCCCCGCCCACCCCGGAGGACCCGCGATGACCGCTCCTGGACGCCGGCTCCCGTCCTCGGCCTCCGTCGTCGTCATCGGTGGGGGAGTGGTGGGGCTGAGCTCGGCCCACTCCCTGGCGCGGGCGGGGGTCCGGGACGTCGTCCTGCTGGACCGGGGTGCGCTCGGGTCCGGGTCGACCAGCCGGGCCGCCGGCGGCGTGCGGGCGCAGTTCTCCGACCCCGTCAACATCACACTCGGCGCGCGCAGCCTGGAGACGTTCCGTGATTTCGCCTCCCTGTTCGGCCAGGAGATCGACTTCCGCCAGGTCGGTTACCTGTTCCTGCTCAGCACCCCCGAGGCGGTCGCGGCCTTCGAGGCCAACGTCGCCCTGCAGAACGAGCTCGGCGTGCCGAGCCGGATGATCAGCGTGGCGGAGGCCGAGCGGCTGTCGCCGCTGACCGATCCCGGCGGGCTGCTCGGCGCCGCGTACTCGCCGACCGACGGGCACTGCACCCCCGAGTCGGTCGTGCTCGGCTACGCGTCCGCCGCGCGCCGGGCGGGGGCCACGCTGCTGCCGCACTGCGCGGCGACCGCGATCGACGTCCGCGACGGCCGGGTGGTCGGCGTGCGGACCGGGGCCGGCACGATCCGGACCGACGCCGTGGTCTGCGCCGCCGGCCCCTGGTCGGCCGAGGTGGCGGCGTGGGCCGGGGTCGACCTGCCGGTCACGCCGCTGCGCCGGCAGATCCTGGTCACCGAGCCGGTGCCCGGCCTGGACCCGCGCACGCCGTTCACCATCGACTTCGAGACCAGCTTCTACTTCCACGCCGAGGGGGAGGGCCTGCTGCTGGGCATGTCAGACCCCGACGAGACCCCCGGCTTCCGGCTCACCCGCTCGGACGCGTGGCTGCCGCGCCTCGGCGAGGCGATCGAGCGACGCGCACCCGCGCTGGCCGGCGTCGGCATCGCCGGGGGATGGGCCGGGCTGTACGAGATGACGCCGGACCACAACGCCCTCATCGGCCGGGCGGACACGGTCGAGGGCTTCCTGTACGCCACCGGCTTCTCGGGGCACGGTTTCCTGATGGGACCGGCCGTGGGCGAGGTGGTGCGCGACCTCCACCTCGGCGAGGAGCCCTTCGTCGACGTCACCGGCCTGAGTGCCGCACGCTTCGCGGGCGCGGACGCCCGCCCTGAACTCAACATCGTCTAGACAGCAGCCCGAGGAGATCCCCGTGACCACCACCCTGCCCACCGCCGACGACCTCCGTCAGCAGGCCCAGGACGCCGCCCGCCGCTGCGGTGTCGACCTCGACGCCCTCGCCGGCGACCACTTCGTGACCTCCCCCGTGAACGGGCAGCCGCTGTCCTCCGTCCGCTGGTCCACCGGGGCAGACGTCGATGGTGCGGTCGCCCGCGCGGTCGAGGCCTTCCGCTCGTGGCGGACCGTCCCCGCGCCGGTCCGCGGCGGGCTGGTGCGCCGCTTCGGGGAGCTGCTGCGGGAGCACAAGGCCGACCTCGGCACCCTCGTCAGCCTCGAGGTCGGCAAGATCACCTCCGAGGCCGAGGGCGAGGTCCAGGAGATGATCGACATCTGCGAGTTCGCCGTCGGCCTCTCCCGCCAGCTCTACGGGCGGACGATCAGCTCCGAGCGACCCGGCCACCGGCTGATGGAGACCTGGCACCCGCTGGGCGTCGTCGGGGTCATCAGCGCCTTCAACTTCCCCGCGGCGGTCTGGTCGTGGAACACCGCGATCGCCCTGGTCTGCGGTGACCCGGTGGTGTGGAAGCCCTCGGAGCTCGCTCCGCTGACCGCCGCGGCGAGCGCCGCGCTGCTGGACCGGGCCATCGCCGAGGAGGGCGCGCCGGAGGGCCTGAGCCAGGTCCTGATCGGCGGGCCGGACGTCGGCGAGGCCCTGGTCGACCACCCCGGCGTCGCGCTGCTGAGCGCCACCGGCTCGACCCGGATGGGCCGCGCGGTGGGGCCGCGGGTGGCCGACCGCTTCGGCCGCTCGCTGCTGGAGCTCGGCGGCAACAACGCCGCGATCGTGACGCCGTCGGCGGACCTGGACCTCACCACCCGCGGCATCGTGTTCTCCGCGGCCGGGACCGCCGGCCAGCGCTGCACCACCATGCGGCGGGTCATCGCCCACGTCGACGTCATCGACGAGCTCACCGAGCGGGTCGCCGCCGCCTACCGCCGGCTGCCCATCGGCTCGCCGGTCGCCGAGGGCACCCTCGTCGGGCCGCTCGTCCACGGGGCGGCCTACAAGGCCATGCAGAACGCCCTGGAGGCCGCCGGCCAGCAGGGCGGCGAGCTGGTCGTGGGCGGGGGCCGCCGGTTCGAGGACGAGGCGCCCGACGCCTACTACGCCGAGCCGGCGATCGTGCGGATGCCCGAGCAGACCGACGTCGTGCGGCAGGAGACGTTCGCGCCGATCCTCTACGTGCTGCCCTACCGCACGCTGGAGGAGGCGATCGCGCTCAACAACGACGTCCCCCAGGGCCTGTCCTCGAGCATCTTCACCAGCGACCAGGCCGAGGCCGAGCGCTTCCTCGCCGCCGACGGCTCGGACTGCGGCATCGCCAACGTCAACATCGGCACCTCCGGCGCGGAGATCGGCGGGGCCTTCGGCGGGGAGAAGGAGACCGGCGGCGGCCGGGAGTCCGGCTCCGACGCCTGGCGCAGCTACATGCGGCGGGCCACGAACACGATCAACTACTCCGGTGAGCTGCCTCTCGCGCAGGGCGTGAAGTTCACCGTGTGACCGGACGGGCCGGCCTCCCCAGGACGGGGGCCGGCCCGGCGACGGCGCGGAGGTTGCGGTCAGCCGTAGACGTCGGCGCGGTGCGAGATGCGCACGACCCTGACGAGGACCTCGTTGTCGTGGATCGAGTAGATGACGCGGTACTGGCCTCGTCGCGCGGACCAGTAGCCCTCGAGGTCGAAGCGCAGCGGCTTCCCGACGCGGTACGGATCCGCAGCCAGCGGCCCGTAGAGGAAGTCGACGACCGCGACAGCCACCGGCTCCGGGAGGTCTCGCTCGATGGCCCGCTTGGCCGCCGCCGAGAGGACGACGGTGTGGCGACGAGGGCCGGTCACCGCCGGCGGGCCGCGAGTGCGGCCCGCACCTCGGCCTCGCCGTAGACCTCGCCGGCGGCCATCAATTCCTCGGCCTGTCTGATGTCCGACCGCGCTCGAGGATCGGACAGGATCTCCAAGGTCTCCATCAGGGACTCGTAGTCCTCGACGGCGAGGATGACCGCGACCGGGCTGCCGTTCTTGGTAACGGTGACGCGCTCGTGCGTGCCGGCGACCTCGTCGATCACCTGGCTGAAGTGCGCCTTGACCGCCGCCAGCGACTGCGTCGTCATGACCACAATCATGGTCAGCTGGCCAGCTGCGGTCAAGCAGCTCGGCCGGGGCTCCGTCACGGCCCGTGCCGGCCCGGGTGCCGGTGCATGTACCCGCTGGACGCGCGGACGGCCCGGCCCGCGGGATGCGAGCCGGGGCGTCCGGACAGGTGGTGTCTACCGCAGGTCGAAGCGGTCGAGCTCCATGACCTTGACCCACGCTGCGGCGAAGTCCTGCACGAACTTCTCCTTCGCGTCGTCTGCCGAGTAGACCTCGACGATGCCGCGGAGGATCGAGCTGGAACCGAACACCAGGTCGGCGGCGGTGGCGGTGCGCACGACGTTGCCGTCGATGTCCAGCCCCTCGTAGACGCCCTCGGTGTCGACCGAGGTGCGCCACGAGATGCCCAGGTCGAGCAGGTTGCGGAAGAAGTCCTGCGACAGCACGCCCGGGCGGTCGGTGAAGACGCCGTGCTGCGCGCCGCCGGTGTTGGCGCCGAGCATGCGCAGGCCGCCGAGCAGGACGGTCATCTCCTTCGCGGTGAGCTCGAGCATGTAGGCGCGGTCGATCAGCAGCGTCTCAGGCGCGAGCTTGCTGCCCGGGGCGATCCAGTTCCGGAACCCGTCGGCCTGCGGCTCCAGCCAGCCGAAGTTCTCGACGTCGGTCTGCTCCTGTGACGCGTCCGTGCGGCCCGGGTCGAAGGGCACCGTGACCGCGACCCCGGCGTCCGCGGCGGCCTTCTCCACCGCCGCGGTGCCGCCGAGCACGATCAGGTCGGCGAGCGAGACCTTCTTCCCGGTCTGCTGCTCGAACTCGGCCTTCACGCGCTCGAGCACCGGCAGCACGGCCTGGACGCCTTCGTTGACCGCCCAGCTGAGCTGCGGCTGGAGGCGCAGCCGGGCGCCGTTGGCGCCGCCGCGCTTGTCGGTCCCGCGGTACGACGCCGCGGCCGACCACGCCGTGTGCACCAGCTGCGACACGCCCAGGCTGGAGGAGAGCAGGCGCTGCTTGAGGTCGGCGATCTCCGCCTCGCCGACGAGCTCGTGGTCCACGGGGGGGACCGGGTCCTGCCAGATCAAGTCTTCGCTCGGGACGTCCGGGCCGAGGTAGCGGCTCTTCGGGCCCATGTCGCGGTGCAGCAGCTTGAACCAGGCGCGGGCGTACTGGTCGGCGAAGTACTCCGGGTCGTCGCGGAACCGCTCCGCGAAGACACGGAACTCGGAGTCGGCGATGAGGGCGAGGTCGGTCGTCGCCATCATCGGCGGGTTCTTCCTGCCCTCGATGTGTGCGTCGGGGACGAGCTCCTGCGCCTCGGGGTCCTTCGGCCTCCACTGCTTGGCGCCGGCCGGGCTCTCGGTCAGCTCCCACTCGAAGCCGAAGAGGGTCTCCCAGTAGGAGTTGTCCCACGTCGTCGGCGTCGGGGTCCAGGCGCCCTCGAGACCGCTGGTGATCGTGTCGGCGCCCCTGCCGGTGCCGTACTGGCTGATCCAGCCCAGGCCGTTGCCGTGCACCGGACAGCCCTCGGGCTCCGGGCCGACGAGGTCGGGGTTGCCCGCCCCATGCGTCTTCCCGAAGGTGTGGCCGCCGCCGATCAGGGCGACGGTCTCCTCGTCGGTCATGCCCATCCGGCGGAAGGTCACCTTGATGTCGTGGGCGGAGGCGAGCGGGTCGGGCTGACCCTTCGGGCCCTCGGGGTTGACGTAGATCAGTCCCATGGTGACGTTGGACAGCGCACCCTCGAGCTCGAGCGGGGCCTCGCTGCTGTAGCGCTCGTCGCCGAGCCAGGTGTCCTCCGGGCCCCAGAAGACCTCCTCGGGCTGCCAGGTGTCCTCGCGGCCGAAGGCGAAGCCGAAGGTCGCCAGGCCCATGTCGTCGTGCGCGACGTTGCCGGCGAGCACGAGCAGGTCGGCCCAGGAGATCTTGCGGCCGTACTTCTGCTTGATCGGCAGCAGCAGGCGGCGGGCCTTGTCGAGGTTGGCGTTGTCCGGCCAGCTGTTGAGCGGGGCGAAGCGCTGACCGCCTTGCCCACCGCCGCCCCGCCCGTCGGCGATGCGATAGGTGCCGGCCGCGTGCCACGACATGCGGATGAACAACGGGCCGTAGTGGCCCCAGTCGGCGGGCCACCAGTCCTGCGAGGTGCGCATCACCTAGACGAGGTCGCGCTTGAGCTCCTCGACGTCGAGCTCTGCGAACTCGGCCTCGTAGTCGAAGTCCTCGCCGAGCGGGTCGGAGTCCTTCGACGGCTTGTTCAGCACCGACAGGTCCACCTGGTTAGGCCACCAGTCCCTGTTGGTGCGTGGCCGCCGGTCCGTGACCGGGGTCGGCGAGGGGATCGCCGGGTTCTCGCTCTCGCTGGTGCTCTCGGTCTGGACCCTGTCGTCCTCGTTCTTCACGGTGTCCCTCCCTGTGCTGTGGGGCGGTCGGGTGAGGCGGGAGGCTGGCCGGCAGCGCAGGACGGGCAGCGCCCCCAGTAGAAGACCTCGGCCTCGTCGATGACGAACCCGCCGTCGTCGGAGGGGGTCAGGCAGGGCGCGGCACCGGGATCAGCGCCTCGGCGAGCGCTCACGATCTCGTCACTCATCAGCCGCGACGGCGGGAGAGACGCCCACGACGACATGCGCCGCACCCTGCGCCGGCGCGTCAGGACGGGACAGAGCCCGAGGACCTACTCCTGGAGGGTCCTCTCGGAGTCCGAGGTCTCGGCTCTGGACCGCACCGACCGCTGGGAGGCCCGGGCCGCGCTGCGGAACGACCTGCACGGCGTGCTCCGGCGGCCGAGGACGACGGTGCGGTGGAACACGGCGGCTCGGCCGCGGGGGACCGCGCAGGCCTTGAGCAGCGCGGTGATCTCGTCGTCGGTGAGGATCGGCACCGGCTTCTCCGGTGGCGCGGGTATCTCGATGCCGTCAGTCGGGGCGACCTCCAGTTCCCCTTCAGTGACCGGCCATCGACAGACCCGGCGCATCCCGCGCAGCCGCGTGCCGAGGGTGGAGGGCTCGGCGGTCTCGGCCGGCCGCGCGGCGACCGCGCGCCGGGTCGGTTCGTCGAGCACCGGCTGCCGGCCGCGGTCGGTCAGCCGGCGGGCAGCTCTTGGACGCTCTGGCTGTAGCGCCCGATCGTCCGGGTGCTTCGGGAGCGGCCCCAGCCGCCCGGAGGGGCGACCGGAGGACTACGCCAGATCCCCCTGCCGGACGTGGGTTGTCCGTCGAGTGAGCGCTGTGCTTCCCTGGCGTCGAGCGCCGGATCATCCGTCCGCGCGGGTAGGACGCTTGGCCCTGCTCGGTTGGACCCGCATGGGCTCTCCCGGCATCTTCGGGTAGTCGGGGGGATAGGGCAGGTCACCGAGACCCTGGTCCTCCGCCTGACGCTCGGCCAGCTCCAGCAGCGGCTCGATGCCGAACGCGTGGTCGGACAGCCCGGCGTGCTTGTCACCGACCTCGCGGAAGCGGGCCGGCATCGTCAGCACGTCGAAATCGGTCGGGTGGACGTCGAGCAGCTCGTCCCAGTCGACCGGCGCGGACACCGGCGCGTGCGGCTTGGGCCGGATGGAGTACGCCGAGGCGATCGTGCGGTCCCGGGCCATCTGGTTGTAGTCGATGAAGATTTTCTGGCCGCGCTCCTCCTTCCACCACGACATCGTCACGCGCTCGGGGATGCGCCGTTCCAGCTCGCGGCCGAAGGCGATGACCGCCCGGCGCACCTCGGGGAAGGTCCACCGCGGCTGGATCGGCACGTACACGTGCACGCCGCGCCCGCCCGAGGTCTTCGGCCAGCCCTCCATGCCCAGCTCGTGCAGCAGTTCGCGCACGTGCGGGGCGACCCAGACGGCGTCGGAGAAGTCGGTGCCCGGCTGCGGGTCGAGGTCGATGCGGATCTGGTCGGGCTGCTCGACGTCGGACTTCGACACCGGCCACGGGTGGAACGTCAGCGTGCCGAGGTTCGCGCACCAGGCGACGACGGCCACCGAGTCCGGCGCGATCTCGTCCGCCGTCCGCCCGCTGGGGAAGGTGATGTGCGCGGTCGGCACCCAGTCGGGGGCGTTCTTGGGCACCCGCTTCTGGTAGAAGGCGTCGCCGGTGTTGTCCGTGCGGGTGGACAGCCGCGCGCCCTCGAACACCCCGCCCGGCCAGCGCTCCAGCGTCGTCGGCCGGTCCCGCAGCGCGTGCAGGATCCCGTCGCCGACCGCGACGAAGTACTCGACGACGTCGATCTTGCGGATGCCGCGCTCGGCGAAGTACGGCTTCTCCGGGCTGGACACGCGCACCTCGTGCCCGTCGACCTGCAGCAGGACGGCGTCCTTCGACGACGCCATCAGCGACCCGACCCCGCAGTGGTGATCACCCGGCGCACCCTAGGCGAGCAGGCCGGGTCGTGTGCCGACCCGGCGTGCCGCACCACTCAGGCGGGGCAGGTCTGCCCGTCCTGCGGCACCGCCAGGTCGATGAGATAGGCGTTCACCGCACCGGTGACGCAGCCGGTGCGGGGGTAGGCCGTGTGGCCCTGCCCCTGCCAGGTCAGCAGGACGCCGGAGGCGAGGTCCTCGGCCATGTCGACCGCGCCGGGCAGGGGGGTCACCGGGTCGCCGGCGGTGCCGACGACCAGGATCGGCGCCGCGCCCTCGGCGTCCCGCTCGGGGATCGGGGTGCGCTCGGCCTCCCACACCGCGCAGCTGCGCAGCCCCACGGCCGCGCCCGCGCCGAACAGCGGGAAGCGCTGCCCCCACTCGGTGGTGAGGGTGCGGACCTCATCCTCGGGCACCTCGGTCGCCGGGTCGGTGTCCGCGCAGTTGATCGCCAGGTTGGCGTCCATGGTGTTGGTGTAGGTGCCGTCCGCCATCCGGCTCCAGTAGGCGTCCGCCAGCGAGAACACCCCCGCCGCGTCGCCGTTCCGGGCGGCGGACAGGGCCTGCGTCAGCTGCGGCCAGCGGCCGGCGTCGTAGAGGGAGTACAGGACGGCGGTCATGACGATGCCGGGCGTCGCCTGGCGGGTCTCCCCTGGCCGCGCGCTGGGGATCGGCGCCGCCGCCGCCTGGTCCAGCAGCTCCTCCGTGGCGCGGCGCGGGTCCGGGCCGAGCGGGCAGCCGGCGACCAGGCCGACGCAGTTGGCGGCGTACGCGTCGAAGCTCGCCTCGAGCGAGGTGGCCTGCTGCTCGGCCTCGGCGCGCGGGTCGTCGTCGGGGTCGACGGCGGCGTCGAGCACCAGCGCCCGCACCCGGTCGGGGAACAGCTCGGCGTAGGTGGAGCCGAGGGTGGTGCCGTAGGAGTAGCCGAGGTAGGTCAGCCGCTCGTCGCCCAGGGACTGGCGCAGCAGGTCCATGTCCCGCGCGGTGTCGACGGTGTTGAAGGTGCCCAGCGCTTCGCCGTACTCCTCGGCGCAGCCGTCGGCGAGCTCCTGCTGCAGCGCGAACGCCTCGTCGACCTGCTCCGGCGTGGTCGGTCGCGGCTCGGCGGCGACCACCCGGTCCTTGACGTCGGGCGGGATGCACTCGACCGGCGTCGACAGCCCCACCCCGCGCGGGTCGAAGCCGACGACGTCGAAGCGGCGGAGCACGTCCTCGGGCAGCGTCAGCGCCTGACCGAGCGCGGCATCGGCGCCGGAGCCACCGGGTCCGCCGGGGTTGATGACCAGCGACCCGATGCGGTCGGTCTGACCGGCCAGCCGCGCCCGGACGAGGAAGAGCGGCAGCGTGGCGCCCTGCGGCTCGTCGTAGCTGATCGGCACCTCGGTGCGGCCGCACTCGAAGGCGAGGTCCCGCTCGCTGCCCGGAAGGCCGGTCACCAGCTGCGAGAGGTCCGGGTCGCAGTCGGTCCAGGCGATCTCCGCCGCCTCCGGCTCGGCGGGCGCCGAGGACGCCGGGGCCGTCGACTCCGCCGCGCCGTCGTCGGAGGAGGTGCAGCCGGAGACCGCCACGAGCAGTCCGGTGGCAGCGGCGACCAGGCCGCGGGACACGCGCATGGGTCCCGAGGGTATGAGCTGGACCCGGCGGGTGCAGGCACGGGCCCCGCCCCGGTGACGGCGGTCCCCGCCATAGCCCCGCCTCGAGCTGGCGAGGTCAGTGAGGGCGGGTCCTGCCTCAGCCGTCGAAGACCTCCGCCAGGTCGTAGCGCACCGGCACCTCCAGCTGGTCGTAGGTGCAGCTGCGCGCCTCCCGGTCGGGGCGCCAGCGCAGGAACTGGCCGGTGTGCCGCAGCCGCCGTCCCTCCAGCTGGTCGTACTTGACCTCCACCACGAGCTCGGGGCGCATCGGCACCCAGGAGAGGTCCTTGCCGGCGTTCCAGCGGCTCTGCGCGCCGGGCATCCGGTGCTCGTCGCCGTTGCTGCCGTTGACGACCTGCGCGTTCGCCCAGTCCTGCCACGGGTGCCCGTCCAGCGCCTCGGCCCGGTAGGGCGCCAGCTCCTCGACCAGCTCGGCCCGCCGGGCCATCGGGAACGACGCCGCGACGCCGATGTGCTGCAGGTCGCCGGAGTCGTCGTAGAGGCCCAGCAGCAGCGACCCGACGATCGGCCCGCTCTTGTGCCAGCGGAACCCGGCCACCACGCAGTCCGCCGTGCGCACGTGCTTGACCTTGGTCATCAACCGCTGGTCGGGGCCGTACGGCAGGTCGGCGGGCTTGGCCACGACGCCGTCCAGACCGGCGCCCTCGAACTCCTGGAACCAGCGCTGTGCGGTGTCGGGGTCCTGGGTGATCGCGGTGACGTGCACCGAGTCCGTGCCGGTCACGACCTCCTGCAGCCGGGCCCGCCGCTGCGCGAACGGGGTCTCCATCAGCGACTCGTCCCCGATCGCGAGCAGGTCGAAGGCGACGAAGGAGGCCGGCGTCTGCTCCGCGAGCAGCCGGATGCGGGACTCGGCCGGGTGGATGCGCTGCAGCAGCGCCTCGAAGTGCAGCCGGTCGCCGTTGGGGACGACGATCTCGCCGTCGACCACACAGCGCTCGGGCAGCGCCGCCTTGACCGCCTCGACCACCTCGGGGAAGTAGCGGGTCAGCGGGCGCTCGTTGCGGCTGCCCAGCTCCACCTCGTCGCCGTCCCGGAAGACGATGCACCGGAAGCCGTCCCACTTCGGCTCGTAGAACATGCCCTCGGCGGTGGGCACCTTGGTCACGGCCTTGGCCAGCATCGGCTTCACCGGCGGCAGCAGGGGCAGGTCCATGCCGGTCAGTCAAGCAGCAGGCGACGACCACCGGAGCGCGCCGACCACGGACGTCACCAGGTCGGGGCGCAGCGGACCGGCGGCACGAACCGCCACTAGTAGACTAAGTCACATGACTACGTCAGTCGGGGTGCACGAGGCCAAGACGCACCTGTCGCGGCTGCTGGAGAGGGTTGCGGCGGGTGAGGAGGTCGAGATCACCAATCGCGGGAAGGTGGTCGCCCGGCTGGTGGGTCCCACCCGGCGAACGCCGAACTTCGGGTTCGACCGTGGCAACGTGTGGATCGCCGACGACTTCGACGACGACCTGCCCGAGGACCTGCAGCGGGCGTTCGAGGGTGAGGAGTGAGGGTCCTCCTCGACACCCACGCGCTCGTCTGGGCCGCCACCACCCCCGAACGGCTCGGATCGGGCGCCGATGTGCTCGCGGACGCCGATGTGCGTCTCGTGTCGGCGGTGAGCATCTGGGAGCTGGCGATCAAGCAGCACCTCGGCAAGCTCTCCGTCGGGTCCGACGTCCGCGTCTGGACGCGACGGGTGACCAGTGAACTCGTCCTCGACCACCTCCCGGTCACCGCTGACCACGCCGCCGCGGTCGAGCACCTGCCCGACGTCCACCGCGACCCGTTCGACCGGCTCCTCGTCGCCCAGGCCGTCGCCGAAGGGGCCGTGCTGCTGACCGCGGACGACCGGCTCACGGCGTACGGCGACGTCGTCCGTCTGGTCGGCTGACCCCGTGGCCCGCCCGACGACGGACGACGCGGCAGCGTGGGCGCTGACCGCGCTCATGGTGGTCAGCGGGGTCTCCCACTTCACCTCGCCCGGCTACTTCCGCGAGCTGGTGCCATCGTGGCTGCCGGCGCGCTCGGCGGTGGTCGCGGTCAGCGGGGCAGCCGACATCGCGGTCGGAGTCCTCGTCGCGGTGCCGGCGACGCGGCGGACCGGCGCGCGGGCGACCGCCGCGCTGATCACCGCCTACCTGCCGGCACACCTGGAACCGCTGCGGCACCGGCGCACGGCGCAGCGGGCGTTCGACCGGCCGATCGGGATCGCGGCCCGGGTCGTCGTCAACCTGGCCTACGTCGCCTGGGCCGCGGCGGTCGCCCGGCGCGCTACCGGTCGACCGCGTACCGGGTGAACAGCACGCCGTCCTCCTCGAGCACCTGCAGCAGCCGGGGGCGGACGACGTCCGGCAACGGGCCGGCCAGCAGCCGGTCCGGACCGCCGACCAGCGCCGGCGCGATCGTCAGGTCCAGCTCGTCGACCACCCCGGCCGCCAGCGCCGCCGTCAGCAGGGCCGGCCCGCCCTCGCAGACCAGCTGCTCCAGCCCCCGCTCGGCGAGCGCGTCCAGCGCCGTCGGCAGGTCGACGTCGTCGTCCCCGCACACCAGCACCGTGACCCCTTCGTCGCCCAGTGCCGCCCGCCGGTCCGGGTCGGCCGCCGCGCACGTCACCAGGACCGTCGGCGCGACCGCCAGCCGGTCCCCCGGGGCGAGCGAGGCCCGCCGCGAGACGACGACGACCGGTGCGGACACCGGCCTGCCCAGCGCCGCCCGCAGCCGCCCCACCGCCGAGTCGGCGGCCACCGGCCGGTAGCCCTCAGCCGCCGCGGTCCCGTGCCCGACCAGCACGGCGTCGGCGAGGGTGCGCAGCACCCGGAACACCCGCTTGTCGCCCGGCGAGCCCAAGCCGGCGCTCCTCCCCTCGACCGTGACGGCGCCGTCGAGGGAGGCGACGAAGTCCACCCGCAGCGACCGGCCGGTCGGCGACCGGTAGGCCTCGACGAGCGCGTCGTCGTCGAGGTCGGGGGAGGGGGCGGGCAGCAGCCGCCGCACGTCAGGCGGTGGTCAGCACGGCCGCGCTCTCGGCCGGCACGGTCACCGTCCGCCCGTCGAGGTGCGGCAGCTCTCCGGTGGCGAACAGCACCTCCGCCACCGGGCCGTCCAGATCGATCTCGCGGGGGACGTCGGCGAGGTTCGCCACCACCCGCAGGGAGCCGCGGTGCACGACCAGCCAGCGGTCGGCGTCGTCCCAGGAGACGTGCACCCGCGACAGGTCCGGGTCGACCAGGTCGGGGTGCTGGTGCCGGAGTCGCAGCAGCGCCCGGGTGGCGGCGAGCAGCGTCCGGTGCGGCTCGCGCTCGGGCTCGCTCCAGTCCAGCTTCGAGCGGGTGAAGGTCTCCGGGTCCTGCGGGTCGGGCACCTCGTCGGCGTCCCACCCGTGCTCGGCGAACTCGCCCTTGCGCCCCTCCGCCGTCGCCCGGCCGATCTCCGGGTCGGTGTGGCTGGTGAAGAACTGCCACGGCGTCGCGGCACCCCACTCCTCGCCCATGAACAGCATCGGGGTGAACGGGCTGGTGAGCACCAGGGTCGCGCCGACGGCGAGCAGGCCGGGGGAGAGGGACGCCGAGATGCGGTCGCCGACCGCGCGGTTGCCGATCTGGTCGTGGTCCTGCAGGTAGCCGAGGAACTTCCAGCCCGGCAGCAGCGCGGTGTCGACCGGCCGGCCGTGGTGCCGGCGGCGGAAGCTCGACCAGGCGCCGTCGTGGAAGTACGCGCCGGTCAGCGTCCTGGCCAGCCCGGCGAGGCCCGCCGCGGCGAAGTCGCCGTAGTAGCCCTGGCCCTCACCGGTGAGCACCGAGTGCAGCGCGTGGTGGAAGTCGTCGCTCCACTGGGCGGAGATGCCCAGGCCGCCTGCCACCCGGGGGGTGACCATGCGCGGGTCGTTGAGGTCGCTCTCGGCGATGAGGGTCAGCGGCCGGCCCTCGGCGACCGACAGCCGGTCGACCTCCTGGGCCATCTCCTCGAGCACGTGGATGGCCCGCTCGTCGACCAGCGCGTGGACGGCGTCCAGCCGCAGCCCGTCGACGTGCATGTCGTGCAGCCACATCAGCGCGTTGTCGATGATGTAGCGGCGCACCTCGTCGGAGTCCGGCCCGGAGAGGTTCACCGAGCTGCCCCAGGTGTTGGCGCCGCCCTCGCTGAAGATCGGCATGAACAGCGGCAGATAGTTCCCGGACGGACCGAGGTGGTTGTAGACGACGTCCTGCAGAACGCCCAGGCCGCGCTGGTGGCAGGCGTCGACGAAGCGCTGGTAGGCCGCGGGACCGCCGTAGCTCTCCTGCACCGTGTACCAGAGGACGCCGTCGTACCCCCAGTTGTGCGTGCCGTCGAAGCCGTTGACCGGCAGCAGCTCGACGAAGTCCACGCCGAGGTCGACGAGGTGGTCCAGCCGGGCGACCGCGGCGTCCAGCGTGCCCTCGGGCGTGAAGGTGCCGACGTGCATCTCGTAGACCACGCCCCCGGCCAGCGGCCGGCCGGTCCAGGCCCGGTCGCCCCACTGGTACGAGGCGGGATCGTGGCGGCGGGACAGCCCGTGCACGCCCTCGGGCTGGCGGCGCGAGCGCGGGTCGGGACGGGGCGTGTCGTCGTCGCCGAGCAGGAAGCCGTAGTCGGCCTCGGGACCGGCCTCGACCTCGGCGCGCCACCAGCCGCCCTCCTCCCGGCGCATCTCGTGCACCGACCCGTCGACCTGCACCCGGACCCGTTCCGGGACCGGCGCCCAGACGGCGAACTCGACGGCAGCGGACATGCAGGGGCCTCCAGGGGAGAACGGGGTCGTCGTGCGGCGGTCCGGGGGGTTGTGCCCGGGCGGACGGTCTCCAACCACCGTTCGCGGCGTGCCGCGCGCCATCGGGCTTCCAGAGCGTCCCGGTGTCGTTACCGTGCGCTCCCACCGGTGCAGGGGAGCACCACCCCGCCTCCGAGGAGCGCCATGCACACGGTTCGCACCGTCGTCTTCCCGGCACTCCGTCTGCTGGTGTGGATCGTCATCGCGGTCGCCCTCGTGGTGCTCGCCTTCCGCGGCGGCAGCGGTGAGGCGGCGCCGGTGTCCGCCGGGGCGCCACCGGTCGACCTCACCTCCCCGGTGGTTCCGGTCGCGCGCGGCACGGTCGCCAACACCGTCACCGCCCAGGGCACGGTCGTCGCCGACGCCACGGTCCCGGTCAAGGCCACCAAGGCGGGCACGGTCCGCCGGGTGCTGGTCGGGGACGGCGACGTCGTCGAGGAGGGCGACGCCGTCGTCGAGGTCCGCTGGGAGGAGGAGCGCGAGCCGGTCCCCGGTACCGACGCCGAGGGCAACCCCACCAGCACGCCCCGCGCGCCGCTCGTGCGGACGGCGACCGTCCCCGCCTCCACGGCCGGCACCGTCACCGCCGTCGACGTGCTGGTCGACCAGGTCGTCGCGGTCGGGGACCGGGTCGCCGGCATCTCCCCGGGCTTGCTGTCGGTCACCGCGACGCTGAGCCAGGACGACCAGTTCCGGTTACTGGCCCCGCCATCCACCGCGCAGGTCGAGGTGCAGGGCGGGTCGGCGCCGTTCACCTGCACCGACCTCACGCTCGGCGCGCCGGCCGCCGCGGGGAGCGGCAGCGGCGACCAGACCTTCGCCGGGGTGGACCCGGCCGCCACCGGGACGGCGCAGGGCGGCACCGCCGCCCGCTGCCGGGTCCCCGCCGGGACGACGGTGTTCGCCGGCATGGCCGCCACGGTGGTCGTGGACGCCGGGGTCGCGGAGGACGTGCTGGTCGTCCCGGTGACGGCGGTGCAGGGGTCGGTGCAGCAGGGCAACGTCTGGGTGGTCGGGGCCGACGGCGCCCAGGAGGAGCGCGCGGTGGTCCTCGGGCTCACCGACGGCGACCAGGTCGAGGTCCGCGAGGGCCTGGCCGAGAGCGACTCGGTGCTGCTGTTCGTGCCGGTGCCCGACGACACACCGCAGGGCCCGGAGATGGCTGGGCCGTTCGGATGACGCTGCTGACACTGCGCGGTGTCAGCCGCGAGGTCGCGCTGCCCGACGGTGGCGTGCTACCGATCCTCACCGGGGTCGACCTGGAGGTGGCGCCCGGCGAGCACGTGGCGGTCGTCGGCCGGTCGGGGTCGGGCAAGTCGACGCTGCTCAACCTCCTCGGCCTGCTCGACACCCCGACCGGCGGGGAGTACCTGCTCGACGGGGAGCCGACCGACGCGCTGGGGGCCCGCCGTCGCGCGCGGCTCCGCGGCGAGGTGTTCGGCTTCGTCTTCCAGCAGTTCAACCTGCTGCCCCGGCGCACCGCGGAGGAGAACGTGGCCGCGCCGCTGCTCTACGCCCGCGGCCGGGACTACCTGCGCCGCCGGCGGACGGCGCGCGAGCTGCTCGACCGGGTCGGCCTGGGCGCCCGCGCCGACACCGTCCCCGAGCGGCTCTCCGGCGGTGAGCAGCAGCGGGTCGCGATCGCGCGGGCGCTGGTGCGCTCGCCGCGGGTCGTCCTGGCCGACGAGCCCACCGGCGCGCTCGACGTCGAGACCGGTGCGCAGGTCATGGCGCTGCTGGCCGAGGCCGCCGCGGAGGGGGGCGCCGCGCTGGTCACCATCACCCACGACCTGAACGTCGCCGGGCTGGCCGACCGCCGCTACCGGCTGGACGCCGGCCGGCTCACGCCGCTGCCCGACCCGGCGCCGACCCTGCCCTCGCCCGCTGCCGCACCCCTCGAGGGAGCGGTCCCGTGATCCCCGTGCTGGCCACCCTCGCCGAGGCGTGGAGCGAGGTGCGGGTGCACCGGGCGCGCGTGGTGCTCTCCCTCGTCGGCGTGTTCCTCGCCGTCTTCGCCATGACCACGGTGACCGCGCTCGGCCTGCTCGTCGCCCAGGTGCAGCAGGAGCAGGGGGAGCGCATGGGCGGCCGGCCGGCCACCATCGGCGTCACCGTCTACGACCCGCAGACCGGGATGCCGCCGGACCCGCGGGAGTGGGACGCCGCCGTCGCCGACCTCACCGAGCGGTACGGGATCACCGCCACGGCCAGCATCGGGTACGAGGAGGCCCGCTTCCGGCTGCCCGGCGGTACCCAGGCGGTGCAGACCAAGCGCGTCTCGCCGTCCTACGGGCAGCTGCACCGCATCGAGCCGGTCGAGGGCCGGTGGCTGCGCGAGGGCGACCGGGACAGCCTGGCGCCGGCCGTCGTCGTCAACGAGGCGTTCCTCGGCGCGCTCGGCGTCCCGGACCTGTCGGGCCGGCCCACCGTCGTGATCGGCGGGGACAGCCCGGTGCGGGCCGCGATCGTCGGCGTCGTCCGCGAGGGCTACGGCGACGAGCTGCTCGCCTACCGGGTGGACCGCTCGGCCGGCCCCTGGGACGAGCCGGCTCCCGCGACCCCGTCGGCGATGGCGTTCGGGCCGGCCACGCTGGAGCTGTGGGTGCCGCCGGAGCAGGCCGACGAGGTCATGGCGGTCGTCACGAACGACCTCGGGCTGGCGCTCGGCGGGGTCCAGGTCGACGCGTACCGGCAGGACTCGCAGGGCCTGGAGGAGACCCTCGGCATGCTGCGGCTGGCCATCCGCGGCGCCGGCGTCGTCGTGCTCGTCCTCGGCGGGCTCGGCGTGCTCAACATCGGGCTGGTCACGGTCCGCCAGCGGATCCGGGAGATCGGCGTCCGGCGCAGCTTCGGCGCGACCTCGTCGCGGGTGTTCTCCGCGATCATGCTGGAGAGCGTCTGCGCCACGTTCCTCGCCGGGCTCACCGCGGTCGCACTGTCGGTCGTCCTGGTGCGCAACCTGCCGCTGGAGTCGCTGCTCAACAGCGGGGTCCCGCTGGCCGAGACCCCGGCCTTCCCGGTGGCCGCCGCGGTGGAGGGCCTGGTGGCGGCCACGGCGGTCGGCGCACTGGCCGGGCTGCTGCCCGCGGTCATCGCCGTCCGGGCGAAGGTGATCGACGCCATCCGCTTCTGAAGGACCCCGCTGCCCCCCACCGCTCGCAGGCTCGTGGCGGGATCCTGCAGCGGGGCCGTTCCAGCCCGTCGCCAGGCTGGCGGCGGGACCCTGCAGCGGGGCCGTTCCAGCCCGTCGCCAGGCTGGCGGCGGGACCCTGCAGCGGGGCCGTTCCGGTCCGTCACCGGGCACCCGGCGGCCGGGGGAGCGCGTCCCCCGGCCGCCGGCGCGCCTCACGGGAGCTGCAGCACCTGACCGACCGCGATCTGGTGCGGGCTGCTCAGCTGGTCGTTGGCGGCGAACAGTGCCTGCCAGCCGCCCGCGACGCCCTGCTCCGAGGCGATGCGGCCGAGCGTGTCACCGGCCTGCACCGTGTAGGTGCCGGCGGCGGCGGCCGGCGCGGGCGCCACGGCCGCGACCACCGGGGCCGCGCCGGCCTCGGGGGCCGAGGGGGTCAGCCCCTTGCCGCAGGTCGGCCAGGCGCCCGGGCCCTGCACGTCGAGCGTGCGCTCGGCGACGGCGATCTGCTGGGCCTTGGTGGCCAGGTCGGCGCGCGACGCGAACTCCGTGCCGCCGAAGGCCGCCCAGGTGCTCTGGCTGAACTGCAGGCCGCCGTAGTAACCGTTGCCGGTGTTGATGGCCCAGTTGCCGCTGGACTCGCACTGCGCGACGGCGTCCCAGTTGTTGGGGGCCGCGGCCGAGGCCGGGGCGGCGAGGACGCCGAGGGAGACGGCGGCGGCGGCGCCGCCGAGCACCACGGCGCCGCGGCGCAGGGCTCGTGCAGACGTGCGGGTAGACGAGGACGAACGCATGGGGGACTCCCGATCCGCCGCCTGCGAGGTGAGCTGTCGGGTTCGGAGCGATCGGTGCCCCGGCCGTGCGCACACGGCTTCACCCCGAGGTGCCCGGCCGGACCGGCCGGGCACCGAGAGATGGGTCCCCCACCCCCGTCCTGGCTGTGCAGTAGGTACGGCGGCCGACGGACGGGGTTCGGCGGATCGGCTCCGGCACCCGGTCCCTGATGGGGGGTGCCGGGACAAGGTAACGGTCAGGTCACGGCAGTTCACCTCGTGCCCCAGGGGCAACGGGGGTGACGCGGCCGGCCGTCGGAGCCGGGACCGGACAGATCGCCTGGTCACGTCCCCGCGGGCGCGCGTGCGCCCGCGGGGACGTGACCTGCGTCCCACTTCGGCCCCGGCCCCGTCCAGAGGCTCGCTGCGAGCCCGGTGAGGTGCCGGAACGGCCGCCCCTCAGGGGCCCGCGCCGAGCCTGGGAGGCGTGGGGGAAGGGTGGTCCTCTCTCAGTCGCGGACGAGCAGCGCGACCGGGAGCCGCTCGAGCAGCCCGGCCACCGGCAGCCCCTCGGCGTCGGAGACGAACCGGCCGCCGGTGAGCAGGTCGCGCCAGGCCCCGGTCGGCAGCCGCAGCGCGGTGTCGTCCCAGCCGGCGATCGACAGGCCGACCGGCAGCCGGGTCGCCACGGCCACCACGCCACCACGGTCGAAGGCGACCACGTGGTCGGCCGCGACGCCGGTCGCCTGCACCGGCTCGTACCGGGCGAACCACTCCGGGTGCTCCCGCCGCGCCCGCAGCACGCGGGAAACGACGAGCAGCTTGGCCGCGCCGGTCTCGTCGACCGGGGGGACCTCGCCGGCGTCCAGCTGCGCCAGCAGCCGGCGGCGCTGCTCGTAGTCGACCGGACGGCGGTTGTCCGGGTCGACCAGCGAGAGGTCCCACAGCTCGGTGCCCTGGTACACGTCCGGGACGCCGGGCATCGTCAGCTGCAGCAGCTTCTGCGCCAGCGAGTTGGACCGGCCGAACGGCGCGATGCGGGCGACGAACCGCTCGATCCCGGCGCTGGTCCGCTCGTCGTCGTAGGCCGCGTCGACCATCTCGTGCAGCGCCGTCTCGAACTCCTCGTCGACGTCGGTCCACGTCGTCGACGTCCCCGCCTCGCGGGCCGCCTTCTCCGCGTAGCCGTGCGCCCGCTCGCGGGACAGCGGCCAGGCGCCGACCAGGTTCTGCCACACCAGGTGCGCCAGCGGTCGGTCGGGCAGCGGGTGCCGGGTCAGCAGCCCGCGGACCAGGTCGGCCCACTCGGCCCCCAGCTCGGCCAGCACGGCCAGCCGGGCGCGGGTGTCCTCGCTGCGCTTGGTGTCGTGGGTCGACAGCGCGGTCATCGACTCGGGCTTGCGCTCCACGCGGCGCTGCTGGGCCTCGTGGAACTCCTCGACGGTGCCGCCGAAGCGCGCCGGGTCGCCGCCGACCTCGTTGAGCATGACGAACCGCGCCCACCGGTAGTAGGCGCTGTCCTCGACGCCCTTGGCCATGACCGGGCCGCTGGTCTGCTCGAAGCGGGTCGCCGCCTCGGTCCCGGCCTGGGAGAGCACCGGGTGCAGCGCGTCCAGCGCCGCGGTGAGGTCGGGACGGCGCTCGCGCACGGCGGTCACGGTGGCGTCGAGGTGCTCCCGGCCGTCGGGCAGGTAGGAGCGGTAGACCGGGAAGCTGGCCAGCAGCTCGGCCAGCGCCTCGGTCTGCTGCTCACGAGCAACGCCGGGCAGCTCGCCGATGACCCGCACCAGCCGGGCCACCTCCGAGCCGAGGATCCCGTCGGTCACCTCGCGCTTGCAGTCGTGCACCAGCTGCGCGTAGTCGACCGGGGCGCCCGAGAGCTCGGTGTCCAGCGCGCTGAGCACCGCCTCGCCGTCCGGGTCGACCAGCACGTCGTCGACCTCGGCGAGGGCGTCGTAACCCGTCGTCCCGGCGGTCCGCCACGACTCGGGCAGGTCCTCCCCGGGCTCGAGGATCTTCTCGACCACCGTCCACCGGCCGCCGGAGGCCTCGGCCAGCCGGTCCAGGTAGCCCTTGGGGTCGGCCAGGCCGTCGGGGTGGTCGACCCGCAGCCCGTCGACCGCGCCGGACTCGACCAGCCGCAGCACCAGGTCGTGCGTGGCGCGGAAGACCTCCGGGTCCTCCGCGCGCAGCCCGGCGAGGGTGTTGATCGCGAAGAACCGGCGGTAGTTGAGGTCGCGGTCGGCGCGCCGCCAGTCGACCAGCTCGTAGTGCTGCCGGTCGTGCACCTCCGGCGGGGTGCCGTCACCGGTGCCCGGTGCGATGGGGAAGCGGTTGTCGTAGTAGCGCAGCTCCCCGTCGACCACCTCGAGCTTCTGGACGTCGTCCGCAGACCCCAGCACCGGGATGCGCACCCGGCCGCCACCGAAGTCCCAGTCGATGTCGAAGGCGCCGGCGTGGGCGCTGTCCCGGCCGTGCTGCAGCACGTCCCACCACCAGGGCGCCTCGGCCGGGTCGGCGACGCCCATGTGGTTGGGCACCAGGTCGAGCACCAGGCCGAGCCCGCGCTCGTGCAGCGCCGCGACGAGCCGGTCGAAGCCGGCCCGGCCGCCGCGCGACTCGTCGATGTGCGCGTGGTCGACGGTGTCGTAGCCGTGCGTGCTGCCCGACGCCGACCGCAGCAGCGGCGAGGCGTAGGCGTGGCTGACCCCGAGGTCGGCGAGGTAGCCGGCCAGGGACGCGGCGTCGTCCAGGGTGAAGTCGGCGGTGACCTGCAGCCGGTAGGTCCCGGTGGGGACGTCGCGACGTCGGTTCTCGCTCAACGGCTCGCTCACGACCGGCCCGCTCACGAACGACGCGGCGCGCTGAGCACGACCATCGAACGGTCCTGGAGCGTCAGCGTCTCGCCGGGCTTGAGCTCCCGCGGCTCCACCGCGTCCATCTCGGCGGTGTCGAGGACGACGGTCCACGCCCCGGCGTACTCCTCCGACGGCAGGCAGAAGTCCATCGGCTCGTGCGAGGCGTTGAACGCCAGGTAGAAGTGGTCGTCGACGACGTCCTCGCCGCGCTCGTCGGTGGATCGGATGCCGTGGCCGTTGAGGTACATGGCCAGCGACTTGGCGAAGCCGGCGTCCCAGTCGTCCTCGGTCATCAGGTCACCGGCCGGGGTCAGCCAGGCGACGTCCTGCACCGGGTCGTCCTGGCCCCGGCGCACCGGGCGGCCGTGGAAGAACCGGCGGCGGCGGAACGTCGGGTGCTCGTGCCGCAGCCGGGTCACCAGCTTGGTGAACTCCAGCAGCCCCTCGTCCACCTCGTCCCAGTGGATCCAGGTCAGCGGCGAGTCCTGGCAGTAGCCGTTGTTGTTGCCCTGCTGCGTGCGGCCCAGCTCGTCGCCGTGCAGCAGCATCGGCACCCCCTGGCTGAGCATCAGCGTGGCCAGGAAGTTGCGCCGCTGCCGGGCGCGCAGGGTGAGGACCTTCTTGTCGACGGTCGGGCCCTCCACCCCGCAGTTCCAGCTGCGGTTGTGGCTCTCGCCGTCGTTGTTGCCCTCGCCGTTGGCCTCGTTGTGCTTCTCGTTGTAGGAGACCAGGTCGTTGAGCGTGAACCCGTCGTGCGCGGTGACGAAGTTGATGCTCGCCACCGGACGTCGGCCGGAGTGCTGGTACAGGTCGGCCGAACCCGTGAGGCGGCTGGCGAACTCGCCGATCGTCGAGGGCTCGCCGCGCCAGAAGTCACGCACGGTGTCCCGGTACTTGCCGTTCCACTCGGTCCACAGGGCCGGGAAGTTGCCGACCTGGTAGCCGCCCTCGCCGACGTCCCACGGCTCGGCGATGAGCTTCACCTGGCTGACCACCGGGTCCTGGTGCACCAGGTCGAAGAAGGCCGACAGCCGGTCGACGGCGTGCAGCTCGCGGGCCAGCGTGGAGGCCAGGTCGAAGCGGAAGCCGTCGACGTGCATCTCGGTGATCCAGTACCGCAGCGAGTCCATGATCAGCTGCAGCGCCTGCGGGGTGCGGGCGTTGAGCGAGTTCCCGGTGCCCGTGTAGTCCATGTAGTACTGCGGGTCGTCCTCGACCAGGCGGTAGTAGGCCCGGTTGTCGATGCCCTTGAACGACAGCGTGGGGCCCAGGTGGTTGCCCTCGGCGGTGTGGTTGTAGACCACGTCGAGGATGACCTCCATGCCCGCCTCGTGCAGGGTGCGGACCATCCCCTTGAACTCCTGCACGTGCATGCCGTTGTCGGTGTTGCTCGCGTACTCGTTGTGCGGCGCGAAGAACCCGATGGTGTTGTAGCCCCAGTAGTTCCGCAGGCCCTTCTGCTGGAGGGTGTCGTCCTGCACGAACTGGTGCACGGGCATGAGCTCGACGGCGGTGACCCCGAGGTCCCGCAGGTAGCTGATGACCGCCGGGTGGGCGATGCCGGCGTAGGTGCCGCGCAGCTCCTCCGGTACGTCGGGGTGGGTCATCGTCAGGCCCTTGACGTGGGCCTCGTAGATGACGGTCTTGTGGTACGGCGTCTTCGGCGGGCGGTCGACGCCCCAGTCGAAGTACGGGTTGACGACGACGGACTTCGGCATGTGCGCGGCCGAGTCCTCGTCGTTGCGCTCACCGCTGTCGAAGTCGTAGCCGAAGACCGACGGGTCCCAGTCGATCTGGCCGTCGATCGCCTTCGCGTACGGGTCCAGCAGCAGCTTGTTGGGGTTGCAGCGCAGGCCCTGCGACGGGTCGTAGGGGCCGTGCACCCGGTAGCCGTAGCGCTGGCCGGGCTGGATCCCGGGGAGGAAGGCGTGCCAGACGTAGCCGTCCATCTCGGGGAGCCGGATGCGGGTCTCGGTCCCGTCGTCGTCGAACAGGCACAGCTCGACCTTCTCGGCCACCTCGCTGAAGATGGCGAAGTTGGTGCCGGTGCCGTCGTAGGTCGCGCCGAGGGGGTAGGCGGTTCCAGGCCACACCTGGGTCATGGACGAGGTCCTCCTGTGCTGGCGCCCCCGGGACGCCGGGGGCCGGTGGCCTCCCCGCCGCGGGGCGTGCGTGGGGAGGTCGGCGCACGTGGTGCTCCGCGGTTGCCGTTGCCCGCACTCGTGGCCCTCCAACCCTCTGGAGGGTGACAGTCGCGGAGACCTCGCTCACGCGGCCGTCCCGGGGACGACGACGCCCCCCGCGGAGGTCTCCGTGGGGGGCGTCGTGCGCAGGTCCGGCCGGGGCAGCGACACCGGGTCCGACCTCGTCCGGGGCGCAGGACCCCGGGTGGCACTGGTCCTCGGCGGTGACCGCTCCTGCGACCGGGGACGCTAGGCGGCGACCCCAGCACGTGCAAGCACCGGACGCCAGTGCCGTCGCCCCGCCCGTCCCGCCCGTTCGCTCAGGGCTCACGGACGTCGTCCTGTCACTGGCTGGTCGTACCGTCGATCCCGTGCGCGCGACCACCGACATCCGGCCCACCCAGGGGCGCTTCCGCGTCGTCAGCGAGTTCCAGCCCTCGGGCGATCAGCCGGCCGCGATCGAGGCGCTCGCCGAGAAGGTGAACTCCGGCGAGAAGGACACCGTGCTGCTGGGCGCCACCGGCACCGGCAAGTCGGCCACCACGGCCTGGCTCATCGAGCAGGTGCAGCGGCCCACCCTGGTGATGGCGCCGAACAAGACGCTGGCCGCGCAGCTGGCCAACGAGTTCCGCGAGCTGCTGCCCGACGCGGCGGTCGAGTACTTCGTCTCGTACTACGACTACTACCAGCCCGAGGCCTACGTCCCGCAGACCGACACCTACATCGAGAAGGACTCCTCGGTCAACGAGGAGGTCGAGCGCCTGCGGCACTCCGCCACCAACAGCCTGCTCACCCGGCGCGACGTCGTCGTCGTCTCCACCGTCTCCTGCATCTACGGCCTGGGGACGCCGGAGGAGTACGTCGACCGGGCCCTGAAGATCAAGGTGGGGGAGGAGCGCGACCGCGACGAGCTGCTGCGCACGCTGGTCACCGAGCAGTACACCCGCAACGACCTGTCGTTCACCCGCGGCACCTTCCGGGTGCGCGGCGACACGATCGAGGTCTTCCCGGTGTACGAGGAGCTGGCCTGCCGGATCGAGATGTTCGGCGACGAGGTCGAGCGGCTGTACTACCTGCACCCGCTCACCGGCGAGGTCGTGCGCGAGGTCGACGAGCTCTTCGTCTTCCCGGCCACCCACTACGTCGCCGGCCCCGAGCGCATGGAGCGGGCGATCAGCACGATCGAGGCCGAGCTCGAGGTCCGGCTGGCCGAACTGGAGCGGCAGGGCAAGCTGCTGGAGGCCCAGCGGCTGCGCATGCGCACCACCTACGACATCGAGATGATGCGCCAGGTCGGCTTCTGCTCGGGCATCGAGAACTACTCGCGGCACATCGACGGCCGCGCCCCCGGCACCGCCGGTGCCTGCCTCATCGACTACTTCCCCGACGACTTCCTGCTCGTCATCGACGAGTCGCACGTGACGGTGCCGCAGATCGGCGGCATGTACGAGGGCGACATGAGCCGCAAGCGGACCCTGGTCGAGCACGGCTTCCGGCTGCCCTCGGCGATGGACAACCGCCCGCTGAAGTGGGAGGAGTTCACCGACCGGATCGGCCAGACCGTCTACCTCTCCGCCACCCCGGGCGACTACGAGCTCGGCCGCACCGGCGGGGAGGTCGTCGAGCAGGTCATCCGGCCCACCGGACTGGTCGACCCGGAGGTCCTGGTCAAGCCGACCAAGGGGCAGATCGACGACCTGGTGCACGAGATCCGGGTGCGGGTCGAGAAGGACGAGCGCGTCCTGGTCACCACGCTGACCAAGAAGATGGCCGAGGACCTCACCGACTACCTGCTCGAGCTCGGCATCAAGGTCCGCTACCTGCACTCCGAGGTCGACACCCTGCGCCGGGTGGAGCTGCTGCGGGAGCTGCGGCAGGGCGAGTACGACGTGCTGGTCGGCATCAACCTGCTGCGCGAGGGTCTCGACCTGCCCGAGGTCTCGCTGGTGGCCATCCTCGACGCCGACAAGGAGGGGTTCCTCCGCTCGGGCAAGTCGTTGATCCAGACGATCGGCCGGGCGGCGCGCAACGTCTCCGGCCAGGTCCACATGTACGCCGACACGATCACCCCGTCGATGGCGCAGGCGATCGAGGAGACCAACCGGCGGCGGGAGAAGCAGATCGCCTACAACCGCGAGCGCGGCATCGACCCGCAGCCGCTGCGCAAGAAGATCGTCGACATCCTCGACGGCATCTACCGCGCCGCGGAGGACGCCGAGAGCATCGAGCTCGTCGGCGGCTCGGGGCGGCAGCAGTCCCGCGGCAAGGCGCCGGTGCCCGGCCTGTCGTCGAAGAAGGCCGCCAAGGCGGGCGGGATCGACGTCCAGGGGCTGCCGCGCGCCGAGCTGGCCGACCTCATCACGCAGATGAACGACCAGATGCTGGCCGCCGCCCGCGAGCTGCAGTTCGAGGTGGCCGCCCGGCTGCGCGACGAGCTCACCGAGCTGAAGAAGGAGCTCCGCCAACTCGACGCCGCGCACGCCTGAGGGAGGACCCCGTCCGCCCCGCCCTCCGCAAGCTCGGGGCGGTGTCCTGGACGGGGCGCGGCGAGCCTCTAGCCGGGGCCGGGACGGGCCGCGGCGGGACCCTGCAGGCTCACCGGGTCACAGCTCCCAGTGGCAGTACGGGGGCGGTGGTCGTCGGCGGTCGCCGCACGCGCCAGGTCTTCAACCGGTGGGGTTCCCATGAGCACGGTCGGCTCCCGGCCCCGTGTCGTGAACCCCGGCCAGGCGGGGCCGAGCTCCACGGTCACCGGCTCCCGGCGGAACAGGCCGGTGCAGCGGGTCCCCGTGACGGCCGGCGGAATTGACCACCGGGCCGGGCCGCCGCGGCCGCGGCGTCGCCATCCCCGGGGGCGGCGAAGTAGGTGTGATCGATCGCCACGCCTCCACTCTGCCGTGGCCAAGCGGCGTGGCCCGCGTCACGTCCGGATGAGGTTGTTCTCATCCTGGGAACAGTGCGCATCCCGGTAGCGTCACTGGGGAAGTGATCCGCTCGACGGCGGCCCCGCAGAGGGGTCGGCGTCGGCGGTCACGTGGAGGGGAGTATCCCCCGCGGCGGTGTCGTCAGTACGGGGTCCCGATGGACCCCCGGCGCCGTCGGCCACCTCGAGTGCGAGGGGGCGGGAGAGACCTCAGGTCCGACACCGCGGCGCCGTGCGCGCCGCCGAGTCACCGGAGGTACCTGCCTTGGACGTGCCCTTCTGGGTGTGGGCTCTGACGATCGCCGCGATCGTCGGGATGCTCCTGTTCGACTTCGTCGGTCACGTGCGCACGCCGCACGCGCCGACACTGCGTGAATCGGCCATCTGGTCGGCGGTCTACGTCGGCATCGCCGTGGTCTTCGGCCTGCTGGTCCTGTGGTTCTCCGGCGGTCAGTACGCCGGTGAGTACTTCGCCGGATACATCACCGAGAAGAGCCTCTCGGTGGACAACCTGTTCGTCTTCGTGTTGATCATGGCCAGCTTCGCGGTGCCGCGTGAGCTGCAGCAGAAGGTGCTGCTGTTCGGCATCGCCTTCGCCCTGGTGCTGCGGACGATCTTCATCTTCGTCGGCGCCGCGGCCATCGAGCAGTTCAGCTGGATCTTCTACGTCTTCGGTGGCTTCCTCATCTGGACCGCCTGGGCGCAGGCCAGGAGTGGCGGCCACTCCCACGACGAGGAGTTCAAGGAGAACGTCGCGCTGCGGCTGGCCCGCAAGGTCTTCCCGACCACGGACGAGTACCACTCGGACCGGATGGTCACCACGATCAGGGGCAAGCGCTACATCACCCCGCTGGCCATCGCCCTGGTCGCCATCGCCAGTGCCGACATCCTCTTCGCGGTCGACTCGATCCCGGCGATCTTCGGGCTGACCCAGGAGACCTACCTGGTCTTCACCGCCAACGCCTTCGCGCTGCTGGGCCTACGGCAGCTCTTCTTCCTCATCGACGGACTGCTCGACCGGCTGGTCTACCTGTCCTACGGCCTGGCCGTCATCCTCGGCTTCATCGGGGTGAAGCTGCTCATCCACGCCCTGCACGAGAACGAGCTGCCGTTCATCAACGGCGGTGAGCACGTGACCGTGGTCCCCGAGGTGCCCACGTGGCTGTCCCTGACGGTCATCCTGGCCACCCTGGTGGTGACGACGGTGGCGAGCCTGGCCAAGAACCGTCGGGACCGGGCTCGCGGCTTCGAGTCGCCGACCGGCGCGGGCGACGAGGCAGCCGGCCGCGAGGGGCTCGTCGCGCAGGGCCCCGGCGACCATGACCCGCACGCCACCGGCCCGGAGCAGGCGCCGCCCTCGCCGCACGACGCTGCGGTGACCGACGCAGCCGAGCACGCGGCCAGCGGCTCCACGCGCCACCGCGGCTGACCGGCTCCGCACTCCCACACCGGGCCCGTCCTCCCCGAGGGCGGGCCCGGTGCCGCGCGCGGCCGGGCCGGCGGCGGCGGAGCCGGAAACACTAAGAACACTTGAGACGTCGCGTCGAAGGACGACCGGCGGGCAGGTACGGTGAGCGCCGCGGCACCAGCAGGCCGCAGCCACTGACGGCTGCGCCGGTCCGGGGCCGTTCGGTGGAGGGGAGTATCCCCCCGCGGCAGTGTCGTCATCACGAGGTCCCATGGCCTCCGGTGCTGCCGATCGTCGGCCCTCCGGGTCGGCGGTGGGAGAGACCTCCGGTGTTGACACCTGCCTGTCCCCGGAGGAAATGGCCGCATGGAACTCCCCGTCTGGTTCGAGGTGGCGACGTTCGTGGGACTCACCGTCCTGCTGCTCGCCGACCTCGCCATCGTCGCTCGCCGCCCGCACGAGCCCTCCGTGAAGGAGGCCAGCATCTGGGTGAGCTTCTACGTGACGCTCGCCCTGCTGTTCGGGCTTCTGCTGCTGAGCTTCACCAACGGCACCTATGCGACGGAGTTCTACGCCGGCTGGCTGACCGAGTACTCGCTGTCGGTCGACAACCTGTTCGTCTTCGTGATCATCATGGCCCGCTTCCGGGTGCCCCGGCACCTGCAGCAGGAGGCCCTGATGGTCGGCATCATCATCGCCCTGGTCCTGCGCGGGATCTTCATCCTGCTCGGTGCCGCGGTGATCGAGCGGTTCATCTGGGTCTTCTACATCTTCGGCGCCTTCCTCGTGTACACCGCGATCAACCTGGTCCGGCACCGCGGCGACGACGAGGACTACGAGGAGAACGCCTTCATCCGGCGGATGCGCAGGGTCCTGCCGATGACCGACGACTTCCAGGGCGCGAAGGTCCGGGTCACGCAGAACGGCAAGAAGCTCTGGACGCCGATGGTCATCGTCTTCCTCGCCCTGGGGACGACGGACCTGCTCTTCGCGCTGGACAGCATCCCGGCGATCTTCGGCCTCACCCGCGAGCCGTTCATCGTCTTCACCGCCAACGTCTTCGCCCTCATGGGGCTCCGGCAGCTGTACTTCCTGCTCGGCGGCCTGCTCAAGCGGCTGGTCTACCTCTCGCTGGGCCTCGCCGTCATCCTCGCCTTCATCGGCGTGAAGCTGATCCTCGAGGCGCTGCACGAGAACAACCTGCCGTTCATCAACGGCGGCGAGCACGTGGACGCCGTCCCGACGATCCCGATCTGGCTGTCGCTGTCGATCATCCTCGGCGTCCTGCTCGTCGCCACGGTCGCCAGCCTGCTGAAGACCCGGGGCCAGCTGCCGGAGGAGGAGTCGTCCCTGGGCGCTCCCGACGTCGCGCCGGAGACCGCCGAGTCCGTCGCCACGGGTGGCCCGGCGGCTGCAGCCAAGGCCGAGGCGCGCCTCGCGACGGAGGCCGACGAGGAGGAGACCCGCCGCTCCTGAGCGGCGCGTCGGCCGACCGCGACGACCGTGCGTCCTGACGACCTGGCACTGCTGCGCACCCCCGGCGTCCCCACGGTCTCCCCGGACGCGCGCATGGCCGTCGTCGCGGTCGGCCGCCCCGACCTCGGGGACGACGCCGAACGCAGCCGGCTGTGGGCCGTGCCCACCGACGGCTCGGCGCCGCCCCGCCTGCTGACCTCCGGGTGGTGCGACACCGACCCGGTGTTCTCCCCAGACGGCCGGTGGCTGGCCTACCGGGGCGCCGAGCGCGGCGGCCCGCCGCAGCTGCACCTGCTGCCCACGGCCGGCGGCGCGCCGCGGCAGCTCCCCGGCCACCCGCTGGGCGCGGGCCGGCCGGTCTGGTCACCGGACGCCCGCCGGCTCGCCTACACCGCCCGCGTCCCCGAGGTGCACCGCTCCAGCGCCGACCGCGCCGGGCAGCCGCCCTGGCTGGTCACCACGCTGCGCTGGCAGGTCGACGGCGTCGGGGTCGTCACCGACCGGCACAGCCACGTCTTCGTCCTCGACCTGCCGCCCGACACCGACGACGACCGGGCTCCGCTGCCGCGGCCCCGGCAGGTCACCGACGGCGCCGCCGACGACGCCGACGTCACCTGGAGCCCGGACGGCGCCGAGCTGGCCTTCGTCTCCGCCCGGCACGCGCGCGCCGACCGCGACCTGGTGCACGACGTCTACGCCGTCCCGGCCACGGGCGGGGCGCTGCGCCGGGTCACCGACGGCCGCGCCGACTGCTCGCTGCCCGCCTACGACCCCTCCGGCGGCTGGATCTGGCTGACCGCCCGCCTGGACCTGGGCCCCGACGGGCTGGACGTCGCGGGTCGCGGCGCCACGCTGTGCCGCGTGCCGGTCGCCGGCGGCGCGCCCGAGCCGGTGCTCGACCCCGCGTCCACCGACCGCGGCGACGGGACGCCGGCGACCGTGCTGGCCGGGGGGGCCGCCCACCTCGGCGTGCAGCGGCGCGGCGCCGTCGAGCTGCTGCGCGTGCCGCTGGCCGGCGGGCCGCCGGAAGCGCTGGTCGACGGGCCGTTCACCGTGCACGGGCTGGCCGCGGCGGGCGGGGTCGTCGTCGCCACCGTCGGGCACGACCGCTCGGCCGGCGAGCTGATCGCCGTCACGCCGGGCCGGCGGCGGCTGCTCACCGCCTTCGGTCGTGGCCTGGCCGGCACGGGGGCGCTGCGCCGGTCCGAGGAGCGCACCGCTCCCGCGCCCGACGGCGTCGAGGTGCACGGGCGGGTCACCCTCCCGGACGGCCCCGGACCCCACCCGGTGCTGCTGTCGCTGCACGACGGGCCGCACCGCCAGGACGGCTGGTCGCTGTCGGTGGACACCCAGACGCTGGTGTCCGCCGGCTACGCCGTCGTCCGCTGCGACCCGCGGGGGTCCGCGGGCTACGGGCAGGCGCACGCCCGAGCGGTCCGCGGCGCGGGCGGCACCGTGGACGCCGACGACGTCCTCGCCCTCCTCGACGCCGTCCTGGCCGACCCGGCACTCGACCCGGAACGGGTCGGGGTGATGGGCGCCGGCTACGGCGGCTGGCTGGCGACCGTGCTGACCGGGCGGACGACGCTGTTCGCCGCCGCCGTCGTCGAGGGGGCGCTCACCGACCCCGCCGGTCTGGTCGGCTCCTCGGACGTCGGCTGGTGGTTCGTCGACCAGTACCTCGGTGCGGACCCGCCGGCCCGGGCCGCGGACCTCACCACGCCGACCCTGGTGGTGCACGGCGAGGACGACCGGCGGTTCCCGGCCGAACAGGGCGTGCGGCTGTACGCCGAGCTCAAGCGCCGCGGCGTGCCGGCGGAGCTGCTGCTGTTCCCCGGGGAGGGCTCCGACCTGGGCCGCACCGGCCGGCCCCGGCACCGGCAGGCCCGGCTGGAGCACCTGCTGCGCTGGTGGGCGCGCTGGCTGCCGGTCACCCCGGACGAGGACCTGCCGGGTGAGGTCGTGGACGCCGCAGCGGCGCCGGGCGGTGACGACGGCCGGGAGCCGCTCACCGTGCGGGCGACCCGGCTGGACTGAGCAGACGGTCGCCCGCGTTGCCGCCCCTGGCCGCGCGTCCCTAGGGTGCGCCATGGACGTCGTCGAGGTCACGCCCACGTTCGAGCAGTACGCCTTCACCTTCGGCGGGGTCGCCCCGTTGCTGCGGATCAGGCCGGGGACGGCGCTGCGGGTGTGGTCCGACGACGCGTTCTGCGGCGCGCTGCGGAAGACCTCCGACCTCTCCAGCGAGAAGGTCGACCTCCGCTTCGTCAACCCGCAGACCGGCCCGTTCTGGGTGGAGGGTGCCGAGCCCGGCGACACGCTGGCCCTGCACTTCGTCGCGATGGAGCCGGCGCGGGACTGGGGCGCGTCGGCCGCCATCCCGTTCTTCGGCGGGCTGACCAGCACCGACCGCGTCGCCACCCTGCAGGACCCGCTGCCGGACACGACCTGGATCTACGAGCTCGACCGGGCGGCCAACACGGTGACCTTCGCCGCCCAGCACACCGACCTGGAGATCGCCCTGCCCGTCGAGCCGATGCTGGGCACGGTCGGTGTCGCGCCGCCCGGCGGCGAGGTGCGCAGCTCGCTGGTCCCCGAGCGGTTCGGCGGCAACATGGACACCCCGCAGATGCGGCCCGGGACCACCTGCTTCCTGGGGGTCAACGTCGAGGGCGCGCTCTTCTCCATCGGCGACGGGCACTACCGCCAGGGCGAGGGGGAGGCCTGCGGCACCGCCGTCGAGGGGGCGATGACCACCACGGTCGTCGTCGAGCTGGTCAAGGGCGGCGCACCGACAGCGTTCCCGACATGGCCGCGCCTCGAGGACGACACGCACTGGATGACCGTCGGCTCCAGCCGCCCGCTCGAGGACGCCTGGCGGATCGGGCAGGTCGAGCTGGTGCGCTGGTTCGGCGAGCTCTACGGCCTGCACCCGATGGACGCCTACCAGCTGCTCTCCCAGATCAGCGAGGTGCCGATCGCCAACGTCGTCGACGCGAACTACAGCACCGTGGTGAAGGCCCGGAAGTCGCTGCTGCCCCGGGTCGCCGCCTACGGCGGGCTCCACGACGACCTCCGCCGCCGCGCGGCGACCCTGCGCTGAGACCCCTGGAGGAACCCTGTGGACCTGCAGCTCACCGGCTCCCGCGTGCTCGTCACCGGTGGCACCCGCGGCATCGGCCGGGCCATCGTCGAGGCCTTCGTCGACGAGGGCGCCGTCGTGGAGTTCTGCGCCCGCGACGCCGTCGAGATCGAGGCGACGGAGAAGGCCATCGCCGAGCGGGGCGGCCGCGCGGCCGGCGAGCGGCTCGACGTGCGGGACGGGCCCGCCCTGACCGGCTGGGTCGCCGCCGCCGCCGGCCGGCTCGGCGGTCTGGACGCCGTGGTGGCCAACGTCAGCGCCCTGGCCGCGGGCCCGGGGGAGGAGAACTGGTACACCTCCTTCGAGGTCGACCTGATGGGCACGGTGCGCCTGGCCACGGCCGCGCTGCCGCACCTGGAGGCCAGCGGGCGCGGCTCGATCGTCGCGGTCTCCAGCGTCTCCGGGCGGGAGGCCGACTTCGCCGCCGGCCCCTACGGGACGATGAAGACCGCCATCGTCGGGTACGTCTCGGGGCTGGCGTTCCAGCTGGCCGGCCGGGGCGTGCGCGCCAACGTCGTCTCCCCGGGCAACACCTACTTCGCGGGCGGCTTCTGGCAGGGCATCGAGAACGGCGACCCCGGGCTGTTCGCCGACTCCCTGGCGCTGAACCCGACCGGCCGGATGGGGACGGCGGAGGAGATGGCCAGGGCCGTCGTCTTCCTCTCCAGCCCGGTCTCCAGCTTCACGACCGGTACCAACCTCGTGGTCGACGGCGCCCTCACCCGCGGCATCCAACTCTGATCGGGCGACTCTAGGAGGCTGAGCCATGGCGCTCATCTACCCCGTCCAGGCCGACTCCCCGGAACCCGAGGACGGCACCGACCCGGACTTCGCCGAGCTGGCCGCGGACCTCTCCGACACCTGGCTGGTCGAGGTCGCGCTCAGCGACGACGGGGACGACGCGTGCTTCGGTCCGCTGACGGCCCGCGCCGCCTGGGACCTCGCGATCGGCATCGACGAGCGCCGTCCCGGGTGGACGGTCTCCGTCGTCCCGCTGCACGTGGCCGGCACCCCCGACGAGCTGGTCTCGCTCTTCGAGGACTGACCGGGTCCAGGGCCGCCGGCGCGCCTACGCGGTCGCCAGCACCCGCACCGTCCCGTCGCCGTGGGTAACCAGGACGCGGCTCCCGTCGGGGAGCACCGCGACGCTGGTCGGCGTGGGCCCGGTGGGGACCCGGGCGGTCACCGACCCGGTCGCGGTGTCGACCACCGACACCGTGCCGTCGCCGGCGTCGGCCGTGTAGAGGTGCCGCCCGTCCGGTGCGTAGGCGACGTGCTGCGGGCTGGCGCCCACTCCCGGCACCGTGGTGACGACCGTCTGCGTGGCGGTGTCGATCAGGGAGACGTCCTCGCCGGCCTGGCCGACCACCGCGACCCGGGTGCCGTCGGGGGACGCCGCGAGGGCGTGGGGGCCGCTGCCGACCGGGATCGTGGCCGCCACATCGCCGGTCGCCACGTCGAGGACTGAGACGACGGAGGCGACGGGGTCGGCGACGTAGGCCAGGCGGCCGTCGGCGCCGAGCACCACGGCGCGCGGGTTGGGCGTCGTGTCCAGGTGCCCCACCTGGACACCGGTCCGCGCGTCGAGGACGTCGAGGTGGCCGCCGAGGGACACCGGCACGTAGACCCGCTCCCCGTCGGCGCTGACGGCAGCGGTGTGCGGACCCCGGCCGGTCCGGATCGCGTCGACGACGGTGCCGGAGGCGACGTCGAGGACCACGACGGCGTTCACGCCGGCGCCGGCGTCGTGGACCGACACGAAGGCGCGCTGCCCGTCCGGCGTGACGGCGATCTGCTGCGGCGGCCCCTCGGCGATCGGGACGGTGCCGACCACCGCGCCGGAGGCGGTGTCGACGACGACCACCGCGCGGCCGGCGGGGTCGGCGACGTAGGCGGTGCGCCCGTCGGGGCTGACCGCGACGTGGCTCGGTTCCCCTCCGACGGGGACGGACGCGCCCGGGACGGGCATGGCGGGGCTCGGTGCTGGCGGAGCGGCCGGGACGGCCTCAGCGGGAACCGTCTCCGGCGGCGCGGCGGCGGCCGAGGGAGTCGCTTCCCGGCCGGTGCCGTCCCCGTCCGGCCACAGGACGACGGCCAGGACGGCGAGCGCCAGACCGACGAGGAGGGCGAGGGCCGGCCGGCGGTGCCGCCTCCTTCGGTGCCGCGCCCGGTGCGGGTGCACCCGTCTCCGCTCGTGCCCTGCGGAGTCGAGCTGCCGGACACCGGGGAGGTCCGTGCCCCAGTGGCCGGGGCCGGGACCGCTCTCGTGCGGGGGCCGGGTCGCAGCTCGGCCTGCCGGGGGCTGTGCCATGCGCCCGGATGATGCTCCGCCGGCGCCCGCTGGGGGCCTGATCCGCTCGCGGCGTCCGGGTCCCGGGGCGCGGCCCTCACCGACGGCGGACCGCCACCTCAGGTACGGGTGGCCGTCCGGGCCGGTGCACGGGTCGTGGACGCCGGGACGTCACCCGCTGGCGACGTCCCTGGGCGTCGAGCCGTGCCGTCGCTGCCCTGATCCCTCCAGGAGAGGGCGAGGGACCTCGAGCGAGGCAGCGAGACCGATGGCCGGGATGACGACGCCGACCGTCGGAGGGTCGTCCGCGGTGACTGCGCGTGCCGGCACGTGGGCGGAGGCCACCGTCGACGAGGCCACGGACACGCGGTAGCCCGGACCCGTCCCCACCCGATCACCACTCCCTCGTCCGGCCACGCGGCACCACCGGCCCGGCGACGTGGTCGGGGCCGGACTCCGGTCCGGGGCCGACCACGTCGCCGGGCGGGATTCCGGTGAGCGCGCCCGGGTACCCGATGCTCCGTGCAACTTCTCCTCACCGGCGCGTCCGGGTTCGTGGGCGGCCGGCTCGCGCCGGCCCTGGTGAAGGCGGGCTACGACGTGCGCGCCATGACCCGCCGTCCGGACGACTACGACGGCGCCGGCACGCCGGTGGCCGGTGACGTCACCGACGAAGCCTCGCTGCGGCGGGCGCTGCGCGGCTGTGATGCCGCCTACTACCTGGTGCACTCACTCGGTGATGCCGAGTTCCAGCGCAAGGACGCCGAGGCCGCGCGGACCTTCGCCTGCGCCGCCGCCGACGCCGGGGTCGAGCGGGTCGTGTACCTCGGTGGCCTGGGCCGCGACGGCGACGAGCTCTCCCCGCACCTGCGCAGCCGCCGTCAGGTGGAGCGGCTGCTCGCCTCGACCGGCGTCCCGGTCACGACCTTGCGCGCGGGCATCGTCGTCGGGCACGGCGGCGTCTCCTGGGAGATCACCCGCCAGCTCGTGGCGCACCTGCCGGCGATGGTCACCCCGCGCTGGGTGCACACCCGCACGCAGCCGATCGCCGTCGCAGACGTCGTCCGCTACCTGGTCGGCGTCCTCGAGGCGCCCGACGCCGGGGGCCGGGTGTTCGAGGTCGGTGGCCCGGAGGTGCTCACCTACCTCCAGATGCTCAGCCGGGTCGCCGACATCCAGGGCAGGCACCTGTTCGTCGTCCCCGTGCCGCTGCTGACGCCGAGCCTGTCTTCGCGCTGGCTGGCGCTGGTCACCGACGTCGACGTGACCACCGGTCGTTCACTGGTCGACTCGATGATCAACGAGGTGGTCGTCGCCGACGACGCGATCCGCACGATGGTGCCCTTCGAGCCGATGGGTTACGACGAGATGGTGCTGGTGGCACTGGGCGAGCGGGCGGCCGACCGCCGCCGCGCGGCCCGCGTCCGCCGCGCGGGCCTGCTCGCCCGCGGCGCCCGCTCGTGAGCCGACGGCGCAGCGGCCTGCTGACACGAGCGGCCGACCAGCTGCCGGACTGGTTGGTAGCGCCGGTCCCGCGCAACCACCGCGAGACCGACGGGGCCTTCCGCCGTCGTCGGAGGGTGACCGCGGGGGTGGCAGTGGGGGGTGCGGGGCTGCTCGGGGTCTCGCTGTCGACGAGGCCCGGCTCGCCGACCTTCTACGGTCTCACGATGGCTGTTGCCGGCACCTGGGTCGCCGGTGGCCTGGCCTCGGGTCCGCTGCACCTGGGCTGGATGCTCACCCCCGACCACCAGCTGCGCCGCCCCGTGGTGACGCCGGTGATCACCGGGGTCGGCGCCTTCTACGCCTTCTACGGCGCGGCCCTGGTGGCCCGCCGGATCCCCGTCCTCGACCGGGCGGTCACCCGGGTGCTGCGCTACGCGCAGCAGGGCTCGACCCCCCTGGTGGCGACGACGGCGCTGGCCAACGGCGTGGCCGAGGAGGTCTTCTTCCGCGGCGCGCTGTACGCCGCCATCGGCGTCGACCGTCCGGTGATCGTCTCGACCGCGGTCTACGGTCTGGCCACCGCGGCCACCCGCAACCCTGCTCTGCTGCTCGCCTCACTGGTCATGGGGGCGCTCTTCGGGATGCAGCGGCGGGTCACCGGCGGCATCCAGGCCTCGGTGCTCACCCACGTCACCTGGTCGGCGCTGATGCTGCGTTTCCTGCCGCCGCTGTTCGCCGACCGCGCCGACGTGCACGACCCGCGCTCCGTGGCCGCCTGAGGCTGCCCGGACCGCTCAGCTCGTCGCTGTACCCCGGATGGCTCGTCCTCGTCGGAGGACCACCGCGATGCCGAACAGCAGGGCGCCGGCCAGCGCAGTCTCGACGGAGCGCGCCCGGCCGCTGGCCCGCAGGATGCCGAGCGTGTCGGGCTGGGCCTGCCGGGTGCCGAGCAGCAAGCCACCGAGCGCGGAGTCGACCCCCGCGCCGACGGTGACAACATGCTGCGACGGCGAGGCCAACCGGGCGGTGAGCCCTGCGCCGGCCAGGGCCCCGGCCAGCTCGCCGACGTCCGCCCGGCCGGGCCGGGTGCCGTTCCGGGCGGTCGCCGCCGCCCGCAGGCCGCGCATGAAGCCGCGCACGTCGGCGGCGACCACGCGCAGGTCCCCGCCCTCGGCGGTGACCCGCACGGGCGCGCCGTCGACCTCGATGGACAGGTCGGCGGTCACGTCGAAGCGGGCACCGTCCGAGCTCATCCCTGGTCGGCGTTCTCCGTCGTGGTGATCCGCAGCGTGCCGTGTAGCCGCCAGGTCGCCCGAGGAGCGTCGGAGCCGGTCTCCCGCGGCACCTCGACGATCATGTCGACGAACTGGTAGTTGATCGCCGCACCCTTGCCGGTCAGGTAGGTCCACATCTCCTTGCCGAGGTCGGCGAAGCTGGTGGTCTCGTGGGACTTGATGTCCCGGCCGGCGGTCGCGGCGTCGTTGCTCGTCATGGTCATGGCGCTCTCCTCGGGTGGGTGGTGGTGAGGGCGGTGTCGACCAGGTAGCCCGCACCGGACGGCGACGCCGTCGCACTCGGCGCCGGTCATCTGTTGGGCACTACCCGGTCGGGCGCAGGCGAATCGGAGCGAGCCGCCGGGTGCGCTCCGGCCGAGTCTCGAGGCCTGCGCGGTCGCGTACGCGGCCGCACGACCTCGTCACCCGACGAGCCGTCGTCGGGTCACCAGCCGCGGGCGCGCCACTCCACGAGGTGCGGGCGCTCGGCGCCCAGCGTCGTGTCCCTGCCGTGGCCGGGGTAGACCCAGGTGTCGTCGGGCAGCTTGGCGAACAGCCGCTCCTGGACGTCGTCGACCAGGCTGGTGAAGTCCTCCGGCGACCAGGTCTTGCCCACCCCTCCGGGGAAGCCGGGAGGTGCTAGGGTTTGAACACCCAGTAGGGCACCCCGGGAGCATCCAATGACCACTTCCCGCCTCCCCGACGTCCGCAGGGCCGCAGCCTACGGACGCATCAGCGAGGACGACCAGGACCGCCGCGAAGGTGTAGACGACCAGCTCACTCGCGCTGAGGCCCACATCGAGCGCCGGGGCTGGGACCTCATGGGTTCGTTTCGGGACGATGACCTGTCCGCCTACTCCGGCAAGCCCCGGCCCGGGTACGACGCCCTGATGGCCGAGGTGGTCGCCGGACGGGTGGACACCATCGTCGTCCGCCACGTCGACCGGCTCTGGCGCGACGACCTGGAGGCCGCCCGCGGCCGGGCCCTGCTCCGTCAGCACCGCGTCCTCGTCGCCGAGTACGGCGGCATGGAGTACCCGGCCTGGACCGCGCACGGGCAGCACATGATGCGCACCATGAGCGGCAACGGCACCTTCGAGTCCGACATCAAGTCCGAGCGGGTGCGGGAGGCCGCCGAGCGCCGCGCCGAGCAGGGCCGCATGAACGGGCCGTGTCCGTACGGGTGGCGCCGCGAGTACGTCCGCACCAGCACCGGCCGCGTGGTCGAGTCCAGGGAGGTCGAGGACCCCGAGGCCGCCGAGGTGGTCCGGGAGATCACCCGCCGGCTGCTGGACGGGGATTCGCTGCTAGCTATCACGAAGAGCCTGAACGAGCGGAAGGTGCCACCGCCCGGGGCCGCGTTCACCTTCCGCCACAAGCGCCGCGCCGCCGACAACCCCGACGGCTCTCGGTGGAACAAGACGAGCGTCAAGAAGCTGGCGCTGCGGGAGAGTAACGCCGGGCTGCGCATCTTCCACAGAGGAGAGCCCGACGAACGGGAGATTGAGGGCAACTGGCCGCGCCTGGTCGACCGGGAGGACTGGCGCCGGGTCGTATCCCTGCTGTCGGTCGACGACCGCGACAAGCGGGTGAAGCGGCCGGCGAACCGGCAGCACCTCCTGACGTGGGGAGTCGGGGAGTGCGGCGCCTGCGGCGGACTCCTGCGGGTCGCCGGCAAGGGCGCCGCCGGCAAGCCGAAGGTGCCGTACTACGTCTGCGTCTCGACGACCTGCGGGCTCGGCCGTCGTGAGGACTACCTGGACCGGTTCGTCGGTGACGTCGTTGTCGCTCGCCTGTCCGAGCCGGACGCCCTGGCCTGGCTCACCCCGGACGGCAAGGAGCTGGCCGACGCCACTGGGCGCGCCGCGGAGGCCCGGGAGCTGCTGGCCACGGCCGGGGCGAAGTTGGCCACCGGTGAGTGGACGGTGGGCACGGTGGACGCCGTGACGAAGGCGACGAAGCCGAAGCTGGAGCGGGCCGAGGCGGACATTCGCCGCCTCCGGGCCGGCTCGGACCGTGGTTTGCTCGCTGATATCGCGGGCCCGGAGGCCCGGCAGCGGTGGGACGCCGCCTCCCTGGGGCTGCGGCGGGCGATTCTGGACGCCCTAGGGCTGCGCGTGGTCATCAAGCGGACCACTAAGCACGGCCCCGGCTTCGACCCTGACAGCGTGGAGATCGTCTGGCCTCAGTAGGCCACCTTGAACCCCCGACAAGAGCCCCGGTGCCACTACTGGCACCGGGGCTCTATCGCGTCCGGAGGTCTAGCACTAGACGACCGCCCCGGCTAGCTCTCCGATGCAGTCGTTACCAACTTGTGACCTTAAATCGGGTGATTTCGGTCGTTTCACCCCTTCCCGCTTGCAACAGTGGAGGTCCGCGCGCGTCACCCACCCACGAGCAGCACACGACCAGCCAGCCGCCGGGCCCCCCACGGTCCCGGCGACACCCAGGGAAGGTGACCCCGCCGTGCCCACTCCTAAGGGAGTCGTCCCCTCGTCGCTGCCGAAGGCCCAGGCCCGCCACCGGCGGAACATCGCAGTACGCCGCCTCTGCCACTGGCTCGACTCCGACCCATCGCCCGAGGATCGCCGGTACGTCGCCACGATCCTGCTCGACGGCATCGAGGACACCGACACCGCCGGGGCGACCCGGTGACCGCGGACCCGAACCGGACAGCCGGCCAGCAGGCCGACGCGTACGCCGCCGCGGTGCGCCGGGCAATCGAGAACGCCCCGAGGCTCACCGACAAGCAACTCGCCCGGCTGCGACAGCTCATCGGCCCCAGCACCAGCACCACCCCCGACGAGGGGGCTGCCTGATGGGACCACCCGACGAAGGGAACGGCCCGGCCCCTCTCGACAAGAGGGCCGGGCCGAACGAAGAAGCCGCCGCCGCCAAGCTGCCGCTCTCCGCCAATGAGGTTACCGGCCCCCACCGACAGGACCAACGGGAGCCGCGCGGGCCGCTGGCCGACCTCGGCCACGCCGTGACCGACGGGGACGGCCCGGCCGGAGACCGGCTGCGGGCCGCCGCTGACACCGCCGCCGCGATGGTCGCCGCCGGGCAGATCGACTGCACCGATGCCGTCGCCGCCGTGTGGATCGCTGCCCAGGCGGCCGGCATCGGTGGCGGGCAGGCGCTGGCCGCCATCTCCGCAGCCTTCTGCAGGGCGGGCACGCCATGAGCGCGCTCGATCGCATCCTCGACGCCCTCGATGACCGCGACCGCGGACCCCGGCAGTCCGGCGGGAGCTGGTTGGCCCGCTGCCCCGCCCATGACGACCGGAAGCCGTCGCTGAGCGTGCGGCAGGTCGAAGGCCACGCCTTGATCTTCTGCCAGGCCGGGTGCGCCGCCGCCGAAGTGATGACCGCGCTCGACCTCACCTTGCGCGACCTGTACGACGACCCCCGCGGCGCCACCTACACCTACCCCGACGGCCGCATCGTTCACCGTAGCCCCGACAAGCGCTTCTACCAGTCGGGCAACACCAACGGCACCGCCCTGTACCGGCTCGACAAGGTCACCGCCGCCGTCGCCGCTGAGCAGACCATCTACATCTGCGAGGGTGAGAAGGACGTACATGCCCTCGAGGCCATCGGCCTGACCGCCACGACGTCCCCGATGGGCGCCGGCAAGTGGGCCAAGATCGACCCCACCCCGCTGGCCGGGGGCACCGTCGTTATCGTCGCCGACGACGACGACCCCGGCCGGCGGCACGCCGCCGAGGTCCGCGACTCCCTCATCGGGCTCGGCGCCACCGTCAACACCGTCTCCGCCAAGGCCGGCAAGGACGCCGCCGACCACGTCGCCGCCGGCTACGACGCCGCCGACTTCGTACCGCTGCAGCTGCTGGTCGACGACTTCGCCGAACCTCCGCTGCCGCTGACCCCCACCTCCTGTGCGACACGCTTTCCCACCGAGGTGCTCCCCGGCTGGGCCCGGGCCATGGTGGAGGCCGAAGCCGAGGCCACCCAGACCGACGCGGGGATGGCCGCCAGCGTCCTGCTCGGGGCGCTCGCCGCTGCCGCCGGCGGACACGCCCGGGTCTGGATCCGCGCCGGCTGGTCAGAGCCGGTGAACATCTTCACCGTCTCCGTCGCCGAGCCCGGCTCCCGCAAGACCGCCGTGTTCGGTGCCATGACCGATCCACTCGGCGACGCCGAGAAGGAACTGGTTGCCAGCGACGCCGCGGCCCGCTGGGAGACCGACGTGGCGCTCAAGGTCGCCCTGCAGGCCGCGGAGAAGCTGCAGCGGGATGCGGCCACCGCCGCCGCCGCCAAGGACAAGGCGGCCGACGAGAAGCTTGCCGACGCGATGAACGCGCGGGCCGCCGCCGAGGCCATCACCGTTCCGATCGACCCCCGACTCCTGGCCGACGACGTCACCCCGGAGGCGTTGGTGAGCCTGCTCGCCGACAACGGAGGCCGGATCGCGGTGCTCAGCGCCGAGGGTGGGATCTTCGACGTGTTGGCCGGCCGGTACAGCAAGACCCCCAACCTGGACCCGATCCTCAAGGGTCACGCCGGGGACCGAATCCGGGTGGACCGCAAGGGGCGATCCTCGGAGTACATCGACCATCCCGCGCTGACCATGTGCCTGACGGTGCAGCCACGCGTCATCGAGGAGATCGGCCGCAACGGCGTCTTCGTCGGTCGCGGCCTGCTGGCCCGGTTCCTCTTCTCGATTCCGCCCAACCGGGTCGGCTACCGCAAGGTCGGTGCGGCACCGGTCCCGCCGGACGTTGCCGCCAAGTACGCGGCGCGGATTCAGGCGCTGGTCGCTGCCCTGCACGAGTGGGGCGAGATGCCGATGCTGCTGCAGTTGTCCGCCGACGCGGCGGAGGTGTTCCTGAACGCGGAGCGCACCCTGGAGCCCCGGCTGGCCGGCGACCTGCGGCCGGTGCAGGAGTGGGCGAGCAAGCTGATGGGGGCCACCGCCCGGATCGGCGGTCTGTTGCACCTGGCGAGCTTCGACGCCGCCGACACCGCCATGCGTCGCCCGATCAGCGCCGAGACGATGATCGGCGCTCTGAAGATCGCGGCCTACTACACCGACCACGCGATGGTCGCCTTCGGACTCATGGGTGCAGACCGAACCCTCGGTGCCGCACAGGAGCTCCTGACCCACGTCCACGCCCGCAAGATCGAGGAGTCGAGCATCCGTGACCTGTTCACCGACCTGTCTCGCAGCCGGTTCCCGAGGACCGAGGACGTGCTCGACGCGCTCGCCGTCCTGGTCTCCCACGGCTGGGCGGCACCGCTGCCGCCTCCGAAGACCTCCGGGCCGGGCCGCAAACCGTCACCCCGCTACCGCTTCCGCCCAGCCCCCATCGCGTAGTCGCAGAAACCGCACAATCCGCAGAATCCCGGCCGGATCCCCTTTCTGCGGATTGTGCGGTTTCTGCGACTACGTGCAGGCCCGTACGGCATTCCACAGCAGGAGCATGATCAAAATGACCGCTTCAGCTTCGCACGGGGCGACTGTTCTGCGCGGACTGTCGGACGACCCCCGTCTCCTGGCGCCGCGCCCGGTCCGAGGGCGGCCGTTGTGAGCTGCACCGGCGAGCTCGCCGCCGGGCCCCGTGACCGCCGCTGCCGGCAGGACGCCATCGAGGCCATGTTCCTCAGCGAGCCGACCCAGTGACCGGGCCCGATTGGTCGCCCCGCCACCAAGACGCCCCCCGCCGGGGGAGCACCACCTACACCGCGGAGAACACCATGACCACCCAGCCCAGCACCCGGTACGCCCCGCCCGTCGTCCGCGAGTGGACGACGTTCCTGACCTCGGACGCCGGCGTCACTTTCTTCGGCGACTCCGAGCTGGTGATCCGCGCCGTCCACTACTGCAAGGGCGACCGTGCCGTCTGCGACGCCCAGCCCACCGAGTGCGGCCACCCGCCCCACGTCCGCACGACCGACGGCAGATGCGGTGCCTTTGTTGGTGCGCTGGGCGCGGTTGCGGCCCAAGCGCCGACGAGCAGCAGCTGATGGACCCAACGAATGGCCGATGTGAGGGAAGGGCCAGGCGACCATGACGAAATCACCGCGCGCCGAGCGCAGCGCGAACAGCGACGCCACAGCAGCCACATCACGACGATGCCGCGCACCTGCAGCAGGGATGACAGCGGACTGGCGAGCACCACAGCGGCGAGCCAGACCGTCGCCGACCCCGCGGCTTCCTGGTCCTACCCGGAGTGCTACACCCCGACCCACCGAGCGCCCCGCCTCGGCACCGACGCCCCCCGCGAGCCATGCCGCTCAACGCTCGGCACCGAACGACGCCGCAAGCGCGTGCCATTCACCGAGGCGCCGATGCCGAAGTGGATGTGGTCCGAGGGAGGCGACGTGCCTCCGGCCGCGCCGGACTGCGGCGCCTGCTCGCCGGATCCCCAATCGCCAGCACAGGGGGAGGGGGCTTCCGATCCCGCCCACCGCACCAAGATCGACTCCCGGCCGGTAGTCCCGTCTCTCCCCGGTCCCTCCAGTCCCGGGACTGTCCCGCCAAGATCGTTGATTCTGGAAGGGCAAGATCAACACCCGGCCAAGATCAAGGAGGCTCGTCATGGAACGCCGCTGCAACGTCTGTAAGATCACCTACACCGCGAAGCGTGCGTCGTCGCGGTACTGCTCGGAGCGGTGCAAGAAGCGCGCCCAGCGCGCCCCAGCCACCCAGCGGTCGGGCAAGCGCCGCCAGGCCCGGCCGAACGCCGCTGTCGTTCCGCTACCGCAGCCCGACGTGACCGCTGGCGTGGCCGAGTCGACCCGCCGGAAGCTCGACGAGATGGGCCAGTTGGACACTCCGCTCGGGCAGGCGACGATGGTGCTGGCCCGCCGTCTGGACAGCCCGAGTGGGGACACCGGCGCCGGGCTGGCCTCGCTGGCGAAGCAACTCGCGGCGACGCTGGCGGCCGCCAGCGCGGACGTGCCCCCGGCCGGCGACCTGCTAACCGACCTCCGAGCCCGGCGCGACCGGAAGCTCGGCCACCCGGGAGGGCGGTCGTGATCCTTGCAGCCTGTCGCCATGTCGACTCTCCGTCGGTCCCGACATCCCCGCTCCCGACCCATTCCCTCGCGGACAGCTCCGACGTACGCAGACACCGCACTCATGGCCCGGGCAGAACGGCCTCGAGCACACAGGTGGCTGGAGGCCACGCCGCGTCGGGCGCGTACACGGGACGCTGCACCGATCCCCCGGCCTTCCGGAGGTCAACGCTCCCGGTGTCATGCGAGGCCGGCCTCGTGCACGCAGATCGCGATCTGGACGCGGTTCGCCCCCCATCTTGGCGAAGATGTGCGAGACGTGGGCCTTGACCGTCGCAAGTCCAACGCAGAGATCGCCGGCGATCTCTGCGTTGGACTTGCCCTGTCCGACCGCGACGGCGCCTGCCCTCCGCATCCCCACAGGTCCTTGCCAGGGGCAGGCGGGATGCGGTGGGAGACGAGGGCGCGGTCCGCGCTGGGGTGAGGTCGTGGAGCAAGCTGGTCAGCGCCGGATTCGCAGCACGATCAACGCGATGACGTACCCGACGCCAGCGATCGCTCCCAGCGCGGCGTAAGGCTGTCCGTCCTGACCCCGCGCAATCTCGACAACAAAGGCGATGAGCACGGCGCAGACCAGGGTCATGCCCGCGAAGAGGGACGCGTCGCTGTCGATCTGGTTGATGCGTTCGTCGTTGCGGTTGATCAGGCCGGCGACGGTCTCACTCAGCCGGCCCAGGACGAGGAACGCCGCCACGAACACGAGCATGATCGTGAGTCCTCCGAAGGCGAACGCGCGGTCGCCTCCCAGCCACCCGGCGGCGAAGTACACGACGCCGCCCAGCACGGCGGTAGCGGGAATGGTCCAGCGTTTCCACGACCGCGTTGCAGGGGTCGGGCTCTCACTCAGCGACATCGAAGACCTCCTCCACCGTCGTCTTGAAGAAGCGCGCCAACCCGATCGCGAGCGGTAAGGACGGTAGGTACCGTCCGGTCTCGATCGAGTTGATGGTCTGGCGCGAGACGCCCATCACCACCGCCAGGTCCCCCTGCGACAGTCCACGCTGCATCCGCAGCGCCCGCACCGCATTGCGCACATGTCAAGCATGCTTGCCACCTCCTCGAGCTGTCAAGCACCCTTAACACCACCGGGTAGAGCCCTGCTGACCTGCACTCCTGAGTCGGCAAACTGTCGATGGTGTCTGCCGCAGCGATGCTCGCGACACAGCCGAACGGAGGGCTCCAGCTCTAATCGACGTCAGCGCCACCGGTCCCCACGCGCCTGCACGTACTGCGCGAACACGTAGCGCCACGGGATGACCGCCAGGACGATCAGGACCACGAGGCAGGAATAGAAGACCTCTGCAGTGGCCGGATCCAGCTGGTCGCTGGTCCACAGCGGTAGCGCGACGACGGCCACCCAGATGACCTTCCAGGCCAGTTCGAACAGCAGCACGGGGAGCATCTTCACCGGGTAGCGGAGCCCGACGAACGCCAGGACCGACAACGCCACCAGCATGCACGTCACGACTCCCTCCATCAGCGGCCATGGCCTGGAGCCGTCGACGAGCAACGGCCACTTGGTGACGGCCAGTCCGACGGCCATGACGAGATAGCCGAGTCTCATCAAGTAGAGGCGGGGCAGCGAGACCTCGGCCGTTGCCGGGGTGCCCGTCCGGCCGGTTCGGTCCTGCCTGGTGTCCGTGCTGAGGCTGGTCATGGCAGCTCTCCTTCAACTCGTGGTGATGACATCGGTTCGACCGCCGGCGTCATGTGGCCAGACTGCTGCCGTGACGGAGCCGGCACATCCGGCTGCGGTCGGTCCGGGCTCGACCGAAGTCGACTTCCCAGCGACTTTGGTCGGTCGCACACGCCGCGCCGCTCTACGCTCCGACCGTGGGCTTCGCCGGCGAGGCTGAACGGCCGGAGATGGCTGGGCGCGGCAGGTGGCGAGGCACACTGTTCGCGGTCGCCGTTGGCGCGCTCTGGCTGATTGTCGCCCGGGACGAGTGGGGTTCGGCCGGGGCGCTGTTGTGGATCGACGTCGCCCTCGGCGTCGCCTCTGTCGCGGCCATGCAGTTCCGCCGTCGCCGGCCGCTGGCCGTCACGGTCCTGACCGTGGCTGCGACCGCGGTCTCGGCCAGCGCCATCGGCGCGTGGGTCGTCTGCCAGGTGTCGCTGTCGGCCCGCCGGCGTTGGCCCGAGGTCCTGCCGACCGCGGTGCTGTCCGTCGCGACCGGCCAGATCCTCTACGCCGTGCAGCCGGACCAGGCGCTGCCCTGGTACGTGAACCTCATCTTCACGGCTCTCGCCACGGGCGTCGTCGTCGCCGTGGGCATGTACGTCGGTGCGCGTCGCGAGCTCGTCACCTCGCTGCGTGACCGGGCCGAGCGCGCCGAGCGCGAGCAGAGGCTGCGGGTCGCCGCTGCCCAGGCGGGTGAGCGGGCGCGCATCGCCCGCGAGATGCACGACGTGCTGGCACACCGCATGTCGCTGGTGGCGCTGCACGCCGGGGCGCTGGTCTACCGCACCGATCTCAGCGCGGCCGAGACCCAGGGGACGGCGGGCATCATCCAGGCCAACTCTCAGGCCGCCCTCGCCGACCTGCGGGAAATCCTGGGTCTGCTGCGGGACACCGAACGGGGCGAAGACCCGACCGGCCACCGGCCGCAGCCCACCCTGGGCGATCTGGACACCCTGCTCGACGAGGAGCGCGCCGCCGGCGCACACATCACGGTGCACTCCGACCTCGAGGACCGCGACGCGCTTCCGGTGTCCACAGGCCGCAGCGCCTACCGGATCCTGGAGGAGGGCCTGACAAACGCCCGCAAGCACGCCCCGCATGCCGCCGTCACCGTCGAACTGACGGGTCGTCCGGGGGACGGGGTCGACCTCATCGTCCAGAACCCGGTCCGTGTGGACGACAACCACCACGGCAACGACGCCACCGGCTTCGGCCTCGTCGGACTGGCCGAGCGGGCCGCGGCCAGCCACGGCCACTGCCAGCACGGCGTCATGGCTGACGGCGACTTCGTCCTCCGGGCCTGGCTTCCGTGGGACCGATGAGCGCCGGGCCGATCCGCGTCGTCCTCGTCGACGACGACCCCTGGGTCCGCGCCGGACTCGGCCTCGTGCTGCGCGGCGCGCTGCAGCTGGAGATCGTCGGCGAGGCCGGCGACGGCGGCGAGGGCCTCGAGGTGATCACCCGGACCCACCCCGACGTCGTGCTGATGGACATCCGCATGCCACGCATGGACGGGCTGACCGCCACCCAGCGCCTCTCCGAGCAACCCGACCCGCCCAAGGTCATCGTGCTCACCACCTTCGACGCCGACGACCACGTCGTCCGGGCACTGGCCCAGGGCGCGAGCGGGTTCCTCCTCAAGGACACCTCTGCCGCGATGATCGTCGAGGCGATCCAGAAGGTCGCCGCGGGGGAGCCGATGCTGTCGCCCAGCGTGACCGCGCAGCTGATCCGGAGGGTCGTCGACGCGCAATCGACCGGCGTCAACGCCGAACGAGCGCGCACCGCGGCCGCCCGCCTCGGGCAGCTCAGCGATCGTGAGCGAGACGTCGCAGTCGCGGTCGGACAGGGCAAGTCCAACGCTGAGATCGCCGGCGACCTCTTCATGAGCCTGCCCACCGTCAAGGCCCACGTCTCCCACATCTTCGTCAAGCTGGACGTGACGAACCGGGTCCAGATCGCGATCTGCGTCCACGAGGCCGGCCTCGCATGGTCATGACCGGCCCTCTCCTCGCGACGAAGCTCTACGTCCCCCGGCGGCGACTCGGTGTGATCCGGCGTCCGGAGTTGAACGGGCGGCTGAGCCGGGGAGCGGAGTCGGCGCTGACGCTCGTGTCGGCTCCGGCCGGCTTCGGCAAGACGACGCTGATCACGGACTGGCTGGCCGCAGCTCCGGCCGGTGGGCGGTCCGTGGCGTGGCTGTCCCTCGACCAGCGCGACAACGACCCGGTGTTGTTCTGGACGTACCTCGCCGCCGCGTTCGAGAAGGCGGCGCCGGGGGCCGGCTCCGGTGCGCTCTCGCTCCTGCAGGCGCCGCAGCCGTCGACCGACGCGGTCCTTGCCACGTTGCTCAACGACCTGAGCGCCGTCCCGGACGACGTCGTGTTGGTGCTCGACGACTACCACGTCATCGAGGCGCGCGAGGTGCAGGACAGCATGGCCTTCCTGCTGGAACACCAGCCCCCGCAGCTTGCACCTGGTGGTCGCCAGCCGCGCCGATCCCGCGCTGCCACTGCCGCGGCTCCGAGCGCGCGGCGAGCTGCTCGAGCTGCGCGCCGCGGACCTGCGCTTCACGTCCGACGAGGCGGCCGAGTACCTCAACCGCTCGATGGGGCTCACGCTGACGGCACCGGACGTCGCAGCGTTGGAGGAACGCACCGAAGGCTGGATCGCCGCGCTCCAGCTGGCGGCGCTGTCGCTGCAGGGGCGGGACGACGTCGCGGGCTTCATCGCGGCCTTCGCCGGAGACGACCGCTACATCGTCGACTACCTCGCCGAAGAGGTCCTGCAGCGCCAGCCCGACCACGTCCGGGACTTCCTGCTGCGGACCTCCGTCCTGAGCAGGCTGACCGGGTCGCTCTGCGACGCCGTGACGGGCCAGGACGGCGGCCGGGCCGCGCTCGAGGCCCTCGACCGCGGGAACCTTTCCTGATCCCGCTGGACGACCAGCGCCGGTGGTACCGGTACCACCACCTCTTCGCCGACGTGCTCCGGGCGCGCGTGCTGGACGAGCAGCCCGGCCGGATCCCGGAGCTGCACCGGCGGGCCAGTGACTGGTACGAGGACAACGGGGAACGGTCGGAGGCGATCGACCACGCGCTGGCCGCCGGCGACGTCGCGCGAGCGGCGGATCTGGTCGAGCTGGCGATCCCAGCACTGCGCCAGGGGCGGCAGGAGGCCACCCTGCGTCGCTGGCTCGAGGCGCTTCCCGACGAGCTGTTGCACGTGCGGCCCGTGCTGAGCGTCGGGTACGTCGGGGCGCTCATGACCTTCGGCGAGCTTGAGGGCGTCGAGGCGCGGCTCCGGGACGCCGAGCGGTTGCTGGCCACGGGGACAGGTGACCAGACGGTTTCCCGGACCGCCGCGGCGGAGATGGTCGTCGTGGACGAGGCGGAGTTCCGCCGCCTACCGAGTGCGATCGCCGTCTACCGTGCCGGCCAGGCCCGGATCCTCGACGACGTGGCCGGCACCATGAGCCACGCCCGGCGGGCGCTCGACCTGGTCGGCGAGGACGACCCCTCCCGGCGGGGAGCCGCTGCAGCCCTCCTGGGTCTCGCGTACTGGACGACCGGGGACCTCGGTGCAGCGCACCGCTGGTATGCCGACGGCATGGCGAGTCTGGAGCGGGCCGGATACCTCTCCGACGTGGTCGGCGGTGCCGTCACCCTGGCGGACATCCGGATTGCTCAGGGCCGTCTCCGCCAGGCGATGAGCACCTACGAGCGGGGACTGCAGCGAGCCGAACAGGCGACTCCCGTGCTCCGGGGAGCGGCGGACATGCACGTGGGTCTGAGCGACCTGTTCCGTGAGCGCAATGACCTCGAGGCCGCCGTGCAGCACCTACAGCGGAGCAGAGAACTGGGCGAGCACAACGGTCTGCCCAAGAACCCTTACCGCTGGCGCGTCGGGATGGCCCGGGTTCGCCAGGCCGGCGGAGATCTCGGCGCCGCAGTCGACTTGCTGGACGAGGCCGAGCGCCTGTACACCGGTGACTTCTCTCCCGACGCGCGGCCGGTCGCGGCGCTGAGGGCCCGGGTGTGGATCGCGCAGGGGGAGTGGGCGAGGGCGCTCGACTGGGCGCACGAGCGAGGTCTGTCCGTCGACGACGAGCTCAGCTACCTGCGCGAGTTCGAGCACATCACGCTCGCCCGGGCGCTTTTGGCCCAGCCCACGGCGACGCGCTCCACCGACGCGGTGACCTCGTTCGTGCAGCGCCTCCTTCGGGCGGCGGACGAGGGGGAGAGGACCGGGACCGCCATCGAGGTCCTGGTGCTGCAGGCTCTGGCCCACCAGGCGCACGGCGACCTCCCGGCTGCGCTGGCGAGCCTGCGGCGGGCGGTGACGCTGGCCGAGCCGGAGGGCTACGTCCGGGTCTTCGCGGACGAGGGCCCGCCCCTGGCCCCCCTGCTCCGAGCGCTCGCGAGGAAGGGGACCGCTCCCGGCTACGTCCGTCGGCTCCTGGCCGCCCTGCAGAGCACCGCGGGCAGCCCGCCCGTCGACCAGGGGGTGATCGAACCATTGAGCGAACGCGAGCTGGAGGTGCTGCGGCTGCTGGGGAGCGACCTGGACGGCCCGGCCATCGCTCGCGAACTCGTCGTGTCCCTGCACACGGTCCGGACCCACACCAACCACATCTACGCCAAGCTCGGGGTCAACAGCCGTCGGGCAGCGGTGCGCCGGGCAGGGGAGCTCGCCCTGCTGTCGCGGGCCCGCGGTCACCGCCCGGGCGGCGCCGTCCTCGACGACCGGTAGGGCCCCGGTCCGCGCTCATCGGACGCGTTTCACGGGGAGGACGGCGACCGCCGCCGTGAGGGCGCAGACCCCGGCGACGGCGTACAGCACGCCGTAGCTGCCGCCGCCGACCGCGAGGACGGCCGGCGCGATGGCCGGCGCAACGGAGAAGGGAAGCGCGTTGGCGATGTTGAAGACCCCGAGGTCCCTGGCGTTGTCCTCGTCGGGCAGCACATCGGTGACGAGCGCGAGGTCGACGGCCACGTAGATGCCGAAACCGAGACCGCTGATGGCCATGCCGACCAGGAAGCCGTTGAAGTCGCTGGTGACGGCGACCAGGAACAGGGCGAGGCCGTACACGACGGAGGCGGAGAGGACGAAGATCTTGCGTCGTCCCGTCCGGTCGGACAGCCGGCCACCGACCAGGGAAGCGAGGACGACGACGGCGGACTGGACGAGTGTGCCGAGGAAGATCTGGTGCGGCACGTCGGCCTCGGCGCTCCCGAGCTCGTCCAGCAGGAAGTAGGCCTGGTACGTGGTCAGGATGGCGTAGGCCAGTACGAACAGGAAGCGGCTGGCGAACGCCCACGCGAAGTCCGGGTTCCGCCGCGGGCTCACGTAGAAGGTGCCGGCCAGTTCCCGCAGTGACCAATCCGGTCTGTCCACCCTGGCCAGCCGGCGGTCCTCCAGCGTGACCGCGAAGAGCAGGACGAACGAACCGCCGATCGCGCATGGGGCCAGGAACATGGCGAGCTGGTTGCCGCTGAACAGCTGGACCAGGAAGGTGCCGCTCACCGCTGCGATGGGCAGACACACACCCAGGACGCCGGAGACCAGGCCGCGCTGAGCCGCCGGGACCTGATCGGGCAGCACCGCCACCTGGACGGCGAGCAGTGCGTTGAAGAACAGCTGCGCGATGCACCATCCGACCAGGACGACCGGGATGGTGGGTGCCGCGGCGACGACGAGGATGCCGAGGGCACCGCCCGTCAGACCGATGATCATCCACGGCCGTCGCATGCCCCAGGGCGATGACGTGCGGTCGCTCAGCTTGCCGAAGAACGGATTGGCGACCATCGCCAGCAGGGAGCCGGTGCCGGTGACGAGCGCCAGGCTGTTCGGCGCCTGCTCGCTCCCCACCAGCGAGTTGATCTTCAACGCCAGGGTGACTAGCACGGGCGCGAGCAGCTGCAGGGTGGCCCCCATGTACGCCAACGTGTAGAGCGAGATGAAGCCCCATCCGACCCCGTCTGCCGCGGGCGACTGAGGCTTCCGCGCAGGCACGACGCCCACCTTTCCGTGGGCGGGACCCACGACCAGGTCCAGAGCGGGCGGACCCGCCGGCCACGCTCGGTCGACCGGTACCTCCGGGCAGGCCGCCGGTCCGGATCGGCCGGGATCGCCACGTCGAATCAACACATGTGGTGATCCGCCCTCATCACATCTCCTCCTACATTCCGACCGAACCCAGCAGGACGCCAGGACAGCCGGTCGAGATCCATCCGGACGAGCAACGCGGAAAGGGGTCGATGAGTGAGATGTCGACCGACCGTTCTCCGGAGCTCGGCCAGTACGAGATTCGCCTCGAGGGGCGCCTGCATTCCCGATGGGCCGCCTGGTTCGACGGGATGAGCCTCACCAACGAGAGCGACGGCACCACCGTCCTCAGTGGCCCGGTGGTCGACCAGGCCGCGCTCCACGGCCTGCTCCAGAAGGTCCGGGACGCCGGCCTGCCACTGATCTCGGTCGCCCAGGTCGACCCTCCCCGCCCGATGTGCCCTGCACCCAGCCTCGCTGACCCATCAACCCACACAGGGAGATCGACATGACGACCACCGTCCGAACCACCCGGACCTCGGGAACGCGAGGACCGTCGACCGACAAGCTGCGGAGGACCGCGTTCATCGCGGGCGGGCTCTACGTGCTCACTTTCGCCGCCTCGATCCCCGCGCTCCTCCTCATCACGCCCGTGCTGGACGATCCGGCGGGCTACATCATGAGTTCCGGCGCCGATGACATGCGCGCGCTCTGGGGCAGTTTCCTCGATGTGGTCAATGCCCTCGCCTGCGTCGGCACTGCCGTCGCGCTGTTCTCGGTGCTGAAGCGGCAGAACGAGGGCGTCGCCCTCGCCTTCGTCACCTCTCGCGTCCTCGAAGCCGCCATCATCATCGGCGGTGTCGTCAGCTTTCTCTCCCTCGTGACCCTGCGGCAGGCCGGATCTGCTGCCGGAGCAGATGCCGCCATGACCACCACCGGCCAGTCGCTCGCCGCGATGCGGGAGTGGACACAGCTGTTCGGTCCCAACCTGCTGGCCGGCGTGAACGGGCTGCTCCTGGGCTACCTGCTGTACCGGTCCGGGCTCGTGCCACGGATCATCCCGATGATCGGCCTCATCGGCGGCCCGCTGCTCATCGCCTCCACGGTGGCCGTGCTGTTCGGCTTCCACAGCATGGGCTCGGCCTCCTTCCTGCTCACCATGCCTCCCATCTTCGTCTGGGAGTTGTCCCTGGGCGTCTGGCTGGTCGTCAAGGGCTTCAGGCCCTCGCCTGTCACCGCCGGGATGGTCGCCGGCTCCGCGCCTGCGTACCGCGGCGTCGACGCCTGACCGTCGGAGGGCACGGCCGGGCCGATCGCGGCCCGGCCGCTGCCCCTGCCCACTTCTGGCCGCTCCGGACGCGGTCGACCGAACCGGAAGGACGAGCACCATGATCGAGCTTGGCACCTCACGAAGACCTACGGCGACAAGACCGCCGTCGACGACCTGACCTTCACGGTCCGGCCGGGCATCATCACCGGTTTCCTGGGGCCCAACGGCGCCGGCAAGTCGACGACGATGCGAATGATCCTCGGCCTCGACGCACCGACCAGCGGCACGGTCACGGTCGGTGGCAAGCGCTACCGGGAGCACGCCAAGCCACTGCAGGTGGTGGGTGCCCTGCTCGAGGCGCGCGCCGTCCACACCTCCCGGTCGGCCTACCACCACCTGCTGGCACTCGCGGCGACCCACGGGATCGCGAGAGGCCGCGTCCTCGACGTCATCGACATGGTCGGTCTCCAGGACGTTGCCCACCGGCGGGTCGGAGGCTTCTCGCTCGGGATGGGACAGCGTCTCGGCATCGCGTCCGCGCTGCTGGCCAATCCCGAGACGCTCGTCCTGGACGAGCCGGTGAACGGCCTGGACCCGGAGGGCATCCGCTGGATCCGGGACCTGCTCAAGAGCCTCGCCGCCGAGGGGCACACGGTCTTCGTCTCCAGCCACCTGATGAGCGAGATGGCCGTCACGGCCGACCACGTCATCGTCGTGGGCCGGGGTCGGCTGATGGCGGACATGCCCATGTCCGAGCTCATCGCGCAGGCCTCAAGCAGTGCGGTCCTCGTCCGCTCCCCGCAGGCCGCGGCGCTGGCCGCGGCACTCGCCGGCCCGGACGTCGCCACCTCGTTCACCACGCCCCAGACGCTGGAGGTCACCGGCCTCACCGCCGCGCAGGTGGGCGACCGCGCCCGTGACCTCGGGATCGGTCTGCACGGACTGGCACCGAAGCAGGCCTCCCTGGAGGAGGCCTTCATGGAGATGACCCGCGACGAGGTCGAGTACTAGACGAGTAAGTCCGAATGCCCGGCCCTGCAGCGGGCGGCTCGCCTGCCCCTGAGAGGGGCGGAGGGTGTTCAGGCTCGGGTTGTGAGGACCGACCTGAACACCCTCCTGACCGCACTCTATGTCTGGATCGATGACTATCTGGGCCCCCGCCGTCGCCCCGGTCGCCCGCCCCGGCTGACCGACGCCGAGCTGCTCACCCTGGCCGTGGCCCAGGCGCTGCTCGACGTCCGCTCCGAGGCGCGCTGGCTGCGGCTGATCCCCCAGCGGCTGCCCGGGGCGTTTCCCTCTCTGCCCGAACAATCGGGCTACAACAAGCGGCTGCGCGGCGCGGTGCCGCTGCTGCGCCGGGTGATCCGGGACCTGGCCGCTGCCACCGACCTGTGGACTGATCCGGTCTGGCTGGTCGACTCCACCCCGGTGGAGTGCGCCCGCTCCCGCCCCGCGGCCCGGCGCTCGGAGCTGGCCGGCGCCGCCGGCTACGGCTACTGCGCCTCCCACTCTCGCTACTTCTGGGGACTGCGGCTGCACCTGATCTGCACCCCAGCCGGGCTGCCGATCACCTGGGCGCTGGCCCATCCCAAGCTCGACGAACGCCAGGTGCTGATGGCCGTGCTCGACCACGACGCCCATCTGCTCACCGCCCGGCCGGGGCTGCTGATCATCGCCGACAAGGGCTATGCCTCCGCCGAACTCGACGACTACCTGCACGCCCGCGGCGTCGAGCTGCTCCGCCCGGCCTACCGCAACCGCGCGACCCGTCCCGGCCAGGCGCTGCTGGCCCCGATCCGCCAGCTCATCGAGTCGGTCAACGACACACTCAAAGGCCAACTCGATCTCGAGCTGCACGGCGGCCGCAGCCTGGCCGGGGTCACCGCCCGCGTCGCGCAACGGCTGCTCGCCCTGACCGCCGCCATCTGGCACAACCGCGCCACCGGCCAGCCCGTCACAAGATCCCTGATCGCCTACGACCACTGATCCGGTTCGGACTCACTCGTCTAGGCCACGACCCCGACCGGCCACACCCTCAGGAGCGCAGCATGAGCACCATCCTCACGGCAGAGCCCACGAGCCCGACCGCCGTCCGGGTCCCGGTCCGCGTCCGGCCCGTCACGCCGGCCCGGGTCCTGAACAGCGAGTGGATCAAGATGCGGTCGCTGCGCTCGACGACACTGACCCTGATCGCGGCGGTCGTGACGATGGTCGCGGCCGGGTGGGTCTTCGGCTGGGCCGCGACCCGGCAGTGGTCCACGATGCCACCGGAGGCGCTGGCCTCCTTCAGCCCGATCGACACCACCCTTGCCGGGTACAACCTGGCGCAGCTCGCCGTGGGCGTGCTCGGTGTCCTGCTGGTCACCGGGGAGTACGCCACCGGCATGGTCCGGGCGACGTTCGGCGCGGTGCCCCGACGGCTGCCCGTGCTGTGGGCCAAGGCCACCCTCTACGCAGGCGTGACCTTCGCGCTGATGCTGGCTGCCGGGTTCGCCGCCTTCCTTGGCGGCCAGCTCCTGGGCACGCACGGGACGGACCTGTTGGCTCCCGGCGCCCTGCGGGCCCTCGTCGGCGTGGCGGGCTACCTCACCCTGATCAGGGTGTTCGCCGTGGCGCTCGGCTTTCTCGTCCGCAGCCCGCAGGCGGCATCGCGGCGCTGTTCGGGCTGCTGCTCGTGCTGCCCGGGCTGGGGTTGCTGCTCCCCTCGAGTTGGCAGGACCTCCTGCCGTACCTACCCAGCAACGCCGGCGCCTCGATGGTCAGCACGCACATCGCCGATGGCAACCTGTCGGCCTCGGCAGGCCTCCTGGTGCTGCTGGCCTGGGTCGCCGGGGCGCTGGCCGGCGCCGGCCTGCTCCTCCGGCGGCGCGACGCCTAATCGTCGGTGCCGCAACCCCGCCGCCGTCGTCGCGCTCACCTCGACCGACCGGAACTCCGAGCCGTCGCCGGCCTGAGCGCGCACGTCCGTCCCAGGACCCGGCCGCCCCGCAATCGCGGGACGGCCGGGTCCTGCGTCGTAGCGGTCCTGGATGATCGGCCGGGGTCAGATCGCGGCCGGGGGGCGGTCGGCCGGCAGGGGCGGGTCGGCGGGGGAGGGGGACCTGACGCCCTTGAGCAGCAGCCAGACGACGAGCGCGATCTCACCCGGGCCGGTGAACGCGGCGATGTTGATCGGGTAGTCCGACAGCAGGAGAGTGCCGAACCGATCGATCAGGTAGCCCGCACCGACGACCAGGTACACGACGCCGAGGACCCTGGGCACGGTCACCGATCGGAACGCCAGGTAGCCGATCGCCATCAGATGGGCGCCGAACAGGATCAAGGCGGCGTTCCAGATGTCGTAAAAGGCGTCGATGCCCTCCATCGCCTGGTCCGGGTCACCCGACAGGGGGAGGACGCCGGCGAGCGTGCCGATCCCGACCAGGAACACCGAGGCGTAGGCCACCCGCAGCCAGGCGGCGAACATCGAGGCCACGCGGTCGACCGGCGCGAAGAGATGGAAGAGCGCGGCGGCGACGACGATGTCGAGCACGGCCACCACGGCGAGGCTGGCGACGGCCGAGCGGAACAGACCTTCGGAACCCGCGAGGTCCTGCACCGTCGCGGCGGCATCGCCTGGGGTGACGAGACCGTCGAGGACGACGAAGCGCGCGTACGGGGTCAGGATCGCCATGGCGAGGAGTCCGATCCCCGCGACGAGGCTCGCGGTGCGGATGGATAGACCAGGGACGTCCGGGCGGGGCTGGTCCGGAACGCGGCGGCCGACGCTGAAGGTGGGGCTCTGCACTGTGGTCATGACGGGACCGTGACACCCGTGGGTGGAGCACCGGTCGGGGACCGGTGGAGCCCGGGTCGGACGCCGTCACCCCACCGCCGCAGGCACGAGAGGGACGCCGCGTGCCCCGGGCGGGCGACGAGCGTGGGAGGGTGAGGGCCCGAGGGCGGGAGCAGCCCGGTGGTGCAGATCCAGCTCTTGGGTGGCGTCGGTGTCACCGCCGATAACGGAACGCCGGTGGACGTCGGCCCGGCGAAGTGCCAGACCGTGCTGGCGGCGCTCGCCCTATCCGCGGGGGCGCTCCTCCCGGTGAGCCGGCTGGTCGAGTTGGTGTGGGCGTCGGAACCCCCTCGGACGGCGGCCAAGACCCTGCAGTCCTACGTCGTCCGTCTCCGTCAGGGACTCGGTCCGGGAGCCATCGTCCGGATCGGCGCGGCCTACGGACTGTCGGTGGCCGCGGACGCGGTCGACGTGACGCGTTTCCGGCGACAGCTCGGCCTCGGGAACATCGAGGCCGCGCTGGCGGAGTGGACGGGACGTCCCCTGGCCGGGCTGGCGGCGCCGGCTCTGGACCCCATGGTGGACGGGCTCGTGGAGTTGTGGCTAGGCGCGGTGGAGACCGACCTCGAGCGGCGCCTCGAGACAGATCCGCAGGCCACGATCGGCCCGCTGACCGAACTCACCGCGGACCATCCCTTCCGCGAGGGCCTCTGGTCGGTGTTGATGACGGCCCTCTACCGGGTCGGCCGACAGGCAGATGCGCTGGCGGCGTTCCAGGCGGCACGTCGGCACCTCGTCGAGGGCCTCGGAGTGGAACCCGGCCAGCGCCTGCGCGACCTCGAGTCCAGGGTCCTGGAACAGGACGAACACCTGCGCGGACCGGTCCCGTCGGGCTCGGGGTCAGGTCGTCCCACGGGGACGGTGACGTTCGGCTTCTGCGATGTCGAGGGCTCGTCGCAGTTGTGGGGAACATATCGGGCGAAGATGGCCGCGGCGATGGCCCGCCTCGACACGGTGGTGCGGGAATCGGTGCACCACCAGGGCGGACACGTGTTCACCAGCGGCGGCGAGTCCTACGGAGCGGCGTTCCACCGCGCCGACGACGCCGTCGCCTGGGCCACGGAGCTGCAGGTGGAGGTGAGCACCGAGCCGTGGCCGGGAGGTGTCGAGCCGCGGTTGCGGATCGGGTTGCACACCGGCGAGGCCGATGAACGGGCCGACAGCTACTTCGGCCCGGCCGTCAACGCGGCGGCGCGCCTGGCCGCCGCCGGTTCCGGTGGTCAGACCCTGATCTCCGGGACGACCTCGGACCTCCTCGACTGCAGCGACCTCCACCACCTGGGCACCTATCGTCTCGAGGGCGACGCAACCGGACGACGCATTCTCCAGCTGGGCGAGGGCGAGCACCCGCCGTTGCACGCCGACGACTTCCGCCGAGGCAATCTCCCTCGTCGACCGGGCCGGCTCTTCGGCCGGGAGAGCGACCTCAATGGCATCGCCGACGCCCTTGCGTGGTCGCCGGTCGTGACGTTGCTGGGTCCGGGCGGGATCGGCAAGACACGGTTGGCACTGGCCGCGGCGCGGCGGCGGGACGCCCATCTCGGCGGTGCAGCGTGGCTCGTGGAACTGGCTACCGTCAGCTCGTCGGGCGATATTCCCCGTGTAGTTGCCGACGCGTTGGAGGTGTGGGAGACCGCGGGGTGCACGCTGACCCAGTCGATCGTCGCGTTCCTGCAGGGCGCTGCTCCACTCGTGGTTCTGGACAACTGCGAGCACGTCCTGGACGGTGCCGCCGCGCTCGCCTCCGCCATCGCCGAGGGATGCTCGGGCGCGCGGGTGCTGGCCACGTCCCGGGAGGCCCTGGGCATCGCCGACGAACAGCTCATACCAGTGCCACCTCTGGACCCAGCCGGGCCGGGCGCCGAGCTGTTCACCGAGCGCGCCCGGGCCGTGTCGTCGACGTTCGACCCGCACGCGCACCGAGGCGAGATCGAGGAGATCTGCCGTCGCGTCGATGGACTCCCGCTTGCCATCGAGCTGGCCGCCGCCCGCACCCGGACCCTGACCCCGCCCGATCTGGTGGAGCGACTCGGCAGCCGCCTCCGGCTCCTGACCGGCGGCCGCCGGACCGGCGCGGAGCGCCACCGGACCCTGCGGGCGACCATCGCCTGGTCCCACGACCTGCTCACGCGCGACCAACGGGCGGCCCTCCAGCGGCTCTCGGTCTTCGCCGGCCCGTTCGACCTCGACGCTGCCGAACAGGTGGCCGGTGATGACGAGCTGGACTCAGCCGATGTCGACGACCTGCTGCAGGATCTGGTCGAGCGGTCGATGCTCGCGGTCGAGTCCGCCCCGTTCGGCCGACGTTTCCGGATGCTCGAGACCGTCCGGGAGTTCGCCGCCGAGCAGCTCCGACACGGCCCCTCGTCCCGGGTGGTAGCTGACCGGCACGCGCACTGGTGCCTCGGCCAGATCGCCCACGTCCACCAGCTTCTCGTCGGCCCGGGCGAGAACGAGGGGTCGCCCGGCTCGGCCAGCTCTGGCCTGACCTCCGCGCCGCGGTCGACAGGGCCGTGCGCGCCGGCGACCGGGAGCTGGCCGGCGCACTCGTCCGCCCCGTCGCCACCGAGGTCAACCTCCGGAGGCAGACCGAGATCAGCGAGTGGGCCGAGCGGATCCTGGCGATCACCCCCCGGACCGACGCCGACCAGGTCCTCTACTGGCTGGCCTGCGCCGCCTACCGCTACATGCAGGTCGGCGATCACGCCGGCTACGAGGCGCTGGTCCACCGCTACGGGCAGCCCGACCACGCGCTGATCCGTTTCACCCGCGCCTACTTCCACGACGACGGACAACAGCTCCTGGACTGTTCACCCGAGGCAGTGGCCTGGCTCCGCCGGCGAGGCGAGGAGCACGCGGCCGCCCTGACCGAGATCGCCGGCGTCGGGGCAGGACTGTTGAGCACCGGGCAGTTCAATCAGCTCGACGGCTTCGTCTCCGCTCTGGCCGAGCGGTACCGCATCCACGGGCCGCCGACCCTGCGCTACGTGACCCTGTCGATGCTCGGCCACTCCGCCTCGTTCCAGGGTCGGCTCGACCAAGCCGACCAGCTGTTCGAGGAGGCGGCCCGTGTCGACGTCCCGGACCGGACCAGCTCCGTCAATCCTCCCGTCGAGGCACGAGCGGCGTTCCGGCGCGGGCAGCGGTCACGAGCCTTCCGGATCCTGCGTGCCCATGTCGCCGACCTGCTGGCCACCGGCTACACGGACAACGTCAGGCTCGCCGCCGCCGAGTTCGTTACGATGATGGCGGCGATGGACCGGCTGCCTGATGCCGCACGCGTCCTCGGCTACCTGTCGAGAGCGGGCGACCTGGGAACCCGGGCTGTCCAGACCCTGGTGCCCGATGAGGCCGGCACGCCAGAGCCCCACTCAGCCGGCCGACAACTCGATGCCCGCGAAGCACTCGAGTGCATGCGCGACATCTTGAGGGAGCTCACGGAGGATCAGCTGATCGCGGACTGATCCGTACCCGCGCCGGGACCCGTGGCAGCCCACCGTTCCGCGTCCATGCTCCCGAGGAGCTCGTCGAGCACGTCCCGCATAAACGTCAGGGCCCCGCGGGCGTCCGGGTCTCCGCGGAGGTGGTCGACCAGGGCCGGGTCGGCTTCCATCCGGCGCACTGCGTCAGCGATGAGGCTCTCCCGCGCGAGGAGGGCGAACCTGCCGGTCGTGTCGAGGTAGGGCAGCACGTGGGCCGCATCGGCGAGGCGGTCCGTGGCCGCCATCATGGTGATGAACTCGACGGCGATCATGCGCGTCACGTCCGTGTGGTCGCTGTCGAGGAGCGTGTGGATGTTGTCGCGCAGGAGCCGGTACGCCCGCGGGTGGTCACCGGCGGCGAAGGCGAGCCGCGCCTGCGCCGTCTGCAGGATCCGGTAGGTCCCGGCCGGGAGCTCCAGCTGCTCGGCCTGCGAGAACAACCGGGCCGCGTCGTCGTGCCGGCCCTGGTACTGGGCGGCGTAGCCGCGCAGGCCGAGGGCAAAGTACCGGAGGGTGGCCGGGCCGTGGAGGCGGTGTCGCTCCGCCATGCCCGCGGCCACGGCGTCGAGTTCATCGAAGCGCTGCAACACGATGAGGGACGCCGCGACACCGGACACGTCCAGGATGTCCGCCGTGCGGTGCTCGCCGTGCTCGCGCAACCACGCGACCGCGTCCGTCGAGGCGGCGTGGGCGTCCACGTCCACGTCCGACAGGTAGGTGTGGTTGAACCGGATCACGGGATGATCCCGGTGGCCATGGCGTCGCACGAGTCCGTCGAGTGCCTCGCGGTCTCCGGCCTGCGCATGCCGGTGCCCGGCCCACAGCAGCCAGTAGACCCGGCGGAAGTCGTCGTCGGGTGGCGTCAGCTCGAGGATCCGTTCGGCCCAGTCGCCGATCTGGACCCGCCGCCGGAGGCTGACCTCGGGGGCGACGGGGCGCACCAGGGCGTCGGCCAGGCCGAGGTCCCCGGTGGTGGCGGCCCAGCCGAACGCCGCGCGCAGGTCGGGCCACAGCTCGGCGAGCCGGGCGACGCCCTCGACCTCGTCCTGCCCGGTCAGCAGCCGGCCGATGTCCGCCGTCCGTTCGCGGCACCACTCGGCGTGGCGCGCGGCGACCGTCTCCCGGTCGCCATGTGCGGTGAGTCGGTCGAGCGCGAACTCCCGCAGGGTCTCCAGCAGGCGGAATTGCCGGCCGAAGGGGCCAGGGCCGACAGTGACGATCGAGCGCTGCACGAGGTCGCCGAGCAGCCGGTCGGTCTCCACGGCGTCCAGCTCCTCGCGCCCTCCGACCGTCTCCGCAGCGGACAGGTCGAAGGGACCGGCGAACACCGCCAGCCGTTCGAACAGCAGCTGCTGGGGGTGTGACAGCAGGTCGTAGGACCACTGCACGGTGGCCTGCAGGGTCCGGTGACGCTCCGCGCTGCCCCGGCTGTTGCCGGCCAGGAGCCGGAAGCGGTCGTCGAGCCGATCGAGCAGCTGGGCCGGTGTCAGGTGGACCGTGCGTGCGGCGGCGAGCTCGATCGCCAGCGGCAGACCGTCCAGGCGACGGCAGATCTCCTCGACCTCCGTCCGCACGTCGTGCAGGTCGAACGTCGCGTCCACGGCGCGGGCCCGCTCTGCGAAGAGCTCCACCGCGGGGCCGGTCACGTCCAGCGGCTCCACCCGCAGCAGCTGTTCGCCGGGGATGGCCAGCGGTTCGCGGGAGGTGGCCAGGACCAGCGTGTCCCCGCCGGCGGCCGCGATCGCCCGGGCCAGCGCTGCCGCGCCGGCCACGACGTGTTCGCAGTTGTCCAGGACGAGCAGAGTCGGACGCGTGCGCAGCGTCGCCACGATCGAATCGCTCAGGGTCCGGCCGGCGCCGCCGATGACGCCGAGGGTCTCCGCGATCGTGGCGGGCACGTCGGCGTCGTTCGAGATCTCGCCCAGCTCGGCGAGCCAGACCCGCCAGGGGCCCTGGGTCCGAGCGTGCCGAGCGGCTGCCAGTGCGAGCGTGGTCTTGCCGACCCCACCGGGGCCGACCAGGGTGACGACCGTCGATGCCTCCAGTGCGTCGGCGATGGCCGCGAGGTCTCGCTCGCGGCCGAGGAGCCGAGGGGTACGGCCGGGGAGGTCGCCCCGCCCCGTAGAGGCGGTCCGCGGCATCGGGTGGTCGCCGTCATCCAGCTGGAGCACGGTGCGTTCCCCGGCCATGCCGTCGAGCCGGTAGGCGCCGAGGTCTCGGAGGTCGTCGCGTTCCAGCAGCGCGGCCGTCACCGCTGACAGGAGGACCTGCCCACCGTGGGCGGCGGCCGCCAGCCGCAAGGCGGTGTGCACCGCCAGCCCGAAGTAGCCGCCGCCGTGTTCCGCGGTCTCGCCGGTGTGCAGCGCCACCTGGAGGCGCAGCTCGATCCCGCCGGGCCAGGACTCCGAGTCGACCGCGAGCTGCAGGTCGGTCGCCCACGTGGCCGCATCGTCGGCCCGGTGGAACGCCACGCCGATCGACTCGCCGGCGGCGACGACGCTGGTACCGCCGTGCCGCTCGGTGACGTCGCGGACGACGGTGTCCAGTCGGGTGATCGCCTGAGCCATCTTGCGACCCTGCTGGGCCCACAGCAGCGTGGCATCGGCGACCTCGGCGAAGCCGAACGTCACGGTCCCGGTCGGTCCGGGCCCGGGCGCTGGCCCCGGTGGGCCCGCCGCCGCGGCGCTGCCCTCGAGCTGCTGGTCGTGGGCGAGAATCTGCGCCTCGACCCCCCGCAGGCGTGGGCCCGGTTCGACGCCGAGCTCGTCGATCAGGTGCTCCCGGGCGCGCTGGAACGCGGACAGCGCATCGGCCTGTCGTCCCGCTCGGTACAGCGCAATCATCAGCAGGGCCCACAGCTCCTCGCGGAACGGGTGAGCCGCGGTCTGCTCGGTCAGGGCAGCGATGACGGCCGCCGGGTCGGTGGACAGCCGCCGGCGCAGCCGGTCCTCCGTCGCGTCCATCCACTGGTCCACCAGTGCGTCTGCCGCGGCCTGGAGTCCGGGTGCCTCCAGGCCGGCCAGCGGGGTGCCGCCCCAGGCGTCCAGCGCGCCGTCGACGTCCCCGGCGCTCAGCAGCCGACGGAACCGGGCCACGTCGACCTGGTCGGGGTCCAGCGCGAGTCGATAGGTCCCGCCGCTCCGGGTGATCGCCGCCGCCCCAAGCCCGCGGCGCAGCTGCGCGACGTACCCCTGCAGTGTCTTGTCCGCGGTGCGGGGCGGGTCGTCGGGCCACACCACGTCGATCAGGCGTGAGGCCGGCACCGGTTCGCCCGCCGACAGCGCCAGCGCGGCCAGCAGGACACGGCACTTCGGCGACCCCACGTCCAGCGGGGTCCCCTCGCCGTCGATGGCCGTCACACCGCCGAGGAGCCGGACCTCCACCACCACGCCAGCCCTTCCGCTGCTGTACCTCCGCACCGTCCCCGGGTCTGCACCCGGTTCCCACCGGACTCCCACCGCAGCTCCACCGGCGCCTGCCACCGTCGGTCTACCAGCTCGAGGCGCACCACCGACGACAGGTTGCTGCCATGCCCACCATGACCACCTCCCGAGCCGCCCGCATGCAAGCGGTTGTGCAGGACCGGTACGGGACCCCGGAGGTCCTGCAGGTCCGGCACGTCCCGCGTCCGGCCATCGCAGAGGACGAGGTCCTCGTCCGCGCTCACGCCGCCGGTGTGGACCGGGGTGTCTGGCACCTCATGACTGGGCTGCCCTACGCCGTACGCCTCGCGGGTTACGGAATCCGGGCACCGAAGGGCCCCGTCCTCGGCGGGGACGTCGCCGGCGTCGTCGAAGCCGTCGGTGCCGCGGTGACCCGCTTCCGCCCCGGTGACGCCGTCCTCGGCATCGGCACCGGCGCGTTCGCCGAGTACGTGCGGGCCCGCGAGGACAAGCTCGTGCCCAAGCCGGCCGAGCTCACCTTCGTCCAGGCCGCCGCGCTCCCCGTCTCCGGCCTGACGGCCCTGCAGGCGGTGCGCGACCACGCCAACGTCCAGCCCGGCCAGCAGGTCCTCGTCCTCGGCGCATCGGGCGGCGTCGGGACCTACGCCGTGCAGCTGGCCAAGGCCCGGGGTGCCACCGTCATCGGGGTCTGCCGCACCGCGAAGGTCGACCTCGTGCGGGCTCTCGGCGCCGACCAGGTCGTCGACTACACCCGCACGGACCCGACAGATGGCAGCCGTCGCTACGACCGGATCCTCGACATCGGGGGCAGCACCCCGCTGTCCAGCCTGCGGCGTGCCCTCACGCCGGCGGGACGGCTGACGATCATCGGTGGCGAGACCGAGGGGCGGTGGCTCGGCGGCTACGACCGCACGCTCCGGGCGCCACTGCTGTCGATGTTCGTCCGCCAGGACCTCGGCAGGCCCTGGGTCTGCTCCGAGAACCACGTCGACCTGGCCGTGCTGGTCGAGCACGTGGCCGCAGGTGAGGTCACCCCGCTAGTCGACCGGACCTTCCTGCTCTCCGAGGCCGCCGCCGCGATCCGGCACCTGATCGACGGACGGGCCGGCGGAAAGGTCGTCATCACCGTCGACGCCACCACCCACCGCTGACCAGTCCACCCATTTAGCCACGAGAACCGGAGACCGCCATGACCACCCAGGTCGACACCACGACCCGATCCCGCAATGCCAGGAACATGACCGCCGCGTCCGACGGTGCCTACGACCCCACGACCCGGAAGGCTGCCATTACCGCGGGACTGCTGTTCCTCACCGCCACGGGAACGTTCCTGCTCGGTGACTCGCTCGTCCTCGGCTACTTCTCGACGCCGACCACCGGCAGGAGCAGCCTGACCTCCGGCGTCGCGCTGCAGGCCGTGTGCGCGCTGGCGAACGCCGGCATCGGTCTCGCCCTGCTCGGGGTGCTGAGCCGCCACGGCAAGGGACTCGCCAGGGGCTACCTGTTGGTCCGCTGCCTGGAGGCTGTCACCATCCTCGCCATCGGTGTCTACATCCTGGCAACCACCAGCCTGGTGGCCAACTACGAGGTCATCATCTACGGCTTCACGGGCACCGCCGGCCTCATGCTCTCGTACGTCTTGCTCAGGGGCCGACTGGTCCCCACCTGGCTCTCGTGGCTCGGGCTGGTGGGCTATGTCGCGATCCTGCTCGCCATCCCGAGCACGCTGCTCAACATCGCCACCCTCGACTCGGGTCCCGGCATGCTCCTCTACGTGCCCGGCGCGCTGTTCGAACTGCTCCTGCCGATACTCCTGATCACGCGCGGGTTCCGCCGTACCAGCAGGCACGCGCCGACGGTCCGGTCCACCGTGCTCACGGCGTAGGGCTTGGGCTGGTCATTGCCGCAGCAACGCCGTCGCGGGGAGCCGAGGGTGCTCAGGGCTGACCCAGGATGCCGATCAGGACCGTCCGATGCCTGTTCAGGGCGGGTTTGCTCACGCGGCGGTGCCGGCCGGAAGAGCCTTCGGTGGGCGGTGGAGCTGGCCCGGTCGTGGGGTTCGTTCCTGGCTGGAGACCAGTCCGGCGACCGCGGGCAGCATCGTGTCCAGGTGCTCGCGGCGGCCGAGGTGACGTGACAGGGCCCGCCAGTTCTTCAGGTGGCCGATGCCGTGCTCCACGCGGATCCGCTTGGCCGAGTGAGCCCGGCGTTCGGCCTCGTGCGCCACAGCAACGGCGGGGAAGACCGGGATCTGGTTCTTCCGCCGGGCCGGCCGCGGAGTGAGGACCGCGCCGGCGGTCTGGGTGCTCAGGCCCTGATACCCGGCGTCGGCGAGCAGGGTCACGCTCGGGGTGCGGGCCAGCAACTCGACCAGGCCGGCCTGGCGCACCTGGGTCAGATCGTGAATGGCGCCCGGACGGGTCTGCCCGCAGAACAGCAGCCGCCCAGCGGCATCGGTGATCACTAGCGCCTTGACCGTGTTGGCGCGGGCCTTGCCCGAGACGAACCGAGCCCGGCCGGCCCGGTGGGCCGCCGGGCGGCGCACCCGGACCTCGGTGGCATCCAGCAGGCCGACCCGCCCGCTGGCGCCCAGATGAGCGACCACGTCGGCCAGGGTGCGCAGCCGGACCCCGCCGTCGACGGTGCAGCCGCGTTCGGCCAGCAGCGGGCGGACCTCTCCGACCGCGCGGGTGATGGTGGAACGGGACACCCCAAACCAGCAGGCCAGCACGTCATGGGTGACTCCGTGGCGCAGGTGCACCAGGGTGGCCAGCAGCCGGTCGAGGAACACCAGCCGGTACCGGGCACCGGCTCCGACCGCCCGCCGCCGGGGCCGATCGGCCAGCCGCGCGTCCTGGCGCGCCTGCCAGCGCGGGCCCAGCTCGGCGACCAGCTCGGCCAGCACCTCTCGAGACAGTCCGGTCACCCGGCGATCGGCGACAGCGGCGGCGCGGGGAAGAGTGCTCGACACATCACGACCCTGCTCGTCCTGCACACAGCACGGTCAAGTCGTCGGGCTAACCATGCACGAGGTTGTAAGTCCTCGCGGAGCACGGTGTCGTCGGCTCCTTCTCTTGACGCGGTCCCTAGTCGACACGGTCCCTCGTCGACACGGTCCCTCGTCGACACGGTTTAAGGCAGGCGGGCGTAGCACCGATCTGTAGTTGCTTGACACAGCAAGTAATTTCCCTGTACATTCACTTGCGCAATCAAGTCACCGCTCGAGGAGTCCTTCGATGAACGTCGTCAGCAGGAGCCGATCGCTCGTGGACCGGCTGCGCAGCGACGAGGGGCCGGCCCAGTTCGCCCGGTTCGTCGTCGTCGGTGGCCTCTCGAGCGCGGTGTACGCCCTCCTCTTCCTGGCCCTGGCCGGGTTCGGCGACCAGGCGGCCATGGTCGCGGGATCGGTCGCCTCCTCCGTGCTGGCCAACGAGTTGCACCGCCGGCTGACCTTCCACGCCGGCGAGCGGGTGACCTGGCAGGCCGCGCAGGCGGAGGGCGGGGCGCTCGTCGTCGCCGGGATGGTCCTGACCGGCCTCGCGCTGTACGGGTGGGACGCCGTGGCTGGCCCGGGCAGTGCGCTCACCGACCTGGCGGTCATCGCCACCGTCACCGCGACGATCGGGCTCGTCCGGTTCGCCGCACTGCGCTGGCTGTTCCGGCCGCCCGCCCACGCCCCCGCCCTGGCCCTGGCCTGAGTCCGCGGCCCTCCCGGCCCCATTGCCGGACGCGATGCCGCTGTCCGGATCCGCCCATCCCTGTTCAAGGAGCACATCATGACCAGCCGCCCCGCCGTCGCCACGCCCAGCGCCCCGGAGTCGACCGCACCCTCCGGAGCTCGTCACCCGCTCGCCGCCGCGATCGGGGTGGCCACCGTCTGCTCCGCAGTCGTCAACTCCGTGATCGCCGCCATCGCCCGCGGCCCGCTTGACGCCTCGCCGGACTTCCAGCCGCTCACCGCGCCGGTCTTCCTGATGTGGACGGTCGTCGGCACCGTCGTCGGGGCGCTGGGGTGGCGGCTCATCACGCGGCGCAGCGCCCGCCCCGCGCGCCTGCTGCGCTGGCTGGTCCCCACAGTGGTCGTGGTCTCCCTCGTCCCGGACCTCCTGCTGCTCGCCGCCGACTCGATGCCCGGCACCAGCGTTCCCGCCGTGCTCGCCCTCATGGCCATGCACGTCGCCACCGCAGCGGTCGCCGTCCCCGCCTACCAGCGGTTCCTGCCCGCCACCGACTGATCCGACGCGGGCGGGCCGGGTGGTCGGGCAGGCCCGCCCGCAGCCGCAGTCGACTCCGAAGCAGCCAGTGCTCGATCATGCTCGTGGGCGGTCGTCGACCGCACCGCCGGATCCGTGGCCGAGAGATCTGCGCCGTCGCGTGAGAAGAGGTGCCATCGAAGCGGTCGAGGAGCCGCGGTGGTTGACCGCGGAGGAGCAGCAGACCTGGCTGGAGCTGATCGGGGTACTCACCTGGCTGCCCGACGCCATCGACGCCCAGCCGCAGCGCGCACCCTCCACAACAGACCGGCGGGCAGGTCGACTGGCCGCACAACCCACCGGACACGACGTGACCTCGACCGGACACGGGAACCGGGTGAGCGACCGGTACCGACCGGGCGTCCGTGGACGGGCGTGCACGTGGAGCCACGAGCAGCGATCCTGGCGGGGGTCGGGGAGTGGCTGCCGCGGCCAGGAGGAGGGTCTGACGTGTGGGGTCGCCGATCGGTCACCGGGCCGGCCAGGTGAGCAGACTCAGGTTGCCGCGGCGCGCCGGCCGGGCAGGTGGACCGGACGACCTGCCCCGCGAGGACGTCGCGAGCCGCGTGTCCGCCTACGTGTACGGCAACGTCCTGGTGATGGCGGCGTTGATCGCACTGCACCCGGACGAGCTGCGGGGACCCACGGGCGTGCTCTACCTGCTGGGGGTGGGGGTCTCGACCTTCGTCGCGCACACGGTGGGTGAGGCGGTCGGGCTGCGGGTCCGCGAGGGCCGATCGCTGGACACGACTGCTGTCCGGCGGGAGATCCGGAATGCACTGCCCATCGTGACGACCGCCGGCGCACCCATCGCGATGCTGCTGCTGGCGTGGACCGACCTGGTGGACGCCGACGTGGTGCTCGTCCTGGCGCTTGGGCTGGTCGACGTCAGGCTGGCCCTGTTGGGCTCGGTGGTGGCGTGGGTGTCCGGGGAGCGCAGTTCGACCCGGGTGTTCCTGGCGGGCTTCGTCCTGGCGGTCGTCGCCGCTGCCACGGCCGTGCTCAAGTGGCAGCTGACGCACTGAGCAGCGGTGACCGGGACTGCGGACCGGTGGCCACCGATGGCGGAATGACGGCGGCGCAGACGGTGGCGCCCTACCGGGACGTCGGCACTCGGGGAATCAGGGGGTGTCCGGCGTCGCCAGGGTCGGGAGGCATCCGCCTGGGCTGACGACCTGCCGGATCCGGGTGGCGATCTCGTGCAGCTGGCGGACCTGGGTCCTGGTCAGCGGGTCGAGGACCAGGCGGCGGACCTCGGCGACGTGGCCGGGGGCGGTGGTGACGACCTTGTTCCAGCCGGCGTCGGTGAGCACGGCCAGGGTGGCGCGGCCGTCCTCGGGATCGGGCCGGCGGATCACCCAGCCACGCTTGTCCAGCCGGTCGACGGTCCGGGACAGCCGGGTCAGCGACCCGTTGGCCAGCGCGGCGACCTCGCTCATCCGTCGGGTGCGCTGCGGGGCCATGGACAGCATCGCCATCACCTGGTACTCGAAGTGGCTGACGCCGGCGTCGCGCTGCAGCTGGGCGTCGATGGCGTCGGGCAGCCAGGTGAGCACCCCGATCAGCTCCAGCCAGGTCTGCTGCTCCTCCGCGGTCAACCACCGCGGCTCCTCGACCGCTTCCACGACACCTCTCCTCGCTTGATCGAGCAATGCGACACACCGACACAGTTACTTGACGGTGCAAGTACCGAGCGACTACTGTCGCTTGCGTCGTCAAGTAAAGCACGTGAGGAGTCAGAACGTGAACGTCGTCTTGTGGATCGTGGCCGGGCTGCTGGCCGTCGCCTTCCTCGCCGCCGGGCTGATGAAGCTCACCCAGCCGAAGAAGAAGCTCGCCGACTCCGGCATGGGCTGGACCGAGGACTTCAGCGACGGCGCGGTCAAGGGCATCGGCGCCCTGGAGGTGCTCGGCGCCGCGGGCCTGATCCTGCCCGCCGCGCTGGACATCGTCCCGGTGCTGGTGCCGATCGCCGCCACCGGCCTGGCCCTGCTCATGCTGGGCGCCGCGGTGACCCACGCCCGCCGCAAGGAGTCGACGAACATCGTCGTCAACATCGTGCTGCTCGCCCTGGCCGCGTTCGTGGCCTGGGGCCGGTTCGGCCCGTACGCCTTCTGACCCCATCGGCGGCCGACCTCACCGGGTGACCGCCGAGCGCCACCTCCACTCGTTCCGGCCTCCCGTGGCCGGAGTGCACCCCATCGCAACCACCTGACCTGGAGTCCCCGTCATGCGCGCACTGCACGTCCCCACCGCCGGTGAGCAGCCCCAGCTCGGCGAGCTGCCCACCCCCGAGCCCACCGAGGGCACGGTCCTCTGATCCGGGTCAAGGCCGCTGGCCTGAACCCCATCGACAACGCCGTCGCCACCGGTTTCCTCGCCCAGATGGGCCTGCCGCACGAGTACCCGCTCGTGATCGGCCGCGACGCCGCCGGCGTCGTGGAGGCCGTCGGCGCCGGTGTCGACCACGTCGCCGTCGGCGACGAGGTGCTCGGCCACGTGCTGCTGGCCCCGCCGATCTCGGCCGGCACCCTCGCCGAGCACGCCGTCCTGCCGGCCGCCACGGTCACGCCCAAGCCCGCCGGCCTGGACTTCACCACCGCCGCCGCCCTCCCGCTGGCCGGCGCAGCCGCCGTGCAGTCCATCGACGCGATCGACCCCCAGCCCGGGCAGACCGTGCTGGTCAACGGCGCCTCCGGCGGCGTCGGCTCCTTCGCCGTGCAGCTGCTGGCCGCCCGGGGTGTCACCGTCGTGGCCACCGGCACGCCCGCCGACGCCGACCGGCTCACCGCCCTCGGCGCCGCCCGGGTCATCGACCACACCGCCGGCCCGGTCGCCGAGCAGGTCCGCGCCGCCTACCCCGACGGCGTCGACGCCCTGGTCAGCCTCTACGGCATGGACCCCGCCGGCACCCCCATCTCCGCCGTGCGCACTGGTGGCAAGGTCGCCGGCGTCGCGGCGGTGCCCGACGAGGCCACCCTCGCCGCCGCCGGGCTCACCGGCACCTCCGTCATGGCCACCCCCACCCGGGAGGTCCTCGCCCCGCTCGCCCAACAGGCCGCGGCCGGGGACCTGAAGGTCACCGTCGCCGACGTCCTGCCCCTCGAGCAGGCCACCGAGGGCCTGGGCCGGCTCGCCACCGGCGGCGCCGGCGGCAAGCTCGTCGTCACCGTCGAGGGCTGACACCACCGTCGCCGGCCGGGGTCGACGCAAGAGCGCCGACTCCGCCCGGCGGCGGGCACATCCCCTCCGGCCCGTCATCGGCCGCCCACCCGCGCGACCGGCCTGGCACGGCGCATCGCCGCGACGCTGAGCGACTCCACTCCGCTGCACCAGCACGTCGACCGCGGTCTGGACCACGCCGCCTTCATCCCGATGGTGGCCATGTAACCGGCCGTCGAGGTGCCTGCCGTCCAGCTGAGCACGCCGAGCCTGGATCCCGAGGCCCTGTTGAGGCTGGGGGAGCGGCTCCACACCCTGCGTGAGGGCATCCTGGTCATCGGCTCGGGGACCATGACCCGCAGCTTCACCGTCTTCCGCCGGCCTGAGCCGGCGGGCCACACCGCCGCCTTCGACGAGTGGGCCACCGACGCCATCGCGCGCAGCGACGTCGACGCCCTGCTCGACTACCGCGCCAAGGGACCGAGCGCGGACATCGCCCACCCGACCGCCGACCACTTCGTGCCCCTGCTGCTCACCCTCGGTGCAGGCACCACGCCCGGCCAGTCGGTGACGACCGCCTTCGACGGCATGTGGATGGGCAACTCGATCCGCTCCTTCCAGGCGGCCTGACCGGACCCCCCGACCGCCGAACCCGATCAGGAGAAAACCGATGACCATCCTCTCCTCGCGCGCCGACGTGCCCACCGACGCCCCGGCCCGCTACGCCAAGCAGCTGGTCTCGCACCTGGGCCGCAAGGCCCCGTTCACCGAGGACGCCGACGGCGCCTGGACGATCACCGTCGGGGAGGCCCGCGGCCGGATCCTCGTCGGCGACGGCGTGCTGACGTTGCACGTCGAGGCGTCCGACGTCGAGACCCTCGACCGCCTCGAGCACGCTCTGGGCAGCCACCTCGAGCGCTTCGGTGCCCGTGCCGGCCTGACGGTCGCCTGGCGACGCGACGCCGACTGACCGGCACTCCCCGGCCACGGGGTCCACAGAGCCAGGCGCGCCCACGGCCGCGCTCGGAAGCAACACAACCACCCACCGAGAAGAGGACACCGCCTTGAACGTCAACGCCATCACCTGGCACTCCATCACCGTCGAGCCCGAGCAGCTCGACGCCCAGAAGAAGTTCCTCACCGAGACCCTCGGTCTGACCCTGGCGATGGAGATGTACGGCGTCTTCGTGTACGCGCTCCCGGACGGGGGGATGCTGGAGCTCTACACGCCGCAGACCGCCCCGGACTTCGGCTACAACGGCTCCATCGCCTTCGGCTTCCGGGTCGACGACGTCGAGGCGGCCAGCGCCGAGATCGCCGCGGCGGGCGGCGAGCTGCTCGGGGAGATCAACCGGGTGCCCGACCTGGACTACGCCTACCGCCACTTCCGCGGCGTGGACGGCCGCGTCTACGGCCTCAACGAGAGCAAGCCGCAGCCCCGCTGACGCACAGCCCTGCCGGTCCGCCGCGACCGCGGTGGACCGGCGGGCCGACGGGCCTGCTCCAGGCCGGCGCCATCCCAGGGCCCGATCGAGGTTCACGGCGGCGCTGATGAGCGCCAGGTGGGTGAAGGCCTGGGGGAAGTTGCCCTGCTGATCTCCGGCGACGCCGATCTGCTCGGCGTAGAGGCTGAGGGCATCCAGGGTGGCGAGCCACTTGGGATCGGTCGGCGCGACGAATTTCGCCAGCGGCATCATCAGGACGGCGGCGTCCAGGACGTCGTCATCCTCGTGCTGCACGAACGCCTGACGTCGTGCCGACCAGCCCCGCTTCATGATCCGCCGGTAGATGTCGTCGCGGGTGCGCTCCCACCTGGCCCGGTCGGCGGGCAGGCCGCGACGGTTGGCCATGCGGATGGCGCGCTCGACGGCCACCCAGCACATCAGCCGCGAGTACAGGAACTTCTTGCGCCCGCCGCGGGTCTCCCAGATGCCCTCGTCGGGCTGGTCCCAGTGGTCGCAGACCCAGTCGACGAGACCGCAGAGGCCCTCCCACGCATCACTGGAGATGGGCTCCGCCCACTCGTCGTACAGGTACACGGAGTCGATCAGCTCGCCGTAGATGTCCAGTTGGAGCTGCTCGGCCGCGCCGTTGCCGATCCGGACGGGGGACGCGCCCTCGTACCCCTCCAGGTGCGGGAGCTCCTCCTCGGCCAGGTCGGTGCGGCCGTCTGTGCCGTACATGATCTGCAGGGGGCCAGAGGGGTGGTCGTCTGCCGGTGGGATGTGCTGCGCGAGGAAGTTCATGAACGCGGCTGCCTCGCTGGTGAAGCCCAGCCGCAGGAGCGCGTAGACGCAGAAGGCAGCGTCGCGAATCCACACGAAGCGGTAGTCCCAGTTCCGCTCGCCACCGGGTTGTTCGGGCAGGCTGGTCGTGGGCGCGGCGACGATGGCGCCCGTCGGTGCATAGGTCAGCAGCTTCAGCGTCAGCGCCGACCGGTGGACCATCTCGCGCCAGCGGCCGCGGTAGCGCGACGCCGACAGCCAGCGCCGCCAGTACGTGACCGTGGCGTCGAAGAGCTCCTCCGCCTCGGTGCCGGAGCGACCGCGCGGCGCGGTATCCCCGTCGACGCGGTCGAGGGCGAACACCGCCGAGTCGCCCTCGACCAGGGTGAACTCCGCTTCGACATCGCGCCCGTCGCAGCGGAGGGGGGAACCGTGGCGGTCAGCGACAGCGACAGGTCCGTCGAGCCGAAGAGGACGCCACCGTCGCGCTCGTCGACGGTGTGCGTCCGGCGGCCGTAGTCGAAGCGGGGGGACACCCGCACGCGGAACGTCATGGTCCCGCGGACGCAGAGCACCCGCCGGACCAACCGGTGGTCAGCCGTCTCCGTGGCCGGGCCGACGGGCATGAAGTCCTGGGCCTCGCCCACGGCGTCGCCGGTGTAGAAGCGGGTCAGCTGGACGTTGGTGTGCGGGACGTAGAACTGCCGGGGTGCGCGCCGGCGAGGCGGTGGCCAGCTCGAAGGAGCCTCCGCGGTCGGCGTCGAGGATCGCCCCGAACACGCTCGGCGAGTCGAATGACGGGTAGCAGTACCAGTCGATGGTGCCGTTGGTGCCGACCAGCGCCACGGTGTGCAGATCGCCGATCAGTCCGTGCTCGGCGACGGGGAGGTACCGCGGCTGGGGGCCGGGCTCCGCTCGATCGTCCTCAGCCGGGTCGCTGGTCACGAGTGCCCTCCGTGTCGGTCTGGCCGGGGTGGTACGCGAGCTGACGTGAGGGCGAGAACTATCGCAGGGTCGTGCTCGACCGGCCCGGTGGCGGTCGTCGGCGACGCGTGGAGTGGAGGCGCTCACATGTTCGGCGAAATACTTGCTGCAGCAAGTGAGTTGCGGCAGAGTGTCAGTTGCCTCGACAACCAACTGGGAGTCCACCATGACCACGCTCGGTCCCGCTACGACCGCCGCTGCGGACGCCCGCATCCCGGCCGACCACCTCTTTGCCCAGCACCTGCGCCGCGTCGCCGCGCTGGACCCACACCGGGCGTGGACGCCGGAGGACGGGGCGCTGCCGAGCCTCTACCTGTCCCACGGTGGTGGTCCGATGCCGTTCTGGCGGCCCGAGTGGCTGAACCCGTTGCACGACTGGGCCCGCGCGCTGCCCAAGCCGAAGGCGATCCTGGTGGTCTCCGCGCACTGGGAGTCCGCGCCGCTGTCGATCAGCGCTCCCCGGCCCACCGAGCTGGTCTACGACTTCGGCGGCTTCGACCCGCTCTACTACACGTTCCGCTACGACACCCCCGACGCGGGCGAGCTCGCCCGCGACGTGGTCCGCCTCATGCCCGACACCGAGCACGTGCACCAGCACGCCAGCCGCGGCCTGGACCACGGCTCCTGGGTGCCGCTGAAGATCATGTACCCGGAGGCCGACGTCCCGGTGCTGCAGCTCTCCCTGCCCACCGAGGACCCCGACCGGCTGCTGGCCATCGGTGAGCGGCTGCGTCCGCTGCGCGAGGAGGGCGTGCTGGTGGTCGGCTCGGGGCACATGACCCACGGCCTGCCGTTCATCACCCGGGGGATGCTCGAGGGGACCGAGGTGCCGGCCTGGTCGACCGACTTCGACGGCTGGGCCGCCGACGCGCTGGCCCGTGGCGACGTCGCCGAGCTGTCCCGGTATCGCAGCGCCGCGCCGGGCCTGCCCTACGCCCACCCGACCGTGGAGCACTTCACCCCGCTGTTCGTCGCCCTCGGCGCGGCCACCGACCCCACCGCCCCGGTGATCACCACCCTGGACGGCTACAGCTTCGGCCTCTCCCGGCGCTCTTTCCAGGCCGCCTGAGCCTGCAACCCGGACCCACCTCACCAAGGAGAACCACCCGCATGTCCATCGTCGTCACCGGCGCCACCGGCCACCTCGGCCGACTGGTCGTCGAAGCCCTCCTCGCCCGCGGCGTGCCCGCCGACCAGATTGTCGCCACCGGCCGCCGCGTCGAGGCGCTCGCCGACCTGCAGGACCGCGGCGTCACCGTCCGCCGCGCCGACTACACCGACCCCGACTCCCTGCGCGCCGCGTTCGCCGGCGCCGAGAAGGTGCTGCTCGTCTCGAGCAGCGAGGTCGGCCAGCGGCTGCCGCAGCACCGCAACGTGATTTCGGCGGCGAAGGACGCGGGTGTGCGCCTGATCGCATACACCAGCTTCCCCCACGCCGACACCTCGACCCTTCCTCTGGCAGCCGAGCACCTCGCCACCGAGCAGGTCCTGGTCGAGTCCGGGGTGCCGCACGTCGTCCTGCGCAACGGTTGGTACATCGAGAACTACACGGGCCAGCTGGCCACCTACCTCGAGCACGGCATCGTCGGCTCCGCCGGCACCGGCAAGGTCAGCGCGGCTCCCCGCGCCGACTTCGCGGAGGCGGCCGCCGCCGTCCTGACCCAGGACGGTCACGACGGCGCGGTGTACGAGCTCGGCGGCGAGGCGTTCACCATGCCCGAGTTGGCCGCGACCGTCTCCGCGGTCACGGGCCGGCACGTCGCCTACACCGATGTGCCGGTCGAGCAGTACGCCCAGATCCTCGTCGGTGCCGGGCTACCCGAGCCGGCCGCGGCACTGTTCGCGGACTTCGACCGGGCCGTGGCCGACGGGGAACACCACGTCGGCGACGACCTGGCCACGCTCATCGGCCGGGCGCCGACCCCGCTCGCCGACGCCGTCGCCGCGGCAGCCGCTCGCCAGCAGTGACCACGGGCCCTCACCTCCTTCGGGGAGGTGAGGGCTCGTCCGTCCGGCGCACGTCCGCGCCTGCCATCGCTGGGTCGACCGGAGGAGGAGCCGTGGCAGGGGGACGGCTCTGGTCGGCGGCGCACCCGCGGCTCGCGGATGCGTGTCTGGCGGCGCTGCTGGTCCTCCTCGTCCTCCCGACCCTCGTCATCCGGAATCCCGAGTTCCCGGGAAGCCCGGACGGCTGGTCCCTGGCCGTGTTCGCCCTCGCCGCGGCAGCTCTGGTCTTCCGGCGGGAGCAGCCGCTGCGGGTCTGGGCGTTCGCGACGGTGGCGGGGGTCGCCGGCGTGCTGCAGAGCGACGGGAGCATCGTCCTGGCTGCCACCACCTGCGTCGCGCTCTACACGGTCGGCAGCCGACTACCCCTGCGCAGCGTGGTCCTAGCGAGCGTCGTCTCGGGTGTCGCCTACACCCTCGCCTCGGTCGTGGCCGAGGGCGACTGGCTCGACGACCGCGGGGTCCCTGGCCTGCAGACCTTCGCGTGGTCGGCCGCCGCCTCGGCGGTCGGGGTCGCAGTGCGCAGTCACCGGGCCACGCTGGCGGCGGCGGAGGCCCGCGCCCTGCAGGCCGAGCTGACGCGGGAGGACGAGGCCGAGCGCCGGGTCAGCGACGAGCGGCTGCGCATCGCCCGCGAGCTCCACGACGTCGTGGCCCACCACATCTCGATCGTCAACGTGCAGGCTGGGGTCGCGCGCCATCTCCTGGACGCCGACCCCGACCAGGCGCGAGCGGCGCTCGACCTGGTGCGTGACGCCAGCAAGACCGTGCTGTCGGAGATGTCCACGGTCGTGGGTCTGCTGCGCACCGCGGGGGAGGAGGCGCCGACCGATCCGACGCCGGGCATGGCCCGGGTCGGCGAGCTGGCCGACTCCATCCGCCAGGCCGGGCTGGACCTGACCTGGACCGTCAGCGGCGAGCTCGCGGGGCTCCCCGCGATCCACGACCTGACCGCGTACCGGGTCGTCCAGGAGACGCTGACCAACGCCCTGAGGTACGGCACCGGCGCGGCCACGATGGTCGTGGACAGCCGACCGGAGGGTGTGAGCATCGAGGTGCGCAACGAGGTTGGCAGGAACGGACGGCACCGGTCCGGGGGCGGTCACGGTCTGATCGGCATGCGGGAACGCGTCGACGCCGTCCGCGGGCGGCTGGCGGCCGGACCGGAGCCGGACGGCGCCTATCGGGTGTCGGTCCTCATCCCGCGGGACCCGGCATGACCGTCCGCGTGCTGCTCGCCGACGACCAGGTCCTCATCCGATCGGGGTTCGCGGCGCTCGTCAACAGTGCCGACGACCTCAAGGTGGTCGGTGAGGCAGGTGACGGCGCCGAGGCCGTCCGCCAGGCCGGCGCGCTGCGACCGGACGTCGTCCTGATGGACATCCGCATGCCCGGTGTGGACGGACTGACGGCGGCTCGGCAGATCGCCGCGTCACCCGACCTCTCCGAGGTCCGCATCATCGTGCTGACCACCTTCGAGGCCGACGAGTACGTCGTCGAGGCCCTGCGGTCGGGGGCGAGCGGGTTCCTGGGCAAGAGCGTCGAGCCGGACGAGTTGCTCGACGCCATCCGGGTGGTCGCGCGCGGTGACGCGCTGCTGTCCCCGCGGGCCACCCGGAGCCTGATCGCCCGCTTCCTGGCCCAGCCCGGCCGGTCCGGGCCGGACCCCGACGGGCCTGCTCCCGTCGACGCGGCGCTCGACGTCCTCACGGAGCGGGAACGCGAGATGGTCGCGCTGGTGGCGCACGGGCTGAGCAACGAGGACATCGCGGCGCGCCTGCACCTCTCGCCGCTCACGGTCAAGACGCACGTCAACCGGGCCATGAGCAAGCTCCGCGCGCGGGACCGGGCCCAGCTGGTGGTCCTCGCCTACCAGACCGGGCTCGTCCGGGCGGGCGACACGTATCCGCGCTGACGCGTGTGCCGGCCTCGCCTCTACTGCGCTGGCAGTAGGCGGAGGCCGCCGCAAGAGCCTGCGTACGGATGACGACGGGGACCGCTTGCCCGATGGATAGTTGCCTCGTCAACCAATAGCCGGGGAGCGACTGATGCTGGAACTGCAGAACCTGACCAAGCGCTACGGGGACGTCGTCGCCGTCGACGACCTCACCTTCGACGTCCGTCCCGGTGTCGTCACCGGGTTCCTCGGGCCGAACGGGGCGGGCAAGTCCACCACCATGCGGATGATCCTCGGCCTGGACCGGCCGACCTCCGGATCGGTCACCGTCAACGGGCGGGACTACCGGACGTCGACGGCGCCGCTGCACGAGATCGGCGCCCTGCTCGACGGCAAGGCGGTGGACAAGGGGCGCTCGGCCCGCAACCACCTGCTGGCCCTGGGGGCCACGGTGGGTGTCGGAGCCCGCCGCGTGGACGAGCTGCTGGACGCGGTCGGTCTGGCCGAGGTCGCGCGCAAGCCGGCGGGTTCCTTCTCCCTGGGCATGGGGCAGCGGCTGGGCATCGCCTCGGCGCTGCTGGCCGACCCGTCCATCGTGATGCTCGACGAGCCGGTGAACGGGCTGGACCCCGACGGCATCCTGTGGGTGCGCAGCTTCCTGCGGTCCTTGGCCGAGGAGGGGCGAACGGTGTTCCTGTCCTCGCACCTGATGAGCGAGATGGAGCTGACCGCCGACCACCTGATCGTCGTCGGCCGGGGCCGGCTGATCCGGGACGTGTCGATGGCGGAGTTCATCGCCTCGGCGTGGAGCGACAAGGTCAGGGTCGTCTCGCCGGACGCCACGGCACTGGCCGGCCTGCTGGCCGCGCCCGGGGTCACCGTGACGTCGTCCTCGCCGACGGAGCTGGAGATCGAGGGCGTGCCCGCCTCGGAGATCGGTGACCTCGCCGCGCGCCACGGTCTGCCGCTCCACGAGCTCGTCCCGCTGCACCCCTCCCTAGAGGAGGCCTTCATGGAACTCACGAAGGAGTCCGTGCAGTACCACGGCCGCACCGACGGCGCGCTCCCCACCACCGCGGCGGCAGCCCGGTGACCGCCACGCTGCCCGACGGCACCCCTCCCACCACGACCCGCGAGAAGGCGGACCCCACGATGACCACCTCCACCTCACCGGACACGACCACCGCTCACACCGCGTCCTCGGCCCACCGGCACCGCGCGACCACGGCGCCCGCGTACCGGATCACCCTGGCGCGCGTCATCCGCGCCGAGTGGATCAAGCTGCGCACCCTGCGCTCGACCTGGGCCATGCTGACCGCGGTGCTGCTGACCATCGTCGGGATCGGCGCCATCGCCGCCGCGAGCGCGACCGGCGCCGTCGAGGGCCCGCGCGACGGCGGCGGACCGGGCGGCGGCGATCCGCTCTCCACCGTGCTCAGCGGCTCGATGCTCGCCGTCGTCCTCGTCGGCGTCCTCGGTGTCCTGTTCGGCGCCCGGGAGTACTCCTCCGGCCTCATCCGCAGCTATCTCGCCGCGGTACCCGCGCGCCTGCCCGTGCTCGGGGCCAAGGTGGTCGCCTTTCTGCTGGCCGTCGTCCCGGTCGTCCTCGCGGGCGTCTTCGTGGCCTTCGCGGTGGGCATGGCCGTGCTCGACGCGGGCGGCGTCGCCACCGTCTCGTGGAGCGATCCGGGGACCGCGCGGGTCGTGCTGGGCACGGCCGGCTACGTCGTGGGCATGGGCCTGATCGGCCTGGCTCTCGGCGTGCTCCTGCGGAGCACCGCAGGAGCCATCAGTGCCCTGCTCGCCGGAATCCTGGTCTTGCCGACGCTCGCCGGCGCACTCCTGCCCGAGGCCTGGGACGGGTTGCTGAAGTATCTGCCGTCCAACGCCGCGTCGGCGTTCACGTCCACCGTTCCGACCGAGTCGCTGCTCGGCGCCGGCACGGGGGTACTGGTCTTCGCCGGCTGGATCGTCGTGGCCGTCGCCGGGGCCGCCGTCGCCTTGTCGCGCCGCGACGCCTGACCCGTTCCCGGTCGGTGTCGCTCCGTCATCACCGGGCGACACCGACCGGTCGTCATCGAGCCCACCATCAGGAATTTCCGGAGATCTCTCCGGGCGCTTGACGCGGCAAGCTTCGGTCGGCTACCTTCACTTGCACGGGCAAGTAATCGCCTGCGTCACCAAGGCGATGGCTGGGGTCGCTGGCGCACTCGGACGCCTGACGACTGACCGGGTCCCGACGCAGTTCCCGCCCGTCCCGTGATCACCGGGGCGACACCGGCCGCCCGCCACCTGATCCACCACCCGACCTGGAGAACTGCCATGACCACCACCTCGGCCCGGGACACCCGCGCGGTGTCCTGGAAGTCCACCGCCGTCGCCGCCGCCATCGGCGCCGTCGGGGGGCTCGTCATCAACAGCCTGATAGCCCTGCTCGCGAAGGCTCTCTTCGACATCCCGGACGAGTTCCAGCCGCTCACCCTGCCGGTGTACGGGTTCCTGACCGTCGTCGGCGCGATCGTCGGCGCCATCGCCTGGCACCTCGTCGTCTCGCGCAGCCGCAACGCCTCGCGGGTGCTGCGTGTGCTCGTTCCCACGGTGCTCGTGCTCTCGCTGATCCCGGACGTCATGCTGCTCGTCAACGAGTCGCAGCCCGGGACCACGACTGCCGGCGTGGTTGCGCTGATGCTCATGCACGTCGGTGTCGCCGCGGCGGCCGTGCCGGCCTTCCGCCGGTTCATCCCGCCCCAGTCCTGACGCACTCCAGCCCAGCGCTCGTCCGCTCAGCCTGGGCTGACCGGCGCCCCGGTCACGCACCGCGTGGGGCCGGGGCGCCCGTCGTCCCCTGACGCGGCCGTGCCCCTCCGGCGGTGGGTGCGAGGCTCGGCGCCCTACACCGAGCGCGACCGCGAGCTGGTGAGCGCGCTGATGACCCGCGCCGGCCTGGTGGTCGAGGCCGCGCGGGCATCGTTCCTCGACCGCACGGTGTCCGAGACGATGCAGCGGGCGCTGCTGCCCACGCTGCTGCCGCAGCCCGACCACCTGCAGCTGGCCTCCCGCTACCAGCTGGCCGAGAACACGCAGCTGGTCGGCGGGGACTGGTACGACGCCTACCTCGACGCCACCGGCACCACCAGCCTGGTCGTCGGCGACGTGGCCGGCCACGACATCGCAGCGGCGGTCACGATGGGCCAGCTGCGCACCGAGCTGCGCATGGCCGGCCTCGACGGGACCGCCGGCCCGGCGAGAGTGCTCACCACCGTCGACGTCGCCTGCGACACCTTCGGCCAGCACGTGTTCGCCACCGCCCTGGTCGCCCGCGTGGAACGCTTCCCCCCGGACCGGCCCGCGCGGGACCGCGCCCTGACCTGGAGTTCGGCCGGGCACCCCCCACCGGTGCTGCTGCACGCCGACGGCACCGTCGCCGTCCTCACCGACCGGGTCGGGCTCCCGCTCGGCGTCGATCCCTCCCGGCCCCGTCCCGAGCACCGCCACGTGCTGCCGGTGAACTCCACCCTGCTGCTCTACACCGACGGGCTCCTCGAGCAGCTCGACGTCCCGGTCGCCGCCACCGGGCGGCCCGGCGGCTCCGGCACGCGCGACCTGGACACGGGCCTGGCGCGCCTGACCGACCTGCTGGCCGGCAGCGCCGGCCTCGACCTCGAGGACCTCTGCGACCTGGTCATGACCACGCTGCTCCCACCGGCGGGAGCCGCCGACGACGTCGCCCTGCTCGCCATCCGCCCGTACGCCGAGGACCAGCCGCGCCCGCCGCAGGCCGGCCCCAACGTCGTGCCTTGACCACCACGCGTCCCCCGGCTACAGCGACAGGTGAGGGTGATGCTGTGTGCCAGCGTGTGTGCCACCGCGGGGCGTTCACAGGTGTCCGCAGCCATACGCGGATGACCGCATCAACCGTCGGACCTGGGTATCCGTACGACGGCGCACGTCCACGAACCCCACCCCGGGGAACTTTAATCCGCGGGTTGTGGGTTCGATTCCCCACGGGGCCCACCGCCTTGACCAGCGCATTTACCGTTCGGCGGAGTATCGGCTGGCGGTCGCGCCCACACGGCGCCCACACGCGCCTCCGCGGCTGCCCGCGCGGCAGCGTCCATCCGGTCGGCCAGCGCGGCGAGGTCGTCGTCGACGAGGCCGGAGTAGACGTCCAGGGTCATGGCCGCCGAGGCGTGGCCGAGCATGCGCTGGACGGCCTTGACTGTGGCGCCGCTTGAGACGGCGAGCGACGCGGCGGTGTGGCGTAGGTCGTGCGGAGTGACGTCGCTCAGGCCGGCCGCTCGTACCGCCGGATCGAAGACGACGCGACGCCAGTTGCGGAGGCGAAGCACCGTGCCGCTGGCCGTGGTCACCAACAGGTCGTCGCCCTGCTTGCCCTCGCAGCGGCGGGCCAGCGGCTCGGCGAGGGTTGCGGGCAGGGGCACGGTCCGCTGCTGATGGGTCTTGGGCGTACCGAACTCGAGCCGCCCGCCGACCTCGGTGACGGCCTCGGCGATGGTGAGCCGGCGCCGGAGGAAGTCGACGCGACGGACGCGCAGGGCGGCCATCTCACCGAAGCGCAGTCCGGTGTACGCCAGCAGCCGGATGACGTCACCCTCGGCGCCTGCTGCGTCCGCGAGCCGCTCAACCTCGTCGTGGGTGAGGAACCTCGGCTCGCTCCGGATCACGCGAGGCAGTGGCACTCGCTCGGCCGGGTTGCGCGGGATGCGCCCGTCGCGGACGGCGAGGCCGAGCAACAGCGAGAACACCCGGTGGGCCTGACGTACGGTGCCCGCGGCGGACCCCTGGCCCAGCAACTTGGCGACCCAGACGGCGACATCGGCGTGCGTGACATCGGCGAGCTGGTGCTTCCCCCAGGTCGGCAGCACGTGGGTCCGCAGCAGGTTGCCGTAGCGGTAGAGCGTGCTCGGCTTCACACCGGTCTGCGAGGCCAGCCACCGATCGGCCCAGTCGGCGACGGTGACCCGGCCGCGCGCCGGCGCCGTCCATGTCTGCGTGACGAGGGCCGAGGTGGCCTCGTCGAGCCAGCGCTGGGCGTCGACCTTTCCGCACGAAGCGCCGCTCGTGCTGACGACCGCCAGGGTCTCGATACCGGGCGCGATAGCGGGCGGAACCGTCGCTGAGCGTGATGCGGGTGATGGAGCCGGCCATGTCGATGACCTCCGTGGCGGTGGCAAGCGATGCGAGCGTGCCCGATGTGTCCGACAGCTGACTGCCGTCGCACGTGGAGGCGCACTCCCCAGGCCGTTCGGCTGCCTCGGGTCGGGGGAGTGACGGGTGAGCGATCCGGGGGCGTCATGGCGCCGGAGGTGTGCGGTGGTCGCGACGGGCGTCGATCCAGGCGTGGAGGTCGTCGCGGCGGTAGAGGACGCGGCGGCCGAGGCGGAAGCTGGTCGGGCCGGTGCCCAGGTGCCGCCAGTAGCGGAGCGTCGCGACGGGGGCCCGCAGCAGTTCGGCGGCTTCGGTGATAGAGAGCAGCGCAGGTGCGGGGTCGGCGGTGTGATCGCGGCCGGGTGTCTCGTTGGGCATGGCTGGCTCCGGATCGGAACGGGTGTGGTCGGGCGTGCACGTGCAGAAGGCGCCACTTCGCGGCCATCGGTGACAGCCCACAGCCAACTTCTCCGGTTCTCCTCCAGTCCCGCTCCCCCGCCCGGCGGCAGGGGAGCAGGGCAAGCCCGACATCATCGCCCGATGCCGTGATCAGCACCGGGTGAAGACGTCCGGTGAGGGACCGGCTCCGGTGGTCGCAGGCTGCCGGTCGGTCCCGGCGAGGACGCCGCTGCGGCTGCCGCTCGGCGGGCGGCCCGTTCGGCGTCGCGACGGACGCGCCAGACCGCACGCTCCCGAACCAACAAGTCGGCCGGCTGGGCCAGGATGGCCGGCTCGGCGCTCAGTTGCCCGACGCGCGCCTGCGCGGCGCTCAACTCATCCTTCGTGGTGGCGATGTCGCGCCCGGCGTCGGCTAGCCGCTGCTCAGGATCGGGGGTCCAGGCCAGGGCTCCGAAGCGGGTGAGCCGCTCGCCGTGCTGGCGGCGAGCCTCGGCCAGCACCTGCCAGGCCTGCTCGCGGGCGTGCCGGGCAGCGTCGGCGGCCGCGCGCAGCGCAGCGTGCTCGGGATGGGCGCGTTCGGCGGTGCGGTGAGCGGAGGCGTCCAGCGCGGACCACAACGCGGGTTGGTCGTGGATCCGGCCGGCGACCCGGGCCAGCGCGCCCGGGTCGGTGGGCAGCTGCGGGAGGTGGGAGCGCCAGCGGTCGGCCCAGTCGGCGAGCTGCTCGCCGGCCCGGACGACGGCGCCCCGCCGGAGCCCGAGCCGGCCGGGCCCGTCGAGCACCACTCGCGCCGCCGCCTGGACGGCGGCACGCTCGCCGTCCAGGCGGCGGCAGGACGTCACGTAGTCGGTCGGCCTCGGCAGCGACGGACGCGTCGCTGGCCTCGACTCGATGCGTGGCTTGGTCCGCGGCCCAAGCTGCCTGCCGGTGGGTGCCGGTGAGACCGGCCAGCTGCTCGACCGAGTGCGGCTGGAGCGTGATCAGTTCTCGCAGCTCCTTGCGCATCGGCTCGAGCAAGGAAAGCCGGTCCCGGCAGCGCTGCTCGGCCGTCCACGCCGCGTGCAACTCGGCAAGGACGGCGTCCAGCGAGCGGGGTGGGACGTAGCGGGCGGCCTCGGTGGCGGCCAGTTCGGCAGAGTGGGCGGGGCCGAGGTCGGCGCGGTCGCGGTCGAACACCGTGATCCACTGCTTCCGGGCCTCGTCGAGATCATCGGCGACGAGGTGCGCGACGTTGGCCGTGCGGCCGCGGGTCATCCCGACGTGGGCGGCCGCCGCACCGGTGTGCTCACCGACGACCACGTGGGCGGCGGCGACGGTATCGCCCTGCACGCCGTGCGCGGTCGAGGCGTAGGCCAGCTCGACATGGGAGACGACGTAGTCCGCAGGCAGTACTCGCTCCCCTGACCCGGCAGGGGTGACGCCGGTCGGGGTGACGTTGGAAGCATCAGCGCGCGCTGGGGTGACGGCGAGGTTCCCGTGCGGGCTGACCGCGGTGACGGTCCAGAGGTCGCGGTTGGCCACCCCCAATGCCCGGTCGTTGCGGCGCGTGGCGATGCGGTCGCCGGCACTGATCCGCTGCCCGGCCCGGGTGGCGACCGCCTGGCCGTCGTCGACCCGTCCCTCGGCGACCAGCCGGTCCCGGATGGCGGCGTTGAGCTCGGCGGCCTGCTCGCGGGTATCCACCACCACGGCGACCGCCTCCTCATGCACACAGGAGGCGGCGAGTGCGGCCAGCGTCTCGAGCCGGGCGGCGGTGTCCGGGTGGAGGCGGACCTGGCCGCGGGCGTGCAGCGCGTCGAACACCGCCCCCGCGTCCTGGCCGCGGCGCATGGCCAGGGTCAGCTCGGCGTAGTCGGTGTCGGGGATCGTGCGTCCGGCATCGTCCCTGTGTATGAACCTGTGCACCGTGTCGAGGGTCGGGCGGGCGGCCGGGTCGGCGGCGCGGACGGTGAGGTCGAGGACGCCGCCGCGGCCGACCGCCGCGAGCTGGTGGCGGTCACCGAGCAGCGCGACGCGGACCTCGTACTCGTCAGCGATGGTGAGCAGGGCGCGGGCGGTGTCCTGGTCGAGCATGCCCGCTTCATCAACCACGAGGAGATCCCCGGGGAGCAGCCGCGCTTCCTCGGCCGGCCCGGCGTAGACGGCGCCGGTGGCCGGGTCGGCCTGCCCGGCGACCAGCCGGGTCCAGGCGCCGTCGTCGTTCCAGCGCCAGCCGTGCTGGAAGGCCAGCCAGGCCGCCGACCCGGCCGCGGTGCCGACCTCGGCGGAGGCGACCCGGGCCGCCTTGAGCGTCGGGGTGACCACCAGCAGCCCGCGCCCCTGCCGAGCAAGAAGGCGGCGGGCGGCGGCCAGGGTGGTGGTCTTGCCGGCGCCGGCCGCGCCCTCCACCACGACCAGCGGCCGGCTCCCGGCGAGCGCCTCGGCGGTGGCGGCCTGCCCACCATCCAGCCGCTCCAGGCCGGCCACTAGGGCCGGTCCGACGGCGACATCTCGACCGTGGTGGGTACTGCGGGCGGCGAGCCGGGCGACCAGGTCGGCCTCGACCTCGAGCACCGCCGGCGAGGTCCAGGCCCGGACGTGCTCGGGCACCCCCTCACGCTGCAGAAGCGGGACACATTCTCCTAGGGCACGGGCGGTGAGTTCCTCGGCCAGCTCGACACGTACCGCAGTGTCGACCACGATGCCCTGACCGGCGATGAGCCGCTCGGCCTCGCCACGGATGTCGGCGGGGTTCCAGGCCGAGCGACCGGCGGCCAACCGGGTGAGGATCTGGGCGACGGCGCGGTCGCGGTCCAGCGCGCCGACCGGGGTCGGTGGGAGATCGACCGGCCGGTCCGGGTCGCGGAAGCCGAGGGCGGCTAGTTCGGCTCGCCAACGCGAGATCAGGTCGGTGCCCGAGCGCGGCGTGACCTTGTCCGGGCGGCCGTCAGCCCACGCCCGGGTGTCCCACGCCCGCCGCAGAGCCGGGCCTGGCTGCTCGCCGGGGTGCGCCTTGGTCCACTGGCGTTCGTAGCGATCCAGATTTCGCCCGATCTGCGCCGCCCGGGCGCTGAACGGTCCGATGTACTCGGCAAGCTCCAGTATTTCTCCAGTCGCGTCGAGCGTGTAGCCGTGGGCGGCCAGCACGGCCCGGAATTGTGGGTCACAGGCGACCGCGGCGTGCCCGATTCCGTTGATGGCAGTCAGGAAGTCCCGCACGCCGCCGGTGTGCAGTCCGCGCCACTTCCCGGCGGCGAACACCCGGGCGCCGATCTGCAGGTGCAGATGCCGGTGCGGATCCCCAGCCCGGGAGGTGTGGTGCCGCACCGTCACCGCCTCCAGCACCTCGATGGGCACCTGCACCTGCCCGCCGCGCGGACCCACCCGGGTGGTCGCGTGCCCGGCGAGCCAGCCGACGATCTCGGCGGCGGCGCGGTCCTGCGCCGCGTCGTAGGCCGCGGCGATGTCCGGGTGCACCGCGGCTGCCAGTGACCAGGACTTCGGGCCGTTCACCACGACCTCGACGAACCGCACCGCACGGTCATCGGTGCGCAGCCGCCCCCGCGGTGTGCCGGTGTAGGGATCCCGGCCGGCCACCCACGCCTCGTAGGTCTCCCCGATCAGCGCCGCACATTCCTGCACCCGCCCGTCGCGGGCGGTGAAGCGGCGGGCCAGACCGGTGCCCTCGGCCAGGTAGTAGTCATCGGCCCGGCCGCGGTCGGCCTCCAGGTACTGCCGAGCGGCGGCCGGCGGACCGGCGTAGACCTTCATTCCGCCGTGCATTGTCAACGCCGTCCAACAATGGTCAACACGTCACCCCTAGAGACGGCGATGGGCCCCGCGAAGCGGGGCCCGAACTACCGATATGGGTAGCATGCGTGCCGCAATCGAGTAAATACTTGGGCGATAAGGGTAGGCGCTGGCTGTTACGTAGTATTCGAGGGGCCGTGGACGAGTTACTGACTGACGATGAAAACTATTGGTAACTCTTGGCCGACTTGGCGGCGGGCGGGTTGGGGACAGCGCGCAAACCAGCACTCACCAGGAGCGGGGGCGCTGGCCCTGTCGCCTCAAGCGCGCCGGAGGGCCGCGACCTGCTCGGGCGTCAGCGGCCGCGTCCGCCGTCCGTACAGGAGCAGGTGGATGCGGGCGGTCTCCTCGAGTTCCTCGACGGCATCGGCGGCCGACGCGAGGTCGGCGGCAGAGACGACCGGCCCGTGGTTGGCCAGCAGCATGGCGTGCGACGTGCGGGCCGTCCGTTCCGCCAGCTCCTCGAGCGAGCGGTCGCCCGGAGCGTGGTACGGCAACAGCGGCAGCCGGCCCACTCGCATGACGTAGTAGGCCGTCAGGGCCGGCAGCACGTCGTGCGGGTCCACGTCGGCCAGGCAGGACACGGCGGCCGCGTGGGTGCTGTGGGTGTGCACCACCGCGGAGTCCTGCGGCCGGGCCCGGTAGACGGCTGCGTGCAGGAACGCCTCCTTGGAGGGCCGTGGCCCGTCGAGGTGGTCCCCCTGCAGGTCGACGAGGCTGAGCTGGTCGGTCGACAGCTGCCCGAGACTCGCCCCGGTCGGGGTCACCAGGAACCCGCCGGGTACGCGGACGCTCAGGTTGCCCGTGCGCCCGGCCGTGAGTCCGCGGGCGAACAGCGACGCGCCCAGCGCGACCACCTGCCCGCGCAGCTCCGGATGGTCCGCCACGTGCTCGCCCCTCGTCTCCTCAGGCCTGCGGGGACTGCGTACCGAGCAGCAGGGCCAGCTCCTGCACCAGTTCGCGCACCCGTCCGAGCTCCTCGCCGCCGCCCGCCCCGGGCGAACGGGGCCGGACGTGGGCGTCCACGTCGAACACGGTGTCCGGCCGGTGCCAGGCGGTGAACCACTCGAGCCCGCGCCCGTACTCGTCCCGGGTCACCCCCTGCAGCAGCAGGACCGGCACACCGACGCCCAGGTCCAGGTGGGCAGCCACGGCCTCGTCCGCGGGCACCGCCTGCAACTGGCGCGGGCCGCCCTGCGGCTCGACGCCGCGCGCCCGCATCCAGTCGTGCAGGGAGCCGCCGTCGAGGTCCTCGGCCGACAGGTGCGGGAAGAGTTCCCTCGGCAACCACGTGCGCATGAACACCAGCGGCTCGTCCTCGACCCGCCGGATCCGCTCGAGGCGCCAGGTGTCGGTCACCCCGAGCGCGGCGGCGGCAGCGGACGGCGCCTCGTCGACCGCCAGCTCGACGATCTCGGTGCGGAGGTGGTGGCCACTGGCCTCGACCTGCTGGCGGAGGCCGCCGGCTCGGTCCGCGCGCCGCCGGTGCTCGGGGCGTGGTGCCACGACGCTGCCGCGGCCGCGTTGACGGACGATCAGTCCGAGGTCGGCGAGGTCGCCCAGCGCCTGCCGGACCACGCTCCGCGAGACGCCGTAGCGCGCCTGCAGGGCCTCCTCGGTCGGCAGCGGTGCTCCGGGCGGCAGCGAGTGGCTGTCGATCTGGTGCCGGAGCGCATCGCGGATCTGCGCGTACAGGGGCGCACCGGCGGCGCGGCCGAGCTCCAGCGGCGGCGGGACGTCGTCTGTGACCTCGGACGCCATGGACCCCTCGACGGACATCCCGCCCTCCTCCCGTTGAGCGCCGCGGCGACGCACCGGCCGCCGTCCCTCCCAGCATCGTGCCCTGTCCGACACAGGGGGTTGACGACGTGGCGCGCATCACCTTACCTTCGTACGGACAAATTGTACGGACAGATTGTCCGGTCGATGGAGGTCACCGTGAGCGATGTCCTGAGGACGAGCCCATCCAAGTTCCCCATGTTCGAGGCGATGCGCCGGGTCCCGGGCGGCCTGATGCTCATCCCGCTGACGCTCGGCGTTCTCATGAACACCTTCGCGCCGGACGCACTCGGGATCGGGGGCTTCACCACCGCCCTGTTCAAGGAGGGCGCCCTCGCCCTCATCGCCTTGCTGGTCCTGGCCACCGGGGCGTCCATCACCGGCACGCACAACGGCAAGGGCGCCGCCGGGACGACGCTGGTCGTCCTCCTCGCCAAGACCCTCATCCCCATCACGCTGTGCGTGGTCCTCGGACTCACGGTCGGTGTCGACGGGATCCTCGGCGTCTCGATCCTCGGGCTGATCGCCATCTTCGGGAACAGCAACGGCGCCATGTGGCTCGCCTTCGCCGGCGAGTACGGGGACGAACGGGACCGCGGCGCCTACGTCGCCAGCGCCTTCGACGACGGCCCCTTCCTCGCCCTCGTGTTCCTGGGCGCCTCGGGCCTGGCCGACATCCCCCTCCTGGCGCTGGTCGCCGCGCTGGTGCCCTTCCTCATCGGCCTGTTCATCGGCGCGGTGGACCGCGAGTGGACCAAGGTCCTGGACGCCGTGCCGAACGTGGTCATCCCGTTCATGTCCTTCGCGGTGGGCACCGGCATCGACCTGCGGACCGTCCTCACCGGGGGTGCCGCCGGTGCCGTCCTGGGTGTCGGCGTCGTCGTCCTCACCGGCGGGCTCACCTACCTCGGCTACCGGTTCCTGCTCCGCCGGGGCCGCGAGAGCGGCATCGGCTTCGCGGCCGGCACCACGGCCGGCAACGCGGTGGCCGTTCCCGCCGCCGTCGCCGCCGCGGACCCCAACTTCGCGCCCTTCGTCGCCTCCGCGTCCGCCCAGGCCGCCACGGCCGTCCTCGTCACGGCCCTGCTGGCTCCCACCGTCGCGGCCTGGATCATGAAGCGGGCGGGGGCACTCGAGCCCGTGCCCCTGCCCGTGGTCCCGCCGAAACCCCACCACGCGTGACCGCGCCATCCCCGCCCGCACCGACCCGAGGACCCCGACATGCGTGACCCCCGCCGTATCCGCTGCACCTACTACATCGAGGCCGTCGACGTCGCACGGGCCGCGGCCGCCCTCGCCGGCGAGCAGTCCAGCGGGACCTTCATCGCCGTCCCCGGAGAGTCCGACCGGATCCGCGAGCGCCATGCGGCCGAGGTCGTGGCGATCCGCGAGCTCGGCGAGTGCGCGCCCTCCCTGCCGTCGAGGCGCCGGCCGGAGCGGGTGACCGCGGCCGAGGTCGTCGTCGAGTTCCCGATGGTGAACATCGGTACCGACATCGCGACCCTGCTCACCGCGGTCGCCGGCAACCTCTTCGAGCTCGTCGAGCTGTACGCCTGCCGGCTGCAGTCGATCGGGCTGCCCGACGAGTTCGTCGCGGCCCACCCAGGCCCCGCCTTCGGCGTGGCGGGCACCCGCAAGCTCATGGGCGTGCCGGACGGCGTGCTGATCGGCACGATCGTCAAGCCGAACGTCGGCCTGGTGGAGGAGGAGTTCCGCGGCGTGGTGCGCGAACTGGCCCGCGCCTCGATCGACCTCATCAAGGACGACGAGCTGATGACCGATCCGGCGTACCTCCCCCTGGAGACCCGCGTCCGTGTCGCGCTGGAGGAGATCGCCGACGCCGAGCAGGTCACCGGGCACCGGACGATGTACGCCTTCAACATCACCGGGGACCTCGCCGGCCTCCAGCGCCGTCATGACCTGGTGGTCGAGGCGGGCGGGAACTGCGTGATGCTCAACGTCCCGGTCATGGGCCTGCCGGCGCTCGCGTGGCTGCGCGGGTTCGCCCAGGTGCCCATCCACGGCCACCGGGCCGGACTGGCCGCCTCGATGCGCTCCCCCGCCCTGGGGGTGGACTTCACGGTCTGGCAGCAGCTGGCCCGCCTGGCCGGCGCCGACCACGTCCACGCCAGCGGGCTGGGCAGCAAGTTCTACGAGCGGGACGAGCAGGTCGCGGCGAACATCCGCAGCCTGCAGGCGCCGCTGGGGACCACGACCGCCCCGCTCCCGACGCTGTCGTCCGGGCAGAACGTGCACACGCCGGGTCCGACGTTCGCGGCGGTGGGGTCGACCGACCTGCTCATGCTGGCCGGCGGTGGGATTGCCGCCCACCCGGACGGGCCGGCCGCCGGTGTCCGCAGCCTGCGCCAGGCGTGGATCGCGGCGGTGAGTGGGAGCCCGTTGGCGGACGCGGCCGCGGAGCACGCGGCTCGTGGCGACTCCGCCCTGGCACACGCGCTGCAGACGTTCCCGGCAGGTGCCTGATGGCCGACATCGGGTTCCTCGCCGACGACCTGACCGGCGCCAGCGACGTCCTCGCGCAGGCGCACGCCCAGGGGCTCGACGCCATGCTGGTCCTCGACCCCGGACGGTCGACGCCGGACGACGCCGACGTCGTGGGCATCGCCGGACCGGCCCGCTCGCTGGCCGGCGACGCACTCGACGAGGCGGTGCGGTCCGGCCTCGCCCCGCTGGCGTCCCTGGACCTGTCCGTGCTGCTCTACAAGGTCTGCTCCACGTTCGACTCCTCGCCCACCGTCGGCAGCATCGGGCGGGGGATCGAGCTCCTGCACGAGCGGTTCCCCGGACACGGACCGGTGCCCGTCGTCCCCGCGCAGCCCGGCTTCGGTCGCTACACCGCCTTCAGCCAGCACTTCGGCGCCTACGCAGGCGAGGTGTACCGGCTGGACCGGCACCCCGTGATGGCCCGCCACCCGTCCACGCCGATGCACGAGGCCGACCTGCGGCTGGTCCTGGCCGAACAGCTCGCGAGCCGGCGCCCCGTCCCGGGCCTGCAGCTGCCGGCCCACGCCGACGGCACCTTCGACGACCGGTGGGCGCAACTGCGCGAGGCGGCCGACACCGAGGCCTTCGTCGTGGACGCCGTGGACGAGGCGCAGATGGACACCGTCGCCAAGGCCCTGCTCCGGGACCCGCGTCCCGCCGGACCGGCGCTCGTCGTCGGTTCCGGAGGCATCATGGCCGCGCTGGCCCGCCTCCGTGGCGGCGCCCCCCGCAGGCCGCCGGCTCCCACCGCCTCCCGTGGCCCGACGCTCGTCGTGTCGGCGTCCGCGTCAACCACGACCGCCGGCCAGATCGCCGACGCGGTCGGGCACGGCTGGGTCGACGTCCCGATCCCGGCCGGGGACTTCGCCGGCGACGTCACTGGGAGGCCGTGGTCGGCCGCCGTCGAGGCGGCACTCCGGGCCGGCCGGAACGTCGTCGCCCACACCACGCGGGGTCCCGACGACCCCCGGCTGAGCGCCGGCTCCCCCACCGCCGCCGCGGTGGGCGGGACCATCGGCCGGCTCGCCGGCGACCTGGCCCGCCGGGGACTGACCCGGGACGTCGTCGTCTGCGGCGGCGACACCTCCAGCCACGCCCTGCTGGCCATGGGGGTCGGCGAGCTACGGGTCAACGAGCAGTTCGTCACCGCCGGACCCATCTGCACCACCGATGACGCGGCGGCCGTCGCCGGCTGCCGCGTGCTGCTCAAGGGCGGTCAGGTCGGCACCCCCGACCTGTTCCGCCGCTTCGCCGGCCTCGTCTGAGCCGCGCGGGACACCCCACCGATCGATCAGGAGAACACCATGAAGGCCGTCGTCAAGCACGCAGCCGAGCGCGGCATCCAGGTCCGCGAGGACTGGGCCGAGCCCGTCGCCGGCCCGGGGCAGGTGCTGCTCGAGGTGGCCGCCGCCTCGCTGTGCGGCACCGACCGGGAGCTCTACGAGTGGACGCCCTCGGCGCAGGCGTTCAACCTCACCCCGCCGGTGGTCCTCGGCCACGAGGGCTCCGGAACGGTGCTCGCCGTGGGCGCGGGCGTCGAGAACGTCACCCCCGGCGACCGGGTCGCGCTGGAGAGCCACCTCATCTGTGGCCGGTGCTACCCGTGCCGGACCGGCAGCGCGCACACCTGCGAGCGGACCGGCATCCTCGGCATGCACATCGACGGCGTCTTCGCCGAACGCGTCGCCGTCCCCGCGGGCATCTGCGTGCCGCTGCCCGAATCGGTGTCGCTCGAGACCGGCGCCCTGCTGGAGTCGGCCGGGGTGGCCATGCACGCCATCCAGCGGTCCGGATACGCCGTGACCGGGCAGTACGTCCTGGTCAACGGCTGCGGACCCGTGGGTCTGGTCATCGCACAGATCGCCCTCGCCCTGGGAGCCGCGGCCGTCGTCGCCGTGGAACCCAACCCGTTCCGCCGGAAGCAGGCGGAGTCGATCGGCGCCCGGGTGCTCGACCCGTCGGACGACGTCGTCGGCGTGTGCCGCGACCTGGCCGGCCCGCGCGGCGGCTTCGACGTCGCGTTCGAGGTCTCCGGCGTGCGCGGAGTGCTGCCGCCGCTGCTGGAGGCGCTGCGGCGGGAGGCCACGCTCGTGACGGTCGGACACCCGAGCGAGCCGGCCGCGATCGACATCGCGGCGTTCGTGAACAAGAAGGGCATCACCCTCCGCGGCATCTTCGGGCGTCGGCTCTGGGACACCTGGGAGCAGTTGCTGCTCCTGCTGCAGTCGGGTCGCATCGACCTCGACTGGCTGATCACCCACCGCCTGCCCCTCGACGAGGCAGAGGCCGCGGTCGAGCTGCTCACCGGCGATGCGGGGAAGGTGCTGTTGGTGCCGGGCGCGAGCCGGGGCTGAGACGACGGGCCGGGCCGGCGTCCTGTCGGCCCGGCCTCCCAGCGGACGTCCAGGCGGCTGGCAGGGGCGTCCCGGGCGGGACGGGACGGTGGCCCCATGGACGCCGACGGCCGCACCGGACTGGCCGCCGCTCTGCTGCTCGCCGCCCTCGCGGTGGCGTGGCTGACCTCACCCCGGCCGGCCGCTCCGGCTGGGAGGGGGCGCCTCGCGTTGGACGGGGCAAGGCGTTCCATCCCACTCCTCCGCTTTCCCCATAACCCGCCCCGCCTCCGGCTGCACCGAGCCGGGGGAAGGGTGGGCCGCAGGCCCATCCCGTAGGGACCAACCTATGAGGTCGAGGTCAAGTCCGGGGTCGAGGTGGTTCGGGCAGGGTGGGGTGGCTCGGCCGGCGGTCCGGTCGAGCTGATCTTGGTGGGGGTTGTGCGCTGCTGCGGGCGGTGCCCGGTGCCCGTCTCCGGCCCTACGTAGCGTCAAGCGGGTTGTTCCCGACAGCCTTCATCCGGGCTTGGTGGGAGACGGGCGGGGCTGCCCAGGGTCCCTTGCGGGATGTGATCCCGACGCGCATGCGGGCTCGCCCCGCCCGTGACCAGCGGGCGTGCTCAGGCGGCGGAGGCGACCTCCCCTCCGGCGCGGGTGCTGCCGGCGGCGATCGCCGGATCCCAAGGGGTGCCGGTGGTGATCACTGCGTGCAGCTGGCGCAGCAGGCTGCCGGCGACGGCGACCCGGGCCTGGGCGTCGGTCAGCTGCCGGTCGGCGCGGCCCACCAGGTGGGCGTGGCGGGCGGCCAGCACCGGGTTGTGGTGCAGCGCGGGGAAGACCGCCCGCCAGGCGGCCAGGCGCAGCCGGGCGCGGCCGCGGCCGCTGATGGCGGTTTTGCCCTGGTAGCCGCCGGAGGTGTTGTCGCGTGGGCAGAGCCCGGCGTGCTTGACCAGCGCGCGGGCGGACGAGAACCGGCGTGGGTCGCCGGTCTCGGCCAGGATCGCCGCGGCGCCCACCGCCGACAGCCCGCGGATGCTGGTGACCAGTTCGGTCAGGCCGAGGGCGTCGAGGACGGCGCGCATCCGGGTCTCCACGGCGGCGAGTTCGGCGCGGGCGTGGGCCAGGTCCTCCAGCGCGAAGCGGACCCGCTCCAGCGCCCCGGCGCGCTGCTCGGCCACCCCCAGACCGGCCTGGGCAGGGTCGGTGGCGGCGGCGAAGACCGCCCGCACGATCGGCGAGTGCCAGCGCGCGGTGCCATGCCGCGGGAGTTCATGGCGGACCGTGGCGGCGAACCGGGACCAACCAGACCGGCGGATCACACCTAGATCGCCGGTGTCGGCCACCCGGTCGAGCACGACCGTCATGGCGGCCCGCCAGCTGGCCGACTCCAACGGCTCGACCGCCGCGCCCAAGACCGCCGGCCGCGCCAGCGGCCAGCACCAGGCCGGCGCGGCGGGCGCCCAGGTGCCGCAGCCGAGCCCAGGCCGGCTCGGCCCGCTCGGGTAGGTAGCAGCGCAGCTCGGTGACCAGCCGGGCGATGATCACCGCGTCGGAGTCGTCGTTCTTGTTCCGGGTGAAGTCCTCGGCCTCCCGGGCCCGGCCGACCAGCAGCGGCTGCACGCACACCAGCCGCACGCCTGCCTCGGCGGCGAGCTGGTCCAGCCCCCCGCCAGCGGTGACCGGTCGGCTCACACGCCACCACGACCGAGGCGAAGTCCGCCGCGGCCGCCCGGGCCAGCCCCCAGGCCACCGCCTCGGACAGCTGCCAGGCCTTCGCGGTGATCGTGCGCCGGGCGATCACCGCCGAGTCCTGGTCGCACAGCGCGCAGACCTGCTTGTCTCCGGCCAGGTCGAAGGCCAGCACCGCCGACTCCCGGGTGATCACCGCCCGCAGCCGGGTCAGCCTCTCGTTGCGCCGACGATCACCACGCGACAGCCGGCCAGCACTACCGTTGGACACGACATCCTCATGCGGTGGGACACCAAGCCCGTGACCCCATCAGGGGGATGTCCCAGACCTCCACCGCTCAGGTCGTTACTACGCGAAGCGCCCTATCTGTGGAGGGACCCCCGGTCAATCGCGTCCATGGTCCTGGCCCCGTCCGGCGGCTTGAGATGGTGCCGGACCGCAGCCGCGGTCAAGGTGGAGCGCCCTACCGGACGAACGACCTTGACCGCGGCGAGGACCGGCACAGACTGCTCGCCGCGGAGGGGCGGAATGAGCGCGTTCGGTCGATGCGCGGCTCCCGGTCCGGCGTCGCGCCGGTGGTCGCAGGGGCAGGGGCAGGGGTGCGGTGCGCGGGCGCCCGGCCTTATCTCGGTGCGCGCAGCCAGGGTCGGGGCGGCTGCGGCGACATGGTGATCGATGGGGTGTCCCGCGGGACGGGCGGCCGCTCGGTCTTTCAAGGCCGTTCCGTGCGCGAGGCACGGTCGGCAGCGCTTCAGCTGGAGCGGGCCGCGGGCATCAGTGGATGGGCAGATGCGCGCACCAGAACTGCGGCGATCAGACCGGCGCGAGGGCCTGGTCACCGAGGGCGCGCAGCGTGTGATGCGCCCGGCGAACCATCTTGCGGGCCACCGACAGGGCGGCCCGATTGCCGCCGACCCGCTCGGCGACCCGCCGGTAGTAGGCGTGGTCGGGAGAGCCGGGGCGGGCGGCGCACTGGGCGGCCTCGAACAGCGCCCAGCGCAGCAGCGGCGAGCCCTGCCGGGACAGGTGCGCGGCGCTGCGCTTGCCGTCGGAGGAGTGCACGGTGATGTCCAGCCCGGTGTGCCGCACCGCCTTGCGGGAGGCGGAGAAGCGGCGGGAATCGCCCAGCTCGGTCCACAGTGCGGTCGCGGTGATCGGCCCGATGCCGTAGTCGGCCTGCAGCGCCCGGCAGCCGGGCTGGCGGGCGGCGAACGCGGTGATCTGCTTGCGCAGCGGATCGAGCTCGGCATCCAGGGCGTCGAGGATCCGCAGCGCGGCGGCCACCGCCTCGCGCCCCGCCGGTGACAGGCCCTCACCGACCTCGAGCCGGCGGCGGTTGTCGGCGCCGAGCAGGCCGCCGGTGACCGCCGGGACGCCGTGGTGCAGCAGGATGGCGTGGACGCGCTGCACCCAGGCGGTGTGCTGCTCGCGCAGGTCGCGGAACAGCTGCAGCCGGGCGCGCATCTCCAGCACCTGCGCCGGCGGGATCCACGACTCGGGCAGCCGGCCGTCGGCGAGCAGCTCGCGCAGCAGCCGGGCGTCGGCCCGGTCGGTCTTGGCCCGCCGTTTCGGCCCGCGCGCGGCGGAGGTGTCGGCCGGCTCGGCCAGATGCGCCTCGACCCCGGCACGCTGCAACTCCTCGACCACGAACCGCCAGCCGGTGCACCCCTCCACCGCGAACGCCGCCGGCTTGCCCGCGTCGGCGAGGAGCTTCTGCAGCCAGCCGCGCAGCAGCATCCGGTCGGCCGGGGCGATCCGCCCGTGCCGGGTCTCGCCGCTGCGCTCGTCGAGATAGTCAAAGGTGATCTGCCGCCGGTGAATGTCCAGCCCGCCTAGGATCCCCATCGGGGCCTCCTCAAGCTCCATCACAGTTGACGCACCCAGGGTGCGCTGAGCTGAGGGGGTCCCTCCTCATGTCATCTTTCCGGCGACCGGTGCGGCCGGAGACGATCCAGCGGGGATCCGGGGGGGCGGTATTCGATCGTCGTCCTGACCGCTGCGCGCCCCCCGCTGGCCGCCCGGCGCGCCGCTACCTGACCCGCCTGTCGCCCCATGGGGCACATGCCCCTCTGATCGGCCTCGGTTGAGGCTGATTGGCTGTCTTGTATCAGTGCAGCTCAGGGCCGGAGCACCCTATCCGCCCTAATCCTTGACGCCGCTCACCACGTACTGGGACGAGACGACACCGCTGTCCTTCTGTGGCTTGCGAGCGGGAGGGGCATCAGTGGCGTTCGGGTCACCGCGCGCGGCGCGGGGCGCATCTGCTGCCTGGTTGGTTGCGGAGTTGCGGGGGACCGGTCGCGTCTGCCTGGATGCCTATCGCGCCCACAAGACGCCCACAAGAGGACCATCTGAAGCCATCACGAGCCGATCACTGCAAACGGTATATGCGCTGCTCAGGGCGCGACTGCAACCGAAATCTGCTGATCAGAAGTGTGTGTGGGGGGAGCTTTTAATCCGCGGGTTGTGGGTTCGATCCCCACGGGGCCCACCTGAACGTGCGGCCACCGGCTGTCGCGGCGGCTTCGTCGAGAGCTCGCTCGTGGAGCACGTCCATCGCGATCCGCAGCCGGCGTTGTGCGGAGGCCGATGAGATTCGTGGTCGTCGTTGGTCAGGACCACATGAGAGTCGGGACCCAGGCGATCCGGCTGGACATGACCATGTCCCTCGACGGTTTCGTCGTCGGGCCGCAGGACAGCGTGGACGCGCCGATGGGCGTCGGGGGGTTCCGGTTGTTCAACTGGTTGGACCACCGCCTGGACCCGGGACCGAACGGTCAGGTGTTCGCCGAGATGAACGCCACCCGGGCTGTGATCGCGGGGCGCCGCACCTACGAGCACGCCGACCGCTGGCACGGCGACCACCACGACGGCGTCCCGGTCTTCGTGCTGACCCACCACGTGCCGGAGGAGCCTCCGCCAGGCAGCGTCCGCTACGTCACCGACGTCCACGCCTGCGCCGCGCAGGCCCGCGCCGCCGCGGGCGACGCCGACGTGGTGGTGCAGGGCGCCGGGGCCGCTCAAGCGCTGCTCCGGGCCGGTGAGCTTGATGAGATGGAACTGCACATTGTCCCCGTCCTCCTCGGACGAGGACGACGCCTGTTCGACCACCTGCCCGCCGAGCCGACCGAGCTGGAGCTGACCCGCGTGTTGAACGCTTCAGATGCCGACCCCGCGCACCGGGTTCTGCACCTCCGCTATCGCATCCAGCGGCCGTCATCCACGCAGACAACAGGAGCGAACTGATGAGGACGCTACATCTCGGCCTCCGGGTCGCTGATCCCGATCGGGCGGTCGCGTTCTACACGGCCGTCGGCTACCAGGTGGTCGGGCGGGTGCCGGAGACCCCGTCCGGACAGCTGACGATGCTCAAACTGCCCGACGACGACGTCGTCAGCGTCGAGCTCGTCTTCGACCCCACCGAAGCTGGCAGACACTGGGGCACCGGCCTCAGCCACTTCGTCATTCAGGTGGAGTCAATGGAGGCCACGATCACCGACCTCAGGGCGAAGGGCATCGAGGTTGCCGAGCCCGAGTCACCCGATGGTTCAGCGGACTTCCTGACCACCTGGATCACGGACCCCGACGGCAACCGGATCGAGCTGGTCCAGTGGCCCACCGACCATCCCGCCGAAATCACCGCGGCTGACTGGTCGTGACAGCACCGGAGCTGGTCGCCTCCCCTCAACGGGTGTGATCGAGGCCATCGGCGGGCCCGGCCCGAACTCACACGATCAGCCGCGCACCTGCTCGAGCAGGCCCATGTCGTCGCGGCACGCCCAGTGCTCGACGATTATCTCGTCGGCGACGCGCCAGATGTGGATGAACGTCCACGACGTGGGGCGACCCGACGGGGGCACATCGGCGAGCAGGGGCATCGTCGACTCCCGATGGGTGCCGTGCAGAGTGAGGTGCTGCGCCACGGTGTCGCCGTTCCCGATGAGGTGGTGCTGTCCGAGGGTGACCGGTCCGAGATCGTGGTCGATGGTGCGCAGGATCCAAGCCAGCCCGCTGCGGCCCTGAGGACCGGCCGCGTGGTTGACCATGTCCACGGCGACGAGCTCGTCGAGGAAGGTGTCGTCGCCTGCCTGCTGGCGTCGGAGCATCTCCTCGACGATCGCCCGCGCGCCTCGTTCGTCCATGCTGGCCAGCGTCCCATCGCGAACGCGGGCTTTGGTGTCGACGGCTCTCGGCCCTCGAACGCGCGAGCGTTGCTGAGCAGGGCGCCGCGGGCGTGTCCCGGCGGCCGAGCCCCAGGGTGCCGAACCAGCGCCGCTCAAGGTGCGCGAGCTCGAGTACCAGCGCCTCGATCGCTCCAAGGCGTAGCAGTCGGGGGCGCAGGCGCGGCGGCGTACTTCCGGCAGACCTACGTGATCAAGTCCGCGCGTCCGGGCCATGTGCTCCTGCGGTCGCAATGTGGTCGCGCACTGCGCGTCACCGGGGCCGAAACAGCGGTCAAAGGCCGACACGCAGGGGAGCGCTGACGAGCGTGGACGGCATCAGGCGGCACCGTCCGACAAGTCCGAGCTTGAGCTTTGATCCGCTGACTGGTCCAGTGCACTAGGGCTGGAGGCCAGTGCTGCCGAGCGGCCCTACGCATGTCGTTTCCTATAGATGTCGTTCCCATCCTTGTCCGCTCCTGCGGGCGCCGGCCAACCCGGCCATGTGCAGTTCGCGGCCTTCACCCGCGGGTCGTGCTTTCAGATCGGTCACTCAACCAGCTCCGTCTGCGCGACCTCTGGTGGCTGGAGGCTGGTTGCGCGAGCGGGACCAGCGGGACGCGGGCTTGGTGTTCGCCGTGCCGCCCGCTCATGCGTCAGGCCTCGGCAAGTCCTGCGGTATGAGAAGAACGTCCAGGGCATCCGTCGGTCACGGCCTTGACCTCGGACGGCCAAAGGCGCGGATAATCTCCCGACCCAACAGCTGCCGTGTCCGCACTGCAGATACTCGGTACCCACAGGCGTACAGATTTCGCCTGCCCCGCGTGTCGTGACCGAAAAGGGATGGCCGATGTGGCGTCTTGCGCGTGTCCTACTGGCCGTCGTGGTCGGCGTGGTGGTCACAGCTCCAGCGGCATCCGCTGCACCGGACCATGGGTCGCGGCCTGTACCGGACCGTGAGCTGGCGACCCTCCTTGGGGAGCTTTGGGAGACGGTCCTCGAAACGCCCGTGCCCGCGAACCCGCTAGCCGCGGGCGAAGCCTGGTGCGTCGACCTGGACGGAGTGGTCGCACCATTCACCCTGGACCCCGCGGCCGTACCGACGTGCACCGTGGATGTCGGTACCGAAATCTTCGTCGCGGCCCTGAGCGTCGAGTGCAGCACCGTGGAGGAGCCACCGTTCTACGGCGGCAACGAGGCCGAGCTGCGCCAGTGCGTACGGGATCTGGACGTGCTGCAGGGCGACCTCACCGTCACCGTCGACGGGGAGCCCATCCCGCTGACCCCGGTGGAGTCGCCCCTGCTGCGGCTCGACCTCCCGGAGGACAACCTCCTCGGGGTCCCAGCCCAGCAGGCGCTCTCCGTCGCGTCCGGATTGGTCGCCCTCCTGCAGCCGCTGTCGCCGGGGACGCACGAGATCGTGACCACCGGCACGGGAACCGTCCTCGGCGACTTCACCAACGTGACGACGATCGTGGTCGAGCCGGGACGGTGGTCGACCCACCACTGAACCGGGTCACCAGCCGCGGGCGCGCCACTCCGCGAGGTGCGGGCGCTCGGCGCCCAGCGTGCTGTCCTTGCCGTGGCCGGGGTAGATCCACGTCGAGTCGTCGAACCGTTCGAAGATCCGCTCCTCCAGGTCGTCCATCAGCGACGTGAAGTCGGTCGGGCTCGTTGCCCTCCCAGGACCCCCGGGGAAGAGGCTGTCGCCGGTGAAGGCGTGCGTGCCCGCGCCCTCCGGCCCGCGCCAGACCAGCGCGATGCTGCCCGGCGTGTGCCCGCGCAGGTGGACCACCTCGAGGGTCTGCGCGCCGACGCGGACGGTCTCGCCGTGCACGACGGGCCGCTGGACCGGGACGGGGAGCTCGTCGGCGTCGGCGGGGTGCGCCACGGTGACCGCGCCGGTCGCCTCGACCACCTCGGGCAGCGCGCGGTGGTGGTCCCAGTGCCCGTGCGTGGTGACGACGGTGCGGACGTCGGCGTCGCCGATGAACGCGCGCAGCGCCTCGGGCTCGGCCGCCGCGTCGATCAGCAGCGCCTCGCCGGAGTCGGGGTCGCGCAGCAGGTAGGCGTTGTTGGCCATCTCGCTGACCGCCAGCTTGCTGATCGTCAGCCCCGGCAGCTCCCGGACGTCGGCCGGGCCACCCACCTCGACGTCCCCGGTGTAGCTCCGCGAGCCCATGCCAGCCTCCCGTTCGTGCAGTGTCGGCAGCCGCGGTTACGGTCCAGGCATGGACGCTAGCGGAGGTCTCCCGGGCGGTCGGATCGTCGGCCTCCCGGCCACCGAGCTGGCCGCGCGGGTCCGGTCGGGGGAGCTGACCGCGGTCGAGGTCGTCCGCGCGCACCTGGCCCACCTCGACGCTGTCGAGCCGCGGATCAGCGCCTTCCGCGTCGTCCGCCGCGAGGCCGCCCTGGCCGAGGCGTACGCCGTCGACACCGCGCTCACCCGCTTCGCGATGCCGCTGGCCGGGGTGCCGGTGGCGGTCAAGGACAACGTCGCCGTCGCGGGTGAGGTCTGCACCGACGGCGCGCCGGCACGCGCCGGGCAGCCGGAGACCCGGGACCACGAGGTCGTCACCCGGCTGCGCCGGGCGGGGGCGGTCGTCGTCGGCATCACCCGCATGCCGGAGCTGGGGCTCTACGGCGCCACCGACGCGCCGGGCACGGTCTGCCGCAACCCCTGGGACACCGCCCGCTCGCCGGCCGGCAGCTCCGGCGGGAGCGCGGCGGCGGTCGCCTCCGGGGCGGTGCCGCTCGCCCACGGCAACGACGGGATGGGCTCGCTGCGCCTGCCGGCGGCCGCCTGCGGGCTGGTGACCCTCAAGCCGGGCGCCGGCGTGGTGCCCGGTGGCATCGGCGCGGACGACTGGTCCGGCATGACCGTCAACGGCGCGCTGGCGACCACCGTGGCCGACCTCGCGGTCGCGCACGCGGTGCTGGCGGGGGAGGAGCCGGCTCCGCTCGAGGCGCCCGGCCGGCCGCTGCGCATCGCCGTCTCCACCCGCTCGCCGGTGCCCGGCACCCGCGCCGACGGGCCCGCCCGGGCAGCCGTCGACGCCGTGGTCGCGGCCCTCGTCGCGGCCGGGCACACCGTCGTCCGGCGCGACCCGCCGATCACTCCCGGAGCAGCGGGCGGCGCGTTGGCCCGCTGGGCGGCCGCCGCCGCCGACGACGCGGCGCACCTCGGCATCCCGTTCGCCGACCTCCAGCCGCGCAGCCGCACCCACGCCCGGCTCGGGCGCGCCGTGCGAGCCGCCGGACTGGTCCGTCCGCGCACCGCCGCGCGGTTCCGCGAGCGGATGGTGGGGTTCTTCGCCGACGTCGATCTGCTGCTCACGCCGGTCGTGACCGGCCCGCCGCTGCCTGCCCGGCCCTGGCACGAACGCTCCTTCCTGGCCAACGTGACGGCGCAGGGGCGCTGGGCGCCGTGGACGGCGGCCTGGAACCTGGCGGGTCTCCCGGCCCTCGTGCTGCCCGCCGGCACCCGGCCCACGGGACAGCCGCTGGCGGTCCAGTTGGTCGGCCCCCCGGGTGCCGAGAGGCGACTACTCTGGACCGCCGGGGAGCTGGAGCGTCGGCTGCCGTGGCGCCGGTACGCACCGGTCTTCGACCCGACCGCCCCGCCGGTCCCCGCACCCGCCTGAGTCCCGACGCGCCGCCGCCGGGCGCGCTCCCACGCGCCGCCCGCCCCGCACCACCCGCTCCGCAGCACCACTCCGCAACCCGCCACCCGGCCCGGAACTCACCGAGCACGACCGACAGGGATCACATGGACCGCCTCGTCGTCCGCGGCGCCCGCGAGCACAACCTCAAGGACGTCAACCTCGACCTGCCCCGCGACGCGCTGATCGTGTTCACGGGGCTGTCCGGCTCGGGGAAGTCCAGCCTCGCCTTCGACACGATCTTCGCCGAGGGTCAGCGCCGCTACGTCGAGTCGCTGTCGGCCTACGCCCGCCAGTTCCTGGGCCAGATGGACAAGCCCGACGTCGACTTCATCGAGGGGCTCTCACCGGCCGTCTCGATCGACCAGAAGTCCACCAACCGCAACCCGCGGTCGACCGTCGGCACGATCACCGAGGTCTACGACTACCTGCGGCTGCTCTACGCCCGCGCCGGCCAGCCGCACTGCCCCAACTGCGGCAAGCCGATCTCCCGGCAGACCCCGCAGCAGATCGTCGACCAGGTGCTGGCGATGGAGGAAGGCACCCGCTTCCAGGTGCTCGCCCCCGTCGTCCGGGCCCGCAAGGGCGAGTACGTCGACCTGTTCAGCTCGCTGCAGACCCAGGGCTTCTCCCGGGTCCGCGTCGACGGCGTCGTCCACCAGCTGACCGACCCGCCGAAGCTGAAGAAGCAGGAGAAGCACACGATCGAGGTGATCGTCGACCGGCTCACCGTCAAGGAGAGCGCGAAGCGGCGGCTCACCGACTCGGTCGAGACGGCGCTGGGCCTGGCCGGCGGTCTCGTCGTCCTCGACTTCGTCGACCTGCCCGAGGACGACCCGCAGCGCGAGCGCACCTTCTCCGAGCACCTGGCCTGCGTGGACGACGGGTTGTCCTTCGAGGCGCTCGAGCCGCGGTCGTTCTCCTTCAACTCGCCGTTCGGCGCCTGCCCCGAGTGCACCGGCATCGGCACCCGCAAGGAGGTCGACCCCGACCTCGTCGTGCCGGACTCCGAGAAGAGCCTGGCGCAGGGCGCGATCGCCCCGTGGGCGACCTCGATGAGCAACGAGTACTTCACCCGGCTGCTCACCGGTCTCTCGCAGCAGCTCGGCTTCTCCATGGACGACCCGTGGGGGCGGCTGCCGGCCAGGGTGCAGAAGGCGGTCCTGCACGGCTCGCCGGACCAGGTGCACGTCCGCTACAAGAACCGCTACGGCCGCGAGCGCAGCTACTACGCCGCCTTCGAGGGCGTGCTGCCCTTCCTCGAGCGGCGGCACGAGGACACCGACAGCGAGTACATGCGGGACAAGTACGAGGGCTACATGCGCGACGTGCCCTGCCCCGTCTGCCACGGCACCCGGCTCAAGCCCGAGATCCTCGCCGTCAAGCTCAACGGCCGTTCGATCGCCGAGGTCACCGGCCTGTCCATCGGCGACGCCTCCGGATGGCTGAACAGCCTGGAGCTCGGCGAGCGCGAGCGGGCCATCGCCGACCGCGTGCTCCGGGAGATCCAGGCCCGGCTGTCCTTCCTGGTCGACGTCGGCCTGGACTACCTGTCGCTGGACCGGCCGGCGGCGACGCTGGCCGGCGGCGAGGCGCAGCGGATCCGGCTGGCCACCCAGATCGGGTCCGGACTGGTCGGCGTCCTGTACGTGCTGGACGAGCCCTCGATCGGGCTGCACCAGCGGGACAACACCCGGCTGATCGAGACCCTCGTGCGGCTGCGCGACATGGGCAACACGCTGATCGTCGTCGAGCACGACGAGGACACCATCAAGACCGCCGACTGGGTCGTCGACATCGGCCCCGGCGCCGGTGAGCACGGCGGCGAGGTCGTCGTCAGCGGCACCGTCGAGGAGCTGCTGGCCAGCGAGCGCTCGCTGACCGGGCAGTACCTCTCCGGGCGCAAGGAAATCGCCGTCCCGCAGGTGCGCCGCCAGCCGACGCCCGGCCGGGAGCTGGTCGTCAAGGGCGCCCGCGAGCACAACCTCAAGGGCGTCGACGTCACCTTCCCGCTGGGCCTGCTCGTCGCGGTCACCGGCGTCTCGGGCTCCGGGAAGTCCAGCCTGGTCAACGACATCCTCTACACGACCCTGGCCAACGAGCTGAACCGCGCGCGGATGGTGCCCGGCCGGCACCGCACCATCACCGGCCTGGACCAGCTCGACAAGGTCGTGCACGTCGACCAGTCGCCCATCGGCCGCACCCCGCGGTCCAACCCGGCGACCTACACCGGCGTCTGGGACCACGTGCGCAAGCTGTTCGCCAGCACGTCGGAGGCGAAGATCCGCGGCTACCAGCCCGGCCGGTTCTCCTTCAACGTCAAGGGCGGTCGCTGCGAGGCCTGCTCCGGCGACGGCACGCTGAAGATCGAGATGAACTTCCTGCCGGACGTCTACGTGCCGTGCGAGGTGTGCAAGGGCGCCCGGTTCAACCGGGAGACCCTCGAGGTGCACTACAAGGGCCGGACCGTCGCCGAGGTCCTGGACATGCCCATCGAGGAGGCGGCCGACTTCTTCGCCGCCATCCCGGCCATCTCCCGGTACCTGCGCACGCTGACCGAGGTCGGGCTGGGGTACGTCCGGCTCGGCCAGCCGGCGACCACCCTCTCCGGCGGCGAGGCGCAGCGCGTCAAGCTGGCCAGCGAGCTGCAGAAGCGGTCCAACGGCCGCAGCATCTACGTGCTGGACGAGCCCACCACCGGGCTGCACTTCGAGGACATCCGCAAGCTGCTGATCGTGCTGCAGGGCCTCGTCGACAAGGGCAACTCCGTCATCGTCATCGAGCACAACCTCGACGTCATCAAGAGCGCCGACTGGCTGATCGACATGGGCCCCGAGGGCGGCTTCCGCGGCGGTACGGTCGTCGCGGAGGGGCCGCCGGAGTTCCTCGCCACGGTCCCGGAGAGCCACACCGGCCGCTACCTGGTCCCGGTGCTCGCCCCGGACGCGGTCGCGGCCGCGGCGGCGCCGAAGAAGCGGGTCCGCAAGAAGGCCAGCTGAGCGGTGGTCGGGCACCCGGGCGAGGATGGCCGGGTGTCCGATCCCGCGCGCACCCACGACCTGGTCGTCTACGGCGCCACCGGCTTCGTCGGCCGGCTGCTCGCCGCTTACCTCGCCGGGGCCGCCCCGACCGGCCTCCGCATCGCGCTGGCCGGCCGGTCGCGGAGCCGGCTCGAGCAGGTGCGCGGTGAGCTGCCGGCGGCCGCCCGGGACTGGCCGCTCGTCGAGGCCGACTCCACCGACGCCGGATCGCTCACCGCGCTGGCCGCCTCGACCGGGGTGCTGGCCACGACCGTCGGCCCGTACCTCCGCCACGGCCTGCCCGTCGTCGAGGCCTGCGCCCGGGCCGGCACGCACTACGCCGACCTCACCGGCGAGGTGCTGTTCGTCCGACGGGCGATCGACCGCACCGACGCGGTCGCCCGCGAGACCGGCGCCCGGATCGTGCACGCCTGCGGATACGACTCCGTACCCTCCGACCTGTCCGCCCTCCTGCTCGCCGAGCGGGCCCGCCTCGACGGTGCCAGCGGCCTGCGCGACGTCCAGCTGGTCGCCACCGCTCGCGGCGGGATCAGCGGCGGCACCGTCGCCTCCGTCCGCGCCCAGTTCGAGGAGCTGGGTCGCGACAGCACGGCGCGCCGGCTGGTCGGCGACCCGTTCGCGCTCAGCCCCGACCGCGACGCCGAGCCCGAGACCCGCCAGCCCCGCGACGCAGCTCCGCCGTCGCGCACCCCGGACGGGCGGTGGACGGCGACCTTCCTCATGGCCCCGTTCAACACCCGCGTCGTCCGGCGCAGCAACGCCCTGCAGGACTGGGCGTACGGCCGCGGGCTGCGCTACGGCGAGGTGATGGGCTGCGGGCGGGGGATCCCCGGTGCCGTGACGGCCGCCGGGGTCACGGCCGGACTGGCCGGCGTCGTCGCCGCAATGAGCCTGCCCCCCACCCGGTCCCTGCTGGACCGGGTGCTCCCCGAACCGGGCGCCGGCCCCGGCGAGGAGACCCGGGCCCGGGGCTGGTTCCGCATGGACGTCGACGCCACCACCGAGGGCGGACGCCGGTACCGCGCCACCGCCGCCGGCCAGGGCGACCCCGGCTACGCCGCCACCGCGCTCATGCTGGGCGAGACCGCGCTGGCGCTGGCGCTGGACGGCGACCGGCTCCCCGGCCGGGCGGGATCGCTCACCCCGGCCACCGCGCTCGGGTCCGTGCTGGTGGACCGGCTGCGCGCCGCCGGGCACACCTACGAGGTGGCGGAGCTCTGAGCCCGCCGACCGGGGGACGCCGGCGGGCTTGAGCGGAGGGCGACTCGAGCCCTACCCTCCGTGTGACCGACGTCACGTCGTCGACCGACGTGGCGGGTCCCCGATGGAGGAGGCGCCGGTGGGTGCGCTCACGCCCGACTGTGACCCAGACCTGTCCAACTGCGGCTCGCCGACGTCCCCGCCCGGGGGCGGCGTGCGGTCCACGGTCGTCCTGCTCGCCCTGGTGACCGTCGCGGTGCTCGCCGTCACCGGCGAGGCGGTGCCGGGCGCGGTGGCCTTCCTGGCCGGTGGGCTGGGTCTGGTGTCCGCGCTCGTGCTGGGCGGGCGGGCGGTCCGCCTGGCCCGGCGGGCCGGCGCAGCGGTCGCGGCGCACGCGCCCTGGGCGGGAGCGGTGCGCCGGTCGCGCCCGGTGGGCTGACGCGGCGGGCCGGCTCCGGGCCGGCCTGCGCGGCCGGCGGGGAGCAGGCAGGCTGACCGGCGACGACGCCGTCCGAGGAGGCCTGCCGCGATGACCGACCCTGCCCCCGTCACCTGGACCACGGCCGCCGACGGCGTCCGGCTGGCCGAGCGCCGGTGGACGCCCGAGGGCGCGGTGCGGGGGACCGTCCAGCTCGTGCACGGGCTCTCCGAGCACGCCGGTCGCTACGAGCGGCTGGCCCGCGCGCTCATCGCGCAGGGCCTCGCCGTCGGCGCCCTCGACCAGCGGGGGCACGGGCGCACGGCGGAGTCGACCGGCCCGGGCGGCTTCGGGGAGGGCGCGAGCAGCGACGCCGTCCTCGACGACGTCCGCGACCTGGGACAGCGGCTGGCCGCCGACCACCCCGGCGTCCCGGCCTTCCTGCTCGGCCACTCGCTGGGTTCCGCGGTCGCGCTTGCCTCGGCCGAGCGCGACGGCGCCGGCCTGGCCGGCCTGGTGCTCTCCGGGCCGATCGGCGTCTCTCCGGGCTTCGTCGAGGTCGTGCCGCAGCTCCAGGCGGCGGTCGCCGGCGGGATGGGCGACCAGCCGATGGACGCCCTGGGCGCCTTCAACGCCCCCTTCGAGCCGGCCCGCACCCCCTTCGACTGGCTGACCCGCGACGCCGACGAGGTCGACGCCTACGTGGCCGACCCGCTGTGCGGCGACGACTTCCCGCCGACGTACCGCTACGGCGCCGGGATGTTCGAGCTCGTGACGCAGGTGGCGACCCCCGAGGGCGTGGCCGGCCTGCCCGACGGGCTGCCGGTGCTGCTGCTGGCCGGGCAGCGCGACCCGGTCGGTGGGGTGGATGCCGCCCAGGTCACCGCGCTGGCCGACCTGCTGCGCGCCCACGGCCTGCCGGTCGAGCTGCGGGTCTACCCCGACGCCCGGCACGAGGTCTTCAACGAGACCAACCGCGACGAGGTGACCGCCGACCTGCTGGCCTGGATGGGTGCCCGGCTCGCCGGCTGACCGGCATCCGAACCACACCGGTGTGATCCCGGGTGCCCCGCGGTCGGCGAAGCGTCGTCCGGCCCACCTAACCTGGGGTACATGCCCGACCCGTCCACGTACCGACCGGCGGTCGGCAGCATCCCGGAGTCGCCCGGCGTCTACAAGTTCCGCGACCCCAACGGCCGGGTGGTCTACGTCGGCAAGGCCAAGAACCTCCGGCAGCGGTTGAACAGCTACTTCGCCGACGTCGCGGGCCTGCACCCTCGCACCCGGCAGATGGTGACGACGGCGGCCAGCGTCGAGTGGACCGTCGTCGGCACGGAGGTCGAGGCCCTCCAGCTCGAGTACAACTGGATCAAGGAGTTCGACCCGCGGTTCAACGTCCGCTACCGCGACGACAAGAGCTACCCGAGCCTCGCCGTGACGCTCAACGAGGAGTACCCGCGGCTGCAGGTGATGCGCGGCCCGAAGAAGAAGGGCGTCCGCTACTTCGGCCCGTACGCGCACGCCTGGGCCATCCGCGAGACGCTCGACACCCTCACCCGAGTCTTCCCGGCGCGGACCTGCTCCAACGGCGTCTTCAAGCGCGCCGGCCAGATCGGCCGGCCCTGCCTGCTCGGCTACATCGGCAAGTGCGCCGCCCCCTGCGTCGGCCGGGTCTCCGCGGAGGAGCACCGGCAGATCGTCGACGGCTTCTGCGAGTTCATGGCCGGGCGCACCGACCAGATGATCCGCCGCCTCGAGCGCGAGATGGCCGAGGCCGCCGAGGCGATGGAGTACGAGAAGGCCGCCCGGCTGCGCGACGACCTCGGCGCCCTCCGGCGGGCGATGGAGAAGCAGGCCGTCGTCCTCGGGAACGGCACCGACGCCGACGTGGTCGCCTTCGCCCAGGACGAGCTGGAGGCCTCCGTGCAGGTCTTCCACGTCCGCGGCGGTCGGGTCCGCGGCCAGCGCGGGTGGATCGTCGACAAGGTCGAGGAGGTCAGCACCGGCGAGCTGGTCGAGCAGTTCGTGCTGCAGGTCTACGGCGGCGTCGACGAGGCGACCGGCGTCGGGGAGGCGGGGGAGGCGGTGCCCAGGGAGGTGCTCGTCCCCGAGCTGCCCGACGATGCCGACGTCTACGAGGAGCTGCTCAGCGAGCTCCGCGGCAGCCGCGTGAGCCTGCGGGTGCCACAGCGGGGCGACAAGCGGGCCCTGCTGGAGACGGTGGAGCGCAACGCCAAGGAGGCCTTCGCCCGGCACCGGGTCAAGCGGTCCAGCGACCTCACCGCCCGCTCGCTGGCGCTGTCGGAGCTGCAGGAGGCGCTGGAGCTGCCCGACGCGCCGCTGCGCATCGAGTGCATCGACGTCTCGCACGTCCAGCAGACCAACGTCGTGGCCAGCATGGTCGTCTTCGAGGACGGTCTGGCGAAGAAGTCCGACTACCGCCGGTTCTCCGTCACCCACGGCACCGACGACACCGCGGCGATGGCCGAGGTCGTCCGGCGCCGGTTCGCCCGCCACCTCAAGGAGGAGCAGGACCGCCGCGACGAGCAGGGGGTGGCGGCGGAGGAGGGCCGGCCGCGCCGGTTCGCCTACCCGCCGAACCTGCTCGTGGTGGACGGCGGTGCACCGCAGGTCGCCGCGGCCGCCCGGTCGCTCGACGAGCTGGGCATCGTCGACGTGGCCGTCTGCGGGCTGGCCAAGCGGATGGAGGAGGTGTGGCTGCCCGGGGAGTCCGACCCGGTCATCCTGCCGCGCACCTCCGAGGCGCTGTACCTGCTGCAGCGGGTCCGCGACGAGGCGCACCGCTTCGCGATCACCTACCACCGGCAGAAGCGGTCCACCAGCATGCTGGTCTCCCTGTTGGACGACGTCCCCGGGCTCGGGGAGACGCGACGGAAGGCGCTGATGAAGCAGTTCGGATCCCTCAAGAGGCTGCGGGCTGCCACGGTCGAGGAGCTGATGGTCGTGCCCGGCATCGGTCGGCGGACGGCGGAGGCAGTGCTCGCGGCGGTGGCGCAGCCGGAGGCGGGGGAGGCGGGCGCCCCCGAGGCGAGCGGGCCGGCGGACGACGCCGCGCCCGCCGGGGAGACCGTGGAGACGACGACCGCCCCGGCCGGTCCGGCCGCGCGCGGCACCCCCCGCAGCGGCTCCGGCGCCACCGCCGAGGTCGGGCTGGTGGCGTCGTGAGCGGCTCGGTGGTGGATCCGGCTCCGCCGGGCCGGGGCGAACGGGGAGCACTGTGACGGAGCAGGCCGGGACCGCCCACCTCGAGGTGCCGCCCGGCGCCCCCGGACACCCGCACAGCGAGGTCCCGGTACCGCTCGACCCCACCTCCACCGAGACGCCGCCGCTGGACGTCGTCGTCGTCACCGGGCTCTCCGGCGCCGGCAAGAACAGCGCCGGGCGGGTGCTGGAGGACCTCGGCTGGTTCGTCGTCGACAACCTGCCGCCGGCGCTGCTGCTGCCCATGGTCGAGCTCGGCGCCCGCGGCGACGTGCGCCGGTTCGCCGCCGTCGTCGACGTCCGCAGCCGGGCCTTCTCCAGCGACCTGCAGGAGGCCATCCGGGTGCTCGCCGAGGCCGGCCACCGCCCGCGGGTCGTCTACGTGCACGCGCGCGACGAGGTGCTGGTCCGCCGCTACGAGTCCAACCGGCGGGAGCACCCGCTGCAGGGCACCGGCACGCTCATCGACGGCATCACCGAGGAGCGGGCGCTGCTGACCGGCATCGCCGGCGAGGCCGATCTCTGGGTCGACACCAGCGACCTCAACATCCACCAGCTGCGCGCCACGCTGGAGAACGCCTTCGCCCGCGAGGGCAAGACGCCGCCGCTGACCGCGACGGTGCTCAGCTTCGGGTTCAAGTACGGCCTGCCGTTGGACGCCGACCTGGTCGTCGATGCCCGCTTCCTGCCCAACCCGCACTGGCTGCCCGACCTGCGCCCGCACACCGGTCAGGACCCCGACGTCCGCGACTACGTCCTCGGCCAGGACGCCGCCCGACCCTTCCTCGACCGGTACACCGACGTGCTGCGCCTGCTCATCCCCGGCTACCGCCGCGAGGGCAAGCGCTACCTGACCCTCGCCGTGGGCTGCACCGGCGGGAAGCACCGCAGCGTCGCCATCGCCGAGGAGTTCGCCCGACGGCTGCGCGCCGACGGCGTCGACGCCACCGTCCAGCACCGCGACCTGGGCCGCGAGTAGTGGGGGCCCCGGAACACGCCCCGTCCGCCGGACCCGACGCGGCCGCGGTCCGGCCGCCGCGCGTGGTCGCCTTCGGCGGCGGTCACGGGCTGGCGGCGGCGCTCGCCGCCTGGCGCCGGATCACGCCGGACCTGACCGCGGTCGTCACCGTCGCGGACGACGGTGGCTCCTCCGGGCGGATCCGGCGGGAGATGCCGGTCCTGCCGCCGGGCGACCTGCGGATGGCGTTGACCGCGCTGGCCGGCGAGGACGCCGACACCCGCCGGATGGCGGCGCTCCTGCAGCACCGCCTCGGCGGCAGCGGCGTCCTCGCCGGCCACCCGGTGGGCAACCTGGTGCTGACCGGGCTGGTCGAGATGCACGGCGGGGACACCGTCCGGGCGCTGGACGACGTGTGCCGGTTGCTGGGCGCCCGCGGGCGGGTGCTGCCGATGGCCGACGTCCCCCTGGACCTGGTCGCGCGGGTGGAGAGCACCGACCCCGACGACCCGGCGCGGGCGCGGACCATCCGCGGTCAGGTGGCGATCGCCACGACGCCGGGACGGGTGCGCGAGATCCGGCTGTCCCCGGCCGACCCGCCGGTGCACCCCGACGTGCTGGACGCCATCGCCACCGCCGACGTCGTCTCGCTGGGCCCGGGTTCCTGGTACACGTCGGTGCTGCCGCACCTGCTGGTACCGCGGCTGCGCGCCGCGCTCGCCGCGAGCCGCGCCCGGGTGGTCGTCGTCCTCAATCTCGAGCCCCAGCCAGGGGAGACCGACGGCTTCTCGCCGGAGGAGCACCTCACCGTGCTGCAGAGCCATCTCCGCGGAGTGGCATTGCACACGGTGATCGCCGATGAGGAATCGGTGGTTGACCGCCGTGGTCTCCTGTCTGCGGTACGTGAGTGCGGTGCCGAGCTCGTCCTGGCCCCGGTCGCCGAGGACCGCGGCGTGCCGCGACACGACCCGGTGCGCCTGGCCGGAGCACTCCGCGAGGCGCTCTGGTCCGTGGTCGCGACGCGACAGGGCATGGAAATAAGCGAGCGGGTACCGCAACCTCTCGTACCGGGACCGGTACGAGAGGGAGACGAAGGGAACGCCGCACATGGGGCTTGGTGAGCCCGGGGGAACATGGGGGTGGACGGCATGGCGATGACGGCCATGGTCAAGGACGAACTGTCGCGCGTGGAGTGCACGAAGACCTCCGAGCGCAAGGCGGAGGTCACGGCGCTGCTGCGCTTCAGCGGCGGCCTGCACATCGTCGGTGGTCGAGTGGTCATCGAGGCCGAGCTCGACACCGGCTCGGTGGCCCGCCGGCTGCGCCGCGACATCAGCGAGGTCTACGGCTACACGAGCGGCGTCAGCGTGCTGGCGGGCGGCAACATCCGCCGCGGGGTGCGCTACCTGGTCCGGATCGCCAAGCACGGCGAGGGCCTGGCCCGGCAGACCGGGCTGGTCGACCAGCGGGGCCGGCCGGTCCGCGGGCTGCCGCCGTCGGTGGTCAGCGGCGGCCTGAACGACGCCGAGGCCGCCTGGCGGGGGGCCTTCCTCGCGCACGGCTCGCTGACCGAGCCCGGCCGCTCCTCCTCCCTGGAGGTCACCTGCCCGGGCCCGGAGGCCGCGATGGCGCTGGTGGGCGCGGCCCGCCGGCTCGGCATCGCCGCCAAGGCCCGCGAGGTGCGCGGCGCCGACCGGGTGGTCGTCCGCGACGGCGACGCGATCAGCGCGCTGCTCACCCGCATGGGCGCCCACGACGCGGTGCTGGCCTGGGAGGAGCGGCGGATGCGCCGCGAGGTCCGGGCCACCGCCAACCGGCTGGCCAACTTCGACGACGCCAACCTGCGCCGCTCCGCCCGGGCGGCGGTCGCAGCCAGCGCCCGCGTGGAGCGGGCGCTGGAGATCCTCGACGGCGACGCCCCCGAGCACCTGCTGGTCGCCGGCCGGCTGCGTCTGGAGTACGGCCAGGCGTCGCTGGAGGAGCTCGGCCAGCGCGCCGACCCCCCGATGACCAAGGACGCCGTCGCCGGCCGGATCCGCCGGCTGCTGGCCATGGCCGACAAGCGGGCCAAGGACCTCGGCATCTCCGACACCGAGTCGGTCGTGACCGAGGACATGCTCACCCAGTGAAAGGACCCTCCTGCCCCCCACCGCTCGCAGGCTCGCGGCGGGGCCCTGCAGGAGGGCCGTTCCAGCCTGTCACCGGCCCGGGTCGCCCTCCCGGGCGACCCGGGCCGCGTCGTGTCCGGACCGATAGGGTCAGTCCCCGGTGAGGTCGCGCACGCGTGCGGCTCCTGCAGCTCCACCGACTAGACGAGCTCCACCGAACAGACATGGGAGGTCTGCTGTGACCGTACGGGTGGGCATCAACGGGTTCGGCCGGATCGGGCGCAACTTCTGGCGCGCGGCCGCGGCCAGCGGCAAGGACATCGAGATCGTGGCGGTCAACGACCTGACCAGCCCCGAGGTCCTGGCGCACCTGCTCAAGTACGACAGCATCCTGGGCGTGCTGTCCGAGGACGTCGCCGCCGACGGCGAGGGCATCAAGATCGCCGGGAAGACCATGAAGGTCCTCTCCGAGCGCGACCCGGCCAACCTGCCCTGGGGCGACCTGGGCGTCGACGTCGTCGTCGAGTCCACCGGTTTCTTCACGAAGGCCGACGACGCCCGCAAGCACGTCGACGCCGGGGGCGCCAGGAAGGTCGTCATCTCCGCGCCGGCCACCGGCGACGACCTGACCATCGTCATGGGCGTCAACCACGAGAAGTACGACGGCTCGCAGACGATCATCAGCAACGCGTCCTGCACGACCAACTGCCTGGCCCCGCTGGCCAAGGTGCTCAACGACAGCTTCGGCATCGAGCGCGGTCTCATGACCACGATCCACGCCTACACCGCCGACCAGAACCTGCAGGACGGCCCGCACAAAGACCTGCGCCGCGCCCGCGCCGCCGCGCTCAACATGGTCCCCACCTCGACCGGTGCGGCCAAGGCCATCGGCCTGGTCCTGCCCGAGCTGCAGGGCAAGCTCGACGGTTACGCCGTCCGCGTCCCGGTGCCCACCGGCTCGGCCACCGACCTCACCGTCCAGCTGTCCCGCGAGGTGCCGGCCGACGAGATCGACGCCGCCTACCGCGAGGCCGCCGCGGGCCCGCTGGCGGGGATCCTCAAGTACACCGACGCCCCGATCGTCTCCTCCGACATCGTCACCGACCCGGCGAGCTGCATCTACGACAGCAAGCTCACCAAGGTCTTCGGCCCGATGGCCAAGGTGCTCGGCTGGTACGACAACGAGTGGGGCTACTCGAACCGGCTCGTCGACTCCGTCGAGCTCGTCGGCCGCTCGCTCTGACGCGGCGCGCCATGCGTTCCCTCGACGACCTGCTCGCCGAGGGCGTCTCGGGTCGGCGCGTGCTCGTGCGCGCCGACCTGAACGTCCCGCTGGACAAGACCACCCGGGCCATCACCGACGACGGCCGGATCCGCGCCAGCCTGCCCACGCTGCAGGCGCTGCGCGAGGCCGGTGCCCGCGTCGTCGTCGCCGCCCACCTCGGCCGGCCCAAGGGCGCGCCGGACCCGCAGTACTCGCTGGCGCCGGTCGCCGCCCGGCTCGGTGAGCTGCTCGGCACCGAGGTGCCGCTGGCCGCCGACGTCGCGGGCGAGGACGCGCAGGCGAAGGCCGGTCAGCTCGGCGACGGCGACGTTGTGCTGCTGGAGAACGTCCGCTTCGAGGCCGCGGAGACGTCGAAGGACGACGCCGAGCGGGGCGGGCTGGCCGATCGGTTCGCCGCCCTCGCCGACACCTTCGTCGACGACGCCTTCGGCGCCGTGCACCGCAAGCACGCCTCGGTGTACGACGTGGCGCTGCGGCTGCCGCACGTCGCCGGCCGGCTGGTGGCCACCGAGCTCGACGTGCTCACCCGGCTGACCCGGGACCCGGAGCGGCCCTACGTCGTGGTGCTCGGCGGCTCGAAGGTCAGCGACAAGCTGGCCGTCATCGAGGCGCTGCTGCCCAAGGTCGACCGGCTGCTCGTCGGCGGCGGCATGTGCTTCACCTTCCTGGCCGCCCAGGGCCACGGGGTCGGGAAGTCGCTGCTGGAGGCCGACCAGGTCGAGACCTGCCGGCGGCTGCTGGCCGAGGCCGGTGACCGCATCGTGCTGCCGCTCGACGTCGTCTGCGCGCCGGAGTTCAGCGCGGACGTGGAGACGACCACCGTCCCGGTCGAGTCCATCCCGGACGACCAGATGGGCCTGGACGTCGGCCCGCGCACGGTCGAGGCCTTCGGCCGCGAGCTCGGCGGGGCCCGCACCGTCTTCTGGAACGGGCCGATGGGCGTGTTCGAGCTCGCGCCGTTCCAGGCCGGCACCCGGGGGGTGGCCGGAGCGGTGGCCGCGGTCGACGGCCTGTCGGTCGTCGGCGGCGGCGACTCGGCCGCCGCGGTGCGCCAGCTCGGGCTCGACGAGGCCGCCTACGGCCACATCAGCACCGGCGGCGGCGCGTCGCTGGAGTACCTCGAGGGCCGGGAGCTGCCCGGCCTCGCGGTGCTGGCCGACTGAGCGAGGAGGACGGACATGGCACGCAGGGGCACCCCGGTCCGCCGCGAGGGGCGCCGGCCGCTCCTCGCCGGCAACTGGAAGATGAACCTCACCCACCTCGAGGCCATCGGGATGGTGCAGAAACTCGCCTTCAGCCTCAAGGAGACCGAGCTGGAGGCCGCCGAGGTCGTCGTCCTCCCGCCGTTCACCGCGCTGCGGAGCGTGCAGACGCTCGTCAACGGCGACAAGCTGGAGATCGGCTACGGCGCGCAGGACCTCTCCGTGCAGGACTCCGGCGCCTACACCGGCGAGGTCAGCGGCGCGATGCTCGCCGCGCTGGCCTGCCGGTACGTGGTCGTCGGCCACTCCGAGCGGCGCGCGCTGCACGGTGAGGACGACGCCGTGGTGGCCGGCAAGGTGCAGGCGGCGCTGCGGCACGGCCTGGTCCCGATCCTGTGCGTGGGGGAGGGGTTGGAGGTCCGCCGGGCCGGCGAGCACGTCGCGCACTGCACCGCCCAGCTGGACGCGGCCCTGGAGGGGCTGACCGCCGAGCAGCTCACCGGTTCCGGCGCGGGCACGGAGGCCGGGGGCGGCGGGGGTTCCGGGTCCGGCGGAGGGGTCGTGATCGCCTATGAGCCGGTGTGGGCGATCGGCACCGGCGAGGTGGCCACACCCGAGGACGCTCAGGAGGTGTGCGGTGCCCTGCGGTCACGGCTCGCCGAGCGTTTCGGCGCCGAGACCGCCGGGGTCGTCCGTATCCTCTACGGCGGGTCGGTGAAGGCCGCCAACACGGCCGGGATCCTGGCCGGGCCGGACGTCGACGGTGCACTCGTCGGTGGCGCCAGCCTGGACGCCGACGAGTTCGCGCAGATCTGTCGGACAGCCGCCGACGTCGGCTGACCGCCGCCGCCGGACGGGCGGGGAGCGGGTGGAGTGGACAGCACGCTGGAGCGGGGCCCTGCCTGGGCGCGGGGCACCCGCGGCCGGGTGGCCGGCATCGCCGCCGTCGTCCTGCTGGTCGTCGGGGTGGCGGTCAGCTGCGCCAAGGCCGGCGAGGACCGCGCCACCCTCCCCGTCTTCGGCGGCGGTCCGGACGCCGGGGTCACCGGGGTCCGGGCGCCGTCCGAGGCCTCCGGGGGCACGCTGCGGGTGGTGACCGGCGAGGTCGACAACCTCGACCCGCAACGCTCCTACCTCCCCGGAGTGTGGAACCTCATGCGGCTCTACACCCGCACCCTGGTCAGCTACTCCTCCGAGCCCGGCCGCACCGCCGAGCTGGTGCCCGACCTCGCGACCGACCTGGGGACCACGCCCGACGGCGGGGCCACCTGGACCTTCACCCTCCGCGAGGGGGTGCGGTTCGAGACCGGCCAGCCGATCACCTCGCGCGACGTCAAGTACGGCATCGAGCGCTCGTTCGCCTCGGACGTGGTCGTCGGCGGCCCGACCCGTGTGGTCGAGCTGCTCGACGACCCGGGCAACCCCTACGCCGGCCCGTACCAGGACGAGACGCCCGGCCGGCTGGGCCTGGCCTCGGTCGAGACGCCCGACGACCGCACCATCACCTTCCGGCTGCGCGCGCCCCAGCCGGACTTCCCGTACGTCATGGCGCTGCCCTCGAGCAGCCCGGTCCCGGCGGACCACGACACCGGCGCCGACTACGGCCTCGACCCGGTCTCCTCCGGCCCCTACCTGGTCGCCACGCGGGACGACGTGACGGGCATCGTGCTCGAGCGCAACCCGCAGTGGGACCCGGCCACCGATGACGTCCGCACCGCGCTGCCCGACCGGGTCGTCGTGCGCACCGGGCTGACCGGTGTGCAGCGCGACCAGGCGCTGCTGGCCGGGTCCGCTGACGTCGACATCTCCGGCGCCGGCATCCAGGCGCCGACCACCGCCCGGCTGGGCGAGGACACCGGCGGCGAGGTCCGGCTGGTCGACCGGATCGACGAGGTGACCAACAACGTCGTCCGGCTGCTCGCGCTGCCGACGGACGTCGCGCCGTTCGACGACCCGGCCTGCCGGGCCGCGGTGGCCGCGGTCGTGGACCGCGCGGCGGTGCAGGAGGTGCTCGGCGGGCCCGCGGAGGCCGTGCGCACCTCCCAGCTGTGGCCGCGCGGCGTGGACGGCGGGCCGGAGGAGCCCGACCCGACCGCCGACCCCGCCACCGCCGAGGAGTCCCTGGCCGCCTGCGGCCGGCCGGAGGGCTTCGGCACCGTGCTCGCCGTCCCGGACGCCCCGACCGGCGTGGCCGTGGCCGAGGAGGTGGCCGGGCAACTCTCCGGCATCGGCATCGAGGCCGAGGTACGGGCGCTGGACGCACCGAGCTTCTACGCGACCGAGGTCGGCAACCCCGACCGGGTCCGCGACAACGGGATCGGCATCGTGCTGGCCACCTGGACCGCCGACTTCCCGACCCCCGGCTCGTTCCTCGTGCCGCTGGTCGACGGCCGGTCAGTCAGCACCGTCGGCAACACCAACTTCGCCCGCCTGCGGGACCCCGGCATCGACGGGCTCATCGACGCCGCCCGCGCGGCCGCCGGCGACCCCGAGGCGGCCCGCGCGGCCTGGCGCGAGGTGGCGACCGCGGCCACCGCGACCGGCGCGTACGTGCCGCTGGCCGAGTCGCGGGTGCAGCTGCTGGCCGGCCAGCGGCTGCGCAACGGCGTGGTGATGGGCCCGTATACGAGCTACGACCTGGCGACCGCCGGCGTCCGCTGACCGGGGGGACGCCGGCGGTCGGTTACCCTCGAGGCATGGTCGAGCTGGTCCTCAACGTGCTGCTGGTGCTCACCAGCGTGCTCCTCGTGGTGCTGATCCTGCTGCACCGCGGCAAGGGCGGGGGCCTGTCCTCGATGTTCGGCGGCGCGGTCTCCTCGCAGCTGTCCGGCTCCTCGGTCGTCGAGAAGAACCTCAACCGGCTCACCGTGTTCATCGGGCTGATCTGGACGGTCTGCATCGTCGGCCTGGGCATCCTGCTCAAGGTCTGAAGGAGGACCCCGCCCTCCTCACCGTGGAAGGGCCCGTCCTCCCCACCCTCCGCAAGCTCAGGGCGGTGCCCGGGACGGGGCCGCGGCGAGCCTCTGGCCGGTGCGGTTCCAGCGCGTCACCACGCTCGCCTCGTGGTCCGGTGAACGCCGAGGTCACCGGGACCAAAGTCCTCCGCACGGCATGATCCAGCCCATAGACTGCCCCGGCGACCACCGGTCGCTGCACACGGCTGAGACGCACAGGGGGCACTCGTGTCTGGTGGTAACGCGATCCGGGGCACGCGGGTGGGCGCCGGGCCGATGGGGGAGGCCGAGCGCGGCGAGACCGCTCCCCGCCGGCGGGTGCCGTTCTGGTGCGCCCAGGGGCACGAGACGCAGGTGTCCTTCGCCTCGGACGCCGAGGTACCCGAGCTGTGGGACTGCCCGCGCTGCGGTCTGCCCGCCGGCCAGGACCAGGCGGCCCCGCCGCCCGCGCCGCGCACCGAGCCCTACAAGACCCACCTGGCCTACGTCCGCGAACGGCGCAGCGACGCCGACGGCGACGCCCTCCTCGAGGAGGCTCTGGCCAAGCTGCGGGCCCGCCGCGGCGCCTGAAAGGACCCCTCTGCCCCCCACCGCTCGCAGGCTCGCGGCGGGCCCCTGCAGAGGGGCCGAGCCTCACTCCTGTGGCGGTCGCGGCTGGGGCACGGCCGTCCACGGCACCCAGGTCGCCCGCTCTCAGTTCCAGTAGCAGCCCCGGTGCGCGAGGGGTGCGACGGGGAGGTCGACCGGCGCCCGGCGGAGCGTGCGGCTGGTGGGCGGGGCGGGGAGCGTCATTACGGTCTCCACGGCGGTGGGACGGCGGCCGGGCGGCTACCGGTCGCGGCCCGCAGTGTGCACCTCCGGCACCTCGCCCACCAGGGTCCGCCGTCCCCGGTCAGCCCTGACCGGCGAGCTCCCCGGCTGCCTCGGCGTCCAGCAGCCAGCGGGTCGCCCGGCGCCCGTGCACCCCGGCCGCGGGCAGCTCCTCGGGTGTCGCGCCACCGGTCAGCGCCCGCGCCACGGCCGGTGCCTTAGCCGCGCCGGAGACCAGCAGCCACACCTCCTCGGCCGCGTTGATCGCGGAGAAGCCGAGGCTGATCCGGGTCGGCGGCGGCTTGGGGCAGTCGCGCACCGCGAACACGGCGCGCTCGTCGGAGACCGCAGGCGTCCCGGGGAAGACCGACGCCACGTGCCCCTCGGGGCCCATGCCGAGCAGCAGCAGGTCGATGCGGGGGAGCGGCTGCCCCCCCGGCGCCGCGGCGGCCAGTTGGTCGGCGTACCAGGCGGCGGCGTCCTCGGGCTCGGCGAAGCCGGCGTCCGAGGCCGGCACGGCGTGGACGCGCTCCGCCGGGACCCCGGCCGGGTCCAGCAGCGCCTGCCGGGCGCCCCGCTCGTTGCGGTCGCCGTCGTCGGCGGGCACCCAGCGCTCGTCGCCCCACCAGACGTCGACCGCGGTCCAGTCCACCCGCTCGCGCGCCGGCTCGCGCACCAGGTCGGCCACCCGCTCGAGGACGGCGGTGCCGATGCCCCCGCCGGTGAGGACGACCGACGCCGTCCCGTGCACGGCCTGCGCGGCGGCCAGCCGGGCGACCAGCGCCGCGGCGACGGCGCGGGCCAGCCGGTCGGCATCGGGCTCGACGACGACGTCCGGCGTGGGGGAGCCCGCCGCGGCCGTCCGGGCGGGGACGCGGTCCCCGGGGGGCAGCGTCACGGAACGGCCTGCCCGGCGTCGCGGGCGCCCTGGTCGGCGTCGTCCACGCCCTGCTGGGCGACCTCGTCCGTGCCCTCCGAGTCCGGCGGGACGGCAGGGAGCGTCTCCCCGCCGCTGCCGGCGTTCTCCTCGGCCGGGTCGAACCACACGTACTCGCGCACGGCGGAGCGGTATGCCAGGTCCGGCACGCCGGTGGTGCTCTCCAGCGCTTCCGCGAAGGGCTCGTCGGGGTCGAGGCGACGCAGCTCCTCGCCGACCAGGTCGCCGAGCTGCCGGTCGGGCAGGGCAACCGTCGCCTCCGGCCGGTAGGGCTGGTGGATGACCGCCCCGCCGCGCCGGTCGGCCGCCACCCGGACCTGCTCGTCCTGGTCCAGCTCCAGCACCACTGCCGAGACCCCGCTGGGCCCGGCCCGCCGCTCGCCGGACACCACCGGGATCTCGCGCCCGCAGCGCGCGCTCAGCCAGCCGGCCAGCAGCAGCGCGGTGGCGTTCCCCGGATCCCCCTCGACCCGGCCGCCCAGCACCTGGACGGCGTCGCCGCGGCGCCCGGACACCGAGTCCACCGTCGAGGTCAGCGTGGCGCGCCACGGGGTGCTGCGGGTCCAGGCCAGGTCGGTGTCACCCGGCGCGTAGTCCTCGGCACGGGCGCGCAGCGCGGCCAGCTGGTCCTGGGCCAGCGAGCTGTCGGTGATCCGCCGGTCGGCGATCACCGCCAGCGCGTCGGTGGACAGCTGCTCCGGCGGCGTGCCGTGCCACCAGGTCACCACGGGGGCGTCGGCGGCCAGCAGCGGCAGCACCACCGACTCGGCGTGCAGCGCCAGCCGGCCGTACATGCGCATGACCACGGCCTCGCCGGGGCCCAGCCGCCCGCCGATCAGCACCTCGGCGTCCAGCCGCGGCGACGGCGCCTCGATCTGCCGGCGGACGACGATCAGCAGCCGGCAGGGGTGCTGCTCGGCGGCGGCCGTCGCGGCCTCCTCGGCCTCGGCCACCCGGTTCTCGTCGGCCACGACCACCAGGGTCAGCGCGACGCCGGAGAGCACCGCGCCGCCGGTGCGGCGCTGCGCGGCGAGCTCCTTGACCACGGCGGAGCCGGTGGTGTCCCACAGGGTCGTCATCGGGTTCCCTCCCGTCGGGCGGCTGTAGCGGGTTCGCGCCTCACGGACGCCGCCACCGGCGGCCCTCGGCGGCCAGCATCTCGTCGGCCGCCCGCGGCCCCCACTCGCCGGCCCGGTAGGCCTGCGGCGTCGTGCCCTCCCAGAACTCCTCGAGCGGGTCGATCACCGCCCAGGAGGCCTCGACCTCGGCGTTGCGCGGGAAGAGCGTGGCGTCGCCGAGCAGGACGTCGAGCAGCAGCCGCTCGTAGGCCTCGGGGCTGGCCTCGGTGAACTGCTCGCCGTAGAGGAAGTCCATCGCGACGTCGCGGACCTCCATCACGCTGCCGGGCACCTTCGACCCGAACTTCAGGGTCATCCCCTCGTCAGGCTGCACGCGGATGACCAGCTGGTTGTTGCCCAGCTCCTCGGTGTCGGTGTCGGCGAAGGGCAGGTGCGGCGCGCGCTTGAACACCAGCGCGATCTCGGTGACCCGCCGTGGCAGCCGCTTGCCGGTGCGCAGGTAGAACGGCACGCCGGCCCAGCGGCGGGTCTCCACGCCCAGCCGGACGGCGGCGTAGGTCTCGGTGGTGGAGTGCGCGTCGACGCCCTCCTCCTGCCGGTAGCCGGTGGCCCGCTGGCCGGCCAGCCAGCCCTGCTCGTACTGGCCGCGGACGGCAGAGGTGGCGAGGTCCTCCGGCAGCGAGATCGCGCGCAGCACCTTGAGCTTCTCGGTGCGGATCTCCTCGGCGGAGAACTCGACCGGCTCCTCCATCGCGGTGAGCGCCAGCAGCTGCAGCAGGTGGTTCTGCAGCACGTCGCGGGCGGCGCCGGTCTGCTCGTAGAACTGCGCCCGCCCGCCGATCCCGACGTCCTCGGCCATGGTGATCTGCACCGAGTCGACGTGGTGGCCGTTCCAGACCGGCTCGAACAGCTCGTTGGCGAACCGCAGCGCCATCAGGTTCTGGACGGTCTCCTTGCCCAGGTAGTGGTCGATGCGGAAGACGTCCTCGGCGGTGAACACGGAGTCGACGAGTTCGTTCAGCTCCCGGCTGGAGGCCAGGTCGGTGCCGAACGGCTTCTCCACCACGACCCGGCGCCACCGTCCGGGGGTGCTGTCGGCCATGCCGGTGCGTTGCATCTGCTTGAGCACGACCGGGAACATCGTCGGCGGGATGGAGAGGTAGAACGCGGCGTTGCCGCCGATGCCGTGGCTGCCCTCGAGCTCGCCGAGGGTGGCGGCCAGCTGGTCGAAGGCGTTGTCGTCGTCGAAGGAGCCCTGCACGAACCGGACGCTGGCGGCCAGCCGCTCCCAGACCTCCTCGCGCCACGGGGTGCGGGCGGCCTTGCGGGCGGCGTCGCGCGCCAGCTCGGCGAAGTCCTCGTCGCCCCAGTCGCGGCGGGCGAAGCCCAGGAGGGCGAAGTTGGTGGGCAGCAGCCCGCGGTTGGCCAGGTCGTAGACGGCCGGCAGCAGCTTCTTGCGGGCCAGGTCCCCGGTGATGCCGAAGACGACCAGGGCGCAGGGCTCGGGTACGCGGGGCAGCCGCCGGTCCCGCGGATCGCGCAGCGGGTTGGAGATCATGGTCCGTCCTCGAGGTCGGAGGGGTGTCCGCCGTCCGGCGCGGCGGTGCACCGGGCGGCGGGTCGTGCGGGTGCGCTCGTGGAGTCTGATCCTCCCCGAGGCTGCTCAGCCGAGCGCGTCGAGCAGCTGGCCGGTGCCCGCGGCCCGGTCGGTCAGGTGCAGGTGCAGCAGCGGCCGCTGCCGCACGACCAGGGCCTGCCGGTCACCCGCGGCCTGGGCGGCCTGCAGCGTCGCGAAGCCGTAGGGCTGGTCGGGCACCGGGAGGTCCGCGGCGACGGCCCCGGTGAGCTGCAGGAACGCGCCGGTCCGCGGGCCGCCCTTGTGGTACTGGCCGGTGGCGTGCAGGGAGCGCGGGGCCCACCCGAAGGTGACGGCGTGCCCGGTGTGCCGGGCCAGCGCGGCCCGCAGCTCGCCGGCGCGGGCATCGGCCCACCGGTCCAGGTACGCCATCACCGCGAGGTAGCCCCGCGGCGGGACTGCGGCCAGCAGCGCCTGCAGGGCCAGGGTCACCCCGTCGTGCTGGGGGAGGTCCACCCCCTCGAGCAGCCCGCCCGGCGCGCGCAGCTCGACCGCGCCGATCGTCGCCATCGGCGGCTCGACGGGCGGGCCGGCGTCCAGCAGCCGCCGGGTGTTCTCCTCCGTCTCGACCACGTCCGGCTGGTCGAACGGGTTGGTGCCGAGCACCCGCCCGGCCACGGCGGTGGCGTACTCCCAGCCGAGGAACTGTGCGCCGAGCGGGCCGGTCACGCCGACGGAGGGGCCCGGCTCGACCGGGTCGCCGCCGACGACGACCAGCAGCGCGTCGGGGGCGGTGGCGCCGGGGGCGTCGGGCGACTCGACGACGACCGGCAGCAGCCCGCGGCCGTCCTTACCGGTGGACCCGGCGACCAGCTGCTCGGCCCAGTCGCCGAAGCCGGTGATCGGGGAGCCGCCGTCGGCGAGGGTGACCTTGTCGCGACCGGTGCGGAAGCCCGCGCTCATGGCCACGCCCAGCTCGAGCGCGGCGTTGCCGGGCTCGGCCAGGTGCTCGGCGAGCTCGGCGGCCTCCTCGAGCAGTGCACCGACGTCGGCTCCGGCCAGCGCCGCCGGGACCAGGCCGAACGCCGACAGCGCGCTGTAGCGGCCGCCGACGTGCGGGTCGGCGAGGAACACCTCGCGGGCGCCCATCGCCGCGCCGGTCTCCGCCAGCGGCGAGCCCGGGTCGGTGACGACGACGAACCGGGCGCCGATCTGCTTCTCGTCGAGGCCCGCGTCGGCGAACGCCTGGATGAACGCGCGCCGCTGGCTGTCGGTCTCCACCGTGCCGCCGGACTCGGCGCTGAGCACGACGACGGTGCGGTCCAGGTCGGTCATGGCGGCGGCGACCTGGTGCGGGTCGGTGGTGTCCAGGACGACGAGCGGCACGCCCGCCGTCCGGCAGACCACCTCCGGGGCCAGCGACGAGCCGCCCACCCCGCAGAGCACGACCCGGTCCAGGCCCTCGAACTGCAGCTCGGCGCGCAGCTCGGCCAGCCGGGCGACCAACGGCCGCGAGGTCGCCGGCAGGTCCAGCCAGCCCAGCCGGACCGAGGCCTCGCGCTCGGCCTCCGGCCCCCACAGGGTGGGGTCCTCGGCCACCAGCCGGGCGGCGACGTCGTCGCCGGCCAGCTGGGTCCGCACCGGCTCGGGGACGTCGAGCCCGGTGCAGCCGAACGCGAAGGTCACGCGGCCTCCCCGCCGGCGCTCGTCGGGCGTGCACCGTCGGGTGGGGTCACTTCTTGTCCTGGAGCTCGCTGCGCACCGACTCGGTCAGCTCGTCCCACGAGTCGACGAACTTCTGCACGCCCTCGTCCTCGATCACCCGGAAGACGTCGTCGAGGTCGACGCCGGCCTCGGCCACGGCCTTCAGGACCGAGGCGGCGTCCTCGTAGGTCTGCTGGACCGGGGTGCCGGGCTCGCCGTGGTCGGCGTAGGCCTTCATCGTCTTCTCCGGCATGGTGTTGACCGTGCCGGGGGCGACGAGCTCGCTGACGTAGAGGGTGTCGGGGTACTCGGGGTTCTTCACGCCCGTCGACGCCCACAGCGGCCGCTGCGGCCGGGCGCCCTTTGCCTCCAGCGCCTTCCAGCGGTCGGAGGAGAAGACCTCCTCGTAGGCCTGGTAGGCCAGCTGGGCGTTGGCCAGCGCCGCCTTGCCCTTGAGGTGGTCGGCGCCCGCCTTCTCCAGCCGCTTGTCGATCTCGGTGTCCACGCGGGACACGAAGAACGACGCCACCGAGGCGATGCCCGACAGGTCCGCGTCGGCGTCCTCGGCCAGCCGCTGCTCCAGCCCGGACAGGTAGGCGTCCATGACCGCCCGGTACCGCTCGAGGCTGAAGATGAGGGTGACGTTCACACTGATGCCGCGGGAGATGGACGTCGTGATCGCCGGCAGGCCGGCCTCGGTGGCCGGGATCTTGATGTAGAGGTTCTTCCGGTCGACCAGCCACCACAGGTGCGCGGCCTCGGCGGCCGTCGCGTCGGTGTCGTGGGCCAGGCCGGGGGCGACCTCCAGCGACACCCGGCCGTCGCCGGGCTGCCGCTCCGCCACCGGCGCGAGCAGGTCGCAGGCGTCGCGGACGTCGGCGGCGGTGATGGTGCGCAGCGCCTCCTCGACGCTGACCGACCGCACCGCGAGGGCGTGCAGCTGGTCGTCGTAGGACTCCGACCCGCTGATCGCCGCGGCGAAGATGGTCGGGTTGGTGGTGACGCCGACGACGCTGTACTCGTCGACCAGCGACTGCAGGTTCCCGCTGCGGATGCGGTCGCGGGAGAGGTCGTCGAGCCAGACGGCGACCCCGGCCGACGACAGCTCGGCCAGCTTCTCGTTCTGTGCCATTTCTCGTGCCTTTCGTGTCCGGCCCGGGAGTGGCCCCGCTGTAGGGGCCCGCCGCGAGCTTGCGAGTGGTGGGGACAGCGGGGTCCTTCGAGGGTCCTTACTGGTCGCCGGTGGGGTGCGGCAGGCCGCCGGTGGCGGCGACGGGTCCGGCCGGCACGGCGTGGCCCGACCGAGCCGCCTCGATGCTCTCGCGGGCGGCGGCCACCACGGCCTCGTCGGTGAGACCGAACTGCTCGTAGAGGACGGAGTAGGCGGCGCTCGCCCCGTAGTGGGTGAGGCCGACGATCCGGCCGGCGTCGCCGACGAACTCGCGCCACCCCATGGGCACGCCGGCCTCGACGCTGACCCGGGCGCGGACGGTGGGCGGCAGCACCTCGTCCTTGTAGGCCTGGTCCTGGTCGGCGAACCACTCGACGCAGGGGACCGAGACCACCCGGGTCGGCACGCCGTCGGCCTCCAGGCGCTCCCGGGCGGCGACGGCGATCTGCACCTCGGAGCCGGTGCCGAGCAGGATCACCTCGGGGGTGCCGTTGGAGGCCTCGGCCAGCACGTACGCCCCGCGGGCCACGCCCTCTGCGGAGCCGAACTCCGACCGGTCGTAGACCGGCAGGTTCTGCCGGGACAGCAGCAGGCCGGCCGGGCGGTCGTTGTTCTCCAGGACCGTCCGCCAGGCGACGGCCACCTCGTTGGCGTCGGCCGGGCGGACGACGTCCAGCCCCGGGATCGCCCGCAGCGCCGCGAAGTGCTCGATCGGCTGGTGCGTCGGGCCGTCCTCGCCCAGGCCGATGGAGTCGTGCGTCCAGACGTAGGTGACCGGCAGCTGCATGAGCGCGGCCAGCCGCACCGCGCCGCGCATGTAGTCGGAGAAGGTGAGGAAGGTGCCGCCGTAGACGCGGGTGCCGCCGTGCAGGGCGATCCCGTTCATGATCGCGCCCATCCCGTGCTCCCGGACGCCGAAGTGCAGCGTGCGTCCGTACGGCCCGCCCGACCACATCTTCGTCTGGCGGTCGGCGGGCAGGAACGACGGTTCGCCCTTGACCGCGGTGTTGTTGCTCTCCGCCAGGTCGGCCGACCCGCCCCACAGCTCGGGCAGCACCGGGTAGAGCGCCGCGAGCACCTCCCCGGAGGCCTTGCGGGTGGCCACGCCCTTGGGATCGGCGTCCCAGCCCGGGAGGTCCCTGCCGAAGCCCTCGGGCAGCGTGCGGGTGCGCATCCGCTCGAGCAGCGCGGCGGCGTCGGCGTTCTCGCGCTGCCAGGCCGCGAACCGCTCGTCCCACGCGGCGCGCTCCTCGCGGCCCTTCTCGACGACGGAGCGGGCGTGCGCCAGCACCTCGTCGTCCACCGGGAAGGTCTGCTCGGGGTCGAAGCCGAGGATCTCCTTGGTGGCCCGCACCTCGTCCTCGCCGAGCGCGGAGCCGTGCGAGGCGCCGGTGTTCTGCTTGTTCGGTGCCGGCCAGGCGATGATCGTGCGCAGCACGACGAGCGAGGGCCGGCCGGTCTCGGCCTTGGCCGCGGCGAAGGCCCGGTCGACCGCGGCGAGGTCCTCGCCGTCGTCGACGTGCTGCACGTGCCAGCCGTAGGCCTCGTACCGCTTGCCGACGTCCTCGGTGAACGCGACGTTCGTGTCGTCCTCGATGGAGATCCGGTTGTCGTCGTAGACGAGCACCAGGTTGCCCAGCTGCTGGGTGCCGGCCAGCGACGACGCCTCGCCGCTGACACCCTCCTCCATGTCGCCGTCGGAGGCGAAGCACCAGACGGTGTGGTCGAACAGGCTCTCGCCCTCGGGGGCGTCGGGGTCGAGCATGCCCCGCTCGCGGCGGGCGGCCATCGCCATCCCGACGGCGTTGCCGACGCCCTGGCCCAGCGGCCCGGTCGTCGTCTCCACGCCCGGGGTGTGGTTGACCTCGGGGTGGCCCGGGGTCTTCGAGCCCCAGGTGCGCAGCGCCTGCAGGTCCGCCAGCTCCAGGCCGTAGCCGGAGAGGTAGAGCTGGACGTAGAGGGTCAGGCTCGAGTGGCCCATGGACAGGACGAACCGGTCCCGGGCGGTCCAGTTCGGGTCGCTGGGGTCGTGCCGCAGCCACTTGTGGAACAACAGGTAGGCGGTCGGGGCCATGCTCATCGCCGTCCCCGGGTGGCCGTTCCCCACCTTCTGGACGGCGTCCATCGCCAGCACCCGCGCGGTGTCGATGGCGCGGCGGTCGAGCTCCCCGAAGCCGTCGGGCAGGGTCGGGTGCGGCTGGCGCGGGTCGCCGGTCGGTGCGTCGGTGGCGGCCTCGGCCGGGGCCTCGGCCTCGGTGCTCCTCGTCGCGTCGTCGGTGGTCATCGGTCTGTCGTGCTCCCTCGGGTCGGCCGTGCGGGACCCGCCCGGGCGCTCTGCGGCGACCTGTCGACCCGGGCGGACGGCGGTGCCTGGCCCCAGCGACCGGCCTCGCGTCCGTCCCGGCCCGGTGCCCCGGACCACGACGTACCGTCGTCGTCGACGTCGGCCCTACCCGCTGCGTGCGCAGCACCAACGTGTCCGACCCTAGTGGTCTGCCCGGGGAGGAGACCCTGGTCATGCCCACCGGGGGCAGGGGTGGCCGCGGGCTACAGTTGGTCCGTTCTCCCGTCCCCGGTCGAAAGGGACCCCGTGCTGTCTCCGTACCTGGTGGAGCTGTGCCCGGTGGTGCCCTGGCCGCGCGCCGACACCCCGTCGGTGGCCGCCCGGTGACGACCCTCTCCGAACGCCCGGCCGTCCAGGGCCGGCGCCTTCCGGCCACGATCCGCGCCTACGTCGCGCTGACCAAGCCGCGGATCATCGAGCTGCTGCTCATCACGACCCTGCCGGCGATGATGCTCGCCGTCGGCGGGCTGCCCTCCTGGGAGCTGCTGCTGGCCACCATGGCCGGCGGCACCCTCGCCGCCGCCGCGGCCAACGTCTTCAACTGCTGGTACGACCGCGACATCGACCGGCTCATGCACCGGACCGAGCGCCGGCCGCTGGCCACGGGCGAGATCACGCCGCGCGCGGCGCTGGTGTTCGGCCTGGTGCTCACGGTGCTGTCGGTCGCGCTGCTGTACGTCACGACGACACCGCTGGCCGCCGTCCTGGCCCTGGGCGCGATCGCCTACTACGCCGTGGTCTACACGATGGTGCTCAAGCGGCACACCCGGCACTCGACGCTGTTCGGCGGGGTGCCCGGGGCGGCGCCGGTGCTCATCGGCTGGGCCGCGGTCACCGGGACGCTGGCCTGGCCCGCGGTGGTCTTCTTCGGCGTCGTCTTCTGCTGGCAGCTGCCGCACTTCTGGGCGCTGGCGATGCGCTTCCGTGCCGACTACGCGCGGGCCGACGTGCCGATGCTGCCGGTGGTGGCCAGCCCCCTGTCGGTCGGCCGGCAGACCGTCGTCTGGTCCTGGCTGACCGTCGCGGTCTCGCTGCTGCTGTGGCCGGTGGCCGACGGCTACGGGATCGGCTGGGTCTACACCGGCGCCGCGGCCGCGCTGGGGCTCTGGTTCGTCGTCGAGGCGCACCGGCTGCTGCGGCGCATCCGCTCGGGTGCGGAGACCAAGCCGATGCAGCTGTTCCACGTCTCGATCTCGTACATGGCGCTGCTCTCGGTCGCGATCATCGTCGACGTCCTGGTCTGACGAAGGACCCCGTCCTCCCCACCCTTCGCAAGCTCAGGCCGGGGCCCGAGACGGGGCCGGCGGTGACGCCGCGGTGACGGGCCCTCCCTAGCCTGTGCGGCGCCCGCTGGACGCTGCCGGGGAGGTCGCCATGCCGGATCGTCGACGGGCGCCACTGGTCCTGCTGGCCACGCTGCTCGGCGCGCTCACCGCGCCGGCGTCAGCGTCGGCGGCGGCGGTCCCACCCCCGGAGGCCGGCGTCCCGGAGCTCGTCGATGGAGCTCGTCGACGGGAACGCCTACGTGGTCACCTACGACGGCGAGGTCTGGCGGGTCGGGGACCTGCCCGGCTGCCGGCACCGCTGACCCGGCCGGCCCCGCCGGTCGGACCGATCGACCGGAGGAGCAGCTGGCTGCACGCGGAGGGCCGGGTCGAGCGACACGGCGGCCGGGACCGGCGTCAGCGCGCGGCGGAGGCCGGGACCAGCGGAGAGTGCAGCGGCAGCTCGGACGCCGGCCCGCGGACCGACCAGACCAGGCGCGCGGTGAACGCCGTCACCAGCACCGCGCCGAGCATGTGCAGCAGCACCAGCGCGACCGGCAGGTCGGTGAAGTACTGCACGTAGCCGACGACGCCCTGCGCCAGCTGGACCACGAGCAGGTCGCGCGCCGCCCGCTTCACGCGGCCGGGGGCGTCGGTGGCGTACAGCGACACGAGCAGCGCGACGGTCAGCCCGACCAGCAGGAACACCGCGTCGGCGTGCAGCTGGCTGACCAGCTCGACGTCGAAGCCCATCCGGTCGCCGGTCGGGACGTCGTCGGCGTCGACGTCGCCGCTGTGCGGCCCGCTGCCGGTCACCAGCGTGCCGAGCACCAGGACGACGGCGGTGACGGCGGCGGCGCCGGTCACCAGCAGTGCCAGCGGACGGCGCAGCAGCGGCCGGCCCACCCCGGGCTCGCGGGAGCGCAGCCACAGCACGGTGGCGAGCGCGATCAGCACGATCGAGACGAGGAAGTGCGCCGCGACCGTCCACGGGTTCAGGCCGGTGAGCACGGTGACCCCGCCGAGCAGCGCCTGCGCGGGGATGCCGAGGAAGGTCAGGACGGCGAGCGGGCGCAGGTCGCGGCGCTCGGACCGCCACACCGCCACGACGGTGGCGATGGCGACCGCGGCGAGCACGAAGGTGAGCAGCCGGTTGCCGAACTCGATGACGCCGTGGCCGGCGAGCTCGGGCGTGGCGACGAAGCTCTCGCTCGTGCACCGCGGCCAGGTCGGGCAGCCCAGGCCCGAGCCGGTGAGCCGGACGGCGCCGCCGGTGACGACGATGGCGCCGTTGGCGACGGCGTTGGCCAGGGCGAGCCGCGAGACGACGGCGGGGGAGACCGGCACGGGCCGATGCTAGCCGCGCGGACGCCCCCTCCCGGTTCGCCCAGAGCAGATCACCGGGCGGAAGCGCAGGCCGACGTCCCGCGCTGTACGGGACACGAGCGGCCGACGGGCCGCCGCCGGTGTCGGTGTGCGCATCCGGGTAGGGGACCCCTCAGCGGGAGCCTTCCGCGGACGACTCCGAGAGCCCACCGGCCGATCCGACTCCCTTGGACGTGAGCATGACCAGCCCCTTCTACCCGGGCCCCTACGGGAGCCCCTTCGACGACTTCTTCGCCCGCTTCACCAGAGGGGGACAGCAGCCGCAGCGGCAGCGGATCGACATCACCCAGTTCCTCAGCCAGCAGGCGCGGGAACTGGTCAACGCCGCGGCGCACCAGGCGGTGGCCGGCGGCAGCGCCGACCTGGGCACCGAGCACCTGCTCTGGGCGATGACGGGCGACGAGAGCACCCGCCAGTTCCTGGCCCGCTCGGGCACCGACCCCGACCGGCTGCGCTCCTCCCTCGAGGAGCAGCTGGTGCGTGGCGAGCCCCGGGACGAGCCGCCGTCCCTCACCCCGGCCGCCAAGCGCGCCCTCCTCGACGCCCACCGCGTCTCCCGCGCCCTGGGCTCGACCTACATCGGGCCCGAGCACCTGCTGTTCGCCCTGGCCGTCAACCCCGACTCCCCGGGCGGGCGGGCGCTGCGCGAGCAGGGCGTCACCCCGGAGGCCCTCCAGCAGGCGGCCACCGGCGGTCCGCAGCCCGGCGCGGGTGGACGCTCCGGCGGCCCCGGCCAGGCCGGTCCGTCGAACACGCCGACCCTCGACGAGTTCGGCCGCGACCTGACCCAGCTGGCCCGCGACGGCCGGATCGACCCGGTGATCGGCCGTGAGCTGGAGATCGAGCAGACCGTCGAGGTGCTCTCCCGGCGGCGGAAGAACAACCCGGTGCTCATCGGCGAGGCCGGCGTCGGCAAGACCGCGATCGTCGAGGGCATCGCCGCGCAGATCGTCGAGGGCGACGTGCCGGAGACCCTCCGCGGCCGGCGGCTCGTCGAGCTCGACCTGACCGGCCTGGTGGCCGGGACCCGCTACCGCGGCGACTTCGAGGAGCGGCTCAAGAAGGTCATGGACGAGATCCGCGAGCACTCCGACGAGGTCATCGTCTTCATCGACGAGCTGCACACCGTCGTCGGGGCCGGCGCCTCCGAGGGCTCCGGCGGCGCGGGCAACATGCTCAAGCCGGCCCTGGCCCGCGGCGAGCTGCACATCATCGGCGCGACCACGCTCGACGAGTATCGCCGCAACATCGAGAAGGACGCGGCGCTGGAGCGCCGGTTCCAGCCGATCCTGGTGCCGGAGCCCGGCGTCGAGGACACCGTGCAAATCCTCTGCGGCCTGCGGGACCGGTACGAGGCCCACCACGGGGTGCGCTTCACCGACGACGCGATCCGGGCCGCGGTGGAGCTGTCCGACCGCTACGTGACCGACCGGCACCTGCCCGACAAGGCGATCGACCTCATCGACCAGGCCGGCGCTCGCGTGCGGCGGCGGGTGAAGACGCCGCCGACCGACCTGCGCGGCCTCGAGCAGGAGGTCGAGCGGCTGCAGCGGGAGAAGGACCAGGCCGTCGCCGCCGAGCAGTACGAGCGGGCCTCCGAGCTGCGCGACCAGCTGGCCGAGGCGCAGGCGCGCCTGGAGCAGGCGCGGTCGGGCGGCGGGCAGCCCGGCGTCCCGGAGGTCGGCGTCGAGGACATCGCCGAGGTGGTCTCGCGCAGCACCGGCATCCCGGTCAGCCAGCTCACGCAGGAGGAGGTGCAGCGGCTGCTCGGGCTCGAGGACCACCTGCACCAGCGGGTCGTCGGCCAGGACGACGCCGTCCGCGTGGTCGCCGAGGCGGTGCGCCGCTCGCGGGTCGGCCTGGGCGACCCCGACCGGCCGATCGGCAGCTTCCTGTTCCTCGGGCCCACCGGCGTCGGCAAGACCGAGCTGGCGCGGGCGCTGGCCGAGGCGCTGTTCGGCGACGAGGACCGGATGATCCGGCTGGACATGAGCGAGTTCCAGGAGCGGCACACCGTCAGCCGCCTCGTGGGCTCCCCGCCCGGGTACGTCGGGTACGAGGACGCCGGCCAGCTCACCGAGGCGGTGCGCCGGCGGCCCTACTCGGTGGTGCTGCTGGACGAGATCGAGAAGGCGCACCCCGACGTCTTCAACACCCTGCTGCAGGTGCTCGACGACGGCCGGCTCACCGACTCGCAGGGCCGCACGGTCGACTTCAAGAACACCGTGCTGATCATGACCAGCAACCTGGGCTCGGAGCTGATCCAGGGCCGCAACACCCCGCTCGGGTTCGGCGCCGGGAACGCGGCGGCCTCGGACGACGGGCTGCGCGAGCGGTTGCTGCGGCGGCTGCGCGAGCAGTTCCGCCCGGAGTTCCTCAACCGCGTCGACGAGATCGTGGTGTTCCAGCAACTGGAGACCGAGCAGCTGGCGCAGATCACCCGGCTGCTGCTCGACGAGACGCGCCGGCGGCTGGCGGCCCAGGACATCGAGGTGACCGTCACCGACGAGGCGGTCACCTGGATCGCCGAGCATGGTTTCGAGCCGCAGTTCGGCGCCCGGCCGCTGCGCCGGGCCATCCAGCGGGAGGTCGACAACCCGCTGTCGCGGCTGCTGCTCGACGGCCGGCTGGGGTCGGGCCGGAGGGTCACGGTCGGGGTGCGGGACGGCGCCCTCGACTTCTCCGTCGACCAGCCCGCGGAGGCCGCTCCGGCAGGCGTCTGAAGGACGACCGGCTGAGCCTGCCGGGGCCGCACCGGTCACCGGGCCGGCGGGGGAGGTGCGCGACACCGCCCCCCGCCGGCCGCGGCCCGGGTCAGCAGCCGTGCCCGGCTTCGGCCAGGCCCGGTCGCGGCGCTGGCCGAGCCCGTTCCAGGCTCAGGCCGGGACCGTCCCCGGCTCAGGCCGGGCCCATTCCCGGCTTAGGTTGCCCTTGCTTGCACGCGCCGGGAAATAGGTAACACTCGTGTTGTGGAAAGCGGCACGGTGCAGGTGACGGGCGGGGCGAGCGCGCCGGCCCGGCCCTCGCCGTCCGCCGACGACGGGCGCACGCGGCACCGCGTGGCCGCCCTGCTGCTGGAGCACGGCCCGCAGACCGCGACCGAGCTCGCCGGGCGGCTGGGCGTCTCGCCGACCGCCGTCCGCCGGCACCTCGACGCGCTCGTCTCCACCGGCCGGGTCGAGGAGCGGCACGCTCCCGGCACCCCGCGGGGGCGGGGCCGCCCGGCCCGGCTGTTCCACCTGACCGACGCCGGCCGGTCGCACTTCCCGCACGCCTACGACGACCTGGCGCTGACCGCGCTGCGGTTCGTCGCGGCGCAGGGCGGGCCGGACGCCGTCCGCGCGGTGGCCGAGGCCCAGCTCGCCGGACTGGAGCAGCGCTGCTCGGCCGCGGTGGAGGCAGCACCGGGCGCCCCGGTCGACCGGGCCCAGGCCCTCGCCGGCGCGCTCACGGCCGAGGGCTACGCTGCCTCGGCCTCGGCGATCTCCGGTGGCGGTCAGCTGTGCCAGCACCACTGCCCGGTCGCGCACGTGGCGGCGGAGTTCCCGCAGCTGTGCGAGGCCGAGACGGCCGTGATCGGCCGGCTCGTCGGCACGCACGTGCAGCGGCTGGCCACGATCGCCCACGGCGACGGGGTGTGCACCACGCACATCCCGGGGCCGGTCCGCCGCGCGAGCGGCGGAGAGCACATGCGCGCGGGGAACAGATCGGGCCCCGCGAGCCCTGTACCGGACGAGCGCACGGCGCACCGGCTGCGAGCCGGCGGGCGCCCCGCACCGTCCACCAGCAGCACCCCCACGAACGACCGGGAGAGGACGCCCGCATGACCAGCACCCAGCAGCCGGTGACCGGCACGCCGCTCACCCAGGACGAGCAGATCGAGCAGCTCGGCCGGTACCAGTACGGGTGGGCGGACGCCGACGTCGCCGGATCCGCCGCCAGGCGCGGGCTCAGCGAGGACGTCGTCCGGGACATCTCGGCCCGCAAGGACGAGCCCGAGTGGATGCTCGAGCGGCGCCTCAAGGCGCTCAAGCTCTTCGGCCGCAAGCCCATGCCCGACTGGGGCTCGGACCTCTCCGGGATCGACTTCCAGAACATCAAGTACTTCGTGCGCTCCACTGAGGCCCAGGCGGCCTCGTGGGAGGACCTCCCCGACGACATCAAGAACACGTACGACCGGCTCGGCATCCCCGAGGCGGAGAAGCAGCGCCTGGTCTCCGGTGTCGCCGCGCAGTACGAGTCCGAGGTCGTCTACCACCAGATCCAGAAGGAGCTGGAGGACCAGGGCGTCGTCTTCCTGGACACCGACTCGGCCCTGAAGGAGCACCCGGAGATCTTCCGGGAGTACTTCGGCTCGGTGATCCCGTCCGGCGACAACAAGTTCGCCGCGCTGAACACCGCCGTCTGGTCCGGTGGCTCGTTCATCTATGTGCCGAAGGGCGTGCACGTCGACATCCCGCTGCAGGCCTACTTCCGGATCAACACCGAGAACATGGGCCAGTTCGAGCGGACGCTGATCATCGTCGACGAGGGCGCCTACGTGCACTACGTCGAGGGCTGCACGGCGCCGATCTACAAGTCGGACTCGCTGCACTCCGCGGTCGTCGAGATCATCGTCAAGAAGAACGCGCGCTGCCGGTACACGACCATCCAGAACTGGTCGAACAACGTCTACAACCTGGTCACCAAGCGGGCGATCGCCCACGAGGGCGCGACCATGGAGTGGGTCGACGGCAACCTCGGCTCCAAGGTGACGATGAAGTACCCGGCGGTCTGGATGACCGGCGAGCACGCCAAGGGCGAGGTGCTCTCCATCGCCTTCGCCGGCGAGGGGCAGCACCAGGACGCCGGCGCCAAGATGGTGCACGCGGCGCCGAACACCTCCTCGACCATCGTGTCGAAGTCGGTGGCGCGCGGTGGCGGCCGCACCTCCTACCGCGGCCTGGTCCAGGTCGACGAGGGAGCGCACGGCTCGAAGTCGACGGTCAAGTGCGACGCGCTGCTGGTCGACACCATCAGCCGGTCGGACACCTACCCCTACGTCGACGTCCGCGAGGACGACGTCGCGATGGGCCACGAGGCGACCGTCTCCCGGGTCAGCGACGACCAGCTCTTCTACCTGATGAGCCGCGGTCTGTCCGAGGACGAGGCGATGGCGATGGTGGTCCGCGGCTTCGTGGAGCCCATCGCCCGCGAGCTCCCCATGGAGTACGCCCTCGAGCTCAACCGCCTGATCGAGCTGCAGATGGAAGGTGCCGTCGGCTGATGTCGGCAGAGAACAGCCCCGCCAACACCACCGGCCTCACCACCGAGTCGGCCACGCTCGCCGGCGAGCTCTTCGCCGAGGGCGTGGGCGCGCAGGCCGGCCCGCCCAGCACGCCGGCCCCCGGCACCGGCACCGCCGGCCAGGCCGCGCCGGGCGCGCACTCGCACGGCGGGCCGGCGCCGACCGGCTCGCCGGCCGAGCGCTTCACCTCGACCGACCCGGACGCCTTCGGGGTGCCCACCGGCCGCGAGGAGACCTGGCGCTTCACCCCGATGAAGCGCATCCGCCCGCTGCTGGACGGCGCCCCGTCGGACGCCCACCTCCAGTGGGACACCGACCTGCCCGACGGCGTCGAGCTGGCCAGCGTCGAGGCCGACGACCCGCTGCTCAAGGGCCTGCCCGAGCCGGTCGACCGCCTCGCCGCGCTGGCCCGCCAGCGCAGCGGCGGCGCCGCCGTCGTCCGGGTGCCGGCCGAGGCCCAGCTCGACCGCGCGGTCACGCTGCGGCTGTCGGGCACCGGCTCCGAGGACGTCGTGTGGGGTCAGCTCGTCGTCGAGGTCGGCGCCTTCGCGAAGGCGACCGTCGTCCTCGACCACGCCGGCCTGGCCAGGTACGCGGGCGGCGTCGCCGTCCTCGTCGGTGACGGCGCGCAGGTCACCGTCGTCTCCGTGCAGGAGTGGGCGCCGGGCGCGGTCCACGGTGGGCAGTTCGACGCCGTCGTCGGCCGCGACGCCACCTTCAAGCAGGTCGTGGTGACCCTCGGCGGCGACCTGGTGCGGCTGGTCAGCAACGTCCAGTACGCCGGTCCCGGCGGGACGGCGGAGCTCTTCGGCGTCTACTTCTCCGACGAGACCCAGCACCAGGAGCACCGGCTCTGGGTGGACCACGCGGTGCCCAACTGCACCAGCAACGTGCTCTACAAGGGCGCGCTGCAGGGCGAGGGGGCGCGCACGGTCTGGATCGGCGACGTCCGCATCCGGCCGTCCGCCACCGGCACGGACACCTACGAGCTCAACCGCAACCTGGTGCTCACCGACGGTGCCCGCGCCGACTCGGTGCCCAACCTGGAGATCGAGACCGGTGAGATCGTCGGCGCCGGCCACGCCAGCGCCACCGGCCGCTTCGACGACGAGCAGCTGTTCTACCTCTGCTCGCGGGGCATCGACGCCGAGACCGCGCGCCGCCTGGTCGTCCGCGGCTTCTTCGCCGACGTCGTCCAGCACATCGGCATCGACGAGCTGCAGGACCGGCTGATGCGCGGCATCGAGACCCGTCTCGGTGCGCTGCCCGGCCTGGACGAGCAGCCGGTCGAGGTGGCCTGACCCATGGCCTTCGAGCGGGTGTGCGGGCTCTCCGAGGTCCCGGAGAACGGCGCCCTGCGGGTGGAGCTGGCCGACGTCGACGTGGCCGTCGTCCGGTACGAGGACGACGTGTACGCGATCCAGGACGTCTGCTCGCACGCCGAGGTCCCGCTGTCGGAGGGCGACGTCGAGGACTTCGACGGCGCCCCCACCATCGAGTGCTGGCTGCACGGGTCGTGCTTCGACCTGCGCACCGGCGAGCCCACCAACCTGCCGGCCACCGAGCCGGTCGACGTCTACCCGGTCCGCGTGGAGGGGGAGGACGTGCTCGTCGACACGGAGGCAAGCGCTGTGTCCGACGACGTCCTCCCCCGCGCGGCCGGCAACTGAGGAGCGAGAAGAGAAGTGTCCGTTCTGGAGATCCGCGACCTGCACGTCACCGTCGGCGAGGGTGACGACGCCAAGGAGATCCTCCGCGGCGTCGACCTCACCATCCGGTCGGGCGAGACGCACGCGATCATGGGGCCGAACGGGTCGGGCAAGTCGACCCTGGCCTACTCGATCGCCGGCCACCCCAAGTATACGATCACCGGTGGCACGGTGACCCTCGACGGCGAGGACGTCCTCGCGATGACCGTCGACGAGCGCGCCCGTGCCGGCCTGTTCCTGGCCATGCAGTACCCGGTCGAGGTCCCCGGCGTCTCGGTGTCGAACTTCCTGCGCACCGCCGCCACCGCCATCAAGGGCGAGGCCCCCAAGCTGCGGACCTGGGTCAAGGACGTCAAGACCGAGATGGCCGGCCTCGAGATGGACCCGGCGTTCGCCGAGCGCAACGTCAACGAGGGCTTCTCCGGCGGTGAGAAGAAGCGCCACGAGATCCTGCAGATGCGGCTGCTCAAGCCGGCCATCGCGATCCTCGACGAGACCGACTCCGGCCTCGACGTCGACGCGCTGCGGGTCGTCTCCGAGGGCGTCAACCGCACCCGCGAGGAGGGTGACGTCGGCGTCATGCTGATCACCCACTACACGCGGATCCTGCGCTACATCAAGCCCGACTTCGTGCACGTCTTCGTCGCCGGCCGGGTCGTGGACGAGGGCGGCCCGGAGCTGGCGGCCAAGCTCGAGGAAGAGGGCTACGCCGCCTACGTCAAGGACTCCAACGAGCAGGCGAGCATCGAGAAGGCCGCCGCGGAGGTCGCATCCGCATGACCCAGACCGTCTCGCGTCCCGCAGCCGGGGCGCAGAAGGCGCCCCTGCCCCTGGACGTCGAGGCGATCCGGGCGGACTTCCCGATCCTGTCCCGCACCGTGCGGGACGGGAAGCGGCTGGTCTACCTGGACTCCGGGGCCACCTCGCAGAAGCCGCTGGGCGTGCTCGACGCGGAGCGCGACTTCTACCTGACCTGCAACGCAGCGCCGCACCGGGGCGCGCACCAGCTCGCCGAAGAGGCGACCGCCCGCTACGAGGCGGCCCGCGCCACCATCGGCGCGTTCATCGGTGCGCCGGCCGAGGAGGTCGTGTTCACCCGCAACAGCACCGAGGCGATCAACCTGGTCGCCTACGCGCTGTCGAACGCGGCCACGGCCAAGGAGCCGGAGTTCCGGCGGTACGCCGTCGGCCAGGGCGACGAGATCGTCGTCACCGAGATGGAGCACCACGCCAACCTCGTGCCCTGGCAGCAGCTCTGCGAGCGCACCGGCGCCACCCTGCGCTGGCTCGGGCTGACCGACGACGGCCGGCTGGAGCTGTCCGACCTCGGCACGGTGGTCAACGAGCGCACCAAGCTGGTCGCGGTCACCCAGCAGTCGAACATCCTCGGCACGATCAACCCGCTCGGGGAGATCTCCGCGCGGGCCCGCGAGGTCGGCGCCCTGCTGCTGGTCGACGGCGCGCAGTCGGTGCCGCACCAGCCGGTCGACGTCACCACGCTGGGTGCCGACTTCCTGGTGTTCTCCGGCCACAAGATGCTCGGGCCCACGGGCGTCGGCGTCCTGTGGGGCCGCTACGAGGTGCTCGACGCGCTGCCGCCCTTCCTCACCGGCGGCTCGATGATCGAGGTCGTGCGCATGGAGGGCAGCACCTTCATGCCGCCGCCGCAGCGCTTCGAGGCCGGCGTCCCGATGACCGCCCAGGTGATCGGGCTCGCCGCCGCCGTCGAGTACCTGCAGCGGCTCGGCATGGACCGCGTGCAGGCGCACGAGGAGGCGCTCACCGGCTACGCGCTGGCGAAGCTGGCCGAGATCCCCGGCGTCACGGTGATCGGCCCGCCCGACACCGTCGCCCGCGGCGGCGCGGTCTCCTTCACCGTCGAGGGCATCCACCCGCACGACGTCGGCCAGGTCCTCGACGACCTCGGCGTCGAGGTGCGGGTCGGCCACCACTGCGCCTGGCCGGTGGTGCGCCGCTACGGCGTCCCGGCCACGACGCGGGCCACCTTCTACGTGCACACCGGCTACGACGACATCGACGCGCTCGCCGACGCCATCCGGGAAGCCCAGCGCTTCTTCGGTGTCGCACCAACCGCGGGGGTCGCCTGAGATGCAGTTGCAGTCGATGTACCAGGAAATCATCCTGGACCACTACCGCAACCCGCACGGCCGCGGGCTGCGCGAACCGTTCGAGGCCGAGGTGCACCACGTCAACCCGACCTGTGGTGACGAGGTCACCCTGCGGGTACACCTGGACGGCGACACCCTCGCCGACGTCTCCTACGAGGGGATGGGCTGCTCGATCAGCCAGGCGTCGGTGTCGGCGATGTACGAGCTGGTCATCGGCAAGTCGGTGCCCGAGGCACTGGAGACCGGCGAGCACTTCACGACCCTGATGCAGAGCAAGGGCGACGCGTCGGTGGCCGAGAAGCTCGAGGACGAGCTGGAGGACGCCATCGCGTTCGCCGGCGTCTCCAAGTACCCGGCGCGGATCAAGTGCGCGCTGATGAGCTGGATGGCCCTCAAGGACGCGTCCGCCCGCGCGCTGGCGGCCGCCCAGACTGGAGGCAAGGCATGAGTGAGACCACCGAGAACGCCACCCCGGCGACCGACGGGGCGCCGGGCGACCTCCCGGCTTTCAAGTCGGCGCTGCTCGAGGACGTCGAGGAGGCCATGCGCGACGTCGTCGACCCCGAGCTGGGGGTCAACGTCGTCGACCTCGGCCTGGTCTACGGCATCGACGTCGTCGACGAGGTCGCGGTCATCGACATGACGCTGACCTCGGCGGCCTGCCCGCTGACCGACGTCATCGAGGACCAGGCGCGCCAGGCCCTCACCGGCGGCCCCGGCCCCGGCCTGGTCGACGACATCCGGATCAATTGGGTCTGGATGCCGCCGTGGGGCCCGGACAAGATCACCGACGACGGCCGCGAGCAGCTGCGCGCCCTCGGCTTCCGCGTCTGAGGCAGGACCCCCTCCCTCCCCACCCCTCGCAGGCTCGGGGCGGGGCCCTGGAAGGGGGCCGCTGCAGCACGTCACCACCCGCCCCTGCAGCAGGTCCGCCTCCGACGCTGCGACAGCCCGCACCCTCCTGTCGAGGGTGCGGGCCGTCGTCGTCTCTAGCGCATCTCGGCCAGGCGGGCGTTGAACCCGGCGACCGGGTGGCGCTCGCGCCGGGCCCCGACCGCCAGCAGCACCACCCCCACGACGAGGGTGCCGGTCACCGGCAGCGGCAGCGCCAGCACGGCCAGCCCGAGGGCCAGGGCTACCGCGGTCCAGGCAGCGACGACCAGCGGCGCGCGCACCGCCCGCCACGCGGCCACGCCCATCACCGTGGCAGCCACCAGCAGCACCAGCACCGGCCGGGGGCTGCCAGGCTCCACCACCGCCCATCCCACGGACGGGACCGCCGCGACCAGCAGCCCCGGACCCCACGCCGGCCAGGACGGCCCGTCGGCCAGCCGTGGCCCGGCGGCCAGCAGCAGCCCCAGCGCGGCCGGCAGCGTGTAGGCCTCCACGACCGACGAGCCCGCCAGCGCGGCGGCCGTCCACGCGGCGCCCACCAGCTGGGCCGCGCCGGCCCGCCAGGCGGGGGATCCCTCCGGGGCGCCGTTCCGCGGGTCCGGCGTGTGCCAGGCGTGCCAGCCCCAGGCGCAGGTCACCAGCCCCTGCGCGGCCAGCTGGACCGCCAGCGCGCCGCGGTCGCGGGCGACCACCAGCAGCACCACCGCCAGCCCCGCGCAGACCGCGCCGGTGACGACGGTGGCCCGCCGCGTCTGCCGATCGAGCACCAGCCCGGCACCCAGCGACGCCGCATAGAGGACGCCGAGGCAGACCGCGGCCGCCCCGGCACCCACCAGTCCGCTCGCGACGGCGACCAGTGCAGCACCGGCCAGGCAGCCGACCGCGGCCGGCGCGGCCACGGGCCGGTCGTCGCGCCGCAGCGCCGCGACCAGCACGCACGGCAGCGCGGTGAGCACCAGCAGCAGGACCAGCTCCAGCCACCGCGACCCGGCGACGAGCCGGCCGACGCTCAGCACGACCAGCGTGCCGCCCGCCGCGAGGGCAGCCGGGAGGAACAGGCCGCGTACCCAGCCGGTGAGCAGCGCCGCAGCGGCCGCGGCGAGCAGCACTCCCGTGTAGCCGGCGAGCAGCACCGCGCCGGGCCCCGGAGCGCCCAGCGCGCCGCCGAGCGCCGCCCCCGAGACCGCACCGGCCAGGACGGGGACCGCGGCCGGCGGTCCGAGCAACGGCTCCAGGGCACGGTCCAGCCGCGCGGCGACCAGCTCCAGAGCAGCGGCGACCGTGAGCGCGGCCGAGGTCCAGCGGGCACCCGCGTCGGCGGTCCACGCCGTCCCCACGGCACCGACCACGCCGGCGACCCACCACGGCGCGGTGGTGACCAGCGCGACCCGGGCGACGAGCCGGCGGGCGCCCAGCGCCACGCCGAGCCCGACCAGCGCGACGGTCAGCATCCAGACGGTCCGGACGTCGCCGGCCTCGGTTCCGTCGAGGGCGCGCAGCGCGGCCAGCTGCCCGGTCAGCCAGGCGGCCAGCGGCCAGGTCGCCGGGCGGCGCAGCAGCCGGGCGAGGACGAGGAAGACGCCGCTGAGCAGCAGCGGTGGGACGACGGAGCCGCGCAGCAGGGAGGTCCCGGCGTCGGCGCCCAGCACGGCCAGCGCCACCGCGGCAGCGGCGAGGGTCTCCTCGGTGGCGCGCAGCCGGGCGTAGGAGCCCCAGGCCGATACGCCCGCGGCCGCCGCGGCCAGCGCCAGCAGCAGCACCCGGGCCGACCCGCCGCCGTAGGCCGCGGCCGCCGCCCCACCGGCGCTGACGACCAGCACGGCGCCGACGACGAGGAGCAGCTGCGGCGGCCGGGCGCGGTAGGGGAGCGGTGGCACCGGCGCAGCGTCCACGACGTCCTCCTCCCGCGTCCGTGCGACCGGTCCACGGTAGGGCTGGGCGCTCCCGGGCCACGCTCCCGCCGGCTCGCGCGTTCCGGGCGCCTCGTGTCGGCGCCTCCACCGGGCTCGGGACGCGCGGTAGGCGGCCACGAGGAACGGTGCGCCCGCCCCGGCCACGGTCGCCAGGACCAGCCCCGCGGCGAGGAGGTCGGCGACGCCGCCGAGGCGGGCCAGTGACCCGGCCAGGGCCAGCGCGCTGACCCCCGCCACCGTGCCGGTCAGGACACCGGAGCCCGGGAGGTGCGGGGCCAGCCGGGGTCCCCGCGCAGCAGGAGGGGAACCGCGCCGGCCAGCGTGAGCACGGCCGCCGTCGTCCGTGCACCGGTCGCGGCGGGCGTCGTCGCGATGACGAGCAGTCCGTACACCGCTGCGGCCGGAGCGACCGGGCGCGCCAGCACCTCGATGAGGACCCCGCCGAGGGCGGTACTCGCGGGGTCAGGAGCAGATCGACCGGTGCGGTGAGGAGGACGCCGCCGACCAGGGCGGATCCGGTGTGTGCGGGGCTCCGGCCGCCGTCATCGGTGCGCTGAGGAGCACCACGGGCACGGGCTGGGCGGCCATCAGGGCGAGTGCCACCCCGGAGCTCACGATCGCTCACGGGGCGACTCGTCGGTCGAGGTCGTGGCCGGGATCGTGGCCCGCCGCCGGTCGCCGTGGGAGGCGGACCGCCCGTCTGCGGACAGCGGGCTGCCGCCGACATCACCCGGAACGCGGTCGGGATCGGGCGCCGGAGCGCCTATCCTGGGATCAGTGATCACGACGACCGGCCTCGAGCTGCGCGCCGGGGCCCGCGTCCTCATCGGGAACGCGAACCTCCGCGTGCAGCCCGGCGACCGCATCGGCCTCGTCGGCCGCAACGGCGCCGGCAAGACCACGACCCTCACCACGCTCGCCGGCGAGCGACTGCCGCACGCCGGCAAGGTGGAGGTCACCGGCGAGATCGGCTACCTGCCGCAGGACCCGCGCAGCGGCGACCTCGACACCACCGCGAGCGACCGCGTGCTGTCCGGTCGCGGGCTCGACGTGCTGCGCGCGCAGATGACCAAGGCGCAGGTCGCGATGGCCGAGCCCGCGGACGACGCCGAGCGGGACCGGGCGGTACGCCGCTACGGGCGGCTGGAGGACCAGTTCGCCGCGCTCGGCGGGTACGCCGCGGAGAGCCAGGCGGCGCGCATCTGCACGGCGCTCGGCCTGCCCGACCGCGTGCTGGGGCAGCCGCTGCGCACCCTCTCCGGCGGTCAGCGGCGCCGCGTCGAGCTCGCCCGCATCCTGTTCTCCGACGCCGAGACGCTGCTGCTCGACGAGCCCACCAACCACCTCGACGCCGACTCGATCACCTGGCTCAAGACGTTCCTGGCCGCGCACAAGGGCGGCCTGATCGTCATCAGCCACGACGTCGAGCTGCTGGACGCCGTCGTCAACAAGGTGTGGCACCTCGACGCCAACCGGGCCACGGTCGACATCTACAACCTCGGCTGGAAGCCCTACCTCGCCCAGCGCGAGACCGACGAGCGGCGCCGTCGGCAGGAGCGGGCCAACACCGAGCGCAAGATCGACGCGCTGACCGCGCAGGCGGACAAGATGCGCGCCAAGGCCACCAAGGCCAAGGCCGCGCAGAGCATGGACAAGCGCGCGCAGCGGCTGGCCGGCGGCCTGGAGGAGGTCCGCGTCGCCGACCGGGTGGCCAAGCTGCGGTTCCCCACGCCGGCTCCGTGCGGCCGGACCCCGCTGACCGCCGAGGGGCTGTCGAAGAGCTACGGCTCGCTCGAGGTGTTCACCGACGTCGACCTGGCCGTCGACCGGGGTGCGCGGGTCGTCGTCCTCGGGCTGAACGGCGCCGGGAAGACCACGCTGCTGCGGATGCTGGCCGGCACCGAGGCGCCCGACACCGGCGACGTCAAGCCCGGGCACGGGCTGCGGATCGGCTACTACGCGCAGGAGCACGAGACCCTCGACCACGACCGCTCGCTGCTGGAGAACATGCGCGCGGCCGCCCCGCAGAGCACCGACACCGAGCTGCGCCGGATCCTGGGCGCTTTCCTGTTCTCCGGAGACGCCGCCGACCAGCGGGCGGGCACCCTCTCCGGAGGTGAGAAGACCCGGCTGGCGATGGCCACCCTCGTCGTCTCCGGTGCCAACGTGCTGCTGCTCGACGAGCCGACCAACAACCTCGACCCGGCCAGCCGCGAGCAGGTGCTCGACGCGCTGCGCACCTACGCAGGAGCGATCGTGCTCGTCACCCACGACGAGGGCGCGGTCCGCGCGCTGGACCCGGACAAGGTGATCCTGCTGCCCGACGGCACCGAGGACGCCTGGAGCGAGGACCTCGCCGACCTGGTCGAGCTGGCGTAGTTCCTGCGGTCCTACCGGGCCGCACCGCGGCCGGGTGCCGTCCCGGCCCCGCCGATCTCCTCCTTCGCGTGGCCGGTATCGCCCGTCCGGGTGATCATGAGGACGTGGGACGCCGAGGTCAGCGGGGCCCGGCGCCGACGGGACGAGCAGCCTCGGCGGGCCACGGGTCCGCGACCGGTTGCTGACGGAGGGGAGTCATGGCCGACTCGAGCACCGCGGATCTCGGCAAGGGCAAGCGCATCACCGGAGGCGACCGCACGTCGCTGGCCGACGAGTTGCGCAAGCGCTACGACGGCGGCGAGAGCATCCGCTCGCTGGCGTCGTCGACCAACCGGTCGTACGGCTTCGTGCACCGGCTCCTGTCGGAGTCCGGCGCGAGCCTCCGCAGCCGCGGAGGAGCCAACCGGAACAGCAAGAAGAGTTGAGCGGGGCCGACCACGACGGGTGGGTGAGGACGGCGCGCGACGGCGCCGTCCTCACCGTCACCCTCGACCGGCCCGACCGGCTCAACGCGCAGACCCCCGCCACCTGGGAGGCCCTGGCGGCCGTCGGCAGCTCGCTGGACGACGACGTGCGGGTGGTCGTCGTCCGTGGCGCCGGGCGCTCGTTCTCCGCGGGGCTCGACCGCAGCCTGTTCAGCACCGACCCCGGCACCGCCGGAGGGCTGGGCGAGCTCGGCCGGCTGCCCGCCGAGGAGGCCCAGGAGCGCATCCGCCGATACCAGGCCGGCTTCCGGTGGCTGCGCTCGCCGGGGGTCGTCTCGATCGCCGCGGTGCAGGGCCACGCGATCGGCGCCGGAGCGCAGCTGGCGCTCGCCTGCGACCTGCGGGTGCTCACCGAGGACGCCGACCTGCGGCTGCCCGAGGCGACGCTAGGGCTGGTGCCCGACCTCACCGGCACCAGCACGCTGGTGGAGCTGGTGGGGTACTCCCGGGCGATGGAGCTGTGCCTCACCGGGCGCCCGGTCGGCGCGGCCGAGGCGCAGGCGATCGGGCTGGCCAACGCCGTCGTCCCCGCGGCCGGGCTCGAGGAGGCGGTGGGCGCCCTGGTCACCGCGATCACGGCGGCGCCGGTGGGGGCGAGCCGGGAGACCGCGGCGCTGGTCCGCTCCGCCGTCCGCAACGACCCGGACAGCCAGGACGCCGCCGAGCGGGCCGCGCAGACCCGCCGGCTGACCGAACTGGTCGGCGGGCGCTGAACCGTCGGAGTGGCCTGGCAGGCTCCTGCCGGAACAGCCCGCCCGGCAGGGGTGTTGGCCGGTCGGGAGAGGGGGTGGCATGGACGTGAGCGGTCCCATGACCTCCATGGCGGCGATGCGGTCCTTCCGCCGCGACCCGTCGGTCACCGCGCGGGAGCTGCCCAAGGGCACGGTCCGGCGCATCCTCGGCATCGCCCGGCCCTACCGGCGCGAGCTGACCTGGTTCCTGCTGCTGGTCGTCGGCTCCTCGGTCATCGGCGTGCTCACCCCGCTGCTGGCCGGCCAGATCGTCAACCGCATTGCGAGCCTGGAGGGGACGGCGGCCGACATCGTCCGCATCGCGCTGTTCATCGCCGGCCTGGCGGTGGTCGACGCGGGCATCTCGCTGGCCACCCGCTGGTTCTCCGCGCGGATCGGCGAGGGCGTCATCTACGACCTGCGCAGCCGGGTGTTCGAGCACGTGCAGCGGATGCCGGTCGCCTTCTTCACCCGCACCCAGACCGGCGCGCTGGTCAGCCGGCTGAACAACGACGTCATCGGCGCCCAGCAGGCGTTCACCTCGACGCTGTCCGGGGTGCTCTCCAACGTGATCGGCCTGGTGCTCACCGCCGCGGTGATGTTCTCGCTCTCCTGGCAGATCACCGTCCTGTCGCTGGTGCTGGTGCCGGTGTTCGTGCTGCCCGCCCGGCGGATCGGCCGGCGGCTGCAGGAGATCACCCGGGAGTCCTACGGGCTCAACGCCTCGATGAACGCCTCGATGACCGAGCGGTTCAACGTCGCCGGCGCGCTGCTGGTCAAGCTGTTCGGCCGGCCCGAGGTGGAGGCCGAGGGCTTCCGCGGCCGGGCCGCGCGCGTGCGCGACATCGGCGTGCTGTCGGCCATGTACGGGCGCACCTTCTTCACCGCGCTGACCCTCGTCGCGGCGCTGGCCACCGCGCTGGTCTACGGCCTCGGCGGCTGGTTGGCCTTCACCGGGTCGCTGAGCCCCGGTGACGTCGTGGCGCTGGCGCTGCTGCTCTCCCGCCTGTACGGCCCGCTGACCGCGCTGTCCAACGTCCGGGTCGACGTGATGAGCGCGATGGTGAGCTTCGACCGGGTCTTCGAGGTGCTCGACCTGCGGCCGATGATCCGCGAGGAGCCCGACGCGGTCCCGGTGCCCGCCGACGACCGGTCGATCGAGTTCGACTCCGTGTCCTTCAGCTACCCGTCGGCCGTGGACGTCTCGCTACCGTCACTGGAGGACGTGTCGCTGCCGGAGCACGGCGGGCCGACGGCGGTGCTGCACGACGTCTCCTTCCGCGTCGAGCCCGGTCAGCTCGTCGCGCTGGTCGGGCACTCCGGCGCGGGCAAGTCGACGATCGCCAACCTCGTACCGCGGCTGTACGACGCGACCAGCGGCACGGTGCGCGTCGGCGGGGTCGACGTCCGGCGCGTCACCCTGGCCTCGCTGCGCGACACGATCGGTGTGGTCAGCCAGGACGCGCACCTGTTCCACGACACCATCCGCGCCAACCTGGTCTACGCCCGGCCGGAGGCCACCGAGGACGAGCTGTGGGAGGCGCTCTCCGGCGCCCGGATCGCCGGGCTGGTCCGGTCGCTGCCCGACGGCCTGGACACCGTGGTCGGCGACCGCGGCTACCGGATGTCCGGCGGCGAGAAGCAGCGACTGGCCATCGCCCGCGTGCTGCTCAAGGCGCCGGGCATCGTGATCCTCGACGAGGCCACCGCGCACCTGGACAGCGAGTCCGAGGTGGCGGTGCAGCACGCGCTGGACACCGCGCTGAGCGGCCGGACGTCGCTGGTCATCGCGCACCGGCTGTCCACGATCCGCAGCGCCGACCAGATCCTCGTGGTCGACGGCGGTCGCATCGTGGAGTCAGGCACACACGAGGAGTTGCTGGCGCTCGGCGGCCGGTACGCGGACCTCTACCGCACCCAGTTCACCGTCGGCGAGGGGCGGACGGTCGGCGCGGCGTGACCACTACCGTTCCTCCTGTCCCAGCAACGCAGGAGGAGCCAGCGTGACGTCCGCGCACCCGTACGACGCCCAGATCCGTGCGCTCTACGCCCAGTTCCTCGACGGGTGGAACCGGCGCAGCGGCGCCGCGGTCGCAGCCGCCTTCGCCGACGACGGGGACATCATCGGGTACGACGGCACGCACCACCACGGGCGGCTGGCCATCGCCGCCGACTTCCGGCAGATCTTCGCCAGCCACCAGACGGCCACCTACATCGCGGTGATCCGGTCCGTGCGGCCGGTGGCGCCGGGCGTCGCGGTGCTGCTGGCCCACGCCGGGATGATCCCGCCCGGGGACAACGACATCCACCCGCGCTACCACACGGTCCACACGGTGATCGCGGTCGACGAGGGAGCCGGACGCTGGCGGATCTCCCTGCTCCAGGCCACTCCCGCGGCCTGGCACCAGCACCCCGAGGCCCGCGAGGCCCTGACCCAGGAGCTGCGGGGACTGCTCGCACCCCAGTGACCTGCGGTTCTCGCTCCCCGGTACAGCGACTGCAGGAACCGGTACCGGGACCCCTTCAGTGCAGGACCTTGAGCCCCACGACGCAGCCGACGATCCCGGCGAGCAGCAGCAGCTTCACCGGGGACACGGTCTCCTCGCCCGTCACCATGGCGATGGCGACGGTCAGCACCGCGCCGATGCCCACCCACACCGCGTACGCCGTCCCGACGGGCAGCTCGCGCATCGCGTAGGCCAGCCCCACCATGCTGAGGACCAGGGCGACGCCGAACACCACCGACGGGACGAGGCGGCTGAACCCCTCGGAACGGCCCAGCGCGGTGGCCCACACGGCCTCCAGCACACCGGACAGGACGAGCACGAGCCACGACACGACGGCCTCCACAGGCGCCGTCTTGTCGCTGTCCGGGTACGGCACCGCTCGTCCGGGGGCCGGGAGGCGGCCCGACGCCATGGTCCCAGCACTTGTACGGGGTGTCAGGTGGACCAGGCGGAGACCACGGCGTCGTAGCGGTCGAGCAGGACGGCGGCGATGCGGTCGTCGGGCAGCAGCGGAGCGGTGACCGTGTCCGCGCCGGCCCCGCCGAGCTTGTCGTGGAAGTGGCCCGGCGCCAGCAGGTAGGCGGCGAGGACGACCTGCCGGGCGCCGGCGGCGCGGGCCGCGGCGACCGCGTCGGGCACCGGCGGCTGCGCGGCGGAGCCGTAGCCGGTGCTCACCGGGCCGGTCCAGCGCCCCTGCAGCGCGGCCGCCGTCGCGTCGACGTCGGCGACCGAGCGCGGGTCGCTGGAGCCCGCGGCGGCGAGCACCACGGCCGTGGCCGGGTCGTGCGGGTCGGCGCCGGCGGCGACCAGCCGGTCGTGCAGGACGGCGACCAGCCGGGGGTCGGGGCCCAGCGGTCGGGCGGCGCGGGCCTCGTCGTGCTCGCGCACGGCCCGGGCGATGTCCACGTGCACGTGGTAGCCGCCGGAGAGCAGCAGCGGGACGACGACCGAGGGGCGCCCGCCGTCGGCCAGGCCCGCGACGACGTCGGCCACCGTGGGCGGCTGCACGTCGACGAACGCGGCGGTGGTCACCAGGCCGGGGCGCAGGTCGCGCGCGACGAGGGCCAGTTCGGCGATCAGCCGCCGACCGGTGGGGTTGCGGGTGCCGTGCGCGCAGGCCACCAGCACGGGCGCATCGGTCACGGTGTCCATGGGTTCGCCTCCGTGCCCGTTCCGCTTCTCGCTCGCTGGCGCTCGCTGCGGTGCTCACGCCCACGTCTGCTCACGGCGTCCTCAGCCGGCCACCGTCGACGGCGACGCTGGTACCGGTGACGTAGGAGGCGGCGGGGGAGAGCAGGAAGGCGGCCACCCGGCCGAACTCGGCGGGCTCGCCGACCCGGCCCAGCGGGATGCCGGCCTCGGCGTCGGAGCGGGCGCGCGCCGGGTCGCCGGAGGCGTCCTCGCGCCCGACGACCAGCTCGGTGGCGAAGGTGCCCGGCAGCAGCCCGACCACCCTGATCCCGCGGGGGGCCAGCTCGTCGGCCAGCTGCTTGGCGGTCATCGCCAGGCCGGGGCGCAGGCCGTTGGAGACGGCCAGTCCCGGCAGCGGGGAGCGGGCGGAGGTGGAGAGCACGAAGCCGATCGCCGCGCCCTCGCCGAGATGGGGAACCAGCGCCCGGACCAGCCGGAGCGGGCCGAGCAGCACGCTCTCCACGCCGTCCCGCCAGGCGTCCTCGGCGGTGTCCAGCACGGTGCCCGGCTCCGGGCCGCCGACGCTGAGCAGCGCGCCGTCCACCCGGCCGAGGCGGTCGAGGGCGGCCGCGACGAGGCGCTCCGCGGCGTCGGGGTCGGTGAGGTCGGCGGCGAGGCCGGACGCCGTCGGCGCTCCGCCCAGCGCGGCGACGGCGACGTCCACGGCCCCCGCCGAACGCGCGTTGACCAGCACGCGCGCCCCGTCGGCGACCAGGGCCTGGGCCGCCGCGAACCCCAACCCCCGGCTCGCGCCGGTGACCAGGTATCCGCGGCCGCCCAGGCCCAGGTCCATGCGGTGTGCGTCAGCCGCGCAGCGAGCGCAGCACGTACTGCATGATCCCGCCGTTGCGGTAGTAGTTCGCCTCGCCGGGGGTGTCGATCCGGACGGTGGCGTCGAACTCGACGTCCCCGGCCCGCACCTTCACCGTGCGCGGCGTCTCGCCGTCGTTGAGCGCGGTGATCCCGGTGATGGTGAACTCCTCGTCGCCGGTCAGGCCGAGGGACGCCCGGTCCTGGCCCGCCGGGAACTGCAGCGGCAGCACGCCCATGCCGATGAGGTTGGAGCGGTGGATCCGCTCGTAGCTCTCGGCGATGACCGCCTTCACGCCCAGCAGTGCCGTCCCCTTGGCCGCCCAGTCGCGCGACGAGCCCGAGCCGTACTCCTTGCCGGCGAGCACGACCAGCGGGATGCCCTGCTCCTGGTAGGCCTGCGAGGCCTCGTAGATCGACGTGGTCTCGCCCGTCAGGTGGTTCTTGGTGACCCCACCCTCGGTGCCGGGCACCAGCTGGTTGCGCAGCCGGATGTTGGCGAAGGTGCCGCGGATCATCACCTCGTGGTTCCCGCGCCGGGAGCCGTAGGAGTTGAAGTCCCGCCGCTCCACGCCGTGCTCGCGCAGGTACTGCCCGGCCGGGCTGTCGGCCTTGATCGAACCGGCCGGCGAGATGTGGTCGGTGGTCACCGAGTCACCGAGCACGGCCAGGGTGCGGGCGCCGGTGATGTCCTGCACCGGGGTCGGCTCGGCCGGCATGCCCTCGAAGTACGGGGGACGCCGGACGTAGGTGCTCTCCGGGTCCCAGGCGAAGGTGTCACCGGTCGGCGTGGGCAGGTTCTGCCACTGCTCGGTGCCGGCGAAGACGTCCTCGTAGCTGCGACCGAACTGCTCGGCGGAGACGGCGTGGTCGATGACCCGCTGGACCTCCTGCGGCGAGGGCCAGATGTCGCGCAGGAAGACGTCGTTGCCGTCGGCGTCCTGGCCCAGGGGGTCGTTGTTCAGGTCGACGTCCATGGAGCCGGCCAGGGCGTAGGCGATGACCAACGGCGGCGACGCCAGGTAGTTCATCTTGACGTCGGGGTTGATCCGGCCCTCGAAGTTGCGGTTGCCCGACAGCACCGAGACGACGGCGAGGTCGGCCTCGTTGACCGCCTGGCTGACCGGCTCGGGGAGTGGGCCGGAGTTGCCGATGCAGGTGGTGCAGCCGTAGCCGACCAGGTAGAAGCCGAGCTTCTCCAGGTACGGGGTGAGCTCGGCCTTCTCGTAGTAGTCCATGACGACCTTGGACCCGGGGGCCAGCGTCGTCTTCACCCACGGCTTGCTGGTCAGGCCGCGCTCGACGGCGTTCTTGGCCAGCAGGGCCGCGCCGATCATGACCTGCGGGTTCGAGGTGTTGGTGCAGGAGGTGATCGCGGCGATCACCACGTGGCCGTGGTCGACGAAGGTCTCGGTGCCGTCCTCCATGACGACCTTCGTCCGCTTGGAGGGGCGCTCGGCCACGGGGGCGTGGTCGTAGTGGTGCGGCTGTCCCTCGGCCCCGTTGCCGTGCTCGGACGGGGCGGCCGGGTCCGAGGCCGGGAAGGACTCCGCCGACGCCTCGTCGACCGACGACTCGACGCCGAACGGCTTCTCCTGTGCAGGGACGCCGGGCTTGCGGTCGTCGCCACCGGTCTGGTCGGCCTGGACGTAGTCGGCCAGCGCGGCGCGGAAGGCGGGCTTGGCCTCGGTGATGGCGACGCGGTCCTGCGGCCGCTTGGGGCCGGCGATCGACGGGACGACGGTGGCGAGGTCGAGCTCCAGGTACTCGGAGAACGCCGGCTCGCGCGACGGGTCGTGCCAGAGGCCCTGCTCCTTGGCGTAGGCCTCGACGAGCGCCACCTGCTCCTGGCTGCGGCCGGTCAGCTGCAGGTAGGTGATGGTCTCCTGGTCGATGGGGAACATCGCCGCGGTCGAGCCGAACTCCGGGCTCATGTTGCCGATCGTGGCGCGGTTGGCCAGCGGTACGGCCGAGACGCCCTCGCCGTAGAACTCGACGAACTTCCCCACCACGCCGTGCTGGCGCAGCATCTCGGTGATGGTGAGCACCAGGTCGGTGGCGGTGGCGCCGTCGGGCAGCTCGCCGGTGAGCTTGAAGCCCACGACCCGCGGGATGAGCATCGACACCGGCTGGCCGAGCATCGCCGCCTCGGCCTCGATGCCGCCGACGCCCCAGCCCAGCACGCCCAGGCCGTTGACCATCGTGGTGTGCGAGTCGGTGCCCACGCAGGTGTCGGGGTAGGCGACCACGCGGTCGTTCTCCTGGCGCGGGAAGACCACGCGGGCCAGGTGCTCGATGTTGACCTGGTGGACGATGCCGGTGCCCGGGGGGACGACCTTGAAGTCGCTGAAGGCGCCCTGGCCCCAGCGGAGGAACTGGTAGCGCTCGCCGTTGCGCTGGTACTCGATCTCGACGTTGCGCTCGAAGGACTCCGGCGTGCCGAAGACGTCGGCGATGACGGAGTGGTCGATGACCAGCTCGGCGGGCGCCAGCGGGTTGATCTTCTGCGGGTCGCCGCCGATCTCGGCCATGGCCTCGCGCATGGTGGCCAGGTCGACGATGCACGGGACGCCGGTGAAGTCCTGCATCACCACCCGGGCCGGGGTGAACTGGATCTCCTGGTCGGGCTCGGCGTTCGGGTCCCAGTTCGCGATCGCCCGGACGTGGTCGGCGGTGATGTCCGCGCCGTCCTCCGTGCGGAGCAGGTTCTCGAGGAGGACCTTGAGGCTGAAGGGCAGCTTCTCGGAGCCCTCCACCGCGTCGAGCCGGTAGATGTCGTAGTCGGTGCCGTCGACGCTCAGCGTCGCCCGCGCTCCGAAGCTGTCCTTGCTGGCTACCACTTCTCTGCGCCTACCCCTCAGCTGGTCCGTCGCGCTGCTGCCTGCCACCCCGCATCATCCCAGGAGCCCGCCATCCTGCAGAGGTGAGGCGACCCTTCCTCGCCTCGAAGGGCTCCCGGTGATCAGGTGAGCTGGTCGTTCCGGCTCCTCCCTCACCACCGGTCGCGAGGCAGGAGCCGGAACGGTGAACGAAGCTGATCGTCGGAGGAGGGGCTCCTACGGTGGAGGCGTGACGCTCCCCGGCTGGCTGGCCGACGCCCGGCGGGTGACCGTGCTCACCGGCGCGGGCATCTCCACCGACAGCGGCATCCCCGACTACCGCGGGCCCGACGGCGTGTGGACCAGGGACCCGGACGCCGAGAAGCTCGTGACGCTGTCCTACTACGTGGCCGACCCCGACATCCGCCGCCGGGCGTGGCTGATGCGTCGCGACACCGCGCCCGACGCCCGCCCCAACGCCGGTCACCGGGCGCTGGTCGAACTGGAGCGGCAGGGCCGGCTGCGGGCGCTGCTCACCCAGAACGTCGACGGGCTGCACCAGGCGGCCGGGTCCTCGCCCGAGCTGGTGCTGGAGCTGCACGGCACGGTGCACGCCGTCGAGTGCCTGGCCTGCGGGGACCGGACGACGATGGCCGAGGCGCTCGCCCGCGTCGACGCCGGGGAACCGGACCCGGCCTGCCGGGACTGCGGTGGCATCCTCAAGTCCGCGACGGTCAGCTTCGGCCAGGCGCTCGACCCGGCGGTCGTCGAGGCCGCCGCGGAGGCGGCGACCGACTGCGACGTCTTCCTCGCCGTCGGCACCTCGCTGACCGTGCACCCGGCGGCCGGGCTGACCGACCTGGCCAAGCAGTCCGGTGCGCGGGTCGTGGTCGTCAACGCCGAGCCGACCCCCTACGATTTCGTCGCCGACCTGGTCGTGCGCGAGCTGATCGGGACGTCGCTGCCCCGGCTGCTGGCGCCGTGACTCGCGACGAGCTCTACGCCCGCTACCGGCAGCTGGTGGACGACGAGCTCCCCCGGCGGGCGCGGGCCGGCCGCTGGGTGGTCACCGCCGACCACTGCTTCGGGCGGATCCTGCTCGACCACGCCGTCGGCGGGCGCTGGTACGACGTCCTGGACCGGCGCCGCTCGCCGGCCTCCGGGCAGCTCGACGACGACCAGCTGGCCGCCGCCGTGGCGCTCGCCGAGCGGGTGCTCGCCGAGGGGGACCCGCTGCTGCGCGCGCTCGACGCGCAGAGCCTTGCCTGGCGCGGTAAGCGACCGAAGAGGTGACCCTGCTGGCCGTCCACCTGGCGCTGACCGCGGCCTACGCCGGCTTCCAGTGGACGGTGCGGGCGCTGGTCTACCCGCAGTTCGCGCTCGTCCCGCCGGCGGACTTCCCGGCCTACGAGCGCCGCCACCAGCAGCGGATCACCTGGGTGGTGGGCCCGCTGTTCGCCGGCCAGGGCGTCACGACGCTGTGGCTGCTCGCCGACCGGCCCGGAGGGACGCCGCTGCCGCCGGTCCTCCTGGGCGCCGCGTGCCTCGCCGTCGTCCTGGCGGTCACCGCGATGGGCGCCGTCCCGCTGCACCGCCGGCTGGAGGAGGCCTGGGACGACGCGGCGCACCGGAGGCTGCTGCGGGTCGACTCCGTGCGAGGGGTCGTCGCGACGGCGGGGACCGGCGCCGCACTCTGGGCACTGCTGGGCTGAGCCGGGACACACCGGACCGGGACCGGCCGCTAGCGTGACGGGCACCACGTCGAGCGGCCGGCCGGCTGGTCGGCCCGAGGACCCGGGAGCTCCGCATGCGCGTGCCCTTGACCACCCGAGACTTCCTCGACCGAGCCGAGCTGGTCTACGGCGACCGGGTCGGCATCGTGGACGAGCCGAACCAGCCCGCCCCCTCGCTCGGCGAGCTCACCTACCGGGAGATCGCCCGGCGCGGGCGGGCGCTGCAGGCCGGGCTGGACGCGCTCGGCGTGGGGGAGGGCGAGCGGATCGCCGTCGTCAGCCACAACGCCGGCCGGCTGCTGGAGTGCCTGCTGTCGCTGCCGTCGTCCGGGCGGGTCGTCGTCCCGGTGAACTTCCGGCTGCAGCCGGACGAGGTGAGCTACATCGTCGGGCACAGCGGCGCCCGGGTCCTCTTCGTCGACCCGGAGCTCGAGGCCTCGCTCAAGCGGGTGGAGGCCGAGCACCGGTTCAGCACCGGCGAGGAGTACGAGCAGCTGTTGCGCTTCGACACCGAGCCGGTGCCGTGGTCCGAGCCCGACGAGGACGCCACCGCCACGATCAACTACACCAGCGGGACGACGGCGCGGCCCAAGGGCGTGCAGATGACCCACCGCAACGAGTGGGTCAACGCGGTCACCTTCGCCATGCACATGCAGCTCAGCGACCGCGACGTCTACATGCACACGCTGCCGATGTTCCACTGCAACGGCTGGGGCCTGCCCTACAGCACGGCCGGCGTCGGCGCCCGCCAGGTGGTGCTGCGCAAGGTCGACGGCGCGGAGATCCTGCGGCGGGTCGAGCAGCACGGCGTGACCGTCATGGCCGGGGCGCCGGCGGTGTGGAACGCCGTCCTGGACGCCGCGGCCGACTGGGACGGCGAGGTCCCCGGCCGGGACCGGGTGCGGATCATCGTGGCCGGCGCGCCGCCGCCGTCGAAGACGATCGCGCGGGTCGAGGCCGAGCTGGGCTGGGAGTTCAACCAGATCTACGGCCTCACCGAGACCGCGCCGCTGATCACCATCAACCGGCCGCGCGCCGAGTACGACGACCTGGAGCCGGAGGAGCGGGCCAAGCGGCTCTCACGCGCCGGGGTGCCGGCGCTGGGCACCCGGCTGCAGGTCAGCGACTCCGGCGAGATCCTCGCCCAGGGCAACACGGTGCTGGCCGGCTACTGGCAGAACCCCGACGCCTCGGCCGAGGCCCTCGAAGGGGGCTGGTTCCACACCGGGGACGGCGGCAGCATCGACGACGGCGGCTACCTCACCATCTCCGACCGCAAGAAGGACGTGATCATCACCGGCGGTGAGAACGTCTCGTCGATCGAGGTCGAGGACGCCGTCTTCAGCCACCCGGCGGTCGCGGAGGTCGCGGTCATCGGCGCCCCGGACGAGAAGTGGGGCGAGATGGTGACCGCCGTGGTGGTCGTCGCCGAGGGCCAGCAGGTCACCGCCGAGGAGATCGTCGCCCACTGCCGGGGCCGGATCGCCGGGTACAAGATCCCCAAGCGCGTGGAGTTCCGTGACGAGCTCGCCCGCACCGCCACCGGCAAGATCCAGAAGTTCAAGCTGCGCGAGGCCTTCTGGTCGGACGCCGACCGCCAGGTGAACTGAGGAGGACCACCCTTCCCCCCACGCCTCGCGGGCTCGGACCAGGCCCCGTCCAGCGGCTCGCCGCGAGCGTGCGAGGGGTGCGGGGGACAGGGTCCTCCTACCTGGAGGGTGGCCGTTCCAGCACCTCACCCGGCCGGCGCGGGACGCTGCAGAGGGGCGCCGTCCTCCCGACCCGTCGCAGACCGGGGCCTGCCTCTGACACCCCAGTTCCGGCGGTGGCCTCCCCCCATGGGGGGAGTGTCCGCTCAACCGCTTCCCTGATCTTGTCGTTCCGGCACCGGAGTGCGCATCCGGGCGCCGGTCGACGAGGTCGTGAGGAAGGTCGGACGTGGGCAGGACGGACGAGCGGGAGAGCCATCCGAGGCGTTCCGGGTGGCTGCTGCGCGGAGCCGGGACGGCGGTCACCGCCCTGGTCCTGGCCGGCCTGGTGCCCGGGACGGCCGTGGCCGCTCCCGGGGACGACCAGGTGGCCGCGGCCCAGGCCGAGCGGGACGTCGCGGCCGCGCGCGTCGGCGAGATCGGCGCGCAGCTGGCGGCGGCCCAGGAGCGGGTGGACGCCGCCCGTCGGGGTGCGCAGATCGCGCTGCAGGAGTACGAGGTGCGCCGCGCCGCCCAGGAGGAGGCGCGGGCCACCGCCGACGCCGCCGCCGCGGCCGCCGAGCGGGCCGCCGCCGAGCTGCGCCGCGGCCGCGACCAGGTGGTCGCCTTCGCGCGGTCGAGCTACATGCAGGGCAGCACGAGCCCGGGGGCGGCCGCGCTGGTCACCGCCGAGGGGCCCGCGCAGCTGGTGCAGCGGGCCGCGCTGCTGGAGGCCGCGGGCGGCCACCGGGCCGACGTCGTCGCCGAGCTGACCGTCCTGGAGCAGGAGGCCGCTGCTGCCGACGACGCCGCGCAGGTCGCGGTGCAGGCGGCCGGTGCGGCCGAGGCCGCGGCGGCGGAGTCCCTGGCCAGTGCGCAGTCGCAGGAGGTCTCGGCGCGGGCCCAGGCCGCCGAGCTCGCCGACCGGCGCGAGGTGCTGGAGGCCGAGCTCGCGGAGGCCCAGGAGGTGCTCTACGGCGCCCAGGGTGCGGCGGCCGCGGCTGCTGCCGCAGAGGCCGCGGCGGGGGCGGCGCAGGCCCACCCGCCGGTGGCTCCGCCCGTGCAGAGCAGTTCGTCCCCCCGGTCCTCGTCGAGCACCTCGTCGTCCGGTTCGTCCTCGTCGTCCTCCGGCGGTGGGGCGCCGACCGGCACCGGCACCACGGCCGGCGCGCCGACGGGGTCGGTGGTGGACCGGGCCATCGCGGCGGCCGTGAGCCAGCGCGGGCTGCCCTACAGCTGGGGTGGCGGCAACGGCAACGGCCCGACCTACGGCATCCCGCCGGACACGGCGATCTACGGCTTCGACTGCTCGGGGCTGACCGAGTACGCCTACGCGCAGGCCGGCATCCGGATCGGTGGCACCAGCCGCGAGCAGTACTGGCGCTTCCGCGACCGGACCGTGGCCGCCGACGACCTGCAGCCCGGGGACCTGGTGTTCTGGGGCGAGACCGCGGACTACACGTCGATCTACCACGTGGCGCTCTACATCGGCGGCGGCCAGGTGGTCCAGGCACCGCAGAGCGGGGACGTCGTGCGGATCTCGTCGATGTGGTTCGGCAGCGACTACTACGGCGCGGTGCGGCCTACGGCCTGACGAAGGACCACCCTCCCCCCACGCCTCGCGAGCTCGGCGCGGGCCCCTGAAGGGTGGCCGTTCCAGCACGTCGACGGGGCCGAGACGAACGAGATGGCCCGAGACGTGGGGCGTCGGGCAGCCACGGGGGGAGCTGCCCGACGCAGCACCGAGGCTAGCAGTCAGCGGAGCCTGCAGGCAGGGCTGCGCACGCGGTGCACGGACGGCTGGTGTCGGCCACTCTGGGTGTCCGGTCGGCTCGCCCGCGTGCGCGCCCGGCTGCTCTCCAGGAACGTGTAGGACACTGGCGGGGACGGGCACGCCGTCCGTCGCCGGCCTCGCGGTGCCCCCTGGGGCCGAGGCCGTGGACCGGCACGATCAGGGAGTTCCGTGAGCAGCGCCGCCAGCACCTCGCTCCAGCAGTCCGGCGGGCAGCCGGTCCCGCCGTCGGTCGACGCCGCCCACCTGGAGCGGGTGCTGTTCGAGATCAAGCGGGTCATCGTCGGCCAGGACCGGTTGGTCGAGCGGATGCTCGTCTCGCTGCTGGCCCGTGGGCACGTGCTGCTCGAGGGCGTCCCCGGCGTCGCCAAGACCCTCGCCGTGCAGACGCTGGCCACCGTCGTGGGTGGCCGCTTCGCCCGTCTCCAGTTCACCCCCGACCTGGTGCCGGCCGACATCATCGGCACCCGCATCTACAAGGCCGGGCAGGACGCCTTCGACACCGAGCTCGGCCCGGTGTTCGCCAACTTCGTGCTCACCGACGAGATCAACCGCGCGCCGGCGAAGGTGCAGTCGGCGCTGCTGGAGGTCATGGCCGAGCGCCAGGTGTCCATCGGCGGCGTCACCCACCCGCTGCCGGACCCCTTCCTCGTGCTGGCCACGCAGAACCCGATCGAGTCCGAGGGCGTCTACCCGCTGCCCGAGGCCCAGCGCGACCGCTTCCTCATGAAGGTGCTCGTCGACTACCCGAGCCCGGAGGAGGAGCGGGAGATCATCTACCGGATGGGCTCGACGCCGCCGGTGGCCGAGACCGTCCTCGGGCCCGACGACCTGATCCGCATGCAGCGCACCGCCTCCCAGGTGTTCGTGCACCACGCGCTCGTCGACTACGTCGTCCGGCTGGTGGTCGCCACCCGCGCGCCGCGCGAGCACGGCATGGACGACGTCGCCTCGTGGGTGTCCTACGGCGCCAGCCCACGCGCCTCCCTGGGGCTGATCGCCGCCAGCCGGGCGCTGGCGCTGGTCCGCGGCCGCGACTACGTGCTGCCGCAGGACGTCCTCGACGTCACCGCCGACGTGCTGCGCCACCGGCTGGTGCTCTCCTACGACGCGCTGGCCGACGGCGTGCCCGCCGACCACGTGGTCAAGCGCATCCTGCAGACCGTGCCGCTGCCGCAGGTGGCCCCGCGCCAGCGCTCCGGCGGCTTCGGCCCGGGCAGCCCCGGCGGGCCGTCGGTGCCGACCGCGCCGCCGTTCGGCGCGCCGCAGTTCGGCCCGCCCGGACCGCAGTACGGCCCACCCGGCCAGCCCTTCGGCGGCCCCGGGATGCCCGCTCCCGGTCAGCCCGGCCAGCCCGGTCCCGTGCCGGCCGGCGGGCCGTTCGGCGGTCCGGGTGAGCCGGGCCCGGCGCCGCAGGGTCGGCCGGACGTGTCCGTCAACGGCGCCGACCGCGGGTCCTCGCCGGCGTGAGACTGCGTCGCCGGTCCGGCGGCGCCGCGGCCCCGGAACAGGCCGGCCCAGCACCCACCCCTGGCTCCGGCATCGACCCGGGCGCCGGCGGCCATGCCGTGACGCCCGGGTCCGGTGGGGCCCCGCCGCGCTTCGCCGAGGGCCCGGCCGACGTCCTGCTGCAGCGGCTGGAGCTCACCGTGCGGCGCCGGCTCGACGGGCTGCTGCAGGGCGACCACCTGGGGCTGGTCCCGGGCTCGGGCACGGAGGCCGGCGACTCGCGGAGCTACCACCCCGGTGACGACGTCCGGCGGATGGACTGGCCGGTGACCGCCCGCACCCAGGTGCCGCACGTCCGCGAGACGATCGCCGACCGCGAGCTGGAGACCTGGGCGGTGGTGGACCTCTCCGCGAGCCTGGACTTCGGCACCGCGGCCTGCACCAAGCGGGACCTGGCGATCGCGGGGCTGGCCGCGGTCAGCCACCTGACCGTCCACGGCGGCAACCGGCTGGGCGCCGTCGTCACCACCGGCGAGCGGGTCGACCGGTACCCGGCCACGGCCGGCCGGCTGGCCGCCGACCGGCTGCTGCGGGCCGTCGTCGCGACCCCGCGGGCCGAGGGCGGACGCCGCGGCGACCTCGCCGCCGCGCTGGAGTCGCTGCGCCGGCCGCCGCGCCGCCGCGGCCTGGTCGTCGTCGTGTCGGACTTCCTGGGCTCCGACGCGTCGGGGTTCCCCGACTGGGAGCGCCCGCTGCGGGGTCTGCGGGCCCGGCACGAGCTGCTGGCCATCGAGGTCGTCGACCCGCGCGAGCTGGAGCTGCCCGACGTCGGCCTGCTCACCGTCGTCGACCCCGAGAGCGGCCAGACCCTCGAGGTGCCCACCGGCGACGCCGCCTTCCGGACCCGCTTCGCGGAGGGCGCCGCGGCCCAGCGGCGGGCCATCGCCGCCGCCCTGCGCCGCGCCGGCGCCGGGCACCTGCAGTTGCGCACGGACCGCGACTGGCTCATGGACGTCGTCAGGTTCGTCGCGGACCGGCGACGGGCGGGCTCCGGAGGCGCGTCCCGATGACCTTCCCGATGACACCTCGCGACCGCCGGCGTGCCGGCAGCGGAGGAGCCTCCCGATGACCTTCCAGGCCCCCTGGTGGCTGCTCGGCCTGCTGGCCGTCGTCGCGCTGGTGGCGCTGTACGTGGTGCTGCAGCTGCGCCGCAAGGCCTACGCCGCCCGGTTCACCAACGTCGCGCTGCTCGGCACGCTGGTGCCGAAGCGCCCCGGCTGGCGGCGGCACCTGGCCTTCGGGCTGGTCGCGCTCGCGCTGGCCGCGCTGATCGTGTCCCTGGCGGTGCCCAGCACCGAGGTCCGGGTGCCGCGGGAGCGCGCCACGGTGGTCATGGCCGTCGACGTGTCGCTGTCGATGCAGGCGACCGACATCGAGCCCAGCCGGTTCGAGGCGATGCAGGTGGCGGCCAAGGAGTTCGTCGACGTGCTGCCGGACCGGATCAACCTCGGACTGGTGTCCTTCGCCGGCACCGCCACCACCGTGGTCACCCCGACGACCGACCGGGGGCAGGTGAGCACCGCGATCGACAACCTGGAGCTGGCCGAGTCCACCGCGATCGGGGAGGCGGTGTTCACCTCGCTGACCGCGATCGAGAACTTCCAGTCGTCGCTGGACGCCGACGGCGAGGAGGTGCCGCCGGCGCGGATCGTGCTGCTGTCGGACGGCTACAACACCGTCGGCCGCCCCGACACCCAGGCCGTCTCCGCCGCGCTCGACGCCGGCATCCCGGTCTCCACGATCGCCTTCGGCACCGACTACGGCACCCTGGACCTCGACGGCGAGCGGGTGCCGGTGCCGGTGGACCGCGCCACGCTGGAGGAGATCGCCGACCAGACCGGCGGCAGCTACAGCGAGGCCGCCAGCGCCGCCGAGCTCGAGCAGGTCTACCAGGACCTCGGCAGCCAGATCGGCTACACGACCGAGCCGCGCGACGTCAGCTACTGGTTCGTCCGTGGCGGCGTGCTGTTCGCGATGATCGGCGTCGTCCTCAGCCTGCTCTGGACCAACCGGCTGCTGTGACCGGGCAGGAGCCGCTCCGGCCCCCCGCCTGGCCTCCCCCGGCGTGCGACGGGGGAGCCAGGAGGGGGTCCTCGCTCAGACCGTGAAACCGCGCTGGCGGCGCACCAGCTTCTTCGCCATGAACAGCGTCTGCAGCACGGTGACCAGGTAGAGCACCGGCCAGCCGATGGACAGGATCGCCGACTGGATGCCGACGCTCTGCTGGCTCCAGGCGAAGATGAGCACCACGAAGGTGGCCACGGCACACACGGCGGGCATGACGTAGGCCGACCCGCGGCCCCGCTCGGCGTCCGCCTGCGCCGCCCAGTTGTCCTTCTCCACCCGGGCGAAGAACTGCACCCACGCGGTGACGAAGTGGCCCATCCGGATCCACATGTACAGCTCCGCCGGGGCCAGGAGCAGCGCGTAGAAGATGTCCGAGGCGCTCTTGTCGTGCATCGACGCGGCGATCCGCAGGTTGAGCAGCGTGGCCACCAGCGGCGGGATGAGCCACACCGGGTTGAACACGAACGCGTCGATCGACAGCGCCGCGGCCAGCAGCAGCAGGAACGCCATGCGGGTGCTGATGTTGAGGAGCATCGAGACGTTCTCGTACCAGCGCAGCCGCAGGTTCGGGTGCAGCGGCTGGCCCTTGTTGTCCCCACGCTGGCCGGGCCAGAGCAGGTCGATGCCGCCGAAGTTCCACTTCACCTGCTGGCCGTGCAGTGCGCGCAGGGTCTCCATCGGGCCGACGAAGGCCCGTGCCCGGGCGCTGATCTTGGTGCTGAAGCCGGCGTCCTTGATCTGCAGGGACAGCTTGGAGTCCTCGACCTCCGAGTCCCGCACCCACGGCGCGGACTGGTGGTTGCGGTACATCACGGTCTCCAGCGCGCGGACGCTGAACAGGCTGCACTGCCCGCCGAGGACGGCCATGTTCCGGCCGCGGACCAGGTTGTCCATGTTGAACCCGGCGAACTGGGCCCGCTGGCCGGCGACGAGGAACGTCGCCATGGCGCCCTTCACCCTCGACTTGTCGAAGGTGTAGATGGCCGACAGCCCGCCGATCCGCGGGTCGGTGACCATCTCCTTCTCCAGCCACTCGAGGCAGCGCCGGTCGAGTGTGGTGTCACCGTCCACGCCGAGGATGTAGTCGTAGCCGCGGCTGACGTAGTAGCCGAAGTTGAGCGCCCCGACCTTCTTGTCGGGGTTCTCGCCGATGTCGTGGACGTGCACGACGGTGGTGAACAGCTCGCCCTTGACCACCCGCTGGTGCTCACCCTCGAACCGGCGGGCGATCTCCGGGGTGTCGTCGTCGGTGTTGTTGATGATGACGTGGATGGCGTCCGGCAGCCGCGTCTGACCGAGCAGCGAGGTGATGACGTCGCTGATCGTCGACTGCTCGTTGTAGGCCGGGATGATGCAGCTGATCGTCGCGTGCCGCTGCTCCTCGGACGTCGCCGGGCCCCCGAACTCGGCGGGGACGAGCGAGCTGATGTCGGGGACCTGGCCGGTCCCCCGGGCGAGCAGCTGGACGCGGTCGGTCGCCCGGCGCATGCCGTGCAGGACGAGCTGGGTCACTGGGTCTCCTCCTGGAGGAAGGGCAGCACGATGCTGTCGAGGACGGTCTGGCGGAAGTAGCGCCCGGACCCGGGTTCGGTCTCGACCAGCAGGTCGAACTGCACGGAGAGGTCCACCTGCCCGGCGCCGGCCGCCGAGGGGGTGAGGACGAGGGCGGTGCCGTAGCCGTAGGGCGGCTGGAGCGCGAACTCGCCCCGGTCCTCGGCCACGGTGGTGCGCGTGGTGCCGTCGTCGGCGGTGGCCACGAAACGGGTGACCAGCACCTCGAGGTCGGGGTCACCGCCTTCGAGGTGGGCGGACAGCTGCACGCCCTTGGTGTCGGCGGCCCGCCACTGCCTGGCCGGCTCGCTGGTCCACCAGTCGACGACCAGGGTGCGGTCGCCGGCCGGCACGGTGCGGGTGGTGGAGCCGGTGTCGAGGTCGCCGACCGGCCGCGTCGGGCCGGGGTCGGCGACGGCGACGGTGGCCGGTGCCTCCGGCTCCGGAGTGCGAGGGGGTGCGGTGGTCGACGCCGGTGCGGCGCCGAAGTCCGGGCTCATGCTGACGTCGGGCAGCGTGCAGCCCGAGAGGGCCACGCTGGTGAGCACGAGCAGTACCGCCCCTGCCCGGAGCTGCCGGGACATGGGTGTGATCACGAGTTCTCCCTGGTGCGGAACGAGGCCGCGGCCGACAGACATCCGCAGGGAGGAGGGCGACACTGACCCCTCAGCTGCGGTCATGTCTGACAGTAGGGAGATCGCTACGGCAGGTCATCCCCTCCTCACCCGTCCGGGTCGGGGTCCCGGTCGTGTGGGGGGTGGCCCGCCCCGGCGGTCACCGAGCGGGGTCGAGGACGAGCTTGCCGGTGGTGCGGCGGGCGAGCAGGTCCTGGTGCGCCTCGCGGACGGCGGTCAACGGGTAGCGCCCGCCGATGACCGGCCGCAGCGCGCCGTCGGCCACCAGCGGCAGCAGCTCGGTCATCGCGTCGTCGAGCACCGCCGGCCGGGTCATGCAGTGCGCCAGCCAGAAGCCGACGACCGCGCGGCTCTTCTGCAGCAGCATCCCCGGCGGGACGGCGGCGGTCTCCTGGCGGGCGGCCATCCCGTAGGTGACGACCCGGCCGAACGGGGCCAGCGCGGACAGCGAGCCGGCGAAGACGTTGCCGCCGGTCATCTCCAGGACGACGTCGACCGGTCGGCCGCCGTTGGCCTCGCGGAGCGCAGCGGTGAAGGCCTTCGGGTCGTCGTCGGCCAGGGCCGGGTCGACCGAGGCGTCGGCGCCGAGCTCCTCGGTCAGTGCCCGCTTCTCCGGGCTGGACGCCGTCGCGATGACCCGGCCCGCGCCCCAGCGCCGTGCGAGCTGCACGGTCAGCGACCCGACGCCATCGGCACCCGCGATGACGACGACGGTCTCTCCGGCGGCGAGGTGCGCGCTGGTGCGCAGCAGGTGGTAGGCGGTGCTGCCCTGCAGGACGACGGCCAGCGCCTGCTCGTCGGTCACCCCGTCGGGCAGCTGCCAGGTCAGCCGCGGGTGCGCGACGACCTCCTCCGCGTAGCCGCCGCCGTCGAGCAGGCCGACCACCCGCGGGCCGCCACCGGCCGGCGTCCCCACGAACTCCGCGCCGGGCACCAGCGGCAGCTGCTGGGCCGCGAGGTAGCTGTTCTCGATCTGGTGGGTGTGGGCGCAGTTCACGCCCGCCGTGGAGACGTCGTAGACCTGCTGGCCCGGACCGGCTTTCGGGTCGGGGATGTCGACGACGTCGAGGACCTCGGGCCCGTTCGAATCGGGATTCGAACGGCTCGCATCGTCCGACCCTAGGTCCCGAACGTCGAGCAGGGCGTCGGAGTCCGGATGCGTGCAGCCTGTCGGGCACGGTTCACGCCGCGGAGCCCCTACTTGTCATCCCATCCCGGCAGGAGAAGCGTCGGCCACTCAGCGGGGACGAGACGCCACTAGGTAGCCGTCATGCCGCACCAGAACGAGTCCATGCTTCGGGACGTGTACTCAGCGGCCGCAGAAGCTGACGTGGAGAGGCTCCGGCAGCTCATCCACCCCGAGGTGGTCTGGCACGTGCCCGGGCGCAACGTCCTCACCGGCGACTACAAGGGCTTCGCCGAGGTGCTTGGACTCTTCGGTCAACTCGCGGCGATGACCGACGGGACCTTCCAGTCGGAGTTGCACGATGTCGTGGCCAATGACGAGCACGTGGTGGGACTCCACACCGAGCGGGGCCAGCGGTCGGGGTGTTCGCTGGAGGCTCGTCTCGCCTTGGTCGGACATGTCCGTGACGGACGCCTGAGCGAGGTGTGGGAAGGTCACCTGGACGCCGAGGCGTTCGACTCCTTCTGGTCAGGCTGAGCCTGCGCCGGGCCACTCGTGCAGGTGCCGGGGCCCGCCACCGCGAGGCCCAGGCCGCGCGTTCAGCCCTGCGCGTATGTCGCTGCGGTCTTGCTCTCGAAGAAGCCGGAGTATGTGGGCCGCTACGCGGGAGCTGCCCCAGCCGTGCGCCGGTCGTGGGGCTGACCGGCGAAGGCAATCAGCTCGTTCTCACGACAGGCAGTGGTGGGTGTCGGCGAAGTTCACGCCGGCGGCGGAGACGTCGTAGACCGTCTGGCCCGGACCGGCCTCCGGCTCGGGGACGTCGACGATCTCCAGGATCTCGGGACCGCCGAAGCGGGTGATCTGTACTGCACGCATACAGGTGACGCCAGGGCTCGACCGGCAGGCGGGGAGCCGGGGTTCGCCTCCGCGGATCGAGGATGCGGGGTGAGGCGGCCCGACCGCCGGGGCCCTAGCATCGAGCGCACCGCCTGCTCCGACCCTGGAGGAATCAGTGCTGGATGACGCCGACTTCGCCTATGTCGGTGCGACGGAGCTCGCCCGTCGCGTCCGACACCGGGAGGTGTCACCGACAGATCTGGTCGATGCCTGCGCCGCCCGGATCGAGGAGCGCAACCCGAGCCTGAACGCCTTCGTCTTCACCGACGTCGAGGGCGCCCGGCAAGCCGCCCGTGAGGCGGAGAAGGCGCTCGTCGACGGTTCGGAGATCGGCCCGCTGCACGGCGTACCGACCGCGATCAAGGACTTGTTCGACTTCAAGCCCGGCTGGCCGGCCACCTTCGGCGGCGTCCGCGCGCTGGCCGACTTCTCCCTCGACGCCTACTGCATCTTCGCCGAGCGCGTCGAGAAGGCCGGCGCGATCATCGTCGGCAAGACCAACTCGCCGGTCATGGGCTACCGGGGCACCTGCGACAACCCGCTCTTCGGGGCGACCGCCAACCCCTTCGACACCTCCCGGAACCCCGGGGGGTCCTCCGGTGGCAGCGCCGCAGCTGTGGCCGACGGGCTCGTGCCGTTCGCCGAGGGAACCGACGGTGGCGGATCGATCCGGATCCCCGCCGCCTGGTGCGGGCTGTACGGGTACAAGGCATCCTTCGGGCGAGTTCCCTCGGTCGTGCGGCCGAACGCGTTCGGCAGCACGATGCCCTTCCTCTTCGAGGGACCGCTGACGCGCACCGTCGAGGACGCCGCCTTGGTGCTCGACGTGCTGTCGGGCTACCACCCGGGCGACATGTTCAGCATCGACGGCCAACCGCACGACTTCACCCGCGATGTGCGCCGGGACATCTCGGGCATGCGGATCGCCTATACCCCTGACTTCGGCATCTTTCCCGTCGACCGACGTATCCGCGAGACGGTCGGCCAGGCGGTCCAGGCCTTCCGTGACGCCGGGGCCGTCGTGGAGCAGATCGACCTGACGCTGCCCTATGGCCAGCGCGAGCTCAGCGACCTGTGGTGCCGGCAGATCATGCTGGTCAACGTCGGCGCCTTCGAGAACATGAAGAAGAACGGCCTGGACCTGCTTGGCGAGCACCGCGACAACTTCCCTGACGGTTACCTGCGCTGGGCCGACCACGTCTACGGGATGTCGATCAGCGAGCTCAACGAGGACTACGTGATGCGGTCCGCGGTCTACGACACCATCCAGGCGGTGTACGCCGACTTCGACCTTCTGGTCACCCCCACCCTGAGCGCCATGCCGGTCCTCAACTCCGAGGTTCCAGGCACGACTGTCGGGCCGAGCGAGGTCGAAGGTGTCGAGGTCGACCCCTACATCGGCTGGTGCCCGACATACCTGACCAACTTCACCGGTCACCCGGCCGCATCGATCCCGGCCGGACTGGTCGACGGGCTGCCCGTGGGCATGCAGATCCAGGGACGTCGGTACGCCGACAGCGACGTGCTCGCCGCCAGCGGCACCTTCGAGTCGCTGCGTCCCTGGGCCGACAGCTACCACGCACCGCGAGATCGCGCCCTGGGACCCTCGGCCTGACCTCCACGTCCGTTTCCGGCTTCTCGCTCGAGCCAATTCGCTCGACCAAGCGATGTCGCGGCATCCGGCCTGACTGTCGTGCCGCGTGGAGTGGTGTAGCTCGTCCGCGTGCTGCTCTGCGGTGTTGCTGACCATGCTGTCTGCAGGGCGGGCTGGTCGATCACCTCGCTCGCGTCCGTGCGCCTGGTGTTCTGCACTCCAGCAGTGAGGTCAGTTGCAGAACAGTCGGTGGCGGGTGTCGGCGTAGTCGACCCCCGCCGACGAGACGTCGTAGACCTTCTGGCCGGGACCGGCCTCGGGTTCCGGGGTGTCTGCCGAGGCTAGGGCTCCACCGGCATGCAACGGCTCCAGGGGCCGACAGCCGACGGCGCAGGAGGCGGTCCCGTGCGAGCAGGCGCCCCGAACCAGACGGTGCTGGTCCGCCCCGGACCGCTCACCGCTGCGTCGAGCCGGCGGTCCCCTCGAGCGGGGGAGGACTGGCCGCGCCGGCGGGGTACTCCAGCAGCGGCACGGCATCCTCGGCCCACGCCTGCAGCACCGGATCGACGATCCGCCAGGCCTGCTCGGCCTCCTCGCCGCTCACCGAGAGTCGGCTACCGCCGGACAGCAGGTCGGTCAGGACCTGGCCGTACGCGGCGCGCTCGCCCGGGGCGGCCACCTGCACGCCGGGCTGCCGGGTCTCCTCCGGCGCGTCCAGCTCGATCCACAACCGGTCAGCCGCCACCCGCTGGGCGTCGCGCGGGTCGCACGCCGGCGCGGCGGTCCGGAAGTGGAGGGCGACTCCCTTGCGAGGCGTCCCCAGTGCCTTTCCGGTGCGCAGCACGAATCGGGTGCCGGTCCACCGAGGGGTGTCCAGCTCCAGGAGCAGCTCGGCGTAGGTCTCGGTGCTGCGGGCGGGGTCGACGCCGTCCTCGTCGGTGTACCCGGGCACGGCCCGACCGCCGGTCGCGCCCGTCCCGCTCAGCGTCCCGGCGGTGTAGCGCGCCCGTCGGGTCCGAAGGGGGACCTCCGCGGCGGAGAGCACGCGCACCGACCGCAGCAGCTCCAGCTTCGCCGCATGCAGCTCGCCCTGGGTCCGGCCGGCCGGCGGTTCCATTGCGACGAGGGTCAGGACCTGCAGCATGTGGTTCTGCATCACGTCCCGGACGGCACCGGTCCGGTCGTAGAAGTCCGCCCGGCCCTCGAGCCCCAGCGTCTCCTCCCACAGCACGTCGACCTGTGCGATCGAGGCACTGTTCCAGACGGGGGCCAGCGAGCGGCCGGGTGCGTGCAGGTCGAGCAGCGCCTGCACCGTCGGCATCCCGAGGAAGTGGTCGACGCGAAACGCGGCCTCCTGGTCGCCGCCGGTCACGCGGGCGAGCAGCTCGTTGAGCGCCACGGCGCTGCGCAGGTCGGAACCGAACGGCTTCTCCACCGCGGTGCGGCTGCCGACCGGCAGGTCCGCCCCACTGAGCGCGTCCAGCACCGCCGGGAACAGCGCCGGGGGCAGGGCCAGGTAGACCGCTACCGCCGCCCGGTCAGTCGCATCGCCGCCTTCATCGAGTGCGCGCACCGCGGCGGCGACGGTGTCGGGCTGCTCGGGGTCGACCGCCCGGTACCGCAGCCGATCGACGAGCGCGTTGCGCACCTCGGTCGGCACGTCCCCGGCGTGCTGCTGCAACCGGGTGGCCGCGTGGGTTCGGAAGGTCCGGTCGTCCCAGTCCTGGTGCGCGCCGCCCACGACCTGCAGGCCATCGGGCACCCGGCCGTCGGCCGACAGCCGGGCCAGCGCGGGCAGCAGGAACCGTCCGGCCAGGTCCCCCGTGGCACCGAGCAGGAGCAACCGGCTGATCACGAGTCCTCCTGGCGGACGGTGACGGCCTGGGGTTGGCTCCGTCCGGGCCGTGGGTCGGGTCGGACGGGCGGCGGGGCTGTGACCATGGCGCGACCTATCCTCCCCGAGCCCCGTGACCGGCGTCCACGCGGCCGAGGTGGCCGTTCGCGCGCGGGGCGACCGGCGCGTAGTACACCCTTTCGTCAGCGGCGGCCCCGTGCGGTTCGCGGCATCTCGGGTGGGGCATCGTCCCGCGGAGTCGGGACCGGGCGACGGCTGTTGCAGTCGCGGTCGACCGTCTGAATCGTGCGGGCCTCCGCAACCCGAGCAGGACCACCGTCGGAGAGGAACTCGATGTCCACCTGGCTCATCACCGGCTGCTCGAGCGGGCTCGGTCGAGCCCTCGCCGGAGCAGTCGTCGAGGCCGGCCACTCCGCCGTGGTCACCGCGCGCGACGAGGCCACGGTCGCCGACCTCGTGGAGCTTGCTCCGGAGCGCGTGCTGGGCGCGGCGTTGGACGTCACCGACCCGGCGCGAGCGGCTGTCGTCGTCCAACAGGCCGAGGATCGCTTCGGCGCCGTCGACGTGCTGGTCAACAACGCCGGGTACGGGTACCGCGCCGCGGTCGAAGAAGGTGAGGACGCCGACGTCCGTGCGTTGTTCGAGACCCACTTCTTCGGGTCGGTGACCATGATCAAGGCGGTGTTGCCCGGGATGCGCGCGCGTCGCGCGGGCGCGATCGTCAACGTCTCCTCGATCGGGGCTCACATCAAGCCACCGGGATCGGGCTACTACGCAGCGGTGAAAGCGGCACTCGAGGGGATGTCCGGCTCCCTGCGCGACGAGCTGCAACCACTGGGCATCTCGGTGACGATCGTCGCGCCCGGCGGATTCCGCACGGACTTCTCCGGTCGGTCGCTGACCCAGTCCCGAACCGTGATCGACGACTACGCGGAGACGGCGGGTAAGCGACGCAAGGAGCGCGATACGACGCACGGAACCCAGCCAGGCGACCCGGCGCGCGCCGGCCGGGCCATCCTCACCGCCGTGGAGTCCGCCGATCCGCCGGCGATGCTGCTGCTGGGCAGCGACGCCCTGACCAGCTACCGGCAGGTGCTCCGCACGGCCCTCGCCGAGGCCGACCAGTGGGAGGAGCTGAGCGTCAGCACCGACTTCCAGGACTGATCCCCGGCGTGAGCCGGGCGGCCGTCGGTCAGCGGGCCCCGCAGGTCGGCCGGCTGCACCGACGGTCCGGCTTCCGGGGGCCGCGGGCGGTCCTCCGGGTGAGCGTGGCCTGTCCGATGCCACTGCCGGCGGCGGTGACGAAGATGACCCGGCCGGGAGATCTGGGCCCGTCGGTGTGCGTCATCCTGGTTCCTCCTGAGTCGTGGACGTGCGGTGGCGAGTCGTCCGTGGCGGGTGGCGACGGGTACGCCATCGGCCGTCGGCGCCGGACCGGTCCCTCGGTGGACGTCGCGCAGTGGGCCCCGCCCGGCCGGCGGAGCGGAGCCGGGCGGGGCTGGGCGTCAGCGCAGGGTGGCGGTGTCGATGACGAACCGGTAGCGGACGTCGGAGGCCAGGACGCGCTCGTAGGCCTCGTTGACCTGGTCGGCGGCGATGACCTCGACCTCGGCGCCGATGCCGTGCTCGGCGCAGAAATCGAGCATCTCCTGGGTCTCGGCGATGCCGCCGATCATCGACCCGGCGTAGCTCCGGCGGTCGCCGATGAGGGAGAAGACGTTGAGGCTCAGCGGCTCGGCGGGCGCGCCGACGTTGACCAGGGCGCCGCCCACCGCCAGCAGCGAGAGGTACGCGTCGACGTCGATCGGTGCGCTGACGGTGTTGACGATCAGGTCGAACCGGCCGGCGAGCCCGGTGAACGTGTCCGGGTCGCTGGTGGCGAAGTAGGAGTCGGCACCCAGCCGCAGGCCGTCCTCCTGCTTCTTCAGCGACTGCGACAGCACCGTCACCTCGGCGCCCATCGCGTGCGCGAGCTTGACGCCCATGTGCCCCAGACCGCCGAGGCCGACGACGGCGACCTTCTTGCCGGGGCCGGCGCCCCAGTGGCGCAGCGGGCTGTAGGTCGTGATGCCGGCGCACAGCAGCGGGGCCGCGGCCGCCGAGTCGATGCCGTCCGGCACTCGCAGCACGAAGCCGGCGTCGACCACCACGTGGGTGGGTTACCCGCCCTGGGTCGTGCTGCCGTCCCGGTCCGTGGCGGCGTAGGTGCCGACCATGCCGTCCAGGCAGTACTGCTCGTCGCCGCCCAGGCAGTTGGCGCAGTGGCCGCAGGAGTTGACCATGCAGCCGACGCCGACCCGGTCGCCGACCCGGTGGGTGGTGACCTCGGCGCCCACCTCGGTGACCGTGCCGACGATCTCGTGGCCGGGCACCACCGGGAACGGCTGCGGGCCCCAGTCGCCGTTGACGGTGTGGATGTCGCTGTGGCAGATGCCGGCGTGGGTGATCTCGATCAGCACGTCGCGCGGGCCGACGTCCCGGCGTTCGATGACGGTGGGGACGAGCGGCTCGGCGGCTGCGGGGGCGGCGTAGGCGTGGACCTGCACGGGGGTGCTCCTCGTTCTCGGGGGTGCTCGGGTGGGGTGGGGATCAGTCGACGGCCGGGGCGGCGCCGTACTCCTCGTCGGTGACGGGGGTCAGCCAGTGGACGACGGCGTGGTCGTCGTCCCCCTCGTTGATGGCCACGTGGACCATGAGCCGGTTCGGCGCGGCGCCGTGCCAGTGCTCCTCGTCGGCCTCGAACAGGACGCGGTCGCCGGGCCGGATGACCTCGACCGGGCCGCCCCGGCGCCGGCACAGGCCGACGCCCTCGGTGACGAAGACGGTCTGGCCCAGCGGGTGGCGGTGCCAGTGGGTGCGCGCGCCGGGCATGAAGTGCACCAGGTTGGCGCTGACCCGGGACGGCGCGGGCGCGGCGGCGACGGCGTCGATGTACACGTCGCCGGTGGACCAGTCCGCCGGGCCCTCGACGGTGTCGATGGAGCTGCGGGTGATCTGCACGCTGTCCTCCGGCGCGGTCAGGGACGCAGCAGGGTCTTGATGGCGCGGCGCTCGTCCATCGCCCGGTAGCCCTCGGCGGCCTGCTCCAGCGGCAGGTCGAGGTCGAAGACCCTGCCCGGGTCGATCTCGCGCTCGCAGATGAGGTCGATCAGCTGGGGCAGGAACCGGCGCACCGGAGCCGGTCCGCCGTGCAGGTGCACGCCGGAGAAGAAGAGCTCCTCGCCGGGGATCTGCACGTCGTGGGTGACGCCGACGTAGCCGACGTGCCCGCCGGGCCGGGTGGCGCGGATGGCCTGCATCATCGACTCCTGGGTGCCGACGGCCTCGATGACCGAGTGCGCGCCCAGCCCGTCGGTCAGGTCCTTGATCCGGGCGACGCCCTCGTCGCCGCGCTCGGCGACGACGTCGGTGGCCCCGAACTCACGGGCCAGCTGCTGGCGGGACTCGTGCCGGCTGAAGACGACGATCCGCTCGGCCCCCAGCTGCCCGGCCGCGAGGACGCCGAGCAGCCCGACGGCGCCGTCACCGACGACGGCGACGGTCTTGCCCGGGCCGGCCTCTGCGGCGACGGCGGCGAACCAGCCGGTGCCCAGCACGTCGGAGGCGGCGAGCAGGCCGGGGACCAGGTCGTCGGCGGGCACCTCGGGGGTGGCGACGAGGGTGCCGTCGGCCAGCGGGATGCGGGCGAGCTCGGCCTGGGTGCCGAGGGCACCCACCGGCACGGCGTTCACGCAGCGGGACTGGTACCCGGCCCGGCAGATCTCGCAGGTGTTGTCCGAGGCGAAGAAGGAGCCGACGACGAACTGACCCGGCTCCAGCGTGCGGACGTCGCTGCCGACCTCCTCGACGACGCCGACGTACTCGTGCCCCATCGGCGCGGGCCCGTCCACCTCCTCGATGCCGCGGTAGGGCCACAGGTCCGAGCCGCACACGCAGGCAGCGGTCACCCGGATGACCGCGTCGGTGGGCTGCTCGATCGTCGGGTCCGGGCGGTCCTCGACGCGGACGTCGCCGGGGGCGTGCAGAACGGCTGCTCGCAAGACGGTGCTCCTTCGGGAGTGGCTGAGCTGTCCACCCCAAGAAACCGCGCCCGGCGCGTGCGCGGGTGGTCGGGCTTGTGGGGGGGACAACCACGACCTCCCTCCACCGGCCGGCAGCCGTACCGTCGATCCGGTGGACAACCGCTCCGACATCCGCGACTTCCTCGCCAGCCGGCGCGCCCGCATCACCCCGGAGCAGGCGGGGCTGCTGCCGGGCGGTGGCCGGCGGCGGGTGCCCGGGCTGCGCCGCGAGGAGGTCGCCGTCCTGGCCGGGGTGAGCACCGACTGGTACACCCGGCTGGAGAAGGGCCACATCGGCGGCGTCTCCGAGGACGTCCTGGAGGCCGTGGCCCGGGCGCTCCAGCTGGACGAGGCCGAGCGGCGCTACCTGTTCGACCTCGCCCGCGCCGCCAAGCCGAGCCGTACGCCGCAGCGGCGCAGCCGCGCCCAGGTGTCCCCGCGCGTGCAGTGGATGCTCGACTCGATGAGCGCCTCGGCGGCGTTCGTGGTCAACGGCCGGATGGACATCATCGCCGCCAACACGCTGGCCCGTGCCCTGTACTCACCGGTCTTCGACATGCCGGGCCGGCCGGCGAACATCGCCCGCTTCCAGTTCCTCGACCCGCGGGCCCGGGAGTACCACACCGACTGGGACGGCGCGGCCAACGTCACCGTCGCGCTGCTGCGTGCCGAGGCCGGCCGCGACCCCCACGACAAGGACCTGCGCGAGCTCGTCGGGGAGCTGTCGACGGTGAGCGAGGAGTTCCGCACCCGCTGGGCCGCGCACGACGTGCGCATCCACCACGCCGGGGCCAAGCAGTTCCGTCATCCCGTCGTCGGCACCCTCGAGCTGGTCTACCACACGTTCGACCTGCCGACCGAGGACAGCGGGAAGCTCGCCATGACCGTCTACACCGCCGAGCCCGGGACCCCGTCCGAGGACGGGTTCACGCTGCTGGCCAGCTGGGCGGCCACCGCTGCCGACGTGACCACCCCCGCGATCGACCGTTCCTGACCCGGGGTCGGGCAGGTCGACGTGGCGGACCCCGGGGCCGCCGGAGCGGGTGCTCCGCACGGCTCGCCCGCTGCGGGGACGGGCCGGGTCCCGGCTCGCTCGGCGACGTCCCCGTCCCACCCGCTGTGGTTGGCTCACCGGTGCGTGCCGAGCCGCCCGAGCGGCGGGCGGCCCCGTCGGGTCACGACGGGCGGGAACGACGAGGAGGCCTCCCATCCCGGCTGACCGGATCCTGGACGCGGCGACGCGGATCGCCGACCTCCTGCTCGACGTCCAGACGCGGGTGAACGGGCAGATCGACGCCGCGCTGACGGAGCTGCTGCCCGAGGTCCAGCAGCGACTGGGCGTCTCACCGGCCGACGCCGTCGACCTCTCCGGGCTGGTGAACACCAGGATCACCGGCCTGAGCGTCGTGGTCACCCCGGCCGCGGTGGCGACCGTCGTCCCGCTGCCGGCCGAGTCCGCCGCCACGACGAGGGCGGGGCGGCGCGCGGTGACCGAGATCGTGACCGGCCGCGACGACCGCCTGGCCGTCATCGCCGGCCCCTGCTCGATCCACGACGCGGAGGCCGCGCTGGAGTACGCCGCCTTCGTCCTCCGCATGCGCGAGCGGCACGGCGAGGACCTCGAGATCCTGATGCGGACGTACACCGAGAAGCCGCGGACCGAGGTCGACTGGAAGGGGTTCGCCTACGACCCGTTCCTCGACGGGTCCAGCCGGATCAGCGTCGGGCTGGTCGCGACCCGGCTGCTGATGTGCCGCATCACGGCCCTGGGCGTGCCGGTGGCGGCCGAGCCGCTGAACGCGCTCACGCCGCAGTACGTCAACGGGCTGGTCACCTACAACGGCGTCGGCGCCCGCAACGTCACCGACCAGACCGCCCGGGAGCGGGTGTCCGGCTTCTCCTCCGTCGTCGGCTTCAAGAACTCCCCGGAGGGGAGCATCGAGGCCGCCGTCTCGGCCGTGCTGACCGCGCGGGCGCCGCACGAGTTCCTCGGCGTCGACCACCACGGCGTGAGCGCCCAGCTGTCGACGACCGGCAACGACACCGCCCACGTGATCCTGCGCGGCGACAAGGACGGCCCCAACCACTCCGCCGCGCACATCGCCGACACCAAGCGGAAGCTGGCGCGGCGCGGGCTGCCGGAGGTGGTCGTCGTCGACGCCTCCCACGGCAACAGCCAGAAGGACCACCGGCGCCAGGTCGTCGTCGTGCGGGACCTGGCCGGGCAGGTCGCTGCCGGCGAGCGGGCGATCCGCGGCGTGATGGTGGAGAGCAACCTCGTCGCCGGGCGGCAGGACCTGGACCGCCGCCATCCCGAGAGGCTGGAGTACGGCACGAGCGTCACCGACGCCTGCGTCGACCTCCCGACGACCGAGGTGGCGCTGGCCGAGCTGGCCGAGGCCGTCCGGTCACGGCGGCGCGCCGTCGCCTGAGCACGTCCTCCTGCCTCCGCCGGCCGAGGGCGGACGAGAGGGTGGATCAGCCCAGGCGCGCGGCCAACACCTCGGCGCCGGGACCCTCCAGCGCGTCGAGGCCCGCGCGTCGTCCCGCCGCCACCAGCAGCAGGTCGATGTCGGGTCCGCGCAACTCGGCCCCGTCGCCGTGGGTCCACCCGGTGTCGGTCGAGACCAGCTGGACCCCGGCCAGTCGCCGCGGCCCGCCCATGAACCTGTTCGTGGCGACGTAGGCGAGGCAGGCCGCCACCACGTCGGGAGGCGAGACGTGGCGCCGGCCCAGCGGCCGCGCGATGTCCTGACCGTGGACGACGAGGTCCATGAGCGGGTCCATCGGGGTGCTGCCGGGGAACCTCCGCGTGGAGGCGGCGCTCCCGCGCAGCTGCGCAACCAGCGCCGCGGGGCTGTACGCCGTGGCCCGCTGCGCCGCCAGGTCGACCTCCATCCGGTCGAAGCTGCCCCGGGCCCGCACCGCCGCCCACAGCAGCCGGGGCACCGTCAGCCTGGTCGTGACCGTGAGATGGGCGACGACGTCGCGCACGGTCCAGGCGGCGCACAGCGACGGCGTCGTCCACTGCTCGTCGGTGAGGTCGGCGACGAGGTCGGCGACGCGGTGCCGTTCGGCGGCCACCGCCGCGTCGACGGCGGTACGGAGGAGGACGGGCGGGGTGCTCATGCTCCTCCCGACTCCGCCCGTCCCCGGAACTCGTCGGTCGCGGCCGGGGCCTGCCGCCCGTGACCAGGTGTGACCTGCGCCGACCGACTAGGTTCGGGAGCCGGACCGGACGGACGGCGCAGGGGGTGTGGCACGTGGCGAGATCGGTGCTCGTGACCGGCGGGAACCGCGGGATCGGGCTGGCGATCGCCCGCGCGTTCGCCGAGCAGGGCGACGCGGTGGCGGTGACCCACCGTGGCAGCGGCGCCCCCGAGGGCCTGTTCGGCGTGCAGTGCGACGTCACCGACGCCGCGGCGGTCGACCGGGCGTTCACCGAGGTCGAGGAGCACCAGGGGCCGGTAGAGGTGCTGGTGAGCAACGCCGGCATCACCCGGGACGGGCTGCTCATGCGGATGAAGGAGGAGGACTTCACCGACGTCCTCGACGCCAACCTCACCGCCGCCTACCGGGTCTCCAAGCGGGCCGCGGCCAAGATGGTCCGCGCGCGGAGCGGCCGGGTGGTCTTCGTCTCCTCGGTCGTGGGCCTGCTGGGCTCGGCCGGGCAGACGAACTACGCGGCGTCGAAGGCCGGCCTCGTGGGCCTGGCGCGGTCCATCGCCCGGGAGCTGGGCAGCCGGGGCATCACCGCGAACGTGGTGGCGCCCGGCTTCGTCGAGACCGACATGACGGCGCAGCTGCCGGAGAAGCGGCAGCAGGAGATCCTCGGGCAGGTGCCGCTGGGGCGGTACGCCTCGGCGGAGGAGATCGCCGGCGTGGTGCGCTTCCTGGCGAGCGACGCGGCCGGCTACATCACCGGGGCGGTCGTCCCGGTCGACGGCGGACTGGGAATGGGGCACTGATGAGCGGCGGCATCCTCGAGGGTAAGAAGGTCCTGGTCACCGGGGTCCTCACCGAGGCCTCGATCGCGTACGCGACCGCCCGGATCGCGCAGGAGCAGGGCGCCACCGTCGTCCTGTCCAACTTCGGCCGCGCCCTGTCGCTGTGCCAGCGGATCGCCAGGCGGCTCCCGCAGGAGGCCGCCGTCGTCGAGCTCGACGTGACGAACACCGAGCACCTGTCGACCCTGGCCGACCGGCTGCGTGAGCAGGGCTTCGACACCCTCGACGGCGTCGTCCACTCGATCGGGTTCGCGCCCCAGGAGGCGATGGGGGAGGGCTTCCCCGAGGTCGCCTGGGAGCACGCGGCGACGGCCTTCCAGGTGTCGTCCTGGTCCTACGCCTCCCTCGCGCAGGCCTGCCGGCCGCTGCTGACCAACCCGTCCTCGGTCGTCGGGCTGACCTTCGACGCGTCCGTCGCCTGGCCGGTCTACGGCTGGATGGGTGCCGCCAAGGCGGCGCTGGAGTCCGTGAGCCGGTACGTGGCCCGCGAGCTCGGGCCCGAGGGCGTGCGGTCCAACATCGTGGCCGCCGGGCCGCTGCGCAGCATGGCCATGAAGTCCATCCCGGGCAGCGCGCAGTTCGAGGAGGCGTGGGAGGGGCGGGCCCCGCTCGGCTGGTCGGTCACTGACACCGAGCCGGCCGGCAAGGCCGTCGTCGCGCTGCTGTCGGACTGGTTCCCCGCCACCACCGGCGAGATCGTGCACGTCGACGGGGGCTTCCACGCCGTCGGCGTGTGAGTGCATCCGCCGGCGTCCCGCAGCGAGAAGGAAGTCCGTGCCCCGCGCCACCGTCGACATCAGCCCCGGCCAGCGACCCGACGAGGACCCCTCGCTGGCCGTCCGCAACAACGGCGGCGTCCCGCCGTCGGCCGACCCCGCCCCCGCCGGACGACGGGAGGCGCTGCTGGTGCTCTCCTTCGGCGGTCCCGAGGGCCACGACGACGTCATGCCGTTCCTCGAGAACGTCACCCGCGGCCGCGGGATCCCGCGCGAGCGGCTCGAGGAGGTCGCCGAGCACTACCACCACTTCGACGGCGTCAGCCCGATCAACGGCCAGAACAAGGCGCTGATCGCGGCGGTCGAGGCCGACCTCGCCGCCGCCGGCGTCGAGCTGCCGGTCTACTGGGGCAACCGCAACTGGGCGCCCTACGTCGAGGACACCTGGGCGCAGATGGCCGACGACGGCATCGAGCACGTCTACGTCCTCGCCACCTCCGCCTACGCCTCGTACTCCGGCTGCCGGCAGTACCACGAGGACATCGCACGGGCCCGCGTCGCGACCGGCGGCGGGCCGACCGCGGAGAAGCTGCCGCACTACTTCGACGCGCCGGGCTTCGTGCAGGCCAACGCCGACGCCCTGGCCGCCGCGATCGCGTCGCTGCCCGAGGAGGTCCGCGGCACCGCCCGGCTGGTGGCCACGGCGCACTCCATCCCCGACACGATGGCCGCCGTGGCGGGGCCCGAGGGGCACGCCTACGAGGCCGAGCTCACGACCGCCGCGCAGCTGGCGGTCGACGCCGCCGCACCCGGCCGGTCCTTCGACCTGGTGTGGCAGAGCCGCAGCGGCCCGCCGTCCGTGCCGTGGCTGGAACCCGACGTCAACGACCACCTGCGCGCGCTGGCCGCGGCGGGGGAGCAGGCCGTCGTCCTGTTCCCGGTCGGGTTCGTCAGCGACCACCTCGAGGTCGTCTGGGACCTCGACAACGAGGCGAAGGAGACCGCCCGGGAGTGCGGGCTGGCCTTCGCCCGCGCCGCGACCGCCGGGACCCACCCGGCGTTCGTCCGCTCGCTGGTGGAGCTGCTGCGGGAGCGCCGCGCCGGCGGGCAGCCCCGCCTGGGGACCGACTGCCCCGCGTCGTGCTGCTTCGTCGCGCGGCCGGCCCGCCCGACCGCCTGAAGGAAGACCCCGTCCTCCCCACCCCTCGCAAGCTCGGGGCGGTGCCCGGGACGGGCCAGCGGCCAGCCGCTGGACGGGGCCTGCCCGGGACGGGGGCCGGCGGGGGCCTGCGGGGGTCCTCTCTCAGCCGGCGAGCCGGAGGACGTCCTCGACGGCGGCGGCCACCGCCTCCGGGGCCTCGGACGGGATCTGGTGCCCGGCTCCGGGCACGACGACGGTCTCCGAGCGCCCCGACAGCGCGGCCAGCCGCTCCTGACCCGCCGTCCACGGCCGGCCGGCCCCCTCGCCGCGCACGAGCACCACGAGGTGCGGGTCGTCCTCCAGCGCCGTGACCGACCGCGCGGCCTGCTCGATGTCGCGAAGGTCCAGCCGCTCGTCGGCCATCGCGACCTCCTCCAGGCTCGGTGCTCCGGTGCCGCCCAGCAGGCCGACGGAGGAATCGAGCGCCTCGACCAACACCAGGCCGTCGACGCGGTCGGGGTGCCGGTCGGCGTGGAGGCGCGCCAGGTAGCCGCCGAAGGAGTGCGCCACCAGGACGACCGGTCCCCGGTCCGCGGCGTGGTCGACCACGGCGTCCAGTTCGGCGTCGAGCTCGTCCGCGCCCCGGCCCGCGGCCCGGGGGGCGTCACTGGCGCCGGTGCCCGGCCGGTCGTAGCGGCAGACCCGCGCGCTGCCGGTGAGCGCCCGCTCGACCTCGATCTACTGCTCGGAGGTGGTGTCGTCCCCGATGCCGTTGACCAGGACCACCGCGGGACCGTCACCGGTGCACCACACCTGCTGCGATCCCGGCGGCGCACCGACCTCGGCCGCGACCTCCCCGGGCACCGTGTCGCCGCCCGCACCGCAGGACGTCAGGACGAGGCCGCACGACGCGAGGGCCGCGAGCCCGACGGCGGGACGCCGACGGCGCGACCCCCTCACCGCGGAACGGCGTTGTAGGCGGCGGTGACCGCCTCGCGGACGGCGTCGCCCAGCGGACGGAGCGCGTCGTCGCGGGCGGCGGCCTGACGGTGGGTGACCGCGCCACCTGGGGCGTCGCTGAGCGCCAGGTCGAGCACCGTCGCCAGCCGCTGGGCCCGCGCCAGCAGCGACATCGCCAGCGGGTCCGTGCCCGGCGGCATCCCCGGCACGTGCGCCGCCTCCGCCAGCCCGGCCAGCAGGGCCGGGACCTCCGGGTGCCAGCGGGCCAGGTCGAGGTCGGCCAGCGTGCGGGCCGCGTCGCCGACGGCGAGGTCCAGCGCGCCGGACACCGCGCGCAGCGACCCCTCGACCGGTGGCGGCACCGGCGGGGCACCGGTCAGGTCGAACGCCGTCCACTGCACCACCTCCGGGCCCAGCGGCTCGGGCACCAGCGCCAGGTGCTCGCCGACGGCGGCCTGTCCGGCCTCCACCGCCGGCTCGGCGAGGCCCGTGGCGCGCGGCAGCCCACGCACGTCGCCGGGCACCGGCAGCACCAGGCGGATCCGGGTCTCACCGGCGCTGCGCAGTGCGCTCAGTGCCCAGCCGAGGGGGACGGCGCCGTCGGCGCCGGGCAGGCCGGCGACCCGGTGCGCGGTGTCCCCCACCAGGGCGTCGAGGGCGTCGTCGTAGGAGGCGCGGCCGGTGAGCCAGGCGGTCGCCCACACCGCGAACCGGCCCGCGGGGAAGTCGTGCACCCGGCGAGGTTATGCCGGGCCCCGGCCTAGATGACGATCCGGTTGAGATCGGTCACAGCGCCGTCCGGATCTGGGAGAGTGCGGACGTGGAAGCCTGGTTGCTGTGGCTGATCGCGTCCGGTCTGTTCGCCGCCGGTGAGCTGGCCAGCGGCGACCTGTTCCTGCTGATGCTGGCCGGCGGGGCGGTCGGCGGCGTTGGGGTCGCGCTGCTCGGCGGTCCCGTCGTCCTGCAGCTGGCCGCCTTCGTCGTGATCTCGGCGCTGCTGCTGGCGGTGGTGCGGCCACTGGCCAAGCGCCACCTCACCGAGGGGACGCCGGATCAGCCGGACGGCATCGCGGCGGTGATCGGCCGCACCGCGCGAGTCACCCGGGCCGTCGACGGCCGGGGCGGGCGCATCCAGCTCGGTGCCGACGAGTGGACCGCCCGCAGCCAGTACGGCGCCGATCGGTTCCCGGTCGGCGCGACGGTGCGGATCCTGCAGGTGGACGGCGCCACCGCCGTCGTCGGGGACGCCCTCGAGCTGGAGTGACCCCTCCGTGGGTGACCGCGCGTCGCGCCGTGACCGCATCGTCACCGGAACCAGGCAGGATCGGACACGTACCTCGCAGAAGGGAGCGTTCCCGTGACGCCCGCACTGATAGCCCTCATCGTGATCGCCCTGCTGTTGGTGGTCGTCGTCGCCAAGACCGTGACGATCGTGCCGCAGGCGCAGGCCAAGGTCGTCGAGCGGCTCGGCCGCTACAGCCGCACTCTCTCGCCGGGCCTGTCGCTGCTGGTGCCGTTCATCGACCGCGTGCGCGCCACCATCGACCTGCGCGAGCAGGTGATCTCCTTCCCGCCGCAGCCGGTGATCACCTCGGACAACCTGCAGGTCGGCATCGACACCGTCGTCTACTTCCAGGTGACCGAGCCGCGGCTGGCCACGTACGGCATCGCCAACTACATCCAGGGCATGGAGCAGCTCACCACCACGACGCTGCGCAACGTCGTCGGCGGGCTCAACCTCGAGGGCGCGCTGACCGGCCGCGACGGCATCAACAGCCAGCTGCGCGAGGTGCTCGACGGCACCACCGGCCCGTGGGGTCTGCGTGTGGCACGGGTGGAGATCAAGGCCATCGACCCGCCGCCGTCCATCCGCGACTCCATGGAGAAGCAGATGCGCGCCGACCGCGACAAGCGGGCGATCATCCTGACGGCCGAGGGTGCCCGGCAGTCGGCCATCACCACCGCCGAGGGGCAGAAGGCCTCGGCGATCCTCTCCGCGGAGGGCAAGAAGCAGGCGGCGATCCTCGAGGCCGAGGCCGAGCGGCAGAGCCGGATCCTGCGGGCCGAGGGTGAGCGCGCGGCACTGTTCCTGCAGGCGCAGGGCCAGGCGAAGTCGATCGAGACGGTCTTCCAGGCCATCCACGACGGCAAGCCCGACCAGGGGCTGCTGGCCTACCAGTACCTGCAGACGCTGCCGCAGATCGCGCAGGGCGACGCGAACAAGATGTGGATCGTCCCGAGCGAGTTCAGCAAGGCCCTGGACGGCCTGGCCAAGCTCGGCGGAGCCGACGGCGACGGGCGGTCCTGGATGGACGTCGAGCCGTCGCGGAACGGCGCGAGCCGGCCGACCGCGGAGATGGACACCAGCGGCTGGTTCGAGTCGGCGCTGCCCCGGGCCGCCGACCAGCCCGAGGCGAAGATCGAGCTGTCGAGCATCGCCGACGCCGCGCCGGTCGTCGCCGCACCGGGGATCCCGGACACGACGGCCCTGGCCCGCGCCGCCGAGCAGGAGACCACCGGCGGGGAGGTCCAGCCCCGTCCCTGACCGGTTCCCGGCGGGACCGGCACCGCGGGATCGTGATCGGCGAGACCGTCACCGTGAGTCGATCACGGGGTTGCCGCAGGGGACACGCGCGGACGCGCCACCCGGCCGCGCGACGACCCCGTGATCAACTGCCGTGGGCGGCCGCCGGCCCCCGCCAGGGCCTCCCCGGGAGCGGCCCCGTCCAGAGGCTCGCCGCGGGCCCCGTCCCCGGCACCGCCCCGAGCTCGCGAGGGGTGGGGGACGGGGTCCTTCCCCGGTGAGGAGGACGGGGTCCTCCCCTCAGTCCTTGAGCAGGCCCTCGCGGAGCTTGGCCAGGGTCTGGCTGAGCAGCCGGGACACGTGCATCTGCGAGATGCCGATGTCCGCGGCGATCTGCGACTGGGTCATGTTGCCGAAGAACCGCAGGATGAGGATGCGCCGCTCCCGGGCCGGGATGGTGGCCAGCAGCGGCTGCAGCGACTCGCGGTACTCCACGCCCTCCAGCGCGGAGTCCTCCTCGCCGAGGGTGGCGGCGAGGGTGGGGGAGTCGTCCTCGCCCGAGAGCCGCTCGTCGAGCGAGCTGCTGCGGTAGGCGTTGGCGACGGCGAGCCCCTCGAGCACCTCCGCGCGCGGGATGCCCAGGTGCTCGGCGAGCTCCGAGGGCGTCGGCGCACGGCCGTTCTTCTGCGCCAGCTCACCGACCGCCGCGTTCAGCGACAGGTGCAGCTCCTGCAGCCGCCGCGGCACCCGCACCGACCAGCCCTGGTCGCGGAAGTGCCGCTTGATCTCACCGGTGATCGTCGGGACGGCGAAGGAGAGGAACTCGACGCCGCGGGTCGGGTCGAACCGGTCGATCGCAGCGATGAGCCCCAGGGTGCCGACCTGCAGCAGGTCGTCGAAGGGCTCGCCGCGGTTGCTGAACCGGCGGGCGAAGTGCCGCACCAGCGGCAGGTGCTCCTCGACGAGGACCTCCCGCAGCCGCTCGCGGCGCGGGTCGTCCTTGTCCAGCGTGGCCAGCTGGGCGAACAGCGGCGCGGTGCGCTCGGCCCGCTTGCGGTTCTCCGACATCGGCGGGGCGGCGGGCGTGCCGGGACCGGTCGACTCGCTCGCGTCCTCGTCGACCTGGTCCTCGTCGGACGCCTCGGCGGCGTCGTCCTCGGACTCGACCTCGTCGTCGGCCGGGTCGTCGGCGGCCGCGTCGCGCCCGAGCGGTGCGCCGGCCTCCGGCGTGGGGACGACCTCGCTGCGCGGGTCGGGCACCACGACGGGCTGCTCCTCGGACGCGATCTCCCCCTCCGTGCCCCGCGGGCCGGTCGGGTTCTCGTCGTCGCGCAGGGTGTCCTCCTCGACGGTCGTGGGCTCCGGGGCTACCGCCCCGGTCACCGCACGACCGAGACGTTCTGGCCCGAGTCCCCGAGCTGCTTGTCCGGGTGCTGTCCCGGGAGGTACTTGTCCATGGAGATGACGGCGACGGGCGAGGTGCCGCCGTCACCGGCCGGGACGGTGGCCTGGGTGGCCGGGCCGGCCTCGACCTTGTCCACCAGCGTGTGCAGCACCGCCCAGCCGAAGCCGTCACGGGGGACGTCGGTGCCCTCGGTCGTCGGCACCCAGGCGTCGATGTGCAGGCCCTGGCGGGTGGTCTCGAAGACCACGGTCAGCCGGCGGTCGTCGGAGACGATCGCGGACAGCGTCGCGCAGGCCTCGTCCACGGCCAACCGGAGGTCCTCCACCGCGTCGAGGTCGTAGTCCATCCGCATCGCCAGGTCACCGGCCATGGCCCGCACGGCGGGCAGCTGCGTGGGAGTGGTGGGCACCCGCAGTTCCAGTCGTTCGGCGCGCCGCCCGTCCTGCGCGAGGGCACCCCTCGAGTCCACCATCCGTCGTCCGCTCCTCTTGCTCGCGTGGTGACCGCGTGCCCGGGGTCGTGCGACCCCGGTTGCGCGCGGTTCGCACCCATCCTGCCCGACCGGCTGCAGCGGAGTGCCCGGCCCCGTCGAGCGGTGCTCCTGAAGAGGAGGGGTACCCCGCTCCTCGCGCTGGTCAAACCCCAGGTCACGCGCCTGGTGGGCGCGGTTGCAGCCGTCTGGGGGCTGCGGTTCGCTGGCCCGAGATGAACGCCAGTCAGGAGAGCCCGAGCTCCGGGCCCGCACCGGTGGACGACGCCGGCGGTGCCGCGCTCGTCGCGGCGTTGGAGACCGCCTCCGCCGCCATCTGGTGCCTGGCCGGGACCGCCCTGGAGCCGGTCTGGGCCAACGCCCGCGCCCGTGCCCTCGGAACGGGCCCGCACGACCTGGTCGCGGTCGCCGGCCGCCGCGTCACCGAGCTGGCCGGCTCGGTCGCCCGCACCGGCCGCGCCGAGACCGTGCACGGCGACCCCGATCCCACGGGCCAGGCCGCGAGCGTCGTCCTGCAGCCGCTGGAGGTGCGGGGGCAGCCCGGCGTCCTCGTCGTCGTCGAGGCCGAGCGGACCGACAGCGGGCCCGCCGCGGCGGCCGTCGCGGCGGAGGACGTCGTCGACCAGGTGCAGCACTCGCTGCTGCCCCCGGCGCTGCCGCTGCTGCCGGACGTGCGGCTGTCCGGCGGCTACCACCGCGCCAGCTCCGTGCACGCCGCGGGCGGCGACTGGTACGACGCGGTCCCGCTCGGCCGCGGCCGGCTGGCCCTCGTGGTCGGTGACGCCGTCGGTCACGGCGTACCCGCCGCCGGGGCGATGAGCCGGCTGCGCGGGGCGATGCGCTCGCTGGCCCTGCGCGACCCGTCGCCGGCGGCGGTGGTCGCCGCGCTGGACGCCTTCGCCGGTCAGATGGAGGACGTCGAGGGCGCCTCGGTGTTCTACGGGGTGCTCGAGGCCGCTACCGGGCGACTGACCTACGCCGCGGCCGGGCACCCCGCCCCGTTGATCGTCCAGGCCGACGGCGGCGCCGAGTTCCTCCCGCTGGCGCCCCGCCCGCCGCTGGGCAGCCTGCCCGGTGCGTCGACCGTCGCGGCCACGGCGCAGCTGCCGCAGGGCGCCACCCTCGTGCTGTTCTCCGACGGCGCCGTCGCCACCGCCGGCTCGCTGTCGGCGGAGGGCCTCGACCGGCTGGCCCAGGTGTCGCGGGCCGCGCTCACCGCTCCGGGGGCCCTCGCCGGCGACGCGCCGGGCGAGCTGGCCGCGGCCATCGTCGAGGGGCTGACGGACGCCGCCGAGCGCCCCGACGACATCGCCGTGCTGGTCGCCCACCGCCGGGCCGAGACGACCGAGCCGCTCGCGCTCGACCTGCCGGCCGTCCCGGCGGCGCTGCCGACGGTCCGCCGGCACCTGGGCGCCTGGCTGGCCGGGCTGGGCATGGGCGAGCAGGACCGGGTCGGCGTGATGGTCGCGGTGGGGGAGGCGGCCGCCAACGCGGCCGAGCACGCCTACCGCGGTGTGGAGCCGGGGCGGATGCAGGTCACCGCGGCGGTCGACGTCGACGGGCAGCTCACCGTGACCGTGCGGGACCGGGGCCGGTGGCGCCCACCGGACCGCGACCCCGGCGACCGCGGCCGCGGTCTGCTGATCATGCGGCAGCTCGTCGACGGGGTGGTGCTGCAGGGCGAGGGCGGCACGACGGTCACCCTGAGCATGCGGCTGCGCCGCAGCCCCGAGGACGACGAGGACCGTCCCGGCGGCACCAGCACGGCCGACGTCGTCGTCGACCGGAGCGCAGAGTGTCCGGTGGTGCGGGCGACCGGCGCGGTCGACATGCTCGGCGCCGAGCAGATGCGCATCCGGCTGCTGGAGGCCAGTCACGGTGGCACCGGCCGGGTCGAGCTGGACCTGACCGAGGTCACCCTGTTCAGCAGCGCGGCGGTGCGCGTCGTCCTCGCGATGGCGCGGATCGCCGGCGAGGAGGGGTGGCGGCTGGTGGTGCACGCCCCCGAGGGCGGGGTCACCCGGCACGTCCTCGAGATCAGCGGGCTGGGCGGGCTGGTCGAACTGCGCTGACGGGCGAACCGCCGTCGTCCCGCGTTTGCGGGATGCCGGCGGTGCCCATCCTCTGGGCGTGAGACTCCGCCGCAGCGACGTGCACGGCCCCGGATGGCGGCGCCGGCGCGCCGGCCGCGGCTTCGCGTACTACGACTCCGCCGGTGCCCTCATCAGGGACGAGCGCCTCGACCGGCTCCGCTCGCTGGCCATCCCGCCCGCCTGGAAGGACGTCTGGATCTGCCCGTGGCCCAACGGCCACATCCAGGCCACCGGTGTGGACGCCGCGGGTCGCCGGCAGTACCGGTACCACGAGGAGTGGCGGGCGCGGCGGGACGCCGAGAAGCACGAGCGGGTGCTCGAGATCGCCCACCAGCTGCCCGACGTGCGCGACGCCGTCGTCCAGGCGATCCGGGGCGGGGGGCTGACCCGGGAGCGGGTGCTGGCCGCCGCCGTCCGGCTGCTGGACCTGGGGGCCTTCCGCGTCGGCAGCGAGCAGTACGCCGAGGACAACGGCACCTACGGGCTGGCCACGCTGCGCCGGGATCACGTGCGGGTCCGCGGCGAGCAGGTGTTCTTCTCCTACAACGCCAAGGGTGGCATCGAGCGGGAGCTGGAGCTCACCGACAAGCCGACCGCGGACGTCGTCCGGGAGCTGCTGAAGCGGCCCGAGGAGGGCGAGGAGCTGCTCGGCTACTGGGTGCAGGGCCCGGACGGCGAGCGGGTGTGGCACGACGTGACCAGCACCGAGGTGAACGCCTACCTCAAGGAGATCAGCGACGCGGAGATCACCGCCAAGGACTTCCGCACCTGGAACGCCACCGTGCTGATGGCCACGACGCTGGCCGCTGCGCCGGAGCCGGCGACGAGGACTGCCCGCAAGCGGGTGCTCAAGGAGGCCTACGAGCGGGTGTCGGAGACGCTGGGCAACACGCCGGCGGTCTGCAAGGCCAGCTACGTCGACCCGCGGGTGGTCGACCGCTTCGAGAACGGGGACACCGTGGCGCACGCCCTGCACGAGGCGGCGGAGGCGCCGGACGACCGGACGGCCCAGCAGGTGCTCGAGCAGGCGGTCTGCCAGCTGCTCAGCGCCTGACGACGAGAGGCCCCGCCGGAGCGGGGCCTCTCGTCAGTGCTGTGGCTCTCTGCAGGGGCCCACCGCGAGCGTGCGAGCGGTGGGGGCCGGGGGGTCCTTCTTCAGCGGGCGCTGCCGTCGACGATGGTGAACAGGTCGATCAGGCCGGTGACCTCGAGCGGGCGGGTGACGGCGCGCGTGGTGGCGATGAGACGGAGGTCGACGTCGCGGGAGCGGGCCGACTTCTGCGTCTCCACGAGGACCGCCAGGCCGGCGGAGCCCAGGAACTGGACACCGGACAGGTCGATGACCAGGGTCTGGGGCTGCTGCTCGAGCTGGGTGTCCAGCGACGACCGGAGCACCGGGGCGGTGAACGTGTCCACTTCGCCGACGACCGTCACCGTGACCACGCCGTCCTCGCCGGTGGAGGTCGAGAGCGTGATCACGTCGTCGAAGGGTGCCTCCGTGCCCTCGGTCGACACGTCGGGCTGCCCCTCGGCAGGCAGGTCGGATGTGGTCACGGGCTGAGCTCCTCTCAACGGCAGTACCCGGCGGCACGACCGCCCGGTCAATCTACCGCTGCGCGGCCTCCCGGATGTCGTGGCCCCCGGACACGCACGTCGTCGTTCGTGTCCGCGCCGGGCGGTTCCCCGGCACGACCGCGGCTGCCTGCTCAACCGCAACCCCAACGTAGACATCCGAGGTCGAACGCGCCAACCCACCCCGGCGACCGCCACCGACTCGTGACGCCGTGCCCCCGTCCGGGGGACGGGCACGGCGCACGAGTGGGTGGTGGAGCCGGCCGGGTCGGGACGGGCTCCTCCGCCGAGGGCTGGGGGTCCTCCCTCAGTCCACGACGTGCATGGCCGACTCCTCCGGACCCTCGCCGCCGACCACCGGGTCGAGGCTGGCCTCGACGTCGTCGGCGGTGCGGTTGGTGCCGGAGTCGGTGTCCGGGGTGGTGTCGTAGTCCTGCTCGAGCTGGCCGAGGCCACGGCCCGGGTCCTCGGCGGGGCGCACGTCCGGGACGTCGTCGGAGATCTCCTCCTCCAGGCGCCCGGACAGCGACTTGCCCTCGGACTGCTCGAACGCGGTCGTGCCGAAGCCGACGGTCCGGTGGCTCTCCCGGTCGCCCGGCTCGGGGGCGAACTGCGGGTCCTCGGAGCGCTGCATGGTCGGGAAGTCGTCCTGGGAGACGTCCGGGACGCCGTTGTCCTCCGGGAAGACGTCCCGGGCGGTCTGGCCCTCGGGTCCGGTGGCTCCGGTGTCGCCGCGGACGTCGTCGCGGGTGCCGGTGAGGCCCCGCTCGTCGTCGGGGAACTCGCTGTCGTTGAGGGCGGAGTGGACGGCTCCGCGGTCGGTCGGGTCCGGCTCGGTCATGGGGTTGCCTCCGTTCTGCGTGCGTCCGCCGTGCGCACGCGCGTCCATCCCGTGGACGGGGGGCCGGTCGGGTGACCGGCGTCGTGATCTCGCCCTACCCCTCGGACCCTGCCCCATGCGTGAGCCGACTCGCGGACACCGGTCGGGCGCGTTTCGCATGGCCTCCGCGGCAGTGGGTAGCCCGATCGCCATGGCTCTCGCAGACGACCTCCAGCGGATCGGGGCCCCGGTCCGCCGGTGGGCCCGCCACCAGCAGCGCGAGTACACGCAGGGCGAGCCGCGCCCGCTGGCCGGTGATCTCGGTGCGATGGGCGTCTACCTCGGTCTGGTGTCGACCGCCGCGGCCGCCGTCCGCGCCTCGGGCAAGGAACTGCCCGATCGGATCCCACCGGGCGATGCGGCACTGCTGGCGGTGGCCACCTTCCGGCTGGCCCGGCGGATCGCCAAGGACCCGGTGACCAGCCCGCTCCGGGCGCCCTTCACGACCTTCCAGGGTCCGTCGGGCCACGCGGAGGTCGCCGAGGAGGTCCGGGAGCACGGTGGGGTCAAGCACGCCGTTGGCGAGCTGCTCACCTGCCCGTTCTGCCTGGCGCAGTGGGTGGCGACCGCGCTGGTCTTCGGTTACGTGACCGCGCCCAAGGCCACCCGCCTGGCCGCCCTCACCATGACCCTGGTCGCCGGCTCCGACGTCCTGCAGTTCGTGTACGACTCCATCCAGAACGGCGCGCTCGCCCCCGGCGGCGAGGAGGAGGCCGGCGTGCAGTGACTCCTCCGTCCGGAGGAGGCGGCGCCGCTCGACCTGCCGGAGGGCTGGTAGCGGTCCTATCCTGGTGATCTTGACCGCACCGGCCTTCCCCGCCCGCGGTCCACGGACGGGTGACTCGACGGGAGCACGGGCATGCGGTCGATCTGGCGCGGGGCGGTGTCCTTCGGCCTGGTCAGCATCGGCGTGAAGCTGTACACGGCCACCGAGGACCACGACATCCGGTTCAACCAGGTGCACGCCACCGACGGCGGGCGCATCAGGTACCGGCGGGTGTGCTCGATCGACGGCGCGGAGGTCGAGTACTCCGAGATCGCCAAGGGCTACGAGCTGCCCGACGGCCAGCTGGTGGTGCTCACCGACGAGGACTTCGAGGAGCTGCCACTGGCCAGCCGGCGGGAGATCGAGGTCCTGCAGTTCGTCGACCAGGACGAGATCGACCCGATCCAGTACGAGAAGACCTACTACCTGGAGCCCGATCCCTCGGCGACCCGCCCGTACGTGCTGCTGCGCGACGCGCTGGACAACGCCGGCCGGGTCGCCATCACCAAGATCGCCATCCGGTCGCGGGAGTCGCTGGCGGCGCTGCGCGTGAAGGACGGCGTGATGGTGCTGCACACCATGCGCTGGCCCGATGAGATCCGCCGTCCGGACTTCGCCTTCCTCGACGAGGACGTCGCCGTCCGGCCGCAGGAGCTGCAGATGGCCGAGGCGCTGATCGGGTCGATGACCGGGGCGTTCGACCCCACCGAGTTCACCGACGACTACCGCGAGGCGATGGCCGAGCTGCTCGAGGCCAAGCAGAGCGGCGGCGAGGTGCAGCCGCTGCCGGAGACCGCCGAGTCCGGCGCGGCCGTCGTCGACCTGATGAGCGCGCTGCGCCGCAGCGTGGAGGCCGCCCGCGGTGGCGCCTCCGCCGAGGAGGCCCCGGCGGAGCGGGCACCGGCCAAGAAGGCGACCGCGGCGCGCAAGGCCACGCGGGCCGCCGACGAGGACGCCGCGCCGGCTCGCCGGACGACGGCGAGGAAGACCGCCGCCGCCGAGCGGGCCACTCCGGCGAAGCGGGCCACCCCGGCGAAGAAGGCCACCGCGGCCAAGAAGGCGACCGCGGCCGGGAAGGCCACCGCCGAGAAGGCGCCGGCCAAGCGGGCCCGCCGCACCGCCTGAGGTGCCGACCCGGGGGAGCGCCCGGCGGCCCACCCCGCCGGCCGGGGAGCCGTTCGTCGTCACCGAGCACCCGTCCAGCGGCGCCGAGCTGCGGCTGGAGCGGAACGGCGTGCCGTGCTGCTGGGACCTGCCGGAGGGGCCACCCGCCGCGCGGGGCCGGGCGCTGCCCGCCGTCCCCACCATGGGTGGGGACGGGGGCGGGCTGCCGACCTGGGACGCCGGCCGCTACGCCGTCGAGCAGTGGACCGACGACCGCGTCGTCGTGGTCCTCGCCGGGCGGCGGCTGCGGGGCCGGCACGTCCTCTTCCGGTCGCCCGACGGCGGCTGGTCCGTCCGCGCGCTGGACGCCCCGGCGGAGGGGGCGCCCCTGGTCCCGATGCTCGCCACCGCGGGGGAGCTGCCGCCGTCCGCGCAGGACCACGACTGGGGCTACGAATTCAAGTGGGACGGCGTCCGGGCGCTGGCCGTCGTCGAGGCCGGCGGGCTCGCGCTCTGGGCCCGCAGCGGCACCGACATCACCGTCCGTTATCCCGAACTGAGCCTTCCGACAGCCCTGACCGGCCACGACGCCGTCGTCGACGGGGAAGTGGTCGCCCTCGACGCGCGCGGCAGGCCGGACTTCGGCGCGCTTCAGGGGCGGATGCACCGCACCGGCCCCGAGGTGCGCCGGATGGCCGCGACCACCCCGGTGACCTACCTGGTGTTCGACCTGCTCGCGTGGGAGGGCGAGAGCCTGCTCGCGCTGCCGTACGCGCAACGCCGCGAGCGGCTGGAGGCGCTGGGCGTCGCCGGCGAGCGGTGGGTGCCCACGCCCTGGTTCCGCGGCGGTGGAGCCGCGGTGCTGGCCGCCAGCCGCGACAACGGACTGGAGGGGATCGTCGCCAAGCGGCTGGACTCGCCGTACCGCCCCGGCCTCCGGGGGCCGGACTGGCGCAAGGTGAAGAACGTCCGGACGCAGGCGGTCGTCGTCGGCGGCTGGCGGCCCGGGCAGGGCCGGCGGGCGGGGGGAGTGGGGTCGCTGCTCGTGGGGGTGCACGACGACGCCGGACGGCTGGTCTACGCCGGGCACGTCGGCACCGGCTTCACCGCCGCGGCCCTCGCGGAGCTCCAGCCGCTCTTCACGCCGGCCCACCGCCCGCCGTTCGCCGACGCACTGCCCCGCGAGGTCACCCGCGACGCGCGCTGGGTGGCGCCGGAGCTGGTCGGCGAGGTGGCGTTCGCCGCGTGGACCGCCGACGGCCGGATGCGCCACCCGTCGTGGCGAGGGCTGCGCGACGACCTGGCGCCGGAGGACGTGGTCGAGGAGTGGTGACCTGCCGGCGGGTACAGGAGACCGCGTGAGCCGGCAGCTGGTGCGCGTGGACGGGCGGCAGCTGCACGTGTCCAACCTGGAGAAGGTCCTCTTCCCCGAGGTGTCCTTCACCAAGGCCCAGGTCATCGACTACTACGTGCGGATCGCGCCGGTGCTGCTGCCGCACCTGTCCGGCCGGCCGGTGACCTTCTCCCGGTGGCCCGACGGGGTCGAGGGTCAGGCGTTCTTCGAGAAGAACAGCGCCCGGCACGCCCCCGACTGGGTGCGGAAGGTGACCGTGCCCAGCCCCGGCAGCTCGCGGGGGCGCGAGACCCTCGACATGGTCATCCTCGAGACCGTCGCCGACCTCGCGTGGGCGGCCAACCTGGCCGCCCTGGAGCTGCACGTGCCGCAGTGGCAGGTCGGCAGCCGGCTGCAGCCGGCGCTGCCGGACCTGCTCGTGCTCGACCTCGACCCCGGTCCGGACGCCGGCATCCTCGAGTGCTGCGAGGTCGCCGACCGGCTGCGCGAGTGGCTGGTCGACGACGGCCTGGACCCCGTGGTCAAGACGTCGGGGTCCAAGGGCATGCAGGTGTACGCGCCGATCCGGGTGACCGACCGCGAGCACCCCAGCCGGTACGCCAAGGCGCTGGCGCAGCAGCTGTCGGCCGAGACGCCCGACCGCGTGGTGTGGCGGATGGAGAAGGTGCTGCGGCCGGGCAAGGTGCTCATCGACTGGAGCCAGAACAACCCGGCCAAGACGACGGTCGCCCCGTACTCGCTGCGCGCCCGGCCCGACGCGACGGTGTCCACCCCGATCGGCTGGGACGAGGTCGAGGCCGTGCTCGACGGCGCCGACCCCGGCGCGCTGCGCTTCCGCACCGAGGACGTGCTGGCCCGGGTCGAGGACTACGGCGACCTGTTCGACATCGCCGGGGCGCAGCGCGCCGTCCTGCCCTCGGCGTGAAGCCACGTGGGCCGGCCGCGGCGCCCTGCCGCCCGCGATGATCATGCAGACGCGGGGGCGACACGCCAGGCCGCCCCGGTGTGTCGCCCCGCAGATCCACGATCGCCCGAGGCGTCGTCCGCGGGGCGGGGCGGGCCTGGCATCCTCGCTTCCCGTGTCCGCTGAACTGTCGGCCCCCGGCCCGCACGACGACCGGCTCGACGACGTCGGGCGCCTCGTCGTCCGCTGCCCCGACCGGCCCGGGATCGTCGCCGTCGTCAGCGGGCTGATGGCCGACGTCGGGGCGAACATCATCGACTCGCAGCAGCACTCCTCCGACCCGGTGGGTGGCACGTTCACGCTGCGGCTGGAGTTCTTCCTCGCCGACCTGACCGCCCGGCGCCAGCAGCTCGAGGGCGCGCTGGCCCTGCTCGCGCAGCAGTGGCAGTTCACCTGGCGGCTGACCGAGGCCGCGCACCGGCCCCGGCTGGCGGTGTTCGTCTCCAGGACCGACCACGTGCTGCAGGAGCTGCTCTACCGGGTCCGCGCGGGCGACCTGCGCGCCGAGATCGCCGCCGTCGTCTCCAACCACCCCGACCTCGAGCCGGTCGCCCGCGGCGCCGGCGTCCCGTTCCACCACGTGCCGGTGACGCCGGAGACCAAGGCGGAGGCCGAGGCGCGGGCGCTGGAGCTGATCGGGGACGTCGACCTCGTCGTGCTCGCCCGCTACATGCAGATCGTCTCGGCCGACTTCTGCAGCCGGTTCCCGGAGCGGCTGATCAACATCCACCACAGCTTCCTGCCGGCCTTCGTCGGGGCGAACCCCTACCGGGCGGCGCACGACCGCGGCGTGAAGCTGATCGGGGCGACCGCCCACTACGTGACGCCGGAGCTCGACGCCGGGCCGATCATCGAGCAGGAGGTCGCCCGCGTGGACCACCGCGCGACGGTCGAGGACATGCGCCGCATCGGCCGCTACGTCGAGCGCCAGGTGCTGGCCCAGGCGGTCACCTGGCACGTGGAGGACCGCGTCATCGTGGACGGGGAGAAGACGATCGTCTTCGCCTGAGAGGGTGTTGGGTAACCGCCTGACTACTGGTCTCTGTCGAGATCCTTGGCGAGGCGACGGGCAGCTTCGGTCTCGATGGCGCCGTGGGGTTGGCGGTCCTCACCGGCCAGGCGGGCGGCCATCAGCCGGATCATCGCCACCTTGATCATGGCCTCGGCGTGACTGGTCTTGCGTTCGTAGTCGCGTGCCAACCGTCTGCACCTCGTCAGCCAGCCGAAGGTCCGCTCCACCACCCAGCGGCGGGGCAGCACCTGAAAGCCCCTGCGGTCAGCGTTGCGCGCCACGGCCACTATTTCGAGGTCTTCGGCGCGCCGGGCCCAACCGACCAGCCCGGCATCGACCACGTTGACGTAACCGCCGTCGACCCAGACCAGCGCCAGCAGCGGGAACAACGCATGGATGCCGGTCAGCACCTGCCGGGCGCCGGCGCGGTCTTGCACGCTGGCCGAGTGCACCACCGCGCGCAGCAGCAGGCCGCCGGTGTCGACCAGTAGATGCCGTTTGCGGCCGCGTACCCGCTTGCCGGCGTCGTAGCCGATGGCCTCCCCGCCCTCGGCGCTGCGCGCGGACTGCGAATCCAGCACCGCCGCCGACGGCTGCACGGTGCGTCCCTCCCGGGCCCGCAGTCGATCGCGCAACTGGTCGTGCACCCGGTCCCAGGTGCCATCGGCGCTCCAGGCGCGGAACCATCGATAGGCCGCGTCCCAGGGCGCCAGGTCATGCGGCACCTGACGCCAGGCGCAGCCACTGACCAGCACGTACAGGATCGTGTCGAGCACCAGCCGGCGGTCGTACGTCAGCGGCCGCCCACCGCGCCGAGGATCACGAACCGGCAGCAGCGGCTCGACCACCGCCCACTGCGCATCGGTCAGCGAACTGGGATACGCCTCCCGATCCAGGCATTCGCACATTCACCTGGACCATCACCGGCCGACCATCCCCATCGGGTTGCCACGCCGGGCGCGCACCTGATCCGGCCAGACCGGCACCCGAGGTGGTCGGTCAGTTACCCAACACCCTCTGAGGGAGGACCCCTTCGCCCCCACCGGTCGCGAGCTCGTGGCGGGCCCCTGCAGAGGGGCCGCTCCAGCACGTCACCGAGCTCGCGGCGAGCCTCTGGACGGGGCCGGGCGTCACCCGTTCCTCGGCGGTCCTCTAATTTGACTCGTTAAAGAAAACCGTGTTGGCTGGGTCGTGATGGAGGCGACCTGGCAGGAGCAGCTCCGCACGGTGGGGCTGCGCGTCACGCGGCCCCGGCTGTCGGTGCTGCAGGTGCTCGCCGAGCGTCCCCACGCGGACGTCGACACCATCGTCACCGCGGCCCGTGCCGTGCACCCCACGTTGTCGCCCCAGGCGGTCTACGGGGTGCTCCAGGCGCTCGTCTCCAGCGGCCTGGCCCGCCGGATCGAGCCGGCGGGCGCACCCGCGCTCTTCGAGCTGCGGGTCGGCGACAACCACCACCACCTGGTCTGCCGATCGTGCGGTGCGGTCGCGGACGTCGACTGCGCCGTGGGAGCGGCTCCGTGCCTGACGCCCTCGGACACGGCGGGTTTCGTCGTGGACGAGGCGGAGGTCGTCTTCTGGGGTCTGTGCCGCCAGTGCCGGGTAGAGACACCAGCAGAGACCGCTCAGGTCCTTCAGCACGACAATCGAGGAGGAACGATCGCATGACCGACGTCGCATCGCAGGGCCCTGCTCCGAGTGAGGCCGGCCGTCCGGTCCTGACCAACCGTCAGGGTCACCCGGTTTACGACAACCAGAACCAGCGGACAGTGGGCGCCCGCGGCCCGGCGACGCTGGAGAACTACCAGTTCCTCGAGAAGATCAGCCACTTCGACCGGGAGCGCATCCCGGAGCGCGTGGTGCACGCGCGCGGCTTCGTGGCCTACGGCGAGTTCGAGGCCACCGGCAAGTGGGGCGACGAGCCCATCGAGCGCTACACCCGCGCCAAGCTCTTCAACGCCCCCGGCAAGAAGACCGATCTCGCCATCCGCTTCTCCAGCGTCATCGGCGGCCGGGACTCCTCCGAGGCGGCGCGCGACCCGCGCGGCTTCGCGGTGAAGTTCTACACCGAAGACGGCAACTGGGACATCGTCGGCAACAACCTCGCGGTTTTCTTCATCCGTGACGCCATCAAGTTCCCCGACGTCATCCACTCCCTCAAGCCGGACCCCATCACCTTCCGGCAGGAGCCGGCCCGGATCTTCGACTTCATGTCGCAGACCCCCGAGGCCATGCACATGCTGGTCAACCTGTTCTCCCCGCGCGGCATCCCGTCGGACTACCGGCACATGCAGGGCTTCGGCGTGAACACCTACAAGTGGGTCAACGCCCAGGGTGAGACCGTCCTGGTGAAGTACCACTGGATCCCCAAGCAGGGCGTCAAGAGCCTGACGGCGGCCGACGCCGCGGCGATCCAGGCCAACGACCTGGGTCACGCCTCCAAGGACCTCTACGAGGCCATCGAGCGCGGCGACTTCCCCCAGTGGGACCTCTACGTCCAGATGATGAGCGACGACGAGCACCCCGAGCTGGACTTCGACCCGCTGGACGACACGAAGGTCTGGCCGGAGAACGAGTTCGAGCCCAAGCTCGTCGGCACGATGACGCTGAACCGCAACATCACCGACCACCACAACGAGAACGAGCAGAGCGCGTTCGGCACCGGTGTGCTGGTCGACGGTCTCGACTTCTCCGACGACAAGATGCTGGTCGGCCGCACCTTCTCCTACAGCGACACCCAGCGTTACCGGGTGGGCCCGAACTACCTGCAGCTGCCGATCAACTCGGCGAAGGGCGCCCGCGTCGCGACCAACCAGCGCGGCGGCCAGATGTCCTACGGTGTCGACCTCGGTGAGGGTCAGAACCCGCACGTCAACTACGAGCCCTCGGTCATGGGCGGCCTGCGCGAGGCGCAGTACCCCACCCACGACGAGCAGGGGCCGGTCGTCACCGGGCGGCTCACCCGCAAGCGCATCCCCCGGACCAACGACTACACCCAGGCCGGGCAGCGCTACCAGCTCATGGAGCAGTGGGAGAAGGACGACCTGGTGAAGAACCTGGTCGACAACATCGGTGAGGCGGTCCGCGAGGTCCAGGAGCGGATGGTCTGGCACTTCTTCATGTGCGACGACGAGCTCGGCCAGCGGGTCGGCGAGGGGCTGGGCATCACCGCGGACGACGTCCGTGGCCTGGAGCCGCTGCAGACCCAGACGCTGTCGGAGGAGGAGCTGCAGCGCGCGGCCAACCTCGGCAAGAACGGTCCGCGTGACGTCACCGGCCTGAAGATGACGCACACCGTGCCCAACGAGCGGGTCGTGCTCGCCCAGGGCTGACCTCCTCGGCACCACCGAACGCGCGGCGGGCCGCGACCGGGATCCCCCGGTCGCGGCCCGGCTGCGTTCCCGGCCGGTCGCTTCCACTGCCCGGGAGCGCGGGCTGGGTCCGCGTGGCCCGGCTCACCTAGCGTCTCCCCGGGACCGCAGCGTCGCGCCAGGAGGAGACATGAGCAGCACACCGACGAGCACCGGCCGGACCGCGGGACGCCCCGGCGCCGGGAGTCGCGCCGCCGGCTGGGTCGCGCCCCTGTGCTGGATCGCCGTCCTGCTCGACGGCTTCGACCTGGTGGTGGTGGGTACCGTGGTGCCGACCCTCCAGTCGCCGGAGGAGTGGGCGCTGTCCGGCGCCGGGACGACGTTCGTCATCACCATCGGCCTCGTCGGCATGATGATCGGCGCGCTGACGGTCGGGACCTTGACCGACCTCGTGGGCCGGCGCAAGGCGCTGATCGGGGCGGTCGCGGCCTTCTCGCTGCTCACCTTCGCCTGTGCCTTCGCGCCCAACGAGATCGTGTTCGGCGTGCTCCGCTTCCTCGCCGGGATCGGCCTCGGCGGCTGCCTCCCCACAGCCATCGCCATGGTCAACGAGTTCAGCCGCTCCGGCCGCAGCGGCCGCGCGACCACCACGATCATGACCGGCTACCACGTGGGAGCCGTGACGACGGCCGCGCTGGCGATCGTGGTGATCCCGGACCTCGGCTGGCGCTGGATGTTCGTCATCGGCGCGCTGCCCGCGCTGGTCCTGGTCCCGCTCATGCTGCGGCACCTGCCCGAGTCGGCGTCCTACCTCGTCTCCCACGGGCGGCGGGCCGAGGCCGAGGAGATCGCGCACCGGTACGGCCTCGAGCTGGAGACCCCGGCCGCGCGGGTCGCCGAGCACGCGGGAGAGGCCGGCGCGGCGGGTGCCGCCGCCACCGTCCGGACGCTGTTCACCTCGGCCTACGTGCGCAACACCGTCGTCATCGGCATCACGTCGTTCATGGGTCTGCTGCTCGTGTACGGCCTGAACAACTGGCTGCCCACGATCATGCGGGAGGCCGAGTACGAACTCGGTGCCGCGCTGGCCTTCCTCCTCGTGCTCAACGTCGGCGCCATCGTCGGACTGCTCGTCGCGGGAGCCGTCGCCGACCGGATCGGCGCCCGGGCCGCGGGGATGGTCTGGTTCACCGGGGCCGCGGTCTTCCTGGCGCTGCTGTCGATCAGGCTCCCGATCGTCGGCATCTACGCCATGGTGTTCCTGACCGGGTGCTTCGTCTTCAGCGCCCAGGTGCTGGTCTACGCGTTCGTCAGCGCCAACCACCCGCCGCAGGTCCGCGCGACGGCGCTGGGCTGGTCGGCCGGCGCCGGCCGGGTCGGCGCCATCGTCGGGCCGACCATCACCGGCGCCCTGTTCGCCGCCGGCAACGCCTTCCCCGGAGGCTTCTACCTCTTCGCCGTCGTCGGCCTGCTCGGGGCCGTCGCCTTCAGCCTGGCCCGGCGCCGGGACACCGTCGTCGGCTGAGCGAGCTCACTCGCCGCGGCGGCGCTCGTGCTCGGCGAGGAAGCGCTCGAGCTCCGCGCCGATCTCGTCGCCGCTGGGTACCTCGCCGATGTCGCTCAACAGGCCGGTGCCCTCGCGGGCGGCGGTGAACTGGTCGAACTGCTGCTCCAGCGCGGCCACGACGGCGGTGTTCTCAGGGGACCGGGCGATCTGCTCGTCGACCTCGCTGCGGTGGGCCTCGGCGGCCTCCCGCAGCGCCTCGGTGGGCAGGTGCAGCCCGGTCAGCCGGGACAGGTGCTCGAGCAGCGTCAGCGACGCCGCCGGGAAGGTCGCCTGCGCCAGGTAGTGCGGCACGTGCGCGGCCACCCCGTAGGCGTCCACGCCGGCCTCGCCCATCCGCAGCTCCAGCAGCGCCGCGACGCTACCGGGAAGCCGCATCTCACCCCAGTAGACCGGGTACTCCGCGATCAGCGAGCGCCGCGTCGCGTGGGCGGTGACGGTGACCGGCCGGGTGTGCGGCACCGGCATCGGGATCGCCTGCAGCGACACGACCGACGTCACGCCGAGCCGCTCGACCAGCCAGCCGACCGCGGCCACGAAGCGCTCCCAGGCGAAGTCCGGCTCCGTGCCGTGCAGCAGCAGGAACGGCTCGCCGGCGTCGTCCTCCAGCGCGTAGAGGAGGAGTTCCGGCGCGGCGAACGACTCGTAGCGGTCGCCGGAGAAGGTCATCCGCGGCCGGTGCGCGCGGTAGTCGACCAGGCTGTCGACGTCGAACCGGGCGACCACCTCGTGCGGCAGCGCGGCGAGCAGGTGGGCCCCGGCCAGCGCCCCGGCCGAGGCTGCGTCGAACTCCCCGGCGACGTCGTGCACCAGCACCAGCCCACGGCGGGCACCGGCCTCGGTGGCCTCGGCCTCGCGGACCAGGAACGGCTCCGCCTCGGGGAGCAGCTCGACGAGCTCCTCCGGTCGCTGCGCCACGGTGTTGCCTCCTCGCGATACGGGTTCACCACCTACAGCTCCCCCCGTGCCGACCGCATTCCCCGAGGCGCGGAGGGGTCAGGCCGGCGGGCGGGCGGGGGTGTCGTCGTCACCGTCCGGGGCGTCGTCCGCGACGGGCCCGGGGGCCGGGGTCGCAACGCGCTCCCGGACGACCGTGGCGCCGGTCTCGTCGCCGGTGACCTGCACCCGGGTGCCGTCGTCGGCGACCTCCGGTGTGCGGCCGTCCAGCTCGTCGCGCACGTACCGGTAGACGACGGCGATGAGCGCGGCCACGGGGACGCCGAGGAACGTGCCGAGGATGCCGTAGAGGCTGCCGCCGGCGGTGACCGCCAGGATGACCACGGCCGCGTGCAGGTTGAGCCCGCGCCCCTGGAGGATCGGCTGCAGCACGTTGCCCTCGAGCTGCTGCACCACGAGAACGATGACGAGCACGATGAGCGCCGTCTGCCAGCCGTTGCTGACCAGGGCGATGAGCACCGCGAAGGCCCCGGCGACGAAGGCACCGATGATCGGGATGAACGCGCCGAAGAAGGTCAGGACGGCGAGGGGCAGCACCAGCGGGACGTCGAGGATCCACAGGCCCAGGCCGATGAAGAAGGCGTCGACGAAGCCGACCAGGGCCTGCTGTCGGATGAACTCCGAGAGGGTGCTCCAGGTCTTGTACGACAGCGCGGCGACGTGCGGTGCCACCTTGGGGCCGGTCTGGGCGGCCAGCCACGGCAGCCAGCGCGGGCCGTCCTTGATGAAGAAGAAGGCCAGCACCAGGGCGAGCACCAGGTTGAGCAGGCCGCTGCCGAGCGCGGAGACGCCGGTCAGCGCGTAGCCGGCGATGTTCTGGGCGTTCCCCTGGATGCTGTCGATGACCTGGTCGACGGCCTGGCCGATCTGGTCCTCGCCGAGGTTCAGCGGCGGACCGGTCACCCACTCCTGCACGTCCTGCAGCCCGGCGGTGGCGGCGTCGGCCAGCTCACCGGTCTGGTCGGCCACCTGCGGGACGATCCAGGAGAACAACCCGGCGACCACGGCGAAGAAGCCCAGCAGCACCACCAGGGCGGCCAGCGCAGGCGGGAAGTGCAACCGGCGCAGCAGCCGGGTCGGCGGCCAGAGCACGGTCGCGAACAGCAGGCCGAGGATGACCGGCAGCAGGATCGGCCACAGCCGGCCGAGCACCCAGCCGACCGCCACGAGCGCAGCGGCGATCAGCAGCAGCTGCGCGGAGGCGATGGCCAGCGCCCGGACGCCCTTCTGCAACCGGGGTCCGCGGTCGGGACTCGGGGCGGGGCTCGCCGTCGTCGCGGCGGTGGCCACCGCCGCGAAATTGGGCGTCCGTCCGCTCGTCGGCGGCGTGTCGCCGGACGGGTCGGCGGACGACGCGCCCGGGCGGCCGGGCATGCGGAGCCTCATGCGGTCGATCACAACACAGGCGAGTACCCCGGAACGGCTCCGGACGATCATGGTGTGGTCGTCGTAACGTCCGGGCCATGCCGAGAACCGCGACCGCCGACCGGGTCGACCGCCTCACCCTCGAGGAGTTCCTCCGTCCCCGCCACAAAGCGGTGCTGGTCACCCGGCGCAGCGAGGGGGGGGCTGCAGCTGTCCCCGGTCACCTGCGGTCTGGACCAGGAGGGGCGGGTCGTGGTCTCGACGTACCCGCAGCGGGCCAAGGCGGCCAACGCGCGGCGCGACCCGTCGGTCTCCCTCTGCGTGCTCTCCGACGACTTCGACGGCCCCTGGGTGCAGGTCGACGGCCGCGCCGAGGTCCTCGACCTGCCCGACGCGCTCGAGCCGCTGGTCGACTACTACCGCGCGATCAGCGGCGAGCACCCCGACTGGGACGAGTACCGGACGGCGATGGCCCGGCAGGGCAAGTCGCTGCTGCGCGTCACGATCGAGCGCTGGGGGCCGATCGCCACGGGTGGCTTCCCCCCGGAGGTCGTCGACCAGTTCTGAGGCTTGCTCCGAGTCAGGAAGGACGTCAGGTTCGCGCGATGCCGTACGTGCTGACCGTCGACCGGCACGACAACCGAGGGGGTCCGGGCCGGGGCACCGGCGTCCTGGGGCGGCTCACGGACGGCGTCCCGACCGTGCTGCCCTTCGAGCGGACGGCGGGCGAGGAGTTCCAGGGCGTGCTGGCCGACCCCGCGGTCGTCGTGGACGTCGTCCTGCGGCTGGTGCGCGAGGGCGGCTGGAGCATCGGCGTCGGGGCCGGCCCGGTGCAGACGCCGCTGCCCGACAGCGCCCGCGCCGGCGCCGGGCCGGCCTACCTCAGCGCCCGCCGGGCGGTCGACGCGGCCAAGCCGCGCAGCGTCCGGCTCGCGGTGCGTGGCGCCGTCCCGCCCGACGCCGGTGACGCGCAGGCGGTGCTGAGCGCGCTGGCCGTCGTCGTGCAGCGGCGCAGCGCCCCGGCGTGGGAGGCGATCGAGCTCGTGCGCGCCGGGCGCACCCAGGCCGACGCCGCCGCCGCGCTCGGCGTCTCCCGGCAGGCGGTGGGCCAGCGGCTGGCCGCGGGGCTGTGGGAGCTGGAGCGCGAGCTGCGGCCGACGGCCGCGCGGCTGCTCACCCGGGCGGCCGGGTGAGCGCCGTCCTCCACGCGGTCGAGGGTCCGGGCTGCGACGCCGAGCTCGAGGCCCCGGCCAACGCCGAGCGGTCCACCACCGGCACGCCGGCCGGCGTGCGGGGGGCGGCGGCGTGCCTCGGCGTCGCGCTGCTGCGCAGCTGACCGGTCGCCGCGCGCGGTGATCACCGGACGGTGAGAATGGGTCCCGCACCTCTGCCGTCCGATCCCCGGGAGCACCCGTGTCCGAGCCGACCGCGCCAGGCGGGATCCGCAACGCCGACCTGCTCGGCGTCTACACCAACGACCACCTGGCCTCGGCCACCGGCGGCATCGAGCTGGTCAGCCGCATGCTCGGTCGCTGGCAGGGGACCCCCTACGAGCCCCGCCTGGAGGAGCTGCTCGACGAGCTGCGCGAGGAGCGGGCGTCGCTGCGCAGCACGATGGAGGCCCTCGGCCTGCCGGTGCGGCAGTACAAGCAGGCCGCGGTCTGGCTCGGCGAGAAGGTCTCCCGGGCCAAGTTCAACGGGCACCTGCTGTCCCGCTCGCCGCTGTCGGACCTCGTCGAGTTCGAGTTCATCGCGACCGCCGTGCTGGCCAAGCGAGCCGGGTTCGAGACGCTGCGCGCCGCGGCCGAGGCCGACCCCCGCATCGACAGGGCGCTGTTCGACCGGCTGATCGACCAGGCCGACAAGCAGCACCACTGGCTGGCCGACGTCCGCCGCGAGGTCGCCGCGCAGGTCTTCGGCGGCTCCGCCGCCCCGGCCGACGCCGCCGCCGACACCTGAGCCCCCGCCGGGCGCCCGGCCGGGTGCGCAGGTAGAACCGGCGGCATGTGCCACGACGCCGACAGCCGACCGCCCGCACCGCCGAGGAGCGGCGACGTCGCCGAGCGCGGCACGCTGACCCTGACCTCCACCGACGGCACCGAGGTCGCGGCCGCGTACGCCGCGCCGGCCGGCCCGGCGCAGGTCGGCGTGGTCCTGCTCCCCGACATCCGTGGGCTGCACCCGTACTACGTGGCGCTGGCCGAGCGGTTCGCCGAGGCCGGGCTGCCGGCGCTGGCCGTCGACTGGTTCGGGCGGACGGCGGAGCTGCCGGAGGCCGGTGCCCGCGGGCAGGACTTCGACTGGCAGACCCACATCCCGCAGGTCACCGCGGCCGGCGTGGACGCCGACATCTCCGCGGCGGTGGCCCACCTGCGCGCGCGCACCCGCGCCGACCTGCCGGTGGTCACCGTGGGCTTCTGCTTCGGTGGCAGCCACTCCTGGCGGCTGGCCGCCGGGGACCTGGACCTGGCCGCCTGCGTCGGCTTCTACGGCAAGCCCGAGACGAGCGGGGACGCCCCCGCCGTCCGCCCGACGCTCATGGTGATCGCCGGGGCCGATGCCGCGACCCCGGTGGAGGCGCAGCTGGCCCTGGCCGAGCGGCTGCGGTCGGGCGGCGCGGAGGTGGAGACCGCCGTCTACGACGGGGCCCCGCACTCCTTCTTCGACCGCGCGTACGGCGACTGGGCGCAGGCCTGCGACGACGTCTGGCGCCGCGTGCTGGCCCTCACCGACCGGGTGGCGGCCGGCTGACGGCGTCGGGAGCATCGCAGTGAGCGCCGGCGAGCGAGGAGCGGACCGGCGCGCGGGAGCCGGCCAGCGTCGCGGCGGGCTGAGCGCCGCGCCGCCCCCGCCGCCGTCGGGACCTCCTACGCTCGACGTCGGGTCCGGGCGTGCGAGGGTCCGCACGGTGGAGCAGCGTCGAGCACCGGGCCGACGAGCGCCGGTGAGGAGGACCGATGAGCGAGCAGGGGAGCGGCGGGATCGACCCGGGGGTCATCGAGCTGGCGGCGCGGGTCTTCGACCTGGCGCGTGGCGGGGCCACCGAGGAGCTGGCCGCCTACGTCGACGCCGGGGTGCCGGCGAACCTGACCAACGACAAGGGCGACTCGCTGCTCATCCTGGCCGCCTACCACGGCCACCCGGAGACGGTCGCCGCCCTGCTGGACCGCGGCGCCGACGCCGGCCGGGTGAACGACCGTGGCCAGACGGCGCTGGCCGCGGCGGTGTTCAAGCAGTCGGCGGAGACCGTCCGCGCACTGCTCGCGGCGGGTGCCGACCCGGACGCGGGTGGCCCGACCGCACGGGAGACGGCGGCGTTCTTCGACCTGCCGGCGATGACCGCGCTGCTGGACGGTGTGCGTCCCTGAGCCGGTCGGCCGGGCGTGCGAGGGTGGCAGCCCGGTGAGCCCGGCGTTCTGCAGAGGAGGGCACGTGGTCCGAACCCACCCGGCGCCGCTCGACGCCGGCACCACCGGCTCGCCGGCCCGCGCCGCGGGCTGAGGCGTCCGACGGTGACCGTGCAGCGGGGTGTCCCGCGCAACGACCTCCCGGTGGCCAGCGGCGCCACCGGGGTGCCGCCGGCCGCCGCCGCGGAGGCGCAGAACGCCGCCGTCCAGGTCCAGGCCCAGGCCCAGGCCGCGGCAGACGGCGCCGCGGGAACGGGGACCCAGGCCGACGTCCTGCCCGAGGTCGCGCTGGGGCCGCCGACCGGCGGCATGCCGCGCTGGATGGTGCTGCTCATCGGGGCCGCCACCGCGACGATCGCGATCGCCGGGGTGCGCTCGATCGCCTGGCTGGTCGGCCCGGTGCTGCTGGCCCTGGTCGTGGTCATCGCGCTTACGCCGGTGCAGCGCTTCCTGCAGCGGCACGGCTGGCCACGGTGGGCCAGCGCCACGGTGCTGCTCCTGCTGGTCTGGACCGTCCTGCTGGGCTTCGTCGCCCTCCTGGTGGTCTCGATCGCCCAGTTCGCGGCACTGCTGCCCAACTACGCCGGCGAGGCGGAGGCGCTCATCGCCTCGGTCGTCGCCGACCTCAACGACCGCGGCATCGTCTCCGGCCAGCTCTCGGACCTGCTGGCGCAGTTCGACTACAGCCAGCTGGTGGGCGTGGCCACCGGCGTGCTGTCCCGGGCCACCGACGCCGCCTCCACGCTGGTCCTGCTGCTGGCCGCGCTGGTGTTCCTCTCCATCGAGTCCGGCGGGTTCGGCCGGCGGCTGGCGCTCATCGCCGCCGACCGCCCGCACCTGCCGATCGCGCTGGGCCTGTTCGCCCGCGGCACCCGCAGCTACCTCTGGGTCAGCACGGTGTTCGGCGGCATCGTGGCCGTCGGCGACGGCATCGCGCTGGCGATCATCGGCATCCCGCTGCCGGTCGTGTGGGGGCTGCTGTCCTTCGTCACCAACTACGTGCCCAACATCGGGTTCGTCCTGGGTCTGGTTCCCCCGGCGATCCTGGCGTTGCTCGACGGCGGCTGGACCGACTTCTGGGTCGTGATCGCGGTCTACGCGCTGCTCAACTTCGTCGTCCAGACGCTGATCCAGCCCCGGTTCGTCGGTGACTCGGTGGGGCTGTCGATGACGGTCACCTTCGTGGCCCTGCTGTTCTGGGGCTGGGTGCTCGGCGCGCTGGGCGCGCTGCTGGCCATCCCGCTGACCCTGCTGCTCAAGGCGCTGCTCGTGGACGTCGACCCCCGTGGGCACTGGCTCGACGCGCTGCTGCGCGAGGAGCCCAGAGCCCCCCGGACCAGCCGGGCCCGGCAGCGCGCGAACGCCCGCCGCGCGGCCCTCGCCTCGGTCCGCGCGCTGCACGTCCCGCGGCCGCACCGGCGCCCGCCGGAGGACTGAAACTGCAGCTCAGCGCGGAATGTCGGACCCCTGGAGGACGTTGTTCCCATGTCGGGCACACGGCCCGGCACGACGTCTGGAGGACGCCATGAAGGGCGACCGTGTCGAGATCGTGATCGACGCCGGCGGGAACACCCGCACCTACGAGATCGAGGCCACCCGCGCCGGACGGCGGGTGGACGTGAGCCACGGCCGCGGGCTGGTGGAGGTCACCGAGACCACGCGGGGCGGCACCGCCGTCCGCACCGCCCGGTTCATGGCCGGCCGGGTCCTGGCGCTCGTCGAGCACCCGGCGCCCCGGCCGGCGCTGGACGACGACGCCGGCGTGACGCCGCTGCGCCAGACCGCCTGAAAGAGGACCCCCTGCCCCCCAGCGGGGAAGGACCCCGTCCTCCCCACCCTCCACAGGCTCAGGGCGGGACCCGGGACGGGGCCGCGGCGGGCCCCTGCTGGAGGGCCACGGTCCCAGGTCGACCGGAGCTGGTCGTCATGGCGGGCCTGCAGGGCAGCGGGAAGTCGACCTGGGTGCGTGAGCACCTGGCCGCGACGCACACCGTCGTGAGCAAGGACCACTGGCCCAACGCCCGCCGCCGCGAGGCCCGGCAGCAGCGGGTGGTCGCCGAGCTGCTGGCCGAGGGGCGCAGCGTCGTCGTCGACAACACCAACCCCGCACCGGAGGACCGGGCGCCGCTGGTCGCGGCGGCCCGCGGGGCCGGCGTCGGCGTCCGAGCGGTGTGGCTGGACACGCCGGTGCCCGTCTGCGCCGCGCGCAACGACGCGCGGGAGGGGCGGGCCCGGGTGCCGCCGGCCGGGTTGTACGGCACGGCAGCGCGGTTCGTGCCGCCCTCGACGGCGGAGGGCTTCGACCGGGTGGACGTGGTCACCGCCGGCTGACGGTCGGGGAGCACCGCAGCGAGCGAGGAGGGGGAGCCGGCGGACGTCACCGTCGGCTGGGCACCGCAGGCGCCCGGCACGCCGGGGCGGGCCAGAGGGCGCCGGTGCGGTAGACACGTCCGGCGTCCGCCCGTCCCGCGTCCCCCGGAGGTCTCCCGTGCTGGCCAGCATCGGTTACGCCGTCGCCTACACCGGGGTCGGCATCGTGCTGCTGACCCTCGGCTTCCTCGTGCTCGACCTGCTCACCCCCGGCCACCTCGGCCGGCAGATCCACGAGGAGCGGTCGGTCAACGCCGGCATCGTGCTCGCCGCCGGCTTCCTGGCCCAGGGGCTGGTCATCTTCAGCGCGATCTGGAACAACGCCACCAGCGGGTTCGGCGAGGCGCTGCTCTACACCGTCGTCTTCGGCGTGCTCGGGGTGGTGCTGCAGGCGGTCGCGTTCCTGGTGCTCGACCTGCTCACCCCGGGCAAGCTCGGTCGACACGTGACCGAGGTGGCCTTCCACCCCGCCAGCCTGGTCCTCGCCGCGGTGCAGCTCTCCGTTGCGGGCATCGTCGTCGCAAGCACCTGGCCCTGACCCGCGCCTCCGCCACCACGCGGCTACCGGCCGGTAGCCTCGCGGAGCCGGTCCGTACGGTGTGGTCCAGCGCACCGGACGGCGCAGACATCGAGAGGGACGAACAGATGAGCGAGTTGAACAGCACCGCCACCCGCGTGGCGATCATCACCGGAGCCGCGCGGGGCATCGGTGCGGCCGTCGCCAAGCGGCTGGCCCAGGACGGGTTCGCCGTGGGCGTGCTGGACCTGGAGGAGGCCGCGGGCAAGGCGACCGTGGAGGCGATCGAGGCAGCCGGCGGGCGCGCGCTGGCCCTGGGGGCCGACGTCAGCGACGCCGAGCAGGTCGAGGCCGCGGTCAGCCGCGTCGCCGCCGAGCTCGGCGCCCCGACGGTGCTGGTCAACAACGCCGGCGTCATCCGCGACAACATGCTGTTCAAGATGACCGAGGTCGACTGGGACGTCGTCATGAACGTGCACCTGCGCGGCGCCTTCCTCATGACCCGCGCGGTGCAGCAGCACATGATCGACGCCAAGTGGGGCCGGATCGTCAACCTGTCGAGCACCTCGGCGCTGGGCAACCGCGGCCAGGCCAACTACGCCACCGCCAAGGCCGGTCTGCAGGGCTTCACCAAGACCCTGGCGATCGAGCTCGGCAAGTTCGGCGTCACCGCCAACGCGATCGCGCCCGGCTTCATCCAGACCGAGATGACCAAGGCGACCGCCGACCGGATGGGCGTCGCGTTCGAGGACTTCATCGCCTACGCCGCCAAGGAGATCCCGGTGCAGCGGGTCGGCCAGCCCGAGGACATCGCGCACCTGGCCTCGTTCTTCGTCAGCGAGGGCGCCGGTTTCGTGTCCGGCCAGGTGGTCTACGCCGCCGGCGGCCCGAAGGCCTGAAAGAGGACCCCCCTGCCCCCCACCACTCGCAGGCTCGCGGTGGGCCCCTGCAGGGGGGCCGCTCCTTCCCCTACGTCTCGCGCGCTCGGCGCGGGACCCTGAGGGTGGCCGTTCCAGCACGTTCCCAGGCTCGCGGCGGGACCCTGCAGGTGGGTGCCGCGCCGGGGCCCGGTCGGGAGCACACCCGGCCGGGCCCTCGCGCGTCTGCGGGCCGGGCATGGCGGTGCGTGCGCCGGTGTTGTACGAACCGTGACACGCACGTCCCTCCGCCTCGCTCTGATCGGTGACTCCCTCGCGTACGGCTCCGGCGCCGCCGGCCCCCGCGACGCCCTCGGCCCGCGGCTGGCCGCGGCCCTGATCGACGCCGGCTACGACGTCGACCTGTCCGTGCTGGCCGTCCCGGGAGCGGTGTCGCGCGACCTGGCGGCGCAGGTGCGCCGGGCCGCGCCGTTGGACGTGGACCTCGCCGTGGTGGTGGTCGGCGCCAACGACCTGGCGCGGCTGGTGCCCCCGGCGCAGTCGGCTGCGGCCCTGGCAAGCGCGCTGGCGGACCTGCGCGCCGCCGGCACCGACGTGGTCGTCGTCCCGGCGCCGGACATGTCGACGGTGCCGTGGGTGCCCCCGGCGCTGCGGCCGCTGGTGCAGGTCGCCTCGGCGACGCTGCAGCGCCAGCAGGCCGCGGTCGCCCGCGCGAACGGAGCGGTGGTGGCCGCCGTCTCCGACGCCGTGGCGGCCGCCTTCGGCACCGACCCGGCGCTGTTCTCCGCCGACCGCTTCCACCCGTCGTCGGCCGGCTACGCGCACATCGCCCAGGCGCTGGTGCCGCACGTCGTCGCCGCCGCCCACGCCCGCCGGGACGGCGCCGCCGCCTGAGGCCCCCTGATCGACGCAGGCCGGCGCCGAGGGCGCCGAGGCCCGCGGTCTCATCCGGCGATCCCCACGCACGCATTCCTCTGGACGGCCACCGGTGATCTCCCTAGCGTCGCGGGTGCGTCATTTCGGACGGATGCGGTCCGGAGGGGGAGACGTGGCGGTCCACGGTTGCGCCCGAGGTGGGTTCCGTGGACAGCACCGCGTGCGCCGGACACCCGGCCCGGCTTCGCAGCGGCGTATCAGGAGCGCTCCTCCGGAGCTCATCCGGATCGGGGACGAGGGTGTCCCGGCTCGCGGATGGGGGATCGGTCATGGCGAAGCGGCTCGTGGAGTTCCCGCTGGAGGGCGGCGGCACCGTGCTGGTGCAGGCCGAGGACGGCGCCGCGGCCGGCGGGCACGGCAGCGGTGAGGTCACCCGCGGGTGGGGGGACCGGGACGAGCGGGTGGTCCTGCAAGCGCAGCAGAGCTTCGAGCAGGCCGTCGGCCGCGTGCAGCCGGCCGTGCAGGCACTCGTGGGCCGGCTGCGGTCGGTCGCGGAGAGCCCGGAGGAGATCACGGTCGACTTCGGGATCGAGCTCAGCGCCGAGGTGGGGGCCTTCGTGGCCGGCGCCAGCTCCACGGGCAACTTCACGGTGTCGATGACCTGGCGACCCGGTCGGGCAGCCGGGCAGGCCCCCGCCCCGGCCGAGTCCGGCCGGGGCGACCCGACGACCGGGGCGCCCTGATGACCGAGCGCACGTACCTGGACTTCGACGTGCTGGTCGAACCGGCTTCGGCGACCAGCTACCGCGCCCGGGTGCTGCACTCCCCGGTGGGTGAGACCCGCCCGGTGCCGGTCACCGTCCCCTTCTCCGACCTGGAGCTGGAGAACTTTCTGCTGCGCATCGGTCGGCCACGCCGGTACCTGGTCCGCAGCGAGGACGCACCGGAGGCCACGGCGGTCCGCGACTTCGGCGGCCGGCTGTTCGACGCGGTCTTCCGCGACCAGGTGCGCAGCGCCCTGACCGCGAGCCTGGACCAGGCCGAGGGGCGGGACTGCGGGCTGCGCGTGCGGCTGCGGCTGACCGACGCACCCGAGCTGGCCGACCTGCCCTGGGAGTACCTCTACGACAAGGACGCACGCCGGTTCCTCGCGCTGTCCGAGTGGACCCCGCTGGTGCGCTACCTCGACCTCCCGGGGCGAATCCGTCCGCTGCCCGTGCAACCGCCGCTGCGTGTCCTGGTGCTGGTCGCCAGTCCCTCCGACTTCCCGCCCCTGGACGTGGACGCCGAGTGGGCCCGGCTGCACGAAGCGCTGGGCGAGCTGCAGCACGACGGACGGGTCCGGCTCGAACGGGCGCCCAACGGCTCCATGGCCGAGCTGCAACGCCAGCTGCGGCGGGGCCAGCACCACGTCTTCCACTACATCGGTCACGGGCGGTACGACAGCGAGCTCGGGGACGGGCAGCTGGCCATGGAGGGAGCGACCGGCCGGGCCCAGCCCATCAGCGGCTCCGACCTCGGCGCCCTCCTGCACGACCACCGCACCCTGCGCCTGGCTCTGCTCAACTCGTGCGAGGGCGCCCGGGGCGGCCGCACCGACCCCTACTCGGGGACCGCGCAGAGCCTGGTCTACCAGGGCATCCCCGCCGTGGTCGCCATGCAGTTCGAGATCACCGACCGGGCCGCCATCGTCTTCACCCGCGGCTTCTACGAGGCCGTCGCCGACGGCTACCCGCTCGACGCGGCCATGGCCGAGGCCCGCAAGGCCATCCGGCTCCAGCCCAACCAGGTCGAGTGGGGCACCCCGGTGCTGTACCTGCGCGCCCCCGACGGGCGCATCTTCGACGTCGCCCACCCGCCGGGCTCCGCCCACAAGGCGCCGGTCGGCCCCGTCCCCCCGGAGGTCGCTCCGGAGGCCGTCCGCGGGGTCGCGCCGGAACCCGCCCCAGGCGTGCTCCCGGCCCCGCGGCCGGACCCCGGACAGCCGCCCGGGACCGCCCAGCCACTCGTGGCGGCGCCAGCACGGCAGGACGTCCCGGTCACGACCGACGACCCCGCACGGGAGGACGGTGGACCGACGGTCGGGGACCGACAGCGCGACCTCGCCGAGGACGCCACCGCACCCAGGCGGGGACCGGGGGAGCGGCGCCGATCCGGCGATCAGGACGTCACGGCGGCCGGGAACCCCGGGCCGACCACCGCGCCGGAGCCTCCTCGGACCCGCAGGGCCCCGGCACCGCGGGCCCGGCCGAAGGCGAGGCCGCCGGAGCGGGAGGGCGCCACCGCGGTCACCCCGACGGCCCCCCGGACGTCGACGAGGGACAGCTCGGCCGACGGGACGCCCGCGTCGCCGTCGTCCCGGCCGCCGTCGTCCCGGCCGCCGTCGACACCGTCGCCGTCGACACCGCCGCCGTCCCCGCCGCCGTCCCCGCCGTCGGGGCGGGTGCCCGTGCCGGCGCGGGGCCCCCAGCCGTCACCGGGGTACCGGTGGCTCCTCATGGCGGTCGTCCTGCTGGTCGCGGCGGCCGCTGGAGCGGTGTTCGTGGCGATCGACCGGCAGCGGCTGAGCCAGCAAGGCGACCCGGCCGGGACGATCGCGTCCGAGTCCACCGCCCCGGAGCCTGCCGCGCCCACCAGCTCCGGCCCGCCACCGGTGTCCCCGAGCATGCCGATCCCGTCGGCCGGCGCGATCATCCCGGTGGGCGAGACACCCGGCTATGCGGTGGCCTCACCGAGCGGGGCCCAGCTCTACGTCGCCAACCGCGCGGCCCGCACCATCACGGTGGTCGACACCGAGCTGGACCGGGTGACCGGGACGATCCCCGTGCCGGTGGGTCCGCCGCAGTTCGTGGTGTTCTCCGCGGACGGCCGGACGGCGTACCTCAGCCTGTACGACGAGGGCACCCGGGACGGGGCCTTCGGCGTCCTCGACACCAGGACGTGGAAGATGATCGAGACCATCCCCCTGGACGGCAAGCCGTGGTCACCCGCGGTCAGCCGCGACGGGGGCCGGGTCTTCGTACCCGTCGAGGGTCCGAACACCGTCGTGGTCATCGACGCCGGGGCGTACGAGGTCCTGACCGAGATCCCGGTGCCGCCACTACCGCACTCCGTCGAGTTCACCCTCGACGGCACGCGGGCTTACGTCGCCGACCACACCTCCAACGTCGTCGCGGTCATCGACACCACGACGGACAGGGTGGTCCGGGAGGTGCCGGTCGACGCGGGCCCGCACCGCGTGGCGGTGCACCCTGCTCGACCGCTGGTCGCCAACGTCAACTACGACGCCGACACGGTCACGGTGATCGACACGAGCACCGACACGGTCGTGACCAGCATCCCGGTCGAGGCGGGGCCTCAGGACATCACCTGGGCGCCCGACGGCCAGTTCGCCTACGTCACCAGCGTCGACGCGGACACGCTCTCGGTCATCGCGGCCGGCGACTGGAGCACCACGGCGAGGATCCCCATCGGCGACGCCCCGACCTCGGTCGCAGTACTGCCAGACGGGTCACGCGGCTACGTGACCAACCTGAACGACGGCACCGTCCGGGTGCTCGACCTCGACGGCTGAAGGAGGACCCCGTCCTCCCCGGTCTTCGGAGGAGGACCCCGTCCTCCTCACCGCTCGCAAGCTCGCGGCGAGCCTCTGGACGGGGCCTATCCGGGACGGGGCCGATCGGGCTCGGGGCGGGACCCTGGACGGGGCCGCGAGCAGGGCGCCGTGACCACCCGTCCAGCCGGTGGGGTGGTCACGGCGCCGTCGTCGTCACGGGGGCCTCAGGAGGTGTGGTGGACCTCCTGCAGGCGGTAGACCGGGGTGGGGATCCCCTCGTAGCGGGCCTTGAGCTGCAGCGCCAGGTACAGCGAGTAGTGCCGGGACTGGTGCAGGTTGCCGCCGTGGAACCACAGCCCCGGCTGCTGGGTGGGCTTCCACATGTTGCGCTGCTCGCCCTCCCACGGCCCCGGGTCCTTGGTGGTGTCCGACCCCAGACCCCACACCTTGCCGACCTTGTCGGCGACCTCCTGGGAGATGAGGTCGGCCGCCCAGCCGTTCATCGACCCGTAGCCGGTGGCGTAGACGACCAGGTCGGCGGGCAGCTCGGTGCCGTCCTCGAGCACGACGGCGTCCTCGGTGAGGTGGTCGACCTGGCCGTGCGCCAGCTCGACCTCGCCGTCGGCCACCAGCTCGGCGGCGCCCACGTCGATGTAGTAGCCGGAGCCGCGGCGCAGGTACTTCATGAACAACCCCGAGCCGTCGTCGCCCCAGTCCAGCCAGAAGCCGGCGTCGGACATCCGGCGGTAGAACTCGGCGTCGCGCTCCCTCATCTGCTCGTACAGCGGGATCTGGAACTCGTGCATGATCCGGTACGGCAGCGAGGCGAAGGTCAGGTCGGCCTTCTCGGTCGTGACACCGTTGGCCACCGCCTCCTCGCTGTAGAGCGCGCCCAGGCCGATCTCCATCAAGCTGTCGCTCTTGACGATGTGCGTCGAGGTGCGCTGCACCATCGTCACGTCGGCGCCGACCTCCCACAGCGCCCCGCAGATGTCGAACGCCGAGTTGTTGCTCCCGACGACGACGACCTTCTTGCCCTCGTACTCGTCCGGCCCGGGGTGCGCCGAGGAGTGGTGCTGCTCGCCGCGGAAGACGTCCTGGCCCGGCAGCCGGGGGACGTTCGGCTTGCCGGACATGCCGGTGGCCAGCACCAGCTGCCTCGGGCGCAGGGTGACCGGCTGCCCGTCGCGCTCGACCTCGACGGTCCACTCGCCGGTCTGCTCGTCGAAGCTCGCCGAGCGCGCCGTGGTGCCGCCCCAGTAGGGCACCTCCATGACCTTCACGTAGGACTCGAGCCAGTCGCCGATCTTGTCCTTGGGCGCGAACACCGGCCAGTTGTCCGGGAACTTCAGGTAGGGCAGGTGGTCGTACCAGACCGGATCGTGGAGGCACAGCGACTTGTAGCGGCTGCGCCACTGGTCGCCGGGGCGGGCGTGCTTGTCGATGACCAGCGCGGGGACGCCGAGCTGCCGCAGCCGGGCGCCGAGCGCGATGCCGCCCTGGCCGCCGCCCACGACGAGCACGTCCGGCTGCACGGTGGTCCCGAGGCCGGCCTCCTCCTGCTCGCGGCGCTCCCGCCAGGTGAGCCGGTGCTTGTTCGCGCCGTGCTCGGCGCCCATCGGCCGGCGCTCCCGCAGCGGCTCCTCGTGGCCCTTCAGCTCGTACAGGGTGGTCAGCAGGGTGAACGCCTCGCTGCCCTCCTCCTGGAGGCGGAGGTGTCCACGCCCACGGCCGACGGCGGTCTCGAACTCGATCCAGGCGGTGGTCACCCCGTCGGCCTCGGTCGGCTCCTCGGTGGTGCGGAAGCCGCGCGGGTCGGTGGTCTCGAGGGTGGCACCGAGCAGGTCGCGGACGCCGTCCGGGCCCTCGACCGTGGTGATGTTCCAGGTGAAGGCGACGAGGTCCCGCCAGAAGCTCGTCGCGGCGAACATCCCCGCCGCGCGGTCGACGTCGCGCGCGGTGAGCGCGTCCTCGAACGCGGCCAGCCAGGCGTCGGTGCGGTCGGCGGGGGAGCCGGTGGTGCCGGGTCGTTCGGCGGTCTGCGTCATGGGTGCGCCTCCTGCGTCGTCGCGGGCGGTGTCGCCGGTGGGTCGGGTCCAGCAGACCCGCCCGGACACGGTGCCGGGAGGCGTTGCAGGGGGTTGCACGGCATATGGTCGTGGCGCAGGTCACAGCGGAGGAGCGGCCCATGACCGTCGTCCAGAGCGCTCTCCCCCCGGGAGCCGACCCCTGGGTGCACACCCGGCTGCTCGCGCGGGTGCGCGCCGCGGCCCTGGCCGGCGGCACGCCGCCGGCCGCGCCACGGCCGGTCATCGGCGCGTCCTGGCGCCGGCTGCGCGGCAGCGGCCTGGACCCGTCCCGGACGCCGGACGTCGCTCCGCTGGACGGGGCCGAGCTGGAGCGCCGCCGGGCCGAGAGCGGACTGGCCCCGCTGCTGCCGCTGCTGCGCGAGCGCCTGCTGCCGGTGGCGCGCGACGCCGGGCAGGTGCTGGTCGTGGGGGACGCCGGCTGCCGCGTGCTGTGGCGGGAGGGCGGCGCCGAGGTGCGCCGGCGGGCCGACCGGCTGGGCTTCGTGGAGGGGTCCTCCTGGGACGAGGACGTGGTCGGCACCAACGCCATCGGCACCAGCGTGGTGGTCCGCGCGGCGCTGCAGGTGCACGCCGCCGAGCACTACGCCGAGGGGCACCAGCCCTGGACCTGTGCCGCCGCGCCGCTGCGCGACCCGGTCACCGGCCGGGTGCTGGGGGTGGTCGACCTGTCCGGGCCGGCCTCGACGGTGCACCCGAGCACGATCGCGCTGGTCGACGCCGTCGCCCTGCTGGCCGGGCAGGAGCTCCTGCGCGCCCACACCCGGCACGTCGAGCGGCTGCGGACGCTGGCCGCGCCGATCCTGGCCCGGCTGACCGGCCCGGCGCTGGTCGTGGGCGTCGACGGGTGCACCGCCGCCGCGACCGGCCTGGCCGCACCCGACCGCGTCGCGCTGCCCGAGGAGGTGCACCCGGGCGCGGCGTGGGTGCCGGCGCTGGGCCGGTGCACCGTGGAGCCGCTGCCCGGGGGCTGGCTGCTGCGCCCGCAGGGCCCCGGGGACGACGACCGGCCCGCCGGGCTGGTGCTCGACCTGACCGGTGCCCGCCCGCAGGTGCAGGTGACCGGGGCCAGCGGCAGCTGGACGGCCGGGCTCAGCCTGCGGCACGCGGAGATCCTGCTGGCCCTCACCCGGCACCCGGCCGGCCGCTCGGCCGCCGCGCTCGCCGCGGACCTCTTCGGCGACCCGACCCGCACGGTGACCGTGCGCGCCGAGGTCTCGCGGCTGCGCCGCACCCTGGGCTCGGTGCTGCTCACCCAGCCCTACCGGGTCGACGAGGACGTCGCCGTGGAGGTCCGGCTGCCGACCCCGGTCGCCCGGCTGCTCCCGGCGTCGACCGCGCCGCTGGTGGAGGCGCTGCGTCGCGGCTGAAGGAGGACCCCCCACCCCCCTGGAAGGACCCCGTCCTCCCCACCCCTCGTGAGAGGACCCCCTGCCCCCCGCCACTCGCAAGCTCGCGGCGGGACCCTGAAGGAGGACCCCCCACCCCCCTGGAAGGACCCCGTCCTCCCCACCCCTCGTGAGAGGACCCCCTGCCCCCCGCCACTCGCAAGCTCGCGGCGGGACCCTGCAGGGGGCCTGCGGTGCTCTGGACGGGGCCGGCGGCGGGACCCGGCAGGAGGCCTTCAGGGCTCGCGGCGGGACCCTGCAGGGGGCCGTGCGTAGGACTCCTCCGGCAGGTGGGTGCGGGCCCACAGCGTCGCGGAGGTGCGGTCGCGGACGCCGATCCGCTGGAAGACGCTGGTCAGGTGCGCCTTGACGGTGCTCTCCCGGATGCCGAGCCGGCGGGCGATCTGCTTGTTGGCCAGGCCGTGGCCGACGAGGGCCAGCACCTCCTGTTCCCGCTCGGTGAGCTCGGCCGCCCGGACGGGGCTGCGCCGGGCGTGCAGCACGGTGCGGGCCACACGGGGGTCCAGCGGGGAGTGGCCGCGGGCGGTGGAGCGGATCGCGGCGAGCAGGTCGGCCGGCTCGGTGTCCTTGAGCACGTAGCCGCCGGCGCCGGCGTCCAGGGCCTCGATCACCCGCTGCCGGTCGGAGAAGGAGGTCAGCACCAGCACCTCGACGGACGGGTGCTCCTCGACGATGCGGCGGGTGGCGGCGACGCCGTCCAGCACCGGCATGGACAGGTCCATGAGCACCACGTGCGGCGCCAGCCGGGCCACCTCCTCGACGGCCTCGGCGCCGTCGGCCGCGGTGCCGACGACGCGCATGTCGCCGGCGGCGGCGATGAGGCCGGAGAGTCCGGTGCGCATGAGCGCGTGGTCGTCGACGACCAGGACGTCGATCACGGGGTGGGGACCTCCAGCCGCAGGCTCGTCCCGGCACCCGGGGCGGTCCGCACGGCGAGGGTGGCCCCCGCCGCCGCGGCGCGGTCGGCCAGCAGGCGCAGCCCGAGGTGCCCGGCCCGCGGCCGCAGCACCACCGGGTCGACGTCGAAGCCGATGCCGTCGTCGGTGACCTCGAGGACCAGCCGCCCCGTCCGCTGCTCGACGGTGACGTCGACGCACCGGGCGCGGGCGTGCTTCCCCACGTTGCGCAGTGCCTCCTGGACCGTCCCGAGCAGCAGCGCTGCGGTCGCCGGTCCGGTCTCGAGGTCCTCGGGGACGCTCAGCCGGACCTCGATGCCGCGCGGCCGCAGCCTCGCGGCCAGGTCGGCCAGGGCCCCGGGCAGGCCGGCCTGCTCGAGCGTCGGCGGGTGGATCTCCACGAGCAGGGAGCGCAGCGAGCCGACCGACTCCGGCAACGCCCCGGCGGCCTGCCCGAGGACCTCGGCGACCTGCTGCTCGCGTCGTCCCGCGCCGGGGGCGCGCAGGTCGTCGGCGGCGCGCGCCACCAGCAGCGCCGAGGCGGAGACGTCCTGCACGATCCCGTCGTGCAGGCTGCCCGCGATCAGCCGGCGCTCCTCGGTCGACACGTCCAGCGCCCGCGCCTGCAGCACCTCCCGCTCCTGCTGGGTCGTCCGGAGCTGGGTCACCATGCGGCGGGCCAGGGGCAGCTGCACCGCGACCAGGGTCAGCAGCACGACCAGGGATATCGGGGCGAACTCCGCCCAGATCTCGAAGCGCCGCGCGGTGACCTCGTCGTAGGCGGAGTAGGTCTCCAGCAGCAGCGGCTGGCCCTGGGGCCCGTCGATCTGCCCGTAGACCTCCAGCAGCCGGCCGGCCGAGCGCTCGAACCGGTTCTCGGGGCGGGCGAGGTCGCTGACCGCGGCCCGGGTGACGCCGTCGCGCAGGGTCTGCCGGCCGGTCACGTCGAGGGGGTGGGTCCGGCCGATCAAGCGGGCCTCGTCGGAGTAGACGACCCGGCCGTCGGCGGTCCAGATCTTGAGCCGGAGGACGGCGGTGTCGGCCAGGCGGCCACGGAGCGCGACGTCGACGGCGGCGATCGCCGCGGGGTCGCCCCTGGTCAGCTCGTCGCTGACCAGGGGCTGCACGAGGACGGCGGCCAGCAGGTCGGTGGTGCGGCGGGCGTCGGCCAGGGCCTCGTCCTCCGCGGCGCCCACACTGGCCCACAGGCCCCCGGCGATCAGCAGGACGACGGCGACCAGGTTGGCCAGCACGAACCGGAGGACGACCCGGCCCACCGGCGGGGACGCCGGCCGGGACCGGGTGGCGGCGGTGCCGTTCCCGAGCGGGACCCACACCGGGGCCCCGGACGGCACGGCGGCCACCGTGAGGTCCGTCGCCATGGCACCCCCTCCTCGCGCAGACGCGGGAAGGGCCTGCTGGGAGGTTGTGCCACCCCGGGGTGCCGGTGCACAAGGAGTGGGCGGGTGTGGTGACCCGGACGGGCGGACGGCGGACCGTCCCGCGGGGCTCACCGGACGACCCGGTCCCAGACCCGGCGCAGGAGGTGCCCGTCGCCGCCCCGCGTCGAGGCGGTCGCGGCCGGGGCGCCGGGATCGGTCCGGACCGGTGCGCCCAGCGCGGCCTCCAGGGCCTGGGCCAGTGCGGTGGGGCTGCCCGCCGGGACCAGCGACCCCGCGTCCCCGGAGGCGAGGTGCGGCGCCGCCTGAGGGGTGGCCACCACGGGGCATCCGGCGAGCCGGGCCTCGGACAGGGCCACGTCGGCAGCCGATCCCGCGCCCGCGCCGTCGTCCCGGTGCGGCAGCACCAGGACGGCGCAGCCGCGCACGGCGGTCCGGACCGCCGGCGCGCGCAGCGGACCGCAGAAGCCGACCCGGTCGGCCACCCCCAGGTAGTCGGCGTGCGCGCGCAGGGTCCGGGACAGCGGGCCGCCGCCGACCACCTGCACGGTGAGGTCCGGGCGGTCGCCGGCGAGCATGCCGAACGCCGTCAGCAGCGTGTCGACCCCGCCGGCGGGCACCAGCGGCGCCACGCACAGCAACCGGCGCCGCGCGCCGGGGACCGTCGCCATCGCTCCCCCCTCCTGTCAGGACGGGGTCACTGCACCAGCACGCCGGTCGGCGCCGCACCTGGACAGGGGTCGTACGACCCCTGCGGCGCCGGAGCGGGACGGGGCGGGGGGTGAGGACCACCCCCCGCCCGGTGCTCACCCGGTCGGCGGCTCGTCCTTGCCGGCCTCCTCGGCCGCGTCGGCCTCCTCCTTGGTCTTGTGCACCGCGCCGTCAGCGTGCTCCGGCGGGCCGTAGACGGTGTAGAGGACCAGCGGGTTCGGGCCGGTGTTGACGAAGTTGTGCTTCGTGCCGGCGGGGACGACGACCAGGTCGCCCTGCGCCACCTGCTTCGTGGACCCGGAGATCTTCGCCTCACCGGTGCCGCTGACGAAGGTGAGGATCTGGTCGATGTCCTCGTGCACCTCCTCGCCGATCTCACCGCCCGGCGGGATGGTCATGATGACCAGCTGGGTGTTCTTGCCGGTCCACAGCACGCGGCGGAAGTCGGCGTACTTCTCCGCCTCCGTCGCGATGGTGTAGTGGATGACGGACGCCATCGAGGGCTCCTCTCCTCGGTCGGGCACGGGTCTGTGCGGCCGCGGCCCGATCGGGCCCGGCGGACGACGTCCCTCCTGCCCCCCGCCCGCGTCCGTCATTCCTGCCCGGGGACCCCGTCCTCCTCACAGCTCCCAGGCTCGCGCCGAGCCGCTGGTCGAGGCCTGCGCGGGGCGCGTCCGCAGTGTGTCCCGGCGGGGCACACGGGGGGTGGTGATCGAACTCACCGGGGCGAGCGGGAAGGGACGGCGGCGCTCGCGGCGTCGTCCTTGAGGTGACGACCGCGACCGACGCCCGCCCGACCGCCCGTGCCTACGCCGTGTGGCTGGTCGCGCTCGCCGCGTACACCGTCGCCGTCTTCCACCGCGCCTCCCTCGGCGTCGCCGGGGTGGAGGCGCAGGAGCGGTTCTCCGCCGGCGCCTCGGCGATCTCGCTGTTCCTGGTGCTGCAGCTGGTGGTGTACGCCGCCATGCAGGTGCCGGTGGGTGTGGCGCTGGACCGCTTCGGCTCCCGGCGGCTGATCCTGGCCGGCGCGCTCACCATGGCCGCGGGACAGGCGACGCTGGCGCTGGCGGGGGACGTGCCGACGGCCATCGCCGCGCGGGTGCTCGTCGGCGCCGGCGACGCGATGACCTTCGTCAGCGTGCTGCGCGTGGTCGGCTTCTGGTTCCCCGGCCGGACGGTGCCGCTGATCACCCAGCTCACCGGCATCCTGGGCCAGTTCGGGCAGATCGCCGCTGCCTACCCGCTGGTCGCGCTGCTGCACGCGACGTCCTGGGAGTCGACCTTCCTCGGCGGGGCCGCGGTCAGCGTGCTCGTCGCCGTCCTGGTGCTCGTCGCGCTGCGGGACGTGCCCCCCGGCACCGTGCTGGCCCCACCGGCCGGGCTCGCGGAGGTCCGGCGCAGCCTGGCGCTGACCTGGCAGGAACCGGGCACCCGCATCGGCCTGTACACCCACCTGGTCACCCAGTTCTCCGGCACCGTCTTCGCGCTGCTGTGGGGCTATCCCTTCCTGGTCCTCGGCCAGGGCCTGAGCCCGGCCACGGCGGCGGGCCTGCTGACCCTGCTGGTGGTGGTCGGCATCGGCGTCGGCCCGCTGTTCGGCCGGCTGTGCGGCCGCTGGCCGCTGCGCCGCTCGTCGCTGGTGTTCGCCATCCTCGTCGCCACCGCGGTCACCTGGACCGTCGTGCTGCTGTGGCCCGGGCGCGCGCCGCTGCCGCTGCTGGTGCTGCTGGTCGTCGTCCTGGGCACCAACGGCCCCGGCTCGATGATCGGCTTCGACTTCGCCCGCACCTGGAACCCCGCCGAGCGGCAGGGCAGCGCGAGCGGCGTGGTCAACGTCGGCGGCTTCGTCGCCTCGCTGCTCACCGTGCTGGCCGTGGGCGCGGTGCTCGACCTGCTGACCCCGGGCGGCTCGACCGGCTACTCGCTGGACGCCTTCCGCGCCGCGTTCGCCACCCAGTACCTGTTCTGGGCGATCGGGTTCGTCGGCGTGCTGCGCCACCGCCGGGAGCTGCGGGCGCGGCTGGCCCGTGACGGCGTCGTCCTGGCGCCGCTCGGCGCCGCCGTGGGCGCCCGGCTGCGCGGGGGCTCGGCCTACCACTGACGAAGGACCCCCTGCTCCCCGCCCCTCGCAGGAGGACCCCGTCCTCCTCACCGTGGGAGGACCCGTCCTCCCCACCTTTCGCTAGCCCAGGACGGGGCCCGGGACGGGGCCTCGCGGCGAGCCTCTGGACGGGGCCGACGGGACCCTGCCGGGGGGCCGACCACACCCTGTGGTGGACCCGGCACGCAGGCGGCGGACGACGCCGTCTCGCTCGCGGCCGGTGAGCGCGGGACCCCTCCCGGCGGCCGCGGTCTGGCACCGTCCCGTTCCTGGGGAACGGGGAAGCAGGGAGGCGCGGTGTTCCGACGCAACGAGGCCCCGGCCGGCAGCGGCTCCGGGACGGCCGGGGCGGCGGCCCCGCGCGCGGAGGGGAGCCGGCCCCGTGGCAGCGGGGACCTCGACACCCTGCTCGAGCCCCGGCCGGCGTTCCGCGCCGCGCTGCGCGGCTACGACCGGCTGCAGGTGGACGACTACGTCGCCTGGGCCGAGACCGAGCTGCTCGCCGTCCGGCGGGCCAACGACGACCTGATGTCCCGCTACGGCGCCTGCGCCGCAGAGCTGGAGATCTCCCGCCGGCTGCTGGCCTGCTCACCGGCGGGGCGCGAGCAGGTGCGGACCTCCGAGCGGGTCGGGGAGATCCTGCGGCTGGCGGCCGACGAGGCCGCGCGGCTGACCGAGGCCGGCGCCGCCGACGCCGACCGGCTGCGCGGTGAGGCGCGCGCGGAGGCCGACGCGCTGCTGCGGCGGGCCCGCGAGGTCAAGGACGGCGCCGTCGCCGAGTGCGCCCGCATGCGAGCGGAGGCCGAGCAGGCCCGGGCGGCGGCGGAGGAGGAGCTGGCGCGGGCGCACGCCGAGGTGCGCCGACTGACCCGGGAGCTGGACGCGGTGCTGCAGACCCTGGCCGGCCAGCCGACCGGTGAGGAGCCCGCGCCCGCACCGTTGCCGACCTGACACGATGGCGCCGGGCCCGGCCCAGGGGCCCGAGCGGGAGGTGCGCGTGGACGTCGTCGTCGGGCTGGACTCCGGGACGACGGCGACGAAGGCGGTCACCGCGGGGGTCGACGCCCGCGTGCGCGACCTCGTCAGCATCGGCTACCCGCTGCGGGTGCCCGGCCCCGGCCGCGCCGAACTCGACGCCGGCCGCCTGCAGCAGGCCGCGGTCGAGGCGCTCACCGCGGTCGCCGCGCGTGCCCGAGAGCGCGGCGACCGCGTCGTCGGGATCAGCCTCAGCGCCGCCATGCACGGCCTGGTGCCGATGGACGCCGACGGCGAACCGCTGGGCCCGGTGGTCACCTGGGCCGACGCCCGGGCCGCCGGATGGGCGCAGGCCCTGGTCGCCGACGGGCGCGCCCCCGCGCTGCACGCCCGGACCGGCACGCCGGTGCACGCGATGTCACCGCTGGTCAAGCTCTCCTGGGAGCGGGCGCAGGACGCCGACCGGGTGGCCGGGACGCCACGCTGGGGCGGGGTCAAGGAGCTGGTGCTCGCGGCGCTGTGCGGCGGCGCGCAGGTGGTCGACCGCTCGTGCGCCTCGGCCACCGGCCTCTACGACGTCCGGGCCGGCCGGTGGGACGAGGAGGCGCTGGCCATCGCCGGCGTGCGGGCCGGCCAGCTCGGCGAGGTGCTGCCGACGACCGCGGTGCTGCCGGGCCTGCGCGCCGACGTCGCCGCCGCGACCGGGCTGCCGGCGGACACCCCGGTGGTCGTCGGGGCCGCCGACGGGGTGCTGGCCAACCTCGGCGTCGGCGCGGTGCGCCCGGAGGTCGCCGCGGTCTCCCTGGGCACCAGCGGTGCGATGCGGGTCGTCGTCCCCACGCCCACGGTGGACCCCGGGCGCCGGCTGTTCTGCTACGCGCTCACCGACGACGCCTGGGTGGTCGGGGGATCGGTGAACAACGGCGGCTCGGTGGTGCGCTGGGCCAGCCACGCGCTGGCCGTCGAGCCCGGCTCGCCCGAGCCGCACGGCGAGGCGGCCGACGAGCTCGACGCCCGGCTGCTCGAGGAGGCCGCGCAGGTGCCCGCGGGCAGCGCCGGGCTGCTGTGCCTGCCCTACCTGCTCGGCGAGCGGGCGCCGTGGTGGCGCTCGGGGCTGCGCGGGGCCTACATCGGCCTGCGCCGCGAGCACCGGCGGCCGCACCTGGTCCGCGCCGCGGTGGAGGGTGTCTGCCAGCAGCTGGCGCTGGTCCGCGACGCGTTCGCCGCCACCGACCTGCCGGTGCGCGAGGTGCGCGCCACCGGGGGAGCGGTCGCCTCGTCGCTGTGGGTGCGAACGCTGGCCGCCGCCCTCGACCTGCCGGTGCGGGTCGCCGACTCACCGGAGGGCACCGGGCTTGGCGCCTGCCTGCTCGGGCTGCACGCCCTGGGCGCGCTGCCGGACCTGGACGCCGCGACCGAGCTGGTGGCCGTGCACGACCCGGTGGAGCCCGACCCGGCCGACGCCGCGGTCTACCGGGGGCTGCGGCCGCTGGTGGAGCGCTCCACGGACGCGCTGACCGACGTCCTCACCGTGCTGGACGCGCTCGACGACACCCCGCCCGCCCCCGTCTGACCCCGGGCTGCTCCGCGAGCCGGCCGGCGGACCGCGGGGTGCGTGGACCGTCCCGAGCCGGCCGAGGACGGGGCGTCGGCGGACCACCCGGAACCGGGTCCGCAGTGGCATCGTGGCGCGATGGGACGCACCCTCCGTCTCGCCGGTGCCGGCCTCGCCGGTCTCGCCGCGGTCGCCGCCCGCGACATGCTGCAGCGCGAGCACACCCTGTTGCGCAACTTCCCGGTGATCGGCCACGCGCGCTACCTGCTGGAGTCGATCGGTCCCGAGCTGCGCCAGTACCTCGTGGCGGGCAACAACGAGGAGCGCCCGTTCACCCGCGACCAGCGGCGCTGGGTGTACGCGTCGGCGAAGCACGACAACAACTACTTCGGCTTCGGCACCGACAACGACCTGGAGTTCACCGCCGGCTACCCGGTCATCAACCACCGCACGTTCGGCCGGGCCGTGCCGCCCACCTCCGTCCACGCGGGGCACGACGTCGCGCTGCCGAGCGCCAAGGTGCTCGGCGGGCCGCGCGGGCGGGCGCGGGCGTTCCGGCCGGCCTCGGTCGTCAACGTCTCGGCGATGAGCTTCGGGTCGCTGTCCGGCGCGGCGGTCGAGGCGCTCAACCGCGGTGCGGCGCTGGCCGGCTGCCTGCAGAACACCGGCGAGGGCGGGCTCTCGGTGCACCACCGGCACGGCGGGGAGCTGGTCTTCCAGCTCGGCACCGCCTACTTCGGCTGCCGGGACGAGCACGGCCGCTTCGACCTGCAGCGGCTCAAGGACCTCGTGGCCTCCGCGCCGGTCCGGGCCCTGGAGGTCAAGCTCAGCCAGGGCGCGAAGCCCAGCCTGGGCGGCGTCCTGCCGGGTGCCAAGGTGTCGGCCGAGATCGCGGCCGCGCGCGGCGTGCCGGAGGGCGTGGACTGCATCAGCCCGTCACGGCACGCGGAGTTCTCGGACACCGACAGCCTGCTGGACTGGGTGGAGCTGCTCGCCGCCGAGACCGGGCTGCCGGTGGGCATCAAGTCCGCCGTCGGGGACATGACCTTCTGGCACGAGCTCACCGAGCTGATGGCGACCACCGGCCGCGGCGTGGACTTCGTGACGGTCGACGGCGGCGAGGGCGGCACCGGCGCGGCGCCGCTGATCTTCACCGACTCGGTGTCCCTGCCGTTCCAGCTCGGCTTCGCCCGCGTCCACTCCGCGTTCGCCCGCGCGGGGCTGCACGAGCAGGTCACCTTCGTCGGCGCCGGCAAGCTCGGCCTGCCCGACAACGCCATCGTGGCGTTCGCCCTCGGCTGCGACATGGTGAACATCGGCCGCGAGGCGATGCTGGCGATCGGCTGCATCCAGGCGCAGAAGTGCCACACCGACACCTGCCCGACCGGCGTCGCCACGCAGAACCCCTGGCTGGCGCACGGCCTGGACCCGCAGCTGAAGTCGGTCCGCGCGGCGAACTACATCGGGACGCTGCGCCGCGACCTGGTCAAGGTCGCCGAGGCCTGCGGCGTCGAGCACCCGGGGCTCATCGAATCCTCCTCCGTCGAGATCCTCACCGGGCGCACGGCCTCCACGCCGCTGGGCGAGGTCTACGGGTACGAGCCGGGGTGGGGGCTGCCCTCGGCCGCCGACCGCGAGGAGATCGTCCGGATCATGACGGCCGAGGCCCCGCAGGGCGGGTCCGCCGTCCCCTCGGAGGACGCCGTCCGCTGACGTCCTCCCCGCGATCACGGAGTCCCGGGTGCGGCGCGCGGTCGCATGCCGGCGTGTCGTCCCCAGAAGTCCATGATCGCGGCACGGGTGCCCGCCGAGGGCGCGTCGAGCTCGTGGTGCTGCCCGTGGCCGCCTCTGCCCGGCGTCACGGCCACATCCACCAACCGGTGGACGTGGCGGCCCCCGCGCTGACGTGCGACGTCCCTCGACGAACACGGCGCCGGGACGACCTGTCGGGCTCGGCAGGTGGTCCCGGCGCCGTGATCGCGGGGAGTGCGGGGGCTCAGTGCCCGCGGAGCAGCTCCTCGAAGGAGGCGACGTCGGCGAACGGGTCGACCGGCCGCTTGGCGGAGGGCCGACCGGCGACCAGGTCGGCCAGCTCGCCGGCCGCGCGGTCGATCCGGCGGCCCAGCTCGGCGTCCACCCCACCGGCACCGGCCCAGTCCTCCGACGCCGCGAACACGCCGGTCGGTGCCGGGATCGCACGCAGGTAGGCGAACAGCGGCCGCATCGCGTGCTCGATGACCAGCGAGTGCCGGGCGGTGCCGGCGGTGGCGCCGAGCAGCACCGGCGTCCCGGTCAGGGAGTCCTTGTCCAGGACGTCGAAGAACGTCTTGAACAGCCCGCTGTAGGAGGCCGAGAACACCGGCGTCACCGCGATCAGCCCGTCGGCGCCGACCACCGTGTCGATCGCCGCGCGCAACGACTCGTTGGCGAACCCGGTGACCAGGTCGTCGGCCAGGTCGCGGGCGAGCATGCGCAGCTCGACGACCTCGACCGTCGCGTCGTCGCCCCGCTCGCGCAGGGCGGCGACGGTCGCGGTGGTGAGCCGGTCGGCCAGCAGCCGGGTCGACGACGGGGTCGACAGCCCGGCGCTCACGACGGCGAGGGTGCGGGTGGTCATGCAGGGACCTCCTCGAGGGATGACTGCCGGGCCGCCACGCGCGAGGCGTGGGTCGGCGCGTCGGGCACGTGTGCCGGCTTGAGGGCGGCGAACTCGCGGCGCAGCACCGGCACGACCTCCTCGCCGAGGAGGTCCAGCTGCTCCAGGACCGTCTTCAGCGGCAGGCCGGCGTGGTCGATGAGGAACAGCTGCCGCTGGTAGTCACCGACGTACTCGCGGAAGCCGAGGGTCCGCTCGATGACCTGCTGCGGGGAGCCGACGGTCAGCGGGGTCTCGTGGGAGAAGTCCTCCAGCGAGGGGCCGTGGCCGTAGACCGGCGCGTTGTCGAAGTACGGCCGGAACTCCCGGACGGCGTCCTGGCTGTTCTTCCGCATGAACACCTGCCCGCCCAGGCCGACGATCGCCTGGTCGGCGGCGCCGTGGCCGTGGTGCTCGTACCGGCGCCGGTAGAACTCGACCATCCGGGCGGTGTGCTCGGCCGGCCAGAAGATGTGGTTGTGGAAGAAGCCGTCGCCGTAGTAGGCGGCCTGCTCGGCGATCTGCGGGGAGCGGATCGAGCCGTGCCACACGAACGGCGGGACGCCATCGAGCGGCCGCGGGGTCGAGGTGAAGCCCTGCAGCGGCGTGCGGAACTGCCCCTGCCAGTCGACGACCTCCTCGTCCCACAGCCGGCGCAGCAGCGCGTAGTTCTCCACCGCCAGCGGCAGGCCGTTGCGGATGTCCTGCCCGAACCACGGATAGACCGGGCCGGTGTTGCCGCGGCCCATCATCAGGTCGACCCGGCCGCCGGCCAGGTGCTGCAGCATCGCGTAGTCCTCGGCGATCTTCACCGGGTCGTTGGTGGTGATCAGCGTGGTCGCCGTCGACAGCTGCAGCGTGGACGTCTGCGCGGCGATGTAGGCCAGCGTGGTCGTGGGCGAGGACGAGAAGAACGGCGGGTTGTGGTGCTCGCCCAGGGCGAAGACGTCGAGCCCGACCTCCTCGGCCTTCTTCGCGATGGTGACGATCGCCTGGATCCGCTCGGCCTCGCTGGGGGTGCGGCCGTTGGTGGGATCGGTCGTGATGTCGCTGACCGAGAAGACGCCGAACTGCATGTCGGTCTCCGTTGGTTGAGAGTGCAACTACCGGTCGGTGCAACGTATCCGGTCGGCGGGTATTCCCCTCGCCCGGCTCCCTCGGAGGGAGGGCGGGCGCCGCACTGCGACGTCACTCACGCTTCGGATGTGGTCCCCGGGATTGTCACGGGACGGTAACGCCGCTTACGGTGGCTGACGTCCGGTCGGTCGTCTCGTCCCCGCTCGGGGAGCCTGACCGAACGCCGCCGAGTCGTGTCCGCCACCTGCGGGCGCGAGCCGGGGACCCACCGCAGTACTGGGGTGAATCCCACCCGCGAGTCCCACTCGCGGGCCGGTAGGGCTGCTTCCCGCCCGAACCCGTCAGCTAACTCGGTAGGCGGCTCACGGAAGAACGGAGCACTCCGCATGCCCCGCCCCCGGGCCCTCGTGGCTCGCCGGTCTGCCCGGCCACGCGCACTCCGCGCCTTCCCCCCGGCCTGCTGCCCCGGCACCTGACCGCGCCCGCCGGCCCCCTGATCCGCCGGCGTCCCCGTAGACCGCGCCGCACCGGGCTGTCCTCTGCCATGAGGACCCTCCCGCGCGCCCTCCCGCCACGGAGCACCCCCACCTGATGGACACCAAGCAGTTCCCGGCCGTCCCGGCCACCGACGCCCCCGCCGATCGGACGGCCCGCCGTCGCCTGCAGCTGCCCGCCCGCGGCCGGCGCCCCGCGATCCTGCTGGCCACCGCCGCCGCCGGCGCGATCGTGGTCAGCACCGTCGTCGGCGGCCAGCCCGCTGCCGAGGCCGAGACCGAGACCGAGACGGTCACCGCCTCCATGAGCGTCGCGGAGCAGCTGGGCATCAGCACCGACGTCGCGCAGCAGCCGCTCGCCGCCCCGGCCGCCCCCGAGCTGGCCCCGCTGCAGGACCTCGCTGCCTCCCGCAGCGAGCGCCAGGTCGCCGAGGCCCAGGCCGCGCAGGTCCAGGCCGCCGCGCAGCAGGCCGAGCTGGACCGCCAGGCCGCCGAGAAGGCCGCCGCCGAGCAGGCCGCCCGGGAAGCCGCCGAGCGCGCGGCCGCCGAGAAGGCCGCTGCCGAGGCCGCCGCCCGTGAGGCCGCACAGAAGAAGGCCGCCGCCCCGGCTGCAGCCCCGGCGCCCGCCGCCAGCAGCTCGTCGTCGTCCGCCGCGCCGCGGGGCTCCTTCAAGGACTACGCGATGAGCAAGGTCGGCAGCGCCGAGCAGTTCGGCTGCCTGGAGAAGCTGTGGGGCAAGGAGAGCGGCTGGAACCCCAACGCGCAGAACCCCACCAGCACCGCCTACGGCATCCCGCAGTTCCTGAACTCGACCTGGGCCAGCACCGGCATCGCGAAGACGTCGGACGGCTACCGGCAGATCGACGCGGGCCTGATCTACATCGAGAACCGCTACGGCAGCCCGTGCGGCGCCTGGTCGCACTCGCAGGCCAAGGGCTGGTACTGAGCGGACCCCCGTCCTCCCCACCCTTCGTGAGAGGACCCCGTCCTCCTCACCGTGGAAGGACCCCGTCCTCCTCACCGCTCGCAGGCTCGCGGCGAGCCTTTGGACGGGGCCTCGCGGCGAGCCCCTGGACGGGGCCGGGGGGCCGTGCAGGAGGGCCGCTGGCCGCACCGAGGGCCGTCCCCGCACCGCGGGGCGGCCCTCGGTCGTCCTCAGTGGTGATGGCCGCTGCGTCGGGGGAACCTGCGCCCGGACGGGGGGCCGGTGACCACCGGTTCACCGCTGCGCGCCCGCTCGACGCGCGCGCGGTCGGCCTTGCCGGCGTCGCGCAGTGCCCCTGTCCAGGGCCTGCCGCCCGAGACGGTGTAGACCCGCCGGGCCGGTTGGTGGCAGGAGGGACAGACGGCGGCGTCGGCGACGTCACGCATGTCGCGTCGCAGGTCGAACGGGCCGCACTGTGGACAGCGGAACTCGTAGAGGGGCACGGGCGTCTCCTGCCGGTGGTGGAGGTCCGGGGCGGCGGGCGGCCGCCCCGGACCGGGAACGGTCAGTCGGCGACCAGTTCGCGGCCGCCGCCGGCTCCCTCCGGCAGGAGGCTCCGGTCGAAGATCGACAACGGGATGCTGAGCGAGACCGCGCTGTTGGGGATGTCCACCACGCCGCCGATCCGACCGTCGATGGGCGCGGCCCCGAGGAACAGGTACGCCTGCTCGAACGTCCAGTCCATCGCCGGCATCAGGTAGTTGATGGCGTTGAGGCACGCCCGGCGGTAGGCGACCGTGGCGTTCATGTAGTAGTTCCGGCCGTCCTCCACGCTGATGCCCTCGAAGGTCAGGAACTCCGAGTAGTTGGGGCCGACGCGGCCGGGCTTGAAGAACGGCATGTCGGTCTTGTACCGCTCCATCCCGCCCTTGATGACGTCGAAGTGCAGGTCGATGAAGCCGGGCATCTCGATGGCGCCGCAGAAGGTGATCTCCCCGTCGCCCTGCGCGAAGTGGAGGTCCCCGATGGAGAACAGCCCGCCGGGGACGAAGACCGGCATGTAGACCCGGCTGCCGACTCCCAGGTCCTTGATGTCGACGTTGCCGCCGTGCTCCCGCGGCGGGATGGTCCGGCAGGCGACCGCGGCGGCCTCGTCGAACGCCGAGCCGCTGAGCGTGCCGAGCAGGGCGTCCTTGGGCAGTGGTGGCAGAGCCAGCGCCGGTACCTGCGGGGTGCCCTGCACGTCACCCTGGAGTGCGGGGATGTCGCCGGTGACCCGGTCGGGGTTCAGGTCGATGAGGGCCTGTTCGCGGCGGTTCCACTCGGCGAGCAGGTCGGGGGAGGGAGCGCAGCCGAACAGGCCGGGGTGGGAGTTGCCGATGAAGCGCACACCCGGGACGTGCCGGCTGGTGGTCCAGATGCCGTCGAGGTCCCAGATGGCCTTCGACGCCCCCGGGGAGTAGTCGGTGAGGAAGCCGCCGCCGTTCTCCTTGGCGAAGATGCCGGTGTAGCCCCACGGCTGCTCCTCGAACGGCCCGATGCCGACGATGTCGACCACCAGCAGGTCGCCGGGCTCGAGCCCCTCGATCGCGAACGGGCCGCTGAGCACGTGGCAGGGGTCGAGGTTCATGGTGCGGATGTCTTCGGCGTCGTCGCTGTTGCGGACCTGGTCGTCGGTCCAGTCCTTGCACTCGATCCGGTAGGTGGCGCCCGGGCGGACGGTGTTGGCCGGTGGGATGTCGGGGTGCCAGCGGTTGTGGCCGGGTACCGCCTGGTGCGCCATCGGCACGCTCAGGTCGCGGTTGATCTCGAAGATGACCTCGGGCACGGGAACTCCTCGGATGCGGTGCGGTGCGGGAAGGGGAACGCGGCGACGGGTGCGTCGGCCGGTGGTGCGGGATGTGCGGAAGCGGTCGGACCGGCAACCGGAGGGGCCTGCGGGCCGGCTCCTGGCGGAACCGGGTGCGGTCCCGGGTCGCCGTGGGACCACCCGGTCCGGTGCCCGAGGACCGCCTGGTCCTCGGGCACCGCCGTCCTCAGAAGGCGGAGCGGGGAACGCCCATGCCCGGGTCGATCCGGGTCGGCCCCGACGCCGAGGGGGCGACGTCGAAGTCGAAGATCGCGGTCGGGATGTAGACGGTGGAGCAGGAGTTGGGGATGTCGACCACCCCGGAGAGCCGACCCTCGATCGGTGCGGCGCCCAGGATCATGTAGGCCTGCTCCGGCGTGTAGCCGAACGTGGTCAGGTAGTCGATGGCGTGCAGGCAGGCCCGCTGGTACGACAGGTGGGAGTCCAGGTAGCGCTGCTCGTCGTCCAGGGTCACCGAGGTGCCGGAGAAGGCCAGCCACCGCTCGTACCGTGGATCGACGTTGCCCGGCATGAAGATGGCGTTTTCGCCCACCCCGTAGGCGTCCATGCCGCCCTTGATGAGGTCGACGTGCAGGTCGATGAAGCCGCCCATCTCGATGGCGCCGCAGAAGGTGATCTCCCCGTCGCCCTGGGAGAAGTGCAGGTCGCCCATCGACAGTTTCGCGTCCGGCACGAAGACCGGGTAGAAGACCCGGGTCCCCCTCGTGAAGTTCTTGATGTCCTGGTTGCCGCCGTTCTCCCGCGGTGGGGCCGTGCGGGCGGCCTCCGCGGCGATCCGGTCGAACTCCTCGCCCTCCAGTCGGCCGAGGATCGCATCGTCGGGCAGCGGAGGGAGCGCCAGCGGCGGCACCCGGTCGGGATCGGTGGCGATCAGCGCACCCTCCCGCCGGTTCCACCGGGCCAGCAGGTCCGCCGAGGGCGCCGTCCCCATCAGGCCGGGGTGGGTGATGCCGGTGAAGGACACCCCGGGGATGTGCCGGGACGTCGCCCGCTGCCCGGAGAAGTCCCAGATCACCTTGTACGCGTCGGGGAACTGGTCGGTGAGGAAACCCCCGCCGTTGCGCGTGGCGAAGATGCCGGTGTAGCCCCAGCCCTGGCCGGCCAGGGGACCGGAGTCCTCCTGGGGGATGGGCCCGAGGTCGAGGATGTCGACGATCAGGAGGTCCCCCGGCTCCGCTCCCTCGACCGCGATGGGCCCGCTGAGCCGGTGCACCGTCGGCAGCGGTGCGTCGCGGACGTCGTCGGCCGAGTCGTCGTTGTGGATGGCCCCGTCGAACCACTCGCGGCAGTGCACCCGGAAGGTCTGCCCGGGGCGGACGCTGACCTCGGCCGGGATGTCGGGGTGCCACCTGTTGTGGCCCACGTACTTCTGCTCGGTGAACGGCTTCGTGGAGTCGAGCGGGAACACGACGTCCGGCATGGCTGACCTCCATGTGGGGTGGTCGGAGCGGCGACGAGCGGAGTCGAGGGGCGCCGGCATCACCGCCTGGGGTCCGTCGGGACGTCGGTCGTTCCTCGCGCGGTCTGCTCCTCGGTCGCGGCGACGTTGCCGTGCATCCGGGTGGGCGGCGTCGCGGTCCCGGGAGCGGCGACCTGCTGGGGTGACCCGCCCTCCCGCAGCTCCGGCGCGGGCGCCGTCGCCGGGGTCGCCCGCGGTTGCCGCAGCGGGCCGTAGAGGCCGAGCGACAGGACGCAGAGCACGGCGAGCACGATCGCCGCCGTCCTCGTGTTGGGTGCCCACACGCCGACGAGCAGCATGAACGCGGGGACGGCGCAGGTGATGACGCCGGCGATGACCGCGACGGCCCCGGTGAACCGCGTCAGCTCCTCCCGCTTCAGGCCCAGCACCAGGAAGAACAGCCCCCACAGCACCGCCCAGTACAGCCAGATGACCCCGAAGGCGGGGTCGCCGAGGCGGCCGAAGTTGAGGCCGGCGTACACGACGGCGCACGCCGCGACGAACGCGGAGAACCAGCCGAGCCCGGTGCCGTCCAGGCCGCCCAGGAGGTTGAACCCCACGTACAGGTACGTGAAGCCGAAGAGGTAGAGGCCGGAGGCGCCCAGGATCGTGTCCGGGTCCCCGCCCGACGTGAAGATCAGATAGGTCGGCGTGATCACCTGCAGCCCGCCGACGAAGAAGTTCAGCGGTGCGGCCGCTCGGGCGTCGACCCGCCCCAGCAGCATCATGCCGTTGACGACCAGGACCGCTCCGACGTACAGCAATCCGACGCTGCCCATGTCGCTCCCTCCCTGGTGGAGTCGATCAGGCGTCCTCCCGGTGTCCGGTGGCCCCCGCGCGAACGGGGGCCGTCAGGGACGCGGCAGTCGTCGCAGGGCCGGGTTCCGCGCCACTGCCGCCGCTCCCGCCCCGCCCGGCCGGGGTGGCGGAGCGGACACGACGTCCGGTTCGTCGCGCGTCCGTTCGGTGCGGTCGATGAGCGCCCGGCGGGCCGGGGAGCCGAGCGAGAGTCGCGGCGCGGTGAAGACCCGTGTGGCCTGCAGGTCGCACGCCGGGCACGGGACCGCCGCGGCGGCGGTGCCCATGGCGCGGGTGACCTCGGTCAGCCCGTGTTCGGTGCAGCGGTAGACGTAGACGGCCACCTCGGCACCTCCAGGCCGCTCCTGACCCCAGCACTCCCGGGGAGCCCGGGAGGACGGGGACCCTCCACCGGGTGCATCCGCTGGTCAAGCCCCTGCCGAGCCCCCTGTCACATCCCCCATCCGGCATGCGCGCTCCCCGGCGCGCCGTGACCCGGTGGGGAGACGGGCAGGCATCCCGTGTCGGGATGTCGGGAGGCAGCAGTCGACGTGGTCGGAGCCGCGAGGCGTCTCGTACCGAGGGCGGCCCCATTCCAGGGGGCGGCCCTCGGTCGTCAGGCGAGACCGAGCTGGCGGAGGCGCTCGGCGGTGTCCTCGAGACCCCACATCTCCACGATCCGGCCGCCGTCGACGCGGAAGAAGTAGACCTCGTCGACGTCGAAGCGGCGGCCGGTCGGCGGGTGGTCGAGCCACGTGCCGGTGTGCGTGCCCGAGCAGCGGAACCGCCCGGCGACCTGGTCGCCCTCCGCCACGAGGGCGACGACCTGCATGCGCACGTCGGAGAACGAGGCGCGGAACGGTGCGACCCACTGCCGGGCGGACGCCGCCAGGTCGGGGGGGAAGAGCTCGTCGGCCACGTCGAGGTCGCCCTCGCCGACCATCTCGGCCACCCAGCGACGGACGGCGTCCTTGCCGGCTCGGGACACGGTGCGCTCCGATCAGGTGCAGGGGGTCCGTGGGGCGTACATGATCACGGCGACGCCGAGCAGGCAGATCAGCGCCCCGAGGACGTCGAAGCGGTCCGGCCGGTAGCCGTCCAGCGCCATCCCCCAGGCCAGGCTCCCGGCGACGAAGACCCCGCCGTAGGCGGCCAGGATCCGGCCGAAGGCGGCGTCCGGCTGCAGGGTGGCGACGAAGCCGTAGGCGCCGAGGGCCGCCACCCCCAGGCCGATCCACAGCCAGCCGCGGTGCTCCCGCACGCCCTGCCACACGAACCAGGCGCCGCCGATCTCGAGCACGGCGGCGGCGAGGAACAGGGCGATCGAGCGGGCGACGAGCACGGGTGGATGCTCCCAGCCGGAGCGGTGCCGGGTGCGGGCGCGCGTGGTGGACTCGGGGGCGTGACCGTCCGCGCCGTCCCGTCCGCCTTCGTCCGCGCGCACACCCAGGTCCGGCGGCCCTCCTCGGTGCCGGAGGTCCGGCTGCACGTGGCCGACGACGTCGTCGCGCTGTGGGAGGCGATGGAGGCCGCGGAGGGCGGTGCGGGGGAGGCCCCGCCGTTCTGGGCCGCGGCCTGGCCCGGCGGGCAGGCGCTGGCGCGGTACGTGCTCGACACCCCGGAGGCGGTGGCCGGGCGGGCCGTCCTCGACCTGGGGTCCGGCAGCGGGCTGGTCGCGCTGGCCGCCCGCCTCGCCGGCGCCCGCTCGGTGCTGGCCAGCGACGTCGACCCGTTCAGCCGGACGGCGGTCGGCGTCAACGCCGGCCTCAACGGCGTCGGCGGGATCAGCGTCACCGGCGACGTCCTCGGCCGGGACCCGGCCGGCACCGACGTCGTCCTGGCCGGGGACGTCTGCTACGACCGGGAGATGACCGAGCGGGTGCTGCCCTTCCTCGACCGGGCCCGCGCACGCGGCTGCCAGGTCTACGTCGGCGACCCCGGCCGGCCGTACCTGCCGCACGACCGGCTCGAGCCGGTGGCCGCCTACGACATCCCGGAGACCGAGGGCCCGGGGCTGCGGCGGACGACGGTCTGGCGGCTGCCCTGAGCGTGCACGTCGGGACCTCGGGCTGGAGCTACGACCACTGGGACGGCGTCCTCTACCCGCCGGGCACGCCGCCGCGGGACCGGCTGGCGCACTACGTGCGGCGCTTCGGCACCGTCGAGCTCAACGCGAGCTTCTACCGCTGGCCGCGGACGGCGACCTTCGCCTCGTGGCGCCGGCGGCTGCCGCCGGGCTTCCAGCTCTCGGTCAAGGCCCCCCGCGGACTGACGCACGCCAAGCGGCTGTATGCGCCGGAGACGTGGGTCGGCCGGATCACCGAGTGCTGGCACGAGCTCGGTGACCGGCGCGCCGTCCTGCTGGTGCAGCTGCCGCCCACCCAGGCCCGGGACGACGCCCGCCTCGACTTCTTCCTCGGCCAGCTGCCCGACTGGATCCGGGTCGCGGTCGAGTTCCGCCACCCCAGCTGGCACGACGAGGCGGTGTACGCCCTGCTCGAGCGGCACCGCGCGGCGTACTGCGTGATGAGCGGCGCCGGGCTGCCGTGCGTGCTGCGGGCGACCGCGCCCTTCGTCTACGTGCGCCTGCACGGCCCGGACGACGCCCATCTCTACGCCGGCTCCTACCCCGACGCCGACCTGCGCTGGTGGGCCGACCGGATCGGCGAGTGGGCGCGCGACGGCCGCGACGTCTACGTCTACTTCAACAACGACGGGCACGGGCACGCCGTGCGGAACGCCGAGACGCTGCGGGGGCTCGTCCCGTGTTGAGTCACCGCTTCCGCGGCGGCGCCACCACCAGCGCGACACCGAGTGCGGTGACCCCGATCCCCACGAGCGACAGCCCGCCGACCCGCTCGCCGAAGAGCAGGTACGCCTCGACGGCGGTGGCCACCGGCACGAGGTAGTAGAGGCTGGAGACGCCCGCGGCCGTGCCCCGGCGCAGGAGCAGGAGCAGCAGCAGGACGGCGCCGATCGACAGGAACAGCACCAGCCAGACGAACGCGGCGACGAACTCACCGGTCCACCGGATCGACGTGTCCTCGGTCGCTCCCGCGATTCCCAGCAGCACGGCCGCGGCCGCCGCGTACTGCACCGCCGTCCCCCAGACCAGCGGGATGGAGTCGCCGTGCCGCTTCTGGTAGACGGTGCCCAGCGTCCCCGAGGCGAGCGCCACGACACACGCGACGAGTCCGGCCACCGGGAGCGGCTCGGCCGGGCCGGCGTCGGTGATGCCGGGGCCGACGACCATCGCGACGCCCCCGACGCCGAGCGCCAGCCCGAGCCACTGGCGCGCCGCGGGCCGCTCGCCGAGCACCCCCGCGGCGAGGACGGCGGTGAGCACCGGTTGCAGGCTGACGACCACCGCCGCCACTCCCGCGGGCACGCCCAGCGAGATGCCGTAGAAGACGCCGCCCAGGTATCCGCCGTGCAGCAGCAGCCCGGCGACCGCGGCGCGGCCGTACTGCGGGCGGGAGGGCATGCCGGCCGAGCGCAGCGCGACGGCGAGGACGCCGAGCAGGGCCGCGGCGACGCCCAGGCGCAGGCTGAGGAAGGTGAACGGCTCGGCGTAGGGCAGCCCGTACTTGGCGCCGACGAAACCGGTGCTCCACAGCAGGACGAACAGCGTCGGCCCACCCAGCGTCTGGACCCGCGAGATCGTCCCCGTCATCGGCTCAGTCTGACGATGCCGGGTGGATCACCGCCTCCGTCCTCACCCGGCCCCGGCCGGCCCGCACCGTCAGCAGCCCGTAGCCGACCACGTTGGGCACCAGCGCGACGGTGTAGATGCCGGCCTGGACGGCGGGACTGCCGACGTCCAGACCGAGCGGTGCGAACACGTGGTGACCGAGGAAGCCCCCGGTGTACGCCGCACCGCCGGCGCGCTCGCGCAGCGCCAGCTCCAGCTCGGTCAGCGGGCAGGGCGCCCCGGCCAGGTGCACCGCGAGGATCGCCGCGGCCACCGGCGCGTGCACCAGCAGGAACCGCGGCCGGCGCAGCGCGACCAGCGCGCCGGTCACCATGAGGACGACGGCGAGCGCGTGCACGACCGCGACGAGGTGTGCGACCACCACGTTCCCAGCCTGGCACGCCCGGGAGCGCGCCGGCCGCCCGCGGGCGCGAGGATGGGGGCATGAGCGAGCACGACGCCGGCGGGCGTGAGACCGGGTCCGGGAACCGGGTGAGCCGGTCGGTCGAGGAGTTCGTCGGCCAGCTGCGCGCCTTCACCGACCGCGCGCGCGGCGCGGTGCCCTTCTCGCTGCCGCGGCTGCCCTCACCGCCCGGCGCGCTGTCGGCGGCACAGCTGCGCGCCATCGACCGGGCGGTGCGCAGCCAGCGGCAGCAGATCGCGGCGATGACCGCCCAGCTGCAGGCCTTCGACGAGCAGCTGGCCGTCTTCGAGCGGATCCTCGACCCGCTGGTGGAGTGGAGCACGACCTGGGCGCGGCTGGAGGAGTCGGTCGCCGACCTGGTCCGCCGGCCCGGCGACCCCGACGACGGCACGGCGGGGACGACGCCGCGCCCCTGAGTTACCGCTGGTCGCGCCGCAGCGGGTGGTCGGTCGGCACCTCCACCAGCACGATGCGCACGCCCTCGGGGTCGGCGACCCACGCCTCGACCAGGCCCCACGGCTCGGTCCGCGGGTCGCGCAGCACCGTCGTCCCGGCGGCGCGCAGCCGCGCGACCTCGGCGGCGACGTCGCGCACCTGTACCCACAGCGCCAGGCCGCGCGCCGGCTCGTCGCCGGGCCCGGAGACCTCGAGCAGGCCGTTGCCGAGGAAGAACACCACCCCGGGGTGCTCGGGCGGCCCGAACTCGCGGTACACCGCGAGCCCCAGCACGTCGCGGTAGAAGGCCTGCGACCGCGCGGGGTCGACCGGCCGGAGGAGGACCCGGCTGCTCAGCACGTCCACGAGGGCATCATCGCGGCAGGACCGCACACCGACGCGAGGAGGACGCCGTGGCGCAGCGCTACGAGTACCGGGTGGTCGAGCTCCGCGAGGGCCTGATCGGCGGGAAGATGTCGGGTGACAAGCTGGAGAAGGTGCTCAACCAGCACGCCCGCGAGGGGTGGCAGCTCAAGGCGATCACCTCGGTCGAGGTGAAGGGCCGGATCGGCCCGGGCGGTGTCGAGGGCGTGCTGGTGACGCTGGAGCGCCCGACCGCCTGACCGATCCTGCGAGGGAGGGCCCGTGCCCGACGCCGCCGAGGCCCGCACCCGGCTGCGCGCGGACTGCACCCGCTGCGCCGGGCTGTGCTGCGTGGCTCCCGCGTTCGTCGCCTCGGCCGACTTCGCGATCGACAAGCCGGCCGGGCACGCCTGCCCGAACCTGCGGGACGACGACCGCTGCGGCATCCACGCCGAACTGCGCGAGCGCGGCTTCCCCGGCTGCACGGTCTTCGACTGCTTCGGCGCCGGGCAGCAGACCGTGCAGGTGACCTTCGCCGGCGCCTTGCCCTGGCGGGACTCCCCGGAGCAGGCGGCGGCGGTGTTCGCGGCCTTCGGCGTCCAGCGGCTGCTGCACGAGCTGCTGTGGTACCTGGCCGAGGCGCTGGCTCTCCCGGCGGCGGCGCCGCTGCACCGGGAGCTGGCCGCCATGCGCGGGCGCGTCGAGCGGCTCACCGCCGCGGACGCCGGGGAGCTCGCGGCCGCGGACGCCGGGGTCCTGCAGGCGGAGGCCGGCGCGCTGCTGCTGTCGGTCAGCGAGCTGGCGCGGGCCGGCGTCCGCAGGCGACCCCCCGCGGGAGCCCGCCGCGAGCCTGCGAGCGGGGGAGGGCGGGGGGTCCTCCAACGGCGCCGGGCCGACCAGCGCAATGCCGACCTCGCCGGCGCCGACCTGCGGCGCGTGGACCTCCGCGGGGCGAGCCTGCGCGGAGCGCTGCTGATCGGCGCGGACCTGCGCGGTGCCGACCTGCAGCTGACCGACCTGCTCGGCGCCGACCTGCGGGGCGCGGACGTGCGCGGCGCCGACCTCTCCGGCGCGCTGTTCCTCACCCGGCGCCAGGTGGCCGGCGCCCGCGGGGACGCCGCGACCTCGCTGCCCGCCGGGCTCGAGCACCCGCCGCACTGGGGCGCAGCGTGAGCGAGCTCGCGAGCGAACACATGGGCACAGCAGCGCCGCGAACGCGGCCGACGAGCGCCAGCGAGGAGGACCCGTGAGCGCCGAGGACGCCGTCTGCTGGGTCGAGCGGCACCGCGGCGGCGCCGCACCGGCCGACGTCCTCGCCTTCGCCGACCGGCTGCCCGGTGTGGCGGTCGAGGAGATGACCGGCCGCTGGCGGGGCGCCGAGCTGCCCACCGGCTCGCGGCTGGACGGGCTGCTGACCGCGCACCGCTGGTGGGGCAAGGAGGTCGTCGACCCCGACACCGTGCACCCGCTGCTCTTCCCGGACCGGGCGGGCCGGCCGCGGCCGATCGATCCGGCGCCGGCGCCGCTGGCCCTGCTGCGCCGCGCACCCGGCCTGGCCCGCAGCGCCCCGGCGCGGCTGGCGTTCCGCGCCGCCCGGCCGCTGCTGACCACCCGCCGTCCCACCGCCCGGCTGCGCCCGGTCGTGCACCGCGGCGTGCCCACCGCGGCGCTGGTCTACGACCGGCTGCCGGTGGTCGACGTCTTCCGTCGGGTCGGCCCGGACCTGCTGCTCGGGCTGATGGACATGCGCGGCCTGCCCGACCCGTTCGCCTTCCTGCTCCAGCGCGCTCGCGGCTGACGACCCCCTCCGGGCCCAGGGCCCGGACGCAGCGGTGTCCCGGGGCAGTACGTCGGTGAGTGCCGCGGCACCCACCGACGTACCGCTCCGAGGCCACGTGGTCCCGCGAGCAGCCCGCCGCCACCCACGCCGTCCTGCTGCGCGTCGTCGGCCCGGGAGGACCAGCTACGGACGGTCAGGCCAGGGGCGCGTCGTCCTCCGGGCGGCCCCTGGTCCCGGGCGCACGGCGGCGCAGGAGGCCGGCGACCGTGCCGACGCGGTCGGTGGCCTGGCGCAGCCCGTGCACCAGCGGGAGGAGGTCGTCGGCGACGGTGCGCAGCGTGTCGGGCAGGGTGTCGACGGCCGGGTCGTCGAGCACCCGGCCGACGCGCTCGAGCCCGGGCCGCAGCGCCCGCACCGGTTCCTCCAGCTCGTCGACCAGGCCCTCGAGCCGCTCGGCGGTCCGCTGCGCCGACGTGATGGTCTCGGTGGCCACCCGCGTGGCCGTGATCAGCTCCCGGACGGCGCTGTTGAGGTCGGCCAGCGTCCGCGGCAGCTGGGCCATCGCCTCGGTCTGCTTCTGCAGGACGTCGACCAGCTCGGACAGGCCGGGGATGCGGGGGAGGCCCAGGCCACGGAGGGGGTCCACGGCACAACCGTCCGCGAGCGGGGCCGTCGCCGCAACCCGCAGCCACTCGGCCGGGGCGGCCCCCGCGTCCTCCCCGGGGCGTCGGCGCCCCGCGGCGACGCCTCGCTGCGCTGCTCGGGGTGCAGGCCCTGGTGGGCGGGACCTGCTCCTGTCGTCGGGTTCGTCCGCGGGTTCGCCGCTGCTGCACTGACGGGTCACCGGGGCGGCGGCCCGCGGTCGCCGACCGTCCCGCTACAGCGACTTGAGGATGTCCTCGACCCGCTCGCGGGCGTCACCGAAGAGCATCCGGGTGTTCTCCCGGAAGAACAGCGGGTTCTGGACGCCGGCGTACCCGGTGCTCATCGACCGCTTGAAGACGACGACGTGCTCGGCCTCCCAGACCTGCAGCACCGGCATGCCGGCGATCGGGCTGCCCGGGTCCTCCAGGGCGGCCGGGTTGACCGTGTCGTTGGCGCCGATGACCAGCACCACGTCGGTCTTGGCGAGGTCGTCGTTGATCTCGTCCATCTCCAGGACGATGTCGTAGGGCACCTTGGCCTCGGCCAGCAGCACGTTCATGTGCCCGGGCAGCCGGCCGGCGACCGGGTGGATGCCGAAGCGGACGTCGACCCCGCGCTCGGTCAGCTGGCGGGTCAGCTCGGCGACCGGGTACTGGGCGTGTGCCACCGCCATCCCGTAGCCCGGCGTGATGACCACCGACTGGGCATCGCGCAGCAGTTCGGCGACCTCCTCGGCGGTGACCTCGGTGTGCTCGCCGTCCGCGGTGCCGGAGGCCGTGCTGCCCTCGTTGCCGAAGCCGCCGGCGATGACCGAGAGGAACGACCGGTTCATCGCCCGGCACATGATGTAGCTGAGGTAGGCACCCGAGGAGCCGACCAGCGCGCCGGTGATGATCAACAGGTCGTTGTCGAGCAGGAAGCCCGACGCCGCGGCCGCCCACCCCGAGTAGCTGTTGAGCATCGAGACGACGACCGGCATGTCACCGCCGCCGATCGAGGCGACCAGGTGCCAGCCCAGGGCGAGCGCCAGCACCGTGACGGCGGTCAGCAGGCCCAGGCCGGGGGAGACGACGAAGGCGACGGTCAGCGCGGCGAAGGCGACCAGCGCGCCCAGGTTGAGCCAGTTGCGCCCGGGCAGCATCAGCGGGTTGCTCCTGATCCGCGCCGAGAGCTTGAGGAACGCGACGATCGAGCCGGTGAGGGTGACCGCGCCGATGAACACGCCGATCACCACCTCGGCGGAGTGGATGCCCAGGAGGTCGGCCGGCACCTCGGTCTGCTCCCCGGCGTTCGCCTCGACCGACAGGTAGCCGTTCCACCCGACCAGGACGGCGGCCAGGCCGACGAAGCTGTGCAGCAGCGCGATCAGCTCGGGCATGCCGGTCATCTGCACCCGGCGGGCCCGCCACAGCCCGATGGCGGCACCGCCGGCCATGGCGACGACGATGAGCCCGACGGCGGCGGCCTCGATGCTGCGGGCCGCGAGCCCGACGGTGGCGGCCAGCGCGACCGCCATGCCGGCGATGCCGTACCCGTTACCGGCCCGCGCCGTCTCGTGCCGGGACAGGCCGGCCAGGCTGAGGACGAAGAGCAGGGCGGCGACGATGTAGGCCGCGGCGGCGGCGGAGACGGCGGTCATGTCAGCTCCTCGTGAACATGCCGAGCATGCGGCGGGTCACGGCGAAGCCGCCGAAGACGTTGATGCTGGCGACCAGCACGGCGACCGTGGCCAGCACGGTGACCAGGGCGCTGGTGTGGCCGATCTGCAGCAGGGCGCCGACCACGATGATCCCGGAGATCGCGTTGGTGACGCTCATCAGCGGGGTGTGCAGCGCGTGGTGCACGTTGCCGATGACGTAGAAGCCCACGACGACCGCGAGCGCGAACACCGTCAGGTTGCCGATGAGCTGGTTCGGCGAGAACGCCGCGGCGAGGAACAGCAGCGCTGCCGCGACGCCGACGACGGCGGCGGTGCGGGCGGGGGAGCGCGGTGCCCGCGGTGCCGGCGCCGGTGCGGCCGGCCGGGGCGCGGGTGCCGCGGTGGGTGCGGCCGACACCTGGACCGGTGGGGGCGGCCACAGCAGCTCGCCGTCCCGCACCACCGTCATGGAGCGCTGGACGACGTCGTCGAGGTCGAGGACCGGCCGCCCGTCCTTGCCGGGGGTGAGCAGCTTGACCAGGTTGACCAGGTTGGTGCCGAACAGCTGCGAGGCCTGGCCGGGCAGCCGGCCGGGCAGGTCGGTGTAGCCGATGATCGTCACGCCGTTCGGGGTGACGACGACCTCGTCGGGCACCGAGCCGGCCACGTTGCCGCCCTGCGCGGCGGCCATGTCGACCACCACGCTGCCCGGCCGCATGGCGGCGACCATCTCCTCGGTGAGCAGCCGCGGCGCCGGACGCCCGGGGATCAGCGCGGTGGTGATCACGATGTCCACCTCGCGGGCCTGCTCGGCGTACATCGCAGCGGCCCGCCGGTCGTAGTCGGCGGAGGTGACGCTCGCGTACCCGGTGCCGCCGCCGCTGGACTCCTCGTCGGCCGGCACCCCGACGTACTGGCCGCCCATGGAGGCGATCTGCTCGGCGACCTCCGGCCGGACGTCGGTGGCCCGCACGATCGCGCCCAGGCTGCTGGCCGCGCCGATGGCGGCCAGCCCCGCGACGCCCGCGCCGACGACGAGCACCGTCGCCGGGGGCACCTTGCCGGCCGCGGTCACCTGCCCGGTGAAGGAGCGGCCGAAGGCGTGCGCGGCCTCGATGACCGCCCGGTAGCCGGCGATGTTGGCCATCGAGCTCAGCACGTCCAGGGACTGGGCCCGGCTGATCCGCGGGACGGCGTCCATCGCCAGCGCGGTGATCGGCCGGGCGGCCAGGGTCGCGAGCAGGTCCGGGTCCAGCGCGGGCGCCAGGGTGCTGACCAACACGGCGCCGTCGCGCAGCCGCCCGACCTCCTCGGCGGTCGGCTTGGCCACGTGCAGGACGACGTCGGCGCCCCAGGCGTCGTCCGCCGTGCCCACCCGGGCCCCGGCCTCGCGGTAACCGTCGTCGGGGAAGCTGGCCGCCGTCCCCGCGGCGGTCTCGACCACGACGGCGTAGCCGAGCGCGGTCAGCTGGCGCACGGTGGTCGGCGTCGCCGCCACGCGCGTCTCGCCGGGGCGGGTCTCCCGAGGGACTCCGATGAGCACGTCCGGTTCCTCCAGCACGGGTCGGTCGCCGCCCGTCGCCGGTGACGGTGCGGTCCGGTACAGCGGTGGTGCACGCCGGTGGGCGCGCGGTCCGGGACGGCGTGCACCGGTGTCGCCGCCGGGGAGATCATGCCGAACCGCGGGGCTCCTCCGTGAGTGCACTGTGTCACCCCCCGCAGCGAGCGCACCGACCGGTCCACGCCTGCGGGCCCGGCGGCTCCACCCCGGGAGGGTGAGGGGCGCCGTCCCCGACTGGTGGGCACACCTCTGGGTGCCGTACTCCTCTCCTGGCGGACGAGAGGCACGGATGCCGGTCGCCGCCTGATCGGGAGGGGGGCGCGTGTCGACGACCGCGACCGCTGTGCCGCTGGTCCCGACGGAGATCGTCTCGTCGGTCTTCTACGGAGCCGCGGTGAGCGACACGCTCGTGCTCCTGCTGGCCGAGGTCGTGGACGGGACGCCGCGGATCGCCTGGGGCAACGAGGGCGCCACCCAACTGCTCGGCTACGGGGTGGACGACCTGCAGTCGCTCACGGTCGCCGCGCTGGTGCCGTCGCTGCGCGGCGCGGAGGTCGGGCTGCTGCTCCGCCGCGAGCGCAGCGCACGCATGAACCTGTCCGTCCGCACCGCCAGCGGCGCGCTCCTGGGGGTTCTCGTGCTGTGCACCCCGACGCCGAGCGGGCGGACCTGGACCCTGCAGTTGGTCCCGGTCGACAGCGGATCCGAGCGGGTCCTGCGGGCCACCGCCGAGGCCCACGAGCGGCGCCTGGCCACGCTGACCGAGCGCTCGCCGGTGCCCACGGTCCTCTCCGAGCAGGGCATGCGCCTGGCGCACGTCAACGACGCCTTCTGCAGCCTGGTGGGCCTGCAGGCCGAGCAGCTGCTGGGCACCGGCTGGATGGCCACGGTGCACCCGGACGACCTCGACGACGTCATCGAGCAGGTCGTCGCCGTCCTCGGCGGGCGCGACGGGAGGATTAGGGCCCGGCTCGTCCGAGGCGACGGCGGCGAGCGGACGACGGTCCTCCGCCTCTCGCAACTGTTCACCCCCGGCGTCGGGGCGGGCTTCGTCGGCACCATCGAGGACATCACCGACCGGCTGGCCTTCGAGGCCCGGCTGGCGCACCAGGCCCACCACGATCCGCTCACCGGGCTGCCCAACCGCACCCTGCTCGCGGAGCACGTGGCCGAGCGGTTCCGGCCCGGCACCGGCCGCCTGGCCGTCATCTCCCTCGACCTGGACGACCTCACCGTCGTCAACGAGTCCCTGGGCCACGCCGCCGGCGACGAGCTGCTCGTGGAGGTCGCCACCCGGCTGCGCGCCACGGTGCGCCCCGGTGACCTGGTGGCACGCTCCGGCGGTGACGGGTTCGTCGTCATCGGCGAGGACCTCGACGAGGACGCCGCGGTCACGCTGGCCGAGCGGATCGCCGCGGCGCTGGCGCAGTCGGTGCGCCTCGGCGGGGTCGACGTCCGCCCGCACGCCAGCGTCGGCGTCACCGTTCAGACCACGGGACACCACGCAGCCGAGGACCTGATCCGCGACGGCGACATCGCGGTGTGCCAGGCCAAGGCCGGCGGCAAGGGCCGGATCAGCGTGCTCGACGAGCGCGCCCGGGCCGAGGCGCGGGACAAGCTGCGGCTGGTCGCCGAGCTGCGCGAGGCGATCGAGCGGAGGGAGATCACGCTGCTCTACCAGCCGATCTTCCGCGCCGACGACGGCGCCCCGGTGGCCGTCGAGTCGCTGGCCCGCTGGCACCACCCCCTGCGCGGCCCGATCAGCCCGACGGTGTTCGTCGCCCTGGCCGAGGAGGGCGGGCTGATCGGCGTGCTCGGCCTGTTGGTGCTCGACGAGACCTGCCGCCAGCTGGCCGAGTGGGACCGTGTGCTGGGCGGTGCCGCCCCGCAGCGGGCCAACGTCAATGTCTCAGCGCTGCAGCTCGACGAGCACCTGCACGGCCACGTGGTCGCCGCCCTGGAGCGGCACGGGCTGCACCCGTCGCGACTGCAGATCGAGATCACGGAGTCCGCACTGATGGAGGATCCGTCCTCGGCCCGCGATGTGCTCGACCAGCTGCGCGACCTCGGCGTCTCCCTGGCCATCGACGACTTCGGTACCGGCTACTCGTCGCTGTCCTACCTGCGCCACCTGCCGGTGGACGTCCTCAAGGTGGATCGTTCGTTCGTCGCCGAGCTCGCCGACGGGCACCCCGAGATCGCCTCGGCGGTCATCGCGCTGGCCCGCAGCCTCGACCTGACGACCGTCGCGGAGGGCGTGGAGACCGAGGAGCAGGCCGCACAGCTCGCGGACCTGGGAGCCGGCTTCCTGCAGGGCTTCGCCCTCGCCCGACCGATGACGGGCGACCGCGCCGCTGCCTGGTACGCGGCCTCCGCCCGATGACCGTCAGCCGCCTCGTCCTCCCGGGAGCAGCCGTGCGCACGACCCTGGCCGCCACGCCGTCCTTCGACCTGGAGGCGGTGCTGAGCAACATCGAGACGATGGCCGCTCAACAGCCGATCGCCGCGCAGCTCGTGTCGATGGCCGACTCCGACGACACCGACGCGCGCACCCTCGCCCGGACCCTGGCCTCCGACGTCGCGCTGGCCGGCCGGGTGATGAAGCTGGCCAACTCCGCCTACTTCGGCATGCGTGGGCGGGTCACCTCGCTGCAGATCGCGGTCACCGTCGTCGGCTTCCCCACCGTGCGCACCATGGCGACCGTCGCGCTGACCGGCCTGGGCGACGAGTTGCGGCTGCCCGAGGGGTTCTGGGGGATGAGCAGCTGTGTCGCGCTCGGCGCCGCCACGCTGGCCCCGCGGTTCGGCGAGCGCCCGCAGGACGCCCTGTGCCTGGGTCTGCTGGCCCCGCTCGGCGTCGCGCTGCTCCACCACAGCGACCCCGAGGGCTACACCGAGCTGTCGGCCGCTGAGCCGACCGCCGCGGGTCGCCGTGCGGCCGAGGCGCGACGCTACGGGATCCACGCCCACCGGCTCACCGCGGTGGCACTCGAGCAGTGGGGCTTCCCGGCGAGCATGGTCACCCCGCTGGGTGCGGTCGACGACCACGGCGACCAGGACGGCGCGCTGCTGCGCGCGGCGCTCGAGATCGCGGCCCGGCTGACGGTCGAGGACCACGTGCCGGTGCCGGTCGAGGAGCTCACCGGCGGGCAGTTGCGGGAGGACGCCGTCCCGCCGGTGCTGGAGCGGGTGCGCGCCGAGGCCGACGAGCTGCGCCTGGCCATGCTCGGGGAGTAGGCCCTCTCACGACCCGGCGGCCTGGACCCGGTCGGCGACGTCGCGCAGGACCGCGGGCCAGTCGTCGATGCCGTGGTCCCGTCCCATCCGGACGACGACCACGTCGGTGGTGGGGTCGACGTAGACGTACTGACCCTTGTTGCCGCGTGCGGAGAAGCGGCCCTCCCGCTCGGTGTCGACCCACCACCAGTACTGGTAGTGCTCGGCCGGGTCGGTAGAGGTGTCGCGGGCGGTGGCCTCGGCGACCCAGGCCGCGGGCACCACCTGCCGGTCGCCGACGCGGCCCTCGTGCGCGAACAGGTACCCGAAGCGGGCGTAGTCCACGGCGCGCGCGTTGAACCCGCTCTCCATCTTCGCGAAGCCGTGCTCCTCGCTGTCGGCGCTCCACGACGCGTCGGCCTCGGCCCCGAGCGGCTGCCACAGCACCTCGCTCGCGTACTGCGCCACCGGCGTGCCGGTGGCCCGCTCCAGGACCAGCCCCACGAGCAGCGGGTTGTAGTTGTCGTAGTGCCAGCGGAGGCCCGGGGCCTCGTCGATCTCCACCGAGAGGGCCGTCGCGCGCAGGTCGGGGGAGTAGTAGGTGACCGAGTCGTCGCTCCAGGGCAGGCCGTGCTCCTCGTAGCGCAGGCCCGACGACATGGTGACCAGCGAGCGCAGGGTGACCCGGGTGAAGTCCTCGTCGCGGTCCAGCAGCTCCGGCACGTAGGCGGTGACCGGGTCGTCGAGGCTCCCGATCTCACCGCGGTCGACGGCGATGCCGACGAGGGTGGAGAGGACCGACTTCGCCACGGAGAACGACGTCTGGGTCCCCTCCCGGTTCCCGCCGTGCAGGTACCGCTCGACGACGAGCTCGTCCCCGCGCAGGACGAGGAAGGCCTGGGTCCCGGTGCGCTCCAGCAGCGCGTCCAGGTCCTCGGTGGCGCCGCCGGGCGGGGTCACCTCGTCCAGGACGCCGGTGGGCAGGGACCCCGGCCGGAGCTGCAGGGTCCGCGCGCCCGCCGGGACCGGCAGCGCCGGGAAGCGACGCCAGTCGTCGACGTCGGCGTCGCGCCAGACCACCGCCCGTGCGACCGCGGAGGAGTCGAGCGCGGCCAGTGCCCACAGCTGCAGACCCCCGCCGGGCACCGCGAGGAAGGCCAAGAGCGCCACCAGCGCGGTAACCGTCCGCCCGCGCCGACGGCGGACGAACCGGGCGGCGCCCCAGGAGGCCAGGCCCGCGACCGCGAGGAGGAGCGGCACGAGCAGCGGGGACGTGAGCACACCGGGAGGCTAGGGACGCGGGCCGGCTCCGGGGGCGGGAGGACCGCCGCGCTCGTTCCCGGAGACGGCCGCGGCCGGCGCCCCCACGCGGGGGACGCCGGCCGCGGTGGCCCTCCTGCAGGGTCCCGCCGCGAGCTCGCGAGCGGCAGGAGGGCCCCTACCCGGTGTAGGGCGCGCCCAGCGGGTCGACCGTCTCGTGCGCGTCCACGTCCGCGGCCAGGCGGGACAGCGCCCAGTCGCCGTCGCCCAGGACGTGGTCGATCGCGGTGAGCCGGCTGGTGTGGTGGCCGACCGTGTACTCGGCGGTCACCCCGATCCCGCCGTGCAGCTGGATCGCCTCCTTGCCGATGTGCCGGCCGGCGCGGCTGGTCTGCAGCCGGGCGCGGTCGGCGGCGGCGACGACGTCCCCGCCGGCGTCGACGACCATCGACGCCCACAGCGCGGTGCTGCGGGCCAGCTCGAGCGAGACGTACATGTCCGCGGCGCGGAAGGTGAGCGCCTGGAACCGGTTGAGCGTCACGCCGAACTGCTTGCGGGTCTTGAGGTACTCGGCGGTGGTGCGCAGCGCCGTGTCCATCGAGCCGATGGCCTCGTGGGCGTAGGCGATGCGCCCCTCGGCGAGCACCCGCTCGACCTCCGCGGTCCGGTCGGCCGTGCCCTCGCCGAGCAGCTCGGCCGGGGTGCCGTCGAAGCGCACGTTCGCCGCGCGGCCACCGTCGTGGGTGCGGTAGCCGGTGCGGGTCAGGCCAGCCGCGTCGCTGCGGACGAGGAACACCGCCGTCCCGCTTCTGACCACCGCGGAGACGACGAGGACGTCGGCCCGCGCGCCGTTGAGCACCGGCTCCTTGACGCCGGTGAGCGTCCAGGAGCCGCCGTCCTGCGTGGCGGTGACGGCTGCGGCCGACGGGCTCCAGCGGGTGCCCGGCTCGGCGTGCGCGACGGCGGCCAGCGTCGTCCCCTCGGCGATGCCGGCGAGGACCTCGGCCTTCTGCGCGTCGGTGCCGAGGGCGGCGACCAGCCCGCCGGCCAGCACGACCGCCTCGACGAACGGCTCGGGCGCGAGCACCCGGCCGATCTCCTCGGCGACGACTGCCACCTCGATCGGCCCGGCGCCCATGCCGCCGTGCTCCTCGGCGAAGGGCAGCCCCAGCAGCCCCATCTCGGCCAGCCGCGACCAGGTCTTCTCGTCGAAGCCCGGGTCGCTCGCGGTCACCCGGCGGCGCTGCTCGCCGTCGCCGTAGGCGCGCTCCAGCAGACCGCGCACGGCCCCCCGGAGGTCGTTCTGCTCACTGTCGAAGGTGAAGTCCACGGTTGCCTCAGAGCCCCAGGATCGTGCCGGCGATGATGGTGCGCTGCACCTCGTTGGAGCCTCCGTAGATGGAGACCTTGCGGTAGTTCAGGTAGTGCGGCGTCGCGACGCGCGCCCAGTCCGGGACCTCGGAGCCGCCGTCGGCGAACGAGGACAGCGAGAGCGGGCCGGCGATGTCGACGACCAGCTCGGTGGCGGCCTGCTGCAGCTCCGAGCCGCGGAGCTTGAGCACCGACGAGGCCGGGTGCGGCTTGCCGTCGGCGGAGTTGGCGACCACGCGCAGCGCGGTGAGCTCGAGGGCGAGCAGCTCGTTCTCCAGCTCGGCGATGCGCGCTGCCGTGCGGGGGTCCTCCAGCAGTGGGCGGCCGCCGACGGTGACCTCCCGCGCGTGGGCCTTGGCCTGGGCCAGCATGCGCTTGGTGGAGCCGATGCGGGCGATGCCGACCCGCTCGTTGCCGAGCAGGAACTTGGCGTAGTCCCAGCCGCGGTTCTCCTCGCCGATGAGGTTCTCCGCCGGCACGCGGACGTCCTCGAAGAAGACCTCGTTGACCTCGAAGCCGCCGTCGATGAGCTCGATGGGCCGCAGGGTGACCCCGGGGGTGTCCATCGGGAACACCAGCAGCGAGATGCCGCGCTGCTTCTTCTCCGCGGTCGGGTCGGTGCGGACCAGGCAGAAGATCCAGTCGGCGTGCTGGCCGAGCGTCGTCCAGGTCTTCTGGCCGTTGACGACCCAGTCGTCGCCGTCGCGCACCGCGGTGGTGCGCAGGCTGGCGAGGTCGGAACCGGCGTCGGGCTCGGAGAAGCCCTGGCACCACCAGATGTCGAGGTTCGCCGTCCTCGGCAGGAAGCGCTCCTTCTGCTCCTGGTTGCCGAACGCCGCGATGACCGGGCCGATCATGCTGGTGTTGAAGGCCAGCGGCTCGGGGACGCAGGCCAGCTGCAGCTCCTCGCGCCAGATGTGGCGCTGCAGCGGCGACCAGTCCTTGCCACCCCACTCCACCGGCCAGTGCGGCACCGCGAGACCGGCCGCGTTGAGCACCCGCTGGCTCTGGACGTACTGCTCCTTGGTCACGTGCCGGTGAGCCGCGACGGTGTTCCGGATCTCCTGGGGCACCTGGGTGGTGAAGAACGTCCGCATCTCCTCCCGGAAGGCCTCCAACTCCGGGGACAGTTGCAACCGCATCGGGCCTCTCTCCTGACGGCGACCGTGCCGTCTCGCAGCGTGGGAGTCCGACGATCCCACACTTGCTACCGGCGGGTAGCCCCAGGGCACCGGGGGCGGCGTGGCGTGTCGGTCGTGGGGGGAACGTGCGCGGTGTGCCACCCGTTGCCGGGCCATGGAGCTGACCTGTCCCAAGTGCCAGGGGCCGATGCGCAGCTACGAGCGCAACGGCGTGCACGTCGACCAGTGCACGGAGTGCCGCGGCATCTTCCTCGACCGCGGTGAGCTGGAGCGGCTGGTCGACGCCGAGACCGCGTGGCACGGTGGCGGCCGGCCCCCGTCGGGGGCGCCGTCGACGTCCTCCGCCGGTGGGCACGGGCACGGCCCGGCAGGACAGGGCTCCGCCGGGCACGGCTCGGGTGGGTACGGGTCGGGCGGGCTCGGCGCGGTCGTCGGCGAGGTGCTCAACCAGGTGCAGAAGCAGCAGCACTCGTCCGGGCACCGGCACTCGTCCAAGCGCAAGCAGTCGTTCCTGGGAGAGCTGTTCGGCTGAACGAGGACCCTTCCGTCCCCCACCGGACGAGGACCCCGTCCTCATTGCTCGCGAGCTCGGGACGAGCCTCTGGACGGGGCCGGCGGCGGGCCCCTGCGGAGGGGCCGTGCCAGCACGTCACCAGGCGGCGGGACCCCGCCCCGCGGGGGACGCTGGGAGGCGTGTTCGACGTCGACTGGATGGGACGGCTCGCTCGCGAGGTGCTGAGGGAGCGGCTGCCCGCGCTGATCGCCGAGGCGTGCGCGTGGAGCGTGGGCCTCTCCGACCGGCCGCACCACGAGCGGCGCCGCGGCCGGCTGCGGGCGACCGGCGGGACGAACGGTGACCGGATCGCCCGTGGCCAGGCGCTGTCCGGCGAGGAGGACGGCCGCCTCGACCTCGGCGACGCCCGGCCGGGCAGCTTCCGCGACGTGCTCAACGCGGTGGACCCCGACGGGGTGGTGTACGCCGACCGGTTCGACCGCGAGGTGATCGAGCCGTTCGTGCTGGCCACCTGCGTGCTCGCCGCCGACCGGGCCCGGGTCACGCGGCGGGCGGAGTGGGCCGAGCTGCTCGACGACCTCGGGGAGGACGGCCGCGACCTGGTCGGCGTGGTCCGGGCGGGGGAGTGGGAGGCGTCGCTGCGGACCGAGGCCGAGCACCTGGTGCTGGCCGCGCTGGCCGACGTCCCGCTGCTCGAGGTCGAGGCCGAGGGGCTGCCGCTGTCGCTGGTGCGGGCGGCCGAGGCGATGACCCGGGAGGCCGCCGCCCCCCCGCCGGCTGCGCCGCCGGAGGAGGACCCCGCCGCGTCGGGCGCGGTCTTCCTCGCCCGGGCCGCGCTCGCCGAGCTCGACGAGCCGGTGCCGCCGACGCAGGCCGACCGGGTGCTCAGCGCGCTGCTGGCCGAGGGGATCGAGCCCGAGGAGTTGCCCGCCGTCCTGCCGCACCTGCCGCTGGCGCCGGGCACCGCGGACGCCGTCCTCACCCTGCTCGACGCCGGCCGCTGAGCCGTCCCGGTGGGGTCGGCCCGGGCCCGTCCTCCTGACGCGACGTGCCGACGACGTCGACCGGGATGTCAGGAGGCGAGGACGGCGCGGTCGCGGCCGGTGCGCTTGGCCTCGTAGAGCGCGCCGTCAGCGGCGGCGTAGAGAGTGCGCAGCTCGGTGGCGTGCTGCGGGGCGTGTGCGATGCCCACGCTCACCGACAACGCCAGCAGCGTGCCGTCGGCTAGCTGCAGCGGGGTGGCCCGGACAGCGGTGACCAGGTGCTCGGCTCGTTCGGCGGCGGTCGCAGCCCAGCAGCCGGGCAGCAGCACGGCGAGTTCGTCGCCACCGAGGCGCCCCAGCACGGCGTCCTGGGAGCGCACGTGGCGGCGCAGCACGCCGGCCAGGTGCACCAGCGCGTCGTCGCCCACGGGGTGGCCGTGGAGGTCGTTGATGTTCTTGAAGGTGTCCACGTCGACCAGTACCAGTGCCGTCCCCTCGGGGGTGGAGGACGCGGACAGGGCACTGGACAGGGCGTCGTCGAGCACCCGCCGGGTCACCAGACCGGTGAGCCCGTCCACGGCGGCCTGCCGCTCCAGGGCGCTCATCAACCGTTCGACCCGGTTCTTGACCAGGACGAGGAGTCCGGCGGTGGCGGCATGGACCATGCCGATGAAGACGGCGTCGACCAGCGCCTCCGCCGGCGGCTCGACCAGCGCCAGGACCGTGACGTCGCACCCGATGGTGAGGGCGGTGACCACGGCGGCGACCGGCGCACGCAACTGGGAGGCGGTGTAGAGGATGACGAGCCCGAAGAGCGGGTGGGCCAGATCGAGCCGCTCGGGCATGGACACCGCCACGGTGCTGATGACGCCGAGCCCCACGACCGGCAGCACCACCCACATGCACAGCCGCGTCAGCACGGCCCCCGGAACGGTGACGAGCGTGACGCCGCAGACGACCAGCCCGGCGAGCAGCCCGGCCGCGATCGCCGTGCCACCCTCGGGCAGCGGCTCGGGCTGCACCAGCACGTACGTGACCAGCAGCAGGGCGGAGCCGAGGAACATCGCTGCCAGGGCGCGGGCGCCGAACACCTCATCACGGGGACGCAGTACCGGGGGCGGTCTCACGGGCCCTCCATCGGCGGGGCGGCGGTGCGGGTAGAAGGACCGCGCTCGGGCGGTCCACCCGTCCGGGGGAAGACCGGGCGCCGGCCCGGTCCGACCTCGGACAGGTCCGGCCCCGCGCCCGGCGGCCGGCGCGGACCGGGCGGGGCGGGCGCGCGATCGCGTGAGGGTCCAGGCGGTCACCCGCGGGGCTGCACCCGGTGCCGCGTGTTGTCGCCGGCCGGTCGTCAGGACCCGGGGAGCTGCCCGCCGTCCTGCCGCACCTGCCGCCGGTGCCGGGACCGCCCTCGCGCCGGGGTGGCCCCGTCCGTCACCATGGCGGGGCGGTGGCCCGGGACCGGGGTGCCCGGTGGACGGAGGACGTCATGACGGAACAGCAGCCGGTCGAGCCCGACGCGATCATCGGCAGGGACGGAGCCGCAGTCCCGGGCCCGCGAGGTTCAGGCGTGGTGCCGCAGCCGGTGCCCTCGCTGATCCCGGCGCTCGCGCGCCTGGCGATCGCCGGGCCGCTGCTCACCGCGTCGGCGGTCGCGCTCACCGCGGCCGCGGCCGCCAAGGCGGTCGAGGTGGCCGGCCGGATGGCCCGGCAGCGGATGGGTGCCGACGCGGTGGGGCAGGTGTTCCCCGGCGGGATCGAGGTCACCTTGACCAGGATCGAGGTCCACTGGACCCCCTGAGCGTCGCTCCCCCGGCCCGGCGTGCCGGAGCTGACCCGGCTGCCCTCCAGCAGCCGCGGCCCCGTCAGAGCTCGAGCGGGAGGCCGGTGTAGTTCTCGGCGAGCTCGCGCGCGGCGGCCTCCGACGAGCAGACCCGGCGCAGCTGGGACAGCTGCAGCTGGGCGTCGAAGTCGTCGCCGGAGCGGTGCAGCATCGAGGTCATCCACCAGGAGAAGTGGGTGCACCGCCAGACGCGGGCCAGCGCCCGGTCGGAGTAGGAGTCGACCAGGTCGGTCTCCTTCTCCTGCAGCAGCCGCACCAGCGCCTGCGCGAGCAGGGTGACGTCGGCGACGGCCAGGTTGAGGCCCTTGGCGCCGGTGGGCGGGACGATGTGTGCGGCGTCCCCGGCGAGGAAGAGCCGGCCGCGGCGCATCGGCGCGCTGACGAACGAGCGCATCGGCAGGATCGACTTCTCCGTCACCGGCCCCCGGTTGACCGACCAGCCCTCCAGCGCCATGCGGGTGTCGAGCGCGTCCCAGATCCGCTCGTCGGACCAGTCCTCGATCCGCTCCGACGGGTCGACCTGCAGGTAGAGCCGGGACACCGTCGGCGAGCGCATCGAGTACAGCGCGAACCCCTCCGGGTGCCACGCGTAGATAAGCTCGTCGGTGGCGGGCGCGGCGTCGGCCAGGATGCCCAGCCAGGCGTAGGGGTAGGTGCGCTCCCACAGCCGCCCGCCGGCCTCCTGCACCACCGCGCGGGAGGGGCCGTGGAAGCCGTCGGTGCCGGCGACGACGTCGCACTCGAGCACCTGCGGGACGCCGTCCGCGTCGGTGAACCTGACGCGCGGGGTGTCGCCGTCGACGTCCTCGGGCCGGACGTCGGAGACCTCGAACAACAGCGGCGGGCCGCCGTCCAGCTGGGCCCTGATGAGGTCCTTGGTGACCTCCGTCTGCCCGTAGACCCACACGGTGCGCCCGCACAGCTCCGGGAAGTCCAGCGTGTGCCGGGTGCCCGGGTACTGCAGGTGGATGCCGCGGTGCTCCAGCCCCTGGCGCTGCAGCCGGTCGCCGACCCCGGCCGCGGTCAGCGTGTCGACGGTGTGCTGCTCGAGGATGCCGGCGCGGATCCGTGCCTCCACGTACTCCCGCGACCGGTTCTCCAGGACGACGGAGTCGATGCCCTGCAGCGCGAGCAGTCGCGACAGCAGCAGGCCGGCCGGGCCGGCGCCGATGATCCCCACCTGTGTACGCACGCGGCCGAGTGTGACCGCCGCTACGTGGTCGTGGGAACCGCCTGCTCCCGCTCAGCGGAAGTGCTGCACCCGAGACAGCTCCCGCCCGATCCCGCGCGCGGCGACCTCGAGCACGGGCACGAGCCGCAGCAGGTCCCGCCGGTGGCTGGGGACGACGATGCCCAGGGCGGCGGCGACGACGGCCGGGCCGGCGGACCGCTCCACCCGCACCGGGACGGCGACCGACAGCGTGCCCAGCGACATCTCCTCGGCGGTCCGGGCGTACCCGCGGCGGCGCACCTCGGCGATCTCCCGGCTCAGCCGTCCCGCGTCGACGACGGTGTGCCGCGTCTCCCGCGTCGGCGCGCGCAGCACCGCCTCGACGACGTCGTCGGGCGCCGCGGCCAGCAGCACCTTGCCCACCCCGGTGGCGTGCAGCGGCAACCGGCTGCCCACCTGGCTGACCACCGGCACCGACTCGCGACCGGAGACGCGCTCGACGTAGAGCGCGCTGCGGCCCTCGCGGACGGCGAGGTGCACGGTGTCGCGGGTGGCGGTGTGCACGTCGAGCAGGAACGGCGCCGCCACCTGGCGCAGCTCGAGCTGCACGGGGGCGAGCAGGCCGAGGTCCCACAGCCGGCGGCCGATCTCGTAGCGGCCGTCGGGTCGCCGGTGCAGCGCGCCCCAGGCCGCCAGCTCTCCTACGAGCCGGTGGGTCGTCGACAGCGGCGTCCCCGAGCGCTCGGCGATCTCCGAGAGGGTCAGCCGCGGCGCACCGGAGTCGAAGGCGCCGAGCACGTCGAGGGCCCGCCCGGTCACCGACCGTCCTGCCGCCGTCCCGCCACCGGCCACGGCCGCCTCCTTCCGCTGGCCGGAAGGCCAGGCTTGGGCAGGGTAGCCCGCGGCCCTACGGTCCTGGACATGACCGGGACCACATCGGGCAGTCGGCTGGACCTGCCGCGCTATGCGCGCACGGACGCCGGACTGCGCACGCCCGTCGGGTACGCCGACTACAGGAGCACGGGGCTGCGCGCGCCGCTGCGCACGCCGGTCGACCTGCCGCACCGGCTCACCGAGGTCACCGGCCCGCTGCTCGGCGAGGACCGGGTGACCGCCACCGACGCCGACCTGACCAAGCGCCTCGGCGGCGAGGCCCAGGGCCAGCGGATCATCGTCCACGGCCGGGTGCTCGACAGCGACGGCCGGCCGGTGCCCGACACGCTGGTCGAGGTCTGGCAGGCCAACGCCGCTGGGCGCTACCGGCACGTCGTCGACAACTGGCCGGCGCCGCTGGACCCGCACTTCGACGGGCTCGGCCGGGTGATGACCGACGACCAGGGTCGCTACGAGTTCACGACGATCAAGCCCGGCGCCTATCCCTGGGGCAACCACCACAACGCCTGGCGGCCGGCGCACATCCACTTCTCGCTCTTCGGCCGGGCGTTCACCCAGCGCCTGGTCACCCAGATGTACTTCCCGGACGACTCGTTGTTCTTCCAGGACCCGATCTTCAACTCGATCCCCGAGGGTGCGCGCCACCTGGCGATCAGCCGGTTCGACTACGAGCGCACCGTGCCCAACTGGGCGCTGGGGTTCCAGTGGGACATCGTCCTCCGCGGCGCCCAGCAGACCCCGTTCGAGACCGAGGACGACGGGGACGTGGCCTGATGACCCAGCTGCAGACGACGCCGAGCGCCACCGTCGGCCCCTACCTGGCGATCGGGCTGACCTGGGAGGGCGGCGAGCTCGTCGTCCCGCCGGACACGCCGGGCGCGATCTGGCTGCGCGGCACGGTGTTCGACGGCAACGGCGACCCGATCCCCGACGCGATGGTCGAGACCTGGCAGGCCGACCCCGACGGCCGCTTCGACCACCCCGACGACCCGCGCGGTGCCACCCGGTACCCCGGATTCACCGGCTTCGGCCGCTCGCACACCGACTCGGGGGAGTACGCCATCTGCACGCTCAAGCCCGGCCGGGTGCCCGACGGCGAGGGCGGTCTGCAGGCGCCGCACGTCGACGTCTCGCTGTTCGCCCGCGGGCTCCTCGACCGGGTCGTCACGCGGATCTACTTCGCCGACGAGGCCGAGGCCAACGCCCAGGACGTCGTCCTGCGGGGGCTGCCGGAGGACCGCCGGCAGACGCTGCTCGCCACGCCGACCGACGACGGCTACCGCCTCGACCTGTACCTGCAGGGCGATCGGGAGACGGTGTTCTTCGCCGTATGACGCTGCTCTCCGGGACCTTCGCCCGCGGCGGGGCCGCGGCCGCCGTCTCCGACGACGCCTGGTTCCGGGCGCTGCTCGACGTCGAGGCCGCCCTCGCGCGCGCCGCGGCCCGCACCGGGGTGGTGCCGACCACCGCGGCGGACGCGGTGGCCGCGGCCTGCGCGCACCCCGAGCGGCTCGACCTGGCCACCGTGGTCGCCCGGGCGGCGGACGCCGGCAACCCGGTGCCACCGCTGGTGCGGGTGCTGCAGGACGCGGTCGGCGAGCGCGACGCCGTCGCCGTCCACGTCGGCGCCACCAGCCAGGACGTGCTGGACACCGCGCTGCTGCTGATGGCGCGCAACGCGGTCGCCGCCGTCGACGCCGACCTCGCCGCCGCCGCGGACACGACCGCGGACCTCGCCCACGTCCACCGGGACGACGTCCTGGCCGGCCGCACGCTGATGCAGCAGGCGCTGCCCACGACCTTCGGGCTCAAGGCCGCCGGCTGGCTGGCCGGCCTGGACGGCGCCCGGCTGCGGCTGGCCGAGGTGGTCGCCTCGCTGCCGGTGCAGTACGGCGGCGCGGTCGGCACGCTGGCCGCCAGCGGTGGGGCCGGTGTCGTGGTGCGGGCGGCGCTGGCCGAGGAGCTCCAGCTGACGAGTACCGCCGTTCCGTGGTTCACCGTCCGGCTGCCGATCGCCGACCTGGCCGGGGCGCTGGGCGCCGCCGCGGGCGTGGTCGCCACCGTCGCGGTCGACGTCGTGCTGCTCGCCCAGACCGAGGTGGCGGAGGTCGTCGAGGTGGGCGAGGGGCGTGGCGGGTCGTCGGCGATGCCGCACAAGCGCAACCCGGTCGCCGCCATCTCGGCCCGCGCCTGCGCCCGCCGCGCGCCGGGGCTGGTCGCCACGCTGCTGTCGGCGATGGAGCAGGAGCACGAGCGGGCCGCCGGTGCCTGGCACAGCGAGTGGCCGACGCTCACCGAGCTGCTCAGCACCGTCGGGTCGGCGGCGTCCTGGCTGGCCGAGAGCCTGCGCGGGCTGCGGCCGGACCCGCCGCGCATGGCCGCCACCGCGGCGGCCGCGGCCGAGGGCCCGCTGGCGGGCGCGCTCGCCGAGGCGCTGGCGCCCACCCTCGGCAAGGGGGCGGCCCACGACGCCGCGGCCGCCGCCGTCCGCGAGGCCCGCGACGGTGGCCGCCCGCTGGCCGAGGTCGTGGCCGCTCGCACCGACGTCGACGTGCGCGCGGTGCTCGCCGCCGGTAGACCCGACGTCGGGGAGGCCGGCGCCCAGGTCGACACCGCACTCGCCGAGCACGCCGCACTCACGGAGGGACGCCAGTGAGCGAGCTCGCGAGCGAACCGGACAACGGAGAAGCCGCGGTCACGCGACCGACGAGCGCCAGCGAGGAGGACGAGTGACCGCCGTCGAGGTCTCGTACACCGAGGACGGGCCGGCCGACGCGCCGGTCGTCGTCCTCTCCAACTCGCTCGGTGCCACCCGCGGCATGTGGGACCCGCAGGTGCCGGCGCTCGCCGAGCGCTACCGCGTGGTCAGCTACGACACCCGCGGCCACGGTGACTCGCCGTCCCCAGCGGGGCCGTACACCCTCGACGACCTGGTGGACGACGTCGTCGCGCTGCTCGACCGGCTTGGCGTGCGGCGGGCGCACGTCGCGGGGCTGTCCCTGGGCGGGATGACGGCGATGCGGCTGGCCGCCCGCGAGCCCGCGCGGGTGGACCGGCTCGTCGCCCTGGCGACCTCGGCCAAGCCCGACCCGCAGGGCTTCCTCGACCGGGCGGCCGCGGCCCGCTCCGGTGGGACGGCGCCGCTGGCGCCGACCGTGGTCAGCCGCTGGCTGACGCCGGCGTACGCCGCCGAGCACCCGGACCTGGTGGCGCGGCTCGAGGCGATGATCGTCGCGGCGGACGACGAGGGCTACGCGCTGTGCTGCGAGGTCGTGGCCGCCGTGGACCTGCGGGAGGACCTCGGGCGGATCACCGCGCCGACGCTGGTCGTCTCGGGCGCCGAGGATCCGGCCCTGCCGCCGCCGCACCAGCAGGCCATCGCCGACGGCATCGCCGGCGCCTCGCTGGTGTCGGTGAGCCCGGGCGCGCACCTGCCCAACCTGGAGCAGCCGCTGGAGGTCACCGGCGCGCTGCTCGGCCACCTGGACGCGGCCGGGGGGCACGCGTGAGCGAGCTGCCCAGCACGGACGACGCCCGCCGCGACGCCGGCATGCGCACCCGGCGCGAGGTGCTCGGCGACGCCTGGGTCGACCGCGCGGTGGCCAGCACCACGCCGTTCACCGCCGACTTCCAGGACTTCATCACCCGGGTGGCCTGGGGCGACCTGTGGCAGCGGCCCGGCCTGGCCCGCCGCGACCGCAGCCTGATGACGCTGTCGATCACCATCGCGCTGCGGCACTGGGACGAGTTCGCCCTGCACGTGCGGGCGGCGAAGAACAACGGCTTGTCCGACGAGGAGATCGCCGAGGTCATCCAGCACGCCGCCGTCTACGCCGGCGTGCCCGCGGCCAACCACGCGTTCAAGGTGGCCGCACCGATCCTGGCGGAGCTGCGCGGCGAGGAGTGACCTCGGTCGGTGGTGTGCGTCCGTGGCGCCTCTCCGACCCGGAACGCGCCACGGGCGCACATCACCTCAGGCCGGGCGGCCGCGGCCCTCCCGCAGCAGCCTGACCAGCGCGTCGGTCGACGAGTCCGAGTCGTACTCCGGCGCGGACTCGCTCTGCAGCTTCGGCGCCAGCTGGTTGGCCATGACCTTGCCCAGCTCCACCCCCCACTGGTCGAACGAGTTGATGCCCCAGACGACGCCCTGGGTGAAGACCCGGTGCTCGTAGGCGGCGACCAGCTGGCCGAGCACCGACGGCGTCAGCTTCGGCGCGACGATCGCGTTGGACGGGTGGTTGCCCGGCATCACCTTGTGCGGGACGACGTCCGGCGCCGTCCCCTCGGCCGCGACCTCCTCGGCCGTGCGGCCGAAGGCCAGCGCGCGCGGCTGGGCCAGGAAGTTGGCCAGGAAGAGGTCGTGCATCCCGTCGAGGTCGTGGTTCGGCTGGGCGAAGCCGAGGAAGTCCGCCGGCACGAGCACCGTGCCCTGGTGCAGCAGCTGGTAGAAGGCGTGCTGGCCGTTGGTGCCCGGCTCGCCCCACACGATCTCGCCGGTCGGGACGTCGACCGGCGAGCCGTCCAGCCGCACCGACTTGCCGTTGGACTCCATGCACAGCTGCTGCAGGTAGGCCGGGAAGCGCGCCAGGTACTGCGAGTACGGGAGCACCGCCTGGCTCTGCGCCCCGAAGAAGTCGACGTACCAGACCGAGATCAGTCCCAGCAGGGCCGGCAGGTTCTCCTCGTACGGCGCGGTGCGGAAGTGCTCGTCGACGGTGTGGAAGCCGTCGAGCAGCTCGCGGTAGTGCTCCGGCCCGATCGCGACCATGAGCGAGAGGCCGATCGCCGAGGTGAAGGAGTAACGGCCGCCGACCCAGTCCCAGAAGCCGAACATGTTGGCGGTGTCGATGCCGAACTCGGCGACCTTCTCGGCGTTCGTGGAGACGGCGACGAAGTGCTTGGCGACGGCCTTCTCGTCACCGCCGAGGCCCTCGACCAGCCAGCGGCGGGCCTCCTTGGCGTTGGTCAGCGTCTCCTGGGTGGTGAAGGTCTTCGACGCGACGACGAACAGCGTGGTGGCCGGGTCCAGGTCGCGGGTGGCCTCGGCGAGGTCGGTCGGGTCGATGTTGGAGACGAAGCGGAAGGTCAGCGACCGGTCCGAGTAGTCGCGCAGCGCCAGGTAGGCCATGGCCGGGCCGAGGTCAGAGCCGCCGATCCCGATGTTGACGACCGCCCGGATCCGCTCGCCGGTGTGCCCGGTCCACTCCCCGCTGCGCACCCGGTCCGCGAACTCCGCCATCCGGCCGAGCACCTCGTGCACCTCGGCGTTGACGTCGTGGCCGTCGACGTCCAGGCCGCTGGTGCGGGGGTCGCGCAGCGCCACGTGCAGCACCGCGCGGTCCTCGGTCGTGTTGACGTGCTCGCCGCGGAACATCGCCTCGGTGCGCTCCCGCAGCCCGACGCTCTCGGCCAGCGCCGCCAGCAGCCGCACCGTCTCCCGGGTGAGCCGGTTCTTCGAGTAGTCCAGGTAGAGGTCGCCGGCGGTGACGACGAGCTCGGTGCCCCGCTGCGGGTCCTCGGCGAACAGGTCCCGCAGGTGGGCGTCGCGCAGCTCCCGGTGGTGCTCGGCCAGCGCCTGCCACTCCGCGCTCTCCGTGATGCCCATGGACCCCTCCAGCTCCCGGCCGATGCATCGGCTGCCGTCCCTCCTACCCTGCCGGGAGGCGGCTCCCGGGGCGACTCCGGGACCCACCGCCCGGACGAGAGGACGGACAGGCATGGCACTGCTGGACGACGGCGCGTGGCAGGGGAAGCTGTGGACCGGCGCCTGGACCGACGGGTCCGGCGGCAGCTACGACGTCGTGGAGCCCGCGACCGGGGACGTCGTCGGCGCGGTCGGGAAGGCCACCCCGGAGGACGTCGTCGCCGCGGCGGACCGGGCGGCCGAGGCCCAGCGGGCGTGGGCGGCCGCGCCGTTCGAGGACCGGGCGCGGGTGCTGCGCCGTGCCGGTGAGGTGCTCGAGGCCAACGCCGACGAGATCCGGGGCTGGCTGGCGCGGGAGACCGGCGCGATCCAGCCCTTCGGCGACTTCCAGGTGCACACCACCGCCGCCGAGTGCTACGAGGCGTCGGCGCTGCCCAGCCACCCGTACGGCGAGCTGCTGCGCACCGGGGCGCCCCGGCTGTCCTTCGCCCGCCGCGTGCCGGCGGGCGTGGTCGGCGTCATCGCGCCGTTCAACGTGCCGACCATCCTCGCGATCCGGGCGATCGCCCCGGCGCTCGCCCTGGGCAACGCCGTCGTCCTCAAGCCCGACCCGCGCACCGCCGTCTCCGGCGGCGTGCTGTTCGCCCGCGTCTTCGAGGAGGCCGGGCTGCCGGCCGGGGTGTTCCAGGTGCTGCCCGGCGGCGCGGACGTCGGCGAGGCCCTGGTGACCGCCCCGCCGGTGCGGGTCATCGCCTTCACCGGCTCGACCAGGGCCGGCCGCGCGGTCGGCGCGCTGGCCGGCCATCACCTGAAGCGCGCGCACCTGGAGCTCGGCGGCAACTCCGCGCTCATCGTGCTGCCCGACGTCGACGTGACCGCGGCCGCCTCGGTGGGCGCGTGGGGCACCTTCGCCCACCAGGGCCAGATCTGCATGGCCACCAGCCGGCACCTGGTGCACGAGTCGATCGCCGAGGAGTACACCGCCGTCCTCACCGAGAAGGTCGAGGAGCTGCCGGTCGGCGACCCGTTCCGCGAGCAGGTCGCGCTGGGCCCGCTGATCGACGCAGGCCAGCGCGACCGGGTGCACGGCCTGGTGACGAGCAGCGTGGAGGGCGGGGCGACGCTGCGCACCGGCGGCACCTTCGAGGGGCTGTTCTACCGGCCCACCGTGCTCGGCGACGTGCCGGTCGAGGCGCCCGCCTACCGGGAGGAGATCTTCGGCCCGGTCGCGCCGGTGACCCCGTTCCGGAGCCTCGACGAGGTGGCCGGGCTGGCCCGCGGCACCGAGTACGGACTCAGCCTGGGCATCCTCACCCGCGACGTCTACGCCGGCCTGCAACTGGCCGAGCGCATCCCCTCGGGCCTGGTGCACATCAACGACCAGACCGTGAACGACGAGGCCGTGGCCCCGTTCGGCGGGGTCGGGGCGTCGGGCACCGGCTCCCGCCACGGCGGTCCGCAGGCCAACATCGAGGCGTTCACCGAGACGCAGTGGGTCACGCTGCGCGGCGACCTGCCCGCCTACCCGTTCTGAGTGCCACGTCGGGCGACGTCCGCCCGACAGGCGGCTTCGGGGACAGATGTGCACCAGGGACACGTGCTGCGAACCGGGGGACGGGTCCCGTGGACAGGCTGACCGTCGCCGTACGGTCCAGCCGCCACGGCCAGAGGAGAGGCGTTGTCCTACGACGTGCAGGTGTTCGCGCAGCAGGCGCTGACCGCCGAGGACCTGCGGCGAATTCTCACCGAGGTGGGACTGGCCGTTGACGACGCGGGCGATGCCACCGAGTTCCTGACCGTGGTGCGCGGCGCCCGGGCGCGCTACAGCTTCACGCTGGCCCTGCCGGTGACAGTCGAGGCGGAGGACGTGCCAGAGGAGGTGACCGCCGCCCTGCTGGGGCCGTCCTACCTGTACGAGCGGGTGGTCGAGGGCTCCTCGACCACCGAGACGCCGCATGCCGTCCGCTTCGCCCGGCGCCTCGCGCAGGCCAGCGCCGGCGTGGTCCTCGACCAGCAGACCGGGCAGGTCTGGGCCCGGGGGAAGCTCCGCGCCGCGCCGCCGGTGCAGCGCGGCACGATCGACATCGTCGAGCTCCGCTGGTACGTCCGCCCCGGAGGAACGGGTGCCCCTGCGGCGACGGCGTGGCTGGAGGTGGCCCGGCGGCACCTGCCCGAGGCGCTGCCCCGCCGCTTCGGGTCCTACGAACCGTTGCCCATGAAGCTGGACGTGGACGGTCCCGACGCATTCGTGCAGGTCGCAGCCGACGAGACGTGGTCCCTCGGCTTCAAGGCGTCGGCACCGTGCATCGAGGGGAGCATCGCGGCAGGGTCGGCCGGGCCGGGCGTGCACTCGCACAGCCTGTCGGTGCACCGCGAGCCGCTCGCCGACCGGCACTGGCGGGCGGCGCTCCAGCATCTCTTCGTGGACTTCGCCACCGCGACCGACGCGGTCTTCGGCTCGGCCGAGGTGCAGCGCGGCGCGGAGTGGTCGGGCCGGAGCGCGTGGTACGGCCCCACCGCCGAGCGCACCACCTACCTGGCCGCCCGCGAGCAGTGGGCCGGCCTGCTGCCCCATCCGGCGTGGTGGTCCTGGTTCGGCCCCGACTACGTGCCCCTGGTGCTCGACCACCTGCCTGCGGATCAGGTCGTGCACGTGGACGGAAGCGTGTTCCACGCGCGCGGCGAGGAGCCGCTCGACCGGGACCAGCCCTCCGCCGCACTGCGGGGCCCCACCGCAGCACCAAGGCCGCGGCGGAGGCTGCGCGCCCTGTTCACCCGTCCGGACGAGCAAGCCCCCGCGATCACCTGGCTGCCTGCCCAGCTGTTGCCGATCGAGGACGACAGCGCCCCGCACGCACTCAACCCGCTACTCATCCCGGCGTCGACGATCCCGGTCGGCCTGTGCACCGAGCGCTGACCCTCGGCGCATCAACCAGCCGTGATGGGCGCACTGGCGACCGTTGCCGGTGTCCCGTAGTGGGCCGCACGGGGACAGAGGTCAGCTGCACGACGTGGCGCAGCACCTGGCGGGCAGCCGGGTCACCGTCCGGTCGACGTCCACGCCGACCCGAGCGACTCAGGCATCCGCGCGAGGGAGAACGGCAGCGTCACCTGACGGGGCGATGGTCAGGACACCCAGCCGGGAGGCGAGTCGTCGCCACGTCGCCACGTCGCCACGTCGCCACGTCGGCTCGTCGCCACGTCGACATGGCGACGAGCCGACACGGTGAGCCCCGGGTGTCAGAACGGGGGCAGATCGGTGTCGTCCGGCGGTGGTGCGCCGGCCGCCTCCGGTGGCTCCGGTGCTGGTGGCCGCACCCCGGGTGGTCGGGTGGTGCGGGTGACCCCCGAGGGCGTGGTGACGTGCAGGGTGCCGTCGTCGTCCATGACGAACCGCCGGCCGCGGGCGAGGGAGCAGCGCATCACCGACCCCGCCTCCACGCGGAGGGACGTGGTCAGTGGCGAGCCTCGGCAGCGTGTTCGGCGTCCGCTGCGGTCTCGGTCACCAGCCGCGGCCGGCCCGCGTACAGCCCGGCCGCGAGCTGGAGGGCCTGCAGGACCAGCAGCACGGCCAGCCCCGCGCGCCACCCGCCAGTCGCGTCGTGCAGCAGCCCGACCGCCAGCGGCCCGGCGGCGGCGAGCAGGTACCCGACGCTCTGCGCGGCCGCCGACAGCCGGCCGGTCTGGGCGGCGTCGCGGGTGCGGACCAGCACCAGCGTGAGCGCCAGCGGGAACGCCGTTCCCGTGCCCAGGCCCCACAGCACCGCCCACACCGCGGGGGCGGCGGTGGGCGCGACGAGGAGGCCGAGGATCCCGACGGTCGACAGCAGGGTCGCGCCGGCCACCCACGCCACCTGGGACCGCTGCCGCGCGGCCAGCGGCGGGACGACGAGCGCGCAGGGTGCGCCGAACGCGGCCGCGGCGGCCACCAGGCCCCCGGCGGTCACCGCGGACGTGCCGGCGTCGTCCTCGAGGACGTCGGCCATCCAGGTGAGCATCACGTAGAAGGCCAGCGACTGGAGGCCGAAGAACACCGTCACGGCGAGCGCCACGCGGTCCCGCAGGACGGCGACCACCGGCAGCCGGGCCGTCGGGGGACCGGGCGCGGGGCGGGCGCGCCGGGCGAGCAGCGCCATCGCCGGGATCGCCACCAGGACGGGCGCGAGCCACAGCGTGAGCCCGGTGACCGCGCTCCCGGTCGCCGTGACCAGCGGCTGGGCCAGGCCCGCGCCGAGGCTGGCCGAGAACCCCATCGTCGCGGTCGTCGCGCCCAGCACCGGTGCCGCGCGGTTCCCGTAGACGGCGCGCGCGGCCGCCGGGACCAGCACGTTGCCCACGGCGATGCCGGCCGACAGCAGCACGGTGCCGACGTACAGACCCCAGGTGCCGGCCGTGCGCAGGGCGATCCCGGCGGCGAGCACGACCAGGCCGGCCAGGACGGCCCGGTGGACGCCGAGCCGTGCGGCCAGCGCGGGCGCGACGGGGGAGACCAGGCCGAAGCAGACCAGCGGGAGCGTGGGCAGCACCGACAGCACGGCCTGCGGCAGGGACAGCTCGTCCCCCAGCTCGCCGAGCACCGGGCCGACGGCGGAGAACGGCGCGCGCAGGCACAGGGCGGCGAGGACCAGCGCGGCGGCGGGCGCGAGCACCACCCACCACCGCGGCGGGGAGCCGGTCGGGGTCGCCGGGTCGGCGGTCTGCACGCGCGTTCCTCCTGGGATCGGGGACGGATCGGTGGGCAGACCTGATCGTCGCGCAGCGCGGGCCGGCCGCTCCCGGCGGTGCCGGGCAGCCGGTCAGCGGGGGACGACGGCGCCGCGGAAGCGGAGGGTCTGGCCCGGGCGGAGCTGGCCGCAGCGGTCGACGTCGGCGTCCTCGACGTAGCCGATGACCGGGTAGCCACCGGTCACGGGGGCGTCGGCGAGGAAGAGCACCGGCTGCCCGGACGGCGGCACCTGCAGCGCGCCGCGCACCATGCCCTCGCTGGCCAGCTCGCCGGTGCGGGACCGCTCCAGCGCGACGCCGGCCAGCCGCAGGCCGATCCGGTTGCTCTCGCCGGTCACCTCCCAGGCGGTGGTGGTGAGGGCGGCCGCGGCCTCGGAGGGGAACCAGTCGGCGCGCGGGCCGGGCAGCACCCGCACGGTCACCTCGTCGCCGGGCGGGTCCGGCACCGGCGCGAGGTCGACCCCGGGCATCGGCGCGGTGGGCTCCCCGACCGGCAGCACGTCGCCGGCGGAGAGCACCGGCGGACCGAGGCCGGAGAGCAGGTCGCTCGAGCGGCTGCCGAGCACTGGCTCGACGGCGACCCCGCCGCGGACGGCGACGTAGGTGCGCAGCCCCGACGGCGGCAGGCCGAGCCGCAGCTCCGCGCCCGACCGGAGCCACACCGGGGCGTTGTGCGCGACCGAGCACCGCGCCCCGGTCGTGGTCACCACCAGGTCCGCGCCCGCCTGCAGCACCAGGCCGCCCAGGGTCACCTCGAGCACCGCGGCGTCCGGGTCGTTGCCCACCAGCCGGTTGGCCAGCCGCGCGGCGGCGCGGTCGACGGCGCCGGACCGGCCGACGCCGAGCGCGCCCTGCCCGGGCCGGCCACCGTCCTGCACGGTGGTCAGCGGCCCGGTCGCCAGCACCGTCAGCGTGCGCGTCACTCTGCCCGGCGACGCGGCGCGGCCGGTCACGTGGCGTCCACGAAGCGCACCCGCACACCGGGGCGCAGCAGCGCCGCCGGGTCCCGGCCGAGGTCGAACACCGCGACGTCGGTGCGCCCGATCAGCTGCCAGCCGCCCGGGGACTCCCGCGGGTAGACGCCGCTGAACTCCCCGGCGAGGGCCACCGACCCCGGCGGCACCTTCGTGCGCGGGGTGGATCGACGGGGCACGTCCCACCCGCCGCCGTCCTGGGTGAGGTAGCCGAAACCGGGGGCGAAACCGCAGAAGGCGACCGTCCACTGGGCCCCCGTGTGCCGCCGTACCACCTCGGCCGGCTCGACCTCCAGGAGGCCGGCGACGTCGGCGAGGTCGGCGCCGTCGTAGACGACCGGCAGCTCGACGAGATCCTCGTGGCCGCCCCGGTCGGTGCGCGGCCGCACCTGCCGCACCGCCTGCTCGACCGCGGCGAGGGGGGTCACCACCGGGTCGGTCACCAGCAGCACGGTGCGCGCCGCCGGGACGACGTCCACCACGCCCTCGAGCGGCTCGGCGACCAGCGCGGCGTACAGGCCGAGGACCTCATCGAGGCCGTCGAGCTCGACCAGGAGCGCGGTCGACCCGCTGGGCAGGACGCGCATCAGGCGGCGAACGGCGCCAGCGCGACCCCGGCCGTGGTGAGCGCCTCGCGCACCCGCCGGGCGATCTGCACCGCGCCCTGGGTGTCGCCGTGCACGCAGATCGACTCCGGGGACAGCCGCAGCAGGCCGCCCTCCACGTCGGTGACCGGCTCGCCGGTGGCCATCGCGACGCAGCGGCGGGCGATCTCGTCGGCGTCGTGCAGCACCGCGCCGGGCAGCCGGCGGGAGACCAGCGTGCCCTGGGGGGTGTACTCGCGGTCGGCGAACGCCTCGGCCACCGTCGTCAGCCCGGCCTCGTCGGCCAGCCGCAGCCAGGCCGAGCCGGGCAGCCCCAGCACCGGCAGGTCGCGGTCGTACTCGACCACCGCCTGGACCACCGCGGCCGCCTGCTCCTCGTGGGCGACGATCGTGTTGTAGAGCGCACCGTGCGGCTTGACGTAGCGCACCCGGGAGCCGGCGACCCTGGCGAAGGCCTCCAGCGCGCCCAGCTGGTACAGCACGTCGGCGGTCAGCTCGGCGGGCTCGACGTCGATGAAGCGGCGGCCGAAGCCGGCCAGGTCGCGATAGGACACCTGCGCGCCGACGGCGACTCCGGACTCCGCGGCCCGGGCGCACACCCGCCGCATGATCGAGGGGTCGCCGGCGTGGAAGCCGCAGGCCACGTTGGCGCTGGTGACGACGTCGAGCAGCGCCTCGTCGTCCCCCAGCCGCCACTGCCCGAAGCCCTCGCCGAGGTCGGAGTTGAGGTCCATCCCGACAGCCTCTCTCACGAGAACAGCGCGATCACCGGGCGGACGGAGTTGACCGCCAGGTAGAGCGTGAGCAGCCATGCCGCCCAGCCGACGACCAGCAGCCAGCGCGGGTAGCGGTACCCGTTCAACAGGTCCGACCGGCGGGTGGCCACCCAGAGGATCACCGCGATGCCGATCGGCAGCAACAGCCCGTTGAAGGCGCCGGCGAAGACCAGCAGCGTGGTCGGCGCGGCTCCGATGAGCAGGAAGGCCAGCGTGGTGACCGCGATGAAGCCGACCACCAGGAGCGTGCGGGTGCGGTCGCTGGTGCGGGTGCGGGAGGTGACGAAGGAGATCGTCGTGTAGGAGGCGCCGATGACGCTGGTGATCGCCGCGGCCCACAGCACGATGCCGAAGACCCGCAGCCCGACCTGGCCCGCCGCGGCCTGGAAGGCGTTGGCCGCCTGGTTCTCGGTGCCGAGGTCGGCGCCACCGGTCACCACGCCGAGGATGGCGAGGAAGAGGACGACCCGCATGATCCCGGTGATCACGATCCCGGTGACCGAGCCGCGGGTGATGTCGCGGACGTGCTCCCGGCCGGTGACCCCGGAGTCGAGCAGCCGGTGGGCGCCGGCGTAGACGATGTAGCCGCCGATCGTGCCGCCGACCAGCGTGGTGATCGCCAGGAAGGAGACCTCCTCGGGGAGGACGACGTTGCGCAGCGCCCGGCCCACCGGCGGGCCCGACGTGATCGCGATGTAGGCCGTCAGCGCGATCATCAGCAGGCCGAGGACGACGACGATCCGGTCGACCGCGACCCCGGCCCGCCTGCTGAGGAAGATGCCGATGGCGATGACGGCGGAGATCGCGCCGCCGATCCTCGGGTCCAGCCCGAGCATCGCGTCGAAGCCGAGGCCCGCGCCGGCGACGTTGCCGATGTTGAACACCAGCCCGCCGATCAGCAGGAAGGCGGCCATCACCCAGCCGAGGCCGGGGAAGACCAGGTTGCCCAGCTCCTGGGCCCGCCGGCCGCTGACCCCGATCACCCGCCACACGTTGAGCTGCAGCGCGATGTCGATGACGATCGAGACGGCGATCGCGAAGGCGAACGCGGCACCCAGCTGGGCGGTGAACGTCGTCGTCTGGGTGATGAAGCCGGGACCGATGGCCGAGGTGGCCATGAGGAACATCGCGCCGAGCAGGGTCGAGCGCGTGCTCGCGGCCATGCGGCCGCTGGTCGGGGCGGTGGGGGCGGGGGCGGGTTCGTGGCTGTGCGACATGGGCTTCTCCACGACGGCGGGGATCCGACGCTAGGGGCCCTTGCAGGCACCGGCAACGCGAGGGCGGGCGGGCGCTCCGTTCCCGCCGGCGGCCGGCCGCTCGGGGACGATCACGGGACTGGCGTGGTGACACGCCGGGGCTCGCCCGCGTGTCGTCCCCGTAGCTCCATGATCGTCCGCGGGGTCGGGCACGGCAGCGGGTCGGGGACAGCAGAAGGGGGACCTGCGGGGGAGCCCGGACGGGAGGAGGCGGGGGACCATGGGGGCATGACGATGCTGCTCCCCGCCGCCGACCCCGCTGGGGCGCGCGCGCAGTACCGGGACGGGTTGGCCGTCCCGTCGTCGGGCTGGGCGCCCGGCTACACCCAGGCCAACCTGGTCGTCGTCCCGCAGGACTGGGCCTACGACGTGCTGCTGTTCGGCCTGCGCAACCCCAAGCCGGTGCCCCTGCTCGACGTGACCGACGCCGGGTCGTACCGCACGGCGCTGGCGCCGGACGCCGACCTGCGCACCGACCTGCCGCGCTACCGGGTGTGGCGGGACGGCGAGCTGGTCGGCGAGCCGACCGACGTGGTCGACCTGTGGCGCGACGATCTGGTCGCCTTCCTCATCGGCTGCAGCTTCAGCTTCGAGACCGCGCTGCTGGACGCGGGTGTGCCGGTGCGCAACATCGAGCAGGGCCGCAACGTGTCGATGTACCGCACCAACCGGGCCTGTCGCCCCGCCGGCCGGCTGTCCGGACCGCTGGTGGTGTCGATGCGGCCGGTGCCCGGCGAGCTGGTGGCCGCCGCGGTGCAGGTGACCGCCCGGATGCCGCAGGTGCACGGGGCGCCGGTGCACGTCGGTGTCCCCGACGCCCTGGGCGTCGCCGACCTGGGTGCGCCCGACTTCGGCGACCCGGTCGAGTTCGCCGACGGCGACGTCCCGGTGTTCTGGGCCTGCGGGGTCACGCCGCAGGCGGCACTGATGGCCTCCCGGCCGCCGTTCGCGATCACCCATGCGCCGGGGCACATGTTCGTCACCGACGTGCCCGACGCGGTCTACCGGCAGTCCTGAAGGAGGACCACCGCCGCGCAGACGATGGCCCTCCTGCAGGGCCCCGCCCGCGAGCCTGCGAGTGGTGGGGGCAGGGGGGCCTCAGTCTGTCCCGGACTCCATCGCGGCGCGGTCGAGCAGCTGCTCGTCGTCGCCGACCGTGCCGCGGGAGGCGATGGCCTCCGCGCCGCCGGCGTCCATGGCGCCGATCAGCCCGGTCGAGGCCGCCTGGGCGACCCCGATCAGCCGCGGGTGTCCGCTGCCGACCATGCCGAGGGCCGCGTACTGCTCCAGCTTGGCCCGGGAGTCGGCGATGTCGAGGTTGCGCATGGTCAGCTGGCCGATCCGGTCCGACGGGCCGAAGGCGGAGTCCGCGGTGCGCTCCATCGACAGCTTGTCCGGGTGGTAGCTGAACGCCGGTCCGGTGGTGTCGAGGATCGAGTAGTCCTCGCCGCGCCGCAGCCGCAGCGTGACCTCGCCGGTGACCGCCGTCCCCACCCAGCGCTGCAGGGCCTCCCGCAGCATCAGCGCCTGCGGGTCCAGCCAGCGGCCCTCGTACATGAGCCGGCCGAGGCGCCGGCCCTCGCTGTGGTAGGTCGCGAGGGTGTCCTCGTTGTGGATGGCGTTGACCAGCCGCTCGTAGGCGGCGTGCAGCAGCGCCATGCCGGGGGCCTCGTAGATGCCGCGGCTCTTGGCCTCGATGACGCGGTTCTCGATCTGGTCGGACATGCCCAGCCCGTGCCGGCCGCCGATCGCGTTGGCCGCCAGCACCAGGTCGACGGCGGTGTCGAACGTCTTGCCGTCGATCGCCACCGGCCGGCCTTGCTCGAAGCCGATGGTCACGTCCTCGGGCTCGATGTCGACGGCCGGGTCCCAGAACCGCACGCCCATGATCGGCTCGACGATCTCGACGCCGGTGTCGAGGTGCTCGAGGGACTTGGCCTCGTGGGTGGCGCCCCAGATGTTGGCGTCGGTGGAGTAGGCCTTCTCCGCGCTGTCCCGGTAGGGCAGGCCGTGCGCGGTCAGCCACTCCGACATCTCCTTGCGGCCGCCGAGCTCGGTGACGAAGTCGGCGTCCAGCCACGGCTTGTAGACGCGCAGCGAGGGGTTGGCCAGCAGGCCGTACCGGTAGAACCGCTCGATGTCGTTGCCCTTGAACGTCGAGCCGTCGCCCCAGATCTGGACGTCGTCCTCGAGCATGGCGCGCACCAGCAGGGTCCCGGTGACCGCGCGGCCCAGCGGCGTGGTGTTGAAGTAGCTGCGCCCGCCGGAGCGGATGTGGAACGCCCCGCAGGTCAGGGCCGCCAGGCCCTCCTCGACCAGCGCCGCGCGGCCGTCGACCAGCCGGGCGACCTCCGCGCCGTAGGCCGTGGCGCGCCCGGGCACCGAGCTGATGTCGGGCTCGTCGTACTGGCCGATGTCGGCGGTGTAGGTGCAGGGCACCGCGCCCTTGTCGCGCATCCACGCGACCGCCACCGAGGTGTCGAGACCACCGGAGAAGGCGATCCCGACGCGTTCGCCGACGGGCAGGGACGTGAGCACCTTGGACACACGAGGAAGTATGCACGACCGTGCATGGCCATGCGTCGGCGGGTCGGCGAGGCCGCCGACACGGTCGTGCTGCCGAGTGCGCAGTCGCAGTCGCGGTCGCCGGGCCCGGCGTGCCGGCGCGTGTCGCCGACCGGAAGTGCTCACTCGACCTCGGCGGGGCCGACGGTCAGGTCCGGACGACGTCGTAACGGACGCAGACGAACTCGCCGTTGACCGCCTCCTCCGTCCGCGTGAGCTCGAGCCGGCGCGGCAGCAGCGGCGCCCCGCCGCCGAGGGTGACCGGCGCGATCGCCACGACCACCTCGTCGAGCAGCCCGTGGTCGGCGAACTGACCGGCGAGGTCGCCGCCGCCCACGATCCACACGTCGCGGTCCCCGGCGGCGGCGACCATCTGCCCGTGCACCTCGGCCACCTCGGAAGCGGTGAACCGGATGTCCGCGTCCGGGTACGCGGTCAGCTGCCGGTGCGTGAACACCCACGCGGGCACGGTGTAGGACCACGCCTCCGGCCCGCCGTGCTCCCGCACCCACTCGTAGGTCGTGGCACCCATGGCCAGCGCGCCGACCCGCTTCTCGAACTCCGCGTACCCCATCGGACCGTGCTCGTCGGAGTGCCGGGAGAGCAGCCAGTCCAGTGAGTGGCGCTCATCGGCGATGAAGCCGTCGAGGCTGGTCGCGGTGTAGTAGACGGTGCGCGTCATCGGTCCCTCCTGGTCAGCCAGTCGATGGGGTCCCCGGAGTCGACGGCCAGGCCGGCGTCCCGGAGCAGGTGGCGCACCAGCAGCCGCCGGTGCGCGGAGAACGTGAGGACGTGGGCGACGACGCTGCCGAGGACGAAGGTCTCCGGCGGCTCGCACAGCGCGTCGACCAGCCGGTCGCCCCAGGCGCCGCGCCGGGCGACGTCGCGGACGGCGGCCAGCCAGCGCGGTGCCACCGCGTCGTGCCGGGCCAGCAGGGCGGCCGGGTCGTCGGCGCCGTGGGCGGGGTGACCAGCGCCCTCGATCGAGGCCAGCCACACCTCCTTGGTCCACACCAGCGTGTCCAGCAGCGCGGCGACCGACTCCTCGCGGCCGCTCCAGGAGAGCACCGTGAACCCGGGCAGCCGGGCGCGCCGGTAGGCGTCGTCCGGCAACTGCTTCGCCACCTCGAGCAGGGCGCGGGTGTCCTCGACGTCGTGGTGCACCAGCATCGCGGTCACCTCCTCCGGGGAGCCGCGCCCGCTGTCGTCGGCGACCCACAGCGAGGTCGGCGGGTGGAAGTGGATGCCGTTGGGCGCCGGCAGCCAGTGCTCGTCGCGGGTGCGCGGGCGGTCGGCGTCCGGCGTGCCGGGGGAGTGACCGTAGGCGCGGCCGTAGGCGCGGGCGAAGCCCTCGACCGACTCGTACCCGGCGGCGAAGGCGGCGTCGGTGACGCTGGACCCCTCGCGCAGCTGCCACGCCGCCCGCTCCAGCAGCACCCGGCGGCGCAGCGCCACCGGCGGCTCCCCGGCGCCCCGGCTGACCTGCCGGGCGAAGTACCAGGGGCTGGCGTAGGCGTCGCCGGCCATGTCGGGGAGCGTGCGGTTGTCCTCGTCGAGGACGGCGTCGAGGAGCTCGCGGAGTCGGTCCCGTCCGGGGAGGGGGTCGTCGGCCACGTGGGGGAGTCTGGCCGGGGACGGCGGCCCCGCGCCCGACCGTTCTTGCCCTCCTGCGCCACCGCCGGCCCGGTGTCCCGGTTCCGCGGTGGGAGTCCAGCTCCTGCTCCCCGGCCGCGGAGGGCGGGAGCAGTGGGGGCTGTGGGCGGGACGAGCCGGTGCCCGGCCGGGACCCGCACAGCGTGGCCCGGCGGGTGCGCTGCAGGTCACACGGGTGACGACGAGGCGGTAGCTTCCTCGCTCCCGGAGACCACGGGGTGCCGACGAGGAGGCCACCGATGTCCGTCCGTCGCTCGATCTGCCTGTACACGCCGTCCACCGACCCCTCGGGGATGGGTGCGCACATGGTGGACCTGGTCGCCGAGTACGCGGCGACGGCCGACGTGGCGCTGATGATGAGACCGACCTCGGGTGGCCGGCGGCTGCTCGACCGCGCCGCCGCGCTGGGGGCGCGCACGGTCGAGCTGCCCTCGCCTCGCGACCCGCGGTTCGCCCGGGTCGTGACGGACTTCCTCGGCACCCACCCCGCCGACGTCTTCCACTGCCACGTCGGCACCGGCTGCGAGGACTGGGACGGCGTCCGCCTGGCCCGGCGCGCCGGGTGCCGGGTGGTCGTGCAGACCCAGCACCTGCCCTACCTGGTGTCCCACCCGCGCAAGCGGCGGGCCTACCACCACGCGATCGAGGAGGTCGACCGGCTGGTCGCCGTCTCCGACGGAGTGCGCCGCACCTACTCCCGGATCGGCGTCCCGCCGGAGCGGATCGCCACCGTGGCCAACGGCGTGGCGCCGCTCTCTTACCGGATCGGCCGGGACGCCGCCCGGGCGGCCCTCGGGCTGGACCCGCGGCAGCCCGTCGTCCTCACCGTGGGCCGGCTGACCCACATGAAGGGTCAGTGCCACCTCGTCGACGCCGTGCCGGGCCTGCTCGCCCGCTTCCCCGACCTCGCCGTCGTCCTCCTCGGGGACGGGCCGCTGCGGGAGGCCCTGGAGAAGCAGGTGGCCGGGCTCGGCGTGGGAGGTGCCGTCCGGTTCCCCGGTCACCGGGCCGACGCCCGGCAGCTGCTGGCCGCGGCCGACGTCTTCGCCCTGCCCTCACGGCACGAGGGGATGCCGCTGGTGGCGCTGGAGGCCATGGAGGCGAGACTGCCGGTGGTGGCCACCCGCGTCATCGGCAGCGAGGAGGTCGTCGACGACGGGGTCACCGGCGCACTGGTGCGGTCCGCGGACCCCGCCGCCTTGGCGGCGGCCCTCGGACGGCTGCTCGCCGATCCGGACCTGCGGCGCCGGCAGGGTGCCGCCGGCCGGCGCCGGTACGTGGCCTGCTTCACCCGCGAGCGGATGGCCCGGGACACCGCGGCGGTCTACGAGGCGGCGCTGGGCGGGACCGGGCGGTGAGCCGCCTGCGGGTGGGCGTCGTCGGGACCGGGTTCATCGCCGGCCGGCACCTGGCGGCGCTGACGGCCTCCCCCGACGTGGCGGTCGTGGCCGTGGCCGACCCGGTGCGCGAGCGCGCCGAGGCGGCTGCGGCACGGTGCGGGGCGCGGGCCCACGGCGACGGGCTCGCGCTCCTGGACACCGAGGAGCTCGACGCGGTCTGGCTGTGCGTGCCGCCGTTCGCGCACGGGCCGCTGGAGGCGGCGGCGGTCGCCCGCGGCCTGCCGTTCTTCGTGGAGAAGCCGCTGGCCCTGGACCTGGCGACCGCGGAGGCGGTCGCGGTCGAGGTCGCCCGGACCGGCCTCCCCACGGCGGTGGGCTACCACTGGCGGCACCTGGGGGTCGTGCAGCGCGCGGCGGAGACGGTGCCGGCGGGAGAGGTGCAGCTGGTCACCGGTTCCTGGCTGGACCGGACACCAGCGGCGCCCTGGTGGGTGCAGCGCGGCGGCTCGGGCGGTCAGGTGGTCGAGCAGACGACGCACGTGCTCGACCTGGCCCGGCTGCTCGCCGGGGAGGTGGACCTGGTCTCGGCGGCCGAGCGGCCGGCCGGCGCCGACGGCGAGGTCCCGACGGCGGCCGTGGCGCTGCTGCACTTCGCCTCCGGTGCGGTGGGCAGCGTCTCCTCGACGCGGGTCCTCGGCTGGCGGCACGCCGTCGGCCTGCAGGTGGTGACCGAGGGCCGGGTGGTCGAGCTGTCGGAGCGCAGCCTGACCGACCACTCGCTGCGGGTGGTCACGGCCGACGGCGAGGAGGTCAGCCGCAGCGACGAGGACCCGGTCGCCGCCGAGGACCGCGCGTTCGTCGACGTCCTGCTCGGCCGGTCGGCGGGGGTCCGGGTCCCCTACGCGGAGGCCCTGCGCACCCACGCGCTCGCCTGCGCCGCCGACCGGGCCGCCCGCGAGGGCACGTCGGTCCGTCCGGCCTCCTGAGTGCCGGCCGGGTTTCACCGACCGGCCCACCCGGGCACGGGGTCGGCATGACGACGAGGATCGGCCTGGTCGGGGCCGGGTTCATCGCCGGCCGGCACCTGGATGCGCTCACCGCCATCGAGGGCGTGCGGGTCGCCGGGGTCGCCGACCCGCGGGCCGACCGGGCCGAAGTGCTCGCCGCCCGCGCGGGAGCCGCGGCCTACGCCCACTGGCAGGACCTGCTCGACGTCGAGCGGCTCGACGCGCTCTACGTCTGCGTGCCGCCGCACGCGCACGGGGAGGCCGAGAGTGCCGCCATCGAGCGCGGGCTGCCGCTGTTCGTGGAGAAGCCGCTGGCGACCGACCTGCCGACCGCCGAGGCGCTGGCCGACCGGATCGACGGCGCCGGCCTGCTCACGTCGGTCGGCTACCACTGGCGCTACCTCGACACCCTCGAGACCGCCCGCGAGCTGCTCGCCGAGGCGCCGGCACGCATGGTGCTGGGCGCGTGGCTGGACAAGGCGCCGCGCGTCGACTGGTGGGCCCGGCAGGACGGCTCGGGCGGGCAGACCGTCGAGCAGGCCACCCACCTCTTCGACGTCGCCCGGGTGCTGGTCGGCGAGGTGGAGGGCGGCTGGGCCACCGGCTCGCGCTCCGCGCAGGGCCCCGGCGACATCCTCGACGTGTGCACCGCCGCGCTGCGGTTCAGCTCCGGCGCGGTCGGGTCCTTCTCCAACAGCTGCCTGCTGCCGCGGGCCCAGCGGATCGGCGTCGAGCTGGTCGCACCCGGCCTGGGCCTGTGGCTCACCGAGCACCAGCTGGTGGTCACCGACGCCGACGGAGAGCGGACGGTGCACCGCGGGGTCGACCCCTTCGCCGCCGAGGACCGCGCGTTCGTCGCCGCCGTCCGCGGTGAGGGGGACGACGTCCGGACGTCCTACCGCGAGGCCCTGCGCACGCACCGGCTGGCGGTCGCCGTCGCGACCGCGGCCGCCGGCGGCGGGACGGTGCAGCTGTGAGCGGCTCCGTGACCGACCGGCTCCGCCGGACGGCAGCGAACCGGGAGGCATCGTGAGCCGGGTGGTCCGCAGCATCGGCGTCGTCGCGCCGGGGGAGCCGGCGATCCTGGACGTCGAGGAGCCCGACCCCGGCCCGGGGCAGGCGTGGGTGCGCACCGAGTGGAGCGGGGTGAGCGCCGGCACGGAGGTGGCGATCGTCCGCGGCACCGACCCGCACCACCTGCTGCACTGGGACCCCGACCTGCGCTCCTTCGACGACGCCGGCCCGCCCGCGGCCTATCCGGTCCGCGGGTTGGGCTACATGGAGGTCGGCCGGGTCACCGAGAGCCGCACCCCCGACCTCGCCGAGGGGCAGCTGGTGGCCATGGCCTACGGGCACCGCACCGGCGTCTGCGCCGACCCCTCGGCCAGGCCGGTGGTCCCGGTGCCCGACGACCTCGACCCGCTGCTCGGCGTCTACCTCGCGCAGATGGGGCCGATCTGCGTCAACGGGTTGCTGCACGCCGCGGCCGACGCCGCCGGGCCCGGCGCGGGCGTGGACGCCGGGGTGCGCGACCGGCACGTGCTGGTCACCGGCGCCGGCGTCATCGGGCTGCTGAGCGCGCTGCTCGCCGTCCGGCACGGCGCCGCCGACGTCGTCGTCGCCGAGCCCTCCGCCGAACGCCGGGCGGTCGCCGAGGCGCTGGGCCTGGCCACCCTGGCCGATGACGGGTCCGCGTGGCGCGCGGCCAAGGAGCGCTGGCACCACGGGCGGGGGGACGCCGGCGCCGACGTCGTCCTGCAGTGCCGGGGCCACGACGCCGCGCTCGCCACCGGGCTCAAGGCGCTGCGCCCGCAGGGCACCGTCGTCGACCTGGGCTTCTACCAGGCCGGCGCCGAGGCGGTGCGGCTCGGCGAGGAGTTCCACCACAACGGCCTGGCGGTGGTCTGCGCGCAGATCGGCCGGGTGCCGCGCGGCATGGCCGACGCCTGGTCGCGGACGGCGCTGGCGCGGGTCACGCTGGACCTGCTGCGCGAGCGGGGTCCGGAGATCCGCACCCACCTGGTCACCGACGTCCTGCCGTTCGAGGAGGGGCCGCGGCTGCTGGCCGACCTCGCCGGCCGCCGGCTGGCCGCCCCACCGCTGCAGGCGGTGCTTGCCTTCCCGGGCGCCTGAGCCGGTGCGGGTCCTGCTGGTCGGCAACCACTGGACCGAGGGTCCCGGCGGTGCGGAGACGATGCTGGTGCTCACCGCGGACCTGCTGCGCGCCGCCGGGCACGAGGTGGTGCCGTTCGCCGTCGCCGAGGAGCGGACGCTGCCGACGCCGGTGCGCGACCGGCTGCCGGTCGCGGCGGGCGCCGGCGCGCGCACCCGGTTCGGGGAGGCGTGGGCCGGCACCTGGTCGCCGCGGGCCCACCGGGCGCTCCTGCAGGTCGTCGACGAGGTGCGGCCGGACGTCGCGCACGTGCACCACGTCTTCGAGCGGCTGACCGTCTCGGTGCTCGACGCGCTGCAGCGCCGGGGCGTGCCGACGGTGATGACGCTGCACGACTACAAGCCGGTCTGCCCCAACTTCCGGCTGTTCACCGACGGTGCGCCGTGCACCCGCTGCCTGTCCGGCGGGTACTGGCAGGTGGTGCGGCACCGCTGCCTGGAGGGCTCGCGGTGGCGGTCGGTGGCGGCCGCGGCCGACGCCTACGCCTCCCGGGGCCGCGGCGTCTACGACCGGGTGGAGCACTTCCTCGCGCCGAGCGACTTCCTCCGCGACCGGGTGGTCGACGGCGGGCTGCCGGCCGACCGGGTGGAGGTGCTGCCCAACCCGGTGGTGGCCGCGCCCGGGCCCCGGCCGGCCCGGGCCGAGCCGCCGACGGTGCTGTACGCCTCCCGGCTCGTCGCGGAGAAGGGCGTGGACACCCTGCTGGACGCCGCCGCCCGGCTGCCGGCTGGCGTGCGGGTGCGGCTGGCCGGGTCCGGGCGACTGGAGCGGGCGGTGCGGTCCCGGGTCGCCGCGGAGCGGCTGCCGGTCGACGTCCTGGGCCCGCTGCCGCCGTCGGAGGTCGCCGCCGAGCTGCGGGCCGCGGCGGTCGCCGTCCTGCCGGCGCTGTGGTGGGAGAACTGCCCGATGGCCGTGCTGGAGGCCGCCGCGCAGGGGGTGCCGGTGGTCGCCACGGCGGTGGGCGGCATCCCCGAACTGGTGGACGACGGCTCGACCGGGTTGCTCGTGCCGCCGGGGGACGCCGGCGCGCTGGCCGGCGCGCTGACCCGGCTGCTCGACCGGCCCGACGAGGCCGAGCGGATGGGCCGGGCCGGGTGGGCTCGGGTACGCGCGCGGCACGACCCGGAGGGGCACGTCGCGGCGCTGCAGGAGGTCTATCGGCGTGTCGCGCGGTGAGTCGGCGCGGACGGCCTTGTCCCGGAACTGGTACGGCGGGATCCTGCCGTCATCGTCGCGGACGCCGGGTGGACCGGGCTGCCTCGGCGGTTCGGAGAGTGGGTCGTCATGAGGTGGGCGATCATCGCCGTGCTCGGCTTCGGGCTGGAGATCGCGCTGGTCATCGCGATGGCGCGGAGCAACACGGCGCGGTGGGAGCGGGACCACCGGGCCGCCCGGGCGGCCATCCGGGCGCGCGAGGAGGCGGGGCTGCGCGTGCGGGCGGCCGGGCTGGTGGCGCAGCGCGTCCCGCACCCGCACCTGTCGCACCTCCCGCACGTGCACCTGTCGCCGCGGGTCGTCGACCGGCTCGCGCACACCCGCGAGGTCCTGCACGTCCCGCGCCTGCACCTGCCGCGCCTCACCCGGCACCCGGCACGGCCGGACATCCCGGCTCCCGCGCCGGCGCCGGACGACGCGACCGTGGCCGACACGCCGTCCGAGGAGCAGCCCACGTCGTCCGAGGGGCAGCCCACGCCGTAGCGCCCGCCGTCGGGTCGCGGTGTGTGCACGCAGCGCTGTCCCGCCGCACTCGGACACGCGATGGGTGCCCACACCGCGAACGGCCTCGCCCCGCGCTCGGACGCCGTCGGACAGCTAGCGTCCCGGGCGTGCGCAGACGAGGAGGCGAGCGGTGACGCCCGAGGACGACCGCACCGAGGCCCCACTGGTCGGGGACGAGGTCCCGCTGCTGACCGGCTTCCTGGACTTCCAGCGGCAGACGCTGGCCTGGAAGTGCGCGGGGCTCTCGCCGCAGCAGCTGGCGACCCGCGCCGTCGCCACCTCCGACCTCACCCTGCTCGGCATGGTGCGCCACCTCGCAGCCGTCGAGACCGGCTGGCTGGTCGGCTTCGGTGGGCTGCCGTACGACGTGTGGCCGGACGTGATCCGGGACCGCGACGAGCAGTTCCGGGTCGACCCCGCGACCGTCACGCAGGAGGACGTCGACGCGGCCTGGGCGACCTGGCACGCCGTCACCGACGCGGTCGGCACGGTGGTCGACCAGCTCCCGCTCGACACCGCGGACCGGCCGTGGGGCCGCGACGACGAGTTCTCCCTGCGCTGGATCCTGCTCCACCTGGTCGAGGAGTACGCCCGGCACAACGGCCACGCCGACCTGCTGCGCGAGGCCCTCGACGGCGCCACCGGCGAGTAGCCGGGCAGCTGCCCGCTACGCGGGGAACGGGAGGAGGGGCGGCGCCTCGACCCGGGGGTGGTCCCGCGGCCCCGATGCCGCCCGCTCCGCACACCGGGCGGCACGGCGCGCCGCCTCCCGCCGGGCGGCCGCGCGCCGGACGTGCAGCGCCCGGGCCTCCGCGGCGCCGGGTGCCTCGAACCCGTCGGCGGTGAGGCGGCAGGCGCCGAGCCGCACCCAGCGCGTGCCGCCGTCGACGTCGCGGACGCCGACCAGCAGGCCCGTGTTGTGGCGGCGCACCGCGTAGGCGACGCCGCGCACGGCCAGCTCGGTGTCCGCTGCCGCCTCGGCCGCGGGCCCGTAGAGCCAGGTCACGTGCCGGACCCGCCTGCGGTACCGGTCGTCGCGCTCGCGCCAGGCGGTGTCCGGCAGAGGTGACAGCTGCACCTCCACCGCGGCGCCGACCTCGGCCACGAGGACGTGCAGGCCGCCGCTCCCGGGCGGACCCGGGACCTCCTCGAGCCGCGGCCGGAGCCCCTGCGCGGCGAGCCACGCCGCCACCGCACGCCGGTAGCGGAGGTGCTCGTACGCCGGCCCGGCGTCGGACCCGGGAAAGGAGCAGCGCACGTCACCCCAGTGGCGGAAGTGCGGCCGGGCACCCTCCCGGACCTCCAGGACGAGCCGGCCGCCGCACCCACCGGCCTCCCGGGAGCACCAGAAGCCGCTGCCGCGGTGCAGGCCGAGCGCCCGGACGGCGGCCCGGTCCTCGGGCAGCGTGACGGCAGCGGTCCCCGCCGGCCCGTCGGTCACCGCCCAGCGCAGCTCGATCGACACGCCGCGACGGTAAGCCGCGGGTCCGACAGGACCGAGCTCGACAGGGGCCTCCCTGCAGGGCTCGCCCGCTCCGTCCCGGGTCCCGCCCCCGAGCCTGCCAGGGGTGGGGAGAACGGGGTCCTTCCTCAGCGGGCGACCGACCGGAACAGGTCCACGACGCGATCGGCGTGCGCGTCGAAGGTGTGCTGCTCCCGCACCGCCAGCGCCGCCGCCGCACCCCGCCGCGAGGCCAGCTCACCGGCCAGGACGGCGGCCACGTCGTCGGCGTCCCGGTAGAACAGCCCGGTGCCGTCCCGGCGCAGCACCCGCTCCACCGACACCAGCGACCCCGGGTTCGCCTGCTGCAGCAGTGGCAGCCCGGCGGCCAGGTAGACCGGCAGCCGGGCGGGGGAGTTGAGGTCGTCCCAGGTCGCCCGCCGCAGGTCGCCGTCGTTGGCGCTGTCGAAGCGGTGCAGCCACCCGGCGTCGTACCGCGACAGCTCGCGCACCCAGGCCTCCGGCCCCACCGGCGGGTGCACGTGCACGAAGCCCGGCGCGGCGGCGAGCGCGGCGTCCAGCCAGCCGGTCCACGACCCCTTGGGACCCGGCGCGCGCACCTGCCCGTACAGGTGGGTGTGCACGCCGCGCGCGGCGAGCGCCAGCACCCAGTCGAGGTCGAGCCCGGACGGCCGGCCCGCGACGACGGTGTGCGGCTGGCCGTCGCGGTCGGAGAGCCGGGGCGAGCGCGGGGCGTCGAGCCAGTCGCGCGGGGGCAGGTCGCCGTCCAGCACACCGAGCCGGGCCGGGTCGACCCGGCCGGACAGTGCCAGGGCGAACCAGTCGCGCTCCTCCTCGGTGGCGAACAGCGACGCGTCGGCGCGGCACACCAGCTCGGCCAGCAGCGGCCACTCGCCGCGGACGGTGCTGCGCTGCGGCGCCTCCTTGAACGTCCACACGAACGGCAGCTGCGGGAACGCCGACTGGACCGCGTGCGCGAGGGGCACCGCTCGCCAGTTCAGCTGCGCCCACACGACGTCGGGCGCCAGCTCGGCCACCGCGGACCGCCAGCGGTCGCGGTCGAGGTCGGGGACGTGCCCGAACGGCAGCGGGCCCACGGTCGAGTCGCCCAGGCCGTTCGTGGTCCACAGCCCGGTGAGGGAGTGCCCGCGCCCGGCCAGCGTCAGCACCCGCTCCGGGTTGAGCGCCAGCTCGCCGACCACCAGCACCGACAGCCCGTCCGCCGCCGGCGGGTACGACCGCGACCGGAACCGCGCGTAGCGGGCGACCTCGTCGACCTCCCCGCCGTCCGAGGAGGCGAAGCGCAGCGGCTCGCGCACCCGGTAGCGGCTGCGGAAGACGTTGAGCCCGCCGTCCCGCGACTCCCGCAGCGCGGCCGATCGCTGGCCGGGGTGGCGGGTCCAGGAGCAGGTGGCCCGGCCGGTGTCCGCCGTCCGCCCGCGGGCCCGCAGTCGGTCCCACATCAGCCGGCCGAGGTCGTCGCTCTCCAGCTCGGGTCGCTCGGTCCACCGGTCGGTGGTGACCCGGTGCGCCACCTGCACCAGCTGCTCGTACGCGGTGCCCGAGGGCTCGGCGAGCCCGGACCGCGCCAGGACGACGTCCGGCTCGGCCAGGCGCCGCAGCAGCGCCGCGAGGTGGCCGGGCGACCAGCAGTCGTCGGCCGGCAGGTAGGCGACCAGCGGGGTGTCCAGCGCGTCGAGCCCGGAGTTCAGCGTCGCGCCGAGCCCGCGGTTGGCCGGCCGGCGCAGCAGCCGCAGCCGGGGGTCGCCCAGCCCGCGCACCACGTCGTCCACCGCGGCGGCGTCCGGCGAGCCGTCGTCGAGCACCAGCGCCGTCCAGTCGGCGAGGTCCTGGGCGAGCAGCCCCTCCAGCGCGCGGGGCAGGAACGCGGCCTGGTCGTACACGGGGACGAGCACGCCGACCGCCGTCACGCCACCGCCTCCAGCGCGTCCTCCTGCCGCACCCACGCGTAGACCGACGCCACCCGAGCGGCCAGCCGCGGCCACGCGTACTCGGCGGCCCGGGCCCGCGCCCCCGCCGCCAGCCGGGCGCGCAGCCCGGCGTCGGCGGCCAGCCGGTCCAGTGCGGCGGCCAGCGCGTCGACGTCCCCGGGCGGCACGAGCAGCCCGGTGACGCCGTGGTGCACCACCTCCGGGATGCCGCCGACGTCGCTGGCGACCACGGGCAGCCCCGAGGCCAGGGCCTCGGTCAGCACCGAGCCCATCTCCTCGTAGGCCGAGGGCAGCACCAGGACGTCGAGCGAGGCCAGCACGGCCGGGACGGCGGTGTGCTCGACGAACCCGGAGAGGTGCACACGCGGGTGGCCGGCCGCCAGCGCGTGCACCCGCTCGCGGTCCGGGCCGTCGCCGACCACCACCAGGGACGCCGGCTCGCGCATCCGGCCGAAGGCCTCGACCAGCCGGTCGGCGCGCTTCTGCGGGGCGAGCCGGCCGACGTAGCCGATCCGGGGGCGGCGGGCGGACGGGAACGCGTCGGGGGAGCTGCCGGCGAACAGGCGCGGGTCGAACCCCGACGGGATGGTGCTGACCCGCTCCGCCGGTACCCCGTCGGCGGCCAGCGCGGCCGCCGTCCGGTCGGTGAGGACGACGACGGCGTCGGCCCGGCGCAACGCGGAGCGCTCGACCGCCCCGCCGAGCGCCCGCAGCAGGCGGGTGCGCGGGCCCCGGCCGGTCAGCGTGTGCCCGACGCTGCAGTGCACGGTCACCACCAGCGGGCAGCGGTGCCGGCGCGCGGCGAGGCGGGCCAGCGGCAGGGTGGCGAGGTCCTCGCCCTGGTGGGCGTGCACGACGTCGACGGGCCGGGCGGGCCGCCGCAGGGCGACGCGCAGCGCGTCCAGTGCCCACAGCTGGCGCAGCCGTGGCACCGGCAGGCCGGTGCGGTGGACGACGGCGGAGCGGCCGAGCCGGGTGACGCCGCGCCGGCCGGCCAGCCGCGAGGTGACGACCGTCTGGGCGTGCCCCTGGGCGTCCAGGCAGCGGGTCAGCGTGGCGGTGTGGTTCTGCATGCCGCCGATCGGGTCGTACCGCGCGGACCGTCCGTCGACCCGCACGGGCTCGAACACGCTGCACAGCCGCAGCACGTGGACGGGGCGCACGGGACCTCCGGGTTGGACCGACTCCAGCGACATCGGCAGGACCCGCAGTAGAGCAGAGTTGCGGCGGCGTCGCCGCCGGGGAAGATGCCGCAGGTGACCGCCCTCCTCGCCGACCCGTCGGTGCGCCGGGTGGCCCTCGTGCGGCTGCGCGTGGGCTTGGGCGACCTGCTCTGCTCCCTGCCCGCGATGCGCCGGCTGCGCGCGGCCCGCCCGGACCTGGCGGTCGGCCTGGTCACCTGGCCCGAGACCGCCGCGGTGGTGGAGCGGATGGGGGACGCCGTCGACGAGCTGCTGCCCTTCCCCGGGGCGGACGACGTCCCCGACCGCCCGCCGGGCCGCGAGCCGGACCCGGCGACGTGGGCGGCGTTCACCGCGGCGGCGGCCGAGCGGCGCTTCGACCTGGCGCTGCAGGTGTACGGCGACCGGCCCGCCGCCAACCGGGTCACCGCCGCCCTGGGCGCCCGGCTGGTGGGCGGCTTCGCCCCGACCGGCTGGACGCCGCCGCCCGGCACGGAACACCTGCACCTGCGCTACCCGGTGCACCTGCACGAGGCCGAGCGGCACACCCGGCTGTTCGAGCACCTCGGCCTGCCGCCGGCCGGCCCGCCCGAGATGGCCTTCCCGTCCACGCCCGCCGACGAGGCCGAGCACGCGGCGACGCTGGACCGCGCGGGTCTGGTGCCCGGCGGCTACGCCGTCCTGCACCCAGGCGCCTCGTCCCCGACCCGCATGTGGCCGGCGGAGCGGTATGCCGCGGTGGGCGACGCGCTGGCCGCCGACGGGCTGGCCGTCGTCGTCACCGGCGGCCCGGGGGAGCGGGCGGTCGGGGCGGCGGTGGTCGCCGCGATGCGGGCCCCGGCGGTCGACCTGACCGGCGCGACCAGCCTCGGCGGGCTGGCCGCGCTGCTGCGCGACGCCGCGGTGCTGGTCGGCAACGACACCGGCTCGGCGCACCTGGCCGCCGCCGTCGGCGCCCGCAGCGTCACCGTCTTCCTGCCCGGCGACCCGGTCCGCTGGGCGCACCGAGGGCCGCGGCACCGCGCGCTGGTGGCCGACGTGCCCTGCGCGCCCTGCCCGCACCTGGTCTGCCCGATCGACTTCCGCTGCGCCGACTCGGTGCGGCCCTGGGACGTGCTCGCCGCGGCCCGCGAGCTGGTCGGTGTCGTCGGGTGAACCGGGTCTCGCTAGTGTGCGACTCCGAGAACTGGGGCGGTGCCGAGGTCTACCTCACCTCCCTGCTGCGCCGCGCCGGCGACCAGGGCTGGACGGCGTCGCTGGTCTGTGCCGAGCCGCTGGCCGGCCGCTTCACGCCGTTCGTGCCGCCCGGCCGGCTGGCCGTCGTCCCGCTGGCCCGGCACACCGGCGCGGCACCGGCGGTGTCGGCCGCGCTGGCCGCGCAGCGCCCGGACGTGGTGCTGGTCAACCTCGTCGACCCCGGCTCCAACGCCGCGGCGGTGGCGGCGGCCCTCGAGGTCGCGCCCACGGTCGGCGTCCTGCACCTGCCGGGCGACGCCGGCGCGGGGGAGTTCCGCGCGCGCCTGGCCGGGCTGTACGGCGCGATGGCCGCCGTCCTCACCCCGGCCGCCGGTGCGCGGGAGCAGCTGGTAGCCGACCTGGCGGTGCCGGCCGACCGGGTGCACGTCGTCCCGAACGGCGTCGACCTGCCCGCCGATCCGGCCGGACCGGCCGGGCGGGCGGTGCCGCGGGTCGGCGGGCTGGGCCGGCTGACCGCGCAGAAGGGCTTCGACGTGCTGATCGACGCCGTCCGGTCGCTGACCGACGCCGGCGTGCCGGTCGAGGTGGTGGTCGGCGGCGAGGGGCGCGACGGCGACCGGCTGCGCGCCGCGGCCGCGGGTCTGCCGATCACCTTCTGCGGCTTCGTCGACGACGTGCGCGGCTTCCTCGCCGGGCTCGACCTGTTCTGCCTGTCCTCCCGCCAGGAGGCGCTGCCCCTGGTGCTGCTGGAGGCCATGGCCGAGGGCCTGCCGTGCGTGGCCACCGACGTGGGGGACGTCGCGGTCGCCGTCGGCCGGGACGCCGTGGTCGTCCCGCCCGGGGACGCCGGAGCGCTCGCCGCCGCCCTCGCCGGCCTGCTCGCGGACCCGGCCGCGCGCGCGGAGCTGGGACGGCGGGCGCGGGCCCGGGCGACCGACGCCTTCGACGCCGATCTCATGGCCCGCCGGACGTCCGCCGTCCTCGCCCGGGCGGCGGGTGTGCCCGCGACCGGCACGGGGAACGCCCGGGGGCGAGAGAGTTGACGCGCGCGGGGCACCGGAGGCCCCGCACCCGAGAGAGGACGCCGCCCATGGCCATCGCCACGGTCAACCCCGCAACCGGCGAGACGCTCCAGACCTTCGAGCCGCTGTCCGACGAGGCCGTCGAGGAGCGGATCGCCCGGGCCGCTGCCGCCTTCGACAGTTACCGGCTGACCACCCCGCAGCAGCGGGCCGTCTGGCTGCGGGCCGCCGCCGACGTGCTGGACGCCGACGCCAAGAGCGTCGCGGAGCTGATGACCACCGAGATGGGCAAGACGCTGGCCTCGGCGCAGGCGGAGGTCGGCAAGTGCGCCAAGGCGCTGCGCTACTACGCCGAGCACGGCGAGCAGATGCTGCAGCCCCAGCCGGCCGACGCGCAGGCGGTCGGCGCGGTCGAGGCCTACGTCGTGCACCAGCCGCTGGGTGTGGTGCTGGCGGTCATGCCGTGGAACTTCCCGCTGTGGCAGGTGATGCGGTTCGCCGCCCCGGCGCTCATGGCCGGCAACGTCGGGCTGCTCAAGCACGCGTCCAACGTGCCGCAGACGGCGCTGTACCTGGAGGAGCTGTTCCGCAAGGCCGGCTTCCCCGACGACGTCTTCCAGACCCTGCTCATCGGGTCCGGTGCGGTCGAGCGGGTGCTCCGCGACGACCGGGTGGTGGCCGCGACGCTGACCGGCAGCAACGCGGCCGGTCAGGCGGTGGCCACGGTCGCCGGGGACGCGCTGAAGAAGACCGTGCTGGAGCTGGGCGGGTCGGACCCGTTCATCGTCATGCCCTCGGCCGACCTGGACCGGGCCGCGGAGGTCGCGGTCACCGCTCGCTGCCAGAACAACGGGCAGAGCTGCATCGCCGCGAAGCGCTTCTTCGTGCACGCCGACGTCGCCGAGGAGTTCACCCGGCTGTTCGCCGAGAAGATGGCCGCCCTGACCGTGGGCGACCCGATGGACGAGGGGACCAAGGTCGGCCCGCTGGCCACCGAGTCCGGCCGGGAGGACGTCGAGCGCTACATGGCCGACGCCGTCGAGAAGGGCGCCACCGTCGTCACCGGCGGGAAGCGGGTCGACCGGCCCGGCTGGTTCTACGAGCCGACCCTGGTGACCGAGGTGACCCCGGAGATGGGCATCTGGTCGGAGGAGGTGTTCGGCCCGGTCGCCGCACTGCACACCGTGGCCGACCTCGACGAGGCGATCCGGCTGGCCAACGAGCACGTCTACGGCCTGGGCTCCAACCTGTGGAGCGAGGACCAGGGGGAGCGGCTGCGGTTCATCCGCGACATCCAGTCGGGCATGGCGTTCGTCAACGGGATGACCACCAGCTACCCGGAGCTGCCCTTCGGCGGGGTCAAGCAGAGCGGCTACGGCCGGGAGCTGACCGAGGTGGGCATGTACGAGTTCTGCAACGCCAAGACCGTCTGGATCGGCCCGCCCAGCAGCCAGCAGGGCGAGGGGGACACCGCGGCGGCCGCGTCCGAGTGACCCGCGTCGTCCTGGCGACCGCCTACGGCGGTCCCGAGGTGCTCACCGTCGCCGACCGGCCGGTCGGCGACCCCGGCCCCGGGCAGGCGCGGGTCGAGGTCCGCGCCGCCGGGGTCAACCCGGCGGACTGGAAGAGCTACACCGGCGCGTTCGGCACCGACCCGGCCGCGCTGCCGCGGCGCCTCGGCTTCGAGGTGTCCGGGGTGGTCACCGCGGTCGGTCCGGACGTCGACCTCGCCGTCGGCGACGAGGTCATCGGGTTCCGGGTGTCCGGCGGGTACGCCGCGGAGCTCGTCGTCCCCGCGACGGCGCTGGTGCCCAAGCCCGCGTCGCTCGGGTGGGCGCAGGCCGCCGGCCTGATGCTCACCGGTGCCACCGCGGTGCACGCGCTCACCGCGACCCGTGTCGGCCGGGGCGACACCGTGCTGGTGCACGGCGCCGCGGGCGGGGTGGGGCTGATGGCCGTCCAGCTCGCGGCGCTGCGCGGTGCGCGGGTGATCGGCACGGTCGGTGGCGACGGCGCCGACCTGGTGCGCCGGTTCGGCGCCGAGCCGGTGCGCTACGGCGACGGGCTGGCCGGCTGGGTGCGCGAGCTCGCCCCGGGCGGGGTGGACGCGGCGCTGGACCTGGTCGGCAGCGACGAGGCCGTCGACGTCTCCCTGGAGCTGGTCGCCGACCGGCAGCGCATCGCCACCATCGCCGCCTTCGGCCGGGCCGCGGCCGACGGCATCAGGGCGCTCGGCGGCGGGCCGGGCGCCGACCCCGGCACGCAGCTGCGGGACGCCGCCCGGCCTGAGCTGGCCGAGGCGGCCGGCGCCGGCCGGCTGGAGGTCGTCGTCGCGGCGACCTTCCCGCTGGAGGACGTCGCCGAGGCGCACCGGCAGGGGATGGCCGGCCACACCCACGGCAAGCTGGTGCTCGTCCCCTAGGTGGCCCCGTCCAGGGGCTTGCCGCAGGCCTCGTCCCGGGTCCCACCCTGAGCCTGCGAAGGGTGGGGAGGACCCCGTCCTCCCACGGTGAGGAGGACGGGGTCCTTCAGACCTCCTCGACCGGGAAGGTGTGGCTCGGCGTCACGAACTCGTCCTGCGCGGCGACCAGCAGAATCTCCCGCGAGCGGGCCTTCTCGGTGGCCTCGAGGAGGCCGTGCACCGAGGCCGCGGCCGCGCCGAGCGCGGCCCCGGCGTCCCGGCTCGACAGCCAGTGGGCCAGGAAGAGCGCGGCGATGGCGTCGCCGGCGCCGTTGACCGAGACGTCCAGCCGCGGGGTGCGCACCCGGAAGTGCCGGCCGCCCTCGGAGGCGAGCAGGTCGACGGCGTCCCCCGGGGTGTCGTCGGTGACCAGCGAGGTGGTCAGCACGACCCGCGGGCCGAACGCCTGGACCGCGTCGACGGCGTCCCGCACCTCGTCGAGGGTCTTCGTCGCCGTCCCGGCGAGGAAGTCGAGCTCGAAGTGGTTGGGCGTGACCAGGTCGGCGGCGGGGACGGCGACCTCGCGCATGAACTCCGGGATGCCCGGGCGGACGAAGACGCCGCGGCCGACGTCGCCGATGACCGGGTCGCAGCAGTAGACCGCCGCCGGGTTGACCGAGCGCACCCGCTGCACGGTCTGGACGACGGCGTGGCCGATGTCGGCCGAGCCGAGGTAGCCGGAGAGGACGGCGTCGCAGCTGCCCAGCACGCCGCGCTCGGCGATGCCGTCGACGACCTCCTCGATCGCCTGGCCGTCGAAGACCCGGCCCTTCCACTCGCCGTAGCCCGTGTGGTTGGAGAACTGCACGGTGTGCACCGGCCACACCTCGATGCCCAGGCGCTGCAGCGGGAAGACGGCGGAGGAGTTGCCGACGTGGCCGTAGGCGACGTGCGACTGGATCGAGAGGACGGCGACCATGGGGGAACGGTCGCACAGCGGGTCGGCGGGCCCCACCGCGAGGACGGCAGGATGGCGGCATGGCCCTGCCCCCTCCGATCTCAACTGGCATCGTCGGCGTCGCCGGCCGCGTGGCCGAGCCGGTCGACGTCCGCACCGCCGACCTGCGGCTGGGTGGGCGACCAGTGCCGGTGACCAGCCCCGCGCGCGTGTACGTCTGCGGCATCACGCCCTACGACGTGACCCACCTCGGGCACGCGGCGACGTTCGTGTGGGCCGACGTCCTCGGGTCGGTGCTGCGGCTGGCCGGTGCCGACGTGGTCACCAGCCGGAACGTGACCGACGTCGACGACGTGCTGACCCGGGCCGCCGACGCCCGCGGCCGGCACTTCGACGAGTTCGCGCTGGGCCAGGAGTTCGCCTTCGAGCAGGACCTGCGCGCCCTCGGCGTCCGGCCGCCGACGCACGTGCCCCGCGCCCGCCACCACGTGACGCACGTGCAGCAGCTGGCGGCGGCGCTGCTGCAGGCCGGCCGGGCGTACGAGCGCGAGGGGCACGTGTTCTTCCGCGGCGCCGGGGTGGTGGGCGCCTCCGGGCTGGACGCCGGGCGGGCGCGCGAGCTGGCCGCGGAGTTCGGTGACGACCCGGACGACCCGCTGCGCGAGGACCCCTTCGACGTGCCGGTGTGGCGGCCCTCCGGCGAGCGGGACCCCGCGTGGCCGTCGCCGTGGGGCTGGGGGCGGCCGGGCTGGCACGCGGAGTGCGCGGCGATGGCGACCGCGACGCTGGGCCGAGGGGTGGACGTCCTGGTGGGTGGCGCCGACCTGGCCTTCCCGCACCACGCGCACCAGGCAGCGATGGCGGAGGCGGCGTCCGGGGTGGCGCCGTTCGCGCGCAGCCGGGTGCACGTCGGGGCGGTGTCCCAGGACGGCGCCAAGATGGCGAAGTCGACCGGCAACCTGACGCTCGTGTCCGACCTGCTGCGGGGAACCACCGGGCCGGTGCTGCGACTGCTCGTGCTCGACCGGCCGTGGTCGCAGCCGTGGGAGTACCGGCCGGAGCTGCTCGAGACGGCGTCCGCGCGGCTGGACGAGCTGTTCGCCGCCGCCGGTCGTCCCGGCTCGTCGCCGGCGGCCAGCCGCGCGGTGGTCGACCGGCTGCTCGACGACCTCGACGTCTCCGCCGCCCTCGACGTCGCCCTCACCGACGGCGGAGACGCCGCTCGGCAGCTGGTTCGGGTGCTCGCGCTCGGCTGACGCCACCCGCCTGCCTCCGCGGGCGCCTGCCGTGTCGATCGGACCCGCCCGATCCGCCGACCCGCGCGGCGGGCGTGGATCAGCACCGCGGGCGGTCGTCGGCTCGGTCAGAACGGTGGTGGGTCGTCGGCGGGGTCGGGTGCCGCTGGCGGCTGGTCCGGTGGCCGGGTGAGCACTCGGGGGCCGGTGAGGTGCAGGCCAGGTGGTCGGCTGGTGCGGGTCACGCCGGCGGGTGTGGTGACGGTGAGGATGCCGTCGGCGGTCATGGCGTAGGTCCAGCCCGGGGCGAAGGTCTTGAGCCGGTGGTGCCGGCGGCACAGGCAGCACAGGTTGGCGCAGTCGGTCTCTCCGCCCTGGGCGTAGGGGATGACGTGGTCGGCGTCGGCCCACCCGGCGCGGTTGCTGCAGCCCGGGTGCCGACAGGTGCGGTCGCGGGTGGTGAGGAAGCGGCCTTGCGCGGCGGTGGGTGCGTAGGCGTCGGTGGCCTCGGGGCGGTCGATGACCGCGCAGTCACAGGCGCCGTCGCGGTGGACAGGGCAACCCCGGCTGGCAGCCTGCCGCAGTTCGCGCAGGGTCGCGACCGCCCGCAGCGCCCCGCGGTCGTCGGCGAAGGAGAAGCTGATCGACCCACCCGGCGGGGCCTGCAGGCCGATCGCGTCAAACTGGGCGAGCAGGTTGCGGACGTGCGCGGCGGTGATCGGTACCCCCGCCACCGCGCCGGTGGGTCCGGCCACCGACCCCGGCCGGGTGTAGGCCGGCGGCAGCGGGGAGCCCTGCGCCAGGAACCCGCCGGGGGTGAGCGCACGCAGCGGCACCTGCACCTCGACGTGGGCGGCCACCGGCTCGGGCACCAGCCAGGGCCGCTGGATCAGGTCGGCGAGCACCCCGACCCGCAGCATCCCGATCGGACGGTCGTCGCCGGCCTTCTTCGCCCTCCAGGCCAGCTCGTCGATCGTCGCCTGACACGCCGCGGCCAGCTCGTCGGGCATGCCGGCGATCAGCTCGCTGACGCCGCCGCCCACCGGCCGGCGGCGCACGGTCACCGCCCGTTGGGCATCCTCGCGCGCCCGGTCGGAGGCCGCGGCGTCCCGGGCGGCCAGCTCCTGGCGCAGCCGGTCCTTGAGCCGGCGGACGGACAGCGACGGCGCCTCGGGCAGCACCGCGGCCTCGACCGCGGCGATCACCTGCGGGTGAGTGCCGCCCACCTTCTCGCCCAGCTCCTCGGCCATGGTCCGGGCGCGGGGCCAGTCCAGTCGGCTCTGCGCCAGCTCCTCCAGCGTGGCCCGCAGCGAGCCGGTGAGCGTGAGCGCGTGCTCGGTCAGCGTGGTCGCCGACGCCCGGGCGCAGTTCAGCGTCAACGCCAGCTCGTCGGCGAAGAACTCCGACACACCGTCCGGCGTCGAGTCATCTCCGGCGGCGGCGCCCGGTTGCCCGGGCCGGCGATCGAGCTGAGCCGGGCGGTCGGCAGCGAACGACGCGATCAGCTCCAGCTTGTAGGCGGCGAGTCCGGATTCCAGCTGCTGCACCCGTTGCAGCTCCGCGACCTTCTCCTCCGCCGTCCGCGCGTACACCGGCAGCACCTCGGCCAGCGCCGGTGGGGAGTTGGCCGGTGGGCCGAACCCAGGGGGCGGCGGCGTCCGGTCGGCCACCGTCAGGCCGACCCCGAAACCCCCGCCGAGGGAACACGCCCTCACGCTAGGCCGGGGGTACGACACTTTCCGGCTCTGACCAGCGATTACGTCCCACCGATCGCTGCTAGGGAGTCGCCGTCCGCGACACGCGCAGACGCGCCAGGTCGTGCGACGTCAGGTGGCGCGAGCCCACGGTGGTCGTACCGGCCGTGTCACCGCGACCCGACCTCGATCATGGGGTTGTTGCCGGTGACACGCGCAGACGCGCCGCACCGAGCGGCGACAACCCCATGATCAACGACCGAGGGGGGGCGCAGCCGCCTGCCAGGAGCCGCGAGGAGCCGCGAGCCGAGCGGGTCGACGGAGGAGTCGGTGAGACGAGCGTCGATGGCCCGAGCGGGTGACCGCGGGTGCGGACGGATCGAGCCGTTCCGTCGCCGAGCCGAGCACCAAGGGTCGGTCGGGACGACGAAGGGGTCAGGCGGCGCGCAGCGTCGACGGTGCGGTCGCGGGCTGCGCCGTCGGCTGGACCTGTGTCGGCATGCTCCAGCGCATCTCCATGTGCCGGTGCCCGGCGCTGTCCACGACGGGGACCCAACGCACCTGCGGACACGGGTTGATACGCATGGCAGCCACCTCTCGTTCACCTGTTGTTCACCATTGTGACAGCAGGCACTCCCCGCGTGCACGCGACGCGACGCAGGGAACCCGAAAGAGTGGGCTCAGAGCCAGCCGACCACCGAGGCGCCGATGCCGACGTGCAGCACCGCGCCCGGCACCACGCCGACGGCGGTCCCCAGCGTCGCGGGCAGCCAGCGGATGCTCGACAGGCCGGCGGCGTAGCTGACGATCCAGAACGGCACCGGGCTGATCCGCGCGAGGACGACGGCGAGGAAGCCGCGGTCCCGGAACAGCCGGTCGGCGCGCGCCACCCGCGAGCCGGTGAGCCGGGCGACGGCGTCGCGGCCCAGGTGGCGGCCGAGGGCGAACCCGCCCATCCCGCCCAGCCAGCCGGCGAGCACGGCCACCGCGAGCCCTGCAGGGAACCCGGCGGCGGCGCCGAGCAGCAGCGACAGCGCCGTCCGGGGGACCGGTGCCATCAGCGCGCCGGACACGGCCAGGACGACGGCGGCCCAGCCGAGCGGCCCCGCGTCGTCCAGCCAGCCCTGCAGCGCCGGGACGCCGGGCCGCTCGACCGTCAGCGCCACGACCGTCGCGCCCGCGAGCAGCACCCCGAGGACGGCGAGCCGCAGCCACGGCCGGCTGGTCGGCGGACTCTCCGGCTCCGGTCGAGGGGAGCCGGACCCGAGGCGCACGACGTCCACGCTACGGCGGGCCGCCGACCCGACCCGCACGGCTAGCGTGGCTCGGTGACCTGGGCGACCTACGGCTCCTTCCTCGTCTTCACCGTCGCGCTGGTGCTCGTCCCCGGCCCGGACGTCGCGGTCACCACCCGCAACACCCTCGCGGGCGGGCGGACCCGGGGCGCGTGGACGGCGGTCGGCATCACCAGCTCCAACGCCGTGCAGGGCCTCGCGGCCGCGGCGGGGCTGGGCGCGCTCGTCGTCCGCTCGCAGCCGCTGTTCGAGGTGATCCGCTGGGCCGGTGTCGGTTACCTGGCGTACCTCGGCGTGCAGGCGCTGCGCTCGGCGGTCGCCGACCGCTACCCGGCCGACGAGCTCACCGCCGGCACCGGGACGGCGCAGCGGCTGGCCGGGTGGCGCCAGGGGTTCCTCTCCAACATCACCAACCCGAAGGTGCTGGTCTTCTACCTCGCGGTGCTCCCGCAGTTCCTGACCCCGGACTCCGGCGTCCCGACGCTGGTGCTGCTCGCCCTGACCCACGCGGTGCTGGGGCTGCTGTACCTGCTGCTGCTCGTCGCCGGGATGCACCGTGCCCGCGCGGTGCTCGGCCGCCGCCGGGTGCGGCGGGCGCTCGACGCGGTCACCGGAACGGTCCTGCTGGGCTTCGGCGTCCGCCTGGCGACCGAGCGCGGCTGACCGGGGGAGGCCCGGTTGGATGACCGGGTGGGCACCGACTGGCTGGTCAGGGACGCGACAGGGGACGACGCCGCGGCGTGCGCCCGCATCTACGAGCCCTACGTCCGCGACACCGTCGTCTCCTTCGAGCTCGAGCCGCCGACGGCCGCGGAGGTGGCCGGCCGTATCGCGGCCGCCCTCGCCCGGCACGCCTGGCTGGTGCTGGAGGACGACGGCCGGGTGGTGGGGTACGCCTACGGCTCGACCTTCAACGCCCGCGCCGCCTACGACTGGACGACGTCGGTCAGCGTCTACACCGAGCCCGGTCGTCGCCGTACCGGCGCCGGTCGTGCCCTCTACACCGCGCTGCTCGACCGGCTGGCCGCCCGCGGCTACCGGACCGCGCTCGCCGGCATCGCGCTGCCGAACGACGCCAGCGTCGGCCTGCACACGGCGATGGGCTTCGAGCTCGTGGGCACCTACCGCCGGGTGGGTTGGAAACTCGGCCGCTGGAACGACGTGGCCAGGTACCAGCGCCCGCTCGGCGAGCCGACGGACGACGCGCCGCCCGAGCGCCCCGGAGGCACCGTGGACACGGCCGTCGGCGAGGGAGATACTAGGACGTCCAACTAATCCGGCGCGGCCACGCAGGTCGGCGTCCGACCCCCGGGAGCGGCATGCCGTCCGACCTGCACGTCCCCACCCACCCGGTCCGCTTCGTCACCGCGGCGAGCCTGTTCGACGGCCACGACGCGGCGATCAACGTGATGCGCCGGCTGCTGCAGAGCCAGGGCGCGGAGGTGGTGCACCTCGGCCACGACCGCAGCGTCGACAGCGTCGTCCGGGCGGCGCTGGAGGAGGACGTGCAGGGGGTGGCGATCTCCTCCTACCAGGGCGGGCACGTCGAGTACTTCGGCTACCTGGTGGAGCGGCTGGCCGAGGCCGGCGCCGGGCACGTGAAGGTCTTCGGCGGCGGCGGGGGCGTGATCGTCCCCGAGGAGATCGCCGCGCTGCGGGAGCGGGGCGTGCGGATCTTCAGCCCCGAGGACGGCCAGCGCCTCGGCCTGCCCGGCATGATCAACGAGCTGATCCGCGAGTGCGACGTCGACCTGACAGAGCACGGCCCGGACGTCGACGCGCTGCTCACCGGCGACCCCGCGGCGCTGGCCCGCGCGATCACCGTGCTGGAGTCCGGCCGCGACCCGCAGCTCGCGACCAGGGTGCGTTCGGCGGCCGAGGGCCGGACGGTGCCGGTCCTGGGCATCACCGGCACCGGCGGCTCGGGCAAGTCCTCGCTCACCGACGAGCTGCTGCGCCGGCTGCGCACCGACCAGGAGGACAAGCTGCGGGTCGCGGTCCTCGCGATCGACCCCACCCGGCGCCGCGGCGGCGGAGCGCTGCTCGGCGACCGGATCCGGATGAACGCCCTGGAGACGGGGGAGGGTGGCCACACCTTCTTCCGTTCGCTGGCCACCCGGTCGGCCGGCGCGGAGACGCCCGAGCACCTGGACGACGTGCTGTGCGCGGTCAAGGCCGCCGGCTTCGACCTGGTCATCGTCGAGACGCCCGGCATCGGGCAGGGCGACGCCGGGATCGTGCCGTTCTCTGACGTCGCGCTGTACGTGATGACGCCGGAGTTCGGCGCCGCGTCGCAGCTGGAGAAGATCGACATGCTCGACTTCGCCGACGTCGTCGCGATCAACAAGTACGAGCGGCGCGGCGCCGAGGACGCCCGCCGCGACGTCGCCCGGCAGATGGTCCGCAACCGCGAGGCGTTCGGGCAGCCCTGGGAGGACATGCCGGTCTTCGGCACCAGCGCCGCCCGGTTCAACGACGACGGGGTCACCGCGCTCTACCAGCACCTGCTCGGCCTGCTGGTCGAGAAGGGCCTGCCCGCCGGTGCCGGCGTCCTGCCGCGGGTCGACGTCAAGGCGTCGTCCGGCCTGACCAGCGTCGTCCCCGCGCAGCGCGCGCGGTACCTCGCCGAGATCACCGAGGCGGTGCGCGGGTACCACGCGGCCACCGCGGCGCAGGCGGAGGTCGTGCGACGGCGGCAGCACCTGACCACGGCCGCCGACGTCCTCGACGGGGACGCCGCGGAGGCCGCCCGCGCCGCGGTCGAGGCCGCGGACCGGGAGCTGCTGCCCGAGGTGCGCGAGCTGCTCGACGAATGGCCGGCCCGGGTCGAGGCCTACTCCGGCGACGAGTACGTCTACACCGTCCGCGGCAAGGAGGTCCGCACCCCGCTGACCCGCGAGACGCTGTCGGGGTCGAAGGTGCGGCGGGTGGCGCTGCCGCGCACCCAGGACCAGGCCGAGCTGCTGGGCTTCCTGCGCCGGGAGAACCTGCCCGGCGGCTACCCGTTCACCGCCGGCGTCTTCCCGTTCAAGCGCTCCGGCGAGGCGCCCGCGCGGATGTTCGCCGGCGAGGGAGACGCGTTCCGCACCAACCGCCGCTTCAAGCTGCTCAGTGCCGGCAACGAGGCGACCCGGCTGTCGACGGCGTTCGACTCGGTCACCCTCTACGGCCGCGACCCCGACCCGCGCCCCGACGTCTACGGCAAGGTCGGCACCTCCGGTGTCTCCATCGCCACGCTCGACGACATGGAGGTCCTCTACGCCGGGTTCGACCTCTGCGACCCGACCACGTCGGTGTCCATGACGATCAACGGTCCGGCCCCGGCGGTGCTCGCGATGTTCCTCAACACCGCGATCGACCAGCGGCTGGACCGGTTCCGCGAGGAGGAGGGCCGCGAGCCCGACGCCGCCGAGGCCGAGGAGATCCGGGCGTTCGTGCTGGCCACCGTCCGGGGCACGGTGCAGGCCGACATCCTCAAGGAGGACCAGGGCCAGAACACCTGCATCTTCTCGACCGAGTTCGCGCTGCGCTGCATGGCCGACATCCAGCAGTGGTTCATCGAGCACCGGGTGCGCAACTTCTACTCGGTCTCGATCTCCGGCTACCACATCGCCGAGGCCGGGGCGAACCCGATCAGCCAGCTGGCCTTCACCCTCGCCAACGGGTTCACCTACGTCGAGGCCTACCTGGCGCGCGGCATGGCGATCGACGACTTCGCGCCCAACCTGTCCTTCTTCTTCTCCAACGGCATGGACGCCGAGTACTCGGTGATCGGCCGGGTCGCCCGCCGCATCTGGGCGGTGGCGATGAAGGAGCGCTACGGCGCCGGGCCGCGGTCGCAGCAGCTGAAGTACCACGTGCAGACCTCGGGCCGGTCGCTGCACGCGCAGGAGATGGACTTCAACGACATCCGGACGACGCTGCAGGCCCTCTGCGCCATCTACGACAACGCCAACAGCCTGCACACCAACGCCTACGACGAGGCCGTGACCACCCCGAGCGAGCACTCCGTCCGCCGGGCGCTGGCCATCCAGATGATCATCGACAAGGAGTGGGGGCTCGCCGGCAACGAGAACCCGCTGCAGGGCTCGTTCGTCATCGACGAGCTCACCGACCTGGTCGAGGAGGCGGTGCTGGCCGAGTTCGACCGGATCGCCGAGCGCGGCGGCGTGCTGGGCGCGATGGAGACCGGCTACCAGCGCGGCAAGATCCAGGACGAGTCGATGCTCTACGAGCACCGCAAGCACGACGGCAGCCTGCCGATCGTCGGCGTCAACACCTTCCTCGACCCGCACCGCGACGAGGCGCCTCCGCAGAAGCTTGAGCTCGCCCGGGCCACGGAGGCGGAGAAGCAGTCGCAGCTGAAGCGGCTGGCGGACTTCCACGCCCGGCACGCCGACGAGGCGCCGGCCGCGCTCGCCGAGCTGCAGCGGGCGGCCACCGAGGGCGGGAACGTGTTCGCCGCGCTCATGGACGCCGTCCGGGTGTGCTCGCTGGGTCAGATCAGCGACGCCTTCTTCGAGGTCGGGGGGCAGTACCGCCGGAATGTCTGAGGACGATCTCGGCCACCCGGTCGAGCTGCCTCGGCCGCCCCGGCGGGTGGTCTCGCTGGTGCCGTCGCTCACCGAGGCGCTGGCGGTCACCGTCCCCGAGCGGCTGGTGGGCGCCACCGACTGGTGCACCCACCCGGCCGGCCTCGAGGTGGCCCGCGTGCGGGGCACCAAGAACCCCGACCGCGCGGCGATCGCGGCGCTCGAGCCGGACCTCGTCGTCTGCAACCGCGAGGAGAACCGGCGGCTGGACGTCGACCGGCTGCGGGCCGCCGGCGTCCCGGTGTGGGTGACGGTCATCGAGTCGGTCGACGAGGCGCTCGCCTCGATGCGCCGGCTGTTCGACGAGGTGCTCGACGTCGGCGAGCCCGGCTGGCTGGCGGACGCCGTGGCGGTGTGGGCGCAGCCGGCGCCCACGAGCGGGCTGCGGGTCGCCGTCCCGGTGTGGCGCGACCCGTGGATGGTCGTCGGCCCGCGCACCTTCACCGGGGACGTGCTCGCCCGGCTCGGGCTGGTCAACGTCTTCGGCGCGGGGGAGGACCGCTACCCGCACGTGTCGGTCGAGGCCCTGCGGACGGCGGGAGCGGACGTGGTCCTCCTCCCCGACGAGCCGTACGTGTTCACCGCCGACGACGGGCCCGAGGCCTTCCCCGGGATCCGCACCGCGCTGGTGTCCGGCCGCGACCTGACCTGGTACGGCCCCTCGCTCGGCCCCGCCCGCGCGCGGCTGCTGGCGGCGATCGCCCGGTAGTGCCGAGCCCCCACGGAACGCGGACGGTCGCTACGGTCGTCCCCGGCCAACCGGACGTCACCGGCCGGTGGAACGGAGGTGCTGATGGACATCCCTGCCATGCGGGCGAGCTTCGCCAAGGCGGCGGCCGCCGGAGACGAGGCGCCGCTGTACTTCTACGCCCACCTGTTCCTGAGCCATCCCGATACCCGGCGGCTCTTCCCCGTCTCGATGGCCCACCAGCGAGACCGGCTGTTCCAGGCGCTCGGCGACGTGGTGGCCTACGTCGACGACCTCGATCGGCTGGTGCCCATCCTGCAGGCCCTGGGCCGCGACCACCGCAAGTTCGGGACCGTCGCCGACCACTACCCGGCCGTCGGCGCCAGCCTGATCGCCACCCTCAGGCACTTCGACGACGAGTGGAACCCCGCGCTGGAGCAGAGCTGGACCGACGCGTACGGGCTGGTGGCGCAGGTGATGGTCGAGGCGGCCGAGAAAGCCTCCGACCAACCGCCGTGGTGGGACGCCGAGGTCGTCGCGCACGAGCGCCGCACGATCGACACCGCGGTCATGTGGCTGCGGCCCGAGCCGGAGTTCCCCTACGCGGCGGGACAGTCGGTATCGCTGGAGACCGACTTTCGGCCCAAGTTGTGGCGCTACTACTCCCCGGCCAACGCGCCACGGCCGGACGGGTTGATGGAGATCCACGTCCGGGCCTACGACGGCGGCCCGGTCAGCGCCGCCCTCGTCCGCCGGGTCGACAAGGGGGACGTACTGCACATGGGGCCGCCGCTGGGCCACATTGCCTTCGAGGCCGAATCCGACCGCGACCTCCTGCTCGTCGCCGGGGGCACCGGCCTGGCCCCGCTCAAGGCAGTCGTCGACCACGTCGCCCGGATCGGGCCCCCGCGGCGGGTCGACCTGTTCGTCGGCTCCCGTACCGAGGAGCGGATCTACGACCGGGTCGACCTCGAGCGCCTGGCGCAGGAGCACGGCTGGCTGACCGTGAGCTTCGCCGTCTCGGACGACAACCTGTCTCCGCTGGAGCAGGGCGACGTGGGGGAGGTCGTGGTCCGGCACGGCCCGTGGTCGAGCCGCGACGTCTACGTCGCCGGGCCGGCTCGCATGGTCGAGGACACGACGACGCGGCTGGTCGAGACCGGCGTCCCCCCGGGACGGATCCGCAGCGAGGTGTTCGCTCCCAGCCGGCTGGGACCCAGCCTTGACGGAGAGGTGACCGAATGACCACCAACCCCCAGGAGCCGGAGCGCGCCGGGTGGCGGCTGAGCCCCGGTGACGTGCGCGGCGTGTACCTGCCGCGTGCCACCTTCCTGCGGCCCGGGTACAACGACGTCGAGGTCGACCGCTTCCTGGAGCGGGTTGCCGAGGAGCTGGCGCGACTGCACGCGGACAAGGCCGAGCTCCGCGACCAGGTCCGCGCGCTGCAGGACCAGGTGGCCGGGGCGGCCACGCAGGAGGCGCCGAGTGACCAGGCCGTGCGCATCCTGGCCGTCGCACAGCAGACCGCCGACAGCTACGTCGCCGAGGCCGAGGACTTCAGCCGGCAGATGACCGCGGACGCGAGGGCACAGTACGAGGAGCACGTGCGACAGGCGCGGGAGAACGCCGGCGCCATCATCCAGGCGGCGCAGGAGGCCGCGGCCCGGATGGCCGCTGGGGAGCGACCCCGTTCGGCCGACGCCCCCGAGCGCAGCGCCCAGGAGCTCGGTGACCAGGTGGCCTATCTCAAGGCCTTCGGGCAGGCCTGCCGCACGCAGTTGCGTGCTTACCTCGAGGCGCTGCTCGTAGACGTCGAGACCGAGTGGGGCCGCGCCGACCCGGGCGCGCTCCCGCTGGCGCCCGGCCAGTCACCGGTGCAGCCAGGGGCCTCGGCCGGGACCCGCCGGCCACCGGAACCGAACGTGGCCAAGGAGGTGCCGCCCGACGACAGCCGGGACGGCGACGAGGTCGCCAGGACCGGCCAGGACAGCGGGGCCACGCACGTGGCGCGGTGACTCCCGCACGGGTACGTCACTAACCATCCACGGATACACGGATCGACGGCCGGGGCACGGGACGCCTGCGGCCCAGGACGACGAGGAGAGTGCTGCATGCTGTCCGACCGTGCCCGCCCGGTGGTGGAGGCGACGCTGCCCGTGGTGGCCGAGAACATCGGCGAGATCGCGCAGCGGTTCTATCGGCACCTGTTCGACGCCCATCCGCAGCTGCTGGATGGGGTGTTCAACCGGGGCAACCAGGCCGAGGGCACCCAGCAGGTGGCGCTGGCCGGGTCCGTGGCCGCGTTCGCCAGCACCCTGGTGAAGTCCCCGGAGCAGCTGCCCGAGCAGTTGCTGAACCGGATCGCGCACAAGCACGCCTCGCTCGGCATCCGGCCCGAGCAGTACCAGGTGGTGCACGAGCACCTGTTCTGGGCGATCGCCGACGTGCTCGGCGACGCGGTCACCCCGGAGGTCGCCGCCGCCTGGGACGAGGTGTACTGGCTGATGGCCTATGCCCTGATCCACCAGGAGCGGGGTCTCTACAGCGCGCGCGGGGTGAGCCCCGAGCGGGTGTGGCGGGACTGGCGCGTCGAGGAGAAGGTCACCGAGACCGACGACGTGGTCACCTTCCGGGTGCGTCGGGTCGACGACCGGCTGGTGAAGACCTCCCTGCCGGGGCAGTACGTGTCGGTCAAGGTGCGCATGCCCGACGGGGTCCACCAGCCGCGGCAGTACAGCCTGACGCGCGCCGACGACGGGGAGCACCGCTACTTCTCGGTCAAGCGCGTCCGCGGCGACGGGAAGCCCGACGGCGAGGTCTCCAACCACCTCTGCGACCGCGTGCAGGTCGGGGACGTCCTGGCCCTGTCCCTGCCCTTCGGTGACGTGGTGCTCGACGACGGACGGCCGGCGGTGTTCCTCAGCGCGGGCATCGGCGTCACCCCGATGGCCGGCATGCTCTCCCACCTGCGGCACGCCGGCTCCGAGCTGCCGATCACGCTGCTGCACGCCGACAGTGACGAGGCGTCCTTCGCCCTGCGCGGTCAGGTGCTCGACGACATCCGGGCGCTGCCGAACGCCGCGGTGCACGTCTGGTACGAGGCCGGCGGGAACAGCGCACTGCCGGTCGACGGCGTGCACGCCGGGACGATGGACGTCAGCGCCATCGACCTCCCCGCCGGGGCGGCCTACTACCTGTGCGGCCCGCTGCCGTTCATGCAGGCCGTGCGCAGCGCGCTGATCGAGCGCGGGGTCCCGCCCCGGGACGTCCAGTACGAGGTGTTCGGCCCCGACCTGTGGCAGGCCGACTTCCAGAGCGAGCCCTCGCCCGACGCGGCCTGAACCTCCCGCTGCAGCGGGAGGAGGACCCGCCTCCGCACCCTGCGCCGACTCGGGCCACCGTCCGGACCGATGAGTCCGGCCGGTGGCCGGGGTCTCCCTCCACATGAGACTCGCGCCGGTCCGGGACCTCCTGCAGCGCCAGGTCGACGAGGGCCGGCTGCCCGGCTTCGTCGCCGCCGTCCGGCACCGTGGCGCCACGGAGGTGTTCTGCGGCGGCACGACCACCGCGGGAGGGACGCAGCCGGTGCGCCCGGACACGCTGTTCCGCATGTCCTCGGTGACCAAGCCGGTCGCCGGCGCGCTCACCCTCGCGCTCTGGGAGGACGGCGTGCTGGGCCTCGACGACCCGGTCGGGGAGTGGCTGCCCGAGCTGGCCGCGCCGCGGGTGCTGCGAGACCGCACCGGGCCGTTGGCCGACACCGTGCCCGCCGAGCGACCGATCACCGTGCGGCACCTGCTCACCAGCACGCCCGGCTTCGGCGGGGTCTGGGACGGCAGCCCGCTGGCCCGCGCCATCGACGAGCGCGGCATCGGCCCCGGACCCTGGCCGCCGGCGTTGACCCCCGACGAGTACCTGCGCCGGCTGGCGGAGGTCCCGCTCGCCGCCCAGCCCGGCGAGGTCTGGCTCTACCACCTGCCCGCCGACGTGCTCGGCGTGCTGCTCGCGCGCGCCGCCGGCCGGCCGGTGTCGGCCCTGCTGGCCGAGCGCGTCACCGGGCCGCTGGGGCTGACCGACACCGCGTTCACCGCGGTCGACCCCGCCCGGCTGGCGACCGTCCACGCGACCACCCCCGACGGCCTCGTCCCGGTCGAGGCCCCCGACGCCGCCGTCCCGCCGGCGTTCGAGGGCCTGGCGGCCGGCCTGGTCTCCACGGCGCCGGACGTGCTCGCCCTCCTGGCCGCGCTGGCCGACGGCGGCGCTCCGCTGCTGTCCCCGGCGTCGGTGGCCGCGCTGACCGCCGACGCCCTCACCCCCGCGCAGCGGGCGGGTGCCGCGGACTTCCTGGAGCCCGGGGTCTCCTGGGGCCTGCAGACCGGCGTCTGCGTCGAGCAGACCGAGCCGTGGTGCACGCCGGGCCGGTTCGGCTGGGACGGCGGTACCGGCACCAGCGCCTGGGCCGACCCCGCCCGCGACGTGGTCGCGGTCCTGCTCACCGGCCGGCTGATGGGCGGCCCGGACGACGGGCCCGAGGAGTTCTGGCGGACCCTCTACGCGTGTCTCTGAGCGGGGTGCTCCGCTCCTCGCTGCGGTGCGCACGCCCCTGTCCGCTCACCGGGCGTTGCTAGGTTGGCGGCCGTGCTGCCGCCCTCCGGCCCCCTGGCGGGGATCCGCGTCGTCGAGCTGGCCGGCCTGGGGCCCGTGCCCTACGCCTGCGTACTGCTGGCCGAGCTGGGCGCCGACGTCGTCCGCGTGGACCGCCCGGGCGGCGGCACGCAGCTGGTGCCGCCGGAGCGGGACGCGCTGAACCGCAGCCGGCCGTCGGTCGCCGTCGACCTGAAGAGCCCGGCCGGCCGGGACGTCGTCCTCCGCCTGGTGGAGTCCGCCGACGTGCTCGTCGAGGGGCTGCGGCCCGGGGTCACCGAGCGGCTCGGCGTCGGCCCCGACGAGTGCTGGGCCCGCAACCCGCGGCTGGTCTACGCGCGGATGACCGGATGGGGCCAGGACGGCCCGCTCGCCGACCGCGCCGGGCACGACATCAACTACCTCGGCCTCACCGGCGCGCTGCACGCCATCGGGACGGCGGAGGCGCCGGTCCCGCCGCTCAACGCCGTCGCGGACTTCGGCGGCGGCGCGCTGTTCCTCGTCGTCGGCGTGCTCGCCGCGTTGCTCGAGCGGCAGACGAGCGGGCGCGGCCAGGTGGTCGACGCGGCCATGGTGGACGGCGCCAGCTCCCTGGTCACGATGGTCTACGGCCTGCTCGGCGCCGGCCGCTGGCAGGACCGCCGGGCGGCCAACCTGCTCGACGGCGGCGCGCCGTTCTACGGCACCTACGCCTGCGCCGACGGCCGGCACGTCGCCGTGGGGTCCATCGAACCGCAGTTCCACGCGCAGCTGCTCGCGGGCCTGGGCATCGACCCCGGCGAGCACGGCGGCCAGTTCGACGTCGCCCGCTGGCCGGAGCAGCACGAGCGGATCGCCGCCGCCTTTGCCACCCGCGATCGTGACGAGTGGGCCGAGGCCTTCGCCGGCACCGACGCCTGCGTGACGCCGGTCCTCGGGCTGACCGAGGCGCCGTCGCACCCGCACCTGGCCGCCCGCGGCACCTTCGCCGACCGCGGCGGGCACCCGGAGCCGACGCCGGCGCCGCGCTTCTCGCGCACCCCGGGCGCGGTCCGCGGGGAGCCGCGCGCGCCCGGCCAGGACACCCGCACGGCGCTGGCCGGATGGGGCTTCGGCGAGGACGAGGTGACCGGCCTGCTGGAGGCCGGCGCCGTGGTCCAGGCGGACTGAGGAGGTTCGGTGGACGAGGTGCTGGTGGAGCGGCGGAACGGTGTCCTGCTCGTCACGATCAACCGGCCGGAGGCCAGGAACGCGCTGGACCGGGCCGTCGCGGAGACGGTGGCCGCGGCGGTCGACGAGCTGGACGCCGACGACGAGTTGCGGGTCGGCGTGCTCACCGGCGCCGGCGGCACCTTCTCCGCCGGCATGGACCTCAAGGCGTTCCTGCGCGGCGAGACCCCGGCCATCGACGGCCGCGGGCTGTGCGGCATCACCCAGACCCCGCCCCGCAAGCCGCTGATCGCCGCCGTCGAGGGCTGGGCGCTCGCCGGCGGCTTCGAGCTGGTCCTCGCCTGCGACCTCGTGGTGGCCGCCGAGACCGCGCGCTTCGGGGTGCCGGAGGTCAAGCGCTCGCTCGTCGCCGCCGGCGGGGGCGCGCTGCTGCTGCCGACGCGGGTGCCGGCCAACGTGGCGATGGAGATGCTGCTCACCGGCGACCCGATCGACGCCCGGCGGGCCGCGGAGGTCGGCCTGGTCAACCGGCTCACCCCCGAGGGCGGCGCGCTGGACGGCGCGCTGGCGCTGGCCGCGACCGTCGCGGCGAACGGCCCGCTCGCCCTGGCCGCGACCAAGGCGGTGGTCCGCGGGAGCGCGGACTGGACGACCACGGAGGGGTGGGCGCGGCAGGCCGACCTCGTCGCCCCGGTCTTCGCCAGCGAGGACGCCCGGGAGGGCGCCGCCGCCTTCGCCGAGAAGCGCCGCCCCGTCTGGCGCGGTCGCTGAGGGCGTGCGCCGGCCGCGCGGACGGGCGACGATGGTCCCGGTGCACGCGCCGCCGTCGTCCTCGTGGACCCGGTTGCGTGGGGACGCCCTCCGCGGGCCCTCCGCACGGCGCGGTGGGGCTGCGACCTGCGCAACGGCCCGGTGCGGGACCCTGACGTGTCCTCCCCGGACGGGATCAGCCAGGATGGAGCGCGTGCAGGGGGAGGAGGGCCACCGTGGGCAAGCACCGGGCATCTGACGCTGACCCCACCGACTTCGACGCCGCCACCAGCGCGCTCGTCGACGTCACCGGGGACTACGAGGTCGACGTCGCGCACACGCGCATCGGGATCCGTGCCCGGCACGCCATGGTGACCACCGTGCGCGGGTCGTTCGGCGACTTCGCCGGGACGGCGCACCTCGACGTCGCCGATCCGGCGGCCAGCTCGGTGGCGCTGCGCATCCAGACGGCCAGCATCGACACCGGCCAGGCCGACCGCGACGCGCACCTGCGCTCCGCGGACTTCCTCGACGTGGAGACGTACCCCGAGATCGTCTTCGTCTCCACCGACGTGGAGCAGGTCGACGAGGAGACCTACACGGTCACCGGTGACCTCACCATCCGGGAGACCACCCGTCCGGTGTCGGTCGACTTCACGCTGACCGGCTCGGCGAAGGACCCGTTCGGCAACACCCGGGTCGGCTTCGAGGGCGCGCTGGCGATCAAGCGCAGCGACTGGGGGCTGACCTGGAACACGCCCCTGGACACCGGCGGCGTGCTGGTCAGCGACCGCATCCAGATCGAGTTCGACGTCTCCGCCGTCCGCGTCTCCTGAGGCGGGGACCCCTCGCAGCGGGGCCCTCACCAGTCGGCGCCGGCCTCCTCGGTGCCGGTGTGCACCAGCACCCGGCCGTCGACGCGGTAGGTGTTCATGACGGTCAGCCGCGGCGTGTGGACGTGCACGCTCACCGCCGCGTGCGTGCCGGTGCTGGACACCTGGTGCACGTGGTGCGGGCCGAAGTGGCGCACCCGTCCGGCGGAGAGCTCGGCGGTTCCCTCCCGGGCGCCCACCCGCTCGTGCAGCGTGCCGCGGACGACGGCGAAGGCGCCGGCCGAGCCGCCGTGGTCGTTCAGGCCGGTGCCCTGTCCGGGCAGCCAGGACAGCAGCCACACCTGGGCGTGCGACAGGTCCTCGTGCAGGGACGGGTCGAGGGCGTCGGCGGCGGCGTCGCGGGGGAGCAGGGCGGGCCGGCAGGACGGGAGCGCCGTTAGCGACAGGCGGCGGACCAGACCCGGCCGAGGTCGACGTGCACGCGCCCGGACCAGCCGCGGCAGCGCGGCGGGGACGGTCGGGACGGCGGGCACGGGTCAATGCCTACCACGTCGATCGGGTTTGACGGGATTCGGAGCGGCGTGCCAGGCTCCCGGCGGTCACGAGCGCCAGCGCGGAGCCCCGGCTCGCTGGCCGGCAACCCTGCTCCGCGATGGGGTGCCCCGGGTGACGACCTGGCGGGCGCCGACCGGTGCCGGCAAGCGCGGGCTCCGGGTAGGCGGGCGGGCCCCGGACGCGAGGAGGCCCCGTGCCGCGGTCAGCCGTCGAGCAGCACCGTGCGCAGCTCGTGCGCGCCGTCGGCCCGGGTGGCCTCGTAGAACCAGCGGGCACCGCCTCCCGGCAGCGGCACGACGTCGGCGTAGCGCAGCCCGTGCGGCGGGTGCGGGCTCTGCAGCAGCGGCCCGTCGCCGACCGTGGCGAACCGGCCGTCGCCGACGGCCGTGGCCAGCCCGGTGCGCTCCTCCCAGTTCTCCCCGGCCGCGGCGCGCCCGTCGTACAGGGCCCAGGTCCGGTCGCCGTCCAGGACCACGGTGGCGAACCGGACGCCGCGGGCGTCCCAGCTCCCCGGCGTGCCAGCCAGCGCGGTACCGCGCCACGTCCACGCGATCCCGTCCGGGCTGGTGGCGTGCTCGGTCGTCATCCGGTCGGTCGCGTCCGGGTCGTCGAGCGGGTGGACCGAGGCCCACAGGTTCCACTGCCGCCCGTCGTGCCGGACGACCGGGTCCTTGACCCCCTCGGCGGCGCTGCCCGGCAGCACGGTCCGCGGCTCCGCCGTGGCGAGCTCCTCCACGGTGGCCGCCTCCAGCAGGTCGACCCGCCAGTGCTTCGTGCCCGGGGTCGCGCAGCTGACGTAGAGCCGCCAGCGGCCCTCGGGCGTGTGCACCAGCGCCGGGCGCTCGAGCGACTCGGCGCCGAACCGGTCCTTGCCGACCGCCACCACCGGGGCGAACCGCACCCCGTCGTCGGACCGCGACACCACGTTGGCGAACCCACGGCCCTCGCCGACCGGGCGGCGCAGCCGGGCGGCCAGCCACCACGTCCCGTCGACCAGCTGCGCCGAGGGGCCACCGGCCCAGGAGCCCGGCCGCGGGTCCTCGGGCTCCAGCACCACCGCGGCGTCGGCCCAGAAGCGGTCGGCGACCGGGGGACGGACCAGGGACGTCGGGGCGGGGTGGCTGGGCACGCGGCGGCTCCACGGTCGACCGGAGGGGACGCCGCCCAGTCTGCACAGCACCGAGGAGGAACCACCCCGTGACCGGACGCCTGCCCCAGTTCGTCATCGCCGGCGCCCCCAAGGCCGGGACGACGGCGCTGCACGCCGCGCTGGCCACCCACCCCGGCCTGTACCTCTCGCCGGTCAAGGAGCCGAAGCACTACCTGACCGACGGCCGCCCGCCGCCCCGGTCGCAGCAGCGCGGGCCCGGCGACGCGCACAGCGCCCGGGAGTGGGTCTGGCGGCGGCAGGACTACCTCGCGCTGTTCGCCGCCGCGCCGGAGGAGGCCGTCCGCGGCGAGAGCACGCCGTTCTACCTCTACGACCGCGCGGCCCAGGCCCGGCTGGCCGCCGACGTCCCGGACGTGAAGGTCGTCGCCGTCGTCCGGGACCCGGTGGACCGCGCCTGGTCCAACTGGGTGCACCTGCGCGCCGACGGCCTGGAGCCCGAGGCCGACTTCCCGACCGCCGTCCGGCTGGAGGAGCGGCGGGTGGTCGACGGGTGGGCGCCGTTCTGGCACTACCGGGGACTTGGCCGCTACGGCGAGCAGCTGCGCGACCTGTACCGGCACGTGCCCCGGGAGCAGGTCCTGCTGCTGCGCTACCGCCAGGTGGTGGACAGCCCGCGGGAGACCCTCGACCGGGTCAGCGCCTTCCTCGGCGTGGCGCCCGGCGTCGCGCACGCCGTCCCCCCGGAGAACGTCAAGCCGTACGTCGCCGACGGGGCGCGGTACCGCGCGCTGTCCCGGCTGGTCCGCGCCGGCGCGGCCCTGGGCGCGTACGCCCCGCCGCAGGTGTGGCGGCAGGTGAGCCGCCCGCTGGTCGCCGCGCTGCACGCCGGGCGGGCGTCCCGGCCGCCGATGCCGGTCGAGGTCCGCCGCGAGGTGCTCGAGCCGCTGCTGCCCGACATCGAGCTGCTCGAGGAGCTGACCGGTGAGTCCTTCGAAGACTGGAAGGGCGACACCGGGCGCGGTGACTTCCGCTCCCGGTCGGCCCGCAGCACGCAGCGCGAGGTCCGGTGACCGCGCCGCGGGACGATGCCGACGTGCAACGACAGCCCCAGGGGCACGGGCAGACCGTCGTGCCGTTCCCCACCGCGGTGCGGGCCTGGTTCCTCATCTCGCTGCAGACCTTCGGCGGCCCGGCCGGGCAGATCGCGGTCATGCAGCGCACGCTCGTCGACGAGCACCGGTGGATCGGCCAGCGCCGGTTCCTGCACGCCATGAACTACTGCATGCTGCTGCCGGGTCCGGAGGCCCAGCAGCTGGCCACCTACGTCGGCTGGCTGCTGCACGGCACGCGCGGCGGGCTGGTGGCCGGCGGGCTGTTCGTGCTCCCCGGGGTCGTGGCGCTGCTGGTGCTGTCCGCGGTCTACGTGGCCTTCGGCGACACCACCGCCGTCCTCGCGGTCTTCGCCGGGCTCGCGCCCGCGGTGCTCGCGATCGTCGCCCAGGCGGTGCAGCGGGTCGCGAAGCGCGCACTGGACGGCCGGGCGCTGGTGGCGATCGCGGTCGCGGCGTTCCTCGCCCTGGCGCTGTTCGGCGTCCCGTTCCCGCTCGTCGTGGCGCTGGCCGGCGTCGCCGGCTGGGCACTGGGCCGCTGGCGCCCGGCCGCGCTGCCGCAGAAGGCGGCGGCCGCCGCGGGGGACGACGGCCCGCCGCCGGTGATCAGCGACGACGTCCTGCACTCGGAGCCGCCGACCGCGCGCCGGACGCTGCGGGTGCTGCTCGTCGGGCTGCTGGTCTGGGGCGTGCCGCTGGCCGCGGTGGCGCTGCTGACCGGCGCGGGCAGCGTCTTCACCCAGCAGGGACTGTTCTTCTCCGGCGCGGCGGTGGTCACCTTCGGCGGCGCCTACGCGGTGCTGGCCTACGTGGCCCAGCAGGCGGTGGAGACCTACGGCTGGCTCGGGCCGCGGGAGATGGTGCGCGGGCTGGCGCTGGCCGAGACGACGCCCGGGCCGCTGATCATGGTGGTGCAGTTCGTCGCCTTCCTCGGCGCGTACCGCGACCCGGGCACGCTCGACCCGTGGGTGGCCGCCGTCCTGGCCTCGCTGCTGGTCACCTGGGTGACCTTCCTGCCGAGCTTCCTGTTCGTGCTGCTCGGTGCGCCGTACATGGAGCGGCTGCGCGGCAACCGGTCGCTGTCGGCGGCGCTGACCGGCATCACCGCGGCGGTGGTCGGCGTCATCGCCAACCTGGGGGTGTACTTCGCCGTCCACACGCTGTTCTCGGAGACGGTGGGCGTCGACCGCGGGCCGCTGCACCTGGAGCTGCCCGACCTCGCCACGCTGCGCCCGGTCCCGCTGGCGATCGCCGTGGTCGCCGCGGTCCTGCTGTTCCGGGTCAGGTGGTCGGTGCTGCGGACCCTCGGCGGGTGCGCGCTGCTGGGCCTGGCCGCGGGGCTGGCCGGACTCCCGGTCGGGTGACACCGATGAGTCCGGACACCGCGCGCGGTCGACAGGGCATGACCACCACGCCTCGCCTCCCCGTCGGCCGGCCCCAGCGCAACGGCCCGCTGGACACCGCGTTCACCGCGCCGCTGCAGCGCAGCCCGGCACCCGGCGGCTGGACCTACGTGCAGATGCCCGGCTCCGCGGAGTTCTTCGGCACCCGCGGGCTGGTGAAGGTGCGCGGCACGATCGACGGCCACCCCTTCCGCAGCTCCTTCATGGCCCTGGGCGACGGCACGCACAAGCTGCCGGTGGCCGCGGAGGTCCGGCAGGTCATCGGCAAGGAGGCCGGGGAGCCGGTGACCGTGCACCTCGAGGAGCGCCTGGGCTGACCCGAGCAGCTCCAGGAGCCGCCGGGGCGCTGGCGTAGATTCCCCCCGTCACTGTCCGTTGCGGTCGACCGGAGGCGTGGGGACGACGTGAGGGATGGCGCAGTGCCCGCGGTGCTCGTCCCGGAGGGGCGGGCCGCCGATCCGCAGCGGCCCGCCGTCGCGGTCTTCGACGGGAACTGGACGCTGGTGTCGGTCGACCAGGCCACCGCTGACCTGCTCGGCCGCCGGCGCGAGGAGCTGGCCGGCCGCAACATCTGGATCGCGCTGCCCGAGCTGGCCGGCACGATCTTCCACAGCTTCCTGCTGCACGCCCGCAGCGTCGGCGACCGGGTGACCTGGCGCGGTTTCTACCCGCCGGCGAGCTGCTGGCTGGACGCCACCGCGCACCGGGTCGGCGACCGGCTGCACGTCACCCTGAGGCCCAGCGCCGGCCCGGCGCCCGAGGGCGTGTCCGACCTCCCGGCCGGCGCGGCCGAGGACGACCGGCTGCGCTTCCTCGCCGAGGTCAGCGAGTCGATGGTCAGCACCCTGGACCCGGGCGAGTCGATGGCCACGCTGGTCGACCTCGTCGTCCCCCGGCTGTGCGACTGGGCCCTGGTCAGCGTGCTCGGGGACGACGGCGACCCCGCCGGTGAGGGCTGGGCGCACCGGGATCCCGCCCTGGCGGGCGACCTCGACCTGTACCTGAGCAGGAGGGTGCGCGCTGCGGACGACGACAACCCGCTGGTCAAGGCGCTGCTCACCGGCGAGCCGATCCACCTGCCGGTGATCGACCCGGCGATGGTCGAGCCGGCGATCGGCGGCGACGAGGAGGTCCGCGCGGCCTGGGAGCGGCTGGACGCGGGCTCGATCACCGTCGTCCCGCTGCGGGCGCGTGCCGAGACCTTCGGCGTCCTCGGGCTGGTCAACGGCTCGGCCCGGCCGCCGCACAGCGAGATGGAGATCGCCACGGCGGTGGAGGTGGCCCGCCGGGCCTCGCTGGCCATCGACAACGCCCGGCTCTACGGCCGCCAGCTCGCCGTCGCCGAGACCCTGCAGCGCAGCCTGCTGACCCCGCCGCCGCAGCCCGACGACCTGGAGATCGCCGTCCGCTACCTGCCCGCGTCGAGCACCCTGCACGTCGGCGGCGACTGGTACGACGCCTTCCAGCAGCCCGACGGCGCGACGCTGCTGGTGATCGGCGACGTCGTGGGCCACAACGTCGACGCGGCCGCGGCGATGGGGCAGGTGCGCAGCATCCTGCGCGGCATCGCCTACGACCGGCAGGAGGAGCCGGCGCGGGTGCTCACCCGGGTCGACGCCGCGCTCACCGGCCTGCGGATCGGCACCCTGGCCACCGCGCTGATCGCGCGCATCGAGCAGCCCGGCGAGCTCGCCGGCAGCGGACGGCGGGTGCTGCGCTGGTCCTCGGCCGGGCACCTGCCGCCGCTGCTGCTGCGCGGGAACGGCCGGGTGGAGCTGCTGGCGAGCGAGCCGCAGACGCTGCTGGGCGCGGAGTCGACCCGGCCGCGGACCGACGCGGTGGCCGAGGTCGGCCCCGGCGACACGCTGCTCTTCTACACCGACGGGCTGGTCGAGCAGGGCCGCACCGGCATCGACGAGGGCACCGACCGGCTGGTGGCCGCCGTCCGCGAGCTGGCTGCGGTCCCGGTGCACCGGCTGTGCGACGCGCTGATCGAGCGGATCGTCGGGCGCCGGCCGGAGGACGACGTCGCGATCGTCGCCGTCCGCTGCTCCGCCCAGGGCGGCGGCCCGGCCGGCTGAGCGACGCTGCCGGGGAGCCCTCGGCTGCTCAGGGTGCGGACGGGGTGGCAGCGCGTCACGATGGGTTGAGGCACGGGCGTCCGGGCCGAGTCCCCGACGAGGAGGCAGTCGTGATCGGACGACCGACGACCCGGCGGGGTCCGGGGGGAGGCCGTCCGGGCGGCCCCTCGACGGCGACGACGACCGGGCGGTCCGTGGTGGTCTTCGCCGACCCGGACGAGGACGGCGCGGCCACGCTACGCCGGCTGGCCGGGCTCTCGGACGTCGCCGACTCCCGCGACGCCGAGCCGGGGGACGCCGACGCGCGGGCGCTGCGGCAGGCCGACGCGGTCGTCTTCCCCGGGCTCGGGCTGGCCGTGGCCGCCGTCGACCCGCAGCGGCTGGCCGGCGACGGGGCGGTGCTCGCCGTGACCCCCGAGCTCGTCCACCACGTGCTCCCGGAGGTCCCCGAGGGCTACCTCGCCGGGTACCGGGACGCCGTCACCGACCTCACCGGGCGGCTGCTCGACCTCCCCGGGGACAGCGCCGAGCCCAACGCCCCGCCGTTCGCCGACACCCCGCAGTACACCTGGGGGCTGCAGGCCACCGAGGTGCCGACCTCGCCGCGCACCGGCCACGGCATCCGGGTGGCCGTGCTCGACACCGGCGTCGACCTCACCCACCCCGACCTCGCCGGCCGCTCGGTCACCGCCACCTCCTTCGTCGCCGGCCAGTCGCCGCAGGACGGGCACGGTCACGGCACGCACTGCGTGGGCACCGCCTGCGGCCCGCGCACGCCGCAGGGGACGCGCGGCTACGGCGTCGCCTCCGACGCGGAGGTCTTCGTCGGGAAGGTGCTCAGCGACGAGGGCTCGGGCACCGACGCGGAGATCCTCGCCGGCATCGCATGGGCGGTCCGCAACGGGTGCCAGGTGATCTCGATGTCGCTGGGCGCCGACGTCGTCGAGCCCAGCCCGGCCTACACGGCGGCGGGCCGGCGGGCCCTGGACCAGGGGTCGCTGATCGTGGCGGCCGCGGGCAACAACGCCGACCGGGAGAACGGGGACGTCGGCTTCGTCGGAGTGCCGGCCAACAGCCCGGAGATCCTGGCCGTCGGCGCACTGGACCCGTTCCTCGCGGTCGCCTGGTTCTCCGCCCGCAGCAGCGCCGTCCCCGGCGGGCAGGTCGACCTGGCCGCGCCCGGGGTGGACGTGTACTCGGCCTGGCCGCTGCCGGACTGCTACGACACGATCAGCGGCACCAGCATGGCGACGCCGCACGTCGCCGGCCTGGCCGCGTTGTGGGCCGAGGAGACCGGACTGCGTGGGCGGGAGCTCTGGCAGACCCTGACCGGGGCCGCGCGGCGGCTGACCGCCCCCTCGGTGGACGTAGGCTCGGGGCTGCCGCTCGCGCCGCGGTGAGAGCGCGCTCCGGCGGCGACGCCCGGGGCTACCGTCCTCCCGTGACCGCTGTGATCGTCACCGTCGACGACGCGCACCGCGCCCGGCTGGACGCGGTCGCCGAGGCACTGCGCCGGCACGGCCTGCAGGTGGAGCAGGTGCTCTCCGAGGTGGGCCTGATCGCCGGGCAGCTGCCCGCCGGGCGGGCGCTCGGGGAGCTGCGGGTGGAGGGCGTGGCCGCGGTCGAGGAGGCCCGCACCGTCCGGTTGCCCCCGCCGGACGCGCCGGTCCAGTAGCCGCTCGGCGCGGGGCGCCGCGACCTGGTCCGTCGCGCCGGGCACGCGTCGTCAGCGTGGGAGGCGTGCACCGCCTGAGCGCCGGGTCCGAGCCGCCGAGCGGCGCCTCCCGGGTGGTGCACGAGGACGCCGGCCCGGTGCTGCACCTGCTCGGTGACGTCGACGGACCCCTGGTCGGGCAGCTGCGCGCCGAGGGCGTGGACGAGCGCGAGCTGGTCGCGGTGCACGTCGCCTCGGTCGGCTACATCGACTCGGCCGGCCTGTCGCTGCTGGTGCGCTGGGCGCAGTCCGCGGCTCGCGACGGCCGGCCGGCGGTCCTGCGGCACGCCTCGCCGCGGTTCCGCGAGGTGCTCGACCTCGCCGGTATCTCGGTGCTCTCCACCCTCGAGGACGACGGCCGCGCCTGACCGGCCCGCACGCCCGCGCACGGCCCCCCTACAGTCCGCGGGGACGGCCCGCCGGGGGTCGGGGGAGGTGGGCGACCGTGGACCGAGCGCCGGTCATCGCGCTGCTGGGACTGGGGGAGGCCGGGTCGGAGATCGCCCGCGACCTGCTCGCCGCGGGTGCCGACGTCCGTGGGTACGACCCGCGGGTCAGCCCGCCGCCCGGGGTGCTGCCGCGGGCCGACGAGGCCGCTGCGGTGGCCGACGCCGATCTGGTGCTCAGCGTCAACAGCGCCGCCGACGCCCCCGTCGCGCTGCGCAACGCCCTGCCTGGCCTGCGCCCGGGCACCGTGTGGGCCGACCTCAACACCGCCGCGCCCGGCGTCAAGCGGGACCTGGCCGCGGCCGTCGCCGGCCGGGGCGTGCCCGTGGCCGACGTGGCGCTGCTGGCCACGGTCCCCGGGCGGGGGCTGCGCACGCCGATGCTGGCCTCCGGGGACGGCGCCCGCTCCTACGCCCAGGTGCTGGCCGGCTTCGGCGTGACCGTCGACCTGCTGGACGGTCCGCCCGGCGCGGCCATCTCCCGCAAGCTGCTGCGCAGCGTCTTCTGGAAGGGCGTGGCCGCCGCCGTGGTCGAGGCGATGGAGGGTGCGGAGGCGGCCGGGGTCGCCGACTGGCTGCGCGGCGACATCGGCGCCCAGCTGGACCGCTTCACGGCCGCCGACGTCGAGACCTTCGTCGCCGGGTCGCAGCTGCACGCCCGCCGCCGGTCGGCGGAGATGGCCGCGGCCGCCGACCAGCTGCGCGACCTCGGCGTGCCGCCGCGGGTGGCGGAGGCCGCCCGGGACCAGCTCGCCTCCCTGGTCGAGAAGGCAGCCGAGCCCGGCTGAGCGTCCGCCCGGCGCGTCGGGTCGCCGACGGGTCGCGCCGTCGTCATGTCGTCATGACGTATCGTCGTGCACTCCGCCACGACCTGAGGAGCTGCCCGGTGCGCATCGGGATCCTGACCGGCGGGGGCGACTGCCCCGGCCTCAACGCCGTCATCCGTTCGGTGGTCCGCACCGCGACGACCCAGTACGGCAGCTCGGTGATCGGTTTCCGCGACGGCTGGCGCGGCTTGCTGGAGGACCGGGCCACGCCGCTGGACGTCGCCGCCGTCGACGGCCTGCTGACCCGGGGCGGGACGACGCTGGGCTCGGCCCGGGTGGCGCCGGAGAAGCTGCACGCGGGTCTCCGCGACATGACGGCCGTGCTGGCCGCGCACGGCGTCGACGTGCTCATCCCGATCGGCGGCGAGGGCACGCTCACCGCGGCGCACCTGTTGTCGGAGGCCGGCGTCCCGGTGGTCGGGATCCCCAAGACCATCGACAACGACATCGACTGCACGGACCTGACCTTCGGGTTCGACACCGCGGTCAGCATCGCCACGGAGATGATCGACCGGCTGCACACGACCGCCGAGTCGCACCAGCGGGTGCTGCTCGTGGAGGTCATGGGCCGGCACGCCGGGTGGATCGCGCTGCACGCGGGCCTGGCCGCCGGCGCGCACCTGACCCTGGTGCCGGAGGAGCCCTTCGACGTCGCCGAGGTGGCGAAGATCGTCGAGGACCGCTTCGCCCGGGGCGACTCGCACGTCATCGGCGTCGTGGCCGAGGGCGCCGCCCCGCTGCCCGGCACCATGCTCGTCCGCGACGGCGGCGTCGACGAGTACGGCCACAAGCGGTTCACCGGCGTGGCGCAGCAGCTCGGCGAGGAGCTGGAGCGGCGCACCGGCAAGGAGGTGCGCACCACCGTGCTCGGCCACGTGCAGCGCGGCGGCACGCCGACCTCCTTCGACCGGGTGCTGGCCACCCGGTTCGGCCTGCACGCCACCGTCGCCGCGCACGAGGGCAGCGTCGGCCGGATGGTGGCGCTGCGCGGCACGGAGATCGAGCTGGTGCCGCTGGCCGACGCCGTCGCCCGGCTGAAGACGGTGACGCCGTCCCGGCTCGCGGAGACCCTCGCCTTCACCGGCTGAACGAGGACCCCTGCGGACCCGAGGCGCCCGCCCGGCGGTCGCAGCGACGGCTCCGGGGCACTGGGATCCCGGCGCCCCGTGTGTTACGGCCGTGTTTCGAAGGGGCCCGGAGTGGGCACGGCTGCCCGATCCGGTCGGGTGGAGCACGCCGCCATGGTGCCGGAGGACCGCTCCTCGCGATCGGCGCGCAGCGCAGTTCCGGCCGTGCACCCGTGGGCACGCGGTCGCACCCCACGAGGGATGGCCCCCATGCACGGAGGCACGCTCCTGTCCGACTCCCGGCCCAGCCGGCGCCCGACCCCCGGCGGTGCCCGATGGTGATGCGGCCCCCGGTCCGTCGCCGGCCCACGCTGTCGGCCGCCAGCCCGCTCACCGGCGTCCCCTGGCAGCCGCCGTCGGAGCACCAGCTGCGCGGGATGCGGTCGGGGGTGGCCCTCGACCTGGGCTGGGGACGGCTGGTCTTCGGGCAGACCTTCGCCGACCTCCGGGGCATCGTCGACGTGCTGCGCGACGAGGCCGCCGGCCGCCGCGACATCTGCATGTACCCGCGGGACCCCCAGGTGCTGGTCGGGCTGGCTCCGGACGAGCTCTTCGTCGACCCGAGCTACACCTTCCGGCTCGACCTGCACTGCTACCGGCCGCGGCGCGAGCTCATCGAGGGCGTCTTCGTCCGGACGGTGTCCAGCCCGGCCGACGTCCGCGAGCTCGAGCGGATCCACGACCGCGCCGGCATGGTCCCCGCCGACCCGGCGATCACCTGGCGCAACCAGCGCACCCGCACCGTCACCCACCTGGTCGCCGAGGACCGCCGGACCGGTGAGGTGGTCGGGACGGTCACCGGGGTGGACCACGTGCTGGCCTTCGGCGACCCTGAGGGCGGCAGCAGCCTGTGGTGCCTCGCCGTCGACCCGCAGAGCGCGCCGCCGGGGACGGGGGAGGCGCTGGTGCGGGTGCTGGCGGAGCGGTACGCCGCGCGCGGGCGCGCCTACCTGGACCTGTCGGTGCTGCACGACAACACCGGCGCGATCGCGCTGTACCGCAAGCTGGGGTTCCGGCAGGTGTCGGCGGTCGTCGTCAAGCGGAAGAACTCGATCAACGCGCCGCTGTTCGTGGGCGGCCCGCCCGGTCTCGGCGACCTCAACCCCTACGCCCGGATCCTCGCCGACGAGGCGCTGCGCCGGGGCGTCCGCGTCGAGGTCACCGACGTCGCGTCAGGCGAGATGCGGCTGAGCCTCGGCGGGCGCAGCGTGCTGACCCGGGAGAGCCTCTCGGAGCTGACCACCGCGGTCGCGATGAGCCGGTGCGACGACAAGCGGGTCACCCGGCGCGTGCTGCAGGGCGCCGGCGTCCGCGTGGCCCGTGGCGCCGAGGTGCCCGGCGGGGACCTCACCGCCGCCCTGGGGCTGCTCGACGAGGTGGGGCAGGTGGTGGTCAAGCCGGCCCGCGGCGAGCAGGGCCGGGGCATCACCGTGGGGGTGCAGGACCCCGCCGCCCTGCGGCGCGCGGTCGACGTGGCCCTTCGGCACTGTCCCGACGTCCTGGTCGAGGAGCTGGTGGCGGGGGAGGACCTGCGGGTCGTCGTCATCGACCACGAGGTGGTGGCCGCGGCCGTCCGCCGGCCGGCCGAGGTGGTCGGCGACGGCCACCGGGACGTCACCGCGCTGGTCCGCGAGACCAGTCGCCGACGGGAGCGGGCCACCGGCGGGGAGTCGCGCATCCCGCTCGACGAGGTCACCGCCGAGGTGGTGGCCGAGTCCGGCTACGCGATGGGTGACGTCCCACCGTCGGGGGAGCGCCTCCGCGTCCGGCGGACGGCGAACCTGCACACCGGCGGCACGATCGAGGACGTCACCGCGCGGCTGCACCCGGACGTCGCGGAGGCCGCCGTCCGGGCCAGCCGGGCCATCGACATCCCGGTCACCGGCCTGGACTTCATCGTCCCGGACGTCGACGGGCCCGAGCACGTGTTCATCGAGGCCAACGAGCGGCCGGGGCTGGCCAACCACGAGCCCCGGCCGACGGCGCAGCGCTTCGTCGACCTGCTCTTCCCGGAGACCCGCCACCGCTGAAGGAGGACCCCCCTGCTCCCGCCACTCGCAGGCTCGGGGCGGGACCCGGGACGGGGCCACTCCGCTACCGGGGCGCCGCCTGCTGGCGGCGCCGGCGGTGGGCGGCCATGCGCACCGGGGCGTCGGCGGTGCCGTAGCCGTCGTAGCCGCCCAGGCGCTGCACCACCTCGAAGAACACCCGGTCGCCGAGCACCTCGGTGGCCAGGTGCAGGTAGCCGCCGGCGCCGTCCTCCTCGTACATGAGGCCGTGCTCCCGGATCGCGGCCAGCACGTCGGCGGGCAGGTCGAAGCGGGCCTCGAGGTCGTCGGCGTAGTTGGCCGGCAGCGGCAGCACCGGCGCCCCGGCGTCACGCAGGACCCGGGCGGTGGCGACCAGGTCGTCGGTGGCCAGGGCGACGTACTGCGGCTCGGGCACACCGGGCGCCCAGCCGCCGCGGCGCAGCGTCGCGGCCGACAGCGCCAGCCGGACCGACCGGTCGGGATCGGTGACGGCGCGGGTGCGCACCAGCCCGAACGGCGCGGCGGTCTCGATGACCTCCTGCGCCTCGAGACCCAGCACCGCGCGGTAGAACAGCCCCGCCTCGTCGAAGGAGTCGAACGGCTGGGTCAGTCCCACGTGGTCCACGCCGGTGATGCCGGCGCCGGGGCCCGCCTGCTGCCCGGTGGGCAGGAAGTCGGCGGGCCAGCCGTCGGGGACGGTGCGGGTGAAGAAGACCTGCGTGCCGTCGGGCGCGGCCCACGGCCGACAGCTCCCGCCTCTGCGGCGCCGCGGGTGCGGGGGAGGACCGGGGCGCTCATCGCCTCGGCGCGGGCGGCCGAGCGGGCGGGGTCGGCGCTCTCCAGGCCGAGCGCGGCGACCGAGGCGACCCCGCTCGCGGCCGGGCGGAGGACGTCGGCCCGGTTGGTGTAGGCGTTGAGCAGCACCCGCGCGCGGCCCTGCTCCCACAGCTGCACCGGCTTGGAGCGGTGCTGGCCGGTGTGGGTGAAGCCGAGCGCGGCGAGCACCTCGGCGGCCCGCGGCCCGGACACCCCGTCGACCCCGAGCTCGGTGAACGACCAGCCCGAGAGCGCCGGCGCGGCCGGGGGCGGGACCAGGCCGGTCGCCGGGTCGCGCAGCGCCAGCGCCTCCTCCAGCCACTGCAGCGAGCGCATGGCGTCGACCGCCGTCCGGGCCGGGTCGGCCTGCCGGTAGACGTCGTTGAAGACCTCCAGCGACAGCGGCCCGGCGTAGCCGGTGGCGAGCACGGCGGCGACGAAGCCGGGCAGGTCGAAGGCGCCCTGGCCCGGGAAGAGGCGGTGGTGGCGGCTCCACTGCAGGACGTCCATGGCCAGCCGCGGCGCGTCGGCCAGCTGCAGGAAGAACAGCTTCTCCCCGGGGACGTCGGCGAAGCCGGCCGGGTCCCCGCCGCGGGAGAGCACGTGGAAGCTGTCCAGGCACAGCCCGAGGGCGGGGGAGTCCGCGCGCCGGACGGCGTCCCACGACCGCTCCCAGGTCGAGACGTGCCGGCCCCAGGCCAGCGCCTCGTAGGCGATCCGCAGACCGCGCTCGCCGGCCCGGGCGGCGGCGGTGGCCAGCTGCCCGGCCAGTCGGTCGGCGTCGTCGACGGCGTCCGCCGCGACCGAGGAGCAGACCAGCACGGTGTCGACGCCGAGCTGCGCCATCACGTCGAACTTGTGCTCGGCCCGGCGCAGGTTACGGGCGAAGCGGTCGTCGTCGGTGGAGTCGAGGTCCCGGAAGGGCTGGTAGAGGTCGATCGACAGGCCCAGGTCCGCGCAGCGGGCGGCCAGCTCGGCGGGGGACCAGGGGGAGGCGACCAGGTCGGGCTCGAAGACCTCGATGCCGTCGAACCCGGCGGCTGCCGCCGCGGCGATCTTGTCCTCGAGCGTGCCGGAGAGGCAGACGGTCGCGATCGCCCGGCGGCCGGCCCCCTGCAGGGTCCCGGCGCGGGCCTGGCGGGGGGCAGGGGCGGCCTCGTCCCGGGTCCCGCCCCGATCTCGCGAGGGGTGGGGAAGACGAGGTCCTTCCTCAGTTGACACGGACGTCGGAGACCAGCGTGGTGAAGTGGGCCAGCATCCGCTCGGCGTCGGGCTCGACGCCGGTGAACAGCCGGAAGGCGTCGACGGCCTGGAACACCGCCATGCCGCCGCCGTCGAGCACCCGGCAGCCCAGCTCCCGGGCGGTGCGCACCAGCGCGGTCTCCAGCGGCCGGTAGACGATGTCGGCCACCCACAACACGGGGCGCAGCAGGCCGGCGTCCAGCGGCAGCCCGGGGTGGGCGGCCATGCCGGTGGGGGTGGCGTGCACCAGCCCGTCGGCGCCTTCCAGCGCCGCCGGCAGCACGCCGAGGTCGCCACCCTCGGCGCGGTCGGCGCCGAAGCGCCCGCCCAGCGATGCGGCAAGCTCACCGGCCCGCCGGCCGTCGACGTCCAGGACGGTCAGCCGGCGGGTGCCCAGGGTGAGCAGCGCGTGCGCGACCGCGGCCCCGGCGCCTCCGGCGCCGAGCAGCACCACCCGGTCCAGCGGGGCCTCGGGCAGCCCCCGGTCGAAGGCCCGCGCGAAGCCGGACCAGTCGGTGTTGTGCCCGACCGCCCGGTCGTCGCGGAGGACGACGGTGTTCACCGCGCCGAGGGCCGCGGCGTCGGGGGAGAGCTCGTCGAGGTGCTCGAGGACCACCTGCTTGCAGGGGTGGGTGACATTGAGCCCGTCGTACCCCGCCAGCCGGGCGGCGGCCAGGATCTCGCCGATCGCCGAGGCCGGCTTCTGCAGCCGGTCGAGGTCCAGGCGCCGGTAGAGGTAGCGCAGGCCCAGCTCGTCGGCCTCGCGCTCGTGCAGCGGTGGGGACAGCGAGGGACCGATGCCGCTGCCGACCAGACCGACCAGGAACCCCTGCGTGCTGTCCGTCACGGGACCGCCCCCTATGTACCAACTGGTGAGTTGTTGTGCAGCAGACCACATCCGGTCGCCCGACACCAGCCTCCACCGGCGGTGCACGACCGTCCGCGGGCAGGGGCTTGTGCTCCACGCCACGCTAATGTACCAATTAGTTCATTGCGGACGTGGTGCCGGTCACCGCGCTCGCTCTCCGCACCGAGCACCGCCGCCCCGCGCCCGCCGGCGCACCCCCTTCCCTCTCAGGAGGACCGATGCGCGACCGAGTGGTCGAACCCCCCGGCTCGCACGAGCCCAGCGAGTTCCAGAAGACGCCCAAGAAGGCCGCGGCCAGCGGCTGGATGGGCAGCGCGCTGGAGTACTACGACTTCTTCATCTACGCCCAGGCCGCCGCCCTGGTGTTCCCGACGCTCTTCTTCCCGGAGTCCGACCCGCAGATCGGGATCATCATCTCGCTGGCCACCTTCGGGGTGGGCTACGTCGCCCGGCCGATCGGAGCGTTCGTCCTCGGCCACTGGGGTGACACCCGCGGCCGCAAGAACGTGCTGGTGCTCTGCATGCTGCTGATGGGCGTGTCCACGTTCCTCGTCGCGCTGCTGCCCACCTACCAGCAGGTCGGCCTGCTGGCCCCGGCGCTGCTGGTGGCGCTGCGACTGGTGCAGGGCTTCGCCGTGGGCGGGGAGATCTCCGGCGCCAGCGCGATGATCGTTGAGCACGCCCCCTTCGGCCGGCGCGGCTACTACGCCAGCTACACCCTGCAGGGTGTGCAGGCCGGGCAGATCCTCGCCGCCGCGATCTTCCTGCCGCTGGCGGCGATCCTGCCCGAGGAGGCGTTCCAGTCCTGGGGCTGGCGCATCCCGTTCCTGCTGTCCGCCTTCGTGGTGATCGCCGGCATCATCATCCGGCGCCGGGTCGACGAGACCCCGGCCTTCCAGGAGGAGGCCGTGCACGGTGAGGTGCCCAAGGCCCCGATCGTCCAGGCGGTCCGGGAGAGCGGCCCGGACATGCTCCGGGTGATCTGCATGGCGCTGATGAACGCCGTCCCGGTGGCGACCACCGTGTTCGGTGCCACCTACGCCACGCAGGCGGCGTACGGCATCGAGTTCAGCGCCGCCACCTACCTGTGGATCTCCGTGGTGGGCAACGCGGTCGCCGTGCTGCTGATCCCCTTCGTCGGCAACCTGTCCGACCGCATCGGCCGGCGGCCCTGCATCATCGTCGGCGCGCTGGGGTCGACGGCGCTGTCCTTCGCCTACCTCTACGCGATCAGCCAGGGGTCCGTGGTCTGGGCCTTCGTCTTCGCGATCCTGATGTGGGGCATCGTCTACCAGGGCTACAACGCGGTCTTCCCGGCCTTCTACCAGGAGCTCTTCCCCACCCGGACCCGCGTCACCGCCTTCGCGGTCTCGCAGAACCTGGGCACCATGATCACCGCGTTTCTCCCCGCCCTGTACGCGATCATCGCCCCTGGTGACGCGAACGTGCCGCTGATCGTCGGCGGCATCACCTTCGGCATCGGGATCGTCGCGGCCACGGCCGCCTGGTCGGCCCGGGAGACCCACCGGGTGCACATGGACGACCTGGGTCGCGACGACGCCCCCGTGGTGCCGCGCGAGGAGTACGAGCGCATCCGCGCCTCGCTCTGACCCAGATGACCCCCTGCCCCCGCCACTCGCAGGCTCGCGGCGGGACCCTGCAGGGGGGCCGCCCCGGTGGCCGGGCCGACCTGCGTCGGCCCGGCCACCGGCCTCCGATGCCAGGGAGGCTTCGTGACCGGGGAGCCGGTCGACCTGCCGAGGCCCGCCGCGAGCCGTCCTAGGCTCGGGGGCAGTCCACCGACGTGAAGAGGTCCGCAGCCGTGTCGTCCGTCGCCCAGCCGCTGTCCGACGAGTCCGTCCCCTCGGCCGCAGCCGTGCCCGACCCGCCGCGGCAGCGGGACGCCGAGCGCACCCGTGCCGAGATCCTCGACGTGGCCACCCAGGAGTTCGCCGACCGGGGCTACGCCGGGGCGCGGGTCGACGAGATCGCCGCCAAGACCAGCACGACCAAGCGGATGATCTACTACTACTTCGGCGGCAAGGAGCAGCTCTACGTCGCCGTCCTGGAGCGGGCCTACAAGCGGATCCGCAGCCTCGAGCAGCAGCTCGACGTCGAGCACCTGGACCCGGTGCAGGCGGTGCGGGAGCTCGCCTGCCTCACCTTCGACCACCACGAGGCGCACCCGGAGTTCATCCGGCTGGTGAGCATCGAGAACATCCACCGAGCCGAGCACATCGCCCGTTCCGAGGCGCTGTCCGGGCTGGCCAACCCCGTGCTGGACGTCCTCGGCCGGATCCTCGCGCGGGGCTGGGACGCCGGGTTGTTCCGGGACGACGTCGACGCCCTTGACGTGCACCAGGTGATCAGCTCGTTCTGCGTCTTCCGGACGGCGAACCGGCACACCTGGCGCGTCCTGTTCGGCCGGGACATGCTCGACGCGGAGCGACGCGAGCACCAGCGCCGGATGGTCGGCGACCTCGTCGTCGCCCACCTCACCGCCCGCTGAGCAGGCGCCGTCGCCGGCGAGTGCGACGAACTCGTGGCCATCGAGCGCTGATCACCACGGGTCCGCAGCACTCGACGCGGCGGGGCTCAGTGCAGGCGGGACAGCCAGTCGGCGGGGACCCGGCCGCGTGGCCCGGGAGCCGGCTGGTTCCACGGGCGGTGCTCGGGCGGCGCGAGTTCCGGGCCCGTCGCGAAGTCCTCGCGGGTGAAGTCCCAGAACCAGCTCTCGCCCGGCTCGTAGCTGCGGATGACCGGGTGCCCGGACTCGCCCGCGTGCCGGCGGGCGTGCTGGGAGGGGGAGGAGTCGCAGCAGCCGACGTGGCCGCAGGCGGCGCACCGGCGGAGGTGGAACCACCACCCGCCCGTGGCCTCGCACTCCACGCAGCCCGTGCCGCTCGGAGGCACGGACGGGTCGATCGCAGCGGCAGCGTCCACGACCGTCACGGTAGGGACCACGACCGCTCCCCGGAAGCCGTCGCGCAGCCGACGGGGCACACTCGGTCCGGGGGACGGAGGGCAGCGTGGGGACGGTCAGCCTCTCGGAGGACGACTTCGCGGCGGCGACGCAGGCCGCGGGCATCGTGCTGGTCGACTTCCGCGACGCCGCGTCGGGATCGAGCCGGGCTTTCGCCGGGGTCTTCGACGCCGTGGCGCAGCGCCACCCGGACCTGCGCTTCACGGCCGTCAACCTGCCCGCCGAGCCGCGGCTGGCCGCGGCGGTCGGGGTGAAGCGCGCGCCGAGCCTCATGGTCTTCCGCGACGGCGTGCCGGTGTTCGCCGAGCCGGGGTGGTTCCCCGAGGACTCCGTGGAGCTGCTCATCGCCACCGTCCGCGACCTCGACATGGTCGCCGTCCGGGAGACCTTCCCGGAGCCGGTCACCGGATCCTGAGCGCGGCTGTTCGCCCCCGGTCCGGTGACGGATCGGTGGCGGCCCCGTGACGTCGCCCCGGCACGCTCGCCGTCACGGGCGCACTCAGCGGCACTGTCCCCGGACGCCGCGAGTGCGGACCGCTCGTTGTCGGGTCATCTCACCGTGGAGGTCGTGGAGTGACGCTCTCACCTGCAGACGCGAACGCCGTCGTCGAGGCGCACAACCGGTACAGGAGGGACGTGACGGTGAACGTCCCCGACTTGGCGTGGTCCGACGCGCTCGCCACCGACGCACAGAAGTGGGCGGACCACCTGGCGAGCCTGCCCACGTGGCCGGCCAACCCGCACAGTGGTGTCGGCGGGGAGAACATCGCATGGGCGGCTCCTCCGGGATCGAAGACCCCGGCGGAGTTCGTGGACCAGTGGGGAGCGGAGAAGGCGAAGTTCATCCCCCCGTGCACGTTCACGGCGAAGGTGCAGGGAGACCCGTGCTCGACGACGGGGGACTGGCGGCACATCGGTCACTACACGCAGATCGTCTGGCGTCTCACGACCCACGTGGGTTGCGGTCTGGCCACGAGCGTGGCGACCGGGAGGGACATCTTCGTCGCCCGGTACGCCCCGCCCGGGAACGTCCGCAACAAACTCGTCTACTAGAGCTCGTGCTCCGGCGCGAGATCCCTCCGAGTGCCACCCAGTGACGGTAGGGATCGGTCCCGGGGGGCGGGAGGGCGGCGGAGGTCCGTGGCCGCCGGCGGCGCTCGTGCCCGCGAGGCTGTCACCGCGGCGGCCGTGCGGGCTAGCGTGGCCAGAGCCGGCGACGACGCCGTCCTCCCGCACCCCATCCCGCCCACGGCGGGCCCGGACAGGAGGCCGCCATGGGCCGACCCGTGCTGCTCACCGTCGACGACGACCCGCAGGTCTCCCGCGCCGTCGCCCGGGACCTGCGCCGTCACTACGGCGAGGCGTACCGGGTGCTGCGCGCCGGCTCCGGCGCCGAGGCCCTCGAGGCGCTCCGCGAGCTCAAGCTGCGCGGCGACCCGGTGGCGGTGCTGCTGGCCGACCACCGGATGCCGGAGATGAACGGCATCGAGTTCCTCGAGCGGGCGATGGACCTGGTCCCGCGGGCCCGCCGTGCGCTGCTCACCGCCTACGCCGACACCGACGCCGCCATCGCGGCCATCAACGACGTCGACGTCGACGCCTACCTGCTCAAGCCCTGGGACCCGCCCGAGGAGAAGCTGTACCCCACGGTCGACGCCATGCTGACCGCCTGGCACGAGACCCCCGACCCCGAGGTGCACGGCGTCAAGCTGGTCGGCCACCGCTGGTCGGCCCCGTCCTTCCGCGCCCGCGACCTGCTGGCCCGCAACGCCGTCCCGTACCACTGGTTCAACGCCGACGAGCCGGACGGACAGCGGGTCCTCGCCGCCGCCGGCGCCGGTCCGGACGACGTCCCCGTCGTCGTCACCCCGGACGCGCGGGTGCTCCGGCACCCGGGCGAGGCCGAGCTCGCCGCCGTCGTCGGGCTGGCCGTCGACCCGCGGGAGGAGTTCTACGACTTGGTCGTGGTCGGCGGCGGGCCGGCCGGGCTCGGTGCCGCGGTCTACGGCGCGTCCGAGGGCCTGCGCACCGTGCTCGTCGAGCGGGAGGCCACCGGCGGGCAGGCCGGGCAGAGCAGCCGGATCGAGAACTACCTCGGCTTCCCCGACGGCGTGTCCGGTGGGCAGCTCGCCGACCGGGCCCGCCGCCAGGCCGTGAAGTTCGGCGCCGAGCTGCTGCTGGCCCGGGACGTCGTGACGCTCGAGGCGCACGGGCCCAAGCGGGTGCTCCACCTCGACGACGGCCGCCGCATCGCCGCGCACGCCGTCGTCCTGGCCACCGGCGTCTCCTACCGCAGCCTCGGCGTGGACGGCGTGGACGACCTGACCGGCCGCGGCGTGTACTACGGGTCGGCGATGACCGAGGCCGCCGAGTGCGCCGACAGCGACGTCTACATCGTGGGCGGGGCCAACTCCGCGGGCCAGGCGGCGGTGTTCTTCGCCCGGTACGCGCGCTCGGTGTGCCTGCTGGTCCGGGGGGCCTCGCTGGAGGCCTCCATGTCGGCCTACCTGGTCGAGCAGATCGCCGGCATCGGGTCGATCTCCGTCCGCACCTGCACCACCGTGGCCGGCGCGCAGGGCGACGGGCACCTCGAGGCGATCACCGTGGAGGACGCGCGGACCGGCGAGCGGGAGACGCTGCCGGCCAGCCACCTGTTCGTCTTCATCGGCGGCGCGCCGCGCACCGGGTGGCTGGACGGCGCGGTGGTCCGCGACGAGCGCGGGTTCATCCCCACCGGTCCGGCGCTGCTGCGCGAGGGGCGCCGTCCCGCCGGCTGGGACGTCGACCGCGACCCGTACCTGCTGGAGACCAGCCTGCCGGGGGTGTTCGTCGCCGGCGACGTGCGGGCGGACTCGGTGAAGCGGGTGGCCTCAGCCGTCGGCGAGGGCGCCATGGCGGTCACCCTCGTGCACCGGTACCTGGAGGAGAGATGACCGAGCTCGCGAGGTCATCCGGGGGCAGGGCACGACTCGGAACGAGTCCGACGAGCGCCAGCGAGGAGGGGTCGTGACGACGGCGGCCGAGCGGCTGTCGGCCGCCGAGCTGCGCGAGCTGTTCCTCTTCACCGACCTCGACGACGGGCAGCTGGCCTGGGTCGCCGACCACGGCACCGTCGTCGCCTACCCGGCCGGCGCCGAGGTCTCGGTCGAGGGGGAGCCGGCCCGGTGCTTCTCGGTCCTCCTCGAGGGGACGCTGAGCATGTCCCGCCGGGTCGGCGGCAGCGAGGTCGAGACCGTGCGGACGTCGCACCGCGGCGTCTACTCCGGTGCGGTGCAGTTCTACGTCGGCGAGCGGGTCGACCAGCGCTACCCGGCGACGGTCCGCGCCGTGACCGACTGCCGCTTCCTCGAGCTGCCCGCGACCGAGTTCGCCGCGCAGTTCCGGCGCTGGTACCCGATGGCGGTGCACCTGCTGGAGGGCATGTTCATCGGCCAGCGGAACTCCGCCGAGCTGGTCGGGCAGCGGGAGCGGCTGCTGGCCCTCGGCAAGCTGACCGCCGGTCTCACCCACGAGCTCAACAACCCGGCCGCGGCCGCGTCACGGGCCGCCGCGGCGCTGCGCGAGCGGTTCGCCGGGATGCGGCACAAGCTGGCCCTGCTGTCGGAGGGCCGGCTCGACGGCGCCGTGCTGCGGTCGCTGACCGGGCTGCAGGAGGAGCTGGTGGCCCGGGTCGGCAGCGCCCCGGAGCTCACCGCGCTCGAGCGCGCCGACCGGGAGGACGAGCTCGGCGACTGGCTCGACGAGCGGGACGTGGACGGCGCGTACGAGCTGGCCGGGGTCTTCGTCGGTGCCGGACTGGGGCCGGCGGACCTGCAGCGGGTCGCCGACACCGTCGAGCCCGCTGCCCTGGAGCCCGCCCTCCGGTGGCTGGCCTACGCCGTGGAGACCGAGTCGCTGCTCGCCGAGATCGCCGACAGCACCGGCCGCATCTCCGGCCTGGTCGACGCCGCCCGCCAGTACTCACAGCTCGACCGGGCACCGCACCAGCCCACCGACCTGCACGCCGGGCTGGACGCCACGCTGGTCATGCTCAGCGCGAAGACGCCACCGGACGTGCGGGTGGTCAAGGACTACGACCGGACGCTGCCGCCGGTGCCCGGCTACCCCGGGGAGCTCAACCAGGTGTGGACCAACCTGATCGTCAACGCGCTGGACGCGATGGCGGGGGAGGGGACGCTCACCCTGCGCACCGCCCGGGACGGCGACTGCGCTCTGGTCGAGGTCGCCGACACCGGCCCGGGCATCCCCGAGGAGCTGCGGCAGCGGGTGTTCGAGCCGTTCTTCACCACCAAGCCGGTCGGCCAGGGCACCGGCCTGGGCCTCGACGTCTCCTACCGCGTCGTCGTCACCCGGCACGGCGGCGACCTGCGGGTGCGCTCCCGCCCGGGGGACACCCGCTTCCAGGTGCGCCTCCCGCTGCAGGAACCCCCACCTGCGAGTTGAGAGAGGACCCCCTGCCCCCCGCCACTCGCACGCTCGCGGCGGGACCCTGCAGGGGGCCACCCCGTGATCAACTCGAGAGGGGGGTGAGCGGTGGGAGCAGGGGGTCCCCTTCTCAGGACGGCGTCCGGGCCACGTAGACCGAGTCGAACGGGTCGTCGGGCACGTCGTGCACGGTCACGTCCACGAAGCCGGCCTCGTCGAGCATCCGCAGCGCCAGCTGCTCCCCCCACACCGTGCCCAGGCCGGCACCCTCCTCGGCGAGCGACACCGTCATGCAGTGCAGCGTGCTCACCGCGTACAGCCAGGGCGCCAGCGGGTGGCCCAGGTTCTCTTCCAGTGCGGAGGCCGCCTTGATGTCCATCATCACGAACCACCCGCCGGGCTCCAGCGCCGCCCGCACCCGGGACGGGACGCCGGCCGGGTCGGCCTGGCCGTGGATGGCGTCGAAGGCGAACACCGCGGTGGACGACGGGTCGCTGGGCAGCCGGGCGACGTCGAGCACCTCGAAGGAGACATTGGTCAGTGCCCAGGCGGCAGCCTCGGTGCGGGCCCGGTCGATCGCGTCCCCGGCCAGTCGTAGCCGGTGAACGACGACCGCGGGTACGCCCCCGCCATCAGGTTGAGCGCGTGCCCGGTGCCGCAGCCGATCTCGGTGGCCCGGACGCCGTCGGCCAGCCGCGCGGGTAGCTCGCCGGTCACCGGGAGGATGCCGTCGAGCAGCTGGCCGTCCATCAGACCGCGCGAGATGCCGTCCATGACGTCGGTGAACTCCGGCCGGAACGCCTCGTACGGCACTCCACCCCCGGTCCGGGAGACCCGGGCGACGTCGGGTACGTGGGGCGCCAGGGAGGTGACCAGGCGGCTGATCGGCGCCAGGTTGAGCGACCCCTCGCCGGTGAGCAGCAGGGCGTGCTCGGGCGGCAGGGAGTACTGCCGGGTGGCGGGGTCGTACTCGACGATGCCCGCCGTGACCAGCGACCCGAGGCACTCGCGGACGTAGCGCTCCACCAGGCCCGCCCGCGACGCCACCTCCTCGCCGGTCCCGGGACCGGTGGCGAGGGCATCGAGCAGCCCGGTCCGCGAGGCCAGGTCGACCATCAGCGTCACCATGCCGCCGACGTAGGTGCCGACCAGCTTCTCGCCGAAGGCGGCCACCCGGGTCTCGTCGAGGGACGTGGTCATCGTGCACCTCCGCACACATCGGGAACGGCCACGCCAAGAGGGCTCGCGAGGGGGCGGCCAGGGCCGGAGGCCCCGCCCTGCGGCTCCGGCGGACCCGGCGGACCATCGGGGGACGGCGGGCGCGCACCGGGCGCCGCCGCCCCAGACCCCCGGAGGCGCCCGTGACGGCCCGGCCCGACCTCGACCGGACCGCCCGGACCGCGGGGGACCCCGGCGGTGAGGAGGAGTACCGGCCGGACCCGCGGCGGTGGCGGGCGCTGTCGGTCACCCTCGTCGCCGGCTTCATGAGCCTGCTCGACGTCAGCATCGTGTCGGTGGCCCTGCCGACGCTGCAGCGCGACCTCGGGGCCTCCGCGGCGGCGGTCCAGTGGGTGGTCTCCGGCTACGCGCTCACCTTCGCGCTGGTGCTCGTCCCGGCCGGCCGGCTGGGCGACGCCCTCGGCCGGCGGCGGATGTTCCTCGCCGGGCTGGCCGGCTTCGTGCTGTGCAGCACGGCGGCCGGGGCGGCGCCGTCCGTGGGTCTGCTCATCGCCGCGCGGCTGGCGCAGGGCCTGGCCGCCGGGGTGCTCGCACCGCAGAACTCCGGGCTGATCCAGCAGCTGTTCCGCGGCGGCGAGCGCGGCCGGGCGTTCGGCCTGTTCGGCGCGGTCGTCGGGGTGTCCACCGCGGTCGGCCCGATCGTCGGCGGGCTGCTGCTGCAGGTGGCCGACTGGCGCTGGATCTTCTACGTCAACGTGCCGATCGGCGTCGTCGCGTTCGTCCTCGCCTGGCGGCTGCTGCCCCGCGGCGGCGCCGGCGGGCGCGGGCACATCGACGTCGGCGGGGTGCTGCTGCTCGGCGCCGGGGCACTGGCCCTGCTGCTCCCGCTGGTGCAGGCGGAGGCCGGCGGCCTGTCCCGGCTGTGGTGGCTCTTCCCGGTCGGCGTGCTCCTGGTGGGCGGCTTCGTCGCCTGGGAGCGGCGGGTGGTCCGGCGCGGTGGGGAGCCGGTGTTCGACCCGCGGCTGGTCACCGAGACCCGCGGCTACGGCCTCGGGGCGGCGCTGGGCACCGTCTACTTCGTCGGCTTCAGCGGCATCTGGCTGGTCTTCGCGCTGTTCTTCCAGACCGGCCTGGGGCTCACCCCGCTGCAGTCGGGCCTGGCGGTCACGCCGTTCGCGCTGGGCTCGGCGACCGCGGCGGTGGTGGCCGGACGGCTGGTCGAGCGCTTCGGGCGGCTGCTCACCGTCATCGGCCTGGTCGGGGTGCTGACCGGCCTCGGGGCGACGGTCGCCGTCCTGCTGCTCGTGCCGGCCGACGCCGTCCCCTGGGCGGTGGCCCCCGCGCTGCTGGTGGGCGGTCTCGGCGGCGGTTTCGTCATCTCGCCGAACATCACGATGACGCTGCGCGACGTCCCGGTGCGGATGGCCGGCGCGGCCGGAGGGGGGCTGCAGACGGCGCAGCGCTTCGGCGCGGTCATCGGAACGGCGGCGCTGCCCGGCCTGTTCTACGTCGTCCTCGGCGCCACCGCCCGGGACTACCCGGCCGCTGCGGCCGCGGGCCTGGCCGTCGCCCTCGCCGGGATCGCCGCGGCCCTCGTGCTCGCCGTCGTCGACCTGCGCCGCACCCGGCGGCAGGACCGCGCGGACGCGGCCGAGCACGACCGCGACGCCGCCCACGGGCGCGCCGCCCACTCCTGACGCGACGAGGGCGCCCGGTCCTGGACAGGACCGGGCGCCCCCGGGGGAACGCGGTGCGGGTCAGCGCACCGAGGACTGCGCCAGCTTGGCCTGCGCGTCACCGGCGTCGCGCTGGCCGGGGCCGGCGTTGGTCGCGTCGGCGGGGAGGTTGTCGTCGCTGGAGCCGCCGCCGTGGCCGTCGTCGTCGAGCATGGTCTCCTCGTCGAAGGGCCGGTCACCGGCGAGGACGGCGTCGAGCTGCTCGCGGTCGAGCTCCTTGGTCCACGTCGCGATGAGGACGGTGGCGACGGCGTTGCCCGCGAAGTTGGTCACCGCGCGCGCCTCGGACATGAACCGGTCGATGCCGACGATCAGGCCGACGCCGTCCAGCAGGTCCGGACGGTGGGCCGAGAGCCCGCCGGCCAGCGTGGCCAGGCCCGCGCCGGTGACGCCCGCCGCGCCCTTCGATGCGATGATCATGAAGGCCAGCAGCCCGATCTGCTCACCGATCGACAGCGGGTCGCCCAGCGCCTCGGCGATGAACAGAGAGGCCATCGTCAGGTAGATGGCGGTGCCGTCGAGGTTGAACGAGTAGCCCGTCGGGACGACGATGCCGGCGACCGGCTGGCTGACACCGGCGTGCTCCATCTTGGCGATGAGCCGCGGCAGGGCGGTCTCCGACGACGAGGTGGAGACGATCAGCAGGAACTCGCGGCCCAGGTACTTCAGCAGCGAGAAGACGTTGATCTTGGCGATCAGGCGCAGCAGGAGGCCGAGGACGACGAACACGAACAGCGCGCAGGTGGCGTAGAAGCCCAGCATGATCACCGCGAGGCTCTGCAGGGCGTCGATCCCGGTCTCGCCGACGACGGCGGCGATCGCGCCGAAGGCACCGATCGGGGCGACCCACATGATCATCGAGAGGATGCGGAAGACGAGCTTCTGGAAGTGGCCGATGCCGCGCAGCAGCGGCTCGCCCGCACGCCCCATGGCCTGGATGGCGAAGCCGGTGAGCAGGGCGACGAGCAGCGCCTGCAGCACCGAGCCCTCGGTCAGCGCCGAGATCAGCGTGGTCGGGATCAGGCCGAGGATGAAGTCGGTGGTGCCGCCGGACTCCTCGGCCGTGCCGGCCAGTTCGGCGCCCTCGCCGCGCAGCTCCTCGGACAGCTGCAGGCCCTCACCGGGGCTCAGGATGTTGCCGACCACCAGACCGATCGCCAGGGCGATGGTCGACATGAGCAGGAAGTAGCCCATCGCCAGCCCGCCGATGCGGCCGACCTTGGCCGCCTGCCGGATGGCGCCGATGCCCAGCACGATGGTGCAGAAGATGACCGGCGCGATCAGCATCTTGATCAGGCCGACGAACGCGGTGCCGAGCCACTTGAGCGACACGGCGAACTCGGGGAAGGCGAAGCCGACCGCGATGCCGGCGAGCACCGCGCCGATGACGGCGATGTACAGCCAGTGGGTGCGATCCCGCTTCTTGGTGGCCGGTGGTTGGTCGGCCGCAGTGCCTGACGCCATGACTGCTCCTGGAGGTCGGCCCGAGGCGAGAGGCCTGCGGGGTGTGCCGTGCGTGTGTCCGCGGGGGCGGCGTACATCACAGTGCGGGGCCCGGTGACCAGGGTCACGCATTCGTTCATTGCGTGCACGCGGGGTCCGGTGTGGATCGCTGCCGCGGGACACTCGCGGGCGTGACGCTAGCTGCCTTCCTCGCGCACCGCCGCCGGGGAGATGCCAGCCTGGCCCGGCGGTTGCTGCTGCTCCAGGCGCTGGTCGTGGCCGTGGTCGTCCTGACGGCGACGGCGGTGGCCTACCTCGACGCGCGCCAGGCGGTCCGGGCCGCCGCCGAGGAGGAGACCACGGGGATCGTCGAGAGCATCGCCGACTCACCACTGGTCGTCGACGCGGTGACCGGTCCCGACCCGACCGCGGTCCTGCAGCCCTACGTCGAGGCGGTCCGCGCCGACACCGGGACGTCGTTCATCACCGTCCTGGCCCCGGACCGGACCCGGTACACCCACCCCGACCCCCGCGAGATCGGCCGGCCGTTCATCGGCAGCATCGCGCCGGCCCTGGAGGGGGAGACGTTCACCGAGACCTACACCGGCACCCTCGGCCCGTCGGTGCGCGCGACCGGACCGGTCGTCGACGCCGACGGCGACGTGGTGGCCGTGGTCTCCGCCGGCGTCACCGTCGAGGTCATCGGGGAGGACCTCGCCGCCGCCGTCCCCGGCATCGTCGGGACGGCGGCCGCGACCCTCGCCGTCGGCGGGCTGGGCAGCTGGGCGCTGTCCCGGCGGCTGCGGCGGCAGACCCACGGGCTGTCCCCGGCGCAGCTGGCGCGGATGGTCGACTACCACCACGCGGTCCTGCACGCCGTCCGGGAGGGACTGCTCCTGGTGGACGACGAGCAGCGGGTGCAGCTGGTCAACGACGAGGCGCGGCGGCTGCTCGGGCTGGACGACGACCCCACCGGCCGGCACGTCGGCGAGCTGGGCCTGCCGCCGGAGCTGACCGCGGCGCTCACCCAGCAGCGCACCGCCGTCGACGAGGTGCACGTGACCGGCACCCGCGTGCTGGTGGTCAACCAGGCCCCGCCCCGGCCGGGGGGCCGCTCCGCCGGCGCCGTGGTGACCCTGCGCGACCACACCGACCTGCAGGCGCTGACCGGCGAGCTGGACAGCGTGCGCTCCTTCGCCGAGTCGCTGCGCGCCCAGGCCCACGAGGCGGCCAACCGGCTGCACACCACGGTGTCGCTGGTCGAGCTCGGCCGCACCCAGGAGGCGATCGACTTCGCGACCGCCCAGCTGGCCTCGGCCCAGCAGCTCACCGACCGGGTCGTCGACGCCGTCGGCGACCCGGTGCTGTCCGCGCTGCTGCTGGGCAAGGCCGCCACGGCGCACGAGCGCGGCGTGCTGCTGGAGGTCGACCCGGCGACGGCGGTGGGCGAGACCGGCATCCCCGGTGGCGACCTGGTGACGATCGTCGGCAACCTGCTCGACAACGCCATCGACGCGGCGCTGGCCGGGGAGCCGCCGCGGGAGGTGCAGTTCGCCGCGGAGGTCGACGGCGGGCGGCTGCAGATCCGGGTCGAGGACACCGGGCCCGGGGTGCGGGAGGAGGACCTACCGCGGCTGTTCGAGCGCGGCTGGAGCACCAAGGAGACGACCGCGGCGCCCACCGGGCTCGGTCGCGGGCTGGGGCTGGCGCTGGTCGCCCAGGCCGTCGCCCGGCACGGCGGCACGCTCACCGTGCGGCCCGGCCCCGGCGCGCTGTTCACCGTCACCCTGCCCGTCGGGGTGCCGGCGGTGTCCCGGTGATCCGGGTCCTCGTCGTGGAGGACGAGCCGGTCGCCGCCGAGGCCCACCGCGCCTACGTCGACCGGACGCCGGGCTTCACCACCGCGGCGGTCGCCGGCACCGGGGCCGCGGCCCTCGACGCGCTGGCCCGGCAGCCGGTCGACCTGGTGCTGCTGGACATGAACCTGCCCGACGCCCACGGCATCGACCTGTGCCGGCGCATCCGCGGCGCCGGCGCGCAGGTCGACGTCCTCGCCGTCACGTCCGCCCGCGAGCTGGCCACGGTGCGGGCCGCCGCCGCGCACGGCGTCGTGGGCTACCTGCTCAAGCCGTTCACCTACCCCGCGCTGCGCGACCGGCTGGCCGCCTACGCCGAGTACCGCGAGCGGGTGCACGCCGGTGGGGACGCCGCCGGGCAGGACGACGTCGACCGCGTGCTCGGCGGGGTGCGGCCCACCCGGCCGGCGCCGCTGCCCAAGGGGATGGGCCGGGAGACCCTCGACGCCGTCGTCGCCGCCGTCCGCGCCGCCGGCGAGGGGCTGTCGGCCGCGGAGACCGCCGAGCTGATCGGCGCCTCGCGGATCACCGCCCGGCGCTACCTCGAGTACCTCGCCGACACCGGGCTGGTCGACCGGGCACCCCGCTACGGCGGCGCGGGCCGCCCGGAGCTGGAGTACCGCTGGCGCTGAGCCGCGGCAGGCCCGGCCGAGGGCCCTGCTCCTCGCTTCCCGTACTCGACCCGCCGCGCCGGAGCTCGTTGAGAAAGAGGCACGGGACCGCCTCTGCTGGCAGAGCCTGGCCCCGGGACACCGAGTCCCGCCGTGTCCCTGAGCAGCCGACTCAGGGACACGGACCCCGGACACTCGACCAGCGGTCTGGAACGTCTCGCTCTCTGTCGACCCTCGTCGGTTCGTCCTCGCTCCGGCTGTGCGATGCACTGAGGACCACGATGCGAGGGCTGACCGGTGGGCTGACCGATCGAGCCCATCGGGTGCGTGGCCCTCGAGGCGTGTCGAGGGGAGTCCCTCTTGTGGTCTGCGGAGTCAGGATACGGGCGACGTGATGTTCACGTTGCGGTGGAAGACGTTGTTCGGGTCGTACTTGGCCTTGACCGCAGCCAGCCGTCCGTACTTGCGGCCGTAGGTGTCCTGGATCCGGGATTCGTCCTGACCTTCCAGGGCGTTGACGTATGTCCCTGCACCCATCATGTGCGGACGCAAGGCGTCCCACAGCGACCGAACCCATTCGCGCTCGGCAGGGAGCAGGTCGGGCGTGGGGCACAGGCCGATGAAGAAGCCCATGTAGCGGGGGGTTCGCCCGCCGCCGAACGCAGTGTCGTCCTCGCCGACCTCGCAGTACGCCTCATCGAGCCGGTAGAAGAGCAACACGGACAGCGGCGAGCTCTTGCGGGGGGCGTAGTCACCGAGGATCTCGATCACCTCGTCGGTGAGGTCCTCGATGTAGGCGCCCTTGTCGTAGCCGTGCGACCCCCAGGCGTTTGCCTCGTCGAGCAGTTGCTGCAACGCGACGTAGGCCATCGGTGTGACGAGATCGAACAGCGGCGGGAGCGCCGCCCGGATGCGGTCGACCGCCTGCTGGTGCTCGCCCGGGTCACCGAAACCGACCAGCAGCAGAGCGCAGCCCAGCTCGTTGTGGTGCTCGACCGGCACGAATGGAGCGGGCGGAGCGGTGAGTGCCGCGGCGGGCATGGCATTGAGGGAGCGTGGCAGGTCGGCGATGACCTCCCGCATCAGCCGGAGCGCCTCGCGGCTTCGGTCCTGTTCCCAGAAGAACAGCCCGAACTGCACCGTCGGCCCGACCTCGTGCAACCTGAACTCGAACTCGGTGACCACCCCGAAGTTGCCGCCGCCGCCGCGCAGTGCCCAGAACAGATCGGCGTTCTCATCCTCGGCCGCGCGCAGGACTCGCCCGTCGGCGACGACGACCTCGGCCGAGAGGAGGTTGTCGACCGAGAGACCGGCCTGCCGGGTCAGCCATCCCATGCCGCCTCCCAGCGTGAGCCCTCCTACGCCGGTATGACTGATCGCACCCATCGGAACCGCGAGCCCGTGCGCCTGCGTCGCGGCGTCGAGGTCGGAGATCAATGCCCCGCCCTGCGCGCGGGCGCGCTTGGCCCCGGGGTCGACGGTCACTCGATTGAGCAGGCTGAGGTCGATCATCAGGCCGTGATCGCACACCGCGTGCCCCGGCATGCTGTGCGCTCCGCCGCGAACCGAGACCTCCAGGCCTTCCTCACGGGCGAACCGGACAGCGACGGCCACGTCGTCGGCCGAGGTGCACCGAGCCACGACAGCCGGCCTACGGTCGATGTCGGCGTTCCACACCCTGCGGACCTCGTCGTAACCCGGGTCACCGGGTGCGATGACTGGCCCGTTCATCTCAGCGCGGAGAGCGTCGATGCCTCCGCTCAGTGTCTGAGTCATGCCTGGTCCCCCTTGCGCCCCAGCCCGACATGCGACAGAGGCTCAGTGTTCTCCTGCCTCCGGTGGGGCGACAGACCTCTCGGCGGGATGAACGGACCGTCGCCGAACCCGTCGACGTGTCCCTGGAGCCGTCTTCGGGACGAGCTCTCCTCGCGCTGTGCCAGCCGGGCGTCGTCGACCGCACCTGCCCCTGCCCCGACCTCGGAGGCGAGGAGCGCAGGGCTGCGTCAGGGTCGGTCTACGAGGCGCCGGACGACCTGGCGAGCCAGATGGCCCACGCGTCTCGCGCGATGTCCTCGTAGCGGTCCACGGGGCCGGCGGTGTCCTCGTCGAACCAGCGCACGAACTCCCCGTGCGCCAGCGTGACGACGTCGTCGACGGACCGGGCGCGCGGGCGGCGCGCGACGATGCTCCCCGCCTCGGGGCGGTACTCGTCCGGGTTGTCGCCGAAGCCGATGCCCACCGGGTCGTGGCGGTACAGCAGTGCCTCCACCTCGGCGATCAGCGACGGCGCCCTCACACCCTCACCGTAGGGCGGGCCCTCCGCCGAGCCGGGCCACCTGACGTCGAGCGGACCGGCCGGTGGCGAGGGCGACCACCAGCCCGGCCGCGACCGCACCGGTGGCGTTGAGCGCGGCGTCGACCGGGGAGATCACGCGGCCCAGCGGCAGCGCCCACTGCAGCAGCTCGATGCCGGCGCCGGTGGCGACCGCGAGCGCAGCCAGCCGCGGCGGGGTGCCCAGCCGCGGCCGGCGCAGCACCGCCAGGACGGCGAGCGGGACCAGCAGCGCGAGGTTGCCGACCAGCTGCAGGACCGTGGCCTCGAAGTGCAGCCCGGTGGCGTACCAGCGCAGCTCGGTGAGCGGGGCACCCCACGCCCAGCCGGAGCCCCCGGCCGGGGTGAGGGTCAGCCACGCCACCGCGGAGGCGGGGAGCAGCAGGGCGGCGTCCAGCCCTCTGCGGTGGTCGGCGGCCATGACCTCACGGTGGCCGGCCGGCCCGGCACGGTCCTGCGCGCAGCCTGGACGGTGGCTGGGAGCGGGGTCGGCGCCCGGCGCCCGCTCCCTGAGCCGGTGGGCGGCAGGTGCCTGCCCACCGGCTCGGGGGATCAGCCGGACTTGGCCGTCTTCACGCCCTGCAGCGCCTCGAGTGCCTGGATGAGGTAGCGGCGGAAGGTGGCGTGGTTCTCGCTCATCGGGAAGTGCCCGATCTCGGGCATGGCGATGAACGTGCCGTTCTTGATCTCGCCCGCCGTGCGGGCGCTGTCCTCGGGCGTCGTGAGGTAGTCGTACTCCCCGGTGAGCATGACCACCGGGCACCGGTCGCCGTCGATCTCGCCGAGCCGGCCCCGCAGGTCGTGGTCCACCGAGTAGAAGTGCAGGTCGCCCTTGAACGCCTCGGACCCCTGCGAGTAGTAGAACCAGGTCTTCCAGCGGTCGGCCTCGGGGGACTGCGGCGCCATCAGGTCCCAGACCCCGCTCGCGCACACCTGTGCGGCGTTGGCGTGCGGGTGCTGCCACCAGTCGAGGTAGAAGCCCGGGGAGTAGTCGGCCCCCTCGACCGAGAGGACGCCGGCGAACCGGTCCGGGTGGCGCAGGGCCAGCTGCAGCGCGACGTTCCCGCCGAACGAGGAGCCCATGAAGATCGGGTCCTCGAGCTCCAGCGCGTCGCAGAGGGCGACGATGAAGTTGACGTAGTGGTCGGCGGTGAGCTTGTACTCCTCCTTCCACCACTCGGCGTTCTCCGGCGGGTCCGACTTGCCGTGGCGGGGCAGGTCGTAGGCGATGACGCGGTAGTCCGCGGTGATCTCGTCGTCCTCCAGCAGGCCGCGCCACTGGTGGTTGTGGCAGCCGGCGGTGTGCTGGCAGACCAGTGGCTGGCCGCTGCCGTTCTCGAGGTAGAAGACCTTGTACTCGAGGCCGTCGACCTCGAGCGTCACGTAGTGGCCGGTGACGGGGGAGATCCTGCTCATGGCTGTCTTCCTCCTCAGACGGGGGCGCCGACGACGCGCAGCAGCTCGATCTGGCGGGTGATGCACCGCAGGTTCTGCATGAGGACGAGCACCTTGCCCTCCAGGCGCATGTCCCGCTGGAACGTGGCCGCCCAGATCCCGTGGAACATGGGGGCCGGCACCGGCTCGCCGAAACCGCGCCACGTCTCCGCGCTGGCCCGGATGGCGAAGTCGTAGGCCACGTCCAGCGGACCGGGGTCCACCGCGACGTTCGTGACCCGGCCGGACTGCACCTCCACCACGTAGCTGCGCTCGGTGGCGTCGAGCAGGTACGAACAGGTGAAGTACTTGCCGTGGGCCTGGATCTCCGGGTCGGTGTTGCTGGCCTCGGCGAACGCGTCGGCCCACGCCTGGGCGGACGGCGCGCGGGTCGCTGCGGTCATCGGCGTGCTCCTCTCCGAGCAGGTCGGATGTCGTGGCCGCGGGGTCGTGCCGGCGGCCGGTGCCATCAGATCCGTGTGATACGGCTCACGTCCAATACCTGTCGGCCACCGATCGATAGGCCAGACGCATTGGTGGAACGGCTGCCACCGCTCCTAGGGTGGGTCCGTGACGGACGCTCCCGAACTCCGCGTCCTCCGCTACTTCGTCGCCGTCGCCGAGGAGCTCCACTTCGGCCGGGCCGCGGCGCGACTGCACATCAGCCAACCGTCGCTCAGCGTGCAGATCCGCAAGCTCGAGCACACCCTCGGGGCGCAGCTGCTGGAACGGACGAGCCGGCGCGTGGAGCTGACCCCGGCCGGCGTGGTGCTGCTCGAGGAGGCACACCGCCTGCTGGTCGGCGTCGAGCGCCTGACCGCGGCCACCCGCAGGGCGGCGGCCAACGGCGGCGGGGGGAGCCTGGTCGTCGGCTTCCAGGCCAACGCGGCGGCGGAGCTGACCCCTCGGATCCTCGCCGCGTTCCAGGCCCGCTGTCCCCGGGTGCAGCTGGAGATGCGGTCGCACGACTTCGCCGACCCCTACGTCGGTCTCGCCACCGGCAGCGTCGACGTGGCGTTCGTCCGCCCGCCGGTCCTGGTGCAGAGCTGGCTGTCGATGGAGACCCTGTTCGTCGAACCGCGGGTGCTGGTGACCTCGAGCGAGTCGCCCCTGGCCACGCGCGACCGCGTCACCGTGGAGGACGTCGTCGACCAGCCCTTCGTCGGCCGGCGGGCACCGGAGTACTGGCGGGACTTCTGGCTCGCCGTCGACAGCCGGGGTCCGCACACCGTCCGGCTCGGCGCCGAGGTCGTCAGCGTCGACGAGTGCTTCGAGGCGATCCTGTCCCGGCGCGGGGTCGCCTTCACCCAGGCCTCCACCCAGCGCTACTACGACCGCCCCGGGCTGGCGTTCGTCCCGGTGGAGGGGCTGCCGCCGTCCCCGCTCGCGATCGCCTGGCGCAACGACATGGAGGCCCAGCCGGTCCGGGACTTCGTCGACACCGCTCGGGTGCTCGCCGCGCTCGACCTCGTCCCGTCGGCCACCCCGGCAGTCGGTACGCCGCTGGCCGCCACCATCGCCGCCGTCGCCCGCTGATCCGACGCCGCCAGCACCTCGGGCCCCGGGCCGAGTGAGCAGTCGGCGTCGCCCTGCCGGGCGCTCTGGTGCGGTGTTCGAGGTCGTCGAGCTGTCCGTGACCGCCGGCGCGGATGTCGCCTGGGTGCACGCCCTGCTCCGCTGCGGCACGGAGGCCGACCTGGCCGAGCACCCCGGGCGCCGGCTCCGAGTCACCCTCGGCCTGCGCCGCAACGGCGGCCGGTGGCGCGTCGCGCACGAGCACCACTCGTTCCCGCTGCGGCGACAGCGGCCGGCCGCCGCCCCGACCCCCGGGCGGCAGCCGGGGCGCCGGGCGCGGAGGTCAGCTGCCTGCCTTCTCCTTCTCGTACCGCTCGGTCATCGTGGCGACGGCCTGCATCTGCTGGGCGGCGTAGTCCTCTCGCTTGCCCATCGCGTACTCCTTGGCGTCCAGCGTCTGCTGGGCGTGGGAGACCTCGCCGCCCTGGAAGTGCGGCACGACGTGCTGGGCGATGAGCTCCCAGGAGCGCTTGGTGGCCTGCGGGTTGGCCCACTCGTGCCCGAGCAGCAGCATGCAGCCGAATCCGCCGGACTGGTCCCACAGCCGCTGCACCTGCGCGCGGGCGTCCTCCACCGTGCCGATGGCCCCGATCCCGGCCTCGTTGATGAAGTCGATCATCTCCTTGGCGTCGCCGCCCTCGACGGCCATCTGCGGGAAGGCGGCCGTCTTCTGGAAGTAGCGGAACCACGTCTCGATGCCGTACTGCACGTCGGCGTAGGCCTGCTCGCGGGTCTCGGCCACGTGCATGAGCCCGACCAGCCGCCAGTCGCGGCGGGACACCGTCTGGCCGAAGTGCTCGGCGCGCTCCTGGACGATGTTCCAGTGGTGGGCGAGGGCGTCGAAGCCCTCCTTGGTGAGCGTGGCGCCGATGGAGAGCAGCCCGATGCCGTGCCGCCCGGCCATCCGCGGTCCGGTGGGGGAGGCGACCGCCGCGACGGCGACCTCGAAGCGCGGCTGGGTGTAGGGACGCAGGTGCAGGCGGGCGTTCACCAGCTCGTGCGTGCGGGTCTTCTGCGTCACCGTCTCGCCGCGCAGCAACCGCATGATGATGTCGAGGTCGACCTCGAGCAGCTCGCGGGTGTCGGTGGGGTTGAGCCCCAGCATCATCGAGTCGGTGGGCAGCGACCCGGGCCCGCAGCCGAGCATCGCCCGGCCTCGCGTGAGGTGGTCGAGCAGCACCATGCGCTCCGCCACCCACAGCGGGTTGTGGTAGGCGATCGAGGTGACGCCGGTGCCGAGCTTGATGTGCTTGGTCCGCTCCGCCGCGGCGGCGATGAAGATCTCCGGCGAGGCGATGATCTCGGTGCCCGCGGAGTGGTGCTCGCCGATCCAGGCCTCGTCGTACCCGAGCCGGTCCAGGTGCTCGACCAGCTCCAGGTCCCGCTGCAGGGCCAGTGTGGGGTTCTCCCCGGCGGGGTGGAACGGGGCGAGGAAGGTGCCGAAGCGGAGCCGGTCCATGGGTCCTCCAGGAGGGTCGGGCGACGGACGCCGAACGTAACGCGGATCACACCCGGTGAGGGAGGGGCTGCACCGGCCCCTACGCTCCGCCCGTGCCGCTGTTCTCCTTCGAAGGCCGTGCCCCCTCCGTCTCCCCGGAGGCCTGGATCGCCCCGACCGCCACGCTCGTGGGCGACGTCGTCGTCGAGGCCGGGGCGTCGGTCTGGTACGGCGCGGTGCTGCGCGCGGACTTCGGCCGCATCGTCGTGCGGGCCGGCGCCAACGTGCAGGACAACTCGGTGCTGCACGGTGGCGCGGACCCGGAGACCGAGATCGGGCCGGGCGCGACCATCGGCCACCAGTGCGTCGTCCACGGCGCGGTGGTGGGCGCCGAGGCGCTGATCGGCAACGGCAGCACCGTGCAGGACGGCGCCCGCATCGGCGCCCGGGCGCTCGTCGGCGCGCACAGCCTGGTGCCGCCGCGGGCGGTGGTCCCCGACGGGGTGCTGGCCCTCGGCGCCCCGGTGACGGTGCGGGGCCCGCTCAGCGAGGGGGCCGCGGTCTGGGTCGACGGCAACCCGGCGATCTACCGCGAGCTGGCCCGGCGGCACGCGGCCGGTGTGGAGCAGGTCGGCTGAGCCGGCGGTGACCGTCCGCGAGCTCGTCGTCCTCGGCACCGCCAGCCAGGCGCCCACCCGCACCCGCAACCACAACGGCTACCTGCTGCGGTGGGACGGCGAGGGGTTCCTGTTCGACCCGGGTGAGGGCACCCAGCGGCAGCTGCTGCTCGCCGGCGTGCCGAGCAGCGCGGTCACCCACCTGTGCATCTCGCACTTCCACGGCGACCACTGCCTGGGCGTACCGGGCGTGGTGCAGCGGATGTCGCTGGACCGGGTCGCGCACCCGGTGTCCGCGCACTTCCCGGCGTCCGGGCGGGACCACTTCGGCCGGCTGCGCGCCGCCTCGGTGTTCCACGACGTCCTCGACCTGCGCGAGGAGCCGCTGACCGCCGACGGGCCGGTGGCCTCGGGACCGTCGTGGACGCTGGAGGCCCGCCGGCTGGACCACCTCGTCGAGACGTTCGGCTACCGGCTGGTGGAGCCCGACGGCCGCCGGATGCTCCCCGAGCAGCTGGCTCGTGCGGGAGTGGCGGGGCCGGACGTCGGGCGGCTGCAGCGGGAGGGGTCGCTGGACGTCGGCGGGCGGACCGTGCGGCTGGAGGAGGTGAGCGCCCACCGGCCCGGGCAGCGGGTGGCCTTCGTGATGGACACCCGGCTGTGCGATGCGGTCCCCGCGCTGGCCGACGGGGCCGACCTGCTGGTCATCGAGTCGACCTTCCTCGAGGAGGACGCCGCCCTGGCCCGCGCCTACGGCCACCTGACGGCCCGGCAGGCGGCGACGGTCGCGGCCGAGTGCGGGGTGCGGACGCTGGTGCTCACCCACTTCTCCCAGCGCTACCCCGACCCGGAGCGCTACCGCGACGAGGCGGCCGCGGTGTTCTCCGGCGACCTGGTGGTGGCGGCCGACCTGGACACGGTGCCGGTGCCCCGGCGGGCGCCCACCTGAGGCCCGCTCAGCGGACCTCGCCGGAGCCGTAGTCCCCGAACGGCTCGGTGGCGATGGCGCTGACCGGCACCTCGGCGAGCGCCCGCCCGGCGGTGTCGAGGGTGCGCACGTCCCGCGCCCCGGCCGGGAGGAGGGTGACCCCGCCGCCGTCGGGCAGCGGGACGGTGGCGAGGACGCCGCCGCGCTCGTCGAGGACGGCGGCGGCCACGGCCGGGGCCGGCGCGGTGACGACCAGCCAGCGGCCGGCGTCCGACGGCTCGCTCTCGGGGGAGGAGAGGTTGCAGACCCGCGCCACCACGAGCCCGGCGACGTCCGTCGTCCCCGGCGGGGTGTGCACGCCGCAGGGCACGGTGCGGCCGGCGCCGGTGGCACCGAGCTGGCCGGCCCACGTGGTGACCACCAGCCCGCCGCCGGGGCTGCGGCCGACGACGACGGCGGCGCTGCCCGGCACCTCGGGCATCGGCAGGGTGCCCGCCCAGAGCAGCTGCGGCTGCAGGTCGGCGGGCTCGACGCCCAGCGGGACGGCGATGTCGGTCAGCGCCTCGGTGACCAGCCGGTCGGCGGGGCGGGCGGACGCCGGGCGCAGCGGGTCCAGCGGCGGGACCTCCGCGGGGCCGGCCGGGAGGGTGGGGGCAGGAACGCCGGCGCGGTACACCGGCTGCCCGTCGCGCAGCACGCGGACGCTGGTGCCGGCTCCGGCGGTCGTGGTCCGCACCTCGGTGACCGCGAGGCCGCCGTCGGCCGGGACCGGCTCGTAGCTGCGGTTGACCGTGCCGCGCGGGCCGACCTGCAGCCGCGGGGAGACCTCGACCTCGTCGCCGGGGGCGGTGACGACGACGAGGGTCGCGGGGCCGGGGCCGCCGACCAGCAGCGACGCCGGCCGGTACGGGCCGAGCTCCTGGGGGACGGAGCGGGTGAGCTGCTCGGGCGGTGCGCCCACCGGGCCGGTGAGCCAGACGCCGCGGACGTCCTCGTCGACCGTGCCCGCGAGCAGGACGACGCGGCCGTCGGGGGTGTCCGTGGCGAGGACGACGCGACGCTCCTCGACCGGCGGAGGGGTCAGCGGGCCCCAGTCGGCGCGGCGGGCGGCCTCGACGAACGCGGTGTCCCCGGCGAGCGAGCCGCGGGTGGGCTCGGTCAGCACGGGGACGTCGGCGGCCTGCTGCTGGGTGCCCAGGGCGTCGGGCGGCTCCGTGGTCGGCTGTGGGACCAGCAGGGCGGCCGCGGCCACGGTGGCGGTGGCCGCGGCGGCGAGCCCGGCGGTGCGGACCCGGCGCTGCCGCCGGGCTCGGCCGAGGGCGTCGGTGGCGGCCGCGTCGGCGTCTAGCCGCCAGCGCGCGGGCGGGGGAGGTGCGGGCGGTCGCCGGTCGTCGAGCGACTCGAGGACCTGTCCGCCGTCCCCCCTGGTGGCCGCGTCGTGCAGGGCGTCGGCGGCGGTCGTCGCGGGGTCGGCGCGGCGTCGTCCCCAGTGCTGCCGGGTGCGGGTCAGCGCGCGCTGGACGGCGTCCTCGGCCCGGTCCGGATCGCCGGTCAGCCGGAGTGCCTCCGTGAGGAGGGCGTCGCGCTCGGCCGCGACGAAGCGGCGGAAGGCCGCGTCGGCGCCCTCGGTCATGCCGGCCAGTGTGCGCCGTCCCCGGCTACCCTCGCCGCCGTGCCGGGCAAGCCGCTGCGCGACGTCATCGGCCCCGGCCTCGACGTCCTCTTCTGCGGGATCAACCCGTCGCTGAGGTCGGCCGAGCGCGGGCACCACTTCGCCCGGCCGGGCAACCGCTTCTGGCCGGCGATCCACCGGGCGGGCCTCACCCCGCGGCTGATGGCACCCGAGGAGGACATGGATCTGCTCGACCACGGCCTCGGGGTGACCAACGTCGTGGACCGCCCGACCCGGACCGCCGCGGAGCTGTCCCCCGAGGAGCTGCGGGCCGGCGCGGCCGCGCTCGACGACCTGGTGGCGCGGTACCGGCCGCGGGCACTCGCCGTCCTCGGCATCACGGCCTACCGGCTCGGGTTCGGCCGGCCGCGCGCGGCGATCGGGCTCCAGCCGGAGCGGGTCGGCGGCGCGGCGACCTGGGTGGTGCCCAACCCCAGCGGGCTCAACGCCCACCACCAGCTGCCCGACCTCGCCCGCCTCTACGGGCAGCTGCGGCCGCCGGCCGGCTGACCGCCGCCGTCAGCGGCGGGTGGAGAGGGAGCGCAGCTCGTGCGCGGACTCGACGGTCGGGGCGCGGGCGAGCATCCGCTCGAAGGCGCGCTCCTCGCGGCGGCGGGCGCGGGTGCGGCGGTGCTCGGCGAAGCTGGTGCGCAGGGACATGGTGCTTCCTCTCGCAGGTCAGGCGGCGACGGGTGTCGCCGCACTGGGCACGGGGCTCCGCACGGCGTAGACGCCGTGCTCGGGGGTGAGGACGGCGCCGGGCAGCAGCCGCCGGATCAGCCCGACCATCCGGTTGTTGTCGGCCTGCACGTCCGCGTGCAGGGTCCGGACGCCGCGGCGTCCGGCGAGCTCGATGAGCTCGATGAGCAGCTGGCGGCCGACGCCGACGCCCTGCCAGCCGTCCTCGACGACCACGGCGACGTCGGCGGTCGCGGGGTCGGCGGGGGAGCGGTCGTAGCGCGCCACCCCGACCACCTCCCCGCCGACGACGACGACGAGTGCCTCGCGCAGGACGTGGTCGACGTCGACGAGCCGGTGCGCCTCGGCCGGCGGGGAGCGCAGCGGCGCGTGGAAGCGCCGGTAGACCGTCTCGGGGGAGAGGCGGTCCCACAGCCGGCGGAAGAGCGGGCCGTCGTCCGGCCGCACCGGCCTGGTCGTCACGAACAGATCCATCGCGACCTCCCTGAGTTCGTGCAACGAACTCTGCTCCTACCGAGGGAGTTCGTCAAGTGAACTCAGGCCGCTATGCTGGTGCTGTGAGCGAGGCTCTGTGGGACCGGTCGCGCTGCTCGGTCGCGGGCACGCTGGCCGTCATCGGCGAGAAGTGGAGCCTGCTCGTGCTGCGGGAGGCGTTCCTGGGCGTGCGGCGGTTCGCCGACTTCCAGCGGGTGCTCGGCGCGCCCCGGGCCGTGCTCACCGACCGGCTCGCCACGCTCGTGGACCAGGGCGTCCTGCGGCGGGTCCCGTACCAGGCGCCGGGGGAGCGGCAGCGGCACGAGTACCGGCTGACGCAGAAGGGCATCGACCTGCACCCGGTCCTGGTCGCCCTCATGGCGTGGGGGGACAGGTACCTGGCCGAGGACGGCGACGTCCCCCTCGAGCTGCGGCACCGCGACTGCGGGGAGCCGGTGCACCTGGCCCTGGTCTGCGACGCCGGCCACGAGCTCTCGGGGGCCCGCGACGTGCGGCCGGTGCCACGGGGCTCTCGGTCCTGAGCCCGGCCGCTCGGCTCAGTCCACGCCCAGGGCGCGCAGGCCGGCCGTGACCGCGGCCGCGCCCAGGACGACGACGAGCAGGTGCGCCCGCCGCCACAGCAGCACACCGGCGGTCGCCACGCCGGCGGTGTCCGCCCCGACGCGCAGCTCGGTGCCGTCGGCCAGCGCGGAGGTGACGACGAGCGCGGCCATCAGCGCCGAGGACAGCAGGACGACGACCCGCACCGCTGGCGCGGGGAGCTCCCGCCCGCCGGTCGCGGCCGGGCCCGCCCCGCGGGTGAGCGCGGTCGTCACCACGCACAGGCCGATGAGCAGCCACCAGGTCGACGGGCTCACCGCGGCCCCCGCAGCCCGACGAGTGCCACGGCGCTCGCGGCCAGGACGGGCAGCCCCGGTGGGGCGACCGGCACGAGGGCGAGCGCGACCCCGGCGCCGGCCAGGGCCACGCCGAGTCGCAGCCGGTCGCGGACCTCCGCCGCGAGCAGCGCGAGGAAGAACGCCGGGAAGACGGCGTCCAGGCCGAGGGCGCGGGTGTCGAGCACCGGCACGAAGACCCCGACGACCGTGCCGGCCACCCACGGGACGTACTGCGCCGCGGAGTGGCCGAAGAGGTACTCGCGGTCGTACCGGCCGTCCCCGCGAGCGGCCATCGCCCAGGACGCGTCCACCGTCGCCTGGCCCTCCAGCGCCCGGCGCAGCCGGCTGCCGCGCAGCGAGGGTCCGAGCGCGAACCCCATCGGCAGGAACCGGGAACTGACCAGGGTGGCCGTCCCGACCGCGGCCCCGACGCCCCCGCCGGAGCCGGCGACGCCGAGTGCGGCGAACTGCCCCGAGCCCGAGTAGACGAGCGCCGACATCACGATCGCGGCGCCCGCGGGCATCCCGGCGTCGGTGGCCACCACCCCGAAGGACACCGCCAGCACGAACGCCGCGGCGCCGTACGGGGCCCCGTCGCGCAGCCCGTTCCGCCAGCTCCGGCCCTGCTCCGCCGAACCGTCTCCGCCGCCCACCACGCCGCCGCCGACCACGCCGTCGTCCTCCCCGCTCCGGTCCGCCGGGCCCTCGTGCGGACGACGGCGTCGGCACGACCCTGCCAGGACCCTGCCTCGTGGCGGTGGCAGGGACCGGTGATCGCCGTGCCCACCAGCGGAACGCGGGACCTGGTCATCGGAGCGGACCCGACCGGCCTGACCCGGGTTGGTGACCCCGTCCGGCCCGCACGCGTCAGGGCCGCCCACGGCGGGCGCGGGTCCTCCGGGCCAGGCGGCGGGCCTCCCGGAGGGGCAGCGAGGTGCGCGGGCAGCTGCCTGACGACGACCGTGCCGGGGAGCGTCAGACCGGCTGGGGGCCGGACGGCGGCGGCGCCGAGGGGTCGGTGGGACCCGGCACGGGGAACGGGGCGGGCTCCGGCGGCGGGACGGGGTCCACGGGCGACGGCGTCGGCGACGGCGGATGCGGACCGGGAGGTGGCGGGACGGTCATGGATCGACGCTAGTGCCGGGGCGACCCGCCGTGGACCGGCGGACGCGCACCGGGTCCCCTAGCGTCCGGGGTCGTGGGCAGACGCGTGGTGGTGATCGGTGGGGACGCCGCGGGTGGCAGTGCAGCGTCGCAGGCGAAGAAGCGACGTCCCGACCTGGACGTCGTCGTGTTCGAGCGGGGGCGGGCGACGTCGTACTCGGCGTGCGGCATCCCGTTCTGGATCAGCGGCACCGTCGAGCGCGAGGCCGACCTGGTCGCGCGCACGCCGGAGCAGCACCGGGCGATGGGCATCGACGTCCGGATGCGGACCGAGGTCGTCGGCATCGACCTGGACCGCCGCGTCGTCCACTGGCGGGACCTGGCCGGCGGGGGCAGCGGCGTCGAGCCGTTCGACGACCTCGTGTACGCCACCGGCAGCGTGCCCATGCGGCCGCCGGTGCCCGGCATCGACGCGACCGGCGTCCACGGCGTCCAGACCCTGGACGACGGCGCGGCGCTGCGGGCGGAGCTCGAGGACGGCGACGTGCGCCGGGTGGTCGTGGTGGGCGGCGGCTACATCGGCCTGGAGATCGCCGAGGCCTGCCGGATCCGCGGGCTCGACGTGACCGTCGTCGACATGTCGGCCACCCCGGTCGGCACCTTCGACCCCGACGTCGGTGAGTTCATCGCCGAGGCGGTGCGCAAGGAGGGCGTCGAGCTGGTCCTCTCCGACGCCGTGGCGGCGATCGAGACCGACGCCGGCGGCCGGGTCCGCGCGGTGGTGACCGCCAGCGGCCGGGAGCTACCCGCCGACCTGGTGGTGCTCGGCCTCGGCGTGCGCCCGTCGGTCCGGCTCGCCGAGGAGGCCGGCATCCCGCTCGGCGTCTCCGGCGGGATCGCCGTCGACGCGGGGATGCGCACCCTCGTCGAGGGCGCCTGGGCGGCCGGCGACTGCGTCGAGTCGGTGCACCGGCTCTCCGGCCAGCGGGTGGTCGTCGCCCTGGGCACGCACGCCAACAAGCAGGGCCGGGTGGCGGGCATCAACATCGGCGGCGGCTACGCCACCTTCCCGGGCGTCATCGGCACCGCGATCACCCGCGTCTGCGACCTGGAGGCCGCCCGCACCGGGCTGTCCACCGCCGAGGCCGAGGCGGCCGGGTACCAGTTCGTCACCACCGTCGTGGACTCGACCACCAAGGCCGGCTACTTCCCGGGCGCGCAGCCGATCAGGCTGAAGATGATCGCCGAGCGGCGCAGCGGCCGACTGCTCGGCGCCCAGATCGTCGGCCGGGAGGCGGCGGCCAAGCGCGTCGACGCCCTCGCCATCTGCATCTGGAACGAGATGGGCGTCGACGAGATCCTCTCGCTCGACCTCTCCTACGCCCCGCCGTTCTCGCCGGTCTGGGACCCGGTGCTCATCGCCGCGCGCAAGGCCTTCGAGGCCGTGGAAGCCGACGTCCGGCAGCTCTGACAGGCCGGCCGCCGGCGCTGCACCCCGCGGGGCGCAGCGCCGGCGCAGGCCCCGTCCAGCGCACCGCCCCGAGCGTGCGAGGGGCGGGGAGGACGGGGTCCTTCTTCAAGCCGGGTCGACCCGGTCGGCCTGCCGACCGCGCTGGCCGTCGCTGGCCTCGAACTCGACCCGCTGGCCCTCGTCGAGGCTGCGGTAGCCGCCGCGGTCGGAGATCGCCGAGAAGTGCACGAACACGTCCGGCCCGCCGTCGTCGGCCTCGATGAACCCGAACCCCTTCTCCGCGTTGAACCACTTCACCGTGCCGTTGGCCCGGCCGCCGCCCGAGGGACGGCGACCCGCGCCCGCGCCGCCGCGCCCGGCGTCCCGGCCGGAGTCACGGTCGCGGTAACCCCCGCTGTCGCGGTCGCGGTACCCACCGCCGTCGCGGTCGCGGTACCCGCCACCTCGTGGGCCGGCGTCCCGGTGGCCACCGCCACCGCCACCCTCGGCGGAGCGCACGTCCTCGGCCTGCGGCCCGCGCTGGCCCTGGGTGACGGCGAACTCGACCCGCTGGCCCTCGTCGAGGCTGCGGTAGCCGCCGCTGTCGGCGATCTGCGAGAAGTGCACGAAGACGTCCGGGCCGTCCTCGTCGGGCTGGATGAACCCGAAGCCCTTGTCGTTGTCGAACCAGGTCACCGTGCCGGTGCTGCGCCCGCCCCGCGACGAGGACCGGCCGCGTTCGCTGTCGCGTCCACGGCCCCGGTCGTCGTCCCGCCCGCGACCCCGATCGCGGTCGTCGCGCCCGCGGTCACGCTCCCGGCCGTACCCGGCGTCCTGGCGTCGCGGGGCGCCGCCGACCGGCCGCACCGAGTCCGCCTGCAGCCCGCGCTGGCCCTGGCTGGCCTCGAACTCCACCTGCTGGCCCTCGTCGAGGGTGCGGAACCCGCCCTCGTCGGCGATCGCGGAGAAGTGGACGAAGACGTCCTGCCCTCCGTCGTCGGGTTCGATGAACCCGAACCCCTTCTCGGCGTTGAACCACTTCACCGTGCCCTGCGGCATCCAACTGCTCCTGCACTGCTCGTCGCCGGCGGGCCCGTCCCACCGACCGTCCTCCGGCCCCGCCGACCCCTCGGGGAGGCGCGGCCGCAGCCTCCAGCCTCCTCCACCCGCCGCGCGCCCGGGCGGGCACCCGGCAGGACACCGGTCACGCCGCGGACGCGGCGGGCGGGCCGGGGGAGGCGGTCATGCGGTCGAACCGGACGTCGAGCAGCTCGTTGAGCCGCGCCTCGGCCGCCTGGCAGGCGGTGATCGCGGCACCGCTCGGGGACTGCGCGAACGCCGACCGGGCCGCGCCGAGGTCGCGGTGCGCCTCGACGATGCCCCGGTCGATCTCGGACACGGGGACGACTGTGGGCGTCATGGTGATCTCCGCGGGGGCTCAGACCGGTCCGACTGTCCGGACCACGGCCACGCCGTCTCCTACCCCGCCGGAGTCGCTCCCACCCTCCCCGGCGCTTTCTCCGGCGTGTCACGGCATTCCCCGTTACCGGTCCGCAGACCCGGGTAGGGGCGGCCACTCCAGAGCCGGACCCGATGCACCGGAGGAACAGATGACCAGCAACACCGACAACCACTTCGTGGCCCAGGCCGTGCACGACCTCGGCTCGGCCCTCTGGTTCGGCGGGGCGGTGATGGGCATCGCCGGCGTCAACAAGTCCGGCAGTGACCTGTCCCAGGGCATCGACCGGATCCGGGTGGCCAGTTCGGCGTGGAGCCGCTTCCAGCCGGCCCAGTTCGGTGGCATCGCGGCCACCCTCCTCGCGGGGCTGCGGCTGACCCAGGTGGGCGGACGGCGCATCGCGCTGCAGAAGGGCTTCGGCGCGGTCGGCGGGCTCAAGGCCGGGCTGGCCGTGGCCGGTGCGGGCGCCACCGCCTACGCCGCGTACAGCGGCGCCCAGATCGGCAAGCTGGCCGAGCAGGCGCAGCAGCGGGGGGAGACGGTGGAGGTCAAGGACGCCACCCTGCCCACCGCGGGCACCAACCCGGAGATCCAGAAGTGGCAGAGCCGGCAGCGGGTGACGCAGTTCCTCGTGCCCGCGCTGGCCGGCGCGAACATCGTCTGCAACTCCTGGCTGGTGCAGTCCTACCGGGCCGGCGCGACGGCGAAGGGCGTCCTGCGGCGGCTGCTGCCGGACTGAGGGAGGACCACCTCCCCCCGCGCCTCGCGAGCTCGGCGCGGGACCCTGACGGGTGGCCGCCCGTCCCCCCGGGACGGGCGGCGGCTGCACCGGCTGCAACGCTCCCTACAGGCGGGCGCCGCGCGGTGTCCTGTCGGCAGCCCCCCGCGCGGAGGTCCACCGACGGGCGGAGACGACGCCACGAGGGCAGCCCGGTTCCACGGTCGCGGCGACATCCGGGTCGAGGAGGTGCCGGACCCCCAGGTGTGCCCGGGGACGGTCGCCGTCGAGGCCGAGCGGTGCGGCATCTGCGGCACCGACCTGCACGAGCACCTCGATGGCCCGATCCCGTGCCGACGGCCGAGGCGCCGCACCCGCTGACCGGCGAGGGCATGCCGGTGACCCTCGGCCACGAGTTCGCCGGCGTGGTGGCGGAGATCGGCCCCGGGGTGGACGACGTACGGGTGGGTGACCGGGTGGTCGTAGAGCCCTGTGTCGTGTGTGGTCGCTGCGACGCCTGCCGGCAGGGTCGCTACAACGTCTGCCGCACCCTCGGCTTCGTAGGGCTGTCCGGCGGCGGGGGCTTCTCGCGGTACGTCGTGGCCGAGCGACGGTGGGTGCACCCACTGGGCGACCTGGGCACCGACGTCGGGGCGCTGATCGAGCCGCTCGCCGTCGCCCACCACGCCGTCCGGCTCTCCGGCGCCCGGCCGGGACACGCTGCCGTGGTGTTCGGGGCCGGCCCCGTCGGACTCGTCACCACCGCCGCCCTGACCGCCGCCGGCGTGGAGCAGGCGGTCGTGGTGGAGCCCGCCGAGGCCCGCGGGCAGAAGGCCGCGGGAGCCGGCGCCGCCACGGTGCTCGACCCGCGGGCGGTCGACGTCGTGGAGACCGTCGACGAGCTCACCGGGGGCCGCGGCGCCGACGTCACCTTCGAGTGCGCCGGCGTCGACCAGGTGCTCGCGACGGCCATCCGCTCGACCCGCGCCGGCGGCACCTGCGTCGACGTCGCGATCTGGGGACACGAGGCCCGGGTCGCGATGAACGACCTGGTGTTCCGCGAGGTGAGCGTGCTGGGCAGCCTCGCCTACGCGCACGACCACCCGGCGACGATCGAGACGGCGGCGTCCGGCCGGGTGGACCCGTTCCGTTCACCACCGGGCGGATCGGGCTCGACGGCATCGTCGAGGAGGGTCCCCGCGAGCTCATCGACGACAAGGAGCAGAACGCCGAGATCCTGGTGCAGCCCCGATGACGACCTGACCGGGTCGTCCCCCGCGCCCGGTCCGCTCCTCGCTCAGCCGACGACGACGTCCCACTGCCGGATGGTCCAGCCCTTCACCAGCCCCTGGACGACGTAGGGGTCGGACCCGGCGAAGCGCTCCACCACCTCGCGGGGTGCGGTCCACACCAGCAGCGCGCGGTCGTAGGGGTCCGGCAGCGCGCCGGCCATCAGCAGCTCCCCGCGCTCGTGGGCGGCCCGGACGAGCGCCAGGTGCTCCTCCCGCAGGGCCGCCCGGCGCTGCAGGTAGTCGTCGGCCAGCGCGTACTCCAGGACCAGGTGCACGCGGCCAGTCTCCCAGGGGTGGGTCAGCGCAGCGCGGTCGTCAACCGGACCGTGACGCCGTCCGGACCGGAGCTGATGTCGACGTGGTCGCACAGCTGACGGGCCAGCCACACGCCCATGCCGCCGCGGGAGAGGTCGTCGCCGTGCGCCGGGCCGTAGCCGGCGAACGGGTCGTCCATCCCCGGCCCGTGGTCGGTGACGGTGCACACGAGCCGCTCGGCCGACGTCCACAGCCGCAGGCCCAGCGGCGGCCCACCGTGCCGGACGGCGTTGGAGGTGGTCTCGTCGACCGCGAGCAGGAAGTCCTCGACCACCTCGCGCGGGCCACCGGCGTCGGCCAGCGCGGAGGCGACGGCGTGCCGCAGCGCGATCGGGTCGGCGGCGTCGTCCACGGCCAGTCGCGGGGCCGTCGTCTGCAGCGGTTCCACCGGCACCGGGAGCCCGCGCAGGTACTCCGCCGGGTCGACGAAGCGGGGGTTCGGCGTGCGCCCGGAGACGGTCACGACGGTCGGGTGGGTGCGGGCGACGGACTCCAGGACCTGGTCCGGCAGCCGCGCGGTGTCGAAGACGCACAGCCCCCACAGCGGCCAGGGCCTCAGCGCGTCGTTGATCACGGCTTCGTAGCGCTGCCACTCGAGCCACTCGCGCTCGGTGCGCCCGAAGTCGGTCTCGCCGACCACCCGGAGGCGCGGCGCGCCGGCGGCGGTGAGCTCGCCGGCCAGCCGCCGGAACGCGGTCACCGCCGCGGGCGTCCGCCGGTCGTAGCTGGCACTCCGCTCGACCACCCGGACCCGCTCGTCGCCGCCCACGGCCGTCCGGACGACGTCGGCGGTGGCGGGGGAGGCGGCCACGACGACAGCGTCCCCGGCGGCCAGGCCCTCCTGCACGAAGGGGACCGTCGCGGCGGCCAGTTCGTCGGGAGAGGAGAAGAACAACGCGTCGTGCACATAGCGCGCTGCGGGAGGGGCGACCCCGTGCGTCAGCGCCGTGTCCACCTGTCCGTCTCCTCGCGTCGGGCTGCGGTCTGCCCTACCACGGTAGCCAGGTCGGCCGGGTGGCCGCCTGCGGACACGGGGCGACGTAGCCCACCCCGGGGCATGCCCGCGGGCTCCCGGCTGTTGTCCCTCGCGGGCCCGGACGGGCCCCGCCGAGGGCGTCCGGCCCGCGGCCTCTCCCGCACCTGACGAAGGACGACGTCCTGCCTGCCTCCTCCTCCCCCCGGTCCGTCCCCGGCGCCGCGATCCCCGCCGGTGCGGGCCCGGCGCTGCCGGTGCGCGGCACCCCGCCGCAGCGGGTCGTGTTCCACCTCGGTCCGACGAACTCCGGCAAGACCCACGACGCGCTGGCCGCCCTCGCCGACGCCGGTGCCGGCACCTACGCGGCTCCGCTGCGGCAGCTGGCCCACGAGGCGTACGCCCGGCTGTCGGCGCAGCTGCCGCCGGGCACGGTCGGCCTGTCCACGGGTGAGGAGCAGGTCGACCCGACGGCGCCGGTCCTCTGCTGCACCGTCGAGAAGGCGCCGCCGCGCGGCGGGCTGCTCGTCCTCGACGAGGCGCACTGGGTCACCGACCCCGACCGCGGGCACACCTGGGCGCGGCTGCTGCTCACCGGCGAGTACCGCGAGGTCCGGGTGATCTCGGCCGCCGAGGCGCTGCCGGTGCTCGAGCCGCTGGTCGCCGACGTCGCCGACGTGGAGGTCGTCCACCACGGTCGGCTGTCCCGGCTCGACGTCCTGCGGGCCCCGGTGCGGCCCTCGGGCGTACGGCCGCGGACGCTGGTCGTCGCCTTCTCCCGCAAGGCCGTCTACGCCACCGCGGCGGTGCTGGAGGCGGTCCGGCCGGGCCGCACCGGCGTCCTCTACGGCGCCCTGCCGCCGGCCACCCGGCGCCAGGTGATCGACCGGTTCACCCGCGGCGAGCTCGACGTCCTGGTCACCACCGACGTCATCGGGCACGGCATCAACGTGCCTGCGGCGACCGTGCTGTTCGCCGAGACGACCAAGTTCGACGGGGTCGAGCGCCGTCCGCTGCGGACGTGGGAGACCGCGCAGATCGCCGGCCGCGCCGGCCGTTACCTGCTCACCGGTCACGGCACGGTCGGCGTGCTCACCGGCGTGCCGGGCCTGCGGCCGGACGCCGCCCTGGTCGCCACCGGCGCCGCGGTGGCCCGCGGCACGGTGGCCAGCGACCTGCCCCGGCGCACGCCCCGGCTCCGTCCCGAGCTCGACGACCTGGGTGCGCTCGCGCCGGTCGACCTCCCCGAGGCCCTGGCCCGGTGGGCCCGGTGGGCCCGGACGGCCACCCGCGACGAGGCGGTGACGGGCGACGACGTCAGCGGGCTGGTCGAGCGCGCGGAGGCGCTGCTGCCGCTGCTGGCGCGACCGGTCGGGGAGAGCACCGACCTGGAGACCGTCTGGCGGCTGGTCACCCTGCCCATCGACTTCGAGCCGCCGCGCCGCACCCGCTGGCTCACCCTGGCCCGCGCCGCGCTGCTGCACGGAGCCGGGTACCGGGTCGCGCCGCAGACGGTGCTGCCGGCCCTGCCGCGGCGGGCACCGGTGGAGGACTTCGAGCAGGCGGCCGCGGCCGCGCGCGACGCGTCGACGCTGCTGCGGTCCTTCCCGGGCGTCGCCGGGCTCACCGCCGAGGACGCGGCCCGGCTGGAGCAGCGGTGTGCCGCCCGCATCACCGAACTGCTCCCCGCCGCGATCGCCGCGGCCGGGCCGGGCCGGTGCGCCGACTGCGGCGTGCCGGTCGCCCCGCGGTTCCCCACCTGCCGGTCGTGCGCGGCGCGCGGCGCCCGGCGCGGGGCCCCGGTCCGCCGGGGGGCGGCCCCGGCCCGCCGCGAGGACGCCGGGAGCCGCCGGTCCGGGGCCAGGGGCGGGCCCCGCCAGGGGACCGCGCGCCGGGCGGGGCGCGGCTGACCGGCCGCTGGCGCACCATGGCGGGATGACCGCCGCCGGAGGCTACGTCGCGCTCGGCGACTCGATCTCGATCGACGACTACTCCGGCGGCCCGGGCCGCGGCGGGGCCAGCCTGCTGTACGCCAACCGGGACGAGGACTTCCCGGACTGGCGCGGGCGCGACCTGCGCAGCACGGCACCCGGGACGACGTTCGCGCTGCTGGCGACCGACGGCGCGACCACCGGCACGCTGCTGGACCGGCAGCTGCCCCGGCTCGCGGCGCTGCCGGAGCGGCCCGCGCTGGTCACGCTGACGATCGGCGGGAACGACCTCCTCGGCGCCTACGGGGACACCGCGGCCGCCCGCGCGGTGGTCGCCCGCGTCGCGGCCGCGCTCGACCGGGCGCTGGCCGCGATCGGCGAGACCCTGGCCCCGGACGGCCGGGTCGTCGTGGGCACCGTGTACGACCCCAGCGACGGCACCGCCGACGCGGAGCGGCTCGGCCTGCCGCCCTGGCCGGACGCCGTCGCGCTGATCGCCGAGCTCAACGACGCCCTGCGGCGCGGAGCGGCCCGTCACGGCGCCGCGGTGGCCGAGATCGCCGAGCGCTTCCGCGGCCACGGGCTGGCGGCCGGTGACCCGCGGCGCCGCGAGGCCCGGCCGGAGCAGCGCGACCTGTGGTTCTGCTCCCTCATCGAGCCCAACGCCTGGGGTGCCGATGGCGTCCGCGCGGCCTTCTGGGCGGCCCTGCACGGCGGCGGCTGACCGTGCCGCCCCCGGACCCCGGCTGGACCCGCCGGCGCCTGCTCGGCGCCGCCGCGGCGCTCGCCGGTGCGGGCGTCCTCGCCGGCTGCGGCGCGCGGGTGCCGGGGGCACCCGGGGGCACGGACGCGGCCGCCCGGCTCACCGCCCGCCCGCAGCCGGAGCCTCCCGCCGCGCCCCCCGCGCCGGGGACGCAGCCGCTGGACCTGGGGGTGGAGCGGCCGCCGCTGCTGCACGTGCCGCCCGGGCTGACACCGGGCAGCGCGGCGCCGCTCGTGGTCGCCCTGCACGGCGCCGGAGGGAACGCCGAGGCCGGACTGGGCGTCCTCGGCGGCCTGGCCGACGAGCGCGGCCTGCTCGTCCTCGCCCCGGCCTCCCGCGGGTCGACGTGGGATGCCATCACCGGCGGCGCCGGCGAGGACGCCGCCCTGCTGGACCAGGCCCTGGCCCGGGTGTTCTCGACCGTGCCGGTCGACCCGGGGCGCACCGCCGTGGCCGGGTTCTCCGACGGCGCCTCGTACGCCCTGGGCCTCGGCCTGGCCAACGGGGACCTGTTCGGGCGGGTGGTCGCCTTCTCGCCGGGCTTCGTCCCCGGGTCGTCGCGGGAGGGGCGGCCGGCGGTGTTCGTGTCGCACGGCGACGCCGACGACGTCCTGCCCGTCGAGCAGACCAGCCGGCGCATCGTGCCGGCCCTCCGCGACGACGGCTACGACGTCACCTACCGGGAGTTCGCCGGTGGGCACACCGTCCCGCCGGAGGTGGCCGTAGCGGCCGTGGACTGGCTCGGCGCGGGATGAGGACGCTCCGGGGCGCGGGCGGGCGGCGACGGGCGTAGCGTCCGGGTCCACCTTGTTCCGGGGATCGAGTTCCGGGAGAGCCGATGGCCCTCAGACGCCGGATCGGCAGCGCGCTCGGCGCGGCCGCGGCGCTGGCCGGTGCCGGCGTGGTGGCCGGCGCGGGGGTCACGGCCGGGCTCGTCGGCGGCACTGCCGGGCTGGTGGAGGGGGCCGCCCGGGCCTCGCTGTCCCGGGCCCACTCCGCTGCGGTCAGCGGGACCCGCGCCGTCGGCACCCTGCTCACCGGCTCCGACCCGCTGCCCGACGGGCGGCTGCACGACCTGCTCGACGCTGCCCGCGGGATGGTCGAGCCGCCGCCGGCGCGGCACACCCGCCGCGTCTGGGCCGACCGGGGCCGGGTGCAGGTCGAGCTGCTCGCACCGGATGCGCAGGAGGCCCCGGAGGTCCGCTCCGCGCTGCGCCGGCACCTGGAGCGGCTCGAGGGCGTGGAGTGGGCGACCGTCAACGACGTCGTCGGCCGGGTCCTGGTCGCCTTCGACGAGCGGCGGGTCAGCGTCGAGGACCTCGTCGGCACGGTGACCGCCATCGAGAAGGCCCGCGGCGGGAAGGGACTGTTCCCGGCCGGGGAGGACCACCCGGCCGACCTGGAGCCGCTGCTGGCGGCGCTCACCGCGGCCGGGATCCACGTCGCGGCCGTCGGTGTCGCCTACGCGGCCAAGCTGTCGCCGATCCCGGCGCTCACCCGCCACGCGACCCTCGCCGTCGTGCTGCTGGAGTCCCAGACGTGGCTCAAGCGGGAGCTGTACCGGCGCGTGGGACCGACCGGTACCGAGCTGGCGTTCTCCGGCGTCAGCGCCCTGCTGCACGCGCTCACCCAGAGCCCCACGGTGCCCGCGCTCAACGCCGCCGCCGCGCTGCAGGAGGTCCTGGAGATGCGCGCCCACCGGCAGGTGTGGCGGCGCCGCGAGTGGGAGCTGTGCCGCCCGGACCCGGACGACGGCGAGCGCGAGCCCCTGACGCCACCCGGCGACCGGCCCGTGCCGCTGCCGCCGGGCCCGGTCGAGACCTACACCGAGCGGCTGGGACCCACCGAGCTGGCCGCCGCGCTCGGCCTGCTGGCGCTCACCGGCCGCCCCGGCCGATCGGCCGACCTGCTCAAGGCGCTGAGCCCGAAGGCCGCCTTCCACGGGCGGGCGGCGTTCGCGACGACGCTGGACCTGCTGCTGTGCCGCCGCGACGTGCTGCCGATGGACGGGGCGGCCTACCGCCGGCTGGACCGGGTGGACGCCGTCGTGGTCGACGGCGAAGCGCTGTGCACCGGCCCGCCGGTGGTGCTGGAGGCGACCGCGGAGGCCGAGGGGTGGGACGACGCCCGGGTCTGGTCGGCCGCCGCGCGGCTGGTCGGCGCCCTGGAGGGCGACGAGCCGGAGGAGGGCCTGCGGGTCGGGCCGGCCACCGACACCGACGACGCCCCCGGGGCCGAGACCCGTGCGGTGTACCAGGGCCGCCGCCGGGTGGGCACGGTGACCGTCGCCCGCGAGCTCGACCCGCACGCCGAGGCGCTGCTCGCGGCGGCCGCCGCCGCCGGCACGCGGCTGGTGCTGACCGCGCACGCCGGCACCCGGGAGGTGGCCGCGGCCGCCGACGAGGTGGCCCCCGCGGACGAGGCGCTGGTGGAGACGGTGCGGCGGCTGCAGGAGGACGGGCGCGGCGTCCTCCTGGTCAGTGACACCGACGGCCCCGCGCTGCTGGCGGCGGACGTGTCCGTCGCGCCCGTCCGGCCCGGCCGCGCGCCCGCGTGGGGCGCCGACCTGGTCACCCGGCCCGGGCTGACCGACGCCTGCCGGGTGGTCGCGGCGACGGCGGCGGCCCGCACGGTCAGCCGGCGCTCGGTGCAGGCGGCGCTCACCGGCAACGTCCTCGGCGCGTTGCTGGCCGCCGTCGGCAGCGCGCGGTACGGGCAGCAGCGGGCGACCTCGCCCGGCAAGACGGCCACCATCGTCGCGATGCTGGGCGGCACCTGGGCCGCCGTCCGGGCCGCCGGCCGCCCGGTCCCGCCGCCCACGGTGCACACGCCCTGGCACGCGCTGGACCCCGACGACGTGGTGCGCCGGCTGGCCGAGGTCCCGGTCGCGGAGGACGGCCGGCCGGTCCGGTTCCGCCGGCTGCGCGCGCACCCGGTGGTGCGCGGGCCGTCCCGGTTCGCCCGCACCGTCGCCGCCGAGCTCGCCGATCCGCTCACCCCGGTGCTCGGTACCGGCGCCGCGGCCACGGCGATGCTCGGCGAGGCCACCGACGCCGTCCTCGTCGGCAGCGTCACCGTCGCCAACTCGCTGGTCAGCGGCCTGCAGCGGTTCCGGGCGGAGACCGCGCTGGAGTCGCTGCTGCTCGAGCAGGACGTCGTCGTCCACCGCGAGACCGACGGCGGCCGCGAGGACGTGCCCGGCAGCGCGCTGCGGGTCGGGGACGTCGTCCAGGTCGAGCCCGGGGACGTGCTCGCCTGCGACGCCCGCCTGCTGGAGGCCGTCGACCTCGAGGTCGACGAGTCGAACCTGACCGGCGAGTCGCTGTCGGTGGGCAAGTCGGTGCCGCCCACGCCGGGGGCAGAGGTCGCCGACCGTACCTGCGTGCTCTTCGACGGCACCACGGTGGTCGCCGGGCGCGGGCGGGCCGTCGTCGTCGCGGTGGGCGACGCCACCCAGGCCGGGCGGGCGGCCCGGGCGGCCGGCGGCGCCGCGCCCCCCGCCGGCGTGCAGGCCCGGCTCGGCGAGCTGACCCGCCAGGTGCTCCCCATGACGCTGGCCGGCGGCGCGGCGGTCACCGCCCTCGGCGTGCTGTGGCGCCGCCCGCTGCGGGAGGCCGTCCGGGACGGCGTGGCGATCGCCGTCGCCGCGGTTCCCGAGGGGCTGCCGCTGGTCGCGACCGTGGCGCAGCAGGCCGCAGCGCGGCGGCTGTCGCGGCGGGGCGCCGTCGTCCGCAGCGCGCGGGTGCTCGAGGCCCTCGGCCGGGTGGACACCGTCTGCTTCGACAAGACCGGGACGCTGACGGAGAACCGGCTCCGGGTGGCGGGGCTGGTCCCGCTGGACGGGGAGCTGGACGAGGACGCCCTGCTGCGGCTGGTCGCGGCCGGTGTCGGCAACGGCGACGACCGGGCGCACGAGACCGACCGGGCGGTCGTGGAGGCGGCCGAGGAGCGCGGCGTGTGCCCCGACGGCGACGCGGGGGAGAGCCTGCCGTTCGCCGCCGGGCGGGGCTTCTCCGCGGCCGTGCGCGGCGGCCGGCTCGTGGTCAAGGGCGCGCCCGAGGTGGTCGCCGCCCGGTGCCGGGACGCCGGGGACCTGACCGGGCGGGTGCAGGAGCTCGCCGCCGAGGGGCTGCGGGTGCTGGCCGTCGCCGACCGCGCGCACGACGGCACCGACGACCTCGAGGAGGCGGCCTCCGACCTCACGCTCCGAGGACTGATCGGGCTGGCGGACACGATGCGGGAGTCGTCCCTCGCGGCGGTGGAGCAGCTGCGGGCCGCCGGCGTCCGGGTGGTCGTGGCCACCGGCGACCACCCGGGGACCGCCCGCGCGATCGCCGCGCAGGCAGGCGTGCCGGGCGCCGACCGGGTGGTGACCGGCGGCGAGTTCGCCCGCGCCTCGGACGCCGAGCGGGCGCGCATGGTGCGCGAGACCGCGGTGTTCGCGCGGCTGTCGCCGGAGCAGAAGGTGTCGCTGGTCGCCGCCCTGCGCCGGGCGGGGGCGACGCTGGCGATGACCGGCGACGGGGTGAACGACGCCGCGGCGATCCGGCTGGCCGACGTGGGGGTGGGCGTGTCCGGTGCCGAGTCGCCCGCGGCCCGCGCCGCCGCCGACCTGGTGCTCACCGACCTGGACCTCACCCGGCTGGTCGACGCCATCGCCGAGGGCCGGGCGATGTGGACGCGGGTGCAGGACGCCGTCTCGGTGCTGGTCGGCGGCAACGCCGGTGAGGTGGCGTTCACCGTGCTCGGCACCGCCTTCGGCGGGCGGGCGCCGCTGAACACCCGCCAGCTGCTGCTGGTCAACCTGCTCACCGACATGTTCCCCGGCGCTGGCCGTCGCCGTGGCCGCGCCGCGGGGCAACGCCACCGGCGGGGACGACGGCCCGCTGGCCGGGCACCCGCTGGCCGGTGTGCTCCTGGCCGGGCCGCGACGGGGGCTTCGCGGCGGAGGTGCGGCGGATGGTGCTGGTCCGCGGGGCGGCCACGACCGCCGGGGCGATCGCGGCCTGGACCGCCGGGCGGCTCACCGGGTTCCGCGGCCGGGCCGGGACGATGGGCCTGGCCGCGCTCATCACCACCCAGCTGGGGCAGACGGCGTGGGCCGGCCGGCGCAGCCCGCTGGTGCTGGTCACCGCCGCCGGCTCGCTGGCCGTCCTGGCCGCCGTCGTCCAGACCCCGGGGGTCAGCCGGTTCTTCGGTTGCACCCCGCTGGACCCGCTGGCCTGGCTCGTCGTGCTCGGCTGCGCGGCGGCCGGCACGGCCGGTGCCGAGGTGGTGCCGGTACTGGTCGCGCGGCTGCGGGAGGACGGGCCGGCCACCTGACCCGCGCGGGGTGTGCACTCAGCGCGGTGGCGGGCCGGTCGAGACCGCGGTACGTGCACACCAGCGGTTCAGCCCGCGTAGCGGGCGGCGAACGCGCCCGGCGTCATGCCGGTGACCCGGGAGAAGTCCCGGCTGAAGTGCGGCTGGTCGGCGTACCCGAGCAGCGCGGCGACCTCGGCCAGGGTCGTGCCGCGACCGCGGAGGCGCTCGGCGGCCTCCTGCAGCCGGCGGCGCTGGATGAGCCACTTCGGCGTCAGCCCGAGCCGGCGCTGCACGAGCCGCTGCAGCGCCCGCTCGGACAGGCCGAACTCCGCGCGGACCTGGGCCACCCGGACGACCTCGCGGTCGCCCTCCACGAACGCCACCACCCGGTTGACCAGCTCCCCCTCGGCGTCGACGGGCAGCAGCGGCCGCAGCGCGTCGCCGAAGGCCGCCATGGCGACCGCGTGCGCCGCGGGGGACGTCGGGTCGACGGCCATCGCCGCGCGCACCCGCGCGGTCAGCCGCTCGCCGTCGGCACCGAGCACCTCGGCCAGGTCGACGTGCCGGTCGGTGTACGGCGCCACCGACCCGCGGGCGACGAGCGCGCCGGCGGCCGGGGCGCACATGACACCGACGGCCCAGCCGTCGCCGGTCAGCGTGGTCGTCGACAGGCCGGACACGACGCCGTAGAAGCGGGCGTAGTCCCCGGAGACCACGAGCAGCGTGACCGGGTACTGCAGCACCTGCTGCGGTGCCTCCCGGCCGGGCGGCACCGACCAGACCGGGATCCAGAAGCGCTCCAGCAGGCCGGCGAACTCCGGCGCCGCGTCGTAGCGGTACAGAACGTGCGAGGCGTCGCCGGGGGAGCGCAGGTGCGCGCGCTCGACGTGGTCGAGGGGGCGGGGGGCGGTGTCGGGTTCCATCAAGACCCCACCTTGCCCGGCTCCCTACCGTCCCGGCCATGACCTCACCGACGACCTCACCCGGCACCTCGATCGCCACCGCCTACGCCGCGGCGGACCGCCCGCTGACCGCCGTCCTCGACGCCGTCGCGCCCGACGCGTGGGACCGGCCCTCCACCTGCGAGGGCTGCTGGACCGTGCGCGACGTCGTCCGGCACCTCGTCCAGACCCAGCGGGAGTTCCTCACCGAGCACGGCGTCGACCTGGGGGAGGAGCCGGACGTCGACGCCGACCCGGCGGCGGCGTGGCGGTCCCACGCAGCGCGGGTCGCGGTGGCGGTCGCCGACCCGGCCGTCGCGGAGCAGGTGTACGACGGCTTCTTCGGGCCGACGACGGTCGGCGCGACGCTCGAGCAGGTCTACGTGTGGGACATGGTGGTGCACCGCTGGGACGTCGCCCGGTCGGCCGGCATCGATCCCGCGTTGACCGAGGCCGAGCTCGACCGCGTCGAGGCCGGCGCGGACTCGTTCGGCGACGCCCTCTACATGGAGGGCATCTGCCGTCCCGGGACCGAGCCGTCCGCGGACGCCGACCGCACGACCCGGGTGCTCGCCCGGCTGGGCCGCGGCTGACCCGCGCTCAGCCGGCGCGGGACGCCGGTCACCGGCCCAGGTGCGCCCGGATGGCGGCGACCACCATGCGGTGGTCCTCGAGCTGCGGGAGCCCGGAGACGACGACCGCACCGACCGGCCCCACCGAGCGGACGACGACGGGGAACGCGCCGCCGTGGGCCGCGTAGCGGGCGGGGTCGAGGCCGAACTCCGCCTCGAACGTCGTCCCCCGCTCGATGGAGGCCTGCCGCACGAAGAGGCTGCTGTGCCCGAACCGGTGGACGACGCGGGTCTTGCGCTGGATCCAGGAGTCGTTGTCCGGGCTGGTCCCGGGCAGCGCGGCGTGGAAGAGCTGGTGGCCGTGCCGGCTGACGTCGACCGCGACCGGGGCACCGTCCCGCCGGGCGACCGCCACGAGCGCCGAGCCGAGGTCCCAGGCGTCGTTGTTCGAGAAGCCGTCGAAGCGCAGCTCCTCCTCCTCGGCGGCGAGCTCGGCGAGGGACGGGAAGGGATCGGCCATGCCCCCTTCCTACCGCCTGGCGCGGCAAGCTGGACCGGGGGTGCCGCGACGGGCACCGAGGGCGATCGGGGTGAGTCATGAGGTGGACCGAACGGGTCGACCGGTTCCAGCGGCGGCACCCGGGGGCCGGGTTCCCGATCGCGGTGGTCTACAAGTTCATGGACGACGACGCCCACTTCCTCGCCGCGCTGATCACCTACTACGGCTTCCTGTCGCTGTTCCCGACGCTGCTCCTGCTGGCCACCGTGCTGGGCCTGGTGCTGGCCGGGGACCCGGAGCTGCAGCAGCGGCTGCTGGACTCGGCGCTGGGCGAGTTCCCGGTGATCGGGCCGCAGCTGGCCCGGCCGGAGGGGCTCGGCGGCGGGGTCACCGGGATCGTCGTCGGCGGGTTGGTCGCCCTCTACGGCGCGCTGGGGCTGGGGCAGGCGCTGCAGCACGCGATGAACACGGTGTGGGCGGTGCCGCGGCACAGCCGGCCGGACCCGATCACCTCCCGCGGGCGCAGCCTGCTGCTGCTGTGCACGCTGGGCCTGCTCCTGCTCGCCAGCACCGTCCTCTCCGCGCTGGGCACGGGGGCCGCGGCCTACGGGGGCGGCTTCAGCGGCGGCGTGCACGTGCTGCTCACCGTCGCCTCGGTGCTCGCCAACGCCGCGGTGTTCGTGCTCGGCTTCCGGGTCACCACCTCCCGACGGCTCACCACCCGGCAGGTGCTCCCCGGCGCGGTGACCGCCGCGGTTCTCTGGCAGCTGCTGCAGTCCTTCGGCGGCGTCTACGTCGCCCGCGTGGTGGCCAACGCCAGCGCCGTCGACGCGGTCTTCGCCCTGGTGCTCGGACTGATCGCGTTCATCTATGTGGCGGCGGTCGCGCTGATGCTGTGCGTGGAGATCGACGTCGTCCGGGTCGACTCCCTGTACCCGCGGGCGCTGCTCACCCCGTTCGTCGACCACACGGACCTGACCGAGGGTGACGAGCGGGTCTACTCGGATGCCGCGCGCGCCCAGCGGGCGGTGCGGCACCAGGAGGTCGACGTCCGCTTCGAGTCCAGGGACGACGACCGCGCCTGACCGGCCCGGAGTTGCCGGCCCTCCTCCCGCAGCGGGATCGGCGATCTCGCGCAGTTGCGCAGCCGGAAGCGTGCGAGATCACCGATCTCGCCGGTGGTGGACCCGTGCCGGTCCGGCGGGCTTGACCTCGAGTGCACTCGAGGTCCGACGATCGTCGGCAGGAAATCCGGTGGCGGTCCGATGACTCCGGCGCGCACATTCGGTCGGAGGTGCAGAGGACGCTGCGACGCACACACCGCTCGAGGGAGTCGGGATGACCGCAGGGAGCACACTCGCCATCGAGGCGACCGGCCTGGCCAAGTCGTTCGGGGACACCCGGGCCGTGGCCGGTATCGACCTCGCCGTCCCGGCCGGCGCCATCTACGGCGTGCTCGGGCCCAACGGCGCGGGCAAGACCACGACGATCCGGATGCTGGCCACGATCGTCCCGCCCGATGCCGGCAGCGCCCGGGTCCTCGGCCACGACGTGGTCGCCGAGGCCGACGCCGTGCGCGGCCTGGTCAGCCTCACCGGCCAGCTGGCCTCGGTCGACGAGGAGCTCACCGGCCGGGAGAACCTCGTGCTCATCGGGCGGCTGCTGGGCCACCGCCGGGCCGCGGCCCGCGCCCGGGCCGACGAGCTCCTCGACGCCTTCGGCATCGCCTCCGCCGCAGGCAAGCTGGTCAAGCACTACTCCGGGGGCATGCGCCGGCGGCTGGACATCGCCGCGAGCATCGTCGTCACCCCGCAGCTGGCCTTCCTCGACGAGCCCACGACCGGGCTCGACCCCCGCTCGCGCGGTCAGGTCTGGGAGATCGTCCGGGCGCTGGTGGCCGAGGGGACGACGGTCCTGCTCTGCACGCAGTACCTGGAGGAGGCCGACCAGCTGGCCGACGGGATCGTGGTCATCGACCACGGCCGGGTCATCGCCGAGGGCACCCCGGGCCAGCTCAAGGCCTCCGTGGGCACCGGCTCGCTGCACGTGCGGCTGCTCGACCCGGCCCAGCGCGCGGAGGCCGCCCGGGTCCTCGAGGCCGCGGTCGGCACCGTGGTGCTGGAGCCCGACCCGGCCGCGCTCTCGGCGGTCTGCCCCGACGCCCGGCTCGGCGCCCTCGGCATGGGCGAGCTGGGCCGCGCCGGCCTCGGCATCGCCGAGTTCTCCCTCGGCCAACCCAGCCTGGACGAGGTGTTCCTGGGCCTCACCGGCCACGCGGCCGAGGAGCCGCCCACCGCGACCCTCGAGGAGCAGGCGTCATGACCGCCACCACCGCCCCGGGCACCACTGACACCGCCGCCGTCCGCCGGGCGATCGCCTCCACCGCGCGGCCGCCCCGGCCGGGACCGCTGGCGACCGCGCTGACCTTCGGCTGGCGCGGGATGCTGAAGATCAAGCACGTGCCCGAGCAGCTGATGGACGTCACCATCACGCCGGTGCTGTTCGTGCTGATGTTCACCTACCTGTTCGGTGGGGCGCTCGCCGGCTCGACCAGCGCCTACCTGCAGTACGTGCTGCCCGGCATCCTCGTCATGTCGGTCGTCTTCACCACCGTCTACTCCGGCGTCGCGCTGAACACCGACCTCACCAAGGGCGTGGTCGACCGGTTCCGGTCGCTGCCGATCTGGCGGCCGGCGCCGCTGCTGGGCGCCCTGCTCGGCGACAGCGTCCGGTACGTGGTCGCCGGCACGGTGATCCTCGTGCTGGGCGTCGTCCTCGGGTACCGGCCGGGAGGCGGGGTGGCCGGGGCGCTGCTGGCGCTCGGGCTGGTGGTCGTCTTCTCGTTCGGGCTCTCGTGGGTGTACTCCGCGCTCGGCCTGGTGCTGCGCTCACCGAGCGCCGTCCTGAACGGCGGGTTCATGGTGCTCTTCCCGCTGACGTTCCTGTCCAACGTCTTCGTCGACCCGGCCACGCTGCCCGGCCCGCTGCAGGCGTTCGTGGAGGTGAACCCGATCTCGGTGCTGGCCACCGCATCGCGCTCGCTGATGGCCGGCGACCCCGACGGCACCGCGATCGCGGTCTCCCTGGCCGTGGCCGCGGCGCTGACCGCGGTGTTCCTCCCGGTCACGACCCGCCTCTACCGCAGCCGCTGAGGACTACGGTGACGGCCGTGGCGCCGTCGGACCACGACCCGTCGGGATCGGTGCGGCCGCTGGAGGAGTCCATCCGCACCGACCTCGGCGGCGCGATGACCTACGCCGCCTACCTCGACCTGGACCGCCTGCTGGGCGCGCAGCACCCGCGCAGCCGCCCCGAGCACCACGACGAGCTGCTGTTCATCGTCCAGCACCAGACCAGCGAGCTGTGGCTGAAGCTCGTGCTGCACGAGCTGCGGGCCGCCTGCCGCCACCTGGCCGGCGACGAGCCGGCACCGGCGCTCAAGTGCCTGGCCCGGGTCAAGAACGTGGAGCGGACGCTTATCGAGCAGTGGTCGGTCCTGGCCACGCTGACCCCGCGGGAGTACGCCCAGTTCCGCGGCGCCCTCGGCAACGCGTCGGGCTTCCAGTCGCACCAGTACCGCGCGGTCGAGTTCGTCCTCGGCAACAAGCACCCCGGCGTGCTCGCGGTCTTCGCCGGCGAGCCCGCCGCGCGCGAGCTGCTGGAGGAGCTGCTCGCGGCGCCGACGCTCTACGACGAGTTCCTCCGGCTGATGGCCCGGCTCGGCCTCCCGGTGCCGGCGGCCGTCCTGCAGCGGGACGTGCGCCAGCCGTGGACGTACCAACCAGACCTGGTCCCGGTCTTCCGCGAGGTCTACGAGTCGACGGGCACGCCGTGGGGGGTCTACGAGGCCTGCGAGAGCCTGGTCGACGTCGAGGACAACTGGCAGCTCTGGCGGTTCCGCCACCTGCGCACGGTGCAGCGGACCATCGGCGCGAAGACCGGGACCGGCGGCTCCTCCGGGGTGGGCTTCCTGCGCCGGGCCCTCGACCTCACCTTCTTCCCCGAGCTGTACGCCGTCCGCACCGTCATCGGCACCGCGGGGGGAGACCCCCGAGGAGGATCTGAACGCGGGGACGACGGCAGCCGTACGTGAGTGCAGAGGCGGCGCCAGGCCAGGTGCGATGCACCGTTCGTGTCGGTGGCCGGGAGCACGCTGCCCGCACCGCCCGCCGTCCGGAGGAGCCGGGATGATCGCACGAACACACAACACGGGAGTCCTTGTGTCGCTCCCCCCCGGCGGCCGAGCATGGTCGACCTGGCGCACCCGGCGAGGAGGAGCCGACATGGAGCCCGACCCGCGCGAACCGACCGGAGACCTCGGCTACGACATGGCGCACGAGGTGACCGGCGACAGGCCCCGACCGCAGGAGGGGGCCCCGCAGACCGCCCCGGTGGACGACGCCGGCGACCACGGCTACGACGAGGCGCACGACTTCCGCCGCTGACGGCGGCCCGGCGTGGGAGCGGCGGGCCGGGGTAGGGAACGGGCACCCCCTCGTCCCCAGGGAGCGTCGTGACCGACCGCACCGCACCCCGATCCGTCCTCGGCGCCCTGACCGGCGGCCTGATCCGCGCGCCCGAGCTGCGCACCGACGACGATCGGTCGGCCTCCCGCCTGGAGCTCTTCTTCGACCTGGCCTTCGTCCTCGTCGTCGCCGAGCTGGCCATCGACTTCCGCGCCGACGTCACCTGGCACGGGGAGCTGGTGTTCGCCGGGCTGTTCACCATCGTCTGGTGGTCGTGGGTCAGCTCGACCCTTTACGCCAACCGCTTCGACCACGACGACGTCGTCTACCGGTTGCTCAAGCTCGGCAGCATGGCCGCCGTCGTCGGGATGGCCGCCACCGCCACCGAGGCGACCGGCACCTACTTCGGCATCTTCGTCGGCTGCAACCTGGTGCTGCGGGCCATGCTGCTGCTGCAGTACCTCCGCGCGTACCGGCACCTGCCCGGTGCCCGGCCGATCGCCCGGCTGTACCTGATCGGCACCGCCGTCGGGGCGCTGCTGTGGGCGGTGTCCCTCGCGGTGCCGCGGCCGATCGGGTTCGCCCTGTGGGCCGCCGCCATCCTGGTCGAGGTGCTGGTGCCACTGCTGGCCACCCGCTCGTCGGCCGACGTCCCCCTGCACGTCGAGCACCTGCCCGAGCGGTTCGGGCTCTTCGTGATCCTGGTGCTCGGCGAGTCGGTGGCCGGCATCGCCCACGGCCTGCACGACGCCCACTGGACCGGCTCGGGACTGCTGGTCGCGGCGCTCGGCTTCGTCCTGGCCGCGGCGCTGTGGTGGAGCTACTTCGACCTGGCGGGGGCCCGCGCCAAGCAGCTGCTCAGCGAGGTGGGCGGGGAGCGCAGCGACCACGCCCACGACGTGTACGTCTTCGGGCAGCTGCCGCTGACCCTGGCGCTCGCCACCATCGGCGCGGGGCTGGAGCTGGCCGTCGTGCAGAGCGGCGAGGGCGAGGTGCCGACCGGCACCCGCCTGGTGCTGGCGGGCGGGGTGGTGGTCTACCTGCTGTCGGTGTCCTTCACCGAGGTGGGGATGTCCAAGCAGGGGTCACGGCGGGGGTTGTGGTGGCCGGTCGTCGCGGCCGCCGTCGCCGCCGTGGACGTCGCGCTCGAGCTGCCGGCCGCCGTGGTGGTCGGCGCGCTGGCCGCGGTCGTCGTCGCCGTGGTGGTCGTGGGGCTGTTCGAGCGGGCCACCGGGCGGGTGGCTGTCGAGGAGGTCTGACCTGCGGCCGCCGGGCTCAGCGTGCCCGGCGGGCGAGCAGCCGGCGCACCGGGTCAGGGAGGAGGAGCAGCAGCAGCGCGAGGTAACCGACCGCGGGGACGGCGACACCGAGGACGAGGGCGACTCCGAAGGCGGCCGTGATGAGCAGGGAACCGGTCGGGTCGTCCTCGGCGCCGTCGTAGCCGTGCCGACGCAGGTGCGGCCGGCCGGAGACCATCAGGCTCAGCACGGTCAGGCAGGCCGAGCTCACTGTCATCGTCCCGATGTAGAGCGCGATCCCCAGGCGGGTGCCGTTCCCGTAGACGGCCGCCACCTCGGTGGCGAAGGGCACCAGCACGATCGTCAGCGTCCAGAGGAGGTTCACCAGCACGAACGGCCAGTCGTAGGAGCCGACCCGCTCGACGATCCGGTGGTGCACCAGCCAGAGCTGCGCGATCACCGCGAAGCTCAGCACGAAGGCGCCGAACCGGCCGGCCTCGTCGGCGAGCAGGTCGCCGAGGTCGACGTCGCGCCCCTCCTCCGGGATGACGTCGACCAGCGGCAGGACCAGCAGCGTGATCGCGATCGCCACGACGGCGTCGAGGAAGGTGATCAGCCGGTCGAGGCCCCGGTCGGTGCGCACCTCCCGCAGGTTAGGGACGTCCGCTCCCGGGCGGGGTGGTCGTCGCGCCCGCCGGCGGGGTAGGGGCCCGGCATGCGCGAGCGACCAGGTCACGGCGGACGACCCGGACCACGGGAGGGCAGCATCCGGCTGCCGGACGGGCGGGCGCTGGCCTACGCCGAGTACGGCGACCCGGCGGGCCGGGTGGTGCTCGGCTGCCACGGCTCGCCGAGCTCGCGGCTGGAGCGCCACGTCGAGGACCCCGAGGACTACCGCCGCTGGGGCGTGCGCTTCATCGTCCCCGACCGGCCGGGCTTCGGCCGCTCCGACCCGCGGCCGGGACGACGGGTGGCCGACTGGCCGGACGACGTCGCGCCGCTGCTGGACTCCCTCGGGGTCGAGGAGTTCGCCGTCCTGAGCCTCTCCGGTGGCGCCGCCTACGCCCTGGCCTGCGCGCACGCCTTCGACTCCCGGGTGCGCAGCGTCGGCGTCCTCGGCGGGGCACCTCCGCCCGACGTCCCGTGGCCGTGGCCGGGCTGGGTGCCGCGGCGGCTGCGGGCGGCCGCGCACCGCCCGTCGCCGGCAGCGGCGCTGCTGCGGCCGGTGTTCGCCCCGATCGCGCAGCGCCCGGCGGCGATCCCGCGCTACCTGCAGGCCCGGCTCAACCCGGCCGACCGTCGCGTGATCGGGCGTCCGGAGGTCCGGCGGATCCTGGCCGACACCTTCACCGAGGGCCTGCGCAACGGGACCGCTCCGCTCGCCGAGGACCGGGCGCTGCTGTTCCGTCCCTGGGGGTTCCCGCTGACGGAGGTGCGCCAGCACGTGCACCTGTGGCACGGGACGCAGGACTGGCAGGTGCCGGTGGCGCTCGGCCGCGTGCTGGCCGCGATGCTGCCCCGCTGCACGGCGCACTGGCTGGTCGGCGAGGGGCACTTCGCCGTCTTCGACCACGCAGCGGAGGTGTACGCGGCGCTGCGCCACTGACCGGGCGGGGGAGGATGCCCGCGTGCCCCGGCTGCTCGTCGTCCACCACACGCCGTCGCCGTCCCTGCAGGCCGTGCTCGAGGCGGTGCGGGAGGGCGTCGCGCTGGTCGAGGAGGTCGAGCTCGACGTCCGCCCCGCGCTGTCGGCCGGGGCCGCCGACCTGCTCGCGGCCGACGGTGTCCTGCTCGGGACGCCGGCCAACATCGGCTACATGTCCGGAGCGCTCAAGCACTTCTTCGACACCGTCTACTACCCGTGCCTGGACGCCACCGTCGGTCTCCCGTACGGCGTGTACGTGCACGGCAACGACGACACCGCGGGCGCGCTGCGCAGCATCGACAAGATCACCGGCGCGCTGCGGTGGAAGCAGGTCGCCGCGCCACTGAGCCTCACCGGCGCGCCCGGCCCGGCCGACCTCGAGGCCGTCCGCGAGCTGGCCGCGACGGTCGCGGTGCAGCTGTAGCGGACGTGCCGCTCGGCACCGCACGTTTGGTGCTCCGGGCGTCCACCCCGGCCGACCTCGACCCGGCTGCCGGCCGCGCTGCGACGTCCGCACGGTGCACCGGCCCGGCCCGAGGTCGTCGAGGGCTCCGAGCGCGGCGACGTGGAGTACGCGCTCACCCGGGCCGAGGGGGCGGCGCCGCGGCCGGAGGTGCGGGCCGCGGCGGCACCTCGGTGAACAGGTCGACCAGCGCGTCCCAGCGGGTGCGCCGGCCGGCGGGGAAGCGGGCCTCGGCGCGGGCCCGCTGCCGGGAGCCCGGCCGGTATCGCCGGTGGGCCCAGAACGAGCCGGGCCGGGCCAGCCGCACCGCTCCGACCAGCGCGACCAGCGGGACGAAGACGCCGACGACGCCGAGCACCACCCGGCCCTTGAGGATGGCGGCCAGGGCGAGGAGCAGGTTCACCATGACCGTTATCCACAACAACAACTCACTGTCGGCGTCGTCCGCGTCGAACGGGTTGGCACCGACGAGCAGCAGCCCCCCGACGACCAACGCCACGAGGACGGCGTCGATCGAGCTGCGGCCCTCCCGGCTCCAGTAGACGTCCTCCAGGTGCAGCCACAGCGCGAACTCGTCGAGGGTGAGGGCGGCGCCGGCACCGAACAGCACGGCCAGGACCTGCACCCACGGCGGTCCGGGCCGGTAGGTGAACTCCAGGGTGCCGGTGCCGAGCAGCAGGAAGATGCCGTAGACCTCATGGTGCAGGTGCACGCCGCCGACGCTCGCGTCGCGGAACGGCCCGCGGCCGGTCCGGATGGCCCGGGTGACCAGCCGGGTGACCAGGAAGGTCAGCAGGAACGCCAGCACCATCCAGCCGACGACGGCCCGGCGGTCGGACAGGCCGGGCAGGATCTCGAGATCGACGTCCACCCACCACCTCCGCGCCCGCGGTCTCCGGCCGTCGCCGATGGTGGTGCCGGCGGACGCCCGCCGACAAGCGGGTCAGCCGCCGGCCAGGCGCAGCAGCACGGCCTCGTCCGGACCCAGCTCCACGTCCCGCCCCGGCGGCCGGCCCGGGTCCGTGGAGACGAGCAGGGTGGCCTCGCCGTCGACGGGCAGTGGGCGCGGCTCGGAGGTGAAGTTGACGGCGGCCAGCAGCCGGTCGTCGTCGTCCTCGCGCAGCCAGGCCAGCACGCCGGGCCCGGCGTCGACCATCCGCTGCCGGCCGGTCTGCAGCGTCGGCGAGCCGGCGCGCAGCGCGGCCAGCCGGCGCACCAGTGACAGCGTCGAGGAGGCGTCCGCGGCCTGGCGCTCGACGCACAGTCGTTCCGCGTCGGCCACGAGCGGCAGCCACGGGTCCCCGGTGGTGAAGCCCGCGCCGGGGCCGGCGACCGACGGCGGCCGCCAGGGGAGCGGTGCCCTCTCGGGGTCGCGGCCGTCGACGTCGACCACCCGGTCCGGTGGGACGACGGCGTCCGGCAGGCCCAGCTCGTCGCCCTGGTAGAGGAAGGGCGTGCCGCGCAGCGCCGTCAGCAGCAGCGCGACCGCCCGGGCGCGGGCCGGCCCGTGCCCGCCGTCGTCCCCGTCACCGATGTCGTAGCGGGTGGCGATCCGGGAGTGGTCGTGGTTGCCGAGGAACCAGGCCGGCCACGCCTCGGGCTCGGCCAGTGCCTCGAACTCCTCGATCGCGGCGCGGAACGCCTCGGCGTCCCACGGCAGGTGGACGAACACGAAGTTGTGGGCCAGGTGCAGCTGGTCGCCGCCGGCCAGGTAGGCGACCACGCGCGGCAGGTCGAGCAGGTAGACCTCGCCGACGATCATGCGGTCGGGGAACTCGTCGACGACTCGCCGGATGCCGCGCAGCCGCTCGTGCGCGGTCTCCCAGTCCTGGTCGTGCCGGCGGTCGGAGCCGGCGTTGCTGCGCAGCAGCGGGTCCTTGGCCAGCCGCTGCAGGGCGTCGATGCGCAGCCCGTCCACCCCGCGCCCCAGCCAGAACCGGACGACGTCGTGCATGGCCGCCTCGACGGCCGGGTTCTCCCAGTCCAGGTCGGGCTGCTGCGGTGTGTAGGAGTGCAGGTACCACTGGCCGGTGCGCTCGTCGTGCGTCCAGGCCGGGCCGACGGCGGCGAACTCCGAGCGCCAGTCGTTGGGCGGCCCGCCGTCGGGGGCGCCGTCCCGCCAGACGTACCAGTCCCGCCTCGGGTCCTCCCGTGAGGAGCGGGAGGCGAGGAACCACGGGTGCTGGTCGGAGGTGTGGTTGGGCACCCAGTCCAGGACCACGCGGATGCCCCGGGCGTGGCAGTCGGCGACGAGGTCGTCGAGGTCGGCCAGCGTGCCGAACAACGGGTCGACGTCGCAGAGGTCCGAGACGTCGTAGCCGAAGTCGGCCATGGGGGAGGGGAACACCGGCGAGAGCCAGACGGCGGCGACGGACAGCCCGGCGAGGTGGTCCAGGTGCGCCCGCAGGCCGCGCAGGTCACCGACGCCGTCGCCGTCGGAGTCGGCGAACGACCGCGGGTAGACCTGGTAGACCGCGCCGCGCTGCCACCACTCGGTCACGGGCGCGGGACGGGGCGGAGGTGGATGCGTCGCGCGCCGGCGTCGCGCAGCACCCGGACCGGCTGGGCGGCGACGGTCGGGCAGGCCATGGCGACCTCCGCGGGGAGGAGCAGAGGCGGCCGGGGCTGACCGACGCCCCGGACGCTACGGGGAGGCGGCACCCGGCGCGAGTACCACCGCCCGACCCGGGAGGGCCTCTCCCGGACCCGGACGCCGTGCACCCGGGCCGAGTCCTCACCGGGCGAGGAAGTGCACGCCGAGCCACACCCAGGCGAGCAGCACGGCGACCCGTCCCGGTGTCGTCCGCATGGCGGCGGCGACCGTCTCCGTGGAGGTCGCCGGCCCCGCGCCGCGCCGCGCCGCGACCTCCAGCGCCAGGGCGGCGACCAGCAGGACGACGAACCCGGCCACGCCGGTCACCCCGGCCGCCGGGGGCCGGCCCGGCTGACCAGCCAGGCGCCGGCCGCCAGCCAGGCGAGGGTCGCTCCGCCGCGCAGCACCGGGGAGGCGAGGACCGGGTCGGCCAGGTCGCTGAGCGCGGGCAGGTCGTCGTCGGCGAGGGTGACCAGCTCCCAGACGACGGCCGCTGCCAGCCAGCCGAGCCACGGCAGCCCGCGCCGGCCGACCGGCGCCGCCGCCGCACCCGCCCGCCGGGCCAGGCCCGCCGCGGCGACGACGGCACCCGCGGCGGCCACGGCGAGCAGCGCGCCCGTCGACAGCTCGCCGGCGACGGCCACCACGGCGGCGCACGAGACGGCTGCCGCGGCGCAGGTGAGCCGGCGCGCGGAGCGGGAACAACGCATCCGTGCATGCTGGCGCAGCCGACCGCAGGAGGGTGCTCGTCCTCGCCGTGGCGCTCGTCCCGGTGCTCGGCGCCTGGAACAACCTGGTCGTGCACCGGATCCCGGGCCGGCCCGGGTCCTACGTCGTGGCCAACGTCGCGGCCACGGCGGTCCTGCTGGCGGCGGCCCGCGCGAGCGGCCTGTCCTGGGCCGACCTCGGCCTCGCCCGCCGGCGCCTGGCGGCGGGTGCGCGGTGGGGCGGGGCGTGCGCCGCCGTCGTCGCGGCGGGCTACGGCACGGCGCTGGCGGTCCCGGCCCTCCGGCCTCTGCTCGGCGACGCCCGGGTGGCCGGCCTCGACGGCGGGGAGCTCGCCGGGCAGGTGCTGGTCCGCATCCCGCTCGGGACCGTCCTGTGGGAGGAGGTCGCCTTCCGCGGCGTGCTGCTGGCCGCGCTGGGCCGGCTGGTGTCCCGGCGCAGCGCGACCGGGATCTCCGCCGCCCTGTTCGGCCTGTGGCACGTCCGGCCCACGCTCGGGGCGCTGGCGGCCAACGACCTGGCCGGCGGGCCGCTGGCGCGCACCGGCGCCGTGGTGCTGGCCTGCCTGGGCACCGCGGCCGCCGGCGTCCTCTTCGCGGAGCTCCGGGAGCGCAGCGGCAGCCTGCTCGCCCCTGCGCTGCTGCACCTGGCCACGAACTGCCTGGGCCTGCTCGCCGGAGCCGCCGCGCAGCGGTGACGGACCCCGGCCCCCTTGCCGGGTCCCGCCGCCGGCCCCGTCCAGAGGCTCGCCGTGAGCCTGCGAACGGTGAGGAGGACGGGGTCCTTTCTCTAGACTCGCTCGGGATGACGACGGGGAGATGGCGGGCGGCGCTCGCCGTCCTCGCGCTGGTCGCCGGCGCGGCGGCCGTGCTCACCAACCTGGCGCTCTTCCCGCTCTACTCGTTCAACCGCGACGACTCCGTCTACGTCGCCATGGCCCGGCTGATCGAGACCGGCGCGGTCACCCTCCCCGCCGACACCGACGCCTTCCGGCCCTGGGCCTCGGCGGTGGTCGGCGACCGGGTGGTGCTGAAGTACACCCCGCCCTGGCCGGCCGTGATCGCGGCCGGCGACCTGCTCACCGGCTCGCCGCGGGCGGCCCTGGCGGTCAGCGCCGCGGCGGCCGCGGTGCTCGTCGCGCTGCTGACCGCCGAGGTGTGCCGCGACCGGGTCGTCGCCGTCACCGCCGGTGCGCTGTTCGCGCTGTCGCCGGTGGTCGTCGTGCAGAGCGGCACGTACCTGCCCTACCTGTTCTCCCTGGCGCTGGGCCTGGGCGCCGCCGTCCTGCTGCTGTCGGGGACGCGGCTGGGCTCGACCCCCCGGCTGGTCGCGGCCGGCGTGGTGGCCGGCGTCGCGGCCTTCGCGCGGCCCTTCGACGCGCTGCTGACCGTGGCGCCGTTCGCGCTCGCCGCCCTGCTCGCCCGGGAGCGCGGCGGGCTGTCCCGGCTCGGCGTCGTCCTCCGGGTCGCGGCCGGGGCGCTGCCGGTGCTCGCGCTGACGCTGGTCTACAACGCCGTCGTCGTGGGCGGCCCGTTCCGGCTGCCGTTCACCGTCACCGGCCCGCAGGACACCTTCGGCTTCGGCGACCGCGGCGTCTTCCCGCAGTACACGGTGCACTTCACGGCGGCCGACGGGGTGGCCGGCCTGCTCGCCAACGCCGTCGCGACGCCCGGCTGGGTCGCCGGCGGGGTGGTGCTCGTGGCGCTGGCGGTCCTCGGCCTGGCCCGGACGCGCGGCGCCCCGCGGTGGGCGGTCGCGGCGCTGGCGGTCGTCGTGCCGCTGGGCTACCTGCCGTTCTGGGGCCCCTGGGCGATCAGCGCGCAGTGGGAGGGCCTGGAGCTGTTCGGCCCCTTCTACTGGCTGCCTGTTGTGGTCCCGCTGGCCGTCCTCGGCGCCGCCGGCCTGGTGCGGGTGGCGCGACGGGGGCGGACGCCGGCCGCCGTCCTCCTGGTTGCGATGGTCGTGCTGACCGCGCTCGCCGTGCCCGGCCCGGTGGCCGGGAACCGGGCGGTGACCGCGGAGTACCGGGCGGTGCAGCGGGCCGTCGCGGCCGCGGACCTCGACGACGCGCTGCTGTTCCTGCCGCGGCGGGGCGACCTCGGCTTCGAGAGCGACAGCCCGTTCCTGCAGAACGACCCGTCGCTGCGGCAGCCGGTGCTCTACGCCGAGCAGCGCGGCGCGGCGGACCTCGCGCTGGCCGAGCGCTTCCCAGACCGTGCCCTGCACCGGCTGTCGGACGACGACGAGGGCCCGCCGGTCGTGGAGCCGTTGCGGATGGACGCCGGCCCGACCGTCCCGCTCCGGCTGCGGCTGACCGCCCCACCCGGCGCAGCCGGCGCCGTCGCCTACCTCCGGGTGGGCGACCGCACCCACGAGCAGCCGCTGGACCCCTCGGGCGAGGTCACCTGGACCGTGGCCGCACCCGGTGCGGCGCCGTCCGACCCGTCGGCGGTGGTGCTCCCCGCGGACGGCGTGCTCGCCGTCGGCCTGGCGGCCCGGTCCCCGGGGGACGACGGCCCCGGCGACCGCTGGGAGCGGCGGATCGCGCACCGCACCGTGGACGGCGGGGACCGGGTGGAGCTGCTGCGGCCGGGACAGGCGTGGGCGCGCGCGGAGGGTGGCCGCTGGGAGCCCGACGCGACCGGCAGCCCGGTCGAGGAGCTCGGCTAGGTGTACTGCCCGGACGGGTTGGTCAACCGCCGCTCCAGCCAGTCGAGGACGCGCTCCCCGCGCAGACCCACCGCGAGCGGTTCGCAGTGGCCGTCCGCGCCCTCCTCGGCGGTGAAGCGCACGAGCTCCCTGGGGCTGGTCAGCATCTCGTACAGCCGCCGGGACTGTCCCGGCCAGAACTGCTCGTGGTCGGGGTCGGTGACCAGCACCGGGCAGGTGATCCGTCCGACGACGTCCCCCGTCAGGGTGTAGGCGCGGGCGGCGGTGAAGAAGTCGAACGGCGAGGTGGTGCCGTAGGGCCGCATCCGCCACGTCATCATCGCCCGGACGCGCGGGGACAGCCGCAGCCCCAACGACATCTCCTTGTCGAAGACCTCCCGGTCGCCGGTGTCGAGCAGCCGCACGAGGTGGTGCGGCAGGTGGCCGAGCATCGCCGCGGACACGTCCACCACGCCCGGGTCGGCGACGGCGGCGGCCACGCGGTGCTCGAAGGCCGCCGCGCGCGGCACCCAGTAGCCGGCCTGACTGACACCGACCAGGGCCAGCCGGCGCGGGTCGACGTCGGAACGGGCGAGCAGGGCGTCGACGACCGGGGTGACGACGTGCTCCCAGTCGGGCCGGAAGGGCAGCCCCTGGCGGACGAGGGCGGCGTTCTGTCCCGGGCCGTCGAAGGTCATCGCGTTCCACCCGCGGGCCAGGGCGGCGGAGATGCCGCGCACCCAGGCGCCGACGACCGAGCCGTCGCTGCCGTTGTTGTAGACCAGGGTGCGCCGCGGCTCGTCCGCCGCCCCGGAGCGGAACAGGTAGCCCGGCAGGGTGGTGCCCTCGTACGGGATCTCCAGGCGCTCGACGGCCAGATGGGTCGTGTCGACGAACGCGTCCCAGGCCTGGCGGTGCCGCTCCCAGACCGCGGCGAACAGGCCCTCGTCGTCCGTGCGGTCGGCCGCCCCCGTCGCGGTGGCGAGGTAGTTGGCCGCGCGTAGGGACCGGGCCGCGACCGAGGCGCGGCTGCCGTCCTCGGCCAGGAGCCGCTCGGCGGTGGCGGTCCACTCGTCGACCCAGGACCGGCCCCGGCCGTCGTGGATCCGGTCGACGGTGCTGAGCACCTCGCCGACGTCCGCGGCCCCGGCGAACACCCCGCCGAGGACGTTGCGGGTGGCGAAGTCGAAGTCCTCGTCCTGGAACAGCCGGCGCACGGCGGTCACCTCCCGGGTGGGTGCGACGACGATCCCGTGCGCGGCGGCCGGGCGGCCCCGGCCGGTGCCGCCCGGTGCCAGGAGCGCGCGGGTCGTTCCGCGCGGCGAGCGGACCGACCGGTTCCGTGAGGCCGCTCAACGGGGTTCCCGGGCGCGACGCGGACCGGCAGCATGGCGCGGTGACCGGACTGGCCGCGGCGCTCGCGCTCCTCGCCGCCGTCCTCTTCGCCGTCGCCTCGGCGGTGCAGCAGCGCTCGGCCGCCGATGTCCCGGACGCCGACGCCCGCGGCGCGCGGCTGCTGCTCGCGCTGGCCCGCCGGCCCCGGTGGTGGGCCGGGACGCTCAGCGACAGCGCCGGGTTCGCCGCCCAGGCGGCGGCGCTCGGCCTGGGCTCGCTGCTGCTGGTCCAGCCGCTGCTGGTCACCACCCTGCTGGTCGCGCTGCCGCTCGGCGCCCGCTGGGGTGGTCGGCGGCTGCGCCGGTCGGACTGGGTGTGGGCGGCGCTGCTGGTGCTCGCGCTGGCCGTGTTCGCGGTGGTGGGGGAGCCGACGGCGGGCGTCGACCGGGCCGGCTGGCGGTCGTGGCTGCCGGCGTGGATCGTCCTCGGCCTGCTGGTCGGCGGCTGCCTGGCCGGTGCGGCGGTCCGCCGGGGAACGGCGCGGGCGGTGCTGCTCGCCGTCGCCGCGGGCGTCGCCTACGGGGTGGGGGCGGCGCTCATCAAGGGAGTGGTGAGCCGGCTGGACGACGGGCTGCTCGCGCTGCTGACCAGCTGGGAGACCTGGCTGCTCGCCGTCGCGCTGGCCGGCGGCACGCTGCTGCAGCAGTCGGCCTACCAGGCCGGCGCGCTGGAGGCGTCGCTGCCCGCGGTGACGGTGGGGGAGCCGGTGGTCGCGGTCGCGCTGGGCATCGGGGTGCTGGGGGAGCGGCTGCGGGCCGACGGTGCGGAGTGGGTGCTCATCGGCGTCCTCGTCGTCGTGATGGCCGCCGCGACGGTCGCGCTGGCCCGGGCCGCGGCCCGGGACGCCGCCCTCGTCCCCGCCTGATGACGATGGACGAGGGCGTTGAGACCGGCCGGGACCACGGGCCGCATCCGCGCTTTCGGGGTGGCTGCGAGGACACCCTCGGCCCGAGTGACGCGCGCCCCTACACGTCCCGGTAGCGCACGGCCGCGCCCAGCCTGTCCTTCAGCATCTCCGGTGCAACCCGGCGTCCGGGCCACGTGGGGTACTCGGTGCCCGGGACAGCGTAGGGCTGGACGTAGGCCGCGGTGTCGCGCTGGTAGCGCCAGCCCTCGCGCAGCGGCCCGACGTCGTAGGCGTCGTAGCCGATGGAATCGAGGAACTCCGCCACCGTCTGCTTGGCCGCCTCGTCGTCGCCGGCGATGGCGAGCACGGAGCGCTCCGGGTGACCTGCGGGGCGCTGCAGGCTGCCGAGGTGGGTGACGTAGATGTTGTTGAAGGCCTTCACGACGCGCGACTCCGGGAGGTGGGCCTGGAGCAGCTCGCTGGTCGTCGTGGACTCGTCGTCGAGCTCGGCGATGTGCCCGTCGCGCTCGGGGTAGTAGTTGTTGGTGTCGATGACGACCTTGCCGCGCAGCGGCTCGACCGGCACCTGGCGGTAGGCCTTCAGCGGGATGGTCACCACGACGATGTCGCCGGCCGCGGCGGCCTCGGCTGCGGTGGCCGCTCGTGCCCGCGGTCCGAGCTTCCCGACGAGGTCGGTGAGGGTTTCCGGTCCACGACTGTTGCTGAGCACCACGTCGTGACCGGCGGCGACCGCGAGCCGGGCGACGGTGCTCCCGATGTTCCCACTGCCGATGAGTCCGATGGTCGTCACGTCCGCCGCAAGGCGGTCACCGGCCAAGCCATTCCCGGTGCGGCGTCGTGCACCTCGTCACCACATGGGCGGCGGACACGTATGACGCGTCCGGCCACAGCCGCCCTGAAGGCGGCCTATGGGACACACCGGGCTTGATCCGCTCACTTGACCGTCGGCCAGGGTTGCTCGGCGGCTGTGGTTCCTGCTGGGACCTCGGGTCGTCCGTGCGGGCCGGTTACAGCGTGTCCTGGCGATCTTGACCGACGGGAAGTCAGCGGTCGAGCGTGCCTGTGCGGGTGAGGTCTTCGGCGACCGCGTGCAGCTTCCGGTTGGCGTCCTGGCTGACACGGGCCAGTACATCGAACGCCTGATCCGCAGTGATCTTGAACCGCTCCATCAGAATGCCTTTGGCCTGCCCGATGATGTCCCGATTCGCCAACGCGGTGGCTGCGTGTTCCAACTTCTGGGCGTCCGCGACGGCGATGGCGGCGTGGCTGGCCAGCAGCAACCCGACGTGCTCGGACTCGTCGGTGAAGGCCGACCTCTCGTGTGCGAGCAGGTCCAGCGCGCCCAACGTGTCCTCGTGCACAAACAGTTGCAGACACAGCATGCTGCCTACTCCCCGCTCGCCGGCGCGGGGGCCGAGGACAGGCCAACGGGGGTCGGCGGCCAGGTCGTCGACCCGGACCGTCTGCTGTTGCCACATGGCGTCCAGGCACGGCCCCTGGCCGGTCTCGTTCTGGAGGACGTCGAACCAGGCGGCCAGGTCTCCGGTGGCGGCCGCTGAATAGACGTGGCGGCGGGCGCGGACCATGGTGATCGTGGCCTCGTCGGCACCGGGCACCATCGCCACCGCCAGGCTCACGACGCGGTCCAACACCTGCTGAGGATCGAGCTGCTTCTGCATGCCACGCGCGGCCTCGGCCAGTCGCCCGGCCAGCTCGTCCAGAGCGGCGGTCGTGCCGGTGTCCTGCGTCGAGGGCTGCCCCCGCTGATTCGGATTCTCACCGCCCGGAGTGCTCACACCGCACCCTGGCACGGACGAGCTCGCCCGGGCAGCCCCTATGCGCAAGGCGGCCCCGCGTGCGGCGTCTACACACGCGGGGCCTGACCCGCGGCCGTGCCATGGCGCGCCAGCGGGCTGCGTTCAGCACAACACACCGGCGCGCGGCGCGCGTTCACAGGGACCAGCCCGGCTTGAGGCCGACCGGGCGTGGGGCGGCCCGAACAGACCCCACACAGTCGAACAACAAGATGGCCAAGGCAGGCCCGGACAGGCCCCAGGCCCGCACTGGCCTGCTGTCTGATGGTGGGCCGCTTGGGGCGAGCGCCTGGGCGCTGGCGCCCCCAGCAGGGTCGTGCCTGCTGACCGGATGCAGGCCATGGATCATCTGCTCCACGGCCTGGCCCGGATCTCGCTGGCTGATCGGCCGGTGGGAGCGGTCACACGGTGACGACGCAGTGACGACACGGTGACGCCACCTCGTTCACATGGGAACCGACATCCTCGTCCGGTGGGACCACCGGGCGGGCCGCAGCCGAGAACGGAGTTCGCCATGACCCATGGGCTCGTCATGAAGGTTCCGGCACCGACCGAGTTCTACGACGCCCTGCACACTGAGGTGGGGCGGCGCAGCACCGGAAGAGCCGACGGTCTGCTGCTGCACGTGGGCCGGGTGACGGACGAAGGCTTCGAGGTGTTGGAGATCTGGGAGTCCAAGGAGAAGTGCGACCGCTTCTTCGCCGAGGTCGTCTGGCCGGCGATGGATGCCGTTTCGGGCGCCCATGCGCGGCGAGGTGAACCAGTGACGATGGAGTTCGAGCCGCGTGGCCTGATCATCCCCAGCGCGGCCATCGCCGTCTGATGGATTACCTCACGCCGGCGACGACGCTCTGACTTCGAGTCAGACGACACTCGTCCGAGCCTTCGGGAGCGTTGATCCCGCCGGCTGAGTGCGCTACCCAAGCTGTCACATAGTGGGCCGCTCTGGGACATCGCCCAGGGCTCAGACCCACGGTCGTCGCGAGTCAGCAGTTCGAGGCAGCTGTGTGCGCGGCTGGCTCATTGTCGGGACTACCGGCCGAAGGTGTACCGCAGGTTGGCGTTGATCAGTTCGTTGATCCGCCGGCGCATGTGGCCCAGGAGCGAGGCATCGGGCACCGGTTCGTCGACCAGCAGCACCCAGTGCAGGTCCGTGCCGTGGCCGTCCTGTGGCAGTTCGAAGCGGATCCCCGCGTCCGGTCGGCGGTCCCACAGCGACGACCACACGACCAGTTCCGGCTTGCGGGCGTCGATGATGTCCGGGAGACGTTCGTCATCGAGGGATAGCAGTCAGGGCCGGGCGGGATCGCGGTCGGGTGCGGTCAGTGCCTCGAGGACCACTGGTGGTGGCGGTTGACTGCGGCGCCGCAAACCTGCCTCGATCACATCGCCAACTCATGGGTGCCGGGCGGGTGGGGAACGCCTTCTCGCCAGGGTCTGGCCACGGAGTCCTTCCACCGTCGGTGCTCAGCCCTGGTGCCGCGCAGCGCCGCCCATGGCGGGCCGCTGAGGAGCAGCCCGGCACCCGACACCTGTGCCGGCGCCGTCGGCGAGGGTGCGTCAGGAGTGGTCGCCGTGCCGGCCGAGGGTCTCCACGGGGGTTGCGCCCGGGCGGGTCCACTGCGGCACGGGGCGGCTGGTCGGGCCCCAGGTGAAGTTCCCGTCCGCGTCCGAGCGCCAGTACCAGCACGCGTGGTGCCCCTCGGGCCAGCCCTCGGGCTTGTCCTCCCACGCCTCGCCGCGGCCGTAGGGCGTCCTGTCGAGCAGACCGAAGGACCCGGCGACCGGCTCGTTGCCACGGCCCGTCGTGGAGTAGGTGAGGAAGGCGCGGTCGCCGTCGCGCAGGAAGCAGGTGAGGGATCCCATGCTGTCGCCGACCGGCGCGTCCACGTCGCGCACCGAGTACCAGGGCTGGGTGTAGCCCATGAACTTGACGTAGGCGGCCACCTCGTCCCACCGGCCCGTGGTCAGGACGGCGAAGGAGACGCCGCGGGCGTTGAGGTAGACGGCGTCCCTCAGCTGCCAGGTCGTCATGGTGCAGCCCTCGCACTGCCCCTGGTGCGGCGCGCCGTCGTACCACATGTGCTTGTAGACCAGGAGCTCGTCGCGGCCCTGGAACAGGTCCAGGAACGGGACCGGGCCGTCGGGTCCGACGACCTCGACCGTCCCGTCGAGCTCCACCATCGGCAGCCGGCGGCGGGCCGCGGCGAGGGCGTCGCCCTCGCGGGTGTGGGCCTTCTCGCGGACCAGGAGCTCGTTCCGGGCGGCCTGCCAGGTGGCCAGGTCGACGATGGGCGGGCGGCCGGGCTGCGCCGTGGCCGGGTTTCTCGACGTGGTCGTCATGGTGTCCTCCCTGGTGTCTCGTGCCGGACGGCATCGGACGCCGTCCTGCGACGGTCACCAGAACAGACTCGCGACCCGGCCGGAACTCATCGCGGCGGGCGGCGTCCTCGGCCGAGCCTGCGCGGACCACGTCGGGCTGACTGCGCGGTGGACCGGAGGACTGCCGCCACCCGGATCCGGCCGGGCTGTCAGGAGGGCAGGACGCAGAACTCGTTGCCGTCGGGATCGGTCATGACCACCCAGCCGGCCTCGCCCTGGCCGATGTCGATCCGAGTCGCCCCGAGCGAGACGAGGCGGTCGACCTCCGCCCGCTGACCACCGGGGACCGAGGGAGCCAGGTCGAAGTGCAGTCGGTTCTTCCCGGTCTTCGGCATCAGGGGCGGGCCGCCCCAGGTGATCTTCGGACCGCCGTGCGGCGAGCGGATCGCGGTCTCCTGGTCCTGGTCCCAGACCAACGGCCAGCCCAGCGCGTCGCGCCAGAAATACCCGACCTCCTGCGAACCGTCGCAGGCGAGCGCTCCGATGAACCCGCAGTCGGCGAGGAAGCCGTTCCCCGGCTCGATGACGCAGAACTCGTTGCCCTCGGGGTCGGCCAGCACCACATGGCCCTCCTCGGGGCGTTGGCCGACGTCGATGTGTCGAGCGCCCAGCGCGAGCGACCTCGCCACCGTCTGCTGCTGGTCCTCGAGGGACGTGCTCGTCGGGTCGACGTGCATCCGGTTCTGGCCGGCCTTCTGCTCCCGGGCCGGGAGGAACCGGATCCGGAACCCGGTGTCATCGCTCGGCAGGAGCGCGGTGCCGTCGTGCGGGTCGTCGGCCGTCTCCCAGCCCAGGACGCCGGCCCAGAAGCGCGCGAGACGGACCGGGTCCTCGGCATCGAAGCTTTGCGCGGCAGGGCGAGCAGGCATCCCTCTCCCGATCCGCTGAGTCAGGGCCGCAGGAGGAACGCCTCCTCCCCGCCCATGGGGAGAGCGACGCCAGGGCGATCGAGGACCGGGACGCAACGCACGCCAGTGAGCCGCGAGACCCGGTCAGCCTCAGCTGCGTGCCACGACCGCTGCGGCGACCACGAGGTCCTGCCAGGACATCCCGACGCTCTTGAAGACCAGCGGACGGTCGGCGGGCACGGCGACCCCGCCGGTCAGGACGTCGCGCACCGGCACCAGGTCGTCGGCGTCCAGCGTGCCCTCGGCGATCGCCAGCACCACGTCCCCGGCCTCGCGCAGGGCGGTGGCGACGTCCTCGACGACCACGGTGGCGCGGCCGAGCAGCGCTGCGTCGAGTTCGCGGGCGTCGGGCTCGTGCGAGCCGACGGCGACCACAACGGCGTCGTCGCGCAGCAGGGCGGAGTCGAACACCGGCGACCGCGCCGAGGTCGCGCAGACGACGACGTCGGCCGCCCGCAGCGCCTCGTCGGCCCGCGGCGATCCCAGCCCGACGGCGTCGAGCGGGCTCCGGGACGGGTCGCGCACCAGGTACGTGACGTCCTCGAGCGGGCGGACGGCGGCCAGCGTGGCGACGTGGCCGGTGGCCTGCGGACCGGCGCCGACCACCGCGGCCCGCAGCGGACGGTCCGCCAGCCGCTCGAGGACGGCGGCGACCGAGACCGCCGGGGTGCGCAGCGTGGTCAGCGCGGTCCCGTCGAGCACCGCGCGCAGCGCGAGGGTCTCCCGGTCGAACAGCAGGTACACGGCCTGGATGCGGGGCAGCCCGGAGGCCGGGTTGTCCGGGGCGACGGTCACGACCTTCACCCCGGCCGCGGCGGGCGCCTCCGACGGCATGAGCAGGAACTGGCCCCGCGTCAGGCCGACCGAGACCCGGGGCGGGTCGGCGGCCGGGTCGACCTCGCCGCGCAGGGCGTCGGAAACGGCTCGGACCGCCGCGGCGGGTCCGAGCGCGGCGACGGCGTCCGCGTCGAGGAACCTCACCGCAGCACGAACCCGGGGACCAGCGGGTCGTGCGGGTCGATCGAGAACACGTGCTCGCCGGTGCGGTAGGCCATGCCGCTGACCTGCGGGGTGACGGCGGGACGTCCGTCGACGTCCACGGTGCCCAGCACCGTCCCGGTGAACGTGCTGCCGACGATCGAGTCGTGCCGCAGCACGGTGCCGTTGGGGAGGCGGCCGTCGGCGGCGAGGACCGCGAGCCGGGCGCAGGTGCCTGAGCCGCACGGGGAGCGGTCGACCTCACCGTCGGCGAAGACGGTCACGTTGCGCTGGTGCACCTGCCCCTCGCCGTCACCGAGCTCGTCGAACCAGATGGTCCCGTAGACGCCGGTCAGCCGCGGGTCGGTCGGGTGCACTGCGTGCACCGAGTCGTTCAGCGCCCTCTTGATCTCGCGGCCGAGGGTGATGAGGTCACCGAGGTGCTCCGGGGTGACCGACAGGCGCAGCTGCGCGGCGGGGAGCGTCGCGTAGATCGCCCCGCCGTAGGCCACGGTCACTCGCACCTCGCCGCGAGAGGTGGGAACCGGCACCTCGCTGGCGATGACCCAGCTGGGCACGTTGACGAAGTCGACCGCGACGACCCGGCCGCCCTCCCGGTGCACCCGCGCGGTCACCCGGCCGGACGGCACGTCGATCACCACGTCCACGCTGCCGGTCACCGGGGCCGCGACCCGGCCGGTCTCCACCGCCCACGCGCCCAGCGCGATGGTCCCGTGCCCGCAGGCGGTCGAGAAGCCGTCCTTGTGCCAGAACAGCACACCCAGGTGGGCGCCGGCGTCGTCCGGTGGTACGAGGAACCCGCCGTACATGTCCGCGTGTCCGCGCGGCTCCGAGCACAGCACCGCCCGCAGTCCCTGGACGTCGGGGTCCCGGAGCGCCCGGACGCGGCGCTCTGCCACCGTCGGGCCGGGGATCGCCACCGGGAGATCCACCACGATCCGGAACGGCTCCCCGCCCGTGTGGTAGTCCGTGGTCGCGATCGTCGGCGGCAGCACGGGAGCACCCTGCCACCCGGGTCGAGCGCCCTCACCCCGTCGTGGCCGGCGCGGGGCGGCGTCGACGCTGGAGCAGGGCGAAGACGAACGGCGGCAGCGACAGCACCACCGTGGCCAGCGCCAGCAGGAGCACGTAGACGACCGGGTTGCCGGTCTGCAGCTGGGCCGGCGGGACGAAACCGAGCAGGAAGGAGACGACGCAGCCGGCCAGGCCGACCCCGCCGACGAGCCACACGCCGGGCAGCCCGCCGGGGATGCGGTAGGGGCGGGGGACGTCGGGCTGGGTGTGCCGCAACCGGATGACCGAGGCGAACACCAGCGCGTACATCACCACGATCACCTGCGCGGTGACCGCCGAGAGCATCCAGTACGAGGTGCTGACGCTGGGCACCAGCGCGAACAGCAGCGCGAACACCGAGCCGGCGACGGCCTGCACGACCAGCAGCGCCACCGGGACGTCGTTGCGGTTGACCCGCCCCAGCCGCGCCGGGGCCAGCCCCTCGCGGGCGACCGCGCCGACGCCCTTCGCCGGCCCCAGCACCCACGGGGTCAGGTGCGCGACGCCGCCCAGCGCGACGACGACGGCCAGCGGGACGAGCAGCCAGCCGATCTCCAGCCGGTCCAGCACGCCGGCGAACAGCTCCATCGTCCCGGACACCAGGCTGATCTCCCGCTGCGGCACCACGAATGCCATGAACAGCGAGCCGAGCACGGAGAAGGCGACGGTGACGGCGACGGTCAGCGCGATCGCCCGGGGCACCGTGCGGCCGGGGTCGGCGGTCTCCCGGGCGTGGAAGCCGGCCATCTCCATGCCTGTGAACAGCAGGATGACCCCGCCGAGGAACGCCACGTTGCCGAGCGAGAGGTCGGGGACGAGCGCCCCGGCGGAGAACGGGATCTCCGAGCGGTCGCCGCGCAGCAGGAACGCCGCGCCGAGGGCGACGACGAGGACGGCCGGGAGGATGGAGCCGGCGACCGTGCCGACCGCGCCGATCACCGACGACGTCCGCACGCCGCCCAACGCGGCGGCCGTGGTGCCCCAGAAGACGACGAGCATGACCGTGACCAGGAAGAACCGGTCGTTCGCCAGGGCAGGGTCGAACGCGTAGGCCAGCGAGGCGGCGATGAACGACAGCACGGTGGGGAACCAGGCGACGTTCTCGGCGTAGTCGCACCACACCGCCAGCGCCCCGGTCCGGCCGCCGAAGGCCTCCTTGACCCAGGCGTAGACGCCACCCTCCCGCGGCCAGGCGGTGCCCAGCTCGGCGGCGGCCATCGACACCGGGACCAGGAAGACGCCGATCGACAGGGCGAACAGCGCGAGCATCGACCAGCCGTACTCCGCCATGACCGGCAGGTTCCGGGCGCTGACGATCGACGCGATGTTGACCATGGCCAACGACAGGACGCCCAGGCGAGCCGGAGCGCCCGGCCGGGTCACGCCGCCGACCGCCCCTCCGGCGCCGACGGCGAGGGCACACCGCCGACGGCCTTGGGGACCAGCAGCTCCCCGAGGCCGGGCAGCGCCAGGAAGCCCTCCGCGCCGGCGTAGCGCAGCCCCACCCGCGGCAGGTCCGCGCGGTGCCGGTAGGCCAGGACGCGGGGCAGCCACTCGGGGTCGAACTTGGCGTTGAAGTCGTGCAGCGACTCGATCTGGAAGAACGGGTTCAGCACGCCGACCGCCCACCGGGCCGCGCGCTGGGCGGGCGTGAACGGCACGTCGTCGGCGAACAGCCGCCCCCACATCGCGAAGTTCATCGACAGCCGGGCCACGCCGCGGGCGCCCAGCGCGGTCGCGGTGGAGGCGATGAGGAACTCGGTCATGCCGTTCGGCGCGTCCGGGTCGTGCCGCATCAGGTCCAGCGTGTAACCGAACGACGGCCCGTAGGCGGGCACCAGCCGCAGGAAGCCGCCGGCCCGGCCCTCGGCGTCCTCCGCGACGCAGAGCAGGAAGCCGGGGTCGGCGCCGGCGCCGCGCACGTCCTGGGACAGCGACATCGTGAAGCCGCGCTCGGGGTTCTTGCCGCGCCAGCGGGCGCTGATCGCGTTGAGCTGGTCGACCAGCGCCGGCGGGGCGTCGGTCTCGGCGACGAGCCGGAAGCGGTGGCTGCGCCCCACCCGCCGGACGGCGGCGCGCAGCCCCTTCTTCGCCGGACCCTCGAGGGTGAACCGGCGGCAGTCGATGACGGCCTCGTCGCCGAGGTAGAACGCGCGGAACCCGCGCGAGGAGTACAGCGGCATGCTCGCCTCGCGCGCGGCCAGCAGGGCCGGCGTCCAGGCCCGCTCGTCGCACATCGCGAGGAACTCGTCGAGCACGCGCGGAACGGACTCGCGGGACCCGATCGGGTCACCGGAGACCAGCGCGTAGCCACCGAGGTAGGTGTAGGCGAGGAAGGCCTCGCCGTCCCGGGAGAAGAAGAACGTCTTGTCGTCGCGCAGGGAGAAGTACGCGAGGGTGTCCCAGCCGTAGCCGTGCACCAGCCGCGACGCGTGCGCCCAGTCGTCCTCGGTGTGCGGACGGCGGGCGGCGGCCAGCGGCCGGAACAGCAGCACCGTGAGCACGACCAGCCCGGCCACCCCCAGCGCGAGCAGCGCCGCGGGGTAGAACACCGCGAAGAACCGGGAGTCGTAGCTGTAGGGGCCGTCGAGCCCGACCAGCCCGGCGAGCACGGTCTGCAGCGCCCCGGCGAGGCTGAGCGGGGGGTCGATCCGCGACCGCTCGGCCCACAGCGCGGCCAGGCCGAACAGCAGCACGCCGGCCAGGTACAGCGGGACGAACCGGAGCACGAGCAGCAGGGACGGCGGGTCGGCCGGTGCGCGGAACGCCGTCCGGTACCGCACCAGCCCGGCGAGCAGCGCCAGGCACAGCGCCACGGCGACCGGGTGCGGCCCCTTGACCAGGTGGGCTCCCGCCCCGACGGCGAACAGCAGCACCGCCAGCCGCCAGGCCAGCCCCTTGCGCCGGGCCAGCTGGTCGGACAGCAGCAGGAGCAGCAGCCCGACCACCACCGACGCGACCGCGCCGCTCACCGGCACCCACAGCGGACCGAACGCGGTGCCCCGGCCGACCAGCCGCTCGTGCACCACGGGCAGGGCGGTGAGCAGCTGCAGGACGCCGGAGAGCGCGGTCAGCCCGGCGAGCACGTGCACGGCCAGCGGGTGGGTGCGTGCCGTCGGCGGGGGTGCCGGGACGGGGCCGGCCGAGGGCGCCATCGACGGCAGCGCGACCACGGAGCCGTCCGCCGTCCCCGCGCCGTCGGGTCCGGCCGTGTTCCCGGCGGGGACCGGGGTGGGCGCCACCAGCGGGCGCACCGCGCCGTCCGGGCCGGTGCCCGGGACCTCGGGCCGCAGCGTCGGGAAGAGGATGACCTCGCGGATGGAGTCGACGCCGGCCAGCAGCATCACCAGCCGGTCGATGCCGATGCCCAGCCCGCCGGTGCAGGGCATGCCGCACTCCAGCGCGCGCACGTAGTCGGTGTCCACGTCGCCGGCCTCCGGGTCGCCGTGCGACTTGGCGCGGGCCTCGGCCTCGAAGGCGGCGAGCTGCTCGACCGGGTCGTTCTGCTCGGAGTAGGCGTTGCACAGCTCGAAGCCGGCGACGATCAGCTCGAAGCGCTCGACGTAGGCCGGGTCGTCGCGGTGCACCCGCGCCAGCGGCGAGACCTCGCGCGGGTAGTCCACGCAGAACACCGGCCCGACGACCGAGTGCTGCACCTTCTCGTCGTAGACCTCCTTCATCAGCCGCCCGGCGCCCCAGGAGGCCTCGTAGGGGATGCCCAGCCGGTCGAGCACCGCGCGGGCGTCGTCGATCGGCATGGCGGGGTGCATGGTGGCGCCGGTGGCCTCGGCGATCATGTCGGCGAACCGCTTACGCGGCCACGGCGTCGCGGCCAGGTCGATGCTGTGACCCGCGTAGTGCACCGTGAGGTCCGCGCCGAGGGCCGCCCGCGCTGCGGCGGTGACGAGCCCTTCGGTCAGCTCCATCATGTCGGTGATGTCGCCGAATGCCTGGTAGGCCTCCAGCAGCGTGAACTCGGGGTTGTGCCGGGTGTCCACGCCCTCGTTGCGGAACACCCGGCCGATCTCGAAGACCCGCTCCAGGCCGCCGACGATGAGCCGCTTGAGGTGCAGCTCGAGGGCGATCCGCAGGTAGAGGTCCAGGTCGAGGGCGTTGGAGTGGGTGACGAACGGCCGCGCGCTCGCCCCGCCCTGGATGGTCTGCAGCACCGGCCCCTCGACCTCGGTGAAGTCCCGGTCCTCCAGGTGCCGGCGGATCGCCCGCACCGCGGCGTGCCGGATGCGGAAGACCTGCCGGGTGCGCTCGTTCACCTCCAGGTCCACGTACCGCTGCCGGTAGCGGGTCTCGACGTCGCTCAGGCCGGCGTGCTCGGGCGGCGGCGCGTGCAGCGCCTTGCCCAGGACGGCGAAGTCCTCGACGCACACCGACAGCTCGCCGCGCCGGGTGGTCATCACGGTGCCCTCGGCGCCGATCCAGTCGCCGCGGTCGACGTCGTCGAACTCGGCGTGCCGCTCGGGGCCGAGGACGGAGCTGTCGACGTAGAGCTGGACCGCGCCGGTGCGGTCGCGCAGCGTCGCGAAGGTCAGCCAGCCCTGCCGGCGGATCAGCTCCACCCGCCCGGCGACCCGCACGCGGTCCGTCGTCCGCACGTCGGGGGCGAGCCCGGGGTGGGCCGCGCGGATGCCGGCGGCGGTGGCGTCCGGCGGCCAGCGGTAGGGGTAGGCGGCGGGGCCCCGGGCGCGCAGGGCCTCCAGCTTGGCCAGCCGGTGCGCGCGCTGTCCGGCGCTCCGCCCGGCGACGTCGGTCTCGCTGACCATCGGGCCATGATGGGGAGGCCCCCGGCCCGCGCGACCCTTCCGGCAACTGCGGCCGTCGGGGTCCGGAGTCCCGCCGGTGGGTCGCTGCGCTCAGGGTCGGGCGGTCATCGCTGCGTGTGGTCCCGGAGCGGGGACCCTCGCCCCTGGTGCCGCGCCGCTCGTGGCGGGATCGTCCGCGTCCGTGCGGCACACTCCCCTTCCCGCGTGGGCGGCCGTCGGCCTGCTGGTCCTGGGTGGCTGCGGCGCCGGGCAGGAGGCCGAGACCGCGCAGGAGACCCCGGACGTCGCGGGGGTCGACGGCACGGTCGGCGAGGTGTCGCTCGACGACGTCTTCCTCGACGCCGAGGACACCGTCGGGGCCGGGGCCGCCGTCCCGCTGCGCGGCGTGCTCACGAACGACGCCGAGCAGCCCGACCGGCTCGTCGGCGTCAGCACACCTGCGGCCGAGTCCGTCCAGCTGCTCGACGAGTCCGGTGCACCGAGCGCCGACGGCATCGAGCTGCCGGCCGGCGGCCAGGTGCAGGCGGTCAGCGAGGCCGTGCGGATGCAGCTGGAGCAGGTGACCGCACCGATCGACCCCACCGACACCGTCCCGGTCACCTTCACCTTCGCGACGGCCGGTGAGGTGACCCTCGACGTACTGGTCACCGCCGGCCCCGGTCCCGTGGACTAGGGGTCCTCGGCAGGGACGTCGGGCACGGGCCGGGAGCCGCGGAGGGCCTCGTCCAGGTCGCGGAGCAGCTCCCCGACCCGCCCTCCGCCCGGCGGTGCCGCGGGGTAGCGGCTGAGCACGCCGACGACGACCGGTGTCAGGCGCCGGCGGGCCCGCTCGACGTGTGCGGCGCCGACACCCCGATCACCGCCCGCCGCGAGCTCGGCCGCCCTCGCCGCGTGGGCCGCCGCCCCCAGGACGTGCTTGACCTGGTGGGCGTCGGCCAGTGGGTGCAGGTACGCAGCTGACGCCGCGGCCATCGCGGCTCGCGCGGCGTGGCCCGCGGCCGTGGTGCCCGCGTCCCGGGCCGCCCGGAGCGCCGCCCACGCGGTGTCGCGCAGGGCCTTCCCGCGTTCGCCGCCCCGGGCGAACGCCTCCGCGGCCTCGACCGCATCGCGAGGCCGGGAGTCGGCCGGGTGGGCACGTTCGAAGACCTCCAGGACCTCCTGCGCGTCCGCAGCGGCACAACCGGTGACCTCACGGAGTTCCTCCGTGCTGAGGACGATCTCGCCGGTCTGGTCAGCCACGGGTCCCAGCCTCCTGCACCCGACCGGTCGACGGGGATCCGCTGGATGCGTGCCCGGCGGCGTGCGCACGGTCCGCACGCGCCGCGCCCGGTCCCGGCCGGCCCGACGGGACGCCTCGAACGCCGCCGACCCCGGTGCGAGCGAGGACATTCCCCTGCGTGGCGGTGCCACCCGGCACCGCCGGGGAGGAGACCGGTCATGTACGCCAGGACCACCACCGTCCGCGGCGACCCGCGCGCGGTCGACGACGGGATCGCCTTCATCCGGGACGACGTCTGGCCGAGGGTCCAGCGGATGGACGGCTGCATCGGGATGTCGATGCTCGCCGACCGCGAGGCGGGGCGGTGCATCGTCACCGCCGCGTGGGCCAGCGAGGACGCGATGCGGGCCAGCGCCACCGAGGTCCAGGAGTCGCGGCGGCAGGCGGCCGAGGTGCTCCGCGCCGAGACCGTCGACATCGCCGAGTGGGAGATCGCCGTCCTGCACCGGTCCCGGCCGGCGGGGGACGCGGCGTGCGTCCGGGCCACCTGGGTCGACATCCCGGCCGGCCAGGTCGACGGCATGATCGACGCCTTCCGGATGAGCCTGCTGCCGAGGCTCGAGGACCTGCCCGGCTTCTGCAGCGTCAGCCTGCTGGTCGACCGGCTCGGCTCCCGCGCCGTGGCGGCCGTGACCTACGAGGACCGGGCCGCTCTGGAGCGGACCCGTGAGCAGGGCGCCGCGCTCCGCGAGGAGTTCAGCCGGGCGATGGGCTCGACGATCACCGAGGTCGCCGAGTTCGACCTGGCGATGGCCCACCTGCACGTCCCCGAGATGGCCTGAGCCGCTCGCCGGCCGACGCGCCGGGGGTGCGTCGGCCGGTCGCCGGGAGGCCGATGACCTGCAGCACCGTGCGCCGGTGGCCCGCTTCCGTCACCCAACGGGCCACGGACGTGCACCGTCACGTGCGTCGTGAAGGCGATGTGCGTCTCCGGCGCATCCCGACGCGCAGATGTGCCACGAACGCACACCGTCCGGTCCGCGATCGGAAATCGTCAGGTGGTCGGCGATCTGTTCGTCGCCGGACAGGAGGGACGCCGGTGGCGGCACGAGCGGCTCCGTCACGCCGCCGGTCGCCAGCCGAGTGCGGGGCCGAGCCGGGTGGCCGTGTCGGTCGTCAGGATCTGCTCGTAGTCCTCGGGCGCCAAGTCGAACGGCAGCGCGAAGACGACCTCGGTGACCTCGCGGAAGCCGGCGTGCGCGTAGAGGGCTTCGGCGATCTCCTCGGCGCTGCCCAGCAGGTCGCGGGCGAAGAGCATCCGGGCCGGTCCCTGCGGCGCCGTCGTCCGCGGGGTGCGGGCCTCGACGTAGGCGGCGTACCGCGCCCGCTGCTCGGGGGTCGCGGTGTCGGTGGGGATGACCACCAGGCCCTGCGAGACCCGGCCGGTGGGGTTCGCGGTCCGGAAGGCCTGCACGTGCGAGGCCTGGACCTCCGCGAAGTCCTCGGACTCCTCGGCCTTGACCACGCTGGAGGTCAGGAAGTGCATTCCCTGCTCACCGGCCCACTGCGCCGAGCGGAGGCTGCCGCCGCCGTACCAGGTCCGGCCGGCCAGGCCGGGCGCGTGCGGCTGCACGCGGTCCGACCACTCCTCGACGACGCCCTCCCGGCCGACGAAGGTCGAGGCCTGCTCGCCGCGGAGAAACCGCAGCAGCCGCTCCACGCGCGCGTAGCTGAAGTCCTCGCGGTCGGCGGTGTCCGGGTAGAGCGACCCCTTCACGTCGTCCCAGTGCATCGGCGGGCCGACGCTGACGCCCGGGTTGAGCCGCCCACCGGAGAGGACGTCGACGGTGGCGAGGTCCTCGGCCAGCCGCAGCGGGTTCTCCCACGCCAGTGGCGTGACGGCCGTGCCGAGCCCGATCCGGCGGGTGCGCTGGGTGAGCGCGGCGAGGACGGCGACCGGCGAGGAGATCCCGGGCTGCAGGTGCCGGTGGCGCAGCCAGGCGCTGTCGAACCCCAGCTGCTCGCCGTACTCGACCATCGCCAGCGTGGCCTCGTGCCCGGGCCCGGGGTCGGCCGGGTCGAAGGTGCCGATGGTCAGGAAGCCGAGCTGGTCCAGCGGGGTCCCGGGGGCGGGCATGGGGCGGCTCCTCGAACTCGGAGGCCGGTGCGGGTCTCGTGCCATCGTCGGTCAGGAGCCGGCGACGTGCTCCTGCGCCCCACCCCGGCCGGGAGGCGTGGGTCGACCCAGTGGTGCCGCACGTCCGTCGCGGGGGAGGAGCCGGGGGAGGGATATCCCACGCGGCGGGTCCGGGAGCGGCGGCGTGGACCCTGCTGAGCAGTGGGCGAGGGGCCTTCGACTCTGGAGACGGGGAGTCGCCAGACGCAGCGTTCCTCATGGCCGGAAAGCCGGTGGTGTGCCGACTCGGGTTCCATTCATACGTGCAGGCGCATCCGCGCGACGAGCGAGGCGAACGGAGCCACCGCCGCGGGGCAGTCGTTCCCCCGTGTCGCTGCACCAGAAGCGGGGTCGGAGCGGCGTCTCAGGCCGGGGCCGGGACGGCGCCCAACTGCACGAGCAGGCCCAGGAAGTCGGCGGTCGTCCAGCGCTCGACCACCTGGTCGCCACGGAACCGCATGATCGTGATGCCCTCGAACACGTAGGGCCGGCCCGTGGCGGGCACGCCCATGAAGTCGCCGCGGTGCTCGCCGGACACGGCGAACCGGCAGCTGTACAGGTCGCCGTCGACGAGGCGCTCGTGGAGGTCCAGCTGCGGATTGGGGCGCCCCGGTGCCCCAGAGCCGACCAGAACTGCTGGTAGAAGCCGGTCACGGACGGTTTGTCCATCGGATCCGGCTCCACGCCGTGGAACCGCAGGTCCTCGGCGTACAGCTGGAGGTAGCCGGGCAGGTCCCCGGCGTTCCACCGCTGCCGTGCCCGTTCGACCCGTTCGGCGGGAGTGGTCACAACTCCTCCTGCGCGACGCGACCTCGCAGCCTCTCCGAGGACCCTGGCAGCCGGGCCTCGGCCGCCCCAAGAGCCCTTCGTCCCGCCGAGCTGGTCGGTCGCGGAGCTCCACGACGACGGACGCGCCCGCACCGCACCATGCGCCACGAGCGCGATGGTGCAGGTGGGGGCCACCGACCCATCGAGGAGCTGGACCGCCACCGCGGTCAGAGGGCCGCGACAGCCGTACCTCCGTGTTGCTGAAGCCGCCTTCGAGGACACACAGGTGGCGGCGCAAGTGATCCGCAGGCCAGGCCCTGCTCGGCGATGCTCGAGGCCGATGGCGAACCCGCCCCATCGGCGAGCTGCGCGCGGCGGTGCTGGCCGACCTGATCCGGCGGCCGTGGGACACCAGCGAGCCGGCGGTCACCGCCCATCTGCACGTCACCGCACCTGGGGCCGGCCGGTCGGCCCGGCGAGGTCAACGGGCAGCCGATCACCGTTGCCGACGTTCGCGTGCTGCTCGCCCGGCTCGGCGCGCTGGGTCGGCCCGAGCCCGCCGAGACCCACGACCCCCCGCCGCCCGGGACGCTTTCCTCAGCACCGGTGACCGGACCTGCCGCTCCCCGACTGCGGCCAACGGACCGGGTGAGCCGACCGCGACCACGTCATCCCGATGCGGCCGGCGGGGCCACCGACTGCGCCGACCTGCGGCCTGTGCCCACGGGCATCCGGCGCACCGCCGTCAGCCGCCAGCCGCGAAGTGGAGGAGGTCGGCGAGCGCGGCCTCCGGCTCGGCCCCGAGGACGCCGACCTCCGCCGTCCGGGAGCCGGGGACGACGTGCGCCGCGCCGCCGTCCCGGAACTCCACCACGCCACCGGGGAGTTCGGCCGCTGCGATGGTCCCGGCGCGAGCGGCCGCCGCCACCCAGACTGCCGCCGCCTGCAGGTCCCAACCGGCCGGCACCGGCGCCCGCGCCCAGTGCTGCTCCGTGGGGGCCGGCGACGGTCCCCCCGCGGCCGCCCAGAGCTCACCGAGCGAGGCCACCGGGCGGGCGGCCCCCGTGGCCGTCGTCAGCAGGTAGCCGCCGCGCCAGGGCGTGACCCGCAGCCGCCGGCCGGTCAGCAGCCGGACGGCGGCACCCGCCCGGGCGGCACGTGCCGCGGGCCCGGCCCCGGCGAGCACGTCCTCCCACGGTGCGGCGACCCGGCCGCTGCCGCAGGCGCCGCACACGGGTCAGGCGGCGGTGCGCGGCGAGCGGCGCAGGAAGTCCTGCGCGATCTCGTCGAAGGTCACCCACTGCACGCCGTCGTGGGACTTGATGTGGGCGATGATCCGCTCCAGGGCCATCAGCACCTGCGGCCGCCCGGCGACGTCGGGGTGGATGGTCATCGTGAAGGCGGCGTAGTCCTGCTCGCGGTAGACCCAGTCGAACTGGTCGGTCCACATCTGCTCGATGTCGCGCGGGTTGACGAACCCGTGGCTGTTCGGGCTGGTCTTGACGAACATCATCGGCGGCAGGTCGTCGAGGTACCAGTTCGCCGGGATCTCCACCAGGTCGGTTTCTCGGCCGCGAACCAGCGGCTGCATCCAGGTGTCGGCTGGCTGCGAGTAGTCGATCTTCGTCCAGCTGTCGCCGACCCGGACGTAGTAGGGCTCGAAGTCCCGGTGCATGAGCGAGTGGTCGTAGGTGATGCCCCGCTCGAGCAGCAGCTCGTTGGTGACGGGGGAGAACTCCCACCACGGGGCGACGTAGCCGGTGGGACGGCGGCCGGCCCGCTTCTCGATGAGCTCGATGCAGCGGTCGAGCACCGCGGACTCCTGCTCCCGGCTCATCGCGATGGGGTTCTCGTGGCTGTAGCCGTGCACGCCGATCTCGTGGCCTGCTGCCACGCAGGCGTCGAACTGCTCCGGGAACGTGTCGATGGAGTGCCCCGGCCAGAAGAACGTCTGGGTCAGTCCCTCGCGGCGGAACAGCTCCAGGATGCGCGGCACGCCCACCTCGCCGGCGAACAGCCCGCGCGAGATGTCGTCGGGGGAGTCCTCCCCGCCGTAGGACCCCAGCCACCCGGCGACGGCGTCGATGTCGACGCCGAAGGACACGAAGATCTCCTTGGCCACGCCCGTTCTCCTCTCGATCCGTCGGTGCTCACAGCCGCCCGGCGAGGACCCGCCCCGGGTCCTCCGGGTCCAGCGCCAGGGCGGCGGCCAGCAGCAGCCGCCCCTGCCACGGGCTCAGGTCCCCGCCGAACAGTGCGCCGTCGCGCGCCAGGCTCGCGCCGCCTCCGGCGTAGAGCGGCGCGACCGGACCCGAGGGCACCCGCGAGCAGACCAGGACCGGCACGCCGCCGGCCACCAGCTCGGCCGCCGCCGCGGCCACCGGCGGCGGCACGTTGCCCGCGCCGAACGCCTCCAGCACGACCCCGGCCGCGCCGGCCGCGACCGCGGCGCGCAGCAGGGCGTCGTCCGATCCCTGGGCGCAGGCGACGACGTCGACCCGCGGCAGCTCGGCGTCCAGGTCCAGCGGCAGCGCGGGCGGCCGCGGCGGGCGGCCCAGTGGGACGACGGCCCCACCGGTCACCCGCAGCAGCGGGCCGCGGCCGGGGGCACCGAAGGCCGCGCTGCGCAGCGTCTCGACCTTGCGCACCCCGCGGGCGGCGAAGACCAGGCCGTCGAAGGCCAGCAGCACACCCAGGTCCCGGGCCGCGGGGTCGGCGGCCACCCGCAGCGCGTCGGTCAGGTTCGCCGGGCCGTCGGGGGCCGGGGCGTCGAACGGCCGCTGCGCGCCGGTGAGGACCACCGGCCGCGGGTCGTCGTGCACCAGGTCGGCCAGGAACGCCGACTCCTCCATCGTGTCCGTGCCGTGCGTGACGACGACGCCGTCCACGCCACCGGCCAGGTGCCGGCGCACGTCGCGGACCAGCGCGCGGACGTCGGCACCGGTGAGCGCGAAGCTGGGCACGGTGGTCAGGTCGCTGACGGTGACCTCGAGGTCCGGCAGTGGCCCGGCCGCGGCCAGCAGCTCGGCGGCCGGCGTCGTGGCCGACAGCCCGCCGTCGGTGCGGCGGCTGGCGATCGTGCCACCGGTCGCCAGCAGGTGGACCCGTGCCACGGCACCCTCCCGTCGTCGCGCCCGACCTCCCGCAGCGACCCCAGGTGACCACGACGTGCCGGGCCACGCACGTCGGGGGCACCTCGGGCAGGAGTGTGAGCAGATCCACCCCCGGCGCTGACCTGCGCAGCTCCCGGACCGGCCCGTCCCGGGCTTGACGGTCCTCCGCGGTATTCACTTAGAGTTTTCGTCCGGACACCACCCGTCATGGGGGGCCGCACGCCGCGGGGGCCACGGGGCTCCCGCGTCGCGCGGCGCGGGGGTGGCCCGCCGGAGCGCTCCGTCGCCCGGACGACCGCCGCCCGGATGCCTCGAGCTCCGGGCACGCCACCGCCCGGGAGCTCGCGCCCCGGGTGCGCCGCTGCCCGACCGCACTGGAGAACGCCCCCATGCACCACCCTGCCCACCGGCGCCGCACGCCCTCGGCAGCCCGCCGGTGACCGCGGTCCTCGCCCGGCCGCGCGTCTCGGACCTCACCGGCGAGACCCCGCTGCCGGTGACCCGCCGGGCCGCCCCCTCGACCCGCGCGCGGGCGGTGGGCTGGACGGCGCTGCACGCGCTGCTCGCCGTCGCCCCGCTGGCCCTCTGCCTCACCGCCGTCCGGCCCGGGCGCGGCTTCCTCGTCGACCTGTCGGTGGCGCTGGGCTTCCTGGCGCTGTCGGTCCTGGGGCTGCAGTTCGCGCTGGCCGCGCGGTTCACCCGCGCCACCGCGCCGTTCGGCATCGACGCCGTCCTGCGGTACCACAGGCAGATCTCGGCGCTGGCCGTCCTCGCCGCGTTCGGGCACCCGGCGCTGCTGTTCCTCGCCGACGACCGCTACCTGGTGCTGCTCGACGTCGTCGACGCGCCGCTGCGGGCGCAGTTCGCCTGGCTGTCGGTGCTCGCGCTGGCGCTGCTGGTGGTGACGTCGGTGTGGCGGCGGGCGCTGCGGATCCCGTACCAGGTCTGGCACGTCCTACACTCGGTCCTCGGCGTCACCATCGTGCTGGCCGGCCTCGTGCACGCCTTCCTCGTCGACAACTGGATGAGCGCGCCGTGGGTCCGGCTGGGGTGGACCGTCTACGCCGCGGCCTTCCTGTGGCTGGCGGTGTGGGTCCGGCTGGTCAGGCCGCTGCGGCTGTGGCGCCGTCCCTGGCGGGTGGTGGAGCTGTGGCCCGAGCCCGGCGGCGCCGTGACCGTCGGCCTGGAGCCCGCGCACCGGCACGGCGGGCGCCCGTGGTCGTTCACGGCCGGTCAGTTCGCCTGGATCCTCCCCGGCCGGGTGCCCTTCACGCCGACCTACCACCCGTTCTCGATCTCCTCCAGCGCGCTGCGGCCGCGGGTGGAGTTCACGATCAAGCAGGTCGGCGACTTCACCCGCTCCATCCGCCGGCTGCGGGTGGGCGACACCGTCTACGTCGACGGTCCGCACGGCTCGTTCACCCTCGACCGGCACCCCGGGATGGGCTACGTCCTCGTCGCGACCGGCGTCGGCGTCACCCCGTTCCTGAGCATGCTGGCCACGCTCGCCGACCAGGGCGACCGGCGTCCGGTCTGGCTCTTCCTGGGGAACCGCAGCGAGGACCAGATCACCGGCATCCGCCAGCTGGAGCGGCTGCGGGGGCGGCTGGACCTGACCGTGGTGCACGTGATCAGCCGCCCGTCGGGGGAGTGGCCGGGGGAGCGCGGCCGGATCGACGCGGCGCTGCTGGCCCGGCACCTGCCCCCGCACGCCCGGTCGCTGCAGTACTTCGTGTGCTCCCGCGAGGAGACGGTGCAGGCCGTCCGGTCCGCACTCGCCGAGCTGCGCGTCCCCGCCGACCGGGTGCACAGCGAGCAGTTCGGGATGGTCTGAGGTGCGGATCGGCGGACCGGCGTCCGCGGCCTGGGTGGTCAGCGTCGTGCTGCTGGCCCTCTGCGTCCTCTGGGCGCTGCTGCAGACCTGATCGGTGGGAGCGTGCCGGGCGGGGGGCGTGGTCGGGGAGCGGCCGGAGCCGGACTGTGCCGACAATCCCCACGGGAACCGTCCGCACCGCGCCCTGAGGAGACCAGGTGGCGACCTTCAGCTCCGCCCAGCTCACCCCGACCGCCTTCCTCGAGCGCTCCGCCCGGGTGTTCCCCGAGCGCACCGCCGTGGTCGACGGCGACCGGCGGTTCACCTACCGGGAGTTCGCCGACCGCTCCCGCCGGCTCGCGGGCGCGCTGGCGTCCCGCGGCGTCTCGCCCGGGGACCGGGTGGCCGCGCTGTGCACGAACAGCTCGGCGATGCTCGAGGTGCACAACGGCGTCCCGTGGGCCGGAGCCGTCCTGGTCCCGCTCAACACCCGGCTGAAGGGCAACGAGCTGGAGTACATCCTGCAGCACTCCGGCGCCGCGGTCCTCGTCGCGGACGCCGCGTTCGCCCCGACCGCCACCGAGGTCGCCGCGGCGGTCGGCATCCCGGTCGTGGTGGCCGGCGGCGAGGCCGACGAGTACGAGCAGCTGCTGGACGCGGCCGAGCCGCTGGCGCGACCCTGCGACGACGAGTGGGGCCTGCTCGCGCTCAACTACACCTCCGGCACGACCGGCCGGCCCAAGGGCGTCATGTACAGCCACCGAGGGGCCTACCTGCAGGCGCTCGCGATGGCGCTGCACACCGGGCTGGGCCCCACCAGCCAGTACCTGTGGACGCTGCCGATGTTCCACTGCGACGGCTGGTGCTTCCCCTGGGCGGTGTCGGCCGGCGGCTCGACCCACGTGTGCCTGCCGCGGGTGGAGCCGGCCCGCATCTGGCAGCTGCTGCGCACCGAGGGCATCACCCACTTCAGCGCGGCGCCGACCGTGCTCACCATGATCGCCAGCGCCGAGGAGGCGGAGGCCGGCCCGGTCTCCCCGCGGGTCGCGGTGCAGACCGGTGGCGCGCCGCCGACCCCGACCCTGCTGGCCCGGATGTCCGCGCTGAACATGGACGTGACCCACCTGTACGGGCTCACCGAGACCTACGGGCCGGTGGCGGTCAACCAGTGGCACCCCGAGTGGGACGACCTGCCGGACGAGCGGCAGGCCGAGCTCAAGGCCCGGCAGGGTGTCGCGAACGTGGTCGCCCAGCCGTTGCGGGTCGTGGGGGAGGACGGCGCCGACGTGCCGTGCGACGGGGAGACGATCGGGGAGATCGTCGCCCGCGGGAACGACGTCATGCTCGGCTACTACCAGGACGAGGAGGCGACGGCGAAGGCGACGCTGCCGGGGCCCGACGGCGGACCCGGCTGGTTCCGCACCGGGGACCTCGCCGTCGTCCACCCGGACGGCTACCTGGAGATCCGCGACCGCAGCAAGGACATCATCATCTCCGGCGGAGAGAACATCTCCTCGGTGGAGGTCGAGCGGGCCCTGGACGCCCACCCCGCCGTGCTGGAGTCCGCCGTGGTCGCCGAGCCCCACGAGAAGTGGGGGGAGGTCCCGGTCGCCCACGTGACGCTGCGGCCCGGGAGCGAGGTCACCGACGAGGAGCTCGCGGCCTTCGTGCGGTCGCGGCTGGCGGGGTTCAAGGTGCCCAAGCGGTTCGTCTACGGGGAGCTGCCGAAGACCTCCACCGGCAAGGTGCAGAAGAACGAGCTGCGCGCGCGCTCCTCCGGCTGACCCCGCGCCTCAGACGGCGGCGGTCCCGATCAGGCCCTTGCGGGTGACCAGGCCGGCGAGCTGCTCCTCGGACATCCCGTCGGTCCCCTCGGGCCGGCGCGGGACCACCATGTACCGCGACTCCGCGCTGGCGTCCCACACGCTGATCCGCGTCGTCGGCGGCAGGTCGAGGCCGAACTCCGCCAGCACCCCGCGTGGGTCCCGCACGACCCGGGACCGGTAGGCCTCGCTCTTGTACCAGGCCGGGGACGGGCCGAGCAGCGCGATCGGATAGCAGGAGCACAGCGTGCAGACCACCACGTTGTGCTCCTCCGCGCTGTTGGCGACGACCTTCAGCCGCTGCTCCTGCAGGCCGCCGGCCATCGACAGCCCGACCTCCCTGATGGCTGCGTTGGCGTCGGCGAGCAGCCGGTCCCGGAATTCCGGGTCCGTCCAGGCGCGCGCGGTGATCCGGGCGCCGTTGGCCGGCGAGCCGCCGGCGAGGAACTCGTCGATGCGGCGGTCGATCTCGCCCTCGTCGACGAGACCGCGCGCCTCCAGCAGCGCCTCGACGTGCCGGACCCGCTCGGAGATCGCCGAGCTGCCGTGGTGGTCCCCGCTCATGGCGTCCCTCCCGAGGGGTCGGCGGGCTCCAGGTAGTCCTCCCAGAGCTCCACGGTGACGGCGTGGTCGCCGTCGCCGAACAGGTCCGCGGCGGCGAACCGCACGTGGTAGACGGCCCGCGTCGTCCCCGGCAGGCCACGGGCCCGGTCGTCGGCGAGGGGGTGGTGCCCGGCGACCTCGACCACCCGGCCGACGGCGCCGCGGGCGTACCGCGGCAGCCGGGTGTGCCACGCCGGGTCGGCGGTGCTGGTCCGCACCGCGTCGCCGGGAGCGAAGCGCTCAGCCACCGGCCAGTCCCTCCCGCGCGGCCAGTTCCTCCGCCGTCGCCACACCCTTCTCGACCAGCAGCGTCGTGATGGCCGTGAACCACTTCTCGTAGTACGAGCTCGACAGGTAGGCGTCCGGCGGCATCCGCTCGATGGCGTCGCGGAACTCGTCGAGGTTGTAGACGCCGCGCCGGATCAGCGCGGCGTTGAGGGCCAGGACGTGCGCCTCCCAGTCGGCGTGGAAGGCCGGCTCGTCGGGCTCCTCGGCGATCGCCGGGAAGCCCACCATGCCGCCGACGTCGTTGATGCGGCTCACCCGCTGATCCTGTCCCGTCGCGCCGGATCGGTCCAGCTCGCCGGGCGGGCCGGCCGGGCCAGAGGCAGGCTGGGCTCCTGGCCCGCGACCGCCCGACGCCCGAGGAGTCCCGTGCCGCGTCGACGCACCGCCCTGACCGCCCTGACCGCCGCCGTCCTGATCGGGATCGTCCCGGCCGGCACCGCGGCCGCCGCACCGGGGGACGACGCCGTCCCGCCGCCGGAGAAGGTGCCCCGCGCGGTCGGGACCGGCGGCGCGGTCGCCACCGTCGACCCGGACGCCACCCGGGTCGGCCTGGAGGTCCTGGCCGCGGGCGGCAACGCCGCAGACGCGGCGGTCGCCGCGGCCGCCGCGCTCGGCGTGACCGAGCCCTACTCGGCCGGCGTCGGAGGCGGCGGCTTCTTCGTGTACCACGACGCCGCGACCGGGGAGGTCACCACGATCGACGGCCGGGAGACCGCGCCGCAGGCGATGGGGGCCGACGCCTTCCTCGGGGAGGACGGCGAGCCGCTGCCCTTCGAGGAGGCGGTGACGAGCGGGCTGTCGGTCGGCACGCCGGGGACCCCGCTGACGTGGCAGCGGGCGCTCGACGAGTTCGGCACGCTCTCGCTGGCCGAGGCGCTGCAGGGCGCCACGCAGCTCGCCGAGGAGGGCTTCGTCGTCGACGAGACCTTCCGCGAGCAGACCGCCGACAACGAGGAGAGGTTCCGCCGCTTCACGTCGTCCACCGAGCTGTTCCTCCCCGGCGGCGCGCTGCCCGAGGTGGGCTCGGTCTTCCGCAACCCCGACCTGGCGGGCACCTACGAGCTGCTGGCGGCGAAGGGCGTCGAGGCCCTCTACACCGGGGAGCTGGGCGAGGAGGTCGTGCGCACCGCCCAGGAGCCCCCGGTGGCCGACGGCGCCGCGCCGGTGCGGGTGGGCCTGCTGGAGGAGTCCGACCTCGCCGCGTACGAGGCGCCGCTGCGCGAGCCGACGCAGGTGGAGTACCGGGGGTTGGAGGTCTACGGCATGGCGCCGCCGTCCAGCGGTGGCTCGACCGTCGGTGAGGCGCTGAACGTCCTGGAGGGCACCGACCTGGCCGCGCTGCCGGAGGTCGACGTCCTGCACACCTACCTCGAGGCGAGCGCGCTGGCCTTCGCCGACCGCAACGCCTACGTCGGCGACCCCGCCTACACCCAGGTGCCGCTGGCCGAGCTGCTCTCCGACGCCTTCGCCGCCGAGCGGGCCTGCCTGGTCGACCCGGACCGGGCGGCGCCCAAGCCGGTGCCCGCGGGCGTCCCGGACGGCGAGTACGGCCCGTGCCCGGCCCCGGCCGCACCTCCCGGCGACGGTGGCGCGGAGGGGCCGTCCACCACGCACCTCACCGTGGCCGACGCCGAGGGGAACGTGGCCGCCTACACGCTGACCATCGAGCAGACCGGTGGCAGCGGGATCACCGTGCCCGACCGCGGGTTCCTGCTGAACAACGAGCTGACCGACTTCACCTTCGCGCCCGCCGACCCGACCCGTCCCGAGCCGAACCTGCCCGCGCCGGGCAAGCGGCCGCGCAGCAGCATGGCGCCGACGATCGTGCTGCAGGACGGGAAGCCGCTGCTGGCCCTCGGCTCGCCCGGCGGGGCCACGATCATCACCACCGTGCTGCAGACGCTGGTGGACCGCCTCGACCGCGGCACCGACCTGGCCGAGGCGATCGCGGCCCCGCGGGCCAGCCAGCGCAACGCCGCGACGGCCGACGCCGAGCCGGCCTTCCTCGACGCGTACGGCGCCGAGCTTACCGCACGCGGGCACGCCTTCGCGCCGGTCGAGGAGATCGGGGCCGCCACCGGCGTGGAGTTCCTGCCCGACGGCCGGCTGCTGGCCGCGGCCGAGACCGTGCGGCGCGGCGGCGGCAGCGCCGGGGTGGTGCACCCCGGCGGCTGATCCGGCGGGTCAGCTCTCCTGCGAGCGTCGCCGGCCGAGCTGCACCAGCACGGCGGTGGCCAGCAGCAGCGCCCACGCCGCCTGGACGGCGACGAGCAGCGGGGTCGGGCCGCCGGTCACCAGTGCGGCGAGCAGCGGCAGGCTGCCGGCCACGCCGACGTCCACCCCCTGCACGAGGGTGGCGCCGACCCCGGCCGGCAGCACGCCCATCGGGGTGGAGACGACCGGCCCGGACCAGTCCGGGTCCGGGCGCAGCGCCCCGCGCAGCGAGGCGGCCGCCCAGGCCGGGGCAGCCGCCAGCCCGAGCAGCGCCCAGGTGCCCGCCGCCCCCGTGCCGACGCCGACCAGCAGCCCGCTGAGGGTGCACACCAGCACCGCCACGCCCAGCGGGACGACGCCGCGGCTGCGCACCACGGCGGCGGCCGACAGCGCGAACAGCCGGTCGAGCTCCGGCGCGCCGTGCGCCTCCCGGGCGGCCCGCCCGGCCGCCGTCGCGGCCAGCCCCCAGCCGAGCAGGCAGCCGGCCCAGACCGCCGGTGGCAGCGCGCCCAGTCCCTCGGTGCGGGCGACGACCACCGGGACGGCGGCGGCGACGGCGAGCTGGCCCAGCTGCCACCGCCCGCGCGCGAGGACGGCGAGGTCGGTGGCCACCACCGCCTGCCAGGGGCGCCGCACCCGGCGGAAGCGGCGGCTGCGGCGGGGCGGCCGGTCCCGGCCGGCCAGCGCACGGCCCAGCTGTCGCGTGTCCATCGACAGCAGCGAGCCGCCGGCGTAGCGGGCCGTCGCCCCGCCGGCGAGCAGCCGGGCGGCGTCCAGCCGGCCCAGGCCCCGGTCGGCCTGCACGAGCAGGGCCCCGGCCGCGACCGCCGCGACCGCGAGGACCCAGCCCGGGAGCGTCCCGGCGGCCGGGACGCCGACCGACGTCCCGCCCGCGGCGGCGAGGGTGCCGGCGACCGCGGGGACGACGGCCGCCGCGCCCGCGACCGTACCAGCGAGCCCGGCGACACCCCGGCCGCGGCGCCGGGTCTGCAGCAGCGCCGTCCCGCCGACCGCGACGACGGCCAGCGCGACCGCCGAGCCCAGGCCGCCCAGCACCGAGGCCGCGGTCGGCGCGGCGGCGGCGCCGAACACCAGCGGCAGCGCCAGCAGCACCGCGACGGTCACCCCGGCCGCGGTCAGCCGCACCAGCTCGCCGCGGAGCAGGCCGCGGCGGTCGGCGGGCAGCGGCAGCCACCACGCCGCGGCCGCCGGCGTCGCGCTCACCGGCCCCAGCCGGGCCAGGACGACGACCACGCCGGCCAGCGCCAGCAGCGCCAGCGCGGCGGAGGTGAGGGAGGCGGGCAGCGTCGTCCCGGTGACCGGCGCGTCCGCCAGCGCGATGCGCTCGCGCAGCGACGCGAGGCTGCCGCCGGCGACGGCCACGCCGATCCCGGCCGAGACGAGCCCGCCCCCACGCCTCGGAGATCCGCTCGCCGAGCGTGGTCCGCGCCCGGGCCGCCGTCGCGCGGCGGGTCAGCCGGCGCACCGCCGCGCCGTCGAGCGGGGCGACCGTGGTGCTGGCGGTCACGGCTCAGAGCTCCGCGATCCGGCCGGCGGCCTCGACCGGGTCCAGCAGCCGGCAGGCGTCGTCGTCCACCACGAGGACCTCGTCGGCGACCGTCGCGACCACGTCGGCGTCGTGGCTGGCGAACAGCACGGCGGTGCCGGCGTCCCGCAGCGATACCAGTCGGGCCGCCAGCCGGGCCCGCATGCCGGCGTCGAGCCGGCGCTCGGGCTCGTCGAGGACCAGCAGCCGGGCGGTTCGGACGAAGGCGGCCGCGAGCGCCAGCCGCCGCCGCTGGCCGGAGGAGAGCGCCGAGGGCAGCGCGTCGGCCCGGTCGCCCAGCCCGAAGGCCTCGACCTCGGCGTCCACCACCTCCTCGGCCGCGGCCACCCCGTGCCCGCGTGCGGTGAGCAGCAGGTGCTCGCGGCCGGTCAGCGAGACGAAGAAGGCGTCGTCGTCCAGCACGGCGGCGACGTCGCGGCGGAAGGCCGCCGACCGCTCGTCGACCGGTGCGCCGGCGAAGGCGACGGTGCCGGCGAGCGGCTCCAGCAGGCCGACCAGCGTGCGCAGCAGCGTGGACTTGCCCGAGCCGTTCGGGCCGACGACGGCCACGGCCCGGCCGGCGGCGAGGCGGAGGTCCACCGGCGCGCACACGGGGGCGCTGCCGTGCCCCACGGAGAGCTCCTCGGCGACGAGCAGGTCGAGCGATCCAGTTCCGTTCCGCATGGCCCGTCCACCGTAGGACCGCGCCGGGCCCGCACCCCGTACCGGCGCGCTCGCCGGCGGCGCAGGATGCCGGCATGGACGCCCAGCCCGGCCTCGAACCGGACCTCGAACCCGATCTCGACGGCTTCCTGCTGGCCCGCATCGCCGAGGACCAGCGGCTGGCGGCCGAGGCCGCCCAGGCGACCGGCCAGCAGGAGTGGGACGGCGGCGTGACCGTGCCGCCGGGCGCCGCCGACCACGTCGCGCACCACGACCCGGCGCGGGTGCTCGCCGAGTGCGCCGCCAAGCGGCGGCTCGTGCTCGCCTGCCGGGACGTGCGCCCGGACCTGCGGCTGCTCGGTGCCCGCCTGGCGGGCCTGGACTTCCCGCTCCCGCCCACCGACCAGCACCAGCTGGCCGCGCTCACCCTGGCGCTGCTCGCGCTGCCCCACGCCGCGCACCCCGACTACCGGCCGGCCTGGCGCCCCTGACCGGGCGTCGAGTCCAGGCGCCGCCGTTGCGCGCGTGTGGACGCATCGGCGGGTGCGGATGCGTCCACACGCGCGCAACCACCGGGGGTCACCGGGATCGGTACTGCGACGGAACCGACCCCGGGAGGCACGGTGCGCACGCTCGCGATCACCCAGAACACGACCGTCGACGGTGCGGTGGAGATGCTCGGCGACTGGTTCGAGCCGCAGGGGCAGACGGGGGTGGACGACTCCGACCTGGTCGAGGAGATCCACCGCCAGGACGAGCGCGCCGACGCCCTCCTCGGCCGGCGGACCTTCGAGGACTTCCGCAGCTACTGGCCGGGGCGGACCGACGACCCGACCGGCATCAGCGCCTACCTGGACCGGGTGCAGAAGCACGTCGTCTCCTCGACGCTCACCGAGCCCGGCTGGCAGCACACCACCGTGCTGGGCGGCGACCCGGTCGAGCGGGTGCGTGGGCTCGAGGAGCAGCCCGGCGCGGACATCGTCGTCACCGGCAGCATCACCCTGTGCCACGCGCTGATCGGCGCCGGGCTGGTCGACGAGTACCGGTTGTCCACCGACCCCGTCGTCCAGGGCCGCGGCCGGCGGCTGTTCCCCCACAGCGCCGCGGAGGGCCGGCTGCGGCTCGTCGAGTGCCGGGGCTGCCGCGGCGGTGTCACCTACTCGCGCTACGCGCAGGGGTGACGCCCGCCGCCGCCCGTGCGCGTCCATCCACGCCTTGGCGGGATCCCGACCTGACTGGAACCGTCCGAGCCGTCATCGGCTCCCGACAGGCAGAGTGATCCGCGCCGTCACGACCTGGTGAACGTGAGGTGGGTGACGCCGCTGGGTGTCGAGACCGCCTCGATGTCGTAGTCCGCCTCCAGAGCTTCGAGGCCGTCCCACAGCCGCACTCCGCGGCCGAGCACGATCGGCACCTGGACCAGGTGGACGTGGTCGACGAGCCCCGCCGCGATGAAGTCGCGGGCGACGGTCGGGCCGCCGCCGATGCGCACGTCCTGGCCGGCTGCCGCCTCGCGCGCGACGTCGAGGGCCTCGGCCGGCGAGGCGTCGAGGAAGTGGAACGTCGTCCCGCCGGCCATCTCGATCGGCGACCGCGGCCGGTGGGTGAGCACGAAGGTCGGCGTGTGGAACGGCGGGTTCGGGCCCCACCACCCTCTCCAGTCGGCGTCGTCCTGCCAGCCCGGGGGGCCGAACTTGCCCGCCCCCATGATCTCGGCGCCGATGCCCGGCTCGTGCTGCTGGGCGAAGGCGTTGTCGACGCCGGCGGTGCCGCCCTCGCGTCCCACGATCGGGGCGCCGAAGCGGGTGGCGATCATCCACTCGTGCAGCCGATGGCCGGCGTGGCCGAAGGGGGCGTCGGGTGCCTGGCCCACACCGGTGGCGAATCCGTCCAGCGACATGGAGAGGTTGTGTATGCGGGTCCGTGTCATCTGCTCGCTCCGTCTGCTCGGCTGCTTTCCGCGGGTGGAGACCTCCGCCGGCCTCGGCACTCATCGGTCCGTGCGGCTCAGCGTCGTCCGAGCTGGAGCGTCCCGGTTTCACGCACCCTGAGGTTCCTGTGAGCCTGCCGGTTGGCAGGGCACGGCTCGATCGAAGCAGGTCGCCTCGGCCTCGGTGGGTGGGACGCGGCCGAGGCGGTGCACGAGGCGCCGCTGGCTGTACCAGGACACGTAGTCGGCGGTGATCAGCTCGACATCGCCGAGGCGCTGCAGCGGGCCGCGCCGGAACGAGGAGTGGGCCGACTCCATCGGCTCGGTCCGGTGCCCCTCGAGCCGCCTCCAGGGACATGGTGGGCGGCGCACATGATCCGGAGGACACGCCCTAGCTGGGGGCGCCGTTGGATGCGGGGCTCAGGCCAGCGCGCACACCGCCGCGCACGGGCTGCGGGACGTGTTCGTGGGCAAGCCAAGATCACGGCACTGGACGGCGGGCTCCCCTTCCGGGGTCCCACCCCCACGAACGCGAGTGCGGCCGTTCAGGGCGTGGCCGTGGCGGTCCCTGCGGGCGTCTCCGTCTCGGTGGGGTCCGTGGTCTCGGTGGGGTCCGTGGTCTCGGTGGGGTCCGTGGTCTCGGTGGGGTCCGTGGTCTCGGTGGGGTCCGTGGTCTCGGTGGGGTCCGTGGTCGCCGTCGGCTCGGGAGTCTCGGTGGGCGTCGCTGTTGCGGTGGGCGTCGCGGTTGCGGTGGCCGTTGCGGTCGGCTGCTCGGTCGGTGTGGGGCTGGGTGTCGGTGTGGGGCTGGGTGTCGGTGTGGGGCTGGGTGTCGGTGTGGGGCTGGGTGTCGGTGTGGGGCTGGGTGTCGGTGTGGGGCTGGGTGTCGGTGTGGGGCTGGGTGTCGGTGTGGGGCTGGGTGTCGGTGTGGGGCTGGGTGTCGGCGTGGACGTGGCCGTCGCGCCGGAGGGAGTCGCTGCGGAGGTCCCGGAGCTCGTCGTGCCGGAGCTCGTCGTGCCCGAGCTCGTCGTGCCGGAGCTCGTCGTGCCGGAGCTCGTCGTGCCGGAGCTCGTCGTGCCGGAGCTCGTCGTGCCGGAGCTCGTCGTGCCGGAGCTCGTCGTGCCGGAGCTCGTCGTCCCGGAGTTCGCCGAACCCGCGCTCGTGGCCTCGCCGCCGGGCGCGGCCGCGCTCGTGCCGGAGCTCACCGGACCGCTGCTCGTGCCGACCGGGGCGGAGGACCTGACGGCGCCGCCGGAGGTCGGGGACGCGGTCGTCGTGGGAGTGCCCGGCGCCGTGGCCGGGCGTCGCGACGGCGCCTGCGGTGACGGCGTCTCCTCCTGCGTCCCGCCGTCCGGAGCCGCCAGACCCCCGCCGGGGACCGAGCCGGGGAGGGGGGCGGCCGGCAGCGCCCCGTCGGGGAGCCCGGAGGCCGGCGGCCCCTCCCCGGTGGCCGCGGGGCGGGAGCCCAGCGCCACCCCGCCGAGGCCCAGCAGGAGCCCGAGCGCGGCCGCGCCGGCCAAGACCAGTTCCCGGCTCGGTCCCCGGCGGGGGGCGACCGTCGCCGCACGGGTCACGTCCCGGCGCGCCGGGAGGCCGGGGAGGACGCGTGGCCGGCCCCGGGTGCCCTGGCGGGTGGGGGTGGGAGCAGCGGGGGCCGTCGTGGGCAGGGAGCCGGCGGCCCGGGCCGCGCTCCGGCGGGCCTGGATGCCGGACTCGGTCGACAGCGTCAGCTGCGGCAGGAACAGGAAGACGGCGGCGCCCACGGCCACCACGCCGGCGACGACGAGCAGCACCAGGTCCACGGACCCGGCGAAGCCGGCCCGGAAGGGCTCGGCGACCGCGTCGGGGAGCTGCTGGACGAAGGAGCTGTCGGAGAGGTCGGAGCCGACCCCGTCGAGCGGCTGGAGCCGGGGCGCCAGCCCGGGGTCGGCGCGGACGGCGTCCTGCACCGCGCCGTCGACCTCGCCGGGCAGCCGGGCGAACAGCAGGGAGAGGAACGCTGCAGTGCCCACGGTGGCGCCCGTCTGGCGGAAGAAGGCCACCGAGGAGGTGGCCACCCCGATCTCCCAGGGGCGCACGGCGCTCTGCACCGCCACGACGACCGGCTGGAACGTGAAGCCGACGCCCACGCCGAACATCGCCAGGAACGGCACCAGCAACCCGTAGGGCGTGTCGGCACCGGCGACCCTGGAGAAGCCGAACAGCGCCGTGGCCATCAGTCCCACACCGAGCAGCGGGAACTGCCGGTAGCGGCCCGTCTTGGAGATCGCGACGCCCGAGCTCCCCGCCCCGGCCATGATCCCGGCGACCAGGGGGAGCATCTGCAGGCCGGCGACCGTGGGACTCGAGCCGTGCACGATCTGCAGGTACTGGGGGATCAGCAGCAGGCCGCCCAGCATCCCCGCGCCCAGCACGATGCTGCCCAGGGCGGTGACGACGAAGGTGCGGTTCCCGAACAACCGCAGCGGGAGCAGCGCGTCGTCACCGTAGGCCCGTTCGGCGAGCACGAACGCGCCCAGGCCGGCGGCGCCGAGCGCGTAGCAGACCAGCGCCGCCGGCGAGGTCCAGCCCCATCCGCGGCCCTGCTCGGCGACGACGAGCAGCGGTACCGCGCAGGTGGTCAGCGCCAGCGCGCCCGGCCAGTCGATGCGGTGGTCGCGCCGCTCGTGGGGCAGGTGCAGGACGCGGAAGACAATGGTGAACGCCACCGCGCCCAGCGGGACGTTGACCAGGAAGATCCAGCGCCACCCGTCGACGCCGAACAGGGACTCCTGGCCGGCCAGAAGGCCGCCGAGGACCGGGCCCAGCACGCTCGAGCTGCCCCAGACGGCCATGGTGTAGCCCTGGTAGCGCGAGCGCTCCCGGGGCGGGACCATGTCGCCGATGATCGCCAGGGCCAGCGACATCAGCCCGCCGGCGCCGACCCCCTGCACCGCCCGGGCGGCCGCCAGCTGGTACATCGAGTCGGCGACGCCGCAGCACACCGAGCCGCCGATGAACACCGAGATCGCGAACAGGTAGAGCGGCCGCCGCCCGTAGAGGTCGGAGAGCTTGCCGTAGAGCGGGGTCGAGATCGTCGAGGTGATCAGGAAGGCCGTCGTCGCCCAGGCCTGCAGCGAGAAGCCGTCGAGGTCGTCGGCGATGGTGCGGACGGCTGTCGCCACGATCGTCTGGTCGAGCGCGGCCAAGAACATGGCGGCCATCAACCCGGCCAGGACGGTCAGCACCTGCCGGTGCGAGAAGGCACCGTCCCCGGGGACGGCGCCCTCCACGGTCTCGGTTCCGGCGGGGCGGCTGGGGTTCATGCAATCACTCCCGGGACGGGGGCGGGGGGCACGGACGCTCAGGTCGCCGGGCAGCGACCGGTCGGTCGAGGACGACGCCGTCCCGGGGAGGCGGGCCCGGGCCGCGTCCGGTCCCGCCAGGGGTCCGGCTCCGCACTCCCCGGTCGCCACGTGCGGCTAGAGGTCGGGACGCTGGTCGGGGGCGGCTCGTGCCGGACCGCGCCAGCATGGAGAGGGATGGGGGAGGAGCGCAACCATCCTCCCGCGCGTCGCACGTGCAACGCGCCGGCGGCCGAGGGCCGCCGCCGGGACCCTGGTTGACTGGTTGAACACTGGACCGTCGCCGGGTGGCGGCACCACTCCCCGAGGAGGACAGCCGTGCACGTCGGCGTCGACAGTTTCGTCGCAGCGGTGACCGATCCCGCGACCGAGCGCCTGGTCGGTCCGGAGGAGCGGATGGCGCACCTGCTCGAGGAGATCGCCCTCGCCGACGAGGTGGGGCTGTACTCCTTCGGGATCGGTGAGCACCACCGCCCGGAGTACTACGACTCGGCCCCGCCGGTGATCCTGGGCGCCGCGGCCGCGCGCACCTCGCGGATCCGGCTGGGCAGCGCGGTCACCGTGCTCAGCGCCGCCGACCCGGTCCGCGTCTTCCAGCAGTTCGCCACGCTGGACCTCGTCTCACGGGGCCGCGTCGACCTGGTGGTGGGCCGGGGCTCGTTCATCGAGGCGTTCCCGCTGTTCGGGCTGTCGCTGGCCGACTACGACGAGCTGTTCGAGGAGAAGCTCGACCTGCTGCTGCGGCTGCGCGAGTCGGAGGAGGTGACCTGGTCCGGTCGGCACCGCCCCGCGCTCACCGGGCAGGGCGTCTACCCGCGGCCGCTGCAGGACCCGCTGCCAATCTGGGTCGGCGTCGGCGGGACACCGGAGTCCTTCGTCCGCGCCGGGCTGCTCGGCCTCCCGCTGATGGTCGCCATCATCGGCGGGGAGCCGCGGCAGTTCGCGCCGCTCGTGGACCTGTACCGCCGGGCCGGGGCGCAGGCCGGTCACGCCCCCCAGCGGCTGCAGGTGGGGCTGCACGTCTTCGGCTACGTCGCCGAGAGCACCCGGGCCGCCGCCGACACCATCTACCCCGGCTGGCACGAGATGTTCGCCAAGGTCTCCCGTGAGCGCGGCTTCGCCCAGCCGACGCGGGCGCAGTTCGACGCGACCAGCGGACCCGACGGCGCCTTCTTCATGGGCGACCCGGACACCGTGGTGGACAAGCTGGTGCGGGTCTCCGACCAGCTCGGCGGGGTCGACCGGGTCGCGATCCAGATGACGAACCCGCGCCTGGCGCACGACGACCTGCTGCGCGGCATCGAGCTGCTGGGCACGGAGGTCGCCCCGCGGGTCGCCGGGGCGTAGCGCTCAGAGCAAGGACCCCGTCCTCCCACCGTTCGCAGGCTCAGGGCGGGACCCGGGACGGGGCCGCGGTGTCAGACGATCTGCTGCGCGGTCGCCAGCACGACCGCGTCGGCCTGGCCGGCCCAGGTGCCGGTGAGCGTGGCGCCGCCGTCCACCGGCGCGCCCGGCGCCAGGACCCGCCGCACGACCAGCTCCAGGTCCCCGGCGCGGACGGTCGTCGCGTCGGCGCCGTCGGTGGGGGTGGGCGTGCCCAGCGGCCCGACGTCCGCGGCCCCGCCGCTGCCGGTCACGCGGGCGGTGGGGTCGCGGCGCTCCTGCCGCCCGTCGACGTCGACGTACTCCTCGGCCTGGGGCGCGCCGCCGAGCACCGCGGCGGCCAGCGCGGCGACGTACACCGGGTCGGCGCAGGCGTCGTAGACCCAGCGCCGGCCGAGCACCGAGTGCTCCGTCGTCCCCAGGAGGCGCTCCTCCTGCTCCGGGGCGGGCGCGCCGCGGTAGGTGAGCGGCACGTGCAGCAGGGTGTCGCCGGCGCGCAGCACGAAGGTCTCGGTGCCGACCTCGCCGGCCGGGTCGTCGAAGCGGTAGGCGGCGACCTGCTCGAGCTCGGCGCCCGCGGCCGCGGCACCCCACGGGCGGCCGGGCGCCCAGCTCGCCACCAGCTCGAGCTTCGACGGTCGCAGCGTGGCCCGGTAGATGATCGCCATGCGTCGACGCTAGGCGAGTCGCACCCGGCCCACCGGCTGCCGTGGCCGTCCTCCCGACGACCGCCGGGACCGGCCGGACCCGGCCCTGGCGTCCCCGCCCCGGTGTGGTGCGGTGGGGCCGTGGCGCGGGGGACGGCGGTCGGCAGCCTGGCCGCGGTGTTCCTGCTCGGCCTGTCCGCGCTGCTCACCACCTACTCGACGCAGCCGCTGCTGCCCGAGCTGGCCGCCGACCTCGGTGTCTCCGCGACCGGCGCCGCCTGGACCGTGAGCGCCACCGCTTTCGGCGTGGCGGTGGCCGCACCGCTGGCGGGGGCGGTGTCGGACCGGCTGGGCCGCAAGCGGGTGATGCTGGCGGCCATCACCGCGACGGCGCTGGCGACGCTCGCCTGCGCGGCCGCGCCCGGCCTCACCGCGCTGCTGGCAGCCCGCGCGGCGCAGGGCCTGGCGATCCCGTTCGTGTTCGCGGTCGCGGTCGCCTACGTGGCCGAGGAGGTCACCGGTCCCCGTGTGGCCGCGGTCAACGGCCTGTACGTCTCCGGGACGGCCTTCGGCGGCTTCCTCGGCCGGTTCCTGGCGGGGGCGGTGGCCGACGCGCTCGGCTGGCGGGCGTCGTTCGTCGCACTGGCGCTGGTCCTGCTGCTCGTGCTGGGCGCGGTCGCGGCCTGGCTGCCGCGGGAACGCCGCTTCTTGCCCACCTCCGGCCTGCTCGGCGGGGTGCGCGGCATCGGGGGACAGCTGCGCAACGGGCCGCTGCTGGGCACCTGCGCGGTCGGCGCGTCGGTGCTGTTCGTGCAGGTCGGTGCCTTCACCTACGCGGGGCTGCACCTGGCCGGGCCGCCGTTCGGGCTGGGCACGGCGCAGGTCGGCGCGGTGTTCGCGGTGTTCCTCGTCGCCGTCGTCGTCACGCCGCTGACCGGGCGGCTGGTGTCGCGGGTCGGCCGCCGGGTGGTGCTCGTCCTCGCCACGGGGGCCGTGCTGGCCGGGCTGGCGCTGACGCTCGTGCCGGCGACCGCCGCCGTCGTCGCCGGGCTGGCGGGGGCCTGCACCGGCGTGTTCGCCGCTCAGGCCTGCGCCACGGCGCAGGCGGCGTCGAGCGGGGGCGCGGCACGGTCGAGCGCGGTGGGGCTGTACCTGACCTGCTACTACGCGGGTGGGGGCGTCGGCGCGGTCGTCCCGGCGCCGCTGTTCGAGGTCGTCGGGTGGGGCGCCTGCGTGGGGCTGCTGTGCGCCGTCGCCGTCCTCGGCGCGGTCGCGGGGTCGGTGAGCTGGCCGGCAGGGGCCGGTGCGCTGTCCGCCCGGTAGCTCCGCCGGGCGCGCAGGGGTGGCGTCCGGCGCCGGCCTGTGGGGAGATGCCAGGGCGGGACGGACGACGGGGAGGTGCCGGCATGACCCGAGCGATCGTCGTCGGCGGCGGGGTCGCCGGACCGGTGGTGGCGATGGCCCTGCAGAAGGCCGGCATCGAGGCCACCGTGCACGAGGCGCACGCCGGCCCCGCGGGCGACGTCGGGGCGTGGCTGGGTCTGCAGGTCAACGGGCTGGACGCGCTCCGGGCGATCGACGCGGAGCACGCGGTCGCCGACGTGGGCTTCCCGACGCCGGTCATCGAGTTCCGCAGCTGGACCGGCACGGTGCTGGGCGCACTCTCCACCGCCGGCCCCGGCGGGAGCTCCGGCCTGTCGATGCGCCGCTCGGACCTCTACCGGGCGCTGCACGCCGAGGCCCTGCGCCGTGGCGTGCGGTTCCGCTACGGCTCCCGCCTGGTCGACGCCCGCTGCACCGCCTCCGACGTGACGGCGGTCTTCGCCAACGGCACCACCGAGTCGGCGGACCTGCTGATCGGGGCCGACGGCGTCCGGTCGACCGTCCGGTCGCTGGTCGACCCGGGGGCGGCGGCGCCCCGCTTCGTCCCGGTGCTCAACACCGCCGGGTACTCCGAGCACGTCCCACCCGGGGCCGAGGTCGGCCGGCTGACGATGGTGTTCGGCCGGCGCGGGTTCGCCGGGTACCTCGTGCCGCCGTCCGGGGGGACCTGGTGGTTCGCCAACCCGCCGCTGGACCGCGAGCCGCCGGCCGGTGAGGTGGCGGGCACCACGGACGCGGAGTGGCGGGCCCGGCTGTCCGACCTGCACCGCGGTGACCGGTCGCCGATCCTGGCCCTGGTCGAGGCCACGCCGGGTCCGCTGCGCGGGTGGACGACGTACGACGTCCCGACCGTGCGCCGGTGGTCCGCCGGGCGCATGGTGCTGGTCGGGGACGCCGCGCACGCCACCTCGCCCGCCGCCGGCCAGGGGTCCTCGCTCGCCGTCGAGGACGCCGTCGTCCTGGCCCGCTGCCTGCGCGACCTGCCGCTCCCCGCGGCCCTTCAGGCGTTCGAGGGTCTGCGCCGGGCGCGGGCGGAGCGGGTCGTCGCCCAGGGCTTCCGCACCAGCAGCGCCAAGTCGCCGCCCGCCGTCGGCCGGGTCGCCCGCGACCTGGTCATGCCGTTCGTGCTGCGGCGCCGGGACCCGCAGGCCTGGATGCGGGCCCACTCCGTCGACTGGGACGCCCCAGCGGTCCCGGCCTGAGGCTGCCCCGGCGCGCCAGGGCGGCTGAGGACGCCGGTCAGCCGCCGGCGAGCAGTGCGCGCACGGCATCGAGCGTGTCGGCGTCAGCCGGGGACCTGTCCGGCCGGTAACGCAGCACCCGGGCGAAGCGCAGCGCGACGCCGCCGGGGTAGCGCGGGCTGCGCTGGGCGCCGTCCAGGGCGACCTCGACGACCAGCTCCGGCTCCAGCAGCACGCCCCACTCGTGCTGCTCGCGGGCGAGGTCGGGGAACCTGGCCGTCTGCCAGTCCAGCAGCTCGTCGGTCATCCCCTTGAAGGTCTTGCCGACCATCACCGGCCCGCCGCCGTCGGGGTCGCGGGCGCCGAGGTGGATGTTGGACAGCTTCCCCGAGCGCCGCCCGTACCCCCACTCCGCGCCGAGCACGACCAGGTCGAGGGTGTGCACCGGCTTGACCTTCTGCCACGCCCTGCCGCGGCGGCCGGCGGCGTAGGACGCGTCGAGCGCCTTGACCACCACGCCCTCGTGGCCGGCGGTGAGCGCGCCGTCCAGCACCTCGGCCGCCCGCTCCGGGGTGGGCCGGCGGACGCCGGGCATCCGCAGCGCGGCGTGCTCCTCGCCGGCCAGCAGCTCCACCAGCGCGTCGAGGCGGACGGCCAGCGGCTCGTCGAGCAGGTCGCGGCCGTCCAGGTGCAGCAGGTCGAAGAAGAACGGGCTGAGGACGACGGCGGGGTCGGGGACGTCGCTGCCGAAGCGGCTCATCGTGTCCTGGAAGGCCCGCGGCCGGCCGTCGTCGTCCAGGGCGAGGGTCTCCCCGTCGAGCACGGCGGTGCGGCACGGCAGCGACCGGACCTGCGCGACCAGCTCGGGCACGCCGTCGGTCACCTCGCGCAGCGTGCGGGTCCAGACCCGGACGACGTCGCCGTCGCGGTGCACCTGGATGCGGGCACCGTCCAGCTTGTGCTCGACGGTGACGTCGGCGCCGAGGTCGGCCAGCACGGCGTCCAGCGAGGACCCGGGGCTGGCCAGCATCGGCCGGACCGGGCGGCCGACCGCCAGGTGCACGGACTCCAGCGCCGTCGTCCCGCCGTCGAGGGCCGTGGCCGCGGTCTCGGGCAGGCTGCCGGAGAGCATGAACGCCCGGCGCACCGTGGCGGCCGGGACGCCGGCCGCGGTGCCGATCGCGTCGAGGACGACGCCCTCCAGCGCACCCTGCCGCAGGTCGCCGGTCAGCAGCCGGACGAGGAAGCGTTGTTCGTCGGCGGTGGCGCCGGTGAAGAGCTGCTCGACGAGCGCCTCCCGCCGAGCCGCCGACCCGGTTCCGGTCGTGCCGGCGAGCTCGGTCAGCGCGCGGTCGACGTCGGAGACGGTGAGCCGCGGCGACGCGGCCGGGCCGTGCGCGAGGCGGGTGAGGGTCCGCCAGCCGACCCCGAGCCGACCCTGCAGGGTGTCGCCGGCCAGCCACGCGGTGACCGGCCGCACCTCGTTCCCGCCGGCACGGCCCAGCAGGTCGGCGATGGCCGTGGCCTTGGCCGTGCGCGAGCGGGTGGCCGCCACCTCGGCCGAGGCGGCGACGACGTCGGCGAACAGCACGGCGCCATGGTGGCAGCCGGGTCCGACAGCGCCCGGTCAGCCGCCGAGGTGGGCCTGCTTCGGAGCCAGGCCGCGCAGCGCCTCGGCGGCGACCCGGTCCCGGTCGGCGCCCGCGGCCGCGGTGACCGCGGCGCCGACGAGGCCCTCGACCAGGGGCGCGGGGGAGAGGACCACCCGCTCTCGGACGTCGTCGTCCACCAGCTCCAGGGCGGTCTCGGCGGAGAGCACGGCGCTGCCCAGGTCCATGAGGACGACGACGCCGTCCCCGCTGTCGACCGCGGCGATGGCGTCGGCGATCGCCGTCGCGTCGGTGCCGAGGCCGCCGTCGACGTCCCCGGCCGCCACCCCGACGGCGAGCTCCCGGCCGGGCAGCATGCCGCGGGCCAGCTCGACCGCGGCGTCGGCGAGGGCGCGGCTGTGCGACACGACCACCAGTCCGACCGGCACCGGTCAGCCCCGGCCGGCGAGCGCGGTCGCGGCGGCCTCGAGCAGCAGGGTCGCCGAGGCCGCGCCCGGGTCCACGTGGCCGGCGCTGCGCTCGCCGAGGTAGCTCGCCCGCCCCTTGCGGGCGACCAGCGGCTCGGTCGCGTCCCGCCCCTGCGCGGCCGCCTCGGCGGCGGCGCCCAGGGCCTCGTCCAGCGCCTTCCCGGCGGCCAGCGCCTCGTCGAGCGCGTCGCACGCCGGGCCGAGCGCGTCGAGCATCGTCTTGTCCCCGCGCTCGGCCTTGCCGCGTGCGACGACGCCGTCGTACCCGGCGCGCAGCGCAGCCGCGAGGGCGGCGCCGTCCCCGCCGGCCAGGGCGCCGGAGGCGCGCAGGAAGAAGGTGCCGTAGAGCGGGCCGCTGGCGCCGCCGACCGTCTTGATCAGCGTCGTCGCGACCGTCTTGAGGACGGCGGCGGGGTCGTCCGAGGGGGTGGCCTCGAGGGCGGCGACCGCGGCGGTCATCCCGCGGTCGAGGTTGGCGCCGTGGTCGGCGTCCCCGATGGCGGAGTCGAGCTGGGTGAGCGTGTCCCGCTGCTCGTGGACCAGCCGGGCGAACTCCCGGACCCACGCGGCGAGCGCGCCGGCGTCGACCACGGTCACGCGCCCCAGCGCAGCGACGGGGTGCGCACGGGGGCGTCCCACAGTCGCAGCAACTCGTCGTCGGCCTTGAGCAGGGTGACCGAGCAGCCGGCCATGTCCAGGCTGGTCATGTACGAGCCGACCAGGTTGCGGGCGACGCCGACCCCGGCCTTCTCCAGGACGGCGACCACCTCGGCGTACATGAGGTAGAGCTCGAGCAGCGGGGTAGCGCCCATGCCGTTGACGAAGGCGATCACGCCGTCGCCGCCGGTCATGTCCAGGTCGGTGAGGATCGGCTCGACGAGCATCTCGGCGACCTCCCGCGCCGGCGCCAGGGGGACGCGGCGGCGGCCCGGCTCGCCGTGGATGCCGATGCCGATCTCCATCTCGTCGTCTGGCAGGTCGAACGTCGGCCGGCCCGCCGCGGGCACCGTGCAGGAGGTCAGCGCCATCCCCATGCTGCGGCCGGTGGCGTTGACCCGCTTCGCGATGTCGGCGACCTCGGCCAGCGGCCGGCCCTCCTCGGCCGCAGCGCCGGCGAGCTTCTCGAGGAGGACGGTGACGCCCACGCCGCGCCGGCCGGCCGTGTAGAGGCTGTCCTGGACGGCGACGTCGTCGTCGGTGACGACCGCGACCACCTCGGTGTCGGACTCGGCGGACACCAGCTCCGCGGCCATCTCGAAGTTCATGACGTCGCCGGTGTAGTTCTTCACGATGTGCAGCACCCCGGCGCCGCCGTCGACGCCGCGGGTCGCCGCCACCACCTGGTCGGGGACGGGGGAGGTGAAGACCTCACCGGCGCAGGCGGCGTCGAGCATCCCGACGCCGACGAAGCCCGCGTGCATCGGCTCGTGCCCGGAGCCGCCGCCGGAGACCAGGCCGACCTTGCCCTGCCGCGGGCCGTCGCCGCGGAGGACGACGCGGTTCTCGTGGTCGACCCGCAGCTCGGGGTGGGCCGCGGCCAGGCCGCGCAACGCCTCGGGGACGACGTCCGCGGGGTCGTTGATGAGCTTCTTCATCACAGCCTCCTGGCCTCGGCGTACCCGGTGACGGGGTTCCGGGGCAGGAGGCTAGGAGGGTGCACCGACCGGCACAAGCGACCCGGGGCCCGTCGCCCCGGGGGACGGTGGCGAGTGGCTGGCCAGCGCTCTCGTCTTGTGCCGGTGCCGCTCTGCACCGCCACGCCCGCGCCCGCTGCTGCCGGTCCCCCGCTGCCCCTCCTCCTGGGGGGCCCGCCGCCGGGGCCGGTGGTGTGTCACCCGGCACCGCGGAGCCGTCGGCCCGGCCGAGCGCAGGTGTGCTGGACCGGGCGCTCGCGCGAGGGATCGTGGCCGGCGCCGGAGGTCAGCCGGCCGGCGACGGGATGGCGTCGTCCTCGGTCGGGTCCTGGTCGGGGTCGTCGTCCGGGAAGTCGAACGGCGGCGTCGGGTCCTGCCCCTCCGCGGACACCGGCACGTCGATCGTCACCTCACCTGCCTCGGCGAACGTGAAGGTGACGGGGACGGACTGCGAGGAGCGCAGCTCCCGACCCAGGTCCAGCAGGGTGACGTCCGGCGGCCCCTCGGCCCCCACGTACAGGTTGTCGTCCGCGTCGACGGTGAGCGGCAGCCCCTGCCCCCCGGCCGTCTCGACGCGCACCCCGCCGAAGTCGGGCCCGCTGATGTCGGTCAGCGTCACCGGCTCCCCACCGGTGTTCGTGACCGCCATGAACAGCCGCGCGTCCTCGCCCACCGCGTAGACACCGTCCAGCGGGTACTCGAGCTGCACCTGCTGCAGGCCGACGTCGTCGTTGACCCGCACGTCCGGGCCGACCGCGCCGCCGTCGACCTCGACGCCGGGGTCCTCCGCGGGCGCGTCCTCCTCCAGCCGGTCGGCGCTGCAGCCGGCCAGGAGCAGGACGCCTCCGGCGAGGGCTGCGGCCAGGCGGGTGCGGGCGGCGGGCAGCAGGGGCGAGCGGGCGGTCATGGGTCGGCCTCCGTGAGTGCGGCGGATCGGGTGTCGGGGAGCGGCGCGTGCACCTCGGTCACCACCCCGGCCTCGGAGGAGTCGTCGGACCCGGTGACGGCGGGAACCCGCGGCGCGCGCACGATGAGGTCTCCTCTCGACCGGCGGGCCCGGGGCGGCCCGCTCCCCGTGGTCTCCTGCCCGGCCCACCCGCGTGGACCTCACGTCCGGCCCGTTGTGTCACCGAACCGTCATGTCCGCGCCGGGCTCAGCGCAGCCGGCGCCGCCCGGGGGTGGACGGGGCGGCCGGTGGTGCGGTGGTCGGGTCCCCGGGCGGCGGCGACGGCGCGGACGGCAGCGGTGGGCTCACCGGCGTGGCGACCGACGCGTAGTCCTCCCGGCCCACCGGCTCCGCGGTCAGCCCGTCGTCGGTGGGGACCTCGATCGGCGAGCCGTCCGTGGTGATGCGCACCGCCTCCACCCCGGGCACCTCGGTCACGGTGAACACCACCTGGGCCGTCGCGAGCAGCTGGTTCCCGCCGGCGACCTCGGTGAACTCGCGGGACACCCCGACGACCACCACGGCGTCGGCGGACACCGGGCGGTCGGGGGTCAGGCTCTGCGGGGACAGCGCCGTCCGCAGCCCGTCGACCACCTCGCCGCGGGTCGGCCCCGCGGCGAGCGCGTCCAGGGCGGCGTCGATGCCAGGGCGGTCGACCGGACGCTCGGCCGCCTCCAGACGGCTGCCGCGCACGAACCAGACCCGCAGCCCGGTCCCGGCCGCGTCCCCGGGAGCCCCGGTCTCGGGCGACGCCGGACCCGGGATGCGGACCTCCTCCGGCTCCGACTGCGCGCCCACGCCGCACCCGGCCAGGCCCAGTCCCGCGGCGAGCGCGAGGGCGGCCCGCCTCACGGCAGCTCCTCCGTCGCGGGGGGCGACGGGCAGCCGGACGACGAACCGCGCCCCACCGCCCGGTGCGTCGGTCACCGCCACCGTGCCGCCCATGAGCTGCACGTGCCGGCTGACCAGCGCCAGACCCAGACCACTGCCGGCGCTGCTGGCCCGGGTGCTGCGGCTGCCGCGGGCGAACCGCTCGAAGACGACGGCGCGCTCGGTCTCCGGGACGCCGGGGCCGTCGTCGTCCACGACGAGGCACACCCACGGACCGGAGCGCTCCACCGTGACCGCCGCCAGGCCGCCGCCGTGGCCGTCGGCGTTGTCGATGAGGTTGCGCAGCACCCGCTCCAGGCGGCGCTTGTCCGCTCGGACGACGGCGTCGGCGGCGTCCCCGCGCACGGTGAGGTCGACGGCGGCGCCGCCCGCGGCCGCCCGGCGGGCCAGCGCCTGCCGCGCCAGGGCCGCCGGCCGGACGTCCTCGAGCACCAGGTCGGTGTTCCCGGCGTCGGCGCGGGAGATCTCCAGCAGGTCGGCGACCAGCCGCTCGAAGTCGCCCACCTCCGACCGCAGCAGCGCCAGCGCCTCCCGGCCGTCGGGCGGCAGGTCGTCGGCGTGGGCCGCCACCAGCGCCGCCGCGTTGAGCATGGTCGTGAGCGGGCTGCGCAGCTCGTGGCTGACGTCGGAGGCGAAGCGGGCGTCGGCGCGCACCCGCTGCTCGAGGGCGGCGGCCGTGGCGTTGAACGAGCCGGCGATGGGCGCCAGCGAGGGGTCGCCGTGCGGGTCGATGCGGGCGCCGAGGTCGCCGGCGGCGATGGCGGCCGCGGCTGCCGAGACGCGGTCCAGCGGCCGCAGCGCCGAGCGCGTCACCCACCAGCCGACCGCCGCCGACACCGGTGCGACGGCCAGCACCGACAGCGTCAGCACCACCCCCGAGCACCCGGAAGGTGCTGTCCAGCTCGCGCAGCGGGAAGACCTCGAAGTAGGCGTCGTCCAGCCCGGCCAGCGGTACCCCCACGGCCAGGTAGGGCTCCCCGTCGACGGCGATCCGCTGCCGTGACGGGGTGCCCGCGCCGACGGCGGTGCGCAGCGCCTCGGGCAGCTCCTCCCGGCCGATCCGCAGCGAGGTGGTGCTCCACTCCCCGCCGTCGACGAGCAGGGACACCGAGCCGGTCTCACGCGGCAGCTGGGAGAGCAGCTGTTCCGGCGACAGGCCCTCGGCCGGCAGCCCGCGCGAGACGACCGAGGCGTTGGCGACCGCCTGCCCGAGCGTGACGTTTTCCCGCTGGTAGAGCAGGTACCGCGTGGCGAACACCCACACGCCGACGGCGAGGGCGGTGGTCAGCACGACGGCGACCGCGGTCAGCGCCAGCGTGGCCCGGCCACGCAGCGAGGGCTGCCGGGCCCCGCGCCGGCGTGGGGGAGGAGCCTCGGGGGGATCGGGGAGCGGCGCGGGCGGGACGCGTCGTCCGGCCGTCAGGCTCACTCCGGCAGACGGTAGCCCATGCCGCGCACCGTGGTCACGACCGTCGGGGCGGCCGGGTCGGCCTCCACCTTCTTGCGCAGCCGCCGCACGTGGACGTCGACCAGCCGGGAGTCGCCGAAGTAGTCGTAGCCCCACACCCGCTCCAGCAGCTCCTCGCGGCTGAACACCCGGCCGCGCTCGGTGGCCAGCTCCAGGAGCAGCGTGAACTCGGTCCTGGTCAGCGGCACGACCTCGCCGCCGCGGGTCACCACGCCGTCCGCCGGTGCGATCTCCAGGTCGCCGACGACGATGCGGGGCCGCGGTCCCGAGCCCCCGGTGCGGCGGGCCAGCGCGCGGATGCGGGCGGAGAGCTCCTCGGCCACGAAGGGCTTGGTGACGTAGTCGTCGGCACCGGCCTCCAGGCCCGCGATGACGTCCGAGCTGTCCGCGCGGGCGGTCACCATGATCACCGGCGTGGTGGAGACCCGGCGGATCTCCCGGCACACCTCCAAGCCGCTGCGGCCGGGCAGCACCAGGTCCAGCAGCACGATGTCGTACGGCCGCTCCGCCAGCCTCGCCAGGCCCTCCTCGCCCGATCCGGCCTCGGTCACCTCCAGCCCCTCCCGGCGGAGGGTGATCGAGACGACGCGCCGGATGCGGTCGTCGTCCTCGATGATCAGCACGGACCGGGCCACGCCCCCGGGACTGCCCACCTGCGTCCTCCCCAACCCGGTGACGATCCGGTCACGTCCGGCCCCCCCGGGCGTCGCTGCACCGCCCGCGGGTACCGCCGGGGACCCGTCCGGGGAGGAGGCCCGCGTGGACTGGATCGTGCTCGTCGTCCTGCTGGCGCTGGCGGCGGCGCTGGCCGGGCAGGGGGCGCGGCTCGTCGCCCGGGGACGGCGGGCCGCCGACGCCGATCCCGAGGCCGGCACCGACCGCGCCGTCCTCTCGCTGGTGCTCGTCGGCGTCGCTCTCGGGATCGCGGCGACCGGCGCGGCCGTGGCCGCCGCCGGCTCTCCCGGACCGGTGCAGGCCGCCGTGTTCCTCGCCGCGGCGGTCGCGGTGGGCCTGCCCGTGGCCGCCGTCTGGCGGGGCACCCGCCGCGGCTGACCGCGGCCGGTCAGAACCAGCCGCGACGGGCGCCGAGCTGCCGGACGGCGGCGTCCAGGTGCGCGGCGACGGAACGGACGTCGGTGTCCGTGTGGCTCAGCCGCAGCCGGCCGCCGACGTCCCGCCCCTCGCTGAGCAGGCCGCCGCGCCGGTCGACCTCCAGGACGACGTCCACGCCCTGCGGGTCGGCGAGGAAGGTGACCTCGAGCTCGTTGACCCGGCCGCGCAGCCCGTACGGCGGGGTGAACTCGACCTCCTGGTAGAAGGGCAGCTCGCTGCCGCGGACGCGGCCCTTCTCCACGTCGGCGCCGCGGAAGGCGAAGCCCAGGCTGTCCAGCGCCTGCAGCACGGTGCGCTGCACCGGCAGCGGCAGCACGGTCACCGGGTCCAGGTCGCCGGGGTCGACCGAGCCCGCGATGTCCAGCCGGGTGCGCAGGCCGACGCGCATGCCGCGCAGCTGCCAGCCGTCGATCGCGGTGACCGGGCACTGCCACGGCACCGGCAGGCTGAACGGCAGGGCGTGCCGCGCGCCGGGCTCGACCCGGGCGGCCCCGGCGACGGCGACCGTGCCGAAGGTGACCTCCTCGCGCCAGGAGCTGTCGCCGCTCTCCACCTCGACGGTGGCCTGCAGCGCGACGCGGACCGCGGTGACGTCCTGGGGGACCGAGCCGCCGGTGACGTGGACGGTGCCGGTCACCGACCCGCCCGGGGTCGTCTCCGGCCGGTCCAGCACCGTCTCGACGCCGGCGCCGCCGGAGCCCAGGCGCGCCATCATGCCGCGGAAGGCCATCGATTCTCCTGGTCGTGGGAGTGGGGTGGGACGAGAGATCGTCACCGGAGCCTGTCACGGCGGCCGACCACGTGTCACCGCGCCATGAGCAGGGCACCTGCGTGTCATGGGCCCGCCCGCCGGCACGACCGACCTGGTGGACGTGGGCGGACGCAACGTCGCCGTCTGGTCGGCGGGGGACGCCGGGCCGCCGGTCCTGCTCGTCCACGGCATCCCGACCAACTCCCGCCTGTGGTGGGACGTCGTCCCCGTCGTGGCGCAGCGCGCGCGGGTGTTCGCCGTGGACATGCCGGGCTACGGCGACTCCCCGGCGCCGGAGGACCAGCCCGTGGACCTGGCCTCCCAGGCGGCGCTGCTCCTCGACCTGCTCGACACGCTGGGCCTCGACCGCGTCGTCGTGGTGGGGCACGACCTCGGCGGGGGCATCGCGCAGATCCTCGCCGTCACCGCGAGTGACCGGGTCGCCGGCCTGGGGGTCGTGGACGGCGTGTCCTACGACGGCTGGCCGGTGCCGATGGTCCGCGCGATGAAGGCGGCCTGGCCGCTGCTCGAGCGCCTGCCCGCGGAGGTCCTCGCAGCCGCGCTCCGCCCGGGGCTGCGCACCCTCTTCGCCCAGCAGGATCGCGCGGATCCGTTCCTCGACCGCTTCCTCGAGCCGTGGCGCCGGCCGGAGGGACCACGCCTGCTCGCCCGGCACCTGCGCTCCCTCGACTCCGTCTACACCCAGACGGTGGCGCCGTTCCTGCCGCGCCTGCAGGTGCCGACCGAGGTGGTGTGGGGCCGCCGGGACCACCAGATGAAACCGCGCTACGGGGAGCGGTTGGCGCAGGACATCCCGGGCGCACGCCTGACCTGGGTCGACGACGCGAGCCACTTCGTCCCGGCCGACCGTCCCGACGTCGTCGCCGAGGCGGTCCTCCGACTGGTCGAGCGGGCCGCCCGGTGACCCGGCGGCCCGCCGGAGCGCTGCCCCGAGGAGGAGACACGTGAGCGAGACGTTCAGCCTGGGCCGGATCGCCGGCATCCGCGTCGGCGTGAACGCCAGCGTCCTGGTGATCGTGCTGATCATCGCCGGGGGACTGGCGTTCGGCCGGTTCCCCCTCGTGCTGCCCGGCCGCGGCGCCGCCGCGTACGTCGCCGCCGGGGTGGCGGCCGCGGTGGCCTTCCTCGCCTCGCTGCTGGCCCACGAGCTGGCGCACGCGCTGGTGGCCCGGCGCAACGGGGTGGAGGTGGAGGGCATCACCCTGTGGTTGCTGGGCGGGGTGGCCCGGCTCCGGAGCGGCGCCCGCACGCCCGGTGCGGAGTTCCGCATCGCCGGCGTCGGACCGCTCACCAGCCTCGTCCTCGGGGTCCTCCTCGCCGCCGGCGCCGTCCTGGCCCGGCTCGCCGGAGCCGACGGGCTCCCGGTGGCCGTCCTCGACTACCTCGCCGGCATCAACGTGGCGCTCGCCGTCTTCAACCTCGTGCCGGCGGCCCCGCTCGACGGCGGGCGGCTGCTGCGGGCCCTGCTGTGGCGGCTCCGCGGTGACGCGTGGTCCTCGGCGGTGACCGCGGCGCGGGCGGGCCGGTTCTTCGGCTTCGCGCTGATCGCCCTGGGCTTCCTGCAGCTGGTCACCGGGCGGGGGTTCGGCGGGCTGTGGCTCGCGCTGGTCGGGCTGTTCGTGGTGAACGCGGCGACGGCCGAGGAGCAGCACGCGCAGGTCTCCAGCCGACTCGGTGGGCTGACCGTCGGCGCCGTCATGAGCGGCCCCGCGCTGGTCGCCGACCCGGACCTGACCGTCGAGCGGTTCCTGCACGAGGTGGCCCTGGTGCGGCGCTTCAGCACCTATCCGCTCGTCGACCCCTCGGGCGCACTCGTCGGCCTGGTGACGCTCAACCGGCTGCGCTCGGTGCCGCCCGCGGCCCGGGCCACGACCCGGCTGCGGGACGTCGCCTGCCCGCCGGCGGAGATCCCGGTCGCCCGACCCGGCGAGCCGCTGACCGAGCTGCTGCCGCGCATGGAGGGGTGCAGCGACGGCCGCGCGGTCGTCCTCGACGGGAGCCGGGTCGTCGGCGTGGTCTCCCCGAGCGACGTCGCCCGGACCCTGCAGCTGGCCGATCTGGCCGCCTTCGACCGGTACCCGTCGGCGGGGGGCGGGGCCGACGTCGCCCGCGTGCCGGACCCCGGCCGTCCCTGATGCCCCTCGCCGTCCGGGGACGGGTCAGGCGCCGCCGGTGAACCGGCGCTCGGCGCGGGCGGCCAGCACCGGGTAGAGCCGCGGCGCCAGCCGGACGAGCAGGTCGACGACCTTGGCGTCGTTGCCGACGAGGATGCGCGGCCGGCCGGCCTCCACCCCGTCGACGACGATCCGCGCGGCCTGCTCTGGCGGCATCCGCAGCAGCTTCTCGTTGTACGCGCGGTGACGGGCCTCGTCGGCCGCGGTGAACTCCTGGCCCTGCGCCCTCGCGTGGTCGAACGCGGCCGTCGCGATGTTGGTCCGCACCCCACCGGGGTGCACCACGCTGACCTGCACCGGGTGCCCGGCGGCGAGCAGCTCCGCGCGCAGGCTCTCGGTGAAGCCGCGGACGCCGAACTTGCTGGTGCAGTACGCCGTCATGCGGCCCTGGCCCATGATCCCGTTGAGGCTGGAGATGTTGACGACGTGCCCGTCGCCGGAGGCGATCAGGTGCGGCAGGAACGCCTTGGTGCCGTGGAGGACGCCGAACAGGTTGATCGACAGCACCCGGTCGTAGTCGGCCCAGGTGCTGTCGAGCACGGTGCTGCCGCCGGCGACCCCGGCGTTGTTGTAGACCTGGTGGACGACGCCGAAGTGCCCGGCCACCGCGGTTGCGTACGCCTCGACGGCCGCGCGGTCGCTGACGTCGAGCCGGGCCGTGTGCACCTCGGCGCCCAGCGCCCGGGCCCGGTCGGCGGTCTCGCCCAGGGCCGGCTCGTCGACGTCGGACAGCGCCGGCCGGGCGCCACGCTTCGCCAGCTCGAGGGCCAGGTGCCGGCCGATGCCGGAGCCGGCGCCGGTGACGACGGCGACCTTGCCGCGCACGCTGCTCATCGGGTTCCTCCTGCGGTGGTCCGGACGAGGTCGGTGGTGAGCTCGACGAGGCGGTCGACGACGCCGGGGGCCAGGTGGTGGCCCATGCCGGCGACCTCGACGTGCCGCGCGCCGGGGATCGCGTCGGCGGTGGCCCGCCCGCCGGTCGGGTGCACCATCAGGTCGCGGTCGCCGTGCACGACCAGGGTGGGCGCGGTGATGCGGGCCAGCTCCGCCGTCCGGTCGCCGGCGGCCTGGATGGCGCCGATCTGCCGGGCGACCGCTGCGCCGGCGCGCGGGCCGCCGCAGCGGTCCCACACCGCGGTGGCCCAGGCCCGCTCGTGCTCCTCGTCGGGCGGGAAGACCGTCGAGCCGATGTGCCCGAGCATCGCCAGGTGCCGCTCGACGGACTCCTCGACGGTGCGCGCCGGGCTCTTCGCCAGCCGCAGCAGGGTCGAGCGGGCCGGCTGACCCACCCGACGGTGCCCGGTGGTGGAGAACACCGACGTCAGGCTGAGCACCCGCGCCGGGTGCCTCGCGGCCACGGTCTGGGCGATCATCCCGCCCATCGACATGCCGAGCAGGTGCACCCGCTCGATGCCCAGGGCGTCGAGCAGGCCGACGGTGTCGGCGGCCATGTCGGCGAGGTCGTAGGCGTCCGGCCGCGGCCGGGCCAGCAGCTGGCGCAGCCGTCCGGGCGGCGGGTTGCCGATCCGCGAGGACCGGCCGGCGTCGCGGTTGTCCGGGCGGACGACGCGGAAGCCGCGCTCGGCGAAGCCGTCGACCATCCGCTGCGGCCACGAGGTGAGGTCCAGGCCCAGGCCGGCGATCAGCAGCAGCGGCGTCCCGTCGTCCGGGCCGTCGGCCCGGTGGCAGAGCCGCGGGCCGGCGGGCAGGTCGACGAACCGGTCGGTGTCCTGCGCCGTGGCGGTCACGGCGCCTCCTCGCCGGCGCTCGTCGGCTGCGTGCCGCGCGGTGCTGTGCCGATCCGTGACCTCGCGAGCTCCGTCACGCGGTCACCTCCGTGCGGTCGGCGGAGCGGGACAGGTGCAGCTCCGGGTCGGTCACGCTGTCGGCGCGCAGCAGCTTGACGTCGGCCGAGTAGCTCGTCGACGTCAGCCACGGCATCCGGTCGCCCTGGCGGGGCAGCCGGTCGACCGCGCGCTGGATGTAGCCGGCGGCGAAGTCGAGGAAGGGCCGGGTCGGCATGTCCGGGTCGCTCGGCTCGGGTCGCGCGACGTCGTACCCGTGCGCGTCCATGTGCGCCAGCAGCCGGCAGAAGTGCTCGCAGAGCAGGCCGATCTTCAGGGTCCAGGAGGAGTTCGTGTAGCCGATGGCGATCACGAAGTTGGGGACGCCGGAGAGCATCATCCCCTTGTAGGTCACCGTGTCCGGCAGGTGCACCGGCTCGCCGTCGACGGTCAGCGAGATGCCGCCGATGGCCTGCACGTTCAGCCCCGTGGCGGTGACGATGACGTCGGCCTCCAGCTCGCGGCCGGACGCCAGCAGCACGCCGTCCTCGGTGAAGGTCTCGATCTGGTCGGTGACGACGTCCGCCGTCCCGTTGCGGATGGCGCGGAACAGGTCGCCGTCGGGGACGGCGCACAGCCGCTGGTCCCACGGGTCGTACGGCGGGTTGAAGTGCTCGTCGACCGGATAGCCCTCGGGCAGCTGCTTGGTGTTCACCCAGCGGATCAGCCTGCGGGCCGCCCTCGGGTACTTCTGGCAGAACCGCCAGATGCCGATGCCGCGCGCGATGTTCTTGCGCCGGGTCAGCGCGTAGGCGCGGTCCTCGCCCAGCAGCGTCCGCAGCCGGTTGGCGAGCGCGTCGTGGCGCGGCACGGGCATCACGTAGGACGGCGTCCGCTGCAGCATCGTCACCTGCGCGGCGGTCTCCGCCAGGGCCGGCACCAGCGTGACCGCGGTGGCGCCGCTGCCGATCACGAGCACCCGCTTGCCGGCGTGGTCGAGGTCCTCGGGCCAGGCCTGCGGGTGCACGATCGGGCCGCGGAAGCGCTCCCGGCCGGCGAACACCGGGGTGTGGCCCTCGTCGTAGCGGTAGTAACCACCGGCGCAGAACAGCCAGTTCGCCGACAGCTGCAGCCGCTCGCCGGTGTCGGTGCGCTCCACGTCGACGGTCCAGCGGGCGTCGGCGGTCGACCACGAGGCCGCCAGGACCCGGTGGGAGTACCGGATGGCGGCATCGAGGCCGTTCTCGGTGATCGTCTCGCGGAGGTAGGCGAGGATCCGGGGCGCGTCGGCGATCGACTGCTCGTCCCGCCACGGCTTGAACTCGTAGCCGAAGGTGTGCAGGTCGGAGTCCGACCGGATGCCGGGGTAGCGGAAGAGGTCCCAGGTGCCGCCGGAGGCCGCGCGGGCCTCCAGGATCGCGAAGCTCTTCGCCGGCAGCTCGGTCCTCAGGTACCGCCCGGCCCCGATGCCGGAGATCCCGGCTCCGACGACGAGGACGTCGAGGTGCTCGACCGGCGGCTGCGCAGTGGTCACCCGTCCGACTCTCCGTGGTCCCCGGCGCTTGTGCCAGTGCACGGTGCACCAGGATGCTCGCCCGGTGGTGCAGAGTGCTGCGAGGGTCCGGTGGCCGGACACGTCCCCACGCGTGCGGGAGCTCTTCCGGCGGGGCGCCGAGGTGGCGCTCGACCCGCGCGCGGACTGGGTGGAGGAGCTCCACGCCGCGGCCCTCGGCGGGCAGCGGATGCGGCCGGTCGCCGAGGACCCGGTGCTCGCCGCCGCGACCCGGCGGGTCAACCTGGCCAACCTGCTGCACTGGGCGGCGGCCAACGTGCAGCACCCGGGTCGCCGGGTGCCGCCCAACACCGGGCCGGAGTCGCTGGACACGGCGCGTGACCTGGTGCGCCGGGGCCTGGACGAGTCGGTCCTGGACGCCTACCGAGCCGCCCAGGGCGTGGCCTGGCGGCGGTGGATGCAGATCTGCTTCGAGCTCACCGCCGATCCCGCCGAGCTGCGCGAGCTGCTCGACGTCTCCGCGCTGTCGATCGCCACCTTCATCGAGGACACCGTCGCGGCCACCTCGGAGCGGATGCGGGCCGAGCGCGACGAGCTCACCCGAGGCGCGCACGCCGAGCGGCGGGCCGCGGTCACCCTGCTGCTGGAGGGCGCCCCGATCAGCCGGGCCCGGGCCGAGGCCCAGCTCGGCTACGGCCTGGCCGGCCCGCACACCGCCGCCGTCGTGTGGAGCGGGTCGGGGACGGCCTCCGAGCAGCTGGAGGCCGCCGCGGAGGCCGTCGTCCGGGCGAGCGGGGCCGCGCACCGGCTGACCGTCGTCGCCAGCGCCGCCGCGCTGTGGGTCTGGCTACCCGTGGCGACCGCGCCGGACGCCGGGAAGCTCGCCGGCGAGCTGGCCGCGCACCCCGACGTCCGGGTGGCGGTCGGCCGCCCCGGCCGGGACGTCGACGGCTTCCGCCGCAGCCACCTCGACGCCGCCACCACCCAGCGGATGGTCGCCCGGCTGCAGAAGGACCCCGCTGCCCCCCACCACTCGCAGGCTCGCGGCGGGACCCTGCAGCGGGGCCACCCCACGCGGCAGGTCCCCTGCCAGGTCGCCCGCTACGAGGACGTGCAGCTGGTCGCCCTGCTCACGGCCGAGCCGACCCTGGCCGACGAGTTCCTCGCCGACACCCTCGGTGACCTGCTGCACGCCGAGGCCGAGACCCGGCACGCGGTGCTGACCTACGTGCGCGAGCTGGGCAGCACCTCGCGCACCGCCGAGCGGCTGTACACCCACCGCAACACGGTGCTGCGCCGGCTGGCCCGTGCCGACGAGCTGCTGCCACGTCCGCTCGCCCAGAACGTCGTCGCCGTCGCCGCGGCCCTGGAGGTGCTGCGCTGGCGCGGGACCGCGGGGTGAGCTGGGCCTACCCCAGCGAGGCGGTCAGGGTGACCGTGTCCGCAGTGACTGTGGTGCACTCGAGGGTCAGCGGGCCGGCCGCGACGCTCTCCCCCTGACTGCAGGACACCTCGCGGTCGGCCACCCGCACGGTCGCCCGGCCGTCCTGGACGCTGCCCAGCGAGACCGGAGTTCCGAGGACGTCCGCCTGGGCGCCGTCCCCGGAGATGGTGACCGAGCAGGAGGTGCCGGTGCAGTCGACGCCGGCGCTCGTGCCGGTGGGCTCGGAGGTCCCGGCGGTGTCCTCCGGCGCTGGGGTGCCCGTCGCGCCGCCGGTGTCGTCGGCGGGGGCCGAGGTGTCCGTGGTGGCGGTCCCGGAGGTGGTGGTCTCCCCGCCGCAGGCGGCCAGCGGCACTCCCAGCAGGGCTCCGGCGAGCACACCGGACGCGAGCCGGCGGCGGTGGTTCGTCCTCGTGTCCATGTTCCGACGGTAGGGACGGCGGCCGGGACCCTCCCGGCGGACGCCGGATTCGTCACACTCCTGTGACCCGCGCCCAGCGCCGGACCCCCCGTCAGGAGCCGAGGACGACACCGGTGCCGGACGCCCGGATCCCCAGGCCGTCCGGCCGCACCACGACGCCGACGTCGCCCTGCTCGAAGAGCAGCGGGTCCAGGGGCACCGGGAAGGTGAACCGCTGCCGGAGCAGCAGCTCCTCGATCCCGCTCTGCGCGGCGGGGGTGTCCAGTCGCGTGGGCCGCACGAGCAGCGCACCGGCCTCCGGTGCGACCTCGGCGAGGGCGGAGACCGCCCGGACCCCACCGGGGGCGTCGACGGCCCCGGTGAGCCGGAGCTGCCGCTCGCCGGCCGGTTCTGCGTCCAGCCGGCGGCCGGTGAAGCTCAGGTAGCGGTCGAGGTCGTCGTAGGTGAGCAGCGCGTTCTCGACGGTTCCCTCGACGTACACCTCGTCGGCGTTGCCGTCGAGCAGGTCGTGCCAGGAGAGGTACACACCGCTGAGCTCGGCTTCGACGTCCCGCAGCCGCACCGGACCGGAGGACACGGCGCCGCTGTCGACCGCGACGTCGTCGTAGCGACCACGCAGAGCCTGCAGCAGCACCGGGCCGCCGTGGACCTGCACGGTCGGGCGGTCGAGGACGCCGGTCCGCTCCTGCAGGGCGCGGGACAGCACGGACTCCGCCCCGGCACGGGCCAGCCACTCCGCTCCGGACAGCAGCAGCGCGGTCCCCAGGACGACGGTGAGCGCGAGCGCGACGGTGGCGCGCCGGCCGTGGACGGGCGGTGCCGGGTCCGTGCTCACCTCGGCCTGCCGCCCACCGTCGCCTGCGCCGCCGCGCCCGCACGTAACCGCTCGGCCTCCTCGTCGAGCAACCCGGACTGCTCCTCGGCGCCGGTACGGGCGGCGGTGGTGCGGATGCGGCCGCCTGGCCAGCCCCCGGCGCGGCCGAGGAGGGTCAGCGCGGCGGGGGTGAGCACCGGCCGGGTGAGGAAGGTGTCGATGAGCAGTCCGACCGCCATGGTGAACGCGATCTGGCGGAAGGTGGACAGCGGGATGACGGCCACCATGGCGAAGGTGGCCGCCAGGATCAGGCCGGCGGCGCTGACCGCCCGCGCGGTGGCGGGCAGGGCGACGGAGATCGCCTGGGCGAGCGGCCGCCGGGCGGCCTGCTCCCAGATCGCCCCGACGACGAACACGAGGTAGTCCGAGCCGAGTGCGAGCAGCAGCACGGCGGTGGCGAAGGGGACGTAGAAGGTCAGGCCCGGCTCCCCCAGCAGGACCTGGAACACCAGGACGGTCACGCCGAGGGCGGTGGCGACGCCGAGGGCGCTCAGCAGGAGCAGCACCAGGGGCGCCAGGAGCGCGCGCAGGAACAGCGCGAGGATGACCAGCTCGACGAGGAGGACGGCTAGCACGACGCGCCCGAGTTCGGCGCGGGTGATGGCGGTCAGCTCGGCGGCGACGGCGGTCTGGCCGGTCACCCCCACGGTGACGCCCTCGACGCCGGCCTCGGCGACCAGCGCGTCGACGCGGTCCTGCAACCGCTGCAGGTCGGCGATCGCCGGAGCCGCCAGCGGGTCGCTGTCGAGGACCACGATGAACCGCGCGGCGTCGCCGTCGCGGGAGAAGACGATGCCGTACTCCTCGGGCAGCGGGTTCTGCGCCGGCCCCAGCACCTCGGCCACCCCGGGCTGGGCGCTGAGCGCCTCCTGGAAGCGGACCAGGGCCTCCCGCTGCGCGGAGATCCCCTCGCCCTCCAGGAGCACCTCGGTCGGCGCGGTCACCCCGCGCACGCCGGTGTCCTCCAGCACCTGGGCGCCGACCCGCACGGGGTCGTCGTCCGGCAGTGCGGTGGTGAACGACACGCCCAGCCGCATGTCCGGCAGCAGCAGCGCCCCGGGGATGAGGACGCCGACGCCCAGGAGCAACCCGACCAGCGCCCCCCGCCGGCCGGAGAGCGCCCGGGCGAGCCACCGCGTGGCCGGCCCGGCGCTGCGGTCCAGCGTCCGGCCGCCGGCCCGGGACGGGGCGAACAGCCGGGCGCCCAGGATCGCCAGCACGGCCGGGACCAGGGTGAGCGACACGACCACGCCCACCACCACGGTGAGGGCCAGCGCCGGCCCGAACGCGCGGAAGAGGTCGAAGTCGGCGACCAGCAGCGCCGCCGTGCCGGCCGCGACGGTCACCCCGGCGACCGCCACGATCGGGCCCTCGCTGAGGACGACGCGGCGGGCCGCCTCGTGCCGGTCCAGCCCGCGGTCCAGCTGCCGGCGGAAGGCCGAGAAGAACAGCACGCAGTAGTCGGTGACCACCCCGATGAGCAGGGCCGCCGTCAGCGGCCGGAGCTCCTCGGGCAGGGCGAAACCCAGCGCGGAGGCGGCGGCGTCGAGCACGTGCACCGCGACCACGTAGCCGAGGCCGGCGACGAGCAGCACGACGACGGGGGCCACGAGCGACCGGAACGTGAGCGCGACGACGACGGCGATCAGCACCAGGGTCGCCAGTTCGAACACCAGCAGGCGCGACGAGAGGTACTCGGCCTGGGCGACGCGGGCCGGGGTGAACCCGGTGACGTACGTCCGCACCGAGGGGTCGTTGTGGAAGTGGGCGGCGTACTGGCGGGCCAGGGCCGTGGCCTCGGCCAGCGAGGTCCCGCGGGAGACGTACAGGTAGGTGACGACGGTCTCGGGGACGGCGGTCGGGATCGGCACCGCCGCGACGACCTGCTCGCCGCTGGGCGGCGCGGTGCCCTCGAGCTGGGCCTGGACGTGGGCCAGCGCCCAGAGGGCGACGTCGGCGCGGGTGAGCGGGTCCAGACCCTCGGGGTCGTGCACGACAACAGAGGTCTCGGACAGGACCGGCACCCGGAACAGCTCCAGGCTGCGCTCCTGCACGGCCACCGCCTCGCTGCCCGGAGGCAGCAGGTTGCCGACGTCGCCGGTGCTGCCGCCGCCACCCCCGGGGGACGGCACGACGACCGCCGCCACGGCGAGGGCGATCCACCCGGCGAGGACGAGCCACCGCCCGGCCACCACGACGGTCCGGACGGCCCTGCCCACCGCGCGGAGCACGGCTGCGGGGGCGCCGACCAGCGACCCCACCCAGTGCCGTGAGGACAAGGCGGCCTCCCGCCGGGGCCGTTCGTGTGCGTACCGCTGTCTGCGGAGGGTACGTCGGAGCCCGCCTGACCGCCGGGTGAGAGGACGACCGATGGCGCAGCCCGCCCAACCAGGCCAGGAGGACCGGCCGGACGGCCCGCAGGACCGCGGCTGGACCCGCTGGCTGGCCGCCGGGACCTTCGTCCTCGGCCTCGTCGTCGGGGCGTTGCTCGTCGGGCTGCTCGGTCAGGCCCCACCCGTGCCGAGGTCCGCCCAGGAGGCGGCGTCCGCGCCGGCCGCTGGGCCGACGAGCACGGCCGGGCCGGCCGGCGGGGTCGGGATCGACCCGGGCTGCCTGCGGGCGCTCAACGCCGCGCAGGACATCGCGGCGACCGTCGACGACCTGGGCGCCGCCGCGGCGGCCCTGGACGCGGCCCGGCTCGACGAGGTGGTCCGCCGGCTCCAGCCGCTGCAGGCGCGGCTCGGCGCGGGCCGCGCCGCCTGCGAGGCGTCCGGGTCGCTGCCGACCGAGGGGGCCGAGCCGACCGAGGGGGCCGAGCCGACCGAGGGGGCCGAGCCGACCCCTCCTGCGTCACCGACTGCTTGAGGACCGCCGGGGCGGGGAACCGGCCCCGCCGCCGGCCCTGCAAGGGTGGGAGAAGGATGGTCCTTCGTCAGCGGACGCGCAGCAGCACCTTGCCGGTGGCGCGGCGCTCATCGAGCTCGGTGACCGCCGCCGCGGCGTCGGCCAGGTCGTGCACGGTCCCGAGCACCGGGTCGAGGGCGCCGCGCTCGAGCAGCGGCTGCAGGTCACGCCACTGCTCCTGCACGTAGCCGGGCTCACCCGTCCAGAACGCGCCCCACCCGACGCCGACGACCGACACGTTGTTCAGCAGCAGCCGGTTGACCTTCACCGTGGGGATCTCCCCGCCGGTGAAGCCCAGCACCAGCAGCCGGCCCTCGCGGGCGAGGCTGCGCAGCGAGTCGGTGAACCGGTCGCCGCCCACCGGGTCGGCGACGACGTCGACGCCCCGGCCGCCGGTGAGCTCCTTGACCCGGTCGCGGAAGCCGTCGGCGAGCACGACCTCGTCGGCGCCGGCCGCCCGTGCGGCCCCGCCCTTGGCCTCGCTGGACACCACCGCGAGCACGCGCGCGCCGTACGCCTTGGCCAGCTGGATGCCCGCCGTCCCCAGGCCGCCGGCGGCGCCGTGCACCAGCACCGTCTCGCCCTCGCGCAGCTGACCGCGGCGGCGGAGCGCGAAGTGCATGGTCAGGTAGTTCATCGGCAGCGCCGCGCCCTGCTCGAAGCTCACGCCGTCGGGCAGCGGGAAGACGAAGCCGGGATCGACGGCCGCCACCTCGGCGAAGCCGCCGAAGCCGGGGAAGGCCGCCACCCGCCGACCGGGTTGCAGGCCGCTGCCCGCGGGAGCGCTGCGCACCGTCCCGGCCACCTCGCTGCCGGGCACGAACGGCAGCGGCGGCTTGATCTGGTACTGCCCGCGGCTGAGCAGCACCTCGGGGAACGTCACGCCCGCGACGTGCACGTCGATCAGCACCCCGCCGTCCGAGTCGGGCTCGGGGACGTCGACGACCGAGATGGCCGAGGGACCGTCGAGGGTGGCGATCTGGGCTGCGCGCACGGGTCCTCCTGCACGGTGGGCTACGGGACCGCGAGCTTGTCAGAGCGGGTGACCGGCGTCGTAGCGAGGTGGGGCGGGGGAGAGGTCCGCCACGCCCGGCGCCGGGGCCTCGGATGTGTCCGGGGCGCGGGCGCCACACGGGGGTCTCGACCGCAGATCCGCAGGTGACCGGCGGTCAGCCCTGCGGGCTCTCCGGACCGACCGCCGGGGCGGCGCCACCCAGCTCCCCGCTCTGCGTCGACTCGGCGTCCTCGGGGCGGGGCACGCGCGGGTCGTCGGGGAGCGGAGGAGCGGTCTCCAGCGGGCCGTCGACGTCGCGCGGCGGGGTGTTCTCGGTGTCCATGACGCCGGGGTACCCCGGAACTGCCCGGTCCTCGCGGGCGGACCGCACGTCATCCGGAGCCGCTCCGTGGCGCCGTCCGTCGGGGGTGCGGGCTACCCGCCGACCAGCCGCCGCAGCCGGCGGGCCGGCGCCTGGACGGCCCGCAGGGCCAGTCGCACCGGCAGGGTCGCGAGGGTCGAGCCCACCCGCACGCTCAGGCGCCAGAGGTCGGCGTAGTCCGGCGGCCGGGGCGCGGCCGGCGTGGGGTCGGCGGGGGGCGGCGTCGCGGGCACGATCAGGTCGACCGTCGTCCGGCGGCGGGTGCTGCGCAGCGACTCGAACGACGGGATGCTCGGCGCATCGGGCGACTCCTCGTCGTCCGCCCCGGGCTCCGCGAGGGGCAGCTGCGCGGAGGCGGGGCTCGGTCGGCCTGCGGAGGGACGGCCGGGCGGCTCCGGCACGACGCGGCGGATGGCAGCGATGCTGCCCGGGCCCAGCCCGTTGACCGCGACGAGCTCCGCCCGGGTGAGGGCGGCGAGCTGCGCGGTCGTGGTGATCCCGGCCCGGGCCAGCGCAGTCACCGCTCGCGTGGGCAGGCCCAGGTCGCTGACGGTCTCGCCGGGCGCGGTCCCCGGTGACGTGGTCGGCATGGTGTCCAACCTAGGGGCGACCGCCGCACGGCACCGGACCAGGTCTCCTGCAGGATGCGCAGGCAGTTCGCACCCTGGAGGCCCTCGTGATGACCGCTGCCCGTCCCGGCGGGACCCCGCGCCCCACGCACACCGAGGGCACGCTGTCCTCCGGTCAGTACCGGCAGGCCTGGACCGTCGAGGACCCGGTCGGCGCGGTCGTCCTGGTGCACGGGGCCCACGAGCACGGCGGCCGCTACCGGCACGTGGCCGAGCATCTGGCCGCCGCGGGGTACGCCTGCCACGCCGTCGACCACCCCGGCCACGGCCGCTCGCTGGGCCGGCGCGGCAACATCGGGAGCATGGCCGCCGCCGTCGACGGCGTGGCCGAGCTCGTGCGGATCGCCGGCGATCAGCACCCTGGAGTCCCGCTGTTCGTCTACGGGCACAGCCTGGGCGGGCTGATCGCCCTGCAGTACCTCACCGGGACGCCGGACGCCCGGGTCGCCGGTGCGGTCCTCTCCGCGGCGGCGCTGGACACCAGTGCCGCCAACCTCGCCCAGAAGGTCGTGGCGCCGCTGCTGTCCCGGGTCCTGCCCGACCTCGGCGTCCTCCGGCTCGAGGCCGAGGCGGTCAGCCGGGACCCCGAGGTGGTCCGCGACTACCGCACCGACCCGCTGAACCACACCGGGAAGATGGTCGCCCGGACCGGCGCCGAGCTGATGAGCACCGCGCTGGCCATGCCCCGGCGGCTGCCCTCGCTCACCATGCCGCTGCTCGTGCTGCACGGCACCGCCGACCGGCTCGTCCCGCCGGCCGCGAGCGAGGTCGTGCGCGCGCACGCCGGCTCTCCCGACCTGACCCTCAGGGTCTACGACGGGCTCTTCCACGAGCCGCACAACGAGCCGGAGAAGGACGACGTCCTGGCCGACGTCGTCGCCTGGCTCGACGCCCACCGCCCGCCGTCCTGACCGCTCGCCGGCCGCCGGCGGGGGATCGGGACGTGACGACGGCTACACCGCCGCGAAACGCCGTGACGACCTGCGGCGCGCCGTCCTCAGGCGTGCATGTGACCGGCGTCACGACGACATTGCACATGACTGCACGTAGCGTTTCGTGTGCGCTCAGCAAAGGAGAGCGCGGCGCCGGTCCGCCAAACCCTGCCCACCGGTCGCCATCCCGTTCCCAGGGCAGGGGTGGGGGACCCACGACCACGGCGCGCCGCACCCGAGTCCGCGACTCGGGCGGGCCCGTCTCGGGGTGAAGCCGCGGACCGCGGCCGGGCACCGATCGCCCGAACCCGACAGCTGACCTCGCCGGCGGTGATCGGAGATCACCATGGCCAAGCACCGCGCACCCCGCTATGTCCGCACCAAGAAGGTCCTCGCCAAGGCCCCGGTCGCAGCCGGCGCCACGGTCGTCGGCTTCGGCGTCCTGAGCTCCCCGGCCCAGGCCTTCGCCGGGACCACCGTCCTCGCCCACGCCGTCGAGGTCCCCGCCGCGACGCCGGCCGCGAACAGCGGCACCGCCGCTCCTGAGGCCGACCACACCGTCGAGCACGGTGACACGATCGCGAAGATCGCCGCCGCCCACGGCCAGTCGTGGCGCGAGCTGTACCAGCGCAACGCCGGCGTCATCGGCGCCGACCCGAACCGGATCCTCCCGGGGCAGGTCCTGCTCACCGCCGGCTCGGCCGCCGCCCACGCGGCTCCGGCCGCCCCGGCTCCCATCGCCGGCTCGGCCGGGAACGCGGCGCCCGCGGCGGCGGTCGCCCCGCTCGCGGCGGTGGCTCCGGCGCCCGCGGCGGCTCCGGCTCCCGTGGCCGCGGCGGCCTCGGCTGCCACCGCGCGCATCACCAACAGCGCCGGCGACGTGGCCCCGCAGGTGCGGGCCGCGGCCAACCGGGTGGTCAGCGAGGTGCCCGGCGCCGACTCGATCACCATCGGCGGCACCCGGGCGAGCGCGACCGACCCGAACGGCCACCCGTCCGGCCTGGCGCTGGACTACATGGTCGGTTCCGACTCCGCTCTCGGGGACGCGATCGTGGCCTTCCACATCGCCCACTGGGACGAGCTGGGCGTCGAGTACGTCATCTGGGAGCAGCGGATCCTGACCTCGCCGACCGGCGCGTGGAAGGCCATGGCCGACCGCGGCAGCGCCACGGCGAACCACATGGACCACCCGCACGTGAACTACGTCGGCTGACGCACCACGGCCCCGTCCGGCCCCCTGGCGGGCACCGCCCCGAGCTCGCGAGGGGTGGGGAGCAGGGGTCCTTCTGCCGAGCCGGCGAGGGTGGGGAGGACGGGGCCTCTCAGAGGAGCTCGTCCAGGTCGTCGGGTCCGGGCCCGGTGCCGCCCGAGTCGCGGAGGGGAGAGGTGTCGGGCACGTCGTCCTCGGGCGGCTCGGGTGCGACCGGCCCCTCCGAGTACAGGGTGCTCGGGTCCCGCGGGTCCATCTCGCTCATGGGAACAGGGTGCCCCGCGGGGCCGTGGGGAACCGCGTGCTGACGGCCAGGTACCGCTCGGCGACCAGCAGGTTGGGCACCCAGGCCGGGAAGGGCACCAGCTGGTAGGCGCGCTCGAAGGCCACCTGGTCCGGGACCCCGGCCAGTGCGACCTGCCCCGTGACCAGGACGGCCAGCCACAGCCGGAGGGTGACCGCGGCGTAGGTGCCGACCAGGGGCGTACGGCATCGGTGGGGACGCCGCCGGTCCCGCCGCCGCCTCGCCTCAGCGGGCCGGGACCCCGGCCACCCGGGCACCCGGTAGGCCCGGCGCCGACCGGTTGGGCCGCTGGCGGCCGGCCAGCCCGGCGACCACGGCGGTCAGCGCACAGACGGCTGCGCCGATTCCCGCGAGCGTGGTGTAGCCGCTGCCGGACGGGGCCGCGCCCGGACCCGCCGTGGCGCCGGCGAGCACGGTCGCGGTCAGCGCGCTCCCGACGGCGAAGCCCACGTACCGCAGCACCTGGTTGAGGCTCATCGCGCTGCCGGTCTCCGACGGCGGGACGGCGGCGACCACCAGCGCCGGGAAGGCCGCGAAAGCGGCACCGACACCGAATCCGGCCACCGCCATGACCAGGAAGAGCTGCCAGAGCTCGGTGCGCAGGACCGCGAACAGCACGAACGCGCACCCCTGCACCAGCGCGGCCACCGGGAGGACCAACCGCGGGCGGGCGCGGGCGGTCAGCCGGCCGGCGACCACGCTCGCCGCCGAGAACGGCAGCAGCACCAGCCCGGCGACCACGATCGAGGTACCGAGGCCCGCGCCGGGCGACGCCGGGGCCTGTGCCAGGACCGGCACCGCGGTGAGCAGCAGGTAGTTGGACAGCCCCACGAGCAGCGCCGCCGAGTGCGCGGAGAACGCCACCCGTCCGCGGGCGAGCCGCACGTCGACCAGCGGGTGCGGCGTCCGGGCCTCCCAGACCACCCAGGCGCCCAGTGCCACCACCGAGCCGCCGGCCGTCGCCAGCAGCAGCGGCGACGTCCAGCCCCACGTCTCGGCCTGGCCCAGCGCGACCAGCAGCCCCGCCAGCCCGGCGCCGAGGAGCAGTGCCCCGACGACGTCGAGGGGGTGGCGCGGAGCGGCGGCCGAGGGCGGCAGGACCGCGGCCGAGGCGGCGAGGGCGGCGGCGCTGACGGCGGCGCCGGCCCAGAACGCGGCGTGCACCCCGCCCAGCTCGGCCACGAGGCCGGCGAGCGGGTAGCCGAGCCCGACGCCGGCGACCACGGTGATGGACAGCGCGGCGATGGTGGAGCGCGACCGTTGCCCGGTCAGCGCCTCGCGTGCGGTGGCGATGGCCAGCGGGGTGAGCCCGAGCCCCACGCCCTGCAGCGCGCGGCCGGCGATCAGCCAGCCCAGACCCAGGGGGAGCGCGGCCAGCACGCCGCCGGCGGTGACCACGGCCAGGACGGCGAGGACGACCGTCCGCCGGTGCGGACCGTCGCCGAGCCGGCCCACCACCGGGGTCGCCACCGCCCCCACCAGCAGGGTGACGGTCAGCGACCACTGGGCGTTCGGCAGCGACGTCCCCATGGTCTCGGCGATCGCCGGGACCAGCGGGGCGCCGAGGCTGCTGATGACGGCGACGACCGTCCCGACGAAGACCAGCACCGGGACGAGGGCGCGAGGGGACCGGGCGACCGTCATGACGCCCAGGGTCCCAGCTCGTTGCGCCACCCAACGAGCGCGGAGCCGACGCCGCAGACGTCCTAGACATCTGTTGCGGAGTCGTTCCGTTGACCGCATGCTCTCCGTGGGCGGAGCCCCGGGGCTCCCTCGGGTGTGCTCCGCCCGCCAGCTCCTGCAGGTCCGCGCACCGGTCGTCCCGCCCGGGACGACCGGTGCGACGCTGCTCAGGCGGGACGGTCGAGCAGGTCCCGCAGCGTCCGGTCGACGACGGCGTTGTCGGCGGCGTTCATCCCGAGACCGGCGAAGTGCCCCCAGATCGTGTCGAGCACCCGGACCTCGCCCTGGGGGATGAACTGCGAGGCCCACTGCTCGTCCTCGGGCGGGAAGTAGAGGTCGGTCCGGGCGGGCATGGCCACGACGGGGCAGCGGATCGAGCGCAGCGCCGCCTCGGTGTCCCCGTCGAAGCCCGGGGTCCGGCCGACATCCCCCTGCTCCCAGGTCCACAGCATCGCCAGCAGGTTGTTCGGGTCCCGGTCCTCGTCGAGCCAGAAGCCCTCCCAGAAGCCGACCAGGAAGTCCTCGAGCGAGGAGTGGCCCATGTCCCGGTACGCGCGCTCCCAGTAGAAGGCCTGGGACAGCCCCCACCCGGCGTAGATCCGGGCGAAGACCCGCATGCCGGCGGTCGGGCGCGCGTCGGGGGAGTACTCCCCGCCCCGGAAGGCCGGGTCGAGCGTGAGGGCGGCACGCAGGCTCTTGATGAACACCTGGTTGTGCTCGCTCGTGCGGCTGGAGCCGACGATGGGAGCGGCCCGCTTCACCATCTCGGGGTGGCTGACCGCCCACTGGTAGGTCTGCCCGGCGCCCATGGAGGAGCCCAGCACCAGCTCGATCGACTCGATGCCCCACTGCTGCGTGAGCAGGCGGTGCTGGGCCTCGACCTGGTCGTGGAAGGTGACCGGCGGGAAGTGCGGGCCGTCGAAGGGGGGAGGAGTGGTGCTCGGGGACGTGGAGAGCCCGTTGTTCAGCTGGTTCGGGACGACGATGAAGTACTTCGCCGGGTCGCAGGCCAGACCCGGCCCGATCGACCACTCGTTGGCGTCGTGCCAGGCGCTGAACCAGGTGGGGTGCACGATGACGTTGGACCGGTCGGCGTCCAGGGTCCCGTACGTCTTGTAGGCCAGCTGCGCCCCGCGCAGTGTCCCTCCGCTCTGCAACGGCAGGTCGCCGAGGTCGAACAGCTGGTGGTCCGTGGGTGCGGGCACGGCAACTCCTCCCAGGTGAAGCGTCGCCAGCCTGCTCGTCCTCCGCGAGGAGCCGCAAGCCGGACGTGGCTCAGCCGGTGGCCAGGCGCTCCAACAGCCGGCGGAGGGTGCGCGCCTCGGCGGAGGACAGGGCGGCGAGTCCGTCGCGCTCGGGCTCGGCGATCCGCGGGGCCAGCGACCGGCACGACGTCCGGCCACAATCTGCGGCGTGCACGACGACGCGGGGACGATCGGTCGCGTCGACGGTGCGGTGGAGCAGCGAGCGCTCGACCAGGTGGTCGACGGTCCTGGTCACGATCGGCCCGGGGATCCGGGTTCGGCCGCTCAGGTCGCTCACGTCCTGACCGGGGAGTCGGGGCCCGGCGCGGGCGGACGCCGGTCCGCCCGCGTCCCCGTCCCGTGACCCGGGGACCCGCCGGCCGGCCCGACACCGCTCGCCTGGTCGCCGCCGGCGCAGTGGCCAACCTCGCGGTCGGGACGCTGTTCGCCTGGAGCCTCGTGGCGCCCCGGGTGGTGGCTGACGCCGGCGCCCCGCGGGGCAGTGGTCCGGCGGTCTTCGCGCTCGCCCTCGGGGTCTTCACCGTCGTCCTGCTCGGGGTGGGCCGCTGGCTGGCGCGGGTGGGACCGCGCCGGTTGCTCGCCGCAGCCGCCCTCGCCGCCGGGTCGGGGATCGGGGTGACCGCCGTGGTGCAGCGGCCCGAGGCCCCGTGGCTGGGGGTGGGGCTGCTGTTCGGCGCGGCCAACGGGCTGGCCTACGGCGTCGCGGTCGCCCTCGCCGCCCGGGTCCCCGCTGTGCGTCGTGGCACGGCGAGCGGGGTGGTGGTCGGCGCGTACGCGGCCGGGCCGGTGCTGCTCGGTCTGCTGGCGCCGCGCGTCCTGCCGGTGGTCGGCTGGCGGACCTGCCTGGCCGTCCTGGCCGTGCTCGTCGCCGGTCTGGTGGGCCTCGCCGCCGCCCTCGCCCCCGGCGGCGCGGAGGGCGAGCAGCGCCGGGACCGGTTCGAGGAGCCGGTCCCCGGGACGACGGTGGCAGCTCTGTGGGTCCTCTTCGCGGGAGGGGCCGCGCCCGGGTTGGTGGTCTTCGCCACCGCCGCGCCCCTGGCGTCCGCCACCGGGCTGGGTCCCGGAGCCGCGGGAGCAGCGGTCTCCCTGCTGGCCGCCGGCAACCTGGCCGGCCGGCTGGGCGCGGGCTGGTGGTCCGACCGCGCCGGGCGCCTGCCGGCCCTGGCGACCGCGCTCGCGGCCACCGCCGTCGCGCTCGCCGGGCTCGCCGTCCGGGCTGCGCCCGCCGTCGTCCTGACCGGTTTCCTCGTGGTCGGACTCGCCTACGGCGGGGTGTCCGCGCTGGTCCCGGCCGCGACGGCGGACCGTGTCGGGGTCCGCGCCTTCCCGGCGGTCTACGGCCGGGTGTTCACCGCGTGGGGGTGTGCCGGGCTGCTCGCACCGCTCCTCGCCGCGAGCGTGACCGACGCCGACGGCACGCAGCCAGGTCTGCTCCTGCTCGCCGTTCCCCTGGCCCTCGCGGCGGCCGCGCTGTCCGTCCTCGCCCGCCGGTGACCCCTACACCTCCGGCCGTCGATCCGGCGGGTGGGCGACGCGCATCACCTGACGAATGCAGGACCGCGGATTGTCACAGCTCGATAACGCCGTTACGGTCGACGGGTCCGATCGGTCGTTCCGCCTCCCATCGGGGGGCCCGAGCGGACGCCGCCGAGTCGCCCTCAGGGGCGAGCCGGGGACCCACCGCAGAACTGGGGTGAATCCCGCTCCTGGACGCACGTCCAGGGGCAGGTAGGGCCGCTTCCCGCCCGAACCCGTCAGCTAACCCGGTAGGCGGCCGTCGGAAGAACGGAGAGCCGCCGCATGGCGTGCCCCTGCCCTGCTGCACCACCCCGCCGGCTCCGGATCCCGGTGCGCCCGCGCACCTGACCGCACGCGGCCGTCCGCAGCGGACGCCGCCCGTGGGCCCACCGACCCGAGCACCCGCGCTCGACCGGCTCCTCGCCGCTTCCCCGGTGCGTCCACCCGGCGCTCGTCGCGCGGCCGCAGCCCCCGCTGCCCGCAGACCTCCGCAGACCCGCGCGCCCTCGTGGCGCCGCTGCGCCCGTACCCCGGAGAGCGCGAACCCCATGGACCGCCGCACCACCACCTCTGGCCGCACCACCTCTGGCCGCCCCGCCCGCGCGCGCCGCCGCCCCGCCCTGTACCTGGGGGTGGCCACCGCCGGCGCCGTCCTGGCCGGCGTCGTCGTCGGCACCGAGCCGGCCGCGCAGGCCGAGGCCGCGCCGTCGGAGACCGTCAGCATCGCCCAGGAGCTCGGGCTGACGTCCCGGTCCGGCCCGGTCGACGTCACCTCGGAGCTGCAGCCGCTGCAGGACCTCGCCGCCACCCGCAGCACCCGCGAGGCCGCCGAGACCGCCGCCCAGCAGGCCCAGGCCGCCGCCGACCAGGCGGTGCTCGACCGCCAGAAGGCCGAGGCCGAGGCCGCCGCCAAGGCGAAGGCCGAGGCTGAGGCCGCCGCGAAGGCGGCCGCCGAGGCCGCGGCTGCGTCCACTGCCGCTGCCGGCCAGGCCGCTCCGGCGCAGGCGGGTGCGGCCGCTCCCGCGGCCGCCGAGCCCCGGGCGGCCGCCGCGGCCGGCGCGGTGGCCAAGATCAAGAACTCCGCGGGCCCCGTCGCCGCCGTGGTGCAGGCCGCCGCCAACGCCGTCGTCAGCAACGTGCCCGGCGCCGACTCGATCACCCTGGGCGGCACCCGCCCCAGCGCCGCCGACCCGGGCGGCCACCCCTCCGGCCTGGCGCTGGACTACATGGTCATGTCCGACGCCGCCCTCGGGGACGCGATCGTCGAGTACCACATCGCCCACTGGGACGAGCTGGGCGTCGACTACATCATCTGGCAGCAGCGGATGCTGTCCTCGCCGAACGGCTCCTGGAAGGCGATGGCGGACCGCGGCGGCGCGACGGCCAACCACATGGACCACCCGCACGTGAACTACCGGGGCTGACCTGCGGTTGCCCGCCGCGTCGGCGGGGCAGGACGGCACGATGGGGAACAGGTCCTCCCGTCCCGTCCCGCCGACCCTCGTCGACGCCAACCGGCTCTGGGTCGACGCGCGCCTGCGCGCGCTGGTGCAGCGCCGCGTCGAGGCGCCCGTCCTGCTGAGACTCGGCGGGCCGGTGTCCGGCGGCCGGGTGCTGGAGCTCGGCACCGGGCGCCGGGGCACCGGGCTGCGCCTGGCGCTGGAGGTGTTCGGCGCCGCGCACGCCGACGGCGTCGAGCGGTTCGAGGACAGCGTCGCGGCGTGCCGCGAGGCGGTGCGCGACCTGACCGGGCGGGTCGACGTGCAGCGCGGCGACGCGACGGCGCTGACCGCGCACGACGGGGCCTACGACGCGGTCTTCGGCTACCACGTCCTGCACCACGCCGACGCCTGGCGGGACGTCGTCCGGGAGGCGGCACGGGTGCTCCGCCCGGGCGGGCGCCTCTACTCCTGCGAGATGACGGCGCGCATCGTCGACAGCCGGCCGCTGCGGGCGGTGTCCCGCCACCCCGCCGACGGCGACCGCCCGACCCCGGAGGGCCTGGCCGCCGCCTGCGCGGCCGCGGGGCTCACCGTGGCCGCCCAGGAGACCCGGCTCGCCGGCTGCTGGACGGCGCTCGTCGCCACCCGGCCGTGAGCGCGCACCGCGCGGGCCGCCCCGGTCAACCGGCCAGGTCCGCGTACGTCGTCCGGAGCTCGCGCTTGAGGATCTTGCCGCTGGCGTTCTTGGGCAGGCCGTCGGCGACGGCCACGTACCTCGGCGTCTTGTAGCCGGCCAGCCGCTCCCGGCAGAACCGGACCAGCTCCTCGGGATCGACCGTCTGCCCCGCCCGCGGGACGACGACCGCGGCGACGGCCTCGATCCACCTCGGGTGCGGGATGCTGAAGACGGCGGTCTCCGCGACGGCGGGGTGCTGGTAGAGGACCTCCTCGACCTCGCGGCTGGCGACGTTCTCCCCGCCGGTCTTGATCACGTCCTTCTTGCGGTCGACGACGGTGATGTAGCCGTCCTCGTCCATGACGCCGAGGTCACCGCTGTGGAACCAGCCGTTGCGGAACGCCTCCGCCGTCTTCTCCGGGTCGTTCCAGTAGCCGGCCGTGGCGTGCGGGCTGCGGTGCACGATCTCGCCCTCGACGCCGGGGCCGACCGGCTCGTCGGCCTCGTCGACGATCCGGGTCTCGCTGTTCACCACCGCCGTGCCGGCCGACCCGGGCTTGCGCAGCTGGTCCTCGGGGGAGAGCACCAGGGCGAGCGCGGACATCTCGGTCTGGCCGTAGAAGTTGAACAGCGCCATGTCCGGCAGCCGGCGGCTCAGCTCCTCGACGACGGCCACCGGCATGATCGACGCGCCGTAGTAGCCGGTGGCCAACGACGACAGGTCGCGGCGGTCGAAGTCGGGGGAGCGCAGCAGCCCGATCCACACCGTCGGCGGGCAGAACAGGCTGGTCACCCGCTCCCGCTCCACCGTCTCCAGCACGGTGGCCGGGTCCGGCCCGTCCAGGACGACGTTCGTCCCGCCCAGGTACAGGTTCGGCATGAGGAAGCAGTGCTGGGCGGCGACGTGGAACAGCGGCAGCGCGTGCAGGGCGACGTCCCCGGCGGTGTAGCGGCCGTCGACGATGCAGCTGACGTACTGGCTGACCAGGCTGCGGCTGGTCATCATCACGCCCTTGGGCCGTGACTCGGTGCCGCTCGTGTACATCAGCTGCAGCACGTCGTCGTCGGCGACCGCCACCTGCGGCGCGGAGGCGTCCTCGTGCGCCGTCCAGGTCTCGACCGCCTCCCACCCGCCGGGCAGCAGTCCGCCCGCGCTGCCCAGGACACCCCGGACCCGGACCGCCTCCTCGCGCTCGGCCAGCTTCACGGCCTCCTGCGCCACCGGCAGCAGTGCGGCCTCCGCCACCAGTCCGGTGGCCCCCGAGTGCTCGAGGATGTAGGCGACCTCGCCCGCCTGGAGCATGAAGTTGACCGGTACCGCGATCGCGCCCAGGCGCGCGAGGGCGAAGGTGAGCACGACGTACCCGTCGTCGTTGTGGGACAGCAGGGCCACCCGGTCGCCCTTCGCCACGCCCCGTGCGGTCAACGCGTTCGCCGTACGGTCCGCCGCCGCGTCCAGCTCGGCGTAGGTGTGCGACCGGTCGCGGTAGCGCAGGGCCGTCCGGCCCGGCGCACGGGCCGCGGAGCGCCGCAGCAGGTCGCCGAGCGCGTGCCCGCGGGCCTGGGCGATCGTGCTGGTCAGCGTCTCGTCGAACACGTTCGTCTCCTGGGGCCCGGCCGTCCGTGGAGGGGCCCTAGAGTGACCCCGGGCACAACTTATTCGGACGTCCGACCATCCGGAAGCCGCCGGCGACCGGGTGCCGGCCGGCGCGCGACGAGGCACAGGGGAGGACACCGGATGGACGTCACCGAGGCCTACCGGGCGAGCCGGGACCAGCTGCTCGGGCTGCGCGGCCGGCACGAGCAGGCGGTCGCCGAGTTCCGCTGGCCCGAGCTCGGGGATCGGTTCAACTGGGCGGTCGACTGGTTCGACGCCGTCGCCCGGGACAGCGACCGCCCCGCCCTGGTCCTGGTCGAGGAGGACGGGACGACGACGCGGCGCAGCTACGCGGAGATGTCGCGCGCGTCGGACCGGCTGGCCGCGTGGCTCGCCGGCCGGGGCGTCGGGAAGGGCGACCCGGTGCTGCTCATGCTCGGCAACCAGGTCGAGCTGTGGGAGTCGATGCTCGCGGTGGCGAAGCTCGGGGCGGTGATCATGCCGACCACCACCGCGGTCGGCCCGGCCGACCTGGTCGACCGGATCACCCGCGGCGGTGCCCGGCACGTCGTCTGCAACGCGGCCGACGTCGCGACGTTCGACGAGGTCCCCGGCGACTACACCCGGATCAGCGTCGGGCCGGCCGAGGGCTGGGCCGACCTGCACGCCGCCGCGGACCTCGAGCACGCCCCGGTGGAGCACCCGGGGACCGCGCCCGGCGACCCGCTGCTGCTGTACTTCACCTCCGGGACGACGTCCCGCCCGAAGCTGGTCGAGCACACCCAGGTCTCCTACCCGGTCGGGCACCTGTCGACGGTGTACTGGCTGGGCCTGCAGCCCGGCGACGTGCACCTCAACATCTCCTCGCCGGGGTGGGCCAAGCACGCCTGGTCCTGCTTCTTCGCGCCGTGGATCGTCGAGGCCACCGCCCTCGTCTACAACTACCGGCGCTTCGACCCCGCCGCGCTGCTGGCCCTCGTCCGCGAGCACGGCGTCACCTCCTTCTGCGCGCCGCCCACGGTGTGGCGGATGCTGATCCACGCCGACCTGTCCGGCGGTCCCGGCGCGCTGCGCGAGGTCATCGGCGCCGGCGAGCCGCTCAACCCGGAGGTCATCGAGCAGGTGCGGCGTGCCTGGGGGCTGACCATCCGCGACGGGTACGGCCAGACCGAGACCACCGCGCAGATCGGCAACACGCCGGGGTCGGAGGTCAAGCCCGGGTCCATGGGCCGTCCGCTGCCCGGCGTGCCGGTGGTGCTGGTCGACCCGATCACCGGCCGCCCGGTCGAGGGGCCGGGGGAGGGGGAGATCTGCCTGGACCTCGCGCAGCACCCGCTCCCGCTGATGACCGGCTACCAGGGCGATCCCGAGCGCGCCGCTGAGGCGATGGCCGGCGGGTACTACCACACCGGGGACGTCGCGAGCGTCGACGCCGACGGGTACGTCACCTACATCGGGCGCACCGACGACGTCTTCAAGGCCAGCGACTACAAGATCAGCCCGTTCGAGCTGGAGTCGGTGCTCATCGAGCACCCGGCGGTCGCCGAGGCAGCCGTCGTCCCGGCGCCGGACGCCCTGCGGCTGGCGGTGCCCAAGGCCTACGTCACGCTGGCTCCGGGGCACGAGCCGACGGGGGAGACGGCGCTGTCGGTGCTGCGGTACGCCCGCGAGCACCTCAACCCCTACCAGCGGGTGCGGCGGATCGAGTTCGCCGAGCTGCCCAAGACCATCTCGGGGAAGATCCGGCGGGTGGAGCTCCGCGCCCGCGAGGAGGAGCTCGCCACCGCCGATCCGCGCTCCGGCGTGGAGTGGCGGGACGACCAGTTCCCCGAGCTCAAGAGCTGACCGGCGCCCGTGCACTCCCTGGAGGGACCACCGTGACCGTGGATCGTCTGCTGCCCGGCGAAGAGGCCGAGGACCTGCTGGCCCTGGTCCGCGAGGTCGCGGACAAGGAGCTGGCGACCCGCGTGACGGAGCACGAGCGGGCCGAGACCTATCCCGAGGGGCTGTTCGCGACGCTCGGCGGGCTGGGGCTGCTCGGCCTGCCCTACCCCGAGGAGCTCGGCGGGGGAGGGCAGCCCTACGAGGTGTACCTGCAGGTGCTGGAGGAGTTCGGCGCGCGGTGGGCGGCGGTGGCGGTGGCGGTGTCGGTGCACGGGCTGTCCTGCCACCCGCTGGCCACCTTCGGCACGCCTGCGCAGCAGGAGCGCTGGCTGCCGGCGATGCTGGCCGGTGAGCTGGTCGGCGGGTACTCGCTGTCCGAGCCGCAGGCCGGGTCGGACGCCGCGGCGCTGGCGTGCCGGGCGGAGGCGGTCGAGGGCGGGTACCGGGTGACCGGCACCAAGTCCTGGATCACCCACGGCGGCAGGGCCGACTTCTACGCGCTGTTCGCCCGCACCGGTGAGGGCTCGCGCGGCATCTCCTGCTTCCTGGCGCCGGGGCGGGTCGAGGGCCTGTCGTTCGGCCGCCCGGAGGAGAAGATGGGGCTGCACGCGATCCCGACCACGATGGCCAACTGGGACGGCGCGCGGATCGAGGCCGACCGGCTGATCGGCGCTGAGGGGCAGGGCCTGAGCATCGCGTTCTCCGCGCTGGACTCCGGGCGCCTCGGCATCGCGGCGGTCGCCACCGGCCTGGCGCAGGCGGCGCTGGAGGCCGCGGTGGACTACGCGCACGAGCGCAGCACCTTCGGCCGGAGGATCATCGACCACCAGGGGCTGGGCTTCCTGCTGGCCGACATGGCCGCCGCGGTGGACACCGCGCGGGCCAGCTACCTCGACGCCGCCCGCCGCCGGGACGCCGGCCGGCCCTACGGCCGGCAGGCGTCGGTGGCCAAGCTGGTGGCCACCGACGCGGCGATGCGGGTGACCACCGACGCCGTCCAGGTGCTCGGCGGATACGGCTACACCCGCGACTTCCCGGTCGAGCGGTACATGCGCGAGGCCAAGGTGATGCAGATCTTCGAGGGCACCAACCAGATCCAGCGCCTGGTGATCAGCCGCTCGCTCGCCCGCTGACTCCAGACGCCCTCCCACCTCGACCCCCGCCGGGACCCGTCGGGGACGCGCCGGCCCGCCGGTCCCCGTCCTCCTGCGGTCGCCCCAGCGTGTCCCGGCGGCATGCCGGGTGTGTCCCGCCGGCCGAGGCGTGAAGTCGTAGCCCGGAGCGCCGGTCCGGAGGAACCTGGGCCACTGCCCGATCCCAGGAGGACCCGATGCGCCGACCGGTCGTCGCCCCAGCTCTGTCCGCCTGCGTCCTCGCCGTCGTGTGCGGTTGTGCGGGGGCCGACGAGGCGCAGTCCGGGTCCTCCGGCGCGGGCGCGGCGGCGGACTCCGCCTCGGCCGGCACCGGCTCCGGCTCCGGCTCCGGCTCCGGCTCCGGCTCCGCCGAGCTCACCTCCCGGCTGGTCGATCCCGACGGTCGCGAGGTGGGCGTCGCGACCCTCACCGAGGTCGAGGACGGCACGCAGGTCGACGTCCAGGTCACCGGCCTGCCGCCGGGCTTCCACGGGTTCCACCTGCACGCCGTCGGCGTCTGCGAGCCGGACAGCCCCAGCCCGGCCGACCCGTCGATGACGGGGGACTTCCTGTCGGCCGGCGGCCACATCGGTGCCGGGGAGACCGATCACGGGGAGCACGCGGGCGACCTGCCGCTGCTGTACGTGACCGAGGCCGGCACCGGGACCCTCACGGCCGTGACCGACGCGCTGACCCTCGACCAGCTCACCGACGGCGACGGCAGCGCGGTCATGGTCCACGCCGACCCCGACAACTACGCGAACGTCCCGGAGCGCTACGCCCCCGGCGGGCCGGACCAGATGACGCGCAACACCGGCGACGCCGGAGGGCGCATCGCCTGCGGACCGGTCGAGGGCTGATCGACCCCCGTCACGCACCGGCTCCACCCGCCGAGCGACCAGCAGGCTCCCGTCCGCGGACGCGGTGCAGGCCCTCCGCTGGGATGAGAGCGGCTCCCCCCGAATGGGCGCGGCCGACGTCGCCAGGCATGATGCTCAGGAAGCGTCCCGTGACCCAACGCACAAGGGTCGGAGGTCCCCAGGAGGGGATCACCGTCTCGGAGGAGACGACATGGCATCGGTCGACGACTCGCGCGAGGTGGCCGGTGCGGCCGCGCCCCTCGACCTGCTGCTCACGCAGGCGGCCCAGGGGACGGTCCGCCGGCTGTCCCCGGGCAAGCCAGGGCTCAAGTTCTTGGGCGGGCTGGCCCGTCGCCCGGACCGGGTGGCCGCGCGGGCCCGGTCGCTGGCCGGCCAGCTGGCGCAGATCGCCGCGGGCACCAGCGATGTGGCCCCCTCCAAGCGGGACAAGCGCTTCGCGGACCCGGCGTGGACGGAGAACCCGGTGCTGCGGCGGCTGGTGCAGGCCTACCTCGCCACCGGCGAGACCGCGCTGGGCCTGCTGCACGACGTCCCGCTGGAGTGGCGGGACGCCGAGCGGGTGCGCTCCGCCGGCTCGAACCTCGTGGACGCACTCTCGCCGAGCAACAACCCGCTGATCAGCCCGGTCGCCTGGAAGGCCTTCATCGACAGCGCCGGGGCCAACGTCGTCAAGGGCCCACGGAACCTGGTGCGCGACCTCGCCAGCACGCCTCGGATACCGACGATGGTGGACCCCGACGCCTACGAGGTGGGCCGGGACCTCGCGGTCACGCCCGGGGCGGTGGTGCTCCGGACGCCGGTGTTCGAGCTCATCCAGTATCGGCCGACGACGCCCACCGTCCGCACCGTGCCGGTGCTGTTCGTGCCGCCGACGATCAACAAGTACTACGTGCTGGACCTCGCGCCCGGCCGCAGCATGGTCGAGCACCTGGTCGACCAGGGCCAGCAGGTCTTCATGATGTCCTGGCGCAACCCCGACGCCCGGCACCGCGACTGGGGCCTCGACACCTACGGCACGGCCATCACCGACGCCCTCGACGCGGTCGAGGAGATCAGCGGCGCCGACACCACCCACCTGCTCGGCACCTGCTCCGGGGGCATCCTGGCCAGCATGACCGCCGCCGTGCTGGCGGCGACCGGCCGGCAGGACCGACTGGCCAGCCTCAGCCTGCTGGTCACCGTGCTGGACCACACCCGCGCCGGCCTGACCGGATTGATGGACGCGGACGCCGCCGCCCAGGCCGTCGAGGCCTCCCGGCGCGCGGGCTACCTGGACGGCCGGAAGCTCGCCGAGGTGTTCGCCTGGCTGCGGCCCAACGACCTGATCTGGAACTACTGGGTCAACAACTACCTGCAGGGCAAGCAGCCGCCGAAGTTCGACATCCTGTCCTGGAACTCCGACACCACCCGGATGACTGCTCAGCTGCACGCCGACTTCGTCGACGTCGCCCTGCACAACAAGCTGACCCACCCCGGCAGCGTGACCATGCTCGGCACCGAGGTGGACCTCAGCCAGATCACCCTCGACTCCTACGTGCTGGCCGGTTCAGCTGACCACATCTGTCCGTGGGACGCCTGCTACCGCAGCAGCCAGCTGCTCGGCGGCAAGGTCCGCTTCGTCCAGTCCACCAACGGGCACATCGCCGCACTGGTCAACCCGCCCGGCAACCCCAAGTCCAGCTACCGGGTCACCGACGGCAACTCCGTCCCCGCCGCGCAGTGGACGGAGACCGCCCGTACCGAGAAGGGCTCCTGGTGGCCGGACCACGCCGCCTGGCTGGGGGAGCGCTCCGGGCCGGACAAGCCCGCGCCCGACGAACTCGGCAGCGCCCGGTTCCGCGTGCGCGAGGACGCCCCGGGCAGCTACGTGCGGGACAAGTGACCGCCGGCACCCGACGGGAGAGGACCGACGTGACACTCGCAGAGGACATCGGCAAGGCGCTGTCCACGGACTACTTCCAGCTGCGCGAGGACCTCTCGCCGGAGCAGATGGACCACCTGCTCCGCACCCGCACCTTCGTCGAGGACGAGGTGCTGCCGGTGATCAACGGCTACTGGGAGCGGGCCGAGTTCCCCCGGGAGCTGGCCGAGAAGCTGGGTGCGGCTGGCCTGGTCGGCGACGGCATCGAGGGTTACGGCTGCCCGCCGATGGACGCGCTGTCGGCCGGCCTGGTGCACATGGAGCTCAACCGCGGGGACGGCAGCCTGGGCACCTTCCTCGGCGTCCAGGCCGGCCTGGCGATGAAGTCGATCGCCATGCTCGGCTCGGAGGAGCAGAAGCAGCGCTGGCTGCCGCCGATGGCCCGCTGCGAGGCGCTCGGGGCCTTCGCGCTCACCGAGCCCGACCACGGCTCGGACTCCATCGCCCTGGAGACCTCGGCCCGCCGGGACGGCGAGTCGTACGTGCTCAACGGGTCCAAGAAGTGGATCGGCAACGGCACCATCGCCGACGTCGTCGTGGTCTGGGCCCGCGACACCGACGACGGGCAGGTCAAGGGCTTTCTGGTGGAGAAGGGGACGCAGGGCTATCGGGCCCGCCGGATCGAGGGCAAGGGCTCGCTGCGCGCGGTGTGGCAGGCCGAGATCGAGCTGGAGGACGTGCGGGTCCCGGCCGAGAACATGCTCCCCGGGGGCCGGTCGTTCAAGGACACCGGCGCGGTCCTGGCCACCACCCGCGGCTCCTGCGCCTGGATGGCGCTGGGCCACGCCGTCGCGGGGTACGAGGCGGCGCTGACCTACGCCGGGCGGCGCAAGCAGTTCGGCAAGCCGCTGGTGGAGTTCCAGCTGATCCAGGAGCGGCTGGTCGGGATGCTGGCCAAGGTCACCTCGATGCAGCTGTACTGCCGGCGGCTGGCCGACCTGGCGCTGGCCGGGCGCATCGAGCCGACGCTGGCCGGGCTGGCCAAGGCGCACAACACCAGCACCGCCCGCGCGGTGCTGGCCGAGGCGCGCGACCTGCTCGGCGGCAACGGGATCCTGCTGGACTTCCACGTCATCCGGCACATGGCCGACATCGAGTCGATCCACACCTTCGAGGGCACCGAGACCATCCAGACCCTCATCGTCGGCCGGGACATCACCGGCGCCTCGGCGTTCGCGTGAGGGGGGCGCAGCAGTTCCGCACCGTCCGGGTCGAGGAGGTGCGGCTGCGGACCTCGGTCCGCGGCACCGGACGGCCGCTGCTGCTCATCACCGGTCTGGGCGCCAGCCTGGAGCTGGCCGAGCCGTTCGAGCAGGAGCTGGCCGCCCGCGGCCGGCAGGTGATCAGCTTCGACGCGCCGGGCATGGGCGGGTCGACGCCGTACCGGAGCCCGCGGCGGATGCCGGGCCTGGTGCGGACGGTCACCGGGCTGCTCGACGCGCTCGGGCTCGATGAGGTCGACGTCTTCGGCATCTCCCTCGGCGGCGTGGTGGCCCAGCAGCTGGCCAAGCAGGCGCCGGACCGGGTGCGGGGCCTGGTGCTCGCGGCCACCGCGCCGGGACTGGGCGGCATGCCGGGCGCGCCGTCGGCTCTGCTCGCCCTGGCGACGCCGCGCCGGTACCGCAATGCCGAGCACTACCTGCAGATCGCCGGGCGCATCTACGGCGGCATGGCCCGCACCGACCCGCACCGGCTGTTGCACACGGTCATCGGCCGGGTGCGGCCTCCGTCGGCGATCGGGTACATGGGCCAGCTCTACGCGATCACCGGGTGGAGCAGCATGCCGTGGCTGCACACCCTGCGACAGCCCACGCTGGTCATCTCCGGGGACGACGACCCCATCATCCCGCTCATCAACGGGCGGATCCTCGCCTGGCGCATCCCCGACGCGAGGCTGCACGTCGTCCGGGGCGGGGGACACCTGTTCATCCTGGAGCGCCCGGCCGAGATCGCCGGCATGATCACCGACTTCCTCGACGGCGAGTACCTCCCGATGACGGTCAGATCCGGCGCGACCAGGTGGTCAGACCACCCGCTCGGCGGAAACCCAGAGCCTCGTTGACCGCCACCACCGGCCGGTCCGAGTCGCAGTTGTAGGTGCTGATCCGCCGCACCGCCGGCAGCGTCGCGCCGACCGCCGGCGGACCCGGACAGCTCCTCGGCCTGCTGGAGCGGCGCGCTGCCGATGCCGCGGCGGCGGTGCTCCGGGCGCACCGCCAGGCCGACGTACGCGACCGTCGTGTTGTCGAGGACCGGCAGCAGCAGCTGGAGGGCGCCGGCGAAGGTGTCCCCGGCGACCGCGGCGCGGTGGGTGCCGTCCATCGAGCCGCCCGGCGTGACGAGGCGGCGTGACGGGCGGCGTCCCCGGGCGACGTGGTCGCTCGCCGGTCGGGGGAGCCCGTGGGGATGGTCGGCGCGCTGGCTGGCGGCCCACACCTCCCCCCAGGTGGCGAAGCGCTCGTCGTCCGGGCCGGTCCCCAGGATCTGCACCTCCCCGTCCTACCGGGCGGCGCAGTGCATCTCGGTCTGGACGCCTGACGCCGCCCCGCACCATGTCGGCGGTCTCCCAGCGGCCCATTCAGGGACACAGGACTACTGGCGCCTGGTCCTGGCACTCCACCGTCGATCGGGAGTTGCCACGAGGAGGGTCGGCGAGCCCGCCACGAAGGCGTGTCAGGTCCGTGTCGCGTACCCCATGTAGGACATCCACTTCGTCTTCGTCTGTCCGAAGTCGAGTTCTCGGCTGAGCTCCCCGTAGGAGATCTGGCCTCGCCTGGCCCGCGTGAAGCCGAGGACGGCGATCGATGGATTTTTGGTCCGCGGCCCCAGCCCGACCGTCTCCTGCAATCGCAGCCCGTGGCGCGCCATCGCGGACTCGAGCTCCCTCGGTTTGATGAACATGTCATACACATGGACGGGTGTGTCGAAGACACGGGTCGCGCGCCATTCCTGCATGACCTTGATGGCGAGGACTCTGCTGACGAGTGTGCGGTTGACCGTGTCGAACATGTAGGTCCCGCCCGGTTTTAGGGCACGGGCGGTCTCGTGGATCACCTGGTCCAGGTCGTCGACGTGCTCGAGGACGTCGCAGCAATAGGCGAGGTCGAACTCCCCGTCCTCCACCGGCAGGTGCTCCCCGGAGCCAACCCGGTAGTCGATCTCCAGCCCACGGTCCGCAGCGTGGCGGCGGGCGGTTTCGATCGACGGCGCAGAGGGGTCGACGCCCACGACGCGGCAGCCCAGCCGGGCGAACTCCTCCGCGAGGAAGCCACCCCCGCAGCCGATGTCCAAGGCCCGGAGCCCGGACGGGCGGCGACCAAGCCTCTCCAAAACGGCAACGAAGTAGCCGAACCGTGCTGGAGTGACGCTGCCGTGCAGCATGTTGAGTGGATCGTCCTCATCCCACCAGCTGGCTGCATGCTGGTTGTAGATGTCGTTGTCGATGGACATGGCAACCCCATGGGTCTCGGAACTGACACCGGTGACGTGCAGGCTGACATCAGGCAGGACCGACGCTCTCCGCGACGAAGAGGAGGGTTCACCCGCTGGCGCGGATCGGATCACCTTCTCGCCTACCAGCAGCGGTGGTCCCTGACGAGATGCACCGGACGCGATGTGGGGACTGCGCTGGCTCGTCGTTCAGCCTCCTGCGGCACGGATCCCCGAGAGCCAAGAGCTCTTCCATGGACTTCCTTCCGGGACGCAGGCGCTCTACGCGTGCAGCAGGCCTTGGGTCAGCGCAGTCGCACCGGCAGCCGGGTCAGGCCGCGCATCAGGATGCTCTGCCGCCAGGTCAGCTCGCCGGGGTCGACGGCGAGGACCAGGTCGGAGAACCGGGCGAGCAGCGTCCGGAACGCCACCTCGCCCTCGAGCCGGGCCAGCGGGGCGCCGAGGCAGTGGTGGATGCCGTGCCCGAAGGCCAGGTGCGAGGCCTCGCGGTGCAGGTCGAGCTCGTCGGGGGCGGCGTAGTGGTCCGGGTCCCGGTTGGCCGACGCCAGGGACACCAGCACCACCTCGCCGGCCGGGATGGTCGTCCCGCCCACCTCGACGGGCGCCGTGGTGTGCCGGTAGGTGGCCAGGTTGACCGGCCCGTCCAGGCGCAGGAACTCCTCCACCGCGGCGGGGACCAGGGCGGGGTCGGCGCGCAGCTCCGCGAGCCGGTCCGGACGGCGCAGCAGCGCCAGGACGCCGTTGCCGATGAGGTTGACCGTCGTCTCGTGGCCGGCGACCAGCAGCAGGAAGGCCATCGACACGGTCTCGTCGAACGAGAGCCGGTCGGCGTCCTCGGCGGCCGCGACGATCGCCGACAGCACGTCGTCCGCCGGTCGCGCCCGCTTCTGCGCCACCAGCGCGGTCAGGTACCCCGCCATGGCCGTCCCGGCGGCGGTGCGCTCGTCGACGGTGCCGTCGGAGGCCAACAGCGTGTTGGACCAGCGGCGGAACGACGTTCGCTCGCCCTCCGGCACGCCGAGCAGCTCGCAGATCACGCCCATGGGCAGGGGGAAGGCGAAGGCGTCCAGCAGGTCGACCTCCGCCGGCCCGGCGGCCATCCGGTCGGCGAGCCGGCCGGCGATCGCTTCCACCTGCGGGCGCAGGGCGGAGACGGCGCGCACCGTGAACGCCCGGCTGACCAGCTTGCGCAGCCGGGTGTGGTCGGGCGGGTCGGTGCTGAGCAGGTGCCGGTTGAGCTCCTGGGTGAAGGCCACGCGAGAACCCGACGGCAGCGGCTTGCTCTCCAGCACCCGGGAGAACCCGTCGGCGTCCTTGGCGAGCCGCGGGTCGGTGAGGGCCTCCCGGACGTCGTCGTAGCGGGTGACCAGCCAGACCGGGAGGCCGACCGGGGTCACCGCTCGCGCGACCGGCTCCTCGACGCGCAGCCGTGCGTAGAGGGCGTGCGGATCGGCGAAGAAGGCCGCGTCGAGCGGCACCACCCGGTCGGCGGTCAGGGTCCCGTCGGTGCGCCCGTCGTCCATCGCCCGAGGCTGTCGGGCGTGCGCGGCGGGCACCAGGTGCGGAGGTCCCGGGTGGTCAGGCGGACGCGGGGGCGCGCCGGGCGAAGGCCGGCGCGTGCTCCGGCCGCAGCCCCACCCCGATCAGGTACGCCGGGACGACGGACAGCTGCGGGAACCGGTGCACCAGCGCGAGCACCGGCTTGGGCGGACCGGCCCGCCGTCCCTCGACTAGCGGGCCCACGAAGCCGCGGTGCATCGCCCGCTGGAGGGTCTGCACGGCCACGGTCGGCAGGATCCGGCGGGCGCGCACGGCGGCCAGGTCGGAGGGGGCCACGGTGCCGTTCCGCAACGGCTCGGCCAGCAGGGTCGCGGCGGCCACGGCGTCCTGGACGGCGAGGTTGATGCCGACGCCACCGACCGGCGACATCGCGTGCGCGGCGTCCCCGATGCACAGCAGCCCGTCGACGTGCCACTGCACGAGCCGGTCGACCCGCACGTCGAGGTGCTTCACGTCGTCCATCGATGCCAGCTCGTCCACCCGGTCCCGGAACTCGGGGATGAGCTCGGCGACGTCCGCGCGGAACGCCTCGATGCCGCGGGCCCGCAGCTGGGCGTCGGTGCCCTTGCGGCCGACGTAGGCCACCTGCAGGAACGTCTCGCGCGGGATGACGATGGCGAACCGGCCCGGGGCCGCGTGCGGGGCCAGGGCGTCGGGGTGGTCGTCCGGCCTGCGGGGGAGCCGGAACCACCAGACGTCGATGGGGACGGCGAACTCCCGGGGGCGTAGACCCGCCTGCCGCCGCGCGAGGGAGTGCCGGCCGTCGCAGGCCACGGTGAGGTCGGCCCGGATCTCGCCGGTGGTGCCGTCCGTGGTGCGGTACCGCACGCCGCAGACCCGGTCGTCCTCGCGGATCAGGTCGGTCATCTCCGTCTGCATGCGCAGCGTGAAGGTCGGCTCCCGGCGTCCGGCGTCGGCGAGCAGGTCCAGCAGGTCCCACTGCGGCGTCATCGCGATGTAGGGGTAGGGGACGTGCAGTCGGCGGAAGTCCCCGAGGGTCACGGTGTCCCCGTCGGCCGTGGGGATGACGACCTGCTCGACCTTCGTGTGCGGCAGCCGGTCGAACTCCTCGGCGAGGCCGAGTTCGTCGAGCAGCTGCAGCGTCGAGGGGTGCACGGTGTCGCCGCGGAAGTCGCGGAGGAAGTCCGCGTGCTTCTCCAGCACCGTCACCTCGACGCCCGCGCGGGCCAGGAGCAGCCCCAGGACCATCCCGGCCGGGCCGCCCCCGACCACCAGGCACGTCGTGCGCTCACCCATCGCCGGCCTCCCTCGGGGTGTCCGCTACCGGACGGGTGCGGTCCGGCACCGCCGATCCTCCCGCGCCCAGGGTGCCCGGCACCACGGTCCGGTGCGCGCCGCGTCGCCCGGCCGCCGGTGGGGGCGGAGCGCCCGGCTGCGGCGTATGTGACGACCTTGCACATCCCCTCGACGTGCGCTGTGCGGAGGACGCCGCCCGTCCTCCGCACAGCACTACCGCCCCGGACCGGCCCGCCGGCGCCGAAGGGTCAGACGCCGGGAGCCGCGTGCGGGAGCCTCAGGGCTTGACGGCGAGCACGGGGCGGTCGGCGTCGAGCAGGATCCGCTGGGCCGTGCTGCCCATGAGCAGCTTGCCGACCGGCGAGCGCCGGCGCAGGCCGATCACGATCACCGAGGCCTCGATCGCGGCGGCGACGCGCACGACCTCGTCGGCCAGGTCGCCGGTGTGCGCGTCCTGGCGCACCTCGAGGTCGACCCCGGCAGCCCGGGCCCGGGCGGCGAGGTCGCGGACGCCGTCCTCGTCCGCGAGCGCCGCGCTCACCGGTGCCCCCTCGCGCGGGGTGTTGAGGAGGACCAGCCGCGCGTTGCGCCGGCCGGCCTCCTCGACGGCCGCGGTGAAGGCGGCGTCCCCCTCGGGGGTGGGGACGTAGGCGACGAGGACGGTCACACGAGCTCCTTGGTGTCACGACGGGCGTCGGCCCGTCGGCGGGGGAGGGCGGCCCGGATCAGCGGGAGCAGCGCCACGAGGAGGAACAGGACGAGCAGTGTCCCGGAGATGGGCCGGCTGAAGAAGCCGGTCGGGTCGCCGCCGAACAGCAGCAGCGAGCGGCGCAGCGACTCCTCGAGCAGCGCGCCCAGGACGAAGGCGAGCACCAGCGGGCCTGGGTCGAAGCCGAGCTTCTTCATCAGGTAGCCGAGTGCACCGAAGGCGATCACGAGCACGATGTCGAAGACGTCGTTGTTGACCGTGTAGACCCCGACCAGCGTGATGAGCACGGTGATCGGCGCGAGGATCGTCGCCCGCACCCGCAGGATCTTCACGAACAGACCGACCAGCGGGATGCTCATGATCAGCAGCAGGATGTTGCCGACGTACATGGAGTTGACGACGCCCCAGAACAGCTCGGGCTCCTGGTCGACCAGCTGCGGGCCGGGACGCACGCCCTGGATGAGCAGCGCGCCGTAGATGACGGCCATCGTGGCGTTGGCGGGGATGCCCAGGGTGAGCAGCGGGATGAAGGACGACGTGGCGGCCGCGTTGTTGGCCGACTCCGGTGCGGCGACGCCCTCGACGGCACCCCGGCCGAAGCGCTCGGGCGTCTTCGACCGGCGCTTCTCCAGCGCGTAGGAGGCCAGGGAGGCCAGGGTGGCGCCGCCGCCGGGCAGGATGCCGAGGAAGAAGCCGAGGACCGAGCCGCGCCCGATGGCGCCCGAGGACTCCCGCAGGTCCTTCTTGGACGGCCACACGTTGGCCACCGTCGCCGGCGCGTGCACCGCGCGGTGCCGCTCCTCCAGGTTGTAGAGGATCTCGCCCAGGCCGAACAGGCCCATCGCGATCGGCACGAAGTCCAGGCCGTCGGCGAGCGAGAGGCTGTCGAAGGTGAACCGCTCGGCGCCGGTGAACGTGTCGCGGCCGACGGTGGCCAGCAGCAGGCCGACGCAGGCGGCGATCACGGCCTTGAGCCGGTCCCCGCTGCTGACGGTGGCGACCAGCAGGATGCCGAGCAGTGCCAGGGCCGTGTACTCCGGCGGGCCGAAGTCCAGGGCGAAGCCGGCCACCAGTGGGGCGACGAAGGAGAGCGCGACGATCGAGACGGTGCCGCCGATGAACGAGCCGACCGCGGCGATGCCCAGCGCGGTCCCGGCCCGGCCGTTGCGGGCCAGGGCGTGGCCGTCGAAGACGGTGACGACCGAGGAGGCCTCGCCGGGGAGCCGCAGCAGGACCGAGGTGATCGTGCCGCCGTACTGGGCGCCGTAGAAGATGCCGGCCAGCATGATGATCGCGGTCACCGGCTCGATGCCGATGGTGATCGGCAGCAGGATGGCGATGGTCGCCGCCGGCCCCAGGCCGGGCAGCACGCCGACCAGCATGCCGACGACCACGCCGATCAGGCAGTAGAGCAGGTTGGTCGGCTCGAGCACGACGCCGAAGCCGTCGAGCACCGGGGCGAGGTCCACGGCGTCTCCTAGAACAGGTGCGGGATGGGGACCGAGAGGGCGGCCACGAAGATGAGGTAGAAGGCGACCACCATGGCGAGGCTCGCGACGATGGACGTGCGCCAGCTCTCGCGCCCGAGGAAGCGGAGCCAGACGAAGGCGAGCAGCGCGGCGGGGATCTCGAAGCCGATGACCGAGATGACCGCGACGAAGACGACCATCGTGGCCAGACCCGCCAGCACCAGCCAGCTGGTGCGGCTGAAGCGCTCGGCGTCGGTGGTGCGCCGGGCGGTCGCGACGAGCGCCAGGCCGAGGACGAGGACCACGACGCTGACCAGGAGCGGCCAGGTGCCCGCCGCCGGGCTGCCGGCGCTGCCGACGTCGAGGGCCAGCGAGCCGGCGACCGCGGCGACCCCGAGGACGACGACGGCGGCGGCGACGACCAGGTTGCCCAGCAGCCCGGCGGCCGGCGGGCGGCCCTCGTGCTCCTCGGCCTCCACCTGGTGGATGGCCTCCTCGAGGTCGAACTCCCCGGCGGCGGGCTCCACCGGCGGCACCCCCGGGTCGGCCGGGGGGGTGGCCCCGGCGGCCGTGGAGCCGCCGGGGCGCCCCGGGACGTGCGCCCCGCCTGCGGGAGAGGTCACGAGTCCCCGCCGAGGTCGATCGAGTACTGCTCGACGACGCCGCGGTACCGCTCCAGGTTCGAGGTCCACGTCTCGCGGACCTCCTCGCCGTCGACCTCGTTCGGCGTCAGCTGGTTGTCCTCGTTGAACTGCTGGTAGGCCTCGGACCCGAACGCGGTCTGGAACGACGCCTGCAGGGTCCCGAGGACGTCCTCCGGCGTGCCCTTCGGGGCGAAGACCGCGCGGGACTGCTGGACCGGCGCGTCGTAGCCCGCCTCGACGGCGGTCGGGGTGTCGGGCAGGTAGCTGACCCGCTCCTCGGCGAAGGTCACGATCGGGGTCAGCTCGCCGGCCTCGATCTGCTCGATGGCCTCGCCCAGCTGGATGGAGCCGACGTCGACCTGGCCGCCCAGCACGGCGGTGAGGGTCGGGGAGCCGCCGTCGAAGGGGACGGCGGTGGCCTCGATGCCGGCCTGCGCGAAGAGCAGCTCCTGGGACAGCTGGCTGCCGGTGCCCACGCCCGTCGTCCCGAACGTGATCGGGCGCCCGGCGGCGGCGAGGTCCTCCACGGTCGTGAAGCCGGAGGACGGCGCGGTCACCAGCACGTAGTCGTCCTGGCTGATGCCGGTGACGATCTCGTAGTCGGCGATGTCGGGCGCCTCGCCCTCGGCGACGGCCAGCGGCGTGATGTAGGCCAGGCTGCCGTTGTAGACCATCAGGGTGTGACCGTCGGGCTCCGCGCCGGCCAGCTCCTGGGCGGCGAGCGCGCCGTTGGCGCCGGGCCGGTTCTCCACGGTGACGGGGACGCCGAGGTCGTCGGAGACCTCGTCGGCCAGCGCGCGGGCGATCAGGTCGGTGCTGCCGCCCGGGTCCTGGCCGACGAGCACGGTGATCGGGTCACCGCCCGGGAACTCCTCGCCTTCGGCGGACCCCCCACCGCCGACGTTGCCGCCACAGGCGGCCAGCGAGAGGGCGAGGGCGAAGCCGGTGCCGGCCGTCGCCCAGCGGCGCGCGCGGTTGTTCGTGGTCATGAGAGTTCTCCTCGGAGAGCAGCCGTGGCCGGGCCGCGGGCGGTGTGAGTGGCGTCACGGACGCCTGGTCGTCGGCGAGCCTAAGAAGCCTTCCTCATGCCTGTCCAAATCCATTGAGGCATCGATTGATACCTTGGCAGCATGGCATTCACGCTCGAGCAACTCCGCGGGTTCGTGGCTGTGGCCGATGAGCTGCACTTCGGCCGGGCTGCGGCGCGGCTGAAGATGACCCAACCCCCGCTGAGCCGGCAGATCCAGAAGCTCGAGCGGGTCGTCGGCGCCCAGCTGCTCGAGCGGGACAACCGCCGGGTGACCCTGACCGCCGCGGGTCAGGTCTTCCTCGTCGAGGCGCGGCGGCTGCTCGGCCTGGCCGACTCCGCACCCGAGCTCGCCCGCAGGGTCTCCTCCGGGGCCAGCGGTGTGGTGCGCATCGGCTTCACCGCCGCCTCGACCTACGGCGTCCTCGGCCGGCTGCTCAACGACCTGGCGGCCGAGCTGCCCGACGTCGACGTCGACCTCAGCGAGATGGTCACCCGCGAGCAGGTCGCCGGGCTGCTCAACGAGGAGGTCGACCTGGGCCTGGGGCGTCCGCCCTTCGACGAGGAGGCGTTCGGCAACCGGCTCCTGCATCGCGAGGCGCTGCTCGTGGCCGCCCCGGTGGGCCACCGGCTGCTGGAGCTGGGCCGGCCCGTGACGGCCGCGGACCTGGCCTCGACGCCGGTGGTCATGCACTCGCCGACCCAGGCGAAGTACTTCTACGACCTGGTCGCCCGCGTCGCGCCCGTCGCCGCCGAGAACACGGTGCACACGGTGAGCCAGGTGCTCACCATGCTCTGGCTGGTGGCGGCCGGTCGCGGGGTGGCGTTCGTCCCGGCGTCCGCCGCGCGGCTGCCGATCGAGGGCGTGGCCTTCGTCCGGCTGGAGACGTCGGTGCCCCAGCCGGTCGAGCTGCACCTGCTCTGGGCCAAGGACTCCAAGAACCCCGCGCTGTGGCGGACGCTCGCGGTGCTGGAGCGCCGGGCCGGGCGACTCTGATACCGGCCAGGCATCGAGTGATGCCAAAGTGCACTTGGACGTGCATCGTCTGACCTTCCTACGGTGGCCGCGACCACAGCCCGTGCCGCCGGAGGACCCCGGTGCGGACCCGTCGGACCCAAGGACACGATCTCCGTGACGCTGCTGCCCCCGGATGCCCTCGCTGACCGGCTCAAGTCCGGCCTGCTCTCCTTCCCGGTGACCCACTTCGACGCCGACCTGCAGTTCGACGAGGCCCGGTACCGCGAGCACCTGGCCTGGCAGGCGGGCTTCGACGTCGCCGGCCTGTTCGCGGCGGGCGGGACCGGCGAGGGCTTCTCGCTGACCCCGGAGGAGATCGACCGCGTCGTCCGCGTCGCCGTCGACGAGGTGGCCGACCGGGTGCCGGTCATCGCACCGGCCACCGGCGGGACCGCCGTCTCCGTCGCCCAGGCCCAGGCCGCCGAGGCCGCCGGCGCCTCCGGGCTGCTGCTCTTCCCGCCCTACCTCACCGAGGCCAGCCAGCGGGGGCTCGTCGAGCACATCAGCGCCGTGTGCCGCGCCACCGACCTGGGCGTCATCGTCTACAGCCGCGCGAACGCCGTGCTGATCGACACCACCGTGGCCGAGGTCGCCGAGCGCAACCCCAACCTGATCGGCCTCAAGGACGGGGTGGGTGACATCGAGCAGATGACCCGCACGTACGCCCGTGTCGGCGACCGGCTGATCTACGTCGGCGGGCTGCCCACGGCGGAGACCTTCGCCCTGCCGCTGCTGCAGCTGGGGGTGACCACGTACTCCTCGGCGCTCTACAACTTCCTGCCCGAGTTCGCGCTCCGCTTCTACGCCGCGGTGCGCGCCCAGGACCGCACCGCCGTCTACCAGATGCTCAACGACTTCGTCCTGCCGTACCTGGACATCCGGGACCGGGCCAAGGGCTACGCGGTCTCCATCGTCAAGGCCGGCCTCACCGCGGTCGGCCGCGACGGCGGCCGGGTCCGCCCGCCGCTGGCGGACCTCACCGAGGCCGAGCTCGCCGAGCTCGCCGCCCTGGTCGACAAGGTCTCCTGAACCCACCCACCGAGAGGACGGCGAGGACTCCGATGCCGACCGGCCGCACGCCCACCGTCGCCCGCGTCGAGGTGGTGCCCGTCGCCGGGCACGACAGCATGCTGCTCAACCTCAGCGGCGCGCACGGCCCCTTCTTCACCCGCAACATCGCGATCGTCACCGACAGCGAGGGCCGGACCGGCGTCGGTGAGGTCCCCGGTGGCGAGGCGATCCGCCGCACCGTCGAGGACGCCGGTGCGCTGCTCGCCGGGCAGCCGGTCGCCCAGTACGGCCGGCTGCTGCGGCAGGTGGCGGCCACCTTCGCCGACCGGGACGCCGGCGGCCGCGGCCTGCAGACCTTCGACCTGCGGACGACGATCCACGCGGTCACCGCGCTGGAGTCCGCCCTGCTCGACCTGCTCGGCCAGCACCTGGAGGTGCCGGTGGCCGAGCTGCTCGGCGAGGGCCAGCAGCGCGACAGCGTGCCGATGCTGGGCTACCTCTTCTACGTCGGCGACCGGTCGGCCACCGACCTGCCCTACCTGGCCGAGCCCGACCCGGCCGACGACTGGGAGCGGCTGCGCCGCGAGCCGGCGCTGACCCCGGAGGCCGTCGTCGCGCTCGCCGAGGCCGCGCAGGCCCGCTACGGGTTCTCCGACTTCAAGCTCAAGGGCGGGGTGCTCGCCGGGAGTGAGGAGGTCGCCGCCGTCCGGGCGCTGGCGCAGCGGTTCCCCGACGCCCGGGTCACCCTGGACCCCAACGGCGGCTGGCTGCTGGCCGAGGCGATCGAGCTCTGCCGCGACCTGCACGGGGTGCTGGCCTACGCGGAGGACCCGGTGGGCGCCGAGGGCGGCTACTCGGGCCGGGAGACCATGGCGGAGTTCCGCCGGGCGACCGGCCTGCCCACCGCGACCAACATGGTCGCCACCGACTGGCGGCAGATGGCCCACGCCGTCCGCGCGGGCGCGGTCGACATCCCGCTGGCCGACCCGCACTTCTGGACCATGCGCGGCTCGGTCCGCGTCGCCCAGCTCTGCTCGGACTTCGGCCTGACCTGGGGCTCGCACTCCAACAACCACTTCGATGTGTCGCTGGCGATGTTCACCCACGTCGGCGCCGCCGCCCCGGGGCAGATCACCGCCCTGGACACGCACTGGATCTGGCAGGACGGGCAGGCGTTGACCCGCGAGCCCCTGCAGATCCGCGACGGCGCGATCGCCGTCCCCACCGCACCGGGGCTGGGCGTCGAGCTCGACCGCGACGCCCTCGCCGCCGCGCACGAGCTGTACCTCGAGCACGGTCTCGGCGCGCGGGACGACGCCGTGGCGATGCAGTACCTCGTCCCCGGCTGGGCGTTCGACCCCAAGCGCCCCTGCCTCGTCCGTTGAGCCTCGTCCGTTGAGCCTCGTCCGCCGACCCACGTCTGGAGATCCGAGATGACGACGACCGTGCCCGCCCCGCCGCGGTCCACCGCCCCGGCGGTGCTCGACCGGATCGAGTCGGTGACCCTGTCCTCGGTCACCCTGCCGCTGCCCAACCCGATCAGCGACGCCAAGGTCTTCACCGGCCGGCAGCGCCCGATGACCGAGGTCGCCTTCCTGTTCGCCGAGGTCACCACCGAGGAGGGGCACGAGGGCGTCGGGTTCAGCTACTCCAAGCGGGCCGGCGGCCCGGCCCAGTTCGCGCACGCCCGCGAGGTCGCCCCCGACCTGATCGGCGAGGACCCCAGCGACGTCGGCCGGCTGTGGACCAAGCTCGTCTGGGCCGGCGCGTCGGTGGGCCGCAGCGGCGCCTCGACCCAGGCGATCGCCGCGATCGACGTGGCGCTGTGGGACCTCAAGGCCAAGCGGGCCGGCCTGCCGCTGGCCAAGCTGCTGGGTGCGCACCGCGACTCGGTGCGCTGCTACAACACCTCCGGCGGCTTCCTGCACGAGTCGGTCGAGCAGGTCAGGGACAACGCCACCCGGACCCTCGAACAGGGCATCGGCGGCATCAAGATCAAGGTCGGGCTGCCCGACTCGGCCGAGGACCTGCGCCGGGTCCGCGCCGTCCGTGAGCACCTCGGCGACGGCGTTCCGCTGATGGTCGACGCCAACCAGCAGTGGGACCGGCCGACGGCCATGCGGGTCAGCCGCCGGCTGGAGGAGTTCGACCTGGTGTGGATCGAGGAGCCGCTGGACGCCTACGACGCCGAGGGCCACGCCCAGCTCGCCCGCTCGCTGGACACCGCCATCGCCACCGGGGAGATGCTCACCAGCGTCGCCGAGCACGCCGAGCTGATCCGGCACGGCGCGGTGGACGTGCTCCAGCCCGACGCCCCGCGCATCGGCGGCATCACCCAGTTCCTGAAGCTGGCCACCCTCGCCGACGTCGCCAACCTGCAGCTGGCCCCGCACTTCGCGATGGAGATCCACGCCCACCTGGCGGCGGCCTACCCTCGCGAGCCGTGGGTGGAGCACTTCGACTGGCTGTACCCGCTGTTCAACGAGCGTCTGGAGACCCGCGACGGGCGCATGTACATCTCCGACCGGCCGGGCCTGGGCATCACGCTCAGCGAGCAGGCCCGCGCCTGGACGGTCGACCGCGTCACCGTCGGCGCGGTCCGCTGACTCCCCGTACCGCAGCACTGGAGGCACCGTGTCCGACATCGTGAGCACCGATCCCCGCACCGGCGAGACCGTCGAGGTGGTCGCCCAGGAGACCACCACCGAGGAGGTGGACCGGCTCTGCACGGCCGCGCTCGCCGCGGCCCCCGGCCTGGACGCCCTCGGCCGTGCCGGGCGGGCGGCGCTGCTGCGCGCCCTCGCCGACGCGCTGGAGGCCCGGCGGGACGACGTGGTCGCCGTCGCCGACCGGGAGACCGCCCTCGGCCCGACCCGGCTGAACGGCGAGCTCACCCGCACCTGCTACCAGCTGCGGCTGTTCGCCGAGGTGCTCGACGAGGGCAGCTACCTCGAGGCCGCGATCGACCACGCGGGGGACACCCCGATGGGCCCGCGCCCCGACCTGCGCCGGATGCTGGTGCCGATCGGCCCGGTGGCGGTGTTCGGGGCCAGCAACTTCCCGCTGGCGTTCTCGGTGCCCGGCGGCGACACCGCCTCGGCGCTGGCCGCCGGCTGCCCCGTCGTCGTCAAGGCGCACGGCTCGCACCCGGCGACCTCGCAGCTGGTCTTCGACGTCCTGGACGCCGCGGCCCGCAAGGCCGGCGCGCCCGACGGCACGCTGGGCATCGTGCACGGCCTGCAGGGCGGCGCCGACCTGGTCGCCCACCCGGCGATCCGCGCCGTCGGCTTCACCGGCTCGGTGAACGGCGGCCGCGCCCTGCTGGAGATCATCGAGCGACGCCCCGACCCGGTGCCCTTCTTCGGCGAGCTGTCCAGCCTCAACCCGGTGGTCGTCACGCCGCAGGCCGCCGCCGAGCGCGGGACGACGATCGGCACCGAGCTGGTCGGTTCGTTCACCCTCGGGGGCGGTCAGTTCTGCACCAAGCCCGGCCTGGCGTTCGTGCCGGCGGGGCCCGAGGGCGACGCCGTCGTCGACGCGATGGCCGAGGCGGTGCGCGGCGCCGCTGCTCCGGTGCTGCTCAACGAGGGCATCGCCGCCTCCTACGGCCGCATCTCCGACGGCCTGGCCGGGGCGCCGGGCGTCGAGGAGATCGCCCGCGGCGGGGACCCGTCCGGCCGCGGGTTCGAGGCCGTGCCCCGGCTGCTGCAGACGACGGCCGCCGGGCTGCCGGAGCAGGTGACCGAGGAGTGCTTCGGGCCGGTCTCGGTGGTCGCCCGGTACGACGGCGAGGCCGAGCTGTTCGCGGCGCTGGACCAGATGCCGTCGTCGCTGACCGCCACCGTGCTGCGCGGCGCGGGGGAGACCGAGCTGCCGCTGGCGGTCTCGCAGGAGCTGCGCACGCGCGCGGGGCGGCTGGTCTACGACGCCTACCCCACCGGCGTGGCCGTCTCGTGGGCCCAGCACCACGGCGGTCCGTGGCCGTCCACCAACTCCCAGCACACCTCGGTGGGGACGACGGCGATCCGGCGGTTCCTGCGCCCGGTGACCTGGCAGGGCGCGCCGCAGGAGGTGCTCCCGGCCGAGCTCACCGACGACTTCCGGGGCATCCCGCGGCGGATCGACGGCGTGCTGGAGCTGCCCCGGTGACTTCGCGGGTCGCCCTCGTCAGCTCGGAGCGCGGCCTGCGCGTCGACCCGGACCTCCCGCTCGCCGCCCCGGCGCTGCGGGAGGCCGGGTTCGCCGTGGACTGCGTCCGCTGGGACGACCCCGCGGTGGACTGGGCCGGCCACGACCTGGCCGTCGTCCGGTCCTGCTGGGACTACGCCTGGCGGCGGGCCGAGTTCCTGGCCTGGGCCGACGCCGTACCCCGGCTGCGCAACGACGCCGGCGTGCTGCGCTGGAACACCGACAAGACCCACCTGCGCGACGTCGCGGCCGCCGGGCTGCCCGTCGTCCCCACCGTCTGGGACCCCGCGAGCACCGCCGACCTGCCGGACGCGGAGGAGTGGGTTGTCAAGCCGTCGGTGTCCGCGGGTTCCCGGGACACCGCCCGCTGGACCGACCCCGGCGACGTCATGGCGCACGTCGCGCAGCTGACCGCGGCCGGCCGGACGGCGATGGTGCAGCCGTACCAGGCCAGCGTGGACGACGCGGGGGAGGCGGCCCTGCTGTTCCTCGGCGGGCGGTTCTCGCACGCCGCGCGCAAGCCCCCGATGCTCGGCCGCGGCGAGGGCGTGCGCCAGGACCGCAACGGTCGCCGGGGCGTGCGGCCGGCTCCCGCGACGCCGGAGCAGCGGGAGCTGGCGCAGGCGGTGGTCGACGCCGTCCCCTCCTTGCTGCGCGGTGCCGCGCCGCTGCTGTACGCGCGGATCGACCTGGTCGCCGACGCCGCCGGCCGGCCGGTGGTGCTCGAGGTCGAGCTCACCGAGCCGAACCTGTTCCTCCCGCAGGCCCCGCCGGAGGCGCTGTCCCGGCTGGTCCGCGCGGTCGGGGACGCGATCGCCGCGTGAACGGGGTGGTGGGGGGCTTCGCCGCCCTCACCGCGGTCATCGCCGTCGGCTGGCTGGTCGCCCGCACCGGCACCGTCGGACAGGACGCCGCGGCCGTGCTGTCCCGGCTGTCCTACGTCGTGGCGACGCCGGCGCTGCTGCTGCTCACCCTCGCCGACGCCGACCCCGGGGTGCTGCTCTCGCCCGCCCTGGTCGCCACGGCGGGCAGCGCGGTGCTGGCCGCGCTGCTGTTCGCCGGGCTGGCGCGGTGGCGCTGGGGGCTGCGACCGGCCGAGCTGACCGCCGGCGGACTGGCCTCCTCCTACGTCAACGCCGGCAACCTCGGCGTCCCGATCTCGGTCCACGTGCTGGACGACGCCTCCTTCGTCGCCCCCGTCCTGCTGTTCCAGGTGCTGGTGATGGCGCCGGTGGGCCTGGCCGTGCTGGCAGGCTCGCGCACCCCGGCCGGGGCCCGGCCGCGCTGGCAGGTGGTGCTGCAGCCGCTGGCGACGCCGGTCGTCGTTGGCTGCGGCCTCGGCGTGCTGGTGGCCGCGACCGGTGTGCAGCTGCCGGCGCTGGTCCTGGCGCCGGTGGAGCTCACCGCCGGGCTGGCGGTGCCCGCCGCGCTGCTGGCCTACGGGATGAGCCTGCACGGCGCGCCGCGGCCGGCGTCGGGGGAGGAGGCCGGTCAGGTGTGGCTGGGGGTGGCGCTCAAGACGCTCGGGCAGCCCGCGCTGGCCTACGCCCTCGGCCGCTGGGTGGCCGGACTCGACGAGGTGGCGCTGCTGGCGGTCACGGTGACCTCCGCGCTGCCGACGGCGCAGAACGTCTTCGTGTACGCCGCCACCTACGACCGGGGCACGCTGCTCGTGCGGGACGTCGTCCTGCTGAGCACCGTCCTGTCGGTCCCGGTGCTCGTCGGCATCGCGCTGCTGCTCGGCTGATGGCCGGCTCCCCCTCACGGCGGGAGTGTGGTGCACGCACCGTCGGTTCCGCGTGGAGCCCTCCACACCCGGTCGGTGGTCCGGGTGCCGACCGCACCGGGCAGTCCGACCTGGTGTCCGATGAGGCGCCGGCGCTGAACGGCGTGCTCGGCGACTGGTGGATCAAGGCACGAAGGCGGTGTCCGGACGGGCGGGTGCGATGTTGTGGTTGAGCCGGAAGAGGTTGGTGGGGTCGTAGACCCGCTTCAGTTCGGCCAACCGCGGGAGGTTGGCGCCGTAGGCGGCGCGAACCCGGTCCGGGCCCTCGCTGCCGAGGTTGTTGACGTACACGGCGTCCTGCAGATGTGGTCGCAGGGACTCGAAGAGGTCGCGTGTCCAGGCGACGTTGCGCTCGGTGTCCTGCGGATCAGCCCACTGGGAGAGGAGCTGCAGGTCGTACTGGTCGGCCCGGTGCGGGAATGCGGTCGCCGTGGCCGGTATTCGCCCGGCCGCGCCGTGCATGTGCTGGGCGCCGATCCCGCTGAGCGCCGAGGGCATCTGCGGCAGGTGCTCGAGCAGCACCTCCACCGCACCGACGGTCAGGCGGGGCAGGAAACCGGCCTTCCAGTAGTGGCGGCGACCGCGCGGGAAACCGGCGTCCCCGGCGCTCTGCAGGTCGACGTAGGGCATCACGCCGATGGAGTCGGCCAGCGGCGGGCCCATCGCGCGCAGCGGCCGCAGTGTCCGCTCGCCGTCGTCGACCGGGCCGCACCAGCAGACGGTCACGGACAGCACCGGGCGCCCACCGTCGAGCCCGAAGGAGACGGCTGCGGACAGCTCATCGGGTGCCGCCGCCATGAACTCGTCGAAGTGGCGCAGCACCCGCCCGGCCGTGTCGGCCGGAAACGTCAGGCTGCCCGCGAGGACCGGGCCGACCGGGTGCAGGCGGTAGGTGAACCGGGTGACGACACCGAAGTTGCCGCCTCCGCCGCGGATCGCCCAGAACAGGTCGGGGTGCTCCTCGGCATCGACCCGCACGAGGGCGCCGTCGGCGGTCACGACGTCTGCGGCGACGACGTTGTCGCAGGCCAGTCCGTACCGGCCGTTGAGCCAGCCCAACCCGCCGCCGAGGGTCAGGCCGGCGATACCGGTCATCGACACGGCGCCCGAGGGGGTGGCCAGGCCGTGCTGCTGGGTTCCGCGGTCCAGCTCGCCGAGGGTCAGACCCGAGCCGGCGAGGGCGAGGCGACAGCCCGGATCGACGTGCAAGGTCTTCATGCCGGACAGATCCAGCACGAGTCCACCGTCGCAGACCGCATTGCCGGCGACGCTGTGGCCGCCGCCGCGGACCGAAAGGGGCAGACCGTGGTCGCGGGCGAAGTCGATGCCGTGGGCGACATCGGAGGCGTCCCGGCAGCGGGCGATCGCGGCCGGCTTCCGGTCGATCAGTGCGTTGAACACGGCGCGCACGTCGTCGTAGTCCACATCGCCCGGGCGGACCAGCCGTCCCCTCAGCCTCGCCGCCAGGCCGTCGAGGACCCCGGCGGTCAGTGCGACGTGGGTGGCCATCACCTGGTCCTTCCGCCGAACCACGCGACGCACCGAGTCTCGTCCTCGGCGGCACTGTTGGCCAGGGAGTCCCGACGGGGAGTTGCCCCTTCCTCCGAGGACGGCTGCGGTCAGGCCGGGCCGCTGCCCACCACACGGCTGCCGTCAGGGGACCGCCGGCTCAGGTCGCGGCGGACCGCAGCCGCGCACGTGCCTCGGGGACGCCCTCGCCGGTGAGGTCGTCGAGGGCCGCCGGCCGGCCGGCGAGCGTGGTCAGCAGGGCGGTGGCCGGACCGGAGACCGGGAGGCCCGTCCCGTACCGCCAGGTGGTGTCGGTGGCGGTGAAGGCCAGCCCGTCGAGGAGGCCGGGGGCGAGGGACCGGCGGCCGGTCAGCTGGTCGAGTGCGATCCGGGCGTCGTCCGGATCGGTCGGCGAGGGCACGCCGAGCGGCCGGTAGACGTCCTGGGCGTGGATCACGAGGTGGCTCAGCGGAGCCTCCGGCGGCGCACCAGGCCCGGCCTGGAAGGTGCGGTGCTCGGTGTCGCGCAGGGCCGCGACGACCTCCGCCGGCGAGCGCCGATCGGTCCGGGCCCAGCGGTCCGCCGTCCGGTCGAAGGAGAACCGGGAGCGCGCCAGCAGGGCCAGGAACCGGGGCATGGACAGCTCGTAGGGCATAAGCAGGTGGACGGCGAGGTCCCGTACCGACCAGCCCGCGCACAGGCTCGGCGTCCGCCACCCGGCGTCGTCCAGCCCCTCGAGCACCGAGAACAGCCGTGCCCGCTCCCGTTCCACCCGCACGTCCACGTCGTCCCTGGTTCCCGTCACCCGGATGCCTCTCTCGCCGGTCCGCTCGCTGCGGACGCCGTCTCCTGCCGTCGGAGCAGTGACACCCGGCACCCGGCGAACTCATCGGTGGCCCCATGCCTCCCGGGCATCGCGCGATGCCGCAGCGGTCTTGGACAGGCATCGGCGCCGTTCCTAGCGTGAGCGCCGTGCCGGTCGAGCAGTGGGACGCCGTCCTCGTGGGCGGCGGGGTGATGAGCGCGACGCTGGGCGTGCTGCTGGCCGAGGCGCGACCGGACTGGCGGATCGCCGTCGTCGAGCGGCTCGACGAGGCCGGGCTGGAGAGCTCCAGCGCCTGGAACAACGCCGGCACCGGGCACGCCGGGCTGTGCGAGTTCAACTACACGCCGCGGCGGCCCGACGGCACGGTCGACCCGGCCGGCGCGGTGCGCATCGGCGAGCAGTTCGCCGCCTCCCTGGCCCTCTGGGCACGGCTGGTCGAGCGGGGCGAGCTGGGCCCGCCTGAGGCGTTCGTCCGGTCGGTCCCGCACCTGGGCCTCGGCCGCGGCGCGGACGGCGTGGCCTACCTGCGGGCCCGGTACGAGGCGCTGCGCGACTCCCCGCTCTTCGCCGACCTGGAGTACAGCGACGACCCCGATGTCCTCGTCTCCTGGCTGCCGCTCGTCTTCGACGGACGCACCGGCGACGAGCCGATCGCGGCCACCCGGGCGGCGCAGGGCACCGACGTCGACTTCGGCGTCCTCACCCGGCAGCTGCTGGAGGTCCTGATCCGGCGGGGCGGGCAGGTGCGGCTGCGCACCGAGGTCACGTCGCTGCGGCGGCGGGCCGGGGGTTGGGAGCTGGCGGTGCGCGACCGGGCGACGGGGGAGCGCCGGCAGCTGCGGGCGCCGTGGGTCTTCGTCGGTGCGGGCGGCGGGACGCTGCCGCTGCTGCAGTCGGCGCGGATGCCGGAGGTCCGGCGCTACGGCGCCTTCCCCATCAGCGGCCGGTTCCTGCGCACCGACCGCCCCGAGCTGGTGGCCGCGCACCGCGGCAAGGTCTACGGCCACGCCGAGCCCGGCGCCCCGGCGATCTCCGTCCCGCACCTGGACCTGCGGGTCGTCGACGGGCGCGAGTCGCTGCTGTTCGGCCCGTTCGCCGCGTTCTCCCCGCGGTTCCTCACCCGGGGCCGGCGGGGCGACCTGCTCCGCTCGGTCCGGCCGGGGAACCTGCCCGTGCTGCTCGCCTCCGCGCGCGACAACCGGTCCCTGGTCGCGTACCTGGTCCGCCAGGTCACCGCGTCGCCGTCGTCCCGGATGGCGGCGCTGCGCCGGTTCGTCCCGACGGCCCGGGAGGAGGACTGGCGGCTGGTGAGCGCCGGTCAGCGGGTGCAGGTGCTCAAGGAGACCGACGGCCGGGGCACGCTGGTCGGCTTCGGCACGGAGGTCGTCACCTCGGCGGGCGGGTCGCTGGCCGCCCTGCTCGGCGCCTCACCCGGTGCCTCGACCGCCGTGGCGACGGCGCTCGACGTGCTCGCGGCCTGCTTCCCTGCGGAGGCCCCGCACCTGGAGGCGCTCGCACCCCGGCCGACGGCGGAGGAGCTGGCGCGGGCCCGCAGGGTGCTGGGCCTCCCCCCGGTGCACGCCGTCCGGCCCGAGGTCGCCCCGTGACCGCCGACCTCACCGCGCGGCTGCGGGACGTCGTCGGGCCGGCCGGGGTGGTCGAGGACCCTGCCGGGTTCCTCACCGACTGGCGGGGCGCTTACTCCGGCACGGCGGCGGCCGTCGTCCGTCCCGGCAGCACCGAGGAGGTCGCGGCCGTTGTCGCGCTGTGCCGGGACCTCGGCGTCGCCGTCGTCCCGCAGGGCGGCAACACCGGGCTGTGCGGCGGCGCGGTGCCCGACGCCTCCGGCCGGCAGGTGGTGCTCTCGCTGACCCGCATGCGGCGGATCCGGGACCTCGACGTGGCGAACTCGACGATCACCGTGGAGGCCGGGGTGGTGCTGCAGACGGTGCAGGAGGCCGCCGCGGCCGCGGGCCGGCTGTTCCCGCTGTCCCTGGGCGCCGAGGGCAGCTGCACGATCGGCGGCAACCTGGCCACCAACGCCGGCGGCACCGGCGTGCTCCGCTACGGCACGATGCGCGACCTCACCCTCGGCCTGGAGGTCGTGCTGCCCGACGGGCGGGTGTGGCACGGGCTGCGCGGCCTGCGCAAGGACAACACCGGCTACGACCTCAAGCAGCTGTTCGTCGGCGCCGAGGGGACGCTCGGCGTGATCACCGCCGCCGTGCTCGAACTGTTCCCGGCCGTCCGCAGCACGGCGACGGCGTGGGTGGCGCTGCCGGACCCGCAGGCGGCGGTGGACCTCGTCGGCGTGGTCCGCGGGTCGGCCGGCGACCGGCTGACCGCCTTCGAGCTCATGTCCCGGCAGAGCGTGGACTTCGTGCTGCGGCACGGAGCGGGGGTGCGCGACCCGATCGCCGACGTCCACCCCTGGTACGCGCTGGTCGAGCTGAGCGACACGCTGCCCGACGCCGGCCTCGAGGCGGTGGTCGAGGCGGCGCTGGGGGAGTCGGTCGAGCGGGGCGTGGTCACCGACGCCGTGGTCGCCTCCGGGTCGGCGCAGGTGGCCGCGCTGTGGGCGCTGCGCGAGGGGATCTCCGAGGCTCAGAACTCCGAGGGCCCGAGCCTCAAGCACGACGTCACCGTGCCGATCAGCGCCATCCCGGCGTTCGTGGCCGCCACCGACCGGGCGCTGGCCGGGGCGCTGCCCGGCGTCCGGGTCGTGGCCTACGGGCACGTCGGCGACGGCAACCTGCACTACAACCTGAGCGGGCCGCAGCCGAGGGACGACGGGGCCTTCCGCGCGCGGGCCGGCGAGCTGAGCCGGATCGTGCACGACTCGGCGGCCGCCTTCGACGGCAGCATCAGTGCCGAGCACGGGCTGGGGCAGGCCAAGCGCGACGTGATCGCCGACTACAAGAGCCCGCTGGAGCTGGAGCTGATGCGCGGGGTCAAGCAGCTGCTCGACCCGGCCGGGCTGATGAACCCCGGCAAGGTGCTGCCCGGTTGACCGGGCGGGGCCGGCGGTGCTCCCGTGCGGGCCGGGGGCACCGGCCGGTCACCAGCGGAGGGGGTCGACGAGCCGGGACTGCGCCGTGCGGCAGGCCCGGCAGTTGCCCCACGAGACGATGGCCAGCGGCGTCGTCGGCGCACCGCACTCCGGGCAGTCGACGACCTCGCCCGACCGGCCGCGGGCCTCGGTGATCTCGCGGGACCGTTGTTCGTGGATCGTCTCGTCGCCCCGGCAGGGGCATCCGAGATGGGCTTCGGCGCAGCGTCCACGGTGGGTGGCGATGGGGCCTCCTCGTCTCCGGGCCGACGCTACCGCCGGCGTGTCGCGCCTCGGGCCGCCGCCGCGCCAGGCGCCGGTCAGCGGTTGCGGCGGCTGACCCGCAGGACCATGCCGTCGGCGCCTGCGAGGACGACCAGCGAGCCGCGGCGGAAGCGGGTCCGCGCCGGGGTGTCGGGGTGCGGCGAGACGTCGTCGGGCGCGTCGAGGCAGCGCTGGATGTCGGCGTCGGCGATCCCCATGCCGGTCGCGGCCTCGCGGGCTCCGCGGGTCATCCGCAGGACCGGGGCCTGACGATCCCGCAGCGGGGGTCCGGCCGGGCGGGTCGGGGCGGTGGAGGAGGACCAGACGTCCGTGGCGCTGTCGTCGTGGTCGTACCCCGTGGGCGGGGGAGCGAGGAAGGTCAGAGCGGGTGCGCTCATGCAGGGTCCAGACTGGAACGGGCGGGGACCGGAGGTCGCTCCGCGGTGGTGGGCGCCGGTCGGCGCCGGGAGCCCGGGCGCGGAACGCGCTGGTCACCGGGCGGTGGTCGACGGTGCGGGCACCGAGCGGGCTCGCGATTTCCACGCTACGCGTCCGGCGGGGCCGCCGCTCCGGGCGGGACCCGCCGCGGCACCGCGCCGGCTCGCGCCCGGCAGGTCCACCACGGGTCGGGACCAGCGAGCGGTCAGGCGCTGAGGTCGGTGCGCTGGCGCAGCCGGATCCGGCGACGCTCGCGCTCGGAGAGGCCGCCCCAGATGCCGAAGCGCTCGTCGTTGGCCAGCGCGAACTCCAGGCACTCGGCCCGCACGGTGCACCCGCCGCACACCCGCTTGGCGTCGCGGGTCGAGCCGCCCTTCTCCGGGAAGAACGCCTCGGGGTCGGTCTCCGCGCACAGCGCGTCGAGCCGCCACGACGCGTCCCCGACGGGGGCCAGGTCGGTCCACGGCGAGGCCTCGCGCGCAGGGGCCGGGGCGTCGTCGGTGAGCAGGGTCAGGTGCGGGCGGGAGAACGCGGTCACGGGGGGCTCCTCGGGGAAGGTGGAATCGTGCGGATGGGTGACGGACCGGTACGGCCTCGTTGCTTTACGTGACGTTACGGAACGGTCGGCCCGGCTCGCACTGGCAGAACGTGGACGAAAGCGGCGCCAGGTTCTGTCGCGATCTGTGGTTCCCCCGTCATCCGGCGCGTCGTGGTGCCGGGGACCGAGCGTCAGGTCACCGGCGCGGTGCGTGACCGGCTCGCCCGTCCACGGCCGCCGCCACCCAGTGGATTGACACCGGCCGGGGGACCTCACAGCATTCCGGTCCCGAGGCACCTCACTCCCGCGTACCACGTCCGTCAGGTGCCCGAGGGGGTGCTCCAGTGGCCGTCGCGCCGGACGTCCGGACCAGGTTGCTCGACGGGTCCTCGCTGCACCTCGGGAGCCCGGCGTCCTCCCGTCCCCCCGAGTTCCCGCCGCACGGCGTCCGGGTCGACGTGCACCGGCTCGGCGTCCGGACAGCCCGCGCATGAGCCGGGCGCTCCGGTACGCACCACCGCTCGCCGACCGCGGGCTCATCGTCCGGCCCCGGCTGCTGCACCGGCTGCACTCCCGGTTCGAGCGGCGCCTGACCGCCGTCGTGGCGCCGGCCGGGTTCGGCAAGACGACGCTGCTGGCCCAGGCGGTCCAGGAGAACACGCTGTCCCCGCTGGGGGAGGACCGCTGGCTGACCTGCCAGCGGGACGACACGTCGCTGTCGTTCCTGGCCGCGGGCGCGTTCGCCGCCGTGGGCCTCACCGCGCCGGTCCCGCAGGACCCGCGGGAGGCCGCGGTCACCGTCGCCGAGGCCATCTGGAGCGCCGCGCCGCGGCACCTCGCGCTGATCCTCGACGACGTCCACCTGGTGCGACCGGGCTCGCCCGGCGGCCACTTCGTGGCCGAGCTGGTCGAGGAGCTGCCGCGCAACGGTCACGTCGTCCTGGCGTCCCGCCCGCCGCTGCCGCTGCGCGCCTCGCGGCTGCTCGCCAGCGGCGAGGCGGTCGTCCTCGGCGAGACCGAGCTCCACTTCGCGCGCGAGGAGATGGCGGCGTTCGCGGCGTCCCGGCAGGTGCCGCCAGACCTGCTGCGGGACGTCGGCGGCTGGCCGGCACTGGCCGAGCTGACCGCCACCGCCGGCCCGGACGCCGTCAGCGGCTACGTGTGGGAGGAGCTGCTCAGCCGGCTGTCGCCGGAGCGCCGGCGGGCGCTCAGCGTGCTGGTCGCCGTCGGTGGCGCCGACGACGAGCTGGCCGCGGCCCTGCTCGGGCCGGACGTGCGGCTGGAGGAGCTGCTGGAGGGCCTGCCGCTGGTGGTCCGCGGTCCCTCGGGCTGGTGGTCGCTGCACGGGCTGTGGTCGGCGATCCTGGCGCACCGCCTGGACCCCGGGCAGCTGGCGCAGGCCCGCCGCACCGCCGGCCTGGTCCTGGCCCGTCGCGGGCGCTACCACGACGCCATGGAGCTGCTGGCCGACGCCGGGGCGTGGGACGACGTCCGCCGTCTCGTCGTCGAGGTGTGCGAGGTCGGCACGCCGCTGGTCCCGCCGGACGTGCTCGAGGTGTGGCTGCACCGGCTGCCCCCGGACGTGCAGGAGGGGCCCGAGGGGCTGCTGCTGGCCGCGAACGTCGCCGAGCCGACCAGCCTGGCCAGCGCCGAGGCGTTGCTGGAGCGCGCCTTCGCGCTGGCTCCCGACGTGGCACCGGTGCGCTTCGCCTGCCTCAACGCCCTGGTCGAGGTCGGGCTGCGCCGGTCCGACCGCCGGGAGATGGAGCTGCACATCGAGCGGCTGACCGGGCTGGCGGCCCGCGGCCACGAGCGCGCCGCCGGGTGGATCGCGCTGTTCCGGGGTCTGCTGGCACGCACGCCCGCGGAGGTGCGCGCGCAGCTGGCCACGCCGGCGCTGGTGGCGGGGACCGGGCTCAGCCCGGTGCAGCAGTGGCTGCGCGCCCACCTGATGCTACTCAAGCTGGGCGACGCCGAGGGCGCCGAGCGCGTCGTCCGCCGGGCCCTCGCCTCGGCCGGCCCCAACATGGCGGTGCTCTTCCGGAGCCAGCTGGTCGAGTCGCTGCGGATGCGCGGGCGGCTCGACGAGGCCGAGGCGCTGCTGCCCGACCTGCTCGCCGGGATCGACCCCGCCAAGGTCCTGACCTCCCCGGAGACCGTCACCTGCGCCGTCGTCCTGCTCGGTCTCCTCGGCCGCGACGACCAGGCCGGGGAGCTGCTGGGGGCGCACCGGCAGGCCGTCGCCGATTCGTCGGTCGCCTGGGCGCCGGTCGCCGGGGCCGTGGCGGAGGCGGCCCACCGGGTGTCGCTCGGTCAGGAGGCCGCGGCCGCCGAGGCCCTGCGCGCGGTGCTGCGGCTGGACGTGGCCCGCAGCCGGGCGGTGCGTCAGGTGTCCGCCGCGGCGCTGCCGCTGCAGTACGTCCTGCTCCCCGAGGTGCGGCCGCGGTGGGACGCCGCGGCCCCGCCGGGGTGCTTCCGGCCGGCGCTGCAGCTGGCCCGGGCGTTGGTCGCGATCCGGGAGGAGGGGTCGTTGGAGCAGGTGGCCGGGCTGCCGGCCGAGGCCCGCGCGGTCATGCGTGCCGTCCTGCCGGTGCCGTGGACGGCGGAGCTCGCTCTCGGCATGGTCGCCTCGGGCCTCCAGGAGGGGCACGCCCTGGTCGAGGAGCTCGGGCCGCGCGCCCGGCCCACCCTGCGGGCGCTCAGCAGCGGAGGCCCCGCGCCGGTCGCCGCCACCGCCCGCCGGCTGCTGCGTGAGCTGCCGGCCGCGCCGCCCGCCCGGCTGGAGCTGCGGGTCCTGGGGCCGATGCAGCTGCGCCGGAACGGGGTCGTCGTGGTCGCCCGCGAGCTGCGCCGCGAGCGGGTGCGCCAGCTGCTCGGGTACCTGCTCGCCCACGACGGTCCCTCCCGGGCGGCGGTCACGGCCGACCTGTGGCCCGACCTCGACGAGGCGGCCGCGGCTCGCAACCTGCGGGTCACCCTCGCCTACCTGCAGGACCTGCTCGAACCCGACCGCGGCGAGTCCGACGCGCCGTACTTCGTCCGCAGCGGGGGGCCGGTCCTGCACCTCCTCGTCGGTGAGGCGCTGCAGGTGGACGCCGTGGACTTCGAGCGTTCCCTCGACGAGGCGGCGCGGCTCGAGCGCCAGGGTGCGCCGTCGGCCGCCCTGGCCGCCTACGAGCAAGCGCTGCGGCTCTGGGACACCGACTACCTGCCCGACGTGAGCGGCGGCGACTGGCTGGAGTGGGAGCGCGACCGGATGCGGGGGCGGTTCGTGGCGGCCGCCGTCCGGGCCGGGGAACTCCTGCTGGCCCGGGGGGACGCCGGCGCCGCCCGGACGCTGGGCGAACGGGCGCTGCGGGTCGACGCCTGGTCCGAGGAGGCCCACCAGCTGCTGGTCGCCGCGCTGCTGGAGGCCGGGGACGCAGCCGACGCCCGCCGGGCGCTGCGGCGCTGCCTGCAGGCGCTCGACGACCTCGGCGTCCCGGCGCAGCCGCGCACCCTCGCCCTGGCCCGGCGTCTCGAGGTGCACGCCCCCGCGCGGCGGGACCGGCCGCGGGCTCGCGGCTGACGCCTGGCTGACGCCCGGCTGACGTCCGGCTGACGCGGCCTCGTGTTCCGGCTGACGCCCGGCTGACAGGGCCCGCCCACGCTCCGGGACGACGGCGATGCCGCCGTCCCGGACCGGGGAGTCGCCATGGACGCCGCAGCAGTGACCGACCTGGTGCGCCGCGCCGCGCGGGGGGACCAGCGGGCGTGGCGGGGGATCGTCGACGAGTACGGCGTCCTGGTGTGGTCGGTGGCGCGGGGCTTCCGGCTCGACGAGGCGCAGACCGCCGATGCCGTCCAGACGACCTGGCTGCGGCTGGTGGAGCACCTGGCCGACATCCGCGACCCGGAGCGGCTGCCCGGCTGGCTGCGGACCACGACCCGGCGGGCCTGCCTGGCCGTGGCCCGCGACCACTGCCGCGAGCAGGTGACCGACGACCTCGAGCAGGTCCCCGCCGTCCACCGGGACGGCCCGACCGACGACGCCGGGCCGGAGACGAGCGCCGTGCGGCACGAGCAGCAGATGCTCGTCCGCCGCGCGGTGGCCGCACTGCCCGCGCAGCAGCAGGCGCTCCTGGGCCTGCTCGTCGCCTCCCCGGCGCCGAGCTACGCGCAGATCAGCGCGCGGCTCGGGATGCCCGTGGGCAGCATCGGCCCGACGCGGGCACGGATCCTGGCCCGGCTGCGGACGACGCTGGAGACGGCCGGGGTGTACGACGCGGTCCCGGCCTGAGGTGCCCGGCCGAGGTGGCCCCGGGTGAGGGGTGCTCGGCACCACCCCGGTGAGGCCCGGGAGCAGCGCGCTCAGGTCCCGGCGAGGTGGCGGATCCCGGTCACGCTCGGGAGGAAGACGTACGCGCCGCCCCGGGTGGTGACCAGGCGGGGCAGGCCGGTCAGCTCGGCCCGGCCGGCGGCCGTCCGGAAGCGGAAGGCGCGGCCGGCGCCGGTGCCGTCCCCGGTGCCGAGGAAGGGGTCCTGGGTGCGGCCCAGCCCCGGTGCGAAGAGCCCGTCGAGCGCCCACTCGGCCATGAGGAACTCGAACTGGTCCCGGAGGCTGGCACCGATGAACAGGCCGACGACCCCGCGCTCCTGCCCGTCGTCGGGCCGGGCCGGGTCGTACGGCGGGCCGTAGGTCAGCCCGCGCCGCACGACGCGGTGCTTGGCGCCCCCGCCTCCGGCGACGGGGGAGTCGCGCGGGTGCATCCGCCGGACGTGCGCGCCGATCGGGCAGCGCTCGCCGCGCTCGTCACCGGAGTAGTCGAAGTCGTTGAGGGCCTCGGGTGGCAGCCGGGCATCGGTGTCCGGGGAGAGGACCAGCGGCGTCCCGCTGCGCCACCGACCGCACAGCCGGGCGGCGACCAGCTCCGCCGACGTGCCGGTGCGCTGCGCCTGCTCGGCCAGCAGGGCGCAGAAGGCGGCGACGTCCTGGGCCATCACCCGGAACGCCGCGAAGCTGCCGTTGCGGCCGAGGGCGGGCGGGTCGGGCACGGGGTAGCTGTGGCCGGTGAACTGGCTGGGGTACCCGAGCAGGAAGGCACCGGTCGGCTGGACGGGCAGCCGGTCGGGCGGGCCGGGGGGCGGGGCGGGGTCGACGGTCGGCTGGGAGATCCCGTCCACGTAGCCGAAGTGGTCGACCCGGCCGGGCAGCAGGTCGCCGTCCAGGCGGTCGAGCTCGGTCAGCCCCGGTGCGGTGCCGGCCAGGACGGCCTCAGTGGCCCGGTCCCGCGCCGCCGGGGAGACGGCCGCCAAAGACAGCAGCAGGTGGAACCCCGGGTCGGTGAACGCCGGGCGCCAGTGCACCGGGTCGCTGGGCCCGGTGTCCCCGACGAGCGCGGCCCGGGCGACGGCGCCCGCGGTGAACTCGGCGGGGAAGCCGGCCGGCGGCACCCCCAGCGCCTGCAGCCCGGCCGCGGTGACCGCCACGTTGAGGCAGGACTCCGGCTTCTCGGTCCACGGGGTCGCCGTGGTGACCTGCGGCCGGCCCGGGGTACCGTCGACCAGCGAGCCGAGCAGCGCGCGGGCGGCCGGAGCGGAGTCCACGCGCAGCAGCAGGTGCCGCGCCGTGGGCATCGTGTAGCCGCGGACGACCAGACCCTGGACGTCGGAGAGGTCGAGCACCACCTGAGCCCCCGTTCCGCCGGGCTCAGCCGGCGTCGTCGGCGCGGATGTCGATCACCGGCCGGGTGGGATAGGCGCTGTAGAAGGGCCCGACGCACCCCAGGTCGTGCCGGCGGACGTAGGCGAGGAACTCCTCGGGGTGCTGCTGCACCGGGAGCGGCGGCGGGTCGACCATGTGCCTCAGCAGCATGTCGAACACCGGCCCGATGTGGTCGACGAAGTCCATGATGTAGCGCTCGAAGTCCCCGTCGTACGTGGTGATCACGGCCAGCCGCGCATCGTCGTCGAGGAAGACGAACCGGGCGAAGTGCACCGTGCCGATCGCGTCCAGGGCGGTGATGACCGGGTTCCGGTCGCGAGGCAGGGCCTGCAGCTGCTCGACCTCCGCCCGCAGCGCCGCGCGCGCATCGGGGCGGACCGGCATGACGAGCGTCAGCGGGCTCTGCACCGTCGTCCCGGTCGTGGTCCCGCTGGTCGCGTCCGTGGTCACACCGGTCATGCCCGACCTCCTCGTCCTGCGGACGACGGCAGCCGCCCGGGTCCGCGACGATCCGGCGCGGGCGTCACCGCGCCGTCACCGCCGTGTCACCTCGCCCCGGTGTATCAGGACCGGCCGCGCCCGCCTCTGCCGGTCGTGCAGCACCGGGGAGCGGACGCCGTGGACGTGCGGGCGACGACGTTGCGGGTGGGCCTGCTGGGCGGCTCCACCCTCGGCGCCGCCGGCGTCCCGGCAGGGCCGGACGCCGTCCCCCGCAGCGTGCAGCGCCTGGTGGCGTACGTCTGCCTCTCCGGTCGGCCGGCCCGGTCGGCGGTCGCCGGCCAGCTGTGGGGCGGGGTCCCCGAGGAGCAGGCGCACGCGAGCCTGCGGTCGGCGCTGTGGCGGCTGCACCGGCTGGCACCGGGGCTGCTGGACACCTCCGGAGGCGCGCTCACCGTGGCCCCGGGCGTGCACGTCGACGTCCGGGAGCTGTGCGCCTGGTCGGCCCGGGTCCGGGACCGGCGCACCGGTGTGGAGGACCTGCGCCTCCCGCTCCCGGAGCTCCACGGCGACCTGCTGCCCGGCTGGTGCGACGACTGGGTCCTCGTCGAGCGGGAGCGGTTGCGGCAGCTGCGGCTGTACGCGCTGGAGACCCTCGCCGCGCGGTTGGCCGACGCGGGGCGGCCGGGCGACGCGGTCGAGGCGGCCTCCCTCGCCGTCCGGGGGGAGCCGCTGCGCGAGAGCGCGTACCGGGTCCTGGTGCGGATCCACCTCGCCGAGGGCGACGTGGCCGCTGCCGTCCGTTCCTACCGGCAGTTCCGGGCGAGGGTCCGCGACCAGCTCGGGCTGGACCCGACCGACCGGCTCACCCGGCTGGTCGCGCACCTGGGTGAGGGACGGCGGGTGGCCTCCTGAGGACCTCCGCCGGCCGTGTATCAGGCCGGCGGTGGTCCGCCTCCGTCCGGTGTACCGGACACCCACCCGGGAGGTCAGGGATGGACCCGCAGGCGCCCGCTCCGCCGGATCCGTGGGGCGACGTCTCCTACCGGCAGCTGCTCACCGGCCTGCGCGAGTTCCTCCGCACCGACGGACAGCGCCACCTGGACGACCCGAACGTCGCCTCGATCGGCCTGGGCTACAAGGTCACCGGGGGGCGGCCGACCGCGGAGCTGTCGGTGCAGTTCACGGTCGAGGAGAAGCGCGTCGGTCCGGAGGCGCTGGCCGCCCTGGGGACGCACCCGGTCCCGGAGGCCGTCACGGTCGCCGGCGTCCGGGTGCCGACCGACGTGCTCGAGCGCCGCTCCCAGCCGGCCCTGGCCGGCGGCCGCAGCAGCCGCACCCCCGTGGCCTCCGTCCCCCGAGGCGGCGACGCCGACCCGACGGCACGCCGTCGTCCCGAGCGGGGCACCAGTGCCGGTCGTCCCTTGTGAGCACCCGGCGGCGGCAGGACCATCGCCTCCACGGGCCCGGTGACGGCGAGCCGCCCCAGCGGAGCGGCGGTCGCCGCCGGTCGGGCACCCGGGAGGGAGGCTCCCGTGCGACGAGCCGTCACCGGCCTGCTGGGCTGGTTCGCGGTCTTCGGCCTGGGCGTCGGCGGGTGGCAGGCGCTCGCCCCGGCGTCGTTCTACGAGGACTTCCCGGGTCTGGGCCGGCACTGGGTGAGCGTCGACGGTCCCTACAACGAGCACCTGCTCCGGGACGTCGGGCAGGGCAACCTGGCCATCGGCGTCGTGGCCCTCGTCGCGCTGCTGACCGGCGGGGTCTGGCTCGCCCGGGCCACGGGCCTGGCCGCGGTCGTGGCCTACCTGCCCCACCAGCTGTACCACCAGCGGACCCTGCACCTGCTCCACACGACCAGCGACGAGGTCCTGCAGACGGTGACCCTGACCCTGGTGTCGGTCGCCGCGATGCTGCTGACCGCGATGGCGTTCCGGTTGCCGGCCGAGCCCGCCGGCCGTCCCGCACCCGGTACGGCCGGGCGCACCGGCCGGTCCCGCGCCGCGTTCCTCCCCGGACCGGGGACGCGGCCGCCCAGTCCGAGGGGAGCGAGCCCGCATGACGACCACCCGACCGACGTTCGATGACTTCCTCGCGTGGCTGGAGGCCGGGCGGGAACACGGGCAGGTCCACTTCGACGACCGGCAGCAGTGCTGGCAGGTGCTGGGCCACCCGGAGGCCGGCATCGTGCTGTCCGACCCGGTCGTCTTCTCCTCCGACCTCACGGCGCTGCAACCCGCGCAGGACGACCTCGCGCTCTTCCAGCGCGGCAACCTCGTCCGGATGGACCCGCCGCGCCACCGGGTGCTGCGGTCCCTGGTCAACCAGGCGTTCACCCCGCGGGTCGTGGCGGGCCTCGAGCCGCGGATCGCCGAGCTCACCACCGAGCTGCTCGACCGGGCGGGGGAGCGGTTCGACCTGGTCGACGCGCTGGCCTATCCGCTGCCGGTGATCGTGATCGCCGACCTGCTGGGCGTCCCGACGTCCGACCGGGGGCTGTTCCGCCGGTGGGCCGACGTGCTGCTCGGCCAGGAGATCGACCCCGACCAGGGGCTGGTGGAAGCCGGCGAGCAGGCGGTGAGCGCCGTGGCGCCGACCGTCCGGGAGATGAACGCCTACTTCCTGGAGCACATCAGGTCCCGGCGGACGCACCCGGGCGACGACCTGACCAGCCGGCTCATCCAGGCCGAGGTGGACGGCCGGCGGCTGGCGTACGAGGAGATCGTCGGCTTCGTCGGGCTGCTGCTGGTCGCCGGGCACGTCACCACGACCGCGACGCTGGGCAACAGCATCGTCGCCTTCTCCGACGCCCCGGACGCCGCGGCCGAGGTCCGGGCCGATCCGGACCTGCTCCCGGCAGCGATCGAGGAGGTGCTGCGGATGCGGACGCCGTTCCCGCGGCTGGCCCGGATCACCACGGCCGACGCCGAGGTCGGCGGCGTGCACATCCCGGCCGGGCAGGTGGTGCTGCCCTGGCTGGCCGCCGCCAACCGCGACGCGCGGGTGTTCGCCGAGCCGCAGCGCTTCCACCTGCACCGCCGGCCCAACCCGCACCTGACCTTCGGGCACGGCGTGCACTTCTGCCTCGGCGCGCCGCTGGCCCGGCTGGAGGCCCGGGTCGCGCTGCGGCTGCTGCTGGAGCGCTACCGGGACATCGAGGTGGCCGCCGACGAACCGGTCGAGCACCGCAATCCGTGGACGATGGTCGCCGTCTCGAGGCTGCCGCTCGTCGTCCGTCCCGCCTGACCGCGAGGCCGCCGTGACCGACGTGCGCCAGACGCCCCTGCGCCCCGCGCCGCCGGAGGACGGTCCGTCCGGCGTGCACGTCGTGGTGGGGGCCGGGGGCGCGGTCGGCCGGCTCGTCGTCGGTCACCTGCACGCGGCGGGGGTCAGGGTCCGCGCGGTGACCCGGGACGGCCGGGACGTCGGCACCCCGGGTGTCGAGGCCGTGGCGGCCGACGCCCGGGACGGCGCCGCGCTGGCCGCCGTCAGCCGCGGGGCGGTCGCCGTCCACCACTGCGTCATGCCGGAGTTCAGCCGGTGGACCGAGGAGTTCCCGGTGGTGACCGACGCCCTCGTGCACGCCGCCCGGGCGGTCGGCGCCCGGCTGGTCTACGCCGACGACACCTGGATGTACGGCCGGGTCGACGGGGCCATGACCGAGGACACCCCCTGGCGGCCGGTCAGCGCCAGGGGCGTCCTCCGCGCCTGGCTCGCCGAGCGGCTGCTGCACGCTGCCGCTGACGGGGGGCTGCGCGTCAGCATCGCCCGCGCCGGGGAGCTGTACGGCCCCGGCGTGCGCTCGGTGATCGCGGGCAACGTGTTCGGCGCCGCGCGCCGCGGCCGGCCGGTGCACTGGCTCGGTGATCCGGACCAGCCGCTGACCCCGACCTTCGTCGACGACTTCGCCCGGACGGTCGCCGTCCTCGGCATGCGGGACACGTCGGACGCGGCGGTCTGGCACGTGCCGCACCCCCGGCCGACCAGCGGGCGGGCCCTCGCCGCGGAGGCCTGCCGGCAGGCCGGGACGCGGCTCCTGCTGCTCCGGTACAGCGCCGTCCAGCTGCGGGTGCTCGGCCGGCTGGTGCCCGCTGGCCCGGGAGGGAGCCGAGCTGGTCTACCAGTTCGAGCAGCCCTTCGAGGTGGACGGCGGCCGGGCGGCGCGGGCCTTCGGGCTCCCCGCGACCCCGTACGAGGACGGCGTGCGCCGCACGCTGGCCGCGCTGTCGGCTGCGGCAGCCGGGCGCCGCCCCGCCCGGCGACGGGTCCCCGCCCCGCTGGTCCCGCCGCCCGGCGGGTGAGGCCCCCGGGCCCCTCAGCCGCCGGCTGCGCTGCCGAGGGGGGCCGGCCGGACGGCGAGCAGGCCGGCGCGGTCGAGCAGGTCGGCGAGCGCCCGGCCGTCGCCGGCACGGACGACGGGGACGGCGCCCGCCCGCTCCTCGGTCTCCGGCGGCTCCGTGCCGATCGGGGCGACGGTGCGCAGCGCGATCGCCGCGACCCGGTCCGGGTGCGCGCGGGCGAAGTCGCGGTAGATCTCGGGGTCGTGCTCGCCGTCGTCGCCGACCAGGACCCACCGCACGCCGGGCAGGTCGGCGGTCAGCCGCTCCAGGGACGCCCGCTTGTGCGCCCGGCCGCTGCGGAACCACGCGCGCGGGCTGATCCCCCAGTCGGTGAGCAGCAGGGCACCGGCCGGGAAGCGGTGCCGCTCGAGGAAGGCGGTGATCGGCCCGGCCAGGTTCCACGGCCCGTTGCTCACGTAGACGACCGGTGCGTGCGGGGTGCCCTCGACGAGCCGGACCAGCAGCGCCGCCATGCCGGCCACCGGGCGGCGGGTGGAGCCGTTGCCCGCGAAGGTGCGCCACGCGGCGCGCAGGGGGTGCCGGATCCCGGTGATCCACACCGTGTCGTCGATGTCGCAGACGACGCCGCGGCGCGCGTCGGGGGAGGCGACGTGCAGCGGCGCCGGCACCGGCGGGCGGCCCTCCGGGTGCAGCAGGGCCGTGGCCGGACCAGGGGGCAGCTCGGCGGCCACGGTGAGGTCGATCAGGCCCGCGTCGTCGGCACGCGCCCGGACCCGTACTGCGCCCAGGGTGACGTCGATCTCGCCGTGCGGCTGCTCGAGGGTCAGCAGCCGGCGCCAGCCGGGGATGTCGAGGCGGGCGTTCGGGTCGGTGCCCGCGGGGGCCAGCAGCAGCCGTCCCCGCACCCGCGCCCGGCCTTGCGCGGCGTACCCGGGGTAGCCGAGGGCAGCGGTCGTCCAGCCACGGCGACGGGCGCGGGCGGAGAGTGCCCGGTCCAGCCGGACCTTGGCGCGGTACGCGGCCTCGATCGCCCGCAGCGACCAGGTCGCGGGGTCGGCGGGCTGGTCGGGCACGAGCGCCTCCGCGGGGACCGGTGGTCCGCAGACCGTACCGGCCCGACCGCGGTGCCCCGGGTCCGGCACGGGCCCCGGGAACGACCGGACCCCCACGGCAGGAGAGCCGTGGGGGTCCGGTGCCGTGTGCCGGCGTCGCTCAGATCGCGCGGACGTTCTCCGCCTGCGGGCCCTTCTGGCCCTGGGTGACGTCGAACTCGACGCGCTGCGCCTCGTCCAGCGACCGGTAGCCGCTCCCGCTGATCGCCGAGAAGTGGCAGAAGACGTCGGGGCCGCCGCCGTCCTGCTCGATGAAGCCGAAGCCCTTCTCGGCGTTGAACCACTTCACAGTGCCCTGGGTCATGTCGTTTCCCTCTTCCGTGCTGTCGCATCAGGACAGACGGTTGCCGGTCCTGGGTCGCCGCACCGACCGGCAGGACCGAGAGGAACGTCAGGCAGAGACGACTGTCGACGTTCGGGAACGAAGCAGAGGCACAACAGCGACCGGACGCCACGATACGCGATCACCCGCCACCCTGGGGACGCGCCACCGCGACCGGGCGGACCTCGTCCGGGGACGCTCCCGGCCAGGACCCCCGTCCGTGCCCGCCAAGGAGTCCCGATGGACATCACCACCGTCAACGACCGGCACCTGTACCAGGGGCGGGTCGTGGTGCAGGACCCGGCGGACCCGTCCCGTTCGATCGAGATGCCGCGCAGGATCGTCCGGTTCGGGCCTGCCGGCTGGCTGACCGTGATGGCGGCCCTGACCGAGGACGCCGAGATCGAGCTGTACCCGGCCGCCCGCGTCCTGGCGGTCACCGATCTCCGTGAGGTCGGCGTGCCCGGTCACCCGCCCGGTGCCGGCGCGTGACGGCGACCCCAGCAGCGGGCAGCGGGCGGTCGCACGGTCGTCGGCGGCGCAGGGTCCCCGTGGACGTCGTCCCCGTGGACGTCGTCCTCCGCGCCGCGACCGGGGTTCCGCGGTCCCCGTGGGGGGAACACCGTGCCGTGTGACCGATCCGGACGGGACACCCGAGGTGGAGCAGCGGCTGGCGGAGGACCTGGACCCGGAGCGGCACCGGGCTCCGTCGGAGGGCATCCCGCAGGAGCTGTCCGACGACGCGGGCGGGGAGGATCCCCCACCATCGGGAAGCGGCCGGTGAGCGCGGTGCCGCCGCGCACACCGGGGAGCACCCGCTCCGGCACGGACGGGCGCGGTGTAGGAGCGCCGGGCCCGGGCGGCGCCGGGCAGCTGCCCGACGGGTTGGTCGCCGTGGTCAAGCACGACTGCCCGACCTGCGTCCTGGTCGAGCCGGTGCTGCGCGGCCTCGGTGCCGCGGTGTGGTGCCAGGACGACCCCACCTGGTTCGACCACGACGACACCGCCCTGGAGCTGTCCTACCGCCTGGGTGTGGAGACGGTCCCGACCCTGCTGCGCATCGAGCACGGGGTGGAGACCGCGCGGACGGTCGGCTGGAGCCGCGAGCAGTGGGAGGCGCTGACCGGCGTCCCCGGGCTGGGGGAGGGCCTGCCCGAGCACCGGCCGGGCTGTGGGTCGCTGTCGGTCGACCCGTTCCGGATCGACGCGCTGGAGGCGCGGTACGGCGGCAGCCGGCTGGTCAGCCGCCGGATCGAGCTGGCCGACCTCGAGGACGAGCACGAGGCGCTGTTCGACCGGGGTTTCACCGACGGGTTGCCGGTCGTCCCGCCCACCCCCGAGCGGGTGCTCCGGATGCTGCGCGGCACGACTCGCGACCCCGGTGAGGTGGTCGCCGTCGTCCCGCCGGACCTCGTGCCCTGCACCGTCGAGAAGGTCGCGGTCAACGCGGTGCTGGCCGGCTGCCTGCCCGAATACCTGCCGGTCGTCCTGGCGGCGCTGGAGGCGGCGTGCGCGGAGGAGTTCGCCCTGCACGGCGTGCTGGCCACGACCCACTTCGCCGGTCCGGTCGTCGTCGTCAACGGGCCGGTCGCCGCCCGGATCGGGATGAACAGCGGGGTCAACGCCCTCGGCCAGGGCAACCGCGCGAACGCCACGATCGGCCGGGCGCTGCAGCTGGTGGTGCGCAACGTCGGGGGCGGCCGTCCCGGTGAGGTGGACCGGGCGACCCTGGGCAACCCGGGCAAGACCGGCTTCTGCTTCGCCGAGCGCGAGCAGGGCAGCCCCTTCGCCCCGCTGGCCGCCGACCGCGGGGTGCCCGGGAACGCGGTAACGGTCTTCGCGGGGTCGGGTGTGCAGCCGGTGGTCGACCAGCTCAGCCGGGAACCCGAGTCGCTGGCCCGGTCGTTCGCGGCCTGCCTGCGCGTCAACGCCCACCCCAAGCTGCCGATGGCCTTCGACGCGATGCTCGTCGTCTCCCCGGAGCACGGCCGGGTCCTCCGCGAGGCCGGCTGGGACCGCGCCCGCCTGCTGGCCGAGCTGGACGGGCTGCTGAGGCTCCCGCCCGGTGAGCTGGTACGCGGCGCCGGCGGGATGGCCGAGGGCCTGCCGCCCGGGGTCGCCGCCGACGACGTGCCGAAGTTCCGGCCCGGCGGTCTGCTGGTGGCCCACGCCGGCGGGGACGCCGGGTTGTTCAGTGCGATCATCGGCGGCTGGGTCGGCGGCGAGACGGGGAGCACCCCGGTGACGCGGGAGGTACGGGCATGAGGACGGTCCTCGACCCCACGGGCGAGCGCCGGGCGCCGGAGCGGGCCCTGCTGCCTCGCCCGGCCTCGCTGCAGGGCCGGACGGTGGGTCTGCTGGACATCAGCAAGGCCCGCGGCGACGTCGTCCTGGACCGTCTCGAGGAGCTGCTGCGCGAGCACGGCGCCACGGTGCGCCGGTACCGCAAACCCACGTTCGCCCGCGTCGCCCCGGTGGACCTGCGGCAGGAGATCACCGAGCACTGCGAGGTGGTGGTCGAGGCACTGGCCGACTAGGGCTCGTGCACGTCGTGCAGTGTGCACGACATCGCCGACCTGGAGCGCCGGGGCGTGGTGGGGGTCTTCCTCGCCAGCGAGGCCTTCGCCGACGCCGCGCGGCTGCAGGGCGCGGCGCTGGGCTTCCCGGTGCCCTGCGTGCTCGTGCCCCATCCGGTGCAGGACCGCACGGACGCCGAGCTGCGCGCGGTCGCTGAGGAGGTCTGTCCGGCGGTGGTGGCCGCCGTGACCTCGGGCACCGCGTCGCCGCGGAGCCCGTCGGTCTGACGCAGCCACCCCCTCCGTCCCCGGCTCCGCCGGCGCCCCCGTGCCGGTCGGGGCGCGGAGACCGCACCGACTGCTCGGTGGGGTCGCCGCGGTCCGGTCAGGCCGGCGTGGGAGTCTCGCCGAACAGCCGGCAGTCCCCGCCGAGCTCGTCCCACCGCGGCACGACCGCCCAGCCGGGACCGGCGTTCTGGACCACGTTGTGCACCCCGGTGATCTCGTACATGCAGGACGAGTCCGGATCGCTGCCGACCCACAGGTCGATGGTGTACTCCGCCGCGCCCGTGGGGTCCGAGCAGGCGCCGCAGCGGTCCTCCACCACGAAGTACGCGCGGACCAGCGGGACGTAGAAGACGGCCCCGACCGGGAACTCGTCGCCGCCCTCGTAACCCACCGCGAGCGTGATCGGGTCGTCGAAGGTCCCCGTGCCGCCGGCCTTGCGACCGGAGGAGGTGGTACGGGTCCCGGCGGGCGAGTTGTCCTCCAGGCTGTACCCGGTCAGCCACGCTGTGTCGACCCACCCGTGCGGTTCAGGCCCGGGGTGGGCGGCGGCCTGCGGGGCGGCGACCGTCGGCACCAGGACGGCGGCGCACAGGCCGGTCAGCCCTGCGGCGGCGGTGGTCACGGTGCGGCGGGTCGGTGTCCTCATGGCGTTCCTGTCCGTGGGTGGGCGGGAGCGCGGGCCACTCTCCCGGCCTCGCTGTCGGCCCACGACCCGGGGGCCGGTACGACGGCGAGTCGGCAACAGGGCGTACCGGACACGCCCACGGGTGTCGCGACCGCCGGCGGGCTGTCGCGGGCCGGGCCGGGCCTCCACCGGCCCCCTGTGCGGGGCATCAGCGGACGTAGTCGTTCCCTGTCTTGCCGTGCCGTCCCGTCGGCACCATGCTGCCGGTACTCGAAACCGAAGGCGTGGTCTGGCGCACAGACCCGGCTCCGGTCCAGGCACGAGACGCGTGCACCCAAGTGCTCAGGAGGAGCCGGTGACAGCGACCCAGGAACGGACCAGCAGGACCGGTGAGAAGCTCTCCGGCCGGGTGGCCTTCGTCACCGGCGGGACCCGGGGGATCGGGGCGGCGATCTCCCGCAGCTTGGCCGCCCAGGGCGCCGACGTCGCCGCCGGCTACAGCGGCAACGACGAGGCCGCCGAGCGCTTCCGCAAGCAGTTCTGCGACGACTTCCCCGACCAGGGCTTCTCCGTGCACAAGGGCGACATCGCCAACCCCGATGACTGCCGGCGCACCGTCGCCGAGGTCATCGAGAAGCACGGCCGGCTCGACATCCTGGTCAACAACGCCGGCATCACCGCCGACCGCACTGTGCTGAAGATGACCGACGACGACTGGCGCCGGGTCATCGACGTCAACCTGTCCGGCGCCTTCTACCTGTCCCAGGCCGCGCTCAGGCACATGCTGGAGCGCGGCACCGGGCGGATCGTGATGATCTCCTCGGTCATCGGCGAGATGGGCGGCATCGGCCAGTCGAACTACGCCTCGGCCAAGGCCGGGCTGCTGGGCCTGACCAAGACGCTGGCCCGCGAGGCCGCGCACCAGGTGCAACGCTCCGGCAAGGCCGACGGCCTGGGCATCACCGTCAACGCCGTCACGCCCGGCTACACCGCGACCGAGATGCTCGGGACGGTGCCGGACAAGGTCATCGATCAGCTCAAGGCCAAGACCCCGATCGGCCGGCTGGGTGAGCCGGAGGAGGTGGCCCGCGTCGTGCACTTCCTCGCGGCCGACGCCTCCGGCTACATCACCGGGCAGGTCTGGGGAGTCAACGGCGGCCTCGACATGTAACCGTCGAGCAACGTCCCCGCAGGTCCCAGCCAGAGGAAGAGGTGTACGGGTGTTCGACCGCATCGCCGTCGTCAACCGTGGGGAGCCGGCGCTCCGGCTCATCCGTGCGGTGCGAGAGCTCAACGCCGAGCACGGCACGCGGACCCGCGTCGTCGCCCTGCACACCGAGGCCGAGCGCCGGGCGACGTTCGTGCGCGCCGCCGACGAGGCGGTGCTGCTGGACGACAGCGGGGGCGGCTCGCCGTACCTCGACCACGCCGAGCTGGCCCGGGCCCTGCGCGTCAGCGGTGCCGACGCGGCCTGGGTCGGCTGGGGCTTCGTCGCGGAGGACCCCGCCTTCGCCGAGCTGTGCGCCGACCTCGGCGTGACCTTCGTCGGGCCGCCGCCCGAGGCGATGCGCCTGCTCGGCGCCAAGATCGAGGCCAAGGTCCTCGCCGAGAAGGTTGGCGTCCCCGTCGCTCCGTGGAGCCATGGCCCGGTCGAGAGCCTGGACGACGGCCGGCGGCACGCCGACGTCATCGGCTACCCGCTCATCGTCAAGGCCCGCAGCGGCGGCGGCGGCCGCGGGATCCGCGTCGTCCGTTCGCCGGACGAGCTCGAGGAGGCCCTGACCCGCACCCGCTCCGAGGCGGAGAAGAGCTTCGGCGACCCGATCGTGTTCATGGAGCGGCTGGTCGAGGGCGGGCGGCACGTCGAGGTCCAGGTGATCGCCGACCAGCACGGCACGGTCTGGGCACCCGGCGTGCGCGACTGCTCGGTGCAGCGGCGCAACCAGAAGGTCATCGAGGAGTCCAGCTCACCGGCGCTGACCGGCGAGCAGGACGCCGCCCTGCGCGAGTCCGCCGTCGCGCTCGTCCGCGCCGCCGGCTACGTCGGCGCGGGCACCGTGGAGTTCCTCTACCAGCCGGAGGAGCAGCTCACCACGTTCCTCGAGGTCAACACGCGGCTGCAGGTCGAGCACCCGGTGACCGAGCTGACCACCGGGCTGGACCTGGTGAAGCTGCAGCTGCACGTGGCCGCCGGCGGCCGGCTGGAGGGCCGGCCGCCGGAGGCCAACGGGCACGCGGTGGAGGCGCGGCTGACCGCCGAGGACGCCGAGCAAGGGTTCGCCCCGGCGCCCGGCCGGGTGGAGCTGCTGCGGCTGCCGACCGGGCCGGGCGTCCGGGTGGACACCGGGATCAGCGTCGGCGACGTCATCCCGCCGCAGTACGACTCGATGATCGCCAAGGTGATCGGGTGGGGCCGCGACCGCTCCGAGGCCCTCGCCCGGCTGCGCTGCGCCCTGCAGGAGACCACCGTCGTCCTGCGCGGCGGCACCACGACCAAGTCCTTCCTGCTCGACCTGCTCGACCGCCCCGAGGTGGTGTCCGGCACCGCCGACACCGGGTGGCTGGACCGCGCCGGCAGCGTCGGCGCGCCCCGGGCGTCCGAGACCGCGTGGGTGGCGCTCGTGCAGGTCGCCGTCGACCTGGCCGAGGCCGAGGAGGAGCAGGAGCGGCTGGCCTTCCTCGCGTCGGCGCGCGGCGGCCGGCCACGGGCACCGCACGAGGTCGGCCGCACCATCGAGCTCGGCATGCGCGGCCAGGTGTACCGGCTGACCGTCGCCACCGTGGACCGCGACCGGTACCGGGTCGGCCTCGACGGCCGGGTCGTCGACGTCGAGGTCGACCGGCTGGGCCCACTGGAGAGCCGGCTCAGCATCGGCGGACGGCGGTACTCCGTGGTCGCCGCCCAGGCACCTGGGTCCTCCCTGGTGGAGGTCGACGGGGAGACTCACCGAGTGAGCCGCGACGTCGGCGGCGTGGTCCGCGCACCTGCGCCTGCCGTGGTCGTCGCCGTCCGCGCGGGGGTGGGCGACGAGGTGGAGGCCGGCCAGCCGATCGCCGTCCTCGAGAGCATGAAGATGGAGACGGCGGTGCGGGCGCCGTTCGCCGGCCGGGTCCGCGAGGTCCGGGCCGCGGTGAACAGCCAGGTCGACGCCGGCGCGCCGCTGCTGACCCTGGAGCGGACCGGCGGCGACGTCGAGGAGGCGACCGGCGAGCGGGTGACCCTGCCCGACGCCGACGAGACACCGGACGGCGACCCGCGGGCGCGAGCGCTGGACCGGCTCGCCGCGTTGCGGGCGCTGGTCACCGGCTACGACGTCAGCGGCCGGCACGCCAAGCGGCTGGTCGCCGAGTACGCCACCGCCCGCGACGAGCTGCCCGCCGACGACGCCCAGCTGCTGCACGCCGAGCTCGACGTCCTGGTCACCTTCGCCGACATCTCCGAGCTCTCCCGCAACCGCCCGGCCAGCGCGGAGGAGGAGGCCGAGACCCAGGTCCACAGCCCGCGGGAGTACTTCCAGGCCTACCTGCGGTCCCTCGACGTGGAGCGCGAGGGGCTGCCGGAGGCCTTCCGGGCCCGGCTGCGGCGGGCACTGGCCCACTACGGGATCGAGGACCTCGAGCCGAGCGCGGCGCTGACCGAGGCGGTGCACCGGATCTTCCTCGCCCAGCAGCGCGTCGCCGAGCAGCTGCCGGCCGTCTCGGCGCTGCTGGACCGCTGGCTGACCGCCGACCAGCTGCCCGAGGGCCCGGCGCGCGCGGAGGTGGGGGAGGTGCTCGACCGGCTGGTCGTCGCCACCCAGCTGCGCTACCCGTCGGTCGGCGACATGGCCCGCGCGGTGCGCTACCGGCACTTCGAGGAGCCCGTCGTCCGGGCGGCCCGGCAGGAGGTCCTCGACCGGGCCGCGCGGCTGCTCGACGAGCTCGACGAGGCCGGCGCGCGCGGCGACACCGCAGAGAGCATCCGGCGGATGGAAGCGCTGGTCGCCAGCCCCGAGCCGCTGGTGCGGCTGCTGGCGCAGCGCTTCGACCGCGCGACGTCCGTCCCCGACCCGGTCCTCGAGGTGCTCACCCGCCGCTACTACCGCAGCCGCAGCCTGGAGGACGTGCGCTCGACGCTGCTCGACGGGGACACCTGCGTCACCGCGGAGTTCGACCTGCACGGCAACCGGCTGCACCTGCTGGCGCTGATGACCGACCACGCGCGGCTGCCGGAGGCGCTGGGGTCGGTGGCCGGCGCGCTGGCCGACGTCGCCGACCCGACGCAGGTGGTCGTCGACCTCTACCTGAACTGGCCGGACCGCCCCGCGGACGACGACGAGGTCTCCGAGCGGCTGCGCGGGCAGCTCGAGGGCGTGCCGGCGCTGCGGACCGGCCGCCGGGTGACCGTCACGGTCTGCACCCCGGACGGCGAGGTCGAGACGATCACCTTCCGGCCGACGCCGGACCGGGCACAGAGCCCGACAGGGAGGAGCGGCCCGGCCACGGGGCTCGCCGAGGAGCGTGTCATCCGCGGCCTGCACCCGCTCACCGCACAGCGGCTGGACATCTGGCGGTTCAAGGAGTTCGACGGCGAGCGCGTGCCGTCCCCCGAGGACACCTACCTGCTGCACATCACGGCGAAGGAGAACCCGAACGACGAGCGGTTCATCGCCATGGCCGAGGTCCGCGACCTGACCCCGGTCCGCGACGAGCACGGCGCGGTCGTCGGGTTCCCGACCATCGAGCGGCAGCTCACCTCCTGCCTGGACGGCCTGCGGCGGGCGCAGTCGCTGCGGCGGTCCCGGCGGCCGCTGGAGAACAACCGCATCCACCTCTACGCCTGGCCGTCGATCGAGGTGCCGCTGGCCGAGGTGGCCGAGTTCGCGCGCACCGCCGCCCCCCTGACCTACGGCGCCGGCCTGGACCAGATCGTGCTGCTGGCCCGGCTGCCGGAGGAGGGCGGCCCGCCGCGCGACGTGGCGCTGCGCTTCTCCGCCCGCCCGGGCACCGGGGTGCAGATGCGGGTCACCGACCGCCCGACCGAGCCGCTCAGGGTCCTGGACGACTACACCGCCAAGGTGCTCAGCTCCCGGGCCCGCGGCGCCCCCTACCCGTACGAGCTGGCGCCGCTGCTGGCCGGGTCGGACGGCTCGTTCGTCGAGCACGACCTGGACGCCGACGGCCGGCTCGCGCCCGTCGAGCGCCCGCCCGGGCAGAACAAGGCCGGGATCGTCGTCGGCCTGGTGACCACGCCGACGCCGCGCTACCCGGAGGGCATGACCCGGGTGGCCCTGTTCGGCGACCCGACCAAGGCGCTGGGCACCGTGGCGGAGCCCGAGTGCGCGCGGGTCGTGGCCGCCCTGGACCTCGCCGAGGAACGGGACATCCCGGTCGAGTGGTTCGCGCTCTCGTCGGGCGCGCGCATCTCGATGGACAGCGGCACGGAGAACATGGACTGGGTGTCGCGCGCGCTGCGCCGGATCATCGAGTTCACCCAGGCCGGCCGCGAGATCAACGTCGTCGTCACCGGGATCAACGTCGGCGCCCAGCCGTACTGGAACGCCGAGGCCACGATGCTCATGCACACCAAGGGCATCCTGGTCATGACCCCGGACAGCGCGATGGTGCTCACCGGCAAGCACTCGCTGGACTACTCCGGCGGGGTGTCGGCCGAGGACAACTTCGGCATCGGCGGCTACGACCGGGTCATGGGGCCCAACGGCCAGGCGCAGTACTGGGCGCCGGACCTCAACGGGGCGCTGGACGTGCTCTTCCGGCACTACGACCACGCCTACCGGGCGCCGGGGGAGCGCTGGCCGCGGCCTGCGCAGACCTCCGACCCGCGCGACCGGGATGTGCGCTCCTTCCCGCACACGCACCCGGACAGCGAGTTCACCACCGTCGGCGACGTCTTCTCGGCGGAGGCCAACCCCGAGCGCAAGAAGGCCTTCGACATCCGCACCGTCATGCGCGCGGTCACCGACCAGGACCACCCGGTGCTCGAGCGGTGGGCCGGCATGGCCGACGCCGACACCTCCGTCGTCCTCGACGCCCACCTCGGCGGGCACCCGGTGACCGTCCTGGGCGTGGAGTCCCGGCCGATCCCGCGGCGCGGTAGCCACCCCGCCGACGGGCCCGACCAGTGGACGGCGGGGACGCTGTTCCCGCGCTCGTCGAAGAAGACCGCCCGCGCCATCAACGCGGCCAGCGGCAACCGGCCGCTGGTGGTGCTGGCCAACCTCTCCGGCTTCGACGGGTCACCGGAGTCCCTGCGCAACATCCAGCTGGAGTACGGCGCGGAGATCGGCCGGGCGATCACCAACTTCGACGGCCCGATCGTCTTCTGCGTCGTCTCCCGCTACCACGGCGGCGCCTTCGTCGTCTTCTCCGGCGTCCTCAACGACAACATGGAGGTCCTCGCCGTCGAGGGCTCCTACGCCTCGGTGATCGGCGGCGCGCCGGCCGCCGCGGTGGTGTTCGCCCGCGAGGTCGACAAGCGCACCGCGGCCGACCCCAGGGTGAAGGAACTGGAGGCCGCCATCGCCGCGGCCGACGCCGTCGAGCAGGCCCACCTCCGGTCGCAGCTGGCGACCCTCCGCAGCGCCGTCCGCTCCGAGAAGCTCGGCGAGGTGGCCGCCGAGTTCGAGGCGGTCCACGACATCGAGCGCGCCCGCCGGACGGGCTCGGTACACGCCATCATCCCCGCCGCCGAGCTACGGCCTCGCCTCATCGCCGCCGTCGAGCGCGGCATGGACCGCGCGGCCACGACCTGACCAGCCCACAGAGAGGACTCTCGTGAACGCGTTCGTCCTGAACCAGCACGGCCGCATGGTGTTCCCCTCGAACATCATGCCCGAGCTGGACTTCTCCACCATGGAGACGCTCGAACAGCTCGACAGCGTCATCCGCCGGGACTTCGAGACCAAGGCCCCCAGTGGCACCGAGATCCTCGAGCGGGTGCGCACCGGGGCCTACGCCACCCGCTACGACCTGATGCGGGACCTCGCCCTGAACCTATTCTGGGCCAACCGCTTCTCGATCACCATGTACGACAAGCGGCCGACCCGCTGGGCCGACCTCCCGCGGACGCGGTCCGACGTCTTCCTGCCCGTCCTGGAGCCCTGGGAGGAGGGCGAGGCCAAGGTCACCGGGGTCCAGGAGGCCTATCCGCAGCTGCCGTCGAAGTGGAACGAGGGCTGCGAGGACCGCATCTTCGACATCCTCTTCGACGTCTTCGCCAACCGCCGGCACCACGCGTCCACGCTGCCGGCGGTCAAGCCCACGGTCGCGGAGTTCCTCGAGCAGCCGGGCAACCTCACCTTCCGGCTGCCGCACTACGACCCGGACTACCCGGTCTACGACTACACCGACATCCTCGACGTCTCCGAGGACGTCCCCGAGCTCGAGGCGCTGCACCGCTGGGCGATGGTGCTGCACAACCAGTACCCGTGGGAGCGGTCGCAGGTGGAACTGGCCTCGGTCGACCAGCTCCGGGACGACGACTGGGTGGTCGCCTTCCACCCGCGGGACAAGGAGGTGCGCGCCTTCCTGCGCCGGCTGCGCGCCGGCACCGGGCCCCGGCACGTCGCCGGGCCCCGCGAGTCCCGGCCGCCGGTGCGGCCCTACCCCGAGCTCGACGTGCGGCAGCGGTTCTCGGTGCAGCCGCGGATCGAGGCGCTGGCCGCGGTGCACGGTGACCAGGTCTGCAGCAACGACGACCTGATCCGCAACACCGCTTACAACTGGTCGCCGATGAGCGCCGACGAGATCTCCTCCAAGACCGGCATCGAGCAGCGCGAGTACAGCTCGCTGCCACTGGAGGAGCTGGCCCTGCAGGCCGCCGAGGCAGCGCTGGACAAGGCCGGGCGGCAGCCGGAGGAGATCGGCGGCGTCCTGGTCTGCACCTGCACCAGCTCCCGGCTGATCCCGTCGCTGGCCACCTACCTGTGCGGGCAGCTCGGGATGCACCAGGTGTACGCGGCCTACGACATCATCGCCGCCTGCGCCGGGATGCCCTACGGCGTCGCCGACGCCGTCCGGATGCTGCAGGAGGTCGAGCGGCCGGTCCTCGTCGTCTGCGTCGAGAAGTTCTCCGACAAGATCGGCAACGTCCGCACCTCGCGGATGATCTTCGGCGACGGGGCGGCCGCGCTGGTGGTGGGGCCGGCACCCGAGGGCACCGACGGCGACATCGACTACATGAAGACCTACGCCAGCGGCCCGGCCAGCGAGGTCAACTCGATCCTCTGGCCGAACCCCGAGTTCGACAACAACATCACCGTGTTCGGCCCGCAGGTGAAGGCGCTGGCCGGCCGCTACCTCTCGCAGATGATCGACGAGCTGGGCAAGCTGCCGGCACCCGACGGCCGGGACGGGTCGCTGATGGACGCCATCGACCTGATCGTGCCGCACCAGGCGAACAAGACGATGGTGATCGGGCTGGCCGAGCGCGCCGGGCTGACCGCCGACCAGCTGTACTTCAACATCGAGCAGGTCGGCAACACCTCGTCGGCCAGCATCCCGCTGGCCATCCACGACGCGGTGCGCGACGGGGTGATCACCGAGCCGGTGCGGGTCTTCGCGCCCGGGTTCGGTGCGGGCGCCGTGGCGGGGTACGCGGTGATGCGGGTCGACCCGGCGGTGGTCGCCGTCCAGACGACGTCCCAGCCGCACGAGCACGGCGAGATGCCCGCCCCGGCGCCGGCCGACGAGACGCCGTCCGAGTCGGCCTCGGAGGGGATGCGGGAGGCCTTTACCTGAGCACCCGCACGGTCCGCGGCGCGGACGGAACGCGGCTGCGCGCCTGGAGCAACGACGGGGACGGCGACCCGGTGCTGCTCTGCAACGGGCTCGGGGCGCCGACCGCGGCCTGGCCGCTCATCACCGGCCGGGACAGCGGGTTCCGGGTGGTCTCCTGGGCCCACCGCGGCCTGGCCGGCTCCGAGCGGCCGGCCGACCGGAGCCGGGTGCGCGTCGAGGACCACGCGGACGACGCCCGCGCGGTCCTCGACGCCTACGGCATGCCTTCGGCGACGGTCATCGGCTGGTCGCTGGGGGTCAACGTGGCCTTCGAGCTCGCGCTCGAGCAGTCCTCCCGCGTCCGGTCGCTGCTCGCCGTCGCCGGCGTGCCCGGCGGGAGCTTCTCCGCGATGTTCGCCCCCTTCGGCGTGCCGCGGCGGCTCCGGACCCCCGCGGGTCGGCTGAGCAGCCGGCTGCTGCCGGTCGTCGGCCCGCTGCTGCCGGTCCTCGTGGCCAGCCTGCCGCCGTTGCACGAGCTGCTGACGGCAGAGGGGGTCCGCGGCCCGGCGCGGGAGGCCGCCCACCCGGCCGCGCTGTACGCGGTGCTGCACGAGTTCTCCCGCCACGACTGGCGCTGGTACCGGCACCTGGCCCTGGCCGTCGCGGAGCACGCGCCGCTGGACGTCGCGCCGGTGCGCTGCCCGGTCGCCTTCGTGGCCGGCCGGTACGACACGCTCGTCGACCTGGCCGACGTGCGGGCGGCGGCACGGACGGTGCCGGACGCCCGGCTGCGCACGCTCGCCGGCACCCACTTCGTGCCGCTGCAGTACCCCGAGGTGATGGTCGAGGAGCTGCGGGCGCTCGTCGCGCGGGAGCCCGGCGGCCCCTAGTGTCCTGTCGGGTCGGAGCGCTCGCCGGCTGTGGAGGGAGCGGCAGCAGCCGGCGGGTCGGTCGAGGCTCCGGAGGGTCGGGGGTCGTCGCTCCCATGGCCGGCATCGTCGAGACCCCCGAGTCGAGGAGGCGCCGTCCCCGTGGGTAGGGCCCGCACGCTCGCCCAGGTGTATCGGCACTTCGGTGAGGTCGACGCCGCCGGGACCTCGCCGCTGTACGAGCGCGTCGCCGTCGCCCTGAGTGAGTCCGACGAGGCGCTGCGCGCCATCGAGGCGGCGCCGGCGCGCAAGCGGCACCCTCCGGTGGTCCTCGCCGCGCTGCACGACCTCGCCCTCGCCGGACGCGTCCCGGCGCTCGCCGCGGCCTACGCCGCTGCGGACGGCGACGCTGCCGCCCACGCGGCGATCGACACGCTGCTGCGGATGACCGACTCGGTCGTGGCCATCGCCGTGCGCCGGCAGCCGCAGACCTTCGATACCGGACGCTGCGCCGTGCTGTACCCGGCCGTCGCCGAGGCGGCGCGCCGGGTGGGCGCGGATGCGGTCGGGTTGATCGACGTGGGCTGTTCGGCCGGGCTCGACCTCCACGTCGATCGCGTCGGCATCACGTACAGCAACGGACAGCACCTGGGCGACCCGTCCTCTCCCGTGCAGCTGTCGTCCTCGATCGTCGGAGGCCGGCCCGTCCCGACGCGGGCGGTACCCGAGGTCGTCGCCCGCGTCGGCGTCGACCCCGATCCGGTCGACGTGACCGACACCGATGACGCCCGGTGGTTGCGCGCCTGCGTGTGGCCGGGTCTACCGGAGCGGCTCGCGAGTCTGGACGCGGCGATGGCGCTGGCGGCGACGGCCCCTCCGCTGCTGCTGCGAGGGGACGCCGTCGACGTCCTGCCCGACGCCTTCGCGCGTGTGCCCGCGGACGCCCTGCCCGTCGTCACCACGACGTGGGCGCTGTCGCACCTCCCGCTCGAGAGCCGCCTGCGCTTCCTGCACCGCGTCGGCGACGCGGCGGCCGGCCGGGTGGTGGCGTGGGTGTCGGCGGAGGGAGTCGGAGTCGCGCCGGCGATCCCGACGCTCGGTGACCGCCGCGCCTCCGGCCACAGCACCATCGGCCTGGCGGTGCTCGACCGGTCGGCGCTGCACGCCGAGGCCATCGGCCGCTGCTGGTCGCGGGGCCGCTTGCTGGCGTGGCTCGCAGATCCCTAGGTGTCCGGTCAGGTCGATCCGTCGACGACTCCTCCCTGCCTCAGTCGTGCGGCCTGCCGGGTGAGGTGGTCGCGCTCGGCCAGGTTCGACGCGGCCCGCGCCGCCGCGACGTAGAGGTCCGCCGCCTCCGCGAGCCGACCGGCCTTCTCGTGCAGGTACGCCGAGGCCGCGGTGTGGCGGGGCAGGCTCGGGTCGACCTCGGTCAGGGCGGCGAGCCCCGCCGGCGCGCCGTCCGCCTCCCCGACCGCCACGGAGCGGTTGAGCCGGGCCACGGCGGAGCCGGTGAGGGCCACCAGCTCGTCGTACCACTCCACGATCTGCACCCAGTCCGTCTCCTCGAACCGCCGCGCGTCGGCGTGCAGGGCGGCGATCGCCGCCTGGGCCTGGTACTCGCCGAGCCGGTCCCGGGCGAGCGCGGCCTGCAGGACCTGCACGCCCTCGGCGATCAGCGCGGTGTCCCACCGGGACCGGTCCTGCTCGGCGAGCGGGACCAGCCGGCCGGCGGAGTCGGTGCGCGCGGCGCGGCGCGCGTGGTGCACCAGCATCAGCGCGAGCAGGCCGGCGACCTCGGGGTCGTCGGCCGCCGAAGCCAGCTGCCGGGTCGCCCGGACCGCCTCGGTGGCGAGGTCGACCTCGCCGGAGTGGCCCTCGTTGTAGATCAGGTAGAGCACCCGCAGCACCGTCGGCAGATCGCCCGGCCGGTCCAGCGACACCTCCGCGACGCGCCGCTTGGCCCGGCTGATCCGCTGGGCCATCGTCGGCTCGGGCACGAGGTAGGCCTCGGCGATCTGCCGGGTGGTGAGCCCGCCGACGGCGCGCAGCGTGAGCGCCACTGCCGAGCTCGGCGTCAACGACGGGTGCGCGCACAGGAAGTACAGGCGCAGGGTGTCGTCGACCTCGGTCACGGGTCCCTGCGGCGGCTCCAGGTCGACGGCGACCTCGCGACCGTGGCGGGCGTGCTCGGACCGGCACAGGTCGAGGTACTTGCGCCACGACACCGTGACCAGCCATCCCTTGGCGTCCCGCGGTGGGTCCCTCGGCCACGTCGCGATGGCCTTGACGAGCGCGTCCTGGACGGCGTCCTCGGCCGACGCAAAGTCCGCTCCGCGCCGGCCGAGGACGCCGATCACCTCGGGGATCAGCTCCCGCAGCCTCGCCTCGTCCACACCGGCGCCCCGGCCCGGCCGGTCACTTGGTGTCGCTGGGCGGGAAGCTGAGGAAGGGCCGGACCTCGAGCCACTCGTGGATCGGCTCCCCGCCGGCTCCGGGAGCGGCAGACAGCTCCCCGGCCAGCTCGACGGCGCGGTCCCAGGAGTCGACGTCGATGGCGTACCAGCCGGCGATCAGGTCCTTGGTCTCCGGGAACGGACCGTCGGTGACCGGCGGCCGCCCCTCGCCGTCGAACCGGACGAACGCACCCTCGGGCGCGAGCGCCTGTCCGTCGACGAACTCGCCGGATTCGCTCAGCCGCTCCGCGAAGTCCTGCATGTACGCCATGTGGGCGTCGATCTCCGCCGGCGTCCACCGGTCCATCGGCACGTCGTTCACCGCCGCCGGTGCGCCCCGGTAGTGCTTGAGCAGCAGGTACCTGGCCATGGGATCTCCCTCGTACGGTGCGGCCCGTCTCGGCCGCCTCACACCAGGGACGGAGCCGACGAGGCCTTCTCGACACCACCGGACGCCGGGCCGTTCCGCCGGGCGACCCGCGCCGCCGGGAGGCGCCCGACGGGCAGGCGCGGAGCACACCGATGAGGGCGCCGACGGGGCGTTCGGCGTGCGCCGCCGGGCGGGAGTCGTCCTAGGCCGGGGCGGGGACGCGGTCCCGGACGTAGGAGCCGGGGGCCGGTTCCAGCACCGGGTGCTGCGCGCTGCCCGGCGACTCCGGTGCGGGCACCTCGTCGCCGGAGCGCTCGATCGCCCACTCCGACCACGGCTCCCACCAGCTGCCGGTGTGCTCCTCGGCCGCCGCGCGCCAGGCGTGCGGGTCCGGACCGGGTTCCCCGCCGGTCCAGTACTTCGCGCGGGGGTTGCCCGGGGGGTTGACCAGGCTCTGGATGTGGCCGCTGTGGCTGAGCACGAAGGTGCTCGGCCCCGACAGCAGCTGGGTGGTCCGGTAGCAGCCGTGCCACGGGGTGATGTGGTCGGTGAGCGCACCGGTGACGAACGTGGGGAGGGTGATCCGGCTCAGGTGGACCGGCGTCCCCAGCACTCGCAGCGCCCCCGGCTTGACCAGAGCGTTGTTCCCGAAGATGTCGAGGAACTGCTCGTGCAACCGGGCGGGCAGGTTCGTCCCGTCCGCGTTCCAGGCGAGGATGTCGAACGCGGGCGGGTCCTCGCCCATCAGCCACTGCTGCACCAGGTAGTTGAAGATCAGGTCGTCCGGGCGCATCCAGGTGAACATCGACCCCATCTGCCGGGCGCTGATGACGCCGCGCCGGCGGGAGTTGCGCCGGGCGACCTCCAGCATCCGCGGCCCGGAGAAGGCGCCGAGCGGGGCCTGGCTGGAGAAGTCGAGCAGGGTCACCGCGTAGCCCGCGGCGTGCACCCGGTCGTCGCCGGTCGCGGCCAGGTGGTTCAGCGCCGTCGTCATGATCTGGCCGCCGGCGCACAGGCCCAGGGTGGTGACGTCGGGGGAGCCGGTGACCTCGCGCGCCACGTCGACGGCGGTGACGACGCCCTGCGCGTACTCGTCGAGGCCCCACTCGGACTGCTCCCGCGTGGGGTTGCGCCAGCTGATCATGAAGACCTGCAGGCCCCGGCTGACCGCGTACTCGACGAGGCTGCGACCCGGGCGCAGGTCGAGGAAGTAGAAGCGCCCGATGGGCGGGGGCACGATGACCAGGGGCCGCTGCCGGACGCGCGGCGTCGACGGGGCGTACTGGATGACCTCGATGACCTCGTCCCGGTGCACGACGGCGCCAGGGGTGATGCCGAGGTCCTCGCCCACGGTGAAGGCGCTGCGATCCACCTGGCGGGGCAGCCCGCCGTTGCGCACGAGGTCGTGGAGCGCGTTCCGGAGCCCGCGGACGACGCTGACGCCGGCGGTGTCGAACGCCCGCTTGAGCGCGGCCGGGTTGCCCAGCAGGGTGTTCGTGGGCGCCGCAGCGCTGGTGAGCGCGTTGAGCACGAAGCGCACCTGCTCGACCTCGCGCCAGTCGGCGCCGCCGGCCTCGAAGTCCGCCACCAGGCGGTCGAGGGACGCCGCTGCCGCGACGTAGGACTGGGCGAGCCGGCGGTAGCCCGGGTGCAGCGTCCAGGCCGGGTCGGCGAACCGCTTGTCCTTCGGCGCGGGCGCGATCTCGTCGGTGCCGCGGACGATGCGCAGGGTGTCCCGCGCGAGCCGGACGGCCTCCCGCGCCACCGGCCCGGGCTGGGTGAAGGTCGCGACCAGCCCCTGGGCCATGCCCCGCGGGGAGGGGAGCCCGACCGGCTCACCACCCTCGACGGGAGTCGGCGCTCCGGGTTCCTCCGGCGCGGGCCGGACGTGGGCTGTGGGGCGGGGCCGGCCGGATGAGCGCGGGCGGGGCGGGGTCGTCGGCTGGGTCGTCACGGTGCCTCCGTTGTGAGCTCGGTCACACGTTCATCGACCGTAGCCCCCGATCCCGCGAGTCGGGTAGCTCCGCGACCGTCACCACTGGGCGGTCGCCTGCTCCGTGGTCGCTCCCGATCCGCGCCGGACCTGCGGCCGCCGTCCGCGGGCCCTAGGCTGCGGCCGTCGGCCGGGCTGGAGGACTCGTGCGTACGCTGCTCACCAACTTCCGCAACTTCGCCTTCTCGGGCAGCCTCGTCGACCTGGCCGTCGGTCTGGCGATCGGAGCCGCCTTCGCGGCGGTGGTCGAGTCGCTGGTCGGCGACGTCATCCTGCCGCTGGTGGCGGCGATCTTCGGGGCGCCGAACTTCGACGTCCTGGTACTGACGGTGAACGGCGCGCAGATCCGCTACGGCTCCTTCCTGACCGCGCTGGTCTCCTTCCTGCTCCTGGCGCTGACGATCATGTTGCTCGTGCAGGCGATCCGCCGGGCGACCGGCCGGGAGACGGCCGGTGCCCAGGGCAGCAGGGAGTGCGACCACTGCAGGAGCTTCATCCCGGTGGACGCCTCGGTCTGCATGTTCTGCACCCGAGACGTCCAGCCCCTCGCTTCCTGACCTGCTGGGGGCCGACCGTCCCGGCCACCGGGCCTCGTGCCCTGGGGTGGGGGCGGCAGGCGATCGGCCGACCACTGGTCCTGGTCCCTCGGGCCCGCAGGCTCCCTCGCACGAGCGCGGACGCGGCGGTAGCGTCGCCGGGGTGACGGCCCTGCGGAAGCTGGAGGCGCCCACGGGGTTGCGCCCCGGCGACCACGTCTGCTGGACGTTCGCCGACGCAGCGGACTTCTCGGCCGCCGTCCTGCCCTTCCTCGACGAGGGGCGACGGCGCGGCGAGCAGCTGCTGCTCATCGGGTCGTCGCAACCGGAGCTGCTGCGGATCCTCGCGCCGCTGCCGGGACGGGACGACCTGCTCGCCAGCGGGCAGCTGAAGGTGCAGAGCACTGCCGGGGTGTACGCCTCCGGCGGCACGCTCCTCCCGACCGAGCAGGTGGCGGCCTACCGGAGCCTGGTCGGGAAGGCCCTGGAGCGCGGCCGCACCGGCCTCCGGGTCGCCGCCGACGTCACCCCGCTGGCCCGCCCGGAGCCCGACGCGCGGCGCCAGCTGCACGTCTACGAGCAGCTGGCCGACGCCATGATGGGCGCCGTCCCGATGACCGCGCTGTGCCTCTACGACGCGTCGCTGGGGGCGGAGGTCCTCGGCCCGGTCGCCCTGCTGCACCCCGACCAGCACTCCGGTGAGCAGGAGCCCCTCGCCCACCTGTCCGGGCGGAGCCCGTCGCTGTCGCTGCACGGCGAGGTCGACGTCACCCAGGCCGGCGGCCTGTTCCGTGCACTGGTCGACGTCGCCGGCGGCACCCCCGGGGAGGTCGTGCTCGACCTCTCGGACCTCCGGTTCCTCGACGTGGCGGGCGCCCGCGCCCTGGCCCGGGCTGCCGACGTGCTGCGCGGATCGGGCGTGCAGCTGCGGCTGGTGCGGGTCCCGCGGGTGGCCGCCCGCTGTCTGGGACTGTTCGGCTTGAGCGGTGGGGGCACGGTGCCGGCGTGAGCGGAGTCCGCGCGACCGGCGACTGGGACGGCACGGGCCTCGCCCACGAGGGCTTCGCGTTCGGCACCGACCAGGAGCTCGTCGAGCGGGTGGTCCCGTTCGCGGTGGAGGGGCTGTCCCGCGGGGAGCCGGTGCTCGTGGTCGCCGGCGAGCGGGTCCGGACGCTGCTCGCGCAGGAGCTGGGCCGGGACGTGGGTCGGCTGGCGGCGTTCACCGCCGCGGACACCTGGTGGCAGGGCGGGCACCGCACGCTGCACGCCTACGACCGGGACCTCCGGGCCCTGCACGCCGTGGCGCCCCACTGGCGGCTCGCCGCCGAGCCGACCTGGCTGGCCCGCGACGACGGGCAGGAGTGGAGCCGGTTCGAGGCCGTCGCCAACCGCTGCTACGCCTCCCTGCCGTACTACAGCCTGTGCCTGCACGACCGGCGCCGGCTGCCGGCGTCGGTCCTCGACGCGGTGGCGCGCACGCACCCGCTGACCTGGGGTGGCTCCGCACCGGTCCCGGAGCCGGCGTACGAGGACCCGGAGCGGTTCCTCCGGTCGGTTCACCCGGCCTGGTCCCCGCGGCCGGCGCGGGCCACCGTCGCGGCGCTGACCACGCCGCGGGAGGCGCGCCGGGCCGTGTCCGCGGCGGCGCTCGACTGGTGGCCGGCGCGCGCGGGCGAGGTCGTCCAGGCCGCCCACGAGCTGGTGGTCAACGCGCTGCGCGTGGCCGCCTTCGCCGAGGTGTCGTCCTGGACCGACGGGGACCGGCTCGTCGTCGAGGTCGCCGATTCCGGACCCGGCCTCCCCGACGAGACCCTCGGCTACGTCCCGCCTCCCGACGGACCCGACGGCGCCCGGGGGATGTGGCTGGCGTGGAGCCTGGCCGACGACGCGGCGGTCGACTCCCACCCCGCGGGCACCGCCATCAGGCTGTTCTTCCACCGCTGAGCGCAGCAGCAGGTCGGGGGCTGTCCCGTGACGGTCGGCAGGGACCGTGGACCGAGGGCGGCGACGTCGGGGACCTGGCGGCTCGGGCCCGCTGACGGGGAGGCCGCGGAGGCGGCTGCCGGGGGTCAGACGAGGACGCGGCGTCCGGAACGGGTGTCGGCGGCCTCGGCGGCGAGCAGGATCCGGCGGGCCGGGCGGTAGCGGCCCTCGCGCAGGCTGCGTGCCTTCTCGGGGGCGACCCGGGCCAGCTCGGCGCTGGCGGCGAGGTGGTGCGCGTTGTCGGCCAGCATCACCAGGCGGCCCAGCGGGTGGGCGGCGCACCGGCGGATCAGGCCGGCGATGTAGGGCTCGCCCGGGCGCCGGGTGACCGCGTCGACCGCCTCGACGACGACCTCGGGGACGCCGAGGGCGCGGAGCCGGTCGAGGTCGTAGCGGCGGGTGGGGTCGGGGTGGTCGCGGGTGTCCTCGACGACGTCCCGGAGGGCGCCGGCCATCTCCGCGTCCGGGCCGTAGCGGCGCAGGGCCTCGGCGACCGGCCGCAGCTGCGCGAGGTAGTGGTCACGGCCCCGCTCGTCGACCTGCCCCTGGTGTGCGTGCAGGGCGAGCAGGTGCGCGTCGGGAACGGTGAACCCCACGCGCCCGAGGCTAGGCCGTGGGGGAGCCGCGAGCGCAGACCCGGTCGGGAGCGGCTCAGGACGTCGCCAGCGACCGCGCGCAGTGCAGCAGCGCGGGCACGTGGCCCAGCAGCCGCTCGCGGTCGGTGAGGAAGGTGACCGTCGAGATGCTCACCGCGCGCAGCGGGTGCCCGAGGGTCTCCGGCACCACCGCGGCCAGGCAGCGGATGTGCTCCTCGTTCTCCTCGTCGTCGACCGCGTACCCGCGCTCCCGGATCAGGCGCAGCTCGGCCCGGAGGGCCGCGGGCTCGGTGAGGGTCCCCGGCGTCCGGCGCGGCAGTCCCGCCGCCAGGACCGCCGTCACCTGGGCGTCGGGCAGGTGCGCCAACAGCGCCTTGCCCATGCCCGTGCAGTGCAGCGGGGCCGTCGCGCCGACCCGTGACCGCATGACGAACTGGTCGTGGCCGTCGAGCTTGTGGGTGTAGACGACGTGGTCCTCGACGAGGACGCCGGCGTGCACGGTGTGCCCCACCGCGTTCCGGAGCCTGGTGAGGGAGTGCTCCACGGAGGTGCCGGGCGACGCCATCGCGGCGAAGGCGTGCGCCTGCGGCCCGAGGGAGTAGCGCCCGCCCTCGTGGGCGCGGACCCAGGCCAGCGCACGCAGCCCGGCGAGGACCCGGTGCGCCGTCGGCTTGGAGATGCCGCAGCGACGGGCCAGCTCGGCCAGTTGTACTGCGCCGCCGTCCTCGGCGAGGGCCTGCAGGACGACGAGCGCCTTCGCGGTGCTCCCCGGGGCCGGGCTGCTGGCCGCCGTCCCGGACTCGGTGGCTGACGGCTCGGGCATCGCGCTCCCGTCCTGCCGGGGTGGGCGTCCGGAGCAGGGGACCGAGGGGCAACCGGTGCTTGACGGTCCGGTGTGACGCCGCTTACCCTGCTCACTCAGTCGGAACAGCGTTTCGTATTCCGGAACGTAGCGCCGCTCGAACGGGCCGTCAAGGTCGACACCGGCAGTCGTCGTCCGGCACGCGGCGAGCGACTCCACGACCGCCCGTCCGTCGCCAGGGGGGACAGTGAGCAGCTCGGCACCCGACGACGGCCCACGGGTCGCCCTCGAGCGGGCCCGCCTCGTCCCGGTCGTGGTCCTGGACGACGCGGCCGACGCCGGACCGCTGGCCGACGCGCTCGTGGCCGGAGGGCTGCCGGTCGCCGAGGTCACCTTCCGCACCCCGGCGGCGGCTGACGCGATCCGGGCGATGGCCGACCGGGGGGACCTCCTGCTCGGTGCCGGCACCGTCCTCACTCCGGCCCAGGTCGACCAGGCCGTCGCCGCCGGAGCCGGGTACGTCGTCTCCCCGGGTCTGAGCCGGGCCGTGGTCGAACGGTGCGCCGAGCGCGGCGTGCTCGCGCTGCCCGGCGCCGTCACGGCGACCGAGGTCCAGGCGGCCCTGGAGCTCGGCCTCACGGCGGTGAAGTTCTTCCCGGCCGGCACGTCGGGCGGCGCGCGGGCCATCGCCGCGCTGGCGGCACCGTTCGCCGGCGTGCGGTTCGTCCCGACGGGCGGGATCGGGCCGGCGGACCTGGCCGACTACCTGTGCACCGACGCGGTCGTCGCGGTCGGCGGCTCCTGGATGGTGCCCCGCGACCGGATCAGGTCCGGGGACTTCGCGACCGTCCGCCGGCTGACCGCCGAGGCGGTGGCCTTGGTGCGGCCGGACCCGGGCCGGGCGGCCGGCGCTCGATGAGAGGGGAGAGCATGACGGACAGGGCACCGCTCCCGCCGGTCCCGACCACGCGCCAGGTGCCGAGGTGGTCGGAGCTCCGCGAGGTCGTGCAGTTCAGGAGGCCACGACTGGGCCGCATAGCGCGACGGCTGGAGAACGCGCTGTCGGTCCGCGACCTGCGCGAGGCGGCCCGCCGCACGACTCCCCGGGCGGTCTTCGACTACGTCGACGGCGCGGCCGAGGAGGAGATCACGGCGGCGCGGAACTCCGCCGCCTACCGCCGGGTCACCTTCCGACCGGACGCGCTGCGGTCGGTGGCCGAGCCCGACACGAGCGTCGAGCTCCTGGGCCGGCGCATCGCCATGCCCCTGGTCTTCGCGCCCACCGGCTACACGCGGATGATGCACCACCACGGCGAGGCCGCCGTCGCCACCGTGGCCCAGCACGTCGGCGTGCCGTACGCGCTGTCGACGGTGGGCTCCACCTCGATCGAGGACGTGCGGGCCGCATCTCCCGACGGCGACCTGTGGTTCCAGCTGTACTACACCGCCGACCCCGAGGTGAACGAGGACCTGCTGGCGCGCGCCGAGGCGGCCGGCTACTCCACGATCCTGCTCACCGTCGACACCACGGTTTCCGGGATGCGGCTGCGCGACGTCGTCAACGGCCTCACGATCCCGCCGACGCTGACCGCGCGCACCGTGCTCAACATGTCGAAGTTCCCGGTGTGGTGGTTCAACAAGCTGACCACCGGCGGGATGACGTTCGCCTCGCTCTCCGGGGTCCCGGGCAACCCGACCCCGGCCGAGGTCGCCAGCATGATGTTCGACCCCGGCCTGGACCTGGGATCGCTGGACCGGCTGCGGAAGCGGTGGCGCGGCGACCTGCTCGTCAAGGGCATCACCACTCCCGCCTCGGCCCGCGAGGTCATGGAGCACGGGGCCGACGGCGTGGTGGTCTCCAACCACGGCGGGCGCCAGCTCGACCGCTCGGCGGCGACGCTCGACGTGCTGCCCGCCATCCGGTCGGCCGTCGGGCAGCAGGCTCCGGTGCTCATCGACGGTGGCGTCCTGCACGGTCAGGACGTCGTGGCCGCCCGGGCCCTGGGCGCGGACGCGGTCATGATCGGCCGGGCCTACCTGTACGGGCTCATGGCCGGCGGCCAGGACGGCGTGCTGCGCGCCTACGAGATCCTCGCCGAGGAGTACCAGCGGTCGATACAGCTGCTGGGTGTGCGACGCAGCGAGGACCTCTCCGACCGGCACGTCGCCTTCACGGCGCACGCCTCGGGCGACTACCCCAACGTCTCCGTCTGACCGGCCGACCGGTCGTCCCGCCGGTCGGCCGGGACCGCGCGCAACCCCGTACCGCCCACCCGACAGGAACGTCGAACAGAAGGAGGCACGATGGTCAGCACCCGTGAACCGGGAGGCGCGGGGTCCTCGGTGGTGGACCTCTTCCCGACCAAGCACCTGGCAGCACCGAAGCTGCGGGACATGCCCGACGCGCCGGCGAACTTCCGGCACGTCATCGGGCCGGGGATCGTCGCCGCCGGCGTCGGCATGGCCAGCGGCGAGTTCATCCTCTACCCCTACATCGCGTCCCAGGTCGGGCTGGTCTTCGTCTGGGCCGCCTTCGTGGGTCTGGCCACCCAGTACTTCCTCAACATGGAGATCGAGCGGTACACGCTCGCCACGGGGGAGACCGCGCTCACCGGGTTCAGCCGGTACTGGCGGCACTGGGGTCTCGTCTTCGCGATCCTCGCCTACTTCGCCAACATCTGGCCGGGCTGGGCGACGAGCTCGGCGACCCTGATCACCTACCTCGTCGGCGGCAGCGTGGCGCCGATCGCGATCGGCATCCTGTTGCTGATCGGCGTCATCCTGACCATGGCGCCGGTCGTCTACCAGGCCCTCGAGAAGATCGAGATGGTCAAGGTCGCCGCCGTCCTGCTGCTGATCGTGGTCGCCTCGGTCGCCGCGATCGGGGCGTCGACCTGGGCCGACACCCCGCAGATCATCACCAACGCCGGGCTGCCCTACCAGGAGCTCGGGTTCGCGCTGCTGATGGGCGCGCTGGCGTTCGCCGGCGCCGGCGGCGGCCAGAACCTGTGCCAGAGCAACTGGATCCGCGACAAGCGGTTCGGCATGGGTGCCTACGTGCCGCGGATCGTCAGCCCGGTGACCGGCCACCCGGAGGCCGCGCCGTCCACCGGCTTCGTCTTCGCGCCCACCCCGGAGAACCTGGGCCGGTGGCGGCGCTGGTGGAAGCTCGCCAACTACGAGCAGCTGAGCACCTTCGTGGCGATCAGCTTCCTCACCATCCTGTTCACCTCGCTGCTGGCCTACGCCACCGTGTTCGGTCAGGAGGGGCTGGCCAGCGACATCTCCTTCCTGAAGGCGGAGGGGGACGCGCTCAACGCGACCGTCGGCGGCTGGTTCGGCACCTTCTTCTGGATCATCGGCGCCTTCTCGCTGTTCGCGGCGGCGCTGGGGATCGTCGACTACACCAGCCGGCTCGGCGCCGACGTGCTGAAGACCGCCTACGTCAAGGACGCGAACGAGAGCAAGATCTACTTCGGGCTGGTCTGGGGCCTGGTCGTGATCGGCGTCGTCGTGATCCTGTCCGGCCTCAGCCAGCCGCTGGTCCTGCTGGTCATCTCGGCGGTCACCGGCGGGCTGATGATGTTCATCTACTCGGCGCTGCTGCTCCTGGTGAACCGGCGGACGCTGCCGAAGGAGATCCGTCCGGGCGCCGGCCGGGTCGCCGCCCTGGTCTGGGCCTTCCTGCTGTTCGGCTTCCTGTCCGTGCTCACCTTCAACCAGCAGCTGCAGAACCTCTTCGGTGGCTGAGCCGGGGGAGGCCCCCGCCTCCGTGCCTCGGGTGGTCACCGCCGGGGAGACGATGGTGCTCGTCGTCCCCCCGGCGCCGGGCCGGCTGCGGCACGCCACCTCGGTGACGCTGTCGATCGGCGGGGCGGAGAGCAACGTGGCGATCGGGCTGTCGCGGCTCGGCGTCCCGGCCAGCTGGGTCAGCGCCCTGGGGCAGGACGAGCTCGGCGAGCTGGTCCTGCACCGGGTGCGCGCCGAGGGGGTGGACACCACCGCCGTGCGCCGGGTCCCGGACCGGCCGACGGGCCTCTACCTGCGGGAGGAGGTGGCCGGCGCGCTGCGGGTCTACTACTACCGCAGCGGGTCGGCGGCCTCGACGCTGGCGCCGGGCGCCTTCGACCCCGCGGTGCTCGACGGCGCGGCGTTCCTGCACCTCACCGGGATCACCGGGGCGCTCTCCCCGGAGTCGGCCGAGTTCCTGACCTGGGCGGCGCGGACCGCCCGGGCGGCCGGCGTCCGGGTCAGCTACGACGTCAACTACCGCAGCCGGCTGTGGGAGCCGGCGGCGGCCCGCGCCGCCAGCGAGGCGCTGCTGCCGCACGTCGACGTCCTGCTCGTCGGGGACGAGGAGGCGCGCGCGCTGTGGGACTGGGACGACGACACCTGCCTGGACCGCCTCGCCGACGCCGGCCCGGGCGAGGTCGTGCTCAAGCTCGGCGCGCGCGGCTGCGCGGCGGTGGTGGACGGCGAGCGGCTGGCCTCGCCGGGGTTCCCGGCCCGCCAGGTGGACCCGATCGGGGCGGGGGACGCGTTCGCCGCGGGCTACCTCGCCGCGACCCTGGACGGGCTCGACCCGGCGGGCCGCCTGCGCACGGCCAACGCCATGGGCGCGTTCTGCGTGCAGAACCTCGGCGACTACGAGGGCCTGCCCAGCCGCGCCGAGCTCACCGCGTTCCTGGACCGGACCGTCGACCTCGGGAGATGACGATGCAGCAGCAGGACCCGGCCGGCGTCCTCGAGGGCGTCTACGTCGCCAACGTGACGCCGTTCCGCGACGACGAGCGCTACAGCGTCGACGTGGACGCCTACCTCGCGCACGTGGGGTGGCTGGCTGGGCAGGGGGTCACCGGCGTCATCCCGTTCGGCACCAACGGTGAGGGCCCCTCGGTCGCAACCCGGGAGAAGCAGGCCGTGCTCGACGCGCTGGTCCCCGTGGCCGGCTCGCTGCACGTCGTCGCCACGGTCGCCGAGGGCAACCTGCCGGACACCCTCGACCTGCTGGCCCACCTGGACGACCTGCCGGTCCGGGCGGTCATGGTGCTGCCGCCGTACTACTTCAAGCCGGTGTCGACCGACGGGTTGCGGCGGTTCTACGACCGGGTGCTGGCCGCCACGCGGCACCCGGTGGTGCTCTACCACATCCCCAAGTACTCGGTGCCCCTGCCGCCGGACCTGGTGACCGGCCTGCCGGTGTGGGGCGTGAAGGACTCCGGGGGAGCGCCCGGCTACGCCGAGGAGGTCCACGCGGCCGGGAAGGGCGTCCTGGTCGGCACGGAGGACGACCTGCCCGGACGGCTCGGGACGGCGCACGGCTCGATCTCCGCGCTGGCCAACATCGTCCCCGAGCAGGTCGTCGCCCTCTACCGGCACGTCCGCGACGGGCGGTCCGCCGAGGCGGCGGCGCTGTCCGCCCACCTCCAGCAGGTCCGCGCGATGACCAAGCAGCACGACTCCGCCGGGGTGCTCAAGAAGGTCGCCGAGCAGCGGCACGGGCACCCGATGGGCACCGTGCGGCCCCCGCTGAGCCCCGTCCCGCCGACGTTCGACGCCGCGGCCGCGGCCGAGCGCGCCGTGGCCGGCCCGGTCCGGTGAGCGGGCCCGGGCTGCGGGTGCTGGTCACCGACGCGGACTACGGGGTCCTGGACATCGAGGAGCAGGTGCTGGCCGCCGCGGGGCACGAGCTGCGCACCGCCCGGTGCCGGACGCCGGCCGAGGTCATCGACGCCGCCCGGGACGCGGACGCCGTCCTCGTGCAGTACGCCCCGATCACCGCCGAGGTGCTCGACGCGCTGCCCCGGCTGCGGCTGGTGAGCCGGTACGGCGTGGGGGTGGACGTCGTGGACACCGACGCCGCCCGCGCCCGGGGCGTCTGGGTGTGCAACGTGCCCGACTACGGGACCACCGAGGTCGCCCTGCACGCCGTGGCGGTGCTGCTGGCCCTGCTGCGCAACCTCCCCGAGCACGACCGGCAGGTCCACGCCGGCCGCTGGGACCACCGGCTCGGCGGCCGGCTGCGGCGGCCCGACGGCCTGACCCTCGGGGTGGTCGGCCTCGGCCGGATCGGGCGGACGACCATGGCGGGCGCGGCGCCGTGGTTCGGCGCGGTCGTGGGCCACGACCCGCACCTGCCCGACGACGCCTGGCCCGCCGGGGTGGAGCGGCTCGGCCTGGCGGAGCTCTTCGCCCGCAGCGACGCGGTGACGCTGCACCTGCCGCTGACCGCCGACACCCGGGGCCTGGTGGGTGCGGACCTGCTGGGGCGGATGCCCGCGGGGTCCTACCTGGTCAACACCGCCCGGGGCGGCCTGGTGCAGCTCGACGCCGTCCTGCAGGCGCTGGAGGACGGCCGGCTCGCCGGTGTGGGCCTCGACGTGTTCCCCACGGAACCCCCGCCGGCCGGCTCCCCGCTGCTCGCCCACCCGCGGGCGCTGCTCACGCCGCACGTCGCCTGGTACTCCGAGGAGGCGGAGGTGGAGCTGCGGCGCAAGGCGGCGGGCAACGTCGTCAGCTGGGCGCGGACCGGGCGCCCGGACCACGTGGTCGTCGAGGGCCGCTGATCCTGCGGGTGCCGGCCGGGTCAGTAGGTGGCGCGGCCGCCGCTGATGTCGTAGACGGCGCCGGTGGAGAAGCTGACCCGGTCGGAGCACAGGAAGGCGACCAGCTCGGCGACCTCCTCGGGCCGGCCCACCCGCTTCATCGGGATGAGGCCGGTGATGTGCGCCAGCACCTCGGGCGCGGTCGCCGCGTTCATCGGCGTGGCGATGACCGCCGGGGCGATCACGTTGACCAGCACGCCGGTGGTCGCCAGCTCCTTGCCCGCGGACTTGGTCAGCGCGATGACCGCAGCTTTGGCGGCCGAGTAGGCCGCGAGGCCGGGGTTGCCGTCCTTGCCGGCCATGCTGGCGACGTTGACGACGCGCCCCCAGCCGCGCTCGGCCATCCCGGGCACGAAGGCCCGCAGGGTGTTCACCGTCCCGACGACGTTGACGTCGAGGACGCGGCGCCACTCGTCGGCGGTGGTCTGCACCAGCGGCCGGTTCGGCCCGACGATGCCCGCGGAGTTCACCAGCACGTCGACCGGTCCCACCTCGCCGGCCACCTGCCGCAGCGCCTCCTCGTCGGTGACGTCGGCGGACACGTCGGCCCCGCCGAGGTCGAGGGTCACCACCTCGAGCCCGTCGGCGCGGAGCCGCTCGGCGGTGGCCGCGCCGATGCCGCTGGCGCCGCCGGTCACCAGGGCGGTCCGGGTCGTCGTCACGTCCGCGTGCCGGGTGGCGGGGTCAGTGCGACTCGCGGCTGACGGCCGAGCCGCTGGAGCCGAGCAGGAAGTCGAGGTCGGCGCCGGTGTCGGCCTGCAGCACGTGGTCGACGTAGAGGCGCTCCCACCCGCGTCGCGGGTCGGCGAAGGCGGCCACGGTGGCCGCGTCCGGTGCGCGCCGGGCCAGCTCGTCGTCCGGCACCTCGACGTCGATGCGGCGGGCCGCGACGTCGAGGCTGACCACGTCACCGGTCCGGACCAGGGCCAGCGGGCCGCCGGCGGCGGCCTCGGGGGTGACGTGCAGGACGACGGTGCCGTAGGCGGTGCCGCTCATCCGCCCGTCGCAGACCCGGACCATGTCCCGGACGCCCTGCTGCAGCAGCTTCTTCGGCAGCGGCATGTTCGACACCTCGGGCATGCCGGGGTAGCCCCTCGGGCCGCAGCCGCGGAGCACGAGGACGGAGTCGGCGTCGACGTCGAGGTCGGGGTCGTCGATGCGGGCGTGGAAGTCCTCGATCGAGTCGAACACCACCGCCCGGCCCCGGTGCCGCAGCAGGTGCGGCGAGGCGGCGGCCGGCTTGATCACCGCACCGGTCGGGGCGAGGTTGCCGCGCAGCACGGCGATGCCGCCCTCGGCGACCAGGGGTTCGGCACGGGTGCGGATGACCTCGGGATCCCAGATCGGCGCGTCCTCCAGGGAGTCGACGAGCGGCTTGCCGGTGACGGTGAGCGCGGTCGGGTCGAGCAGGTCGCGCACCTCGCGCAGGACCGCGAGCAGGCCGCCGGCCCGGTGGAAGTCCTCCATGAGGAAGCGGCCGGCGGGCTGCAGGTCGACCAGCACGGGCACGGACGAGCCGATCCGGTCGAAGTCGTCGAGCGTGAGGTCGATGCCGAGCCGGCCGGCGATGGCCAGCAGGTGGACGACGGCGTTGGTCGACCCGCCGATGGCGGCGAGTGCGACGATCGCGTTGGTGAAGGAGGCCCTGGTGAGGAAGGTGCTCGGCCGCCGGTCGGCGGTGATCATCTCCACGGCCAGCCGGCCGGTGCCGTGCGCGGCCTCCAGCAGCCGGCTGTCGGGAGCAGGCGTGCCGGCGACGCCCGGGACGACGGTGCCCAGCGCCTCGGCGACCAGCGCCATGGTCGAGGCGGTGCCCATCGTGTTGCAGTGCCCCCGGCTGCGGATCATCGACGACTCCGACCGGGTGAACGCCTCCTGCGAGAGGGTGCCGGCGCGGACCTCCTCGCTCAGCCGCCACACGTCGGTGCCGCAGCCCAGCGGTACGCCGCGGAAGGTGCCGGTCAGCATCGGCCCACCGGGGACGACGACGGCGGGCAGGTCCACCGAGGCCGCGGCCATGAGCAGCGACGGGATGGTCTTGTCGCAGCCGCCGAGCAGCACGACGCCGTCGACCGGGTTGGCCCGGAGCATCTCCTCGGTGGCCATCGCGGCCATGTTGCGCCAGAGCATCGCCGTGGGCCGGACCTGCGTCTCACCGAGGGACACCACGGGCAGCTCCAGCGGGACGCCGCCGGCCTCGAGGACGCCGTTGCGCACGGACGCCGCGACCTCGGTGAGGTGCGCGTTGCACGGCGTCAGGTCCGAGGCGGTGTTGGCGATCGCGATCTGCGGCCGGTCGAAGGCGTCGCCCGGCACGCCGCGGCGCATCCAGGCCCGGTGGATGTAGGCGTTGCGGGCGTCCCCCGCGTACCACTGCGCGCTCCGGAGCGTCACGAGAAGCTGCCTTTCCAACAGTCGAGACGATGGTCTAGCTTCTGGAACGCGATGGAGGCTACGCACACATCCGGCGGAGCGACAGCACCCGGAGGGGACGGTGTGAGCCGGCTCGACGAGAGCCGGCTCGTCGGCTCCGACCGGGTGCTCGCCGTGCTCAAGGAGCTGGCCCGCCACGCCGACGGCGCCGGCCTGGAGGAGCTGACCCGGGCGATCGGCAGCCCCAAACCGACCGTGCACCGCGCGCTCGGCTCGCTGCGGCGCGCCGGCCTCGCCGACCAGGACGCCCGGGGCCACTACGTGCTCGGCGACGAGTTCCTCCGGATGGCGTTCGCCCACCACGAGGCCCGGCCGGAGCACGTCCGCGTGCGCCCGGTGCTGGAGAGCCTGGCCGCCCACTTCGGGGAGACCTCCCACTACGCGGTCCTCGACGGCCGCGAGGTGGTCTACCGCGCGAAGGTCGACCCGCCGACCGGGGCCGTGCGGCTGACCTCGACGATCGGCGGGCGCAACCCGGCCCACGCCACGGCCGTCGGCAAGCTCCTGCTGGCGCACCGGCTGACCACCCGCGAGGACGTGGCGGCCTGGGCTGGGACGGCGGAGCTCGTACGGCGCACGCCGCGGACCCGCTGCACGGTCGAGGACCTGCACCGCGACCTGGCGCGGACACGGGAGCAGGGGTACGCCACCGACCACCAGGAGAACGAGACCGGCGTCAACTGCCTGGCGCTGCCGGTCTTCCTCACCTCGCCGAGCGCGCCGTCGGGTGCGCTGAGCATCAGCGCGCTCGCCTACCGGACACCGCTGTCCGCCCTGGTCGAGGCCCTCGGCGTGGTCCGGGGGCTGCTGGGGCCGATGGGAGAGGCCCGGTGACGCGGACCGTCGCGCCCGTGCTCGAGCTCTGCCCGGCACCGGCCTGCCCGCACCCGACCCTGGAGACAGTCCCGTGTACCTGATGCGCATCGGCGCGCCCGGCGCCGAGAAGCCCGTCGTCCGCCTGGACGAGGAGACCTACGTCGACGTCTCCGACGTCGCCCCCGACTTCGACGAGACCTTCTTCGGCAGCGGAGGCCCCGAGCTCCTCCGCCCGGTGGTGGCCGAGCGCGCGGCCAACGGGCAGGTCGGCCGCTTCGCCGGGGAGCGGATCGGTGCGCCGATCGCGCGGCCGCACCAGATCCTGTGCATCGGCCTCAACTACCGCGACCACGCCGCCGAGACCGGCCAGCCGGTGCCTGCCGAACCGATCCTGTTCACCAAGTCGCCCAACACGCTCGTCGGCCCGGACGACGACGTGCGCATCCCGCGCGGGTCAACCAAGCCCGACTGGGAGGTCGAGCTGGGCCTGGTCATCGGCCGGCGCACCAGCTACCTGGACTCGGTCGAGGAGGCCCGCGACGCGATCGCCGGCTACCTGGTCGTCAACGACGTCAGCGAGCGGGCGTTCCAGATGGAGCGCGGCGGCCAGTGGTCCAAGGGCAAGTCCGCCGAGACGTTCAACCCGGCCGGCCCCTGGTTGGTCACCCCGGACGAGATCGACGACGTCCTGGCCCTGGACATGTGGCTGGACGTCAACGGGGTGCGCCGGCAGACCGGCAACACCGAGACGATGGTCTTCGACCCGTACGTGATCGTGCACCACCTGAGCCAGTTCATGGTCCTGGAGCCCGGTGACCTGATCAACACCGGTACCCCGCCCGGTGTCGGCATGGGGTTCCGGCCGCCCGTGTGGCTGCAGCCCGGTGACGTCGTGGAGCTCGGCATCGACAGGCTGGGGTCGCAGCGGCAGCACGTGCTCGGACCGCGGTGAGCACACCCACCGTGCGGGCGTTCGTGCTGACCGCGCCGGGGGAGGCGTCGGTGCAGGAGGTGCCCGCGCCCGTGGCCGTCCCCGGCGAGGTCGTCGTCGACGTCGAGCGGGTGGGCGTCTGCGGCACCGACGTCGAGTTCTTCACCGGCGAGATGACCTACCTGCACGAGGGGCACTCCGCCTACCCCATGCGGCTGGGCCACGAGTGGGCGGGCACCGTCTCCGCCGTCGGGGACGGCGTCGACCCCGCCTGGCTCGGCCGCCGCGTCATGGGCGACACCATGCTGGGCGACCGGACCTGCCGCGCCTGCCGGAGGGGCGCCCAGCACGTCTGCGCGCGCCGCCAGGAGGTCGGCATCCGCGGCGGCCGTCCCGGTGCGCTGGCCGAGCAGCTCGCCGTCCCCGCGTGGTCGCTGCACGCGCTGCCGGATCGCGTCGACGCCGTCCTCGGCGCGCTCGTCGAGCCCGGCGGCAACGCGCTGCGCGCGGCGCAGGCCGCCGGCGTGGGCCCCGGCGACCGGGCCCTGGTGCTCGGCCCGGGGACCATCGGGCTGCTGACGGCGATGTTCCTGCGCGCCGCCGGCGCCGAGGTGCACCTGATGGGTCTCGGCGAGGAGTCGCTGGCCTTCGCCCGCAGCCTCGGCTTCGCGCACGCCTGGACCGAGGCGACGCTGCCGGACGAGCCGTTCGACGCGGTCGTCGACGCCTCCAACGCCGTCCACCTCCCGGCCCTGGCCCTCGACGTGGTGCAACCGGCCGGACGGGTGGTCTACATCGGCATCTCCGGCGACCCCAGCACGATCGACACCCGGACCCTGCTGCTCAAGGACGTCACCGCGGTGGGCGTGCTGTCGGCCTCGCCGGCGCTGGAGGACACCATCGCCGCCTACGCCGGCGGCGCGGTCGACCCGCGGCCGCTCGTCGCGGCGACCGTCGGTCTCGACCGGGTCGGTGCCGTGCTGGCCGGCGAGCGCATCGAGGGAGCCGGCCCCGGCCCCAAGACCCACGTCGACCCGAGGGGTGTCTGACATGACCGAGTTCGACGGGCTGGTCGCCGTGGTGACCGGCGGCGCCAGCGGCATCGGCGCGGCCACCGCCCGCCTGCTCCAGGAGCGCGGCGCGCGCGTCGCCGTGCTGGACCGCGGGACCGACGGCGCCCCGGACGGCGTCCTGGCGCTGCGCTGCGACGTCACGGACGCCGCGGCCGTCGACGCGGCCGTCGGGACGGTCGTCGAGCGGCTGGGCGGCCTCGACGTGCTGGTCAACAACGCCGGCGTCGGCGCGACCGGGCACGTGGGGGAGAACGACGACGCGGAGTGGGCCCGGGTCCTCGACGTGAACGTCACCGGCATGGCCCGGGTGGCCCGGGCGGCGTTGCCGCACCTGCGCCGGTCCGCGCACGCGGCCGTGGTGAACACCTGCTCGGCGGTGGCGTTCGTCGGCGTCCGCCAGCGGGCGCTCTACAGCGCGAGCAAGGGGGCGGTGCTCGCCCTGACCCTGGCCATGGCCGCCGACCACGTCCGGGAGGGCATCCGGGTCAACGCCGTGGCCCCCGGGACGGCGGAGACGCCGTGGGTCGGCCGGCTCCTCGGTGCCGCCGAGGACCCGGCCGCAGCGGCCGAGGCACTGCGGCAGCGCCAGCCGCTGGGCCGGCTGGTGACCGCCGAGGAGGTCGCGCACGCGATCGCCTCGCTCGCCTCCCCGCTGGCGGCCTCGACGACAGGCACGGTGCTGCGGGTGGACGGCGGCATGACAGGCCTGCGCGTCTGACCCCGGCGCACGGGACACCCGCGCTGCGTTCGGGCGCCGGATGGGCGGCGGTCGGGTTCCGGCGCGCACCGGCTCACGGCCGGTCTAGGTCCTCGATCCGCGCCGTCGACGGGCCCCGCACGGCGGCGGCGGAGCGGGACACGGCCTCGGCCTCCCGGAGCACCCGCAGGACGTTCCCGCCGACCAGCTTGACGCAGTCGTCCTGGCTCCAGCCGCGGCCGAGCAGCTCGGCGACCAGCGCGGGGTAGCAGGCGACGTCGTCCAGGCCGTCGGGGACGTCGTCGGTCCCGTCGTAGTCCCCGCCGATGCCGACGTGGTCGATGCCGGCCACCGTGCGCACGTGCTCGACGTGGTCGGCCACCTCGGCGAGCGACGCGCGCGGCCGCGGGTGCTCGGCGGCGTACTCGGCGCCCACCGTGGCACGGACCCCGGCGTCCCGCGGGTCGAGCCCCCGCCGCTCCACCTCGGTCCGGAGTCCGAGGGCCCAGGCGCGGCACCGTGGCGACACGAAGTCCGGGACGAACGTCACCATGCACACCCCGCCGTTGGCGGCCAGCCGGCGGAGCAGGTCGTCCGGGACGTTCCGCGGGGAGTCGCAGACGGCGCGGGCTCCCGAGTGGGAGAAGACGACCGGTGCCTCCGCGACCGCCAGGACGTCGCGCGCCGTGTCGGCCGCCACGTGGGAGAGGTCGACCAGCATCCCGAGCCGGTGCATCTCGCGCACCACCTCGCGACCGAACGGGCTCAGCCCACCGATCGCGGGGACGTCGGTCGCCGAGTCCGCCCAGGGCACGTTCACGTTGTGCGTCAGCGTCAGGTAGCGGACACCGAGCCGGTGCAGCACCCGGAGGACGCCCAGCGAGTTCGCGATGGAGTGGCCGCCCTCGGCGCCGAGCAGCGAGGCGATCCGGCCGCGGGCGAAGGCGGCCGCCACGTCGTCGGCTCCGAGTGCGAGCTCCAGGTCGTCCGGGTGGGCGCGGATCATCCGGTGGACGAGGTCGACCTGCTCCAGCGTGGCGGCCACCGCCGAGTCGCCCTGCAGCGTGCCCGGGACGTAGACCGACCAGAACTGGCCGCCGACCCCGCCGCGCCGCAACCGCGGCAGGTCGGTCTGCGTCCCCGGCACGGGGCCCGCGAGGTCCAGCCGGTCCAGGTCGCCTCCGAACCGGGTGCGCAGAGCCCACGGCAGGTCGTTGTGGCCGTCGACCAAGGGGTGCCGGCGCAGCAGGGCGTGGGCCGTGGCGAGGTGACCGGTCATCCCGCCCTACAGACCGAGCGCCTGGCGGACGTACGGGATGTGGCGGCGGGCCACCGGGACGGTCTCCCGGGGTCGGGTGTCCGTGGCGAGGAAGAGCGCCCCCTTGAACCCCTGCTCGATCTCCCGCACCCGGCCGAGGTTGACCAGGAACCGGCGGTGCACGCGCATGAACCCCTTGCCCCCCAGTTCCTGTTCGAGGCGGTCCAGCCCCCGGGCGACGGCCAGGAGCCGTCCCTGGTCGCTGGTCAGCCAGACGTTGTTGTGGTCGACCTCGGCGAAGCGGATCTCGCGGGGGTCGAGGAGGACCCATCGGTCGTCGCGCAGCGCGATGACCCGGTCCCGGTACGGGCGCGGCTCGGCGGAGCGGGGTCCGGGCTCGTCCAGGGGTTCCCCGGAGCCGGCCGGGTCGGGAGGCCCGAATGCGAGGAGCGCGCCGAGCACCTGGGAGCCGTCGAACACGGGGCGGACCGCGACCGAGACGGGGGTGTCGAGGAAGGGCACGTAGACCAGGGTCGATCCGCTCCAGCACGGGTCCTGCCGGGCTCGTTCGGTCGCCCGGCGGGCCAGCTGCGGCAGCGCGCGGACTTGCGGGGTCCACCGGTGCGCCGGAGCGCAGGCCGGGGTGTCGGCGGGGGTGCCCAGCAGGACGGCGGCCTCCCCGTTGGCGAGCACGACCTTCCCCGCCGTGTCGACGGCGGCGAGCGGCGTCGCGGGGGGCACCCGGGCGTCGGCGAGCGCGGCCGCCAGCAGGGTGCCCGTGTGGTGCGCCCGCCGCCGCAGCTTGGCCTCGGTGGACGCGGCGACCGTGTGCAGCCACGGCAGCACCGCGTCGGACAACGGCGTCTGCCAGCAGGAGATCTGCAGCGCGCCGAGCGGATCGCGGGTGACGACGTCGCGCACCGCGACACCGGCGCTGCTCCAGTGGTGGAACCCCTGGCACCAGTGCTCGGGTCCCCGCACCAGGACGGGACGGTGGCTCTCCAGCGCGGTGCCGGTGCCGTTGGTGCCGCTCGCCCACTCCGACCAGGCCGACCAGGCCGCGAGGTTGTGGTCCTCGGCCAGGTGGAGCACCCGCCGGCTGCCCCAGGACGCCAGGACCCGCCCGTCGGAGTCGGCCACCGTCACGAGGCCGTCGAGGCCGTCGACCTCGCCCGCGGCGCGGGCGGCCAGGCCCCCGAGCTCGGCGAACACCACGTCGTGCTCCATCGAGTGCGCGGTCCCCGCGGCCGCGGCGGGCGCCCGGTCCAGGTCCGGGTCGACCTCGTACTGCTCGCGGCACCGGTACCAGGACATGAGGATCTCGGGACGGACCCCGTGGACGGTGTCCGCTCCGGCGGCGAACCGTTCCCGCGCGGCGCTGACCCGCTCGAGGCCGTCGTCGGGGGACGCCGCTCCGCTCGCCGCGGCTGACGCACCGTTCGTCGTGTCTTTCGCGCCGTTCATCCCGCTCCCCTTGGGGTCGGGGGGAAGAGCGTCCCAGCATCGGTGAGCAGGCGCCCGGCAGCAAGCGGGTCGGCCACGGCAGCGGTGTCCCCCAGCGCGACCGGGGAGCGGCGGCGGGAGGGGGTGGGCACGCGTGCAGGCGGTGGTCTACCGGAGGCCCTTCGAGGTGGCGGTGGAGGAGGTCCCCGACCCCCGGATCGAGCAGCCGAACGACGTGATCGTGCGGATCACCTCGACGTGCATCTGCGGAGCCGACCTGTGCGCGTACGAGGGACGGGCGGGCGCCGAGCCGGGTGCCGTGTTCGGCCACGAGAACCTCGGCATCGTGGAGGAGGTCGGCGCCGGCGTCTCCGCCCTGGAGCAGGGCGACCGCGTCGTGATGCCGTTCACGGTGGCCTGCGGCTCCTGCCGGAACTGCCGGGCGGGCGCCACCGGCTCCTGCCTCACCGCCGCCTGGGCCGGCCGGGGGGCCGGCGCGTACGGCAGCGTCGCCCCGGCCCCGACCCCGTCCGCCGGCGGCCAGGCGGAGTACCTGCGGGTCCCCCACGCGGACCTCAACTGCCTGCCGCTGCCCGCCGGCACCGAGCACGAGTCCGACTACGTGCTGCTCTCCGAGGTCTTCCCCACCGGGTACCACGGCTGCCGCCTAGCCAGCGTCTCGCCTGGGGAGACCGTCGCGGTCTACGGCGCCGGGCCGGTGGGGTTGATGGCCGCGTACTGCGCGCTGCTCTGCGGCGCGTCACGGGTGTTCGTCGTCGACTGCGCACCCGAACGACTGGCCAGGGCGCGGGACATCGGAGCCGTCGCCGTGGACTCCTCCGCCGGTGACCCGGCGCAGCAGATCGAGGACCTGACCGGCGGTGAGGGCACCGACGCGGGCGTGGACACCGTCGGGTTCCCGGTCCCCTCCGGGACCGGGGACGGCGCGGAGCCCGCGGCCGTGCTCGACCAGCTCGTGCGCACGGTGCGGCCGACCGGCGGGCTCGGCGTCCCCGGCCCGTGCGTGCGCTGTGGACCTGACGGCGTCGGCGGGCACGCCGGGCCCGGCACGCTGCTCGTCGCGATGGACACGCTGGTCGAGAAGGGCCTGCGCCTGGGCACCGGCCGGGCGGACGTCAGGCGCTACGACCGGCAGCTGCGGGACCTGATCACCGAGGGCCGGGCCAGGCCTGGCTTCGTGGTGTCCCACGAGCTGCCGCTCGTCGAGGCCCCGGACGCGTACCGGGAGGCCGACCAGCGCGTCGACGGCTACACGAAGGTCGTGCTCCGACCCGGTGCGCCTGGTCGTCGCGCCGCTGCAGCAGTCCAGGGGAGAGGAGGTGGCATGGCCACCCAGGCGCCGACCGAGCGGGATGCGGCGGGACGTCGTCCGGGGGCCTGGCCGTGACCGTCGCAGGCACCGGCAGGCACCACCTCATCAGTCCGCCTCGACAGGAGAACCGCACTAGGAGGGAAGGTCGATGACGACCACCGCATCGGAGCGATCCGCGGCGCTGAGCGAGCTCGGGTTGGACGGGCAGAACCAGGCGACGATCGGTCGGCTGCTGGCCACGGGGAACATCGGACACGCCGAGGAGGGCGACGGCGGCCGGATGCGCGCCCGGATCCGGATCGTGCCCGACCAGCTGATCTGGGACCCCTCGGTCCTCGTCCTGCCCCGTGGGGGGCACCTGGACATCGAGTTCGTCAACGACGACCAGAACACGCACTGCGCGCTCGTGCCGTCCAACGGTGACAGCAAGTGGATGTGGTTGCCGAACTACTCGCGCGGGACCATGACCGTCACCCTCGACGGCCCTGGTTACTACTGGTTCAGCTCCAACATCGGCAACGACGAGGGCCGGGGCCTGATCGGGGCGATCGTCGTGAGGGGCGACGTCCCGGAGTCGGCACGCCTCGACCGCCCGCAGCAGCCCCGACCGTAGACAGGACTGAGTTCATGACCGACATCCAGGACAAGACCGGGATCGAGTACGGAGAGGCCCCGCCGGCAGTCGACTTCGGGTCGCTGACCACCGCGCCCGGGAACGCGCCGCCCGTGGTCCAGGACGTGACGTACGAGCGCATCCTCGACGCCCGATCGGAACCGCAGAACTGGCTCACCTACTACGGCGCCTACGACGGGCAGCGGTACAGCCCGCTCGACCAGATCAACAGGGAGAACGTCGTCCGCCTCACCCCGGCCTGGGTGTTCAGCTTCTCGCCCCACGGGCTGCACGCCGGCCAGTCGACGTACGCCTTCGAGACCAGCCCGATCATCGTCGAGGGCGTCATGTACGTCTCCGGGTGGGACGGCTGGGTCTGGGCGCTCGACGCCAAGACCGGGCAGCTGCTGTGGCAGTACAAGCACGCGATCCCCTTCGACGTCTCGCTGTGCTGCGGCAACGTCAACCGCGGGGTCGCCGTGGCGAAGGGCAAGGTCTTCGTCTGCACGCTCAACGCCCACGTGCTCGCGCTGGACGCCGCCACCGGTGAGTGCATCTGGGACGTCACCAGCGGGGACGTCCGCGCCGGGGAGAGCCTCACGGTGGCCCCGCTCGTCGTGAAGGACCGGGTCGTCGTCGGCAGCTCCGGCGGGGAGTTCGGGGTGCGCGGCCACCTCGACGCCTACGACATGGAGACCGGGGAGCGGATGTGGCGCTGCTACACGATCCCCAAGCCCGGCGAGCCGGGCTCGGAGACCTGGCCGCAGGACGGTGAGGCCTGGGCGCGGGGCGGCGGCAACTGCTGGGTCACCGGGACCTTCGACCCGGAGACGAACCTCCTGTACTGGGGGACCGGCAACCCCGCGCCCGACTTCGACGGGGAGGTCCGACCGGGGGACAACCTCTACACCGACAGCGTGATCGCGGTGGACGCCGACACCGGGGAGATCCGTTGGCACTACCAGTGCACCCCTCACGACCTGTGGGACTACGACTCGAACATGGAGTGCATCCTGTTCGAGGAGGACGGGCGCAAGCTCCTGGCCCACTTCGACAAGAACGGGTACTGCTTCGTCCTGGACCGCACCACCGGCGAGCGGGTGCGGATTTTCCCCTTCGTCGACCGGATCACCTGGGGTGAGATCAGCCCCGACGGCACGGTGACGCCCAGGATCTACCCGGACAAGGAAGGCGAGGAGGTGCACTTCCACCCGGGGCCGGCCGGGGCCAAGGAGTGGACCCACGCGTCGTACAGCCCCAGGACGGGCCTGTTCTACGTCCCGGTGCAGGACACCGGCGCGAAGGTCGCCCGCCGGCGCCGGGAGTTCAAGGAGAGCATCCCCTACTGGGGCGCGGCGGTCACCGTGGACGCCGAGGACATGGCCGGGTCGGTGACGGCGTTCAACGCCTCCGGTGAGGAGGTGTGGCGCTGGCGCAACGACCTGCCGATGTGCGCGTCGGTGCTCAGCACGGCGGGCGACGTGGTCTTCGCCGGCACGCCGTCCGGCACGTTCGTGGCCCTCGACGCCCGCAGCGGCGAGTTCCTGTGGCAGTTCAACTGCGGCAGCGGCCACCACAGCAGCCCGAGCACCTACAGCGTCGAGGGCAAGCAGTACATCGCCGTGCCGGTCGGCTGGGGCGCCTGGGTCGAGGGGTTCCTGCCCGGGATGATGGGCGGCCCCCACGGACAGGCGATGTTCGTCTTCTCGCTGCCCGAGGACATCGACTCGGCCGGGGGGAGGTGACCGTGATGGACCAGGAGCTCCGTGTCTCCCCGCTCTGCGCAGACGAGTGGGAGGCCCCCTCCTTCGAGGAGATCCGGGTGTCCGCTGAGGCGACCGCGTACATGGGCGTCCAGGAGGACTGGGACTAGACGGACACGTCCGGACCGGGCGGAGAGGCGTCGGGCGACGAGGTCCGGCGCCTCTCCGTCTCCGGACGGCTCCGTCTTCGTGCTGCGGGAGGGCCACCGATCGACATGTGGGTGCGGGTGCTGGGCTCGGCGGCGGGAGGCGGCTACCCGCAGTGGAACTGCGCCTGCCCCCCGTGCCGCGCGGTGCGCGACGGGTCCCGGCCGGCCCGCCCGCGCACCCAGTCGTCGATCGCGGTGAGCGCGGACCGCCGGCGGTGGTTCCTGCTCAACGCCTCACCGGACATCCGTGCCCAGATCGAGTCCTTCCCCGCGCTGCACCCCGCCAGCGGCCCCGACGGCGCCCGGGTGGTCCCGCTGCAGGCCGTGCTGCTCACCGACGCCGAGCTGGACCACACGCTCGGGCTGCTGCTGCTCCGCGAGGGGGGAGGCCTCGTCCTGCACGCCACCGAGGCGACCCACGACACGCTGCGCCAGGGGACGTCGCTGCTCCGCACCCTGGAGGCCTACTGCCCGGTCGAGTGGCGACCGGTCGTGCCGGGGGTGGACGTGCCGCTGGCCGACGGGCTGTCCTACCGGGCCTTCGACGTCCCGACGACCAAGCGCGCCCGGTTCCGCTCCGGTTCTCGCGAGGGGCGGGTCGTCGGCTACCGCCTCACCGACGAGCGCAGCGGCCGGGCGCTGGTCCACCTGCCGGTGCTGCAGGAGCTGACGCCGGAGGTGCGGAACGAGCTCGACGGCTGCTGCCTGCTCGTCGACGGCACCTGCTGGTCCGACGACGAGCTGATCCGGCTCGGCCTGGCCGGCCGGACGGCACGCGAGATGGGGCACCTGCCGATCAGCGGTCCCGGGGGCAGTCTCGAGCAGCTCGCCCGGCTGCCCGTCGAGCGCCGGATCTACGTCCACGTCAACAACACCAACCCGATCCTCCTCGAGGACGCGCCCGAGCGGCGCACCGTCGAGGAGCACGGCATGGAGGTCGCCGTGGACGGGCTCGAACTGGAGGTGTGAGGCCCCTCATGACGCTGACCGCGACGGCGACCGACGAGTTCGTGGCCGCGCTGCGCGAGCAGTCCCGCCGCTACCACGACCAGCACCCCTTCTCCCGCAGGATGAACGAGGGGGAGCTGGGCCGGGAGCAGATCCGCTGCTGGGTGACCAACCGGTTCGCCTACCAGGCAGCCATCCCGCGCAAGGACGCCGCGATCCTCGCCAACTGCCCCGACCGGCAGGTGCGCCGCCGCTGGATCCGCCGCATCCACGACCACGACGGCACCGCCGACGGCGAGGGTGGCATCGAGGCGTGGCTGCGGCTCGGCGAGGCGGTCGGCCTGGGCCGGGAGGAGATGGAGGACCAGCGGCACGTCGTCCCGGGCGTGCGGTTCGCCGTCGACGCCTACGTCACCTTCGCCCGCACCCGGCCGTGGGTCGAGGCGGTGGCCTCCTCGCTGACCGAGCTCTTCGCGCCGGACCTGATGGCCGAGCGCCTCGCCGCCTTCGAGCGCCACTACACCTGGATCGACCCGCAGGGGCTGGCCTACTTCCGGGCCCGCCTGACGCAGGCGCCCCGCGACTCCGCACACGCCCTGGAGGTGGTGACGGAGCACTGCCGGACGCCGGGGACCCAGGCGGCCGCCCTGGCGGCCCTGTCCTTCAAGTGCGACGTCCTCTGGAGCATGCTCGATGCGATCGACCGCGCCTGTGCAGACCGCCAGTAGTGCCGACCGCCCCCGGCTGGCCCGCTCCGTCCGGCTGAGGTTCGACCCGGCACGCGAGCGGCACGTGCTGCTGACGCCGGAGGCGGTCACCGTCCTCAACGGCACGGGGGCGGCCGTCCTGGAGCTGTGCGACGGGCGGCGGACGGTGACCGAGATCGTGGCCAAGCTGCGCGGGCGGTACGACCGCGTGGACGACGACGAGGTGCGCGCCTTCGTCGACCGCCTCACCGCCCGGCGGTGGCTCGAGGTCGGGAACGCGGAGGCCGGTCGTGGACAGGCCCGTCGTGGCTAGCCCGGCCGTGGACCGGCCGTTCGGCCTGCTGGCCGAGCTGACCTACGGCTGCCCGTTGCACTGCTCCTACTGCTCCAACCCGATCGACCTGGCCGCCCACACCGACGAGCTGACCACGGCGGAGTGGCAGCGGGTGCTGGTCGAGGCCCGCGACCTCGGCGTGCTGCAGCTGCACCTCTCCGGCGGTGAGCCGCTGCTGCGCCGCGATCTCCCCGAGATCGTCCGGTGCGCCGGTGAGCTGGGCCTGTACACCAACCTGATCACCAGCGCCCTCGGGTTGACGCCCCGCCGCGCGGAGGAGCTGCTGGCCGCAGGCCTCGACCACGTGCAGATCAGCCTCCAGGCCGACGAGGCCGCCTTGTCCGACCGCCTCGCCGGGGTGCGGTCGTTCGAGCGCAAGCTGGTCGCCGCCCGGCTGGTGAAGGAGCTGGGCTGGCCGCTCACGCTGAACGTCGTCCTGCACCGGCACAACGTCGACCGGGTCGCCAGCATCCTCGACCTGGCCGAGCAGCTGGGGGCCGACCGGATCGAGCTGGCCCACACGCAGTACTACGGGTGGGCCCTGCGCAACCGCGACGGGCTCCTGCCGAGCAGGGCGCAGCTGGAGCGCGCCCAGGACGTGGTGCGGGCGGCGCGCGAGCGCCTGCAGGGGCGCATGGAGGTCATCTACGTGCTGCCCGACTACCACAGCCGCTACCCCAAACCCTGCATGGGGGGCTGGGGCACGCGCCAGCTCACCGTGGTGCCCGACGGCGACGTCCTCCCGTGCCCCACGGCGCACACCCTCCCGCTTCCCCGGGCGAGCGTCCGCGAGCACCCCCTGGCGTGGATCTGGGAGCGGTCACCGCTGTTCCAGCGCTTCCGCGGAACGGACTGGATGCCCGATCCCTGCCGCAGCTGCGACCGCCGCGAGCTCGACTTCGGCGGCTGCCGCTGCCAGGCCTTCCAGCTCACCGGCGACGCCGCCCGCACCGACCCGGTCTGCCACCTCTCGCCCGACCACGGCCTCGTGGCCGAGGCGGTGGCCGCCGCCGACGAGGAGGCGCGGTCGGGTGCGGCGGCGCTGACCCCGCGGCGGTACCCCGCCGCCGGGCGCAGCCGGTGACCGCCCGTCCACGCCCCTGCCCGGCGGGTCGTCGCGAGGAGGAGCCCCGGCCATGACCTCGGTGTTCGTCTTCATCTCCGGGGCGACCCTGCTGGTGGTCAGCGCGGAGAAGCTCATCACCCACCTCGTCGGGGCGGCCAGTGGTCTCCGGATCCCGCTGTTCCTGCTGGCCATCGTCTTCACCGGTGTCGAGTTCGACGACATCGCGCTCGGCGTCGGGCTGAACCTCGAGGAGCTCAGCGGTGTCGCGCTCGGCGTCGTGTTCGGGACGGCGCTCTCCTTCACCGGCGTCGTCCTGGCGGTCGCCGCGATCGTCCGGCCGAGCGTCGTCGACATCCCGCGCGACTACCTCGTCGTGTTCGCCGCCGCCCCGCTGGTGATGGTCGCGTTCACGCTCATCGGGCCGCTGACGGTCACCGACGGACTGCTGCTCCTCGGTCTGTTCGTCCTGTTCATCGGCTACGTCGCCGCCCGGGAGCTCCGCAGGAGCGTCGCGGTCTTCCGCGACGAGGAGGTGTGCGAGGCCGCCGTCGCCGAGGTCGGGGACGGCACGCCTCCCCGACGCGGGGCGGACACGCACGTGCTGCAGGACCAGCCGGCCGGGGCAGCAGCACGGCCCGGCGCTGAGCGGACGCAGCAGGTCGTCGACGAGCCCCGCGCCGAGCCGAGCGAGCTGCCCGCCGGCTGGGCCCACCTCGGACTGGCGGTGGTCGCACTCGCCGGACTCATCGTCGGCGCGGCGACCGTGAGCACCGGGACCGAGGGGATCCTGGAGACCTACGGGCTCGAGGGCACGGTGTTCGGCGCCACCATCGTCACCGCCGTGCTCACCATGGAGGACGTCTTCCTGACGGTGGAGCCCTTCCGGAGGGGCGTGCCGGAGATCGGGGTCGGGAACGTCATCGGCAGCGTCGTCTTCTCGGTCACCGGGAAGCTGGGCATCACCCTCCTGGCCGGCGGCATCGTCGTCGGCTCGGACGTGTTCACCTGGCACCTGCCCGCGCTCGTCGTCCTCACCGCGCTGGCTGCGTACCTCCTCTCCACCGGCCGGCTGACGCGGTGGCACGGCTGCATCCTCCTGGCGCTCTACGTCGTGTACTGGTTGGTCAGCCTGGTCGCGTTCGGCGAGGTCCCGGTCGAGATGGACTGAGGACCCCCTGCCCCCACCGCTCGCAGGCTCGCGGCGGGACCCTGTAGGGGGCCACCGTCCCGCCGCTGGCCGGGACGAGGGAGGGGGCGGCGGGATGCCGGACTGGGCGTGGACGCTGGTCGGGGTGCTGGGCGGCCTGCTGCTGTGCTGGCTGGTGCTGGTGCTGGTGCTGTGGAGGACCTGCCCGGACGAGCTGCGGCTGCGGGAGCTGCTGCGCCTGCTGCCCGACGTGCTGAGGCTGGTGCACCGGCTGGCCGGCGACGGCACGCTGTCGCGCGGCGTCCGGGTGCGGCTGTGGCTGTTGCTGGCCTACCTGGCGCTGCCGATCGACCTGGTGCCCGACTTCGTGCCGGTGCTCGGCCACGCCGACGACGCGATCGTGGTCGTCCTGGTGCTGCGCTCGGTGGTCCACCGCGCCGGCACGGCCGCGATCGACCGGCACTGGCCCGGCACGCCCGACGGCCTGGCCGCGCTGCGCCGGGCGAGCCGGTTGCCGGTGTAGGCGTCCGCTCGCCCGGAGCGCTGCGCTCCCTCGGGGACGACCCGGGTTGCCGCCCGGTGGGTCCGACGACGTCAGAAGCCGGCGGTGGCTGCCTCGCAGACCGTGGTGTCCTGCTCGCCGGTGCCACCGCTCACCCCGACCGCGCCCACGATGACCCCGTCCGCGCGCACGGGGGCGCCACCGGCGAAGACCATCACCTTGCCGTTGTTGGACGCCTGGATGCCGTAGAACGGCCCGCCCGGCTTGGCCAGGTCGGCCAGCTCGGCCGTCTCGATGTCGAAGGCCCGGGCGGTGAAGGCCTTGTTGATGGCGATGTCGACACTGCCGCGCCACGCGCCGTCCATCCGCACGTGCATGACGAGGTCGCCCCCCGCATCGACGACGGCGATGTTCATCGGCTGCCCGATCTCCGCGGCGCGTGCCTCCCCGGCCGCGACGATGCGGCGGGCGTCGTCCAGGGACAGGCTGTTCAGCTGCTGGGTCACAGGGATCCCTTCCGGTCGGAGCCGTGGCCGGGGACCGCGGCTGGTCGGCCACCGTTCCGGTCCAGGGGCCGGAACGGGATGGGGGTACCCGGGCCGCGACGTGACCAACTCAGCTCCCGGCGACGGATCGGCGCGGCCGGAGCCGGCGGGGAGAACGCGCCGTCCACCGCACCCCGGGCGTGGGACGGCTTCCCGGGTGTGCGACGGCATCGGCCGGGCGGTGCGGGAGAGCGGAGGACAGGACCCCCACGGTCACGACCGTGCCGCAGCGGACGCTCCGGGCCCGATGACGTCCGCGCACAGCACGACCGTCGAGCGCGCGGGGAGGCGACAGGGCCTCGACCTGCGGCTCGCCGTGCTGTGATCCTGGTCGCGCGACACGATGGACGTGCCCGACCGGGCGGCCACTCCGGCCACCGGTCCCAGTCGAGGAGCAGGCCGATGAGCGACAACGCGAACGGCGGCCTCGTCCGCACCCTCGGCCGGTGGGACGTCCTGGCCGTCGCCTTCGGGGCGATGATCGGTTTCGGCTGGATCGTGCTCACGGGGGGCTTCCTCGAGAGCGCCGGCACGCTGGGCGCCGCGCTCGCCTTCGTCATCGGCGGTGTCGTCGTCGCCTTCGTGGGGCTCACCTATGCCGAGTTGGTCTCGGCGATGCCCCACGTCGGCGGAGAGCACAACTACGTCCTCCGGGCGATGGGCAGCCGGCCGGCCTTCATCACGTCGTGGGCGCTGGTGCTCGGCTACGTCTCGGTGGTCGCGTTCGAGGCGGTCGCCCTGCCCCAGACGATGCTGTACCTGTTCCCGGACATGCTCGCCGGCCGTCTGTGGACCGTGGCGGGGTACGACGTCTACGCCACCTGGGCGGCGGTCGGCGTGGTCGCGGCGCTGGTGATGACCGGGCTCAACTACGTCGGGGTCCGTCCGGCCGCGGTGTTCCAGGCCGTCGCGGTGCTGTTCCTGCTGGCGGTCGGGGCGGCGCTGCTCCTCGGCAGCGTCGTCGGCGGCTCGACCGAGAACATGCAGCCGCTGTTCACCGGAGGCGCCGTCGGCCTCATCTCGGTCCTCGTCGCGACCCCGTTCCTGTTCGTCGGCTTCGACGTGATCCCGCAGTCCGCGGAGGAGATCAAGCTCCCCTACCGCAAGATCGGTCAGCTGCTGCTCGTCTCGGTCGCCATGGCGGTGACCTGGTACGTGCTGATCATGCTCACCGTCGGGTCCTCGCTGCCCGTCGCCGACCTCGCCGCCTCCGAGCTGGCGGCCGCCGACGGCATGGCGGCGCTGTGGGGCAGCGACGTGATGGCCACCGTCCTGGTGCTCGGCGGCATCGCCGGGATCCTCACGTCCTGGAACGGGTTCCTCATCGGCGCCAGCCGGCTGGTCTACGCGATGGCTCAGTCGGGGATGCTCCCCGGCTGGTTCGGCCGGCTGCACCCGCGGTACCGGACGCCGGGCAACGCCCTGATCTTCATCGGCGCGCTGTCGGTCGTGGCCCCGCTCTTCGGCCGCCAGACCCTGGTGTGGATGGTCGACGCGGGTGGGTTCAGCATCATCGTCGCCTACCTCATGGTGGCGGTGAGCTTCGTCGTCCTCCGGCGCCGTGAGCCTGAGATGGCGCGCCCCTTCCAGGCCCCCGGTGGACAGGCCACCGGTGTGGTCGCCGCCGTCCTCTCCCTCGGGCTCGGCGTGCTGTTCCTGCCCGGCATGCCGGCCGCGCTCATCTGGCCCTACGAGTGGGTGCTCCTGGCTCTCTGGTGGATCCTCGGGCTGGTGTTCGTGCTCCGCGTGCCGTCGGTGGGGCCCGGACCGGACGCCGAGCAGCGCGTCCTGGCCGCACGATCGCGGTGACGGGCTGCTCGTCCTGCGGCGACGACCACGGGACCCCGGATCGCTCAGGGTGCCGGCGCCGCCGGTGAAGGGGTGGGTGGCCGCTGGGCGGGGGCGGTGTCCGCCGACCTCGGAGTACGGAGGTACCAGGTGCGCAGACGGGAGAACCCCTCGTCCAGGCCCACCCGGGGACGCCACCCGAGAGCCGTCCGCGTCCGGCGCTGGTCGAACCAGTGCGCGGTCGCCAGCTGCTCGGCCAGGAAGCGGGTGATCGGGGGGACCTGCCGGCGGCCGGTCACCGCCCAGATGCCCTCGACGGCGGCGCCCACCGCGTAGGCGGCACCGAAGGGCACCCGACGGCGCGGCACGGGGACCCCGGCGGCCCGGCACAGCCGGCCGAGGACCTCCGCGACCGGGCGCGGCTCCCCGTTCGAGACGACCAGGGCCTCGCCGTGCACCGGTCCGCACGCGTCCACGGCGGCGACCAGGGCCGCGGCGGCGTTGTCGACGTAGGTGGTGTCGATGAGCGCCGCGCCCGACCCGATCACCGGCAGCCGCCCGGCCCGCGCCCGCTCGACGATGCGGCCGACGAGCTGGGTGTCGCCCGGGCCCCACACCAGGTGGGGGCGGACGGCCAGCACGGCCAGCGAGGGGGAGTCCGCGGCCAGCACGTCGAGCTCGGCCATCGCCTTGGAGCGGGCGTACCGGCCGCGGGCGCGCGCCGGGTCGGCGGGGCCGGCGCCGACCCCGGCGAGCGCCGTCCCGGCGTGGGCCACCGACGGGGACGAGACGTGCACCAGCCGGCCGACGTCCGCGGTCCGGCAGGCGTCGACGACGGTCCGGGTGCCGTCGACGTTGGCGGTGACGTACTCGGCCCACGGGCCGGTCACGTCGACCTTCGCGGCCAGGTGCAGCACGGCGTCCTGGCCGCGGACGGCGCGACCGACGACGGCCGGGTCCGCGACGTCCCCCAGCACCTCCGCGCACGGCAGGCCGGACGGACGACGCTGCAGCACCGTCACCTCGTCGCCGCGCTCGAGCAGCCCGGTGGCCGTCGCCCGGCCCAGCATCCCGCTCGCCCCGGTGACCAGCACCCTCACGGCCGCGGAGCCCGCGCGCCGGCCAGCACCCGTGCGGCCCGGCGGGCGACCTCGCCGCGGTCGACCTTCGACTGGTGCCGGATGTCCACCGGCAGCGCGGAGGTGGTCAGCACCGCGGCCACGTCGACGCCGGCGGCCGCGCGGACGGCGTCGGCCAGGTCCGGGCCGGCCAGGCCCAGGCGCTGCCGGCGACGCCCGGAGGAGCCCTCGGACGGCACGACGACCAGCACGACGACCTGCGTCCCGGGCGGGCCGATGCCGACCGCCGCGGCAGCGGTCACGCCGTCGACCCGCTCGACCCGCTGCTCGATCCCGACGGGGGTCACCGGGCCGGAGGCCGTGGCGATGACGTGCTGGAGCCGCCCCTCGATCCACAGCCGGCCGTCGGGGTCGAGGTGCCCGACGTCGCCGGTGCGGTGGAAGCCGGGGTCCCGGGACGCCGCCCGCTCCAGCGCCCACAGCGCGTCGTACCGGTCCTTGACGTGCGCCGCCCGCACGCAGACCTCGCCCACCACGCCGGGACGGTCGGTGAGCGGGCCGTCGGCGGTGCCCTCGGGGGACAGCGGGCTGACCCGCACGGTGACGCCCGGCAACGGCGCACCCACGCACACCCCCTCGCCCTCACCGGCGGCCTCGATGCCGGCCAGGGAGACGTCGGTGACAGGCAGGACCTCCGTCATCCCGTAGGGGGTGTGCGCGTCGGCGGCGGGCAGGGCCTCCCGCAGCGAGCGCAGCAGCGACGCCGGGACGGGCGCGCCGGCGGACATCAGCAGCCGGACCCGGGCCAGTGCCCGCCGCTGCCCGGACGAGAGGTCCCCGGCGGTGGCTCCGACGCGCCGCAGCGCCGCGGGCGAGGCGAACACCACGGTCGCGTCGACGGCGGCCGCGGCGTCGGCGAGCGCCGCCGCGGTGAGCGACCCGGGTGCGGTCACGTCGACGTCCGGCACCGCCGACCCGATGCCCAGGGCCGGCCCGAGGATCGCGAACGGCGCGAACGCCGCCACCAGCCGGTCGTCGGCGGTGAGGCCGTAGGTGGAGCGCACCAGGTCGAGCTGGGCGGCGGCCTGGCGGTGCGTGTACACGACGCCCTTGGCCGGTCCGGTGGCGCCGGAGGTGAACAGCACGGCGCAGTCGTCGTCCACCGGGCCCTCCGCGGGCACCGGTGCCGACCGGCCGCGGGCCTCCAGCTCGTCGAGCGTGGCGGCGGCGCCGAGCGCGCGCAGCGCGGCCCGGCCCGCCCGGCCGGCCGCGAAGCGGGAGCCGGGCAGGCCCATCAGCCGGGCCGCGGCCAGGCCCGGACGGCTGCCGATCACGGCGTCGACCGACGCGCTGCGCAGGGCGCGGCGCATGCCGCCGAGGCCGAGGCCCTTGTCGGCCACGACGACGGTGGCACCGGCGCGCCACACGGCGTAGACCGCGGTGGTGAGGTCGGCCGAGGGCTCCACGAGCAGCGCGACGCGGTGCCCGGGGCGCACGCCGGAGGCGGCCAGCCCGGCGGCGAGGTTCCGCACCCGCCGGGCCAGCGCCGACCAGGACACCGTCGTGCCGCCGACCTCGACCACGGCCGGGGCGTCGTCGCCGGACCGCTCGTCCAGGGCCGTCCACAGCCGGCGTGCGGCGTGGCCCGCCGGGCGGTCCGGCGGCTCGGTGGTGCCGGTCCCGAGGTCGGTCACCCACTGCGCCACCGCCTCGGCGTACCGGGGGGCGTCCTCGGGGAGCAGGTGGGACGCGCCCTCGTAGCGGTGCAGCCGGGCCTGCGGCAGGCGGCTGCGCAGGTCGGCCAGGTAGCGCTCGCCGAAGACCGGGTCGCGCGGCCCCCACAGCAGCAGCGCCGGGACGTCGAGGGTGCGGATGCCCTCGGCGATCGCTTCCTGCGCCGGGCGGGACGGGTGACCGGGGGAGAAGGGGATGTCGGCGACGAAGTCGCCCACGGACCGTCGTCGCGCCGGCGAGCGGTAGGGGGCGGCGAAGGCGCTCCGGACGCCGGCCGGCAGCGCGGGCCGTGACAGCGCCGTGGTCGCCCGCACGAAGACCGGGGTGCCGACGGTGACCGTGGCCCGCACACCGGGCGCGGAGGCCATCCGGATGAGTGCCGGGCCGAGGTCGCCCTCGGGCATGGCGACGGCGGTGTTGGCGAGGACGACGCCCCGCAGGTCCTGCCGGTGCGCCAGCGCCCAGCCCAGCGAGAGAACACCGCCCCAGTCGTGCCCGACCGTGACCACCGGCCCGGTCACGCCGAGCGCCGCGGTGAGGTCGCCGAGGTCGGCGACGCGCTGGCGCAGCGGCCGGGGCCCGGGCAGCCGGTCGGAGAAGCCCATGCCGAGGTGGTCGGGTGCGACGACCCGCCAGCCGGGCGGGGCCGCCGCGAGCAGCCGCCGCCACAGGTAGGACCAGGTGGGGTTGCCGTGGACGCACAGCAGCGTGCCGACCGGGTCCGGGACGCCGTTGTCCAGGACGTGCCAGGTGTGCTTCACGCCGGTGGAGTCGGCGACGGCGACGAGGCGGGACCACGCGGGGTCCAGGCCGGGCAGCGCCGGCGGGAGGCGCGCCGCTTCCTCCGCCGTCGTGTCGGGAGCCGTCACCAGGCGAGCTCGAGGCAGGAGACGTTGAGGCCCGAGCCGATGCCCATGAGGAGCACCCGGTCGCCGTCGACCAGCGAGTCCTGCTCGCCGGCCAGCGTGTAGGGGACCGACGCCGGGCCCAGGTTGCCCCGGGTCGGGAACGTCGTGGGCACCAGCGCCGGGTCGATGGAGAACCGGTCGCACATCGCCTGGGTGTGCACCTTGGAGACCTGGTGGACGATGTAGCGGCTCATGCCGCCGGCCCAGTCGACCTCCGCCGCGGCGTCGGCCCACATGTCCTCGGACAGGGCGAGCCCCGCGTCGAGGAGCCCCTTGAGGTCGGTGCGCATCAGGTCGTTGTCGCCGACGCACAGCTCGTGGTGCTCGGTGCCCGCGCGGCTCACCGACGCGACCAGGCGGTGCCCCTCCGGGTGCCGGTCGGCCCGGCCCAGCACCATCGCGGCGGCGCCGGAGCCCAGGGTGAGGGTGGCGAACTGCGCGATCACGTCCTTGGAGCCGGTCCCCGGCTGGTTGAGCCGGTCGAGGGTGCGCTCCTGGACCGGCTGGGCGTCCTCGCCGTTGACGACCAGGGCGTGCTCGACCAGCCCGGCGTCGATCATGGCGGCCGCCAGCTCCATGCCGTTGACGAAGCCCAGGCAGGCGTTCGTGACGTCGAAGTTCTGGCACGACCGCGGCAGGCCGAGCGCGTGGTGGACGGCGACCGCCGTCGAGGGCTCGAGCCACCTGCGGCTGACCGAGGTGTTGATCATGACGCCGATCCCGGCCGGGTCGACCCCGCTCTCGCTGATCGCCTTGGCGCCGGCCTCGGCGGCGCCGTCGACGAACGTGACGCCCTCGCCCCACCAGCGGCGCTCCCGGATGCCGGCGAGCCGCTCGAGCAGGCCGGGCCGCAGCCCCACCCGCCGGTAGGTGTCGGCGAGCGCGTCGTCGAGCGCGTCGGAGGTGACGACCCGCGTGGCGTCGGTCGTCTGCAGTGCCAGGACGGCCGTGTTGCCGAACCTGTGTGTGGCGTTACCGCTCATGTCTGGAGTCCAGTCCTCGGAAGGGTCGACTCCTTGCCGCGCCGCCCTCGGTGAAGACACGTACTACCCGACCGGCCCGACGCCATGCCGCCCGGCCCCTCGCTCGGGCCCCCGGTCCCGGCCACCGCCTCGTGTCCACCGGCGCGGATCGGAGCGCCTCCCGAGGTCAGCGCCGCGGTCGGGCGCGGAGCGACGCCAGCTCGGCGGTCAGCGCGCCGACCCGCTCGCTCGCGTCGCGCGCCGTCGCCTCGGCACCTGTCGCCCGGCGGTCGGCGTCCTCCGCGCGCTGGACGGCCCGGGCCGCGTCGGTGAGGGCCTCGAGGCGGGCCTGCTCGGCGACCGCCGCCCGGCCGGTCGCGGTGTCCGCCAGGGTCCGCGCGTCCTGCTCCGCGCGCCGGGCTGCGTCCCGTTCCCGCTCGGCGTCGCGGGCCTGCTCCCGCGCGGCGGCCGCAGCGGCCCGTGCCTCGTCCCGGGCGGCGACGGCCTCGTCGCGCTGCTCCGTCCGGGCCGCCACGGCCTCGGTGAGGGTGCGCTCGGTGACGCTCCACTGCGCGCGGGCCTCCACGAGGGCGTCGTGCTCGCGGGCGGCCTCCTCGCGGGCGCGCCGCTCGGCCCGGCGCGCGGCTCCGGCGTCGGTCTCGGCTGCCCGGCGGTGCACCTCCGCGTCGGCAGCCCGGGTCAGGGCGGCGGTGCGTTCCTCCCCGGCCCGGTCGCGCCCGGCCTCCGCCTCCCGGCGGGCGGTCTCGGCCGCCTCGCGCGCCTCCTCGGCGAGCCCGGTGCGGTGCGCCGCCTCGGCCCGGGCCTGCGCGATCCGCTGCTCGGCGTCGGCCCGGGCCTCGGCGATCCGCTGCTCGGCGTCGGCCCGGGCCTCGGCGATCCGCTGCTCGGCGTCGGCCCGAGCGGCCGCGGCGTCCCGCCCGGCGGCCTGCCGTGCCTCCTCGGCCTCCGCGCGGAGCTGCTCGGCCAGCCGGGTCTCCTCCTCGGCCCGCAGCCGGGCGGCCTGCGCGGCGTCGACGTCGGACCTGGCCTGCGCGAGCCGGGCCTCCACGGTCGTCTCGTCCCGGTACTCGTCCAGCGCCTCGACGGCCGCGGTGAGCAGGGCGGCCTGCGCCTCGGCCGCGACGGCGGCGTCCCGGGTCGCCGCGGCCCACCGGCCCACCAGCTGCCGGACCCGGCCCTCCGGCGGCAGGTCCTCGCCCAGCGCCCCGGCCGTGGCCACGACGTGGGTGGACCGCTGCCCGGACACCCGGGCCCGCGCCCGGCGCGCCGACTCCGGGTTGTGGTCGGGGCGGACGCAGAACTTGGGGGAGGGGCCGCTCCGCCCGGGGGTCCGCGGCCGCGGCGGAGCCGGGCAGCCCGGGAAGGCGCAGCGGCCGTCGTCCTGGGTCCCGTCCGCCGCCGTCATGCTCGCTGACCATAGTCGAATGCCCGGCCCGTGCATTCATCTATCCGGTCGATTGCAGATTTCGCCCACAGATGACTTCGTAGATAGGGTGCTTATCGGTAGTGATCGACCGGCACGGGGATGAGGCGAGCAGTGGGCGCGACAGGATCAAACACACCTGCGGCCAACCTCGAGGCACATGGCGGACCTGCCCGCGCACCCTTGCTGTCGTAGCCGAGAGCGAGCGGAGATGGGAGCAGCGCAACCGGCACACTCGCCGCAACTCAGACCTCAAGCGCCGCTACGGCGTCGCCGCTGCCACACACGACCGGATGCGCGAGGACCAGGGATACCGCTGCGCATCGTGTCGAGCCCACGAAGGGGACCTGCCGCTGCTCACCACTGGGCGCCCCCGGCGCGATGGCTCACCCGCGGTCAACACGGTCGAGTTGGTGGTCGACCACTGCCACACCTCGGGGCTCACGCGCAGTCTGATCTGCCACCGGTGCAACGTCCTGGTCGGTCACACGGAGAACAACGCCGACCTCCTCGCACTGGCCGCGGAGTACGTGCGCCAGTGGAAGTGCTGCTGATGAGCGAACCGACGCCGGGAGTGGGGTGCCGGTTGCCGACCCGAACGATCATGATGCAGGCACTCGAGGCGACATCCCCGTGATCGGCTCGGAGGACAACAACCACGAATCGTGCTCCTGGACGCCAGCAGGAGGACCTCCGTGACCTCTCGGACTGGCCCGCACGACGACGTCGCGGAGACCGCAGTCGTCCCGCAGCCGTTGGGCGACGAAGGGCTGCTGTCGCCCGTCGAACTGGCCCTCGTGGGCAACTACCTCGCCTCGGCGCAGGCCGAGAACACCCGGAAGTCCTACGCACGCGACATGCGGGCGTGGGCGGCCTGGTGCGCCGGCCGGTCGCTGTCCTCCGTGCTGCCCGCCGACCCGCTGACCGTCGCCGCGTGGCTGGCCACGATGGCCGACGAGGGCCGCGGCACCAGCTACATCGCCCGCCGGCTGGCGGCGCTCAACGACGCCCACCGCAGCGCCGGCCACCTGCCGCCCGGCGACAGCGAGGGCGTCCGGCGCACCATGGCCGGGATCCGCCGCACGGCCGCCCGCGCCGGCCACCGGCCGCGGCGGGCCCGTGCGGTGGACACCGCGACCGTGCGGGCGCTGGTCGAGGACCTCCCCCCGACCCTCGGCGGAACGCGCGACCGCTGCCTGATCCTGGTGGGCTACGCGCTGGGTCTGCGGGCCTCGGACCTGTGCGCGCTGCGGATCGAGGACCTGACCCCGGCCGGGCACGGCGGCCTCGACGTCCTGGTCCGCTTCTCCAAGACCGACCAGGACGGCGCGGGGGAGACCCTCGCCCTGGCCGAGGGCGTCCGCGAGGTCACCTGCCCCGTCCGCGCCGTCCGTGCCTGGCTCGCCGCGCTGGCCGAGCAGGGCGTCACCTCCGGCCCCCTGTTCCGGTCGGTGGGGAAGGGGCGCACCCAGCGGCTCGGGACGACCGCGCTGACCACCCGCAGCGTCGACCTCGTGCTGGAGCGCGCCGCCGGACGCGCCGGGGTCTCCACCACGGGCCTGTCGCCGCACTCGCTGCGTCGTGGCTTCGCCACCACGGCCTACGCCCAGGGCGTGTCTGAGAAGGAGATCAGCCGGACCGGGCGGTGGAAGTCCCTGGTCGTCCGCACCTACGACGCCTCCAGCCGCTGGGCCGACCCCGCCTCCGGCTCCCTGGGGCTCTGACCGGCCGGCGGCGGGAGCAGCGGCGCGGCGACGACCATGGGGCCGTGGCGCGCGTGCTGAGGACGGCGGTGGCCGTCGTCGTCCTGTTGGCTGTGCTGGTGGGTCTGCTGTGGGCGTTCCAGCGGCGCCTGGTCTACCTGCCGGCCGGCGGTCCGGTGCCGGCCGCCGCCGACGCCGTCCCCGGGGGCCGGGACGTCGAGCTGACCACCGCCGACGGCCTGACCCTGGGCGCCTGGTTCGTCCCCGGCCCCACGGCCGACGCCCCCGCCGTCCTCGTGGCCAACGGCAACGGCGGGCACCGCGGGATGCGTGCGCCGCTCGCGCGGGCCCTGTCGGCGGCCGGGCTCGCGGTGCTGCTGTTCGACTACCGCGGCTACGGCGGGAACCCCGGCAGCCCCAGCGAGGAGGGCCTGGCCCTGGACGTCCGGGCGGCGCGCAGCCACCTGCTGGAGGAGGCCGGCGTCCCCGAGGAGCGGCTCGTCTACTACGGCGAGAGCCTGGGCTGCGCCGTCGTCACCGAGCTCGCCGTCGACCACCCCCCGGCCGGCCTGCTGCTCCGGTCGCCGTTCGTCGACCTGGCCGCCGTCGGCGAGGTGCACTACCCGTTCCTCCCGGTCCGGTCGCTGCTGCGCGACCGGTACCCGGTCGCCGCGCAGGTCGCCGAGGTGCGGGCGCCCACCACGGTCGTCTACGGCACCGCCGACGCGATCGTGCCCCCCGAGCAGAGCCGGCAGGTGGCCGACGCCGCGGCGCAGCTGCACCGCCGGATCGAGGTCCCCGGCGCCGGTCACAACGACGCCGTCCTGCTCGACGGCGGGGCCCTGGTGGACGCCGTCGTCGAGCTCGCCACCGCGACCCCCGGGCCGTGAGCGGGTCCGCCGGCCCGACCGGTGCCGACCCGCCGTCGGCAGGCCGCCCCGCCCGGATCCTGGGAGGCTGTCGACGGACCGCGGGCGGGTCGCGGAACACGCGGCGAGCCGCCCCGACCGTCCCTGTGCGGTGGCGCACGCAGGGTCGGGTCCTCCGTGGAGGCCGTCACGACGGGAGCCGAGGGTGCTGGGTCGAGTCCGTCGGGCACTTCGGGTACGAGCACGCGGAGCCGTCGATCCGCGTCGGCCGGACGGGCGTGCAGCACCCGGGCAGGACGCCCTCGTCGCCGAGCTGGGGGACCTCGTGGCGCGGGCACGTGCGGACCTGGAGGCCCTCGTCCGCGAGCACGGCAGGGACGTCGAGGAGATGCTGCACCGGCAGGCCGAGCGGGTGATCGCGGCCGTGCGCGAGGCCGAGATGCGCGAGCGCCGCGACATCCGGGCCGCCGGTGAGCGGGCGGCCGTCCTGGCCAGCGCGCGGTTCGCGCAGGAGCGGATGCCGGACGCCTCGCTGTTCGCGGACGCGCCGGAGACCCTGGAGCACGCCCTCCGGCTGGCGCCCGACGACGGGATGGCGCTGGAGTTCGGCGTCTACACCGGTGGCACGCTGACGGTCATCGCGCAGGCCCGCGACGGCAGGGACGTGTACGGGTTCGACTCCTTCACGGGCCTGCCCGAGAGCTGGCGCTCGCGCTACCCGGCCGGCGCCTTCGAGGTCGACGCCGTGCCGACGATCCCGGGCGCCGAGCTGGTCGTCGGCCTGTTCGAGGACACGCTGGCGGGGTTCCTCGCCGACCACCCCGGGCCCGTGGCCTTCCTGCACCTCGACGCCGACCTGTACTCCTCGACCAGGACGGTGCTCGACCACGTCGGCCCGAGGCTCCGTCCCGGCACCGTCATCCTGTTCGACGAGTACTTCAACTACGCCGGCTGGGAGGAGCACGAGCACCGCGCCTGGTCGGAGTTCGTGGCCGCCAGCGGGATCGGCTTCCGCTACGAGGGCTACACCCACGACGACGAGCAGGTGGTCGTCCGGGTGACCGAACTCCCGGCCGGCACGGCTCCCGGTCAGGACCGTGGGTCCGGGTCGGCGGAGCCGTCGTCGGCTGCTGCGACGCCGGGTGGCGACGTCGCGACGGGGGAGCGGTGACCGGACGGGGGCGTGGTCCCCGGGTCGCCGTCGTCGGCACTCAGCGGTCGCTGTCGGCGTCCTCCCGCAACTCCTCGGGGTCGATCCGGCGGGCGACCAGGTCCGCGGCGAGGTCGTCGGCGGTCCGGTCGGTGGCATAGGCGTGGGCGCGCAGCAACCCGAGCGCGTCCGGGAAGGGCACGTGGAGGGCGGCCATGACCAGGCCCACGGCCGTCCAGAGCCGGCTGCGGCGGCGCGCGGCGGGGGTCCGGACCCAGACCGGCTCCTCGACGGCGGGCCAGGGGGACCAGTCGCCGGCCGGCCCGAGGCGCTCGGCGACCAGGCCGGCGACGAGCCTGGCCTGGAAGACGTCGATCATGGCCGCGCCGTCGGGGTCGGTGGAGAACAGGTCCATGCCCGCGACGCCCCTCAGCGGGTCCGGCAGGCACAGGGCCAGCACGCTGCGCAGCGGCGTCCGGGTGACCAGCAGGTCGTGGAAGATCGGCCACCGGCGTGCCATCGACCCCTCGGTGGCGAACACCGGGTAGCGGGTCTCGGCGGCCAGCAGGCACGGGCCCGCACCTGCGGTGAACTGCAGGGACTCCGCCAGCGACGCGACCGCGGAGCTCGCCGCCAGGGGCGTCCGGAGGTCCGGGCCCCGGTGGATGCTCAACCCGACGCCGTCGACGGGCAGCACGGCGGCGGCAGCCCGGGCCAGCCGGTCCGGCAGCAGGTCCGGGTCGCCGGACCGGGCGGTGGACTCGGCGTCCAGCGCCTCCGCGAAGCGACTGGTGGTGTCCACGGCCGGCCCCCCGAGGCCGCCCTCGCGACGCTGAGCCCAGCGGCGGCGGCCCTGTTGTCAGGTGCGGGATCCGTGCCCGCATCCGGTCGCTGCAAACGCCCGGACGGCCCACCCCGGTCGACCGGAGTCCGCGTCCCGACCGGCCCCTTCCCCGCGGGGTGCGCAGCCTCGGTCGCGCGTGCCAGGGTCCCCGAGCAGGATCGTCCCGGGCGGCGGCCGGCGTCGCCGGGGCGGCGAGCCGGAGGAGGGGTGGGTCCGGGGATGGCGACCAGCGAGGTGGACCTGCGGCGGCGGTGGTCCGAAGGCCGGCCGTGCCACGGCCTGTGGAGCCAGCTGCCGGGCGCGGTGACCGGTGAGGTGCTGGCACGCACCGGCGCGGACTTCGTCGTCGTCGACCTGCAGCACGGTGCGACGGCCGAGGCCGACCTGCCGGGCGTCGCGGCGGCGATCACCGCGGCGGGCTCGGTGCCGCTCGTCCGGACCCGCAGCCCCGCCTTCGCCGACGTGGGGCGACCGCTCGACCTGGGTGCCCGCGGCGTGATCGTGCCCAACGTCCGGGACGCCGACCACGCCCGGGAGGTCGTCGCCGCCTGCCGGTACGCCCCTGCCGGGGGGCGGTCGATCGGACGGCTCTCCGGCGGAGCCGACCAGCCGCTGGTCATCGTGATGGTGGAGGCCGCGACCGCGCTCGACGACCTCGACGCCGTCCTCGCCGTCGAGGGACTGGACGGCGTGTACGTCGGTCCGGGCGACCTCTCCCTGTCGTTGCAGCTGACCGGTGAGGAACGCCGGGAGGAGCTGCGCGCCGTGCTGTCCTCGATCGTCGCCCGGGCCGGCGCCGCGGGCGTGCCCGTCGGCGTCCACGCCCGCAGCGGCGAGGAGGCCGCCGGCCACGCCGCCGAGGGCGCGACCATCGTCACGGTCGCCGTCGACGCCGTCGTCCTCGGCGAGGCCGCGACGCACCACCTCGGCGTCGCCCGCGGCCGCTCCGGCTGACCGCCGGCCACCCCGGTCGCCGGCGCCTCCCCGCCGCGACGGGATACTCCTCCCGACGTGGTCCGCCGGTGACCCGCGGTCGAGGAGGTCCCTGAGCGTGCCGAGAGCCCTGCTGCTGGAGAACATCGACCCGGTGGCGGCCGACCTGCTCGGCTCGGCCGGCTTCGAGACCGAGTCGCTGCGGGGAGCGCTGGACGAGGCCGACCTGGTCGCTGCACTCGACGGCGTCGACGTGCTGGGCATCCGGTCGAAGACCCAGGTGACCGCGGAGGTCCTGCGCCGCCGTCCCGGCCTGGCGGCGGTGGGGGCCTTCTGCATCGGCACCAACCAGATCGACCTCGGGACGGCGGCCGGCTACGGGGTGGCGGTGTTCAACGCGCCCTACTCCAACACCCGCAGCGTGGTGGAGATGGCCATCGCGGAGATCATCATCCTGGCCCGTCGGCTGGTCGACCGGGACCGCGCGCTGCACGCCGGGACCTGGGACAAGTCGGCGGCCGGCAGCCACGAGATCCGCGGGCGGACCCTCGGCATCGTCGGCTACGGCAACATCGGCAGCCAGCTCTCGGTGCTCGCCGAGGCGCTGGGCATGCGGGTGCTGTTCTACGACCTCGAGGACAAGCTCGCGCTGGGCAACGCGGAGGCCTGCGGCAGCCTCGAGGAGCTGCTCGAGCGGGCGGAGACCGTGACGCTGCACGTCGACGGGCGCGCCGGCAACGCGGGCCTGTTCGGCGCCGAGCAGTTCGCCCGGATGCGCCGGCGCAGCCTGTTCCTCAACCTCTCGCGCGGGTTCGTCGTCGACCACGAGGCACTGCGCGACCACGTCCTCAGCGGCCACATCGCCGGGGCCGCGGTCGACGTGTTCCCGGAGGAGCCGCGGGAGCAGGGTGACGCGTTCGGCTCCGTGCTGCGCGGCCTGCCCAACGTCATCCTCACGCCGCACGTCGGTGGGTCGACCCAGGAGGCCCAGCACGACATCGGGCGGTTCGTGGCCGGCAAGCTCGTCGACTACACCGGCTCCGGGACCACGACGCTGAGCGTCAACCTGCCCACCGTGGCCCTGCACGGGTCGTCCGCGGCCCGCTTCGCGCTGCTGCACCGCAACGTGCCCGGCGTCCTCGCCCGCGCCGACGCGCTGGTCGGCGAGCACGGCCTCAACGTGGACGGCCAGGTGCTGGCCACCCGCGGTGAGCTGGGGTACGCGGTCACCGACGTCGGCGCGGCGCTGCCCCCTGACCTGCTGGCGGCGCTGCAGGCGCTCCCGGAGACCGTCCGCCTGACGACCTTCGGGCACCGGACCGGCTGACCTCGCGGCCACGGGTCCGCCCCGGGTCCGCACCCCGCGCGCTCCCGGGCCCGACGAGGCGGCCGCCGGTCAGCCCTGCCGGGTGTCGGTCCGTCCTGCTCGCTCGGCGAACTCCCGGTAGGCGGCGAAGGCGCGCGGGCCGTACACGGTGGCCGGTCCGCCGTTCATGGCGATGGTGACGCCGAGTGCTTCGGCGACCTCCGCCTCGGTCGCGCCGGTGCGGGCGGCGCCGCGGGCGTGCGACGCGATGCACCCGTCGCACTGCTTGCTGACCGCGATGGCCAGCGCGATCAGCTCCTTGGTCTTCTCGTCTAGGGCGCCCGCGGCGTAGGCGGCGGTGTGCATCTGGCGGTAGCCGTCGTAGACCTCGGGGATGGCGCGACGCAGCGCGCGCGAGGGTTCGCGGAGTTCGTCCTGGACGCCGTGGCCGTAGCTCATGACGGGATGGTGCCAGCCGCCGTCCCGCCGGGCTCGGTCCCCTCGGTGCACCGGGCGTCGCGGTCGGCCTCGGCGGCGCGGACGGCCTCGTCGCGGCTGGCGAACGGCCCGGCGGTGCGGCCGTCGGCCCGGCACGTCCACCGGTAGCCCTCGGGAGTCTGCTCGATGAGGTAGCCCTCCGGGTCGGACGGCCCGTGGCCCGGGCGTTCCCACGGGTCGGTCATGTGAGCACCACGTCCTTGAAGCGCACCCCGGCGAACGCGCCGCCGAGGTGGACGACGGGCACGGGGCGGTGACCGGCGTCCGCGACGGTCACGGTCCCGTCGACGTCGCCGGCGCGGGTGAAGAGGAGGCCCGAACCGGTGACGGTGATCCGGAGCGGCACGTAGCTGCCCGTCGCCGGCGCCGTCGCCCCCGTCGAGGAGGCCAGCGGAGTGGCGACTCCCTCGACGACCCGCTGGATGTCCAGGCTGCCGTCCCCGCGCAGCAGGAACAGGTAGCCGTCGGCGCCGGGCGACCGGTCGGACGACGGCCGGTACGGGTGGTCGTCGGTGCTCAGGAAGACGAACGCGCAGCTCGCGCGGCCGTTTGAGCAGGTCTCGTCCAGGCGGAGGACGAGGCGCAGCGTGAACGCGGCCGGGTCCGGCGGTGCCAGGAAACCCATGAGCGTGGAGGTGGCGGTGCCGGAGACGTCGAAGCCCCAGGAACCGTCGTCCGCGTGGAACCGGCCGCGGCCGGTGTCCGGCAGCATCCCGGGTAGCCAGACCTGACGGGCGAACAGGTCCGAGGTGCGCCGCGCCGCGTCCCCCGCGATGTAGACCGGGTCGTCGGAGAAGATCGCGTCCACGCCGTCGGCGACGAGGACGTCCCGCAGGTGTCGGCGGTTCACCGTGTGACAGGCCACCTCGATCCCCACGGCGTGCGCTCGTGCGCACACCGTCGGGGTCACGGAGCCCACCTCCGGACCGATCCAGCCGATGCCCTCGGCGGCGGCCCGGTCGACGTCGGTGCTCCCCAGCCAGATGACGTCCCACCCCCGCGAGCGCGCCAGCCGGCAGTCGGCCAGCGCGTAGGACTGCAGCAGGACGGACGCCGGGCTGATCCCGCGTCGGTCCAGTGCGTCGATCATCGGCCCCATCGCGTCGCTGCTCTTGGCCTCGGCGCAGAGGAGGACGCGGTTGCCGAACTCGGTGAGCACCTCCTCGAACAGCGGAGGGCGCAGCCCGTCGGGCCACCCTCCGCCGAGGGTGGCCGAGGCGTCGATGTCGAGCTGCTTCCAGGACACCGACGTGTGGTCGGCGACGTTGCCGCTGGAGGTGGTCATGCGGTCCACGGTGCCGTCGTGCATGACGCCGAGGCCGCCGTCGGCGAGCGTGCCGACGTCCTGCTCGATGACCGGCAGACCCTGGCCCACCGCCACCCGGTAGCCCTCCAACGTGTGCTCGGGCACCTGCATGGCCCCTCCGCGGTGGGCGATGACGAACGGCCGGCTCAGGTGGGCGAAGTCCACGGGGTGATCCTGAGGCCCCGACCGCGCGGATTGCGGCCGAGCGGCCGCCCGGCTTCGACCTCGTCCTCGTCCTGCCCGCCCGACCACGCGGCGGACCGGGACCGCGTCGGTGAGCCGGTTCCCCGGCAGCCGTGCCGTGGTACCGGAGGCTCGGGAGAGGGGAGGCGGCGATGGCGCCGGACGACGTCCTGATCCGGGGAGCCAAGCTCTTCGACGGGCACGGCTTCCACCCCCCCGGCTGCCTGCTCGTGCGGCAGGGGCGCGTCGCTGCGCTCGCCGAGCGGCTGACCCCTCCCGCGGAGGTACCGGTCGTGGAGGCCCGTGGGGACACCGTGCTGCCCGGCCTGATCGACGCCCACGTGCACGTCTCTCCCGGCGACCTGCAGGTGGCGTTGCAGGCGGGGGTCACCACGGAGGTGGACATGTTCGGCGACCCCGGCCTCATCGGGTCGCTGCGGCAGCAGGCGTCGTCCGACCCCGGCACGGCCGATCTGCGCTCGGCCGGCACCGGTGCCACCGCTCCAGGCGGGCACCCGACCCGGCTGGTCGAGCGTGGGCTGTTGGCGCCTTTCCCCACGGTGGCCGGCCCGGAAGCGGCTGAGGGCTTCGTCGCGGCTCGGGTCGCCGAGGGTTCCTCGTTCCTCAAGGTGGTCCTGGAGGACGGCACGACGTCCGGGCACCCGTGCCCCGCCCTGACCGCCGACACCGTGCTGGCGCTGGTGGACGCGGCGCACGCACGCGATCTCCTCGTGGTCGCCCACGTCCTCACGCAGGCGCACGCGCTCGTCGCCGTCGGCGCGGGCGTCGACGGGCTGGCCCACCTGTTCCTGGACGAGCCGCCTGCGCCGCGGTTCCTCGACGCCGTCGCGCAGCGCGACGTGTTCGTGATCCCGACGCTCACCTCGCTCGCTGCCCGCGCAGGCCACGACCGAGGACGGGCCCTGGCCGCCGATCCCCACCTCGGTCCGCTCCTGGACCCGCGCCGGCGTGCCGTCCTGGAGACGGACTTCCCCGCCGCGCCGGGCGCCCGGGCCGACCTGGGGCACGCGATGGACACCGTCGACGCGCTGCACCGGGCAGGCCGGCGGATCCTGGCCGGCACCGATGCGTCCAGCCCGGGCACCGCCCACGGTGCCAGCCTGCACGACGAGCTCTCCCTGCTGGTGCAGGCCGGCCTGTCCCCGGCCGCGGCCCTGACCGCAGCGACCAGTGCTCCGGCCACCGCACTCGGCCTCCCCGACCGAGGAGCGCTCACCCCGGGGATGCGCGCCGACCTCGTGCTCGTCCACGGCGACCCCGAGCTCGACATCACCCGGACCCGGGACGTCGCGCAGGTCTGGCGCGCGGGCCACCGAGCGACCTGAGCGCCGGCCGCCCTCGCCGCCACGTCCGGGGCGGCGTCCGCCCGGCTGTCCCCGTGCCAGGGTGGCGCCATGACCGTGGAACGGACGGTCCGGCTGCAGTTCGAGGAGTCGGCGCGGACGGCCGGGACCCACAGCAACCTCTCGGCCGTCCGCAGCGACGGCGCCGTCCTCTGGGTCGCCGGCGACGAGACCGCGACGATCGAGCGGCTGGTCGCCGACGCCCCGGACGAGCCGCACCGCTACGCGCAGCAGACCGGTTTCCGCCTCGCCGACCTCGTGGAGCTGCCGGCCACCGATGACGACGAGGACGAGGCCGACATCGAAGGCCTGGCCCGGCACGGCCGCTTCCTGTGGGCGGTCGGGTCGCACAGCCTGCGCCGCAAGCAGATCAAGGCCCGGCACAGCGGCGCCGAGGCCCTGCGCCGGCTGGCCGCGGTCACCGGCCAGCCCAACCCCCAGCTCCTCGTCCGCTTGCCGGTCGGCGTGGTGGACGGCCTGCCGACCGTCGTGCGCGAGCTGGAGGAGGACGGGGTGCGGCACCGCGCCGCATCGTTCGGCCTGCACGGCCCCGACCTGCGGGAGGTCCTGGCCGACGACGAGCACCTGGGCCCGTTCCTGCCGCTGCCGGGCAAGGACAACGGACTGGACGTCGAGGGCATCGCCGTCGCCGGGCCGCGGGTGTACCTGGGCCTGCGCGGGCCGGTGCTGCGCGGCTGGGCCGTGGTGCTGGAGCTGCGCCCCGAGGTCGACCCCGACACCCCCGAGCGGCTGCGCCTGACCGCGTTCGACGACGGCCGCCCGTACCGCAAGCACGTCCTGCGGCTGCGCGGCCTCGGGATCCGAGACCTCTGCCCGCACGGCGACGACCTGCTCGTGCTGGCCGGGCCGACGATGGACCTCGACGGGCCGGTGCACGTCTTCCGCTGGCACGGGACACTGCAGGCGGACACACCGCAGGTGGTCCGCGGCGACCTGCTCACGCGAGAGCTCGACCTGCCCTACGGTGAGGGACACGACCACGCCGAGGGCATCGGAGTGCTCGGTCCGGCCGACAGCCCGCGCCTGCTGGTCGTCTACGACAGCCCGTCCCCGGCGCGGCTGACCGACGACGGGAGCGTCCTCGCCGACGTGGTCCGGCTGCCGGGTGCGCCGGGCGGGTCCGCACCCGACACGGCGTCGCCGGACGTGCACCTGCGGGAGATCACCGACGACAACCGCGAGGCGGTCCGCGCGCTGCGCGTCCGAGGTCGCCAGAAGCGGTTCGTCGCCTCGGTGTCCTGCTCGCTGCGGGACGCCGCCGAGACGCCGAAGGCGAGACCGTGGTACCGGGCGGTGTACCGCGGCGACGAGCCGGTCGGCTTCGTGATGCTCTCCTGGAAGCCGCGGAGCGGCCAATACCGGGGGCGCCACTTCCTGTGGCGGCTGTTGATCGACAAGCGCCACCAAGGACGCGGGATCGGCCGAGCGGTGCTGACGCAGATCGTCGACCTGGTGCGAGCCGACGGCGGTACCGAGCTGGTGACCAGCTACGAGCCCGGCGAGGGCGGACCGTGGCCCTTCTACGAGCGGTTCGGCTTCCGGCCGACCGGTGACGAGGACGACGGCGAGATCGTCCTGCGGCTCCCACTGTCCGCACCCTGATCTCATCCGGGCCCTCCCCGTCCCCGGGCTGACGGTCCAGCAGTCGACGTGCCACCCCGGTGTCACGAGAGCCTGGTGCGCCTCTCCACGGCAACGCCCCGGGTCCCCGACCGGCAGGGTCCCGGGCGATGCGGTGTCGGCGGCAGACCGGGCATCGAGATCCTCGGCGAGCCCCTGCTGCACACCGCTGGAGGGTCGTCGACGCCTAGTTCATCCGGTCGGGGGAGTGCGCTCGCGCCCTGTCACGCACGACCATGAACTCCGCGATGGACCGGCGTACAGAGCCCATCCACCACGAGCGGTGCCTGCGTTGGGTGACCGACGGGATCGAAGGGTGGCCGTGAGTGACTACCGATGTGCGGCCCTCCTGGCAGCCGTGCCACACCCGCCGCCGTGACGGCGGAGCACCGCCGTCCGGCCGTCACGGCCTCCCGTCCTCCCGGTCGACGACGACGCCCACAGGGCGGAGGCGCGCCGCGTTCCGCCCGGAGGTGCCTCCATGGGGACAAGGGCGTCCCCCGACACCGACGTTGCCGCCACCGGCCGGGGACCCGACCGCTCCCGCGTGACCGTGCAGTCCTCCACGGACCCGGACGCCGTACGGGACCGGGTGTCCGTCCGCGCGACACGTCGCCCGTCATCGGCACCACGATCACCAGCTCCCAGTCGTGGGTGCTGGCCCATGCCTCCGCAGGCGAGTGAGTCCTGCGAGACCGAGAGGAGACGTCATTGATGCACGCGCCAGAGGAAGGGCACCACCGTCCGCGGTCGACGCGTCGCCGACTCGCCGGGATGACGCTCGGTTGCGTCGCGACCCTCGTGCTCGCCGCCTGCGGCTCGTCTGAGGCCGCTGGCGGCACCGCCGGGGAGAGCGGAGGCCCGACCCAGCTCACCGTCGGCTACTTCCCGCTCGTACACACCGCCACGGCCGTGCACGCGCAGGACGCGGGCCTGTTCGAGGAGCGGGGCCTGCAGGTGGAGCTCGAGCAGACGGCGGGCGGAGCTCAGGCGATCCCCTCCCTGATGGCCGGCGAGAACGACATCATCTTCAGCAACTACACCTCCGCGGTGCTGGCGGCTCAGCAGGGCCTGCCCATCCGGATCATCGCCGGCAACGACGTGGGCGCCGACGACCACGCGATCATGGTCAACGAGGACTCGTCGTTCCAGGAGCCTGCGAACCTGGCGGGTGCCCGCATCGCGGTCAACAACCTGAAGAACATCGGCACCGTCGCGGTCAACGCGGTGCTCGAGGACGCCGGCGTGGACATCTCGACGATCGAGTTCGTCGAGCTGCCGCTCCCGGACATGCAGGGCGCCCTCGATGCCGGCAACGTGGACGCCATCTGGCAGGTCGAGCCGTTCCAGGCCTCCGCCCTGGCCAACGGCGACCGGGTGCTGTTCAAGCTCTTCAGCGGCCCGGTGGACGACATGCCGGTGGGCGGGTGGATCACCACCGAGCAGTTCGTGCAGGAGCAGCCGGAGGCTGTCGAGGCATTCCGGCAGGCGCTCGCTGCATCGGTCGAAGAACTCCAGGGCAACCGGGAGCGGCTCGTGGAGCTGGTGCCCACGTACAGCCAGGTGCCCGCTGAGGTGGTGCAGCAGGTGGCGCTGCCCGAGTGGGACGCCGAGCCGAACCCGGAGCAGCTGCGCAAGATGTCCGACCTCATGCTGGAGTACGAGATCATCAGCGAGGAGTTCGACGTCTCAAAGATCATCGTCGAGTAGCGGACGGCCGCCCGTCCCGAGGGACGACCCCGTGGCCGATCACGGAGCCGTCCCCCGGGACAGGGACCCCGCCGTCTGCACGACGGCACCGCAGCGTCATCGGTCGACGACTCGCACGGAGGGCAGCAGGGCGCCCCGTTCCGGCGCGGTGCCCGGTACCGGATCACCGGGGTCGGACGACCGATCGCGGAGCCTCGACCCGAGCACCCATCTCCCACCCTGGAGTCCTCATGCGCCGTACTCCCCCCACCGCCCTCGTGGCACCCGTGCCGCTGGCCAGCGGTCCCGGCCGTCGGCTGGGCGAGGTGCCCGCGCCGGGCGGGCCCGGCTCATGACCGCGTCGGACACGCGTGCGGCCGAGCTGCTGGAGCCGGCCCGTCCGGGCGCCGTGGACCCCACGGCGCCGGGTGGGTCCAGGGGCACCAGCCCGTTGGCTCTGGGCGCACTCGGTCTGCTGGCGCTGCTCGTCCTCGGCGAGGTGCTGCCGCGGATGGGCCTGGTGCCTCGGCGGTTCTTCCCGACCTCCTCCGAGATCGCCTCGGCCCTCGCGGGGGAGTTGGCCGAGGTCGCCTTCTGGACGGCGCTGCTCGACACCCTCCAGGGGTGGGCGCTCGGCCTGGCCATCGCCTCGGTCGCCGGCATCGTGTCGGGCATCGTCATCGGGAGCTCACACCTGCTCCGCCAGCTGACCGCATCGACCATCGAGTTCCTCCGGCCGATCCCCTCGGTCGCCCTCATCCCCCTGGCCGCGCTGCTCTTCGGCACGGCCATCGAGAGCAAGCTGATGCTGGTGGTGTACGCCGCCTTCTGGCAGGTGCTGATCCAGGTCCTCTACGGGGTGCAGGACGTGGACCCGGTCGCGCAGGACACGGCGCGGGCCTACCGGTTCAGCGCATGGGCGCGCATCCGGTACGTCACCTGGCCCACGGCGCTACCGTACGTGATAACCGGCCTGCGGCTGGCCGCGGCCGTGGCTCTCATCCTGGCCGTCACCGCCGAGCTCGTCATCGGCAACCCGGGCCTCGGTTCGCGGCTGGCGGTCGCGCAGAGCAGCGGGGCGGTCGCGACGTCGTACGCCCTGGTGGTGGTCACGGGACTGCTCGGTGTGGTCGTCAACCTCGGCGCCCGGTTCGCCGAGCGCCGGGCGCTGGCCTGGCATCCGTCTCAGCGGGGAGGGGTGGCGGCGTGACACCCGTCCTGCGACGCGTAGGCTTCGCCCTGGGCCTGCCCGCCGTGCTCCTGACGCTGTGGTGGGTGCTCAGCGCCGACAGCACCGACTTCTACTTCCCGCCGCTCCCGCGCATCCTCGAGACACTCGTCCGCGAGTGGCTCGGCCCCCGGCTGACCGACGACGTCCTGCCCAGCCTCCTCCGGCTGGCAGCCGGCTTCTCCGTCGCGGCGGTGTCCGCGGTGACGCTCGGGATCCTCATCGGCACCTACCGGGGGCTGCGCGACTTCCTCGAGCCGGTGCTGGAGCTCACCCGCGCGATCCCGCCACCGGTGCTGGTGCCGATCTTCATCCTCGTGTTCGGCATCGACGACACCATGAAGGTGATCGTGATCGCGTTCGGGTGCGTGTGGCCGATCCTGCTCAACACCGCCGAGGGGGTCCGTGCCCTCGACGGTGTCCTCGATGACACGGCGCGGACGTACGGCATCACCGGGGCTGCTCGGCTACGGCACCTGGTCCTGCCCGGGGCCGCCCCGCAGATCTTCGCCGGCCTCCGGCAGGCGCTGTCGCTGGCCATCATCCTGATGGTGATCAGCGAGCTCTTCGCGGCGACCAACGGCCTGGGGTTCGCGATCGTGCAGGCGCAGCGCAGCTTCGCCATCCCCGAGATGTGGGCCGGCATGTTGGTGCTGGGCCTGATCGGCTTCCTCCTCTCCCTCGTCTTCCGCGCGATCGAGAACCGGTGTCTGGCCTGGTACCACGGCCTCCGCCGCGCGCAACGACAGTCCTGACAGGCCCCGGCAGCCGTCGCCACCGTCTCCACAGGAAGGGTCCACCCCATGCTCGAGGTCACCGGCCTCAAGAAGGTGTACGAGGGCAAGCAGCGCACGGTGGAAGCCGTCCGCGACCTCACCTTCACGCTCGACAAGGGCGAACTCGCCTGCCTCGTCGGCCCGTCGGGCTGCGGGAAGACGACGCTGCTCAAGATCGTCTCGGGGCTGCTCGAGCCCACCTCCGGTCAGGTCCTGCTGCAGGGGAAGCGCGTGCAGGGTCCGCCGCCGGGGATGTCGGTGGTCTTCCAGGAGTACGGCCGGAGCCTGTTCCCCTGGATGAGCGTGCGGGACAACGTCGAACTGCCCCTCAAGCAGAAGAAGGTCCCAGCGGCCCGCCGGCGGCAACTGGTCGACGACTCACTCTCCGCGGTGGGGCTCGGCGACGCATCCGCGGCGTATCCCTGGCAACTCTCCGGCGGGATGCAGCAGCGGGTGGCGATCGCACGGGCTGTCGCCTACGAGCCCCAGGTCCTCCTCATGGACGAGCCCTTCGCCGCAGTCGACGCTCAGACGCGGGCTGACCTCGAGGACCTCATCCGCGACCTGTGGCACCAGCTCCACGTGACCACGCTGTTCGTCACCCACGACATCGACGAGGCGGTCTACCTCGGACAGCGGGTCCTGATCCTGTCCGAGTCGCCCACGGTGATCCGCCGGGACATCCTCATCGACCTCCCGGATCGGCGCGATCAGCTGCACACCCGCTCCTCCCCGCGGTTCGCCGAACTGCGGGCACAGGTGTACGCCGAGATCCACCGCCCGAGGGAGGAACACCTGGCGGGACGACCGACGCCTTGAGCAAGGGCGGCACGGCGGCGCACTCGCCTACCGCTGCCTGAGGGGGTGCAGGTCCAGGCCCGACAGGGTCCCCGGGGCGGCGAGCAGGTCGATGGCAGTCACGACGCCGTCCTCGACGGTGAAGGCGAAGACCACCTGCGGCGTCCCCCTCAGCGACCACACCGCGCCCGGTACGCCGTCGACGAGCACCAGCCGCGCGGCCCGCGCCCGGCCGGAGAGGAACCGGGCGACCCCGGCCGCCCCGCGCACCTCGGCGGCGGCACCCATCCGCGCGGCGACGGCGTCGGACCGCAGCACCGCCTCGGGGTGGAGGAGCTCGAGCAGGGCGGAGAAGTCGCCGTCGCGCGATGCGTCGAGGAAGGCCGCGACCACCTCGCGGCGCCGCTCGGTGGCGTCGGGCAGCTCGGCCCCGCGCACCCGGCGCCGGGCCCGGCTGGCCAGCTGCCGGGCGGCGGCAGGGGAGCGGTCGACGATCGGCGCGATCTCGTCGAAGGGCACGTCGAACAGGTCGTGCAGGACGAAGGCCAGCCGCTCGGCGGGTGCGAGCTGGTCGAGGACCACGAGCAGCGCCAGGCCAACGGAGTCGGTGAGCACCGCCTCCTGGGCGGGGTCGGCGTTGGCGTGCAGGCGGGCCGGCAGCGCGTCGTCGTAGGGGTCCTCGCGGCGGTTGGCCCGGGCGCGGAGCTGGTTGAGCGCCACCCGGGCCACGACGGTCGTCAGCCAGCCGCCGAGGTCGGCCACCTCGTCGCTGCCGGCCCGGCTGACCCGGAGCCACGCCTCCTGGACGGCGTCCTCGGCCTCGGCGCGCGAGCCGAGCAGGCGGGAGGCCACGGCGGTCAGCCGGTGGCGGTGCTCCTCGAACTGCGCGGCGAGGACGTCGTTCCCGCTCATCTCGTCACATCCCTCGGTCGGCGGGTGTCACAGAGGTGGCAGACCCGAACCCGACGATCCGAGGAGCACATCATGACGACCGGGATCCGCACCGTCATCTACCCCGTGAGCGACCTGACCCGCGCGAAGACGCTGTTCGGCGCCCTGCTCGGTGCCGAACCGGTGGTGGACGCGCCGTACTACGCCCAGTTCGACGCCGACGGCCAGGCGATCGGCCTCGACCCGCACGGCCACCGGCACGGGCAGTCGGGTCCGGTCGCGTACTGGCACGTGGACGACGTCGCGACGAGCCTCGCCGCTCTCGTGCAGGCCGGCGCCGAGACGGTGCAGGACCCCACCGACGTCGGCGGCGGCCTCCTCGTCGCCCTGGCCAGGGACGGTGACGGCAACCTGATCGGCCTGCGCCAGGCGGGCTGAGCCGCCCATCGCAGGGTCCGGCGCGCGTGTACACCGCGGCCGGTGGAGGAGCAGTCGCCCCGGTGCTCGCCGGCGAGCTCCGCCACCGCTCCGCGAACGGGTGTGCGGGCGCCGGGCCGGGCACCCCGGTGCAGCTGCCCGCCGGGTGCCCGGTCCGTCGCACCCCGGGCCCATACTCGAACACGTGTTCGCACGATCGTGGCCGGCCCCGTCGCCGAGGAGGCCCGGGGTCGTCCGGTCGACCCGATGCCCAGGAGGCCCTGATGACCACTGTCCCGACGTCCCACCTGCCCGCAGGGGAGCCGGTCCTGACCACCGACGTGGTCGGCACGGACTTCGGCCTCCCCCTGGTCCGGCCGACCAGGACCAGGCAGGGGAGCCGGGTCCGGGTCGTGCGCTCGCCCGGCAAGGCGCACGGGGGAGTCGTCGTGTGGTTCACCGACGGCACCAAGACCCCGCCGCTCCACGGGCGCACGGCCTGGATCGTCGCCGAGGGCGAGCCGGAGGCGCACCCGCCTGCGCGCGTGGTGGCGTGACGTGGGACGCCCGTTCCGGCCCGCCCCGGGACCAGCCGACGCCCGCGCGGGCCAGTCGGGGCCAGGAGGCTGAGGCGCAGGGCTGAGGTCATCGACAGGACGGGCTCGCAACGAGCGCTGCGGGGCCCTCGTCTCCCTCGGACGGGAGGACCACGAGGGGACGTCGCTGCGGTCGTCCCCGCTCGACGGCAGCGACCGCCCGTCGGGCACGGCGCCGTGGGCGAGGACTGTGCAGCCGCGGGCGGGAGGGCCAGGATCAGAGGAGACGGCGTGGACGAGGACGTCCGCGCCGACAGTCCGCCGAGAGGCAGCCGCGATGACCGACCGCCCGATGCTCGACCGCAGCCCGTTCCTCCAGGGGCCGTATGCGCCGGTGACGGAGGAGATCACGGCGTTCGACCTGCCGGTGACCGGGCGCCTGCCCGCCGGGCTGGACGGGCGCTACCTGCGCAACGGGCCCAACCCGCTGGGCTCGGACGATCCCGGCTCGCACTGGTTCCTCGGTGCCGGCATGGTGCACGGGGTCCGGCTGCGCGACGGCAGGGCCGAGTGGTACCGCAACCGCTGGGTCCGGTCGCGGCACGTGGCCGAAGCGCTGGGGGAGAGGTGGCCGGGTGGGCCCGTGCACGCCGGCATGGACTTCGCCGCCAACACCCACGTCATCGCCCACGCCGGGCGCACCCTGGCCACCGTCGAGGCCGGCGCGCTGCCGTACGAGCTCACCGACGAGCTCGACACCGTGGGCCCGTGCGACTTCGACGGCACGCTGCCCGGCGGCTACGCGGCGCACACCAAGCTCGACCGGCGGACCGGTGAGCTGCACGCCGTCGCCTACTTCTGGGGCTGGGACCACCTGCAGCACGTCGTCCTCGGTCCCGACGGCAGGGTCAGCGGCACCACCGACGTCCCGGTCGTGGACGGGCCGATGGTGCACGACTTCGCCCTGACCGAGAGGTATGTGGTCCTGCTCGACCTGCCGGTCACCTTCAGCATGGACGCGGCGGCCGCCGGCTCGCAGTTGCCCTACACCTGGAACCCGTCCCACCAGCCCCGCGTCGGCCTGCTGCCCCGGGCGGGAACGACCCGCGCTGTCCGCTGGTTCGAGGTGGACCCGTGCTGGGTCTTCCACACGCTCAACGCCTACGACGACGGCGACCGGGTCGTCGTCGACCTGTGCCGCTACGAGGGCTCGTTCGACGTGTCGGCCCTGGGCAGCGGGGGCCCGCTCACGCTGGAGCGCTGGACGGTCGACCCGACCGCCCGACGGGTGGCCCGGCAGTGCCTCGACGACCGCCCGCAGGAGTTCCCGCGCGTCGACGACCGGGTCCTCTCCCGGGCGCACCGCTACGGCTACAGCGCGGCGACGGGGCAGGTCGACCGGGGCACCGTGCAGATGGACGGGACGTTCCAGGACGCCGCCTTCGCCGATGCGCTGCTCAAGCACGACCTGCTCGCCGGAACGGTCGAGGAGCACCGCTTCCCGAGGAACGCCGCGATCGGCGAGGCCGTGTTCGCCCCGTCGACGCCGGACGCGGACGAGGACGACGGCCACGTCATGGCCTTCGTGCACGACCCCGACCGCGGGGCCACCGACCTGGTGGTCCTGGCGGCACAGGACTTCGCCGGCCCCCCGGTCGCCACCGTCCACCTCCCGGCGCGGGTCCCGCTCGGCTTCCACGGCAGCTGGATCGTCGACGGGTGAGGGGCGGGGCAGACGGCCGCCGGGCCGTCATCCAGCGGGGCGGGGGGTGGGAGCGCTCGTCGGCGCCGTCGCAACGGGGAGGTCGTCCCCGTTGCGGGGGGAGGGGATCAGCAGGGTGGGATCCGGAGTCCCGCGTCGTCCACCGGGCGCTGGAGGCACGGTCAGGAGGCCGGCGTCGCGGGCTCGTTGGACCGCCATCAGCCTGTCGCGCACGCCGAGCTTGCGGTACAGGTGTTCGAGGTGCTTGTGCACCGTCCGGGGGGAGGTCCTCAGGCGGCGGGCGATCGCCTGAGCGGTGAGCCCCTCCCCGAGGAGCCTGAGGACGGCGAATTCGCGTCTCGTCAAGCGGATGCCGTAGGCGCAGTCGTACTGCTCCGCCGGCACGTCACGGAGCACCCGGTGCTGGCGGACGAGCGCAGCCAGTGCCGGCACGACCAGGGCAGCCAGGTCGGCATCGGCGTCGTCGTAGTCGTCGTCGGGACGGCTGACGACGTACGACTCGATCCCCTGCCCCACTCGGAGGGGCAGCGCGAGCTGGTGGGTGATACCGAAGGGACGGGCGAAGGCCGACCACTCGGCGCGCAGCCTCGGACCGGCGACCGCGCGCGGCACCCGGCCCAGGATCTGGGGTGCAGAACTGCCCGTGACGGCGTACCAGCGGATGAGCGGGTGCGTGGTGGCGTCGGGGAGGACACCGGACGGCGGCGTCATCGGCAGGAAGCCGACCGGCCAGCCTCCGACGACGTGGTCCACCCAGGCGCGGTCGACGACGTTCAGCGAGCAGCAGGCCGCATCGAAGGACTCCAGGAGCAAATCCGCCACCTGCGCGTGGGGGAACTCGAGTGCCCCGGGCTGCCCCTGCAGGATGTCGCCGACGAGCTCCAGCCACGCTGCATGACGCCTCGTGGTGCGCGACACAGAGCTGAGGGTAATCCGCCGGCGCCGGATCGTGGAGGTCGACTTCGGCCCGGCGGTCACGACCCTCCCAGCTCCGTGTCGCCTGCGGCGACTACGCACAACTGCGTACGGTCCCGGCGCCGGGACGTGAATAGCGTTCCTGTTCCGCATCTCGTGCGCGTGCGTCCAGGGGGAGTCATGTGGGTCGACGTCGTACACCTGTGTCCGGGGACCACCGGCGCGAACGAGGGCGGTTGAGGTCGGCCGGGCGCCACCGGGGTGCACCACCCGATCCGCTGGTCGAGCCCCGGGTGACGGGGCGTACGACTCCGTCCACGTGGGCGGCCGGCCGCCGCCCACGCGCCGACGGGACCGACGCGGTCCGTCGGCGGTGACGTGTGTCAGCCCGCTGGTATCCGAGCGGCACGGACACGACTCAGCAGTACCGGACCCCCAGGAGCAGGTCGGTGGTCCGAGCGACGCAACAGGACCTGGGAGGCGGGTTCTCCTGTGCCGCCACGGGTCCGGTTGCTCGACCGAGAGGAAGGACCAGTTCCGTGGACCGTCCATCAGCTCCCTGTGTCACGTTGCTCGACGGCTTCAACCTCGAGGTCACCGGCCGCGACCGGCGGTCGACCGCCGGCCTGCCACGTGGCGTGCAGCGCTTGGTCGCACACCTGTGTCTGTCCCACGGGCCGACCCGGACCGCGACGGCCGGCCACCTGTGGCCTGACGTGCCGGAGGCACATGCGCACGGGAGTCTGCGGTCGGCGCTGTGGCGGCTCAACAAGGTGGCGCCCGGCCTGATCGAGGTGTCGGGGAGTGCACTCCGGCTGGCGGCAGGCGTCCGTGTCGACGTCCGGGACCTGAACGACTGGGCGCAGCGGGCGATCGCTCCGCCCGGGGGTGCCGACGACGTCGCGGTCCCGGACGCAGCGCTCCTCGGCGATCTCCTGCCCGGCTGGTACGACGACTGGGTCCTCCTCGAACGCGAGCGGCTGCGCCAGCTCCGCATGCAGGCGCTGGAGGCGGTGGCGGCGAGACTCGCCTTCCTCGGCCGCCACTGCGAAGCCCTGGAGGCCGCTTATGCCGCGGTCCGCGCCGAACCACTGCGGGAGAGCGCCCACCGGACGGTGGTCCGTGTCCACCTGGCCCAGGGGAACCTGGCGGAGGCCCTCCGGGCCTACGACTTCTTCCGGACGCTGGTGAACGAGGAGCTGGGCGTGCTCCCGACGGAGCAGATGACCCGCCTGGTCCAGGACATACCGCGGGTCCGCCGGGCGCTCCACGCGGAGCGCCCGGCTCCCGGAGGAGTCGTGAGCCGGCCCGGCGCGGTGATCGCCTCGAGGGCCGGACGACGTCCGACGTGACGGGGGTGCCCTGATCCGACCGCTGCGGAACCCGCACGGCCTGTCCGGCTGCTGCCTCCCTGCGTCCGTCGACGGGCGTCCGGGGACGCGCCTGGCTGGTCGCCGCGATAGGTGAGCAGCTCGGACGAACGCCGGCAGTGGATCGATCGCGTGGTTGCGGCCGCGCACCGTCGGGTCCGCACGGCTGCCGGGACAGGGCGGCAGCGGAAAGCCATCCGACCGACGCCGGCGCGCTCGTCCGCGGGACGGGGAGCCTCTGCGAGCCCACGGCGCTCCTGCTCCTGCGTCGGGCCGGGACGCCGTCCGCGGTGGCGGGTCATCCGTACGGGGGACTGCACCCCGGGGCCTGACCTCCCACCATGGGTGCTCGCACGTTGACCGGATCGCGCGGTTCTCGTAAGCCGGACCCTGCAACGCTGCGCAGTACCCCCGTAGGAGAGGCGACGTGGTCGACGACCCCAGTGCGGCACTGCTCATCCGCGTCTGGCTCGAGGGCTCCAGGGAGCTCCGGGCGCGGCTCCTCACGGTGCGAGGCGCCACCGCACAGACGCCCGCGGAGGAGGTGACGATCGCCGTGACGTCGTCACCCGATGAGGTGCTCGACGCCGTACGGAACTGGCTCGACGACTTCACCCGGGGCGCCACCACCCAGATCGACCAGCCCGGGTGAGTCCTCAGGCGTGACAGGGCGGGGACGTGGCGGTCCCCGCACACGACGGACCCGACCTCCGAGGCCACTCACCGGGACACGCCGTGCACCCTGTCGTCCGGGGACCTCCGCCACCTATCGTCGCCACGTGCTGCCCCGATCACCTGGATGGTGGCTGCAGTGCCTCGGTCTGGTGCACGCGGTCGTCGGCGTGGTGCTGTACCGGCAGCCGCTGACGCAGATCGCCCGGGACAGGTTCGTCAACTCCGTGCCGGACCTGGGTGACAGGGCCACCGCGTTCTGGTTCATGGTCGCAGCGCCGACCCTGTGGCTCGGCGGACGGCTTCTCCGATCCGCCGAGTCGCTCGGTGACCTCGCCGCCCAGCGCACCGCGGGCGGGATCCTCACCGTGACCGGCGTCGTGGGTTCGGCGGTGATGCCCACCAGCGGCTTCTGGGGAGTGGCAGCGGTGGGCATCTCATCGCTGCGCCGGAGCACCCGGCGCAGGTAGGCCTCCGGGCCGGACACCCTGCCCGCGAACCCGCCCCTCCGCTGCCGGGCGGCTGATCGCCGGTAGGGGACTCGATCTGCCGGCTGCGCGGTGACCGATCCCACACCCATCGGCCACCGGACCCGTCGCCGAACGCCGTCGCGCGAGTGCCTCAGCCCGCCGTGGGTGACGCGCTGGTGAGGCCGCGGACGATCCCCCCGAGGAGCGCTGCGCGGGCGGCCGGGTCGGGCACCTGTTCGATCCCGAACCCGAGCAGCACGGTGTCCTCGGTGGTGATCGCCGCCCCGACCTGCGACTGCGCCCGCACGAAGTCCCCGACGTTCGTCGGGCTGCCGGCGGGCGCGCTGGGCACCGTCCACGGCGCGAGGTCGGTCTCGAAGCCCTGCGGATCGGCGGCCGTGCCACCGATCACCAGGCGCGTCCGGTCCACGAACACGCCGGCCCCGCCGACGGCCGGGTCGGTGACGTAGCTGATCGCCACCTCGACCTGCCCGCCCCCGTAGGCGGACAAGTCGAAGCCGACCTGCTGCCAGCCTGCGGAGGTGCCGGTGATCCGGTGCCACGCCCCTGTGGTCCCGGTCGGCTGGCAGGTGTCGCCGCCGGTCAGGTAGTGCGAGAGGAACGGGTGACGCTGCAGCAGGAGCCCGGTCTCGCAGCCCGTCGGCGGTTCGCTGTCGCTGAGCCCGCCGACCTCCGGCAGCGTCGTCCAGTCATCGGTGCCGACGGGGCGGGCCTCGACGATGACGTTGTCGTACCCGGTCTCCACGTCGTGGGACAGCGCGAACTCCAGCGTCGGCGTCTGCGCCGCGGGGACGCCCGTGAGGTCGACGGTGCGGCTGAGCCGCATGTACGAGCTGTCGGCGTGCGCTGCCGCGGCGAACCAGTCGCCCTCGAAGGTCTCGAGGTTGCCGGGCGGGCCGCCCCGGTACTCGCCGGACACGGCACTCGCGAACTGCGGGAACCGGTTCGGCGGCAGGACGGCGCTCGTGGGGAGGAAGGTCCCGGCCTCGTCGATCGGGTTGCTCGGCGTGGCCGCCAGCTCCGTGCTGGTGCCGCCGATCGGGGCGCCCGTCCCGTCCAGGAACTCCGGCGCCGCACGCGGCGACCGGGTGAACGCGCCGAGGTAGTACTGGACGAAGTCGTCCGCGAGCAGCAGGCAGTCGCTGAACGGGTCGGCCGTCACCACGCAGTCCTGGTCCGGCGCGCCGTCCAGGCCGTAGTAGACGCCGCCGAGCCCCGTGCCCAGGGCGCCGTGGTAGCCAGCCGTCTCACCGGCGAGCGCGAGGGTGCCGCCTCCGTTGAGGTAGTCGCGGACCGCGAGGGTCAGGAACTGCTGTCGTTCGGCGACGGCCGCGTCCTCCAGCGGAGCGCCGAGGACGTCGGTGAGGACGTCCTCGGCGTCCTGGGTCAGCCGGTTGTCACCGAGGTACCAGACCACGCTGTGGAAGTGGCCGAGCACCCCGAGGTCGTGCGGCACGCCCTGGGCGGACACGTCCCACACGGCGGAGTCGACGCCGGCGTCGGTGAGCGCGTCGACGTACTGCTGCGCGTACCGGGGCGCGGTGGTGGCACCCGGCTCGCCGGGGTTGAAGCCCTCGTAGTCCTCGTTGGCCAGCACCACGACCGACCCGCCGTCGTGTTCCACGGTGTAGCCGAACCGCTCGCTGGTCACCGGGCCGAGGCCGGGCCGCACGCCGGTGAACCACACCTCGACGTCCTGTCCCACGCGCGCCCCGCGGACCTCCCCGCGGAACTCCGCGTAGTACGTGTCGCCCTCGTCCCCGTAGCGCTCGCCGCCGGCCCACTCGCGCACGGTCGCGCGCTCTTCGGGCCCGCCGTCGACCCGATAGCGCAGCTCGACGTCGCGCAGGTCCCGCCGGGCCGTGACGGCGACCGTCTGCGGGGTCCCGTAGGAGACGGGGAAGGGATCGAGCACGAAGTCCGGCACCGTGCGGCCAACGACCGAGACGGGGTTCGACGGGTCCTGCGCCGATCGGGCCACGGCAAGCGCGAAGGGGAGGTTCTTGTCGAACTCCGCCTGGACCAGCGGCTCCGAGTCGGGGAACTCGAACACGCTGCCGCAGGCGTCGGGCTCGAAGGCGTCGCCGGGGTCGGCTGCGCTGGCCGTCTGGCACGTCGCCATCTCGGGCGTGAACGCCAGGGTGCCGTAGGCCTCCTGCGCGTGCTCGGTCGTCTCCCCGTTGGTGGTGTAGAGCTCGGCGGAGATGTCCGGGTCGTAGCCGGGCACCGCCGGATCGGCGTCGTCCCCGGCCAGGGCCTCGTAGACGACGTCGTCGGGCGTCGGGGTGGCGACCTGCCAGCCGGTGCCGTAGAGCAGCAGTTCCGCCGCCGAGTGGTAGTTGACGAGGAACTCGAAGCCGACCCGGCGCATGAGTCCGTCGAGGGCGCGCGTCTCGGGTTCGGACGACGGCGCCGGGCCACGGTAGGCCTCGCTGTCCGGCGACGGGGACGAGCCCTCGTCGTCGTAGCCCCAGCGGGTCGGGAAGTTGCGGTTGGGGTCGACGCCGTCGACCTCGGTGATCACGCCGTCGCCGTCGTTGTCCTGCAGGTTCTTGCGCCACAGCCGGTCGGTGCTGAACGTGTGGTCGTAGCCGTCCGGGTTCGCCACGGGGACGAACCACAGCTCGGTGCGCTCCAGCAGTTCGCGGAGTCCGGTGTCGGTGCGGTAGCCGTCGAGTACGTGGCGCATCAGCCGCCGGGTCATCTCCGGGGTGATCCACTCGCGGGCGTGCTGGGTCGAGACGTACAGCACCGCGGGGCGATGACCGTCGGGCACCCGTGGGGCATCCGTGGTCACCTTGAACGCGAGGATCTCCTGCCCGGTGACGGATCGGCCGATCACGACCTGCTCCACCAGGTCCGGGTGCGCCGCCGCGAGCGCGACGAACTCCTCACGCAGCCCGCCCGCACCGCTCCACGGCCGGAAGACACCGGCCGTCGTGGCCGAGGTCTGCGCCGTCGCCGTCCGTGCCTGCAGCGGCACGCCCTGCGCCATCAGGGCGTCCGCCCTGCGCTCGCCGAGCACGACCTCCACCCGTACCGAGCCGGGAGCGGCACCAGGCGCGGTCAGCACCTCGCGGCGGTCGAGCCCGCTGTCCAGCACCAGGTCCAGCTGCTCGGGCGTCAGCTCGCCCGTGTAGGCGACCGAACCCTCGCCACCGGACGCGGGACCGGCGTGCGCGGTGGTCCCGGTGCCGGCCAGCATCCCCAGCGCGAGCAGCAGGACCAGGAGAGCAGGAACGGGCCTGCCGCGGAAGCGTTCAACCGTGAGCACCATGTCGACCGTCCAGACCGCGTGGCAGGGGGAGCGAGACACGAACGCCTGCACAGGGTCCGCGTGTGACGGCACGTTCACCCGGCGTCCACGCGCGGGTCGGGGCGAGGCGGGAGCGGGTTCGGGGCGTGCTGCCGCAGCGGTCGCACCCGGTCACACTGCGTGATGAGTGACGCTGGACTCGGTACGCCGGCGCCGTCCCGGTCCCTCGGCCCGCACGCTGCGGGGGCGGTACGAGCCCCGCGGCCCTGGGCGTCCCCTCGAGCTGCTCCGCTCCCGCCGTGGGTGGCACGATGCGGCCATGGCCTCGCCGCAGGTGCCTGCCGGCCGGGGCGGCACGGCGTTCGTCCTCGGTGGCGGCGGAGTGCTCGGCGCGGCCGAGGTCGGGATGCTGCAGGCGCTGTTCGAGCACGGCGTGCGCCCGGACCTGATCGTGGGCACGTCGGTGGGCGCGATCAACGGCGCGCTTGTCGCCGCCGACCCGGCGCCGAGCGCGGTGGACCGGTTGCGCGCCGTGTGGGAGGAGCTGGCCTCCCGGCAGATCTTCGCCGGGTCCGTGCTGGCCCGCCTGAACACCCTGGCGCGGACCCGCACCCACCTGCACCCGCGTGAGCCACTGCGGGACCTGCTCGAGGCCCACCTGCCGGTGCAGACCTTCGCCGAGCTGCGGGTCCCGTTCCAGTGCGTCGCAGCCAGCATCGAGCGGGCCGCCGAGCGCTGGTTCACCGACGGCGCACTGGTCGAGGCGGTGCTCGCCTCCTGCGCGGTACCCGGGCTGCTGCCCCCGGTGGAGCTCGACGGCGAGCACTACCTGGACGGCGGCCTGGTGCACAGCATCCCGGTCGGCCGGGCGGTCGCACTGGGTGCCGACACCGTCTACGTGCTCCACGTCGGGCGGATCGACCGCCCGCTGCGCCCGCCGACCCGGCCGTGGGAGGTCGCGCTGGTCGCCTTCGAGATCGCCCGCCGGCACCGGTTCGCCGCCGACCTGGCCGCGCTGCCGCCGGGTGTCACGGTGCACGTGCTGCCCTCGGGGAACCCTGCTCCGCCCGGAGCCGGCAACCTGCGCTACCGCGACTTCGCCGGCGTGCCCGCCCGCATCGACCAGGCCCACGTCGCGGCCGGCGAGTACCTGGCCCGGAGCGGCGCATCCCGGAGCGGGGCATCCCGGGACGGGGTGGCCTGAGGTGCTGCCCCCACGCCGCGTCCGCCGGGTCACCGGTCCGCTCCTCGTCGCCGCACTGGTGGCCGCGGTCGCCCTGCTGCCCGCGCTCGTGGTCGTGGCCGTGGTCGCCTCGGTCTTCCTGCCCGGCCGGCTGCGCGCGCTGCGGCTGCTGGCCCTCGCGCTCGTGTACCTCGCTCTGGAGGTGACCGGGCTGGTGGTCGCGGGGGTGCTGTGGGTGCTCAGCGGCTTCGGTCGCCGCTTCGACACCCCGGCGTCCCGGGCCGCCCACTACACCGTCCTGCGGCTGCTGCTCGACGTCCTCATGCGCGTGGCGCAGCGGCTGTTCGCACTGCGGCTGGTCACCGACGGCGAGTCCTGGTCGCCGCTGGACGACGGGACACCCGGCTCGACGAACGCCATGGTGGTGCTCTCCCGCCACGCCGGTCCGGGCGACTCGTTCCTGCTCGTGCACACGCTGATGAACCGCGACCACCTGCGCCAGCCGCGGATCGTGCTCAAGGACCTGCTGCAGCTGGACCCGTTGATCGACGTCTACCTCAACCGGCTGCCCAACCACTTCGTCTCGGCCGATCCGGCCGTGGGGTACGGCTCCGAGGAGGCGATCGCCGACCTGGCCCGGAACCTGGGTGAGGAGGACGCGCTGCTGATCTTCCCCGAGGGCGCGAACTTCACCCCGCAGCGCCGGACCCGGGCCATCCAGCGACTGCGCGACCGGGGCCTGCTGGCCGCGGTGCGCCGGGCCGAGGCGATGCGGCACCTGCTGCCGCCGCGTCCGGGCGGGGTCGTCGCGGCGCTGCAGTCGGCCCCGCACGCCGACGTCGTCCTCGTCGCGCACACCGGCCTGGAACACCTGAGCACCGTGCGCGACCTGTGGCGGAGCCTGCCCATGGACAAGACCCTGCACCTGCGCTGGTGGTTCATCCCGGCCGCCGACGTGCCGCGGGACGAGACCCGGCTGACCGACTGGCTGTACCACTGGTGGGAGACGATCGACGCCTGGATCACCACCACCTCGGCTGCCGCTCAGCGGGCACCGGACGGGCGTGGTGCCGGTGTACCGGGGATGCCCGACGCGGCCGACGTCCTCAGGAGCGAGCCGTCGTAGCGAGCCGGCGTCGGACCCGGGTCACCCGGCAGGTGCATCCCCGGCAGGGGCGCCCAGGTGCTGACCGCAGATTCGTCCAGCGGGAGGCCGGACCCGGAGCGCTACCCCCCGGGGGGCCGGTATCGGACCTGCCGCGCGCTGCGCAGCGCGTCCATCGTCTCCTCGACCGTCATCAGCACCGTTGTCTCCAGGGGGCTGAGCGCACCGCCGGCACCGATGGCCAGGGCCACTGCGGCCATGGACACGTTGTCGGGAGCCTCCCAGAGCGTGAAGCCGTCATGCGGCCCGAACGCGTACCAGAACCCGTGCAACGTGCCGCCCACCGACTCGATGTAGGACCGGGCGGCCTCGCGGCGGTCCTCCGGGTGGTCGATCAGCCGGGCCCAGGTCTCCGGTGTGTAGCTGAACCTCGTCAGGTAGAGCGGCATCGTCGGCCCCTCTCGTCTGCCCGCGCGACCGCGAGGATGGCCGACGCCGGCCCTGACGACAAGGGGTCGGGCTCGCCGAGCGCGGTGCGCCGGGGTCCCGGGGCAGGGAGGTCCCGCGGTCGCCGACCGCAGTGCGGTGCGCATCCCGTGCGTCCTGGTCGGCTGCGGCGGTGGTGGTCCCGGTGTCTGCGCGGGCGAGCCCTCATCGGGGGCGCTCCGTGGCTCGCTCAACCGTCCTCCCGGCGCCCTCCGGGTCGCAGGACCCGGTCGAGGAAGGCCATCGCGCGGGGATGGGCGTCCAGTCGATTGGCGAGCCTGGCGAGGCCGTGGCCTTCGTCGTCGTAGACCAGCAGCTCGCAGGGGACGCCGCGGCTCCGCACCGCGGTCACCAGTTGCTCGGCCTCACCCAGCGGGACCCGTGGGTCCTGGGCGCCGTGGACGACGAAGAGCGGTGCGCGGATCGCGTCGGCCCGGCGCAGCGGCGAGGCAGCGGCGAGGAACTCGCGGTCGGTGGCGAGGGCGCCGTACTCCCGCTCGCGGTGGGCCCGCCGGTAGCCGGCCGTCCGCTCGAGGAAGGTGACGAGGTCACTGATCCCCACGATGTCGACGCCGGCGCCCCACAGCTCGGGCTGGAAGGCACAACCGGCGAGCACCAGGTAACCGCCGTAGGAGGTACCCCACAGCGCCGCGCGAGCCCCGTCCAGTCCGGCGCCGGGCAGCCAGGAGTGGACGGCGGCGAGGTCGAGGAGCGTGTCCAGGCGGCGGGTGGTGTCGTCGAGGCCGTAGTAGCGCTTGCCGTAGCCGGTGGACCCCCGGACGTTGGGGACCGCGACCGCGTAGCCACGCGCCACGAGCGCCTGGACGACGGGGGAGAAGACGGGCTGCGACTGCCCCTCGGGTCCGCCGTGCAGCAGGACGACCACCGGCGGCGCCGCCCCGGCGGTGCTGTCGGGCCGGTACAGCTGCAACGGCACGGTCACGCCGTCAGCACTCGTCACCGCGTGGCGCTCGGGGCGCCGCAGCAGCCTCGGCTCGACGTCGAGCCGAGCCCCGGTGAGCCGGTGCGGCGGCGCGCCGGGGTCCAGCCGCCAGACCCCGGGTGGCATCACCGGCGAGGTGCAGGTGACGACGACGCTGCCGTCGTTCCCGACGAGTGGGTCGGGCAGCAGGTGGCTCCAGGCCACGACGGCATCGGGGTCGGGGAGCCGCAGCCGGCCGAGAGGGGCGAGGGTGCGGGCGTCGAGCAGTTCGCCGACGCTCGCCCCGTCGACGTTGCCCACCGCCAGCAGTCTCGTGCCGTCCGGGCTGGTCCAGCCGGCGACGTCCCGGTCCCGTGCGTACACGACGGCGGCCTCGTCGGTGGCGAGGTCGACGCGGACGAGGGCGGAGTGGTCCCGCCCCACGTTGCTGCTCACGACCAGGGTCGTCGCGTCCACCCAGGCCGGAGCGCCGACCACGGCTGCCTCATCGGCGTGGGGGAGCACCACGCGCTGCTCGCCGGTCGCGACGTCGAGGAGCACCAGGTCGTTGTCCATCGGCCGCGGTCCGGGGCGCAGGATCGACAACCAGTGGCCGTCCGCGGAGAAGCCGGGGGCCGGCTGGCACCAGCTCCCGCTCCGGTGCAGGAGTCGCTGCGCGCCGCTGTCGAGGTCGAGCAGCCAGACGTCGAAGGCGACGGGGTCCCGGCGGTTGGACAGCACCGCCACGGTGCCGCCGTCCGGGCTGACCCCGGCCAGGCGGTCCACGGCGCCGGAGCGGGCGGTGAGGGCGCGGGGCGTCGACCGGTCGCGACCGGCCGGAGCGTCGAGGTCCAGCAGCCACAGCCGGCTGCGCTCGTCGCCGTCGGTGTCGGCCTCGACGACCGCCTGCCGGTGCCCGGGCCGGTAGCGCGCCGTGATCACCCGGTCGTCCACGGCCGGGAGGTGGCGGTGCACCCCCGCGTGCCACTCGGCGAGCTGGTCCACACCCGTCGCATCGGTGCGCAGCAGCAGGCGCTCGCCGTCGCTGTCGAGGGCGGCGGTCGAGCGGGCCCGGATCAGCTCAGCCAGCACGGTGGGCCGTCCGGCCGCGCCGGAGCCGCAGGTCCGTCATCTCCCGGTCCAGGACACGACTCAGGTTCTCGCGATCGGACCCGGGTGCTGCTGGACGGGTCCGCCGACCACGGGCTGTGCAGACGGTGGCCGGTGCGTCATCCCTCACCCGGGAGGGGTGGCGCGCTGTCCGCCACGACCGCTCCCCGCTCACCCAGCGGCTGCTCGGGCCCGACCGTCGAGTCACGGGCGGTCTGACGTTCGGTCTCGGCGTTCACAGCCGCGCCCACGATGACCAGGAAGACCGTCGTCCACAGCCAGAACATGCTGATCGCCACGCCGGCGAGGGACCCGTACGTCGACTGGTAGCTGCCGAGGCGCTCGACGTAGGCGAAGAGTCCCGCCGTGGTGGCCAGCCAGAGCAGCGTCGCGATGGCCGAGCCTCCGGTGATCCACCGCCAGCGGGCCTCCCTCCTGTCGGGTGCGTACCGGTACAGGACGGCGAGCACCACGGTCACGAGGGCGGCGAGTGCCGCCCAGGACACCACGGGCAGGACGGTGCGGACCGGTCCAGGGACCTCGGCCAGCGCCCGGGAGGCTGCGCCGGCCGCGGCGATCACGGCGCCGAGGAGGAGCGCACCGCCCAGCACGAACACGAGCGCGAGTCCGCTGCGACGCAGGAACCCCCGCGTCTCGGTCTCGTGGTAGGCGAGGGTCAAGCCGTCGATGAGGTAGGTCATGGCGGTCGTCGCCGTCCACAGCGCCACCACGAGGCCGGTGAGGCCGCGCCAGGTGAGCACCTGGGTGGAGGCGGCCGTGATCGTCGTGAGCTGGTCGGCCACCACCGACTGGAGGTCGGCGGGCAGCATCCCCGCCACGCCCGACAGCTGCTGGACCGCCTGCTCCGGCGTGTTGACGGCGCCGTAGACCGAGATCGCCGTCACCAGCACCGGGGCGATCGACAGGACGGCGAAGAAGGCCACGCCCGCGGCCTGCACCATGAGGCGGTCGCTCAGCACGTGCCCCGCGACGCGCCGGAGGATGCGGCGCCAGCCCGCGGCGGTGATCCTGCGGGGCGAGTCCGCGTCGCTCGCCTGGAGACCGTGTCCTCGCTCCGCTGCCTGCGGAGCGTGCCCGTCGTCCCGAGCCAACGCCATGGCCCATCTCACCTGCGGCCGGGACGGGCCGCAAACTCCGCTGTCCGGTGCTCCACGGCCTGCCCCGTCTCGCGCTGCACCTGCGCCGGCTCCCGTCAGGAGGACGACGGCCGTGGCCCCGCCACCGGGGTCAGGCGGGACTCGTCCCGATCGGCTCCTGGCCGGGCCGGCTCATGCCTGACGCGGACCGGGTGTGCGAGGTGCTGGACCCGAGGACCACGGGCAGGGACTCGTGACCGCGCAGGATGACCGTGCCGCGGCGACGTCCGGGACCCGCGGGGCCGAGGCCGGGGAACCGCTCGAACAGCGCCTGCAGCGCGACCTCGCCCTCCATCCGCGCGAGCGCGGCGCCGAGGCAGAAGTGGATGCCGCTGCCGAAGGCGAGGTGGTCGCGCGCGTTGGGGCGCGTCACGTCGAAGACGTGCGGATCGGAGAACACCCGCGGGTCCCGGTCTGCCGCGGCGAGCAGGAGGATCAGCCACTCGCCCTCGGCGACGGGGACCCCGTGGACGGTGGTGGACCGCCTGGCCCGGCGTCCGGTCCGCTGCACCGGGGGGTCGACGCGGAGGACCTCGTCGACCGCGTTCGGCCACAGCGACGGGTCCTCGGCGAGCAGCCGGCGCTGGTCGGGATGGGCGAACAGCAGGGCGGCCCCGTTGCCGATGAGGTTGACGGTGGTCTCGAACCCGGCGCCGACGACCAGCGCGGCCGTGGCCCGCAGCTCGGTCTCGGTGAGGCCGCCACCGTCGTCGTCGACCGTGGTGACCAGGGCGGACAGCAGGTCCGCGCCCGGGTCCCGGCGCAGCTGCTGCAGGTGCCCGCGCCACCAGGAGTCGAGCTCGCCGAGGCTGCGCTCGACGTCGCGGTGGGTCGACCAGTCCAGGCCCATGTCCAGGACCGGCGCGGCGCGGTCGCCCCAGGCGAGGAACTGCTCGCGCATCGCCACCGGGACGCCGAGCATCTCCGAGATGACCGTGACCGGCAGCAGGCTGGCGTAGCGGGCGGCGAGGTCCACCTGCCCGTCCTGCGCTGCGGCCTCGCCCTCCAGCTCGTCGAGGAGCTCGTCGGCGATCTGACGGGTGCGCTCGCGCAGCCCGGCGACGGCCCGGGCGCTGAACGCCCGGCTGACCAGCCGGCGGTAGCGGGTGTGCTCGGGCGGGTCGACGGCGACCATCGACGGCGGGTCGATGGGGCTCACGCTCGGCCGGGGCCCGGCCAGCCGCAGCGCCAGCCGCAACACCGGCGGGAGCCGGTCGGTCCGGTACGCACCGATCTGCCCGAAGTCCTCGCTGCGCAGGACGTCGGTGCACACGTCGTGGTGGACGCTGACGCGGCCCAGGGCCCCGTCGGCGAGGGGGGCCGCCGTCCGCAGCCGTTCGTAGTGCGCGTACGGGTCCGCGCGGAGGGCCGGGTCGGTCATCACCTGGGCGTCCGGGTTGCCCGCGCGGGCTCGTGCCCGGATCGCCACCCGCATCGCTCCGTGGGTGGCGGCCCAGCGGACCGCACTGCGCACCGGTTCGTCCATCGCCCTCGCCCCCCTCGGCGGCCGGGTCCTGCCCGGCCGGCGTGCCCTCATCCTCGGGGACACGGCTCCCCGGTGCCAGGGTCGACGGCGCCGATCGCGCGGCGCCCGCGCCAGGGGCTGTGAACGGGTTGCGACCGTCGTCCGGGTCGGCGGGGCGGTTGTGCGTGTGTTCGGCAGTGCGGCCATCCGGCGGCGGGACGCCGCCCGGCCCCGGCGTGCACGACCCGCGCCTACGCGATCGGCCTGCCTGGCGGCACCCAGACGTCGACCGAGGGGATCGGGGAGGCCGTCCTCCTCCGAGTGACCACAGCGCGATCCTGGTCGGCGGCCACATCTCTCGGTTCTCCGTCGGCGCCCCTCGACGGGTGAGGGGCCACTCGCTTTACTGACATACAAGCCGCTCCGGCCAGTGCCAGGCCGTCGGTACGGCCCACGGCTTGCCCGGGAGGCGGCGCGAGATGTGGTCACGGTCTGGAAAGCGCGGTGCCGGCAAGGCGGTCGGAGTCCTCTCGGTCTCGTTCGCGATGGTGCTCGGGACGTCGACGACCGCGACCGGGGCTCCGGGAGACGCTGCCGCCCCCCAATCGCCGGCGTCCGCCGCCGACGAGTACATCGTCGCCTTCGACGGCGCCCCCGAAACCGCGGCTGCCGCGATCGCGGCCGCAGGCGGCACCGTCACGGACCTGACCGAGCAGGTCGGTGTCGCGCTGGTCACCTCCACCGACGGGGCCTTCCTCGACGACGTGCGCGCACGTGGGGGGATCCGCGGGGCCGCACGGAACCACTCCGTCGGCACCGCACGGCCGGGCATGCCTCACCGCTTCGCCGAGGAGCGACCGGTGGCGGATCGAGCGGGCGGGTCCGGCTCCGCCGACCGGCCATTGCACGGGGGGCCCGACGCCGAGCCGCTGGCGGACCGGCAGTGGAACATGCAGATGATCGGGGCGACGGCCGACGCTGCCCACCGCGAGGCGACCGGCAAGGGAGTCGACGTCGGGATCATCGACACCGGTGTCGACGCCACGCACCCCGACCTCGCCCCGAACTTCGACCCCCAGCGGTCGCGGAACTTCACGACCGACATCCCCGAGGTCGACGGTCCCTGCGAGTTCGAGAGCTGTGTCGACCCGGCCGACGTGGACGACAACGGGCACGGAACGCACGTGGCCGGCATCGTCGCGGCCGACGACAACGACTTCGGTGTCGGAGGCGTGGCCCCGGACGCAACACTCGTCAACGTGCGGGCCGGGAACGACTCCGGCTACTTCTTCCTGTACGAGACGGTCAAGGCGCTGGTGTACGCCGGCGACATCCGCCTCGACGTCGTCAACATGAGCTTCTTCACCGATCCGTGGCTGTACAACTGCGCGTCGCGGGACGAGTACATCGAGGGCGACGTGACCGACGAGGAGCTCGCCCAGCAGCGGCTCATCCGCGAGCTGGTGCTGGGCGCGGTGACCTATGCCCATGGTCGCGGGGTCACGCTCGTCGGGGCCGCGGGCAACGAGCACCAGGACCTGGCCGCGCCGACCCGGTACGACGAGACGAGCCCTGACTTCCCGCCCGACGCCGCGCGGCCGCGAACGGTGGAGAACACCTGCCTGAACGTGCCGAGCGAGGCACCGGAGGTCGTCTCGGTGTCGGCAGTGGGCCCGTCGAGGACCAAGGCGGACTACTCCAACTACGGGCTGGGTGACGTCGAGATCGCCGCCCCGGGTGGCTGGCTCCGCGACCTCGTCGGCACGCCGGCCTTCCAGACGCCGGGGAACCTGGTCCTGTCGTCGTACCCGCTGGACGTGGCGATCGAGCAAGGCCTGGCCGACCCGAACGGCGACCCGGTCGACGAGCTCTCCGTCGAGTACTGCGACGAGAACGGCGTGTGCGGCTTCTACACCTACCTGCAGGGCACGTCGATCGCGTCGCCCCACGTCGCCGGTGTGGCCGCCTTGATCATCGAGGACCAGGGCCGCTCCGGTCGCGACGGACGCGCCCTCGACCCTGCAGTGGTGGCCGACGTCCTCGCCGCCTCCGCGGAAGACCACGCCTGCCCCGCGGGTGGGGTCGAGGTCTACACCGACGAGGGCCGGACCCCTGACTTCAACGCCGTGTGCGAGGGCACGACCGACGAGAACGGCCTGTACGGCGAGGGGATCGTCGACGCGGCGGCGGCAGTGCAGGACCGGTGACCGGCACGGCAGGTGCCGAGGAGGCCTGCTCGGGAGCGGCCCGGGCCGACCCCCGGCGGCGTCGCCCGGCGTAGGTCGTGGCCAGCGCCGCGGAGGGGTCCGCGGCACGGGTGTCGATGCAGCGGTACGCCGTTCGCCCGGTTTCGACGCGTCGGCGGGCCCGTGGCCACGGTGCCCCGGTGACCGCCCTCGGGGTCGGACTTCGGCGACTCGCCGACCCGTCCCCGGTCCCGGCTGGCATCGACCTACGCCGACGGCCCGTCGCACCACCGTCCGCCCCCAGGACCGGTGGGGGACGCGTGCGCACGCTGCTCCGCGACTGCTGCGGCGTGGCTCCGGCGCGGTCCGCCCGGTCCGCCCGGTCCGCTGCACGGGCGGCCACGCCTGCCGACGGGACTCCCTGGGGACGACGACCCGGGCGGAGTGGCTCCGGAGGCGTCGGTTGCGGGCGGAGCTCTCGCCGCTGCACTCCAGCCGGAAGCCGAACGGGGTGTGGCCGGGTTGGCTCCTGCTGTGAGGCTCTCGCTGCTCGACCGCTCCCGGACCCGCGCCGGCCACCCCGAGGGGGCTGCGCTGACGCACACCGTGGAGCGGGCGGTCGCGGCGGAGCGGCTCGGTTACCACCGGTTCTGGGTGGCCGAGCACCACGGCGTGCCCGGTGTCGCGTCGGGAGCACCGGCGGTGCTGCTGGCAGCGGTCGGTGCGCACACGGCGAGGATCCGGCTCGGGTCGGGCGGGGTGATGCTGCCGCACCACCAGCCCATCGTCGTGGCCGAGCAGTTCCTGATGCTCGCCGGGCTGTACCCGGGCCGGATCGACCTCGGCCTGGGCCGCTCGCTCGGCTTCACCCCGCCCGTACGCCGCGCTCTCCGCCGCTCCGTCGACGAGCCGGACACCTTCGCCGACGACGTCGTCGAGCTCCGCAGCTACCTCGAGCGGACCGCACCGGTCACCGCGCACCCGGTTCCCGAGGCACCGGTCCCGCTCTTCGTGCTCGCCACCGGCCGCGGGATCGAGGTCGCCGCCCGCATCGGGCTCCCGGTCGTGCTGGGTGGCCCGGTGCTCGACCAGCCCGACCTGGGGGACCTGCTCGCGGCCTACCGCCGCGACTTCCGTGCACATCGGGATGGTCGTCCGCACGTCACGGTCTCGCTCGACGTGCTCGTCGCCGACACCGATGCGGAGGCCCGCGAGCTGGCGCTCCCCGAGGTGTGGGCGATGGTCCGCTCGCGGCGCACCGGCGTCTTCGACGTCCTCGAGCCGGTGGCGGCCATCCGCGACCAGCGCTGGGACGACCGGGTCGCCGGCCGGGTCGAGCAGGCCCTCGACGCCGTCACCACCGGCAGCCCGGAGACGGTCCGCCGCCGCCTCGAGCAGCTCGCCGACCGCACCGGTGCCGACGAACTGCTCGCCACGGGCGCCACCTACGACCGCGCGGCGCTCGCCGCCTCCGACGCCTCGCTCGCGGCGCTGCTGACCTGACCGGACCAGCAGCTCACGTGACGAGCCTGCCGCCGGCGCAGGGGCCGGGCATCCGGCTCCGGTCGGTCACGCCTGGCCGTCGGCCTCGAGCGATCCACTCGCGGAGGGGGAGGTGGGCTGCCGCGCGCTAGCCTCGCGGGAGAACCGAGTCCGAGGACCGGAGGTCCGGGATGCGCTTCGTGTTCAGCCCTCCTGCCGAGGCGGCGGCCGATCTGGTGACCCTGCCCTGGGACACCCCGCTCTCGCAGTGGACCGACGACCGGATCGTCGAGATCCCGCAGCACGGTCGCTCCCGCCACGTCGTCCGGTTCGTGGCCGAGGCCGGACGGGTGTTCGCGGTCAAGGAGCTGCCCGAGCAGCCCGCCCGTCGGGAGTACGAGGTGCTGCGCCGACTGCAGGAGCTGGGCATCCCGGCGGTCGAGGTCATCGGCGTCGTCGTCGACCGTCCCGGCGACCAGGAGGCGGTGCTCGTCACCCGTTTCCTGGACTACTCGTCGTCCTTCCTCGCCCTGTTCGCCAACCCACGGGGCGTGCAGCTGATCGACCGGGTGATGAACGCCCAGGTCGAGCTGTTGGTCCGCCTCCACCTCGCAGGCATCGTGTGGGGCGACTGTTCGCTGGCCAACACCCTGTTCCGGTTCGACGCCGGGACGCTGGCCGCCTACCTCGTGGATGCCGAGACGGGGGAGGTGCACGAGCGACTCACCCAACGCCAGCGAGACCACGACACGGATGTCGCCTATGCGCGGGTCGTCGGCGAACTGACGGACCTGCGGACGAGCGGCGCCCTGGCCGAGGACCTCGACCCGGCTCTCGCGGCGGCCGACCTGGTGGCGCGTTACGAGCAGCTGTGGGCGGAGTTGACCAGCGAGAAGGTGATGCCACGCGACGAGCAGCAGTTCCGCGTCGCCGAGCGCATCCGCAGGCTCCAGGACCTGGGGTTCGACGTCGGCGAGATGGAGCTGGTCGACGACCCGACCGGCGGCAGCCGGCTGCGCCTGGCCACCCGCGTCGCAGAGCCCGGAACCTGCCGGCGGGCGCTGTTCACCCGGACCGGGCTGGACGTGCGGGAGAAGCAGGCCCGCCGCCTCCTCGCCGACATCGCGAGCTACCGGGCCGGGCTCGAACAGGTGGAGGAGGGCCCGGTCTCGGAGACCGCGGCCGCCATCCGCTGGCTGACCGAGCTGTACCTGCCGACCATCGCCGCCATCCCCGCGCACCTGCGCAGCCGGCTCGACGCCGCCGAGGTCTTCCACGAGATCCTCGAGCACCGGTGGTTCCTGTCCGAGGCGGCCGGCCGAGACGTCGGAATGCAGGCCGCGGTGCGGGACTACGTCGACCGTGTGCTGTCGACGGTGTCCGGGGACCTGGTGACGCCGACGCCACGGACCGCCGACCAGGACCTCGCGCCCCGGTGAGCGACCGCTCGCAGGGGCTGTCCCGGGTGGTGCTCCGGGCCCGGCCGCCCCGACCTCCAGCGGGGCTGCGGCCCATCCCCCTGTGGTTGCGGCGACCCGGTGGTCCGGTGGGCGCGAGTGACGGAGCGCTCGCCGCCGACCCCGCGCCGAGCACTCAGCCCGGCTCCCGGCTCCCGCAACGCCGGGGCTCGGCAGGCTGACGCCGCTCGGCGCCGGGGTCCGTCGACTCGCTGGCGTCCCACCGCTCCCGGATCTCACGCAGCCGGTCGTCCACCCCGGTCGCCACCATGGTCGTGCCCTCCCGGCCGGACGCCGGGACGCTGCCACGGCAGGAAGGCGTTGGTCACCGACCGCATCGCCGGTCGCAGCTGCGGGTGGTGCCGCAGGATCAACGAGGCCATGGTGTTGTCCGCCAGCCAGCGCATGCCGGGCACCGTGTAGACCGCCGGGGTGAAGTCCCCGGCCAGGAACCGGTCGCTGTTGAGCCGGCGCGACGCCATGAGGATGAAGATCCGGAACGCGGTGTCGCTGAACGCGAACCCCTCGGGCAGGCGCTCGGCGAACAGCCCGACCATGAGGTCGACCTTCTCGACGTCCCCGCCGTAGAGCTGCGACATGTGGCGCGCCAGGTCGGGATCGCCGGTCAGCTCCTCGAAGCCGGCGGGCGCCCGCAGCCGCAGCAGCCGCCGGAACTCGCAGTAGCGGGGGACGCCGAGCTCGCGGTGGCGCAGGATGTCGACGGCGGCGAGGTCCATGACCTTCCCGTCCGGCCGGACGAACTCCTGCAGGGTCCTCGGGAAGTTGTGCAGGGTCACCAGCCCGGGGTGCTCGGTGCCGAAGGAGTACAGGAGGTCGGCCACCGGCACGGTGTCCAGCAGAGCGAGGGACCCCGGGCCGGCCAGCTCGCGCAGGCTGTAGGGCTCCGCCCGGTACCGCCGGTCGTCCTCGTGCGAGCGCAGGTCGAACAGGTCCGGCATGAGCGGGTGCATGCGGTAGACGGCGGTGAACTCCTCGGTCAGGGAATAGGGGACGCCGTAGTCCCGCGTCGGCGACCCCGGGATGCCGCTGACCAGCTCGCTGTCGCTGAGCCGGCCGAAGACGGTGCTGAGGCGCTCCCCGGCCAGGCCCCACCAGTTCGCCCGCAGCGCGGCGGCCGTGGTGGGGTGGCTGATGACGGCCGGGGTCCACTCGACGGTGTGGATCTTGGCGGTCAGCGCGGCGACCACGAGCCGGGCGCGCTGGAAGAGCTGCTCGTCGCCCCACGCGGGGAACTCGTCGGTCAGCATGTCGCAGACGGCGTTGTGCTCGCGGGTGAAGAGCGTCTGCAGCGGCACGAGGCCGAGCCAGAACCCCGGTTCCTCGAGAACGGGGTGGTTGCTCCTGGGCGTCGGCAGCATCCCGTCGGCCTCGACGCGCAGCTTGCCGCCCTCGAACGTCCGGGCCTCGCGCTGCTGCTCGGCGGTGACACCGTAGATCTGCGAGGCGTCCCACCAGTGGGTGCAGGTGTTGACCGACGTCCGCGGTGACGAGGTGTCCGGGCGGGTCGGGTCCTCGGGGGTGCGCATGATCAGCATGGGGCGCTCGGGCCACGGGTCGTCGTCGGCCAGCTCGACCCGCCACGGGTCCTCGGTGGGGCTCTTCCCGTGGCTGAACCAGTCACGGATCATCCACTGCAGCCACGGGGCGACGAGCGCGTTGACCGACCTCGCGGGGATGAGCTCGTCCCGGGTCATCAGCTGCCGGCTGACCTCGCGGGGGCTGGGCTCGACGACCTCGGCCGGCGCCGGCCGGCCGGCCGCGACGAGAGGGACGTTGCGCCCGAACCGTGAGCCGGCCATCCCCGCGGACGGGACCGCGAGGTCGTTGTAGCTGCCGTCCACCGTCCGCGAGGTCAGGACCTGCGGGTCGAACGGTGGGACGGCCGGGGGCTGCGTGGTCGGCAGCGTGCCGGTGTCGTGCAGGTTGTGCCGGCGCAGCGCATCACGGAGGCCGGCGATCACCGCCAGCCCCAGGGGCACGGGCAGCCGGTCCCAGCCGACGACCCGGTCCAGCGCCTGGGCCGCCGCGCGGTAGACCCGCCACGGCAGGCCCGGCCGGTAGCCGCCCGCGGGCGTGGCGGCGCCGGGCTGCGCCGTCGTCCGGGGTGCTCCGTTGCCGGCGACCCTGCTCCTCGGCGGCTCGGTCGTGGACGTCCTGGTCATCGAGGCCTCCTCGAGGCGGTATGTGGACGAGCCCCCGGGGTTCACGACACGGCCCGCGCACGGGGAGGTCGGGGCGGACGTGTGGCGGTCGGTCGGCGAGGCGCGGGAGTCGTCGCCGGCCCGTCGCCGGCCACAGCTGGTGCCGACACGGCTACTGCTGACGCAGGGTGAACCACCCGACTCGGCGCTTCCACAGCCAGATGACGCCGAGGTACAGGCCGGGGGCCACGGGTCGGACCTCGTCGCGGACCATCCGCGCCACGATGGACGTCCTCGAGTAGTCGATGAGGACGCACTCCTCGTCGTCGACCCAGCTGCGGTCGTGGGACAACAGGGCACGGATCGTCCGCGTGCGCAGCGGTCCGATGAGGTTCTGCAGCGACCGGCCCGAGGGCTCTGTCTCCTTGCCCGCCCAGACCACCAGGTGGACGAGCCAGGCCAGTGGACCGCAGGCAGGGGTTCCCGGGAACAGCAGCCCCGTGCCGGGCAGGCGTCCGTGCGGGACGTCCCCCGCGGAACTGGACCGGAAGAGCAGGTCCAGTTCCCGGTTGTCCATGCGCTGCAGCGCCCGCTCGTCGAGGACGTCGCCCCGGACGGCAGGAGCGTGTCGGAACACCACAGGAGCCTCCAGCGGCAGGTGTGACGACGTGCGGGGCGGCGACCTCCCCGCGACCGCGGCCCGTCCTCGGGGTCGCCCCGGCGGTCGCGACGGGGACGACGGACACCGGAGCGTGGGAGCCCCGCGACGGGGAGCAGCTGTGCACGGCACCCCCTGGCGGGTCCGACCGACGTCAGGACCCAGGTTGCCGCTCCGGCGTCACCGGGACATCACCGGTCTCATCGGAGCCGGCATCCCGGCCCCCCTCGCCGTCGAGGGGGAGGACGTCGCCGACACCGCGGTGCGCACCGGGGACGACGTCCTGGCGTCAACCCCGACCGCGCCGGCGGCCCCGACAGCCCTCCGGATGTCCTGCGGATGGACGTCGCCGTCGTGGCTCGGACGACCGGTCGGGCAGGAGGGGTCGCCGAGCGCGATCCGGGCGTCGCGGCCCACCTCGCGGGTGACCGTGGCGCAGCACGCGCCTGCAGCTCACCGGTCGGCAGGCCGGGACGGCACCCGTCGATAGGTCACGCGGTCGTCGGCGGCGGAGAGGGTGAGCAGCTCGCCCTTCAGGTCCGCCGAGTACGTCGACCTGCGGTCGTCCGCCGTCCGGATGCGCACCGACCCGTCGTGCAGGACGTCGAACGACGCCTCGTCCCAGACCGGCCGGCGCAGCCCGTCGCCGGTTGCGCGGTAGGTGCGATCCGGGAAGAACTCGATCTCCTGCGGGAAGGGAGTCGTCGACCCGTCGTCGTCGACCTTGCTCCACCGCCCGACCAGCTCGCCGAGCGTGACGCCGGTGCCGCTCACGAGGGGAGTCTGTGCCATCCAGCGCCGTTCACCGTGGCCGTCCCCCTCTCGTCCATCTGCCGACGAGCGGCCGCGGCGAGCTTCCGCAGCGATCCGGTGTCCGGCGCGTCGTCCGTCCCGGTCACCTCCTCGTGCCGGATGGCCTCCTCCTGCAGCGACCACGTGGCCTCGACGCGGTCGAGCGCCTCGACGGCCCGGCGTCGCTCGGCGGAGGTCACGACGACGTCGCCGTCGACGAGCCGCTCGAGCGCCCGGCGGTACGGCTCATCGGTCGTCGCCCCGCTCCGCAGCGTGCGCTTCGCGTCGAGCCAGGCGTAGTGGGGGCCCAGCATCGGGTCCGACGCGGCCTGCTCGATCGCCGCGAAGCCGTTCCCGACGTCGGCGGTCGCGGCGATGGCCAGCAGCGTGTCGGGGGTCGACAGGATCCCGTACGCGGCCCGCTCCTGTTCGGCCGAGGCCGGCGCCGTCACGAGGAGGGTGGCCGAGCCGCTGAGCGCACGCGGCGTGCCGCCCTCGTCCCAGCGGACCTCCACGACGATGCGGTGCAGGCCGGGGCTGGGGAGGAGCGCGCCCTGCGGTCCGTGCGTGACGGTCGCCGCGGAGGACACCCGCTCGCCCGGCTCCAGCACGCGCAGGGGCTGGCTCTCGACGCACGGGACGAGCGGGAGGAACGTCCGTACCGTCCCCGCCGGGCCGATCACCTTCCCCCGCACGGTGCCTCCCCGCAGGCCGAGTGACGCAGGCACGAGCACCGGCGCCGCCGACTCGTTGACCAGCGCGAACTCGACGCGCGCCGGTGCGCCGAGGGGCAGCAGCTCCTCGACGGGACACACCTCGAGCCGCAACCCCGGGGGCCGCTCGACCAGGTCGTCGGCAGCGATCGGGGCCACCGAGTAGTCCTCGCCGAACTGGATGCCACCGGGTCGCACCCACACGTCCGGCATGTGACGGAGCCGCTTCTCGTCGTCCGGGTGGAACGCCCAGCGGATGTTCGACGGGAACGGGCGCCCGGCGTGCGCCCGTCGGGCGATCACGTCCGTCGTGTTCATGAAGCCGTTGTCCGACGCGTTGTGGTACAGCCCCATGGCGTGGCCGAGTTCGTGGACGGCGGTCCGGAAGTAGGTGGGCAGGTCGTCGCCGAACCGCGTCCCCCTGAGGGTCCCCCAGCTGGGCTCGTCCTGCTCGTACACCCAGTCGCAGGCGATCCCGCCACCTTCTCGAGCCGTGCCGTTCAGGTCGACGGCGGAGCTGTCGTACATGATGCCCCGCTCGGTCTCGTCGAGGCGCCGCACGCACAGCAGGTGGTAGCGCCACTCGACGTCGAGCAGGGCCTCTCGTCGGTCGCGGTACTCGAGCATGGCCGCGTGCATCTCGGCGTCGCCCCACGACCCGCCGCTGGGCTCGGCGACCGTGTCGTCGCTCTCCACGACGGTCAGGTCCCAGCCCACCGGCTCGAACACCTGCCGCCAGCCGTAACCGTCCGAGCCGTTGGTCCTCGGCGCCACACCTCCCGGGACCCGGTCGACCTCCAGGGTGGAGCGGCGCAGGAAGGGGGAGACCCACCCGAGCGAGAGCGTCCCGGTCACCGCGCCCGCCGCGTTCTCGACGTCGCCGGTCAGGTAGTCGGCGCCGGACGGGTAGCCCGGTGGCGCGGTCGTCCACGACAGCTGGACCGTCGAGACGCCCTCGTTGGTCCACGCGGTGATCGCCGCGTTGAACCGGAACAGCTCGAACGTCAGGGTGAAGCTCTCCCGTGCGCCGGGGGAGTCGGACACCCTGGTCGCGCGCACGTAGCACCGGTAGTCGGCGCGGGGGAAGACCGGGATGCCCTCGGCCGGGTCCGGCTCACCTGCGGCTGCCGCCGGGAAGCCGCTGGCCACGTGGCGGAGGTACAGGTCGCCGCTGGTGGTGAGGGTCGTGCCCACGCGCTGCACCCGGAGCGTTCCCAGGTAGTAGACCGCGCCGGGGCGGGTCGGTGAGGTCTGGAGGGGCGTGTAGCGCACGTAGTAGCAGCCACCCCGCAGCGTGCGGGTCGGCGTGACCGGTCCACCGGCGCTCGTGTCGCCTAGACCGGCGCGGTGGTCACGCGCCAGGAACGGGAGCCCGTCCGGCAGCGGTGGCGGCGGCCCCTGGGGGTCCGGCACGCGGCCGACGTCGACGGAGTAGGCGGCGGCGCCGCCGGCCAGCGAGCGGGGCGAGGAAGCGGTCACGGCATCCGCCTGGAAGGGGACGGGGCCGCGCGGTCGGTGCGCGGCACGGACGGGGGACGGTCGGCGTCGCCGGATGGTCCGACGCCGGTGTCGGGATCAGCCACGGGCGACGACGCCGGGGAGCAACCAGACGCCGACGGCGGCGAGGAGCAGCACGGGGACGGGTCCCGCCACGCGCGCGGGTACGCCGCCTCCCACCAGGCGGCGACGGAGGCGCCGACCATGAGCCCCGGATCGCGGCCGACGACCATCGCGGCCATCACCGGGCCGCACAGCAGTGCGCGCCGACGCCAGACCACGGCCCCGGCGCCCGATGCCGACGCCAGGCCGCGGACGCCACCCGGAGCGATCGCCAGCGTCAGGTCGGTCACGTCGCGTCGGGTGTGGACCATCGCCGACCTCCGTCACTGGCTGCCGGGACGCCCCCTGCCGTCGCCGGCGCCCCGACGGAGGGGAGCTTGTCCGCGCGGCATCACCGCAGCGGTCCGGGAGCGCCGTGATGCGGGGGTGATGTGGCAGTGACGGGCGGACCGCGAGCATCTCCCTCCATCGCCACGAGCCGTCCCTGGACGTCCGCCCTGGTGCCGGGTGGTCGCACGTCGCCTCCCTCCGGGACGTCCGGGCCGGGACGGAGGAGAGTCATGGAGAAGCTGTGATCGGGGACCGCGAGTTCGACAGCCAGGAGGCGTTCGTCCGGAGCGGGCGTCGCTGCGGGACGCCGGAGCTCAACGAGTTCCAGAGGGAGCGCGTCCGCGCGCACCTCCGCACCGCCCGGGCGAACGGCATGGACGCCTTTGCCGTGACGCGCCTGGAGATCCCGGTGCACTTAAACGTGGTCCACGACGGCGCGACGGGCGCCCTGACCGACCAGGAGCTGGAGGCCCAGCTCAACGTGCTCAACGACCGGTTCAAGCCCCACGACATCGTGTTCACCCGGGCGTCGGTGGACCGCACGGACGACCCGGTGTGGTTCCGGATGACGATGAACAGTCCGGCCGAGCGGAAGGCGAAGACCGCGCTGGGCAAGGACCAGCACCGGGCGCTGAACTTCTACACCGCCGGCATCGGCGACAACCTGCTCGGGTGGGCCACGTTCCCGACCGACTTCGCCGGCGACCCGGTCAGGGACGGCGTCGTGATGCTGTACTCGACCCTCCCGGGCGGCTCCTCGAGCCCGTACGACCTCGGCCTGACCGCCGTTCACGAGGTCGGCCACTGGCTCGGCCTCTACCACACCTTCCAAGGTGGCTGTACGCCGCCGGGCGACGACATCACGGACACGCCGTTCGAGGCCAGCCCCAACTACGGGCCCGCCGACCCGACGCGCGACACGTGCCCGAACGACGGCGGTCACGACCCGACCACCAACTACATGGACTACACGGACGACGCCGGGATGACGGAGTTCTCCCCGGGGCAGGTCACCCGGATCAAGGAGCACGTCACGCTCTACCGGCCCGACCTGCTCGGCGCCGGCCTCGCCGGTGCCGCGGACACCGCGCGCGCCGGGATCGACTTCGAGACCGGCACCTTCTGACGGGACCGGGACGGCATGGCCTATCGAGCCGGCGAGCTGCGGATCGACGACCCCGAGGCCGGAGAGCTGCGGGTTGCGGGCGACGGCTACGCCGCGGCCGGTGAGGTGGTGACCCTGCTCGTCAGCCCGGACGTCCACCTCCTCCTCGGGATGTCCGAGGAGGAGGTGACCGGGGCGGCGCGGATCGAGCAGCGCTACCGCGAGGCCCTCCGGCACCTCTATGCGGGAGGCGAGTGGCGCCCTCCGCAGGTCGACCCTGCCGCGCGGTCAGCGCGGCAGGAGGTCGAGCGCGAGGTCGGACGACTGCTCGGGGGCGAGCTCGCCGCCCGTCTGCGCCGACTGTCGTGGCGGGTCAGGGGTGGTGACGCGCTCCTGGACGAGGACGTGGCCGACGTCCTGCACCTCACAGCGGAGCAGCGCAGACTGCTGGCGACGGTGGCCGCGGACAACGAGCGGGAGTACACCCGCGTGCTGGCCGAGGCCGGCGCGGTGCGGGGCCGCGGGGCCGCGGGGCGCAGCAGCGACTCGTCCGGGCTCCGGGGCCGTGCGAGGGATGCGGACCACGCCGGCTCCGCACGGCTACTGGAGCTGCTCACCCCGGAACAGCGGGAGCGCTTCACGCGAATGCAGGGAGGCGCCGGATGAGCACCGGCGTCCGTCTTCTCGTACGGAGGATCCGATGGCGAGTCTGATCGCGAGGGTCACGTCCACGAGCACCCGGGCTCCGCTCGCCCGCCTGCTCACGAGCCCTCTCGGGCTGGACGTGTGGGAGGTGGGGGCGGACCACCTGGTCCTGCAGGCGGACGAGGCCCAGGCCGGCCGGCTGCAGGCCATGGGCTACGACGTCGAGCAGCTGCGGATGACCGAGCAGTACCTGTCGGCCTTCGCGACCGACGCGGCCGGGTACCACACGGTGGCGACCCTGGAGCAGGACCTGCGCCGTCTCGCCGAGGCGCACCCGGAGATCGCCGAGCTGCACGAGATCGGCCGCAGCGTCGAGGACCGGCCGCTGTGGGCGCTGCGCATCGGCGAGCGCCGAGGCAGCACCCGCAAGGTCGCCTTCCTCGGCTGCCACCACGCCCGGGAGTGGATCTCCGTGGAGGTCCCGTACCTGCTGGCCGAGCACCTGCTGCAGACCTCCTCGTCCGAGCCGGTGCAGGGCTGGCTGCAGCAGGGCGAGGTCTGGGTGGCTCCGATGGTGAACCCGGACGGGCACGAGTACACGCGCACCGAGAACCGGCTGTGGCGCAAGAACCGACGCCGGAACCGGGACGGCAGCGTCGGCGTCGACCCCAACCGGAACTACGGCTACATGTGGGGCACGTTGGACGTGAACACCTCCAGCCACGTCCCCGCCGACGAGACGTACGTGGGCCCACGCGCCTTCTCCGAGCCGGAGGTGCGCGCGGTGCGCGACCTCGTCGCCCGGCAGCTGTTCGGCGGCGTCCTCACCTACCACAGCTACTCCCAACTGCTCCTCTACCCGTGGGGCTACACGTCCGAGCCCGTCGAGGACGAGGCCGATCTGGGGGAGATGCGGGAGCTCGCCGAGGAGATGCACCAGTTGATCAAGGGCGTGCACGGGACGACGTACACCCCGCAGCAGTCCTCGCAGCTGTACCCCACGGCGGGCGACACCGCCGACTGGACCTACGGTGAGTACGACGCCCCGTCGTTGACCGTCGAGCTGCGCCCGGCGTCCGCGCTCGACGGCGGGTTCGTCCTGCCGCCGGACCAGATCCAGCCCTGCTGGGAGGAGAACCGTCCCGCCGCCCTCCACTTCATCGACCACGTCCTCGGCAGGCCGGCACGCTGACGCACGGTGGGGACGGCGGGGGAGCGAGCCGCGGGAGGCCGACGTGCCCGGGAGCGAACAGACGTGGGTCGCGCGGATCACGCCCGCGGCCGGGCACAGCGTCGCGACCCTTCTCGGCCTGCCCCTGGGCCTCGACGTCTGGGAACGCCAGGCCGACGCCCTCGTGGTCGCCGCGCCCGACAGCCGGCTCCTCGAACTGGAGCGGCGGCGGCTCGCCCACGTCGAGCGCTGGGGCACGACGGCGGAGTACGAGGCCCAGCTGCGCAGCCGGTCAGCGGACGCGCCTGACGACTCCTGACCTCCTCGCCGCCGGGCCGGTCACCGCTCTGCCGGCGTCCCGGCGGGCCCGCTGACCACCGGGGTCCGGTGCTCCGTCGTCGTCCCGAGGGCGGGGGAGTACCGGAAGCACAGGCCGGTGGGGCGGCCGTCGGCGTCCGGGGTGGCCAGGGCGTCCTGGGCCAGCAGCCGCAGCTCGAACATCAGGCCGAGGGCGGGCCGCAGGCCGTCGGGTGCACCGTCGAAGGTCAGCTGCAGAGCCTGCAGCAGCCTGGTGTAGCAGTCGGTGAACCGCTCGGCCGCGAACCGCGACCTGCTCCCCGGCCGGTGGGCCTCGAGGCGGGGGTGCGGCGGCATCGGCCACACGCCGTCCGGGTCGAACGGGACCGGGGCGCCCGTGTACGAGAAGCCCTGCGGCACCGACGGGTCCGCCACCAGCCGCCGCCCGTGCACGAGTTCCGCGAAGCGGTAGTAGTGGGCCGGCTCCCCCTCTCTGTCGAGCGGGCTGCTGCTCGTGCCCTCACCCTCCTCGGCGACCAGCTCCAGGGCGGTGACGGCGCTGGACACGTCGCGGATGGGGAACAGCTGGTCCGGCGGGAACCAGTCGCGGTCGACCACCTGGCGCGTGGGGTCGCCCACGAACGCGGAGTCGCCCAGCTCCGTCAGCTTGTCGCGCAGCGCTGCGTAGAACTCCCCGATCGTGGCGAACTGCGGGTCTGCTGCACGGTCGGCCGACCCGCCGGGGAGGTGCAGCGGCCGCTCCGGCTCCTCGATGCGCATGAAGACGTCGCGGACGAGGTCCGGCGAGTAGGGGGCCAGGTCCACCACGACGGAGTGTCCGACGTTCATCGGCAGCACCGTCGGGTAGTCGGGGACGAAGTCGGGTGCCGCGATCCGTGGCCGGCCCCCGAGGGCCAGCAGCAGGTTCGCGGCGACGGTCAGGTGCAGCATCTCCTCGACGGCCACGCCACGGACGGCCGCCGCGATCTCCGCATTGGTCCCCGGCCGGAGCGTGTAGTACGCCGTGAGGTAGGGCGGGACGGTCGAGTGCTCGAGCTCGATCGCCAGCTGGACGAAGCGGTGCAGATCCGCCCGGCCGGCGGCATCCCGCACACCGGAGACCAGCGTCCTGTCGACGGCGAGCATCAGTCGTCCCTCCCGGCTGCCCGGAGCAACTGCTCGAGGGCCTGCGGCAGGGCCACGGCCTTCCCGCCGATCTCGCCGACGTCCCCGGTGCCGCGCCCGTCGTCGGACGGCGGGGCAGCGGCGGAGTCCGACGCCGTCCGCGGTGCGGGCGCCGCCGCGCCCGGACGCGGACCGTGCACGAGGCGGCGCTCGCCGTACCCGTTGCGGTCACGCAGCCAGGCCAGCAGCATCTCCCGGCGGGCGTCGGACAGCTCCCTGGTGACGGGCATGTGGTTCGGGTCGTCGAGCGGCCGGGAGAAGGCCAGTTCGATGATCGCGGCGTGCTCGCGGACGGCGTCGTAGTCCCCGAGGTCGACCAGCCGCCGGCTCATGATCGGGTAGAGGTCGCCGTACTGGACGAGCACCGGCCGGACGTCGTCGACCCAGGTGGGGTGTGCCGGCGCCGCGTAGGCATCCCGGACGTGCAGGACGACGACGTCGAAGCGGTGCTGTTGCTCGCTGGCCTGCCCGTCGAGGGAGTAGGTGATCACGTACACCTGGCCGTCCAGGTACCCCCGGGCACGTCCCGGGTCGTGCACCGTGAGCGACAGCTCGGCGCGACCGTCGTCGTCGGTGACGATCGAGGGCGGCGCCTCGACGGCCTCCTGCGGGACGCCGATGTCGGGGATCGGCGCCGCCGGTGGGTCCGGGTCGTTGCCCGGACCGCCGCCCAGGCCCGACATCGGCGGTGCCAGCCGCGTCCGGATGGTCGCGGCGGCCAGCGGCCGGCCCCACCGGGCGGCGGAGAACCGGACCGTCGCAGGGACCGCCGCGTCGCTGGGGGCGTCGACGCGGAGGACCAGGTTGTCGGCCCGGGCGAGCAGCCCGCCAGTCGTCTCCCGGAGGAGGACCTGCGCCCCGTTCCCGACGGTGCTCACCAGCGCCAGCGGGCGGTCGGCGGCGAGCGCGGCGGCCGCTTCGTCGAGGGCCAGGTCCACGATGCCCGCCGTCCGTGACAGCCAGTCGGGCGAGCCGTGGTCGATCCGTCCCAGCACCAGCACGTCCGCGAGGGGCACGACGTCGCCCTCGCGCACACCGGCGGCGCCGTCGGGCCGGTCCGGGGTCCGCAGCACCGCGAGGGCGAGCGGCCCGATGTCAGCTGTGGTGCCGAGAGGGTCGGTGATCGGCAGGGCGTTGCCGAGGTCGAGGGTGACCAGCCCCGCCTCGGGGTCGACCACGGCGTCGGCGAAGGTGAGGTTCGCAGCGGTGACGCCGTCCTCCGCCGGTGCCAGCCGCCGGCCGAGGACGAACCGGTGGGGCTCCCCGCGGCGCGCGGGACCGAGGGCGCCCACCACCCGGCCGAGGGTGAACCGCGGGTCCCGCGGGTTGGTGGAGTAGCCGAACGTGGTCAGCCGGACGGCGAGCGTGCCGTCGTCCGAGGCGGCGAGCAGGTCGTCCAGGAACGGGGAACGTCCCGGCGGCAGGTGTGACCGCAGGCCCGTCAGGCGGGAGGTGTAGACGGCCGAGGCGGTCTGTCCGTTCGGGCCGGACGACTGGCGGCCGAAGTGGATGTCGCGGAAGGGCGCCGGCTCGAAGCTGCCCTCGAGGACCGTGCCGCCCCGGGCGTCGACGAGCCGGATCGTCAGACCCCAGATCTCCGACGCCATCTGCCACTGGGGGTCGAGGTCGACGAGCTTGCCGCTGACGGAGGACGGAGAGCCGCTGACGGAGCAGGTGGCGACCGGGTCCTCGTCCCCCGGAGCGCCGGTGCGGCGGGAGGCGACGGAGCGGACGGCGCACCCGATCAGCCGGAAGGCCCCGCTGCCCGACGGGTTCCACCAGCCGTTCCGCGTGGCACCGGACGCCGGCTGCTGGAAGCGGGGCTCGAACGTGGCGGTGTCGTAGTGGCGGACGTCGTTGTTCACCGTGGAGACGTCGGCCTGGAAGTCGCCCGAGAAGACGAGGCGGGGCAGGTGGAGGGCGCTCATCGACGTGGCCGGGGAGCGGTTGCGCCCCGGCGGGGCTCGCGGACCGCGACCCGCGACGGCAGACGGAGGACGTCGCCTCCGGGGCCTGCGAGGGTGGCCCGCCCCGGGCCCTCGGACGCCGCCTCCATGATCCCCACGACCTCCTCCATGACGCGGACGTCGACCTCCTCGCCCCTCGCGGGAGGCGACCGGCGGCGGAGGCATGGGAGCGGCCTCCGCCGCACGACCGTCCTGGCAGGGCAGCCCCAGCGATCGGGCGCCCCGTGGCCGGCGCCCTGCGCCGCACGCTAGGGGGACGCCGTCACCCGTGCGTCACGGTTCCGTCATCCGTGCCTCGACGCCGCCCCGGCGGGTGCATCATGCCCGGCGTGAGGCTCCGCCTAGCTCGACCGCTCCGGCTCGCCCGGGTGCCCGGGACCGAGCGGGACCCGTCCGCGGTCACCGGCCCGGCCACGGGAGCCGACGCGATGGCGCGGCGTCCCAGGGGCGGCTACCTGCTGGTCACGGCCGTCCTGGTGGGGACCACGCTGCTGCTGTTCGGCCTCGCGGAGTGGGCGGCGTTCCCGGTCCTCACCGATCCCGTCGCCGGGATGCGCCGGGCAGGCGCGTGGGGGGCCCTGATCGGCGTGGGCCTGCTGACCGGCGACGTCCTGCTGCCCGTTCCGTCCAGCCTGGTGATGATCGCGCACGGCGCGCTCTTCGGCGTCCTCCCGGGAGCGGCGCTGTCGATGCTGGGAGGGGCGGGTGCCACGCTGGTGGGCTTCGTGCTGGGCCGGCAGGGCCGGGGTGTGGTGGCGCGGGTGACCACGTCGTCGCAACGCCGGCGCGCCGAGCGCCTGCTCACCCGGTGGGGCGTGCTCGCGGTGGTCATCTCCCGCCCCGTCCCCGTCCTCGCCGAGACCGTCGCCGTCCTCGCCGGCACCTCGACGATGCGCTGGTACGTGGTGACGGGCGCCGGCGTCCTGGGTTCCGTCGCGCCTGCCTCCCTGTACGCGGTCGCCGGGGCGAGCGGTGGCGGCGCCGTGGGGGCGCCGCTGCTGTTGGGGCTCGTCGCCGGGCTCGCCCTCGCGGTCGGGGCCGTGCTCGCCCTGACACGATCCCCGGTGTGGCGGCGTCCGGGCCGCTCCCGCGCACCGGAGGACGTGCGGTCCTGAAGGCGTCGGCTCCTCCTGGTGTTCTCCGATCGGTGCCCGGCGTCCCGTCCCGCCCTCGGCCGTCACCGCCTCTCGGCCGGCCCTGTCGTCGCGGCGACGCGCCGGTGTCCGTCCGCGGAGGGCTGGTCGGCGACGTGGTCGACGAGGAGCACGCGGGTCGGGGAGTCGGTCGCCTGCTGGGTCCGCAGACCGCAGTCCGCCGGGCTGTGCGGGCGCGGCAGCAACGAGTCCGGCACGGGCGCGATCTCGCGCCACGCGGAGCTCAGCGACCTCGCGGGCTGGTCGGGCCGCGCTGGACCGCGAGGAGTGGAACCGGCTACGTGGGAGGACCGGGGTACGTGGGCGCCTGCGCCGCCTGAGCGGCCCGCCGCTGGGGCAGGAGCGGCCGGAAGCGAGCCGCCAGGCGTTCGAGGAGCTCGGGCGGGTCGCCCAGGCGGCCGTAGAGGTCGAACTGGTCGAGGACTGCACGGACCTGGTCCGGAGTGGGCCGGAGCACGGTGGCCCGGAGGTAGGCGTCCTCCACCGCACCGAGGTCCGGGTTCCCGTGGAGCAGGTGCCGGGTCAGGGCGAGCTCCGCGGTGGTGACCCGGGGCCAGAACGGGTCGCCCACCGTCCCGGCGGCCCGCTCCGCGAAGAACTCGACGACCGGCGCCAGGCGCTGCGCCCGGGCCAGCAGGTCCGGGGGGCCGCCCAGGCGTTGGGCCAGGAGCCGGAGGGTCGCGACGGCGTTCGACCCCGTGTAGTAGTCCGACGGCTCCGCGGCGAAGCCCCTCTCGTACAGCTCGGCAGCCGCGCGGATGTGGACCGCGGCGAGGCTCCGGTCGCCGGTGGTCAGGGCACGCAGCCCTCGTCGCTTCTGCAGGCCTGCGGCGATCCCGCACGACTCGGGGTCGTCGCCGAGTCGCAGCGCCCGATCGAGGAGGTCCTGTGCCTCGGTCCACGCCGGCTCCGGGTCCCGGCCGCCGGCCAGGTCCGCCTCCCCACGTCGGCGCAGCGCCAGGGCCAGCTGCTGCACCCACAGCACGAACGACCCGTGGCCCGGCCCGGGGTGCAGCACGCGCAGCGCGTCGACCGCCTCCTCGTACCGGCCCAGCTCGCGCAACGCGGCGCCGACGCGCAGCAGCAGCTGGCGGCGCTGGTCCTCGTCGACCTCCGCCGTGCGGACGTCCCCGAGCAGCGCCTTCAGCCGTGCGACGTCGCGCCCCGTGACCGCTCCCGTCACCTGCTGGTGGAGCTCGAGGCTGCGGGACACGCCGGCCTCCGCGTCCCCGCGGACCCGGAGAAGCTGCCGCTGGACCTGGAAGAACTCGAACACCGGGCTGTCCCGGCGGCCGTGCTGCAGGCGCTCGGGGTCGAGCACGGCCCTCAGCGTCTGCACGGTCGCCCCCGCGGAGCTCTCGTCGATCACCCCGTCGGTCAGCCGGTAGGTGAAGTGCCGGATCGGTCGCACGTCGAACGGGGGCGGGTCGCCCGCGGGACCGAGGAGCACCGTGGTTCGGTCCGCGAGGCAGTGGCGCAGCCCCAGCTCGTAGAAGACGTTCGGGTTCCGGGTGACGGTGTCGACCACGACGACGTCGGCGTTGCCCAGGCGCTCGATCATCCCGACGTGGATGATCCCGGTGTCGACCTGCGCGTCGGCCCGCTCCCAGCGCAGGTCGGCGTCCTCGAGGGCGGGCACGACGAGGGTGCCGAAGACGCGGTCGCAGTCCACCGACCCCGACCCGTGCGGCTTCACCCCGAACGGCATGGCCACGAAGGCCGAGCGCTGCTCTCCCGGTCGCACGCCGGGGTCCAGGTCGATCCACGGGAGCCCCTGCTCCTGCGCCCGCTCCACGAAGTCGTCCGTGACACTCGGTGGGCCCTGCGGGTCCCGGTGGCGCAGCGCCACGGCCAGCGCCCCGCCCTCGCCGCGCAGTGCGCGGGCGTGGTCGAGGAGAGCCTGGTTGCCCTGGCGGAACCCCGCGGCGGTGCCGGGCAGGTCGTGCTCGACGAGGGCGCAGCCGGCTGCGCCACCGGTCACGGTGTCCAGGACCCGGTCGAAGGCCTCCGCCCAGTCGCCGCCCCGGTCGGCGACCGAGCGCTCGCGGAAGGTCTCCCGGGCGAAGGGCAGGACCACGTGCACGGCCAGGCCCAGGCGGAGCGCCTCCTGCAGCACCAGGAGGTCGGAGCCGGCGGCGGCTGCGCTCACCACGACGTCCGGCCGGAGGTGTGCCAGCAGCCGGCCGAGCCGGTACCGCACGTACGGCACCTGCCCGGCGGGGAAGCGGCCGGGGGACCCGTCGCCGTCCGCGTCGACGCGGTTTCCTGCGTGGACGAGGAGCACGTGCCGACCTCCGACCCGTCGACGAGCACGTCGCTGCCGGCACCCACCAGGTCAGCCGGCACGGCCGAGCGTGACGTGATGGCGGCGGGCTGTACAGGTCTCCCGTGAGCCCGTATCTGCCCCGGGCGGCTGTTCCTCAGGAGACTCGTGGACGAGATCCGGGCGATCCGCGGAGGAGCCGTGGGACACACCGCAGCCGTCCTCGACGCGTGGGACCGGCACCGCCGGTGGTCGGTCGCGGCCGACGTGGCCCGGCGCCGCATCGAACGCCGCAGGCTCCTCGTCCTCGTACTCCTCGTCGTCGGGGCGGTGGCCGGCGCCGCAGGCAGCCAGACCGGCTGGTCACGGCCCGTCACCGGTTCCGCGGCGGGGGTGGCGAGCCTGGCGCTGGCCGTGGCCGGGCTGGTGCAGCAGCGGTACCTGAACGCGACCGAGGTGGGGCGCTGGCCGACGGCCCGCGCCGCGTCCGAGACGCTCAAGGCCGAGGTCGTCCGCTATCTGGCGGGGGTCGCACCCTACGAGGACGAGCGGACGCGCGACGACGTCCTCAACGAGCAGGTGGACCGGGTGCAGGAGCGGGGGAGCAGGGCCCCGTCCGGCCTCGCCGACTTCCATCTGGCGCAGCCCGACGGGGAGGGGCTGCCGGACATCGACGGCTTCGAGGCGTACCGCGCCGGGCGGGCGCGGGGCCAGGCGGAGTGGCACCGGCGCAAGATCCGGGAGCACGCCGGCCGCGCGGCCCTGCTCCGCCACGCCGAGGTGGCCGCGTCACTGGTCGGCGCGGTCCTCGCTGCCGTGGCCGCCGGGACCGGGACCTCGGGTCTCGCCGGCTGGGTGGGGGTGGCCGCGACGGTCGCCGCGACGTTCGCCGCCCACCGGGCGGCCACGAACCACGAGCGCATCGCCAGCAGCTATGCCGTGACCGCCGACGTTCTCGACCGCTTCCTGGCCCGGCTCCCCGTGTCACCGGACCGGGCCACGCAGGCGCGGTTCGTCGCCGACGTCGAGGCGCGACTGGCCGCCCAGAACGACACCTGGCTGGAGCTCTTCCCGCGCACCTGACCGGGCGCTGCGATCACCGTCTCCGGATCGAACACCTCGATGCGAGCGGCCCGGCTCGAGGGCGTGGGTGAGCCGTTGGCGAGGCACGAGGTCCCGCTGCCCCGACCGGCCGCTGACGAGGTGCTGGTGCGGGGAGCCGCGACCGGGTTGCGCGGATCGGACGTGCACATCGCGGTGGAGGGCATCACCCCGACGCCCTGCGTCCCCACCACACTCGGCCACGAGATGGCGGGCACAGTCGTCGTCGTCGCCGCCGTCGGTCGCGCACGCGGCCGTTCTCGTACGTGACGCGCCGGGGGCCGCGCGGATCAGCCGCTGATCCGCTTGTAGACGTCGGGCGGGGCCGCGCCGCCGGTGATGATCGCCGCCGACCACTCGTCGAGCTGCCGGGTGAGCGTGGGCAGCTCGGGGCCGATCGCGTCCACGACCGGCGCGAGTGCGGCCTCGGTCTGCTGCTCGATGCCGTCGCGCAGCCGCCGCCCCCGCTCGGTGAGCGCCCCGTCGGCGACCAGCCCGCGCCGCACGAGGTCGGCGTCCGCCTCGGCCATGGCCTCCGCGGACCAACCGCGGGTGCCCGCGTACTCGGTGTGCGCCCAGCCGACCCAGTACTCGGTCATCAGGTTCATCTGCACGCCGGTGAGGTCCGCGGCGACGTTGGCGGCCAGGTGGACGTCCCCCCGGTACTCGCGCAGCATCACCGCCGCGTGCCACAGCCGGCCGACGGGGTCGGCCGGCCAGGGCAGCGACACGAGGCCGGCGAAGAGCGGGCGGCCCACCAGGTGCTGCGCGGCGACGTCGGTGCCGCGCCGCAGCGCAGCGACCGCATCCGTCACGTCGGCGTCCGGGAGCAGCGCGCGCAGCGACTCCACCGCCCCCTGTTCCCATGCGGCGAGCACGTCGTCGCGGGTGGCCCTGCTGCGGGCCTGCTCGTAGAGCCCGGTGATGAGCCCCGGCTCGAAGACGCCGAAGGCCGCGACGACCACCGGAGCGGCCGGCTCGCCCATCGGCGCGGCTCGCGCCCAGACGTAGCCGGTGAGGAAGTCCAGCCCCAGGGCGGACAGCCGCTCGTTGAGCTGCCGGCCCCAGATGCTGATGGTCGCGATCGGCTCCGCGGCGTCGCGCAGCCTGCGGGCAGGGGTGTCGGGGACCCCGGCAGCAGGGCGTGCGGCGTCGGGGGGAGCGAGGAAGACCTGCTGCGCCTGGGCGAAGTCCACGCCCGGATGGTGCCCCGTCGAGCCGGGCGCGACCATCCGTTCAGCGACGCGCTCGCCGCCCCGGCTGCCGGTCAGGCGATGCGGCGCACGCGGTTGACCGACAGCCCGCTGTCGTCGAGCAGTTCGGGGATCCGGGCGGCGAAGTCGCGCAGGTGTGGCGCGTCGAGGTGGGCGTCCAGGTCGGCGTCGGACTCCCAGTTCTCGTAGAAGAAGAACCGGTCGGGGTCCTCGATGCCCTGGTGCAGGTCGTAGTTGACGTAGCCCTTCTCCCTGCTGGTGGGCTCGACCAGCGCCTCCAGCGCCGCTCGCAGCTCGTCCCGCTTGCCGGGGGCCGCACGCATGTGGGCGATGACGGTGAGCAGGTCGCGCCGGTCGTCGGTGGGAGTGGGCACGGGACACCTCCGAGGTGGCCGGCAGCCGCCGGCGGGGCGAGAGGTGGACGACCTTAGGGCCGGGACGCCGACGCCGCAGGCCGGCACGGAGCGGCACCGCTCTCGCGGCCGGCCGATGGACTGCGGGGCTAGATTGCGGCCGTGACTGCTGCCGGGACCGGAACCGACGGCGTCCCCGCTCGCGACGTGGCCTCCCGGATGGCCGAGGCGGCGGGCGCCTGGTTGGACGGCCTGGACGCCGAGCAGCGCCGGATCGCCGTCGGAGCGGCGCCAGGGGACGACCCCTCGGACGCCGAGCGCCGGCGCTGGTTCTACACCCCCACCGACCACGGCGGCCTGACCTTCCACGCACAGCAGCCGGCCCAGCAGCGGGCGGCGATGCGGCTCGTCGCCACGGGGCTGTCCACGCCCGGCTACGTCACGGTGGCGACGATCATCGGCCTGGAGAACGTGCTCGACCAGGTCGAGGGCTTCGTCACCCGGTTCGACCGGGAGCGCGGCCGCGATCCCGGCCTGTACTACCTGCGCGTCTTCGGCGAGCCGGGCGGCAGCGGGGTGTGGGGGTGGCGGTTCGGCGGGCACCACGTCTCGCTGAACAACCTGGTCGTGGACGGCGCGCTCGTGTCGGCGACGCCGTGCTTCCTCGGCGCCGACCCCGCCACGTCGCCGTTGCTCGGCGGTGCGGTCAACCGGCCGCTGGCCCGTGTCGAGGACCTCGCGCGGGACCTGGTCCGCTCGCTGCCACCGGAGCTCGCGGCCCGTGCCGTGCTGCTGCCGAAGGCGCCGTCGGACCTGGTCACCGCCAACCGCACCGTCGTGACCCCGGGGGACCGGGTGGTCCCGCTCGCCGGCATCTGGCGGGACGAGCGGTTCCTGGACGCCGGCGAGCAGGCCAAGCTGCAGGCGCTCAGCGATGCGATCGACGAGGCCGCCGGCTACGAGGACGCCGACCACGCAGCCGTCGAGTACACCGCCGAGCCGCGGGGCGTGCCGGCGTCCGAGCTGGACGCCGAGCAGCGCGGGATGCTGCGGGCACTCCTGGGGACCTACCTCGAGCGCGTGCCGCCCGAGGTGTCCCCGGTGCGCCGCTACGACGACGAGGCCGCGCTCGACGCCGTCCACGTCGCCTGGGCCGGTCCGACGACCCCCGGGGCGCCGCACTACTACCGCGTGCAGGGACCGCGCCTGCTGGTCGAGTGGGACAACACGCAGCGCGGCGCCAACCACGCGCACTCCGTGTGGCGCGATCCCGGCTCGGACTTCGGCCTCGACGTGCTCGCCCGGCACCGCGCGGCGCACCACGGCTGACCCGACCTGCTTGTGGCGGGCCCCGGCTCGGCGGTGCGCTCAAGCGGCCGCGGCGGGGTCCCGGCGAGGTTCCCGGCGACCGTGCGGGCCTCGGCCGGCCCGCCGACACTGATGGCCCGACGGCTTGCCGGACACGGTGGAGGTGCCATGGCCGAGGGGGTGTGGCTGGAGGCGGCGCTGAACGGTCCGTGGACCCGGCAGCGGCAGCCGGGGATCCCGGTGACCCGGGCGGAGATCGTCGAGCAGGCGGTCGCCTGCGCGGACGCCGGGGCGGCGATCGTCCACCTGCACGCCTACGACGAGGGTTCCGGCCGTCCGAGCGAGGCGTACGACCTGTACGCACCGGCCTTCGAGGCGATCCGCAGCCGCCGCGACGTCATCTGCTACCCCACCGTGCCGATGGGCGCGCGCCCCTCGCAGGGACCGGCCGAGGCCCGGGCGCGCTACGGGGTGGTGGAGCGGCTGGGCCGGGCCGGCTTGATCGAGTGGAGCGTCGTGGACCCCGGATCGGTCACCCTGGCGACCTCCGCCGAGCTGCGCGACGGCGAGGACGGCTTCCTCTACGCCAACTCGGCCTCGGACGTGCGGACCGGGCTGGAGTTGTGCGGCCAGCACGGCCTGGTGCCGAGCTACGCCATCTACGAGCCGGGCTTCCTGCGCACCGGCGCAGCTCTGCGTGCCGCCGTCCCCGGCTCGCCGAGCCCGGTCTACCGGTTCATGTTCTCGACGGCGTTCACCTTCGGCCTGCCACCCACCGAGTGGGCGCTGGACAGCTACCTGCGCCTGCTCGACGCCTGTGATCCCGGGGCACCCTGGATGGTCGCCGGTCTCGGCGTCGAGCTCGACGGGCTCTGGGACGTCGCCATGGCGCGCGCGGCCACCTGCGGGTCGGGCTCGAGGATGCACCCCCCGGCTGCACCAGGACGAACGCGGAGATGGTCGCCGAGGCCTCCCGCGCCGTCCAGCAGGCGGGCCGGCAGCTCGCCACCGCCTCGGAGGTCCGCCGGGCCACGGTCGGCAGCGATCCGCTGCCGTCGGCGCCGACCCGGCGGTGAGCCAGGCGGTCCGCACGGCGTCCCGAGGCCGGAAGCCTCTCAGCGGCTGGGGTCGGCCGTTTCGCCGGCGACATCCGCCTCCCCGGACTGGTGCGTCTGGTGGACCCCGGGCCGGGAGTGGTAGTCCTGCGCAACGGCGGCAGCGGGGGCGCGTCCCGGCCGTGCCTCCGACCCGGTGTCCTCCGGCGTCGAGGTCGGGGACGTTCGCTCGACTGCCGGCCGGCAGCCGTGAGTGCGGCCACGTCCGGAGCAGCACGGGGCCTGACGAGAGGGGTGCACCGACGATGACGACCATCGCCACGGGGCCGACCGACCCGGGGAGTCCGGCGACCCGGGAGACCACCGACGCATCCGTGGTGGAGCGGCGACAGCAGCGCAGAGCGTTGTGCGACGCCGGTCCCGGTCGCATCGAGGTCCTCGGTGCTCCCGTCCTCCGGTCGCCCCTCGACCGCGACACCGCGCAGCCGGAGGTCCTGGCATGAGCAGGTGGCACGCGCAGCAGTGGACGGTGGTCGAGGCGATCCAGCGACCGCCGGCTGCGGCGGTCACGGCCCTGGCGGGGTTCGCCACCACCCAGATCGCCGACTGCGGTGGGCCGGTGGGAGTGGTCGGGCCAGGGCTCGGCCGGATCGCCGGGGGAGTGGAGTTCTGCGGCCCCGCGGTCACGGTCTGGACCAAGCCGGGAGACATCCTCTTCATCCTCAAGATGCCCGACGTGACCCAGCCGGGGGACGTGGTCGCCGTCGACGGTGGTGGCAGGGCGGACGCCGCCGTCCTCGGCGACATCGTCGCGGGAGCCCTCGCCAGGAGAGGCGTCGTGGGCGTCGTCGTCGACGGGGCGGTGCGTGACGTCGAGGGGATCGACGAGGTCGGCCTACCGACGTTCGCCCGCGGCACCCATCCCGCGACGGGGTCCAACGAGGGGCCGGGGGCCATCAACGTCCCGGTGCAGGTCGGTGGGGTCGTGGTGCATCCCGGTGACGTGGTCCGCGGGGACGCCAGCGGCGTCGTCGTCGTCCCGCTGGAACACCTCGACACCGTGATCGCCATGACCCGCACGGTCGAGCAGCGGGAGGTCGCATGGCGGCAGGCCGTGGCGGACGGCGTCAGCATCGCGGCGGCGACCGGGGCGGACGCCGTCATCGACGAGCGTGGCAGCGCCGCCGCGACCCCACTCCCGTGAGGGCTGGCCGGTGCGGTGCGCGGCGCGTCCCACTCGGCCCACGGTGCCCGCCGTCCCCACCCAGCGCCTGGCCGCGATCCGGGCCGCCCGTTCCCGCCGTACCCTGCCGTCCCCGTGGTCGCGAGCCGTGTGCGCCGCCATGGTGAGCCCGGCCCCAGGGTCGGGCGAGGGAGCGAGGGGGGGCGGGTGGCCGACTTCCTGCGGGTGACGGTGCACGACCGGGTGGGGTGGATCGAGTACGACCGCCCGCCGGTCAACGCCTTCCACTGGGAGATGCTCCGGGAGGTCCCGGAGGCGTTGGGGGAGCAACTCGCGGACCCCGCCGTCCGGGTGGTGGTGTTCGGCAGTGCTCTGGAGGCCCACTTCAGCGTGGGTGCGGACCTGCGGGTCTTCGCCGACATGGACGACGAGGGCATGCGTGGCTGGGTCGACGTGTGTCACGACCTGGTGCGGAGGATGCGCGCGTCGCCGAAGCCGCTGCTGGCGGCCGTCCACGGCACCGCGGTCGGCGGCGGCCTGGAGATCGTGCTGCACTGCGATGTCCGCTTCGCCGCGAGCACCGCCCGGCTCGGGCAGCCCGAGATCGACATCGGGTTCATCCCGCCGGTCGGCGCGACGCAGGCGCTGGCGCGTCTGCTGGGCCGGCCACGGGCGCTGCGCTTCCTCTACGACGGCGGGCTGCTGAGCGCCGAGGAGGCCCACGGGGTCGGCCTCGTCGACGTCGTGGTGACTCCCGAGCGAGTCCGCGAGGAGGTGCAGGGCTACGCCGAGGGGCTGGCCCGCAAGCCGGCGCGGGCGCTGGCGGCGATCCGGCGCTGCATCACCGAGGGCGTGGACCTGCCCTTCGACGAGGGCCTGGCCATCGAGCGGGAGGAGGCGGTGGCGCTCGGCGCGACAGCGGACTTCCGTGAGGGACTGGGCGCCTTCCTCGGCAAGCGACCACCGGTCTGGTCGGACTGACCCGGAGCCCCGTCCGTCCTGTGAGCGCTGGACGGACCGACGTGGGGCCCGTTCCACCTTCGACCGGCCCGCTCGTCGGACGAGGCCGGCCTTTGGCGGTGAGACGACGAAGCCCCTCGGTCGATGACCGAGGGGCTTCGTCGAGGGGTGTCCGAGGGGCGACTCGCTGCACACGCACGCGACTCCCGCCGGCCACTGGAGCCGAGAACAGTTGCTGACAGGCCGAAGGACCCCGCCTGGAGGAGCGTTCGTCGACGACAGGGCTGCCCGTGCGACCACGCAGCGATGGACCCGATGAGGCCATGTGTCCCATGGTGTTCCTCGACCACGACGAGTAGCTTCTGGCAGCACTGTCGACGCAGGGCAATCGATCACTCACTGGCCGGATCGTGCGCCGGCATCAGCACGGAGATCAGCTGGATCGACGAGTCGCTCGTACTCGAAGCCCATGGGGGTCAGCATGCTCCGCACCGATCCGCCGCACGGCCGCGTCCGTGCTGCACTCGCGACCATCGTTCTCGCAGCACTGGGCGTGGCCCTGGTCGCGCCGTCCGCCCACGCCACGCCCTCGACGAGCCTCTCCGTCGTCGCCGCGCCTGAGGTGACGTGGTCGGCATGCCGGGACGGCTTCGAGTGTGCCGCGGTGCCGGCCCCGCTCGACCACGGCGACCCGCAGGGTGTGCAGATCCGCATCTCGGTGATCCGGCTGCCCGCAGGAGAGCCCAGCCGGCGCATCGGCTCCCTGCTGGTCAACCCGGGTGGTCCCGGCGGATCCGGGGTCGACATGGTCCGCGCGGTCGCCAAGATCCTGCCGCTGGAGTTGCGGGCCAGCTTCGACATCGTCGGGTTCGACCCCCGCGGGACCAACCGCAGCACGCCGCTGCGGTGCTTCGACACCCTGGACCAGGCGATCGCGACCCTGCCGCCGTTCGCGTATCCGGACCTCCCGGACGAGGAGGAGGTCCAGCGGGTGTCCGACGACGCACTCGCCAGCGCATGCGCCCAGTACGGCGGCGCCATCCTCGACCACATGTCCACCGCGGACACGGCCCGTGACATGGACCTGCTCCGTGCGGCACTCGGCGACGAGGAGCTGACCTACCTCGGCTTCTCGTACGGCTCGGTGCTCGGGCAGACCTACGCCAACCTGTTCCCCTCGCGGGTCCGCGCCCTCGTCATCGACGGTGTCGTCGACCCGGTCGCCTGGACCACCGGTCACGGCGAGGAGGCCGTGAGCACTCCGGTCGGCACCCGCATCGGCAGCGCCGATGGGTCCGAGCGCACCCTCGACGAGTTCTTCCGGCTGTGTGATGCGGCCGGTCCGGACTGCGCCCTGTCCGGGAACGCGAGCGGCCGGTATGCGGAGCTGGCTGAGCGGCTGCGCGCACACCCGGCCGCCAGCACCGATCCGGTCACCGGCGGGGCGTTCAGCGTGACCTACAACGACCTGATCGCCGTGACGGTGGGCGCGCTGCACGCCCCGTTCACCTGGCCGGACTTCGCCTCCTTCATCGTCGACCTGGAGCAGCAGCTCTCCCCGGCTGCGCTGGGGCAGCGCCTGGCCGTGGTCCGTACCGGGCTCGGGCTGGAAGCCGCGGCGCAGGAGCCGTCCCCGAATGTCGTCGAGGCCTTCCCCGGCGTCACCTGTTCCGACAGCACCAATCCCCGGTCCTTCGCGACCTGGCAGTCGGCCGCCGACAGCGCCGAGGCCCGGTACGGCCGTTTCGGCCGGTTCTGGAACTGGACCGGGAGCGTCTGCCGGTCGTGGCCGAGCAGCGCGGGGCAGGACCGTCACCTGGGTCCGTGGACGGCGCCCACGTCAGCGCCGGTGCTGGTCGTCGGTAACCACTTCGACCCGGCCACCCCTCACCAGGGCGCTGTGGCGGCGTCGCAGCTGCTGCCCGGTTCGCGGCTGCTGTCCTACGCCGGGTGGGGGCACACCGCCTTCTTCAGCGCCGGCAACTTCTGCGTGGACAGCCACGTCACCCGATACCTGGTGACCGGCGACGTGCCCGCGGCCGGCACGGTGTGCGAGCCGGAGGGCTCACCCTTCGGACCGACATCGGCGGCAACCCCGGAGGACACCGGGGCCCGGACCGCCGTGACGGCAGCCGCCGTCCCGGAGGCGGTACGCCGTGCGTTGCACGCCCGGTGACGTCACGGCGCGATCTCGCGAGCACGCGTTCGAAGGGGGTCGGTGACAGGCTCGGCACACGCCTCGGGCCCTAGAAGCGCCGCCTGCTGGAGGCCGACCGTCGGGCCCGGTGCGTCCCGGGCGGTCACGGACGCCCGGAGGCTGCGACGCGCCGCGCAGCGGGCACCGTCGTGTGGTCGCTGGCAGTGTGGACGGCATGGTCACCTCCTCTCCCGTCGTCGTGGTGACCGGTGCGAACGGATTGGTGGGCGCCGCGGTGTGCCGGGCGCTCGTCGAGCGGTCGGCGCAGGTGCGCGCCGTCGTCCGCCGCACCGGCAGCGCGCCCGCACTCGACGGAGTCACCGAGCACGTCGGCGACTTCGCCGACGAGGGCCTCGCCCGCGCGGTGACCCAGGGTGCCGACGCGGTCGTCACGACGGTCCACCCGATGGGCTCCTCCCGAGAGGTGCAGCACCGGGTGGGCGTCGAGGGCACGCCGGTCCTCGCTCGGGCGGCTCGGGACGCCGGCGTCGCCCGGCTCGTGCACGTGTCCACGGCCGGGGTGTACGACCGCTCCGCCGGCGTCGGCGACGTGGCCGAGGACGGTGCCCTCCTGCCCGAGGGGAGCGGCGACTACCCCGACACCAAGAACGCCACCGACGCCGCGCTCGCGCAGGTCGGCGGGCTCACGACCGTGCTCGTCCGCCCGCCGGCGATCATGGGTGCCGGCGACACGTCGGTCTGGAACACGCTGCGACCGCGGGAGATCCGCGACGGCGAGGGCCGAGCGAACCCGGCGAAGAGCTGGTCCTGGGTGCACGTCGACGACCTGGCGGCCCTGATCGCGGACGTCGCCACGGGCGCCGTCGCGACCGCCGACGACCCGGAGCGAGGCCCCGTGGCCGGCGGCACGACCCCGGTCATCGTCGCGGGCGAGCCTGCGACGTGGCAGGACTACTTGGGCACGGTGACCGACGCGTTGGGCGTCGCGCCCGAGTGGACCGACGAGCCGGTCTGGACCGGGCAGCTGCTCACCGACCGCGCGCGGGGGTGGGGCTGGGCGCCCCACGTGAGCCTCGCGCAGGCCATGGACGAGCTGCGGCAGGGCCTGACGACGCGCTCGTGACCGCAGCTGGTCGCCCGGCCAGGATCGGCGTTTCCCAGGTCGTGCGATCTGCTATCAACTGCGCATCGCGCCCGAGGTCTCGTCGACTGCTCGACGGCACCGTCGTCTCGGGCGGGTCAGGGCACCGTCGGCGTCGACCGCCAGGACGCAGGCTGTCATGGACACGTTGACTGACGGGTCAGCAGTGCCACCTCGGCCGGTCGCCGGCGGCTGCACTCACTCCGTGATCTCCCGTCCCTTGCCGACCACGGTGATGCCCGCCTCGGAGACGACGAGGCCGCGGGCACGGTCGTCCTCCTTGTCGACGCCGATCTCGACGCCCTCGCCGATACGGACGTTCTTGTCGACGATCGCATCGCGGACCACGGCCCGGCGGCCGACGTGCGTGCCGTCCAGGGCCGCGACGACCTGTCGTCCCGTGGTGTACGGACGTGGGGCTCCGAGCCCCGAGCGGGGCCCTGCTGTGAGCCGGGTCACATCATGCTCGCAGTGGTCCGCTGATCAGAACCGGAGTCGGGACGTCCCTGGGAGGCGCCGGAGCCGGCGTTCCCGGGCGCTCCGGTCCGACCACCGGACGGCGGACCGGCAGCCCGAGGACACGACCGCACCGACCTCCTGCCGGACCGGCTTCCGGTGGCAGCGGGTGCGGTGAGGGAGCAGAGTCCACAGTGCTCTGGACCACGACCGCACCCACGACCGGGGGGCGACCATGGCGCTCGCCATCGGCGTCGACATCGGCGGCACCAAGGTCGCCGCCGGTCTGGTCGACGAGCAGGGCGGCATCGTCGCCGGCGCCCGGCGCGGCACACCGTCACACGACCCGGCCAGGATCGAGGAGATCATCACCGACGTCGTCCGGGAGCTGCAGGCCTCCCGCGAGGTCGAGGCCGTCGGCATCGGGGCGGCCGGGTTCGTCGACGCCGGCCGGTCCACCGTGGTCTTCGCGCCCAACCTCGCCTGGCGTGACGAGCCGCTGCGCGTCACGTCAAGAAGCGGTGCGGGCTGCCGGTCGTCGTGGAGAACGACGCCAACGCGGCGGCCTGGGCCGAGGCCCGCTTCGGGGCCGGACGGGAGCAGCAGTACCTCGTCGTCCTCACGGTCGGGACCGCCTCGGCGGCGGCCTGGTGACCGGCGGGGAGCTGTACCGCGGGCGGGAGGGCATCGCCGCGGAGTTCGGGCACGTGACGGTGGAGCCGGGCGGACGGCGGTGCGGCTGCGGCGGCCGGGGCTGCTGGGAGCGCTACGCCAGCGGCCGGGCGCGCATCCTCGAGGCCCAGGAGCTCGCCACGGTCTCGCCGGCCATCGCCGGTCGGCTGTTGGAGCTGGCCGGTGGCCGGCCGGAGGCGATCACCGGCCTGCACGTCACGCGTGCGGCCCAGGACGGGCACGAGGCGGCGCTGGAGGCGTTCCGGGTGATCGGCACCTGGCTGGGCCAGGGCATGGCCGCCCTCACCGCGGTCCTGGACCCGGAGGTGTTCGTCCTCGGCGGTGGGGTCTCCGCCGCTGGGGAGCTGCTGCGCGAGCCGGCGGAGCGGTCGCTGCAGGAGCGGATCACGGCACGCGCGTACCGGCAGGTGCCGGCCGTCCGGCTGGCCGAGTTCGGCCTCGAGGCCGGGATCGTCGGCGCGCCGACCTCGCCCGACAGCGGTGAGGCAGTACAGGGGAGAGGACCCACGGGGATGTCGGAAGGCACGGTCAGGCGGCACAGGGTGTGGCACGGGGGACGGCGGAGGGGGATCCGGTGAGCGAGCACGGTTCGTTCGATCAGCACGCGTCCATCTATGACGACACGGACACCGGGAGCGGTCGCAGTGCGGTGCGGATCGCGTCCGTGGCCGCGCTGGGCGGTTTCCTCTTCGGCTACGACAGCGCGGTGATCAACGGCGCCGTCGCCGCCATCGAGGACCGGTTCGAGGTCGCCGCCGGGCCACTGGGCTTCGCCGTGGCCTCGGCGCTGCTGGGGGCCGCGGCCGGTGCGCTGACGGCCGGGAAGTTCGCCGACCGCTTCGGCCGGCTGTTCACGATGAAGGTCGCCGCCGTCCTGTTCTTCGCCAGCGCGCTGGTCACCGGGTTCGCACCCAACCTCGCGATCCTGGTCATCGGCCGGCTCATCGGCGGTGTCGGTGTCGGCGTTGCGTCCGTCATCGCCCCGGCCTACATCGCGGAGGTCGCTCCGGCCCGGATCCGCGGTCGCCTGGGGTCGCTGCAGCAGCTCGCCATCGTCAGCGGCATCTTCCTGTCCCTGCTGGTGGACTTCGCCTTCGCCAGCGCCGCGGGCGGATCGCGCAACGAGTTCTGGTTCGGCCTCGAGGCCTGGCGCTGGATGTTCCTCGCCATGGCCGTCCCGGCCGTGATCTACGGCGTGCTGACCCTCACCATCCCTGAGTCGCCGCGGTACCTCATCGCCACCCACCGGATCCCGGAGGCGCGGCGGATCCTCAGCACCCTGCTGGGGGAGCGCGGCCTCGACATCAAGATCGAGCGGATCCGGGAGACGATGGAGCGGGAGGAACGGCCGTCGTGGGCCGACCTGCGCGCCCCGCGGTCCGGTCTCCTCCCGATCGTCTGGGTGGGCCTGGGCCTGTCGGTGTTCCAGCAGTTCGTCGGGATCAACGTCATCTTCTACTACTCGAACGTCCTGTGGGAGGCCGTCGGCTTCAGCGAGAACGACTCGTTCATCATCACGGTCATCACATCCGTGGTGAACATCGCGACCACGCTGATCGCCATCGCCAGCGTCGACCGCTTCGGCCGCCGGCCGCTGCTGCTGATCGGCTCGGTGGGGATGGCGGTCACCCTCGGCACGCTGGCCGTCGTCTTCGGCACCGCACCGCTGAACGCCGAGGGCGCCCCGGTGCTGTCGGACGTCACCGGGCCCATCGCGCTGCTCGCGGCGAACCTGTTCGTGGTCGCGTTCGGCATGTCGTGGGGGCCGGTGGTGTGGGTGCTGCTGGGTGAGGCGTTCCCGAACCGGATCCGCGCCGCAGCGCTGGCCTTCGCCGCGGGCGGTCAGTGGGTGGCGAACTGGCTGATCACGGTGAGCTTCCCCTCGCTCTCGGACATCTCCCTCAGCCTGGCGTACGGCCTGTACACCGTCTTCGCGGTGCTCTCCCTCCTCTTCGTGCTGCGCTGGGTGCAGGAGACCAAGGGCGTGGAGTTGGAGGACATGCACGGCAACACCAGTGCAGTCCCCGGCGAGGCTCGTCGCTCCGGCTGACGACCGTTCCTGCGGTGGTTTCCCGGACGGCGTGCGGATCCGTGGTCCGGCGGCCTGTCCGGTTTCTAGACTCTGCTCCCCGGAGGTCGACACGCGGAGGTCGATCACATGCGCAGGTATCTCGTCGTCGCGAACCAGACCCTGGGCGGTCGGGAACTCCGGGAGGAGCTCCGCAGACGTGCGGTGGCGGGCGAATCCTCGTTCTACGTGCTCGTGCCCAACACCCGGGCGGCGCACTACCACGTCGTGCCGGCCGCCGGTGGCTTCGTCCCCATGCCGAGCATGGCCACGGGCTATGGCGGGCCCGGGACCGACGAGGAGGCGACCGAGGAGGCCCGGGCGCGACTGTCCCGGATCCTGGCCGAACTGGCCGAGCTGGGTGTCGAGGCCGAGGGGCACCTGGGCAGTCCCCATCCGCTGGAGGGCATCGAGCAGGCCCTCGCGGACCGGGACATCGACGAGGTCATCGTGGCGACCCTGCCCAAGCGGGTCTCACGCTGGCTCGGTTCGGACATCCCGCACCAGGTCGAGCGACGCTTCGGTCTGCCGGTCACCACGATCGTCAGTCGAGCCTGACCAGCAGACCCGGGGCGGCCGGCACGATCACTGCCATCGGGACGGTCGAGAGGGGGACTGCTGCCCCACCTCGCCGTACCGCCCCGCCCCGCTTGCTCAGCCCGGGGCCACCCGGAAGACAGGCCAGCCGATCTCGGTGCGCCACGCACGTGGTTCGGCCGTGTCCCTCGGGCCCACGAGGTAGTGCTCCCGCACCGGCCCGGCAACGGCCAGCGCGTTCGCCACGACCCAGGCGCCGAGCTCGCCGTAGGTGACGTCGATGTCGTCGTGCTCGCCGACGTGGGTGGTGACGGCCAGCTCGACGGCCGGCAGGGTCACCGGGTGCACGCGGCCGCTGTGCGGCGGATCGGCCGTCGGCCGGTGAACGAGCAGGTGGCCGCGGCCGTCCTCGAACAGCGCGTTGTCGTACAGCCCTCCCGGGACGCCGGTCGGTTCGCCGACGACCGCGTCCAGCTCGGCCATGGCTCCGGCGTACCAGGGAAGGACCTGGTCGTGCGACACGTCGTCCTCGACCGCGGCCACCGTCGCCGCCGGGACCGCGCGCAGCTCGACGTCCAGCCGGGCCGGCTCCGGCCGCAGCAGCCGGCGCAGCGAGGCCACCGCGGCGCGGGTGCGGTCCAGCTCCGACTCGAGCCGGTGCAGGTGGTCGGCGACCAGGCCGGCACGAGCACGCGGGTCCGGGGCGCGGAGGATGCGCTGGACGTCGGGCAGCGGCACGTCGAGCTGGCGCAGGCGGTGGATGACCTGGGCGGTCGGGATCTGGTCCGCGCTGTAGTAGCGGTAGCCGGTCGCGTCGTCCACCGTGGTCGGCTCCAGCAGCCCCGCGTCGTGGTAGCGGCGGAGGGTGCGCACGCTCAGGTGGGTCAGCCGGGAGAACTCGCCGATCGCCAGCACCAGTGCACTGTGCACCCTCCCCCCGCGGGAGGGTCCAGCGCTTGACCCTCCCGCGCCGGGAGGTCGCACCGTCGGGACATGACCGCATCGACCACCATCCGGCCCGACCAGCTCCCCGCTCCGATCCTCGGGTACCTCGCCGCGCACATGGCCCGCGACGCGGACGCCGCGCTGCGTGGCTTCGCCTCCACCGCCGTGATCGTCGACGACGGCACGACCTACCGCGGGACCGATGAGATCCGCCGCTTCCTGTCCAAGGCCGGCGCCGAGTTCAGCTACACCACCGACCTCGTCGGTGCGCAGCGCATCGACGGCGCGCACTGGGTCGTCACCAACCGCTTGGAGGGCGACTTCCCCGGCGGCGTCGTCGACCTCCGCTACCGCTTCGCGATGGACGGCGACCTCATCGCGGAGCTCGTCATCGCGCCGTGACGGCCGGCCACGGTAGTCATCTCTCGGCGCTCGGCAGGCTGTGCCAGGTGTCGTGGGCGACGGCGGCCGCACCCTCGGCGTCTCCGGTGGCGCAGAGCCGGATCAGCTCGTCGTGCTGGCGGACCGAGTCCCGGCCTCGCAGGGCGGTGAACCGCAACCGCTCAGCACGGCGCACCGTGGGCGTGAACTGCTCGAGCACCGTGGCGAGCGCGCGGTTGCCGGCGATGCGCACGAGCACGCCGTGCGACTCGTCGTCGGTCCGCAAGGTCGCCTCGACGTCCCCGGACTCGAGGGCAGCGGTGAACCGGTGATTGGCCTCGTGCATGGCCTCCAGGTCGCCGTCGAGGAGGGCGGGGGCCGCCTCGCGGACCGCCAGCTCGCACACCCGGGGCGTTGGCAGGGGCGCGTACTGAGGTGCGCAACCGGACGGGCGGCACCGGTCGCCCGCAGACCGAGAGGAGGAGCGATGACCAGCAGCACGATCGAGACCCGCACCGGCACGACCAAGCCCACGGTGGTGCTCGTGCACGGGGCCTTCGCCGACTCGTCCAGCTGGAACGGCGTGATCGCCCGGCTCCGGCGGGACGGCTATCCGGTGATCGGGGTGGCCAACCCGCTCCGGGCACTGCACAGCGACGCGGACTTCCTGCGCGACGTCCTGGACAGCGTGGACGGGCCCATCGTCCTCGCCGGCCACTCCTACGGCGGCAGCGTCATGAGCGAGGCCGCCGACGGGCAGCCGCAGGTGAAGGCGCTGGTGTACGTCGCCAGCTTCCTGCTGGACGAGGGGGAGAGCACCGGCGAGCTGGCCGGCAGGTTTCCGGGCAACGAGTTGGGGTCGGCACTGCGGCCGGTGCCCGTTCGCGGTCCCGACGAGCAGACCGTCGACGACCTCTACATCGAGCAGCAGGAGTTCCGGCCGATCTTCGCCGGCGACGTGCCGCCGGACGTCGCCGAGCTGATGGCCGTGACGCAGCGGCCCATCGCCGGTGACGCCCTGGGGGAGAAGGCGACGAAGGCGGCCTGGAAGACCATCCCGTCCTGGACCCTCGTCACGCTCCAGGATCTGGCCGTCCCGGCCGAGGCTCAGCGGTTCATGGCCGAGCGCGCGAAGTCGCACGCGGTCGAGGTGGTCGCCTCCCACGCCGTCACCGTCTCCCGGCCCGACGTCGTCGCGCAGTTGATCGACGAGGCCGCCCGCGCGACGGCCGGCTGACACCAGGGCAACCGTCCGCCGGGGCCGCTCCAGCTCGGAGCCCCGATGTAGACGATCGGCCTGATCGGCGTGTTCGTCGGGATCTCCGGGGCCTGATGACGATCCGCCGGCACTTCGACGTGGTGGGGGTCGCGATCCTGGCGGTGGTCACCGCGCTGGGTGGCGGGATCGTCCGCGACCTCGTGCTCGGTGACACGCCGCCTCAGGCGTTCACCAGGCGGGAGTACCTGGTCGTGGCGCTGTCGGCGGCTGCCGTCACGTCCGTCGCCCACCGCGGGTTCACCCGGCTCGCGCGGCCTTGCTCGTCTTCGACGCGGCCGGGCTGGGCCTCTTCTGCGTGGCCGGTACCGAGAAGGCCCTCGACCACGGGCTCGCGCCGGTTGCGGCGGCCCGCCTCGGGGTCACGACCGCCCTGGGTGGCGGGGTGCTCCGCGACGTCATCGCGCGAGGTCCCGGTCCTGGTCCGCTCGGAATCCGAGCTCTACGCGGTGCCGGCGGTGGTCGGGGCCTCATCGTCGGCATCGCCTCAACCCTCGACGCCGGCGGCCCAGCGCTCAGGGACGGCGGGGCCTTCTCCTGTGTCCGAGGGGCGACGCGCTACACACGCACACGGGGTGTCGTTGCAGATCCGCCGCCCAGTCGCGAAGGCTTCAGGAGCTGAGGGGGGTCGCCCCGGCACAGCTCTGGTCTCGGGCGCCGGGAGCAGCAGCGCGCGCTCGTCCACGTCTGTGACACTGCCGACGACCAGCCGCAAGGGTCGGCGCACTCGAGACGCCGAGATCATGCCTGGCTCAGAAGACCGGTTCCCCCGGAGCTGGCCCGATCGACATGTTCCCGGCCGGGTCCAGGTCGCAACGCAGCCGGGAGGCGTCGGAGGCTCGGGACGTGACCGACCGTGTGCGGCGCCCAGCACCGCTCACACGCACCTCGACAGTCGACGCGTGTGCGACAGCCAGCGGAATCCGGACGATGTCGGCGAGGCCTATCGAGTAGTTCGTAGTGACGCCCCGTTGGTGCCACACCTCTGCGCCGTCCATGAGTACGGTGACCTCGGTATCGGCAAAGCCGGTGCCGAGCTCGACGGTGAGCTCCCCTTGTCCCAGACCTTGTGCCGTCATCCCTCTTCCTCGTCGCGGACCCCGGGACCGCGGGACGTACCCCGCGGCCCCGGGGCCTCAACTCAGCTGTCCGAGTTCCCTCGGAGCATCCTCTGGATGGTGGATGGAGCGTTCTTCGAGCGGGCCAGCTCGGTCGCATCCTGACGCAGTCGCCGGGCGCGGTCGGCATCACCTGCGGCGGCGTGACTGGCGGCCAGATAGGCCATCACCTGGTAGACGGTGAGGTCGTCCAGGCCGCCCGTGCCGCGGGAGGCGTCGATCGCCTGGTTGAGGAACCGGTCAGCGCGGCTCAGGTCGGGCGGACGCTCCTCCACCGATCCATCAGCGTGCAGCTTGGTGAACGGCCGGGCGGCGTTCATCCCGATGGCCAGCTGAGCGTAGACCGCGTCCCGATGGTCGGCGTGCTCCTCGACGACCTCCTGCAACGCGTCCATGCCACGGCGCAGGTAGGGCGAGTCACTGCCCAGCAGTGTCAACGCCATGCCTGTCTCGTCGCGGAGCATCAGGTCCGCGACGACGGCACTGTCGTCCCCAGCAGGTGACCACACTCGTAGGAGAGCGGTGTTGGAGACGACGACCGAGCCGTCCGGCGCAGTGTAGCTCGCACGGATCCGGTAGGCGCCCGGATCCTCGAAGAGCTGTCCCACGCCGGCGTCGTAGCCGATGTAGGCGCTGACCGGCAGCACCTCCCCGGCCGCGGCGTCGTGCAACTCCGAGGCAGCGCAGTGCAGCACCGCAGGCCGGTGGACGACGGTGTCGCCGCTCGGCCGGCTCACCGTCACCTGGACCTGTCCGAAACTCGGGTGCAGCTGGCTGGCCCGGTGCACCAGCTGGCCCCGCTGCACGGTGAGTGCGATCTCCAGAACGATGGGTGTGCCCAGCGTCGGCCGATCCGGCGAGGTGCGGATGGACAGCTGCAGGCCGCTGGTGTCGCTGACCGCCTCGGCCGGCTGGATCGGCGCTTCCAGAGCCGCTCCGGTGCCGAAGGGCGAGCCACCCATGATCACGTTGTTGCGGAAGCCGTGACGGATGTGGGCCAGTTCCAGCCCGTCGAAGCCGAAGTCGAACGCCCCCCAGAACGCGGCTTCGCCACTCGGGGCGCTGCCTCCTGGGTTGAACCTCTTCGGATAGTTCATCCACGAGAGCGCGCCTGGCCGGTCGGGCAGCGGTGGGTTCATGAAGCTCTTGTGGAAGGAGTGGAAGAGGTTGAAGCAGTGCCCGAGCTCGTGCACATTGACGTAGAGCTGGGTGCGTTGGTCGGCCGCCGCGGCACTCTGGATGGTCTCGTAGAAGCTCGCGCAGCCCTGCCGCTGCAGCCCCTTCTGGTCGAACATGATGCCGATGACGTTCTCGGTGCTGGTCAGCTCGTGCTCTCGGGCGTGCAGCAGCCAGACCTTGAACTGCGGTCGCTCGGCGTACCGGGAGAAGTGGGTCAGCATCGCGTCGTGCAGGCTGGCATCGTTCCAGATGTGCGTTGGCGAGGTCCTGACGACGTTGGTGCCGCCCGTGTCCAGGATCTGGATGCCCGCCTCGCCGTAGGCCGCAGCAACGTTCAACTGGCGCGCTGGGCCACCGCTGGGCAGTGAGCCGGTGTTGTAGCTGTCGAAGCGCGTGACCCCGTCCTCGACGTCCTGCTCGAGTTCCACCGTGCGCAGTGCGCCGCTCTCGTGCTGGCAGACGTACGTGGCTCCGGGCGCGCCAGTGAGCGTCGACCACGTGATGGTCGCGGCGGCGGCCGGCTGGAGAACCGTCCGACGCGGGACGACCACCCGCGCCACGGTGAACGTGGTGGGCCAGGTCGTCCGCGCCGTCCCGACCACGACCATCGAGCCGTTGACGGTCGAAGTCGTGACCGCATCCACCGTCCACGAGCCGAAGTAGGTCACTGTCCCGCCGGAGACGGTGAAGTAGTCACCGCTGAGCTTCATGAGCGGCTGTCGGCCATCGACGTCGACTCGCAGTTCGAGCTGAAAGCCCGTGAGTGGAGACCGGTACCGACCGCTGGTGGCCCGGAAGGGGAGGGGGATCGGCGGGAGGGGGATGGGTGGCGCTTGTGCAGCGGCTGCCGGCGCCTGGTCGGTGAGGAAGCTCTCCAGCGCGGCAAATCCGTTATCCGCCGGTGCCACCGCGGCCGGCGCGGCGGGGTCGGCCAGCGAGGCGACGACGTTCTCGTGCGCCACGGCTCCCGGAGGCGGAGCAGGTGAGGGGATGAATGGCTGGGCAGGCGTCGTCATCGCTGCACCTGAGGCATCGGTAGGGCCTGAGTTCGGTTCGACAACGGTCACGCTGATCACTCCTCGAGAAGGTCGGCGCCCTCGGTCCTCCGGACGGAGCGGACGTCGGTGCAGGCTGTTGAGTTGCGCCAGCAATCTCGCGCCAACGCCGTCACCTCTCCGTCACTTGTTGGTTACCGCGCTCGTCAGAGCCACTGCAGCGCTCCAGGCAGACCGACCCGGGCACGGGGTGCCACCGCCAGGTTCAGCGAGGCTCCGAAGTGACACCCCGACGAGCGTCGCGTTCGAGCCCACGGCCCAGTCCCTCCGCCCGGTCCCTCGGCCGGCGAAGCTTAAGATCCGGACCTCGCCATGGGCTGGCGGCTGCTCGCGGCCACCGGGATGCGCCGCGGTGAGGCGCTGGCCCTGCGCTGGCGGGACGTCGACCTGGACGCCGGCCGGCTCGCGGTCCGCCGCAGCGCGGGTGTCGTGAAGGGCCAAGGGCGCCGGAGAGCGCCTCGTCGAGGGCCCGACCAGGACGGGCCGATCGCGGGTGGTCGACCTGGACGCGGGCACCGTGGCCGCGCTCCGTGCCTACCGGGCGGCTCGTGGGCTGCTGGTCCTCGACCTCGTGCGGGACCCGGGGCTGGTACTCAGCAACCCCGACGGCAGCCACCGGCACCCCGAGCGGTTCTCCCGCCGTTTCGCCGGCCAGGTCGTCCAGGCGCGCAGGGCACTGGGGGAGGAGCGGTTACCGGTGATCCGGCTGCACGACCTCCGGCACACCCACGCCACCCTGCCACTTGTGGACTGCGTGCCGGTGAAGGTCGTCTCGGAGCGTCTGGGCCACGCAAACGCCACCATCACGCTCACCGTCCACCAGCACGTCCACCCGGGCATGGGCCGCGAAGCGGCCGACCGCTTCGCGGCGCTGCTCGAGCGCTGACCCGGCGCGCGAGGTACCACGAGGGCCTCGGAGCCCCTGACAGCAGGACACCCGGGGTCCTGACGTGCAGGCAAACCGGGTGAGGCTGTGTCCGGGGGGCGACGCGCTACACACGCACACGCCTCTGGCCTGCGTGGTGTCCTCTGACCCGATCGCCGCCGCCTCTGAGCCGGGACCGCTCTCACTGCGCGGTGGCTGGCCGCCTACGTGCCGCCGGAGGTAGGCCCGGTCACCAGGTCCGCCGCCGCCGTCGAGGTGGCCCGAGGTGGACCGCGGGGCCCTGACGGTCACCAGGTCGGCAGGCTGTCGGGGTACAGCAGCGTGACGATCCCACCCCAGAGGTCCATCGCGGGGACGGCCTCGGCGTCGGCCGCATTGACCATCACGACCACGCTCGCCTTCTCCTCCGGCAGGTGGAAGACCGTGTTGCTGTAGCCGAAGATCGACCCGTTGTGGCCGACCCAGTTCCCGAGCTGGAGAACGCCGAGGCCGTACTGCACCCGGACGCCGGTCGAGGTGAGCGGCGTCCACTCCTGGCGCAGCCGGGCGGTCTCCGGGGCGAGGCCCGTCCCGCTTGCCAGTTGTTCGGCGTAGCGGATCATGTCCGGCACGGTGGAGATGACCGCACCGGCGGTGAACGGGACCTCGGGGTTGCTGAACGTGACGTCCCGTGGCTCCTCCGCGGCAGGGTCCGCCGGTGCCAGCTCGCTGTCGGTGTTCATGTAGCCGTGGGTGAACGGCTCCGGCAGGGCCGCGGTCGTGGGATACGACGTCTCCGGCAGGCCGAGCTCCTCGATCACCGAGGTGGTGTACTGCTGTGCGGAGCGGCCGGTGACCCGCTCGATGACCAGCCCGAGCAGGACGTACTCCGAGTCGGAGTACACGGTCGCTCGGCCGGGTGGGGTGGCCTCGTCGGCATGCGCGCGGATGATCTCGAGGACGTCGTAGGGGGACCACCCCGGCAGGAGCGGATCGGCGACGTACCGGGCCATGAACTCCTCGTCCAGGACGAAGTTGTACACGCCGCCGCGCATGCCCAGGAGGTGGTGCACGGTGATCTCGTCCCCGTAGGGGATGTCGGGGACGTACTCCTCCAGGGGGTCGTCGAGGGACAGCCTCCCCTGTTCGGCGAGGCGCAGCACCGCCTGGGCGGTGAGGGTCTTGGTCACGCTGGCGATGCGGTAGTGCACGTCGGTGGTCATCGGGGTCCCTGCGGTGTCCGCGGTCCCGTAGGCCTGGAGGTAGCTCCCCCGGACCGGGTCGGAGATGCCGACCACCGCGCCTGTGACGCCGTCGGTCAGCGCGGCCCGGGCCAGTTCGTCGACCTGTGCGGCGAGGTCCGGGTCGAGGGTCGCGGCCGGGTGAGGAGCGGACTCTGCCGGGCGGGCGGGGGTGGCCGTGAAGCCGGTCGTCCCGGCCCCGGCGAGCAGGGCGAGTGCGAGGGCGGCGGGGCGCATCCATCGGCGCATGGGGAACAGCTCCTCCCGTGGAGGGAACGGTGTGGTGTCCGCGTGGCCGGGGCCCCGTCGTACCGACCCGGTCTGCCAGGGGTGCCGATCAGTCGGCGTAGAGCTCGGCGATCACCGCCTTGGCGAGCTCGACGGCCGGGCCCTCGCCGTTGGGTGCGGGCGCGGTGGAGGCCCAGGTGACGACGGTGATGTCCCGGACCGGGTCGTGGCCCATGAAGGAGTTGGTCCCGGGCAGCTCACCGCTGTGTCCGTACACGGGCCCGAACCTGGCCAGGCCGAGCCCGTAGCCGGGGCTGGCCGGGTCGTCCGGGTCCACCGGCTGGACGCTGGCGATCCGCTCCTGCTGCAGCTGCGGGCTGAGCAGGCACCCGTCGACCAGTCCCTCCACGTAGTCGGCGAGGTCCGGCGCGGTGGAGATCCCGGCGCCCGCGGTCCACCCCCAGGAGGGGTTGGTGTCGGTGACGTCCATCGGCTCCAGCGTGCCGGCGCGGGCAGCGGCCTGGACCTCCGGTGGGAGCACGAGGCTGTCGATGGTCTCGACGTTCGTGCCGAAGGTGTACATCTGCGGGTGCGGATGTGGGATCGAGGCGTCGGTCAGCGCCGGGAAGGACGTCTCGCCCAGCTCCAGCGGGCCGAAGACCCGGTCCTGGAAGGCCTGCTCCACCGGGACCCCGGTGAGCTGTTCGATGATCACGCCGAGCAGCACGTAGTTGGTGTTGGAGTACAGGAACCCCTCCCCCGGGGGGAAGGCGGGCGGCTCGGCGAGGCCGATCGCGAGCAGCTCCTCCGGGCTCCACACCCGGCCGGGGTTGCTGTCCATCTGCTCGTTCAGTGCCAGGTCTTCGGTGTAGTTGGCCAGCCCGCTGCTCATGTCCAGCAGCTGGGCGATAGTGATGTCCTCCCCGTTGGGCACGTCCGGGCGGTACCGCGACACCGGGTCGTCCAAGGCGATCCTGCCCTCGTCGACCAGCTGCAGGATCACCGTGGCGGTCATGGTCTTGGTGTTGCTGCCGACCCGGACGTGGTCGGCGAGCGTGACCGGCTCGGTGCCGTGCCAGGTCCGGGTGCCCATCGTGGTGGCCCAGTCGCCGAGCTCGGGCGACCGCACCAGGACGGCGGCGCCGGTGATCGCCAGGTCTCTCATGAGCCGGTCGAGTTCGGGCTGGACCGCTGCGGCGTACCCCGGGTCCCCCGACGGCGCCGCCGCGCTCAGCGGCGACGCGTTCGCCGGGGCGGGAGCCACGACCAGCAACGCGACCGCCGTCGTGGCGATCGAGGCGGCCAACGAACCGGGTGGCTGAGAACGACGGGACCCGCACGAGCGCTCCGCAGCTGTCATGGTCGATCCTCCGATGGGGAGCCGGTCAGGGGTGTCCGGATGTCCGCGCCAGGTGGCTCCCCGGCCGGGCACACCGTCGGCTTCACAACGCCTGCTGGAACGCCGCGGCGACGGCCGCCACGTCCTCGTTGGCGTCGTGCAGGCCGGTGGGCACGTCGGGGTACGTCGCCCCGCTCATGGACAGCGAGAACACGAACCGCTCGCCCCGCTCGGTGGTGAGGTGGCCGGCGAGGCTCTGGACCTTGTACAACACGCGGCCCGTGGTGGGGTCGACGTCGACGCTGGTGCCCGTCTTGGCCGCGACCTCGCCCGCGGCGGGATCGTCCTGACCCGTGCTGGCCAGCGTCCCGCTCACCCCGAGGACGGGCTGGCCCGCCGCGAACTCCTCGCCCCAGGGCTGTCTCTGCGCCCACCTCGTCCAGGCGACCATCTGATCCGGTGTCGTCGAGGCCGGGTCGGCGCCCTGCCCGTCGAACAGCACCACGTCCTCGGGAGCGACGCCGGCCCGGTCGAGCTGGGAGTGCACCGCCTGCAGCCCGTCGAGGCAGTCGGGCGAGCCGCCGTGCGCCGCGAGCAGGCACATCAGGGCGTTCGCACCGGTGTTGTAGCTGGTCTCCAGGATCATGCGACCGAAGGCCTTCATCGGCGGGGAGGTCAGGGAAGCCACCCGGTCCTCGGCCGGGTAGGAACCCGCGGGCGGCAACCCCGCCTGGTCGTTGGGTCCGACGGCGGGGGAGGTGACCGTGACCCCGGCGCGACCCAGTGCCTCGACGAACAGGGTGCGTGCCCAGGATGCCGCGTGCGGGATCCGGTGGATGGTGAGCTGGGACGCGCCGGCCGCGATGGTGCCGCTGACCGTGACCGATGTGGGATCGCCCGGATCGGCGGCGACGGTGAGCGACGTCGGCGTGCCCGCGTCCGTGGTGGTCACCGTCGACTCCACGGTGACGGCCTGGGTCTGCGGGCGGAGGTCGAGGACGGCGGGCTGACCGATCCCGGCCGCCGTCACGGTGATGTCCAGGATGTTGTCGTTGACGTAGATCGAGGGTGCAGGTCCCTCCTGGCCGTCGAACGTGTTCCACAGCCGGGTGTCGATGACCACGTCGCCGGCGATCTCGGTGACGCCTGACCCGGCCACCTGCCGGGCGAGGTCGTCCAGGCCGGCCAACGGGCCGTCCGGGACGAACGCCGCATTCGGCGCGATGTCGCCGTAGACGTGGTCGATCGTGCCGGCGGTGAACGCGTGGTCCACGCGGCCGCTCATGGCGCCGCGGCCACCCATGGCGAGGTCTCCCGACGCCACCAGCACCAGGTCGCCGGCGAGGACGCCACCGGCCGGCTCGGCCGTCGCGTACACCGGCGTGGTGAGCGTGGCATCGGTGCCCAGCGTCGCGTACGTGGTGCCGACGGTGAAGTTCTTCGCGGTCGACGCGGTGAAGACGGACTCCCCGGCACGACCGGCCAGGACGACCCGACCCGTCTCCGCCTCGGCGACGGAGTAGAGCCACCGGGCCGTCTCGAACTCCGGCTTGGACATGATGGCGGCAGCGGCGGCCGGGAGTTCGCCGACCTGCGGCTGGATGCCGGGCCCTTCACCCGGCGAGGCGGACGACCCGGTCGACGAGGTGAACGCGGTGAGCACGACGGTCGACACGAGCAAGGGGAAGGCAGCCGCTCGGCGGTTCACGTAGGCGACCATGGCGACGTCGGAACCGCTGGGCAATGGACCGGAGTGGCCCGCCCACCTGGACCTGGGTACAGGGTCTCGGGCGTGTCGTCGCCGGTGCGATGCTGCCCCGAGCGCGCGTCGCCGGTGCCATGCTGCCCCGATGGCGCATCGGGGAGGTGTGCGATCGTCGCTGGCGCGGGCGCTGATGGTGAGCCTCGTGCTGATCGGCGCGTTCGGTGCCGTCGTCGCCGGCGTCGAGATCGCCCTGTTCGCCGACCAGCGCGTCGCCCCGTGGTGGCTGCTCGCGTCGTTCCCGGCCGGAGGGCTCGTCTACCTGGCCGCAGGCCTGGAGGCATGGCGGCGCCGGCCGAGCAACCGCACCGGCCCGATCATGGTCATCGGGGCGCTGTCGTGGTTCGTGGTCGCCCTCGCCAACACCGGGACACCCGTCCTGGCGGCGGTCGGGATCGTGCTCGCCACCACCCCGCTCGCCGTGGTGGTGTGGCTGCTGCACGCCTTCCCGTCCGGCCGGCTCCGCTCGCGCACCTCCCGCCTGACGGTGGTGGGGGGCTTCGTGGTCTCACTCGTCCTGCAGGTCCCGCTCTACCTCTTCGATCCGGGTGCCAGCCCGGGCGGCGTGCTCTCCGTCGGTCATCGGGCGGATCTCCTCTCCGCCGGCACCTGGCTCCAGCGAGGCGCGGGGATGGTGGTCATGCTGGTGACCGCGGGTGTGCTCGTCGACCGGCTGCGTACCGCGACGCCCGGCCAACGGAGGGTCCTGCTGCCGCTGTACGCCTACGGGACCCTGGCTGTCCTGGCGACGCCGCTCGGTCCTCTCCTGGGTCCGGCCGCCGGTCTCTCGCTGGCGCAGGTGGTCGGGCTCCAGATCGTCCTGCTGGCCGGGGTGCCCGTCGCCTTCGCGGCGGCGATGCTGCGCGGCGGGTTCGCGAGGACGGCCGAGATCCAGGAGCTCAGTGCCTGGCTGGCGTCGTCCGCCGCCACCCCGGAGCTGCTCGCCGATGCCCTCGGGCGCACCCTCGGGGACGCGTCGTTGCAGGTCGTCTACGCGTCGCGGGACGGGCGCGCCCTCGTGGACGGCAACGGCGTCCCGTTCGATCCGTCGGCGCTGGGCGAGCACCGCGGCCTGGTCGACATCGAGCTCGGGTCGAGACGGATCGGCGCCATCGTCTACGACGCGACCGTCATCGACGACGCCGAGTTGGTCCGCGGGGCGGGTCAGGTGGCCGCCCTGGCCATCGACCACGACCGGTTGACGGCCGAGCTGCGGGCCAGCCATGCCGACCTGCAGCAGTCGCGCGCCCGCCTCGTCGAGGCCGGCGACCGGGCACGGCAGCGCATCGCCCAGGACCTGCACGACGGTCTGCAGGTGGAGCTCGTCCTGCTGGCGTTGGAAGCACAGGAACTGGCCCGCATCGACGGGTCGGCCGATCTCCCCGACGCGGCGACGCGCCTCCGGATCGGCATCGACGGTGCCGCCCGGCACCTCCGGGGGATCGTCCACGCCCTGATGCCGGCCGCCCTGGTCGAGCGGGGCCTGACCGCGGCGATCGAGGACCTGGTCGATCGCATGCCGCTGCCCACCCGGCTGGCGGTGGCCGAGGTCGACGGGCGCCTGCCGGCGACGGTCGAGAGGACGGCCTACTTCGTGGTCGCCGAGGCGTTGACCAACGCGGTCAAGCACGCCGCGGCCGAGAAGGTGACCGTGACGCTCGAGCGCGCGCCGACGCGGCTCGTCATCGGCGTGACCGACGACGGCGTCGGCGGTGCGACCCAGGAGGGTGGTGCGGGGCTGCACGGTCTCGCCGACCGTGTCGACGCCATCGGTGGCCGGTTCACCATCGAGAGCCCGGCCGGCGGAGGCACACACCTGCTGGTGGAGCTGCCGTGCGGGTCGTGATCGGCGAGGACGAGGCGCTGTTGCGGAGCGGGCTCACGCACGTGATGCGGGCCGCCGGGTTCGACGTCGTCGCTGCGGTCGGGCATGCGCACGAGCTGGTCCGCAGCGCGGAGGAACACGTCCCCGACATCGTCGTCACCGACATCCGGATGCCGCCCGATCACAAGGACGCGGGCCTGCGGGCGGCGATGGAGATCCGCCGACAGCATCCCGAGATCGCCGTCCTCGTGCTGTCGCAGCACCTCCAGCGCACCTACGCCGTCGAACTGCTGGGCGATCGCTCGTCCGGCGTCGGGTACCTCCTCAAGCAGCGGATCGCCGACGTCGACACGTTCACCGACGACCTCCGCCGCATCGCGGCCGGCGGCACCGTCCTCGACCCCGAGGTCGTGAGCCTCATGGTCGCCCGCGCCAGGGGGCGTCACGATGCGCTCGACCGGCTGACCCCTCGTCAGCAGCAGGTGCTGGCCCTGATGTCCGAGGGCCGGACCAACGCGTCGATCGCCCGGACCCTGTCGATCACCGAGCGGGCGGTCGTGCAACACACGTCCCACATCTACGACGAGCTCGACCTGGCGCTCAGCGACGACGACCATCGCCGAGTACTGGCGGTGATCCGCTACCTGTCGTCGTGAGCGGCTCACCGAGCTCCCCGGCACGGCCGTGGTCGACAATCCCGCGGCGCTCTACCAATCCTCTGGACCCTCACCTCGCCCGCTCCGGGAGCCGGGCCGCCCTGGACGTTGGCCGCGAACCCGAGGAGCTCCTCTCCACCGGCCGCGGAGCATCACGATGGGTCACGAGGTCCCAGGAGCTCCGGACACGGAAGCGCGCCGGGCTCCTGACCTCCATGAACACCGAGGCGATGGAGTGTCCGAGGGACGTCACCAGCGGCTGGTGGTGCGGCAGCATCACGCCGGCCGAGCCCAGCCGGATGGACGCCGTGCGCTAGGCGGTGATCGCCAGGACCACCGCCGGCGACCCCGGGCACCCCGTGGTGCTCGCGACCCAGAACTGGTCGAACCCGGGCTGCTCGGCACGGACCGCCCGAGAGAAGATGCCGTGGGGAGCGGTGCCGTGGGATTCGTCGATCCGGGTGCGCTACCGGTTCAGCAGGGACACTCCCGGGTCCGTGTCCATCTCGACGGATGTCCCTCAGTGGTGCGCGGCGGCCCGTTCCAGCACCCACCCGCTTCCGCGGCACCCGGCGGGCAAGGGAGGAAAGCGATGGCCCTTGACGTCGGTGGACTCGTAGACGTGCCCGTCGTCGTCGCCCACGTCGCACCGGTGGATCCCGCTCACGGCACGACCTGACCGGGGCGGAAGACCTGGCGCTGCGCGGTCATGCCCGGACCACTACCCGGGACCTCGTCCCCGCATCCGTGCGATCACCGCCGGACTGTCGTGGGCGGCGAGCCGACACGTGAGGGGGCGTCCGTAAGGGAATGCTGCAGTCCGAGGAGCGAGTCGAGAAGGACCAGCAGCGGGCTAGAGACCACGTCTCCGGCAGGGAACTGGTTCACGGACGCAATGAGGAACCATCACCGATAGAGCACCTTGCCTCCACAGTGAGAGCAGTACTCGGATGAAGCAGTGGCTATCTGTCTTCCGCAGCTACGGCAACAGGGTTCTGTGTTGTCTGGTGCATTCCCCGAACGTGGTGCGCCACATACGGAGCAGTACTTGGACGTCACAGTAGAGTATTCTTGACCACAGCCGGGACAGTAGCCGGGTCGTAGCGCACTCGGGGCATGCGGATGATCGGTTCCCGGCTTACCGCAGCGGGGACAAAACCTTGTAAATCCTGACTTGTGCCCACACTGGTCGCAGTATGTGTGTCGTACCTCTGCCATGGTGCACTGTAGCCCGGCTGTCAAAATCCGGACCTCTGACGGCTCTTCTGTTCAAGGCGGGGCGACGTTCTTCACCTGTGAGACTTATGTGCCGCTTTCTACCCTGCGGCCATTCGAAGCATGAGTCTCCCAGGACGAAAGTCAGTTTCACCTACTTGGTGCTCGTGCTCAGCAACCTCGACGGCACCCACGCCACCCTGCTGCTCGCCGACGGCGTGCCGGTCAAGGCGGTTTCGGAGCGCTCGGGCCACGCCAGCGCAACCATTCCGCTCACCGTCTACCAACACGTGCACCCCGGCATGGGGCGCGCGGCGTTCGATCGGCGTGGAGGAGCGATGCCCAACACGCCCGTCCTCCAGATCAGGACCGGTCGAGTGACCGCCGGGGGCAGGGACGGGGAGACCCGCTCCGACTCTGCCGGCTGCAGGTCCGGCGCAGCCTCGGCGTGGTGAGGGCCGCCGCCGTGGGCTCGGATCGACCGGTGAGCGCTCCCGAGGCCCTGCCCCCGGACCCGCCGGGTCGCAAGTCACACCCCGGCGAGCCCGCACCCGATCAGTCGCCTGCCATGTCGGCAGGCTGGCCCGGTGCGGGAGCCGGTCAGTGGACGAGGCCCGTCAGGGAGATCCGCACCGGCCCGGCGCTGACGACGACGCCACCGCGCAGACGCCGGGCACCGGGCGCCGACCACTGCCAGAGCGTCACCCGCAGTTCCAGCGTCGGCGTCGACATCGGCGTCCGCACCCAGGCCGTGCCGCGGCGCTCCTCCGGTGGCGGCGCCGCGCGGTGCACCGGTTGCGGGACGGGCATCGGCGCAGCCTGGCGCAGGTCGTCGAGCAGGTCGTCCTGCAGGGCACGGGGGCGCTTGGCCCGTGGACGGATCTTGTCGGCAGTTGTCATCGCTGGACCCTCTCGGCGGCGGTCAGGGCCTCGTCGGCGAGCGCGAGGTACGCGGTCGCCACCGGGCTCGTGGGGTGGGAGAGCACGACAGGACGCTTGGCCAACGTGCTGGTCGGTACGCGACGGGACAGCGGCACGCGCGTCTGGAGCAGGGGGAGGTCCGTGCCGTCGAGCGCACCGGCGACCTCACGCGCCGCGCGACCGTGCTGGTCCCAGACCGCACACGCGACCCCGACGAGCACGGCCGAGGTGTTCTCGTACGTGCGCTGCTGCTCCAGGAAGGCCGCGACGCGTGCGACGCCGACCGCGGAGCCGGGATCGCTGGTGAAGACGGTGAGGACAGCGTCGGCCGCGCAGATGGCGGCGAGGGTGAGGCCACCGAGGTCCCCACGGGTGTCGAGGACGACGTGCTCGTACTCGCCCACCAGTGGTCGCAGCACCCGCCGCACGCTCGTGACCAGCCCGCCGGTCGTGGCCAGGTGGGCGGCCGCCGTCTCCAGCGACGGGTGGGACGGCAACAGGTCCAGCCCGGGCGTGACGTCGTGCCGGACCACGGCACGCGCATCGGCGGAGGGGTCCTCGAGGAGTGCGGCCAGGCTGTCATCGCCGGACTTGGCAACGACCCCGAAGGCCCGACCCAGGCTGTCCTGGGGGTCGACGTCCACGGCGAGCACCCTGCCGCGTCGGGCGAGGGCGACGGCCAGGTTCGCGGCCATCGCCGTCTTGCCCACACCGCCCTTGGAGGAACAGACAGCCAATCGCATGGGCGAAGTGTGCGGACCGCTCGCGGCCGCGGGCAGGTGCCGGGCCGCACACGCGGTGTCCGTTGCCCCACCCGACGCACTGTGCTCGATGTCACCACCGGCGGGTGCCCTGCGCCGGGTCGTCGAGTGCTGACAGTCGGAACCGCCCGGGCGTGATCACGCTCCTGGCACTGCCTGCCGATGAGACAGGCGAGGCGACGGCCGACCCTCGACCTCCGTCGCCCGGGGAGAGCGCAGCGATGACTGTTCCAGTCCGGCGGATCGGCGACGCGCTGGCCGTGCTCGCCGGCGCCCACCCGGACGTCCTCGAGGCGGCGCCTCGCGCCCGCGCGCGGTTCGTCGCGCTGGGCGGCGTCCTGCTGAGCACCGGCGCCCTCGCCGTCCTGTCGGCAGCGTTCGCGGTGCACATGGCGCTGGGCGCCTCGTGGCCGGTCGCGTTGCTCATCGGGCTGGGCTGGGGTGCGGTGATCGTCAACCTCGACCGGATGCTGCTGGTGGGGATGGCGCACGATCCGTCGCTCCGGCGGAACGTCGTCCTGGCCGTGCCGAGGATCGGGCTCGCGCTGGTGCTCGGCGCGGTCATCGCGACGCCGCTGACCCTGCGGGTGTTCGGCCCCGAGATCGACGGGGAGGTCGTGTCGATCCAGGCCGAGGCGGCGGATGCCTACAAGGCCCGCCTCGAGTCCGACGCCCGGTTCCGGCACCTCCCTGCACTGAGGGAGCGGATCGCCGCCCACCAGGCGGTCGTCGCCAGTGGCGGGCACGCGGACCCGGCGTTGAAGCCGGTGAACGACCGGCTGGCGACCGAGCAGGCCGCCTATGACAAGGCGGTCAGCAGCTACCAGCAGCTGGCGGCGAAGGCGCAGTGCGAGATGGACGGTACGTGCGGCACAGGGGACGCCGGGGACGGCGGGGCCTACCGGAGTGCCAAGGCGGCGGCCGAGGCGCAGGCCGCTGTGGTGACCGCCGCGAAGGCCCGTCTCGACGCCGCGGTGACCGCCGCCGAGGGTGCCGGGGCTCGCAGCGCCGCACAGGCACAGGCCGGCCTCGCCGCCGACGAGGCCACGCTCGCCGGCCTCACCGCGGAGCAGGACCGCCTGCAGGCGGTGTTCGAGGCCACGAACGACAACGCGGACGGCATCCTGATCCGGCTGCAGGCGCTGAGCCGGCTGAGTGATCGCGACAGCACGCTGCAGGTGGCACACCTGATGCTCTCGTTGCTCTTCGTCTGCATCGAGCTGCTGCCGGTGCTGATGAAGGTCCTGCTGAACTTCGCTCCTCCGAGTGCCTACGACCAGGTCACCGCGCTGCGCGACCACGACGACGTCGAGGCCGTGCGATTGCAGCAGAAGGTGCGGCTGGGGGTGGAGCAGGCGCAGGCGGAGCTGCTCCTCATGGCCGAGTCCGAACGGGTGGAGACCAGGAGACAGGGCATCCTCGCGCGGCAGCACGCCGCCGAGGCAGTGAAGGCGGTCCAGGAGCGCGAGGCGGCCGAGGCGGCCGAGGCGCGGCGGGTGGAGCGCCAGAAGCAGGTGATCCTGGCGCGTCAGCAGGCGGCCGAGGCGCGGCGGGCGGCCGAGGCGCGGGACGCGGCCGAGGCGCGGCGGGCGGCCGAGGCGCGGCGGGCGGCGGAGGCCCGGCGGGTGGCCGAGGCGCGGCAGGCGGCCGAAGCGGCCGAGGCGCGCAAGGCGGCCGAAGCGCGGCGGGCGGCCGAGGCGGCCGAGGCGCGGCGGGCGGAACGTCAGAAGCAGGTGATCCTCGCCCGGCAGGAGGCGGCCGAGGCGCGGCGGGCGGCCGAGGCGCGGGAGGCCGCCGCGGCGCGCAGGGCCGCCGAGACGCGCAGGGCCGCGGAGACGCGCAAGGCGGCCGAGGCCCGCAGGGCGGCCGAGGCGCGGGAGGCGGCGGAGGCGCGGCGGGCGGCCGAGGCGCTGGAGGCGGCGAGGGCGGAGCTGGAGGCCGCGAGGCTCGAGCTGGAGCAGCAGGCGGCGAGGGACGCCGCAGCCGAGGAGAGCGCACGCTGGCCGTGGGACATGGGCCCGTTCGGCTTCGCCCGCGACGCCGCCGTGCGGACCGTCCGGACGGTCACCCGCCGAACCTCCAACCGGGTCCCGACGTCGGTCTGACGCCGGGCGGTTGCCGTGGACCCCGACGGCGTCCCTCGTGCCCAGGAGCCGGCGGCCGAGTCGGTCACGTCGACGCAGGAGGCACTGCGGTCACCGACCGCGAGGCCTCCTGCTGCATCCGAACGGGGCCTGATCCTCGATCTCCTGTGTCCCAGGGTGGTCTTCGGCCGCCTCCTCACCCGAGCCCCCAGCCCGACGCATCAGCGGTGCCGCCAGACCTTGACGGCGGACGGCAGCAGCCAGCGAGGACCGGCAGGAGGACGACCGGGACGACGCCGACGAACCGGCCGCCGGCGACGCGCGTCGGCGATCGACCCGGCCGGCATCGCGGCAGCAAACCGCCAGTCGTCCCGCAGCACGACGAAGCTCTGGTCTCGGCTGTACCGGGCGAAGGCGACACCATCGTCGGCAGGCTGGTGATCAACGAGAGTCTGCCCGCGAGTCGGCCTCCATGGCCCTGCTCAACCCGTGCTCAGCGATCTCGATGGCACCCACCGGCACCCGGAGCGGTTCTCCCACCGCTTCGCCGGCCAGGTCGCCCAGGCGCGCACGGCGCTGGGGGAGGAGCAGCTGCCGGGGATCCGGCTGCACGACCTGCGGCACACCCACGCCACCCTGCTGCTGGCCGACGGCGTGCCGGTGACGATCGTCTCCGAGCGCTCGGGCCACGCCAGCGCCACCATTCCGCTCACCGTCTACCAGCACGTGCACCCCGGCACGAGCCACGAGGCGGCCGACCGCTTCGCCGCGCTGCTCGAGGGCTGATCCGGCGCGTGGAGTACCACGCGGGTATCACGAGGGCCTCAGAAGCCGCGACAGCAAGACACCTCCGGATCCTGATCTGCAGGAGCACCGGGGTGGGACTGTGTCCGAGGGGCGACTCGCCACATGCGCACACGGCTGCGGGGTCGCTGCGCGGCCGACTGCTCGACCCTTCCCAAGCGACCCATTCGTCGCTGCCCTCACCGGTTCCGGCCGTCTTCGGTCCAGCGGATGATCGGCCGGGAATCCTGCGCCCTCGCACGCGTTGACATGAGCGAGCTATCGACGACGAGACAGAAGCCGGTCGTCCGGCGTCGATTTTCTCGGTCCGTGATCACCAGCCCAACCCCGGCGACTTCGGGTCCCCTCAGAGCCGCTGAGGCCGGCGGAGTCGATCGTTGGAGATTCGCAGGTCGGCTGGGCGTTCGGAGGACCAGGCCCCCGCCCCGGGGCATGGTGCGCCCCGTCCGCGGGGCTGTGCGGCATGCTGCCGCGGTCACCGAGGCCGGCATTCCAGAGGAGGAGTCTGTGGCACGACCAGGCCAGCGCAAGGCGGGCGCTCGCCGGACCGCCCCGCGGAACCAGCGACGGGTCCGCCATCGTGGCGACGTCGTCGTGGTGCTCGCTCGAGCCGTCCGTGAGGTCGAGGCGGCCACCCAGCGCGGCCGTGTCACGCCTGCCGTGCGCACGCAGTTCCAGGCCGTCGCCCTGCTGCTGCGCGAGGAGCGCGCCCGCGTCCAGGCTGAGGCGTCCGGCAGCGACAGCCATCGGGCCGAGCAGCTCAAGCGCCTGGACGGCATCGCGACCATCCTCGCGACGACCGCGGTGCAAGATGCTGGGTTGCTGGCGCTGCTCGCCGAGGACGCCGTCGCCTCCGATGCGGCCCGGGCGCTCAAGCGGGACATGCTGCGGGCCGTCGGCGTCGAGCTGGCGCCCGAGGAGGTCCCGCCGACGGAGACCCCGGCTGCGCCCGCGACTCCTGAGCGCCGCGTCGTGCCGCAGTCGGTGGTCTCCCGACAGATGGCCAACCCCTTCCTCGCACCCGACTTCTCCGCTGCTCGGGAGCGGACCGCCCGTCCGCGCCGCCTGGCCGGCTGGGAGCTGATCGGCCCGCTCCTCAGCTCCTTCGAGCGCGCCGGTGGCGGGGACTCGGCGTGCATGCTCCTTCCCGCGCCGTCGTGGCGGGGCGCGGTGAAGGGTCTGGCGCTGATGCCGCACCAGGCCCAGCTCGTTGCCGCGGCCGCGGCCGGTCACCGGAGCTTCCTCCTCGCTGACGAGCCGGGTCTGGGCAAGACGGCCCAGGCACTGGTCGCCGCGGACGCGGTGAACGCCTACCCGCTGCTCGTGGTCGTGCCGAACGTCGTCAAGACCAACTGGGCCCGAGAGGCCGGCCGCTGGACCCCCCACCGCTCGGCAACCGTGGTCCAGGGAGACGGCGACACGATCGACGGCTTCGCCGACATCATCGTCGTCAACTACGAGGTGCTCGACCGCCACGTGGGTTGGCTCGGCGACCTGGGCTTCCGCGGGATGGTCCTCGACGAGGCCCACTTCATCAAGAACAAGACATCCCAGCGCTCGCAGCACGTGCTGGAGCTCTCGGACCGCATCCGGTCACGCACCCCGCGGCCTCTGCTGATGGCCCTCACCGGCACCCCGCTGATCAACGACATCGAGGACTTCCGTGCCATCTGGCAGTTCCTCGGTTGGATCGACGACGCCAAGCCGCTCGGCGAGCTGATGGACGCGCTCGAGGACACCGGCCTGACGCCCGCCGACCCCGGCTTCTACGCCGTCGCCCGCCGGCGCGTGATCGACCTCGGGATCGTCCGCCGGCGCAAGGTCGACGTGGCCGCCGACATCCCCGCCCGCCGCATCGCCGATCTCCCCGTCGAGCTGGACGGGCCGGCTGGCCGGTCGATCCGCGCGGCCGAACGGGAGCTCGCCCGCCGGATGGTGGCGCGGTACGAGACCGCGCTCGCGAACCGCTCGGCCACCGCCGTCGTCGGAGGCATCGACCACGACCTCGTGCGTCGGGTGGCCCGGTGGGAGCTCAAGGACGCGACCACCGCGCAGGCCGGCGAGAACGTGTTCAACATGATGCGGCGTATCGGCCAGGCGAAGGCCGGCCTCGCTGCGGACTACGCGGCGCAGCTGGCCCGCAGCGCCGGCAAGGTCGTCTTCTTCGCCAAGCACGTCGACGTGATGGATGCCGCCGAGGACACCTTCGCCCGGCAGGGGGTCCGGTTCTCGTCGATCCGTGGGAACCAGTCGCCCGCGTCGCGGCAGAGGAACATCGACGCCTTCGTCAACGACCCGGATGTCGCCGTCGCGGTCTGCTCGTTGACCGCAGCCGGCGTGGGCCTGAACCTGCAGGTCGCCTCGAACATCGTGCTCGCCGAGCTGTCCTGGACCGATGCAGAGCAGACCCAGGCCATCGACCGCAGCCATCGCATCGGTCAGACCGAGCCCGTCACCGCGTGGCGCATCATCGCTGCGCAGACCATCGATGCCCGGATCGCGGAGCTGATCGACAGCAAGGCGGGGCTCGCCGCCCGGGCGCTCGACGGGTCGGACGAGGAGGTCTCGTCGTCGGCCGACGTGCAGCTCGAGGCGCTGGTCATGCTGTTGACCGAGGCGCTGTCGGTTGTGCCGCAGTCAGGCGCGGCCTGACCGACGGGCACTGAGCAGGGACGAGTCGAGCAGCGACGGAGCCCCCACGGTCGCCCGAGCCGCGAGGGCTCCGGTCCGGGTGCCCGAGGGCGACGTGGGCACCGCGCCGTGGAAGCCGTCCACCGCTGGCTCCCGAGATGGGGGAGGAGCACGGTGGTCAGCCGCGCATGACGATCGTCCTGGCGATCCCGTCGGCGGCGGCTCGCACCTCGTCGACCAGGTGGCGAGCCGCGGGCATCACGAGGACCTGAGAGGCCCGGATACGGATACGCCCCGGCGTCCTGATCTGCAGGAACAGCGGGGTGGGACGGTGTCCGAGGGGCGACTCGCTACATGTGCCCACGGCTCTGGCCTCGAGCACGGTGACGTCCCCACAGCCCATCGAGAACGGGCTCCCCGATCACCCACCACAGCCTCCACCGGCGCACCCGCAGCGCGTAGCTGGCATGACGGACCAACCGTGAGAAGCATCCATGGGTCGATGGCCGATGGAAGGTCGGACTGCACACGGACCCGCAGCTCGCCATCACGGTCCGCTACCGGGCCGTCCAGGCCTCCCGGCGTCGAGGTCCGTTGTCGAGGTAGGGACAGGAGGAGATCCTGGTCCATGGCGTCGAATCCGTCATACCAACAGTCGAAGCACGTCGCCGAGGCCAGTCGCGAGACCGAGTGGACCAAGCCGTCGTTCGGCAAGGAACTCTTCCTCGGCAACTTCCGCCTCGACCTGATCCACCCGCAGCCCGAATTCGAACCAGCCGCAGTCGAGAGGGGCGAGGCGTTCCTCGAGCGCCTCCGCGCCTTCCTCACCGAGCGCGTCGACCGGCGGCAGATCGAGCGCGAGGCGAAGATCCCCGAGGACGTCATCCAGGGACTCGGGGACCTGGGCGCCCTCGGCATGAAGATCCCCGAGGGGTACGGGGGGCTGGGGCTGAGTCAGGTCTACTACAACAAGGCGCTGGCCATGGCCGGCACGTGGCACTCGTCGATCTCGACGCTGCTGTCCGCGCATCAGTCGATCGGCCTGCCTGAGCCGCTGCGCCACTTCGGCTCCGAGGAGCAGAAACGCCAGTGGTTGCCCAAGCTCGCCAAGGACCACATCTCGGCGTTCCTGCTGACCGAGCCGGATGTCGGCTCGGACCCGGCGCGGATGAGCACGACCGCGGTCCCGACCGAGGACGGCACCGGCTATCGGATCAACGGCACGAAACTCTGGGCGACCAACGGCGCGATCGCCGACGTGGTCGTGATCATGGCCGTCGTCCCGAGGTCCCACGGCCACAGGGGCGGCATCACCGCCTTTCTCTGCCCGTACGACCGCCCGGGCATCACGGTCGAGCACCGCAACGACTTCATGGGGCTCAAGGGCATCGAGAACTCGGTGACGCGCTTCGATGACGTCTTCGTCCCCGACGAGGACGTCATCGGCGGCGAGGGCGAGGGCCTGCGGATCGCGCTCACCACGCTCAACACCGGCCGCCTGTCGCTGCCGACGTTCTGCTTGTCCATGGTCAAGTACTCGCTCAAGATCGCGCGCGAGTGGTCGGCCGAGCGCAAGCAGTGGGGCCAGCCCATCGGCGAGCACGACCCGATCGCGCAGAAGCTCGCCTGGCTGGCGGGCACGGCGTTCGGCCTCGAGGCGATGCTCGACGTGTCGAGCCGGCTGGCCGACGACGAGCGGAACGACATCCGCATCGAGGCCGCGCTCGCGAAGCTCTACGGGTCGGAACTCGGCTGGACCGCCGTCGACGAGATGGTCCAGGTCCGCGGCGGCCGCGGATACGAGACCGCCGAGTCACTCGCGCAGCGCGGGGAGAAGCCGGTGCCGGCCGAGCAGATGCTGCGCGACATGCGCATCAACCGCATCTTCGAGGGCTCCACGGAGATCATGCACCTTCTGATCGCCCGTGAGGCCGTCGACCAGCACCTGCAGGTCGCGGGCGACGTACTGCTCGGCGACTCCGGCCTGGCCGACAAGGCGAAGGCCGTCGCCAAGGCGGGTGCCTTCTACGCCACGTGGTTCCCGACGCTGACGACGGGCGCCGGCCAGCGTCCCGGCTCGTTCTCGGAGTTTGGCGACCTGGCCAGGCACCTGCGCTACGCCGAGCGCCACTCGCGCAAGCTCGCGCGCTCGACCTTCTACGCGATGGGCCGCTACCAGGCGCGCCTCGAGCACAAGGGCCACCTGCTCGGTCGGATCGTCGACATCGGCGCCGAGCTCTACGGGATCACGTGCGCGTGTGTGTATGCGGACACCATCGCCCGCGAGCAGCCCGACCGCAGGCAGCAGGCCGTCGAACTGGCCGACCTGTTCTGCGGCCAGGCCCGCCGTCGGGCCGACCGGCTGTTCACGGCCCTGCGGGCCAACGACGACGACGCCCAGTACGAGGCCGCGCAGCAGGTGCTCTCCGGCCGCTACGAGTGGTTCGAGGAGGACGTGCTCGACCCGGCGGGCGACGGCCCGATGATGCCGACGCACCCCGAGCCGGCCGCCGAGCAGTACGAGAGGCCACCGGCCGTGGCGGCGCCCGAGGTGGAGGCCACGGCCACCCAGTAGGGGGTTGCCGCGGTCCGCGGCCATCCCGTGGATGACTTCAGCAGCCGCCGCGGCTGCCCGGAGGCCGCGGCGGTCGAGCCACGCCGGTCGGACCGAGGGTGGCGGGCCGTCGCACGACGCCGCGCCAGTGGAGATCGCCAGGACAGGTCCCGGAGTTCCCACCGGCGCAGCCGCCTCGGCCGGTCCGCAGCAGGGTGACGAGGCGCGGGGCGGCGGTGACCACGAGGACGTGGCGGTGCCAGTTGGACACGACACCGCTCGCGCTGGGACGCGGCTCAGCCGGCGCCTTTCCCGTACTGCCACCACCGATCGAGGAACGCGCAGGGCGGTTCGTGTCCGTCGGCCGTCGGCGGGGGGCTCGAATGGCGGCTGGAACAGACGGCTGGTTCCGGCTTCATTCAGTGCAGACGCGTGGTCAGTCGCACGCTGACGCCTTCCCCAGGATGGGTGATGTCGACGTGGTCACAGAGCTGGCGTGCCAGCCACAACCCCATGCCGCCGCGGGACAGGTCGCCGCCGTGCGCGGGATCGTAGCCGGCCAGCGGGTCGATCCATCCGCGTCCTCCGTCCCTGATGGTGCAGACCAGCCGGTCGGAGGAGATCCACAGCGCGACGTCGATCGGGGGTCGACCGTGCCGGACGGCGTTGGAGGTCATCTCGTCGACCGCGATCGAGAAGTCTCCGAGCACTTCGCGGGGAGCGTCCGAGGTGGCGAGTTCCGTCGCGACGGCGTGCCGGAGGCCGATGAAGTCAGAGACATTCCATGCGGCCAGCCGCGGCGGCGTGCTCTCCAACGGTTCCTGGGGTACCGGGAGCGAGCGCAGATAACGCACCGGGTCGCCGAAGAGCGGATTGGATGCGCGGCCCTCCGGGGTGACGAGGTTCGGATGCGTGCGCAGGGCGGACACGAGGACCTGTTCGGGCAGTCGCTGTGCGTCGAAGACGCACAGGCCCCACAAGGGCCACGGCGCGAGGGCGATGTTGATCACAGCCTCGTAGCGCTGCCACTCCAGCCAGTCCCTCCGGGTGCGCCCGAAGTCGACCTCGCCGACCACTCGGACCCGGCCGATGCCCACCGCCGCGCTCCGCTCCGCCAACCGGCGGATGGCCGTGATCGCCGCGGGGGTGCGCGTGCCGTAGACGTCGGAGCGCCCCAGCACGTGGACCCGTGGGTCCCGGTCGACAGCCTCGGTCAAGACGCTCGTCGTACGAGCGCCGGCGGCGATGACGGCAGCATCCCCGGCGGCGAGACCTTCCAGGAGAAAGGGTGCCGCGACGCCGGTGAGCTCACCAACCGAGTCGTAGAGCAGGGCATCGTGAATGTAACCGCCCACTGACCCGCGCGCGTCCTCGCCCGTTCTGCTTTCGCTCACCAGAGGGCTCCCTGGATCGTGGGGATGAAGCGAGCGCGGATTCCTCCCTACACGATAGGCGTCGCGGTGTTGGGGTCACCCTCGAGTTCTCGACGAGTCCTTGCGACACGCGCGGGACGCCGGCATCGGTTCCGGGATCGGTACAGGCCACGCTGGACAGCCCACACCCCCCACGTGGCGATCGACGGCGGGACCTGTGACTCCACGCCGCCCGCCACGACCTGACACCGGTTCACAACCTGCTGTAGCCGCGCACGACGGGCGGCGTCAGCCTGACCGCCATCCTGACCACCATCGGCCCGAGTTCGAGCTGGTTCGCCGCTGTCCCCCGGAGTTCCGTGGTCCGTGTGAGCTGCGCCGATGCACCGCGATGAGCCGATGCACCGCGATGAACCGCCGCGAACCCGCGGCCGACGCCGGGGGGTCCTGGGTCATCGTGTGGCCCCGCACCCGGGAGGTGTGCTGGGGCCGGGTCCGCTCGGAAGGGCTGCTCTCAGAGCACCCGTCCACCCGCTGTGCGCGCCTATCGTGGGTGCGGGAGGCGTCATGACGGCCGACATCAGTCTCCACGACCGCTTCACGGTCCCGGGCCGGTTCTGGCACCGGCTCGACGACGGTCGCGTGCAGTGCGACGTCTGCCCGCGGGAGTGCCGGCTCCACGAGGTCCAGCGGGGCCTGTGCTTCGTGCGCGGCCGCGTCGACGACCAGGTCGTGCTGACCTCCTACGGGCGGTCGAGCGGGTTCTGCGTGGACCCCATCGAGAAGAAGCCGCTCAACCACTTCCTGCCGGGCAGCGCGGTGCTGTCGTTCGGCACCGCCGGGTGCAACCTGTCCTGCCGGTTCTGCCAGAACTGGGACATCTCCAAGTCGCGGGAGATCGACCGGCTCTCCGACGCCGCCGGCCCCGACGACATCGCCGCGGCCGCCGAGCGGCTGGGCTGCCGCAGCGTCGCCATGACCTACAACGACCCGACGATCTTCCTCGAGTACGCGGTGGACGTCGCCGACGCCTGCCGGGCCCGGGGGATCAAGGCGGTCCTGGTCACCGCCGGCTACGTGGGCGACGCCGCCCGGCGAGAGCTGTACGCGCACGTCGACGCGGCGAACGTCGACCTCAAGGCGTTCACCGACGACTTCTACCGGCGGGTGGCCGCCGCCCGTCTGCAGCCGGTGCTCGACACCCTCGTGCACCTGCGGCACGAGACCGACGTGTGGTTCGAGATCACCACGCTGCTCATCCCGGGGCACAACGACTCCGACGCGGAGATCGGCGCCGAGTGCGCGTGGATCGCCGAGAACCTGGGGCCCGACGTCCCCCTGCACTTCACCGCCTTCCACCCGGACTACAAGATGCGCGACGTCCCGCCCACACCGCCCGCGACGCTGACCCGCGCGCGGCGGATCGCCCAGCAGCACGGGCTGCGCTTCGTCTACACGGGCAACGTGCACGACGCCGAGGGGGGCCGCACCACCTGCCCGGCCTGCGGCGAGGCCGTCGTCGAGCGGGACTGGTACGTCATCGGCCGCTACCGGCTCACCGACGACGGGCGCTGCGCCTCCTGCGGTGCCGCCGTGCCGGGGCGCTACGACGGGCCGGTCGGCAGGTGGGGAGCGCGACGGCTGCCGGTGTCCGTGGCCGGGAGCTGACCGGTGCGCGTGCGCCCGCCCGCGGTCGCCGGCCGGTTCTACCCCGCTGATCCGGAGGAACTGCACGACCTGGTGGACCGACTGCTCGACGAGGTCTGCGGCCAGCCGCGACCGGTGCCGCCGGCTGCCGTGGTCGCGCCGCACGCCGGGTACCGGTACTCGGGCGCGGTGGCCGCAACCGCGTACGCGCACCTCACCGCGGCACCGCATGCCGTTACCCGGGTCGTGCTGCTGGGGCCGGCGCACTTCTGGCCGCTCGACGGGATGGCGGTGCCGGCCGTGGACGCCCTCGCCACCCCGCTGGGCAGCGTGGACGTCGACGACGACGCCCGGACGGTGGCCGCTGCGCTGCCCGGCGTGGCGGTGGACGACCGTCCCCACGACGGCGAGCACTCCCTGGAGACGCAGCTGCCGTTCCTCCAGCGCGTCCTCGGCCCCGAGGTCGCGGTGCTGCCGGTGCTGGTCGGCCGAACGCAGCCGGAGTCCGTGGCGGCCGTCCTGACCGCGGTCGACGGCGCCCTCGCCGTCGTCTCCACCGACCTCAGCCACCACCTCGACGAGCCCTCGGCGCGCGAGCGGGACCGGCGCACGGCCGACGCGGTCCTGGCCCGGGACGCCGCCGCCCTGCGCCCGGACGACGCCTGTGGCCACCAACCCCTGCGCGGGCCGCTGCACCACGCCGCCGAGCGCCACTTGTCGGTCGAACTGCTCCGTATGGCCACGTCGGCGGACAGCGGAGCGGGGCGCGCCCGCGTCGTCGGGTACGGCGCGTTCCTCCTGCGCGAAGCGGCAGGAGGGCGAACCTCCTGAGGACACGACCCGCATGGCGCGGCCGGCGACCGGTCGGAGGCCGTGCTCACCGAGGACATCCGCGGCCGGTCGCAGTAGCCCCGCGCCGTCGCGGACGACGTCCTCCGGGCCGAGAGGGCCGGCCCCGACGATCACGTGCCGCCGTGCATGGACGGCGTCGAACACCCGACCCCACACCGCGCCCAGGCTTACCCGCCCGGTCGGGTCCGCGTGTCCGCGTGCTCCACCCGACGGCGCGGGCGCGGGTGAGCCCCCGCCTGCGCGCCGTCGGCGCGCCCTGAGGGAGCAGGGTGGCGACCCCGCCACGGTCGCGCGTGCGCGGCCCCCCGACTGCCACGCCGATCGGACGACCGGCCGGGGACGACACCCGCCGAGGTTCCCGACGCCAGGGCGGGCGAGCAGCCACCGTTGATCTGGACAGGCCCGGCGCGCAGCCTTGGGTCATGAGTCGCAGTGGGACGTCCGTCGGCACGGTGATCCGGTGGGACGAGGACGAGCGTGGCGCCGTCATCGAGGTGCCCGACCTGGTCGGCGGCTGCTGGGCCGATGCGTCCGTCGCGACCCGTGACACGGCCGGAGGCGCGCTGCGGACGGGGCAGGTGGTGGCCGTGGAGTGGACCGAGACCCCGGCCGGCGGACTGCCGTTCCGTGCGGTGCGCGTCCGGCTGCGCGAGGACCTGCAGGCGACACCCGGAGGGTGACTGCGGCATCGTCAGCCCGGCAGGTGGCCGGTGGAGGTGGGACGGCGTCGTGGCCTCAGCAGGGCCGTCGCCGTCAGCTCGGTGGAGGTCGATGGCCATCCGCAGAGTCTGGCTCGGGCGCGCGCCCCGCAGTCTCCGCTGCGGGGCCAGGACCGGGAGTGGCGGCCTCGTCCGTGCTGTGCTCGTCGTCGAAACGCAGCCGTTCGGTGCGCCGCGGCATGGCCGCCACGGCTACCGCGATGACGACTGCCGTGACGGCCGTCGCGATGAACACACCGTGCGACGCCGCGTGCAGGCTCTCCCGCGCGTACTCGGCCACCGCGCCGCCCCGGGACAGTGCGGCGGTCGTGCCGTCGACGTCCGTCGGGACGTCGCCCTCCAGGCCGGCCGGCGGCGACGCGAAGCGACCGGCCAGCGTGGTGTTCGCGATCGCGCCGAACACCGCTGCGCCGACCGCCGACCCGATCGACCGGGCGAACATGTTCGTGGCGGTGACCACACCGCGCCGGTTCCAGCCGACTACCGACTGCACCGCGACGATGAGCGGTGAGGACGACAGCCCCAGGCCGATCCCGGTGACGAACATCGACGCTGCGACCTGCCACAGCTGCGCGTGCAGTCCGAGCAGCGCCGTCCCGGTCGTCCCCAGCACGGCCAGGACGACGCCGATGAGAGCGGTGTTGCGGAAGCCGATGCGCAGGTAGAGCCGGCCGGCCTGGCTGGCCGCGATCGGCCATCCCAGGGTCAGCGCCGCCAGCGCGAAGCCGGCCTCGAGCGCGCTGGCGCCCAGTACGCCCTGCGCCCACGTCGGCAGGTACGAGCTCAGCCCGATGAGCAGCGCGCCCAGCGCCAGTGCGGCCACGTTGCCGGTCAGCAGGATGCGGCGCCGCAGCACCCAGAGCGGCAGCACCGGCTCCGCGGCCCGTCGCTCGACGACGGTGAACGCAGCCAGCAGCGCGACCGCCGTCACGAGGACGGCGACCGAGACGCCCGACGTCCAGGCCCACGCGCTGCCGCCTTCGAGCAGCCCCAGGATGAGCAGCGAGCAGCCCACCGACAGCAGCACTGCGCCCGCGACGTCGAGGCGGTGCTCCCGGCGCTCGACCCGTTCGCTGAACCGGCGGTACAGCACCACCAGCGCCACCGCGCCGAGGGGCAGGTTGACCAGGAAGATCCAGCGCCAGGACAGGTAATCGCTGAACACGCCGCCGAGCGTCGGCCCCAGCACGGAGGACACCCCCCACACCGACGCGAGGTAGCCCTGGACCTTCGCGCGCTCCTCCACCGTGTAGATGTCGCCGATGACGGTCATCCCGATCGCCTGGACGGCACCTGCGCCGATGCCCTGCAACGCACGACCCACGATGAGCGCCGGCATCGACCAGGCGAGGCCGCAAAACAGCGACGCCGCGACGAACACCGCGATGCCGAACAGCAGCACCGGCTTGCGCCCGTAGACATCGGCGAGCTTGCCGTAGACGGGGACGGTCACCGCCTGCGTCAACAGGTACACGCTGAACAGCCACGGGAACTGGCTGAACCCGCCGAGATCGTCGACGACAGCCGGGACGGCCGTCGCGATGATGGTGCTGTCGAGGGCGATGAGCGCGGTGCTGAGCATCACCGCTCCGAGCACGGGTCCGCGCTCGGAGCGGAGCCCGACCGACGCGCGGGTCACGGTGGTCACGCCGAGGGACAAACCCGGGCCGTCCCTTCGCATTCCCCGAGGCGGCGCCGCCCCCGGCCCGGCAGCGCACGCGGGCGCCGGTCGTCCTGTTCCACCTCCGGACCCGGCGCCGGGAGGGTCAGTGCGGCGGAGGGGCGTCCGCACCACCACCTCCCCCTCGTCCCTGCCGGGGTGTCGGCGGAGCGCCCCGGCACGACACGGGCGCAGCGGGCCACCCGCTCCGCGCAGCCGCTCCCCGGTCCGGGCATCGCCGTCGGGCTGCCGGTCTGCGACGGCCTGACCCGCGGGGGCTGGTACGGGCACCGTTCCGCCGGTGACGTGCGGAGCGACCGGAGTCGAGAGGACGCCACCCCGACAGCGGCCTCCGTGGCAGTCGGGTCGACCACCGTGCTGCCGTGACGCAGGTGGGGAAGCGCCCGCTACACGCGGGGCGGACGGCGACGAGGACGTCACCGGCCAGCCCGGCGACGTCCTCGTCCGGTTGTGCATCCGCGGCGGCCTGGTGCGTGGGCTGCGATGAGCGGCCGTTCGCCCGGTGCTGCACCGGACCGGATCCGTCCTGGTGTCCACTGCCGGCCCGTCGAAGCCCAGGGCAGGGGCCGGGTCGCGAGGGCGTCGCCGGGGGAGGATCGCTGCGTGGTCTCCGGGAGAGGGAAAGGGCGGCCGCCGGGATGAGCTCGCTGGACCGTCTGTACTCGTGGCGCGGTCGCTCGGTGGCGTGGGAGAGGGCCGGTTCGGGGCGCCGGTCGTCTTCTGCCATGGCACGCCGCGGTCGTCTGCCCTGTGGAGACCCTTCGCCGACGCCCTGAGCCGCGATTTCACGGTCTACCTCTGGGACATGCCCGGCTACGGACTGTCGTCGAAGGAGCCCGGACACCCCGTGGATCTGGACGTGCGGGGCCAGTTGCTCGCCGATCTGCTCACCACGGGGGCCTCGACGCGCCTCACGTGGTGGCACACGACTTCGGCGGCGCGGTCTCGCTGCGAGCACACCTGCTGCACGGCAGTCCAGTCGCATCGCTGCTCCTGGTGGACGTCGTCGCCCTGCGCCCCTGGGGGTCTCCGTTCTTCAACCTGGTCGAGGACCACCCCGACGTCTTCGCTCGACTACCGGAAGCCGTCCTTGCAGGAGCGCTGCGGGCCTACATCGCCGGCGCGAGCCATCGTGGTCTGACCGAGGTGCAACTCGACGAACTGGCGGCCCGTGGCTGACCGAGCAGGGCCGCCCGGCCTTCTACCGCCGGATCGCCCAGGCCGACGAGCGATTCACCGACGGCTTCGCGGGCCGACTGCACGGCGTCCGAGCGCCGGTCCGCATCGTGTGGGGGGAGGACGACACCTGGATCCCCGTCGCTCGAGCCAGGTCCCTGCGCGATGCGATCCCGGGCTCGACACTGCGCCTCGTCAGCGCCGCCGGTCACCTCGTGCACCTCGACGCCCCCATCGCCTTGGCGGACGAACTGCGGGCCTGGCTCGATCAGCAAGGAGACCGGACGGGCACGCACCGGTAGCCGGCCTCCAGGGGACCGACGCCACTCGGTCGCCTGCCCATCGACGCGCTCGCGGACGACGGGCAGGTCGGCGGGGTGGAGATCGACGGACCGTGAGGGTCTCAGCGTGACAGGGAACGCGGCAGGAGTCCACGGACCCGTCTCACTTGAAGACGTCCTTGATCTTCTCGCCCACCTGCTTGACGTTGCCTCTCGTCTCTTCAGCCCTGCCTTCGGCCTCGAGGTCGGGGTCGTCGGTGGCGCGGCCGACGGCTGCCTTGCCCTTGCCGCGCAGTTCTTCGACCTTGTTCCTGATCTTGTCCTCAGCGCTCATGGTCCTGTGCTACCCGTATCGGTGGGCGGGCACCCTCGGCGCATCACGAGTCCGGGCCGTGGGGGTCCCCCGTGGACCCCTGGAGGGAGCGCGAGGGGTCCGGGGCAGGGGATGGCCATGAGGCGCCGCGTACGTCCGCGAGTCGTGAACCCGGCCGGAAGCTGGCACGAAGGACGCGGTCGGGGTCACTCCCGCCACTGGCCCCCGGGCCTCGCGCGGTCGACCCTGGGTCCGGCGGCGGATGCCGCCGGAAGCCGGGCAGTCCGGGAGGGGACCGATGCTCAGCTGGAGGACGCCGACGTCGCGGGCCTGGCGGGGACTCCGCGGGTTCCTGTCCGTCCAGGTCGAGCTGCACGAGCGCGCGGCACTGCTCGACCGGCCGTGGGAGGAGGAATTGCTGCACTGGGCCGACGACGGGCGGAAGCTGCACGGCCGGCTCGTCCCGCCCCCCGGGCGGAGCCGCAGCACCACCTCCAGCGGGTGGTGCCCCGGCATGGTGCGCAACCGCGGTGCGTCGCCCCGGACGGGTTCTGGGTCGCCGGCCTGACGCCTCCCCGTCTCCGGGGCAGGTAGCGGCTGGAGCCGACGGGTGCCCTCCAGTCCATCGGCGGTGCTGGGGGCAGCCCCAGCACCCCGAGCCGCAGCAGCGGGCCGACCAGCCGCGCCGGGGCCCGCCGATCCACGTGCAGCTCCGGGCGGGACGGCAGCTCGTCCGGGGAGGTCGGTGCCGCGTAGAGATCCCCCGCGACGTCGAGGTCCCCGCTGACGTGGGCGCGGGCGAGCCCCAACTCCCCAGGCGCGTAGACCAAGCGGCGCCGGGCCCCTCCGGTGGCCTACGACCAGCGTGGGAGCTCCCTCCACGACGGCCTCGGAGCCGTCCCAGCAACGGATCGACAGAGGAACCGGCGCGCCCGGCAGGAGCCGACCGAGCTCGCCCACCACATCGGCCGCCCCGCGGGGAGTCACCCATCGACCCTGGCACAGTCATCGCGTAGCGCGGTGGTGATCGCCTGGCCCGACTGTTCCCTTCGGACTGACACGGATCAGGGAGAGCAGCCCTCCGATGGCAGAGGGGATCGACGGAGGATGCGGGACACGGGGCGCGGCTGTTGACGCTCCTCGCGCTGGTCCAGGCAGGTCAGCTGGTCCGGGCCCGAGCCGGCAGGGCGCCGGCGGTGGGCACCCGCATGATCCGCAGCGACGCCGAGCCCTGCGGGTCGGGCACAGGATCGCGGCAGCACCGGGGAAAAGCGACTGCCGGTGATCCGGCTGCACGACCTCTGCCACACCCCCGCGACCCTGCTGCTCGGCGACGGCGTGCCGGTGGAGGTCGTCTCGGAGCGCCTCGGGCACGCGAGCGCCACCATTCCGCTCCCCGTCTACCAGCACGTCCACCCCGGCACGGGTCACCAGGCGGCGGACCGCTTCGCGGCGCTGCTGGGGGATCCGAGGCGTGCAGTACCACGCGGGTATGCGAGGGCGTCAGAAGCCCCTGCAGCGAGACATCCCGGGTTCCCGACCTGCAGGAACACCCGGGTGAGGGGTGTCCGAGGGGCGACACGCTACAGCCGCACACGGCTTTCGCGATGTGAGGGCTGACCTGATCGATCCAGTGGAGAAGCGAACCGGAACGGGAGAAGTCGTTCGTCCCGGCCCCTCGAGGCGGCTCGTCAGAGTCCCGTGTCGTACAACCCGTGGTAGTAGCCCGACAGCCGGTCCTTGAATCGAGCCGCCCTCATCTCTGCGCGCGTGACGTCCGGTGCGTCCTCGATCTCCTTGCGGGTGCGGTCCACGAAGACGACTCTTCCCTCGGAATCCATCCGTTCTACCGTGAAGGCCGGGAGAATGACCTGGTGGTGCGGGCGCCAGTCGCCGGTGTCGACGACCAGATAACTGGCACTCACCTTGTTGGTCGCCTTGTCCACGACACCGATCGAACCGTCTCGTCCCATCACCTCGAAACCGGAGAGATCGATGTCCCCGGCGGAGACGGGCCGAAAGTCGCGAAAGTTCCAGAAGTCCGCGGTCATCGCCTTTCCTTTCCGTGGGGAATTCTCCTCTCGTGGTAGGGGGTGGACAAGACTCCCTCCATCCGCCGGTCACAGTTCCGCGTGGTGCGAGCAGGCCTCAGCCGTCCGACCGGCGTGCAGGAGCGATGCCGGGCACGACCGTCCTCGAGGGGGACCGGTTGAGTGACTGCGTTCAGCTGACCGGCCTTCTCCGGTCCGTCGACCCGCGCGACTGCCGCGGTCAGCTCGTCAGGAGGTGGTGTTCCAACCATGCGTTACGGAACGCGCCGCGCGGGTCGAGCCGCTCGACCAAGCTGAGGAAGTCGGCATGCCGCTCGTACAGCGGGGCGATCCCGGCGGCGTCGGTCCGGAAGACCTTTCCCCAGTGCGGGCGCGCCGCGAACTGCGACAGGGCGCGCTCGAGGTCGACGAGCACGTCCTCCACGGCGGGCGGAGCGGGCTTCCAGGTGAAGTGGAGGGCGACGCTGGCCCGGTCGTAGGCGGTGCTCATCCACAACCGGTCCGCGGCGACCGTGCGGATCTCGCACGCCAGCAGGAGCGGCCGGATGCGCTCGGCGAGGGAACGCACCGCCTGGAGCGCGGCCACGGTGGAGCCGTGCGGGATCAGGTACTCCGACTGGATCTCGTCGCCCGCGCTCGGGGTGAAGCCCATCCGGAAGTGCGGTAGGCGGTCCGACCACAGCCCGGGCCTGCCCAGCTGCGGGGTACACGGGGTCGGGTCCAGGCCGATGACCGGGTTCCGGTCGACGGCGGCCGGGACGGCGCCGAAGAGGTCGCCCTCGGGGGCGCCGCCTTGGTCGGGGCGGTTCTTGACCCAGACCATCTCCACGTCGTCGCCCAGGAGGGTGAACAGGCTGACGCTGTAGCCGCACCCGGTGATCTCGTCGAAGTGCTCGTGGACGGCGTCCCAGGTCAGTCCCTCGAACACCCGCTGCTCGACTTCGAACGCGGGCTCGATGTCGAGCGTGAGCCGGGTGACCGCACCGAGGGCTCCCAGGCCGACGACCATCCCGTCGAAGTCGGCATCGCCTCTCGACACCCGGACGATCTCGCCGCTGGAGGTCACGAGCTCCATCGCCGCGACGGCCGTCGCGAGGTTGCCGTTCACCACACCTGAGCCGTGGGTGGCCGTCGCCACGGCGCCCGCTACGGAGATGTGGGGAAGTGAGGCGAGGTTGTGCAGAGCGGCCCCCGCGTCACGCAGCACCTCTGCCAGCTCGCCGTACCTCACCCCTCCGCCGAGCGAGACGGTGCCGGCCTCGAGATCAACGTCGATCCCCGCGAGTGAGGTCGCCGCGGCATGCACGGCCTCCAGCGAGAGGAGCTCCGCGGAGTCGGCGATGCCGGTGAAGGAGTGCCGCGAGCCCAGGACGCGGATGCGTGGGGCGGTGGCGACGATCTCCTGCACCTGCTCCAGGGTCGTCGGCCGGTGCAGCCGCTCGGCCCGGTAGGTGTGGTTGCCGGCCCAGTTCGTCTCCACGGTCACGGCGAGACGCTACAGAGGGTCTGGCCTGCAGGGACCGTGCAGCCCGAGGGTGTGACCAGCCCAGGACGGCGGCGGAGCGGTCGTCCCCGGGCTCACCCGGAAGTCCCGGTCTGTGTCGGTGTACGCCGTCCCGGCGCTGAGTCCGTGCACTCGCGGAGGACAGCCCGGGATCAGGAGCGGACGGCGTGGAGGAGGAGGTCCGGATCGACGATCGTCGAGGATCGGGCGCTGTGACAGACCACCCGGTGCTCGATCGCAGTCTGTGCCTCCAGGGGACTCGTGCGCCCCGGTGACGGAGGAGATCACCTGGACGGCACCCACCGGCACCCGGAGCGGTTCGCCCACTGCGGCGCCGACCAGGTGCTCCAGGCCCGCGAAGCGCTGGGGGAGCACCTACTGCGGTGATCCGGCCGCACGACCTCCGCCACACCTCACGCCACTCCGCTGCCGGCAGACGGCGTGCCGGTCGAGGTCGTCCCGGAGCGTCTGTGTCACGCGAGCGCCACCATTGCGCTCACCGTCCACCAGCACGTGCACCCGGCATGGGCCGCCAGGCTGCCGACGGCTCCGCCGCGTTGCTCGAGGGCTGATCCGAGGGCGCGGAGTACCACGCGGGCATCACGAGGCCCCACAGGCCTCGACAGATGAGTACCCCGGGCTCGTGACCTGCAGGAACACCGGGGTGACGCGGTGTCCGAGGAGCGACTCGCCACATGCGCACACGGCTGGCGGTCACCCGGTGGATCGGGCACCCACGCATGGAGAGCCGCACCGTATCGTGGCGCTCCGGTTGGACGGTCACAGATCTCGCCGGATGTGCATCTCGGCGATCTCTCGGATCTTGCCCACGCGAGCGACGTACTTGGGGTTGTCGGCGAGGAAATCGGTCGTCAGCCACGCTCGCACCGTCTCGAGAGCGAGCGCCGATCCGATGATCTTCGCGCCCAGGCACAGGACGTCCGTGTCGGAGTGCGAGCGGGCGAGCGTTGCGCAGAACGGATCCTGGCACACCGCCGCATACACGCCGTGGACCTTGTTCGCGATCAGCGCGCTGCCGTAGCCGACCCCGTCGACGAAGATGCCTCGGTCGACTTCGGCCTTCCCGACAGCCAGCGCCGCGGGATGGACGAAGTCCGGGAGATCGCACGCCGTGCTGTCTCCGGTGCCGAAGTCGCTGACGTCATGCCCGGCGAGGATCTTCTTGATCTCTTCCTTCAAAGACCAGCCCGCGTGGTCACTTGCCACCGCGATCCTCATCGCAGCTCCTATCCCCGGCACCCCGGCACCCCGGCACCCCGGCACCCCGGCACCCGGCGGTGCGATGACGGCGCCGGCCGATGCTTCGTCACTGGTCGGACGAAGCTCCAGCACGGCTGGGAACTCACCACAGTGGCAGTGGCAGGGCAGGGAATCGAGTCCCCTCAGCCGCACCACGCGTTCGCGGTCCGCCTCGGGTCGATCCCGTCTCCGAGTCCTCGTGACTGTGATCGGCCGGCCGGGACAGGAGATCGGCCAGTCGGCGAAGTAAGCACCGGTCGCCGGACGCTGGGTGCCCGGTCGGCGAGCCGGCGGCACCGCTCGACGTGCGCGAGGTCGCTCAGACGCCGGTCTCGGCCGGCAGGACGCCCCGCTGGACGGCCCGCACCAGGTCGGCGTGGTCGCGCTCGGTCTGATCGGCGTAGGCGCGGGCGAACCGGCAGAGGGCCTCGCGGACTCTCGAGCCGCCCCCGAGGTAGCCCGCGATCATCGACGCCCCACTGGTGCGGGCGTGTCCCTTGGCCAGCAGGTACCCGCAGATACCCGCGTACGAGGTGAGGGCGCGGGCGTCGATGCCCACGAGGGTGATCGCGCCCTTCATGTCCCGGAACGTCCTCCAGACCTTCTCCAGAATAGCTGACAGGCGGGTTGACCTGCGGTTATGCCTGGAGCGGGTGACCGGGATCGAACCGGCATGGCCAGCTTGGAAGGCTTGGGACTCCAGGCGCTATCGTTGCTGGTGAGCGCCAAGTCAGGCGCATGCCGTGCCTTCCGCGTGCCTCAGCGCCACATGGCCGGCCGGAGGAGCGGCTCCTCGCTGTCGCGCGGTCAGCCGGCAGTCCGAGGGCTGCCTCTCGGCGGCGCCATGGCTGCCACGCCGGCCCGAGGAGCGAGTGCCTGTTGTCGTTCCGGTCCGGGACGGCCCACCGGGCCGGTCATGCGGGGCGGTGGCCGACGGCATGGCCACTGCCCTGCAATGCTCTCTGGTGGGTTTCCTCCACCGAGACAGCGTCAGTCCGCGCAGTCGACCGCGACGGCGAGGGCTCCGCAGATCTGCCGCATGCGCGTGTCGGCCAACCGTCCGAGCCGCTCGACGAGGACCGCGACGGAGACGCTCTCGACCGAGTCCATGTTGACCACGCAGCGGCGGGGTACCGGGTCCTCGCCGGGCTCGAGCCCGACTTCGCTGACGAGGCCGCGGATCGTGGTGGTGCACGGTGCGACGAGTGCGCGCCGGTGTCGGGGGATCACTGCGTCGCGGGAGAGGACGACGACCGGGCGGCGCCCGATCTCGGCCATCTCGCACCACCAGACCTCACCGCGCGCGGGCAGCGTGGTCACGACCGTCCGGCGGCTTCGCGGAACGACGCCAGGTCACCCCACTCGTCTGGTTCGTCGAGGGGGTGTTCGTCGTAGGCGGTGTAGCTCGCCTCGACTTCGGCCGACCGGTGGCGCGCGACCAGCGCGCGCAGCGCCTCATCGATCATGGCGGCGTCGGTGTTCCCGGATCGCACACGTCGAGCGGCCTGGAGGAGAGCGTCGTCGACGGTGGTGCTCAGCCGTGTTCTACTCATGCCACAATCATGCCACTGCAGGTGTCGGTGGCACCACGGTGACGTCCGCACGCCCGCGCCACGCGGTCTGCATCCTTCCACCGCACGCCGTCACCACCGTCGGTCGGGAGATGCCGCAGCTCACCGGTAGCCGTTCTCCTCGAGTCGTTCCCACAATTGAATCCCGAAAATCCTCGTCAGCAAGCATGTAATCGCTATCTACGCTCTAACAACGCAAGGAATCTCGAAAAGGTGTTGTAGTAGTCTTCGATGATTCTCTCGAAAACGCTATCTACTTCGTACCCCGACTCGATCAACGCTTGCTCTCGGGAAGCCCAAAGAATGAGTCTCACCAGTTCCGACTTCAACCATGTGAAGGCGCAGCGGCCAGCCGGGCGCGGGCCCAGCACCTCCGCGAGCAGGAACAGGAGCCCGGCTCGGCCACGCAGCGACCGACAGACTCCTGATGTTGCGCGGGCGTCGCTATGTCACCGCGTCCAGTAGGCAGGAGACGTTCAGGGAAGATCGTGGGCAGCCGCAGGCGAGAGCCGAGCTGACGGTGGGTAGAGCTACCTGCGGATCCGATCACCCTGTCCGCGGCGCGTGTCAAGATCATCTGAGTATCCCGGCGGGCCACCAAGCCAGGTCAGGAAGCGAACCAACACGGGGGTGCGCAGACGCCTATGCAGCGGTTTGTGACCTGCGGGAACAGACGAGGCTCAACAGCGAGAGCGGTGGTCCGGCCGGTCCCCCCCCCCCCCGCTACAAGGTGCGGTGGCCCTCACAGGGACTGTGAGGGCCACCGTCATTCGCGCAAGGATCTACGCGCGACCGTCCCCAGGGACGGACCTGTCGCAGCGGCGGACGCGGGTATCGCCACTAATGTCCGGGGGCCGAGTCCGGGTCAGGGCCGTGCTTCGTAGACGTTGTTGAAGGGGGTCTCGGTGACCCGGCGGAACTGGGTGAAGCCGGCATCGGCGGCGATCTGACGGATGGGGCCTTCGCCGGCCTGTGCGCCGAGGGCGTAGCCGCCGGGCTGGGACAGGGCGTTGGGCACGCAGAGGAACGCAGAAGCCGAGTAGTAGATCCGGCCTACCGGGTTGAGGTTGGCCTCGACGGTGTCGCCTGCCGCTGGCTCCACGATCAGCCAGGTGCCGTCGGGCGCCAGGGCCTGGCGGATGTGCCGGGCGGCGCTGAGGGGGTCGCCCATGTCGTGGAGGCAGTCGAAGGTGGTGACCAGGTCGTATCCGGCGCCGGAAAACGTCTGCGCGGAGGCGACCTCGAAGCTGACGCGGTTGGCCACGCCGGCCTCGGCCGCCCGCTTGCGGGCCAGCTCGATGGAGCCGTGGTGGTAGTCGGAGCCGGAGATGGTGGCGGCGGGGAAGGCTTGGGCGAGCAGGACGGCGGAGGCGCCCAGGCCGGTGCCGACGTCGGCGACGCGCGCGCCGGCGGCGAGCTTGTCCTGGACGTCGTTGAGGGCCGGGATCCAGCTGGGCACCAGGTTGGCCAGGTAGCCGGGGCGGAAGAACAGTTCGCAGCCGTCGAAGACGTCGGCGTCGTGTCGGTCCCATCCATAGCCGTCGCCGGTGCGGAAGGCCTCGGTGATCCGTGGCTCGGCCCGGAGCGCGCCGAGGGCCAGGACGAAGGCGCCGGGGAGGTACACCGGACCATCGGGGTTGGCCAGGGCGAAGGCCTGCTCTTCGGAGAGGGCGAAACGGTCGGTGCTGGGGTCGTAGCCGACGTAGCCGCCGGCTGCCTGGCCGCGCAGCCATTCGGCGAGGTAGCGGGGGTTGCACCCGGTGCGCTCGGCGAGTTGCTCGGCGGTCGCCGGTCCCTGGGCCAGGGCATGGTACAGGCCCAGGCGGTGGCCGACGACGACGCCGCATCGTGGCGCCGAGGTCGCCGGCGAAGGCGTTGATCAGGGTGGTGAGCTTGTCCTGGTCGATGGTCATGAGATATCTCCGGTGACGTGATTCGGTCGCGGACGTCGCCGAGCGTCGGGGCCGGCCGTTGCAGGGCGGTTGCACTGGAGCTGCACTCCGGGCGCGGGCGGCAGGTGCTCGGTCGGCCGGGCCGGGATCAAGCGGCACGTAGCGCCGCGCGCGCGTGGAGGACGGCCTCGGTGGCCGACAGGCCGGCGCCCCGGGTTGCGGCGGCGGCGTACCGCCCGCGGTCGAGGCGGTCGCGCAGCCCCGCCAGCCGCGCCGTGTCGAGGGGGGAGGGCTTCGCGGCCGTGAGCAGACAGTGGTGCAGGACGACGGCGTCTTCGTCGTGGCCGAGCCGGACCAGCAACCGGATGATGTACCGGAGGTTGAGCCACTGCTGGGTCCAGTCGCCGACCCGCTCCCAGTGGTCGAGGACGTCGGCGAGTGCCCGTGCGGCGGCAGCCGGGTCGCGGTGCACGGCGCGGGTGGCCGCCGCCTCCATCAGAGCGACACCCCGCCACCAGGAGTTGCCGACCGACGCGGCCAGAGCCTCCGCCTCGTCGAAGAGCGCCAGCGCGCGGTCGGGGTCGGACTTCTTGAGCGCGAGGCCGAGGGCGTACCGGGCCATCGACCGGGCGGTGGGGTTGGCGGTCGCCTCGGCCACCTGCAGGCTCTCCTCGGCCGCGGGGAGGCCCCGGGCGGGCGTGCGCAGGACCGCATGACACACGGCGACGTAGTACAGGGTCCAGACCAGGCGGATGGGGTCGCCGTCGCGCCGCGCGCGGAGCACCTCCGTCTCGTAGTGGCACAGGGCCGAGGCGGCGTCGCCTTCGTACAGCGCGACGTCGGCCAGCACGTCGCCGGGGTAGGCCACCCGGGCGGTGCCGGGTGGGGGGTTGCGGCCGCCGGCTCGCTCGGCCAGCCGGCGGGCCCGCGGGAAGTCGCCCACGTTCCATGCGCCGCGGGCGGCTGCGCCCACGCAGGGGACGTACAGCGGGTGCTCGGCCGTGGCGAGGGCGAGGGCCCGTTCGGCCCACCCGGCGGCCTCGTAGCCGACGCGGATGTGGAGGACCTCCGGCAGTGCGGTCACCAGCCGCAGGGCCAGCTCGGTGTCTCCGTCGGCCATGACCTGTTCGAAGGCCGCGCGCAGGTTGTCCACCGCAGGACTCGTCCGCTCGACCCAGGCCCCTTCGTCCGGGCCGCGCATGCCGCGCGCCGCCTGCTCGGCCAGCGCTGTGAAGTACGCGGCGTGTCGGCGGGGCAGCGCGGCGTCTCCGGGGAGGCGATCCCGGCCGTACGCCCGCAGCGGCTCGAGGACGCGGTAGCTGCTGTCTCCGGCAGCGTGGCCGACCTTGACCATCGACTTGTCGATCAGCGCGGTCAGCAGGTCGAGAGTGTCGTCCTCGCTGTCGTCGGGCTCCGCGCACACCGCGTGCACGGCGGGGAAGTCGGCACCACCGCGGAACACCGACAGCCGGGCGAACAACTGCCGTTCGCGCTCGCAGAGCAGCCGGTAGGACCAGTCGATCGCCGCAGCCAGGCTCCGGTGGCGCAGCTGCGCCGTCCGCGGTCCCGGAACGCGCAGCTGTTCGTCGTCGAGCCGCCGGGCCATCTCCGCCGGGGTCATCACGCGCATCTGCGCCGCGACCAGCTCGATGGCCAACGGCAGGCCGTCGAGGCGTCGGCAGATGTCGGCCACCGAGCCGTCGATGGCGCCGTCCGGGTGGAATCCCGGGCTGGTCGCTCGCGCTCGTTGCACGAAGAGCGCGGCTGCGTCGTGCTCGGACAGCGGCGGCACCGGCCACGCCTGCTCGCCGTCCACGCCGAGCGCCTCCCGACTGGTGGCCAGCACACCGACCGCCGGGCACTGAGCGACGACCTGCTGTACCAGCCGGGCCGCGGCGTCGAGCACGTGCTCGCAGTTGTCCAGGACCAGCAGCAACTGCCGTGGCCGGAGGTACTCGATCACCGTCTGCTCGATCGTCAGCCCGTGCCGTTGCTGCACGCGTAGGGCGGCGGCCACCGCGTGGCTCACCGGCCCTTCATCGGGCAGTGGGGCCAGCTCGCAGAGCCAGACCCCGTTGGCGAACCGAGCCCGCTCGGCCTCGGCCACCTCGAGCGCCAGGCGGGTCTTGCCGACCCCGCCAGCACCGGTGAGCGTCACCAGCGGGGCCGACCGCAGCGCCGCGGTGACCTGCGCGAGCTCCTCCGTGCGGCCGACGAAACCGGTGCCGCGTCGCGGCAGGTTGGTCGGCCGCACGGCGGCTGGCGGGATCAGCACGGGATCGTGCGCGAGCAGCTGACGATGCACTTCACGGGTCGGTTCCGACGGCTCCACGCCCAGCTCGTCGACGAGTACCCGACGCAGCCGCCGGAACACCTCCAGCGCCTCGCTCTGCCGTCCGCTGAGATAGAGGGCCCGCATCAGAAGCACGCTGAGCCGTTCCCGAACCGGATGGCGCCGTACCAGCGGCTCCAGCTCGGGGATCACCTCTGGTGTCCGTCCCAGGTGCAGCATCGTCTCGGCCCGCTCTTCTACGGCGAGCAGTCGCAGCTCTGTGAGCCGCGCGACATCCGCCTCGGCACCGAGAGCTGGAGGGTCGAACTCCGCCAGCACGTCCCCGCGCCACAATCCGAGCGCGCTGTCGAGCAGGCTCAGCGCGCGGCCGTGGTCACCCGCGGTGGCGCACTCGCGGGCCTCCGCGACCAGCCGCGTGAACGCGCTGGCATCGAGCTCGTCGTCGGTCAGCACGAGCCGGTAGCCGGGTGCGCGGTAGCGCAGCCGCGGCCCGTCCTCGGCGGCGGGGAGGGCCGCACGCAGCCGAGAAACGTAGGCGCGCAGGGCGACGCCGGCGTTCGGCGGCGGCTTTGCTCCCCAGACAGCATCGACCAGGCGCTCGGTCGGCACCACGCCTCCGGGGTGGAGCAACAACTCGGCGAGCAGGGCGCGCGGCTTCGGGCCGCCGACGGCCACGGGCACACCGTCGTCCCCGGCGACCTCGAGCGGTCCGAGGATCCGGAACTGCACGGGTTCATCCGCTCTGCAGGGTCGCGCAGCCCCGCCTGCAACCCGATTGCAACGGGACCCGGCGACTGTAGTGCCGGCTCGACGAGGAGGCCACATGCGTACGAACCAAGCGGCGAGGAATCACGTCCTCAGCTCGCCCGGCCGCGCCCGCGAACCGAGGGCTGTCCGCGAGTCCACGGAGGCGGCGATGTCCGGGCGACTGGACGCGGAGGACCTCGGGGCCGCAGCGAGCTCGTGGGGACCGGCCCGGTCCCGCCTGGCGACCTGGCACGACCCGTCGGTCGTGGCCGCCGGGGCGCGGCAGCGGTCGGGGCTGGACGCGCTCCGAGAAATCCGGGACGGCGCCCTGCCGCCGTGGCCGATGCAGCGCCTGCTGCAGATGGACCTCGTCACCCTCGAGCAGGGGAGGGTGGAGGTCCGTTGCGCGGTCGACGAGTCCGTCTACAACCTGCTCGGGGCCGTCCACGGCGGCCTGGTGTGCACGCTGCTGGACACGGTCGCCGGATGTGCGGTCCTCAGCACCCTGCCACGAGGCAGGGGATTCACCTCGATCGAGCTGAAGGTCAGCTTCCTGCGGCCGGTCGCTGTTGGGAGTGGACCGCTGACCGCCGTAGGCACGGTGGTCAAGGCCGGCCGACGGATCGCCTTCGCCGAGGGGCAGGTGGTCGACGCCGCCGGCCGGGACGTGGCGACGGCCTCCAGTTCCTTGATGATCTTCTCGGTTCCGCAGGAGGACGGCTCGCCGGAAGCGGGCGCAATCATGACCGAGACAGGATTCGACCAACTGTCCGCGGTACCGGCGCAACAGATCGCCCGCCGGACCGGCCGAGGGCCGGAATCCTGGGGCCCGGATGGTCGTCCTGGATGGAAGGCGGACACGCCATGAGCACGGACCGTCCCCTCGCTGTCGGGCTTCCTCCGATGGAGACCCGACGCGACGTCGTCCTCCACGTCGCCACGCGCGCCGAGGAATTGGGGTACGCGGCCTTCTACCTCGCCGAGGGATGGGGCCATGACGCCTCGGTCCTGCTGGCGGAGATCGCGGTGCGGACCAGCCGCATCCGCATCGGCACCGGCGTGGTCAACGTCTGGGGCCGCAGCGCCGCGTCGATCGCCATGCTGGCGACCAGCCTCGGCGAGGTCTCGGGCGGCCGGTTCGTCCTCGGCCTGGGCGCGGGATCACCGCAGCTGGCCGAGGGATTGCACGACGTCGCCTTCCGTGCGCCGGTCCAGCGTCTGGCGGAGACGACGCGACAGGTACGCCGGCTCCTGGACGGTGAGCGGCTCCTACCCACGGCGCCCGGGCGGAGCAGGCCGCTGCGGCTGGCTGTGCGGCCCTCGTCCGACATCCCCATCCAGCTGGCCGCGCTGGGCCCGGAGGCCGTGCGTCTCGCCGGCGAGCTGGCCGACGCCTGGTATCCCTTCCTGCTGCCGGTGTCGGGGTTGAAGGACGGTATCCGGCTGCTCGAGGAAGGCGTTGCCCGCGGTCGTCCCGGACGGCCGCTGCCGCAGATCCGGCCCGGCCTCCCGGTGGCGGTGTCGCCGGATCCGGCCGAGGCTCGGCAGTTGGCCTGGTGGTGGGTGAGCTTCTACCTCACCAGCATGGGACCGCTGTACGCGCGGACGCTGAGGGCGTATGGCCTCGGCGAGGCCGTGGACGCCGTCCTCGGCTCGGATTCGGTCGCGGCCAGCAACGGCCCGCCACAGCGGGCTGCGCCCCTGCTCGACGAGTTGACTGTCTGGGGAGACGCGACTGCGGCGACGCAGCTGCTCGACCGCTGGTACGCGGCCGGCGCTGACATGCCGGTCCTCGTCCTGCCTCCGGGACGAGCCCTGGACGAGCTCGACCACATGCTCGAGGACCTTCGCCCCCGGAGTCAGGCCCAGCAGACGGTCACTCGTCCCGCCCTGATGCTGGTCTAGAGTCCGTCGGGTAGGCGCCTCCCGCCCGCGGGCGGGGACATCGGCCAGCAAGCCGCGGCCGTGCCCGCTATGGGTGAACGCGCAGTCGGTCGGTTAGGGCGGTGCCGAGGGTGGCGACGCCCATGGTCTGTCCGCCACCGGCCAAGGTGAGGGCGATGGCGTCCAGCGGTCTCTCGACGAGAGTGGGTAGCTCCCGCGGCCAGCGCGGATCGGGTCGCGTGGAGCCCGAAAAGGTGCTCACCCTTGCGGTACAGGTCGATCCCCGGGGTGTTGAGGTACTTGGGCCCGGCGGGTCCGTCACACGCTCTTGTGGTTGCGGACTTCGGCGCTGACGAGCTGCTTGATCTTGTCGATGGGCTCCGGCGCCTCGGTGTCGAGCCAATCGTCGCCGAGCAGCACCATGACCACGGCATCGCGCCGCCAGGGTTCGGGTTCAAGGTCGAGCCATTCGGCGATGAAGCTGTCGACCGCATCTGTTCGGCCCTTCAGCACTGCCTCGCGGGCGTAAGGCGGCCATGACGCCGGCGCGAGCAAGAGAGCGCGTCAGCCCGGAGCCGTACTCCGCTAGCTCGCGAACTGCTCGAAGATCCCGCCGACGGTGGGGAGGAGCGACTGCCGATCCGGCTGCACGACCTGTGCCACACACGCCACCCTGCTGCTCGCCGATGGGGTGCCGGTGAGGGTCGTCTCCAGCGCCTCGGCCACGCCAGCGCCACCATCACGCTGACCGTCTACCAGCACGTGCACCCCGGCATGGGCCGGAAGCTGCCGACCGCTTTGGTGCCTGCTGGAGGGCTGAGCGGCAACGAAGCATCACGCGGGTATCAGGGGATCCTCGTAGGCCCTGACATGCGAACACCCGGGACTCCTGACCTGCGGGAACACCGGGGTGAGGCTGTGTCCGAGGGCGACACGTTACATACGCACACGTATCTGACGACCATGGGACGTTGCCAGGGGCTTTCCAGAGCGGGCAGCCGTCATGGGCCCGAACGCGTACCAGAACCTCGTGCAGCTCGCCGCCGACCGATTCCGCCGGAGTCAACGAGTTGGGGCAGTTCCCGTCACCTGGTTGCTCGACTCGGGGTCGCCACTGCCCGCTGAGATCCGGCCGCGTAGTGCTCGTGGAACAGCATGGCGGTCAGTTCTGGCCGGCTGCGGACGCTCAGCTTGCCGAACACTGCCTTGACGTGGTCGCGGACGGTGTACGGGGACAGCCACAGCGTGGCGGCGATCTCTGCGGTCGACAGGCCGCGCACCAGCATCTCGGTGATCTCGCGCTCCCGGGGCGTCAGCTCGTGGGCTGCCGTGATGAGGGGCACCAGTTCGGCGCGGTGGGCCTGTTCGACGACGACGGCGGTGGTGGGCCGTTGGGATGCGACCGGGTGCAGCCGGGCTCCGTGCAGTACCAGCCAGTGCTGCGACGGCACTCGGACCCTTGCCCGTGCAGGGAGTCCGGGGCGGCCGGTCTCGGCGAGTGACCGGGCTCGCCGGGCCACCTCGTAGACCACCGATGGGAGCTCGAGGCCCTCGTCGGGCAGCTCGGCCAGCCAGTGGACCGCGTCGTCGGACATGGCCTCGACCGAGCCGTCGTCCTGGAGCACCACCAGGCCGGGAGCCCGTCCGGGCACGGCGGAGCAGGCGCTGTCCAGGAGCACCGCGCTGCGCAGACCGTCGCCGATCTCCGCGCAGACCGCAGTGAGGAACGCGGTGTCGTCCCGACTGAACGCCGGTTCGCCGGCTGCACGGGCCAGGCACACTTGCCCCCATGCGGCGCCGCCGGAGCGGAACACCGCGCGGAGTTCGTCGCTCCAGCCGTTCGTGGCGTTGATGGCCCGGTAGCGGGCGCTGCGGTCCAGTTCCCCGCCGGTGGTGGCCGACAGGGTGAGCGCCGCAGCGGGGGAGCGGGCGACCAGGGTGAACGGGATGAAGTCGGCGCCGGTGAGCTCGTTCTCGATGAGCTGCAGGTGGGTTCGAGGGTCGACGTCCACCGCGAACCCGCTGGTGCCGAGCAGGGTCGCGGGATCGGTGAGCTGCCAGCCCGCGGACACGTACGGCACCGCGGCGCGGACCCGCTCGGCGACCTGCTGGAGCAGTTCGAGGGGAGGCAGGCCGCCCGTGCACAGCCGGGTGATCGCGCTCCTCGCGGCACGCCGTGCCGCATCCGCCGGGACGAGTCCCACGCCGGCAACGGTCCGCCGCTCCGGTGGTGGTGTCCACCCCCGCCGGCGGGATCGCCAGAACCCCCGCAGGTGCGGGATGGCCCGCGCGCGGTGGCTGCTCCCACGCTGAGCACCGACGGGGACGGACGAGTCGAGGAGCGACCGTGGTCGAGAAACGTGAGCACGTGCTGGTCGTCGGAGCCGGCCCGGCCGGGCTGGGCACCGCGGCCGAACTGCAGCGCCGCGGGATCCCCGTGACGGTGCTGGAGCGGGCCGACGTGCTGGCAGCGCCCTGGCGCAGTCGTCATGATCGGCTCCGGCTGAACACCAGTCGCCCGTTCTCCCAGCTCCCGGGCCTGCGATTTACACGCAGCGCCGGCATGTTCCCGAGCCGCGACCACATGGTGCGGTACCTGGAGGCCTATGCCGCGCACCACGGACTCGACGTCCGGCTCGGCACGCCGGTGCTCCGGATCGACCCGGTCGGATCCGATGACGACGGCTGCCAGCCGCACCACCGCTGGGTGGTGCGCACACCCCGCGGCGAGCTCGTGTCCTCGGACGTCGTCGTCGCGACCGGTCTGCTGCAGGTCCCGTTCATCCCCGACTGGCCTGGCCGGAGCCGGTTCTCCGGCGACTTGGTCCACGCCGCCGCCTACCGCAACCCGACCGGTTTCCAGGGCCGCGACGTGCTCGTCGTCGGAGCCGGCTGCTCCGGGATGGAGATCGCTGCGGAGCTCGCCGACGGCGGGACCAGAAGGGTCCGGCTCGCCGTCCGGACGCCGCCCAACATCCTGCTGCGCTCGATCGGCGGTCTACCCGGTGACCCGGCCGCGATGCTGCTGCTCCGTGTCCCGCCCCGGCTGGCAGACGCCCAGATGGCGCTGCTGCGGCGTCTCGTCGTCGGCGACCTCACCGGTCACGGGCTCCCCGCTCCTGTCGAGGGCCCGTTCCAGCGACTGGCCCGCACCGGGGAAGCCCCCGCCGTCGTCGACCGGGACGTCCTGACTGCGATCAGGACCGGCTGCCTCGAGGTCGTCGCGGGCGTCACCGCGCTCGACGAGCGCGGGGCGCGGCTCGCCGACGGCAACCGGGCCGACGTGGACACCGTCATCGCCGCCACCGGGTACCGCACCGGGCTGGCGCCCCTCGTCGGCCACCTCGGTGTCCTCGACGACCGGGGGCGTCCGCTCGGTGCGACCGCTGGCCAGACCCCGGCAGGTCTGTGGTTCATCGGCTTTCGAGCCGGACCGGGGAAGATCGGCGCCGTCGGCGGCCAGGCGCGTCGTATCGCCATGACCATCGACCGCCGGACCGGACCAGGCCGCCGCTGGCCGTCCCACCGCGACCGCCCGCCGGCACGCGAGGGGGCAGCCGGTCGGCAACTGCCCGGTCCCGCAGCGCAGTCGGAACTGCCGCCTGAACCGGACCCGGTCGGCAGCCGGTGAGTGTCGTCCCATCCCGTCGGTGAGCACGTCGGCCACCTGCGCCGGCATCCACCTCCACAACGTCCACCGTCATCTGGCGGGAGGAACCTCCAGCCGCCAGTCCCGAGATCAACGAGAAGAGAGAATGCGATGACGTTCATCCAGATCGTCGAGATGCGCAGCAGGAACATCGACGAGTTGAGGGCCCTCTACGAGCGGTGGGAACAGGCCACTGAAGGAACGGCCACCCTCCGACGTTCGATCCTGACCCAGAACCGGAACGATCCCCACCAGGTGACCATCATCGCCTTCTTCGACTCCTACGAGGCGGCGATGCAGAACTCCCGGCTCCCCGAGACCACCGCGCTGGCCGGGAAGGCCGCCGCGTTGGCAGAAGGCCCCCTCGCCTTTCATGACCTCGACGTGCTCGACGAGCATCCCGGAACGACGCGGGTGTCGCCCTGATCGGGCGGGTCACGCACTGCCCCGAGACGAGGCTGCCCACCGGTCGACCGAGGTCGTGCCTGAGAGGGTGTTGGGTAACCCGGTGACTACTGGTCCTCGTTGAGGTCATCGGCGAGACGTCGAGCCGCTTCGATCTCGATGGGTCCCTCGGGTTCGACGTCTTCGCCGGCCAGCCGGGCGGCCATCAGCCGGATCATGGCCACGTCGATCATCGCCTCGGCGTGGGCGGTCTTGCGTTCGTAGTCCGCGCCAACCGTCTGCACCTCGAAAGCCAGCCGAAGGTCCGTTCCACCACCCAGCGACGGGGCAGCACCTGAAAGCCTCGCACGTCGGCGTTGCGCGCCACGACCACGACCTGCAGGCCCTCGTGGCGGGCGGCCCAGTCGAGCAGCCCGGCGTCCACGGTGTTGACGTAGCCGCCGTCGACCCAGACCAGACCCAGCTGGGGATAGGCGGTGTGCAGGCCGGTGAGCACCAGCTTCGCCCCGGCACGGTCCTGCACGCCGGCCGAGTGCACCACCCGGTGCAGCAGCAACCCGCCGGTGTCGACCAGCAGGTGCCGCTTGCGGCTGCGGACCCGCTTGCCGGCGTCGTAGCCGAGCGCCTGCCCGCCCTCGGCGCTCTTGACCGACTGGAAGTCCAGCACCGCCGCCGAGGGCTGGGCGTCGCGCCCGTCCCGTTCCCGGACCCGGTCGCGCAGCGCGTCGTGCACCCGCCGCCAGGTGCCATCGGCGGTCCAGGCCCGAAACCAGCGGTAGGCCGCGTCCCAGGGCGCCAGGTCGTGCGGCACGTGCCGCCAGGCGCAGCCGGTCCGCAGCACGTACAGGATCGTGTTCAGGATCAGCCGCCGATCGAACTTCAGCGGCCGCCCGCCATGCCGCGGGTTGCGGACCGGCAGCAGCGGCTCGATCACCACCCACTGCCCGTCGGTCACCGACGTCGCATAGCCGGGCTTGCACCTACAGACGCACATCCACCGGGACCATCACCGGCCGGCGCACACCACCCAGCCGCCACGCCGATCAACGAACCACGGCAGTCCGGCCGTCGCCGACCGCACCGGGTCGGTTACCCCACACCCTCTCAGCCGTGCCACAAGCACCGTCAAGGCGGGTGGTCAGCGGTGAACAGAGGTCGGTATCGCTGAGGCACGAAATCGTAGACGTACGCCCAGCTGACGACCACGGTTCGCTGCCTTCCTCGTCACAGTCCTCGTCGTCGAGCCGGCGTCCACGCTGACGCAAGCGCCGACAGGAGCCCCGCTGCCCGCACCGACGCCCCGGGCGGTGGCCTTGCTGTCAGGGGAGCCTGCGGTGGTGCCGGCGTCGAACCCCTGCTCTTCATGGTCGACCTCGCTCCGAACCGGCCGACAGCGGCGGACCCGCCGCTTTCCGCGGCGTTCCTGCCAAGGCCGCGTCGATGGACCGACAGGGCAGGCTCGCGAGCCCGGCGTCGGAGACCATGTGCGCGAGGGGAACACCGCCTACGGGACACGTCCACGTCGGCGGGCCCTGCCCCAGCCCGACGCAGCTCGAGCCAGTGGTGGCTGCTCCCGCCGGTGTCGCTGTTCGACATCGATCGAAGGCGCGCTCCGCCAACGGAGTGGACGCTCCCAGAGAGGACTGCCATGACCAGTGGGAAGAGTCAGCGGACGCGGATGTCCTCAAACTCGGGCGGCGCGCGGCTCGTGGGCCACCTGCACCGCCCCGCCGCTGCCGACGGTGTTCTGGCGCATCGAGCGCCGCGGGGGCAGCTGCACCGCTACCCGGAAACCCACCCCGACCTCTACCGCGATCCCGTGCGTCAACAAGTGGTAGCCGACCAGGTCGCATCCCTACGCGAGCACCTGGCCGCGGACCAGGCGCGGCACGGCGCCGCGTCGACGGCCACCGGGCATGCCCGCCCATGAACGCGGACCCCACCGGCCGAACCGGCTCCACATCAGCGTCCGACGGCCACGGCCGGATGGAGCGGCTGCTGTCCTCGCCCGAGGTCACGCGGATACTGCGGGCGCCCAACCCGGCCGTGATGGCCGCGGTCGGACGCGATGGTTCGCCGGTGACCGTGGCGACCTGGTACCTGTGGGACGGCGGCCCGGTGCTGCTCAACCTCGACGCCGGGCGGGCCCGCCTGCGTCATCTGCGCGCAGACCCACGGGTCTCCTGACTGTGCTCGACGGAGCCGACTGGCACCGGCACGTCAGCCTCCGAGGTGCGGTCACCCTGCAGGACGACCCTGCGCTGGAGTGGATGGACCGGATCGCCCGGCACTACACCGGTCATCCGTACCCCAACCGCGACCGCCCGAGGGTCAACGCCTGGCTGGTCATCGACCGGGTGCACGTCTGGGGCTTCTCGCAGCTCCGGTCGAGAGACCGGGATCCCGCCCCAGGGACCGGTGCTGGTGCGGGTGATGGCAGCGGGGTCACCTAGCTCTGCCACCATCCGAGCCGCGGGCAACGAGGGCGTGGACCGGCCTGATCCGACGACCTCAGCAGCGATGCGAAGTCGCCGACCGGTCCGAGGTGCCTCAACTTGTCGGGGTTCACGATCCCGCTGATGCTCCTGATCTGGCCGTCGGCGATGTCGATCGCGCACACGCCGATCAGCCGCTGCTGTGCGTCGAGGAAGAGCGCTCCCGGGCAGCCGTTGAGCTCGACAGGGCGCAACGACACGCCTGGAAGGCGCACGACCCGCCGGACCCAGTTGACGACCGTGCGCGCGACGCGGTGGCGTCCGCGCAGTGAGCGCGCGAGCGCCGAGACCTTGCCGCCGCCGTCGCCGGTCAGTGCCACGTCGTACGCGAGCAGTGCCTCGAGCCCCGCGAGGTCGCCGTGCTCGGCGGCCGCGAAGAACCGGGCTGCCAGCTCGTCGCGCTGCTTGCGCGTGGTTTGGAAGCGCGGCCGGCGCTGCTGGACGTGGCGTCTGGCGCGGGTGGCGAGCTGGCGGACGTTGTCCTCGCTCTTGCCGATGATCCCTGCGATTCGGGATACCCGTAGTCGAACACGTCGTGGAGCAGCAGCACGGCGCGCTGCTCGGGCGAGAGGCTCTCCAGCAGCACCAGCATCGCCAGCGACAGCGAGTCGGCGGTCTCGGCGTGCCGGGCCGGATCGTCGCGGCCGTCGGTGATGATCGGCTCCGGCAGCCACTCGCCGACGTAGCGCTCGCGGCGGGCGCGGGCGGAGCGCAGCTGGTTGATCGCCAGCCGGGTGGTCGCGGTGGCCACGAACGCGCGCGGCGATGCGATCTGCTCGCCGGCATCGAGCGCCTGGTGCACCCGCAGCAGCGCTTCCTGCACCACGTCCTCGGCGTCGGACACGCTGCCGAGCATCCGGTAGGCGAGCGCGAACGCGCCCGGCCGCAGCTCGTCGAGCAGCCGCTCGCGGGCGGTCATGCCGCGGCGAGCCCGTGCCGCCAGCTCGGGTGCGCCGGGTGCCACCCCAGCTCGCGCTTGGCCTTGGCGTTGGAGGCGCCGCGGAGCTCGGTCATCATCACCACGCCGGCTTCACCGGCGAACAGCCGCCCGATCAACCGTGGCACGCGCATCGGCTTCCGGGCGCCAAGCTCCTGCGCCAGGGCCGGCAACCACTCGGCGACCGGAGCGGGGTGGTCGTCGACGACGTTGTAGACACCGCGGCTGCCGTGCTCGACCGCCGCCACCGTCGCCTCCGCGGCGTCGGCGACGTGGATGAACGACCACACGCCGCCGCCGTCGCCGACCAGCGGGAACTTGCGCTGGCGGATCAGCTCGGGCTGCTGCCCGCCCGGCGCCATCGATGTGCCCGGCCCGTAGAAGGCGCCGTAGCGCAGCACGATTCCCTCCGTCCACCGGGCGCCGAGGACCGCCTGCTCGAGATGACGGATCGCGGCCAGGGTTTGGCGCATCTCCCGCGCGGGCGCGGGGTCCAGCGGGTCTTCCTCGGTCTTGATCGGCGCACCGGTGCGCGCGTACGCGCCATAGCCCGCGACCCCCTGCGCCACGAACCGCCGGACGCCCACCGCCTGCCCGGCGGAGAGCAGATGGTCCGTGCCCTCGATCCGCAGGCGGTTGGTCACCGCGAAATCGCGGTCGAAGTGGCGCATGTCCAACGCTGCGATCGCGGTCAGCTGATGCACGATCACGTCCGGCCGCGCCCGGCCCACGGCCTCCGCGACCTGGTCGGGATCGAGCGCGTCGGCGACCACCGGCACGGCCCCCAACTCGCGGAGCATCGCCTGCTTGGACTCGCGGCGCGTCATGCCATGAACCTCATGACCCGCCCCGACCAGCCGTGGCACCAGCTGCCGTCCGATCGCTCCCGTCGCCCCTGCGACGAACACCCTCATGATCAACTCCTTGGTCGAGGACCACCAACACCCGATAGGACAAGGCGGCAGCCCCGGCTGTGACACCTCCGCAGTAGCGGCTCGAGGGCCGCGCCGGCGGCTGGGAGGGAGGCGTCGCCTGCCGGCAGGGCAGACGTGTCACCGTCAGGTGGGACCTGTCGTGCGCGTGATGCCGCTGGAGACGGAACCTGCCCCCGGTCCGCCGCCTGCTCGCGCACCGGCGGAATCCGTCGCGCCCGCGACGCCGGGACACCACCGCACCGCACGTCGGCAGACGTGGGGTCATGCGCGCGCTCCGCTGGTGGCCGGTACCGCGGCGCCCCAGCGGGTCAGCGTCGCCTCCAGCCCGTCCGGGGTGCGGCCGGCCCAGGCGATGTAGCCGTCGGGGCGCACCAGCACCGCAGTGGCGGCGCGATCCACGTCGAGCGTGGTGACACCGGGCGGGGCGGGTACGGCACCCGGTGGGGCGGCGAGCACGAACCGGCCCTGGCGCAGCGCCTCGTACAGCCGCGTGCCGTCGTTCGCGGTGATGTCGGGGGCCCGCGTGCCGACGAGCCGGTGCGCGCCCCGGGGACGGGGGTAGGCGATCCCCACCCCGCTCAACTGCAGCCGGATCCGATCGCCGATCGGCGGCAGGGCGAGCGCGGTGCGGGCGACCCGGTTGCGGATCGCGCGAGTCACCGGTGAGCGGAGCATCGCGGCGCGGATCAGCCCGCCGCTCATCCGCAGCACCATGCGTCCGACCGGCCGGCGCTCGTCGTGGTAGGTGGCGAGCAGCTCGTCATCGGCCCGCCCGTGCACGACAGCGGCGAGCTTCCACCCCAGGTTGGCGGCGTCCTGCAGCCCGGTGTTCATGCCCTGCCCGCCGGCGGGGGAGTGCACGTGGGCGGCGTCGCCGGCGAGGAAGGCCCGTCCGACACGGTACTGGCGCACCTGTCGCTCATCGCTGTGGAAACGGGACAGCCACCGCGGGTCGTGCATGCCCCAGTCGGTGCCGAAGACCCGGCGGGCGACGTCGGCGATCTCCTCGAGGGCCACGGGTGCGTCGTCGGGCAGCTCGCAGTCGGGGTCGCGGGCGATGACCCGGTACCAGCCGTCGCCGTAGGGGACGACGAAGCAGAACCCGCGGGCGTTGCCGTCGACGGTGAGTAGGTCGGGGGGTGGGTCGGTCATCTGTACGTCGGCGAGCATCAGGGAGCGCACCACCGACTCGCCGGGGAAGTCCAGCTCCAGCTCCCGGCGCACGGTGCTGTGGTGCCCGTCGGTGCCGACCAGCCAGCTCGCGTGCCGAACCTGCGTCGCGCCGTCAGGGTCGCGGTAGGTCACCTCGACCCGGTCGGCGTTCTGCCGCACCCTTTGTACGTGTGCGCCGCGCAGCACGGCCGCGCCCGCGTCGAGCGCGCGTTCCAGGAGCACCTGCTCCACCTCGTACTGCGGGGTGACCAGCAGGTAGGGGAAGCGGCTGGGCACCGAGGAGAGGTCCACCGAGACCGACCCGAACAACCGCAGCCCAGCCACCGCGTTCCCGGCAGCGACGACCGGGTCGGCGAGGCCGCGGGCGTCGAGCTGTTCCAGGGTCCGCGCATGGACGGCGAAGGCGCGGGTCAGGTTCGACTCGGTGGTGCGCCGCTCGAGCACGGTGACCCGGACGCCCGCGGCGGCGAGGTCGCCGGCGAGCAGCAGCCCGGTCGGTCCGGCACCGACCACGATTACGTCGGTCATCGTCGTGCCTCCACCGCATCGAGCACGGAACGGGTGCCGGGGTCGGTGACGCCGGCGTCCTGCCAGGCTTGGCGGAGTTCCGCGCTGCCCATGTGCTGCCGGGCGCGGGCGAGGTCGTCGAAGTCGAAGAGGACGACGACCTCGTGCAGGTCCTCCCGGTTGCGGAACACGGCCGTGGAGCGGCAGCTCGCCGCGGCCCGGGCGGGCCCGAGGCGGTCGAAGACCTCCTTCCAGCGGCGGAACTCGCTGATGCGCTGGTGCACCAGGACGTGTGGCACGGTGAACTCCTCCCGATCGGCGGAAGCGTGCGCAGGGGTGGAATCCCGGGGCGCCACGGCACGCGGATGACGCAGGGCAGCGTGCGAGCCAGCCGACATCGCAGGCCCGAGATCCGGCCGAGCCCGACGACGCAGACGTCGGTCCGGCGGTCACCCATCGCTGAGCTCCCCTCTCGGCTGCGTGGGGGCGTCCAGGTCGATGCCGGTCAGGCCGGCGCGCAGCCGGTCCTCGACGGCGGGCAGCCGGTGGCGGACCGGCACGGGCAGCCGCGGCAGCAGGCGGGTCAGCCAGGCGTTGCGGGCCACAGCCAGGCGGGACCGGAGAACGATGGTCCTCAGCACGGCGGGTCCGACCCGACGGCTGGCGGCGACGTAGTCACGCATCGCGTCCTCGTAGGCGCGAACCCCCGGTGGTGGTCGCCGTCGGCTGCGGCGAGCCGGTCGGCGAGGACGTAGGCGCCGACGGCGGCGACGGTGGTGCCGCCGCCGACCGCCGGAGCGGGGGAGTAGCCGACGTCGCCGACGAGTGTCACCCGGCCGCGGGTCCAGGTGTCCATCCGGATCTGGGTGATCGCGTCGGAGTAGAAGTCGTCGGCGGCGTCGAGCCCACCGAGCAGCCGGGGGACCTCCCAGCCCACGCCGGCGAACACGTCCCGCAGCAGCGCTTTCTGCCCGGCGACGTCGCCGTGGTGCGCGGCCGGGCCGTCGTGCCGGAACAGGAACACCGCCCGCGCCGCGCCGGTACCACGCACCGGGTACAGGACCACGACGCGGTCCGGGGCACTGAACGTGACCATCCAGCCGTCGAGCCCGCGGTCGTCCGGGATGGTGAACACGGCGAGGTGACCGCCGAGGTGGTGGGCGAAGCGCTCCTCGGGGCCGAACACCAGCCGCCACACGCCCGAGTGCAGCCCGTCGGTACCGATGACGAGGTCGAACCGCCGCGAGGGACCGTGCTCGAAGCCGACCTGCACGTCATCGCCGTCCTCCTCGAGGGTCCGGACGGCGTCGCCGAAGACGTACGCGACGTCGTCGCGGGTCGCCTCGTACAGGATCCGGGCGAGTTCCCCGCGCACGATCTCGACGTGGCCGCCGTCGGCGAAGCCAGCCGCGAGCGTGGCCAGCGGGATCTCCACCGGCCGACGCCCGGGCCGTTCCAGCACGACGACGTCGTTGCGGGTCCGCGCCTCCTGCACCGCGGGCAGCAGCCCCATCCGTTCCACCATCTGCACGGCGGGGCCGAAGAGGTCGACCGCGTGGCCGCCGGTCCCGTGCCGCAGCCGCGGAGTCCGTTCGACGACGGTGGGGTGGAACCCGTGTCGGTGCAGCCAGTACGTCAGCACCGGGCCGGCGATCCCCGCGCCCGAGATGAGAACGTTCACCGGGACCCCCCAAAGGCCAACTGTTGTTGGCGAACAACCGTAGACCCGAGGCGCGCTCGTTGACAACGCCTGTTGGCAGAGGAGCCCGCGGTGGCGTCCATCCCCTGCTCCCAGCCTGCCCCGGAGTCGGTCCTGCGCGGCCCGGGCGCGCTTCGCCGCCGAGGGCGACGAGTGCCAGGGGGCGGCCGTCGCCGCCGACGTCGGGGTCGACTCGGCGATGGTGAGGCGGTCGTGCGGCAGCAAGCGGCAGGTGTTCCTGCCACTGCGGACGTCGACCGGCGGCTCCCCGGCTCGCCGGCGCGCCGCGCGAGGAGGTCGGCCGCATGCTGACCGCGCTCGGCCGTCCCCTTCAGGGTGAGCCGACGAGGTACCGCTGCAACGTCGGTGCGACCCAGTCGATGAGCTCCGCCCTGCTCAGGTCGACGACGGGGGGCAGGCGCAGGACGTAGCGGGTCAGCGCGACGCCGAGTGCCTGGCTGGAGACGAGCCCGGCACGGACGGGCGCCGAGTCCGGATCGTCGGTGAGCGCGGCGACCATCGGCGTGAGCTGCTCACGGAAGATCCTCCGCATCCGGTCGGCCGCATCGTCGTCGGTGGCGGCGGTGCGCAGCAGGATCTTCAGCCCGGCGTCGTCCTCCCACCGGTCCAGCAGGTGCGTGCTCAGGATGCGGCCGACCTGGTCCCGCGGAGTCGCGGCGAGGTCCGGGAACCGGAGGTCGAAGTCCACGGCGAGGGCGAACAGTTGCCGCTTGCTCCCGAAGTAGCGCATCACCATCGACGGGTCGATGCCGGCATCGGCGGCGATCGCCCGCACCGTGGCCCGGTCGTACCCGTCGGCGCCGAAGTGTTCACGGGCCGCGCGCAGGATCGCCTCACGGGCGGGGAGGGAGCGGTCGGTGAACGCCATCCGCCGACCTTATGCCAACGGCTGTTGTCAGAATGCCCGTCAGTGCGATCAGCACCTTCATCAACGGCTGGAACGAACGATGCCATCCCTTCACCTAGACCAAGACCGCCGACGAGATCCTGCCCCACGCCACCTGTAATCGAGATTCAGACGCTCGACACTAGGCGACCAGGTCGCGCTCGCGTTCACGACGGCTGCGCACGACGAAGAAGGCGACCGAGACCCACAGCACCCCGAAGCCCCAGAGCGCCGCCCATGTCCGAGGCCGCTGGCGGACCAGGACGTAGCCGTTGAGGAACTGCAGCGGCAGCAGCGCGAACACGAGCAGCTCCATGCCGCCGACGGCCAGGACGGCGAGGAACGTGTCCAGGGTGAGCAGGGCGAAGCCGGCTCCTGTTCGCCCGCGGCCCGGCCCACCGCGACCGACACGAACCAGGCAACCAGACTCATCCCGAGTAGGGACGTCATGACCCGTGCCACGACGCCTGCTCGTGCCTCGCGTCGAGGTTGCGCACCATGTCGCCCGCCACCCCGAAGAAGACGCCCGGGACGAGGTGACCCAGGCGCGAGATCAAGACGCAGACGATCGAGAAGGCGATCTGGCCCGGGAACACCTGCCACGTGAGCGATGCCTCCGGGACGTGGCGTCGTACGTAGGCGCGCGCTTGCAGGTTGGCGTTGGCGACGATGGCCGCGAAGCCCAGCATCGTGCCGACCGCGAACGGGACCGCGCCAAGACGCCCCGGGAACCCGGGATCGAGGATCCAGTGCACGACGGCGGCCGCCACCACGGAGGTGGCCGTGAGGCCGAGCAGCCGCCGCCCGCGACGGGGGCCAACACCCGGAGCGGTCCGGCCCACCGACTGAGGAATGCGACGATGGTGGCCCGGTTGGCCTTCACCGTGGAGTTGAACAACCGCGCAGGGAAGCCGAGCGACGCGACCAACAGGACACGGATGCCGATCGACCGCGCCACGTCCACCGGCTCGAGGAAGAGCTGGTCTGGCCGGCGCACGAAGGCGGACACCGGCGAACGCTCCGGCTTGTCCTCCGCAGCGAGCGTCCCGTCGACAACAGCTCTGGGACGTCGTCGTCGCCCTCCCCGCCGCCGGGGCCGGGCGCCGCCTCGACCGGATCGTCGGGAGATGGCTCGGCGGTCACGTCCGGCACGGGGGACGGTGAGGTCGACGGTGCCGGTCGACCACGATCACCGCGGAGCCCTTGTCGCAGGGAATCGGGCATTCCCCGCGACAACCCACACCCCACGGGGCCCGGCACGCCGGAGCCTGACGCTGTACCTCCAAACCGGATGATCTTGGTCGGTGTGGCTGCGGCCCACGCTCAGAGCCTCGGGGCCGTCCAGACCGTTGACGGACCCCCGCTCCGAACGTAGTTTCCTTGTCGTCAAGTACTTCAACCGAGAGGGCGGGGACGGGCGATGGAACCGACGAAGCAGGATGCCGAAGCCATGCTGAGAGACGCAGGACAGGTCGGGACCGCGGTACGGGCCCGAGCCCCGCGGGAGTACCCGCTGTACGTGGCGGCGGGCGCCACGATCGTGCTCCTCGGGGCCGCCGTGGACCTCAACATCGCCGGCGGGGCGGCCAGCGTGGTGGGCACAGTCCTCGTGGTGGTGGCTCTCGCCGTCATGGTGGTCACCAACGGCGCGTACTACCTCCGGTACCGGAAGGTGCGGGCGCGGAGCACCCCGATGCGGGTGGAGTGGGCGCTGGGGCTGTGTGCCGCCGCCGCCTACTTCGCCCTCGGGACCCTGCTCGACGGCACCATCGGCTTCTCCTTCACCCTGGGGGGCCTGGTGGGCGCCGTGCCGTTCCTGCTGTGGGCCCAGCGGCTCCGGCGCGCCGCATGACCGGGCACCCGCGGGCGCGCCTCGACGACCTGGTCCACCAGCCGGTGCGCTTCTCCCTACTCGCCGGCCTGGCCCAGGCCGACGAACTGGAGTTCCGGTTCCTCCGCGACACCCTCCAGATCAGCGACTCGCTCCTGTCCCGCCAGGCCTCGACCCTCGAACAGGCCGGGTACATCGCCATCCGCAAAGGCCACGTCGGCAAATGGCCCCGCACCTGGCTCAAACTCACCCCCGAAGGCCGCGCCGCCTTCAACGACCACCTCAACACGCTGCGCGAGATCGTCGAAACCCCGACCGGTGCCTCAACCTGACAGCGGTCCCCGATCCCCAGATGCTTGCCCAGCAGCCGCGAGGACCAGTGCGTGACTCCCAGCTTCGCCGGCGGGGACTCCAGTGTCGCCGCGATGATCGCGCATCATCGACCACCTTGGGTCGTCCGCTGCGTTGCTCGTCGTCAAGGCCGGCGAGGCCGTGCGCAGCGAACCGGTCACGCCACTTGATCACCGTTGAGCGCGAGACCCCCACCAGCCGTGCCGCGCCGGAGGTCCCAGGCCCGTCAGCCACCGCGAGCACGATCCGTGCCCGCTCCACATGACCAGCCGGGACAGTACGAGATCGCGTCCAGGACACCGAAGTCGCGCGATCCTCATCACTGATCGACAAAGTCGATGACGGCATGCGTCATCGTCCTAACCACCAAACTGTAAATCAACTAATGACGCGCGACACTAGTGGAAGGAGGACTGCTGCACGGATTGGTGACAGGTTGGGTCAGGCAGCCTGAGCTGCAGGCGTGTGGGTGATGGTCTCGTACTCGATGGGCGTCAGGCGACCGAGAGCCTCTTGGCGGTGCCGCCGGTGGTAGGTCCGTTCGATCCAGGTGACGATCGCGATCCGCAACTCCTTGCGGGTGGCCCAAGAGCGGCGGTCGAGCACGTTCCTCTGCAGCAGCGCGAAGAAGCTCTCCATGGCGGCGTTGTCCCCGGCTGCGCCGACCCGGCCCATCGAGCCGGACAGCTGGTGGCGGTTCAAGGCGTGGACGAGCTTCCGGCTGCGAAATTGCGATCCGCGGTCCGAATGCACGATGCAGCCGGCCACCACGGCTCCGTCGGCTGCCCTCCGGGCGACGGCGTTGTCGATCGCGGTGACGGCCAGCCGGGACTTCATCCGTGAGTCGATGGAGTAGCCGATAATGCGGTTGGAGTGCACGTCCTTGACCGCGCACAGGTAGAGCTTGCCCTCGCCGGTGCGGTGCTCGGTGATGTCGGTCAGCCACAGCCGGTTGGGCGCCGCGGCAGTGAAGACGCGGTTGACCTGGTCGTCGTGGACCGGTGGGCCGGGACGACCGCCCTTGCCCCGGCGGGGCTTGCCGGACGCGCTCCACCACTGGTTGGCCGAGCAGATCGCCCAGGCGGTCCGGCCAGTCATCGGTTGCCCGTTCGCAGCGGCTTCGTCGACGAGGAGCCGGTAGCCGAACTCCGGGTCGTCGCGGTGGGCGTCGAACAGCGCGTTGGCTCGGTAGGCCCGGGCCAGCTCGCCGGCGGTGACCGGGTCGGCCAGCCACCGGTAGTAGGGCTGGCGGGCGAGCTTGAGGACCCGGCACGTCACCGCGACGGGGATCCCGTCGCCGGCGAGCTCACGGACGAGCGGGTAGATCATTTTCCCGGCAGGTTCGCCTGCGACAGGTAGGCCGCAGCTCGGCGCAAGACCTCGTTCTCCTGCTCGAACAGCCGGATCCGCTCGCGCGCCTCCCGCAGGTCCGCGTTGTCCGCGGCAGTCGTTTCGGGCTTGACCCCGTCCTCGACGTCGGCGGCCTTCATCCAGTTCGTCAGGCACGACTCGCTGGTCCCGAAGTCGGCCGCGATCTGCTTCAGGTGCTGGCCCGGCTCACGGTTGCGAGCGACGTCCACGACGTCGTCGCGGAACTCCTTGGGATAGGGCTTGGGCACGGTGAACATCCTTCCAGCGGCACCTCTCGGCACCACAGATCAGATGTCATCTCCCCGTGCAGCAGTCCCAAGGTCGTTGCGGGCTCGGTGGCTGCGCGTCAGAAGCCGACTGCGTCGCGGCCCTTGAGCTGGAGGATCTCGCGTGCCTCGTCGGGAGTCGCAATCTCCAGGTTTAGCGCCTCGAGGATGGTCCTGATGCGAGTCACCTGCTCGGCGTTGCTCTCCGCGAGCTGCCCGGGACCGATCCACAGGGAGTCCTCGAGACCGACCCGCACGTGCGAACCCATCGCCGCACCGATGCTGGCGAGGGACATCTGACTGCGTCCCGCGCCCAGGATCGACCACTGGTAGCCGTTGCCGAGCAGCCGGTCAGCCGTGCGCCGCATGTGCGCCAGGTCTTCCGGGTGCGCGCCGATCCCGCCGAGGAGGCCGAACACCGACTGCACGAACAGGGGTCCGTCAGTAAGGCCGCGACCATGGAAGTGCGCCAGGTTGTACAGGTGCGAGATGTCGTAGCACTCGAACTCGAACCGGGTCCCGTTGCTCCGGCCGACCTCGAGGATGGTCTCGATGTCGGCGAACGTGTTCTTGAAGACCAGGTCGCGGCTCTTCTCCAGCCCTTGGCGCTCCCACTCGTACTCGAACTCCTTGAAGCGCTCGAGCATTGGGTAGAGCCCGAAGTTCATCGACCCCATGTTCAGGGAGGCGAGCTCGGGCTTGAACTCCATGGCCGGACGCATGCGCTCGGCCACCGTCATGTGCGGGGAGCCGCCGGTGGTCAGGTTGATCACCGCATCGGTGTTCCGCTTGAGCTGATCGAGGATCGGCACGAAGTGCTCGGGGTTCTGGGAGGGGCGCCCGTCGAGCGGGTCACGAGCGTGCATGTGGACGATGGCAGCACCTGCCTCCGCGGCGCCGATGGCGGCTTCCGCGATCTCCTGGGGGGACACCGGCAGGTACTTCGACATCGATGGTGTGTGGATGGCGCCGGTGACGGCGCTGGTGATGATCACCTTGCGTGCATGTGGCATGACAGACTTCTCTCTGAGTAGACGGTGGCGTTGTTCCGGTCGGCCCGGCGGCGTCTGCAGGACAGACGCCGCCGGACCAGCCGTCGTGACACCGGTGACTAGGGGTACGAGTCGCCTGCAAAGCGCGGCTCGGGAACGCCGGTGACGCCTAGTGCCGCGCCCAGCAACGTTCGCCCCTGAAGGCGGCTCCGGAGACAGCGGCGCACGTCGCGACCTGTCCCACCGAGTGAGGGGTTCTGGTAGTGCCCGCTAACCGTCGCCGTCACCGCCGTCCCCTAAGTCACTGAAGCCAGTGCTCCAGTCGGGCGGGGGTTCTGCTGGCCTGGCTGGGTGAAGAGCGATCGTCTCTTCGAGCGCTACAGGCTCCGGCAAGTGCTGATAGCTGGGGCTGCCGCTGTCAGGCCAGCGTGTACGAGCGTCGTCCGGTGCTGTCATGACCGTCACCCTTCGCCATCCGGAGTGTGGCGTCGACAGTCCGCGCCGCATAGGCGGGGCGAACGTTGGCGGCCGGGGTACTAGTAGTGCTTCGTTAGGTCTTGCCTGGCCTGCGTTCGCGCGCTGCCATGGAGGCATGACTCCGGGGGAGCTGGCCGCCGTGCGCGGTCGGTTGGAGGAGTTCGCGCCGAAGTGTTCGCGCCGCTGACCCGCGTTGATCAGCGGGACAAGGGCGCCACCTACGTGCGTGGGTTGCTGCTGGACGGGCGGCGCAAGTCGATGCAGCCGATGGCCGCGCGCCTCGGGGTGGACGAGCAGGGGCTGCAGCAGTTCGTCTCTTCCTCCACCTGGGCGGTGGAGCCGGTGCGCGAGCGACTGGCCCGCCGCGCGGTCGAGGTGATCGCCCCGGATGCGTGAGTGGTCGACGACACGGGCTTCCCGAAGGAGGGCACCGCCTCGCCGGGGGTGGCCCGGCAGTACTCCGGCACGCTGGGCAAGGTCGGCAACTGCCAGATCGGAGTCAGCGTCTGCGCGGTCACCGACACCGCCTCCCGCCCGCTTTCCTGGCGGCTGTTCCTCCCCGCGGGCTGGGACGACCTCGAGGCCGCGACGCAGGAGGCGGCCGCGGCAGTCCGGGCCCGGCGCGAGCGCGCCGGCATCCCCGACGATGCCCGGCACCGGGAGAAGTGGCGGCTGGCCATCGACATGCTCGATGAGCTGACCGGCTGGGGGCTGGCCCCGCCGGTGGTGGTCGCCGATTCCGGCTACGGCACCACCACCGCCTTTCGTGAGGCGTTGACCGCCCGCGACCGGCCCTACGTGTGCCAGGTCACCGGCGACCTGACCGCGCACCCAGCCGACGCAGTTCCGAACCTGGTCGCCTACTCCGGGCTCGGGCCGCGCCCGAAGCCGCGCTATCGCACCCGCCCGACCGGGCTCCGCGAGCACGTGCGGCCGCCGGCCATGACGCCGCCGAGCAGGTCACCTGGCGGGAGGGCTCCCGCGGGCCAATGACCTCGGCCTTCCTGGCGCTACGAGTCCGCCCCGCCGGCCGCCGCCTGACCGGGCGGCTGGGCGCTGACGGTTCCCTGCCGCCGGTGTGGTTGCTGGCCGAGTGGCCTCCGGAGGCCGCCGAGCCCACCAACTACTGGCTCTCGACCCTGCCGGAGGGCACCGAGTTGGCCGAGATGGTCCGGCTGGCCAAGATCCGCTGGCGCATCGAGCACGACTACCGCGAGCTGAAGACCGGCCTGGGTCTGGACCACTTCGAGGGCCGCACCTGGCGCGGCTGGCACCGCCACGTCACTCTGGTCACCGTCGCCCAGCTGTTCCTCACCCAGCTGCGCAGCGACGCAAAAGCGGCTACGCCGGCCTGAGCTTCTACGCGGTCCTCCGCGACCTCCAGGCCTTGCTGGCGACCTGGACCGGCACCTGCATCGTCTGCGGACAACGCATCAACAGCCACGCTCGAGCGCCGACCTAACGAAGCACTACTGGCACTGCAACGGCAGTTATGGCGGTGCTTGTCCGCGGGCCCGGTAGTGGGCGGCGCGGGCTTGGGCTTGGCGTCGTCGGCGCCACCAGGACCAGTCGGCGGCGTGGTCGAGGTCGGGCCGCGGTCTGCGGATGAGGGTGTTGAGCAGGCGCCGGAGTTCGGGCACGGTCAGCGCGATGAGCTGCTCGCTTCCGACTGCGGAGCCCCCTTATCTGTGGAGGGACCCCCGGTCAACCGGTCCGTTGTTCTTGGCCTCCTCCGTCGGCCTGGGGCGGTGTCGGTCCGCTGCCGCGGTCAAGGTGGAGCGCCCGTGGACGAACGACCTTGACCGCGGCGAGGACCGGCCCATGCTGCTCGCCGCGGAGGAGGACGGGGTCAGGAGTTCAGGTCACGGGCGGCTCCCGTTCCGGCGCGGTGGCCGGTGGTTGGCTGGCATCCGGGTGGGGTGCGCGGGCGCCCAGCCTTATCTCGGTGCACGGAGCCGTCGGTGCTGCTCCGGCGACATGATGATCGATGGGGTGTCCCGGCAGGGTGCGGCCGCTCGGTCTTTTGAGGCCGGTCGCGATCAGGCGCGCCGGCAGGGGCTCGGGCAGGAGCAGGCCGCGGGCATCGGTGGGTGGGCTGATGCGCGCACCCGGCCTCGGATGGTCAGACCGGAGCGAGGGCCTCATCACCGAGCGCCCGCAGGGTGTGGTGCGCCCGCCGGGCGATCTTGCGGGCGACCGAGAGTGCCGCCCGGTTGCCGCCGAGCCGGTCGGCGACCTGCCGGTAGTAGGCGTGATCCGGGGAGCCGGGGCGGGCGGCGCACTTGGCCGCCTCGAACAGCGCCCAGCGCAGCAGCGGCGAGCCCTGCCGCGATAGATGCCCCGGTGGGCGCTTGCCGTCGGAGGAGTAGACGGTGATGTCCAGCCCGGTGTGCCGGACCGCCTTGCGGGACGCGGAGAAGCGTCGGGTGTCGCCGAGCTCGGCCCACAGCGCCACCGCGGTGATCGGCCCGACCCCGTATTGGGCCTGCAGCGCCCGGCAGCCGGGCTGGCGGCGGGCGAACACCGCGATCTGCTTGCGCAGCGGAGCCAGCTCCGCGTCCAGGGCGTCCAGGATGCGCAGCGCCGCGGCGACCGCCTCCCGCCCCGCCGAAGACAGCTCTTCGGCTGCCTCGAGCCGCTGGCGGTTGCCCGCCCCGAGCAGATCGCCTGCGATCGCCGCGGCGCCCTGGTGCAGCAGGATGGCGTGGATGCGCTGGACCCAGGCGGTGTGCTCCTCACGCAGGTCGCGGAACAGCTGCAGCCGGGCGCGCATCTCGCACACCTGCTCCGGCGGAATCCACGACTCCGGCAGCCGCCCGCCGGCCAGCAGCTCGCGCAGGTGCCGGGCGTCGGTCCGGTCGGTCTTCGCCCGCCGCTTCGGGCCGCGGGCGGCCGCGGTGTCGGCCGGCTCGGCCAGATGTGCCTCGATCCCGGCACGGCGCAGCTCCTCCACCACGAACCGCCAGCCGGTGCAGGCCTCCACCGCGAACGCCGCCGGCGAGTCGGCGACGGTGTCCTGCAGCCAGCGGCGCAGCAGCATCCGGTCGGCCGGGGCGATCCGGCCGCGCCGGGTCTGGCCGCTGCGCTCATCGAGGTAGTCAAAGGTGATCTGCCGCCGGTGAACGTCCAATCCACCTACGATCCGCATCGGGGGCCTCCTCACGCTCCTACAGCCGACGCACGTAAACGTGCGCCTGAGCTGAGGGGGTCCCTTCGCATGTCATCTTTTTCCGCGGTGGCTCGGGTAGCACTCAGATAGGCGTGGGCGAGCATGGCCAGGGTGATGTGCCGGTACCAGGCGGTGTAGTCCCGCACTTGGTAGGAGGCCAGCCCGGCCTGGTTTTTGGCCGCCTGAAAGCACTCCTCGATGCGCCAGCGACCACCGGCCACTGCGATGAGCTGCTCGAGGGTGGTTTCGGCCGGTCCGGCGCAGACGTAGAACGCCAGCTCCGCGGTCTCGCCGAGGTCGGTGGGAATGCTGCGGCGGGCCAGCACCCAGCGCGCCCAGCCGGGATCGAACCCGGCCAGCAGCTCGATCCGGGCCCAGTCGTAGAACCGCTGGCCGTGCGCGCCGGCGCCGGCCGAGCGCCGAGCCCAGGCCTCGGCCGGGACCTCGGCGATCAGGGCGCGGACCCGGCGCTGGCGCCAGTCGACGGTGGCCACCGTGTCGGTGCTGCGAGTGGCCAGCACATAGGGCAGCCCGTGCTGCTCGCACCACACCCGCAGCTGCTTGTCCTGCCCGTAGATCTCATTGGCGGTCAGCCAGCCGACCGGCACCCCGGCGTCCAGGGCGCGGGTGAGCATGCGGCGGGCCAGCTCCGGCTTGGTGGCGAAGCCGACCTCGTCGCCGATGCCGGCGGCGCGGGCGCGCTCGCGGTCGTCGGTCCAGGCTCTCGGTAGGTAGAGCTCCCGGTCGATCAGCGCCCGCCCGGCTGAAGTGGCGTAGGCCAGGAAGACGCCGATCTGACAGTTGTCGATCTTGCCGGTGGTGCCGGTGTACTGCCGGCCCACGCCGGCCGACCGGCTGCCCTTCTTGATGAACCCGGTCTCATCCACGATCAGCACCCCGCCCGGGCCGAGCCGCTCCACCACGAAGGACCGCAGCTCATCGCGCACGGCGTCGGCATCCCAGTCCGCGGTGCGCAGCAGCCGCTGCATCCCATCCGGAGACACCTCCCCGGCGGCCTCGGCCAGCGTCCAGCCGTTCTTGCGCTCCAGCCGCCCGAGCAGGCCGCGCAGATAGGCCAGCACCCGGGCCCGCGGCTCGGCCCGAGCAAACGCACCGGCAATCCGCCGGTGGACCTCCTCCAGGCCCGCCGCCCAGTCCTGCACCTCGGCCACCAGGCCATCACAGCGCATCCACCCACGCTGCTACCAGCCCTCAGCCGCTCCCAGCACCGACACGCACAAGTGCCGTTGCAGTACTAAGAAGACATTGCATTAGTTGGTTGGGACCCGTCGGGCGCAGATGAGGGTGATGGCGAGCCGGGCCAGCGCGGTGATGGTCGTGGCGGTGCGGTCGTAGCGCAGTGCCAGGCGTTTGTAGGACAGCAGCCAGCTCAGGGTCCGCTCGACGACCCAGCGATGACGGCCCAGCCGGGCGCTGGAGTCGCGCCCGATCCGGGCGATGCGTGCGGTGATCCCGCGGCGGCGCAGGTAACGGCGCACCCGCGGGTTGTCGTAGCCCTTGTCCCCGTGCAGCTTGACCGGCCGCCGACGGGGATGGCCCCGGCCACCGATCCTGATGGCCGGCATCGAGTCCAGGATCGGCTCGACGAACAGGCTGTCGTGCCGGTTCGCGGCCGAGACCAGCACGTTGAGCGGCAACCCGTGGGCGTCGACCAGCAGGTGGTACTTGCTGCCGGCCTTGCCCCGGTCGGTCGGGTTGGGTCCGGTCAGCGCACCCCCCTTTTCGCCCGGACGCTGACCGAGTCCAGGCAGGCCCGCGACCAGTCCAGTCGGCCCTGCTCACCCAGGCGGTCCAAGACGGCCTGGTGCACCCGGTCGAACACGCCGGCGTCGGCCCACTCCCGCATCCGCCGCCAGCAGGTCCAGCCCGAGCCGTAGCCGAGCTCGCGAGGCAGCTTGGTCCAGCCGATCCCGGTGGTCAGGACGAAGGCGATGCCCTCGAGCACGTCCCGGTCGGCGGTCCGGGGTCGGCCGGTGCGGCCGTGCACCGCCGGAGGCTGCGGCGGAATGACCGGCTCGAAGAAGGCCCACAGCTCATCACTGATCAGCCGCGGCGGGGAAGACACCAACGACATGCGCGGCACCCTGCGCCGAACCGTCGGGACGGGACAGAGCCCGAAGACCTACTTGTGCAACGTCTTCTAACGACCTCGTGCATGGTTAGCCGCGGGCCGTCGTTGACCCGTTCAGGGCCAGTTCGATCACGCGGCGGTGCCGGCCGGGAGCGCTCTCGGCGGGCGGGGAAGCTGATCAGGTCGTGGGGCGCGTTCCTGGCTGGAGACCAGTCCGGCGACCGCACGCAGGATGGTGTCGAGGTGTTCGCGTCGGCCGAGGTGGCGAGACAGGGCTCGCCAGTTCTTCAGGTGGCTGATGCCGTGCTCGACGCGGATTCGCCTTGACGCGTGAGCCCTGCGTTCAGCCTCGTGTGCCGCGGCGACGGCGGGGAAGATCGGGATCTGGTTCTTCCGCCGGGCCGGCCGCGGAGTGATGACCGCGCCGGCGGTCTGGGTGCTCAGGCCCTGGTAGCCGGCGTCGGCCAACAGGGTGACGCCCGGGATGAGGGCCAGCAGCTCGACCAGGCCGGCCTGGCGGACCTGGGTCAGGTCATGGATGGAGCCCGGTCGGGTCTGCCCGCAGAACAGCAGCCGCCCCTCAGAGTCGGTGATCAGCAGCGCCTTGACGGTGTTGGCGCGGGCCTTGCCCGAGACGAACCGAGTCCGGCCGGCCTTGTGGGCCGCCGGGCGGCGCACCCGGACCTCGGTGGCATCCAGTAGGCCCAGCTGCCCGCTGGCTCCCAGATGAGCGACCACGTCGGCCAGCGTGCGCAGCCGAACGCCGCCTTCGACGGTGCAGCCTCGCTCGGCCAGCAGCGGGCGCACCTCCCCGACCGCCCGGGTGATCGTCGAGCGGGAGACTCCGAACCAGCAGGCCAGCACGTCGTGGGTGACCCCATGGCGCAGATGGACCAGGGTGGCCAGCAGCCGGTCGAGGAACACCAGCCGGTGCCTTGCACCGGCGCCGACCGCCCGCTGGCGCGGCCGATCGGCCAGCCGCGCGTCCTGGCGGGCTTGCCAGCGCGGTCCCAGCTCGGCGACCAGCTCCGCCAGGACCTGCAGGGACAGTCCGGTCACCCGGCGATCAGCAACAGCGGCGACTCGAGTCAGGGTCCTCGACACACCACGACCCTGCTCCGTCCGTCACGAGCAAGCGGTCCCGCTAACCATGCACGAGGTCGTAACAAGTCGTTTCACTATGACCTCGGCGTGGCTGCCGTAGGACGTGGCCAGTCTGAGCAGGCTGGCCTGGGTGATCGAGGAGCTTGTCCCCGACGGGCTGTGGCAGCGGATCGCTTCGCTGCTGCCACCACCGAAGCCCCGCCGCCACCGCTATCCGGGGCGACGGCCGATCGATGACCGCGCCGCACTCGCCGGGATCATGTTCGTGCTCAAGACCGGCATCACCTGGAACCAACTGCCCACGTCGCTGGTCGGCTGCTCCGGGGTGACCTGCTGGCGGCGGCTGCGCGACTGGACCGAAGCCGGCGTGTGGCCGGCGCTGCACGAGCTGCTGCTCGCCGAGCTGCGCGCGGCCGGCGAGTTGGACCTGGACCGCTGCGCGGTCGACGGCTCCCACATCCGGGCACTCAAAGGGGGGACCAGGTCGGCCCCTCACCGGTCGACCGCGGACGCCCCGGCTCCAAGCACCACCTGATCTGCGACGCCGACGGCATCCCGCTGGCCGTCACGCTGACCGGCGGCAACCGCAACGACGTCACCCAGCTCATCCCGCTGGTCGACGCGGTGCCGCCGATTAGGGGTCGGCGCGGTCGGCCGCGTCGTCGACCGCGCGAGCTGTTCGCCGACCGCGGCTACGACCACGACATCTACCGTCGCCGGCTGCGCGCTCGCGGCATCACTCCGCGGATCGCCCGCCGCGGCGTCGCCCACGGCTCGGGTCTGGGCAAGCAGCGCTGGGTGGTCGAACGAAGCTTCGCCTGGCTGCACGCGTTCAAGCGGCTACGCACCCGGTATGAACGCCGCGCCGACATCCACCTCGGGCTGATGCAACTGGCCTGCGCCTTGATCTGCTACCGCCGGCTTCGGTCGTTCTGAAACGAGTTGTAAGCGTGACCTTGACCTGTCGCAGACCGACGCCGACCTGGAGGTCGTGGTCGTCGGCGAGGAGGACCGGCCGCCGTATGACAGCACCACGGTCTTCAAGGTGCTGCTGTCGTTGGCGGTCGACGCGACGGCATTGCCCTGCCCGGCATGGACCTGACCGGGGTGACGTAGCGGCCGGCTGAGCGGCTCGTGCAGCTAGACCCGACGGCCTCTCTCGGGTGTGCCTGGCCGGCGGCAAGCAGCTCACGGTCGACGCGGTGCAGCGGGCGCGAGGCGCCCGCTGCCGCTGCCGGTGGCCGGGGGAGCCGGCGTGGACCGGGTCCTGATGCCGAGGTCGGCGGCCGACACCGCACGGCACCGCAACGCTGCTCTTCGAGCGCCAGGGGCAGCCGCGATCGCTCCATGGACATCCCGCTCCAGCCCGAAGCATGCGCCCGCCATGGCGTCAGTTGAAGGCCAAATAGCCGCACACCCCATCCGCCGGGCACCACGGAGGCTGGAGCGGGCGCCGAGATCGGGTCGCTGCCCTTGCGGGGAGGCCCAGTTTCTCGGACACGGTGCAGACGACATCGTCACTGACCCCGTCCCGCGTGGTGGCTGAATTCTTCAGCCGGACCTCCAGGTCGGCGTCAGCCGCGGCGAGCCGCTGCAGCACCTCGTCGACGACGACGGCGGAGTCCTCGCCGACACTCGCGGATCCACCCGGTGCGCGCCGAAGAACCGTGTCCTTGGAGCGGGTCCGGGCGCTGGCGCCGGGCCGGGCGGCGGGACAGGCCCTGGTCGGGGCGGAGGCACTGGTCCTGGCCCCAGGTTGAGGCACCGGCCCCGGCCGGGGCGGGGGCGAGCGTTCGGCTTCCTCCTTGCTCCGCTGGGCCATCGCCCGGCTGCACCAGCAACGTCGTCCCGGTTACCGGGATGAGCGCCGAGTCGCCCGGCAGCGACCGCGAAGGTGGAGACCTCCGAGCCGAACGGTCCGTCCAGAAACTGCGCGACCCCCCGCGTCGCCCGATAGGAAAGGTGTGCGATCGCCCGCTGTCACAGTGCTCCACTCGTTTACCAATGAGATTGCCCGGAGGTTGACTTCAGACGGCAGCGGTGATGTACGCCAACTCGGGATCGCCGAAGCCTCGGACGATCTGCGGTAGGCGCTGCAACCGGCGCAGCCGCGCGGCCACGACCGCCTTCATCTGCTCTCGACCCTTGGGCGCGGCGGGGGCCACCCCATCGTGCTTGACGTTCTTCCACACCCACTCGTCCGGGTTGAGCTGTGGAGAGTACGCGGGCAGCCGGTACAGCCGCAGTGCCCCGCCGGTGGAGGCGACGTAGCGGTCCACCGCCTTGGCCCGGTGGGCCGGATGGTTGTCCACGACGCAGAACACCGGCCCGACACCGGTGCGCTCGGCATCGTGTCGCAGCCGCTTGAGAAAGGCGATGGAGCCGGTAGCGGTCAGCGTGCCACTCAACACCGCGAACCGCAGCGCACCCTTGGCGCTGATCGCCGAGATCATGTTCAGCCCGAAGCGGGCGCCGGTGACGGGCACCGCCGGGGTCCGCCCGACCGGCGCCCAGGTGGTGCCGGCGTGGTAGTCCGAGCGCACGCCGGCCTCGTCGATGAAGAACACCGTCCCGCCGGCGGCCTTGGCCGCCGCGGCGATCGCCGGATACTCGACCTCTTTCCACCGGGCCACCGCGGCCGGGTCGGCCTGCTCGGCCCGGTACAGCGGACGCTGCGCGGAGAAGCCCAGGGCGTGCAGGGTGCGCCCGACGCTGGCCACGGTCAGCGCCACCCCGAACCGCTGGTAGATCAGCTGTCGGACAATTTCCCGGGTCCACAGCGCCACGGCGAATCCGTGATCGCGTGGATCGGTCCCCGTGACCAGCGTGGCCAGCTGGCCCAACTGCGCGTCGGAGAGCTTGCGCGGCCGCCCGGGCACCGGCTTGGCCCACAGCGCCTGCCGTCCTCCGCGGCGTTCCGCGGCCAGCCAGGTGTAGATCGTCCGCCGGTGCAGGCCCAGTGCGGCGAGGCCCGCACCGACCTGGGCCGCCGGTACGCCCCGGGCCACCTCCTCGGCCGCCCGTAGCCGCAGCGCCTCCAGCGTCTGGTGATCGAGCTTGCGGCCGTCGTCCTCCCGCATTCCTCAAGCGTCCCCGCGTACGACAGCTACATCAAGCTACTAACGATCTCTTCAGTAAAACGCCGCGACCTCCCAATGCCGATCGGCAGGCTGGGCTGACCGACTGCGGTTGGCGCCGGCCCCCTGGCGGGGCACGCTGTGGGTGACCGAAGGGGGTTGCCGTGCCCACCATCCCGTTCCGCGACCGGCAGGAGATCATCGAGGAGATCCGGCGGTACGCCCGGAACCGGCTGCCTGCTGAGCAAGCGGACCTCTTCGAAGGGTTCGTCGGGCAGTACTACGGGCGCGTAGCGCCTGCCGACCTCGCCGCTCGTGCCGTGCACGACCTGTACGGCGCCGCGATGTCGCACCTGACACTCGCCCTCGACCGCGCGGCCGGGAAACCGGCAGTGCGGGTGTACTCCCCGGACTTCGAGGAGCACGGTTTCGCCTCGGCGCACACCGTCGTCGACGTCGTCACCGACGACATGCCGTTCCTCGTCGACTCGGTCACGATGGAGGTCACCCGGCACGGCCTCGGACTGCACCTCACCGTGCACCCCGTCGTCCTGGTCCGCCGCGACCCCGAGCGGCTCGTCGGCATCCTCAACCGCGAGGATGCCACCCCCGGCATGCTGGCCGAGTCGTTCCTGCACCTGGAGGTCGACCGGCAGACCGAGGGCCCGGTGCTGGACGAGCTGCGCGACGACGTGCTCCGCGTCCTCGGTGACGTCCGTGCCGCGGTCGACGATTGGTCGGCGATGCGGCATCGGGCCCTGGCCATCGTGGACACGCTCGCCGTGGAGGCGTCCACCGTCGAGGAAGGGGAGCGGAACGAGGCGGCCGAACTGATGCGCTGGCTCGCCGACGACCACTTCACCTTCCTCGGCTACCGCGAGTACGAGCTGGCCACCGAGGACGGAGAGGAAGCGCTTCGGGCCGTACCGGGCACCGGCCTCGGGCTGCTGCGCGACGACCGGAGCCGGCCCGTCTCGCACAGCTTCGCCAAGCTGCCGCCGGAGGTGCGCCGACGGGCACGCGAGCCACAGCTGCTCAACCTCACCAAGGCGAACTCCCGGTCGACGGTCCACCGGCCCAGCAACCTCGACTACGTCGGGATCAAGCGGTTCACCGCCGACGGCGCCGTCGTGGGGGAGCGACGGTTCCTCGGTCTCATGGCGAGCGCGGCGTACAAGCAGTCGCCCCAGGACGTCCCGGTCCTCCGCCGCAAGGTGGAGGCCGTGCTCAACAGGGCCGGCTATCCACTCGACAGCCACGACGGCAGAGCGCTGGTCAAGATCCTCGAGACCTATCCGCGCGAGGAGCTGTTCCAGATCGGCGCCGACGAGCTGTACGACGCGGCCACCACCATCCTCGACGTCCAGGACCGTCAGGGCCTTCGTCTCCTGGTCCGGCGCGACACGTTCGGTCGCTTCCTGTCCTGCCTGGTCTACCTGCCGCGCGACCGACTCACCACAGCCTTACGGACCCGTATCCAGGACATCCTGCTGGCCGCCTTCGGCGGCGTGAGCACGCAGTTCACCACGCTCGTGGGGGAGTCGGTCCTCGCCCGGCTGCACATCACGGTCTACACAGAGCCCGGCGCGGCTCCGGAGTACGACGTCGCCGAGCTCGAAGCCCGGCTCGCCGCAGCCATGCGCTCCTGGACCGACGACCTGTACGACGCCCTAGTCGACCAGCTCGGTGAAGAGCGGGGTGTCTACCTGCACCGCCGCTACGCCGATGCCTTTTCGCCGGCCTATCAGCAGTACTCCGCCGCCGCCGCGGCCGTCGTCGACATCCGCCGGATCGAGGCCCTGGGCGGTGGTGACGACCTCGCCCTGCACCTGTACCGGCCGTTGGAGGCCCCGCCGGGCAGGTTGCGGTTCAAGCTGTTCCGGCACGGCCAGTCCGTCACGCTCTCCGACGTCCTGCCGCTCCTGGAGAACATGGGCGTCCACGTCGTGGACGAACGCCCCTACGAGGTGCGCCCGGCGGGCGCCGACCCCGTCTGGATTTACGACTTCGGGCTGCGCTACGAGGGGCTCACCGACCTCGACGCCGACGGGATGCGGGAGCGCTTCCAGGAGGCGTTCGCCATGGCCTGGCGCGGCGACCTCGAGAACGACGGGCTCAACCGGCTCGTCCTGCGCGCCGGGCTCCGCGGGCGCGAGGTCTCCGTCGTCCGCGCCTACGCCCGGTACCTCCAGCAGGTGGGCGCCACGTTCGGACTCGACTACACGGTCGCGACGCTGGCGAGCAATCCGGGGCTCGCTCGCCGGCTGTTCGAGCTGTTCTCGGCCCGGCTCGATTTCGACTCTGCCGCCGAGGACCGGGATCTGCTGGCCAAGCAGATCGTCGACGACATCGAGCGCGGGCTCGACGCGGTCACCAGCCTCAACGAGGACCGAGTGCTGCGAACTCTCCTCGGGGTCGTGCAAGCGACGGTGCGCACCAACTACTTCCAGGCCGGATCGGGGGGTGAGCCGAAGCCCTGGCTGTCGCTCAAACTGGCCTCGGCGCAGATCCCCGACCTGCCGCTGCCCCGTCCGATGTTCGAGATCTTCGTGTACTCACCGCGAGTCGAGGGCGTTCACCTGCGCGGTGGCCGGGTCGCCCGCGGCGGCCTGCGCTGGTCCGACCGGCCGGAGGACTTCCGGAGCGAGGTGCTGGGCCTGATGAAGGCGCAGACGGTCAAGAACGCGGTCATCGTGCCGGTCGGCGCGAAGGGCGGGTTCGTCGTCAAGGCACCGCCCACCGAGCGGGAAGCGCTGCAAAACGAGGTCGTCGCCTGCTACTCGATGTTCATCCGTGGCCTGCTCGACCTGACCGACAACCTGGTGTCCGGCGACGTCGTCCCGCCGGAGCGCACGGTGCGATTCGACGAGGACGACGCGTACCTGGTGGTGGCGGCCGACAAGGGCACCGCGACCTTCTCCGATCTGGCCAACTCCATCTCGGAGGAGTACGGGTTCTGGCTGGGCGACGCCTTCGCGTCCGGCGGCTCCTCCGGCTACGACCACAAGGCGATGGGCATCACGGCGCGCGGAGCCTGGGTCTCGGTACAGCGCCATTTCCACGACCTCGGCGTCGACGTGCAGCAGGAAGACGTCACGGTCGCTGGAATCGGGGACATGTCCGGGGATGTCTTCGGCAACGGGATGCTGCTGTCCCGGCACATCCGGCTGGTCGCAGCCTTCGACCATCGGCACATCTTTCTCGACCCCGACCCGGACGCGGCGCCCAGCTTCGTCGAGCGCGCTCGCCTGTTCGACCTGCCCCGTTCCAGTTGGGCCGATTACGACCTGTCGCTCATCTCGGCTGGTGGCGGCGTCTTCCCGCGGACGGCGAAGACGGTTCCGCTCTCGCCCCAGGTCCGGTCAAGGCTCGACGTTCCGGCCGAGCACCTCGCTCCGGACGAGCTGATCCGGGCCATCCTCCGCGCCCCAGTCGATCTGCTCTGGAACGGTGGGATAGGCACCTACGTCAAGGCCTCGACCGAGACGCACGGCGAGGTGGGCGACAAGCGCAGCGATCCGGTGCGCGTCGACGCCGGCGAGCTGCGGTGCCGGGTGATGGGGGAGGGCGGCAACCTCGGCTTCACCCAGCGCGGCCGGATCGAGTTCGCGCTGCGCGGCGGGCGCATCAACACCGACGCGATCGACAACTCCGCGGGGGTGGACTGCTCCGACCACGAGGTCAACATCAAAGTTCTGCTCGACCGCGTGGTCGACGACGGCGATCTCACCCGCAAGCAACGGGATGCCCTCCTCGTGGAGATGACCGACGAGGTGGCACAACTGGTGCTCCGCGACAACGCCGCGCAGACCCGCGCGCTGTACAACGCGCGGGCCCAGGCGCGGTCACTGCTGGACGTGCACGCCAGATACCTCAGCACCCTGGAGCGGTCGCGGCGGCTCAACCGGGCGCTGGAGTTCCTGCCGACCGACGACGAGCTGACCGAGCGCGCCGCTGCCGGTCAGGGGCTGGTCATGCCCGAGTTCGCCGTCCTGCTGGCGTACACGAAGATCTGGGTCTACGACCAGCTGCTGGCGTCGGAGGTTCCGGAGGACCCGTTCCTGGCGGCGGAGCTGGCCAGCTACTTCCCGGGTGCGATCCGCGAGAGGTATGCCGACCGGCTGCCGGATCATCCGCTCCGTCGCGAGATCATCGCGACCTGCGTGACGAATGCGATGGTCAACCGCGCGGGGACGACGTTCGGCTTCCGCCTGGCCGAGGAGACCGGCCTCCCGGTGGCGCACGTCGTCCGGGCCCACATCGCCACATGGGAGATCTTCGGGCTGACCGAGCTGCAAGCCGAGATCGAGTCGCTCGACGCCGTACCGACAGACACCCAGGTGCGGCTCTTCCTGGAGGTGCGCACGCTCGCCGAGCGCGCGAGTCGCTGGTTGTTGCGCAACCGTCGCCAGCCACTGGACATCCGCAGCACCGTCGACTACTTCGCGCCGGCCGTGCCGCCGCTGGCCGACGAGATCCCCCGGCTGCTCGCCGCGTCCGACGACGACGTACTCGACGCTGCGGTACGCCTCAACACCGCGGACGGCGTTCCCGAACCGCTCGCCAGACGCTTGGCCGCGCTGCCGGCGCTCTTCTCCGCTCTCGATGTCACCGACGTGGCCCGCGCGACCGGGCGCGAGCGCGAGCAGGTGGCCGCCGTGTACTTCGCGCTCGGACAGCACCTGCAGCTCAACTGGCTGCACGAACGCATCCTCGCGCTGCCGCGCGACGACCGGTGGCAGGCCCTCGCGCGCGCTGCCCTCCGCGACGACCTCTACGCGGTGCGCGCCGCCCTGACCGCGGAGGTGCTGCGGGTGGAGGGCCCGGTCACCGACACCGCCGAGCAGGTGCGCAGATGGCTCACCTCCGCCGAACCAGCCGTGAGCCGGTGCCTCGCCGTGCTCCACGACGTCGCGGCCGACGACCGAAGCGACCTGGCAACGTTGTCCGTAGCGCTGCGCGAAATCCGCGATCTCGTCTCAAGGCGCTGCGGTGTGGAAGAGACCTGACAAGCGTGGGACTGGCCCCCCGGTCGTCTACGGCGTGGTGGAAGCCCGTTGCGGTGGAACGGACGTCGGTCCCGGCGAGTCAGCTAGGTCGTTCCTGGCACCTGCCGCGGTCAGTCCGACGTCGAGGCAGTTGCGGTCGACGTGGCCGAGCCAGGGGCGGTGGTCGTCGTCTCCGACGCGTCCGACGGTCGCGGGCTGTCCTCAGCGGACGTCGCCGGGGCGCTCGTGGGTGGGGTGGAGGGCCTCGATGGCGTCTGGTCGCGCTGGGTGGCCACGTTGGTGAGCGCCCCGATCGTCGTCGTCCCCGATTCGTCCGAGCCTCCGACGAAGGCAGACACCGACCGCTGCCCGAATAACTCCATCTCGGTCACGAGCCCCATGGCGACCAGGAACACGGCCACGGCGCTGGCACACCCACGACCACCGCGGCCCGGGGCGGAAGAACGGCCTGCGTCGCGGGTCGAGCCGGACCCGCCGGGGCGCGGGTACGCGGATGGTGATGGCCCGATGCCCCGGGGACCTTCCCCGCCCGGAGAGCTGGCTGCGGGCGCGGCGCAGGCGGTCATTTGTCTGGTGCAGGGACGCGCTGTAGACCGCGGTGCTCACGGTGGTGATCACGCTCGCCAGGGCCGCTCCGATCACGGCTCCGGTCACACCGGACCACGGCGCAGCCACGGCGGCCGACGCTGCGGCAAGGGCACTGGCCGCACTCACCGCGGCATGATCACCACACCCGAAGTGTCCGGAGAACCGGGTCAGGCTCCGATCTCCGGGTCCTGGTGCACGGGTCAGCGTCGGTCGGGCGACGGCGGGCGAGTCTGGGTAGGGCTGGGCGGGTGAGCGAGTCGGACCAGCTGGACGTTGTCGTCGAGAGCCCCCGCGGCAGCCGCAACAAGTACGAGTTCGATGAAAAGCGTGGCGTCATGCGGCTCGACCGGCGGATCCTCGGCGCGGTCTCGTTTCCCGCCGACTACGGGTTCGTGCCCGGGACGGTGGGGGAGGACGGGGAGCCCCTGGACGCCTTGGTGCTGCTCGATGAGCCGACCTATCCCGGCATCTGGGTCGCGGCCCGCGTCATCGGGGTGTCGTGGATCGGCACTCGCACCGGACTTGAGGCCAAATTGCTGTGCGTCCCTGTCGGTGATCCGGTGTACGAGGACGTCCACGACCTCAATGACCTGCCCCGCCATGTCGCACGTGAGATCGGTCAGTTCTTCGGCGTCTACAAGCAGCTCGACGGTGGCACCACGACGACCGATGAAGGGCAGGAGGGGCGGCAGGTCGCCGTCCGGGTTCTTGCCGAAGCCCGAGCCCGGCATCGCGGGTCCTAAAAGACGCGACCGACTGCGGACGTCAGCCCCGGGGACAGGATGGTTGGGCGCGCTGCTCTTCGTCTCCAGCACACCCGTCGCCCACCTTGCAGGCGGTGCTGGACGCGGTGTGCGAGGGTGGAGCGCTGGTCGAGGAGGTCGAGGCCGCGTGCGACCGGCCCTGTCGACCGGCGCCGCCGACGTGCTCGCCACCGACGGCGTGCTGTTGGGCACGCCGGCGAACATCGGTTGCATGTCCGGCGCTCAAGGACTTCTCCGATACCGTCTACTTCCCCCTGCCTCGACGCCACCGCCGCCGGGCCGACGCTGACAGGGCCGCCGGCTCCACGCCGCCATCAGTCCCGGCGAGGTGAGGCCGGGACTGATGGGGCCCCCGCCTTGCCGGCCCGCGGGCCGAGCCCCACGGAGAGGTCGGTCCTCAGCAGGGATGTATGGGGTGCTGCGACATAGACGTGTCCTGAACGCTACTTTGACCTGTCGATGGCGCCGCCCGTCGTACTGGATTGAGCCGACCCGACCGGGCTCTCTCGTTTCAGTGGGCTGGGCGGCGTCCTCGGGTGGCAGTGCAAGACGAGGCCTTCGGGTGACGATGTCGCGGGGACGAAGCGGGAGCACATCGACCACGACGTCCTGCATCGCCGTGCCCAGGTTGCGGTGCTGTCCGGCTTGGCGGCAGGCGACGACGTCTACGACCTGACGGCGGCAGCGGCTCCCAGCCACGTGCCCGGCTGGTTCACACCGGATGTGGCTCTCCTCGAGTTGGCCGTCATGGCGCTCGATCTCGCGTGCCGGCCGGCGCCGAGCCGCTGGAGTTGAGGGGCTGTGGGAGCGCCACCTGCCGGAGGTGACGTTCCGCCGTCGCGTCCAGCACCGCAGCAGCCGGCCATGCACTGCACCTGTCGGCGCTCTGGGCCCACGCTGTCACCGAGCCGCGACTAGTGACCCGCTAGCCGCGGCGACCCCGCCGGCCTACGCCGGACAGCTGCCGCATCCAGAGGACGCGGTGCAGGCGAAGACCACGGTGCAGCGGCGGTCACGCCGGCGGGCCTCGCCGCCGGGAGAACCGCCGGAGAGGAGCGTTGTCGTGACCGCGGCTGACCTGCCCGCCGAGACCTGCGTGGGCGACCCCTTCTATGACCTGCTGGCCCTGTCGACCCGGACCGCAGAGGACGGCGCGGTCACCGTGACGGCGGCCGGGGAGGTGGACACCTTCACCGCTCCGCTGTTGCGTTCGGTGCTGGACACCCAACTACAACGGCACCCGACGGAGCTGGTGATCGACCTGTCCGGGATCCAGTTCCTGGGCTCGGCTGGCCTGGCTGTGCTGGTGGAGACCCACAAGTCGGCGCGCGACCGCGACGTCGGGCTCCGGCTGGTCATCACCACCGGCGCGGTGGCCCGCGCCCTGACGGTCACCGGCCTGATCAACCTGTTCACCGTCACGGACGACGCGCACCGCTAGCCGATCCGACGCGGACGACGCGTCGCCTTTGCACATGACTCGTCAGCGCTTCGTGGATCGCCAATCAGCTCGCGCAGCATGCGCTGTGCCAGCTACAGGAACTCGTCCGGTCAGGCCGGTTGGTCGCGATCCGTTCCGGCTCAGCTCATGTCCAGCGCGTCGCGCGGACCGGGGAGGCCATCCGCGAGAAGTGTCGGTTCACCGCCCAAGGGCGGCACGATCGGCGTGTGCGGCACACACAAGGTCGTGCATCTTTTACTCATCCACTACTCTCAGAGGTAGCCCGCTCGACGCATCAACAGTCAACGCTACGTGGGCAACTCCACCTGGGGTTCCAGCGCGAACCAGCAGTAACCAGTCCTGTCAGGATCAAATCGCAGAGTTATTGGTTCGAGTCCAATCGGGGGAGCAACGTTCCTGCTCAGCGGCCTGTTGGGCTGCTTTCCTGCGATAAATTGTCGCGAGGACGCATCACAAACCCATCATCTTCGACCGTGCGGCGTGGTGCCGACGAGCTTGCCGAGCGGCGTCCGCCCAGGTCAGCGGGTTCGGCGGAAGGTGAGCGAGGCGGCAAGACCGGCGAGCAGGGCCGCAGGCCCGCATAAGGTGCTGGCAGCGCCCGGCCAGGAAGATCAGAGGGTCCGCTGGAGGGCTGCCGCGGTCAAGGGGCTGGCGGTGCCACGGCCGAGATAGACGTCCTGGGTGAGGCTGGGCCGGCTGTGCCCGAGGTGGTCGGCGATCTGCCGAGCGGAGAGGCCGGCGTCATCGAGGCGAGTGGCCACGGTCCGGCGGAAGGTGTGGGAAGTGGCCCAGGGGAAGCCGACGCGGTCCAGTGCCTGGAGCAGGTCACCGCTGGTGTTGTTCGGATCGCGCAGGAGGCCCTTCGGGCTGGGAAACAGCACCGTTGGGTCCGCCGCCGTGGGCAGCTGAGCCAGGCGCTGCCGCAGAGGGTTCAAGGTCTGTGGTGGCAGCGCGATGGTGCGCCGGCCGGCGTCGGTCTTGGGCCGCTTCGAAGCGTCGCAACTCCGAAGGATCACACGGTGGCCGCCCTTATGCCAGCCCCGGAATCACACCGATGCAGCTCCGGCCAGCGAAGGTTAAACGGCAAGCTTAATGCTGCGTTCGGGCATGGGATGCGTGGCAAACATGCCATGGAACTGAGTACAATCTGTTCAAATCGCCTATGCGTACTTGTAATGGTCATGGCCGCGCTCAGTGAGGTTTTCTCACCAGGAGTCCACACCCAGTTGACAGGCGCGGTGGGCGTCGCTGGCCAGGGCTTCAGCGAGTCGGCAGCGACCTCGGCGCGGCCCCTCGACGCAGCCTCCCGGGGTGGTAGCCTTCGATACCTTGCTGGCGGAGGGGCCTGACCTGCAGCGATGCTTCCCCGGGCCGTCCGCCGACGGCGAACCTGGTGAGAAAACCTCAGTGCACAGGTACTTGGCCACGTCGTTGGCTATGTACCGCAGGTCGGCCAGGTCGGCTCGGACATCCGTCATCGTGCTTGCTCCGCACGTAGTGCAGGTCACCGTCACCCGGACCTTGCCCGGCCCAGTGGCCTGACCTGTCTCGACGAGCTCAATGGGGCCGCGCTGCAGCATGGCCGGAACGCTACGCCGCGGCTCTTACGACCTCGCGCATGGTTAGCGGCGGACGGTCATTGACCTGTCCAGGACGGCGTCGATCACCTGTCTGTTCCACGCCAGGTTCAGTGAGGCTCGGAATTGATGCGGCGACGGTAGCCGCCGCGGGGTTGCGCCTATAAAAGTCTTGTTCGTACTCGGCCGGTGGAAGCGGGCCGATCTGGCCGTGCAGCCGTCCGTGGTTGAACTAATTAGGCGGCGGGTCAGTCTTCCTCCTCGTCGGTCAGCAGGGGGACTCCTCCTGCGGGGCAGTTGTCCACGGTGAACACGTGAGGCCCGAGCGGCCGGCCATCGGAATCACGACTCCCCGCCGGTATCTCGATCCCTCGGTTCTCGTTCACCGTGAGGATCTTAATGGTCGCGTAGCGGAGGCCGTTCTGGTCCTCCAGCGTCCTGGCCAGCCCCTGTAGGGCCGCCAGCGTGGACTCCTCGCGGCAGATCCAGACGAACATGGTTCGTGCCATCTACCGACCGTAGGGGCCGCTGACCGACCTGTTGCCGGTTCCGAGACCGGGGCGGACAGTTGCAGAGGTGACCGGCCGTCATCGACTGCCGGAGGATTGGCAGCCGGAGCGGGTCGAGATGCTCAACCACTCCGGCGGCGCCTATGCCCTTGAGTGGTCCGCTCCAACAGCGGCCGGGTCGTGGCTGGTGCGGATCACCCGCCTCGACGGCGGCCTGGAGGTCGTCCAGGCGATCATCGACGAGGACGAGTGAGCCGTGGCCCGCCGTGTGCGCCTTTATGTAACCACTTACGACCTCGGGCATGGTTGCGGGCGACTTCCGCGTGACGGACGGAGCAGGGTCGTGGTGTGTCCAGGACACTGCCCCGTGCCGCTGCTGTCGCCGATCGCCGGGTGACCGGGCTGTCCCCGCAGGTCGACCTGCCCTCCGTGTGGCCGAGCCGGGCGACGTCTCGCCCGAGCGGCTGCGTCACCGCCGACACCTCAACCGTCATGATCACGATACGGTCACAACTCCGCACCGTGTCGTGATCGTGACGATACGGTGCGCAACTCCGCGACCAGCGACATTACCTAAAAGTAGAGCCTGCATGTGACCTAGCTCTCATGACACCTTCGGCGCGGCGCCGTCTGGCGCCATTTTCGTTCCGGAACTACGGAGGCATCCATGCGAGTTAAGCGCGCATTTGTTCTGGCCGGCACGTCCGGCGCATTGATTTTGACGGGTGTCGCGGCACCAAGTGTGGCCAGCGCTTCGGAAACCGATCAATCCTACTCGTACGGCTACGACTACTGCGACGAGGCTGAGGACGCCAAGGCCAAGGCCGAGCACGAGGCCGCCAAGGCCGAGCACGAGGCTGAGGATGCCAAGGCCAAGGCTGAGGACGCCAAGCACGAGGCTGAGGACGCCAAGCACGAGGCTGAGGACGCCAAGCACGAGGCTGAGGACGCCAAGCACGAGGCTGAGGACGCCAAGCACGAGGCTGAGGACGCCAAGCACGAGGCTGAGGACGCCAAGCACGAGGCTGAGGACGCCAAGCACGAGGCTGAGGACGCCAAGGCCAAGCACGAGGACGCCAAGGCCAAGCACGAGCACGAGGACGCCAAGGCCAAGCACGAGCACGAGGACGCCAAGGCCAAGCACGAGCACGAGGACGCCAAGGCCAAGCACGAGCACGAGGACGCCAAGGCCAAGCACGAGCACGAGGACGCCAAGGCCAAGGCTGAGGACGCCAAGGCCAAGGCTGAGGACGCCAAGGCCAAGGCTGAGGACGCCAAGGCCAAGGCTGAGGACGCCAAGGCCAAGGCTGAGGACGCCAAGGCCAAGGCTGAGGACGCCAAGGCCAAGGCTGAGGACGCCAAGGCCAAGGCTGAGGACGCCAAGGCCAAGGCCGAGGACGCCAAGGCCAAGGCCGAGGACGCCAAGGCCAAGGCCGAGGACGCCAAGGCCAAGGCCGAGGACTGCGACAAGAACAACGGGGACCACGACCACGACCACGACGGCAAGGACAACGGGGACCACGACCACGACGGCAAGGACAAGGGCGACAAGTAGCCGACAGCCCGCGCTGTGACGGCTGCCCCAGCTTGAACACGGGCCCCGGAAGCTTCGGCTTCCGGGGCCCCGCAAGACTGCTGCGGTGCAGCAGCGTGCTGGACGTCCGTCCTCAAACCGGTCTCGACCGTCGCCTGAGCCGTCGTGAGGTCATTGAGCCATTCCCAGTAACGGCTTGGGGCTGGTTAGTGATCATGTGGTGCGGCCGTGCTGGTGGTGGAGCAGGGCGAGGGCGGCAGCGGTGATCGCGCCGATCCGCCAGGGGCAGAGGCTGATCCGGCGCTGCGGGCATTGCCGCTGCGGGCGGTCGAGCAGGTGGCCCGGGGTGTGCCGGCGGCCGAGGTCGGTGCGGGGCTGGCCGCATTGGGCCTGCATCGGCGGACGATCTACACCTGGCTGGCCAAGGAGCGCACCGAGGGCCACGAGGCGCTGCGGGCCAAGCCGGTGCCCGGACGGCCGCGCAGACTCGCCGAGGAGCAGCTGGGCGAGCTGGCCGGGCTGATCGCCGAAAGCGACCCCCGCGATCATGGGTTCGCTGTGGCGCTGTGGACCCGCGAGGTCGTCCGCCAACTGATCGCCGCCCGGTTCGGCGTGCAGCTCACGGTGGCCAGCGTCGGGCGCACCCTGCACAACCTGGGCTTCTCCGCCCAGCGGCCGCTGTATCGGGCCGAGCAGGCCGACCCGTCGCGGTGGCCCGGTGGAGGGAGATCGAGTATCCGACGATCGCCGCGCAGGCCAAGGCGACCGGCGGGACGATGTTCTTCGTCGACGAGGCCGGCGTGCGCAGCGACTACCACGCCGGCACCACCTGGGCCCCGGTCGCCAAGACGCCGGCGGTGCGCACCACCGGCGCTCGGTTCGGACTGAACATGATCTCGGCGATCAGCGCGCAGGGCGCCCTGCGGTTCTCGATCCTGACCGGCACGCTCACCGCCGCCGGGTTCATCGCCTTCCTCAAGCGGCTGATGCACGACGCCGAGCACACCGGCGGCGACCCGGTGTTCTGCATCGTCGACAATCACCCGGCACACCGGGCCAAGGCGGTGGACCGCTTCGTCGACTCCACCGACGGGGCGCTGCGGCTCTACCGGCTGCGGGCCTACTCCCCGCAGCTTAACCCGGACGAGTGGGTGTGGAAGAACGTCAAGCACGACGGAGTCGCCCCCGCCGCTCCCCACGGCCCGGACCAGATGAAGGCGGTCGTCACCGCCCGTCTGCGCCGGCTGCAGCGCCTACCGCAGATCGTCCGCGGCTTCTTCGGCGACCCGGAGCTGGCCTACATCACCGCCGTCGCCTGAAGTCATCCACCCTGCAATCCCATTGGTAATTATCCCCAGCGCGGGCATTGCTTTCTGACGGCTCACCTTGAGCCCGACGGCTGGCTGCTGCGGCCAGCGGGTTGTCACGCCGGGATGCCCATGAGCGACTTTTGATTGCCCTTGGTGCCCCTACTGCCCATTGACACCGGATAGCTCTCCCGATGCCGACGGTCGGCTTCATCCAGCCAGATGTGGATGTCATCGGCTACCTCATCGAGGCGGTCGAGGTCCATCTTCTCCAACCGCGAGGCCTCGTCGTCGTCTGCCTGGGCGTGCCAGCGGAAGGCGTCAAGTTCATCGCGGAGGCGGCTGATCAGCTCCTCGGAAACGCCAGCTGCGCGGAGGTATGAGGGCAGGCGCTCGTCGTAATGCTGGGCGGCTGCGCGGTTGTCCCCGTTCCCGTAGGTGAACGGGGTGCGCCACCACCGCAACCTCATGATCTCGTCCAGCTCGTCGCGCGCCTTGTCGCGGGCAGCCGCGGCCCTCGTCCATCGGCCATACCCGCGAGTGAAGAACACGCCGAGGAGGGCGCCTACGAAGGCAAGGCTGACAGAGACGAGCACGTCAAGGACCGACACGCCTTCATGGTCTCGTCAGTTCCGGTGTGTTGGCGGTGCTGCGGACGGTGAGTTGCGCCACCCGGGCAGGCAGAGCCGCAGGATGATCGTTCGAGTCGGCCTGAGTCGTAAAGTGCGGCATGCCGACTGGCACGCCCAGCGGCTTCATCGCGCGCCGCCGGGCACCAGCCCACGGTCCTGCTCGATCGGTTGCAAGTGCTGGGATCTACCGCTCCACGACGAAGGCGATCTTGCAGTGCACCTTGTAGAGAGAGAGGTTGCCGTTCTCGTCGACGTCGGCGTTGCTGCCGATCACCTCGACGCCACGAATGCCCCGAACGGTCTGCGCCGCCGCCTGTACGGCGTTACGAACTGCGTCGCTGAAGGAGTTCGGCGAACTGCCTACAATCTCGCTGATCCGGACGACAGCTCCCGGGACGTGGTCCTGCTTCTCTGACATGTCTCCTCCTGATGCCACCAGCGCTACTCCGCGCCGTAGGAAGTTCGGAATTGCTCCGCACCAGAACATCTCAAACCTCTCGTCGAGCGTCTGCCGTGCCCAGCGGCTGACCGGCGCCTCCGCCCGGCTCCGCCCGGAAGGCAGTGCGACGGCGAGCGCGGCAACCGCGTGGCGGTCGGCTCACGACCGGCGCGGCCCCACAGCGGACCCAAGGCTCGGCTCCTCCCGGACGCGAGCAGTGCCGATGCGGGACGCTCGGCCCAGTCCCCGACGCAAACCTGCTCGGGGAGCGCTCCTGCTATCCGTGGCCGGTACTCGGGCTGCCGCCGTCCTGGTACAAGGACCCGGCCTACCGGGCGCGGGTGGTGAAAGAGCCGAGAGCCGTGCTCGCCGAGTGGGGCACCGACCTGGGCCCGGATGTCGAGGTGCGCGTGCACGACTCCAGCTCCGAGGTGCGCTATCTCGTGCTGCCGGGACGCCCGCCCGGCACCGAGTCGATGTCCGAGGAGGAGCTGGCCGCCCTGGTCACCCGGGATGCGATGGTCGGTGTGCGCAAGGTGGCCGCGCCATGACGACCCAGATCGTGGAGCTGGACATCGACGGCCCCGTGGCCCCGCCCCGGTCGAACGGCGAGCTGGTGTTCGCCGAGCCGTGGGAGGGGCGGGCATTCGGCCTGGTTATGGCCCTGGTGCATGGCGAGGCGATCTCCTACGAGACCTTCCGGACGGCGCTTATTGAGGGGATCGGCGCCTGGGAGGCCGCTCCGCCGGTGGGGGAGGGGTTCCACTACTACCGGTGCTGGCTGCAGGCCCTGGAACAGGTGCTCGCCGCAGCGGGACTGGTCTCGACGGAAGAGGCCCGGGCCCGCGCAGCCACCTTCGCCGCCCGTCCGGCGGGCCACGATCACCCGCACGACGGCGACGCTCAGCACCACGGGCATGACCACGGCTGAACGGGACGGCACCGACACGGTCGTGGCAGTGGGCCCACGTTCGAGCCGATCATCACGCCGAGGGGGCAGGCCTGGCCATGTTGAGGCCGGATCTGATCGCCCCAGGCACTGCACGGGCTGGCGGGCCCAGGCGGCGTTCGCAGCGGCGCTCCCCGACGCACAACAGGGGCCAGACCCCGCATGACCCCGGCGAGGCGGTTGTCGGTCCCGCTGTCGGCGGCCGCGGAGACCATTTGGTCCAGTGCCGCCGCCTCCATTGCCAGGTTGTCCTCATCGCCGGGATGGCGGCACTCGTCGACGTCGAAGCCATGGCTGCGGCTGGTTGATCGGACGCGGGGTGCTCGCGGCGTTAGGCTCGCCGACAGGGCTCGGCGGCACCGTGAGGGGAGCCTGCATGGAAGCCGGCGCCGATACGCTGCAGAAGGCGTTGCAGATCAATCTGGACCCGCGCTGGTACGGCACGATTGCCGAGATCGGTGCCGGGCAGGAGGTCGCGCGCTGGTTCTTCCGGGCCGGGGGCGCCGCGGGCACCGTGGCGAAGTCGATGTCGGCCTACGACATGGCGGTGAGCGACGCGGTCTACGGCAAGGCTGATCGCTACGTCTCCAAGGGCCGGCTGCAGGCGATGCTCGATCACGAGTTTCAGTTGAACCTCGAACGACTCGGTGACGAGCGGGGCGATGAGACCGCGTTCTTCGCCTTCGCGGACACCGTGGTGGCCCGCAGCTACCGCGGGGGGAACGAATGCCATGGCTGGATGGGCGTGAAGTTCCAGTCGCATCCGCGTGACCAGCCGAGCCAGATCGTCTTGCACGTCCGGATGCTCGACGCCGAGGCGGCGCCGCAGCAGGAGGCGCTGGGCGTGGTTGGGGTGAACCTCCTGCACGCCGCCTTCTTCCAGCACCACGAGCCCGACCGCCTGGTGGATAGCCTGCTGGACAGGCTTACTACCGGACGCGTCGAGATCGACCTGATCGAGATGAAGGGGATCGAGTTCCGGGCGGTCGACAACCGGCTGATGGCGCTCAAGCTGGTGCAGGTCGGGCTGAGCGGCGCTGCGATGTTCGGGCCGGATCGCGAGGTCCTGCAACCCAGCGAGGTGCTGCGCAAGAAGGCGATCCTGGTCGAGCGGGGCAGCTTTCGTCCGCCCACGGTGGTCAACATCGACATGCTGGAAGCCGCCCGGGCCAAGTTCGAGACCGACCCGGCGGTCGCGCAGCGCGAGGTTCTCCTGCTGACCGAGCTGACGATGGCCAACCTGCGGGCCGGCGGCGACGTCGTCGACCGGCGCGACTTCCTGGCCCGCGCCGATCTGCTGGCGGCGTGCGGCATGACCGTGCTCATCTCCGACTTCCTGGCCTACCACCGGCTCGCGGCCTACCTCGCCTGGCGCACCGACGGTCGCATCGGGATGGTCATGGGCGTGCCCAGCCTGATCGACCTGTTCGACGAGGCCACTCATGCCGAACTGCCCGGCGGCATCCTGGAGAGTTTCGGTCGGCTGCTGAAGAATGACCTTCGGCTGTTCGTCTATCCGATGCTGCGGGACGACCGCGTCGTCACCGTGGACACCGTCGCGGTCGCGGAGGAACTGCAGCCCTTGTACGACTACCTGGCCCGGCGCGGCAGCTTCGTGGGGCTGGACAACTACAAGCCCGACTACCTGTCGATCCTCAGCCGGGACGTACTGAAGCGGATCCCCACCGACGACGCGACCTGGGAGTCGATGGTGCCTTCCGAGGTTTGCGAGCTGATCAAGAAGCGCGGCTTCTTTGGCTACCACCGGGGTCGGTAACGCTTGCCCGACTCGATAACCGCCTCCTGCAGGATGGCCCCGTCCTCTCCTCGCGGGACGCGGAGGCGAACCCGAACGAGTCGTCAAATCACGCCGGCGAGCGACGGACCGTCGGGCTGCGCCAGATCGGTTATGAGCCGTCGCCTTTCAGGCTAACCGTTGTTCATCTCCCTCGACGACGGCGAACCGTCGCGAAGGCTGCTTTCCTCCGGGGTTCCATTCGGTTGACAACCCGTCCGCGCCTCTGATCTCTTGGCTCCATGGCTACCAACACTCAGGTGGTTCCAGTCGATGACCTCACCGGTGACCCGGCCGACACGACCGTGACGTTCGCTCTGGACAAGACCGAGTACGAGATCGACCTTACGGAGGATAACGCAGCGGAAATGCGGGACGAACTTTCTCGGTATGTTGAGGTTTTCTCACCTGCTTCCGCGGTCGAGTGAGGTCAGCACCAATGCGGCGGCGATAATTGCGCCGATGCGGTGCGGGCTGACGGTGACCCGGTCGAGGGCCCGCCAGCGACCGAGCAGGGCATGGCCCCGTTCGGTGGGCGCGCGCAGCGCGGTGATCAGGGAGTTGTAGCAGCGGTTGTCGGTGTGCAGCGGCCCGTCGGGCTGGTGCTTGATCGGGACGTGCACCCCGATGCCGGCACCGGTGTACCCCTTGTCGGCCAGCACCGGCAGCCCGCGGGCGGCGTGCGGGTACAGCGCCGGCAGCACCAGCTCTCGGGCGGCGGTCAGATCGTGGGTCGAGCCGGGCCGGACGTCGGAGACCCACAGCGGGAAGCCACCGGGGTCGCAGATGACCTGCACGCTGCCGCCGAAGGCGTGGTGCTTGCCGGAGTACCACCGGTGATGGCCGCGCTCGGCGCGGGTGGCCACCCGGTCGGTCGGGATCAGCGTGCCGTCCAGGCAGAGAAAGGGCAGGCCGACGGCGCGAGCATGGGCCAACACGGCGCCCAGGGCGGGAGCGTGCGCGGCGATCACATCGAGCGCTTCGTGCAGGTAGCGGTAGGCGGTGGCGATGCAGACCCCGGCGTCTGCGGCCAGGGTGCGCACGTCCAGACGGTGGCGCAGCCAGCGCAGCGCCAGCACGACTTGGGCGTGCACCGTGCCGACCCGCTGCGCCGGACGGGTCCCCGGCCGACGGCGGTACCGGGCGATCCAGCCGGTCACCGCCTCAACACCGGTGCGGACACATCCAGGCTGGCACGATGAGACACAGCGGGCTCCCGGGAGGAGGAGATCGGTCTTTGGCGAGTCGATCTTTACCCCGAGAGCCCGCGCCCTCTTCTTGAACCCCAGCCTCGACCAGCGACGACACCAATCAAGCCGTCGAAGCTGGTGAGAGAACCTCACTCTGCGTGGCGGCGGATAGGAGCCGCGGCCGGCTAGCAACAGACGGTCCCGCCACCGCCCGCCGGCGCCGGGGCTGCACCGGGCCGGCGTGACCGGTGCCCCTACGATCCGCGTTGTGGCGAGCGGGCCCCGAATCCGGACACTCTCTGCCGTACTCGCCGGGCTCGGTCTGGCGGTGCTGACCGGTTGCAGTCCGGCAGAACCGGCCGGAAGGGGAGCGGCCACCGCGACCACGGCGACGCCGACAGCGCCGGCGTCGTTCACGGTGGCGGCCACCGGAGATGTGCTGATTCACCAGGGCGGAGCACTGGTGCAGGGAGCAGCCGCAGCCGGCCAGGCGCAGGGAGTCGGCTACGACTTCAGCGGGGTGTTCGCCGATGTGGCCCCGGTGATCGGCGCGGCGGATCTGGCGATCTGCCACCTGGAGACGCCGCTGGCGCCACCGGAGGGCCCGTTCGAGGGCTATCCGACCTTCGCGGTGCAGCCACAGATCGTCGGCGCGCTGGCCGGCGCCGGCTACGACACCTGCTCCACCGCCTCCAACCACTCCCTCGACGCCGGCTTCGCCGGACTGGTCCGCACCCTGGACACCCTCGACGCCCACCGAGTCGGCCACACCGGCACCTACCGCACCGAACCGGAGGCCCAGATCCCGCACCTGGTGACCGTCGACGGGGTGCGGGTGGCGCACCTGTCCTGGACCTACGGGCTCAACGGCATCCCCCAACCGGCCGGGCAGCCGTGGGCGGTCAACGACTTCGACCCGGCGGGGCCCCGAGTCGAGGGCATCCTCGCCGAGGCCGCCCGGGCCCGGGCCGCCGGCGCCGAGGTGGTCATCGCCAGCGTGCACTGCTGCACCGAGTACGACCCCGACCCCAGCCCGGCCCAGACCGCGATCGCCGAGGCGCTGCTGGCCTCCCCCGACATCGACCTGATGCTGGGCCACCACGCCCACGTGGTACAGCCCTTCGAGCGGATCCACGGCGAGTGGGTGGCCTACGGGCTGGGCAACCACATCGCCCAACAGACCCGGCCGGTCACCTACGACTCGGTGATCGCCCGGTTCACCTTCACCCGCGGCCCCGAGGGCCGCTACACGGTCAGCACCGCCGAGGCCATCCCCACCCACATCCGACTCGCCGGCGACGGTCTGGCCGTCGTGCCCACCCATCCCGGCGAGCCCGCCTACGAGCGGGTCGCCGAGGTGGTCGGCCGCCGCGGTGGCGCCGACGCCGGACTGCTCGTCAGCGACCGCTGAACAACCGGTGATCGGGTCGCCGTCACCGGACATCCACGTGCGTCCGAGGTCGGACACCCTCGGTGCCTGGCTTGCTCCCCCCGCCACGCGCTGCCGACCGAGCCGACACCTACACTGCCCGCCGGCAGGAGCCTGCACTCACATACGGCGCGATGGCGCGCCGTGGGGAGGTGTGCGTCTCGATGGAAGATGCCCATGCCCGTCCAGCTCGCTTTTCGGTCGACCGGCTGACCGCGGTACGGGAGTGGATCTGGCGGCACAGCAGCCAGCCCAACGGCGACCCATGGGATAGCGACCCCGAGCACCTGGACCGGGCCGCGCAGAACCTCCTGGGCGACCTCGCCCAGCTCCTCACCAGCAGCAACCCACAGCCGGCCAGCGCACTGCACCCACCGCGGGCACCCCACCCGTTGGTCGACGCGCACGGGCTGCCGTTGACCACCCTCGTCCCGGCTGCAGACCGGCACGACAGCCTGCTCGTCGGGCCGATCCAGGACTCGATGCCGACGATCAGGCGCGGTGGCCGCGGCCGACCGCGAAGGCGACCGGCCACGCTGCACCGCGACGAGGACTACGACGCCCCGCGGGTGCGCCGCTACCTCCGCCGGCGCGGGATTTCCGCCCGCATCGCCAGGATCGGCCGCGACTCCAGCGCCCGGCTGGGCCGGCACGGTTGGGTCGAACGAATCCATGGCTGGCTGCTGTCCTACAAACGTCTCGCCCTGCATTAGGACGGCAGCGCGGGGCTGCCCCTGCTTCGGTTGACCCTGTCCGGTAGGGGATGGATCGCGGCCATCACCGCGTTGGGCCGCCCGGCGATCACTCTTATCTGCGCCCGGCGCTAACGACGAACTCATGCAACGTCTCCTGATGCTGCAACGGCGCTTCTTCGTATCGACGCTTCTGATCCTGCGTCTCGGCGGCGTGTCCAGCGTTCCGCGCGGTGTGTCGCCCCATGGATTACGTGATCGGACCGGCACGCCAGAGAAGTGCCGTTGCAGTATCAGAGCTTGTCCCACGTCGTTCGCTTCTGGTGGTAGGTCAGCGTCCCGGCGAGGGTGAAGAATGCGGTGAACAACCGGGCGCGGCGTTCGTAGCGGAGCGTCGGGCGGCGGTAGCCGGCCAGTCGGGCGAGGGAGCCTCCAAACAACCCAGAGGTGCCGGCCGAGCTTGGTGCTGGTCTCCACGCCGCGGCGGGGGATCCGCGAGGTGATCGGGCGGGAGCGCAGCCAGGTGCGCATCTCCGGGATCTCCAACGCGGCTCTAGGGTGCACGGACGAGCGGTGGGAGATCCAATTGGCGGCCTCGGGTGAACATCTCGATGTTGATAAGTCGGGAAAGGAGTGCGTCCTCGACACACTCCGACCTGCCCCCTCTGCACCCCAGTACGGTCAGTGAGGTTTTCTCGCTCTCGGGGTGAAGATTGTCTTGCCAAAGGCCGATCTCCTTTTCCCGGGAGCCCGCTGTGTCTCATCGTGCCAGCCTGGATGTGTCCGCACCGGTGTTGAAGGCGGTGACCGGCTGGGTCGCCCGCCGCCGCCGGCGACCGGGATCGCGTCCGGCGCAGCGCGCCGGGACGGGCACACCCAGGTCGTGCTGGTGTTGCGCTGGCCGCGCCACCGCCTCGACGTGCGCACCCTGGCCGGCGAGGCGGGGCTGAGCATCGCCACCGCCTACCGCTACCTGCACGAGGCGCTCGACGTGATCACTGAGCACGCCCCCGATCTGGCCCGACGTGCTGGCCCGCGCCCGCCGCGGCGCGCTGCCCTTCCTGTGCCTTTACGGCACGCTGATCCCGACCGACCGGGTCGCCGCCCGCGCCGAGCGCGGGCACCACCTGTGGTACTCCGGCAAGCACCACGCCTTCGGCGGCAGCGTGCAAGTCCTGTGCAACCCCGGCGGCTTCTCGCTCCGCGTTCCGCTGCCCGACGTAGTGGCGATGCAGACCCGCCAGCCCAACCTCGAGGGCGCCGGGGAGATCCCGCTGCGCCGGCTGGTGAAGGAGGCGCTGCGGATGCGGCCCTCCCGCATCGTCGTCGGCGAGGTGCGGCAGGAGGAGTGCCTCGACCTGACGCAGTACGCCTGAACGCACACCGGACCGTGTGGAAGATGCGCGCAGACGAGGGCTCCTACAACCGCGCATGCGCTCCCGTCTGGCCAGCAGCCGTCGATGAACACCAGCCGGTGTCGGGCACCCGCGCCGATCGCCCGCCGGCGCGGCCGATCGGCGCGTCGCGCGTCCTGCCACGCCTGCTAGCGCGGCCCCAGCTCGACGACCAGCTCGGCCAGGACCTCTCGAGACAGTCCGGTCACTCGGCGATCGGCGACAGCGGCGGCACGAGCCAGGCTCCTTGACACACCACGACCCTGCCCCGTCCGTCACGAGCCAGCCGTCCCGCTAACCATGCACAAGGTCGTTAGTTCCTTCCCACACAGCTGGACCCGGTGTGCCGTTGGCGGCGAAACCCGGTTCTGCAGCAAGTGTGACTGTTGCCACACCTTGAAACCCGCCCTAGGGTCCACACCGATCACTGGTCGGTCAATGGTGACGGGAGTGAAGATGAGCAAGTTGGCATTTGTTGAGGGGACAGGCTCCGTTCGCGTCTTGGTCCTGCACGGTTGGGCGCTGGACAGCTCGATCTGGCATGCGTCCCGTGCCGAGACGAATTTAGATCGATTCACGTACGCGTACCTCGACTTCTCCGGGTACGGCCCCGACGAGGGCGTTCGTGAGCCAGCACAGGGCATCGACGGCATGGCGTCGGAGGCCTTGGCTGCCACCGATGAACTGGGATGGGACTCTTTCGCGATACTAGGCCACTCGATGGGCGGGGCGACGGCTCTGCGCGTGACCACTCTCGCTCCCGATCGCGTGTCCTCAGTCGTCGCATTGACGCCAGTGGCACCCAGTGGCACGCCGCTCGATGCGGACACCTACGAGGCTTTCCGGTCGGCCTTTCCAAATTCCGGCCCGACACTCGGTGGACTCGCTCCTTACCTCACGCCCGAGCAGCTGCGCAACATCGTGTCGCGCTCCCACCTGACCATGGACCAGAGCATCTGGGACGCGTACCTGTCCAACTGGACCGGCGCCGACTTCGCCAACAGCCTCGATCGGTACTCAGGGCCGGTGACGTTGGTCTACGGCGACAGTGATCCGTTCGTGACGAAGGAGTACCTCGCCGGAACCACTGCCGCGATGAAGCAGGCCGATTTAGTTCCGATCGCATCGGCAGGGCACTACCCGATGGTTGAGAATGCAGCAGCGGCCGTGGCTCTGTGGGAAGCCGCCCTGACCGACAAGAACGGAAAGTAGATCCTCATGTCGAAGATCCCTTACAAGGGCATGCCCCCTATGGTGTGGGCTCCGCAGCCCCCTCAGTTGATCCACAACGCACGCATGATCATCGTGGGCTACGAGGCGGACCGGACAGCTTTGGAAGAAGTGCTGCCCACGGGCCTGTCTCCCCACGCCAACAACACCATCCAGATGAACATGTACGAGATTGAAGCCGACCAGAGCAGCGGTTTCGGCGGCTTCTCCTTGACATACCTGACTGTCGAAGTCGACGGGCACGACAGCCTCGCCGGTGATGGCACTGTCGCGATCCCCGGTCGGTTCTTTGCCTACTACTGGAACAGCTCACCCCGAGTCATCGCCTACGCGCGCGAGGGAGCTGGAATCCCCGCCATGCCTGGTGTGCGCACCGGGACGGTCGACCACGGCGTGCTGACCTCGAGCCTGGTGGTGGAAGGCCAAGAGGTCATCCAACTCACGGCATCGGTGACGGACAACCCCGCCGGCCACCTGGGCGGACACTTGAACTACTACGCCCACCGCCAAATCCCGCAGCCCTTCGGCGGGTTCGCCTCACTGAGTGAGCTCATCGAGCTGCCACTGCCCTTCACCGTCGACCTGTTCGAGGCCTCGATTGACAGCCTCAAGTTCAGCTTCCCGGAGGGGCACCCGGCTGGCCGTCTAACACCGGTGTCACCACTGAACATCACGTCGTTGCTGTACGGGGATGTCACCTTCACCTACTCAATGGGGCGCGTGATCCGCGACTACCTGGAGGAGGACGCAGCGCTGTAGCCAGCAGCCGAGGGCCCGCCTGCTTCAACCCATGGGTCCGAGGCGGGCCCAGGCCATTCAGCGGCCGGTACCAGATAGACGTGGACCTGACGCACTACGGCTCAACATACACCGGCTGAAGATGCCTTCCGAGCAGCTAACGAGGGCCATGACACCTGCTTCATGCTCGCTTAACTGCGCTTACGGCATCGTCCCGCGTGTCGCGCCCGCGGCGTTGTACACGGCCTGGGCCGACAGCATGGGGTCGCCGAGCGCACCCTCGGCTGGCTGTCCTACCAACGGCTGGCCCTGCGCTACGACCGCGCCGCCGCCACCATCACCGCACCGGACCGCCCGGCGATCACTCTCCTCTGCGCCCGCCGCCACGGACGAACTCATGCACAATTTCTAGTCCTCGAAGCGGTTGTCGCGCGTGATGTCAGTGCCAGGCGTATCGCTATTCACGTCAGTAGGTGTGTTGGCGTCGGTGTTTTGGGCGGCGGTTGCTGCTGGTGGCGGTGGGTTGGGCGGGACGGTGCTGCCGGCGAGGACCGGGTCGGCTGGGGGGAAGGGCGCCATTGGGGCGTTGGTGAGGATGGGTGCCATGGCGTCGTGCCAGATGCCCGCGCCCATGCCGCCGCCCTGGCCGCCGACGTCTTGGTTTCCCTTGGGGTTGAGCACCATCACGCTGGCGGAGTACTGCGGCGTGTAGCCGGCGAAGGCGATAGAGAAGTTATTCTGCGTCGTTCCGGTTTTGCCGGCGATCTGGTGGCCGGGGACGTAGGCCGCTGCGGCGGTCTGCCCGGGGTATCCCGGCTCGACGTCCTTGCGCATCATCTGGGCGAGGGTGTTGGCCACGGCCGGCGCGACGGCTGCGGGGGTGCAGTTGTCTCCACTGCCGACCGGTTTCCCATCGGGCCCGGTCAGCGGTTCGCCGTTGCGGTCGACCACCGCGGTGACCGGTGTCGGGTCGCAGCGGGTGCCGCCGGCGGCCAGCGTGGCGTAGGCGCTGGCCAGGTCCAATGGGCTGGTGGCCTCGGCGCCGAGGGTGAACGAGCCGCGGTTTCCGCCGATGATCTGGTCCGCCGAGGACGCGGTGAAGTGCATGCCCATCCGCTCGGCGACGCGCACCGGGCCCTCGACGCTGCCGAGTGCGTCCTGCAGCGCCATGAAGTGGGTATTGGAGGACAGGTACAGCGCCTGCTCCATGTTCATCGTCCGCACGTCGGCATTGGCGAAGGCGCGCACCTCGTAGGGCCGGCCGTTGTTCGTGTAGACCCGGGAGACGTAGGGGTTGCTCGGAGTCAGGGTGTAGTCGGCGGGCAGGCCCCGTTCCAGGGCGGCGGCGGCGGTGAACACCTTGAAGGTCGATCCGGCACCCTGGCTGTAGGCGGTGTTGAGCACCACGGACTCGCAGTCGGGCTGGTCGCAGCCGTAGCGGCGGTTGACGCTCATCGCCAGCACGTGCCCGGTCCCCGGCTCCACCGCGGTGTACATGCCGGCCAGCGGGTCCCCCATGGGGAGCTGGTTGAGCACCGCCCGGTCACCGGCGACCTGCACGTCCGGGCGCAGCGTGGTCTGGATGGTCAGCCCGCCGTTGTCCAGGATGTCCCGGCTGATTCCGAGCTGCTGCAGGTACTGCTCCAGGTAGGCGCAGAAGAAGCCGCCCACGGTGGCGTCGATGCAGCCGTTCGGAGATCCCGGGCCCGGGTCGACCGCCACCGGCCGGGCGGAGGCAGCGGCCAGCCGCCGGGCGTCGATGTAGCCCGTCTCGTACATTCGCTGCAGCACCTGATTACGGCGGGTGAGGGAAGCCGCGGGGTCGGTGAGCGGATTGTCGTTGGCCGGGCTCTGCACCAGGCCGGCCAGCATCGCTGCCTGCGGCAGGGTGAGGTCCGTGGCATCCACGCTGAAGTAGCGCTGCGCGGCGGCCTGGACGCCGTAGGCCCCCTGGCCGAAGTACACCGTGTTCAGGTAGCGGGTGAGAATCTCGTCTTTGGAGTAGGCCTCCTCCAGGACAAGCGCCAGCCGCGCCTCCCGCAGCTTGCGCCCGAGGCTCCCCTCGGTGGCCGCCTGCCGCTCCTCGGCAGTATCGGCGGTCTGCGCGAGGGTCTGCTTGACCAGCTGCTGGGTAAGCGTGGACCCGCCCTGCTGCACCGAGCCCGCCGCCACGTTGGTCACCAGCGCGCGCCGTTCCCCGCACGTCCAGGCCGCTGTGCTCGTAGAACCGCGCGTCCTCGATCGCGACCATGGCCCGCTTCATCACCGGAGCGATCTCCCCCGTGGTCACCGACACGTGGTCGGTGGCGTAGAAGGTGGTGATCACCGACCCGTCGGCCGCCAGCACCCGGCTGTTGCCCCACACGCCGCCGGTCAGCTCGCCCGGCAGCTCGTCGGGCAGCGGTGCCGAGTTCCGCGCCAGCAGGCCGGCGCCGCCCACCCACGGCAGAAGTAGACCAGTCACCAGCGTCCCGGCCACCACCACCGCCACCGCCACCGCCAGCAACATCGAGGTCTTCCAGCGCGGGCGCACGTTGGAGCAACCTAGGTCACCTCACTGCCCGACGGGTTCCCGGAAGGTTTCGGAACCGGGAGGACCGGGATCCCTCGTCACCCGGTCGGCCTCCGCGAACCTGGCGGCGTACGCCGACGGGACGTCCTCGCCGGAATGGGTGCCGCGGTGCCGGCCGGCTGCAACCGATCAGCACCCGCCCGGTCGGCCGCCACGGCCACCAGTGCGCCCCCGGCGGTCCCGGCGTCCAGCGCGGCGCCGTCCCCCAGCGCCTTCCACCGCCGGGACGCCGCAGGAGGTGCTGGCCCGCTCGACGGTGCCGGTGCTCTGCTTCCACCAACTGCGTGAGTTCCGACCCGACGACAGCGCCTACGCCCCGCACAATGAATACGTCGCCACCGGTGTTCGTCGCCCAGATGCAGGCGCTGCGCGACGGTGGGTGCACGCCGGTCACCGCCGCCGCCCTCGTCCTGCTTCACCACGTGCACGACCGCACCACATGATCAAGAGCCAGACTGCGCCGTTACTGGGAATGGCTCAGTAGCAGGCTGGCCGGTGCGCGGCTGCGGGGTCGAGGTCAGATGACGGACCCAGGCGTCGACAAGGTGGCGCTCGGCTGCGAAAGGGTGCACGCCGAGATGCGCACCAGGCAGCCCACGCCTCAAGGTCGCGGCGGTAGACCGTCGCGGTGCGAGTTGGGGAGACCTAGCCGCAGGCGCCGACAGCCCTACGGTCGTCATGTGGCCGTGCTGGTGACCTCGCCCCGCCTCGTGACATCGCGCCCGCCCCTCGCCACGCTCCGACTAGTCGGGCTGGCCGCGGCGGTCGGGCTGGTGCTCGTCGCCCTCGCCGGTCGGTACGGCTACCACCGCGACGAGCTGTACTTCCTGCGTGCCGGTCGGGAGGTGGCGTTCGGGTACGTGGACCAGCCGCCGCTGACCCCCCTGCTGGCCGCGGCGATGGACTTCCTGGCTCCGGGGTCGCTCGTCGCCCTCCGCCTGCCGTCGGCCGTGGCGGCCGGTGCGGTCGTGGTGCTCACCGGGCTGATCGCCCGCGAGCTCGGCGGCGACCGCGGCGCGCAGCTGCTGGCGGCCGCGTCTGTGGCGGTGTCGGCCGTCCTCCTCGCCGTCGGCCACCTGCTGTCGACGGCGACGTTCGACCTGCTCGGCTGGACGGCGCTGTCCTGGCTGCTCGTCCGCGCACTCCGCGACGGCGGACCGGTCTGGCTGCTGGTCGGGACGGTCGCCGGCGTCGCGCTGCAGAACAAGCTCCTGCCCGCGTTCCTGCTCGCCGCGGTGCTGGCCGGTCTGCTCCTCGTCGGGCCGGGGCGGGTGTTCCGGTCACCGTGGCCGTGGTTGGGCGGGTTGCTCGCCTTCGTGCTGTGGACGCCGAACCTCGTCTGGCAGGCGACGCACGGCTGGCCCCAGCTGGCGCTCGCCGAGGCCATCGCGGCCGGCAGCTCTGGCAGCTCCGAACCCTGGTACCTCTTTCTGCCCTTCCAGCTGGTGCTCGTCAGCCCGGCGCTGGTCCCGGTGTGGGCGCTGGGCTGGTGGCGGCTGGCCCGCGACCCCGGCCTGCGGACCTGGCGGGCCTTCGCCGTGGCCTATCCGCTGCTCGCGGTGGTGTTCCTGGTGACCGGCGGTAAGCCCTACTACCTCGTCGGCCTTTACCCCGTGCTGCTCGCCGCTGGCGCTCCGCCGGTCCTCGCGTGGGCCCGCCGGGGCGGGCGGCGGGTCCGCGCGGTGCTCGTTCCGCCGCTGGCCCTGAGCTTGGTGGCCAACGCGCTGCTCATGCTGCCCCTGGTTCCTGTGGGCAGCCTGGCCGCCACCCCGGTCCCCGACGTGCACTACGACGCCGGGGAACAGGTGGGCTGGCCCAGCCTTGCCGCCACGGTGCAGCGGACCGGGGACGGTCTCCCAGCGGGTGCGCGGGTCGCCGTCCTGACCGCGAACTACGGCCAGGCCGGGGCCGTGGACCGCTTCGCGCCCGACCTCGCGCCGGCGTACAGCGGCCACAACGCGTACTGGACCTGGGGCCCGCCGCCGGAAGACGCCGACGTCGTCATCGCAGTCGGACTTTCCGAGGAGCAGCTGTCGCGCTGGTTCGGTCGGGTGGAGCCGGCCGCGCGGGTCGACAACGGGGTCGGCCTCGACAACGACGAGCAGGGCGTACCCGTCTGGACGGTGACCGAGCGGCGGGTCCCCTGGTCAGAAATCTGGCCGCAGCTGCGCCGACTGGGCTGAGCTACGGGACGGCGGCGTCCACGTCCCCCAGCTCCGGGCAGTCACTGCGCACCGGTCTGCGGCAGCGGCGGAAACGCCTCGGCCGCGGTTGGTGTTCCGGCGGCGGTAGGGAGTATCGCGCGTCAAGATTCTTGGCAGAGGTCGCTTGTTGTCCCTCTGACCAGCCTGGAGTCTGAATCTCGTGCCTCGCCCACCGTCTCTACCGCCGGCGGAGAAGCAGCGCCTCATCCTGTCGATCCTGGCCGGGGGGATGACCGTCGCGGCCGCCGCGCGGCAGGCCGAGGTCTCCGAGCAGTCGGTCGGGAACTGGAAGCGTCAGTTCCTCGAGGCCGGCGCCGCCGGGCTGGCCGCCGGCTCGGGGAAGCCCTCCACCCGCGAGCAGCAGCTGGAGGCCGAGGTCGCCGAGCTGACCACCGCGCTGGGTGAGGCCGCGGTCGAGCTGCGGGTGTGGAAGAAGTCCGCCGAGCACCGCCTGGGCCCTTCGAAGACCTCGAGGTGATCCGCGTTAAGGCGGCATGTCGACCACGAGGTTCTGCCGCCTCATCGACATGCCCGAACGGATCTGGCGCCGCCGCCAGGCCCGCGGCCGGGCCGGGATGCCGGTCAAGGGGCCGTGGCCGATGCCCGTGGCCGAGGCTGTGGAGGCGGTGGTGGTCAAGCACGCCGAGGCTCATCCGGCCTGGGGTCACCGCAAGGTGTGGGCGATGGCCCGCTTCGACGGCCATCGGCTCTCCCCGGCGACGGTGCTGCGGATCATGCGTCGCCGCGGGCTGCTGCTGGAGGCCGCCTACCAGCGCGAACGCCGCCAGCCGGCCGCTGCCCGCAAGCCCGCATTCGTGACCCCGCCGAGCGGCGCTAATCAGGTGTGGCAGTTGGACTTCTCCGAGTTCGAGACCACTACCGGCGGCACGTGGCGGCTGGCCGGCTGCCGGGACTACTGGTCCAAGTACGAGTTCGGCTGGCATCTGTCACCGACGGCGAACCAGCATGATGCGATCGCCGCGATCGAGCTGGCCATCGCCGAAGCCGAGCGGCTGGCCGGCGGACCGCTGGCCGATGCGCTCACCGACACCACCACCGGTAAGCTGCGGCCGATCACGATCGTGACCGACAACGGCGGGCCGTTCCGGTCTTTTCGGTTCGAGGCGTTTATCGCCGCCCGCCCTGAGCTGCACCACGTCCGCACCCGAGTGCGGACGCCCGGTCAGAACGGCACCAGAGAGCGGGGTATCGGCACCCTGAAGTACGAGTGGCTCTACCGGAAAGACATCGACCACGCTATCGCCCTGGCCGACCACGCCGAGGCCTACCGGATCGACTACAACACCGTCCGCCCGCACGAGGCGATCGCGTTCAACCGCCCCTACCAGGTCCACACCGGCGCCGCCGACCCGGCGATCCCCAACTTTGATCGCGCCTGATCCCTGCCACCTACTTGACGCGGGACAAGCCATTCCCAGTAACGGCTTGGGGCTGTTAGCCCGGATCTTTCATGGTCATGATCATTCCGATGGTCGTCGGGGGGTTCGGGCCCCGCGTCGGCGTGAGGCTGGCATGTGGGTGTGACGGTTCGGCCGAGGTCGCTCGGATGGGCGCCGGTTCCACGGTCCGGTCATCGCTGCGGTCGCTGGGATGGATGAGGCCGGGGTCAGCCCGGCGCTGGAGTCGCGACTGGCCCGCCCAGCCGGGCGAGCGCGTCGAGGGCCTGTAGGGCGAGGGCGGTGAAGGGCGCGGTGGCGGCCAGGTGCAGCAGCCGGCGGCGGCCGGTGCGGGCGTGCCGTGCCGGGATGGGAGAGCAGTCGCAAGCGCAGCCGCTTGGGCTCCCAGCGGCGGGCCTCGTGGCCGGTCAGGGCGCGGGTCTGCATCCAGGCGACCAAATCAGCGGCGAGTGCCACGAGGGCGCACCAGATCTCGTTCTGGGCGAAGTCGTGCAGCGGCAGGTTGGTCAGGCCGGTGTCCTTGGCGGCGCGGATGCGGTCCTCGGCGCGGGCCCGGCGGCGGTGCCGCAGCTCCAGATCGGCCAGCTGCCCGCGAGCGGTGTTGGTGACAAAGGCGGTGATCCGCATGCCCTCGATGTCGGTGATCCGCAGCTGAGCGCCGGGGTGCGGGCGTTCCTTGCGCACGATCAGCCGCATCCCCGTAGGCCAGCTCGTGAGGTCGAACAGCCCGGTCACCTCAGCGACGAACGCGCCGGGACGGACCTGCCGATCGGCGTCGTAGGCCGGCGTCCACGCGTCGTCGGGGATGCTGGCCAACTTCTTCTGGATCGAGGCCAGGTCACCGGGCAGGGAGAACCCGACCGAGTAGGACAACCGGCGGCGGGTCAGCCAGGCAGCAGCTCATGGGTGCCGCCGGCCCCGTCGATGCGGACCAGCACGTTCTTCCCGGGACGTCGAGTGCCCGGCAGCTGGGCCAGTGCGGCCCGCAGCACGGCGATGTGGTCGGTGACGGTGTTCGAGCCGGCGTTGCCCGCCCGCAGTCCGAACGCCAGCGGCTCTCCGGTCCCCTCGGACCCGTGGTCGACGAACGCCCACAGCGGATGAAAGCCGAAGCCGCGCTTGAGCGTCGGCGCCGCGGACTCCTTCTCCGAGTGTGCGGTGACCAGGGTGGCGTCCACGTCGATCATCAGCGGCCGGGAGGCGTTCGTGTCGTGGTCAGGGGCGTGGTCGCCGGCCAGCGACCAGGCCCTGGCCCGCGCGGTCGCCCGCGCCGAGGCGATCGCGGCCAACGCCGCCGGGGCATCGGCGGCCAGGCGATCGATCAGCCGGGACACCATCGGATCCGACGCCACCGGGCCGAACACCTCCGGCGCGGCCCGCAGCTGCGCCAGATCGGCCAGACAGTCTCCGCCGACCGCCAGGCTGACGGCCAGATCCAGCAGGATCTTGCCCGGATCATGGCGAGCCATCGGCCGCCGCCACGGCTCGAGCGCCTGAGCGAGCGCGGTGTCGAGACCGACGGCCTCCGCAGCGCGGAGCAGCAGGACCGCCCCGGCGTTCGGCACGACGCTCGACCCGTGCCCGTCGACGGTCAGACGCGGGTCGGCGGGCGGCCTGAACCGCGTGTCCGGCAGGACACACCGCGGGAACGATGCCAACCGGGGACTTCCCTGTGACCCGGAGCGACGGGCTGGCAGCATGCCGCGGTGTGAGGCACGCCACAGTCATGCTCGCCGTCCTCAGTCTGCTTCTCGCCGGCGCCGGCGCCGGCGCCGCCCAGGCCGCGCCCGCGGACGGCCCGGTGCCCCCCGGTCCGGTGGCGCTGGACAACCCGAAGTTCTCCGCCAACGTGATGGCACCGCTGCAGGTGACCGACTGGGCGGCGTTCGAGGCCGAGCTCGAGACCGTGGCCGCTTACGGCGTGGACGCCGTGAGCGTCGACGTGTGGTGGGGGGACGTCGAGGGTGCGGCGGACAACCGGTTCGACTGGAGTTACTACGACCGGGTCTTCGACCTGATCACGTCCAAGGGTCTGGACCTCGCGCCGATCCTGTCCTTCCACCAGGCCGGCGGCAACGTCGGTGACGACTACACCAGCCTGCTGCCGTCGTGGCTGTGGCCCAAGTACGCCGGCGTCAGCTACCACGGCATCCAGCTCGGCCCGACAGGACTCCAGCACCAGAGCGAGCAAGGGAACTACAGCGCCGAGAGCGTGCAGGGCTGGGCCGACCAGGTGGTAACAGACGAGTACCGGGACTTCACCGAGGCGTTCGAGCAGCAGTACGGGGACGTCTACGCCGACGAGGTGGTGGAGGTCAACGTCTCGCTCGGTCCGTCCGGCGAGCTGAGGTACCCCTCCTACAACCAGCACGACGAGGGCACCGGTTACCCGAGCCGGGGCGCACTGCAGGCCTACTCCCCACTGGCCGTGCAGGACCTCCGCAGCCAGATGCTGCACCAGTACGGCTCCCTCGAGGCGATCAACCGCGCCTGGGGGACCGACCTCGCGTCGGTGCAGGAGATCGGCCCGCCGGTGGACGCCGACGCCTTCTTCGCCGGCCTGGACTACCTGGACACGCAGTACGGCCGCGACTTCGTGGACTGGTACAACGGCTCGCTCGTTGAGCACGGTGAGCGCGTGCTGTGGACGGTCATCGGCTCCCTCGGCGAGGACTTCCCCGAGGCCGACATCGGCTACAAGGTGCCGGGCATCCACTGGTCGATGACCAACCCCGCCCACCCGCGGGCCGCCGAGGTGACCACCGGCCTGATCCAGACCAGCGTCGACCTCGACTCCTGGGCGACCGGGCACGGCTACCAGCGGGTCGTCGAGCTGGCCAACCGGTTCGACGGCGGACCCCGCGAGGTGGTCATGCACTTCACCGCGCTGGAGATGGACGACGACCCGGTGGAGCCCGCGTACTCGCTGGCGCAGACGCTGGTCGGCTGGATCGGCGACTACGCCTACCGCGCCGGCGTCGAGCTCAAGGGCGAGAACGCGCTCGCCGGCGGGGTCGCGTCCGAGGAGGGCTGGGACAACATCAACGAGGCCTTCGAGACGTGGGGTTACCTCGGGCTGACCGTGCTCCGGATCGGTGACGTCTCCTCGGGCACCGGGGCCCGCCGGTACGCCGAGTTCATCGCGACGTACAGCCCCGACATCTGACCCCCCGGCGGCGGCACTGCTCCAGTGCGGTCAGTGCGGTCGGCCGGATAGCAGGGACCGCCGGTGGCCGTTGAGAGGGACTGCTACCGGTTCAGTTGACTGCGTGCCTGTGGGGCTGCGGCCCGCGCTGGCAGAACAAGATCCGCGCGGGAACGAAGGCTACTTGGGCGGTGGCCGGGCAGCCAGATTAGACGTGTCCTAACCGTCACTTTGACCTGGCACTGGCCGCCGCGTTGCGGGCAGCCGACCGGGCGTGCAGGCGGAGGCGGTTGGCCGGATGTTGCTCGTAGAGGAGCTCGGGCGCGACGGCTCGGTGTGGACCTTGCAGCCCGCCGCGCTGGCGCGGCGGGCGCCGGGCGGTCGCCGTCCCCGCGTAAACGAGGGGGACGAGGGCTGGTAGACACCGATCCGCTCGAGCACCTGCTCCATGCCCATGGCGTAGTCCTCGACCTCGGTGACGTTCTCGGCCGTCGCACGACCGTCATCGGCCCGATTGCCACAGTCGGGCGGACACGCCGCAGCCAAGGAGAATAGCTGCGGCTGTAGTACTGAATCTAGTGCCCGTCGACCGGCCGCGGCGTCCACCTCAGCGCTGACCCGGCATCCGCGGAACTGCGATCCGGCCGCGGCGCCGTTGCCAGCCAGGAGGGTGCGTCAGGACGGACGACGCCACCCCTGTGACCGCGTCACGGTTACCACGTCCCGGCACACGGATTGGGCAGACAATAAGACCTTCCCCGGAAGGCTTGACAGGCCGGTTTGACCTGCGAGAACGCATGGAGCGGGTGACGGGAACCGAACCCGCATGGCCAGCTCGGGAGGCGGACCCTGTGGAGTTGTCTGCACTGGTCCAGGACTTGCAGGACCCTCTAATCCGCCGGTTGCCAGAATGCTGCAGGTCATCGCCTGAGCGAGGTGCTGTTCCCACCTGTCTGTCACGCGTGGTCGCGGGAGCTCAGGTGATGACGTGGTGACGGCGCCGTGATGCCTTGTCCGAATCCTCGCTGGATACGCGCACGGACCAGTTTGAGAGGATCAACCATGACGAGCGATGTGACCCCTGAGGGAGCGCGTGAGGACAGGCAGCGGTCGTACTGGGCCGCCGGCGATCGGGTGGAGCTTAACCCGTCGTCGGTTTTCGTCGCCGTCCGCGAGGCACCGGGCGAGGAGCAGGGAACGGCGGCCGTCGCCGAGCGGATGGCCGGGATGGCCGGGGCCGGGCAGGTGATCCCGCTACCGGATCGAGGTCTCGTGCTCGTTCGAGCCGAGAGCGGCCCGGCCACCGCCACCCGCTCGACGGAGGGGCTCCGCCTAGCCGTTGAGCAGGACCAGCACGTCGCCAGCGGGCCCACCGTGTTCGAAACGGCCAGTGCTCCCGGCGTCTACCTCGTGCCCGCCGGCGAGGTGATCGTGAAGTTCCGCGAGGGCACGGACGGCGATGCCGCCCAGGCCGTCCTGGCCCGTCACGGCGCCACCGTGGTGCAGACCGATCACCCGGAGCCCGGCGCCCTCATCGTGCACGTGGACGACGACGACTCGGCCCTCGACGCGGCCAACGCCCTCCACGACGAGGAGCTCGTCGAGTACGCCGAGCCCAACTTCGTGCAGATCACCCGGCCTCCCGGCCCCGCCAGCCAGCTCCTCAACGGCGTGTCCGCTCCGGCGCGTCCAGTCGACGACCTGAGCGCGCTCGTGAGCACGGACCGCGCAACCCGGGACGGCCGGCTCGCCGACCCCGGGTTCGTCTCCCAGTGGGGGCTGACCAAGATTCGTGCTACCGAGGCATGGGACATCACGACCGGCAGCAGTGCGGTCAGCGTCGCGGTGATCGACGAGGGGAACGACCTCACCCACGAGGACATCTCCTATCGCCTGCTCGGTTTCGACGCCTACGACGGCGACAACGACCCGACCCCCAGCGGCAACGACGCCCACGGAACGGCGTGCGGCGGGATCGTGTCGATGAGGAAGGACAACGACAAGGGCGGCGTCGGGGTGGCACCGAGCTCACCCGTGCTTCCCGTGCGCATCGCCAAGGGCGTCGGAGGTGGCGACTGGGACACCGACAGCGCCAAGGTCGCCAACGGCATCCGGACCGCGGTGGACCGGGGGGCCGACGTCCTGTCGAACAGCTACCGCGTGGCGCCCAGCACGGCGGTGGCCAACGCCTTCCAGTACGCGGCCACGAACGGCCGTGGAGGCCTCGGCTGCGCCATGGCGGCGGCCGCCGGCAACGACGACGTGCTCGGCGTCATCTTCCCGGCCCGGCTGTCGCCGTCCGTCAGGGGACTCCTGGCCGTTGGGGCCTCAAACGAGTGGGACCAGCGCAAGAGCAAGACCAGCCTCGACGGAGAGACCTGGTGGGGCTCGAACTGGGGACCGGAGGTCGACATCGTCGCCCCCGGTGTGCACATCTACACAACCGACATCACGGGCGGAGCCGGCTACGGCGGCGGCAACTATGTGACCGACTTCAACGGCACGTCGTCCGCCACTCCCCACGTCGCCGGAGTCGCCGCTCTGATCCTCTCAGTCGACCCCCAGCTGCGCGGCTGGGAGGTCGAGGACATCCTCAAGCTGACCGCACGCGATCTCGGCACGCCCGGCCGGGATCAGTTCACCGGCTTCGGACGCGTCGACGCTCGCGCCGCCCTCGAGGCGGCCAGTCGGCTCTGGTGCGAGGTCGTCCCGGCGGTCGAATTCATCTCTGGCAAGGCGTTTATGCGGGTCAACGCTCGCCTCTACAACCCGGGGATCAACACCGTGCGAGTCGACTCGTTCACCCTGACCTCCCACACGGCCGACGGGGCAAACGAGATCGACCGGTTCGAGTACCGGCCCAACCCAGGTGACGTCCTCCTGCCGCGCAGCGGCCAGGACGTGCGGTTCAACCAGCTGCTGCTCAAGGCCAACGGAACGCCTGATGCATGGTCCTACCGGTGGGCCGCGAGTTGGACCTACACGTTCTGGCGGCCCTCGACCCCCGGATTCCCGCTCAATGTCGGCATGGTGAGCCTCGACGAGGCCATGGCCGGACCCCAGGGCCGAGGCGAGGGTCAGTCGCGGGACGAGTCCAGCGGCTCGGTGGCAGCCACGCAGGACGGTGCTGTCTCGGCCGCGGATGAGGCCGTCCGCCTGACCGGCAAGCGCACCATCACCATCACCATCGACTGATCCTGACCGGCCCGTCAGAAGCCGAAGGGGTGGGGGCCGAGCCTGCGCTTCGCGGCTCGGCCCCCACCGTTCTTCCTCCAGTCCGCGGGCTCAGTGGACCAATCGACACGCAGGCAAACTGCGGCTACTCGTCATCCTCTTCTTCGTCGTCATCAGCGACGGCGACAGGGGGAGCGGACGGGATAGCGGGGAGCGCATTTGGAGACGCCCCGTGGCTGCACGGGCGTACTTGACGACGCCGTCATGCAGCCGACTCCGGTCCGAGCCGGAAACCACAACTGGGCGGGCGGAGTCGACAGGGTCACCGAGGTCAAGCTCGACGAACGCCAGGTGCTCATGGCCGTCCTCGACCACGACGCCGAGCTGCTCGCCGACCGTCCCGGGTTGCTGCTCATTGCCGACAAGGGCTACGTCTCCGCCGAGCTCGACCGCTACCTGACCGACCACGGCATCGGCTTGCTACGCCCGTCCTACCGCAACCGCACGCCCCGCCCCGGACAGCGGCTGCTCGCGCCGATCCGCCAGCTCATCGAATCGGTCCACGACACGCTCAAAGGCCAGCTCGACCTGGAACTGCACGGCGGCCGCAGCCTGGCCGGGGTCACCGCCCGGGTCGCCCAGCGCCTGCTCGCCCTGACCGCCGCGATCTGGCACAACCGCGCCACCGGCCAGCCCGTCACAAGGTGACGTCCCGCTGAGTGGTGGATGTAGTCCTCACCGTGTTGGTCAGCGGTGTGGTGACTATGACGCGATCAGGGCCGGCTGCGCCACCTCCTCCGCCGAGTCACTGCGGCTGGCGAGCAGGGCCATGGAGCTCTCGGCGAGGTAGCGGCGGTCGGAGACCTGCCACTCGTCGTGCGCCTCGACCAGTACCGCGCCGGCCAGGCGCAGCAGGGCGGCGGGGTTGGGAAAGACCCCGACGACGTCGGTGCGCCGCTTGATCTCCTTGTTCAGCCGTTCCAGCGGATTGGTCGACCAGATCTTCTTCCAGTGCGCCACCGGGAAGGCGGTGAAGGCCAGCAGGTCGTCGGCAGCCTCGTGCAGCATGGCCTCGACCTGGGGGAACTGGCGGCCCAGCATGCCGGCGATCACGTCGAGCTGGGAGCGCACGTGCTCGGCGTCGGGCTGGGCGAAGACGGTGCGGATCGCCGCGGCGACCATCTCGCTGTTGCCGCGCGGGACGCGGGCGAGCACGTTGCGCATGAAGTGCACCCGGCACCTTTGCCAACTGGCGCCGAGCAGCACCGCGCCGATGGCGGCCTTGAGCCCGGTGTGCGCGTCGGAGATGACCAGCTGGGGGCCGGCCAGCCCGCGGGCCTTCAGCGAGCGCAGGAACGCCGTCCAGAACGCGCCGTCCTCCGAATCGCCGACGGCGAAGCCGAGCACCTCCCGGTGGCCGTCGGCGGCCACGCCGGTGGCGATGACCACGGCCTGGGAGACCACCCGCCGGTTCACCCGTGCCTTGCAGTAGGTGGCGTCGAGGAACACGTACGGGAAGGCCTGCTCGGCCAGTGAACGGTCCTGAAAAGAGCTGACCTCGGCATCGAGGTCGGCGCAGATCCGGGAGACCTCGGACTTGGAAATGCCGGTGTCGGCGCCCAACGCCCGCACCAGGTCATCGACCTTCCGCGTGCTCACCCCGTGCAGGTAGGCCTCCATGACCACGGCGAACAGCGCCTGGTCGATCCGCCGCCGGCGTTCCAGCAGCGAGGGGAAGAACGACCCGGCGCGCAGCTTGGGGATCCGCAGCTCCAGATCCCCGGCCGTCGTGGACAGGGTGCGGGGGCGGGAGCCGTTGCGCTGGGCGGTGCGACCCTCGGTGCGCTCGTGCGGCGCCGCCCCGATCACCGCGGTCAGCTCGGCCTCGATCAACGCCTGGTAGATCGTGGTGGCCGCCGACCGGATGCGGTCGTCGACATCGGCTGCCTTGAGTGCGTCGAGCACCTCGAGCAGGGCAGACTGGTCCAGGGCCATCGTGTGCTGTGTCCTTCCGCGAGAACCATTGGCGTGGTCTCGCTGACCATCACACGATGGCCCCTTCGCGTGGTCCTCCACGCGAGCGGTGACCTGGACTTACACCACCAGCGGGGACGTCACCGAAGGGGTCATCGGCGCCTGTACCGGAGGAGTGATCCCCGACGCGCTGCTCTACGAGGTGCTGCCACTGGGTCCTGCGGGCCGAGAGCTGCACGCCCGCTTGCGGGGAGCAGACGACCCGGACGACGACGACCTAGCGGAGAGCACGTATGCCGTGGAGTTCGAGGACACCCGCAAGGCCGACGACGGCCTCCGCTCCAAGGTCCTCCGGCTGGAGGCCGTGAGCGACCAGCTGCGCGCCGCCCGGGCCGTGCTGTGGGTGGTCCGGACACGGGAGGTGGCCGACCGCCTCCGGGACCTGGGCGTGGACGGAGATCGGCGCCCCACGCAGGTTCTCGTCCCGGCTCGTTCAGTTGGCCTCGACGGCGAGGACCTTGGGCCTGTCCGGCGCCCGTGGTGGGTCACGCGGGTTCCTCCCGACGGAGGGACCTGAGCGGCTACGTCGACAACCGCTCCGGGCTGTCGGCGGTCGCACCCTGCGGCGGCGGTGCGAGCGGGTGCGGCTCACCCCAGAGCCGGCTCCAGGCGCCGGCTACGTCGTTGATGCTCTTGTGCACGTAGGTGCTCGTAGCGTTGCCACCACCCAGCGCGTGTCCGGCGAAGGCCGCCGCCGTGGCGTACCCGGAGACCGACTCGATGCTCGTGATGGCGTAGTGCCGCAGCCAGTGGCTGAAGATACCCAGGTCCTGGGCCCAGGGCAGGTTGCGCTTGACCCGGACCCACAGCCCGTCCAGCCGCCTCCTGGTCATGTCGTAGAGGTGGCAGTCCTGGTTCATCAAAGCCACCATCAGCGCCTCCGAGACCGGTTGCTCCCGGCGGGCGCTGTTCTTCTCGTCCAGCCAGACCGTCTGTCGCGCCGGGCGCAGATCCTTACGTTGCAGGTTCACCAAGCCCTCCCGGCGGCATCCGGTCTCGACCATGAAGCGCAGCGCCACCGTGTCCTCGTCGCGCTCGCACGCCTCGAAGAGCTCTCCGACCTGCTGGTGCGTTATGGCGTGGCGCGGGCTCCTGGGTCGTTTCGGCATCTCGACGAGCTGCGCCGGGTTCCGAGAGCAGTGGCCCTCCGCCATCGCCAGGGCGAACAGCTTGCGAGCGGCGGCTATGAGGTGCTGCTCGGCGTACAGCCCATTCTGGGAGTTGCTCCGGGAGACAGCGGTGCGCCGCGCGGCCTTCGCCACCATCTTGATGTCGCCGGGAGTCACCTCGTTGAGCTCACGATCGCCCCAGTGCTCGCTGAGCATGACCCAGTAGCGGTGATACAGCTCGGCGCTGGCGTCGTTGGTTAGCGCGTAGCAGAAGGGCAGGAAGACGGAGAGCTTCACAGCACGACCACCCGGACCCGCACGCCCACTGGCAGCGGTGGGGGCGGGTTGAGGGTGCCTCCAGGGCCTGTCACGGCCTCGAAGGCTTGACCCCGCATGGGAGGCAGCGTGGCGTGGTCCTGGCCGCCGTCCCCGGGCTCCTCGGGAGCGTCAACGGCAGGGGTGGGGGCGTTGAATCGCACAGGTTCTCCATCGGAGGGTCTTTCCCGATGCTTGAACCCCACGACAGGGTGATCTTGTGTCCGAGGGGCGACACGCTACATACGCACACCCTTGCGGACCGAGGTGAGCATGCCGCGGTGAGGGACGACCAGCGACATCGTGCTCGTCGCGGGGGACCCTTCTCACGCCCCCCGACCAGTGGATCGACCGGAGACGGTGGGTGCACGTTTCAGCAACGCCGAGGTCCCGGGGAACGGCACGGCGAAACGCGGGCTTGTCCGCACCCTCAAGAAGCCGCTGGCCTCGTTGGCGTGGAGCGACTCGGCGCTGCCCCGAAGCCCCGGCCGCGCCGGTGACCCGGTCGGCTTGCTCGGGCCCTCAGCGCACGGACACCTCGGTCCGGTACGAACGCGATTCGCCGGGCTGCAGCCAGCACACCTCGCCGTCGCGCTCGGCCTGTGCGCGACCACTGTCGCGCGACGTGGACGGTTCGATGCCCAGCACGTTGACCCCGGCCGTGGCGTCTCGCCAGAGCACCAGCATGGGGAACGTGTCGGTGCCGTAGGTGACCCTGACGGTGGCCGAGCCGTCCGGCGCCGTAGCCTCCACGACGCCGGACGGTTCGCTGCTCGGCGAGCGGCCGTACAGCACGCGCTCTGGCGACGGCCCGGAGGCGACGGCGAGGCTCATGGGGAAGGTCGCGTCCGTCGGCGCGGTGCTGTTCCGTTCACCGACGAGCGTCGCCATCGAGTGGACGAGGGATCCGTCGCCCACCACCGGGTAGCCGAGGTTCAGGTGGTGGCGGAACATGTGGCCGGCCACGGTCGAGCTGTCGTTCGTCACAACGTCCTCGACGCGCACTGTGGGCTCGACACAACTGGCGACGATCCTGCGCTGCAACCGCAGCGTCGGCGCACCCAGGGCGGCTTCCACCACGTCGCCGGTCACTGACACGGCCAGGTCGCCGCGGTCCTCCACGAGCCGCCAGGTGACGTTCTCGGCGGGCAGGTGACCTACTCGCCCGTGCAGACCGTGGTGCACGCCGTCCACGGTGGAGGCGGCGCCCGTCGACGCCAGGCCGCACGTCGAGAGCAGGCCGCCGCCGAACGTCTGGCACCATCCCGCGCCTGCCGGCTCGTACCGTGTCGCGCTTGCCCGTCCCCGGGGGCCGCGCCAGCCCAACGGGATGCCACGCGCATCCGCCCAGCCGATGTCCAGCGCCCGATCGAGGAGTACCTCGAAGGACACGCCGGCGGGGTTGCGCACCATCAGGGCAGGGGCTCCCCATCCGGTCCCCTCGGTGAGGACCACCCGCTCCACGCTGACGAGCTGATCAGGGGCTCCGACCAGGCGGCGCAGCTGCGGGCTCAGCGGTACCGATGCAGACCCGAACGACACCGGTCAGCCCGCCCCGCGGACCTCGGCGGCCGAACGGCGCCGGGCCCCGACAGCGATCGCGGTCACGAGCACCACGCCGGTGACGACGTACTGCCAGTAGGAGGCGATCCCGAGCAGGTTGAGCGCATTGGCCAGCACCGCGAACAGCAGAGCGCCGACGATCGTCCCGAAGACCGTCCCGCGGCCTCCTCGCAACGCCGTGCCGCCGACGACCACGGCCGCGATCACGTCCAGCTCGAAGCCCTGCGCCATCGTGCCCTCGGCGGAGGCCAGGCGGCCGGCCATGAAGACGCCGGCTAGAGCGAAGAGGACGCCGGCGACGACGAAGACCAGGACCTTGGTCCGGTTGACCGGCATCCCGGCGAGGGTCGCCGCTCGCTCGTTGCTGCCGAACGCCCGCAGGGTGCGGCCGAAGTAGCTGCGGTTGAGCAGCAGGTACGTCAGGCCCGCCACCAGCAGGAAGACCAGGAACGAGATGGGCAGACGCCCGATCGTGCCGGTGGTCATCGAGCGGTAGAAGTAGGAGGTGATCGGGACCACGTTCCCCGACGTCCAGATGAACGCGCCTCCCTGGAACAGATACAGCGTGCCCAGCGTGGCGATGAACGGCGCGATCCGCAGATAGGTCACCAGCAGGCCGTTCAGTGCGCCGAGGACCGCGCCGACGACCAGCGCGACGAGGACGGCGACCCCGATCGTCGTGTACGGCAACACGGTCGCCACCGCGATCGAGCTGACGGCGATGACGCCGGCGACCGAGAGGTCGAGGAGCCCGCCCGCAATGAGCAGCGTCATCCCGCAGGCGGCCAGCCCCACGAAGGAGGCCTGGAACAGGACGTTCTCGAGGTTGCCGCCGCTCCAGAACGACGGCCGGGCAGCGCCCACGGCGACCGTCAGGAGGACCAGGATCGGCAGCAGGTACTGCTTGGAGAGGAAGCCCACCACGGCCGGGCGGTGCCCGGTAGCCTTCGGCTGGTCGTCGACGGCGGGCGGCCCCGCCGCGACCTGGGACGTGCTCACGACACCCTTCCTTCCAATGCACGACGCATCGTCCGCCGCTGCACGCCGTCGAGGCTGAGTGCGAAGACCAGCAGACCCCCGAGGGCGACGTACTGGTAGAACGACGGCACGTTGAGCAGGTTGAGACCCGAGTTGATCATCGCCAGCAGTAGAGCGGCGACGAAGGTGCCGGGGATGTTGGCCCGGCCACCGGCCATGCTGGTGCCGCCGAGGACGACGATCGCGATGGCCTGCAGTTCCAGCCCGGCGCTGAGGGAGCCGTTCACCACCCCCAGCTGACTTGCCAGCAGGATGCCGGCGACCCCGGCCGCGGCCGCGGCGATGACGTAGGACACCAGCAGCACCCGCTGCACCCCGATGCCGCTGTCCACCGCCGCCTCGGGGCTGCCACCGACGGCGACGACGTGCTTGCCGAAGCGCATCCGTTCGAGCAGGAACCAGAGCCCCGCACCGAGCAGCACGGCGCAGAGGAACGGCACAGGGATCCCGAGCACGGAGGCGGTCGCGAAGGACTTGTACCCGGCGTCGGCGATCAGGATGGGTGCACCGCCGGTGAAGAGGAGTGCCAGCCCCCGGAAGACGCTCATAGTGCTCAGCGTGGCGATGAACGCCGGCACTCTCAGGCTGGTCACGAGCACGCCGTTCACGAGGCCGAGGACGCATGCTACCAGGATCCCGATGGCGACCCCGGCCAGACCGCCCCAGGCGTTCACACACGTGGCGGCGACGCAGCACGACAGCGCCTGGGTCGAGCCGACCGACAGGTCGATCCCCCGCAGTGCGATGACCAGCGTCATGCCGTAACCGGTGATCGCCAGGATGGCGGCGTTGACGAGCACGTTGGTGACGTTCGAGCCGGACGCGAAGTTCGGGACGAGCACCAGGCCGACGATCAGCACCAGCAGGAAGGGCACGACGATGCCGGCGCTCTGGAGCAGCCGCTCGCGATCGGCGGCGCGCCGCGCCCGAGCGGCCGACCGGGCCCGCTCCTGGGCGGTGAGGTCGTCAGCCTCGAGGGTGGTCACGGGTGTTGGGCTAGACATGGACGTCTCCTCCGGCCGCCTGTCCCACGGACGCGGCGACGATGTTCTCCTCGGTGACATCGCGGCCACGGAGCTCGGACACCTGACGGCCCGCGAAGTACACGAGGCACCGGTCGGCGATGGCGGCCAGCTCCGGCGCGTCCGAACTCGAGACGACGACACTGACCCCGTCGTCGGCGAGCCGGCGGATCAGCTGGTAGATCTCGATCTTGGCGCCGACGTCGACGCCGCGTGTGGGCTCGTTGAGCAGCAGGACCTTGCAGCCGGACAGGAGTGCCCGGCCGAAGAGCACCTTCTGCTGGTTGCCGCCGGAGAGGTTGCCGATCAGCTGGCGCCCGTGGGGCACCCGGATCCGCATGTCCTGCCTCAACCGTTCGAACTGGGCGGTCTCGTCCGTGCGGGACGGGGCGAACCGGGACCTGCCCCGCAGCGAGCTCCGGAGCCGCGAGATCATCGCGTTCTCGGTGACGTCGAGGTGGGGGAGGATGCCCTCGCCCTTGCGGTCCTCGCTCAGCATGAAGAGCCCGGCCCGGATGGCGTCCTTGGTGCTGGTCGGCCGCACCGGCCGACCGTCGATGGTGACCGTTCCGGCCAGCGTCGCCAGGTCGCCGAACAGGGCACGGGTCAGCTCGGTCCGGCCGGAGCCCACCAGCCCCGCCAGACCGAGGATCTCGCCTCTGCCCGCGCGGAGCGAGAACGGTTCGTCGAAGCCGGCGAGCTTGAGTCGGTCGACCTCGAGCCGCGGCGGCCGTGCCGGGTCGGCCGTGGCTGCGCCGTCCCCACCGCGCTCGAAGGTCTGCGGCCGCCGACCCAGCATGTGCTCCACCAGGTGCGGCTCGTCCAGGCTCGCGGTCGGCGCTGTCACGACGAGGTTCCCGTCGCGCAGCACGGCCACGTCGTGGCAGATGTCGAAGATCTCGTCGAGGTGGTGCGAGACGTAGACGACCGCCTTGCCCTGGCCCGCCAGCCGCTCGACGATGGCGTGCAGCCGGACGATCTCGGCGCCGTTGAGGGCGGCCGTCGGTTCGTCCATGATCAGGACGTCGAAGTCACGCGAGAGCGCCCGGGCGATCTCCACCATCTGCCGGTCGCCGACGGTGAGGGAGCTGATCAGGCGCCCCGGGTCCAGATCCATGCCCAGCGTGTTCAGTAGCGCTGCCGCGCGCTCCCGGGCCTTGGCTCGGGCGACGACGCCGCCCGAGGTGAGCTCGTGCCCCAGGAAGATGTTGTCGGCCACGGAGAGCTGCGGCACCAGGCGGAACTCCTGGCTGACGACGCTGATGCCCGCCGCCTGCGAGTCCGCCGAGCCTCTGAAGTGCTGTGGCTCTCCCCGCACGAGCACGGTGCCGTTCACGGGCTGCTCGATCCCGCCGAGGATGCGGATCAACGTGCTCTTGCCGGCGCCGTTCTCTCCCACCAGACCGAGTACCTGGCCCGCGAGGACCGAGAGCGAGACGCCCTTGAGCGCCCGGACACCCGGGTATTCCTGCACGACGTCCCGGACTTCGAGGACGACGGTCATCGTTGACTTCCTCTCATCCGGGCAGGGGCGGGGACGCGCTCGCCGCCCGTCCCCGCCCCTGCCGGCTGTCAGCTGCCCTGGCTCTCGCGGGATGCGCGGAACTCCGCCACGTTTTCGGCGGTCACCATCTCGACCGGGAAGTAGATGGTCTTGGTGGCCTCGTCGGAGTACCCGGGGTCCTCGCCGTTCAGCAGGGCGAGTGCGGTCTCCACCGCCTTCTGGCCCTGGCCGAAGGGGTCCTGTGCCACCGTCCCGCTCATGACGCCCTGCTCGATGAGGTCCAGCGCGGGGTCGCTGCCGTCGAACCCGATCAAGGTGAAGCCGTTGGCAACGGAGACTCCCGCGGTCTCCATGGCGCGGGAGGCGCCCACCGCGGAGTCGTCGTTCGCCGCGTAGATGACGTCGAGCTCGGGGTTCGCGGAGAGCATGTCCTGCGCCGCGGTGAAACCACCGTCCACGGTGTCATTACCGTCCAGGCTGGAGACGATCTCGAAGTTCTCCTCCTCGCCGAGCCGGTCGACGAACCCGGAGACGCGCTCCTCCCCGACGACGGAGCCCGCGTGCAGCTCGATGACGCCGACCTGGTGAGGACCCGGGGTGCCCCCGAGCTTCTCGACGACGTGCTCGGCTGCGAGCCGCCCGCCCTCGTAGTTGTTGGACAGGATGTAGCCGTCGTAGTCGCCCTCGGTCCCGATGTCCGCCACCACGACGGGGATCTTCTCCCCGTGGGCGGCGTCGATCGTCGAGGGCAGGGCTGAGGGCTGAACCGGCGTGATGATCAGGGCGGAGATGCCCTGGTTGATGAGGTCGAGGCTCCCGGAGACCTGCTCCTGCTGGGAGCTCTTCTGGTCGGCGATGACCACCTCGATGCCGGCTTCCTCGGCGCCGGCCCGCACGCCTGCCGCGTAGGACTGCCAGTAGGGGTTCTGCAGGTCGTAGACCGAGTACCCGATCTTCAGCGGGTCCTTGGCCTCGAACGTGGTCTCGCCGCCGTCAGCGGCCACGTCTCCCGCCTGCTCCGCGCCGCTCGCGCATCCCGCCAGAGCAAGGACGCACGCCGCGGAGAGGCTGAACATCGTTGTTCCTGAACGCATTTCCATCTCCCTGGATGATGTGCTGGCTCCCGACCCGTGGGAGGTCGGGTGGATCGACGCCCACGAGCTGGGTTGGGGCGTTGCTGGGTTCTGTGCCGTGCCGGTGGCCGCGGTTCCCCGCGGTGGCGGACGGGCGTGATCGCTACTGGATGGCGGTGCGCAACCGGCCGGAGTTGGCGGCCGCCGCGACGAAGCTGTTGTCGTGCAGACCCGCCCAGTCGGGGAGCGGCGCGGCCTTGTCCGCGGCCTCCTCCGTCGGCTCGTGACTGTAGGTGGAGACCTCGCGGACCACGAGGGGCACGTCGGAGTCGGCCGGGCAGCGGAAGGCGTGCAGGTGCTTGCGGTGCATGACGAACTTGGGGTCCCCGACCCGCAGCCGGCGGTAGCTGGTGAGTGCCGCGTACGACTCCTCGCGGCCGATGGGGAGCGCCACGCCGTCGGGCCACGGGGATCCCTCGTGCATGCCGGTAAAGGAGAGGACCTCCTCTTCACCCACCTGGACGGGCTTGGGCGAGTAGAAGAGCTCCATCTCGCCGAGGACCACCTCGTAGCTCTCGGTCTTCCGCTGGTGATAGTGCGGAGGGCAGAACTTGCCGGGGTGGACGATCATCAGCTTGTCGCACAGCCCGCTGTACTCGGCGAACGGGGCCCCGGCGGCGGGGAGACCGTCGACGGCCGGCTCGTTGAGCGACTCGAAGATCACCATGGCCTCGTAGGGCTCCCGGGACCAGAGCCCATTCTCGAAAGCGTCGTACTGGTCTTCGCCGAAGACGATGCCGGCGCTGTCGTTCACCATCTCGGGACGGACCGGATACCTGAGCGCGCGCCCGAGGGCTGCTGCCTCGTTCAACCACTCGTCGTACTCGCGCCGGGTGACTGACGTCCTTGCCAAGAGACCCTCCATTGGACTGGGGAAGCCGGCCCGTCCACGCTGGGGACGAGCACGATGTGACGCCCATCGACTGCTCCGGGGTCGCGTACACCGCCCGACGGAGCTGCTGGATGAACCGGTTCACCAGCGTGAGTCAGGACACCGGGTCGTGTCAAGCCCCACACCTCAGAGGCTTCGTCTCCCTACGCTGCGGCCGCCGCAGGCTGTGGGGAGCGTGCGAAGGACGCTGACCTCAGGCGTGCGTCACCCGAGCACGGTGAGCCCGGCGGCACTCGACATTCGAGGGACCAGTTCCGGCACAAACTGGACGTGCTGGCCGGAGCTCTGGAGTTCCGGCTCGAGGAGCAGGCGCGCCGCCGCGGCGCCCATCTCGAACGAGGGTTGACGGACTGTGGTCAACGGCGGAGCCAGCGCGGCGGCGAACTCGACGTCGTCGTACCCGACGAGGGCCATGCCCGTCGGCACTTCTATGTGCCGCTGTCGCAAGGCGAGTAGGGCGCCGAGCGCCAGCATGTCGTTGGCGCACATGATCGCCGTCTGGCCGCCTTCCATGGCCAGCAGCGTCTCGACGGCCTGGAAGCCCTCGGCGACCGTGAGGTCGGGTACCTCCACCTCGACGAGCGCGTCGCGGATCGCGAGGCCGTGCTCGCGAAGCCCGGAGATGACACCTTCGCGTCGCTCGGCGCACCAGGGAACCGTGCCCGGTCCGTTGATGAACGCGATCCGGCGGTGGCCCTGCTCCAACAGGTGCGTGACGGCCAGCCGCCCACCCTCGACGTTGTCCAGGCCGACGGAAGGGACCGACGGTCCGGCGCCGCTGCGCTCGAGCGCGACAACACCGAACCGACGGGAGACGAAGGGTTCCCAGTCGGCCGAGTCGGCGGTGATGGGGGCGAGGATCAGCCCGTCGACGCCCTGACTCTCCAGTCCCTTGAGCAGCCGACGCTGCCTGGTCCTCTCCTGGTGTGTGGAGCCGACCACGAGTGCGAGGCCGTGCTGCTCGATCACGCTCTCGATGCCGCGCAGCACCGAGGCCCAGTAGGGGTTGCCGACGTCGGGCACGACGACCCCCACCAGCTCGCTGCGCCGGCTCCGCAGTTGACCTGCAGCCCGCGAGGGCACGAAGCCGAGCTCCGTCATCGCCGCCTCCACGCGGGCGCGAATCTCCGGACCGACCCGGTCCGGGTTGTTCATGACGTTGGAGACGGTGCCCAAGGACACGCTTGCCAACGCGGCGACGTCCCGCACGCCCACGCTGCGCTGAGTCGTCCGCTCCCGCTCTGCATCCGACGTCATGTGTCTCCGAAGGGTTTGGCTCGCGCAGTGCGGCTTCGCTAGCAGGAATGAGGCGAAGCCCACGGCACCGTCTGGACCGGATCCCTGACTCTAGGACGAACAGTCGTCACTCTAGGACGAACAGTCGTCGCACCTCTGGCGGCCGGTTGCGGCGTCGTCCAACGGCAGGTCGCGACCGTTGCGGGGTGCCAGGAGCTCTGGCGCCAGGAGCGGGAGGCCGTCGCAGCGACCATTGCTTCGGTGCGGTCGGCAGACCGTTCACCGTTCGGTGACCGGCGACGCGGGGCGGGTGGGCGCTGGGTCGAGGCGATCCGCGGCAGCTCGTTGATCAGCCAGCGCGCCGGGCGGCGCAGCGCCGGGCCGCCGCCGAGGACGTCCGAAGCGATCACTGCCGTTGACGACTGGTCCCAGTCGCTCAGCACCTCGCCATGCGGTGTCCGAGGGGGGACTTGAACCCCCACGCCCGATAAAGGGCACTAGCACCTCAAGCTAGCGCGTCTGCCATTCCGCCACCCGGACAGGTGAGCCGCTCTCGCGAGCGTCGGGGGCCAGCATAACCGAGCCTCGGCCGGGGTCTGCAGACCCCCGGTGGCACGATCGTCGGCATGTCCGAGACCTCTCCCGCCCCCCTCGCCCGAGCCCAGGACGAGGTCGCGGAGCTGCTGTCCGACCTCATCCGCATCGACACGACCAACACCGGGGACACCGCCACCGGCAAGGGCGAACGGACGGCGGCGGAGTGGGTCGCCGGCAAGCTCGGCGAGGTCGGCATCCCGTCGGTCATCCACGAGTCGGAGCGCGGGAGGGCCAGCCTCGTCGCCCGCATCGAGGGCCAGGACAGCAGCCGCCCGGGATTGCTGGTCCACGGCCACCTCGACGTCGTCCCCGCCGACCCGGCCGAGTGGAGCGTGCACCCGTTCTCCGGCGAGGAGCGCGACGGCTACGTCTGGGGCCGCGGCGCCGTCGACATGAAGGACATGGACGCGATGACCCTCGCGCTGGTGCGCGACTGGGCGCGCACCGGCACGAAGCCGCCGCGGGACGTCGTGCTGGCCTTCGTCGCCGACGAGGAGGCCGGCGGGAAGCTCGGCGCTCGCTATCTCGTCGAGGAGCACCCCGACCTCTTCGAGGGCTGCACCGAGGCGATCAGCGAGGTCGGCGGGTTCAGCATCACCGTCCGCGACGACCTGCGCCTCTACCTCGTCCAGACGGCGGAGAAGGGGCTGGCCTGGATGCGGCTCACCGCCGGCGGGAAGCCTGGCCACGGCTCCTTCGTCCACGACGACAACGCCGTCACCCGGCTCTGTCAGGCCGTCGCCCGCCTCGGTTCGGCCCGGCTGCCCACGACCCTCACGCCGCCGATGCGCCAGTTCCTCGCCGCCGTCGAGGAGGCGTACGGCATCGAGATCGACCCCGACGAGCCCGAGCAGGCCCTCGCCCGGCTCGGCAGCATCAGCCGGATGATCGGCGCGGCGCTGCGCAACACGGTCAACCCGACGATGCTCGACGCCGGTTACAAGGCCAACGTCATCCCCGGCACGGCCAGCGCCACCGTCGACGGCCGCTTCCTGCACGGCGCCGAGGAGGAGTTCGAGCGCCAGCTGGCCGGCCTGATCGGTGAGGGCGTGCAGCGCGAGTGGCTGGTGCACGACCAGGCCGTGGAGACGACGTTCGACGGCCCGCTGGTCGACGCGATGGGAGCCGCGCTGGAGGCCGAGGACGACGGCGCCCGCCCGGTGCCGTTCACCATGAGCGGCGGCACCGACGCCAAGAGCTTCGAGCGGCTGGGCATGCGCTGCTTCGGCTTCTCCCCGCTGCGGCTGCCGCCGGACCTGGACTTCGCCTCGCTGTTCCACGGCATCGACGAGCGGGTGCCGGTCGAGTCACTGCGCTTCGGCATCCGGGTGCTCGACCGGTTCCTGCGCGCCTGCTGAGGCCGCGGCGCGCAGCGCGGCGAGCAGCGCGGCGACGCCGGGCACCCGCCGGGCGTCCGGGCGCGCCAGCGTCTCGACCACCCGGCCGTCGACGTCGGGCAGGTCCACGGCGACCACCCCGGGCTGCGTGCTCGCCGTCAGGGCCCAGCTGGGCAGCAGCGCCACGCCGAGCCCCGAGGCCACCAGGCGCTGCACCACGACGTGGTCGTCGGTGGCGAACCGGACGTCGGGGGGAAAGCCGGCCCGCCGGGCGCAGCGCAGCAGGTGACCGCGGCAGCGCACGCACCCGGCTATCCACGGGTCGTCGCGCAGGTCGGCCAGCGTCGTGGGCAGCGGCCGTCCCGCCCGGACGACGGCTCGCACCGGGTGGCGCGCCAGCGGCTCGCGCAGCAGGTCGCCGGGGACGGCGTCCTCGTCGTCCTCGTGGCGGAACACCAGCGCCAGGTCCGCCGCGCCGCTGCGCACCGCCGCCTCGGCCTCCGGCGGTTCCTGCTCGGTGAAGTGCACCTGCAGGGCCGGCGCCCGCTCGCGCAGCGCGACCAGCGCGGGCGGCAGCAGGACCGCCGCGGCCGTCGGGAAGGCCGACAGCCGCACCGTGCCCGCGGCCAGCCCGGTCAGCGCGGCGACCTCCTGCTCGGCCGCCGCCAGCCGGTCGGCCACCCCCTCGGCGTGCCGCAGCAGGACCCGGCCGGCCTCGGTGAGCGCCACGCCCCGCCCCTGCCGCAGCACGAGGGCCGTGCCGACCTCCCGCTCCAGCTGCCGGACCTGCTGGCTCACCGCCGGCTGCGTCCAGCCCAGCGCGCGAGCCGCCCCGGCCAGCGACCCGGCGCGGGCGACCTCACGGAAGACGAGCACGCGGCGGGGGTCCACGGTGCGACATCCAAGCAGCGCTTGGGTCAGGACGTCGACGTCCCGGCCTGGACGGCACCTCCGCCGGGCGCGAGCCTGGGCGCATGAGGACCATCGGGCTGCTGGGCGGGATGAGCTGGGAGTCGACGGCGCTGTACTACCGCCTCGCCAACGAGCTGGTGCGCGATCGGCTGGGCGGGCTGGCCAGCGCGTCGCTGCTGGTGCGCAGCCTGGACTTCCGCGTCGTCCGGGAGTGTCAGCTGCAGGACCGCTGGGACGACGCGGCCGCGCTGCTGGCCGCCGAGGCCCGGGGGCTGGAGTCCGCCGGTGCCGAGCTGGTGCTGCTGTGCACCAACTACATGCACCGGACGGCGCCGGCGATCGAGGCAGCGCTCAGCGTGCCGTTCCTGCACATCGCCGACCCGGTGACCGCCGCCGCGCCCGGCCCCACGGTCGGTCTGCTCGGTGCGGCGGGCACCGTGCGGGCGGAGTTTTACCGCGAGCGCCTGGAGGCTGCCGGCCTGCGCGTGCTGGTGCCGCCGGAGGACGACGTCGATCGGGTGGACGCGGCCATCTTCGACGAGCTGTGCCGGGGCGTGCTCAGCGACGCCACCCGCGCCGACCTGCGCGCCGTCGTCCGCCGGCTCGCCGGGCGGGGCGCCGACGCCGTCGCGCTGTGCTGCACCGAGCTCGAGCTGCTGCTCGACCCCGGCGACAGCCCGGTGCCGCTGCTGCCCTCGGCCCGGCTGCACGTGACCGCGGCCGTCGACGCCGCGCTCGCCCCGCGGCCGGCCGTGGTCTGATGGCCGGGTGACCGCGCCCACACCCCGTCCCGGATCCGTCGCACTCATCACCGGGGGGACCGGCGGCTTCGGCCGCGCCCTCGCCGCCAAGCTGTCCGAGCGCGAGGTGACCGTCGTCCTCGCCGACCTCGACAGCGAGCGGGCGCGCGCCACCGCCGCGGACCTGGGCGCGCAGTTCGAGGTACTCGACGTCACCGACCGCGCGGCCAACGTCGCGCTCGTCGAGCGCATCGAGGCGCAGCACGGCCGGCTCGACGCCGCGTACCTCAACGCCGGCATCTCCGCGGCCAAGTCCGACGACGAGGTCGACCTCGACGAGTTCATGCGGGTCGTCGACGTCGACCTCTTCGGCGTCGTCTACGGGACCCTCGCGGCCCGACCGGCCATTCAGCGGGCCGCCGGCGGCGCCATCGTCGTCACGGCGTCCCTCGCCGGGCTCTCGCCGATGGCCACCGACCCCGGCTACAGCGTCGCCAAGGGCGGCGCGATCGCCTTCGTCCGGTCGATGGCGCCGCGGCTGGCCCGCGAGGGGACGACGATCACCGCGATCTGCCCCGGGTTCGCCGACACCGCGATCATCGACCGGATCCGCGACCAGTTCACCGCGGCCGGCTTCCCGGTGCTGTCGGCCGACGAGGTCGCCGACGCGATGCTCACGGCCTGGACGTCGGGGGAGCCGGGCGCGGCCTACGTCGTCCAGCCCGGCGTCGGCACCGTGCCCTACCGGTTCAAGGGCGTGCCCAGCGCGAGGACCCAGAGCGGCGAGACCGCCGTCGTCCCGGAGGCGCTGCGGCCGCCGTCGATGCGCTGAGTCGTGATGCGCCGAGCCGTCAGGCGGCGTCGGCGCGGCAGGCGTACAGGAAGGCCGGCGGCACGTTCCAGGGCGTGATGGTCTGCTGCACCGACGGGAAGCGGCGGCGCAGGTCGCGCAGGAGCAGCGGGGAGTACTGGATCACCAGCAGCACCCCCTGGGGTGCCAGCGCGACCGGGAGCAGGTCCAGCACCCGGCGGCGCAGCCCGGCGTCGAACGAGGTGTACGGCAGCGCGGAGACCAGCACGTCGGCCCGCTTGCCGCCCAGGTGGGTGTCGAGGTTCTCCGCCGAGTCGCACACGACCTGCAGCCGCGGGTCGTCGTAGCGCTCGTCGAGCAGCTTGGCCAGGTCCGGGTCGATCTCCAGCGACACCAGCCGCCCGGCCGGGGAGAGGCGGGCGAGGATCTCGCCGGTCTGCACCCCGGTGCCCGCGCCGAGCTCCACGACCAGCTCGGCGCGCGGCACGTCGGCCAGGTCCAGCATGTCCCGCACCGCCCAGCGCGAGGTCGGAAGAATGGCGCCCACCTGGCGCGGGTTGGCCACGAACGCGCGCAGGAAGCGGAAGCGGTCGGTCAGGGTCTCTCTCATGCCGTCCTCCCGGGCCGCCTGGGAGCGGCGGACGCTGTAGACCCTGACACGGCCGCCACGGGTCAGCGACCGCAGGTCTCCCTGGACCGTCAGGGCACGGCCTGTCCCCGGGCCGGGCTGCCGGCCAGGGACTCGACCTCCTCGACGAGGGCGGTGCTCGCCGCGTCGGCCCGCAACCGCGCGCCGAGCGCCTCGGCGCCACGGCGGTACGCCGGGTCCTCCAGCAGCCGGCGCACACCGGCCGCGATGCGGGCCGGGGACGCCTTCGGGGACAGGCCCAGCGCGGCGCCGTGACGGGCCGCCCGGACGACGTTGTCGCCCTGGTCCCGCCCCATCGGCAGGCACAGCGCCGGGACGCCGGCGGCCAGCGCTTTGACCAGCGTGCCGTGCCCGGCATGGGTGACGACGACGTCGGCCAGCGGGAACAGCTGGGCGTGGGACGCCGCCCGGACGACGGCGACGCGGTCGGTGCCCGGGACCTCGGCGGGATCGACCGCCGGGCCGGTGGGCACCACCGCGCGCACCGGCAGGGTCGCGAGCGCCGCGACGATCCGGCGCAACAGGTCGGCCTGCCGCATGTAGGTGCTGGACAGGCCCACGACCACGAGGGGCTCGTCGCCTGCGGGGACCGCGACCGGCTCGGCCCAGCCCGGGTCGTCGAGCACCGGGCCGACGTAGCGGACGTTGGCCGGCAGCTCGGCCGGCAGGTCGAACGCCGGTGAGGTCAGGACCAGCACCCGGGCGGCGCGGTCCCACTGCGCCCAGGTGTCGCGCAGCGGATCGAGCCCGAGGTCCGCTCGGGCGGCGTTGAGGTCCGGCAGGCCACGGTTCCACAGCGCCGTTGCCAGGGCGTTGAGCGCCCGGTCCCGGCCCCGCCCCAGCGGCCCGCGCGCCGGCGCCAGCCCCGAGCCGAACGGTGGGACGCCGCGCGCCGGGCGGGAGTAGATGTTGGCCGACAGGGCCACGGCGGGCACCCCGGCGGACTCGGCGCCGACGAGGGCGCCCAGGAGCGCCCCGTTGGCGATGACCGTGTCGGCGGGCCGGGCGGCCAGCGCCTCGCGGACGTCGGCGGCGAACGCGCCGGCGGGCCCGGTGATCAGCCGGTCGCTGAGCCGGCGCAGCAGCTGCACCGGTGTCCGGCACTCCCAGTCGTGCAGCAGGTCGTCCTCGAGCGCGGGTGACGCCCGGTGCGGTGCCCGGGTCCAGCTGCGGAACTCCGCTCCGCTCTCGCGGACGTCCCGCTCCATGGTGGGGTCACCGAGCACGGTGACGGTGGAGCCGCGGGCCAGCAGCCGGCGGACCACACCCAGTTCGACCGGGACGGTGCCCCCGCCGTCCCACAGTGCCGCGAGGTGGTGCATGACGGTGCCTCCTCAAGGGGTGGGGGCCGCCAGGGCGGCCCGGAGCAGGGACTCCAGGACCGCGGTGGTCTCGGCCCGGGAGGAGCCGAGGTCGCGGCGCAGGAGCTTCCAGGTGCCGACGTCGGTGACCGCGTACAGCGCCGCCAGGGCCTGCCGCCGCTCCCGGGCGCCGGGAGGCAACTGCTCGCCGAAGGCCTCCTCCAGCCAGGCGGCGTGGCGGCTGCGGGCCAGCTCGAGCGCGGCGGTCAGCGCGGGGATCCGCTCGGCCACGGCGGTCAGGCGGACGTTGGCGTCGCCGAGGGACTCGTACTGACGCACCAGGCCGCGGACGAAGCCCGGGACGTCCCCCGGGACGACGGGACCGCGCAGCGCCGCGATCTCCGGACCCAGGACGTCGACGACCGCCAGCAGCAGCCCCTCCTTGGAGGAGAAGTGGTTGAGCAGCGTCTGCTGCGTCACGCCTGCCGCGGCGGCGATCTCGGCCAGCCGCACCTCGTCGTAGGGCAGCCGGGTGAAGTGCTCGCGGGCGACGGCCACGACGCGTCCGCGGGTGTGCTCGACCGCCTGTGCGCGGGCGCCCATCCGGTAGGTGCGTGGAGTGGCCTCGGTCACACCGGGAGCGTGGCTCGGGCACCCCGGGCGGTCAACAAATCGTTTTACCCGGACCCAAACCAAATTGGGCCGATCGGCACGGCGCGGCAGCTCGCAGGGGCGTGGTGACGTTGGGTCCGGCGAACAGGACGGCGTCGCCGTCCCGCCGGGCTCAGATGTGCGGCTTGGGCAGGTAGGACAGCCGGGCCCGGCGGCGCAGGATGACCTTGCGCGTGCCGTCGGCGTGCAGCTGCAGCCGGGCCAGTTCCCAGCCACCGGTGTCCGCCTGCAGGCTCAGCATGGTCGCCGCCGCGGACCGGGACGTGCCCGGTGGGATCCGCAGCGGCGCGAACTCGTACTCCCCGGCGACCGCCTCCATCCCGTCGATTGTGCCCGCCGGACGGCCGCCGGTCATGTGACCGTCGCCTCCCGGACTGCCCGGCGTCGCCTCGGACGGCAGGATGGGACCGCCCCATCCCCGACGACACGGAGGACGACGTGACCGCTCCCGGCAACGACGTGCCCGACGCCGACCGCGCCGAGCAGGAGGCCCCGCTCGCCCCCCCGGCCGTCGCCCTCGCCGGTGACGCCACCCCGCCGGGGGAGGGCGTCCCCGAGGCCGACGCCCTCGAGCAGCAGCTGGCCGCCCGCCCGGGGGAGGCCGGCAGCCCGCTGCGTCCGGTCGGTGACCGCGAGGCCGACCCCGCCGACGTCCTCGAGCAGGAGGCCGACGTCCCCGTCGACGACGACGACGTCCCGCTGTAGCTCCCGGGCCCGCCGGCGGGCCCGGGGGCTCAGGGCAGCAGCCCGCTGAGTGCCTGCGCGGCGACGGCCGCGGTGGTCGGCGCCGGCACGGGAGACAGGAAGGGCGTCTCCTGCCGGCAGACCGTGCCTGCGGCCGGCAGCGCGCCGTCGACCAGGTACGCCTCGGTGCTGCTGTCTATGCAGGCGGACTCTCCGCCGTAGGCGGCGTGCCCGTCGCCCTCCATGGTCAGCAGCCGCGCCGTCCCCAGGTCGGCGGTCAGGCGCTCGGACCAGGCGTACGGGGTCGCCGGGTCGTAGGTCGTGCCGATCACCAGCGGCGCGGGCGCGGAAGCGGACGCCTCGAAGGGGCCGGTGTAGGCGTCCTCGTCGCGCACCGGCCACAGCGCGTAGTGGATCTCGGTGTACCCGCTGTGGCCCCCGAAGTGCGGGAAGGACGCCCAGGACTCCGCGCCGCGGTCCAGGTAGACCTGCAGGTCGCCCTGCGGGTAGCGCTGCTCCGACGCGCCGATGGTGAACGACCGGTCATCCGGTGCGCTGTCGGCCCGGAACACCGAGTCGACCAGCGCCCGGATGAACGAGGCGTCCCCGTTGGCGGCCTCGGACAGCACCAGACCCAGCAGGCCCCACAGCTGCTTGGCGTAGAGCAGCCGGGCGGTCACCAGCCGGATGTCGTCCGCGGTCACCGGTCGCGGGTCGGCCGGATACGCGTCGGCGGGGATCGGCGTCGTCTCGGCCCCGGCGAGCAGCCGGTCGTAGGCCAGGTAGGGGTCGGTGCCGCCGAAGCCCGAGCAGGCCACCTGGTCCACGGCGCAGGCCTCGGTGAAGCGGGCCAGCGCCACCTCGAAGCCGGCGGCCTGCTCCGCGGTGAAGCTCAACGGGTCGTTGAGGTAGCCGTCGGCGTCGACGGCGGCGTCCAGGACCAGCGCGCGGTACCCGTCGGGGTACAGGCGGGCGTACGTGGCACCGATGACGGTGCCGTAGGAGAACCCCAGGTAACTGAGCTGCTCGTCGCCGACCGCGGCGCGCAGCAGGTCCAGGTCGCGGGCGACGTTCGCGGTGGAGAGGTGCTCGAGGATCGGGCCGTTGGCCGCCAGACAGGCGTCGACGTAGCCCTGCGCCCGGTCGACGAGGGCGTCCAGGTCCACGTCGAGGGGGGTCGGCGTCGGCGTCACGGTCGGGCCCTGGGTCTCCGGGTCGACCTGGCAGTCGACCGCCGGTGTGCTGGGCGCGACCCCGCGCGGGGCGAAGGCGACGATGTCGAAGCGCGCGTTGAGGTCCGCGAACAGGCCTGCGCCGGCCTCCTGCAGGTGCGTCACGAACTCGCCGCCGGGGCCGCCGGGGTTGACGAACAGCGAACCGATCCGGTTGGCGGGGTCGGTGGCCGGCACCCGGGAGAGGGCGATCCGGATGCTCTCGCCGTCCGGCTCGTCGTGGTCCATCGGCAGGCCGGCGGTCGCGCACTGCACGCCGGCCGCCGTCGCGTCCTCCGTGAGCCCGCAGGCCGCCCAGGTCAGCTGGGGAACGACCCCGGCCAGTGGCTCGGCCGCGGGGACGGACGCGGCGGCGACCGCGGTCCCGGCGCCGGAGACGAGGGTGGCCACGGCCACCACGACGAGCGTTCGACGACACCTGGTCACGGACCCCAGCCCTCCGGAGGATGCCAGGGCGCCACGCGACGAGCGCCCCGTGAACGCCGGTCATGGAACACCTGCCCTGGTCGCGCGGGCAACGGTCCCGGGTCCGCCCGTCCCCGGTCCCGGCGCGTCGGGTACGGCGCGCCGGTGGGGCTCCACCGGCCAGTGGATCAGGTTAGGCTCACCTAACTCGCCGCCGACCTCCAGGGAGCCCGTGACGACCGGCCCCGCAGCGCCCACCCTCCGCGCCGACGCCGCCGAGCGTGCCCGCACCGTCGCCGGCCGCAGCCCCGCCGCGCTGTGCGTGCGCGGGCTGGGCGTCGGCCGCCCGCTGGCGCACGCGACCACCACCACGGGCACGACCTACGTGCTGGTGCCCACCGGCGGGGAGGTCGACGCCGCGCTCGCCGGGCGGGACGACCTCACCGCGGTGCTGCTGCGGGACCCGCTGCGCGCCCAGCTGTGGCTCTCCGGCTGGCTCACCCCGGTGCACCCCGCCGCCCGGCGCGCCGCGGTGCTCGCCTTCGCCGGGACCCGGCCGGTGGCACCGCTGCTCGACGTCGGGCGGGGCATCACGCTGCTGCGGCTGGACCTGGCCGAGGTGGTGCTGCGGGAGGGGGAGCGCTGCACGGAGGTGGGCCCGCAGGGCTACGCCGCGGCCCGGCCCGACCCGCTGGCCGCCGTCGAGGCGCGGGTGCTGCAGCACCTCGACCGCGAACACCCCCAGGTCCTCGACCTGCTGCGCAGCCGCATCCCGGCCGGCGACCTCGGCCCGCGCGACGTCGTCCGCCCCCTGGGGCTGGACCGCTTCGGCTTCCGGCTCCGCATCGAGCGCCCGGCCGGCCGGTGCGACCTGCGGGTGCCGTTCCCGCGGCCGCTCACCTGCCCCGGCCAGCTGCAGGCCGCCACCCGGCAGCTGATCTGCAGCGCCCGGGCGTCCCGGGGCTAGTCGCCCGCGTTCTCCGCCAGCAGCTGCGCCAGCCGGGTGCGCCGCGGCCGGACGTCGACCTGGCTCACCGCGCGGGCCAGCGCTGCACCGGAGGCGTGCACGATGGACAGGTGGCGCTGGGCTCGGGTCAGCGCGGTGTAGACCAGCGGCCGGGACAGCATCCCGCCGGCCTCCGGCGGCAGGACGACGACCACGCCGGGCCACTCCGAGCCCTGCGCGCGGTGCACGGTGATCGCCCAGCCGTGCCGCAGGTCGCTCATCGCGGACCCGCTGACCGTCACCGGCCCCGAGGCGAAGTCGACGTCGAGGGTGCCGTCGCCGGTGCCGGTGACCACGCCGGTCTCGCCGTTCGCGAACCCGGTGGGCTCTAGGTCCAGGTGGTTGGCGGTGGCCACCACCCGGTCGCCGACGTCGAAGCCCCACACCGTGCCGTCGCCCGGGTTGAGCCTCGCCTTGAGCGCCTTGTTCAGCTCGATCGTCCCGGCCGGTCCGCGGTGCACCGGCGTGACCACCTGCACGGTCGCCGGGTCGATCCGCAGCGCCCGCGGGATGGAGTCGGTGACCAGCTGCACCACCCGCTTGGCCGCCTCCGCGCTGCCGCCGGCGGGGACGACGACCACCTCGCGGTCGGGGGAGTCCACCGGCGGGAGCTCCCCGCCCCGGACGGCGTTGGCCAGCCGGGCGATCGCCCCGCCCTCCGCCTGCCGGTAGAGCGTGGTCAGCTCGGTCACCGGGACGACGCCCGAGTCGATCAGGTCGCCGAGCACGTGGCCCGGTCCGATCGAGGGCAGCTGGGCGGGGTCGCCCACGAGCAGCAGGTGGGTGCCGTCCTGGCAGGCCTCCAGCAGCGCCGCAGTGAGCTCGACGTCGAGCATCGAGGCCTCGTCGACCACGACGACGTCGGCGTCCAGCGGCCACTCCTCGTTGCGGGCGAACCCGCCGGAGGTGCCCTGCGCACCGAGCAGCCGGTGCACGGTGACCGCCGGGTGGTCGGTCAGCTCCTCCAGCCGCTTGGCCGCCCGGCCGGTCGGCGCGGCGAGCGCGACCTCGGCGCCCTTGGCCTGCAGCAGCTTCACCACGGCGGCGACGGTGCGGCTCTTGCCGGTGCCCGGCCCGCCGGTCAGCAGCGAGACGCCGGCGCCCAGCACCTGCGCGACGGCCTGCTTCTGCGCGTCGTCCAGGCCCCTGGCCACCGAGCGGACGGCGGCGGGGTCGGCGATGCGCTCGGCGGTGGCGGCCAGCCGGGCGACGTTCTCCGCGACCGCCTCCTCGGCCATCCCGTAGCGGGCCAGCGACAGGGTGCGCAGCGCCGGGTCCGGCTCGGGGAGCTCGTCGTCGGGCTGGTGGGGGCCCAGGTCGCCAGCGTCCTCGTCGTACTCCGGCTCCGGCGGCTCGTGCTCGAGCACCTCGCCGGACTCGACCGCCGCTCCGATCGCCGCAACCGGGTCGGCGACGCCCTCGGCGCGCAGCGCGGCGACGACCAGGTCGGCGGGGAGCACGGTGTGCCCGTCGCGGGTCGCCGTCCGCAGGGTGTGGGCGACGACCGCCCGACCGCGCCGGGTGTCCTGCCTGTCGGCGCCGGGCAGGACGGCGATGGCCAGCCGATCGGCGTCGCCCAGGGTGACCCCGGTCAGGCCGAGCAGCGCCCACGGGTCGTCGCGCAGCCGGCGGGCGGCGTCGTTGCCCAGGGCGTCGGCGGCGGTCGAGGCGAGCTTCGCGTCCAGGCCCGCGCCGACCAGCAGCTCCACGACCTCGTAGGTGGGCGCGGCGGCCAGAAAGCTGGAGAAGAGCCGCTCGGCGCGCTGCCGGCCCACGCGGGGCAACTTCAGCAGCCGGTCGGCGGTGACGTCGTCGGAGGAGGTGATGCCGGCGGCCGGCAGCTCCGCGGCGGCCCGCTTGCCCAGGCCCGGCCACAGTCCGGCGGCGCAGAAGGCGGCGAAGACCGGGTCGGTCGTCGTGGTCGGGACCGCGCTCACCTGTCGAACCTCCGCTCGGGGTAGCCGAAGTAGGGCGCCGAGACGTCCTCGAGCGCGGTGCGGATGGCCGCGGGCAGCCGCACGGCGTCGGCGTCCAGCGAGGCCTGCAGCTGCTGCGCGGTCCGCGCCCCGACCACCGGCGCGGTGACGCCGGGGCGGTCGCGCACCCACGCCAGCGCCACGGCCAGCGGCGTGGTGCCCAGCCCCTGGGCTGCGGTGACCACCGCCTCGACGATCCGGTCGGCGGTCGCCGAGCGCAGCCCGTCGATGAAGCCCTGCCACTGCGGGGACGCGCCGCGGGACTCCGCCGGCGGGCCCTGCCGGTACTTGCCGGTGAGCAGCCCGCGGCCCAGCGGGGACCAGGCCAGCACGCCCAGCCCCAGCGCCTCCGCGGCGGGCACGACCTCGCGCTCGACGCCGCGCTGCAGCAGCGAGTACTCCACCTGGGTGCTGACGACGGGCACCCGGCCGGGCCAGGCGCGCTGCCAGGTGACGGCCTGCGCGGTCTGCCAGCCGGTGAAGTTGCTGATCCCGACGTAGCGCACCCGGCCGGAGGAGACGGCGGCGTCGCAGGCGGCGAGGGTCTCCTCCAGCGGGGCCGTGTCGTCCCAGGAGTGCAGCTGCCACAGGTCGACGTGGTCGGTGCCCAGGCGCTCCAGCGAGGCGTCCAGCGCGGCCAGCAGGTGCCCGCGGGAGGCGCCGCGGCCCATCGGCCCCGGCGCGGTGCGCCCGACGGCCTTGGTGGCGACCAGCACGTCGGAACGGGGGACGACGTCGGACAGCAGCCGGCCCAGGGTGCGCTCGCTGTCCCCGTCGCAGTAGACGTCGGCGGTGTCCACCAGCGTGCCGCCGGCGTCGACGAACGCCGTCAGCTGCATCGCGGCCTCGTCCTCGTCGGTGTCGCGGCCCCAGGTCATGGTGCCCAGTGCCAGGCGCGAGACCACCAGGCCGCTGCGCCCCAGCGCGCGTTGTTCCACGGGAGGCCAACCTACCGTCGGGGCACGACGGCGGCCGGGGACCGCGACCGTTCCTGCGTGCCGCGCGAGGGCCCGGCCGGCCGCGCTCTAGGGTGGCCTCCCGTGCTCCTGCGAACCACCCCCGCCGCCCGACCCGCCGCTGCTGGCCGACGGGGGTACCGCGGGCGATGAGCTGGATCGAGGCCGTCGTCCTGGGGCTGGTGCAGGGGCTGACGGAGTTCCTGCCCATCTCCTCCAGCGCGCACCTGCGGGTGGTGGGGGAGGCCTTCGGCTGGGGTGACCCGGGTGCGGCGTTCACCGCGATCACCCAGATCGGCACCGAGGCCGCGGTGCTGCTCTACTTCCGCCGCGACATCGGGCGGATCATCAGCGCCTGGGTGCGCTCCCTGGGCGACCGCGCGATGCGCCGCGACCCCGACGCCCGGATGGGCTGGCTGATCATCGCCGGCACGCTGCCGATCGGGATCCTCGGGCTGCTGTTCCAGGACCGCATCGAGACCACCTTCCGCGACCTGCGCATCGTCGCGATCGCACTGGTCGCGTTCTCGCTGGTCCTCTACTGGGCCGACCGCGTGGGCGGCAAGAAGCGGGAGCTGGACCAGCTGACCGTCGGGCACGGCATCGCCTTCGGCTTCGCCCAGGCGATGGCACTGGTGCCCGGGGTCTCGCGCTCCGGCGGCACGATCACCATGGGGCTGTTCCTCGGCTACTCCCGGGCCGCCGCGGCGCGGTACTCCTTCCTGCTCGCCGTCCCCGCCGTGCTGGCCTCGGGCTTCTTCCAGGTCTACGAGGCGCTCACCGGCGGGGTCGCGGGGGAGGCGGTCGCATGGGGGCCGACGATCCTGGCCACGGTACTGGCCTTCGGCGTCGGGCTGGTCGTCATCGCCTGGCTGCTGCGCTACCTCGACCGGGGCAGCTTCACGCCGTTCGTCGTCTACCGCGTGGTGCTGGGCCTGCTGATCCTCGCCCTCGTCGGCGCCGGGGTGCTCGCCCCGCAGTGACGCGGGTGAGCGGCCACCCCGGGTCCCGCCTCCCTCTCCCTGTGTTGATCATGGGGTTCGCGCCCGCGGACGCGCCCGACACGGCGTGTCCCCCGGCGACGACCCCATGATCAACGAGGAGGTGGCGTGCTGCGGACGACGTGGTCGCCGACGGCCGCGGCGATCCCCGCGGCGTCGAGGACGGGGATCGTGTGGTGGCTGGCCGCCGGCAGCTCGACGACGGTGGCCGCCGGCAGCAGGGTCCGCGCGCTCCGCGCCACCCGGGACGGGTCGTGTGCCCGGCTGCGGCCGGCGACGAGCACCAGCGTTGGCGTGGTCAGCCGGGCCAGCCGGGCCCGGGGCGGGCGGCGCGTCGGGACGATCGGCGTGGCGTCGAACTCGGTCGAACCCCGGACGGTGACCTCCAGCCAGGCCGGATCGAGCGCGCGTCCCCGGGTCTCCCAGGCCAGGAACCGCCGCACGCGGGCCGGCGTGGGGCGCACCAGGTGCGGCAGGGCGTGCAGCAGGTAGCGCGGGCTGAAGCCGGCAAAGCACGCCGTCGGGTCGAGGAGCGCGAGGGAGAAGACCGTCCCGGGACGCTCGAGAGCGCCGGTGAGCGCCAGGTGCCCGCCGGCGGAGTGGCCCACCAGGTGCACGGGCCCGACGTCGAGCGCCTCGATCAGCTCGGTCAGCCACGCGGCCTGGTCGGCCGTCGTCCGGAAGGGGCGGCCGCTGGTGCTGCGGCCCGGGCTGCCGGGCTGGTCCGGGGCGAGCACCCGGACCCGTCCGGACAGCTCGCGGGCCACGCCCGCCCAGGCCGTCGCCGTCGCGCCGCCGCCGTGCAGCAGGACCGTGGGGGGCGCCCCGGCCGGTCCTGCGGCCAGCACGTGCGTGCGTCCCCACGACGTCGGGACGTCGAGCGCGTCGGTTCCGGCCGGCCAGCGCGCGGCTGCGGCGGCGTAGGCCTCGGTGAAGTCCATGGGGACAGGTAACTAAATAGTCTAGCTACTCGGCAAGCTAAGCTCCCGGCATGGCGGAGGGGAGGCAGGCGCCGGCCACCGTGCACCGGCTGCGCGCGCTCACGCTGCTGCTCGACGCGGCGGGTGCCGCCTTCGCCGCGCGGAACGGACTCAGCGCCACCGACGTCCGCGCGCTGGTGTGCCTGCTCGACCGGGAGCGGGCCGGCGTCCCGGCGAGCCCGACCTGGCTGGCCGGTCAGCTGCGGGTCACCACTGCCTCGGTCACCGCGCTGCTCGACCGGTTGGAGCGGGCCGGGCACGTGCGTCGCGTCCCGCGCAGCGACGACCGTCGGCGGGTCGACGTCCTCGTGCAGGACTCGGCCAAGGAGCTGGGCTGGGCCTTCTTCGGGCCGCTCGTCAACGCCACGGCGGCCGTCCTCGACCGTCGTAGCGCGGCCGAGCGGGCGGTGATCGACGCCTTCCTGGACGACATGGTCGCCGCCGTGGACGCCGCGGCGGGGGAGCGCTGAGGCCGGCTCGCTGCAGACCTCCGCAGCTCAGGGGGCCCCGACCCTCCTGCAGGGTCCCGCCGCGAGCTGGCGAGCGGTGGGGGGCAGCGAGAGGACCCCGTCCTCTCTGCCCTTCGCAGGCCCAGGGCGGGCCCCGGCCCTCCTGCAGGGTCCCGCCGCGAGCTGGCGAGCGGTGGGGGGCAGGAGGGTCCTTTCTCTAGGCTCGTGCGTCGTGACCACCGTTCTCCTCCTGCGGCACGGCCGGACGACGGCCAACGCCGGCGGCGTCCTGGCCGGCTGGACCCCGGGCGTGCAGCTCGACGAGACCGGCACCGGCCAGGTGAGGGCGGTGGGGGAGCGGCTCGCGCCGGTGCCGCTGGCCGCCGTCGTGAGCAGCCCGCTGGAGCGCTGCCGGCAGACCGCCGCCGCCGTGCTCACCGGGCGCGACCTGGAGTTGGCCACCGACGACCGGCTCGGCGAGGCCCGCTACGGCGACTGGACCGGCCGCCCGCTCAAGGAGCTGGTCAAGGAGCCGCTGTGGAAGGTCGTGCAGCAGCACCCGTCGGCCGCGGTCTTCCCGGGCCCAGAGGGGGAGGGGCTGGCGCAGACGCAGGCCCGCGCGGTCGCCGCCGTCCGGGAGTGGAACGCCCGCCTGGGTCCGGACGCCGTCTGGCTGGCCTGCAGCCACGGCGACGTCATCAAGGCCGTGCTGGCCGACGCCCTCGGCCTGCACCTGGACCAGTTCCAGCGGATCGTCGTCGACCCCGCCTCGGTATCGGTGGTCACCTACACCGACACCCGCCCGTTCGTGGTGCGCATGAACGACACCGGCGGGGACGTCGCCGCGCTCGTCCCGCCCAAGAAGAAGGGCCGGCGCCGCCGCAGGGCCGACTCCGACGCCGTCGTCGGGGGCGGCGCGGGCGCGACCGCCTGAGCCCGCCTCCGGGCTCGCCCGACCGGCGCCCCCGCGTAACCTGGGCCCGTGCCGCGCCAGCTCCACCTCTTCGACCGCCCGTCCCGGTTCGTCGCCGGCACGGTGGGCCAGCCCGGCGACCGCACCTTCTACCTCCAGGCCGCCGACGCTGCGGGCCGCGTGGTCAGCGTGGCGCTGGAGAAGGCGCAGGTCCAGGTGCTCGCCGACCGGATGAACGAGCTGCTCGACGAGGTCGCCACCCGTCCGGGCTCCGTCGTCCCGCCGGACGCCGAGGTCGACGACCTGGAGCCGCTCACCGCCCCGGTCGACGAGGAGTTCCGGGTCGCGGCAATGGGCCTGGCGTGGGACGGCGAGGCGCAGGCCGTCGTCGTCGAGGCCGTGGCCGCCGGCGACGAGCCCGTCGAGGAGGACGTCATCCTCTCCGACAGCGAGGAGGGCCCGGACGCGCTGCGGGTGACCATCACCCCGGCCGCCGCCCGCGCCTTCGTCGTCCGGGCGCGCCGCGTGGTGGCCGCCGGCCGCCCGGCGTGCCCGCTGTGCTCGCTGCCGCTGGACCCCGCCGGGCACGTGTGCCCGCGGCAGAACGGCTACCGCCGCTGAGCCCCGACCGAGCGCCTCGATGACCGAGCGCCCCGCCGACCCCGCCGCGGACCTGCGTCCCCCGGCCGACGACGCCGAGGCACGCGCCCTGCTGCTCGAGGGCGAGATCGACCTCGAGGGCCGGATGCTCGACGCCAGCAACGTCACCCTGGTCGGGTACGTGCGCACCGGCGAGCTCGTGGCCGAGTGCGTCTACAAGCCCGTCGCCGGCGAGCGGCCGCTGTGGGACTTCCCCGACGGCACCCTCGCCGGGCGCGAGGTGTCCGCCGCGCTGGTGTCGGACGCGACGGGCTGGCGGGTGGTGCCGCCGACCGTGCTGCGCGACGGCCCGTTCGGCCCGGGCATGGTGCAGCTGTGGGTGGACGGCGACCCCGACGTCGACCTGGCCGCCTTCGTCCGCTCCGACCACCCCGGCCTGCGCCGCATGGCGGTGTTCGACGCCGTCGTCAACAACGCCGACCGCAAGGGCGGGCACATCATCCCGACCTCCGACGGGCACGTCTTCGGCGTCGACCACGGCATCTGCTTCTCCGTCGACCCCAAGCTGCGCACCCTGCTGTGGCGCTGGGCCGGGAAGCCGCTGCCGGGGGAGGCGGTGGAGGTGCTGGAGCGGCTCACCGGCGACCTGCTCGGCGACCTCGGCGAGCAGCTGCACGAGCACCTGACCCGGCGCGAGGTGCGCCGCACCCAGCAGCGGGTCGCCGAGCTGCTGCGCACCGGCCGGCACCCGCAGCCCAGCGGCGACTGGCCCGCGCTGCCCTGGCCGCCCTTCTGAGACAGGACCCCCTGCCTCCCACCGCTCGGATGCTCGCGGCGGGACCCTGCAGGGGGCCAAGATCGCCGCATGCCGCACCGTTCGCGCCTGGCCGTCCTCATGCTCGACCTGCCCCCCGACCTGCACGACGCCGGGCGGGCCTTCTGGTCCGGCGCCACCGGTCACGAGGCGTCCCCGGACCCCTCGGACGAGAACTGGTCGTCGCTGGGCGCCTTCGCCGGCGGCTTCCACCTCGAGGTCCAGCGCACCGGGCACGGGACGCCGCCACGCTGGCACGTCGACGTGGAGACCGACGACGTCGACGCGGAGGTGGCCCGGCTGGAGGCCCTGGGGGCGCGGCGGATCGCGGACATGGGCGGCTTCTGGCAGATGAAGGACCCCGCCGGCATGGTCTTCGACGTCGTCGGCGTCCAGACCGGGGAGGACTTCGAGCGGCACGCCAGGACCTGGCCCTGAGCGGGTGGAAGCGACGCCGTGACCATCGGCGGGTGGCCGCCCGACACGCCGGAGCGGACGACCACCTGCCGATGATCAGGGCGGGCTGACTGAGCCGCGCTACTCCAGCCGGACCAGGTCGATCATCGCGGCGGCCTGGAACCCGTCGCCGTCCACGGTGAGCACCTCCAGCGGTACCCGCCGCCAGACGGCGAGCAGCAGGTCGCCCGCGGTGCCGGTGAGCCGGGCGATCGGCGCCGGCCGCGAGCCGGGGAACAGCACCCGGTCCACCCCGGCGTCCACGGCGTGCAGGACGACGGGGTGCGCGCCCTCCGGCGGCCCCTCCGGCAGCGCGCCGGGGACCATCACCTCCAGCCACTCGTCCAGCCCGTCCAGGCCGACACCGGTCGGGACCGGGCGGACGTCGCCGAGCACCTGCTCGGCGTCGACGGTGTGCACCACGGCCTCCATCGCCTGCCGGCGCAGCACGAAGCCGACGTCCTGCCGGGGCGCCCAGGTCCACACCCGCTCGGCCGGGTCGGCGCCGTCCAGCACCGTCTCCAGCTCCGCCGACTGGGCCAGGCCGAAGCCGAGCAGCTCGTCGTCCGGACGCCGGACCGGCTCGGCGTACGCGCCGGGGTCGCTCGCGCGGGTGCGCACCACCCAGGTCCAGAAGTGCTGCACCTCGGCCAGGTGCCAGACCAGGTCGGCCAGCGTCCATCCGGGACAGCCGGGCACCGGTGTCTCCCAGCCGCGGGCGAGCACCGCCTCGGCGGCGACGTCGGCGAAGCGCGCGTTCGCCTTCTGCAGGACAGGCAAATAGTCGTCGAGCTCCATCGCGTCCCCCCTCGGCGGCAGTGCCCCACTCTCCCGCACACGTGCGCTCGCCGGGACCGCCGCGGCGTGCCGGCCCCGGGCAGGAGGACGCCGTCGGCTCCCCTGGGGCCCGCCGCCCGCCGCCCGCCGCCCGCCGCCCTCGCCGAGATCGAGATACCGGGAGTCTCGGTCGACGCCCCGGGCTGAGCCGGGCGCGTCGGCCGGCCGAACTAGGCTCCGTACGTGCTCGCCTGGCCCGCTCCGCTCCTCCCGACCCTCCCGGGCTCAGGTCCGGTCCTCACGCTGCACGACACCGCGCGCGGCGAGGTGGTCCCCACCACTCCGGACACGACGGCGCGGATGTACGTCTGCGGCATCACGCCCTACGACGCCACGCACCTCGGCCACGCCGCCACCTACCTGGCCTTCGACCTGGTGAACCGGGTGTGGCGGGACGCCGGCCACGCCGTCCACTACGTGCAGAACGTCACCGACATCGACGACCCGCTGCTGGAGCGGGCCGAGCGGGACGGCGAGGACTGGGTCGTGCTCGGGATGCGCGAGACCGCGCTGTTCCGCGAGGACATGACCGCGCTGCGGGTGCTGCCGCCCGACGACTACGTCGGCGCGGTGGAGTCGGTGCCGCGGATCGTCGCCCACGTCGAGACGCTGCTGGACGAGGGGCTGGCGTACGTGCTCGACGACGGCACCGGCGACGTCTACCACGACATCGCGCAGGCCCCCGGCTTCGGCAGCGAGTCCGGCTACGACGAGGCCACCATGCTGCGGTTCTCGGCCGAGCGCGGCGGCGACCCCGACCGCCCCGGCAAGCGCAACCGGCTGGACCCGATGCTGTGGCGCGGCCGGCGGCCGGGGGAGCCGTCCTGGCCGGGCCCGCGGGGCGTCGCCGGGCGCCCCGGCTGGCACATCGAGTGCGCCACAATCGCGCTGGAGACGATCGGGATGGGTTTCGACGTCCAGGGCGGCGGCAGCGACCTGGTGTTCCCGCACCACGAGTTCTCCGCCGTCCACGCCGAGGCGCTGACCGCCACGGTGACGGGGGAGAAGCTGCCCTTCGCCCGGGCCTACGTGCACGCCGCGATGATCGGCCTGGACGGCGAGAAGATGAGCAAGAGCCGCGGCAACCTGGTCTTCGTCTCCAAGCTGCGTGGCGAGGGCGTCGACCCGATGGCCATCCGGCTGGCGCTGCTGGCCGGCCACTACCGCACCGACCGCGCCTGGACGCCGGACCTGCTGGCCGGCGCCGAGCAGCGGCTGGCCACCTGGCGCCGCGCCGTGACCCGCGACGCCGGCGCCCCGGCCGCCGAGGTGCTGCAGGGCCTGCGCGAGCGGCTCGCCGATGACCTGGACAGCCCCGGCGCCATCGCCCTGGTCGACGCGTGGGCCGAGCGGACCCTCGCGGCCACGGCGGACGAGCAGGAGGAGGGCGCCCCGACGATCGTGTGCGACGCCGTCGACGCCCTGCTGGGCGTGGCGCTCCAGGGGTGCTGATGGACGAGGGGTCCTTCCGCCTGGTCGACCGGGCGGCCCGGGAGCGCGCGGAGGAGGCCCTCGCGCCGGCGGCCACGCGGTCGACGGCGACCCGCGGCCGCGCCGTCCCCGAGGCCGAGGACGCGCTGCGCACCGCCTTCGAGCGGGACCGCGACCGGATCCTGCACGCCAAGGCCTTCCGCCGGCTCAAGCACAAGACGCAGGTCTTCCTCAACCCCGACGGCGACCACTTCGTCACCCGGCTGACCCACACGCTGCAGGTCACCCAGGTCGCCCGCTCGCTGGCCCGGGCGCTCGGCCTCAACGAGACCCTCGCCGAGGCGATCGCGCTCGGCCACGACCTCGGCCACTCGCCGTTCGGCCACATCGGCGAGGACGCGCTGGAGCCCTACGTCCCCGGCGGCTGGCACCACGCCGCGCAGGGGGTGCGGATCGTTGAGGTGCTCGAGCACCTCAACCTCACCTGGGAGGTCCGCGACGGCATCCGCGCGCACAGCTGGAAGATCACCCCGCCGCCGACCAGTCGCGAGGCGGAGTGCGTGCGCTACGCCGACCGGATCGGCTACCTGTCCCACGACGCCCTGGACGCCGTCCGCGCCGGGGTGCTGCAGGTGCGCGACCTCCCGGCCCGCGCCCGCGCCGTCTTCGGCGACCCGGGCAGCCGGATGGTGGGCGCGATGATCGACGCCGTCGTCGAGGGGTCGCTCGCCGACGGGGGAGTGGTGGTCATGGCGCCCGGGCCGCTGGAGGCCATGCACGAGCTGCGGGCGTTCATGTTCCAGCGGGTCTACGCCTCGGAGACCGCGGCCGGGCAGAAGCAGCTGGCCATCGACGTGACCCGCCGGCTCGTCGACCACCACCTGGCCCACCCCGAGCTCATCCCGGCGACCTACCGTGACACTTCGGCCGACCCGGTCACCCAGGTCGTGGACTACGTGTCGGGGATGACCGACCGGTACGCGCTGTCGACGCACGACCGCCTCTTCGACGCCGACGCGACCGCCCGCATGCGCCCGCTGCTGCGCTGAGTCGTCGCGACGCTCCTCGTCCCCACGGCGTCCAGGCGCCGCGTCCCCTGTGCCGTCGAGCCACTGGGCCGTTCTTCGCGGAGCCCCTGCGGGGCCTGCTGCTCACGGCCGGCATTGCCGGCGTTCCTCCCGCACTGCCGGTGCTGCAGGACCGGCAATCCGCGAGCAATCCCGGCATCGGCGTCGGCGACCGTTATGCCCAACTGTGGCCTCGTCGAGCGCGGTGCCACCGGAGGTAGCACCGCGTTCGCGAACTAGTTCGAGGAGGGACCCCGGCGGCGGAGCAAGAGGATGCCTTCCTCTTACCCCCGCAGGCTCGCGGTGAGCCTGCGGAGGCGGCCACCTCAGGCCGTGCCGCCACGGCGGCGCAGATACCTCTCGAACTCGCGGGCGATCTGGTCGCCGTTGGCCTCGGACAGGTCGGACTCGGTGGCGCGCTCCTCGAGCGAGCGGACGTACTCGACGACCTCGGCGTCCTCGTTGGCCATCTCGTCGACGGTCTTCACCCACTCCTCGGCCTGCTGCGGCAGCGCGCCCAGCGGCACCGTGAGCTCGAGGACCTCCTCCACGCGCCGCAGCAACGCGACCGTGGCCCGCGGGGACGGCGGCTGGGAGACGTAGTGCGGCACGGAGGCCCAGAAGCTGATCGCCGGCAGCCCGGACTGCACGCAGGCGTCCTGGAAGACCCCGAGGATGCCGGTGGGCCCCTCGTAGCGGGAGGTGTCCAGGCCCCACTTCTCGGCCGACTCCGCGTCGTAGGCCGAGCCGAAGACCGGGGTCGGGCGGGTGTGCGGCGTGTCGGCCAGCAGGGCGCCGAGACCGACCACGGTGCGCGCGTCGAGCTCCTGGCACAGCTCGATGAGCTCCTCGCAGAAGCTGCGCCAGCGCATGTTGGGCTCGATCCCGCGGATCAGGACGACGTCCCGCTCCGAGCCCGGCGGGCGGGCCACGGAGATGCGCGTGGTGGGCCACTCGACCCGGCGGCTGACCCCGCCGATCAGCGAGACCGTCGGCCGGTTGACCTGGAAGTCGTAGTAGTCCTCGGGGTCCAGCGCGGCGAGCGGCGTGGCGTCCCAGATGAGCTCCAGGTGCTCCAGCGCCCCGGTGGCGGCGTCCCCGGCGTCGTTCCAGCCCTCGAAGGCGACGACCACCACCGGGTCGTCGAGCCGGGGCAGGTCCTCAGGGGTGGACTTCGGGTCGATCACCCCTCCGAGCCTACGTCGGTCGGGCCTGTCCGCCGCGCTGTTCGGCCCGGACGGCGGCTCCGGCGTCCCCCGCGCGGGCGACCCGGGGCCCCGGCGGCGGCTACCCTGGCTCGGTGCCGTCCCGCATCGTGTCGCCCGACCTCCGCCCGGACGCGACCGCGGAGCTCACGGCCGTGCTGGGGCAGCGGATCCTGGTGCTCGACGGCGCCATGGGGACGGCGATCCAGCGCGACCGGCCCGACGAGGCCGGCTACCGCGGCGAGCGGTTCGCCGACTGGCCCACCGACGTGCAGGGCAACAACGACCTGCTGAGCATCACCCGGCCGGAGATCATCGCGGGCATCCACCGCGAGTACCTCGAGGCCGGCGCGGACCTGGTCGAGACGAACACCTTCAACGCCACGGCGATCTCGCTGCGCGACTACGGCATGTCCGACCTCGCCTACGAGATCAACGTGGCCGCGGCACGGCTGGCCCGCGCCGAGGCCGACGCGATGACCGCCCGCACCCCGGACCGGCCGCGCTACGTCGCCGGCGCGCTCGGCCCGACCAGCCGGACGGCGTCCATCTCGCCCAACGTCAACGACCCCGGCGCCCGCAACGTCACCTTCGACGAGCTCGCCCTCGCCTACCTGGAGCAGGCCGACGGCCTGGTCGACGGCGGGGTCGACGTCCTGCTGATCGAGACCGTCTTCGACACGCTCAACGCCAAGGCCGCCATCTACGCGCTCGAGACGCTCTTCGAGCAGCGTGGGCGGCGCTGGCCGGTGATGGTGTCCGGCACGATCACCGACGCCTCCGGGCGGACCCTGTCGGGCCAGGTGACCGAGGCGTTCTGGCACTCCATCCGGCACGTGCGCCCGCTGCTGGTCGGCCTGAACTGCGCCCTGGGTGCCGCGGAGATGCGGCCCTACCTGGCCGAGCTGTCCCGGGTCGCCGACACCTACGTCTCCTGCTACCCCAACGCCGGCCTGCCCAACGCCTTCGGCGAGTACGACGAGTCGCCGGAGGAGACCGCCGCCGTCCTCGCCGAGTTCGCCGACGCCGGCTTCGTCAACACGGTCGGCGGCTGCTGCGGGACGACGCCGGCGCACATCGCCGTGATCGCCGCGACCGTCGAGGGCCGGGCTCCGCGGACGCCGCCGCGGGTGCGGCCGGCGCTGCGGCTGTCGGGCCTGGAGCCGCTCGTCGTCGACGAGGACTCGCTGTTCGTCAACGTCGGCGAGCGGACGAACATCACCGGCTCGGCCCGCTTCCGCAACCTGATCCGCGCCGGCGACTACCCGACGGCGCTGGCCGTGGCCCGCCAGCAGGTCGAGGCCGGCGCGCAGGTCATCGACGTCAACATGGACGAGGGGATGATCGACGGCGTCGAGGCGATGGACCGCTTCCTCAAGCTGGTCGCCGCCGAGCCCGACATCTGCCGCGTGCCGGTGATGGTCGACTCCTCCAAGTGGGAGGTCATCGAGGCCGGCCTCAAGTGCGTGCAGGGCAAGTCGATCGTCAACTCCATCTCCCTCAAGGCGGGGGAGGAGGAGTTCGTCCAGCAGGCGCGGCTGTGCCGCAAGCACGGTGCCGCCGTCGTGGTCATGGCCTTCGACGAGCAGGGCCAGGCCGACTCGCTGCAGCGGCGGCAGGAGATCTGCCGCCGGGCGTACGACATCCTCGTCGAGCAGGTCGGCTTCCCGGCCGAGGACGTCATCTTCGACCCCAACGTCTTCGCCGTCGCCACCGGCATCGAGGAGCACGCCCGGTACGGGCTGGACTTCATCGAGGCCACCCGCTGGATCAAGCAGCACCTGCCCGGCGCGCTGGTCAGCGGCGGCGTGTCGAACGTGTCGTTCTCCTTCCGCGGCAACAACCGCGTCCGTGAGGCCATCCACGCGGTGTTCCTGTTCCACGCGATCGCCGCCGGCATGAACATGGGCATCGTCAACGCCGGGGCCCTCGAGGTCTACGACGAGGTGCCCGAGCGGCTGCGCGAGCGGATCGAGGACGTGGTGCTGGCCCGCCGCCCCGACGCCACCGAGCGGCTGCTGGAGATTGCCGCCGAGTACGCCGGGGACGGCGCCCAGAAGGAGGTCGCTTCCGAGGAGTGGCGCTCCCTGCCGGTCGAGGAGCGCATCGCGCACGCTCTGGTCAAGGGCATCGACGGGTTCGTCGAGGCCGACACCGAGGAACTGCGGGCGCAGATCGCCGCGCGCGGCGGCCGGCCGATCGAGGTGATCGAGGGTCCGCTGATGGGCGGGATGAACGTCGTCGGCGACCTGTTCGGCGCCGGCAAGATGTTCCTGCCTCAGGTGGTCAAGTCCGCGCGCGTGATGAAGAAGGCCGTCGCCTACCTGGTGCCCTTCATCGAGGCCGAGAAGCAGCCCGGTGACGTCGAGCGCAGCAACGGCAAGGTCGTCATGGCCACCGTGAAGGGCGACGTCCACGACATCGGCAAGAACATCGTCGGCGTCGTCCTGCAGTGCAACAACTACGACGTCGTCGACCTCGGCGTCATGGTGCCGGCCCAGAAGGTGCTCGACACCGCCAAGCAAGAGGGTGCCGACGTCATCGGCCTGTCCGGGCTGATCACCCCGTCGCTGGACGAGATGAGCAACCTGGCCGCGGAGATGGAGCGGCAGGGCTTCGACATCCCGCTGCTCATCGGCGGGGCGACGACCTCGCGGGCGCACACCGCCGTCAAGGTGGCCCCGCGCTACCACGGGCCGGTCATCTGGGTGAAGGACGCGTCCCGCTCCGTCCCGGTCGTGGCCGCGCTGCTGTCCAACGAGCAGCGCCCGAAGCTGCTGGCCGACGTCGAGACCGAGTACGCCGGCCTGCGCGAGCGGCACGCCGCCCGCCAGGACACCCGCGCGCTGCTGCCGCTGGAGGCCGCCCGCGCCGCCGCGCCGCCGGTCGACTGGTCGTCCTACGCCCCGCCGCGGCCGCGGATGCTGCTGCAGCAGGCCAGGGACGTCTGCTCGGGTGCGGACTGCGACCACCTGCACGGGCGGGCCACCCAGTTCACGCGGGTCCTCGACGACTACCCGCTCGAGGAGCTGCGCCGGTACGTCGACTGGCAGCCGTTCTTCAACGCCTGGGAGATGCGCGGTCGGTTCCCCGACATCCTGCACAACCCGGCGACCGGCGAGGCCGCCCGGCGGCTGTACGAGGACGCCCAGGAGATGCTCGACCGGGTCGTCGCCGAGCGCTGGCTGCAGGCCCGGGGCGTGTTCGGCCTGTTCCCGGCCAACCGGGTGGACGGCGAGGACATCGAGGTCTACACCGACGAGTCGCGCACCACCGTCCGGACCACGCTGCACCAGCTGCGCCAGCAGACCCAGGGCCGGGACGGCTCGCCCCGCAAGTCGCTGGCCGACTTCGTCGCGCCGAAGGAGACCGGGCTGCGCGACTACGTCGGCGCGTTCGCCGTCACCGCGGGGCTGGGCTCGGCCGAGCGGGTCGCGGCGTTCAAGGCGGCCAACGACGACTACAGCGCGATCATGCTCGAGGCGCTGGCCGACCGGCTCGCCGAGGCCTTCGCCGAGCGGCTGCACGAGCGGGTGCGCCGGGAGTTCTGGGGCTACGCCGCCGACGAGCACCTCGACAACGACGCGCTGATCGCCGAGCAGTACCGCGGCATCCGCCCCGCACCGGGCTACCCGGCCTGCCCCGAGCACACCGAGAAGCGCACCATCTGGGAGCTGCTCGACGTCGAGGCCACCACCGGCATCACGCTCACCGAGAGCATGGCCATGTGGCCCGGCGCCGCGGTCAGCGGCCTCTACCTCGCCCACCCGCAGTCGCGCTACTTCGTGCTGGGGCGGCTCGGCCGCGACCAGGTCGAGGACTACGCGCGCCGCAAGGGCTGGACGCTCGCCGAGGCCGAGCGCTGGCTGTCACCGAACCTGGGGTACCGCACCGACGACGAGTGAGCCGGCCTGCCTCTCCTCCTGGGGACGATCCGGCTACGGTCCGCCGGTGACCGATGCGGCCCGGCCCTGGCGGCCCGGGAGGGGCGCGATGGCGCGCCTCGCTGCGGGACTACGCCGCGATCCTGTGCTGGCTGGCGCTTCTGACCGTCGCGGGTCCGGTGCTGCGGACCGTCCTCCCGCCGGCACCGTCCCCCCCCCCCCCGCCCGTGGTGGCCGACGTGGTCGCGCTGCTCACCGTGCTGCCGATCCGGGCCTTCCTCACCGCGGGCGAGGCCGGCCGGCACGCGGCCGGCTGGGGCGAGCGACGGGCCGGACTGCGGGTCGTCGGCCCCGACGGTGGACCGCCCGGGTTCGGCCGGGTCGCCGTCCGCAACGCCGTCGAGCTGCTGCCCTGGCAGTTCGCCCACGTCGCCGTGGCCCGGGCGATCCTCGATCCCGAGGACGTCGGGACGATGGCGGTCACCTACACGCTCTCGTTGCTCATCCCGCGAGCAGCATCCTCATGGCCTGGCGCGACCCCGAGCACCGGGCGGCGCACGATCGCCTCGCCGGCACCCGGGTCGTGAGTGCCGCGCGAGCGTGACCAAGCCGACGGGGAGGCACCTCGGGAGCGCCGTACCGTCGAAGGGGTGCGTACCCAGACGAGCGACGGAACCGGGCGGACGACGCCACTCGCGGGCCCGCTGCAGGCGCTGCTGTTCGACATGGACGGCACGCTCGTGGAGACCGAGCAGCACTGGGGCGCGGCGATGTTCGCCCTCGCCCGCCGGCTCGGCGGGGCGATGTCGGCGCAGGCGCGGGAGCGGACCGTCGGCACGAGCATGACCACGGCGCTGGGCGTCCTGTACGCCGACGTCGGGGCGACCCGCAGCGAGGCAGAGGCGCGCGCCGACGCCCGCTGGATCGAGGACACCGTCGCCGAGCTGCTGACCGGCCCGCTGACCTGGCGGCCCGGTGCCCGGGAGCTGCTCACCGAGGCCCGCGCCGCTGCGCTGCCGACGGCGCTGGTGACCACCACGCCGCGGCGGCTGGCCGACGTGGTGCTAGCGAAGGTCGACCGCGACCTCGACGGGCTGCCCGCCTTCGACGTCACCGTCTGCGGCGACGAGGTGCCCGCCCGCAAGCCCGACCCGGCGCCCTACCACCAGGCGATGGCCGCGCTGGGGGTGGACGCCGACGGCTGCGTGGTGGTCGAGGACTCGCTGTCCGGGGCGACCGCCGGACTCGCCGCCGGCGCCGCGGTGCTCGGCGTGCCCTCCCTGCAGCCGCTGCCCGCGCTGCCGGGGCTCGTCCTGCGCGACACCCTGGCCGGGGTCCGGCTGGTCGACCTCGCCGCGGTGCTGGCCGCCCGCGACGCGGCGCACGCCGGGGCCTAGCCCAGCGGCACCTCCCGGCCGCGGGCGACGACCAGACGGGGCCGCTGCAGGGCGGTCACGTCGGTCGTGACGTCGCCGTCGGCTCCGAGCAGGTCGGCGTCGTACCCGGCCGCCAGCCGACCCGTGCGCCCACCGAGCCCGCAGGCGCGGGCTGCCCGGGCGGTCGCCGCGGTCAGCGCGTCGGCCAGCGGGACGCTGCAGGTGCCGGTCAGGTCGGCGACCGCGTGCGCCACGCCCCCGTGCGGCTTGGTCGGGCTAATCCCCGCGTCGGTGCCGGCGAGCAGCGTCACGCCCGCCCGGTACAGGCCCGCGACGTGCGGCAGGTGCTGCTCGACCGTCGCGCCGACGGCGGCCATCCGGGCCTGCACGTGCGGCGGCGGGTCGACGCCGGGCAGGAAGCCCACGGTGGGACAGACCTGGACGTGGCCTGCCGCCAGCGCGGCGGCGAGCTCGGCCGGCAGGTGGACGCCGGACCCGGTCAGGCAGCTGCAGTGCTCGATGCCGTCCACGCCGGCCGCCACGCTGCGCTGAACCGCGGCCAGGCCGTGCGCGTGCGCGGTCACCGGCAGGCCGAGCCGGTGGGCCTCGTCGACCACCGCACGCAGCTCCTCGAGCGTGAACTGGCACCCGGTGAGATCGGTGCCCGGGGTGAGCACGCCGCCGCTGGCCATGATCTTCACGACCCCGGCACCCCGCTCCGCCCGCTCGCACACCGCTCGGCGCAGCGCGTCCACCCCCGACGTCTCGCCGCCCATCGACCAGCAGTGCCCGCCGGGTGAGGTGATCGGCGGCCCGGCCGCGACGACGGTCGGCCGCTCGCCGTCGCGCCCGGCGCGCTCGAGCACGGTCCACCGGTGGTCGCCGAGGTCGCGGACGGCGGTGACGCCCGCCCGCAGCGTCGCCTGCTCGGTGGCGGTGACGACCGCGTCGAGCTCGGCGGGGTCCAGCTCGGGGACCTGGTCCAGTGCCCGCGGGCCACCGTCCGCGCAGAGGTGGACGTGGGTGTCGACCAGCCCGGGCAGCAGCGTGCCGTCGGGGAGGTCGGTGACCGGGCAGCCCTCGGGAGCCGGCGCGGTGCCGGGCTCGACGCCCACGATGGTGGGGCCCTCGACCAGCACCAGCGCCCCGTCGTCGAGGAAGCGCTCGCCGTCGAAGGCCCGCGGTGCTCGGTAACCGCGCATGGGCGATGCTCCCGCGCCCCGGTGCGACCGGTCCAGCGGGTCAGGAACGCCCGTCGTCGTCCAGGTACTGCTTGTAGGTGCGTGTCGCCGCGGCCACCCCCGCGGCCTCGTAGAAGGCGAACGCCGCCGGGTCGTCGGCGGAGAGCTGCAGCTCGTAGCAGCCGGCGGCCTCGCCGTGCGCCCGGGCCGCGGCCAGGAGTGCTCGGCCGACCCCGGTCCGGCGCGCGCCCGAGTCGACGACGACGTTGTCGACCAGCAGGTACGGCCGTCCGGCACGGGCTGCGTTGGCGAGCACGGTCAGGTCGGCGGTCCCGACGACCACTCCGCCGGCTTCGGCGAGGAGCACGGTCCGGCCCGGCGTGGCCAGCCTGGCAGCCCACGCGGCCGCGACCGGCTCGTCGACCCGCAGGTCCAGCTCCGGGTACAGCTGCTGGTACAGCCGCACCGCGTCGGGCAGGTCGTCGTGTCCTACCGCCCGGACCGTGGCCGCCGCGGGAGGGTGCACTCCGCTCAGTCGCGCTCGACGATCGGCAGCGTCGGCCACCCGGCGGCGGCCGCGGCCGCGGCGGGGAAGGGCGGGGGCGTACCGCCGAACGACGGGCACAGCGCCTGGTGGTCGCACCAGTCGCACAGCCGGGTGCGGTTGGGCCGGAAGTCCCCGGTGGCGACCGCCCGCTCGATGGCCGCCCAGATCGCCTGCAGGGTGCGCTCGAAGCGGACCAGCTCGGCCTCCTCGGGCGCGTAGGTCAGCGCGTCGCCGTTGCCCAGGTAGAGCAGCTTGAGCTGGCTGGCCACCACGCCGCGGGTGCGCCACAGCACCAGCGCGTAGAACTTCATCTGGAACAGGGCCTTGCCCTCGAACGCCTCGCGGGGCATCGAGCCGGTCTTGTAGTCGACCACCCGCAGCGCGCCGTTGGGGGCCACGTCGAGCCGGTCGACGTAGCCGCGCAGCAGCAGCCCGTCGGGCAGCGTGACCTCGACCAGCTCCTCACGGCCGTGCGGCTCGATCCGCGACGGGTCCTCGAGGGAGAAGTAGGTCTCCACGAGCTCGCCGGCCGATGCCAGCCACGCCTCCAGCGACGGGGGCTGCTCGGCCGCGGCGTCGTCTCCCGTGCCGCCCTCGGTGAAGAGGGCGGCGACCTCCGGGTTGGCCCGCAGCTCCTCCCACGCCGGGGCGACCAGCTCCCGGGCGGCCTCGGCCGTGCGCCGGCGGGCGGGCAGGTCGTAGAGGCGCTCGAGCACCGAGTGCACCAGCGTGCCGCGGACCGCGGCCAGGCTCTTGCGCTCGGGCAGCCGGTCGATCGTGCGGAACCGGTACAGCAGGGGACAGGTCTTGAAGTCGGCCGCCCGGCTCGGGGAGAGCGAGGGGCGGCGGGGGGTCGCCGTCGTGTCGACGGGCGAGTTCGGGGAGGCGGCCGCCGCGTCGGCGGGCTGCCCGGTGGGCGAGAGCCCGTGCGCCGAGTCCTGCGCCATCGCCGTCATGCCTCCGAGGCTAGGCCGGGGTACCGACAGAACCGAGCGCGCGCGCCGGGCGCTGCGCGCGTCGCCGTAGGCTGGCCGCCCGTGGACGCGCAGCAGCACACCGCCGAGACGACCGACGACACGCCCGAGGCCCCGCGCGGGGAGCCGGTCGCGGGGGCCTTCGTCGTGGGCGACCGGGTGCAGCTCACCGACCCCAAGGGCCGGCTGCACACCGTCGTCCTGGAGTCCGGCAAGCAGTTCCACACCCACCGCGGCGCGATCGCGCACGACGACCTCATCGGCGCGCCCGAGGGCTCCGTCGTCCACTCGACGGCGAACACCGGCTACCTGGCGTTCCGGCCGCTGCTGGCCGACTTCGTGCTCTCCATGCCCCGCGGCGCCCAGGTCATCTACCCCAAGGACGCCGCCCAGATCGTCGGCTTCGGCGACATCGGCCCCGGCATGCGGGTGCTCGAGGCTGGCGCCGGGTCCGGGGCGCTGAGCTGCTCCCTGCTGCGCGCGGTGGGCGAGCACGGCAGCGTCACCAGCTACGAGCGCCGGGAGGACTTCGCCGACGTCGCCCGCGCCAACGTCGGCGCCTTCTTCGGCGAGGTGCCGGCGACCTGGTCGCTGCGGCTGGGCGAGCTGGACCAGCACCCGGCCGAGGAGGTCGTGGACCGGGTCGTGCTGGACATGCTGGAGCCCTGGGCGGTGCTGCCCACCGTGGCCGCCGCGCTGCGCCCCGGGGGCGTACTCGTCGGATACGTCGCCACGACCACGCAGCTGTCCACGTACGTCGAGGCCCTGCGGGCCCAGGGCGTGTGGACCGAGCCGCACGCCTGGGAGTCGCTGTTGCGGCCGTGGCACGCGGTCGGTCTCGCCGTCCGCCCCGAGCACCGGATGGTCGCGCACACCGCCTTCCTGGTCACCGCACGGCGGCTGGCCGAGGGCGTCGTGGCCCCGCTGCGTCAGCGCCGGGCGCAGAAGCACTGACCCGGCCCCGCTGCAGGGGCCCGCGCCGAGCCTGCGAGGTGCGGGGGGCAGCGGGGTCCTTCTACCGCGAGCCCCGGGCACGCTGTCGCCGGGCGTGTATAGATTTGCGTCCTGGCTCTCCCGATCTGTCGGAGGTGCGCGATGGGCCCCGGTCTTGGCAATGGTCCCGACGAGTTCAGGGCGCGGCGGGAGCGTGACGTGACGGCGCTGCTCAGCCAGATCTCCTACCTGGAGGAGGAGATCGGCCTGCTGCGCCGCAAGGTGGCGGAGAGCCCCCGCCAGCTGCGGTTGCTGGAGGAGCGGCTGGCGGAGGCGGAGGGCCGCGCGGCCTTCCTGTCCGAGCGCAACGACAAGCTCGCCGGCACGCTGCGCGACGCCCGCGACCAGCTGGTCACGCTCAAGGAGGAGGTCGACCGGCTCGGTCAGCCGCCGTCGGGCTACGGCGTCTTCCTCACCCGTCACGACGACGGCACGGTCGACGTCTTCACCGGCGGCCGCAAGCTGCGCGTCTCGGTCTCCCCGGCCGTGGAGGTCGACGTCCTCCAGCACGGCCAGGAGGTCATGCTCAACGAGGCGATGAACGTCGTCGAGGCGTGCGGCTTCGAGCGCGCCGGCGACGTCGTCATGCTCAAGGAGCTGCTCGAGCCGGTCGAGGGCGAGGCGCCGCGCGCGCTGGTCATCGGACACACCGACGAGGAGCGCGTCGTCCACCTCGCCGAGTCCCTCACCGACCAGCCGCTGCGCAGCGGCGACTCGCTGCTGCTGGAGACCCGCTCGGGCTACGTCTACGAGCGGATCCCCAAGAGCGAGGTCGAGGAGCTCGTGCTCGAGGAGGTCCCCGACATCGACTACGGCGACATCGGCGGCCTGTCCCGGCAGATCGAGCAGATCCGCGACGCGGTCGAGCTGCCGTTCCTGCACGCCGACCTGTTCCGCGAGTACGAGCTGCGCCCGCCGAAGGGCATCCTGCTCTACGGCCCGCCCGGCTGCGGGAAGACGCTCATCGCCAAGGCGGTGGCCAACTCGCTGGCCAAGAAGGTCTCCGCGGTGAAGGGGGAGGGGCAGGCGAAGTCCTACTTCCTCAACATCAAGGGCCCCGAGCTGCTCAACAAGTACGTCGGCGAGACCGAGCGGCACATCCGGCTGGTCTTCCAGCGGGCCCGCGAGAAGGCCGGCGAGGGGACGCCGGTGATCGTCTTCTTCGACGAGATGGACTCGATCTTCCGCACCCGCGGGTCCGGGGTCTCCTCCGACGTGGAGAGCACGATCGTCCCCCAGCTGCTCAGCGAGATCGACGGCGTGGAGGGGCTGGAGAACGTCATCGTCATCGGCGCCTCCAACCGGGAGGACATGATCGACCCGGCGATCCTGCGGCCCGGCCGCCTCGACGTGAAGATCAAGATCGAGCGGCCGGACGCGGAGGCCGCCCGCGACATCTTCAGCAAGTACCTGACGACCACGTTGCCGCTGCACCCCGACGACCTCGCCGAGCACGGCAACAGCCGCGAGGCCACGGTCGGCGGGATGATCCAGCGCACCGTCGAGCGGATGTACACCGAGAGCGAGGAGAACCGCTTCCTCGAGGTGACCTACGCCAACGGTGACAAGGAGGTCCTGTACTTCAAGGACTTCAACTCCGGGGCGATGCTGCAGAACATCGTCGACCGCGCCAAGAAGATGGCGATCAAGGAGCGGCTGGAGACCGGCGCCGGCGGCCTGCGGGTGGGCCACCTCATGCAGGCCTGCGTCGACGAGTTCAAGGAGAACGAGGACCTGCCCAACACCACCAACCCCGACGACTGGGCGCGGATCTCGGGCAAGAAGGGCGAGCGGATCGTCTACATCCGCACGCTGATCAGCGGCAAGGGCGCCGAGAGCGGTCGCGCGATCGACACCGCGACCAACACCGGCCAGTACCTGTAGCCGCCCCGGCCGACACGACGGCCCGGCTCCCGCACCGCGGGGCCGGGCCGTCCGCGGTCCCGGGGTGGCCGATGGCCGCCGGTCCCGGCGAGATCGCCGATCTCGCCGCCGCCGGTGGGCCGCGGGCTGTCCGCCCGTCTACGGACGGCGTCGTCTCGGACGCCTAGGGTGGCGGCATGAGCGTGCGGCGGGTCATGGGCACCGAGATCGAGTACGGCATCTCGGTGCCCGGGCAGCCGACGGCGAACCCGACGACGCTGTCCAGCCAGGTCGTGAACGCCTGGGCGGTGGCCGAGGCGCCCACGCCACGCCGGCCGCGCTGGGACTTCGAGGAGGAGTCGCCGCTGCGTGACGCCCGCGGCTTCGACCTGTCCCCGGCCCAGGCGCTGGACCACAACGACCTGGAGGAGGACTCGGGGATGGCCAACGTCATCCTCACCAACGGAGCCCGCCTCTACGTCGACCACGCGCACCCGGAGTACTCGACGCCGGAGGTCACCAACCCGCGCGACGTCGTCCTGTGGGACAAGGCGGGGGAGCAGGTGATGGCCGAGGCGGCCCGGCGGGCCGCGCGCGTCCCGGGCACCCAGCCGATCCAGCTGTACAAGAACAACACCGACGGCAAGGGCGCCTCCTACGGCGCGCACGAGAACTACCTGATGGACCGGCGGACGCCGTTCCTCGACATCATCCGGGGGCTCATCCCGTTCTTCGTGACCCGCCAGGTGGTGGCCGGCTCGGGGCGCGTGGGCATCGGCACCGAGAGCCGCACGCAGGGCTTCCAGCTCTCCCAGCGCGCGGACTTCTTCGAGGTCGAGGTGGGGCTGGAGACGACGCTCAAGCGGCCGATCATCAACACCCGCGACGAGCCGCACGCCGACGCCGACAAGTACCGCCGGCTGCACGTGATCATCGGCGACGCCAACCTCGCCGAGCTGTCCACCTACCTGAAGGTGGGGACGACGGCGCTGGTGCTGGACATGATCGAGGCGCGCACCCTGACCCGGGACCTCTCGCTGGAGGAGCCGGTCGCGGAGCTGCAGGCGATCAGCCACGACCCGTCGCTGACCCACCGGGTGCGGCTGCGCGACGGGCGCCGGATGACGGCGCTGGAGGTGCAGCAGTCCTACCTGGAGATGGCGCAGCGGCACGTCGACCGGCACGGGGAGGACGACGGGCAGTCCACCGACGTGCTGCGCCGGTGGGCCGAGGTGCTCGAGGACCTCGCCGTCGACCCGATGCGCTGCGCCGACCGGCTGGACTGGCCGGCGAAGCTGCGGCTGCTGGAGGGCTACCGCTCCCGCGACGGCCTCGCGTGGGGCGACTCCCGGCTGCACCTGGTGGACCTGCAGTACTCCGACGTGCGGCCGGAGAAGGGGCTGTACCACCGGCTGGTGTCGCGCGGGTCGATGCAGCGGATGCTGGCCGACGACGAGGTGACGCACGCGATGGTGCACCCGCCGTCGGACACCCGGGCCTTCTTCCGCGGGGAGTGCCTGCGCCGCTACCCGGCCCAGGTGGCCGCGGCGTCGTGGGACTCGGTGGTCTTCGACCTCGGGCGGGAGAACCTGGTCCGCATCCCGACCATGGAGCCGCTGCGGGGCACCCGCGACCACGTCGGCGCGCTGTTCGAGTCGACGTCCTCGGCGCAGGAGCTGGTCGACACCATCACCGGCGGCTGACCCCGGTCGGTCGACCTCCGTTCGTCGCACCCCGCGGGTAACTTCAGCACCAGGCACCAGCCACCTTGCGCACCTGGAGGAACCCATGGCCACGAGGGACAGCGGCGGTCAGCAGCGCTCGACGCGCAGCCGGGAGGAGACCGAGGAGGTCGAGGCGTCGGTCGACACCGAGGTCGCCGAGCGCCACAAGGAGGTCTCCGAGGACCTCGACTCCATTCTCGACGAGATCGACGAGGTCCTCGAGGAGAACTCGGAGGAGTTCGTGCGTAGTTACGTACAAAAAGGGGGCCAGTGACCATGATCATCTTGGTGGCGTGAACACGAAGTTTTGTCGCGACTGCCGGGCTTATCGTCCCGTGTCCGACTTCAGCAAGAACAAGAGATCTCGGGACGGCTTGGCGTTCTACTGTCGCCAGCACCTGGCGGAACGCGCCGCCCGGAGCCGTGAGGCCAGGCGTGTGGAACCGCGCAGACATCGATTCGTCCCACCGGACCTCACCGTGCCGGATGGTCACAAGTGGTGCCCCGACTGCGAGTCCGTGAAGTCGCTGGATCAGTTCCCGCGTACGACTGCTTCTCGGTCGGGGCGTGCCACCTACTGCCTTCTCTGCCACAACGTCCGCGGGAGAGCGTCCAGGGAGAAGGTGGGCGGATCGCGGACGTACCACCTCACGCGGCGGTACGGCATCACGGCGGAGGAATCCGATGCGATGTTCGAGGCGCAGGGCGGGCTCTGCGCGATCTGTCGAACAGTGCCAGCCGTTCACGTGGACCACGACCATGACACGGGCGAGGTTCGGGCGCTGCTGTGCTTCGGCTGCAACGGTGGGCTCGGGCAGTTCAAGGACGACCCCGAGGTGCTCCGCGCGGCCGCCTGCTACGTCGAGCGGCACCGGGCCTCGCCGCGGTCCGTCAGCAGTCGGCCGGAGCCCGGCGACCCGCCCGGTCGGCGCCGGCCTGGCGTCCCCGTGACCGGCGGTGCAGCCCTGGGTTCGCGCGCTGGAGAGCGATGCAGGCGAGCAGCTGAGTGTCGAGCCACCGCCTCGGTTCACTGCCGAGCCGGGGCGGCACGCTGTTCGCCCCACCGGACAGCCACCCGTCCGGGTCGCCGGTAGGGTCGCGAGCGACAGCACGGGAGACACCGGCATGCGGGCGAGAGGCGGATGGGTGAGCGAGTATTCGGCTGGCCGGAGCGGGTTCTCACCCGCCTACCTGGACCGGGTGGGTTCCTCGTTCACCGACTTCCTCGCAGCGGCCGCGCCGCACCTGCTGCCGGGCAGCCGTCCGGTGCCGCAGATCCCGGTCGGGAACGTCACACCGCACGGCACCACGATCGTCTCGGTCACCTACGACGGCGGCGTCCTCATGGGCGGTGACCGGCGGGCGACCATGGGCAACCTGATCTCCAGCCGGGAGATCGAGAAGGTCTACCCGGCCGACGCCTGGTCGGTCATCGGCATCGCCGGCGCGGCCGGCATCGCCATCGAGATGGTCCGGCTGTACCAGGTCGAGCTCGAGCACTACGAGAAGATCGAGGGCCTCACGCTCTCCCTCGACGGCAAGGCCAACCGGCTGGCCCAGATGATCCGCGGCAACCTCGGCGCCGCGTTGCAGGGCCTCGCCGTCGTCCCGCTGTTCGCCGGCTTCGACCTCGACGCGGCCCCGGGCGCCGCCCCCGGACGGATCTTCAGCTACGACGTCACCGGCGGGAACTACGAGGAGCGCGGCTACTCCGCCGTCGGCTCCGGCTCGCTGTTCGCGCGCAACTCGCTGAAGAAGACCTGGCGGCCGAACCTGGACGGCGACGCCGCCACCCGCAGCCTCGTCGAGGCGCTCTACGACGCCGCCGACGACGACTCCGCGACCGGCGGGCCCGACCCGGTGCGCCGGCTCTACCCGATCGTCTACCGGGTCGACGCCGAGGGCGCCGTCCGGGTCCCCGACGACGAGATCGCCGCCGTCGCCACCCGCATCACCGACGAGCGGTCCGCCGCGGACGGGCAGGGCTGACGCCATGACGATGCCGTACTACGCCTCTCCCGAGCAGCTGATGCGGGACAAGTCGGAGTACGCCCGCAAGGGCATCTCCCGCGGCCGCAGCGTCGCGGTCGTCACCTATGCCGACGGCGTGCTGTTCATCGCGGAGAACCCCAGCTCCACGCTGCACAAGGTCGGCGAGCTCTACGACCGGATCGGCTTCGCCGCCGTCGGCCGCTACAGCGAGTTCGAGAGCCTGCGGGTGGCCGGCGTGCGGCTGGCCGACGTCCGCGGCTACTCCTACAACCGCCGCGACGTCACCGGCCGGGTCATCGCCAACGCCTACGCGCAGACCCTGGGCGAGGTCTTCACCCAGCAGATGAAGCCCTTCGAGGTCGAGCTGTGCGTCGCCGAGGTGGGCGAGACCCCGGAGACCGACCAGCTCTACCGGCTGACCTTCGACGGGTCGGTCGTCGACGAGCCGGACTTCGTCGTCATGGGGGGCCAGGCCGAGGCGGTCAGCGCCAACCTGCGCGAGCACTTCCTGCCCGGCATGGGGCTGGCGGAGGCGCTGCGGGTCGGCGTCCAGGCGCTGTCGGCGGTCAGCCCCGCCACCAGCGCCGGCAACGGCGGTCCCGCGCTGCTCACCGCGGAGCAGCTCGAGGTCGCGGTGCTCGACCGGCGGCGGCCCAAGCGAGCCTTCCGCCGGATCGCCGGTGCCGCGCTGCGCCCGCTGCTGGACCGGCAGGAGGAGGACGGGGTCGTCGCCGGCGAGGAGCCGCACACCGCCGCGCACGCGCCGAGCGTGCCCCAGCCGGGCGCCCCGGCCGGGCTCGGCGACCCCGGCGCACCGGACACCGGTGGAACGGCGGGCAGCGGGGGAGAGGCGCCCACCACCTGAGGGGACCTCCCTGCCCCCACCGGAGCAGGACCCCCCTGCCCCCCGCCGTTCGCGAGCTCACGGCGGCGCCCTGCAGGAGGGCCGGCGGCGGGCCTCCTGCAGGGAGGCCGGCTCCGGAGGTGCCGGGCGTGCGCGCCAGCCGCCCTCTGTCGCCATCGGCGCCTAGGCTCTGTCCGTGGAACGACGGATCTTCGGCATCGAGACCGAGTACGGCGTGACGTGCACCTTCCGCGGCCAGCGCCGGCTGTCCCCGGACGAGGTGGCGCGCTACCTGTTCCGCCGCGTGGTGTCGTGGGGGCGCAGCTCCAACGTCTTCCTGCGCAACGGCTCCCGGTTGTACCTGGACGTGGGCAGCCATCCCGAGTACGCCACCGCCGAGTGCGACGACCTCTCCGAGCTGGTCGTCCACGACAAGGCCGGCGAGCGGATCCTCGAGGGGCTGCTGGTCGACGCCGAGCAGCGGCTGGCCGAGGAGGGCGTCACCGGCGACATCTACCTGTTCAAGAACAACACCGACTCGGCCGGCAACAGCTACGGCTGCCACGAGAACTACCTGGTGGGCCGGCACGGGGAGTTCAGCCGGCTGGCCGACGTGCTCATCCCGTTCCTGGTCAGCCGGCAGATCGTCGTCGGCGCGGGCAAGGTGCTGCAGACCCCGCGCGGGGCGATCTACTGCATCAGCCAGCGCGCTGAGCACATCTGGGAGGGCGTCTCCTCGGCCACCACCCGCTCCCGGCCGATCATCAACACCCGCGACGAGCCGCACGCCGACGCCGAGCGCTACCGGCGGCTGCACGTCATCGTCGGCGACTCGAACATGAACGAGACGACGACGCTGCTCAAGGTCGCCGTCACGGACCTGGTGCTGCGGATGATCGAGGCCGGCGTGCCGATCCGGGACATGACGCTGGAGAACCCGATCCGCGCCATCCGCGAGATCAGCCACGACATGACCGGGCGGCGCAAGGTGCGGCTGGCCAACGGCAAGGAGATGTCGGCGCTGGAGATCCAGTCCGAGTACCACTCCCGCGCCGCGGAGTTCGTCGACCGGGAGGGCTTCGGTCCGGTGCACCGGCAGATGCTCGAGCTGTGGGGGCGGGTGCTCAAGGCCGTCGACACCGGCGACCTGTCCCTGATCGACCGGGAGATCGACTGGGCCACCAAGTACCAGCTGATCGAGCGCTACCGAGCCAAGCGGGACCTGCCGATGAGCTCTCCGCGGATCGCCCAGATGGACCTGGCCTACCACGACATCAGCCGCACCCGCGGGCTGTACTACCTGCTCGAGCGCAACAACCAGGTCGACCGGGTGGCCCACGAGCCGCGGGTGTTCGAGGCCAAGAACGTGCCCCCGCAGACCACCCGGGCCCGGTTGCGCGGGGAGTTCATCCGCCGGGCGCAGGAGAAGCGCCGCGACTTCACCGTCGACTGGGTGCACCTCAAGCTCAACGACCAGGCGCAGCGCACCGTGCTGTGCAAGGACCCCTTCAAGGCCGTCGACGAGCGCGTCGACAAGCTCATCGCCTCGATGTGAGGTCCGTCGAGTGCGACGACCGAGTGCGACGACGTCGTGGTGCTCAGGCGCTGACCGCCACGAGTTCGGCGCACTCGGCCCGGCCGGTGGGCCGACCGGGTGCTCACCCCTCGTCGTCGGGGAGCGGGACCTGCAGTGCGGCGTACCGGCCGGCGGCCGCCGCGGCCAGGAAGTAGGCGCGCTCCTCGGGGAAGCTGCGGCCCATCGTCGACAGCGGCACGGGGGACAGGCCCAGGGCCTCCTCGAGCCCGTCGACGTCCATCCACACCACCCGGTTGCGCTCCGGCTGGCCGGCGAGGTCCTCCTCGACCTGGCTGCCCAGCTCCGAGCCCAGCCCGCGGGGCGCGATCAGCGTCACCCCGCCGAGCGCGACCCGGCCGAACGCGGTCAGCGAGTGGTGGGAGACCCCGCGGTGCCGCGGCCGCGGGTCGGCGTCGGAGATGCGCAGCGCACCGACCGGCTCCCCGCCGAGCACGGTGACCGCGTTGCAGGCCTCGCCGGCGGCCACCCCGGAGAAGCCCCACGGCGTCCCGGTGCCGAGGTTGCCCGGCCCCTGGCTGACGATCGCCACGTCGGCGCCGAGCACGTGCTTCGCGGCCAGCAGCCCGGTGTGCAGGGTGACCGCCTCCAGGTCGCCGCCGAACGCCTGGCCCACGGTGACCACGCCGGCCAGGGACGACGCCAGCGACGACAGCGTGCGGGAGAAACCGGCGACCAGCGCGCCGCCGTCGGTCATGACGTAGGCCACCCTCAGGTCCGGGTCGGTGGCCAGGACGCCGATGAGTGCGGCCGGCAGCGCCGAGTGCAGGTCGGCGACGACGACCGGCATCCCGGCGAGGTCCTCGGCGTCGGCGATGGTGCGGTGGTGCTCGGTGTCCTGCTCGTCGACGCCCTGCACGCTCACCTGCAGCGGCGTGTACCGGGCCTTGACCAGGTGGCCGGGTCCGCTGGGGTCCGGCGGCAGGCGGTCGGGGACGGCGACCACGAGGGCGTAGCCGCCGGTGCCCAGCCGCTGCGCCCAGGCGGTGGTGTTCAGCAGCACGGTGTCGCCGACCTCCGGAACACCGACCAGCGAGGGGTGCGCCAGCGCCCGCACCTCGCCGTCGCCGTCGACCTCGGCGGTGAGTTCCTGCGCGTCGCGCCAGGCCCGCCCCAGGGCGGTCACCGTGCCCCGTCGCCACCGGATCCGCTGCTGTGTCGTTCCGCGTTCCCCCACCCGCGCAGGCTAGATGAAGGACCCCCTGCCCCCCGCCACTCGCAAGCTCGCGGCGGGGCCCTGCAGGCGGCCACGCCTGGGACGGTCCTTCCCTTAGCCTGGGTCCGTGGCGGCGAAGCGGGCGGAGCGGCTGGTGAACCTGGTCATCGCCCTGCTCGGCACCCGGCAGTACGTGACCGCGGCGAAGATCCGGGCCACCGTGCCCGGCTACGAGCCCGACGACGGCACCGCCCGCGCCGACGAGGCGTTCAAGCGCATGTTCGAGCGCGACAAGGCCGAGCTGCGCGAGATGGGCGTCCCGCTGGAGACCGGCCGCACCAGCGTCTTCGACGCCGAGGACGGCTACCGCATCGCCCGGGCCGACTACGAGCTGCCCGAGATCACGCTGACCGGGGAGGAGGCCGCCGCGGTGGGCCTGGCGCTGCGGCTGTGGGAGTCCGCGCAGCTGGCCGGCGCCGCCCAGAGCGCGCTGGTCAAGCTGAAGGCGGCCGGGGTGGACGTCGACACCAGCCGGGCGATCCCGCTGCGCCCCCGGCTGGACTCCGACGAGCCGGCCTTCGAGCCCTGCTACGCCGCGGCCCGCGACCGGCGCGTGCTGACCTTCGACTACCGCCGTCCCGACGAGGACGCCCCCGCCCGCCGCCGGGTGCAGCCCTGGGGCGTCGTCGCCTGGCACGGCCGCTGGTACCTCGGCGGCCTCGACCTCGACCGGCAGGCGCCCCGCGTCTTCCGGCTCTCCCGCGTCGTGGGCACGCCTCGGCCCACCGGCCCGGCCGGGGCCTTCGAGCCGCCCGAGGACGTCGACCTGGCGGCCATGGTCGCCGGGCAGTTCCGGGGCGAGGAGCAGCTCGTGGTGGTCCGCGCCCGGCCCCGCACCGCGATCGGGCTGCGCCGGCACGCCGTCCCGCTGGGCCCGGCCGAGGACGGGGACGACCGGCTGGAGCTGCGCACCACCGAGCCGATGCGGCTGGCCGGCGAGATCGCCTCCTACGGCGCCGACGTCGTCGTCGAGGCCCCGGCCGCGGTGCGCGCGGCCGTCGTCGAGCGGCTGACCCGCCTGGCCGCGATGGCGCCGGAGGGGGCGGCATGAGCGCCCCCACGACCACCGAGCGGATGACCCGGCTGCTCTCGCTGGTCCCCTACCTCACCGCCCGCCCCGAGGGGGTGCCGCTGGCCGAGGTGGCCCGCGACTTCGGCGTCCCCGAGCGGCAGCTGCGCCGCGACATGGAGCTGCTGTGGATGTGCGGGCTGCCCGGCTACGGGCCCGGGGACCTCATCGACCTGGCGTTCGAGGGCGACCGGGTGCGGGTCACCTTCACCGCCGGCATGGTCCGCCCGCTGCGGCTGACCACCGACGAGGCCGTCGCCCTGGTCGTCGCGCTGCGCACCCTGCTCGAGCTGCCCGGCCTGGCCGAGCGGGAGGCGGTCAGCCGCGCGCTGGCCAAGGTGTCGGCCGCCGCCGGGCACGCCGCCGAGCGGAGGACGCCGGTGGCGCTGTCGGTCGACGCCAAGGAGCAGGCGCTGGCCGTCGTCCGGGAGGGCCTGGAGCGCGGGCGGGCGCTGCACCTGCACTACTACGTGCCCACCCGCGACGAGCGCACCGAGCGCACCGTCGACCCGCTGCGGCTGCTGCTGGTCGACGGGCGCTGGTACCTGGAGGCCTGGTCCCGGGAGGTCGGCGGCGTCCGGCTGTTCCGGCTGGACCGGATCGACGACGTCGAGGTCCTCGACGAGCCGTCCGCGCCACCGCCGGGGGTGCCGCTGCGCGACGTCGACGCCGGGCTCTACCAGCCCGAGCCGGGCGCGCCGGTGGTGCGCCTGCGGCTGGCCCGCGCCGCCCGCTGGGTGGCCGAGTACTACCCGGTCGAGGACGTGCGCGAGGTCCAGGACCCGCCCGGCGGTCTCGCGGTCGCCCTGCGCACCGCCGACATGGCGTGGGCGCGGCGGCTGGTGGCCTCCCTCGGCGGGGCCGCCACCGTCGACCAGCCGGCCGAGCTGGCCGCGGCCGTCGCCGCCGACGCCCGGGCCGCGCTCGGCCGCTATGCAGCCGACGGACAGCTGCCGTCCACCTCCGGCGACTAGGGTCGGGCCCGTGCTGCTGACCGTCGTCTGGATCGCCGTCGCCGTCCTCGCCGTCGTCGTGCTGGGCGCGCTGGCCTACGGCGTGCTCGGCGCGGCCGGCCGGGTGCGCCGGGAGGTCGCGGCGTTCGAGCGGGAGGTCCGCCCGCTGCTCACCGAGGCGCAGGCGACCGCCGCGCGCGCGGCGGAGGTCCAGCGCCCCTCCTGACCGGCCGGTCCCACCCCCTCGATTCGGGGGCGGCAGGACGCCTGCCGGCACGTAGCATCGACGACGCCACCCGCTGACCTGGAGGACGACATGGCCGGACTCGGCCCGCTGGAGATCGGCCTGATCATCCTGGCCATCCTGCTGCTCTTCGGTTACAAGAAGCTGCCGGACGCCTCGCGCTCGCTGGGCCGCTCGCTGCGCATCTTCAAGGGCGAGATGAAGGGCATGAAGGACGACGACGTCCGCACCAAGGACGCCGCCAAGACCTCCCCGGTGCGCGGCGAGGTCCTCCCGCCGGCGACCGCCGCCGACCGGGAGCGCGAGGCCCTCGAGGCCGAGGCGCGCGCCGCCGAGGCCCGGGCCGCCGAGCTGCGGGCCCGCGCCACCCAGGCCGGCCCGGCCGACAGCACCCGCTGACCCCAGCTCCCGGCACCACCATGAGCGACAGCACCAGGGGGGGCGCGGCGCGCCGGTCCGGCCTGCGCCGGCGCCGCCGCCCGCCGCGGGACCCCGCGGCGACGATGACGCTTGTCGCCCACCTCACCGAGCTGCGCAACCGGGTCGCCAAGGCGCTGCTCGCCCTGCTGGTCGCCACCGCGGTCGCCTTCTGGTGGTACGAGCACGGCCTCGGTGACTTCATCCGGGCGCCGTACTGCAACCTGCCGGCCGACCTGCGCTTCACCGAGGGCAGCGAGCAGGAGTGCGGCCTGCTCATCACCGACGTGCTGGGCGGGGTCTTCATCCGCCTCAAGGTCAGCTTCCTGTGTGGCGCGGTGCTCTCGGCGCCGTTCTGGCTCTACCAGCTGTGGGCGTTCATCACCCCGGGGTTGAAGCGGAACGAGAAGCGCTACGGCTTCGGCTTCGTCGCGGTCTCCTCGCTGTTGTTCGCCCTCGGCGCCGCCCTGGCCTACGTCTCGCTGTCGGCGGGCCTGCAACTGCTGCTGGGGCTGGCCGGCAGCGGCACGGTGATCGCGCTGACCGCGCAGGACTACATCGGCTTCGCGCTGTCCCTGCTGGTGGCGTTCGGGGTGAGCTTCGAGGTGCCGCTGGTGGCGGTGGCGCTCAACCTGGTGGGCGTCCTCTCCTACGAGGTGCTGCGCGGCGCCCGGCGGTGGATCTTCTTCCTGACCATCGTCTTCGCCGCCTTCGTCACCCCGACGCAGGACCCGTTCACCATGCTGCTCATGGCCGGGCCGATGATCGTGCTGTTCGAGCTGGCCATCCAGGTGGCCCGGTTCGTCGACCGGCGGCGGGCCAAGCGGGACGCCGTCGAGCACTTCCACGCCCTCTCCGACGACGAGGCCTCGCCGCTGGACGCCGCGCCGTCCGAGCTCGACGCGGCCCCGTACGACGACCTGCGCCGGGAGGACGACGCCGCGCCGCTGGACGACCCGGCGCGCTCCCGCCGCTGAGAGGACCCTCCCCTGCCCCCACCGTGGAAGGACCCCGTTCCGGCCCCGTCCCGAGGCTCGCCCCCGAGCCTGCGAGGGGTGAGGAGGACGGCGTCCTTCCAGGGGCCACCCCTGCCCCCACCTCTCGCGAGTTCGCGGCGGGCACCTGCGGAGGGGCCGGCGTGCAGGTCGCCGTCCTGCTGAGCCAGGCGGCCGGCCGCGGCCGGGTCCACGCGGCCGCCCGCGGGGTGCTCGACGCGCTGCGCGCCGACGGCCTCACCCGCGGGTGCTGCCCGCGACCACCCGCGCCGCCGCCGAGCGGCAGGCGGCCGGGGCGGTCGCCGCAGGCACCACCGCCGTGGTCGCGATCGGTGGGGACGGCGCCGCGCACGCCGGCCTCCAGGCCGTGGCCGGCACGGACACCCCGGTGGCCGTCGTCCCGGCCGGCACGGGCAACGACCTCGCGCTCGCCCTGGGCGTGCCGGCCGACCCGGTCCTCGCGGCCCGGGCGGCAGTGGCCGACCTGCGGACGGGGGAGGTCCGCCGCGTCGACGCCGGCCGCACCGGGGACTGCTGGTGGGCCACGGTGCTGTGCTGCGGCTTCGACTCCGCGGTCACCGACCGGGCCAACCGGCTGCGCTGGCCGCGCGGCCCGCGCCGCTACGACGTGGCGATCCTCGCCGAGCTGGCCCGGTTGCGGCCGCGGGAGCTCACCCTCGTCCTCGACGGCCACCCGCGGACGCTCGCCGTCACGCCGGTCGCCGTCGGCAACACCCCCTGGTACGGCGGCGGGAGGCGGGTCTGCCCGGCCGCCGATCCGGCCGACGGCGCGTTCGACGTCACCGTCATCGGGCCGGTGAGCCGCCGGGAGCTGGTGCGCACCCGCCCGCGGCTGATCGCCGGCACGCACGTCGAGCACCCGGCGGTCACCGTGCACCCCACCCGCCGCGTGGAGCTGGCCGGCGAGGAGCTGACCACCTACGCCGACGGGGAGCCGGTCGCGGGGCTGCCGGCCGTCAGCGTCTGCGTGCCCGGCGCCCTCCCGGTGGTGGGCGCCGGCCGCTGAGCCGGGCCCCGACGATCAGCTGAGCGGATCACCCGGGCGGTGCCGGTCTCGGCGTGCTGCCGTTATGCCCAACAAAGCCGCTGGCAGGGTCGGGTCGCGCCGATCGGGGGAGACACGCCTAACGTGGAGCCATGTCCAGCCCCGCTGAGCGGTACGCGGCTGCCCGTCGGCGCGGTGCCCACCCCGCACTGGCCGACTTCACCGCGCAGCTCGGCTTCTCCCTCGACCCCTTCCAGGTGCAGGCCTGCGAGGCGCTCGACGAGGGTTCCGGCGTCCTGGTCTGCGCGCCGACCGGCGCGGGCAAGACGGTGGTGGGGGAGTTCGCCGTCCACAAGGCGCTGGCCGAGGGGCGCAAGGCCTTCTACACGACGCCGATCAAGGCGCTGTCCAACCAGAAGTACAACGACCTCGCCGAGCGCTACGGCGAGGGGAAGGTCGGCCTGCTCACCGGGGACAACGCCATCAACGGCGACGCGCCCGTGGTGGTGATGACCACCGAGGTGCTGCGCAACATGCTCTACGCCGAGTCCCCGGCGATCGACGGGCTCGGCTACGTCGTCATGGACGAGGTGCACTACCTCGCCGACCGCTTCCGCGGCGCGGTGTGGGAGGAGGTGATCATCCACCTCCCGCAGTCGGTGACCCTGGTGTCCCTGTCCGCGACGGTGAGCAACGCCGAGGAGTTCGCCGACTGGCTGGTCACCGTCCGCGGCCACACCGAGGTCGTCGTCAGCGAGGTCCGGCCGATCCCGCTGTGGCAGCACATGCTGGTCGGCAACCGGGTGTTCGACCTGTTCAGCCTGCGCCCGGCCGCGCACGCCGCCGAGCAGGGCGACGACCCGCGCGGGCAGTCCACCCGCGAGCGCGGCGCCAGCGTCGTCGACCCCGAGCTGGTCCGCTACGTGCGCGAGCACGAGCGGCGGATGGACACCTGGGGCGGTGGCAACGGCGGCTCGCGCCGGGAGCGGGACTGGCACAAGCCGCGCTACAAGCCGCCGGCCCGCGCCGACGTCATCGAGCGGCTGGACCGCTCGGGACTGCTGCCGGCCATCACCTTCGTCTTCAGCCGCAACGGCTGCGACGCGGCGGTCGACCAGTGCCTGCGGGCCGGGCTGCGGCTCACCGACGAGCACGAGCGCTCGGAGATCGCCGCCATCATCGACGAGAGGACCGGCTCGCTGCCGGAGGAGGACCTGCACGTCCTCGGCTTCTGGGAGTGGCGCGAGGGCCTGCTGGCCGGGCTGGCCGCGCACCACGCCGGCCTGGTCCCGGCGTTCAAGGAGACCGTGGAGGAGTGCTTCGTCCGCGGTCTGGTCAAGGCCGTGTTCGCCACCGAGACCCTCGCCCTGGGCATCAACATGCCGGCGCGCACCGTCGTCCTCGAGCGGCTGGTCAAGTGGAACGGCGAGGCGCACGTCGACGTCACGCCGGGGGAGTACACCCAGCTCACCGGACGGGCCGGGCGGCGCGGCATCGACGTCGAGGGGCACGCCGTCGTCGTGTGGGCGCCGGGCATGGACCCCTCCGTCGTCGCCGGGCTGGCCAGCACCCGCACCTACCCGCTGAAGTCCTCCTTCCGGCCCAGCTACAACATGGCCGTCAACCTGGTCAGCTCCTTCGGGCGGGCCAACGCCCGCGAGCTGCTGGCCTCGTCCTTCGCCCAGTTCCAGGCCGACCGCTCGGTGGTCGGGCTGGCCCGCGCCGCCGCCCGCCACGAGCGCGACGCCGAGCGCTGGGCCGCCGAGATGCACTCGGAGGGCGGCGACGTCGCGGGGTACGCACGGCTGCGCCAGGACATCGCCGAGCGGGAGAAGGAGCTCTCCCGCGACTCGGCGGCCAAGCGCCGGATCGAGGCCTCCGACGCGCTGGCGGCGCTGCGGCCCGGCGACGTCATCCGCGTGCCGTCGGGACGGCGGCAGGGACTGGCCGTCGTCCTCGACCCCGGGGTGACCGACCTGACCGAGCCGCGCCCCCTGGTGCTCACCGAGGACAAGTGGGCCGGGCGCCTCGGTGCCGTCGACTTCCCCACGCCGGTCACCGCGCTGGCCCGGGTGCGGGTGCCCAGGAACTTCAACCACCGCAGCCCGCACGCCCGGCGGGACCTGGCCGCCACGCTGCGCAACGCGCGCGTGGAGAACGACCTGGGCGCGCGGCGGGTCAGGCAGCGCTCCGCGGCCGCCGACGACCCGGTGCTGCACGACCTGCGGCGGGCGCTGCGGGCCCACCCGGTGCACGCCCTGCCCGACCGCGAGGAGCGCGTGCGGGCGGCCGAGCGCTGGCTGCGGGCCACCCGGGAGGCCGAGGCCACCCACCGTCGGATGGCCGAGCGCACCGGCTCGCTGACCCGCCAGTTCGACCGCACCTGCGACGTCCTCGAGGAGCTGGGCTACCTGGTGCCCGACCCGGCGGCCCCGCCGGTGACCGCGGGGGAGGACCCGGTGGACCACGAGGTCGCAGACGTCGCCCCGGTCGTGACCGACGACGGCCGGCGGCTGGCCCGCATCTGGTCGGAGGCCGACCTGCTCGTCGCCGAGTGCCTGCGCTCGGGCGTGTGGCGCGGGCTCACCCCGGCCGAGCTCGCCGCCGCGGTGTCCACGCTGGTGTTCGAGGCCCGGCGGGAGATGCCCGGCCAGCCGGCGGTGCCGGCCGGCAAGGTGTCGGCGGCGATCGCGGAGATGCGGCGGATCCGCGCGCGGCTGCAGGACGTCGAGCTCGACCACGGTGTGCCGGCCGGCCGCGACCTGGACCTCGGCTTCGCCTGGGCGGCCTACCGCTGGGCCGACGGGCAGAGCCTGGACCGGGTCCTGGCCGGGGCCGAGCAGGCGGGTACCGAGCTCTCCGGTGGGGACTTCGTCCGCTGGGCGCGCCAGTTGCTGGACCTGCTCGACCAGCTGGCCAAGGTCGCCGACGGCCAGCTGGCCACCACGGCCCGGGCGACGGTGGACCGGGTACGGCGCGGCGTGGTCGCCGTAGCGGTCGGCGGCTGAGCCGCAGGTGGGGCAGGATCTCCGACGATGACCAACCCCCCGCACGGCGACCCGCCGCCGGGTGAGCCCGGCCGGCCCCAGCCGCAGCAGCCGTGGCCGCAGCAGCCCGGCCCCTGGGGCCCGCCGGCGCCTGGTCCGTACGGCGGGCAGCCGCCCTACGGGCAACCGCAGCAGCCCGGCGCCTGGGGCCCGCCGGCGCCTGGTCCGTACGGCGGGCAGCTGCCCTACGGACAGCCGCAGCAGGGCCAGCCGCCGTACTGGGTGGGCCAGCCCCAGCACGGGCAGCCGCAGCACGGCCAGCCGTGGGAGCAGTCGCCGTACGGGCCCCCGGTGCCGCAGCGGCGGTCCCGGAGGGGACTGGTGGCCGGGATCGTCGTGCCGGCCGTCCTGCTGCTCGTCGCTGTGGTGCTCGCCCGCGTCTTCGCCGACACCGTGCTCGACACCAGCGCCGTCGAGGACGACGTCGCCGCGCAGTTCGAGGAGATCGAGGGCGTGGCGATCGACTTGACCTGCGACGACGAGATGCAGGTCGAGCAGGGCGCCGACTACGAGTGCACCGGCACCACGGCCGACGGCGAGGAGGTCACCCTCCGCATCGTCATCACCGACGAGACCGACGCCTCCTACACCTGGGAAGAGGTCTAGGGCTCAGCTGAGCGCGTCCTCCGGCCAGCCGAGTGCGGCACCCAGCCGCCGCAGCGAGGACTCGATGCCGTGCGCGGCGGCCAGTGCGGCCAGCGCGTCGGGATCGGCCGGACGGCGGGGGAGCGCGCCCTCCACGGCCGGCAGGTCGATGTCGCGGGCGACGGCGACGACCACCGGGGCGGCGTCGAGGTAGTCCGCGCCGGCGTGCAGCCTCTTGAGGACGGCGGCGGTGAGCGGCGGCTTCGGGACGACGGTGCGCGCGGCGGCCGCCCGGATGCCGGCCAGGTCGCCGAACTCGGTGATCAGCGCCGCCGCGGTCTTCGCGCCGATGCCGGCCACCCCGGGCAACCCGTCGCTGGGGTCGCCGCGCAGCACGGCGAAGTCGGCGTAGGCCCGCCCCGGGATGCCGTACTTCGCGGTCACCGCCGCCTCGTCGACCAGCTCGAGGTCGGTGATGCCGCGCGCGGTGTAGAGCACCCGGACGCCGCGCTCGTCGTCCACCAGCTGGAACAGGTCGCGGTCGCCGGTGACGACGTCGACCGGGCCGCGCGCGCGGGTGGTCAGCGTGCCGATGACGTCGTCGGCCTCGTAGCCGGGCGCACCGACCCGCGCCAGCCCCGCCGCGGCGAGCACCTCGACCAGCACCGGCACCTGCGGGCCCAGCTCGTCGGGGGTCTCCTCGCCGCCGTCGGGGGACAACCGGTGCGCCTTGTAGGAGGGCAGGGCCTCGACGCGGAAGGCCGGGCGCCAGTCGTCGTCCCAGCAGGCGACCAACCGGTCCGGGGCGTGGGCCGTGACGAGCCGCGCGGTCATGTCCAGGAAGCCGCGGACCGCGTTGACCGGCCGTCCGTCGGGCGAGGTGACGCTGGTCGGCACCCCGTAGAACGCCCGGAAGTAGAGGGAGGCGGCGTCCAGCAGCATCGTCGTCACGACTCGGGACGGTAACGGCCGGGGGTGACGGGCGTATCCGCTGGTTAGGCTGCGAGTCGTGCCCTCTCCGACCGCCGCTGGGACCGCATCTGCACCGCTGGTGACCCTCGACCGCGTGCACGCCGCGCGGGACCTGGCCGCGGCGACCGGCGTCGACCTGCTCGTCGTCACGCCGGGCTCGGACCTGCGCTACCTGTGCGGCTACGACGCCCACGCGATGGAGCGGCTCACCGCGCTGGCGGTGCCGCGGCAGGGGGAGCCGTTCCTCGTCGTCCCCCGGCTGGAGGCGCCGATGGTCGGCGCCAGCCCGGCCGGCGGCCTCGGCCTGGAGGTGCTGGCCTGGGACGAGACCGACGACCCGTTCGCGCTGCTGGCGCAGGCGGCGACCGGCCGGCTGGGCGCCGCGCCGGCGCGGGTCGCGGTCGGCGACCGCACCTGGGCGCTGCACGCGCTCGGCGTCGCCGGCGCGCTGCCCGGGGCGGCCCTGGAGCTGGCGAGCCCGGTGGTCGACCGGCTGCGGATGGTGAAGACACCGGCCGAGGTCGCCGAGCTCGCCGCCGCCGGTGCGGCCATCGACCGGGTGCACGCCCGGATGGGGGAGTGGCTGCGGGTCGGCCGCACCGAGGCCGAGGTGGGCGCCGACATCGCCGCGGCGATCCTCGCCGAGGGGCACGTGTCGGTGGACTTCACCATCGTGGGGTCCGGGCCCAACGGCGCCAGCCCGCACCACGAGCTCTCCGACCGGGTGGTGGAGGACGGCGACGTCGTCGTCGTCGACATCGGCGGCGAGACCGCCACCGGCTACCGGTCGGACTGCACCCGCACCTATGCGGTCGGCCGCGCGCCCGGCGCCGAGGTCGCCGAGTGGTACGCCGTCCTGCAGGAGGCGCAGCGCGTCTCGACCGCCGCGGTGCGGCCCGGGGTGACCGCCGAGCAGGTGGACGCCGCCGCCCGGGACGTCATCACGGCGGCCGGGTGGGGCGAGTACTTCATCCACCGCACCGGGCACGGGATCGGCCTGGACATCCACGAGGCGCCCTACATCGTCGCGGGCAACGACCTGCCGCTGGAGCCGGGCATGGCGTTCTCCGTCGAGCCGGGCATCTACCTGCCGGGCCGCTGCGGCGCCCGCATCGAGGACGTCGTCGTCTGCACCGACGACGGCGTCACCGTGCTCAACGAGGGCCCGCGTGAGCTCGTCGTCCTCCCCGGCTGATCACGGCGGAGGACCGCTCACCTCCGGCGACGTCGACCGGGCGCTGCTGGCCGCGCTGGCCCGTGACGGCCGCGCCAGCTACACCGAGCTCGCCGAGAAGGTGGGCCTGTCGGTGTCGGCGGTGCACCAGCGCGTGCGCAGGCTCGAGCAGCGCGGGCTGATCACCGGGTACCACGCCAAGCTCGACGCCGCGCTGCTCGGCCTGGGGCTCACCGCGTTCGTCGCGATCACGCCGACCGACGCCGCATCGCCCGACGAGGCGCCGTCCCTGCTGGCGCACCTGCCCGAGATCGAGGCCTGCCACTCGGTGGCGGGGGTGGAGAGCTACCTCCTCAAGGTGCGGACGTCGTCCCCCGACGCGCTCGAGGCGCTGCTGCGCACGATCCGGCAGACCGCCAAGGTCACCACCCGGACGACGGTGGTGCTCTCCACCTTCTACGAGGACCGCCCGCCGCTGTAGCCCGACCCGCCCGCTGGACACCTGATCGAACGTGTGTTCGGATGGCCGCCATGCGGTGGGACGCCCAGCGGCTGGACGCCGAGGAACCGGCGACGCTGCCGGGCATGCCGTCGATGCGCGGCCTGCTGCGCAGCGTGCAGGTGCCGGAGTTCCCCGGGTTGACCTTCCACGAGGTGCGCAGCAAGAGCGCGCTCAACGAGGTCCCCGGCGACTCGCCCATGCCGTTCCGCTGGACGATCAACCCCTATCGGGGCTGCTCCCATGCGTGTGTGTACTGCCTGCGGGGAGACACCCGTGTGCTGATGGCCGACGGCCGGCAGAAGGCGATCGCCGATCTCCGGGTGGGGGACCGGATCGTCGGCACTCAGAAGCGCCGGACGTACCGCCACTACGTCACCACCGAGGTGCTGGCGCACTGGTCGACGGTCAAGCGGGCGTACCGCGTGCGTCTGGCCGACGGCACGGAGCTCGTCGCCAGCGGCGACCACCGGTTCCTGACGGGCAGGGGCTGGAAGCACGTCACCGGCGCGATGGCCGGTCGCGACCGTCGCCCGTACCTGACGACCGACGACGAGCTGCTCGGTTTCGGTCGGTCGGCAGCAGCACTGGACGTCTGCGCGGACTACCGCCGGGGCTACCTCGCCGGGATGATCCGCGGAGACGGACACCTGAAGATGTACCGGTACGAGCGAGCCGGCCGCAGGCACGGCGGCGTCCACCGGTTTCGTCTGGCGCTGGCCGACGTGGAGGCACTGGACCGCGCACAGGCCTACCTCGCCGCGGAGGGCGTGCGCACGGACCGCTCCAGCTTCTCGCCCGCGTCGGTGGAGCGACGGGCCATGTCGGCCATCCGGACCTCCACCGCCGCGGGGGTGGCCCGCATCTCGGAGCTCGAGGAGTGGCCCAGCGCCCCCACGGCTGCATGGCAGCGTGGGTTCCTGGCAGGGGTGTTCGATGCCGGAGGCAGCCGCAGCCAGCACGTCCTGCGCGTCACGAACACCGATCCGGAGATCTTGAGCCACACCCGCGAGGCGTTGGAGTGGTTCGGGTTCGACGCGGTGCTCGAGGATCGCAAGCGGGCGAACGGGCTCGCCTGCGTACGGGTCCGCGGCGGGCTCGGTGAACACATCAGGTTCATCCACCTCGTCGACCCGGCGATCCGGCGCACGTGCTCACTCGACGGGACAGCAGTGAAGAGCGACGCCGACCTGCGAGTCGTCGAGGTGGAGGACCTCCGCCTCGAGATGCCGATGTACGACATCACCACTGGCACCGGGGACTTCCTCGCCAACGGCGTGGTCAGCCACAACTGCTTCGCTCGCGCGACACACCAATGGCTGGAGCTGGACACCGGCCGGGACTTCGACAGCCAGGTCGTCGTGAAGACCAACCTCGTCGACGTCCTGCGCCAGGAGCTGGCCCGGCCCTCGTGGACGCGCGAGCACGTGGCGCTGGGCACCAACACCGACCCCTACCAGCGGGCCGAGGGGCGCTACCGGCTGATGCCCGGGGTGATCTCGGTGCTGGCCGGCTCCGGCACGCCGTTCTCGATCCTGACGAAGGGCACGCTGCTGCGGCGGGACCTGCCGGTGCTGGCGGCCGCCGCCGGCGACGTGCCGATCGGACTGGGCGTTTCCATGGCCATCTGGGACGACGCCCTGCACGCCTCGCTCGAACCCGGGGTGCCCAGCCCGCGCGCCCGCCTGGAGCTGGTGCGGGCGATCGCCGACGCCGGGCTGTCCTGCGGTGTGTTCCTGGCCCCGGTGCTGCCCGGCCTCACCGACCGGCTGGCCGACCTGGACGCCGCGCTGCGGGCGATCGCGGAGGCGGGTGCCGACGGCGTCACCGTCGTCCCGCTGCACCTGCGCCCCGGCGCTCGTGAGTGGTTCTCCGCCTGGCTGGCCCGCGAGCACCCACAGCTGGTGCCGCGCTACCAGCAGCTCTACCGCCGCGGCGCGGCGGTGGCACCGGAGTACCGCAGCTGGCTGGCCGGGCGGGTCGCCCCGCTGCTGGCGCGCTACGGACTGGACCGGCAGGCCGGGGGAGCGGCCCGGGGTGTGGACGCGCCGGCCGGCATCCCCGGGGACGGGGACAGCCGGTTCCCGGCCGGCAGCCTGCCGGCGACCCGGCCGAGCGCCCGGCCGGCTCCGGCACGCCACGCTTCGGCCCCGGCGGGCGAGCAGCTCACGCTGCTCTGACGCCGAACTCCTCGACGTGCGCCGACTACCAGGCTCCGTGGTCGTCTACCGTTATCCCCAACTTGCGGGCTGAACGACAGGTAGGAGGAGCAACCGCATCCCGGGGGACGGGCCCACGAGGCGCGGGCGTGGCCCCCGACCTCTCGTGCCGCCCGGCGGGCGGTGCGGCTCGCCCGGCACCGCTGGCCGCCCGCGCGGTGCCGGGCGGACGTCCAGGAGTGGACATCGGGGTGATCGGACAAGCATGGGATGTCCGCCGCCCATAGGGCGGACACCGGCGTCGTCCCGGCCGCCCGCTCCCGTCGTCGCGGTGGTGGGTCGTGGCGCGGCCGGCCGCTGAGCGGCCACCGGTGCAGGCCTCGTGGCCGATGGGGCCGGGAGCTCATGCGGCGGCGAGCCGGCCGACAGGGCAGCTCGCGCTGCTCTCCTGGGGCCTCCCGACTGCGGGCGCTGGTTCAGCACTTCGTACATCCGTTACCCCAACGCTGACCACATAACTCTCGGGAAGACGAGACCGGTGACCGGGGGGAGGGGCCGCGTCCTCGGGCCGCCCGGGAACGCGTCAGGAGCGGGAACCCTCCGCGGCCTCACGAGCGGCGCGGGCGGCGCTGCGCTTGGCGCGCACGGCACCGCGCGGCGCGACCGGCTCGGCGCCCCCGGCGAGCGCCAGCCGACGGTAGGAGTCGTAGGAGAGGGTCAGGTACTGCACCGCCAGCGCCTCGGCCCAGTCCTGCCGTGACGGTGGCGCGGTCATGCGCAGGTGCTGGGCCGTCCGCACGGCGTGCTTGGCGAAGGTCACTTGCAGCGCCTGGGTGGACAGTTGCGCCCCGACCGCCGAGTTCCGGCCGGGACCGCGACGCAGTGCCGGCAGCACCCACGGGCTGTCGGCCAGCGCCGGGAAGTGGCCCCGGCAGGACTCCCAGGCGTGCCACGCGGTGAGCGCGCCGGGCACCGACCACTCGCCGTCGTCGGTGCGGACGACGACCCGGCGTGCCGTCGGGTGCACCTGGTCGCGCCGCAGCGACCGGAACTGGCCGACCGTTCCGGGCCAGCCCAGGGCGAGCGCGCACCACGCCACGGTGCGCAGGTGCTCGGGGTCCTCGGTCCTGATCTGGGACAGTGGCCGCAGCTCCAGCGTCTGCGGATCGGGCTCCGGTGTGCGCACCACCGGCAGCGCGATGCCGCCGTAGCGGGCCACCTTGCTGTAGAGCGCGACGGTGGCCGGCTTCCAGCCGCGGGCCGCGGCGATGGGGTCCATGCCCTCCTCGACGAGGGAGTCCGGCCCCATGCCGACCTCGAGCGCGGCGTCGACCAGCCTGCGCCACTGGGCCTCGTAGCCCGGCGGGACGGGCAGGCGCCGCCAGGCCCGTTCAGGAGGGGGAGCCGGCATCGCCGGCAGCGGCGGTTCCCAGTGGTCCGTCATGACGCCATTCTGCCGTTATACCCAACAAAAACCAAACCTTACCGGTTGCCCTGCCAACAGATCCCGGACGGCGCCTCCGGCGCCGAAGCAGCAACGACAACGCCCATGGCCGGTGTCGCACCGGATCGGCGCGCGGCAGCCCGGGGCGGTGGCGATGCTGGTCGCCGTGCGCACGGTGGGTGTCGAGGAGGAACTGCTGGTCGTCGACTCCTCCGGGCGGCCGGTGCCGCTGGGGCCGGCCGCCCTCGAGGTGGCGGCCCGTCGCGGCGAGGGGGAGACGGTGGAAGAGCACGACCGGGCCGAGCGAGGGGACGACGAGGCGGGCGGCGGGGACCCGGTCGGCCGGCTGGTGCCCGAGCTAAAGACCCAGCAGCTGGAGTTCGGCACCCGCGTCTGCACGGGCCTGGACGACGTGGCCGCCGACCTGCGGCACTGGCGTGGGCGGGCGGACGCCGCGGCCCGTGACGTCGGTGCCCGGGTGGCCGCGCTGGCCAGCTCTCCGGTGCGGGTCGAGCCCCAGTCCACACCGGGCGAGCGCTACACCGAGATGGCCGAGACCTTCAGGCTCACCGCGGCCGAGCAGCTGACCTGCGGGTGCCACGTGCACGTCGCCGTGGAGGACGACGAGGAGGGCGTCGCCGTCCTCAACCGCATCCGCGTGTGGCTGCCGGTGCTGACCGCGCTGACCGCCAACTCGCCGTTCTGGCTGGGTCGGGACAGCGGGCACGCCAGCTACCGCGCCCAGGCGTGGAACCGCTGGCCGTCGTCCGGGCCGAACGAGCTGTTCGCCGACGCTGCCGCCTACCACCGGCTGGTCGGGGAACTGCTCGCGACGGAGACGATCGTCGACACCGGGATGGTCTACTTCGACGCCCGCCTGTCCGAGCGCTGGCCCACCGTCGAGGTCCGGGTGGCCGACGTCGCGCTGCGCGCCGAGGACGCCGTCACGCTGGCCGGGCTGGTCCGTGGGCTGGTGGAGACCGCGGCCGGGCAGTGGCGGGCGGGGGTACCGGCACCCGCCGTCCGCAGCGAGGTGGTGCGGATGGCCGCCTGGCGGGCCAGCCGCTCGGGTCTGACGGGGGACCTCGTGCACCCCGCCACCGGGCGCCCCGCGCCGGCCGGTGCGGTCGTCACGGCGCTGCTGGCGCACGTGCGGCCCGCGCTGGCCGCCGCCGGGGACGAGCAGCGGGTCGCCGCCGGCGTCGCCGCGGTCCTCGACCGCGGCACCGGGGCGGACCTGCAGCGCCGGGTGTTCGCGGCGACCGGTGACCTGACCGCGGTGGTGCGCGCGGCGGTCGAGGCCACGCACACCTGAGCGGCGCCCGGGGACGGCGGTTATCGTCCCGCCATGTACACCGCCAGCTGGGGCGACGTCGTCCGCCGGGACCTCTTCGGCCCGCGCCCGGATCCCCGCGACCGTCCGTACCGGTTCGTCATCCGGCTGGCGCTGGTGGTGTTCCGGCTGTTCCGCTTCCGCTTCGACGTCCGCGGTGCCGAGCACGTGCCGACGACCGGCGGCGCGGTGGTCTGCAGCAACCACGTCAGCTACCTCGACTTCACCTTCCTCGGCCTGGCGGCGCTGCCGCAGCACCGGCTGGTGCGGTTCATGGCCAAGGCCTCGGTGTTCCAGCACCGCTTCTCCGGGCCGTTCATGCGGGCGATGCACCACCTCCCGGTCGACCGGAAGGCCGGGGCGGCCGCGTTCGACCTCGCCGTCCGCGCGCTCAAGGACGGCGAGGTCGTCGGCGTCTTCCCCGAGGCGACGATCAGCAGCAGCTTCCGCGTGAAGGAGCTCAAGGCCGGCGCCGCGCGGATGGCGCTCGACGCCGGCGTCCCGGTCATCCCCGCGGCGGTGTGGGGCGGCCAGCGGCTGTTCACCAAGCACCACCCGATCGAGATCCGGCGCGGTGTCGCGGTCACCGTCGTCCTCGGCGACCCCATCCGCCCCGAGCCGGGCGAGGACCCCCGCCGGCTGCTGCAGCGCATCCGCACCGCCATGGAGGAGCTGCTCGACGAGGCGCAGCGCACCTACCCCCAGTCGCCGGCCGACCCCGAGGACCTGTGGTGGCAGCCGGCGCACCTGGGCGGCACCGCGCCGACGCCGGAGGAGGCCGTGCGGCTGGACCACTCGGACGTGCGCGGCACGAGGGGCAAGGCCGGCCCCGTCGCCACGGTTCGCCGGCTGCTGCGCCGCCGCCGGTCCCGCTGAGCCGCGGCCTGCCCCGTCCAGGGGCTCGCCGCCGGCCCTCCCCGGCTCCCACGTCAAGCGGGCGAGGCGTGGGGGGAAGGGTGGCCCTCCGCCAGTCGGCGAGTTCCTGGGTCGACTTCCGCGCCTCGCTCGCTGCGATGCTCCCGAAGCTCTCAGTCGACGACGACCGGGGCCATGAGCCGGAAGGCGTCGAGCTCCACGTCGTACCAGCGGCGCATCCGGCCCAGCGGCGTCATCCCCAGGCGGGTGCAGACCGCCACCGAGGCGGTGTTGCCGGGCCGGACGACGGCGTAGACCTCCGGCAGGCCCGCCTCGAACCCCCGGGTGATCACCGCCCGCGCCGCCTCGGTGGCGTACCCGCGGCCCCAGCTGTCCGGGTGCAGGTGCCAGCCGACCTCGACCTCGCCCACGCCGTCGGGCAGGGGCTTGAGGAGCACCGTGCCGGCCACGGTCCCGGTGTCGGCGAGCTCGAGCGCCCAGACGCCGAACCGGCCGTCGGCCTCGGCCACCGTGCGCCAGCGCGCGACCAGCTCGACCGGGGTCACCGACGGCGTCCCACCCAGCCAGCGGGTGACCTCGGCGCGGCCGTAGAGGTCCACCAGGCGCGCCAGGTCGTCGCGGCACGTCGTCCAGCGGCGTAGCCGCAACCGGGCGGTGCGCAGCTCGCCGCCGTCGGCCGTCACGCCGTCCTGCCTACCGCTGGACGCCGTCCCCGGCCACCGGGCGCGGACCCCCGACCGGGAGCGGTCGGGTGCCGTGGTGTCCTTCCGGGGCGCGGACGGTGCACGACGGAGGGGACGGCGGACGTGACGGAACGGGACGGTGGTGGCGCCAGCCTGCTGGTCACCGACGTGACGGTGGGTGACCGCGCCGGCCGGGCGGTGCTGGTGGAGGGCGGCCGGATCGCGTGGCTCGGGGACGCCGTGGACGCGCCCGTCGCTGCGCGGCTGGTCGCGGGGGAGGGTGCGCTGCTCACCCCGGCCTTCGTCGACGCGCACGTGCACGCCACAGCGACCGGTCTGGCGACGACCGGTCTCGACCTCCACTCCAGCGTGAGCCTCGGGGATGCCGTCGCGGCGCTGCGGACCCACGCCGGGGCGACGCCGGAGGGCGTCCTGCTCGGCACCGGGTGGGACGAGACCGGCTGGCCGGAGGGGCGTGGGCTGACCCGGCACGACGTGGACGCCGTCGTAGGCGACCGGCCGGCGTACCTGGCGCGGGTCGACGTCCACTCCGCCACCGTGTCGACCGCGCTGCTGGAGCGGGTGCCCGGCATCGCCGCGCTGCCCGGCTTCGATGCCGGCGGGCAGCTGCGCCTGGACGCCCACCACGCCGCCCGGCGGGCGGCCTACGGCGCCGTGGACGCCGTCCAGCGCGGCGCGGCGCAGCGGGCCACCCGCGCCGCTGCCGCCGCCCTGGGCATCGGCAGCCTGCACGAGATGGCCGGGCCCGAGGTGTCCGGGTCCGACGACCTGGCCGGCCTGCTGGCGATCGCCGCCGCGGAGCCTGGGCCGCGGGTGCTCGGCTACTGGGGTGAACTCGCCGACCGCGGCGGGCTGGACGTGGTGCGCGACCTGGGCCTGGCCGGCGCCGGGGGTGACCTGTTCTGCGACGGTGCCCTCGGCTCGCACACCGCCGCGCTGAGCCGTCCTTACAGTGACCGACCCGAGACCGCCGGGCAGCTGCGCTTCGACACGGCGTCGCTGGTCGAGCACGTGCGGGCCTGCACCCGCGCCGGCGTGCAAGCCGGCTTCCACGTCATCGGGGACGCCGCTGTGGAGCAGGTGCTCACCGCGGTCGGCACCGTGGTCGAGGAGCTGGGCCTGGCCGCGGTGCGGGCCTGCCGGCACCGCCTGGAGCACGTCGAGATGGTGGGTGCGGCGGCGGTCGACCGGTTGGCCGGGTGGGGGATGGTGGCCAGCGTGCAACCGGCCTTCGACGCCGCCTGGGGCGGGGACGCCGGCATGTACGCCGAGCGGCTGGGGGTCGACCGGGCGCTGGACACCAACCCGTTCGCCGACCTGGTCGACGCCGGCGTCCCGCTCGCCCTGGGCAGCGACGCCCCGGTCACCCCGATGGACCCGTGGGGCGGGGTGCACGCGGCGGTCGACCACCGGACGCCGGCGTCGGGGCTGCGCCCCTACGACGCCTTCGACGCCGCCACGCACGGCGGGTGGCACGCCGCGCGTGCCGAGCACCCGCAGGGGCCGCTGGCCGTCGGCGGGCCGGGCGACCTGGCGCTGTGGGCGACGACGGAGACGCTGTCCGCGGTCCTCGCCGGACGGGGCCGGCCCGCCTGCCGCCTCCTGCTGGTCGACGGCGCTCCGGTGGCAGGCCCCGCGGCCTAGGGAACGCACGAGTCACGGCCCGCCGCGGCCGCGGACCGCGGCGCCGCCCCTCTTACAGTGCCTGGAATTCCACCCCGGAGCACCGGTACCTGCTCCTCTCCGGCCAGTCGCGCAGCCTCCCCGGCCACGCGGACGGGCACCGCCCGGCCGGCGGCCCGGCACGGACGGGTGACACCCGGCGTGGGCGACCGCCGGTCCGTCCTGGGATGGGATGCTGGGTCGCGGACCGCCGGCGAGGACGCCGGTGGTCACGAGGGAAGGCAGCGACCGGGGACGCCGGCCGCACGGGTGCACGGGAGGCGCGGGTGCCGTCAGCGATCCCGACCGGCACCCTCGAGCGGCCTGCCCGGTCCTCGGCCGCGGCGCCCGCGGCCGGGTCCCGGTGGCGGCCGGGTGGGCAGGCGGCGTGGCGCACGCTGCTGGCCGCGGTCGCCGGGGTGCTCCTGCTGCTGGCCTTCCCCGGCTCCTCGCTGCCCTGGCTGGCACCGCTCGGCCCGGCCGCCCTGGCTCTCGCCGTCTCCGGGCAGCGCGCCCGCTCGGGGGCCTGGCTGGGGCTGGTCTGCGGGCTCGCCTTCTTCGTGCCGCTGCTGTCGTGGAGCGGCATCTTCGTCGGCGCGCTGCCGTGGCTGGCCCTCGCCGGCGCGCAGGCCGCGTACGTCGCCCTGCTGGGCGCGGCGAGCGCCGCCACGTCCCGGCTGCCGCTGTGGCCGCTGTGGGCGGCGGCGCTCTGGGTGGGCCAGGAGGCGCTGCGCGGCAGGTTCCCGTTCGGTGGTTTCCCCTGGGGCCGGCTGGGCCTGAGCCAGACCGAGGGCCCGTTCCTCGCGTTCGCCGCCTACGGCGGGGTGCCGCTGGTCGGCTTCGCCGTCGCCCTCACCGGCACGCTGTTGGCCGCCGCCGTGCTCCGGCTGGTCCGGGGAGGACGGCGGACCGCGGCGCTCGCCGCGCTGGGGGCCGTGGCCGTCCCGGCGCTCGGGGGCCTGGCCTGGTTGCCGCTGCCGGGCTCCTCGCTCACCGCCGGCGGCCCGACCCGGACGGTGGCGGTGGTCCAGGGCGACGTCCCGCAACCGGGCCTGGAGTTCAACGAACGCCGGCGGGCGGTGCTCGACAACCACGTGGGCCAGACGATCGGCCTGGCCGAGGCCGTCGCGGCGGGGGAGCAGCCGCAGCCGGACCTCGTCGTCTGGCCCGAGAACAGCTCCGACATCGACCCGTACCGCAACGCCGACGCCGCCCGCGAGATCAGCCGCGCGGCGGACGCGATCGACGCGCCGGTCCTGGTGGGCGCCGTCGTCAGCGGCCCGGGTGAGTTCATCAGCAACACCGCGATCGTCTGGGCCCCGGGGACCGGGCCGGGCGACACCTACGTCAAGCGCCACCCGGTCCCGTTCGCCGAGTACATCCCGTTCCGCGACTTCTTCCGGCTGTTCAGCGACAAGGTCGACCTGGTGCGCCGCGACTTCACCGCCGGCGACGAGGTCGGCCTGCTGAACGTAGGCGGGGCGCGGATCGCCGACGTCATCTGCTTCGAGGTGGTCTACGACGGCCTGGTGCACGACGCCGTCAGCGCCGGCGCCGGGATGGTCGTCGTCCAGACCAACAACGCCACCTTCGGCTACAGCGCCGAGAGCGAGCAGCAGGTCGCCGCGGCACGGGTGCGGGCGGTGGAGTTCGGGCGCTCGGTCGCGCTCGCCTCCACCAGCGGCATCTCCGCGGTCATCGCACCCGACGGCTCCCTGGCCGCCGCCTCCGGGCTGTTCGAGTCCGCCGTCTTCGTCGAGGAGATCGCGCAGCGGGACTCCCGCACCCTCGCCGAGCGGCTGGGCGCCGGGCCGGAGTGGCTGCTCAGCGCTCTGGGTGCCGGCGCGCTGCTCGCCGTGGCCGTGCCCGGGCTGCGCCGCCGCGGAGGGGCGGGGTGAGCGGGCGGCGGGTGCTGGTCGTCGTCCCCACCTACGACGAGGTGGAGAACATCGAGCCCATCCTCGAGCGGCTGCACGCCAGCGTCCCGGAGGCGCACGCCCTCGTGGTGGACGACGGCTCGCCCGACGGCACCGGTGAGCTGGCGGAGAAGCTGGCCGCCCTGGACCCGCGGGTGCACGTGCTGCGGCGGACCACCAAGGCCGGTCTGGGCCCGGCCTACGTCGCCGGCTTCCGGTGGGGGCGGGCGCGCGGCTACGACGTCCTGGTCGAGATGGACGCCGACGGCTCGCACCACCCCGAGCAGCTGCCCGCCCTGCTGGCCGCGCTGGACGACGCCGACCTCGCGCTCGGCTCCCGGTACGTGCCCGGCGGCCGGGTGGAGGACTGGCCGCTGCACCGCCTGCTGCTCTCGCGGGCCGGCAACCTGTGGACCCGCTGGTCGCTGCGGCTGCCCCTGACCGACGCCACCGGCGGCTTCCGCGCGGTGCACGGCGAGCTCGTCGACCGGCTGCCCTTCGACGACGTCGCCAGCCAGGGGTACTGCTTCCAGGTCGACTGGGTGTGGCGGGCGGTCCGGGCGGGTGCCCGCGTGGTCGAGGTGCCGATCACCTTCACCGAGCGCACCTTCGGCCGGAGCAAGATGAGCCGCTCGATCGTTGAAGAGGCGTTGGTACGGGTCACCTGGTGGGGCCTGCAGGACCGGCTGGCCGATCGGCTGCCGGGCCGGGTCCGCCGCCCCGTGCCGGGACGAGCCCGCGACCGCGGGCGGTCGACCGGGGTCCGGTAGGCGGACCCGGGACCGCCGGCGCGTGCGGGCGTGAGGGAGAGCCGTGGGACACCGCGTGCGCGTGCTGGCCGGCCTGTGGGCGCTGGCCGAGGTCGTCGTCTTCGTGCTGGTGGCCGGCTGGATCGGCGTCGGCTGGACGCTGCTGGCCACCCTGGCGACCACCGCCCTGGGCTGGGCCCTGCTGGCCCGCCAGGGCGCCCGGGCGCTCGGCGAGCTGCGGGAGCGGGCGCGCCAGCGGCGGCCGTCCGGGCGGGCGGTGGGGGACGCCGGGCTGATCGCCGTCGGCGGCGTGCTGATGGTGCTGCCCGGCTTCCTGGGCGACGTCGTCGGGCTGCTGTGCCTGCTGCCGCCGACACGCTTCCTCGTGCGCGGGCTGCTGGGCCGGGCCGTGGCCTCCCGGCTGCCGGCCGGGCTGCGCGGGCCGGTGCGGGTGCGCAGTGCCCGAACGGAGGAGCCGCTCGGCGGTCCGTTCGGCACGGGTGCGCACGCGTCCGGGTTCGGGCGTCCGCTGATCATCGAGGGCGAGGTCGTGCGGGAGGAGCGCTCACCCGGCGCCCCGGGTTGATCACGGGCTCCTCGCGGCGAGGACCCCGCGATCGGCACAGCCGGAGGCGGCTGCCCCCGGACGGCGAACGGCCCCGGTGGGGAGTCCCACCGGGGCCGTTCGCGGTCGTGCAGGTGTTCAGCTGGCGCGGGTCCGCCGGCCGCGGAGCACCTCGAGGCGCTCGGCCAGGACCTCCTCGAGGTCCTCCACCGAACGGCGCTCGAGCAGCATGTCCCAGTGCGTGCGCGGGGGCTTGACCTTCTTGGGTGCGGGCTCGGTGCCACCGACCAGCTTGGCGGCCGCCCCGTCGAACTTGCACTCCCAGGTGTCGGGGAGCTCTGCGTCGTCCGCGAAGGGCACGGTGAACAGGTGACCCGACGGGCACCGGTACTCCGCGTACTGCCGCTCGATCGGGGCGGTGTTCCGCTCGGTCTCGTAGCTCACGCTACCCAGTCGGCTGCCCCGCAGGGAACGCTCGCCCATGGCACACCGTCCTCTCGTGCTGGTGGTGTCGGTCCGGACTCGCCGTCGCGCAGGGCAGTACCCCGTGGACGGCGGGATCAAGAGGACCAACGACAGAGTTCGCGGAGAGATTCCGCGGAATCGGTCCCGAATCATCGCATGGGGTGGTATTGCGACGCTCGGCCACCCCCCTGACGAGGGAGCTCGGGCTCCTCGGTCACCCTGACGACCGTGCCGGCGCCCGCTGCGCCCGCGGCCCGGGGTGCGTCACCGGCGGCGCTGCTGGTCGAGTCGACGTCCGTGCAGGAGCACCCCTGGTGCCCGGCGAGCAGTCCTGCAGGACGGACCCGTAGCCGTGGTCCCAGTCGAGCGAGACGACGGTCGGCGGCCCGCCGGGGTGCTCCACGAGTGGGCGAGCCGGCCCCCGGCGAGAGCATCGGCGCGTCATCGGGCCCCCCGCCTCAGCGCAGCGCGAGCTGTCCGGGCCCGGCCGCCGTCGGTCCCAGCTGCCCCAGCACGTGGTGGCGGCGGCAGAGCACCTGGTAGTGGACCTCGGTGTCCCGCTCGTCGGGTGCCGGCGTCGGCGCGGTGTCGGCGACCACGACGGTCTCGCCCTCGCGGACCATCTCCCCGTCCACCACCCGGGCGTTGAGCAGTCCCGGCAGGCCGCACCAGCACAGCACCTCGACCTGGATGCGCTGGACGTCGTCGGCGACCTCGAGCAACCGCTGGGTGCCCGGGAACAGCCGGGCACGGAAGTCGGTGGTCAGCCCGAAGGCGTAGACGTCGACGTGCGACTCGTCGACCAGCTCGGCGAGCTGGTCGACCTGACCCGCGGTGAGGAACTGCGCCTCGTCGACGATCAGGTAGTCCACCCGGTGCCCGGCGGCCCAGTGGTCGCGCACCAGCAGCCGCAGGTCGGTGCCGGCGTCCACCTCGAGCGCCTCGCGGCACAGCCCGACCCGGGAGCTGATCTGCGGCCGGGCCGAGCGGTCGCCCTGGGTCAGCAGCAGGCCCCGTCGTCCCTGCCGGCTGTGGTTGTGGTCGACCTGCAGGGCCAGGGTGGACTTCCCGCAGTCCATCGGCCCGTGGAAGAAGCGCAGGTGCGCTGGCGCGGGGTGGCGGCGGCGGTCACCGGCGGCCGGGACGACGGACAGCAGGGTGGCGCCGTCGGCAGGGGCGCGGGGTGTCACAGGACCTCCTCGCCGTCCCCCGCAAGCGGGAGGTACCCCCAGCTCGTCGGGCCTGTGCCACCCGGTGCTCTGCTCATCCGTGACCTCGCCGGCTCGGTCACAGACGCTCCGGTGGGGTGTTGCCCGCCGCGACGACCGCGCGGCGGATGGGCAGCGTGGCCAGCGCGACGAAGCCGGCCACGAAGAAGACGACGAGGCTGACGATGGCCAGCCGGTAGGAGCCGGTCAGCTGGTAGGTCAGTCCGAACGCCAGCGGACCCAACCAGCTGGTGCCGCGGTCGCTGATCTCGTAGAAGCCGTAGTACTCGGCCTCCTTGCCGGCCGGGATGAGCTGGCTGAACAGCGACCGGGACAGCGCCTGGGTGCCGCCCTGCACCAGCCCGATGACGGCGGCCAGGGCGTAGAACTGCCCGACCGCGCCGGCCCGCAGGGAGAACGCGGCGACCAGCACGCCGATCCACGCCACCAGCGCGCCCAGGACGACCCGCCTGGCGCCGTACCGGCCGGCCAGCCGCCCCAGGCCCAGCGCGCCGGCGATCGCCACCACCTGGACCATCAGGATGGCGCCGGTCAGCACCGACTGCTCCAGGCCCAGTTCCTCGGTGGCGTAGGTGGCCGACAGGGAGATGACGGTCTGCACGCCGTCGTTGAATAGCAGGTACGCGCCGAGGAACCACAGCGTCAGCGGGAAGGCCCGCATCTCGCGCATCGTCGTCGCCAGCTGGCGGAAACCGCTGCGCGGCCGGCCGGCCGCCTCCCGCACCGGCCGGTTGCGCAGCCGGGAGACGCTGAAGACGGTGAACGCGCCCCACCACAGGCCCGCCGTGGCCAGGCAGATCCGCACCGCCTCGCCGGTGGTCAGCCCCAGGGACGGCGCCCCGAGCACCAGGCCCAGGTGGACGGCGAGCAGCAGCGCCCCGCCGACGTAGCCGAATGCCCAGCCGCGGCTGGAGACGGCGTCGCGCTCGTCGGGGCCGGCCAGGTCGGGCAGCCACGAGTAGTAGACGACGGTGGCCGCGCCGAAGCTGATGTTGGCCAGGATGAACAGCAGCGCGCCGAGCAGGTAGCGGCCGTCGGCGACGAAGTACAGCGCCGTGGTGGCGAGGGCCCCGAGCGCCGCGAAGCCGGCGAGCATCTCCCGCTTGCGGCCCCTCCGGTCGGCCACGGCGCCGGTCAGCGGCAGCACGAGGACCTGCAGAAGCACCGACGCCGACAGCACGTAGGAGAACCAGCTGCCCGGCGGGATCGACAGCCCGAGGAAGCCCAGCCGGCCGTCGGGCCCGGCCGCCTCCTCGGCGACCGACGTGAGGTACGGCCCGAGGAAGACCGTGGTGATGCTGGTGTTGAACACCGACATCGCCCAGTCGTAGGAGTACCAGCCGAAGCGCTCGCGCCGCAGCGCGACGTCGGCGGGGGGACTGGTCGGCCCGGTGGTGGCGGCGGTCGTCACGGCCGCAGGGTGTCAGCCGGGGTGGGGGCCGTCCAGCAGGCGCTGGTCGTGCCGGGATGTCGCCGGGGCACGCCCGCGGGGGAGGCCGCTGCCGCCGGTCGCGGCGGACCGACGGGGCCCGGGCGGTCGGCCGCGGCGGTCACCGCGGGAACCACTGGCCGCGTCGCTCGAGGAGGTCGCGGAGCATCGTCGGCCGGTCGGTCATGACGCCGTCCACCCCGAGGTCGAGCACGGCCGTCGCCTCCTCCTCCGTGTCCACCGTCCAGACGTGCACCTGCAGCCCCCGGGCGTGCGCCGCGGCGATGAAGCGCTCGTCGACCAGCGCCCGGCCGCCCAGCTGGAGGGGCACCTGCGCGCAGCCGGCCGGGATGCGCACCAGGCCGGCGGCCCGAGGGGAGTAGGAGGACAGCCGCAGCGCAGCGACGCCGCGCGGGCCGAGCGAGGTGCACACTCCCGGCCCGAACACGCGGCGGGCCGCGGCGACCCGGGCGTCGGAGAAGGAACCCAGACAGATGCGGTCCTCGACCCCCAGCCGCCGGACGGTCCGGGCCAGGGGACCCACCACACCGGGCGCCTTGATGTCGAGGTTGAAGCGGACGTCGGGCCAGGCGCCGAGCAGGTCCTCGAGCCGGAGGATGGGCTCGCGTCCGCCGATGCGGGCGGCGGCCAGCTCCGACCACGGCAGCCGGTCGACCCGGCCGGTGCGGTCGGTGACGCGGTCGAGGGTCGGGTCGTGGAAGACGATCGGCACGCCGTCGGCGCTCACCCGGACGTCGGTCTCCAGGTAGCGGTACCCCATGGCCACGCAGGCCTCGAAGGCCGGCCTGGTGTTCTCCAGGTGCTCGATCGCCCCGCCCCGGTGGGCCATCGCGATGGGCGTCGGCCCGTCGAGGAACCTGTAACGGACCGGGGCCACGCCGACACGCTAACGCCGCTGGTCCAGGCGCTGGTCGGGGGATCGTCCGACCTGTCGCAGCGGACCGGTCCGTCCTGCCCGTGGAGGCCGGTCGGCGGGGTGGGTCCGGCGTGTTCTGCGGTTCTGTCGGTACCGGCGTCTACGGTGCGCAGCGTGGCGAAGCGAGACACCATCCGGATGATCCCCGAGGAGGCAACCACCGAGACCGGGCTGCCCAGCCCCCGCAGGGGGAGTGGCACCGAGCGTCGCTGCGGCTGGTGCCGGCGTGTGCTGCCCCAGCAGGGGTCGGTCGGCCGGCCGCGCCAGTACTGCGGGCAGGCCTGCCGGCAGCGGGCCTACGAGCAACGCTCGGCGACGGCGAAGGCCGGCCTGTCCGGCGACGTCGTGCTGGTCACCCGCGCGGAGCTCGACGGTCTGCAGGACCGGCTGTACCAGCTGCGCTGCGCCATCGAGGACGTCGAGACGCTCCTCGGCGAGCGGCACACCAAGGCCGAGCTCGAGCGCTCCCTGCAGGACCTGGTGCGGTCGACCGGCCGGCTCGACAAGCTCTGGGTCTCCGAGCGCGCCGCCGGCTGACCGCACCGGCTGCAGGCGTCAGCCGTCGTCGGAGTCGTCGTTGCCGTTGCCCTGCTCGACGCCGTCCTGCGGGTCGGACAGGTCGGGCACGTTGTCCTGCGACGGGTCGGACTCGTCGTCGGTCTCGACGTTCGGCGGCACGTTCTCGTCGGTGGTCCCGTCGTTCGCGTCCTGCCCGGACGCCTGACAGGCGGTCATCGTCGCGCCGCCTCCGAAGAGGGCCAGGGCGGTCACGAGTGCGGCGATCGGGCGTCGGAGTTGCATGTCTCGACCCTAGGCAGCACCCGTGCAGTGCGCCCGTCGAGGCAACCACCCATCCGTCATTACGTCACAGTGACATAATGGCGGATGGGTGGACGGGCCGGGGAAGTGGTGGGCACGACGGAGCCACCGGGGGCCACGGGGCCGGGGGCCGGGGTGGGAGGCGATCGGCCCGCCGAGACCCGGCCGACCGCGCCGGTGGCCCAGCGGGTCGACACCCGGGCGACGATCGACCGACCAGGGTCATGGGCAGGGGCATCGGACGACGAGCCGGCGTGCCGGACGACACATGCGGACGTGGCCAGGATCCGGAGCTCGCACGTCGACGCTGACAGCGCAGCACCCTCAGTGTCGACGTATCCGTCAGCGCGGCGAGTCCTTCGTGACGCCGTGTGCGCGCCGTCGTCCGCGGGGTGGCCGGATGCGGTGTCGACCCTGCCGGGGCCGTCGGCCTGGGCACCGGGTCCGGCGGCGCGATCAGCTCCTCTCGGCCCCCCGGATGTCACGCCGATAATGCACATTATGTCAACTAGTCGGGCGGAGCCCTCCTCTGCGGACCTGGTCACGACAGGGTCAGCACGTCGTAGTCGGTGAAGCGGCGGTCCGCCGTGACGAGGACGAACCGTCGGCGCGCGGCCTGTGCGATGAGCATGCGGTCGAACGGGTCGGCGTGGTGTCGCGGCAGCGCGCCGGCTGCGACGCCGCCCTCCACGGTGACCGGTAGCTCGTCGAGACCCTGGCGTCCGAGTTCCCCGGCGAGGTCCCCGGGGATCGTCAGCTTGCCCAGCTCAGCCTCGATCGCTATCTCCCGTGCCGACGCTGCCGACACCACGACCGGCGTCGCGGGGTCGGCGATGGCCTCGCGCATCGTCGGCGTCAGCCGGTCATCCTCAGCCAACCACCACAGCAGCACGTGGGTGTCCAGCAGGAGCGTCACGGGCCGGTGTCGCCGTGGAAGGCGGCGATCAGGTCCTCGGGCGTCTCGTCGAAGTCGTCAGCGATCGCGACCCGTCCCCGCCACGCCCCGGGCGTCCGCGGCTGGGTCCGCGCGCCGGCCGGCACCAGCCGGGCGAGCGGCTTGCCGGCTGGAGCGATCGAGACGGTCGGCCGGTCACCTCCCTTTCATCACGTGACGCCGCTGCGGCCGATCCGCTCCGCTCGCCGACCCGGGCGCGACACCCCCCACCCCGACGCGTCGCGGAGCGGCGACCGATGAGTTCGCCGGTGCCAGAGGGTCCACCCGTCACCGTCCCCATCGAGAGGAACTCCGTGCCGAGCAACGTCACCCCGATGATCATCACGCACGACCTAGAGCGGCTGGCGCGCTTCTACGCCGGCGTCGCCGGGGCCACGGAGACCAGCCGCACGCCCGACGACGGGCCGACGTTCTACCTCGGCCTTCGGGTCGGCGACTCCGAGCTGGGCATCGTCGCCGACGACAGCGTCGAGGGAGCTCCGGCCGGGCGCGTCCTGCTGAGTGTCGAGGTGCCCGACGTCGACGCCGCGCTGTCTCGGGTCGCGTCGCTCGGCGGTCACGCGCCGGCTCCTGCCAACGACATGCCCTGGGGTCAGCGCGTCGCCCACGTGACGGACCCGGACGGCAACGCCGTCAACCTGACGACGACGTCCGCCTGAGGTCCACCACGGCTCCTCGTCCTCATCTCCGAGCGCTAGCGGCCCTCTCCCCCGTCGGTCGTGCGTGGGCACCACGGCTGCCATCCCGCCGCCCACGACCCTGACGCACCGCGATGGGCCGTCAGGTTGTTGCTGACAGCTGTTGGGCCGGTCAGTTGGTTTTCAGCGTTGCGTTTCCCTTCCGGTGATCTCGTTTAAGTTGGGGATAACGGACGTACTGCTGAAAGCGGACGGCGCCCGGCTGACGCCGCTGCCACCCCGTCCACATCGGCGACCACTCCGCTCCCCGTGACCGTGTCGGCCGAGAGGGGTTCACAGCTGCGTGCTGTTGACTCCGCGCCGTGGACGTCGTCGAGGAGCTCTGGGCCCGCGTGACCACTCCGCTCCCCCAGCTGCCGATGACGGTCCTGGTGGGCGCGCTGCTGGCGGCCGCTGTCGTCGTCCTCTCCCCCGCCCTGTGGCGGCCGGCCCGCACCGTCGTGACCATCGCCCACGAGGGCGCGCACGGGCTGGTGGCCCTGGCCGCGGGCCGTCGACTGGCCGGCATCCGGCTGCACTCGGACACCTCGGGGCTGACCGTGTCGGCGGGGCGGCCGACCGGGCTCGGGATGGTGCTCACCTGCGCGGCGGGCTACACCGGCCCGGCGCTGTTCGGGCTGGGCGCGGCGGCCCTGCTGGCCGCCGGCCACGCCGTCGGGCTGCTGTGGGCGCTGCTGGGCCTGCTGGCGCTGCTGCTCGTGCAGATCCGCAACTGGTACGGACTGTGGGCGGTGCTTGCCACCGGCGCCGTCGTCCTGGCCGTGACCGGGTGGCTGCCGCCGGCCGGTCAGGCCGCGTTCGCGGCCGCCGGTACCTGGTTCCTGCTGCTGGCCGCGCCGAAGACGGTCCTCGAGCTGCAGCGGGCCCGCCGCCGCCGTGCCGCCCCGGACTCCGACGCCGACCAGCTGGCCGGCCTCACCCGTCTGCCCGCGGTGCTGTGGGTCGGGCTCTTCCTGCTCGTCGACGTCGGCGCGCTGCTCCTCGGCGGCTGGTGGCTGCTCGTCTAGCGCCGTGCTGCAACGGCCACCCTTCAGGGGCCCGCGCCGAGCCCGCGAGGCGTGGGGGGAAGGGTGGCCCTTCTACTTCCTCAGCGCCGGCCGCGCCGCCGCGGGGCCACGCCGTGCGGCTGGTGGACCGGCGCGACCTCCGGTGCGGGAGGGATGTCGGCGCTGACCTCGTCCTCGGTGACGGTCAGCCGGCGCCCGTGGTGGTGCACGTCGAGGGGGTCGCCGTCGAGGAGCCGGTAGGTGGCCTCGGTCGGCGTCACGGTCACCACGAGCAGCCGGCCCTGGTAGTTCAGCCGGAACCGCAGCCGGGTGATCCGCTCGGGCAGCCGGGGGGCGAACTCCAGCCGCCCGTCGTGGTCGCGCATCCCGCCGAACCCGGCGACGGCCACCGTCCAGCCGCCGGCCAGCGAGGCGATGTGCAGGCCGTGCCCGGAGTTGCCGTGCAGGTTCTGCAGGTCGGTCAGGGTGGCCTCGCCCCAGTAGTCGTAGGCCAGCGCCAGGTGACCGGTCTCGGCGGCCACCACGCCCTGCTGGGTGGCCGACAGCGAGGAGTCGCGCACCGTCCGCGCCTCGTAGTAGGCGAAGTCGGCGGCCTTCTCCTCGGGGGTGAAGGCGTCCCCGCGCAGGTGCAGCGCCATCACCAGGTCCGCCTGCTTGATCACCTGCTTGCGGTAGATGTCGAAGTAGGGGTAGTGCAGGAGGAGCGGGTAGCAGTCCGGCGGGGTGGCCTCGAAGTCCCACTCCTCGTGGTGGGTGAAGGCGTCGGACTGCATGTGCACGCCGCGCCGGGTGTCGTAGGGCACCGCCATCAGCGCGGCCGCGCGGTCCCAGCGGGTGGTCTCGTCCTCGGTGACGCCGAGCCGGCCGGCGACGTCGGGCTGGCGCTCCACCGCCGCGATCGCCTCGCGCAGGTTCCGCTGCGCCATGAGGTTCGTGTAGACGTTGTTGTCCACGACGGCGGTGTACTCGTCGGGGCCGGTGACGCCGTCGATGCGGAAGCCGTGCTCGTCGTCGAAGTGCCCCAGCGAGGCCCACAGCCGGGCGGTCTCGATCAGCAGCTCGGCGCCGTGGTCGCGGTCGAACTCCTCGTCGGCGGTGGCGTTGTGGTACCGGACGACGGCATCGGCGATGTCGGCGTTGATGTGGAAGGCCGCCGTCCCCGCCGGCCAGTAGCCCGAGGTCTCCTCCCCGCGGATCGTGCGCCACGGGAAGGTCGCGCCCTCCAGCCCGAGCTCCCGGGCCCGGTCCCGGGCCAGGTCGAGGGTGGAGTGCCGCCAGCGCAGCGCGTCGCGGGCCGCCGCCGGGGCGATGTAGGTGAGCACGGGGAGCACGTAGGTCTCGGTGTCCCAGAAGGTGTGCCCGTCGTAGCCGGGACCGGTCAGGCCCTTGGCCGGGATGGGCTGGCGCTCGGCCCGCAGCCCGGCCTGCAGCAGGTGGAAGACGCCGACCCGCACCGCCTGCTGCAGCTCGTCGTCCCCCTCGATCTCGACGTCGGCGTGCTGCCAGTGCTCGTCGAGCACCTCGCGCTGCTCGCGCAGCAGCCGCTCGAAGCCGGCGAGCTTGGCGGTGGCCAGCGCTCCCTCCACCTGGTCGCGCAGCGCCGCCGCCGACCGCCGCGAGGACCAGCCGTAGGAGAGGAACTTGACCAGCTTGACCGACGAGCCCTGCGGCAGTCGGGCGGCGAGGGCGAAACGGGCCAGGTCCTCCCCGGCCTCGATGTCGGCCGTGGAGGTGTCGGGCACCTCGACCACGTGGTCCATCCCAGCGGCCATCCGCAGCCGGCTGCGCTTGGTGCGGTGCACCAGCACCGCCCGCTGACCGCGGGCCACGGCCATCTCGTTGACCAGCGGGCGGGCCAGCGCCGCGGCCGCGCGCGGGTCGTCGGCCTCCGAGCCGCTGTCCACCGGCTCGTTGGCCAGCAGGTCCGACTGCAGGGCGATGTAGAGGTCCCCCTGCCCGTCGGTGCACTCCACGGTGTACTCGATGGCGGCGATCGAGCGGCGCCGCAGCGACACCATCCGGGTGCTCGTCACGGTCACCACCCGCCCGTTCGGCGAGCGCCACTCGGTGCTGCGGCGCAGCAGGCCGCGGCGCAGGTCCAGCGTGCGCCGGTGCTCGACGATCTCGCCGTAGTCCAGGTCCAGCGGGGTGTCGCCGACCAGCAGCCGGATCAGCTTGCCGTCGGTCACGTTGACCACGGTCTGCCCCTGCTCGGGGAAGCCGTACCCGGCCTCCGCGTAGGGCAGCGGCCGCTCCTCGAAGAAGCCGTTGAGGTAGGTGCCCGGGACGACGACCGGCTCACCCTCCTCGAACGACCCCCGCATGCCGATGTGCCCGTTGGACAGCGCGAACACCGACTCGTGGACGGCGAGGGACGCGTGGTCCAGGCCCGTCTCGGTCAGCGCCCACGGCTCGATCGGGAAGTGCGGCCGCCCCTCCGTCACGGTGACCCCTCGCCGGCGCCCGCCGGCCCCGCGACGGGCCGTGCCCCGACCAGGGGTGGCCTCGCCGGCCCGGTCACCTGGACCCCTCCAGCAGCTCGGCCAGGTCCTGGACGACCACGTCCGCGCCGGACGCCGCCAGGGCCTCGGCCTGCCCGACCCGGTCGACGCCGACGACGTAGCCGAACGCGCCCGCCCGGCCCGCGGCCACCCCGGCCAGCGCGTCCTCGAAGACGACGGCCTCCGCCGGCTGCACCCCCAGGGCCCGGGCGCCGGCCAGGAAGGTGTCGGGGGCGGGCTTGCCGCGCAGCCCCTGCGCCGCCGCCACCTCGCCGTCCACCCGGGTGTCGATCAGGTCGGCGAAGCCGCCGGCCCCGATCACCTGGCCACCGTTGCGCGAGGCGGTGACCACCGCCGTCGCCAGCCCCGCCTCCCTGGCCGCCCGCAGGTAGCGGATCGAGCCCGGGTACACCTCCACGCCGTGCTCGGCGAGCTCGGCGTGCACCAGCTGGTTCTTGCGCAGGCCCACCCCGTGCACCGTGGTGGCGTCCGGCGGGTCGTCCGGCGTCCCCTCGGGCAGCACGATGCCGCGGCTGGCCAGGAAGTCGCGCACCCCGTCGAGACGCGGCTTGCCGTCGACGTAGCGGTTGTAGTCCTGCTGCGTGAACTCCCCGGCCGCGGGGTCGCTGCGGCGCAGGAACTCGTCGAACGTGCGCTTCCAGGCGGCCATGTGGACGGTTGCCGTCCGGGTGAGGACGCCGTCCAGGTCGAACAGGCAGGCACGTATCGAGCCGGGGAGACCGAGCACGACACGACGCTACCGGCGTCCGCGCGCCGCCGCCGGGCCGGAAACCCGCTGTTCACAGCGGGGTGGCCCCGTCCCGCGCCCCGCCCTGAGCCTGCGAAGGGCGGGGAGGACGGGGTCCTCCTAGGGTCGGCGCGGGGACGCCTGTCCCCACCCAGCCGCGAGATGCGAGGAGAGCAGCGCCCATGGCCGAGCGCCCGACGCCCCCCAGCCCCTACGACTTCCTGCCGCAGGTCCCGGGCTTCGAGGTGACCAGCACCGACGTGACCGACGGCGAGCCGCTGTCCTCGCCGCAGGTGAGCGGGGTCATGGGCGCCGGCGGCGAGGACCGCTCACCGCAGCTGTCCTGGGCGGGCTTCCCGGAGGGCACCAGGAGCTTCGCGGTCACCGTCTACGACCCCGACGCCCCCACCCACAGCGGCTTCTGGCACTGGGCGGTGGCCAACATCCCGGTCTCGGTCACCGAGCTGCCCGGCGGGGCCGGCGACCAGCAGGGGTCCGGGCTGCCCGAGGGCGCCGTCCAGCTGCGCAACGACGCCGGCTTCCCCGGTTACGTCGGTGCCGCACCCCCGGCCGGCCACGGTCCGCACCGCTACTACGTCACGGTGCACGCCGTCGACGTCGACCGGCTCGACGTGACCCCGGACGCCTCCCCCGCGTTCCTGGGTTTCAACCTGTTCAGCCACACCCTCGCCCGCGCGGTGCTCGTGGGGACCTACGAGCAGGACTGAACGGCCCCGTCTCGTACCGCACCGCGACGTCCCGGACGCGGTGCGCGCACGACACACCACCTCTGCTTGAACGTTCAGCTGGCTGTCATCTGGTAGGGGAACCATGACGGTGTGGACACGGCTCGGGCGCTGCGGACCTGGCCCCGTCGCGTCCACCGGGGTGTGCCGCCGGTCCTGGTGGCGGTCGTCCTGCTCGCGCTGCTGCTCGCCGAGGTCGCGACCCCGCGCTGGGCGGCGGCGGAGCACGAGGTCGGCCCCGCCGAGATCGTCCCGGCCGTGACCGCGGCCTACGGGGACGCCGGCACGTTCGCCGTGGTAGTCGCCCGCCAGGAGGAGCGCCTGACCGGCGGGTCCATCCGCGCCGCCGAGGCCCACAGCGCCCGGGTGCAGGCCCGGACGGCGGGCAGCGAACTGGCCGGCCGGCCCTTCCCCACCGCCTCGCTGGTCAAGCTCTTCCTCGCCGAGGACGTCCTGCACCGCGCGCGCACCGGAGCCGTCGGCCTGACCCCCGAGGACCGGGCGCAGCTCGAGGTGATGATCCGCGGCTCGAACGACCCCGCGGCCTCGGACGTCTGGGTGCGCTTCGGCGGAGCGCAGGCGGTGCGCGACGTCGCCACCCGCTACGGCCTGACCGGCACCGCACCGCCCCTCCGGTGGGGACAGTGGGGCGAGACGACGACGACCGCCGCCGACCTGGCCCGGTTCCTCGCCCGGCTGCCCGTCATCGCCCACCCGGACGACGCCGCCGCGCTTCAGGGCTGGATGGGCACCGCGACCCCCATCGCCTCCGACGGGTTCGACCAGGAGTACGGCGTGTTCGGGACGCTGCCCGGGGCCGCGGTCAAGCAGGGCTGGATGTGCTGCCTCAGCGGCCAGCGGCACCTGCACTCGGTGGGGATCGCCGGTGGTCGGGTGGTGGTGTTGCTCAGCGAGGTGCCCCGGTCGGTGGGCTGGGACGCGGCCAAGGCTGCGCTGGACGCGGCCGCCGCTGCCGTGCCGCCGCCGGCGGCCTCCTGAGCTCAGCCCCCGTCGGCGAGGTCGGCAACGCCCACGGTGGCCAGGCGGGCGAAGCCGGTCCGCTCGTAGACCCGCGCGACGTCGTCGTCCCCGGCCACCAGGAACACCAGCTCGGCGCTCTCCCGGGCATGTGCGGTCAGCGCCGAGGCGAGGCCCGCGCCCAGCCCGCGCCCCCGCAGCCGGGGCAGGGTGGCCACGCCGGCGATCTCGGTGACCTCCGCGCCGTCGACGTCCACCGGGTGGTGGGTGCCGACCGCGACGGGCTCGCCGTCCTCGACCGCGACCATCATGACGGTGCGGCCGGTCGCGATCCGCTCACGCAGCACTGCGGTGCGCGGCGAGCCGAGGGCCACACCGACCGAGGGGCCGCCCGCCTCCGAGCGCGGTCCCGGGTGGGCGAAGGCGATCGACGCCAGGCGCTCGTAGCGTGGCAGCTCGGGGTCCTCGGCGCCGACCAGGTACAGCCGGACGCCGGAGGGCAGCAGCAGCTCCACGGGGTCCGCGGCGACCAGCAGTGGCGAGGAGTCCACGGCCAGCCCGGCGGCGCGCACGGCCGCCTCCACCGTCGGCGCGTCCTCGCACACCCACTCGAGCGCCACCGGCAGGCCCGCGGCCTGCTGGAGCGCGGCGGCCGACCGGACGTCGTCGGCGCTCACCGTCTCCCCCGGCCGCGGCCGCGCCGGGTAGGGCCACATGGGGCTGCCGACCGGCACGTCGAGACCGCCGACGGTCTCGATGCGCGCGTCGGGGAGCGGCGCCGCGGCGAAGTACCGCTCGACACGCTCGAGCAGCCCGGGGGGCAGGGACACACCGGCACCCTAGACGGAGCGCGGGACGGCGTCCGCCGATGGCCGCTCGAGCGCCCGGGAGCCACCCGGGGGCGTGAGGCACCGGGGGCGGACGGCACGATGGGGGCCGTGACAGGAGTGGGATGGGCGGCGTGACGGCGGCGGCACGACCCCAGGTGTCGCCCTACGCGGTCTTCGACCGCGCCTCGTGGCGCTCCCTCGCGGCGGGCACCTCGCTGCCCCTGGACGCGGCGCAGCTGGAGTCACTGGCCAGCCTCGGTGACCGGATCGACCTCGACGAGGTGGCGACGGTCTACCTGCCGCTGGCCGGGCTGCTGCGGCTGCACGTGGAGGCCAGCCGGCGGCTGTGGGCGGCCCGCAGCGAGTTCCTGGGCGACTCGACGGCCAAGGTGCCCTACGTGATCGCGGTCGCCGGCAGCGTCGCCGTCGGCAAGAGCACCACCGCCCGGCTGCTGCAGACGCTGCTGGCGGCCGGCCCCGACAGCCCCCGGGTCGACCTGGTGACCACCGACGGGTTCCTGCTGCCCAACGCCGAGCTGGACGCCCGCGGGCTGCTCGGGCGCAAGGGCTTCCCGGAGAGCTACGACCGGCGGGGGCTGCTGCGCTTCCTCGCCGACGTGAAGTCCGGCCGCGACGAGGTCAGCGCCCCGCTGTACGACCACCTGTCCTACGACGTCGTCCCCGACGCTCGGCAGGTCGTCGACCGGCCCGACATCCTCGTGCTGGAGGGGCTCAACGTGCTGCAGGCCGGCCGCCCGGCCGACGGCCGCGCACCCGAGGTGTTCCTCTCCGACTTCTTCGACTTCTCGGTCTACGTCGACGCCGCCGAGTCCGACATCCGGCAGTGGTACGTCGAGCGCTTCCTCGCCCTGCGGCGGACGGCGTTCGCCGACACCAGTGCCTACTTCCACCGCTTCGCCGACCTGACCGACGAGCAGGCCCGCGAGACGGCTCTCGGCATCTGGGCGGCCGTCAACGGCCCCAACCTGCGCGACAACATCGCCCCGACCCGCTCCCGCGCCCGGCTGGTGCTGCAGAAGGCCGCCGACCACGAGGTGCGCCGGGTCCTGCTGCGCAAGATCTGAGCCCGACGCGGGGCAGGGCCTGCCTGTGGTCGGCCGCTTTTCGTCCTTCCTGGTCGTTGTTCGGCCGAGTTGGGGATAACGGCAGTATGGGATGTGACTGGCCGTAAGCAGGATCAGTCGACGCTCGCCGCGTGTCGACGGCGACGACCCCGCGGTCAGCCCGGTCGCCGACGACACCGACCCTGCGGCGTCGGCCGCCCCGTGTCGCCCGGACGTCCCCCGCGGATCGGAGCGCACGCCGCGAGCGCCGGCCCTGATCGCCGCCCGCGACACCCGTGTTGCCGCCCACGACAGCCGTCGGGGTCCCGGAGGGCGGGCTCCCCTCCTCCGCAGCAGCCGGTCCTTCTGGGATCTTCGAGGCGTCGGGCAGTTGGGGATAACGGGTGTACGGCAGTCGCGCGAGGGCGGTGGCGCCGGCCCTGACGGTCGGCGCCACGGCCGCGACCGTCAGGGCCGACCCACGGCCTGATTCCGCGTCAGGGTCCGCTGGCCGCCCGGAGAGCCCGCGGCGATGCCCCGGCAGGGACGACCGTCGTCAGGCCGGAGCGCCGGCGGGGACCGCGTCGGCCGCCGTCCCCAGGTCGTCGGGAGCCCCCTCGGCGCGGTCCGGGACGCGGGCCACGGGCCCCGAGGGCGGGTCGGGCTCGGCGAAGGCCTCCGGTGACGGGCAGGAGCAGACCAGGTTGCGGTCGCCGTAGGCCTGGTCGATCCGGCGCACCGGTGCGAGGTAGCCGCGGCCGCGCAGCGCCGGCACCGGGTAGACGGCGACCTCGCGCGGATACGGCCGGTCCCACTCCCCCGCCACCATGGCGAGGGTGTGCGGGGCGTTGCGCAGCGGGTTGTCGGTCCGGTCGTACTCCCCGGTGGCGACCTTCTCGATCTCCGCGCGGATGGCGACCATGGCGTCGACGAAGCGGTCCAGCTCGCCCCTGTCCTCGCTCTCCGTCGGCTCGACCATCAGCGTGCCGGCGACCGGGAAGCTCATCGTCGGGGCGTGGAAGCCGAAGTCGACCAGCCGCTTGGCGATGTCGTCGTTGGTGATCCCGGTGGCCTTGGTCAGAGGCCGGAGATCGAGGATGCACTCGTGAGCGACGAGCCCGTCGGCGCCGGTGTAGAGCACCGGGTAGTGCTCGCGCAGCCGGGTGGCGACGTAGTTGGCGGCCAGGATGGCGTGCTCGGTTGCCCGCAGCAGCCCGTCGGGCCCCATCAGCCGCACGTAGGCCCAGGAGATCGGCAGGATGCCGGCCGACCCCCACGGCGCGGCCGAGACCGCCGGGCCCTGCGTCCCGGTGTCGACCAGCGGGTGGCCGGGCAGGAACGGCACCAGGTGCTCGCGGACGCCGATCGGCCCGACGCCGGGGCCCCCGCCGCCGTGCGGGATGCAGAAGGTCTTGTGCAGGTTCAGGTGGCTGACGTCGGAGCCGAAGCGGCCGGGCCGGGCCAGGCCGACCATCGCGTTGAGGTTGGCGCCGTCGACGTAGACCTGACCGCCGGCGTCGTGCACCGCGCCGCAGATCTCCTGGATGTCGGCCTCGAACACCCCGTGCGTCGACGGGTAGGTGATCATGATGGCGGCCAGCCGCTCGGCGTGCTGGTCGACCTTGGCGTGCAGGTCGGCGACGTCGACGTTGCCGGCCTCGTCGCAGGCCACCACGACCACCCGCATCCCGGCCATCACCGCGCTGGCGGCGTTGGTTCCGTGCGCCGAGGACGGAATCAAGCAGACGTCGCGGTGTGCCTCGCCGCGGGAGCGGTGGTAGCCGCGGATGGCCAGCAGCCCGGCGAACTCGCCCTGCGAGCCCGCATTGGGCTGCACGCTCACCGCCGCGTAGCCGGTGACCTCGGCCAGCGCGGTGCACAGCTCGTCGATCAGCTGCCGGTAGCCGCGGGCCTGCTCGGCCGGGGCGAACGGGTGCAGCTGGGCGAACTCCGGCCAGGTGATCGCGGCCATCTCCACCGCGGAGTTCAGCTTCATCGTGCAGGAGCCGAGCGGGATCATCGTGCGGTCCAGCGCCAGGTCCTTGTCCGACAGCGAGCGCAGGTAGCGCAGCAGCGCGGTCTCCGAGCGGTGCGCGGAGAAGATCGGGTGGGTCAGGAACGGGGTGCGGCGGCGCAGCTCGGCGGGCAGCGCGTCGGCACCGCCGTCGTCCGGCGTCGCGTCGTCCACCGGGACGCCGAAGGCCTTCGCCACCACGCGCAGCGTGTCGACCGTCGTCGTCTCGTCGCAGGCGACACCGACGGTGTCGGCGTCGACCAGCCGCAGGTTGATGCGCTGCTGCGCGGCCGCGGCGACCACCTCGGCGGCCCGGCCGGGCACCCGGGCGTGCACGGTGTCGAAGAACCGGTCGTGGACGACCTCCACTCCGCCCGCGCGCAGCCAGCCGGCCAGGGCCTGCGCGCTGCGGTGCACGCGGGCGGCGATCGCGGTCAGACCCTCCGCGCCGTGGTAGACGGCGTAGGCGCCGGCCATGACGGCGAGCAGCACCTGCGCGGTGCAGATGTTGCTGGTCGCCTTCTCCCGGCGGATGTGCTGCTCGCGGGTCTGCAGCGCCAGCCGGTAGGCGGCGTCGCCGTCGGCGTCGACCGAGACGCCGACCAGCCGGCCGGGCAGCTGCCGGGCCAGCCCCTCGCGCACCGACAGGTAGCCGGCGTGCGGGCCGCCGTACCCCATGGGGACGCCGAAACGCTGCGAGCTGCCGCACGCGACGTCGGCGCCCCACTCCCCCGGCGCCTCCAGCAGCGTCAGCGCCAGCAGGTCGGCGGCGACGACGACCGCGGCGCCGGCTTCGTGCGCGGCGGCGGCGAGCGCCCGGTGGTCGCGGATGGCGCCGCTGGCCCCCGGGTAGGACAGCAGCACGCCGAACGCCCCGGCCTCGGGCAGGTCGGTGGGCCAGCCGGTGGAGAGGTCGGTGATGTGCAGGGCGATGCCCAGCGGCTCGGCGCGGGTGCGCAGGACGGCGAGGGTCTGCGGCAGCGTGTCCTCGTCGACGACGAACACCGCCTCCGCCTTGGCCCGCCCGGCCCGGCGGACCAGGGTCATCGCCTCGGCGGCGGCGGTCGCCTCGTCGAGCATGGAGGCGCCGGCGACGGGCAGGCCGGTGAGGTCGGCGACCATCGTCTGGAAGTTGATCAGCGCTTCCAGCCGGCCCTGGCTGATCTCGGGCTGGTAGGGCGTGTAGGCGGTGTACCAGGCGGGGTTCTCCAGGATGGTCCGCTGGATGACCGCGGGGGTGACCGTGCCGGAGTAGCCGAGCCCGATCATCGAGGTGTGCACGTCGTTGGCCTCGGCCCGCTCGCGCAGCAGCCGCAGCACGGTGGCCTCGTCGGCGGCCGGCGGCAGGTCCAGCGGCGTCCGGTCCCGGACGCCCTCGGGCACGCACGCGTCGACCAGGGACTCCAGCGTCGGGTGGCCGACGGCGGCGAGCATCGCCTGCGTCTCGTCGGGTCGCGGGCCGATGTGCCGGGCGGCGAAGGACCCCGCGGGGTCCAGCGCGGCGAGTGCGGGCAGGGGCTCAGGGGCACGGTCCGCCATTACCACGACGCTACCAGCGGCTGAGCGGACGGCGGCGGGTGCGCGGACGAGGCGACCGACGTCAGGCGCGGTCCGACGAGGCGGGGCGGGTGGGGCTCGGCTCAGCAGAAGGACAGCACGTGGCCGCGGTGTCGGCCGGAGGCCGGCGGTGTCATCGCCTCACACCGCGGCGCGGCGGCGGCGGCGCTGGGAGAGCTCGTCGTCGGTGGTGTGCAGCGGGGCGCCGTCGATGCGCTCGGCCGGCAGCTCGGCCAGTTCGCCGGAGAGCTCGCGCAGCGCGCCGGAGACGGCGATGCCGAAGACGCCCTGACCTCCGGCGAGCAGGTCCACGACCTCCTCGGCGGAGGTGCACTCGTACACCGTGGCGCCGTCGGAGAAGAGCGTGACGTTCGCGAGGTCCTTGATGCCGCGGTTGCGGAGGTGGTCGACGGCCTTGCGGATGTTCTGCAGCGAGACGCCGGTGTCGAGCAGCCGCTTGACGACCTTGAGCACCAGGATGTCGCGGAAGGAGTACAGCCGCTGGGTCCCCGAGCCGGTGGCGCTGCGCACCGACGGTGCGACCAGGCCGGTACGGGCCCAGTAGTCCAGCTGCCTGTAGGTGATGCCGGCAGCGGCACACGCCGTCGGGCCGCGGTACCCGACGAGGTCGCTGTCGACCTCGTCGTAGGACGGCGCGCCCACGGCAGCGTCGCTGAAGAGCTGACCCTGGGAGCCCTTGCTCTGGTCGCTCACGTCAGCGTCCTCCTCTGCTCCCGCAGCTGACGCCGCGGTCCCCGCGGTGGGCGCCGGACTCGTGTCGCTGCAGGCGGGCTGCCGCGTCGCGTGCCAGTACTTCCACCGCTGTTGTTCGCCGACCGTAAGCCGGGCCCTGGGGTGGGTCAACTGAGGAGGGCGGCGTGTCGCGGCACTCACCCATCGGAGGGGTATCGGCGCACCGTGCCTCGCCCTTGACCCGGATCGCGCCTCCGACCGCGACGACCCGCCGCACGCGCCCCTGCCGTCACAGCAGTCACCCGCGCCGCACGCCCGCCGACCGCGTGGCCCCGCCGCGCCGTCCGGAGCCGCCCCCGTCCCGGGCGCGGTGACGTACGAGAACGGCCACCTCTCAGGCTTCCGCCGGCCTCGCTGCGGGGTCCCGCCGTGAGCCTGTGAGTGGCGGGGGGAGGGAGGCCCGCTTCCGGGGCGCGGGGGGAAGGGTGGTCCTTGGCTTCAGGCGGGGCCGCCGCCGGAGCCGGAGCCGGCGCCGAAGTCCTCCGGGGAGATCTGGTCGAGGAACTCGCGGAACTTCTCGACCTCGTCCTCCTGCTCGTCGGGGATCTCGATGCCGACCTCGTCGAGCAGGTCCTCGGCGCCGAAGATCGGGGCACCGGTGCGGACGGCGAGGGCGACGGCGTCCGACGGGCGGGCGCTGACCACCCGGTCGTCGCCGAACACCAGCTCGGCGATGTAGATGCCGTCGCGCATCTCGGTGATGTTGACGGCCTCGAGCTCCGCGCCCAGCGCGCGGACCACCTCGCGCAGCAGGTCGTGGGTCATCGGCCGGGCCGGGCGCACGCCCTGCTGCTCGAAGGCGATCGCGGCCGCCTCGACCGCACCGATCCAGATGGGCAGGTACCGCTCCCCCTGCGTCTCCTTGAGCAGCAGGATCGGCTGGTTCCCGGGCAGCTCGACCCGGACGCCGACGACTCTGAGTTCCTGCACGGTGGGGCTCCCTCAGCTGCGGCCCGGGAACGGGCGGTGGATCGGTACGGGCGGCTGGTGGACGACGGCTCGGCGCCGGGCCGCGGACTCGGAGCCCGGCTCCGACCACGGTACGCCCGAGTCAGGGGCGCAGGAGGTCCCGGAGGCGTGCCTCCAGGAGGGCTCCGTGCAGCTGGGCGGAGAGCCCCGCGAGCTCCCGCAGCTTCTCGGTGGCCCGGTTGCGGGCCTCCTCCGAGCGCGCCCGCAGCACCGGCGCGACCAGCTGCTCGACCAGCCCGGCCTCCCGCTCGGCGCCGTTCTGGTAGACGCGCAGGTGCCGCGGCTCGATGCCGTGCCGGGCGAGACCGGCGGCCGCCCGCGCGATCGGCAGGTCGGCCGCGGGGTGCCGCCCGTCGGCGTCGGGGGTGAGCAGCCCGAACTGCACACAGGCGGCCAGCTGCCCGGGCTCGAGTCCCGACGCCCGCGCGAACTGCTCGCTGGTCAGGCTGCCGGTGTCGGCGTCCTCCTCCGGCGGCGGCGCCGTCGGCGGCGCGCTGCCCGGCAGCGGCTCGCCGCGGTCGAGCGCCGCGAGGTGGTCCTTGATGACCCGCAGGGGCAGGTACTGGTCGCGCTGGGCGGCCAGCACGTACCGCAGCCGGGCCACGTCGGCCGAGGAGAACTTCCGGTACCCCGACGGCGTGCGCTGTGGGTGCACCAGGTCCTCGGACTCCAGGTACCGGATCTTGCTGATCGTGACGTCCGGGAAGTCCTCGCGCAGCACGGTCAGCACCTCGCCGATCGTGAGGCGCGGCGTGTGCCGCTCGTCGGGCTGCCCGGACTCGTCGGCACGCGAGGGCACCGCGCTCACGCCGCCGGCCGTGCTGTCGGCAGCGTCCCCGCCCCCCCGGCTGCCCGCCGGGTCACGAGCGCTCCTCGCTGGCGCTCGTCGCGCTCGTGCCCGGTGGTGCCGCGCACATGCGTGACCTCGCGGGCTCGGTCACGCGCCGGCGGGCTCGCCCGTGCGCGGACCGGTCAGGTACACGAGGCGGAACTTGCCGATCTGCACCTCGTCGCCCCCGGCCAGCGTCGCGACGTCGACCGGCTCGCGGTTGACGTAGGTGCCGTTGAGGCTGCCGACGTCGTGCACCGAGAAGCCGCCGCCCTCGCGGTGGAACTCCACGTGCCGGCGGCTGACGGTCACGTCGTCGAGGAAGATGTCGCTGTCGGGGTGCCGACCGGCGGTGGTGACGTCCTGGTCGAGCAGGAAGCGGCTGCCGGCGTTGGGGCCGCGCTTGACGACCAGCAGGGCCGAGCCCGCGGGCAGCGACTCCACCGCGCCGGCGTGGGCGTCGGCCTCGGTGACCTCGGGGGTCTCGGCGGAGTCCTCGCCACCCACCTTGGGGATGACGCTGGTGGACTCCCCGATCCGCTCCTGGGACAGCGCCGCGCCGCACTGCGCGCAGAAGCGACTGCCCTCGGGGTTGTTGTGGCCACAACGAGTGCAGTGCACGTCTGTCTCCTCCGGTGCAGGGGTGGCACCGCCGCGGGCCTGGGGTCTGGCCGCGGGCGGCCGGCGGACGACGGGCCGGACGGCCCGTCGCGGGTCGGTCGCCGCGTCGTGCACGGCGGGCCGTGGGTCATGGAACCAGCGGCCGACCCGAGGGTCAACCGAACGTACAGGGTGAGGCTCGGCGCTCACCCCGGGGGCCGCGCGGCTCCCACGGGGCAGCATAGTGACCCTCGCCGGGGGCCCGGGACAGGTCAGCCCGCGTCGACCAGGGCCTGGTACGCGGCGGCGTCCAGCAGCGCCCCGGTGGGGTCGTCGCCGTTCCCGGCGACGGTGATCTCGACCAGCCAGCCCTCCCCGTAGGGGTCGGCGTTGATGGTCTCCGGCGCGTCGGTGAGGGCCTCGTTGGCCGCGGTCACGACGCCGGCGACCGGCGCGTAGACGTCGGAGACCGACTTGGTCGACTCCACCTCGCCGATGGCGGTGCCGGGCGCGACCTCGGTCCCGACCTCGGGCAGCTGCACGAAGACGATGTCGCCCAGCGCGTCCTGGGCGTGGTCGGTGATGCCGACCCGCACGACGGTGCCCTCGCCCCCACCCGGCTGCAGCAGGGCCCACTCGTGCTGCTCGGTGTAGCGGCGGTCGTCGGGCGTGGTCATGCAGCGGCTCCTCGTCGGGGAGGGGTGGGCCGGCGCGGCGTCAGTTGCCGTCGTCGGTGTCGGGTTGAGCGTATTGAGGCCGGTCCAGCTGCCGCAACGCGTCCACCAGGACGGTCGGGGACTGCTCGATGTCGACGCTGCCGCCCTGCCGGCCGACCCGGTCGACGACGCCGCCGGGGATGTTCATCGCCGTCTCCAGGTCCTGCGGTGAGCCGATGACCCGGATCTCGTAGGGGCTCTGCACCGCGGTGCCGTCGATCCGCAGCTGCCCCGGCTCGCCGGTGACCGCCGTCGAGACCCCGACGCGGACGCCGTCGATCTGCATCGTCTCCGCTCCCGCGCCGCGCAGCTCCTGGACGGCGTCGAGCAGGTCGGCGACCCGCACCCGCCCCTCCGGGTCGCGGACGGTCATGAGCAGGCCGGGGCCCTGGGCGGCGACGGTGCCGTTGAGGATGCCCAGGGCCTCGGCCCGCTCCCGGGCCTCCTGCAGCGCGGCCTCGGACTGGCTGTCGGAGCTGTTCAGCTCCCGCAGTGCGGCGCGCTGGTCGGCGAGCTGCTCGCGCAGCCGGTCCTCCCGGGCGTCGAGCTCGTCGAGGATGCGGACCAGGTCCTCCTCGCGGAGGGTCGAGTAGTCCTCCCCCGTCCCCGTGGTGCGCACCTGGACGGCGAAGGCGAAGCCGAGCAACAGGGTGAGGACGCCGATGAGCGCCGCGGCGAGCGGGTCGCGCCGGCGCCGCCGCGGCGCAGGCGCCTCGGGGGGCGGCTGCTCCGCCGCGGGCGGGTCGGCGTCCGCGACGGGACCGGGGGCGTCCGGGTCAGGAGCATCGAGGTCGGGCGCGTCGAGGTCGGGCGCGTCGAGGTCGGGCGCGTCGAGGTCGGGCGCGTCGAGGTCGGGGGCGTCGTCGCCGGGGTGGACGTCGTCCTCCGGCCGCTCACCGGGCCCGGGCGCCGGGCGCCGGGGCCCATTCATGCCCGGAACACGTGCCGGCGGATGGCCGCGGCGTTGCCGAAGATGCGGATGCCCAGGACGACGACCACGGCCGTGGACAGCTGCGCGCCCACGCCCAGCTGGTCGCCGAGGAACACCACCAGCGCGGCCACCACCACGTTGGACACGAACGAGATGACAAACACCTTGGCGTCGAAGATCCCGTCGAGCCGGGCGCGGAAGCCGCCGAAGACGGCGTCGAGGGCGGCGACCACGGCGATCGGCAGGTAGGGCTGCAGCCACAGCGGCACGGTGGGGTCGAACAGCAGCCCGAGCAGGATGCCGGCGGCCAGGCCGAGGATCGGGATCACGGTCAGCCTCCCGGCGCGGGCTCGGGAGCCGGTGGAGGTGGCACCGCGGACACCGGGACGGCGGAACGGAGCTTGGGGGGGCTCCCGGCGGGAAGGGACAGCTCGTCCTCCTGGGCGAACTCGAAGCGCAGTCCGTAGGTGTCGGAGATGACGGCGAGGGCGTTGACCTCGGGGCTGGCCAGGAACCGGCCGCGCAGCGTCCCCGGGTCGCCGACCGCGCTGACCAGATAGGGGTTGGTGACCGGCCGGAAGTCGACGAGGACCGCCTCGCCGGCGAAGCGGATCGCCGTCGTCGGGCCCAGCCGCTGGCCGTTGATGCTCACCGCCTCGGCGCCGGACGCCCACAGCGCGTTGACCACCAGCTGCAGGTCGCCGTCGCGGACCTGGCCGCGGGGGTCGACCTCCGCCGACCCGCCGACCGGGTCGGCGTCGGCGTCGGGTCCGGCGTCGGCGAGGGTGACCAGCAGACCGGGGCCGCTGACCGGGACCACCGCGGCGGCGAGCTCGGCGCCGGCCAGCCGGTCGAGGGCCCGCTGCCCGACGGCGGTGGCCGCCAGCGCGTCGTCCCGGGCGGCGGTGACCTGCCCGCGCAACGCCTCCAGGTCGGCGGCGAGCCGGTCGGTGGTCGCCGACTCACCCTCGATCTCCGCGACCAGCGCCATGCGCACCTCCTCGCGGCCCTGGGCGCCGGCTGCGGCCTGGTCGTAGGTGACCGCGGCCAGCACACCGGCGACGGCCATCACCGCGGCGACGGCGACCTGCCCCCGGCGCCGCCGGGGCCGCGGGGCCTCCTCCCCCGCGGCGCGCGCCTCGCGGGCCCGCGCGGCCTGCGCGTAGGCCGGGTCGAGGGTCTCGGCGAGCACCTGGTCGAGCAGCGAGGCGCCCAGCGAGCGCGGCCCGCCGCCGCGCTGCAGGGTGGTCACGGCGGGCTCCCGGCCGCCCGCTCGGCGCGGACCAGCCCGACGACCTGGACGACGTACAGGACGCCGGCGAGGAGGTAGAGGGCGCTGCCCCAGACGGTCAGCGCCCACGCGACCGGTGCCACGACGGCCGCGACCGGCCCGTCGCCGTCGGCGAGGAGCAGCAGCGGGAAGGCGTAGAGCAGGATGAAGGTCGCCGCCTTGCCCAGGTAGTGCACCTGCAGCGGCGGGTAGCCGTGGACGCGCAGCACCAGCAGCGCCAGGGCCAGCACCAGCTCGCGCCCCACCAGGGCGGCGACCAGCCACAGCGGGACGACGTCGCGCAGCACGAAGGCGACCAGCGTGGCGACGATGTACAGGCGGTCGGCGGCCGGGTCGAGGAGGGCCCCCAGCCGGCTGGACTGCCCGAGGCTGCGCGCCAGCTTGCCGTCGGCCCAGTCGGTGGCCCCGGCGACCATGAGCACGACCACGGCCCAGCCGTCGGCCTGGGGCCCCAGCAGCAGCCAGAGGAACAGCGGGACCCCGAGCAGCCGCAGCACCGAGAGCGCGTTCGGCAGCGTCCACACCCGGTCGGGCAGCAGGTTGCGGTCGGCCACGGTGCCGTAGCCCCGCACCCCGTCGGCCCCCGGCCGGGCCGAGGCGTCGGCCGACGGCCCGTTGGACGACGTCACGACACCTCCGCACCCCTGGTCACCGGCCCCCGAGGCTAGTGTCCCGCGCCGACACACCGGGGCGGCGCACCGCGAGCCGGCCCCCTACCCGCTGGACGGCGTCCCGGAGCGTGCGCACGGTGGGGAGGACCGTCGGCCCCCCGCACGGACCCGGAGGACGGGGTCCTCCTTCAGGCGGGGACGGCGGTCAGCGACGCGGGCGCCGGCTCGTGGCCCAGCGGCCGGCGGGAGAAGCTGCCGGTGCCGTGGGAGACCGAGCGCAGCGCCCCGGCGTAGCCGAGCAGCTCGACCTCGGGGACCTCGGCGCGCACCGTCGTCCGGTCGCGCTCGGGGTCGGCGTCGCTGCCGGTGACCCGTGCCCGCCGGCCGGACAGGTCGCTCATCACCGCACCGACGTACTCCCCCGGCACCACCACCTGCACCTCGCACCACGGCTCCAGCACCCGGGTGCCGGCGGCCGCGGCCGCCTCGCGCAGCGCCAGCGCGCCGGCGGCCTGGAAGGCGGCGTCGGAGGAGTCCACCGAGTGCGCCTTGCCGTCGACGAGGGTCACGTGCACGTCGACGATCGGCCGGTCGCCGGAGATCCCGCGCTCGGCCTGGGCCCGGATGCCCTTCTCCACGCTGCCGTGGAACTGGCTGGGCACGGTGCCGCCGACGATGCGCTGCTCGAAGACGATGCCCGAGCCGGGCGGCCCGGGCTCGGCCTCGACGACGACGACGGCGTACTGGCCGTGCCCGCCGGACTGCTTGACGTGCCGGCCGGTGACCCGCACCGGCCCGGCGAGGGTCTCCACCATGGGCACCCGCACCGGCACCGTGGCGACCGCGACGCCGTGCCGCGTGCGCAGCCGTTCCAGCAGCACCTCGGCGTGCGCGTCGCCGACGCACCACAGCAGCAGCTGCCCGGTGTCGGCACGCCGTTCCAGGCGGACGGTCGGGTCCTCGGCGACCAGCCGGGACAGCGCCGTGGCCAGCCGGTCCTCGTCGGCACGGGACGCCGCCTCGACGGCGACCGGCAGCTGCGGGGTGGGCAGGTCCCAGGGCGGCACCAGCCGCGGGTCGTCGGGCGAGGAGAGGGTGTCGCCGGTCTCGGCGCTGGTGAGGCGCGCGACCGCGCAGATGTCCCCGGCCGGGCAGGCGGCGACCGGGCGCAGCGTCGCCCCCAGCGGGCAGGAGATCGCGCCGATCCGCTCGTCGGCGTCGTGGTCGGGGTGACCGCGGTCGGCCAGGCCGTGCCCGGAGACGTGCACCGGGGTGTCCGGGCGCAGCGTGCCGGAGAAGACCCGCACCAGCGAGACGCGGCCGAGGTAGGGGTCGGTCGTCGTCTTGATGACCTCGGCGACCAGCGGGCCGTCGGGGTCGCAGGACAGCGGGGACGCCGGGGAGCCGTCGGGGCGGGTGACCGGCGGGCAGCCGTGCTCCATCGGGCAGGGGAACGCCGAGACGAGCAGGTCGAGCAGCTCGGCGACACCGACACCGGTCAGCGGGGACACGCACAGGATCGGGTGGAAGTGGCCGCGGGCCACCGCGGTCTCCAGGTCCGCGACCAGGTCGGCGACGGAGAGCTCCTCGCCGTCGAGGTAGCGGTCCATGAGGGTCTCGTCCTCGCTCTCGCCGATGATCCCCTCGATCAGCTCGGCGCGGAGCCGCTCGGCGTCCTGCTCGCCCGCTCCCCCCAGCTCGGCGTCCGGGTGCGGCTCCAGCAAGGAGACCAGCCCGGTGACCGCGCCGTCCGGCCCGCGCTGCAGCAGGTGCAGCGGCAGGACGCCGTCCCCGAGCATCGTGCGGCAGGAGCGGACGGCGTCGTCGACGTCGGCGCGCGGGCGGTCCAGCTGGGTGACCACGACGGCGCGCGGCATGCCGACGGCCGCGCACTCCTCCCACAGCTGCACGGTGGTGGCATCGACGCCGCCGACGGCGGAGACGACGAACAGCGCGGCGTCGGCCGCGCGCAGCCCGGCCCGCAGCTCGCCGACGAAGTCCGGGGAACCGGGGGTGTCCAGCAGGGTGATGCGGTGCCCGGCGTGCTCGACGGTGGCCACGCCGAGCGACACCGAGCGCTGCTGGCGGACCTCCACCTCCTCGCTGTCCAGGCAGGTGGTGCCGTCCTCGACCCGGCCGGCCCGGGGGAGCGCGCCGGTGGCGACCAGCAGCGCCTCGGCGAGGGTGGTCTTGCCCGCGGCCGCGTGGCCCACCAGGGCCACGTTGCGGACCTTCTCGGCCGGCCGCGGGCCCGGTGCGGCGACGGTCTCCTTGCCCACGCCGCTCAGCCGTTCGCCGGCTCGGGGACGACGGCGCAGGTGCCTGCGGCCGGGTGGAAGACGCCGGTGTGCCCGTCGGGGTCCCACCGGACGACGTACGGCGGCCCCCCGCCCTCTCCCCTGACCTCGAGCACCCGGCCGGTGCGCTCGGCTTCTCCCTGGTGGGTGGACCGGACGACGATCCGGTCCCCGACGCGTGCTTGCACGACGACCTCCTGGCGGCTGCCCCGTCTGTGTGCTGTGGGTCACAGCCTGCCTCCGGGGCCCGGACCGATCAAGGGACCCGGGCCCGTCGCCTCCCCGTCCTGCCGGAGCCCATGCTGGTGCCATGACGAGCCCCCAGCACGCGGCCGGCCGGGACCAGGAGGACGAGCTCGCGCACGCCGTCCCCCGGGAGGCCGCCGACGGGCCGCCGCCGTGGGTGGCCGTCTGCGGGACGCCGGTCGCCGTCGTCCAGGGCAGCTGGTCGGGACGGCGCGGGCTGGGGTCGGCGTCGCCCTGCCCGGAGTGCGCCCGCCGCGCGCCGGCCTGACCCCTTCCCCCTCGTTGTTGTTGCCCGTCGTCCGGCGATGTCGACGATCAGTTGGGGATAACGGTATTACGGGCGCAGGCCGAGGCCGCACGGTCCGTGGGACGGGTCAGCGGGCGGGTGCCTCGAGGGCACGCGACGCCGGGACCGGCCGCGGCACGGGCGCCCTGGCGGTGGCCGTTCGTGCCGGCGCGGCGAGGTCCACCACCCGCCAGCGCCGGTCGAGGTCCGCCGTCTGGTGGGTGACGAGCACGACCGTGCGGTCCTCCGCGGCCAGCAGGTCGAGCAGCCGGGCCGTGGTGGCGGCGTCGAGGTGCGCGGTCGGCTCGTCGAGCAGCAGGACCGGGGCCGGGCTCAGCAGGGCGCGCGCCACGCCGACCCGGGCCCGCTCCCCCGCCGAGAGCCGCTCGCCGGACTCCCCGACCCAGCCGTCCAGGCCCACGGTCCCCAGCAGGCCGGTCAGGCCGACGTCGGCCAGCACGGCGCGCAGCTCCGCCTCGCTCGCGTCGTCGCGGGCGAGGCGGAGATTGCCGGCGAGCGTGCCGCCGAGGAGCTGCGGGGTCTGCGGCGCCCAGGCCGAGCGCGCGCGGACGTCGGCGAGCGCGAGCTCGCGCAGATCGACGTCCCCGAGCGTGACCCGGCCGCGGTCCGGGTCCAGGGCGCGCATCAGCAGCGCGAGGACGCTGCTCTTGCCGACGCCGCTGGGGCCGGTGAGGGCGACCTTCTCCCCCTCCGCCACCGCGAGGTCGAGCTCCGCCGGCGCGGGCCGGCCCCCGGGGTGGGTCAGCGTGACCGACTCCAGCCGCAGGGCCGAGCCGGTCGGCGGGGGCAGCGGCGCCGCGGGGTCGGTCACCGCCGGCCGCTGCTCCCCCAGGGCCCGGACCCGGCCGGCCGCCGCCCGGATGCCGCCGGCGGCGCTCCAGGCGGCGCCGAGGCCGCCCACCGCCTCGAAGGAGCCGAGCACCCCGAGGGCGCTCGCAGCCAGCAGCACGGGGTTCGTCGCGCCGGTGGCGACGTCGTTGCCGACCAGCCACAGGGCCGCTCCCACACCGACCGCCGGCACCGCCTCGCGCAGCACGGTCGTGACGGCGAGCAGCCGCGCGGACGCCAGCTCGGCGGCCTCCTGCCGCCGCAGGGAGTCCTCCAGGACGGTCCGCGCCCGGGCACCGCCGTCCCCGCCGGCGGAGTCGGCCAGCCCGCGCAGCAGGTCCAGCGCGTCGCTGCCGAAGGCGGCGTCGGCCTCCCCCGCGGCCACCGCGGCGCGCCGTCCCGCCACCAGCCCGGCCGCCGGCACGAGGACCCCGAGCACCAGCAGGGCGCCCGCCAGGACGGCGGCCAGCGGCGGGGACACCAGCGCGGTCAGGGCCACCGCCGCGCCGCCGGCGAGCACGGCGACGGCGGTGGGCGCGACGAGGCGGAGGAACACGCCCTGCAGCTCGTCGACGTCGGCGCGGACCCGGGCCAGCAGGTCCCCGCCCCGGGCGCCGGTGAGCGCGGCGGGGGCGAGCGGGACCAGCCGGACCAGCAGGTCGGCCCGCACTCGCGCGACCAGGCGCAGGGTGAGGTCGTGGGAGACCAGCCGCTCGGCGTAGCGCAGCGCGGCGCGGGAGATGCCGAACAACCGGACGCCGGTGATGAGCGGCATGAGCACCAGCAGCGTCGCGGGGCGCTGGGCCGCGCCGCTGATCAGCGCGCCGGAGGTCGCCAGCAGGGCCGCGCCGGTGAGCACCGTGAGCGCGCCGAGCGCGACGGCCAGCGCCGTCCGCGCCGGCGGCAGCCGCCGCAGGACCTCCCTCACCGCACGGCCGCCGGGCCGGGCACCGGGTCCGGTGCCATGCGGCCGTCCTCGAGCGGGACCACCCGGTCGTGCAGGGCCAGCGGAGCCGCGCGGTGGGTGACGGTGAGGACGGTCCGCCCGCGCGCCAGGGCGTCGAGCGCGGCGAGCACCTCGGCCTCGCTGTCCGGGTCGAGCTGGGCGGTCGGCTCGTCCAGCAGCAGGACGGCGGCGTCCTTGACGAAGGCGCGGGCCAGCGCGATGCGCAGCCGCTCCCCGCCGGAGAGGCGGGCACCGTCCTCCCCCAGCGGCGTGTCCAGACCCTGCGGCAGCCGCCGGACGACGTCGAGGAGGTGGGCTCGCGCCAGCGCGGTCTCCACCTCGTCGACGGTGGCGCCGGGCCGGCCCAGCCGCACGTTCTCCAGGACCGAGCCGGGCAGCAGCCAGGGCCGCTCCGGCACGTGGGCGATCCGCGCCCGCCAGGCGTCCGGGTCCAGGGCCGCGAGCGGGACGCCGTCGACGAGCACGGTGCCCTCGTCGGGGCCGGCGAAGCCGAGGAGCAGCCGCAGCACGCTGGACTTGCCCGCGCCGCTGGGCCCGACGAGGGCGGTCCGCGAGCCGGGCGGCAGGTCGAGGTCGACGCCGGTGAGCACCTCGTTGCCCTCGTGCCGCAGGGTCACCCCGCTGAGCCGGACGTGCGGGACGCCGGGGCGCACGACCGCGGTGCCGCGGTCCGGTTCGGGCAGGTCGAGCAGGGCGAGGACCCGCTCGGCGGCGGGTCGGCCCTCGAGGGCGGCGTGCCGGTCGGCCCCCAGCGCGCGCAGCGGGGCGAAGAACTCGGGGGTCAGCAGGAGCACGAGCAGGGCGAGTTGCAGCTCGAGGCCGCCGGAGAAGAGGCGCACGCCCACGGTGACGGCGACCAGGGCCGTGCACAGCACCGCGCCGAACTCCAGGACGAAGCCGGACAGGAAGGCCGTCCGCAGCACCCGCATGGTGGCCGCGCGGTGCGCCTCCCCGACGTCGGCGAGCCAGCGCCGGCTCCGTCCGGCCCGGCCGTAGGCGACGAGGGTCGGCAGCACCCGCACGGTGTCGACGAGCACGGCGCCGAGCTGCCCCAGCGTCGTCCACTGCTCGCGGGCCGAGCGCGCCGCCAGGGAGCCGACCAGCCAGAGGAAGAACACCAGCAGCGGCCCGGTGGCCAGCAGCAGCGCGCCGCTCGGCGGGTCCAGCACCAGCACGGTGCCGGCCAGCAGCGGCGGGAGCACCGCGGCCCACACCGCGCCGGGCAGCAGGCGCGCCACGAGGCCGTCGAGCTTGCCGACCCCCTCCGTGGCCGTCGTGACCAGCTCCCCGGCCCGCTCCCCCGCCATCAGCGCGGGGCCCAGCCGCAGGATCTTGCCCACCAGCTCGCTGCGGACCTCGTGCCGGGTCCGCGCCGACGTGCGTGCCGCCAGCAGCTCCCGCAGGGCCAGCAGGCCGGCCCGCGCCAGCCACGCGGCCAGGGCTCCGGCGAGGGCGCCGAGCAGGTCGCCGGGGGTGGACCGCCCGGCGAACACCGCGCTGACCACGGCGGCGACCAGCGCCCACTGCACCACGAGCAGGACGGCGGTGAGCGCGGCCAGGGCGGCGCAGGCCAGAGCCAGCCGGCGGGGTCCGGGCCGGGCCAGCACCCGTGCCACGGGGCCGTGCGCCGCCGGACGAGAGCCCATCAGTACCCCTGGTCGAGGGCACCCTCGTCGGGCCGCACCCGCTCCCGGAAGACGTAGTAGTTCCAGATCTGGTAGCCGATGATCAGCGGCAGGAAGATCGCGCCCACCCAGGTCATCAGCACCAGGGTGTAGTGCTGGCTGGCCGACTCCTGCAGCGTCAGGCTGAACGCCGGGTCCAGCGTGGAGGGCAGCACCACGCCGCGGGTGAACAGGGCGATGAACACCGTCACCGTGGCGAAGAGGATGGTCAGCCCGCTCATCGTGAACGCGAGGGTGTCGCGGCGCAGCGTGAGCGCCAACCAGATGCTGGCCAGGGTCAGGAACGCCGCCACCGGGAAGAGCCAGGGCAGCACGCCGAAGTCCTCGAACAGGCCCTCGGTGACGTAGCCCATGACGACGAAGGCCAGGATGGCCACGGTCGCCAGCGCCCCCCACCCGAGCGCCGCCCTGCGGGCCCGGGCGTGCAACGGGGTGTCCTGGTGCAACCGCAGGAGCAGGAAGTTCGCGCCGTGCAGCACGAACAGCAGCAGCGTGGCGCACCCGCCGACCAGCGCGAACGGCGTGAACAGCTCGGTGACCGGGCTGACCACCCGGGAGTCCTCGTTGACCGCGAGCCCCTCGATGATCTTGGCCATCACGACGCCCCAGAGGAACGAGGGGACGACGCTGCCGAGGAAGGACATCCAGTCCCAGAAGTCCCGCCACCGCTGCTTGTCGACCTGGTTGCGGTACTCGAAGGACACCCCGCGCAGCAGCAGGGCCAGCAGGATCGCCACGAAGATGGGGTAGAGGCCGCTGAATAACGCGCCGTACCAGATCGGGAAGGTCGAGAACATCAGGCCGGCCGCGGCGATTATCCACACCTCGTTGCCGTCCCAGAACGGGCCGATGGTGCCGGTCAGCGCCCGCTCCTCGGCCTCGTTCCGGGCCAGCGTGGGCCGCAGGATGTCCACGCCGAAGTCGAAGCCCTCGAGGAAGAAGTAGAGGGTGAACGTCAGCGCGATGAGCCAGAACCACAGCGTGACGAGGTCCACCGTCAGTCCTTCCGCTCGTAGCCCTGGAAGCCGGTGCCCTCGTAGCTGGGCGCGGGCGCGGCGACCAGCTGCGCGTCGGGCGTGCGGTGGATGCCGGCCCGTGCGGTCACGGTGAGCAGGTAGACGTCCAGCCCGATCAGGGCGAGGTACACCACCCACAGCCCGACCAGGCCGGCGAGCACCTCGCCGAGGGAGTTGGCGCTGACCCCCTCCTCGACGGTGAGCAGGCCGTAGACCATGAAGGGCTGCCGGCCCATCTCGGTGACCATCCACCCGGTGAAGTTCGCGATCCACGGCAGCGGGATGAACAGCACCAGGGCCCGGAGGAACCAGCGCGTCCCGTCGAGCCCCTGTCGCCGTCGCCACCAGAGGAACAGGCCGAGGAAGGCCGTGGCCAGCAGCAGCGAGCCGATGGCGACCATGATCCGGAAGGACCAGTACACCCAGGCCACGGGCGGGACGTAGTCCCCCTCCCCGTATGCCTCGTCGTACTGCTCCTCCAGCTGGTTGATCCCCTCGTAGCGGCCCTCGAGGCTGTTGTAGGCGAGGATCGACCCGACGTAGGGGATCTCGAGGCTGACCGTGTTCTCCCGGGCCTCCTGGTCGATGAGCGCGACCAACGACCACGGGGCAGGCGACTCCGAGGTCTCCCACTGCGCCTCCATCGCCGCGAACTTCATCGGCTGGTCCTCGCGGGCGACCTGCGCCTCGGTGTGGCCGCTGACCACCGAGAAGACGGTGCCCACCGCGGCGAAGACCAGCCCGATGCGCAACGACCGCGAGTACACGTCCGTGTCCTGACGCCGGAGCAGGTGGAAGGCGCTGATGCCGAGGACGAAGAAGCCGGCGACCACCCAGGCGCTGCCCTGCACGTGGGCGAAGTAGAGCCAGGCCTTGTAGTTGAAGACGACGGCGCCGAAGTCGGTGAGCCGGGCCTGGCCGTCGACGACCTCGTAGCCGACCGGGTGGTGCATCCAGGCGTTGGCCAGCACGATCCAGAAGGCGCTGATCTGGGTGCCGATGGCGACCAGCCAGATGGCCCCCAGACGCATCCAGGGCTTGAGCCGGTCCTTGCCGAACCACCACAGCCCGATGAAGGTGCTCTCGAGGAAGAACGCCATCAGCACCTCGAGCGCGAGCGGGACGCCGAAGATGTTGCCGACGAAGTAGGAGTACTCGCTCCAGTTCATCCCGAACTGGAACTCCTGCACGATGCCGGTCACCACGCCGACGGCGAAGTTGATGAGGAAGAGGTGACCGAAGAAGTTGGTCATCTTCCCGTAGAGCTCGCGGCGGTCGCTGCGGACGAAGGCGAAGGTCTCCATCACCGCGATGAGGAAGGCCAGCCCGACGGTGAGCGAGACGAAGAAGAAGTGGAAGATGCTCGTCGAGGCGAACTGGAACCGGGAGAGCTCCACCACGTCCATGCGCACCTGCCCCAGGAACGGACACCGGTGACCGAGGGAGTGGCGCGTGGCTGGCGCGGGAGGTCGCGGCTCCGGGCGGGCACCAGCCTCGCACGCAGGTCGTCCCGCTGCAGGTCGCCCGGCTCCATGAGCGCTGGGTGTTGTGGATAACGGTCCCACTACCGCGTCGGGAAGCGACCGGCCGATCGGATCCGGGTCGGGCGGAGCCGACGACGAGGGGAACCGGGTGCCCGGCTGGGTGAGCGACGCGGTGAGCGCGCCTTCCGCGGGGTCGATGGGACCGGCCGGGCGAGGACGACGCCGTCCGGCCGCCCGGCCGGGACGACCCCGCGCAGCCCTAGCGGCTCGGGGAGCCGACGCTCCTCCTGCACCCGGAGCTCATCGGGTCTTCGCCGCCGGACCGCCGGCTGTCCACCGCCGATCGCCGGGCCGGGGACGGCGGGGTTGCTCCGGGCGCACGAGTCGGTGTCCACTGACGGCGGCTCGCTGCCGCGTCCTCAACGGGGTCTGTCCGGCGAGCTCCCCCGTGTGCCGAGGAGTCCCGACGTGGCGCGTCGACCGAGGAAGGGACTCCAGTCGGAGCTCCTCCACCTGCTGCAGCCGCTGGTGCGCCGGCGGGCCGAGCTGCTCAGCGAGCGGATCGCCCCCACGCTGGCCGACATCGGCGACGACATGGCCGGCCGGCCGGCGGACGAGGTCCTCGCTGCGCTCGACGCCGCCATCCGGAACGCCGGCGGGACCCCCGACACGGCGGCGCTGCGGGAGTTCGCCGCACGGATCGAGGCCGGCGAGAACCCCTTCAGCTGAGCATGACGGCCCCGTCCAGGGCCCCACCCTGAGCCTGCGAAGGGTGGGGAGGACGGGGTCCTTCCTCAGGCGCGGAAGAGGTCGCGGCGAGCCTGGCGGACGAGGACGTCGGCGGCCTCGCTGTCGGCAACCCCGTGGCCGGCGATCAGGGCGGCGAGGTCGTCCCGGGCGCTGGCGGTGGCGTAGTCGGCGAGCTCGCGCTCGAGGGCGCGGCGGGCGTGGCGCTCGGCCCGGCGACGGCGCAGCGAGTCCACCCACCCCAGGTCGGGCGTGGTGGCGGCGATGGCGAAGGCGGTGCCCTGCATGACGATCTCCTCGGGTGTCGGTCGGTGTCCCGACATCCATGGTCGTCCTGACGCCTTGGCATATCTCGCCCGGACACTGTGAGTGTCCCCACCGCGAGTGAGCAGATGTGGCCGACGCCACCGGCTGTCGGCGCTGCGCGGTGAGGCAGGTCATGCCGAAGCCCCGACGCGCGGCCCGGGTGGGTCAGCGACCGACGAGCGTCGTCTCGAAGTCGTAGCGGGACGCGCGGTAGACGTGCCGGCCCAGCTCCACGGCCACGCCCTGGTCGTCGAACGCGGTCCGCTGCATCGTCAGGAGGGCCGAGCGCGGCGGCTCCTCCAGCAGCCGGGCCTCGTCCGTGCGGGCCTGCCGCGCGCCGATCCGCTGGTGGGCGACCCGCAGGTGCACCCCCTGAGACCGCAGGTACTGGTACAGCCCGCGATCGGTGAGGTCCTGGACCGTCGGCTCGAACCGGCCCGGGAGGTGGTTGGTCAGCAGCGCCAGTGGCTCCCCGTGGGAGCGCCGCAGCCGGCGCACGACGACGATCTCGTCCCCCTCCGGCAGGTCGAGCTCCTCGGCGATGTCGGCCGGCGCCGGTACCCGCTCGAGCGACAGGACCTCGGTCGTGGGTGCCTCGCCGCCCCGCGCGAGGTCGTCGTAGAGGCTGGTGAGCTCGACCGACCGGCGCACGTGCGGCTGGATCACCTGGGTGCCGACCCCGCGCTTACGGACCAGCAGCCCCTTGTCGACCAGCTCCTGCACCGCCCGGCGCACCGTCGGCCGCGACAGCCCGTAGCGCTGGGCCAGCAGGATCTCGTTCTCCAGGCGGGATCCGGCCGGCAGGTCGCCACCGGCGATCGCCCCCTCGATCGCCTGGGCCAGCTGGAAGTACAGCGGCGTGGGGCTGGAGCGGTCGATGTCGAACGTCAGCACAGGACCTCCTCGGCTGCGGGCACCGCGCGGGCTCGACCGGGAACTCGGCCCCGCCGGTACATGATCGCACCTCAGGACGTCCTGTCGTCATCATCTCTCCGGGGCAACTGACCACCGGACGTCTTGTTGCCTTTATGTCCTAACAAAGTCTTGACACGTCCGTGTGGCCCGGAGCACAGTCCCAGGGGCAGGCGGACGTCGACGGGCGAGGGGACGGAGCACCGTGACAGACAGCTTCGAGGTGGTCGTGATGGGCCGCAGTGGGGTGGACGTCTACCCGCTGCAGGTCGGGGTCGGCCTGGAGGACGTCGAGACGTTCGGCAAGTTCCTCGGTGGCAGTGCGGCGAACGTGGCGGTCGCCGCGGCCCGGCTCGGCCACGCCACCGCCCTGGTGACCGGGGTCGGCGACGACCCGTTCGGCCGGTTCGTCCAGCGCGCGCTGGGCGACCTCGGTGTCGACGACCGGCTCGTGGTGGTCGATCCGGCCCATCCCACGCCGGTCACCTTCTGCGAGATCTTCCCGCCGGACGACTTCCCGCTGTACTTCTACCGCCGCCCGAAGGCCCCGGACCTGCAGCTGCGGCCGGAGGACCTGGACCTGGCCGCGATCCGGGACGCGGAGCTGTTCTGGGCGACGGTCACCGGCCTGTCCGAGGAGCCCAGCCGGTCGGCGCACCACGCGGCCTGGGAGGCCCGGGGACGGCGCCGGCACACCGTGCTCGACCTGGACTACCGGCCGACGTTTTGGACGTCGCACGAGGAGGCCACGGCGCAGGTGCGCGCGGTCCTCCCCCACGTGACCGTCGCCGTCGGCAACCGCGAGGAGTGCGAGGTCGCCGTCGGCGAGACCGAGCCGGACCGGGCGGCCGACGCCCTGCTCGACGCCGGGGTCGAGCTGGCGATCGTGAAGCAGGGCCCGCGCGGCGTCCTCGGCAAGACCCGCAGCGAGCGGGTCGTCGTCCCGCCCACACCGGTCGAGGTGGTCAACGGGCTCGGGGCCGGTGACGCGTTCGGTGGCTCGCTGGTCCACGGTCTGCTCACCGGGCTCCCCCTCGAGCAGATGCTGCGCAACGCCAACGCCGCCGGCGCCATCGTCGCCTCCCGGCTGGAGTGCTCCACCGCGATGCCCACCTCCGCCGAGATCGAGCAGCACGTCACCGCGTCCCTGGAGGGCACCCGTGTCTGACACCGTCCTGTCCCCCACCGAGGCCCCCGCACCCGACACCCACGGGTCCCGGCCGGTGTGCACCACCTACGCCGAGGTCACCGAGGTCCGCAGCCGGGACCCGCAGGCCATCCGCCGGGCGCTGGCCGCACGCCGCCGGCGGCCGGCCTTCCTCCCCGAGGACGGCCGGCTCATGCTCGTGGCCGCCGACCACCCGGCCCGCGGCGCGCTGTCGGCCCAGGGGCGTCCGGCGGCGATGAACAGCCGCACCGACATGCTCGACCGTTTGCGGACGGCGCTGGCCCGCCCCGGCGTGGACGGCCTCCTGGCCACCGCCGACATCGCCGAGGACCTGCTGCTGCTCGGCGCGCTCGAGGACAAGGTCGTGGTCGCCTCCATGAACCGCGGCGGCCTGGCCGGGGCCAGCTTCGAGCTCGACGACCGGATGACCGGCTACGACGTCGCTGGCGTGGTGGAGGCCCGCTTCGACGCGGCGAAGATGCTCAACCGGATCGACCTCGACGACCCCGGCACGGTGCAGATGCTGGAGACCTCCGGCCGGGCGGTCACCGAGCTGGCCCGGGCCGGCGTGGTGGCGATGCTGGAGCCGTTCCTGTCCCGGCGGGTCGACGGCCGGGTCACCAACGACCTCAGCCCCGACGCGGTCATCAAGTCGGTGCACATCACCCAGGGGCTCGGGGCCACCTCGGCCTACACCTGGATGAAGCTCCCGGTCGTCGCCGAGATGGAGCGGGTCATGGACGCCACCACCCTGCCCACGCTGCTCCTCGGCGGGGACCCCTCCCGCCGACCCGAGGAGACCTACGCCGCCTGGCGCGACGCCCTCGCGCTGCCGTCCGTGCGCGGCCTGGTCGTCGGCCGCACGCTGCTCTACCCGCTGGACGACGACGTCGCCTCCGCGGTCGACACTGCCGTCTCCCTCGTGCACTGAAGGGTCCTTCGATGACCGCGACCACCGCGTCGCAGCACCTGCCTGCCGGCAGCGCAGCCTCCGGCCCGTACGCCCTCGAGGTGACCCCTGAGTCCGCCGGCTGGGGACACTCCAGCCTGCGGGTGCTGGAGCTGCCCCCTGGCGGCTCGCACACCCTGGACACCGGCGCGGACGAGGTCCTCGTCGTCCCGCTCTCGGGTGGGCTGGTCGTCGAGTGCGACGGCGAGGTGCTCACCCTCGCCGGGCGCAGCGGCGTGTTCGCCGGGCCGACCGACTTCGCCTACCTGCCGCTCGGCGTCACCGCCGAGCTCGCCAGCCGCAACGGCGGGCGGTTCGCGCTGTGCGGCGCGCGGGCCTCCCGTCGCCTGCCGGTGCGCTACGGCCCAGCGTCGGACGTCCCCGTCGAGCTGCGGGGCGCCGGCCGGTGCAGCCGGCAGGTGAACAACTTCGCCACTGCCGGCGTGTTCGAGGCCGACGCGGTCATCGCCTGCGAGGTCCTCACGCCCGGCGGCAACTGGTCCTCCTATCCCCCGCACAAGCACGACGAGGCCTCCGAGGTGGAGAGCGAGCTCGAGGAGATCTACTACTTCGAGGTCGCCCCGGGCCCGCAGGGGCAGCCCGGCCTGGCCTACCAGCGGGTCTACGGAACCGCCGAGCGGCCGATCGACGTGCTCGCCGAGGTCCGCGACCGCGACGTCGTGCTCATCCCGCACGGCTGGCACGGGCCGTCCATCGCCGCTCCGGGCCACGACCTCTACTACCTCAACGTCATGGCCGGTCCCGGCGACGAGCGCGCCTGGCGGATCGTCGACGACCCCGCGCACACCTGGATCCGTGGCACCTGGGCCGACGAGGACGTCGACCCCCGCCTCCCCCTGCACTCCCCCGCCGGCACCGACCAGAACGGAGCCCCCCGACCGTGAGCGACTACCCGCCGCCGGCACGGACCGACACCGTGCGGCTCACCGTGTCCCAGGCCGTCGTGCGCTTCCTCGCGCAGCAGCACACCGAGCGCGACGGGCAGCGCCAGCGGCTGTTCGCCGGCTGCTTCGGCATCTTCGGGCACGGCAACGTCGCCGGGCTCGGCCAGGCGCTGCTGCAGGCCGAGATCGACGAGCCCGGCGCGCTGCCCTACGTGCTGGGCCGCAACGAGCAGGCCGTCGTGCACACCGCCGTCGCCTATGCCCGGGCCAAGGACCGCCTGCAGACCTGGGCGGTCTCCACCAGCGTCGGCCCCGGCTCGACGAACACGCTGACCGGCGCGGCGCTGGCGACCATCAACCGGCTGCCGGTGCTGCTGCTGCCCGCCGACACCTTCGCCACCCGCTCGGCCGGCCCGCTGCTGCAGGAGCTGGAGCAGCCCCACAGCGGCGACGTGACCGTCAACGACGCGTTCCGCCCGGTGTCGCGCTACTTCGACCGCATCTGGCGGCCCGAGCAGCTGCCCGGCGCGCTGCTCGGCGCGATGCGGGTGCTCACCGACCCGGCCGAGACCGGCGCGGTCACCCTCTGCTTCCCGCAGGACGTGCAGGCCGAGGCGTTCGACTGGCCGGTCGAGCTGTTCGCCGAGCGCACCTGGCACGTGGGCCGGCCGCTGCCCGAGCCGGCCGCCCTGCAGCGCGCGGTCGAGGTGATCCGGTCGGCCCGCCGGCCGCTGGTCGTCGCCGGCGGCGGCGTCATCTACTCGCAGGCCACCGAGGCGCTGGACGCCTTCGTGTCGGCCACCGGCATCCCGGTCGGGCAGACCCAGGCCGGCAAGGGCGCGCTGCCCTACGACCACCCGCAGTCGGTGGGGGCGATCGGCTCCACCGGGACGACGGCGGCCAACGCCCTGGCTCGCGAGGCCGACGTCGTCATCGGGATCGGCACCCGCTACCAGGACTTCACCACCGCGTCGCACACCGCGTTCAACGACCCCGGCGTGCGGTTCGTCAACGTCAACGTCGCCTCGATGGACGCCGTCAAGCACGCCGGGGTGGGCGTGCAGGCCGACGCCCGCGAGACGCTCACCGCGCTGACCGACGCCCTGGCCGGCTGGTCGGTCGACGACGCCCACCGGCAGCGCACCGCCGAGCTCGCCGCGCAGTGGGAGGCCACCGTCGAGGCCGCCTACCACCCGGAGGTGCCCAGCGCGGGCGAGGGCGGCCGGCTCACCCAGAACGAGGTCATCGGCATCGTCAACGAGGTCTCCGCCCCGCGGGACGTCGTCGTCTGCGCCGCGGGCTCGATGCCCGGTGACCTGCACAAGATGTGGCGGGTCCGCGACCGCAAGGGCTACCACGTCGAGTACGGCTACTCGACCATGGGGTACGAGATCCCCGGCGGCATCGGCATCCGGATGGCCAGCCCCGACCGGGACGTCTTCGTGATGATCGGCGACGGGTCCTACCTGATGATGCCGACCGAGCTGGTCACCGCCGTCCAGGAGGGCGTCAAGATCGTCGTCGTCCTGGTGCAGAACCACGGCTTCGCCTCGATCGGCGCGCTGTCGGAGCAGCTGGGGTCGCAGCGGTTCGGCACCCGCTACCGCTACCGCTCGGAGTCCGGCCGGCTCGACGGCGACGTGCTGCCGGTGGACCTCGCCGCCAACGCCGCGAGCCTCGGCGTCGACGTCCTGGTCGCGCAGGACGGGCCGAGCTTCGAGGCGGCGCTGCGCAAGGCCAAGGCCAGCGACCGGACGACGGTCGTGCACGTCGAGACCGACCCGCTGATCGACGCCCCCTCCAGCGAGTCCTGGTGGGACGTGCCGGTCAGCGAGGTCTCCACGCTGTCCAGCACCCAGGAGGCCCGCGCGGTCTACGACCGCTGGAAGGCCGTGCAGCGGCCCGCCTACCTCGCGCCGTCCGAGCGCGACACCCCGCAGTCCTGATCCGCACGCCCGCCCACGGAGGAGAGAACAGATGACCGCGCAGCACCCCGCGGCCCCCGCCCAGGCCGCCGCCGAGCCGGGCCGGGCCCGGATCCGCGTCGGGTCGGCCCCCGACTCGTGGGGCGTCTGGTTCCCCGACGACCCCGAACAGGTGCCGTGGCAGCGGTTCCTCGACGAGGTCAGCGCCTGCGGCTTCGAGTGGATCGAGCTGGGCCCCTACGGCTACCTGCCCACCGACCCGGCGCAGCTGTCCGACGAGCTCGCGGCGCGGGGGCTGCAGGTGTCGGCCGGCACCGTGTTCGAGCACCTGCACCGGCCCGACTCCTGGGACGCGGTGTGGGGCCAGGTGAAGGACGTCGCGGCACTGACCCAGGCGATGGGCGGCACCCACGTGGTGGTCATCCCCGACACCTTCCGCGACCAGAAGACCGGCGCGGACATCGAGTCCCGCGAGCTCACGGCCGACCAGTGGCAGGCGAAGACCACGGGTGTGGACCGGCTGGCCCGCGCGATCCGGGACGAGTACGGGCTGACCATCGCCTACCACCCGCACGCCGAGAGCCACGTCGGCTGGCAGCGCGACATCGAGCGGTTCCTCGCCGACACCGACCCGCAGTACGTGCCGCTGTGCCTGGACACCGGGCACGTCAGCTACTACCGCGGCGACAACCTGGAGCTGATCAACAAGTACCCGGAGCGGATCGGTTACCTGCACCTCAAGCAGGTCGACCCGGTCCTCATCGACCGCATCCTGGAAGAGGACATCGTCTGGCCCGAGGCGGTGCGGATGGGCGCGATGGTGGAGCCGCCGACCGGGGTCCCGGCCTACCCGCCGCTGTTCGAGGCGATCGAGGCGCACGGGTTGGACGTCTTCGCGATCGTCGAGCAGGACATGTACCCCTGCCCGCCGGACCAGCCCTTCCCGATCGCCCAGCGCACCCACAGGCACATCGCCGGCTGTCAGCTGCCGTCGCTGCAGATCGGCGCCCCGAAGACCACGAGTGCAGAGGAGCACCGGGCATGACCACCGCCGAGACCCGTGCCGGGGCGCTCCCGGACCTGGCCGACGTCCCCGCCCGCGAGCTGCAGGTCGCCGTCCTCGGCGTCGGGATGATGGGCGCCGACCACGTCGCCCGCCTCTACAGCCGTATCTCGGGCGCCCAGGTCGTCGCGGTCAGCGACGCCTTCGCCGAGAAGGCCGAGCAGGTGGCCGCCACCGTGCCCGGCTGCCGGGTGATCGGCGACCCGCTGGTCGCGATCGCCGACGACGACGTCGACGCCGTCCTGATCGCCACGCCCGGTCAGTTCCACGAGGAGCAGGTGCTGGCCTGCATCGAGCGGGGCAAGCCGGTGCTGTGCGAGAAGCCGCTGACCATGGAGGCCGACAGCTCCCTGGCCGTGGTGCGGGCCGAGGACGAGTACGCCGCGCGCACCGGGCGGCGGCTGGTCCAGGTCGGGTTCATGCGCCGCTTCGACCCCGAGTACGCCGAGCTCAAGGCGCTGATCGACGCCGGCGGGCTGGGCGAGCCGCTGCTGGTGCACTGCGCGCACCGCAACGCCGCCGTCCCGCCGCACTTCACCAGCGAGATGATGGTCAACGACTCGGTGGTGCACGAGGTCGACGTCGCCCGGTTCCTCCTCGACGAGGAGATCGCCGCGGTCACCGTGCTGCGCCCGAAGGCGACCCGGCACGCCGTCGCCGGCCAGTCCGACCCCCTGCTGGTGCTGTTCGAGACCACCAGCGGCCGCATGGTCGACGTCGAGTGCTTCGTGAGCACCGGCGTCGGCTACGAGGTGCGCACCGAGGTCGTCGGTGAGGACGGCAGCGCCATGATCGGCCTCGACGCCGGCCTGGTGCGCACGTCCGGCGGGTCGTCGGGCGCCGCCCGGTCGACCGGCATCGCGCCGGACTTCCGGCAGCGGTTCGGCCGGGCCTACGACATCGAGCTGCAGCGGTGGGTGGACGCCGCCCGCCGCGGTGAGGTCGACGGCCCCGGGGCGTGGGACGGCTACGCCGCCCAGGCCGTGTGCGCGGCCGGCGTCGAGGCGCTGCGCAGCGGGCAGCGCACCGAGGTCCGGCTGGCGTCGCGGGAGGGCACGGCGTCATGAGGATCGCCCTGGACCCGCAGATGCTGCGCACCGTCCCCCTGCTGGAGCTGCCCGACGTGGTGGCCGGCATGGGCTACGAGTGGATCGAGCTGTCCCCCCGCGAGGACTTCATCCCGTTCTTCAAGCACCCGCGGGTGGACACCGCCACGGTGCGGGCGTTCCGGTCGAGGCTGTCCGATGCGGGCGTCGGCGTCACCTCGCTGCTGCCGGTCATGCGCTGGTCGGGCCCGGGTGAGGTGGAGCGGCAGGCCGCCGTCCGCTACTGGAGGCGGGCCATCGAGATTTGCGTCGAGCTCGGCGTGGACACCATGAACTCGGAGTTCAACGGCCGGCCCGAGGCGCCCGAGCTCGCCGAGGCGATGTTCTGGCGGTCGATGGAGGAGCTGCTGCCGGTCTTCGAGCGCGAGGGCGTCAAGCTGGCCCTCGAGCCGCACCCGGACGACTTCATCGAGCTCGGCCTCCCGGCACTCGACATGATCCGCGGCATCGACTCGCCGTGCGTGTCCTTCCTGTACTGCATGCCGCACACGTTCCACCAGGGCGACGACGCGCCGGGGATCATCGCGAACGCCGGCGAGCTGCTCACCCACGTGCACGTGGCCGACTCGATGGACCACCGGGCCTCGGACGGGCTGCGCTACATCACCAACCCGCCGGGCAACACCACCCGCGTCCACCAGCACATGGAGCTCGGGCGCGGCGACGTGGACGCCGACGAGGCCTTCGCGGCGCTGGCGGGGATCGGCTTCGACGGCGTCCTCACCACCTGCGTCTTCGGCTGGGACAACCAGGCCCGCGAGTCCGGCATCCGCATGCTCGACGCGATCCGCCGGCTGGTCGGCAAGCACTTCCCCGCGGGGACGCTCCCGGACGCCGACGCGGCCGGGCCCGACGCCGGCACCTCCCGGCCGAACTTCCCGCAGACCCCGCTCCCTGACGACACCGCTCCCTGACGACACCGCTCCCTGACGACACCGCTCCCTGACGGCGGACCGAACCACCCAGAGAGGCAGCCATGCCCACGCACATCCCGCACTGGATCGAGGGCGCCCGCCGCGAGGGCGCCAGTGGCCGCACCGGAGAGGTGACCGACTCGGCGACCGGCGAGGTCATCGGCGAGGTCCCGCTCGCCTCGACCGAGGAGGTCGACGCGGCGGTGGCCGCCGCCTCGGCGGCCTTCCCGGGCTGGCGCGACACCTCGCTGGCCAAGCGCACCGCGGTGCTCTTCCGCTTCCGCGAGCTGCTCAACGCCCGCAAGCCCGAGCTGGCGGCGATCATCACCGCCGAGCACGGGAAGGTCCTCGACGACGCCCTGGGCGAGGTCTCCCGCGGCCAGGAGGTCGTGGAGTACGCCTGCGGCGTGCCCTCGCTGGTCCGCGGCGGCTTCACCGAGAACGCCTCGACCAACGTCGACGTGCACTCGGTGCGCCAGCCGCTGGGACCGGTCGCGATCATCAGCCCGTTCAACTTCCCGGCGATGGTGCCGATGTGGTTCTTCCCCATCGCGATCGCCACCGGCAACACCGTCGTCCTCAAGCCCAGCGAGCAGGACCCGTCGGCGTCGCTGTGGATCGCCGAGCTGTGGAAGGAGGCCGGGTTGCCCGCCGGCGTGTTCAACGTCGTCCACGGCGACAAGGTCGCCGTCGACCGGCTCCTCGAGCACCCCGACATCCAGTCGGTGTCCTTCGTCGGGTCCACCGCGATCGCCCAGTACGTCTACGAGACCGGCACCCGGCACGGCAAGCGGGTGCAGGCCCTGGGCGGGGCGAAGAACCACATGGTCGTGCTGCCCGACGCCGACCTGGACCTCGCCGCTGACGCGGCGGTGAACTCCGGGTTCGGCTCGGCCGGTGAGCGGTGCATGGCGATCAGTGCCGTGATCGCCGTCGGCGGGGTGGGCGACGACCTGGTCGCCCGGATCGCCGAGCGCACCCACACCCTGCGCACCGGCGACGGCCGCAAGGGCTGCGACATGGGCCCGCTGATCAGCAAGCGGCACCGGGACCGGGTCGAGTCCTACGTGGAGGCCGGCGAGAAGGAGGGCGCCAAGCTCGTCGTCGACGGCCGCCAGGTGCAGCCCGAAGGCGGCGAGGACGGGTTCTGGCTCGGCCCGACCCTGGTCGACCACGTCGAGCCGGCGATGAGCGTCTACACCGACGAGATCTTCGGCCCCGTGCTGTCGGTGCTGCGGGTGGACACCTACGAGCACGCCGTCGAGCTGATCAACAGCAACGAGTACGGCAACGGCACCGCGATCTTCACCAACGACGGCGGCGCCGCCCGGCGCTTCCAGCACGAGGTGCAGGTCGGGATGATCGGCATCAACGTGCCGATCCCGGTGCCGATGGCCTACTACTCCTTCGGCGGGTGGAAGAACAGCCTCTTCGGTGACACCCACGCGCACGGCGCCGAGGGCGTGCACTTCTTCACCCGCGGCAAGGTCATCACCAGCCGCTGGCTGGACCCCAGCCACGGCGGCCTGAACCTGGGCTTCCCGCAGAACGCCTGAAGAAGGACCCCGTCCCCCTCACCGCTCGCGGGCTCGCGGCGAGCCTCTGGACGGGGCCACGTGACCGGCCGGCGCCGGCGAGACCCGTCTCCGCCGGCGCCGGCTGCCCTGCTCCGGGCGAGCGAGTCGGCTGCTGTCGCGAGCGGGAGGGTCTCCCTCATTCCCGACCAGGGCACGTCCGCCCATCTGGACGCATCGCACGCCTCGGTCGCCCCTCATCCGAGGCCCGTTCCCAGTGGCTCGAACGGAGAGCCGGGAGCGGCAGTGATGGCCTGACAACCACACGGCCCGAGCCCTGCTCACAAGCGAGAAGCCGGGCGCACCACCCGATCCTCGAGCAGTGCAGGAAGCCCGAGGCACCCTGGGCCAGACTCGCGACCGAGAACTACGACCGGCTGGGTGTCCGGCGGAACGGGAAGTACCTCCTCGGACCGCCGCGCTTGTCCACCGTCATGCCGGAGGAGCCGGCCGCCTCACCGGACCACGGGAGGGATGTCCACCGCGTCGAGTTCCTCAGCCCCTGGAGGCACCCCGCGATGCATGCCTCGTGCGCGAGGCGGTGGAGCTCGGGCTGCCGGTCGTGTGCGACAAGCCCTTCGCCCCCGACGCAACGATGGCGCGGGAGACCGTGCTCGCCGTCGAGCGCCGGCGTTCTGCTGACCATGTACCAGAGCCGCCGGTGGGATGCGGACTTCGGACCGTCCCGCAGGTCGTCACCGACGGCGCGCTCGGTGAGGTGCTGCTCTTCGAGTCGCGGATGGAGCAGCCGCCGCAGCCGGAGGGCCTCCCGGTCACCGGCGGTGGCGCGCTGCTGCACCTGGGCAGCCACCCGGTGGACCAGGCCCTGCACCTGTTGGGCCCGGTCGGGTCGGTCTACGCCGAGCTGCGCCTGGCGCCGAGGAGGACGGGTTCGACGAGGGGTTCTTCGTGGCTCTCCACCACGAGGGCGGGGTGATCTCGCACGTCACCGGCAACTGGGCGCGGCAGGGTGACGTCGGCTCGCGTTTCCGGGTCGACGGCGCCGCTGCCACCCTGTTCGTTCCCGACGACGACGGCCGGACCGCGCGGCTGACGGCCGGCCGGACACCCGAGGCGGAGGGAGCCGCGTGGGCCACGGTCCCCGAGAGCCGATGGGGCGGCATCCACCGCGGCGGCGTCACCCCCGTGCCCTCGCAGCCGGGCGACGGGAGCGCCTTCTACACCAGCATCGCCCGCGCCGTCTGAAGTGACAGACCGCCCCGGTCGACCCGTGGGACGCCGTCACCGGCGTCGAGGTGCTCGATGCCGCACGGACCAGCGCGGCGACAGGTCGGGTGGTCGAGCCCGCTACCACCGGCCGGCTGGGATGAAGGGGTCGGACACCGGTCGGGGCATCCGCCGGGTCGCCCGTCGCCCCTCCAGCGCGACCATCCCCTCGTAGCCCAGCCGCTCCGGCCCTGCGGCGACAGCCGGTCGGTGGCTCCCCCGGTGCCGGGTTCGCCGCGACCCGGACGTCGACGGGCGACAGGCCATGGGTCGGCCAGTGAGTTCGTGGCACTCTCGGTCAGCGGGTACAAGCGTCGAGGAGTCCGTGAACGAGCCAGGGGGAGCAGTCGCGGGGAGCACCTGACGACCGATCGCTCCTCGGCCGACCGTCCGTCCAGGCACCGTCGGGTGCAAGGGTCGGGTCGTCGAGGACGACGTCGGACAGCCACAGCCGTCCACGAGGAACTCGCCGTTCTGCCGGACCCCCAGCCAGTCGTGGTTCCCGCTGGTGAGCGTGGCCAACAGGACCTCGAACTCCCGACACTGCTCGAGCATCGGACAGAGCTGGTGAGCCAGCTCCATCTGATCGACGCGGCGGCCGCACACCGGATCGTTGCACTGATCGATGCGGGGCCCGTCGTCTCTTCCTGCGCAAGGTGCGTCGGGTGAGGCGCCGCGTGTGGACGCCGGAGCTCACGAGGCCGCCCTCCAGATGCGCCCCGGCTCGCTACGACGGGCCATGCCACCCCTTGACTGTGACTGAAAACGCTTGCAGACTGCGTTACACGCACAAGGAGGCGCCATGTCCATCCGCAAGGTCGCGGCCCGGGCCGGTGTGTCGACTGCGACGGTGTCCCGGGTGTTCACCCAGCCCCAGGCGGTAGCTGACGAGACTCGGCGCCGCGTCATGACGGCGGCCGGGGAGCTCCACTACGCCCCCCATCCGGCAGCGAGTGCGCTCGCGCGGGGGCGGACCTGCAACCTGGGCATCGTCGTCCCGGACGTCTCGAACTCCTTCTCCGCCGTCGTCACCAAGGCGGTCGACCGGCAGGCACGCCGGGAGGGCTACGCCCTCTTCGTCGCCGGGTCCGACGAGGTCGTGCACGACGAGGAGACGTCGGCACGAGCCCTGGCGCAGCAGGTGGATGGGCTGCTGCTCGTGTCGCCGCGGATGCCGGACGATGCCCTGCTGGCACTCGCCGACATGACGCCGATCGTCATGCTCAACCGCCTCCTCGACGGCATCCCGGCCGTGCTCACGAACCTCTACGAGGCGACCGGTCACGCCGTCGAGCACCTGCACGCACTCGGACACCGCACCGTTGTCTACCTGGCCGGCCCCGACGGTTACACCAACGACGTCCGGCTGCGCGGATTCCGTGACGCCTGCAGCCGGTTGGGCATGGAGGCGTCGGAACTCGGTCCCTTCGCGGCGCGGTTCCAGGCCGGTGTGCGCGCTGCCGACCTGGTCCTCGCAGCGTCGGTGACGGCTGTCGTCGCGTACAACGACGAGATCGCGGTGGGCGTGGTCAACCGGCTTTCCGACCGCGGGATCGGTGTGCCCTCAGACATCAGCGTCGTCGGCTTCGACGACACCGAGCTGGCCGAGATGGTGACGCCCCGGTTGACCACCGTGCGGATCCCGGCCGCCATGGCCGGGACCGCTGCCGTCGAGCTGTTGCTGGACCTCGTGCGGGGCCGTGACGCGGGCCTGGGCAGTCCGCGGGAGCTCTCGGCCGAGCTCGTCGTCCGGTCCAGTACCGGGCCGGCCCGCGTGGCCCCGGACACCGGGCAGGACCCGGCCCCGTGACAGCTCCGAGCCTGCGCTACGAGGCGGCGGCCGAGCGTCGGACCTGGATGCTCTCAACGCTGCGATCGGTGGGCTTCCTGTCGGTCACCGACCTCGCCCGCCAGCTCGGTGTCTCGCAGATGACCATCCGCCGCGACCTGCACGCCCTCGAGAACGACGGTCACGTCCGGTTGGTGCACGGCGGGGCCAGCCTCACGCCCGGCGCTCCGCTGGGTTCCGGCTCTCCCGAGGACGCTGAGGCGCGAGAGCGGGTGGCCGCGCATGCCGTCGATCTCGTGAGCGACACGGACACGATCGCCATCGATGCCGGGGCGACGGGTCACGCGGTGGCCCGCGCGCTTCCGGAGACCTTCAGCGGGTGTGTCATCAGCCACTCCCTGCCCGTGCTGCAGTGCCTCTCCACCCGCAGGCTCGAGCGGGTGGTCGCTCTGGGAGGCGAACTCCTGGCCGGCCGACACGCGTTCGTCGGCCCCACGACGGAAGCTGCGACCGCCCAGCTGCGGGTCCGGACGTTCTTCCTCACCCCGTGCGGGATCGACGCCCGTGGCCTGTACGCGGCGTCTCCCGCTGAGGCTAGTGTCCAACGGCAGCTCATGGACATCGCCGACGAAGTGGTCCTGGTGGTGACACGGGAGGCGTTCCGGACCTCGGCGCCCGCACGGATCGCACCGCTCGGCCGACTGGCGAGGCTGGTCACCGACCAGCGGCCACCCTCGGACTTGGCCTGCGCCCTGCGACGGGTGGGAGTGGTCCCCCACGTCGTAGACGGGTGAGCCATCCGGGGTAAGACTCTCAGAAGACGTTGCATCAGTTCGCGGGTAGGCGTCGGGCGCAGATCAGGGTGACGGCCAGGCGGACCAGCGCGGTGATGGTGAGGGCGGTGCGGTCGTAGCGCAGAGCCAGGCGTTTGTAGGACAGCAGCCAGCCGAGGGTGCGCTCAACGACCCAGCGGTGGCGGCCCAGTCGCGCGCTGGAGTCGCGGCCGATTCGGCCGATTCGGGCGATCCGGGCGGTGATCCCGCGGTGGCGCAGATAGCGGCGCACCCGCGGGTTGTCATAGCCCTTGTCGCCGTGCAGCTTGATCGGCCGGCGGCGGGGATGGCCGCGGCCGCCTCGCTTGATCGCCGGCATCGGGTCGAGGATGGGTTCGACGAAGAGGCTGTCGTGCCGGTTCGCGCCGGAGAACAGGACGTTGAGCGGTAGCCCGGTGGCGTCGACGAGCAGGTGGTACTTGCTGCCGGCCTTGCCTCGGTCGGTCGGGTTCGGCCCGGTCAGCTCACCCCCCTTTTCGCCCGGACGCTGACCGAGTCCAGGCTGGCCCGCGACCAGTCCAGCCGGCCACTCTCGCCGAGTCGGTCAAGCACGGCGGTATGCAGCTGGTCGAAGACGCCGGCCTCGGCCCACTCGTGCATCCGCCGCCAGCAGGTCCAACCCGAGCCGTAACCCAGTTCGCGGGGCAGCTTGGGCCAGCCGATGCCGGTGGAGAGCACGAAGGCGACGCCTTCGAGCACGTCCCGGTCGAAGACCCGGGGTCGACCGGTGCGCCCGTGCACCGCCGGCCTCTGTGGCGGGATCAGCGGCTCGGCTAGCGCCCACAGCTCGTCACTTATCAGCCGTGGCGGGGAAGACACCGACGACATGGGGGGCACCCTGCGCCGAACCGCTCGAGCGGAACAGAGCCCGAAGACCTACTTCTGCAACGTCTTCTTGCTCGGCGAGGTCCCGATACTCGTGCCGACTGCTTGCTTCGGTGTTATGGACCGAACATCGAATGTGCAATGTCGAACACAAGCGCCCGTTGTGACGCTCACCACCCGCGCTTAGCGTCCTCGACACCACCTGGGTGCGGGGCCGGCGTCACGACGTCCGCTCTGTTCGCCCTCGAGGCCCAGGGCCCAATGAGAGGCCAAATGTCGAAGAAAGGCGCGATGGTGGCGAGTCACGGTCATGGAAGCGGCCATTCCGTGAAGGCAACGGGTGGAGCCGGGCGGTCGAAAGCGAACAACCGGTTCCTCGTCAAGCTGACCGTGATCTCCACGCTCGGCGGTCTCCTCTTCGGCTATGACACCGGCGTCATCTCCGGTGCCCTGCTCTACATGGGCGAGGACCTGAACCTCACGCCGCTCAGCGAGGCGGTCGTGGTCAGCTCGCTGCTCTTCCCCGGGGCGGCCTTCGGTGCGCTCCTGGGGGGCAAACTGGCCGATGCACTGGGCCGGCGCGGGGCACTCTTCGTCTGCGCCGTCCTCTTCCTCGTCGGAGCCGCGATCACGGCCGTCGCCCCGAACGTTCCGATCATGGTGGCCGGCCGGATCCTCCTCGGCTTCGGCGTGGGAGCCGCGGCAGCGGTGGTCCCGCTCTACCTCGCCGAGATGGCGCCGGTGGACGCGCGGGGCCGCATGGTCACGATCAACGAGCTCATGATCGTGACCGGGCAGTTCCTCGCCTTCGCGACCAACGCCATCCTCGACGCGGTCATCGATGACCCGAACGTCTGGCGGTGGATGCTCGGCGTCGCCACCATCCCCGCGGTCGCCCTGTTCGTCGGCCTGTTCTTCCTGCCGGACTCGCCGCGCTGGTACGCGGTCCGGAACCGGCTCGACGACACCCGGCGCGTCCTGAACCTGAGCCGGCCCCCGGCAGAGGCCGCCGAGGAGTACAACGTCGTCGCCGAGCACGCCCGGCGCGACGTGGGCGAGGACAAAGGTGCGGCGATGCGTGACCTGCGCGCCTACCCGTGGATGCGTCGGATCCTGTGGATCGGCTGCGGCCTCGCCACCGTGCAGCAGGCGACCGGCATCAACACCGTCAACTACTACGCACCAACCATCCTGGAGTCCACCGGCCTCGGAGCGAGCGCCAGCCTGATCCTCACCGTCACCGTCGGCGTCATCGCGATCATCGGAACGGTCATCGGCATCATCCTGCTCGGCTTCATCAACCGCAGGCCGCTCATCATCACCGGCTTCATCGGAGTAGCGGCCGGACACGCGGTCCTCGCCGTCTCGTTCCTGCTCCCCGAGTCCAATTTCCGCAGCTACCTGATCCTGGCCGCGATGCTCCTGGTCGTCTTCTTCGTGCAGACGTTCATCGGCACGTTGGTCTGGTTGCTGCTCTCGGAGATCTTCCCGATGACCATCCGGGGCTTCGCCATGGGTATCGCGGTCTTCGTGCTGTGGACCGTCAATGCGGCGATCTCCTTCGCCTTCCCGCCGTTGGTTGCCACGCTCGGAGCGACGCTGACCTTCGGTCTGTTCGCGCTCATCAACACCGGTTCGATCGTCTTCGTGACCAAGTTCGCCCCCGAGACCCGCGGCCGCTCCCTGGAGGAACTCGAGGACAACTTCCGGACGCACGACGCAGGGCACTTCGTGCACGAAGCCCCGGCCGGTGTCCGCGGCGGGTGAGCGTTCGGACCGCTACCGCTCGCGCCACCCCAGGTCGGTACCCGGGGTGGCGCGGGCTATCTGAGGTCCCGGGCGCGGAACGACAGCGGGGGTCGGGTCGCCTTCCATGAGCGCGGGACCTAGGCGAGGAGAGGACCATGGTGGAGGCCGTAGGCGTCCTGGCCCTGGCGCGCTGTGGGGTCGACACTCGTCCCCAGCGGATCGGCGCGGGGCTGTAGGACGTCGTGACGTTCGACACGTTCCTCGGCGGCAGCCGCGGCCAACGTGGCGGTCGCCGCGGCCCGGGTGGGGCATTCAGCGGCCCTGATCAGCGGAGTCGGTGAGGATCGTTCGGCCGGTTCGTGCGGCGGGCCCTCGACGAGCTGGGCCTCGACGACCGCTACGTCGTCGTCGATCCCGAGCATCTGACACCGGTGACGTTCTGCGAGATCTTCCCGCACGACGACTTCCCGCTGTACTTCCACCGCCGGCCCGAGGCACCAGACCTCCAGGTCCGTCCGGAAGCCTGGACCGGAACCCGGTGTACAAGGCGCGGCTGTTCCGGGCGACGGTCACCGGACCATCGGAGCAGCCGAGCCGGTCGGCGCACCGCGCGGCATGGGATGCCCGCGGCCGGCGGGTGCACACCGTGCTCGTTCTGGACTTCCGGCCGATGTTCTGGTCCTCGTGGCAAGAAGCCGACCGCGCGCACCGTGGACAGGCTCCAGGCTTGCCGGCCCGCCGCCCCGCAGCCCGGCTCCGGGACGGTCATGGTCCGGCCCCCGGACGCGTGTGCGGGGCCGCCCTCGCGCGGCGAGCCGGACGGCTGGGACCCCGCAGACAGGCGAGGATGACCCGGTGACCGCATGGCGACGGTGGGTCAGGGGCCACGCCGCCGCGCTGCTGCTCCTGGTGCAGGGACGGGGCCGCTCGGCCGCCTTCCGCGCGGCCCGCATGACGGGGGCGACCGTCGCCGCCTTCCTCGTGGCCCAGGCGGTGGGGCTGCACACCCCGCCGCCCCTGATCGCCGCGCTCACCGCCCTGCTGGTGGTGCAGGCGACCCTCAGCAGCACCCTCCTCAACGGCCTCCAGCGGGTGCTGAGCGTCGTGTCCGGAGTGGCCCTGGCGGTGCTGTTCGCCGCCGTCGTCGGGCTCACCTGGTGGAGCCTCGGGGCGCTGGTCGCCGCGTCGATCCTGGCCGGTCAGCTGCTCCGGCTGGGGCCGCACCTGGTGGAGGTCCCGATCAGCGCCATGCTCGTGCTGGGCGCGTCGGGCGCGGAGGACGTCGGCGCCGGCCGCGTCGTCGAGACGCTCATCGGGGCGGCCGTCGGCGTGCTGGTCAACGTGGTCTTCCCGCCGGCGGTGCAGACCCGGTACGCGACGCAGGCGCTGGAGCGGTTCGCCGACGAGATCGCCTGCCTCCTGCACGACGCGGCGTCGGCCCTGCGCGCCGGTCGCGTGACCCCCGAGCAGTCGACGCGCTGGCTGGAGGACGCCCGTCGGCTCAACCGGCACGCGCCGCGGGTCGACCGCGCGCTGGCCCACGCCGAGGAGAGCCGCCGGCTCAACGTCCGGGCGCTGCGGGTCCCGCCGGTCGGCGGGGGGACGCGGGCGGGCCTGGACGCCCTGGAGCACGCCTCGGTGTCGCTGCGCACCCTGTTCCGGGCCATCGACGACGCCACCCGGGAGCAGACCGGCGTCCGGGAGGACGCCGGGTACGCCGACATCGTCCGGCGCACCGTCGCGAGCCTCCTCGAACGCATGGGCACCGTGGTCCGCGAGTTCGGTCGGGTGATCATCGCCGAGGCCCGGGACGCCGAGGGCGTCGAGTGGAACCGGCTGGCCGGGGCGCTCGAGGCGCTCCGCAGTGGCCGGACGCTGATGCAGGACCTGCTGATCGGCGACCCGCGCAGCCACTCCGGCCTCTGGGAGGTCAACTCGACCCTGCTGGCGACCATCGACCGGATGCTGGACGAGTTCGGCGCGGTCGACGGTGCGCCGGCGCAGCGACCTGCCCCCGGCTCCTCCCGGGCCCGGCGGGCCGCCGTGACGGCGGGACAGCGGTTGCGCATCACCCGCCAGGCGCCGACCGCACACGGCAACGGGCCCCTCTCCGGGCGCCCGCCCGGGGAGGACGCCTGACGTCGGCCGTGCGGACATGTGTTCCCCCCGGGGACGGAACGGCGGTGACGGAGGAGGGCGGCCCCGTCCAGAGACTCGCCGCGAGCCCGCGAGCGGTGCGGAGGACGGGGTCCTTCCTCAGAGGTCGCCCTCGAGGAACTGGGCGCGCCCCAGGCCGAAGGACCAGTCCTCACGGGTGTTCGAGGCGACGGAGACGACGAGGTCGCTGGGCGACAGGCCGGCGGCCTCCTCGAGCCGCTGCGCCAGGCCGGCGTAGAGGGCCCGCTTCTGTTCCTCCGAGCGCCCCTGCTGGAAGACCTGCAGGACCACGAGGTCGTCGGTGCGCTCGATGCCCAGCCCCGTGTCCTCGCAGATGATCTGACCGGGACGGTGCTCGGTGATCACCTGGTACCGGTCCCGCGGCGGCGCGGCGAAGACGTCGAGCACGACCTCCTGGACGGCGTCTGCCAGGCGGCGCAGCTCCTCGGGGGTACGCCGTCCCTCGATGACGTCGATGCGGACGAGCGGCATGGCGGACCCCTCCAGTGGCGACACGGCACCGACGTGGCGTCGGCCACATCACTATGTCAGGACATTAAGACGTAGTGAAGGGGTGACGGGGATCTCGCGGGCCCACCGAGAGCCGGTCGCCGGGGACCGACGACCGGTGGACACGCGGCCGGACCCCCGCGCCTCGCCCACGCGGACGGGGGCCTGCTCCTCTCGATCAGGTCGTGGCGACCACCGAGACCGCGGTCCCCGCGGCGTGGTCGTCGCGGGGTGCGGTGCCCACGTGGCGATCAGGAGTAGGCGGCGCGGAAGCTCTCGAGGGCCTGCACCGGGTCGCCGGAGGCCCAGCCCTCCAACGCGACGACGCCGGGGTAACCGAGCCGGTCGAGGGTGGCGGCGATCGCCGGGTGGGAGATCTCCCCCGTGCCCGGCTCGCACCGGCCCGGGACGTCGGCGACCTGGATCTCCCCCACCAGCGGCAGCGCCCGCTCCACGAGCTGGACGAGGTTCCCCTCACCGATCTGCGCGTGGTAGAGGTCGAGGTTGAGCCGCAGGTGCGGGTTGCCGACCGCCTCCACCAGCGCGATCGTGTCGGCGGCACGGGCGAACGGCGTGCCCGGGTGGTCGACGGCGGTGTTGAGGTTCTCCAGGGTGAAGACCCGCCCGGCCCGCTCGCCCAGCGCGGCCAGCCGCTCCAGCGTGCGCGCGGCGGTCAGCCACATCGCCGGGGTCACGACCTCGGTGGGCACCACCGGCAGCCCCCGGCCGTCCAGCCCGGTCCCGTGCACGTTCAGCCGCGGGCAGTCCAGCCGCTCGGCGACGGCCAGGGACTGCTCGGCGGTGCGCAGCAGCTCCTCGGCGCCGGCGGGGTCCGCCAGGGTGCCGGTCACGTACCCGGTCATGGAGGAGAAGGTCGCGCCGGTCCTCGTCAGCTCGTCGACGTCCTTGGTCGTCCAGTCCCAGATCTCCACCTCGAACCCGAGGCCGTCGATGCGCCGCACGCGCTCGGCGAACGGCAGGTCGAGGAAGAGCATCTCGGCCGAGGCGGCCAGCCGGTACGACGTCACTTCTCGACCCGGGCGGGACGGCCGGTGCGCACCGACTCCGCCGCCGCGAGCGCGATCGCCAGCGCCGCGCGGGCGTCCTCTCCGGTCACGGGGGCGGGCTGCCCGGCGCGGACGGCGTCGACGAACGCGGCCAGCTCGGCGGTGTACGCGTCGGGGAAGAGCTCCTGGTCGCCCCGGACGGTCTCGACGAGCCGGCCGGCCGGCCCGGAGAAGGCCATCCCGCTGCGCCGGCCGTCGCCCATCGTCGCCATGCCGCCGGAGCCGAGCACCTCCCCGCGGACGTCGTAGCCGTAGGCGGCCTCGAAGCACGCCTCGGCCACCGCCATGGCCCCGTTGTCGAACCGCACGGTGACGACCGCCGTGTCGAGCAGCCCGCGGTCCCGCCACGCCGGCTCCACGAGCGCGTCCGCGGCGGCGGAGACCTCCACGGCCTCGGCGCCGGGGTTCAGGAAGCGCAGCGTGTCGAAGTCGTGGATCAGCGTCTCGAGGAAGATCGTGTCCGGCAGGACCCGGGCGGGGTCGAAACCCCCGGGGTCGCGGGTGAGCGACCGCAGCAGGCGCGGGGTCCCCAGGGTGCCGGCGTCCAGCAGCGCCCGGGCCGCGCGCCAGTCGGCGGCGAACCGCCGGTTGAACCCGACCTGCAGGACCACACCCGCACTGCGGGCGGCGTCGATGGCGCGGTCGGCGTCCGGCAGCGTGACGGCCATCGGCTTCTCGCATAACGCGTGCCGACCCGCCGCCGCGGCGGCCACCACCAGGTCGGCGTGCGACCGGGCCGGCGCGGCGATGACGACCGCGTCGACGTCGGGGTCGGCCCACAGCTGCGCCACGTCGGTGTACGCCCGGCCGGCACCGAGCGCGCTGGTCAGCCGCTCGGCGGCACCCGGTGCGGGGTCGGCCACGGCGGCCAGTCGCGCGTGCGGGAGCCGCAGGGCGAGCGTCTCCGCGTGGAAGGCCCCCATCCGGCCCGACCCGATCAGGGCCACGCCCACGGTCTCGCTCGCCATGTCGACTCCTCGTCTAGAACGTTCTAGGGCACAGTCAGCGTGACGGCCGACCCCTCCCTCGTCAAGTGCATCCGGCTAGAACGTTCTAGGACATCGGGCTACGCTCGCCCGGTGCCCCCGACGAGCCCCGACAGGCGGCCGACCCTGGCCGACGTCGCGGCCCGCGCCGGGGTCTCCACGGCGCTCGTCTCGATCGTCATGCGGGACGCCCCCGGCGCCAGCGCCGCGACCCGCGAGCGGGTGCGCCGCGCCGCCGACGAGCTCGGCTACCGCCCCGACACCCGCGCCCGCCTGCTGCGCAGCTCCCGCAGCCGGCTGCTCGGCGTCGTCTTCGGGGTCCAGCACGCCTTCCACGGCGACCTGCTGGCCGGGCTCTACGACACCGCCGAGAAGGCCGGGTACGAGCTGGCACTGAGCGCCGTCACACCGGGACGCAGCGAGCAGCGAGCGGTCGACAGCCTGCTGCGGGACCGCTGCGAGGCACTGGTGCTGCTCGGGCCCTCGTCGCCCACCGCGCACCTGACCGACCTCGCCACCCGCCTCCCCGTGGTGGTCGTCGCCCGCTCCGTGCGGTCCGCCGCGGTCGACGTCGTCCGGACCGCCGACGACGAGGGCATGCACCTGGCGGTGGACCACCTGGTGGCGCTCGGGCACCGCGACGTCGTACACGTCGACGGCGGCCGGGCGCCCGGGGCGGCCGAGCGACGGCGGGGCTACCGGGGGGCGGTGCGCAGGCACGGGCTCGAGCCGCGGGTCGTGCCCGGTGGGCCCACCGAGGAGGAGGGCGCCGCCGCGGCGCGCGCCCTCCTGGCCGGCCCCCTGCCCGGTGCGGTCACGGTCTTCAACGACCGGTGTGCCGTGGGCCTGCTGGACGTGCTGCGGCGTGCGGGCCGCTCGGTGCCCGGTGAGGTGAGCGTGGCCGGCTACGACGACAGCCGTCTCGCGCGGCTCTCCTCGGTCGACCTCACGTCCGTCGCCCAGGACGTCGAGCGGCTGACCACGCTGGCCGTCCGGCGCGCCCTCGACCGGCTGGACGGGGTCCCCGTCCAGCAGCGCGAGCTCGTGGTCCCGCCCCGGCTCGTCGTCCGGAGCACCACCGCCCCGCCTCCGTGACGGTCTGGAACGGCCCCGGGTCAGGGCCCCGTCCCGAGCTTGCGAGGGATGGAGGACGCGGGGTCCTTCCTCAGAGGTCGAGGACCAGCCGGTCGCCCCGGGCGCGGGAGACGCAGATCATCATGCAGTCGTCCGCCTTCCGCTCCTCGTCGCTGAGGACGGAGTCGCGGTGGTCGGGGACGCCGTCGAGGACGGCGGTCTCACAGGTGCCGCAGGTGCCCTCGGCGCACGAGGAGAGGACGCCGACCCCCGCCTCCTCGACGACCGACAAGATCGACCGGTCCGGCGGCACGGTCAGGGTGAGCCCGCTCTGCTCCAGCACGACCTCGAACGCCTCGGCCCGCGCCGGCTCGCCCTGGGGCCGGGGCGCGAACCGCTCGACGTGCAGCGCCCCCCGCGGCCAGCCGGTGCAGCGCTGCTCGACCGCCGCCAGCAGCGGCTCGGGGCCGCAGCAGTAGACGAGCGTGTCCGGCTCGGGCGTCCCCAGCAGGCCGTCGAGGTCGAGCAGCCCGGTCTCGTCCTGCGGGCGGACCGACACCCGGTCGCCGTACGGCGCGAGCTCGTCGAGGAAGGCCATGGACGCCCGCTGCCGGCCGCCGTACACCAGTCGCCAGTCGGCGCCCGCGGCCTCCGCCGCCCGGATCATCGGCAGGACCGGTGTGATGCCGATGCCACCGGCGATGAACAGGTACCGCGGCGAGCCGACCAGCGGGAAGTTGTTCCGCGGGCCGCGCACCCGCACCGGATCGCCGACGGCCAGCCGGTCGTGCACGAACCGCGAGCTGCCGCGGCCGTCCGCGTCGCGCAGGATGCCCAGGCGGTACTCCGAGTGGTCGGCGGCACCACCGCACAGCGAGTACTGCCGGGTGGGCACCCCGTCGAGGACGAGGTCGACGTGCGCGCCCGGCTCCCAGGCGGGCAGCGGACGGCCGCCCGCCTCGCGCAGGGTCAGGGCGACGACGCCGTCGGCCACCTCCTCCTTGGCGGCCACCCGCGCCTCGGCCTCGAACTCGGCGGTGGCGAGGGTGACGGTCGTCGTCCGGTGGTGGACGGCCTCGACGTGCGGCCGGCGGGCCGGCGCGCCGAACGTGACCGGGAGGTTCTTCCAGACGTACATGTTGGGCGAGCTCGGGTAGAAGGTGGGCGGGCCGGCGAGGTCGTAGTCGCCGAGCACCGGCAGCGCCTCCTCCAGGGCGATCCGCGCCTCGAGGCGGGCCAGCGGGGCGCCGAGGCACCCGTGCACGCCCTCGCCGAAGCCGAGGTGGCGGCCCCGGGGCCTGGTGATGTCGAAGGTGTCCGGGTCGGGGAACTGGCGCTCGTCGCGGTTGGCCGCGCCGGGGATGAGGACGACGCGGCTCCCGGCGGGCATCGTCACCCCGTGCAGGGTGACCTCGCGCGAGGTCGTGCGGGCGGTGAGCTGCAGCGGCGTGATGAGGCGCATGGCCTCCTCCACCGCGGCCGGGATCAGCGACGGGTCGGCCTGCAGCAGCGCCCGCTGATCGGGGTTCTCGGCGAGCAGCTCGAACAGCGTGCCGGTCAGCCCGGCGGTGGACTCCACCCCGCCGAGGAAGAGGATCATCATCAGGCCGCTGACCTCGGACTCCGTCGTGACCCGCTCGCCCACGAACGGCACCCCGTCGATGTCGGCGTTCACGAACTCCGTGACGAGGTCGTCCCGCCCGCAGCGGCGGCGCTCGTCGAGCAGGTCGATGAAGAACTGCTGGACGCCGGCCGTCGCGGCCCGCGCCACCTCGGTCAGGTGGGGGGTGCCGGGCACCCGGTCCTTGAGCTCGTGGGTCCAGTGCTCCAGCTGGTCGCGCCGCGCCCGCTCCAGGGGGTCCTGGTCGTGCCGGCTCGGCAGGCCCATCAGGTGGAAGAAGACGTCGAAGGGCATGGGCCAGGCCAGCTCCTGGGCGATGTCCACCCTCCCCCGGCCGCCCGCGCCCCGGTCGCGCCACGAGCCGACGAGGTCGCGGACCACCGCGCGGACGCCGTCCTCGAGCCCGGCGATCCGGCGCGGCAGGAAGTACGGCTGCACCACCGAGCGCACCTGGTCGTGCCGCGGGTTGTCCATGCTGCCGATGGACCCCGGCGGGACCTGCTCCAGCCGGCTGTCGTCGATGTCCATGCCCTCGAAGCTGCGGAAGGTGTCCGCGTCGAGCGCCGCTGCCCGCACGTCGTCGAAGCGGGTCAGGGCGTACCAGCCCCAGCGCTCGCTCCAGTAGACGGGCGCCTCGTCCCGCATCCGCCGGTACGTCCCGAACGGGTCGGACGTGTAGAAGTCCGGCGCGAACGGGTTGTAGTCGATCTCGGTGGCCGGAGCGGTGGCGGTCTGGGCCATGGGGGTCTCCACGGTCGGGGACTTGAAGCGCTTGAAGACTCGCCGGTCACCCACGCCACTGTCAACGGCTTGTCAGGACGGAGCCCGCGGCCTCGCCGAGTCAGTCCTCCCCGGGCGGCGGAGCCGTCGTCCCCCGCACCACCAGCCGCGGGGGGACGACGACCTCGCGGTGCCCGGTGCGGCCGCCGTCGAGCCGCTCGACCACCGCGGCGACGGCGTGCCGCATCTGCTCCCGGGACTCCTGGCTGACGGTGGTCAGGTCGACGTGCGCGAGCCGCGAGAGCGGGCTGTCGTCGTAGCCCACCACCGACACCTGGCCCGGGACGTCCACGCCGCTGCGCAGCAGCGCGTCGAGCAGGCCGACGGCGGAGGCGTCGTTGTACGTCACGACCGCGGTCGGGGGCGTCTCGGACCCGAACAGCGTCCGCGCCGCCCGCGCTCCGGACGCCTCGCCGGAGTTCCCCGCCACGACCTGCACGTGCGATCCGAGCCGGTGCCGGCGCATGGCCCGCTGGTAGCCGCGCCGCCGGCCGCCGGCGATGACCCCGGGCCCGCCGTCGACGTGGGCGATGCGGCGGTGCCCGAGGCCGACGAGGTGGTCGACGGCCTGGGCGACCCCCTCCTCGTCGGCGACCCGGACGACGTCGACACCGGCCGAGGGCACCGCGCGGCCGACGGCCACCACGGGCAGCTGCCGGTCCAGCGCGCCCAGCCGTGAGGAGGGGGCCTCCGGGCCGAGCAGGACCAGCGCCTCGCAGCGCGAGTCGAGCAGCGTCTCGATCGCCCGCCCCTCGTCGCGGGTGCGGGTCACCGTGCTGAGCACCAGGTCGTACCCGTGCTCCTCGGCCGCCTCGTGGACGTCCTCGACGAGCTGGGCGTGGAAGGTGCTGCGGACGTCCATCAGGACGCCGATGAGCCTGCTGCGCCGGCGGGCCAGCAGGCTCGCCGCGCGGTCGGCCCGGTAGCCCAGCCGGGTGGCGGCGTCGAGCACGCGCTGGCGGGTGGCGCTGCTGGGGCCCGCGACGCCGCGCAGCACGAGCGAGGCCGTCGCCGGCGAGACCCGCGCCTCGGCGGCGACGTCCTGCAGCCGGGGACGACGCAGCGACTCCTCCGCGCTCACGGCGACCACCTCCTCCCTTGACACGACCGCGGCACCCTGCTGTGATCGCGCCATCATTAAAGCGCTTTAAGCACCCACGGGCCCGGTGCCCCCTGCGGGAGCGTGCCACGTCGGCGAGACCGCCGTCCGCACCGCAGGGGCCGGCGTCCGCCCGATGAGAGGAGAGCAGCCATGTCCCAGCGCCCACTGTCGGTGGCGGTGATCGGGGCCGGGATGGCCGGCCGCAGCCACGCCGCGGGCTACCGCCAGGTGAACACCGTCTTCGGGGAGGGGCTCCCGCCGGTCCGGCTGGCCGCGATCGCCGACGTCAACGAGCAGCTCGCCCGCGACGCGGCCCGCCGCTACGGCTTCGAGAGGGCGGTGTCCGGCTGGGAGGAGGTCGTCGAGGACCCCTCGATCGACGCGATCAGCATCGTCGTCGGCAACTCCCTGCACCGGCCGATCGCCGAGGCGGCCATCGCCGCCGGCAAGCACGTGCTCTGCGAGAAGCCGCTGGCCGGCTCGCTGGAGGACGCCCGCGCGATGGTCGCCGCCGAGCAGTCCGCGGACGTCGTCACCGCGGTCGGCTACACCTACCGCCGGTCCCCGGCGATCGCCGCGATCCGCGATCACGTGCAGAACCGCGAGCTGGGTGAGCTGACCTTGTTCGACGGCCGCTACTGGTGCGACTACGCCTGCGACCCCCGCGGCCCGCTGACCTGGCGGTACAGGGGCGGCCCCGGCAGCGGTGCCCTCGGCGACATCGGCGCCCATGTCATCGACGTCGGCCAGTTCCTCTGCGGACCGGTCGTAGCGGTGTCCGGGGCGGTGCTGTCCACCCAGATCCCCAAGCGGCCACTCCCCCTCGGCCCCACGGTGGGCCACGACGCCGCCCCGGTGAGCGAGGAGATGGGCGAGGTCGAGAACGAGGACACCGCCGTGTTCTCGGCCCGCTTCGAGTCCGGCCTGTCCGCGTCCTTCTCGGTGTCACGCACCGCCTTCGGCATGCCCAACGGGCTGGCCTTCGACGTCTACGGCCTGGACGGACGGGCCTCCTTCGACTGGCACCGGCCCTCGGAGTACCTCTTCGACGACCGCCAGCCCGAGGCCCGCACCCGCGGCGTGCGGCAGGTCATCGTCGGCCCGCAGATGCCCTACTTCGCCGGCGGCTACCCGATGGAGGCCCCGGGCGTGGGCGGCGGCAACGCCGAGATGTTCGTCTACCAGTGCCGGGCCTTCCTCGACCAGATCGCCGGCACCCCCGACCCGCTGCCGCGCAACGCCAGCTTCGCCGACGGGCTGCACACGATGCAGATCGTCCAGGCCGTCGTGCAGTCCGCGCAGTCCGGCGGTGCTGCGGTCCCCGTCCCCACCCACTGACCCGCCGACCGGAAGGCCGATCCCCGATGTCACTGAAGCTCGGTGCCTACACCGCCTGCCTGCACGACCGTCCGCTGGAGGAGGCCCTCGACGTGCTGCAGGCCGACGGCCTGACCTCCGTCGAGGTGAACACCGGCGGCTTCATCCCCTCACCGCACTGCCACGTCGACCTGCTGCTCTCCTCCGAGCAGGCCCGGCGCGACTACTTGGAGACCTTCTCCTCCCGCGGGATGGAGCTGACCGGGCTCAACTGCAACGGCAACCCGCTGAACCCGCTGCCCGGCGTCGGCCCGAAGCACGCCGACGACCTGCGCCGCACCATCGAGCTGGCCGGCCTGCTCGGGGTGAGGCACGTGGTGACGATGTCGGGCACGCCCGGGTCGGACCCCGACGCCAGGTACCCCTCCTGGGTGGTCAACCCGTGGGACGGCGTCTACATGGACGTCCTGGACTACCAGTGGGGCGTCGCGGCCGAGTTCTGGACGGAGATCGACGCCCTCGCCCGCGCCTCCGACGTCCGGGTGGCCATCGAGATGCACCCGCACAACCTGGTGTTCTCGCCGGTGACCCTGCGCAGGCTGGTCGACACCATCGGCGCCACGAACACCGGCGCCGAGATGGACCCCTCGCACCTGATGTGGCAGGGCATGGACGTCGTGGCCTGCATCCGCGACCTCGGCCCGCTGGTGTTCCACGCCGCGGCCAAGGACGCGATGATCACCCCCGGGGTCGACATCCGCGGGGTGCTCGACACCTCGTTCGAGCGCGTCCCGGCCGACGCCCCGGGCAAGGTGCCCACCGGCTACGGCTTCTGGTGCAACGCCTGGCCGGAGAACCCCGGCTGGCGGTTCGTGGCCGTGGGCGTCGGCCACGACGTCGACTGGTGGGCGGAGTTCCTGCGCGCCCTCGCCGACGTCGACCCCGACATGGCGGTCAACATCGAGCACGAGGACGCCGCCTACGACCGTCTCGAGGGCCTGGCGCTCGCCGCCGAGAACCTGCGCGCCGCGGCCGAGAAGCTGTAGGGCCGGGTCAGGCCCCGGCCCGGTGCGGCTCGTGCCGCAGCCGCGGCCGGGGCGGCAGCCCGGCGAGCCGGTAGCACCGGTCGATCAGCGTCATGGTCGCGACCGCGTCGTCCGCGCCGGTGGGGACCGGGGACCCGTGCCGCAGTGCCTCGACCAATGCCTCCAGCTGGTAGGTGTACGACGTCCGGGTGCCCAGGTGCTCGGTGCGCTCCCCGGCCGGTGTGCGCACCAGGAGGCGGTCGTCCCGGTTCGGCTCGACGAACGCCGGCGCCGTCACCTCCCCGCGGGTGCCGACGACCCGCAGCGAGAAGTCCCGGTCCGGGTGCACCATGCTGCAGCGCACGGCGGCGGTGGCGCCGGACGGGAAGTGCAGGTCGGCGTCGAGCCACTCGTCCACGCCCGGGGCACCCGCCCGCTCGCCGGCCCGGGCGGCGTCGGGCTCCGGTCCGCCCCCCGTCCACGGCGCCAGGCTGCGCAGCGCGTGCAGGCCGTAGCAGCCGAGGTCCATGAGGGCGCCGCCGCCGAGCTCGAGCGACCAGCGCGGGTCCCCGTCGTCCGGCGGGAGCATGGCGATCGTCGCCTCGACGTGGACGACGTCCCCCAGCTCGCCGGCGTCCACCAGATCGAGGAGCCGGCGCATCACCGGGTGGTAGAGGTGGTGGAACCCCTCCATGACCGTGACGCCCGCAGTCCGCGCCGCGTCCCGGACCTCGGCGGCCTCCTCCGCGTTCGAGGCGAACGGCTTCTCCGACAGCACGTGCTTGCCGGCCGCGACGGCGGCCAGGTTCCACGGACCGTGCAGCGCGTTCGGCAGCGGGTCGTAGACGACCTCGACGTCCGGGTCGGCGAGGACGTCCGCGTAGGTGGGCAGCACGCGCTCGACGCCGTGCGCCCGCGCGAACGCCTCGGCCCGCCCCGGGTCCCGGGCGGCGACCGCCACCAGCCGGCTGCCGGTGTCCCGGGCGGGGACGGCGATGCCCCGCTCGGCGATGCGGGCGGCGCCCAGGACCCCGATCCGCAGGGGCTCGGCGGGGTCCGTCGTCACCGGTACAGCTCGGGGCGCGCGGGGAGCTCGACCGCCACCCGGCCGCCGGAGTGCAGCGACTGGAGCGCCGCGTCGGACACGACCTGTGCGGCGTAGCCGTCCCAGGCGCCGGGGCCCTGCGGCGGACTCCCGGCGACGACGGTGTCGACCCACTCGCGCAGCTCGACGTCGTAGGACAGGGCGAACCGCTCCCGCCAGTCGGCCGGGACCAGACCGGCGACGGCGCCCTCGCGGCGCAGGCGCACCGGGGCGGGGTCGGCCAGCTCGGCGGTGCCGGTCTCCCCCGACACCTCGCAGCGGATCTCGTAGCCGTAGTGGACGTTGACCGACACCTCGACGTCGGCGAGGACGCCGTCGGCGAGCTCGAAGAGCACGAGCAGCGGGTCCTGCAGCTCGCCCCCGCGGCTGCTCCTGCGGGGGGTGAAGACCTGCGCGGCGACGATCTCCTGGCCGAACAGCCAACGCAGCTCGTCGATCTCGTGGATGGCGGTGTCGGCGATCGACATGTCCCGCGTGTAGTGCGCAGGCACGGACGCGTTGCGGTGGGCGCAGTGCGCCAGCAGCGGGGCGCCGATCGCGCCGCCGTCCACGGCCAGCTTGAGCGCCCGGTGCGCGGGGTCGTAGCGCCGGTTGAAGCCCACCTGCACCAGCCGGCGACCCGCAGCGACCTCGGCGTCGACGATCCGCCGGCACGCCTCCTGGGTGGTCGCCAGCGGCTTCTCGCAGAACACCGGCTTGCCGGCGGCGATGCAGGCCAGCACGTACGGCTCGTGCGTCGGCCCCCAGGAGGTGATCACCACCGCGTCGACCGCGTCCGAGACGACCAGCTCCTCGCCGCTGGGCAGGGCCTTCGCGGCGGGCAGCTGCGCGGCCACGGTCGCGGCGCGCTCGGCGTCCGCGTCGGCCACCGCCACCACGCGGCTGCCCCTGGGGCCGCCGTCGAGCCTGCGGATGTGCTCCTGGCCGATCATGCCGACCCCGATGACCCCGATGTCCAGCCCCACGGCGCCCTCCTCGACTCCGTCGCGGCCCGGTCCGCGGTGCCGCACCGGTCCAGGTTCCGGGCCCGGCAACGCGCAGGTCAACGACGGGAAGCCCTCAAGAGCCCCTCAGCACGTCGGCGGGGACGTTGTACGGCGTGACGACCTGGACGCCCGAGTGCCAGGACCGCGGGGTGCCCGGCAGCGCGCCGTGGGCCTGCATGACCACGTGGCAGGCGCGGCGCAGGTCCAGCGCGAGGTCGTGGTGCAGCACCGCGGACAGCCGTCCGGCCCGCAGCAGCGCGAGGTTCTCGGCGTCCAGGTCGTGGGCCACGAACGCCCGGCAGGTCCGCCCGGCGTCGGCGAAGGCAGCGACGGTCGCGTCGTTGCCACCGGCGGCGTACATCGAGTAGACCGCCGCGATGCCCGGGTCGGCGGCCAGCGCGTCCCGGACCAGCCCGCGCAGCACGTCGTCGTCCCCGGTCGCATCCACCAGGTCGACCTGCCGCCGCCCGGGCCGCACCCGCCGCAGGGTGGCGCGGAAGCCCATCTCCCGGTCGTCCTCACCGCGGAAGGAGCCGGTCCCCCGGGTGACCAGCACCGCGCCGCCGTCCTCGCCGAGCCACTGGTCCAGCAGGTACGACGCGGTCGCGCCGGCGGCGCGGTTGTCCAGGCCGACGTAGGCGACGCGGCGGCTGGTCGGCAGGTCGGTGACCAACGTGACGACGGGGATCCCGGCCTCGGCGAGGCGCTCGACCGCCGCGACGACCAGCGGGTGGTCAGGGGCCTTGAGGACGACGCCCTGCGACCCCCGGCTGGCGATCCCCTCGAGCGTGGACACGAGTTCGGGCACCGGCGGCGCCTCGGCGAGGTGGAACCGCGCCCGGAACGTCGCCGGCCGGACCAGCGGCAGCTGCGACTCCAGGGCGGCCCGAACCGCGGCGGAGAAGCGGTCGGGGGCGTCGACGACCAGGTCCAGGAAGAACGTGCGCCCGGTCAGCCGGACCTGCGAGCGCTGCCGGTGCAGGTCGGCGACGGCGCGGTGGACCTCGTCCACCGTGCTCTGCCGCACGCCGCCGCGCTGGTTCAGGACGCGGTCGACGGTCGCCTCCGAGAGGCCTGCCTGGCGGGCGATCACGCGGATCGGGTACGGGTGCGCCACGCGGGCAGTCTGACGGGTCCCTGACGGGTCGCCGAGGTTGCCCGGCAGCGGGGCGCTCACCAGGCTGAGGGGATGACCGCTGTCCCCACCGTGCCCCTGAACAACGGCGTCGCGATCCCGCAGCTCGGCCTCGGCACCGCCCGGCTCCCGGACGAGGAGACCCGGCGGATCGTGCGGGAGGCTCTCGAGGTCGGCTACCGGTTCGTCGACACGGCCGCCAGCTACGAGAACGAGCGCGGGGTCGGGGAGGGCATCGCCGACTCCGGCCTCCCCCGGGAGGAGGTGTTCGTCTCCACCAAGCTGCGCGGCCGGGACCAGGGGTCCGACTCGGCGAAGGAGGCGCTGCGCTCGAGCCTGGACCGGCTCGGGCTCGACTTCGTCGACCTCTACCTCATCCACTGGCCGCTCCCCCGGCTCGACCGCTACGTCGCGTCCTGGCAGGCGATGGAGGAGCTGCTGGCCGAGGGCCTCACGCGGGCGATCGGCGTCTCGAACTTCCTGCCCGAGCACCTGGACCGGCTCGCCGCCGCCTCCTCGACGGTGCCGGCGGTGAACCAGATCGAGTGCCACCCGCGGGAGCCGCAGCTCGAGCAGCGCGCCGACGACGCCCGCCGCGGGATCGTCACCGAGTCGTGGTCGCCGCTGGCCAACGGCGGTGAGCTCCTGCGGCAGCCGGTGCTCGCCGAGGTCGGCGCGCGGCACGGCCGGACTCCCGCGCAGGTGGTCCTGCGCTGGCACGTGCAGCAGGGCCTGGTGACCTTCCCCAAGGCGTCGTCCCGTGGCCGGCTGGTCGAGAACCTCGACGTCTTCGACTTCGCGCTCACCGACCAGGACCTGGCGGGCATCGCCACGCTCGCCGACGGGACGCGGGTCGACGGGCAGTTCCCGGACGTCTGGGAGGAGTTCTGAGGCCCGTCGGCTGACGGGTTCTTGAGGGATCCGCAGCCTTGTGGGCCACGCACCGCCCCGTCAGGCTCGATCCCACTCCACCCGTACCCGGAAGGACGACGTCATGACCGCACCCGCCACCCTTCGGACCGCACCCGGCTGGTTCGCCGCGGAGGACTGCCGCCTGGAGGACTTCCGCGCCGTGGTCGAGACCACCACCGACCTGGCCGAGTACCCCTGCGCCGACGAGGTCCGGGAGAACGTCCTCGTCTACGGCTCCCGCCTGCGCGACTCCGTCGCCACCCCCGCGGGACGCCGGGACGTCCAGGCCGAGCTGGCCCGCGCGCTCGCCGACGGGCCGGGGATCGTCGTCTTCGCCGGCGCCTTCCCCGACACCGGCGTCGTCGACCAGGCCACCGCCGTCTTCCAGGCGATGATCGACGAGCAGAAGGCGGCCGGCGTCGTCGGCGGCGACCACTTCGCCACGCCTGGCGCCAACGACCGGGTGTGGGGTGCCCTGGACAAGTTCGCCGTCCGCGACCCGGAGGCCTTCGCCGCCTACTACGGCAACGACGTCATCGCGCTGGTCTCGGAGGCGTGGCTGGGCCGCGGCTACCAGGTCACCAGCCAGGTGAACGTGGTCAACCCCGGCGGGCAGGCGCAGGTGGCCCACCGCGACTACCACCTGGGCTTCATGTCCGAGGAGCAGGCCCTGGCCTACCCGGTCCACGTGCACCGCCTCTCCCCCGTCATGACCCTGCAGGGAGCGGTCGCCCACTGCGACATGCCGGTGGAGACCGGGCCGACCATGTACCTGCCGCACTCGCAGAAGTACGCGCCCGGGTACGTCGCCTTCCACCGGCCGGAGTTCACCGCGTACTTCGACGAGCACTTCGTCCAGCTGCCGCTGCGCAAGGGCGACGCCGCCTTCTTCAACCCGGCGCTGTTCCACGGCGCGGGCACCAACCGGTCGGCCGGCGTGCGCCGCATGGCCAACCTGCTGCAGGTCTCCTCGGCGTTCGGCCGGGCGATGGAGGCGGTCGACCGGACGGCGATGTCCCGGGCGCTCCACCCGGTCCTGCTCGCGCAGAAGGCCGCCGGCGCAGACGAGCGCACGCTGCGCAACGTCGTCGCCGCCTCGGCCGAGGGCTACGCCTTCCCGACAAACCTCGACCGCGACCAGCCGCTCGGCGGCCTGGCACCGGAGACGCAGGCCGAGCTGGTCTGGCGGGCACTGCAGGAGGACTGGTCACCCGAGGCCCTGGACGCCGAGCTGACCGCCCAGGCCGAGCGGCACACCAGCGCCCCCTGATGCGACCTGGAGCAGCCGATACCGGCCCGGGTGCTGCGGGCGGCTCCCCCCTCACGACGATCATGGAGCAGCGGTGGCGACACGCGGCCGACGCCCGCGTGTCGCCACGCCGGCCTCATGATCGTCACGGGCCGGGCGCGGCGGGACACCGGGACACGGCTCCGCCCGGCCGGGTCCCCAGGGCCCGGCCCGGCGGAGCCGGTGATCAGCGCTTCAGCTCGTGCGAGAGCTCCGCGAGCTCCTGGCCGCCGGCCATCTCGGTGGTGAGCTCCTCGAGCGAGACCTCGGAGCGCTTCTTGTCCAGCACCCGGCGGCCGAGCTTGAGGATGATGAAATGGTCGCCGACCAGGTAGGCGTGGTGCGGGTTGTGGGTGATGAAGACGACCCCGAGTCCGGCGTCGCGGGCGGCGGCGGTGTACTTGAGCACCACGCCGGACTGCTTGACGCCGAGGGCCGCCGTCGGCTCGTCGAGGATGAGCACCCGCGCGCCGAAGTAGACCGCCCGGGCGATGGCGACGCACTGCCGCTGACCACCGGAGAGCGTGCCGATCGGCTGGTTGATGTCCTTGACCGTGATGCCCATCTTCTGCAGCTCGGCGTCGGCGATCTCCCGCATGGCCTTGATGTCCAGCGGCGCCAGCGGGTACTTGCCCTTGCGGAGCTCCGAGCCGAGGAAGAAGTTGCGCCACACCTCCATGAGGCCCACCACCGCCAGGTCCTGGTACACGGTGGCGATCCCGGCGTCCAGCGACTCGCGCGGGGAGGAGAACTTGCGCTCCTGGCCGTCGACCCGCAGCGTGCCCTCGGTGTGCGAGTGCAACCCCGAGATGATTTTGATGAGGGTCGACTTGCCGGCGCCGTTGTCCCCCAGCACGCAGGCCACCTCCCCGGCGTTCACCGTCAGGTTGATGCCCTCGAGCGCGCGGATGGCGCCGTAGGCCTTGCCGACGCCCTCCATCTCGACGAGTGGCGTGCCGGCCCTGAGGTCTGCCGCTGCGTGCTCGGCGATGGTGTCGGTCATGGTCACTTCCTCCGGGCGGCGTAGTTCTTGACGTACAGGTTGACGAGGACGGCGAGGAGGAGCATCACGCCGAGGAAGGTGCGGAACCAGTTCGGGTCCCAGCCGGCGAAGACGATCCCCTGGGTGGTCATCCCGAAGATGAAGGCGCCGAGGGCGGACCCGACCGCCGAGCCGTACCCACCGGTGAGCAACGCACCGCCGACGACCGCGGCGATGATGTAGATGAACTCGTTGCCGACTCCCAGGCCCGACTGCACCGAGCTGAAGTTGAACAACAGGTGCATGCCGAGGAACCAGGCCAGGAAGGCCACGCCCATGAAGAGACCGATCTTGACCCGGGGCACCGGGACGCCGACGGCCCGGGCGCTGGCCTCGTTGCCGCCCGAGGCGAAGATCCAGTTGCCGACCCTGGTGCGCAGCAGCAGCCAGGTGGCGACCGCGACGAACAGGAACCACCAGAGCACGGTGATCTTCAACGTGATGAACCCCAGGTTCACGTCCCCGGCGAAGACCGCCCGAGCGGACGCGAACCCGTCCAGCGAGCTGGCGTTCGGCGTGGCGACCGCGCCGGTGACCAGCTTGGTGACGCCGAGGTTGATGCCCTGCAGGATGAAGAAAGTCGAGAGGGTGATGAGGAAGCTCGGGATCCCGGTGCGCATCACGAGCCAGCCGTTGACGAAGCCGATCGCCAGCGCGATGAGCAGGCTGACCACGACGCCCACCCACATGTTCAAGCTGAACTGGTAGGTCAGCATCGCCGCCGCCAGAGCCGAGGTGGTGACCGCGACGCCGGAAGACAGGTCGAACTCGCCGCCGATCATCAGCAGCGCGACGCCCACCGCCACGATGCCGATGGTGGAGCTGGCGTAGAGCACGGTGGCGAAGGCCGGAAGCGTCCGGAAGGGTTCGGCGACCGCGTAGAAGAAGACGAAGATGGCGATCGCCGCGGCCAGCGCGCCGATCTCGGGTCGGGCCAGCACACGGGACACGAGCGATCGCTGCGTGCGCTGCGGCGGGGCGGCGGCCCGCGGGGCGGACGGCTGTGTCGCCACGGATGAGCTCATGACTGCTCCAGGGAGGCGGGTGGCCCGTGGGGAGCCGGGGTACCCCGGCTCCCCACGGTGCGGGTCAGCGGGTGTTGTTCTCGGCGAACGGCAGGATCACGTCGATGTTGGACTCGTCGACGATCGACGGTCCGGTGAGCACCGGCTGCCCACCGCCGATGTCGTTGCCGTTGATCAGGTTCAGGTACAGCGCCTGCACGGCCATGTACCCCTGCACGTAGGGCTGCTGGTCCACGGAGAAGGAGATGTCTCCGGCCTGGATCGCCTGCGCCACCTCGGGGTTGAGGTCGAAGGTGACGACCTCGGCCTGACTGCCGGTGTCACCCTTGGCCGCCTGGGCGGCCTGGGCCACCTGGGCACCCAGCGTGACGATGTGGGTGACCGAGGGGTCGGTCTGCAGGCTGGAGCCGATCGTCTGCTGGACGGACGGCAGGTCGGTGCCCTGGACGTAGAGGATCTCCGTGTTCGGGAAGCCCTCCGTGACGCCAGCGCAGCGGGTCTCCAGCGCCACCTGGCCCTGCTCCTGGATCACGCAGAGGGCCTTCTGCCCACCGTCGGCCCCGATCCGCTCACCCACGGTGCGGCCGGCGAGCTGCTCGTTGGAACCGAAGTACATCGGGATGCCGTAGTCCACGTAGTCGTTGATCCCCGAGTTGAAGGCGACGACCGGGATCCCACCCTGCACGGCGCTCTGCGCCGCCGGGCCGACCTGGTCGGGGTAGGCCAGGGTGATCGCGATGCCGTCGACGTCGCTGTCGACCTGGTTCTGCACCAGCGTGGCCTGCTCGCCGGCGGCCGGGGCGTTGGAGTAGTTGAGCGTGACGCCGAGACTGTCGGCGGCCGCGTTGGCGCCGGACCGGATCTTGTCCCAGAACGCGTCACCCGGCGCCTCGTGGGTGATCATCGCGATGGTGTAGTCCTGCCCACCTCCACCCCCACCGCCGCCGCCGGACTCGTTCTGTGCGCCGCCCTGACTGCTGCACGCGGACAGCGCCAGGGCGGCCGCACTGACGGTCACCACCGCGTGCAGCGACCTGCGGGTGGTCCTCATGTGGATCTCCTCGTCGCGAGGGCCGCCGTCCTGGCGGCCGGGGATGCCCACGTCCGGACGCCTGGTGCGCTCGTCCGCATGTATGGACATAGTGACATGGCAGAATGTGGCATGGCTCACCAAGAGCGTCAAGGGTCCTGCCTGCCGGAGTCCACGTCCAGCACGGCCTGATCGCCTGCCGCACGCTGCGGTGCTCAGGCCGGCGGGACGTCGACCCGCGCACCCCGGGCCGCCGAGTCGGCGAGGGCGTCGAGGACGACCGCCGCGCGGACGGCGTCGTCCAGGCCCACGCCGACGGGGCGACCCGCCTCGACCGAGGCGAGCAGGTCGCGCAGCTCGACCACCTTGAGGTCGTCGTAACCCATCGCGATCCCGGCACCGGGCTGGAAGGCGGCGTACTCCCCGGCTCCCGGCCCGACCAGCACGGTGGCGACCGGCTGGTCCTGGACGGCCGGTCCGCGGCTGAGCTGGAGCTCGCCCATCCGGCGGAAGTCCCAGGCCAGGCGCCCCGCCGTCCCGTGCACCTCGAAGCCGTAGGCGTTCTGCTCCCCCACGGCCACCCGGCTGGCCTCGAGCACCACCCGGGCTCCGGTCGACAGGCGCAGCAGCGCGGAGACGTGGTCGTCGTTCTCCACCGGCCCCGGCACGCCGCCGGCCGCGACGGCGTGCCCGGACGTCGCGCCGGTCGGGCGCGGTCGTTCGGGGACGAAGACCGCGGTGTCGGCCAGCACGGAGGCGATCTCGCCGTGCAGGACGAAACGGACGAGGTCGACGGCGTGCGAGGCGAGGTCCCCCAGGACGCCGCTGCCGCCCCGCGCCCGCTCGTAGCGCCAGGTCAGGGCGCCCTCGGGGGCGGCGGCGTAGTCACTGAGGAAGGCGAACCGGGCATGCGTGACCCGGCCGATCCCGCCCTCGTCGACCAGCCGGCGGGCCAGGGCGACCGCGGGCGCGTGCCGGTAGTTGAAGCCCACGGTGCCCTGCACGCCGGCCACTGCGACGGCGCCGGCCACCGTACGGGCGTCGTCCGCGGTGAGACCCACGGGCTTCTCGATCCACAGGTGCCGGCCGGCCTCGGCCACGGCCACGCCGATCTCCCGGTGCAGCCAGTTGGGGGCGGTGACCGACACGAGCTCGACCCGCGGGTCGGTGAGCAGCTCGCGCCAGTCCGCCGTCGCGGAGGCGAACCCGAACTGCGCGGCGGCCGCCTCGGCCCGGCCGGGGACGTCGTCGGCGACCGCGACCAGCTCCGGGACCTGACCCAGGTCCGGGAAGTGGTGCCGGAGCCGGGCGTGGGCCTGGGCGTGCACCCGGCCCATCCACCCGAAGCCGATGACCCCCACGCCGATCGACCGCGCTGCCGTCGTCCCCATGAACGTCCCTCTCGTCAGGCCGGCCGAGGGCGCGAGCCTAGGGCCAGGGGGACCGGCCGGGCGGAACGGAAGCCCTGCCACCGCACCGCTCACGGGTTCGGCGCCGGCGTCAGGTCAGGGGTCGCACGGTCAGCAGCTGTCCGGCCCGCCCCACCGGGCCGGTGAGGTCGTGGAGCACGGTCGTGGTGAGGCCGGCACCGTCCGGCCCGAAGACGACGGTGGTGTCCAGGCCCACCCATCGGCCCGCCGGCTGCCGGTGCAGGTGGATGGTCAGGTCCACGTTGGGGAACATCCACTCCATCGGCGACTGACGCACCGCGATGCCGTTCGCGGTGTCGACCAGGCCGACGAAGCGGGCCAGCTCGCCGACCGGCTCGCCCGCGACCAGGGCGACCGGCGTGTCGAGCCACACGGTGGCCCGTCCCGGCTCGGGTGCGCGCAGCGGGCGCACGTCCAGCGAGGCGATGTAGCCGCCGGGCCACACCGCGGACAGGTCGACCGACGCCAGCCCGTCCGGCGGGGGCAGGGGGTCGGGATGGCCGCCGGCCACCACACCGGTGTCGTGCCGCGCCAGCCGCCACGCACGGGCGCGCAGGACCGCGCGCCCACCGGAGACGGCGACGGCCTCGAGCAGCTCGATGGTGCGCCCGGGGCGCACCACCTCCACGTGGACCTCGACCTCGTCGATCGGGACGACCCCGAGGATGTCGAAGGTGGTGCGGGCGGTGACCAGCCGGCCGCCGGTCGCCCGCTCGGCCACGAACCGGTCCACCGCGTGCACGAGCAGCCCGTTGAGCGGGCTGATGTGCTGCTCGGTCACCGACCACGCGCCGCCGGTGTGCTCGGTGGCCCGGTACCGACCGGGAGCGAGGCGCTCGAAGTAGGCCGGCGGCGCTGCGGTCGGGACGGGGCCGGGCATGGTCGCCTTCCGGGAGCAGGGCGGCAGGGCCACGCGCGCGGCGTGTCCCGAGGATGCCAAGCGCAACGCGGGCCCGGCACCGTGCGGCGACTGCCCAGGTGATCTGCGGGAGCGCGCGCAGCAGCCGCCTGCCACAACCGGCTTTTCCGGCTCATCCGTTCGGCATGACGATAGCGCGAGGCACGCCGGTGGCGTACGGCCGCCGTCAAGCGGTGTCCCCGGCGACGAGTCGTGCCACGGTGTCCTGCCACACCCCGACGTCGGGCCAGGAGGACCACCACCATGACCGCACCGGACCGCGAGGAGTCCTTGCGCGCGCTGTACCGGGCTTTCAACGCGCGGGACATCGACACGGTGCTGGCCGCCATGGCCGCGGACGTCGACTGGCCCAACGGCTGGGAGGGTGGCCGGGTCGTCGGGCACGACGCCGTCCGCCGCTACTGGGCACGCCAGTGGGCCGAGATCCGCGCCAGGGGGGAACCGACCGGCATCCGCGAGCGCCCGGACGGCACGGTCGAGGTGGGCGTCCACCAGGTGTTCCGCGACCGGGGCGGCACCCTCCTCGCGGTCGGCGACGTCCGCCACGTCTACAGCTTCGCGGGCGACCTGGTGGCCCGCATGGACGTCGAGCAGTAGCGCGAGGCCGTCCGACACCGTCAGTGAGGTCGCAGCTCACCGACCCCGCGACGGCGTCCTGGTCCCGACACGGCCCGCCTGCGCGTTCCGCTCGACCGCGTCGTGGCGCTGGAGGACGTGGCGTCGGGTTCGAGCACACGGGCTCCGGGCAGCTCCGCGGCAAGGTGGTCGTCTCGCTGGCCGCGCGGCCGTGGGCCCGGGAACGGCGGAGGCGGCTGAGGCGGCGCCCCCTGGTCGGGGACGCCGCCTCCCGTGGTGCCAGTCCTGCCCCGGTCACCCCTGGCGTTCGTCAGCCGGCCGCCATGGCGCGTGGAGCGGCGGAGGCGACCAGCTCCCGCAGCTCCGCCAGGTCGAACGCGCCGCCCATGGCGAGGAACCCGGCGCGGTTGGGGTGCAGGTGGTCGCCGGGGCCGCCTACCGACGTGTTGGTGTCGTAGGCGGGCAGCAGCCGGCTGGGGTCGGCCGGGTCCTCGGTGGCCGCCGCGAAGTCGACCACGGCGTCGAACACCCCGCTGGTGCGGATGAAGTCGTTCACCGCCCGCCGCTGCGCGTCCGTCTCGGGCGTGCCGTAGTTCGCCAGGCCGTCCTCGGCACCGCCCGAGGGCGTGAGCGTGGCCCCGATGATCGGGATCCCGGCGGCGTGCACCCGGTCGGCGATATCCGCCATGCCGGCGATGACCTCCGCCGCGGTCGCGCCGCCGCCACCGAGGTCGTTGATGCCCTCCAGCAGGACGACGGCGCGCAGACCCGGCTGGCCGAGCACGTCCTCGTCGAGCCGGTCGACGGCCGGCGGCCCGTCGCACGGGGTGCAGCCGCCCTCGAGGCGCCCCACCCAGGTGACCATGTTGCCGGCGATGCCCTGGTTGACGACCGAGACGACCTCCTCGTCGTCCTCGGCCAGCAGGCGGCGCTGCAGCACGTCGGGCCAGCGGTCGTTGCCGTTGAGCGTGGAGAAGAACCCGTCGGTGATGGAGTCGCCGAGGGCGACGACCGTCCCGGCGTCCTCCCGCTGGACCTCCAGTCCGGTCAGGTAGAACCAGCTCGTCGTGGAGTGCGGGAACGCCTCGTCGGTGAGGTCGCCGGTGTGGTCGCCGGCTCCCGGGTCGGTGACGTAGGAGGTGGTGAAGGACGCCGCGTGCCAGGTCATCGGCCCGCTGGCCCCGCGGACGTGCAGGCTCACCGCCACGTTCGACCGCTGGGCGTCGGCGTCGCTGAGCTCCATGGGGACGGCGTCGCTGCGCACCTCCTCGCCCGGCTGCAGGGTCACCGACGGTGAGCCGTCGAAGGTGAGCTGCTGCTCGGTGCCCGGGACGACGGTGGCGCCGCTCTGCTGCAGGGCGGCGGTCGCGCGACCGAAGGTCACCGGCTGCGTGCCGAACCGGTTGCTGAGCTCCACCCGCCACTCGTCGCCGCCGATGCCCGGGTGCACGACCATGCGCATGGTCTGGTCCTGCGCCTGCTCGTCGGGGAAGGCGTACTCCAGGAGCGGCTGCTCGACGCCGGGCACCACCTCGCCCAGCGGTCCGGGCTGCCCCACGGCGTAGCCGAGCGGGTAGACGCCCTGCGGCGCGGTGGTCCACGCCGCCACCCACGGCTCGGAGCCGGGGTCCTGGTGGCCGGGGTCGGGGTGCCCGGGGTCGTGCTGCGTGGCCAGCGGTCGCGCCTGCTGCGGGGGAACCGCCAGCGCCGGTACGGCCAGCACCACGCAGCCGGCCGCCGTGAGGACGGCCGTCGTCAGGGATCGCACTCGCATGCTGTTCCTCCTCGAACCAGCGACCCCGTCGGGGTCTGGAGCGTGGCGGGAGGCTAGGGAGGCCACCGGGGATGGTGGCAAGGGCGCTCGTCCGACGATGCGGAACCCCGCTGCTCGCGGTGCGCGTCGCCGCCGGACCGGTCCAGGGCTCAGCCGGCGTCGGCCCAGGAGGCGACGACCGAGACGTCGAGCGGGAAGTCGACGGGGAAGCCGCCGAAGAGCAGCCGCCCGGCCGTGGCGGCGGCGGCGCGCACCTCCTCGGCGACCGCGTCGGCGAGGGGCTCGGGCGTGTGGACGACGACCTCGTCGTGCAGGAAGAAGACCAGGTGCGGCCGCTGCTCCAGCGGGCCGGTGCCGCCCAGGCGCCACAGCCGGTTGCGCAGGTCGGCCAGCCAGCACAGGGCCCACTCCGCGCCGGTGCCCTGGACGACGAAGTTGCGGGTGAACCGACCCCAGGCGCGGCGGGCACGGTCCCGCTCCTCCGGCGACCCGCTGACCTCGGCCGGCTCGCCCAGCGCGACGGCGCGCTCCGCCCAGGCGCCGGTGGGGCGTGGCGAGCCGCGGCCGAGCAGGGTGTGCACCACGTCGCCGCGCTCCCCCGCCCGGGCGGCCTGCTCGACCAACCCGATGGCCCGCGGGTAGCGGCGGGCCAGCCGGGGCATGATGCGGCCGCTCTCGCCCCGGGTGGCGCCGTACATCGCGCCGAGGATCGCGACCTTGGCCTGGGCCCGCGTCTCGACGGTGCCGGCGGCCACCATCCCCTCGTAGAGGTCGGCGGCCCGGGCGGCCTCGGCCATCGCGTCGTCCCCGCTCATGCCGGCGAGCACCCGCGGCTCCAGCTGGGCGACGTCGGCGACGACGAGCCGCCAGCCGTCGTCGGCCACCGCCGCGGGGCGCACCTGCGTCGGGACCGACAGCGCTCCTCCGCCGTTGGACGCCCACCGCCCGGTCACCACGCCGCCGGGGACGAACCACGACCGGAACCGGCCGTCGCGCACCCACGTGTCCAGCCACGCCCAGCCGTTGGCGGTGAGCAGCCGGGCGAGCCTCTTGTACTCCAGCAGCGGGCCGACGACGGGGTGGTCGAGCTGCTCCAGCGTCCACGACCGGGTGTCCTCCACCGGCAGCCCCGCGGCCTGCAGTGCCGCGAGCAGCGCGCCGGGCGAGTCGGGGTTCAGGCCCGGTGCGCGCAGCGCCGCGCGGACCTCCTGGGCCAGCGCCTCCAGGACCGCCGGGCGGGCGCCGGACGCCGGCCGCGGCCCCAGCAGCTCGGTGAGCAGGCGGGCGTGCACGTCGGCCCGCCACGGCAGCCCGGCGTGCGTCATCTCGGCGGCCACCAGCGCCCCGGAGGACTCCGCCGCCAGCAGCAGGGCCAGCCGGTGCGGCTCCGCGGACGCGGCGACGGCGGCCTGCTGGCGTCCGTGCTCGGCGACCGGGTCGAGGGTGTCGGCGGGGTCGTCGAGCGGGAAGAGGGCGGGGTCGGGCGCGGAGACCGGCTGCAGGGCGTCCCAGTCCGCGGTCTCGCCGGCGGCGAGCAGTGCCTGGTCGACGAACGGCGAGCGCCGCAGCACCGCGTGGGTGAGCCTCAGGTCGGTGCAGCGCTCGACGCGGACGCCGGCGTCCAGGAGCCCCGGGTACCAGCGGGTGGTGTCGTCCCACACCCAGCGGACCGGCGTCCGCTCCCGGTCCGCGACGACGGCCGCCAGCTCACCGGCGCGGTGCCGGGTGACCCCGACCGCCGTCCCGTCCTCGGTGAGCTCCCGTGCCTCCACGACGTCCCCGGCCCGGCGCAGGACGACGCGGTTCACCGCCGCAGTGTCGCCGCCGCGGCCGGCAGGTCGTGCGCGCCGCGAGCGGGGCGTCGGTCACCCGTCGGCGGAGAACCGGTAGACGACGTCGTCGATCGCATCGGTCGCGAAGGCGTACACGAAGCGGAGGGTGCCCTCGCCGGTGTTGCGGATGCCGTGCTCGGCATCGCCGGGGATGAACACCGCCGACCCCGCCGCCACCGAGTGCTCCACACCGTCCAGGACGACCACCCCGCTGCCCTCGACGAGGTGGTAGACCTCGGCCTGGGTGTGCCGGTGCAGACCCAGCCAGCCGCCGGGGGCGAGTTCGGTGAGACCGGTGTAGAGCGAGGACGTCGGCGTCCGGTCGGCGCTGAACAGCACCCGGAAGGAGACGTCCCCGCGCACCGGGTCGTCCCACACCTCGGACTCGACCTGGCTGCTGTCGCGGACCTGTGGGCGCACCGCTCCATCCTCGTCGGACGACCCTCGCTCCGCAGACCGGAGCAGGGCCACGGGAGCGGCGTCAGGGCACCGATCCGGCCGGGACGACCCACTCGGTGCGCTGTCCGGTCACGGCGGCGACGCCGTCGAAGTCCCCGTCGTAGTGCAGCACGGTCACCCGGTGCCGCTCGGCCACCGCACTGATGACCAGGTCGGCCAGCCCGACGCCCCGCCACCGGCCGGCGTCGGCCAGGGCCGCCTGGACCTGCAGCGCGCGCTGCCAGTCCCCGTCCTCGGTGGGCAGGTACTCGTAGGCGAGCCGGCGGTCGGCCCGGACCTCCCGGTACTCCCGCGGGGATCGGGCGCTGTACAGGGCCTCCAGGTCCAGGGCGGCGCAGGTGGCGAGCAGCCCGGCGGACAGCAGGGGGACGACGCGGTCGGCCACCTGCGGGGCGGGCACCCTCGCGGCCGCGCTGGTGTCGAGCAGGTAGCGGGCGACTACCGCCACGCCCGGTCCCGCTCCTCGCCGACGGCGAGGAGGGCCGAGGACCCGTCGAGCAGCCGCTCCACCTCGCGCCGGCGCGCGGCGGAGGCGGCCGCCTCGCGCAGCGCCCGGCCGACGGTCTCCTTGATCGTCGAGGTCGACAGCGCCGCCCGGGCCGCGTCGAGGTCGGCGTCGTCGATCTCCACCAGGCGTTTCGTCACAGGCGCCAGTATATATCCGTACGCGTGATGCGTATACACGCCGCGGCCGCTGGGCGTGCCGCTGTCGCCCTCGAGGTCGCCGTCGACGCGGGCGTGCCGACCGTGCCGGCTCTGCTGCGCCGGCCCGGCACGCGGCCGGGACGACGGGGCGGTCCCCGCTGGCACGATGGGGCCCGGAGCGGAGGGAGGCGGTGTCGTGACCCTGCCCGGTCCCCTCCCCCACGGCATCCGCCGGTTCACGCTCGGCTCGGGCCCGCTGAAGCGCACGAGCGACACGGTGGAGTTCGTGTCGCGGGTCGTCGTCCTGCTCGTCGTGCTGCTCTCCGTGCCGGTCGCGCTCGCCGTGGGCACCGCCGTCCGCTCCGACCTGGCGGCCACGGCCCGGCAGCAGGCCGAGGAGCGCACCCGGGTGACCGCCGTCGTGACCGCCGACGCGGTGGCACCCGCGGACGCCTCCCCGCGCACCCGGGTCCCCGTGCCGGCCCGGTGGACGTCTCCCGGCGGGGAGCCGGTGGGTGGCGAGGTCCCCGCTCGGCCCACCACCCGTGCCGGGGACACCCTGACGCTGTGGACGACCGCCGACGGGCGGCGGTCCGACGAGCCGATGACCCCGGCCGAGGTGCGGCGTAGCACGCTGGTGCTGGTCGGCGCCGGGTGGGCGGGCAGCGTGGGCGCCGTCGTACTGCTGCACACCGCGCTGTGCCGGCTGCTCGACCGCCTGCGGGACCGGCGGTGGACCTGCGAGTGGGCCCGCGTCGAGCCGACGTGGAGCCGCCGCGTGCCCTGACCGCCGGGCCGGCCCCGGACGACGGGAGGACGGCGCCGCGGCGGGCACCTAGGGTCGGCGGTCGTGCGCCCGACGTCGGCGCGCAGCCGCTGCCGTCGAGCTCTGCGAGGTGCCCGTGTCCGACGCCACCGCGACTCCCGCCCAGGTGCCCGTCCGGGTGCTCGGCGGGCCGACCGCGCTCATCGAGTACGGCGGCCTGCGGTTCCTCACCGACCCGACGTTCGACGCTCCGGGCGAGTACCCGCTCGGCGGTGGCCGCTCGCTGACCAAGACCGCCCCGTCCGCCGCCGACCCGGCCGACCTGGGCCCGGTCGACGCGGTCCTGCTCTCCCACGACCAGCACCCCGACAACCTCGACACCGCCGGTCGCGCCCTGCTCGCCGAGCTCCCGGTCGTGCTCACCACCCGCAGCGCGGCGGCGCGCCTCGGCGGGACGACGCGGGGGCTCGCCCCGTGGGACGCCGTGGACCTGCCCCGCCCCGGCGGCGGGACCGTCACCGTGACCGCGACGCCCGCGCTGCACGGCCCGGAGGGGTGCGAGCCGATCACCGGTGAGGTCGTGGGCTTCGTGCTGACCGCCGCCGGCCTGCCGACGGTCCACGTCAGCGGCGACAACGCGTCGCTCGACGTCGTCCGCGAGATCGCCGGGCGCGTCGGCCCGGTGGACACCGCGGTGCTCTTCGCCGGTGCCGCCCGCACCGCGCTCTTCGACGGCGCCCTGCTCACGATCGACGGCGCCCGGGCCGCCGAGGCCGCCAGGGTCCTCGGCGCGCGCCGGGTGGTCGCCGCCCACTGCGACAGCTGGGCGCACTTCACCGAGGGCCGCGAGGACGTCGTGGCCGCCTTCACCGCAGCCGGGATCGCCGACCGCCTGCAGCTGGACTGACCGCGCAGAGGAGTCCCCGTGCCCGACACCACCCCCCAGCGCGCCGGACGGGGAGCCGATCTCGAGGCGCTGCGGGAGCGCACCCGCGCCCTGTGCGCCGGCTTCCCGGACGCGTACTGGCGCGAGACCGACCGCGACCGCCGCTATCCGCAGGAGTTCGTCGACACCCTGACCGCGGCCGGCCTGCTGTCGGTCCTCATCCCTGCCGAGTACGGCGGCGCCGGCCTGGGCGTGACCGAGGCGTCCGTGGTGATGGAGGAGATCAACCGGTCCGGCGGGCACTCGGCCGCCTGCCACGCGCAGATGTACACGATGGGCGCCCTGCTGCGGCACGGCAGCCAGGCGCTGAAGGACGCCTACCTGCCGCACATCGCCCGGGGCGAGCTGCGGCTGCAGGCCTTCTCCGTCACCGAGGCCGCCGCCGGCTCGGACACCACCGCCATCGCCACCACCGCGACCCGCGACGGCGACGACTACGTCATCACCGGGCACAAGAACTGGACCAGCCGCATCGCCGAGTCCGACCTGGCCCTCGTCCTCGCCCGCACCGGCCACGAGGACGCCGACCGGACCCGGGGGCTGACCCTCTTCCTCGTCGACCTGCGTCAGGTGCGCGCCGAGCAGCCGGAGACCCTGGAGGTCGTACCGGTGCGCACGATGTTCAACTACGCCACCAACCAGGTGCACTACCGCGGCGTGCGGGTGCCTGCCGACCACGTCGTCGGGGCCGCCGACGCCGGCTTCCGCTACGTCCTCGACGGCTGGAACGCCGAGCGCATCCTGCTCGCCGCCGAGGCGATCGGGGACGGCTACTGGTTCGTCGAGCGAGCCGTCGCCTACGCCACCGGGCGGGAGGTCTTCGGCCGCCCGATCGGCGCCAACCAGGGCGTCGCGTTCCCCCTGGCCGACGTCTACATGAAGGTCCGCGCCGCGGACCTGGTGCGGTGGGAGGCCGCCCGGCTGTTCGACGCGGGACAGCCCTGCGGCGCGGAGGCCAACATGGCCAAGCACCTGGCCTCCGAGGCCAGCTGGGCCGCGGCCAACGTCGCCCTGGACACGCACGGCGGCAACGGGTTCGTCGACGAGTACGACGTCGAGCGCAAGTTCCGGGAGACCCGGCTGTACCAGGTGGCGCCGGTCAGCAACAACATGATCAAGGCGTTCGTCGCCACGAAGGTGCTGGGGCTCCCCCGGTCCTACTGAGCAGACGTCGGCGCGGTCAGGACCGCCGGGTGCCCTCCGGCGTGGCGGCTGCGACGACGCCGTCCTCGCGGCCGTGCGCCTCGGGACGGGAGGCCCCGCCGCGGGCACCCACCCTCCTCCGGCCGGCACCCGGCGTCGTCCGCGGCCGTGCCCGTCGTCGGCCGGCCCGCACCGGGTCGTGGACACGCGGCGCGCACCCTCCGGCCGCCTCGGTCGTTCTTCACAGGACGTCGGTCGTCGCCCGGGACCGACGGATGGGAGCGAGGACCTCGTTCATGCACGACGGGCGCATCACGTGGACGACCTGCCCCCGCTGCGGCGACCGGGCGGCCCTCGGCTGGCGGATCACCACCGGCCGCGACGGCGCGGTCCGGGAGGACCCGGTGTCGTTCCACTGCAACGTCGGCTGCACCCAGACGGACCTGCAGTTCCTCCACTGGTTCCCAGCCGGCGTCCCTGACCGGGCGCCCGGCTCACGGGCCGGGCCGAGGACGACCCGTCGCCTCCGGGTCGACCTCGCCACCGGTGCCCCGGACCGGTCCACCGCCCTCTCGTCCGACGCTGACCGAGCGCTTCCGCCCCGGGACGGGGGGTTCAGGACGCGGCCCGGTGGGCATGGCCGTAGCCGGGTCCAACAGCGGCTCGACCGCTCCCGCACCGCTCGAGGACCTCGATGACGCACGCCCCCACCCGGGCCCTCCCCCTGACCGACCGCACCCTGGACCAGCTGCCCCCCGGTGTCTCGGCACCGGACTACGACCGCGGGGCGCTGCGCCCCGGCATCGTCCACATCGGCGTCGGTGGGTTCCACCGCGCGCACCAGGCCGTCTACCTCGACGAGCTCGCCCGGCGCGGCGAGACGGGGTGGGGCGTCGTCGGTGTCGGCCTCCACAGCCGCGAGATCGGCGAGGTCCTGCACGCCCAGGACCGGCTGTACACCGTCGTGGAGCGCGCCGCGGACGAGGACGACGCCCGGGTGGTCGGGGTCCTGACCCGGTACCTGTACGCCCCCGACGACCCCGCAGCCGTGCTGGCGGTCCTGGCCGACGAGCAGACCCGCCTGGTGACCCTCACCATCACCGGCACCGGCTACCGCATCGACGCCCACACCGGCGACTTTGACGCCGACGACGTCCACGTCGCCTCCGACCTGGAGGACCCGGGCCGGCCCGAGACGGTCTTCGGGTACCTGGTGGAGGCCCTGCACCGGCGGCGCGCCGCCGGGCTGGCCCCATTCACGGTCCTGTCCTGCGACAACATGCAGCACAACGGGTCGGCCGCCCGCACCGCCGTCGTCTCCTTCGCCCGGCTGCGCGACCCCGACCTGGCCGCCTGGATCGAGGAGCACGTCGCCTTCCCCAGCAGCATGGTCGACCGCATCACCCCCACCACCACCCCCGAGGACCGCGACGCGGTCGCCGCCGCCACCGGGATCGACGACCGCTGGCCGGTCGTCACCGAGCCGTTCCGCCAGTGGGTCGTCGAGGACTCCTTCTGCAACGGCCGCCCCCCACTGGAGCAGGTCGGCGTCGAGTTCGTGGACGACGTCACGCCGTACGAGGTGGTGAAGACGCGGTTGCTCAACGCCGGGCACAGCGCCATCGCCTACCTCGGCTACCTGGCCGGCCTGCGGACCACCGCCGAGGTCATGGCCGACCCGGTCTTCCGCAGCTACCTGACCCGGCTGATGGCCGAGGAGGTCGCCCCCGGGTTGCCCGAGCTCGAGGGGGTGGACCTGGCGGAGTACCAGCAGGTCCTGCTGGAGCGCCTGGCCAACCCGCAGATGGCCGACCAGCTGGCCCGCCTGGCCCGGCGCGGATCGACCAAGATCCCGAACTACCTGCTGCCCTCGGTGACGGCCGCCATGGAGCAGGGACGCCCGCACCCCCTGCTGTGCCTCGCCGTGGCCGGCTGGCTGCGCTTCCTGCGCGGACACGACTACGCCGGTGAGGAGGTCCCCATCCAGGGGCCACGCACCGACCTGGTCCCGGTGGCCCAGGAGGCCGATGGCGACGCCACGCCGCTGCTGTCCGAGCGGAGCATCTTCGACCACGTCGGCCAGGACCCGCGGTTCGCCGAGCCGGTGCAGCGGGCCCTCGAGGCGCTGGACCGGGAGGGTCCCCGCGAGGTCGTCGAGCGGTACCTGGCCGGGGACGGGCGCCCGGCGTCGTGACCCCCCTGGACCCGGCGGCGGCGACCTCCCTCCTGTGCGATGCCGACGGCACGCTCTTCCCGTCGGAGGAGCCGGCCTACGCCGCCTCTGCCGACGTCACCAACCGGTTCCTCGCCTCCCTCGGCTCCCGGCGGAGCCACGGCCCGCGGGAGCTGCAGGCCATGACCAACGGCAAGAACTTCCGGGGCGCCGCGCACGAGCTCGCGGCCGGGTACGGCCGCGAGCTCGTGCGGGCCGAGTTGGACTCCTGGGTGGCCGAGGAGAAGGACGTGGTGACCGCCCACCTGCGCACGGTGCTGCGCCCGGACCCGCAGGTCCGTGGACCCCTCATGCGTCTCGCCGGCCGCCTCGACCTGGCCGCGGTCACCTCCAGCGCCTCCAGCCGGCTGGACGCCTGCCTCGAGGTGACCGGCCTGGCACCGCTGTTCCCGCCGGAGCGCCGGTTCAGCGCCGAGGACTCGCTCCCGGAGCCGACCAGCAAGCCGGACCCGGCCGTCTACACCCACGCCGGGCAGGTCCTGGGGACCGCCCCCGGCGCGGGCATCGCCGTGGAGGACTCGATCAACGGCGCCCGATCGGCGGTCGCGGCCGGCTACCCGACGGTGGGCATCGTCCTGTTCGTCCCGCCGCCGGACCGCGAGGACCGCACCGCGGCCCTGCGGGAGGCCGGGGTCAGCGCGGTCGTGGCGTCGTGGGAGGAGCTGGCCGACCTCCTGCTGTAGCGGGTCGTGGTCGGTCCCCCGGAGCCGGACGGGGCGCTCGCCCCACGCCCGCCGGGCGTGCGCACGGCGGGTCCGGGCAGTCGCAGCGCCTCGCGGTACTGACCATCCGCGGCCGGCGGGCCCCGAGCGGGTCTCCTCGGAGACGCTCGACCTCGGAGCGCCGGGGCGCTGTCTCCGGCGGGGTTTCGGACGGGACGAGACGGGCAGGTCTGGTCCGAGCCCCGCCCGCGGTCGTCACGCCGCACCGTGGGACGTGGAGAGGCCGCCGTGGACATCGCCACCCGTTTCGCCGAGGCGCTGCACGAGCGCTCCGGCGGTCCCGACGACCCGGACCTGCTCGCCGTCCGGCTGGCGCGTGCCGCCGCCGCCGTGCTCCCCGTCGAGGGGGTCGGGCTGAGCGTCCACGGGGAGCGCGACCTGCGCACCCCCCTGGCGGCCAGCAGCGAGGTCGCCGCGACGGCCGAGCGGCTGCAGTTCACCGCCGGCAGCGGGCCGTGCCTGCTCGCCGCCGAGTCCGGGCTGCCGGTCTTCGGCACCGAGGCGGTCCTGGCGCGTCGCTGGCCGGTCTTCCACGACCTGCTCGTCACCTCCACGCCGCTGCGCAGCGTGCTCGCCCTGTCGCTGCGCGGCCGGCTGGAGGGCGTCGGTGGGATGGACCTCTACTGCGCCGACCCCGACGGGGCGACCGCCGTCGACGTCTTCGCGGCCCGGTACGTCGCCGAGCTGGTGGCCGACCACCTGGACGGCGCGGCCGACTGGTCGGTGTGGACCCCCACCGAGGCGCCGGCCTGGGTGGACACCCCGGATGCGCGGCGCCGCGGCCGGCTGTGGATGGCCGTCGGCATGCTCACGCTGGCCCTGGAGGTGCCCGCCGCGGACGCCCTGGCGCTGCTGCGGGGCTATGCCTACGCCGCGGGCCGGACCGCCGATGACGTCGCCGCCGACCTGGTCGAGCGCCGCCTCGCACCCGACCGGCTGCGCACGGGCGCCGGCAGCGAGCACTGACCGGCCCGTCGTGGGCGCCCGATGGGCCGGCGCCTCACGCCCAGCTCCGGGCCGCGGCCGTCCAGCGCGCGGCCGACGACGGCAGGTCGCCGGTCCGGGGTGTCCGCCGGGCGAACACCTCCGCGCCCACTCCGCAGCCGCCGGGACAGTCCACCTCGAGCGGGAGGCCGCCGCGCCAGCCCACCGCGGCGCACCGCCCGCAGCTCGGGCAGGTCTCCCAGGTGAGGCGCTCACTCGTGCTCATGACAGGACACCTCGTGGCCGCAGACGTCCACGACCCAGCCGGGGAGCCGGAGACCTCCGGCGCGAGCCTGCGCGCTCCCGTGATGTTGAGGACTACCCAGCACGCCCGGGCCCAACCCGGCTCCGCCGGCGGGCGGCGACCCGACCCGGTCGCCGGGTCCCGCTGCCCGGCTGTGAGCTCACTGTCGGCCGGTGTGTCCGGGGAGCGGCACCGGTCCTGCCGGGACACACTCCCCGGGACGGCGAAGGGACGCGGGCGGCATGGACGTGCAGGAGGAGGGGCGGGCGGACGGCGCCGTCGCCCCGGCGGGGCTGACGCAGCGGGAGGCCGACGCCCTGCGCCGGCGCGGGGAGGGCAACACCGCCGTCCGCGGATCCTCGCGCAGCTACGGCCGGATCCTGCGCACCAACGTCTTCTCCTTCTTCAACACGATCCTGTTCGTCATCGGCGCCGCGCTGCTGGCCCTCGGTCGCTACAACGACGCGTTCACCAGCGTGGGCCTCGGGCTGGTCAACGCGGGCATCAGCGCCGTCCAGGAGATCCGGGCCAAGCGCAAGCTCGACCAGCTGCAGCTGCTCGACCGCGCGCGGGTCACCGTCGTCCGCGACGGCCGGGACGTCGAGGTGGTGCCCGAGGAGGTGGTGCGCGGCGACGTGCTGCACGTGCGCCCCGGGGACCAGGTCGTCGTCGACGGCCCGGTGCTCGACGGCGGGCTGGTCGAGGTCGACGAGTCGCTGCTGACCGGTGAGTCCGAGGCGCTGCTGAAGAAGCCCGGCGACGATCTGCTGTCCGGCAGCTTCTGCGTCGGCGGGGAGGGGCACCAGCTGGCCCGGGACGTCGGCGCCGCCAGCCACGCCAGCCGGCTCACCGCCGACGTCCGCCGGGTCTCCACGGACGCGACGCCGTTGCAACGGCAGATCGACTTCGTCGTGCGCCTGGTCATGCTGCTCGTGGCGCTGATGAGCGCGACGATCCTGCTGCAGGCCGCCCTCGAGGGGTTCTCGCTGGTCCGCGTCGTGCAGACCACCGCGGTGCTCTCCGGCCTGGTGCCCTACGGGTTGTTCTTCCTGGTGGCGCTGGCCTACACGGTCGGCGCGGCGCGGAGCGCCGGCAACGGTGCGCTGGTCCAGCAGGTCAACGCCGTCGAGTCGATGAGCAACGTCGACGTCGTCTGCACCGACAAGACCGGCACGCTGACCACGGGCCGGCTGGCGCTGGCGGAGGTGGTCCCGGTCGGCCCGGTGCCCGCCGGGGAGGTCGACCGGCTGGTCGGCTCGATGGCCCGCAGCGCGGCGACCGGCAACCTGACGACCGCGGCGCTGGCCGCCGCCCTGCCCGGCGAGGCGTGGGCGGTCCGCGACGAGGTCCCGTTCTCCTCCTCGCTGCGCTGGAGCGCGCTGCGCACCGACGACGGCGTGCACGTCCTCGGCGCGCCCGACCGGCTCGCCCCCCAGCTGGCCGGGGAGCCGCTCACCGACGCGGTCACCGAACGGACGGCGCAGGGCCTGCGGGTGCTCGTCGTCGCCCGCGCCGCCGACCCCGCCACCCCACTGCGCGACACCTCCGGCCGGCCGCGGCTGCCCGCCCTCGAACCCCTGGCCCTGGTGGTCCTCGCCGACGAGCTGCGGCCCGGGGTCCCCGAGACGATCGCGCGGTTTGCCGCCGACGGCACCGACCTCAAGGTGGTCTCCGGCGACGACCCCCGCACCGTGGCGGCGCTGGCCCGCCAGGCCGGACTGGACGGGGGCGAGCCGGTGAGCGGCGCCGACCTCGACGCCCTCGCCGACCCCGAGCTGGACGCGCTGGTGACCCGGGCCGCCGTCTTCGGCCGGATCGCGCCGGAGCAGAAGGAGCGGCTGGTCGCCTCGCTGCGCCGGCAGGGCCGCTACGTCGCCATGATCGGGGACGGCGTCAACGACGCGCGTGCGCTGAAGCGGGCCCAGGTCGGCGTGGCGATGAAGAGCGGGAGCGCCGTGACCCGCGACGTCGCGGACATCGTGCTGACCGAGGACTCCCTGGCTGCGCTGCTTCCCGCCCAGCACGAGGGCCGCCGGATCATCAGCGGCATCGGGACCTCGATGCAGGTCTTCCTGGCCCGCGTCGGCACCCAGGGTCTGGTGATCCTCGCCGTCACCATGCTCGGCCTGGGCTTTCCCTACTCACCGGCGAACGTCGGGCTGACGCTGCTGACCGTCGGCGTCCCGACGCTGTTCCTCACCACGTGGGCCCGTCCGACCCGGCCCGACCCGCAGCTGCTGACCACGCTGTGGCGCTTCGTCGTCCCGGCCGTGGTGGTCACCGCGGCGGGCGGGGTCGGGGTGTACGCCTTCCACTACACGACCCTGCTGGACGGGTTGAGCAGGGCGGATGCACCCGCCGGCTTCCTGACCGCCTTCGAGCGCTTCACCGGGCTGTCCTCCGACGACGTGGGCTTCGCCGAGGCGGCGGCCACCATCGGCGCGCAGACCGCCCTCTCCACGTTCGTCTCCTACGCCGCGTTCCTGCTCATCCTGTTCCTGCGGCCGCCGCACCGGTTCTTCGCCTCGTGGACGCGGCCGGACGGGGACCGGCGCCCGGCCGTGCTCGTCGCCGCGCTGGTCGTGGCGTTCTCCGGGGGCCTGTTCGTCCCCGCGTTCACCGGCTACTTCGGGCTCACCGACGCCGCGGACCCGGTCTTCCGCACCGTGCTGCCCGCGCTGGTCGTCTGGTTCGCCGTGCTCAGCGCCGTGTACCGCGCCCGGCTGCTCGAGCGGGCACTGGGGCTGGCGCCACCGGAGCAGGACGGCGTGCCCTCGCGCTGAGGTCCCGCCCCTGGAGGGACGGGGCCGGCGGGCGTCGGGCGGGTGCCCGGGGCGGCGGCAGGGCGTCAGCCGCGGCGGCGGCGCTTGTCGGCGTACATCCGCCGATCGGCGTCGCCGATCAGCGTCGCCACACCGGCCGACGTGTCCGTGCCGCCGTGGACGTGACCGAGTCCGATGGAGCACCGCACCGGGATCGGGCTGCCGTCCAGGTCGAACGGCTCCACGAGCAGCGTGTGCAGTCGCGCGATGAGGGCCTCGGCGTCGTACGGGGTACTCCGCTCGCAGATGACGGCGAACTCGTCGCCGCCGAGGCGGGCCGCGGTGTCGCTGGCGCGCAGTGCCGCGGTGAGCCGGTCGGCGAACGCGGCCAGCACCCGGTCCCCGACCGGGTGTCCGTACCGGTCGTTGATCTCCTTGAACCCGTCGAGGTCGATCATCAGCACGCAGGTCTCGGTGCCCTCGCGGCGTCCCCGGTCGAGGGCGTGCTGCAGGCGGTCTCGGAAGAGCACCCGGTTGGGCAGGCCCGTCAGCGGGTCGTGCACCGCCTGGTGCCGCAGCCCCGCCTCGACGGCCTTCCGGTCCCGGATGTCCTCGATGATCATCACCAGGTACGCCGCCTGCCCGCCGTCGGCGTCGACCCACGACGTCGCGACCTGCACCGCGACGGACCGGCCGTCCAGGCACAGGAACCGGCACTCGTGACGCCAGTGGGAGCTGCGGTGGACCCGCAGGCCGGCGCAGGACCGACGAGCGTCCTCGCGGTCGTCGGGGTGCGTCAGGTCGAACAGGGACGTGCCCCGCAGGGCCTCGGGCGTCCGCCCGAGCAGGGTGCCGAGGGCCAGGTTGACCTCGACCAGGACGCCGTCGACGGTCGTCACGGCCATGCCCATGGGGGCGTGCAGGAAGGCGGCGTGCCGGGCGGCCGCGTGCGAGGAGGCGAGGTACCCGCTGCTCATCGTGACGTCACCTGGCTGGGACACCTCCCGTTGGTTCCCCTCCGACGGCCCACCCACTCCTCGGGCACGCTGCTCCGCGGCCGGGGACGACCCGGCGGGGACCGGCACGCCCGGACGGTTGCGGGTGGACGGCGGACGTGCGGTCCCCTCGCCGCCCGACCGGCTCGACGGGCGCCTCGCCGACGGGGACGGTCCGGGCCTCAGCGCCCCGTACCACCGAGCGACGTGGACGGCGTCGGCAGGGCGTCCCCGACCAGGGCCTCGAGGGTCGCCCTGGCCCCCCGCTCGTGCAGTGAGGCCAGCGCCGCCAGGTAGGGCCCGGTGAACCGCTCGTCGTCCACGAGGTCCCCGAAGAGCGCCCGGTCGGCGAGGAACGCGAGCGGCTCCTCCCGCTCGCGGCGCGCCGCGGCCATGAGGGGGTCCCGTCGGCGGTCGGCGATCTCGATCGGCCGGCCCTGCTCGTCCACGCCCTCGGAGTACCGGGCCCAGCCGGCGACGACCGCGGCCGAGCGGCGCACCTCCCCGCCGCGGGCGAGCTGGTCCCGGACGACCGGGAGCAGCCACTTGGGCAGCCGCTCGGACCCGTCGAAGGCCAGCCGCGCCAGCGTGTCGCGGATGTGCGGGTTGGAGAAGCGGGCGATGAGGGTCCTCCGGTAGTCCTCGAGGTCGATCCCGGGGACCGGCCGGAGGGTGGGCGTGGCCTCCTCCTCCATGTAACCGAGCAGGAACCGCTGGAACAGCGGGTCCTGCGCCGCGTCGTGGACGAGCCGGTAGCCCGCGAGGTGGCCGAGGTAGGCGAGCGCCTGGTGGCTGGCGTTGAGCAGCCGCAGCTTCATCCGCTCGTAGGGGTCGACGTCGTCGACGATCTGGACGCCGGCGTCCTCCAGGGGCGGGCGCCCGAGGCCGAACCGGTCCTCCAGCACCCACTGGGTGAAGTGCTCGCAGACCACCGGCCACGCGTCGTCGACGCCGAACCGCCGGGCAACCTCCGCCCGGTCGTCGTCCGTGGTCGCGGGGGTGATCCGGTCCACCATCGAGTTCGGGAACGGCACCTCCCGCTCGACCCACGCGCCCAGCTCCGGGTCCCGCAGGGCGGCGAAGGCGGCGAAGCTGCGCCGGGCGACGTCGCCGTTGTGCTGGATGTTGTCGCAGGACACCACGGTGAACGGGGCGAGACCGCGGTCGCGCCGGCGCACCAGCGCCTCGGTGACCAGCCCGAACGACGTCCGCAGCGCGGCGCCGGGCCGCAGGTCGGAGACGACGTCGGGGTGGGTCGGGTCGAACTCACCGGTGATCGCCGCGATGTTGTATCCGCCCTCGGTGACCGTCAGCGACACGATCCGGGTGTCCTCGGCCGCCATCTTCTCGACGACCGCGTCGGGGTCGTCCGGTGCGAGCAGGTACTCGACGACCGATCCCACGACGCGGGCGTCGAAGCGCCCGTCCGAGTGCTTGACCACCAGGGTGTACAGGCCGTCCTGGGCCGCCATCACCTCCGCCATCCGGCGGTCGGACGGCAGCACGCCGACACCGCAGATGCCCCAGTCCCGCGCCTTCCCCTCCTCCATGAGCCGGTCGAGGTACATGGCCTGGTGCGACCGGTGGAACGCGCCCACCCCCAGGTGCACGATCCCGGTGCGCACCGAGGACCGGTCGTAGGACGGCACGGACAGCGAGCCGCCGAGGGACGCCAGGGTCGCGGTGCTGAGCTGTGGCACGGGGGGGTCCTCCTGCGCTGCGTTCAGGCGGGGATGCGACGGCCGGTCGACGGGGAGAAGAGGTGCTCCTTGCCCGGCTGGATGCGCAGGTGCACCCGCTCCCCCTTCGCCGGCGGCCGGGCGGGGTCGACCCGCGCGACGATGCTCTCGGCGAGCGGGCCGGACTCCTCGCGGAGCTCCGGCAGCGTGCCGTGCAGGAACGCGTCGGAGCCCAGCTCCTCCACCACCCCGACGTCCACGGCGAAGGCGCCGGGCGCGCCCTCCGTGGTGAGGTCCAGGGCCTCCGGCCGGAAGCCGACGACGACGCGGTCGGCCCCTTCCGCCGAGAGCGCGCTCAGCGCCGCGGTGGTCAGCGGGAGGCGTGCGCTGCCGAGCACCGCGTACCCGTCGTGCAGCCGGAACTCGGCGATGTTCATGCCGGGGGAACCGATGAACCCGGCGACGAAGACGTTGGCCGGCTCCTGGTAGAGCCGCAACGGGGTGTCGCACTGCTCGAGGATGCCGGCGCGGAGCACCGCGACCCGGTCGCCCATGGTCATCGCCTCGACCTGGTCGTGGGTGACGTACACGGTGGTGGTGCCGAGCCGGCGCTGCAGCGCGGCGATCTGGGTGCGGGTCTGCACGCGCAGCTTGGCGTCGAGGTTGGACAGCGGCTCGTCCATCAGGAACACCTGCGGCGAGCGCACGATGGCCCGGCCCATGGCGACGCGCTGGCGCTGACCCCCGGAGAGGGCCTTGGGCTTGCGGTCCAGGAAGGTCTCCAGGTCGAGGATCTTCGCGGCTTCCCCGACCCGCTGGGCGATCTCGTCCTTGCCGACCCCGGCGATCTTGAGCGCGAAGCCCATGTTGTCCCCGACCGTCATGTGCGGGTAGAGCGCGTAGCTCTGGAACACCATCGCGATGTCCCGGTCCTTGGACTTCAGGTGCGTGACGTCCCGGTCCCCGATGAGGATCGCCCCGTCGTCGATGTCCTCCAGACCGGCGAGCATGCGCAGGCTGGTCGACTTGCCGCAGCCGGAGGGGCCGACCAGGACGAGGAACTCGCCGTCGGCGATCTGGAGGTCGAGGGCGTCGACCGCGGGCTTCTCGGTGCCGGGGTAGATGCGGCTCGCCCGGTCGTAGGTGACGGAGGCCATGGAATCTCTCCTCGCTGGAGCCAGAGGTCAGGGGGAACGTCAGGTCTGGGGGTGGACGACGACCTTCACCGACCGCGGGTCGCGGCGGCCGGCCGTCAGTGCGTCCTCGGCCTGGTCCAGGCGGTAGCTGCCGGTGACCAGGCGGTCGAGGTCGATCCGCCCGGCGGCGACCAGCGCGATCGCCGTCGGCCAGGTCCCGGCGTAGCGGAAGGTGCCGGTGACCTCGAGCTCGCGCTCCTGCACCACCGACAGCGGCAGGGCGAGCTCGTCCCCGCCCATGCCGACGAGCACGGCCCGGCCCGCCCGGTCCAGAGCGCGGATCGCGTCCGCGGTGGCGGCCGGGTGTCCGGAGCACTCGAGCAGCACCTGGGGTGGGCGCGGCAGGTCCGCGACGCGCGCAGTCCGGGCGTCGACGACCTCGGTGGCGCCGAGGTCCTGGGCCAGAGCCAGCCGGGCGGGGTTGACGTCGGACACCACGACCTCGGTGGCGCCGAACGCCAGCGCCGCCTGGACGCTCACCAGCCCGATCGGCCCGGCCCCGGTGACCAGCACCCGGGAGCCGGCACCCACCCGGCCCCTGCGGCAGGCCCAGATGCCGACCGACAGGGGTTCCAGCAGTGCGGCGGCGTCGTCGCTGATCGTCTCGGGCACCGGGTGGGCGAAGGCCGCGTGGACGACGACGTACTCGGCGAAGGCGCCGTCGATCGGCGGGGTGGCGAAGAAGCGCATGTCGGGACAGAGGTTGTAGCGCCCGGCCAGGCACTGCGGGCAGGTCAGGTCCGGCACCCCCGGCTCGACCGACACCCGCTGCCCGACGGCGAGCGTGGCGACGCCGGGGCCGAGGGCGGCCACCTCCCCCGCCGCCTCGTGCCCCAGCACCAGCGGGGACTCGACGACGAACCGGCCGATGCGTCCGTGGTCGTAGTAGTGCGTGTCCGATCCGCAGACCCCGACCGAGGAGACGCGGACCACCACCTCGCCGGGGCCCGGCTGCGGGACGGCCCGCTCCTCGACGACCACGTCGCCGGGCCCGCGCAGGACCGAGGCCCGCATCGTGCCCGCCGGACCGATGCCTCCGGTCCCCCGGACCGTCCCGGTCGCCGCGCTCACTTGACCGCGCCCAGCGACAGCCCCTGCACCAGCTTGTCCTGGGCGGCGAAGCCGGCGACGAGCACCGGCAGCGACACCACGAACGAGGCCGCGCAGACCTGCGCGAGGAAGAGCCCCTGGCTGGTCACGAAACCGGTCAGGTAGACCGGCGCGGTCCCGGCCACGGTGCCGGTCAGGGTCCGGGCCAGCAGCAGCTCGTTCCAGCTGAAGATGAAGCAGATCAGCGAGGTCGCGGCGATGCCCGGCAGGACGATGGGCGCCACCACCTGACGGAGGGTCAGCAGCAGCCCCGCGCCGTCCATCGAGGCCGCCTCGAGGATCTCGACCGGGACCTCGGCGAGGAACGAGCGCATCATCCAGACCGCGATCGGCAGGTTCATGGCCGTGTACAGCACGATGAGCAGCCAGATGTTGTCCAGGAGCCCGGTGAACTGGGCGAACAGGTAGATGGGCAGCAGCCCGGCCACGATCGGCAGCATCCGGGTGGACAGGAAGAAGAACATCACGTCGGTCCACTTGCGCACCGGCTTGATCGACAGCGCGTAGGCGGCCGGGATGGCCAGCAGCAGCACGATGATCGTGGAGACCACGCTGGCGGTCAGCGAGTTGGCCAGCGACGGCCAGGGGCTGGTGCCGGCGCCCACACCGAAGAAGGACTGGTAGCCCTCGGTGGTCAGCGGGGCGAAGAGCGACGGCGGGTTGGTGGCGGCGTCCTCCTCGCTGTGGAACGACGTGAGCACCATCCAGAGCACCGGCACGACGAACAGGAAGCCGATCAGCCAGGCGAGCAGCCCCAGGAGGGCACCGGACCGCGGCTTGCGCGGCCGGCGGGGTTGACCCTGGGGCGTGCGGGTGGCGGCGACCGGTGCGACATCGGTGATCGAGCTCATCGCGCGTTCTCCTCCTGGAACAGCGTCGACACCGTCCGCAGCGCCAGGGTGGCGATCACGATCGTGCCGATGACGACGACGACGCCGGCGGCGGACGCCCGGCCGTAGTCGTGGGCCTGGTAGAAGGTCTGGTAGATCACGTACGGGAGGTTCGCGGTGCCCAGGCCGCCCGAGGTGATCGTGAAGACCGCGTCGAAGTTCTGCACGATGTAGATCGCCCCCAGCAGCCCGCCGAGCTCCAGGTAGCGGCGCAGGTGCGGGAAGGTCATGTAGCGGAAGATCTGCCAGCTGCTCGCGCCGTCGATGCGCGCCGCCTCGATGACGTCCAGCGGCCGGCTCTGCAGCCCGGCCAGCAGGATCAGCATCATGAACGGCGTCCACTGCCAGATGAGCGCCACCTCCACCGAGATCAGCGGCGCCATGGTGATCCAGTCCGGCTGCGGCGCGCTGTCCGAGCCGAACAACCGCCACACCGCGGTGAGCGTCCCGTTGAGCAGGCCGTACTCGGGGTTGAACAGCGCGTGCTTCCACAGCAGCGCCGCGGCTACCGGCACGATCAGGAACGGCGTGATCATCATGGTGCGCACCACGCCCCGGCCGCGGAACTGCCGGTCCAGCAGCAGCGCGATGCCCATCCCCAGCAGCAGGCTGACCAGCACGACGACCGCGGTCAGGATCACCGTGACGAGGATGGCCCGGCGCATGTTGACGTCGGTCAGCACGCTCGCGTAGTTGCCGAACCCGGCGAAGCCGCGCTCGTCGGGGTAGTAGGCGTTCCAGTCCATGAACGAGACGATCAGCGTGACCACGAACGGCAGCTGGGTCACGATGATCGTGAAGACCAGCGCGGGCAGCAGCGGCGCCCGGCGGGCCCAGTCGGCGGATCGGCGGAGCGCGCCGCCCGGCGACGGGGTGGGCGGTGCCGGCGGCGGCGTCGGCGGTTGCTGACCCCGCCCGCGGCCGGTCTCGAGAGTGGTGCTCATCCTGCTGCCTCCCCCTGGGATCGTGCTGCCGGCTCGGTCACTTCGACTCCCGCTCCCGGTAGCGCTCGGCGACGTCCTCGGCGAGCTGCTGCCCCCGTTCGAGCGCCTCCTCCACGGTCGTCCGGCCGGCGATCGCGGAGCTGACGTCCTGCGAGACCTGGGTGGCCAGGTCCGGGAACTCCGGGATGCCCATGAACTGGATCCCGGGTGCGGGGCGGGGCTGCACGCCGGGGTCGTTCGGGTCGGCGGCCTCGATGGCCGCCAGCGTGGGCTCGGCGAACGCCGAGGCCTCCGCGAGGTAGTCGGGGTTGTCGTACGTCGACGCCCGCTTGCCCGCGGGGACCTTCGACCAGCCCAGCTCCTCGCCGACGAGCTGCTCGTACTCCGCGCTGGACGCCCAGGAGATGAACTCCCACGCGGCGTCCTTCTTCGCACTGGCCTGCTGGATGCTCCAGGACCACGCGTACAGCCAGCCCGAGCTGTCGGTCTCGACCACCGGTGCCGCGACGTAACCCATCTGGCCCTTGACCGGCGAGTCCGCCGCCTCCAGCGACCCGGCGGCCGAGGTGGCGTCGTACCACATGGCGGCGTTGCCCTGGATCACGTTGTTGAGGCACTCGGTGAAGCCCGCCTGCGGTGCACCGACCTCGCCGTGCTCGCGGACCAGGTCGACGTAGAACTCGGTGGCCTCGCGGAACTCCGGGCTGTCGACACCGGGCTCCCAGTCCTCGGTGAACCAGGTGCCGCCGAAGGTGTTGACCACCGTGGTCAGCGGCGCGAACAGCTGTCCCCAGCCGGGCTGGCCGCGCAGGCAGATCCCGGCCATCCCGGGCTCGGCGCCGTCGACCTCCGCCGCGATGTCCGCGACCTCCTGCCAGGTCGGGTTCGCCGGCATCTGGATGCCGGCCGCGTCCAGGACGTCCTTGCGGTACATGAGGAACGAGGACTCGCCGTAGAACGGCTCCCCGTAGAGCCGGCCGTCGTCGCCGGACAGCGACGCGGTCAGCGGCCCGAGGACGTCGTCCTGGTCGAACTCCGCATCCGCCGCGACGTACTCGTCCAGCGGGGCGATCCACTCGCTCCGGGCGTAGATGGGGATCTCGAAGTTGCTCAGGGTGGCGACGTCGTACTGCCCCGCCTGGCTGGAGAACTCCTGGCTGATCTTGTCCCGGACGTCGTTCTCGGGCAGCACCGTGTAGTTCACCGAGATGCCGGTCTTGGCGGTGAAGTGCTCGGCGGTGAGCTGCTGCAGGTCGACCATCTGCGGGTTGTTGACCATCAGCACGTTGATGCTGTCCGGCCCACCGCCGGTTGGTCCCCCACCCCAGCCGGCACACCCGCCGACCCCCACGGCCAGTGCGGTCGCCGTCGCGGCGGCGAGCGCAGGTCGCACCTGTCTGTGCACGAGGCAGTCCTCCTCGGGGCCGACCCCGCAGTCGCTCATGTGAGCAGAGGAGGTCTCAGATGTGTGTGGCGTGAGTCTCACTCCGCCGAGTGACGGCGTCAAGGGGTGTGCCATAGTGAGCAGCTAGACGCTCAGATGAGCAGGAGTGAGTCCATGGCAGAGGTCCTCGACGGCCCGGCGCGGGTCGTCCTCACGGCATCCGTCGCACGGCGCTACTACCTCGACGGCCGGTCGAAGGTCGAGATCGCCGAGGAGTTCGGCCTCAGCCGCTTCAAGGTCGCCCGGCTGCTCGACGCGGCCCGCACGAGCGGGCTGGTGCGCATCGAGATCCGCCACCAGGGCGAGATCGACGTCGACCTGTCGGCGCGGCTGCAGGACCGGTTCGGCTTGCAGCACGCGGTCGTCGTCGACATCCCCGACGACGACGCCGACTCCCTTCGCGGACACCTCGGCCGGGCGGCGGCCCGGCTGCTCGCGGAGATCATCACGCCGCAGGACGTGCTCGGTCTCGCGTGGGCCCGGGCGGTGAGCGCGATGGCCCGGGCGCTGCCGCCGCTGCCCGGGACGCCGGTCGTCCAGCTCACCGGAGCGCTCTCGCTCCCGGACGGACCCGACACCTCGGTGGACGTCGTCCGGGAGGTGGCCAGCGCATCGGGCGGCGCGGCGCACGTCTTCTACGCGCCCTTCACGGTCCCCGACGCGGCCACCGCGCGGGCCCTCCGGGGTCAGCCCGAGGTGGCGCGCGCCTTCGCCCAGCTCCCCCTCGTCACCAAGGCCGTGGCCGGGGTCGGTCTCTGGAAGCCCGGCGGGTCCACCCTGTACGACGCCCTGTCCGAGGACGACCGCACGGCACTGCACCGCCTGGGGGTCTGCGCCGACGTGTCCGGCGTCTTCCTCTCGGCCGATGGGGAGGCCATAGGGACGGAGCTGTCCGAGCGGATGATCGGCATCAACGCCGAGCAGATGCGGGCCATCCCGGAGGTGATCGTCATCCCCTACGGCGAGCCGAAGGGCCCCGCCGTCCGCGCCGCCCTCCGCAGCGGGCTCGTCGGTGGCATCGTGACGCACACGGCCCTGGCCCACGCCGTCCTCGACGAGTGAGGGCCCGCGCCGACCGGCCGTGGACGACCTGGAGGAGGCCGATGCCGGGAGAGATCGAATCCGAGGTCCTCCTCCTCGGCGGTACCGCCAACCGCGGCCGGGTCGTCCGCGTGGGCGACACCGTCCGACGGCCACAGCGCGCCTCGAGCCCGGCGACCCACGCCCTGCTGCGCCACCTCGCAGACGTCGGGTTCCCCGGCGCCCCCCGGTTCCTCGGCGTGGACGAGCAGGGGCGGGAGGTCCTCTCCTACGTCGCCGGCACCGCCATCACGCCGCCCTACCCCGCCTGGGCCCTCACCGACGCGGCACTCGTGAGCGTCGCCCACCTGCTCCGCGACTACCACCGGGCAGTCAGCACCTTCGACCCCACGTCGCTCCCCTGGCCGCCCTCACCCCCGGCACCCTTCGCCGGCGAGCTGGTCAGCCACAACGACGTCAACCTGGACAACGTCGTCTTCCGCGACGGGCGTGCCGTCGCCCTCATCGACTTCGACCTCGCCAGCCCGGGCTGCCGCGTCTGGGACGTCGCCTGCGCCGTGCGGCTGTGGGCGCCGCTGCGGCCCGATCGCTTCATCGACGACTCCCGGCGCGGCCGGGCGCTCGCCCGCCTCCGGCTGTTCGCCGACGGCTACGGGCTCCCCGGCGCCGACCGGGAACGCCTGGTGACCGCGGTGCGGCAGAATCACGAGTGGTCCTACGACATCGTCGGGACCGCGGCGGCGAACGGTCACGCCGGCTTCGCCGACTACTGGACCGGCGGGACGCGGGAACGGGCGGAGCGGACCCGGCAGTGGTACCTCGACTCCGGGGACCGGCTGCGGACCGCACTGCTCTGAGGACCCCGGGGGCGCCTCGCCCGGCGACCGCCGCGGCCGCTCACTCGAAGCGCACGGGCTGCCCGGTGGCCTCCAGCACCGACAGCCACAGGTCGCCGAGCGGGTCGACGTGGTTGCGACGGCTGACCGCCAGCGGCATGGGGATGTGCACGAACCTCCGCCGTCGCCGGGCGACGATGACCTCGGTGCGCCCGGCCATCGCCGCGTGCACGGCGGCGTGGGCCAGACGGAGGCAGTAGGCGCTGTCGAACGGATTGGCCGGCACGCTGCGGATCGCGTAGCTCGGGTCGAAGTACCGGACGTTGTTCTCCACGCCGTGCGCGTCCAGGTGCTCGACGATCCGCTTGCGCAGCAGCCGGCCGATGTCACCGAAGCGGACGTTGCCGGAGGCGTCCCGGCCCGGCTCCTCCCCCTCGATGTACTCCTGCCCGGCGCCCTCGGCGACGACCACCACGGCGTGCCCCCGCTCCTGCACCCGCTGGCGCAGGTGCTCCAGCAGCCCGCGCTCACCGTCCAGCGCGAAGGGCACCTCGGGGATGAGGACGTAGTCGGCGTCGTCCTTGGCCAGCGTCGCGTAGCAGGCGATGAAGCCGGAGTGCCGGCCCATGAGCTTGACCAGGCCGATGCCCCCGGGCGCGGAGCGGGCCTCGACGCTCGCCGCGTGGATGGACTTGGTCGCCTCGGCCATCGCGGTCTGGAAGCCGAAGCTCTGGTCGATGTAGGGGATGTCGTTGTCGATCGTCTTCGGGATCCCGACCACGGCGACCTTCAGGCCCCGCTCCCCCACCACGCGGACGACGTCCATGGCCCCGCGGATGGTGCCGTCGCCGCCGATGACGAAGAGGATGTTGATGTTGAGGCGCTCCAGCGCGTCGACGACCTCCTCCGGATCCTGCTCCCCACGGGAGGTGCCGAGGATCGTGCCGCCCTCGTCGTCGATGTGCATGACGACCTCCGGCGTGAGGTCGACGACGTCCTCCCCGTACCGCGGCACGAAGCCCCGGTAGCCGTTGCGGAAGCCGACGATCCGCCGCACCCCGTAGTGCCGGGAGAGCTCGAGCACCAGCCCGCGGATGACGTCGTTCAGGCCGGGACACAGCCCTCCGCAGGTGACGATCCCGACCCGGGTCTTGGCGGGGTCGAAGTAGATCCGCTTCCGCGGGCCGCCCGGCTCCAGGCTCGGCAGCTGCTCGACGGGGAGATCCCGCCCACCGGCCATGGAGATCGTGTCGTCGAAGAGGATCCGGTCCTCCTCCACGACGGAGTGCTGGGTCGTCTCCCGCGCCACGAGCCGTTCGGCGAGCGGGGAGTCGATCCGGCAGGGTCCGAGCGTGCGCACGGCGAGGTCCTCGTGGCTGACCATGCCCGGAACGCTGCCACACCCGCGGCCCTCGTCCTCCCGCGGGGACCGGCCGGACCACCACCGGGCAGGGCGCGCCGGTGATCGCGAGCAGGCCCACCGAGCCCAGCAGCAGGACCGACCAGCGGACGGCGGCAGCCACCGTCCGCCGACGTCAGGCGGGCGCCACCGCGGTGCCGCGTGCGCCGCGCGGGTCGGCGAGGCGGGTGAGCACCGGGCCGGCCACGGCGAGCACGAGCACGTACCCGGTCGCCAGCGGCCCGAGCTCGGGGACGCCGGCCGTCACCGCGAGGCCGGCGATGACGATCGAGAACTCGCCGCGGGCGACCAGGGCCGTCCCGGCGCGCAGCCGGCCGGGCCGGGCCACCCCGTCGCGCCGGGCGGCGAACCAGCCGGTGGCGACCTTGGTGCCCGTGGTGACCAGGGCGAGCAGCAGGACGGCGGGCAGCACGGGCAGCACCGCTCGGGGATCGGTGGACAGCCCGAAGGCGACGAAGAAGGTCGCCGCGAACAGGTCCCGCAGCGGGCCGAGCACCGATCGTGCCCGCTCGGCGAAGGACGCCGGCAGGGCCAGCCCGACCAGGAACGCGCCGACTGCCGCCGACGCGCCCAGGGACTGGGCGAGGCCGGCGACCAGCAGCGTCAGACCGACCAGCCGCAGCAGCAGCTGCTCGTCGTCGGCGGAGGCCAGCAGCCGGCCGAGCCGGTGTCCCTGCCGCTGGGCGGCCAGCAGCGCCAGCGTGACCGCCCCCACCGCCAGGCCGGTGCCGGCGACGGCGGCCGCCGGTCCTCCCCCGGCGAGCGCGACGACGAGCAGCGGCAGGAACAGCGCCATGGCGAGGTCCTCCAGCACCAGGACCGACAGCACCGCCGGGGTCTCCCGGTTCGCCAGTCGCCCGAGGTCGCCCAGCAGCCTCGCGATGATCCCCGACGAGGAGATCCAGGTGACCCCGGCCAGCGCGAGCGCTCCCTGCCAGGGCAGTCCCAGCAGCAGGCCCGCCGCGAAGCCCGGCAGGGCGTTGAGCAGCAGGTCCACCAGGCCGGAGGGACCGTGGTGCCGCAGCGAGGCGAACAGCTCGTCCGCGGAGAACTCCAGGCCCAGGGCCAGCAGCAGGAGGACCACGCCGATCTCCGCGGCCGCCTCGATGAACGGCTCCGAGGTCGCCAGCGGGACGACGCCACCCTCCCCCAGCGCCAGTGCCGCGACCAGCACGAACGGCACCGAGGACAGCCCCAGGCGCCGGGCGAGCAGGCCGAGCAGGGACAGGCCGGCGAACAGCAGGCCGAGCTCGAGCAGCAGCTGTGCGACGTGGTCCACCGGCGGTGTCCTACGCCGGCTCGGCGAGGTGCCGCTCGAGCTCCTCCAGCCCCCGGACCGAGCCGATCGCGACGAGGACGTCCCCGGGGAGCAGCGTGTCGGCCGGTCCCGGGGACGGCACGACGTCGGTGTCCCGCACGATCGCGACGATCGAGCAGCCGGTCAGGGTGCGCGCCCGCGTGTCCCCCAGGGGACGGCCCGCGAAGCGGGAGCCCGCCCCGATCGGGAACCGGCCCGACTCCAGTCCCGGTACCTCCCGGGAGAGATCGGCGAAGCGCTGCGTCAGCCGGGGAGCGCCGAGCACCTCCGCCAGGGCGTCGACCTCGTCGGGCTCGAGCCGCAGCACGCTGCGCGCCCGGTCGGGGTCACGCCGGTCGTAGACGGAGAGTTCGGCCGCGCCCTCCCGCCGGACGACGACCCCCAGGACCTCACCGGCGGAGGTCCGCAGCCGGTAGCGGACGCCGACGCCGGGCAGGAGGGTCTCCTCGAGGTCCATGGCCGCATGGTGGCAGAGCCGCACCCGGGCCCACGGCGGACGCCGTGCCGACGCGGCCCACCCGGAGGAAGCCTGCTCAGCGCTCGCCGCGCCCCACGGCGTGGTCGGCCGGGGTCCCGGTCCGGACGACGGTGACCGGGCAGGGGGCGTGCCGCACGCACTGGTCGCTGACCGAGCCGAGCACCAGGCCGGCGAAGCCGCCCCTGCCCCGGGCGCCGACCACCAGGAGGTCGGCGCGGGCGGCGGACTCGATGAGGCCGCGGGCCGGGGTCCCGTGGGCGGTGTGGCAGGTGACCGACAACGCCGGGTCCAGCCCCGCCGCGGCCACGTGGGACTCGAGCTCCTCCCGCACCGCCCTCTCGAAGTCCTCCAGCGGGGGGATGTACCCCGGCTCCAGGGTGGCCGGCTGCGGCGCGGTGGTCATCTTCCAGGCGCGGAGGACGTGCAACGGGTAGCCGGCCCGGAGGGCCAGACCCGCCGCCCACTGCAGGGCCTCCTGCGCGCACTCCGAACCGTCGTGGCCCACCAGCACGCCACCTGCGACGTCCGCCACCCGCGCGACGCCGTCGTTGTCGGACTCCAGGTCCATCAGCTCCGTCATGGGTCGCAGCGTATGGCGACCGGAGACCGCCCCGTGGCGGTCCTCCCGGCCGACCCCGGGCGCGTCGGGCCGGCGGAGTTCGGCACGGCTCCACGGTCGGCAGGCCGATCGCCGGCACCACCGACCTACCCTGGAGGGGTGACGACCAGCCAGCCGTCCCCGGCCCTTGTCGACTCCGGCGACCCGCTCGCCCTGGAGCGCCAGGTGTGCTTCGCGCTGTCGGTGGCGGCGCGCAACGTGGTCGGCGTCTACCGGCCGGTGCTCGAGCCGCTGGGACTGACCCATCCGCAGTACCTGGTGATGCTGGCGCTGTGGCAGCACGGGCAGCTGTCGGTCAAGGAGCTCTCCGGCCTGCTCCAACTGGACCCCGGCACGCTCTCGCCGCTGCTCAAACGGCTTGAGGCGGCCGGCCTGCTGCGCCGCGAGCGGAACCCGGCGGACCAGCGCAACCTGGCGCTGGCGCTGACCGAACGGGGTCGGGCGCTGCGTGCCCGGGCGGAGGAGATCCCCGTCGGCATCGTCGAGCGCCTCGGCATGCCGGTCGAGCAGCTGACGGCCCTGCACGAGGCGCTGACCCAGGTCATCGCCGCCTCCCAGGAGGCGCTGGCCGCCCCTGGGACCGCCGCCGGGGCCCCGTCCGGCGTCGCCTGATCCCGCAGCGGTCGCCCGGCGGTCGCCGGCTGTCGACCTCGTCACAGTTGGTGCCCCAACCGTTGGTGTCCCCGGTTTCCAGGGACCATGGGGACGTGGACCTTCCCGAGCAGGAACGGACAGCGGTCATGGCAGAACCCAAAGAGCGCGGCACGCCCATCGAGTCGATCGTCCGGCCGACTCCGCTCCGATGGCTCTGGTACGCCCTCGGCGGCAGGCTGCCGGCGCGGCACCGCGGCTGGGTGCTGCACGACACCACGACCGGCACCTGGTGGGCCCGGCACATCGCCCGCGTCTTCGTCCAGATGTCGATCCCGATCGCCTTGATCATGGTGCTGCTGCCCGCGTCGTGGGGGCTGCGCGCGGCCGTCGCCGGTGGGGGGATCTTCCTCGCCCTGATCTACTCGCTGGCCTACATGCCCGAGACCACGGAGAACCGGGTCGTGAAGGCCGGCTACCCGGCCGGCACCGCCACCGCGCACCGGGAGCACGCCGCGCACCTGCGGGACCTGCGGGACAGCGAGCGCCGGCGGGCCGCCAACGCCCGGCGCGCCGCCCGCTACCGCGACCGCACCGGGCGCTGACCGACGCGACCCGACCGGCCCGGCACGGCTCCCCGGCTGCCGGGCGCCCGGGTCAGGGGGTGGGGAAGGACCGGTCGCCGAAGAGGATGCGGCGGGCCGCGGCCCGCCCGGGGGGCGTGCGCAGCAGCGCGAACGCCGCCGTCGCGACGGCGGGCGTGCGCACCTGGGCCAGCCCCCGGCGCAGCGCGAGCCTCCCCCGGAAGGCGGCGCGCAGCGCGGCCCCGTCGTAGGAGGCCAGCACGTCCGGTCGCCCGGCTCGCACGGCCGCGTCGAGGACGTCGACGGCGTGCTCCGACAGCCGCAGGCACGGGTCGAGACCTCCCGCGGTGAGCGGCGAGACAGCACCCGCGGCATCGCCGACGAGCAACCCGTCGGGACAGCTGATCCGGCGCAGCAAGCCACCGACGGGGATCGGACCCCCGCGCCGCTCCACCGCCTCCGGGCGCTCGACGCCCTCCAGTCCGGGTGCCGAGCCGCTGAACCGGGCCAGGGCCCGGCGCATGCCCTCGGGGAAGCGGTCGGCGTAGCCGGCGACGCCGACGTGGGCGTGCCGCCCGTCGTTGACCACCCAGGCCAGGTAGCCCGGGGCGAGCGAGGGGTCGAGCACGCAGTGGAAGGCCGGCGGCCGTTCGCTGCCGAGCACCGCGAAGACCTCCTCGGCACCGATCAGCAGGTGGTCGTTGCGGTCCAGGCCGAGGTCGCGGGCGACCCGCGACCGGGCGCCGTCCGCACCGACGACGAACCGCGCCCGCACGCGCGCCGGCCCGTCCGGACCGGCCAGCAGGGACGCGCCGTCCTGCCGGCCGGCGTAGCGGGTGCCCAGCGCGATGCGCACGCCGGCGTCGGCCGCCGCGCGCGCCGCGGCTGCGTACAGCGGCCCCATGTCGCCCACCCGGTACTCGTCGCGCGCGCTGACCAGGCTCACCGGGCGGCCGCACCCCGGGGGGTGGAGCACCACCCGCCGGATCGGCGGCCCGAGGTGCTCGGGAGGCAGCGGGAAGTCGTCGAGCGTCCTCCGGACGAAGATCCCCGTGGTGCGGATCGCGCCGGGAAGCGTCGCCCGCCGCTCGGTCAGCAGCACGTCGTGGCCCCGCCGGGCGAGCAGTGTGGCCGTGTGCAGGCCGGCCAGCCCGGCGCCCACCACCAGGACGTCGACGGTCACCGGTGGGCCTCGGAGGCGGCGTGCGGCGCCTCCCGCCCGTCCGGGACCCACTCGAGCAGGTCGCCGGGCTGGCAGTCCAGCACCCGGCACATGGCCTCCAGGGTGCTGAACCGGACGGCCTTGGCGCGGCCGTTCTTCAGCACCGCCACGTTCGCCGGCGTGAGCCCGACGCGTTCGGCGAACTCCCCGACGCTCATCTTGCGCTTGGCCAGCTCGACGTCGATGCGCACGACGATCGGCATCAGATGACCGCTTCCATGTCGGTCCGCAGCGTCGTGGCCTGGCGCAGCAGCGCCCGCATCACCACCATGAGCAGCCCCAGGACGGCCACCGCCACCAGCATGAGCAGCAGCACGACCGGCGGACCGGGGAGGCCCACGCCGACGACGGACCAGACGAAGGTGCCGAGCAGGAGGAACCACGCGGCGGCGAGCGCGCCCACGATCGCGTCGACCCACGCCATGGACGCCGCGCTGAAGATGCGGTCGTCCTCGACCAGGGTCAGCAGCTGCCAGGTGCACACGATGACGACCTGGACGCACCCCAGCCCCAGGACGGCCACGACGAGCGTCGGCCACCGCAGGTACGCCAGCTCCGGCGAGTCCTCCGCCATCGCCCCCGAGAGCGCCGGCAGGAAGGCGACCTGGGCGAGCAGCAGGGCGGCGAAGGCCAGCGCGAGCAGGATCCGGAGGGGCACGACCACCCGTCGTGTCGTCGTCATGCATCGACTTTCGACTACTACCTATCGAGAGTCAATCGACAACACGCCCCCGGGTGACGGTCGCGCGCCCGGCGTCCGGGTCAGCGCCCAGCCTCGTCGAGGACCGCGCCGAGCGCGTCCACGGCCCGGTCGAGGTCGTCGGGCTCGACCACCAGCGGCGGGGACAGCCGGATGGTCTGCCCGTGCGCGTCCTTGACCAGGACGCCGCGCCCGGCCAGCCGCTCGCAGGCGGCACGCCCGGTCATCAGCGCGGGGTCGACGTCGATCCCGGCCCACAGCCCGCGGGTGCGCACGGCCTGCACGCCGTGCCCGACCAGCCCCTCGAGCCGGTCCCGCAGCTGCACGCCCAGCTTCGCCGCCCGCTCCTGGTACTCGCCGGTCTCCAGCAGGCCCACCACCGCGTGCCCGATCGCCGCTGCCAGCGGGTTGCCGCCGAACGTCGACCCGTGGCTGCCCGGCGTCAGGACGCCGAGGACCTCGCGGGTGGACACCACCGCCGAGACCGGGACGATGCCACCGCCGAGGGCCTTGCCGAGCAGGTAGACGTCGGGGACGACGCCCTCCAGCTCGCAGGCGAAGGTCGCCCCCGTCCGGCCCAGCCCGGACTGGACCTCGTCGGCGACGAAGAGCACCCCGGCGTCCGTGCACGCCTGCCGCACCGCGGCGAGGTAGCCCGGCGGCGGCACGACGACGCCGGCCTCGCCCTGCACCGGCTCGAGCAGCACCGCGACCGTCTCCGGCGTGAGCGCCGCCCGCAGCGCGTCGGCGTCGCCGTACGGGACCACGGTGAAGCCGGGGGTGAAGGGGCCGAAGCCCTCGCGTGCCGAGTCGTCGGTGGAGAAGCTGACGATCGTGGTGGTGCGGCCGTGGAAGTTGCCCGCCGCGACGACGATCTGCGCCCGCCCGGCGGGAACGCCCTTCACCTGGTATCCCCAGCGCCGGGCGACCTTGATCGCCGTCTCCACGGCCTCGGCCCCGGTGTTCATCGGGAGCACCAGCTCCATCCCGGCCAGCGCCGCCAGGTCGCGGGCGAAGGGGCCGAGACGGTCGTTGTAGAAGGCGCGGCTGGTGAGCGTCACCCGCTCCAGCTGCTCGCGGGCCGCCCGGAGCAGCACCGGGTGCCCGTGGCCGAAGTTGAGCGCGGAGTACCCGGCCAGGCAGTCGAGGTAGCGGCGCCCGTCGACGTCGGTCACCCACGCCCCGTGCGCCTCGGCCACGACCACCGGCAGGGGCGCGTAGTTGGGTGCCGTCACCGCACCGGTGAGCGCCGCGTGCTCCCTCGAGGACGACGGGGTCGCACTGCGCCGAGGTGTGGTCATGGGGCCTCCTCCGGATCGGACGTCGACGCTCTCGCGGCCGCCGCCCGGCGGAGCCGGGAGGGCCGTGTCCTGGAAGGCTAGGAACGTCGCGCACCGGCATCAATGCGCGTCCGTTGCGCTCCGAGCGTCGATCCGTTGCAGGTTCTCCCCTACGGTGCACGGTGTGTTGCAGAGGACCGGAGACCGCTTGGACCTGCTCGACCGGCAGATCATCGGCTGCCTGACGCGCGACGCCCGCGCCACCTACGCCGTCATCGGCGACGAGGTGGGCCTGTCCGCGCCGGCGGTCAAGCGCCGGGTGGACCGGCTGCTCGCCGAGGGGGTGATCCGCGGCTTCACCGCGCTGGTCGACCCGGAGGTCCTCGGCTGGACGACCGAGGCGTACGTGGAGGTGTACTGGAAGGGGATCCCGTCCCCGACCGAGCTGCGCCGCGCTCTGGAGAAGGTCCCCGAGATCGTGGACGCGTGCAGCGTCACGGGGTCCGCGGACGCACTGGTGCACATCCTGGCCGCCGACATCCCGCACCTGGAGGAGGCCATCGAGCGGCTCCGGCAGCAGCCCAACGTCCAGCAGACCCGCAGCGAGGTCGTGCTCTCCCGGCTGATCGACCGCGGCCGTCCCTGACGCGGCCGCCGGGAGGACCGGTGGCCACCGCCCCGGGGACCGCGGTGGGCCGGCCGGACGCCGGCCCACCGCTCCCGGCGCTCAGAAGGCGGGGATGACGGCGCCCTCGTAGGTCTCCTCGATGAACCGGCGGACCTCGTCGGAGTGCAGCAGACCCTCGAGCTGCTGGATCCGCTCGTCGTCCTCGTCCCCGGCCCGCACCACCAGCAGGTTGGCGTTGGGGTTGCCCTCGGCCTCCTCCAGCGCGAGGGCGTCCTCGGCCGGGACCAGGTCGGCCTCGATGGCGTAGTTGCCGTTGATCACCGCGATGTCCACGTCGGCGAGCGAGCGGGGCACCTGCGCGGCCTCCACCTCGGAGATCTGCAGGTCCTTGGGGCTGTCCTGGACGTCGAGGGACGTCGGCGCGGCGTCCCCGGTGTCGGCCAGGGTGATCAGGCCGTTGGCCTCCAGCAGCCGCAGCGCCCGCGCGGCGTTGGTCGGGTCGTTGGGGATCGCGACGGTGGCGCCCTCGGGCAGGGCGGCCAGGTCGGTCAGCGAGCTGGAGTAGATGCCCAGCGGCTCGATGTGCACCGGCGCCAGCGCGGTGAAGTCGTACCCGGCGCTGGCCTCCTGCTCCTCCAGGTAGGGAACGGTCTGGAAGTAGTTGGCGTCCAGCGAGCCGTCGTCCAGGGCGACGTTGGGCTGCACGTAGTCGGTGAACTCGACGATCTCGAGGTCCAGGCCGGCGTCGGCGGCGAGCTCGTCGTCGATGTGCCGCAGGATCTCGGCGTGCGGGAGCGGGGAGGCGCCCACCCGCAGTGGCTCGTCGGCCGCGGACAGCTGGGGGTCCCCGCCGCCGCACGCGGCGAGGACCGCCATCGCCGACGAGGCGGCCAGGAGGAGGGCGGATCGGGAGCGCATGAGGGGGTTCTCCTTCGAGGTGGTGCGGTGGTGGTGGCCGGGCGGCCATCGGGGAGGCAGGTCAGACGTGGGCCAGGCGGCGCGCCCAGCGGTCGCCCGCCCACTGCAGGAGCTGCACGATGACGAGCAGCAGGACGACGGTCAGCAGGGTGATGTCGGTGCGGAACTGCTGGTAGCCGAAGCGGATCGCGAAGTCCCCGAGGCCTCCGCCCCCGACGGCACCGGCCATCGCCGAGTAGCTGATCAGCGCCACGACGGTGACGGTGACCCCGGCGACCAGCGAGGGCCGCGACTCCGGCAGCAGCACGGTGCGGACGACGTCCCGGCGGCGGGCGCCCATGGACAGCGCCGCCTCGACCTTCCCGGGGGCGATCTCGCGGAGGCTGGTCTCCACCAGCCGGGCGAGGAAGGGGATGGCCCCGAGGGTCAGCGGCACGATCGCCGCGGTCGACCCGATCGTCGTCCCGACGATGCCGCGCGTGACCGGGGCGACCAGCACCAGCAGGATGATGAACGGGAGCGCGCGCCCCAGGTTGACCACCAGCCCGAGGGCACGGTTGAGCAGCGGCCGCGGCGCCAGCCCGCCGGGCGCGGTGACGGTGAGCAGCACGCCCAGCGGGACGCCGAGCAGCACGGTGAGCACCGCCGCGACCCCCACCATGTACAGGGTCTCGCCGGTGGCCTCGAGCAGCTGCGGGTAGACGCGGCCCCAGTCGCTCACCGGGTCGCCCCCGAACCGGCGGCCACGCCGTCGTGCGCGGGCACCCGCTCGATGACGACGCCACCGTCGCGCAGCCCCCTCAGGCCTGCCTCCAGCCGGTCGAGGTCCCCGGTGACGCGCAGCAGCAACCGCCCGTACCGCCCGCCGGCGACGGTCTCCACCGAGCCGCCGGCGACCTCGACGGCCAGCCCGAGCTCACCGATGAGGGTCTGCAGGACGACGGTCTCCGGCGTGCGGTCGGTGACCGTCACCCGCAGGAGCGCCCCGCCGTGTCCCGCGCCGGCGTCGGCCACCGGTGCGGGCAGCAGGGCGTCGGCCAGCGGCGTGTGCCCGCGGGTCAGCACCTCGCTCAGCCGGCCGCCGTCGACGACCCGGCCCCGCTCGAGCAGCACGGCGCTGTCGCACACGGCCTTCACCACCGCCATCTCGTGGGTGATGAGCAGGACGGTCAGCCCGAGCTCGGAGCGCACCCGGCGCAGCAGCTCCAGCACGCTGGCCGTGCTGGCCTGGTCCAGGGCGGAGGTGGCCTCGTCGCAGAGCAGCACCTTCGGGCGGGCGGCCAGCGCGCGGGCGATGGCCACCCGCTGCTTCTGGCCGCCGGACAGCTGCGCCGGGCGCGCCTCGGCCCGCTCCCCCAGCCCGACCAGGTCCAGCAGCTCGGTGGCCCTGCGGCGGCGCTCGGCCCGGCCCACCCCGGCCAGCTCGAGCGGGTGCTCGACGTTCCCCGCGGCCGTGCGCGAGTCCAGCAGCTCGAAGTGCTGGAAGACCATCCCGATGGAGCGGCGGGCCTCGCGGACCCGGTCGTCGGGCAGGTCGGTGAGCACCTGCCCGTCCACGGTCACCGACCCGGACGTGGGTCGCTCCAGCAGGTTCACCAGGCGGACCAGCGTGCTCTTCCCCGAGCCGCTTGGGCCCACCACGCCGGCGAACTCACCGGCCTGCACCCGCAGGCTGACCCCGTCGACGGCGACCACCTCCCCGGCGCGTCTCCGGGCGGGGAACACCTTGCGGACGTCGGTCAGTTCGATCACGGGAAGGCGGTCCTCGAGGGTGAGCAGGGCAGGGCGGCACGGTCGCGCGGGAGCTCGGCGCGACGCGGTCCGGCTCGGGGAGCCGGACGGCGCGGGGACGTCAGCGACAGAGACAGCTGGCGGTGCCGGCCAGATCGACGGCGCGGTCGCGCGTCACGATCGGCAGGGCCACCCCGCCATGGTCCCCCACCGTCCCGGCCGGACTCAAATCGCACCGGCTTGGGGTGGATCACAGTGCGCAGCGTGGTCGCCTCCTGACCCGGCGGAGGACGGTGCGCCCCTCCGTCCTCCCTCGGTCGGAACACCCCGGTCGCTCCCCTCGAGCCGTGCGTCTCCACCGGAGCCGGCCCGTCGCTCGACCCGCCCCGCCGACGACCGGGGAGCAGGACGTGCGGCGGTCGCTGCAGCGCGTGCGGGGTGCGCGTACCCGCCGTCCGGGTGCCCCCAACCCACGTCCCCGCTCACGGCGTCACGCGAGGCCCCCCCCGGGCTCGGGCGAGGCGCAGCTCGACGGACTCCCCGCGCCCCGGGCTGCTTCTCCCGCCGTCCGACCGCCTGAGCTCGAGCGCCGCCGGTCCGCACGATCAGGAGGGCGGTGCGGCTGACGGTGCCGGCGGCGTCGCGTCAGGGAGCAGGAGGACGGCGTAGTCGGCGGCCGTCAGTGGCCTCGCGGTGAGCTGGCCGGAGGGCAGCGGCGCCTCGACCCGCTCGCCGTCCCGGACCAGGACGACGGAGTCGACCCCCGGCACACTGGTCGCGGTGAGCACGATCTGGGCGACCGCGCGCCGGCTGTCCAGCCCCGTCGCCGCGGCGGTGGTGCCGCCGATCCTGATGGCCGCCGTCCCGTCGGTGACGTCCGCGGCGTCGAGCTCGATCTCGGGCGGTAGCGCGGTGGACAGCTGCCGCTCGCGCTCCACGGGGCTCGGCCCCTCGGCCAGGTCGCCGAGCAGCGCGTCGAGCCGCTCGGTCACCGAGCCGCCGTCCACCTCGCGCGGTTCGGGCACCAGCCGGTCGCCAGGTGCGACCAGGTGGACCTCGGTGGCCATCCGGGACGGCACGGGGCTGGGGGGCGGGTCGGGCGTCGGAGTCGCCGAGGTCAGCCCGTACGGCACCTCGTCGTCCGGGATGGGCTCCGCCGCTCCGCCCGTCGGCACCCCGCACCCGGCGACGAGGGCGAGCAGACCCGCGGTCACCCAGCGGCCGGCGTTCACCGGGCACACCCGGGCACGGAGAGGCTGAAGCGGGCCCCGCCTCCGGGGGCCGCGCTGCACCAGGCGGCCCCGCCGTGCCGGGAGGCGGTCTCCGCGACGATCGCCAGGCCCAGACCGGCCCCGGGCAGCGACCGGCGGGCGGCGCGGGGGCCGCGGGCGAATCGTTCGAACACCCGCTCCCGGTCCTCGACGGGCACGCCGGGCCCGCCGTCGTCCACGCTGACCAGGACCGCGCCGTCCCGCCGCTGCACGTGCACGGCGGTGGGGCCGCCGGCGTGCCGGCCGGCGTTGTCGAGCAGGTTGCGCACCGCACGCTCCAGGGCGTTCTTGTCGCCGGACACCGTGGTCGCGTCGTCCGGGTCGGCGTGCAGCAGCTCGCCGTCATACCCGCCGGCGGCCAGCACCTCCCGCACCAACGCGGTCATCGACACCGGGACGCCGGAGTCGGACGGCGGGGCGCCGTCCAGCCGAGCGAGGGCCAGCAGGTCGTCGAGCATCTGCCGGAACCGGGCGAGCTCCCCTTCGACGAGGGACAGCGCCTGGTCGGCGCGCGGCGAGAGCTCGGCGCGGCGGGCGGCGAGCACCTCCACGCTGGTCACCACCCCGGTGAGCGGGCTGCGCAGCTCGTGGCTGACGTCGCCGACGAAGCGGGCGTCGCGCTCGATCCGCGCGGCCAGGGCGTCGACCATGCTGTTGAAGCCGGCGACGATGGCGAGCAGGTCGGGGTCCTCGGTGGGCGGCAGACGGGTGGTCAGCTCGCCTCCGGCGATCCGGGTGGCCGCGCCGGCGACCTGCTCCAGCGGCTGCAGCGCCCGGCGGCTGGCCCACCCGCCGAAGGCCGCGCCCGCCGCCGTGGCGGCCAGCGCCCCGGCGCCCAGCACGACGGCCAGCGTGCGCAGCACCTGCTGCAGCTCGGTCAGCGGCGCCAGCTCGTAGTAGTCCACCCCGGCGCTGCTGATGGGGACGCCGACGAGCAGCGCCGGGCCTTCCGGGGTGTCCAGCCGAACGGTCCCGGCCGAGCCCTCGCCGACGATCGAACGCAGGTCCGCGGGGACGTAGCGGGCACCCACGTCCAGGCTCGAGGAGTACCAGGCGTCGCCGCTGCGCACGACGACGTCGGCGCCGTTGGAGGGAGTCAGCTCCGCCACGACGTCACCCACCTCCGTGCCGACGGTCGCCAGTCGGCTGCCGAGGACGTTGGCGTCGGCGAAGGCCTGCCGGACCAGCGAGGCCTCCCGCTGGTCGAGCAGGTAGCTGCGGGCCAGCAGCCAGGTCGTCGTGACCAGCACGACGGACACGAGCAGCGCGCCGACGGCCGAGCCCACCACGATCCGCGACCGCAGCCCCCGCGACCCGAGGGCTCCCTTCACCGCTGGTCCAGCCGGTACCCCAGCCCGCGGACGGTCACCACCACCCGGGGCGCGCCCGGGTCGCGCTCCACCTTGGTGCGCAACCGCCGGATGTGGACGTCGACGATCCGCTCGTCGCCGAAGAAGCCGTGCTCCCACACCCGCTCCAGCAGCACCTGCCGGCTGAACACCCGGCCCGGGGCCGAGGCCAGCTCGCACAGCAGCCGGAACTCCGTCAGCGTCAGCGGCACCTGCTCGCCCCCGCGGTGGACCGTGCCGGCCGCCTCGCGCAGCACGAGCGCCGGCAGGGTGGAGTCGAGGACCACCTCCTCGGGCACCGGGTGGTTGGCCGGGGTGCCCGACGTCGCCCGCCTCCGCAGCGCCCGCAGCCGAGCGGTGATCTCCTTGACCTGGAACGGCTTGGTCACGTAGTCGTCGGCGCCGGCCTCCAGCGCCGCGACGATGTCGTCGGTGTCCGCCCGGGCGCTGACCACGATGATCGGCAGGTCATGCTCGCGGCGGACCTCGCGGATGACGGTGAACCCGTCCATCGAACCGAGCATCAGGTCGACGACCATGAGATCCGGGGGCGTCACCCCGACCGCGGCCAGCGCCTCCTCACCGCTCGCGGCCTCCCCGACGTCGTAGCCCTCGTCCTCCAGCGCCCACCGCAGGGCGGTGCGGATCGGGTCGTCGTCCTCGACGACCAGCAGACGCGGAGCCACTCCGGTCATGCTGCCACCGGCCGTGCAGCGGTCACCCCGATGTCACGGGATCGCAAAGCAACGCCCCGCGGGATCGCAATCTCGGCAGCGGACCGTGGTTAGCAGCGCCACAGACGATCGCGAGCACTGACCGAGGAGGACTGCGATGACGACGGCTCCCGCGCGCAGCCGGATGGACGTCGGCACCCAGGGCGACGTGGTGACCGTGCACCTCGATGACGCCCTGCTCGCCGACGGGCTGGCCGATGTGCGGTGGCTGCTGCACGACGCGCTGCTGGTCGGCGCGCGCCGCCTCGTCGTCGACCTCTCCGGCGTGCAGCACCTGTCGAGCTCCGCCGTCGCGAGCTTCCTGTGGGCGCACCGCACCTGCCGAGCCCGCGGTGGCGCGGTCGTGCTGCGTCGCGCCAACCGGCGGACCGAGGACCTGCTGCACCGCACCGGCCTGTGGCGCGTCATCCAGCTGGAGTCCGACCGGGCGCGCGGCTGACCCCGCCGCGCGCCCTCGACCACGTCTCTGGAGGAGATCGTGACCGCCCTGCTGCTCGTCGTCGTGTCCTCGCTCGCCCTCGCCGTCGTCGGAGCCCTCGTCGACGGCCTGTTCTGGCTGACCCTCGTCGGCCTCGCGCTGTTCCTGGTCAGCGCCGCGCTCGGAGAGGCCCGCGGCCTGGCCCGCGCCCGCGACCGCGGACGCCGGCCCGTCATACGGGGCTCTGCCCCGGCGCGAGGCTGACGTGCTCCACACCCACGACCGCGCCCTGGTCGCGACCCTCGACCGCAGCGCGGGCACCATCCGGGTCAGCGGCCACCTGACCTCGCTCGGCGCCGACCTGGTGCGCGGCACGGCCGACCAGCTCCGCAGCGACGGCCACCTCCGCGTGACCCTCGACGTCCGCGGCGTGCGCGCCGCTGATGACGAGGGCTGGGCGGTCCTCCGGGAACTGCACCGCGACTTCCGCCGGGACGGCGGTGAGCTGCTCATCCGGGGCTGACCAGCGGGGCCCGGGTCGGACGCCGCCCCTGCGCTCGGGCATGCCGCGCGAGCGGTCCGTGCGCACGTCGAACTCGACCAGTCGCTCTACGCCGTCCTCGAACAGTGACGGCAGCCCGAGATCCTCGACCTCGGCTTGCCGCGGAACGTCGGATCGAGGACCCCCTGGCCCGGGACGACGGGGCCCGGGACGACGGGGCCCGGGACGACGGGGCCCGGGACGACGGAGGCCCCTGACCGGCACGTGCGCCGGTCAGGGGCCGGGCCGGGTGGTCTCCCCGCTCCGTCGGGGAGACCACCCGGCGCGCTGCTCCCGTCACTCAGGCGATCTCCTGCTGCCCGGTGACCCCGGCCCGCTGTGTCGCGATCACGTCGCGCACGAGTGCGGTCAGCCGCTTGGTCGCCACCTGCTCGGCGGGGCGGCCGAAGCGGGCGCTGATCTGCTCGCTGGTCACGCCGAGGGACTCCAGGCTGGCCAGCACGCCCCGGCGGGCGGCGTTGAGCCGGCGGTCCTTCGGGTCGTCCGGGGTCGGCGAGGCCTCCAGCAGCGGGTTCGCCGGCGCGTTCTCCGTGCCGGTGGCCGGGAGGGCGGCCGCGGAGGCGGCCCGGGCGGCCTGCACCACGGCGGCGGGCGTCTGCGGAGCGGCAGGAGCGGCCTGGGCCCTGCGCCGCCCGGCGGGGTGGGCCGCCATCGACGCGGCGAGGAACTGCTCGTGGCGGGCCTGCATGAGCTCGGCGACGGTGTAGGAGCCGCCGGGGGTCGGCACCTCGGCCTGGAGCAGCGCGGCGCGGTTGGCCTCGGCCCACACCTCGCGCAGCTCGTCGTCGTTCGCGGCGTCGCCGATCCGCGCGACCAGGTCGGCGACGTCGGGCTCGCCGGACCCGGTCGACCGGCCGTTCTCCCGGCCGGCGGCCTGCTCGGTGCGGGCCTGCTCGGTGCGCTCGTGGTCGAGCAGCCCACCGCCGTGGAAGGTCACCAGGTCGCGCACGTGCGCAGCACCCGGATCGCACTTCAGGGCGTCGAAGACCAGCCACTCCAGCAGCCGGCCGGTGGCGGCAGGATCGGTGACCTCCTTGGCCGGGTCGTCGTTGGGCTTGATGCCCACGTGCACGCTGCGGGCGCCGACGATGATCGGCCGTCGTCCGCGGCGCAGCCGCATCCACACACTGGCCGCGTACGGGAACTCCCGGTGGGTCTGCACCGACCAGGTCTTCTGCCCCTCGATCGGGCGGCCGTTGGCGTCGACCTCGGTGACCTCCTTGCCGCGGGCGGTCACCACCACGATGCCGGGGAAGGTGAGCAGCTCGGTCTGCAGCTTGCGCCAGCGGGCGCCGGCGTCGTTCCACAGGTTCTGGCTGATGGTGATCTCGGCGTTGGGATCGCGCTTGAGCAGCTCGCGGTTGCGGACGGACCTCGCGGCGCGGTCGCTGGCCCAGTCCTTGAGGCCGTCCCAGATCGCCGAGCCGGTGTCGATGGCCAGCACCACCGGCGGTGCGCCGGCGTCGGCGGCACGGCGCGCCTCGGCCTTGACCGCCTGCACCGCGGCCAGCACAGAGGCGTACGAGCCGTCGTGCTCGATGATCTGGTAGTTCGCGCCGGGGATCGCGCCGTACTCGTCGCCGGCGCCCTCGTTGAGGTCGATCCAGTACAGCGCGCCGATCCGCTCGCTGGCGCTGAACTGGGCCAGGGCCCACGACTTGCCCGCCTTCTCCTCCCCTTCCAGGAGGATGCAGGGCCACGGCACACGGCCGGTGGGCTGACGGGTCTTGAGGCCAGAGACGGCCATGGTGAACTCCTCGTCGACATGGGGAAGATGTCGACACGGAACCTACGAACGGGTACTGACACACATCGCCGGCGGTCGCGCAAGCGCATCGCGGCGTCGGCGGTGAAGTGCCAGGTCAGGGCCACGCACGGGCACTGACCGGCGTGTCGGCCGTTCGCTCTCGGCGTAAACCGGCGAGCGCGGCGGCCCCGTCGTCCGTGGGTGGGGGACGGTTCCGGCTGCTCGACGGTCGTCCGCACTCGCGTGGTGTGCACGCATCGTCGTCGCCGGGCTCTGCCGGCAGCCGTGTGTGCACACATCGCTGCTGCTGCCGGCCGGACGGCGTCAGCCCCGTCCGGCCCCGACGGCGAGCGGTGTCGGTGCAGCCGCGCTGCGGTGCGGTCCGCCCCGGAGGCGGTGGGCGAGGGCGGTGTGCCGGCGTCCGGAGCCGGTGACGCGGACCGCCTGGCCGAGGGCCCGGGTGGAGCCGACGAGCACCACGAGCTGCTTGGCACGGGTGACGGCGGTGTAGAGCAGGTTGCGCTGCAGCATCATCCAGGCGCTGGTGGTCACCGGGATGACGACGCAGGGGTACTCGCTGCCCTGGGAGCGGTGGACGGTGACGGCGTAGGCGTGGACCAGCTCGTCGAGCTCACCGAAGTCGTAGGGGATCTGCTCCCCCTCGTCGGTGACGACGGTGAGGGTCTGCTCGACCGGGTCGATCGCGGTGACGACGCCCTGGGTGCCGTTGAAGACCCCGTTGGCGCCCTTGTCGTAGTCGTTGCGGATCTGGCTGACCTTGTCCCCGACGCGGAACACCCGCCCACCGAAGCGCTTCTCCGCCCGGTCGGGGCGGGCCGGGGTGAGCGCCTCCTGCAGCAGCTCGTTCAGCACGGCGGCGCCGGCCGGCCCGCGGTGCACCGGGGTCAGCACCTGCACGTCCCGGCGGGGGTCGAGGCCGAAGCGGGCCGGGATGCGGCGCACCACCACGTCGACGGTGAGCCGGGCGGCCTCCTCGGCGTCGTCGGTGCTGAACAGGAAGAAGTCGTCGAGGCCGCGGACCTGCGGAAAGCTGCCGGCGTTGACGCGGTGCGCGTTGGTGACCACCCCCGACCGGCTGGCCTGCCGGAAGACCTCGGTCAGCCGCACGTGCGGGATCGGGGTGCCCTCGGCGAGCAGGTCGCGCAGGACCTCGCCGGCGCCCACCGAGGGCAGCTGGTCGACGTCGCCCACGAGCAGCAGGTGCGCGCCCGGCGGGACGGCCCGCACCAGCTTGTTCGCCAGCAGCAGGTCCAGCATCGAGGACTCGTCGACGACGACCAGGTCGGCCTCCAGCGGCCGGTCCCGGTCGAAGGCGGCGTCCCCGCCCGGCCGCAGCTCGAGCAGCCGGTGCACGGTCACCGCCTCGACCCCGGTCAGCTCGGTCAGCCGCTTCGCCGCCCGGCCGGTCGGTGCGGCCAGCACGATCCTCGCCCCCTTGGCCGCGGCCAGCGTGACGATGGAGCGCACCGTGAAGCTCTTGCCGCAGCCGGGACCGCCGGTGAGGACGGCGACCCTCTCGGTCAGTGCCAGGCGCACCGCCGCCTGCTGTCCGGCGGCGAGCTCGACGCCGGTGCGCCTGCCCAGCCAGCTCAGTGCCGCGGTCCAGTCCACGCTCGCGAACGCCGGCATCCGGTCGACGTCGGCGTCCACCAGCCTCCGCAACCCGGCGGCCAGGGATATCTCCGCCCGGTGGAAGGGGACGAGGTAGTACACCGCCGTCGCCGGCTCCCCGCCCCGACCGGGCAGCTCCTCGCGGATCACGCCCTGGTCGGCGACGAGCAGGGCCAGGCAGTGACCCACCAGGCCCGCCGGGACCTGCAGCACCTCGACCGCCTGGGCGACCAGTTCGGTCTCCGGGAGGAAGCAGTGACCCTGCCCCGTCGCCTCGGAGAGCACGAACTGCACCCCCGCCTCGACCCGGTGCGGACTGTCGTGCGGGATCCCCACCGCGGCGGCGATCGTGTCCGCGGTCCGGAACCCGATGCCCCACACCTCGGCGGCCAGCCGGTAGGGCTCGTTGCGGACCACGCCAATCGAGGCGTCGCCGTACTGGCGGTAGATCCGCACGGCCAGCGAGGTGGAGACGCCCACCCCCTGCAGGAAGACCATCACCTCCTTGATGGCCCGCTGCTCCTCCCAGGCCGCGGTGATCAGCCGCGTCCGCTTGGGGCCCAGGTTCGGCACCTCGGCCAGCCGCCCCGGCTCCTCCTCGATCACCCGCAGCGCGTCGGTGCCGAAGTGGTCCACGATCCGCTCGGCCAGCCGGGGCCCGATCCCCTTGACCAGCCCCGAGCCCAGGTAGCGCCGGATGCCCTGCACCGTGGCCGGCAGCACGGTGGTGTGGTCCTCGACGAGGAACTGCCGGCCGTACTGCGGGTGCGCTCCCCACCGTCCGCGCAGCCGCAGCGTCTCCCCGGGCTGCGCACCCAGCAGCGACCCCACGACGGTGACCAGGTCGCCGCCCCGCCCGGTGTCCACCCGGGCCACCGTGTAGCCGGTCTGGGAGTTGGCGTACGTGATCCGCTCCAGCGTCGCCTCCAGGACCGTCCCGGCCCGCGCCTCCCCCACCTGCCATCTCCTCGCTGCCGTGCCTCCGCCAACCGATGGTCACACGCACCGGGGACAGCTCCGGGTCCTCCGTCGGCGGGGGCCGGTCCACGACGCCCGTCCGGCACCTCGGAATCGTCAGTGCGTCTCCGTAGCCTCCGGACGCTCACCCGAGCGATGCACCGACGACACGGAGGACCGGATCATGGCCGGCGACACTGTCATCACCGTCATTGGCAACCTGACCAGCGACCCCGAGCTGCGCTTCACGCCCTCGGGCGCGGCGGTCGCCAACTTCACCATCGCCTCCACCCCGCGCACCCTGGACCGCCAGACCCAGGAGTGGAAGGACGGCGAGGCGCTCTTCCTGCGCTGCAACTGCTGGCGGCAGATGGCCGAGCACGTCGCGGGATCACTCACCCGCGGCTCGCGGGTCATGGCACAGGGCCGCCTCAAGCAGCGCTCCTTCGAGACCAAGGAGGGCGAGAAGCGCACCGTCGTCGAGCTGGAGGTCGACGAGATCGGCCCGTCGCTCCGCTACGCCACGGCGACGGTCTCCAAGACCGGCCGTGGTGACGGTGCTCCCGACCGGGGAACCGGTGGCGGTACCGGCGCCGGGAACGGCGGAGCCGCGGCCGGGCACGGCGGCTCACCCGACCCGTGGGCGGCGCCGAGCAGCGACCTCGGCGAGGAGCCGCCCTTCTGAGCTCCCTCCCGGCGCCCGGGAGCAGGCGGTGCGCGTGCCGACCTCGCCGGCACGCGCACCGCGCCGCGACGGTCCCCCGGGCGCGCAGGGGATGGGAGCGCCCCACCGGCGCCCCCGGACCGGGCGGCGGCGGGTCCTTCTCGAACGACGGAGTTGGTCGATCGACCAAGACTGTGCCAGGATGAGAGCGCCGGCCGGTCGGCCGGCGCCCCTGTCCCCCGTCCCGAGGAACACCTGTGAGTCCGCTCCGTCGCTGGTCCGCCCTCGCGGTGCTGGCGCTGCCGGTCCTGCTCATCAGCATCGACATGACCGTGCTCGGTTTCGCCGTGCCGGCCCTGACCACCGACCTGGGCCCGACGTCGACCGAGCTGCTGTGGATCGTCGACATCTACTCCTTCCTGCTGGCCGGCCTGCTCGTGCTGATGGGCAACCTCGGCGACCGCATCGGCCGCCGCCGGCTGCTCGTGGCCGGCGCCGCCGCGTTCGGGGGCGCCTCGCTGGTCGCGGCCTTCTCGACGACGGCGGAGGTGCTCATCGCGGCCCGGGCGCTGCTCGGGCTCGGCGGGGCCACGCTGATGCCCTCGACGCTGGCACTGCTGCGTTCGGTCTTCCCCGACGCCCGGGAGCGACGCCTGGCCATCGCCGTCTGGGCGGCCGCGTTCTCCGGCGGCGCCGCCCTCGGCCCGATCATCGGGGGGCTCCTGCTCGAGCACTTCTGGTGGGGCTCGGTGTTCCTGGTGAACGCCCCGGTCATGGTCCTGCTGCTCATCGGCGCTCCGCTGCTGCTGCCCGAGTCGCGCAACCCGCGACCCGGCCCGTTCGACGCGCTGTCCGCCGTGCTGTCGATCGCGGGTGTGCTGCCGCTGGTCTACGCCCTCAAGACCGCCGCGCACGACGGCGTCAGCGTGCCGGTCCTCGTCGGCCTCGCGGCCGGCCTCGGGCTGCTGTGGACCTTCGTGCGCCGGCAGCGCCGGCTGGCCGAGCCGCTGCTGGACCTGCGGCTGTTCGGCTCCCGCGCGTTCTCCGTCGCGGTGACGACGAACCTGCTCACCGTCTTCGCCCTGCTCGGGCTGATGTTCTTCCTGCCGCAGTACCTGATGCTCGTGCTCGGCATGAGCCCGCTGGTCGCCGGCCTGTGGATGCTGCCGCTCGCCGGAGCGACCGTGGCCGGGTCACTCGCCGCCCCGTGGCTGGCCCGCGCCCTGCCGCTGCGGTGGGTCATCGGCGGCGGCATGGCGCTGGCCGCGACCGGGCTGGCGGCCGGCACGCTGCTCGGGGTCGACGGCAACCGGGTCGTCCTGGTCGCGGTCGGCCTGCTCATCGGCACCGGCGTCGGAGCCGCGGAGGCGCTGACCAACGACGTCATCCTCGCCACGGCGCCGCCCGAGCGGGCCGGTGCCGCCGCCTCGGTCTCCGAGACCGCCTACGAGTTCGGCGGCGCCATGGGGACGGCGGTGCTGGGCACCGTCGGCCTGTCGGTCTACGCGGCGCACCTCGGCGCCGTCGACGGCGTGCCCGCGCAGGACGCCGAGGCCGCCCGGGAGACCCTCGGCGGCGCCGCGGAGGTCGCGGCAGGGCTACCGGTGGAGACCGCCGCGGCCTTCCTGACCGAGGCCGGGCAGGCGTTCGTGACCGGCATGCACGTGGTGCTGCTGATCGCCGCCGTGCTGGCGGCGTACGTGGCGGTGCAGGCCGTCGTCCTGCTGCGCGACAGCCGGGGAGCCGGTGTCGCGCCGGCCGACCGGCCGGCGCCGGAGCCGGCGACGGCGGCCCGGTGACCAGCGGAAGGCGCGCGCACCTGCCCGTCGAGCAGCGCCGGGCCCAGCTCGTCGCGGCCGCCATGCGGGTGATGCAGCGCGAGGGTGCCTGGTCGCTCACCACGCGGGCGGTCGCGAAGGAGGCCGGCGTGCCACTCGGAGCCGTGCACTACGCGTTCGGCTCCAAGACCGAGCTGGTGCGGGCCGTCTTCCAGGCCGACCGCGACCGGTCCACCGCCCTGCTCCGGCGAGCGGTGGAGGCCGGGGGCTCCCCCGCGGAGATCCTGACCCGCGCCCTCGCCGGCTACGTCGACAGCGTCATCGCCGACCCCGGCGCCGAGATCGTGCTCCAGGAGCTGACGATGATGGGCGGCCGGGACGACGACCTGCGGGCCGCGGCGCGGGAGTCCACCGAGCAGTACCGCGGCGACGTCCTCGACCTGCTGCACCGCGTGGCCGAGGCATCCGGCGGCACCTGGTCCGGCGACGTCGAGGTGCTGGCGGAGTCGGTGCTCGGCCTGCTCTTCGGGGCGTCGGTGAACTGGCTGTGCACCGGCGACGACGACCTCTTCCGCCGGTGTGTCACCGATGCCGCGCAGACCCTCGCCGCTCGCCTGACGGGCGGTGCACCCGCCCCGAGGTGAGTCAGCTGCCCACGACGGACCGACCGGCCCGGCCGCGGCGACCGACACGTCCCTGGTCAACTCCACGTGCTCGTCGACGCGAGAGTGCGGCCGATGCCGAGCGCGGCAGCGCGGACACCGGGCGCGTAACTGCGGACGGCGGCCGGGGAACTCCCGCGGACGACGATGGACAGTGCGGCCACGACGGCGCCGCGGACCTCGATCGGCGCGGCAACGGAGACGGCGTCCTCGGTCACCTGCCGATCGCTGACGGCCATCCCACTGCGGCGCACCTCGGCGAGGACCCGGCGCAGCTGCCGCGCATCGGTGATGGTGTGTTGCGTGTAGGCCGTCAGGGGGCCGGCCAGGACGTGCTCCTGCACCTCGGCCGGGGCGTGCGCGAGCAGGACCAGACCGACGCCGGTGGGCGGCAGCGTGAAACGGCCGCCGACCTGGGTGAGGACGCTGACCGCGTCACGGCCGGCGATCCGCTCGACGAAGACGACCTCGTCGCCGTCCCGGACGGCCAGCTGCACGTTCTGGTGGGTGACCTCGTAGAGGTCACCCATGAACGGCAGCGCGGCCTCCCGCAGTCCGAGCGCCGGCGGCGCAAGAGCGCCCAGTTCCCAGATCCGCAGTCCGATGCGGAACCGGCCGTCCGCGTCCCGCTCGAGCGCTCCCCACCGTGTCAGCTCCCCGACCAGCCGGTGCGCGGTCGACAGCGGGACGCCGACGGTCCGGGCGATCTCGGACAGGGTCAGCGTCGGCCGCTCCCTGCTGAAGGCCGCGAGGACGGCGAGCAGCTTGCCACCCGCCGTCCTCCGGGCCCTCGGCGGTCCGGCACGGAGGGAACTGGTCACGGGACGTCGATGGTGACGACCCCCGGCTGCCCGTCGGCGCCGGACAGCCCGCCGGTCCGGGCGCTGACGACACGGGAGACGCAGCACTGCAACCGGTCGCCCGCCCGGTGCTGCTCGTCGCTGAGGAAGACGTCACGGTGGTCGATGACGCCCTCGACGCCGAGCACCTTGACCTCGCAGAGGCCGCACTCGCCGCGGCGGCAGTCGAACATCATGTCCGCGCCGCACGCCTCCAGCGCCTCGAGCATCGACACGTCGTGCGGCACCAGGGTCTCCAGCCCCAGCCGCGGGATCCGCACGGTGAACGCCTCGGGGGCGAACCGGCCGCTGCTGCCGAACGTCTCGAAGCGCAGGTCCGCCGGGCGCCGCCCGGCCTGGGCCCAGGCGGCCTTGATCGCGTCGAGCATGGGCGTGGGACCGCAGACGTACAGCTCCCCGCCGTCCGGGACGCCGGCGACGAGGTCGGCGACGTCGAGGGAGCCGCCCTCGTCGTCGATCCGCAGGTCGAGGCGGTCGCCGTGCTCGGGGACCAGCTCGTCGAGGAACGCCATCAGGTCCCGCGACCGGGCGCCGTAGACGAAGCGGTAGTCCGCGCCGCGGGCCTTGAGCGCCTTGCCCATGGCCACCAGGGCGGTGATGCCGATGCCTCCGGCGGCCAGGACGTAGCCGGGCCTGCCGTAGTTGAGCGGGAAGTTCTGCAGCGGCTGGGTGATCGACACCTCCTGTCCGCGCCGCAGGTTGTGCATGTACGCCGAGCCACCCCGGCTCTGCCGGGCCAGCTGCACACCGAGGACCAGCTCGGTGCCGTAGCCGCTCATGCCCACGACGGAGTACGAACGGACGTCGGCGCGACCGTTGACGTAGACCCCGATGTCGATGTGGCTGCCGGGGGGCGCGGGCGCCTCGAGCCGCTCGGGCTCGAGGACGATCCGCCGGACGTGCTGGGCGACCTCGCGGACGTCGATCACCCGCGCCCTCCGCCACCGCTTGGCGCTCGTGGCTGCCATGTCGACCGCTCCCGCTACAGCCCGCGGCCCATGAGGCCGGCCGTGGGCTGCTCCCGGTGCCGGGCCACCCCGCCGGCCACCTCCGCTGCCTGACCGGTTCCGCCGTCGCCCGGCGGCTCGGCGTTGGCCGCGCCGGTGACCTCGGCCATCGCGGCGGCGGCGTGCCCGGCCTCGTCGCTCACCGCACCGACGTCCGAACCGAGCTCGGCGTCGATCATGCGTTGCACGATGCGGCGGGTCCACATGCTGCCCGCGTCGATGTTGAGGTTGTAGAAGTCGTAGTCGAGGTTGGCCTCGATCCCCCGCTGCTGGGCCTCGAGCATCTGCTCGTCCTCGAAGAAGACGTTGGACACGCCCTCGCGCAGCCGGGTGGTGATCACCTGCTTGTCCAGACACCAGTCGCGGGCGAAGGCCCACAGGTAGTGGCAGGTGTTGTCGGTCTCCGGCGTCATCGTGTTGATCACCGTGCCGGTGACCCCCTGGCTGCGGTCGCCCTCGGGTGCACCGGTACCCGCCTTGGCCACGCCGACGTCGATCGCGATGGTCGACGGCGCGGTGTAGTTGATGATCTGCCAGCGGTCGACCGGCCCCTCGTAGTCGGGGAAGCGGTCCTGCAGGTTGCGCTTCCAGAACGGCGGCGGGTCGATCCCGAGCATCCACTTGGTCACCGTCACCGTCCGGTCGGTGTGGGTCACGGTGAACTCCGACTCCGACAGCGCGTCGTGGCCGATGCTCGACCCGTGCACGAACTGCTCGTGGGTGAGGTCCATGAGGTTGTCGACGATCAGCTGGTAGCTGCAGTTGACGCGGATGGTCTTGCCGTCGCCGGCCCAGTCGGGGTGCTCGTTCCAGTACAGGTCGGGCACCAGCGCGGGGTCGGCCAGCGCCGGGTCGCCCGGCCAGATCCACACGTAGCGGTGCCGCTCCACCACCGGGAAGGAGTGCACAGTGGCGCTGGGGTTGATCGTCTCCTGCGCCGGCATGAACGTGGCCCGGCCGTCGGGGTCGTAGCAGATGCCGTGGTAGCCGCACATGATCTCGTCGTCGCCGCGCAGCTTGCCCATCGACAAGGGCGCCAGCCGGTGCCAGCAGGCGTCGGCCAGCGCGACCGGACGACCGCCGGTGGTCCGGTAGAGGACGACCGGCCGGTTGGCGATCGTCGTGGGCAGCAGGTTGCGCCCCACCTCGTGGTCCCACGCCGCCGCGTACCAGGCGTTGAGCGGGAACGAGCGGAACGCGGCGTGTCCGGTCGGGCGGCCGATGGAGGCGGGTGAGGTCGAACCGGTCATGTTCGGGGTCCCTTCGAAGTTCTCGGACGGGTCGGGGAGACGTTCAGGCGGGGATGGGGTCCTCGTGGTGGGCCGGTGCCTCCCGGACCATCGCGTAGAGGAAGAAGGAGACGATCATGATTCCGGCGGCGAGGTAGACCCCCGGAGCCCAGCTGCCGGTCGCGTCGCGGAGGATGCCGCTGACCACCGGGCTGAGCACGGCGCCGATCTCCGAGACGAGGTTGAGCATGCCGAAGGCCGAGCCGCGCTCGCTGGCGGGCACCAGGTCGCCGGTCATGCCCTGCACGATCGGCTGCAGCGCGTTGAAGAACACCCCGGAGCTGAACAGCAGCAGCCCGAGGAGGGCCAGCGAGGGCAGCTGGTCACCCTCCCCGCCGGAGATGCTCCAGCCGAAGAGGAGCACGAGCACCGAGTAGACGGCGGTGCAGACCAGGGCGAGTGGCTTGCGGCCGCGGCCGCGGCGGACGGCGCGGTCGGCGAGCCAGCCGCCGACGGGGAAGCCGAGGATCCCGGCACCGGCGTTGAAGGCGGCGGTCAGCGCGGCGGCCAGCAGGCTGCTCTCCGCTGCCTCGCGGACGATCTGCACCGACCAGAAGCTGAAGAACCACAGGTTCCACAGGATCGCGATGTAGGCGATGTAGATCAGCCACATGTTCCGGTTGAGCAGGGCCGCGCCGCGACCGGACTGCTTGACGCTGCGCACGATGATCGCGATGTACACCAGCGCGATGACCGACGCGATGGTCGCGGTCAGCCACTCCGGCCACTGGAACGTCTCGGCCATCAGGAAGAGGCCGACGATGACCAGGAAGGTCGGCGTGGAGAACAGCAGCAGCCGCAGGAACGGCGGCCCCAGCCGCAGCGCCCCACCGAGCTTCGACCGGAAGAAGACGAACGCCACCGCCGCGACCACGAACGTGAACGCGGCGAACACGAAGAACGGCAGTCGCCAGGCACCGTCGCCCATCCCCAGCGACTCGCCCCAGGCGATCAGCAGCGGCGTGGCGATGATCCCGACCGTCAGGCCGATGGACAGGCCGGTGATCACGATGCCCAGACCGAGCGTCCGCTGGGCCGCCGGGGTGTGCGTGATGATCAAGGTGCGGTCGTTGGAGTAGAACACCCCCTCCCCCAGGCCGGTCAGCACGCGGGCCGCGACGAACGCCACGAGCCCGGCCACCAGGCCGGAGACGATGGTCAGGACGCCGGCCGCCAACAGCGAGACGATGATCATCTCGCGGTGACCGAACCGGTCGCCGAGCCGCCCGCCCGGGTACTGGGTGAGCATGTAGCCCAGGAAGAACATCGAGCCGACCAGGCCACCCACCGTCGCCGGGTTGGCCGCGTCCCCGATGAACCCCGACTCGTTCTGGATCATCCAGGCGATGACCGGGCCGGTGACCGTACGGTCCGCGTAGCTGACCACCCAGCCGAGTAACAGCACCGCCCACAAGGCCCGGTAGGGGGCGACCGGCCGGTCGTCGCGACCGGCGTCGAGCAGCTGCTCCTCCCGGGCGGTGTCGCTCTCGGAGCTCCCTGACGCCATGCCTCGCTCCTTCGTGAGGGGCGTCGCCGACGATCGGCGACTGACGCTGGAAGCGTGACGGAGGTCACCGCCCGGGGCATACCGCGCTTCCACGTGACGGAAGACAGATCCGGCCGCATCTCCGAGATGGGCCCCCTCGACGACTCCACGCACGGACGCCGACGAGGACGTCACCGGCCGGGCCGGCGACGTCCTCGTCCGTGCCATCCGCGGCGGCCGGGAGAGCGGCGTCGGCGTCGAACTGGGCGTAGGAGGCCCGGGGACGGTCGCCGACCCGTTCGCGGCCCCGGTCCAGGCGTTCGTCATGCCCTGACGACGGCGGCGACCCGGGCCTGCCCATCCGATGGGTTGCGTGCGGCAGGCGCTGGGCTGGCCCCTCAGCACTCCCCGGTCGTGCCGCAGCGGGCTCGGTGCCCGGACGATCGCGCGGGCGGAGCAGCATCCGCTCCGCCGCGCGAACGGTCGGTCACCTCGGCGTGGACCGTCTCGGGGCGCAGATCAGATGGAGATGCCGACGAGCTTGGTGTCGAGGTACTCGTCGATGCCCTCGTAGCCGCCCTCGCGTCCCAGCCCGCTGGCCTTGACCCCGCCGAAGGGTGCCGCGGCGGACGTCGGGTTGATGTCGTTGACGCCGACCATCCCGAAGCGCAGCTTCTCGGTGACCCGGATCGCCGTCGACAGGTCGTTGGTGTATACGTACGCCGCGAGGCCGTACTCGGTGTCGTTCGCGCGGGCGACGACCTCGTCCTCGTCCTCGAACGGGGTGACCGCGGCGATGGGCCCGAAGGTCTCCTCGCGGGAGACGAGCATCTCCGGCGTCACGTCGGCCAGCAGCGTCGGCGCGAAGAAGGTCGTGCCGTCCAGCCCGTCGACCTGCACGCGCTCGCCTCCCGCCACGACCCGGGCGCCCTTGGTGCGCGCGTCGACGACCTGGGCCTCCATCTTGGCCACGGCGGGCTCGTCGATCAGCGGGCCGATCGAGACACCGTCGTGGTCACCCCTCCCCACCCGCAGCGCCGCGATGCGCTGCTCCAGCGTCGCGACGAAGGTGTCGTAGATCGAGCGGTGGACGTAGATGCGGTTGGGGCTGATGCACGCCTGACCGGTGTTGAGGAACTTCACCAGCGCTGCCCCCTTGGCCGCACGCACCGGATCGGCGTCGGGGAAGACGATGAACGGTGCGTGGCCGCCCAGTTCCACGGACACCCGCTTCAGCGTGGCGCCGGCCTTCGCCGCAAGCATCTTCCCGACCGCGGTCGAGCCGGTGAAGGTCAGCTTCCGGACCACCGGGGACTCCAACAGCGTGTCGCCGACCTCCGCTGCGTGCGTGGTGGTGACCATGTTGACCACACCGGCGGGGACACCTGCGTCGGCGAGCAGCTGCACCGTCGCGACCGCGCACAGGGGGGTCTGGTCGGCGGGCTTGAGCACCGAGGTGCAACCGGCCGCGATGGCCGGCGCGAGCTTGCGGGTCAGCATGGAGATCGGGTAGTTCCACGGAGTGATGGCCGCGACCACGCCGACCGGCTGGCGCATCGTCACGAACCGCTGGTCGGCGCGGGCCGAGGGGATCGTGACCCCGCCGATGCGCTTGGCCTCCTCGGCGAACCACGCCAGGAAGTCCGCGGCGTACGCCACCTCGTTCATCGAGGCCTTGAGCGGCTTGCCCTGCTCCCGGGTCATCAGCGCGGCCAGCTCTCTCCTGCGCTCCCGCATGAGCGTGTCCGCCCTCGCGAGGACGGCCGCCCGCTGGTACGCCGTCGTGCCCGACCAGGCCGGCAGCGCACGGTCAGCAGCGGCGATCGCCGCCTCGGTGTCGGCCCGACCGCCGTCTGCAGCCTGCCCGATGACCTCGCCCGTGGCCGGGTCCGTGACGGCGAAGGTCGCACCCCCGTCCGCCGGACGCCACTGCCCGTCGACGTAGATCGTGCGTCCTGGGTCCTGTGTCATGGCGCCTTCCTCACTGGCTGATCGGTCTCGGGGTCTGGGGAGCCGGGGCCGCGGAGCCACCGCGCCGCAGGAGCGATGGTGTCATCCGTGGGACGGAGCAGGACACGGCGACGGGAACGCCTCCGCCGACGTCACCAGGAGCGGGTCGACGTCGCGCGGCGGGCGTCGACGGGTCCACCCGGGGACGGTCTCGAGCTGGACAGCTCCGGCGGTCGACCCCGCCGCCTCGGTGTGGTGGCGACGATCAGGGCCCCGTCTGCACCCTCTTCCGCCCCGTGCGGGGCTGACGCAGGTCGGGTGCAGCAGCCGGGATGGCCGGGAGCCCGGCACCGTTCGGGGTCAGGCCTCGCCTCCGGCCGTGGACGACTTGATCTCCGTGGTGGCGCGCTCGATCTCCCGGCGCAGGTCGCGGCGGCGTCCGGCCGCGGCGTGCCGGCGACGCTCGTCCGGGGTCCGCGGCCGCCAGGGCGGGACCTCCACGGGGCGTCCGTCCGCACCCAGGGCGACCATCGTGAAGTAGCAGCTGTTGGTGTGCCGGACCACCTGGCGGACCAGGTCCTCCGTCGTCACCCGGACCCCGATCTCCATCGACGTGCGGCCGGTGCGGTTGACCGACGCCTGGAAGGTCACCAGCTCGCCGACGTGGACGGGTTCCCGGAAGACCACCTGGTCGACCGACAACGTCACCGCGTAGGTCTTGGCGTACCGGGTGGCACACGTGTACGCGACCTGGTCGAGGTACTTCAGCAACGTGCCGCCGTGGACGTTCCCCGAGAAGTTCGACATGTCAGGGGTCATCAGGATCGTCATGGCGAGCCGATGGAGGTCGTCGGTCGCCCCGTCGCGGGCCGGGTCCGTCGCGAACGCGTCGTCCGTCTGCACGGTCACTGTCCTCCCAGGGGGATCCTCGTCGCCGGACGGATGGTCCCGCCCGGCCCACCCGTCCTCATCCGCAACCCGTCGCGCCGAGTCTCCCGGAGGCTGCGGACGCCATGGAGCGGGCGACGTACGGCAGGACGCCACCGTGGCGGAGGTACGACGCCTCCCGAGCCGTGTCCACGCGGACCACGGCCGGGAAGCTGATCGTGGCCCCCATGTCCGACCGCGCGTGGACGACGACGCGCCGGGGCCGGTCGTGCTGCGTCAGGTGTGCCAGTCCGCGGACGTCGTAGGTCTCCCGGCCGGACAGGCCGAGGCTCGCCACGCCGTCCCCCTCCAGGAACTGCAGCGGGAGGACACCCATCCCGATCAGGTTGGCGCGGTGGATCCGCTCGAAGCTCTCGGCGAGGACCGCCCGGACGCCGAGCAGCGCCGTCCCCTTCGCCGCCCAGTCGCGGGACGAGCCGGTGCCGTACTCCTCGCCCGCGAGGACCAGCAGCGGTGTACCGGCGGCGCGGTAGTGCTCCGCCGCCGCGAACACCGTCTTCTCGCGGCCGTCGAGGTGGTCGAGGGTCCAGCCGCCCCGCCGGTGCGGCACGAGTGCGTTGCGCAGCCGCTGGTTGCCGAACGCGCCGCGCAGCATCACCTCGTGGTTGCCCCGCCGGGAGGCGTAGGTGTTGAGGTCGGTCTCACCCCGCTCCCGCAGGAACTCCCCGGCCGGACTGTCCGCGGGGATGCGCCCGGCGGGGCAGATGTGGTCCGTCGTGATGGAGTCCCCGAGCACGGCCAGGGCGCGGGCGCCGGTGATGTCCCCGACCGGCTCCGGAGTCGCTGGGAGGTCGTCGAGGAACGGTGGGCGGCGGACGTAGGTCGAGTCCGGGTCCCAGTCGAAGGTGGCCCCTCCCCCGGCCGGCAACTCCGCCCAGCGCTCCTCGCCGGTGAAGACGTCGGCGTAGCGCGCGGCGAACATGGCGGGGTCGAGGTTCCCCCGGACGACCTCCTCGATCTCGGCGTCCGGAGGCCACAGATCATCCAGGTACACCGGCCGTCCGGTCCGGTCGACGCCGAGCGGCTCGTGCAGCAGGTCGACGTCCATCGAGCCCGCCAGGGCGTAGGCGACGACCAGAGGGGGTGAGGCCAGGTAGTTGAGCGAGACGTCGTTGTTGATGCGCCCGTCGAAGTTGCGGTTGCCGGAGAGCACCGCGGCGACCAGCAGGTCGCGCTCGGCGACCGCCTCGCTCACCTCCGGGGTCAGCGGGCCGGAGTTCCCGATGCAGGTCGTGCAGCCGTAGCCGACGGTGTGGAAGCCGAGCTGCTCGAGCGGGCGGTCCAGCCCGGCACGCTGCAGGTAGTCGGTGACGACCTTGGAGCCGGGGGCCAGGCTCGTCTTCACCCAGGGCCTGGTCGCCAGCCCGGCGGCCACGGCGTTCCGCGCGAGCAAACCGGCGGCGACCATCACCGAGGGGTTGGACGTGTTCGTGCACGACGTGATGGCGGCGATGGCGACGGCTCCGTGGTCGAGCCCGGGCTCCTGCGCCCGCAGCTCGGCGACCGCGGCGAGGGCCGGCGGGTCACTGGCCGGGAAGGACTCGCGACCGTCCTCGTCCACGGCGTCGCCGGCGGCCTCCGGCGACCGGTCGGCGAGCAGCTCGGCCAGCGTGCTCCGGAACCGGCTGCGCGCGCTGGCCAGCGGGATCCTGTCCTGCGGACGACGCGGCCCGGCCAGCGACGGCTCGACGGTCGAGAGGTCCAGCCGGAGCAGGTCGTCGAAGCGCAGCCGCGCCGCCGGGTCGTGCCAGAGTCCCTGCTCCTTGGCGTAGCGCTCGACCGCCGCGACGTGGTCGGCGTCCCGGCCGGTGAACCGCAGGTAGTCGACCGTCACCCGGTCGATGGGGAAGATCGCGCAGGTCGAGCCGAACTCCGGGCTCATGTTGGCGAGGGTCGCACGGTCGGCGAGCGGGACGGCGCCGACCGACGGCCCGGTGAACTCCACGAAGCTGCCGACGACGCCGTGGGCCCGCAGCAGCTCGGCGATGGTCAGGACCAGGTCGGTCGCGGTCACGCCGGGACGGCGCTCCCCGATCAGCTCCAGACCGACGACCGGGGGGATGAGGGTGGCCACCGGCAGGCCGAGCATCGCCGCCTCCGCCTCGATGCCGCCGACACCCCACCCCAGCACCCCGAGACCGTTGATCATCGTGGTGTGGGAGTCGGTGCCGACGAGCGTGTCCGGGAAGGCGTGCCCGTCGCGCAGGACCACGACGTCGGCGAGGTGCTCGAGGTTGATCTGGTGCATGATCCCGGTCCCCGGGGGGACGACGGCCAGCCGGTGGAACTGCTGCTGACCCCACTTGAGGAAGCGGTAGCGCTCCCCGTGACGCGCGTACTCCCGTGCCACGTTGAGCGCCATCGCGTCCGGGCGGCCGAAGACGTCGGTGACGACCGAGTGGTCGACCGTGAGCTCCGCCGGGATCACCGGGTCCACCACCGCGGGATCCCCGCCCAGGTCGCGCACCGCCTCGCGCATCGCCGCCAGGTCCGCCAGGACGGGGACGCCGTTCGTGTCGTGGAGGAAGACCCGGGCCGGGGAGAACGACACCTCGTCCCCCGTGCCGGCCCCGCTCGCGAGGCGCTGGATGGCCGCGGCGGTTCCCGTTCCCCCGTCCTCGTGCCGGAGCAGGTTCTCCAGCACGATCTTCAGGGAGAAGGGCAGGTGCTCCGCGCCGGGGACGGCGTGCAGCGCCCACGTCTCGAACTCACCACAGCCCAGATCGAGGGTCCGTCGGGCATCGAAGCTGTCGAACGGTGCCATGCCCACCTCCTTCGCAGTCCCCCCTTATAGGCTACAGCCTGTGCACCCACGGTATCCTGGTCGCGGCACCTGGAGAGAGGAAGCCGGATGGCCACGCCGACGGCGCGACCCGCGCTGACCAAGGCGGACTACGCCTACAGCGAGGTCCGGGAACGGATCATGTCCGGCGCCCTGCCGCCCGGTGCGGTCGTGAGCCAGGAGGCCCTGGCGGCCCAGCTCGCCGTCAGCACCACGCCGCTGCGCGAGGCCATGCGCCGGCTCTCCTCGGAGGGACTGGTGGTCCTCGACGCCCACCGGGACGCGCGCGTCGCACCGCTGTCAGCGGCCGAGGCGCGCAGCCTGTTCGAGATCCGCCGGCAACTCGACCCGCTCGCCGTCCGGCTGGCCGCGGAGCGGCGCGACGACGACGACCAGCAGCGGATCCGTGAGTCCGCCGCGACGCTGGAGCCCCTGGACCCTGGCAGCGGCCTCGCCGCTCTCCAGGCGCACCGGGCGTTCCACACCGCCCTGTACCGGGCCAGCCACAACGACCTCCTGATCGGCCTGCTCGACGGTTTGTGGGACAAGGCCGACCGCTACCGCCGGGCGGCCCTGGAGGCGCGCGAGGACTCCCCCGACGACCGCGCCAGGGTGCGGGCCGAGCACCAGGCGGTGATGACCGCCGTGCTCGACGGCGACCCCGACGCCGCGGAGGAGCACATGCGCCGCCACGTGGTCAACAGTCTCGGGCGTCGGGCGATCGACGTCCTCACCGACGACTGACGGGAACTGCCCGGACCGGGCGCCGCCGTGCCGCCCCGGGCTGAGCGGCCGGTGCTCAGTCGCCGTGCGGCGCGGCTCGGTAGGCGCCGGCGGTGCCGCGACGGCCCGCCGGGCGGTGTGCGCGGGCCCGCTCGAGCTTCTCCTGGCGACGCGCGAAGACGACCGTCCCGACCAGGAAGAGCCCGGACAGGATGAGGACGACGGCGGTGAACGCGTTCACGAACGGCAGGTCCACGCCGGCCAGGGCGAGCACGCCGAGCACGACCAGCACCAGCGCGGCCAGCACCGCCCCGGCGGCTCGCCACGGACTCTTCGCGACCTCCTCGACGCCCTGCTGCGCCTTGTCCTTGGCGTAGTCCAGCGGCTTCTTCGCCCAGGAGAACCGCGTGGCCAGCAACGCCAGGCCGGCGGCGACCAGCACGAAGCCGGGCCCGGGCAGCACGAGCAACGCGACGCCGGCGAGGGTCAGCAGGCCACCGAGGACGGCGACGACAGCGGTCTTCACCGTTGAGTGGTGCCCAACTCACCGGGTGGTCATGCCGCACCGGCCGGGCACGTGTCCGACCCCACCTGTCACGTCGGTGGCAGGACTCGAGCCGGAGGACCGGTCGGGCTGCGCCGACGGCCCAGGCCGCGGCGGCGTGGGCCGGCGACGGCGAGGCCAGGGTCGGGGTCGGAGCACGTCGTCCGCCACAGGCCGACAGCACGCCCTCGGGAGCGGCACGTCGTCGCAGGGCCTCACCGCGTGCAGTAGCCCCGCGCGGCCAGCCCGTCCAGGATCATGGGCAGGGCAGCGGGGGTGTTCTGCCCCGTGGCGTCGTGCAGGAGCACGATGCTCCCCGGTCGCACACCCTGCAGCACCCGGTCCCGGATGGTCGTCGCCGGTGGATCCGCCCAGTCGCGGGGGTCGACCGTCCACAGCACCATCGTGTCCAGGCCGACGTCCCGGGCGGCCGCCTGGACGAGGTCGTTCGTGGCCCCGTACGGCGGGCGCCACTCGCTGGGAGCGTTCCCCGTGGCCAGCTCGATGGCCTGGTTGGTGCGCCGCAGCTGGGATGCCACCTGGGTCCGGTCCAGCGTGATGAGCTCCGGGTGGCTCCACGAGTGGTTCCCGATCCGGTGCCCCTCCTGGCTGGCGCGACGCACGAGGTCGGGTCGGGCAGTCGTCATCTCGCCGGTGACGAAGAACGTCGCCTCCGCGCCCCGGTCCGCCAGCGTGTCCAGGATGCGGGGTGTGGCGGTCGGGTGGGGCCCGTCGTCGAAGGTGAGCCGGACGTGGCCGGCTGCACACGGCTGCGGTGCCGATGCCGCCCGGGCCGGCGGAGCGAGCAGCACCAGCAGGAGTGCGCCGATGACCGACGCGATCCAGCGCTCCGGACCCGGGCTGACGACCGGGCAGGTCGATGCGCGACCCCGACGCATCCTGCGTGCTGACGGACCTGCGCCGGCTCGGGCGGAGTCCTGCGACCGGGCACCGGGAGACGTTGCGGGGGTGCGGCTCGGCTCACCGCGCGGGCAGGGTCGTCCAGGCGAGACCGCCGTGGTGGGGCTCACCGATCCCGCCGGCGTGCTCCCGCAACGCATCCCGGGTGTGGGCACAGGAACTCGCTTCCTCTGGGGACCTAGGCCCGGCTGAGTCGGCTGACCGCAGCCCGGGCCTCGGCCAGGTACTTCTTGTACGAGCCGTTGGTGTAGGCCACCCACGGCTTGAAGTTGCTGCCCTTGGCCGAGATCCGGTGGGCGGCGTTGGCGTTGCACTGGGCGTCGTAGGCACAGCTCTTGGAGACCGAGGGGTGCCAGCAGTTGTTGATCTGCCAGAGACCGCGGTCCACCGAGCCGTTCGGACAGCCCTTCGTTGGGCCGTTCGCGTTGTGTGCGTCCGGACGACAGGACGACTCCCCCATGCCCACCGCGACCGCGGTGACGAGCCTGTCCCCGCTGAAGCCGGCGCGGGAAGCGACCGTCGCGCACAGGTCTGCCGCTGCACTGGTCGAGGCGTCAGAGGCGGCCCTCGCCGGGGCCGGTACCGCGAGGGCGACGAGGGCGACGAGGGCGACGATGCCCAGGCGGATGGGTGGCACCGCCCGGACGGGACGGCGCATGCCGAGGACGTGCTGGTGCATGAGATCCTCCGAGCGCGCCTGCGGGATGAGCTGTCGGGTTCGGGCGGGAGGACTGCCCGGCCGTGGCGGTCACGGCTTCACCCCGAGGGCCACTGACGCGGCCCGGAGGTCTGCGATCTCCCGTTCCTGCCTCAGGGAAGTCGAGGTCGGTCGGGCCAGCGGCAGGATTCGGCGTGCTGCCAGACCGTCCCGCGGATGCGAGCGACCTGAACGTAGGTTGTGACGTGCGTCACAGCAAACGCTGCGGGGGTCGACGCGCGGTGGCCGCAGCGCCGTCACTCGTCCGGGTCGGGCGCGCACGGTGCGGAACTGCATCCCGGTCCTGCCGGTCGCGGCGCTCGTCCACCGGTCGGTGGACGGCGACCGGTTCGTCTCGACGACTCCGGCCACTGGGTCCTCTCGCGGGCGCCGGCTCGCGCCCTCGAGGGATCGCGGGCGGCACGCGGACCTGGCCGTGGCGGCCGCGCAGGCAGCGGGCTGCTCCGGGCCCACTCCTGTGGCAGGAGCGCGTTCGACGCTGGACGGAGGCCTCGTCCACGCACTGTGGGTCGTCGGCGACGAGCAGTTGCCCGCCACCGACCCGCAGGACATCGTGGACCGCCACGGACGCCGGCTGCAGCAGCTCATCGACCCCGCGGTGCAGGGGCGTCCGCCGTCGCGACCTGGACCGTCCCGGTCGGTGACTGGTTCGAGCCGCGACGGCGCTCGACCCCTGCGGTCGACGGGGTGCTCCACGACGAGGAAGGAGCGGCATGACCGTCCCTGGGACCGACCGGCCGGACGCACGAGCCGCCGCGGCCGGTCATCGGCACCGGCAGGTCACCGAGGACCTCCGCGAGGAGACCGGCTCGCTGCAGCAGGTGCTCGAGGGCATCGGCCCGCGGGAGTGGTCCACACCCACGCCTGCGGCCGGGTGGACCGTCCAGGACCAGGTCAACCACCTGGCGTACTTCGACGAGGCGACGGTGCTCGCGGTCACCGACCCGGAGCGCTTCCGGCGCGAGGCCGCCGAGCTGAGCGCGCCCGGGGATGACTTCCCCGACCGCCTGGTCCACAGCCAGCGGGACCTCGCGCCCGAGCAGACCGCCGCCTGGTTCGCCCGGGCACGCACGGCCCTCCTCGACCTCGCCGCCGATGCGTCCCCCGGCCTGCGCCTCCCCTGGTACGGGCCGGACATGGGCATCACCTCCGCCGTCACCGCACGGCTCATGGAGACGTGGGCCCACGGGCAGGACGTCGCCGACGCGCTGGGCGTCTCCCGGGCCCCCACCGACCGGCTGCGGCACATCGCCCACCTCGGCGTCGCCACCCGGGCGTTCAGCTTCCGGCTGCGCGGGCTGCCGGCGCCCGAGGACGACGTCGCCGTCGAGCTGATCGCGCCCAGCGGGGACGTGTGGCGGTGGGGCGACCCGGCCGCCGGGCAGCGCGTGACCGGCACCGCCCTGGACTTCTGCCTGGTCGTCACCCAGCGCCGGCACCCGTCCGACACGACGTTGTCGGTCACCGGGGACGTCGCCGCCCGGTGGATGACGCTGGCCCAGGCGTTCGCCGGGGTGCCCGGCCCCGGCCGGGAGCCCCTCACCTCCAGTCAGGAGGACCCCGGATGACCAGCGGATCGCCCGCCGCAGTGGGCGACGACCTGCCCTGGCAGCCTGGACCTTCCAGGCTCCGCTGGTCCGCCCACCTGGCCCGGTGGTCCGTCGTCGTCGGCCGCGTCCGCCGCAGCCTGGCCTGGGTCGATCCCCTGCCCAGCGGACCGTGGGCCCGTAGCCGCGAGGAGGCGCCGAAGTGGACCTGGATCTGCAAGCCCTGGTCGCCATCGACGTGCACGTGCACGTCGAGCAGGACCTGCACGGGCACCTGTCGATGGACGACGAACTGCTCGCCGCCGCCGCTGAGTACTTCAAGGGCGAGCCCTACCACCCGACCGTGCCGCAGATCGCCGAGGACTACCGGTCGAGGAACATGGCCGCCGTGGTCTTCACCGTCGACAGCGAGCTGACCACCGGGCACCCGACGCTGTCCAACGAGGAGATCGCCGAGTCGGCCGCGCAGCACCCCGACGTGCTCGTCCCCTTCGGCTCGATCGACCCCGCCCGTGGCACGGCCGGCATCCGCGCCGCTCGTCGGCTGGTCGAGCAGCACGGGATCCGCGGCTTCAAGTTCCACCCGTCCATCCAGGCCTTCGAGCCCGACGACCGCCGCCACTACCCGCTGTGGGCGGAACTGGAGTCCCTCGGCGTCCCGGCGTTGTTCCACACCGGACAGACGGGGATCGGGTCAGGACTGCCCGGGGGGCGCGGCATCAAGCTGCGCTACTCCGACCCGATGCTGCTCGACGACGTCGCCGCCGACTTCCCGGGTCTGACGATCATCATGGCCCACCCGTCCGTGCCGTGGCAGGACGCCGCGATCGCGGTGGCCCAGCACAAGGCCAACGTCTACATCGACCTGTCGGGCTGGTCGCCCAAGTACTTCCCGCCGCAGTTGGTCCGCGCTGCCAACACCTTCTTGAGGGAGAAGGTGCTGTTCGGCTCGGACTACCCGCTGATCCGCCCCGAGCGGTGGGTCAGGGACTTCGAGCAGCTGGAAATCCGCGACGAGGTCAAGCCGCTGATCATGAAGGAGAACGCCATCCGCGCGCTGGGCCTCCGCCGCACGTGACGGCAGTACAGAGGATCGCCGGCTGCGGCACCCCGACAAGGTGACCTGATGGGTGTCACGACCCCAGGCAGCGATCAGGGGCCGTTCCGGACGTGGGAACGCCCCCTGGCTGCTCTGTCGGGCCGACGGGATCTGGACCTGCGATCGCTCTCCAGAACTGCAGCGCCGAGAACTCTGCCCGGTGCCCCCGTGCCGACGAGGCCCGGACGACACCCATCCTCCTGAGGTCGGACCTCGCGTCACCTCCAGCGCAGGCCCGCCGGTGAAGACGGTGCCGAAGGTGGCACGTGAGGGACGATGGCCGACCCGCGCACCGGTGGTCAGATGGCCTCGACCCGTGGGTACTCCGGCCGCGCATCGCGGCGTGCACCTGCCGGACCGGGGTCGTGCAGCTCGACCCGGGCCAGGCCCTCGGCCGCCGCCTCGGCCACGGCGATGCCGACCGCGGCGGACAGCTGCCGCAGGCCGTCCACCGGCGGGAGCAGCGCGGACCCGGTGGTACCCGCGCCGGAGAGCCCGGCGACCGCGCAGGGGACGACGGGACGGGCCCGCTCCGTCGTCCCCTGCGCTCAGTGGTGGCTGCCCGAGGCGCGGCGCGTCGGCCTCGTCGGGGTCGGGTGGTCGGTGTCGGTGTGCTCGACGACGATCCCCTCGGCGTCCCCCTCGTAGGTCGTGCCGATCGCCGGGGCCTCGGCGAAGATCGGCGCCTCGTCGGGCTGCCCGCGCCGCGCGTTGAACAGCAGGGTGAGCAGGATGGCGGTGATCGCGACGGCGCTGATGCCCGAGTCGAGGATGACCTCGAACCAGCTCGGGAAGGGCTCGTAGAACTGATCTGCCGGGGGGCGAGCTCGAGCGCGGTGCCGACGATGAGCGGCACGGCCACCACCCCGGCGTACATGCTGAGCACGTGCCGCAGGCCGTAGGCCACCATCGGTCCGGGCGGCAGCACCTCGTCGACCGGGTGCACGCCCGTGTCGGCGGCACCGGCGGTCCCCTTCTTGATCCACAGCGCCATCGGTCTTCCTCCTCGGTCAACGGGTCGGTGCTGCTCACCAGCCCTGGCCGGGGTCGAAGGCCAGGCCGGGGGCGGGGGCGTCGTCACGGCGGACGGTCAGTTCCTGCAACCCGTAGGGCCGGTCGTCGGCGTGGAAGACCTCGCCTGCGTTCTCGATGCCGAAGCGGGCGAGGTCGTAGACGAAGTGGTGCTTGTTCGGGGCGGTCACACGGATCTCGGCGATCTCCGGCTGCTCCTCCAGCACGGCTGCGCCGCAGTCGAAGAGGGTCTGCTGGTGCGCCAGGCTGTGGTGGTTGCCGTAGGTCTCCAGCACCGTCTGCACGACCCGGTCGTGGGACTTGCCCCAGTCGACGTCCTCGCTGGTGTGCCACCACTGGGCGCGCAGCGAGGTCGCCATGAGGCGGTCGTGCGTGGGCGCCAGCGTCGTGAACCGGTCCTCGAGGAAGTCCGCGAACTCGGAGTCGGTGGTCTTCAGGATCCACAGGTCCTCGACCCCTGATACCACCCAGGTGGTCGAGCCGTCGTAGGTCACCGTCGCCGTGCGGACGAAGCGGCCGTCGCGGGTGAAGGCGTGCGGGTTGCCCAGCCGGGTCCACGGGTACATCTCGATGCGGACCCGCGCGTGCGTGATCGGCTCGGTGTCGTCGACGAAGTGACGGGCCAGCCGGATGCCGAACGACTCCGGCTGGGCGACGACGTCGTCCTCCTTCGCGAACGCGTAGACGGTGTTCTTCTGCGTGTCCGTGGGGAGCACCGGCGAGTTGTCCCCCGTGAGGTGCGGAGCGTCCTGCCCGCCCCAGAGCGCGACGCTGACGTCGTAGTCGACGATCTCGTGGGGGTCGCTGTCGCGGAACACCCGGACGACCCGGTTCTCCGCCTTGCCGTACTGGTTGTGGCCGAGGACGAATGCCATGGGGATCCACTCCATGTCTAGGAACCGCGGTAGGTGCAGAAGGCGTAGGGGCTGAGCAGGAGGGGGACGTGGTGGTGCCGGTCCTCGGCGACCGTGAAGGTCACCGCCACCTCGGGGTGGAAGCCGGTCCGCCCGGTGGCCGCGAAGTAGTCGCCCGTGGCGGAGACCAGGCGGTGGTCCCCGGGTCCAGGAAGCGCGGGTCGGGGACCACCTCCCCGTGCACCCGCAGCCGGGCGACCCCGCCGTCGGGGTGCATGCACAGGCGGACGTGGGTGAAGCGCTGCGGCTGGTCGACCGCGAAGGCGTTCCGGGTGTCACCGGCGGCCGGCGCGCGGGGCACCAGCGGCACCCACTCCGCGTCCTGCAGCTCCCCCGGTGAGGGGTGGCCCTCCACCGCGGCTCCCTCGACCGACACCTCCGGCGGGTGGTTGCCCGTGAGGAACGCCGTGTCGACGACGACGCCCCGCACCACGCCCGGCGCACCGAGGCTGACGATGGCGGAGTCGAAACCCGGCTCACGCCGCCGGCGGGTCTCCCACCCGTCGTAGACCTGGCCCTCGTGCCCGAAGGTGTACGTCGAGTACGAGGGCGCCTCCGGCTCGATCAGGTTCTCCCGCTCGGCGAAGCGCTCGTCGTTCGTGTGGACGACGCTGCCGCCCAGGCTCCGCGAGGCCAGGTCCGGCAGGCGGGTGAAGTCCTGTCCCGGTGCCGCACCGGCTCCGGAGCCCAGCACCGCGACGCCGGCCTGCTCCTGGACGTGGCTGGTCATCGTCACGCTTCTCCTCGGGTCAACAGGTGGCCCCGCGGTCGGTCACCGGCCGGCTCTGCGCCGCCTGTCTCGAGGCCGCGCAGCCAGGTGCTGCGGACGACTCCGTCCAGCCACCGGCCCGCGTACGGGGTGATCGGATTGCGGTGGAAGAGGGCGGCGGGGTCGACGACGAAGCCGTCGTCCGGCGCGAAGACGCAGAAGTCGGCGTCGTGGCCGGGCTCGATGCGGCCCTTGCGCTGCAGCCCGGCGAGCTGCGCCGGCCGCTCGGCCATCCAGCGCGTGACGTCGACGAGGGAGAAGCCGCGCTGCCGCGCCTCGGTCCAGACGTCGGAGAGACCGATCTGCAGGGAGGAGATGCCTCCCCAGGCCTCGGCGAAGTCACCGAGGTCGAGGCGCTTGAGCTCGGGGGTGCACGGCGAGTGGTCGGAGACGATGCAGTCGATCGTCCCGTCGGCGAGCCCCTGCCACAGCCGATCGCGGTTGGCCGCCTCCCGGATCGGCGGGCAGCACTTGAACTGCGTCGCCCCTGCCGGGATCTCCTCGGCCGCGAACGTCAGGTAGTGCGGACAGGTCTCGGCGGTGATCCGGACGCCCTCGCGACGAGCTCCGGCGATGAGCGGGAGGGCGTCGCTGCTGGAGAGGTGCAGGATGTGCGCCCGCGCGCCCGTGGCCCGTGCTGCGTCGATGACCCGGCGGATGGCGCGGTCCTCTGCCTCCCGTGGCCGTGAGGACAGGAAGTCGCGGTAGTCGCCGCTGTGCACGTTGGGGGCCTGCTCGATCGCGTCGCCGTCCTCGGCATGGACGATGAGCAGCCCGTCGACGGTCCGCAGCACCCGCAGGTAGTCCTCGAGGTCCTCGGGACGCAGCGGGGGGAACTCCTCGACCCCCGAGTGCACCAGGAAGCACTTGAAGCCGAACACGCCCGCCGCGTGGAGCGCGGTCAGCTCCCCCAGGTTCCCGGGGACGGCGCCGCCCCAGAAGCCGACGTCGACGAAGCACTGGCCCTGGGCGCTCCTGCGCTTGACGTCCAGAGCGGCCGCGTCGACCGTCGGCGGGATGCTGTTGAGCGGCATGTCGAGGATCGTGGTGACGCCGCCGGCGGCAGCCGCCCGCGTGGCCGAGGCGAAGCCCTCCCACTCGGTGCGGCCCGGTTCGTTCACGTGCACGTGTGCGTCGACGAGGCCGGGGAGGACGACGACGTCGTCGCCGAACTCGACGACCCGCCGTCCGTCCAGGTCCGACTCCGGCGGGGCCACGGCGGCGATGCGGCCGTCGGTCACGCCGACACAGCCGGCCTCCTCGCGCCCGCTCGTCACCAGACGGCGAGCGCGCAGGACCGTGTCGTACTGGGCCACGACGCCTCCTGCTGCGTAGAAGTGGACGGCCGGAGGTCGCTCGCGTGGCCGGCGACGAGGGCGGCGGCCCGGAGGCGCCGGGCCGTCCCACAGGTCTGCCGGGCGGGTCGGGTCGACCGGTCCGTTGGCGCAGGACGCTAGGAGCGCGGCTGCGACCGGGTCAACACGCGGCCCACGGATATACCAAATACTGTCCGGGCCCTCGAGAAATGGGTTCCGGAGTTCCTGAGTCGGTCATCCGATGTGTCTTCCCGGAACTCCGGACCGGTACGAGCCCACCGCTTGACCGCCCCTGTCAGCGGGCCTTACGTTCCCGGGCAGCGAATCCCCGCACGGATTCACCCTCCCTGCGAGTCCACTCGTGACACCATTCCGATTCTCCCGGATCGGCGGTGCGCTCGCATTCGAACCGATCAACCCCACGGAAGACGTGATGGTCGCCAGCAATCTCCGGTACGAGGTCAACTGCTCCATCCTGTTCACCGAGCTGCCCCTGCTGGAGCGCCCGGCGGCCGCCAAGGAGGCCGGTTTCGACGCCGTCGAGCTCTGGTGGCCCTTCCCGGTCGCCGTCCCCGCCGACGCCGACGTCGACGCCTTCGTCGGGGCCATCCGGGACGCCGGTGTGCAGCTGGTCGGGCTGAACTTCTCCGCCGGAGACATGCCCGCGGGCGACCGAGGACTGGCGTCCTGGCCCGCGCGCTCACAGGAGTTCCGGGACAACGTCGACGTCACCGTCGGGATCGGCGAGCAACTCGGCTGCCGTGCCTTCAACGCGCTCTACGGCAACCGGGTCGACGACGCCGGGCCGGAGGAGCAGGACGCGCTGGCGGTGGAGACCCTGGCCCTCGCCGGCCGGGCTGCGAACCGAATCGGTGGCACGGTGCTGGTCGAGCCGGTCAGCGGCGCCCCCCGGTACCCCCTGCGCACCGCTGCCGACGCCATCGGGGTGATCGACCGCGTTGCCGGGGAGACCGGGGTGACCAACCTGGGGTTCCTCTGCGACCTGTACCACCTGGCGGTCAACGGCGACGACCTCGATCGGGTCCTCCGGACCTACGGCCGGCGGGTCGCGCACGTGCAGATCGCCGACGCCCCCGGCCGGAACGAGCCCGGCACCGGCGAGCTCGACCTGGACCGGTACCTCGGCGAGCTGGCGGCCGCCGGTTACGACGGCTGGATCGGGCTGGAGTACAAGCCCAGCGGCGCCTCGGCCGACAGCTTCGGCTGGCTGCACCGCTCCGCCGCCTGAAGAGGACCTCCCTGCCTCCCGCCACGGGGAGGCAGGGCCGGCCCCGTCCCGGGACCCACCCTGAGCCTGCGAAGGGTGGGGAGCACGGGGTCCTCCCACCGGCACGAAGGAGGAGTTCCCTATGACGACGGTCGCCTTCATCGGCCTCGGCATCATGGTGGGCCGATGGCCGGCAACCTGGTCGAGGCCGGCTTCGACGTCATCGGTCACAACCGCAGCCCCGAGCCGATCCAGCGGCTCGTCGAGCAGGGCGGGCGCGGAGCCGGGAGCCTCGCCGAGGCGGTGCGGGACGCCGACGTCGTCGTCACCAGGGTCCCCGACTCGCCGGACGTCGAGGCGGTCACCATCGGCGAGGACGGGTTCTCCGGGCTGGTCGAGCCGGGGACGCTGCACGTCGACATGAGCTCCATCCGCCCGGACGTGGCGAGGCGAGTCGCCGAGGCGGGCCGTGACCGCGGGGGGCGCGTCCTCAACGCCCCGGTGAGCGGTGGTCAGCAGGGCGCGATCGACGGCACCCTCTCGATCATGGACGGCGGCAGCCCGGAGGACTTCGCCGACGGCCGGCCGGTCCTCGAGGCGGTCGGCGAGACGGTGGTGCACGTCGGCCCGGCCGGCTCCGGCCGGACGGTCAAGGCGGCCAACCAACTCATCGTCGCCGGCACCATCGAGCTGGTCGCCGAGGCGATCGTCTTCCTGGAGGCCCACGGCGTCGACACCGAGGCCGCGGTCGAGGTCCTCGCCGGCGGGCTGGCCGGGACGCGATCCTCGACCGCACGCCCGCGGCGATGCTGCGCCGCGACTTCCAGCCCGGCTTCCGCATCGAGCTGCACCACAAGGACCTGCTCGGGGCGACGCTGCGACCGGGCACCGACCTCGTCCTCGACCTCGTCGACTTCCGCACTGCGCTGCCCGGTGCGGGCCTGGTGGTCACCGGCGAGGGCTCGCTGGACGAACAGACCCTGCACGGCAAGGCACCCGCCGGCGTCGCTGCGGCCGCCCGCGGGGCGGACGTGCCGGTGGTCGCGGTCGCCGGCCGCTCCCTGCTGATGCTCGACGACCTGGCGCCCATCGGGATCCGCGCCGCGTACGCGCTGACCGACATCGACCGCGACCCGGCCCGCTGCATGAGCGAGGCCGGCCTCCTGCTGGAGCAGCTGGCCGAGCGGCTCGCCGCCGACTGGGTCTCCGACGACGACGACAACGACAGAGGAGCGACCGCATGACAGCACCAGCTCGGCCTCAGGGAAGCGTCACCGTCCCCCTCTTCCTCAACGGCGAGGGCATGCGCGGGGGTCGGGTGCACCCCAGCATCGCGCACTACACCTTCCTCGGTGAGGTGCGGACTGCTCCGCGCTACCGCTTCTACGCCTGCGAGGGGGGTTTCCCGGCCCTGTGGCCGGTCACCGAGGGCGGGGTCTCCGTGCCCGGGGAGCTGTACGCCCTCCCCCTGGAGGCTGTCCGCGACGAGTTCATGCCGGTGGAGCCACCGGAGCTCGAACTGGCGGTGATCGAGCTCGCCGACGGGTCCGCGAGTCTGGCCGTCCAGCTCCGCCCCGAGGTGCATGCCGGGGGCCACGGTCTCCTCGACATCTCCGACCGCGGCGGCTGGCGCGCCTACCGAGCGGGTCGAGCGCAGCACTGACGAACCGCGGAGGGCACACCACCTGCCACGAACGCCGGCAGAGCCATGTGGCAGGTGGTCACCACGTTCCGACCGCACACCATGCAGGTGGCGGTCCTCCAGGAGCTGCGGCGTCGCATCCACGACGGGGAGCTGCGACCGGGGACCGTCATCCGCGTCGATGCCGTGGCAGGGGCACTGGGGGTCAGCCGGATGCCGGTCCGCGAGGCGCGCATGATCCTCGAGGGGGAAGGCCTGGTGACGCACCGGCCGCACGTGGGCTTCACCGTCCCCAGCCTCACCGCCGAGGAGCTCGAGGAGATCTACTTCATCCGCGCGTTGCTCGAGGACGAGGCCCTGCGTCGGGCACTGGAGAACACCACGGACGCCGACCGTGCCGCAGCTCGAGAAGCGTGCCGAGCAGCCGAGGAGGCCCTCCACCACGGACAGGTCAACGCCTTCAGCGACAACGGCCGTCGTTTCCACGAGGCTCTCCTCGTCCCCTGCCACATGCCGCGACTGCTCCGCCAGCTCGCCGGCGCCCAGCTCGGCACGTGTCCCCCGACGGACACGCCCACCGGCCGGCCCTGACAGCAGCGGCGGCTCGGCGCGACCCCGTCACACGTCCGGTGGAGCCGCGACCGACGGGGTCGGAGCGCCCGGGCGTCGCGAGGAGCCGTCCTGACATCGGCCGGTGACCTCGGTGCCCGACGACCGACCCCGACCTCGACCGGGCACGCGGGCCCGGAGGGACGGCGTCCCCGTGACCGCGTTGCCACGGCGGACGCCCTCCCACCGACCGTGGAGACCTGTTGCTCGCTCGCACTGCGATCCCGCTGGACGAGTCCACGTCGCACCCACCTGGAGGCCGTACCCGCCGCGGCCTCGACTGCGAGCGCTGCCCGAGTGCGCCGGTACGGCGACGTCAGGACCGAACCCTCCGCCCCTGGGACGAACACGGCATGGGTGCGCCCAGGCGTCGGAGCAGCCGTGGTGGCGGTCGGCCACGAGCGTTGTGAGGGAGCCTCGGAGCAGTCGGGGGATCCGGTCCACGAGGCGGACGCTCTCGGCCCCCATCCGGAGCGGCCCGCTGGGATCCTCGGGAGTCGCCAACGGACAGGAGACCGACATGAGCAGCGGTTTCACCTTCCCCAAGCCGGAGTTCGACATCGAGTCGACCGTCGAGCGTGCGATGGCGCTGATCAACCGCACCCTCCAACCCTCCCTCGAGGAGGCCCAGCAGGTCGTCGACAAGGTCCGTGCGGGCAGGCCCCTGGTCGCACCGGGAGAGCTGGTCGGCCAGGTGACGCGCGGAAACCGGATCAGGGCGGCGCGAGCGGTCTCCTACTCCCTGCCCTCGATCCTCCCGGGCTACGGAACGGCGATCTCGGCTGCCGCCCTCCCGGTCGCGTTGCGGGAGGTCCTCAAGGAGGCGGTCAGCGCGGTGATCAAGGTGGGACTGCTCTACGACAGGGACCTCACCGACCCCGAGCTGACCCGCACCGCCGTCCTGCTGGTCCTCACCGACGGCGCGGTCGAGCTGGACAAGACCGGGCGGATCCGCCCCGACGCGATCCTGGGACCCCACGCGCGGCTGCTGGAGCAGGCCGGTGCCTACGACGCTCTGGCGGCCCTGACGGCGCAGGAGCGGCAGGAGATCGCCGCGTCGCAGTCGGAGATGCTGCGGGCGTGGGCGCTGGCGGTCGGACCGCCGCTCCTGGCCGGGCTGCTGCCCTTCGGCCTGGGTCCCATGGCCGCCGCGAACTACGTGCAACACGTCCTCAAGGGCACGGTCACGGCCGCCGCGAGGGTCTTCGGGCCCGCCACGCCCGCGCCGGTGACCGTCGAAGAACTCCCCCCACGTGAGGTCCAGCAGGACCATCCCCGACCCTGAGGCCGCACGTCAGCCGGCGCCGGCTGCGCCGGTCCCGGGCCACGGCCCTGCTCCGGGACCGGCGGACGTACTGGGTGCACCACTCCATCCCGCTGTTCAGCGACCTGGCCGATGGTCGCCGCTGACGCCCGGCTGCGGCCGGCCCGCCGGCCGGCGGCCTACGCGATGAGCGCCACCGCCATGACCATCGGCAGCGAGACGACCGAAGCGACGGAGGTGACCATCGTCAAGGTCTTGAACGTCCCCTGGGTCGACAGTCCCAGCAGCGACTTGTACATCCAGAAGAAGTTGCTGTTGACCTGGAGCGCGAACATGGCGCCCGACGCGATGGCCAGGCCGATGACGATCGGCGCGACGTTGATCGACCCGAGCACCGGGCCGATGATCCCGGCGGCTGCGATGGCCGCCACCGACACCGACCCGATCGCCAGGTGCAGCACCGCCGCGATGAGCCAGGCGAGCAGGATGCTGAGGATGACCGGCGCCCCTGCATCGGCGGTGAAGAGGCCGGCCAGGATCGCGTCGAGCCCGGTCTCCCCGATGACGGCACCCAGGGACCCGCCTATGCCGGTGATGAGGAGGATCGCGCCGGTGGTGTGGAAGCCCTCGCTCATCGCCGTATCCGTGCCCTCCGAGCCCAGGGTGCGCCGGCACAGCACGTAGGCGCCGATCAGGCCGACGAACAGCGCGAAGTTGGCGTCGCCGAGGAAGGCGATGAAGTCGTTGGAGAACCCCAGCAGCTCGGCGAAGGCGCCGAACGCGATCAGCACCAGCGGCACCAGGATCGGTAGCAGAGAGACGAGCAGCGGGGGTGCCGCGCTGTCGTCCTTGACGAGCTCGGTGGTCTCCTGCTCGACCATGGCCTCGTCGACGTGTTCGTCCCTGGCTGAGTTCCAGAAGCGGCTGCGCAGGAGCAACCGGAAGGCCACCGTCGTCACGATCGCGGTCAGTGGCCCCAGCACGAAGCCGTAGATCAGCCAGGTGCCGAGTGGGATCTCCAGCAGTCCCGCGATGGAGATCGCGGCCAGTCCCGGGATCACGAAGACGTAGCCGGCGAAGATCCCGGTGCCGAGCGCACCGGACATGAGGGGCAAGCCGGTCCGGCCGATGAACGGCGCGGTCGAACGCGCCACCGGAGAAGCCAGCACGACCTGCACGTCCACGTAGATCGAGGGGAAGATCGTCGACATCGCCGCCGTCAACGCGTACGGGAGCCGGTGCGCGCCGACCCGGTCGACGAGCATCGTCACCATCTTCCGGAAGGCGCCGATCGCATGGAGCATCGCCCCGATGAGCACGCCGAAGCCGATGAGCAGGCCGACCTCGGCCATGATCTCGCCGAAGCCGGTGGCGATCGCCGTCAGCGTCCCGGTGAAGCCGACACCGGTCGCGAGGCCGAGATACAGCGACCCGATGATCAGCGAGATCACCGGGTCGACCTTGGCCTTGATGATGAGCAGCACGATGACGGCGATGGATATCGCGGTGTGAAGCACGACCATGACCTGCTCCTCCCGGTACGGGGAGTGGCGAGGTCAGCGCGCCGTCGCCACGTCGACTCCACACCTTGGCACCGATCGGGCGCCGCGGGCGGTCTGGCGCAGGTCGATGCGGTCGCCGGCCGGCCCGGTTGCCACCTCCGCGGTGTGGCTGCCCGTGCCGAACAGCCTCGCCCCCGCGGGTTCGAGCTGTCGCCGACGTCCCGAGAGACCACGTGCCCAGGCCGGCGGACCGTGGACCTACGACCCCTCGACCCCCAGGTCACGCACCCGCGGTTCGCCGACCCGCGGGGCTGTTCCGTCTCCACGGGTCAGGTGGCTGGGACGTCCGCCGTCGTCCGCCCGGTACAGCCTCGCTCGGCCTGCGTTGCCACATCGGTTGCTGTGGTCCTTCCCCGCACTGGCGCGCGTCCGAGCTGACACGACCCGAGTCAGGGACGTGGAGCGACGCAGGTCCAGCCCGGTGTCCCCTGATCGACCGCGTCCCCGGACCGGCTACCCACCCGACACCTCGGACGGCAGGCTCCCGTCATCCACGCGCGCGATGCCGGACGCTCGGTGCGCTGGACGCATCGACGAATCGCTGGTCTCTCTCCGAGGAACGACTCACGAGGTCGACGGGGGAACCGAAGACGGTTCCTCAGCGAGGCGAGCACGGGCGAGTTCCACTCACCAGTCAGGAGATCGGACGATGAGGATCGCAGAGATCCACGTCTACCGGCACGACCTGCCGGTCCTCGACGGCCCCTACGAGTTGGCCCTCGCAGAAGTCCGGTCCGTGTCCACGACGCTCGTCGAGCTGGTGGCCGACACCGGGCACGTCGGCTGGGGCGAGACGTGCCCGGTCGGGCCCACCTATGCCGAGTCCCACGCCGCCGGGGCCGTGGCGGCACTGAGCGAGATGGCGCCGGGACTGAGGGGCGCCGAGGTGCTGCCGATCCCGCTGCACCGGCGCATGGATGGCTTGCTCAACGGCCACAACTACGCCAAGGCCGCCGTCGACATCGCCGCCCACGACCTCCTGGGCAAGCACCTCGGCGTCAGCGTGTCCGACCTCCTCGGCGGCGCAGTGACGGATCGGGTGCCGTCCTACTACTCCACCGGTGTCGGCCCGCCGGACGAGACCGCACGCCTGGCAGCGGAGAAACGCGCCGAGGGATACCCGCGCCTGCAGGTCAAGGTCGGTGGGCGGCCGGTCGAGGAGGACATCGAGACCATCCGCAAGGTCTGGGAGGCCATTCGCGGGTCGGGGATGCGTCTGGCGGTCGATGGCAACCGCAGCCTGACCACGCGCGATGCGCTGCGGCTCAGTCGGGAGTGCCCGGACATCCCCTTCATCATGGAGCAGCCCTGCAACACCATCGAGGACCTGCAGAAGATCCGCTCGCAGGTCAGTCACGGCATCTACATGGACGAGAACAGCACCAGCCTGAACACGGCGATCACCGCCGCGGGCACGGGACTGGTGGATGGCTTCGGCATGAAGGTCACCCGGATCGGTGGGCTGCACCCCATGCGCGCATTCCGCGACGTCTGCGCCGCACGGAACCTGCCGCACACCTGCGACGACTCCTGGGGCGGAGACATCATCGCCGCCGCCTGCACCCACATCGGCGCGACGGTGGCACCTGAGCTCCTCGAAGGCGTCTGGCTGGCGGCCCCCTACATCGAGGGGCACTACGACCCGGTGAACGGGATCCGCGCCGAAGGGGGCTACATCGAGCGACCGCAAGGCCCCGGCCTGGGCGTCACGCCCGATGCGGGCCTCTTCGGCGCTCCGGTGGCATCCTGCTGATCGCAGCGCCGGAGCGGCTCGGTGGCCGGCGCCCGGAAACCGGAGCCGCCGATCACGCGCCGCCCGCCGGCCCGACTGTCGACCGGGGCGACACGACGACGCTGGCTGCACCCCGCCGCACGACGCACGCGCGGACGCGTCGCCTCCCGCGCTCGCGGTCGCCGACGTGCTCCCGGCCTGCATCGACGGGTGGGTGACGGAGAAGGGTCAGATCGCGCTGCACAGGCGGAAGGCGTCGAGCACGGCCGCGTGGATGTTGCGGCTGCTCACCGCGTCGCCCACGCGGTAGATGCGGAACCGGCCGTCCTCGTTGTGGGTCGGCGACTGGGGCGACAGGGCCAGGAGCTCCGTGGTGTCGATCTCGCCCCAGTTGATCGACGCGTCCACGAGTGCGTCGTAGAGATCGGTCACGGGCAGCGTTCCGTGCTCGATCACGATGGTGTCGACGTACCGCTCGATCGACCGTCGAGCACCGTCCACGGCGAACGTCGCCTTGAGTCGTCCGTCCGAGCGTTCGACGCGGACCAGGCGATGAGCCGGCGTCAGCGTCACGTCGTGCTCGGCGAGCATCTGCAGGTAGCCGGCCATCGTCAGCGCACCGACGTCCGGCGAGATGGTGCGCTCCGGGGTGACCAGTTCGACCGAGGCCGCGGCGGGCGCGACCATCTCGATGGCGTCGAGCGCCTGGTGCCCTCCGTGGTCGTCGTAGACGAGCACGTCGCCGGTGGGCCTGAGCGCTCCCGACATGACGTCCCACGAGTCGACCGCGAGGTGGCTGCCCTCGGCGACCTCGACGTCGGGCAGCCCACCGGTCGCGACGACGATGACGCGGAAGTCCCCGTCGACGAGCTCGCCCGGCTCCACGAAGTGGTTGAGCTCGAGGTCGACACCGAGCCGCTTGCACTCCTCGATCCGCCAGTCGACGATCCCGATCAGGTCACGTCGCCGCGGGGACTTCGCCGCGAGGGCGATCTGGCCGCCCAGGCTCGGGTTCGCCTCGAAGAGGACGACCTCGTGCCCTCGTTCGGCGAGGGTCCGAGCGGCTTCCAGTCCCGCGGGTCCACCGCCGACGACGGCGACCTTCTCTCGCTCGGCCGCCCGGCGGACCGTGTGCGGGAGGCGCAGTTCCCGGCCGGTCGACGGGTTGTGGGCGCACATGGCCGACCCGGAGCTGTAGATGCCGTCGATGCACATGTTGGCGCCGACGCAGGGGCGGATCCGGTCCGTCTGCCGGGCGGCGACCTTGTTCGGGAGGTGAGGGTCCGCGATCAACGCCCGGGTCATCCCGACCAGGTCCACGAGGCCCCCCGTGACGGCGTACCGCGCAGTCGCCACATCACCGATCTTGGCGGCGTGCATGACCGGCACGTCGACGTTCTCCTTGACCCAGCCGGTGAACGCCAGGTGCGGCGCCGCCGGCGTGCCCATCGGCGGGATCACCTGCGCCAGCTCGGCGTCGGTGTCGATGAACCCCTTGATCACGCTGAAGAAGTCGATGCCCGCACCGGTCAGCTCGCGCGCGATCCGCAGGGCCTCGTCGGCCTGGAGGCCGTCGCTGCGGCCCTCGTCGAAGGTCATGCGCACGCCGACGACGAACTCCTCCCCGACGGCGGCGCGGATGGCACTGACGACCTGGAGCGGGAAGCGCATGCGGTTCTCGAACGACCCTCCGTACTCGTCCTCGCGGCGATTCCGGGCCGGGGTCCAGAAGGCGTCCAGCAGGTGCCCGTAGGCCATGAGCTCGATGCCGTCCAGTCCCCCGTCCTTGCACCGCACGGCCGCGTCGGCGAAGTTCCGGACGATGCGGTCGAGATCCCGTCGGTCCGCCGGCCGCGTGAACGCCCGGTGCGAGGACTCCCGGAGGGCGCTGACCGACAGTGCCGGTAGCCAGTCGTGGGTGTAGTTGCTGGTCCGGTGGCCGAGGTGGGTCAGCTGGGTCATGACCGCGGTGCCGTGTTCGTGGACCTCGTCCGCGAGACGACGCAGCAGCGGGACCGCTTCGTCCTTGAACAGCTGCAGGTTGCCGAACGCCGGTGCGCTCTCCGGGCTGACGATGGCGCTCCCGCCGATCATCGTGAGTCCGACCCCGCCCCTCGCCTTCTCGACGTGATAGGCCCGGTACCGGTCACCGGGGAGCCCGTCCTCGCTGTACGCGGGTTCGTGGGACGTGCTGACGATCCGGTTGCGCAACGTGACGTTCTTGAGCGTGAAGGGGCTCAGCAGCGGGTCTGCGGACTGCACGGGTGCCTCCAGGAGCAGCGGCGGCCGACGGCGTCTTCCAGGCCAGCGGGCCCCGGGCCGTCGGGGGGAAGAGTGCAGCGGCCTCCATCGGTCCGGTAGTACGACGTCCGGACCCGGACCGGGCGTGAGTCACCGAGTTACACTGCGCACCTACGGTCGAGGAGCCAGGTGAGCGATCGGCAGTTCGAGGCCCTGTCGCGGGACGTCGACGAGGCGGTCCGCCGGCGTGCCCGACTGGTGCAGGACGTGCTGTCGCTCGGGCCCGCGCGGGCTGCCCGGGCACACGGCGTCACCAGGCAGACCGCCTCGAAGTGGGCGCAGCGGTACCGCACGGGCGGAGCAGCACAGCTGAGCCGGCCCGCCCACCGACGCCGGACGACGGAGGAGCTCAGGCACGCCGTCCTCACCGCGCCGCTGTGGATGCCCACCACCAAGTGGTCGAGTCGTTCCATCGCTGACGCCCTCGGTGTCAGCCAGTCCTTCGTGGCGCGCGCATGGGAGGCCATGCGGTCCGGCACCGCAGTCAGCGAGGACCTGACCGCCGCGACCGCCGGGCGTCGACCGGAGGTCCTCGGCCTCCTGGTGACGGCGGAGCACGCCGTCCTGGCCCTGCAGCTCCTGCGCCCGCCCGGACGGGAGGACCCCGCCCCACCGCCACGCGTCGACCCGGCGGTGCACCGGTCGCTGCGCACGGTCCTGGCGTCCGACCTGGTCCGCCGCGAGGTCCCGGCGACTCCCACCACCGGTACGGAGCCGTTCTGGGACGAGGTGGTGAACGCCGCCGACCCGGACGCGACCCTGATGACCCTGGAGTCCCAGGCGGCTCCCGTGCCGGCCGAGGTGCCGGTTCGAGGGGTGTGCCGGGACGTCGACGAGTGGCTCTCCCTCTTCCCGGTCCTCGTCGGCTGGGGGCCGCTGCTCTCCCCCGCTCCGGCACTGCAGCTGGAGGGCGAACTGCGCTCGTGGGCACGGGAGCCCCGCCGCGCGTTCACCTGGGTGCGCCCCGCCACCGGGGCGGCACGGAGCCCCGGATCCGCGGCCCGGCCCCCGATGCGTCACCTGGGACCGGAACGAGTTCTCGCCGACGAGATCGTCGCGGCCATCCGGCAGGGCATCGCGGAGGGCCGGATCGCCGGTGGGGACCGCGTCACCGAACGCTCCCTGGCGGGTCGGTTGCGGACGTCGCGGGCCCAGGTCAGGACGGCGATGCGACTGCTGGAGAGGGACGGCCTGCTCACGATCACGACGGGGCACGCGGCGGTGGTCCCCGTCGTGACGACGAACGACGTCGTCGAGACGTACGCCGCCCGGCGCGCGCTGGGAGCCCTGGTGATGCGAGCCGCCGTCCGGTGGTCCCCGCAGGAGCGGCAGTCGGTCGGGGAGTCGCTGGACGCGCTGGAACGGTGCGCCGCGACCGGCGACGTCCACCGGACCGGCGAGGCGGACATCGCGTTCCAGAACGCCCTCGCCGAAGCCTCGGGCCTGGTCCGCATCGCGCCCATGCTGGAGGTCCTGGCGGACCACCTGCGCATGTTCATCGCCGTGATGGGGCTGGACTACGCCTACCCGATCGATGCGATCCTCCGTGACGATCGCGCCATCTTCGAGGCCATCGACTCCGGCGACGGCGAGGCCGCGGCGGAACGGTGGCGCGTCAAGATCGACGACGCCGCCACCTACATGCTCGGACAGCTCGCTGCCGCCAGAGCGCGGCCCAGCGGGAGCACGTGAGCACGGGTCGAGGACGACCTGGGGACGAACACCCGGACCACGTCCCGTGGAGCGTCCTCGCCGGAGCCACCCGCCGGGAGGGCCGACCGCAGCGCGGCTGCCACCGCCCGATGCGGCGCCTCCGTGCGCCGGAGTCCCCGCGCGCGGCCCCACCGGCTGACCGTTGACAGTGGTCCACGTAGCACTGTTTCGTGTGGCGCTACCGAAGCGCCGTGCGGAACGGAAGGTGTGCCATGAGCCCCGACGACCCCGAGCGCGCCACCCCTGCCGCTCCCCGAGACCCCCGGGAGCACACCCGAGCCGCCGACGGCGACGTGACGGTCGAGGAGACGGTCCTCGTCACCCCCCGCTACGTCCACGCCGCGCCCGATGACGACCGGATGCACCCGCGAGCCGCCGACGTGGACCACCCGGTCGACAGGACCGTCTTCGTCACCGGCCTCGCTGTGACCGTGGCGTTCGTGCTCTGGGGTGTGCTCTCGCCGACGTCGTTGGCCACGGCTGCCTCCTCGGTCCTGGCGAAGATGATCGACGCCACCGGCTGGGTGTACGTGCTCGTGACGGTCGGCTTCGTCGCGCTCATGCTGCTGCTCGCGCTCTCGCGCTACGGGCGGATCCGGTTGGGCCGCGACGACGAGCGGCCGGAGTTCAGCACCGTCTCCTGGATCTCGATGATGTTCGCCACCGGGATGGGCATCGGGCTGATCTTCTGGGGCGTCGCCGAGCCGCTGTCGCACCTGCTCACGCCGCCGTTGGGGCTCGTCGAGGCCGCGACGCCGGAGTCCGCCCAGCTCGGCATGGAGTACACGATCTTCCACTGGGGCCTGCACCCGTGGGCGCTGTACGGCGTCGTCGGGCTCGCCCTGGCCTACGCGACGTTCCGCAAGGGCCTGCCCAACCTGCTCAGCTCGATCGTCTTCCCGCGGAAGGACCCCGCGCACCCTGCCCGCCGGGCCGTCGACATCTTCGGCCTGTTCATCACCACCTTCGGGGCGGCCACGTCCCTGGGGCTGGGCGCCCTCCAGATCAACAGCGGGCTGACGCGGGTCTTCGACGCCCCCCAGAGCAACACCGTCTCCATCGTGGTGATCGTCGTGCTGACCGCCCTGTTCGTGGTCTCCGCGGTCAGTGGCACCGAGCGGGGTATCAAGTGGCTGGCGAACACCAACGCCGGGTTGGCCGTCGGGATCCTGGTCTTCGTGTTCGCCTTCGGGCCCACGATCTTCCTGATGAACACCTTCGTCGAGTCCTTCGGCGGCTACCTGGCTCACTTCGTGCCCATGTCGTTCCGCACCGGTGCCAATGGTGGCGGCGAGTGGCTCGCCGGCTGGACGATCTTCTACTGGGCGTGGTGGATGTCGTGGGCCCCGTTCGTGGGCACCTTCATGGCCCGGATCTCCCGAGGGCGGACGATCCGCGAGTTCGTGATCTGCGTGTTGATCGTCCCGACCCTGGTCAGCACCGTCTGGTTCGTGGTGATGGGTGGCACCGCCATCCGGTTCCAGCTGAGCGGGGTCACGGACATGGCCGCGTCACTGGACACCGGCGTCGAGAACACCCTGTTCGCCATGCTCGACGCGATGCCGTTCTCGACGCTCACCGCGGTGCTCGTCGTCGTCCTGATCATGCTGTTCTACGTCGCCGGAGCCGACGCGGCGTCCCTGGTGCTCGGGATGCTCTCCCAGGGCGGCTCGCTCCACCCCCGGACCTGGCTGGTGGTGACGTGGGGATCGATGATCGGCGCGGTCGCGATCGCCCTGCTGCTCGCCGGAGGTCTGGAAGCGATCCAGACCACGGTGATCGTGATCGGGGTCCCGTTCCTGGTCGTCATGCTCGGTGTCTGCTACAGCCTGCTCAAGCAACTGCGCAGCGAGCCGGTGGTCACCACGGTCCCGCCTGGTGTCCGCACGGTGGTCGCGGAGATGCGATCGAACACGGTCCAGCCGGACCCGGCCCAGCAGCCGACGCCGGCCGGCCCCGAGAACGGCGCCGCCGCTCCCACCCGCGAACCGACGGCGTCACAGACACCGACCTGACGCCCGGTGGACCCCTGCCCCGCACCTGCTGTGGGGAGCCGGTCGTGACCGGTACACCGGGCTCGTCGTTCCGCCAGGCCACCAGACCCGGGTACGACGTGCCGCGGTCGGTCGCGTCGGCCCGGACCCGCGAGGCACAGCCCGAGGTGGACGCCGCGCTGGTCCGTACCCACGCTGCGCTGCACCGCCATGATCTGGCAGCTGCGCTGCTCGTCGGCCCGGTGGACACCCGGTACGTCTCCGGGACCTCCACCATGCCGGTCTGGACGCTGCACGTGACCGACCGGTACGTGCTGGTGCCGGCCGAGGGCGAGCCGATCCTGTGGGCGTACGCGTCGGCACCGCTCGAGCTAGTGTCTCCGCATCCGCACCTCGAGACCCGGACGGCGACGAGCTGGTCGGGCTTCGGGTCTGCGGAGCGAGCCCAGGACCGAGCCGAGCGGTTCGCGGCGGAGGTGGCCGACGCGCTGCGGGAGCGTGGGATCCACGACGCCCGGATCGGGGTGGAGAGACTCGACGGGTACGGGTTCCTGGCCCTTCAGACGGCCGGTCCGCACCTCAAACCGGTACAGCTGGCGATCGAGCAGGCGCGAGCCACGAAGGGCGCGGCGGAGCTCGAGCTCATCCGCCGGTCGGTGCGCGTCTGCGACGCGGCGATGACCCACCTGCACCTGGCTTTCCGGCACCGCACGATGAGCAGCCGTCCGGCGTCTGACGGGCTCCCGAGCTCTTGACTCCCCTCGAGACAGCGTGCTGCACTCACCTGGTGGACACACCCATCCACTCAGTGGTCACCACCGGGCCGGCCGGCTCCTGAGCAGGTCCACGCCGCACCAGCACCGATCCGGCGAGCTCGTCCCTCCACCCAGGAGACGCATCATGACCGTGCAGCTCGAGCGCCCCGCCGGTCCCGACGTGGTCGACCTGGTGGCGCGTCGTGTTCCCGGGTACAGCCTGGAGGCGCCCTTCTACACGAGTCAGGAGGTCTTCGACCTGGACGTGCGCGCGATCTTCGCCGCGCACTGGCTCTTCGCGGCCGCCGAGGCGGAACTCCCCGAACCGGGCGACTTCGTCACCGTCGCGGTGGGCAGCTACTCCGTGATCATCGTGCGGGACGACGACGAGGAGCTGCGTGCCTTCCACAACGTGTGCCGGCACCGCGGCTCCCGGCTCCTCGACGAGCCGCGCGGCAGCGTCGGGAACCTCGTCTGCCCCTACCACCACTGGACCTACGGCGTCGACGGTCGCCTGCTGCACGCCGACAACCAGCCGGCCTCGTTCGACCGCAGCTGCTTCAGCCTCAGGCCGGTCCACCTGCGCAGCATCGGCGGTCTGGTGTTCCTGTGCCTCGCCCATGACCCACCGGCCGACTTCGACGAGGTCGCCGCGCGCATCGAGCCCTTCCTGGCCCCGTACGGGCTACGTCGGGCGAAGGTCGCCCACCAGGACGACATCGTCGAGACCGGCAACTGGAAGCTCGTCATGGAGAACAACCGCGAGTGCTACCACTGCGACGGCCACCCCGAGCTGGTGAGCGCCTACTTCCCCCTGTTCGGCTACTCGCGCGAGGACCTCCCGCCGCGGCTGCGGCCCGTCTACCAGCGCTACGACGAGGCCGCCGCCGCGCTCCGGTCGGCGTGCGTCCGGCAGGGCTTCCCGGTCGAGGGAGCTCGGGAACTCGACACACGCGCCACGGGGTTCCAGCTCTCCCACGCCCCGCTCGACGGTGCCGGCAAGTCGTTCAACACGAACGGCGAGTCGGTGTGCAGCAGGCTCATGGGGTCCATGACCACCGACCGCTTCGGTGACCTGTCCCTGCACGTGCAGCCGAACTCGTGGTTCCACGTGCTGGCCGACCACGCGGTGGTGTTCTCCGTGCTGCCGCTCGCCCCCGACCGGACCCTCCTGCGGACGACGTGGCTGGTCCACCCGGACGCGGTGGAGGGCGTGGACTACGACGTGCCCACCCTGACCAGGGTCTGGCAGGCGACGAACCAGCAGGACGGGACCCTGGTGGCCCGCACCCAGAGGGGTGTCGAGGACCCCGGTTACCAGCCGGGCCCGTACTCGACGGTCGAGGGGGACGTCGAGGCCTTCGTCACCTGGTACGTCTCCCGGCTGGCCGCTCACCTGTCCCGCTAGGGACACGTCGACGACCGGGGCCGCAGAACCGCAGAGGTGGGACATGGACGACACGGAAGGCGCGACGAGGTCACCGGCCCTGCCGGGCCCGGGACCTCGTCGCCGCACGACGACCGGTGACGAGGGAGCCAAGCTCAACCAGTCGGTCAGGAAGGCGATCACCCTGCTGCGCGCGGCCGCCGACGACGACAGGGCGAACGTCTCGTCGCTGGCCAGGGCTGCGGGGCTCCCCCGGGCCACGGCCCTGCGGATGATCCAGACGCTGGAACAGGAGGGCTTCCTCCTCCGGGTCGCGGGTGACGACCGGGTGCTCCTCGGGCCGGAACTGCTCCGCCTGGCCCGGAACACCGACGAGGGCCTCCTCCTCCTCGAGGCAGCCCGCCCGGTCGTCGGTGAGCTGGTGGCCGCGGTCAGGGAGACCGGGACGCTTAGCGTGGTGGCCCCCGACGGGGGCCTGGACCTGGTGCACCAGGTCGACGCGCCCCACCATCTCCGACCGGGATCCTGGGTCGGACAGCGGTTCCCGCTGCACGCCAGCGCGAGCGGGAAGGTGCTGCTCGCCACGTTCGACGACGAGCAGCTCGAGCGTTTCCTCCGCAACCCGCTCGTACGCCTCACCCCGTCGACGATCACGACGGCCGACGACCTGCGCGTCGACCTCGGCCGCGTCCGCGAGCAGGGTCATGCCCTCTCCGTCGACGAGGCGGAGGAAGGCCTGTCGGGCGTCGCGACGGGCATCCACGGGCAGGCCGGCGAGCTCGTCGGCGTGCTCACCGTCAGCGGCCCCACGCAGCGACTCGACGGGCGCCGGGCGAGACGCGCGGCCGACCACCTCGCCCGCGCGGCCGGCCGCATCGAGGCAGCACTCCATCGGGGGCCGGCGCGCGCCCGGGCCCTCTGAGCCGACGTCGTGCGGATCCTGCACGCGGCGGTCACACCCCGGGCCTGCGCGTCCGACCGTCCACACCCAGCCCGTCGCCGGCCGACCCACCCGGTGCCCGAGCCAGCACGTCGAGAGGCCTTCCGATGACCGAGCCCTCCAGCCCCGTGGCGGTTCTGGATGCCGTCCCGCCGGTGCGGTCCCCCGCTGGTGGGCACGCCGGTCTCACAGCCCACCCGTCCGCGCTCCCCGTCTGGGGGGACACGGACAACTGCACGCTGGTGTGCCGGCAGGTCCTCGACATCACCCACGACGTCAAGACGTTCCTCTTCGAGTCCGAGGACCCCGCGCTGTTCCACTACGACCCCGGTCAGTTCATCACCCTGCGACTGCAGATGGGCGGCCGCGCGGTCGACCGGTGCTACACGATCTCCACGCCACCGACGCGGCCCCACCTGATCGGGATCACGGTCAAGCGGCAGCCCGGAGGGCTGGTGTCCAACTGGCTGCACGACACCATGGGCTCTGGGCAGCGCATCTCCGCCGACGGACCGTTCGGGCTCTTCTCCGTCGCCCGCCACCCGGCGGGCAAGTACCTGTTCCTGTCGGCAGGCAGCGGGATCACCCCGCTCATGTCCATGACCCGCACGTTGCACGACCTCGGCGCGGACACCGACGTCCTGTTCGTGCACAGCGCACGGACGCCGTCCGACATCGTCTTCCAGCGCGAGCTCGACGTGATGGCGAGCGTGGCGCCCACGCTCCGGGTCGCCCACGTCTGCGAACGCGACTCCCCTCGGGAGCCGTGGGTCGGGCTGCGGGGCTTTCTCAGCGACGAGATGCTGCGGGTGCTCGCCCCCGACCTCCAGGAGCGCGAGGTGTTCTGCTGCGGACCCGCCCCGTACATGGCCGCGGTCCGTCGGATGCTCGACACGGCGGGCTTCGACATGACGCGGTACCACGAGGAGTCGTTCTCGTTCGGGGAGCTCACGGTGGAGGCGGCTCCCGCACCGGCGGACTCCGCCGGTGCCGACGGATCCCAGCCGCCGAGCGCTGGAGCACAGCCCGTCGCCTTCTCGGTGGAGTTCGTCCGCAGCGGTCGCACCTTCATCTGCGGCGCCGACGAGAACGTCCTGGACGCCGCGTATGCGGCTGGGTTGGCCCCTCCCTCGTCGTGCGGCCAGGGAATGTGCGGCACCTGCAAGACGACGATGCTGTCGGGCAGCGTGGACATGCAGCACCAGGGTGGGATCCGCCCGCGTGAGATCGCGCAGCACAAGCTCCTCATCTGTTGCTCCAAGCCGCTCAGCGACCTCCGGATCGACGCCTGACGCGCCCGTCCGCCCCGGTCGACCGGCCCAGCGCCGGCCGCCCTGGCACGAGGGCGGCCTGGGTCCGCCGTCCGGAGGACGGTCTGACGCAGGACGGCGACCCGTCGCCGGCCTCACCCACGGCCGAACGCCGACCGACCTCGGCGCGTCCAACTGATCAGGCAGCAGGTGCGCCAGGAGCACCTTGCCGGCCGACGTCGCGTGCACGAGGCTGCGCTGCCCCACCCGGCTCGGAGCACGGGCGCTGACGTCCTCGTGCGCGAGCACACGGCATCGACGCGGGGCGGCCGGCGGGCCAGCTCGGGGGTGGCTGCCGTGCCGGGTCGGCGCTCGGGCTCAACGGTTCCGCCGGATCCGCCGCTTGATCAGGGGGATCACTGCGGCCAGGATGATCATCGTCAGGCTCACCGCCGACGCGTGCTCGTCGATCAGCAGCACGAGGTCCACCGCCCGCTGCCCGAGCCCGTAGCCGAGCCCCGCGACCAGGCCGGTCATCAACAGGGCACCCGCGAGGTCGAGGAGGAGGAAGGTGGCCAGGCGCATCCTGGCCCAGCCGGCCATGGCGTAGACCACCGCGGTGGGGACGCCCGGCAGGACGGCGAGGACGACCGCGGCCCGGAGGATCCACGGGTTCACCTTCGTGGCGTGGGCGGCGACGCGCTGGGCGCGCTCGCTCGTGGTGAGCATCTTGATGATGCCCCCGCCCCACCGCCGTCCGATCCACCAGGTGAGCCAGTCGAACTTGACCATGCCGACCGCACCGGCGACGACGACCAGCCAGAGCGGGGTCTCGCCGATCCGGGCGAATGCTGCGGCGGCGCCGATCGCCGTTAGGTCGCCGGTGAGGAACTCCAGGGCCACCGGGTGCGAGGCGAGCAGGAACGGCTCGAGCGGCCGCAACACGAGCCCGAGCGCCACCACCGCCAGGATCGCGGCCATCAACGCCACGTCGACTCGGGTGGCGGGTCCCTGCCAGGGAGTGAACCGACGCCACCGTGTGGTCGTCGGCAGCTGATCGCCGACCGGGTCGAGGTCGAGAGTCCCGGTCGGTGCGGCGCTCGTGGTCCGGTGGGCAGCGACTGACCGGCCGGTGCAGCGCCGACCGCACTCGCGCACCCAAGAAGCGAGTTCAACCATGGACGTCTGCGCCGGGTCGTAGGTGACCACCGCGGTCTGCGCGATCGGGTCGGCCTGCACGGCGAGCACGCCTGGCCGCTGTCCGAGCGTCTCCTCGGTGAGCGCCTTCTCCGTGGCCCGGTGCGCCCCGGCGACCTCGAGCACCGCCGTCGTCCGCTGAGTCGGCATGACACAGGCCTCCTCGATCCGGGTCCTGCGCTCTCCGTCAACCGTATACCCCGTCGGGGTATTCCTTGGCTGAGACCGCGGACGCCGGTGCCGGCTGTCTCGGTGCACGCTCCGATCGGTTGCGCCTGTCGGGTGGCACGGCGGACGGCGGACGGCGGACGGCGGCCAGCGTGAGCGCCGAGCGGCGATGGTCTGACGGCGTGCCGTTGGCGGTTGACGTTCGGGTCGAACACCAGCGGGCGACCGCTGGCCGATCCTCGCTCGCGGCGATGCTCGCGCTGCTCGCTCGTGACCGGAATGGTCGCCGCGATGCCTCTGCTCGGTATGGGCAACCACTACGAGGCGCTCGCCGAACCCGCGGGACGTCCCCCCGAGTTCGGCGGGGATGTCACAGATGGCCGGCGTTGTCTCGTCACCGTTCTGAGAGCCGATCCTCGGAACAGGAAGGTGATGGTCATGCGGGTGTTCGTGGCTGGTGGCACCGGGGTCATGGGGCGGCGACTGGTGCCGCAGCTGGTGGCCCGGGGCCACCAGGTGACCGCTACGACGACGAGCTCGGGCCACTTGGGCCTGCTGGAGCAGCTGGGCGCCGACGGTGTCGTGATGGACGGGCTGGATGCGGTGTCGGTCGGTGAAGCCGTGGCGGCCGCCCGGCCGGACGTGATCGTGCACCAGATGACCGCGATCAGCCGCGCTCACGCCGGCAAGCCCGACATCAAGCACATGGATCGGTTCTTCGCCACGACGAACCGGCTGCGCACCGAGGGGACCGACCACCTGCTGGCCGCGGCCGAGGCGACCGGCGTCTCCCACGTCGTCGCCCAGGGCCACGCCAGTTGGAACGGGATCCGCGAGGGCGGGTGGGTCAAGACCGAGGAGGACCCGCTGGACCCGGGGCCGCCGAGCATGCGCAAGGGGATGGCGGCGATGCGCCACGTCCAGGACGTCGTCGTCGAGGCCGGCGGCGCAGTCCTGCGATACGGCGGGTTCTACGGGCCGGGCGCCACCGATGACGTGGTCGAGCTCGTGCGCAGGCGGCAGTTCCCGCTCATCGGGGGTGGCACCGGCTACAGCTCGTGGATACACCTCGACGACGCGGCGAGCGCGACCGTCCTGGCCGTGGAGCAGAAGGCGACCGGCGTGTTCAACATCGTCGACGACGAACCGGCGCCGGCCAGCGAGTGGCTGCCCTACCTGGCTGCGTGCACGGGCGCGAAGCGGCCCGTGCGGATCCCCACGTGGCTGGCCAGGCTGGTGGCCGGGGACGTGGCCGTGACGATGATGACCGAGGGGCGCGGCTTCTCCAACGCCAAGGCCAAGCGCGAGCTCGGCTGGGAGCTGCGCTACTCCTCGTGGCGGCAGGGCTTCAAGGAAGGGTTGCCGTGACCCGGGCCGAGGAGTTCGAGGAGCTGCGGTCCCTGCTGTTCGCGATCGCCTACCGGATCCTCGGCAGTGTGAGCGAGGCCGAGGACGCGGTCCAGGAGACCTGGCTGCGCTACCAGGCCTCCCCGACACGACCCACGTCGACCAAGGCCTTCCTCTCGGCCGTCGTCACCCGGATCTCGATCGACGTGCTGCGCTCGGCCCGCGTGCGGCGGGAGGAGTACGTCGGACACTGGCTCCCCGAGCCGCTGCTCGACGACCCGTACGAGGATCCGGCGCGCTCGGCGGAGTTGGCCGACTCGGTGTCGATGGCGGCCCTGTTGCTGCTCGAGCGGCTCAGCCCGCTCGAACGGGCGGTCTTCGTGCTGCGGGAGGTGTTCGGGTTCGGCTTCCCCGAGGTCGCATCGGCGGTGGGGAGGTCGGAGGCGGCGTGCCGCCAGCTCGCTGTGCGGGCGCGCCGCCACATGGACGCCGGGCGCCCTCGGTTCGAGGCCGACCGAAGGGAACGCGAGGAGCTCGCCGAGCGGTTCTTCGACGCCTTCAGGGACGGCGACGTCGACCGGCTGCGGGAGCTGCTCGCCGCCGACGTCCAGTTGGTCGGGGACGGCGGCGGGAGGGCGCCGCAGTTGGCCAGGGCCGTCGTCGGCGCCGCGAAGGTGGCTCGATTGCTCGCCGCCATCGTCCCGCCGATGGCCCGGATCCACGTGACGTTCGAGCCGCGCGAGATCAACGGCCAACCGGGCGCGATCTTCCGCGACCGGGACGACAAGGTCCTCCACACCTGGACGCTCGACATACTCGACGGGCGGATCCAGACGATCCACTCGCTGATCAACCCCGACAAGCTCGGGCACCTGGGTCCGGTGGCGGACGCCTGGGCCGTCGCCCGCGAGGCGGCCCAGGCTCGCCGGCTCACGGATTGACCCGAGAACGAGACGGTCAACGCAAGAGCCCAGCACCCGCGAACTCCGGCGAGCCATCGAGATGCTCTCAGGGCGTCTGTTGCTTCTCCCCCAGCAGACGGAACTCCCGTTCTCCCACCGTGACAGCCAACCCTGCGCGATGGGTGACCTATCTGCCGCGGTCCTCGACAGCTGCCCGGAGTACGTCGGTGTCTTCCAGCCGGCTCGGCAACCTCGAGCTCGACGTATGTGGAGCAGGCCTGGTCAGTTCCTCGTCTCCCGCCACCTGCACCGACTCCCTGACACCCGGTCGACCACGACGCCGGCGGGCACGGCGACGACGGGGCCGCCGATCGGCCGCGATGAGCCTGATGGACAACGCCGTGACTCTCTCCCGACCTCGTTGCCGGTCATCGGCAACTTCCCGCGGCGCGAGTTGACCGGCCACTGCCGTGTCCGGGGCCGATGACCGGCGGGCATGGTGGGCTCAGGTTCGCGGAGGCGTGGCACATCCCCGTGCCCCGGGACCTCGGCTGTCGGCCGTGACGTGCCCGTGCACCGGGTGCACGACGCGGCCGGCTGCCGTGGTGCCGCCCGATCCGGCCGGCCGCCAGCGTCGCCGGCCGGCCGGACGCACGTCGAGGAGGGGTGACCCAGGTGGACGCACACACCGTGCCGACCCCCGGACCTGCCGTGCCCGCCAGGTTCGCCGCACACCGTCCGTCGCCGGTGACCGGTGGCGGGCTGCTGGCCCTGGCGCTGGGCCTGCGGGCCCGGGGCCTGCGCGGCCTGGACGTGCTGCGGCGCAGTCAGGACCGCGAACCACCGGCGAGTGGCTGACCCTCCCGGGTCCTCCGCCCTCGCTCCGCGCGTTCCGCTCCGGTGGAACGCGTTCCCGTCACACCAGGAGAACTCCATGACCACCCTCAGCCCTGCTCCCACCACCGCGTCCCCGGACTGGGCGCCGTTCCGGGTGCTGCTCGAGACCCAGCGGGCCGACTGCGTCCGGCAGCGCGAGCTCGCCCTTGCCGAGACCGCCACGTCGATGCCGGACCTGGTCACGGTCAACCGCGCGGCGAGCCTGCTGCGCACCATCGAGGAGATCGAGGCGGCGCTGGAGCGCATCGCCGCCGGCACCTACGGCACGTGCGTGCGCTGTGGGAGCGCCGTCCCCGCCGAGCGGCTGGAGTTCCGGCCCTTCGCGGCCGCCTGCGTCTCCTGCCAGGAGACCCGCTGAACGGACCACGCCGCGGCCGCGGCGTCGTCGTCGCCGGCGGCCACGGCATGTGGGGCGTCGCGCTCGGTCCGCTCACCGGGAGTTGGGCGCCCAGACCGTGCTCGAGGGCGAGGCCCCACCGGAGCTGGCCCCGTTCGACCCGTTGCGCTGACCCACTCCCCCCTCCTCCCCGCTCGGAGCCCCCCGTGCTGCACACGCCCGCCTCCCCAGCCGCTCCCGACCCCGGCCAGCTGCTGTCGGTCGCCGCAGTGCCCGGCACCCGCCCCGGTTCCGTGGTCGTCGAGGTCACCGGCGAGGTCGATGCCTACACCGCTCCGCTGCTGGACGTCTGCCTGAACTCGCAGGCGAGACAGCGCGGCGTACGCGAGGTCGTCGTCGACCTGAGCCGGGTGACCTTCCTCGGTGCCGCCGGCGTCACCGTGCTGGCTCAGGCGCACCGCCGGTGCGGAATGCGTGGCGCGCGGCTGGTGGTCCACACGGGCCGGCGGCGCCGGTCGCTCCGCGCGCTGCAGCTCACCGGGTTCGCCGACCTCGTCGCGATCGACCCGACCGAGCTGGAGCCGCAGGTACGTGGCCCGCGGACGGCCGCACGACCACGCCCTCGGCCGCGGCGTACACCGATCCGACGCCCTCGCCGGGCGTGCCGGTGAGCGGCACGGGTCCGGCCGCCGCTGCCGGTGCGCGCCGGGGTGGCGGCCCAACGGTTCGGGGGAGCCTCGAAGCCCGGCCCGCGGAACGGCGACGATCGGGGCCCGGGCCGGCCTCGCCCCCCGGGACCGCCGCTGGTCCACGCGGCCGGGCAGGCGCCGTCTCCACGGCACCACCCGGTGGTCCGACCGGCTGGGTCGTGACGGTCCACCCGGGTGGGACCAGCGGACGCCGACCCGCCACCGGGTCAGCCGGGCGCCCAGCTCCCGCAGGGCCGGACGACCGGTTCAGGCCGCGGTCAGGACGGCGGCGATCGCCGGGCCGTCCGTCCACCCGGCGCCCAGCCCGGACGCCCACCGGCTGTCCAGCGCCCCCGTCGACTCCAGGGCCCGGGCACCCACACCACCCAGGTGACTCCGAAGGCGGGCAGCCAGAAGCCGGCGAGCGCGGCACGCTCCCGGGCGGACCCGGCGACCGGGGCGGGGGTCCCGGTCACCGGGAACCCGGTCCGTCTCCGGCGAGGATCCGATCGGCGGTCCAGGCCGGGTCCTCGAGGGCCGGCAGGTGCCCGACCCCCGACCGCGCCTCGAACGTCCAGTCCGGCCGGGTCGCGGCGAGCGCGCGGGCCCGGTCGACCTGCGCCAGCGGGTCGTCGGCTCCGTGCAGCCACAGCGTCGGGACGGCGACGCCGGCGAGCGTCCGCCGCCAGGCGCGCGGCCGGGCGAGGAGGGCCATGGTGCCCAGCAGAGCCGCCCACTGCTCGGCCTGACCGGCGGCGGCGTCGGTACGGGCGGCCCGTTCGCGGGTCTGGGCGACGGCGGCCGCGATGCCGTCGGCGGGGATCCGGTGCAGGTGCGGGGTCGCCTGGCGCAGCTGCCGGTCGACCACCTGCTCGGACGGCAGCGCGGCCAGCTGCCGGGCGACCGCGCCGGCCACGCCGGGCAGCCGGAGGAACGCCAGCTTCGCCGCGATGGCCAGGTCTAGCCGGCCGGCCGTGCCCGGCACCGGTGGGCTGAGCAGCACCAGCCGGCGGATCGTCTCCGGTGCTGCGGCCGCCTGCAGGACGGCCAGGACGCCGCCCATCGAGTGCCCGAGCAGGACCACCGGCTCCCCGACGACCTCGCGGACGAACCGGTCGAGGAGCCGGCGGTCCGCGGTCACCGCATCGGGGCGGGAGCCGGTGGGCACCCCGCTGCCGCCGTGGCCGAACAGGTCGACGGCGAGGACCCGGTGGCTGCCCGAGAGGAACGGGGCGAGCAGCCCCCAGTTGAGAGCCGAGCCGCCCAGGCCGTGCACGCAGAGCACGGCCGGCGCGCCGGCCGGACCGCCCAGGTCGAGATGACGGACGGGACCGTCGAGGTCGGTGGTCGCGAAGACGGCGCCGGGTGGCCACGCCACCGGGGTCCCGGGGCTGGTGAGGGCGGGCGGCAGGGACACGGGAGGCTCCTCGGGATCAGGTGCCCGGAACGCTCCCCGTCCCCGGGGTGGTCGCGCACCACCCCGCTCGCCGGACCACCCCGGGTGGGGCTCAGCAGAGCCCCAGGGCGCGTCCTCGCTCGACGGCCTCGCGCCGGGATCCGACATCGAGCTTGCGGTACAGGCTCCGGGTGTAGCTCTTCACGGTGTTGATCGACAGGTGCAGCGCCGCGCCCACCTCCCGCTGGCTGAGCGGGCCGCGCAGCGCCCGGAGAACCGAGACCTCCCGTTCGGTGAGCGGTTCCAGCAGTGCCGGCCGCACCCGCGTGGCGGCGCGCCGGCCGGCCCGCAACTCCACGGCGGCGATCTGCCGGTCGAGGATCGGGGAGGGCGGCGCGCTCAGCCGCGCCTCACGGGCCCGGTCGAGGAACTCCAGCGCAGCCGTCGGGTCGCCGGCTGCCAGGGCGGTCTCCGCCGCGCTCACCAGCACGAGCACGGCGACCGCGGGGTGCGCCTGGACCTCGACCAGGACGGCGGCACGGTCCGAGTGCGCGCGTGCGGACCCGAGCCGGCCGGCGCGCCGGTCGAGCACCCCGGCCGCGGCGTGCAGCAGTGCCAGCGCTGCTGCAGCGGCGTCCCCCAGGTGCGCCTCCAGGGCCGCGGCGTCCGCCCGGGTCGACCGCAACAGCCGCTCGGCGCGCGCGTCGCGGTCGGGATCGGGGTCGTCGTCGCCGGGCTGCACCAGGCACCAGGCGAGGAGCCCGGCCACCTCCAGGTGGGAGAAGACCGGCAGGGCGGATGCGGCCGGGGCCTGCCAGGCAGCGTCGAGTGCGGCCAGCGCCTCCGCCTCCCGTCCGGCGGTGAGCAGCGCGCCCCCGAGGGCGACCCGGGCGACGACCCAGCCGGGCAGCTCCGGATCGGTCTCGGCGGCCACCGCCTCGTGCGCGGCGGCCAGCGCGACCTCCGGGGAGGCCTCGGCCGTCGTCCCGTAGACCGCGCGCAGGGCGGCGATCGCCCCCACGGCGCCGGCGAAGCCGGGGAAGCCGGCGCCGGGGCGACCCGCGCGGGCCTGCGCGGCGGCCCGGTCGAGCAGCGCGGGCACCCGGTCCAGCCGGCCGGTGACCCCGGCAGCCCAGGCGAGCGACAGCAGCAGCGGGACCGAGTCGGCGACCACGGCCGGGTCGAGCCGGTTGCCGAGCTCGGCGAACACGCCGACGCGCGCCGTGGCGAGGAACGTCCCGGTGCTCCGTACCAGCCAGTCGGCGGCCCCGGCGGAGTCGCCGGCGCCGAGCCGGGCGCGGATCGCCTCCTCGACCAGGCCCTGCTCCCAGAACCACACGGCAGCCCGCCGCTGTACCTCGGCGACGCCCGCAGGGTCGTCCAGCTCACGTCGCAGCGCCGCCCGGAACAGCGGGTGCACGCGGTACCAGCGCCCGTCGCCGTCCACCGCGGTGACGAAGACGCCGTCCCGCTCCAGACCGGCCAGGACCGCGCCGGAGTCGGCACGGCCGAGCACCGCGTCGCAGAGCGGGCCGCACAGCCGGTCGAGCGGGGCACTGCGCAGCAGCAGCTCGCGCCGGTCCGGCGTCTGGCCCGCGAGCACCTCGGCGAGCAGGAAGTCCACAGCGGAACGCAGGCCGGGCGGGCCGTGCGGTACCGCCCGGCCGTGGGCACGGTCGCGCAGCGTGAGGGCGCCGAGGACGAGCCCGGCCGCCCAGCCCTCGGTGCGGGCGAGCAGCCCGGCCAGCGCTGCCGGCTCGGGCCCGGGGTCGTCGGGACCGCCGTGGACCACCGAGGTCAGCAGGGCGCGGGCTTCCTGCACGGTGAAGCGCAGGTCGGCGGCGACCAGCTCGGTCAGCCGGCCGCGGGCCCGCAGCCGGGCGAGGCCGATTGGGGGCTCCGTGCGGCTGGCGAGGACCACGCGCAGGGCGGGGGGCAGGTGGTCCAGGAGGAACTCCAGCCCCTCGGTGACCCGCGCGTCGGTGACCTCGTGCAGGTCGTCGAGGACGAGCACGGTGGGTTCGTCGCGAGCCGCGAAGCCGTTGAGCAGCTCGGGGACGGCGACGTCGAGCGGGTCGACCGAGGGCACGGTGAGCGCGCGGAGGGCCGGGCCGGCCACGTCCGGGGTGGAGCCGGCCAGGGCGGTGGCCACGTACGTCCAGAACCGCGCCGGATCGTCCTCGCTGCTCCCGAGGGTGACCCACGCGACCGGCATCCCGGCGTGCCGGGCCCAGGCGGCGAGCAACGTCGACTTGCCGTACCCGGCACCCGCCGCGACCACGGTCACCGGTGTCCTGCGGACGGCGTCGAGCCGGTGCTGCAGGCGGGGGCGGGGAACGAGCGACGGGGGTACCTGCGGCACGGTGAGCTTGCCGGCCAGCAGCGGACCGCCTGCGCCCGTCGGCCCCGACACGACTACTCCTCCCCGGGCCCGCGCGTGCCGCCCTCCGCAGGAGGTGTACCGGCGCGGGCGCCCGCCGTCCATGCTGTGCACCTCGTCGTCCGGACGAGCCCCGCCACGGCCGGCCCGGTCCCCACCGGAGCGGGCCTGCGACCAGCCGGACCCGGGCTGCACCACTGCACACCCGCGCCTGCTTCCTGTCGTACCCCCCGGCCATGCTGTGCCTGTCCGGATCGCACCGCCGGTGTCGCCATCGCGAACGTGGCCACCGCACCGGCGGGTCCGGGAGGAGGTGAGGACGAGATGAGGACGTACGACCCCGCGGACCACATCGTCTACGTCCACCTGGCGCAGCACCCCGCCGCTCCCCCGGCGTCGACGCCCGCCCACGACGAGTGCCACCGGCTGGCTGCCGGTCACGCGAAGACGTTGCTCCACGCCGGGCTCGGTGGACCGCGCGCGGCCGGTGCCCGTCCGGCGCTCGTCGTCCTCCCCGGGGGCTCCGCACCGGCCGACGGTCCCGTGCCGGCCCCGCCGGCGCTGCGCCTGGCCCGGTAGCCGATCCGCGCGTGGTGCCGCGGGTCTCGCGGGATCTGCTCGACCGGAGCCGTCGGCGTCCCGATCGGAAGCCGGCACCCGGACCGCCGCCGGAGCACCGGTGCGCAGTCGGACCGAACGCTGGACCCCGCCACGGACGAGGGGCCACTCGACCACCGAGCCCGCCACCGGAGTCGGACGCGTGTCCACCCGGGGCGGCCCCGGACACCCCGAAGAGCTCTGCGGCGTCGAGTCCGTCACACCGTCCGCGGAGCCCGCCGGCACGATCCCGACGACGGGTGCCCCGCGCCGTCGGGGGGGACGCCCCGGGACGCCGTCGGTGCCGACGGCGGAAGGACCCCGTCCAGCAGCGGCCAGTAGCGCCACAGCAGCCACCGGGGCGCGGTGGCGACGGCGATGGCCAGGCCGGCGAGCGGGGCTCCACAGACGACCAGCAGGACGGCGAGGCAGCCGCCGGCGACGACCGTGGCGAGGAGGCCCGCCGGCGCCGCGGAGCGTGGCCGCCGGGCCCTCGGGTCGAGGACCGGACGAGTGGGCTCCTGGACCTCCTCCGCACAGCGACGCCGGATCTCGTCCCAGGCCCGCTGTTCGTCAGGACTGAGCACCGTCCACCTCCTGCGGGAGCACCGTGCACCTGCTGCTGGCTCCAGCCTGCCCGGGTCCGGGCGGGTGCACGAGGGGCTCCGCCGGTCAGGCTCGGCACTCGGTCGTTGCCGGGGGTCGGCAACCGCGGGCGGCGGCAGGGCGGTCGTCGCCCCAGCGAGCCGACGAGGCCAGCGCGGGGGCGCCGGGTGGCCGGGCGGGCGCCGTCCGGTGCGGTCGCGGCCAGAGACCCGCGGCGCCGCGTCTGCCGGGGAGCGGGACGGCGCGACCGGCGGTCAGGGGTCGACGGGCAGTGGCCGGGCCGGCCACTCGAGGAGTCGGGCGCCGAGGACGGCCGCGTGCAGCGAGAACCGCTGGTCGGGCCGGGAGACGCTATACCCGGTCAGCTGGGAGACCCGGGCCAGCCGGTAGGTCACGGTGCGGACGGAGACGTGCAGGCGCCGCGCGGCCTCGGTCGCGACGTCACCGGCGTCGAAGTACGCCAGCAGGGTCTCCAGCAGCACCTCGGCGCCGCTGCGGCTGTGCTGCAGCGGGCCCAGGACTTCGTGCACCAGGTCGACGATGGCCGACTGGTCGCGGCCCAGCACCCGGTGGACCAGCAGGTCGCGGGCGTGCACCACCTCGGCGCCGAGGTCGAGCCGGTCGGCGATGACCAGCGCCTCGCGCGCCTCCTCGTAGGAGCGGGCGACGCCGTAGGCGCCGGGGAAGGCGCGCCCGGGCGCCACCCGCCAGCGCCGGCCGTCGTCGATCCGGCCGAGCTCGGCGTGGAGGACCGAGCCGAGGTCCTCGGTGCGCGCGGTCGGGGCCGCCGTCGCGGCGGGCACGACGACGACCACGCGGCCGTCCTTCGTGGCGACCAGCACGTCCCGGTCACCGAACCGGCCGACGACGACCCGCTCCACCGCGGTGGCGGCCCGTTCGACGTTGGCGTCGGCGTCACGCGGGGCGGCGAGGGCCACGTGGTGGGACTTGCCGAGGTCGAGGCCGAACGGCTCGGCGCGCTCGACCATCCGGGCGACATCGGCGTCCCCACGGAGCAGGTCGTCGACGAATTCCGCCCGCAGCGCCTCCTCGTGGCGGATCATCTGCCGCCGCTCGGACTGGTGACCGTCGACGAGCACGCCGATGGCGTCGTCGAGCACCCGCAGCACCGCCTCGGCGGCACTGCGCACCTTCTCCGGATCACTGGAGCGCGCCACGACCGGCAGCTGCCGCCACAGCCGCCACGACGCGGACAGGTACAGGTCGACGGCGCCGCGGGCGCCGACTCCCTGCGCAGCCGCCCGGCGCCCGAGCTCGCGGACCGCGTCGAGCTCCCACGAGTCGGGACGGCGCCCGTCGATGGCGGCGTCGGCCAGCATCGGCAGGTACCCGCCGAGCAGCTCGACCGGCGCCTGGCAGGCGGACGCCGCCGACGTCGCGACCGTCGTCAGCCAGTCGTCGCCCGCCACCGGTCCGCCGGAGCTCCCAGGCACCTCCAGTTGCCGGTTAAGGGTCATCACCCCTCCTCTACCTGCCCAACCTCTCCACCGCCGTTGCCGACGGTCGGCAAGGCCAGCATGCACCAGCTGACCGGCGCCGTCCCTGGTGGGGCGCACGTCCCGCCGGGCATGGTGAGGATCAACAGGAGGTGAATCATGCTCAGCAGTTCCGAACAGCGGATCTGGGACGACATCGAGCGGTTCTACGCCGCCGAGACCGCGGAGCCCGTCCTGCCCGGCCCGAAGCCGGCGCGCCGGGGCCGGCCCGACGCTGGCGGCGGGGATGACCTGCCGGCCGCGGTGGTGGCCGGTGTGTGGGGCGCGATCCTGCTGGTCCTCTTCGGCGCCGTGGACGTCGGCCTCGCGATCGGTGCCGCCACCGCGCTGGGCTGGCTGCTGTGGCGCAGCTGGCCGTCGCTGCGTGGCCCGGCCACCACCTCGGCAGTGCCGGCGAGCCAGACGGAGTGAGGACTGCGCCATACCGGGCGGACGACCGGAACGCTGCGGCTTTCGCTGACCTCGGTGGACGAGTCGATCCCCCTGGTGGAGCGGCATGGTGCCGCTCACGTCGTCCGGCCGGTCCTCGGGCGTCGGCGGATCGTCGCGAACACGCAGGCCGCGCCGCCGTCGCGACCGGGATCGTCAACCGCCGTGCTGCTCGACAGCTCGATGCCCGTATCCTGCTGGATGCCGTGAGCGGCACCGGCTCGCCTCCAGCCGAAGGCCTACGTCACCGTGGTCCGGGGCCGCGGTGACGTCCCGTCCAGCCGACCGGCATTCCCGCCGCCCAGGGCGGGGGCAAGGACACCGCTGGCATCGAATTCCCGGCGCACCATGTGGAGCTGATCCACCACCCGCAGCAGTGGGCAGCGGTGGCCGACGACGTCGAGCGGCTGCTCGGTCTCGTGCGCGCTCGATCAACTGCTGGTGCTGGGCCGATCACCGCGGACCGGTGGCCGGCCGGTACAGCGCGAACAGGCTCTCCCGGACCCGGTCTCGACTGCTGCGCCGAGCCCGAGCGGTCGAGACACGCCTGAAACCCGCAGATCTGCGCGGCGTGTCCGCCGCGGTTCGTCGAAGTGCGTCCGTGCAGGTCGGCTGGCACACGGAACGACCACGCACCGCAGCGGACGTCTCCGTACGGGGAACGATGGTGGTCAGAATGGCGATCAGCGCCTGGACGTTCCACTGACGCGGCCTGTGGGCAGAACGCCACTCCTCAGGTCGTTCGGCCGGCCTTGGCCAGGTGGAGCCAGGTGTCGACGACGGTGTCGGGGTTCAGGGACATCGACTCGATCCCCTGCTGCACGAGCCACTCGGCGAGGTCGGGGTGGTCGCTGGGGCCCTGGCCGCAGATGCCGACGTACTTCCCGCGCTCCAGGCACGCCCTGATCGCCATCTCCAGCAGGGCGAGCACCGCCGGGTCTCGCTCGTCGAAACCCCCGGCAACCAGGGCCGAATCGCGGTCGAGCCCCAGCGTCAGCTGCGTCATGTCGTTGGAGCCGATGGAGAACCCGTCGACGTGGTCGAGGAAGTCCCCGGCCAGCAGCGCGTTGGAGGGCAGCTCGCACATCATCACCACCGACAGGTCGTTCTCCCCGCGGCGCAGGCCGTGCTCGCCCAGCAGGCGCACCACGCCCTCGATCTCCGCGACCGTCCGGACGAACGGGATCATGATCTTGACGTTGGTCAGGCCCATCTCGTCGCGGACGTAGCGCAGCGCCTCGCACTCCATGGCGAAGCAGTCGGCGAAGCCGGCCGACAGGTACCGCGACGCCCCGCGGTAGCCGATCATCGGGTTCTCCTCGTGCGGCTCGTAGCGCTCGCCGCCGAGCAGGTTGGCGTACTCGTTGGACTTGAAGTCGCTCATCCGCACGATGACCGGCTCGGGCGCGAATGCCGCCGCGATCATCGAGATCCCCTCGGCGACCCGCTGGACGAAGAAGTCCCGCGCCGAGGGGTAGGCGACGATCCGCTCCTCGACCTGCGCCCGCAGCGGCGCGTCGAGGTCCTCGAGGTCCAGCAGCGCGCGCGGGTGGATGCCGATCTGCCGGTTGATGACGAACTCCAGCCGGGCCAGCCCGACGCCGGCGTGCGGCAGCCGGGAGAAGGCGAACGCCTGCTCGGGGGTCCCCACGTTCAACATGATCTTGGTGGGGATCTCCGGCATGGCGTCCAGCGAGGTCTCCGCCACCTCGAAGCCCACCTGTCCGGCGTAGACGACGCCGGTGTCGCCCTCGGCGCAGGAGACGGTGACCGGGTCGCCGTCGGACAGCACCCGGGTGGCGGTCCCGGTGCCGACGACGGCGGGGATGCCCAGCTCGCGGGCGATGATCGCCGCGTGGCAGGTCCGCCCGCCGCGGTTGGTCACGATCGCCGAGGCGCGCTTCATGATCGGTTCCCAGTCCGGGTCGGTCATGTCCGCCACCAGCACGTCGCCGGCCGTGAACTGGTCCATCTGGTCGATGTCGGTGAGCACCCGGACCGCACCGGCGCCGATCTTCTGCCCGATCGCCCGGCCCTCGACCAGGACGTCCCCGGTGCCGGTGAGCGTGTAGCGCTCGGTGGTGTTGCCGGAGCGGGACTGCACGGTCTCCGGGCGCGCCTGCAGGATCAGGATCTGCCCGGTCAGCCCGTCCTTCCCCCACTCGATGTCCATGGGCCGGCCGTAGTGCTGCTCGATCCGGCAGGCCTGCCGGGCCAGCTCGGTGACTTCGTCGTCGGTGAGGGACAGCAGCCGGCGCTCGGCGGGGTCGACGTCGACGAACGCGGTGGTCCGGCCGACCTCGGCGGAGTCGGTGTAGACCATCTTGGTGGCCTTGTCCCCCACGCCCCGCTTGAGGATTGCCGGGCGCCCGGCCCGCAGGGCGGGCTTGTAGACGTAGAACTCGTCGGGGTTGACCGCGCCCTGCACGACGCCCTCGCCCAGCCCGTAGGCCGACGTCACGAAGACGGCGTCCCGGAAGCCGGACTCGGTGTCCATGGTGAACACCACCCCGGAGGCCCCCACGTCGGAGCGCACCATCCGCTGCACGCCCGCCGACAGCGACACCGCCTCGTGGTCGAACCCGTGGTGCACCCGGTAGGCGATCGCCCGGTCGTTGTAGAGAGAGGCGTAGACCTCCCGGACCGCCTGCAGCACCGCGTCGATGCCCCGCACGTTGAGGAACGTCTCCTGCTGCCCGGCGAAGGAGGCATCGGGCAGGTCCTCGGCCGTGGCGCTGGAGCGCACCGCGAACGACGCCTCCGGGTCGTCCCCGGCCAACCGGTCGTAGGCCGCCCGGATGTCGGCCTCCAGGGCCGGCGGGAACGGCTGCTCGACGACCGCCCGGCGGATCTCCCGGCCGGCCGCGGCCAGCGCCCGGACGTCGTCGGTGTCCAGCGCGCGCAGCCGCTCGGCGATCCGCGCGGCCAGGCCGGTGTCCCCGAGGAAGCGCTGGTAGGCCGCCGCCGTGGTGGCGAAGCCGTCGGGGACGCTGACCCCGGCGTCGGCCAGGTTCGAGATCATCTCGCCCAGCGAGGCGTTCTTGCCGCCGACCACCTCCAGGTCGCCCAGCCCCAGCTCGGCGAACCAGCGGACGTTGTCGGCGTCGTCGGCCGCGCCTCCCGCCGTGGTGCTGGTCGGTGCCTCGGGTGCGGTGTCGGTGCTCATGGTCGGGTGGTCCCATCTCGCCGGAGGTCGTGGCCGGGCTGCGCGCGGTCGCCGGAGCGGGGCCGTTGCCGGGCCAGGGTCTGGATCACCACGGTGGCGATCTCCTCGACGGAGGCCGCCGAGGTGTCCACCGTGGGTAGCTGGTGCCTGTCGTAGATCGCCGTCGCCCGCCGCAGCTCGAAGCGGCACTGCTCCTCCGAGGCGTACCGGGAATCCGGGCGGCGCTCCTGGCGCACGCGGCTGAGCCGAACCACGGTGGTGGTCAGCCCGAAGCAGCGGTCCGCGAGGTCCCGGACCGGGCGGGGCAGGTCGGTGGTCTCCAGGTCCTCGTCGACCAACGGGTAGTTGGCGACGAACAGGCCGTGCTGCAGGGCCAGATACATCGCCGTCGGGGTCTTCCCGCACCGCGACGGCGCCAGCAGCACCACGTCGGCCCGGTCCAGCCCCCGGGAGCCCAGGCCGTCGTCGTGCTCGATGGCGAACTCGATCGCCGCCATCCGGTCGTTGTAGCGCCGCACGTCGCCGACCCCGTGCAGCCGCCGCGCCTCACGCAGGCCGCGGGCCCCCAACTGCTCCTCCACCCGGCTCATGTGCAGCCCGAAGAAGTCGATGATCGGGGCCTTCGTCTTCAGCAGCTCCTCGCGCACCTCGTCCACGGCCGCGGTGGTGAACACCAGCGGGGGCACCGGGCCCGCCATCGCCGCGTCGAGCTGCGCCACCACCTCCCGGGCCTGCTCCACCGTCGAGATGAACGGGATCAACGTGCGCTCGAAGCGCACGTCAGGGAACTGGATGAGCAGTGCGTTGCCCATCGTCTCGGCGCTGATCCCGGTGCTGTCGGACAGGAAGAAGACCGGGACGACCGCCTGCGCATGGCGGTCCGGGTGAGACGCCGGGTCCGAACCGGGCGACGGCGACCACGGCACCGGCGGACTCCCCTCTGGCGTGCGTCGGCTCGCGCCGGTGGCTGCGTGCTCGAGGAGCGGCGAGAGCGGAGCCTTCCAGCCACGAGCACGCGATAAGCCGCCGTGCTCGCGCAGCGAATCGCTTGCCGCCATGACCGACCTTCAGGCTGTTATATCAGTTGTACAACAACGTAGTGCAGACTGCCGAGGAGGGTCAAGGGCCCCCGGGAGCTTGCCGCCTCGGGTCGGGACGCCACCGCCTCGAACGCTGGAGTGGCCAGTCCCCTGCGACCGACGGGCACGCTGACCTGGTCCAGCGATGCGCTGGCCGACGCTCTGTCCGCGGTGGTCGAACCGGGTCTCGCCGACCCGCTGGCCGAGAGCCTTCCGAGCTCGCCACGCGGGTTCGGTTCCGTCACCTCGACCCACGCACAGCTGTGCGTCGACATGCCTGTCCGCCGCGAGGGATCCCAGCGCCTCATCCCCCGCCGATGAGTGCCGCAGGCGCCAGGCTCCCCGCCCCGGGGGAGGTCCGTACCGGCTCCTTCCGGCCTCGGATGGGCGCCGCCTTGCGACGAACGCCGCTCAACTCTGCGGCACGCCATCCCCGCAGCGAGCTGAGCACCGCCACCCCCTCCGCCCGCTCGAGGTCGGCCACGCGCAGCACCCGCTCCTGCAGCCTGTCCATCTCGAGCAGCCGCGCGCGCTCGACGCCGGGAAGGCACCCGGCCTCCAGTGGAGGCGTCCACCAGCACCCGTCGAGCTCCACTGCGAGGGAGGCTCGGGTCACCTCGGTGAGCTCTCCCCTCGTGTTGACCATGATCACGTCGTCGACGTCGGGTCGCCGCTCGCGGCGCCGGTCGTACGGCTCCCGCAGGCTCGTCTTGTGGTAGAGCCAGGTCTCCCGGGGATCGACCGGATCGTCGTCGACCGCGAGCAGCACCGGGCCGGTCGAGGGCGCAGGGAGCGCCTCGACGTCGACGGCGAGCGTCCCGTCGCGCCGGAGGCGTATCCGGACGCGTGCCGCCGGCTCTCCCGCCAGCCGCACGGCCAGGACGCGTCGCGCCGTCGGCAGGTCGAACCGGAACCCCAGGTGCTCGGCCGAGGCTGCCAGGCGGTGCAGATGACGCTCCCGGTTACGCAGACCGCGCTCAGGGTCGTGCCGCATCGTCTCCAGCAGCTCGAACTCCCGGGGCCGCGCGGACAGGACCGCGGCCTTGGCGAGGAGCTCGGCATGCTCGGCCGACGCCTCCGAGCCCCAGGTGATGCCACCGCCGGTGCCGTACACGGCCTCTCCCGAGGACCTGTCCACCACGGCCGTCCGGATGGCCACGTTGAACCGCGCCCGGACCGGCGCGTCCGGTGGACCCACCAGGCCGATGGCTCCGCAGTAGACGCCGCGCGGGTCGGGTTCCAGGGACCGGATGATCTCCATGGAGCTCGCCTTGGGCGCTCCCGTGACCGAGCCGCAGGGGAAGAGCGCCCGGAACAGCTCGACCAGGCCGGTTCCAGGCGAGAGTCGAGCCGTGACGTCGGAGGTGAGCTGGAGCACGGTCTCGTAGCGCTCGACGGTGAAGAGCGCCGGCACGTCGACGCTGCCGATCTCGGCGATCCGGCCGATGTCGTTGCGCATGAGGTCGACGATCATGACGTTCTCCGCCCGCTCCTTGGGACTGGACTGCAGCCGGTGGGCCAGGCGCCGGTCCTCCTCCCGGTCCCGTCCCCGCCGCGCCGTGCCCTTCATGGGGCGGAGCAGCACCGCGTCGCCACGGCGCTCGAAGAACAGCTCGGGGCTGGCACTGGCCACGGCGAAGCGGCCGAGGTCGAGATAGGCGCTGTGGGCTCCGCGCTGACCCAGGGCCAGGTCCCGGTACAGGGCGAAGGGATCCCCTGACACGCGACCGGACATCCGGACGGTCAGGTTGCACTGGAACGTGTCCCCGGCGGCGATCCGCTCGTGGACCTGCCGGACGCCGTCGGCATGCCCGGCCGGTGTCCACGTGGGTTGCCACCGGGCCGCCCCGCCTCGGCCGGCGCCGGCCGGCCCGGCCGGCTCCAGCGGAGGCACGGGAACCGGCTGGTCGCAGACCCCGAACCAGACCAGCGGCATGCCCATGGGCATGGATCGGTGCACGGCGAGCCGTGGATCCAGCCCGGCAGCGGCCTCATAGGCGACGTAGCCGAACGCCCACCGCCCGGAGTCCGTGGCCCGCTGGACCTCGGCCAGCACGCCGACGACTTCACCCGGGTGTTCGGCCACCAGGATCCGGTCGGGCGCGGGACACCGGAGCGCCGTCCCGCTGCGGAGGTCGTCGAAGCGGGCCCAGGTCACCGCGGCACCGTTGCCCCGTGGACGGCGGCGAGCAGCTGGAACGAGCCGCTCACCACGACCGGCACCGCCTCGTCCGCCTTCTCCGCAGCACGGCGGACCGCGAGCACCGGGTTGCCCTCCACCGCTGTGGCGATGCCCCGGTCCGCCGCCGCCGCGGCGACGAGCTCGGCCGGGACGGAGGCGCCGGCGGGGTGGTCGCCGCCGGTGGAGCAGAACTCCGTCGCGACGACCACGGAGGCCGCCGGCGCGACGACGTGCAGGGCAGCGTCCAGGTCCTTGTCCTGCTTGAACGCGAGGACCCACGGGAACCGGACGCCGGGGTGGACCTCCTGCAGGGTCGCCACCAGCGCCGCGAGCTTCATCGGGTTGTGGGCTCCGTCGAGGACCGCCGTCCGGCCGGCGATCACACGGCGTTCAAACCGGCCGGGCAGGGTGGCGCTCCGCATCCCCAGCCAGATGGCGTCCGCGTCGAGGGACCAGCCGTCGCGCGCGGCCAGCGCCTCGACGGCACGCAGCGCGAGATGGGCGTTGCCGGCCTGGTGCCGCCCCGTGAGCCCCAGGGACAGGGACGGCTGGCCGCGTAGGTGCAGCTCGGTGCCGCCCGGTCCGGTCCAGGCCCGCACCGCCGGGGGGCCAAGGTCCACCCACCGGAGGTCACAGCCCCGACGGGTCGCCTCTGCGCTGAGCACGTCCTCCACCTCGGCGCTCCGTTGGCGGGCCGCGACCGCACGGCCGCCGACGGGGAGGACGCCGGCCTTCTGCGCCGCGATCTCGCGGACGGTGGCCCCGAGGACGTCCTGGTGGTCCAAGCCGATCGGGGTGATCACCGCGACCTTGTCCGCCCGGGAGATCGTGTTGGTGGAGTCGAGCAGTCCCCCGAGCCCGGTCTCGACGACCCCGTAGTCGACCCGGTCGGCGAACAGGCCGAACGCGATGGCGTTGGTGACCTCGAAGAAGGACGGCCGACCGTGGCCGGCCTGCTCCACCGCCTCGACTGCCGGCCGGACCCGGGTCAGCGCCGCGTCGACGAGGTCGGCTCCGGCGGGAGCGCCGTCGACCTGGAACCGCTCGAGGACGGAGTAGGCGTGCGGCGACAGGTGGGCGCCGACCCGGAACCCGTGGGCCCGGAGCAGGCTCGCCACGAAGGTGCTCACCGACCCCTTCCCCGCGGTGCCCGCAACGTGCACGGCGCGGAAGCGGTCCTGCGGATCCCCCAGCGCCCCGAACAGGGCCCGCGGGCGGGCGAGCCCCATCCCCGCCGGGCCCCGCTGCGGCCCGAGCTCCGCGAACAGGTACCGGCGGACGCGGTCGAGCGCGGCCCTGGACGAGGGTGCGCCGGCGGGCGGCGGCAGTTCCGCCGTCCCGGTCGACATCAGACCTCCAGCGACCGGGTCACCGGAAGACGACCGTGCTGTGCCCGTTGAGGAGCACCCGCTGCTCGCTGTGCCAGCGGACGGCCCGCGACAGCGCCAGCGCCTCGGCGTCCTGTCCGACGGTGGCGAGCGCACGGGGATCGAAGGTGTGGTCGATGCGGATGACCTCCTGCTCGATGATCGGGCCCTCGTCCAGGTCGGGAGTGACGTAGTGGGCCGTCGCCCCGACCAGCTTCACCCCGCGGTCGAATGCCTGGTGGTAGGGCTTGGCGCCCTTGAACCCCGGCAGGAACGAGTGGTGGATGTTGATCGCGCGGCCGTACAGGGCGGCGCACGTCTCGTCGGAGAGGATCTGCATGTAGCGGGCCAGCACGACCAGATCGGCCCGGTACTCGTCGACCAGCTCGAGCAGCCGGGCCTCGGCCTCCCGCTTGGTGGCCGGTGTCACCGGGACGTGGACGAAGGGCAGGCCGGCCGCCTCGGCCATCGGCCGCAGGTCCTCGTGGTTGGACACCACGGCGACCAGCTCCCCGCCGAGGTTGCCGGCCCGCCACCGGAAGATCAGGTCGTTGAGGCAGTGACCGAGCTTCGACACCATGACCACCACCCGCGGCGGCCGCTCCCCGGTGACCTGGTAGGTCATGCCGAACTCGTCGGCCACGGCCTGGAAGTCCGCGGAGAGGCGCTCGCAGTCGGTGTCCTCGGCGCAGACGAAGGCGGTGCGCAGGAACAGCTGACCGCGGAGGGCGTCGTCGAACTGCTGGTGCTCGACGATGTCGCAACCGTGCTCGAAGAGGAACGAGCTGACCGCGTGCACGATGCCCGGGCGCTCCTGGCAGCTGAGCGTGAGGGTGAACGGGTGGGACACGGGTGCCTCCTCAGCACTCGACGACGTTGAGCGCCAGCCCGCCACGGGCGGTCTCCTTGTACTTGTCCTTCATGTCGGCACCGGTCTCGCGCATCGTCTTGATCGCCTTGTCCAGCGGGACGTGGTGCCGGCCATCACCGCGCACGGCCATCCGCGCGGCGGTGATGGCCTTGACCGAGCCGACGGCGTTGCGCTCGATGCACGGGATCTGCACCAGCCCGCCGACGGGGTCGCAGGTGAGGCCGAGGTTGTGCTCGATGCCGATCTCCGCGGCATTCTCCACCTGCTCCGGGCTGCCCCCGATCACCTCGGCGAGGCCGGCGGCGGCCATGGAGCAGGCCGAGCCGACCTCCCCCTGGCAGCCGACCTCCGCGCCGGAGATCGAAGCGTTCTCCTTGAACAGGAGCCCGACCGCCGCAGCGGTGAGCAGGAACCGCACCACCCCGTCCTCGGAGTAGGACCCGACGAAGTCGCGGTAGTAGTGCAGGACGGCCGGCACGATGCCGGCGGCGCCGTTGGTCGGCGCGGTCACCACCCGGCCGCCTGCGGCGTTCTCCTCGTTGACCGCCAGCGCGTAGAGCGTGACCCACTCCATCGCGCGGAGCGGGTCGGCCTCGTCCGGGTGCTCCGCCAGCTGAGCGCGCAGGGCCGCAGCGCGCCGGCGGACCTTGAGCCCCCCGGGGAGCACGCCGGTGGTCCGGGTGCCGCGTTCCACGCACTCCTGCATCACCGACCAGACGTGCAGCAGGCCGGCGCGCACCTCGGCCTCGCTGCGCCAGGCCAGCTCGTTGGCCAGCATCACGTCGCTGATCCGCAGCCCGGTCTCACGGGTGCGCGCCAGCAGCTCCTCGCCGCTGTGGAACGGGTACCGCACCGGGGTGCCGTCCTCGACGATCACCGCGTTGCCGGCCTCGTCCTCGTCCAGGACGAAGCCACCGCCGACCGAGTAGTACTCGCGCCGGTCGACCTCGTCGCCCTCGGCGTCCAGGGCGCGGAAGCGCATGCCGTTGCTGTGGAACTCCAGCCGCTTGCGCCGGTGCAGCACGACGTCGTCGTCCACGGAGAAGGCGATGGGGTGCTCGCCGGCCAGGGCCAGCTTCCCCTCGCGACGGACGGCGTCGACCCGGGGGCCGGCCGCCACCGGGTCGACCAGGTCCGGCTGCTCCCCCTCGAGGCCGAGGACGACCGCCTTGACGCTGCCGTGCCCGTGCCCGGTCGCCCCCAGCGACCCGAACAGCTCGCAGCGCACCGCGGCGACCCGGCCCAGCCGGCCCTCGTCGCGGAGCCGGGACACGAAGGCGCAGGCGGCACGCATCGGGCCGACGGTGTGCGAACTGGACGGGCCGATCCCCACCTTGAACAGGTCGAAGGCGCTGATGGTCACCTGTACCTCCCTCTCCCCGCCGATGTCCTGCCACACCGACTGGGGACCTGGGTACACAGTTGGTATATCAGATGTACTGTAAAGGTATGTCGATCCCTCTGAAGAGGCAAGGCCTGTTGGCCGCCAACCTCTACGATCTGGTCGTGAGCGCTGAGCCCCTGGACCTCGACTCGTCTGCTGTCGCGTCCCTGGCGGACAAGGCCTACGTGGCGATCCGGGACCGGCTGATCATGCTGGACATCCGGCCGGGCGACCCGATCGACGACGACGAACTGGCCAAGGACCTCGATGTGGGCCGAACCCCGGTCCGCGAGGCGCTGAAACGGCTGGAGGGCGACCGCCTCGTGGTGTCCTACCCGCGGCGCGGGACCTTTGCGACCGGTATGGACATCTCCGACCTGGCGCACATCTCCGACATCCGCGCTCAGCTCGAGCCGTTGGCCGCCCGTCGTGCCGCCGAACGGGCCGTCCGCACGGCGCACGCCGAGCTCGAGGACCTGGCCTCGCGCATCCAGCACCTGGACGTCACCCAGATCGACCGGACCGAGCTGATGCGCTGGGACCTCGCCGTGCACCGGGCCATCTACCGGGCGGCCGGCAACCCCCACCTGGAGGACGTCCTGATCCGCTACGACAACCTGGCGACGCGGATCTTCTGCCTGTTCCTGGACCGGCTGCCCACGGTGGACGAGCATGTCGGTGAGCACGTGGAGCTGCTCCGCGCGATCGCCGCCGGCGACGCCGATCAGGCCGACGACCTCGCCCGTGAGCACGTCCTGGGCTTCGAGCGGGCGATCCGTTCGGTGATCTAGCGGAAGTCGAAGATCCCGTCCTCCTCACCGCTCCCAGGCTCGCAGCGAGCCTCTGGACCGGGCCGGTCCGCGGCGGGACCCTGCAGGGGGCCGTTCCAGTACGTCACCAGGCCCGCGGCAAGCCTGTGGACGGGGCCCGCCGAGGACGCCTCCAGGCGGACTACACCGGGCCGACGGCGTCCAGCACCGTCAGGACGTCCCTCGTGGCCGCGACGTCGTGCACCCGCAGCACCGCGGCACCTCGCTGGGCGGCGAGGAGCGCCGCGGCCAGGGACGCGGGCAGCCGGTCCCCCACCGCCCGGCCGGTGAGCTGCCCGAGTACCGACTTCCGGGACAGCCCGACCATGACCGGGACCCCCAGGCTGTGCAGCCCGTCGAGCGAGGCCAGCAGGGCGACGTTGTGGGCCGGCGTCTTGCCGAACCCGAACCCCGGGTCCACCACCAGGTGCTCCTGCCGGATGCCGGCGTCGAGGCAGGCACGCATCCGCTCGGCGAGGAAGGTGCGCACCTCCACGACGACGTCCCGGTAGCGCGGGTCCTGCTGCATGGTCTCCGGCGAGCGCTGCATGTGCATCAGGCACACCGGCACGCCCAGCTCCGCGGCAACCTCCAGGGCACCCGGCGACCGCAGCGCCCGGACGTCGTTGACCATGCTCGCCCCGGCCGCGACGGCGGCCCGCATGACCTCGGGCCGCGAGGTGTCCACGGACAACGGCACGGGGGTCCGCTGCGCGAGGGCCTCGACCACCGGGACGACACGGGCCAGTTCCTCGGCGAGGGTCGGCGGGCGCGAGCCGGGCCGGGTCGACTCCCCGCCGACGTCGATGAGGTCGGCCCCCTCGGCAGCCAGGGTGCACCCGTGCGCCACGGCCCGGTCCAGGTCGTCGAACCGCCCGCCGTCGGAGAACGAGTCGGGAGTGACGTTGAGGATGCCGCAGACCAGTGGCCGCCCCGCCGCGAGCGCCCGTGCGAGGGGGGGCGTCGACGTGCCGGTGCCTGCGGGTGGGCGGTCGGCCAACGCCGTGCCGGTCATCTGACTGCTCCGTTCTCGCGGGGTCGGGAGAGGGCGGGACGGCGGCTCACGGCCGCCCGCGGAGGGCAGGCGGGTCCTCGTTCAGCCGCGCGCGGACGCGACCGTGTGCTGCAGGAGCAGTGCCGTGGTGACCGGGCCGACCCCGCCGGGGACCGGTGTCAGCCCGGCGGCGCGCCCGGTGACCGAGCCGGCGTCGACGTCGCCGACCAGCCCGCCGTCGGGCGTCGGGTTGGTCCCGACGTCGATGACCACCGAGTCCTCGCCGACGTGCTCGGCCGTGATGAGCTCCGGCCGCCCGACGGCGGCGACGAGCACGTCCGCGGTCCGGGTGAGCGCGGCCAGGTCCTTGGTGCGGCTGTGGCAGACGGTCACGGTGGCGTCCCGCTGCAGCAGCAGGTGCGCCGCGGGCTTGCCGACGACGGTGGAGCGCCCGACCACGACCGCGTGCGCGCCGGCCAGGGGGATCCCGTGGTGGTCCAGGAGCACGAGCACGGCCTCGGCGGTCGCCGGCGGATGCGCGGGCAGGCCCGCGGCCAGCCGTCCCAGGCTGAGCGGGTTGGCGCCGTCGATGTCCTTGGCGGGGTCGATCGACGCGGCGAGGTCCGCGAAGACGGCGCCGGGCGGCAGCGGCGTCTGCAGGATGATGCCGTGCACCGCGGGATCGGCGCTGAGCGCGGCCAGCTCGGCGCCGATCCGCTCCGACGTCGCCGTCTCCCCGAGGTCGACGACCGAGCAGGCGATGCCGGTCTTTTGCGCGGCGCGGGCGATGGAGCGGACGTACCAGGCGCTGGACTCGTCAGCCGTCGCGACGACGACGGCGAGCCGGGGCGGTGTCCCGGCGGCGGTCAGGTCCGCGGCCGCGGCGGCGACCTCGGCGCGGATGCCGGCGGCCAGCTCCGTTCCGCTCAGCGTCGCGGTCATCGGACCAGCCCGTCCCGGACGGCGGCGGTGACCTTCTCCGCGCGCAGCACGAGGTCGTCGACGGTGTCGACGGCCGCGGCGAGCTCTCCCCAGGCCGCCGGGTCCTTGATGCCACCCAGGTTGATCTCGACGTTGACCCGGGCCGTCGTGGCCGCTGCCCGGGCCGCCTCGGCGGCGGCGGCGACGTCGCTGACCACGTTCCGGTTGCCGATCGGCAGCAGCTGCTCGGCCAGGCCGAGCACCTGGTCGGCGACGGCGACGACGACCGCCGGCACCCGGGCCGCCGCGACGAGGGAGGTCGCGATGGCCTCGGACCGGTCCGCGGCCTCGTCGGGCGTCCCCTTCGGCAGCCGGTAGGCCTCGGTGACCGCGGTAAAGGCCGCGGCGTCCTCCTCGGCCAGGCCCAGCGCGTTCTCCCGCAGCCGGTCGGCGGTGCTCGTGACTGTGGCGATCTCCTCGGCGTGGTCGGCGTACTTCGCCGAGTCGCTGTAGCGGGCGACCATCGCCACCAGGGCGGCGGCCTGGGCCGCGTGCAGCGCGGCGGTAGCCCCTCCTCCGGGTGCGGGCACCCTGGCGGCGAGCTGCTCCAGGAACGTCTCGATGGTGTCGGTGCGCATGAGCGGGGTCCTCCGGGGGTGGGAACGGTCGCGGGCCGGCGGGCGAGTTGGCGGGGCGGGTCCTTCTTCAGCCGCGGATGCGGGTCATCTCCGGGTCGACGAGCGGCTCGGCGGCGACGGTGGCGGGGATGCGGGTACCGAAGTACTCGATCTCGACCGTCGTCCCGACGGTCGCCGAGGCCGGCAGCCAGGCGTAGGCGATCGGCCGGCCGACCGTGTGCCCGAAGGCGGCGCTGGTCACGTAGCCGGCCGGTCGGCCGTCGACGTACACCGGCTCGTGGCCGAGGACGACACTGCGGCCGTCGTCGATCGTCAGGCAGGACAGCCGGCGGCTCACCGTGTCGTCGCTGCGCCCGGCGAGAGCCTCCTGGCCCACGTAGCCCTGCTTCTGCTTGCGGACGGCGAAGCCGAGACCGGCCTCGTAGGGGTCGTGCTCGGTGGTCATGTCATGGCCCCAGGCGCGGTAGCCCTTCTCCAGCCGGAGGCTGTTGAAGGCCGCCCGGCCTGCGGCGATGACACCCAGGTCCTGGCCGGCGCGCCACAAAACGTCCCACAGCCGCTGGCCGTTGTCGGCGCTGGTGTAGATCTCCCAGCCGAGCTCGCCGACGTAGGACAGCCGCATCGCCGTCACGGGGACCCCGCCGATCCGGGCCCGCTTGGCGCGGAAGTACTTCAGCCCGCCGTTGGTGAAGTCGTCGGCGCTGACCCGCTGCACCAGGTCACGGGCGCGCGGACCCCACAGCCCGATGCAGCAGGTGCCGCCGGTGACGTCGCGGACCTGCACGCTGCCGTCGTCCGGGGCCTCGCGCAGGAGGAGGTCGTGGTCGAGGGGCCCGTTGGCGCCGACCTGGAACAGCTGCTCCCCCAGCCGGGCCACGGTGAGGTCGCTGCGGACACCGCCGGCCTCGTCGAGGGCGAGCGCGTAGGTCACCGCCCCGACGGACTTGTCCATCTCGCCGGTCGTCAGCCGCTGCAGGAGGGCCAGGGCGCCGGGGCCGCTGACCTCGAGCCGCTTGAGCGGCGTCATGTCGTACAGCGCCACGGCGGTGCGGGTCTTCCACGCCTCCGCCGCCGCGATCGGGGACCAGAACTGCCCCGCCCACGCGTCGCGCTCCGGCGGCACCCACTCCGCCGGCAGCTCGTCGACCAAGTGCGCGTTGGCCTCGTACCAGTGCGGCCGCTCCCAGCCGCCGCCCTCGAGGAAGACTGCGCCGAGCTCCCGCTGCCGGGTGTGGAAGGGGCTGACCCTCAGGTCGCGCGGGGACAGCCGCGGCTGCAGCGGGTGGAGCACGTCGTAGATCTCGACGAAGTTCTGCTGGGAGGTCTCGCTGACGTACTCCGGGGCCAGCTGGACGTCCTCGAAGCGGTGCACGTCGCAGCCGTGCAGATCGATCTCCGAGCGGCCGTCGACCAGGAGCTGGGCCACCGCCCGGCCGACCCCGGCGGAGTGGGTCACCCAGACCGCCTCGGCGATCCAGAAGCCCGCCACGTCCCGCGACTCCCCGATCAGCGGGCCGCCGTCGGGCGTGAACGAGAAGACACCGTTGAAGCCGGAGTCGATCTTCGAGGCGCGCAGCGAGGGCAGCAGCAGCTGGCTCTCCTCCCACTGGGCGGCGAAGTCCTCCTCGGTGAAGGGCAGCATCGAGGGCATCGACGACTCCCGGACGCCGTCGCCCTGCGGCAGCTCGCGCAGGTCGACCGGCATCGGGCGGTGGGCGTAGGAGCCGATGCCGAGGCGGTCGACGCGCTCCCGGTAGTAGAGGTCCTGGTCCTGGTGGCGCAGGATCGGCAGGCTCGCCTCGGTGAGCTCGGTGTTGCGCCCGACCAGGTCCGGCACCTGGCCGGTCCAGACGAACTGGTGGGCCAGCGGGAGCAGCGGCACGTCCATGCCCACCATGGCACCCACCTCCACCCCCCAGAAGCCGGCGCAGGACACCACCAGGTCGGCAGGGATGACGCCGTCCGGGGTCCGGACCCCGGTGACCCGGCCGCCGGCCTGCTCGATGCCGGTCACCCGGGTCGAGCCCTGGAAGCGGGCACCCCGCGCCTCGGCGCGGCGGGCCAGCGCGACGACCGCGCGCGACGCCTTGGCCAGGCCGTCGCTGGGGATGTGCAGCCCGCCGAGGACGCGGTCGCGGTCGACCAGCGGGTGCAGCCGCACGCACTCCTCCGCGTCGACGACCTGCGCGTCGACGCCCCACGAGGTCGCCCAGCCCTGCTTGCGGTGCAGGTCGGCGAGGCGCTCCGGCGTGGTGGCGACCTCGAGGCCGCCGACCTGGTTGAAGCACCAGGCACCGTCGACGTCGATGCCCGTGAACTTCTCCACCGTGTAGCTGGCCAGCTCGGTCATCGTCTTGGACCCGTTGGTCTGGAAGACCAGCCCGGGCGCGTGCGAGGTGGATCCCCCGGTCAGCGGGAGGGGCCCCTGGTCGACAACGGTGACGCGGTCCCAGCCACGGGCGGTCAGCTCGTCGGCCAGGTTGGCCCCGACGATCCCCGCTCCGATGATGACCACACGAGGGGTGCTGGACATTGCTTCGCTCCTGACGTGCCGGTGGATCCGGGGACTGCCGACGCGGGCCGGTCAGTCGTGAGGGGTGGGGGTGAACTCGAGGGCCGCGTCGAGCAGCCAGTCGGCCAGGTAGCCGGCGAAGGACGACCGGACGAGGACGACGACGTCGTCGCCCGCGTCGGAGAGGGCCAGCAGCACGACGCCGGCCTGGCTGAGCGCCGTCTGCGCGCTGCTCCCCCGCCCGAACACCCGCGGGTGCAGGTCGATCGAGCAGCCCTTGGCCAGGACGTCCCGCACCCGCGCACCGGTCAGCCGGAGGCTGATCCGCTGGGCGGAGACGTCCGCCGCGGAGCCGCCCAGCGGTAGGACGGCGGCGCGGACCCGGTCCTCGAGCTCCTCGGGCGTCTCCGTGGTGCTGGTGAGCAGCCACTCGTCGGGGCCGAGCCAGACGGCCCGCCCGGTGTCGGCCGGCACCCAGGTGTTGGGCGCCGTCGGCAGGTCGACGCCCAGCGCCGCCGACGCCTCGGCACCGACGGTGCTGAGGCGGACGTCCACCATCGCGACGAACGGCTCGACGGTGATGCCGACGGTGCCGGGCAACCGCTCGAAGTCGGCGCGCCAGGCCTCGAGCGGGTGGGTGCGCAGCAGCTCAGCCATCGCGACGGGCTCCTTCGGGGTCGACCAGCACCGAGCCGGTGACTTCGACCGGGACGAGGGTGCCGTTGACGGGGACGTGGACGGTGTCACCGATGCGCTCCCGGCCGCCCTTGACCAGGGCCAGGGCGAAGGGGCGGGCGAGCTCGGCGCTGCGGTAGCTGGAGGTGACGTGGCCGAGCATCGGGACCGGCGGGGGCGGCAGCTGGCCGTCGGCGAGGAAGTCGATGATCTGGGAGCCCTCCGGCAGCACGGTCTGCCGGTCCACCGGCAGCAGCCCGACCAGCTGCTTGCGCAGCGGGTCGGCGTTGGCCGGGCGGGCGAAGGAGCGCTTGCCGACGAAGTCGGGCTTCTTCTTCGAGACCGCCCACGCCATACCGAGGTCGTGCGGGGTGACGGTGCCGTCGGTGTCCTGCCCGATGATCGGGTAACCCTTCTCCGCGCGCAGGACGTGCATGGTCTCCGTGCCGTACGGCGTGATGCCGTACGGGCGGCCGGCGTCGAGCAGCCGCTGCCAGACCGCGACCGCGTACCAGGGGTTGACGTAGACCTCGTACGCGAGCTCGCCGGAGAAGCTGATCCGGGCCAGCCGGACCGGCACCCCGTCGAGGGTGGTGTCCCGCCAGGTCATGAACGGGAAGGCCTCGGCGGAGACGTCCACGTGGGGGAAGACCGCGCCGACGACGTCGCGGGACCGCGGCCCCACGACGGGGAAGGTGACCCACTGCTCGGTGACCGACGTGCAGTGGACCCGCAGGTCCGGCCACTCCGTCTGGGCCCACTCCTCCATCCAGTCGAGGATCTTCGCCGCGCCGCCGGTGGTGGTGAGGACGAGGAAGCGGTCCTCGGCCAGGCGCAGCACGGTGCCGTCGTCGATGACCATGCCGTCGACGCCGCACATGACCCCGTAGCGGACGGAGCCGACCTTCAGGCTGCTCATCAGGTTCGTGTAGAGCCGGTCGAGCAGGACGGCGGCGTCCGGGCCCTGGACGTCGATCTTGCCGAGGGTGGAGCCGTCGAGGATCCCGACGCCGGTCCGGGCCGCGGCGCACTCCCGCAGGACCGCGGTCTCCATGTCCTCGCCGGGCTGCGGGTAGTAGCGGGGACGCTTCCACTGACCGACGTCCTCGAAGACCGCGCCCGCCGCTCCGTGCCACTCGTGCAGGGCCGTGACCCGCTCGGGGTCGAAGAGCCGGCCGCGGTCGCGGCCGGCCAGGGCGGCGAAGGCGACGGGGGTGTAGGGCGGCCGGAACGTGGTGGTCCCGGTGTCCTGCACCGGGATCCCGAGCAGCTCGGCGGTGATCCCCGAGGTGAGGACGCCGGAGGTCTTGCCCTGGTCGTGCGCCGTCCCGATCGTCGTGTAGCGCTTGACGTGCTCGATGGAGCGCAGCCCGGCGCCGACCGCGCGGGCGATGTCAGCGACCGTCGCGTCGCGCTGCAGGTCGACGAACGAGGTGCTGCCGTCGGCGCCGGAGGTGTCCGGCACCCGCCACAGCACCAGCGGCGCGGCCGGGACGACGGGGTCCGGGGTGGCGGGCAGCCGGTCCTCCCCCGCCGGCGGGATCGTCAGCGCCGTCAGCGCGGCGCGCGCCACCCGCTGCCCGTCGGCCAGGCACCCGGCCAGGTCGAACACGCCGGCGGCCGAGCCGGTGACGGTCAGGCCGTCGAGCGCCTCCCCGGGGAGGAACGCACCGAGGGCCTCGTCGTAGCGGAGCCGGCCGCGGGCCTGGCTGAACAGGTGCACCGCGGGGTTCCAGCCCCCGCTGACCAGGAGCAGGTCGCAGGCGATCGCGCTGCTGGCGCCGACCTCGCCGTCCGCGAACGGGGCGACGAGGGCGTGCGTGACCCGCCCGACGCCCTGCGTGCCGGTCACGACGGCACCGGACAGGACGCGGATGCCCGCGTGCTCGCACTCCTCGCGGCGCGGCGAGCCCTCCGGCCGGGCGTCGACCACCGCCTGCACCTGCACACCCGCGCGGTGCAGGTCGAGGGCGGCGTCGTAGGCGCTGTCGTTCGTGGTGAACACGACGGCCTCGCGGCCGGGCAGCACGCCGTAGCGGTGCAGGAACGTCCGGGCGGCGCCGGCCAGCATGGTCCCCGGGCGGTCGTTGTCGGCGAAGACGACCGGACGCTCGTGCGCCCCCGTCGCGACGACGATCGAGCGGGCCCGGATGCGCCAGACCCGCTGGCGGGAGACGTGCTTGGGCGCGGCGGCGCCGAGGTGGTCGGTGCGCCGCTCCAGGGCCAGGACGAAACCGTCGTCGTAGCTGCCGAACGCGGTGGTGCGCTGCAGGTGCAGCACCTCCGGGGAGCCGGCCAGCTCGGCGACCGCCGCGGCGACCCACTGCAGCGCCGGGGCGTCGTCGAGCCGCTCGGTGCCCGAGAGCAGGGAGCCGCCGGCCTCGGACTGCTCGTCGACGAGCGCGACGCGGGCACCGGCCCGGGCGGCGGTGAGCGCGGCGGCCAGCCCCGCGGGGCCGGCCCCCACGACGAGCACGTCCACGTGGTGGTGGACCGCGTCGTAGCGGGCCGAGTCGGGGACGTCGGCGAGGCGGCCTTGCCCCGGCAGGCCGTGGGCGGCCAGTCCGTCGTACAGCTCGACGGTGGTCGCCAGCAGCATGGGCTCGGGGAAAGGCTCCTCGATCTGCACCAGGCCGCACGGGTCCTCGGCCCAGGCGGCGGCGATGCCGCGCGGTCGGCCGAGCTTGATGCTCGTGGCGACCTGGTGCCGGCCGTTGGCGAGCAGCGCCGAGGCCAGGGTGTCGCCGGGGTGACCGGGGAAGGTCTGCCCGTCGAAGGTGAACCCGACGGTGGTGGCGCGGTCGATGCGGCCGCCCTGGGGCGTGCGGAACGGGCTGGTCACGGGGCTGTTCCCTCCTTGCGTGACCTCGCGAGCTCGGTCACGCCCGGCTTCGGGTCATCGAGGCGGTAGACACGCTCGAAGCGGTAGGTGGTGGTGTCGCGGATCGCGTTGAACCAGCGGCGGCAGCCGGCGCTGTGGTTCCAGCGCTCGGCGAAGCGGCCCTTGGTGTTGTCGCGGAAGAAGACGTAGTGCGCCCACTCCTCGTCGGAGAGCTCGGCGGGGGTGTCCGGGTAGGGGACGTGAGCCTGGCCGCCGTAGTGGAACTCGACCTCCTCGCGGGGGCCGCACCACGGGCATGCGATGAGTTGCACGGGAACTCCTGGGTGGATGGGCGAGTGCGTCAGTGGGCCACGGCGGCGGCGCCGTGCTCGTCGACGAGTGCACCGGTGACGAACCGGTCGAGGCTGAACGGCGCCACGAGCGGGTGGGGCTCGTCGTGGGCGATGGTGTGCGCCAGGGCCGAGCCGATGCCGGGCGTGGCCTTGAACCCGCCGGTGCCCCAGCCGCAGTTGAGGTAGACGTTGTCGTAGGGCGTGCGCCCGACGATCGGCGAGGCGTCGGGGCTGGTGTCGACGATGCCGCCCCAGGTGCGCAGCAGGTGCGCCCGCGCGAACACCGGGAAGAGCTCGACGGCGGCGGCCATCTGACGCTCGATGATGTGGAACGCGCCCCGCTGGCCGTAGCCGTTGTACGAGTCGACGCCGGCGCCCATGACCAGCTCGCCCTTGTGCGCCTGCGAGACGTACACGTGGACGGCGTTGGACATGACCACCGTGGGGTGCACCGGCTCGAGCAGCTCGGAGACCAGCGCCTGCAGCGGGTGGCTCTGGATCGGCACGCGGATGCCGAGCATGTCGGTGAGCACGGAGGTGTGGCCGGCCGCGCAGAGGGCCACGGTGCCCGCGCCGATGGTGCCGCGGGTGGTCTGCACCCCGGTGACCCGATTGCCGTCGGTGGCGAACCCGGTGACCTCGCAGTCCTGGATGAGGTCGATCCCGGCCTCGTCGGCGCGGCGGGCGAAGCCCCAGGCCACGTAGTCGTGCTTGGCGATGCCGGCGCGGGGCTGGTACGTCGCCCCCAGGACCGGGTAGCGGATGTCGGTCGAGGTGTTGACGACCGGGCAGACCTTGCGGACCTCGTCCGGCTCCAGCCACTCCGCGTCGACGCCGTTGAGCTTGTTGGCCTCGACCCGGCGCACGCTGTCACGGACGTCCTGCAGGGTGTGGGCCAGGTTGAGCACGCCGCGCTGGCTGAACAGGATCGGGTAGCCGAGGTCCTCCTCGAGCCCCTCCCACAGCTTGAGCGCGTGCTCGTAGATGCCCGAGCTCTCGTCCCACAGGTAGTTGGACCGGATGATCGTGGTGTTGCGGGCCATGTTGCCGCCGGCCAGCCAGCCCTTCTCCAGGACGGCGACGTTCGTGATGCCGTGGTTCTTCGCCAGGTAGTGCGCGGTGGCCAGGCCGTGCCCGCCGCCGCCGACGATGACCACGTCGTAGGAGCGCTTCGGCTCCGGGCTCCGCCAGAGGGCGTCCGGGTGCTCCGGCAGGTCCGCGCCGGGGGTGCGGAGGGTGCGGGTGGTGTGGGGGGAACCGAGGCTCATCGGGGGACCTCCGTCAGATCGGGGTAGAGCGGGTGGCGGTCGGCCAGCCGGGTGACCCGGCCGCGCAGCTCGGCGAGCTGGTCCTCGCCCACCGAGGGCCGCAGCGCGGCGGCGATGACGTCGGCGACCTCGGCGAAGTCCTCGAGGTCGAACCCGCGCGCCGCCAGGGCCGGAGTGCCGATGCGGACCCCGGAGCTGACCATCGGCGGGCGGGGGTCGAAGGGCACCGCGTTGCGGTTGACGGTGATGCCGATCGAGTGCAGGCGGTCCTCGGCCTGCCGGCCGTCCAGCTCCGACTCGCGCAGGTCCACCAGGACGAGGTGGACGTCGGTACCGCCGCTGACCACGTTGATGCCCGCCTCGCGGGAGTCGGCGGTCAGCAACCGGTCGGCCAGGATCCGGGCGCCGGCGAGGGTCCGCTCCTGGCGCTCGCGGAAGGCCGGCTCCCCGGCCAGCTTGAAGGCCACCGCCTTGGCGGCGATCACGTGCTCCAGCGGGCCGCCCTGCTGGCCGGGGAAGACCGAGGAGTTGAACCTCTTCGCGAGGTCGGCCGTGGCCAGGATGACCCCGCCGCGCGGGCCGCCCAGGGTCTTGTGGGTGGTCGAGGTGACCACGTGCGCGTGCGGCACCGGGGAGGGGTGCAGCCCGGCTGCCACCAGCCCGGCGAAGTGCGCCATGTCGACCATCAGGTAGGCACCGACCTCGTCGGCGATCCGGCGGAACTCGGCGAAGTCCAGCTGACGGGGGTAGGCCGACCAGCCGGCCACGATGAGCTTGGGCCGCCGCTCCTGCGCCAGCTTCTCCACCTCGGCCATGTCGACCCGGTGGTCCTCGCGGCTCACGTGGTACGCGGCCACGTCGTAGAGCTTCCCGGAGAAGTTGAGCTTCATCCCGTGGGTCAGGTGGCCCCCGTGGGCCAGGTCCAGCCCCAGGATGGTGTCGCCGGGCTGCAGCAGGGCGGACATCGCCGCGGCGTTGGCCTGCGCACCGGAGTGCGGCTGCACGTTGGCGTACTCCGCGCCGAACAGCGCCTTCAGCCGGTCGATGGCCAGCTGCTCGATGACGTCCACGTGCTCGCAGCCGCCGTAGTACCGCCGGCCGGGGTAGCCCTCGGCGTACTTGTTGGTCAGCACCGAGCCCTGGGCCTGCATGACGGCCACCGGGGCGAAGTTCTCGCTGGCGATCATCTCCAGAGTGGTCTGCTGCCGGGTCAGCTCGGCGACGATCGCACCAGCCACCTCGGGGTCGGTGTCCGCCAGCGACCGATCGAGCACGCGGTCCGGACCGGCCGGGGCCTGGAGCGCTCCGTCTACCTGGACGACCATGCCGGAGTCCCTTCTGTCATGAGATGCAGCCGAAGACTGGTATATCAGTCGTCCAACACAGTAGGGTGAGCGCCGGACGGGGTCAAGGGGTGCCGGGAGAGGACCTCCCGACCCCACCGCCGGCCGCGATCCGGGCCCCGCTCCACGCGTGCGAGGGGCGGGGAGCACAGGGCCCTCCCACCACCGGAGCAGCGACCACCGCGTCCGGTCCGCGCATCAGCGAGAGGAGATCCACCGTCATGGCCTACGAGGTGAAGGGCGTCGTCGCCCGCAGCAAGGGTGCCCCGGTGACCGTCGAGACGATCATCGTGCCCGACCCCGGCCCGGGCGAGGCGGTGGTCGACGTGCAGGCCTGCGGGGTGTGCGCCACCGACCTGCACTACCGCGAGGGCACCATCACCGACCAGTACCCGTTCCTGCTCGGCCACGAGGCCGCCGGCACCGTGGCCGCGGTCGGTGCGGGGGTCACCAACGTCGCCGTGGGCGACTTCGTGATCCTGAACTGGCGGGCGGTGTGCGGCCAGTGCCGCGCCTGTCTCAAAGGCGAGCTGCAGTACTGCTTCAACACCCACAACGCCGCGCAGCAGATGACCCTCACCGACGGCACCGCGCTGAGCCCGGCGCTGGGCATCGGCGCGTTCACCGAGAAGACGCTGGTGCACTCCGGGCAGTGCACTCCGGTCGACCCCGCCGCGCCGGCCACCGCCGCCGGCCTGCTCGGCTGCGGGGTGATGGCCGGGGTGGGCGCGGCGATCAACACCGCCGGCGTGCGCCGCGGGGAGAGCGTGGCGGTGTTCGGCTGCGGCGGGGTGGGCGACGCCGCGATCGCCGGGGCGAAGCTGGCCGGCGCGGCCACCATCGTGGCGGTGGACATCGACGACCGGAAGCTGGAGTGGGCCCGGCGGTTCGGCGCCACCCACACCGTCAACAGCAAGGCCACCGACGCGGTCGCGGCGGTCAAGGCCGCCACCGGCGGCTTCGGTGCGGATGTGACCATCGACGCGGTGGGCCACCCGGCGGTGTTCGAGCAGGCCTTCTACGCCCGCGACCTGGCCGGCCGGGTGGTGCTGGTCGGGGTGCCCGCCCCGGACATGACGATCACCCTGCCGCTGCTGGAGGTGTTCGGCCGGGGCGGGGCGATCAAGTCCTCCTGGTACGGCGACTGCCTGCCCTCCCGGGACTTCCCGATGTTGGTCGACCTCTACCGGCAGGGCCGCTTCCCACTGGAGGACTTCGTCACCGAGGCCATCGGCCTGGACGACGTCGAAGAGGCCTTCGACAACCTGCGCCGCGGCGAGGTGCTGCGCTCGGTCGTGGTGTTGGACAAGTGAGCGGCGTGGTGAGCTCACCGGTGAAAACAGGAGCGGCCCTCGCGGGCCCGACGAGCGCCCGGCGCGGTGGACGCACGAGCGCCCGCATCGACAGGACCGTGGTCTCCGGCGTGTTCAGCCTCGACGGCCAGGACTTCGACGTCGACAACAACGTCTGGCTGGTCGGCGACGACGACGAGGTGCTCGTCATCGACGCCCCCCACCGCGCCGAACCCATCCTCGACGCGATCGGCGGCCGCCGGGTGACCGCCATCGTGCTCACCCACGGGCACAACGACCACATCACCGCCGCCGTCGCCCTCCGGGAGGCCACCGGCGCACCGATCTGGTTCAACCCCGCCGACCTCATGTTCTGGGAGGCGGTCCACCCGGGGGCGTTGCCGGATCACCCCGTCGGCCACTGCACCCGGTTCTCCGTGGCAGGGACGTCCCTGCTCTCGATGCACACCCCGGGCCACTCCCCGGGCAGCACCTCCCTCTACGCGCGCGACCTGGGCACCGTCTTCACCGGGGACACGCTGTTCTGCGGCGGCCCCGGGGCCACGGGCCGGTCCCACAGCGACAAGCCGACGATCCTGCACTCGATCCGCTCGTGCCTGCTGACCCTTCCCGCGGACACGGTCGTCAGGACCGGCCACGGCGAGGACACGACCGTCGCCGCGGAGGTGTCGCATGTGCGTTGAGGTCCCGGGCGGGGCCCGTGCGCCGACGGGGACGGGACCACCGCCTCCGGTCGAGCGCCGGCCGACGTCGCGGCGGTCCCGGGGCACGCTGGAGCGGGCGTTGCGGGAGGCGAGCTACGAGGTCCTGCCGCTGCGGGGCGCCGAGGCGTCGGTCGTCGAGCACGTCCCCCGGACCGTGCCCCTCACCGTGACTGTCACCGAGGCCAAGGGCCTGACACCCACGCTCGAGCTGGCGGAGCGGCTGTCCGGCCACGGGTTCACGGTCACCCCGCACCTGGCTGCTCGGCTGGTCCACGACGCCTCGCACCTGGCCGACGTCATCGCCCGCCTCCAGGCCGCGGCCGTGGACGGCGTGTTCGTCGTCGGCGGCGACGCCGCCGAGCCCGCGGGGACGTTCCCCGACGCCCTCGGCCTGCTCGAGGCGCTGGAGACCGTCGGCCACCACTTCCGGCACGTGGGGATCGGCGGCTATCCGGAGGGGCACGGACACATCAGCGCAGAACTGATCGAGCGCGCTCTCGAGCGCAAGGCCCCGCACGCGACCCACGTCATCACCCAGCTGTGCTTCCACCCCGCGAGCACGACGGCCTGGGCGCGGCAGGTCAAACGGCGGGGCGTCGATCTGCCGATCCGGATCGGACTCCCCGGCGCGGTGACGCGCCAGAAGCTGATTCGGATTTCAGCCGGACTCGGGCTCGGCCGGTCGGCCCGGTTCCTGGCGAAGCAGCACAGCATGTTCTGGCGCTTCTTCCTGCCCCACGGCTACCGGCCGGATCGGCTCGTGGAAGGCCTCGCACCCACCCTCGGCCGGCCTGAGCACAACCTGCAGGGCTTCCACTTCTTCACGTTCAACGAGGTGGCGAGGACGGAGGCGTGGCGGCAGGAGTGGCTGGCCCGGTTGTCCGACGCAGCGGCGGGGTAGCGGGAGACGCCGTCGGCGGGGAGCCGATGGCACGACGGGGAGGACGGCATGCGCGGCCCCGATGTGCAGTACGGAGGTGTCACCCTCCTCGCCTCGCCGGAGGGCGGCCGCTATCCGTCCGGCAACTCGCTGCTGATCAGCGGGACGAACCGGACCGTGCTGGTCGACGCTTCGATCGAGGTCCACCGGCGAGGTGGGTTGTCGGACGCCGTGGACCTGGTCGTCATCAGCCATGCTCACGAGGATCACCTGGCGGGACTGCACCTGTTCCCGGACCTGCCGGTCCTCGCACACCCCGCCGAGGTCGGCACCGTCCGCTCCCCGGAGGTCCTGCTCGCAGGCTTCGGGATGAGATCCTCCGAGGCCGGGGGCTTCCGGGAACAACTCCGGGACACGTTCCACTTCAGCGAGCGCCAGCACGTCGGCACGTTCGAGGACGGCGACGTGGTGGACCTGGGTGGCCGGACCCTGACCGTCCTGCACCTGCCGGGGCACACCGCGGGTCACTGTGGCTTCCTGGTCGAGCCTGACGGGTTCCTCTTCCTCGGGGACATCGACCTCACGTCCTTTGGTCCCTACTACGGCGACCTCTCCAGCAGCCTCGACGACTTCCTCACGTCGATCGGACGACTCCGCGACGTGGACGCCCGCTGGTACGGGACATCACACCAGGTCGGCGTGCTCGACGACCGACAGGCGTTCCTCGATGCTCTGGACCGCTTCACCGCGGTGGTCGACCGCAGGGACGAGACGCTGCTGCGGCTGCTACGGCAGCCACGAACCCTGGCCGACGTCGTCGCACACCGACTGGTGTACCGGCCGCACGTCCGGCTGCCATTCGTCGAGGCGGTCGAGCGCCGGACCGCGTCCCTGCACCTGGAGCGGCTCGAGCGCCACGGCCTCGTCGTCCCCACCGACGGCGGCTACCTCGCCGTGTGACGGACACAGCTCCGTGGCGGCCGTACCGCTCGGCTCCGGGACACCCCCTGCGGAGCCGAGAACATCGTCCGCGGCCCCACAAGAGGTGATGGCCGGAGTTCACGCAGCGGATAGGCAACGACTGCGCGAAAGCGCCACTTGGCCTGCGCGGATGCGCGCAGGCGCCGCTGGGGTCGTGTTGCTGACCGAGCACCCCGCGGCCTTCACCGCCGAGCACGGCGTGGTGCTGTGGGCGCGACGATGTTGCGGGCGATCAACAGCCTGCCGGCCGACGACCCCGCTCAGGCACTGACTCCCGCATGACGTCGGCGGCGCACCGACGTGCAGCGGATCGACCCAGCCCAGCTGGTGTTCGTCGACGAGTGCGGTACGCACACCTCGATGACCCGCCGGACAGCCCGCGCGCCCCGCGGCATCCGCGCCCGGGGAACGGTGCTGCGACCGCGGCCGGGGACCACGCTGATCGCCGGGTCGTCGCAGGCCGCGGATGAGTCCGGCGATGACGGTGGAGGGCGGCACCACCGCCGCGGTGTTCGCCGCCTACCTGGAGCAGGTGCTTCTTCCCGCGCTGCGGCCCGGGCAGGTGATGGTCGACGACGTCGGCGCGCACGAGCCCGACCGGATGCGTGCCCTGGTCGAGGCCGCCGGCTGGTCCTCCTGCCGGCCTACTCGCCGGACCTCCCTCCGGTCGAGGCGGCAGCAGAATCAAGACGCTGGTCCAGGCCGCTGGAGCATTCACCCGGGCGGCGCTGGACGCCGCCATCGCTGTAGCCCTGGCAGCGGTCACCGCCAGCGATGCAGCCGGCTGGTTCACCCACGCCGGCCCCCCACCCACCTGCACGTCGTAGGTGATGCGCCGGCCCCACCGTCAGCGCGTCCAGCTCGTAGCCCTCGATGGCCTCCGACGCCGTCCCGTTCGCACTGTGTGCACACATCGCCAACAAGAGGACGCGGCAAGGCCAGAGCGACCCCTTCGACCATCACCGGCGACAGCGCCCCCGCCGGGTCAGCGGGTCTGGCCGAAGAAGCCCAGCCTCCTGCTCAGCTCCTCAGCGCCCGACAGCACCCGCCGGGCCAGCCTCGGGAAGTCCTCCGAGTCGATGCGGAAGGACGGCCCCGAGACGCTGAGGGCCGCGAACACGTCCCCATCCGCACCCCGGACGGGCGCGGCGAGGGCATTGAGCCCCACCTCGTACTCCTCGGCGGTGGCGGCCCAGCCCTGGTCGACGATCAGGTCGAGGTGCTGTCGCAGCACCTCGGGATCGCTGATCGTCGCGGGGGTGTAGCGCGGCAGCTCCCGGGACAGCACGTCCTTGCGGACCGCATCGGAGGCGTAGGCCAGCAGCACCTTGCCGCTGGAGGTGGCGTGCAGCGGGGTGCCCTGCCCCACCCAGTTGTGCGTGCTCAGCGCCGCCGGCCCGCGGGCCTGGCTGACGTTCACCGCACGGTCGCCGTCCAGGATGGCGATGTTGACCGTCTCCTGGAGGTCGGCGGCCAGCGCCTCGCAGATCGGCCGCCCCTCCCGGGCGATGTCCAACTGCGCCGCGGCCGCGCCGGCCAAGCGCACGACACCGAAGCCCAGCCGGTACTTGCCCCGATCGGCCAGCTGCTCGACGAAGCCCCGGCTCTCCAGCGCCGCCACCAACCGGAAGGCCGTGGACTTGTGCACCCCCAGCTCGGCGGCCACCTCCGTGACGCCGGCCTCGCCGCACGCCGCCAGGATCTCCAGCACGCTCAGCGCACGGTCGACCGACTGGACCGCTACGACCGAGCCCCGCGCTGCGCTCTCACCCTGCGGACCACTCATGACCACAGCGTAGGTCGCCGACCGCGGGGACGACTCCGTGCGGTCGACGCCACCGGACTGCGGCAACGGCAGATCCGCCTGACCCACGACGTGGCAGGCCCCCACCACCTTGATGCCGAACTCGCCGAAGAGCACCACTCGACCCGGGCGCAGCGACCGGCGGGCACCGGACCTGATCGGTTGCGACTTCGCCGCCGAGACGCTGAACTGCACGTGGCACGGCGACGGCACCGAGCGGCCGGCAGCGCCCACACCGGCATCACTGCGGCATGATCACGCCTGCTTGACGCGCGCTCGTGGCGATGGCCGACGGGAAGAGCCGCCGATCGCCACCTCCCGGCCAAGCGTGCTCACGGCGACGGCCATGGCGCTCAGCGGAACACCACCGTACTGCGCTCGTTGAGCAGCACCCGGCGCTCGGAGTGCCATCGCACGGCCCGCGCCAGTGCGAGGGCCTCGGCGTCGCGCCCGACAGTCGTCAGGGCTCGGGGATCGTAGGTGTGATCGATTCGGATGACTTCCTGTTCGATGATCGGACCTTCGTCCAGAGTGGGAGTCACGTAGTGAGCAGTGGCCCCGACGAGCTTGACGCCCCGGTCGAAGGCCTGGTGGTAGGGCTTGGCCCCCTTGAATCCGGGCAGGAACGAATGGTGGATGTTGATGGCACGCCCGAGCAGTTTGAGGCACAGATTGTCGGAGAGCACCTGCATGTAACGAGCGAGGACCACGACCTCGGCCCGATGCTGGTCGACTATCTCGAGCATCCGCTGCTCGGCCTGCGGCTTGGACTCGGGAGTGACCGGCACGTGGTAGAACGGCAGGCCTGCCGCCTCCGCCATCGGACGCAGGTCCTCGTGGTTGGACACCACGGCGACGAGTTCGGCGTTGAGACTGCCCGCCCGCCACCGGAAGATCAGGTCGTTGAGGCAGTGACCCATCCGGGAGACCATCACCAGCACTCGCTGGGGGCGGTCGTCCGACAAGGTGAAGCTCATCCCGAATTCCTCGGCCACCTCCTTGAAAGCCGAGGCCAAGTGCTCAGCATCGGCCTCGCCAGTTACTTTCACGACTTCAGTGCGAAGGAACAGGGCCCCCCGGAGCGGATCGTCGAACTGCTGGTGTTCCACGATGTCGCAGCCATGGCCGAAGAGGAACGAGGTGACGGCATGGACGATGCCCGGGCGTTGCGGGCAGCTCAGTGTCAGGATGAACCTTCGCGGCATTGCCATCTCCCTCAGCACTCGATCACGTTGACAGCGAGACCACCGCGCGCGGTCTCCTTGTACTTGTCCTTCATGTCCGCACCGGTGTCGCGCATGGTCTTGATCGCCTTGTCGAGAGAGACGAACTGTTCGCCGTCACCACGCACAGCCATCCGGGCGGCGGTGATCGCCTTGATCGATCCCACGGCATTTCGCTCGATACAGGGGATCTGCACGAGGCCGCCGATGGGGTCGCAGGTGAGCCCGAGATTGTGCTCGATACCGATCTCCGCCGCGTTCTCCACCTGGTCCGGCGTACCGCCCAGGACCTCGGCGAGGCCGGCCGCCGCCATCGAGCACGCCGACCCGACCTCTCCCTGGCAGCCCACCTCTGCCCCGGAGATCGAGGCGTTCTCCTTGAACAGGATCCCGACCGCCGCGGCGGTGAGCAGGAACCGGACGACACCGTCCTCGGAAAAGGACTCGACGAAGTCTCGGTAGTAGTGCAGGACGGCCGGGACGATGCCAGCGGCACCGTTGGTCGGTGCGGTGACCACGCGCCCGCCCGCCGCGTTCTCCTCGTTGACCGCCAGCGCGTAGAGCGTCACCCACTCCATCGCCCGGAGTGGGTCGTTGCTGTCGTCGGTGGACTCGAGGGTCTGACGCAGGAGCCCTGCGCGCCGCCGCACGTTGAGCCCTCCCGGCAGGGTTCCCGTCGCCTGGATGCCTCGGTTCACGCACTCCTGCATCACCGACCAGATGTGCAGCAGCCCGGACCGCACTTCCTCCTCGCTGCGCCGGGTCAACTCGTTGGCGAGCATCAGCTCACTGATGCTAGATCCTGTGTCGCGGGCGCGCTGCAACAATTCGTCGCCCGTGCTGAAAGGATGGGGGACAGGCCTTTGCTTGTCGTCCGCCACGATGTCGGAGCCCTCGATCTCATCCTCGTCCAGGACGAACCCGCCACCAACGGAGTAGTACTCCCGAGTCGTCAGCACGTGCCCGTCGGCGTCCCGAGCCGTGAAGCGCATGCCATTCGTGTGGAAGGGGAGCCGCTTGCGGCGATGCAACACGAGGTGATCGTCCGTCGAGAACGCGATCGGGCGCATCCCACCGAGACGCAACTCCTTCTCGGCGTGTACGGCTTCTACGCGAAGTTGGGCAGCCGCCGGATCCACCAAGTCGGGCTGTTCACCCTCGAGGCCGAGTATGACCGCCTTCACCGTTCCATGGCCATGTCCGGTCACGCCGAGGGAGCCGAACATCTCGGCTCGCAGGCCGGCGGTGCGGGCGAGCAGCCCCTCGGACGCCAGTCGGGCAACAAACGTGTTCGCGGCGCGCATAGGGCCCACGGTGTGAGAACTCGAAGGTCCGATGCCCACCTTGTAGAGGTCAAAAACGCTGATCATGCCCATACTCCCGCCGGTCACACGCCATGAAGGCGCTGGCCGTTCGTTGAGATACTCCGTCGTGCGCCCGGACGACAATCGCCCGGCGCTTGTTCGCGATCAGTGCAACAGCGACCGAGCCGATGACTCGCCGCTGGACTGGACGACCGGTCAAAGCTGCGAGCACACCCATCTGGCAGATCTCGACCATGGTGCGAGCACTGCGAACTCCCGCAGCTCGACGGGAAGTGTGAGGTCGTGCGGAGCGCCATGACCGCGGGCCCGGCGACGTCGTCCTCGGCGAGATCGAGCGCCTCACCGCGCAGCTGGTCCGCAGTGCCCCGAACTTCGTGTACCCGCTCCGCGTGCTCGGCGTACGTCGGACCATCGGTGTACCGCGCCACGATGGCGACGAGAGCCGCGGGCACCGTGTTGTCGCGTCCGGGTTGCTTGGCCGCCGAGCGCCGCCGCGGCACCCGGTCCCGGCGGCGGGCGCTGGGCTGCTATCGGCAAGGCTGCGCTGGCCTGTCGACGGCACGGGGTCTGGAGCGGCGGACAACGGCCAACTGACGGGCGCGCTTCCAGCGCCGCGAGTTCGGCGGGCTGTCGGGCGCATCGCGCTCGAGGCGGGCATGCACGGTCGGCCGATGCTGGGTGGTGGCGGCGACGCTGAACCCGCCGCCGGACATCGACTGCGCATATTGGCAGGCTCTCGCCCATCAACGCGCGTAGCTGCCGGTCCGTGTCAACGGAGGCGGTGGATGTGCGGCTTCTCGTCCATACAGCACCATCCGGTGGAGCACCTGAATGGCTCGCACCATGGCGCCACTCCCCACCCTGGCCAAGTGAGCGGGTCGACCGGGCGTGGCAGCCCAGTCGACCCGCGAGCGCACCGGCTGGCCCGCTACGCGTGGCCGAACTCGGCGCCAGCGTCGAGCTCGAGTCCGGTACCGTGGCCCGCTCCAGCGCCCAGCTGCGCGTCCATGCTGTGCTCAGAATCGAGCTGCAGCTTGACCCACTCGTGGAACAGGGCGATGTGGTGCTCACTGGGCACCAGCACCCCACCCTTGGCGTACCCCTTCGAGTTGGACGCGAGCTGGCACCTCACAGCGGCATCGAAGTCCTGCTCGTTGACCCGGTGGAACAGCTCGACCGAGCGACTCACGTCTTTGCCCGACTCGACCACATGAGGCATGTAGAGCCAGTCGCACTCGACGACCGTGCGGTCCGCCGCGACCGGGAACATCCGGTGGAAGATCACGTGGTCTGGCACCAGATTGATGAACACCTGAGGGTTGACCGTGACCGCGTAGTACTTGCGGTCGTGCTCCCCGTCCACGCCAGGGATGTGGTCGAGCCCCTCGCTGCCGTCCACGGTGAAGCCCTGCACGTTCTCACCGAACTCGGCGCCGTGGCCGACGAAGTACTGGGCGGCGTAACCGTCGGCGAACTCGGGCAGCACCTCGGTCAGCTCGGGGTGGATCGTGGCGCAGTGGTAGCACTCCATGAAGTTCTCGATGATCAGCTTCCAGTTGGCCTTCACGTCGTAGGTGATGCGCCGGCCGACCGTGAGCTTGTCGATTCCCCAGTCGTCGATGACCTCGGGGGAGCCCAGCCGCCCAGCCACTGCACCGATGACCGTGTCCTCGAAGGAGGGCGGCACGTCGGCGATGCACACCCAGGCGTATCCGAGCCACTCCCGTAGATGCACAGGGATCAGTCCGTACTGCGAGCGGTCGACATCCTCCATCTGGGCGAGGTTCGGTGCGCCGACAAGCGCACCGTCGAGGGAGTAGGTCCACGCGTGGTACCCGCACCGCAGCCTGCGCAGGCCGGTCCCCGACTCCTCCATGCACACGCGGGCACCGCGGTGCCGGCAGACGTTCAGGAATGCGCGCAGAGTCTTGTCACGGCCACGGACGAGCACCACGTTCTCCCGACCCACATCCACGGTCCGGTACGAGCCGGGGCCTTCGATCTCGTCCGCGCGTGCAACGGCGAACCAATGCGTCTCGAAGATCTTCGCCTGCTCCTGCTGGAAGATCTCCGGATCCGTGTAGGAGTGGCCGGGCAGCGTGGCGATGAGACTGGGCGGCAGTTGAGTTTGAAGGGACACGAGACACCTTCCGATCGCAGGCGGTGGGGCGGAGCGAGCTGCCTTTTCGGGTGTCGGCGCTCACGATACGCCGGGGCTGTGGGTGTGGCGTGACGCACTCTAACCAGGTTGTGCCATCTGAAGCAACAAGTCGCGCTATGTGGAACAGCCTGCCGGTAGGCAGACGCCGCGGCAGTAGGCCTCGTGCTCCGGCCGCCCCCGAGGTGTCGGTGCATGTCGTCGCCGGTGCTCCCGCCGCCGCGCCTGAGCAGTGACGAGCCGTGGGCGCTGGTCGGGCAGCTGATTCCGCTGCAGCCGCCGGCGGTGCACGGCCGCACCGGCCGGCCCGGCACCACCGACCGGGACGTGCTCGAGGGCATCACCTTCGTGCTGATCCTGTCACCGGCACCGCCGTGCTCCCGGTCGCCGAGGAGACCGTGCGGTTCGTGTCGGCGCTGCTGGCCGCCGAGCGGCGCCGACGCCGCGCCCGGCCCGCGCGCCGAGCGGCCGAGCGGCAGGCTGCTACCGGCAGGCGGTGTCGGTTCTGCGCTGGTTCCTCCACGGCGCCCGGCTGGCCCAGTTGGCCGCCGACGACGACATCGGCGCCTCGACCGCCACCGCTGGTGCCGTGACCACGAACGTTCACCGGGTTGCTGGGTGGACGCGGTGTGATCAGGCCGCGGCTGGTTGCCTGGGCCGGCCCCAGCGGCGGTGGCGCTCGCGGCGGACCCTGGCTCGTTCGCGGCGTTGCGCGGCGAGGAGCTCGGGGTCGCGGGCGTGGTCGTTGCGCCAGCGCAGGTGGGCGTGCAGCGCGCGGGTCAGCTCCACGTGGTTGGTGTACTCGGAGTTGGCCAGCACGAAGGACCGCAGCGGTCCGAAGTGCACCTCGATCGGGTTGGCCCAGGAGGCGTAGGTCGGGGTGGGGCACAGTTCGACGTTGTGGCGCTCGGCCCAGCGGCGGATCCGGGCGCCCTTGTGCGCGGACAGATTGTCCAAGATCACGTAGATGGGGTGCCGTCCGGGCGGGCGGCGCGGATCGAGCGCAGCGCCGCCAGGGTGTTGGCCGCACTCCTGCGGTGCCGGGCCACGCCCCACAGCCGGTCCTCGCCGACGGAGAAGCAGCCGTGGAACTGCCGCACGCCGGCGGTCTTGTGGTAGTTGGCCGCCACCCGCTGCGGTCTGCCCTTGGGCGCCCAGCAGGCGCCGGGGGTCGGCACGCAGGCCAGCGGGCCGAACTCGTCGAAGGCGAACGTCCGATCCGGATGGTCGTTGATCACCTGCTCGATGCCGGCCAGCTTGGCGTCTCGGTCGGGATCGGTGGACTCCTTCCAGGTCTTGGTCTGCTGAAAGGAGATCTCGTGGTCGAGCAGGAGCCGACGGGCCCGTTCCGGGCCGATGTGCACCACCCGGTGCGGGTTGTCGGCCAGATAGCCGATGAGCTTGCGTACGCTCCAGTGGGTGAACGGGCAGCCGAGCTTGCGCGGGCGGGTCCGGGCCGTCTCGACGAGGAAGGCCTCGTCCTCAGCGCTGATCTGGCGGGGACGGCCACCCGCCCAGTGAGGGTCCAGCGCCCGCATCCCGAGTTCGTTTAACCGGTGGATCACCTCCCGCACGGTGTCCTCGTCCGCGGTGACCAGCCGGGCGATCACCGGCACGCTGTTGCCGCCGGCCGAGGCCAGCACAACCATCGCCCGGCGGTAGCGGATCACACTCGTTGTCGTCTTCGGCTCGCCACGGCGGACCAGCCGCTGCAGCCGCTGGCCCTCCTCATCGGAGAGTCGCCTGACCCTCACGCGCTCGGCCATGCCCCACCAGGATGGGCTTCACCGGGAACGTTCGTGGTCACCGCTAGCTGCACGAAGGCATCGACGTCCTCGCCGACCGCGCACCCGCGCTACGCGGCGTGCTACTGGCGGCCCGCGCCGCCGGCCACTCGCGCGTCACCGTGGACGGCACGCTGATCCGGACCGGCCGCTGCCACGTTCCCGGCCCGACCGCTTAGAAGACGTTTCAATAGTTCGTCGTTAGGCGGCGGGCACAGATCAGGGTGACGGCCAGTCGGGCCAGCGCGGTGATCGTTGTGGCGGTGCGGTCGTAGCGCAGCGCGAGGCGTTTGTAGGACAGCAGCCAGCCGAGAGTGCGCTCCACGACCCAGCGGTGCCGGCCCAGTCGGGCGCTGGAGTCCCGGCCGATGCGGGCGATCCGGGCGGTGATCCTGCGGCGGCGTAGGTAGCGGCGCACCCGCGGAACGTCGTAGCCCTTGTCGCCGTGCAGCTTGACCGGCCGCCGGCGCGGGTGACCGCGGCCGCCACGGCGGATCGCCGGCATCGAGTCCAGGATCGGCTCGACCAGCATGCTGTCGTGTCGGTTCGCCCCGAGACGAGCACGTTGAGCGGCAGCCCGCCGGCGTCGACGAGCAGGTGATACTTGCTGCCGGCCTTGCCGCGGTCGGTGGGGTTCGGCCCGGTCAGCTCACCCCCCTTTTCGCCCGGACGCTGACCGAGTCCAGGCTGGCCCGGGACCAGTCCAGCTGCCCTTGTTCGCCGAGCCGGTCCAGCACCGCCTGGTGCAGCTGGTCGAAGAGCCCGGCCTCGGCCCACTCGCGCATCCGCCGCCAGCACGTCACACCCGAGCCGTAGCCCAGCTCGGTGGGCAGCTTGGTCCAGCCGATGCCGGTGGACAGCACGAAGGCGATGCCTTCGAGCACGTCCCGATCACCGGTGCGGGGCCGCCCGGTGCGGCCATGCACCGCCGGCGGCGGAGGCGGGATCAGCGGCTCGACCAGCGCCCACAGCTCGTCACTGATCAGCCGCGGTGGCGGGGAAGACACCGACGACGACATGCCCGGCAGCCTGCGTCGACTCGTCGCCGGCGACCAGAGCCCGACGACCTACTTTCGAAACGTCTTCTTAGAGCGACCGATCCGGCCGCCAGGTCGGCCTGTGATGGTCAGGCGAGCACGCCGCCCCCGGCGGCAACGTCCAGGTCATCGGCACGCCCGACGGCTGGCCGATCTGGACCTCGCCCGCCCGGCTCGGGCGCGACACCACCGCCCTGCACACCCATCCCGAGGCGGGCCGGCCCTGGCCGCTTGGACCGACACCGAGCACGCTGTCCTGGCCGATCTCGGCTACGAGCGCGCGGCGCTGACCACGCCGATCAAAAAGACCGTGGCCGAGATCGCCCGGCTGGGACGCACGCTGAAGCAGCGGCACGAGGTGTTCGCGGCCTCCTTCGACACCGGCCGCTCCAGCAATGGCGGCACCGAAGCAATCAACGGCCTCATCGAGCTCCACCGCCGCATCGCCCGCGGCTTCCGCAACCGCGACGACACCACCTGCGCATGCTGCTGATCGCCGGTGGCTTGACCGGCCCCCACCTCAAGTAGGAAGAGCCGGTTATCCCGACCCTCGATCGGTGGACACACTCGCGCGCTCGCGACGATCGCGGCCCCGCTCAGAGGTCGAGAACGAGGCGCGGACCGCACGAGCGGGACACACAGATCATCATGTAGTCGCCCGCCTGCCGTTCCTCCTCGTCGAGCACGGAGTCGCGGTGGTCGGGTGTGCCCTCGAGCACGGGAGTTTCGCACGTGCCGCAGGTGCCTTCCCTGCAGGAAGACAGCGCCCCCACCCCGGCCTCCTTGACCATGTCAAGAATGGAACGGTCGGCGGGGATCGTGAGGGTGATCTCGCTCTGGGCGAGGTGGACCTCGAATGCCTCGTTGCGCACCGGCTCGGTCAGCGGCTTGGCATTGAAACGCTCCACATGCAGTGAACGGGGTGGCCACGTGGCACACCGCTCCTCGACGGCGGCCAACAGCGGCTCCGGGCCGCAGCAATACACCAGCGTGTCGGGGTGGGGCGTACCGAGCAGGCCGTCCAGGTCCAACAGCCCGGTTTCGTCCTGCGGGCAGACCGAGACGCGGTCGCCGTAGTGGGCTAGCTCGTCGAGGAAGGCCATCGACGCGCGCTGTCGACCGCCGTACACCAGCCGCCAGTCGGCGCCGTCCTTTTCCGCGGCGGCGATCATCGTGAGGATCGGGGTGATTCCGATCCCGCCGGCGATGAACAGGTAACGGGGCGATTCCACGAGCGGGAAGTTGTTGCGCGGGCCGCGGACCCGGATCGTGTCGCCCGGCCGGAGCTGGTCGTGCACGTAGAGGGAGCTGCCGCGGCCGTTCGGGTCGCGCAGGATGCCCAGCCGCCAGACGTGGTGGTCCGCGGGATCCCCGCACAGCGAGTACTGCCGGGTCGGCGCCTGCCCGAGGATGAGGTCGACGTGCGCGCCCGGCGTCCACGGCGGCAGCGGGTGGTCGCTCACTTCGCGCAGGGTCAGGGCGACCACTCCGTCGGCCGCCTCCTGCTTGGCCTCCACGCGCACGTCGGCCTCGAACTCGCTGGCGACCAGGGTGACGCTCGTTGTCTTGTGCGTGACAGATTCGACGTGTGGATTCATGAGGGATCCTTGAGGGTTGCGATGGACGCAGGTGCAGACGAAACGAACACCGGCCTGTGTGGTCTCCGGCCGGTTCCACCGGGTGCCTGTGCGGTCCGCCCGGTCAGCTGCCCGAGCACCGACTTCCGGGACAGCCCGACCATGACCGGGACCCCCAGGCTGTGCAGCCCGTCGAGCGAGGCCAGCAGGGCGACGTTGTGGGCCGGCGTCTTGCCGAACCCGAACCCCGGGTCCACCACCAGGTGCTCCTGCCGGATGCCGGCGTCGAGGCAGGCACGCATCCGCTCGGCGAGGAAGGTGCGCACCTCCACGACGACGTCCCGGTAGCGCGGGTCCTGCTGCATGGTCTCCGGCGAGCGCTGCATGTGCATCAGGCACACCGGCACGCCCAGCTCCGCGGCAACCTCCAGGGCACCCGGCGACCGCAGCGCCCGGACGTCGTTGACCATGCTCGCCCCGGCCGCGACGGCGGCCCGCATGACCTCGGGCCGCGAGGTGTCCACGGACAACGGCACGGGGGTCCGCTGCGCGAGGGCTTCGACCACCGGGACGACACGGGCCAGTTCCTCGGCGAGGGTCGGCGGGCGCGAGCCGGGCCGGGTCGACTCCCCGCCGACGTCGATGAGGTCGGCCCCCTCGGCAGCCAGGGTGCACCCGTGCGCCACGGCCCGGTCCAGGCTGTCGAACCGCCCGCCGTCGGAGAAGGAGTCCGGCGTGACGTTGAGGATGCCGCCGACCACGGGCCGCCTCGCCGCGAGCGCCCGTGCGAGGGGGTGCGTCGAGATGTCGGTGCCCGCGGGCGGGCAGTTCCTGAGGTCCAGCACGGTCATGCCGGCTCGGCAGAGATCGCGTCGGCGACCTCGGGGTCGGTGTCCGCCACCGACCGGTCGAGCACGCGGTCCGGACCGGCCGGGGCCTGGAGCGCTCCGTCTACCTGGACGACCATGCCGGAGTCCCTTCTGTCATAAATGCTGGCGAGGGACTGGTATATCAGTCAGCCAGCACCGTAGGGTGAGGGTCAGGCAGGGTCAAGGGGTGCCGTGGAATGGACGTCCCGCCGACCTCACTCAAGTCGGCGCCCATCCCACTCGTGGACGCCATGACTGCCGTGCCGTCCGCGCATCAGCGAGAGGAGATCCACCGTCATGGCCTACGAGGTGAAGGGCGTCGTCGCCCGCAGCAAGGGTGCCCCGGTGACCGTCGAGACGATCATCGTGCCCGACCCCGGCCCGGGCGAGGCGGTGGTCGACGTGCAGGCCTGCGGGGTGTGCGCCACCGACCTGCACTACCGCGAGGGCACCATCACCGACCAGTACCCCTTCCTGCTCGGCCACGAGGCCGCCGGAACCGTGGCCGCGGTCGGCGAGGGCGTCACCAACGTCGCCGTCGGGGACTACGTGATCCTCAACTGGCGGGCGGTGTGCGGCCAGTGCCGCGCCTGTCTCAAAGGCGAGCTGCAGTACTGCTTCAACACCCACAACGCCGCGCAGCAGATGACCCTCACCGACGGCACCGCGCTGAGCCCGGCGCTGGGCATCGGCGCGTTCACCGAGAAGACGCTGGTGCACTCCGGGCAGTGCACTCCGGTCGACCCCGCCGCGCCGGCCACCGCCGCCGGCCTGCTCGGCTGCGGGGTGATGGCCGGGGTGGGCGCGGCGATCAACACCGCCGGCGTGCGCCGCGGGGAGAGCGTGGCGGTGTTCGGCTGCGGCGGGGTGGGCGACGCCGCGATCGCCGGGGCGAAGCTGGCCGGCGCGGCCACCATCGTGGCGGTGGACATCGACGACCGGAAGCTGGAGTGGGCCCGGCGGTTCGGCGCCACCCACACCGTCAACAGCAAGGCCACCGACGCGGTCGCGGCGGTCAAGGCCGCCACCGGCGGCTTCGGTGCGGATGTGACCATCGACGCGGTGGGCCACCCGGCGGTGTTCGAGCAGGCCTTCTACGCCCGCGACCTGGCCGGCCGGGTGGTGCTGGTCGGGGTGCCCGCCCCGGACATGACGATCACCCTGCCGCTGCTGGAGGTGTTCGGCCGGGGCGGGGCGATCAAGTCCTCCTGGTACGGCGACTGCCTGCCCTCCCGGGACTTCCCGATGCTGGTCGACCTCTACCGGCAGGGCCGCTTCCCACTGGAGGACTTCGTCACCGAGGCCATCGGGATCGACGACGTCGACGCCGCGTTCACCAAGATGCGCGCCGGCGAGGTGCTGCGCTCGGTGGTCGTGTTCTGATGGCCGCCCGCATCGAGAAGACCGTGGTCAGCGGCGTGTTCAGCCTCGACGGGCAGGACTTCGACGTCGACAACAACGTCTGGCTGCTCGCCGACGACGACGAGGTGCTCGTCATCGACACCCCACACGACGCCGAACCGATCCTCGACGCCATCGGCGGCCGGACGGTGACCGCCATCGTGCTCACCCACGGGCACAACGACCACATCACCGCCGCCGTCGCCCTCCGGGAGGCCACCGGGGCGCCGATCTGGTTCCACCCCGCCGACCGGATGCTGTGGGACGTCGTCCACCCCGACACCGCGCCCGACCACGACCTCGCCGAGGGCACCCGATTCACCGTCGCCGGCACCACGCTGACCGCGCTGCACACCCCCGGCCACTCCCCGGGCAGCACCTGCCTGCACGCCCCCGACCTGGCCACCGTCTTCACCGGCGACACCCTGTTCTGCGGCGGGCCGGGAGCCACCGGGCGGTCGTTCAGCGACCACCCGACCATCATCCGATCCATCCGCGACCGGCTGCTCACGCTGCACGGCGACACCGTGGTCCGCACCGGCCACGGCGACGACACCACCATTGCCGCCGAGACGAGCCACGTGCAGTGAGCTCGTCGTTGAACCCTTGCGGCCCGGTGTGACGCCGCTGTGATCCGAGGGCTGCCATGACGGCGGCCACCGCGGAATGCTCCGGAGTTGCGAAGCCTCGAGGCGACGGCGGCGGCCGTAATGGACAGTGTGGAAGGGGCCAGCGGGACTGGCCAGAGTATGGCCGCGGAGGAGCTGAATCGGCTGCGGGAGTTCCGTGACCAGGTGCACCGGCGCCTGGGCCGGCGGGCCGATGAGCTCTTTGAACTGACCGGTGCGCTCTTGTGCGCTGACAGCGGTTCTCATGCGGCTTGTCGGGTGGGGTAGCCGGCGTTGGAGAAATCAGCCGGCGGCGACGGCGTGGAGGGCGGCGGCGATCGCGGCGTCCAGGGCCGCCGCGGTGCGCGGCGCAGCCGCCTTGACCAGCGCCTTGATCAAGCTGGCGGCCTCCTCGATCGGCGACAGGTCCGCGAGTAGGTGGGCAGGAACACCTGCTGGCAGCCGGCGGCCGCGATGGCATCCGTGGCCGCGGTTGACGAACAGCTCCCGCGTTGTCGACTGGGGGTGACGTCCCGCTGAGTGGTGGATGTAGTCCTCACCGTGTTGGTCAGCGGTGTGGTGACTATGACGCGATCAGGGCCGGCTGCGCCACCTCCTCCGCCGAGTCACTGCGGCTGGCGAGCAGGGCCATGGAGCTCTCGGCGAGGTAGCGGCGGTCGGAGACCTGCCACTCGTCGTGCGCCTCGACCAGTACCGCGCCGGCCAGGCGCAGCAGGGCGGCGGGGTTGGGAAAGACCCCGACGACGTCGGTGCGCCGCTTGATCTCCTTGTTCAGCCGTTCCAGCGGATTGGTCGACCAGATCTTCTTCCAGTGCGCCACCGGGAAGGCGGTGAAGGCCAGCAGGTCGTCGGCAGCCTCGTGCAGCATGGCCTCGACCTGGGGGAACTGGCGGCCCAGCATGCCGGCGATCACGTCGAGCTGGGAGCGCACGTGCTCGGCGTCGGGCTGGGCGAAGACGGTGCGGATCGCCGCGGCGACCATCTCGCTGTTGCCGCGCGGGACGCGGGCGAGCACGTTGCGCATGAAGTGCACCCGGCACCTTTGCCAACTGGCGCCGAGCAGCACCGCGCCGATGGCGGCCTTGAGCCCGGTGTGCGCGTCGGAGATGACCAGCTGGGGGCCGGCCAGCCCGCGGGCCTTCAGCGAGCGCAGGAACGCCGTCCAGAACGCGCCGTCCTCCGAATCGCCGACGGCGAAGCCGAGCACCTCCCGGTGGCCGTCGGCGGCCACGCCGGTGGCGATGACCACGGCCTGGGAGACCACCCGCCGGTTCACCCGTGCCTTGCAGTAGGTGGCGTCGAGGAACACGTACGGGAAGGCCTGCTCGGCCAGTGAACGGTCCTGAAAAGAGCTGACCTCGGCATCGAGGTCGGCGCAGATCCGGGAGACCTCGGACTTGGAAATGCCGGTGTCGGCGCCCAACGCCCGCACCAGGTCATCGACCTTCCGCGTGCTCACCCCGTGCAGGTAGGCCTCCATGACCACGGCGAACAGCGCCTGGTCGATCCGCCGCCGGCGTTCCAGCAGCGAGGGGAAGAACGACCCGGCGCGCAGCTTGGGGATCCGCAGCTCCAGATCCCCGGCCGTCGTGGACAGGGTGCGGGGGCGGGAGCCGTTGCGCTGGGCGGTGCGACCCTCGGTGCGCTCGTGCGGCGCCGCCCCGATCACCGCGGTCAGCTCGGCCTCGATCAACGCCTGGTAGATCGTGGTGGCCGCCGACCGGATGCGGTCGTCGACATCGGCTGCCTTGAGTGCGTCGAGCACCTCGAGCAGGGCAGACTGGTCCAGGGCCATCGTGTGCTGTGTCCTTCCGCGAGAACCATTGGCGTGGTCTCGCTGACCATCACACGATGGCCCCTTCGCGTGGTCCTCCACGCGAGCGGTGACCTGGACTTACACCACCAGCGGGGACGTCACCCGACTGGGAGATGTCGTTGTGATGCGATCTCACTCGGTTGTCACTGCCCCGGCACATAGGGATCACTCAGCGCGACTTGTGCCGAAAGTCACTTCGGACTCTTGTCCAGTGATGGACCGTCTGGTTCCCTCATGCGCAGACAGTTTCGCACTACGCAACAGACCGACAGAGGGACTATGGAGCATTCGAATCGCGAGCACGCCTCACCCTTCAGCGCGCCGAGCGACGGGCCGAAAGGTGGCCCTGCACCGGGCGCCGGGTCGGCCGTTGGACGCGAGCACGTCAACCCGCCGCAGACGGACCGAGTGGTCTTCGGCGTCTCCCTGGCGCTGGTGTTGGCGTTCGCGCTCTGGGGGGTGCTCGCCAGCGACAGCCTGTCGAGCGCTGTGAGCACCGCTTTCAGCACGGTCATCACCAACGCCGGCTGGGTCTTCGTCCTGACCAGCTCGGGGTTCGTCGCGCTGGCTGCGTTCCTGGCGCTGTCCCGCTACGGCCGCATCCGGCTGGGGAGGGACGACGAGCGACCGGAGTTCAGCACGGGCTCGTGGATTTCCATGCTCTTCGCGGCCGGCATGGGCATCGGTCTGCTCTTCTGGGGCGTCGCCGAGCCGCTGTCCCACCTCGCGGCCGCCCCACTCGGCCTCGAGGAGGCGGGGACTCCGGAGGCCGCCCGCCTGGGGCTGCAGTACACGATCTTCCACTGGGGCCTGCACCCCTGGGCGATGTACGCCGTCATGGCGATGGCCCTGGCCTACGGCGTCTTCCGCAAGGGGCGGCCGAGCCTGGTCAGCTCCGCGGTCGTCCCGCTGGTCGCCGAGCACCGCACCGGCGTCCGCCGCGCCGTTGACATCCTCGCCATCTTCACCACCGTGTTCGGCGCGGCGACCTCGCTCGGCCTCGGCGCGCTCCAGGTCAACAGCGGTCTGGCGGCCAACTACGGCGTTCCGCGGAACAACGGCGTGGCCGTGGCCATCATCGCCGGCCTCGCGCTGCTCTACGTCCTGTCCGCGGTCAGTGGCGTGCACAAGGGCATCAAGCTGATCAGCAACACCAACGTGGTGCTGGCCGCCCTGCTGGTGGCCTTCGTCTTCGTGCTGGGCCCCACCACGCACCTGTTCAACACCATCACCGACGCCACCGGGGACTACCTGGCCGCTCTTCCCGCCATGAGTCTGGCCTCGGGCGCCTGGGGCGGTCAGGAGTGGCTGGCCGGCTGGACGTTGTTCTACTGGGCGTGGTGGATGTCCTGGACGCCGTTCGTGGGGACGTTCATCGCGCGCATCTCTCGCGGCCGCACGATCCGGCAGTTCGTCACCTTCGTGATCATCATTCCGACCATGGTCAGCATCGTGTGGTTCGGCGTCCTGGGCGGCACCGCCACCCACCTGGAGCTCACCGGCCAGGCCGAGCTCAGCCAGGCCCTGACCGACCAAGGCACCGAGGGAGCACTGTTCGCCCTGCTCGGCGAGTTCCCGCTCGTCACACTCACCGTGCTGCTCGTGATGGTGCTCATCACGCTGTTCTTCGTCAGCAGCGCCGACTCCGCGTCCATGGTCCTCGGCATGCTGTCGCAGCGGGGCACGACCTCGCCCGCCCGCGCGGTAGTCATCCTCTGGGGCGTGTCCATCGCGGCCGTCGCCGCAGCACTCACCCTCGCCGGTGGGCTCGAGGTCATCCAGTCGGCCACCATCCTGGTGGCGATGCCCTTCGTGGTGGTGCTCATCGCCATCTGCATCAACCTGGTTCGCGAGCTGCGCCGGGAGCCCTACACCTCGACGCTCGACCCCCAGGTTCGGCGGGCCGTCATCGCCCACCTCCACGAGATCCCGCACCCGAACGGATCACCGCCCACCTCACCCGGAGTCCCGGTGCTCACCGACGCCGACCGTGAGCCGGCCGGCCACCAGTAGGGCAGCGGCGAACTCTCACCACTCAGGGCGTCCGGCTCGACCGGACGCCCTGAGTGGTACTGCGACGACCTCCTGGCGCCACGTCGGTGCGGGATCGGACAGCGAGGGCGGGGGGACGGGCGCCAGGGGGTGGAGCAAGCCCCGATCGTCCCGTGCAGATCACCCTGCCGCTGCTCGAGGTGTTCGTGCGCGGCGGAGCGATCAAGTCGAGCTGGTACGGCGGCTGCCTGTCCTCCCGGGGCTTCCCGATGCTGGTCGACCTCTACCGGCAGGGCCGAGGCCCTCGGCCTCGATGACCTCGAGAAGGCCTTCGACGACCTGCGCCGGTGCAAGGTGCTGCGCTCGGTCGTGATGTTGGACGAGTGAGCGGCCTTGTGAGCTCACTGGTGAGAACGGCAGCGCCGCTCGCGGGCCGACGAGCACCCCCGGCGAGGTGGACGCATGACCGCCCGAATCGACAAGATCGTGGTCTCCGGTGTCTTCAGCCTCGACGGCCAGGACGTCGACGTCGACGACAACGTCTGGCTGGTCGGCAACTCCCTGCTGGTCAGCGGGACGGGAGGGCACCGTCCTGGTTGACCCGTCCCTCGAGGTCGGCCGGCGCGGTGGGCCGCACGCGACGTCGAGCTCATCGCCGTCACCCATGCACACGAGGACCACGTCGCGGGGCTCCACCTGTTCCCGGAGGTGCCGGTCGTCGCCCACCCCGCGGAGGCGCGGCCGTCCGCGACCCCGAGACGCTGCTCGCGGGGTTCGGCATGGCGGCCGCCGACGCCGATGACTACCGCCGGCAGCTCGACGAGACCTTCCACCTGACCGGTCACGAGCGGGTGGACACTGTCGACGAGGGCGCGGTGCTCGACCTCGGGCGGCGCATAGTGACCGTGAAGACCCTCACCACGGAGACCTCGTGGACGGCACCCTACCGGCCGGTGCCCGCCATGACCTGACCGACGAGTAGTGGGCGATCCTCGCCTCGGTGCTGGAGTCGCTGCTGCGGTCGGCAAGAAGTCAGGTAGACCCGGCGCTGGACGTTGCGGCAGTTGATCGACGGCATCCGGTTCCGCACCCGGACCGGTTGTCCGTGGCGGGACGTGCCCGAGCGCTACGGCACCTGGCAGTCGGTCTACGGGCTGTTCCGCGCCTGGCAGCTGGCCGGCCGGTGGGCGGCGATCCTCACCGACCTGCAGGCGATCAGTGCCGAGGCCGGACTGATCGAGGGGGTGGTGTCAGTGGACTCCACGATCAACCGGGCCCACCAGCACGCCGCCGGCGCCCGCCGCCATCCCGAGACCCAGGTCGAGCCGCCGATCGGGGAGCCGGCCAACCACGCACTCGGCCGCTCCCGCGGCGGGCTGACGACGAAGGTGCACCCGGCCAGCGAGCAGGGCCGCAAGACGCTGGCCACCACGCTCACGGCAGGGCAGGCCGCCGACAGCCCGCAGTTCACCGCCGTGCTCGGCCGGATCCGGGTACCGCGGCGGTCCGGGCCGAGCCGGCCGCGCACCGCCCGGACCGGGTGCTGGGCGACAAGGCCTACTCGTCCCGGGGCAACCGGGCCTATCTACGCCGGCGCGGCATCCCGGCGACCATCCCGATCAAGGCCGATCAGCAGGCCCACCGGTGGCAGAGGGATCGGCCGACGGGCGCCCGCCGACGTTCGACTCCGCCCAGTACCGCCAGCGGCACGCGGTCGAGTGCGGCATCAACCGGCACAAGCAGCACCGCGGCTTCGCCACCCGCTACGACAAGCTCGCCGTCCGATACGACGCCACCGTGGAGATCACCAACATCAACATCTGGCTGCGGGACCTATCAAACAGGGCCTAGTTGCCGTCAACGGTGACACCCTGCACGTCCGCACCGAACTCCGCGCCGTGCCGACGAAGAATTGCGCGGCGTAGCCGTCGGCAAACTCCGGGAGCACCTCGGTGAGCTCGGGGTGAATCGTCGCGCAGTGGTAGCACTCCATGAAGTTCTCGACGATGAACTCCCAGTTGGCCTGCACCGGGCGCCACCTCGACCATCACCGACGACAGCGCCCCCGCCGGGTCAGCGGGTCTGGCCGAAGAAGCCCAGCCTCCTGCTCAGCTCCTCAGCGCCCGACAGCACCCGCCGGGCCAGCCTCGGGAAGTCCTCCGAGTCGATGCGGAAGGACGGCCCCGAGACGCTGAGGGCCGCGAACACGTCCCCATCCGCACCCCGGACGGGCGCGGCGAGGGCATTGAGCCCCACCTCGTACTCCTCGGCGGTGGCGGCCCAGCCCTGGTCGACGATCAGGTCGAGGTGTTGTCGCAGCACCTCGGGATCGCTGATCGTCGCGGGGGTGTAGCGCGGCAGCTCCCGGGACAGCACGTCCTTGCGGACCGCATCGGAGGCGTAGGCCAGCAGCACCTTGCCGCTGGAGGTGGCGTGCAGCGGGGTGCCCTGCCCCACCCAGTTGTGCGTGCTCAGCGCCGCCGGCCCGCGGGCCTGGCTGACGTTCACCGCACGGTCGCCGTCCAGGATGGCGATGTTGACCGTCTCCTGGAGGTCGGCGGCCAGCGCCTCGCAGATCGGCCGCCCCTCCCGGGCGATGTCCAACTGCGCCGCGGCCGCGCCGGCCAAGCGCACGACACCGAAGCCCAGCCGGTACTTGCCCCGATCGGCCAGCTGCTCGACGAAGCCCCGGCTCTCCAGCGCCGCCACCAACCGGAAGGCCGTGGACTTGTGCACCCCCAGCTCGGCGGCCACCTCCGTGACGCCGGCCTCACCGCACGCCGCCAGGATCTCCAGCACGCTCAGCGCACGGTCGACCGACTGGACCGCTACGACCGAGCCCCGCGCTGCGCTCTCACCCTGCGGACCACTCATGACCACAGCGTAGGTGGCGGACGGCAGGGTGCCCCGCGCCTCTTCACGCGGCAGGGAGCCGGAACCATGCTGTTGCGTCATCGGCAAAAGTCGCGAGTCTGGCAACGATGACGACCCCGGAGCGTTCATGCTCCCGGTCTGTCCCACGACCGCGCTGCCGCCCGGCGAGGCGACCCGAGTCGAGGCCGACGAGCCCATCGCCGTCTTCAACGTCGACGTCGCGGTCTACACCATCGACGACACGTGCACCCACCAGGACGCCTCGCTGGCCGACGGCTGGCTGGACGGCTGCGCCGTGGAGTGCCCGCTGCACGCCTCCTGCTTTGACCTGCGCACCGGGAAGGTCTCCGGCCCGCCCGCCAAGACACCCGTCCGCACCACCGGGTCGTCGGGTGGGACGGCATGGTCTACGTGCAGCCCGCGGCCGCCGCGGACGGTGCCGCATGAGCCCGACGATCGCCGTGGTCGGGGTCTCCCTGGCCGGCCTCCCGCGGTCGGTCTGGACCACTTCGACCGCACGGTGCTCCTCCACGACGGCACCGAGGTCCGGGCTGGTCGACGCCCGCCGCCAGTTGCGCGCGGCCGTACTGACGCAGTCGTGACCGCCGACCGGGCCTGACCGCCCGCGGCGGGACCGCGCGGCGCCCGGGTCACCCGCCTCTGCGGTGGTCCACCGGCAGCGGTCGCCCAGGGGAGGTCGGCCGCTCCCCCGCGCCGCCGGGCACGAGCACGCGGCCGGCCGGCGCCCGAGCCCCCCGGTCCACGCCCCGTGAGCGCCCACGCCCGAGCCGGCCCGGACGTCCGGCGCGCAGGCGGTGTGGCGCCGCCCCTGAGTGCACGGGCTGGCCTGGCGGCACGCCGGGACCCGCCGGTGCGCGGGGAGCTCGCGTCGTCCGGACTGCGGACGTCTCAGGAGTGCAACGGCAGGGGCCGGGTCCGCACGGCGTCGCCGACCGGGTCGGGCCTCAGCTGGCTCGCTCCGCACAGCCGGACCGCTGCCCGGTCACCGTCCCCGCAGGGCCACGACCCCGCCCGTCGCGCCGGTGCCCCGTCGGGACGGCCGACCGCGCCGGCCCCCGACTCGCACACCGCGCTGCGCCGCGACCGGGCCGCGCCGGCCTACCGGGCCCGGTGTGTGAACAGCCCCCGACACGGCAGAGCCTCCCGGCACCGGGAGCCGCAGACAGCAGCTCCGGTGCCGGGAGGCTCCTCCCGCCGGCCGGCCCCCTGCAGGTCCCGCCGCGAGCCGCGCGAGCGGGGGCAGGGGGGGTCCGCTCAGTCGCGCGGGTCCAACGGACGACCGATGACCTCCGCCCGGGGCTGGGCGGGTGCAGGGACGGCCGCGGTCCCCTCCGGCGCCACGAAGTTGCCGTTGGGGCTGCTGGACGACGGCTGGGCACCCGCCTCCGGGGACAGCCGCTCCGGCGTGGCCACGGCGTTGGGTGCCGCCGGGATCGGGGTCTTCTCCACGACGAGGACGAAGTCGTCGCCGTGGCGGGTGATGCCGTCGACGACGGCCTGCTCGATCGCCAGGGCGGCGTAGTTGCCGCGCAGGACGAGCGGGTCGCGGCGCAGGTCCTTGACCAGGCTCACGGCCATCGCCGTCATCACCAGGGCGAAGGGCAGTGCCGCGATGATCGTCAAGTTCTGCAGCCCCGTCAGGGCCGCACCCTCCTCGCCGAGGAGCAGCATGATCGCTGCGACCGAGCCCATCACGACGCCCCAGAAGACGACGACCCAACGGCTGGGCTCCAGGGTGCCGCGCTGCGAGAGCGACCCCATGACGATCGAGGCCGCGTCCGCACCGGACACGAAGAAGATCGCCACGAGGATCATCACGAGCACGGTCGCGGCGGTGGCCAGGGGGTACTGCCCCAGGACGGCGAACAGCTGCCCCTCCGTGGTGCCCTGACCGGCTACGTCCGCACCGTCGCGCTGGGCGGCGATCCCGGCGCCGCCGAAGATGGCGAACCACAGCAGGCTGACCAGGCTGGGCACCAGGAGCACACCCGTGACGAACTGGCGGATGGTGCGGCCGCGGCTGATCCGGGCGATGAACAGGCCGACGAACGGCGTCCAGCTGATCCACCAGGCCCAGTAGAAGACCGTCCAGCCGCGCAGCCAGGTGGCCATCGGGTCACCGCCGGTGGCCTCCGTGCGCGCCGCCATGTTGCCGAGGTCGGAGAAGTAGCTGCCGACCGCGTCGGGGATCAGGTTGAGGATGAAGATCGTCGGGCCGAGGACGAAGACGAACACCGCCAGCAGCAGGGCCAGGACCATGTTGGTGTTGGCCAGCCACTGAATTCCGCGCTCGATCCCGGAGACGGCCGAGGCGACGAAGGCGGCGGTCAGGATCGCGATGATGGCGACCAGGACGCCGTTGCCGACGTCTCCTGCCCAGCCGAGGATCTCGACCCCGCTGCCGATCTGCAGCGCACCCAGGCCGAGGGATGCCGCCGACCCGAACAGCGTCGCGAAGATGGCCAGCACGTCGATGACCCGTCCGGCCGGGCCGGCGGCCCGCCGCTCGCCGAGCAGGGGGACGAAGACGGAGCTGATCAGCTGGCGGCGCCCCCGCCGGAAGGTGCCATAGGCGATCGCCAGCCCGACGACGGCGTACATCGCCCACGGGTGCAGCGTCCAGTGGAACAGCGTGGTCGCCATCGCCGTCTCGATGGCCTGGGACGACTCGGCGTCGACCGTCAGCGGCGGTGGGGAGGCGTAGTGCGACAGCGGCTCGGCGACCCCGTAGAACATCAGCCCGATGCCCATACCGGCGCTGAACATCATTGCGATCCACGAGACGGTGCGGAACTCCGGCCGCTCGTCGTCCCGACCCAGCGGAATGCGCCCGTACTTGCCGGCCGCCAGCCAGATGACGAAGACCACCAACGTCGACGCCAGCAGCACGAACAGCCAGCCCAGGTTCCCGGTGACCCAGCCGAGGATCGAGCTGCTCACGGCGCCCAGGCCCGTGGGGGTGGCGAAGCCCCAGAGCACGAAGCCCAGTGCCATGACCGCGGCGACCGCGAACAGGACCCTGTCCACCGCCCAGTGCCGGTCGGCGACACACGGCGGTGGCTCCGCGATGGCCGGGTGGGTCCCGGTCACGGTCACGTCCGTGGCATGGACGGTGGAGCGCTCCTCCCCCGCTCCGAGGGCGCCACTGCCAGGCGTCGGAGCAGCTCCGACCGCCTCTGACTGGCTCAGGTGGCCGGAGGGTGAGGCTGGCCGGCTACGCGGTTGCTCCATGACACTCCCTAACTGTGTTGCGTCATCCGAGACCGACTTCGCATGAGGGAACCAGAGGGCCTGTCGCCAAACAAGAGTCTCAAGTGATTCTCTGCACACTCTGGCCTCGACACAACTGTGCGTCACAGCGGCGCGACGGCGTCGCCGGCCGGTCACGGCCAGCGCCGAACACCTCAGGGCGGACGATTTCCGGTGGGACCGTGGTCCTCACCCGCCGGCACGGACGTGCCGACCCGAACGTCGAAGGAGCTCGCAGAGACCGGGCGCGCCGAGAACCGCGCCGGCGAGCGACTGCCCTACCCGGAGAACAGCCGGAGCCGGGTCAACGGCGTGGGTGCCAGGGAGGTGGCCGCCGAAGAGCCGAGTGCGGCGGCACACCAGGACCTGCCCGACCTCGTCCACTCCCCCCGCCCGGCACCGGCCTGCGCATCGGCTGGGCATGCGCCGTCCTACCCACGGCCGTCGACCTCGCAGCCGCCACGCTGACCGTTGCCGGCACCGTCATCCGTGAGGGAGATCGCAGCCTGGTCATCCAGGACGTTCCGAGATCCGATGCCGGCCAGCGCACCATCGCCCTGCCACCGCGAACGGGGCACCTGCTCCAGCGCCGCCTCACCCACCCTGGCGACCACCGAGGACCCGACGGTCATCTTCTCCGGCCCGTACGATCGCCTCCGCGACCGAGCAGGACCAGCGGTGACCTGCTCAAGGCCTCGACCGGGCCGGCCCCCTGGGTCACCTCGCACATGTTCCGGAAGACCGTGACCACCCGGCTCGACGAGGCCGGCCTGTCCACCGGCCAGATCGCCCTGACACTGCCCGTCACGCTCACCGGGGCCGATCGGGACCCCGAGGGCTCACGCAGCGCCGTCGCGCGCCCCAACGTCACGGGCTTCTTGCGACTCCAGCGGACAGTGGTACCGGGCCGGAGCGGCCTGCGAGCCGCTGACCCGCGGTGCTGCTCCCCCGATTGGACTCGAACCAACAACCCTGCGATTTGATCGCGGTCTTGTTTGCTGGCGCCCGCAGGCGTTGAACGCGCAGGTCGAAGGGGAAGCGAGTCGATGGTTGGACTCAGTGGACTACGGCTGTTGACGGCAGTATTGGATGAGTAATAGATGCATGGGGGCAGCTGACGGCGTTCCAGGACAACCTGAAGACGGTGCCCAGCGGCCCGACCACGACGCCGGTGACGAGCAGGGTGACCGCCAGTCCCCCGCTGCCTGGCCGTCGAGTACGTGCTCACGGACGCGCTCGCCGACCTCGAGCCGATTGTCTGCGAGTGACGTCGCCGAGCGGGGCCACTTCTCAGGCCGGCGGCTCGAGGCCCGCGAGAAGCAGCTGGAGACGGCGGAGGCTCGCCAGGTCGGTCAGCCGACGCGCAGACAGTCGCCGACCGCGACGGTCCCCGGCTCGAGCACCTCGCAGTACAGGCCGAAGGTCGCCCCGACTCCGAGCTCGGATTCCCGGCGGCCGCGGTAGGCCGTGATCAGGCGGAGCGTCTGCAGGTCGACAGCACCGGAAGCGGGGTCGCGCGTGGTCGCCGCGCAGCGCTTCACCGGGCCACCGCCCCGCAGTACCGCGCCGCCGATCCGCAGGAGCGTGCCACCCCACGAGTCCTCGAGGTGCGGCGTCCCGCCGACGAACTCGATCAGCATCCGGAAGCGCCGGGGATCGACCGAGGCGAGGCCCGACCGGCGCGCGAGCTCGGCGACGGAACTGCTGCCGAGGATCGTCGCGGGGTGCACGTCGTAGGCGGACTGCCGGGCCTGCACCAGGCGGACCCGTCTGCCGAGGAGATCGGAGAAGAAGGTGCTCCACTGCGGGCCCGCCACGACATCGGCGACGATGCTGCGCAGGCCCCACATGTCGGTGTCGATGGCGCCGGCGGAATCGACGGTGCCGGCGCACAGCACCTCGTCGCCGCTGACCACCTCGAGGCGGCGGCTGTCCTGGTCGAACCTCGCCGCCAAGGGCAGCAGATCGGCGTTGGCGGTGCAGCTCTGGAGCCGCCCCTCCCCGTCGGTCAGGAAGAACTGCCGGTCGCCGACGGCACCGTGCGTCGTCAGCTCGATCGAGGAGGGATGGTCCAGCGAGAGACCCTTGATCGGCGTGGTCGACAGGCGGACGACGCTCAGTGCGGCCAGCATGCACGCACCCTTCCACGCACCCGCCGCTGCGCGTCGGGAACGGGCCAGTGGGGTCCGCCCAGGGACAATCCCGAGGACGGTTGCCGTACCCGGCGTCTTACTCACGCAGGAGTCGGGCCGGCCCGCCTCTGACCTGCGGTTTCGCTGCCGGGCTGGCAGAACTTGAACCTGCGACCCCTAGACCCCCAGCCGTCGGCCGCGGGTTCGCCCGCGTTCGTCCAGAACCGTCTGTGCGAATCAAGCGGCATACGGAGCAACGGTGAACCGGGCCGAACGACCTCGGACAGAGCCCAATGGTGGTCAAGGACCGCTGTCCCCACCTGCGAGGCCCCCCCGGCCAGCTCGTCGGAATCCGTCGTCACTGAGGTTTTCTCAACGGATTGGTCGTTCGGCGCGGGTCAGGACGAGCGCTGCTTTGGTGACGGCGCCGATCCGCTGAGGGCACAGTCGGATGCGGTTGAGCGCCTTCCAGCGGGTCTTGAGCAGCGCGATCCCGCGTTCGCCTTCGGCGCGTAGGCAGCCGATGAGCTGGTTGCGGGCGAGGTTGTCCGGATGCAGGCCGTGGCCCTTGGTTGGGGTCAGCACGCCGGCGCCGGCGCCGTTGTAGCCCTTGTCGGCCAGCGCGGGCAGGCCCAGCAGGGCAGCTGCGGCCTGCAGCGCGCCGAGGAAGCCGGTGGCTCGGGCGGCAGCCAGGTCATGGGTCGAGCCGGGTTCGACGTCAGAGACTGCGACCGGGTGCCCGTCGGGGTCGCTGACGATCTGCACGTTGCCGCCGTGGGTGTGGTGCTTGCCGGAGAACCACAGGTCATGACCGGTGTCGGGGTTCTTCACTCGGCAGCGGTCGGTGCGGATGAGGGTGCCGTCAAGCACGACATGGGTCCAGCCGGCGGCCTTGCCGGCCTCGAGCACCTGGTGCAGGTCTGGTGCGTGGGCGGCGAGGGCGTCGATGCCTTCGTGCAGGTAGCGGTAGCCGGTGGCGATCGAGATCTTGGTGTCGGCGGCGAGCACCGTCATGTCGGCGTCCTCGCGAAACCAGCGCAGCACCAGCACCGCCTGCTCTCGGGCCGACGCGGCGCGGGCGCCCACGCCGGTGCCCCGGCGCAGCCGTTCGGCGATCAGCAGTTCGGTCAGCAGCGTGGCGGTTTCAGCGGGCACGTCGAGCGTGGCAGAGTAGGTGATCACGTGGGGTCCTTGCGGTGACGATCGTTCCTAGGCAGAACCGATCCTCGATGCGGGGCCCCACGCTCTATGCAGCGACACGCCCGACCGGCTGCTGACCTGCACTCTTCAACACAGGCAATCCAGTCGGCCACCAATCCGCTGAGAAAACCTCACTGAACGTGGCCGCGATGAAGGGGGTTGTCGACTACCGCTCCCCCATCACCGGGAGGGCCGTCGCCGGGAGCATCCCGCGGCCGCCGGTTGGTGCACTGCTTGTCCCCCAGTCACATCGGGGTCCGCCACGGTTCGCGACTGTGCAATCAGTGCAGATCAGAGGCCTCCGACGTTCGCCGGCGTCCGGCCCGGTGCGCCACCGTTCGGAGCGCGTTGCCGTACTGGTCGCTGTACGACTCCTCCGCGCCGGGCGTGTCGTCCACCTCAGCGCCGCTCCGACCCCGACCTGTCCGCTGCGGACGTAATCCGCCCGAGCCAACGCAGGTGGCGTTGACAAGTGAATTCACGCAGCGGCCGGAGCCTTCTCCAGTGACGGGCTGGTCATGGATCGGCTCCGCGTGTCCGGGCGACCGGGTCGCCGCCTCGCCGCGAGCGGCATCTCGGGCGCCACGTCAGCCCGGTGCCCGTCGCCCGACGACCGGGGCGGCAGATTCAGCCGGCAGCCCGGCGGGCATCCCACCGGGCGCACCTGTGGCATCGGCAGGGGGCACCCGGCGACAGGACGGAGACCGGCGTGGTCGAGATCAGCGGACTGACCTGGGCGCTCACCATCGCCTTCGTGCTGGCCCTGCTGGCGGTGGACCTGGTCCTGGCCGCGGTCCGCCCGCACCGCGTCGGCTTCCGCGAGGCCACGGCATGGTCGGTGTTCTACATCGCCGTGGCCGTGGCGTTCGGCGTGTGGTTCACCGTGGCCTACGGCGGCGGACCCGGCACCGAGTACTTCGCCGGATACGTCGTCGAGAAGAGCCTGTCGGTCGACAACCTCTTCGTCTTCGTCATCATCATGACGACCTTCTCGGTGCCCGAGGAGCACCAGCACAGAGCGCTCACCTTCGGCATCGTCCTGGCCCTGATCATGCGGGCGATCTTCATCGCGCTGGGCGCGACGCTGCTGTCGCTGTTCTCCTTCATGTTCCTGCTGTTCGGCCTGCTGCTGATCTACACGGCCGTGCAGTTGTTCCGGCACCGCGACGAGGACCCCGACATCGAGGACAACGCGATGGTCAAGGCCGCGCGCCGGTTCCTGCCGGTCACCCCCGACTACGTCGGGGGCCGGCTCACCACCCGGGTCCAGGGCCGGCGCATGGTCACGCCGCTGTTCGTCGTGCTCATCGCGATCGGCAGCATCGACCTGCTGTTCGCCCTCGACTCCATCCCGGCCGTCTTCGGGGTGACCTCCGAGCCCTACATCGTGTTCACCGCCAACGCCTTCGCCCTGCTGGGACTGCGGGCGCTGTTCTTCCTCGTCAAGGGCCTGCTCGACCGGCTGGTCTACCTCTCCGCCGGGCTGGCGATCATCCTCGCCTTCATCGGCGTCAAGCTGATCCTCCACTGGGCCCACGTCGACATCGACCCGCGCGTGCCGGAGATCCCCACCCCGCTCAGCCTGGGCGTCATCGTCGTCGTACTCGCCGTCGTCACCGTCGCCAGCCTGGCCAAGACCCGCCGCGATCCCACCGCCAAAGCCCACCCTGGGTCGCTTCGCGCGACCCGCGCTCGACATGACGAACGACAACAGCGGCCGTAGGTCGGAGAGGAGCCGCCGAGCCCGGGACCGGTGACGGCATCACCGGGGTGGTCGCCTCGCTGCTGAGCCAGAACAGCGTCTCACTCTCGTTCGCTGCGATACATCTGTGCAGGTTGACCGGTACACGGCGAATGAAGGCGAACGGGCCCGAATGGACCCCAATGGTGGTCGAGAAACGTCGCTCCAGACTGCCCGAACTCGGCTTCTCTCGCGCGGGAGGCGGCAAGCGGACTGGAAGTGCAGGTGAGGTGCTTGCCGTACTCCTCGCCCCCGCGGGGAGGGTGCCGCCCACTCCGTTCGTAGCCGGCCTGCCCGTCGTCGAGGCCGCCCCGATGGCCAGGTGGTCGACGAAGTGGTCGGGGCGGCGCCGTGCCAGTGCTACTCCCCCGATGAGCGCTCCACGCCGTCGCCCGGACGTATGGCAACGACGCCGCCGCTGCGGACCGGCCAGGCCGATCCTCTCGGTGACGTGCAGGGTCCGGCCGCCGGCGATGGGACGTCTCGGCATGGGCTGGTCCGCACCCAGTCGAAGCCACGGAGCGAGTTCCCGGGTCGGCAGCCCCGGTCACCGCGTGCCGCCAACACGAGGGACGGCTCGTTCGCCCAGCCTGCCTCGCGGCTCATCCGGCCGGGTCAGCGCTTCCCCTCGGGCGGTCGGCCATCCGACTGGTGACGACGGTTGGAGCGTTCGGTGACCGTCTCGGCGGGGACGTGTGAGCCCGGTGGCTGGAACACGTCGGGGATGCCGTCGGCGTCGGCGTCGCGGGCCTCGGCCTCGGCGATGCGCCGGTACCGGCGGTCCCGCAGCCGCAACAGGACCGTGGCCAGCAGCGCCGCCAGCAGGGTGCCGGCGAGGACGCCGACCTTGACGTGCTCGTCGCGCAACGTCCCGGCGCCGAACGCCAGCTCCCCGATCAGCAGCGAGACGGTGAACCCGATGCCGGCCAGCAGCGACAGCCCGATGACGTCGGGCCAGCCGAGGTCGCGGTCGAGCTCGGCGCGGGTGAAGCGGGCGACCAGCCAGGTGGCCGCGGTGATCCCGATGACCTTGCCCACGACCAGGCCGACGATGATGCCGACCGCGACGCTGTCGGTCAGCGCCGCGCCCAGCCCGGACAGCCCGCCGACGGTGACCCCGGCGGAGAAGAACGCGAACACCGGAACTGCCACACCTGCAGACAGTGGGCGGACCAGGTGCTCGAAGTGCTCGGCCAGCCCCGGTCCGGCCTCGGGTCCGCCGGCGGCCTGGCTGCGGACCACCGGCACGGTGAAGGCCAGCAGCACGCCGGCGACGGTGGCGTGCACACCGGACTCGTGCACCAGCACCCAGGTGAGCGTCGCCAAGGGGAGAAGCAGCCACCAGGACCGGATCCGCTTCTGCACCAGGAACCTGAAGACCGCCAGCGGGACCAGCGCCAGCAACAGCGGCGTGACCGCCAGCGAGGACGTGTAGAAGATCGCGATGATCGTGATGGCCAGCAGGTCGTCGACGACGGCCAGGGTGAGCAGGAAGGTCCGCAGCGCCGCGGGCAGGTGGGTGGAGATCACCGCCAGGACGGCGAGGGCGAAGGCGATGTCGGTGGCGGTCGGGATCGCCCACCCGGCCAGCGCCCCGTCGCCAGCGTTGGCGTTGATCGCCCAGTACAGCAGTGCCGGTGCGGCCATGCCGCCGACCGCCGCGGCGATTGGCAACGCCGCTCGACGCGGGTCACGCAGGTCACCGGCGACGAACTCGCGTTTGAGCTCCAGGCCTGCGACGAAGAAGAAGATCGCCAGCAGTCCGTCGGCGGCCCAGGTGCCCAGCGTGAGGTCCAGGTGCAGCGCAGCTGGCCCGACCCGGGTGTCACGCAGGGTCTCGTAGGCGGCCGACCAGGGGCTGTTGGCCCAGGCGAGGGCGAGCACCGCGCCGACGATGAGCAGGACGCCGCCGACCGTCTCCTTGCGGAGGATGCCGGCGATGCGGCGGGTCTCAGGCCAGGAGCCGCGGTCGAACAGCCGGAAGGAGGTGGGGGCAGGGGCGGACAAGAGATCAGCTCCGGGAAGTGGTGGAGGGGTCGGCTGTGACTTGCCGACCAGACTTCCCGGCACACCGACTGCAAATGATACCGGCGGCCCGTCCGGATCAGCCGGTCAGGTCGCGGTGGCCGTAGCGGCGGCATCCGGCCCAGGCCAGCAGCGTCGCGACGGCGAGCATGCCGGCCGCCCCGGCGGCGTTCCACGGCTCCGCCGGAACCGCGGACAGGTGCGCGAACGGGGAGAACCAGCGGATCGCGCCGGGCCAGCCGAGGGTGTCGGCGAGCACGAGCAGCAGGAAGCCGCCGGCGGCCGGCAGCACCCCGACGGCGAGCACCGCCGACCGTGCCCAGCCCAGCGCCGCCAGCGCCGCGCCGAGGCACAGCAGCGCGGCCGGCACGACGCTGAGCGCGCCGGCCAGCGCCTCACCCAGGCCGGGCCCGGCGTCCACCCGGGACGCGCCGGCCCAGGTGGCCAGGCCCGCCGCGGCGGCCAGGACGACCACGGCGGCGGCGACCGCGGCGGCCTCCGTCGCCGCCCAGCGGGTCCGGGACACCGGCAGCGCATACAGCAGCGCCAGCCGTCCGGCGGTCTCATCGGTGGCGAGCGCGGCGATCCGGGCCGCGGCGAACGACCCGATCGGGATGGCCAGCAGCGCGTACAGCGCCGACACGTAGCCCTCCACCGACCCCAGCTGCGCGAAGCCGGCTTGCGCGGCCATCCGGGCGAAGGCCGGGTTGTCCCGCAGGAAGCTGGTCATCGACGTGGCGAGCAGGCCGATGACCACGAAGTAGGTCATCAGCCCTGCCGTCCACACCATCAGCGGGCGGCGGGTGCGGTGCACGGCCAGGCCGGGCAGGGACCGCAGCAGCCGGCTGGGCGCCGTCCGCCGGTCCGGCCCGGCGAGCCGGGCACCGCCGAGGTCGCGGCCGGACGCCATTCGGATGGCGGCAGCCGCCGGTGCCGCGGCCAGCCCCGCGAGGACCAGCAGGGGCAGCACCCGGTCATCGGCGAAAGGCCCCACCCGGCCCAGCAGCCCGAACGGGCTGGCCCATGACAGCCAACCCACCACGGGCGCGCCGTCGGCGACCATCCGGGCCAGCAGGCTGCCCAGCAGGACCGCGACCGCCAGGCCCGACGCCGACCGGCGCTCGGGCAGCAGCTGCGCAGCCAGGCAGCCCAGAGCCGCCCCGACCATCCCGGTCCCGGCCAGACACGCACCGAACAGCACCGATCCGGTCACGGCGGCCCCCGCGAGCACCATCGCGATCGCAGTCGCCGCTCCCGCCGTCGCCGCTGCGGCGAGCACCACGCCGAGGACCAGCGCCACCAGCGAGCGCACCCTCAGCCGCCCGCCGAGCAACAGATCACACCGCCGGGCCTCCTCATCGCCCCGGGTCAGCCGGGTCACCGTCAGGGCCGCCCATATACCGACCAACGCCGCCAGCCCGGTGCCGACGCGCCAGACGGTGAAGCCACCGGCGTCGTCGAGCGCGACCGGCGGGCCGAACAGCGTGCGGATCGCCGGGTTCTCCGCCAGCGCCGTCAACGACGCCGTGCCGAGGGCGCCGCCGAGGCTGCGGTACTGCACCACCACCAGCGCGCTCATCCCGGCGCACACGATGGCCACGATGAGCGTGCCGCGGCGGACCTGCCGGAGCGCCGCCGTCGTGACCGTCCGCCCCGCGGACCGCGGCGGCTGCGGCCCGGTGACGGCCGGCGCGCGGGTCGGGGCGGTCCGGGTGGTCATGCCGGCACCTCCCCGTAGTAGTCGAGGAAGATCTCCTCCAGCGAGGGCTCCCGTACCTCGAGTCGGGTGACGTCGGCGTCGGCCAGCGCCCGCAGCACCGCACCCGGCGGCCCGCTCAGCGACAGCTCCAGCCGCACCGGCGTCGGCCAGCGCAGCCCGGTCACCTCCGGCAGGGCCGCCAAGCGCTGCAGGCCCGGCGCCGGCGCCGCGAGGTCGGCAACCAGCTCCATCCGCCGCAGCCGGCGCAGCTCCTCCAGCCCGGCCACCTCCACCAATCGACCGCTGCGCAGGATGCCCACCCGGGAGCACACCGCCTGCACCTCGGCCAGCAGGTGCGAGCTGAGGAACACCGTCTGACCGCGCGCGGCCGCCTCGGCGATGCAGGCCCGGAACTCCCGCTCCATCAGCGGATCCAGTCCGCTGGTCGGCTCGTCGAGGACCAGCAGCGGCGCCCGGGTCGCGAACGCGGCGACGAGGGCGACCTTCTGCCGGTTGCCGGTCGAGTACGTGCGGGCCCGCCTGTCCGGGTCCAGCGCGAAGCGCTCCAGCAGCTCCTTCCGGTAGCCCAGGTCGGTGCCGGGGCCGACGCCGGCCAGCAGGTCCAGGCACTCCCGGCCGGTCAAGGACGGCCACAGCGCGACGTCGGCGGGCACGTAGGCCAGCAGCCGGTGCGCCCGCTTGACGTCGGCGGCCGGGACGCCGAACACCTCGGCGGTGCCCGCGGTCGGACGCAGCAGGCCCAACAGAAGGCGGATGGTCGTGGACTTCCCCGCGCCGTTCGGCCCGAGGAAACCGAAGACCGCTCCGGGCGCCACGTCCAGCGACAGGTCGGCCACCGCCTCGGTGGCGCCGAACCGCTTGCTCAGTTCATGCGCGCGCAGCGCATGAACGGACGACGAGGTGGTGGCCATTGCCGGCTCCTGGCAGTCGGGGACACGACTGCCGACCAGGCTTCCCGGCGCACCAGAGGGGACGGTAGACCCGCCGACAGGCCGCCGGGAAGGACCTCGGTCGGCGCCCGCTCACAGTCGCTGCGTGAAGGGCCAGTCGCTCCGGTCCTGCTGGCCCCGCACCGCTGTCGGGCCTGGACCATCGAGCACGCACCATCGCGGCCCGCGCGTGCTGACGAACGGGTACGGCGCAGCAGCGCCAGCCAGACGTCGACGTCGCGGCGACGGCGGAAAGCGGGAGGATTTGCAGTACTCAGGAGACCACGGGCGAACGAGTCGTCGGGCTGCACTGTGCACTGCTGAGCTACGGCAAGCGCCGGCCGCCCAGCATGCCGGAGCGGGACCTGGCCGCACCGGTTCCGCGGCGCGCACCGTCTCGGTGGAGTGCTCCGCCTGTCAGGGGCCTCGCTGTGGGGGGTGCCATGCCGTCGTCGTCTTCGTTCTCCGCTCCCGGCTCCACTCAGATCGGTAGCGCCGACCCGGGCGCCGTCACCGTTTCGCGTACAGACCGCCCATGTGCGGTTCCGCCACTCGACATGGGGACGACACCATTGACCTTCGGGGACCGCCATGGCTGAGGATTCCCTGCGGGCCCTCGGTCCGGACCGCAGCGCAGGCGGTGGACAGTCCACAGCTCTGCGGGGAGCACACCGTCTGACGGTCGGCGTGCTCACCACCCTCTACGTGGCCGTGGCGCTGCTCGGTGCCCTGGGTGCCGGTCTCATCGTGATGTTCGTCGTGGTCCCCGCAAGCGGACTGCTGGGCGCTGTGGTCGCTCGAGCAGTCCATCGAGCGCTCCACCCCGGTCTGGAGGCTCCCTTCACGCTCTACCTGCCCGCCGCGGTCAGGACCGGTCTGTTCGGTCCCTTCGTCATCGGCATGGACTCCCTCGGTGAGGACAGCGTGTACGTCTTCATCGTCCTCACCCTCCTGTGCACGGTGGCGGGTGTGGGATGGGCTCACGCACTCGGCTCGGACGACGCCGTTCCACGGCCTCAGGAGCCGTCGCGGCTGCCGGATGCCGAGCTCTCCTCCCTGCGCGACCTCCTCGGTGCTCTGCCCGTCGACGAGCTGCTGCACGAGTGGCGCTGGAGCAAGCAGCGGCTGCGCACCGATCCCCACAGGGCTGTCCAGCTCCGCGACCTCCTCCTCGAAGAGATCCAACAGCGTGACCCGGCAGGCTTTCGGGCATGGCTGCTCGACGGACTCGAGCGCGACCCCGGGGACCACATCCGCGGCGACGATGCCGGCGGGACGATGACAGGCCGGCCTTCCGGGCCGGGCCGCTGATCCGCCGGTATCGCAGACCGCGACGCGACGGTGACCGGACGAGGTCTGGCGACCGGCAGCCGCGTGCCCGCCGCCCCATCCCAGCGCGGTCGGCTGCGTCGCCGTCCCCCGCAGCTGCGGACGACCGCTGCACCGGCCGCGAGGCCGGTCCCGCCGTCTTGACCGCGAGGTGAGCAGCTGCCCTCGGGGAGGTGCAAGACGTCGCGACCGGGGCACGTGCCGGGCCCTGCGCTGAAGGGGACCAGCGGCCAGTCCTCCCCCCCGTGCGCCCGCGCAGCCACAGCTCGGGGGCGAACCGGTGCGCCTCGGGCAACCGGGTGGAGTCCCGGTGGAAGAACGGCGTGAAGACGAGCACCGAGGCGCCTGCCGGGAGCACGCCGCTCTCCCAGCGCGTCGCCCCGGTGGTGTCCCGCAGGATCGCCGGCGTGGTCGGCCACAATCGCAGCGACTCCAGGAGGACGGCGCGCAGGTACGGCAGGTCGGGCGCCGCCGGCAGCTCGGTCCGGGCCCGCGGCACGGCGTCCGGGTGGGCGGCCAGCAGGGCGAGGGCCCGGAAGGAGGCCCACGTCATCGCGTCGAAGGCGAACAGCCACTGCGGGATCTGCTGGTGTGGCTCCGTTCCCGGGGCGGCCGGGGTACCGGCCGCCAGGCCCGCCAGGCTCCGGGGCTCGGCCGCCTGTACGTAGTCGGCCATCCGCTGCAGGAACCGCCGGCGAGTGGTCGGCGCCGACGGGGCGAGCAACGAGTAGTTGGCCCTGCGGCGCAGCCGGAGGAGGTCGTCGGTCACGTCCTCGTCGTCTCGCGCCCCGTCACCCAGGACGGCGCGGCGGATCGCCCGCCACCAGGCTGCCGACCAGGTTCCCCAGGTGAGCTCACCGGCCTGGTCCACCTCGGCGACGAGGCGCTCGGCCTCCTCGGCGACCGCGACGCTGATCGGACCGGCGAGGCGGTGCACCGGGGACCCGGTGTCGAGAACGGTCTCGTTGAACGGACGCCGGCGGGCCGTCTCCTCCGGCCCGGAGATGAGAACACCTCCGGTTTGGAAGTGGGCAAGTGCCGCGGACTTCTCCCGGGTGGCTGCGGTGAACGGCCGGGCGTCCCGGCCAGCACGCGCTGCACGTGTTCGGGCGACAGGACGACGGTGAGCTCTCGGCCGGGGATCCGCACCCGCACCGGACCGGGCCCGTAACGGTCGCGCAGCCGTCGCATCCAGCGGACCGCGCGGGCGTCCGCGCCGGTCCGCTCGGCCAGGGCCCTCGCACGCGGACGGCGGACGATCGCGCCCCGCGCGACAACGGGGGAGCACGACCGTCGCCACGGTCCGGGCCCCGTCGGGGACGGACATCGCGGGGACGAGCGGTGACCCCGGCCTCACGCCGGACGTCATCGGCGGCCGACATGCTCGGCGGAGCCTGTACGAGCCGACACCGCCCGCCAGATGACCAGACCCAGCAGGGCCGAGCCGAGCACCAACAGCACGACGACCCAGAGCGCCAGCTCCAGCAGCGTCCCCAGGAAACCACCGGCCAGCGCCAGCAGCAGGACGAGCACGATCCACAACACGGAGACCTCCTCGGAAGAAGTGGACGCCGACCATCTGCCTCGGGCGGAGACCCGCACACGGTGCGTCCCCGGCATGGACGGCGCCTCGGGGGTTGCCGGGCCCGGGCACCGGCACGGCACAGGGCTCGGACGCCGACACGTCGATGCCGTCGAGCGCATCGGCCGGCGCTGCGACCCGCTGTCCCGGGGCACGGTGTGGCCACCGGTCACGGGATCCGCCCCGAGCGGGTCGGGGCTCTGCCTCGGCCGTGGTCGAGGAAGGAGGGTCCTTCTCGGCTCGGGCGTGCCACGACCGGCGGCTGGAACCGGCCGCATCCCGACCGCTCACGCTCCTCGAGGTACTCGTCCGTCGCAGACGGGGGCCTGTCGATGTCACGCGCCCACCGTGACCGTGCCCAGGTCAACGGGCGACCGGGACGGGACGCTGCTCGCACTCGGCAACCTCGCCGATCACTTCTTCGCCGACCGGGGCTCTCCTCCGCGTCCGGGGGCCGCCTCAGCATCGGGGTCGGCAAGCGCGGACGTGCACCGAGGGAGGAGGCCGGGAGCGTTGGTCACCAGGGCTCACCCACCCACGGTCGACGTCCGGCGCCGTTCGGCCGCACACGGGGCGCTCCCGTCGGACCTGCGGATCCGGGCGGCCGGCGCCGCGTCAGCCGTGATCCGCCGATCCGTGACAGCCCACGACTCGAGGGCGGCATGGAGCCTCGCTCCGCCGCCGACCCCGGCACGGCTCCTGACGCCTCCGATCGAGGGACGGGCACTGACATGACCGACCATCCACACGACGCACCCCTCCGCGACGAGCACACGTCCGGCGGCGGACGAGGGCGGGCCTGGTCCACGCCGACGAGCCGCTCACGCCACCGGTCGCCCTCGGGTGACGGCAGGTTCGCCGAGATCTCGGGCCGCTCACCGGACGACGCCCCCGGCGAGCCCGGCACGGCCACGGTCGCAGGCTCCCTCCGACTCGCTGCCGGACTCGGCGAGGGGGAACGCCGTCTCCTGGTGAGGCGACTGGCGCGCCTGGACGCCCAGCTGGCCCGCTACCGAGCCGACCAGGTCGACATGGAGCTGTCCGTCAAGGACCGAGGGGGCCGTGGCCAACGCCTGACCCTGGAGTGCTGGATCGCAGGTCGTCCACGTCTGGTGGCCAGCTCGGCGGACCACGACCTGGACACGGCCGTGAGCCGAGTACGCGAGGGGATGCGACGCCAGCTCGACGACACCGCCACCCGACGCGAACCCCGGAACAACCGCCTGCTGCGGCGCTCGACCCGAACCGCCCGCGGGACGCCGAAGCCGGAGCCGGACGGGCTCACCGTCGACGTCCGACCGGCGACCCCGTCTCCGGAGGTCCACTGATGCCGGATCGGACGGAGCGAACGGACCACGGGCCGAGCGAGTTGGAGCGATCCCTGGTCCGAGTGGGCAGGCGGGCCCTCGGCATCCTCTACGGAGGAGTGGCGCTCTTCGGCGTCCTGCACCTGGACCCGTCGACCACGCTGCTGGTCGTGCCGTTCTTCGCCGTCCTCGTCATGGGTCTGCGCTGGTCGATGCACCAGGCGCTGCTCATCGAGGCCACCCCGTCGATCGCGTTCCTACTCCCGGCCGCGACCGTGGGTGCGCTGTTCGCACCGTTCGTCATGGGCATCCACCAGCTGGGCGACCGTGGCGTGCACCTACTGCTCGCCCTGGTCGGACTGCTGACGATCCTGGGCTCCCACTGGCTCTGCCGCCTGGAGGTGCCGACGGGACAGGCCCCCGTCGACGGCCAGTCCGCTCCACCACCGCCCCGGTCGACGGAGGCGCCCCATCACCCACCCCATGAGCTGCTGCAGAGCCTGACTCTCGAGGACCTGGTCGACGAGTGGCGGCGCAGCGACGAGCTGTTCCACCCGACGTCTCTGGCTGACCCCCGCGCGGCCGCCGACTGGCGAGGTGGCCTCCTCGATGAGCTCGAACGCCGTGACCCGCGCGGTTTCGACCACTGGGTGCTCGACGGCATGACCCGTGGACCCGAGCACCACATCCGTGCTGGCTCGGATGGAGCCGCCACCGGATCGGACGACCCGACTCGGTGACGTCCGGCGACGAGTGCCCAACGGGACACGCGTCAGCAAGCCCGCCCGCGGGTACGCGCCACCGGACTGCAGACGAAGTCCCCGACTACGCCGACAGCCAGCCGCCGCCGATGCGGGCAAGGGGAGGACGGCAACCGTGATGGTGGCCTGCCGGACGATAGCCGCGGCCACGGCCCCGATTACTTCCACGAGCACACCGGGACAGCCGTGATCCTGCTCGTGGCCCTGGTGGCCATGGCGGTGCTGGCCGTGGCCGCCCCACTCCTGTACCGCCGGCTTGGCCGCGACACCGGCTACCTGCTGGCCGCCGGGTTCGCGGGGGTGGGCGGGCTGCTGGCGACCGGAGCGCCCACCGTGCTCGACGGCGGAGCGGTGACCGCCTCGTGGACCTGGCTGCCGTCCCTGCAGGTGTCGTTCGCCCTGCGTCTCGACGGACTGGCGGGGCTGTTCTGCCTCATCGTGCTGGGCGTCGGCGTGCTGATCATGGCCTACTCCCCCCGCTACATGGGCGACAGCAGCCGGAACGGCGTCGTCTACGGGCTCCTGACCCTGTTCGCCGGCGCGATGCTGGGCCTGGTCCTCGCCGCCGACGTCGTGCTGCTCTACGTGTTCTGGGAGCTGACCACGGTCTGCTCCTTCGTCCTCATCGGGACGGCCGGGCAGGTGGCCGTGAAGCCGGGTCGCCGGGCGCTGCTGATCACCGCGGCCGGGGGCCTGGCTCTGCTGCTCGCGGTGATCATGCTGTCGGTCGTGGTGGGGACCACCGACCTGGCCACGATCCTCGCCGAGCGGGACCAGGTGCTCGCCTCTCCGTTGGCCTGGCCCATCGGTGCACTGATCGCCACGGCGGCCTTCACCAAGTCCGCCCAGTTGCCCCTGCACTTCTGGCTGCCCGGCGCCATGGTGGCGATGACCCCGGTGAGCGCCTATCTGCACGCGGCGACCATGGTCAAGGCCGGCATCTACCTGCTGATGCGCACCACCCCGCTGTTCGCCGATCAGCCGGCCTGGTCGGCGCTGCTGATCACCGTGGGGTTGGCCTCGGCGGTGGCCGGCGCGTTCATGGCGCTGCGGGAGCACGACCTCAAGGCGATCCTGGCCCACTCGACGGTCAGCCAGCTGGGCCTGTTGATCGCCGTGATCGGCGTCGGCACACCCGTGGCGCTGGCCGCTGCCATGCTGCACACCTTCGCCCATGCGCTGTTCAAGGCGACGTTGTTCATGCTGGTCGGGATCATCGACAAGGAGACCGGCAGCCGCGACATCCGGGAGCTGTCCGGCCTCCGCCGGGTCATGCCCGTCACCGCCACGGTCACCGGCCTCGCGGCCCTGTCCATGGCCGGCGTGCCGCCGATGCTGGGGTTCGTCAGCAAGGAGTACCTGTTCCAAGGGCTGCTGCAGGCGGACTTCGCCCCCTGGGCCGGTGCCGTCGCCGGAGCCCTGGGCGTCACCGCCTCCGCGCTGACCTTCGCCTACGGCATGCGGATCGTCTACGGCGCCTTCGGTGGACCGACCCGGCAGCCGGACCTCTACGAGCCGTCGGCAGCCTTCCTCGCGCCCGCCGCGCTGCCGGCTCTCGCCGGCCTGGCGTTGGGTCCCGGCATCGACCTGCTCAATCCGATGGTGACCCGTGCGGCCGCCGACGTGGTCTACGTCGGAGCCGTGCCGGATTTCTCGTTCTGGCACGGTCTGAGTCCCGAGGTGGTCATGTCGGCGATCACCATCGCCGTCGGCAGCCTCCTGTTCCTGCGGCGGAAACCGGTCGACCGGGCTCTACAGCGCCTGCGGTTGCCCGACGGGGCAGCGCTGTTCGACCGCACCCACGATGCGGTCCTCGCCCTGGGATCCGCCGTCGGGCGGCCGGACCGGGCCACCGCCCTCGCCGCTCACCTCGCCCGGCCCGTGATCGTCCTGGTGGTGCTGGGCGCGGTGGGGCTGACCGCCGTCGGAGGGCTGCCCGCACGCCTACCGACCGACCAGCCCCTGGACTGGCCGGTACTGGCACTGCTCGCCCTCGCAACCGGGGGCACCGTGATCACCCGCTCCGCCTTGGCCGCACTCGGGCTGGTCGGGATCGTCGGCCTCGTGGTGGCGGTCTGGTTCCTGCTGGCCGGCGCCGCGGACGTCGCTCTGACCCTTCTGCTCGTCGAGGTGCTGACCGCGGTGGTCGCCGTCCTGGTGCTCCGTTCCCTGCCGCCGCGCTTCGGGCGCGCCGGTCGCCCGGGGGCGGTCCTCGCCGCCGGCCTGGGCATCGCGTTCGGAGTGGCCGCCGCGACCGCCACGTTCGCCTTCACCGGACGCCGCGGGCTCTCCGAGACCGGCGCCTGGTTCCTGGAGTCCGCGGAGCCGGAGACCGGCGGGACCAACGTGGTCAACACCATCCTCGTCGACTTCCGCGGCATGGACACCATGGGCGAGGCGATCGTGCTCGGTGCCGCGGCCATCGGCCTGCTCGTCCTGCTCGGCGGGGAGCCCACCCAGCGCGGGTCCGGCGGCGCGCCGACCCAACCCGGGCAGACCGACGGCGGTCTCGTGCTGCAGGTCGCCGGCCGGGTCCTCATCCCCGGGATGGCCGTGCTGTCGGCCTACCTGCTGTGGCGCGGCCACGACGAACCCGGTGGCGGCTTCATCGCCGCACTGGTCGGCGGGATCGCGGTCGGGCTGCACCAGGTCGGCAGGGGCTTCCCCGGGCTGCCGCGCCTCCTGCGGCCGGAGCCGCTCGTAGGGGTGGGCCTGCTCCTCGCACTCGGCACCGGAACGGCCGCCGCTCTCCAGGGCGATCCGTTCCTCACCCCGTTCGACGTCCCGGTGCTGAGCACAGTCGGCATCGGCTCGGCCCTGCTCTTCGACCTGGGCGTGTACCTCCTCGTGCTGGCACTGCTGGTCACGGCGTTCGACCGGCTCGGCGCCGGGGCGGTCCGACCGTCCCCCTCGCCTGGTGACGTCCGGCCGTCGGTGCCGGCAGCGCACTCCCGGCCCGCTCCCGGCGACCGTCCGCACGGCCGTCATGGCGCAGCCGCCGAGGCGCTGCCCACCCGACGGGCAGCGTCATGACCGCCGCGATCGCCGTGGGCCTCCTGGTGGCCGGGGGTGTCTACCTCGTCCTGCAGCGCGGCCTGGTCCGCGTGGTCATCGGCTTCATCCTGCTCGGGCACGCGGTCAACGTCCTGGTGCTGTCCGCGGGCGGGATGGCCCGGCGCGGCCTGCCGCTGATCGGACAGGGTGACCCCGATCAGGCCGCGGACCCGCTGCCGCAGGCCTTCGTGCTGACCGCCATCGTCATCACCTTCGGCATCACCGTGTACCTGCTCGCCCTCGCGCGGGCGGGCAGCGCAGCGGACGAGGAGAACCGGTCCGACGGCCCGGCCGACCCGGACGGGGAGTCGCGGTGAGCGGCGGCCTGGTGGTGCTGCCGGTCGTGGCCCCGCTGACAGCAGCCGGGCTGCTGGTCCTGCTCGGCTCCACGAGAGCCGGTATCTCCCTCGTCATGCGCCGCGTGGCCGGTGTGGGCGTCAGCACCGGCGTCCTGGTCGTGGCCGCCGTCCTGCTCACCGCGGCGATGGACGGCCAGCGGCCCGTCCTGCGGCTCGGTGGTTGGCCGTCCGGCATCGCGATCACGCTGGTCGCCGACGTCTTCAGCGCCCTGGTGGTGACCGTCACAGCCCTGCTGGTCGTGGCGTCCCTGGTCTTCGCGGCGGCCACCGGGGAGGACCAGGACCCCTCCTTCATCCCCTTGGCCCTCGTCCTGTCCACCGGCGTCTACGGGGCGCTGCTGACCGCCGACCTGTTCAACCTCTTCGTCTTCGTCGAGGTGATGCTCGTCCCCAGCTACGTCCTGCTCACCGCGGGAGGCGGGCGGCAACGGCTGGCCGCGGGCCGGCTTTACGTGACGGTCAACCTGCTGGCCTCCACCGTCTTCCTGGGCGGCATCGGGCTGGTGTACGGCGTCACGGGCACGGTCAACCTCGGCGAGCTGGCGGGGGCCGCCGCAGCGGGGCCGGCCGCCGCGCTGGCCGGTGCAGTCGTTCTCCTGGCGATGGCGGTCAAGTCCGCCGTGGTGCCCCTGCACAGCTGGTTGCCGGGCACCTACTCGGCGACCGGTCCGGCGGTGACCGTGCTCTTCTCCGGCCTGCTCACCAAGGTGGGCGTCTACGCGCTGATCCGCATCTACGCCGTGGTCTACGACGGCGACCGCCGGTACCTGTGGCTGCTCATGGCCGCCGCACTGCTCACCATGGTCGTCGGTGTGCTCGGTGCCGTCGGCGAGAAGGCCGTGCGGCCGGTGCTCACCTTCCACATGGTCAGCCAGATCGGGTACATGCTGCTCGGGCTGGCCCTGTTCACCGGGGCCGGCCTGGCCGCGGCCGTCTTCTTCCTGGTCCAGTACGTGCTGGTCAAGGCGGCACTGCTGATGGTCGCCGGTGCGGTGGAGGTGGGCTACGGCACCGGGGAGCTGGCCCGGCTGGGCGGGCTGATGCGTCGCGAGCCGGCGCTGGCGGTGGCGTTCGCCGTCTCGGCGCTGGCGCTGGTCGGCATCCCGCCGCTCTCGGGGTTCGTGGCCAAGCTCGGCCTGGCGACGGCCGCGGTGGCGGAGCGGCAGCACCTGGCCGCCGCCGTCGTGGCCGGGGTCAGCCTCTTGACGCTGACGTCGATGCTCAAGGTGTGGAACGCGGTGTTCTGGCAGCCGGCGCCTGACGGCGACCGGGCCGACGAGGGCCCGCACGACGCCGACTCCCGGGCACCGAGCCCCCACGACGACGCGGAGCGCAGCGCCACGACCGGTGTCCGTACCCGGCTGCGGCCGGCGCTGACGGCACCGGCCCTGCTGCTGACCGGCCTGTCCGTGGTGCTCGGGTTGTGGGCCGACCCGCTGCTGACGGTCGCCGCCGCGGCCGCTGACGGGCTGGTCGACACCGGGGGGTACGTGACGGCGGTGACCGCCCGATGAGCAACCCGGACGCCTCGTCGGCACCGCGCCGGGCGCTCCTCCGCAGCAGGCGCGTCGCGGCCTTCGCCGGCAACTACCTGCTGCGGTTCCTGCGGGCCAACTACGAGGTGGCGAAGGAGATCGTCACGCCCGGTGACGGGCTGGCGCCCGCGATAGTCGAGGTGCCGCTGCGCAGCCGCACCCGGTTCGAGATCGCCTCGTACATCAGCCTGGTCAGCCTCTCCCCGGGCACGGTGGCCCTGGCGCTGAGCGAGGACCGCTCCCGGCTGGCCGTCCACGGCATGCACGCCGGGGACCCGGAGCACTTCCGCGCGGACCTGCGCGCGCTCGAGGAGCAGATGCTGGCGGCCTGGCGCTCGGGCGACGCCGGCTACGCCGTCGCTGATGACGCCCCTACCGAGAGGAGAACGACGTGATCCTGCTCGACGCCGCCCTCGTCGTCCTGGCGCTGGCACTCGTCGTGGCGACGGTGCGCCTGGTCGTGGGCCCCACGGACGCCGACCGTGCGCTGGGCGTGGACCTCGGCTTCGCGGTGGTGATCGCTGCCGTCGCTCTGCTGGCCGTGCGCCTGGACGCGCCCGCCCTGCTCGACCTGGTCCTCGTCGCCACCCTGGTCGGGTTCCTGTCGACGGTGGCCTTCGCCCGGCTGGTGGCCACGAGGTCGTCGTCGTGACCGTCCAGACGGTGGTCGGCGACGTCTTCGTCGCACTCGGCGTCTTCCTCATCGGGGTCGCGGCGATCGGGCTCCTGCGCCTGCCGGACGTCTACAACCGGGCCAACGCGGTCGCCAAGGCCGCCAGCCTCGGCCTGGTGCTGGTGTTGCTGGGGGTCGTGGTGCTCACGCCGGGCGTCACGGCGGTGGTGGTCCTGCTGGTCGCCATCGCGCTGCAGTTGTTCACCGTCCCCATCGCCGGCTACAAGATCGGAGAGGCCGCCCTCCTCTCCGGCGCGCCGGTGACCCCCGGCACCCACTGCGACGACCTCGGGGACCGCTACGGACGGGACGAGGCACCGCCCACCGCACGGTGAGCGGACCGCTGACGTGCGCCGTCCCGGCAACAGCTCAGGCCGCGGGTCCCGCCGACCCGGCCGGGTAGTCCAGCAGGGGCACCTCGCTGGCGGCCCAGGCGGCCAGTACCGGTTCGACGATGCGCCAGCTCTCCTCGGCCTCGACGTCGCTGATCGACAGCGTGGTGTCACCGTCGAGCAGCTCGCGCAGCAGCAGCCCGTAGGCGGGCAGGTCGTGGGGCGCCAGCCGCGCCGCGAGCACCTCCCGTTCGAGGTCGAACGGATCCCCCGCGCCGTTGAGGTTGACCTCCAGCGCGATGGCGTCGGGGGACAGCGAGAGCCGCAGCAGGTCGGGCTCGGGCTCCGCGTCCAGGAACGGCAGGTGCGGCACCGGTCGGAACCGCACGACGATCTCCTGCCGGTCGGCGCCCAGGGCCTTGCCGGTACGCAACCGGAACGGCACCCCGGCCCACCGCCAGTTGTCCACGGTCACGGTGACCTCGGCGTAGGTCTCGGTCTGCCGGGCCGGGTCCACGCCCTCCTCGTCGGCGTAGCGCGGCAGCGCACGGCCGGCCGCGGTCCCCGCGGTGTACCTGCCGCGCACGCTGCCGGTCCGCACGTCGGCCGGTGGCTGGACGGCGCGCAGCACGTCGGCCTTGCGGGCCGGCAGGGAGTGTGCGTCCACGGCCAGTGGGGGCTCCATCGCCACGATCGCGAGCAGCTGCAGCAGGTGGTTCTGCACCATGTCGCGCAGGGCGCCGGCCTGGTCGTAGTAGCCGGCCCGTCCCTCCAGGCCGAGGGTCTCGTCGGCGACGATGTCGACGCGCTCGACGTGGGCGGCGTTCCAGATCGGCTCGAAGACCCGGTTGGCGAACCGCAGGCCGAGGATGTTGAGCACCGTCTGCTTGGCGAGGAAGTGGTCGACCCGGAACACCGCCTCTTCGGGCAGCAGCCGGTGCAGCAGCTCGTTGAGCGCGCGGGCGTCGGCCTGGTCCGCGCCGAACGGCTTCTCGACGACGACCCGTGCGCCCTCCGGCAGCCCGACCTCGGCCAGCGCGGTGAGCGTGGGGCGGAAGAGGGTGTGTGGCAGGGCCAGGTAGACCACCGGCTCGCCGTCGACCCGAGCCAGCGCGGCGCGCAGGTCGGCGGCATCGGTGACATCCCCCTGCACGTAGCGCAGGCGGTCGACGAGCCGTTCGTGCGTCTCCCTCGACAGGTCGCCGGCATGCGCGGCCAGCCGGTCGCGGGCCCAGCTCCGGTACGCGTCGTCGTCCCACTCCTCCTGGGCGACGGCGAGCAGTTCGCTCCCCTCCGGAAGGACGCCGGTGTCGTACAGCCGGGCCAGCGAGGGCAGCAGCAGCCGCCCGGTGAGGTCGCCGGAGCCGCCCAGGACGACGAACGAGCGGCTCACCGCGCGCTCCGCCCGGCCGCCTCGGCTCGCGCGAGATTGGCGCCGCTGGCGATCAGCCCCAGGTGGCTGAAGGCCTGCGGGAAGTTGCCGAGGAAGGCGCCGGTGCCCGGGTCGATCTCCTCCGACAGCAGGCCCAGGTGGTTGGCCCGGCCGCACAGCGATTCGAACAGCGTGTGCGCCTCGTCCAGCCGCCCCTGCCCGGTCAGGTTGTCGGCCAGCCAGAAGCTGCAAAGCAGGAACGCGCCCTCCCCGCCGGGCAGCCCGTCGTCGGACTCCTCGTGCAGGTAGCGGTAGAGCAGGCCGTCGCCGGCATCCAGGTGCCGGCGCACCGCCTCGGTCGTGGCCACCATCCGCGGGTCGTCGAAGGGCAGCAGACCGCGCAGCGGCAGGGTGAGCAGCGAGGCGTCCAGGCCGCCGCGCTGGCCGCCGTCATCGTCGGCGAGCTGCTCGGTGAACGACCCGCGGTCGGGGTCCCAGGCCCGGTCCAGCACCGCTGACCGGATCCGGTCGAGCTCGGCGCGCCACCGGTCGCGCGGGTGGTCCAGACCGCGCGCCTCGGCGATCCGCAGCGCCCGCTCGACGGCGACCGCGCACAGCGCCACCGAGTAGGTGAACGGCCGCCCCGCGCTCCGGACCTCCCAGATGCCGTGGTCGGGAGTCCTCCAGTTCGCGATGGCGGCCTCGGTGAGGTCGCACAACGCCGCCCACAGGTGGTCGTCGACCCGGCCCCCGGACCTCACCCACCCCCAGGCGACGTCGAGCAGCTCGCCGTAGACGTCGTGCTGGGTCTGCCCCGCCGCGCCGTTGCCCCAGCGCACCGGCGCCGAGCCGCGGTAGCCCGAGAGGGCCGCGTCCTCCTGCTCGGGCGGCGGCTGGCCACCGTCCAGGGCGTACATCAGGTGCGGTTGCCCGTCCCGCTCGACGTTCGTGAGCGTCCAGGCCAGGAACGCCTCCGACTCGCTGGGCATCCCGACCTGGCGCAGCGCGTAGGTGGAGAACGCGGCGTCACGCACCCACGTGAAGCGGTAGTCCCAGTTGCGCACGCCGCCGATCTCCTCCGGCAGGGACGACGTCGCCGCGGCCGTGATCGCCCCGCTGGGCACGTGGTCGAGCATCTTGAGCGCCAGGGCCGAGCGCAGCACCAGACCGCGCTGGGGACCCTCGTACTGCAGGTTCCCGGCCCACGACCGCCAGGCCTGGGCGGTCTGGTGCACCAGTCGGGCCGGGTCGGCGCGGTCGAGCAGCCGGGTGCTGCCCGACCAGTGCAGGGAGGCGGTCAGCCGCTCCCCGGCACGAAGCCGCACCGCTCCCCCGATCGACCCGTCGGGAGCGACCTCGAGGTCGTGCGAGCACCACAGCACCAGGACGAGGTCGGGGCGCGCCGGCCAGTGGATCCGCCAGGCGCCGCTCTCGCGGGTGACGCGGACGTCGTCGCGGACAGCCAGCCGCACGTCGAGCTCGGCCGCGCCGGAGACCACCCGCGCGACCCGCAGCAGCTCGCTGCGTCCGGCCGGCACCAGCTCCCCCAGATCGGCGCCGGAGCGCAGTGCCATGCAGTCGGTGAGCTCCACGACGCCGTCCGGACCGGTCAGCTCGGTGATCAGCACGTTGCTCTCGTCGAGGTAGCGCTGGCCGCCGGCCCGCAGTCCGCGCGGGGCCATGGTGAAGGCGCCGCCGCGATCGGTGTCGAGCAGCCCGGCCAGCAGCGGCGGGCTGTCGAACTCCGGCAGGCACAGCCAGGGGATCGACCCGTCGCGGGCGACCAGGGCGCAGGTGGCGCCGTCCCCGATCAGCCCGTGCTCCTCGATGGGCAGGTATCCGTCGACGCGGGAGAGCGGACGAGTCAGCACGGCCGCGGTCAGCGGGTCCGGGTGCCGCGACGACCGCTGACGGCGACGTAGACGCCGAGCACGATGATCGCTCCGATGATGGAGCCGATCCACCCGGCCGGTGCCAGTTCGAAGCCCCGGCCGCTGATCAGCCCGCCGAGCAGGTTGCCGACGAACGAGCCGATGATCCCCAGCACGATGGTGGCGACGATGCTCAAGTCCTGCTTGCCGGGGATGACGGCCCGGGCGATGAACCCGGCGACCAGGCCGATGACGAGCAGGACGATGAGGTTCCAGATCATGATGTCTCCTTGTTGGGTACTGGGTGTCGGGGTCCGCGGTCGCGAGCTAACCGGGTGGCGCTGTCGTGCGGCCGCGCGGGGTCTGACGTGTGCACATCGGCATCGTGGTGGTGACCGAGCCAGGCCGGTGTCGAGTTCGTCCTCCCCGTCGGGCGCTCCTCCTCGGCGCGGACGGAGCTGCCGATCAGGTGCGGCCAGCGGGCGGGGCGGCCAGCAGCACCGGGCACCGGGAGCGCGTGCTCAGGGCGGTCGCCGCGCTGCCGAGCACCGCGCGGGACAGCCCCCTGCCCCGTCGTCCCACGACGATGAGGTCGACGTCCTCCGCTTCGGCCAGCTCCAGCAACGCGGCCGCGGGCTGGCCGGCTACGACCTGCGTCTGCACGACGGGTCCCTCGGGGAGGCTGCGCCGGTGCCGCGACAGCAGGTCCTCGGCCCGGGCGCACTCCTCGTCGTGTCCACCGTCCGCGGCCTCCTTGCTCACCACACTCGCGAGGAGGAACCGGCCGGCGGTCGGTGCCGCCAGCCGGGTGGCGGCCCGTACAGCCTCCTCCGACTCGGGGGACCCATCCACGCCGATCAGCACGCACGGCCCGCGATCCGCCGTCCGCTCGGTGGAGGCGTGCGCCCCGGCCCCCTTGAGTCGCCGGGACCTCTCCTTGGCGCGCTCGACGGCGATCGGCACGATGAGGGGACCGAGGACCGCCCCGATCAGCAGCCAGCTGCGGTCCCGGTGACCGTGCCGGTACAGGAGCACCACCACGGCGCCCACGCCGATGACCACCCAGGGCAGCGGCACCAGCAGCGTCCAGTAGGGGAAGTCCATACGGGGTCACCCGTTCTCCACGTGCCGGCCCGGGTTCGGGCGACGCCCGGCGGGCCGGCGGGACGATCGGTCGTCGGATCGGCAGCGGACGGCCACTCGCTCATGCACCGGGACCACGCGGCAACGACCGGTGTGCGATCCACCGGTCGTAGACCAGCAACACGATCACCGCGCCGATGAACGAGCCGATCAGGCCGGCGGGGCCGAACCCGCGGTCCCGGAGGCCTCCGGTCACCAGCCCCAACAGGAGTCCGCCGACGAGAGAGCCGGCCACCCCGAGCACGAGGGTGGCGAGCAGGCTCATCGATTCCTTGCCGGGCACGACGAGGCGGGCCAGCAGGCCCGCGAGCAGGCCGATGATGAGCAGCCAGAGCAGGGACAGCACAGCTCCTCCAGATGTCGTCGTGGTGCACCGGTGGGGGTCGACTCGAGCCGAAAGACGGATCCGGCACGTTCCAGGTCAGCTGGGTCGTGGACCCGAGAGCACCGGGACAGCGCGCAGGCGCTCGTCCGGTGCCGTCACCGGCACGGGGCCGGCCACCAGCTGGAGCAGTCGTGTGACCACCGGCGAGGCCCCGCAGATGGTCGCGTTCGCGTCGAGGACCGGGGCCAGCCCATGACTGTCGGCGTAGTCGACGTGGGTGAGGTCCACCAGGGCGGACCGCCCCTCGGTCAGCCGGACGTGGTCGAGCATGGCCGAGAGCAGGGCCGCGCCGGACACGTCCAGGGCGCCGATCACGGTGACCACCGGCCGCGGTCGGCTGCGGTCGACGCACACGGTGAACTCCTCCGGCACGCCCGGGGCCGTGTCGGAGCAGCCCTCCTGCTCGTGGTGTCGCCCCGACGCCGTGCCCGCCGGGAGACCGCCGGTACGGAGCCGGTTCCGCTTCCGCTGTACTCGCATGGGCCGGACGCTAGGAGTCGTCCGGACGGGCGGCGACGGCATCGCCCGGACGACATCGGCGTCCGGCATTGCCGACGGCGGGCAGGCACGGGGACGCTCACTCCCTGACCAGCGGGCGCTGGGGCCAGCCGAGCAACCGTGCGCCGGTCACGGCCACGAGCAGGGGCAGGTGGTGGTCGGGCTCCCCGGCGTCGTAGCCGGTGAGTTCCCGCACGCGCTGCAACCGGTAGGTGACGGCCCGGACGCTCAGGTGGAGCCGGCGGGCCGTCTCGGCGGCGTTCCGCCCGGCGGAGAAGTAGGCCTCCAGCGTCTCGACCAGCGGCGCTGCTCCTCCGCGAGCACCCGTCAGCGGCTCGAGGACCGTGTGGACGAGGTCGGACAGGGCCGTCTCGTCGCGCGCGAGGACGCGGTACACCAGCAGGTCGGCAGCCTGGACCACCTGCTGCCGCAGGCTCAGGCGGCTGGCCGTCTCGAGGGCCTCCACCGCCTCCTGGTAGGACCGTTGCACGCCCCGCGGCCCGGTGTGCGGCCGTCCGGCCCCGGCCCGCCACGGCCCCCCGCGCGCGGTCCGGGACACGAGGGGCCCGACGATCCCGGCGACCTGCCGACCGAGGTCGGCACAGCCATCCGCGTCCCGTGGACAGCTGAGGACGCAGACGAGCCGACCGTTCTTGGCCGCTGCGAGCAGCCCCCTGTCCCCGAAGCGGGCCCGCAGGGCGTCCTCTGCAACTCCGCGGACACCACTGCCCGAGTCGATGGGCCGCTGCCCCTCGGCCACCACCACCACGTGGGCACCGTTCAACTGCAGCCCGAAGAACTCGGCGCGCTCGATCAGCAGGCCGACCGGGGCCAGACCGGCCAACAGGTCGTCGACGAACTCGAGCCGGAACTCCTCCTCGCGCCGGACGACGAGGCGTTGCGCCTCGACGTAGCCCGCGGTCAGAGCGGCCAGCGCGGCGTCGGCGGCTCGCCACACGGCCTCCCCGATGCCCATGAGCTCCGCCGACCGGACCGGCCGACCCCGGGATGCGCGGAGGAGCTCGGGCAGGCGGGACCACAGCCGGCGCGACGCGTTCATGTGCACGTCGACAAGAGCCGGTAGGCCGACCCCCATCGCGACCGCCTCACCGCCCAGTCGGCGACAGGCCGCCTGCTCCTCGGCGCTGAGCATCCGGCCGGTCCGGGCCACCGTCATCAAGGCCCGTGGATAACCGTCCAGTAGTGCAGGAGGAAGACCGTGTCGAGCGCTGGCCGCCCCTGCCACCTCGGACAGCACCTCGTCCACGTGGCTGCCGTTCACCGTGGCGCTGCGCATGACCATCCTCCCTGTCGCCCTCATGCCTCGAGGAGCCCGGTCCTGATGGCGTATCGGGTGAGCTGCGTGCGATCCCGCATGTCGAGCTTCTGCAGGATGTTCGCCCGATGCCGCTCCACCGTCTTCGTGCTGATGACCAGGAGCGCCGCGATCTCTCTCGAGGAACAGCCTTCGGCGATGAGCTTGACGACCTCGGCCTCGCGGGCCGTGAGGACCCGCTCGGGCACGGGTTCACCGCGGCCGGCCCGGTGCAGGTGCTCGCGCATGAGGGTCGTCAGCGCGTCCGGGTAGATGAACGGCTCGCCTCGCACCGCGCCCCGGCAGGCCGAGACGAGGTCCTGGTCGGCGACGGACTTGAGCACGTAGCCGGAAGCGCCGGCCTTGAGGGCCTCGAAGAAGTACTGCTCGTTGTCGTACATGGACAACATCAGGATGGGCAAGGCCGGAGACCTCCTGGACATCTCCCGCGCCGCGTGCAGACCAGTGAGCCGGGGCATGGCGACGTCCAGCACGGCCAGGTCGACCTCGACCTCACGCGCGAGCGCAACGGCCTGGGCGCCGTCCCCGGCCTCGGCCACGACGGTGAAGTCGGGCTCGCTCTCGAGGATCAGGCGCAAGCCGCGGCGGACCAGGGCGTGGTCGTCAGCGAGCAGGACCCGTGTCGGCTGACCGCCGGTCACGACCGCGCCTCACGCGCGTGTGTGGGCACCAGCAGCCGGACGTCGGTACCCCCTGCCTCGGATGTCGAGATGTGGAGGGTGGCGCCGACGAGCAGCGCCCGTTCCCGCATCCCCCGGACGCCTGCCCCCTCCACGCTCCCGTCCATGCCCCGCCCGTCGTCCGCGATCCGGAGCAGCACCCCCGCTGCGCCCGCAGTCGGGGCCAGCTCGACGAGGACCTGCTCCGCCCCTGCGTGTCGGGCGACGTTGGTCAGGGCCTCCTGGGCCACTCGGTAGATCACCAGTTCGGTCTCCGGATCGAGGGGAGGTAGGGACGGGCTGAAGGTGCGCTGCACCGCTGCACCGGTGAGCCGGGCGTGTGCGCTCAGGAGGGAGGTGAGGGCACTGCACAACCCCAGGTCGTCCAGGACACCCGGGCGCAGGCGGCGCACCACCTGACGCACCTCGTCGAGGCTGGCCCGCGCCGTCTCCTGGGCGATGCCGATCTCCGGTGCCAGGTCAGCAGGAGCGCGATCGGCGATCCGTCGCAGTCCGAGCAGGACAGCCGTCAGGCTCTGCCCGACCTCGTCGTGCAACTCCTGGGCCACCCGACGCCGCTCGTCCTCCTGGGCCGCCAACGCGCGGCCGGTACTGGCGGCACGTTCGGCCTCCAGCCGGTCCAGCATCGCGTTGAAGGTGCTGATGACGTCCCCGACGGGGCCGTTGCCCTTCTCGGGGAGACGGTGACCCGGCCGCAGGAGGTCGACGTCCTCCATCAGCTGCTGGAGCCGGTACAGCGGCGCCAGCGTCGCGCGCACCAGCGCCGCGTTGGCGAGCACGAGCAGGGCCAGGCCCCCGAGCAGCACGAGGAGCTCGCCGGGCAGGATCGGAGAGGACACCGTTGCCGGTGATGTCGCCAGCACCACCAACCCGACGGCGAACACCGCCGCGTTGATCAGGCAGACCCGCCAGAAGAGGGAGATCTCCATCTGGTCGGACCTGCGGCGTCGGTCGCCCATCTCCCTCGTCCTCGTCCAGGAACCACGTGTAGCGCTCGATTCGATGGTGGCCGTCAGGCAGGGCTGCGCCAAGCGCGCGCAGCGAAGATGGGGTCCAGACCCCATCTCCCGCCGTCGCCGACGGCATCCTGAGCGCAGGACGCCACCGGTGATCGACGCGCACGTGCCCCGGCGGCGGGCACCGCCACCAGGTCCGTGAGCGGAAGCTGATTGCCGGGATCAAGCAACCAGGGACTGCGGGGATCGTCCCGTCATGGCGTACCGCCCGGTGTCCGACCGTCCATACCGTTCGGCCCGGGAGCAGGCCAGGACGTCGGTTCTGCGCGTCGCGCTGGACCGTGCGGAGAGGACGGTGGTGTACGAGGTGACGACACACACGGAAGGTGCGGGACCGTGGGCCTGTGCGCGGCCCGCCGTCCCGACAGCCGTGGCCTCCCCGCTCGCGGGTGGACGGACGGAGCCGTGTCACCCGTGAGGCGGGCGGTGCGGCCCGCGGCCGTCGTCCTCCTGCTGCTGTCGCCGATGGCGCTCAGCGGGTGCAGCGCCGGTCAGGTCACGCAGACCGCCACGCAGGCGCGCGACAAGACCGGCGGGGCCGGCCAGGTGGAGGACATCAGCGTCCACGCCGTCCAACTCGTCCATCCGCCCGGTGGTGTCTACGAGGTGGGCGACCAGGTGGAGGTGACGATGGCGATCGTGAACAGCGGGCGCGTCGACGACCGGCTGATCGACGTCACCGGTCCCGAGTTCAGCGGCGCCTCGGTCAGTGAGTCCCCCACGGCCGCGGACACGCCTCACGAGACGAGCTATTCCGAACCCGACCCCGCCGCCACCGTGGCGTTGAGCGGGCAACCGCCCGCTGTGGGGACGACCGCCGTGGACGTCCTCGTCCCGGCTCCCGGTGCCGTCTTCGTCGGCAGTAGTGCCCCGACGGTCGTCCTGACGGGGCTGACCCGCCGCATCGACGCGGCGCAGTCGATGGAGTTGACCCTCACCTTCGCCCGGGCCGGTCAGACGACCGTTCCCGCGATCACGGGATCTCCGCCCGACGTCCTGCCTCGAACCTCCGTCGTCGACCTCTAGCCCGAGGGCGGCGTGACCCGCCCGGGCAAGCAGTGCGGCAGTCCTTCGTCGCATCCGAGAACCGCCGACCCATGTCGCCGACCTGCTCGCCGAGGCCGGTCGGTCACCTCGGCGGCCCGCTCCCGCAAATGCGTTGATCGTCGAGGGCCTACGGGGGACGTGTGGCCCATGCTGCAGTGCCGGGACGGCCGTCGCTCGCCGTCCGCCGGCTCCGGCCCGGTCGGGTGGGTGCGCGTCCACCGGAGCAGGGGGTACGGCTCCTCCCCCGGTCACCGCTCCGCCGTCGCAGGGAAGAACGGGGTCGGATCCGTGGCGGCCGGCGCCTCGGCGAGCCAGCGCGTCAAGCCCTGCGGGTCCCGCCGCTCCAGTTCATCGAGGTACTCCACCCGCAGTTCGACGAGCATCTGAACGGGCCTGGGGTGGGCCACGCGCTGCAGCGCTGCGGACGTGATCTGCCAGGCGCGGCACAGTTCAGCGGTGCCCAGGTCCTCGGTCAGGATCGTCGCCGGAGGACCGACCGGCTCCCGGGCCTGCGCGGCCACAGGTCCCTCCCGCGCTGCACAGGACCGCGCCCGGTAGCGGAGTGGCAGCCCCGCGAGGCACAGCGCCGCGGCGATGACGAGACTGCCCCACCCCTGGATGAGTGCCAGGCCGAACACCGACAACGTCAGGACCGGGTACGACAGGGCCGCACCGAGGGTGCGCGTCCTCAGGTGGGGTGCCGCTCCACCTCCCCACACGAGCCAGCCGTACACCGTTCCCTGCGCCGCCATGCCGCCTCCGATGAGGAGCAGCCCGGCAACCGACAGATGTCGGAGTGCGCCCAGGAGGCCGTGAGCCAGCGCCCCGAGCAGGCTCGCCCACCACAGGCCGCGGTAGATCGACCAGGACACCCGCCCCACCTCCCGGACCGGTCCAGCGGTCCGATCAGCCCGTCGACCGACAGGACATCTCGCGGTGCACTGCTCGTCCACGTCACTGCCAGGCAGGGAGGTCCGTTTCTCCGTGCCGCATGGCTGCAGCCCGGAGGGATCGGCGCCGTGGGCGGGAACTCCTCGCCCGGTCCTGCCCCACCGCACCGGCTGGTCCCCAGGGGCTCCACGCCGACCGGACACCGCCCGGCGAGCACTCCGGCGCTGCGCGCAGTCGGCAAGCTCGTCGGGCGGTTGTTGGCCGACTGTCGTCCTCCCCCGTGCTCGTGACCGCACCTAGCGTCCGGTCAGCAGGCGGGAGATCCGGGGCGAGCCCTGCACGAGGCGCCCCGCCTGTGCGAGCGGGCAGGCCGCCGCGAGGCCGGTCGCGGCGCGACGACATCCGACCCGTCAGGAGGCCGGGATGACCACCTCGACGTCGAGACCCCCGAACCGCACGACGCGACCGCCCGCTCCGTGGCAGCCACCGACCCAGTTGCACGAGCTGGCAGACACCGGTCCGGTGGCCTCCGTCTACCTCGGGACACGGAACGACGTCCGCGACGGCGCCGACCGTGTGCTGACGACATGGCAGGGGATCCGCCGCCGGCTGCGGGACGAGGGCGCGCCCGAGTCCATGCTGGTGGCGCTGGACCAGTGCATGCGCCAGGCGCCGGTGCATGGCGAGACGATGGCCGCCTTCGCCAGCGCTGACGGGCGCAGCCACGTCGAGCACCTGTCCCGTGCGGTGGAGGAGCGGGTCTGCCTCGGCCCGCTGCCGCACGCGTCCCCACTGCTCACCGCACGACACCGGGGGGTGCCGGTGATCGTCGTGGTCACCGACCGACGAGGCGCCGACCTGCTCCTCGTCGAGCCCGGTGCTCACGACCTGGTCTGCCAGGTGATCGGCGAGGACCTCCTGATCACGGGCTCCGCACCGGAGGGATACCACCGGCGGCTCGAGCGTGCCGAGGAGCAGTGGACGGCCAACGCGCGGGCCATCAGCGAGTCCCTCACCTGGCTGGTGGACCGCAGCCGGGCTCGGCTCGTCGTCGCGGGCGGCGAGCCCGGGACGCTGCAGCTCCTGCGTGCGGGCCTGGAGCCCCGCATCCGGGCCCTGCTCGTCGGCGTCCGGGCTCCGCCCTCCGACCCGGGGCAGTTGGCCGCCCGTGCGCGGGTCATGGCCGCAGATGCCGCCGCCCTCGAGGAGGCGGCCGTCGTGGAGGAGGTGCTCGCCGGCCTCGCCGACGGCCGCGCCTGCGTCGGGGCCGCACCGACACTTCGAGCCGTCGTGCGCGGACAAGTGGAGGAGGTCCTCATCACGCCGGACGAGGCCGACCGCCACCGGGTGCGGCGGCTGTCGGTCGACGTCGCAGGTCTCCGCCGCCGGCGCCGGGACGTCGGATCGCCGACCGGGCCTCACGCCGCGCTGTCCGACGTCCTCGTGCGCGCCGCGGGCGCCACGTCCACCGTCGTCCGGACCATCCGCGACGGGCGACGACTCGACGGAGGCGTGGGCGCCGTCCTACGCGGTCCCGTCGACGTCTCCCCTCTTGTGGGCTGACCGGGACTGCCATGAGCCACCACGACGCTGCCGCCCGGTCCACGAGACCCCTGGCCCACCGGTGCCGGTCGGCCACGCCTGGTGCAGCAGGCCGAAGGCAACCCGCAGGAACCGCTCATACTCAGCCCGGTGCTCCAGCTGCACCCGTTCGCGGTCATCCTGGCCGTCACTGCTGGCGCAGTCATCTCCGGCGCCCTCGGCGCCTTCCTCGCTGTCCCGATGGCCGCCATCCCGGCCCGGGTCGTCGACTACCTGCGTGGACGCCGTCCTGCTGCGGCTCCGGCTCGAAGCCGGACGACGACACACCAGCATGGAGGGATGAGGCCGATCCGGCGTCGGAGGACTCCCCGGAGCAGTCGAACCGCAGTACTGGCGGACGCTCGACCACACAGCCGATCGGCGCGACCGGGGGACCCAGTGGGGGCAGGTCGGGCTTCGAGGGGACCTGATGGAGGTCGGTCCGCCCGCCCGGTGAGAACGGGCCATCCCCCTCCACCGTGCACAGGGCATGACGCGGTGGCACCCACCGGTGATTGCCGTGTACGGCGCTCATCGCCTCATGGGACGGCGTGACAGGTGGGTCCGAGCGAGGGCTGCGAGCCCAGCGATCCGCCATGGGACGACACGCCCCCGCGGGCCGTGTCCCGCGGTTGCCGCGCTGCGCAAGACTGCTCGTCGCGGTGCCTGTGGCTGGAGTCGCGGCCAGGCGGGACCCATGCACACCGCCTGTGACACGACGGAGGCACGGGCCCCAGTGCTCGGTGGTGGAGGTCTGCCCGTCCGACAGCAGGGAACGCAACGTCGGATCCGGGTCAGCGGCAGCTGAGCGCTCGTCGAACGTGCCGAGGGGGTGGCGTGTCGGTCGACGACCTAAACCTTGTCGTTCTCGCGGTCACCGCCCTGCTGCTCGTCGCGGTGGCGGCGGTGCGGCTGTCCTCGCGCGCGGGACTGCCGACGCTGCTCCTGTATCTCGGTCTCGGGGTCCTCATCGGCGAGGCCGGGCTGGGCATCGAGTTCGAGGATGCCGAGCTCACCCAGGCCGTCGGGTTGGTGCTGCTCGGCATCATCCTGGCCGAGGGTGGCCTGACCACACGGTGGCCGGTCATCCGACCGGTGCTGGGACCGGCTCTGCTGCTCGCGACGCTGGGTGTGGCGGTCAGTGTGACCGTCACCGCCGCGATCACGTATGGCCTGCTCGACGTCGACCTCCGGACGGCCGTCCTCCTCGGGGCGGTCGTCTCTTCCACCGATGCCGCCGCCGTCTTCTCCGTCCTGAGACGGTTGCCACTGCGGCGGCGCCTCGGTGCGACGCTGGAGGCGGAGTCCGGATTCAACGACCCGCTGGTGATCATCCTGGTGGCCCTCGTCGTGTCCGACGGCTGGGAACAGGCGGATCCACTGCTGTCCCTGGGCCAGGTGATCTATCAACTCGTCGTCGGCGCGGCGGTGGGGGTTCTGGTCGCCCGCGCGGGAGAGAGCGTGCTGCGCCGCAGCGCGCTGCCGTCGGTGGGTCTGTACCCCATCGCCACCGTGGCGATCGCCCTGTTCGCGTTCGCGGTCGCCGGTGTGGTCGGAGCGTCGTCCTTCATGGCTGTGTACCTGGCCGGCCTGTGGCTGGGCAACGCCCGCCTCCCCCACCGCAACGCCACCCTCGGTTTCGCCGAGGGCCTGGCGTGGCTGTCGCAGATCGGTCTGTTCGTCCTGCTGGGCCTGCTGGCCAGTCCCAGCAGGCTCCCAGACGCGCTGCTGCCTGCACTGATCGTCGGCGGGGGCCTGTTGCTGTTGGCCCGCCCACTGTCGGTGGTCGTGTGCGCGACGCCGTTCCGCTCCTCGTGGAGGGAACAGGCGTTCATGTCCTGGGCCGGACTCCGGGGCGCTGTGCCGATCGTGCTCGCCACCATCCCGATCAGTGCGGAGCTGCCGGCAGCCGAGACGATCTTCGACATCGTCTTCGTCCTGGTCGTCGTCTTCACGATCGTCCAGGCGCCGACCTTGCCCTCACTGGCGCGGCGCCTGGGGGTCGGTGACGCGGAGGACGCGAGCGACGTGCTCATGGAGTCGGCACCACTGGAGCGGCTCGACGCGGACCTGCTCCAGTTCCTCGTGCCGGCGGACTCGAAGCTGCACGGCGTCACCATGTGGGAGCTGCGCCTGCCACCTGGCGCCGTCGTCTCCCTGATCGTCAGAGACGGCCACACGCTGGTCCCCGACCGGCAGACCACCCTCCGCCATGGCGACCACCTCTTGTTGGTCGTGCCGAGCAGGAGCCGGCTCGCCGTCGAACGTCGGCTGCGTGCCGTCCACCGAGCCGGTCGCATGGCCGGCTGGCTGGGCGAGAACGGTGAGGACGGCTCGAGCCCCCGCGACCCCGATCGTGGCACTCCCGGCAGGTCACGCCTCGAGGTCGTCCAGCAACTGCTCCGCCGGATGAGGCGAAGCCGCCCTCCACCGACGAGCGGCTGAGCCGGCCCCGGGCTGTGGGCGTCGAGATCGTCCCCGTCCAGCGACACCACGCGTCGCCTCGGGGCTACTCGCCGCCCCACCTGGCCTCCAGCCCTCCCTACGACCGCGCCACTGCCGGCGCGGCATCGCAAACGACTCCGATGGCCCTGTGCAGGGGCCCGCGCGAGCACGCCCAGATCGCGCGAGGAGCGCCCACTGGGCTCCGCCTCCCGGATCCACCAGCACTCCACGTCGCGGGACGCCGCGTCCGATGAACGCAGCCGGGCCGAGTGGGACCGCGCCGCTGTGCCGGTACACGGCTCCACAGGACGTCGTGTTCGCCATGGCCACGCTCGTGTCCGGGAGTGCTCACCAGGAGCAGCACTGGGCGCCTTGCCGGGGCTCGGCAACCACCGCCCTCGTAGTCGTCCGGCATCGCGCGTGTCCGGCCGACGAACCGCGCATACCGTCGGCCTCCACGACCTGACCGACGAGCCGACTGGTCCGTCCCACGAGCGAAGCGCAGGAGGAGATGTCCCCTGCCTCACCCCTGCGGGTCGGTGTCGGTCCGTCGCACCCACTCATGGGAGTGCCCGTCAGGTGTTCAGGAGGAGTTGGAGAACTGTGGTCCGAGCAGTGCGGGCAGCGACGGCCGGGATCCTGCTGGCCGCGTCGAGCGCTTCCACCACCGGCCAGGTCGCGCGGGCTTGCTACAGGACCGGCCGGGCCCGTCAGATCGGGGAGCTCACGGTCCGGCGGGTCCGACCAGCCCATCAGCCCGGTGGCGTGTATCGGCCGGACGGCATCCCCACGACGTGCCGAACTGCATCGCTCACCATGGCGTAGAACAGTGCAGCGTCGCGCGGGCGACGGTCTACAGCGACGACCTCTTCGAACGATCGGAACCACTGTTGCCCGCAGGGGTGAGCTTGCTCGACACGAGCTCCTACTTTTGCGACGGGATCGTGTGCCCAGCCCTCATCGGCAACATCTGGGTGTACCTGGACACCGGTCACGTGACCCCCACGTACATGCGCACCGTCGCACCGTCGTTGGAGCGGGACCTCACAGCGGTGACCGGCTGGTGACCCCTCGCAGCCACGGGCACCCGTGCCCCATAGCCCTCGGCCGGCTGAGGAGCGCCAGAAGCGGCCGGAGGGTCCGATGGTCTCGGCACGGTCGGCCGTGAGTGGAGAGCAGACCGGCGCCGTGCGGAGCCTGGGGCGGCTCACCGGCGTTGCGCTCACAGACTCTCGGTGCAGTCCGAGCACAGCAGGGACGCTGTCCTCGGTGGAGGACGGCGCCCAGGCCTGGTTCATCGGGCTGAGTCCGGACGGGAACTGCTACCTGAACACGTCCTTGACCTTCGCCTGCCTGCCTGAGGTTCCGGGGCAAGGCCGGCAGCAAGTACTACCTGCTCGTCGACGCGCACGGCCGGCCGTTGAACGTGCGGGTCGGGAGCCAACCGACATGACGGCCTGCTCGTCGAGCCACTCCTGGACTCGATGCCGGCGATCAGACGCAGCGGACGCGGCCATCCGCAGCGTCGGCCGGTCAAGCTGCACGCCGACGAGGGCTACGACACTCGCGGGTGCGCCGCTACCGGCGTCGCCGCGGGATCACCGCCCGCATCGCTCGGATCGGCCGGGGACTCGAGCGCCCGACCGGGCTGGCACTGTTGGGGCGTCGAGCGGACGCTCGGCTGACTGCTGTCCTACAAGCGCTCCGCCCGCCCCGACCACTTCGTCGAAGAGAGACATGAGCCCCGATCACAGCCCCCAGGCCGCGCACCCCCAGCTCGGTGAGGGGGTGCGTGGCCGGTGACCGAAGTGCTCTCACTGCTGCTCGGTGTGGTGGTCGTCTTGGCGATCACGGTGGTCACCGGCTACTTCGTGGCCCAGGAGTTCGCCTACATGGCGGTCGACCGGGCCACGCTGGCCGCCCGCGCCGAGGCCGGGGACACCGCGGCCAAGCGTGCCCTGACGGTCACTCGCCGCACCTCGTTCATGCTGTCCGGTGCCCAGCTGGGCATCACCGTCACCGGTCTGCTGGTCGGCTACGTCGCCGAGCCCCTGATCGGTGAGTCCCTGGGCGTGCTGCTCAGCGGCGTCGGCATCCCGACCGCGGTGAGCATCGGCATCGGCGCGGTTATGGCGCTGCTGTTCTCCACCATCGTGCAGATGCTGTTCGGCGAGCTGTTCCCGAAGAACCTCGCCATCGCCCGCCCAGAGCCCGTCGCCCGCCGGCTGGCCGCCTCCACCACCGTCTACCTCAAGGTCTTCGGCTGGCTCATCTGGGTCTTCGACCAGGCGTCGAACCTGCTGCTGCGGGCGCTGAGGATCGAGCCGGTGCACGACGTCGAGCACGCCGCCACCGCCCGCGACCTGGAGCACATCGTCGAGGAGTCCCGCGACAGCGGCGACCTGCCGGCGGAGCTGTCGATGATGCTCGACCGGATCCTCGACTTCCCCAACCGCGACGTCGAGCACGCGATGATCCCGCGGCCCCGGGTGGGCACCGTCGCCGACACCGACACCGTCGGCCACCTCCGCGAGCTGATGGCGCACGGCCACTCCCGCTATCCGGTCCTGGAGGTCGAGACCGGTGACGTGGTCGGCGTGGTGCACCTGGCCGACCTGCTGACCACCACCGAGCCCGACACCGCGCCGGTGACCGCCATCGCCCGCGAGTGCCTGGTCGTCTCCACGGTCACCTCGCTGCCTGACGCGCTGCGCCAACTCGCCGACACCCGCAACCAGATGGCCTGCGTCATCGACGAGTACGGCGGGTTCGCCGGCGTCATCACGCTGGAGGACCTCGCCGAGGAACTGGTCGGGGAGATCACCGACGAGCACGACGCCGACGTCGACCCCGCCTACGTGCCGGTGGAGGGCGACGGCGTGTGGGAGATGCCCGGCGACGTGCACGTCGACGAGGTCGAGCGGTCCCTCGGTGTTGACCTGCCCCGTGGGGACTACGAGACGATCGCCGGCCTGGTCATCGCCGTCCACGGCGGTCTGCCCCAGCCCGGCACCGCGCTGCAGGTCGAGCTGCCGCCCGATCCCGGTGACCTGGTCCGCGAGGACGAACCCGCAGCGCGTCTGTTGCACGCGCAGGTGCTCGCCGTCGAGCGGCACGTGCCCTCCCGGGTGCGCCTGGAACTCCCCGACCGCACGGCAGCCGCAGACGACACCAGCGCCACGCTGACCGCCGAGGAGGGCTCCCGATGAGCGAGAACCCGTGGGTGGTCGTCACCGCCACCGTGGTCATCGTCGCGTTGAGCGCGTTCTTCGTGGCGGTCGAGTTCGCCGCGCTGGCCGCGAAGCGACACCGGCTGGAGGAGGCCGCGCCGACCAGCCGGTCAGCGCGGGCGGCACTGCGCAACTCCTCGGAGCTGACGCTGCTACTGGCCGGGTCACAGCTGGGCATCACCGCGGCCACCCTGGCCCTGGGGGCGATCAGCAAGCCGGCGGTACACCACCGGCTCACCCCGCTGTTCGAGACCTGGGGGCTGCCGCTGGTCGCCGCCGACGTCGTCGGCTTCGTCCTCGCGCTGCTCATCGTGACGTTCATCCACCTGGTGGTCGGCGAGATGGCCCCCAAGTCGTGGGCGATCGCGCACCCGGAGCGATCGGCCACCCTGCTCGCGGCACCGATGCGAGCGTTCATGGCGGTGTTCCGGCCGCTGCTGCGGGCGCTCAACGCCGCGGCCAACGCCCTGGTCCGCAAGGTCGGCGTCGAGCCGTCGAACGAGCTCGCGGTCGGGCACAGCCCCGACGCGCTGCGCCACCTGGTGGAGCACTCGGCCAACGTCGGCGCGCTGGACGCGGGCTTCTCCGCGCAGATCTCCGTCGCGCTGGAGCTCGAGCGCCTCACCGTCCGCGAACTGCTCGGGCCGCCCTCCCGCCCGACCGGCGTCCGCGCCGCCGCGACCGTCGGCGAGGTGCGGGAGCTCACCCGCCGCTCCGGGCACCTGCGCATCCTGCTTGGCGCGGCCGACGGGGAGGACATCACCGGCGTGGTGCACGTCCGCGACACCCTCACCGCGCCCGACGAGGCGCCGGCGGCACCTCTGGCCCGCCCGGTGTTCGCGCTCGAGGCCGACACCACCGTGCACGCGGCGCTCAAGGCGATGCGCGAGACCCGCAACCACCTGGCCGTCATCACCGACGGCGGCACGACCATCGGCGTCATCACGCTGTCCGACGTGCTCCGCCGGCTGTTCCCCCAGCCGACGACCACCGCGGCCTGAACAGCGGAGCGGCCGGGCCCCCGGTCAGGGGCCCGGCCGCAGCTAGGTCATCAGCGCGCTCGGGGAGTCAGCGCGCTCAGGAAGTCAGGGGACCGAGCGCTGCCGTGAGCCCGCGATGCCCCCGGCGACGCCGATGAGCAGGACCGCGGCGATCACCGCCACGACGGAGCCGAGCACAGCGGGAGACCCGTCAGGAGCCACGATCAGCGGCGTTTCCGGAGCGCGGAACCACAGCCAGCGCAGGCCGGAAGCGTTGAGGCGACTTCCGCAGCGGCGAGTCCGACCGCTCGTCGCCGAGCGGCGACGACCTGCGGGTGGTGCGGCGGGTTGATCCAGCCGAAGGCCCGTGGGCGCATCCCCACCTGGTGCTCGCCGGCGTGCCGGCAACGCGCCCGGTAGCAATCGCGGGCGGCGGCTTCGGGCCGGGCGGCCGTCCAGGTCGTCGAGCGGCGCGTGGAGGTCCCGACACGGCTGCCGCTCACCCGCCGCGACTGGCCCCAGGCGCTGCAGGAGCTGGCTCGGCAACTCGATGACGGGCGGATCTACGACCGCGACCTCTCCGGACTGTCCGTCGCACTCGACGCCGTCCTCGAGGCCTACAACCGCCGGCCCTACGTCCGCCTCGGAGCTGCCGATCAACACCGCGCGACCTGGCATCGCGGACATCCGCTTCGCTAACGCGATCGCCGGTGACGCTGACGTACTGGAGGCCCACAGGTGGCGCGGGTACGTCAGACCGCCCCTGGACCCGTCCTCAGGGAATCATCTCCTCCAGCCCTTCTCCAGTTGAGGCTCCGGGAACTGGAGGAGCGTCGCAGCTCCGAGCTCCCCTGCCGTGTCGACAGCACATCGTTGGTCGCAGAGACACTGGAGAAGCACCCGAGGCCGCTCCCCCATCGTCGACGGACGGGCGCACCGGCGTCGTCGGCGCCTGACCGGATGGAGCGGCCGACCGCCACGGTGGCCCGCTTCTTGCCGCGCCGTTGCCGGTGCCGGCGTTGCCCTTCTCTGCGCCGGCCGACTCGCTGACCCCGGGGCGAACCGCGTCCAGGAGGTCGGATGCGGCGGCGTGGGGAAGCGGCCCATGTCGGCGCCGATCTCGGCCAGGATCATCTGCGCGGCGATCGGTCCGATCCCTGGTATGGCATCGAGCCGGGCGACCGCGGGTGCCAACCCGCCGAGTTGGATCCAGCAGCCTGAGACTGGCCCCCGCTCGACGCCTCGACTTCCCGGCGCGGACACCACGGTCACGTCCTGACGACCTGGACCGCGCGCACAGGCTGGTCCCGGTCTCCGCCTGCCACGCAGCGGAGCCAGACAGCTTCCTCACCGGCGTCCGGGCGTTCCTCCTCGGCCCCAGGGACCATGCGCGAGGAGCACGAGCGACGGGTAGGCGGCCAATAGCCTGCCGCGGTGGCCCCCGTACCGTCCCGTGCTCACGCCACCGTCGTCGACGAGCTCTTCCGGCGGCTGAGCGGGGACGCGGATCGGGCAGTCCTGCTCACGGGGCTGCCAGGGATCGGGAAGTCCACGACGGTCGGCCTCCTGGCGGCCAGGTTCGCCCGTGCCGGGACGTCCGTGCACTGGGTGGAAGCGGACGAGATGAGCCGCAGCCGGCCGTTCGGTCTGATCGCGGGCCTGCTGGGGGTCGAGGCCGTGTACCCGCCGGGGCCGGACACCGGGGACCGGATGGTGGAGGCGACGGAGAGACTGTGCGCCGAGGGACCGGTGCTGTTGTGCGCGGACGATCTCCACCAGGCCGACGGGGACTCGCTCGACCTGCTCGGGTGGCTCGTCGACATGTCGCGGTACCTGCCGCTGTCGTTGCTGCTCACGCGGCGGCCGCTGCCCGTCCGTGAGGGTCTGGCCGTGCTGGCGGCCCGCCCCGATGTGCACGAGGTGGAGCTCAGCGGGCTCGCCCCGGAGGAGCTGGACGCTCTGGTCACCGCCCGCTACGGCGCGCCACCCGGTCCGCAGGTCCAGGAGCTGCTCGCCGTGACCGGCGGCAACCCGTTCCACGCGCGCGTCATGCTCGATGACCTGCAGCGGCGCGGGCTGCTCGACGCCGGGCGAGAGCTGCTCACCACCTCGGCCACGGCCGCCGACACGCCGGCGTCGGTGCAGGCCGGGGCGCGGACGCACCTGGCGATGCTCGACCCGGCGTCCCGGGACCTGTTGCAGGTGCTGGCCGTGTGGGGCAGGCCCGCGGCGCCGGACCAGCTCGCGGCGGTGACCGGCAGCAGACCAGCCGCCCTGCTCGGCGCCATCCAGGCCGCCGTCGGCTCGGGTGTGGCCCGCTGGACCGACGACGGGCTGCTCGCCTTCCGGCACGACCTCTACCGCGACGTCGTCTATGCCGATCTGGAGCCCCCGCTGCGGGAGATGCTGCATGCGGCGTGCGCGGCGGAGCTGCGAACAGGCGGGGAGATCCCGTCGCAGGTGCTGCAGCAATCCGCCGCCGCGGCTCTGTCCGCGGCATCGCAGGCGGAGGTCGCGCTTCAGGTCGCCGGTACCGACCTCGCCCACGCCCCTGTGCAGGCAGCCGATCTGCTCGCCACCGCCGCGCAACAGGTGGCCGCGCTCCCCGCGGGCCCGGAGCGGACGCAGCTGGAGAACCGGATCGCCGTCGCCCGGACGGGGGTGCTGGCAACGGCGGGCAGGATGGCGGAGGCGATGCAGGTGGCGAGCGAGGCCCTGGACCGCACGTCCGATCCCGCTGTGCGCGCGGAGCTCGTGCGGCTCCGCCTGCACCACATCGTGAGCACCGCCGACGTCCCCGGCGCACTCAGCGAGATCGACCGTCATCTGGCTGGCGAGCTCCCCGACAGCGCCCGCGAGGCGCTGATCCAGCTGCGCCGGTGGGTGGTCGTGCTCGGGGGACGTCAGCCGGTCGGGGACGGGGTCCCCACAGGCAGCAGCGGCGCCGCGCTGCTGCCAGCCGCGGTGGACCTGTTCCTGTCGGGCCGCTGCCGCCGGGCCCTGTGCATGATCGACGACGCGGTGCGCGCGCGCGTGGACGCCGGCTCCCCGGACTGGGCGGACGGGCCGACGGCTCCAGTCCTGCCACCGTGGTTCGCCCTGTACGCCGACGGCATCGAGGTCGCCCGCGCACGGTCGGTGGAGCTGCGCCGGCAGGCACAGCAGTCGGGGCGCGGCTGGCAACTGCCGTACCACCTGTTCGTCGCAGCTTCGATCGACTACGTCGGAGGCCGCTGGGACGACGCGCTGGCCTTTCTCGACTCCGGTCTCGAGGCGACCGCAGTCACCGGGACGGGATGGCTCTCCCGCGCGGTCGGCCTCGGCCTCGGCATCCGGGTGCGGCGCGGCGAGCTCGACACCGCCGCGACGGGGCTCTCCCGGTGGAAGCTGCGGGCGCTGCCCGAGCAGTACGGGTTACCGGCCGTCGGACACGCGGAGATGCTGCTGCACGAGGCCCGTGGCGACCTCGCCGGCGCCATCGCCCTGGCGCGGCGGAGCTGGATCGAGACCCTCGACTCCGGCCGCCTGGTGTGGGCGGTGTACGCCGGTCCGGACACCGCCCGCATCGCTCTGCAGGCCGGGGACACCGACCTGCTCGCCCGAGTCACGGCCGACTCGGCGGCGGCGCCCGTCCAGGAGATGCCCGGCATGGCCCCGGCGACCGACCTGGTCCGGGCGATCGCGGAGCGGGACCCGGACCGGGCGATGGCGGCCGCGTCGGCGTTCGCCGAGCGCGGGCACATCCCCGGTGAGCTCGGTGCCTGGGAGGAGGCCGCCGTGGCCGCCGCGGCCCGCGGGGACACTGAACGGGCCCGCAGCTGCGCGGCCCGGTGCACGAGCGTGGCCGACCTGCTCGGCGCCACCACCGTCGAGCGACGGCTGACCGCCCGGCTGCGCGAGAACGAGATCCGGCTGGGTGTGACCGGCCGGCGGCGACGTCCGTCATCGGGGTGGAACAGCCTCACGCCCACGGAACTGCAGGTCGCCGAGCTCGTCGGGCGGGGGCTGACCAGCCCGCAGATCGCCGCCCGGCTCTACGTCTCACCCCGCACTGTGCAGACCCACATCTCGCACAGCCTTCGCAAGCTCGGCCTCGGCTCCCGGGTCCAGCTGGCCACCACGGTGGCGCGGCACCGTTGACCTCAGGCGTACGGCCGACGGCGCCGGACATGGGCCTTGACCGACCGTGCTCTTCCCGGGGACAGCGTGCCCGGTCTGGCGGGCCGCGCCACCGCCAGCCGGACCGCTTTCGCAGGGAAGCGCCGGGCGAGGTCACCGGCTCCCGGTGTTCCCGTCCACCTCCCGCCGGGAGCCGCCGTCGACCCATCGGGTGCCCAGCAGCGATCGCCTCGGATCACGGCGACGCGGCCGCGACACAGGTCCTCGTGATCCGATCCGTCACATCCCGTTGACCCAGCAGTGGGAAGCCAGAGGGGTGTGTCGGTGGGACCGGCGAGGTCTGCTGAGCACCCGGCGGCGACACGCACAGGTGCCGTTGCGTCCGAGCGTGGGCGCTGCGGCTCACTCGACAGCCAGCGCCACCCGACGACATCCTCGCGGTGGGTAGTCGCCATCTGCGTCCACACCCGACCGTTCCGGCACGCGGTCGGCAGGAGGGAGCCGACGTGCCCGCCACCGAGTTCTACCAGCGGTCCCACCCGCTGCCCGACGACCTGCGCGCCCACGCCGCGGCCGCGGAGGACGACGGCTGGGACGGGCTGTTGCTGACCGACACGCAGAACCTCAGCAGTGCGTGCAGCGGCTGCGCCGGCTGATCGGGCTCGGCCTGTCCCACGTGACCGTCGTGGGCGGGTCCCGCGACATCGACTCCCCCGTGCGGGAGCGCTCGGACCGCCTGGTCGCCGAGGAGGTGCTGCCCGTGCTGCGGTCGCCGTAGCGCCGACCGCTCGACGAGCGCGCGGTCAGCCTCGTCCCGCGGCCCACAGGTCGTACGAGCCCGCCGCGGACACCACCCCCGTCCTGGTACTCCGGGTCCCCCCGACACGGGTCAGGTCCTGCGGTCGTGGTCCTGCGCCGGCGTCGGGACCGTCTGCTCCCTTCCGGTGACGTGGTCGGGGTAGGCAGCCGTGAACTTCACCAGTCCCCAGATGACCGCGATAGGGATCACCCAGTTGAGGAGCAGCTCCACGAGGTGGACCGAGGAGAAGGTGGTGTGCTGCTGGTCGAGAGCCGTGAGGAGCAGGGAGCACCCCCCGATGACGACCAGGCCGAGTCCCCAGGCCGCGCTGATGACCCGGTTGATGGAGTGGAACGTCGGTGATCCCCAGTACTGACGCGGGGTCGACTGCCGGGCGTACTGCTCGGTGAAGGGGCGCACCGAGGCTGTGGCCAGGACGTACACGCCGAGGACCACGCCCACGAGGGGCCGGCCCCAGGTGTAGAGCCAGTCGTCGACCGGAGGGCCGCCAACGAACCCGAGGGTGGCGATCACCCCGAAGGTGCCGAGGGACACGGCGTTCAGCGTCGTGGGATCGCCCCGCTGCCTGGCCCTGATCAGCAGGACGGCTGTGAGGACGACCGCGAGCAGCGCGCTCCACGCCACGGCATCCGCGGCCGATCGACGCGCCACGACCGTGAAGACGATCCACGGGAGGAAGTCGAGGACGAAGGACAGTGGCTTCATGGCAGCGACGCTAGGAAGCCGCCACCGAGGAGACATCCGCCATCAGGCCGATGTTCGGTCCAGGCGGGAGCGACATCGGCGCACTGCGCGGCGATCTCCGTCCCGGAGCGGAGGTCGAACTGGGCGAGGATGTGCGGGACGTGGCTCTGGACCGTCCGCGGCGAGACCTACAGCCGCCGGGACGGCACTCACGTCGTTCGACACAGCGATCCGGTCGCGACCCGACCGGACGAGCAGGCCCCGGGTCTGCAGGTCCCCATCAGCAGGAGGACGAAGAGCGGGTTGCCGCGGCTTGGTCGAGAACAGCAGAGACGCGGTGTCCAGCCGGGGGCGTCGTCGACGCACAGCAGGACCGGCCCCGCCTGGCACCAGGGGTCCACCTGTGCGCAGGCGAAGTCAGCCGGGTGGGTGCCGTCCGGCGGGGCGCCAGCAGCTGCGCGACCACTGCGAGGCCGTGCCGCAGGCCGCGGTCGTCCCCACTCGCGCGGGGCACCACGTGGCCGGCGACGAGGGGATCGGCAGGCAGCCGGTCCGGCAGGACACCCCCGGCACCGTAGGAACCCAGGTTTGGTACAGGCCGGGAAGCACGGGTCGCGGCCTGGACGTCAGCGGCTCGGCAGGTGGGCCTCCAGCCACTCGAACGCGCGCAGCGCGGTCAGCCGCCGCCCGAGCGGCTGACAGTGCCAGTTGGCGCCGTCCGCCACGCCGAAGCGGGCCATCTCGTGCGGTGCGCTGAGCAGCCCGGCCAGTTGCTCGGACTGCCCGGGCCAGAACTGCTCGTCCTCGGGTTCGGTGATCAGCAGCGGGGTCCGGATCCGCTCCGCCACGTCCCGCAGTTGGTAGCGGCGGACCTCGGTGAACAGGTCGAACGGGCTGCTCACGCCGAAGGGACGGGCCCGGTAGGCGAAGGTGCGCGCCGTCTCCGGGTCCCCGCCGGCCTGGGCCATGTACCGGTCGAAGTCGTCCTTGCGGCCGGCGTCGAGCAGCTGGAGCATCTCGGCCGGCAGGTACTCCGTCCAGGACGTCGACACGTCGACGACCCCCGGGTCGGCGACCGCCGCGACGAACCTGTGCTCGAACGCCAACGCCCGTGGCACCCAGTACCCGGCCTGGCTGATCCCGGAGGCGGTGAGGGCGGTGGCGTCGACGTCCGGGCGCCCGACGAGGGCATCCACCACCGGGGTGAGCACCGCCTCCCAGTCGGGACGGAAGGTCGTCTTCCGCTCGAAGAGCATCGACTGCTGCCCCGGGCCGTCGTAGACGAACGCGTTCCAGCCGCGGTCCAGGGCCTCCGCCGCGCCGGCCCACCACATGTCGGTGATCGGGCCGTCGCTGCCGTTTGTGATCACCAGGGTCGGCCGCGCCCTACCGGAGGCGTCGGGCCGTAGCAGGTACCCGGGCAAGGTGGTGTCCTCGTACGGGACGTCGACCCGCACGAACCGGGAGCCCGCGCAGTCGATCCACGCCTCCCAGCAGTCGCGCCCCTTGCGGAACGTCGGCAGCAGGACGGCCTCGGCCTGCTCGGCCGGCAGGCCGTCGATGGCATCGAGCGAGCGGGACCAGGCGTCGGCCGCCGCAAGGAAGGCCCAGCTCGCTCCCCGGAGGTCGCCCGCCTGGCGGTGCTGCGCAGCGAGTGCCGCGAGCTGGTCCGCCCGATTCGTCCACGCCGAGAACCAGCTCGCCCAGTCGCCGTTGGTGATCCGTGCCGCGGTCGCCAGCACCGTTCCGACGTCACCCACCCCGTAGGCAGTGGCGCCGAGTGCGATGCGGATCCCGTAGTCGAAGCTCCGGTTGGCGAAGAATCCCTCCTCCAGCACGTGGGAACCGGTCGCGGTGGTCGGGACCGTCTGCTGCGCGGTCATGCCTCCTCCTCGGCTCGAGCTGCTCGGGAGCCGAGCCTCGCAGCCGGAGGTCTCGCGGACATCCGCCATCTGACGGACGGGACCCGCCCAGATACCCCTTGCGCCAGGCCACCGCTCGCGCGGCGACCGCCCCGCGGGCCACATGCGCGGTGCGAACCAGCGGCTGCCGCATCGACGACCGCGTGCCGGGGCTCGACGACGCGGCGCCGGTCCTCACGGGGTCATGACCGTGGCGGCGAACGCGACCGTTGCCACTCCTCCGTCCGTGGTCCGGGCCCGCCGTCCCCAGCCCCGCGGCTGACGGTGACGGACGTCTGCGACCCACCCCCACCCGCAGCCGCGACCACCGCCCGGGTCGCCCTCACGGCCGCGCCGACGGCCGCGCCGACGGCCGGCTGCCCTCCCGGCCGCGCCCGGTTCCACGACGATCAACTCCAGGGGTGGGTCCGGCACCGTCGGCGGTCGTCACACCGATCAACGAGCGCAGCCGGCCGCGACGGCGAGGTGGGCTGGTCAGATCGTCGACAACTGCGTGATGCGCAGCGCGTCGGCCAGATAGGTGCGGAGCACGCCGGCATCGGCCGAGTCCGCCACGAGGCCGAGGTACCCGTCCGGGCGGATCAGGGCAAGCCCCCGCCCCGCCCCGCCCAGCGGCCTGCATGGCGCGGGCTCCGTGCTTGTCACCGAGGAACACACGCTGCGCACCAGCACGGCGAACGTGCACGACCTCAGGGTGACCTGATGGTGGTCAGATCGGGGGTCGAACCGCCTCGAGAAACAGTCAGGAGCCGTTCCGGATTTCCCCGAACACGGCCCCTGACCGCGGTTTCCCACTGTCGGGCTGACAGGATTTGAACCTGCGACCCCTTGACCCCCAGACAACTTCTTCCCGTCCATGGACGTTCGCCTGCGTGCCATCTACCCAGGTGGCAAGGGGTGCGGCGTCCGGTGACATACGCGACCGTCCGTAAGAGTCCAAGTCGCGTTGCGGTTCCGGTTGCGGTCCGCGGCTTCGGCTAGCGAGCCTCCGCGACCTAGCGCACGGTGCCGGCGCCCCCACCGAGCGCAGGAGCACCCCGGGTGGAGGTGAGGGGACTTGAACCCTGACCCCTACACTGCCAGGCCGTCGTGATCCCGTTCGGAGACGTGCGTTGACGGCCGCAACAACCCTCCGAGCTGGAGGTTCGCGACTCTCCGAGACAGCAGCGGACTGAGGTGATCAACCACGGATCCACCGCAACTGCAACCAGAACTGCAACCACCCGGCCGAGCGGTCGGAACCACGTCACCCCGGGACGTTGCCGATCCGCACCATCTTCGCCCAGCCCGACGCCGAGCAGGTGCACGCCGAGCTCGACGTCATCGCCGGTACGCTCGGCCGCCAGTTCCTCCAGGTCGAGGCCATGCTCCGCGACGCCAGCGACGACCTGCCGGCCTTTACCGGCTTGCCGGTGGCGCACTGGAAGAGGATCGGGCGACCAATCTACTGGAACGGCTGAACAAGGAGACCAAACGCCGCACCGACGTCGTCGGCTGGGGGCACCTCCCACTTGCGGGGGACTTTCCCGATCCCGACGCCCTCCTGCGTCTGGCCGGCGCGGCCCTGGTCGAGGCGCACGTCGACTGGCAGGTCTCCGACCGCCGTTACCTCCCCGAAGGCTCCATGGCCCTGCTCGACCGGGCCGCGGCAGTAGAGGAGGTGGCGCGGCCGGCCCTGATCGCGTCATAGTCACCCCACCCCTGAGCAGCGCGGCGAGGAGCACTTCCGCCACTCAGCGGGCCTCACCGCCGTGCGGTGCCGTGCAGGCACGGGAGGAGCGAACGTGCCGTCGCTGCAAGTCGACCTCCCGCTCCGGCTGGACCCGGACACCAAGAAAAACCTGGCCCGCGAGCTCGGATCGATCTACGCCGAGGTGATGCAGGTCCGGACCGACATCATCACCATCTCCATCCACGACCTCGGCCCCGGTGGCGTGTGGCGCTGCGGCGACGATGAGCCCAGCCCTGCCGGACTGGTTATGTGCGACGTACGCGCCGGGCGGTCGACCGAGACCCGCGGCCTGCTAGCGCGTCGGATCGTCCAGGCCTGCGCCCGGGCCTCCGGCCTGGAGGAGCGCCATCTGAAGGTCGAGTTCACCCAGCACTCCGGCGATGAGATGTTCCACCCGCACCTCGGGGGCTTCAACGAGGATTGGCGCCCAGGGGAGGGCGGCGGTATGGGCTGAGCTCGGCAGAGGCAGGGTCGTCGGTCTGCGCGCTCCGAGGTACAACTGTCCCCGAAGTCGCCCTACCGGCGAGCTGGCGAGTGCCGCTGAGCCCCCGCTCGAGAACTCGACGTCGACCACGAGACGCTGCGGAACCGGGTCGGCGCGCTCTCGTGTGAGTGGGCACCGGGGCGGTCCGGTGAGCAGTGATGAGCGGGCCGAGCTGGCCCGGCTGCGCCGGCGGGTGGCCGAGTCGGAGCTCGAGAAAGAGATCTTGGTAAAGGGCCGCGGTCTTCTTCGCGCGTTAGACGGGGCGGTGAACCGGGGCGCGGTCTTCGGCTTCGTCGCCGCGGAGAAGACCACCTACGGCGTGCGCCGCCTCCGCCGAGTCCTCGGGGTCAGCAGTACCGCCTTCTATGACTGTCACGCCCGCGGCGGCGATCCGACCACAGCCGAGCTCGAGGAGGCCTATGCCATCCACGCCGCCCGCGAGGCCTGGTGCGAGCACCGGCGGGTCTATGACGCCCGCCGGCGGACCGCCGAGATTCGCCATCGCGGCCATGCGTGGAACCGCAAGAGGGTGGCCCGGCTCATGCCAGTCGGCGGCATGGAGGGCGTCCACTGCCGCCGGCGCGGCAAGGATGGCCGGCGCACCACCTCGACCGCGACCGCCGCGCACCTGGTCGAACGGGACTTCACCGCGGGCGCACCCGACCGGCTGTGGGTCGCCGACATCCCATACCTGTGCACCTGGGAGGGCTTCCCCCACCTCGCTGTCCTCGACGCCTGCAGCCGCAGGGTCGTGGGCTGGGCGATGGCCGACCATCTGCGCACCGAGCTGGTCCTCGACGCCGTCGGCATAGCGCTGTTCGCCCGCAAGTCCAAACTCCCAAGGGAGTCGCTGGGCTACCGACTGCCGCCCAGGCAAGGCCCCGGCCACTCGGTCGCGGGTCCGCGTGCTGCGCGAGAACGGCGTCCGGCTTCGGGTGATCGCGGTGGACGTGACCTCGGCCGGGCTCGTGTCACGGGGCGTGGAGGCAGCGGGAGGGGTGGCGGCTCAGGCCGCGCGGCAGGTTCTTGGGCGCGCGGCCACGGCGCGCACGCCCAGCTCGTACTACAGCCGCACGTGAGGTTTGGCTGTCCGAGCTGCACAGAGGCAGCAGCGGGCTCCGGCTGTCCCCGTGCAGCCAGGGGCTCGCCAAAGGACACTGCTCGGGTCGGGCCGGCGAGTACTGCTCAGGCGGGTGACGGAGGTGGCGGGTCTCGGGGAGGGACGCCGGACGACCGTTGACCGCCGGCACTGCCCCGGGGCTTCGTCTTCTGACCGGTGACCGCTCGGCCGGCTACGTCACGCGCTCGTCGATTGGCTGTTTCCGGCTGTCAGGGGCACCCGCGGCGGTACGCCGACCCGCCAGGACGAGGACTGCGGCCCCGGCGACGGCCGCCACGAACGAGGCGATCAGAATGCCGATCTTCGCTTCGCTGGCCTCCGCCGCGGTGTAGTCGAAGGCCAGGCCGGTGATGAACAGCGACACCGTGAAACCGATGCCGGCGACGAGCGACAGGCCGGCGACCTGAAGCCAGTTCGACCCCCGCGGCAGTGGCCCGACGCCGGACCGGACGGCCAACCACGTCACGCCTGTGATGCCGATGAGTTTGCCCAAGACGAGCCCGGCGAAGATGCCGAGCGTAACCGGCGAGCCCGCTGCCGCGACGAAGGCCTCTCCGCTCAGGGGGATGCCGGCGTTCGCGAAGGCGAACATCGGCAGGAAGAAGTAGGCCGTCCAGGGGTGCAGCGCGCGCGCGAGCCATTCGGCCGGGGACGTCGACTCGGAGATCAGGAACCGCAGCCGTCGGAGATCGTCCGTCGTGAGATCGTCGTCGTCGGCGGCTTCCCGAACCGCGCGGCGCGCCGCCGGTGCGTTCAGCAGGGGTCTGGCGGGCGTGAGCAGCCCGAGGACGACACCGGCGATGGTGGCATGGACGCCTGACTCGAACGTCGCCAGCCAGATGACGGCGCCGAGGAGGATGTAGGGCTCGCGTGACCACACGTGCAGGCGTTGGAGCACGATGACGACGATCACTCCGGCGGCTGCTACGCCTAGCCAGGGGAGCGACAGATCGTCGGTGTAGAAGATCGCGATCACGGCGATGGCGCCGATGTCGTCGACGATGGCCAGGGTCAGCAGGAAGATGCGCGCGGCGAGCGGCACGCGGGGACCGAGCACCGCCAGCACCCCCATCGCGAAGGCGATGTCGGTCGCCATGGGGATGCCCCAGCCGGCCGCACCCTCACCCCCGGCATTGAAGAGCAGGTAAAAAGCGGCAGGGACGACCATGCCGCCGAGGGCTGCCAGTGCGGGGACGGCGGCGGCCCGTCGGTCCCGCAGTTCTCCGGCGACCAACTCGTACTTGATCTCGAGGCCGACGACGAAGAAGAAGAAGACCATGATGAGGTCGTTGACCCAGTGCCGCAGGTCCTCGGCGAGCGTGAAGGGACCGAGGTTGATCTCCAGCACCGTCGTCCAGAAGGCCTCGTAGTAGTCGGCCCAGGGCGAGTTGGCCAGGATCAGGGCCTGCGCCGTGGCGATCAGCAGGACGACCCCGCCGGCGGACTCCACATGGAGAAAGGTCGCCACCGGGCGCCCAACCCACCGGGCCAGGGTGCGGTCGCTCGCGATCCAGACCGGCTTCGCTCGCCACAGGTCCTGGGACCAGCCGTGGTGGGGCGGGTGCCCATGCTGCTTTTCGTCGTCCGGCGCAGCGGGCTCGCGTGAGCGATCCGGCATCGACCGCGTCCCCTCTCGATGCGATGAGTGCCGGACGCTGGGCGTTCCGGTCCCGGTGGAGGCTGCACCACCGCAGGGTGGTCCCGGTGCAGGTTGGACCACCGCACGGCGGCACGTCGAGGAGGTTCGCTCGCTGCTCCGTGCGCTGACCCCGGGTCAGAACTGCAGGCCGAGCGCCCAGCCGCCGAGCAGCCACGCGAACCCGGTGATCAGGATGACGCCGACGACATTGAGCACCGCTCCGCCCCGGGCCATCTGCTGGATGGTCACCGTCCCGCTGGCGAACACGATGGCGTTCGGCGGGGTTCCCACCGGCAGCATGAACGCGCAGGTGGCCGCCAGCGCGGCCGGGATCAGCAGGGTCATCGAGTCCGCCCCGATGCCGATCGCCACGCCGCCGAGGATGGGGATGAAGGTGGCCGCCGTGGCGGTGTTGCTGGTGATCTCAGTGAGGAATAGCACCAGCGTGACGATCGCGGCGACCAGCAGGACGAGCGGCAACGCACCCAGCGGCTCGACCTTCGAGCCGATCCAGGCGTCTAAACCGCTGGCAGCCACCGCGGCGGCCAGGGCGAGCCCGCCACCGAACAGCAGCAGCACGCCCCACGGCAGGCCCTTCTGGGCGTCTTCCCAGACCAGCACCATCCGTCCGCGCTCGGCAGGCAGCAGGAACAGCACGATGCCGGCGGCGATGGCGATGGCGGTGTCGTTGAACTCGCCCAGCCAGGGGAGGTTCTCCGAGACCGCGGGGAACTCCGACAGCAGGCCGGGCACGATCCACAGGAAGGCCGCGCCCGCGAACACCGCGAGCACCGTCTTCTCCCCCCGGCTCATGGGACCCAGGTTGTGGAGTTGCTGGGCGATCATCTCCTTGCCCCCGGGGATCTCCTCGAGGTCGTTGCGGTACAGCACGCGGGTGATCAGCAGCCAGGCGATCAGGATGAACACCACCACCACCGGCACGCCCAGCTGCATCCACTCCACGAACCCGATGCTCTCGCCCAGCTCTTCGGCGACGTAGCCGGCCACGATCGCGTTGGGCGGACTGCCCAGCAGCGTGCCCAGCCCGCCGATCGAGGCGGACCAGGCGATGGCCAGCACCAGGCCGACACCGAACATCCGCACCGAGCGGTCGTCGATCGCCGCGTTGAGCGTCGTGCCCCTCTGAATGGCGTCGCCCTCCTGCTGGGCCCCGGCCGAGCGGGTGCCGGTGCGCTCGACGACCAGCGACAGCACGCTCAGCGCGATCGGCAGCATCATCAGCGTGGTGGCCGTGTTGGACACCCACATGCTCAGGAAGGCCGTCGAGACCATCATCCCGAGCACGATCTGGCGCGGGTGGGTGCCCACCGCACGCAGTGTCAGCAGCGCGATGCGCCGGTGCAGGTTCCACTTCTGCATGGCGATGGCGATGAGGAAGCCGCCCAGGAAGAGGAACACGATCGGGTTGGCGTAGGGCGCCGTGGCGTCCGCGACGGCCAGCACGCCGAACACCGGGAAGAGCACGATCGGGAGCAGGGCGGTTGCCGAGAGCGGCAGCGCCTCGGTCATCCACCAGGTGGCCATGAGGATGCCGATCGCGGCCGTCGTCCGGCCGGCCGGCTCAAGTCCCTCGGCCGTGCCCAGAGCGAGCCAGACCAGCCCGGCGAGCACCAGGCCCAGCCCGCGGAAGAGCCACACCCTGCCCGACGACCGCCCCTCCTGGGGCTTCTGCCGCTCCGACGGGCCGGCGGCCCTCCGGTCCTCCGACACCGAACTCCGAGCCTCGGCCTCCGCCATCCCCGACCTCCTCGTGACCCAGATCACGTACTGTCGCGAAACTGTTCGCCTACGGACCGGCGGACAGTGATCCCGAGAAGCCTGCGCCGAATCGTGATCTGTGTCACGTTTTTGTTCATTCTGTGTCTGCTGGACAGTCACACGACCAGCACTCCGCCACTTCCAGCCGGCCGCGACCTCCGTCCTCAAGGGCGCCGGCCAGACCGCTGCCGACGGCGCCTGGAGCTGACTCCCTAGCGACCTGGAACCCGTCCGTCGGTACGGGGTCCGCTTCCAGCCGTCGCTGGACGCTGCCAGGTCGACGCCTCGCACGTCCCAGCGCTGACGAGGGGGGTGTGGCCGCATCGCCTCGTCGAGCGACCGGACCGCTGCGGCTGGCGCTGTTGGCCGCAGGGCCGTCGCGCGTTGTCCCGGCGTGTCGGTGCCCAGTGATTCAGGGGTCAGCCGGCGGCCAGCGGCCGGGAGATCGAGATGCAGCCCGACGGCGCGCAGGCGAGCAGGTGAGCACCGCCCACTCAGCGGTAGGTTCTCGGCGGACACGTCTGCTTCGTACTCGGCACAGGACTGGGTCGACGCGCTGGGTGGGACAACGCGCCCATGTCGCGGAGGAAGGTCGAGCCTTGGACGACCTCGACCGGTGGCCTGAAAGCGGGCTACCGGGCCGCCGGGTCCGGCACGCCGATCATCCATCAGGGACCGGGATCAGCACCGCCCCCGGTCGGCGAGGTCCACGGAGGGTCAGGATGCAGCGTCCGTACGAGATCGTGCAGACCGGAGCGGGACCCGTGTACCAGGTTCGGGCCCGCGGGGCCCAACTGATGCGCGAGCCGCACATCTTTCGGGGCACGGCGTTCACCCATGAGCAGCGGGCCGCGCTGGGCCTCGTGGGCCTGCTCCCCCACGGTGTCAGCACCATCGACTCGCAGACGAAACGGGTCTACGCGCAGTACCTGCGGGCGCACGACGACCTGGCCAAGAACGTCTACCTGACCGCGCTGCGGGACCGCAACGAGGTGCTGTTCTACCGACTGCTCAGCGAGCACCTCGAGGAGATGCTGCCCATCATCTACACGCCGACGATCGGGCAGGCGATCGAGCGCTACAGCCACGAGTACCGGCGGCCACGCGGGGTCTACCTGTCGATCGACCACCAGGAGGAGATCGAGGAGTCGCTGGCCAACTTCGGACGCGGCGCCGACGAGGTCGACCTCATCGTGGCTACCGACTCCGAGGGCATCCTGGGCATCGGCGACCAGGGCGTCGGGGGGATCGAGATCGCGATCGGCAAACTCACGGTGTACATCGCCGCCGGAGGGATCCACCCGCGGCGTGTGGTCCCGGTGGTCCTCGACGTCGGCACGGACAACCAGGCTCTGCTCACCGATCCCATGTACCTCGGCAACCGGCACGCGCGGGTCCGGGGCAAGCAGTACGACGAGTTCATCGACGCCTATGTGCAGACAGCGCACCGGCTGTTCCCGAACGCGCTGCTGCACTGGGAGGATTTCGGCGTCGACAACGCTCGGCGCATCCTCGACCGCTACGCCGACGAGGTCTGCACGTTTAACGACGACATGCAAGGCACCGCCGCCGTGGCCCTGGCCGCCGCGGTGGCCGCCGTCCGCGCCGCCGGCTCCCGGATGCGCGACCAGCGGGTGGTCGTCCACGGACCCGGTACCGCGGGCGTGGGCATCGCCGACTTCCTCCGCGAGGCCATGGCTCGTGACGGGCTGGGGATGGACGAGGCCGCACGGCAGATCTGGCTGGTCGGCCGCCGGGGTGTGCTGACCGACGACATGGGCGAGGAGCTGCGCGACTTCCAGCTGCCCTACGTCCGACCGGCGGGGGAGATGGCGTCGGATCCGGCGGGTGGCTCGCGTGGCGGCTCCCCCGGCCTGGCCGCGACGGTCGCGCAGGTGCGCCCCACCATGCTCATCGGGACGTCCACCCAGTCCGGTGCCTTCACCGAGGCGGTGGTCCGCGAGATGGCCCGGCACGTGGAGCGGCCCATCATCTTCCCGCTGTCCAACCCGACGGCGCGGATCGAGGCCCAGCCGGCCGACCTGCTCGCCTGGACCGACGGCCGTGCTCTGGTGGCGACCGGCAGCCCGTTCCCGCCGGTCCACCACGACGGGGTGACCCACCACATCGCCCAGGCCAACAACGCGCTGGTGTTCCCCGGCCTGGGGCTTGGTGTCACGGTCGCCCGGGCGCAGCGGATCAGTCAGGGCATGATCCAGGCCTGTGCGGACGCCGTCGCCGGCCTGGCCGACGTCAGCGTGCCGGGCGCGCCGCTGCTGCCGGCCGTCGCCGACCTGCGTCGGGTGTCGGCCGCCGTCGCCGTCGCCGTCGCCACCGCCGCGGCCGACGAGGGGCTGGCGCAGGTGGAGCTGGACAACCCGGTCCAGCAGGTGCACGAGGCGATGTGGCAGCCGGTCTACCCGACGATCCAGCCGGTCTGACCCCCTGAGCTCCATCGAGATGGAGTCTCCGAGCTGCGTCGCGGTGAGGTTCCCGAAGACGGGGCTACTTCCTCCGCTTGGGTAGGTAGAGGTCGGTGAGGGTGCCCTCGAAGGCCTCCGCGGCCATCCCGACGGTCTCCGACAGCGTCGGGTGGGCGTGGATGGTCAGGCCGATGTCGGCGGCGTCGGCGCCCATCTCGATCGCCAGGCCCAGCTCGGCGATCAGTTCGCCGGCCGACGGGCCGACGACTCCGGCTCCGATCACCCGGTGGCTGGTCTCGTCGAACAGCAGCTTGGTGAACCCCTCGTCGCGGCCGAGGGAGAGCGCGCGGCCGCTGGCCGCCCACGGGAAGACGCCCTTGCCGTACTGGATCCCGGCGGTCTTGGCTTCGTTCTCGGTGATGCCGACCCAGGCGACCTCGGGGTCGGTGTAGGCCACCGAGGGGATGACCCGCGCGTCGAAGTAGCTGTTCTGTCCAGCGGTGACCTCCGCGGCGACCTTGCCCTCGTGCGTGGCCTTGTGCGCCAGCATCGGCTGCCCGACGACGTCGCCGATCGCGAAGATGTGCGGGACGTTGGTGCGCATCTGCTTGTCCACGGGCACGAAGCCGCGCTCGTCGACCACCACGCCCGCCCGCTCCGCCCCGATCTCCGGGCCGTTGGGTCGCCGCCCGACGGCCACGAGCATGCGGTCGAAGGTCGCGGTGGTGGAGGTCTCGCCCTCCAGCGTGGCGACCAGTCCCTCGGGTCGCGCCTCGACGGCGGCCACCTTGGTCTTCAGGTGGACACCGGCGTAGGCCTGCGAGATCCGCTTGTGCAGCGGCTGCACCAGGTCCTTGTCGGCGCCCGGGATGATCTGGTCCATCAGCTCCACGACGGTGACCTCGGCGCCGAGTTCGTGGTAGACGGTCGCCATCTCCAGGCCGATGATCCCGCCCCCGAGGACCAGCAGCCGCCGAGGGACGTCGGCCAGCTCCAGCGCGCCGGTGGAGTTCATGACCCGCGGGTCGTCGTGCGGGACGAACGGCAACCGGACCGGCTCCGACCCGGCGGCGATGATCGCGTGTTCGAAGTCGACCGTGGTCGTGCCGCCGTCGGCCAGCTCGACCTGTACCTGGCTCGGGGAGGTGAACCGGCCGTACCCGCGGATGGTGGTGACCTTGCGCTGCCGGGCCAGGCCCGTCAGCCCGCCGGTGAGGCGGCCGACGACGGTGTCCTTCCAGCCGCGCAGCTTGCCGACGTCGATCGACGGCTCCCCGAACGCCAGCCCGTGCTCGGCCATCTCCCGGGTCTCGGCGATCACCTTGGCCGCGTGCAGCAACGCCTTGGACGGGATGCAGCCGACGTTCAGGCACACCCCGCCCAGCGCGGGCCACCGGTCGACGAGGACAACCGACTTGCCCAGGTCGGCGGCGCGGAAGGCCGCGGTGTACCCGCCGGGGCCGGCGCCCAGGACGAGCACGTCGGCGCGGACGTCCCCGGGCCCGTACGCGGCTGCCGGCGTCGGGGCGGGCGTGGCAGCCGTGGCGGGCCGGGACGGCGCGTCCTCGGGACGGAGGAAGAGCAGGATGCTGCCGGCGCGGACGCGGTCGCCGACCCGCACCGTCACCTCCTCGACGGTGCCCGCCTGCGAGGCGGGGATCTCCATCACCGCCTTGTCCGACTCCAGGGTCACCACGGGGTTGTGCGGGCCCACGCGATCGCCCGGTCCGACGAGCACCTCGGTCACCGGCACGTCGGCGAAGTCGCCGAGGTCGGGCACGGTCACCTCGATCCGGTCGTAGACGCCGGCGGCCGAGCCGTATCCCGGGCGGTCCACCGGGGCGGGGACGGCGTCCTCGTGGGTCACGGTGTGGGTGGCCGGCGGGGCGCCGGTGTCGCTCGCGGTCAGGCGCAGCACCAGGTCACCGGGCGACACTCGGCTGCCGACCTGGACCAGCACCTCCTCGACGGTCCCGGCGGCCGGCGCGGGGATGTCCATCGTCGCCTTGTCCGACTCGAGGGTCAGGAGGGGGTCCTCGGCGGCGACCACGTCACCGGGAGCCACGTGCACCTCGATGACGGGCACGTCCGCGAAGTCGCCGATGTCGGGGATGCGCATGTCCACGGGGGGCTCCAGGGGCTGCGGGTCGGGTCGGGCGGGGCTAGAGCACGAGGCGGCGGACGTCCTCGAGCACGTGGCACAGGTACCGGGTGAAGCGCGCGGCGAGCGCACCGTCGATCACCCGGTGGTCGTAGGAGAGCGACAGCGGCAGCACCAGCCGCGGCACGAACGTGGCGCCGTCCCAGACCGGAGCGGTCTTCGACCGCACGACGCCCAGGATGGCCACCTCCGGGGCGTTGACCAGCGGGGTGAACGACGTCCCGCCGATGCCGCCGAGGCTGGAGATGGTGAAGCAGCCGCCCTGCAGGTCGGTGGCGGTCAGCTTGCCGTCCCGGGCCCGCGCGGACACGTCACCGAGCTCGCGGCTGAGCTCCCGGATGCCCTTGCGGTCGACGTCGCGGATCACCGGCACGACCAGGCCGTCGGGCGTGTCGACGGCGACCCCGACGTGGAAGTAGCGCTTGTAGACCAGCGCGTCCTTTTCCGGTGTCAGGCTGCTGTTGAACCGCGGGAACTCGCGCAGCGCGGACACCGAGGCCTTGAGCAGGAACGACAGCAGGGTGACCCGGTACCCCTCGGCCCGGGCCTCGGTGTCGAGTTCCTTGCGGTAGGCGTCGAGCTCGGTGATGTCCGCGTCGTCGTCGTGGGTGACGTGCGGGACGTTCAGCCAGGAGCGGTGCAGGTGCGGTCCGGACAGCCGCTGGATGCGGGACAGCGGTTGAGTCTCGACCGGGCCGAACTTCGAGAAGTCCTGCGGCGGGATCTCCGGGATGCCACCGCCGGCCGCCGCGGCGGGAGTCGGCGCGCTGGGCGCCGGGCCGCGGACCTCCCGGAGCAGGTCGTCCTTGGTGATCCGGCCCTTCGGCCCGGACCCGGACACGGTGCCCAGGTCGACGCCGAGCTCGCGGGCCAGCCGGCGCACGCTCGGCCCGGCGTGGACGTCGGCGAAGTCCGGCGGCGCCGCGGCCGCCGTCACAGGGGCGCCGCCGGGCGCGGTCGGCGGGGTCGCGGCCTCGGCCGAGCGGCGCGCCGACTCCTCGACGGTCGATGCCGCACTGGTGGGCGCCTCGGTCGGCGGCTCGACCTGGTCGACGGTCGCCGCGGCGAGCTGCTCGACCGGGGCCGCCCCGTCGGACTGGTCGAGCAGCAGGATGGGTGTCCCGACGTTCACCAGGTCGCCGAGGGAGACACGCAGCTCACGGACGGTGCCGGCCGCCGGCGACGGGACGTCCATGGTGGCCTTGTCGGACTCCAGCGTGACCAGCGGGTCCTCGGCCGCGACGGCGTCACCGGGCGACACGTGGATCTCGATGACCGGGATGTCGGAGAAGTCACCGATGTCGGGGACCGTCACTTCGGCGGGGGAGGTCATGTCAGGCCTTCCGGACGAGGAGGGGATGCGGTCAGACCGTCCACGGCGGCGGCGCCTCGGGGTCGATGCCGTACCGGCGGATCGCGTCGGCCACCGTCGTGGCCGGGACGGCGCCCTCGGCGGCGAGCGAGGCCAGCGCCGCCACGGCCACCGCACCGCGGTCGACCTCGAAGAAGCGACGCAGGTTGCGGCGGTAGTCCGAGCGCCCGTAGCCGTCGGTGCCCAGCACCCGGTAGCTGCCCGGCACGAAGGGGCGGATCTGGTCGGCAAAGGCCCGCACGTAGTCACTGGCGGCGATGACCGGCCCCTGCCGGTCGGCGAGGCACTGCTCGACCCAGCTGCGCCGTGGCTGCTCGGTCGGGTGCAGCAGGTTCCACCGCTCCACCGCCATCCCGTCCCGCCGCAGCTCAGTGAAGCTGGGGGCGCTCCACACGTCGGCGTCCACGCCGAAGTCGGCGGCGAGCAGGTCGGCGGCGGCCAGGACCTCGCGCAGGATCGTGCCGCTGCCCAGCAGTTGCACCCGCGGCCGCGCGGCCTTGCGGCTGCGGCCCGACGGCGCGGCCGGCCCCTCGCGCAGCAGGTACAGCCCGCGCAGGATCCCCTCCTGCGAGCCCTCGGGCATCCCCGGGTGCTCGTAGTTCTCGTTCATGAGGGTGAGGTAGTAGAAGACGTCCTCCTGCTCGGCGACCATCCGGCGCAGCCCGTCCTGGACGATCACCGCGACCTCGTAGTGGAAGGTCGGGTCGTAGGAGACGCAGTTGGGGATCGCCGAGGACAGCAGGTGGCTGTGGCCGTCCTCGTGCTGCAGGCCCTCGCCGTTGAGCGTGGTCCGCCCGGCGGTGGCACCGAGCAGGAAGCCGCGCGCCCGGGAATCCCCGGCCGCCCAGGCCAGGTCCATGACCCGCTGAAAGCCGAACATCGAGTAGTAGATGTAGAACGGGATCATCGGGGTGTCGCTCAGGCTGTAGGACGTCGCCGCGGCGATCCACGACGACATCGCCCCGGCCTCGTTGATGCCCTCCTGCAGCATCTGCCCGTCCGGGGCCTCCCGGTAGTACATGAGCTGGTCGGCGTCCTGCGGCCGGTAGAGCTGGCCGACCTGGCTGAAGATGCCGAACTGCCGGAACATCCCCTCCATCCCGAAGGTGCGCGACTCGTCGGGCACGATCGGGACCACCCGCTTGCCGATCGCCTTGTCCCGCAGCAGCGTGTTGAGGATCCGGACGAATGCCATCGTGGTGGAGATCTGCCGGCCCTCGGTCGGCACCAGCTGCCCGCCGAAAGCATCGAGGCCCGGGACCTGCAGGGTCTCGCTTGAGCGCCGCCGGCGCACTGGCATGGGCCCGCCCAGCGCGGCCCGCCGCTCCCGGAGGTAGCGCATCTCCGCGCTGTCCTCCGGGAAGCGCAGGAAGGGCACCTCCTCGAGCTGCTCGTCGGAGACGGGGATGTCGAAGCGGTCCCGGAACCGGGCCAGCGCCGCGCCCGCGACCTTCTTCTGCTGGTGGGTGATGTTCTGCCCCTCGCCTGCCTCGCCCATCCCGTAGCCCTTGACCGTCTTGGCCAGGATCACGGTCGGCTGCCCCACGGTCTGCACCGCGGCGCTGTAGGCGGCGTAGACCTTGCCGGGATCGTGCCCCGCGCGGGTCAGCGCCCAGATCTCGTCGTCGCTCATGTCGGCGACCAGCTCCAGCAGCTCGGGGTACTTGCCGAAGAAGTGCTCCCGGACGTAGGCGCCGTTCTTGGACTTGAAGTCCTGGTACTCCCCGTCGACGGCCTCCTCCATCCGTTTGAGCAGCAGGCCGGAGGTGTCCCGGGCGATCAGCGGATCCCAGCTGCTGCCCCAGATGGTCTTGATGACGTTCCACCCGGCGCCGCGGAAGATGCCCTCCAGCTCCTGGATGATCTTGCCGTTGCCGCGCACCGGCCCGTCCAGCCGCTGCAGGTTGCAGTTGACGACGAAGACCAGGTTGTCCAGCTTCTCCCGCGCGGCCAGCCCGATGGCGCCCAGCGACTCGGGCTCGTCGGTCTCCCCGTCACCGAGGAACGCCCAGACCTTCCGCCCGGTGGTGTCGGACAGCCCGCGGCACTTCAGGTACTTGAGGAACCGCGCCTGGTAGATCGCCATGAGCGGGCCGAGCCCCATCGACACCGTCGGCAGCTGCCAGTAGTCCGGCATCAGCCACGGGTGCGGATAGGACGACAGCCCGCCGCCGCTGACCTCCTGGCGGAACCCAAGCAGCTGCTCCTCGCTGAGCCGGCCCTCGAGGAACGAGCGGGCGTAGATGCCCGGCGAGGAATGGCCCTGGATGAACAGCAGGTCACCGCCGTGGGTCTCGGTCGGCGCGTGCCAGAAGTGCTGGAACCCGACGTCGTAGAGCGTCGCCGCCGACTGGAAGCTGGCGATGTGGCCGCCGAGCTCCGAGGACTCCTTGTTCGACCGCAGCACGATGGCCAGCGCGTTCCACCGGATGAACGAGCGGATCCGGTGCTCGATGGCGCGGTCGCCGGGGTGCCGGTCCTCCTTGTCCGGCGGAATGGTGTTCAGGTAGGGCGTGGTGGCGCTGTAGGGCACCGGCGCGCCCTTGCGGCGGGCCTCGGCGACCACCTCGTCGAGCAGGTGGAACGCCCGCTCCGCACCCTCGAACGCCAGCACCGAGTCCAGCGCGTCGATCCACTCCTGCGTCTCGGCCGGGTCCGCGTCGTCGAGCATGGCCATCGTCCATCTCCCCTTGGGATGTGGAGGGTCGGGTGCAGCACTCCTCCAGCCATCGGATTGCCTGGCGGCGCTGGGGCTGTGGGGCCGGCCGGCCCCACAGCTCACCAGGTCGCCGCTGACCGGGGGTCGTCCGGATCTCGTGCTATTCCCCATCGTGCTGGTGGAGTGCTCGACCGCGACGGGCTCTCCGGGCGGCGGGCGCGCAGCCGGCTCGGACGGTCCTCGGTGTCGATCATGAGGACCTCGTCGAACGGGTCCATGCCGCCGAGGACGAGTCTGGCCTGCTCCTTGTCGAACTCGCCGACCCACGTCCCGATGGACACGGTCGCCACCGCGTTGCAGAAGGAGTCCCCAACGGCCTGAGCTCCTGATCCACCCCAGGGGGCCACGGGGCCGACGCAAGTGCCGAGGGGCCACCGCGATGTGGGAGGTAGGGCTTGCGATCGCGGGGCTCCACCTCGGTCTGTGTGGTGCCAGATTGAGACATGAGGCCCTTCCCAGAACCGACTCGACCGCCTGGGGTGTCACGCACCGGCCGGTGTCCGTGGCCCCTACGCACCAGTAGGGCGGCTACCGCGGCAAGCCCGGAGAAGCCTGCCCCGAAGCGTGAGCTGTGTCACGTTTCTGTTCATTCTGTGTTCGCCGGACAGTGACACGACCAGTACTCCGCCCTCCCGGCCGGCCGCCACCTCCGTCCTCGAGGGCGCCGGCCAGACCGCGGCCGGCCAGCACCGGTGGGCCATCCCGGCGCGACGTGCCGCGCACAGAGGCCGCCTGCCGTGCCTGCGGTCGGCGAGGGTCCATGACCGATGTACGCAATGGACGAATGCGTGACCGCCGTCACGGGAGCCCTCATGGTGAGAGTCGTCCGCCCGATCCGGGCCGGCAAGCAAGGGCAGACCGCTGCCCGAGCCGACTCCAGGAGCGCCCATGTCCTTTGGCACCATGCCGCGGCAGATGCCCGCGGGTCGAAGGCCCGCGCCTCCGCGCCGCGACGGGAAGTACTCCGGCGACGGGCCGGCCCCCGGGACCATCGTGGAGCCAGGCCGCCGCAGTGCGCCGACTCCACAGCAGCCCGGTGGGCCATGCTCGGAGGTGGACACAGTGCGCGTCCTGGTCGTCGAGAACGAGGCGACGACGGCGCAGCTGCTGGTCGGACACGTCCAACGGCTGCGTGACTTCGCAGTGACCGAGCAGGCGAGCACGGGCGCGGATGCGCTGCGGCGCTTGGCGCCAGGGCACGTCGACCTGGTCTTGCTCGGAGTGCACCTGCCCGACATGTCCTGGCTGGACCTGCTTCGCACGCTGCGCGGAGCCGGCTGCACCGTGGGCGTGGTGGCCGTCACGGCCACACACGACCTGTCGGTCATCCGAACGGCGCTGGCGTTCGGCGTCGTTCACTACCTGCTCAAGCCGTTCACGTTCACCAGCGTTCGGGAGCAGCTCGAGAAGTACGAGGCGTACCGGTCGCTGAGGAACGTCGGAGAACTGGTCCTCGTCCAGCAGGAGGTCGATCAGCTACTGGGAGTGCTCCGGGACGCGGACGAGAACCGCCTGCCCAAGGGGATCAGCCGCGAGTCGCTCCAGGCCGTCACCGCGGCGCTCAAGAGGTGCAGCGGACTAGGAGGAGTCTCCGCCGCCGAGGTGGCTCGAGCCCTGGGCATCTCCAGGGTTACCACGAGGCGCTATCTGGAGTTTCTCGTCGACAAGGGAGCTGCTCACCGTCGGGCGCGGTATCGCGGTCCCGGTCGTCCGGAGCTCGAGTACGTGTGGCTTTCTCCGGATGCATGAACCCCCTCGTCGATGGTCTCGGGAGCTCCACCATCGGCTGCGGGAGACGACCATGCCGGTGATGGACCGATTGCTGACCACGGTGCGCAGCACGCACGGTGCGGGGGCCGCCCAGTCCACCCGCAGCGTGCTGTTCGAAATCGTGGGGAGATCCGTCGCGGCGGTGCCCTCACGAACGATCGGCAACGAGGAGTGATCGGTCGGCGGGCATCGAGACCCCAACCACAGGGCCGCTCAACCGCCCCCTGCGGCACCAGGTGAGCCCAGACGTCGACCCCGGGAGCGGGACGTCACGACGACACGTGCCGCGCTCACCTGCTCACCACCGGAATCGGGTGGGGTCGACCGCTTGCACCGGCCCCTTCGTCAGCTGCCCTACCTGCTGCGGCTACGACCCAGCACGAGGGCGACCACGAGGGCGGCGACGCTGAGCCCGCTGGCCAGCAGGACCACGGCCGGCCAGCCACCCTCGTCCCAGGCCCGGCCGGCCAGCGTGCCGCCGACGGAAGAACCGACGTAGTACCAGAAGGAGTACAGCGACGCGGCCTGCCCGACCGCGCGACCACGCCGTCCCGCCCGCACTGCCACCCATGCGCTGGCCACGCCGTGGGCGGCGAAGAAGCCGCCCGTCAGCACGCACAACCCGGCGACGAACAGCGGCAGAGGTCGGGCGAGGGTCAGCGCGACCCCGCCGACCATCACCGCGATCGACACCGGCACCAATAGCCGTCGGCCGAACCGGCCGGCGAGCTCCCCGCCCACAACGGAGCTGACCGAGCCGAGCAGATAGGCCAGGAAGACCAGCCCGACCAGCCCCGGCGCCAGCCCGTACGGCGGGGACTCGAGCCGGAACGTGGCGGCGTTGTAGACGGCCACGAAAGCGCCCATGAGCAGCGCGGCGCAGCCGTAGAGGCCGAGCAGCACCGGGTCGGTGACCGCGGCGGCGAGCTGCCGCAGCAGCCGGCCCTGTCGGGGCATCGGGAGGAAGCGGCGAGACGGCGGCAGGAGGACCCGGACGGCGACAGCGCAACCGACCCCCAGCAGCGCGATACCGCCGGTCGCTGCCCGCCAGCCGCCGAGGTCCGCCAGCAGGCCACCGAGCAGTCGGCCGGTCAACCCGCCGATCGCGTTGCCACTGACGAACACCCCGATCGCCCGCGTGCTTACCAAGCCGTGCAACTCCTCGCGCAAGTAGGCCGCGGCCACGGCCGGCAGGCCCGCCAGGGCCAACCCCTGCACCCCGCGCAGCCCCAGCAGCACCGACCAGGTCGGCGCCACAGCGACCAGCACCCCGAGCCCCGCGGCCGCGGCCAGACTGCCGTGCAGGATGGCCGTCCGTCCGCGCCGGTCGGAGATCGGACCGAGTACGAGCAGACCGACAGCAAGGCTGGCGGTCGAGACCGAGACGGCGAGCGTCGACTGGGCCGACGAGATCCCGAACGCGCGCGCCAGCTCGGGTAGCAGAACTTGCGGTACGTAGAGCATCGCGAACACCGCGATGCCGGCCAGGAAGATCGCCAACGAGGCCCGGCGGAGCCCCGGCTCACCGGCGCGGTGGCCCTCTCCCGGCGGCACGTCGGCCGGGCACGCGGCGGCGTCCATGCTCCCGACTCTGCGCCTTGTCCCACCGCTCCGCCGATCCAGTCCCGTGCTCCGCACGCGCGCAGGTGCCGGGCTCACAGTCAGTCCGCCGCGCTCCTTCGGACATCGCACCGACGCCGACGGGGCAGTGAGAAGCAGCACGGTCTTCGCGACGTCGGATTGACACCCACGCGACGCGGGATGAGCAGCCAGCAGCCGTCTCGGCTCGAGGCTGGGGACAAGTCCGCCCCCGTCCACAGCCTGCCGGACCAGGGCCCGCATCAGGCGCGTCCGCGGTCAGGTCCCGACAGCAAGAAGACAGCCTCGCAGCTCGCTGGAAGGCGGCGGATGCCCGGAAGTGTCCGACACCGCCGGAGGGTCGACGTGGCGAGGCGAGCGAACAGTGAGAGTTCCTCTGGCGCAAGGACGGAACGGCTGACGGTCTACGGAAGGACACAGGCTCGAAAACTGGATCACCAAGTCACTCGCCGTCAGCGACCACAAGCAGGCCACCAAGGACCTCTACGCCACCCTCGCCCGCACCCAACTCGTTCCCACGGTCGGGACCATTCTCCTCGGCCGGTTACGTCCGTCCGGTGTCGAAGCGCTCATCGTCGCCAAACGAGAGGCCAGCCTCGCGCCGTCCATTGTGCGGACGATCTACACGGTCCTACGAGGCGCCTTGGACATCGCCTCGCGCGACGGACTGATCCGCAGCAACCCCGCGGCAGCAGTGAAGCGGCCCGGCGTCGAGCGCAAGGACGCGCCGCGCCTGACCGCGGAACAAGCGCAGGAGCCCCTCGAGGCGATCCGGGGCGACCGACTGGAGGTGCTGTTCCGGGTCATGCTGGCCACCGGGCTGCGCCGCGGGGAGGGGCTGGGGCTGCACTGGTCGGACGTCGACCTCGACGCCGCGCTGTTGCGGGTTTGCTGGACCCTGTCCCGGACGTCCCAAGGGCTGCAGCTCGATGAGCCCAAGACCGATAAGTTCCGCCGGACCGTGCCACTCCCCCGCTCGGCCATCGAGACGCTCCGGGCCCACCGGACCGGCAACTAGAGGAACAGCGCACGGCCGCCGGAGCCTGGACAGATAACGGCCTGGTCTTCACCACGGAGATCGGCACACCGCTGGAGCCTCGCAACGTATTGCGGCGCTTCGAGGTCTCGCAGAGCGAGCCGGCCTCCGTGGGTGACGTCCCCGCTGGTGGCTGGCCGGTGAGCAGCACCGCACCCGGCTGGTGCCCAGGTCCCAGGAGCCGGGCACCTACGACAACGGCGTCCGCGTCGTCCGCTGCCCGGACACCGCGACCGCGGTGGCGGGTTTCGTCGCTGGGCCACCCGCGACTACTCCGCCGGAGCCCGCCGGATCCTGCGCGGCCATGATGTGGCCTGCTGGTGCCCGCTCGACTAGCGCGGCCACGCCGGCGTCCTGCTCGAGGTTGTCAGCCGATGGCCGCCGGCCGCCCGAGGCCGGTAGCCAGCAGTTGAGCACGGCGGGGGACCCCTTTCGGCGCCGGCCCGCCCCGTCGGGCCGGCGCCGGTCGGAGGCAGGAGGCTCAGTTGCCGGCGGCCCGGAACCGCTCGACGACATCGGCCTTGATGCGGCCGCGCGGAGACACGTCGATCCCCTGGCCCTTCGCCCAAGCTCGGACTGCCACGGGGTCGGTCGATTCGGTGGTGGTGTGTCGCACAGCGGCGCGGCCCTTGCTCGTCGAGCCAACCTTGCGCGCTGCGCTCACATACTTCGACAGCGCGTTACGGAACTCGGCCGCATTGTCGTCTGTGAGGTCGATCTCGTATTCAGTGCCCGAGATGCCGAACTTCACTGTGGTGTCGGCCGGTGACTCCCCGTCCAGGTCGTCCACCAGCATGACATTGGTCTTGGTTGCCATGACCAACATCTTCCGGATACCGACCGAAAAGTCAAGATGAGCCATACGGCCCATTGACACGATCAGGGTAGTCAGAACCACCCCGCCAGTGCCATGAGCTCCGCCATTGCACCCACGACCCTCGAGGGTGCGTCGCACGTTCGGAGCATCGCGAAAGGGACCACTGCCTCATAGTTGACTGCTGACTCAGCGAACGAACGTCTCGCGAATAACCCCCAGACTTGAACTGGCGGATCCGCCGCCCCATGCTCGGCTCCGACGGTCGCCGGCCACGAGCGCCTCTGCCTCGTCTACCAGGCCATGCTCGTTGTCGAAGCGGCTGAGTCATGAGCGCCTACCAGCCATGGTCCGGCTGCGATTTAGCGTCGGGGTGGCGCTGCGCACGTCAGTTGCGCGGGAGGGCGGCCAGCCACTCTTTGGTGGCGTCGTCGATCAACAGATATTCCTGGAATCTGCGCAGGTCAACCAGCATATGGAACGACGGCGGACGGTGGCGAACTGACCCGGAAAGCGGCGAATGGCGGTCAAGTGTTGCCGTCCCGACCAGCGCGGATGCAACCCTCGCCCCGCCCGGACGGCCGTTGCCGAGCGTGACGGTGCCTTGAAGTGTCATGCTCCGCCGTCCGCAGCCCCTCCACATCGGCGCTGCCACCCGTCGAATGGTCTGAGACCTTCGCCGGCCGCGCCGACGGAATCCTCCAGCTGTTATTCAGCGGGGTCTCCAATGCCCCGTCCCAGTTGCCTGACGGGTCATCCTTGTCGCGACGGCGGCCGAGTTCGGTAACGAGAGCCGCGCTCCGAGCATGTCAAGCTCTCCGCCAAGCGTATAGATCGGGCCTCGGACGCAGCGGCACTCTCCGCCCACTCCCCTACCGTGCAACTCACAGTCCACGAGTATGGGGTTCGCGGTCGTCCGCCTCCGTACGGATCTGCAGGTCAGCCAATTCTGTCGACGCCGGTGGACGGTCGCGAACGCCGGTGTACGGCCGTGACTGGCACACAAGCTGGCACACAGAGATCCGGGCTTCCCACGACGTGACGTCACCTCACCGTCCTCGGGATGGCTCCGAAAGAAGCTGCGGTACACCCCTCAGTGGCGATCTCCCTGGTCGCGGGGTACATCGCCGACGCCGATTACCCCAGGACCAGGGCGGCACCTCCATCCGCGCAGTCTCGTCCAGGAACCGCTGCAGATGCTTCTTCGGCAGACGCGCCCTCATACAGAAGCGGCATCAATTCGTGACCGCTCATCGCCTTAGCGGCCAGCCCGCCGCCGGGCCGGCTGGTCCGCGACGACACCGGCGAGCTCACTGCGAGCGACGCGACGGGTCCGGCGGTGTGGACCCTGGACGCGCTGACCGCCGCGGCCCGCGCCGCCGGCATCGACATCGCCCGCTTCCAGGTGCACCTTCTCCTGCTGGCCGAAGGGGTGCGCTGGCGTCGCCCCCGCTTCTGGGCCACCAGTGTGGATCCCGAGTTCGGCCCAAGAAGACCGGGGTCGTGGACCTCGACACCTCCCCGCCGGCGCACACCGCGGTCATCGCCGCCGACGAGCTCGGCCCGGTGATGCCCCGGAACTTCGACTCACCACCGGGCTGAACCCCGGACGGCCACGGGCATCCGGCCGCTTCCGGCGCATCCGGCCGACACCCGTGTCGATGCCATGGCCGCGTTGTGCCACCCATGGCGACCCGACAGAACCTGGGCAGGCTGCAGCCCCATGCGCGGGGCGACACGGAGGCGCCGCCGCAGCGCGCCGCCCGGACTTCGCACCTCGTCCCCCACGTAGCGGTCGGGGGGGTAGCTCAGGATCCCTCGGGACAGGCCCTCAGCTGGGGTTCTCCGCTGTCAAGCGGGAGGGGCTCGGCTCCGTCGCGAGCCAAGTTGGCTCATCGCATTAAGAAGACATTGAGGACTTCTCAACGGATTCGCGTAGGAGTGCATTGCTGAACGCCGAGTGAGCAGGTCAGGGGCTGGACGGCGACTCCGCTGCAAAGGGCGTAGGGCCCGGCAGATGATGGCGTCGACCAAGAACGACCCTCATCCGCACGGACCCCACGTGATCACTTACTCTGCCACGCTCGACGTGCCCGAGGCCACCGCCACCCTGCTCACCGATCTGCTGATCGCCGAACGCCGCCGCCGCGGCACCGGCATCGGCGCCCGCGCCGCCTCCGCCCGCATCCAGGCGGTGCTGGTGCTGCGCTGGTTCCGCCAGGACACCGGCATGCCGACCCTGGCCCGCGACGCCGGCATCTCGCAGGCCACCGGCTACCGCTATCTGCACGAGGGCATCGATGTGCTCGCCGACCGAGCTCCCGACCTGCACCAGGTGCTCCAGGCCGGACGGGCCGCCGGCTGGAGCCACGTCACCCTCGACGGCACTCTCGTGCGTACCGATCGCTGCCGGGTGAGGAACCCCGAGTCCGGCCACGACCTGTGGTACTCGGGCAAGCACCGCGCCCACGGCGGCAACGTGCAGGTGGTCTGCGACCCGGCCGCCTTCCCCGTGGCCGTCTCCGACGTCCAGCCCGGCTCGATGCACGACCTCGCCGCCGCCCGGGCCACCGGCTTCCTCGCTGCTCTGCAGGTCGCGGCCGCCCGGCTGGGCCTACCCGCCCTGGCCGACAAGGGCTACGACGGCGCGGGCATCGGCATCCACACGCCGGCAAAGGGCGCCAACCTGGCCCCGAGCAGCGCCTGCCGCAACCAGCTGCTGACCCGGCTGCGCGCCGAAGGGGAGCGCGGTATCGCCCTGCTCAAGACCCGATGGAAAGCGCTGCGGCGCATCCGCCTGTGTCCTCAGCGCATCGGTGCCATCGTCGCCGCAGCCCTCGTCCTTACCACCGCCGAGCGACCAATCCGTTGAGAAAACCTCAGTGGTGGCGGCACGAAGCTCGGCCGCAGCATCTGCCGTTCGGCGACCTTGCACAGCCACACCGCGTCGAGCCGGTCGGTCTTGGGCCGGCCCGGCAGGTGCTTGACGTCGTGGGCGTTGACCAGCCAGGCCTCGAACCGGTCCTCCAGCAGGTAGAACGGCGCCCGCCAGTAGTCACTGGTCGCCTCCATCACCACCCGGGTCACTCCCAGGCCGGCCAGCCAGTCGCCCAGCCCGAGCAGCGCGGCGGTCATCGTGGAGACGGTGCGGACCTCCTGCATCCGCTGCCGGCCAGGGCCGGGCACCCGGGCGCAGCACACCACCTCGGCCTTGCTCACATCGAGTGCAGCGATCCGTTCGATGATCTCGTCCCGCTCGGCTTAGACCTGCACCGGTCTCGCCTCCGCCCCTTCGCGCCAGCTGAGGCGGTTACCCGTGGGAGCTGCAGGGAACGGTGAATCTGATCCTCGTGCTCGCAGCACACGAAACGGCCCACAGCACAGCTCCCCGCGCCCGACTTCAGAACGGCCTCGATTGACCAGGCGACTACGGCGTCTACGGGTGACCGCGCACCATTTTCAGCCCGGAACGGCTCCCCCCGGCAGGGGCTGCCCGGGACTTCAGGGACCGTCCCCAGCCACCGCGGCTGCGCGCATGGCCGGACTTCACACCTGTCGTTCGCTCCTGGCCTTGATCCCCTCGGCCTCGGCGGTCAGGTACCGATCAGTGAGGCGGCGGTAGAACCGTCCCATCACCACGCCCACGGGCCCGGCCTGCTCCACCGACAGCGTCACACGCGTACCGCCGGTACCGAGTTCCTCGAGCAGGTGCCGAGCGGTGGTGCGGACGCCCGGGCCGGTGGCCACCCAGGTGAACGAGCGGCTTGGCTCAAGCACGGTCACCACGTACTCGGTCGGGGGGATCCGGGGCTGCTCCACCCGGACCCGGGACCCGACGGCGAGCGGCCCGTCGTCGAGGCGGCGCACCGAGGTCACCGTCGGCGCCCACTCCGGCCACAGCTCGACCTCGCGCAGCAGCTTCCACACCTGCTCGACCGGGGCCTCGACGTCGATCCTGGTGCTCCGCTCCACCGGGCCATCCTGCTCCTGGTCGCTACTGGAGACGGACCAAGATCATGTGCCACACACCTCATGCACTCAGGGATTCATCAACTCGTGGTGACGAGTTTCCGGAGGATGATCAGCAAGATCGGAGGCATGGGAGACCGCGGCATCCCCGAGAACCGGGCCCGACAGCGCGAACAGCAACGGCGTCAACAAGCCCAGCGGACACGGACGACGAAGGCCCGCTCCGACCCGGCGGAGGCCGGAGGCGGCCCCGAGCGGCGGGCCGCCGCGACGGCCTGCGGCTGGTGTGGCGGGCCGATCACCGCCCGAGCCCGGGGCCCGATCCCCAAATGGTGTTCGGCGACCTGCCGGCACCGCGCCTGGGAGCAAACCCGCGCTGCGGCCTCGGGCCGGGCGGCAGTGCAGATCGTCGAACGGCGCGTGCAAGTTTCCGTGCGGCAGTCAGTCACCCGACGCGACTGGCCTCAGGCCCTCGCCGATTTGGCTGCGCAGCTCGATGACGGCCGGATCTACGACCGTGACCTTGCCGGCCTGTCACTTGCCCTCGACGCCGTCCTGGCCGCCTACCACCGCCGGCACCACATCGGCCTCCGCGCCGAGGGGCATTGTCCCATCGGGGACCCTCGAGACCGACCTCGCTGACACCTCCACCGGTGACAGGGGGCGTCTCCAAGACCACAGGACATCGGGTACGGCAGCTTGGACCCGCGGTACCACGGTGTCCTCCAGGTTCCCTCCCGTACTCCTCCGGTAGCAGCTCGCGGGGACCGGGAGAAGCTGCGGAGCCGGTGCCTCCTTCCCGCTGGTCACCGGTCCGTGCTGACTAGCGCGGAACCGGAGAAGAACAGGAGGTCGGTCCCTCATCGTCGAGGAACGCACCGCGCCCATCGTCGCCCGCGCACGGCCACTGCCGGACGGCGACCGGCGGACCGGAATACTTGGAGGAGACGAGATGGGCGACCCCGAGTCGCTGCAGGACATGCTGACCAAGAGCCCCCTGCTGCTTACGCCCGAGGATGCGGCCAAGGTTCTCCGCATCGGCCGCACCACGGTCTACGCCCTCATGAAGGCCGGCGACCTGCGCCCGGTCCACATCGATCGCAGCTGTCGGCTGGCCCGCGCCGAACTCGAGCGCTATGTCCGCATGCTAGAGAACCCAGTGGCGCCTGCCCAGCACCGTCGACGCAGCCAGCCGAAGTCGGCGAATCAGAGCGGGCTCTTTGATCCCGATCCCCCGGATGCGGCCTGACCTGTGCAGAGCGGGCACCGTGGTCAGACCGGTGCTGAACACTGTCCGCCGAACCATCAGGAAGAAAACGGAAAGCGGCCGGGCGGCCGCCGGCCCCGGCGATCGGAGCAGCCCCATGGCGAAGCGAGGGAACGGCGAGGGTTCGATCTTCAAGCGGGCCAACGGACGGTGGTACTCGGCCCTGACCTACCGAGACGACTTCGGCGAGGTGAAGCGGCGGGAGGTCAGCGGCAGAACGCAGGCGGAGGTGCGGGCGAAGCTCCGGGAGTTGCGGGAGCGCGTCGAGGCTGGCGCCCCCGTCAAGGATGCGTCGATCACGATGGCCGCCTGGCTGGAGGACTGGACGACGAAGGCGCTGCCGGCGAGCGACCGCAAGCAGGCGACGATCGACCTGTACGCGACAATTGCTCGCAGCCATCTGGTGCCGAAGCTGGGCAGCCTGCCCCTCGACCGGCTTCGCCCCTCCAACGTGGAGGCCCTGGTGCTCGCCAAGCGCCGCGCGGGCCTTTCTGCGTCATCCGTCCGAACGATCTACGCCGTGCTCCGGGCCGCCCTTGACGTCGCGGTCCGGGACGGGCTGATCCAGCGCAACCCGGCTGCCCTGGTCAAACGCCCGGCCGTCGAGCGCAAAGACGCGGGTTACCTCTCCGCCCAGCAGGCGGAGGCGCTGCTCGAGGCAGTCCGCGGTGACCGCCTAGAGGCCCTCTACCGCGTAATGCTGGCGACCGGCCTGCGCCGCGGTGAGGCTCTGGCCCTGCACTGGCGAGACGTCGACCTCGATGCGGCCGTCGTCCGGGTGCGCTGGACGCTGTCGCGGACGTCTGCCGGGCTTGAGCTCGGCGAGCCGAAGACCGAGAAGTCGCGGCGCACCGTGCCGCTCCCCGTCCCCGCCGTCGAGACGTTGCGGGCGCACCGCAAGCGCCAGGCCGCGGAGCAGCTCGCCGCAGGCAGCCTGTGGCAGGCCAGCGGGCTCGTGTTCACGTCAGAGATCGGCACGCCGCTGGAACCGCGCAACGTCCTGCGTCGGTTCGAGGCACTGGCCGAGCGAGCCGGCCTGCGCGGCGTCCACCTGCACACGCTGCGTCACTCGGCGGCGAGCTTCCTGCTCGCTGCGGGCACGCACACGAAGGTGGTGCAGGAGCACCTTGGGCACAGCTCCTACGCCATCACGGCCGACATCTACAGCCACGTGGCCCCGGCGCAGCAGCGCGAGGCGGCCGACAAGCTCGGGCAGGCGATCCACTGGTGACGTTGCGGTGCAACCGCGTTGCGGTTCCGGTTGCGGTGCGGTTGCTGTACTTACGCGAGAGGCGGGTCGGTCCGAAGGACCGACCCGCCTCTGAGCTGCGGTTTCACTGTCGGGCTGACAGGATTTGAACCTGCGACCCCTTGACCCCCAGTCAAGTGCGCTACCAAGCTGCGCTACAGCCCGAGCGCCGGGCGGCTCGCACCGCCCGATCGCTGCGTAGAGCAGGTTACCGCACCGGCTGAGAGGGTGTTGGGTAACCGCCTGACTACTGGTCTCTGTCGAGATCCTTGGCGAGGCGACGGGCAGCTTCGGTCTCGATGGCGCCGTGGGGTTGGCGGTCCTCACCGGCCAGGCGGGCGGCCATCAGCCGGATCATCGCCACCTTGATCATGGCCTCGGCGTGACTGGTCTTGCGTTCGTAGTCGCGTGCCAACCGTCTGCACCTCGTCAGCCAGCCGAAGGTCCGCTCCACCACCCAGCGGCGGGGCAGCACCTGAAAGCCCCTGCGGTCAGCGTTGCGCGCCACGGCCACTATTTCGAGGTCTTCGGCGCGCCGGGCCCAACCGACCAGCCCGGCATCGACCACGTTGACGTAACCGCCGTCGACCCAGACCAGCGCCAGCAGCGGGAACAACGCATGGATGCCGGTCAGCACCTGCCGGGCGCCGGCGCGGTCTTGCACGCTGGCCGAGTGCACCACCGCGCGCAGCAGCAGGCCGCCGGTGTCGACCAGTAGATGCCGTTTGCGGCCGCGTACCCGCTTGCCGGCGTCGTAGCCGATGGCCTCCCCGCCCTCGGCGCTGCGCGCGGACTGCGAATCCAGCACCGCCGCCGACGGCTGCACGGTGCGTCCCTCCCGGGCCCGCAGTCGATCGCGCAACTGGTCGTGCACCCGGTCCCAGGTGCCATCGGCGCTCCAGGCGCGGAACCATCGATAGGCCGCGTCCCAGGGCGCCAGGTCATGCGGCACCTGACGCCAGGCGCAGCCACTGACCAGCACGTACAGGATCGTGTCGAGCACCAGCCGGCGGTCGTACGTCAGCGGCCGCCCACCGCGCCGAGGATCACGAACCGGCAGCAGCGGCTCGACCACCGCCCACTGCGCATCGGTCAGCGAACTGGGATACGCCTCCCGATCCAGGCATTCGCACATTCACCTGGACCATCACCGGCCGACCATCCCCATCGGGTTGCCACGCCGGGCGCGCACCTGATCCGGCCAGACCGGCACCCGAGGTGGTCGGTCAGTTACCCAACACCCTCTGAGGCGCCCGACCTGGTGGTCAGCCCCGCGCCGGAACCGCGTCCCGGTCGGCGACCAGCACCTCGCGCAGCGTCGCGGCGAATGCCTCCGGCTCCCCCGTCTGGCCGTACTCGCCGCCGAGGAAGCCGCCGTGGTCCCCGGGTAACACCACCGGCGCCTGCCCGAGTCGCTCGGCCAGCGCCTCCCCGCACCGGTGCGCCAGCTCGCCGTCGGATCCGGCGCCGACCGCCACGACGATCCGCGTCGGCGCGGTCCTGAGCGCCTCGATGTCGTGCTCGTGGGACGTGCAGGTGATCAGGTTGTGGCCGAGCAGGACGTCGTCCCGCGAGCCGTCGTCCTCGGCCGGCAGGCCGAAGGCGGCCGGGTTGGGCAGGTCGCCGAGGTCGTCGGGCACCGGGCCGCGGTGGCCGACCAGCCGGATGAACCTCGCCATCGCGGCGCCGAACCCGCGCGCCCGGTAGGCGTCCCGCACCTGCTGGGTCGCGGCGAGCGCCTGCTCGCGGTCGGGCAACAGCTGCAGGGCCGGTGGCTCGTGCGCGACGAGGGTGCGCACCAGCTCGGGGCGGCGGGCGACGAGCACGAGCGCGTTGACCGCTCCCCCGCTGCTGGCGAAGACGTCGACCGGCCCGGCGCCCACCGTCGCGATCAGCCGGGACAGGTCCTCGGCGTGCTCCTCGGGCGTGGTCTCGCTCGCGCCGTCGGTGCGCCGGCTGCGCTCCACGCCGCGCGGGTCGTACGTGACGACGGTGCGGTCGCGGAAGTGCGCGGCCAGCGTGCCGAAGCCCGCCGCGCCCATCGGCGAGCCGATGAGCAGCAGCGGCGGCTCCGAGGCCGAGGAGCCGGGGCGGACGTCGTAGGTGAGGACGGCGCCCTCGGTCTGCAGGGTCTGGGTCTGCGGTTCGGTCATGCCGGGAAGACCGCCCCCGGAGCCCGGACTCATCGGTCAGCCCCTGGAGCGCTCGTTCCCCCGCCCCTCGCGGACCTTGACCGAGATCTCGATCGGCGTGCCGTGGAAGCCGAAGCGCTCGCGCAGCTTGCGCTCCAGGAAGCGCCGGTATCCGGCCTCCAGGAAGCCGGTCGAGAAGACGACGAACCGCGGCGGGCGGACGTCGGCCTGCGTCAGGTACTTGATCTTCGGGGCGCGGCCACCGCGGGCCGGTGGCGGCGTCTCCTGCACCAGCGCGCGGACGTAGGTGTTGAGCTCCGCCGTCGGCACCCGGGTCTCCCAGGACGCCAGCGCCTCGCGCAGGTGCTGGGCGAGCTTGTCGACGCCGCGGCCGGTCAGGGCCGAGATGTTCACGCGCGACGCCCACTTCACCCGCGCCAGGTCGCGCTCGATCTCGCGCTCTAGCTGATGGCGCCGGTCCTCGTCGAGGGTGTCCCACTTGTTGAAGGCGATGACCAGCGCGCGGCCGGCCTCGATCACCTGGGTGATCACCCGCTGGTCCTGCTCGCTGACCACCTCGTCGGCGGCGAGCAGGACGACGGCGACCTCGGCGGCCTGGATCGCGGCCTCGGTGCGCAGGCTCGCGTAGTACTCCATGCCGCTGGCGGTGTTGACCTTGCGGCGCAGGCCCGCGGTGTCGACGAACCGCCACTCCTCGCCGCCGAGGGTGACGATCGAGTCGACCGGGTCGACGGTGGTGCCGGCGACCGAGTCCACGACCGACCGCTCGTCCTTCGCCAGCCGGTTGAGCAGGCTGGACTTGCCGACGTTGGGCCGGCCGACCAGCGCCACCCGGCGCGGGCCGCCCTCCTCCTCCTGCTCTCGTGGGGCCTCGGGCACCGCCTCGAGGACCAGGTCGAGCAGGTCGCCGCTGGCCCGGCCGTGCAGGGCGCTGACCGGCTGCGGCTCCCCGAGCCCCAGCGACCACAGCTCCGCGGCGTTGGACTCGCTGCGCTCGTCGTCGACCTTGTTGGCCACCAGGATCACCGGCCGGTCGCTGCGGCGCAGGATCCGCGCGGCGGCCAGGTCGGTGTCGGTGGCGCCCACTTGGCTGTCGACGACGAACACGATGACGTCGGCGGTCTTCATCGCGTACTCGGCCTGGCGGGTGATCGAGGCGCCGAGGCCGCTGGCCCTGGGGTCCCAGCCGCCGGTGTCGACGACGGTGAAGCGCTTGCCGTTCCACAGCGCCTCGTAGGCGATGCGGTCGCGGGTGACGCCCGGGGTGTCCTGGACGACGGCGGCGCGGCGGCCCAGGAACCGGTTGACCAGCGTGGACTTGCCGACGTTGGGCCGGCCGACGATCGCGACGACCGGCAGCGGACCAGTCTGCTCGGTCATGCGTCCTCCTCGCTGGCGCTCGTCGTACGCACGACCGTCGGTGCTGTGTCCCTGCCTGAGCTCGCGAGCTCGCTCACGACGCGGCCCCCACCGTCGAGAGCGCCAGCTCCACCACCCGGTCGACCACACCCTCGCGGTCCAGGTGGGTGCTGTCGACGACCACGGCATCCTCGGCCGGGCGCAGCGGGCTGTCGGCGCGGCTGCTGTCGTACTCGTCGCGGCGGCGCAGGTCGGCGGCGAGCTCGGCGATCTCGTCCGGCGTGCTGAGGCCCAGCTGCGCCGCCCGGCGCTGGGCACGGGCCTCGGGCGCGGCGGTCAGGTATACCTTCAGCGTCGCGCCGGGCAGGACGACGGTGCCGATGTCGCGGCCCTCGACGACGACCGCGTCGGCCGCCGCCACCAGCGCGCGCTGCTGGTCGACCAGCCGGCGGCGCACCGAGGGCACCGCCGACACCGCCGACACGGCGCGGGTGACCTCCGGGCCGCGGATGCGGACGGCGACGTCGACGTCGTCGACCTGCACCAGCTCGGTGCCGGCCGCCGTCCCGACCTCGATGCGGGCGGCGGCGACGGCGGCGGCCACGGCCTCGGCGTCCTCCGGGTCCACCCCGGCGTCCAGGACGGCGACCGTCGCGGCGCGGTACATCGCACCGGTGTCCAGGTAGGCCGCCCCCAGCCGCGCGGCGACCGCGCGGGCGACGCTGGACTTGCCCGTCCCCGACGGGCCGTCCAGCGCGACCTGGCCGGTGAAGTCCCCGCTCACTGGGCGATGTCCCGTCGCAGCGCCTTCGCCCCGCGCAGGTACACGTGCTGCACATCCGCGCGCGGCCGGTCGGTCTCCACGTGCGCCATGAGCCGCAGCACCCGCGGCAGCGCGTGCGGGACGCCGATCTCGGTGGCGCACATCAGCGGCACGTCCCCGAAGCCGAGCTCGCGGGCGGCCAGCGCCGGGAACTCCGAGACGAGGTCGGGGGTGGCGGTGAACAGGATGCTGATGACGTCGTCGTGCTCCAGCTGGTTGCGCTCCATGACCGCGGTGACCAGCTCGCGGGTCGCGTCGAGGACCAGCTCCCGCTCGTCGGCGTCCACCTGCGTCGCGCCCCGGATGGCTCGGACGGCCACTACCACTCTCCTCGATCGGTGCGGGGCTCCGGATCGCCGTGCCCCTCGGTCGAGTCTAGGTACCGGCGCCGCTGACCCGGTCCGCGGTCAGGTCCCGGACCTCCGCGTAGCGCTCGCGGACGGCGGGGACCGGGTCGGCCTCGTAGACCTCGGTGGCCGCGCTCGGCCAGACCGGAGGGGTGTCGCCACCGGCCAGCACCCAGGCCGCCTGCCGGGCAGCGCCGTCGGCCACGTACTCCCCCGGCGGCGGGACGAGCACCGGCACGCCGAGGACGGCGGGGGCGATCCGGCGGATCGCCTCGGAGCGTGCGCCGCCGCCGACGAGGAACACCCGGCGCACCGGCGTCCCCCCGGCGGCCACGGCCGCGAGCCCGTCGGCCAGCCCGCACAGCAGGCCCTCGACGGCCGCCCGCGCCAGGTGCGCCGGGTCGCCGGTGGACAGGGTGAGGCCGTGCAGCGCCCCGGTGGCGTAGGGCCGGTTGGGCGTCCGTTCCCCCTCCAGGTAGGGCACGAGCACCAGGCCGCCGGCGCCGGCGGGCGCGGACAGCGCCAGCCGCGACAGCTCGGCGTGGTCGACCCCCAGCAGCCGGGCGGTCGCGTCGAGCACGCGGGCGGCGTTGAGGGTGGTGACCAGCGGGAGGAAGTGCCCGGTGGCGTCGGCGAACCCGGCGACGGTGCCGGTCGGATCGGTCATCGGCGTGGTGGAGACGGTGGAGACCACCCCTGAGGTGCCGATGGAGACGACCACGTCGCCGGGCTCGGCGTTGAGGCCGAGCGCCGCGGCGGCGTTGTCCCCCGTGCCCGGGCCGAGCGCCGCTCCCTCCTCGCCGCCGGCCAGGGAGCCGGCGGCGACCGATCCGGCCTGCTCGGCCGGGCCCAGCACGCGCGGGACGACGGGGGTGCGCCCGAAAGCCCGCTCCAGCAGGTCCAGGCGGTAGTCGCCGGTGACGGGCGACCAGTAGCCGGTGCCGCTCGCGTCCCCGCGGTCGGTGACGAGCGCACCCAGGTCACGTGAGCCCGCCAGCTCCCACGTCAGCCAGTCGTGCGGCAGGCACACCGCCGCGGTGCGGGCAGCGTTCCCGGGCTCGGACTGCGCCAGCCAGCGCAGTTTGGTGACCGTGAAGGAGGCGACCGGCACGAGGCCGACCGCATCGGCCCACGCCCGGCCACCGGCCTCCGGCCCGCCGAGCTCGGCCACCAGGTCGGCCGCGGCTCCCGCGGAGCGGGTGTCGTTCCACAGCAGCGCCGGGCGGACCACCGCGCCGTCCTCGTCGAGGCAGACCATCCCGTGCTGCTGCCCACCGACGGCGACGGCGGCGACGCCGCCGAGGCCGCCGGCCCCGGCGATGGCCGCCTGCAGCGCCGCCCGCCACGCGGCCGGGTCGACCTCCGTCCCGTCGGGGTGCGGCGCCCGGCCCTCCCGGACCAGGCGACCGCTCTCCGCGTCGCGGACCACGACCTTGCACGACTGGGTCGACGAGTCGACCCCGGCCACCAGTGTCATGACGGAGTGCCTACCGGAGTCAGCGGGCGCCGAGGAGGTGCTCCACCGCCAGCTGCGAGAGCCGCACCTGACCACCGGGACGGGCACCGGCCGCCTCCGCGTCGAACTCCTCGAACGCCGCACGGTCGGCCAGCAGGTCCTCGTACGTCTCGCCGTCGGCCAGCGTGGGCTGCGCCAGCTCGGGCACGCGGGCGGCGGCCAGCGCCTCCTGCACCTCCGGGTCGGCGCGGAAGGCCGCCGCCCGCTCCTTGAGCAGCAGGTAGGTGCGCATGTTGGCCGCGGCCGAGGCCCACACCCCGTCGATGTCCTCGGTGCGCAGCGGCTTGTAGTCGAAGTGCCGCGGCCCGTCGTAGGCCGGACTCCCGTTCGGGCCGCCGTGCTCGAGCAGGTCGACGGTGCCGAAGGCGCTGAGCAGGTCGCCGTGGCCGAAGACCAGGTCCTGGTCGAACTTGGGCCCGTGCTGGCCGTTGAGGTCGATGTGGAAGAGCTTGCCCTGCCACAGCGCCTGGGCGATGCCGTGCGTGTAGTTGAGGTTGGCCATCTGCTCGTGGCCGACCTCGGGGTTCAGGCCGACCAGGTCGGCGTGCTCGAGAGTGGAGATGAAGGCCAGGGCGTGACCGATGGTCGGCAGGAAGATGTCGCCGCGCGGCTCGTTCGGCTTGGGCTCCAGGGCGAAGCGCAGCCCGTAGCCGCGGTCCTCCGAGTACTGCGCCAGGGTGTCGATGCCCTCGCGGTAGCGGTCGAGCGCGGCACGCAGGTCCTTGGCGCTGTCGACCTCGGCGCCCTCGCGGCCGCCCCACAGCACGTAGGTCCGCGCGCCGAGCTCGGCGGCGAGGTCCATGTTCCGCATGACCTTGCGCAGCGCGTACCGGCGGACGTCGCGGTCGTTGGCGGTGAGCGCGCCCTCCTTGAACACCGGGTGGGTGAACAGGTTGGTCGTGGCCATGGGGACGACGAGGCCGGTCTCCTCCAGCGCGTCCGTGAAGCGCTGCACGTGCTTGGCGCGCTCGGCGTCCTCGCTGCCGAACGGGATCAGGTCGTCGTCGTGGAAGGTGACGCCGGCGGCGCCCAGCTCGGCGAGGCGGTGCACGCTCTCCACCGGGTCGAGCGCCGGGCGGGTCGCGTCGCCGAACGGGTCGCGGGCCTGCCAGCCGACGGTCCAGAGGCCGAAGGTGAACCGGTCGTCCTTGGTGGGCTGCGGCGCGGTCATGCGATCTCCCTCGATCGGGTTTTGTTCTTTCGTAGAACATAAAGCAGCGACCCGGCTAACCTCAAGGGGTGCGGACGTCGGAGGGGACCGGGGCGCGGCAGTCGACGCTGCGCAGCAGCAACCTGGCCCTCGTGCTGCGCACCGTCTGCGCCGCCGACGGGCCGCTCTCGCGCGCCGACATCGCCGTCCGTACCGGGACGACACGCGCGACCGCCGCCCGGCTGGTCGACGAGCTGGTCGCAGGCGGGCTGCTCGACGAGGGCGAGCGCCTGGCGCTGCCCCGCCGCGGGCGCCCGGCCACCCCGCTGCTGCCCGGCGCCCGGATCGGCGCGCTGGGCTTGCAGGTGGACGCCGGACTGCTCGCCGCCCGCCTGCTCGACCTGCGCGGCCGGGTGGTCGCCGAGCGCGTCGAGGAGGACGACCTGGTCGGCAGCGACCCCGCGCGCACCCTGGCCCGGCTCGGCGCGCTGGCCACCGACCTGCTCGCCGGGCCCGCCGGTGAGCTGCGGCTGGCCGGCGCCGGGCTGGCGCTGCCGGGCCTGGTCGACGTCGAGCGCCACCTGCTGCTGCGCGCCCCCAACCTCGGCTGGTCCGACGTCGACGCCGTCGGCCTGCTGACGGCGCACCTGCCGGACGGACTGCGCCCGGTGCCGGGCAACGAGGCCGACCTGGCCGCCCGCACCGTGGCCGAGACCGCGCCGGGGCACCCCGGTCCGCTGCGCGACTTCCTCTACCTCTCCGGGCAGATCGGGATCGGCGGCGCCGCGGTGGTCGGCGGGCGGGTGATGACCGGCAGCGCCGGCTGGGCCGGCGAGGTGGGGCACGTCTGCGTGGACCCCGACGGGCCGGCCTGCCGCTGCGGCTCCACCGGCTGCCTGGAGCAGTACGCCGGGCGGCACGCGCTGCTCGCCGCAGCCGGGCTCCCGCTGGACACCGCGCCGGCGGAGGTCGTCGCCCGCGCCTCGGCCGGGGACGCCGACGTCCGGCGGGCGCTCGACGCCGCGGCCCGCGCGCTCGGCGTCGCGCTGGCCGGCGTGGTCAACGTGCTCGACCTGCCGGCCGTCGTCCTGGGCGGGCACCTGGCTGCGCTCGCCGGCCCGCTGCGCCCCCGGCTCGAGGAGCTGCTGAGCCAGCGGGTCCTCTCGGCGCGGTGGCGCCGTCCGGTGGTGGCGGCCGTGACCGGTCCCCCGGCGGCGGGTGCGACGGGAGCCGCCCTGCGCGCGCTGGGCGACGTGCTGGCCGACCCGGTCCGCCGGCTTGGCTGAGCCCGCCGGCCGTCCTGGCACCGCCGACCTCCGGGCCGCGATCTGCACCCGGGTCGTCCCGCCTGCACCCAGCGACCGCGGTGCCGGCACCGGCCTCCCGCTGGCCAACTGCACCTCCGACCCGGAAGGACCCACCCCGTGACCGCATGGCCGTGGCTGGCAGGAGCGATCCTCTCCGAGGTCAGCGCGACCCTGGCGTTGCGCGCCGCGACCGACCGGCCCGCGTGGTCCGTGCTCACGGCGGTCGGCTACACCGCGTCCTTCGTCTTCCTGGCCGCCGTCCTCCGTTGCGGCATGGCCATCGGCGTGGCCTACGGCATCTGGGCCGCGAGCGGCGTCACCCTGACCGCCCTCGCCGCAGCGGTCCTCTTCGACGAGTCGCTCACCGGCGTCATGGGGCTGGGCTTCGTGGCCATCGTGGCCGGCGTGCTGCTGGTCGAGCTCGGCTCCCACCGGGCCGAGCAGTCCTCCGGAGACGTTCGGTGACCTGGCTCCTGCTGGGCGCGGCGATCGTCTCGGAGGTCGCGGGGACGATGTTCCTCCGCGCGTCCGACGGCCTCCGGAGGAAGCGGTGGATCCCGGCGATCGCCACCGCCTACGTCGTGTCCTTCGGGTTCCTGACGCTCGCGCTCGCACGGGGCATGGCGGTCGGCGTCGCCTACGGCGTCTGGGCGGCCAGCGGCATCGCCCTCACCGCCGTCATCGCCCGTGTCGCCTTCGGGGAGCCGCTCACCCGGACGATGGGCGCGGGCATCGCCCTGGTCGCCCTCGGCGTCCTCCTCGTCGAACTCGGAGCCGCGTCGCACTGACCGGGAGGCCGGCGTCGCCGCGTGCGCGGTGGGTGGGCCCTAGAGGCCGACGGCCTCCTCCAGCGCACCGACCTCGGCGCGGGAGAGCCGGCGGATCGACCCGCTGCGCATGCGCTCGAGCTTGACCGGGCCGACGGCGGTGCGGGTCAGCCGGGACACCGGCAGCCCGACGGAGGCCAGCAGCCGCCGGACGATGTGCTTGCGGCCCTCGTGCAGCACGACCTCGACGACCGACTGCCCGGCGTGGGTGTCGACCACCCGGAACGAGTCGACCTTCACCGGGCCGTCCTCCAGCTCCACCCCGGAGCGCAGCCGGCGGGCCATGTCGCGCGGGACCGAGCCCGACACCTGCGCCAGGTAGGTCTTCTTGACCTCGTAGGAGGGGTGCGCGAGGCGGTGGGCCAGCTCGCCGTCGTTGGTGACCAGCAGCAGGCCCTCGGTGTCCTGGTCCAGCCGGCCGACGTGCACCAGGCCGGGCGCCAGGTCGCCGACCATGTCCCCGACGGTCGGCCGGTTCCGGTCGTCGCTCATCGCGGTGATGACGCCCGGCGGCTTGTTCAGCGCGTAGGTGACGCGGTCGTCGCGCAGCTCGATGCGGACGCCGTCGACGGCGATCTTGTCGCGCTCGGGGTCGACCCGCATGCCCTGCACGGCGACCGTCTTGCCGTTCACGCTGATCCGGCCCTGGTCGACCATGTTCTCCACGACGCGGCGCGAGCCGACCCCGGCGCGGGCGAGGACCTTCTGCAGCCGCTCCCCCTCCGCCGACGCGTCGGTGCCACTGCGGCCGCGGTCCCCGGGGTGCGCGGGGGCGAGCTCCATGTCCTCCGACCACCCCTCGGCGGGGCCGGGGGTGCTGTCGTCGTGCGGGGCGGTGTCCATCGCCGTCCAGTCTCCCACCCGGTGTCCCGTCGTCCCCGCCCCGCTGTGCGGGTCATCGGGCACGCTGCACCCGTGTCGTTCCTGCCGCTCTTGCGCTGTTGCACCGACGCGAGGACGCAAAGAACCGCGCGGGAGTCCGGGCATTGCCGGCGTTCGCCGCGCATTGCCGGTCCTGCAGCACCGGCAACGCACGAGAAACCCCGGCAATGGTCGACCCTCAGGCGTCGGGGTGCTCGTCCAGCAGGGACGACGTCTCGGGCAGCAGCGGACCGAGCTCGGGCAGCTCGTCGAGGCTCTCCAGCCCGAGCCGCTCGAGGAACAGCGGGGTGGTCGCGTAGAGCCCGCCGCCGCTGTCGGGATCGGTGCCGACCTCGGACACCAGCCCGCGGGACATGAGCGTGCGCATGACGCCGTCCACACCGACGCCTCGGATCGCCGACACCCGCGCGCGGGTCACCGGCTGCCGGTAGGCGATGACGGCGAGGGTCTCCAGCGCCGCCTGGGTGAGCCGGCTGCGCTGCCCGTCGACGAGGTAGCGCTCGACGACGCCGGCGTGCTCCTCGCGGGTGTAGAGCCGCCAGCCCTCCCCCACCCGGCGCAGCGTGATGCCCGCGCCGCGGCGGTCGTAGTCCTCGGCCAGCTCGGCCAGGAGGGTCCGCACCCGCGGCACGGGGCAGCGCAGCGCACCGGCCAGCGTGACCTCGTCGACCGGGGTGTCGACGACGAACAGCAGCGCCTCCAGCCCGCCGCGCAGCGCGGCCGGGTCGAGGTCGGGCTCCGGCTCGGGCGCCGGTTCGGGCCCCGGCTCCGGCTCCGACTCCGGCTCCGGCTCGCGCGACGGGACCGCGGCGACGGGCGGGGCCAGGGGCGCGGGCTCCTCGACCGGAGCGGGCTCGGCTCCCGCTGCCGGCCGCTCGGCGACGCGGGCGGCGAGTTCCGCGGCGACGGCGTCCCAGGTCGCGGGGTCGGGGCCACCGCGCTGCTCGGCCTCCTCGCGGGTGGCGGCCAGCTCCGCGGCCAGCGCGTCCCACGAGACGGGCGGCCGCTCGTCACTCACGTGTACTCCCCGTCGACGAGGATCTCGGGCCCCGGGTCCGCGCCACCGGTCCAGCGCACGTGCAGCTCCCCGAGCGGGGTCAGCTGCTCGAAGACGACCCGCTGCTGGCGGTAGAGCTCGAGCAGGGCGAGGAACCGGGCGACCACCTCGAGGGTGTGCCCGCAGTCCGCGGTCAGCGCCCGGAAGCTCGCCGTCCCGGCCGCGAGGAGCTGGTTGCGCACCAGCAGGAGCTGCTCGGACACGCTGACGGCCGGCGCGTGCAGGTGGGAGACGCCGACCGTGGGCGGCACCTGCGGGGTCAGCGCCTCGGTGGCCAGCGCGGCGAACTGCTCGGGCGTGATGCCGAGCAGCACCTCGGGCAGCAGGTCCGCGAAACGCGGCTCCAGCGCGACGTCGCGGGCGTGGCGGCGGACGGCGCCGGCCTCGCGCTCGCGGAGGAAGGCGGCCGCCTGCTTGTAGGCGCGGTACTGCAGCAGCCGGGCGAACAGCAGGTCGCGCGCCTCGAGGAGCTCGAGGTCCTCGTCGTCCTCGACCTCGGCGGCGGGCAGCAGCCGGGCGGCCTTGAGGTCGAGCAGGGTGGCCGCGACGACGAGGAACTCGCTGGCCTGGTCGAGGTGCAGCTCGTCGCCGAGCGCGCGCAGGTGCGCGATGAACTCGTCGGTCACCCGGGACAGCGCGATCTCGGTGACGTCGAGCTTGTGCTTGCCGATGAGCTGCAGCAGCAGGTCGAACGGGCCCTCGAAGTTCGTCAGCTTGACGGTGAACCGTCCGCTGCCGACCTCCGGCGCACCCGTCGCTGTCACACCCTCAGCTTAGGAGTGGTCACCGACGGTGGCGGCTACCGCGGTGCGGAGGACCCCGCTACTTCTTCAGGCGCTGGACCAGGACCGAGTCCTCGCCGCGCTCGGCCAGGTCGGCGAGCAGCACGTTGATCGCCTCGCGCACGATCCGCCCGCGGTCGGCGGCGACGCCGTACTGGCCGCGCAGCGTGAGTCGCGCGCTCTCCAGCGCCAGCAGCTCCTCGGCGGAGATGTAGACGGTGATCTTCTCGTCGTGCTTGGTCCGCTCGGTGCGCTGCGCCCGGCCCCGGGTGGGCCGGACCGGCGCCACGGCCGGGGTGGGCTGGCGGAAGGAGGCCAGCGGGTCGGCGTCGTCCGCACCGCCGGGCACCAGGGTGAGCGGCGCGGTCGTCTCGCCGTCGCCCCGGCGGGCCGGCCCGCCGCGCAGCGCCGGCGAGCTCACCGTGGCGCTGATGCTGGGCAGCTCGGTGACCTCCGGCGCCGGGGCGGCGTCGGTGCGGCGGAACAGCTCTGCCGCACCCGGGAGGGTGGGACGGCGGGTCACAGTGCCAGGACCTCCTTCGCCAGGTCGCGGTAGGCCGACGCGCCCGTGGACGTCGGCGCCCACGTGGTGATCGGCTGACCGGCGACCGTGGTCTCCGGGAAGCGCACGGTCCGCTGGATGACGGTCTGGAACACGGTGTCGCCGAAGGCCTCGACCACCCGGCTGAACACCTCGCGGCAGTGCACGGTGCGCGCGTCGTACATCGTGGCGAGGATCCCGGAGATCTCCAGCTCGGGGTTCAGCCGCTCCTTGACCTTCTCGATGGTGTCGACGAGCAGGGCCACACCGCGCAGCGAGAAGAACTCGCACTCCAGCGGGATGACGACGCCCTGCGCGGCGGTCAGCGCGTTGACCGTCAGCAGGCCGAGCGAGGGCTGGCAGTCGATGAGGATGTAGTCGTACTCGTCCCGGACGTCGGCGAGGACCCGCAGCAGCGTCTGCTCACGCGCCACCTCGCTGACCAGCTGCACCTCGGCGGCGGACAGGTCGATGTTGCTCGGGACCAGGTCCAGGCCGGGGATGTCGGTGGACACCCGCACGTCCTTCAGCGAGGTGCGCCGCTCCATGAGGGCGTTGTAGATGGTCCGGTCGAGGTTCTGCGCCGGGACGCCGAGGCCCACCGACAGCGCACCCTGCGGGTCGAGGTCGATGAGCAGCACCTTGCGGCCGTACTCCACCAGCGCGGCACCCAGGTTGATGGTCGACGTCGTCTTGCCGACGCCGCCCTTCTGGTTGCACATCGCGATGATCCGCGCGGGGCCGTGCTGCGTCAGCGGCTTGGGGTCCGGCAGCCGGCGCATGCGCGCGCGGGCCGGGTCCAGCCGCGGCGCGGCGGCGCCCATCTCGGGCTCGGGGTCGGTCGGGAGCGCGAAGGCCTGGCCGGCCGCGTCCCCTCGGATCGCCATCGCTGTCGTGTCCTCCACCTCGTGCCCGTTCCGGTTCGCACCGGGAGCGGTCAGTCGTTCTGCCGCGCGGGATGTACCGACGGTAAGGAGATCACCACGGTTCACCCAGGAGGCACGCCGCATGTCGTGTCGACTTGGCGACCCGTGACAACACAGCCGTCACATGCACCCGAATCCGCTGGCAGAAGACGCCGAGAGGATCACCGAGCAGCTGTCAGGTCAACGCACGCGGGTGGCTGCTGGCGTACACTTCGCGCAGCCGGTCGACGGTGACGAGCGTGTAGACCTGGGTGGTGGTCACCGACGCGTGACCGAGCAGTTCCTGCACGACGCGGACGTCGGCGCCGCCGTCGAGCAGGTGGGTGGCGAACGAGTGCCGCAACGTGTGCGGCGAGACCTCCGCCGTGAGCCCGGCCCGCTCGGCCGCCGTCCGCAGGATCGCCCAGGCGCTCTGCCGCGACAGCGACCCGCCGCGGGCGTTGAGGAACAGCGCGCCGCCGCGCACCCCGCCCCGGCCGGCCGCGGCGAGCGCCGGACGGGCGCGCACCAGGTAGTCCTCCACCGCCCGCAGCGCGTAGGACCCGACCGGCACGATGCGCTGCTTGCCGCCCTTGCCGGCCAGCCGCACCACCGACTGGCCGCGGTCGAGGTCGTCGACGGCCAGCCCGACCGCCTCGGAGATGCGCGCCCCGGTGCCGTACAGGAGCTCCAGCAGCGCCCGGTCGCGCAGCCCCCGCGGCCCCTCCAGCGCGCCGGCGGCCTCGATGAGCGCGACCACCGACTCCACCGGGATGGCCTTGGGCAGCCGCCGCGCCGGGGACGGCGGGCGCACCTCGTGGGCGACGTCGTCGGGCACGAGGCCGTCCAGCAGTGCGAAGCGGTGCAGCCCCCGGACGGCGACCACTGCGCGCGCCGCCGAGGTGGCCGACAGCGGAGGGTGGTCGTCGTCCCCCTGCCGGAGCGCGGCGAGGAACCCGGCGACGTCGGACTCGGCCACCTCGCCCAGCCCGCGCACGCCCGCGGCGTCGAGGAACTCGGTGTAGCGGCGCAGGTCGCGGCGGTAGGAGGAGATGGTGTTGGCGGCCAGGCCGCGCTCGACGGTGAGGTGGTCGAGGTACCCGGTGACCACCCGGTCGACGGCGGAGGTGGTGGGCGCGCTCAGACCCTGCCCATCGTCCCGACTCCGCGCGCCGGGCCGCTCCTCGCTCGCTGGCGCTCGCTGCGATGCTCCCGTCGCTGTCGTCAGGACAGCACCTCCTCCAGGGGGACGGCGGTCATCCCGTGCGCCGCGGCGACCTCGGGCAGCACGACCTGCCCGGCGACCACGTTGACGCCGTGCGCCAGAGCCGGGTCGGCGTGGGCGGCGGCGACGGTGCCCTCGTTGGCCAGCGCCATGACGTAGGGCAGCGTCACGTTGGTGAGCGCGTGGGTCGAGGTGTTGGGGACCGCACCGGGCATGTTCGCCACGCAGTAGAAGACCGAGTCGTGCACCCGGAAGGTCGGGTCGTCGTGGGTGGTGGGACGGGTGTCCTCGAAGCACCCACCCTGGTCGACGGCGATGTCGACGAGCACCGAGCCCGGCTTCATCCGCGACACCAGCTCGTTGCTGACCAGCGTCGGCGCCTTCGCGCCCGGGACGAGCACCGCGCCGATGACCAGGTCGGCGTCGAGGACGGCCCGCTCCACCTCGTAGGCGTTGGAGGCGACCGTCTGCAGGTGCCCCTGGTAGATGCGGTCGGCGGCGCGCAGCCTGTCGATGTCCCGGTCGAGGACGACGACCTCGGCCTGCATGCCCAGGGCGATCGCGGCGGCGTTCATGCCGGAGACGCCGGCGCCGATGACGACGACCTTGGCCGCGTAGACGCCGGAGACGCCACCGAGCAGCACGCCCCGGCCGCCGTGTGCGCGCTCCAGGCTGTGCGCGCCGACTTGCGGCGCCATCCGGCCGGCGACCTCCGACATCGGGGCGAGCAGCGGCAGCGCGCCGCCGGCGGTCTGCACCGTCTCGTAGGCGATCGCGGTGGTGCCGGAGGTGACGAGCGCGTCGGTGCACTCCTTGGACGCCGCCAGGTGCAGGTAGGTGAACAGCGTCTGCCCGGCACGGAGGCGGGAGTACTCCTCGGCGACCGGCTCCTTGACCTTGAGCAGCAGGTCGGCGTCGGCCCACACGTCGTCGGCGTCGGCCACGATCGTCGCCCCGGCGGCGGTGTAGTCGCCGTCCGGGATGGACGAGCCCTCCCCCGCGCCCCGCTCGACGAGCACCGTGTGGCCGGCCCGCACCAGCTCGGTCACCCCGGCAGGGGTGAGCGCCACCCGGTACTCCCGGTTCTTGACCTCTCGGGGAACCCCGACCCGCATCGTCCGCTCTCCTGGTCCCGGCGGGACGTCCCGAGGGTGACGGGCGCCGCACCGCGTCGTGGGCCCACCCGGTCGGGGCGCGCCTCGCGCGGAGTCTAGGAGAAGGACCCCCTCGCCCCCCGCCATGAAAGGACCCCGTCCTCCCCACCCCTCGCTCCGCTCGGGGCGGTGCCCTGGACGGGGCCGCTGGCGGGCCCCTGCGAGGGAGCCCGCGCGGCGGGCCCCTGCACGGGCGCCGAGGTGCTCCCTCAGTCGGCGGTGGTGGCGTACCCGCAGGCGGTGACGGCGGTGCTGCAGACGTCCTCGTCCTGCTGCCCGGTGCCACCGCTGGCGCCGAGCGCCCCGACCAGCTGCCCGTCGGCGTAGACCGGGACGGCGCCCGGCTGCGGCGTGAAGCGGCCCCCGGTCATCGCGCTGAGCGCGGTGGAGAAGTTCGGCAGGCTGTCCATCTTGGTCTTCTGCCCCGCACTGGGCATGCCGTAGGCCGCCGCGGTCCAGGCCTTGCCCTGGGCGACGTCGGTGGAGATCCACGGCGCGCCGTCGGTGCGCAGCAGGGCCACGAGGTGGCCCGCCGCGTCCACCACGGCGAAGGACATGGGTACGCCGACCCGGGCGCACTCCTCGCGGGCGGCGGAGAGGAGGGCCAGGGCCTGGTCGGAGGTCAGCACCAGGTCAGCCTGCCAGCGCCCCGGGGTCTCCGCCTGCGGGGAGGGCGGCCGGGGCGGAAGGTGGGCGGGTCCGTCGTCCGACAGGAGGAGTGCCCGTGCACCTGTACGCCCCGTCCCCCGCGCTGCGCGGCCGCCAGCTCGCCGCCGACGTCGGGCTGCTGGCCTGGCTGGTGCTGTGGGTGTTGGTCGCCCGGACGGTGCACGGCGCGGTCCTCGCCCTGGCCGAGCCGGGCCGCGCCGTCGAGGACCTCGGCGCATCGGTCGCCGACAGCATGTCCTCGGCCGCGCAGGCCGCCGAGGACGTCCCCGTGGTCGGTGACGAGCTGGCCGCACCGTTCGAGGCCCTCGGCTCGGCCGGCGGGTCGGTCGGCGGCGCGGGGCAGGCCGCGCAGGACGCCGTCGGCACGCTGGCCACCGTGCTCGCCGTCGTCCTCGTCGTCCTCCCGGTGGGCTGGCTGCTGCTGCGCTGGCTGCCGTGGCGGCTGGCCTGGGTGCGGGACGTCGGCGTGGCCCGGAAGCTGGCCGTGGCCGACCCGGACGTGCTCGCAGCACGGGCGCTGGCCACCGCGCCGCTGACCCGGCTCGCCGCCCTGCCGCCGGGCACCGCGGGTGCCTGGCGGGCCGGCGAGCCGGCCGCCACGCGGGCGCTGGCGGCCGTGGAGCTGGAGCGCCTCGGAGTGCCCGGCGCCGGTCTCCTCGGCCCACCACCGACGCGTGGGCGGGCTCCGACCTCTCCGTGACGGCGCTCGGCGCGCTGCAGGACCCGCTGTCGTCGGTGCGTACGTCCGGGACGCGCCGGCCGGCGGGTCACCGGTTCCCCGCCCCTGGCGGGTCGTGGTCCCCGGTTCCATGCTGCCTACCGCGTCCTCGCCGGGCAGGGCGTCCGTGCCGCCACCTGCACGCCGGAGGTCGAGGTCATGCGCAGTCGCGACGACACGACTGCGCGGGCCCCGCGGCCCGTGGTCGGCATCGCCGCATCGGCGGTCCTGCTGCTGGTCGCCGTCCTGGCGGTGCTCGCCATGGCCCCGGCACGACCGCGGGCGGCGGACGCGGCGGTGGAGGTGTTCAGCGCTGCACGAGCCCTCGACCAGCTGGCGCACGTCGCCGTCGTCCCGCGCCCGGTGGGGTCGCCCGGCCACGCCCTCGCCCGTGGACACCTGCTCGCCACCCTCGGGGCCTGGGGCTGGCGCACCGAGGTGCACCAGGCCGTGGGGGCCACCGACTTCGAGGAGGCCGGCACCCAGCCGGTGGCGCTCGTGCGCAACGTCGTCGCCACCTGGCCGGGCACCGACCCCACCGGCACGGTGGTGCTCGCCGCGCACTACGACACCGTCGCCGGCTCCCCGGGTGCCGCCGACGACGGCATCGGGGTGGGCACCGTGCTGGAGGTGGCGCGGGCGCTGAGCGCCGAGGACGCCGCCCCGCTGCGCAACGACGTCGTGGTGCTGCTGACCGACGCCGAGGAGCCCGGCCTGCTCGGCGCCGAGGCCTTCGCCCGTGAGCGCGCGGCCTCGCTCGGGGAGACGGTGGTGCTCAACCACGAGGCCCGCGGGGCGTGGGGAGCCCCGACCACCTTCCGGACGACGTCCCCGAACGGGGTGCTGCTCGAGGCGCTGTCGGGTGCGCCGGGGGCCTCGGCCGACTCCGCCTCCGAGGCGGCCTTCGAGGCACTGCCCAACGGCACCGACTTCACCCCGCTCACCGGGGCCGGCCTGCACGCGCTCGACACGGCGATCGCCGCCGGCAGCGCCCACTACCACTCGCCCGTCGACGACCTGGCGCACCTGAGCCCCGCCTCCGTGCAGCAGATGGGCGACACCAGCCTCGCGGTGGCCCGCGACCTCGCCGCAGCGGACCTGGCCACGGTCGCAGCCGGCGGCGGGCAGGTGGTCACGACCCTGCCCTGGGGCCTGCTGCGGTACCCGCAGGCGGCGGAGGGACCGCTGGCCCTCGCCGCGCTCACCGGCGCGACGGCGCTGGTGGCGCTGCGCCGGCGCCGGCGCGCACTGACGCTGCCGCGCACCGCGCTGTCCGCCCTCGTCGCGGTGGTGCTGCTGGCCGCCGCCGGGACCGCGGGGTGGGCGACGTGGCAGCTGGCGCTGCTGGTCGACCCCGGCCAGGCCTCCGCGGTGGTCGGGGACCCGTACCGGCCCACCGCCTACGGGGTGGCGGTGCTGCTGGCGGCTGCCGGCATGGTCCTGGGTGGGTACGCCTCGGTCCGCTCCCGACTGGGTCCAGCCGCGGTCGCCACCGGTGCGCTGACCGCGCTGGCCGTCGCCGGAGCGCTCCTGGTGCTGGTACCCGGGGTCTCCGGCCTGCTGGTCCTGCCGGTGCTCTGCGCCGTCGTCGGGTCCCTGGCCGCGGAGGTGATACCCCCGCGGGCGGCCGCCGTGCGCGCCGCCGCGGTCCTGGTCGGCTCGGCGGGCGCCACCCTGCTGCTCGGGCCGGGCGCCTGGGTCGCCGCGGACGTCGGGCTGGCCACGGGCGGGCCCGCCGCTGCGGCGTTCCTCTGCGTGCTCCTGCTGCTGGTGCTGCCCGTGGTCGACCTCGCCTGGCCGCTGCCGCACACGCCCCGGCGCCGGCAGGTGCGGAGGACGGCCGCGGTGCCGACGGCGGTGCTCCTCCTCGCGGTGGGAATGACGGCCGCCGGGCTCGTGATCAACCGGGCAGGCGCCACGGCGCCGCGCCAGGAACAGCTGGAGTACGTCCTCGACGCCGACGCCAGGACGGCGCTGTGGACCTCGCGCACCGGCCCGCGCAGCACCTGGAGCGCCGAGCTGCTGACCCGGTCCCCCGCCCGGCTCGACGACGTCCTCCCCCGCGCGGGGGACGCCCCGCTCGCCCACGGGCCCGCACCGTTGGTCGACCTGGCGGCGCCGGAGGTCGCGGTCGTGGCCGACACGGCCCGCGACGGGCAGCGCGAGCTGGTCCTGCGCCTGTCCTCCGCTCGCGGCGCTGCTGCGGTGGGCCTGTGGGTGGACGCCGCCGGCGCCACGGTGCGCGGCGCGCGTGTCGCCGGCCGGGAGCTGCCGCTCAACGGCGCGTTCGGCCCCTGGGACTTCGGGTTCGTCCTCGAGGGCGCGCCGGCGGACGGTGTCGAGGTCCGCCTGCTGCTGGACCAGCGCGCCGGTGCGCTGGCGCTGCGCATCGCCGACCGCAGCGACGACCTCGCTGCCGTGCCCGGCGCCATCCCGCCACGGGGACGGGTGCTCGTGACCCCTCACCTGTGGGTGGTGCGCGGGATCGAGCTGTGAGCCGCCTGCGGTGCTCAGCGCCCGGGGCGGGACCGTGGGTCGATTGGGCTTGAGGAGGCCGGTGGGACTGCCGATGACGGGGAGGACACCGGGAGGTACTGCGTGGCACGGCGGGCACGACGGCGGGGACGCGGGACCGGGACGGTCGCCGCGGTGGCGGCGGTCGGGCTGATCGCGCTCAGCGGCCCGGTCACCGAGGTCGCCGCGACGGTGACCGCCTCCCGCACGCCGCTGCCCGCCGTCCCCGCTCCGGCAGCCGCGCTGCCCGGCCAGGTGCGCGTCGTCGCCCCGGCGCCCGCAGCCCCGGCCGCCGTCCCCCCGGTGAGCGTCGTGGACATCCCGCGCCCGCAGCCCATCGAGGTCCGGGTGCGGCCCGGCGTGCCCTACGGCGTCATGCCCGACACCGATCCGCCGCCGTCGGCGTGCGGCGGCTACGCCAACCCGCGGCAGATCCTCCCGGGTGTGGTGCCCGGCGTCGCCTCGGCCACGGTGAGCTGGCAGGCCGACGGCTCCGCCGCGGTGCAGCGGTACCGGGTGCAGGCGGTCAGCCAGCAGCTGGTCAGCGGCCTGCAGCCGGACCCGCCGTTCCAGGTCGCCGCCCAGCCCGCGGACTGCGTGCCGGTCACGGTGACCTTCGCCGGCCTGACCTCCGGCGTCCCCTACGTGTTCTGGCTGGAGGAGGAGGTGCCCGACTCCCTCGGCGTGCTGCGCTGGGTGCAGGTGGGCACCTCGTCCGCCGTCGTCATCCCATGAAGGACCCTTCTGCCCCCACCGCTCGCGAGCTCGCGGCGGGCCCCTGCGGAGGGGCCACCTCCGACGAGGTGGTCATTCAGCGTCGGCGGGACGCAGCTGCGGCGCGGTCGCCCGGACCTGCGCCGCGGCCAGGACGCCGATGACCGCCGAGGAGTTGCGGATCCCCCCGGAGAAGACCCGCTGCACCGCCTCGTCCAGCGGCACCCGCTCCACGGTCATGTCCAGCTCCTCGTGCTCGACGACGAAGCCCTCCGGCCGGTCGACGGCCGACAGCCCCTCGGCGAGGTAGACGAGGATCTGCTCGCTGCAGAAGCCCGGCGTGCTGTAGCTGTTCGCCAGCAGCGACCAGCGCTCAGCGGCGAGGCCCGCCTCCTCGGCCAGCTCCCGCTTAGCGGTGGCCAGCGGGGCCTCGCCGTCCGCGTCACGCAGGCCCGCGGGCAGCTCCCACAGGTAGCCGCGGACCGGGTGGCGGTACTGGCGGACCATCACGATCCGCCCCTCGTCGTCCACCGCGGCGACGGCCACCGCACCGATGTGCCGCACGATCTCCCGGACGCTGTCCCCGCCGCCGGGCATGGCGACGGTCTCCTTGACCAGCGTGATGATGCGGCCCTCGTGCACCGTCTCGGTGGCGAGGACCTCGTACTCCCCCGGCCGGGCGGGCTCCACCATCAGATCCCCACCTCCTGGGTCCCGGGAGCCCAGCGGTCCATCAGATCCCCACCTTCTCGGCCTCGTCGATCGGCACCGGCAGCCGGGCGGACTCGGAGAAGTCGATCGCCGCCTGCACGAACGCCGCGAACAGCGGGTGCGGCCGGGTCGGGCGGCTCTTGAGCTCCGGGTGCGCCTGGGTGCCGACGAAGAACGGGTGCACCTCGCGCGGCAGCTCGGCGAACTCGACCAGCAGGCCGTCGGGCGAGGTGCCGGAGAAGACCAACCCGGCCTCGCCGATCCGGTCGCGGTAGGCGTTGGCCACCTCGTAGCGGTGCCGGTGCCGCTCGGTGATCTCGCATGCGCCGTAGGCCTGCGCGACGACCGAGCCCTTCTGCAGGGACGCCGGGTAGCTGCCCAGCCGCATCGTGCCGCCCATGTCGCCCCGCCCGGCGACGACGTCGACCTGGCTGGCCATCGTCGCGATGACCGCGTCGGGGGTGTCCGCGTCGAACTCGGCGGAGTTGGCCTCCGGCAACCCGGCCAGGTTGCGCGCCGCCTCGATGACCATGCACTGCAGGCCCAGGCACAGGCCCAGCAGCGGGACGCCGTTGACCCGCGCGTGCCGGATCGCGCCCAGCTTGCCGTCGATGCCGCGGACGCCGAACCCGCCCGGGATGCAGACGCCGTCGACGCCGGCCAGCGCCCGCTCGGCGCCCTCGGGGGTCTGGCAGTCGTCGGAGGGCACCCAGCGGATCTGCACCCGGCTGCGGTGCGCGAACCCGCCGGCCCGCAGCGCCTCGGTCACCGACAGGTAGGCGTCGGGCAGGTCGATGTACTTGCCGACCAGCGCGATGGTCACCGTCTGCTTCGGCGCGTGGACCCGGTCGAGCAGGTCGCCCCACACGGTCCAGTCGACGTCACGGAACGGCAGGCCCAGCCGGCGGACGACGTAGGCGTCCAGGCCCTCGCGGTGCAGCACCTTGGGGATGTCGTAGATCGACGGCGCGTCGGGGCAGGAGATGACGCCCTCGGCGTCGACGTCGCACATCAGGCTGATCTTGCGCTTGAGCCCGGTGCCGATCTCCCGGTCCGAGCGGCAGACCAGCGCGTCGGGCTGGATGCCGATGTTGCGCAGCGCGGCGACCGAGTGCTGGGTCGGCTTGGTCTTCAGCTCACCGGACGGCGCGATGTAGGGCACCAGCGAGATGTGCAGGAAGAAGCAGTTGTCCCGGCCGATCTCGTGGCGCACCTGGCGGGCGGCCTCGAGGAAGGGCAGCGACTCGATGTCGCCGACGGTGCCGCCGACCTCGGTGATGACGACGTCCACGCGCTCGGGGCCCTCGGCCGCGGCCATGATGCGCGACTTGATCTCGTTGGTGATGTGCGGGATGACCTGCACGGTGTCGCCGAGGTACTCCCCGCGGCGCTCCTTGGCGATCACCTCGGAGTACACCTGGCCGGTGGTCACGTTCGACCGGCCGGTGAGGTCGGTGTCGAGGAACCGCTCGTAGTGCCCGATGTCCAGGTCGGTCTCGGCGCCGTCCTCGGTGACGAAGACCTCGCCGTGCTGGAACGGGTTCATCGTGCCGGGGTCGACGTTGAGGTAGGGGTCCAGCTTCTGCATCGTGACCCGCAGGCCACGGCTGGACAGCAGGGCCCCGAGGGAGCTGGCCGTCAGGCCCTTGCCGAGGGAGGAGACGACTCCGCCGGTGACGAAGACGAACTTCGTCGGCTGGGAGTTGTGGAGGAGACCCCTCATCCCGTGGTCATAGTCACGCGTGCCATGCGGTCGATCCACGGGAGACGACCGTAACACGGGTGCCGCCCTCCCCCGCCCGGTCCGACGGGGTGCCGTCGGCCACCTCCGCGCCGCTGCGCGGGCCGGCGCCCAGCCACACCAGCAGCGGCACGAGCAGCGTCGCCGCGGTCGCCGGCAGGGCCACGCCGGAGTCGTTGGCGGCCGCCCCGAGGGCGAGGCTGAGCGCGGCGGCCAGCAGCCCGGCCCGCAGGACCACGAGGTCGGCGGCCGGCAGCAGGTCGCGGCGGCCGCGCAGCAACCCGGGCCCGCGCAGCGGACCCGGCAGCCACCCCGCCGGGCGCACCAGCCAGACGGCGGCGACCAGCGCGACCGGCAGCAGCCAGGCCAGCGGGCTGCCGAAGAGGATGCCGAGGTTGGCCTCTGCCTTGCGGCTGACCACCGTCCACGCCTCGCCGGTGAGCAGCTGCTCGACGAACCGGCCCAGGTGGCTGCGCTCGGACGGCGGACGCAGCCAGTCGACGAACGCCAGCGAGCCGACCGCAGCCACCGCCAGCGCCAGCACCGCCGCCATCCGGGTCACCGTCACGCGGGTGCCGGTGAGCAGCATCGCCAGCAGCAGGAACCCGGGGAGGGCGGCGAGCACCCCGCCGAAGTCGCGGCCCAGCATCGGGGCCCCGACGACGAGCACGGTGAGCGCCCCGGCGCCGAGCACGACCGCCGCGGTCGCCACCCGGGCCCGGCCGGCCGGCGCCCGGCGGCCGGCCGCGGTGGCGAGGGCGGCGGTGAGCAGCAGCGCGCTGGTCCCGAGCAGCCCGAAGCCGAGGTTGCCGTAGCCGGTGAACCGCCCGGCCACGATCGGGTCGTAGCCGAGCAGGCCGTTGAGCTCCAGGGTCGACCCGGTCAGCACGTCGCCCACCAGGGTGCCCAGCGTGATCACCAGGACGGCGGCCGGCGGTCCCAGCCGGTGCCGGCGCCACGGGCCCAGCGCGGCGACGGCGAGCACCGCGGCCGCGGCGAGCAGGACGCTGCCGGCCAGCGCCAGGCGCGGCACACCGGCCCGCTCCCACGGCAGCAGCCCGGCGAGGTAGCTGGCGACCGGCACCGCCGCGGCCCCGAGCGCGACCGGGCGCACCGCGCCGCGCAGGCGCTCGCCGGCCGGGCGTGGTGCCCGGTCACGGCGCCGGCCGCCGGCCACCAGCAGGCCCAGGCCGACGACGGCGGCGTTCAGCAGCACCAGGCCGATGAAGAAGGCGCCGGTGCTGCGGTAGTGCACGGAGGCGGCGGTGTTGGCCCGCTCGAGCAGTGGGATCGCCTCGGCCAGCGGTCGCCGCTCGTCCTCGGACTGCAGCGGCTGGCCGTTCATCGACGCCGTCCGCTCCAGGCCCAGCGCGGCCAGCACGGTCGGCGCGACGTCGATGAGCTGCACGAACGGCGCCCGCCCGGTGCTCGCCGAGGTCAGCCAGCGCGGCTCGGTGAACCCCGGGCCGGAGGCGATGGCGACGTGCAGCTGCGCCCGGCCGTCGTTGACCTCGCTGATGCCCTGCACGAGCAGCAGCGTCTCCCCCGGCGCGGCCGCCACGGCCTCGACCAGCCGGCCGAGCGCGGCGTCGATCGCGGCCAGCGCGGCCGCGCGGGGCCGCGGCTCGGTGCCGGTGTCGCTGCCCTCGAGCGCCGGCTCGCCGGCGTCGACCAGGTCGTTGAGGCCGACGAGCGCCAGCGGGCAGCCGGTCAGCAGCTCACCGGGGTCGGCCGGCAGCTGCTCGCGCTGACCGATCGTCACGCCGGGGGCGGCGACGGCCAGCGCCGGCGCCCGGCCGACGACGGTGGCACAGCCGACCGCCTGCCCCAGCGCCGCGGGGTCGGCGCCGAAGCGGGCCGTGGCGGAGTCCGCGGCCACCGCGGCGACGGCGGTCTGCGGATCGGCCAGGCCGGCCGCGGCCAGCCGCTCCTGCAGTCCGCAGTGCGACAGCGCCGGGCTGGCCGGCGGCACCGGCGGGGTGGACTCCTGCGGCGCGGCGTCCGCCGGTGCGCCCGGATCGGCGGGGGCCTCGCCGGGCAGCGGGACGGTCGGCAGCGGCACCGGCGGGATCGACTCGTCCGGCGCCGGGAAGCGCGCGCGGTTGCCCGCCCCGAGAGTGGCCCAGCCGTCGAGCACGCAGCTGGTGGCGCGGGCGGCCCGCACCGACACCGCGCCGATCGGCGAGCCCTCGGCCAGTGCCCACAGCTGCGGGGTGGCCTGCGGGTCCACGTCGTCCCACACCAGGCCGGGGACGCCGACGACGACCACCCGGTCGGCGCTCGCGCCCTCCGCCGGGGCGGCGCGGGCGGTCCCGCCGCCGGCCACCAGCACGGCCAGGACGGCGAGCAGCAGCGCCGCGAGCCGGGTCATCGGGGTGCGCCGAGCAGTTCGCGGTAGAGGGCGACCAGCTGGCGGGCGGTGGCGGCCTCGTCCGGCCAGGTCGCCGCCTGCCGGCTGCCGGCCTCGGCCAGCCGCCGGGCGCGCGCGGGGTCGGCCAGCAACCCGGTGACCGAGTCGGCCAGCGCGACGGGGTCGCCCACGGGCACCAGCTGCGCGCCGTCCCCGAGCAGCTCGGGCAGCCCGCCGGTGCGGGTGGCGACCAGCGGGGTGCCGGCGCGAAGCGCCTCCTGTGCGGTCAGCGAGCGGGCCTCCCAGCGCGAGGGCAGCACGGCGAGGTCGGCGGCGGCCAGCAGGTCGGCGACGTCGCTGCGCCGGCCGAGCAGCACCACGGGCAGCCGCTCGGCGGCGATCCGGGCGGCGAGCTCGTCCTGCAGCGGGCCGTCGCCGGCGACCGCCACCAGCGGTGGCGGCGAGCTGCCGGCCCACCGGGCGGCGGCGTCGAGCAGGACGTCATAGCCCTTCTGCGGGTGCAGCCGCCCGACGGCGAGGACCAGCGGCCGGCCGTCGGCCAGGCCGAGCTCGGCGCGCACCTCGGCGGCGGTCCGGGCCGCGGCGGGCAGCGGCGGCGCGGAGACGGGGGCGACCCGCACGTCCCGCGCACCCTGCCGCCAGGCGTTCTCGGCGAGGTCACCGGAGGCGGCGAGGACGACGTCGGCGCCGCTGATCGTGGCCCGCTCGGCCAGCCGCAGCACCCGGCGCAGCGCGCCTCCGCCCTCGGGCAGGGCGTTGTGCAGCGTGAGCACCAGGGGCCGGCTGCGGTCGCCGAGCCGGCGGGCCGCCGCGGCGACCAGGCCGGCGCGCAGGCCGTGGGCGTGCACCAGGTCCGCGTCGGCGGTGGCGCGGCGCAGCGCGGCGACGGCGCGGGCGTCGGCGCCGGGCGAGAGGCCGGCCGAGATCCCGACGGGCGCGAAGGCGGCACCCGCCGCGGTGAAGCCGAACAGCTGCTCGGTGGCCGCAGGTCCGCACACCCGGACGTCGGCGCCGGCCGCGACCAGGACGGGCAGCACCGCCCGCACGTGCGTGCCCACCCCACCGGTGCTGGTGGCCAGGACCTCGGCCACCCGGCGGCCCTGCAGCGGGAGCCGCTCAGCCACCGTGCACCTCCTGGGGATCGCCTCGTCTCACACCGCGCACGGCGGCCAGCAGCGGGCCGCGCGCCGTTCCCATCATGACCGCCGTGGCGACGGCCAGGGCGGCCGCCGCGGCGAGCACCCCGGCGCCGACCGTCGCGAGCAGACCGCCGCCCGGCACCGGGTCGGCGCCCAGCGCGCCGGCGACGGCCAGCCCCGCGGCCCCGGCGAGCGCGGCGGCCAGCAGTGCGGGCAGCCCGGTGCGGGCGACCCCGGCCAGCCCGGCCGGCCCCACGACCCGCGCGACCACGGCGAGCAGCGCCAGCCCGGCGACGGTGACCCCGGTGCTGTGGCCGGCGGCGAGGGCGGCCCCGCGGTCGGCCGCGGGCAGCAGGGCGGCGAGGACGACGTCGGCCGCCACGGCCACGAGCCACCCGCCGAGCACGCACGCCGTCGGCGCCTTCCACAGCCCGCGGGCGTAGAGCGCGCGGGAGAGCAACGCCACCAGCCCGTAGCCCGGCAGCCCCGGCGCGAAGGCGACGACGGTGTCCCGCAGCGCGCCCACGACGTCCGCCGGTTGCCCGGCGAGGAACACCCCGGCCATCGGGCCGGCGACCGCCACCAGCACCGCCGCGGCGACGGTCGAGGCGACGACGACGAGGACGGCCACCGGGGCCAGCGCCCGGCGGAAGCCGGCCTCGTCCCCGGTCTCGGCCCGCTCGGCCAGGCCCGGGTAGGCGGAGGTCGCCAGCGGCACCGCCAGCGCGGCCCACGGCACGAGGAAGACGGTGAGCCCGGCGGTGTAGACGACCTGGGTGCCGTCGGGGGCGCCGGCGTTGGCCAGCCGGATCGCCACCGCGGCCAGCAGCTGCTGCCCGGCGAGGGTGAGCACTCCCGCGACCGCCAGCCGGCGCACCCGCGGGGCGGCGCCCACCGGGAAGCGCAGCGACGGCCGCAGGCCCAGCCCCAGCCGGCGCACCGGGAGGACCAGGCAGAGCGAGAGGGCGGCCACGCCGAGCGTCGTCCCGACGGAGAGGACGAGCTCGGCGGGGGTGGACAGCCCCTCCGCCGTCCGGCTGCCGCCTATCGCGGCGAAGGTGAGGTACGCGCCGGCGACCACGACGCTGGACAGCAGCGGCGCCAGCGCGGGGGCGGCGAAGCGGCGGTGGGCCTGCAGCACGCCGGTGAGCACGATGCCGATGCCGTACAGCACGACCTGCGGGGCGAAGACGACCAGGAAGCGGGCGGCGAGCTCGACCTGGGCCGGGTCCCCGGCGCCGAGCAGCAGCCGGGCGACCGGCTCGGCGCACAGGGCGAGCAGCACGGCCAGCGGCGTGAGCACCAGCAGGCTCCAGCCGAGCAGCGCCGAGGCGGTGCGCCGCACCTGGTCGCGGTCGCCGGTCGCGATGCCGCCGGCCAGCATCGGCACCACGAGACTCGCCAGGGCGCCGCCGGCGACGACCTCGAAGACGATGTTCGGGACGTTGTTGGCCGCCAGGTAGGTGTCACCGGAGCTGCCGGCGCCCACGGCGTTGGTGAAGACCAGCGTGCGGCCGAAGCCGGCGAGCCGGGCCAGCACGGTGAGGACGGCGATCAGCGCGGCGGCGCCGGCGACCCCCCGGACGACGTGCCGGGAGCTCATGCCCCGCGTCGGCCGAGGCGGTCCAGCTCCCGCAGCACGGGGGTGGCCTCGATGACCCGCGTGAAGCTCACCCGCTCGCTGGCCAGGGTCAGCCCGACCACGACCGCGAGCGCCCCGGCACGCGCCGCGCGGCCCGGCACCGCCGCCAGCCGGAGCCCGAGCAGCGCGCCGACGGCGTTGGCGCCGCAGTCGCCGAGCATGACCCGCTCCCCCAGGTCGTCCGGCAGCACGGCGAGGCTCGCTCCGAGCGGGCCGGCGACGAGGGCGCCCGACGGGCTCCCCAGCCCGGCGGCGGCGGCGAGCGCGGCGGCCTTGGCCGCCCGGCCGGGACGCAGGTCGAGCAGGTTGACCAGGTTGGCGGTGCCGGCGACCAGCCCGGTGGTGAGGACGGCGTCGGCGAGCGGGGTGAGGCGATGGAGCGGCCCCGCTGCAGGTGGAAGGACCCCGTCCCCCTCACCCCTCGCAGGCTCGGGGCGGTGCCCTGGACGGGGCCGGTGGGGGGCAGCGGGGTCCTTGTGGAGCAGGGCGGCGGCCGCGGCGGCGGCGCCGATGCCGGCGACCTTGACCGCACCGGCGGAGACCCGCCCGGCCCGCAGCGCGCGCAGGTGCCCGGCCAGCCCCTTGTCGCGCGCCTGCTCGGGGCGGGCGCCGGCGAGGTCGTCGTAGCCACCGACGAGCCCGGACACGGCGCCCACCAGCGCGGCCGCAGCCCGGGTGCCGGCCGGGGCGCCGGCGACCGCGGAGGCCGTCGCGGCGAGGGCCAGGGCCGGGCCGCCGAGCAGGGTCACCGGCCGGCCGGCGTAGTTGGTGCGCCGCCAGGGCGCCCCGGACGGGCGCGCGTCCAGCGCGGCGGCACCGGCCAGGCCCAGCCTGGCCCCGGCGGCACCGCCGAGCGCGAGCAGCGCCGATCGCCGGCGGGTCACGGGCTCGCGGCGGGCAGCGGCGGCACCGGCTGGGCGTCCTCACCGGTGCCGTAGGCGCCCGAGGTGCCCTGGCTCTCCCGGCCGAGGGCGAGCACCGTGCTGATCCGGCCGGACGCCGCGTCGACGTTGTCCACGGTCGAGACGGCCACCGAGTTCTCCGGGTCGGCGCGGATGACGCCCACCAGACCGGTGTCCCCGGCCGAGGCGGCGTCGCCGGCGACGACGGCGCCGGAGCCCGCGGCGTCGAGGGCCAGCGCCAGGTCGACGAGGGTGTCGGTGCGCTGCGCGGCGTCCTGCTCGGCGTCCTGCTCGGCGGGGGCGCCGGCGGTGAGCACCACGGCGAAGTCGGCCGGGGTGACCGAGCTGGACTCGACGTCCAGCACGTCGAGGGCCCGCAGCCCGGCGAGCACCGAGGAGAGCGCGGCGGTGTCCGGCGCCGGGGCGCCGGGAGCGGCCGGGCGCATGAGCACCCGGGCCAGCAGCGAGCCGACCAGCTGCCCGGTGTCGTCGGTCTCGGGCAGCGTGACGCCGGTGGGCAGGCCCGGGCCGGTGACGTAGCTCTGCACCTCGGCGGCGGTGGCCGGGTCGCTGTACCCCGGCTGCAGCCGGACCGTGCCAGTCACGGTGCCGCCGGCCTGGCCGACGAGGGTGGAGACCTCCTCGACGGTCTCGGTGGCGACGTCCTCGCCGGCCGCGACCAGCACGACGCTGCGCCCGGCGAGGTTGCCGGCGACCAGGGACGGGGCGACGGCCTGCTCGAAGGCGTCACTGGTGTCCACCTGGGCCTGCAGCTCCCGCGTCTGGGTCTCCAGCTCCCGCTTGTCCTCGGCGAGCGCGGCCACCTCGCCCTCGAGGTCCTCGAGGATCGGCGCGTTGAGCGCCGTGGTGCCGATGACGATGCCCAGCGCGACGGCCAGGAAGACCGCGATCAGCGAGACCAGGTGGTAGCGGAAGTCGATCACGAGAAGAGGTTCTCCAGCCAGAACACGAAGCTGTTCCATTGGTCGACCGTCAGGTCGAGGTAGACGCGGCCGACCGCGGAGACGGCGAGGGCCGAGCCGATGGCCACCAGGGCGGCGAGCACCAGGACGACGAGCGTCAGGGTCGAGATGCGGCTGCGGTACAGCCGGCTGACCCCCTTGGCGTCGACCAGCTTGCCGCCCAGCCGCAGCCGGGTGAGGAAGGTGGAGGCCATGCCGCCGCGGCCCTTGTCGAGGAACTCGACGAGCGTGGCGTGGGTGCCGACGGCGACGATGAGCGTGGCGCCCTTCTCGTCGGCCAGCAGCATCGCGATGTCCTCGCTCGTGGCCGCGGCGGGGAAGGTGATCGCCTCGACCCCGAGGTCCTGCACGCGGGCCAGGCCGGGGGCGCGGCCGTCGGCGTAGGCGTGCACGACGACCTCGGCGCCGCTCTTCAGGACGTCGTCGCTCACCGAGTCCATGTCGCCGATGATCATGTCGGGCCGGTAGCCGGCCTCGACGAGCGCGTCCGCGCCGCCGTCCACGCCGATGAGCACCGGCCGGTAGTCGCGGATGTAGGACCGCAGCGCCTGCAGGTCCTCCTTGTAGTCGTAGCCGCGGACGACGACCAGCACGTGCCGGCCCTCGATCTGCGTGGCTACGTCCGGGACGCCGACTCCGTCGAGCAGCAGCGCGCGCTCGCGCTTCATGTACTCCATCGTGTTGGTGGCGAACGCCTCCAACTGCACCGACAGCCCGGCGCGGGCCTCGGCCATCGCCTCGGCGACGGACTCCGCGGTCTGCTCGGTGCCCTCGGCGACGACGGTGCCGTCCTCCCGCAGCAGCCGGTTGCCGTCGACGCGGACCGCCGTCCCCTCCTTGACGGCCGACAGCACCTCCTTGCCCACCCCGTCGACGAGCGGGATGCCGGCGTCGACCAGGATCTCGGGGCCGAGGTTGGGGTAGCGGCCGGAGGTGCTGGGCGCGGCGTTGACCACCGCGGCAACCCTGCAGGCGACCAGCGAGTCGGCGCTGACCCGGTCGATGTCGACGTGGTCGATGACCGCGACGTCACCGGGCCGCAGCCGCTTGGTGAGGTTCTTGGTGCGGCGGTCGAGCCGCACGGTGCCGGTCACTCCGGGGGCCGCTTCCGGCGCCCGGCCACGGCGGAGGGAGCCGATGCGCATGGCCTGCACTCTCCCACGGGGACCTGGGGCCACCGTCCTCCGACGCGCATCGGCGACATACCAGTCACGCAGAGTGTCCGACACCACGGAGACGACGACACGCCGGGCACACCTGCCGCACAGACCCCGCCGGAGCCCCCCGCCGGGCTGTCTAGCGTTGGCGAGGTGACTCCAGGGGCGCATGCAGTCGGCCGCACGGACGAGGACGACGACGCCCGGCCGGAGACGCCCGAGGCGGCCGTCCACGACCTGCCCGCGCCGGCGACGCCTGACGACGAGGCGCCGCCGCTCCCCGGGGCCACCACGCCGGCCGCTCCCCCGGCCCCCGCCGAGCCCGAACAGCCCGCCCGCGGGCGGCGCGGGCGGCGCGCGCTGCGCGGCCCGGGCCTGCGCGAGCGGCGCCGCCAGCAGACCCGCGGCACGATCATCGAGGCCGCCGCCGAGCTGTTCGCCGAGCGCGGGTTCGACGCGGTCAGCGTCATGGAGATCGCGCAGCGCGCCGGCGTGGTCGAGAAGACCGTGTTCAACCACTTCCCGGTCAAGGAGGGGCTGGTCTTCGAGGCCGACCCCCCGATGCGCGCAGCGCTGCTCGAGGCGGTGCGCCGCCGTCCCGCAGGCGAGTCGGTGAGCGCAGCGGCCGGCACCTTCGTCGTCCGGGCGATGAGCGGGCTCGGCGCACCCGAGGCCGCCGCCGGTGTGGCCGAGATGGCCCGGGTGATCCGCGGCAGCCGCACGCTGCAGGTGCGCGAGCGGGAGATCCTCGGCGAGCTGACCACCGCGCTGGCGGAGCTAATCGCCGAGGAGACGCAGGCCGAGCCGGGTGAGCTCGCGCCGTGGCTGGCCGCGCACGCGGTGCTCAGCCTGTACGCCGCGCTGCTGGAGCTGGCCCGCGACCGGGTGCTCGCCGGCGTCTCCGGCCCGGAGCTGTCCGCGGAGCTGCGCGCCCGCGGCGGGCGGGGTCTCGCGCTGCTGCAGTTCGGCCTCGCGGGTTACGCCAAGCGGCGGTGACGATGACCTCGCGGTCCTCCGGACCGCACCGCGGCCACGTGCCGTCCCCCGTTGAGCTGAGCCCACCCCGGCCCTCCTCGCAGGACCCTGCGGGCCCCACTCGTCGGACCGCCCCGCAGGGCGGCTCACCTCATGGCGCCGGGGTCAGACGGCGATCTGCAGGGCCCGCAGCAGCTGCGCGCCGCGGTCGCCGGGGATGTCCGCGTCCTGCGTGAAGAGCGCGACGGCGACCATGTACTCGTCCTCCCCCGCCCAGCCGCGGCCCTCGGCGACCAGCCGGCGGACGTGGTCGCGCACCTTCTGCTCGCTGCTGTACTCGCCGTAGTCCAGGCACATGGCGAGGAAGTTCACGACGCGGTACCCGAGGTCCTCCGCCGTCCGGACCGTCGTCTCCGGGTCGGCGTAGCTCGGCACCGCGGTGACCACGTTGCGGTAGCCGGCCTTGAGCAGCTGCAGCACCAGGTCGTTGCCGTACACCCCACCCCAGAGTTCGGGCATGCGGATGTCGCGGTCCGGCGCCGGGATGTAGGGCGGGTTGGCGATCACCGTGGACGCCGACGGCCCGGCCGCGGAGTCGGCGCGGTCGAAGAAGTCGCCGAACTCGACGGTGTAGCGGTCGGCGACCCCGCGGGCGGCGATGTTCTCCCGGGCCCGCTCGACCGACGGGGCGCTGATGTCGAAGCTGCGCACCCGCAGCTCCGGCAGGCCGGCCACCACGTCGGCGATGGCGGTGGCGTCACCGGTGCCGAGCTCGACGACGCCCTCGCGCGCCCAGCCCAGCTGCTCGCGGTAGTGCTGCAGCAGCATGCAGACGCTGAACCCGTAGTGCGCCGACTCGTCGGCGGAGGAGAAGCAGCTCACCGGGCGGCGCCGGTCAGCGCGGGGTGGGCGAGGGGCCGCGCGGCTGCGGCGGTGCGACGTCGGTAGGGCACGACCCGGCCCTACCCCGCTCGTTCCGCCGTCACTCCTGGCTGCCGGTCCCTCCGCTACGCCGCCGCGCGTGCGGTCGCCGCCACGGCGAGCAGCTCCCGGGCGTGGGCCTGACCGGTGTCGCTGTCGGTCAGCCCGGAGAGCATCCGGGCCAGCTCGCGGACCCGGTCCTCGCCGTCGACGGCCCGGATGTCGGTGGCGGTCACGCCCGCTCCGGTGTCCGGGGACTTGTCGACCACCAGGTGGGTGTCGGCGAACGCCGCGACCTGCGCCAGGTGGGTGACGACGACGACCTGGTGCCGGCGTGCCAGCCGGGCCAGCCGCCGGCCGATCTCCCCGGCGGCCTGCCCGCCGACCCCGGCGTCGACCTCGTCGAAGACCATGACCGGCACCGGGTCGGCGCCGGCGAACACCACCTCGATGGCCAGCATCACCCGGGACAGCTCACCGCCCGAGGCCCCCTTGTGCACCGGGCGCGGCGGGGCGCCGGGGTGGGCCGCCATCAGCAGGGCCACCTCGTCGATGCCCTCCGGTCCCGGGGCGTCCGGGTCGCTCTCGACGGAGAAGGAGACCCGCGCGCTCTTCAACGCCAGCCCAGCGAGCTCCCGGCCCACCTCGGCGGCGAACCCGTCGGCGGCCGCCCGCCGCCCGGCCGACACCCGGGCGCCCAGGTCGTCGACCTCGGCCCGGGCCGCGTCGCGGGCGGCCTCGAGCGCCTCGAGGGCCTCGTCGGAGACGTCGAGCTCGTCCAGGCGGCGACGGGCGTCCTCGGCCCAGGCCAGGACGCCGTCCACGCCGTCGCCGACGTCGGCGTACTTGCGCACCAGGGCGGTGATCGCCGCGCGGCGGTCCATCACCTCGGCCAGCCGGGCGGGGTCGGCGTCGAGGTCGGCGACGTAGCTGGCCAGCTGACCGGCGACGTCGGACACCACGGCGATCGCGTCGTTCAGGTCCTGGGCGAGCATCACCAGGGTGGGGTCGTCGGAGGCGGCCAGCGCCCGCTCCGCGATCGCCAGCGCGGCGCTGGCGTCCTGCGGCAGGTCCTCGCCGAGGTCGCCGGTGACGTCGCCGACCAGCGCGGTGCGGGCCTCGTCGGCGGCCGCGCGCAGCGCGTCGGCGTCGCTGAGCCGCCGCGCCTGCGCGTCCAGCTCGGCGTCCTCCCCCGGCTGCGGGCCCGCCGCCTCGATCTCCTCCAGCCCGTGGCGGAGGACGTCGGCGGCCTGGGCCAGCTCCCGCGCCTGACCGCGGCGGCGCTCGAGGTCGCCGGCCAGCTGCCGCCAGCGGGTGTACGCCTCGCGGTAGCGGTCCAGCAGCTCCAGGTGCGCGGTGCCGGCGTAGCGGTCCAGGGCCCGGCGCTGCTCGGCCGGACGGGACAACCGAAGCTGGTCGCTCTGCCCGTGCACCGCCAGCAGGCCCTCGGCCAGCTCGGCGACCACGCCGACCGGCACGCTGCGCCCGCCGAGGTGGGCACGCGAGCGGCCCTCGGCGCTGACCGTGCGCGCCAGGATCAGCGTGCCGTCGTCATCGGGGTCGGCGCCGGCATCGGCCGCGCGCTCCCACACCGGGGAATCGGCGGGCAGCGCCAACCGGCCCTCGACACCGGCCCGCCCGTTGGCGCGCACCCGGCCGGGGTCGGCCCGCCCGCCGAAGAGCAGCGTCAGGCCGGTGACGACCATCGTCTTGCCCGCGCCGGTCTCCCCGGTCACCACGGTCAGGCCGTCGCCGAGTTCGAGGGTGACGTCGTCGATGGCGCCGAGCCCGCGGATGCGCAGCTCGGTCAGCCGGCCCAGCGACGTCCCGCCGTCCGGTGGCGCGGCGACCGGCTCGACCGGCTCCGCCGTGCGGGCCAGCCGTCGGGTCTCACGCGTCGTCGTCCGTGTCGCCACCATGGCCCCCCTCCCCTCCGTCCCCGCGGACGTAACCGCGGGTCAGCACGTTGCGGTCCGGAGCCATCTCGTGGCCCGGGTCGTGCCGGCGCGCGTCGCGGAACCCGCGCACCGGCAGCCCGAACTTGGCCACCAGCCGGTCGCCGAACGTGGTCTTGTGCACCCGCGCGATGCGCACCGGCCGCGCGGCCCGGCGGACGTCGACCCGTCCGCCCTCGGGCACCTCCAGCGCGCGCCGCCCGTCGGCGGACACGCGGGCGCGGTTGCCGTCGGCCGGGATGGCGACGGTGAGCACCGAGTCCGGCGAGGTGACCAGCGGGCGGGAGAACAGCGCGTGTGCGTTCGACGGGACGACGAGCATCGCCTCGACGTCGGGCCACACGACCGGCCCGCCGGCGGAGAACGCGTAGGCCGTGGACCCGGTGGGTGTGGCGAACAGCACGCCGTCGCAGCCGAAGCTGGTGAGCGGACGACCGTCGATGGCCACGACCAGGTCGAGCACCCGCGAGCGCTCAGACTTCTCCACCGAGGCCTCGTTCAGCGCCCAGGTGCCGCCGACGACGGCACCGGTGGCGTCGAGGACGTCGACCTCGATCGCCAGCCGCTTCTCCACCGAGTACTCGCACCGCTCGATGGCGGTGAGCGTCTCCTCGACCGCCTCGGGCTCGGTCTCGGCGAGGAAGCCGACGCGGCCGAGGTTGACGCCCATCAGCGCGGCGTTGCTGTAGCGGGCGAGCTCGGCGGCGCGCAGGAAGGTGCCGTCACCGCCGAAGACCATGACGATCTCCGCGCCGCGGGCGGCCTCGGCGTCCGGGGGCACGACCTGCGCGCCCTCGATGCCGAGCGCGTCCGCCTCGTCCTCGAGCAGCCGGACGGTGATGCCGGCCTTGGCCAGCCGGGCGGCGGAGCTGCGGGCGAGCTCCACGATGTCGTGACGGCCGGTGTGCACGGTGAGCAGCACGTGCCGGTTTCCGCTGGGGGCCCAGACGGTGGGGCTGACCTCTGTCACGCTTCCTCCTTGCTGGCGCTCGTCAGTCGCGTGCCAGGCAGTGCTGTGTCCCTGGGCGACCTCGCACGCTCGGTCACTGGTCCTCCTCGGGAGCGGCCGCCGGCGGGGTGCCGGCGGCCGCGGTGCTGGGCGGCCGACGGGTCCTGGGTACCCACGCGGCGGCTCACGACGGTCCTTCTTCGACGGCGCGGCGCACGTCCTCCCCGCACGGCGGCCCGGCGTCGCGGCGCAGCCAGAGGAAGAACTCGACGTTGCCGGCCGGTCCGGGCAGCGGGCTGGCGACCACGCCCGCCGTCCCCCAGCCGATCTGGGCGGCGGCCCGCGCCACCTGCAGGACGGCGTCCTGCCGGTGCGCCGGGTCCCGCACGACGCCACCGGCGCCGAGCCGCTCGCGGCCGACCTCGAACTGCGGCTTCACCATGGGCAGCAGGTCGGCGGCGTCGGTGGCGCAGGAGGCGAGGGCGGGCAGCACCAGCCGCAGGGAGATGAACGACAGGTCGGCGACGACCAGGTCCACCGGGCCGTCGACCTGCTCGGCCGTCAGCGTGCGGGCGTTGGTCCGTTCGAGCACCCGCACCCGCTCGTCGGTCCGCAGCGACCAGGCCAGCTCGCCGTAGCCGACGTCGACGGCCACGACCTCGCGGGCCCCGCGGCGCAGCAGCACCTCGGTGAAGCCGCCGGTCGACGCGCCGGCGTCCAGTGCCCGCCGGCCCTCGACGGGGACCGGGAAGGCCTCCAGGGCGCCGAGCAGCTTGTGCGCGCCGCGGGAGACCCAGCTCGGCTCGTCGGGGTCGGTGCGCACGACGACGGGGGTGTTGGCGTCCACGCCGGTGGCGGGCTTGGTCGCGGCCCGTCCGGAGACGGCGACCCGCCCGTCGGCGATGAGGGCGACGGCGTGCTCCCGGGAGCGGGCCAGCCCCCGCCGCACGAGTTCCGCGTCGAGCCGGCTGCGGCGGACCATCAGAGCTGGTCGATCGTGCCGAGCTCGCGCTGCAGCCGGGCGTGCTCGGCCTCGAAGACCGCGACGTGCTCGGTCACCGGGCGCCGGTCGAGACCAGCGAACGGCGTGCCGTCGTCCGCGTCCGCCGGCTGGGCCTCGTCCGGCTGGGCCTCGTCCGGCTGCGTCTCGTCCGGCATCGCCGCGGCCGGCATCGCCGCGGCCGGGACCGGTGCCGCGCCACCCCACGGCCCGGGCCGGGGCGGCCCCGGTACCGGTCGGTTCGGCTCGGTCATCGCTGGCCTCTCGGGTGGACGGGCACGGCGCGGGAGGACGCCGGCGGGACCTCGGGGACCGGCGGCCCGGGCGGTGCCGGGTGCTGGTCCCCCGGCCCGCGAGGGTACCGGCCGGGGCCGACGCACACGGGTCGCCGGCGGGCGCTAGCGTTCGGCCGCCCGGTCCCCCGACGCGATGGAGGCGTGCCCGAGTGGCCACGATGGAGCAGTGCATGACCGCCCTGGAGGGCATCCTCGGCGACCTCGCGGCCAAGCCTGCGGCGCAGGGCCTGGACCGGAGCCTGTCCTGTCGGCTGACCGACCTCGGGCAGCTCGTCCGCGGCCGGCTGGCCCGGGGTTCGGTCCGCGACCTGCGGGCCGAGCCCGACGGCCAGTCGCCGGAGAAGGCCGACATCCGGTTCACCATGACCAGCGACGACCTGGTCGCACTGACCGATGGCCGGCTCAGTTTCGGCCCGGCCTGGGCGTCGGGGCGGGTGAAGCTGGAGGCCGGCCTGCGCGACATGCTCCGGCTGCGCACGCTGCTCTGAAGGAGGGCCCTCCCGTCCCCACCGTGACAGGACCCCGCCCTCGCCTCGGAGGACCCCCTTGCCCCCGCCCACTCGCGAGTCCGCGGCGGGACCCTGCGAGTGCCCCATCAGTGCTCGGGGCGGTGCTTGGGACGGGGCCGGCGGCGGGCCGCTGCACGAGGGCGATGCCCACCCACCGGCCCCGACCCCCGCGGACGTCAGGAAGGCAACACCCAGCGCCGCAGCTCGGCGGCGGCAGCCTCGTCGGCAGCAGCGACCCGCGCCGGTGCGGCCGTGTCCGGATACCGGGCCCAGTGCGCGACGCACAGCGCGCGCAGCCCGTCGAGCCCGTCGGCGCCGGCGGCCGCACCGGCCACGTGCCGGCCCAGGCGCAGCGGACCGTCCCCGGCCCCGGACCGAGCGGACCACGCCCCGCAGCGCCACCCTCCGTCGTCCGCGACGACCGCGGGGTGGGTGGTGAGCAGGCCGGCGGCATCCGGGGCGAGCAGGTCGGGCCGCTGGTCCGGACCGGCCGCCAGCAGGGTCGCCGGATCAGTCACGCCGGTGAGGACGAGCAGGGTCGCCGCGCCGGCGCGGCGACCACCCTCGACATCGGTGTCGAGCCGGTCGCCCACCACCAGGGGCCGTCGCGCTCCGGTGCGCCGGACGCACTCGGCGTGCATGGCCGGGTCGGGCTTGCCGGTCACCAGCGGGCGCCGGCCGGTGACGGCGCTGACCACACCCACCAGCGCGCCGTTGCCGGGCAGGGGCCCCCGCGGGGAGGGGATGGTGGCGTCGGCGTTGGTGGCCACGTGCTCGGCGCCGTTGCGGACCGCCACCACGGCCTCGGCCAGCTCGGTCCACCCGACGTCGCGGCCGTAGCCCTGCACGACCGCGAGCGGCTCCTCCCCGGCGTCGGTGACCACGGTGAGCCCCGCGGCCCGGAGCGCTGCGGCCACCCCCGGGCCGCCGACCGGCAGGACGCGGGCGCCCGCACCGAGCCGCTGGACGACGACCGTGGCCGCCGCCTGCGAGCTGGTGATCACCTCCGGGGCGCGGGCGGGGACGTCGAGAGCAGTGAGGTGCCCGGCGACCTCCTCCGGCGTCCGGGACGCGTTGTTGGTGACGAAGCCCAGCCGCATGCCCGCCGCCCGCGCGGTCGCCAGCGCCTCGGGCACGCCGGGCACCGCCTCGGGGCCGACGTAGACGACGCCGTCGAGGTCGAGCAGCGCGACGTCGTACTCCCGGCAGGGTGGCTCCGCAGCACCGATGGACAGCGGGACCGGGGCGCCGTTCACGAGGTCTCCCCGCCGCGGCGGGCACGCACCCCGCGCAGCGCGCGCGAGTAGTGCCCCAGGTCTGGCCGCATCGCCACGGCGAGGGCCAGGTGCTCGGCGGCGAGGTCGAGGTCGCCCGCTCGGCTGGCCGCGAGGCCCAGACCGAACTGGGCGTAGTCGTCCGCCGGGTTGCGGACGGTGAGCTCGCGGAACGTCCCGACCGCCTCGGCGTAGCGGCCGGCGTCGTACTGGGCGCGGGCCAGCGCCTCCAGCAGGCTGCGCGATCCGGGCTCGGCCGCCGCGGCGCGGGCCAGGATCGTCGCTGCCGCTGCCGGATCACGGTTGGCCAGCAGCTGCAGCCCGCGCTGGTACCAGTCGTAGACGTCGCCGTCGGGCACCCCCGCGTCAGACACCGCTGCTCCCTCGATCCGGGTGCCTCCGGGCGGTGTTGTCGTCACCGGCTTGCTCTCGCAGCCCGCGACGCCCACCGTCCGGAGCGCACCGCTCCTACGATCCCCGTCGTGCGCTCGACGTCGGACTCCCCGTACCCGGAAGCTGCGACGGGGCTCGAGGTCCGGCCCTTCCGCGCTCTTACGTACCGACGACGAGACCCCGGCCACCTGGCCCGGGTGAGCTCGCCAGCCTACGACCTGGTGACCCCGGAGGGCCGGGACCGTCTGATCGCCGCCGACCCGCACAACGTCGTGCGCCTCATCCTGCCCGGGGTCGCGTCCGGAGTGGACGGCTCGGGCGGCGACGGGCTGCGCCGGTCGGTCGCCGGAGCTGCCGGGATGCTGCGGGACTGGGAGCAGGCCGGAGTGCTCGAGCGCGACGCCGAGCCGGCACTGTGGGTCTACGCGTTGAGCCCGGCGGACGGCGCTCCGGACACCGTCGGCTGGCTGGCCGCGGTCGAGCTCCCGCCGGCCGGCTCGCGGGCCGTACTGCCCCACGAGGACACCTTCCCCGGTGCCGTGGAGGGACGCCGGGCGCTGCTGGAGGCCACGGCGACCGACCTGGAGCCCATCGTGCTGGCGCACGACCCGCACCCGGGTCTCCCCGCGCTGACCGTCGCAGCCCAGGACGGCCCGCCCACGCTCGAGGTGACCGAAGCCGACGGTGTCCGGCACGCCCTGTGGCGGGTGGCCGACCCGGCGCTGACCGGCCCGGTCACCGCCGCGCTCGCCGACACCGAGGCGGTCATCGCCGACGGGCACCACCGCTTCGCGGCGGCGCGGGCGCACGGTGCACGCGCCATCCTGGCGCTGGTCACCCCCATGGGACCGGGCGGGCTGCGGGTGCACCCGATCCACCGGGTGGTGCCCGACCTCGCCCTCACCGAGGCGCTCGCCGCGGCCTCGGCCGGCTTCCGGGCGACCGAGCTGCCCGTGGGCGCCGGCGGCCCCGCCGAGACGGTCCAGCGCTGGATCACCGCTCCCGGCGGCGCGGGTCTGCTCGTCAGCGACGGATCGCGAGTGGTCCGGCTGGACTCCCCCTCGGCCGACGTGCTCGACGCCGTGCCCGCCGAGGCCCCGGAGGCATGGCGCGGACTGGACGTCGTGCTCGTCCACCACGGTCTGGTGCACCGGCTGTGGGGCCGCACCGACGACGGCGGAGCCGTCCTCATCGCGCACGGCATCGACGAGGCGCTGGCCGGCGCACGCAGCCGCCACGGCGTGGCGGTCCTGCTGCGGGCGCCCTCGCCGGCCGACGTCGCCGCCGTGGCCCGCGCCAACGCCCGCATGCCGCGGAAGTCGACGCTGTTCGTCCCGAAGCCGCGGACCGGTTTGGTGCTGCGGCCCCACGGGGACTGACCGGCCGCTCACGCGGTACGGACGTCGGCCCCTGCGGACCGCGGCACCTTGCGTCCGCGCCGGCAGTTCACCTCGGTCATCGACGTGGTGCCGGTCGCGGTCCGCCAGAACCGGCGCTGCAGGGCGCCCTCCACCTCGACGACGTCACCGGCCTGCCACGCCGTGACCCGCTTCTGCAGCGCGCGGTCGTAGGTGATGCACGGCAGCGTGTCGGTCGACCGCCCCCGGGTCTGTGGTCCGGGCCGGCGTACCACCAAGCGGAAGCTGACCAGCGTGTCCCCGCTGGGCAGGGTCCGCACCTCGGCCGGGGCAGAGAGCCTCCCGCGGAGCACCACGTCGTTCCGGTCGATCACAGCCACGCTCATGACGGGCAGCCTCGCCGTCCCGCCACGGCCGGAGCAGGTCCGTCGGCGACCTGTGGACCGCGGGCACCGGTGTGGACGACGCCGCGCCCGCTGTCGGCGGTCAGTGCTCGGCGGCGGCCTCCGCGGCAGCGGCGTCCTCGGGCTCGTCGGTCTCTCCCAGCAGTTCGGCGACCTCGGCCTCGACGTCCTCGTGGAAGTCGTAGGCGCCCGACTCGTCTCCGTCGTCGTCCGAGCCGGCGTCGTCGCCGGCGTCGTCGCCGGAGTCATCGTCGCCGCCGGAGTCGTCGTCCGCGTCCGACGGCGCTCCGCCGACCGGTGTCTCGGCAGCCTCGACCGCCGGGGCGACGTCGACCACCGGCAGCTCCTCCTCGGAGAACTCGACGTCGGACTCGTCCGGGGTGTGGGCAGCCACCGCGGCGTGCCACTCGGCCGCGAGGGCGCTCTCGCCGGCGGCCTCGAGGATGTCGGCATAGGCGGCCGAGACCCGCAGCACCGCGGGATCGGTCCAGTCGACCGAGTCCGGGCGGGGGCGCCCGCCGAGGACGCCCTCCAGCACGAGACGGGCCGCGGACAGCTCATCGAGGTCCTGGCGGGCACCCGCCTCGACCAGGCGCAGCTCGACGGTCTCCTCGGTGTCCGGGTGCTCGGCCAACGCCTCGCGCACCAGCCGCAGCGCGACCTCGGGACGCCCCAGGGCCCGCTCGCAGTCGGCGAGCACCGCCCGGTACCCGGTGTCGCCGCTCATCCGGCGGTAGGCCCGCAGCTCACGAGCGGCCTCGGCGTAGTCCCCGGCGTGGTACGCGGCCACGCCGACGGCCTCGCGGACGACGGCGATGCGCGACGCCCGGTCGCGGGCCGCCCGCGCGTGGGCCAGCGCCTCCTCGGGCTGGTCGTCGACGAGCGTCCCGGCGACGACCAGGTGGCCCGCCACCCGCTGGGCGTTGCGCGGGTCGAGCCCGCGCAGCGCCGCGCGTATGGACTGGTCCAGCTCCCGCGGGTCGGCCCAGTCGGGGATCTCCGGACCCGCGGGCGCGGGCGGGGTGCGCTCGCCGCTGCGGGGCGGCCGCTGACCATGCTCCGGGCGCCCGCGGCGGTCGTCGCCGGGACGGCGGTCACGCCAGTCGCTCCGCTGTCCGCCGGGCCGGCCCTCGCGGGACTGCCACTCACCATGCGACCCACCAGGGCGTTGCGGACGTCCCTCGCGCCGGTCCGGGGCGACATCGGAACGTCCGCCACGCGGACGGTCGCGCCACCCCGTCTGCTCCCCCTGCGGCCGCTCCCCTGCCGACCGGCGGTCCTGCCAGGTGCTACGCGCCGGACGCTCCCCCTGCGGCCGCTCCCCTGCCGACCGGCGGTCCTGCCAGCTGCCGCGCGCCGGGCGCTCCCCCTGCGGCCGCTCCCCTGCCGACCGGCGGTCCTGCCAGCTGCCGCGCGCCGGGCGCTCCCCCTGCGGCCGCTCCCCTGCCGACCGGCGGTCCTGCCAGCTGCCGCGCGCCGGGCGCTCTCCCTGGGGTCGCCGATCATCCTGGCCCGCGCGGTCGTCCCGACCTCGGTCAGCCGACGGACGGCGGTCCCGCCAGTCCGATCGGCCTACCGCCGGACGGTCTCCCTGCGGTCGCCGGTCATCCCGGCCCGGGCGGTCGTCGCGACCCCGGTCAGCCGACGGGCGGCGGTCCCGCCAGTCCGATCGACCTGCCGCCGGGCGGTCTCCCTGCGGCCGCCTGTCCTGCCACTCCCTGCGCGGTGCTCCGGCGTTCGAGCCGGCGTCGCGCTGCGGGCGGCGGTCCCGCCAGTCCTGCCGCGAGCCACCTTCGCCCCGGCTGCCCGCTTGCCCCTGGGGACGGCGCTGCGGCCGGTCTCCCTCGGGACGACGCTCCTGCCAGCTGCCTCCGCGGCCGTCCTCCGACCGACCACCGGCCGGCCGGCGTCCCTGCCAGGAGCCCTGCGCGTCGCGCCCGGAGGACGCCCCACGGGCACCCGCACCTCGTCCTTGCGGACGGCCCTGCCCGGAGCCGCCGCGGCCTCCTCGGGGTCCCTGTCCGCCGGTACCGCCGGCGCCTCGTCGCGGTGAAGTCATGAGCGTCTCCGTACCTCAAGAGTGGGGGCAGCACGCGCAGCGCCGCGAGAAGTGTCCGGAAACGACAGAACGGGGGTCAGAGCACGTGGCTCTGACCCCCGTTCTGGAGTGGTTGTCCGGCGGTGTCCTACTCTCCCACCCCGTCTCCAGGGCAGTACCATCGGCGCTGAGAGGCTTAGCTTCCGGGTTCGGAATGGGACCGGGCGTTTCCCTCTCGCCATGACCGCCGTAACACTGTGAACGAGACAAACCAGGCGTGTTCCCCGGTTGGTGCGTTCAGAACCGCACAGTGGACGCGTTGGATGTCACGCATTGCTCTTCGACCGCATTCCCGCACACGCGTGTGGGGGTGGTGGTGGTCGTGTGGTCAAGCCCTCGGCCTGTTAGTACCGGTCAGCTCCACACCTCGCGGTGCTTCCACCTCCGGCCTATCAACCCGCTGGTCTGGGCGGGGGCCTTACCCCATTGACTGGGTGAGAGACCTCATCTTGAAGCGAGCTTCCCGCTTAGATGCTTTCAGCGGTTATCCCTGCCGAACGTAGCCAACCAGCAGTGCACCTGGCGGTACAACTGGCACACCAGAGGTTCGTCCGTCCCGGTCCTCTCGTACTAGGGACAGCTCTTCGCAAGTCTCTTACGCGCGCGGCGGATAGGGACCGAACTGTCTCACGACGTTCTAAACCCAGCTCGCGTACCGCTTTAATGGGCGAACAGCCCAACCCTTGGGACCTACTCCAGCCCCAGGATGCGACGAGCCGACATCGAGGTGCCAAACCATCCCGTCGATATGGACTCTTGGGGAAGATCAGCCTGTTATCCCCGGGGTACCTTTTATCCGTTGAGCGACACCGCTTCCACATGCCGGTGCCGGGTCACTAGTCCCAGCTTTCGCTCCTGCTCGACCCGTCGGTCTCACAGTCAAGCTCCCTTGTGCACTTGCACTCGACACCTGATTGCCAACCAGGCTGAGGGAACCTTTGGGCGCCTCCGTTACATTTTGGGAGGCAACCGCCCCAGTTAAACTACCCACCTGACACTGTTCCTGATCCGGATCACGGACCGAGGTTAGACATCCAATTCGACCAGAGTGGTATTTCAACGGCGACTCCACGAACACTGGCGTGCTCGCTTCACAGTCTCCCACCTATCCTACACAAGCCGAACCGAACACCAATATCAAGCTGTAGTGAAGGTCCCGGGGTCTTTCCGTCCTGCCGCGCGTAACGAGCATCTTTACTCGTAGTGCAATTTCGCCGAGCCTGTGGTTGAGACAGCTGAGAAGTCGTTACGCCATTCGTGCAGGTCGGAACTTACCCGACAAGGAATTTCGCTACCTTAGGATGGTTATAGTTACCACCGCCGTTTACTGGCGCTTGAGTTCTGAGCTTCGCACACCCGAAGGCGCACTAACCCGTCCCCTTAACGTTCCAGCACCGGGCAGGCGTCAGTCCGTATACATCGTCTTACGACTTCGCACGGACCTGTGTTTTTAGTAAACAGTCGCTTCTCACTGGTCTCTGCGACCCCCCTCCGCTGCCCCAGGCACGCTGGTTGACGGGAAGGGGTCCCCCTTCTCCCGAAGTTACGGGGGCATTTTGCCGAGTTCCTTAACCACAGTTCGCTCGATCGCCTCGGTATTCTCTACCTGACCACCTGAGTTGGTTTGGGGTACGGGCCGCTCGGAACTCGCTAGAGGCTTTTCTCGGCAGCATAGGATCATCCCATTCACCGCAATCGGCTATGCGTCAGGCCTCACCCTGAATGCGCCACGGATTTGCCTATGGCGCGGGCCACACCCTTGCACCGGTACTACCACTCACCGGTAGGACTACCTTCCTGCGTCACCCCATCGCTTGCCTACTACCAGTCCGGATCCCGCGCTAGTCCCCGCATCCGATCCTCGAAAGAACCAGACCGCGGGTGTTCGGGCGGTTAGCATCGCTGGGTTCAGCATGGGCGTTCCTTCGCGGGTACGGGAATATCAACCCGTTGTCCATCGACTACGCCTGTCGGCCTCGCCTTAGGTCCCGACTCACCCTGGGCGGATTAGCCTGGCCCAGGAACCCTTGGTCTTCCGGCGGGGGAGGTTCTCACTCCCCTCTCGCTACTCATGCCTGCATTCTCACTCGCGTGGCGTCCACGGCTGGATTCCTCCGCCGCTTCACCCGCCACACGACGCTCCCCTACCCACCCCAGCCCCTGGCCGGCGCCTCGAAAGGCGACGACGGGGACGTGCTGGAGTGCCACGGCTTCGGCGGTGTGCTTGAGCCCCGCTACATTGTCGGCGCGGAACCACTTGACCAGTGAGCTATTACGCACTCTTTCAAGGATGGCTGCTTCTAAGCCAACCTCCTGGTTGTCTCTGCGATCCCACATCCTTTTCCACTTAGCACACGCTTAGGGGCCTTAGCCGATGATCTGGGCTGTTTCCCTCTCGACTACGAACCTTATCGCCCGCAGTCTCACTGCCGCGCTCTCACTTACCGGCATTCGGAGTTTGGTTGACGTCAGTAACCTTGTGGGGCCCATCAGCCATCCAGTGCTCTACCTCCGGCAAGAAACACGCGACGCTGCACCTAAATGCATTTCGGGGAGAACCAGCTATCACCGAGTTTGATTGGCCTTTCACCCCTACCCACAGCTCATCCCCCAGGTTTTCAACCCTGGTGGGTTCGGTCCTCCACGCGGTCTTACCCGCGCTTCAACCTGGCCATGGGTAGATCACTCGGCTTCGGGTCTAGAGCACGCGACTGACTCGCCCTGTTCGGACTCGCTTTCGCTACGGCTACCCCCCACGGGTTAACCTCGCCACGTACCACTAACTCGCAGGCTCATTCTTCAAAAGGCACGCAATCACCGTCACCCGAAGGTGATCAGGCTCTCACGGCTTGTAGGCACACGGTTTCAGGTACTATTTCACTCCCCTCCCGGGGTACTTTTCACCTTTCCCTCACGGTACTCGTCCGCTATCGGTCACCAGGGAGTATTCAGGCTTAGCGGGTGGTCCCGCCAGATTCACACCGAATTCCACGGGCTCGGTGCTACTTGGGAAACACGTTCGGGAGGTGCAGCGTTTTCGTGTACGGGGCTCTCACCCTCTACGGCGACCCCTTCCAGAGGCCTTCCACTAACGACAGCACTTTCTCACTCCCCGCAGGTGCGGCAGCACCTGCAGAACGGTCCCACGACCCCGCTCCCACAACCCCTGCCGGGTATCACATGGAAACGGTTTAGCCTCATCCGCTTTCGCTCGCCACTACTCACGGAATCACGGTTGTTTTCTCTTCCTGTGGGTACTGAGATGTTTCACTTCCCCACGTTCCCTCCACACGCCCTATGTGTTCAGGCGCGGGTCACACCACATGACTGGTGCGGGGTTCCCCCATTCGGACATCCTCGGATCAACGCTCGGTTGGCAGCTCCCCGAGGCTTATCGCAGCCTCCTACGTCCTTCATCGGCTCCTGGTGCCCAGGCATCCACCGTGTGCCCTTAACAACTTGGCCACACAACTACAACAAACCCCACGCCCAACACCTGCCACGCACCGCCTCCCCGGAAGGGAAAGACACCACGTGACCGGCGCTCGCGCGCGGGCCTGCAATCAAAGAAGATGCTCGCGTCCACTGTGCAGTTCTCAACGACCAACCGGCCACCATCCGGCACCCGCCCCGCCAAACCCCACCGACCCCATCCCCGCACAGGGGAGGAGACGGCGGGTGGTACGAGGACCCGGACGGCCCCGACCGAGACAACCACCCCCCACCGGCGAACGATTCCCGTCCACCCCGGGGGGCCCGCTCCCTCAGGACCCAACAGCGTGCCTACCACCGGTCATCCCCGCCGCCACCCCGTTCCCCACGAGCCCCCGAAAGGACCCGCCGTACTAGAAGCGGCAGCCAGGCTGCCGGCCGAACTGGTCAGCGTTCCACCCTCGAGCACTGCCCCGAACACCCGCGGCCCCCCACAGGCGGGAAACCATCACGGTCCGAGCGCAGCTCTGGACCACCACACGCATGTGGCGGCCAGTGCTCCTTAGAAAGGAGGTGATCCAGCCGCACCTTCCGGTACGGCTACCTTGTTACGACTTCGTCCCAATCGCCGATCCCGCCTTCGACGGCTCCCTCCCACAAGGGGTTGGGCCACCGGCTTCGGGCGTTACCGACTTTCGTGACGTGACGGGCGGTGTGTACAAGGCCCGGGAACGTATTCACCGCAGCGTTGCTGATCTGCGATTACTAGCGACTCCAACTTCATGGGGTCGAGTTGCAGACCCCAATCCGAACTGAGACCGGCTTTTTGGGATTCGCTCCACCTTGCGGTATCGCAGCCCTTTGTACCGGCCATTGTAGCATGTTTGCAGCCCTAGACATAAGGGGCATGATGATTTGACGTCATCCCCACCTTCCTCCGAGTTGACCCCGGCAGTCTCCCATGAGTCCCCACCATCACGTGCTGGCAACATGGAACGAGGGTTGCGCTCGTTGCGGGACTTAACCCAACATCTCACGACACGAGCTGACGACAACCATGCACCACCTGTGCACGGCCCTTACGGACCCCGCATCTCTGCGAGATTTCCGTGCATGTCAAGCCTAGGTAAGGTTCTTCGCGTTGCATCGAATTAAGCAACATGCTCCGCCGCTTGTGCGGGCCCCCGTCAATTCCTTTGAGTTTTAGCCTTGCGGCCGTACTCCCCAGGCGGGGCGCTTAATGCGTTAGCTGCGGCACGGAGACCGTGGAATGGCCCCCACACCTAGCGCCCAACGTTTACGGCGTGGACTACCAGGGTATCTAATCCTGTTCGCTCCCCACGCTTTCGCTCCTCAGCGTCAGTTGTTGCCCAGAGACCCGCCTTCGCCACCGGTGTTCCTCCTGATATCTGCGCATTTCACCGCTACACCAGGAATTCCAGTCTCCCCTGCAACACTCAAGTCGGCCCGTATCGACTGCAGGCCCGGAGTTGAGCTCCGGGTTTTCACAGCCGACGCGACCAACCGCCTACGAGCTCTTTACGCCCAATAATTCCGGACAACGCTTGCACCCTACGTATTACCGCGGCTGCTGGCACGTAGTTGGCCGGTGCTTCTTCTGCAGGTACCGTCACCTCACGGCTTCGTCCCTGCTGAAAGAGGTTTACAACCCGAAGGCCGTCATCCCCCACGCGGCGTCGCTGCGTCAGGCTTCCGCCCATTGCGCAATATTCCCCACTGCTGCCTCCCGTAGGAGTCTGGGCCGTGTCTCAGTCCCAGTGTGGCCGGTCACCCTCTCAGGCCGGCTACCCGTCGTCGCCTTGGTAGGCCACTACCCCACCAACAAGCTGATAGGCCGCGGGCCCATCCCCAGCCGGAAACCCTTTCCACCACCAGACCATGCGGCCAGCGGTCACATCCGGTATTAGCCCCAATTTCTTGGAGTTATCCCAGAGCCGGGGGCAGGTTGCCCACGTGTTACTCACCCGTTCGCCACTGATCCCCCACCGAAGCAGGTTCACCGTTCGACTTGCATGTGTTAAGCACGCCGCCAGCGTTCGTCCTGAGCCAGGATCAAACTCTCCGTAGATGCTTGAACCAGGCCGAGAACCGAGAACTGGACGCTCTCGATATCCATCAACCCAAAGAAACCCACAAAAAGGGGTTTGTTACTTGGCACTGACTTTCGGCACGCTGTTGAGTTCTCAAGGAGCGGACGCTCGCGACACCCGGCCTGGTGGGCCTTCGATCGCGGCGGCTGTTCCACGTTACGCCGCTCTCTGTGTCCGTCAAGCGGCGGGTCCAGGACCCGGGCTCGGCGCTCGGAGCGGCGGTACCCAGCACAACCGGCGACCCCCGGGTGGTGTTCCCGGAGCCCGCTCAGCGGCTGGGCAGGCGGCGCCCGGTCCGACCTGCGGGGCGGCGACTCGTCTCCGCGTCCCGCTCCGGTCTCGCCCGGCGCAGGGAGAAAGTTACGTGGGTGTCGTCCGGGCTGTCAAACCGGTGCGGCGTGACGACCGACACCCGTCCGGAACGGCGCCGTAACACGCCGTTGACCTGCGGCTCAGGCGCGCTGGACGCCGGCGACCGAGCGCTTGCCGCGACGCAGTACGAGCCAGCCGCCCGGGAGCCAGTCCTCCTCCCCCGGTACGGCCTCGGCGTCGGTCACCCGCTCGTTGTTCAGGTAGGCGCCGCCCTCCTTCACCGTCCGGCGGGCCTCCGAGAGGCTCGAGACCAGTCCGGTCTGCTGCAGCAGGGCGGCGACGGTCGGGGTCCCGCCGTCCACGGTCACGCTGCCGGCCTCCCGCAGGGCGGCCCCGAGCGTCTCCGGGCCCAGGGCCCGGAGGTCGTCCCGGCCGAACAGCGCCCGGCCGGCGGCCTCGGCCTGGCGGAGCTCGTCCTCGCCATGCACCAGGCGGGTGAGCTCCTCGGCCAGCGCACGCTGGACCGCACGGGCGGCCGGGCGCTCCACGGACTCGGCGACCAGCGCCTCGACCTCCTCGGCCGGGCGCTCGGAGTACAGGGGCAGCCAGGCACGGGCGTCGGCGTCGTCGGCGTTGAGCCAGAACTGGAAGAACGCGTAGGGCGGGGTGAGGGCCGGGTCCAGCCAGACCGTGCCGCCCTCGCTCTTGCCGAACTTCGTCCCGTCGGACTTGGTGACCAGCGGGGTGGACAGCGCGTGCACCGTCGCCCCCTCGGTCCGGCGCACCAGGTCGATGCCGGCGGTGAGGTTGCCCCACTGGTCCGAGCCGCCGGTCTGCAGCGTGACGCCGTGCCGCCGGTACAGCTCGCGGTAGTCGTTGGCCTGCAAGATCTGGTAGCTGAACTCGGTGTAGCTGATACCGGCCTCGGAGTTCAGCCGGGCGGCGACCGCCTCCTTGGCCAGCATCCGGCCCACGCGGAAGTGCTTGCCGAGCTCGCGGAGGAAGTCGATCGCGCTCAGCGGCGCCGTCCACTCCAGGTTGTCGACGTAGACCGGCGCCTCGAGGCCCTCCCGCTCCGCCGGGACCTCGAGGAAGGGCGCGACCTGGGTGCGGATGCTGTCCACCCAGCCGGCGACGGTCCCGCGGTCGTTGAGCTGCCGCTCGGCGGTCGGCCGCGGGTCGCCGATGAGGCCGGTCGCGCCACCGACCAGGACGACGGGCCGGTGCCCGGCCCGCTGCAGCGCCCGCAGCACCGTGAACTGCAGCAGGTGGCCGACGTGCAGGCTGGGCGCGGTCGGGTCGAAGCCGGCGTAGTAGGGAACCGGCCCGGCGGACAGGTGGGCGCGCAGGGCGTCCTCGTCGGTGCTCTGGGCGATGAGCCCGCGGCGGTGCAGCTCGGAGATCACGTCGGTCACGGGTCCATCCTCGCTGGCGCTCCCCGGCCGCGTGCCCGGGGTGCTCCGTGCACGCGGAACCCCGTGGGCCCGGTCACCGGTCCCGATCCTGCCCGGCGGTCCTCCGGCGGGGCTTCCCACCCGGGCGGAAGGCGCTCACCGACGCCGCACCGGTCTCCCAGAACCGCCACGGCAGCTCGGTGGCGACGCTGATCCCGACCCGCGGCCCGGCCGAGACCTGTGCCGGTGGGTCGCCACGGTGCAGCCGCACGGAGGACGACGGGTCGAGCAGGTCGGCGTCCTTGTCGTCGGGCCCGATCGCCAGGGCCTGCGTGAGCCGTGCCGGTCCGCGGGCGAGGTCGCGGGCGGCCTTCGCGGCGGGACGGCGGGAGGCGGCCAGCTCCTCCCCTGCCACGACGTCCCCGGCACGCAGCAGCACCGCCGACCCCTGGCCCTCCGCGCCGACGACGACGTTGGCGCACCAGTGCACGCCGTAGCTGAAGTAGACGTAGAGCCGCCCGGGCGGGCCGAACATGACCGCCGCGCGGGGCGTGGGACCGCGGTGGGAGTGCGCCGCCGGGTCGGTGCCGTCGCCGGCGTAAGCCTCGACCTCGGTGAGCCGCAGCGCCACGCGGCCGGCCGGGCGGTCGGTGACCAGCCAGCACCCGAGCAGCGTCGGCGCCACGGCGTCCGACGGGCCGAGCAGCTCCTCGGGTGTCAGCAGCGGCCCGGGCACCACGTCGCTCAGAGGGCCGCCGCCACGGGCGAGGACGACGCCCACTGCGCGTGCGACCGGGCCAGCGACCCGAGGGTGTCCAGCTGCTCGGCGACCCGCTCGGGCGCCGTCCCCCCGCGGGCCTTGCGCGCGGCCAGCGCGCCGCGCACGGAGAGCACCGCGCGGACGTCGGGCGTCAGCTCGGGCGCGACCTCGACGAGCTGGGCGTCGGAGAGCTCGTCGAGCTCGAGGCCGCGCTGCTCGCAGTAGGCGACCATCGCACCGGAGATCTCGTGCGCCGAGCGGAACGGCACGCCCTGGCGGACCAGCCACTCGGCGACGTCGGTGGCCAGCGCGAAGCCCTGCGGCGCGGCCGCCTCGAGCACCTCCGCGCGCAGGGTCAGCGTCGCGACCATCCCGGTGACCGCCGGCAGCAGCAGGAGCAGCTGCTCCATGGAGTCGAAGACCGGCTCCTTGTCCTCCTGCAGGTCGCGGTCGTAGGCCAGCGGCAGGCCCTTGAGCATCGTCAGCAGGCCGGTCAGGTTGCCGACGAAGCGGCCGGACTTCCCGCGGGCCAGCTCGGCGATGTCGGGGTTCTTCTTCTGCGGCATGATCGACGACCCGGTCGCCCAGGCGTCGTGCAGGCGCGCCCAGCCGAACTCGGTCGACGTCCAGAGCACGACCTCCTCCCCGAGCCGGGAGAGGTGCACGCCGAGCAGCGCCGCGGCGAAGCAGAACTCGGCGGCGAAGTCGCGGTCGCTGACGCCGTCGATGGAGTTGTCCGAGGCGCGGTCGAAGCCCAGCTCGGCGGCGACGGCGTCGGGGTCCAGCGGCAGCGACGAGCCGGCCAGCGCGCCGGAGCCGTAGGGGCTGACGGCGGTGCGGCGGTCCCAGTCCTGCAGCCGGTCGACGTCCCGGGCGAACGCGTGCGCGTGGGCGAGCAGCTGGTGGGCGATGAGCACCGGCTGGGCGTGCTGCAGGTGGGTCATGCCGGGCGCGGCGACGTCGCGGTAGCGGTCGGCCAGCTCCACCAGGGCGGACTCCAGGGCGGCCAGCTCGCCGACGAGGCCGCGCACGGTGTGCCGGAGGTAGAGCCGCAGGTCGGTGGCGATCTGGTCGTTGCGGCTGCGGCCGGCGCGCAGCTTGCCGCCGAGCGCACCGAGCTTCTCGGTGAGGCCGCGCTCGAGCGCCTCGTGCACGTCCTCGTCGGACTCGATCGCCGTGAACGTGCCGGCCGCGACCTCGGCGGAGAGCTCGGTGAGCGCGCCGACCATCTGCTCGAGCTCGTCGTCGGTGAGCAGCCCGGCCCGGTGCAGGACGCGGGCGTGCGCGCGGGACCCGGCCAGGTCGTAGGGGGCCAGCTGCCAGTCGAAGTGCGTGGACCTGGACAGCGCAGTCAGGGCGTCCGATGGTCCTCCGCCGCCGAAGCGGCCGCCCCAGAGCCGGGTGTGGGACGAGGGCGGGGCGACGGCGGGGTCGGCCGGGCTCACGGTGCGGTGTCCTCCAGGTCGGTTCCGGGCTCGTTCGTCGGGGCCGGGGCCCGCTCGGCCAGCGCGCGCAGCCGGTCGGCCAGGGCCGCTCCCCCGTCGGGACGGCGGGACACGACCAGCAGAGTGTCGTCCCCGGCGATGGTGCCCAGCACGTCGGGGAGGCCGACCTTGTCCAGGGCGGAGGCGAGGAACTGCGCCGCGCCGGGTGGGGTGCGGACGACGGCGAGGTTGGCGCTGCCCTCGGCGGAGGTCAGCAGGTCGCCCAGCAGCCGGGTGAGCCGGGCCGGCGCGGCCTGCGCGGGGCGCAGCGGGGCGTTCTCCGGCGGCACCACGTAGGACGCCGGGGCGCCGTCCGACCCCCGCAGCTTGACCGCCCCGAGCTCCTCCAGGTCCCGCGACAGCGTGGCCTGGGTGACCTCGATGCCCGACCCGGCGAGCAGCGCGGCGAGCTGGGTCTGCGAGGTCACCGGCTGGGCCTGGATGAGCTCGCGGATGCGGGCCTGGCGGGCCGAGCGGGTCAGGGCCGTCGTCACCGCCGCCCCCGAGATCGTCGGCGCACGGGCCGACCCGGCGCGCGGGTCGTCACGCGTGCTCCAGCAGCCAGATGAGGACCGCCTTCTGCGCGTGCAGCCGGTTCTCCGCCTCGTCCCACACGGCGCTCTGCGCGCCGTCGATCACCGACGCGGCGATCTCCTTGCCGCGGTAGGCCGGCAGGCAGTGCAGGACGACGGCGTCGTCGGCGGCCCGGGCGAGCGCGGCCTCGTCCACCGCGTAGGGCAGGAACGGCGCGATGCGGGCGTCGTACTCGTCCTCCTGGCCCATCGAGACCCAGGTGTCGGTGACCAGCACGTCGGCGCCGTCGGCGGCGGCCGCGGCGTCGTCGGTCCAGCGCACCGAGCCGCCGGTCCCCGCGGCGATCTCCCCGGCCCGCTTGAGCACCTCCGGCGAGGGCTGGAAGGACTCCGGTGAGCCGATGCGCACGTGCATGCCGGCCGTGGCACCGCCGAGCAGGTAGGAGTGCGCCATGTTGTTGGCGCCGTCGCCGAGGTAGCTCATGGTCAGCCCGGCGAGGGTGCCCCTGCGCTCGGCGACCGTCTGCAGGTCGGCGAGGATCTGGCAGGGGTGGTACTCGTCGGTCAGCGCGTTGACCACCGGCACCCGGCTGACCGCGGCCATCGCCTCGATCCGGTCCTGGCCGAAGGTGCGCCAGACGATCGCGGCGACCTGCCGGTCGAGCACGCGGGCGGTGTCCTCGACCGACTCGCCGCGGCCGAGCTGGCTGGCACCGCCGTCGACGACCAGCGGGTACCCGCCGAGCTCGGCCACGCCCACGGAGAAGCTCACCCGGGTCCGGGTCGAGGGCTTGTCGAACAGCACCGCGACCGCGCGGGGCACGCCGTTCGGGGCCCGCAGCGGGGTGGGCGCGGCCTCGGTGTGCCGGGTGCGCTTGAGCTCGGCGGCCAGCGCCAGCACCTCGGCCTGCTCGGCCGGGCCGAGGTCGTCGTCCCGCAGGAAGTGCCGGGTCACTGCTGCGCCACCGCGTCCAGGGCTGCCGGCAGGGCGGCGACGAAGGCGTCGACCTGCGCGTCGGTGAGCACCAGGGACGGCGCCAGCCGCAGCACGTCCGGGGCGACGGCGTTGGCGAGGAACCCGGCCTCCCGCAGCCGGGCCTCGAGTGCGGCGGCGACCCGCGCGGTGAGGACGACGCCGAGCAGCGCGCCCTTGCCGCGCACGCCGGAGACGCCCGGGTGGCCGAGGCCCTCGATGCCGGCGGTGAACCGGTGCTCGAGCTCCTTGGCCCGCTCGAGCAGCCCCTCGTCGCGGATGGTGTCGAGGACGGCGAGCGCGGCGGCCGCGGCGATCGGGTTGCCGCCGAAGGTGGAGCCGTGCGAGCCGGCGGTCATCAGGTCCGCGGCGTCCCCGAAGGCCAGGGTGGCGCCGAGCGGCAGCCCGCCGCCGATGGCCTTGGCCAGGGTGACCACGTCCGGGGCCACGCCGTCGGCCTGGTGGGCGAACCAGTGCCCGGTGCGGCCGGTGCCGGTCTGCACCTCGTCGACGGCGAACAGCGCGCCGGATGCCTCGGCGGTCCGCGCGGCGGCGGCGAGGTAGCCGGGCGGGGCCGGCTGCACGCCGCCTTCGCCGAGCATCGGCTCGAGCAGCACCATCGCCGTCCGGTCGGTGACCGTGCCGGCCAGCGCCTCGCTGTCGCCGTAGGGCACGAACCGGACGCCGCCGGGCAGCGGGGCGAACGCGTCGGCCTTGCCCGGCTGGCCGGTGAGCGCGAGCGCGCCCATGGTCCGGCCGTGGAAGGAGCCCTCGGCGGTGACCACCTCGGTGCGCCCGGTGAGCCGGCTGAGCTTGAACGCGGCCTCGTTGGCCTCGGCGCCGGAGTTGCAGAAGAACACTCGGCCGGGCCGGCCGGCGAGCTCGAGCAGCCGCTCGGCGAGGGTGATCCCGGGCTCGTGCATCGCCAGGTTGGAGACGTGACCCAGCGTCTGCGCCTGCTTCGTGATCGCCTCGACGACCCGGGGGTGGGCGTGGCCGAGGATCGTCGTCGCGATGCCGCCGAGCAGGTCGGTGTACTCGCGGCCGTCGACGTCCCACACGGTCGCCCCCGCGCCGCGGGCCAGGGCCACCGGCGGGGTCTTGTAGTTGTGCATCATCACGGCCGACCAGCGGGTGGCCAGCTCCTCCGTGTGGGTCATGCCGGCTCCTCTCCGGTGGTGGCGCGGGCCGGGACCACCATGGTCCCGGTGCCCTCGGACGTGAACATCTCCAGCAGCAGGGCGTGCGGGGTGCGGCCGTCGACGACGGTCGCCCGCTTCACCCCGCCCTCGACCGCCCGCAGGCAAGCGGCCATCTTCGGGACCATCCCCGAGTCGAGGGTCGGCAGGATCTCGGCCAGCTCGCCGGCGTCGATCTGCTGCACCAGCGAGTCGCGGTCGGGCCAGTCGGCATAGAGCCCCTCGACGTCGGTGAGCACGACGAGCTTCACCGCGCCGAGCGCGACCGCGACCGCCGCGGCGGCGGTGTCGGCGTTGACGTTGTGCACCACGCCGTCCGCGTCGGGTGCGACGCTGGCGACCACGGGGATGTGACCGGCCTCGAGCAGGGCGGTGACGGGTGTCGGGTCGACCGCGGCGACGTCGCCGACCAGGCCGATGTCGACCTGCTCGCCGTCGACGGTCGCGGTGGTGCGCTCCGCGGTGAACAGGCCGCCGTCCTCGCCGGAGAGGTGCACCGCCATCGGCCCGTGCTGGTTGATCAGCCCGACGATGTCGGGGCCGACCTGCCCGGTGAGCACCATGCGGACGACGTCGACGGTCTCCGGCGTGGTCACCCGCAGGCCGCCGCGGAACTCGCTGGGGATGCCCAGCCGCCCGAGCATCTCGGTGATCTGCGGGCCGCCGCCGTGGACGACGACGGGGAGGATGCCGCAGGTCCGCAGGAAGACCATGTCCTCGGCGAAGGCCCGGCGACAGTCCTCGTCGACCATCGCGTGGCCGCCGTACTTGATCACCACGACGTTGCCGTGGAACTCCTTGAGCCACGGCAGCGCCCCGGTCAGGACGGCGACCTTGCGGGCGTCGCCCTCGGGGTCGTAGGTGCGCATGACCCGGCTGGTGCCGATCCGCTTGCGGACGGCGGGCACCGTGGGCGGCGCCTCGTCGACCCGGACGTCCGGGGGGGTCGGGTCCTGGGGCGCGCTCACGTGGAGTACGCCGAGTTCTCGTGCACGTAGGCCACGGACAGGTCGTTCGTCCAGATCGTGGCCTGCTCGCCGCCGGCGCCCAGGTCGACGTCGATGGTGATCTCCCGGCCGGTGAGGTCGACGCCTTCCCGGGGGTCGCCGATCGCGCCGCCCCGGCAGACCGTGACGCCGTTGATCGTCACGTCCACCCGGTCGGGCTCGAAGGCGGCGTCGGTGGTGCCGATCGCGGCGAGCACCCGGCCCCAGTTGGGGTCGTTGCCGAACAGCGCGGTCTTGAGCAGGTTGTTGCGGGCGCAGGCGCGGCCGGCGGTCAGGGCGTCCTCGACGCTGGCCGCATTCCGGACCGTGATGGCGATGTCCTTGGTCGAGCCCTCGGCGTCGGCCAGCAGCTGCATCGCCAGGTCGGTCGCCGCGGCGGTCAGCGCCTCGGTGACCTCCTCGGCGCTCGGGGTGACCCCGCTCGCGCCGTTGGCCAGGACGATGACCGTGTCGTTGGTGGAGAGGCAGCCGTCGGAGTCGACCCGCTCGAAGCTCACGCTGGTCGCCTGCTTCAGCGCGGTCTGCAGGGTGGCGGCGTCGACCACGGCGTCGGTGGTGAGGACGACGAGCATGGTGGCCAGGCTCGGCGCCAGCATGCCGGCGCCCTTGGCCATGCCGCCGACGGTCCAGCCGTCGCGGGCCTGCACCGTCGTCTTCGGGACGCTGTCGGTGGTCATGATCGCGCGGGCGGCGTCCGGTCCGCCGTCCTCGCTGAGCGCCTCCACCGCGGCGGTGACGCCGGCGGTCAGCTCGTCCATCGGCAGCCGGACGCCGATGAGGCCGGTGCTCGCCACGGCGACGTCGATCGCCCCGATGCCGAGCTCCGCGGCGGCGTGCTCCGCGGTGGCGTGGGTGTCCTGGAACCCCTCGGGCCCGGTGCAGGCGTTGGCGCCGCCGGAGTTGAGCACGACCGCCCGCGCGCGCTCGCCGGCCAGCACCTGGCGGCTCCAGAGCACCGGCGCGGCCGGGAAGCGGTTGGTGGTGAAGACGGCCGCGGCGGCGTCGTCCGGACCGGTGTTGAGGACGACGGCGACGTCCGGGGCGCCGCTGGACTTGAGCCCGGCGGCGACGCCGGCGGCGGAGAACCCCTGCGGGGCGGTGACGCTCACGGGGCCACCCCCACGACGGGGAGGCCGGTGACCTCGGGCAAGCCCAGGGCGAGGTTGGCGCACTGGATGGCCGCTCCCCCGGTGCCCTTGGTCAGGTTGTCCACCGCGGCGACCACAACGAGCCGGCCGGCGTCGGGGTCGATGGCGACCTGCAGGGCGACGGTGTTGGCGCTGAGCACCTGGGCCGTCGTGGGCCACTGCCCCTCGGGCAGCAGGTGCACGAACGGCTCGTCGGCGTAGGCCTTCTCGTAGGCGGCCCGGGCGGCGGCCTCGTCGGTGCCCGCGGCCAGGGGTGCCGAGCAGGTGGCGAGGATGCCCCGGCTCATCGGCACCAGGGTCGGGGTGAAGCTCACGGTGACGGGTGCGCCGGCCGCCTGCGAGAGGTTCTGCACCATCTCCGGCGTGTGCCGGTGCACCCCGCCGACACCGTAGGCGCTGACCGAGCCCATGACCTCGCTGCCGAGCAGGTGCGGCTTGGCCGACTTGCCGGCGCCGGACGTGCCGCTGGCCGCGACCACGACGACGTCGGGCTCGACCAGGCCGGCGGCCAGCGCCGGGGCCAGCGCCAGGGTGACCGAGGTCGGGTAGCAGCCGGGGACGGCGATCCGCCGGGCGCCCGTGAGCTGCTCCCGTTGGCCGGGCAGCTCGGGCAGGCCGTAGGGCCAGGTGCCGGCGTGCTCGGAGCCGTACCAGCGGGCCCACGCCGCCGGGTCGTTGAGCCGGTGGTCGGCGCCGCAGTCGATGACGAGCGTGTCGTCGGGCAGCTGCGCGGCGATGGCGGCGGACTCCCCGTGCGGCAGCGCCAGGACGACGACGTCGTAGCCGGCGAGGTCCGCTGCACCGCTCGGCCGGACCTCGAGGTCGGCGTAGGGCAGCAGGTGCGGCTGCAGCTCACCCAGGCGTCGGCCGGCGCTCGAGTTGGCGTGCACCCCGGCCAGCCGGAGGTACGGGTGCCCGGCGAGCAGCCGGCACACCTCTCCCCCTGCGTACCCGGTGGCGCCGGTGACCCCGACCGTCCACGTCTGCTGTCCGCTCACGATGCATGACCATACACCAGCCTGCATGACTGTTCATGGGTGGTCCATGGCCGTCACACGGCGAGCGGCCGGCCCACCGACCGACGTCCATGACAGGAGCTCTCACATGACGAGCACCGACTCCGCCGGGTCCTCGCTGTCGCCCTCGCCGCCCTCGAACTGGTCGAGGGGGACGTTGGCGCGCTGCGCCAGTGCGACGGCGACCTCCCAGCCCAGTGCTCGGTAGGCGTCGAACTGCTCCCCTGAGAACCACTGGTTGGCCGTCGGGTGCTGGGGGAACTGGTGGTCCTTCTCCCGGAACACCGCGAGGTCCATCGGAACGCCGTCCCACAGGACGCAGCGTGCGTAGTAGATGACCCCCATGCTGCCGTCGGGATAGGTCACGCTCCCCACCGCGACCGGCTCATCGGCCAGACCGGTCTCGGTCGACGGCAGGGTGGCGGCGGGGTCCAGCCGCACCTCGGCGCCGAGGTCGGACCGGGCCAGGGCCGCTGCGCGGGCGATGTCCTGCAGCGGACTGCGGCCACCCGCGCTGGCGTCCACGACGACCATGTGCGTGCAGCGGCGTCTGATCAGCTCCACCAGGCCGAGGTTCTCCCAGTGACCGCCGTCCGACACGTGGATGAAGCGCCCTCGGGTCCCCGCCAGCCCCATCGCCTCCTTCAGCACGTACAGCCCACCCGGCTCCCGCCACCCGGTCGCCAGCGCCCGTGCCACCCGCCGCACACGCGACCGGCCCCTCGACGGAGGAGCCGCCACGTCGCCGCGCCGGAACGGGTTGGGGATCCACACCCCGAGGCGGAGGTTGGCGAGGGCCATCAGCAGCCGCAGCGCGGGGAGGGTGAAGCGCCCCATGGTGGGCGAGATGGCGGCCCCCGAGATCGCCATCATCGACGGCAGCGTGAGACCGCTGCCGCCCCTCGTGTGCGTCCGTTCCAGCTCGGACGTCTCCACGAGCGGTGCCAGGTCGACGCTCCCCGACCGGCACGGGTCGAACGTGAAGGAGGCAGCCCAGCTCTTGTTGGGCACGTCCCCCTCGCGGGCCGCCACGGCCGCGCACACGATGAGCTCGGGGAACGGCAGACCGGACCTGCGCTTGGCCTCGATCTCCCGACCGACGTCGCTGAGTCTGACCTCGTCGTCGTAGGGAACGGGAGCCACCCGCACGCCACCGGCTGAACTCGTCCGCTTCAGGACGAACGCGTGACTCAGGCGCTCCCGGTAGTACAGGTGCATGGAGTAGCGACGGTTGTGGATGCAGAAGCCACAGACCGCCAACGTGGCCAGCGCCCCGAGGAGCACCCACACGTCCAGCGGGGGATCCCAGCCACTGCGCGCCTCACCCTCCGCCGCCAACAGGAGGGGGACGGCGAGGATCCCCCAGCCGCTCAGGAACGCGAGGACGCCCTGGAACGCACGGGCTCTGCCCAGCCGCATCAGGAGCACGGCGAGGGCTCCCAGCAGCACCACTCCCACCACCATGGCCACGGTCACGAGCAGGCGACGCGACCCCAGGTCGTCGGCCCTCCCCACCCAGAACGGGTCGTCGGCCAGCGCGACACCGAGGAGGTGCACCAGGAGGGGGAGACAGACGGCCAGGACGGCGACGACGCCGGAGCCCGCGACGAGCGCTGTCGCGGTCCTCCTGAGCGGCCGCTCGCCGGGCACGGCGCGGAACCGGCTCTTGTCAAAGAACCGCCGCACGCCGACGAGCACGATCGCCGCCAGGAACAGGCCGGCCGCCGCGGCGCTCCCCCACGCGACGGCGCCGACCAGCCGGCCGTCGGGCCTGCCGATGCCACGGATCGTGGCCCCGTACACCAGCCCGACGATCCGGCCGGCGAGATAGGACCCGACGACGAGCGGCAGGAGGTTCAGCAGGAGCCCGTAGACGAAGTTCACGACCAGCCACAGCCGACCGGTCAGTCCGGGAGCCAGGTAACTGAGGTGCGTCCGGAGGTACCACTCCTCCGGACTCCCCCGGGACCAGGGCGCAGCCTCCCCGCGCAGGGCCTCTGCATCGGACTTCCCCTGGGCGACCGTGAGAGCACCGGCGATGTAGCTGCCCCCGGAGACGGCGGACAGGTACCGCGCCCTCTGGAACAGCCCCTGGCGGGACAGGGCCTGGTACGCACCCAGGCAGAAGGCCGCCGACCTGATGCCGCCTCCGGAGAAGGAGATGCCCAGCACGCTGCGGCCCTCGTGGCCGCCGTCGAGATAGGCCCATCGCCCGCTGTCAGTCACGGTCGAACTGCCCTGTGTCCGAGCCGTACGGGTACACCGGGAGCCTCCCCTGGTCCCGGAGGCGGCGGATCCCTCCCCGGTCGAAGAGCCGGAACATGAAGAGCGGGTGCACACAGACCTGGTCCTCGTCCTCCACCGGCCGCAGCGTCTCGGTGAACGTGTACGAGAAGCGGCCGACGGTGTACCTCGAGGTCGAGCCGTCGACGATGCCCAGGACGCCCACGTCGAGGGCGGCCTCCAGGAAGTCGCTGTAGTCGACGCCCGACCGCGCGACGCCCGCGGCGTTGAAGGCGCGGTGGAGCTCGCTGCACGTGAGCGTGTTCGGGATGTGGTTCTTGAGATATCCGAGCGCCGTCGCCATGTAGGGGTAGTCGTGCGAGTAGCTGGACAGGATCCCGTCGACGATGCGCAACTCCGCCTCCCGGACGCCGTCCAGCACGTCCCGGGGGGTCGCGACGGGGACACCACGACGGTGTCGCGCCGAGCGCGAGAGGATCTCGTTCAGGATCTGGATCAGGTGGCGCGGCAGGAGCTGCGTGTGCCGCATGATGTAGGCGACCGGGTCCTCGTCGGACCCCAGCCCCGTGCGCATCCCTCCCCGGGGCAGCAGTGACCGCAGGGTGGCCTCGGCCATCTGGTGGTCACGCTCGTCGTGCTGGCGCGGCAACCCCAGACGGCCCAGGTCGTCCTGGTGGTACAGGTCGAGGTAACGCCGCAGACGGTTCCCGGCGATGGTCATCAGCTCCGCCGCGGTCCACCGGATGACGAGGTAGTCGAGGAAGTCCTTCTCCGGATTGGCCGTGAGGTCCCGGAGGCGCTGCACGAGCTCCGCGGGAAAGGCGAAACGGACCTTGAACGGTTGGGCATCGGCCGTGCCGGCGAACTCGCGAGTGGCCCGGAAGAGCCCGGACAGGGTCGTCCGCAGCTCGGCCACGTGCACGTGCAGGTCCTCGAGGTTGTCCACGACGACGTACAGGCGCACCCGTTCGCGCTCGATCAGGTCGACGAAGGACCGGTGCGCGACCTCGTAGGTGGCGACGTCGGTCCGCAGGGACGCGCACATCTCCTCGACCGTGAGGCCGGGGATCGATCGGACGAGGACGTCGGACAGCGCACTGCCGACACGAGCGAGCAGTCTCCCCGGTTCGAGACTCGACGGGTTCCCGTAGGAGCTGAGGTAGGACGCGATGAGCCGGCCCTCGCCCGTGTGTCTCAGCCCGGGCACCCGGCACGAGAGCAGCATCGCGGCGTGGGTCAGGAGCACCTGCCACACGTGCGCGAGGTTCTCCGCGAAGAGGGGACCGACCTCGCGCGCGTACCGGATCCGGAGGCGCTCGATCTCGTGGTAGGCGTCCTCCGACTTGATGAGGATGACCTTCGCGCCGTCCACGAACGCCGTTCCCACCAGGAACGCCGTCTTCCCGGAGCCCTTGCGACCGACCACGTAGACGGGGTCGTCGCGCTCGGCTCTGCCGTGGCAGCCGTTCATGCGGTCGTAGAGCTGCTCGAAGATGCCCCGCGGGCTCCTGAGCAGTTCCTCCGTGTACGGCGGCCCCAGTGGCTGGTTGCGCGTGAGGATCCGCATCAGCTCCTCCGGCGCTGCTCCCATTGCGTCCCCCAGGTCGGGAAGAGCACGAACCCCGCAACGCTCAGCGCGGGGGCCTGTACTCGGAGGAGTCGCGAGCCACGGCGTCAGATACGGCCACCGACGACGCCCGTGCACGCCCGGCTCGACAGGCTGCCGCAGCGGCGCAGCGGTCGGCGACGGTGCGGCGCTGCCCGACGCGGTCGTCGGAGCCGCCAGCGGCCGCGCGTGAGTGCCCGGGTCGCCCCCCGGGCATGACGGTGCACAGCCCGCGGGTGCCCGCCCTCCTGGAGGAACCCCACTGTGAGCCCGTACGACCGGATCCTGATCATCTTCAACCCGAACAGCACCGGGGACGCGCCCCGGTCGGCGGAGGAGCTGCACGCCGAACTAGCGCGGAGACTGCCGGCCGTGCCGTTGGAGCTCTGCCCCACCCGGTACGCCGGCCACGCCCGCGACCTGGCGAGGGAGGTGGCCGGCGCCGGGCGCCCGCTGCTGGTCTCGGTGAGCGGAGACGGCGGGTACAACGAGGTCGTCGACGGCGTCATGCAGAGCGGCAACGACCAGGCCGTCTGCGCCGTCCGGGCCGCCGGCAACGCCAACGACCACCGCCGGGTGACGCGGGAGCGACCGCTGGCCGACGCGATCGTGGCCGGCGACGTCCGTCGGATCGACCTCCTGCGGCTCACCATCGGCAGCGGGGATGCGGCGCAGACCCGGTACGCGCACTCCTACATCGGCGTGGGCCTCACCCCGGTCGTCGCCGTCGACCTCGAGGAGGGCGGGAAGGGGTCGTGGCGGGAGATCGTGACCGTGGTGCGGTCCTTCTCCCGCTTCCGACCGTTCCCGATCAGGCTCGAGGACGGCAGGCGGCGCACCATCGACAGCCTGGTGTTCGCCAACATCGACGAGATGGCCAAGTACGCGACGCTCAGCGAGGGCGGCCGCCCCGACGACGGCCGGTTCGAGATCATCACGCAGCGGCGCACCGGCAAGCTCCGCGTGCTGGGGACCCTCATCAGGGCGGCGACGCGCGGGCTCGGCCCGCAGCCGAGCGCCACCCACTACGCGTTCACGGCGCTCGCCCCCATGCCGCTGCAGCTGGACGGCGAGCTGGTGGAACTGGACGCGGACACGCCGGTCGCCGTCGACATCGCACCGCGAGCGCTGGCCACGGTGGTCTGACCGACCGCCGCTCAGGCCAGCGGGTCGCCGTCCCCGTAGGGCCGCGGCTCGCCGCGAGCCTGCGAGCGGTGAGGAGGACGGGGTCCTTCCACCTCCTCAGCCACGGAGCTCCGCCTGCTGCGCCTCCTCGACGAAGGCCACCACGCGCCGGCGGACCTCGGCGGCCTCCTCGCCGGACAGCGTCCGGTCGGGCGCGCGCAGGGTCAGCGACCAGGCCAGCGACCTGCGCCCCTCACCCACCTGCGGCCCGGTGTAGACGTCGAACAGCCGCACCGCCTCGAGCAGCTCGCCGGCCGCCTCGCGGATCGACTCCTCGACCGCCGCCGCCGGCACCGCTGCGTTGAGCACGAAGGCCAGGTCGACGAAGACCGGCGGGAAGCTCGACAGGTGCGGGCCCACCGGCACCGACGCCGGCGGCAGCGCGTCGACGTCCAGCTCCATCACCGCGGTGCGGGCGGGCAGGTCCAGCGCCGCGCAGACCCGCGGGTGCAGCTCGCCGGCGTGCCCGACCACCCGGCCGTCGACCAGCAGCTCCGCGCAGCGGCCCGGGTGCCACGGCGCCCGCTCCCCCGCGCGCACGGTCAGCTCGACCCCCGCGGCCTCGGCGACCCGGCGGGCGGCCTGCACCGCGTCGGCCCAGACGGCCGGGCGACCCTGGCCCCACCAGCCGCGCGGCTCGCGGTGGCCGGACAGCGCGACGGCGACGTGCCAGGGCTGCTCCGGTACCGCGCCCAGCAGCGCGGCCAGCGTCTCGTCGTCCGGGCGCCGGTCGACACCGGGCAGCGGGGCCGCCGACCGCTCTCCACCGGGGAAGACCGCGCCGTGCTCGAAGAGAGCGACGTCCCGGATGCCGCGGGAGAGGTTGCGCGCCAGCGCGGCGAGCAGGCCCGGCAGCAGCGTCGTGCGCAGCGCCGGCTCCTCCTCCGACAGCGGGTTGCGCACCAGCACGACCTGCCGGCGCGGGTCGTCCTCAGCCAGGCCGAGCGCGTCGAGGGCCGCCGTCCCGACGAAGGGGAAGGACGGCGCCTCGACGTAGCCGAACTCCGCCAGGACCCGGCCGACGGCGCGGCGCCGGCGCTGCCGCTCGGTCAGCCCGCGCCCGGGCGGGGCCGTGGGCAGCACGGAGGGCACCTCGTCGTAGCCGGCGAGCCGGACGACCTCCTCGACCAGGTCGGCCGGGTCGGTGAGGTCGGGGCGCCAGGACGGCGGGGTGACCGTGAGCCGGTCGCTGTCGCCCTCGACCGTGCAGCCGACCGTCCCCAGCAATTCGGTCACCTGCGCCGGCGGGTAGGGCACGCCGGCGACCCGGCCGGGCCGCGCGGGGTCCAGCGGGATCGTCGGCCGCGGGCCGCGGGTGTCGACGTCGACCGGTGTGCCGACGACGCGGGCGCCGCCGTACTCGGCGAGCAGGGCGGCGGCCCGGACGAGCGCGGCCACCGTCATCTCCGGGTCGACGCCGCGCTCGAACCGCTTGGCCGCCTCGCTGGGCAGCCGGTGCCGGCGGGCGGTGCGCGCCACCCCGGTCGGCTCCCAGTGCGCCGCCTCCAGCAGCACGGTCGAGGTGCCGTCGCCGATCTCGGTCGACGCGCCGCCCATGACCGCGGCCAGCCCGATCGGGCCGGAGTCGTCGGTGATGAGGAGGTCGTCGGAGGAGAGCGCGCGCTCGACGCCGTCGAGGGTGGTCAGCCGCTCGCCCTCGCGCGCCCGGCGGACGACGATCGGCCCGCGCACCCGGTCGCGGTCGAAGGCGTGCATCGGCTGGCCGAGCTCGAGCATCACGTAGTTGGTGACGTCGACGGCCAGCGAGATGCTGCGGACGCTGGACTGCGCCAGCCGCCGGCGCATCCACCACGGGCTCGGCGCGGTCGGGTCCAGGCCCTCCAGCGCGACCATCGAGAAGCGGTCGCACCGGTCGGCGTCCTCGACCGACACGGGCCAGGCCGGCTCGCCCGACCAGGCCGGCGGGGTCAGCGCGCCCGGGTCACGCCACTCGACGCCCAGGCCGGTGCCCATCTCACGGGCGATGCCGCGCAATGACAGGCAGTAGCCGCGGTCGGGGGTGATGGCCAGCTCGATGACGACGTCGTCGAGGCCGACGACCGGGCCGGCCGGGGTGCCCGGGGCCGGGGCGTCGTCCCCGAGCACCAGGATCCCGGCGTGGTCCTCGCCGACGCCCAGCTCGCGGACCGAGCAGATCATCCCGTCGGAGACGTGGTCGTAGGTCTTCCGCGCGGCGATCCCGAAACCACCGGGCAGCACGGCGCCGGGCAGCGCCACGACGACGGAGTCGCCGACGGCGAAGTTGGTGGCGCCGCAGACGATGCCCCGCGGCTGCTGCTCGCCGACGTCCACCTGGCAGTAGCGGATCGGCTTCTTGTAGCCGGTGAGCTCCTCGATCTCCAGCACCCGGCCGACGACCAGCGGGCCGGTGACCTCCGCGGGCCGGTGGACCTCCTCGACCTCCAGGCCGAGGCGCACGAAGGCGGTGTCGAGGTCCTCGACGGGGGTGCCGGCGGGGATGTCGACGTGCTCGGCCAGCCAGCCGATGGGGACCCTCACTGCTCGACTCCGAACGCAGAGGTGAACCGGACGTCGCCCTCGGCGAAGTGCCGCATGTCCCCGACGGCTGAGCGGAACTGGAGGGCCCGCTCGATGCCCATGCCGAACGCGAAGCCGGAGTACTCCTCCGGGTCGATGCCGCAGGCGACCAGCACCCGCGGGTTGACCATCCCGCAGCCGCCCCACTCGACCCAGCGCGGGCCGTCGCGGTGCTCCGGGAACCACACGTCGAACTCCGCCGACGGCTCGGTGAACGGGAAGTACGAGGGTCGCCAGCGGGTGACCGCATCGGCGCCGAACAGCGAGCGGGCGAGGTGGTCCAGGGTGCCGCGCAGGTGCGCCATGGTCAGCCCGCGGTCGACGGCCAGGCCCTCGACCTGGTGGAAGACCGGCAGGTGCGTCGCGTCGAGCTCGTCGGTCCGGTAGACGCGGCCGGGCGCGACGATGTAGATCGGCGGGGTGCGGGAGAGCATCGTCCGTGCCTGCACCGGGCTGGTGTGCGTGCGCAGCACCAGGCCGGAGTCCTCGGGCGCGACGAAGAAGGTGTCCATCATCGTGCGCGCCGGGTGGTCGCGGCCGATGTTGAGGGCGTCGAAGTTGAGCCACTCGGCCTCGAGCTCCGGGCCCTCGGCGACCTCGTAGCCCATCCCGACGAAGATGTCGGCGATCCGGTCGGTGAGAGTCGTCAGCGGGTGCCGGGCGCCGCGGGGCAGCCGGTCCCACGGCAGCGTGACGTCGACCCGCTCCTCGGCCAGCACCCGCGCGTCGCGCTCGGCCTCCAGCTCGGCCCGGCGGGTCTCGTAGGCCTCGGTGACGGCGACCCGCGCGGCGTTCACCCGCTTGCCGGCGTCAGCACGGGCGGCCGGCGGCAGGGCGCCGAGCTCGCGGCGGGCCAGCAGCACCGGTGCGCGGTCCCCGAGGTGGGCCGGGCGGACGGCGGCCAGCTGCTCGAGGTCCCCCGCGCCGGCGAACGCCCGCTGGGCCTCGGCGACCGCGTCGTCGAGAGACTCCGGCGAGAGGGCGGCGACCTGCTTGGGGTCGTAGGGGTCGTTGGCGCCAGACACGGGAGGCCATTCTGCCCGCGGTCCCGACGGCGCTGCTGCCGGGTTTCCCGGGACGCGTCCGTGCGGGCAACGGCTGGCGCCGTCCGGTGCGACGGACTCGTGGCGATCAGCCGCTGACGACCACGAGTTCCCAGGTCTCAGCGCGGGGAGCGGTGGCGGACGGACGTCGGACGTCCGGACGAGGCGGTCGTAGGCGGGTGCTAGAACGACGGGCGACGCACACCGGGGTGCGCCGGGAGCGGAGGTCGGCGTGGCGGTGCTGCTCGCGCTGGCCTGTGCGCTCGTCTGGGGAGCAGCCGACTTCTACGGCGGCCTGGCGGCCCGACGAGCTGCGGCGCTGGCGGTGGTCGCGACCTCACACGTGGTGGGGCTCGTGCTGCTGCTCCTGCTCCTGCCCTGGCTGGGCGGTGATCCCCGACCAGCCGACCTGGCCTGGGGCGCCGGGGCGGGGATCGCCGGCGGCGCAGGTCTGGCCCTGTTCTACCGCGCGCTGGCCGGCGGGGTGATGAGCGTGGTTGCGCCCGTCACCGCCGTGACCGCCGCCGCCGTCCCGGTCCTCGCCGGCGTGCTGGGCGGCGAGCGCCTCGGTGCGCCAGCGGCAGCGGGGATCGTGCTCGCCCTCGCGGCGGTGACGCTGGTGTCGGCGCAGGGCGGCTTGTGCTCCCTGCGTGCCGCCCGCCCGGCCAGCGTGTGGCCGGCGCTCGTCGCGGGGACGGTCTTCGGCCTCTTCTTCGTCCTCCTGGACCAGACCGGTGAGGACGCCGGGCTGAGCCCGCTGATCGGCTCGCGCGTCGTCTCTGTCGCGCTCGTCGTGTGCCTCGCGCTGGCCGGCGGGCACTTGCTGTCGATCCCCCGGCCGGCGCTGCCCATGGTGGTCGGCGTGGGGATCGGCGACGTGTCGGCCGGGGCGCTCTTCCTCCTGGCCACCCAGACCGGCGGCCCGCTGGCGATCACCGGCGTCCTCGCCTCGCTGTACCCGGTGAGCACCGTCGTCCTGGCGCAGGTCGTGTTGCGCGAGCGGCTCGTCGCGACGCAGGCGGCCGGACTGGCGGCGGCCGGCGTCGCCGTCGTCCTCATCGCGCTGCCGGCCTGAGGTCCCCCGATCGGGCAAGTGCACCGTCGTCCCCGCTCAACGCGGGGTCCCGACGTCCGATGGGGGACGTGAGCCGCTCCCCCGCCGCCCCCGCGACGACGGTCGACGACGTCCTGCGGGACGGGACGGTGGACAGCGTCTTCCAGCCCGACATGCGGATGTACGCGACGCGGTGAGAGGACCCCCTGCCCCCGCCACTCGCCGGCTCGCCGCGGGACTCGTCAGGGGGCCTGCGAGACGGGTCTGCTCCAGGGCGTCACCGTTGGGCGAGCTGGGTGGTGTAGAGGCAGATCGCCGCGGCGGCGGCCAGGTTCAGGCTCTCGGCGCGCCCGCGCATCGGGATGCGCACCCGGGCGTCGGCCAGCGCGGCGAGGGCGGCGGGCACGCCGCGGGCCTCGTTGCCGAACAGCCACAGCACCGGGCCGGCGAGCTCGGGCCCCAGCTCGTCCAGGGCCGCCTCTCCCCCGCCGTCGGCGGCGAGCACGGTGACGCCGGCGGCCCGCAGCCGCGGCAGCAGCTCGGGCAGCGGCGCCCCGCGGACGACGTCGACGTGGAAGAGGCTGCCGGCGCTGGAGCGCACCGCCTTGCCGCCGTAGGGGTCGGCCGAGCCCGCGCCGAACACCACGGCACCGGCGCCGCAGGCGTCCGCAGTGCGCAGCACGGTGCCGGCGTTGCCCGGGTCGGCCAGCTCAGCGAGCGCCACGGTGAGCGACGGCGGCGCATCCACCAGGACGTCGGTCGGCACGTCGCGCAGCGCGCAGACCGCGACCAGGCCCTGCGGGGTGACCGTCTCCGACAGTGCCGCGGCGGCCTTGTCGGTCACGAGCCGCACCGGCACCGGCGCGGCCGCGAGCAGGTCGCGGTGCGCCGCGGCGGCGGCCTCGGTCGCGAGCACCTCGCGGACCCCGGCCGGGTCGGCCAGTGCCTCGGCGACCGCCTGCCGGCCCTCGGCGAGGAACAGCCCCGCGGCGTCGCGGCCGGCCCGCCGGGTCAGCTTGCGCGCGGCGACCACCCGCGCCGAGCGCTCGGTCAGCGGCTCCACGGTCGTCCCTCCTCCCGCGAGATCTGCACAGTGGTCGCCATCCGGCGTCCGAAGACCGCGAGTGTGCAGATCTCGCGGTCCGCACACACGACGACGCCGCCGGCGCCGGCCCCGCGGAGGGCCGGACGCCGGCGGCGTCGCAGGTGTCGCTGACCGCGCTCAGGCGGCCTGACCGCCGGCCGGCGCGGCGGCGACGGCGGCCCGGGAGGTCTCCACCAGCGCGGCGAAGGCGGCCGGCTCGTTGACAGCCAGCTCGGACAGCACGCGGCGGTCGAGCTCGATGCCGGCGAGCTTGAGGCCCTGCATGAACCGGTTGTAGGTCATGTCGTTCTGCCGGGCCGCGGCGTTGATGCGGGTGATCCACAGCTTGCGGAAGTCACCCTTGCGCACCTTGCGGTCGCGGTACTGGTAGGTGGCCGAGTGGAGCAGCTGCTCCTTGGCCTTGCTGTAGAGCCGGGACCGCTGGCCCCGGTAGCCGCTGGCGGCCTCGAGGACCGTCCGGCGCTTCTTCTGGGCGTTGACCGCCCGCTTCACGCGTGCCACGGAAGGGCTCCTTCTCGTCTAGGGGGCGCTCAAAGCCCGAGCAGCTTCTTGAGGCTCTTGGTGTCGGCCGGGGAGATGACCTGGTCCTGGTCCAGCCGACGCTTGCGACGCGAGGACTTGTGCTCGAACTTGTGCTGGTTGTTGGCCTGCTCGCGCATGAGCTTCCCGCTGCCGGTCACGCGAACTCGCTTCGCGGTGCCCTTGTGGGTCTTCTGCTTCGGCATGTCCTCGGTCCTCGTTCGTGTGTGGGGGTGCCGCACGGCAGCACGGGGCTGCCGCACAGCACCGGCCGTCTGGTGGTGCGGTCCTCGGCCCTCCTGCAGGGCCTCGCCGCGAGCTTGCGAGCCGCGGGGGGCAGGAGGGCCCTCCTTCAGGCCTGCGGGCCCTGCCCCTCGGCGGCCTTCTCGGCCTTCGCGGAGCGGCGGGCCGCGTCGGTCGCGGCCTGGTTCCGGTGCGGAGCGATCACCATGACCATGTTGCGGCCGTCCTGCTTCGGGTTGGACTCCACGACGCCGAGCTCGGAGACGTCCTGCGCCAGCCGCTGCAGCAGCCGGTAGCCCATCTCCGGACGGGACTGCTCACGGCCGCGGAACATCACGGTGATCTTGACCTTGTCGCCGCTCCGCAGGAAGCGCTCGACGTGGCCCTTCTTGGTCTCGTAGTCGTGCGGGTCGATCTTCAGGCGCAGCCGCATCTCCTTGATGACGGTGAGCGCCTGGTTCCGCCGGGCCTCGCGGGCCTTCTGGGCGGACTCGTACTTGAACTTCCCGTAGTCCATGAGCTTGGCGACCGGCGGCTTGGCCATGGGCGCGACCTCGACCAGGTCGAGTTCGGAGTCCTGGGCCAGGCGCAGCGCCTCGCCGATCGACACGACGCCGACCTGCTCGCCCTCGGGACCGACCAGGCGGACCTCGGGGACACGGATACGGTCGTTGATGCGGGGCTCGGTGATGGCCTCTCCTCTGCTGCTGCATGGGGAGGGGCTCGCTCGGTCACCGGACGCCGACATGAGAGAGGCCCCACGAGCGGCTGCTCGTGGGGCCCACTCGCCGGGGTGCGACAAGCCCGGGGGCTCGTCGCACGCCGCGGGCCCGGCCGGGGCCGGGCTCCGCGATCCGGGACCTGGACGCCTCGACGGCGCCAGGTGGGAGCGGGCTCCTCTTGGTCGAGCGGCCCGGGGCGGGGCCGCTCAGTGGTTCGCGCGCCTCGTGTAGCGGGGAGGCACGCACATGTTACAGCGTCGCGGCCGGAGGAGTCATTCCCGGTCCCGGCCCTGGGTGAGGACCTGCAACGGCCCTCCTGCAGGACCCCGCCGCGAGCGGTGGCCGGCAGGGCGGCAGCGCGGCCACCCTTCAGGGGCCCACGCCGAGCCTGGTGAGGTCCTGGAACGGCCCTCCTGCAGGGTCCCGCCGCGAGCCGGCGAGTGGCGGGGGCAGGAGGGTCCTCTTTCAGTCGTCGTAGAGCAGCGGCGGGGACGGCGGAGGCGGCGGCTGCTGCGCGCGGTCGGCGGCCAGCAGCGCCCGCAGGCCCTCGACCGCCTCGACCGCGCTGTCGCCGTCGGCGCCCTGGATGGCCAGCACGGCGAACTCGTCGTCGTTGGTCAGCAGCAGCGTCGCCCAGCGGAAGCGACGGTCGAAGCGGATCGCCTGCACCGCCGTCCAGGGCAGCTCCCGCTCGCCGGCCAGGTTGCGCACCCGGATGCCACGGGCGTCGGCGTCCACCCGCGGCCGGCCCAGGGCCAGCAGACCCGCGCCCAGCACCAGCCCGAGGCCGACGACGGCGACCTGGTCGGCGGTGGTGAACCGGGCCACACCGGTCGCGTTCTCCTGCAGCGTCACGCCGACGTAGGTCAGGACGGCGACCACGACGACGGCGGCCGCGGCGCACAGCAGCCGCCACCGGCGGGGGACGGCGGAGACGGCGGGCGGACCAGCGGACGGCACGACCCCATGCTCCCAGGCCCGGCAGTGACGCCGGACGACCCCGCGGTCGCGCACCGCCCGGTCGGATCCCCTGCGCGGGACTACGCTGGCCGTCGCGCTGCAGACCCGCCCAGATCCGGCGAGGTGTGCGGCCGAACGCCGGGAGGTGCGCGTGCACCACGACCCTCCGGGGCCAGACCGGCCCTCCCCCGACCCGGCCCGGGACCTCCCCCTCGCCGACGAGCTGTCCGCGGTCTCCGCCCGCGTGGCCGGGCTGCTGCTGTCGGAGGAGACGGTGGCCACCGCGCTCGGCCTGGTGAGCTCGCTGGCGCTGGACACCGTCCCCGGCGCGGTCGGTGCGGGGGTCTCCATCGTCGACGAGCGGGGCCGGCGCAGCTCCGGGTCCACCGACGCCCGGGTCGAGCGCGCCGACGCCCTGCAGTACGAGCTGGACGAGGGGCCCTGCCTGGCCGCGACCGCCGGCCGCCGGCTGGTCCGCGTCGACGACCTGACGACCGACGGTCGCTGGCCCCGGTGGGCCGAGGCGGTGCTCCCCCTCGGGCTGCGGGCCGCGATGAGCGCGCCGCTGGTCGCCGGCGACGCCTCGCTGGGTGCACTCAAGGTCTACGCGGAAAACCCGGGGACCTTCGACGTCCACGCCGAGCGCCGGCTGACGATGTCCTCGGCGCAGGCGGCGATCCTCGTGGCCAACGTCCAGACCCGTGAGCGCGCGCGGCAGCTCAGCGAGGGGCTGCGCCGGGCGGTCCGGACGCGGGACCTGGTGAGCACGGCCAAAGGTGTGCTGATGGCCCAGCACGGGGTCCCCGAGGACGTCGCCTTCGGCATGCTGGTGTCCCGCTCGGGCGAGGAGGGCGGGCCGCTGGCCGACATCGCCCGGGCGGTGGTCGAGTCCGCCGTCCGCCGACGACGGTGACCTCCCACGCCGGACCGGGCCGGCACGAGGACTCCTCCGAGGAGGGGCGGCGCCGGGCGCTGCGATCCGCCCTCGAGGTCGCCGACCTCACCGTCGACCAGCTCTGGACGCGGTACTTCGCCATCGGCGGCCACGCGGACGTCCTGGAGGTGGAGGGCCACCTCCAGGGCCTGATGTCCCTTCCGCCCGCAGAGGTCAACGTGCTCGCCCACGCGCTCAACGAGAGGCTCGACGAGCTGCTCAGCCAGCGCCGGGTGCCCTACCACCCCCCGGTGCGCCGCGGCCGGCTCAGCGGGTCGTTCGCCGCATTGCTGAGCCTGGTGGAGGCGGCCCACCTCGCTCCTCCCGACCGGCTGCCGGCGCTCGTCACGGAGGCGGGCACCGCCATGGGCGTGGAGGTGACCGTCCACGTCGCCGACCACGAGCAGCGTCGGCTGTGGCCGCTGCTGCCGTCGGGTACGCGGTCCGGGGACTCGCTCCCCATCGACGGCTCGCTGCCCGGCCGGGTCTTCCAGACGGTGCGGCCGCTGCCGTCCGAGGCCGACGGCGTGCGCCGGCTGTGGCTGCCGCTGCTGGACGGAGCGCAGCGGGTGGGTGTCCTGGAGGTGCGGGTCGGCACGCCGGTGGAGCTCTACGACCCCGGGCTGAGGGAGGAGTGCCGCTGGCTGAGCGAGCTGGTCGGTTCCCTGCTGGTGTCGATGGGCCAGTACGGCGACGGGCTCGAGCGACCTCGTCGGACCCGGCCCCGCACCCCCTCGGCCGAGCTGCTGTGGCGGCTGCTGCCCCCGCTGACGGCCGGCAGCGGGTCGTTCGTGCTGGCCGGGGTGCTGGAGCCGGCCTACGAGGCGGGCGGGGACGCCTTCGACTACGCGCTGTCGGAGACCACCGTCTCGCTGGCCGCCTTCGACGCGATGGGGCACGGTCTGCCGGCCGCAGCTCTCGCCGCAGCCGCGGTGTCGGCCTACCGCAGCGCCCGCCGCGACGGCCGGGGCGTCTACGACCAGGCACGGGCGATCGACGAGGTCGTGGCGGACTCCTCGCCCGCCAGCTCGTTCGTCACCGGGGTGCTCGCCGAGCTCGACGTCCCCAGCGGCCGGCTCCGCTACGTCAACGCCGGGCACCCGGCGCCGCACCTGCTGCGGGGCGGGCGGGTCGTCAAGTCGCTGGTCGAGGGACGGCGGGTGCCGTTCGGACGGGGCACCGGCGTCCTGACGGTGGCGGAGGAGGCGCTGCAGCCGGGCGACTGGCTGGCCGTGCACACCGACGGTGTCACCGAGGCGCGGGACGCCACCGGCGTCTGCTTCGGCGAGGAGCGGCTGGTGGACGTGCTCTCCCGCGAGGTCTCCGGCGGTCAGCAACCGTCGGAGACGGCCCGCCGGCTGATGCACGCCGTCCTGGAGCACCGGGACGGCGCGCTGCAGGACGACGCCAGCGTGCTGCTGGCGCGGTGGGCGCCCGAACCGCGCGGACTGTGAGGCGCCCGACCCCGACAGGACACGCCCCCGCAACGAGGACGACGCACCATGGTCCTGCGCCGAGCTGGTCGTGCGCCGTCGCCGAGGGGGAACCGTGACCGATGTCCTGCCCGAGGCCCCGCCGGGGACCGAGGCACCGCTGCCCCTGGCCGGGTACACCGTCGCGGTGACCGCCGCCCGGCGCCGCGAGGAGCTGGGTGCGCTGCTGGCCCGCCGCGGCGCCCGCGTGGTGTACGCGCCGGCCATCCGCATCGTGCCGCTGGCCGACGACACCGAGCTGGTCGCCGCGACGCGCCAGGTACTGGCGCAGCCGGTGGACCTGGTCGTGGCGACCACCGGCGTCGGCTTCCGCGGGTGGCTGGAGGCGGCCGACGCGTGGGACCTGCCGCTGGTGGAGCACCTGCGCGGCGCCCGGGTGCTCGCGCGCGGGCCCAAGGCGCGGGGCGCCATCCGCGGCGGCGGGCTGGTCGACGCCTGGTCGCCGGCGTCGGAGTCCTCGGCCGAGGTGCTCGAGCACCTGCTCGCCGGGGCCGAGGGCCCGCTGCAGGGACGCCGCATCGCCGTCCAGCTGCACGGCGACCCGCTGCCGGACTTCGTCGAGGCGCTGCGCGCGACCGGCGCCGAGGTCGTCACCGTGCCGGTGTACCGCTGGGTGCTGCCCGAGGACGTCGAGCCGGTGCGCCGGCTGGTGCGCTCGGTGGTCACCGGCGCGGTCGACGCGGTGACCTTCACCAGCGCCCCGGCCGCCGCGAGCCTGCTGACCGTCGCCGACGAGCTCGGTCAGCGCGCCGAGCTGATCGCCGCGCTGACCGACGGCGTCCTGCCGGTGGCGGTGGGGCCGGTGACCGCCGGGCCGCTGACCGCCGCGGGCATCCCCTCCGTGCAACCGGAACGCGCCCGGCTCGGCGCCCTGGCCCGCGAGGTGGTCGCCCGGCTGCCCGAGCGCACCCCGGTGCTGCGGGTGGGCGAGCGGGACCTGCAGGTGCGCGGGCACGCCGTCCTGCTCGACGGGCGGGTGGTGGAGCTGGCGCCGGGCCCGATGGCGGTGCTGCGCTCGCTGGCCGCGCGGCCGGGCACCGTCGTCGCCAAGGCCGACCTCGTCGCGGGGCTGCCCGGCGGCGGCGACGAGCACGCCGTGGAGATGGCCGTGACCCGGCTGCGCGCCGCGCTCGGCCGCGGCGTGGTGGAGACCGTGGTGAAGCGGGGCTACCGCCTGGCTGCGTGAAAAAACCTCGCCGGCCCCTCGACGTTGATCATGGGGTTGTTCCCGGCGACACGCGACGACACGCCGCGGGCACCGGCGACAACCCCATGATCACGCGTGGAGCAGCAGCTGGGTCTCACACCCCGGACATGGGCGCCCGGGGCCGCAGGTAGACCGCCCACGTGACGGCGAGGCAGACCAGGTAGAAGGCGATGAACACCAGATAGGCCGAGTCGCCGGTGCCGGTGGCCAGGAACGACTGGCGGAAGGCCAGGTTGACCAGCACGCCGCCGAAGGCGCCGACCGCGCCGGCGATGCCGATGAGCGCGCCGGACATGCGCAGCGCGTGCCGGTCGGCGACGGCGCCGTCCTCCCCGGCGGCCACCCGCTGCTGCGCCTGGGTGCGGAAGATCGCCGGGATCATCTTGTAGGTCGAGCCGTTGCCGAGACCGCTGAACACGAACAGCGACACGAAGCCGACGACGAACAGCGGCAGCGACCCCACCTGGCTGGCGCTCCACACGATCCCGGCGCCGACGGCCATCGCCGCGAAGTTCCAGAACGTGATGCGGGCACCGCCGAAGCGGTCGGCCAGCGAGCCGCCGAGCGGGCGGATCAGCGAGCCCAGCAGCGGGCCGAGCCAGGTCAGCGACGCGGCGGCGAGGGGCGTGGCGAAGTCGCCGGTGAACTGGTTCTGCAGCACCTGGCCGAAGGCGAACCCGAAGCCGATGAACGAGCCAAAGGTGCCGATGTAGAGGAAGGACATGATCCAGGTGTGCGGCTCGCGGGTGGCCTCGCGCATGGCCCGCGGCTGGTTGCGCGCCGTCGTCAGGTTGTCCATGAGCAGGGCCGCACCGACGGCGGCGACGGCGATCAGCGGGATGTAGACCAGCAGGACCAGCCGCGGGTGCTCGGCGCCCGCGGTGGCCAGCACGAGCAGGCCCACCAGCTGGACGACGGGGACGCCGAGGTTGCCGCCGCCGGCGTTGAGGCCGAGCGCCCAGCCCTTGAGCCGGTTCGGGTAGAAGGCGTTGATGTTGGCCATGGAGCTGGCGAAGTTGCCGCCACCGACACCGGCGAGGCAGCTGACGACGAGCAGGGTCGTGTAGTCGACGCCGGGCTCCAGGACGACGGCCGTGGCGATCGTGGGCACCAGCAGCAGCGCGGCGCTGACGATCGTCCAGTTGCGGCCGCCGAACCTCGCGACGGCGAAGGTGTAGGGCAGCCGGACGAATGCGCCCAGCGCCGTCGGCAGCGTGGTCAGCAGGAACTTCCCGGCCGGGTCGATGCCGTACACGGCCTCGGGCAGGAACAGCACGAGCACCGACCACAGGCTCCAGATCGAGAAGCCGATGTGCTCGGAGAAGACCGAGAAGAACAGGTTGCGGCGGGCGACCGGCTTGCCCGCGGACTCCCAGAAGGCGGGGTCCTCCGGGCGCCAGTCGTCGATCCAGCGACCGCGGCGCGGCGCGGCGGTGACCGGCGCGGTCGGCTGTCGGGTGGTGGGGGTGAGGGCGGCCATGGGCCAGAACGGTGTCGTCCGGTCGTTCCCCCGCCGTTGCTGCCGGGCAGAACTCGTGTTCCGTTGTGCTCACCGACGGTGCCCCACTGTGGTGAGGCCGCCGTCCGCCGGCGTGCGCATGGACCCGGCCAGCGGAGAGGATCGGCGACGTGACCGTGACCGAGGACCCTGCTGCCGCCGGCCGTGCCCTGTTCGAGGCCGGTGCCGCGGTCGCGGGCTCGATGAGCCGCAACGCCGCGGTGCTGGTCTACCCGGACCCGGCCGGCCGCGCGGCGGTGCGGCTGGAGGACCGCCTGGCCCGGTGCCTGCGGACGGCGGCCGACGAGGCGGCGGAGGTCGCCGTTCCCCGCGAGCGGGCCCGCGCCGGCGCCGTCCTCGCCTTCGCCGTCGAGCACCGCGTGGCCGTGGCCCGCAGCGGGCGCCCGGTCCGCGCCGACGGCTTCTTCGCCCCGCGGACCGGCGGCCGCTCGGCGGCCGACACGGTCACGGAGGCCGTGGTCGCCGCCGCCCGCGGCTCGCACGACGAGCGGCGGATCCGGCACCTGGGTTACCTGCTGGCCGAGGTCGCCTCCTCCCCCGACCTGGACGCCGCGCTCGTCGACCGGGCGCTGACGCTGGCCGCCGGGCTGACGTGGCGGCAGCTGGTGCTGCTGGCCGGCGTCGGCCGCCGCGACCGGTCGCCGCTGCCGATGACCCCGCTGGCCGAGGACCCGCGCGGCTGGGCGGCGTGGGGCGCCCGCGAGGACCTCGCCGATCTGCAGCGGGCCGGGCTGCTCGACCCGCCGCCGGCGCTGCCCCGGCCGGGCGGCGCCGCACTCCCCCGGCTGCGCCCGGCGGACCTGCGGCTGACCCGCCGCGGCGTGCTGGTGCACCGGCTGCTGGCGCTGGGCTTCGTCCGGGACGACGACGTCGCCGCGGCACTGGCCGAGCTCGTCCCACCCGCCTGACGCCCGCGCTTCCTCCCCGGCCGGGACCGGAACCGATCCGTGACCTCCGCTGTGGGTCCGTCGCGGGGCCTGGCGCGTGTAGGAAGCAGGAGCCGGCTGAGGAGGCGCGGGTGGGCGACGGGGACCGGGGCTTCGCGGAGTTCGTGTCCGCGGAGCAGGCCGCCCTCCTGCGCCTGGCCGTCCTCCTCGTCGGCGATCGCGGACACGCGGAGGACCTCGTGCAGACCGCACTGCTCTCGACCTACCGGCACTGGGACCGGGTGAGCCGGTCCGGAACCCCCTCGGCGTACGTGCGCCGGGTGCTGGTCAACGCCCACACCAGCTGGCGGCGGCGGCTGTCGACGACCGAGCAGGTGGTGGAGTCGGTGCCCGACCGGGCCGCCGCACCGGCCGAGGACGGCGACGAGCAGCTGCGGGCCGCACTCCGGGAGCTGCCGGTGCGGATGCGGACGGCGGTGGTGCTGCGCTACTTCGAGGACCTCTCCGAGCAGCAGACCGCCGCAGCCATGGGCTGCTCGCCCAGCACGGTGAACACCCAGACCGCCCGGGGGCTGGCCCGGCTGCGCGCCGCGCTCGCCCCGCTGCAGCCGGCCGGCGGGGAGGAGCGGTGAGGGACGACGAGCTGCGGGCGCGGCTGACCGCCCTGGCCGACGCCACCGCGCCGCCGCCGCGCGCCGACCTGGCCGCGGTCGTCGAGCGCCGGCACCGGGCCCGCCGGAGGACGCAGCTGCGGCTCGCCGCGGGCGCCGCGGCCGTCGTGGGGGCGGTGGGAGCCGGCCAGCTGCTGCTGCCGGACCGGCCCGTGGCCGATCGGGCGACCGCGATCGCCGAGGCGCCGGCCGTGGGCACCCTGACGCCGGCCGACGGGTACGGCGGGCCGACCCGGGGCTCGCTCGCCGGCGACGCGGCGTTCGTCGACGAGGTCCTCGGGCTGTCCTGGAGCGACCGCGGAGTCGGCGCGGACGTGCCCCCGCCGGCGGGGTCGTCGGTGCTCTTCGCCGGCGACGTGCCCGGCGGGCGCTGGGCCCTGGTCGCCCGCCCGCTGCCCGTGCCGCCGCCGCTCCTGGACGACGACGAGCTGGAGCGTCAGCTGGGCGTCGACTCCGTCGCCCTCGCCTGGTTCGCCGGGCCCCCGGGTGCCGAGCCGGACGAGCTGCGCCTGCGGACCGCCCCCGTCGTCACCGCGCCCGGCGAGCCCACCGCGCTGTCGGACCCCGCGACCGGGACGCTGGCCGTCGTCGCGGAGTCCCCGGCCGTCACCGCCCGGGTGCTCGACGGGACCGGCACGCCGCTGGCCGAGCTGCCCCTGACCGACGGGCTCGCCGTGCAGGCCGCGCCCGAGGGGACGGTGACGGTCGAGGTCCTGGCCGCGGACGGCACCGTGCTGGCGTCGGTCGAGCCGCTCACCGGCCGGGCCGGATGAGCCCCGCGCTGGTCGCGGCGGCACTGGGCGCCGTCCTCGCCCTGACCGCCTGCGACACCGCACCGACGGCCTGTCCGGCCATCGCCTGGGGCAACGGCCTCACCGTCGAGCTGGCCGGCGGCTGGCCGCCCGGGGAGGGCCGGTCGGTGCGGGTCGCCTGCCCGCAGCCGTGTGGTCTGGAGCTGCGCGAGGACGCCCCACCCGGACGAGGGCACGTGGGCGTGGCGCCACTCGTCGGCGACCGCGCCACGGTCTCGTTCCTGATGGAGACGCCGGACGAGGTGGACGTCGCCGTCCTCGGGCCGGACGGCGGCGTCCTCGCCGGACTGACCGCCGACCTCGAGTGGGAGCTGGTCGGGGGCAGTGCGGAGTGCGGCGGGCCGCACCAGGCCACGGTGACCGTCCCGGCGCCCTGACGGTCAGGCGCGGCGGCGGGCCCGCAGCACGGTGTCGGCGACGGGCAGCTCGCGCCCGGCCGGGCCGCTCGCCGTCCGCGGGCGGTCCTCGCAGACGACGACGTCCCAGGCGTCCGGGTCGAGCGTCGCGGCGACCTGCTGCGCCGTGAAGAACATCTCCGGCCTGCCCACGTGCACCTCGCTGGGCCGGTGCCCGACGACGAGCAGGCTGCCGCCCGGCGCGACGGCGGCGGCCAGCCCGGCGACGACCGGGTCGCGGTCGTCCCCCGGCAGGTGGAGGTACTGCGCCGAGACCAGGTCGAAGGCGCCCTCCGGCGGCGCCCAGCGGGTCAGGTCGGCGTGCACCCAGTCGACCTCGATCCCCAGCCGCCCGGCCTCCACCGCCGCGCGGCCCAGCGCGACGGTGGAGAAGTCGACGGCGGTGACCCGCCAGCCGCGGCCGGCCAGCCACAGCGCGTCGCCGCCCTCCCCGCTGCCGGCGTCCAGCGCCCGGCCCGGCGGCAGGTCCGCGGCCTCGGCCACCAGCTGCGGGTTGGCCCGGCCGCTCCACAGTGCGGGCGCGATGCGGTAGCGCTCCTCCCACGAGGCCTCGTCGAACCCGAGCTCGGCGTGCCGGCGGTGTGCTGCGTCGTCCATGCGCGGCAGCCTCCCCCGGGGGGACGCCGACTTGACAAAGGTCGTTGCCGGATCGGCAAATGGTCCCATGGCCGACGACGAGACGACCGATGCCGTGCTCACCGCCGTCGGGCCGCGACTGCGGGCGCTGCGGGTCCGGCGTGGGCGCACGCTGGCCCAGTTGTCGGAGGAGACCGGCATCTCGGTGAGCACGCTGTCCCGGCTGGAGTCCGGCCAGCGGCGGCCGACCCTGGAGCTGCTGCTGCCGCTGGCGCGCAGCCACCGGGTGCCGCTCGACGAGCTCGTCGGGGCCCCGGAGACCGGCGACCCGCGCGTCCACCCGCGGCCGGTGGTGCACCACGGCGTCACGTCCCTGCCGCTGACCCGCCGTCCCGGCGGGGTGCAGGCCTTCAAGCAGGTCTACCCGCCCGGCTGGCCGGGCGGGGAGCCCGAGCAGCGGACGCACGAGGGCTACGACTGGGTCTACGTGCTGTCCGGGCGGCTGCGGCTGGTGCTCGCCGAGCACGACCTCCTGCTCGGCCCCGGTGAGGTGGCCGAGTTCGACACCCGCACCCCGCACTGGTTCGGCAACCCGGGCCCGGAGCCGGCCGAGGTGCTGGCCCTGTTCGGCCCGCAGGGCGAGCGGATGCACGTGCGGGCCCGCCCCCGCCGCTGAGGGCGGTGTCACGATGCCGTCGTGCCCGGCTCCGCAGCCGACCGGCTGGCCCGGCTCGCCGACGGCTACCTGGTCACCCAGCTGCTGCACGTCGCCGTCGCGCTGGGGGTGCCCGACGCCCTGGCCGCCGGTCCGCGCAGCGCCCCCGACCTCGCGCGGGAGCTCGGCGCCGTGCCCGGCCCCCTGCACCGGGTGCTGCGCGGGTTGGCCGCCGAGGAGGTGCTCGACGAGCTGCCCGACGGTCGCTTCGGGCTGAGCCCGGTCGGCGAGCTGCTGCGGCCCGGGGTGCCGGGCTCGCTCCAGGGCACGGTGGCCGCCCGCGGCGGGCTTTACTACCGGCCGGCCGCCGGGCTCCTCGCCGCCGTGCGGGACGGCGGGACGCCGTTCGAGCTCACCGAGGGGCGGCCCTTCTTCGACGCGCTCGCGGCCGACCCCCCGCGGTTGGCCGCTTTCCGCGCGTCGATGGCCGACCGCTCCGCACGGGAGGCCGGTGCGGTGGTGGCCGCCTACGACGTGTCCGGCCTCGCGTCGGTGGTCGACGTGGGCGGCGGGCCAGGCGTGCTGCTGCGGGCGGTCCGGGCGCGGGTGCCGTCCGCCGACGTGCTGCTGTTCGACCGGCCGGAGGTCGTCGCCGGCTCGGACCTGCCTGCGGTCGGCGGGGACTTCTTCGAGCAGGTGCCGGCCGGCGCGGACGCCTACCTGCTGTCCCGGGTCCTGCACGACTGGGACGACGAGGCCGCCCGGCAGGTGCTGCTCACCTGCCGGGCGGCGATGCGGCCGGACTCGGTGCTGCTGGTGGTGGAGGCGGTGCTGCCGGAGCGCGCCGCCGACGACCCGGCCGCGGTGCGGATGGACCTGCACGTGCTGGTGCTGCTGTCCGGCCGCGAGCGCACGGCCGGGGAGTACGCCGACCTGTGCGAGGCGGCCGGGCTGCGGCTCACCCGCGACGTCCCGACCGACGCCGGGGTGCACGTGCTCGAGGTGCGTCCGGCGTAGCCGTCCCCACCCACTCCCCAGGAGTTGATCATGGGGTTGTTGCCGCCGACACGGGGGGACACGCCGCGGACCCCGGCAAGGACCCCATGATCACGGCCGTGGTGAGGTGCTGGAACGGCCACCCTTCAGGGGCCCGCCCCGAGCCTGCGAGGGGTGGGGAGGACGGGGTGCTTCAACGAGGCGCGGGGGAAGGGTGGTCCTACACCTCGACGACGATCTCGCCGCCGGACTCGTGCACCGGGTAGACGCGGATCGGCGCGGCTCCGGACGTCGAGGCGCCGTCGCGCCACCGGTACGCGTAGAGGTGCAGCGGGCAGACCAGCACGTCGACGTCGGTCTGCCCGTCGGCCAGCGGGCCCCCGGCGTGCGGGCAGGCGGCCTGGGTGGCGTGCAGCGAGCCGTCGCGCAGCCGGAAGACGGCGACCTGCACGCCCCCGGCGACGAAGGCCCGGCCTTCCCCCGGAGGCACCTCGTCGACCCGCCCCACCGCGTACGCCTCGCCGCGCAGGGCCGGTGCCGGACCAGGGGTGCGGACGTCGGTGGCCGGGCTGCCGGGGTCGGTGCCCGGCGTCGTGGGCCGGGCGGCCTCCAGGTGCGGCGCGCTCATCGCACCGGCACCTTCGGCAGCGCGACCAGCGGCAGCGAGGAGCGGAACTGGCCGGGGGTCGCAGGCTCCCTGCCGTCCTGGCCCCACGGGTCGGTGTAGGCGTCGATCGACCGCTGGATCCCGGCGTCGAGCTCGGCGACGATCCCCTCGCTGTCCTCCAGCAGCACCGACCGGATCCGCTCCAGGCCGACCCGCGGCACGAAGTCGTAGGTGCGCTCCAGCCAGTTGGCGTTCTCCCGGTAGTACTGCAGGAAGCGGCCGGTGAGCCGGAGCACCTCCTCCGGGGAGTCGACGGTGGCCAGCAGGTCGCCCTTGCGGACGGTGGCCCCGGCGGCGCCGCCGACGTAGACCTCCCACCTCCCGTTGCCGACGGCGACGACGCCGACGTCCTTGACGTAGGCCTCGGCGCAGTTGCGCGGGCAGCCGACCACGGCGAGCTTCATCTTCGCCGGGCCTTCGATGCCCTGGAACCGGGTCTCCAGGTCGATGCCGAGCTGGGTGGAGTCGCCGAGGCCGAACCGGCAGAAGTCGCTGCCCACGCACGTCTTCACGGTGCGGAAGCTCTTGCCGTAGGCGTACCCGGACGGCATGCCGAGGTCGTCCCACACCGCCGGCAGGTCCTCCTTGCGGACGCCGAGCAGGTCGATCCGCTGCCCGCCGGTCACCTTCACCATCGGGACCTCGTACTTCTCGGCGACCTCGGCGATCCGGCGCAGCTGGGCCGGGGTGGTCACGCCGCCCTTCATCTGCGGGACGACGGAGAAGGTGCCGTCGCGCTGGATGTTGGCGTGCACCCGGTCGTTGATGAACTCGCCGTCCTTCTCCGGGACGAAGTCCACGCCCCAGAGCATCTTCAGCAGCGAGGTCAGGCCCATCTTCGACTTCGCGTCGTCCTGCCCGCCGGGGGCGAGCGCGGTGAAGACCGCCGAGACGCTGCGCAGGTCCTGCTCGCGGATGGCGGCGACGAGCTCGGGCTTGGCCATCGGGATGCCCGGCACGTAGTACGAGGCGGCCGGGTCCTCGGTGAGGTCGCCGTCGGCGGCCCACTCGACGACCTGCTTCACCAGGCCCTTGCACGAGCCACAGCCCTTGCCGGCCCGGGTGGCGTCCATGACCGCGCCGACGCTGCCGCACCCGCCGGCGACGGCACCGCAGATGTCGCCCTTCGACACCCCGTTGCAGTTGCAGACCTGCGAGTCGGCGGGCATCTCGGCGACGCCCACCTCCGGGGCGCCGTCGGAGAGGTCGACCAGCAGCCGGATCCGCTCCTCGGGCAGCGGCGCGCCGCGGTCGAAGGCCTGGGTCAGGTAGGCGACCTTGCGGGTGTCGCCGAGCAGCGTGGCCCCGACCAGCACGTCGTCGCGGATGACCACCGACAGGTGCACCCCGCGCCTGGGCTCGGAGATCACCAGGAACTCGTCGTCGTCCCGCTCGGGGGTGTTGACGCCCATGGTGGCGACGTCGACGCCGGCGACCTTGAGCTTGGTCGCCGTCCGGCTGCCGTGGTACTCCGCGTCCGGGTCCGTGCCGGTCAGCACGTCGGCCAGCACGCGGGCGTGCTCCCAGGCCGGCTGCACCAGGCCGTAGACCGAACCGCGGTGCTGGGCGCACTCGCCGATGGCGTAGACGTCGGGGTCGTCGGTGCGCAGCTGGTCGTCGACGACGATGCCGCGCTCGACCTCCAGGCCCGAGAGCACCGCGACGTCGGTGTGCGGCCGGACGCCGGTGGCGACGACGAGCAGGTCGCAGTCCAGCCGCCGGCCGTCCTTCAGGACCACCCCCTCGACGTGCTCGGCGCCGAGCACCTCGGTGGCCAGGACGTCGAGGTGCACGCCGATGCCGAGGGACTCGACGCTCCTCTTGAGGATGGCGCCGGCCTCGGCGTCGAGCTGGGCGTTCATCAGGTACGGCATGGCGTGCACGAGCTCGACCTGCAGCCCGTGCCCCTGCAGGGCGCGCGCCGCCTCCAGCCCGAGCAGGCCGCCGCCCATGACCACCGCGCGCCGGCAGCGGCCGGTGGCCTCCAGCATGGCGCGCGTCTCGTCGATGGTGCGGAACCCGAAGACGCCGGGCAGCAGGCCGCCGTCCTCCTGCCGGACCCCGGTCATCGGTGGGATGAACGAGTAGCTGCCGGTGGCCAGCACCAGGTGGTCGTAGGGCGTGACCGAGCCGTCGGAGCCGAGGACCGTCTTGGCGGCGGTGTCGATGCGCTCGACCCGGACGCCGGCGCGCAGCAGCACGCCGTTGTCGGCGTACCAGTCGTGGCTGTTGAGGACGATGTCGTCCTCGTGCGACTCCCCGGCCAGCACCGGCGAGAGCATGATCCGGTTGTAGTTGCCGTGCGGCTCGTCGCCGAAGACGGTGATCCGGAACTGCTCGGCCCCGCCGCGCTCGAGCACCTCCTCGACCAGGCGGGCGCCGGCCATCCCGTTGCCCACCACGACCAGCCGGCTGCGCTGATCGAGGTCGTCGTCGTCCATGTGCAGCGAGGTCAGGCCCGGCGGCCGACCCCCGAGAACGGCGGTCATCAGACCTCCACCAGCCCGAGGTCGACCACCAGCTCGCCGGTCACGCCGATCGGCGCGGCCGCCTGCAGCTCGACGACCGTGCCGCCGGGCAGGTCCTCGACGACCCGCAGCGGGACGTGCACGTCGCCCTTGGCCCCGATCGGGAACCAGCGCACCGGCACCCCGTCGCGGACCAGCAGCACGTACACCAGGTGCTCGGTGGAGTTGCCGCCGCGGAAGTACAGGGCCTGCGCGGTGGCGCCGCCGGGCACCGTGTAGCGCAGGGCCGGGTCGACCGGGCCCGGCTTGTCCAGGCCCTCCCCGGTGATCGGGTACACGCCTTGCAGGAAGCGGGGTGTGCTCTTCACGCGGGGGGTCCTCCTCGGGAACGGGCGGTGCGGGGTCTCGGCGGGCGGGTGCGGACGGCCGGCGGGGTGACGGGGGCTGCGCGCCGGCGACAGCGGGGTGCGTGCCGCGGGCGTCGCGTGCGGCCGGGGCTCGGGCTGGGTGGCGGCCTCGGGGGCGGGCAGCCGCTCCACCGGGCCGGCGACGCGGGTGACCGCGACCGCGCAGACCTTGAAGGCGGGCATCCTCGACGTCGGGTCGAGCGCATCGGCGTCGGTGAGCGCGTTCGCGCTGGAGCCCCCGCCCCAGTGGAAGGGCGCGAAGACGACGTCGGGTCGGATGTCGTCGGTCAGCTGCGCCGAGAAGCGGGCCCGGCCGCGGCGGGTGGCCAGCTCCACGACGTCGTCCGGTCCGATGCCCAGGCGCCGGGCCAGGTCGGGGTGCAGCTCGGCGCGCGGCAGCGGGGCGATCAGCTGCAGGCTGCGCGAGCGGCGGGTCTGGGTGCCCGACTGGTACTGCCCCAGCACGCGGCCGGTCGTGAGCACGTACGGGTACTCGTCGTCCGGCCGCTCGTGGGCCTCCACGTGCTCGACGCGGAGGAACCGGGCCCGCCCGTCGGGGGTGGCGAAGCGGTCGAGGAACAGCCGCGGGGTGCCCGGGTGGTCGGGCGCCGGGCAGGGCCAGAAGACGCCCTGCTCGTCGTCGATGCGCCGGTAGCTGATGCCGGCGTAGTCGGCCGCTCCCCCGGCGCTGGCCCGGCCGAGCTCGGCGAAGACCGTCTCCGGATCCGCGGAGAACAGGTGTCCTGCGCCGAGCCGGTCGGCCAGCTCGGCGAGCAGCTGCAGGTCGTCGCGGACGCCGTCGGGCGGGTCCAGCGCGCGCCGGCGGCGGACCACCCGGCCCTCGACGTTGGTCATCGTGCCGTCCTCCTCGGCCCACATGGCGCTGGGCAGGACGACGTCGGCGAGCTCGGCGGTCTCGGAGAGGAAGAAGTCGCTGACCGCGAGGAAGTCCAGGTCGGCCAGCCGGCTGATCACCCGGCGGGCGTCGGGGGCGGAGACCGCGACGTTGGAGGCGAGCACCAGGAGCGTGCGCACGCCGCCGTCGGTGCCGAGCGCGTCGAGCAGCTCGAAAGCGCTCTTCCCCGGCATCGGCAGGTCGTCGGGGTCGACGCCCCAGACGGATGCGACGTGGGCGCGGGCCGCGGGGTCGGCGAGCCTGCGGTAGCCGGGCAGCTGGTCGGCCTTCTGCCCGTGCTCGCGCCCGCCCTGCCCGTTGCCCTGGCCGGTGACGGTGGCCCAGCCGCTGCCCTCCCGGCCCGGCAGGCCGAGGGCCAGCGCCAGGTTGATCCACGCCTGGGCGGTGTCGGTACCGCTGCGGTGCTGCTCGGCACCGCGCGCGGTCAGCACGATGGCCCGCTCGGCCCGGGCCAGGGCGAAGACGGTGCGTCGTTGGTCGGCGACGGGGACGCCGGTGAGCCGCTCCACCCGGTCGGGCCAGTAGGCCCCGACCCCCTCACGGACCTGCTCGAAGCCGGTGGTGCGCGCCGCGACGTAGTCCTCGTCCACGAGGCCCTCGGCGATCGCGATGTGCAGCAGCGCGTTGGCCAGCGCCAGGTCGGTGCCCGGCAGCGGCTGCAGGTGCAGGGCGGCGTTGCGGGCGGTCGCCGTCCGGCGGGGGTCGACGACGACGTGCTGGGCGCCGCGGGCCCGGCCCTCGTCGAACCACTGCATCGCCGGCGGCATGGTGTCGGCCGGGTTGGACCCGACCAGGACGACGACGTCGGCCGCGGCGACGTCGGACAACGGGAACGGCATGCCGCGGTCGAGACCGAAGGCCCGGTTGGCCGCGCCGGCCGCCGAGGACATGCAGAACCGGCCGTTGTAGTCGATGGCGCTCGTCCGCAAGGCGACCCGCGCGAACTTGCCGAACTGGTAGGCCTGCTCGTTGGTCAGCCCGCCGCCGCCGAAGCAGCCGACGGCGTCGCGGCCGTGCTCGGCCTGGGTGCGCTCGATCGCGGCGACGACCCGGTCCAGTGCCTCCTCCCACGTGGACTCGACCAGCGGGCTGGTGCGGTCGCCGGGGACGGCGCGGACCAGCGGGCGGGTCAGCCGCTCGGGGTGGTCGAGCAGCTCCGGGGCCGACCAGCCCTTGGAGCACAGGCCGCCGCGGTTGGTCGGGAAGTCGGCCGGCTGCAGCGTCGCCGGACGGTCGCCGGCGGTCATCGTGACGCCGCACTGCAGCGAGCAGTACGGGCAGTGGGTCTGCGTCGTCCGGGTGCGCGGGCCGGGCCCGGCGAGCACTCCGGGCAGGGCGGTCGCGGTCACGCCGACGAGGTTCCGGGGCCGCGGTTTCCCGGCCGCGGCATCGGCGTCAACCCTGCGTTCCGGAGACCTCACGCCGTCCCGGGGGCGGTTGTTAGCTCCCGCCTACGCTGGCCGGGTGGCCGACCGCGTGATCACCGTGCACCTCGGCGCCCCGTCGGTCCGCCTCGCCGAGCAGCGCGACGTGCCGCGGATCGCCGCCACCCTGACCCTCGCGCTGTCCACCTCGCGCTGGGCCCGCTGGGCGTTGCCGGACGACGGCCGGATCCAGCGGCTGACCCGCCTCGCCGAGCTCGACGCCGGCCACCGCGCGGTCTCCACCGGCACGGGCTGGGTCACCGAGGACGTCACCGGCGTCGCCACCTGGGAGGCCCCCGAGGGCGCACCGGGCACCCGGCCGGTGCTCGACGACGTCCGCGCCGCGCTGGCCACCGAGCTGCCGCACATCAGCGGCTCGCACTGGTCGCGGGTGCGGGACACCCGCGCGCTGGTCGACGCCGCCCGCCCGGCCGGCCCGCACTGGTGGCTGTCCCACCTGGGCACCCGGCCCAGCAGCCGGCGGCGCGGGTACGGCACCGCGCTCCTGCAGCCCGGGCTGGCCCACTGCGACACGACCGGACTGCCCGCTGCCGCGCTCGTCTCGACCTGGGCCGCCGTCCGGTTCCTGCGGCGTCTCGGCTTCGAGGTCGACCGCGCGATGGAGAGCACCGACGGCGCCCTGCCGCTGTGGCTGCTGGTGCGCCCGCCGCAGGACTGATCGCTCGCGCCAGGGCGTGGGGACCGATCCCCCGCCACCGGTGCGCGGTCACGGCGTGGTCGGGACGTCGGGGTCGGCCCCCGGAGCGGGGACCGTCCCCGGGCGGGTCCGACGGGACAGCCGTTCCTCGGTGGCCTCGATGGCGTGACCCGCCACCGTGTGGGGGTCGGCTAGTGGGCCGGGACCGATGAGTCGGGCGGCGAATCCGGCATTGGCCGGGTCCCGGTACGGCGGTTGCTTGCTCACGGCCTCGGCGAGGCCCTGTCCTTCGGCAAGGAGTTCACGCACCACCAGGTGCACCCCGACGGTGACGTCACCGCCTGCTTCGCCGACGGCAGCAGCGACCGCGCCGACCTGCTCGTCGACCCCGACGGCGCCGGCTCGACGGTGGGGCGGGCCCGTCTCCTGCCCGCCGACCTGTACAACCGCACGGCTGATGCGGACCTGCCGCTGCGGCAGCCCGACGCGGACGGGATGGATGCAGCGGCTGAGCTCCGACGCAGTCGCCACGGGCGGGTTGCGCCTGTCCGCGCGTCCCACCCGGTCGCCGGTGGACGTCGTCCACGCTCGACAGCGAGGTCGCCTCGAGCACTCCTGGGAAGAATCCGCGGAGGTTGTCGATCTCCGGCCGGGTCGTTCGTACAGGGGGTGAGCAGCCGGTACCGTGCCGGCCGCCCAACCCGAGGAGGCAACCGTGCCGCAGTACCTGCTCAGCCTGATCCAGCCCGACGGCCCGATGCCCGCGCCCGAGGTCCTCGGCCCGATCATGCGGGACGTGGCCGCGGTGACCGAGCGGATGCGTGCCGCCGGCGCCTGGGTCTTCTCCGCCGGCCTGCACCCCGCGGAGACCGCGACCGTGGTGCGGCCCGCAGGCGAGGACTTCCTGGTCACCGACGGCCCCTACGTGGAGGCCAAGGAGCACGTCGGCGGCTTCACGATCGTGGAGGCCGAGGACCTCGACGCGGCGCTGTCCTGGGGCCGCGAGGTCGCCCGGGCGACGACCCTGCCGGTGGAGGTCCGGCCGGTCGCGAGCCCGGGCGTCTGACGCGGTGCCCGACGTCCGCACGCCCGACGTGGAGGCGGTCTTCCGCGAGTCCTACGGGCGCGCGGTCGCCATCCTCACCCGCCTCCTCGGCGACATCGACGCCGCCGAGGAGGCGGTGCAGGACGCCTTCCTCACTGCCGTGCAGCGCTGGCCGGTCGACGGCGTGCCGCCCAGCCCGGCCGGGTGGATCGTCACCACCGCTCGCAACCGGGCCATCGACCGGCTGCGCCGCGAGTCGACCCGCACCGACCGGTACCGCGCGGCGGCCCTGCTCGCCGACCCCGGACCCCCGCCCGGGGAGGGCGCCGTGCGCGACGACCGGCTGCGCATGCTGTTCACCTGCTGCCACCCCGCCCTGGCGCCGGCCACCCGTGTGGCGCTGACGCTGCGGCTGGTGGGCGGCCTGTCGACCGCGGAGATCGCGCACGCGTTCCTGGTGCCGGAGGCGACGATGGCCCAGCGCCTGGTGCGGGCCAAGACCAAGATCCGCGACGCCCGCATCCCCTACCGGGTGCCGGCCGAGGCCGACCTGCCCGACCGGCTGGCCGGCGTCCTGGCGGTCGTCTACCTCGTCTACGCGGAGGGGCACACCGCGTCGGCCGGGGACCGCCTGGTGCGCACCGACCTGTGCGCGGAGGCGGTCCGACTGGCCCGCGAGCTGGCCGGGCTGATGCCCGACGAGCCCGAGGTGCTCGGCCTGCTGGCGCTCGTCCTGTTGAGCGAGTCGCGCCGGGCGGCCCGGGTCGCACCGGACGGGTCGCTGCTGCCGCTGCCCGAGCAGGACCGCTCCCGGTGGGACGCCGCCCTGATCGCGGAGGGGCAGGAACTGGTGCGGCGCTGCCTGCGGCGCGGCGCACCCGGGCCCTACCAGGTGCAGGCGGCGATCCAGGCGGTGCACAGCGACGCCCCGACCGCCGCGGACACCGACTGGGCGCAGGTGCTCGCGCTGTACGACCACCTGCTGGCGCTGACCCCGAGCCCGGTGGTGGCGCTCAACCGCGCGGTCGCGGTGGCCGAGGTGCACGGCCCCGCGGCGGCGCTGGCGCTGGTCGACGGGCTCGACCTGCCGCGCTCGCACCTGCTGCCTGCCGTCCGGGCGGACCTGCTGCGCCGGCTGGGCCGCGACGCGGAGGCGGCGGAGGCGTACGACGACGCGCTCGCGCTGGCCGGGAACGCCCGCGAGCGGGCCTTCCTGGAGCGCCGGCGGGCCGAGGTCGCGGGCGGCTGAACCCCCTCCCCTGGCGACCGGGTGTCCCCGGGACGCTCGTGCTCTGCCCACCACCGTGGGCAGAGCACGAGCCACGGCGAGGGCACTGCCTCAGTCCCAGGAGCGGCGCTGCTTCTTGAGCTGCCCGCGCTGCTTCTTGGCCTGGATCCGCCGCTCCTGCGACCCGCGCGTGGGCCGGGTGCGCCGGCGGGCCGCGGGCGGTGGGGCCAGCGCCGCGCGCAGGACGGCGGCCAGCCGCTCGCGCGCGGCCTGCCGGTTGCGGAGCTGCTGCCGGTGCTCGCTGGCGGCCACGGTCAGGACGCCGTCCACCAGCCGGCCGGCCAGGCGCTCGACCAGCCGCTGCCGCTGGGCGTCGGTCAGGCCGGGGAGCTCGAGCGGCGCGACCCACAGCTCCACCCGCGAGTCGGCGGTGTTGACGCCCTGACCGCCCGGGCCCGACGAGCGGGAGAACCGCCAGTGCAACGCGGCCGCGGGCACGACGAGCGAGCCGCTGACCGGCAGGTCCGCGGCGGCGTCGTCGGTGGTCGGCACGCGGCCAGTGTGGCCGAGGGACCTCAGGCGGCGGCGGGCACCGGGTCGGGGCCACCGGCCGCGCCGGGCCGGCAGCGCACCAGCCGGCGCAGGGTGAGCCAGCAGCCGCGGCCGGCGCCGTGCCGCTCCAGGGCCTGGACGGCGTAGGCCGAGCAGGTCGGCTCGAAGCGGCAGCACGGTGGGCGCCGGGGGCTGACCTCGCGCTGGTAGACCCGGACGGCGGCCACCAGCCGGTCCCGCACCCGGGTCCCGCGCCGCCCGGTGCCGGTGGCGTGCACGTGCCGCACCGTCGTCGGCACGAGGAACAGCCCGTCGATGCCGCAGCCGATCGCGTTGGCCAGGCAGCACCCGGTGTTGAGGAACAGCAGGTCGCGCAGGCACGAGCCGTCCCGGTCGTGGCCGCGGCGCGGCCCGTAGCCGTACCCGGGGCCGTAGCCGTACCGCGGCCCGTACCTCCGGCCGTACCCCGGACCGTGCCGGCGCCGCCGCGGGCCCCAGCCGCTGCTCCAGATGAAGACCATGCGCCCGATCCTCGGGGTGGGCGGCGGACACCGCAGGCCGAGCGCGGCGGGCACCATCAGGGCATGCCCGACTTCCCCCTCGCCACCGCTCTGGCCGCCGGGCCGGTGGTCCTCGACGGCGGACTGGCCACCCAGCTGGAGGCGCAGGGGCACGACCTGTCCTCGGAGCTGTGGTCGTCGCGGCTGCTGCACGACGCACCCGAGGCGGTCGTCGCCGCGCACGCCGCCTTCGCCGCAGCCGGCGCCCAGGTGGCGACGACGGCCAGCTACCAGGTGTCGGTGGAGGGGCTCGCCGCTGCCGGGCTGGACGCGACGGAGGCCCGGCGGCTCGTCGTCCGCTCGGTCCACCTGGCCGAGCGCGGCGCCCCCGACGCGTGGATCGCCGGGTCTGTCGGGCCCTACGGCGCGGCCCTCGCGGACGGGTCGGAGTACACCGGCGCCTACGCCGACGAGATCGGCGTCGACCGGCTCCGGCAGTGGCACCGGCCGCGCATGGAGTGGCTGGCCGAGGCCGGGGCCGACGTCCTGGCCTGCGAGACGGTGCCCGCCGCCGCCGAGGCCGAGGCACTGCTGGAGGAGGCCGACATGCTGGGCATGCCGGTCTGGCTGTCGCTCACCACGGTGCTGGACAGCGACGGCGTCGTGCGCACGAGGCGCGGCGAGCCGGCCGGGGAGGTGTTCGCGATGGCACGCGACCTCGATGCCGTGGTCGCCGTCGGCGTCAACTGCACCGACCCGGACGGCGTCCTGGCGGCGGTGACCGCCGCCGGGGTCGCCGGCAGACCCGTCGTCGTCTACCCGAACAGCGGCGAGCGCTGGGACGCCGCCGGCCGCCGCTGGACCGGTACCGCCGGTCTCTCCCCGCATAACGCCCTGACCTGGGTGCATGCCGGCGCTCGCCTCGTCGGCGGCTGCTGCCGGGTGGGGCCTCGCTCGATCGGCGCGCTCGCGGCTGCGCTGCGGCCCGCGCCGTCCGGGGAACCGGTTGGCCCGCACAACGGCCATTGACCCCCCGTAGTGCACAACTGGAGCGTGTCCACAGACCCGCCCGGCCGGGTGGGCGTCCCCCCACGGACGGATCCCCATGCGACGAGCACTGCTCACCGGCTCCGCGGCCACCGCCGTGGTGGTCGGGACCCTCACCCCCGCACTGGCCGAGTCCGACGGGCGACGCTGCTCCCCGACCCGCGGCAACGTGCCGGTGTGCTCGACGGACGGCTCGGCCGCCACCGCGACGTTCCTCGACCCGACCGCCACGGTCAGCGGGGCCCGGCACATCGGGCTCGGCGCGCAGACCTACGTCGGCCCGTTCGCCCAGCTGTTCGCCACCCGGCACGCGCCCATCACCATCGGCGCGGCGTCCAACGCGCAGGACAACGTCACGGTCGACGCGCGCGGTGGCGAGGGCATCGAGGTCGGCGACGAGGTCATCCTGGCGCACGGCTCCTCCGTGATCGGGACGGCCAGCGTCGGCACCGGGTCCCGCCCGCTGCCGCAGGCCGTGGTCGACGCGGGCGTCGACACCAAGGGCGGCTCGGTCTTCCTCTCCTTCGGCGCGCAGGTCGACGGCGCCACGGTCGAGGTCGACTCCGGGGTCTCGGCCCTGGCCCGGGTCGCCCCCGGCGTCACGCTGCCCAGCGGCTTCCTGGTGCTGCCCGGCAAGAACGTGACCACCGACGCCGAGGCCGGCGACCCGGCCCTGGGCAAGGTCCGCTACCTCAACCAGGGCGACGTCGACTTCAACGAGGGCGTCCTCCACGTCAACGAGTCGCTGGCCCGCGAGTACACCGAGCTGTACCTCGAGGACCCGGAGGCCGTGCACGGCGCCCACGTGGACCCGGGCGGCAGCGAGTTCAACCCCGACCGCGACCTGCCGAGCTTCGCCGGCCGGGAGCAGGCGCAGCCGGACTTCCGCAACCGCGTCATCGGCGACGTCGACCTGGCGGACACCTACGCCCGCTTCGCGGAGCGCACCGGGGAGCGGATCGCCATCCGCGCCGACGAGGGAGAGCCGTTCGTGGTCGGTTCCGTCGACGAGATGGGCGACGACGTGGTCTTCCACGCCCTGGAGCACACCGACCTCCACGTCGGCGACGGCGTCCGCTACGGCGCCGGGGTGGTCGTGCACGGGGGCGGTCGGGTCGTCGTCGAGGGCCAGCCCGACGAGCAGACCGTCGTGGGCGACGACGTGACGCTGGGCGACGAATCGGTCGTCTTCCGCAGCACGATCGGGAACGACGCGACCATCGGGGAGCGCAGCGCGGTCGTCGGGACCGAGCTGCCCGCCGGCGCCGTCGTCCCGCCGGACACGATCGTCCTCAACGGTCAGGTCTTCGGCTCCGTCGAGTGGTGACCCCGCTCCTCCGTCCGCTGCGCCCGGCGGCCGCGCTCCTCGCGCTGGCCGCCGGGCTCACCGGCTGCTCGTCCGGCGGCGAGGCCGAGACCGCGCTCGGCGCCGCGGCGGCACCGTCCTCGGCGACCGTGGCCGGACCGGCCCCGGTGCTGGCGTCGGCGACCACGACCGACGACGTCGACACGGCCGCCGGCACCTGGTCGACCACCTGGGAGGCGTGCTTCGAGCCGCTGCCCGGCGAGGAGGACCTCGAGCGCTGGGAGGTCCAGACGCTGACCTCGGAGGGGACCTCCCCCCAGATCGAGCAGCTCGACGACGGGTGCATCGAGCTGCAGGTCGCCCAGGGCATCGGCACCACGCCGGGGGACGACCCCGCCCGCCTGGCGGCCCTGTCCGACGCGGCGCGGCTGACCTACCAGGTCCGCGGGGTGCGGGCCGACGGTTCGGTCACGCCGTGGAGCGCGTCCGTGGCCGCCGGCAGCGTCGGCTGAGCGGAGCCCCGGGCGCGGCTACCGCACCCGGGGCCGGCCCCGTCCCGCGCCCCGCCCCGAGCCTGCGAAGGGTGGGGAGGACGGGGTCCTGCATCAGAGGATCGGCTTGCCGCCGGTGACCGCGACCCGGGCGCCGGAGACGTAGGACGCCTCGTCGCTGGCCAGCAGCACGTACACCGGCGCGAGCTCGGCAGGCTGGCCGGCCCGGCCCAGCGGCACCTGCTGGCCGAAGCTCTCCACCTTCTCCTCCGGCATGGTCGCCGGGATCAGCGGCGTCCAGATCGGGCCCGGGGCCACGCTGTTGGCCCGGATGCCCTTCTCCGCCAGCATCTGCGCGAGGCTGGCGGAGAAGTTGGCGATGCCGGCCTTGGTCATCGCGTAGGCGATCAGGTTCGGGCTGGGGTTGTCGGAGTTCACCGACGAGGAGTTGATGATCGAGGCCCCCGGCTGCATGTGCGGGATCGCGTCCTTGGTCAGCGTGAACATCGCCGTCAGGTTCACCGCCAGGGTGTGGTCCCACTCCTCGTCGGAGATCTCGTCGAGCGAGTCGTGGCTCATCTGGAACGCGGCGTTGTTGACCAGGACGTCGACCTTGCCGAACTCCTCGACGGCCTTGGGGATGATCGTCTTCTGGTGGGCGCGGTCGGCGAGGTCACCGGGGACGAGCACGCACTTCCGGCCGGCCTCCTCGACGTACTTCGCGGTGTCCTTGGCGTCCTCGTGCTCGTTCAGGTACGAGATCAGGACGTCGGCGCCCTCGCGGGCGAAGGCGATGGCGACGGCTCGGCCGATGCCGCTGTCACCGCCGGTGATGACCGCCGCCTTGCCGGTCAGCCGGCCGGAGCCGCGGTAGCTCTCCTCGCCGTGGTCGGGCTTGGGGTCCATCTCCCCCAGCGTGCCGGGGACCTGTTGCTGCTGGGCGGGCTGGGACTCGGGACGGGGCTCGGACACGGTCGTCCTCCTGCGGTCTGGGTGGGTCGGGCGGGCTGGGCCGGGTGCCTGGTCTCGGCGTCGCGGTCGCCCTACCCCCGCCGTCGGCAACAGAACCGGCGCGGGTCGGGCCGGGCACGTCACGGGAAGAGGAGGGCCGTCGGGCACGCTGTCTCCCACGATGACCGCGACCGCCGCCCCTCCCCTCCTCGACGACCCCGGCGACCTCTCCGCGCTCCGGGCGCTCGGTGCCGACCCCGACGAGCTGTTCAGCACCTTCGCCGCCTGGGCGGAGGGCAACGGCACGACGCTGTACCCGGCGCAGGAGGAGGCGCTGATCGAGTTGGTCAGCGGTGCCAACGTCGTCCTGGCCACGCCGACCGGCTCGGGCAAGTCGCTGGTGGCCACCGGCGCGCAGTACGCCGCGCTGGCCGCGGGACGGCGCAGCTGGTACACCGCGCCCATCAAGGCGCTGGTCAGCGAGAAGTTCTTCGCGCTGTGCGGCGTCTTCGGCGCGGAGAACGTCGGCATGCTCACCGGCGACGCCGCGGTCAACCGGGACGCCCCGATCATCGCCTGCACCGCCGAGGTGCTCGCCAACATCGCCCTGCGCGAGGGCGCGGACGCCGACATCGGCCTCGTGGTCATGGACGAGTTCCACTTCTACGGCGACCCCGACCGCGGCTGGGCCTGGCAGGTGCCGCTGCTGGAGCTGCCGAAGGCGCAGTTCCTGCTGATGAGCGCCACGCTGGGCGACGTCACCTTCTTGCGCGAGGACCTCACCCGCCGCACCGGCCGGCCCACCGCGCTGGTGGCCAACGCCGAGCGGCCGGTGCCCCTGCACCACTACTACGCGACCACGCCGATGCACGAGACGATCCAGGAGCTGCTGGACACCCGGCAGGCGCCGGTCTACGTCGTCCACTTCACCCAGGCCTCGGCGCTGGAGCGCGCGCAGGCGCTGATGAGCGTCAACGTGTGCACCAAGGAGGAGAAGGCCGCGATCGCCGAGACGATCGGCGGCTTCCGGTTCACCACCTCCTTCGGGACGACGCTGTCGCGGCTGGTGCGCCACGGCATCGGCGTCCACCACGCCGGGATGCTGCCCAAGTACCGGCGGCTGGTGGAGCAGCTGGCGCAGGCCGGTCTGCTCAAGGTCATCTGCGGCACCGACACCCTCGGCGTCGGCATCAACGTGCCCATCCGCACCGTCGTGTTCTCCGCGCTGTCCAAGTACGACGGCACCCGCACCCGGCTGCTCCAGGTGCGCGAGTTCCACCAGATCGCCGGCCGGGCGGGGCGCGCCGGCTACGACACAGCGGGCACCGTCGTCGTCCAGGCCCCCGAGCACGAGGTGGAGAACCTCAAGCAGTTCGCGAAGGTCTCCGACGACCCGAAGAAGCGCCGCAAGCTCGTGCGCAAGAAGGCGCCCGAGGGCATGGTGCCGTGGAGCGAGGCGACCATGCAGCGGCTGATCGAGTCCGAGCCGGAGAAGCTGACCAGCCACATGCGGGTCACCACAGCGATGGTCCTCGACGTGGTCGACCGGCCCGGCGACCCGTTCGTCGCGATGCGCCGGCTGCTCACCGACAACCACGAGCCGCGCAAGCGGCAGCTGCGGCTGATCCGCGAGGCGATCGGCATCGCGCGGTCGCTGCTGCAGGCCGGCGTCCTGGAGCGGCTGCCCGAGCCGGAGCCGGACGGACGGCGCTACGACCTGACGCTGGACCTGCCGCCGGACTTCGCGCTCAACCAGCCGCTGTCGACCTTCGCCCTGGCCGCGATCGACCTGCTCGACCCGGAGTCGGAGACCTACGCACTGGACGTGGTCAGCGTCATCGAGGCCACCCTCGACGACCCGCGGCAGATCCTGGCCGCGCAGCTGAACAAGGCCAAGGGCGAGGCGGTGGCCCAGATGAAGGCCGAGGGGATCGAGTACGAGGAGCGCATGGAGCTGCTCGAGGACATCTCCCACCCCAAGCCGCTGGAGGAGCTGCTGGAGCACGCGCTGGAGGTCTACACCCGCTCGAACCCGTGGGCGGCCGATGCGCACCTCTCGCCGAAGTCCGTCGTCCGCGACGTGTGGGAGAACGCCTACACCTTCCGCGAGCTGGTCAACACCTACGGGCTGACCCGCGCGGAGGGCGCGGTGCTGCGCTATCTCTCCGACGCCTACAAGGCGTTGCGCTCCGGCGTCCCCGCCGCCGCCCGCACCGACGAGGTGACCGACCTCGTCGAGTGGCTCGGCGAGCTGGTCCGCCAGGTCGACTCCTCGCTCCTCGACGAGTGGGAGCAGCTGACCAGCCCGGACCAGCCGCTGGACGCGCCGGTCGCCGTGCCGACCCGCCCGCGCCCGCTCACCGGCAACGAGCGGGCGTTCACCGCGATGGTGCGCAACCAGCTGTTCCGCCGGGTCGAGCTGTTCGCCCGCCGCCGGTGGTACGACCTCGGGGAGCTCGACCGCGGCTCCGGGTGGGACGCCGACCGGTGGGGCGAGGTGGTGCAGGCCTACTTCGCCGAGCACGCCGAGCTCGGCACCGGCGCCGACGCCCGCGGCCCGGCCCTGCTCATCTGGGACAAGCAGCCCGGCGTCTGGCGGGTCCGGCAGATCCTCGACGACCCGGCCGGCGACCACGACTGGGGCTTCGACGTCGAGGTCGACCTCGAGGCCTCCGACGAGGAGGGGGCCGTCGTGATGCGCGTCGTCGACGCGGGCCGGAAGTAGAAGGACCCCCTTGCCCCCCGCCACTCGCAGGCTCGCGGCGGGCCCCTGCAAGGGGGCCGCCGTCCTGCCGACGTCTGTCGACCTCGGGGTCGCCGCACGCGACACGGGTGGACACGCCGTGCGGAGCGGCACGGGTCGACACCGGAGCAGGGGTCGGGCGGGGCTGGACGGCGACGTGGACGGCCTGGGTCGGCGCAGGTCACGGCCCTCGCCGGACCGCCGCACGGTTTAACCGAAGTCTTGCCTTCTCCTGGGCTGCCGCTCGGCATCGCCCGCCTAAGGTCGAGGACGCAGATACCGAGGTGAGGTGGACGACGCGTTCCGGCTCTCGTCGACACCGCCGGCTCGAGGGAGGCTCCCGTGGACCTTCGCATCGTGGCGCTCACCCTCATCGTGCGGGACGCCATGCTGAGGACGCTGCTGGCCAACTACGCCCGGCTCCTGGAGGCGGACGGCGCTGCGGAGGGCCGGACGGCGTCCTGCTTCGCCTCCGTGAGGTGGACGGTCGACGAGCGCAGCTCCGCCCCTGTCGGGTCCGAGCTCCTGACCCTCCAGGTCCACGCCGCCCGGGACGACTCCGGTTCCCTCGCGCAGCTCGACCAGGTCCTGCAGCGGCTGCGCGCGGCCCTGACGACCGTCGGACCGAACCCGTGCATCACCGCCCGGTGCCTGACGACGTCGGGAGCGGTTCCGGACAGCCGCTTCGGCACGGTCGTCAGGACCAGCACGTGGCGGATCGCGCCCGTGTCGACCGAGCCGGAGACCGCGGCCCCCCTCCGCACCGTGCCGTGGCGGGTGTGGAGCGAGCCGGACGGATCCGGCCTCCGCGCGCTCGGCGTCGGTGGGCTCAGCCTGAACTGACCCAGCCCGGGCCGGTCGTCGAGGTCCGGCGCGGTCCGGGAGCACCGCCATGCCCAGCGCACCGCGAACAGGACCGTGGCGACGACGGCGGTCAGCCCGGCCCGGCCGATGACCCGCGTGCGCACCGGACTCCCCCAGGGCCCGGTCGCCTGCGGGCGTGGCACCCTCAGGGGCGATGACCAGATGACCGTCCTGGAGATGTTCGCGGTCGCCGTGGCGGGCCTGGCCGCGGGCGGCATCAACGCCGTCGTCGGCTCGGGCACGCTGGTGACCTTCCCGGTGCTGCTCGCCGTCGGCCTGCCGCCGGTGACCGCGACGATCAGCAACTCCCTCGGCCTGGTGCCGGGCAACCTCGCCGGCTCGCTGGGCTACCGGCGTGAGCTCGCCGGGCAGCGCCGACTGCTGCTGCGGCTGCTGCCCGCCTCGGTGCTCGGCGCGCTGACCGGCGCGTTCCTGCTGCTGCACCTGCCGGCGAGCAGCTTCGAGGCGATCGTGCCGGTGCTGGTCGGGCTGGCCGTCGTCCTCGTCGCCGTCCAGCCGCTGGTGGGGCGGGCCCTGGCGCGCCGGCGCGCCGAGGACGAGCCGCCGCCGGGGATCGGCCCCGGCCGGCTGGCCGCGCTCTTCGCCGGCGCCTACGCCACCGGCAGCTACGGCGGCTACTTCGCGGCGAGCCAGGGTGTGCTGCAGATCGGCGTCTTCGGGTTGCTGCTGCACGAGTCCCTGCAGCGGCTCAACGCGATCAAGAACGTGCTCACGCTGGCGGTCAACGGCGTCGCCGCCGGGGCCTACATCGTGGTGGCGACCGACCGCGTCGACTGGCGCGCGGCCGGGCTGGTGGCGGCCGGGTCGCTGCTCGGCGGGTACGTCGGCGCCCGGTTCGGCCGCCGACTCCCGTCCGCCGTGCTGCGCGCCGCCATCGTCGTCCTCGGCTGCGTCGCGATCGCCGTGCTGCTGACCCGGTGACCCCGTCGGACCGGCCGGTGTCGGAGCCGTCCGAGCCGGACGGCAAGCTTGACCCATGACCGGGAGTGCAGCCGAACGCTTCGACCAGGCCCTGGCCGCCTCGTCGGCCGACCTGGCCGGCCCCGAACTGCTGCCCTCGCGGTTGGCGCGGGCCTGCGCCGCCGCGCTGCGTGTCGACGGAGCCGCGTTGAGCCTGCACGTGGGCTTGCTGCGGACGCCGATCGGCGCCAGCGACGCGCAGACCGCGCACGCCGAGCGCCTGCAGTTCACCGTGGGTGACGGCCCCTGCCTGCGCGCGCAGGACAACGGCACGGTGATCGCCTTCTCCCTCGAGGACATCGCGCGCAACTGGCCGGAGCTGTGGGCCTCGCTGCTCCACGAGACGACCTACCGCGGCGTGCTCTCGGTGCCGCTGCCCCCGCCGATGGGGCCGCTGGTGGTGCTGGACCTCTACGTGCGCGACCTCGCGCAGCTGACCTCGCTCGACCGCGGTGACCTGCAGGACGTCGCCCGGGTGACTACTCAGGAGCTGGCGGTCGCGGTGACCGGCCCGGAGTTCCCGGACGACGGCAGCAACTGGATGGACGGCCCGCACGCGCAGCGGCGGGCCAACGTCTGGCAGGCCATGGGCCTGGTCGGCATCTCCTTCGGCCTGGACGCCACCGATGCCATCGCCGCGATGCGCGCCTCGGCGATCGCCGCGGGCCGGGTGGTGGACGACGTCGCCGCGGACATCATCGCCGGCCGCCTGGTGCCGGCGGACCTGCGGGCGGCCCCGGACCGCGACGGCTACGGCGGGTGACCCCTGCGGACTTCGCCCTGCTCGTGCTGGCCGGCGTCGGCGGGGGGTTGACCGGCAGCATCGCGGGCCTGGCCTCGCTGGTCAGCTACCCGGCGCTGCTCGCGGCCGGCCTGCCGCCGGTGGCGGCGAACGTGACCAACACCGTCGCCCTGGTGCTCAACGGCGTGGGGTCGGTGAGCGCCTCCGGGCCGGAGCTGCGCGGACAGGGACGGCGGCTGCTGCGGCTCACGGGCGGTGCGGTGCTGGGCGGCGCGGCCGGTGCGGCCCTGCTCCTGCTCACGCCGTCGGACGCCTTCGAGCGGATCGTGCCCTGGCTGATCGGCGGGGCGGCCCTGGCGCTGCTGGTGCAGCGGCCGCCGCGGGAACTGGCCGCGCGGGGGGCCGCCGCGCACCCGACGCACCGGGACCCGTGGTGGCTGCCGCTGGCCGTCGCCGCGATCGCCGTCTACGGCGGCTACTTCGGTGCCGCGGCCGGCGTGATGCTGCTGGCGCTGTTCCTGCTGTCGACCGGCGAGGGCCTGGCGGTCGGCAACGCGCTGCGCAACGTGGTGCTGCTCGCGGCCAACCTCACCGCCTCGATCGGCTTCGTGGTGTTCGCGCCGGTCGCCTGGTCGGCCGCGCTCCCGCTGGCGATCGGCCTGTTCGTGGGCGGGCGCCTCGGTCCGCGGGTGGTGCGCCGCGCGCCCCAGGTCCTGTTGCGCCGGCTGATCGCCCTCGCCGGGATCGGCCTGGCGGTGTACCTCGCCGTGGAGGCCTACGCCTGAGGGAGGACCACCCGTCCCCACACCTCGTGAGAGTCCTCGTCCCCCCACCCTTCGCAGGCTCGGGGTGGGACCCGGGACGCCGGCCGGCTCAGTTGCTGACGTAGGCGGCCAGGAAGAGGACGAACGCGCTGGCCAGCAGGAGCAGCCTGGCCGGGGTGAGGCCGTTGATGAGGTTGGCCGTCGCCTCGACCCAGGCCGGCCGGACACCGGCCTCCCGCGCCCCGCGGCGCACCAGACGGACCTCGTCGGCCAGCAGGGCCCCGGCGGCGCCGAGCATGCCGAGCCCGACCGTGAGGAAGACCAGCGCCAGGCGCTCCCGGAACGCCTCGGCGACCCCGCCGAGCAGCAGCACGACGACCAGCCCGGCGAGCAGGCCGACCACCGCCCCGGCGACGGGCGCCCACGGGCCCATCCGGGTCAGCGGGAACGGGACGCGGGCGCCGATCCGGGGACGGCGGGGAGCCGGACCGGTCGGCTGGGCGCCCTCCGGTGCCGCGGTGGGACCGGCGGCCGGCTGCGGCGGCGCCGGCGGCACCCCGACCGGGATCGGGCCGGTCGCCGTCGCGGCGGGTGGTACCGGGCCGGACGGGACCGGTTCCGAGGGCACGGGACCCGAGGGAGACGCGCCTGCGGGCGTGGCACCTGCGGGCGTGGCGCCTGGCGGTGTGGCGCCGGACGAGATGGCACCGGACGGTGTCGCACCGGCGGGCGGGCCCGCGGGCAGCTCGGTGGTCACGGGGGACGACGGGGTGCGGGGTGCCTCGGACATCGCCGCCCACGCTAGGCGGCGGGGCCGACGGGGACAGGGAGGCGGTCCGGGTGTCGGCCGCTGGACGGCTCGACAGGGTCCCTGGTCCTGGGCCGTCCGGACTACACCAGATGTCTCATGGAGACGAAACCTCCCCGTAACACAGACTTCATGCATCACACCGGATCGGCGGCACACCGTGGTGCCGTCGGCACAGCCGGTCGAGCGTGCGGGGGAACCCATGGTCCCGACCCAGCCCGAGCGGGTCCCTCCCGGACACCTGAGCGCGATGAGCCGCGCCGGTCCAGCCCGATGCGGACTCCCCCGACCGCGCAGTCCGGCCCCGTGTATCAGTCGCGCAGCCGCCGCCTCCGTCTGAGTGCGAGCTCTTGCCCACTTCCCCGTAGTCCCGGTTCCCACGAGCAGCCCCGTGCGCTGCGACCCCTGAGGAGACCGTAGTGACCGTCATCTCCGTCCCGCAGGCCTTCAACGAGGACGACCTGTACGTGGACGTGGCGTCGATCTTCGACGTCCCGCTGTACCTCAAGTGCGAGGGCTTCAACTTCGCCGGCTCGATCAAGCTCAAGGCCGCCACCGAGATGGTCGAGGCAGCCGAGCGGGACGGCGTCCTGACGCCTGACTCCGTGCTGATCGAGTCCTCGTCGGGCAACCTCGGCGTCGCGCTGGCCATGATCGCGGCCAGCCGCGGCTACCGCTTCCTGTGCGTGACCGACCCGCGCTGCAACCTGTCGACCCGGCGGCTGATGGAGGCGCTGGGCAGCCAGGTCCACATCGTCACCGAGCCTGACCCGGTGGGCGGTTTCCTGGGCGCCCGGATCGACTACGTCGAGGCGATGTGCGCCTCCGACAGCCGCTTCGTCTGGCTGAACCAGTACCGCAACCCGGGCAACTGGCGGGCCCACCTCAAGCGGACCGCACCGGCGATCGCCCGTGACTTCCCCGACCTCGACGTGCTGTTCGTGGGCGCTGGCACCACCGGGACCCTCATGGGCTGTGCGCGCTTCTTCCGCGAGTGGCACCGTCCGGTGCACGTCGTCGCGGTGGACGCCGTCGGGTCGGTGACCTTCGGCGGACCGCAGTCGCGGCGGATGATCCCCGGGCTGGGCAGCGGGGTCCGTCCCGCGCTGCTCGACGAGTCCTACATCGACGAGGTGGTGCTGGTCGAGGAGGCCGACACCCTCCACGCCTGCCACCGGCTGGCCCACCGCGGCTTCCTCTTCGGCGGCTCCACCGGCACCGTGGTCAGCGGCGCGAAGAGCTGGCTGGACCGCAACGGCAGGCCGGGCATCACCGCGGTGGCCATCGCCCCCGACCTGGGCGAGCGCTACCTGGACACCGTCTACCAGACCAACTGGCTCGAGGACCTCTTCGGGAAGGACGTGCTGGACTCGGTCCGGGCGGCCCACCCGTTCCCGGAGAGCCTGTCGCGGCCGAGCGAGGCGGGCGCCGATCCGGGTCACGGCACCCTGGTCACCTCCCGGCCGGACGCCGACGTCGTCCCGCTGCCCCTGCCGCGGTCGGGGAACTGACGTGCTGGGACGCCCCATGGACCTGGTTCCCGCCGGGTCGGCCGGCCCCACGCCGGCGGCCGACCCGGTGCTCACCGGCTACGCCGCGGTGCTCGCCGAGGTGCTGCAGGTGAACACCGTCGACCCCGACGCGCACGTGTTCGAGGACCTGGGCGCGGACTCGATGGTCATGGCCCGCTTCTGCGCCCGCGTGCGCAAGCAGGCCGACCTGCCGGCCGTCTCGATCAAGGACGTCTACCAGCACCCCACGGTCCGCGCCCTCGCGACCGCGCTCGCGCCGCCACCGCCCGCACCGGCCGCCGACCCGGTCGCGTCGGGCCTGGCGGAGGTGCTCGCCGAGGTGCTGCAGGTCGACTCCGTGGCACCCGACGCGCACCTCTTCGACGACCTGGGCGCGGACTCCATGGTGATGGCGCGCTTCTGCGCCCGCGTGCGCAAGCGCGACGACCTGCCGGCCGTCTCGATCAAGGACGTCTACCAGCACCCGACGATCAGCAGCCTGGCGGCCGCCCTCGCCCCGGCACCGGCGTCCAGCCTGGTCCAGGACGGGCTGGCGGAGGTGCTGGCGGAGGTGCTGCAGGTCGACACGGTCGCCCCTGACAGCAACTTCTTCGAGGACCTCGGTGCCGACTCCATGGTCATGGCCCGCTTCTGCGCCCGCGTGCGCAAGCGCGACGGCCTGCCCGCGGTCTCGATCAAGGACGTCTACGCGAACCCGACGGTCCGCGGGCTCGCGTCGGCGTTCGCAGCCGATGAGGCGGGTCCGGCGGCGCCGGACCCTGCCGCGGGGAACGCCCCCGTGTCGACCGAGGTGGCGCACCGGGCCAGCAGCCGGGAGTACGCCCTGACCGGAGCATTGCAGCTGCTGATCTTCATCGGCTACACCTACGTCACTGGCCTGGTCTTCCTGTGGAGCTTCGACTGGATCACCGCCGGCGCATCCCTGGTCGACGACTACCTGCGGTCGGTGGTGGCCGGTGGCACGACCTTCGTGGTCATCTGCACCTTGCCGATCCTGGTCAAGTGGACGCTCATCGGCCGGTGGAAGCCCCGCCAGATCCCCCTGTGGAGCCCCGGCTACGTGCGCTTCTGGTTCGTCAGGACCATGGTCATGGCCAATCCGCTGGTCCTGTTCGCCGGGTCACCGGTCTACAACCTCTACCTCCGGGCGCTGGGCGCGAAGGTCGGCCGCGGTGCCGTGGTCTTCACCCGGCACGCCCCCGTGTGCAGTGACCTGATCTCCATCGGCGCCGGCGCGGTCGTCCGCAAGGACAGCTACCTCAACGGCTACCGGGCGTACGCCGGGTGGATCCAGATAGGCCCGGTCACCATCGGGGAGAACGCCTTCGTCGGCGACAGGGCCGTGCTGGACATCGGCAGCTCGGTCGGCGACGGGGCACAGCTGGGCCACGCCTCCGCGCTCCACGCCGGGCAGTCCGTCCCCGCTGGCGAGCGCTGGCACGGGTCCCCGGCGCAGCCCACCACGTCGGACTACCAGCGGATCGAACCGGCCGACTGCAGCACTTGGCGACGAGCCGCCTACGGCGCGGCGCAGCTGCTGACCGCCCTGCTCGTGTACCTGCCGGTGATGTTCGGCGGTGTGGTCACGGTGATCGGCACGGTGCCGCAACTGGCCGCGCTGCTCGAGCCGGGGCCGGCGGCCCTGAGGTCAGCGACGTTCTGGGAGTTCGCGCTGGTCCTGTCCCTGGTCGTCTTCTTCGGCGGCATCCTCGTCCGCTTCCTGTTCGTCGTGGCCGCCTCCTGGGTGCTCGCACCCTTCCTCAAGCCGGACAAGGTCTATCCCCTGTACGGCTTCGCCTACTCGGTCCACCGGGCGATGCAGCACTACACCAACAGCAAGTTCTTCATCACGCTCACCGGTGACACGTCCTACATCGTCGGTTACCTGCGCAGCATCGGGTACAAGCTGGCCCCCGTCGTGCAGACCGGGTCGAACTTCGGCATGGAGGTCAAGCACGAGGTCCCGCAGCTGACCTCGGTCGGCCGGGGCACCGTCGTCGCCAGTGGCCTGTCGACACTCAACGCCACCTACTCGAGCACGTCGTTCTCGGTGACCCGGGCCTCCATCGGGGCGAACAGCTTCCTCGGCAACGACATCATCTACCCCGCCGGGGCCAGGACCGGCGACGACTGCTTGCTCGCGAGCAAGGTGCTGGTCCCGATCGACGGGCCCGTCCGGGAGGGGGTCGGCCTCCTCGGGGCACCCGCCTTCGAGATCCCCCGCACGGTCGAGCGGGACAGCAAGTTCATGCGGATGGCCCACGACGAGGACTTCCCGCGCCGCCTGGCCGCCAAGAACCGGTACAACCTGGGCACGATCGGGCTGTTCCTGCTCGCACGCTGGGTGTACTCCTTCGTCCTCACCGTGGTCTCCATGACCGCCCTCGACGGCCTTGCGGAGCTCGGTGCGTGGGCGATCGCCCTGTCCACGCTCGGCCTGCTGCTCTTCAGCGTCGTCTACTTCTGCAGCCTCGAGCGCACCGCCACCCGGTTCCTCGGCACAGGACCCCTGTACTGCTCCATCTACGAGATCGACTTCTGGCAGCGGGAACGCTTCTTCAAGTTCAACGCGCGGATCGGTGTGCACCGGCTCGCCGCCGGTACCCCGTTCGCGGCCCTGCTCTGGCGGATCGTGGGCCTCCGGCTCGGCAAGCGGCTGTTCGACGACGGACACGTCATGGCCGAGAAGACGCTCGTGACGATCGGCGACGACGTCACCCTCAACGCCGGCTCGTACATCCAGGTCCATACGCAGGAGGACTACGCCTTCAAGTCCGACGCGACCACTGTCGGCTCCGGCGTCACCTTCGGGGTCGGCGCCATGGCGCACTACGGCGTGGTCATCGGGGACGACGTCGTCGTGGAGGCCGACTCCTTCGTCATGAAGGGCGAGGAGGTCCCGTCCGGTGCTCGGTGGGGCGGGAACCCGGCCGTCGAACTGGCCGGGCCTCCCCCGCCCCTCCCCGCGCCGGCCCCGCGCGAAGACGACCAGCTCACCACCCAGTCCCAGGAGGACGTCATGGACCTGTTCCGGGGGAATGGCACGTCCAGCCCGTCCCCGGCCATCCCGATCCCGCGCAGGAGTGGCCGGCACCGCGCCACCCAGCGCCACCTGGCGGGGTCCCGGTGACCGCCGTCGACACGGCGACGGACGCCGGCCGGGTGTTCTGGGAGCAGGTGCTCTCCGCCGGCGGGTCGACGACGATCCCGCGGTGGACCCCGGCGCCCGTGCCGGGGTCGGCCGACCTGGAGGTCACCCTCACCGACTCCAGCCGGGTCGCGTTGCGCAAGCTGGCCGACCGGCTCGCGGTGCCGTTGGGGTCGGTGTTGCTGGCCGCGCACGCCCGGGTGCTGTCCGCGCTCTCCGGCGAGACCGAGGTGGTGACCGGCTACATCGCCGGGAACGGTGACCGGCCCCTGCCGTGCCGGATCTCGACGGACGCCGGCTCGTGGCGGGAACTGGTGCGGCGCACCGCGGCGGTCGAGGCCGGCGTGCTGGCGCACCGGCACACCCCCGTCGAGGAGCTGCGGGCCCAGCTGGGTGCCCGCGGACCGGCCTTCGAGACGGTGTTCGACCCGACCGGCGCAGGCGGCGACCTCCCCCGCGGCATCGTGCTGGGAGTCGCCCGGGCCCACCACGGCGACCGGCTCGCCCTGCGGGTCCGGTACCGCACCGACGTGCTGGACGCCGACGCGGCCGCTCGGGTCGCCGGCTACCACCGCACGGCGCTGGAGCAACTGGCGGCCGACCCGGACGCCGTCCCGGGTGGGGCGAGCCTGTTGTCGGCCGAGGAGCTGCGCCTCCAGCTCGAGGACCTCGGTGGCCCGCGGCGCGCGCTGCCCGACCGTCCCGTGCACGAGCTCTTCGAGGAGCGCGCGGCGCGGCAGCCGGACGCCGTCGCCGTGGTGTGCGGCGACCGGCAGTGGACCTACCGGGAACTCAACGCGCGGGCCAACCGGCTCGGCCGGGCGCTGCTGGCACGCGGCGTGCGACGGGAGGACGTCGTCGCGGTCGTCATGGAGCGCGACCTCGAGTGGGTGGCCACCGTGCTCGCCGTCTACAAGTCCGGTGGGGCGTACCTGCCCCTCGAACCGCACTTCCCGGCCGGCCGGATCGCGACGGCGCTCTCCCGCTCGGAGTGCCGGCTGGTGCTCACCGAGGAGCGCAGCAGCACCACGCTCGACCAGGCCCTCGAGACCCTGCCCGGCATCGAGCGGCTCCTCGTCGACGCGGCCTGGGCAGAGGACCACGCCGACGGTGACCTCGGCGTCCCGGTGGCGCCGGACCAGCTGGCCTACCTGCTGTTCACCTCCGGCTCCACCGGTGAGCCGAAGGGCGTCATGTGCGAGCACGCCGGCCTGCTCAACCACCTGTTCGCCAAGGTCGAGGACCTCGGCATCACCGAGGGCGAGGTCGTGCCGCAGACGGGGCCCCAGTGCTTCGACATCTCGATCTGGCAGATGGTCGCGGGGCTGGTGCTCGGCGGACGGACCCTCGTCGTCCCGCAGGACGTCGTCCTCGACGTCGAGCGGTTCGTCGACACGATCGTCGACGGCCGGGCCGCAGTGGTCCAGGTGGTGCCCTCGTACCTGGAGGTGATCGTCTCCTACCTGGAGCAGCACCCCCGCGAGCTGCCCGACCTGCACACCGTCTGCCCCACCGGGGACTTCCTGAAGAAGGAACTCGTCCAGCGCTGGTTCGGCGTCCAGCCCGGCATCCCGGTGGTCAACACCTACGGGTTGACGGAGACCTCCGACGACGCCGTCCACGAGCTCATGGAGGAGGTCCCGGCCGAGGAGCGGGTGCCCCTCGGCCGGCCGATCATCAACACGCACGTCGACGTCGTCGACGAGCACGGGACCCCGGTCCCGCTGGGTGCGCCCGGGCTGATCGTCTTCTCCGGTGTCTGCGTGGGCCGTGGGTACGTCAACGACCCCGAGCGGACCGCCCGCGTGTTCCGCGACGACCCCAACCGGCCGGGTGAGCGGATCTGCTGGACCGGCGACTACGGCCGCTGGCTGCCGAACGGGAAGCTCGACTTCCTCGGCCGCCGGGACAACCAGGTGAAGATCCGCGGCTTCCGGATCGAGATCGGCGAGGTCGAGAACGCCCTGTTGCGGGTGCCCGGGGTCCGGGACGGCGCCGCGGTGGTCGCCGAGGGGGCCGACCGGACCACGCGCCTGGTGGCCTTCTACTCCGGCCCCGGGCCGATCGGGGACGACGTCCTGCGCGAGCGGCTGGGGACGGCGGTGCCCGACTACATGGTCCCGTCGACCTTCCACTGGCGGGAGGTCCTGCCGCTGACCGCCAACGGCAAGATCGACCGGACGACGCTGACCGCCCTCGCCGGGGAGCTCCTCACCGTGACGCGGGACCACGACGCGCCCGCCACGCCGACCGAGCGGCGAGTGGCCGACGTCTGGTCGACGGTGCTCGGCGTCCCGGCCGACCAGATCGGCCGGCGGGACTCCTTCGCCACCCTCGGCGGGACCTCCCTGTCGGCGGTGAAGCTCGTGGTCGCCCTGGGCCGCGCGGTGTCACTGAAGGAGCTCCAGGCCACACCCCACCTCGCCGCCCTCGCCGCCCTCCTCGACGAGCGCGCGAGCTCCTCCCCCATCCCCTCCCCCCGAGTCCCGGAAGGCAGTGCCCGATGACGTCCCCGTCCCTGCTCGACGTGGAGCTGCGCCCCGGCAGTCCCCCGGTGCTGCGTGCCGGCTTCGCCGGTGACCCTGCCGCCTGGGCCGCCGAGCACCGCGGCGCGCTGCGCGCCGCCGTCCTCGAGCACGGATCGCTGCTGGTGCGCGGCCTGGGCCTGGCCGACGCGGACACGGTCGCCGCCGTGGCCGGACGGCTGACCGACCGGTTGGTCGCCGAGCGGGAGGCCTTCGCACCCCGGCAGCCGCAGCCCGGCGGACTGTTCTCGGCCACACCATGGCCGGCCAACCAGCCGATGTGCATGCACCACGAGCTCAGCTACACGCTCGAAGTACCCGGCCTGATGCTCTTCGCCTGCCTGACCGCACCCACCGCCGGTGGGGCGACGGCGGTCGCCGACGCACCGACGGTGCTGGAAGCGCTCCCGGCGGATCTGGTGGCGAGGTTCGAGCGGGACGGCTGGATGCTCACCCGCAGCTACAACGACGAGATCGGGGCATCCGTCGGGGAGGCCTTCGGCACCGACGACCGGAGCACCGTCGAGGGCTACTGCCGGGCCAACGGGATCGAGTTCGAGTGGCAACCCGACGGTGGCCTGCGGACCCGGCAGCGGCGCAACGCCGTCGTCCGCCACCCCGTCACAGGGGAGCGGTGCTGGTTCAACCAGATCGCCTTCCTCAACCAGTGGACGCTGGCCGAGGAGGTGCGCGAGTACCTGGTGGACGTGTACGGCGAGGACGGGTTGCCGTTCAACACCCGCTTCGGCAACGGCGACCCGATCGGCGAGGACGTCGTGCAGGTCGTCAACGAGGTCTACGAGGCCCACACCGCGCGGAACCCCTGGCAGGCCGGCGACCTGCTGCTGGTCGACAACATCCGCACCGCGCACAGCCGGGAGGCCTACGAGGGCCCCCGCGACGTGCTCGTCGGGATCGCCGACCCGACCCGCCTGGCCGAACACGCGCCGACCGCCTGACACCCACAGTCCCGTCCCGCACGAGGGGAACCCATGTCACAGCAGCTCACCGTGCCACCGTTCGCGGTGGTCCCCGGCGCGCAGGTCCAGTCCGCGCTGCACGGTCGGGAGAAGGAGATCGTCGAGCTCGTCGAGGCCACCTACCGGCTCCACGGCGCCGGGGACTCGGTGAACCCGCCGTCGTACTTCCTGCGCTTCCCGGACCGTCCGTCGGCGCGGATCATCGCGCTGCCCGCCTCGATCGGTGGGGACGTGCGGGTCGACGGCATCAAGTGGATCTCCAGCTTCCCGGACAACGTGTCCGCCGGGATCCCCCGGGCCTCGGCCGTGCTGATCCTCAACGACCACGACACCGGCTACCCGTTCGCCTGCATGGAGGCCTCGGTCATCAGCGCCAGCCGGACGGCGGCGTCCGCGGCGTCCGCGGCCGACTGGCTCAGCCGGGGACGGGGCCGCCCGACCCGGGTCGGCTTCTTCGGGGTGGGCCTGATCGCCCGCTACATCCACTCCTACCTCGCGGCCACCGGTTGGTCGTTCGACGAGATCGGCGTGCACGACCTGTCCGCCGACAGCGCAGGCGGCTTCCGCAGCTACCTGGAGCAGTCGGGGACGTCGGCCCGCGTCACCGTGCACGACACCGCGGAGCAGCTCATCCGCTCCAGCGACCTCGTCGTGTTCGCCACGATCGCCGGGGAGCCGCACGTCTCCGACGTGTCGTGGTTCGACCACAACCCCCTGGTGCTGCACGTGTCGCTGCGCGACCTCGCGCCCGAGGTGCTGCTCGCCTCGACCAACGTCGTGGACGACGTCGAGCACTGCCTCAAGGCCAGCACGTCCCCCCACCTGGCCGAGCAGCTGACCGGCAGCCGGGACTTCCTGCTCGGCACGCTCGCCGACGTGATGGCCGGCCGCGTGACCGTCCCGGCGGACCGGCCGGTCGTGTTCTCCCCGTTCGGCCTCGGCGTCCTCGACCTGGCGGTGGGCAAGGCGGTCTACGACGAGGTCGCCGCCGCCGGCGAACTGCAGGTCGTCGAGGACTTCTTCACCGAACTGCGCCGGTACGGGTGAGGACAACGCAGTGGGGAGCATGACCGGGTCGGTCGTCGTGGCCGGCTGCGAGTGGCTGGAGTACGACTACGGGCCGGCGCTGGTACCGCAGGACCGACCTGCCTCCTTCACGATGTGGCGGTACCGGGACCTGCTGCCGCTGCCGGACGGCCCGGTGCGGTACCCGCTGCCGATCGGCGGCACCCCGCTGCTGCCGGTCCCGGCTCTGCGGCAGGAGGCGGGGACACCGCGCCTGTGGGTCAAGGACGAGACGCGCAACCCGACGACGTCGAACAAGGACCGCGCCACCGCGCTGGTGATCGAGGACGGCCTGCGGAGGGGGATCGACACGATCACGACCGCCTCCACCGGCAACGCGGCGGTCTCGACGGCCTTCGGCGCCGCGGCGGCCGGGCTGCGGGCGGTCATTTTCGTGTCCCTGGAGTGCCGGCCGGAGAAGATCGCGATGATGACGCAGGCCGGCGCGTGGGTGTTCCAGGTCCCGGCCGGCTACGCGGCTGCGACCGACCTCTCCCGGGACGCCGCCCGGGCGTTCGGTTGGCTGGACCGCAACACCGGCGCCAACCCGGTCACCCTCGAGGCCAAGAAGACCGTGGCGTTCGAGGTGTGGGAGCAGCTGGGCCGTGTCGTCCCGGACGTCGTGGTCGCCCCTGTCGGCGACGGCCCGACGCTGGTGGCACTGGACAAGGGCTTCGACGAGCTGGTCCGCTGCGGCCTGGCCACCCGGCGTCCCCGCCTGGTCGGCGTCCAGGCCGAGCACTGCCAGCCGCTGGTGCGGGCCTGGCAGGGCAGGACCGCCGCGCCGGCCGACCTGGACCCTGCTGCCACGGCGGCCGACGGCATCGCGGTGCTGCGTGCGGCCATCGGCGACGCCGTGCTCGACGCGGTGCGCCGGGACGGCGGAGCGATGGTGGCGGTCTCCGAGACGGCGCTGGACGACGCGGTCGGCGTGCTCGCCCGTCGTGCGGGCCTCAGCGCCGAACCCGCCGGGGCCTCGGCACTGGCCGGGCTGGGATCGGCCGTCGGGCAGGGCCTGGTGGATCGCTCGGAGACCGTCGTCCTGCTCGTCACCGGCCGGGGCAAGGCAGCGGCTGGTCCGCCCGACCAACGCCGCGTCGCGGTCGTGGACGGTCTCGACGAGGTGGCACAGCTGCTGGCCGGCGAGGAGACCCGGTGAGCGCACAGCGCTGCCCGGACCGGGTGACGGACCCGCCGCCGCCCGCGGCGCCGGCGCGCCCCGGGCGGGTGACCGGCGTCGACGTCGCCCGCGGCCTGGCCCTGTTCGGGATGATGGCGGTGCACGTCTGGGACGCGATCGAGGACGGCGCGCCCACGACGTCGACGGTCCTCGCCGGGGGGCGTTCGGCCGCCACGTTCGCGGTGGTGGCCGGGGTGAGCATCGCGTTCCTCTCCGGCGGTCGCCACCGGCTGCAGGGCCGCGCACGCACGGCAGCCGCGGTGGGCATCGCGGTCCGGGCGCTGGCCATCGGGCTGATCGGCCTGCTCCTCGGCTCGATCGGGACCGGGATCGAGGTGATCCTGCCCGCCTATGCCGTGCTCTTCCTGCTCGCGATCCCGCTGCTGGGTCTCTCCCCCGCGGTCCTGGGCCTGCTCGCGGCCGCGCTGGCGGCGGTGGGTCCGGTCCTGCTCGTGACGACGGTCGACTCGGACCTCCCCCACCTGCACGCCACCAACCCGACACTGGTCTCCTTGGGAACCGAGCCGCTGGGGCTGCTGGGCGCGCTGTTCCTCACCGGGCCCTACCCCGTGGTGGTGTACCTGGCGTACGTGTGCGCCGGGCTCGCCGTCGGCCGGCTCGACCTGACCTCTCGGCGGGTGGCGGCCTGGCTGCTCGGCGGTGGCGTCGTCCTGGCCGTCGGCGCGAAGACCGTCTCCGACGTCCTCCTGTACCCACTGGGCGGCCTGGACCGGCTGACGGCCACGACCGGGGAGGAGGCGACGGCACTGCTGTGGGAGCCCGAGCAGGACTCGTCGTGGTGGTACCTGGCGCTGTCCGGCCCGCACGCGCACACGACGCTCGACGTCATGCACGCGACGGGGTCGGCGCTCGCCGTGCTGGGTGCGGCGCTGCTGCTGACCCGGGTGCACGCCGTCGACCGCCTGCTCCGGCCGCTCCAGGCGGCGGGGGCCATGACGCTGACCCTCTACAGCGCGCACATCCTGGTCATCGCGGTCGGGGTGTTCGACGACTCGGAGGTGGCGCAGTACCTGTTCCTGCTGGTCGGGTCGCTGGTCTTCGCCTCCCTCTGGCGTCGCCGGCGGGCCCAGGGCCCGCTGGAGGCCCTGGTCGGCCGGGCGGCGGGACGTGCCCGGCGCGCGGTTCTCGGCAAGCCGGCGTCCCCCGCGGGCGCCGTGCACCGGGGCTGACCGGTGCGCCCCCTGTACGGCCGGCCGCCCTGGCCGCGCTCCGGGCCGGACGCCGCACCGCTGCCCGGGGTGTGCCAGGTGTGGTGGGCACGGCCGGGCGACGTCCGCCCGGAGCACGACGCGCTGCTGGGGCAGGCGGACCTGGCGCGGCGGGCGCGGCTGGCCCTCCCGGCCGACCGGCAGCGGATGACGGCGGGCGCGGCGGTCGCCCGACTGGTGCTCGGCACCGCGCTCGGGACGCCGCCGGCCGAGCTGCGGATCGACCGGACGTGCGTCACCTGCGGCGCACCGCACGGCCGGCCCCGGCTGGCCGACGCCGACGGGCCGGACTTCTCGATCTCCCACTCCGGCCACTGCGTCGTGGTCGCCGTCCTGCCGGGTGGCCGGGTGGGCGTGGACGTCGAGGCGGTCGGACGGTACGCGCCCGACGAGGTCGGCGACCTGGCCGACTGCGCGCTGGCCGAGTGCGAACGCGCGCACCTGGGCCGGCTGCCGGCCGTCGACCGGCCGCGGGCGTTCACCGTCTCCTGGGTGCGGCGCGAGGCGGTGCTCAAGGCCACCGGCGAGGGGCTCGGGATCCCACCGGACGAGCTCGCCGTCACCCCGGCGTCCACCCCGCCGCGCGTGCTGCGGCGGAGTGGCCCGGAACCGGTGTGGCTGCACGACCTCCCCGCGCCGGCCGGCTTCGTCGCCGCGCTGGCCGGCCTGGGCACCGCCCCGGACGACGTGGTCCACCGGGACGCCGGGCCGCTGCTGCGTCAGACCAGCCGGCGGTCGTCCGGCCCGACGACGCGCAGCCAGCGGTACCCGTAGCCGTCGAGGGTCAGCTCGACCCCGCCGTCCTCGCCGACCGGCGTGGTCTGGGTGACCAGCAGGTCCTCCAGGCGGTGCCCGGCGTCGCAGCCCGGGAGCATCAGCGGCACGGTGCGCGGCTCGGGGCCGAGGTTGTGGACGGCGACCAGCGCGCCGTCGTCCCAGCTGCACAGGTGGGCCAGCACCTCGCGGTGCGGCTGCTCGAGCAGCTCGAACCCGCCCCAGCCCAGCTCCGGCGACTCACGGTAGCGGCGGATGAGCAGCTTGGTGAACGACAGCAGCGAGTCCTCGTCGCGGCGCTGGTCGGCCACGTTGACGAACTCCGGGGCGAACCCGCCGTCGACCACCGGACCGGGCAGCCGGTCGGGGTCGGCGGTGGAGAAACCGCCGTTGCGGCCCGACGTCCACTGCATCGGCGTCCGGACGGCCAGCCGCCCCTCGGCGTCGAGGTCCTCCCCCATGCCGATCTCCTCGCCGTAGAAGAGCACCGGGGTGCCGGGCAGGGAGAACAGCAGGCTGTAGACCATCCGGACCCGTCGCGGGTCGCCGTCCAGCATCGGCGGCAGCCGGCGGCGCAGGCCGCGGCCGTAGACCTGCATGCGCTCCTCAGGCCCGAACGCGGCGAACACCTCCTGGCGTTCGTCGTCGGTCAGCTTGTCGAGGGTGAGCTCGTCGTGGTTGCGCACGAAGGTGGCCCATTGCGAGTCGGGGTCCAGCGCCGGCCGGCCCGCCAGCGCGGTGGCCAGTGGTCCGGCGTCGGCGCGGGCGAGCGACAGGTAGAGGGCCTGCATCCCGATGAAGTCGAACTGCATGGTGAGCTCGTCGCCGTCGGTGCCGCCGAAGAACTCCAGCTGCTGCTCGTAGGGCAGGTTCACCTCGCCGAGCAGGACGCCGTCGCCGGTGCGCCGGCCGACCACCGAGCGCAGGTCGCGCAGGTACTCGTGCGGCTCCGGGAGGGCCTCGCCGTCGGTGCCGGCGGTCTCCAGGAAGAAGGGGACGGCGTCGACGCGGAAGCCGGACAGGCCCAGCTGCAGCCAGAAGCCCATGACCTTGGCCACCTCGTCCCGCACCCGCGGATTGGCCACGTTCAGGTCGGGTTGCTCCTTGTAGAACTTGTGCAGGTACCACTCGCCGGTCGGCTCGTTGAACGTCCAGACACCCTTCTCCTGGTCGGGGAAGACGACCTGGTCGGAGGTGTCCGGCGGCTCGTCGTCCCGCCAGACGTAGAAGTCGTGGAACGGGTCGTCGCGGCTCTGCCGGGCCCGCTGGAACCACGGGTGCTCGACCGAGGTGTGGTTGACGACCAGGTCGGCGATGACCCGCATGCCGCGGTCCTGGGCGGTGCGGATGACCTCGACCAGGTCGCCGTGGGTGCCCAGCCGCCGGTCGACGCCGTAGAAGTCGGTGATGTCGTAGCCGTCGTCGCGCTCGGCGGTCGGGTAGAAGGGCATCAGCCACAGGCAGGTCACGCCGAGGTCGGCGAGGTGGTCGATGCGCTGGGCCAGACCCGGCAGGTCCCCGCAGCCGTCGCCGTTCCAGTCCATGTAGGTCTCGACGTCCAGGCAGTAGACGACGGCGTTCTTCCACCACAGGTCGGCGGTGTCGGTGATGCGCATGCCGGCGTCCTCTCCTCGGCCCGGTGACGTGTCGTCCCTACCGCATCCCGGGCGTCGCCGTCTCGTCGGCGGGCAACTGGAACAGCAGGTGGTCCTGCCACCGCCCGGCGATGCGCAGGTACCGCGGGGCGACGCCGATCGGGGTGGACCCGTTGCGCCGCAGCACCATCTGCGAGGCGGCGTCGTGCAGCAGGGTGTCGGCCTGCGGCCGGTGCAGTCCGGCCTCCCCGAACGCCGGCCGGGTCATCGCGGCCACGGCGGCGGTGGCGACCCCGCGGCCGGTGACGTGCCGGGAGACGAAGCAGCCGAGGTCGCCGGAGAGGAACGGCCCGCGGACGGGGTCGGCCGGGCTCACGGCAGCACGGCCGGCTGCGCCTCCTGGTGGGGACGGCGCGGCTGCGGCGGGCCGGCCGGGTCGAGGGCCACCGCCGGGGCCGGGCGGGTGACGTCCAGCTGCGGGAGGACGTGCTCGCCGAAGGCGTCGAGGAAGGGCAGCTGCTCCTTGCCGACGTGGTGCAGGTAGATCTCGTCGAAGCCCAGCTCGACGTACTCGGCGAGCCAGGCGGCGTGCCGACCGAGGTCGGAGCTGACCAGGACGGCGCCCTCGACCGCCTCCTGCGGCACGTGCTGGCTGGCCTGCTCGAAGGCCTCGGGTCCGTCGATATCCCAGCACAGCGGCGGTGGGAAGGTGTTGGTGTGCCACTGCTCGTAGGCGATGGCCCTCGCGCGGTCCGGGTCGGGGTCCCAGCACAGGTGCACCTGGAGGGCGAGCCGGCCGCGGCCGCCGGCGTCCCGGTAGGCGCCGGTCAGCTCGCGCAGCGTCTCGTGCGGTTGGTTGATGGTGATGAAGCCGTCGGCCCAGTCGGCATGCCGCCGCGCCGTCGGCACGCTCATCACGGGGCCGATGAGGGCCGGCTGCTGCTCCGGCAGCGACCAGATCCTCGCCCGCTCGACGTCGACCAGCCCGCGGTGGGTCACCTCCTCGCCGGCCAACAGGGCGCGGATGACGTCGACGCACTCGCGCAGCCGCGCGTCCCGGATCCGCTTGGGCGGCCACGGCGTGCCGGTGATGCGCTCGTTCATCACCTGGCCGCTGCCCAGGGCCATCCAGAAGCGGCCGGGGAACATCGCCGCGAGCGTCGCGGCGCCCTGGGCGATGATCGCCGGGTGGTAGCGCTGCCCCGGCGCGTTCACCACACCGAACGGGAGGTCGGTGCTGGCGAGCGCGGCGCCCAGCCAGGACCAGGCGAAGCCCGAGTGCCCCTGCGCCTTGTTCCAGGGGGCGAAGTGGTCCGAGCACATCGCCGCGGTGAAGCCGACCTCCTCGGCGTGCTGCACCGCGCGCAGCAGCTCGGCGGGGTGCACCTGCTCGTGCGAGTTGTGGAACCCGATCACCGTCATGCGGGGCCCCCTACCCCACCGCCGCGCCGCCTACCTGCGACTCAGCCGGTCCGGGTGTAGCGCCGGTGCCGAGGCACGCCCGGAGTCGATCACGGGTTCGCGGTGCCGACACGCGGGGCGACGCCGGCGTGTCGCCGCCGCAGTCTCATGAGAAGAGGAGTTACCCCTCAGGCCGGGGTAGCGGTGCCCGTCCCCTCGGCGGGCGTGCTGACGCCGCCGAGCAGCAGCAGCTCGGCGTCCGTGTGCTCCAGCGGCGCGGCGAACAGGTAGCCCTGGGCGAGCCCGACCTGCCCGTCGCGCAGCTGCGTGCGCTGGCGCTCCAGCTCGATGCCCTCGGCGACGATCTGCAGGTCGAGGGTGTGCCCCAGGTCGATCAGCCCGCGCAGGATGGCCGGCATCGCCTCGGCCTCGTCGATGCTGCCCACGAACGACCGGTCGATCTTGAGGATGTCGACGGCGAACTGCCGCAGGTGCGACAGCGAGGAGTAGCCGGTGCCGAAGTCGTCGAGCGCGACCTTCACCCCCAGGCTGCGCAGCTCGTGCAGCCGCTCGGCGGCCAGCACCGGATCGCGCACCAGCACCGACTCGGTGAGCTCCAGGACCAGCGCAGACGGCGGCAGTCCGCTGGCCTCCAGCGCCGTCCGGACGTCGGCGAGCAGGCCCGGCGACCCGAGCTGGGACGGCGAGACGTTGACCGCCATCGACAGGCCGGCCGCGGTCGGGTGGTCGCGGCGCCAGCCGGCCGCGGCCGCACACGCCTGGGTGATGACCCACCGGCCGATGTCGGGGACCAGCCCGATCTCCTCGGCCACCGGCAGGAACTGCTCCGGCAGCACCACGCCGAGGACCGGGTGGTCCCAGCGGATGAGCGCCTCGAAGCCGGTGACCCGCTCGCTGCCCAGGTCGACGACGGGCTGGTAGACCAGCCGGAACTGCTCCCCGTCCACAGCGGCCCACAGGTCGGTCTCCAGCTGGCGGCGTTCCGCGGCGGCCGAGCGCATCTGCGGGTTGAACACGACGTAGCGGCCGGCGCCGGCACCCTTGGCCCAGTACATGGCGTTGTCGGCGTCCCGCAGCAGGGACGACGCCGTCGCCGCGACGTCCCCGGTGGCGATGCCGATGCTCGCCGAGACGGTGACCCGCTGCCCTCCGAGGTCGACCGGCCCGGCGAGCGCGGCGAGCGCCCGCTCGGCGATCCGGGTGGCTTCCTCGACGCCGGGCGAGCGCTCGACGAGGATCGCGAACTCGTCGCCGCCGAGGCGGGCGAGGGTGTCCTCGGAGCGGACGGCGGACTGCAGCAGCGTGCCCACCTCGCGGATGAGCCGGTCCCCGGCGGCGTGACCGAGGCTGTCGTTGACGGCCTTGAAGCCGTCGAGGTCGAGGAAGACGACGGCCACCTCGCCGCCGCTGCGCGCGGTGCGGCGCAGCGCGAGCTCGAGCCGGTCGGTGAACAGCGCCCGGTTGGCCAGCCCGGTCAGGACGTCGGAGAAGGCCAGCGTGGCCAGGTCGGCCTCGGTGCGCCGCACCCGCTGGGCGGCGAGGGCGGCGGCGCCGACAGCCGCGGTGCCGCTGAGCAGCACGTGCAGCAGCACCTGCTCGGAGCCGCCCGACGAGACCCGCGCGACGAGGAGGTGCGCGGCGGCCAGCGCGGCCGCCAGGACCCCGGAGTAGACCGCGACCCGGAGGCGGCGGGCAGGGGGCCGTGCCGGTGCGTCGTCCACTGCTGGCCTTCCGTTCGGGCGCGTCCCGTCCTCGGGAGCGCGTCACCCCGGTCGTCGGCCCGTCGGGGACGCGTCTTGAGCGGACGGCGCCCGGCCCACCCCCTCGGGTGAGGCCGGTCAGCCGATCAGGTCGGTGACCCGCGCCGGGTCGTCGGCCACGTCCAGGTGCTCGCCGGCGCCGTCCCCGACGACCGTCCAGCCACGGGCCCGCGCGGCGGCGGCTTCTGCTGCGTAGGCCGGTGACAGGTGCACGTACCGCACCTCGTCGTCCGGCCACCGGTCGGGCACCGGGACGGCGACGTCCGGCCCCCTCCAGGGCACCGCCCCGAGCCTGCGAGGGGTGGGGAGGAGGGGGTCCTCTTCCATCACGTCCGGCCCCCACCAGGTGGTCCAGTCGGCGATCCGGCCGTCGCGCACCAGCGGCGCGGTCAGCTCGCGGACGGGGTCCGGCCAGGTGCCGGTCGGCAGGACGGCGTCGAGCCGCACGACCCGCCGCACGCCGACCGCAGCCGCCACAGCGGGCAGCACGATCCCCGCCCCGCAGAAGCCGACGAGGACCTCCGCGGGCCCGGCCGCCGCGGCGGCGGAGACCCACCGCTGCGGCCAGCCGGACGCCGTCCCCACCGCCGCCCGCAGGTCCGGGACGGCGACCCCGCTCCCCCCGCTGCCGCAGCTCCGCGGCGAGCGGCTGCAGCACCGCCGGGCCGAGCAGCGGCGGGTGGACCAGCAGCCAGGAGGACACCGCTCACCGGGCCCGCAGCGCCGCGATCCACCACTCCACGGCCGGCGGTCAACACCGGTCAGCCGAGCAGGGGCTCGTACACCTCCTGGGTCCGGTCGAGGACCTGCCGCAGCTCGTCGGCGCCGCGGAACTCCTCGTCGATGTACTCCTCGCCCACCTGCTCGACGACCGCCGGGTCGTCGTGCGCGGTGCGCAGCGCGTCCTCGAGCACGGTGACGACCTCATCGGGCAGCCCGGCCGGTCCGGCGAGGCCGAACGTCGACCCGGACAGGGTCAGCTCCGGGAAGCCGGACTCGACCAGGGTGGGCGTGTCCGGCAGCCAGGACAGCCGCTCCTCCGAGGAGACCGCCAGCGGCTGGAACTGCCCGCCGTCGATGTTCGCGGTGACGTCGGAGGAGGCGTTGATGAGGACGGCGTCGACGTTCCCGCCGAGCAGCGCCGTCGTCATCTCCGCGTTGCCGTTGAAGGGCACGGCCGTCACCTCGACGCCGTACTCCTCGCGCAGCCGCTGCAGCTCGATGCCCTGCGGCGTCGAGGCGCCCGGGACACCGACGGTGAGGACGCCCGGCTGCTGCTCGGCGGCGGTGAAGAAGTCCTCGGCGGACTGGTACGGGGAGCCGTTCCCGACCGCCAGGACGGAGGGCACCTCCGACATCACCCCGATCGGCGTGACGTCGTCCTTGGTGTACCCCACCTCGTTGGCCAGGGGGGTGAGGACCAGCGTCCCCGCGGTCACCAGCGACAGGGTGTACCCGTCGGGCGGGGCGGCGATCAGTTGCTGGGTGGCGAGCGCACCGGAACCGCCGGGCAGGTTCTCGACCACCACGGTCTGCCCCAGCTGCTCCTCCAGCGAGGTGCCGTACGCGCGGGCGGTCAGGTCGGTGGGCCCGCCGGCCGCGTACGGGACGAGCAGCCGGATCTCCTGGCTGGGGTAGGCGGCCGGGTCGTCGGTCGCGCCTCCGCCCTGCTCCGCGCAGCCGGCGAGCAGGGCGAGGGCGGTCAGCGCGGTGAGGGTCCGGACCGGACGGGTCAGGGGCATCGTTGCCTCCAGGGACGTCGGGGAGGGGGTCAGTCGGGGTGGACGACGGCGAGGTCGGGGGCGAACCGCAGCGGGGCGCCGGTCACCGCCTGCAGGGCGTCGGGTGTGACGCCGGGCGCCACCTCCCGGACGACGAAGCCCTCGGGGCCGACGTCGAGGACGGCGAGGTCGGTGTAGACCCGGTCCACGACCGCCGCCGCGGTGAGCGGGTAGCTGCAGCGCGACAGGAGCTTGGCACGCCCGTCCCGCGTGGTGTGCGTGGTCACGACGAGGACCCGCCGGGCGCCCACCGCCAGGTCCATCGCCCCGCCCACGGCCGGCGGCAGCGCCGCCTCGTCGGTGGCCCAGTTCGCCAGGTCGCCGGTCTCGGACACCTGGAACGCCCCGAGCACGGAGACGTCCAGGTGGCCGCCGCGCATCATGACGAACGCGTCGGTGTGGTGGAAGAAGGAGCCGCCCGGCAGCAGGGTCACCGGCTGCTTTCCGGCGTTGATCAGCTCCGGGTCCTCCTCGCCGGCGGCCGGTGCCGGGCCCATCCCGAGGATGCCGTTCTCGCTGTGGTAGACGATCTCCTTGTCCGGCCCCACCACGTCGGCGACCAGCGTGGGCAGGCCGATCCCGAGGTTGACGTAGGAGCCGTCGGGGATGTCGCGGGCCACCCGGCGCGCGACGTCGGTCGGGGACAGCGGGCGGATCACGATCCCTCCTCGCCGGCGCTCGTCGGTCTCCTGCCCGGGGATGCCGCGCTCCTGCGTGACCTCGCGGGCCCGGTCACGCGTCCTCCTCGCTGGCGCTCGTCCGCCACGTGCCCAGGGGTGCTCCACCCATGCGTGACCTCGCGAGCTCGGTCACGGGGCCACCTCCACGACGCGGTCGACGAAGATGCCCGGCGTCACGACGGCCTCGGGGTCGAGCTCGCCCAGCTCCACGAACTGCCGCACCTGGACCACGGTCAGCGCGGCCGCCGTCGCCATTGTCGGGCCGAAGTTCCGGGCCGCGGTGCGGTAGACGAGATTGCCCCAGCGGTCGGCGCGGTCGGCCTTGATGAGCGCGACGTCGGCCGGCAGCGGCCGCTCGAAGACCTGGCGGCGGCCGTCGAGGACCCGCACCTCCTTGCCCTCCGCGAGCAGCGAGTCCGCGCCGGTCGGGGTGAAGAAGCCGCCGAGACCGGCGCCGGCCGCGCGCATCCGCTCGCTGAGGGTGCCCTGCGGGACGAGTTCGAGCTCGATCTCGCCGGCGCGCCAGAACTGCTCGAACCACACCGAGCCGGCCGAGCGGGGGTAGGAGCAGATGATCCGGCGGACCCGCTGCTCGCGGATCAGCGCCGCGATGTCGGTCTCCCCGCTGCCGGCGTTGTTGGTCACCACCGTGAGGTCCCGGGCGCCCTGCTCCAGCAGGGCGTGCACCAGCTCGACGGGGACGCCGGAGTTGCCGAAGCCCCCGACGAGCACGGTGGCGCCGTCGGCGACGTCGGCGACGGCCTCGGCGAGCGTGGCCACCCGCTTGTCGATCACGAGCCCCCCTGGCGGCGCCGGTACCAGCGGGGCGAGGTGGACGGCGGCGGGGTGAGGGCCGCCCGGACCACCAGGACGTCCGGGCCGGTGGTGTCGAGGCTCTCGGACAACGCGGCGGCAAACTCCTCGCCGAAGCCGTCGACCGCCCGGGCCGGGACGCCGAAGGACCGCGCGAGGGCGACGAAGTCGGGGGTCGCCAGGTCCACGCCGCGGGTCGGGACGCCGGAGTGCACCTGGTCGAACCGGAGCATCCCGTAGCCGCCGTCGTCGACGAGGACCGTCGTGACCGGCAGCTGCTCCTGGACGAGGGTGGCGAGCTCGCCGCAGGCGAACAGGAAGCCGCCGTCCCCGACGAGGGCCACGGCCCGCCCCCGGCCGGCCAGCGCGGCGCCGATCGCGGCCGGGAAGGCGTAGCCGAGCGTCCCCCAGCCCAGCGCGTAGGCCAGCTGCCGCGGCCCCGGCACCCGGGCGAAGGCGGCGGCCCAGTACCCGGCGATGCACATGTCCGCGAGCAGCACCCCCGTCCGGTCGGAGACCCGGTCCAGCGCGTCGAGCAGCCCCTCGGCCCGGGGCTCGTCCGCGCGCACCAGCGCCCGCACCTGCTGGGCCGTCGCGTCGAGGGTCTCCCGGAGGGCCGGCAGGCCGTCCCGCTGCGGCAGGCCGTCGAGCAGGGCGCCGAGCACGGCGGCCACGTCGCCGGTCACCACCACGTCGGCCGGGTAGTTCTTCGCGGCGTCGGCGGGGTCGACGTTGACCGCGAGCAGCGCCGGCGGGCGCGGCATGGCCCAGTTCTGGGTGTTCGTCCCGTCGAGGTCGCTGCCCAGGGAGACCACCAGGTCCGCCTCGTCCCACAGCCGGCCGACCGCGGGGACGTGCGGGGGGCCGGGCACCAGGCAGGGGTGGTCGGGGGGCAGCAGGCCGCGTCCGCCGAAGGTGGTGACCACCGGCGCGGCGAGGCGCTCGGCCAGCTCGCCGACGAGGTCACCGGCACCGGAACGCAGCGCCCCGCCGCCGGCCCACACCAGCGGGCGGCGGGCGCCGGCGAGCAGCTCGCGGGCGCGGGCCAGCTGGTCGCCGTCCACCGGCTGCTCGGGGTCGCGCGGCGCCGGCGTCCGTCCGGGGCTGCCGGCCGGTGCGCTCAGCAGGTCGGTGGGCACGCCGAGGTAGACCGGCCCGGTCGACGGGCGCAGGGCGGCCGAGCCGGCGCGGACGGTGTCGGCGTGGAGGTCCCCGGCCGCCGCCGACACGACGGTGGCCTTGGTGACCGGGGCGAACATGGCCGCCTGGTCGCGCGTCTCGTGCAGGACGCCGCGGTACACGCCGGGGCGCCGCAGCGTCGACGGGATGTCGGTCGCCACGACCAGCACCGGCGCACCCGAGGCCATCGCCTCGCCCGTGGCACCGAGCGTGTTCGCCGCCCCGGGCCCCGTGGTGACGACCGCGACGCCGAGCCGGCCGGTCGCGCGGGCGTACCCGTCGGCCGCGTACACCGCGGCCTGCTCGTGCCGGACCCCGACCACCCGCAGGCCGGCCGCGTCGGCGGCCTCCCAGACGGCGAGGTTGTGCACGCCGGGCAGCCCGAACACCGTCTGCACGCCGAGGTCCTGCAGGGCCGCGACCAGGGCGTCGGCGCCCGTTCCGGTGCGGTCCTCCGCCGCGACCCCGGTCGCCTCAGTCGCCGACGACGCCACGGAAGGTCTCCTCCGTCTCGGCGAACAGGTCGGCGAGGTCCGCGCTGCCCAGGAACTCCTCCGGCACGTACCGGGGGTCCAGGGCCTCGACGACCGCCTCGTCCTCGCTGGCGCTGCGCAGCGCGTCCTCGAGGGTCGCGACGACCTCCTCCGGCGTCCCTGCGGGCGCGATGACGCCGAAGGTCGTCGTGCTCTGCACCAGCTCGGGGTAGCCCGCCTCGACGAAGGTCGGCGCGTCGACGTAGTCCAGCCGCTCCTCGGTACCGACGGCCAGCACCCGCAGGTCACCGGCCTCGATCGCCGGGAGGAGGTCCTGCGAGAGGTTGGCGAAGCCCGCGGAGACGTTGCCGCCCAGCAGCGCCGTCTGCACCTCGGAGTTGCCCTCGAAGGGGACGACGGTCAGCGGGATGTCGTACAGCTGGGTGATCCGCCGGGTCTCGGCGGCGTGGGTGTTGGTGGCGCCCGGCGTCCCGACGGTGATCGCCTGGGGGTCCTGCCGCGCGGCCGCGAACAGCGACTCCACGTCCTGGTACGGGGAGTCGGCGGGCACCACGATGCCCGAGGGCACCTGGGTGACCACGCCGACCGGCGCGAGGTCCTCGCGGGTGTAGCCGACGTCGTTGGACAGGTAGTTCAGCACCGCCGTCGGCAGGGCCGTCATCGACAGCGTGTGGCCGTCGGGCTCGGCGGAGATCATCTCGACGTACGCAGTGGCACCGGAGGCCCCGGGCAGGTTCTCGACCACGACCGGCCGGCCGAGCTCTCCCTCCAGGTGCGCACCCACCGCCCGCGCTGCGATGTCGGTCGGGCCACCGGCGGTGTAGGGCACCAGCAGCCGGATGTCCTCCGACGGGTAGTCGGCGGCGGCGACGGAGGTCGAGTCCTCGGCGCACCCGGCGAGGGCGGCGGTGGTGACCAGCAGGGCGGCGAGGATGCGCGGGGGTCTCATCGGTCTCCAGGTGCGGACGGGACGTCGGTGTCGACGTCGGCAGGGGTGCGGCGGGTCTCGTGCCCGGGCGCCGGCTCGGTGTCGGGGCCGGCCTCCTCGTCGGGGTCGACCTGCCGGAAGACGGCACGCCGCCGCCGGGCCATGACCACGCTGATGACCACCACCGCGGCCATGACGGCCAGCAGGCCGCCGGACAGCGGCCGGGTGACGAAGATGTCCAGGCTGCCGCCGGACAGCAGCATCGACTGCCGGAACGCGGTCTCCATGATCTGGCCCAGCACGAAGGCGAGGACCAGCGGACCGGGCTCGAAGCCGGTCTTCTTCATCAGCCAGCCGATGACGCCGAAGACCAGCACGACCCACATGTCGAAGGAGTCGTTGCTGATCGAGAAGACGCCGGCCATGGTGACCAGCAGCGCGAAGGCGGCGAGGATGCCGGCCCGCACCCGGAGCAGCTGCACGAAGACCCCGACCAGCGGGATGTTCAGCACCAGCAGCATCACGTTGCCGACGACCATCGAGGCGATGACCCCCCAGAAGATCTCCGGCTCCTCGCTGATCAGCTGCGGACCCGGGGTCACCCCCTGCACCAGCAGGGCACCGAAGATCAGCGCGAGCACCACGTTGGCCGGGATGCCGAGGGTGAGCAGCGGGATGAACGCGGAGGTGGAGGACGCGTTGTTCGCCGTCTCCGGCCCGGCCACGCCCTCGATGGCGCCCCTGCCGAAGCGGCTGGGGTCCTTGGCGCGCCGCTTCTCCAGCGCGTAGGAGGCCAGCGAGGAGATCACTCCTCCGCCGCCGGGCAGCACCCCGATGACGAAGCCGAGCACCGAGCCACGGGCGATGGCGCCGGAGGAGTCCCGGATGTCCTGCCGCGAGGGCCAGATGTGCTTGATCCTGCGGGTGACCGCCTGCACCTTGTCGGTGCGCTCCAGGCTGTGCAGGATCTCGCCCACCCCGAACAGGCCCATGGCCACCGCGACGAAGTCCAGCCCGTCGAAGAGGGCGACCGAGCCGAACGTGAAGCGGGTGGTGCCGGTGATGGGGTCCTGCCCCATGGTGGCCAGCAGCAGGCCCAGCGCCGCCATCGACAGGCTCTTCAGCGGCGTCCCGCTGCCGAGGTAGGTGACCAGCAGGATGCCCAGCGCGGTCAGCGCGACGTACTCCGGTGGGCCGAAGGAGACCGCCAGGTCGGCCAGCGGCGGCGCGAGCAGCATCAGGCCGAGGACCGAGAGGATGCCGCCGACGAACGAGCCGATGGCGGCGATGCCCAGGGCCGGCCCGGCCCGGCCCTGCTTGGCCATCTGGTAGCCGTCGAAGGTGGTCACGACCGAGGCCGCCTCGCCCGGGAGGCGCAGCAGCACCGAGGTGATCGTCCCGCCGTACATCGAGCCGTAGTAGATGCCGGCCAGCAGGATCACTGCGGTCGCCGGCTCGATGGTGTAGGTCAGCGGCAGCAGCAGCGCGATGGTGGCGGTGGGGCCCAGACCGGGCAGCACGCCGATGACGGTGCCGATCAGCACGCCGGCGAAGACGTAGAGCAGGTTGATGGGGTCGAGGGCGACCGCGAAGCCCTGGAGGATGCCGTCGGAGATGCCCACCGTCACGCCCCCAGCAGCTGGTCGACGGGGCCCGCGGGGAACGGCACGCCCAGGGCGACCACGAAGACCAGGTGCAGGACGAGGGCCCCGGCCACGGCGAGGACCAGCGCCATCCGCCAGGACTCGCCGGCGAGGAGGCGCAGCCAGGCGAACAGCAGCAGGAACGCCGGGATGACGAAGCCGATCGTCTGGAACAGGACGACGAACAGGGCCAGGCCGGCCAGGCCCGCGGCGATGCGCGCCGTCCCGGCCGTCCAGGGCTCGTAGTCCTCAGCCGGGTCGAGGAAGAGCAGCACGAAGGCCGTGGCGCTCAGCAGCGCGGCCGCGATGGCCGGCCACAGACCGGGGCCGGGCGCGGTGAGCTCGCCGAGGCCCATGTCCCGAGCCGTGAGCAGGGCCCCGACCCCCAGCGCCAGGAGCAGCAGCGGGGCGATCCGGCGCAGCTGGGACCGGGCGGGCCGGGGGTGTCGCGCGGGCGCCGGTGCTGAAGGAGACGCGGACATGGGCTCCTCGTCGGGTCGCGGCCGGGTGTGACGCCCGACACTAGGAGGGGTCATTGCGTGTGGTCCAATTCCGAATCGGTCCGCCGCTCATAACGCCCGCGCATCAATCCGGAGGATCCGTGGAACTGCGCCACCTGCGGGCCTTCACCGCCGTGGCCGAGGAGCTCCACTTCGGACGGGCGGCCCGCCGGCTGCACCTCGCCCAGCCGGCACTCAGCCAGCAGGTCAAGCAGCTCGAGCAGGACGTCGGCGCGGTGCTGCTGGAGCGGACCACCCGGCAGGTGCGGCTCACCAGCGCGGGCACGGTGTTCCTCGAGCACGCCCACCGCGTCCTGCGGGAGGCCGAGCTGGCCCGCGAGTCGGTGCTGGTCACCGAACGGGGCGAGCGCGGTGAGCTGCGCGTGGGGGTCACCGGCGTGATCACCTGGCGGCTGCTCCCCCGCATGGCCCGCGCCTATCGCCGGCGCTATCCGCACGTCCGGCTGGAGCTGCGGCCGTCGGTGTTCAGCGCCGCCCAGGTGAGCGCACTCATCGACGGCCGGATCGACGTCGGGTTCCTGCGTGCGCCGGTGCCCGCGGGGCCGCTGGCCAGCCGGGTCATCCTCAACGAGTCGCTGATGGCCGTGCTGCCCCAGGACCACCCGCTGGCCGGCGAGCCGGAGGTCCACCTGGCCGACCTCGCCGACGAGAACTTCGTCAGCTACGTCTCGATGCAGGGCTCGGCGCTGCGGGACGCCGCGGTGCACGCCTGCTTCAGCGCGGGCTTCACGCCACGCGTCGTCCAGGAGGCGCCGGACACGCACACCGTGGTGGCCCTGGTCGGTGCCGCGGTCGGCGTGGCCCTGATGCCCGCGTCGGCCGAGACGCTGCAGATCGAGGGCGTCGTGTTCACCCCGATCGCGGGCGGCGTCGACGTCCGGGTGCCGATCGCCCTCGCGTGGCGCGAGAGCGACTCCTCGCCGGTGCTCGCGGGCTTCCTCGCCACCGCCGAGGAGGTCCTGCCCAGCCCCGGACCGGGGTCGGGCGAGCACTGACCGGCACCCGGACGCCATCAGCGCCTACTCCTGCAGGAGGGGGCCGTAGACCTCGACGATCTCGTCGATCCGCGCGCGGAAGTCGTCCCGGCCGATGAACTGGTCGGGCACGTACTGGTCACCGAGGATCTCGATCACCTCCGGCTTCTCCAGGCACGCGGCGACGCCGTCCTCGAGGGTCTGCAGGACCTCGTCGGGCGTGCCGGCCGGGGCGGCGAGCCCGAAGACCGACACGCTGTTGGTGAGCTCGGGGTAGCCGAGCTCGGCGAGCGTCGGCACGTCGGGCAGGTAGTCGACGCGCTCCTCCGGGCTGATCGCCAGCGGCACGAAGCTGCCGACCTCGATGTTCTCCAGCACGTCCCGGGAGGCGTTGATGAAGACGGCGTCGACGTTCCCGCCGAGCACCGCGGTGGTCATCTCGGCGTTGCCGGTGAACGGGACCAGCGACAGCTCGACGCCGTACTGCTCGGCCAGCCGCTGCAGCTCCATGGCCTGGGACGTCGTCGCGCCGGGCACGCCGACGGTCACCCGGCCCGGGTTCTGCTGGGCCTCGGCGAACAGCGCCCGCGCGTCCGGGAACCGCGACCCCTGCCCCACGGCCAGCACCGAGGGGATCTCGGTGACCGCAGCGATGGGGACGTAGTCGTCGTTGGTGTAGCCGACCTCCTCCTGCAGCGGGTTGGTCGCCGACGCCGGCACCGCGATCAACGACAGGCTGTAGCCGTCCGCGCCGCCCTGGATCATCGCCTGCATCCCGAGCGACCCGGAGGCGCCCTCCCGGTTCTCGACCACCACGGTCCGGCCGAAGTCCGCGGCCAGGCAGTCACCGACGGTCCGCGCGGCCAGGTCGGTGGGGCCGCCGGGCGCGTACGGCACGTAGAGGGTGATGTCCTCGGCCGGGTAGGCCTCGGCCGCCGCTCCGCCCTCCTCCCCGGGCTCGGCCACGCAGGCGGTGAGCAGGACGGCGGACGCCGCCGCGAGGACGGGCAGGGATGACCGGGGGTGTCTCATGCGTACCTCCACGGGGTGCACTCGTTTCGGAGACGCCGCGGTGGGCGCCGTCGTCCGGAGCCTCCTGCGCCGGTTACACGCATGTCATCCGGAGCGGCGAACCGTCATGAACCTGTGACCAGCGCCATGGGACGAGAGAGCCGACCGAGAGCGGCACCACGCGCGGCCTGCCGTGTGGGCGGCAGGTGCGCTGGGGAGTATCGGGGGGTGACGCGCACTCCCAGCACAGACGAATGGGGCATCGACGCCACCTGGCTCGACGCCCTCGACGAGGAACACCAGGTCGCCGAGGCCACCATCGAGCGCCTGCGCGAGGTCATCGGCACCCCGCCGGCCGACCTCGAGGACCGGGCCCCCATCGTGGCCCGCCCCGGCGACGTGCTGGAGGTCGACGAGGCGGAGGTGACGCTCGAGGACGGGTCGAGCCGACAGGTGGACGGCGAGCTGCCCGAGGACTTCCCGCTCGGCTACCACTGGCTGCAGGCCCCGGGCGGCCCGCGCCGCCGGCTCATCGTCTCCCCCGGCCGGTGCTGGCTCCCCGACGAGCGCGCCTGGGGCTGGGCGGTGCAGCTGTACGCCACCCGCAGCCGCGGCAGCTGGGGCATCGGCGACCTCGCCGACCTGCGCGCCGTCCGCGAGATGGCCGCCGGCCAGGGCGCCGGGTTCGTGCTCATCAACCCGTTGCACGCCGTCGCCCCGACGCCGCAGCAGGAGGCCAGCCCCTACCTGCCGGCCACCCGCCGGTTCCGCAACCCGGTGTACCTGCGGGTCGAGGAGGCGCCCGGCGCGGACGCCGTCGACCTCGACGCCGAGACCGGCCACGCGCTCAGCGACGGCGAGCTCATCGACCGCGACGCCGTCTGGGCGCGCAAGCGGGAGGTGCTGCGCCGCGTCTTCGACGCCGCCGGCCGCGACGACCCCGCCTTCCCCGAGTGGTGGTGGTACCAGGGCCAGAAGCTGCAGGACTGGGCCACCTGGTGCGCGCTGGCCGACGTGCACGGCCCGGACTGGCACGCGTGGCCCGAGGAGCTGCGCGACCCGCGCAGCGGCGCCGTCGGGGACTTCGTCGCCGAGCACGAGCGCGACGTCGCCTTCCACGCGTGGCTGCAGTGGGCGCTGCACCTGCAGCTGGAACGGGCCACCGAGGGCATGACCGTCATCCAGGACCTGCCGATCGGCGTCGCCGGCGGCGGCGCGGACGCCTGGACCTGGCAGGACGTGCTGGCGCAGGGCGCGTCCGTCGGCGCCCCGCCGGACGCCTTCAACTCGCAGGGCCAGGACTGGGGCTCCCCGCCGCTGGTCCCCTGGCAGCTGCGCGCCGCGGACTACGAGCCGTTCGTCGAGTCGATCCGGGCCACGATGGCCGGTGCCGGCGGCCTGCGCATCGACCACGTCATGGGCCTGTTCCGGCTGTGGTGGGTGCCCGCCGGCGAGAGCGCCGCGGACGGCGCCTACGTGCGCTACCCGGCCGAGGACCTGCTCGACATCGTCGCGCTGGAGAGCTCCCGCGCGCAGGCGGTCGTCGTCGGTGAGGACCTGGGCACCGTCGAGGAGGGCGTCCGCGAGGCGATGGCCGAGCACGGCATCCTCAGCTACCGGCTGCTGTGGTTCGAGGAGGAGGCACCGGCCGCGTGGCCGGAGACGGCGATGGCCGCGATCACCACGCACGACCTGCCCACCGTGGCGGGGCTGTGGACCGGCGCGGACCTCGAGGAGCAGCGCGAGCGCGGCACCGGGACCGACGAGGAGCTCGAGCGCGGCCGGACGTCGCTGCTGGAGAAGCTGCCCGGTGTGCGGAGGAACGCCCGGCCCGACACGGCGGTGAAGCGGGCGCACGAGCTGCTGGCGCAGGCCCCGTCGCTGCTGCTGTCGGCCACCCTGGACGACGCCGTCGGTGAACGGCGCCGACCCAACATGCCCGGCACCACCGACCGGCCCAACTGGTCGCTGCCGCTGCCGGTGACCGTGGAGGACCTGCCGGCGCACCCGCTGCTGCAGACCGTGGCCCGGACCCTCGCCGAGGGCCTCGAGGGGTCCTGAGACGTGGCCGGCGCGGACCCCGATGCGGGGTCTGCGCCGGCCGGGCGACGTGATGGAACGGCCCTCCCGCAGGAGAAGGACGCCGTCCTCCTCACCCCTCGCAGGCTCGGGGTGAGCCTCGGGACGGGGCCGGGGAGCAGGAGGGTCCTCTCTCAGGACTCCGGCCCCTCCGGCTGCCGCGTGCCGTTGCCCTCCCCCTCCTCGAGGACGTCCTCGCCGGGGCCGCCGACCAGGGCGTCGTCGCCGTTGCCACCGTCGAGGACGTCGTCCCCGAGGCCGCCGACCAGGACGTCGGCCCCGCTGTCACCGGCGACCGTGTCCCGGCCGGCGCCGCCGCAGAGGACGTCGTCGGCGTTGCCGCCGTGCAGGACGTCGTCCCCGCCGAGGCCCATCACCACGTCGCGGCCGTTGCTGCCGCGCAGCACGTCGTCCCCCTCGGTGCCGCGGATCGTCGGGACGAGTCCCTGGCAGCGCTCCTCGAGGTCGATGCCGACGACCAACGGGTCGTGGTCGCTGGACCGGTACGGGTCGCCGGCGTAGAGGTCCGGGTCGCCGGTGTACTGGTAGGCGGAGGACTCGACCGAGTTGACGGCCCAGTGCGAGACACCCTCGACCTTCGCGGTCAGCGACGCGCTGGCCATCGCGTGGTCCAGCGAGCCGGACAGCCCGTCGAACACGTAGCTGTACCGGCCGGGGTCGAACTCCTCGCCGAGGTCGGTGTACCCGGCCTCCCGCAGGGACTCGACGGGGTCCTCCCGGCTGTAGGCGTTGAGGTCGCCCATGAGGACGACGTCGGGGTCGCCGGTCTCCTCGGCCAGCCGCCCGGCGAAGGCGGCCACCGACTGCGCCTGCCGCACCCGGTCCCCGTTGAAGGCCCCCTGCCCGTCGCCGGAGTCGGCGTTGTCGTCGCCCGACTGCGGCGGCTCGCTGTCGTTCTTGGACTTGAAGTGGTTGGCGACCACGGTGAGGACGTCGCCGTCCTTGCTGAACGTCTGCGCCTGCGGCTCGCGGGCGTTGCCCCACACGCTCTCGTCGGCCAGGCCGACCGGCTCCCCGACCGGCCGGACGACGTCGGCGCGGTAGACGATCCCGTTGCGGATGACGTCGCGGTCGACGGCGTAGAGGTCCCGCGGCATCGGGACGAACGCCCACACGTCCGCCCCGGCGGCCTCGTCGAGCCGGTCCACCAGGTCGGCCAGCGCGGTGTCGGCGTTGCCGGGCGTCCAGCCGGTGGAGTCGGTGTCCTCGACCTCCAGCAGCGTGACGACGTCGGCCTCCAGCGCGGTGATTGCGCTGACGATCTTGTCGGCCTGCTTCTCGAACTGGGCGGCGCCGCGGGCGCCGCGGGCGTCCGGGCCGGTCCAGGTGAGGAAGTAGTTGAGCACGTTGAAGGTGCCCAGCCGCACGTCGCCGCCGACCGGCCCGGGAGCCCCCGTCCGCGTGTCCTGCGGCGCGAGGACGCCGTCGGCGGTGCCGTCGGCCGGCTGGAGGCGCCACCCGCCGAAGCCGTGGGCCAGCACGAGCGGCTCCTCGAACCGGACGACGTCCCCGACCCGCACCGGCGACGACGGCGACAGGTACGGCCGGTCGCGCACGCTGGTCGAGTCGTCCCGCCCGTCGTCGAGCACGATCCTGCGGGCGGCGTTGGCGGTGGCGACCGCGGCGGCCTCCTCGGTGCCCGGCCGGGCCAGCTCGGTCGGCTGCACGAGGACGCCGCCCTCGGACAGCGTCAGCTCGCCGTAGCGGGTGAGCGCGAAGACCTCGCTCACGGTGAGGGGTCGGCCGGCTCGACGCGCATCCCCTCCAGCCGCTCGCGGACGTCGTCCCCCGCGGGCAGGTCGAGGGGCGCGGCCCCGGGCTCGGGCAGCAGGTCGTCCCCGCAGACGGCGACGTCGGTCGGCGCGGTGACCTGCGTCTGGCCATGGGACTCGCCCGGCACGCCGGTGACCGCGACCTCGTCGCCGAGCGCGACCGGGACGGTGCTGAGGACGAAGACGCCGTCGGACGTGGCGGCGTCGTCGTCCCCGGCGTCCTGCAGGTGGAAGCCCTCGAGGCCGCCCTCGCCCTGCAGGTCGCCCACGACGGTGCCCCGCACGGTGACCGTCCGCCCGGCCAGCGGCGTCGCCGCGCCACTGCCCTGGACCGCGCCGATCGCCGTGCCCCCGCCCGCGGGGACGCCGCAGGGGTCCGTCGCCGGGACCTGCGGCCGGGTGGTGGCCGGGTCGACCACGCCGCGGGTGCTCGGGGCGGCGGCCTGCCACCGGAGCTCCCCGGTGCCGGTGTCGACCAGCCGGGACAGTGACCGGCCCTCCGGGACACCATCCTCCGCGACGCCGATGTCGGTGCTCGTGGTGCCGGCGGCCGGACCGCTCGTGGCGGCGACGACCCCCTCGTAGGACAGGAACTCCACGACCGCGCCGCCCTGCACCAGCGCGAGGCCGTCCGGGCTGCCGTTCTGGAGGCCGGGTGCGTCGACGGCCACGGCCCCCGGCGCACCGGCCGGCGCAGGGACGGCCGGCAGGTCCAGCGTCGCGTAGGGGGCACCGCCGGCGCCGTTGTAGAGGACGACCGACAGGCCTGCGGACGTGGTGCCGGGCGGGATGGTGACCTCGACGAACTCCCCGCTGTCGGCACCGGTGTCGTCGTAGTGGACCTCCGAGACGTACGGCGCGGTCGGGGCGGCCGACGCCAGGGCCGGCAGAGCGACGACGGCGAGGGAGACGGCGGTGGCGCCCACGGCGGCGCGCGCGGCTCCGCGGCCCGGACGGTGTGCTGGTGTGTGCACGGTGGAGGACCTCCGGTGAGCGGCGGGGACGACCGGACGCCGCGGGCGCGACGTGGACACGGTGGTGACGTTAGGTGAGCGACCGATGACACGCCCAACGGAGATCACGAGTTCCGCAGCGTCACCGCATCCGACACCTGTGGGGCCCTCGGGGAAGGCGTCGTCCGCCGTGGTCACCGGCCCGGCGGCCCGCCGCCCACCGGGGCGCTCGCGTCGAACAGGCGTTCGACCTCGTGCGACACTCTGCCCGTGGCTGGCGGCATGCACCCCGGGCGGTCCGGTCGCTCCCTCGGCGAGCGCGCGGCGCGCTCGGGCGTCGGCCGACCGGAGCCGCCGGCGCCGCCCCGCCCGGCGGACCCGGCACCCCGGGAGGGTCGCGCGCGCGGCCGGCACTGCTGGGTGCACGACCCGCCCGGCGCCCCCGGCGTGTGGCCGGGGCTGCTCGTCGAGTGGCGGCAGGCCGACGGCGCCTGGCAGGGCCGGGTGACCTACGCCGTCGCCGGGGCGCAGGGGACGGTGCTCGTCGAGGCCTGGGTCCCCGCCACGCTGCTCGAGCAACGTTGATCGCGGGTTACCGTCGTCGCCGGGTGGCTATGGCCTCTCCCGACGCACCGTCCCCGACGAAGTGGAGAGACCCGTGAGCGAGCCCGACCGTCCGAACCTCGACGACGTCATGACCCCCACCGAGTCGGCTCCGCGCGACCGCCAGCAGCACGCCGGGGGCTACACCCGCTCCGACGACGAACTGCAGCACCGCACGGAGCAGGAGCGGCAGATGGTGGACTCCGACGACGCCGACCCCGCCGGCGCGGACACCCACTCCGCCACCGACTGACCTGCGGTGACGGTGCGCTTCCGTTGAGCCCCCTCGGACCCGGGGACGTCGCCTGCTGGGTGCTCAAGTCCACCCGCCCGCCGGAGCTGATCGAGCCCGGCTGGCGGGTGGGCACGGCCCGTGAGCTGACCCGCTGCGTCCGGCGCTCCTACCGGCTGGACCTCGTGCGCCCCGGCCAGCCCTGCCTGCTGTGGATCAGCGGCCGCACCGCCCCCGGTGTGCACGCGCTCGGCGAGGTGACCGGCGAGGCCGAGGAGCGCGACGGCGGCCCGGTCGTCGCCGTCCGGCTGACCCGCCTGCCCTCCCCCGTCGCGCGCGCCGACCTGCTGGCCGACCCCGCCGCCCGGGACGCCGAGGTGCTGCGGATGCCGGCCGGCAGCAACCCCTCGTGGCTGTCCCCGGAGCAGTACGCCGCCGTCCTCGCCCACCTGCCCCCGCGCCCGGACGCCGCGCTGGGACCATGGCCGACGTGACTCCCACCCGGTACCGCTGGGGCGCGATCGCCTGGCTGCTGACGCTGCAGTTCTTCGTCGTCGAGACCGTCGTCCAGCTGCAGACCGGCGTCGCCCACAGCCGCGCCGACGACGTCATCAGCCAGCTGGGCACGTCGGCCTCCGCGGCGCCGCTGCTGATGAACGCCTCGTTCGTCGTCCAGGGCCTGCTGATCGGCGCCGGCGCCGTCCTGCTGTGCCCGGCCCTGACCGGCCTCGGCGGCCGGCTGGCCGCCGCCTTCCTCACCGCGGCCGCGGTCGGCGTGGTGCTCGTCGGGCTCTTCCCGCTCGACGGGCAGGAGGACCTGCACCAGGCCGGCGCCGGGCTGCACCTGGTCGGCGGGGGCCTCACGCTGCTGGCCCTGGCCTATGCCGTCCGGCCGCGCTCGGAGGCCCTGGGGACGGGGCTGGCGCTGCTGGGCCTGCTGAGCACCGCGATGACCGTCTTCTTCGCCCTCGGCATCACCTCGTTCCTCGGCGAGGGCGGTACCGAGCGCGCGTCGGCCTACCCGGTCCCGATCGGGTTGGCGCTGGCCGGCGCCGGGCTCTGGGCGCTCGGCCGGCGCCCGCAGACCGAGCCGCGCCCGTCCCGCCGCGAGCTGCGCGCCCGGGAGCGGGTCGAACGCGCCGAGCGCGCCAGGGAGCGGGACGCGGCGCTGGAGGCCGCGGTCGGCCTGCCCGACCCCACCCGGCCGCAGCGCACCCCCGCCGACGCCGAGCCGGACGACGACGACTTCGACCCCGAGGACCCCTGGGCCGCCTCCCGCCGCCACACCTGAGAGGACCACCCTCCTCGGGCTCCCTGCCGGGTCCCGCCGGCCCCGTTCCGGGCTTCGCTCTGAGCCTGCGGAGGGGGCAGAACGGGGTCCTCCGTCACCGCGCCGACTCGAACCGGAGGACGTCGCTGACCGGGCGCCGTCCGGAGACGCTCCCGCCCCGGGTCGACGGGTAGCCCATCCGCAGCAGCATCTGCGGATGGCCGATCAACGAGAGCCTGGCGCGCATCCGGGTGCGAGTGACCGGCCAGTCCAGCGCCTGGGTCAGCGGCGAGGCCGCCAGGCCCTCCGTCGTCGCGGTCAGCAGCAGCCGGCCCAGTGCCCGCCCGGCGAGCAGCCACGCCGTCGCGTCGTCGCCGTCGGTCCCCAGCAGGACGACGGTCGGACGCTCCACCTCCGGCGGTGGCGCCGCCGGGTCGCCGGGCGGCAGGAAGGTGTGCGGCGCGCGGCTGCCGGCCACGAAGTCGCGGACGAGCCAGTTCGACGGCCGCGTCGCCGGGTCCTCCTCCGGTACCGCGCCGACCGGGATGCCGTCCACCGCGGCCGGGTCGGTCCGCAGCCACCGCTCGAGCTCGGCGAGGTAGCCGGGGTCGCTGCGCTCCAGCTCCTCGGCACGGGAGACGAGGAAGGCGGTGGCGACCTCCTCCTCGGAGCCGGTGACCGCCTTCAGCCAGACCCCGAGCCGCCCGGCGTCGGCCGCGAACCGCTCGACCACCTCGTCGGGGACGGCGCGCGGCAGGAACGGCGCCCGCTCGGTGTGCCGGCGGGCGATCGCCTCGGCCAGGGCCGTGTCCGCGGGCGTGACGTCGCAGGTCGCCCCGGCGCGCACGGTGGCCAGGTGGTCGGGGTCCTCGGGCGTGGGCAGCAGCTCGACGTCCGCCTCGACGCCCGTGGCGCGCAGCGCGACGGCGGCAAACTCCGCGGCCACACCGCAGCTGATCACCTGCTGCCGGCCGGTCGGGTCGAGGACCGGCAGCGCCCGCTCGCGGTCCCGGTGCAGGTCCAGCCGGTCGCCGGCAGCGGTGAAGCGCCACGGCTGGGTGTTGTGCACCGACGGCGCCCGGGTGGCGGCGGCCACCACCGCCGTCCACTGCTGCTGGTCCATCCCCGCTCCTCCACGCTCGGGGCCGACGACCACCGTGGCCCGCCCCCCTGCCTAGCGGATCAGCGGCCACAGGTCGACGGTCGCGAGCCCCTCCCGATCCCGGCGCCGCCGGAGGACGATGCGCGCCATGAGCTCACCTGACACCGGCGTCCGGAGCCCGCACGTCCTCGTCGGCTACGACGGGTCGCCCAGCGCGGTGAACGCGATCGAGGCGGCCGCCACGCTGCTGCCCACGGCCACCGCCTCGATCCTGAACCTGTGGGAGCCGCCGTTCACCTCCCCCGAGCTGCGGCACCGCGTCATGGAACGCGCCTCCAACGCCGAGGCGCTGGGCCGGCTGGTGGAGACCGAGGGCAGGGCCGAGTCCGAACGACTGGCCGGCAACGGCGTGAAACTCGCCCGGGCCGCTGGGTGGGACGCCGAGCCGCTGGTCAAGCGCACCTACGGCGGCGACGGTTACGCGTTCGCCCGCACCGCCGAGGAGCTCGACGCCGACCTGATGGTCGTCGGCTCACGCGGGATGAGCGGTATGCGCGCCTCGATGGGCAGCGTCTCGGAGCTGGTGGTGCACGTCAGCCCGGTGCCGGTCCTCGTCATCCCGCACCCGCTGACCACGGTGGAGTGGGCGGCGGTGGAGTCCGGGCCGGTCGTCGTCGGCAACGACGCCTCGGAGCACGCGCAGCGGGCGCTCACCGCGGCCACCACGCTGTTCGCGCACCGGACGCGGCTGATGGTCACCGTCGAGGAGTCCGTGGGCTCCCCCGCCCCGTCCCCCGTCGAGGGCACCCAGCTGGTCACCGTCCGCTGCTCCGGGCGGGCCGGCCGGCCGCGGGCCACCGCGGCGACCCTGGCCGACGAGGCCGCCCGTCGCCGCGCGGCGGTGGTCGTCGTGGGCAGCCGCGGCCGCGGGGGCGCCCGCGACACCCTGGTCGGCCACGTCACCCGCGCGCTGCTGCACTGTGCGCACCGGCCGGTGCTCGTCGTCCCGTCCCGGCCCGCGAGCTGAGCCGGCCGCCCTGCGGGGTCCCGCCGCGAGCCTGCGAGTGGTGGGGGCCGGGGGTCCTCCCTCAGGCGCCCGCGCCCGCGCCGGCCCGCTGCACCTGCGGCCGGCGCACCGGCGCGCGCCGGCGGGACAGCGCCACGCCGGCCAGGCACACCCCGCCGCCGACGACGGCCAGGGCCGGCGGCACCTCGGCGAGCAGCAGCCAGCCCATGAGCACCACCAGCGGCGGCACGAGGTAGGTGGTGACACCGAGCCGCCCCGCACCGGTCCGCGCCAGGGCGTACGCCCACGTGCTGAACGCCAGCGCGGTCGGCACCGCGCCCAGGTGGACCAGCCCGGCGACCGACCCGCACGGCGCCTGCCCCAGCTCCGCGGCGAGCGACCCCGCTGAGGGCAGGCAGCACAGCGTGCCGATGGCGCACGCGGTGAACGTGACCTGCAGCGGGGGCAGTCGGCGCAGCACCGACTTCTGCGCCACGACGCCGACCGCGTACGTGACGGCGGCGACCAGGCAGAGCACCACGCCTCCGGCGTCGGCGTCACCACCGCGGGTGGCCACGCCGATCAGCAGCACGCCGGCGAAGGCGACCGCCAGGCCGGCGACCAGCCACCGCGGCAGCCCCTCCCCCAGCCAGAGCCCGGCCAGAACGGCGATGAGGATCGGCCCGACGTTGACCAGCATCGCCGTCGTCCCGGCGTCCAGGTGCTGCTCGGCCGCGTTGGGCGCGACGTTGTAGACGCCGAACCAGCCGACCCCGCAGACCGCGAGGAGCCGCCACTCGCGCCCGGTGGGCGCCACCCACGGACGCCGGGGGACGCCCAGCAGCGCGCCGAGCACCGCGGTGCCGACCAGCAGCCGGCCCAGCGCCAGCGGCCCGGCGAGAGGTCGGCCCCCACGGCGCGGATGGCGACGAACGCCGACGCCCAGGCCAGGACGGTGGCGACGACGGCGGCCAGCACGGGGACGGCGGAGCGGTGGGGCACGCAGCGACCTCGGGTCGCCAGACCGCCCCCGCCCGGCGGGTTCCGGACGTCGTCCTCTTCCTTGCGGTGCCGGGCAGTCGAAGGACCTCTCCCCCCACCTCTCGCGAGCCCGCCTCGGGCCCCGGGAGGGGGCCGGGGGTGGAGGGGTCCTTCTTCAGCCGCGCAGGTGCTCGGCGTAGGTGCGCCGTCCGCGCGGGCCCCCGGTGGGCAGCGCAGCGCCGTCCCGGACGGCGGCCGACAGCCGGCCGGGCACCGGCGTGGCCACCACGTGGGTGCCCGGCTCGCGGGCGGCGGCCCACGCCCGCGCGACCTCCGCCGCGGTCAGCTCCTCCGGCCCGCCGAACTCGACGACGCCCCCGGCCGGCGACCCGACCCCGACCTCGGCGGTGTGGGCGGCGGCGTCGGCGACGTCGACCGGCTGCAGCCGCCAGCCCATCGGCACCGGCAGCAGCGGGCCGCGCCGGGCGGTGTCCAGCAGCTGGTCGACGAAGTCGTGGAACTGGGTGATCCGCAGCAGCGTCACGGGAAGCCCCGAGGCCAGCAGCACCTGCTCGGCGGCGTACTTGGCGTGGTAGTAGCCGTAGGGGACGCGGTCGACCCCGACGATCGAGACGAAGACGAGGTGGCGCAGCCGGTCCCGGTCCACCGCCTGCACCAGCCGCCGCGTCCCGGCGACGTCGGCCTCCCAGTAGTCGCCGCGCGCGTCACTGGCCGCGTGCACCACGACCTCCGCGCCGGCCAGCGCCGCCGGCAGGTCACGGCCGGTTGCCAGGTCGCCGCGCACCCCGCCCGGCCCGGTCCCGCGACGCGACATCCGCCGCACCCCATGGCCGCCGTCGCTCAGTCGCTCGACGACGAGCCGGCCGAGCCGCCCCGTCCCACCCGTCACCAGAACGTCCATGCGCTGCAGTCTGGCCGGACCGGTCCGTCGCGGCGTGGCGGAGCCGCGGCATCTCACATGCGAGATACCGTGACCGCTCGTGACGGTCACCGAACCCACCACCGACAGCGCCGGCACCCCGGCGCACGAGGTCAGCGCCGGCGGCCCGGCGCACGAGTCCAGCGCCATGCAGCGCATCGGCATGCTCGTCCGCGACGCCCGGCGGCACCGCGGGCTCACCCAGCAGCAGCTCGCCGAGCGGCTCGGCACCAGCCAGAGCGCCGTCGCCCGCATCGAGCAGGGCGGGCAGAACCTCACCCTCGAACTGCTCGGCCGGCTCTCCGAGGCGCTCGAGCGTGAGCTGTTCAGCGTCGGCCCGTCCGGCCCCACCCACCTGCGGGTCTCCGGCGGCGTGCCGCTGCGCGGCAGCGTGACCGTGAAGTCCTCCAAGAACGCCGCCGTCGCGCTGCTGTGCGCCGCCCTGCTCAACCGCGGCCGGACGACGCTGCGCAACGTGGCCCGGATCGTGGAGGTCGAGCGGATCCTCGACGTGCTGCGCTCGATCGGCGTCTCGGCGACCTGGGACACGGCCGGCCGCGACCTCACCCTCGTCGTCCCCGAGCAGCTGGACCTCGCCGGCATCGACGCCGACGCCGCCCGCCGGACCCGCAGCATCATCATGTTCCTCGGCCCGCTGCTGCACCGGGCGCCGTCGTTCGACCTGCCCTACGCCGGCGGTTGCGACCTGGGCACCCGCACCGTCGAGCCGCACATGATCGCGCTGCGCCCCTTCGGGCTGGAGGTCGAGGCCCGCGGCGGCAGCTACCACGCCGCGGTCACCGCGCCGGGCACGGCGGACCGCACCATCGTGCTGACCGAGCGGGGCGACACCGTCACCGAGAACGCGCTGCTGGCCGCGGCCCGCACCGACGGGACGACGACCATCCGCAACGCCAGTTCCAACTACATGGTCCAGGACCTCTGCCTGTACCTGCAGCTGCTCGGCGTCGGCGTCGAGGGGCTCGGCACCACCACCCTCGTCGTGCACGGGAAGCCGGTGCTCGACGCCGACGTCGACTACACGATCAGTGAGGACCCGGTCGAGGCGATGAGCCTGCTGACCGCCGGCATCGTCACCGACTCGGAGCTGACCGTGTGCCGGGCGCCGATCGAGTTCCTCGAGGTGGAGCTGGCCACCCTCGCCGAGATGGGGCTGCGCTACCGCCTGTCGCCGGAGTACCTGGCCGACAACGGGCACACCCGGCTGGTCGACGTCACCATCTCCCCGTCGGAGCTCAAGGCGCTGATCGACAAGATCCACCCGATGCCGTTCCCGGGCCTCAACATCGACAACCTGCCGTTCTTCGCCGTCATCGCGGCCGCGGCAACCGGCTCGACGCTGATCCACGACTGGGTCTACGACAACCGGGCCATCCACCTGTCCGACCTGACCCGGCTCGGTGCCGACGTCCGGCTGCTCGACCCGCACCGGGTGCTGGTGACCGGCCCGACCCACTGGTCCAGCGCCGAGGTGGTCTGCCCGCCGGCGCTGCGCCCGGCGGTGTGCATCCTGCTGGCGATGCTCGCGGCCAAGGGGACGTCGGTGCTGCGCAACGTCGACATCATCGCCCGCGGCTACGAGCAGCTCTACGAGCGGCTGGTCGAGATGGGCGCCCGCATCGAGGTCTTCCACGATTGAGGACCACCCTTCCCCCCACGCCTCGCACGCTCGGCGCGGGCCCCTGGAGGGCGGCCGTTCCGGTCCGTCACCGCTCCTGGTCGGTGGGGCGGACCAGGACCTCGTTGACCGCCACGTGCGGCGGCTGGGTGACCACGTAGACGATCGCGCGGGCGACGTCCTCGGGTCGCAATGACCGCATGCCCTCGGAGTGCGCCAGCGCGGCCGCCTTCGCCTCGGGCTGGGTGATGTGCGAGCGCAGCTCGGTCTCGACGGCACCGGGCTCGACCAGGGAGATCCGCACGCCCCGGGCGGTCACCTCCTGGCGCAGCGACTCGCTGAAGGCGTTCACCGCCCACTTGCTGGCGTTGTAGACGCCGGCTCCGGCGCGGGCGGTGCGGCCGGCGGTGCTGGAGATGTTCACGATGTCGCCCGAGCCCTGCTCGAGCATCCCGTCGATCGCGGCGTGCGTCGGGTACATCACGCCGAGCACGTTGGTGTCGAGCATGCGCCGCCAGTCCTCGGGATCGGCGCCGACGATCGTGCCCAGCAGCATCACGCCGGCGTTGTTCACCAGGACGTCGAGCCCGCAGAGCTTGGCCCGGGTGCGGGCGACCGCGTCGCGGCAGGACGCCTCGTCGGTGACGTCGAGGTCGAGGGGGACGACCTTCCCGCCGGCGTCGGAAAGCCGCGCGGCGAGGTCGTCGAGCCGGTCCCGTCGGCGTGCCCCGATGGCGACGGCGGCACCGGCCTCGACCAGGGCCACGGCGGTGGCCTCCCCGATCCCCGACGACGCGCCGGTGACCAGCGCGACCTTGCCGGACAGCGGGCGGGCGACCTCGCTCACTGCTCACCTCCGGGCTCGTTCCGCCCCTCGCTCGCTGGCGCTCGCTGCGATGCTCGCTCGCCCGTCGTCTTCCCGACGCTCATGCGACGACCTCCTCGAGTGGCCGCCGGGCGCGGCCGTCGCCCCAGCCTCGACGATGCCGCTGGTCCCGGCAGCGCGGAGCAGCTCAGCCCGGAGGCAGGGTGACGCCGAAACCGCGGACGGCGAGCCGCACCAGCACCGGACCGGGCCGCAGCAGGTCGTCGACCCGGGCCGCGGCGACGGTCTCCAGCTCGGCCAGCCGCCGGGCGTGCGCCTCCGGTCCCCGGCGGCGCGCTGCGTCGAGCTGCCGGGCGTTGGCCCACACCTTCCGCCGGGACTCGCGCAGGAAGACCTGGCTGGCGGTCCGGTTGACCGGCGCCAGCAGCCGGTCCAGGCGGGTCCGTCGTCCCCCGGCGCGGTGCAGCTCGGCGTCCTCGGCGGCGACCCGGGAGGCGAGGACCCGGTCGATCCGCTCGTGGTCGCGCCGGCGGAGGTCCGACGTCGCCGGGTCGTCGAACCCGGCCGGCGGGATGACCCGCACCAGCGACTGCGGCAGGTCGAGGTTGATGTGCGCGTTCATGCCGAGCAGCACGTGCGCCTCCGGCGGGAGGTCCGGCCGCGCGCCGAAGGCGTGCCGCCACGGCCGGGGCGCGGACGCCGGGTCCCGGCGGTGCGCGGTCAGCGCGTCGAGGTACAGGCCGGCGAAGTCGACGTCCCACTCCTCGACCCAGGCCGGGTCCTCGAAGGCGCCCGCGTCGATCGCCGCCCCGACCGCCTGCGTGGTGCGCAGGTAGACGCCGAGGAAGAAGCGGCCGGGGTCGCGGTCGGCCTCCAGCGACCCGAGCAGCTCCTCCATGTGCGCGACGAGCGCACCGACGGCCTCGGTCATGCCGCGGCCCCGTTGCAGGGGCCCGCCGCGAGCATGCGAGCGGTCGGACGGCCCCGGTGCAGGGTCCCGTCACGAGCCTGCGAGTGGTGGGGGGCAGCGGGGTCCTTCACGGGGTCCTTCGTCAGATGAGCGCGTCGAGGCCGTCGTCCGGGGGCAGCGTCATCGCGGCGTCCACCGGTGGGCGGTGCGGCTGGTCCAGGCCGCGCATCCGGGCAGCGTGCAGGGCCAGCAGCAGGTTCAGCCGCAGCGTCGGGTCGGTGGTGAAGGGCCCGAGCAGCCGCTCGAGCTTGCCGATCCGATAGCGCATCGTGTTGTAGTGAAAGTGCAGCCGCCGGGCGGACTCCGCGACGTTGAGGTTGGTCTCCAGCAGCACCCGCAGCGTCTCGCGCAGGTCCGCGGAGTCCGGGTCGCCGGCGTCGGCGAGGGTGCCCAGCACCTCGTCGACGTAGTTGCGCAGCTCGGTGCTGTCCGGGATCAGCGACAGCAGCCGGAAGACGCCGAGCTGGTCGAAGTGCGTGACCGCCTGCGGCCCGTGGATCTCCTGGCCGACACCGAGGGCCCGGGAGGCCTGCTGGTGCGCCTCGCCCAGCGCCGACAGCGAGCCGGCCGGGCGGCCGATGCCGGTGCCGAGCACCCGCCCGACGCGGCGCACCCGGGCGTTGACCCGCCCGGTCACCGCGGTCACCAGCGAGGTGATCTCCTCCGGCGTCCGCCCGTCGAGCGGCAGCACGGTGACGATCTCGGTCGACAGGCCGGCCACCGCCGCGCCGGAGACCTCGGTCTCCAGGGCGGCGCGCCAGCCGTCGGCCAGCCGGTCGAGGACGTCGAGGGCCCGGGTCGGGTCGGCCTGCGGGTCGGCGGCGGTCTCGGTGGCGGTCACCAGGACGACGACCGGGCCGTCGAGCCGCCAGCCGAAGGAGCGGGTCTGCGCCAGCGCCCGCTCGGTGTGCCGCAGGGCCCCGGCGACCAGCCGGCGCACCAGGTCGCCCTGGAAGCGCAGCTCGACCGAGTGCACCGCCTGCTGGCGGATGACCGACAGCGCCGAGACGACCGCCGCCCGCTCCAGCACCGCACCGGCGCCGACCAGCATCGGCCCGCTCCGGTGGACCGCCACCAGCCAGCCGTGCCGCTGGTCGCCGGCCATGATCGGGGCGACCGCGTACTCCCCCACCCCGCCCGGCAGCTCGTGGTGCCCGGGGACGAGCAGGATGCCGTCGGCCGGTGAGAGGTCGGCGTCGGCGAGCACGTCGGCCGGGGTGACGACGATCTGGTCGGCGCGCAGGCCCGAGAGCCGGCGGGACGGCGCCATCATCGCCATCTCGTCCTCGGCCTCGGCGTCCAGCAGCCACAGCCAGTCACTGATCTCCGCGACGTCCTCACGCGGGCCGGCGCTGGTGACGATCTCCCGGTCGGGTCCCAGGCCCAGGACGGCGGCGCCCTCCAGCGAGTGCGCGAGCTGCTCGGTGACCTCGGCCAGGCCGCCGCCGCTGAGCGCCACGTCGATGAACTGGTCGTGCATGCGGTTGGACAGCGCCAGCGCCTCGCTCTGCTTGCCGATGACGGCGCCGAGAACCTCGGAGAGGACCTCGCCCATCCGCACGGAGGCCGGCAGCGCGAGCACCGGCAGCGCGCGACGGTCTGCCTCCGTGAGCACGTCGGCCGGCACGGGCGGGGGCGCCTCGGTCTGGCGGTAGGCCAGCGCCGCGGTGCCCATGGAGTCCAGCCGCTCGACCAGCGCGCGGCAGTTGGCGGCGTCGGCCGGCGGCAGCCGCGCGCCGAGGACGACGAGGACGTCGGGGCCGGCGACGGCCAGCGGGTCGGCGGGGTCGTCGACCACCATGTAGCGGACGACGCGGTCCAGTCCCCCGTCCCCGGCGACGACCTCGGTCCCCGCCAGGCCGGGCAGCCGCAGCGCCTCGGCCAGGGTCAGACCCAGCCGCTCCTGCCAGCTGGGCCGCTCACCGCGGCTCTCGGTCACCGACGCCTCCGCTGTCGACAAGTGACGCCGGGACGAGACCAAGCCCTCACCCAGCGTGGGGACGATGAGCGAGGCTTCACCCTGGGTCACGACGCTCACCTTCTCAGTTGCTGATGCACACGGTCATACCTCGGCACTCTGTCAGGAGTGCCTGGACGCGACATCCCATTCTTGGCGACTTCCGCCATACTTGGGCGTGCGACGCGCCGCTTAGGTTCGAGACCCGGTTCCACCCCGCCCGGTGGATGGTAGGCCGGTTCCCCTCCCAGGGTGCCGCCCAGCCCCTCCAGCGGTTGGGGCAGGGCCTGGGCGGGGGGTCTCGAACCGACGGCGCCTCCCGTGGTCTCCAGCGTGAAGAGGTCGCCATGCGCACCATCGACCAGACCGCAGGCCCGGGCGGGAGCCGCCCCGGGGCTCAGACGCCCCCGCGCGGCCACGCCGCGCGGGCCGGACTCCCGACCATCCCCCTGCCGCGCGAGTCCGCCCAGGCGACCGCGCGCACCGCTCCCCCCGCCCGTGCCGCGACCGCCGTGCCCGCCTCCGCGAGCACCGGTGTCGCCGACCTCCTGCGCGGCCCGGTCCGCCCCGCGCGCGTCCTGTTCAGCGTCCCCGCTGCCGTCTACCTGCAGGTGTCCACCGAGCGCGGCGGCGACGTCGTCGGCGTCCTCACCAACGACGCCGCACGGCTCCCGCTGGCCTGCGTGCTCTTCCGCCCGAGCAACAGCCGACCGCTGGTGGCGCTGCCGCCCGACGCGCCGGCCGAGGTCGGCGGCGGGCGCATCGTCGTCGGCGACCTCGCCGTCAGCGCCGCCGCCTGGTGGGACCCGCGCCCCCGGCTGCCGCGCCCGCGTCCGGCCCTGCTGCCCGAGGGCGTGCGCCAGCTGCGCAACGCCCTCTACGGCGAGGGCGTGCCGCACAGCGCCTTCACCCTCCCAGGCCTGCCGGCCGGTCCCGGTGGCCCGCTGGCCGCCCTGCGCGGCGCCGTCCGCCGGGCCGACCTCGACGCCGCGCTGCGCACGGCCACCCGGCTGATCGGCCTCGGCCCGGGGCTCACCCCGGCCGGGGACGACGTCATGGCCGGGACGATGGCGGGCCTGGTCCTGCTGGGGCACCCCGCTGCCGAGCGGTTCTCCGTCGCGGTCTCCGCGCTGGCCGCCGGCCGGACGACGGAGCTGTCGCGGGCGCTGCTGCGGCACGCCGCTGCCGGGCGGGTCAGCACCGAGTACGCCGCGGTGCTGCACGGGCTGGTCGGCGAGCGGCCGCTGGCTCCGGCGATCGACGGGCTGCTCGCCACCGGCGCCACCAGCGGCCGCGCCATGGCGCTGGGACTGTGCACCGCGATCGACCTCGTCGACCGGACCATGCGCCCCCGCTGACGAAGGACCCGTCCTCCTCATCGCTCGCGGCGAGCCTCCGGACGGGCCACCCGACGGAACGTGCGAGAGCCCCCGTCCGGCCGGACGGGGGCTCTCGTGTCTCGGGGCTCCAGGCCCGTGATCATCCGCGAGTGGCTGTCCCACACGCCGACAGCGGTCACCACCCGCTGATGATCACGGCTGACCCAGCAGCGTCATCCGCTCACAGCCGGCAGGCGTGGATGCTGGTGACCAGGATGGCGCGGGCGCCGAGCTCCCACAGCTCGTCCATCACCCGGTTGGTGTCGGTCTGGGCGACCATCGCGCGCACCGCCGACCAGCCCTCGGTCTGCAGCGGGCTGACCGTCGGCCCCTCGAGGCCCGGGGTCAGCGCGGTCGCCTTCTCCAGCAGGTCGTTGGGGCAGTCGTAGTCGAGCATCACGTACTGCCGCGCGACCAGGACCCCGCGCAGCCGGCGGCGCAGCTGCGCCACCGCCGGGATCTCCTCGGCCCCGGCCCGCCGGACCAGGATGGCCTCGCTGGTGAGCACCGGCTCACCGATGATGTGCAGCCCGGCCGCACGCAGCGTCGTCCCGGTCTCGACCACGTCGCAGACGGCGTCGGCGACGCCGAGCCGGCAGGCGGTCTCGACCGCGCCGTCCAGCTTGACCACCGACGCCGCGATGCGCTGCTCGTCGAGGTACCGCTGCAGGAGCACCGGGTAGGCCGTGGCGATCCGCCTGCCCGCCAGCTGGGCGACGGTCTCGATGGCGGACTCCAGCGGGGCGGCGAAGCGGAACGACGAGCGGCCGAAGCCCAGCGGCATGACCTCCACCGCGGCGGCGCCCTCGCCGACGGCCGGCGCGGTCTCCAGCAGCATGTCCCGGCCGGTGATGCCGACGTCGAGGGTGCCGGCGGCGACGTAGACGGCGATGTCGCGGGGCCGCAGGTAGAAGAACTCGGTGTCGCTGTCGGGGTCGTAGACGGCGAGGTCCTTGGTGCTGCGGCGCTGCCGGTAGCCGCTCTCGGTGAGCATGGCGGCCGCGGGCTCGCTCAGGACACCCTTGTTGGGCACGGCGATGCGCAGCACGGACGGACTCCTTCGGTGTCGGGGTTCGGCCCTCCTGCAGGGTCCCGCCGCTGGCTCCGTCCGGAGGCTCACCCCGAGCGTGCGAGGGGTGAGGAGGACGGGGTCCTTCCACGGTGGGGGGCAGGCGGGCCCTCTCTCAGAGGTGGGCATAGACGTCGTCCAGGGTCAGCCCGCGGGCCAGCATGAGGACCTGGACCCGGTAGAGGAGCTGGCTGACCTCCTCGGCGGTGCGCTCGGCGCCCTCGTGCTCGGCGGCCATCCAGGACTCGGCGGCCTCCTCGACGACCTTCTTGCCCGCGGAGTGCACGCCGTCGCGGACGGCCGTGACCGTTCCCGACGCCGGGTCACCGGCGGCGACCTTGGCCGAGAGCTCGGCGAACAGCTGGTCGAAGGTCTTCACGCGCGGCTCCCGTCGGCCGGTCGGATCGAGAAGCCGGTGGGCCCCGCAGGCCCGCGCAGGCCGCGCAGGGTGAGGGCGGTGGCCAGGGCGGCCACGGTCGCCTCCCAGCCCTTGTCCTCGGCCGAGCCGGGCAGGCCCGCTCGGTCGCGCGCCTGCTCCTCGGTGTCGCAGGTGAGGACGCCGTTGCCGACGGGCGTGCCGGCGTCGAGGGCGACCCGCGTGAGCCCCGCGGTGACCGCGTCGCAGACGTACTCGAAGTGCGGCGTCCCACCCCGGATGACCACACCCAGCGCGACGACGGCGTCGTGCCGCTCGGTCAGCGCCTGGGCGACCACCGGCAGCTCGACGGCGCCCGGGACCCGGACGACGGTCGGCGACGGGATCCCACTGGCGACCGCCGCGGCGACCGCGCGGTCCAGCAGCGCGCCGGTGATCTCGGCGTGCCAGGTGGTGGCCACGACGCCGATGGTCAGCCCGGTGGCGTCGACCGCCTGCGCCTCCGGTGCGCCCCTCCCACTCACGTGACCTCCTCGCCGGCGCTGGTCGGCCGCGTCCGCGGGACCGCTGCTGTGCCCATCGGTGGACCCACGACGTTCACAGCTGCTGCTCCGTCTGGCGCAGCGGGACGTCGGTGCCGGGCACGGTCGCGGCGTCGGCCGGGCCGGACTCGGTCTCCGGCTCGATGATGTCCAGCAGGTGCCCCATCCGGTCGCGCTTGGTGCGCAGGTAGGCGAGGTTCTCCGCGGTGACGTGGCTGGGCAGCGGCACCCGGCCGGTCACCCTGAGCCCGTAGCCCTCCAGCCCCGCCCGCTTGGCCGGGTTGTTGGTGAGCAACCGCATGGTGTGCACACCGAGGTCGACGAGGATCTGCGCGCCGGTGCCGTAGTCGCGCGCGTCGGCGGGCAGGCCGAGGTCGAGGTTGGCGTCGACGGTGTCGATGCCGCTGTCCTGCAGCTGGTAGGCCTGCAGCTTGTGCAGCAGGCCGATGCCCCGGCCCTCGTGCCCGCGGATGTAGAGCACGATCCCGCGGCCCTCCTGCGCCACCGCGGCCAGCGCGGCCTGCAGCTGGGGGCCGCAGTCGCAGCGCAGCGAGCCGAACACGTCGCCGGTGAGGCACTCGGAGTGCACCCGGACCAGCACGTCCTCGCCGTCGCCGACGTTCCCGTAGACGAAGGCGACGTGCTCGCGCTCGTCGTAGGAGCTGCGGTAGCCGACGGCGGTGAAGGTGCCCGGGGCCAGCGGCACGGTCGCCTCGGCCACCCGCTCGACGAGCTTGTCGAAGCGCTTCCGGTAGGCGATGAGGTCGGCGATGGAGATCAGGCACAGGTCGTGCTCGTCGGCGAAGACCCGCAGCTCGTCACCGCGGGCCATGCCGACCGGGTCCTTCTCGCTGACCACCTCGCACAGCGTGCCCGAGGGGCGCAGCCCGGCGAGCACCGCGAGGTCGACCGCGGCCTCGGTGTGGCCGGGCCGGCGCAGCACGCCGCCGTCGCGGGCGCGCAGCGGCACGATGTGCCCCGGGCGGGCCAGGTCGGTGGAGTCGGTCTCCGGCGAGGCCAGCAGCCGGATGGTGTGCGCCCGGTCGGCAGCGGAGATGCCGGTGGTCACGCCCTCGCGGGCGTCGACGGTGACGGTGTAGGCGGTGCCCCGGCGGTCCTGGTTGACCCGGAACATCGGCGGCAGGTCCAGCCGGTCGGCGTCCTCCTCGGAGACGGCCACGCAGATGTAGCCCGAGGTGTAGCGGACCATGAACGCGACCAGCTCGGGCGTGGCCAGCTCGGAGGCGAAGATGAGGTCGCCCTCGTTCTCGCGGTCCTCGTCGTCCATCACGACGACCGGGCGGCCGCTCTTGACCGCGGCGATGGCGTCCTCGACGGTGTCGAGGCGGATGGTGGCGGTCACGAACCCTCCTCGCTGGCGCTCGTCGGCTCCGTGCCCACGGGTGCTGTGTCCCTGCCCGGGCTCACCGGCTCGCTCACGCGCGTGCTCCCAACAGGCGTTCCACGTACTTGGCGATCACGTCGACCTCCAGGTTGACCGGGCTCCCGGGAGGAACGGCACCCAGCGTGGTGTCGCGCAGGGTGGTGGGGATGAGGCTGACCTCGAGCCACGGCTCGGGGTCGTCGGCGGCGCTGACGGCGCTCACGGTCAGCGAGACCCCGTCGACGGTGATCGAGCCCTTCTCGACGACGTAGCGCGCCAGCTCGGGCGGCAGCCCGACCCGCACGACCTCCCAGTGCTCGCCGGGGGTGCGGGTGAGGACGGTGCCCACGCCGTCGACGTGGCCCTGGACCAGGTGCCCGCCGAGCCGGGTGTGCGAGGTGACGGCGCGCTCCAGGTTGACCGGGTCGCCGGCGCCCAGGGCGCCCAGGCTGCTCCGGTGGAGGGTCTCGGCCATGACGTCGGTGGTCCACTCCTCGCCGTCGGATCCGGTGACGGTGAGGCAGACGCCGTTGACGGCGATGGAGTCGCCCAGCGCCACGCCCTCCAGCGCGGTGCGCGCCCGGATGCGCAGCCGGGCGGCTGTCGCCTCCCCGTCCGCCTCCCCGAGCCCTTCCCGGGCCAGCAGGGTGCCGATCTCCTCGACGATGCCGGTGAACACGCTCAACTCCCTCCGGTCGCGCCGTGGTGGTCCGCGACGCGCCGGTCCCCAGTGTGCCGGGTGGGCCGCAGCCGGATCTCCACGTCCCCGCCCAGGTGGGTGAGGCCGGTGACCGTCAGGGTCAGCGCGTTGCCGATCCCGGTGATTCCCAGGTCGCCGACGAGGGGGGCGCCGGCACCGAGCAGCTTGGGCGCCAGGTGCACCACCGCCTCGTCCACCAGGCCGTCGCGCAGGAAGGCGGCGGCCAGCGTCGGGCCGCCCTCGAGCAGCACCCGGCGCACGTCGCGGGCGAACAGCTCGCCGAGCAGTTCCCGCGGCGAGGCGGCGGTGCTGACCAGCGTGGGAGCGGCGTCGTCGAGCACCCGGGCCGTCCTCGGCAGACGGCGGCGGCGGTCGAGCACCACGCGCAGCGGCTGACGGGCGGCGTCCCGGCCGTCGGCGTCCCGGACGGTCAGCTGCGGGTCGTCGGCCAGCGCCGTCCCCGAGCCGATGACGACCGCGTCACAGGTGGCCCGCAGCCGGTGGACGGCAGCGCGGGCGTCCGGGCCGGTGACCCAGCGGCTGCTGCCGTCGGCGGCGGCGACCCGCCCGTCGAGGGTGCCGGCGACCTTCCAGACGACGAACGGGCGCCCCTCGCGCACGCCGGTCAGCCACGCGCCCAGCGCGCCCTCCTCGGCGGCCTGCTGGGCCACGCCCAGCTCGACCTCGACGCCGGCGGCGCGCAGCCGTGCGGCCCCACCCCCGGCCAGCTGCGTGGGCTCGGGGACGGCCACCACCACGCGGGCGACGCCGGCGGCGAGCAGCGCGTCGGCGCAGGGACCGGTGCGGCCGGTGTGCGCGCACGGCTCGAGGGTGACGACGGCGGTGCCGCCGCAGGCCCGCTCGCCGGCCTGCTCCAGCGCCCGGACCTCCGCGTGCGGGCCGCCGGGCGGTGCCGTCGCGCCCTCTCCCACCGGCGTCCCGTCGGCGGCGAGCACGACCGCGCCCACCGCGGGGTTGGGGCTGGTGGTGCCGAGGACGCCCGCGCCCAGCTCGCGTGCCCGGGCCATGGCGGAGAGCTCGGCCGCGGAGACGGTCACCCCTGCCGCGCCGCAGCGGCCTGCGCGCGCAGGCCCGCGATCGCCCGCGCCGGGTCGTCGGCGCCGTAGACGGCCGACCCCGCGACGAACACGTCGGCACCGGCCGCGGCAGCCTGCTCGATGGTGTCGGCGTTGATCCCGCCGTCGACCTCGACCAGCAGCGTGAGGTGCCCGGTGTCGACCAGCTCGCGCGCGCGGCGCACCTTGGGCAGCGTCTCGGCGAGGAACCGCTGACCGCCGAAGCCGGGCTCCACGGTCATGACCAGCAGGGTGTCGAACTCCGGGAGCACGTCGAGGTACTCCTCCAGGGGGGTGCCGGGCTTGAGCGCCAGGCCCGCCAGCGACCCGGCGGCGCGCAGGTCGCGGGCGACGGCACGCGGGTCGTCGGTGCAGGCCTCGGCGTGCACCGTGACGTTGCGCGCGCCGGCCTCCGCGTAGCCCGGTGCCCACCGCGCGGGGTCCTCGATCATCAGGTGGCAGTCCAGCGGCACGGGGCTGACCGCCTGCACCGCCTGCATGACCGGCAGCCCGAAGGTCAGGTTCGGCACGAAGTGCGCGTCCATGACGTCGAAGTGCAACCAGTCGGCGTCGGCGACCCGCTGTGACTCCTCGGCCAGCCGGGCGAAGTCCGCCGACAGGAGGCTGGGCGCGATCAGCGGGCTCCGGGACACGTCCGCCGAGTCTAGGCGGGCGTGATCACCGTCCCGTGCGGGAGCGGCGGTACGCCGACCTCGAACCCCTGGACCGTGGGGGGCAGCGTGCAACCGGACGGCCCCCGTCAGGCGGGAGGCGGTGGTCGTCGTCCGGACGCGCTCGGGTCCCGTCCCGCACGGTGGCGGAGGCATCGCCGTCCGTGCTGCTCCCCCGTGCGCGCCCAGCCATTTCGCCTGCTCGGCACCGCACCGCGCTCCGAGACGCCCGATACGGAACTGTGCCTCCCTATGGTGCTCACCGTGGGCCGGCTGAGACGGCGGACGGCGGGACGCCGAGCGCGACGGGACGCCTCGGTCGCCGCTTCCGTTGCCTGGTTCACCGGTGCCGGCCTCGCGGTGACGCTCGCGCTGGCCCTGCTCACCGGGGTGCTCGCCCGCCGCGCCGGTGTGGAACAGGGCACGCGGTCGTTCGAGAACCTCGCCCGCGTCACCGCCGCCACGCTCACCCCGGCCCTGGACGGTGACCCGGGCCTGCCCCCCGGCCCGACCGCGGACCTCCGCACCCACGTCGACGCGCTGGTGAAGGCCGGCCCGGTGGTCGCCGTCCGGGTGCGCTCCAGCAGCGGGCAGGTGCTCTGGGCCGACGACCGCAGCGTCGTCGGCCGGACGGACGCGTTGCCGGCCGACGCGCGCCGCGCCCTGAGGACCGGCTCGGTGGCCTCGCTGGCGGCCGACCCTGGGGACCCGGGCGTGGTCGCCGGTCACAGCAGCGGCCGGGTGCTGGTGGCCTGGGTCGGGGTGGAGGACGTGCACGGCACCCCGCTGCTGGTCGAGTTCCACGAGAGCTACACCGAGGTGACCGACCTCGCGCAACGCACCTGGATGCGGTTCGCGCCGGCCGCGCTGGGCGCCCTGGCGCTGCTGCAGGTGCTCCAGGTGCCGCTGGCCTGGCGGCTGGCCTCGAACCTGCGCCGGTCCCGGCAGTCGGAGGACGCGCTGCTCCAGGCAGCCGTGGACGCCTCGGACGCCGAGCGGCGCCGGATCGCCGGCGAGGTGCACGACCACACCGTCCAGGACCTCACCGCACTCGCCTTCGAGATCGACGCCGCGCAGATGCGCGGCGCACCCCGCAACGCCGAGGACGCCGAGCTGCTGGAGCGGACCGCGCAGGGGGTGCGCCGGACGGTCGAGGACCTGCGGTCCCTGCTCGTCGCGCTCATCCCGGCCCGGGGCGGCTTCCGCGGTGGGCTGCTCCCGGCGCTGCAGGTGCTCGCCCAGGAGCTGACCCGCTCCGGCATCCGGGTCACCGTGCGTGCCGACGACGCCCGGGACCTGCCCGGGCCGACGGCCGCACTGCTCTACCGCTGCGCCCAGGAGGCGCTGCGCAACGTCGTCACGCACAGCCGCGCGACCTCGGTCGAGGTCGCCGTCACGCAGGACCAAGGGGTTGCCACGATGGAGATCGAGGACGACGGGCAGGGGTTCGACGAGCGGCGGCTCGCCGAGCGGGCCGCGGCCGGGCACGTCGGACTGCGCGCGCTCGGGGAGCTGCTGGTGGACGTCGGCGGCTCGCTGACGCTGTCCAGCGCCCCGGGCGAGGGCACGCAGCTGGTCGCGACCGTGCCGTTGGCAACCGCCGCCGTGACCGCCGGAGCAGCACGGTGATCCGGGTGCTGGTGGTCGACGACCACGCCGTCGTCCGGCGGGGCATCTCCAGCCTGCTGGCCGCCGCCGACGGGCTGGAGTGCGTCGGGGCGGTCGGGGACGGCGACACCGCCCTGGAGCTGGTCGAGCAGCTGGACCCCGACGTGCTGCTGCTGGACCTGTCCATGCCGGGCCGGGACGGCGTGACGGTGATCCGTGTGCTGCGGGAGCGCGGCCACCGGACCCCGGTGCTGGTGCTCACCTCCTTCGGCGAGCCCGACCTCGTGGTGCCCGCCCTGGTCGCCGGCGCCGACGGCTACCTGCTCAAGTACCAGGACGGCGAGTCGATCCTCGACGCGGTGCGGTGCATCGCCGCGGGCGGCGCACCGGTCGACCCGATGGTGACCGCCGCCGTGCTCGCCGACCTGCGCGACCGCGGTCAGGGCGACCTGCTCACCGACCGCGAGAAGGAGGTGCTGGAGCTGGTCCGTCAGGGCCTGCCCAACAAGGTGATCGCCCGGCGGCTGCGGATCAGCGAGGCCACGGTGAAGACCCACGTCACCCGCATCCTGCAGCGCATCGGCGCCACCGACCGCACGCAGGCGGCGCTGTGGGCCGAGCGCCGCCTGCGTCCGAACGAGCCTCCCCACCGGACCACGGGATGACCGGTACCGGCCGGCACCGGCCCGGGCGCGGTGGGTCCCCTCCCGACCCGCAGCGGCGCCCGGTCCTGCTGCGCTACGCCGCGACCGGGCGACCGGCCCCGCGGCGGTGGTCCGAGCGGCTGGCCCTGGTCGCCGGGGCCATCGCCGTGCTGGCCGCGATCGGCACGGCCACGCTCACCGGGGCCTGGGCCGGGTTCTCCCTGCTGGGCGCGCCGGGCACGCCGGCCCGTCCCGCCATCGAGGCGGGCGAGGGCGGCGGGACGCAGCCGGACGCCCCCGCGCCGGACGTGGGTGCAGCGGCGCCTCCGCCACCGGAGGAGGGTCCGGCCGCGGTGCTGCCGGAGCGCGCGCCGCCGGACCGGCCGCAGCGGCGAGCGGAGGCGCCCCCCGAGCCGTTCACCGCGGTGCCGCCCGCGACCGGGCCGTCCTCCGCCCGGCCGTCGCCCGGTGCCACCCCGGCGAGCACGCCGCCGCCCCGCCGTCCGGCGCCGGCGACCGCGGCCCCTGCCGCGCCGGCGCCCGTCGCGGCGGAGCCGGCCGGTCCCACGGTGAGCCCCGCGACGCCGACCGGTCCCACGGCGAGCCCCGTGACGGCGAGCGGAACGCCCGGGCAGCCGGAACCGGCACCGGCGACACCGCAGGCACCGGCACCGCTGACACCGCAGGCTCGCGCCACGACCGCTTCCCCCACGCCCCCGTCGCAGCCGGACGAGGACGAGGAGGAGCACGACGAGCAGGACGGGGACGGGGACGACAGCGGGAGCAGCAGGGGCAGTGGTGGCGGCTACGACTACGGCTACGGCTACGGCTACGGCAAGGCCGACGGGGACCACGACCTCGGCGGCAGCAGCGCCACGCCCTCGCCCAGTGCGACCCCGGCCCCGACGGCCAAGGCAGAGGGAAAGACAGAGGCGAAGACCGAGGGGAAAACAGAGGCGAAGACCGAGGCGACCGCGAGCCCGACGGCGAGTCCGTCGAGCACCGCCGCTGACTGAGCGCGCGCCGGTCCGCTCAGCGGGTGCGGCGGAGCAGGGCCATGAACATCGCGTCGGTGCCGTGCCGGTGCGGCCACAGCTGCCCGTAGTCGCCTCGCGCCAGCCCCGGCACCTCGGGGAACAGCGGCGCGACCGGCAGCACCTCGACGTCGTCCCGCGCGGCCGCGGCGTCGACCACGGCGACCGTCTCGTCGGTGTGCGGCGAGCAGGTCACGTAGGCCACCACGCCGCCGGTGCGGACCGAGGCCAGCGCGCCGTCCAGCAGCGCCGTCTGCAGCTCGACCAGCGGCGGGACGTCGTCCGCGGTGCGCCGCCAGCGCACCTCGGGGCGGCGGCGCAGCGCTCCCAGGCCGGTGCAGGGGGCGTCGAGCAGCACGCGGTCGAAGGAGCCCGGCGTCCACGGCGGCGTCCGCCCGTCGGCGACCAGCACCTCGACGTCGTCCTCGTCGCGCAACGCCTGGCGGACGAGCTCGGCGCGGTGCGGCGCGCGGTCGGCCGCGGTGAGGCGCACCCCCTCCGGACGGACGGCGGCCAGCAGACCGGACTTGCCCCCGGGGCCGGCGCAGACGTCGAGCCAGGCGGCGTCCGGGCCCTCCAGCGGCGCGCGGGCCAGCAGCAGGGCCGCCAGCTGACTGCCCTCGTCCTGCACCGCGGCCCGGCCCTCGCGCACCGAGGGGACGCGGGCGGGATCACCGCCGCCGAGCCGGACGGCGTACGGCGACCACGGGCCGGGCTGCCCGCCGGACTCTGCCGCGAGCTGCTCGCGGGGCACCCGCCGGGCGACCAGGTGCACCTCGGGGGCGGCGTCGTCGGCCAGCAGCGCGGGCTCGACCTCGGCCTCGTCACGCAGCGCGTCGCGCCAGGCCTCGACGATCCAGCGCGGGTGGTCGGTGACCAGGGCCAGCCGCTGGTCACGGTCCCCGTCGAGCCGCTCGACCCAGGCCGCGCGGTCGCCACCCGCGGCGACCTTGCGCAGCACCGCGTTGACCAGGCCGGAGGCGCCGGTGCCGACGATCGCCCGGGTCAGCGCCACGGTCGTGTCGACGGCGGCGTGCGCCGGTACCCGCAGGTCCAGCAGCTGGTAGGCGCCCAGCCGCAGCAGGTCGAGCACCCGCGGATCGAGCTCGGCCAGCGGCCGGGAGACCAGCGGGGCCAGCACCGCGTCGAGGGTGCCGGTGGCACGCAGGGTGCCGTAGGCCAGCTGGGTGGCGAAGGCGGCGTCGCGCTCGCCGAGGTCGGCGGCGCGCTCGCGCAGCAGTTGCGGCAGCAGCAGGTTGGCGTAGGCGTCGCGGCCGGAGACACCGTCGAGCACGTCGAAGGCGGTCAGTCGCGCGCCGTCGAGCACCGGCCGGGAGCGGCGGGACGGCGGACGCCGGTTGCCGCGCCGGGGAGCACTCACGAGGGGCCGCCGTCGAACCGCTCGCCGGGCGCCGGCCGTGCCCCGCGGGCCCAGTCGGGCGCCGGCAGCAGCCGCTTGCCGGCCGGCTGCACCTCGCCGAGCCGGACGGCGCCCCGGCCGGTCCCGACCAGCACGCCGGTGGGGCCCACCGAGACCTCGCCGGGGGCCAGGCCGAGGGACGTGGACAGCGGCTCGACCGGACCCAACCTGAGCCGGTCGCCGCGCCACGTCGTCCACCCGCCGGGCGCGGGGGTGACCCCGCGGACCCGTCGGTCGACGACGTGGGACGGCAGCGACCAGTCGACGCGGGCGTCGGCCGGATCGATGCGCGGTGCGAGGCTGACCCCCTCGACCGGCTGCGGTTCCGGCTCCAGCGTGCCGGCCTGGATGCCGTCGAGGGTGGCCAGCAGCAGCCGGGCGCCGCTGATCGCGAGCCGGCCCAGCAGGTCGCCGGCGGTGTCCCGCGGTGCGATCGGCTCGGTGACCACGCCGTAGACCGGGCCGGTGTCCAGGCCCGCCTCCAGCCGGAAGGTCGAGGCGCCGGTGACCTCGTCACCGGCCATGATCGCGTGCTGCACCGGTGCGGCGCCCCGCCAGGCCGGCAGCAGCGAGAAGTGCAGGTTGACCCAGCCGTACCGCGGCAGGTCCAGCGCCGCCTGTGGCACCAGGGCGCCGTAGGCGACGACCGGCGCGCTGTCGACGGCCAGCTCCGCGAGCCGCTCGAGGAACTCCGGCTCACGCGGGGAGCGGGGCTGCAGCGCGGGGACGCCGGCGGCGTCGGCGCGTTCGGCGACCGGGGAGCGGCTCACCTTGCGGCCGCGACCGGACCGGGCGTCGGGCCGGGTGAGGACGGCGACGACCTCGTGGTCGGAGGCCAGCAGCAGTTCCAGCGAGGGGACGGCGACCTCCGGCGTCCCGGCGAACATGAGCCTCAGTGGGGGCTCACCTCCACGCGGGGGACCCACGCGCCGGCGCCGGCCCACTCGGCCTCGCCGATGGCCGCGAGCGCGGCGGCGCGGGCCTCGGCGTCCAGCCGGTCGACGAACAGCACGCCGTCGAGGTGGTCGACCTCGTGCTGCACGGCGCGGGCCAGCAGGTGCGAGCCCTCGACCCGGACCGGCTCGCCGTGCAGGTCGAACCCGGTGGCCGCGACGTACAGGTGCCGGCGGCAGTCGAAGGTGTACCCGGGGATGGACAGGCAGCCCTCCGGCCCCTCCTCGGTCTCCTCCCCCACCGGCGTCACCTCCGGGTTCACCAGGTGGCCGACCTCGCCGTCGACGTACCAGGTGAAGACCCGCAGCCCGACACCGATCTGCGGGGCGGCCAGCCCGGCGCCGCCGGCGGCGAACATGGTGTCGGTGAGGTCGGCGACCAGCCGGCGCAGCTCCTGGTCGAAGTCCACGACCGGAGCGGCAGGGGTCCGCAGCACCGGGTCGCCCAGCAGCCGGATGGGGGTCACGCTCACCGGTCGATCCTAAATGGCCCCCTCCTGGGCGTCCCCGCGCCCGATGGCCCCCTGCAGGATCCCGCCGGCCCTGTCCAGAGGCTCGTCCCGAGCCTGCGAGGGATGAGGAGGACGGGGTCCTCACACGGTGGGGAGCAGGGGGCCCTCCTCCGGAGCGTGGGGAGGACGGGGTCCTCGGTCAGGCGAAGAGCCGCACCGAGGACTTGGCCACCGTGAGGTGCGCGGCCTGCTCGGCCAGCTGCTGGGCGCCCTCGGCGTCGTCGACGCCGACTTCCGCGGGGAAGCCCGCGTCGTGCGGAGCCACCGTGCCCTCGAGGTCGACGAGGTCGCCCTCGCGCACCTGGTACGGGGACTCGCCGGCCTCGCCGGTCAGCTGCACCCACATCCGCTCGGCGTCCGACGCACCGAGCCAGAAGCCCTCGTCGGCCGGGACGGAGAGCACCCGGGCGCCGGTCGCGGTCACCGGCTGGTCGGCGAGACCGCCCAGCGCGGTGCCGGCGTCGGGGCCGGCGGCCAGCGCCAGCACCGACCGGCCGTCGGCCGTCTCGACCGAGCCGCCGGCCGTGGATCCGCCGGCGGGAGCGCCCGACGAGCTCGGCGCGGCCGAGCCGGATGACGGGTCCGAGGACGCCGGCCCGGACGGGCTCCCGGCGCTCTGCGAGGTCTGCGCCGCGGGGTCGGAGCCCGCCTCGGGGTCGCTGCCGCCGCACTGGCTCAGCAGCAGCGCCAGGACGACGAGCGCGGCCACCAGCAGCGCTCCGACCAGCGGGCCCCGCCGGCGCCCGCCACTGCGGGTACCACCGCCCACGGGCGTGGCCCCCCGCTGCTGGCCGGGGCCGGTCGACGGCGTACGCGACTCACTCACTCGGTGCTCCTCGGTTCAGGTCGTCCGCGCGGACGGCCTGGACCTAGCACCTGGGGCCCGGGCGGTCGCGTCTCGTCACGGGCCCCGGATCGGGGCCGGACCCACCTACCCGGCTGCGTTTACGGCGTAAACCGGGTCAGCCGGATGAGGTCGAGGTCACCACCTGCAGCCCCTGCGGCTCACCGCCGCTGGGGCCGTCGTCCGGGCCGCACCGGCTGATCGACACCGTGATGGTCAGGACGGCGACCAGCAGGACCAGACCGAGCACGATGCGGCGCAGCCAGCGGCGCAGGTCACCGGGGTTGTCCGCGGAGCGGTGGGGGTCCTCGGCGCTGGCGCGCTCGGCGCGGGGGTCGGGGGGCGGGTCACTCGACGTCACAGGCCCTCCTCGGCCACCGGACGAGCTGAGCGCCCGGTGCTGAGCCGCTCGGGGGGAACGTGGGTGCGCTACCCCGGCACGGCGGTCGTCACACGGTCCGGTCGACCGACCGGCCCCGGTGCCCGCGCCTCAGACCAGGTCGAGCGGGTCCAGCTGCACACGGACGTGCTCGGTGGCCTTCTTCGCGCTGCGGACGCCCTGCACCTCCGCCAGGGCGTGCGCCAGGGCCGACCCCTCCGCCCGCGGCACCCGCACGAGGTAGCGCTCCCGCTCGCCCTCCTGACCCGGGCGCGACGGCTCCGGCACCGGACCGAGCAGGTCGGCGTCGGCGGGCAGCCGCGCGGCCGCGAGGAACTCCGCCAGCGCCGGCGCGGTCCCGGAGAGCGCGGCCATCCGGGTGGCCGGCGGGAAGCCGAGTTCGCGGCGGTCGGCCAGCTCCCGGGCGGCCAGCCAGCCGGGATCCCAGCGCACCAGCGCCTGGACGACGGGGTGGGCGGCGTCGGCGGCGACGACGACCTGACCACCGGCCGACGCGGGCCGGACGAGAGCCGCCGCGTTCATCCAGCGGCGCAGCGTCTCCTCCCCTGCCCGCAGGTCGGCCCGCCCGAGCAGCGCCCAGGAGTCCAGCAGCAGCGCGGCGCCGTACCCACCCTCGGCGACCGGCTCGGCGCCCGGGGTGGCGACCACCAGCGCCGGCCCGGGCGGCACCGAGGGCAGCACGCCCGACCCGCGCCCGGAGACCCGTACCGCGGCGCCGGCGAAGGCCCGCCCCAGCTCCTCGGCGGTGCGGGCGGCGCCCACGACGGAGGCGCGCAGCTTCGTGCCGTGGCAGTACGGGCAGTCGAACGTCGCCGCGGGGCGGGCGCACCAGCGGCAGGCCGGTACCCGCGACCCGCCCGGCCCGGGCGTGGCGGCGACGCCCAGCGGCCCGGAGCAGACCGCACAGCGGGCCGGGGCGCGGCAGCGGTCGCACGCCAGCCCGGGCGCGTACCCCGCACGCGGCACCTGCACCAGCACCGGGGCGCCGTCGGCGAGGGCCTGGCGGGCGACCCGGTGGGCCAGGCTGGGCAGCCGGGCGGTGCGCGCGGCGGGGTCGCGGGCCAGCTCGGCGTCGGCACCCAGGGCCTGCACCCGGGGGGCGGCGGCGCGCAGGGTGGCGCGGTCGGCGACCAGCTCGTGCGCCCAGCCGCTCTCCACCAGCAGCTGCGCCTCCGCGGTGCGCGCGGTCGCCGCGACGACGGCCGCGCACGAGGCGAGGTGGGCCCGGTGCACCAGGACGTCGCGGGCGTGGGCGTAGGGCGCGCGCGGCTCGGCGTGCAGGTCGTCGCCGTCGTCCCAGACCGCGACCAGTCCGAGGTCGGCGACCGGCGCGAAGACGGCGGCGCGGGTGCCCAGCACCACCCGCGCGGTGCCGCGGACGGCGTCCAGGAAGCGGCGGTACCGGGCATCCGGGGCCGCGTCGGCGCGCAGCACGACGACCGACCCCTGCGGCAGCCGAGCCTCAGCGGCCGCGGCCAGCCGGTCGAGGTCGCGGCCGTCGGGCGTCACCACCAGGGCGCCCCGCCCCCCGGAGAGCGCGGCCTGGCACAGCTCGACCAGCCGGGCCGGCCAGTCCTCCCCGGGCAGCGCCGTCCACACCGCGCGGGCGGGCCGGCCCTCGGCGACGGCGGTGAGCAGCGCCGGACCGGTCGGGTAGCGGGCGAAGCCGGCCGGGTCGGGGGGCGGGGGCGGTGGCGGTGGCTCGGCGGGCGGGCGCTTCTCGGCCGCGACCCGGCGGGGCGGGACGGCCAGCCGGAGCACGTCGGTGACCGTGCCACCCCAGCGCTCGGCCACCGCGCGGGCCAGCGCGACGACCTGGGGGGTGAGCACCGGCTCCGGGGAGACCACCTTGGCCAGCGGCGTCAGCTTCCCGCCGTGTTCGCTGCTGTCGGCCAGCTCGAGCACGAAACCGTCGACCAGCTGCCCGGCGAAGCGCACCCGCACCCGGCACCCGGCCCGCACCTCGTCGGCCATCTCGTCGGGGACGGCGTAGTCGAAGGGCCGGTCCAGGTGCGCCAGGGGCACGTCGACGACGACCCGGGCCACCCGCTCCGGCCCCGCCCGGAGGCTCGCACCGAGCTCGCGAGGGGTGAGGGGGGCGGGGTCCTTCGACAGCGGGATCTCCGTTCGGCGGGAGCTGGTGGTGGCCCGGGAGTGTCGTCGCCGGCTCCGACAGTCACCGGCAGCGACGTGCGCCCGTGGCGTGTCCTCTGAGGCAGGACACGCCACGGGCGCACATCACCGTCAGGCGGCCGTCAGACCCCCGCGGCCGAGCGCAGCGCCTCGACGCGGTCGACCCGCTCCCACGGCAGGTCGACGTCGGTGCGGCCGAAGTGGCCGTAGGCGGCGGTCGGGGCGTAGATGGGGCGCAGCAGGTCCAGGTCGCGCACGATCGCGCCGGGGCGCAGGTCGAAGGCCGCGCTGATGGCCTTCTCCAGCACCTCGTCCGCGACCGCGCCGGTGCCGAAGGTCTCGACGAACAGGCCGACCGGGTGGGCGGCGCCGATCGCGTAGGCCACCTGGACTTCGCAGCGGCGGGCCAGGCCGGCGGCCACGACGTTCTTGGCCACCCAGCGCATGGCGTAGGCGCCGGAGCGGTCGACCTTCGACGGGTCCTTGCCGGAGAATGCGCCGCCGCCGTGGCGGGCCATGCCGCCGTAGGTGTCGACGATGATCTTCCGGCCGGTCAGCCCGGCGTCGCCCATCGGGCCGCCGATGACGAACTTGCCGGTCGGGTTGACCAGCAGCCGGTAGCCGTCGGTGGGCAGGCCGAGCGCGGCGAGCTCGGGCTCCACCACCAGCTCCTGCACGTCCGGGGCGAGCAGCTGCTCGATGGAGATGTCCTCGGCGTGCTGCGAGGAGACGACGACGGTGTCGACGCCGACCGGACGGTCGTCCTCGTAGACGACGGTGACCTGGGTCTTGCCGTCGGGCCGCAGGTAGGGCACCGAACCGTCCTTGCGGACCGCCGAGAGCCGGCGGGAGAGCCGGTGCGCCAGCGCGATCGGCAGCGGCATGAGCTCGGGGGTTTCATCGGTGGCGTAGCCGAACATCAGGCCCTGGTCACCGGCACCCTGACGCTCGATCTCGTCGTCGGTCGTCCCGGCGGTGCGGGCCTCGTAGCCGGTGTCGACGCCCTGGGCGATGTCCGGCGACTGGGCACCGATGGAGACGCTGACACCGCAGGAGGCGCCGTCGAAGCCCTTGCGGGAGGAGTCGTAGCCGATGCCGAGCACGGTCTTCCGGACGATGTCGGCGATGTCGACGTAGCCGGCGGTGGTGACCTCACCGGCGATGTGGACCTGCCCGGTGGTGATCAGGGTCTCGACGGCGACCCGGCTGCGCGGGTCCTGCGCGAGCATCGCGTCGAGGATCGAGTCGCTGATCTGGTCGGCGATCTTGTCCGGGTGGCCCTCGGTCACCGACTCGGACGTGAAGAGGCGGCGTGACACGCGGTACTCCCTGGGGTCGGTGACGGCGGGGTGGTGCCCGGGCGTGGGCAGCTCGTCGGGTGCACGTTACCGGCGTGCGGCGGGGCCGGTGCCGGCTCAGGCCAGCCGGGCGGCGACGACGTCCCAGATCCCGGCGGCCACGGCGTCCTTGCTGCCCTCGGGCAGCTCGGTGACGGCTCCGTCGGCGGCCAGGACGACGGCGGCGTTCTCGGCCCGGCCGAACACCCGGCCGCCGGAGACGTCGTTGACCACGAGCAGGTCGCAGCCCTTGCGGGCCAGCTTGGCACGGGCGTGGGTGAGGACGTCGGCGTCGTCGTCCCCCGTCTCGGCGGCGAAGCCGACGACCAGCTGCCCGGTGGGGCGCTTGGTGACCAGCTCGGCGAGGACGTCGGGGTTGCGCACCAGCGGCACCGCGTCGGGCTCGCCGGCGCTGCCCTTCTTGAGCTTGGCCGCGGCGACGGACGCCGGCCGGAAGTCGGCGACCGCGGCGGCCATGACGACGACGTCGGCGTCCGCCGACTCGGCGAGCACCGCGGTCCGCAGCTCCTCGGCCGTGCCGACCCCGACGACGCGGACGCCGAAGGGCGCCGGCAGCTCGACGTTGGCCGCGACGAGCACGACCTCGGCGCCGCGGGCGGCGGCGACCCGGGCCAGCGCCCAACCTTGCTTCCCGGACGAGCGGTTGCCCAGGTAGCGGACCGGGTCCAGCGGCTCCCGGGTGCCCCCGGCGCTGACGACGACGCGGCGGCCGGCCAGGTCGGGGGCCAGGGCGGCCGGGCCCGCGGTGAGCACGACCGAGGCGAGCGCGGCGATGTCGGCCGGCTCGGGCAGCCGGCCGGGACCGGAGTCCGGGCCGGTGAGCCGGCCGACGGCGGGTGGCAGCACGATCGCGCCGCGGCGGCGCAGCATGGCGACGTTGTCCTGGGTGGCCGGGTGCAGCCACATCTCGGTGTGCATGGCCGGGGCGAACACGACCGGGCAGTGCGCGGTCAGCAGGCTCGCGGCGAGCAGGTCGTCGGCCCGGCCGGCGGCGGCCCGGGCGAGCAGGTCGGCGGTGGCCGGCGCGACGACGACGAGGTCGGCGGTCTGCCCGATGCGGACGTGCGCCACCTCGTCGACGTCGGACCAGACGTCGGTGGTCACGGGGTTGCCCGACAGCGCCTCGAACGTGGCCGCACCGACGAAGTGCAGTGCGGCCGGCGTCGGGACGACGCGGACGTCGTGCCCCGCCTCGGTGAACGCGCGCACCAGCAGGGCGGCCTTGTACGCGGCCACGCCCCCGGCGACGCCCAGCACGATCCGGCTCATGCGGTCATCCTCCCGACACGAGAACGCACCCGGCAGCGACTGCCGGGTGCGTTCTCACCGTTCTGGGTGGCCTCGTCCAGGGTCCCGCCCCGAGCCTGCGAGGGGGGTGGGAGGACGAGGTCCTTCCTCAGTTCTCGCCGGCGGTGTGGGTCAGCAGACCCTCGTTGATCTCGCGCAGGGCGATCGAGAGCGGCTTCTCCTGCGGGGCGGTGTCGACCAGCGGGCCGACGTACTCCAGCAGGCCCTCGGAGAGCTGGCTGTAGTAGGCGTTGATCTGGCGCGCGCGCTTGGCGGCGAAGATCACCAGGCCGTACTTGCTGCTGGTGCGCTCGAGCAGCTCGTCGATCGGCGGGTTGGTGATGCCCTCAGGGGCAGGTGCGACTCCGGACACGGGCGGGCGTGCTCCTCAGCTCGTTCGGCGGGAGTGACGGGCGGCGGTGCCGGGCCCCGTCACTCGGGTGCGCCGCTGCTCCGGAGGGACCTGGGCGACGGCGCAGTCAGCCATCCTACCAACTCGTCAGCAGCCCGGGCGACGTCGTCGTTGACGACCACCACGTCGAACTCCCCGGCGGCGTCCAGCTCGGCCTGCGCGATCCTCAGCCGCTCCTCCTGGACCGCCGGCGGCTCGGAGCCCCGGCCGGCCAGCCGGCTCTCCAGCTCGGCCCAGGACGGCGGGGCGAGGAACACCAGCTGGGCGTCGGCCTCGCGGGCCCGGACCTGCCGGGCGCCCTGCAGCTCGATCTCCAGCAGCGCCGGCGCGCCGGCGGCGAGTCGCTCGCGCACGGGGGCGGCCGGCGTGCCGTAGCGGTTGCCGGCGTACTCGGCCCACTCGAGCAGGCCGTCCTCGGCGATCAACCGGTCGAACTCGGCGTCGCTGACGAAGTGGTAGTGCACCCCGTCGACCTCACCGGGCCGGCGCCGGCGGGTGGTGGCCGACACCGACACCCAGACCTCGGGGTGCCGGCGCCGGACCTCCGCCACGACCGTGCCCTTGCCGACCCCCGAGGGGCCGGAGAGCACGGTCAGCCGCGCCGGGGGGTGTTCAACGGCAGCAGGTGCCACGCGTCGTCGTCCTCGACCTCCGGTGCCTGGTCCTGCGGGTCAGCTCTCGACGGGTACCTGCTCGGCGGCGACCTTCTCGCCGCCGAACTCCGACTCGAGGGCCCGGCGCTGGTTGGCACCCAGACCGCGCACCCGGCGGGTCGGGGAGATCTCGAGCCGCTCCATGATCTTCGCAGCCCGCGCCTTGCCGACGCCGGGCAGGGACTCGAGCACCGCGGAGACGCGCATCTTGCCGATCACCTCGTCGGTCTCGCCCTGGCGCAGGACGTCGCCGACCGTGGCGCCCTTGCTCTTGAGCCGCTCGCGCAGCTCGGCTCGGGCCTTGCGGGCGGCCGCCGCCTTCTCGAGAGCCGCGGCACGCTGTTCGGGGGACAGGTCAGGGAGGGGCATGGTGCGACCCAATCTGTCGTCGCCGGCCATCGGTGCGGCCGGCGGGGCTCTGGCTGTGTCGGGGGCAGGACTCGCTGCTGAGCCTGCTCGCCAACCTAGCTCTCGCCATATGCGCAGGTCACGCGGGACTGAACCTCGGTTTCACGCTTCCCGTGAGCTACCCGTGACGCTGGGTCGCCACCTGCGTTCACCCACGGTCATCCTCGCAGCTCAGGAACGGGTGCGGCGTGATCCGGTACCGGAACACTCCCGGCCGGGCCCGCTCCGACACGCCGGTGCGACACGCCGGGCACCTCGGGAAACGTGCTGGTGAGCGGCGGCACCGACCGGTCAGGCGGAGGTCGCCCGCCTCCGCCGGCCGAGCGCCCAGCCCCCCACGGCGGCCGGCAGCAGGCAGCCCGCGGCGGCCAGGGCCAGGCCGGTCAGCTGCGCCGGGGTCCACACGACCGCGTCGTCGTACGTGAGCGTCAGCGTGCTCGAGTAGGCGTCCGCCGGCAGCGGCTCGTAGCTGCCTCCGTACACGACCTCCTCGACCCCGTCCGGGCCCGCGCCGCGCCCGCGAACAGCAGCGCACCGGCCACGAGGAGCAGCACGCCGAGCCCGGTGAGCAGCCAGGGCGCCGCACGTGTCACCCGGTGAGCTCCGCGGCCCAGCGCTCCGCGGCCGCGCGCAGCCCGGCCGGGTCCGGGCCGGCGGCGAGCACGTCGCGCGACACGGTAGGCACGACGGCGGTGCCGCGGCCGAACAGCCGGCGCAGGTCGGCCGCCGAGCCGCCCTGCGCGCCCAGCCCCGGGGCGAGCACCGGGCCGCCGAGGCCGGTGAGGTCCACGTCGAGCTCGGGCAGCGTGGCCCCGACGACGACGCCGAAGGACCCGGTCGCCGGCCCGAACCGGCTCGCCACGTCCCGCACGGCGCCGGGGTCGGGCAGCGGGTCGCCGACGACCCAGCCCGGCGTGTTCCAGCCGCGCACGGTGTCGACGACGACCTGTGCGACCGACCGGCCGTCCACCACCGCGTGCTGCAGCGTGCCGGCGTCCGGGTTCGACGTGCGCGCCAGCACGAACAGCCCCCCGCCGTACTGCCGGGCGGTGTCGACGGCCGGCTGCAGCGAGCCGGGACCGAGGTAGGGGCTGACGGTCAGGGCGTCCGCGGCGAGCAGGTGGTCGGGCCGCAGCACGTCGGCGTAGGCGTCCATGGTCGAGCCGATGTCGCCGCGCTTGGCGTCGAGCAGCACGAGGGCACCCGCGGCGCGGGCGCGGGCGACGCCGTCCTCCAGCACGGCCAGGCCCCGCGAGCCGTGCCGCTCGTAGAACGCCAGCTGGGGCTTGAGGACGGCGACGGTGCCGGCGAGGGCCTCGACGACGGTGTCGGTGAACCGGGCCAGGCCCTCGGGGTCGTCGGGCAGCCCCCAGCGCTCCAGCAGCGGGGCGTGCGGGTCGATGCCCACGCACAGCGGCCCGCGGGCGGCGACGGCGTCGGCGAGCCGGTGGCCGAAGGGGGCGCTCACCGGGCCGGCTGCAGCGCGCGCGGCAGCGTCTCCCCCAGCGCGGCGACGCAGTCGCGGGCGAGGAACGGGGCGGCGAAGGCCCCGGACGCCGACTGCACGGCGTCCGCCCCGAGGGCGAACAGCGCTGCGAAGGACGCCGGGTCGGTGACCCCGCCCATCGCCAGGACGTCGAAGTGCCGGCCGCCGGCGTCGCGCAGGGCGACCAGCCGGCGGGTGAAGTCCAGCGCGGAGTCGCGCACCGCGGCCCCGGACAGCCCGGCGAGCTCGCGACCGGGGAAGGTCGGCTCCCCGTCGCTGCGACGCACCCGGCTCTGCAGGGTGTTGATGCCCGCGATGCCGTCGACGAGCGGCGCGAGCCTCGGCACCAGCGCCTCCAGCCGCGCCCCGTCGAGCCAGGACAGCTTGGCGACCAGCCCGGTCCGGTCGTCCAGCGCGCGGCGCACGCCCTCGACCACGGCGACGGTCGCGCCGGCGTCCAGGCACAGCGGCGGCTTCACGCCGGCGGCGGTCGACGTGCTGAGCGTGTTGGGGCAGGACAGGTTGAGCTCGACGACGCTCGCGCCGGCCTCCTGCGCCAGCCGCGCGGTGGCGGCGAAGTCGTCGACCAGGCCGGTCCCGTCGCCCTCCCCCATCACGCTGACCAGCAGCAGCTGGTCGTCGTCGACCGCGGCGAGGGACCGCTCCAGGTCGGCCATCCACTGCTCGGGTGCCAGGGAGGGGACGCCGAAGGAGTTGACCGTGCTGACGTCCGGCGAGCCGGGGGCCACCCAGTCCCACGGGTCGGCGGTGACCTCGGCGGCCGCGCCCGGCGGCAGGCTCTGCGCCTGCCGCGCCGCGAACACCCAGTTCGGCTGGGCGTTGGGCTCGTGCGCCCGGCTGCGGACGGTCTTGTAGGTCAGCACGCTGTAGCCGTTGCGGGCGAAGTGGCGGACCCACTCCTCGCCGCCGTTGAGCACGCAGGCGGGCACGCCGATCGGGAAGCCGACGTCCCGGCCGAGCACCCGCCAGCGGCGGTCCCCGGCCCGCGGCCGCTCGGCCAGCCGCGGCCCCAGCGGCCTCGCGAGGTTGTCGCGGTAGGAGCCCAGGACGTCGTAGGCCGGTGTCGGCACCCCGTAGGCGGCCAGCACCCCGGCGTGCCCGGCGAGGAACAGCACGCGGGTGAGCAGCGGCAGGTCGCCCTCGCCGCCCTCCCCGGCGGCGAGGCGCCCGGCCAGCCCGCGGGCCGCCGCGGCCAGCGCGTCGAGCTCCGGCTGCGGCGGCCGGGCGAAGCGGGTCACCCCGGCGAGGAATGCCTCGGGCAGGCCGTCCACGAGACCGCGGGCGACCAGCTCCTCCCGGACTCGCCGGACCGCCTCCCCGGCCGCCGCCGTCACGAGCGGGTCGCCTGCGCCGCGGCCAGCGTGGCGTGGACCTCCTGCAGGCTGCGCACCCCGATGTCGTCGCCGCGCAGCGCCTCGATGCCCTGGACGGCGGCCGCCATCCCCTGCACGGTCGTGATGCACGGGACGCCCTGGCTCACTGCCGCCGTGCGGATCTCGTAGCCGTCCAGCCGCGGGCCGCTGTTGCCCGGCGACCCGAAGGGGGTGTTGACGACGATGTCGACCTCGCCGGCCAGGATCTTCTCAACCACGTTGCCGGGGCCCTCGCTGTACTTGCCGACCACCTCGCAGGCCACCCCGTTGCGCCGCAGCACCTGCGCGGTGCCGACGGTGGCCAGCACCCGGAAACCGAGGTCGGCCAGCCGCTTGATCGGGAACACTGCCGAGCGCTTGTCCCGGTTGGCCAGCGAGACGAAGACGGTCCCGGCTGTCGGCAGCGAGCCGTAGGCGGCGGCCTGCGACTTGGCGAACGCGGTGCCGAACTCGGCGTCCAGGCCCATGACCTCGCCGGTGGACTTCATCTCCGGCGACAGCACGGTGTCCACGCCGTGCCCGTCGACCGTACGGAACCGGTGGAAGGGCAGCACGGCTTCCTTGACCGCGATCGGCGCGTGCTCGGGCAGGTCGGTGCCGTCACCGGTGAGCGGCAGCACGCCGGCCGCCCGCAGGTCGGCGATTGTCTCGCCGACCGCGATCCGGGCGGCCGCCTTGGCCAGCTGGACGGCCGTCGCCTTGGAGACGAACGGAACCGTGCGGCTGGCCCGCGGATTGGCCTCGATCACGTAGAGGATGTCGTCCTTGATCGCGTACTGGACGTTGACCAGCCCCCGCACGCCGATACGGGCCGCCAGCTTCTCCGTGGCGGCGCGGATCTTGAGCAGGTCCGCCGAGCCCAGCGTGATCGGCGGCAGGGCGCACGCCGAGTCGCCGGAGTGGATGCCGGCCTCCTCGATGTGCTCCATGACCCCGCCGAGGTAGAGGTCGCTGCCGTCGTAGAGCGCGTCGACGTCGATCTCGACGGCGTCCTCCAGGAACCGGTCCACCAGCACTGGGTGGGCGGCGCTGACGTCGGTCGCCTTGGCGATGTAGGCCTCGAGGGTCGCCTCGTCGTAGACGATCTCCATGCCGCGGCCACCGAGCACGTAGGACGGCCGGACGAGAACCGGGTAGCCGATCGTCGCTGCGATCTGGCGTGCCTCGGCGAACGTCGTCGCCGTGCCGTGCTTGGGCGCGAGCAGCCCCGTGTCGGCCAGCACCCGCGAGAAGGCTCCGCGGTGCTCGGCGTCGTCGATGGCCTCCGGCGAGGTGCCCAGCACGGGGACGCCGGCGTCCTTGAGCCGCTGCGCGAGGCCCAGCGGCGTCTGCCCGCCCAGGGTGCAGATGACCCCGGCCACCGGGCCGGCGGCGCGCTCGGCCTCGACCACCTCGAGGACGTCCTCGAAGGTCAACGGCTCGAAGTACAGCCGGTCGGCGGTGTCGTAGTCGGTGGAGACGGTCTCGGGGTTGCAGTTGACCATCACCGCCTCGTAGCCGGCGTCCTGCAGCGCCATGACGGCGTGCACGCAGGAGTAGTCGAACTCGATGCCCTGCCCGATCCGGTTGGGCCCCGAGCCCAGGATCAGCACGGCCGGCTTCTCCCGCGGCTCGACCTCGGTCTCCTCGTCGTAGGAGGAGTAGTGGTAGGGCGTGCGGGCGGCGAACTCCGCGGCGCAGGTGTCGACGGTCTTGTAGACCGGCCGCACACCCAGCCGCCGGCGCAGCGTCCGGACGCCGTCCTCCCCGGCCAGCTCGGGGCGCAGCGCGGCGATCTGCCGGTCGGACAACCCGTGCCGTTTGGCCCGGCGCAGCAGCTCCGCCGTCAGGGACGGCGCGTCCCGGACCTCGGCGCCGACCTCGCCGACCAGCGCGATCTGGTCGACGAACCACGGGTCGAAGCCGCTGGCCTCGGCGACCTGCTCGACGGTGGCCCCGGCCCGCAGCGCGGCCTCGGCCACGTAGAGCCGCCCGTCGACCGGCGTGCGCAGGGCCTCCAGCAGCTGCTCGGCGCCGCGCCCGTCGTCCGGCCCGGTCCAGAAGCCGGCCACCTTCGTCTCGGTGGACCGCATCGCCTTGCCCAGCGCCTCGGGGAAGTTGCGGCCCATCGACATGACCTCGCCGACGCTCTTCATCGTCGTGGTCAGCCGCGGGTCGGCGCCGGGGAACTTCTCGAAGGCGAACCGCGGGATCTTGACGACGACGTAGTCCAGCGTCGGCTCGAAGGCGGCCGGGGTGACGCCGGTGATGTCGTTGGTGATCTCGTCGAGGGTGTAGCCGATGGCCAGCTTCGCGGCGATCTTGGCGATCGGGAACCCGGTGGCCTTGGACGCCAGCGCGCTCGACCGGGACACCCGCGGGTTCATCTCGATGACGACCAGCCGGCCGTCGGCCGGGTTGACGGCGAACTGGATGTTGCAGCCGCCGGTGTCGACGCCGACCTCGCGCAGCACCGCGATGCCGACGTCGCGCATCCGCTGGTACTCGCGGTCGGTGAGGGTCATCGCCGGGGCGACCGTGACCGAGTCGCCGGTGTGCACGCCCATCGCGTCGATGTTCTCGATCGAGCAGACGACGACCACGTTGTCGCTGCGGTCGCGCATCAGCTCGAGCTCGTACTCCTTCCAACCGAGCACCGACTCCTCGATGAGGACGGTGTGCACCGGGGAGTCGGCCAGGCCGTGCGAGGCCATGCGGCGCAGCGACGCCTCGTCGGTGGCGAAGCCCGAGCCGAGGCCGCCCATCGTGAAGCTCGGCCGGATGACGACCGGGTAGCCGACCTCGGCGGCGGTCTCCAGGGCCTCCTCGACCGACGCGCACACCCGCGAGCGCGGGGCGTCGGCGCCGATGGACCGCACGATGTCCTTGAACATCTGCCGGTCCTCGCCGCGGTTGATCGCGTCGACGTCGGCGCCGATCAGCCGGACGCCGTACCGCTCCAGCACGCCGTTCTCGTACAGGCCGATGGCGATGTTGAGCGCGGTCTGCCCGCCGAGGGTGGCCAGCAGCGCGTCGGGGCGCTCCTTGGCGATGACCTTCTCCACGAACTCCGGCGTCAGCGGCTCGACGTAGGTGGCGTCGGCGATCTCCGGGTCGGTCATGATCGTCGCCGGGTTGCTGTTGACCAGGCTGACCCGCAGCCCCTCGGCCTTGAGCACCCGGCAGGCCTGCGTGCCGGAGTAGTCGAACTCGGCGGCCTGGCCGATGAGGATCGGCCCGGAGCCGATCACCATCACGTGGTGGATGTCGCTGCGCTTGGGCATGTCAGGCCTTCTCCCCCGTGCTGTGCTCCACGACGGGAGGCGGGCTGACGGCGTCCCCGCCGTCGCGGGTGGTCTCCATGAGGTCCACGAAGCGCTGGAACAGCGGCGCGGCGTCGTGCGGCCCGGCAGCGGACTCCGGGTGGAACTGCACGCTGAACGCCGGGACGTCGAGGCAGCGCAGCCCCTCGACGACGTCGTCGTTGAGGCCGACGTGGCTGACCTCGACCTGCCCGTAGGGGGTGCCGGTCGGCCGGTCCAGCGGCGCGTCGACGGCGAAGCCGTGGTTGTGGCTGGTGACCCGCACCGTGCCGCTGACCCGGTCGAGCACCGGCTGGTTCAGGCCGCGGTGGCCGAAGCGCAGCTTGTAGGTGCCCAGGCCCAGCGCCCGGCCGAGGATCTGGTTGCCGAAGCAGATGCCGAACAGCGGCCGGCGGGCGTCGAGCACCCCGCGCACCGCCTCGACCGCGTAGTCGGCGGCCGCGGGGTCGCCGGGACCGTTGGAGAGGAAGACCCCGTCGGGGCCGTGCTCCAGCAGGTCCGCCGCGGTCGCGGTCGCGGGCAGCACGTGGGTCTCCACGCCGAGCTCGGCCAGGTGCCGCGGCGTGGCGGTCTTGATGCCCAGGTCGAGCGCGGCGATGGTGAACCGCCGCTCCCCCACCGCCGGGACGACGTAGGGGCCGTTGGCAGTGACCGCGGGCGCGAGGTCCGCGCCGCTCATGCTCTCCGAGTCGCGCACCCGGGTCAGCAGCTCCTCGACGGGGAGACCCTCGCTGCTGATGCCGGCGCGCATGGCGCCGCGCTCGCGCAGGTGGCGGGTCAGCGCGCGGGTGTCGATGCCGCTGATGCCGACGACGCCCTGCTCGGCCAGCTCGTCGTCCAGGCTGCCGGTGGCGCGCCAGTTCGCCGGGCGTCGGGCGGGGTCGCGGACGACGAAGCCGGCCACCCACATGCGGCGGCTCTCGTCGTCCTCCTGGTTCACGCCGGTGTTGCCGATGTGCGGTGCGGTCATCACCACGATCTGGCGGGCGTAGCTCGGGTCGGTCAGCGTCTCCTGGTAGCCGGTCATCCCGGTGGCGAACACCGCCTCACCCAGCGTCGTCCCGACCGCGCCGTAGGCCTCGCCGCGGAACGTGCGCCCGTCCTCGAGCACGAGGATCGCGCCGGTCACCGGACCACCGCCGTCCGGGGCGGGATCTGCACACCGGTCGTCTCCGGGGCCCTGGAGACGGCGAGTGTGCAGATCTCGCCGCCGGGGAGCTGGTGCCTCACTTCTGTGCCTTCCCGTCCAGAACGGTCGGGACGCCCCGCAGGAACGTCGCGACCACCCGACCGGGCAGCTCCCGGCCGGCATAGGGGCTGTTGCGGCTGCGGCTGGCCAGCGCGGCGGGGTCGACGACCGCGCGCGTGCCCGGGTCCAGCAGCAGCAGGTTGGCGGGCTCACCCGCTGCGAGCGGGCGGCCGTGGCCGTCGAGCCGGCCGATGGCGGCCGGGCGGGCCGACATGCGGTCGGCGACGCCGCGCCAGTCGAGCAGGCCCGTCTCCACCATCGTCGCGACGACGACCGACAGCGCCTGCTCCAGGCCGAGCATCCCCGGGCGGGCGCTGGCCCACTCGGTCTCCTTGTCCTCGACCGCGTGCGGCGCGTGGTCGGTGGCGACGGCGTCGATCACGCCCTCGGCGAGACCGGCGCGCAGCGCCTGCACGTCGGCGTCGGTGCGCAGCGGCGGGTTCACCTTGAAGACGGGGTCGTAGCCCTCGGCGCACTCGTCGGTGAGCAGCAGGTGGTGCGGGGTCACCTCGGCGGTCACCTGCACGCCGCGGGACCTGGCCCAGCGGAGGATCTCCACCGAGCCCGCGGTCGATACGTGGCAGACGTGCAGCCGCGCGCCGACGTGGTCGGCGAGCAGCACGTCGCGGGCGATGATCGCCTCCTCGGCCGCGGCCGGCCAGCCGGTCAGGCCGAGGCGGGCCGAGCGGTCGCCCTCGTGCATCTGGGCGCCCACGGTCAGCCGCGGCTCCTCGGCGTGCTGGGCGACGACGCCGCCCAGCGCCTTGACGTACTCCAGCGCGCGGCGCATCAGCGCCGGGTCGGCGACGCAGTGCCCGTCGTCGGAGAAGACCCGCACCCGGGCGGCGGAGTCGGCCATCGCGCCCAGCTCGGCCAGCCGCTCACCCGCGAGCCCGACGGTCACCGCACCGACGGGGACGACGTCCACCAGGCCGGCCTGCTGGCCGAGGCGCCACACCTGCTCGACCACGCCGGCGGTGTCGGCGACCGGGTCGGTGTTGGCCATGGCGTGCACCGCGGTGTAGCCGCCGAGCGCCGCCGCGCGGCTGCCGGTCTCGACGGTCTCGGCGTCCTCCCGGCCGGGCTCGCGCAGGTGGGTGTGCAGGTCGACCAGGCCGGGCAGCGCGACCAGCCCGGCGGCGTCGACCACCTCGGCGCCGGTCGCGGTGAGGTCCTCGCCGATCGCGGCGATCCGGCCGTCCTCGACGAGGATGTCGGCGGCGTCCTCGCCGTAGGGCTTCGCGCCCTTGATGAGCAGCGTCACGAGGGAGCGCCTCCCAGCAGCAGGTAGAGCACGGCCATGCGCACGGAGACCCCGTTGCCGACCTGCTCGACGATCGTGGAGCGGGCGGAGTCGGCCACCTCGGCGGCGATCTCCATCCCGCGGTTCATCGGGCCCGGGTGCATGACGATCGCGTCGTCGCCCAGGGCCCCCATCCGGCGCGCGTCCAGGCCGTAGCGGCGGCTGTACTCGCGGGCGCTGGGGAAGTAGGAGGCGTTCATCCGTTCGGCCTGCACCCGCAGCATCATTACCACGTCGGCCTTGGGCAGGACGGCGTCCAGGTCGTACGAGACCTCCGCCGGCCAGCTGCCGACACCGACCGGCAGCAGGGTCGGCGGCGCGACCAGGGTGACCTCGGCGCCGAGGGTGTGCAGCAGCCGCACGTTGGAGCGGGCCACCCGGCTGTGCAGCACGTCGCCGACCACCGCCACGCGCACGCCCTCCAGCCGGCCCAGGCGGTGCCGGATCGTGTAGGAGTCCAGCAGCGCCTGGGTGGGGTGCTCGTGGGTGCCGTCGCCGGCGTTGACCACGCTGCCGCGCACCCAGGTGGCCAGCCGGTGCGGTGCGCCCGAGGCCGAATGCCGGACGACGATCGCGTCGGAGCCCATCGCCTCCAGCGTCAGCGCGGTGTCCTTGAGGCTCTCGCCCTTGGACACGCTGCTGCCCTTGGCGGAGAAGTTGAGGACGTCGGCCGACAGCCGCTTGGCCGCCAGCTCGAAGGAGATCCGGGTGCGGGTGGAGTCCTCGTAGAAGAGGTTGACCACCGTCCGGCCGCGCAGCGTCGGCAGCTTCTTGACCTCGCGGCCGGCCAGCGCCTGGTCGATCTGCGCGGCGGTGTCGAGCACCAGCGTCGCGTCGGCGCGGTCCAGGTCGGCCGCCTCCAGCAGGTGGCGCTTCACCGGTCCTCTCCCTCCGTCACCAGCACCTCGTCGACGCCGTCGATCTCGGCCAGCCGGACCCGCACCGACTGGCCGCGGGCGGTCGGCAGGTTCTTGCCCACGTAGTCGGCGCGGATGGGCAGCTCGCGGTGGCCGCGGTCGACCAGCACCGCCAGCTGGACCGCGCGCGGGCGGCCGAGGTCGCGCAGCGCGTCGAGCGCCGCGCGCACCGACCGGCCCGAGTACAGGACGTCGTCGACCAGGACGACCAGCCGGCCGTCGATGCCGCTCTCGGGCAGGACGGTCTCCTCCAGCGCGCGGACGCCGCGCATCCGCAGGTCGTCGCGGTACAGGGTGATGTCGACGGTGCCGACGTCGACCGGGCTGCCGGAAAATGCCTCCACCCGGGCGGCCAGCCGGCGGGCCAGCGGGGCGCCACGGGTCGGGATGCCGACGAGGACCAGGTCGGCGAGGCCGCCGGCTGCGTCGTCGTCCGCCCCGCCACCCCCGGCGCACTTCTCGATGAGCTGGTGGGCCATCCGGTCGACCACGCGGGTCACGTCGGCGGCGGAGAGCACTGCGGACGGTGCATCGCTCCGGGCAGGCTCGGGCTGGCGGGCCATCAGGCCTCCTTCCCCGCCTCACGGGACGGGTCGTTAAAGGAGTGGTCGGGACCGCGATCGACGGTACTGCACGCCCGGATGTGACCCGCGCCGCGCCGGGACGGGGCACGATCGGGGCCTTCTCACCCGGAGGAGCGTCCCGGTGTCGTCGGACCCGCTCGACCAGTACGCTCCGTGACGACAACCCGCCCTCGACGACGGACAGTGAGCAGGAAGCGATGAGCACCGACTACTCACGGGCCCTCGGTGCCCGGCTCCGCGCCATCCGCAACCAGCAGGGGCTCTCGCTCCAGGGAGTGGAGGACAAGTCCCACGGCCGCTGGAAGGCGGTGGTCGTCGGCTCCTACGAGCGCGGCGACCGCGCCGTGACGGTTCAGCGGCTCTCCGAGCTCGCGGTCTTCTACGGCGTACCCGTCTCCGAGCTGCTGCCCGACCCGCGGCCCAGCTCGGCGGTCACGTCGACGACGAAGATCGTGCTCAACCTCGAGTCCCTGGGCTCGCTGCCCGCGGACGAGGCCGGCCCGCTGGCCCGGTACGCCTCGACCATCCAGGCGCAGCGCCACGACTACAACGGCAAGGTCCTCTCCATCCGGGCCGAGGACCTCAAGTCGCTGGCGATCATCTACGACATGAGCCCCGACGAGCTGACCAGCCGGCTCATCGAGTGGGGCGTCCTCTCCCCCGGCATGGAGAGCGTCGTCGGCTTCGGTGGCGACGAGGACGAGGACGAGGTCAACCCGAACTGGGAGCGCCGCCGCGCCCCTCGCTGAGACCGGATCCGTCCTCCGCACCGCTCGTGGGGAGGGCCCTCCCGCACCCTTCGCGAGCCCGGGGCGGTGCCGTGGAGGAGGCCGACGCCAGGAGGAGTCCGAGCCTCGTCTCGGGCCGGAACGCCGAGGGCCCACTCCGATCCCGGAGTGGGCCCTCGGCGTTCCGCGCCCTCGCTGCGCCATCGAGTGTGCAGTTGTGGTCGCTCGGGACGGCGGGTCGGCGCGTGCCGACGACAGCAACTGCTCAGTCGGCGGTGCCGGCGGAGGGTGTTGACCGCGCCGCCTCCGGGTCCAGGACGGTCAGGAACGCGCCAGGGCGGCCGTCGGCAGCATCGCCCTCAGGTCCGCGCGGCTGCTGATCCCCAGTTTGGCGTAGGCGTGCGAGAGGTGGGTCTCCACCGTGCGCACCGACACCACGAGCCGGCCGGCGATCGCCTGGTTGCTCAGCCCTGCACTGGCCAGGCGGGCGACCTCCTGCTCCCGAGCGGTCAACGCCGGCAGGGGCAGGACCTCGAGCGCCGACCCCTGGGTCAGTCCGCACTCTCGGGCGAAGGTGGCCGCTCGCAGCCGGGCTGCAGCCGCCGCTCGGCGTTCCCCGCGCTGCTCGTAGGCCGAGGCGGCCCCGGTCGCCGCGTCCGCCGCCAACAGCAGCGCTCCGGTCTGCTCGAAGCGGGAGCTCACCTCCTCCAGCCCCTCGGCGGACTGGGCGACAGCGGCCGCCGCGTGCGCGGCGAGGTCGGCCATGAACGGTGCGTCCAGCCGTTCCGCCTGCTGGTACAGCCTGTCGACGATCCTCGGGCCCTGCCCCAGCCGCAGCCCGTCGTGCAGCAGGACCGCCTCGACTGCCTCCTGGCCCTGACGAGCGGCCAGCGCCGCCGCCTCGAGCACGAGGACACCGGCCTGGCCCCTCCGGCCCTCCGCCGCGGCGACCCAGGCCTCCGCCATCCGCCGCAGCGGATCGAACACCGCGATCGCCCCGGCACAGGCCGGCTGCGAGCCGTCGATCAGCCGACGGGCGCCGCAGACGTCTCCGACGAGGGCTCGCGACGCCGCCAGGGAGGACCGGCACAGCGGGAGCAGGCCGATCGGATCCCGCTCCTCGAGAGCCGGCAGCGCCTCGGCCAGCCACCGGCTCGCCACGCGCGGCTGCCCGCTGGCCAGTGCCGCCCACCCCCGGTGGACGCAGGCGATCGCATCCCCGATCCACTCGGGCGCCGTTGCCAGGTTCTGCCGGTGCAGCTCGGCCGCCCGCTGCTCGAGTCGGCAGAACCGTCCGCTCAGACCCAGCGCCAGGATCTCCGCCTGAGCGAGCGTGACCCGCGTGTGGATCCGTTCTGCCGGATCGGGATGGGAGTCGAGCGCCAGCCAACCCGACTCCGCCGTGGTCAGCGCCTGCCCCGCCCGGCCGGTCACCGCCAGGCCGGCTGCAACCGCTGCCGCCGCGAGCGCGGAAGCGGCGCCCGTGGGCGCGGACAGCACGGTCATGCCCCGCCGCACCGCTCGGTGGGGATCCCCACCGAGGAAGGCCAGCATCGCCTCGGCTGCGGCGAGGAGGGCGCGGCCCTCACCGTCCTGCACGGTCGTCCGGGCCTCGCGGAGCACTGCCTCCGCCTGGTCGGCCTGCCCCAGCCCGCAGAACAGGGTCAGCGCCCGCGCCGCTGCCAACCGTCCCCGGTCGTCGTCGGAGGTCGCCGCGGGTGCTGCGGCGGCTGCCAGCCGTTCGGCGAGCGCCGGCTGGCCCTGCCATCGGACGGCCTCGATCAGGGCCGCGTAGGCGGGGAACCCGCCACCCTCGTCGACAGCGGCCCGGGCCAGGCGCTCGGCCAGGGGGAGGTCCAGCTGCGCGACCGCCTGACGGGCCCCAGCGGTGAGCAGGGGGCTGCTGTCCGCGGTGACTCCGCTGTCGAGCAGCACGACGGCGCGGTGCAGGAGGTGGTCGTCGCGTCCGTCAGCGGCCTGGTCCCGGGCCAGCCGGCGACGGGTCCGTTGCCGTGCGGCCTCAGGGACGAGGCTCCGGATGACCTCGGTGTAGAGCGGGTGGGCGACCCGGACCTCCCCGGATCCATCCGCGTCGTCCTCGATCGTGCCGCGCCGCTCCAGAGCCGTGACGGCGTCCGGGCTGCTGAACTCCACCAGCTGTTCGACGCTGCAGGTCCCGGCCGTACCGAGGACCTGCATGGCCCGCCACTCGTCGGCGTCCAGGTCTCCTAGGTGAGCCAGGACGATCTCCGTGAGGCGTTGGGACGGGACCATCTCCCCGACCCAGGACCAGAGGTCCTCGTACCGCCTCAGTCGGCCGGAGCGCAGGCCGTCCTCCACGAGTTCGTGCAGGTACAGCGGGTTCCCCGCGCTCAGCCGCCAGAGACGCTCGACGGTCCGGGTCTGCACCTGACCGTCCACGCACCGGCCGATCAGCAGTTCGGCGTCCTCGCGCTGGAGCGGCTGCAGCTCGACGCGGGTGGCCAGCCCGTCCTTCCACAGGGCCGCCGCCGGGTCCTGGACCGCGTTGCCGGTGCGGACCGTCAGGACCAGGCTCACCGCCCCGCCGGCGGCAAGCTGGTGCAGCAGGGTGACCGACAGGGGATCGAGGAGGTGGACGTCGTCGACGCCCAGGACTCGTGGCGTTAAGGCTCCGTCCCCGACGATGGCCCTGGTCGCCTGCTGCAGGAGTGCCAGGGTGTCCGCCCCGGTGTCGATGGCCGGGAGCAGGTGTGCGAGGGCGCCGAGAGGTACCCCGGCAGCAGCCCTCGTCCCCGCGGCCCAGCGGGTGGAACGCCCCTTCCTCTCCGCCAGGACCAGCGCCTCCCGGGCGAGCCGGGTGCGGCCGGCACCCGCTGGACCCACGATTACCACGTTTCCCGGAGGGTCGGCGCCCAGCGCGCTCATGATCTCCTGGCAGGCGGCATCCCGACCGAGCAGCAGCGCGCGCTCCCCCGCCATCAGTCCGTCGGAGCAGGGATCGGGGCCTGACTCTCCTGTGGATCTCCGCTGCCCGGATCCGGCCGCTGCCGGGTGCAGACCTGAACGAGAACGATCATGAACGCTAGCTCCCCCCGGGCCAATGTGCGAAACGGCCCTGTAGCGCAGAGTAGTGACGGTTCCGTGACGGAGCCGTCTCATCACGATCCGTCTTTCGTTGTTCACGTGTCTGAGCGGCGTGGGCGGCCCGGTCATCACACCGAGTAACAAAGCACTTACCGTCACGATGCCGCGGGGACCCGTCGCGGCACGAGGTGCACGATGACACGTCGGCGTATCGCCGCCGCGGTCGCACCGACGTTGCTCCCGGGGCGACGCGACGAGCTGATCGCGGTCGGCCTCGGCGTCCCGGTCCCGCCAAGCCGTCCCTGGGTCGCGTCCCGACGATCATCGGTGTCGTGGACGTGCCGTCGCCGGGCACTACGTGGTCGGGCAGCGTCGGTACGTGAACCACGGCAGTGAGATCCGTGCGTACAGCCGTCATCTCGGTGGCTCTCAGCATTGCCGGGACGTCGCCCTGTCGTCAGGATCGAAATCGCCGACATCCACATGGTGATCGGCGGCCAGTCGGGCCGGAAATGGACACAGCCCGCCCGCGGACTGCCTCTGCACGAGGTCTCCGGCTCTCCTGGCACCATTTCGTCGAGCATTCCAGGAGGAACCATGTTCGAGGACCAGACCGTCGACCTGCTGCCCGCACGGACCACCCTGCAGGCCGGAGCCGGCGGTGCCGGCGGTGCCGGCGGTCGCGGCGGAGACGCCGTCGCCGTCTCGGCCGCGGTCATCTTCGTCGGGGGCGACGTGGACGACAGCACGCTGTCGGCGACGTCCGCTGCGGCCACGGCGACCGGTGGCGCCGGTGGCGACGGTGGCGACGGTGGCGACGGTGGCGACGACTGATCGCTGGACTGCGCCGGCGGCACCGCACCGATGACACCCTGTGGATGACGGCCCGCCGCTGAACTGACGACGAGGAGGGGCGACCGGGCACCGGTCGCCCCTCCTCCCGTCTCCTCCACAGGTCCTGGGGGACGCTCCGACCGGTCGATCCCCTCCGCGCACCCCGCCGAGGCGGCGCCGCCGGCCACGGTCCCTCGACATCTCGTGCGTCGACCGGACTACGTGGTCCGGACCCCGGCGTACGTAGTCGGACGGGGATGGGTCCGTGGAATTGCGCCGCAATCCCCGTAATGCACGGCGTTGCCTGGACGTGTCCGGCTCGTCAGGATCGGTCGGGCCAACACCGGAATGGTGTCGATCTCCACGGGGTGATCCGCTCTCGGGCGGATGGGAACGAATCCGGCTTGTTGTGGCTCCCTCTCGGACCGCACTCACGGCGGCCTCGGTTTCCGGACGCCATCACCTCGTGTCCTCGGCACCATCTCGTCAAGGACATCTAGGAGGAACCATGTTCGAAGACCAGACCATCGACCTGCTGCCCGCACGGACCACCCTGCAGGCCGGAGCGGGCGGTAACGGCGGATGGGGTGGCGACGGCGGAGACGCCCTTGCCGCCTCGACCGCGGTCGTCATCATCTACGGAGACGTGATCGACAGCGAGATCACGGTGATCTCCGGTGACGCGACGGCGACCGGCGGCAACGGTGGCGACGGTGGCGACGGCGGCTGGGGTGGCGACGACAACGACTGATCGTTGAGCGTTGTCAGCGGCACCGCGTCGATGACGCCGGCCTGCCGCTGAACCGGTGAGGAGGAGGGGCGACCGGGCACCGGTCGCCCCTCCTTCCGTCCGCCCCGGGTCCTCGGTCCGGGCAGAGTTGAGGTGAGCTGGATGACGACCCTGACCGACGACGGGCAGAGCCCGCCCGCGGCCGTCGTGGAAGACCCCGTGCGCCGGCTCGCCGAGGGCACGGAGCTGCTGGGGGAGTACCAGGACTCCGGGTACCGGACCCCCAAGTTCCTCGTGCGACGGGCCGACGGCCAGGTCATGCAGCTGCCACTGCTCCTGTACCGGGTGGCCTGCCTCCTGGACGGTCGCGACGCCGAGCGCATGGCCACGGACCTGAGCGCCGAACTCGGCCAGGACCTCACCGCCGACCAGGTGACGTACCTGGTCGAGGAGCGGCTCCGGCCGGCCGGCCTCCTCGCCCCCGACCACACCGACGCCCACGACCCCGGCACGGTGACGGCCCCGACCCGGTCCGATCCCCTGCTGGCCCTCCGTTACCGGAAGGCCGTGGTCCCGGCGAGGGTCACGTGGCGCATCGCCGGCGTCTTCCGGCTGCTCTTCAGGCGTCCCGCATGGGTGGCGGCGCTGGCCACCTTCCTGGCTCTGGACGCGCTCGTCCTCCTGCAGGGCGACTTCGTAGGCCGCGTCACGGCGGGCGCGACGACGCTGGTCCACCGACCCGGGCTGACCCTCGTCCTCCTCACGCTCCTGGTCCTCTCGATGGCCTTCCACGAGATCGGCCACGTCACGGCGTGCCGCTACGGCGGGGCTCGTCCTGGCGACATGGGGGTCGGCCTGTACCTCGTCTGGCCGGCCCTCTACAGCACGGTGACCGACACTTACCGCCTGGGCCGGGTCGGACGGCTGCGCACGGACCTCGCGGGCGTCTACTTCAACGCCATCTTCATGGCCGTCCTGACCGGCCTGTACCTCCGCACGGACGCGACCTGGCTGCTCCCGGGGATCCTGCTCATGCACGTCCAGGCCGCCCAGCAGTTCCTGCCCAGCATCCGGTTCGACGGCTACTACATGCTCGCCGACCTGGCCGGGGTGCCCGAACTGTTCAACTACGTGGGCCCGGTGCTGAGGAGCCTGGTCCCGGGCCGACCCGCACATCCACGGGTCCAGGAACTGCGGCCCCGCTCACGGCGGCTGATCGTGCTCTGGGTCACGGTGACCGTCCCCATGCTGCTGTTCTACCTGGTCACGTTCCTGCTCGTGGTGCCGAGAGTCCTGCCGGTGGTGTGGGACGTGCTGCTCGACTACCAGAGCCGGATGGAGGCGGCGATGCGGGCCGGCGACGTCACGACCGTCGCCCTGAGCGTGTTCCAGCTCCTCCTCATCCTCCTGCCATGGGTGGGCGGCGCCCTGGTGGTCGCCATGCTCGCGGGGATCCTGCGTCGCCTCGGCGATGCGCGGGGATGGGCGTGGGCCGCCCCCGGTCGCTGGATCACCGTCCGGCGGTACGCAGCCGTCGCAGGGGTCGCCGGGGTCGCCGGTGCGCTCGTTTGGCGAGTGGCGCAGGTGGCCGGGTCGGCCCCGACGTCGACCCCCAGCACCGGGGCGGTCGGACGGCAGGCCGACGTGCTGACCGGCAGCTCGGCGCTCGCGGTGCTGCCCTCCGTTGTGCTGGTCGCCTGCTTCCTGGCGTCGGCCGCGCTGCTCCGGTGGCGAATGTCGGCGGTCGTCGTGCCGCTGGCCGTGGTCGCGGCGATGGGGCCCGCCGTCTCCGTCCTGGCCACTCCGTCCCCTGCCGTGGTCGGTGCGGCGTGGACGGCACTGGGGGCGACGATCCTGGTGACGACCACCCGGCTCGGTGCCAGCGCGGGTCGACGAGGACCACGGTCGGTGCCGTGGCAACGTGTCCTGATCGGAGCGGGGGTGGTGGCGATCGCCGCCGGTGTGGCGACGACGCCGCTGCTGGCGCTGCCGCTCGCCATGGGTGCGGCGCTGTTGGCCATCAGGACGGGGTGGCGCAGCGATGTGCTGATGCGTGGGTGGGTCCTGTCGACGGCCGGCGTGGTCGGGGTGACCGCGCTGGCCGCACTGGCCACCCCTGCAGTGCTCCGGACGATCCCGAGTGCACTGTCCCCCGTGGGACATCAGGTCCTCCTGCTGGTGGCGGGGCTGACCGTGGTCGGCGCCTCCATGGTGCGCGAGCTCCGGTGGCTGGCCCCCGCCCCTGCTCTTCTCATCGTGACCGCCGTCGTTCCCGCGCTCGGCGCCGCCGCTGCCCTCCCCCTCGTGCTGTGCTCGACCGTCGTGCTCGGTGCGCTGCTCGTCCAGGCGCTGACGCGTCACCCGGTGGAGGACCGGCCGCATCCGCTGCTCAGGGCGGCGCTCATCGTCCCGACCCTCGTCGTCGTGGTCGTCGGAGCCCTCCTCTGATCCCTCCGACGCGACAGGCGGCCGTGCCGAGCGCACGTCCCTCCTCCACGCCTGCCGTCAACGGCGTCGCCACGGGCGTCCGACGAGAGGCGGCTGCGCACCGGTCACGAACGTGGAACCCACGTACCCGGTCTGATCCGACTGCCTGCGCTGTGGAGTCTCACGGACTTTTTCCGGGTCGCGCCGGAATGGCCCGAAATGGCACGCACGGCGAGTGACGATCAGCGCGATGAGGCGCACACTATTGCCGAGCGGATGTCGTTCTGTTGACACCGTCGACGTTCCGGTCAAATCTTGGAGGTAGCCATGCATTTCCTGATCTCCGGTGATGCCCTCGTGCGGATGACCCGGGCCACCAAGCTCTGTGCGGACGCCCTCGTCCCGGCGCTGGTGCTCATGGCGTGCTCGGCCTCTGCCGATCCGAGCAGTTCTGCGAGCGCGGGCGTCTCGGCCAGCGCCGCGAGCGCGGCCCGGCTCCCCCGGTACCGATGCGGATGCCGGTGCCCTGAGCATCGCCTCCTGCTCGGAGAGTTCGTGTTCGGTGACGCTCGCGGGCACCGGGTCACGTGTCCAGGTCCTCGGTACGACGATCACGTTCGAGGACGTACGCGACGGCCGGGCAACCCTTCGCGTCGACGACCAGCCCATCACCTGCACCGAGGGGCAGAGCGCATCAGCTGGTCCTTTAACGCTGACGTGCACGGACGTCACGAGCGACGCCGTCACCGTGACCGTCTCGCTCGGCTGATGCGACGGCCCCGGTAGGAGGTGAGTCGGTCGACGGCGAAAGGAATCCGGCTCGGCGCCGGTCTCGGAGCGAGGGCGAAGGCCGTTGACACCCAGCGATGGCTGCACGCGGCCACGAGCGACGCCGAGGTGGGGACGGCGGTCCCGACGGACCGGACTCGCAGGCCGTGGCAGACCGACCGGCTCCCTCGTCTCCACCGACCCGGGCTCGGGCAGGGGACTGCGCCCGGCTCCGGCCTCATGGAGAAATCTTCCACGCAGCTGCAGCTCCCCCCGTGCGGATCCGCAGGGGCCGTCGAACTGCGTGGCCGTGTTAGCAACTACGTGGTCCACCCGAGTGGGTTACGTGTGCACGCACCGTCATCTCGGTAGCGCTCACCGTTGCCTGGACGTCGACCTCTCGTCAGGATCGAATACGCCGACATCGACACGGTGATCGGCGGCCAGTCGGGCCGGAAATGGACACGGCCTGCCCGCAGGCTGCCTCTACGAGAGGTTTCCGGCCCTGCTGGCACCATTTCGTCGAGCATTCCAGGAGGAACCATGTTCGAGGACCAGACCGTCGACCTGCTGCCCGCACGGACCACCCTGCAGGCCGGAGCCGGCGGTGCCGGCGGTGCCGGCGGCCGGGGCGGAGACGCCGTCGCCGCCTCCGTCGCAGCCATCTTCGTGCAGGGCAACGTGTCCGACAGCACGCTGACCGTCGAGTCCGGTCCTGCCGAGGCGACCGGTGGCGACGGCGGTGCCGGTGGCGCCGGCGGCGCTGGCGGCGACGACTGATCGCTGACCCTTGCCGGCGGCACCGGACCGATGACACCGCGTCGATGACGGCCTGCCGCTGAACCGGTGACGAGGAGGGGCGACCGGACACCGGTCGCCCCTCCTCCCACGACCTCCACCGGTCGCTGGCCACTCGGCACTGCCGGACCCGAGTGGCTCCTCCCCCCACCTGGAGAATCGAGATCGTTCCGTGAACCGCATGACCCACCACCGGACCCTCGGCGTCGTCCTCACCACCGCCGTGTTGTGCGGCTGCTCGTCGGGGGACGGCGCGGAGGCCGCGGCCGAGGGTCAGCCGGCGGTCCGGGAAGCAATCACGGGTGGCTCGGCGCAGTCCTTCCCGGTGCTGCGCCCCGAGGTCCTGGCGGAGGTGCCGCACGACCCGTCAGCCTTCACCCAGGGACTGGAGCTGCACGAGGGCACTCTCTACGAGGGCACCGGCCTCGAGGGGAAGTCCCAGCTGCGCGTGCTGGACCCGGCCACGGGTGAGGTCCTGCGCGCCCAGTCGCTGCCCGGACAGCTGTTCGGGGAGGGCATCGCCGTCGCGGGGGACCGCATCTGGCAGCTCACCTGGCAGGACGGCGTGGTGCTCGAGTGGGACCGCGCCACTCTCACGCTGCGCCAGCAGCTGCCGCTCGACGGGGAGGGATGGGGGTTGTGCCACGACGGCACCCGCCTGGTGCGCAGCGACGGGACCGACCGGCTGCGCTTCCACGACCCGGTCACCTTCGCCGAGACCGGCTCGGTCACGGTGACGATCGACGGCGAGCCGGTGACCCAGCTCAACGAACTCGAGTGCGTCGACGGGCAGGTCTGGGCGAACGTGTGGCCCTCCGACGTCCTCGTCCGCATCGACCCGGCCAGGGGACGCGTCACCGCTGCCGTGGACGCTGCCGGGCTGCTCGACCCGGAGCAGCGCGCGAACGCCGACGCCGTGCTCAACGGGATCGCGGCGTTGGGCGACGACGAGTACCTGCTCTCCGGCAAGCTGTGGCCGGTCTCGTTCCGCGTCCGCTTTGTGGAGGAGTAGTCGGTGACCGGTCGGCGTCGTCCCCGACCTGCCGGCGCGAGCGCCGGTAGGTCGGGTGTCTCGTCCGGGGCAGTCAGCGTGTCCGCGGCGGGCGCGTCCGGCTCCGGGTCCAGATCCGTGAGCCTCGTGTCCTGTTTCGGGAACTCCTGCTTGGTGACGCTCGGCGGCAGCGGTTCACGAGCGCACGTCCTCGGGACGGACTTCGGCCTCGCGGCGATCGACGGGGACCGGGCGACCCTCCACGTCGATGGCCGGGAGGTCACCTGTGACCTGGGGCGGAGCGTCTCCGTCGGCGCGTTGCGCCTCACCTGCACGGCCGCCACGGACGGCACGGTGACCTTCACCGTCGTCCGGGACTGACCCCTTCGCGTCTGCGGTGTCCGACGGTCAGCTGGTGGGGACCTCGGCGTCGAGCACGCCGCCCAGCACGCCGTTGACGTAGGCCGGCGAGTCGTCGGTCGACAGCGACCGGGCCAGCTCGACGGCCTCGTCGATCACGACGGCGTCGGGGACGTCGTCGACCCACAGCAGCTCGAAGACCGCCATCCGCAGGATCGCGCGGTCGACGTCGGGCAGCCGGTGGATCGACCAGCCGCGCGCGTGCCGGTCGATCAGCTCGTCGACGCGGGCGGCGTGCTCGGCCACCCCCTCGACCAGCCGGACGGCGTGGTCGGGGATCGGCGGGGAGGCGAGGGCCACCCGCTCGCGGAGCAGCTCCAGCGGGTCGCTGCCGCGGAGGTCGGCCTCGTAGAGGACGTCGACGGCGCGCTTGCGCGCCTTGCTGCGGGCAGCCATGCCGACCTTCCCGCCCCCGCCGTCAGTTGGCGCGGCCGAGGTACCGGCCGTCGCGGGTGTCGACCTTGAGCTTGTCGCCGGTGTTGACGAACAGCGGCACCTGGATCTGCGCGCCGGTCTCCAGCGTGGCGGGCTTGGTGCCGCCGGTGGAGCGGTCGCCCTGCAGTCCCGGGTCGGTGTGCTGCACCACCAGCTCCAGGGTCACCGGGAGCTCGACGTAGAGCGGGGTGCCCTCGTGGACGGCGACGACGACCTCGGTGTTCTCCAGCAGGTAGTCCGCGCCGCCGCCGACGGTCTCGGCCGGGACGTGGATCTGGTCGTAGGTCTCGCCGTCCATGAAGACGAAGTCGGTGCCGTCCTTGTACAGGTACGTCATGTTCCGCTTGTCGACGGTGGCGGTGTCCACCTTGGTGCCGGCGTTGAAGGTCCGGTCGACGACCTTGCCCGAGAGCACGTTCTTGAGCGTGGTGCGGACGAACGCGCCGCCCTTGCCCGGCTTGACGTGCTGGAACTCGGTGACGGCCCAGAGCTGGCCGTCGAGGTTGAGGACCATGCCGTTCTTGAGGTCGTTGGTAGTAGCCATCTAGAGGACCAGGAGTTCCTTGCTCGTGAGGGTCAACAACTCGGGCTCGTCGTCCGTGACGATCAGCGTGTCCTCGATCCGGACACCGCCGTGGCCGGGGAGGTAGACCCCCGGCTCCACGGTGACGGCCATGCCGGCGGCCAGCCTACCCGCGCCCAGCTGCCCGATGCCCGGCGCCTCGTGGATCTCCAGCCCCACCCCGTGGCCCAGGCCGTGGGGAAAGTGCTCCGCGTGGCCGGCCCGCGCGATGACGTCGCGGGCGGCGGCGTCGACGGCGACCACGTCGGCGCCGACGGCCAGCGCGGCCCGGCCCGCGGCCTGCGCGGCGGCGACCAGCTCGTACACCTCGCGCTGCCAGTCGGCTGCCCCGCCCAGGACGACGGTGCGGGTCATGTCGGAGTGGTAGCCGTCGACGGTCGCGCCGAAGTCCAGCTTGAGGAGGTCACCGGCCCGCAACTCGGTGCTGTCGGGCCGGTGGTGCGGGATGGCGGAGTTCGCGCCGGTGGCCACGATCGTCTCGAAGGACGGCGCCTCGGCACCCAGCGTCAGCATCCGGGAGTCCAGCTCGCGGCCGACCTGCAGCTCGGTGCGCCCGGGCCGCAGCGCCCCCTCGGCGGCCAGCTCGGCCAGCGCCGCGTCGGCGACCGCGCAGGCCCGGCGCAGGGCGTCGATCTCGTCGTCGTCCTTGACCGCGCGCAGCGCCTCGACCGCCCGGCGCACGCTGGTCAGCTCCGGCACGATGCCACCGGCGGCGTCGGCGAGCACCGACTCGAGGGCGCGCAGCCCGTCGACGGTGAGGTGGTGGCTCTCGTACCCGATCGTCCGGGCGGGTGGGCGACCTGATCGAGGCAGCACCGCCTCGCGTGCCAGGGCGGAGACGGTGCCGCGGTCGACGAGCAGCTCCAGGTCGGGCACCTGGGTGCCGGCCTGGGTCGTGTAGCGGCCGTCGGTGCCGAAGACGTCGCCGCCGTCGGCGCGCAGCAGCAGCGCCCCGTTGGAGCCGGTGAACCCGGTCAGGTAGCGGACGTTGAGCAGGTCGGTCACCAGGACGGCGTCCAGTCCGCGCTCGGTCGCCGTCGCCCGCAGCCGCTCCCGCCGCGCCGCGTACCTCACGCCACCCCCCGCGCGGCCAGCCAGCGCAGCGCCAGCACGTAGCCCTGCACCCCGAGCCCGGCGATCACGCCGTCGGCGACGGCGGAGACGTAGGAGTGGTGCCGGAACTCCTCGCGCTTGTGGATGTTGCTGATGTGCACCTCGACCAGCGGGGCGGTCAGCATCGCCAGCGCGTCGCGCAGCACCACCGAGGTGTGCGACCAGCCGGCCGGGTTGAGCACCACCGGGTCGCCGGCGTCGGCCGCGGCGTGCACCCAGCGCAGCAGCTCGCCCTCGTCGTTCGTCTGCCGGACCTGCACCTCCAGGCCCAGCTCGGCGGCCGCGGCCGTGACCAGCTCGACCAGCTCGGCGTACGTCGTCGTCCCGTACTTCTCCGGCTCGCGCGTGCCGAGCCGGCCGATGTTGGCGCCGTTGAGCACCTGGATCGTCACGTCGTCTCCTCGCTGGCGCTCGTCGTCGCCGTGCCGAAACGTGCTCCGTCCCTGCGTGACCTCGCGAGCTCGGTCACGTGGGCACTCCTCCACTGACGGCCGCCCACGCGGCGTCGAGCCAGGCCTGGTCGGGATCGGCGAGGATGCGCGGGTTGCCGATCCCGTCCAGGACGACGAACCGCAGCGAGGCGCCGCGGGCCTTCTTGTCCACCCGCATGACCGACTGGATGCGGTCCCAGTCGCCGGCGTAGCGGGTGGGCAGCCCCATCGCGGCGACCAGCCGGGCGTGCCGGTCGACGCCGTCGCGGGTCAGCAGCCCGGCCTGGCCGGCCAGCTCGGCGGCGAAGACCAGGCCGACGGCGACCGCCTCACCGTGCCGCCAGCCGAAGTCCTCCACCCGCTCGATGGCGTGGGCCAGGGTGTGGCCGTAGTTGAGGAACTCCCGCACACCGGTGTCGTAGAGGTCCTCCCCCACCGCGTCGGCCTTGACCCGCACCGCGCGCTCGATGAGCTCCTCGGTGTCGCGGCGGCCGGTCGGGTCGGCCTCGAGCAGGTCCAGGACGGCAGGGTCGGCGATGAAGCCGCACTTGACCACCTCGGCCATCCCGGCGCGGAACTCCGCCTCGGGCAGCCCGCCCAGCGCGTCGGTGTCGGCCAGCACGGCAACCGGCGGGTGGAAGGCGCCGACGAGGTTCTTGCCCGCGCCGGTGTTGATGCCGGTCTTGCCGCCCAGCGCGGCGTCCACCATGCCCAGCACGGTCGTGGGCACCTGGACGGCCCGGACGCCGCGGGTCCAGGTCGCGGCGACGAACCCGGCGAGGTCGGTGACCGCGCCGCCGCCCACCCCGACGACGGCGTCGGACCGGGTCAGCCCCAGCCGGCCGAGCTCCTCCCACACCCCGGCGGCGACCGCGGCGGTCTTGGCCGCCTCCCCGTCGGGGACGACGACCGCGTCGGCGGCCACCCCGGAGGTCTGCAGCGTCTCCACGACCGCGCCGGCCAGCCCGGCCAGCGGCGGCGCGTGGACGACGGCGGCCCGCGCGGTGCCGTCCAGGACGAGGCCGAGCTCGTGCTGCGCCCCGGACCCGATGACGACGTCGTAGGGCCGGTCGCCGGGGACGGTCACCCGCCTCACGGCGTGACCTCCGCGGGCACCGCGGCGGCGACCTCGTCGACGACCGCGCCGGGCTCGCGGCCGCCGGTCGGGACCGTGACGGTGGCGACCTCGGCGTACAGCGGAGCCCGGGCGGCGAGCAGGGTGCGCAGCGTGGCCCGGGGGTTGAGGCCGAGCACCGGGCGGCTGCGGCCCAGCCCCACCCGCTCGGCGGCCGAGGCCAGGTCGACGTCCAGCCACACGACGGTGCCGCCGGCCCGGGTGTAGCCGGCCAGCCGCTCGCGGGTGACGGCGCTGAGCACCGCGCCGCCGCCGAGGGCCAGGATCCCGTCGTGCTCCTCGAGCGCGACCGCCACGGCCCGCTCCTCCAGCGCCCGGAAGTGCGGCTCGCCGAGGTCGACGAACAGGTCGGCCACCCGCTGGCCGGTGCCGGCCTCGACGTCGGCGTCGGTGTCCCGGAACGGCACGCCGAGCCGGTCGGACAGCGCGGTGCCGACGGTTGTCTTGCCCGACGACGGCGGCCCGACCAGGACCAGCAGCGGGCGGCGCACGGAGGTCATCGGGGAGGCGGGGGTCCCGGGTCCGGCGGAGGTCATCGGATGCTCAGCGCGTCGAGGTAGGCGCGGGCGTTGCGGCGGGTCTCGGCCACCGAGTCGCCGCCGAACTTCTCCAGGGCGGCGTCGGCCAGCACCAGCGCCACCATCGCCTCCATGACGACGGCGCCGCGGGGCACCGCGCAGGCATCGCTGCGCTGGTTGATCGCGACGGCCGGCTCGCCGGTGGCGACGTCGACGGTGGCCAGCGCCCGCGGCACCGTCGAGATCGGCTTCATCGCGGCGCGGACCCGCAGCACCTCGCCGTTGGTCATGCCGCCCTCGATGCCGCCGGCGCGGTCCGACAGCCGCTGGATGCGGGCCTCGCCGTCCGCACCGGGGGCCAGGACGATCTCGTCGTGGGCGACCGAGCCGCGGCGGCGGGCGGTCTCCAGCCCGTCGCCGACCTCGACGGCCTTGACCGACTGCACGCCCATCAGCGCGCCGGCCAGCCGGGAGTCCAGCCGGCGGTCCCAGTGCACGTGGCTGCCCAGGCCCGGCGGCAGGCCGTGCACGACCACCTCGACGACGCCGCCGAGGGTGTCGCCGTTCTTCCGGGCGTCGTCGACCTCGGCCACCATGACCGCGCTGGTGGCCGGGTCGGCGCAGCGCACCGGGTCCTCGTCGATGCGCGGGTTGTCACCCGGGCCGGGGACCACGCCGTCGGGGACGACGACCGGGCCGATGCCGACCACGTGGCTGACCACCTCGACGCCGAGGGCCTGGCGCAGGAAGGCCTTCGCGATCGCGCCGAGGGCGACCCGGGCCGCGGTCTCCCGGGCGCTGGCCCGCTCCAGCACCGGCCGGGCGTCGTCGAAGCCGTACTTCTGCATGCCCGGAAGGTCGGCGTGGCCCGGCCGCGGGCGGGTGAGCGGGGCGTTGCGGGCCTGGCCGGCGAGCACCTCGGGGTCGACCGGGTCGGCGGACATCACCGTCTGCCACTTCGGCCACTCGGTGTTGCCCACCTGGACGGCGATCGGCCCGCCCTGGGTGAGCCCGTGCCGGATCCCGCCGGTCAGCGAGACGGTGTCCTGCTCGAAGGACATCCGGGCGCCGCGACCGTGGCCGAGGCGGCGGCGGGCGAGGTCGACGTCGAGGTCGGGGGTCGTGACCTGCACACCGGCGGGCAGGCCCTCGAGGATGGCGGTGAGCTGCTGGCCGTGCGACTCACCGGCGGTCAGCCAGCGCAACATGACCGTGATTGTGCCAGTCGGAGGACCCCCTTCTTCCCCACCCCTCGGACCAGGACCCCCTGCTCCCACGGCCCCGTCCCGAGGCTCCCCCCGAGCCTGCGAGGTGTGAGGAGAACGGGGTGGCCCCTGCGAGGGGCTGGGGTCCTCTCTCAGGCGGGGGGCACCGGACCGGCCACGGCCAGGGCCAGGACCGCGCCCACCAGCAGCGGCGGCCCGAACGGCAGCGCGGTGCGCCAGCCGGCCCGCCCGGCGGCGATCAGCGTCAGCGACGCCGCCGCCCCGGTCACCAGGCCGAGGAGGACCCCGGTCAGCAGCGCGCCCCAGCCCACCCAGCCGAGCACGAGGCCGAGCAGACCCAGCAGCTTCACGTCGCCGAACCCGAGCCCCCGCGGGGAGAGGACGGCGGCGCACGCGGCCAGTCCGAACGCGGCCCCGCCGGCCAGGACGGCCCGCAGCAGCGCCGGCCAGGGGCCGAGGGCGACGGTGTCGACCAGCAGCGCCGTGGCCACCGCCGCGTACGCCGGCAGCGTCACCGCGTCGGGCAGCCGGTGGACGGCGAGGTCGACGGCCCCGAGCACGACCCCGGCGACCCCCGCCCAGGCCAGCGCGACGGTGCCCGGCCGCAGCCCGCCGGCCAGTAGCGCGCCGGCCAGGGCCAGCGCGACCAGGAGGCCGGTGAGGGCGGTGCGCAGCGGGCTCGCCGACGCCGCGTCGTCCCGCCAGGCCAGCCGGACCGACACCCGCGCCAGCCACGGTCCGAGCGCCAGGCCGCCGACGAGCGCCAGGGCGGCGACGACACCGGCCGGGAGGTCCGCGGTGGGCACGCCGCTCAGCGGGGACCGACGGCGGCGTCGAGCGCGCCGCGCATCGCCACCAGCGGCGCGGGCTGCCCGGTCATGAGCTCCACCTGCGCGGTGGCCTGCCAGAACAGCATCTCCAGGCCGCCGACCACGGAGCCGCCGGCCGCGGTGACGGCGGTGGCCAGCGGCGTCGGCCACGGGTCGTACAGGACGTCGAGCACCGTCTGGTCCGCCGTCCAGGGCAGGGCGGCCACGGCCTCCTGGCCGCCGACCGGCACGGTGCTCACCACGACGTCGGCCTCCACGACGGCCGAGTTCAGCGACACCACCGTGGTCGGGACGCCGAGGGTGTCGAGCACCCGCAGCAGGTCGACGGCGCGGGCCGGCTCGCGGACGACGACGTCGACGTGCTCGGCGCCCAGCGAGGCGAGCGCGACCGCCGCGGCCGCCGCCGTGCCCCCGGCGCCGACGATCGCGCCGCGGGTCACCTCGGTGACCCCGGCCTGCTGGAGGGCGGTGCCGGCCCCGAGGACGTCGGTGTTCTCCGCCCGCCAGCCCGCCTGGGTGCGCACCAGCGTGTTGGCCGCATGGAGCAGGCGCGGCAACGGCTCCACCACGTCGGCGACGTCCACCGCCGCCTGCTTGCACGGCATCGTCACCGAGAAGCCGCGCCACTCCTCGCCGAGCCCGGCCAGCAGCACCGGCAGGTCCGCAGGCCCGACGTCGAGGGCGTCGTAGGTCCAGTCGTCGAGGCCCAGCGCCGCGTAGGCGGCCCGGTGCAGCAGCGGGGACAGGGAGTGGCCCACCGGGCGGCCGAGGACGGCTGCCCTCACTCCCCCACCCTCCCGGCGATCCTCACCCGCCCGGCTGCTCGCGCAGCCACTGCTGGAACAGCAGCACGTTCTGCTGGTGCTCCTCGGCGGTGCGCGCGAAGCGGGTCTCGCCGGTGTCCGGGTCGATGACGACGAAGAAGCGCCAGTCACCCGGGGCCGGCGCGAGCACCGCCTCGATGGCCTGCTCGCCGGGGTTGCAGATCGCACCCGGCGGCAGCCCGGCGTGCACGTAGGTGTTGTACGGGGAGGGGTTGGCCCGGTCCTGCGGCGTCGTGGTGATCCCGGACTTGCCGTTGGCGTAGTTGACCGTGGTGTCCAGCTGCAGCGGCATGCCGTCGGCCAGCCGGTTCTCCAGCACGCGGGCCACCATGGCCATGTCCTCGGGCGAGGCGGCCTCGGCCTGCACGATGCTGGCCTTGGTGAGCACGGTCAGCCGGTCGGCCTCGGGCACCTGCAGCGCGTCGAGCGCCTGATCGGTCCGCCTCACCATGCCGCCGAGCATGTCGGCGGGGGTGTCCCCCGGCTCGAAGTCGTACGTCGCGGGGAACAGGAAGCCCTCGAGCACCCCGTTGGCGTAGGCCGGCAGGCCCAGCGCCACGGGGTCGGCGGCGACGGCCTGCAGCTCGGCCAGCGGCGTCCCGGTCTCCTCGGACAGCAGCGTGACGGTCCCGGCCACGGTGAGCCCCTCCCGCACGGTGACCCGGGTGACCTGGCGGGCCTCGGGGTCGAGCAGCAGGTCCAGGGCGGCCGCGCCGCTCATCTGCGAGCGCAGGGCGTAGACGCCGGGCTGGATGCCCGTGGCGGCCGGCTCGGTCTCCGCGGCGTCGACGAACGGGCCGGGCGAGGCGATGACGCCCTCGGCGACGAGGGTGCGGGCGATGTCGCTGAGCGTGTCACCGGAGGAGACCCGCACCTCGACGCTGCCGCTGCCCTGCCCCGTGTAGTCCTCGCCACCGGGGTTGACCAGCCCGATCAGCGCCTTGCCGCCGTAGAAGATCCCGGCCACGAGACCGGCCAGGACCAGCAGCGAGAGGACGACGGCCAGCGGGCTGCGCCGGCGACGCGGCCGGCCGGAGCTCCGCCCGCCGCCGGGCGGCTCCTCACCGCCGAACCCGTCGGCGTGGTGCTCGTCGGCGTGGTGCTCGCGCTCGGCGCGCCGGTCGCGGCGCCGGCGGCGCACGTCGGAGGAGCCGGAGGCGCCGAGCACCTCCAGGCCGCCGGTGGAGTCCGCGTCGTCCCACTCGTGCGGGTCGGCGCGGTGCACCGCGGTGTCGTCGGGGTGCGCGCCCGGGACGGCGGGGACGCCCCCCAGCCCGACCGTGGCGTCGTCGGCGGCGCCGTCGCGACGGGAGGAGAGCCGGGACCAGGCGCCTGCGGGCATCGGCGGCAGGTCGGGCAGCGGCTCGGACGGGTGCGGCGGGCGGTCGCCGGCGCGCGCGGCCGGGCCGGGCAGCGGCCCGGTGCTGCGTTCGTCGGCCCGGCGGCGCCGCGGCGCCGGACCGGGGTGCCGGCCCTCGTCCCCGCCCGGCGGCCGGCTCGGCATCGAGGCGAGCCAGGCGGACGCAGGCACACCGCTCGGGGACTCGGGAGAGGCGTGCCGACCCCGCCGCCCCGGCGGGGTCGGGCCGGTCACGCTTCCTCCTCGCTGGCGCTCATCGGTCGCGCGACCGGCGGTGCTGTGCCCCTGCGTGAACTCGCGAGCTCGTTCACGAGCGCTCCCGCTGCGCGTCCAGATAGGCCTGGAGGATGACCACGGCCGCGGCCTGGTCGATCACCGGACGCTGGCGGCGGCTGTCCAGACCGTTCGCCCGGAGGGAGCTGGCTGCGGTCACGGTGGAGAGCCTTTCGTCGACGAGGTGCACGGGCACCGAGCCGATGCGCCCGGCGAGTGCCCGAGAGTAGGCACGCGCCTCCTTCGCCGACGCGCCCGACGCACCCGAGAGGTGCCTCGGCTCCCCCACGATCACCTCTGTCACCTCGTGTTCCACGACGAGGGCGGCGATGCGGTCGAGATCGGACTCGTCCCGGGCCCGCTGCACCGTCTCCAGCGGGCTGGCGAGGGTGCCGGTGGGGTCGGAGATCGCCACGCCGACGCGCACGGTGCCGACGTCGATACCCAGCCGGCGGCCCTGCCGCCTCGGGCGGGGCGGGATCGGCAGGCCGCCCGGCAGCCCCCCGGACAGGTCGATCTGGGCGGTCTCGTGCCGCACCGGCGGGAACCCGGCGCGCAGGTCGATCTGCTCGGTGGCGTGGTGGACCGGCCGCGGGGGCTGCGGAGGCGGTGTCGCGCGCGGCCGCGACGGGGGGACGGCGGGCCGTCCCTGCATCGGGCGCTCGCCCGCCGGACCGGTCTGGTCGGGGTGCTGGTCGGGCACTCCGCTCACCTCCCTGCGGCGGTCGCGACCGCCTGTTCGCCGGCCTGCAGGGCCGCTGGGATGCCCGCGGGGTCGGTACCGCCCCCCTGGGCGACGTCTGGCTTGCCGCCACCGCGTCCGCCGACCGGGGCCGCTGCGGCTCGCAACACGTCGCTGGCGGTGAGCCCGCGCGCCTGTGCGGCCGGGTTGAGGGCCGTCACGAGAGCCACCTTGCCTCCGGACTCGGACGCGAGCAAGACCACCGCCGGCCGGTCGGCGGACAGCCGCCCCCGGACGTCGAGGGCCAGTGTGCGCAGGTCCCCGCCGGCCAGTCCGGTCGGCGCGCCGGTGACCACCGCCACCCCGCCGACGTCGCGGGCGCCCGCGGCGAGCTCCCCGGCCGCGGCCAGGGTCTGCTGCGCGCGCAGCTCGGCGAGCTCCTTGTCGACGTCGCGGAGCCGGGCCAGCATGCCGCTGACCCGCTCGACCAGGTCGTCGGTGGGCGTCTTGAGCAGCTCACCGAGCTGGCGCACCAGGTCGCGCTCGCGGGCCAGGTACCGGAAGCCCTCGAGACCGACGACGGCCTCCACCCGGCGTGAGCCCGAGCCGACCGACGACTCGCCGGTCAGCGCGAGGGTGCCGATCTGGGCGCTGCCCTGCACGTGGGTGCCCCCGCAGAGCTCGCGCGACCACGGGCCACCGATCTCCACGACGCGGACCTGCTCGCCGTAGGTCTCGCCGAACAGGGCCAGCGCGCCGAAGGCCTGCGCCTCGGGCAGCGTCATGTACGTGGCGCTGACCCGGTGGTCGGCGCGGACGGCGGCGTTGGCGACGTCCTCGATGTCGTGCCGCTGCTGGGCCGACAACGCGCCCTGCCAGGCGAAGTCCAGCCGCAGGTAGCCGGGCCGGTTGTAGGAGCCCGACTGCAGCGCCTGCGGGCCGAGCACCTGGCGCAGCGCCGCGTGCACCACGTGGGTGCCCGAGTGCGCCTGGCAGGCCGACAGCCGCCACTCGCGGTCGACCTCGGCGGTCAGCTCGGCGCCCTCCCGCAGCTCCCCCTCGAGCACCCGCACCTGGTGGGCGACCAGGCCCTTGACCGGGCGCTGCACGTCGAGCACCTCGGCGCGCCCGCCGTCCCAGGTCAGCACGCCGGCGTCGGCCACCTGGCCACCGGACTCGGCGTAGAACGGCGTGCGGTCCAGCACCACGCGGGTGATCTCACCGGGGCCGGCCGGCGTGCTGGTCGGGCCCTCCTCGGCGGCCAGCTCGGAGACCAGGCCGAGCACGCGGGAGTCGGTGCGCAGCGTGTCGTAGGCCCGCCAGTCGGTGGGCCCGTGGTCGGCCAGCAGCCGCCGGTAGGCCAGCACGTCGACCGAGCCGGTCCTCTTGGCGCGGGCGTCGGCGCGGGCCCGGTCGCGCTGCTGCTGCATGAGCGCGCGGAAGCCCTCCTCGTCGACGGTCACGCCCTGCTCGGCGGCCATCTCGAGGGTGACGTCGATCGGGAAGCCGTAGGTGTCGTGCAGCGAGAACGCCTGGTCACCGGAGAGGGACGCCGTCCCCGCGGCCCGGGCCTCGCGCACCGCGGTGTCGAACAGCGCCGTCCCGGAGCTCAGCGTGCGACGGAACGCCTCCTCCTCGGCGTAGGCGACGCTCGAGATGCGGGCGAAGTCGGTCTCCAGCTCCGGGTAGCTGGCCTTCATCGCGTCCCTGGACACCGGCAGCAGCGCGGGCAGGGTGGCCTCGTCGACGCCGAGCAGCTTCATCGAGCGGACGGCGCGGCGCAGCAGCCGGCGCAGGATGTAGCCGCGGCCCTCGTTGCCGGGGGTCACGCCGTCGCCGATGAGCATCAGCCCGCTGCGCACGTGGTCGGCGACGACCCGCAGCCGGACATCGTCGTCGTGCTTCGCGCCGTAGGTGACCCCGGCGATCTCGGCGGCCCGGTGCAGCACCGGCGCGACCTCGTCGATCTCGTAGAGGTTGTCGACGCCCTGCAGCAGGTAGGCCACCCGCTCCAGGCCCATGCCGGTGTCGATGTTCTTCTTCGGCAGCTCGCCGACGATCCGGAAGTCCTCCTTGCTCCGTACGTCGGTGAGCTCGTACTGCATGAAGACGAGGTTCCAGATCTCCAGGAACCGGTCTCCGGCCGTGTCGACCAGCGGGCCGCCGTCGGGACCGAACTGGGGGCCCCGGTCGTAGTAAATCTCGCTGCAGGGGCCGCCCGGGCCTGGCTGGCCGGTGTGCCAGTAGTTGTCCTTCTTGCCCAGCCGCTGGATGCGCTCGACCGGCAGTCCGGCGATCCGGTGCCACGCTTCGGCGGCCTCGTCGTCGTCCAGGTAGACGGTGACCCAGATCCTCTCCGGGTCGAAGCCGAGCCCACCGTCGTCCACCGAGCCGGTGACGAGCTCCCAGGCGTGCTGGATCGCCCCCTCCTTGAAGTAGTCGCCGAAGGAGAAGTTGCCGTTCATCTGGAAGAACGTGCCGTGGCGGGTGGTCTTGCCCACCTCCTCGATGTCGAGGGTGCGCACGCACTTCTGCACGCTGGTCGCCCGCGGGTAGGGCGCCGGCTCCCGGCCGGTCAGGTACGGGATGAACGGCACCATGCCGGCCACGGTGAACAGCAGGGACGGGTCCGGGGAGACCAACGAGGCACTGGGGACGACGGTGTGCCCGCGGCTGGCGAAGTGCTCCAGGAAACGGCGGCGGATCTCGGCGGTCTGCATGTCCTACTCGGTCTGGGAGGCGCGGCCGGCCGGGGTGCGGCAGCCCGCGGGGAGGGGACTCAGCGGTCGGTCGCGTGCCGGCCGGGCAGCTGGGCCTGACCGGCCTCGGGCAGCGGGGCGTCCAGGCCGGTGCCGGCGCGGAGCTCCACCTCCCGCTCGGCCATCGCCGCGCGCACGTCGGCCCCGAAGTCGCCGATGGCGTCGGCCAGGTCGCGCAGGCCCTCGGCGATCGAGCCGCCGATGCCGGCGGGGGTCATCTTCTCCGCCGCGGCGGACAGCTTGCGGACGACGAGCACGCCGATGGTGACGCCCATCGCCAGCCAGAACAGCCGGCGCATCAGGCGGCCCGCCGGGCGGCACGGCGCGAGCGGCGCTCGGCCTTGTCACGGGCGGCGGCGTCGGCGAGCGCCTGGCCCTCGCGCTTCTTGCGGGCGGCGCTGCGCACGCCGTAGCTGAACGCGGCCACCTTGATCAGCGGGCTGCCGAGGGTGGCGGCGACGACGCTGGTGAGGGCGGCGACGTTGCTCGACACGTTGGCGGCGTTGCCGGTGATGTCGTCGACCCGCTCGAGGTTGCTGTTGACGTGCGCGACCGTCGTCGACGCCTGGCTCAGGATCGGGCCGCTCTGCTCCCGCGCCTGCCGGATGGTCAGCGTCGCCTCGTCCAGCGTGCGACCCAGCTTGAGGATCGGGACGGCGAGCAGCACCACCAGCAGCACCAGCGCCAGCGCTGCGATCAGTCCGGCCCACTCTCCTGCGGACACCCGGTCCTCCTGGTTCTTCGGCCGTGCTTCTCGGCGATGTGGTTGCTCCGGCGTCCGGGTCCGCCCCGCCGGCGCCGCCGGCGGGCGTCGGCCCGGCGTGGTCACAGTAGTCGGGGGCCCCGGCGCCCGTCCGTGCCCCGCCGGGGGCTCAGCGGCCGCGCCGGACGACGACCCCGGTCAGGCTCCGCGACCGCGCCGGACGATGGCGCGGAGCTTGGCCAGGCGCGCGCCGATGGTGGCCTCGGCGCCGCGGTTCGTGGGCCGGTAGTAGTCCTTGCCCACCAGGGCGTCCGGCGGGTACTGCTGCGGCACCACGCCGTCGGGGTGTGCGTGCGGGTAGACGTAGGTCCCGCCGTGGCCCAGCTTCTTCGCGCCGGCGTAGTGCGCGTCGCGCAGCCCCGGTGGCACCGGCCCGGCGAGCCCCGCGCGCACGTCGGCGACGGACTCGCCCATGCCCACGGTGACGGCGTTGGACTTCGGCGCCGTGGCCAGGTGGACGACGGCCTGGGCCAGCGGGAAGTGGCCCTCCGGCATGCCGATGAAGGCCACCGCATCCGCGGCGGCGACCGCGGTGAGCAGCGCCGTCGGGTCGGCCATGCCGATGTCCTCGCTGGCGGAGATGACCAGCCGGCGGGCGATGAACCTCGGGTCCTCGCCCGCCTCCACCATGCGGGCCAGGTAGTGCAGCGCGGCGTCGACGTCGCTGCCGCGGATCGACTTGATGAGCGCGCTCGCGACGTCGTAGTGCTGGTCGCCCTGCCGGTCGTAGCGCACCGCGGCCTGCGCCACCGCCGTCTCCAGGGTGGCGAGGTCGATCTCGGTCAGCCCGGCCGCCAGTGCGGCTCCGGCGCCGGACTCCAGCGCAGTGAGCGCCTTGCGCCCGTCGCCGCCGGCGATGCGGACCAGGTGCTCCTCGGCCTCCGGGCTCAGCGTCACCGCGCCGTCGAGGCCGCGGTCGCTGGTGAGTGCGCGGCGCAGCAGGCTGCGGACGTCGTCGTCCGACAGCGGCTGCAGGGCCAGCACCAGGCTGCGGGACAGCAGCGGGCTCACCACGGAGAAGAAGGGGTTCTCGGTGGTCGCGGCGATGAGGCTGACGATCCGGTCCTCGACCGCCGAGAGCAGGCTGTCCTGCTGGGTCTTGGAGAAGCGGTGCACCTCGTCGATGAACAGCACGGTGCGCCGGCCGGCATAGGTCAGCTCGCGCTTGGCGCTCGCGATGACCGCGCGCACCTCCTTGACCCCGGCGTCGAGGGCCGACAGCTGCACGAACTGCCGCTTGGTGGCCAGCGAGATGACGTGCGCCAGCGTCGTCTTGCCGGTGCCCGGCGGGCCGTAGAGGACCAGCGACATCGGCTCGTCGGCCTCGACCAGGCGGCGCAGCGGCGCACGGGGGCCCAGCAGGTGGGACTGGCCGACGACCTCGTCCAGCGACCGCGGCCGCATGCGGACGGCGAGCGGCGCGCCCGGGTCGACGCCGGAGGCCTCCTGCGCCGGCTCGTCGAACAGCGAACTCACGGGTGGGAACGCTACCCGCGGGGCACGACAGCCTCCGTGCAGCAGCGACGCATCGGAGACCGGACCGTCAGTGCCATCGGGCTCGGGGCGATGCCCCTGTCGACCAAGGACGACCGGCCCGCACCGGAGGACGCGCAGGCGGTGGTGCACGCCGCGCTCGACGCCGGCGTGACCCTGATCGACACCGCCGACGCCTACGCGCGCGACGAGGCGGAGTTCGGCCACAACGAGTCCCTGGTGGCCGCGGCGCTGGCGTCCTACGGCGGCGACACGTCGTCGGTGCTCGTCGCGACCAAGGGCGGGCACACCCGGCGCGGCACCGACTGGGAGCTCGACGGCTCGCCCGCCCACCTGCGCAAGGCGTGCGAGGACTCGCTGCGCCGGCTGGGCGTCGACGCGATCGGGCTCTACCAGTACCACCGGCCGGACCCGGAGACGCCCTGGGAGGAGTCGATGGGCGCGCTGCGGCAGCTGGCCGACGACGGGCTGGTGCGCATGGTCGGCATCTCCAACGCCGACATCGCCCAGATCGACGTCGCCCGCTCGATCGTCGGCCCGTCGCTGGCGAGCGTGCAGAACCAGTTCTCCCCCGGCTGGCGGTTCTCCGCCGACGAGCTGGCCCACTGCGCGGCGCACGGGCTGGCGTTCATCCCCTGGAGCCCGTTCGGCGGGGTGACGGCGGCCGGCTCGCTGTCGTCGACCGCGCCGGCGTTTGCGGAGGTCGCCGGGGAACTGGGCGTCTCGGTGTACCGGGTGACGCTGGCCTGGCACCTGGCGCAGTCCGACGTCGTCGTCCCGATCCCGGGCGCCTCGCGGCCGTCGTCCATCCAGGACTCCGCGGCCGCCGCGAACCTGCAGCTGACTCCCGAGCAGCTCACCCGCCTGTCCGCTTGACGCTCCGCGGGCGTGTCGTGGGCCGAGTGAGCACCTGCGGTCGCCGACACGCGCGGGCACGCTACCGTCAGCGACCCCCACTGCTCACTCGGCGCCGTCCACAGCGGGTGCACCCGTCCACCGATGCGGCTGAGGCCGCCTGCGCGGCCCCTGCCGCGACGACGGTCGCGGCATGGTCGACTCCGAGCTGGGACCCACCTACACCTGGCAGGACGCCCGGGACGCCGGGCTCACCCGTGCACAGCGCAGGGAAGACGGCGTGCGGGTCAGCCGCGGCGCCTACGTGTCCCGGGCCGTCCCGCTCTCGGTCCACGCCGCGTGCTGCGCCGTCCTGCCGGTTCTGCCCACCGGCGCTGTGGCCTCGCACCGGACTGCTGCGGCGCTGCTCGGCGCGCCCGTACCGCACGGCTGGCCGCTGGAGGTGAGCGTGCCGCCGGGCACCTACCGACCACGCCGCCGCCGGATCCGGGTGCACGTCCGCGACCTCCTGGACGAGGACGCGATCCACCACCGTGGTCTCCCGGTCACCAGCGGGCCGCAGACGTGGCTCGACCTCGCGGCCGTCCTGCCACCGCCCGAGCTGGTGGCGGTGGGCGATCCCCTCTTCCGGGCCGGGCACCTCGACCAGCACTCGATGTCCGGGCGTCTCACGCGGGTGGACGGCGTGCGCGGCGTCGTCCGGGCGCGGCAGTGGGCGCCGCTGCTGTCCCCGCTGGCGATGTCACGACCCGAGAGCCTGGTCCGCTGCGTGCTCATCGAGGCCGGCCTCCCCCACTCTCGACCTCAGGTGGAGATCAGGAGTCCCGACGGCCGGGTCGTCGCGCACAGCGACCTCGGCTGGCCGGAGTGGCGGGTGGCCGTCGAGTACGGGGGGCGCCAGCACGCGGAGCGCGGACAGTTCGGCAGGGACCTCGACCGGTACTCGCTGATGGCTGCCGACGGCTGGCTCACGATCCGGTACGGCGCCCACCACCTCCGCCGGCCGGAGGTCGTCGTGGAGCGGGCGGCCCGGGCGCTGCGGAGTCGTGGGGCGGTCTGGTGAGCCGAGCGAGCAGTTGCGGTCGCCGACACTCGCCGACACGCCGCGGTGGGGCGACCGCAACTGCTCAGTTGCGCGGCAGGAACGACCTCAGCGGGTCGGGTCGGTCGGCCCGGGCGCGCCCGGCTCCCCGGGGAGGGCCGGCTCCTCGGGCTTCGCGTCGATGCCGGCCTCCTTGCGCTGCGCCTCGGTGATCGGCGTCGGCGCACCGGTCAGCGGGTCGAAGCCGGCGCCGGTCTTCGGGAAGGCGATGACCTCGCGGATCGACTCCACCCCGGCCAGCAGCGCGCAGGTGCGGTCCCAGCCGATCGCGGCGCCCGCGTGCGGGGGCGGGCCGTAGGCGAAGGCCTCGAGGAAGAAGCCGAACCGCTCGCGGGCCTCCTCGCGGGACATCCCGAGGGTCTCGAACACCCGCTCCTGCAGGTCCGGGTCGGCGATGCGGACCGAGCCGCTGGCCAGCTCGTTGCCGTTGCAGACCAGGTCGTAGGCGTCGGACAGCGCGGCGCCCTTGTCCTCGGCGAAGCGGTCCCGCCACTCGGAGGTGGGCGAGGTGAACGGGTGGTGCATGAAGGTCCACTCGCCGTCCTCGGTCTCCTCGAACATCGGGAAGTCGACGACGAAGAGGAACGACCAGGAGCCCGGCTCGATCAGCTCCAGCCGGCGGGCGATCTCGTTGCGCGCCGCACCGAGCAGCTCCTGCGCCTGCCGGCGCGCGCCCGCGGCGAAGAACACGCAGTCGCCCGGCTGCGCCCCGACCGCCTCGACCAGCCCGGAACGCTCCGCCTCGGAGATGTTCTTGGCGACCGGGCCGCCCAGCGTGCCGTCCTCGGCGATCGTCACGTAGGCCAGGCCCCGGTGCCCGCGGGACTTCGCCCAGTCCTGCCACGCGTCGAACGCCCGCCGCGGCTGCGACCCGCCGGCGGGCATCACGATCGCGCCGACGTAGGGCGTCTGGAACACCCGGAACGGGGTCTCGGCGAAGTAGGAGGTGAGCTCGGTCAGCTCGATGCCGAACCGCAGGTCGGGCTTGTCCGAGCCGAAGCGGTCCATCGCCTCGCGGTAGCTCATCCGCGGGATCTCGGGGACCTCGTAGGCGGCCAGCTCGCGCCACAGCGCACGGACGACGTCCTCCACGACCGCCAGGACGTCGTCGCGGTCGACGAAGCTCATCTCGAAGTCCAGTTGGGTGAACTCCGGCTGCCGGTCGGCACGGAAGTCCTCGTCCCGGAAGCAGCGGGCGATCTGGTAGTAGCGCTCCAGGCCACCGATCATCAGCAGCTGCTTGAACAGCTGCGGGGACTGCGGCAGCGCGTACCACTTGCCCGGCTGCAGCCGCACCGGGACGACGAAGTCGCGGGCGCCCTCCGGCGTCGAGCGGGTCAGGTCCGGCGTCTCGACCTCGACGAAGCCGTGCTGGGCCATGACCCCGCGGGCGACCCGGTTGACCTCCGAGCGCAGCCGCAGCACCCGGGCCGGGCCCTGCCGGCGCAGGTCGAGGTAGCGGTACCTGTACCGGACGTCGTCCGAGGCGGCCTGGTCGGTCTCGATGGGGAACGGCAGCGGCGCCGCGGACGACAGCACCCGGAGCTCGGCCGCGGCCACCTCGATCTCACCGGTCGGCAGCTCCGGGTTCTCGTTGCCCTCCGGACGGCGTCGCACCTCGCCGGTGACCAGCACGCAGAACTCGTTGCGGAGGGCGTGCGCCTCCTCCTCGCGGACGACGACCTGGACGTAGCCCGAGGCGTCGCGCAGGTCGACGAAGACGACGCCGCCGTGGTCGCGGCGGCGGGCCACCCAGCCGGCGAGGGTGACGGGGGAACCGGCGTCGGACGCGCGCAGCGTTCCGGCGTCGTGGGTGCGGAGCACTAGACGGCCTTTCGGGTGGAAGTCACCAGCGGTCGTGGACGTGGGCGCGGATGCGCTCGTCGTAGACGCGCTCGAGGTCGGAGAGCTGGGCGTCGGTGAGCGGGGGCAGCTCGGCGGCGGCGACGTTCCCGCGGACCTGCTCGACGGTCCGCGCGCCGGGGATCACCGTGGTGACGCCCGGCTGGTCGATCACCCAGCGCAGCGCGAACGCCGCCGTGGGCGCGTCCCCGGCGATCGCGGCGACCTCGCGGGCGGCGGCCACGCCCACCTCGAACGGCACACCGGAGAAGGTCTCACCGACGTCGAAGGCCTCGCCGTTGCGGTTGAAGTTCCGGTGGTCGTCGGGTGCGAACGTCGTCGACTCGTCGTACTTGCCGGTCAGCAGGCCGCTGGCCAGCGGCACCCGGGCGAGGACGCCGACGCCGGCCTTGGCGGCCGCGGGCAGCAGTTCCTCCAGCGGCTTGCGCCGGAAGACGTTGAGGATCACCTGGATGGTCTGCACGCCGGGGTGCTCCAGCGCGGTCATCCCCTCGGCGACGGTCTCCACGGACACGCCGTAGGCGGCGATCGCACCGTCGGCCACCATCGCGTCGAGCGCGTCGTACACCCGGTGGTCGCTGTATACCGCCGGCGGCGGGCAGTGCAGCTGCACCAGGTCGAGGGTCTCGACGCCCAGGTTGCGGCGTGAGCGGTCGATCCAGGCCCGCAGGTTCTCGGGTGTGTACTGCGCCGCCTCGAACGGATCGGCGCGGCGGCCGGCCTTGGTGGCGACGAACGGACGGTCCGGGCGGGCCACCAGCGCCTGGCGGATGCGCTCCTCCGAGCGGCCGTCGCCGTAGACGTCGGCGGTGTCGAGCAGGGTGACCCCGGCGTCGAGCGCGGCGTCGAGGACCTCGGCCGCGCTGTCGTCGTCGACGTCCCCCCAGTCACCGCCCAGCTGCCAGGTGCCCAGGCCGACGACGCTGACGTCGGCACCCGTCCGGCCCAGTGGCCGCTGCTCCATGGAAGTCACTCCCCCACGCTCGCACGCACCGCGTCGAACAGCTCGCCCACGGGGACGGGGCGCTGCTCGCCGGTGCGCATGTCCTTGAGCTGGCCGACGCCCTCGGCCAGGTCCCGTTCGCCGATGACGACGACGTGCGAGGCGCCCGACCGGTCGGCGGCCTTCATCGCGCCCTTGAGCCCGCGCCCGCCGTAGACGGTGTCCGCGGAGACGCCGGCCTCGCGCAGCTGCCCGACCAGGCGCACCGCCAGCCGCTTGGCCTCCTCGCCCAGCGGGACGACGAACGCCTGCACGCCCGTCGCCGTCCCGACGTCGAGGCCCTCGGCCTGGACCGCCAACAGGGTGCGGTCGACGCCGACGGCGTAGCCGATGCCGGAGACGTCCGGGCCGCCGAGCGCGGCCGACAGGCCGTCGTAGCGCCCGCCGCCACCGATCGCCGACTGCGCGCCGAGCCCGTGGTGCACGAACTCGAACGTCGTCTTCGTGTAGTAGTCCAGCCCCCGCACCAGCCGCGGCGCCTCGGTCCAGGTCACGCCGAGGTCGGTCAGGTGCTGGCGGACGGCGTCGTAGTGCGCCCTGGTGGAGTCCGAGAGGTGGTCGACCATCAGCGGCGCGTCGTCCAGCTGCGCCTGGACCTCCGGCCGTTTGTCGTCGAGCACCCGCAGCGGGTTGATCGCCGCGCGCCGCCGGGTCTCCTCGTCCAGGTCCAGCTTGTCCAGGTAGGTGACGAGCTGTTCGCGGTACTGCGGGCGGCAGGTCGCGTCGCCCAGCGAGGTCAGCAGCAGCTCGAAGTCGGTGAGCCCCAGGTCGCGGAAGCCCTGCACGCCCAGCGCCACCACCTCGGCGTCCAGCGCCGGGTCGTCGACGCCGAGCGCCTCCATGTCGACCTGGGTGAAGTGGCGGTAGCGGCCGGCCTGCGGGCGCTCGTAGCGGAACGCCGAGCCGACCGTCCACAGCTTCACCGGCAGCGCGCCGGTGTGCAGGCGGTGCTCGATGAAGGCCCGCATCAGCCCGGCGGTGAGCTCCGGGCGCAGGGTGAGCGACCGGCCGCCGCGGTCGTCGAAGGTGTACATCTCCTTCGTCACGACGTCGGTCGACTCCCCCACGCCGCGGGAGAACACCTCCGTGTGCTCGAACACCGGCGTCTCGACGTAGCCGTAGCCGGCCCGCCGCAGCGGCGCGGTCAGCGTCTCGCGGACGGCGAGGAACCGCTCGGACTCCGGCGGCAGGACGTCGAAGGTGCCCTTCGGGGCGGTCAAGCCGGTCACCATGCCTCCCGTTCGGCTCCGGACACGATCCGCTCCTCGGTCGCTGTCCCCCGCAAGCGGGAGGTGCCCCCAGCACGCGGCGATGCTCCTTCGCCCGTCGCTCTCACAGCCCGCGTCCCTTGGGAGCGCTCGCGGCCTGGGCCAGATAGGGGTTCGTCGCCCGCTCCCGGCCGATCGTGGTGGCGGGGCCGTGCCCGGGCAGCACCACCGTCTCGTCCTCCAGCGGCAGGACGACGTCCTGCAGCGAGCGCAGCATGTCCTCCCACGACCCGCCGGGCAGGTCGACCCGGCCCACCGAGCCGGCGAAGAGCACGTCGCCGGCCAGCAGTCCCGGGGCCCCGTCGAAGTTCCTGCCGAGGTCGAAGGAGAAGACGACCGAGCCCCGGGTGTGCCCCGGCGCGTGCCGCACCGTCAGCTCGACACCGGCCAGCGACAGCACCGCGCCGTCGTCCAGCGGCTTGACGTCGGCGGGGTCGGGCAGCCGGACACCGGTGATCAGCGGGGCCAGCTGCGGGCCGTGCCAGCGCGCGGGGTCGGACAGCATGCCGCTGTCGGCGGGGTGCAGGTAGGCGGGGATGTCGTAGCCGTCGCAGACCGGCAGCACGGAGAAGGTGTGGTCGAGGTGGCCGTGGGTGAGCACGACGGCGACCGGCTTGAGGCCGTCGTCGGCCAGCATCCCGGCCAGCGGCTCGACGGCGTCCATGCCGGGGTCGACCACCACGCACTCCTGCCGGGGCCCGGGGGCGACGGCGTAGCAGTTGGTGCCGAACGCGCCGGCCGGGAACGAGCGGATGAGCACCCGTGCAGGTTACGCGGGGCCTCCGCGCCGCTCCGGGCCTCTCACTGCCGGGAACGGTCAGGCCCGGCACCTAGACTCGGGGCTCCGACCAGCGGGGTGCGGGCGCACCCGGACGTCCCCCCGCAGCCGTGCGTCTCGAGGAGTACCACCCGTGCCGAGCAACAAGCAGCGGCGGGAGGCCGCCCAGCGGCGCCTGCAGCGCCAACTGGAACGCCGCGCCGAGCTGGCGCGCAAGCGCCGTCGCAACCTGCTGATCGGGGTCACCGCCGCCGCGGTCGTGCTCGTCGTCGCCACCGTGCTGCTGATCACCGGGATCGGCGGCGACGACGCCGACCCCGCCGCCGCGGAGCCCACGCCCGCGCCGACCGCCCCGGCCACGCCGGGCGTCGTCGACGGCAGCGACGGCACCTGCGACTGGACGCCGGCCGACACCACCGCCAACCCGAACCTGCAGGCCGACACCGGCACCCCGCCGGTCGAGGTGGCGCCGGCCGGCACCACCGAGGTCGACATCACCACGAACGTCGGCCCGATCGGCCTCACGCTGGACAACGCCAACGCCCCGTGCGCGGTGGCGAGCATGGTGTACCTGGCCGGCCAGGGCTACTTCGACGACACGGCCTGCCACCGGGAGACCGACTCGGAGGGCCTCGCGGTCCTGCAGTGCGGTGACCCGAGCGGCACCGGCGCCGGCGGCCCGGCGTACGAGTTCCCGACCCAGGTCACCGGCGACGAGACCTACCCGCGCGGCACGGTGGCCATGGCCAACAGCGGTCAGGGCTTCGACGGCAGCCAGTTCTTCCTCGTCCACGGCGACAGCCAGCTGCCGCCGTCCTACACCGTCCTCGGCACCATCGACGAGGCGGGCCTGGCGACGCTCGCCGCCATCGCCGCCAACGGCAACGACGGCAGCAACGGCCCGGGCGACGGTGCGCCCACCCAGGAGGTCCGCATCCAGTCGCTGACGGTGGCCGCGTGAGCCGGCGCCTGCACGCGGCGGCCGGCCTGGCCGGGGCGCTGCTCGCGCTGACCGCCTGCGGCGACTCCTCCGCCGAGGGCGGGCAGGACGGCGCCAACGGCTCGGGTGCCGGCGGAACGGCGGCATCCGGCACGGTGACCTGCGAGTGGGGCGAGGGCTCCTCGGCCAACCCCTACCTCACGGAGGTGGCCCCACCGGAGGACGTCGTCCCCGCCGCCGGCACCACCGACCTGCTGATGACGACCAACCTGGGCGAGCTCACCGTCACCCTGGACCGGGCGGCCACCCCGTGCGCCGCCGCCAGCCTGGTGCACCTCACCGAGCAGGACTACTTCGACGACACCCCCTGCCACCGCGAGGTCGACAGCCAGGGGCTGCAGGTACTGCAGTGCGGCGACCCGACCGGCACCGGTGCGGGTGGGCCGACCTACACCTCGCCGACCGAGGTGACCGGCGAGGAGACCTACCCGCGCGGCACCGTCGCGATGGCCAACAGCGGTCAGGGCTTCGACGGCAGCCAGTTCTTCCTGGTGTGGGGCGACAGCCGGCTGCCGCCGTCCTACACCGTCGTGGGCACCGTCGACGAGGCCGGGCTCGAGGTGCTCGACCAGGTCGCGGCCAACGGCAACGACGGCTCGCTGGACCCGAGCCCGGGAGGCGGCGCCCCGAACGTCCCGGTGACCATCGAGTCCGTCACCGTCGCCGGCTGATGTCACCGGGCGAGGACGACCGCTACGCGGGCTTCCCGCCGGGCTTCTTCGACCGCGCCGACGACCGTGCGGACGGGGTCTTCTACACCCCGAGCCGGCTCGTGACGCACATCGACGACGCCGCGATCGCCGCGGTGGGCGACCTCTACGCCGAGCTGTCCATCGACGGGTCCGCGCCCGGACCCCGGCGGGTGCTCGACCTGATGTCGTCGTGGGTCTCGCACTTCCGGACGCCGCCGTCGGAGCTCGTCGTGCTCGGCATGAACGCCGACGAGCTGGCGGCCAACCCGGCGGCCACGGAGCGGGTGGTGCACGACCTCAACGCCGACCCGCGGGTCCCGCTCCCCGACGCCGACGTCGACGCGGTCGTCTGCTGCGTGTCGATCGACTACCTGACCCGGCCCATCGAGGTGCTGGCCGACGTCGGGCGCGTGCTGCGACCCGGCGGCCCGCTGGCGATCAGCTTCTCCAACCGGTGCTTCCCCACCAAGGCCGTCCGCGGCTGGCTGGCCACCGACGACGACCAGCACGGCCGGGTCGTCGCCGAGCTGGTCCGCCGTACGGGCCTGTTCGACGAGCCGCAGGTCGAGCTGCGAACGCCGTGGGGCGTCGGTGACCCGCTGTACGCGATGACCGCCACCCGGCTGGCGGCAGGCTGACGGGCGTCGGTCCCCCGCCGCGCAGCCGGGTCAGCGGCTCCGGCCTGATCGCCGGGCGCGAGCCGAAGAGCCCGGCGTCGGCCAGCCAGTCGTCCTCCGGTGAGATCAGCGATCCCGCCCGGTTCGGGCCCACCAGGCGTGCGAGACAGCCGATCCGGCCGTCAGGCGGTGACGCGCTCGACGTCGAAGACGCCGTCGACGTTGCGCACCGTCTGCAGCACCGCCCCCAGGTGCGCCGGGTCGGCCAGCTCGAAGGTGAACCGGCTGACGGCCACGCGGTCGCGGCTGGTCTGCACCGACGCCGACAGGATGTTCACCCGCTCGTCGGCCAGCGCCTTGGTGACGTCGGAGAGCAGCCGGTGCCGGTCCAGCGCCTCCACCTGGATGGCCACCAGGAACACCGAGCCCGGCTGCGAGGCCCACTCCACCTCGACGAGGCGCTCGGGCTTGCGCTCGAGGTCGGCGGCGTTGGTGCAGTCGGTGCGGTGCACGCTCACCCCGCCGCCGCGGGTCACGAAGCCCAGGACGGCGTCCCCGGGTACCGGTGTGCAGCACTTGGCGAGCTTGGCCCACACGTCGGTCATGCCGTGGACGACGATGCCCGGGTCGCCGCCGGAGGAGCGGCGGTGCACCGGGCGGCGCATCGGGATGGTCGTCTCGGCGATGTCCTCGACCGCGCCCTCGGTGCCACCCAACGCGGCGATGAGCTTCTCGACGATCGACGACGCGGAGATCTGGTTCTCCCCCACCGCGGCGTACAGCGCGGTGACGTCGGCGTAGCGCAGGTCCTTGGCCAGGGTGGCCAGCGCGTCGTCGCGGAGCAGCCGCTGCAGCGGCAGGCCCGCCTTGCGCATCGCCCGGGTCAGCGCCTCCTTGCCCGCCTCGACGGCGTCCTCGCGGCGCTCCTTGGTGAACCACTGGCGGATCTTGGTCCGCGCGCGGGACGAGCCGACGAACGCCAGCCAGTCCTGCGAGGGCCCGGCGGTCGGTGACTTGGACGTGAAGATCTCCACGACGTCGCCGTTGCCGAGCTTGCTGTCCAGCGAGACCAGCGTGCCGTTGACGCGGGCGCCGATGCACCGGTGACCGACCTCGGTGTGCACCGCGTAGGCGAAGTCGACCGGGGTGGCGTTGCCCGGCAGGCTCACCACGTCGCCCTTCGGCGTGAAGACGAAGACCTCCTGCGGACCGAGGTCGTAGCGCAGCGTCTCCAGGAACTCGCCGGGCTCCTGCGCCTCCCGCTGCCAGTCCAGCAGCTGGCGCAGCCACAGCATGTCGTCGGGCGAGCCGGTCTTGGCTCCCCGGGACCCACCGTCACCGGTCTTGCCCCCGGGCCTCGCCTTCTCCTTGTACTTCCAGTGCGCGGCGATGCCGTACTCGGCGGTGCGGTGCATGTCGTGGGTGCGGATCTGCAGCTCGACCGGCTTGCCCTGCGGCCCGATCACCGTCGTGTGCAGCGACTGGTACATGTTGAACTTCGGCATCGCGACGAAGTCCTTGAACCGGCCGGGCACCGGCTGCCAGTGCGCGTGCATGATGCCCAGCGCCGCGTAGCAGTCGCGGACCGAGTCGACCAGGATCCGGATGCCGACGAGGTCCCAGATGTCGGTGAAGTCCCGGCCGCGGACGATCATCTTCTGGTAGATCGAGTAGTAGTGCTTGGGCCGGCCGGTGACGACGGCCGGGATGCCGGCCGCCTTGAGCTGGTCGGTGACCGCCGCGGTGACCTCGGCGAGGTAGGTGTCCCGCGACGGCGCCCGCTCGGCGACCAGCCGCACGATCTCGTCGTAGCGCTTGGGGTAGAGCGTGGCGAACGCGAGGTCCTCGAGCTCCCACTTGATGGTGTTCATGCCCAGCCGGTGGGCCAGCGGGGCGAGGATCTCCAGCGTCTCGCGCGCCTTCCTCTCCTGCTTCTCCGGCGGGAGGAAGCGCAGCGTGCGCATGTTGTGCAGCCGGTCGGCGAGCTTGATGACCAGCACCCGGGGGTCGCGGGCCATCGCCACGATCATCTTGCGGATCGTCTCGGCCTGGGCGGCGTCCCCGAGCTTGACCCGGTCGATCTTGGTGACGCCGTCGACGAGGTGGGCGACCTCGGGGCCGAACGCCTCTCTGATCGACTCCAGCGTCTGGCCGGTGTCCTCGACCGTGTCGTGCAGCAGCGCCGCGACCAGCGTGGTGGTGTCCATGCCCAACCCGGCCAGGATGGTGGCCACGGCCAGCGGGTGGGTGATGTAGGGGTCGCCGCTCTTGCGCTTCTGCGTCGCGTGCGCCGCCTCGGCGACGTCGTAGGCGCGCTGGAGGAGGGCGAGGTCGGCCTTGGGGTGACTCTGCCGGTGGAGCACCGCCAGCGGCTCGAGCACCGGACGGACCACCGTGCTGCGCTGGCCGGCGACGATGCGCCGGGCCAGCCGGTCGCGCACCCGGCGGCGGCTTGCACCGCCCTGCGGGTCCTGCTCGCCGGGGGGCTCGGTGCCCACGTCGTCCGGACGGCGGACCAGCGGGCGGCTCGGCAGCGGCGGGCGCTCGGCCCCGTCGACGGTGTCGGCGCCCGGGGGCAGGGCCGGAGTTCCCTCCCCCACCGGCAGGGCCGGCGCTCCATCCCTGGCCGTCAGGGCCGGCGCTCCATCCCCGGCCGTCAGGGCCGGCGCTCCATCCCCGGCCGGCAGGGCCGGCGCTCCATCCCTGGCCGGCAGGGCCGGCGCGTCGGGCCGCGCGGCAGCCACGTTGGTGGCGGCGTCGGGGCCCATGGCGACTCCTGCTCAGCCGGTGGACGGGTGACCCTCCCCATGCTAGACGGGGAGCCCCTGCTCGCGACCCCGTCCGCGGAGTCGTCCACCTCTCAGGTGTTCCAGAGGGCGTGCACGGCGTGCGGCGCCAGCCGCTGCCGCCCGCCGAGGTCGGTCAGCTCGATGACCACCGACACCGCGACCACGACACCGCCGAGCGCCTCGATGAGCGACACGCTGGCGGCCAGGGTGCCGCCGGTGGCCAGCACGTCGTCGACCAGCAGCACCCGTTGCCCCGGGGTGAGGGAGTCGGTGTGCACCTCGAGGGTCGCGGTGCCGTACTCGAGCGCGTAGTCGGCCGAGAGCCGCTCGCGCGGCAGCTTGCCGGCCTTGCGCACCGGCACCACCCCCACACCGGCCTGCAGCGCCACCGCGGCGGCGAGCAGGAAGCCCCGGGCCTCGACGCCGACGACGACGTCGAAGCCGGGGTCCCCGGTGCCCGGGGTGGCCAGCGCCGCCGCGCGGGGGTCCACGAGGGACGGCGCGGCCAGCCCCTCGACCATCCGGCGGAAGGCGTCCCCGTCGGCGAACACCGGCGTGAGGTCGCGGAAGACGACCCCCGGCTGCGGGAAGTCGGGGATGTCGACGGCGAGCGAGGCGATGAGCTCGTCCAGCGGAGGGCTGCCCGCGGCGGCGGCGGCGCTCACCGGCGCTTCCGTCCGCCGGAGCGGCCGGCGCCCGGCCGGGGCCGGGCGCCGGGCCGCGGCGCGGCGGTCGCACCGCTGCGGGGGGACGGCCGGGGGTCGGGGCGCACCGACTCCGGTGACTCGACCACGACGTCGGCCTGGGCCGGGCCGAGGTCCTGCTCGCGCTCGGCGAGGGCGACCCCGGCCGCCCGGCGGGCGACGCCGCCCGCACGGCGGGCACTGGCGACCGGACCGGAACCCGTTCCCCGGTCCCCGCCCTGCCGCGCCTGGGAGGACCGGCGGGCGAGCACCCGGCGACGCAGCGCCTGCACCCCCGGCTCGCGCTCCTTGAGGTCCGCCACGATCGGCGTGGCCAGGAAGATCGAGGAGTAGGCGCCCGCGGCCAGACCCACGAACAGCACCAGGGCCAGGTCCTTGAGCGTCCCGACGCCGAGCAGCCCGGCGCCCACGAACAGCAGGCCTGCCACCGGGAGCAGGGCGATCACCGAGGTGTTGATCGAGCGCATCAAGGTCTGGTTGACCGCCAGGTTGGCCGCCTCGCCCCAGGTCATCCGCGCCGACCTGTCCAGGTCCTTGACGTTCTCGTCGACCTTGTCGAAGACGACGACGGTGTCGTAGAGCGAGAAGCCGAGGATGGTGAGGAACCCGATCACCGTCGAGGGGGTCACCTCGAAGCCGACGAGCGCGTAGACCCCCGCCGTGACGACGATGTCGTGCACCAGCGCCGCGATCGCACCGATCGCCATCTTCGGCTGGAAGCGGACCGCCAGGAACAGCACGACCGCGACGAGGAAGACGGCGAGGGCGACCAGCGCCTGACGGGTGATGTCCTGGCCCCACTCCGGGCTGACCGCCTCGGGGCTGACCTGCGACGGTGTGACGCCGGCCGCGGCCGCCACTGCGTCGACGACCGCCCGCTCGGTCTCGTTGTCCAGCGCGCCGGTGCGCAGCAGCAGGGCGTTGCCGCCGACCACCTGGGCGGAGGCCACCTCGGCACCGGCCTCCTCGGCGGCCTCCTCCACCTCCGCGAGCTGCTCGGCGCCCCCCGGCAGCCGCAGGCTGTTGCCGCCGGCGAAGTCGATGCCGAAGTTGAAGCCCCGGAAGACCATGGCGGCGATGCACAGCAGCACCACCACCGCGGTGATCCGGTAGATGAGCCGGCTGCGGCCCACGACGTCCAGCCCGGCCTCGCCGTTGTAGAGCCGGTGCGACAGGGAGCCGCGGTGCCGCGGACGCCGGCTGCCGGTCCCGCCCTCGCGAGGCAGGCCCGCGTCCTCCAGAGCCGTCTCGTCCGCCGCCGCGGCGGCGTCGGCTGCCGCGCTGTCGGCAGCGGCCGCCTCGTCGGCGTCGGTGCCCACGGGCAGCTCGTCGGTGCCCGGTCGGCTGTCGGGGCCGGTCATGCGTCGCTCCTGTCCTGCGCGGTGCGGCCGGTGCCGGCGGCGACGAGCTCGCGGTCCCGGGCGGGACGGCGGCCGGCGGTCGCCGGCGGCCGGTCGAGGCTGGCGCCGAGGCCGGAGAAGCGGCTGCTGCCGAACACGCGGTACCGGGCCAGCACCGCCATCAGCGGGTGGGTGAAGAGGAAGACGACGACCAGGTCGAGCACCGTCGACATGCCCAGGGTGAAGGCGAAGCCCTTGACGTCGCCGATGGCCAGCACGTAGAGGATCGCCGCGGCGAGGAAGCTGACCGCGTCGGCCGAGAGGATCGTGCGGCGGGCCCGGACCCACGCCCGGGGCACGGCCGAGCGCAGGGTGCGGCCCTCGCGGATCTCGTCCTTGAGCCGCTCGAAGTACACGACGAAAGAGTCCGCGGTGATGCCCAGCGACACGATGAACCCGGCGATGCCGGCGAGGCTGAGCGTGAAGCCGATCTGCCGGCCGAGCACGACCAGGACGGCGTAGACGACGACCGCCGACAGCACCAGGCTGGCGATCATCACCAGTCCGAGCAGCCGGTAGTAGAGCAGGGCGTAGACGAACACCAGGGCGATGCCGATGGCGCCCGCGATCAGGCCGGCCTGCAGCTGCTCGGCGCCCAGCTCGGTGGAGATCGACTGCGCGGTGGCCTGGGTGAAGGTCAGCGGCAGCGCGCCGTAGCGCAGCTGGTTGGCCAGCTCCTCGGCGCTCTCCTGGTCGAAGGAACCGGTGATCGTGGTCGGGTTGCTGGTGATCGCGCCCTGGATGGTGGGCGCCGAGATGACCCGGCCGTCGAGGGTGAACGCGACGTTGTTGCCGACGTTGGCCGCGGTGTAGGCGGCCCAGGTGGCCTCGGCGTCGCTGTCGAAGTCGAGCAGGACGACCCACTCACCGGTGGCCTGCTGGGTGCCGGCGCTGGCGTCGGAGACCTGGGTGCCCTCGATGATCGCCGGGCCGAGCAGGTACTTGGCCGACCCGTCCTCGGTGCACGCGGCGACGTGGCTCTCCGGCAGGTCGACCTCGGGGGTGGTGTCCTCCGGGTCGCAGGTCAGCGTGGCGTACTGCGCCGCGGCCTCCTCCCGGGTGACCGGCGGCGCGCCCGGCTCGGGCAGCGACGGGTCGGCGACGGCGCCGTCGGAGGGCACGGCCGGGTCGCTCGGCGCGGCCGGGTCGGCCGGCGCGGCGGGATCGCTGGGCGCCGCCGGGTCCGACGGGGCGGCGGGGTCGGCGGGCGCGGCCGACTCGCCCGCGGCATCGGTGGGCGCGGCCGACTCCCCCGCCGGGGTCTCCTCGGCGGCCGGGGCGGCCGGTTCGGGGCCCTGGACGACCGGGCGGAAGCGCAGCTGTGCGGTCTGGCCCAGCTCCCGCGCCTGCTCGCCGTCGTCGCCGGGAACGGAGATGACGATGTTCGAGTCGCCCTCGGTCACCACCTCGGCCTCCGCGACGCCGAGGCCGTTGACCCGCTGCTCGATGATCTGGCGGGCCAGCTCCAGCTCGGTGGGGTCGGGGGCCTGGCCGTCCGGCGTGGCGGCGGTGAGGGTCACCGTCGTCCCGCCGCGCAGGTCGAGGCCGAGCTGCGGGGTGCGGGTGTCGCCGGTGAGGAACACGAGGCCGTACAGGACGGCGACGACGAGCAGGAAGGCGCCGAAGTACCGGCGGGCGGGCAGCGTGCGCTGGGCCACGATGCGGCTCCGGGTCAGCGGGTGCGGTCGGCCGGGCCGCCGTCCGCGTCGTCCCCGGGCAGCACCGGACCGTCGGCCACCGCGGGCTTGCGGATCTCGAGGACCGCCTGCCGGGCGAAGGTGACCACCACGCCGGGGGCGATCTCCAGGTCCACGGTGCCCTCACCCAGCGCGGCGACGGTGCCGTGCAGGCCCGCCGTCGTCATGACCGGGGTGCCCGGGGTCAGCGACTCCTGCAGCATCCGCTGCTGCTCCTGGCTCTTCTTGCGCTGCCGCGCCGGGAGCACGATGAGCAGCACGAAGGCCAGGACCAGGATGACGAGCGGGAACAACTCCACGACAGATGTGCCTCTCTACCGCGCCGTACGGGCCACGGTGGGTGCGGCCCGGGACGGGGCCGCGTCGGGTGCGTCGGCAGCGGCGCGGGGACATCCGGGCAGCCGAGCGGGACGCGCGCGGCGACGCCGGACGAGTTGCGCGCCAGCGCTCCGCAGTCTAGGCGTCGAACAACGTCTCTGACGACGACCCCGGGGCCTGTGGGTCGGCTGTGACGCGACCGAGGGGGACGCCGCCGCGCGGCACCGGCTGGCCGAGGTGGTGCCACGCCGCCTCGGTGGCCACCCGCCCGCGGGGGGTGCGGGCCAGCAGGCCCGCGCGGACGAGGAACGGCTCGCACACCTCCTCCACGGTGTGCGGCTCCTCCCCCACGGCCACCGCCAGGGTGGCGACGCCGACCGGGCCGCCGCTGAAGCGCATGACCAGCGCCTCCAGGACGGCGCGGTCGAGCCGGTCCAGCCCCAGGTGGTCGACGTCGTAGAGGGCGAGCGCCGCCTCGGCGACCGCGCGGGTCACCCGCCCGTCGGCGCGCACCTCCGCGTAGTCGCGCACCCGGCGCAGCAGCCGGTTGGCGATGCGTGGGGTGCCCCGGGACCGGCCGGCGATCTCCGCCGAGCCGTCCGCGGTGAGCTCGACGCCCAGCAGCGCGGCGCTGCGGGCCAGCACCAGCTGCAGCTCCGCCGGCTCGTAGAACTCCATCTGCCCGACGAAGCCGAACCGGTCGCGCAGCGGCCCCGTCAGCAGCCCGGCGCGGGTGGTGGCCCCGACCAGGGTGAACGGGTTGATCTCCAGCGGGATCGCGGTCGCCCCCGGCCCCTTGCCGACGACGACGTCGACCCGGAAGTCCTCCATCGCCATGTAGAGGAGCTCCTCGGCCGGACGGGCGATCCGGTGGATCTCGTCGATGAAGAGCACGTCGCCCGGGGCCAGGTTGGACAGCATCGCGGCGAGGTCGCCGGAGCGCTCGATCGCGGGACCGCTGGTGATCTTCACCGCCGTCCCCAGCTCGGAGCCGATGATCAGCGCCAGGCTCGTCTTGCCCAGGCCGGGCGGGCCGGAGAGCAGCACGTGGTCCGGCGGGCGGCCGCGCCGCTTGGCCCCCTCGAGGACCAGCTCCAGCTGGCGGGCCACCTTGGGCTGGCCGATGAAGTCGGTGAGCGAGTGCGGCCGCAGCGCCGACTCGACGACCCGTTCCTCGTCCCCGGCCGCGGCCGACACCGAGAAGTCGCGGGTGAGGCCCTCTGCCGGCTCGGCGGACAACCCGCGGTCGAAGGGGCTGCTCATCGTGTCACCTGCTCGCTCCCGGCCGGCGGAGCCGGCACGGTCCCGAAGCCGCTCACGGCCGGCCCAGCAGGCGCAGCGCCTGGCGCAGCAGGACGGCGACCTCGACGGAGCCGGTCGAGGTGACCTGCTCGTCGGCCAGCGGGGCGAGCTGGCCGATCGCCGCGTCGGCCTCCTTGCCCGTCCAGCCCAGGCCGACCAGGGCGGAGGCCAGCTGGTCGCGCCACGGGGCGACGGGGGTGACCGCGGGCAGGCCCGCAGGAGCGGCACCGTCGAGCTGGGTGTCGGTCGAGGTGACGCCGAGCCGGTCGCGCAGTTCGAGGATCAGCCGCTCGGCGCCCTTCTTGCCGATGCCGGGGACCTGCATGAGCGCCTTGACGTCGGCCATCGACACCGCCCGGCGCACCTCGCGCGGCGGGTGGATGGCGAGCACGGCCTGCGCCAGGCGCGGGCCCACGCCGTTGGCCGTCTGCAGCAGCTCGAACAACTGGCGCTCGTCGTCGTCGGCGAAGCCGTAGAGGGTCAGCGAGTCCTCGCGCACCACGAGACTGGTCGCCAGCCGGGCGCTCTCCCCCACCTGCAGCCGGGCGATGGTGCCCGGCGTGCACTGCACCGCCAGACCGACGCCGCCGACCTCGACGACCGCGCCGTCCGGCGACACGGCGGCCACCCGGCCGTTCACGCTCGCGATCACCGCCGCTCCCCCGTCGGGATCGGCGCGCAGCGACGCGGGGGCACGCTGGTCAGCGGTGTGGTCACCTGGACACCCCCTGCCAGCGCGGCAGCGTCCGCTGCACCACCGGCGCGCCGATCCCGCCGGCCAGCGCGGCGACCTCGAGGCGCTGCTGCGCCGGGCCGCGCCATGCGTGGCAGACCGCCAGCGCCAGCGCGTCGGCGGCGTCGGCCGGCTTGGGCGGGCTCGCCAGCTCCAGCACCCGGGTGACCATCAGGGTGACCTGCTCCTTGTCAGCGCGGCCGCTGCCGGAGATGGCGGCCTTGACCTCGCTCGGGGTGTGCCAGGCGACCGGCCGGTCGGCCTGCGCGGCGGCCAGCGCGGCCACGCCCGCGGCCTGCGCCGTCCCCGTGGCGGTGCCCTTGTTGTTCTGGGTGAAGACCCGCTCGATCGCCACGACGTCGGGGCGGTGCTCGCGCAGCAGCGCGGTGACGGCGGTGTGCAGCTCCAGCAGCCGCAGCTCGAGGTCGAGCTCCGCGGCGGTGCGCACGACCCCCACGCCGACCGCGGTCGGCCGGGCACCCGGGCGACCGTCGACCACCCCCCACCCACACCGGGTGAGGCCCGGGTCGATGCCGAGCACCCGCATGGACGCGCCTCCCGCCGTCAGCCGAACTGGTGTTCGACCCACGGTAGCCGCCCGGGACGACGGGACGGCGCGACACGCCCGCGTCGGCAGACGGGCCGGGACGGCCACGTCCCGAGCCAGCGAGGCGTGGCGAGGACGGCGGCCTCGTCCCGGGTCCCGCCCCCTGCCTGCGAGGGGGGAGGACGAGATCCTCAACCGACTTTCTCGAGCACCTCGTCGGAGACGTCGTAGTTGGCGTAGACGTTCTGCACGTCGTCGCAGTCCTCGAGCGCGTCGATGAGCCGGAACACCTTGCCGGCGGCCTCCTCGTCGAGCTCGACGGAGACGCTGGGCACGAAGCCTGCGTCGGCCGAGTCGTAGTCGATGCCGGCGTCCTGCAGGGCGGTGCGCACCGCAACGAGGTCGGTCGGCTCGCACACGACCTCGAAGGTGTCGCCCTGGTCGCGGACCTCCTCGGCGCCGGCGTCCAGCACCGCCATGAGCACGGTGTCCTCGTCGACCGTGGCGGACTTCGGCACCACGATGACCCCCTTGCGGGAGAACAGGTAGGACACCGAGCCGGGGTCGGCCATCGACCCGCCGTTGCGGGTCATCGCGGTGCGCACCTCCATGGCCGACCGGTTCTTGTTGTCGGTCAGGCACTCGATGAGGACGGCGACGCCGCCGGCCGCGTAGCCCTCGTAGGTGATCGTCTGGTAGTCGACACCGCCGGCCTCGAGACCGGCGCCCCGCTTGACGGCGCGGTCGATGTTGTCGTTGGGCACCGAGCTCTTCTTCGCCTTCTGGATGGCGTCGAACAGCGTCGGGTTGCCCGCCGGGTCACCGCCGCCGGTGCGGGCAGCGACCTCGATGTTCTTGATCAGCTTGGCGAAGAGCTTGCCGCGCTTGGCGTCGATCCCGGCCTTCTTGTGCTTGGTCGTCGCCCACTTGGAATGGCCGCTCACGAGTCCTCCTCGCTGGCGCTCGTCGGCCGCGTTCGCGGCTCCGCTGCGGTGTCCGTCGGTGAGCTCGCGAGCTCGCTCACGAATCCTCCTCGCTGGCGCTCATCGGCCGCGTTCGCGGTCCCGCTGCTGTGCTCGCCGCTGAGCTCGCAAGCTCGCTCACGAAGTGCCCCTCTCGTTCCCGGCGTCCACGCCGGCCTGCTCGGCCAGGTGACGGCGGACGATGTCGACGAACAGCGCGTGCACCCGGCGGTCCCCGGTCAGTTCGGGGTGGAAGCTGGTGGCCACCAGGTTCCCCTGGCGGACCGCGACGATCCTACCGTCGGCCGGTCCGCCGACGACCCGGCCGAGGACCTGCACGCCCTCCCCTGCCTGCTCCACCCACGGTGCCCGGATGAAGACGGCGTGCACCGGACCGCCGGCCACGCCGTCGATCTCGACCTGCGACTCGAAGGAGTCCACCTGCCGGCCGAAGGCGTTGCGGCGCACCGTCACGTCCAGCCCCCCGACGGTGACCTGGTCGGCCGGGGCGTCCAGCAGCCGGTCGGCGAGCATGATCATCCCGGCGCAGGAGCCGTACACCGGAAGCCCGCCGGCCACCGCGTCGCGCAGCGGTCCGAGCAGCCCGAACCGCGCGGCCAGCTTTGTCATGGTGGTCGACTCCCCACCGGGGACGACGAGCGCGTCCACCGCGGCCAGCTCCCCGGGACGGCGGACGGTCACCGCCTCCGCGCCCAACTCCGGCAGCGTGGCGAGGTGCTCCCGGACGTCGCCCTGCAGGGCCAGCACACCGACGACGGGGGTCCGGGACACGAGGTACCAGGCTACGGCCCGGCCACCCGCTGCGAACTCCAGGTCAGCAGCCGCTCCAGCGGGCCCCGGCCCAGCCGCCACCGCCACACCGACGCCAGCAGCAGGGCGGTCAAGGTGAAGCGCAGCCAGGTCACCCAGTCGTCGGAGGAGTCGACGTCCAGCGCCGCGATGGCGACGAGCTGCGCGGTGTAGACCGACAACGCCAGCGCGCCCACCGAGGCCAGGGGGTACGTCAGCCGGGGCAGCAGGTCGGCGACGACCAGGCACGCCCCGATGACGACCACCGCGACCCCGCCGGAGCCGACCACCTCGAACGTCGTCGACGTGTGCGGCTGGGCGCCGGCGAACCAGGCCGCGTCCCACGGGCCGGAGGCGCCGAAGCCGGCCTCGATCCCGTTCAGGTCCTGCCCCGGCGCCAGCTGCCGGGTGCTCAGCCAGCCGCCGAGGTAGCCCAGCGCCGCGGCGCCGGTCCCGCCGGCGACCAGGACCGCACGCACCCGGGCCGCCCCCAGGTCCAGCCGGCCGACCGCGAGCCCGACCAGCACGAAGGCCACCCAGACCGCGGCCGGGTAGTAGCCCGTGAAGAACAGGAAGGCGAAGGCCCCGCCCTCCCCGTCGCGCTCGGTGGCGTACTGCCCGACCGCGAGGGTGAGCGGCGGCCCGGCCAGGGCGACGACGCCCGCCGCGGTGAGCAGCCGCGCCGGGGGCCAGCGCAGGAAGGGCAGCGCCAGGACGAAGAGCACCGCGTACACGCCGAGGATCACCGCGACGAAGGTGTCGAGCAGCTCCAGGACGCCGCCGATCGCGAAGACCCACGCCGCGCGGACCAGCACGCGGGTGCGCGCCCGGGCCAGCTCGCGGCCGGTGTACGGGGTGCGTCCGCCCGAGATCAGCGCGATGGAGACCCCGGCCAGCGTGGCGAAGAGGATCGACGACCGGCCGTCGACCAGCGCCTTCCAGGTCGCCGGGTCCCAGCCCAGCTCGCCCGTGTCGCCCAGGTGCGCGCCGAACATCCCCAGGACGGCGAGGCCGCGCGCGAGGTCGAGGCCGCCGATGCGCCGTCCGCCTGCGGTCCCCCGCGACGGACGTGCGGCGACGCGATCGACGTCGTCCCGCTGCGCCGTCATGGGGCTACCAGCCGCGGGTGGCGTACCGCTCGCTCTGCGGCAGCGTGGCCACGTCGATGCCGACCATCGGCTCGCCCAGCCCGCGGGAGACCTTGGCGATCACGTCGGGGTCGTCGGAGAAGGTGGTCGCCTGCACGATGGCCGCGGCCCGCTGCGCGGGGTCGCCGGACTTGAAGATGCCCGAGCCGACGAACACGCCCTCGGCTCCCAGCTGCACCATCATCGCGGCGTCCGCGGGGGTGGCGATGCCGCCGGCGGTGAAGAGCACGACCGGCAGCTTGCCCAGGCGGGCGACCTCGGCCACCAGGTCGTACGGCGCGCGCAGCTCCTTGGCGGCGACGAACAGCTCGGTCGCGTCCAGGGTGCCCAGCCGGCGGATGCCCGCGCGGATGGCGCGCATGTGCCGCACGGCCTCGACGACGTTGCCGGTGCCGGCCTCGCCCTTGGATCGGATCATCGCCGCGCCCTCGGCGATCCGCCGCAGTGCCTCGCCGAGGTCGGTGGCGCCGCAGACGAACGGCACGGTGAACTCGCTCTTGGCGATGTGGTGCGCCTCGTCGGCCGGGGTGAGCACCTCGGACTCGTCGATGTAGTCCACCCCGAGGCTCTGCAGCACCTGGGCCTCGACGAAGTGCCCGATCCGGGCCTTGGCCATGACCGGGATGGAGACCGCGTCGATGATGTCCTGGACCATGTCCGGGTCGCTCATCCGCGCGATGCCGCCCTGGGCGCGGATGTCGGCGGGGACCCGCTCGAGGGCCATGACCGCGACCGCGCCGGCGTCCTCGGCGATGCGGGCCTGCTCGGGGGTGACGACGTCCATGATGACGCCGCCCTTGAGCTGCTCGGCCATGCCGCGCTTGACGGCCTCGGTGCCGGTGGTGCTGGGGACGGTCGTGCTGTGCTCTGCCACGGGGACTGCCTCGGTCTCGGACGTCGGGGAGGGGCCCCCGATGCTACGGGCGCGCGCGGCCGCCCCCGGCGGCGCTGCCGGTGACCTCGCGCAGGTCGTCCTCGATGTCGAAGAACCGCGGCACCGGACGGGAGGCGTGCAGCCGCAGCAGGACCGGCAGCCGCCGAGTGCGCAGCGCGGAGGTGTCGCGGACGGCGTCGTTGTAGAAGCGCCGGGCCAGGCCGATGCGGATCGCCGTCCCCGCCAGGTCGGCGCGCAGCCCGGACGGCACACCCGGCAGGTCGTCGGGGAGCTCCCGCAGCTCGCGGCCCAGGGCGTTCTCCGCCAGCTCGCGGTCACCGGTCCGCGGGGCGCGGACCTCGCGGACGCACGCCCGCAACCGGGCGGCGCGCTCCTCCCCGACCGCGGCGGCGTGGTGGCGGGCCAGCTCCTCGGCCAGCTCGGCGCGCCGCGTCAGCTGGGTCTCCAGGGCGGTCCAGGCCCGCTCGACGCGCGCCTCCAGCCGGCCCAGCCGGGTGAGCGTCCACGTCACCCAGGCCGCCAGCAGCAGGACGACGGCGGCGGTGAGCAGCAGCCAGACGTCGGGGGTCACGACGGGTCAGGCTAGCGCTGCACCCACCGCCGCAGGGCCGACCGGGTCGGGACGTCACCCGGGACGGTGGCCAGGTCGGCCGGGTCGTCGTCCGACGCGGTGACCGCGCCGCTGCCGGGCAGCACGACGGTCTCGTAGACCGCCAGCACGCGGCGGGCCACCACCGACCAGTCGTACCCCGCGGCGACCCGCCGGCCGGTGTCGGACAGCCGCGCCCGGCGCTCGGGGTCGGCGAGCAGGTCGGACAGGGCGCGGGCGAGGCCGCGGGCGTCGCCGCGGCGCACCAGCACCCCGGCCGCGCCGTCCTCCAGCACGGCGGCGAAGGCGTCGAGGTCGCTGGCCACGATCGGCGCCCCGGCGGCCATGGCCTCGATGAGGACGATCCCGAAGGACTCCCCCAGCAGGTTGGGGGCGCAGTACACGTCCACCGACCGCAGGAACGCCCCCTTCTCCGCCTCGCTGAGCTCGCCGAGCAGCGACACGTGCGGGGCGAGGTCGTCCCCGACCAGCTCCCGGACGGCCTCGGGGTCACCGCGGCCGGCGATGAGCAGCTGCGCGCCGGGGTGCCGGCGGACGACGGTGCGCATGGCCTCCAGCAGCACCGGCAGGCCCTTGCGCGGCTCGTCGTAGCGGCCGAGGAAGCCGATGGTCGGCCCGTCGACGCCGCGCGTGTGGCCGGGCAGCGAGGGCCCCTCCGCGAAGGGCGCCACGTGCACGCCGTTGGGGATGATCACCGCGTCGCCGCCGAGGTGCTCGACCTGCACCCGGCGGGCGAAGTCCGACACCGCGATGCGCCCGGAGATCTTCTCCAGCCACGGGCGGATGAGGGGCCCGACGGCAGCCAGCCACTTGGAGCGGGTCGTGGCGGCGTGGTGGGTGGCCACGACGGGGCCGGTGGCGACCATGCAGACGACCAGGGAGACCGAGGGCGTCGCCGGCTCGTGCACGTGCACGACGTCGAAGTGGCCCTCCCGCAGCCAGCGGCGCACCCGGGTGGCGCTGACCGGCCCGAGCTGCAGGCTGGCCATCGAGCCGTTGTACGGCACCGGAACGGCGCGCCCGGCCCAGGTCGCGTGCTCGGCCGGGAGTGACTCCTCCCGCTCCGCGGGGGTCAGCACCTCGACGTGGTGGCCCAGGCCGCGCAGCGTCTCGGCGAGGTCGCGCACGTGGTACTGCACGCCGCCGGGGGTGTCCCACGGGTAGGGGCAGACCAGCCCGATGCGCATCAGCCGCGCTCCTGCCGGGGCGGGTCGGGCGGGACGTCGTCCCAGATGCGGCCGAGGACGTGCCAGTCCTCGGGGCGCTCGGCGATGCCGGCGGTGAACGCGTCGGCCACGCCCTGCATCGCGGCGGGCACCCGGTCGCGGAGCCGGCCGGGTCCGTCGACCGGCACCTCGGGCCGGACCTCGAAGGCCCAGCCGCGGTCGGTGAACCGGCAGATCGCGGGGTGCAGCGCGGCGCCGGTCCGGGCCGCCAGCAGTGCGGGCCCACCCGGCATGGTCGCCCGCCGGCCGAAGAAGTCCACCGGGACCCCGCCCGCGCCCAGGTCGCGGTCGACCAGCAGGCAGACCCAGCCGCCGCCGTCCAGCCACTCGGCGAGCACCGCCGAGCTCGGCCGCGGCCCCCCGGTGAGCGGGACGACGCGCATGCCCAGCGTCTCCCGGAACGCCAGGAACCGCCGGTAGAGCGACTCCGGCCGCAGCCGCTCGGCCACCGTCATGAAGGGCCCGCCCAGGAAGTCCACCAGCCACACGCCGGCGGCGTCCCAGTTGCCGCTGTGAGGCAGCGCGAAGACCACGCCGCGGCCGTCGGCCCGGGCCCGCTCCATGTGCTCCACACCGGAGCTCACGGTGTCGGCCACGATCCGCTCCCGGGACAGCCGCGGCAGCCGGAACGCCTCCTGCCAGTAGCGGGCGTAGGAGCGCATGCCGCGTGTGGTGAGCTCGTCGAGCGCGGCCTCGTCGAGCCGGCCGCCGGTGGCGACGCGGAGGTTGGCGCGCAGCTGCCGCACCCCGCGGCCCTCGCGCGCGGCCGCCCAGCGACCGGCGGCGTCGAAGGCGCCCCGGGCCACCGGCTCGGGCAGCGCCTGCACCGCGCTCCAGCCGGCGGCGTAGCCGAGGTCGGTGAGCCGTGCCGCGGCGCGGCCGCGCAGCCCCGGATCGCCCGGGACCAGCCGCAGCCCGGGCGCGCTCAGGGGTGCCGTCCCTGCGTCCGCCTCGGGGGCGTCGGTCACAGCAGCAGGCCCGGGGACGGCGGGGTCGACGGCGGTCGGGTCGGCAGGGCCCGGCCGCGGGCCTGCCGGTGGACGGTGGCGAACCGCTGGGCGACGGTGACCGCGCTGCCCACCGTGAGCACCCACAGCGCGACGTGCAGCGCGTACGGGATGCCCAGGCCCAGGAAGCCGGTGCCGACCAGCACGAGGATCAGCCGCTCGGTGCGCTCCACGACCCCGACGTCGCAGTTGAGCCCCATGCCCTCGGCGCGGGCCTTGACGTAGGAGGTGAGCAGGCCGAGCACCAGGCACAGCAGCGCCAGCAGCACGATGAGTCGGTTGTCGCCGGCCCCGGAGAACCACCAGACCAGCGCGCCGAAGATCGCAGCGTCGGCCGCGCGGTCGCCGGTGGAGTCCAGCACCGCACCGAACACCGAGCCGCCGCCGCGGGCCCGGGCCAGCGCGCCGTCGAGCATGTCGAGCAGCACGAAGACGGTGACGGTGAAGGCGCCCCAGAACAGCTGCCCGGTCGCGATCAGGCCCACGGCGCCGGCGATCGCGCCGAGCGTGCCGACCAGCGTGACCGCGTCGGGGGTGACCCCGGCCCGGGCGAGCCGGGCCACGACCGGCGCCCAGAACCGGCCCACCGCAGCGCGCGCGTTGCCGCCGAGCACCTCAGGCCTCCGGGACGCGCCGGCCGTCCGGCCAGTGCTGGGCCAGCAGCTCCCGGGTCTCGCGCAGCACCTGCGGCAGCACGCGGGTCAGCCCGATGACCGGCATGAAGTTGGTGTCCCCGCCCCACCGCGGCACCGCGTGCTGGTGCAGGTGGTCGGCGATGCCGGCGCCGGCGACCGAGCCCTGGTTCATGCCGATGTTGAAGCCGTGCGCCCCGGACACCGCGCGCACGACCCGCATGGCCGTCTGCGTGAACTCCCCGAGCTCGGCGACCTCGGCCGCCGTCAGGTCGGTGTAGTCGGGCACGTGCCGGTAGGGCACGAGCATCAGGTGCCCGGCGTTGTACGGGTACAGGTTGAGGACGGCGAAGACGTGCTCGCCGCGCGCGACGACGAGCCCCTCTTCGTCGTCCATCTGCGGGATCAGGCAGAACGGGCAGTCGTGCGCTCCGGTGGGCTTGCCCTCGCCGCGGATGTAGGCCATCCGGTATGGGGTCCACAGGTGCTCGAAGACCGTGGCCGGGCCGCCGTCGTCACTGGAGACGGCGATCCGGGAGGCCTCCTCCGAGTCGGTGCTCATCCGGCCACCGTCAGCCCCGGCCCGAGGGCCTCGGCGGTGGGGTCGGTGTTGGCCCGGCCGGCGACCCACTCGGCGATCGCGGCGACGGCCTTCTCGACGGGGACGCCGTTGTGCTGGCTGCCGTCGCGGAAGCGGAAGGAGACCGCGCCGGCCTCGGCGTCGGTCGCCCCGGCGATGAGCACGAAGGGGATCCTCTGCTTGCTCGCGGTGCGGATCTTCTTCTGCATGCGGTCGTCGGAGTCGTCGACCTCCACGCGGATGCCGCGAGCGCGCAGCTGCAGGGCCACGTCGCGCAGGTAGCCGACCTGCTCGTCGGTGACGGGGATGCCCACGACCTGCACCGGCGCCAGCCAGGCCGGGAAGGCGCCGGCGTAGTGCTCGGTGAGGACGCCGAAGAACCGCTCCATGGAGCCGAACAGCGCGCGGTGGATCATCACCGGCCGCTGCCGGGTGCCGTCCGCCGCGGTGTACTCCAGGCCGAAGCGCTCGGGGAGCATGAGGTCGACCTGGATGGTCGACATCTGCCAGGTGCGGCCGATCGCGTCGCGCGCCTGCACCGAGATCTTGGGCGCGTAGAAGGCCGCTCCCCCGGGGTCCAGGACCAGGTCCAGCCCGCTGGCCTCGGCCGCCTCCCGCAGGGCGTCGGTGGCCCGCTCCCAGTCCTCGTCGCTGCCGATGGACTTCTCGGGGTTGCGGGTCGACAGCTCCAGGTAGAAGTCCTCGAGGCCGTAGTCGGCCAGCAGGTCGAGGACGAACTGCAGCAGCGAGCGGATCTCCCCCTGCATCTGCTCCGGCGTGCAGTAGATGTGCGCGTCGTCCTGGGTGAACCCGCGGGCCCGGGTCAGCCCGTGGACCACGCCGGACTTCTCGTACCGGTACACCGTGCCGAACTCGAACAGCCGCAGCGGGAGCTCCTTGTACGAGCGGCCGCGGGAGCGGAAGACGAGGTTGTGCACCGGACAGTTCATCGGCTTGAGGTAGTAGTCCTGCCCCTGCCGCCGCACCTTGCCCTCGGCGTCGCGTTCCTCGTCCAGGTGCATCGCCGGGTACATCCCCTCGGCGTACCACTCCAGGTGCCCCGAGGTCTGGAACAACTGGCCCTTGGTGATGTGCGGGGTGTTGACGAAGGAGTAGCCCGCCTCCTCGTGGCGGCGGCGGCTGTAGTCCTCCATCTCCCGGCGGACGACCCCGCCCTTGGGGTGGAAGACGGCCAGGCCCGAGCCGATCTCGTCGGGGAAGCTGAACAGGTCCAGCTCGGCGCCGAGGCGCCGGTGGTCGCGCCGCTCGGCCTCGGCCACCTGCTCCAGGTGGGCCTTGTGCGCCTCCCTGCTCTCCCACGCGGTGCCGTAGACGCGCTGCAGCTGCGGGTTCTTCTCGCTGCCCCGCCAGTAGGCGGCCGCCGACCGCGTGAGGGAGAAGGCCGGGATGTTCGAGGTGCGCGGCAGGTGCGGGCCGCGGCACAGGTCAGTCCACACCCGGTCGCCGGAGCGCGGGTCGAGGTTGTCGTACATGGTCAGCTGCGCGCCGCCCACCTCGACGTCCGCGCCCTCGGCCGCCTCGCCGGCTCCGCCCTTGAGGCCGATCAGCTCGAGCTTGAACGGCTCGTGCGCCAGCTCGGCCTGCGCGTCGGCGTCGCTGATTTCGCGGCGGGAGAAGTACTGGCCGGCCTTGACGATCTCCTGCATCCGCTTCTCGAGGGCCTCGAGGTCCTCGGGGGTGAAGGGCCGCTCGGGGGCGAAGTCGTAGTAGAAGCCGTTCTCCACCGGCGGCCCGATGCCCAGCCGGGTACCCGGGAAGAGGTCCTGCACGGCCTGGGCCAGCACGTGCGCGGTCGAGTGCCGGATCACCGCTCGGCCCTCGGGGCTGGCGGCGGGCACCGGCTCGACCTCGGCGTCGGCCTCGGGGGCCCAGGCGAGGTCCTTGAGGTCACCGGTCGCCAGGTCCCGGACGACGACCGCGCCGTCCGGCCCCTTGAGCGGGGTGCCGGCCGCCTTGAGCGCGTCCTGGGCCGTCGTCCCGGCCGGCACCCGGATCGAGGCGGTGGCGGCGAGGGCGGGCGCGGCTGACACGGGAGCTCCTGCGGGGTCGGCGATGGGGTGGGCGGGAGAGGACACCGAGCCTAGTGCGCGGCGCGGGTCACCCCGGGACGCCGCCCGACCGGTTCAGGACGGCAGGACCTCGACGCGGTCCCCGACCCGCACCGTCCCGGGCCGCCGCACCTCGGCGTAGACCCCGAGGCAGTGCTTGGGCGTGCGGGTGACCGACACCTCGACCTCGCCGAGGCGCACCGTGCGCCCGACCCACGTCCGCTCGTCCTCGCCCTCGGGCAGGTCCAGCAGCAGGTTGGCGCGCGGGTCGTCGGCCGAGCAGCCCTCGGGGACGTCGCCCGCCGCGGCGCGGGCCACGGCCGCCCGGCTGACCAGGTGCACCGCGGCGGCGTCCACCTGCGGCTGCCCCGACCGCCGCAGGCGCACCGGCCGGCCCAGCACCTCGGTCAGCGTGATCGTGTCGGCCTCGTCGTCCCCGGTGGCGACGACCTCGGCCATCTGCGGGCAGGTCTTGACCGTCACCCGCTCCCCCGTCGTGGCGTCGACGACGGTCCAGGCGCGGTCACCGGCCAGCCCCGCCGGCCCGACCTCGGCCTCCCGCACGGTGCGCCCGCCGAGGCTCTTCACCGGGTAGACGCTCACCTGCACGACGCTGCCCGCTGCGGTCACGAGGCGACCGTACGTGGATCGGTCGTGGCGGGCGGCCGGCGGCGCAGGCGGCGGCGCTGGGCGTCCAGGTAGGGCCGGGCCCGGCGCTGGCCGCCCTCGCGGTCGATGGCCTCCCGCAGCGCGTCCAGCGCCCGGGCCAGCCGCTCGGCGTCGGGCTGCCAGCCGCGCCGCTCGCACTCCTCGAGCCAGTCGACCGGCGCGCGGTGTCCGCGCTCGGCGTTGCAGCGGCGACAGGCGGCGACCTCGTTGGCCAGCCACGACGGGCCGCCCTTGAGCCGGGGGACGACGTGCTCGGTGGTCGGGGGGACCAGTCCGCCGAGGACGCGGCCGCACCAGATGCAGGTGTCGCCGTCGCGCGCCATCGCCTCGGTCAGCCGCTCGGCGCGCCCCGGCGTGCGGGAGCGGACCGGCTCGGGCGGGGCGGGCGGCCGGCGGCGGGACACCCCGGCCATGGTCCTCCTCGCCGCCGTCCTGCGCCGGACGCGTGGGCCGGGGACTCGGTCGCGGTGGCGTCCGGCCACCCGGCACCGGCGGGGCGGGCAGCTGTGCGACCCGGGCGGTGTGCCGCCGGCCGAGCACCCGCTCGGCGACGTCGTCCTCGGTCAGTGGCCGGCCGAGGGTGTCGTCGCCGCCCTCGGCATCCGGGGCCTCGGTGTACCAGCGCTGCGACCCGGGCCCGGAGGCACGGTCGGCGGGGTCGGAGACCACGGCGGACGCCGCGTCGAGGGTCACGTCGGCGTCGAGTGCCAGGTCCAGCTCCACGACGGCGCGCAGGGTGTATCGGTCCGTAACGGCCACTGCCGGCCCCGCGCCGGGGCGGCGTCCGGGCCGGCGTCATCCGGGCCGTCCGTCGGCCACCGCCGCATCGCGCCAGGACGGCGCGCCGTCCACCGATGGGAAACGGGAGCGACCAGGGTCTGTCGGACGACATCCAGCACCGGCGCACGGCCGCCGGACCGGACCACACGCGGAGGAGCACACATGGGCGTGATCAGGGTGCACGAGTTCACCACCGTCGACGGGGTCGTCGACGCCCCGATGTGGACGATGGACTACGGCTTCCCCGACGACCTGGCCGCGGCGATCGGCGCGCTCACGGCCCCGGCGCAGGGCATCCTGCTCGGCCGGACCACCTTCGAGATGTTCGCGCCGGCGTGGTCGACCCGGACGGTCGAGGACGACCCCGGCGCGCCGTTCTTCAACGACACGACCAAGTACGTCGTCTCCTCGACGCTGACCGACGCCGAGTCGGTGTGGCGCAACTCCACCGCCGTCGGCGGCTACGACGCCGACCGGGTGCGCGAGCTCAAGGCGCAGGGCGACCTCTACGTGAGCGGCAGCGCCACGCTCGTGCGGGCGCTGCTCGCCGACGGCCTGGTCGACGAGCTGCACCTGTACGTCTACCCGGTCGCCGTCGGCACCGGCATCCGGCTGTTCCCGGACGGCGCACCGCGGACGCCGCTGTCGCTGCTCGGCGCCGAGAGCCTGAGCAACGGGGTCGTCCACCTGACGTACGGCCCGGCCGCGGCCTGACCCACCGACGACGAGAGGCCCGGGCCGACCGGCCCGGGCCTCTCGCTGGTGGGCGATACTGGGTTCGAACCAGTGACCTCTTCGGTGTGAACGAAGCGCTCTACCACTGAGCCAATCGCCCCTGCGGCAGTCATTCTGCCAGACGCTCAGCGCCAGAGTGGCACCCACCCCGGCACCCAGTCGGGGACGCCCATGACGTGCAGCACGACCACCAGGACGCCGTAGACGAAGACGGCGGTGGCCAGCGCGACCGCGGCCCGCACCCAGACCCGCTGCCGGCCCAGCCAGTCGGTCCACGCCCGGACGTGCCGCCGCGTGAAGTCCAGCAGCCGCTCCGCCCAGGTGAACTCGGTGGCCAGCAGGAAGAGCCCGGCGATGACGGTGAGCCAGCCCGGCCCGGGCAGCGGGATGGTGACCAGCCCGAAGGCCACGACGAGGCCGCCGAGGGCGCCCACGACCAGGCGGTAGCCGTGGTCGAGGGGACGGCGGGCGGCCAGGCGCTGCCGCCAGTGCGTGGCGGCGACGCGCTCCCGCAGTCTGCGGTGGCTGTGCTCGGGGTGGGCCCGCCGCGCACCGGACGCCGGGGCACTGCTCTGACCCGCGGCGGACGAGGCCACCGTCTCCGGACCGTTCAGCTGGGCACCTCCCCGGACGCCACGATCGCGCTCGGCTCCGGCGGAGCCTGCCGGCCGGGCTCGAGGCTCACCGCGTAGCCGGTGTACCCGTCCAGCCCGGACGCCCCGGAGCCTACGGTCCAGAGGGCCGGCTGCGGGGACGTGACGTCGAAGGTGCCGAGCGGTGTGGCCGAGCCCGCGCTGGTCCCCCACACCACGTAGGTCTGGTCCTGCACGTCGTTGGGTGCCAGGCCCCGGGAGACCACCTGCACCTGGTCGTCGCGGGCGACGACGGTGGCGACAGTCGTCCCGTTGGCCGACATCGGCGCGATCGTCGCCTGGCCGGGGGTCAGCAGCGACTCCAGCAGCTGGGCCTGCTCGGCGGCCGTCGCCTGCGCCTCCTCCCGCGCCGAGCTGAGCACCACGTTCCAGGTGCCCAGGGCCAGGATCGCCGCGACCGCGGCCGCCACGAGGGCGTTGGGCAGCACCCGGCGCCAGCTGGGCTGCGGCACCGCCGGGCCCAGCGGGAGCGGAGCCCGGTGCGACCCCGACAGCCGGCCCTCGGGCCGGCGTCCGGGAGCAGGGGCGTCCGCGGCGACGGGCGGCAGCGGCCGCGCCGTCCGCTCGCCGTCCCCGGCCGGGCGGGGCAGCTGCTCGGTCTCCTCCACTGCGGCCCGCAGCCGGTCGCGCAGCCGCTGCGGAGGGTCCGCGGGCGGCAGGTCGCCGGCCAGGGCGCCCATGACGTCGGCGGTCTCGGCCACCGTCTGCCGGCACCGGGGGCAGGTGGGCAGGTGGGCGACGAAGAGCTCCTCGTCCTCCGGCTCGAGCGCGTGCAGCACCCATCCGACGGCGAGCTCGTCGAAGGACTCGTGCTGCCCGCGACGCGGGTCCTGGGGCGCGCTCACCGGCTCGTCCCGTCCACCGGCGCGGACTCGCCGACCGCGCCGCCCCGGGCGACACCCGCGGCGCCGCCGAGCTCCTCCCGGAGCCGGCGCATCCCGGCGAGCATGCGCGTCTTCACCGTGCCCAGCGGCGTGCTGGTCAACGCCGCGACCTCCCGCTGTGTGTAGCCGCCGTAGTAGGCCAGGGTGAGTGCCTCCCGCTGGGGAGCCGGCAGTGCGCTCAACGCGCCGCGCACCTGCTCGGACACCACCCTGCTCCAGGCCTCGTCCTCCACGTCCCGTGACGACGTCGGGGTGGAGAGGACCAGGTCCTCCTCCGCTCGCGTCTGCCTGCGGCGGTGCGACTCCTCCCGGCGGACGGCGTCGACGGCCTTGTGGTGCACCATCGCGAGGAGCCAGGAGGAGAAGGAGCCGCGGGCGGCGTCGAAGGCCCCCGGGTCCCGCCAGACGCTGAGGAACACGTCCTGCACCACGTCCTCGGCCAGGACGTCGTCGGCGAGGATCCGCCGCGCGAGCGCGAAGGCCGGGCGGCTGTACCGGTCGTACAGCTCGTCGACGGCACTCCTGTCGCCTGCGCGGATGCGCAGGACCAGGTCGGCGCCCGCCGGGCCGTCCCCGACACGCCGTCCCGGACTGCTCACGAGGCCCATCGTCACACGTGGTCTTCGCGACAGGCGGGCGACGCGGTTCAGGTGCATCCGGAAGGGGCACTCAGGAGGTCGACGCGCCCGGAGAGCCCCGGGCGTCACCTCGGTCAGGGAAGGTCGTTGTTGGAGACATGATCAACCGCGCCACGCCCGGGTACACGTGTCCGACGACGCTGCACCTGGTCGGCCCGCAGTCGTGGACCGAGGTCCCCGCGCTGCTGAGCTACGAGATCCGCGACCCCTTCGCCGTGCGGATCACCTTCGGCGACCACGCCGAGGAGGACGGCATCTCCTGGCTCGTGGGTCGCGACCTGCTCCACGCCGGCCTCGACCAGCCGGCGGGCGAGGGGGACGTGCGGCTGTGGCCGTCACGGACGTCGGGCGACGTCCTCTTCCTGCACCTGCGCGCACCCTCGGGTGAGGCGCTGTTCGAGGTCTCCCGCGGCACGGTCGCCGGGTTCCTGCAGCTGACCGCCAGCGTCGTCCCTTTCGGCGAGGAGTCCTCGGTCCTCCAGGTGGACGGCGAGCTGGCCGCCCTGCTGTCCAACGGCGGTGCCGACCCCACGGGTAGGTGACCTCCGGGGGGGACCCGCCGTGAACCCCCCTCCGGCGGTCGGGTATCGTTCTCCCTGCACGACAGCAACGCGGACGTGGCTCAGTTGGTAGAGCATCACCTTGCCAAGGTGAGGGTCGCGGGTTCGAATCCCGTCGTCCGCTCGGAACCTCGGGCGCTGGTCGCGAGACCGGCGCCCGCGTGCGGTGGAGTGGCCGAGAGGCGAGGCAACGGCCTGCAAAGCCGTCTACACGGGTTCAAATCCCGTCTCCACCTCGGCCTCCGCCGGGTGCGGTGGAGCGGACCGGCCGGCAGGCCGGATCGGGCGATTGGCTCAGTGGTAGAGCGCTACCTTGACACGGTAGAGGTCACTGGTTCGAACCCAGTATCGCCCACAGACAGGGGAGGCCCGGGTCCCGCGGACCCGGGCCTCGCTGCACTCCGGGCGCCGACCGCCTGCTCCGACCTCGGCCGCGACTCCTCCCCATCCGGCTCGGGGCGCCGGCAGGCCACCGGGACCAGCGGATCACGGGGCTCGCGGCAAGTGCGCCGTCAGCCGAGGACGGGCGCCACGCGCTCGGCCCAGAAGCGGTCCACCTGCGCCTCCAGGTCCTCGACGCTGCCGCTGTTGTCCAGCACGACGTCGGCCACGGCGCGGCGCTGCTCGTCGCTGGCCTGCGCGGCGATCCGGGCGCGGGCGTCGTCCTCGGCCAGCCCCCGGCCGACGAGCCGCCGCACCCGGGTGTCCAGGTCGGCCTCCACGACGAGCACCAGGTCGTACGAGCCGGCCTGACCGGTCTCGACGAGCAGCGGCACGTCCTGCACCACCACCGCGTCCGGCGGCGCAGCGGCGACCAGCTCGGTGGCCCGCGCCCGGACGAGCGGGTGCACGATGCCGTCCAGCCGGCGGCGGGCGTCGGGGTCGGCGAACACGACCGCGGCCAGGGCCGGACGGTCCAGGGCGCCCTCGGGGGTGAGCACCTCCTGGCCGAACGCCGCGACGACGGCCTCGAGACCCGGCGTCCCCGGCTCGACGACCTCGCGGGCGATGCGGTCGGCGTCCACGATCCGCGCGCCGCGGGCGGCGAGCAGCCCGGCCACGGTGCTCTTGCCCGATCCGATCCCGCCGGTCAGCCCGATCCGCAGCACACACGAACAGTAGCCAGCGGCCGGGGAACGGTCACGGACGGGTAACACCCGCTCGCCCCGCCCGGCGCGTCGCTCCAGTCACACGCGTCCCATCGGCAACTCTCTCCCCGGCGATCTTCCCCGCCCAGAGAGGCAGAACCGACCATGTCCCGTCCCGCGCACGCCGCCCCCTCGTCGACCCCCGCCGCCACCCGGCGCGGCCCCGGTCGGCACCGGCTCGACCGCCCGGCCGGCGTGCGGTGCACGGACCTGCCGATGGTCCGCGAGCGGCTGGACCGCGCCGGCGCCGCCCGCCCTCGCAACGCGTTCATGCGCTGGCTGTCGGCGACCGCCCCGGCCGGCCGGCACACCTGGCAGTTCCTCGCCACCAGCGGCGGCCGTCCGCGCACCGCGTTCGCGATCATCCTCAGCCTCTGAGCAAGGGCCCTCCTGCCCCCCGCCGTGGGAGGACCCCGTCCTCCTCACCGCTCGCACGCTCGCGGCGAGCCTCTGGACGAGGCCTGCGGCGGGGCCCCTGCAGGAGGGCCACCCCGGACGGGAGGCCCCGGGACGCGTCCTCGGGGCCTCTCCACGTCCCTCTTCGGGGATGGGAGGGACGACCGAGGCCCGGGACCCCGCGGGGTCCCGGGCCTCGGCCTCAGGTGGTGCTGTTCAGCTGTGCTGAGCGGGGATCACTCGCCGCCGGCCAGCTTGGCCCGCAGCGCGGCGAGCGCCTCGTCGCTGGCGAGCGTCCCGCCGGAGGTGTCGCCGCTGGCCTCGACCTCGCCGCCGCTGGAGTAGTTGCCACCGGCCGCGGCCTCGGCATCGGCCTCCTTGGCCGCCGCGATCTGCTTGCGGTGCGCCTCGTAGCGGGCCTGGGCCTCGGCGTACTGCCGCTCCCACGTCTCGCGGGCCTCGTCGTAGCCCTCGAGCCACTCGCCGGTCTCGGCGTCGAAGCCCTCGGGGTAGATGTAGTTGCCCTGCTCGTCGTAGGACGCGGACATGCCGTAGGCGGCCGGGTCGAAGGTGTCCTCGTCGCCGACGACGCCCTCGTTTGCCTGCTTGAGCGACAGCGAGATCCGACGGCGGTCGAGGTCGATGTCGATGACCTTGACCAGGATCTCGTCGCCGACCTGCACGACCTGCTCGGGGATCTCCACGTGGCGCTCGGCCAGCTCGGAGATGTGCACCAGACCCTCGATGCCCTCGTCGACGCGGACGAACGCACCGAAGGGCACCAGCTTGGTGACCTTGCCGGGCACGACCTGGCCGATCTGGTGGGTCCGGGCGAACTGACGCCACGGGTCCTCCTGCGTCGCCTTCAGCGACAGCGAGACCCGTTCCCGGTCCAGGTCGACGTCGAGGACCTCGACGGTGACCTCCTGGCCGACCTCGACGACCTCGGACGGGTGGTCGATGTGCTTCCAGGACAGCTCGGAGACGTGCACCAGGCCGTCGACCCCACCCAGGTCCACGAACGCGCCGAAGTTGACGATCGAGGAGACGACGCCGGTGCGGACCTGGCCCTTGGCGAGCTTGTTGAGGAACTCGCTGCGGACCTCGGACTGGGTCTGCTCCAGCCACTGCCGGCGGGAGAGGACGACGTTGTTGCGGTTCTTGTCGAGCTCGATGATCTTGGCCTCGAGCTCGCGGCCCACGTAGGGCTGCAGGTCGCGCACGCGGCGCATCTCGACCAGCGAGGCGGGGAGGAACCCGCGCAGGCCGATGTCGAGGATGAGGCCACCCTTGACGACCTCGATGACGGTGCCGGTGACGACCTCGTCGGCTTCCTTCTTCGCCTCGATCGTGCCCCAGGCGCGCTCGTACTGGGCGCGCTTCTTGGACAGGATCAGGCGGCCTTCCTTGTCCTCCTTCTGGAGGACGAGGGCTTCCACCTCGTCGCCGACGCTGACGACCTCGTTGGGGTCGACGTCATGCTTGATGGACAGCTCGCGCGAGGGGATGACGCCCTCGGTCTTGTAGCCGATGTCCAGCAGCACCTCGTCCCGGTCGACCTTGACGATGACGCCTTCGACGATGTCGCCGTCGTTGAAGTACTTGATCGTCTGGTCGATGGCGGCGAGGAAGTCCTCGGCGGTGCCGATGTCGTTGACGGCGACCTGGGGGGTGCTGTTAGGACGGACCTGGGTGGAGGTCATGTGGTCGAGTGCTCCGGACGGGGGATGCGTAGGGACAGGACGACCCGCGGCCGGGTGACCGCGGGGAGCGGGGAGAGCCGGCGCGCGCCGATCCCCTGGTGGGCTCAGCACTGACAGACCTCTGGCGCACCACCATGGTACGGAGCCGGGGACCAGCCGGTCCACCTGGGTCGAGCACCGCTCCGGGCACCGCGGCGTGTCACGATCGGCGTGTCATGGACACCCCGGCAGCTCCCCCGCCCGACCTGCTCCTCGCTGACGACGGCTACCCGGCGCCGAGCGGGGTCGCCCGCCGGCCGGCAGGGACGGCGGAGTCGGTCCGGGCCAACCGGCGCTGGTGGGACGCGGCGGCGCCGGCCTACCTCGCCGAGCACGGCGGCGACCTGGGGGACGTCGACTTCCTGTGGTGCCCCGAGGGCCTGCGCGAGGCCGAGGCGCACCTGCTCGGGGAGGTCGCCGGCCGCCGGGTGCTCGAGGTCGGCTGCGGGTCCGCGCCGTGCTCGCGGTGGCTGCGCCGCGAGGGGGCCGACGTCGTGGCGCTCGACCTCTCCGGCGGGATGCTGGCCCGCGCCGCCGAGCTCAACCGCGCCACCGGCATCGACGTCCCGCTGCTGCAGGCCGACGTCGGGGCGCTGCCGCTGACCTCGGCGAGCGTGGACGTGGCCTGCTCGGCGTTCGGTGGGCTGCCCTTCGTCGCCGACGTCGAGGCGGCGCTGGCGGAGGTGGCCCGCGTGCTGCGTCCGGGCGGGCGGTTCGTCGCCTCGGTGAACCACCCGATGCGCTGGCCGCTGCCCGACTCCCCCGACCCGGAGGACCTGCGGGTCGTGTCCTCCTACTTCGACCGGACGCCGTACGTGGAGACCGACGAGGACGGCCGGGCCGTCTACGTCGAGCACCACCGCACGGTCGGCGACTGGGTGCGCGCCGTCGTCGGGGCGGGGCTGGTCCTCGACGACCTGCTCGAGCCGGAGTGGACGCCGGGCCGTACGCAGCAGTGGGGGCAGTGGTCCCCCGCCCGCGGCGCCCTGGTCCCCGGCACCCTCGTGCTGGTCTGCCGCAAGCCCGCCTGACCGCCCGCACCCGAACGCTCCACCTCAGGTCGAGGATGAGGCTGCTCCGGGGTGACGGACGGGTGGCCGACGCGGTGGACCACCGCCGTGCAGGTCGTCTTCCTGCCCCACCCCGAGGTCGCCGTGGTGCCCGACGTGCCGGTCCCCCAGCGGGGCCTGTCCGTCGCGGCCGCACCCGTCTCGAGCGCGCGCTGGCCGAGCCGTGGCTGCGGGACCTGACCGGGGGTCGTCTCGAGCGCCGAGCGGAAGACCGGGAGACCGCCGAGTTCCTCCCTGCGGCGGTGCGACGTCCCGTCACCGTCGACGAGGACCTGGGCGCAAACGACCGGTCCGCGACCGGGTACCTGCCGCCGGCCGAGTTCGAGGCGGTGGCCGACGGGTTCTTCGCGCGACCCCCTGACAGCGTCCGCGGGTGGGAGCGCGCGGTCGACGCGCAGCGTCGCGTCGTGGCCGCAGTCGAGCGGGCCGTGGCCGCGGCCGACGGCGACCCGGTCGTCGTGTCGCACGGCGGTGTCGGCGCGCTGCTCCTGTGCCACCTCCTCGGCGTCCCCGTCGACCGCCGCTACGACCAGCCGGGTCAGGGCAGCTGGTTCCGCTTCGACCCCGGGACGGGGCACGTGCCGCACGCCTGGCGCCGCCTCGGTGAGGCCTCCGGCCCGGGCAGGCGCGCGGACGAGGCGCCACGCAGCTGGACGTCTCCTGACCTCGGGTAGGCCGACGGCGGACTCAGTGGGCGGCCTCGTCCCAGGTCCGGCCGAAGCCGACCGAGACCTCCAACGGCACCGAGAGCTGCGCGGCACCGGCCATCTCGCGGCGCACCAGGGTCTCCAGCGCCTCCCGCTCCCCGGGCGCCACCTCGAGCACGAGCTCGTCGTGCACCTGCAGCAGCATCCGCGAGCGCAGCCCCTCGTCGGCGATGGCCTGCTCCACCCGCAGCATGGCCACCTTGATGACGTCGGCCGCCGACCCCTGGATGGGGGCGTTGAGCGCCATCCGCTCGGCCATCTGGCGCCGCTGCCCGTTGTCGCTGGTGAGGTCGGGCAGGTAGCGGCGGCGGCCCAGCGTCGTCTCGGTGTAGCCGGTCTGCCGGGCGTCGTCGACCACGCCGTCGAGGTACTCCCGGATCCCGCCGAAGCGCTCGAAGTAGGCGTGCATCTGCTCGCGCGCCTCCTCGACGGAGATGCGCAGCTGCCCGGCCAGTCCGTAGGCCGACAGCCCGTAGGCCAGGCCGTAGCTCATCGCCTTGATCCGGCGGCGCATCTCCGGGTCGACGTCCTCGATCGGGATGTCGTACGCCCGGGAGGCGACGAAGGAGTGCAGGTCCTCCCCCGACGTGAAGGCCTCGATGAGCCCCGCGTCGCCGGAGAGGTGCGCCATGATCCGCATCTCGATCTGGCTGTAGTCCGCTGTCATCAGCGACTCGTGGCCGGAGCCGACGACGAACGCCTGCCGGATCCGCCGGCCCTCCGCGGTGCGGATCGGGATGTTCTGCAGGTTCGGGTCGATCGAGGACAGCCGGCCGGTGGCGGCGATCGTCTGCTGGAACGTCGTGTGGATCCGCCCGCCGTCGTCGACCATGGGGATCAGGCCGTCGATGACGGTGCGCAGCCGGGTGACGTCGCGGTGCCGGAGCAGGTGCTCGAGGAACGGGTGGCCGGTCTGCGCCAGCAGGTTGGTCAGTGCCTCGGCGTCGGTCGTGTAGCCGGACTTGATCTTCTTGGTCTTGGGCAGGCCCAGCTCGTCGAAGAGCACCGCCTGCAGCTGCTTGGGCGAGCCGAGGTTCACCTCGCGGCCGATGACCGCGTAGGCCTCGGCGGCCGCGGCGGCCACGCCGTCGGCGAACTCGCGCTGCAGCTCGTGCAGGAAGTCCAGGTCGGCGGCGATGCCGCGCTGCTCCATGCGGGCGAGCACGAAGGTGAGCGGCAGCTCGATCCCGCCGAGCAGGGCGTCGCCGCCGCGCTGGCCGAGCAGGGAATCCAGCGCGTCGGAGAGGTCGTTGACCGCGACGGCCTTGAGGACGTCGGCGTGCGCGGCCTCGCGGGCGAGGTCCTCCTCCGACGGCCCCATCCCGTCGAGGGTCAGCTGGGTCTCCTCGGCGGCGGAGTCCTTCAGCTCGCGGCGCAGGTACCGGACGGCGAGGTCGGCCAGGTCGAAGGAGCGCTGCCCGGGCAGCGCCAGGTAGGCAGCCAGCGCCGTGTCGCTGACGACGCCGGCGAGGTCCCAGCCGCGTGCCCAGACGGCCAGCAGCGGGCCCTTGACCTCGTGCACGACCTTTTGTGCGTCCGGGTCGGCCAGCCAGTCGGCCAGCGCCTGCTCGTCGACGGCGTCGAGGCCGGGGCCCAGGTCGACGAAGGTGGCGTGGTCGTCGCCGCCAGCGAGCGCGATGCCGGTCAGCTCACCGGTGCCCCGGCCCCACGTGCCCCGGAAGATGATGCCGGTGCGGCTGGTGCGCGCGTGCTGGTCCAGCCAGGCGCCCAGCCCGCCGGCGGGCACCTCGTCGTCGGCGACGTCGAAGCCGCCCTCGGCCTCCGGCTCGGCGCTGGTGAGCGTGGCGAAGAGCCGGTCGCGCAGCACCCGGAACTGCAGGTTGTCGAAGAGGGTGTGCACCTCGTTGCGGTCCCAGGCGCGAACGGCGAGGTCCGCCGGGCCGAGCTCCAGCGGCACGGCACGGTCGAGCTCGGTCAGCCGCCGGTTCTGCAGCACCGAGGACAGGTGCTCGCGCAGCTTCTCGCCGACCTTGCCCTTCACGGTGTCGACCTGGTCGACCAGGGCGTCGAGCGAGCCGTACTCCCGGACCCACTTGGCCGCCGTCTTCTCCCCGACGCTCGGGATGCTCGGCAGGTTGTCGCTGGGGTCGCCCCGCAGTGCCGCGAAGTCGGGGTACTGCGCCGGCGACAGGCCGTACTTGGCCTCGACCTCCTCCGGCGTGAACCGGGTCAGGTCGGAGACGCCCTTGCGCGGGTAGAGCACGGTGACGTGCTCGTTGACCAGCTGCAGGGCGTCGCGGTCGCCGGTGCAGATGAGCACGTCCATGCCCTGCTCGACGGCCGCCACGGTGAGGGTGGCGATGACGTCGTCGGCCTCGTAGCCCTCGGCGGTGATGACCGGGACGTGCAGTGCGGCCAGCACCTCCTGGATGAGGCTGACCTGACCGCGGAAGTCGGTCGGGCTCTCGCTGCGGTTGGCCTTGTACTCCGCGTAGATCTCGTTGCGGAAGGTCTTGCGGCCCACGTCGAAGGCGACCGCCACGTGCGTCGGCTGCTCGTCGCGGAGCACGTTGATCAGCATCGAGGTGAAGCCGTAGACCGCGTTGGTCGGCTGCCCGGTCGTCGTCGAGAAGTTCTCGACCGGCAGGGCGAAGAAGGCGCGGTAGGCCAGCGAGTGCCCGTCGAGCAGCAGCAGCCGCGGGCGGCCCCCCGGGTCGGTGGGGGCGGTGGGCGCTGAGGTGGCAACCGGAGCGGACATCGCCGCCGATCCTAGAAGGACCCCCTTCCTCCCCTCCCCTCGCGAGCTCGGGGTGGGCCCGGGAAGGGGGCCGTTCCAGTACGTCACCGGGCTCGCGGCGGGACCTGCGGTGGGGCCGTCGCGCGGGCGCTGGCTACGGTGCCGGGGTGACCGTGGACCGCCCCGCCTGGCTCGACGCCGGGCAGATGAGCCCGCTGGACGACAAGCTGGGCATCCGGATCACCGACTTCGACCCCGACCACGTGGTCGCGACGATGCCGGTCGACGGCAACCAGCAGCCGTTCGGGCTGCTGCACGGTGGGGCGACCTGCTCGCTGGTCGAGACCGTCGGGTCCTGGGCCGCGGCGCTGGGCGCCGGCCCGGACCGGCAGGCCGTCGGGGTCGAGCTGAACGTGAGCTACCTGAGGGCGGCCACCGAGGGCGTCGTCACCGCCGTCGCCACGCCGGTCCGCCGTGGCCGGACGCTGGCCACCTTCACCATCGAGGTCACCGACGAGCAGGGCCGCGGAACCGCCACCGCCCGCCTCACCTGCATGCTGCTGGCGGCTTGATCGGCCCTCCTGCAGGGTCCCGCCGCGAGCCTGCGAGTGGCGGGGGCAGAAGGGGCCTTTTTCAGCCGTCGGCGGCGTCGAGCAGCGGCAACAGCCGGGCCTGCGCACGACGGCGCAACGGCGGACGACGCGGCACCGGGACGGTCCCCCGCCGCGCTGCCAGGCGGCGAGCGTCCGCGCGAGGGTCTCCCGCGGCACGATCCGCCGGGTGGTCAGCGGCGCGAACCCCATCCGCGCGAAGAACCGCTGCCGCTCGGCCTCGTGCCCGCCGACGGCGTCGACGACGTGCGCGGCACCCACCGAAGACGCGTACGCCACCGCGGCCGCGAGCAGCGCCGCACCGGCGCCGCACCGGAGGTGGTCGCGGTGGACGACGAGGTCGTCGACGGTCACCTGCGGCAGGCCGAGGACCACCGACAGCGGGTCGACGCCGAGCACGGCCAGGCCCACGGTCACCTCCCCGCTGCCCGCACCGCCGTCCGGGGCGTTCGGGCCGGGCAGCACGGCGAGCACCACGCGGTGCGCCGGGTCGGCGAGCAGCCGGCGGAAGCCGGCGGCGGCCGCGGACCCGGGTCTGACCGGTCAGCACCCCCTCGGCGTGCGCCTCGGCGCGGTGCTGGCGCACCAGGGTGAGGACGGCGGGCAGGTCAGCGGGACGCGCGGCGCGCGTCGTGACGCGGCACCGGGAACCGGGAACCGACACCGGGCCTCCCTGGACGGTGGCCGGAGCGTGCACCCGACGACCCGGTGATCACGACGGCGCGCCGCCCGTGGGACGGGCGGGACGGGTGCGGCGTGTCGCGGACAGGTAACAGCTGGGCGGCGAGGACGTCGAACCGCAACACCGCTGGGTTACCGTCCCCCGTCATGCACAGAGCCAGGGAGGTCGAGTGACGCACGCGCCAGGCCGTGTACCGGGACGCGGTGCACCCAGGGGACCCGCCCCTGCCCGGCACCGGTCCGCACGGGGATCCCGTGCAACCGGTGGCCGGATGCTGCTCCGTCTGCTCCTGCTGACCGTCCTCGGCGGCCTCGCCCTCACGCTGGCACCCGGCGCCGCGTCGGCACAGACCGAGCCCGCGGGCACCGAGCAGGTGTCGGGCACCCTGCGGACCAACGCCAGCGGGCCGATCGAGGGCGTGGAGGTGGTCGTCACGACCGCCGACGGCGCCGAGGTCGAGACCGCGGAGACCGACGAGAACGGCCAGTGGGCGGTGCCGCTGCCCGGTCCGGGTCAGTACACCGTCACCATCGACGCCGAGGACCTGCCCGAGGGCGTGGTGCTCACCGGGGAGAACACACGCACCGTCACCGTCGACGCCGGCCGCAACCAGGGCGTGATCATCGCGCTCAGCGACGGCAGCCGGGAGGCCGGCGGCGGCACGGTCCGCTGGGTCCAGCTGCTCGTCGAGGGCCTGCGCTTCGGCCTGCTGATCGCCATGGCGGCGGTCGGACTCTCACTGATCTTCGGCACCACCGGACTGACCAACTTCGCGCACGGCGAGCTCGTCACCATCGGCGCGATCGCCGCGTGGTTCATCAACGTCCAGGGCGGCGTACCGCTGGTCCCGGCCGCACTGATCGCCATGGTGATCGGTGCGGGGGTCGGGGCGCTCAACGAGCTGGCGATCTGGCGGCCGCTGCGCCGGCGCGGCACCGGTCTGGTCGCCGCGCTGGTCATCTCGATCGGCCTGTCGCTGCTGCTGCGCTACCTGTACCAGATCATCTTCGGCGGCGGCTCGGAGGCCTACGCCGACTACCGGGGCCAGCGGGCGGTCGACTACGGCGCGTTCACCATGACGAACGCCGACCTGTCGTCGATCGTCATCGCGCTGGTCGTCCTGCTGCTGGTGGCGGTCATGCTGCAGCGCACCAAGATCGGCAAGGCGATGCGGGCGGTCGCCGACAACCGCGACCTCGCGGCGTCCTCGGGCATCAACGTCAACCGGGTGATCCTGGTGGTCTGGATGATGGGCGGCGCGCTCGCGGCCCTCGGCGGCGTCCTGCTCGGCCTCTCCGACGAGGTGCAGTGGGACATGGGTTTCCGGCTGCTGCTGCTCATGTTCGCCGGGGTCACCCTCGGCGGTCTCGGCACCGCCTACGGCGCCCTCGTGGGCAGCATCGTGGTGGGTGTCTTCGTCCAGATGTCGACGCTGGTCATCCCGAACGACGTCAAGTACGTCGGCGGGCTGCTCCTGCTGATCGTCATCCTGATCGTGCGGCCGCAGGGCATCCTCGGCAGCCGGGTGAGAGTGGGCTGAACGATGGGTGAGCTGGTCGACGCCCTGGCCGTCGCGCTCAAGGCCGGCCTGGGCTTCCAGGCCGTCTTCCTCGCGCTGCTGGCCATCGGCATCAACGTGCAGTTCGGCTACGCCGGGCTGCTGAACTTCGGGCAGATCGCCTTCGCGATGCTCGGCGGCTACGGCATCGCCATCTCGGTGAGCCAGTGGGGCCTCGACTTCTGGGTGGGCGTGGCCGTCGGGATCCTCGCCGCCGTCGTCCTCGCGCTGCTGCTGGGTCTGCCGACCCTGCGGCTGCGTGCCGACTACCTGGCCATCGCGACGATCGCGGCGGCCGAGGGGCTGCGGCTGCTGTTCCGCTCGGTGTCGGCGACCCCCGTTACCAACGGCACCCGCGGGCTGTCCGGCTTCAATGCCGACTTCGTGGCCCTGGCGCCGTGGGACACCGCCCGCCGCTACGGCATCCTCGGCACCCAGTGGAGCGGCGCCGAGCTGTGGGTGACCGTGGTCGGGTGGGTCCTCGTCGCGCTGTCCTGCTTGCTCATCTGGCTGCTGATGCGCAGCCCCTGGGGCCGGGTGGTGAAGTCCATCCGCGAGGACGAGGACGCCGTGCGTTCGCTCGGTAAGAACGTCTACGTCTACAAGATGCAGGCACTGGTCCTCGGCGGTGTGCTCGGCGCCCTGGGCGGCATGGTGTATGCCCTCGGCACCGCGTCGGCCAACCCCGACCAGTACCAGAACGCCAACACCTTCCTGGCCTACGCGGCGCTGATCCTCGGCGGCGCGGCCCGCGTCCTCGGTCCGGTCGTTGGCTCGATGCTGATGTTCTTCATCATCCAGTTCGCCGACACCGGCCTGCGTACGCTGATCGGCAACGGGGTCATCCCCGAGGACCTGCTCTCGGCGACCGACGTGGCTCAGCTCCGGTTCGTGCTGATCGGGCTCGGACTCATGCTGCTGCTGGTCTTCCGACCGCAGGGCATCTTCGGTGACCGACGAGAGGTGATGCTCGATGCCCGCTGACCAGAGCCCCGGCCAGCCGGCCTCGCACGGCGCGACGGCCTCCTCCGGCGCGGCCCCGGGCGCCTCCGCCCCGGAGCACGCCTGGCGGACGGGTGACGAGCCCCGCCGGGTGGCCCAGGCGGCGCTCAAGGACCTGTCGTGGGAGGTCGGGGTGGCCAAGCCCGACCCGGCCATCGTCGTCGACGGGGTCACCCGCACCTTCGGCGGCCTCACCGCGGTGTCGGTGGACCACCTCGAGGTGCAGCGCGGCGGGATTACCGGCCTGATCGGCCCCAACGGCGCCGGCAAGACCACGCTGTTCAACCTGCTGACGGGCTTCGACCAGCCCAACACCGGCTCGTGGTCGTTCGACGGCCGTCCGCTGGGCAAGCTGGCACCGCACCAGGTGGCCCGGCTGGGTGTCGTCCGCACCTTCCAGCTGACCAAGGCGCTGTCCCGGCTCACCGTGCTGCAGAACATGCTGCTCGGTGCGCAGGGGCAGAAGGGCGAGAGCTTCCTGCGCGCCCTGGTGCCCGGCACCTGGCGGGCGCAGGAGCGGGCCAACACCGAGAAGGCGATGGAGCTGCTCACCCGGTTCAAGCTGGACCGGAAGAAGGACGACTTCGCCGGCACGCTCTCCGGCGGCCAGCGCAAGCTGCTGGAGATGGCCCGCGCGCTCATGAGCGACCCGAAGGTCGTCATGCTCGACGAGCCGATGGCCGGCGTGAACCCGGCCCTCACCCAGAGCCTGCTCGGGCACGTCAAGGACCTGCGCGAGCAGGGCATGACGGTCGTCTTCGTCGAGCACGACATGGACGTCGTCCGGGACATCAGCGACTGGGTCGTGGTCATGGCCGCCGGCAAGGTCATCGCGGAGGGCCCGCCGGAGTCGATCAGCCAGAACCAGGCGGTCGTCGACGCCTACCTCGGCGCCCACCACGACGCCCCGCTCACCGTCGAGGAGGAGGACCGCGTCCTCGCCGAGGCCGAGGCGGCCATCGCCCGCGAGGAGAACGCCGACGGCGACGTCATCGGCTCCGAGACCCGACGCCAGGAGGACCGATGAGCACCATGGACGACCCGGCCATGGAGGACCCGATGTTCCAGGTCGGGCACTCCGACGGCGGCACCCCCGACCAGCGGGCGATCGCCGGGGAGATGTCCCGGGCCGAGCGGGCCGCCACCCGCGAGGAGCACGCGCGGCTCGCCGAGGGCGCGCTGGTGCGGGCCGACGAGCTGGTCGCCGGGTACGTGCCCGGCGTCAACATCCTCAACGGCTGCGACTTCTACCTGCAGGACGGTGAGCTGGTCGGCATCATCGGCCCCAACGGCGCCGGCAAGTCCACGCTGCTCAAGACCCTGTTCGGGCTCATCCCGGTGCGCTCCGGCACGGTCAGCCTCCGCGGCGAGGACATCACGTCCGCGCCGGCCCACCGGCTGGTCTCCCTCGGCGTCGGCTACGTGCCGCAGAACAACAACGTGTTCCCCTCCCTCACCATCGAGGAGAACATGCAGATGGGCGCCTACCTGCGGCCGAAGGTCTTCCGCGAGCGCTTCGACTACGTGGCCGACCTGTTCCCCATGCTCGGGGAGCGGCGCAAGATCAAGGCCGGGTCGCTGTCCGGCGGTGAGCGGCAGATGGTGGCCATGGGCCGGGCGCTGATGATGGAGCCGTCCGTCCTGCTGCTCGACGAGCCGTCGGCCGGCCTCTCCCCCGCCTACCAGGACGAGGTGTTCATCCGCTGCCGGCGGATCAACGCCACCGGCGTCTCGATCATCATGGTCGAGCAGAACGCCCGCCGGTGCCTGCAGATCTGCGACCGCGGCTACGTCCTCGACCAGGGCCGCAACGCCTACACCGACACCGGCGAGTCGCTGATGCACGACCCCAAGGTCATCGAGCTCTACCTGGGGACGCTGGCCAAGGCGCACTGAAGGAGGGCCACCCTTCCCCCCGTGCCTCGGAGAAGGACCCCGTCCTCCCCACCCCTCGCAGGCTCGGGGAGGGACCCGGGACGGGGCCGGCGGGTCCCTGAAGGGTGGCTGTTCCGGTAGCTCACCACGACGGCGCCGGTCCCCTGCTGGGGGCCGGCGCCGTCGTGCTGGGTGGGCGGCGGGTCCGATCCGGACCCGGGGGCTGCGGTGTGGGTCCGCGGCGTCGAGCGGCGTCTCCCGCGTGCCGGCGCACGCCGCCGCGCCCGCCCGGCCGCGTCTGGCGGTGCGGGCGGACGACGGCACGCTCGTGCTGCGCGCCGACGCCGACCGGGACGGCCACTCCCCCGGCACCCCGCTCGAGCGCGACCGGGACCGGGTCGTCCGCTCCGAGGTCCCACCCGGACCGGACCGCACGGCTCATCGGCACTGCCAGGAGCGACGTCGGTGGGGCCCTCCGCCCACCGGGACCGGCCCGCCGTCCGGACGCGGAGGCCGGCACCGGCGGCGCCGACCCCGGAGACGACGACGGCCCGGCACCCGCGAGGGGTGCCGGGCCGCTGCCCGTGCGGACGGAGCTACATCAGCGCTGCGGGCCGATGCCCTGCGAGTTGAGGCTTTCGATGATGCGCGCGGACTCCTCGAAGCCGATCACCACGACGGCGTCGGGGGCGAAGTCCACCATCTGCTGGATCTCGGCGTCGTAGTTCGCCGCCTGCGGGTCGTAGGTCAGCGTCTGGATGCTGTCCTCGGCCAGGCCCGCCGCGATCAGGTTCTCGCGGGTGTTCTCCATCAGACCGGTGCCGTACGGGTCGTTGAGCGCCATGATCCCGACGGTGTTGTTGCCGTCGTTGATGATCAGGTCGGACAGCGCCCGGGCCTGCAGGACGTCCGGCGGGGCGGTCCGGAAGTACAGCCCGTTGTCGTTGTAGTCGGTGAACTGGTCGGACGTGTTCGCCGGCGAGAACTGGACGACGCCGGAACCGGTGATCCGGTCGATGACGGTCAGGCTGACACCCGAGGACGCGGCGCCGATGATGGCGTTGACGCCACCCTGCAGCAGACGGTCGACCGTCTGGGTGGCGGTGTCGGTCGAGGCGTCACCGGAGTCACCCTCGATCAGCTGGACCGGCTGGCCCAGCACGCCGCCGGCGGCGTTGATGTCGTTGACCGCCAGGCGGGCGCCGGCGACCTCGGGCGGGCCGAGGAAGGCGAGGTTCCCGGTCAGCGGCAGCAGGGTCCCGATCACCAACGGTTCGCTGGTGGCGCCGGGAGCGGCGTACGCCGGGCCCTCGTCGCTGGTGGCGTTGGCGCTGTCGCCGGCGAGGACGAAGTCGGTGGCGTCCTCGTCGAGCTGGTTGTCCTCGCCGAACTGCAGGATGCCGAAGCTCGCCTCAGCGGGCTCACCGGCGTCGGTGAAGCTCAGCGGGCCGGAGATGCCGTTGTAGTCGACGTTCCCACCGTTGTTGATGATCTCCAGGCAGGCCGCGAAGTCGGTGCAGGCCTCGCCGCCCACGGTCATCCCGTTGACGAACGCCTTGAAGACGTTCGCGTCGTTGGTGCCGGCCGCCTGCGCGGCGAGCGCCGTGACGATCACCGCGTCGTAGGTCTCGCCGGCGTAGTTGTAGTCCTGCAGGTTCGGGTCGATCTCGCGCAGCCGGTCGGTGAACTCCGAGCCGAGGTCGGTGAGCGGTGTCGTGCCCTTCATGCCGGCCAGGGAGCCCGGCGCGGTGAAGGACTCACCCAGCGCGTTGCCCATGTTGCCGTCGGTGCCGTAGACGTTGACCTGTCGCTCGCCGCCGCCGGTCTCACCGGCCGCGTCGCCACCGCCGCCGGTGTCTTCGCCACCGCCGCCACAGGCGGTCAGGACGAGGAGGGCCGCGGCCGCGACGGCGGCGTTGCGCGCGAGGATGCCTGTGCGCATCAAACAACTCCCACTGTGGTGTCGGTCGTGCACCCGGCCCGCCCAGGCGGGCGACCGGTCAGTGGGGGGAAGGTAGCTGCCGGATCCGGAGGTGGAGCAGGGGTCGGCACGACCGTGATCAGGTCGTGACCTGTCGGATCCCGACTCGTCACACGGCGTGTCGGACGCGCGACCAGGATCACACCTCAGGCGTCAGCTGCCCGTCGTCGGGTCCGCGGCGGCCTCCGGCTGCAGGATGCGCTGGGCGAGCGCTTTCATCGACGTGCGCTCGTTCATCGCCGTCCGCTGGATGAACCGGAAGGCCTCGGCCTCGGTCATCCCCTGGTCGGTCATCAGCTTGCCCTTGGCCTGCTCGACCACCTTGCGGGTCTCCAGGCGCTCCTCGAGCGTGCGTACCTCGCCGTCGAGGGCGGTCATCTCGGCGTAGCGGCCACGGGCCACCTCGATGGCCGGCACCAGGTCGTTCTTGGAGAACGGCTTGACCAGATAGGCCATGGCACCGGCGTCGCGCGCCCGCTCGACCAGCTCGCGCTGGCTGAAGGCGGTCAGCACGATGACCGGCGCGATGCGGGCCGAGGCGATCTGCTCGGCGGCCGAGAGCCCGTCGAGTACCGGCATCTGGATGTCCAGGATCACCAGGTCCGGCCGCAGCTCGGTGGCCTGCTCGACGGCCTGCTGCCCGTCGCCGGCCTCGGCCACGACGGTGTACCCCTCCTCCTCGAGCATCTCCTTGAGGTCGAGGCGGATGAGCGCCTCGTCTTCGGCGATGAGGACCCGGATCGGCTCGCTGCTCACGCGCGGGAGCCTATCGATGCCTGACGGTCCACGACGGCCCGTTAGGCTGTTCCTCGCCTCACCGGCCGCCTGGGCCGGTCGGTACGCCCCCGTACCCCAATCGGCAGAGGGAGCGGATTCAAAACCCGCGCAGTGTGCGTTCGAGTCGCACCGGGGGCACCTCAGGAGGACCTCGGCGCCGGGCCATACGGTGACACGGTGAGCGAGCCCGAGCCGACGCCGTCCGCCCCGCACATGACCCCGGAGCAGTTCCGCCGGCACGGCCACGAGGTCGTCGACTGGATCGCCGACTACTGGGCGCGGATCGGCTCCCTCCCCGTCCGCTCTCCCGTCGCCCCCGGCGACGTGCGCGCGGCGCTGCCGGCCGCCCCGCCGGAGGACGGCGAGCCGTTCGACGCCGTCCTCGCCGACCTCGACCGCGTCGTCGTCCCCGGGTTGACCCACTGGCAGCACCCCGGCTTCCTGGGCTACTTCCCGGCCAACACCTCCGGTCCCTCGGTGCTCGGCGACCTGGTCTCGGCAGGCCTCGGCGTGCAGGGCATGTCCTGGGTGACCAGCCCCGCGGCCACCGAGCTCGAGCAGCACGTCCTCGACTGGTTCGCGGGCCTGCTCGGCCTGCCGGAGACCTTCCTGTCGACCGGCCCGGGCGGCGGCGTGGTCCAGGACTCCAGTTCCGGGGCCAACCTGGTGGCCCTGCTGGCGGCCCTGCACCGCGCCGGCGGCGGGGAGCCCGTCCGCTCCGGCGTCCGGCCCGACGAGTACACCGTCTACGTCTCCGCGGAGACGCACTCCTCGATGGAGAAGGCCGTGCGGATCGCCGGCCTGGGCAGCGACGCCGTCCGGATCGTCGAGGTCGACGGCGACCTGGCGATGCGTCCGCAGTCGCTCAGGGCCCGGCTCGAGCGGGATGCCGCCCGCGGGTACCGGCCGGTGCTGGTCTGCGCCACCGTCGGGACGACGTCGACGACGGCCGTGGACCCGCTCGCCGAGCTCGGCCCCGTCTGCCGCGACGCCGGCGTCTGGCTGCACGTGGACGCCGCCTACGCGGGGGTGAGCGCCGTCGCCCCCGAGCTGCGGGGCCTGCAGACCGGCGTCGAGTGGGCCGACAGCTACACCACCGACGCGCACAAGTGGCTGCTCACCGGCTTCGACGCGACGCTGTTCTGGGTGGCCGACCGGGCCGCCCTCACCGGCGCCCTGGCGATCCTGCCCGAGTACCTGCGCAACGCCGCGACCGAGACCGGCTCGGTCGTCGACTACCGCGACTGGCAGATCGAGCTCGGCCGCCGCTTCCGCGCCCTCAAGCTGTGGTTCGTGCTTCGCTGGTACGGCGCCGAGGGCCTGCGGGCGCACATCCGGTCCGGCGTCGCCCTGGCCCAGGACCTGGCCGGCTGGGCCGACGCCGACGACCGCTTCGACGTCGTGGTCCCGCACCCGCTGTCGCTGGTGTGCCTGCGCCCGCGGTGGCCCGAGGGGGTGGACGCCGACGTCGCCACCATGACGCTGCTGGAGCGGCTCAACGACGGCGGCGAGGTGTTCCTGACCCACACCACGGTCCGCGGCCAGGTGGTGCTGCGGGTGGCGATCGGCGCGCCGACGACGACGCGGGCGCACGTCGAGCGGGCCTGGGCGCTGCTGTGCGAGGGCCACGACTGGCTGGCCGCCGACTTCGCCGAGTCCGCCGCCGAGCGCGCCCGGGAGCAGGCCGAGCGCCGGGCCGCGGCCGAGCGCGTTCGGGAGGACGCCGCGCGCGCCGTGGCACTCCAGCCGGTCGAGACGCCGGCCGCCCAGGACGAGACGGCGGCCCAGGCACACGCGCAGGAGGACCTGACGCCGCCGGCTGCCGTCGCGGAAGCGGAAGGAGACCGCCCGGAGGCCGACGGCGTCGTGCCCGTCCACAGCGAGACCGACGCCGGAGCCCGTGGCACCGGCTCCTGAGTCAAGCGCGCAGCGACCGGATCAGGCCCTGCTGGGTGACGGTGGCCACGTGCGTGCCGTCGGCCGCCCAGATCTGGCCGAAGCACAGCGCCCGGCCACCGGAGGCCGCGGGGCTGTCGGTCTCGTAGAGGAACCACTCGTCGGCCCGCACCGGTGCGTGGAACCAGACCGCGTGGTCCAGGCTGGCGCCGACGTACTCCCCACCCCAGCCGCCGCCGCTCCGGGCCAGCCCGGCCGAGAGCAGGGTCAGGTCACTGACGAAGGTCAGCGCCGAGCGGTGCACGCTGCCGTCCTCGGGCAGCCGGCCGGCGACCCGCATCCACACGCAGGTGCGGGTGTCCGGCGGGGACTTCGGCGTCCGGTCGAAGGGGTCCTCGAGCAGCCGCTGCTCCACCGCCTGGCTGATGGCGAGTGCGGCGGCGGCGCGCTCGCCATGGGGCGCGACCACCTCGGGCAGGGTGGGCAGGGTATCCGGCGCCGGCACCTCGGGCATCGGCAGCGCGTGCTCGACCACGGGGCTCTCCGGCACCGCGGCGTCGGCGGTGAGGGCGAAGATCGCCACGTCCTCACCCCGGCGCCGCTGCCAGGCGATGACCCGCCGCGTGCTGAACGTGCGCCCGTCCCGGATCCTCTCGACGGCGTAGCGGATCTCCTCGTGCGGGTCACCGGGTCGCAGGAAGTACGAGTGCAGCGAGTGCACGGCCCGCTCCCCCGGCAGCGTCCGTGAGGCGGCCATGAGTGCCTGCCCGGCCACCTGCCCGCCGAAGATGCGCTGCAGCGGGGTCCGCGGCGTCTGGCCGACGTACAGGTCGGTGTCGCGCTCCTCGAGGTCGAGGACGGCCATCAGCGCGGCGGCCTGGCTGCTGCCGTCCACCTGGGTCACGAGTCGGTACCCACCTCGTGGACCCGGATGAGGTTCGTCGACCCCGGGGTGTTCGGGGGGCTGCCGGCCACGACGACGACCCGGTCGCCCTCCTTGAGCCGGCCGATGGACAGCAGCGAGAAGTCCACCTGCCGGACCATGTCGTCGGTGTGCTGCACCGCGGGGACCAGGAACGTCTCCACGCCCCAGGACAGCGCCAGCTGGCTGCGCACCCGCCCGTCGATGGTGAAGGCCAGCAGCGGCATCCGGGGGTGCAGCGCGGCCAGCCGCCGGGCGCTGCCGCCGGTCTGGGTGAAGGTGGCCAGGGCTTTGACGTCGAGGGACTCGGCGATGTCCCGGGCGGACCGGACGATGGCGCCGGACCGGGACCGCGACTTCCGGACCAGCTCGGGGACGCGCACGGCGTCGCTCTCGACGGCATCGATGATCCGATCCATCGTCCGCACGGCGGCGATCGGGTAGCGGCCCACGGAGGTCTCCCCCGACAGCATCACCGCGTCCGCGCCGTCCAGGACGGCGTTGGCGACGTCGGAGGCCTCCGCGCGCGTGGGCCGCGAGTTGGTGATCATCGACTCGAGCATCTGCGTGGCCACGATGACCGGTTTGTTGCGCTCGCGGGCGGCCTGCACGGCCCGCTTCTGCACCAGTGGCACCTGCTCCAGCGCCAGCTCCACGCCCAGGTCGCCGCGGGCGACCATGACCCCGTCGAACGCCTCGACGATCGCCTCGAGGTTCTCCACCGCCTCGGGCTTCTCCAGCTTGGCGATGACGGGGACGGAGACGTCCTCCCGGCGCATGACGTCGCGCACCAGCTCCATGTCGCGCGGTGAGCGCACGAAGGACAGCGCCACGAAGTCGACCCCCATGTGCAGGGCGAAGCGGAGGTCCTCCTCGTCCTTGTCCGACATCGCCGGCACGCTCACCGCGACGCCCGGCAGCGACAGGCCCTTGTTGTTGGACACCTCGCCGCCCTCGACGACCAGGCACCACACGTCCGGGCCCTCGATCGCGACGACCGACAGCGCCAGCTTGCCGTCGTCGACCAGCAGCCGGTCGCCGACCTTCGCGTCGGCGGCCAGGCCCTTGTAGGTGGTTGAGACCCGCTCGGCGGTGCCCTCGACGTCGTCGACGGTGATGCAGACCCGGCTGCCGGTCTCCCAGTGGACCGGGCCGTCGGCGAAGGTGCCGAGGCGGATCTTGGGGCCCTGCAGGTCGGCGAGGATGGCGACGGCGCGACCGGTGCGGTCGGAGGCCTCGCGCACCAGGCGGTAGGCCCGCTCGTGGTCGGCGTGCGCGCCGTGGCTGAAGTTGAGCCGGGCGACGTCCATCCCCGACTCGACGAGGGCGGTGACCTGTTCCAGGGAACCGGTCGCCGGCCCGAGGGTGCAGACGATCTTCGCGCGACGGGACATGGGTCAGACGCTAGTAGCGCGGCCCGCCCGGCGCGGGGAGGGTGCCCTGTGACGTCGCCCCGCACGCGACGAGGGCCGAGCCCCGCGGGATGCGGGACCCGGCCCTTCGGCCCCGTCCCGGGTCCCACCCCGACCTTGCGAGGAGTGGGGAGGACGGGGTCCTTACCGCAGTGCGACCGCGGTGGGGGTCACCGGGCGCGGCAGCGTCGTCGAGCCGGTCAGCCAGGCGTCGACGGCGCCCGCGGCGGCGCGGCCCTCGGCGATCGCCCACACGATGAGCGACTGGCCGCGGCCCATGTCACCGGCGACGAAGACACCGGGGACGCTGGACATGAACTCGTCGTCGCGGGCGATGCTGCCGCGCTGGTCGAGCTCCACGCCCAGGGCCTCCACCAGACCGGTGCGCTGGGCGCCGGTGAAGCCCATGGCGAGGAACACCAGGTCGGCCGGCAGCTCGCGCTCGGTCCCCTCGACCTTCTGGAACCGGCCGTCGACCCGCTCCACGTCGTGGATGAGCAGCGCGCGCACGTTGCCGTCGTCGTCCCCCACGAAGCGCTCGGTGTTGACGCTGTAGAGCCGCTCCCCGCCCTCCTCGTGCGCGCTGGAGACCCGCATGACCATCGGGTAGGTCGGCCACGGGTTGGTCTCGGCCCGGCGGTCCGGCGGCGCCGGCATGATCTCCAGCTGGGTCACCGAGAGCGCCCCCTGCCGGTGGGCGGTGCCGAGGCAGTCGGCGCCGGTGTCACCGCCGCCGATGATCACGACGTGCTTGCCGTGCGCGTCGATCGGCGGCTCGTCGAGCTCGCCCAGCGCCTGCCGGTTGCCGAAGGGCAGGTACTCCATCGCCAGGTGGATGCCGTTCAACTCCCGGCCCGGCGCCGGCAGGTCGCGGCCCAGGGTGGCGCCGCCGGCCAGGACGACGGCGTCGTACTCGCCGCGCAGCTGCTCGACGGTCAGGTCGCCGTCCCGGCCGCTGCCGACCTCGACGCCGGTGACGAACCGGGTGCCCTCGGCCCGCATCTGGTCCAGCCGCCGGTCGAGCACGGCCTTCTCCATCTTGAACTCGGGGATGCCGTAGCGCAGCAGGCCGCCGACGCGGTCGGCCCGCTCGAAGACGGTGACGTCGTGCCCCGCCCGGGTCAGCTGCTGGGCGGCGGCCAGCCCGGCCGGGCCGGAGCCGATGACGGCGACCTGCTTGCCGGTGTGCTCCTGCGGGGGGACCGGCTTGACCAGGTCGCGCTGGAACGCCTGGTCGATGATCTCCCACTCGATCTGCTTGATCGTGACCGGCGACTCCTGCAGGTTGAGCACGCAGGAGCCCTCGCACGGCGCCGGGCACAGCTTCCCGGTGAACTCCGGGAAGTTGTTGGTCGCGTGCAGCCGCTCGATCGCCTCGGTCCAGTCGTCGCGGCGGGCGAGGTCGTTCCACTCGGGGATCAGGTTGCCCAGCGGGCAGCCGTGGTGGCAGAACGGGATGCCGCAGTCCATGCAGCGGGCGGCCTGCTGGCGCACCGCGGTGACCGGGAAGACGGCGTCCTCCCCGTTCTGCCGGGAGAGGTAGACGTCCTTCCAGTCCAGGATCCGCACGTCGACGGGACGCCGCGGCGGCAGCGCCCGCTCGTGCTTGAGGAAACCGGTCGAGTCAGCCACGTGCGGCCTCCATCACAGCTCGATCCACGTCCGTTCCTGCGGCCTCGGCGGCACGCCGGGCCTCGAGCGCGCGCCGGTAGTCGCGCGGCATGATCACGCTGAACCGCTCGGACCAGCGGCCCCAGTCGGCCAGCAGTGCGGCGGCCACCGGCGACTCGGTGTCCGCGGCGTAGCGGACCAGCACGTCGCGCAGCCACTGCGCGGACTCCCCGTCCAGCGGCTCGACGTCCACCATCTCGGCGTTGACCCGGTGCCGGGCCAGGTCGAGGACGTAGCCGATGCCGCCGGACATGCCGGCCGCGATGTTGCGGCCGGTCGGGCCGAGGATCACCGCGGAGCCGCCGGTCATGTACTCCAGCGCGTGGTCGCCCACGCCCTCGACGACGGCCAGCGCGCCGGAGTTGCGCACGCAGAACCGCTCGCCAACCCGGCCGCGCAGGAAGACCTCACCCGCGGTGGCGCCGTAGCCGATGACGTTGCCGGCGATGACGTTGTCCTCGGCGGCGAAGCCGGCCTCGCGGGCCGGCCGGACGACGATGCGCCCCCCGGACAGCCCCTTGCCGACGTAGTCGTTGGCGTCGCCGAACAGCCGCATGGTGATGCCCCGCGGCACGAAGGCGCCGAAGGACTGGCCGGCCGACCCGGTGAAGGTCAGGTCGATCGTGCCGTCGGGCAGGCCGTCGCCGCCGAAGCGCCGGGTGACCATCGAGCCCAGCATCGTGCCGACGGTGCGGTTCACGTTGCGCACCGGCAGCTCGAGGCTGACCGGTCGCGCGTCGAGGAGCGCGCCCTCGCACAGCTGGATCAGCGTCTGGTCCAGGGCGACGTCGAGGCCGTGGTCCTGCTCGCGCACCCGGTGCCGGGCGGTGCCGTCGGGCAGCTCGGGGACGGCGAGCATCCGGGACAGGTCCAGCCCGGCGGCCTTCCAGTGGTCGACCGCCTTCCGGGTGTCCAGCAGCTCGGCGTGGCCGATCGCCTCGTCCAGCGAGCGGAAGCCCAGCTCGGCGAGGTACTGGCGCACCTGCTCGGCGAGGAACTCGAAGAAGGTGACGACGAACTCCGGTCGCCCGGTGAACCGCTTGCGCAGCTCGGGGTTCTGCGTCGCGACGCCGACCGGGCAGGTGTCGAGGTGGCAGACGCGCATCATCACGCAGCCGGAGACGACCAGCGGAGCGGTGGCGAAGCCGTACTCCTCGGCGCCCAGCAGCGCGGCGATGACCACGTCGCGGCCGGTCTTCATCTGCCCGTCGGCCTGGACGACGATGCGGTCGCGCAGGCCGTTGGCCAGCAGCGTCTGCTGCGTCTCGGCCAGGCCCAGCTCCCACGGCGAGCCGGCGTGCTTGAGCGACGTCAGCGGCGCCGCGCCCGTCCCGCCGTCGTGCCCGGAGATGAGGACGACGTCGGCGTGCGCCTTGCTCACGCCGGCCGCGACCGTCCCGACGCCCACCTCGCTGACCAGCTTGACGTGGACCCGCGCCTCGTTGTTGGCGTTCTTCAGGTCGTGGATCAGCTGCTTGAGGTCCTCGATCGAGTAGATGTCGTGGTGCGGCGGCGGGCTGATCAGGCCGACACCGGGCGTGGAGTGCCGGGTGCGGGCGACCCACGGGTACACCTTGGCGCCGGGCAGCTGGCCGCCCTCGCCGGGCTTGGCGCCCTGCGCCATCTTGATCTGGATGTCGTCGGCGTTGACCAGGTACTCGCTGGTGACGCCGAACCGGCCGCTGGCCACCTGCTTGATCGCCGAGCGGCGCAGGTCGCCGTTCGGGTCGGGCTGGAAGCGGTCGGGGTCCTCGCCGCCCTCGCCGGTGTTGGACTTGCCGCCCAGCCGGTTCATGGCGATCGCCAGGGTCTCGTGCGCCTCCTGCGAGATGGAGCCGTAGCTCATCGCGCCGGTCTGGAAGCGCCTGACGATCTCGCTGACCGGCTCCACCTCGTCGATCGGCACGGGCGGGCGCACGCCGGTCCTCAGCGTGAACAGCCCGCGCAGCGTCGCGGCCTCCTCGGACAGCTTGTCGACGGTCTCGGTGTAGCGCTGGAACACGTCGTACTGGCGGGCGCGGGTGGCGTGCTGCAGCAGGAACACCGTCTCGGGGTTGAACAGGTGCACCTCGCCCTCGCGGCGCCACTGGTACTCGCCGCCGGTCTCCAGCCGGCGGTGCGCGCGCTCGGTCGGGTTCTCCGGGTAGGCGCGGCGGTGGCGCATGGCCACCTCCTCGGCGAGGACGTCGATGCCCACACCGCCGAGGGGGCAGGAGGTGCCGGTGAAGTACTCGTCGACGATCTCCTGGGAGAGACCGACCGCCTCGAAGATCTGCGCCATCGTGTACGAGCCGACGGTGCTGATGCCCATCTTGCTCATGACCTTCAGGACGCCCTTGCCCAGCGCCTTGACCACGTTGCGGACCGCCTGGGCCGACTGGATGCCGGTCAGGTTCCCGTCGCGGATGAGGTCCTCGATCGACTCGAAGGCCAGGTAGGGGTTGACCGCGGCGGCGCCGTAGCCGAGCAGCAGGGCGACGTGGTGCACCTCGCGGCAGTCGCCGGACTCGACGACCAGCCCGACCTCCATGCGGGTCTTCTGCCGCACGAGGTGGTGGTGGACGGCGGCGGTCATCAGCAGCGACGGGATGGGGGCGCGGTTCTCGTCGCAGTCCCGGTCGGAGAGCACGATGATCCGGGCGCCCGCGGCGATGGCCCTGCTGACCTTGGTGCGCAGCTGCTCGACCGCCTGCGCCAGCGCCGTCCCGCCGCCGTTGACGTCGTAGTGGCCGGTGATCCGGACGGCGGCGTACCCGGGCAGGTCGCCGTCGTCGTCGATGTGCAGGATCTTGGCGAGCTCGTCGTTGTCGATGACCGGGTACGGCAGGAACAGCTGCCGGCACGACGCCGGGGTCGCGCGCAGCAGGTTCTGCTCGGGGCCGAAGGTGCGGCCCAGGCTGGTCACCAGCTCCTCGCGGATGGCGTCCAGCGGCGGGTTGGTCACCTGGGCGAACAGCTGCCCGAAGTAGTCGTAGAGCAGCCGGGAGCGGTCCGACAGCGCGGCGACCGGGGTGTCGGTGCCCATGGAGCCGATCGGCTCGGCGCCGGAGGACGCCATCGGGGTGAGCAGGACGCGCAGGTCCTCCTCGGTGTACCCGAACAGCTGCTGCCGGCGGACGACGGACTCGTGGCTGGGCCGGGCGCGGCGGCGCTCGGGCAGCTGCGGCAGGTGCACCAGGCCGGCGTGCAGCCAGTCCTCGTAGGGGTGTTCCCCCGCCAGGGCGCCCTTGACCTCCTCGTCGGAGACGATCTTCCCGGCGGCGGTGTCGACCAGGAACATGCGGCCCGGCTGCAGCCGGCCCTTGGCGACGACGTCGGAGTCGGGGATCTCCAGGACGCCGACCTCGCTGGCCAGCACGACCAGGTCGTCCTTGGTGTGCCACCAGCGGCCCGGGCGCAGCCCGTTGCGGTCGAGCACGGCGCCGATGAGCGTGCCGTCGGTGAACGCGACCGCGGCCGGCCCGTCCCACGGCTCCATGATCGAGGCGTGGAACCGGTAGAAGGCCCGGCGGGCCGGGTCCATCTCGTCGTGGTTCTCCCACGCCTCCGGGATCATCATGAGCACCGCGTGCGGCAGCGACCGGCCGGACAGGTGCAGCAGCTCGAGCACCTCGTCGAAGGTGGCCGAGTCGCTGAAGTCGCTCGCGGTGACCGGGAAGATCCGCTCGAGGCCGAGCTCGGCTCCGTCGCCTCCCGACCCCCCGCCGGGCGCGTCGAACAGCGCCGTCTCCAGCTTCGCCTCGCGGGCGCGCATCCGGTTCCGGTTGCCCTTGATGGTGTTGATCTCGCCGTTGTGCGCGATCAGCCGGAACGGGTGGGCCAGCGGCCAGCTCGGGAAGGTGTTGGTCGAGAACCGGCTGTGCACCAGCGCGATCGCCGACGCGTAGCGCTCGTCCCGCAGGTCGGGGAAGAAGGCCGGCAGCTGGTCGGTGGTCAGCATGCCCTTGTAGGTGATGGTGCGGCTCGACAGCGAGGTGATGTAGAGGGAGCTGCCGGCCTCGGAGGCCGCCCGCTCGGCCCGCTTGCGCAGCACGAAGGCGCGCCGCTCCAGCCGGGTGACGCCGTTGACGGCGGTCCCTCCGCCGAACGCGGTGCCGTCGGCGCGGGCCCCGATGGTCTCGGCGACGAACAGCTGGGCGAAGTGCGGCATGACCGCGCGGGCGGTGGGGCCGACGTCGGCGCCGTCCGGGTCGACCGGCAGCTCGCGCCAGCCCAGGACGGTCAGGCCCTCCTCGGCGGCGAGGCGGACGACGTCGTCCACCCGCGCGGCCCGCTCGGCCTCGTCCACGGGCAGGAAGGCGATGCCGACGGCGTACTCGCCCACCGGGGGCAGGTCGAAGTCCACCTCGGCGCGCAGCAGCGCGTCCGGGACCTGGGTGAGGATGCCGGCGCCGTCCCCGGAGTTCGGCTCGGAACCGGCGGCGCCGCGGTGGTCCAGGTTGTGCAGGGCGGTGAGCCCGGCGGCCACGATCTTCCGGCTGGCGCGACCCTGCACGTCGGCGACGAAGGCGACGCCGCAGGCGTCCTTGTCGTTGGCCGGGTCGTACAGGCCACTCGCGGCCGGGACGGCCGAGAACGGCACGGCGGTGCCGCCGGGGCCGGAGGGAGTCGCGGCGGGGGCGGTGGACTCGGGCATGTCACTCCCGTCGTCGGCACGCCGCCCGGGCGCCGTCGGCGGTGACGGGAGCGGGGCGGGGGCGCTGGGCCCGGCCGGTGGTCAGAGGGCAGAGGAGCGGGCACTGCGGGGAGCCGGCCGGCGGACGGTCGGGGGACCGTGGGCCCGGCTGGGCGAGCGCCGGGGGTGGTGCCCCGGCGCTGTCGTCCGCGGGGCGGCACTGGCCCGGTTCCGACGCGTGCGACCCCGACAGGATCACTGTGGGGCCTTGGCAGAAGGGTACACAGGCGCACCACCGATCTCGTACGCCGAGAGGCGCGGGGACGGCGCGTCGCCCTCAGGGCCCAGGGTGTCGCGGACGCCCGTCCTCACCAGCGTCTTCGCCGTCCCGGGTCTCCACGGCGCCCGGGGCGACGGCGGGAGCGGCGTCGGCCCGGTCGCCGCGGTCCTGCCCGGTGTCGGCACCGTCACGTCCCCGGGTGATCACCTCGCGGGGCCGGCCGCGCTGCCACACCAGGTGGGCCACCGCGAGCAGGCCGACGACCACGCAGGTGTAGACGTTGATCCGGATGCCGGCGATGGTCTCCGCGGGGTCGCTGCGCAGCAGCTCGATCCACAGCCGGCCGACGCAGTACAGGGCGACGTAGAGCGCGAAGGCGCGCCCGTGGCTGAGCCGGAAGCGCCGGTCGGCCCAGATCACGACGAGTGCGGCGGCCAGGTTCCACAGCAGCTCGTAGAGGAACGTCGGGTGGAAGGTGCCGAGCACGAGCGGCTGACCGTCGGGGCCGATCACCGCCTCGGTGCCGGTCCAGTCGTGGATCGTCAGCGCCCAGGGCAGGTCGGTGGCGCGGCCGTAGAGCTCGTTGTTGAACCAGTTGCCCAGCCGGCCGATGGCCTGCGCGACGAGCAGCCCGGGGGCCACCGCGTCGGCGAAGGCGGGCAGCGGGATGCCCCGGCGGCGGCAGGCGATCCACGCGCCGACCCCGCCCAGGGCGATCGCGCCCCAGATGCCGAGGCCGCCCTCCCAGATGGCGAGGGCCCGCACCGGGTCGCCGCCCTCGCCGAAGTACGGCCGGGGACTGCTGATGACGTGGTAGAGCCGGCCACCGATGATCCCGAACGGCACGGCCCACACGGCGATGTCGAGGACCTCACCCGGCGCCCCGCCCCGGGCCACCCAGCGGCGCTCGGTGATCAGGACCGCCGCGACGATCCCGGCGATGATGCACAGCGCGTAGGCGCGGATGGGCAGCGGGCCCAGCTCCCAGACGCCCTGCGTCGGGCTGGGGATCGCGCTCAGGACCGTCACGGCACGGCCACCGGACGGCGCACGCCCGCGGCGAGGTCCTGCGACAGGCGGCGCACGCCGTCGGCGCCCCGGCCCTCGAGCAGCTCTCGCACGTAGGCCGACCCGACGATCACCCCGTCGGCGAAGCCGGCGACCTCGGCGGCCTGGTCCCCGTTCGAGACGCCCAGCCCCACGCAGACCGGCAGGTCGGTGACCGCGCGGGTGCGGGCGACCAGCTTCTCCGCCGCGTCGCCCACGGTGGCCCGGGTACCGGTGACGCCCATGGTGGAGGCGGCGTAGACGAAGCCCCGGCAGGCCGCGACGGTCGCGGCCAGCCGCGCGTCGGTGGACGACGGTGCCACCAGGAACACGCGGTCGAGGTCGTGCGCCTCCGCGGCGGCCAGCCAGGCCCCCGCCTCGTCGGGGATGAGGTCGGGGGTGATGGCCCCGGCTCCCCCGGCGGCGGCCAGGTCGGCGGCGAACCGGTCGACGCCGTAGCGCTCGACCGGGTTCCAGTAGCTCATCACCACCGGGACCGCACCTGCGGCGGCGACCGCCTCGACGGCGCGCAGCACGTCGCGCATGCCGACGCCGGCCCGCACCGCCGGGTCGACGGCCTGCTGGATGACCGGGCCGTCCATGCCGGGGTCGCTGTACGGGACGCCGACCTCGAGGACGTCGGCCCCGCCCTCGACCGCCGCGACCATGGCCGCGATCGAGGTGTCGACGTCCGGGTACCCGACCGGGAGGTAGGCGACCAGCGCCGAACGCCCCTCGGCCCTCGCCCGGGCGATGGTGTCCTGCAGCTGACTCACGCCGGCTCCCCCGCGTCCTGCCCGGCGACCGCGTCGCCGGAGGTGACCGCCCCCTCGGTGGGCTGCTGGTCGGTGTCCATGCCGGCGCCGGGCTCCACGTGCTCGCGGTCGCCGAGGCCGAACCAGCGCGACGCCGTCTCGACGTCCTTGTCGCCGCGGCCGGAGAGGTTGACCAGCAGCAGCGCGTCCGGGCCCAGCTCGCGGCCCAGGACCAGAGCGCCGGCGAGGGCGTGCGCCGACTCGATCGCCGGGATGATGCCCTCGGTGCGGCACAGCAGCGCGAAGGCCTCCATGGCCTCGGCGTCGGTGACCGCCCGGTACTCCGCCCGGCCGATGTCGTGCAGGTGGGAGTGCTCGGGCCCCACGCCCGGGTAGTCCAGGCCGGCGCTGATCGAGTGCGACTCGATGGTCTGGCCGTTCTCGTCCTGCAGCAGGTACGAGCGGGCGCCGTGCAGCACCCCCGGCGTCCCGCCGGTGATGGTGGCCGCGTGCCGGCCGGTGCCCACGCCGTCCCCGCCGGCCTCCAGGCCGACCAGGCGGACGCCGTCGTCGGGCACGAAGGCGGTGAAGATGCCGATGGCGTTGGAGCCGCCGCCCACGCAGGCCAGGACGGCGTCGGGCAGCCGGCCGACCCGCTCGAGCACCTGGGCGCGCGCCTCGTCGCCGATCACCCGCTGGAATTCGCGGACCATCTCCGGGAACGGGTGCGGGCCGGCGACGGTGCCGAACACGTAGTTCGTGGTCTCGACGTTGGTGACCCAGTCGCGGAAGGCCTCGTTGATGGCGTCCTTGAGGGTGCGCGAGCCGGTGGTGACCGGGACGACCTCGGCGCCGAGCAGCCGCATCCGGGCGACGTTGAGCGCCTGGCGGCGGGTGTCCTCCTCGCCCATGTAGATGGTGCAGGACAGCCCCATCAGCGCGGCCGCGGTGGCGGTCGCGACGCCGTGCTGCCCGGCGCCGGTCTCGGCGATGACCCGCTGCTTGCCGATCCGCCGGGTGAGCAGGGCCTGGCCCAGCACGTTGTTGATCTTGTGCGAGCCGGTGTGGTTGAGGTCCTCGCGCTTGAGCCAGATGCGCGCCCCGCCGGCGTGCTCGGCGAACCTCGGCACCTCGGTGATCGGGCTCGGCCGGCCGGTGTAGTCGCGCTGCAGCGCGGCGAATTCCTCGAGGAAGGCCGGGTCGACGCGCATCGCGCGGTAGGCCTCGGTCAGCTCGTCGAGGGCGGCGATCAGCGCCTCGGGGACGAACCGGCCACCGAAGACCCCGAAGTGGCCGGTGGCGTCGGGCCAGCTCGGGTGCGCCGGCTCGAGTCGCTGCTCGGGCGGGTGGACGGCGCTGGTGGTCATGGGCTCAGTGTCCCGCGTCGGGGCGTGCAGGTGGTGGAGGGGGTCAGTGCGCCGGGGGGCGCGGGTCGCGGGCACTCCTGCGCCGTTGCGTGCGCTCTCGCGCTGCTGCACCGGCGCGAGAGCGGGGGCAGCAGCGCGAGAGTCGCCCCGACCTGGCCTCGCTGCGGAACGGTCGGCGAGGACGCCGGGCAGCGTGCGGTGCTGGCGGGGTTCCGCTGGGTGGACGGGCACGCCGACGTCTGGGCGCTGCTCGCTGAAGGCCGGGGGCCGGCCGCGGTCGTCAGGGGCCTGACCGCCTCGTGGGCCGATGCCGGCACCACCCACGTGGTCGGGCTGGAGGCGCGCGGGTTCGCCGTCGGCGGCCCGGCCGCGGTGGTCCTGGGAGCCGGCTTCGTGCCCGTCCGGAAGGGACTGCTGCCCGGCCGCTCGCTCGCCACCACGAGCGCCGAGGACCACCGCGGCGTCCGGCACGAGCTGCACGTGCAGGCGGTCCCCGGACCCGGCGACCCGGTGCTGCTGGTCGACGACTGGGCCGAGCGCGGCAGCCAGGCCGAGGCGACCGCCGAGCTGGTGCGCCGGCAGGGTGCGGAGCTGCTCGGGCTGGCCCTGGTCGTGGACGAGCTGCCCGACGCCGTCCGGGCGGCCCTCCTGCAGGAGCCCGCCGCGAGCGTGCGACGGTGGGGGGCAGGAGGGTCCTTCTTCAGCGGGGGGTGTGCGGGGTGGCCGGGTGGGCGCCGGCCGTGACCAGGTCGGCGACCGCCTGGCGGGCGTCGCCGGCGGTGACCAGGCCCTCACCGACGAGGACGGCGTCGGCGCCGGCCGCCGCGTAGGAGATGAGGTCGTGCGGGCCGCGGACGCCGGACTCGGCGACCTTGACCACCTCCGACGGCAGCCCGGGGGCGATCCGCTCGAAGGTGGAGCGGTCGACCTGCAGCGTGGTGAGGTCGCGGGCGTTGACGCCGATCACCGCGGCGCCGGCGGACAGCGCGCGGTCGGCCTCGGCCTCGGTGTGCACCTCGACCAGCGCGGTCATGCCCAGCGACTCGACCCGCTCCAGCAGACCGAGCAGGGCGTTCTGCTCCAGCGCGGCCACGATGAGCAGGACGACGTCCGCCCCGTGGGCACGCGCCTCGTGCACCTGGTAGCTCGTGACGACGAAGTCCTTGCACAGCACCGGGACGCCGACGGCGGCGCGGACGGCGGCGAGGTCGGCCTGGCCGCCTCCGAAGCGGCGCCGCTCGGTGAGCACGCTGATGACCCGGGCGCCGCCGTCGGCGTACTGCCGGGCCAGCACCGCGGGGTCGGGGATGTCGGCGAGCGCGCCCCTGGAGGGGCTCTGCCGCTTCACCTCGGCGATGACGCCGACGCCGGGCGCACGCAGCGCGGCGAGGGCGTCGAGGGGCGGGCGGGCGTCCCGGGCGGCGGCCTTGACCTCCGCCAGCGGGGTGGCCGCCTCACGGGCCGCCAGGTCCTCACGGACGCCGGCGACGATCTCGTCGAGCACGGACACGAGTCCTCCCCGCTGCTGCTCGTCATCCGCCCACCGGGCCCTCGAGGCCGGCCACCGGGCGCGGCCCCGACCGGGACCCGATCCGTGGACCCACTCTAGAGGCGGCGGACCAGCCGACTGCCTGCGGGGGCGGCCGGACACCCCGCACGGGGGTGTGGACCAGGCGGTCCGGGGTAGTCAGGGCTGTTCGCCGGAGTCCTCGGTGGGGTCCTCGCCACGGTCGAGCGCCCGCCACGCGTCCAGCGCGCGGTCCTCGTCGGTCCGCCGGCGGACGGGCGCCGCGGCCGCGGCGGCGGCGGCGAGGCGCTCGTAGCGGCGTCCCATGCCCGGCCAGCTCGACCCGCGCAGCACGGTGAGCAGCCCGGCCGCCACCGCCAGCAGTCCGGCGACGAGCACGAGCACCGGCCAGGCGGCGGACACCTCGGCCGTGAGCGTGCTCCCCGGCGTCCCGCTGCCGACCGCCCCGGTCGCCGTGACGTCCGCGTCGGTGAGCAGCGTGCGCAGGCCCGACCAGCCCAGCGCTCCCCCGGCGACGGCGGCCAGCAGCCCGACCAGGACGCGACCGGCGCCGCGGACGGCGACCAGCGCCACCGCGGCCGCCAGGAGCACCAGCCCGCCGGCCGGGACGAACGGTGCGAGCTCCGAGCCGGCCAGCTGCTCGATGACCGGCGGCAGCGGCTCGGGCCGTTCGACGGTCGCCGTCACCCAGGTCTGTCCGCCTGCGGACAGCGCCAGCCCCCCGGCCGCCACCGCCCCGACGACGGCCCCGGCCAGCTCACGGTGGGCCGTCCCCGTCACGGTGCCCACCGTTCGCTTCCGCGGGGCGCTCCGCTCCTCGCTCGCCGGGGCTCGCTGCGGTGCTCACGCCCCTGTCCGCTCACGGCAGCTCCCGCATCCCCTCCGCCGTCGCGATGGCCGAGAGCACCGCCCGTGCCTTGTGCCGGGTCTCGGCCTCCTCGGTGGCGGGGTCGCTGTCGGCCACGACACCGGCGCCGGCCTGCACGTAGGCACGGCCCTGGTGCAGCACCGCCGTCCGGATCGCGATCGCCATGTCGAGGTCGCCGCTGGCGTCGACGTAACCGACGGTGCCGGCGTACAGCGCCCGCCGGGTGGGCTCCAGCGACTCGATGATCTCCATCGCGCGCGGCTTGGGCGCCCCGGAGACGGTCCCGGCGGGGAAGGTCGCGTCGAAGACGTCGAGGGCGTCCCACTGCGGGGCGACCTCGCCGGCCACGGTCGACACCAGGTGCATGACGTGGCTGTAGTGCTCGACGCGCATGAAGTCGGGCACCTCCACCGAGCCCGGCACGCACACCCGCCCCAGGTCGTTGCGGGCCAGGTCGACGAGCATCACGTGCTCGGCGCGCTCCTTGGGGTCGGCGAGCAGGCCCTCGGCCAGCCGCACGTCCTCCTCCGGGGTCGCGCCGCGCGGGCGGGTCCCGGCCGGCGGGTGCACGACGGCCGAGCTGCCGGTCACCGTGACCAGCGCCTCCGGCGAGGAGCCGACGACGTCGAACGGCGACTCGCGCCCGGCGAAGCGCAGCAGGTACATGTACGGCGAGGGGTTGGTCGCCCGCAGCACCCGGTAGAGGTCCAGCGCCTCGACCTCGGTGGGCACCTCGAAGCGCTGCGAGAGCACCACCTGGAACGCGTCGCCGGCCCGGATGTGCTCGCGCACCCGCTCCACGCCGTCCTCGAAGACGCCGGGCGCCATGTTGCTCTGCACCGGCGGCGGCGCGGTCGTCGCGAAGGTGGCGACCCCGGGGGGCGCGGCCTTGGCCAGGTCGGCGGCCATCGCGTCGAGCCGGGTCACCGCGTCGTCGTAGCCCTGGGACCCGCGCAGCGCGTTGGCGATGAGCAGCACCGTGCCGTCGTGGTGGTCGAGCACCGCGAGGTCGGTGACCAGCATGAGCGCGAGCTCGGGCATGCCGAGGTCGTCGACGGCGGTGACCGGCAGCCGCTCCAGCCGCCGGACGACGTCGTAGCCGAGGTAGCCGACCAGGCCGCCGGTCAGCCGGGGCAGGTCGGCGTCCCGCGGCGAGCGCAGCCGGCGGGCCAGCGTGCGGACGGCGGCCAGCGGGTCCGAGGGCAGGTCGTCGGTGAGACCCGGCAGCTGCTCCCCCAGCCACAGCGCGGCGCCGTCCCGCTCGCTGAGCACCCCGGCGCTGCGGACGCCGACGAAGCTGTACCGGCTCCACTGCTTGCCCTGCTCGGCCGACTCCAGCAGCACCGTGCCCGGCCGGTTGCCGGCGAGCTTGCGGTAGATGCCGACCGCGGTCTCGCCGTCGGCGAGCAGCCGCCGGGTGACCGGGACCATCGGCTGGTCCAGCGCCGCGAACTCCGCCCGCGACGGGGAGGTCTCACCGAGCCGCACGGGTGACCTCCAGCTCGCGGTGGAAGCAGGAGCGCTCGCCGGTGTGGCAGGCCGGCCCCTCCTGGTCGACGAGCACCAGCAGCGCGTCGCCGTCGCAGTCCAGGCGCACGTCGCGGACCCACTGGCGGTGTCCGGAGGTCTCCCCCTTCACCCAGTACTCGCGCCGGCTGCGCGACCAGTAGGTGGCCCGGCCGGTGGTGAGGGTGCGGCGCAGCGCCTCGTCGTCCATCCACGCGACCATGAGCACCTCACCGGTGTCGTGCTGCTGGACGACGGCGGCGACCAGACCGGCGGGGTCGCGGCGCAGGAGTGCTGCGACCGCGGGGTCCAGGGCGGACTCGGCGGCGGGGACGGCGGACACGGTCCGATCGTCCCACCCGCCGCCGACCGGCCGGGTCACCGGTGCGGCGTCGTCCCCCCGTCGGGGCTGCTGGTGAACCACGCCCGGGCGGGCCGGCCCACGCTCAGGCCCAGGGCGACCGCCGGCCCGGCGGCGAAGCACACGACGAGGAACAGCAGCAGCCCGGACGCCGAGCCGAACGCGCCCAGCAGGCGCGCGACCCAGTAGGCGGCCAGCGCCAGCTGCAGGGCGAACGCGGCTGCGAGGGTCCAGCGGACGGGGGCGCGGCGGCTGGTGAGCGCCAGGACCCCGGCGGCCACCAGCAGGACCACCGAGACCAGCTGCACGAGGGAGAGCACGCCCGCGTCGGCAGCGAGGGCCGCACCGTCGGCCGGGAAGCCTGGCTCGTCGGCGGCCATCGAGAACACCGACCCGAGCAGCTGGAGGTAGGCGCTGGCCAGGGCGACCCCCGCGGCCTGCACGAAGGCGAGGACCGCGGCGGCGATGACCTGTCCCGGCCGCTGCGGCCGCGCGGGGGCCGGCGGCCACGGCTGCGGCCAGACCGGCGGCCACGCCGTCCCGTACGGGGCCGGCGGTGGCCAGCCGGGAGCCGGCCGGTACGGCGTCGTCGGCGGCGGCCCCGCGTAGGGCACGCCCGGCTGCGTCTCCGTCGCCGGGTCCGACCAGGGGCTCGGGTGCGAGCTCACAGCGCGGCCGCGAGCGCCCGGCCGGCGACCCGGCCGCTGAACAGGCACCCGCCGAGGAAGGTGCCCTCCAGCGAGCGGTAGCCGTGCATGCCGCCGCCGCCGAAGCCCGCGACCTCGCCCGCGGCGTAGAGGCCGGGGAAGACCTCACCACCGGCCCGCAGGACGCGGCCGGACAGGTCGGTCTCCAGCCCGCCGAGGGTCTTGCGGGTGATCAGGTTGAGCCGGACGGCGATCAGCGGCCCGGCCTCGGGGTCGAGCAGCCGGTGCGGCGGGGCCACTCGGATCAGCTTGTCGCCGAGGTAGTTGCGGGCGCCGCGGATCGCGGTGACCTGCAGGTCCTTGGTGAAGGGGTGGGCGACCTCGCGGTCGCGGGCCACCACCTCGCGCTCGACGTCGGCCAGGCTCAGCTCGGGGGTCCCGCCCGTGACCCGGTTCATGCCGGCGACCAGCTCGGGCAGGGTGCGGGCGACGACGAAGTCCTCCCCCGCGTCGAGGAAGGCCTGCACCGGCGGGGCGACGCCGGACCGGACCCGGCCGAGCAGCAGCTTGACGTCCCTGCCGGTGAGGTCGGGGTTCTGCTCGGAGCCCGACAGCGCGAACTCCTTCTCCACGATCTTGTGCGTGGCGACGAACCAGGTGTGCTCGTACCCGGTCTGCCCGATGTGGGCGAGCGTGCCCAGGGTGTCGAAGCCGGGGAACAGCGGCACCGGGAGCCGCTTGCCGGTCGCGTCGAGCCACAGCGACGACGGCCCGGGCAGGATCCGGATGCCGTGCCGCTGCCAGACGGGCGAGTGGTTGGCGATGCCCTCGGTGTAGTGCCACATCCGGTCGCGGTTGATCAGGTTCCCCCCGGCGGCCTCCGTGGCCTGCAGCATCCGGCCGTCGACGTGCGCGGGGACGCCGGAGAGCAGCCGCTGCGGCGCCGGGCCCAGGCGGGCGGGCCAGTTCTGCCGGACCAGCTCGTGGTTGCCGCCGATGCCGCCGGAGGTGACGACGACGGCCTGCGCCGAGACCTCGAACTCGCCGGCCGCGTCGCGTGAGCTGGGCTCACCGCGGGCGACGTCGCTGGGCTCGAGGACGGTGCCGCGGACGCCGGTGACCGCGCCGCCGCTGACCACCAGCTCGTCGACGCGGTGGCGGAACAGCAGCTGCAGCACGCCCCGGTCGGCCGCGGCGCGCACCCGGCGGGCGAAGGGCTCGACGAGGCCCGGCCCGGTGCCCCAGACGATGTGGAACCGCGGCACCGAGTTGCCGTGGCCGGTGGCGGTGTAGCCGCCGCGCTCGGCCCAGCCGACGACCGGGAAGAAGCCGACGCCCTGCTCGCGCAGCCACGCCCGCTTCTCCCCCGCGGCGAACTGCAGGTAGGCCTCGGCCCACCGGCGCGGCCAGTGGTCCTCCGCGCGGTCGAAGCCGGCAGTGCCGGACCAGTCCTGCCTGGCCAGCTCGAGCGAGTCGCGCACCCGCAGCCGGCGCTGCTCGGGCGAGTCGACGAGGAACAGCCCGCCGAAGGACCACCAGGCCTGCCCGCCGAGGGACTGCTCGGGCTCCTGGTCCAGCAGGACCACCCGCTTCCCCGCATCGGCCAGCTCCGCGGCGGCGACCAGCCCGGCCAGCCCCGCCCCCACCACGACGACGTCGGTGTCGGTCACGCATCTCCTCGCCGCTCGCCGCCGACGTGATCGGCGCTGCCCTGTCCCTGCGTGACCTCGCGAGCTCGGTCACCTACTGCACGCTAGCCGGTGCGCTGGGTGCGACGACCTCGCTCGGGAGCCCGCGTCGCCCGGGCGGGGCGGGTCCACTCCCGGACCGGGCGACGGACGGCGAGCACCAGGCACCCGACCGGCCCGGCGAGCAGCAGCAGCGCCTGCCCGGCCACCGCACCGAGACCGAGTGCGCCGAACAGCACGGCGGTGCCCGGCAGGCTGAGCACCAGGACGAAGCCGACGACGGCCAGCAGGACCCACGCCCGCGCGCGCCCGAGGACGACCAGCACCGCGCCCGCCAGGGCGAGCACCGCGAGCACCGCGGGGACGGCGACGGCCCAGGACGTCGCCACCTCCGGGTCGCGCAGCAACCAGGCCAGCCACAGGTACTCGACGGCGACCAGGACGCCGAAGACGGCGGCGAACGGGGCGAGGACCGGTCGTCCGGCCGGGAGGGGCGGCGGCTGCTGCCGAGGCGCCGCCCGCGGCGAGCGGCGCGCCGCCGCCCGGCTGCGGGAGGAGGACGACGCCATGGCCGGCAGCGTAGAAGAAGGACCCCCCTTGCCCCCCGGCACTCGCAAGCTCGTGGCGGGACCCTGCAAGGGGCCACTCAGCTGGGCGCGGCTAGCGGGTGCGGCGCGGCCGTGCGGCCACCCAGCGGCGCACCCGCGGGGTGGCCGCCAGGACCGCGGCGAGCACCGGGGCGACCAGCAGCAGCAGCGGCAGGGCCGGGTTCCCGGCGTCCTCGGTGCCGGTGGCCGCCCAGACGACCGCACCGGCCAGCACCGCGACCGGGACGACGGCCAGGACCAGGAGCAGCCAGCTGCGGCGAGCCAGCAGCCAGACCGCGCCGAAGACCTGCACCAGCGGCGCGGCGAGCAGGAGGTAGGCCCAGGGATCGGGCCCGGCGTCGGCGGAGAGCCCGCCGAGCGCCACGGCGATGACGGCGAGGAAGGCCGGCGGCAGCGCGCCGACGAGGCCGAGGACGCCGGCGACGAGGGCGAGCGGCGGCATGCGCGCGTCCGGTGGAGGCAGGTCGGCTGCCGGACGACCTCGGTCGCGGGGTGTGGCCACGCTGCGCAGGCTAGGCGGCTGGGGGCTGGTGGGGCGGCCCGCCGGCGCGCCCGGCACGGCCCGCCGCCACCCAATGTCGGGAGCTCGGCGTCAGCGCCAGACCGGCTGCCGCCGGCGAGATCGCCAGCCAGGGCCCCGAGGACAGCAGGACGCCCAGCCCGTCAGTGCCGTGGCCGGCGAGGAAGCCGAGCACGGCGATGGCGACGAGCCAACCGAGGATCAGCGCGGAGGGCGCCGCGGACAGCACGAGCGGCCACCACCCGCGACGGCACAGCAGCCATACGGCACTGCCCAGGTGCAGCGCCGCGGCGAGGGCGATCGCCGTGACGAACGGGTCGCCGAAGTCCCCGTCGTCGCCGTCCAGGGCGTGTCCGAGGAGGGCGACCGTGGCCAGCACCAGGGCGCTGAGGAGGCCCAGGGCGCCGCCGAGCCGTGCCGTCACGGGTGACCCGCTGGCCGAGGAGGTCGCGGGCCGCGACGCGGCGGCGGGCGACGGGTGCGGTGAGGAGGGCTGCATGCCGCCCGAGCCTGGAGGATGAGTGGCTCACGCGGGTCCGCGGCGGCAGGACTGTGGACAACCGCGAGACGCCGGCGGCCGCCCGCCGCGCGCGTCAGGCCGTCGGCTGGGGCTCCCCGGCCGAGGACCGGCGCCAGGAGGCGTGCAGCCGCGCGTAGGGGCCGTCGGCGTCCACCAGGTCGGCGTGCGACCCGCGCTGCACCACCCGGCCGGCGTCGACGACGAGCACCTCGTCGGCCCGCTCGGCGGTGGAGAGCCGGTGGGCGATGGTCAGCGTCGTCCGGCCGTCGGTGACCCGGTCGAGGGCGTGGGTGAGGCGGCGCTCGGTGGCCGGGTCGACGGCGCTGGTGGCCTCGTCGAGGACGAGCAGGTCGGGATCGGCGACGTAGGCGCGCGCGACGGCGACCAGCTGCCGCTCCCCCGCCGACAGCGACTCCCCGCGCTGGCCCACGCGGGTGGCCACGCCCTCGGCCAGCCCGGCCACCCAGTCGCCCAGCCCGAGCTCCTCGAAGGCTGCGTGCACGTCGGCGTCGGTCAGCCCCGGCCGGCCGTAGCGCACGTTGTCGGCCACCGTGGCGTCGAACAGGAAGCCGTCCTGCGGCACCATCACCACCCGCTGCCGGAGCGAGGCGAACGCGACCCGGTCCAGCGGCACCCAGCCGGCGTGGTCGTCACCGAGCAGGACGCGGCCCTCGGTGGGGTCCATCAGCCGGGTGACCAGCTTGGCGAACGTCGTCTTGCCCGAGCCGGTCTCGCCCACGATGGCGACGCGGCGGCGCGGCTCGATCCCCAGGTCGACGTCCTGCAGCGCGGGCCGCGCGCCGGGGGCGTAGCGGAAGGAGACGTGCTCGAAGCGCACACCCAGCGGCGTGTGCGGCAGCTCCCGCGCCGCACCGGGGTCGGCGACCGCGGGATCGCGCACGTCGGGCTCGGTCTGCAGGACGTCGAGGACGCGGCGGAACCCGGCGAGTGCGTTCTGCGCCTCGTTGAGGACCTCGCTGGCCATCTGCACCGGCGCGACGAACAGCGTGACGAGGAAGAAGAAGGCCACGAGGGTGCCGGCGGTGAGGTCGCCACCGACGCCGAGGAGGACGCCGACCACGATGATCGCCGCGTTGGCCAGCGCCGCGACGACCTCGCCGCTGACGAAGACCGCCGCGGTCACCTTCTGGGCCCGGACCTGCGCGCGGTAGTGCCGGCCGATGGCGCGGTCGAGGCGGGCCGCGGTGCGCTCCCGGATGCCGTACGCGCGGACGGTGGGGGCGCCGACGACCGCCTCGGAGACCGCGGCCAGGACGTCGCCGACCCGTTCGCGGACCACGCCGTAGGCGGCGGCCAGCTGGCGGGCGAGGAACCGGATCGCGACGCCCAGCGGCACGAAGCAGACCAGCACCAGCAGCGTGAGCTGCCAGGAGTAGAAGGCCATGACGACGGTGGCGACGAGCAGCTGGCCGATGCTGACCACGCCGAGCACGCCGCCCCACTGCATGAAGGTGGAGAGCTGGTCGACGTCGCTGGTGACGCGGGAGACCAACGAGCCGCGGCGCTGCCCCTGCTGGTGCAACACCGACAGGTCGTGCACGTGCCGGAAAGCCCGCGACCGCAGTCCGGCCAGTGCGGTCTCCGTGGTCCGGAACAGCCGGACGTTCATCGCGTACACGGCCCCGGCGGTGAGGACGACGACGACGGCGCAGACGACCACGACGTCGCGGACCAGGTCGACGTCCGGGCCGCCGGGGCCGGCCAGGCCGCGGTCGATCACCTGCTGGACGGCGATGGGCACGACCACCCGCCCGGCGGTCGCCAGCAGGGCGAGCGCGAAGGTGAGCGGCAGACCGCGGCGGAACTCGGGCATCAGGCCCAGCCCGCGGCGCAGGGTCGCCAGCGCGCCCTCGCTGCGGTGCTCGGCGACGGCGGCGGTCATGCGGCGACCTCCGTCTGCGCGTAGGCGCGCACCAGGGCCGCGTACCCGGGCACCTCGGCCAGCAACTGCTCGTGGCTGCCGCGGGCGAGCACCCGGCCGCCCTCGAGCCACACGACCTCGTCGGCCAGCGCGATGGTGGCCTGCCGGTAGGCGACCACGACGACGGTCGAGGGCTGCTCGGCGTCGCGCAGGGCGTCGAGGATGCGCGCCTCGACGGCGGGGTCCACGGCGCTGGTCGCGTCGTCGAGGACGAGCAGGCGGGGCCGGCGGACCACCGCGCGGGCCAGCGCCAGCCGCTGCCGCTGCCCGCCGGAGAGGGTGGCGCCCCGCTCCCCCACCCGCGTGTCGAGCCCCTCGGGCAGCTGGCGCACGAACTCGTCGGCGGCGGCGACCCCCAGCGCGGCCTCCACCTCCTCGTCGGAGTACCCCTCGCCGAGGGTCACGTTGCCGCGCACCGTGTCGTCGAAGAGGAAGGTGCCCTGCGGGACGAACGCCGCCTGGCTGGAGACCTCCCCCTCGCGCAGCGCCCGCAGGTCCACCTCGTCGAGGAGCACCTGACCGCTGGCCGGGTCGACCAGCCGCACCAGGAGCCCGGCCAGCGTCGACTTGCCCGATCCGGTCGGTCCCACGACAGCCACCGTGCTGCCGGCCGCGACGTCGAAGGTGACGCCCGACAGCGTGGGGCGAGCAGCGCCGTCGAAGCCGTACTCCACGCCGCGCAGCGCCAGCTCGGCCCCGCCGGTACGACCGGCCGCCGCCGTGCTGCCGTGCGGCGTCTCGCCGGTGGCGTCGAGCACAGGGGTGACCCGGTCGAACCCGGCGAGGGCGCGGGGCAGGTCGGCCAGCACCCACCCGATCGCGCGGATGGGGAGCGCGAGCAGGGTGAACAGGTAGGCGATCGACACCAGTTCGCCGGGGCCGGTGGCTCCCTCGGCGACCCGGCCGACGCCGACGAGCAGGACGGCCAGCGTCCCGAGCGTGGGCAGCGCCTCCATCAGCGGGTCGAACAGCCCGCGCACCCGGCCGACAGCGACCAGCGCGTCGCGCAGGTCCTCGGCGCGGGCGGTGAACCGGCGGCCCTCGACGTCCTCCCGGCCGAGGGTCTTGACCACCAGGGCGGCGTCGAAGCTCTCGTGGGCGATCTCGCTGACCTCGGCACGCAGCTGCTGGGCCCGCTGCATGCGCGGAGCCATCACCTGCGAGTAGACGGCGTTGACGACGAAGACCAGGGGGAAGACGACGAGGCCGATCAGCGCCAGCCAGGGGTCGGCGGCCACGAGCACGGCGAGGGTGATGCCGATCATGACCACCGCGCCGCAGGCGAACGGCAGCGGTGCGACGAAGAACCAGGCGGCCTCGACGTCGGAGTTGGCGTTGGACAGCAGCTGACCGGTCGGGTGGCGCTGGTGCCAGGACAGCGGCAGGCGCAGGTACTGGCCGGTCACCCGGCGGCGGTAGTCGGCCTGCAGGCGGTAGCCCATGATGCCGGCGAACAGCCGCCGGCCCAGGATGCCGAGGATCCGCAGGAGGGCCACCCCGAGGACGACGGCGACGGCGAGCGTGAGCCCCGCCACGGACGGCTCGCCCGTGGCGAACGCCGGCAGCACGACCCGGTCGGTGACCGCGCCGACGACGTAGGCGCTGGCCACGGTCATGCCGCCGTAGAGAACGCTGGCGGCGAACGCCAGGGTGAACATGCCCGGCTGCTCGGCGATCGCGCGCCCGACGTGGCGCATCCCTCGCCGGACGACGGCGTCTCGGCGGCGGGGCACAGGTCTCCTCGGGGGTCGTGCGGGGCGGCACTCCGACTGTACTTAGAGGAGCTAAGGAGCCGCCTCCGGTTTCCCGGGTCCGCCCCGTCGGTAACCCCGCCCGGTGATCTCCTCTTCCCGGCCCCTGGCCGCGCGCGAGCGCGCGGCGCTCGCCGACCTCCTCGAGGAGCTGGGGCCGGACGCGCCCACCCGCTGCGAGGGGTGGACCACGGCGCACCTGGCCGCGCACCTCGTCACCCGGGACCGCCGTCCGGACACCACGCCCGGCTACGTGCTCGAGTCCACGCGGATCGGCCGGCCGCTGGCTGCCTGGTCGCACCGCGTGGAGGACCGCCTGCGCGCCGGCTCCCGGTACGCCGACCTGGTCGCCCGGGTGCGCTCCGGGCCGCCGCGCTGGCTGCCGGCCGCGTGGCCGCCGGTGTCCGCGGTGGTCGACACCGCGGAGTACGTGATCCACCACGAGGACGTCCGCCGGGCCCAGCCGGGCTGGACCCCCCGTGCGCTCCCGCGGGAGGTGCAGGACCGGCTCTGGGGCAACGTCGTCCTCTTCGGCAGGCTCGCCGCCGGCGGGGTGCCTGGGGCGCTGGTGCTTCGCCGCAGCGACGCCCCCCGGGTGGAACGGCGCTACGGCAGCGGGACGCCCGAGACGGTGGTGGAGGGTGAGCCGCTGGAGCTGCTGCTGTGGGCCAGCGGGCGCCGGGAGGTCGCCCGCGTCGAGGTGGGCTGAGCGGGGAGCCGCCCTCCCCACCCCTCGCGGGCTCAGGGCGGTGCCCGGGACGGGGCCGGCCGGTCAGCGCAGCGGGTGGTCGGTCTCCCGGCGGACCGGGACGCCGGCGTCGCCGAGGGCGGCCTTGACGTCGCCGATGCGCAGCTTGCCGAAGTGGAAGACGGTCGCGGCGAGCACGGCGTCGGCGCCGGCCTCGACCGCGGGCGGGAAGTGCGCAGTCTCCCCCGCCCCGCCGCTGGCGATGACCGGCACCGTGACCTCGCGGCGCACCGCACGGATCAGCTCCAGGTCGAAGCCGGCCTCGGTGCCGTCGGCGTCCATCGAGTTGAGCAGCACCTCCCCGACGCCCAGCTCGGCGGCCTGCACGACCCACTCCACGGCGTCCCGGCCGGTGCCACGCCGACCGCCGTGCGTGGTGATCTCGAAGCCGGAGTCGGTGACCGCGCCGTCCCGGGTGCGCCGGGCGTCGAGGGAGAGGACGAGCACCTGGTTGCCGAAGCGGTCGCTGATCTCGCTGATCAGCTCGGGGCGGGCGACGGCGGCGGTGTTGACCGCGACCTTGTCCGCGCCGGCCCGCAGCAGCCGGTCGACGTCGGTCACCGTGCGCACCCCACCGCCGACCGTGAGGGGGATGAACACGCTCTCCGCGGTCCGGCGGACCACGTCGTAGGTGGTCTCGCGGTCGCCGGCGCTGGCGGTGATGTCGAGGAAGGTCAGCTCGTCGGCGCCCTCGGCGTCGTAGACGCGGGCCATCTCCACCGGGTCGCCGGCATCGCGCAGGTCGACGAAGTTGACGCCCTTGACCACCCGGCCGGCGTCGACGTCCAGGCACGGGATGACGCGGACGGCAAGACTCATGCGGGCACCTCCCGGACCGCGTCGGCCTCGACCTCGACCAGCATGGCCGGGTCGATCAGCGCGGCGACCTGCACCATCGAGGTGGCCGGGCGGATGTCGCCGAACACCTCGCCGTGGGCCCGGCCGACCTCCTCCCAGCGGGAGATGTCGGTGACGAACAGCCGGGTGCGGACGACGTCGGCGAGGGTGAACCCGGCTCGTTCCAGGGCCTCGCCGACGAGGGCCAGCGCCTGGCGGGTCTGCGCCCCGGCGTCCCCCGGGTGGACGACGACGCCGTCGACGGTGGCCGTGGTGCCGCTGACCCATGCCGTGTCGCCGTGGACGACGACGCGGCTGTAGCCGACGACCGCCTCCCAGCGGGTGTCCGAGCCGAACCGGACGACGCTCACGACGCCAGTTCCTCCGTCACCCGCAGCGCCTCGGGCAGCGTGAACGCGCCGGCGTAGAGGGCCTTGCCGACGATCGCGCCCTCGACGCCGACCGGGGTCAGCCCGGCCAGCGCGCGGATGTCCTCGAGCGAGCTCACCCCGCCGGAGGCGACCACCGGGCGCGGTGTCGCGGCGCACACCTCGCGCAGCAGGTCGAGGTTGGGGCCGCGCAGGGTGCCGTCCTTGGTGATGTCGGTGACGACGTAGCGCGCGCAGCCCTCGGCGTCGAGGCGGGCGAGGGTCTCGTAGAGCTCGCCGCCCTCTCGGGTCCAGCCGCGGGCGGCCAGCCGGGTGCCGCGGACGTCGAGGCCCACGGCGATCCGGTCGCCGTGCTCGGCGATGGCCCGGGCGCACCACTCGGGCGACTCCAGCGCTGCGGTGCCGAGGTTGACCCGCCGGCAGCCGGTGGCTAGGGCCGCGGCCAGTGCCTCGTCGTCCCGGATGCCGCCGGAGAGCTCCACGTCGACGTCCAGCTCGCCGACCACGCGGGCCAGCAGGTCGCGGTTGCTGCCCCGGCCGAAGGCGGCGTCGAGGTCGACCAGGTGCACCCACTCGGCGCCGTCCCGCTGCCACTGCAGCGCGGCGTCCAGCGGGTCACCGTAGGACGTCTCGCTGCCGGCCTCCCCCTGCACGAGGCGGACGGCCTGGCCGTCGGCGACGTCGACGGCGGGGAGCAGCTGCAGCTTCGGCACGACGGACAGCCTAGGGACCCCGTGCCGGTGGCCCGCGTCACCGGCACGGACGGCTCAGCAGCAGCGCCGGGCGCGGTCGAGCTGCTCGCGCAGCGGTCCCCGGACCCGCAGTGCTCGATCCAGCGCAGGTGCGCGACCAGCCCGGCCACCGCGGCCAGGGCCCCGTGGTGCTCGGACGTCGTGTGTTCACCGCATCAGGGGGACGACCGCGCTCCTGCCCTCACCGGACTCGAGCCACCGGTTCAGCTCCGCACACTCGGCATGCCCCACGGACTCGTCGTCCAGTCCACCATGGCCGGAGACGGCGGCGGTCAGGACACGGCAGTCGAGGAGGACCACCCGCAGGCCGGCCCGCAGGAGGGTGCCGTGGGGAGGTGGCGGCCCGAACCGGAGGACGTCTGCAGCGCGCACGGACCGCGTGGACCGGAGTCCGCGGATGGTCACCAGCCCGGGGCTCAGGACGATGGCCACGTGCAGGATCCGGTACACGGCCAGCGCCGTCACGGACAGGACGGCCAGGGGGGCGGAGACCACGGTGGTCTGTGACGTGGTGGCGAGCTGGGACGTCGGTCCCACAGCGCCCACGCCGCCGGCGAACGCCGCGATGGTCGCCTGGACGTAGCGGACACGGCGTGTGGATCCGCCGCCTGACGCGCCGCCCCCCATCTCGCCCCTCCCACGCCGACCGTGGGGGACATCGGCGTCCTCACCCGGGACCCTGAGTCGACGACCGTTGCTGACAGGGTGGCGCGGTGGAGTTCGCTGACGTCGTCCGCCGGCGGCGCATGGTGCGCGACTACGACCCCGACCGGCCGGTGCCGCCCGACGTGCGCGAGCGGCTCCTGGAGCACGCGCTGCGGGCGCCGTCGGCCGGGTTCACCCAGGGCTGGGCGTTCCTGGTGCTGGAGGACGCCGCCGACCGCGAGCTGTTCTGGTCGGTGACCACCTCCGCCGGCGCTCCGGACGGCTGGCTGACCCGGATGCGGCGGGCACCGCTGCTGGTGGTGCCGCTGTCGTCGAAGGCCGCCTACCTCGAGCGGTACGCCGAGCCGGACAAGGGCTGGACCGACCGGGACGAGGCCCGCTGGCCGGTCCCCTACTGGGACGTCGACGCCGGCATGGCCGCGCTGCTGATGCTGCTGACCGCCGTCGACGAGGGGCTGGGCGCGTGCTTCTTCGGCGTCCCCGCCGAGCGGGTGGACGCTCTGCGGACGGCGTTCGGCGTCCCGGACACCCACCGGCCGGTCGGCGTGGTGTCGGTCGGCTTCCCCGGCGCGGAGGACCGCCGGTCGCCGTCACTGCGGCGCGGCCGGCGCGGCGTCGAGGACGTCGTCCACCGCGGACGCTGGTGAACGCCCTGGTTGACTGCCGGCCGTGAGCAACTCCCGCGCCGTCCTGGTCACCGGTGGTTCGCGCGGCATCGGCCGCGCCATCGCGCACGCCTTCGCCGCCGCGGGCGACCGCGTCGCGGTGCACTGGGGCGCCTCGCGCGAGCGCGCCGAGGCGGTGCTCGCCGAGCTCCCCGGGGACGGGCACGTGCTCGTCCAGGCCGACCTGGCCGACGCCGACGAGGTGGGCCGCATGGTCGACGAGGCCGCGGCCGCGCTGGACGGGCTGCACGTGCTGGTCAACAACGCCGGGGTCTTCACCGCCCACCCGCCGCTGTCGGTCTCCTACGAGGAGTGGCAGGCGGCGTGGTCCCGGACGCTGGCGGTCAACCTGCTCGGCGCGGCCAACGCCACCTTCCGCGCGGTGCCGCACCTGGTCGCGGCCGGTGGAGGTGCGGTCGTGAACGTCTCCAGCCGCGGTGCGTTCCGCGGCGAGCCGGACACCCCGGCCTACGGCGCGTCCAAAGCCGGGCTCAACGCGTTCGGCCAGTCGATGGCGATCGCGCTGGCGCCGCACGGCATCTCGGTGGGCACCGTGGCGCCGGGGTTCGTGCAGACCGAGATGGCCCGCGAGGTGCTCGACGGGCCGGACGGGGACGCCGTCCGCGCACAGTCGCCCTACGGCCGGGTGGCCCGCCCGGAGGAGGTCGCCTCGGCGGTGCTGTGGCTGGCCTCCCCCGGCGCGCGGTTCAGCACCGGGACGATCATCGACGTCAACGGGGCCTCCTACCTGCGCAGCTGACGCACACTCGGACCGTGGCCCTGCCCCTGCCCCTGCCCCGCCGTGCGGGGCGGCGCACCAACGTGGGCCTGCTCGGGCTGCTCCTGCTCGCCGGCGGCACCGGCGTCCTGGCCTTCGCCGTCGGGTCGCCCGGCCCGGCGCGGCTGGTGGTCGCGGCGCACGGGGCGGCCGGGCTCGGGCTGCTGCTGCTCGTCCCGTGGAAGGCCGTCGTCGTCCGGCGGTCCTGGCGGCGTCCCGCCGGGACCCGCGGCACCGGCGGCGTCTCGCTCGGGGTCGCGACCCTGCTGACGCTGCTCACCGGCGTCCTGCACGCGGGAGGGGGAACCGGGCCGTGGTCCTGGTCGGCCGGGATCCCGGTGCTGCACGTCCACGTGGCCGTGGGCGTGGCCACCGGCGCGCTGGTCCTCGTCCACGCGTGGGGACGACGGCAGCGGCCGCGGGCCACCGACCTCGATCGCCGGGGGCTGCTGCGGGCGGGCGCGCTGGGCGCCGGCGCGGTGGCGCTGTGGGGCGCCGGCGAGGGGCTGCTGCGGCTGACCGGCGCACCGGGCGCCGAGCGCCGGGCCACGGGGTCGTTCGAGCGCGGCACCGACGACCCGGCGGCCATGCCCGTCACCCAGTGGATCTCCGACGTGGTGCCGGACTCCCCCGCGACCGTGCTGGAGCTGGTCGGGACCGGGCGACGGGTGCGGGTGCCGGTCGCCGACCTCGACCGCGGGGACGTCGTGCGCGCCGTCCTCGACTGCACCGGCGGCTGGTACGCCGTCCAGGACTGGCGCGGGGTCCGGCTCGACCGGCTGCTCGCCGAGCACCTGGGCGGGGAGCTGCCCGCCGACGGCAGTGTCGACGTCGTCTCGGTCACCGGCTTCCAGCGCCGGCTGCCGCTGTCCGAGGCGGGCGGGCTGCTGCTCGCCACGCACGCGGCGGGCCGGCCGCTGTCGCCGGGACACGGCGCACCGGTGCGGCTGGTCGCTCCCGGACGGCGGGGCTTCTGGTGGGTGAAGTGGGTGGAGCGGGTCGAGGTCGTCGACGCGCCATGGTGGCTGCAGTCGCCGTTCCCGCTGAAGTGAGCGGTCAGCTCAGGGTCTGCAGCCAGTTGGTGAGCAGCTGGGCGCCGGCGTCCCCGGACTTCTCCGGGTGGAACTGGGTGGCCGACAGCGGGCCGTTCTCGACCCCGGCGACGAACCGGTCGCCGTGCTCGGCCCAGGTGACCAGCGGGGCGGCCAGCGGGGACGGCACCCCCTCGGAGCCCAGCGGGAAGTTGCGCACGCCGTAGGAGTGCACGAAGTAGAAGCGCTGGTCCTCGAGCCCGTCGAACAGCACCGTCGTGCCGGGCGCCTGCACGGTGTTCCAGCCCATGTGCGGCAGCACCGGGGCCTGCAGCTGCTCCACCATGCCGGGCCACTCGCCGCAGCCCTCGGCGTCCTGGCCGTGCTCCACGCCGCGCTCGAAGAGGACCTGCATGCCGACGCAGACACCCAGCACCGGCCGTCCGCCGGCCAGCCGGCGGCCGATGACCCGCGGCCCGTCGACGGCCTTGAGGCCCTGCATGCATGCGGCGAAGGCGCCCACCCCGGGGACGACGAGACCGTCGGCCTCGAGGGCGGCGTGCGGGTCGCCGGTCACCGTGACGTCGGCACCGACCCGGGTCAGCGCGCGTTCGGCCGAGCGGAGGTTGCCCGAGCCGTAGTCCAGGACGACGACCTTCTTCACGGATGCCACGGTACGTGGGAGCGGTCGAGCGTCCGTCGGGATTCCCGGGGGGTGGGTGGTGGACGTCGCACCGCGCGTGTGGGCGGCGAGCTCCCCCCGCCCCTGCGTTCTCGGCTGTCCACGGTCGCCCGTCAAGGTCTCCGCGGGATCTGTGGACGAGCTCCTGAGCTGGGATTCGTGCTGCTGGAGCACGTCAACTCCGATAGGCTTCGAACACCTGATCGAGCCGGTGGGAGGTGTCGTGGAGCAGCTGCTGGCCGCCCTCGACGCCCTGGCCGCCGAGGACCTGGCCTCGTTGTTCGGCCCGGCGCTGCTCGACCGGTTGCGGCCGCTGCTGGTGGCGCAGAACCGGCTGGCCGCCGAGGTGGCCCGCACCGTGCGCGAGGCCGAGGTGTCCGGTGCCGCGGAGGTCGACGGGCTGAAGACGATGGGCTCCTGGCTGCGCGGACACGCGCACCTGTCGGCGTCCGAGGCCGCGCGGGTGGTGCGTACCGGGCGGGCGCTGGCGCAGCTGCCGGTGATGGCCGCGGCGTGCGCCGCCGGGCAGCTCACCGGCGAGCAGGCCGCGGTGATCGGCCGGGTCGCCGAGCCCGAACACCTGGCGGCTGCCGCAGACCAGCACGTCGATGTGGCCGAGGTGGACGCGGTACTGACCGAGGTGGCCGTGATCCGCCCTTACGCCGACACCGCCACGGCGGTGCACCACTACCTCGACCGCCTCGACGCCGACGGCCCGGAGCCCGACCCCACCGAGGGCCGGCGGCTGAGCATCGCCAAGCACGCCGACGGGTCGACCTCCGGCCGGTTCGACCTGGACGCCGTAGGCGGGGAGAAGCTGCAGACGGCGCTGGAGTCGCTGCCGCAGGCCGGCCGGTGTGCCGCCGATGAGCGGACCCGGGCCCAGCAGCTGGCCGATGGGCTGGTGCAGCTGTGCGACACCGCCCTGGCCGCCGGTGGTCTGCCGACGCTGCGCGGCCACAAGCCGCAGGTCATCGTGAAGATCGGCATCGAGGACTTGGTCGACCCCGCGGTCGGGCGCCGGTGCCGCCGAGACGGGCTTCGGCGCCACCATCTCCGCCGCCCGGGCCCGCTGGATCGCCTGCGACGGGGCCGTCACCCGGATCGTGCTGGGACCGGACGGGCTGCCGCGGGAGCACGGCCGCACCGTGCGCCTGGTGCCACCGCACGTGCGCCGGGCCGCGGAAGTGCGCGACGGCGGCTGCGTGTTCACCGGCTGCGGCGCCCCCACGCACTGGTGCGACGTCCACCACCTGCTCGAGTGGGCCGACGGCGGCCAGACCAGCCTGGCCAACAGCGCGCTGCTGTGCAAGCGGCACTCGCACCTTGTGTCCACCACGGGTTCCGGGTGAAGCGACAACCCGACGGCCGATGGCGCACCTGGCGACCCGACGGCACCGAGATCCGCACCGGACCAGGCCGCACCGGCCCACCCCTCCCCGCCGCCGCCTGATCTGGCACTCACCCGGCCGGCAGTCGACCGACGCCACCCCTGGCCACCGGTCGGCTGCCGGCTGTCCGCACGTCGGCACCGGCGGCGGTCCGCCGCGCGCCTCGGCCCCGTAGCTGCAGCACCGCGGTCACCGTCGAGTCAGCGAGACAAGTAGAGGAACCGCCGCTCGGCGCTCACACCAGCCGGAGGACGCCCGACACCGTGGCCAGGACCGCCGCGACCAGCAGCAGGACGGCGAAGGCGACCTGCGGGCCGGTGCGGCCCTTCGTCTCGGAGTCGGCCTTCCAGATGCTGTACGCCCCGCCGAGGAGGAAGCCGCCGACGATCAGCAACATGACCGCGAAGGTCATCGGCGTCTACAGAGCGCCCTTGGTCGACGGCACGTCGGTCACCCGCGGGTCGATCGCGACCGCGGCCCGCAGCGCCCGCGCCAGAGCCTTGAACTGGCCCTCGACGATGTGGTGGGCGTCGCGGCCGGCGTAGAGCACACGCACGTGCAGGCTGATCCGCGCGTTGAACGCGAACGACTCCAGCACGTGCTTGGTGAGCGACGTCGGGTAGTCCGGCCCGATCATCGGCGTCATGTTCTCGGGCTCGGAGTGCACGAAGTACGGCCGGCCGGAGAGGTCGACGGCGGCCTGCGCGAGCACCTCGTCCATCGGGATCGTCGCGTCGCCGTAGCGGGTGATGCCGCGCTTGTCCCCCAGCGCCTGCGCGAACGCCTGACCGAGCGCGATGGCGACGTCCTCCACCGTGTGGTGGGCGTCGATGTGCAGGTCCCCGTCCGCGCGCACGGTGAGGTCGATGCCGCTGTGCTTGGACAGCGAGGTCAGCATGTGGTCGTAGAACCCGACCCCGGTGCTGATCGAGCTGGTGCCGGTGCCGTCGAGGTCCAGCTCGACGACGAGCTTGGTCTCGCTGGTCTCGCGCTCGACGCGTGCGGTGCGGATCATGCCCTCGAGTCTCCCAGGTGCTGTTCGGCGACCACCTCACCCAGCGCGGTGAGGAAGGCGTCGGTCTCCTCGGTGGTCCCGGCCGTGACTCGCAGCCAGCCGGGCAGGCCGACGTCGCGCACGAGGACGTCGTGCTCGAGCAGCGCCTTCCACACGCCCGGGGCGTCGGCGAAGTGGCCGAAGAGGACGAAGTTGGCGTCGCTGGGGACGCTGGTCAGCCCCATCCCCGGCAGCGCGGCGACGATCCGGTCCCGCTCGGCCTTGACCGCGTCGACGGTCGCCAGCAGCGCGTCGGTGTGCGCCAGCGCCGTCCGTGCGGCCGTCTGGGTCAGTGACGACAGGTGGTAGGGCAGCCGCACCAGCTGCAGCGCGTCGACGACCGCCGGGTCGGCGGCCAGGTAGCCCAGCCGCAGGCCGGCCATCCCGAACGCCTTGCTCATCGTGCGGCTGACCAGCAGCCGGGGACGGCCGGGCAGCAGGGTCAGCGCCGAGCGCGTGCCGGTGCGGGCGAACTCGGTGTAGGCCTCGTCGATGACGACCACGCCGGCGCGCCCGTGGCCGTAGGACGTGGCGTCGTAGATCGTGGTGATCGTCTCGAGCGCCACCGCGGTGCCGGTCGGGTTGTTGGGGCTGGTCACGAAGACGACGTCCGGGCGCACCTCGCGGACCTGGGCGGCGGCCTGCGCGGCGTCGATGGTGAAGTCCTCGCAGCGGTGCCCGTCGACCCAGGCGGTGCCGGTGCCGGCCGAGATGATCGGGTGCATCGAGTAGGACGGCGTGAATCCCAGCGCCGTCCGCCCGGCCCCGCCGAACGCCTGCAGCACCTGCTGCAGGACCTCGTTGGAGCCGTTGGCCGCCCACACCTGGGCCGGTTCGACCGTCTCCCCGCTGGTGCGGGTGAGGTACGCGGCCAGGTCGCGGCGCAGCGCGAGCGCGTCCCGGTCGGGGTAGCGGTTGAGCTCCAGCGCCGCGCGCCCCAGCGCCGCCCCGAGGTCGGCGAGCAGCTCCGGCGGCAGCGGGTGCGGGTTCTCGTTGGTGTTGAGCCGGTGCTTGACCTCCAGCTGCGGGGCGCCGTAGGGCGTGCGGCCACGCAGCTCCGGGCGCAGCGGGAGCTCCTCGAGACCGGTCACGAGCGCTGCCGGACCCGGACGGCGGCGGCGTGCGCGGGCAGGTCCTCGGCGCCGGCCAGGGCGTCGACGTGCCCGGCGACGTCGGCGAGGGCCTGCTCGTCGTACTCGACCAGGTGGATGCCGCGCAGGAACGACTGCACCGACAGGCCGCTGGAGTGCCGCGCGCAGCCGCCGGTGGGCAGCACGTGGTTGGAGCCGGCGATGTAGTCGCCCAGCGACACCGGCGACCAGGCGCCGACGAACACCGCTCCGGCGTTGCGCACCCGCATCGCCACCTCGCGGGCGTCCCGCGTCTGGATCTCCAGGTGCTCGGCGGCGTAGGCGTCGACCACCCGGAGGCCCGCGTCGACGTCGTCCACCAGGACGATGCCCGACTGGCTGCCGTCGAGCGCGGTCGTGATCCGGTCGGAGTGCTTGGTGGCCGCGACCTGCGCGGGGACCAGGTCCAGGACGGCGTCGGCGAGCGCCTCGCTGTCGGTGACCAGCACCGCGCCGGCCAGCGGGTCGTGCTCGGCCTGGCTGATCAGGTCGGCGGCGACGTGCACCGGGTCGGCGGTCTCGTCGGCGAGGATCGCCACCTCGGTCGGGCCGGCCTCGGAGTCGATGCCGATGAGCCCGCGCAGCAGCCGCTTGGCCGCCGTGACGTAGACGTTGCCCGGGCCGGTGACCATGTCGACCGGCTCGCAGGAGCCGGCGCCGTAGCCGAAGACGGCGATCGCCTGCGCCCCGCCGACGGCGTAGACCTCGCTGACGCCGAGCAGCGCGCACGCGGCCAGCACGCCGGGGTCGGGCAGGCCGCCGTGGTCGCGCTGCGGCGGGGAGGCGACCGCGATCGACTCCACGCCTGCGATCTGCGCGGGGATGACGTTCATGACCACGCTGGACAGCAGTGGCGCCAGCCCGCCGGGGACGTACAGGCCGACGCGGCGCACCGGCAGCCAGCGCTCGGTGACCGTGCCGCCGGGGACGACCTCGGTGGTGACGTCGGTGCGGCGCTGGTCGGCGTGCACCCTCCGGACGCGCGCGATGGCCTCCTCGAGCGCGGCGCGGACGGCGGGGTCGATCCCGGCCAGCGCGGCGTCGATCGCCTCCTGCGGAACGGCGAAGTCCTCGAGGTCGACGCCGTCGAGGCGGGCGGTGATCTCGCGGACGGCCTGGGCGCCGCGCACCCGCACGTCCTCGCACAGCGGCCGGACCGTGGCCAGCACCGAGTCGATGTCGGTGGCGGCGCGGGGCAGCAGGCCGGCGAGCTCGCGCACCCCCGGCAGGGCGGATCCACGCAGGTCGATGCGGGCGAGCACGGGCGGACCTCCGGGGTGGGGACGGAACACCCCAGGGTAGCCGCCGGGGGTCCGCGGCCCGGCGTGCTGCCCGGTCCGGGCCCGGGGCCACCCGTAGGCTCGCCTGCCGTGGACGTCATCCCGCTCTTCCCGCTGGGGACGCCGCTGTTCCCCGGGGTGGTCCTGCCTCTGCAGGTGTTCGAGCCGCGCTACCGGCGGCTGGTGCGCGACCTGCTGGAGCTGCCGGAGGGCGCTGCCCGCTGCTTCGGCGTCGTGGCCATCCGGCAGGGCTGGGAGGTCGAGGACGTCGCCCCGGCCGAGGCCCTCTACGACGTCGGCTGCACCGCCCGGCTGCAGACCGTGCGGCCCCAGCCCGACGGCGGGTTCCGCATCGTCACCGTCGGCGGGGACCGGTTCCGGCTGCTCGACCTCGTGGTCGGCGAGGAACCGCCGTACCTGCAGGCGGAGGTCGAGTGGCTCGCCGAGGAGGAGGCCGCCGAGGAGGCCGCCGGCGACCAGGAGGGGCTGACCGCGGCCGGCGGCTGGCCGGCCGACCCCCGGCACGAGGACCTGGTCTCGGCGGTGGCGCGCGGCTCCATGGACGTGCTGGTGCGCGGGGTGGGCGCCCTGTTCGGCCGCTACGTCACCGCGGTGGCCACGCTGACCGGGGACGTCGACGGCGAGGAGCCCGACACCGCGGACCTGCTCGACGCCGTCTCCGGGGAGCCGCGGGCGCTGTCCTACCTGGTGGCCTCCGCCGCCTTGCTGACCACGGAGGACCGGCAGGAGCTGCTGGCCGAGTCCGCCACCCGCCGGCGGCTGCAGACCGAGTCCCGGCTGCTGCGCCGCGAGCTGACGCTGCTGGAGACCATCGGCGCGGTACCGGCGCCGCTGCAGCGCTTCACCGGCCCGCGCAGCGTCAACTAGCGGACGGCGCCCTCGGGGGCCTCGTTCTCGGATGCCCCGCTCTCGGAGGTCTCGGCCTCGGGCAGCGGGCCGCCGGCCGGCGGTCGGGCGGGCGCGGGGTCGGGCCGGTCGAGGTCCTCGGCCGCGGTCAGCAGCGTGGACACCACGTAGGCCAGGACGGCGAGGAACGGGGCGACCGCCAGCGCCGCCGGGGAGCCGAGCCGCAGCGGGGTGATCACCTGGGTGCCGACGGCGGCCAGCTCGGCCGGCGAGGGCCCGGCGCCCAGCAGCTCGCCGAGCTGCCAGGCGACGAGGGAGGCCAGCACCGTCCCGACGGCCAGGGCCAGCACGGTCGCGACCCCGCGGCGCCGGCGCAGCCGCCAGGCGACCAGCCCGGCCACCAGACCGAGGCCGGCCAGCACGAGGGTGTAGACGCCGTCGTCGGCGACCAGCAGCTCGGCGGAGGGGTGACCGACCGGGACCGGGCCGTCCGCGGTGACCTCGAAGGTCGCCCGCGGGGCAAGCGCCCACCACAGCAGCCCGGACGGCACCCCGGCCAGCAGCAGGACGCCGGCCAGCACCAGCGAACCGCGCAGGTCGGCGCGCAGCTCGGCGCGACCCGGCCAGGGGGCACCGGCACCCCACCGGGCGGGGCGGACGGGCGGTGGCCCGGCGGAGGCGGGTGCGGGGGTGCTGTCCACGCCCCCAGTCAACCCCGCCGGGCTGTGCGTCTCATCCGCGCCGGCGGGTTGCCCGCTCAGCGCTCAGCCCTCGGCCCCGTCCCGACCAGGCCCCGCCCAGCGGCTCGGCGCGAGCCCGGTGACGTACCGGAACGGTCCCCTGCAGGGTCACGCCGCCGGCCCCGCCCAGCGGCTCGGCGGGAGCCGGCGGGGGATGAGGAGGACGGGGTCCTCGCACGGTGGGGGCAGGGGTCCGCCCTCACAGCAGGGCGACGCTGGTCGGGCCCAGCAGCGCCTTGATGTCGCCCATGAGCGCCGTGCTGGGTCGCACCCGCAGCCCCTGGTCCAGCCGCAGCACCGTCTCCCGGCTGCCGTTGACCAGCTTCAGCTGCACCTCGGTGGTGCCCGGGTGGCTGCCCAGCACCTCGCGGAGCCGCTCGACCACCGGCGGGGTGCACCGGGCCGCCGCCATCGACACGAGCACCGGGCCGCGCGCGCCCTCGGTGAGCTCGGGGATGGTGACCTCGGAGCCGAACAGCGAGGGCTGGTCGTCGCGCCGGCTGATCCGCCCCTTGACCACGACGATCTGGTCGCGGACGACCTTCTCCGAGACCTCCGCCCAGGTCTTCGGGAAGAAGAGCACCTCGATGCCGGACTCGAGGTCCTCGAGGGTCGCGATGGCCCACGGCGCGCCCTGCTTGTTGGTCCGCGGCGCGACCGAGGTGAGGATGCCGGCGATGGTGACGTTCGCGCCGTCCTCGACACCGCCGGCGTTGATCTCCGCGATCGGCGTGTCCGCGTTGGCGGCGAGCACGTGCTCCACGCCGTGCAGCGGGTGGTCGGAGACGTAGAGGCCGAGCATGTCGCGCTCGAACACCAGCCGCTCGGACTTCGACCAGTCCGCCGTCGGGATCGCGATGTCCAGCGCCCCGCTGAAGGGGTCGTCCGCGCCCTCGTCGCCGAAGCTGCCGAAGAGGTCGAACTGCCCCTCGGCCTCCCTGCGCTTGAGCGCCATCGCGGAGTCGACGGCCTGGGCGTGGACGGCGACGATGCCCTGACGGGAGTGGCCCAGGGAGTCGAACGCCCCGGCCTTGGCCAGGGACTCGATGACCTTCTTGTTGCAGGCCACCGTGTCGATCTTGCGCATGAAGTCCGCGAAGTCCTTGAACGCGCCCTTCTCCTCGCGAGCCCGGCGGATCGAGTCGACGACGTTGTGCCCGACGTTGCGCACCGACGCGAGACCGAAGCGGATGTCGGTGCCGACGGCGGTGAAGTCCCAGGACGACTCGTTGACGTCCGGCGGGAGCACCTTGATGCCCATCCGCCGGCACTCGGCCAGGTAGATCGGCCGGCGGTCCTTGTCGTCGCCGACGCTGGTCAGCAGCCCGGCCATGTACTCGGCCGGGTAGTTGGCCTTGAGGTAGGCGGTCCAGTAGGACACCAGGCCGTAGGCGGCCGAGTGGGCCTTGTTGAAGGCGTAGTCGGCAAACGGGACGAGGATGTCCCACAGCGTCTTGATCGCCGCGTCGGAGAAGCCGCGTTCCTTCATGCCGGCCTCGAACCCGACGAACTCCGCGTCCAGGACCGACTTCTTCTTCTTGCCCATCGCGCGGCGCAGCAGGTCGGCCTTGCCGAGGGAGTACCCGGCGACCTTCTGCGCGATCGCCATGACCTGCTCCTGGTAGACGATCAGGCCGTAGGTCGTGCCGAGGATGTCCTCCAGCGGCTCGGCCAGCTCCGGGTGGATCGGCGTGATCTCCTGCTGGCCGTTCTTGCGCAGCGCGTAGTTGGTGTGCGAGTTCGCACCCATCGGGCCGGGCCGGTAGAGCGCGCCGACGGCGGAGATGTCCTCGAAGTTGTCCGGCCGCATGAGCCGCAGCAGCGAGCGCATCGGGCCGCCGTCGAACTGGAAGACGCCGAGGGTGTCGCCGCGGGACAGCAGCGCGTAGGTGGCCGGGTCGGTGAGGTCCTTGCTGATCTCGTCGAGGTCGATCGGCTCCTTGCCGTTCGCGACGATGTTGCGCAGCGCGTCGTCGATGACCGTGAGGTTGCGCAGGCCCAGGAAGTCCATCTTCAGCAGGCCGAGCGTCTCGCAGGTCGGGTAGTCGAACTGCGTGATGACCGCGCCGTCGGCCTCGCGCCGCATGATCGGGATGCTGTCGATCAAGGGGTACCGGCCGATGATGACGCCCGCGGCGTGCACGCCCCACTGCCGCTTCAGGCCCTCGAGCTTGCGCGCCTGGTCGACGACCTCGGCCGCGCCGGGGTCGGACTCGTAGCGGGCCCGGAACTCCGCGGCCTCCTTGTAGCGCGGGTGGGCCGGGTCGAAGACCCCCGACAGCGGGATGCCCTTGCCCATCACGTCCGGGGGCATGAGCTTGGTGAGCTCGTCGCCGACCGAGTAGGGCCGGTCGAGCACGCGGGCGGCGTCCTTGATCGCGGCCTTGGCCTTGATGGTGCCGTAGGTGACGATCTGGCTGACCCGCTCCTCGCCGTACTTCTGCGAGACGTACTGGATGACCTCGCCGCGGCGGCGGTCGTCGAAGTCGATGTCGACGTCGGGCATGGAGACGCGCTCGGGGTTGAGGAACCGCTCGAAGATCAGCCCGTGCGCCAGCGGGTCGAGGTCGGTGATGCCCATGGCGTACGCGGCCAGCGAGCCCGCGGCCGAGCCACGGCCCGGGCCGACGCGGATGCCGTTGTCCTTGGCCCAGTTGATGAAGTCGGCGACCACGAGGAAGTACCCCGGGAAGCCCATCTGGGTGATGATCCCGACCTCGTAGTCGGCCTGCTTGCGCACGTGGTCGGGGATGCCGCCCGGCCAGCGCTTGTGCAGCCCGCGCTCGACCTCCTTGATGAACCAGGAGGTCTCGTCCTCCCCCGGCGGCAGCGGGAACCGTGGCATCAGGTCGGCGCCCTCGGTGAACTCCACCTCGCACTGCTCGGCCACCAGCAGCGTGTTGTCGCACGCCTCGGGCAGCTCGCTGAACAGCGCGCGCATCTCCGCGGCGGACTTCAGGTAGTAGCCGTCGCCGTTGAACTTGAAGCGGTTGGTCTCGTTGAGCCGCGACCCGGTCTGGATGCACAGCAGGGCGTCGTGCGCCTCGGCGTCCTCGCGGTGGGTGTAGTGCAGGTCGTTGGTGCCCAGCAGCGGGATGCCGAGCTCCTTGGCGATCTCCAGCAGCGCCGGGCGGGTCTTCTTCTCGATGGCCAGCCCGTGGTCCATCACCTCGGCGTAGAAGTTCTCCTTGCCGAAGATGTCCTGGAAGTCGGCGGCGGCCTGCCGGGCCCTGTCGTGCTTACCGGCCCGCAGCCACATGTTGACCTCACCGGAGGGACACCCGGTGGTGGCGATGAGACCCGTGCCGTAGCGCTCCAGCAGGTCGCGGTCGAACCGCGGCTTGCGGTACTGCCCCTCGAGGCTGGCCATCGAGGAGATGCGGAAGAGGTTGTGCATCCCCTCCGTCGTGCGGGCCAGCAGTGTCATGTGCGTGTAGGCGGCCTTGCCGCGCGAGGAGCCGCCCTCGCCGTCCTCGTCGATGAGGTTCTCGCCGAAGTCGAACGGCGCCCGGTCGAAGCGCGAGCCCGGGGTGTAGTAGCCCTCCATGCCGATGATCGGCTTCACGCCGGCGGCCTTGGCCTGCTTGTAGAAGTCGTAGGCGCCGAAGACGTTGCCGTGGTCGGTCATCGCCAGCGCCGGCATCCCCTGCTCGGCGGCGGCCTTGGTGACCTCCGGCAGCTTGGCCGCTCCGTCGAGCATCGAGTACTCGGTGTGTACGTGCAGGTGCACGAACGAGTCGGACGACGGGGTGCTCACGTTCGTTGGTGCTCCTCACAGGTCGTGCGTGCCCGGCCGTCGGGGATCCGGCGGGCGACCGGCGGGGAAGACCGGCGGTGCTGTGGTCCGGGGGTGCGGGCCGGGGGCGACCCGATCCTCGCACTCCCGGAGGTCTACTCCGAGGCTCTGACAGAACGTGTCTCGCCCTCGGCGGACCGATCCGTCACACCAGCGGACGCCGCATCGTGACGTGCGCGATACCGGCCTCCTCGTAGACGTCGCCGACGGCGGTGTAGCCGGCCCGCTCGTAGAAGCCCCGGGCCGTGAGCTGGGCGTGCAGCTCGACCTCCGGCAGGCCCACGACGGCGGCCTGCCGGTGCAGCTCGGCGAGGACGGCGGCGCCGTGGCCACGCCCGCGGGCCGCCGCGTCGACCGCCATCCGCCCGATCACCGCCCGGCCGTCGCGCACGAGCAGCCGCCCGGTGGCCACCACGCGACCGTCCTCGTCCTCGGCGAGGGCGTGCACCGCGGTGGCGTCGTGCTCGTCCTGCTCCACCTCGGTCGGCACGCCCTGCTCCTCGACGAAGACGCGGGTGCGCAGGGCGGCCACCTCCGGCCAGTCCGCCGCCGTGGCGCGCCGGGCCCTCACGCGGCCTCCTCGCTGCGCTCGTCGGCGCGTCCGCGCCGCCCGGCTGCGTCCGTGCGTGAGCTCGCACGCCCGCTCACGTGGGCCTCCGGACGACGTCGGGCAGCGCGGACGCGGGCACCAGCAGGAAGCGCAGGTCGATCAGCGCGTGCAGGACGACGGGCAGCAGCAGCGACCCGGTGCCCAGGTACAGCCCCGCCATGACGCCGCCCAGGACGCCGGTCGTCACGATGCCGGCGACGCCCTGGTAGGCGTGCGCCAGCCCGAACGCCAGCGCGCCGGCCACCACCAGCACCGGCGTCGGCAGCTCCCCGCCGACCGCCGCCACCACGGCGAGGAAGAAGCCGCGGTAGAGCCACTCCTCGCAGACGCCGGCGGTCACCCCGACCAGCGTGAACAGCCGCCGCTCCGCCGTCGTCCGCGGCAGCAGCGCCAGGGTGGCGTGCACGGCCGGCTCGGAGTGCCGCCCCTCCCCCGGCCGGCGCAGCTCGGTCGCCGCCTGCGCCAGCGCACCCGAGCGCAGCGCCCGCGTGGAGACGACGACGAAGCCGAGGACGGCGACGGTGGCCGCGACGGCCAGCGGGCCGGGCCACGACTGCGGCCAGCGCAGGCCCACGGCGCCGGCGTCCACCCCGGGTGCCGACAGCCAGACCACCAGGGCGACCACCGCCAGGCCCCACTCCAGCACCAGCAGCCGGGCGTAGAAGGACCGCCGCGCGCCGGCGTCGGTGCGCAGGCGGCCCTCGAAGCGGCGGTGCAGCACGTGGCCGACGAACGGCTCCCCGACCACCAGGTAGCCGGCGACGACGACGGCGGACAGCGCGGCCGGGCCCCACTCGGTGAGCGAGCCGGGCAGCCCGACGGGAGTCACGGCCGAGCTCGCAGGCTCGCGCGCACGGGCGTCAGGACTCGGCGCGCAGGATGTCGAGCGCGCCGGCCAGGTCGGGCGGGAAGGGGCTGGTGAACTCCATCCAGTGGCCGTCGGCCGGGTGCGGGATGCCCAGCCGCGCGGCGTGCAGCCACTGCCGCGAGACGCCCAGCCGGGCGGCCAGGGTCGGGTCGGCGCCGTAGGTGGTGTCGCCGACGCAGGGGTGGCGCATCGCCGAGAAGTGCACCCGGATCTGGTGGGTGCGACCGGTCTCCAGCCGGATGTCGACCAGGCTGGCGGCCGGGAAGGCCTCGGCGACCTCGTAGTGGGTCACCGACGGGCGCCCGCCCTGGACGACGGCGAACCTCCAGTCGTGCTTGGGGTGCCGGTCGATCGGGGCGTCGATGGTGCCCCGGGAGGGGTCGGGATGGCCCTGGACGAGAGCGGCGTAGCCCTTCTCGACCGTCCGTTGCTTGAAGGCCGCCTTGAGCGCGGTGTAGGCCCGCTCGCTCTTGGCCACCACCATCAGTCCCGTCGTCCCGGCGTCCAGCCGGTGGACGACGCCCTGCCGCTCCGCGGCCCCCGAGGTCGAGACGCGGTAGCCGGCCGCGGCCAGCCCGCCGACGACGGTGGGCCCCTCCCAGCCGGGGCTGGGGTGCGCGGCGACGCCGACGGGCTTGTCGACCACCACGATGTCGTCGTCGTCGTGGACGACGGTCAGCCCCGGGACCGGCTCGGGTGCGGCCGACTCCCCCGGCGGCGGGGGCAGCTCGACCTCCAGCCAGCTCCCGCCGCTGATCCGGTCCCCCTTGCCGCGCACCCGGCCGTCGACGACCACCGCACCCGCGTCGGCGAGGTCGGCGGCCGCGCCGCGGGAGAGGCCGAAGAGCCGGGACAGCGCCTGGTCGACGCGCTGGCCCTCGAGCCCGTCGGGCACCGGGAGGGCCCGGTGCTGGCCCGCGGGAGTGCTCACGGCGTCCATTCTGACCGTCACGGCGACAGGTCCGGCGCAGTGCCGCCCGCGCGTGGTGAGGTACTGGAACGGCCCCGCGTCAGGGGCCCGCCCCGAGCGTGCGAGGGATGGGGCGACGCGGGGTCCTTCCTCAGTCGCGCGCCGGGGCGCCGCCCCCGGTGCTGCGGGTGCCGTCGAACTCGATGCCGCGCAGCGCCAGCACCACGCCGAGGACGCCGCCGCACACGATCGCCGAGTCCGCGACGTTGAAGACCGGGTAGAACTCGCCGTCCGGTGCGAACACCGAGATGAAGTCGACGACCCCGCCGCGCAGGAACCCCGGCTCGCGGAAGACGCGGTCGACGAGGTTGCCCACCGCGCCGCCGAGCACCAGGCCGAGCGCGACGGCCCAGCCGGTGGCGAACAGCCGGCGGGCGGTGCGCACGATGACCACCGCGACGGCGACCGCGATGAGCGTGAAGACGACGGTGAAGCCCTCGGCGAAGGAGAACGCCGCCCCGGTGTTGCGGGTGTGGGTCAGGTACAGCGCCCCGCCCAGCAACCGGATGTCCGCGCCGCGCTCGACGGTGGCGACGACGAGCAGCTTGGTGCCCAGGTCGAGGACCAGCACCACCAGCGCGAGCAGGAGCAGCAACCGGGTGCGGGGACGGCGTGCCGCGGTGTCCCCCGAGGCCGCGACGGCGCCGTCCTGGGGGTCGCCCGGTCCGTCCGGGGCGTCGCTGGGGCTGGGCAGGGAGGGCTCCTCGGTCGATGGCCTGGCGGTGGCCGGCGCGGCCGCTGGGCGCCGTCCTCCCGACGATAGCGGCGGCCGGGGGGAGCTCCTGCCGCCGTCGGCCGCGACCCGCAACCCGAGACGGTGTGACCCATCTCATGGCGCAGTGCGAGGCATCTCACCACGGAGGGTGACATGTTCGGATGTCCGCTGGTCGATGTTGGAGAAGCAGCACCCTCCCCCCGAGCCGGAAGGCCGTCGTGTCCACCGATCTCGCCCCAGCCACCGACCCCGACGTCGTGCTCGTGGGTGGCGGCGTCATGAGCGCGACCCTCGCGTCGCTGCTCGGCGTCGTCGCCCCCGACTGGAGCGTCACCGTCTTCGAGTCCGGGCCCGCGGTGGCCGGCGAGAGCTCCGGCCCGTGGAACAACGCCGGGACCGGTCACGCGGCCCTCTGCGAGCTCAACTACACGCCCGCCGGCCCGGACGGCTCGGTCGACGTCACCAAGGCCGTGACGATCAACGAGCAGTTCGCCGTGTCGCGCCAGTTCTGGTCGCACCTGGTCCGCTCGGGGCTGACCGGGTCGCCCAAGGACTTCATCACCCCCGTCCCGCACGTCAGCTTCGTGACCGGCGAGGCCGGCCGCTCCTACATGCGCACCCGCCACGCGGCGATGTCCGCCCAGCCGGTGTTCGAGGGGCTGGAGCACACGGACGACCCCGCCGTGCTGGCCGGGTGGGTGCCGCTGGTGATGGCCGGCCGCCCGGCCGACCAGGTGGTCGCCGCGACCCGCTCGGCCGCGGGCACCGACGTCGACTTCGGGTCGCTGACCCGGCTGCTGCTCGGCGCCGCCGAGGACCGCGGCGTCCACGTGCACGTCGACCAGCGGGTCACCGACGTCGAGCGCCGGGACGACGGCCGCTGGTCGGTGACCGTGCGCGACACCGTCAGCGGTGAGGAGCGCACCGTCCGCACCCGGTTCCTGTTCGTCGGGGCCGGCGGTGGCGCGCTGCCGCTGCTGCAGAAGGCCGCCATCCCCGAGATCCGCGGCTTCGGCGGCTTCCCGGTGAGCGGCATGTTCCTGCGCACCACCTCCCCCGAGCTGGTCTCCGCGCACCAGGCGAAGGTCTACGGCCAGGCCGCCGTCGGCGCTCCGCCCATGTCGGTGCCGCACCTGGACCTGCGCCTCATCGACGGCGACCACTCGCTGCTGTTCGGCCCGTACGCCGGCTTCTCGCCGAAGTTCCTCAAGGCCGGCTCGGTCTTCGACCTGCCGCTGAGCATCAAGGCGAACAACCTGGGCTCGATGCTGGGCGTGGCCCGCACCGAGCTGGCGCTGACCCGCTACCTGATCGGCGAGCTGCTCCAGTCGCGCAGCGCCCGGCACGAGACGCTCACCGCCTTCGTGCCGCTGGCCGAGCAGGCGGACTGGGACATGATCACCGCCGGCCAGCGGGTCCAGGTGATCAAGCGCGACCCGGCGACCGGGCGCGGTGTGCTGCAGTTCGGCACCGAGCTGGTCGTCGGCCGCGAGGGGACCATCGCCGGCCTGCTCGGCGCCTCCCCCGGCGCGTCGACGGCGGTCTCAGCGATGCTCACCGTGCTGGAGCGCTGCTTCCCCGACCGGATCGCCGCGTGGCGCCCGAAGCTGCAGGAGGCGATCCCCTCCTACGGCCGCCGGCTGAACGAGGACCCGGCGCTGCTGGCCGAGGTCCGCGCCGACACGATGCAGACCCTCGAGCTCAACGGCTGAGCCCTTCGTCGTGTGGGGCGCATGAGGAGCCGGGACGGCACCTGGCCGGGGTGGACCGGTCGCGGGGGCCCGGAGGGCCTCCCGACCGGGACACGGGCAGCGGCTCCGCGGCGGTCGGGGACGGCACCTGGCCGGGGTGGACCGGTCGCGGGGGCCCGGAGGGCCTCCCGACCGGGACACGGGCAGCGGCTCCGCGGCGGTCGGGGACGGCACCTGGCCGGGGTGGACCGGTCGCGGGGGCCCGGAGGGCCTCCCGACCGGGACACGGGCAGCGGCTCCGCGGCGGTCGGGGACGGCACCTGGCCGGGGTGGACCGGTCGCGGGGGCCCGGAGGGCCTCCCGACCGGGACACGGGCAGCGGCTCCGCGGCGGTCGGGGACGGCACCTGGCCGGGGTGGACCGGTCGCGGGGGCCCGGAGGGCCTCCCGACCGGGACACGGGCAGCGGCTCCGCGGCGGTCGGGGACGGCACCTGGCCGGGGTGGACCGGTCGCGGGGGCCCGGAGGGCCTCCCGACCGGGACACGGGCAGCGGCTCCGCGGCGGTCGGGGACGGCACCTGGCCGGGGTGGACCGGTCGCGGGGGCCCGGAGGGCCTCCCGACCGGGACACGGGCAGCGGCTCCGCGGCGGTCGGGGACGGCACCTGGCCGCGGTGTCGGCCGGTAGGCCGACGATGACTCAGTCCGCTCCCGAGGCGGTGCCGGTCTCACCGCGCCAGGTGGCCAGCCGGCCGGCGCGGCTGACCGCCCGCAGCCGCCGCTCGGCCTCCGCGCGCGACCCGCGCGCGGACACCAGCAGGGCCTGGTCGCCGCGCATGAGCCGGGTCGCCGGGCCGGGCACGAACGACCGCCCGTCCCGGACGATGAGGACCACCGCGGCGTCCTCGGGCAGCCGCAGCTCCGGCAGGTAGACACCGTGCAGCCGGGATCCCTCGGGCACGGTCAGCTGCATCAGCTCCGCGTCCAGCTCCTCCAGCGGTGCTGCCTCGACCTGCACGTCACGGGGCGTGACAGGGGTGGCGATCCCCAGGCGCCGCGCGAGCCACGGCAGCGACCACCCCTGGACGATCGTGAAGACGACGACCAGCACGAACACCGTGTCGAAGACGGTCGTCGCCCCGGGGACCTGCGCGGTCAGCGGGATGATGGCCGCCACGATCGGCACCGCCCCGCGCAGGCCCGCCCAGGAGATGAACACCTGCTGGGCCCACGGGAACCGGAACCACACCAGGCTGGCCACCACCGACAGCGGCCGGGCGAGCAGCAGCAGCGCGCCACCCACCACGAGCGCCGGGCCCACCGCGTCGGACAGCCGGCTCGGCGACACGAGGAGACCGAGCAGGACGAACAGGCCGATCTGCGCCAGCGAGGCCATGCCCTCGGCGAACCCGATGCTCGCCGCCCGGTGCGGCAGCGTGGCGTTGCCCAGCACCAGGCCGCAGAGGTAGACCGCGACGAAACCGGACGTGTGCGCCAGCGACGCCGATGAGTAGGCGAGCACGCAGAGCGCCAGTGTCGCCAGGGGGTAGAAGCCGGCCACGGGGAGCGCCACCCGGCGCAGCAGCGCGGCGCCCCCGAAGCCGATCCCGATCCCGATGACGGCGCCTCCGGCGAGCTCGGCAACCACCACCAGGCCGACCAGCCACCACGGCTGCGTCGTCGCCCCGGTGAGCGACTCGGCCAGCACGGTCACGAGCAGGATGACCGGAGCGTCGTTGAGGCCGCTCTCGGCCTCCAGGGAGGCGGCCATCCGCCGCGGGAGGGGCAGCCGCCGCAGGGTCGCGAAGACGGCGGCCGCGTCGGTCGAGCTGATGACCGCGGCGAGCAGGAGGGCGAAGCCCCAGTCGTAGCCGAGGACCAGGACGCCGACGGCGGCGGTCACCCCCACGCTGACCGCGACGCCGACGGTGGACAGCGCGACCCCGGGTCCGATCGCCCGGCGGACGTCGGCCCACCGCGTCGTGAGACCGCCCTCGGCCAGGATGATGACGAGGGCGGCGTACGCCAGCGTGTGGGTGAGGCGGTAGTCCTCGAACTGGACGCCGAGGCCGCTCTCGCCGATGGCCACTCCGAGGGCGAGGTAGAGCAGCAGGCTGGGCAGTCCCAGCCGATCGGCCAGGCGGAGCGCCACGGCCGCCACGAGGACCACGACCGCGCCCGCGGCGAGCGCGACGGTGACCGTCGTGTTCACCGCACGCCCCAGGTCACCTCCGCAGTCTCCCGTACGCCGACGTCAGGGCCGTCCCACGACCCGGCTGCGCTCCTGGGACGGCCGGCCGAACGCGGTGGCGGCCTCGGGGATGATGGAGGGGTGAGCTCACCCGGCCCCTTCCGCGCGCTGCCCCCTCAGGTCGACCTGCCCGCTCTGGAGCAGGAGGTCCTGGGCCGCTGGGAGGCCGACAAGGTCTTCGCCCGCACGCTGGAGGCCTCCGCCGGCCGACCGCAGTGGAACGTCTACGAGGGCCCGCCGACCGCGAACGGCCGCCCCGGCACCCACCACATCGAGGCCCGCGCGTTCAAGGACGTCTTCCCGCGCTTCAAGACCATGCAGGGCTGGCACGTGCCCCGCCGGGCCGGCTGGGACTGCCACGGCCTGCCGGTGGAGATCGCCGTCGAGCAGGAGCTGGGCTTCGCCGGCAAGCCGGACATCGAGCGCTACGGCATCGCCGAGTTCAACGCCCGGTGCCGGGAGTCCGTCGAGCGGCACGTCGCGGACTTCTCCGACCTCACCCGGCGCATGGGCTTCTGGGTCGACTTCTCCACCGCCTACTGGACGATGGACCCGCGCTACATCGAGAGCGTCTGGTGGTCGCTCAAGCAGGTCTTCGACAAGGGCCTGCTGGTCGAGGACCACCGGGTCGCGCCGTACTGCCCGCGCTGCGGCACCGGCCTGTCCGACCACGAGGTGGCCCAGGGCTACGAGTCCATCACCGACCCGTCGGTGTACGTCCGGCTGCCGGTCACCGACGGCGAGTGGGCCGGCAGGGCCGACCTGCTGGTCTGGACGACGACGCCCTGGACGCTCCCGAGCAACACCGCGGTCGCCGTGAACCCCGACGTCACCTACCTCGTGGCCCGCCGTGGCGAGGACACCCTCGTGGTCGCCGAGCCGCTGCTGGGCGCCGTCTTCGGGGAGACCGACGACGTCGAGGTGCTGGCCCGCACCACCGGCCGCGACTGGGAGCGGACGCACTACCGCCGTCCGTTCCAGCTGGTCGGCTTCCCCGAGGGCGAGGACGCGCACTTCGTCGTCCTCGCCGACTACGTGACCACCGACGACGGCACCGGGCTGGTGCACCAGTCCCCCGCGTTCGGCGCCGATGACCTCGCCGTCTGCCGCAGCTACGGCCTGCCTGTGGTGAACCCGATCGACGCGACCGGGCACTTCCTGGCCGAGATCCCGCTCGTGGGCGGCCACTTCTTCAAGGCCGCCGACGCCGCGCTGGTCGAGGACCTGCAGTCTCGCGGTGTCCTCTGGCGCGAGCAGCGATACGAGCACAGCTATCCGCACTGCTGGCGCTGCCACACGCCGCTCATGTACTACGCGCAGCCGTCCTGGTACATCCGCACGTCGGCGGTCAAGGACCAGCTGCTCGCCGAGAACGAGAAGACGCACTGGCACCCCGAGCACATCCAGTGGGGCCGCTACGGCGACTGGCTGCGCAACAACGTCGACTGGGCGCTGTCCCGCGACCGGTACTGGGGCACCCCGCTGCCGGTCTGGCGCAACGACGCCGACCCGGGCCGCATGGTCGTCGTCGGCTCGCTGGCCGAGTTGTCGGAGCTGACCGGCCGGGACCTGTCCGACCTGGACCCGCACCGGCCGTTCATCGACGAGGTGACCTTCACGCTGCCCGGCGAGGAGGGCACCTACCGGCGGGTGCCGCAGGTCATCGACGCCTGGTACGACTCCGGCGCGATGCCCTTCGCCCAGTGGGGCGCGCCGTACCGCAACCAGGCGGAGTTCCGGGCCGCCTACCCGGCGCAGTTCATCTGCGAGGCGATCGACCAGACCCGCGGCTGGTTCTACTCGCTGATGGCCGTCGGCACGCTGGTGTTCGAGCAGAACTCGTACGAGAACGTGCTGTGCCTGGGCCACATCCTGGCCGAGGACGGCCGGAAGATGAGCAAGCACCTGGGCAACATCCTCGAGCCCATCCCGCTGATGGACCGGCACGGCGCCGACGCCGTCCGCTGGTTCATGCTGGCCGGGGGTTCGCCGTGGTCGGCCCGCCGGGTCGGGCACGAGACGCTGTCCGAGGTGGTCCGCAAGGTGCTGCTCACCTACTGGAACACCGCCAGCTTCTTCACCCTGTACGCCGAGACCAACGGCTGGGACCCGACCTCGAGCCCCGCCCCGGCGCCGGCCGAGCGGCCGCTGCTGGACCGCTGGGCGCTGGCCACCCTGGCGGAGGTCACCGAGGGCGTCACCGCGGCGCTGGAGGACTTCGACACCCAGGGTGCCGGCCGGCTGATCGCGCAGTTCGTCGACGACCTGTCCAACTGGTACGTGCGCCGCTCGCGCCGGCGGTTCTGGGACGGCGACCCGGCGGCGCTGGCCACGCTGCACGAGGTGCTCGACGTGCTGACCCGGCTGATGGCGCCGTTCACGCCCTTCGTCACCGAGGAGGTGTGGGCGCGCGCGGTGGCGCCGGGGCGGACCGACGCGGTCGACAGCGTGCACCTGGCCTCCTGGCCGCAGGTGGACGAGGACGCACGGGACGCCGCGCTCGTCGAGCAGGTGGCGCTGGTGCGCCGGCTGGTCGAGCTGGGCCGCTCGGCGCGCACGTCGGCCAAGGTCCGCACCCGCCAGCCGCTGGCCCGTGCGGTCGTGGCCGCCCCGGGCTGGGCGGAGCTGCCGCGCGACCTGGTGGCCGAGGTCGCCGACGAGCTCAACGTCGCCGAGCTGATGGACCTCTCCGCGGTCGGCGGCGAGCTGGTCGACGTCAGCGTGAAGGTCGACTTCCGCGCCGTCGGCCGCCGGCTGGGCAAGCAGGTGCAGGCGGTGGCCAGGGCGGTCGCCGCCGCCGACGCGCCGGCGCTGGTGGCCGCCTACCGCGGCGGGACGGCGTCGGTCGAGGTCGACGGGGCGGCCGTGCCGCTGCAGGACGGCGACCTGGTCGTCACCGAGACCCCGCGCGAGGGCTGGACCGTGGCCAGCGGCGGCGGGCTGACCGTCGCGCTGGACCTGGCGCTGACCCCGGAGCTGGAACGGGCGGGCCTGGTCCGCGAGGCCGTGCGGCTGGTGCAGGAGGCCCGCAAGAACGGCGGGCTGGCGGTCAGCGACCGCATCGAGCTGTGGTGGACGGCGGACGGCGCGATGGCCCAGGCGCTCACCGAGCACGGCCCCCAGGTGGCCGACGAGGTGCTCGCCGTCCGGGTGCACGCGCAGCAGCCCGGGGACGGCGACGGCGTCGAGGGCCCGGCCGGCTCGCGGTTCTGGGTGGCCCGCGCCGGCACGCGGTGACGTCCTGGAACGGCCCCCTCCCGGGCCCCGCCCTGAGCTGGCGAAGGGTGGGGAGGAGGGGGTCCTTCCTCAGTTGCCGCGGGCGGCCTGGCGCCGGGAGCGCTCGGTGTCGGCGAGGTGCCGCACCGGGCGGCAGGTGGCGCACGGCGTGAACCCGTCGGCGCGCGCCTCGACCATGGGCAGGCCGACCACGTCGCGGCCGTCGAGGAACGGGCAGCCGGCCAGGTGGTAGCGCGGGTGCTCGTCGACGACCAGCACCTCGTCGCCGAGGTCGACCACGAGCAGCAGGTCGGTGACCTCGACGTCCTCCTCGCCGGGCTCTCCCGTCGTTGCGTCCGTGGGGCTCTCGCGGGGCTCGTGGGCGCCGCGCCGCGCCGGGATGTGCTCATCGGCGTGGCCGTTGGCCTCCGCGGTCGTCGGCGGGACGGTGGCGGGCGGCTCCTGGACGGACGGCTCCGGCTCGGGTTCGCCCTCCGGCATCCGCAGTGCCGTCGCACCCGCCGGCTCGGGTTTGGCCTCCGGGGCTCGCACTGCCGTCGCACCGGCCGGTGCGGCGGTGGCGGCCTCGGCAGGCTCGGGGTCCACGACCGGCTGCGGCGCGGTGTAGGGCGCCTCGGGCAGCCGCGTACCGGTCGCCGGGCCTGACGTCGTCGTCCCCGCTCTCGACGCGGACTCCGCCGCGCGCCGGTCGAAGTCGCCGGCCTCCCGGGCCATCCGCAGCCGGGCCACCACCAGCAGGACGGCAGCGAGCCCGCACGCCGCCACGCACCCCCAGTAGAGGGCGACGAGGCCGGCGACGATGCCGCCGACGAACAGTCCCAGGCCCAGCAGGACCAGCAGACCCGCAGCCAGGATCACCCGCCGACTGTAGCCGGGACCACAGCCGTCGACCCCCTCCACGGGCCGGGGGGCGCTAGGCGCTGGCGTGCTGGTTCTGCCGGCTGTTCGACGCCGGCTCCGCCGAGCCGCGGCTGTCGAGGTCGCGCAGGTGCGACTCGAGGTAGGACCGCAGCCGGGTGCGGTACTCGCGCTCGAAGGTGCGCAGCTCCTCGATCTTGCGCTCCAGGCTGCTGCGCTTCTCCTCCAGCGAGCCCATGACCTCGGCGTGGCGGCGCTCGGCGTCCTGGTCGAGGGCGGCGGCCTTGGCGCGGGCCTCGCGCTCCATCGTGTCGGCGCGGGTGCGCGCGTCACCGATCATCGAGTCGGCGCGCATCTTGGCCTCGCTGACCATCTGCTCGCTCTTGGCCCGCGCCTCGCTGACCATGCGCTCGCTGTTGGTCTTGGCCGAGACGACCATCTGGTCGGCCTGGGCCTTGGCCTCGTTGACGTACTTGTCGGCGGTCTCGGTGGCCAGGGCCAGCATCCGCGACGCACGGGTGCTGTCGTCCTCGCGCACCGGCGGAGGCGGCGGCGCGGCGACGGGCGCGGGCGCCGGGGGCTCCGGCACCTCGACGGCGCGCGCGGTGCGGCCGGTCGCGGAGCCCGAGCGCAGCTCGTTGTTCTCCTCGATCAGCCGGGCCAGCTCGGCCTCCACCACGTCGAGGAATGCATCCACCTCGTCCTCGTCGTAGCCCCGCTTGCCGATCGGCGGCTTCTTGAAGACGACGTTGTGCACGTCGGCAGGCGTGAGTGGCATCGACTTCACCTCGGGTCGGACAACGGGGACAGGGACGACGGCGGACGAGCGGACGGCCCCGGCCGGCCACCGGGACCCCCGCCCCGGGTGGGGACAGCGGTCACGCGGCGGCGATCGCGAGGCTGTTCACGATGCCACGCAGGATGTACACGGCGATCAGGAGCACCATAAACGCGAGGTCCAGGCGGATCGACCCCAGGTTCAAGGGCGGGATCACCTTCCGGATCGCCTTGAGCGGCGGGTCCGTCGTGGCGTACACGACCTCCAGACCCGCCGCCACCAGCCCCGACGGACGCCAGCTGCGCGCCAGCACCATCACCCAGTCGACGACGAACCGTGCGAAGAGCAGCACGAGGAAGACGAGCAGGACCGACGAGAGGATGTTCCAGAAGAGTGCCACGGTCCTCGCTCGTCCCAGGGCACCCGGGGTGCCGGTCGGTCCTGTGTCAGGCCTCGGGACGGGTCGCGAACCCACCTTCGCGGATCCGCGCCTTGTCCTCGGCCGTCACGTCGACGTCCTGCGGGCTCAGCAGGAACACCTTGTTCGTGACGCGCTCGATGCTACCGCGCAGCCCGAACGACAGACCCGCAGCGAAGTCCACGAGCCGCTTGGCGTCGGCGTCGTCCATCTCGGTGAGGTTCATGATCACCGGCTTGCCGTCGCGGAAGCTCTCGCCGATCTGGCGCGCCTCGTTGTAGGTGCGCGGGTGCAGCGTGGTGATCCGGTACGGCTGGGGCGCCGCGGCGGGCGCCGGCTCCGGCTCGGGCGTGGCGGCGACCGGCTCACGGACGGCGAGGCCGGCGGCCCCCACGGGACCGGACACGGCGGTCGCGGGGCTGGGCACCGATCCGATCCCGGCACCGGCCAGCCCGCCGAGGCGGGCGGCGCTGGAGCCACCGGGGCTGGGCGCCAGGCCGAGGTTGCGGTTGGCCGCGGGGCGGCGGGGCAGCGCCAGCGGCTCGGGGTCCGGCGCCGGCGGCAGGTCGGCCGGGAGGTCGGCGAAGCGGTCGTCGGCCCGGTAGTCGCCGTCGCGGTAACCGTCGCCCCGGTAGTCGGCGTCGTAGCGGTCCCCGACGTCGTAGCGGTCGTCGTAGCCGTCCTCGGCGGCGTACCGGGAGTACCGGCGCTCCTCGAGGCGGTCGTAGCGGTCGGCGTCCCCCTGCTGGGCGTCGTACCGGCCGTAGGCCCGGGCGTCGTCGTCCTCCACCAGCCCGAGGTAGATGCCCATCTTCCGCATGGCTCCGGCCATCAGCCCTGCCCCTCTTCGTCCGCGCGCGTGGTCACCCGGGCTGCTGGGACCCGTGTGACTGGTGTGACTCGTCCTGCCCGGAGGCTAGGGGCCGCGTCCCGAACAGCGCGGTTCCGACACGCAGGAGCGTGCTGCCGGCCGCCACGGCCTCCTCGAGGTCGGCGCTCATTCCGGCGGAGAGGTCCAGCGCCTCAGGGTGGTCGGCGCGGACCCGCTGGGCGAGCGCCGCCAGGCGACCGAAGGCGGGGCCGGGCGCCGCTCCGCGCGGGGCCACCGCCATGAGCCCGCGGAGCGCGAGGCCTTCCTCGGCGGCGACCGCGTCGGCCAGCGCCGGGACCTCGGCCGGGTCGGCCCCGCCGCGGGCGGCCAGCTCCCCCTCGGGGCCACCGAGGTCGACCTGCAGGAAGACCTCGACCGGCCGTCCGGTCTCGACGCCGACCCGGGCGAGGGCGCGGGCCAGCGAGAGCCGGTCGACCGAGTGGACGACGGCGCCGAGCCGGGCGACGGCGGCGGCCTTGTTGCGCTGCAACTGGCCGATGAAGTGCCAGCGCAGGGGCAGGTCGGCCAGCTCCGCGGCCTTGCCGGTGAGCTCCTGGGCGCGGTTCTCCCCGAAGTCGGCCTGCCCGAGTGCGGCGAGCTCGCGGACGGCGTCCGCCGGCCAGGTCTTGCTCACCGCGAGCAGGCGCACCTCGGCGGGGTCGCGGCCGGCGGCGCGGGCGGCGGCGGCGATGCGGTCACGGACGGCCTGCAGGCGGTCGGCCGGGGAGGTCACGAGCGCGATCCTCCCCCGTGCCGTGCAGGACCGCGGCTCCCGGTCGGCCGCGACGTCGGGGACCGGGTCGAGTGCGACGTACTCGTGGCGATCCGGCCCCGATGACCACGGATCCGGCGCACCGGGCACTGCAGGGGCCCGGCCCGAGCGACAACGGAGGGTGGGCTGAGTGGCCGCCCTGCAGGGTCCCGCCGCGAGCCTGCGGGCGGTGGGGGCAGGGTTGTCCCTACCCGATCCAGACCACGCCGGCCTGGCGGCCCGTGACGCCGTCACGGCGGTGGGAGAAGAGGAGGCGGTCCTCGACGGTGCACCTGGGGTCGTGCACAACCTGCCCGACGCCGGCGCCGCGCAGCACCTCGGCGAGCCCGGCCCGCAGGTCCAGTCCCGGCGTCCCCCGGCGGGTGCGGACCGCGGCGGCCGGCGCGACGCGGGCCACCTCGGCCTGCATCGCCCGGGGCACCTCGTAGCAGGTGCCGCAGACGGCCGGGCCGAGCAGCGCGGTGACGTCGGCGGGGCGGCTGCCCAGCCGCGCCATGGCGGCGAGCGTCGCGGGGACGACGCCCTGCCGGACGCCTTCCCGCCCGGCGTGCACCGCGGCGACCACACCGGCGGCGGAGTCGGCGAGCAGCACCGGCACGCAGTCGGCGACGAGCACGCAGAGCACCAGCCCCGGCGTGCGGGTGACCACGGCGTCGGTCCCGGCCAGCGGGCCGTCGACCGGCCCGTCGACGACGGCGACCCGCGTGCCGTGGACCTGGTCCATCCACACCAGCCGGTCGGCGGCCACGCCGAGCTCGCGGGCCAGCCGCTCCCGGTTGGCGGCCACGGCGACCGGGTCGTCCCCGACGTGGCTGCCGAGGTTGAACGAGTCGTAGGGAGACACGGACCGGCCGCCCCGCCGGTCGGTGACGACCCGTCGGGGTCGCACCGCCTGCGAGGCGGCCGGAGCGGAACTCACAGTGCGGCCCCCGCGCAGGGGCCCGCCGCGGCCCCGTCCCGGGTCCCACCCTGAGCTGGCGAGGGGTGGGGAGGACGGGGTCCTTCTCCGGTGGGGAGCACGGGCGGCCCTCCTGCAGGAGCCCGCAGCGAGCCTGCGAGCTGTGGGGGGCAGGAGGGTCCCCTCACTGGCGCAGGAACTCCGGGATGTCGAGCTCCTCCTCGAAGTCCTCGTTGGACAGCGGACGCCGGCCCGCGGCGGCGGCGTTCGCGTTGGCGCCGGGGACCGGCGGCAGCGGCGGCACGGTGATCCCGCCGCCGCCCGCGGCCGCGCGGCCCGGCAGCTGCGAGGTCGACGGCGGGTTCGGCTGCGCCTGCGGCGCCTGGGACTGCGCCGAGGGGACCAGCCGCTCCCCTGTCGGGACGCCGCCCACCGGCTGCGGGTGCACCGGCATCCGGGGGGCCGTCGGCGGAGCCACCGGGGCGGCGGCCGGGACCGAGGCGATGCCGGTGTCCTTGCGACCCGCCGGCTTGCCGCCGTCGAAGCCGGCGGCGATGACGGTCACGCGCACCTCGTCACCGAGGGCGTCGTCGATGACCGCACCGAAGATGATGTTGGCGTCGGCGTGCGCGGCGTCGGAGACCAGCGAGGCGGCCTCGTTGATCTCGAACAGCCCGAGGTCCGAGCCACCGGAGATCGACAGCAGCACGCCGTGGGCGCCCTCCATCGAGGCCTCCAGCAGCGGGCTGGCGATCGCCTGCTCGGCGGCCAGCAGCGCCCGGTTGTCACCACGCGCGCTGCCGATGCCCATGAGGGCCGACCCGGCACCCGACATGACCGACTTGACGTCGGCGAAGTCCAGGTTGATCAGACCCGGCGTCGTGATCAGGTCGGTGATGCCCTGGACACCGGACAGCAGCACCTGGTCGGCGGTCCGGAAGGCGTCCATGACGCTGACGTTCCGGTCGCCCAGCTGCAGCAGCCGGTCGTTGGGGATGACGATGAGCGTGTCGCACTCGTTGCGCAGCTCCTCGATGCCCGACTCGGCCTGCACGGCCCGCCGCTTGCCCTCGAAGGAGAACGGGCGGGTGACCACGCCGATGGTCAGCGCGCCGAGCTTGCGGGCGATCGAGGCGACGACCGGCGCACCGCCGGTGCCGGTGCCACCGCCCTCGCCGGCGGTCACGAAGACCATGTCGGCGCCCTTGAGCACCTCTTCGATCTCCTCACGGTGGTCCTCGGCGGCCTGCCGGCCGACGTCGGGCTGCGCGCCGGCGCCGAGCCCGCGGGTGAGCTCACGGCCGACGTCGAGCTTGACGTCCGCGTCGCTCATCAACAACGCCTGCGCGTCGGTGTTGATGGCGATGAACTCGACCCCCTTGAGGCCGACCTCGATCATGCGGTTGACCGCGTTCACCCCGCCGCCGCCGATGCCGACGACCTTGATGACCGCGAGGTAGTTGTGCGGAGGTGTCATGTGGGGCTCCCGACCTCGACCCTCATCCTCAAGTAAAGCCTTATAGTTATGTCAACTGGGTCGACGCGCACGAAGTTAGGTGGGTGCTCGCGGGCGCTACAAGCACCGACCCGGGCCCGGCGTGTCGGACACGCGAGTCCCCACCGATCTCGCGCGACGCAGTGGTCACACCTGAACCACGAGGGGTGACGACCCGCGCGGGAACCGTCTCATGTGCAGGTCGAGAGCCGTGACATGCCCGTATCGGGAACTCGCCCAAGTGATCTGCGGTGTCGGGCGTGTCGCGGACCCGCGCGTGTCGTCGCAGGAGGGCGCCGGACACGGTGCGGCGCCGGTTGGCGACCCAGCGCAGTCCCGGCTACCGGCGGGGGACGCGACCCAGCAGGAAGAACTCCTCGTTCGGCGGGATCGCCGCCCAGTGCGCCAGCCGGTTGGACAGCGCGAACAACGACACGATCGCGCCGACGTCCCACACGTCGTCCTCGGTCAGGCCGTGGCCGCGCAGCCGGTCGAGGTCGGCGGCGGTGACCGCCACCGGCTCCACCGCCAGCCGGACGGCGACCTCGAGGACGGCGCGCAGCCGGTCGGACACCGGCGCCTTGCGCCAGTCCACGGCGACCTGGTCGGCGAGGTAGGGGTCGCGGGCGCGGATCCGGGCGATGGCCCCGTGGGCGACGACGCAGTACAGGCAGTCGTTGGCCGCGCTGGTGGCGACCACGACCAGCTCCCGGTCGGCCGTGGACAGCCCCGGCGTGTCCTTGTCCATGAGCGCGTCGTGCAGCGCGAAGAAGGCCGCCGCCTCGGCCGGGCGCCAGGCCAGCGCGGCGAAGACGTTGGGCAGGAAGCCCGAACGCTCCTCCACCTCGGCGTAGCGCTCGCGCAGCTGCTCGGGCAGCTCGTCGCGCGGGGGGACGGGGAAGCGGCTGACCGGCCCGGTGCTCACCGGGCCACCCTGCCCCGCCGCGCGTGCCGCGGCCAGCGGGAGGACCACCCTGCACGGCCCCCACAGGATCCCGCCGGCCCCGTCCAGGGCACCGCCCCGAGCTCGCGAGGGGTGGGGAGGACGGGTCCTCCTGCTAGCGGAGGACGACCGCCGAGGGGGTGCTGACGTCGATGGTGTCGGCCGGCGCGAGGTTCCCGGCCTGCAGCTGGCCGAGCAGCGCGACGAGCGCATCCGCCTTCGCGCCGGCCTCCTCCGCGCTCCCCCACAGCACGGTGGTGCCGTCCTCGAGGGTGAGCGTGACGTCCTCGGCGCTGGTCGCCCGGGCGTCGGCCAGGTCGACGCGGACGTCCTCCGGCAGCACGACCAAGGCGGCCAGCGCGGCGCGCGTGGCGGGGTCCTCGGGTCCGGGGTCGGCCACCTCGAGCGGCACCACGCCGACCGGCGGGTACCCCGTGACCGTGTCGAAGAGGACGCCGTCGGCGTCGACCAGCGAGCGGGTCCCGGACTCCTCCACCTCCGCGACCGGCACCCGTTCCACCACGGTGACGACGACGCTGCGCGGCCAGCCGCGGGTCACCTCGACGCCGGCCACCTGCGGCAGCCGGGCGACCCGGGCCTCGGCGGCGTCGACGTCGACCCGCAGCAGCGGCGTCCCCTCGGCGATGCCGGCGACGTCGACGACCTCCGCCGCGGTCAGTGTGCCGGCGCCGTCGACCCGCACGTCGGCCACGGCGAGCACGGGACTCCCCCACAGCAGCCAGGCCAGCAGGCCGAGCACCGCGGTGGCGACTCCGCCGCGCAGCAGCAGCCGTCGTCGCCGATCGGCCGGGGTGTCCCGGCGTGACCTCCGCCGGGCGGCCGGACGGCGGCGCTCGACACCGGCCCGCGAGGACCCCCCGCCTGCGCGGTCGCTGGTGGTGGTCCCCGAGCGGCTCACCGCGGGGGACCCCCCGGGTCGCCACCGGCCGGCGAGCCGGGCGGCGCCAGCCGGGCCCGCAACGCCTCGAGGACCTCCGGGCCGACCATGGACACGTTGCCGGCACCCATGGTGATCACCAGGTCGCCGGGGCCGGCCCGGTCGGCCAGCGCCGGGGCCGCGGCCGACCAGGACGGCTCGAAGTGCACCCGCTCGGCCGGCAGGGCGACCGCGTCGGCGACCATCGCGCCGGTGACGCCCGGGACCGGGTCCTCACGGGCGCCGTAGACGTCCATGACCACGACCTCGTCGGCCAGGCCGAGGGCCGTACCGAACGCGGCGGCGAACTCCCGCGTGCGGCTGTACAGGTGCGGCTGGAAGGCCACGACCACCCGGCCGGTGCCAGCGACCGCCCGCGCGGCGCGCAGCTGCGCCTCGACCTCGGTCGGGTGGTGGGCGTAGTCGTCGTAGACCCGCACCCCGCCGACGGTGCCCTTGAGCTCGAAGCGGCGGTGCACCCCACCGAAGCGGCCCAGGCCGCTGATCAGCCCCTCGGCGGGCAGGCCGAGCTCCAGCCCGGCCAGCAGCGCGGCGGCGCTGTTGCGGGCCATGTGCTCGCCCGGCACCCGGATCGGCACCCGGCCGAGCACGTCGCCGTCGAGGACGGCGGTCCAGGCGGTGGTCTCCGGGCCCACCTCGACGTCGACCAGCCGCAGGTCGCTGTCCTCGGCGGTGCCGTAGGTGCGCACGCGGGCCGGGGTGGGCACGGTGCGCAGCCGCGCCGAGCCCGGGTCGTCGGCGCACAGGACGACGAAGCCGGCCGGGTCCAGCGTCTGCAGGAACCGGTCGAAGGCCGCCTCGACCGCGGCCAGGTCGCCGTAGTTGTCCAGGTGGTCGGCCTCGACGTTGGTGACGATCGCGCCGTGCGGCGCCAGCAGCAGGAAGGAGCGGTCGCTCTCGTCGGCCTCGGCGACGAAGACGTCGCCCCCGCCGGCGTGCGCGTTGCTGCCCGACTCGTTGAGGTCGCCGCCGATGGCGAAGGAGGGGTCCACGCCGCAGGCCTGCACCGCGACGGTGAGCATCGAGGTGGTCGAGGTCTTCCCGTGCGTGCCAGCCACGGCGACGCTGCGCTTGCCGGCCATCACCGCGGCCAGCGCCACCGCACGCGGCAGCACCCGCAGGCCCCGCTCGCGGGCGGCGGCGAGCTCGGGGTTGTCCTCGCGGATGGCGGTGGAGACGACGACGGTGTCGGCGTCGCCCAGGTGGGTGGGGTCGTGGCCGAGCTCCACCCGGGCACCGAGCGCGCGCAGCGCCAGCAGCGTCGGGGTGTCGCGGCGGTCGCTGCCGGAGACCGGCACGCCGCGGGCCAGCAGGATGCGGGCGATGCCGCTCATCCCGGCGCCGCCGATGCCGACGAAGTGCACCGCGCCGAGCTCCTCCAGACTCGGCACCGGGTCGGCCCAGGCCGCCACCGCAGCCGCGCTCACCGGGCCACCTCCAGCACGATGTCGGCCAGGCGCTCGTCGGCGTCCCGGGCGCCGGCGGCCGCGGCGTGCTCGGCGTACCGGGCCAGCGTGGCCGGGTCGGTGACCATCGGGATGACGTGCTCCTCGATCCAGGACGGCGACAGGTCCGCGTCGTCCACCAGCAGTCCTCCCCCGGCGTCGACGACGGGCAGGGCGTTGCGCCGCTGCTCGCCGTTGCCGATGGGCAGCGGCACGAACACCGCCGGCAGCCCGACCGCGGACAGCTCGGCCACGGTGACCGCGCCCGCCCGGCACAGGGCCAGGTCGGCGGCAGCGTAGGCGAGGTCCATGCGCTCGAGGTAGTCGACGACGGCGTAGGGCGCCTGCCCGGGTGCCCGCGGGGGGACGGTGACGTCGGTGTTCTTGGGGCCGCGGGCGTGCAGCACCTGCACCCCGGCGGCGGTGAGCGCGTCGGCGGCGCCGACCGCGGCGCGATTCAGCGAGGCCGCGCCCTGCGACCCGCCGAAGACCAGCAGCGTGGGCCGGTCGGGGTCCAGGCCGAAGGTCGCGCGGGCCTCGGCGCGGCGGGCGGGGCGGTCCAGCGTGCTGATCGCCGTCCGCAGCGGCATGCCGACGTGCGCGGCGCCGCGCAGCGGCGTACCGGGCACGGTGACGGCGACCCGCTCGGCGACCCGCGCGCCGACGCGGTTGGCGAGGCCGGGCAGCGCGTTCTGCTCGTGCACGACGACCGGCACCCGCTCGCGGCGGGCCGCCAGGTAGGCCGGCAGCGCCACGTAGCCGCCGAAGCCGACGACGACGTCGGCGGACAGCTCGCGCAGCAGCGCCCGGGTCTCGGACACCGATCGGGCCACCCGGCCGGGTACCCGCAGCAGGTCGAGGGTGGGCTTGCGCGGCAGCGGCACCGGCGGGATCAGCCGCAGGTCGTAGCCGCGGGCGGGGACCAGCCGGGTCTCCATGCCGCGGGCGGTGCCGAGGCAGGTGACGCGCAGGCCGCCCTCGATCGCGCCGCGGCGCAGCAGGGCGTCGGCGAGGGCGAGCATCGGCTCGATGTGGCCGCCGGTGCCGCCGCCGGCCAGGACGACGCTGACGCTCACCGTGGCCGCCGCGGCTGCTCGGGGGCGGTGGCGCGGGCCCGGGGCGGCGGCTGCCGGCGGGCCTCGGGGATCCGGCCGCGGCCGTCCGCCGTCCGCCGCTCGCGGGCCGGCACCCGCTCGCGCGGGGCGCGCTCCCCCGGCGGGACCGGGACGACGCGGGCGACGGTGCGGGCACCGGAGCCGGCGGAGCGACGCGCGGTTCGCTCGGGCGTGCGGCCGGAGTCCTCGACCGGCCGCCCGGGACGGCGGGCGCGGCGCGAACCCACCGGGTCGACGGTCTGCTCGGGCACCGGCAGCAGCCAGCGGGACAGCCGGTTGCGGTCGGCCCGGCGCAGGTGCTCGACGGCCTCGGGCTCGGAGCGGGCGAAGCGGATGAGCAGCCCCACGATGAACAGGGTGAGCACCAGCGAGGTGCCACCGGCGGAGACCAGCGGCAGCGTGAGGCCGGTGACCGGCAGCAGACCCACCACGTAGCCCATGTTCAGGGCCGCCTGCCCGACCAGCCACACCGTGATAGCGACGCAGGCCAGCTGCACGAAGCGGTCGGCCGTGCGGCGGGCGATCCGGAAACCGGCGTGGGCGAGCAGGCCGTAGAGGGTGACCACGACCAGGCAGCCGAGGAAGCCGAGCTCCTCGCCGATGATCGCGAAGATGTAGTCCGACTCCGCCTCGGGCAGCAGGTTCCACTTCATCGCGCTGTTGCCCAGCCCGACGCCCCACAGCCCGCCGGTCGCCAGCGCGTAGAAGCCGCGGATGGCCTGGAAGCCGGTGTCGGAGGGGTCGGCGAAGGGGTCGAGGAACGAGGTGACCCGCTCCATGCGGTATGGGGCCACGGCGACCATGAGCGCCACGGCAGCCGCGCCCGCGACGAAGAAGCCGGCGAACCAGCGGGGCGGCAGGCCGCCGGCCCACAGCAGGCCGACCAGCACCAGGCCGAGGCTGACGACCCCGCCGAAGTCCGGCTCCAGGTAGAGCAGGAACGACAGGAGGCCGAACACCGGCACCAGCGGCACCAGCAGCGTCCTGACGGTGAGGAAGCGGTCGCGCACCGCCAGGATGTGCGCGCCCCACAGGGCGAAGACCAGCTTGGCCAGCTCGGAGGGCTGGAAGTTGGTGAAGCCCAGGTCGATCCAGGCCCGGGACCCGTTGAGCTCCATGCCGATGCCCGGCACGAGCACCGCGACCAGCAGCGCCGCGGCGACGAGCAGGCCGATCGGGGCCCAGCGGCGCACCAGGCCGACCGGCAGCCGCACCGCCACCAGCAGCGCGACGAGGCCGAGGACGGCGAAGACGACCTGGTCGACGCCGGGCCGCCAGGCGGGCTGGTCGTTGAGCGCGGCCTCGATCGCCGAGGCGGAGAACACCATGACCAGGCCGATGGCCAGGAGCATGCCGGCCGCGCCGACGACCAGCTGGAAGCTGGTCATGGGGCCGTCGAGCCAGGCCGGGGGCGCGAACCGGCGGACCGGCGTCCTGCGCCCGGTCGGCCCGGTCCGGCGTCGCCCGGGTGCGGTCGGGACCCCGGTGGACTCCATCCGGCCATCGTGGCCGCCGGGGCGGGTCTCCCGGCGGACCGTCGGGGCGTGTCGCAGCAGCCTGTCCCTCACAGTCCGGCGATCGCCAGCCAGTCGGCGTAGAACAGGCCCAGCCCGAAGGCGACCGACATCCCGGTCACCAGCCAGAAGCGCACGATCACCGTGTTCTCGGTCCAGCCGGCCAGCTCGAAGTGGTGGTGCAGCGGCGCCATCCGGAACACCCGGCGGCGGGTGGCCCGGAAGAAGGCCACCTGGATGACCACCGACAGCGTCACCGCGACGAACAGCCCGCCGAGCACGACCAGCAGCAGCTCGGTGCGGGTGACGACGGCGAGGCCGGCGAGCAGCCCGCCGAGGGCCAGCGAGCCGGTGTCTCCCATGAAGATCCGGGCAGGGCTGGTGTTCCACCACAGGAAGCCCAGGCAGGCGCCCAGCCCGGCGGCCGCCACCAGCGTGACGTCCAACGGGTCGCGGACGATGTAGCAGCCCTCGATCAGCTCGCTGGTGCAGTCGTGGGTGAACTGCCAGAACGAGATGATCGTGTAGGCGCCGCAGACCATCGCCGAGCAGCCGGCCGCCAGCCCGTCGAGGCCGTCGGTGAGGTTGACCGCGTTGGAGAACCCGGCGATGAACAGGTACGCGAGGACCACGAAGCCGACCGAGCCCAGGAACAGCGGGCCGATGTCGCGGACGTAGGAGACGAACTCCGAGGCCGGGGTGATGCCGGCCTCGTCCGGGAAGTTCAGCGCCAGGACGGCGAAGGCGACCCCGATGACCAGCTGGCCGACCAGCTTGGAGGTCTTGTTCAGCCCGAGGCTGCGCCGGAAGCGAATCTTGAGGTAGTCGTCGAGGAACCCGACGGTGCCCAGGCCCACCATCAGGAAGAGCACCAGCAGCCCGCTGGCCGACGGCCCGCGGCCGGGCTGGTCGATCAGGAACAGGTGGGCGATGAAGTAGCCCCCGACGGTGGCCCCGACGATGACGGTGCCGCCCATCGTGGGCGTGCCCTTCTTCGACAGGTGGCTCTCCGGGCCGTCGTCCCGGATCTCCTGCCCGAAGCCCTTGCGGCGGAACAGGTGCACGGCGACCGGCGTGGCCAGGATCGAGATGATCAGCCCGAACGCGGCCGCGATCAGGATCGACCTCACGCGCCTGCCCCGGCGGCGAGGAGGTCGGCCGCGAGCACCTCGAGCCCGTAGGACCGGCTGGCCTTCACCAGCACGACGTCACCGGGCACCAGCACCTCCGTCAGCAGTTCCCGGGCGGCCGCCCGGTCGGGCACGCGCACCGCGCCCTCGCCCTCGCGGGCACCCGCGGCGAGCGCCCCGTCGGCTATCCCTACAGCATCCGGTCCGACGGCCACGACCAGGTCCACCCCGGCGGCGACGGCGTCGCGCCCCAGCCGCTCGTGCTCGTCGGCAGCGCCGGGGCCGAGCTCGGCCATCGCGCCGAGGACGGCGACCCGCCGCCGCGCCGGTAGCCCCGCCAGCGCGGCCAGCGCGGCCCGCATGGACTCGGGGTTGGCGTTGTAGGCGTCGTTGACGACGGTGACGCCGTCGTCCCGGCGGGTCACCTCCATCCGCCAGCGGCTGCGCGGCTCGGCGGCCGACAGCGCGGCGGCGACCGCGTCGGGTGCCATCCCGGCGGCGAGCGCGGCCCCGGCGGCCGAGAGCGCGTTGGCGACCTGGTGCTCGCCGACCACCTGCAGCCGCACCGCGGCACGCTCGCCGCCGGCGACCAGGGTGAAGCCGGCCCGGCCGGCCTCGTCGAGGGCGACGTCCTCGGCACGGACGTCGGCGCCCGCCGACCGGCCGGTGGTGACGACCCGGGCCCGCGTGCGCGGCGCCATGCCGATCACCCGGGGGTCGTCGGCGTTGAGGACGGCGGTGCCCTCGGCCGGCAGCGCCTCCACCAGCTCGCCCTTGGCGACGGCGATCCCGTCGGCGGAGCCGAACTCGCCCAGGTGCGCCGAGCCGACGTTGAGCACGACGCCGACGTCGGGCCGGGCCACCCGGCACAGGCGGGCGATGTGCCCCCGCCCGCGTGAGCCCATCTCCAGCACGAGGAAGCGGGTGTCCTCGTCGGCGTCGAGCACGGTGAGCGGCAGGCCGATGTCGTTGTTGTACGAGCCGGGCGGGCTGACCGTGGCGCCCGCGGTGGCCAACACCTGGCCGAGCAGGTCCTTGGTGCTGGTCTTGCCCGAGGAGCCGGTGATGCCGATCGTGACCAGGTCACCGCCCGCCAGCCGGGTGTGCACCGCCGCGGCCAGCCGGCCCAGCGCGGCGACCGGCTCGTCGACGACCACGCAGGGCAGCGCGCCGTCGGGGCGGGTGGTCAGCGCGGCGACCGCGCCGGCGGCCGCGGCGGCGGTGAGGAAGTCGTGCCCGTCCACCCGCTCCCCCGGCACGGCGACGAACAGGTCGCCGGGTGCCACGGCACGGGAGTCGACGGTGACCTTCCCGGGAACGGTGCCGGCGGCGTCCGGCGTCAGCCGGCCACCCACCGCCTCGGCCACCTCGGCCAGGCTCATCTCGATCACGCTGGAGGCTCCACTCCGGCCGGCACACGCTGCGCCAGGGCCTCGCGCAGCACGGCGCGGTCGTCGAAGGGGTGCAGGGTGCCGGCCACGTCCTGGCCGGTCTCGTGGCCCTTGCCGGCCACCAGGACGGCATCGCCGGGCCGGGCGCGGGCGACCGCCTCGGCGATCGCGGCGCGCCGGTCGCCGACCTCGACCACGTCGCCGCGCCGGTCTGCGGGGACGCCGGCGAGCATCGCCGCGCGGATGGCGGCGGGGTCCTCCGAGCGCGGGTTGTCGTCGGTGACGACGAGCAGGTCGCTGCCGCGCGCCGCGGCCTCCCCCATCGCCGCCCGCTTGCCGGGGTCGCGGTCACCGCCGCAGCCGAGCACGGTGAGGACCCGCCCGGGGGTGGCTGCGCGCAGCGCGGCGAGGGCGGTGGCGACGGCGTCGGGGGTGTGCGCGTAGTCGACGACGGCGACGAACGGCTGGCCGGCGTCCACCGGCTCCATCCGGCCGGGCACGACCGTCTCGGCCAGCCCGGTCAGCGCCGTCTCCACCGGCACGCCGACCGCGTCGAGCAGCGCCACGGCCAGGACGGCGTTGGCGACGTTGAACGCCCCGGGCAGCCGCACCCGCGCCGGCCAGCTGCGCCCGCCCGGGCCGGACAGGGTGAACGCCGTCCCGCCGCCGGGGGCGGGGCCCAGGCCGGTCGCCGTCCAGTCGGCGTCGGCGCCCTGGGTGGAGACGGTGACCGCGCGGCGGTCGCCGAGCATGCCGGCCAGCCGCCGCCCGTACGGGTCGTCGACGTCGACCACCTCGACGGCGGCGCGGCCGTCGAACAGCCGCGCCTTGGCGAGGAAGTAGTCCTCGATGTCCGTGTGGAAGTCCAGGTGGTCGCGGCCGAGGTTGGTGAAGCCGGCCGCGGCGAACGGGATGCCGCCCACCCGGCCGAGCACCAGCGCGTGGCTGGACACCTCCATGACGACCGTCTGCACGCCGGAGTCGGCCATCCGGGCCAGCAGCGCGTGCAGGGCCGGCGCCTCCGGTGTCGTCCGCACGCTGGGCAGGGTGGTGACCGTCGGCGTGCCGTCGGCGGCGCGACCGCGGGTGCGCGTCTCGACGGTGCCGACCAGGCCGGTGCCGCGGCCGGCGGCGGCCAGGCCCGCCTCGACCAGGTAGCTCGTCGTCGTCTTGCCGTTGGTGCCGGTGATCCCGATGACCTGCAGCCGCCGGGCCGGCTCGCCGTAGACCCGCGCCGCCACCGCGCCGAGCAGGCCGCGCGGATCGTCGACGACGCACACCGGCAGACCGGTGGCGGCGGCCTCCTCGCGGCCGGTCGGGTCGGTGAGGACGGCGGCCGCACCGCGCGCCGCCGCGTCGGCCGCGTACCGGGCGCCGTGCGTGCGGGCGCCGGGCAGGGCGGCGTAGAGGTCGCCGGGGCCGACCTCCCCGGAGGCCAGCGTCACGCCGGTGACCGCGGTGCCGGCGTCGCCCTGGACGGGCGCGCCGAGCAGGTCGGCGAGATCGGCGAGGGTCAGGGGGCCGGTCCCCGTCGGCCGGGACGCCGTCCCCTTCCCGCTCTGGCTCACGGGACTCCAATCTACCGGCGGGCCGGTCCCGGGCCGCCGCCCACACACGGTGGGCGCGCCACCTGCCGACGACGGCCCCGTCCCGGGCCTGGTCACGGACTGCAACGGCGCCCTGCGGGGCCCCGGGGACGTGCTGCAACGGCCACCCTCCAGGGGCCCGCTGCCCCGTCTGGGGTCCCGCCCTGAGCCTGCGAAGGGGTGGGGAGGACGGGGTACTTCGACGAGGCGTGGGGGGAAGGGTGGTCCTCCTACTGCTGCGGGCCGGTCAGCACGAAGTCGGGCCGGGGCGTCCCCGACGGCACGATGCCGTCCGCGGTCAGCGCCTGGCGCAGGATGTCGGCGAACACCGGGGCGGCAACCTGGCCGCCCTCCTCGTTGCTGGTGGGGCGCTCGAGGTCGACCGCGACGACGTACTGCGGGTCGTCGGCCGGGGCGAACCCGACGAACGTCGTCACGTAGCCCCCGCCGTCGTAGCAGCCGCACTCGGGGTTGGCCCGCTGTGCGGTGCCGGTCTTGCCGGCCACCCGGAAGCCGTCGACCTGCGCCAGCGGCGCGGTCCCACCGGGGCCGACGACGGCCTCGAGCATGTAGGCGACGTCGTCGGCGGTGGACTCGCTCAGCACCCGGGTGCTCTCCGGTGCGGGCGCCGGCCGGCCGCCGACCGAGGAGACGATGCGCGGCTCGATGCGCACCCCGTCGTTGGCGATCGCCTGGTAGACCGACGCCATCTGCAGTGTGGTCACCGAGACGCCCTGCCCGATCGGCACGTTGGCCGCCCGGCTCTCGGTCCACTCCGCGGAGTCCTGGAGGATGCCGGCGCTCTCGCCGGGCAGCTCGATCCCGGTGGTGCGGCCGAGACCGAAGGCCCGCAGGTACTCCTCCAGCTTCGCGTCGCCGACCTCGCGGGCCAGCATGATCGTGCCGACGTTGCTGGACTTGGCGAGGATGCCGGTGACCGTCCAGTCGATCGGCTGGTGGTCGTGGGCGTCACGCACCACCCTGTCCCCGGCGTCGATGCGCCCGTTCACGCTGAGCACGGTCTCCGGCGTCGCCTTGCCCTCCTCGATCGCCGCGGCCAGCGTGACCGCCTTGAGCACCGAGCCGGGCTCGAAGACGCTGGAGACGATCGGGTTGCCCAGCAGCTCGGGGTCGGTCCGCGAGTAGTTGCCGGGGTCGTAGCCCGGGCAGGAACCCATGGCGGCGACCTGACCGGTGTGCACGTCGAGGACGACGGCCGAGGCGCGCGTCGTGGCGCCGTCCTGGCAGGTCTCCTGCAGCCGCTGCTCGGTGACGAACTGCAGGTCGGAGTCGAGGGTGAGCTCGACGGTGCTGCCGTCGACGGCGGGGGTGGACTGGTCGAGGCCGGAGGGGATCGGGTGCCCGCCGCTGCCGACCTCGACCCGCCGCTCCCCCGGCGTGCCGGCCAGCTGCTCGTCGAGGCTCTGCTCGATGCCGGCCAGCCCGTGCCCCTCCCGGCCGGTGAAGCCGACGACCTGTCCGGCGACCGACCCGGCCGGGTAGAGGCGCACCGGGTCGTCCTCGGAGAAGACGCCGGGCAGCCCCAGCTCCTCGATCTCGTCGACCGTCTCCGGCGGCACCTGCGAGGCCAGGACGACGTACCGGCCGTCCCGGGAGAGCCGGTCGGTCAGCTCGGAGGTCGGGACGTCGAGCAGCGTGGTGAGCGCCAGCGCCGTGCGCGCGGGGTCGTCGACGAGCGTCGGGTCGGCGGTGATCCGGGAGGCCGCGACGGTGTAGGCCAGCGGATCGCCGTCGCGGTCGACCACCGAGCCGCGCAGCGCGGCGACGTCCTGGACCCGGATGCGGTCCTGGGTGGCGGCGAGGGCGTACTGCCCGCTATCGACGCCCTGCAGCAGCCACAGCTTGCCGGTGATCACCAGCAGCGGGACGACGACGAGGACGAAGCCGATGCTGTAGCGCCGGCGGCTGACCTGGAGCGCGCCGGCCAGCCGGCGGCTGCCGGGCGCGCGGCGGGACGTGAAGGCGCCACCCCCGTCGCGCGGCGGCGGCGTGGGACGCCGGCGGGGCGCGGGGGGACGAGGTGGACGGGCCACGGTCAGTCCCCACCCCCGGCCACGGGCGGCGGCGGGATGGCCGGGAGCTCGGCCGGCTCCGGCTCCTCGGCCGGGACGGCCTCGCCGCGCAGGGTGACGGTGCCGTCCTCCCCGACGACCAGGTAGGCGGCCGCACCCGCGGGGACCATGCCGGCGGCGCGCGCCTCGCGGGCGAGCTCGGCGGGCGTGCCGCCGGACACGACCTGCTGCTCCAGGCGCTGCACCTCCTGGGCGCGGTCCTCGTTCGCGGCCGCCAGCTGGGTCGCCTTGAGCGAGTTGACCGCGATGGCGGTGTTGAGGAACAGCAGCCCCAGCGCGGTGGCCACCAGCAGGGTCACGACGAGTAGCACGACGGGCGCGCGGTGGTCCCCGACGGTGGTGCGCAGGCGGGACGCCGGTGAGCCGGCCGCCGGGCGGGGCACCGGGCCGGTCGATGCCGCGGGCCGGGCCGCCGGGCGGCTCCGCGGCGTGCCTGCGCGCACCGGCGCGGTGTGCGCGCGGCCCGACCGGGCCGGAGCCGGGCCGGCCGCCCGCGCGGTGCTGCCCGTGGCGTGCGCCGGCGGCTCCTGGGAGGACCCCGTCCTGCCCATCCTCCGGAGGAGGGCCCCGTGCTCCTCACCGTGGAAGGACCCCGTCCTCCCCACCCCTCGCACGCTCGGGGCGGGCCCCGGGACGGGGCCGCGGCGAGCCCCTGGAGGGGGGACGGGGCCGCGACGAGCCTCCGGACGGGCGTCCTTCGCCGGCGGGGGCGCGGTCCGGCGGCCGGGAGGGCCCTCGGCCGGGCCCCCGGCCGCGCGTGCGGTGGCGCTCATGCGGCCTCCTCACGGTCGCTGGCCGGCCGCGTCCGCGGCCGGTGCGTCGTCGTGCGCGGCGTCGTCCGGACCGCCGTCGCCCCCGTGGCGCTCACGCGGCCCGCCGGATGCGCTCGGCGGCCCGCACGCGGGCCGAGGCCGACCGGGGGTTGGCCGCGACCTCCGCCTCCGACGGCGCCTCGCCGCCGCGGGTCAGCAGCCGCAGCGTCGGGCCCATCTCGGGCAGCGGCACCGGAAGCCCGGGCGGCGTGCGGTCCACCGCACCGGCCGCGAGGGTCTGCTTGACGATGCGGTCCTCGAGGGAGTGGAAGGTGATGACGGCGATCCGGCCCCCGACGGTGAGCGCGTCGAGCGCGGCCGGCAGCGCCCGCTCGAGCACGCCGAGCTCGTCGTTGACCTCGATGCGCAGCGCCTGGAAGGTGCGCTTGGCCGGGTGCCCCCCGGTCCGGCGGGTGGCGGCGGGGATCGAGGCGCGCACCAGGTGCGCCAGCCGCTCGGTGTGCGTGAACGGCGCGCGCTCCCGTTCCCGGGTGATGGCCTGGGCGATGCGGGTGGCGAAGCGCTCCTCGCCGTAGACGCGCAGCACCCGGGCGAGCCGGTCGGTGGGATAGGTGTTGACGACGTCGGCGGCGGTGCGCGGCGCCGACGGGTCCATGCGCATGTCCAGCGGGGCGTCGGCGGCGTAGCTGAAGCCGCGGTCGGGCCGGTCGAGCTGCAGCGAGGAGACGCCGAGGTCGAACAGGACCGCCTGGACCTCGGTCAGGCCGAGCCGGTCGAGCACCCCGGGCAGCTCGTCGAAGACGGCGGGGACGACGGTGGCCCGGTCGGCGACGCCGGCGTCGGTGAGCCGGCGGGTGGCCTCGGCGCGGGCATCGGGGTCGCGGTCGAGGCCGACCAGCCGCAGCCCCGGGTGGGCGCGCAGCAGGGCCAGCGAGTGCCCGGCCAGGCCGAGGGTGGCGTCGACGAGGACGGCGCCGTCGGCGGCGCAGGCAGGGGCGAGCAGTTCGGTGACCCGGTCGAGCAGCACGGGCACGTGCACCGCGGACGGCGCCCACCCTCCCAGCGCCGGCTCGGTGCTGCTCATCGTCGGCGGCTCCTGAACGGGTCGGGGCGCCCTCGGGGCGCGGAGGCCCGTCCATGGTGGGGCTGAACGGCGGTCGGGGGGCGGAGCGCAGCGGCGTTTCGCCGGTCCTCGGGGACGCTCCTGGGGCGCCCGGGGTGGGAGGGCGGGACGGGGTGGGTGTGGCTGGGGAGGAGGGCGGACGGGGTCGGTGTGGCGCGGCGGTGGGGCGAGGTGGGGGACGTGGGGCGGGGTGGGGGCCCGGCCCGCGGCTGACGCCCGGCCCGCCCCCCGCGGGGTCCGCCTGGCGTCGGGGAAGTACGTCAGGTGGAGCCCCGCGGGGACGGGCGGGCCCGCGCCGGTGGGGGCCGGCGGCGTGCCCGGTGGGCGGTGCATCTCCTCCGGTGCCGCTGGGACCGAGCCGCGGGGAAGGTGGCTCGGGCCGGTCCGGTCGAGCCGCGGGGAAGTCGGCTCGGTCGGCGGGATGGCCTCGGAGGGTCGGAGGAACGGGACGTCGGGATCAGGAGAGGGTGGGCATCCCCTCGCTCTCCATGTCGGCGTAGCTGGCCTCCTGCTCGGCCACGTAGGCGTCCCAGGTGGCGGCGTCCCAGATCTCGAAGCGGGTGTCGACGCCGACGACGACCACGTCGCGGTCGAGGCCGGCGTACTCGCGCAGGTTGGCGGGGATGGTGATGCGGCCGGTCTTGTCCGGCTCGACCTCGACCATCGACCCGAAGCTCATGCGGGCGCGCATGCGGGCCGCGGCGGTGTCGGAGGGCGCCATCGCGGCGGCCGCGGCGCTCTGCTCGGCGACCCGGGCCATGGTGAGCCCGTAGACGCAGCGCTCCTGGCCCTTCTTGATCACCATGCCGCCGGCCACCTGCTCGCGGAAGCGGACGGGGAGTGCGAGCCGGCCCTTCTCGTCGAGACGCAACGGGTAGCTGCCGACGAACACCGGATCACCTCCCCCATCGGTCCTCCTCGTGCTCCGGGGCGCCCCCGGGACGGGCCGTACCTCCCCACCGGGCCACACAGTAACCCACTACGCCCCACCGGACACCACTCGACACCATGTCGTGATCGGTCCTCTCCACCCCCGCTCCCGCAGGTCAGCGGCCCGGTGACGGGTCCCCGCCGGGCGGTGGGGCGCGGTGGGGGGCCGTCCCACCCCGCCTCACCGCGGACGTCGTCCGGCGGGGCCGGTCACGGGCTCGTGGGGGGCGCCGGTGGGGGCTCCGGGGAGGGCGCGGTGGAGGGGCTCGCCCGTGGCCGACGACACTCCCGGGACGCGTTCGGCCACGTACGGTTGAGACGTGACCGAGATCGCGAGGTCACGCACGGGCAGAGCACCGTCGGACCGGCGGCCGACGGGTTGGGAACACCTCCCGCTTGCGGGGGACAGCGAGGAGGACGCGTGACCGAGGTGACGCCGACCGCCGCACGGACCGAGGCCCCGGTCGACGTCGCGGCGGAGGGCGCTCGCATCGCGGCGAACATGGCCCGCGTCGTCCACGGCAAGCCCGACGTCGTCCACCTGGCGCTGGTCGTGCTGCTGGCCGAGGGCCACCTGCTGGTCGAGGACGTGCCGGGCGTCGGCAAGACCACCCTGGCCAAGGCGCTGGCGGGCTCGGTCGACGCGAGCGTGCGCCGGATCCAGTTCACGCCCGACCTGCTGCCCAGCGACGTCACCGGGGTGTCGGTCTACGACCAGGAGACCCGCGAGTTCGAGTTCAAGCCGGGCGCTGTCTTCGCCAACATCGTCGTGGCCGACGAGATCAACCGCGCCTCCCCCAAGACGCAGTCGGCGCTGCTGGAGTGCATGGCCGAGCGACAGGTAACCGTGGACGGCGTCAGCTACGAGCTGGCCCGGCCGTTCCTCGTGATGGCCACCCAGAACCCGATCGAAATGGAGGGGACCTACCCCCTCCCCGAGGCCCAGCGCGACCGGTTCACCGCGCGGGTCTCCATGGGCTACCCCGACCGCGAGGCCGAGCTGGCCATGCTCGACGACCTGGTGACCACCGACCCGCTGACCACGCTGACGCCGGCCACCGACGCGGCAGGGGTGCGCGCGCTGGTCGCCGCCGTCGGCCGGCTGCACGTCTCCGAGGCGGTGCGCCGCTACGTCGTGGCCCTGGTCGAGGCCACCCGCCGCTCCCCCGACCTGCGGCTGGGCGCCTCACCGCGCGCGGGGCTGCAGCTGCTGCGCACCGCCCGCGCCACCGCGGCGCTGGCCGGGCGCGACCACGTGCTGCCCGACGACGTGCAGACGATGGCCGTGCCGGTGCTCGCCCACCGCCTGCTGCTGACCCCGGACGCCGCGGCCTCCCGCCGCACCGCCGAGCAGGTGGTCACCGACCTGCTCAGGACCGTCCCCGTCCTCCGCGGGCGCTGAGGTGGCCGGTCCGGTCGCCACCGCGCTGGCGAGCCTGACGCTGCGCGGCCGCTGCCTGGTCGCCGCCGGGCTCACCCTGCTCCTGCTCGGCGTGCTGCTGGGCGAGACGCCCCTGGTTCAGGTGGCGGTCTTCGTGCTGGCGCTCCCCCTGCTGTCGGCCGTGGCCGTGGCCCGGCACCGCTTCCGGGTCGCCACCCGCCGCACCGTCACCCCCGCGCGCGTGCCGCGCGGGCGGGACGCCGACGTGCGGCTGGAGCTCGGCAACGCCGGCCGCGGCCCCGGCGGGCTGTGGCTGCTGGCGGAGACCCTGCCCGTGGAGCTCGGGCCGGCCCCGCAGTTCGTCGTCGACCGGCTGCCCGGCGGCCGATCGACGACGCTGCACTACCGGGTGCACGGCGGACGCCGGGGCCGCTACCGGCTCGGCCCGCTGCGGCTGCGGCTGGTCGACCCCTTCGGCCTGGTGCTGCGCAACGTCGTCGGCGCCGACACCGCCGCGCTGGTCGTCGTCCCCCGCGTCGTGCCGCTGGGCCCCGGGGGTCCGGGCGGCGGACAGGGCGGCGGGGGCTCGGGCGCGCACCGCTCGATCGCCGTCCACGGCGAGGACGACGTGAGCACCCGGCCGTACCGGCAGGGTGACGACCTGCGCAAGGTGCACTGGCGGGCCACCGCCCGCACCGGCGAGCTGATGGTGCGGCTGGAGGAGCGGCCCTGGCGCGCACAGGCGACCCTGCTGCTGGACACCCGCTCCCGCGCCCACCTCATCGCCCGCCCCACCCCCGCCGACCGCCGCGCCGTCGCCACCACCGGCCCGGACACGCCCCCGGCCGACAGCCTCGAGTGGCTGGTGGAGGCGGCGGCGAGCATCGGCACCGAGCTGATCGCGCGCGGTGCCACGCTCCGGGTGGTGACCGAGGGCGCCGAGCTGACCGCCGTCGAGCGCGGCGCGGGACTCGGCCCGGAAGAGCTGCTGGACCGGCTGGCGGGGGTGGCGCCCTCCCGGCTGGCGGGGCTGGCCCCGGGCCTCGGGCTGCTGACCCGCGCGGCCGGCGAGGGGCCGGTCGTGGCGCTGCTGGGGGCCGTGGGCCCCGACGAGGCCGCCGAGCTGGTGCAGGTGCGCTCCGGCCCGGCCGCCGACGTCGCCGTCCTCGTCGACATCGGCAGCTGGGCCGAGGCCGACGCCGCCCGCCGGCGCCGGCCGGTCGGCGCCGCCGCGCGCGCCGAGCTGACCCGGCAGCAGGAGGCGGCGGCGGACCTGCTGCGGGCCGGCGGCTGGCAGGTGGCCCTCGCAGGCGCCGGGGACTCGGTGGCCGACGTGTGGGCGCAGGTCGCCCGGCTCGGCGTCCTGCAGGTGGGTGCCCGGTGACCGGGGAGACCGCGCGGGGCCTGCTGCGCGACGCCGGGACGACGGTGGCCGCCGCCGTCGCGACCGCCCTGGGCACCCTCGCACTGGTGCCGGTCTTCACCGACGGCGACTGGCTGCCCCCGGTGCTCGCCGCGGTCGTCGCCGTCGCCGCGGGCGGCCTGCTGCTGCGGGTCGGCGGCGCCGCGCTCGCCGGGGACCGCGCCGCGCCCGGCTGGTGGACCGCGCTCGTCGCCGTCGCCGTCCCCTTCGGCCAGCTCGTCGTGCTGGCCTGCGTGCTCACCGCGCTGTTCGCCCCGGAGCAGGCCTGGGGCGGCTGGCTGCCGACCGGTGGCAGCCTGGCCGACCTCGGCACGGTGATGGCCGAGGGGACGGTGGAGCTGGCCGAGCAGTCCACGCCCGCGCTGCCGCTGACCGGTCTGGTCACGCTGACCACGCTGCTGGCCGGCCTGATCGCGGTCGTCGTGGACCTGGTGGCGGTCGGCGCCCGGCAGCCGGCGCTGGCCGGGCTGGGGCTGCTGGTCCTGTTCTGCGTGCCGGTGAGCACGGTGACCGGCTCGATCGGCGTGCTGCCGGTGGCCGCCCCGGCCGCGGGGCTGGCGCTGCTGCTCTTCGCCGACCAGCACCGGCGACTGGGCCGGCGCGCACCGGAGGGACGGCGCCCCCTGCTGGGGGCCGGCACGCTCACCGCCGTCCGCACCGGGGCGGTGGCCGTGGTGCTCGGGCTGGTGGTCGGCGCCGTCGTCCCCACGCTGACCGAGGGCACCTTCTCCGGCGGCTTCGGCCGCGGCGGGGGCGGCGGCTCGACCGGGACCGCCCTGGACCCGGCCGCGGCGCTGCAGGGCCAGCTGACCCTCGACGAGCCGGTCGACCTGCTGCAGGTCAACGCCTCGGTGCCCGACCCCGGGTACCTGCGGGTCGTCGCGCTGGACGTCTACGACGCCGCGGAGGGCTGGACGATGGGCAACCTCGACGGCGAGACCGCGGTCGCCGACGAGGCCGAGCTGGCCAACCTCCCCGGACGGCGCGGCGGCCGGCCGGTCGACGCGCTGGTCACCGCCCTCGGCCACGAGGACCGTTTCCTCCCGCTGCTCTACGCGCCCCAGACGGTGGACGTGGCCGAGCCGGAGCAGTGGCGCTTCGACCCGGGCAGCGGCACGGTGTTCGGCCGCGACGTGTCCACGGCCGGGCAGACCTGGACGGTGGCGGCGGTGGAGCCGCGGCCCACGCCGGAGGAGCTGGCCGCGGCCGGCCCGCTGCCTCCGGAGCTGCCGCTGGTGCAGCGCTACACCGCGCTGCCCGACCTGGACCCGAGCGTCGACGAGCTGGTCGCCACGCTGACCGCCGGCGCGCAGACGCCCTACGAGCGGGTGCAGGCGGTCTACGGGCACTTCACCGACCCGGACAGCGACTACGAGTACTCGCTGTCCACCGCGCCGGGGACCAGCGGCGACGACCTCGCCGACTTCCTGCGGCTACGGCAGGGCTACTGCGAGCAGTACGCCGGCGCGATGGCGGCGCTGGTCCGGGCGGCGGGCGTCCCGGCGCGGGTGGTGCTCGGCTACACCCCCGGGACGTCGCAGCCCGACGGCAGCCGGCTGGTCACCAGCGACGACGCGCACGCCTGGGTGGAGGTCTACTTCGACGACCTGGGCTGGGTCCCCTACGACCCGACGCCGATCGACACCGACCGCGCGGTGGAGCTGCCCTGGGCGCCCCGGCCGCAGGACCTGGAGGTCGACCCGCGCACCGACCCGATCCCCGCGCCGCTCCCCGCGCCGACGCCCCAGGGGCCGCAGCAGCAGCCGGTGCCGCAGGACGTCCCGCTGCCGCAGACCGCGCCCGAGCAGGCCGGCTCGTGGGCGCCGGTGCTGCGCGGGGCGGGGGTCGTCCTCGCCGTGCTGGCGCTGGCCGGGGCGCCGGCCGGGCTGCGGGTCCTGCAGCGCCGGCGCCGGCTGGCGACCGGGAGCCCGGCGGCGCTGTGGGACGAGCTCGCCGCCACCGCGCTCGACCTGGGCCGGACCGCCGACCCGGCGCGGACGCCGCGGCAGGTGGCCGAGCAGCTGACCGAAGCGGCCGAGCCCGGCGGCGGCGCGCACCGGCAGCACCGCCGCCAGGTCCCGGCGTCCGGGGTGGCCGAGGCGGTCACCCGGCTGGCGCGGGCCGAGGAGGCGGCCAGCTACGCCCGTCCGGGCAGCGTCCCCGCCGTTGGCCCGGAGCTGCGGGCCGACCTGGCCACCGCCCGCCGTGGGCTGCTGGCCGCGGCGCCCCGGGGAGCCCGGCTGCGTGCGCTGCTGTGGCCGCCGTCGCTGCTGGGCGGGCTGCGCGACGCCCTGGCCCGCCCGCGGTGGGGCCGCCGGACGGCGCTGCGCAACTGAGCACCGCCCTCGCGGCGAGTTCGGCTCCGGCCCCCTTGCAGGGGCCCGCCGCGAGCCTGCGAGTGGCGGGGGGCAAGGGGGTCCTTCCTCAGGCCGAGCGGTCGACCTGGAGGCGCAGCAGGCGCTCGGTGAGCTCGGCCATTGGCACGGTGAGCAGGAACCGCCCGCCCTCGGACTCCAGCCCCGCCGCTCCGACCCCGGCGGCGACCCACTCCGGGATCGCCTCGAGCAGGGCGTCGACGTCGAGGAACACCGGCCCCTCACCGGGCTCGGCGTCGGCGAGCGACTCGGCCTCCGCCCGGTCCGCCGCGGTCCACAGCGGGAGGACGTCGTGCCCGCCGTCGGTCCACGGGGCCACGCCGTCCTCGTCGCCCCAGGCCCACAGCCCCCCGGAGGCGGCGAGGTCGTTCCAGACGGCGGACGGGTCGGGGTCGGTCACGGTGCGCCTCCTGCGTCGATCGGGGCCCAGACGACGACAGCCGCCGTCCGGGAGGGACGGCGGCTGTCACGCGGAGCCGGGGACTGCCGGGCTACTGGTCGTAGCGGCGGCGGAAGCGTTCCTCGAGCCGGTTCTTCAGCGGCTGGCGGCGGACCTTGCCACCGCCGCGCCCGGCCCGGCCGCCCCGGCCGGAGGCCGAGCTGCCCGCCGGTCCGCCGGGGCCGGCCTCGACCACGCCGGTGGCCGAGCGGTAGTTCAGGACGGCGAGCGCCAGCCCGCCGAACGCGACCAGGAAACCGAGAGCGCCCAGCGGCACCGACGGGATCACCGCACCGCCGATGAGGGCGGCCATGCCGACGACGAACAGCAGGAAGCCCAGCTGCAGCTTGCGACGCGCCTTGCCGCGGCGGTCACCGCTGCGGACCGACGAGGCGAACTTGGGATCGTCATCGACGAGGGCGCGCTCGATCTGCTCCAGCAGTCGCTGCTCGTGCTCGGAGAGCGGCACGTCGACCTCCACATGGGCCAAAGCCAAGAACCCGACGGCGGTGCCCGCCGTCGGTGACACCGAGGATACGAGCCCTCCGACGGGTGCGAAAGGCGAGCCGCTCCGGGCTCGCCGTGATCACCCCGGTGGGTGGCCCACGGCCTCGGCGGGGAGACGAACGGGGTGCGGCCGGAGTTCCCGCCACCCGGTCGGAGACCACCTCGTCGGGTGCCGCGCGCCGACGGTGCCGCGGGTCCGGCGGCGCGGGTCAGGGGGCACGGGTCAGGGGGCGCGCTGCCCGTCCGGGTGCAGCAGCGTCGCCGGGCGGACCGCACCGGCGCCGAACCGGCGGGCGGCCCGGTCGGCGGCCAGCTCGGCCTCCCGGCGGCCGCGCTCCCGGGCGCCCAGCTCCAGCTGCCGCGGGGTCGACCCGGCCCGCACCAGGCGTTCGGCGCGCACGCCGACCAGCCGGATGCGGGCACGGTCCAGGCCGAGGGCGTCGAAGAGGGCGCGGGCGGTGTCGTAGACCTCCTGCCCGACGTCGGTGGCGACGTCGAGGGTGCGGCTGCGGGTGATCGTGGCGAAGTCGGCGAAGCGGACCTTGATCGTCACCGTGCGGGCCAACCAGCCGCCCGAGCGCAGCCGGCCCGCCGTCCGCTCGGAGAGCCGCAGCAGCTCCCGGTGGATGACGGCGGGGTCGTCGACGTCGGTGCCGAAGGTCTCCTCGTGCCCGGTCGACCGCTCCGGCTCGTCGGGCACCACCCGTCGCGGGTCGCGCCCCCAGGACAGCTCGTGCAGGTGCGCGCCGGCCGCCGGGCCCACCGCCCGCTGCAGCGTGCGGACCGGCACGTGCGCCAGGTCGCCGACGGTGCGCAGCCCCAGCCGCAGCAGCACCTCCTCGGTCCTGGCGCCCACCCCCCACAGCGCGCCGACCGGCAGCGGGTGCAGGAACGCCATGACCTCGGCCGGCCGGACGACCAGCAGCCCGTCGGGCTTGGCGGCGGTGGAGGCGAGCTTGGCCACGAACTTGGTGCCGGCCACGCCGACCGAGCAGGTGATGCCCTGCTCGTCGAAGACGCGGGCGCGCAGGTACTCGCCGATCGCGACCGCGTCGCCCAGCCGCCGCCCGGCGCCCGAGACGTCGAGGAACGCCTCGTCCAGGCTCAGCGGCTCGACCAGCGGCGTGATCGAGCGGAACAGCGCCATGACCGAGCGGGACACCTCGGCGTAGAGCGCCACGTCCCCCGGCAGCACCGTCGCCGTGGGGCACAGCCGCAGCGCGCGGGAGGTGGGCATCGCCGCGTGCACCCCGTAGCGGCGCGCCTCGTACGTGGCCGAGGTGACCACCCCGCGGTTGCCGGCGCCGCCCACGATCACCGGCGTCCCGGCCAGCTCCGGCCGGCGGCGCACCTCGACGCTGGCGAAGAACGCGTCCATGTCGACGTGCAGCACGGTGCAGCCCGCGGCACGGGACGACGACCCCGACGACACCCGAACCCCCCGACCTCGAACGCGTGTTCGACCCGAGGGAGGACGCTAACGCCCGCGGCACTGCCGCGGCACCTCGACGCGGCACCGTGACCGAGCTGTTGCCCGGCTGCGTCGCCGCTGGTCGGGGCAGGTGTGTGAGAGCAGGACGGGCGAGGTACAGCACCCCCGGAGGGCCGCCGGCCGGCGGCCCGGACCCGACGTGATGGGGAGACCCCATGGCTCTCGACGACGACGACATGACCAGCACCGAGGGCCACGGCCCGGCCGACGGCGGTGCCGCCGGCGGTGGTTCGGACGGCGGCGCGGACGGCGGGGCCGACAGCGGCGCCGGCCACGGCCCGGCTGACGGCGGAGCCGCCGGTGGCGGTTCGGACGGCGGTGCCGATGGTGGCGCGGACGGCGGTGCCGATGGCGGTGCGGACGGCGGTGCGGACGGCGGCGCCGACGGTGGTGCCGACGGCGGCGCGGACGGTTCCGCCTGACCGAGGACCCCACCGCCCAGGGCCGGCCGGGCGACCGGCCGGCCCTGGGTCGGTGCACCGCTCTCGACCCGCGGGTCTTCGCCGAGGAGTACTGGGCCCGCCGGCCGCTGCTGACCCGCGCCGAGGAGACGGGCGGCTCCTTCGCCGACCTGCTCGACCTCGCCGCGGTCGACGAGCTGCTGTCCCGCCGCGGGCTGCGCACCCCGTTCCTGCGGATCGCCAAGGACGGCGCGGTCGTCGACCCCAAGCGCTTCACCACGTCCGGCGGCGCCGGCGCCGAGGTCGCCGACCAGGTCTCCTCCGACGCGGTGCTGCGGCTGTTCGCCGACGGCAGCACCGTCGTCCTGCAGGGTTTGCACCGGCTGTGGCCGCCGCTGATCGAGTTCGCCGACCAGCTGGCCGCCGACCTCGGCCACCCCACGCAGGTCAACGCCTACGTCACCCCGCCGTCCTCGCGCGGCTTCTCCCCGCACTACGACGTCCACGACGTCTTCGTCCTGCAGGTGGCCGGCGAGAAGCGCTGGCGCATCCACGAGCCGGTGCTGACCGACCCGCTGCGCACCCAGCCGTGGAACGAGCGGGGCGCCGCGGTGGCCGCCGCCGCCGAGCGCGAGCCGCTGATCGACGCGGTGCTGCGCCCCGGCGACGCCCTCTACCTGCCACGCGGCTACCTGCACTCGGCGACCGCGCTCGGCGCCATCAGCGCGCACCTGACCGTCGGCATCCACTCGGTGACCCGGTGGGCGGCCGCGGAGTCCGCCCTGGACCTGGTCCGCGTGCTCGCCACGGAGGACCCGCAGCTGCGCCGCTCGCTGCCGCTGGGCGTCGACCTCGCCGACCCGGCCGCGGTCGCCGACGACGTCGCGACGGTCGTCACCGCGCTGAAGGGCTGGCTGGACCGCGTCGATCCCGCCGAGGTCGCCGACCGGCTGCGGGCCCGCACCTGGTCGCAGGTCCGCCCGGAGCCGGTGGCCCCGCTGGCCCAGGCGACCGCGGCGGCCGCCCTCTCCCCCGACACCGTGCTCCGGCTGCGCCGCCGCCTGCGCTGCCAGCTGCGCGAGGCCGCCGACGGACGGGTCACCCTGGTCGCGGGACGACGGTCCCTGGAGCTGCCCGCCGAGACGCGGCCGGCGGTGGCCGGGCTGCTGGCCGCCGGCGAGCTCAAGGTCGCCGACCTGCCCGGGCTCGACCCCGCCGACCAGCTCACCCTGGGTCGGCGGCTGGTGACCGAGTCGATCGCCACCGTGCCCGGTGCGACCGCGGAGGACCATGGGGGGCGTGAGCGCGCGCCCGGGAACGGATCGTGAGCCGGCCGGACCCCGTCACGTGACCGAGCTCGCGAGGTCACCCGAGAGCACGGCACCGCCGACTCCGGCCCGTCCGAGCGCCGGCGAGGAGGGGCTGTGAGCGCGCCCCCCGACTTCTGCCGGGTCGCCGCGGCACCCGGGCTCCCGGCGGGCCGGCTCGACGAGGACCGCTGCTCGGTGCAGGCCCTGGTCCGCGGCGACTCCGGCGTGGCCACCGCGTCCCCGGCGCAGCGCTGGCTGCTGGTGGAGCAGCCGGGCCCGTGGGGCATGGACGCCCTGACGCAGTCCCGCTTCGACCCGGCCGTCGCGCCGCGACTGGCGCACCGGGCGCGGGCCGAGGGCGTGCGGGTGCTGCTGGTCCGCCGTCCCGGCGACCGGCTGGCCGACTCGCAGCGGCGCTGGGCCTACGTCGACGGCCGGCCCGGCGCCGAAGGCGTGTGGTGGTCGGTCCGCGGCACCGACGCCGAGCTGGTCGACGTCCCCTGGGACGGATCGGTGGGGACACGCACCGACGACCCGCTCTACCTGGTGTGCGCGCACGGCGGGCACGACGCGTGCTGCGCGCTGCGCGGCCGGCCGCTGGCCCGGACGATGCCCACCGACGACGTCTGGGAGTGCAGCCACCTGGGCGGCTGCCGGTTCGCCAGCAACGTGCTCGTGCTGCCGCACGGCTGCTACTACGGGCAGGTGCCCGACGACGGCGCCGAGCTGGTCGCCGCGCACGCCGCCGGCCGGGTCGCGCTGCCCTGGCTGCGGGGCCGGTCGGGGGTGCCCGCGCCGGTGCAGGCGGCCCAGCACACCGCCCGCGCGGAGCTCGCGCTGCTCGGCGTCGACGACCTGCCGCCGCGCGACGTGCGCCGGCTGACCCCTGCCGGGGTGGACGTCGAGCGGTGGGTGGTCACCCTCGCCGGGCCGGACGGCGACGTGGTCACCGAGGTCGAGAGCCGTCCGTCGCAGGAGTCGGCGCCGCTGACCTGCCGGGCGGTGCACCCCGCGCACGGCCGCACCTGGCACGTGCGGCTGCTCTCCGGCGTCTGAGCTCCCCGGGGGTCAGGCCCCGGCGCCGCCCGAGGCGGGCCCGAGGGCACCGTGCGCGACCAGCGTCTCGTACACCTGTGTCGCCAGGGCCCCGAGCTGGTCCTCGTCGGGTCTGCTGTTCAGGGCCATGGCGATGATCAGCCCCGACTCCGGGAAGTAGGCGTGCAGGAGGCGGAAGCCGAGCGTCTCGCCCTCGTAGAACCAGAAGGTGCCCAGGGCGTCGGTCATCTGGGCGACCCCCAGGCCGAAGCCCCTCGGGTCGTCGGGGCCCGTCGCCTCGATGGGCTCCCCCGTCGCCGTCGAGACCAGGCTGAGGAGCTCGGCCTGCTGCTGCGGCGGCAGCAGCCACCCGTCGTACAGGGCGCGCTCCCACCGGGTCAGGTCGGCCGTCGTGCTCAGGATGGCGCCTGCGCCGCGCGCCCAGGACAGCGAGGTCCGGCTGACGTCCTGTCCTCTCAGCGGGGACAGCTCGGGCTCGTCGGTCCGGGTGTAGTAGCCGGCCGGCATGCGGTCGGCGATCCCCGGGGGGTGGAGGTGCGAGCGGTAGTAGGTGTCCCGGAGTCCCAACGGGACCAGGAGCCGGGCGGAGAGCTGGTTGGCGTAACCGGTCCCGGTCACCCGCTCGATGATCATCTCGGCCAGGACGTAGTTGGTGTTCGAGTAGCTGTACCCGGAGGTGGCCGGCGCCGCGACCGCGTAGCCGACCAGCTCCTCCGGGGTGAACTCCCGGAGCGGGTCGGCGGCCTGGGCGGTGAGGAAGGCCGGCTGGTCGTCGTAGGTGGGGATGCCGCTGGTCATGTCCAGCAGCCGCCGGATGGGGACGTCGTGCCACTGCGGGTACTGCGGCAACCACCGGCTGACGGGGTCGTCGATCGAGAGGCGGCGCTCCGCCTCCAGCTGCAGCAGCAGCACCGAGGTGAACGCCTTGGTGTTGCTGCCGATCTGCCAGAGGGCGTCCCGCTGCACCGGCACCGATCCGCCGAACTCGGTGGTCCCGGCGGTGACGTCGATCGTCTCCAGCCGGTCCGGGAGGCTGACGCTCAGCCCGGCGGCCGAGACGTGCTCGGGCTCGCCGCGCGCCCGGAGGTACCCCGCGAGGTCGTCCCGCAGGTCCGCCACCAGAGCCGGGGCGGCGCCGACGTCCGCTCCCACCGGAGCGGCGGGCGGGGCCGCTGCGGCACCGGGGGCGAGCAGGACGGTCGTCAGCACCGTCGCCACGAGGGCCGTGGGGACGGATCGTGCTCGTCTGGCGGTCATGGGGGGACCCCGCCCTGCCGGGACCGGCACGTCCAGCGCCGGTCGCGGGGCACTGTCGTCCCCGCCGCCCGACGGGTCAACGACCGGCGGCGTCCCCGCGGTCAGGCCAGGGCGCGGCCCCGCGCGGCGAGCAGGGGGATGGCCAGCTCGGTCGCGGTGAGTGAGCCGTGGTAGCCGACCAGCCGGCTCGGGCCGGGCTCCTGCTCGGTCGCGATCAGCGCCCAGGTGCCACGGGCCAGTGCCACGACGTCGCCGATGCGCCCCGCCAGGTCGTCGTCCACCGGACCGAAGACGCCGCTGGCGATCGCCTCGTCGCGGCCGGCGACCCAGGCCCGCTCACCGAGGACCTCCCGCCACCGCGCCAGCAGGTCGGCCTCGGCACCGGGCACGGCGTGCAGGTAGCGCGCCCGCGGCTCCCCTGCCAGCAGCCGGACGTTCTCGGTGAGCGCCGGGGTGGCGTCCAGGTCGAGCCGGGTACCGGCGGGGACGTCGAGCATGCCGTGGTCGGCGGTGACCAGCAGCGCAGCGTCGCCCGGCAACCCGTCGACGACCTGCTCGACGAGCCGGTCGACGAGGGCCAGCTGGGCGCGCCAGCTGGCCGAGTCGACGCCGCGCACGTGGCCGGTGAGGTCGAGCTCGGCGGTGTAGCCGTAGACGAGGGTGCGCGGCGCGGCGGCCAGCGACTCCAGCAGGACGGCGGCCAGGTCACCGGCGCCGACGGTGCCGGTGTAGCGCGCGCCGCGGTAGGCGACGTTCGACAGGCCCGACCCGCGGAACGCGTAGGGCGCCACAGCGCTGACCTCGACCCCCGCGTCGGCGGCCTGTTCGAAGACGCTGCGCCGCGACATCCACACGGCCGGGTCGGGGTCGTCGCCCCACTGGACGTGGTTGAGCGTGCGGTCCTCCCCCGGGACGGCGGTCACGAAGCCGAGCACGCCGTGGCTGCCCGGTGGCAGGCCGGTGCCCAGGGTGGTGAGGCTGACCGGGGTGGTGCTCGGGCAGGGGGCGGAGAGGTCCCCGGCGGGAGTGGCGAGCCCGGCGAGGGTGGGGGCGACGTCCGCGTGTGCGCGGACCAGGTCGGCGCCCAGCCCGTCGACCAGCAGGACGGCAACCCGGCGGGCGCCGGCCAGCGCGGCGGTGAGGCCGAGCGGGTCGGGCGGCAGGTCCCCGCGCTGCACCGGGACGCCGAGCGCGGTGGCAGCGCTCGGCAGGACGTCGGCGAGGCTGGCCGTGCCGTAGCGGGGGCGGACCAGGTCGTCGGGGAGTCGGAGGACCCCGTCCGTGGAAGGACCCACTGCCTCCCACCCGCTCGCAGGCTCTGGCTGGGGCCGAGCGGGCAGAGCCATCACGGGCGGGTCGCGAGCAGGTGCAGGCCGGCGGCGACGTCGCGGTAGGGCGAGCTGCCGGCCAGCGCCAGCTCCAGCCGGCGGACCGCCTCGGGGTCGGCGCCGGAGGTGACGTCGAGCAGGTCGCTGACGACGGAGACGCCGCGCCAGGTGCCCGGCTGCAGCCCGGCGGCCTCGACCAGGGTGATCAGGTCGTCGGGGCTGAACCGGCGACGGGCGGGACGGCGGGCACGGCGGGGCGCGGGGTCACGGTCCTCGAGCAGGGCGAGGGCCTCGACCGGGTGGCCGGCGACCGCCCGGGCCAGCACCGCGCCGGCCCGGTTGGCCGAGGCCACGCTGGCGGTGCCGCCGGGGCGCAGGGCGCGGGCCAGCTCGCGCAGCGTGGCGGCGGGATCGTCGACGACCTCGAGCACCGAGTGGCACAGGGCGAGGTCGTAGCTGCCCTCGCCGGTTTCGCCCGCGGGCACGACCTGGTGCAGCTGGTCGCCGTCGCCCTGCACGCCGCGCACCCGCGCCCCGACGCCGGCGTTCTCGGCCCGCCGGTTCAGCGTGGCGAGCGCGTCGGCGCTGGGGTCGACCACGGTGACGTCGTGGCCGAGCCGGGCCAGCGGAACGGCGAAGTTGCCGCTGCCGCCGCCGACGTCGAGGACCTGCAGCGGCCGGCCGGCCGCGACGAGCGGGTCGAGCGCGGCCCAGACGGCGACCGCGCGGGTGGGCAACTGGTCCGCGGCAGGCGAGATGGGGGCAGACGGCGGCACCCGTCGGAGCCTAGTGGCGGTCGGTGCCGCGCACCGGTCCGCTCACGGGACTGCGTCGGGGGGCGGTGGCACCGGGCGCCGAGTGGCCCCTGCAGGGTCGCGCCGCGAGCCTGCGCGCGGTGGTCCCTCCTCAGGCCGAGACCCCGTCGGCCGCCCGCTTGATCTCCTCGATGTCGATGCGGCGCATCTGCAGCATCGCCTCGGTCGCGCGGCGGGCGCGGCCGGGGTCGGGGTCGTTGAGCAGGGTGGTCAGCTCGGTGGGCACGACCTGCCAGGAGACGCCGAAGCGGTCCTTGAGCCAGCCGCACATGCTCTCCTCGCCGCCGTCGGTCAGCCGGTTCCAGTAGTGGTCGGCCTCCTCCTGGTCGGCGCACATGATCTGGAAGGAGATGGCCTCGGTGAACGGGAACTGCGGTCCACCGTTGAGGCCGACGTAGTCCTGGCCGTCGAGGGTGAACGAGACGGTCATGGCGGTGCCCTCGGGCATCGGCATGTCGGGCCCGTAGCGGGTGACCTCGCCGATCGCGGAGTTCGGGAAGATCGAGGTGTAGTGGGCGGCGGCCTGCTCGGCCGCGCCGTCGAACCACAGGCACGGGATCTGCTTGGGCATCGGGGTGTCCTCTCGTGGGTGGGGCGGTCGACTCAGGCGTCGAGGAGTAGACCGCCGTCAGGCCCGCAGGTCATCGGTCGCCGCCGCGCGGGTTGGGCTGCGACCGCGGTCTCGGCCCCGCCGCAGGGGCCCGCCGGGCCCCGTCCCGAGCCTGCGAAGGGGCGGGGAGGACGGGGTCCTCCGACGAGGCGTGGGGGCAGCGGCGGCCCCGTCCCGGGTCCCGCCCCGAGCCTGCGAGGGGTGGGGAGGACGGGGTCCTCCCTCAGTGGCCGGAGCTTCCCGGGCTGGAGTGCCAGAGCTTGCGCGGCGCCGACGACGTCCCCCGGCGGGTGGCGTCGCGGCGCGCCACGGTCATGGCGTCCTCCCCCGCCGGCTTGATGTCGGCGTAGGGCGACATCCGGAAGCCCGTGGGGTGCACCAGCACCGGCTTGACCACCACCGGCCGTGAGCCGCGCGAGGCCGCCGCACCGGCGATCGCCTCCTCGGTGTAGCCGCCGGAGGCGGCCATCTGCTCGGCCACCGCCTCCAGCCCGCCGGTCTCCCAGGCCTCGTACAGCGCCGGCAGCTCCCACGCGCCGGTGGCCCGCAGGGAGACCCCGCGGGGGCCGGTGCGCCGCAGCACCCCGCGGATCACCAGCAGCCACGAGTGGAAGACCGTCGAGGCGTAGGGACCCTGGGCGTCCTCGAAGAAGGTGGAGTCGGTGCAGCCGGTGCCGTCGTCGAGGGTCACGAAGACCACCCGGCGGCCGGAGCGGATCGGTGGCGTCTGGGTGGCCACCTTGACCCCGGCGACCAGCACCTCGGCTCCGCTGCGGCTGCCGAGCAGCTCGCCGGCCAGGACCGCGCCGATCGCGGCCAGGAACGGCCGGTAGAAGTCGACGACGTGCCGGCTGGCGTCCAGGCCGAGCACCTCCAACTCGGCGCGCACCAGCTCGGCGTCGGTGAGCTCCGGCAGCCCGCTGCCCTCGGCCCAGCCCAGCCCGGGCTCCTCCGCCTCCTCGCCGGGCAGCTCCGTGCCCTCCATCTCGAGGCCCATGAGGTCGAGGCTGAGCTGCCCGGTCGTGGCGGCCTTCGCGCCGCTGCGGCTCCACCGGTCCAGCTCGCCGATCTGCAGCAGCAGGTCGCGGCGGGTGACCTGCCGGCGGCCGCGGGTGGGCCGGCCGGCCTCGCGGTCGCGGACCCCGAAGCCGTAGAGGGAGTCGAAGCCGCCGGCCAGCACCAGCCGCTCCACCACCGGCCGGGACACCGACGCCCGGTGCCAGAAGTCGGTGAGCGAGCGGTAGGGCTGCCCGGCGACGACCCGCTCCACCTCCTCGGCGCAGATGCCCTTCACGTCGCTCAGGGACAGCCGGATGCCGTAGCGGGACGGGTCGGGCATCGCCACCGGCATCCAGCTCGGCCGCGCCCACCCGCCCGCAGTCTCGACCTCAGGTCCAGCGTCAGGGTCGGCCTCGAGGCGCTCCACCCGGTAGGTGCCGGCCGAGGCGTTGACGTCCAGGCCAAGCACCCGGACGCCGAAGTTGCGGGCGTCGTCGAGGATCAGCCGCTTCGGGTACATGCCCGGGTCGTGGGTGAGCACCCCGGCGAGGAAGGCCGCCGGGTGGTGGGTCTTCAGCCACGCCGACTGGTAGGTGGGCAGCGCGAACGCCGCGGCGTGGGCCTTGCAGAAGCCGAAGGAGCCGAAGGCGACCAGCACCTGCCACACCTGCTCGACCACCTCCACCGGGTAGCGCTGCACCGCCTCGGGCACGAACCAGGCCCGCACCTCCGGGTGCAGCTCCCGGTCGCCCAGCGCGCGGCGCGCCTCGTCGGCCTGGGCCAGGTCGCAGCCGGTCATCTGGGCGACGATCTGCAGCACCTGCTCGTGGAACACGACCACCCCGGCGGTCTGCTCCAGGTACGGGGCGAGGTCGGGGTGCGGGTAGACCGGCTCGCGCCAGCCGTTCCGGGCCAGCAGGAACGGGGTGACCATGTCGCTCTTCACCGGGCCGGGCCGGAACAGCGAGATGTCGATGACGATGTCCTCGAACGTCTCCGGCCCGAACTTGCCGACCAGCTCCCGCTGCCCCGGCGACTCGATCTGGAACATGCCGAGGGTGCGGGTCGAGCGGATCAGCTCGAACGTCGTCGGGTCGTCGCGCGGAACGGCGTCGATGTCGACGGTCTCCCCGTCGACCCGGGCCACCTCGTCGAGGGCGTGCGCGATCGCCGACTGCATCCGGATGCCGAGCAGGTCGAGCTTGAGCAGCCCGAGCTCCTCGACGTCGTCCTTGTCGAACTGGCTCATCGGATAGCCCAGGTAGCTGTTCTCCACCGGGGTGCGGTCGAGCAACGTGGCGTCGGAGAGCAGCACGCCGCACGGGTGCAGCGCGATGTGCCGGGGCAGCCCGTCGAGCCGGGCAACCAGGTCGAAGAGCAGGTCGAGGTCGCCGGTGCCGCCGCCGCGCCTCGAGCCCAGCCGGCTGGCCCGCAGCTCCGGGAGGTCCTTGAGCGCGGCGTGCACCTGGTTGGCCCGGATGTGCGGAAAGGCCTTGGCGACCGCGTCGACCTCGGCGGGCGGCAGCCCGAGCGCCGCCCCGACGTCGCGGATGGCGTGCCGCACCCGGTAGGTGTCCATCATCGAGATGCAGCTGACCCGGTGGGCGCCGAAGCGGTCGAGAACCGCGTCGTACACCTCCATCCGGCGGGCGGACTCCACGTCGATGTCGACGTCGGGCAGCTGGTGGCGCAGCGGGGACAGGAAGCGCTCCATCAGCAGCCCGTACCGGATCGGGTCGACGTCGGAGATGCCCAGCAGGTAGGTGACCAGGCTGCCGGCGCCCGACCCCCGCGCCGCGGCCCGGACCCTCAGGCTCTTGATGAGGTCGACCACGTCGGCGACGGTGAGGAAGTAGGACGGGTAGCCGAGGACGTCGATGACCTCCAGCTCGTCGTCGAGTCGCCGGGCCACCTCCGCCGTGCGGGGCATCCCGCGCCGACCCAGCCCCGCCTCGCAGCGGGCACGCAGCACCGCCGACGGACCCATCCCCTGCTCGGCCGGGGTGGTCACCACCTCCAGCTCGGGGTAGCGCACGCTGCCGACGCCCAGGTCCGCCCGGACGTCGACCGCGCACTGCTCGGCGAGCCGGGCGGTGCGCTCCAGCAGCTGCAGCACCGCGTCCCGGTCGGGGCCGACGAGGTCCTCGGCGACCTCGGCCATCTCCTTGCCCGACTTCAGGTGGCCCTCGGCGGTGCGCCGGTCGACGTGCCGGGCGTCCAGCGGGACCAGCCGGCGGGCCGCGTCCAGGACGTCGGCGGTGGGCGCGTCCAGGGCGTCGACGTAGCGGACGGCGTTGGTCAGCACCGCCGGCACCCCCTCCGCGGCGGCGAAGCGCAGCAGCGCCTGCGCCCGGGAGCGGTCACCCCGGCCGCGGTGGTGCACGACCTCGAGCACGAGCGAGCCGGGACCGAACACCGCGCGCCAGGCGGCCAGCCGGGCGGAGGCCACGTCGGCCCGGCCGGCGGCCAGCGCCCGGCCCACCGGGGAGTCGGGACCGAGCAGGGCCACCAGCCCGGGCGCGTGCTCGGCGGCCAGCGCCAGCGAGCTCACCGGCTCTCCGCGCGTGCCGCGCAGGTGGGTGGCGGTGGTCAGCCGGCACAGCGACCGCCAGCCGGCACCGTCCCGGGCGAGGAAGGTGACCCGCGGCAGCCGTGGGTCGACGCTGGCCCCGCCGCGGGCCGGCGACCGGCGTCCGGCGCGGCCGGGTGCGTCGTCCGGTGCTCCCGGCCGGCGAGACCGTGCCCGCTGCGCCGAGTGCGCACCGCCGACCACCGGCGCCAGGGCCGGCGGCACGGTCGTGTCCACCGAGGGCGTCACCGCCAGGTCCACCCCGAACAGCGGGCGCACGTCGGCCGCGCGGCAGGCCAGCGCGAACTTCACCGCACCGTAGAGCCCGTCGCGGTCGGTGAGCGCCAGGGCCCGCATGCCGTGCTCGGCCGCCCGCTCGACCAGGTCGGCCGGGTGGTTGGCCCCGTACTGCATGGAGTAGCCCGAGGCGACGTGGAGGTGGACGAAGGGGTCGGCCCTCACCGCCCGTTCCGGTGCTCGGACCCGCCGACCACCCGGGGACGCGCGCGCCGGGGGGACTCCGGCGGGGACACACCGCCCAGGGTGTTCTCCACGACGTCGAGGAAAGAGCGCACGTCGCGGACCAGGTCGTCGGCCTCGCGGTCGGTGACCGCGTGGGACAGCCCGGCCTCGGCGGCGGCCCGCTTGGCGGCGCCGGCGGCGAAGAAGGTGGCCCACTCCCCCAGCTCGGGCGCGACCTGGCCGAGCAGGACCCAGGCGCTGCGCGGGCGGCGCCGCCCGGACTCCGGCCGGGTGCGCGCGGCCAGCACCGCGGCGGCGGCGCGCAGCGCGCCGAGGTGGGCGGTGGCGTAGCGCTGCCGGGCGTCACTGCTCGCCGCCGCCTCGGCCAGCGCCCGGGATGCCTGGTCGAGCAGCTGGCGGGCGGCCTGCGGCAGCGGCGGGGGCAGGGGCAGCTGGTCGGCCATGACGCGGACGGCTCCCATCAGTCGTGCACCCGCACGAGCGACCAGCGGTTGTCCGCCGACTCCCAGCTGAGGTCGAAGACGCCGGCGAAGCTCGTCCGCGACCGGCCGGCCCGGACCGCCTCGACCCGCCACACCTCGCGGCTGGCGACCAGCTCGGCGGAGGCGCCACCGGTCACCCCGGCACCGCGCTGCCACCACGGGGCGGTCTCCACCCAGGAGTCGAGCAGCTCACCGACGACGTACCGCGACTGCCCGCGCCAGAACTGCGCCGGCCCGAGCGGCCCGCGCTCGACCTGCACCTCCTCGCCGACCCGCTCGCCGACCCCGCTCAGCACCCGGCTCATGACAGACTCCCCACCCGCTGCGCCGCCCCACCGGCCCCGGCCCGCCGCACCGGGTGGGGAAGGACCCGGGTGCGGCGGGAGGCCGACGTCGTTCGAACGCCTGTTCGAACGACGTCGAGTACACCCGACGGCACCGACGGCGTCAAGCGGGGCGCGCGATCGGTGTGCGAGGTGGCCTCCGGGCCCTCCGGGGAGCCCGGGGTCGGGAGCGGACCGTCGGGGCCGGTGGCAGGATCGACGCATGAGCCGACCCGAGCACCCGCGGGTGGCCGCCGTCTCCTCGCTCCTGGCCGAGGCCGGCGCTGCCGGGCAGGTGCTCGAGCTCCCCGGCAGTGCCCGCACCGCCGCCGAGGCGGCCGGCGAGCTCGGCGTCCCGATCGGGGCCATCGCCAACAGCCTGGTGTTCGACGTCGACGGCGCGCCCCTGCTGGTCCTCACCAGCGGCGCGCACCGGGTCGACGTCGCCAGGGTGGCCGCGCTGCTCGGCGTCCGCGACGTGCGCCCGGCGTCGGCCGACTTCGTGCGCCGGCACACCGGCCAGCCCATCGGCGGCGTCGCGCCGATCGGCCACCCGGAGCCGATCGGCACGCTGGTCGACGTCGAACTGGCCCGGCACGACCGGGTCTGGGCCGCCGCCGGCCACCCGCACGTGGTCTTCCCGACCAGCTACGAGGAGCTGCTGCGGCTGACCGGCGGGACCGCCGCGGAGGTCGGCGAGGGCCCGCTGGTCCTGCCCGAGACGGTGGAGGCCCGATGACCGGCACGACGCCCGCGGCGCGGGTCACCGAGCTGCCCACCGGGTGGCTGCGCGACCACATGCACGAGGCCCTGGCCATCTACGGCGAGGCGATGGGCTACAGCCCCTCGGTGGTCGCCGGCCGGTACGGCTACGCCATCCAGCACACCGAGCGCCCCGGCTTCCGCGCGGTCGGCGCCTTCCTGCAGACCCGCGACGGCGAGGTCCTCGTCGGGTTCGCCTACGGCTACCTGATCGCCCCCGGCCAGTGGTGGCACGACCAGGTGCGCACCGCGCTCGACCGGCGGACGGCGAAGCGCTGGCTGCCCGGCGCCTTCGAGGTCTGCGAGCTGCACGTGCACCCCGACCACCAGAGCCGCGGGCTGGGCCGCCAGCTGCTGCACGCCCTGGTGGCCGGCCTGCCCTACCCGGCGGCGCTGCTGTCGACCCCGGACAACGACACCAAGGCCTTCCGGCTGTACCACGCCGACGGCTTCGTCGACCTGGCCCGCAACCACCGCTTCCCCGGCGACTCGCGCCCCTTCGCGATCCTCGGCGCCCACCTGCCGCTCGCACCCCCGGCACCCCGGTCCGACCGCGCGTGAGCGACGGCCACACCTCCGTCGACGCGGTCGTCGTCGGCGCCGGGCACAACGGGCTGGTCGCCGCCTGTTACCTGGCCCTGGCCGGGCTGCGGGTGGAGGTCGTCGAGCGCGACGAGGTGCTCGGCGGTGCGGTCTCCACGGTGGAGCGGTGGCCGGGCGTGCGGGTCGACCGGGGCTCGAGCGCGCACGTGATCGTCCGGCAGAGCGGCATCGTCGAGGAGCTCGACCTCGCCGCGCACGGCCTGCGCTACGTCGACTGCGACCCGTGGGGCTTCGCGCCCGCCCCCTCCCCCGGCGACCCCGGCCCCGACGGCCGGCCGCTGGTCTTCTCCGTCGACCTGGACGCCACCTGCGCCTCGATCGCCGACGCCTGCGGACCCGAGGACGCCGCCGCCTACCGCCGCTTCGTCGAGGTGTGGGCCCCGCGCAGCCGCGCCGTCGTCAGCTCCTTCGCGCGGCGGCCGACCGTGGGCGGCCTGGCCCGCTCCTTCTGGCCGATCGGCGCGCCCGCCGACGGCCGGCCGCGGACCCCCGGCGGCGACATCGCCGTGGACTTCCTCGGCTCCGGCGACGCGCTGCTGGACCGCTGGTTCACCAGCGAGCGGCTGAAGGCGGCGCTGGCCTGGTTCGGCGCGCAGTCCGGCCCGCCGGTGTCCGAGCCCGGCACCGCGGCGATGGTCGCGTGGGCGACGCTGCTGCACGACGTCCCGCCCGGCCACCCGGTGGGCGGCTCGGGCGGGCTCACCCAGGCGCTGCGCCGCCGGCTGGAGTCCGACGGCGGGCACGTCACCCTCGGGGACGGCGCGGCCCGCCTGCTGGTCGAGGACGGCCGGGTCACCGGCGTGGAGACGGCGTCGGGACGGCGGGTCGCGGCCCCGGTCGTCGTCGCCGCGTGCCACGTGCTGGCCACCCGCGACCTGGCCGGGGAGCACGCCCCGCCGGCGCTGGCCGACGCCGCGCCGCCGGTGGGCAACGGCTTCGGCCTGGTGGTCCGGGCGCTCACCGACGGGCCGCCGGCCTACCCCGGGGTCGACCCGGCGGCGGCGCTGGGCGGGCTGCAGCTGCTGTGCACCGACCGCGCGCAGCTGGCCGCCGCCCACGGCGACTGGCTGGCCGGCCGGCTGCCGCGGGAGCCGGTGCCGCTGGGGATGTGCTTCTCCGCCACCGACGACACCCTCGCCCCGCCCGGGCAGCACCTGGTCACCGTGTGGGGCCAGTGGTACCCCTACGCGATGGCCGACGGCGCCGACTGGGACGCGCTCGCCGACGCCGAGGCCGACCGGCTGATCGCCGCCGTCGACCGCTTCGCGCCCGGCTTCGCCGCCTCGGTGCAGCGCAGGTACGTGCAGACCCCGCTGCTGCTGGAGCGGGAACTGTCCCTGCCGCGTGGCAACGTCATGCACGTGGAGATGGGGCTGGCCAGCATGTTCGCCCTCCGGCCGACGCCGGCCCTGTCGGGCTACCGGGTGCCCGGCCTGGCCGGGCTCTACCTCGCCGGCGCCTCCACCCACCCCGGCGGCGGGGTGTCGGGCAACTCCGGGCGGACGGCGGCCCGCGTCGTCCTCGGCGACCGCGGCGTGCCCGCCCGTGCGCGGGAGACCCTCCGGCGCGGGCTGGCCCGGGTGCGCCGGTGAGCGGTCTGGTCGTCGCGCGGGCGGGCAGCCGGCCGGCCGCGGTCCCGTGGGTGCCGGCCGTGCTGCTCGTGCTCACCGCGATCGCCTACCCGCTGACCGAGGGCGGCGCGGTCCGCGACGCGGTCAGCTGGACCATCGTCCTGCTGGGCTCGACGGTGTCGGTGGTGCACGCGGTGGTCAGCCGGGGCGCGCGGACCGGGGCCGGCGTCCTGCTGGCCACCGCGGCCACCGCCGTGGTGTTCGAGTCGGTCGGCCTGGCCACCGGGTTCCCCTACGGCGAGTACACCTACAGCGACGACCTCGGGCCCACGCTGCTCGGCGTCCCGTTCCTCGTGCCGCTGGCCTGGCTGATGATGGCGTGGCCGAGCTGGCTGCTGGCCCACCGGCTCACCCGGGGCGGGCGACGCGCGGTCCGCGTTGGGGTGGCCGCGGCGGTCTTCGCCGCGTGGGACGTCGTCCTGGACCCGCAGATGGTGCAGGCCGGCTACTGGACCTGGGCGCACCCGCAGCCGTCGCTGCCCGGCATCGACACGGTGCCGCTGACCAACCTGGCCGGCTGGCTGCTGGCCGGGTTGGTCCTGATGACGCTGCTCGACCTGCTGGTCGCGCGCACCGCCCTGGCGCCGCCGCGCACCGGCGACGGCGCTCCGCTGCTGGTGCTGGGCTGGATGACCCTCGGCGGCGCGGTGGCGCACGCCGGCTGGCTGGGGCTGCCCGGATCGGCGGCGTGGGGCGTGCTGCTCGCCGTCCCGGTGCTGGTCGCCCTGGCGGTGCGGAACCGCCGGCCGTGACCGGGCTCGCGGGGTCGCGCATGGACGCAGCACCCCCGGTCACGACGCCGACGAGCGCCGGCGAGGAGGGCTCGTGACCGGCCGGCTGCTGCGGGTCCTCTCCGGCGCGGCCGTCGCCGGCGCGCTGCACGCGGCGGTCAACGCGGCGCTGCTGCGCCGCCCGCCGGCCGGGCCGCCACCGGTGCGCCGGCCGGTCACCGTCGTCCTCCCGGTGCGCGACGAGGAGGCGCAGGTCGGCGGCTGCCTGACCGCGGTGCTCGCCCAGCAGGGTGTGCCGGACCTGCGCGTGGTCGTGGTGGACGACGGCTCGACCGACGGCACCGCCGACGTGGTGCGCTCGGTGGCCGACCCGCGGGTGCGCCTGGTCGCCGCCGCCGACCCGCCGCCGGGCTGGCTGGGCAAGCCGCACGCCTGCGCCACCGGGGCGGCCACCGGCGAGGCAACGGACGACGGCGTGCTGGTCTTCCTCGACGCCGACGTCCGGCTGTTCCCCGACGCGGTGGCCGGCGCGGTCGCCGTCCTCGAGGCGCACGACGTGGACCTGGTCTCCCCCTGGCCGCGGCCGGTGACCGCGACCGCGGCCGAGCGCCTGGTGCAGCCGCTCGGCCCGTGGCTGTGGATCACCACCCTGCCGGTGCGGCTGGCCGAACGGTCCCGGCGACCGTCGCTGACCGCGGCCAACGGCCAGTTCCTCGTCGTCCGGCGGTCGGCGTACGCGCGGGCCGGCGGGCACGGCGCGGTGCGCGGCGAGGTGATCGAGGACGTCGCGCTGGCGCGGGCGGTGAAACGGGCCGGTGGCCGGGCGGTGCCGGTCGACGGGTCGCGGCTGGCCGCCTGCCGGATGTACGACGGCTGGCCGGCGCTGCGGGCGGGCTACGCCAAGTCGCTGTGGGCCTCGGTCGGCGGGTCGCCGGGAGCGAGCGTGGCGGTGGCGGCCGGGCTGACCGCCGTCTGGGTGCTGCCCGCCCTCGCCGCGCTGCGCGGGTCGCGCGCCGGGCTGGTCGGCTACGCGGCGGGCGTGGCCGGGCGGGCGGTGTCGGCCGCGGCGACCGGCAGCCGGGTGTGGCCGGACTCCCTGGCGCACCCGCTGTCGATGCTGCTGTTCGACGTCCTGCTCGCCGGGTCGGTTGCGGGCAGACGGCGGGGCACGCTGTCCTGGCGCGGCCGCCCGGTCGGCGGCGTCCCGGTCACGCGGGAGACGATGGCCGGGTGACCAGCCCGAACACCCGCGTCCACTTCGACCCGACGGCCATGGACGGCGGCGCCTTCTACCGGGTGCTCAACTCGATCGTCGTACCCCGCCCGATCGCCTGGGTGGGCACCCGCTCGGCCGAGGGGGTGGTGAACCTGGCGCCGCACTCGTTCTACACGGTGGCGTGCGTGTCCCCGCCGGTCGTGCAGTTCACCTCGGTCGGCCGCAAGGACACCCTGGACAACGTCGAGGCGACCGGCGAGTTCACCGTCAGCCTCACCCCGGAGTGGCTGTTCGAGCAGGTCAACGCCACGGGCACCGACTTCCCGCACGGGGTCAGCGAGGCCGAGGAGGTCGGCGTGGCGCTGGAGCCGAGCGAGCGGGTCGGCGTCCCCCGCGTCGCGGAGTCACCGGTCGCCGTGGAGTGCACGTTGCACTCCACGGTCCGGCTCGGCGACAGCACGGTGGTGTTCGGCCGGGTGGAGCTGATCAGCGTGTGGGAGAGCGCCGTCGAGGGGGGCCGGCCGCGGATCGAGCGGCTGCGGCCGCTGGCCCGCCTGGGCGGCAACGAGTGGACGGCGCTGGGCGAGGTGAAGGAGATCAAGCGGATCCCCTACCGCCGGTGGTCGGAGGACCCGGCCATCGGCGAGCAGCTGCGCGGGCAGTAGCCGGCACCACTGCGGCGGAATCGGGCTCCGGTCAGCCGTCCGGACCCCGGCTTCCCCGCAACTGCGCGGGCTCAACCGGGCAGGTGCGCGGCGATCTCGTCGGCGGCGTCCGTGCCGAACGCGGCGGCGAAGCGCTCGAGGAAGGGCTCGCGCCGCAGCTCGTACTCCTGGGTGCCGATGACCTCGACCGCCTCGGTGGCGACCGCCGACCCCAGCTGGGTGGCCCGCTCCAGGCTCAACCCCCACACCCGGCCGGCGATGAACCCGGCGCGCAGCGCGTCACCGCCACCGGTGGGCTCGACCGGCTTGGTCTCCGGGACGGCGATCACCTCGATCGGCTCGGCCCCGGCCTGCCGCACGAGCACGCCGTCGGCCGCCCGCGTGGTGATCCAGGTGCCGACCCGGTCGAGCACCTCGCCATCGCTCCAGCCGGTCTTCTGCAGCAGCAGGGCGGCCTCGTACTCGTTGGTGAACAGCAGGTCGGCGCCGTCGACCAGGTCGCGGATCATCTCGCCGTCGGCCCAGGCCAGCTGCTGGCTGGGGTCGGCGACGAAGGCGTAGCCGCGGTCCCGGCACTCGCGGGTGTGGCGCACCATCGCCGTCGGGTCGTTGGGTCCGACGACGACCAGGTCCAGCCCGCCCACGCGCTCGGCGACCGGGGCCAGCTCGATAGAGCAGGCCTCCGACATCGCGCCCGAGTAGAACGACGCGATCTGGTTGTTGACCGCGTCCGTCGTGCAGACGAAGCGAGCGGTGTGCTTGAGCTCCGACCAGTGCACGCTGGCGGTGTCGACGCCGTGCCGGGTCAGCCAGGCGTCGTAGTCGGCGAAGTCGCTGCCGACCGCGCCCACCAGCACCGGCGCGAGCCCGAGCAGGCCCAGCCCGTAGGCCATGTTGGCCCCGGCGCCGCCACGGTGCTGCACCAGGTCGTCGACCAGGAACGACAGCGACACGTTCTCCATCTGTCCCTCGACGAACTGCTCGGTGAACTTCCCCGGGAAGGTCATCAGGTGGTCGGTGGCGATGGAGCCGGTGACGACGACGGGCACGGGGGCGCTCCCTCGGGATGGCGTGCGGCGGGACGCCCGGTGGACGTCGGAAGACGACGTCAACACCTTAGGAGCCGCCGGGGCACCGCGCCCGCGGCCACCTGTCAGGGTCCCGCCGGCTCCGTCCCGGGCCGGCCCCGTCCAGAATTTCGCCGCGGGCCCCGTCCCGGGCACCGCCCCGAGCTCGCGAGAGGTGGGGAGGACGGCGGCCACCCTTCAGGGGCCCGCGCCGAGCGTGCGAGGCGTGGGGGGAGGGTGGTCCTTCCCTCAGTCGGCCAGCGCCCGCCTCAGCGCCGTCCCGAGCTGGGCGACGCCGACGACGCCGAGCAGGCAGCCGACCGCCGTCCCGCAGGTGACCACGGCCCCGGCCCACCCGAACCCGGCCACCACCCCGGCCCCGCCGAGGGTGAAGCCGGTCATCACCACCCGGGTGGGGCGCTCCCAGACCGACAGCTCCCCGGTCTCGGTGACGCCGGCCTGCCCGGCCCGGGCGCGCAGGTAGTCCGGCAGCCAGCACAGCGCGCCGAACGCCGCGGCCAGCCAGCCGGGGGCGCCGGCGACCCACAGCGCGGCGGCGAACGCGCCCTCGCCGAGCCGGTCGACGGCCGAGTCGAGGACGAAGCCGCGGCGCGACGCCCGACCGGTGGCGATCGCGAGCGCACCGTCCAACCCGTCGAGGACGGCGGAGAACCCGACGAGCACCCCGGCGAGCACCAGCCACGGACCGCCGGCCGCGGCCGGGACGACAGCGGCCACGGCGACGAGCAGCCCCCCGGCGGTCACCGCGACCGGCGGCAGCCCGGCGAACCGGCGGGCCAGCGCGTACACCCCGGACAACCAGCCGTGCACCAGCCGGCTGGTCGTGGGGTCGGCCCCGCCGTGCCACGTCGACCAGGCGGCGAGGTACTCCTCGCGGCTCAGCACGGCGCCCGCTCCACGAGCGCAGTCCACCAGGCTGCGGCGGACGGGGACAGTGGTGGGGTGCTCGCCGGTCTGTCCCCCGCTCGCCGCCGCCTCGTCGTCACCGTGCTGGCCCTCGTCGTCGTCGCCGTCCTGGTCACCGGCGCAACCCTCCTGCTCGGGCGGCTGTCGGGCGCTGCCGGCAGGGAGCCGGTGTCGCAGTCGGAGCCCGGGCCGGTGCTGCTGGTGCCCGGCTACGGCGGCTCCACCGCGTCGCTGCAGCCGCTGGCCGACCGGCTGGCCGCCGAGGGGCGCGACGCCACGGTGGTCGCCGTCCCCGGGAACGGCACCGGCGACCTCGGCGGGTCCGCCGACGTGCTGGACGAGGCCGTCGACGCGGCGCTGGAGCGCACCGGCGCGAACAGCGTGGACGTCGTCGGTTACTCCGCCGGTGGCGTCGTCGCCCGGCTGTGGGCGGCCGACGGCGGCGCGGACGTCGCCCGCCGCATCGTCACGCTCGGCTCCCCCCACCACGGCACCACGCTGGCCGACCTGGCCGGCTCGCTGTCCCCGGACCAGTGCCCGGAGGCGTGTCGGCAGCTCGCCACCGGCAGCCCGCTGCTGATCCACCTCAACGCCGGTGACGAGACACCGGAGGGGCCCGCCTGGGTGTCGATCTGGACGACGCAGGACGAGACCGTGACTCCGCCGGAGTCCGCGCGGCTGGAGGGCGCGCTCGAGCTGCCGGTGCAGTCGGTCTGCGCCGACGCTCGCGTCGCCCACGGCGACCTGCCGCGCCACCCGCTGGTCCAGGCGATGGTGCTCGAACAGCTCGGGGTCGCCGCTCCGGCCGCGCTGGGCCCCGAGGACTGCGCCCGGTTGAGCGGCTGAGGGCAGGTCCCCTCGAAGCGGGCGTCAGCAGCGTTGACACATGCAGGTGAATGCCTGCATCATGCTGGTCGTGGCGGCGGAGACCCGGGACGTGGACCAGGTCTTCAAGGCCCTGGCCGACCCCACCCGGCGGCTGTTCCTCGACCGGCTGCGCGAGCAGGACGGTCAGACGCTGGGCGAGCTCTGCACCCGGCTCGGCATGGCCCGCCAATCGGCCACCCAGCACCTCGACGTCCTCGTCCGCGCGGGCCTGGTCACCGTGGTCCGCCGCGGCCGGGAGCGGCTGCACTTCCTCAACCCGGCACCCCTGCACGACATCGGGGAGCGCTGGATCTCGTCGTTCGACCGACCCCGCCTGGCGGCGCTCTCCGCCATCCGGTCCCGAGCAGAGGAGTACGCGATGACCGAGTCCGTCCCGACCTACGTGTACGTCACCTACATCCGCGCCGGCGCCGAGCAGGTGTGGCACGCGCTCACCGACGCAGACCTCACCGCCCGCTACTGGGGGCACGCGAACGTCTCCGACTGGCGGCCCGGCTCGCGCTGGGAGCACCGGCGCTCCGGCGCGGTCGACGTGGCCGGCCGCGTGCTCGAGGCCGATCCACCGCGGCGCCTGGTCATCACATTCGGAGCGCCGGACGGCGACGAGCCCCCGGGCGGCGACTCGGTCGTGACCTTCGTCCTCGAGGAGCAGGGCGGGATCGTCCGGCTCACCGTCACCCACGAGAACCTGGCCGACGCGAAGGCGCTCGGGGAGATCTCGCACGGCTGGCCCGCGGTGCTGGCCAACCTCAAGTCGCTGCTGGAGACCGGCGAGGTGCTGCCCGCGGCCCCGTGGGAGATGGCGCCGGCCGGGCAGTCGTCGTGACGGGCACGGTGTCACTCCCGCTCACCGCAGAGATCGCTCTCTTCGCGCGCGCCGCCGGCTACGCGCTGGAGAGCCTGGCGGAGGTTTCCGACGCCGACCTCGGGCGGCCCACGCCCTGCGGCGACTGGGACCTGCGGACGCTGCTGCTGCACCTCGCCGACACCGCCGACGGTCTCACCGGCCTGGCCCTCACCGGCGAGCTGGCCCTGCCCTCTCTCCCCCGCACGGACGACGCGGACCCCGCGGCCGTCGCCCGGGACCGCCTGCTGCGCCTGCTCGACGCCCTCACGTCGGCCGCCGCGGACGACCGGCCGGGCGATCAGGACCGCGCCGCGCACGCTCTGGCGGCCGCGCGCGGCGGCGCGATCGAAGTCGCCCTCCACGGCTGGGACGTCGCCACGGCCTGCAGCTCGGGACGCGCCATGCCGCCCGGGCTCGCCACCGCGCTCCTGCAGGCGGCGACCTCGCTGGTGGAGGACGGCGCCCGCCCGGGCCTGTTCGCCGCGCCCGTGTCCGTGCCGCCGGACGCGGGCCCGGAGGACCGCCTGGTCGCCTTCCTCGGCCGTCGGCCCGCGGCGGGTCCCCACGGCTGGAGCTGAGCCCCGCGGCGAGGAGGGCATCGGCGCCACGATCACGGGCCGGAACGTGTGTCCGGCCCGGTTCGCGGCCCGTGGGACGGCAGCGACTGGACCGGCTGGTGGGGCCCGGAGCCGCCCTACCACCACCCGGTCTTCGTCCTGACCCACCACGCGCGCAACCCGGTGGAGGTGGCCGGCGGCACGACGTCCACCTTCGTTCCCGAAGGCATCGAGTCCGCGCTGGAGCAGGCGTTCGCCGCGGCCGGTGGCCCGGACGTCCGGTTGGGCGGTGGACCGGCCACCGTGCAGCAGTACCTGCGCGCGGGCCTGGTCGACGAGCTGGACATCGCCGTCGTGCCGGTGCTGCTCGGCAGGGGCGAGCGGCTTCTCGACGGTCTGGAGGGAGCGCCGCCGCTGGAGTGCGCCGAGGTCGTCGCGTCGCCGTCCGTGGCGCACATCTGCACGGTGCGCCGCTAGCTCGTGACGTCCTTGGTGGTGAAGTTCGCCCAGGCCGCGGCCAGCAGCACGCCGACGTAGAGACCCTGCAGCGCCAGCCCGCGCACGACGTCCCGCCACAGGATCGGGTCGCGGAACAGGTCGACGAACGCCAGCCAGTACCGGGTGGGCAGGTAGGGCGCGATCGGTGAGGCGGCGTCCAGGGTGAACAGCAGCGAGGAGGTGACCAGCACGGCGAGCGCGCCGAGCGCGGCGGCCAGCGGCGAGTCGGTGAGCGTGGAGAAGAACAGCCCGAAGGCGGCGACGCCGAGCATGGAGACCGTGACGTAGCCGATGGCCATGAGGCTGCGGCCCGCCAGCTCCTGCTGCGACAGCGAGGTGCCCGACACCGACGTACCGCCGCCGACGGGCTGGGTGTCGAACAGCGTCGTCCCCACGACGTAGCCCACGCCCGCCACCACCAGCACGGTGACCAGCACGAACGCCATGAGCGCGACCAGCTTGGCGACCAGCAGCCGGGTGCGCCCGGACGGCCGGACCAGCAGGTAGCGCAGCGTGCCGGCCTGCGCCTCGCCAGCGACGGCGTCCCCGGCGACGACGGCGACCGCGATGGGCAGAAACAGCGGCAGCACGATGGCCAGCGCCGCGAGCGGGAACAGCGCGCCGTTGGTCAGGACGGCGGACAGGAACGGCGGCCCCTCTCCCGGCCGGGGCGCGAGGTCGGTCAGCTGCAGCAGGACGGCGACCAGCACCGGCAGCGCGTTGAGGACGGCGATCGTCACCCAGGTGCGGGGACGGCGGAACAGCTTGCGCAGCTCGACGCCGATCACCGGACCGCCTCCACCCGGTCGGCGCTGGTGCCGGCCGCGGCGAGGACGACCTCCTCCAGGGTGGGCCGCTGCAGCGCCAGCCCCGTCACCGGCACCCCCGCGCCCACGAGCAGTGCGTTGACCTCGGCCGGGTCGGTGCCGCGCACCACCACCCGCGAGCCCTCGACCCCGAGCACCCGCCCGTCGAGCACCGCCCGCACCCGGTCGGCGGCCGGGGTGTCCACCACCGTCGCGCCGGTGGGCGCGGTCAGCCGGGCCAGCTCGTCCTGCAGCACCAGCCGGCCGCGGTCGAGCACGCCGACGCGGGTGCACAGCTGCTCGACCTCGGCCAGCAGGTGGCTGGAGAGGAACACCGTCGTCCCGCCGCGGTTCAGCTCGAGCAGCAGGTCGCGGATCTCGTGGATCCCCTGCGGGTCCAGGCCGTTGGTCGGCTCGTCGAGCACCAGGAGCTCGGGACGGCGCAGCAGCGCGGCGGCCAGCCCCAGCCGCTGCCGCATGCCGAGGGAGTAGGCGCGCACCGGCCGGCGGTCGATGCCGCCGAGCCCCACCTGCTCGAGCACCTCGTCGATCCGCGCCCGGCGGGTGCGCCGGGAGCCGCCCGGCCCGGCGGCGTCGATCAGCCCGAGGTTGGCCCGCCCGGACAGGTGCCCGTGGTGCGCCGGCCCCTCGACCAGCGCGCCGACGCGTGGCAGCACCCGGCGGCCGGCGCGCGGCATCCGCCCGCCCAGCAGCTCGACCTCGCCGGCCGTCGGCAGCACCAGGCCCAGCAGCATCCGCACCGTCGTCGTCTTGCCCGAGCCGTTGGCGCCGAGGAACCCGTAGACGTCGCCGGCGCGGACGTCGAGGTCGATGCCGTCGACCGCGCGCAGCCGGCCGTAGCGCTTGACCAGCCCCCGGGTGCGGATCACCGCCGTCACGACGCGGCCCCGGGCAACCGGCGCGCGGCGTCGGCGAGCGCGTCGAGGGTGACCGTGCCGGTGAGCACGTAGGCCGGACCCTCGCCCGGGTCGACCAGCATCAGCCCGAGCGGGCCGGCGGCGACCCGGGTGCCCAGCTCGTCGGTGACAGCGTCGGGGCTCGCGGTCAGCGCCTCGCGCAGCCCACCGGCCAGCCGGCCCGGCACCGGCGCGGCCGCCAGGAGCGTGACACCGCGGCCGTAGACGCCGACCGCGTCGGGGACGCCCTGGAAGGTCCGCCGCGGCAGGCCGGCCAGCTCCCGGGGCAGCCGCACGTCCGGCGCCCGCTCCTCGGCCTGCGCGATCAGCTCCTCGGTGTCGGGCGCGGTGAGCAGGGTGGCCTCCGGCGGCGGGGTGAAGGCGACGACGTCGGCCGGGGGGACGGCGAGGTCGAGGTCGAGGAAGCGGGTGTCCAGCGCCGGCAGGCCGGCGCCCTCGGCGAACACCTCCACCTGCAGCGGCAGCCCGCTGGCCGGGTCGACCCAGACGTCGACCCGGCCGACGGACGAGGCGACGTCGGCCGGCACCAGCCGCAGCCCCAGCGCGTCGCGGCCGGCCACCCGGCGGGCTCCGGCGCGGGAGAGCTCCTCGTCGGCGGCCTCGGACAGCAGCCGGCGGCCGAGGGCGGCGGGCAGCAGGTCCGGCGGGGTGGGCAGCGCGAGAGACGCCGGGGTGCCGCGGGTGGCGGTGCCGGCCTCGAAGTCCCACGTCCAGGTGCCGCCGGGGTCGCGGTGCACGCCGGTCTCCCCTGCTCCGCTCACCACGTCGACCCGGTGCTCCTCCGGGCCACGCCACCACACGCGCATCAGGGTGCGGTCGCTGAACAGGTCGGCGACGTCGGTGAGCCGCTCGGACACCGGCAGGGCCAACCCCCCGGCCGACACCGCGTAGCCGGAGAAGCCGACGTCCTCGCTGGTCAGCACCACGGCGCGCAGCTCGGCGGCGGGCACGTCGGCGTCGTCCGCGGGCAGCGCCGCCACGACCGTGGGCAGCGCCACCAGCACCGCGACGAGCAGGCCCACCGCCGCCCACCGGGCGAGCGCGCCTCGCCCCCGTGCGGCCATGCGAGCAACGGTACGTGCGCGGGTGCGCCGCGCCGGTCCCGCTAGTGCGACGTCCCGCCCGCCGGGTGAGCCTTGCGCCGGTGCACCGTGAGGTTCATGACCAGCACGATCAACGCCCCGACGACGAGCCCGGCGAGCGCGCTGGCCAGGGTGTTGACGAGCCACCCCACCACCCCGCCGAGGGCTCCGGTGGCCTCGTGCGCGAGTTCCTCCAGGTGGTGCACGGCGCCGTAGACGGCGTGCAGCCCCAGCTCGTCGGAGCCCACCAGCAGGATGTGCCCGCCGACCCACAGCATCGCGGCGGTCCCGACCACGGTCAGGGCGGTGAGCAGCCGCGGCATCGCCTTCACCAGTCCGTGGCCGAACCGGGAGATGCCCTTCCCGGGGCGCTGGGACAGGGACAGCCCGACGTCGTCCATCTTCACGATGAGGCCGACGACGCCGTAGACGAGGATCGTGATGCCGACCGCGACGACCGCGAGGATCACCGCGCGGGACCAGAAGCCCTCGCCGGCCACCTCGTTCAGCGAGATCACCATGATCTCCGCCGAGAGGATGAAGTCGGTGCGCACGGCCCCGCTCACGATCGTCTTCTCGTCCGGGAGCGCCTGCTCCACCGATGCGTGGGCCTCGGAGTGGCCGCTGAGCTTGTGCCAGACCTTCTCCGCGCCCTCGTAGCACAGATAGGCCCCTCCGATCATCAGGATCGGGGTGAGGAGGAACGGCAGGAACTGGCTGAGCAGCAGGATGGCGGGCAGGATGATCACCAGCTTGTTGCGCAGCGAGCCCAGGGCGATGCGCTTGATGATCGGGATCTCGCGCTCGGCGGCCAGGCCGTGCACGTACTGCGGCGTGACGGCGGTGTCGTCGACGACGACACCCGCGGCCTTGGCGCTGGCTCGTCCTGCAGCCGCCCCGATGTCGTCGACGGAGGCAGCGGCGGCGCGCGCCAGGACCGCCACGTCGTCGAACAGGGCTACGAGTCCACCGGCCACGGAACGTCCTCTCAGTTGGTCTGCACCCGTGTGCTGTCCCAGTGATCGTGGTGCGTCCAGCCGTGCTGCGCGCGGCCACCCGTCCGCCGATCCCGACCCTGTTACCCGACCGGGACACGCCGAACGCATCTTCGGAGGGTCCGCCCTCTGGCGACCCGGACCGGCACTGTGGAGCGATGGGCTGCTCACCGAGCGCAGCAGGAGGGTGGGACCATGCGGACGGCGGACGACGGCGCGGCGCTCTGGCCGGACCGGTACCTCACCGACGGCCGGCTGGTCGTCGTCCGGTCGCCCCGGCGCGAGGCGTCGTCGCGGCGGGCCCGGCTGCGCGCGGCCGCCGTCCGGCTGGACCGGGCCGCCCGTGCCCGGCTGCGCGTGCCGTCTCCCGCCCCCGAGCCGTCCCCGCCGGCACCCGAGGCGGCGTTCGCCGCGTGGGACACCACCGAGGCGCGGGTCGCCGCGGCCGCCGGGCGGGCGTGGGCGGAGACGGTGCGCGAGCCCTCCTGGTCCTCGCCGCTGCTGGCGACGAGCCGCTTCGACGGCCAGGCCGAGGTCGACCGCATCGTCGACCTCGCGCTGCGCATCCGGTCGGCCCGCGTCTCCCTGGGGCTGCGCCCGGCCGGGACCGCCGCGGAGTACTGGGACCGCCAGTCCGCCGCGCTGGAGGCCGCGGCGCTCCGGCTCGGGCACCGCGCCGACGCGCTGATCCGCTACCGCGACTAGGCCGCGCTGCTCTCGACCGAGCTGCACCAGCTCGCGGACCTGGAGCGGCTGGAGCGCACCGCCGTGGAGGTCGACGGGATCACCGCCGCGACGTCGGCGCCACCCGGCCAGGGGGACGGCGACCTGCGCGCGGTGGCCGACGAGATCGCCGCGGTGCGGGGCGCGGTCGCTGAGCTGGTCGAGCTGATGACCCGCACCCGGGCGCCGCTGGCCGAGCCGCTGGACTGAGCGCACGGTGATGTGCGCTCGTGGCGCGTTCTGGGGCCGGAGTGCGCCGCAACCGCACACCACCAGGCCGATCCGCGTGCATGGCCCGGCGGCGACCGCGGGTAGAGCGACTCCATGGCGCCTCCCATCAGCGACGCGGTCGTCGTCGACGTCCTCCGCCGGGTCGACCGGCTGACGGTCCCGCTCGTCCGCCGGCTGGGCCGCCCACCGGAGCTGCCCCAGGCCGAGCGCGAGGAGTGGTGGGCCGACCGGGTCTCCCGCGTCGCCGCGGGCGTCAGCGCCGTCCCCCGCTTCGCCGGCAAGCTGGCCGACCTGCTGCCGCTGCAGAACACCGTCGGCTCGGCGGTCCAGGCGCTGGTCGTCGGCGGGGTGGCCGCGGAGCACGGCGTCCAGGACGAGGCCGAGCGGGTGTCGCTGCTGGCGGCGGTTCTGCTCGACCGCGACCTGCCCGCGGAGCGCGTGCGGCCGCTGCTGGCCCGAGCCCGTGGCGCCTACGCCGAGGACGTCCTCGGGGAGAAGGAGGACCGCAGCGCCGTCCGCACCCTGTGGCGGGTCGCCCGGCTGCTGAGCCGCATCGACGACACCCTCGACGCCCGGCCCAAGGGCAAGCTGCGGCACCGGGCGCTGTCCAACCTGCCGGTGGTCGGCACGATCGGCGGCTACGCGGCCGAGCGGGAGGGCCTGCGCCGGGCGGCGGCCGAGACGGCGGCGCTGCTGGCCGGCCGCGCCGGCCGGACCGCGGCGGCCGGACCCGGTGGCCGGCCGGCCGACCCGGTTCAGTGAGGAGATCCGACCGCCGCCAGGTTGGCGTGGACCTCGCGGGTCGCCGTCGACCGGTTCATGGTGATGAAGTGGATGCCCGGCACGCCCTCGGCCAGCAGCGTCCGGCACAGCTCGGTGGCGATCTCGACGCCGTAGGCCCGCACCGCCGCCTTCGCCTCGGGGGTGTCGCCGTCCAGCTCGGCGAAGCGGGCGGCCAGCTGCTCGGGGAAGGCCTGCCCCGACAGCTGCACGATCCGGGTGATCTGCCGGGCGTTGGTCACCGGCATGACCCCCGCGATGATCGGCACCTCGCAACCCGTGGCGGCCACCCGGTCGCGCATCCGCAGGTAGTCCTCCGCGCGGAAGAACATCTGCGTGATGGCGAAGTCGGCGCCGGCCCGGCACTTGCGCACGAACATCGCGACGTCGGTCTCGAAGTCCGGCGACCGCGGGTGCCGCTCCGGGAAGGCGGCCACGCCGACGGAGAAGTCGCCCATCGAGCGGATCAGCTCGACCAGCTCCGCGGCGTACTGCAGCCCCTCCGGGTGGGCCACCCACTCCGCCTGCGGGTCGGCGCCGGGCGGGTCGCCGCGCAGCGCCAGCAGGTTGCGCACCCCCGCGGCGGCCAGCCGGCTGACCACGTGCCGCAGCTCGGCGACGCTGTGGTCGACGGCGGTCAGGTGGGCCAGCGGGGTCATCGTCGTCTCGGTGGCGATGCGCTCGGTGACCGACACGGTGCCCTCGCGGGTCGACCCGCCGGCGCCGTAGGTGACCGACACGAACGACGGCTGCAGCCGCTCCAGCTCGCGCAGCGCCGTCCACAGCTGGGTGGCGCCGTCGGGGGTCTTGGGCGGGAAGAACTCGAAGGACCACGTCGGCCGGCCCTCGTCGAGAAGCTCGCGCACGGTCCGGCTCATGGACAGCGAGGATACGGACCGGCCACCCCCGGAGCCGCGCTGCATCCGGACGGCGCCGGTCCGGCGAAGGACCCCCGGCACCGCTGCACTCCCGGCCCCAGGAGGCTCGACCCGTGGCCCTGACCCACTCCACCCCGATCCCGGCCGCGCCAGATCGAGTCGCCCGCGATACTCGGTCCGTGATCGCCGGGGCGCAGCAGCGCGAGACTCCTGTCCTCCGCCCGGCTCCCCCGCCGGCCGTCGCCGAAATCGACCGCGTCCGCGCGGCCGTCTCCACCGCCCTCACGGACTTCCTCCACGTGCAGCGGCAGACCCTCGCGGCGATGGACGAGTCCCTGCTGCCGGTGGTCGACGAGGTGTGCGCCCTGGCCGACGGGGGCAAGCGGCTGCGCCCGCTGTTCGCCTACTGGGGCTGGCGCGGCGTCCGCGGCGAGCGCCCGGGCGAGTCCGACGCGGCCGTGCTCCGGGCGGTCGCCGCGCTGGAGTTCGTGCACGCCAGCGCCCTGGTCCACGACGACGTCATGGACGGCGCGCTGACCCGCCGGGGCCGACCGGCCACCCACGTCGGCTTCGCCGCCCGGCACGGCGACGGCGAGCTCGCCGGGGACGGCGACACCTTCGGCATCGGCGCGGCGATCCTCGTCGGCGACCTCGCCCTGGTGTGGTCCGACGAGCTGCTGCGCCGCTCGGGCATCTCCACCGCTGCCCTCTCCCGGGCCCGCACCGTCTGGGACACCATGCGCACCGAGGTGACCGCCGGGCAGTACCTGGACCTGCTGCGCGCCGCCGGCGGCCTGCCCGGCGCCCAGGGCGCGCTGACCGTGGCCCGCTACAAGAGCGCCGGCTACACCGTGCAGCGGCCGCTGCAGCTGGGCGCGGCCATCGCCGGCGCCGGCCCGCGCGCCGCGGAGGTCTACACCGCGATCGGCCTGCCGCTGGGGGAGGCGTTCCAGCTGCGCGACGACGTCCTCGGGGTGTTCGGCGACCCGACCGTCACCGGCAAGTCCGCCGACGACGACCTGCGCGAGGGCAAGCAGACGCTGCTGGTCGCCTTGGCCGAGGAGGCCGCGGACGGCGCCGGCCGGCAGCTGCTGGGCGAGGCGCTGGGGAACCCCCTGGCCGGGCCGGAGGAGTTCGACGCGCTGCGGTCGCTCATGGAGTCCACCGGCGCCCGCGCGCAGGTCGAGCAGCGGATCGCCGAGCGCACCGCGCTCGCCCGCACCGCCATCGCCGAGGCCCCGCTGGCCGACGACGCCCGGGCCGCGCTCGACGCGCTGGCCGTCGCCGCGACCACCCGCACCGCCTGATGGTCCGCACCGTCCCCGGGCGCACCGACCGCGTCGTCGTCGTCGGCGCCGGCCTCGCCGGGCTGTCCGCGGCGCTGCGGCTGCGCGGCGCCGGCCGGGAGGTCACCGTCGTCGAGCGGGGGCCCGGCCCGGGCGGGCGCGCCGGGCGGATCGAGGAGCGCGGCTACGCCCTCGACACCGGCCCGTCGGTGTTCACCGCCCCCGAGCTGGTCGCCGACACCCTCGCCGCGGTCGGCGAGAAGCTCGAGGACCGGCTGCAGATGGTCCCGCTGGAGACCACCTACCGCGCGCAGTTCGCCGACGGCTCGCACCTGGACGTGCACGCCGACGTCGACGCCTTCGCCGCGGAGGTCGAGGCGCTGTGCGGTCCGGGTGAGGCCGTGGCGCTGCGCCGGTACCTGGCCGACCTCGCCGAGCTGTACCGGCTGCAGCTGACCACCTTCATCGACCGCAACCTCGACACCCCGCTGGACCTGCTCGGCCCCGAGCTGGTGCAGCTGGCCCGGCGCGGCGGCTTCGGCCGGCTGTCCCGGCACGTCGAGCGGCACTTCACCGACGACCGGCTGCGCCGGCTGTTCAGCTTCCAGGCCCTCTACGCGGGGGTCTCGCCGTACCGCGCGATCGCCGCCTACGCCGTCATCGCCCAGCTCGACATCGGCGCCGGCGTCTGGCACCCGGTGGGCGGGATCGCCGCCGTCCCCCGCGCGATGGCCGCCGCGGCCGCCGACGCCGGCGTGACCCTGCGCCACGACACCGGGGTGCGGGAACTGGAGGTCAGCGGGTCGCGGGTCACCGGCGTGCTGCTGGACGGCGGCGAGCGGCTGCCCGCGGACGCCGTCGTCGTCACCGTCGACCGGCCGGAGACGCTGGTGCCCGGGTTCCGGCGGCTGCGGCGGCCGGTGTACTCGCCGTCCTGCGTGGCCGTGCACGTCGGCGTCCGCAGCGAGCTGCGCGGCCAGGCGCACCACACGATCAGCTTCGGCGCCGCCTGGCGCGAGGTGTTCGCCGAGCTGACCCGGGACGGGCGCCCGATGACCGACCCGAGCCTGCTGGTCAGCATGCCGTCGCGCACCGACCGCAGCCTCGCCCCCGAGGGCGGCCAGGTGCTGAGCATCGTCGCGCCCACCCCGAACCTCGACCCGCACAGCGGCGGCAACCCCGACCTGGACTGGACGACGCTGGGCCCCCGCTACCGCGACGAGGTGCTCGCGGTGCTGGAGTCCCGCGGCTGGACCGGCCTGACCGGCGCGATCGAGGTCGAGCACGTCGACACCCCGCTGACCTGGGCGGCGCAGGGCATGGCCGCGGGGACGCCGTTCGCGCTGGCGCACACCTTCGGCCAGACCGGCCCGTTCCGGACGCCGACGCTGCCGCGGCGCGGGCCGGAGAACGTCGTCCTGGCCGGCTCGTCGGTGCAGCCGGGCGTCGGCGTACCGATGGTCGTCATCAGCGGCCGGCTCGCCGCGGAACGGATCACCGGATGACACTCGTCGAACCCCCGCGCACGCAGGCCGAGCGCCAGGCCCTCCTCGACGCCGCCTATCGGCACTGTGCGGCGATCAACGCCGAGCACGGCAAGAGCTACCACCTGGCCACCCGGCTGCTCACCCCCGAGCGTCGCCCGGCGGTGCACGCGCTGTACGCCGCCGCGCGCACCGCCGACGACCTCGTCGACCACCCGGGCGCGGACCCGTCCGGTGACCTGGCCGACTGGTCCCGCGCGCTGCTCGCCGAGCTGGAGGCCGGCTGGTCCGACGACCCGGTGCGGCTGGCCACCGTGCACACCTACCGCCGCTACGCCATCCCCGTCGAGCACCTGGTGGACTTCCTCGCCGCCATGACCAGCGACCTCACCGTCACCGGCTACGCGGACATGGACGCCCTCGACCGGTACATGTGGGGGTCGGCGTCGGTGATCGGGCTGCAGGTGCTCCCCGTCCTCGGCACCGCACCCGGCGTCGCCCGCGAGGAGGCCGCGCCGCACGCGATCGCGCTGGGCGAGGCGTTCCAGCTGACCAACTTCCTGCGCGACGTCGCCGAGGACGTCGACCGCGGCCGGGTGTACCTGCCCGCCGACGTCATGGCCGCGCACGGCGTGACCCGGGAGCAGCTCGAGGCCAAGCGGTACGACGGCAACTTCCGCGAGCTGATGCGAGAGATGGTCGCGATCGTGCGCCGTCGCTACGACGACGCCGCTCCGGGGACGCCGATGCTCGCGCCGGAGTCCCGCGACTGCGTGCGCGCGGCCACCGACCTCTACGGCGGCATCCTCACCGAGATCGAGCGGGCCGACTACCGGGTGCTCGACCGCCGGGTGCGGGTGTCCCAGCCGCGGCGCCTGGCGGTGTTCGCCCGCCGGTTGACCGCCGCCCAGCTGGCCAGGGTCAGGGTGACCATGGCGAAGCCGAACAGCAGGTCCTCGACCGGCGCGTAGGCGATCCGCGGACCCCAGATCGTGTCCGGGTCGTAGGTGACGACCTCCAGCCCGGTCAGCACGCCGTTCATCAGCAGCTGGAACGTGATGATGATCGCGTAGGCCACCCAGAACACCGGTCGGGTGACCATCCGGGTGCGGTAGACGGCCAGGTCCAGCACGAGGACGGCGGCCACCGCGGTGACCGCGAGCGCGCTGTAGCTCACCGGCCCACCCGCTCCCCGGCCGACAGGGCTTCCTCAGGGGGGTAGCCGGCGTCCCAGCCGGTGACCTTCCGCACCGCCTCCAGCGCCAGCACCGAGCACAGCGGGACGACGAGGAAGAACAGCACCTCCTCCACCGGGATGCCCCCGGGCAGCCGGACGCCGAGGGTCAGCTCGCCGGAGTAGTCCCAGTGCCCCTGCGCGATCGCGTACAGCACCCAGACGAGGAAGACGGCGAACTCCGGCGCGACCGCGACGAGCAGCCGCCGCCACCGGGCGTACACCCGGACCCGCAGCAGCAGCTCCAGCGGCGCGGTGACGACCAGGCAGCCGGCCAGCAGCACGAGGTAGGTCAGCTGCCCCATGCCGCTCCCCGCCCCGCCCGGGCCGTCAGAACGCCAGCGCCTGGGCGCGCCGGGTGACCTCGGTGTGCCGGTCGTCGCGCAGCGCCTCGACGGGGGTGCCCGGGAGCGTCTCGTCGGCGCGGAACAGCCACTCGAAGACCTCCTCGTCCCTGAAGCCGCCGTCCTTGAGCACGGTGATCAGGCCGGGCAGGTGCTTGAGGACGGCGCCGTCCTGGAGGAAGTCGGCCGGGATCCTGCTGTTCCCGCTGCCCGGGACGGCCATGAGCTTGTTCTCGCGCAGCAGCTGGCGGACCCGGTTCGGCGAGACCCCCAGTACGCCGGCGACCTCCGCGGGGGTGAGCGTCTCCATGACGTCCGAGCCTATGACCCGCGCCGTCCGCCGTCCCCGGGACGCCGTCCAGCCGCCGGGCTGCCCGGATACGATGGGCCGGGGCCGTGACTGGCGCTGCTGAGGTGGACCACCACCGGGGAGCGGCCCGCACCACCCCGCCGGGCGCCTGGGCACCCACCCGTCCCCACCTCGCGCTGGAGCCCCGCCATGACCGATGCCACCGCCTCCTCCGACGCCGCCATGCCCTCCGCCGACGCCGCCTCGGCCGCTTACCGCAGCGCCCTGCAGGTCATCGGGGCGGTCGAGCCCCGGGTGGCCGACGCGATCGGCGCCGAGCTCGCCGACCAGCGGGCCTCGCTGAAGCTGATCGCCAGCGAGAACTACGCCAGCCCCGCGGTGCTGCTCACCATGGGCAACTGGCTGTCGGACAAGTACGCCGAGGGCACCGTCGGGCACCGCTTCTACGCCGGCTGCCAGAACGTCGACACCGTCGAGGCGCTGGCCGCCGAGCACGCCCGCGAGCTGTTCGGCGCCCCGCACGCCTACGTCCAGCCGCACTCGGGCATCGACGCCAACCTCGTCGCCTTCTGGGCGGTGCTGGCCTCCCGGGTGGAGTCCCCGGCGCTGGAGAAGGCCGGCGTCCGGCACGTCAACGAGCTCACCGACTCCGACTGGGCGGCGCTGCGCCGCCAGCTCGGCGACCAGCGGATGCTCGGCATGTCCCTGGACGCCGGTGGCCACCTCACCCACGGCTTCCGCCCGAACATCAGCGGCAAGATGTTCGAGCAGTCCTCCTACGGCACCGACCCCGAGACCGGGCTGCTCGACTACGACGCCGTCCGCGCCCGGGCCCAGGAGTTCCGGCCGCTGATCCTCATGGCCGGCTACTCCGCCTACCCGCGCCGCGTCGACTTCGCGAGGATGCGCGAGATCGCCGACGAGGTGGGCGCCACGCTCGTCGTCGACATGGCCCACTTCGCCGGCCTCGTCGCCGGGAAGGTCTTCACCGGTGACTTCGACCCGGTGCCGCACGCCCACGTCGTCACGACCACGACGCACAAGTCCCTGCGCGGCCCGCGCGGCGGCATGGTGCTGGCCCAGCCGGAGTACGCCGACGCCGTCGACCGCGGCTGCCCGATGGTGCTCGGCGGCCCGCTGCCGCACGTCATGGCCGCCAAGGCCGTCGCCTTCGCCGAGGCCCGCCGGCCGGCCTTCGCCGGGTACGCGCAGCGCGTCGTCGACAACGCCGTCTCCCTCGCCGAGGGGCTGACCCGCCGCGGTGCGCGGCTGGTCACCGGCGGCACCGACAACCACCTCGTGCTCGTCGACGTCTCCGGCTTCGGCCTCACCGGCCGCCAGGCGGAGTCCGCGCTGCTGGACGCCGGCATCGTCACCAACCGCAACGCCGTCCCGGCCGACCCCAACGGCGCCTGGTACACCTCCGGCATCCGGCTGGGCACCCCGGCGCTGAGCACCCGCGGCTTCGGGGCGGACGAGTTCGACCGCACCGCCGAGCTGATCGTCGACGTCCTGTCGAACACGACGCCGACCGCCACCCGCGACGGCTCGCCGTCCAAGGCCAGGTACGCGACGGCCGACGGCCTGGCCGACCGGACCCGCGCCGCGGCCGCCGAGATGCTGGACCGCCACCCGCTCTACCCCGGCCTCGACCTGGCCTGAAGGACCCTCCCCACCCCCCGCGAGCTGGCGGTGGGGCCCCCACAGGGGGCCGCCGACCGGGCGTGAGCTGCCGACGTGGCCGGTGTGACGGGTGAACCCGTCACACCGGCCGACGCGCCGCGTGTACGGCCTGCGCAGGACGGACACGCTCCTACACTCGGCCGGGTGGACACCGCCGTGACCGACCCCGTGGTCGGCCTCGTCCTCGAGGGGAGGTACCTGCTCGAGGAGCGCCTCGCCCGGGGCGGGATGTCCACCGTCTACGCCGCAACCGACCTGCGGCTGCACCGGACGGTCGCGGTCAAGGTCATGGCCGAGCACCTGGCCCACGACCCGACGTTCGTCGACCGGTTCACCCGCGAGGCGCGGGCCGCGGCCATGCTCAGCCACCCCAACGTCGTCTCGGTCAGCGACCAGGGCAGCGATCAGGGCCTGGTCTTCCTCGTCATGGAACTGGTCCGCGGGCGCACCCTGCGCGACCTGTTGCAGGCCCGCGGGCGGCTCACCGTCGCCGAGGCCTTCGCCGTCCTGGAGCCGGTGCTCTCCGGGCTGACGGCCGCCCACCGCGCCGGGATCGTGCACCGCGACATCAAGCCGGAGAACGTGCTCATCGGCGCCGACGGCGTGGTGAAGGTCGCCGACTTCGGCCTGGCCCGCGCGCTCACCGGGACCGGGCAGACCAGCCACACCGGCGGCGTGCTGATCGGCACGGTCGCCTACCTCTCCCCCGAGCAGCTCGAGCGTGGCAAGGCCGACGCACGCAGCGACGTGTACGCCGCCGGCGTCGTGCTGTTCGAGATGCTCACCGGCCACCCGCCCTACGGCGGCGACACCCCGCTGGCGGTGGCCTACCAGCACGTGCACCACGACATGCCCCGGCCGTCGGAGGAGGTGCCCGGCCTGCCGTGGGAGGTCGACGAGCTGGTCGCGCGGACCACCCGCCGCGAGCCCGCCGTCCGCCCGCTGGACGCCGGCGCGTTCCTCGCCGACCTCGAGGACGTGCGCAACGACCTGAGCATCGAGCGCGTGCCGGTGCCCACCGGGCGCAGCACCGGCGGTCCGGAGGTCCTGCGGCCGACCAACCGGCCCAGTCGCCCGACCCGGCACACCGGCGACCCGGCCGCTCCGCGCACCGAGGTGCTCGGCCCGGGCGGCACCCGACCCGGCCGCGGCAACCGCACCTCGATGCTGCCGGGCACCGTCGGCGGCGCGGCGCCCGACGCCGGCGGACGGCGGCCCGCGCCCACGCGGCCGCGGCCCGGCGTGCCCGCACACATCCGCCGGCGCCGCGCCCGGCTCGCCGTCGCCCTCGTGCTGCTCACGGCGATCACCATCGGTGCGGTCGGCTGGTGGCTGGGCTCCGGGCGGTGGACGACGGTGCCGCAGCTGACCGGGCGGGAGCAGGCCACGGCCATCGACCTGCTGCAGGAGGCGGGCCTGGACCCCGACTGCTGCGAGGAGCAGTTCAGCGAGGACGTCCCCGACGGCGTGGTCATCTCCGCCCAACCCGAGGGCGGCGAGGCCATCCGCGGCACCGACGTCCGGCTGGTCGTCTCCAAGGGCCCCGAGCGGTTCGAGGCGCCCCCGGACCTGGTCGGCCAGCCGCTGGACGCGGTCCGCGCCGCGCTGGAGAACGTCCCGGTGGCCACCCGCGAGGTGCAGGACTATGACGACGACATCCCGGTCGGCCACGTCACCGGCTTCAAGCCCGAGGCCGGCACCGAGCTCAAGCGCGACGAGGAGCTGGTGGTCTACGTCAGCCGCGGGCACGCGCCGGTGCCGGTGCCCGCCGTCGTCGGGCTCTCCCCGGAGCAGGCGACGGCCAACCTGGACACGCTCGGCTTCACCGTCGAGCGCAGCGAGGGCCGCAGCGCCGACGTCGACCCCGGTGAGGTCATGGCGGTCAGCCCGGCCGCCGGGCAACAGGCGCCCTACCGGAGCACCGTCACCCTGCAGGTGTCGGCCGGGCTGCCGCAGGTGCAGGTGCCCGACGTGGTCGGCCGCAGCCAGCAGGAGGCGGCCGCGCTGCTGCAGCAGGCCGGCCTGCAGGTGCAGGTGAACCAGTTCTTCGGCGACCGGGTGATCCGGCAGAGCCCGGCCGCCGGGCAGACGGTCGACATCGGCACGTCGGTGACGATCCTGCTGTCGTTCGGACAGGACTGAGGACGCTGCGCACTGCTACCGGAGTGCCGCCGATCGGGGCGCACATCCAGATCAAGGGCGGGCTGGCCACGGGCGGCCTGGCCTACACCGACGCGGTCGCCGCGCGTGCCGTGCAGGTCTTCGTCGGCAACCCGCGGGGCTGGCGGCTGACCCCGGGCGACCCCCGGCAGGACGCGCGGTTCACCGCCGGCTGCGCCGAGCGCGGGGTGCCCTCGTTCATCCACACGCCGTTCCTGGTCAACGTCGGCTCCCCCACCGAGGCGACCGTCGAGCAGTCGGTGGCGACCATCGCGCACAACCTCGCCCGCGGCGCCCAGCTCGGCTGCCGGGGCGTCGTCGTGCACGCCGGGTCGGCCGTCGGCGAGGACCGCTACGAGGACGCGCTGCGCCAGCTGCACGAGCGGCTGCTGCCGGTGCTGGAGGCCGCGCCGGACGACGGCCCGCGGCTGCTGGTCGAGCCGACCGCCGGCGGCGGCAGGTCGCTGGCCGCCACGGTCGAGGACCTCGGCCCGTACTTCGCCGCGCTCGAGCACCACCCGCTGCTCGGCGTCTGCTTCGACACCTGCCACGCCTGGGCGGCCGGCCACGAGCTGACCGTGCCCGGCGGGATGGCCGGCACCCTCGACGCGCTGGAGGCCACCGTCGGCCCGGGTCGGCTGGGCCTGGTGCACGCGAACGACTCCCTCGACGAGTGCGGCTCCAAACGGGACCGGCACACCACCATCGGGGCCGGCTCGATCGGCGTTGCCCCGTTCGCGGAGCTGCTCGCCCACCGGTCGGTGGCCGGCGTCCCGGTCGTCGTCGAGACGCCGAGCGAGCGGGACGGCGTGGCCTCGGCCGGGCACGCGGCCGACATCGCGCTGCTGTGCTCGCTGCGCGACGGCCCCGCGCAGGCCCAGGCCCCAGCCGCCTGAAGAAGGGCCCCCCTGCCCCCCACCACTCGCACGCTCGCGGCGGGACCCTGCACGGGGGTCGAGCGGATCGGCGATCTCGGTGATCGACGGTCACCGGCACGGCGACGCCGGACCACGTCGTCCCGTCCCCCACGGCGACACGGGCCGGCACGCCGAACCGGCTGCTGTCCAGGACCCACTGACGGTGTCGCCCGACCCCGACTGCGGCGGACCCGGGCCTCCGACCGGCCCACGGGGGCCGGGGGCCCGCACTGGGGCGCGGACGAACACACGTCAGGCGCCCTCTCCGCAGCGGGGAGAGGGCACCTGACGTGTGTTCGGGCTCCCGACGGCCGCGGCTGGGCAGCCGTCGGTGGGTCAGCGGTCGAGCAGCTCGGCGAGGACGTCGGCGGCGCGGTCGACACCCTCGCGGTCGACGCCGAGGTTGGTCACCAGTCGCAGCCGGCGGGCGTCGGTCTGGCTGACCAGCACGCCCCGCGCCTTGGCGGCCTCGGCCACGGCCGGCGCCGGGACGCCGTCCAGCCGGACCAGGTTGGTCTCGACCGTCGCGGGGTCGAGCCCGAGCCGCTTGGCCAGCAGCTGGGCGTGCTCGTGGTCCTCGGCCAGCCGGTCGAGGTGGGAGTCGAGTGCGTACAGCCCGGCCGCGGCGAGCACCCCGGCCTGCCGCATCCCGCCGCCGAGCCGCTTGCGCCACAGCCGGGCGGCGGCGATCCGGTCGGCCGAGGCGACGAGCACCGAGCCGACCGGCGCGCCCAGCCCCTTGGACAGGCACACCGAGGCGGTGTCGGCGAGCGAGCCGTAGGTGGCCAGGTCGACCCCTGAGGCCACGTGCGCGTTGAAGACCCGGGCGCCGTCGAGGTGCACGTTGACGCCCGCCTGCCGCGACCAGTCCCACAGCGCCTGCAGCTGGTCCAGCGGCTGCACCAGACCGCCGCCGCGGTTGTGCGTGTTCTCCACGGCGACGGCGGCCGTGGCGGTCAGGTGCCAGTTGCCGTGCGGGCGCACCTGGTCGACCAGCTGAGCGACGTCGAGCCGGCCGCCGTCGGAGACCACGGTGCGGGTGGAGATGCCGAACAGGACCGCCGCGGCGCCCATCTCGTAGGTGACGATGTGCGCCTCGGAGTCGCAGAGGACCTCCTGACCGGGCTCGCAGACCAGGCGCAGCCCGATCTGGTTGCCCATCGTCCCCGACGGCACGAACAGCCCGGCCTCGTGACCGAACAGGCCCGCCACCCGCTCCTCGAGGGCGCGGATGGTCGGGTCCTCGCCGTAGACGTCGTCGCCGACCTCGGCCTCTGCCATCGCCCGGCGCATGCCGGGCGTGGGCTTCGTGACCGTGTCCGACCGCAGGTCGACGATCGCGGACTCAGCCACGGAGCATCTCCGCCACCAGGAAGGCCAGCTCCAGCGACTGGCCGGTGTTCAGTCGCGGGTCGCAGGCGGTCTCGTAGCGGCTGTTGAGGTCCTCGTCGCTGATCTCCATGGCGCCGCCGAGGCACTCCGTGACGTCCTCGCCGGTGAGCTCCACGTGGATGCCGCCGGGCCAGGTGCCCAGCGCCCGGTGCACGTCGAAGAAGCCGAGCACCTCGTCGACGACCCGGTCGAAGTGCCGGGTCTTGTAGCCGGTGGAGGACTCGTGGGTGTTGCCGTGCATCGGGTCGCACTGCCAGACGACCTGGTGGCCGCTGGCGGTGACCTTCTCCACGATCGCCGGCAGGACGTCGCGGATCTTCCCGTTGCCCATCCGGCTGATCAGGGTGAGCCGGCCCGGGATGCCCTCGGGGTCGAGCCGCTCGACCAGCTCGGTCGCCTGCTCGGGGGTCGTCGTCGGGCCGATCTTCACGCCGATCGGGTTGGCGATCCGCGACATGAACTCCACGTGCGCGCCGTCGAGCTGGCGGGTCCGCTCGCCGATCCAGACGAAGTGCGCCGAGGCGGCGTAGGGGCGGCCCTCGTGCACCCGCAGCAGCGCCCGCTCGTAGTCGAGGATCAGCGCCTCGTGGCTGTTGTAGAGCTCCACACCGCGCAGCGCGGTGTCGTCGACGCCGCAGGCCTTCATGAACGCCAGGGCCCGGTCGATCTCGCGGGCGATCACCTCGTAGCGCACGCCCGCCGGGGAGCTGGCGACGAAGTCCTTGTTCCAGTCGTGCACCGCGTGCAGGTCGGCCAGGCCGCCGCGGGCGTAGGCGCGGATCATGTTCATCGCGGCCGCGGAGTTGGCGTAGGCGCGCACCAGCCGGTTCGGGTCGGGGATCCGCTTCTCGAGCACCGGCTCGAGGTCGTTGACCATGTCGCCCCGGTAGGAGGGCAGGCCCAGCGCGTCGGTGTTGGACGACCGCGGCTTGGCGTACTGCCCGGCCACCCGGCCCACCTTGACCACCGGCACGCTGGCGCCGTAGGTCAGGACGACGGCCATCTGCAGCAGCGTGCGCGTGGTGCTCTGCAGGTGCGCGTCGGTGTTGAGGTCGAAGGTCTCCGCGCAGTCCCCGCCCTGCAGCAGGAACGCCCGGCCCTGCGCCACCTCTGCCAGCCGCGTGCGCAGCTCGTCGACCTCGGTGGGCGCCACGATGGGCGGCACGGAGGAGAGGGTGGCGAGGACGGCGTCCAGCGCGGCACGGTCGGGCCACTCCGGCTGCTGGGCGACGGGCAGCTCCCGCCAGCGGTCCAGATCGGGCAGCGAGGTCGCCGGGTCGGAGAGTGTCACGCCTCCAGAGGGTACCGGCGGGCGCGGTGGTGCCCTCTGGAACGGCCTCCCTGCGGGGTCCCGCCGCGAGCCTGCGAGGGGTGGGGGGCAGGGGGGTCCTTGCTCAACCGAAGAAGACCTCGACCTCGGCGTAACGCTCCACGGGGACGAGCTTGAGTTGCGCCGTCGCCTCGGTCAGCGCCACCCGCACGATGTCGGTGCCGCGCAGCGCCACCATGACGCCGGTCTCGCCGGCGTGCACCGCGTCGTGCGCGGCCAGCCCGAAGCGGGTGGCCAGCACCCGGTCGAACGGCGACGGGGTGCCGCCGCGCTGGATGTGCCCGAGGACGACGGCGCGGGACTCCCGGCCGGTGCGCTCCTCGATCAGCGAGGCCAGCGCGGTGCCGATGCCGCCGAGCCGGACGTGGCCGAACGCGTCCTTCTCCCCCGTGGTCAACACCCAGTCCCCGTCCTTGGGTTTCGCGCCCTCGGAGACCACCACGATCGGCGAGTAGCCGGAGTCGAACCGGCGCTGGCAGTGCTCGACGACGGCGTCGACGTCGAAGGGCTGCTCGGGGATGAGGACGACGGTGGCGCCGCCGGCCATCCCCGCGTGCAGCGCGATCCAGCCCGCGTGCCGGCCCATCACCTCGACGACCAGCGTGCGGTGGTGACTGTCCCCGGTGGTGTGCAGCCGGTCGATGGCCTCGGTGGCCACGCCGAGGGCGGTGTCGAAGCCGAAGGTGTAGTCGGTGGCGTCCAGGTCGTTGTCGATGGTCTTGGGGACGCCGACCACGCGCACGCCGGCCTCGGCGAGCTTGGTGGCCACCCCCAGGGTGTCCTCGCCGCCGATCGGGATGAGCGCGTCGACGCCGAGCCGCTCCAGCGTGGCCAGCACCCGGTCCCCGCCCCCCTGCAGCGCGTACGGGTTGGTCCGCGAGGTGCCCAGTACCGTTCCCCCGCGGGGCAGGATGCCGCGGACGGCGGCAAGGTCCATCGGCACGGTGTCGCCCTCGAGCACCCCGCGCCAGCCGTCCCGGAAGCCGACCACCTCGTCGCCGGACTGGACGCTCTTGCGCACGATCGCGCGGATGACCGCGTTGAGGCCCGGGCAGTCGCCGCCGCCGGTCAGGATGCCGATGCGCATGGTGCCGTCCTCCGGGAAGGGTCGCGCGCTGCCGGTCGTTGGCCGGTGACGTGGTGCATGTCGGAGGCCGGATCGTATGCCCAGGGTGATCGCTGTCACAGGGGCCACGGGCGCCCTCGGCCGCCGTGTCGTCGACCGGCTCGCCGGCCGGGACGACGTGCGCCTGCGGTTGGTCGTGCGCGACGCCGCCCGCGCGCCGCGGGTCCCCGGCGCCGAGGTGGCTGCCGTCCCGGCCGGGTACGCCGACGCCCCGGGCCTGACCGCGGCCCTCAGCGGGGTGCACACCCTCTACCTGGTGTCGGCCGCCGAGGCCGAGGACCGGCTGCAGCAGCACCTCACCGCCGTCGCCGCGGCCGCCGCGGCCGGCGTGCAGCGCGTGGTCTACACCTCCTTCCTCGGGGCCGCGCCGGACGCCGTCTTCACCCTGGCCCGCCAGCACGCGGCCACCGAGGCGGCCCTGGCCGCGACCGGCGTGCGCACCACGGTGCTGCGGCACGCGATGTACGCCGACTTCGTGCCCTTCTTCGCCGTCGCCGAGGACGGGCGGGCGGTGATCGCCGCGCCGGCCGACGACGGGCGCGCGTCCTTCGTCTCCCGCGACGACCTGGCCGACGTCGCGGCCGCCGTCCTGGGTGAGGACTCCCCCGCCCTCGACGGCGCCGTGCTGGACGTCACCGGGCCCGAGGCGCTGTCACTGGACGACACCGCCGCCGTGCTCGCCGACGTCACCGGCCGGCCCGCCGTCTACCGGCGCCAGACGGTGGCGGAGGCGTGGGCGACCCGCCGCCCGTCGGGGCACCCGGACTGGGAGATCGAGGGCTGGGTCACCAGCTACCGGGCGATCGCGGCGGGCGAGCTCGCCCGCGTGACCGACGCCGTCCCGGCATTGACCGGACACCCGGCGCGGACGGTGGCCGAGCACCTGCGCGCGCACCCCGAGGACTGGGCCCACCTGCGCTCCTGAGACGCCCTGACCTGCGTGGACGTGAACTGTGGGGTCCGTAACCCGCGGTTGCACCGTTCCGGTTCACAACCGGCCGCGACCTGCCGATGTGCGACCCGGCGGCCGACACCGGGCCGCCCGGACGAACAGGAGCGGACCCTTGCGGTGGGACATCAGGACCAAGGTCGTGGCGTTGGCCACCGCGTGCGTGGCGGCCACCGGCATCACGGTCGGCGGGGTGAGCGCCTGGCAGAGCAGCGTCTTCGCCGACGACGCCCGGACCGACGTCGAGGACCTCGTCGCGGCCGACCTCACGCAGACCGCCAACGGTGTGTACGACGTGGTCGCCACGCAGGGCGCTTCGACCGCGGCCAAGGTGGACTCCGACCTCGCCGTCGCCCAGCACGTGCTGGCCCAGGCCGGCGGCTTCCGGCTCGACCGGGGCACGGTGACCTGGGAGGCGAAGAACCAGTTCAGCGGCGAGGTGACGCCGGTCGTGCTGCCCCGCGCGTCCGCGGGCGGCACCTGGCTGGGCCAGAACACCGACCCGGCGCAGCCCACGCCGGTGGTCGACCAGGTGCGGGCGCTCGTCGGCGGCACCGCGACGGTCTTCCAGCGGACCGGACCGGCCGGCGACATGCTCCGCGTGGCCACCAACGTCGTGGGGACGACGGGCAAGCGCGCGATCGGGACCTACATCCCGGCGACCAACCCCGACGGCGCGCCCAACCCGGTGCTCGCCACCGTCCTCGCCGGGCAGACCTACCGCGGCAACGCCTTCGTCGTCGACTCCTGGTACGTGTCGGCCTACGCGCCGCTGTTCGACGGCGCCGGCCAGGTCGTCGGCATGGTCTACGTCGGCCAGAAGCAGCAGAACCTGCCGGCCCTGCGGGAGAGCCTCGAGCAGACCACCGTGGGCGAGCACGGCCGGGTCGAGGTCTTCGGTGGCACCGGTGACCTGCGCGGCACGGTCGTGATCAGCCAGGGCGGCGTCCGCGACGGGGAACCGATGCTGGACGCCACCGACGCCGAGGGCACCCGCTGGGTGGAGCAGGTGGTCGACGCCGCCGTCGAGCTGCAGCCGGGCGAGCAGGCCACCGTCCGCTACGTCGACGCCGAGACCGGTCCGCACACCGCGCGCGTCTCCTACTACCAGCCGTGGAACTGGGTGATCACCACCATCGCCCGCGACAGCGACTTCGCCGGCCCCGTCGAGCACCTGGACGCCGGTCGCTCCTCGATGCTCACCGGGGTCGTCCTCGCCGTCCTGCTCGTCGCCGCGGCCGGCGGTGGCATCGCGTGGCTGGTCGGCCGGCGGCTGACCGCCCCGCTGGAGCGGCTGCGGGCGCGGATGGCCGAGATCGCCGACGGCGAGGGCGACCTGACCCAGCGGATGGACGAGTCGGGCCGCGACGAGGTGGGTGACCTGTCGCGGGCGTTCAACCGCTTCGTCGACAAGGTGTCCGGCACCATCCGCGACGTCGGCGAGTGCGCCCGCACGCTGGCCTCCTCCGCGGACAACGTGGCGACGGTGGCCGAGGGCCTCGGCGACCGGGCCGCCCGCAGCCGCGACCAGGCCCGGCACGCCCAGGAGGCCGCCGGCGACATCAGCGCGGGCGTGACCTCCGCTGCCGCCGGCGCCGAGCAGATGGGCGCCTCGATCGCCGAGATCGCCCGCAGCGCCAGCGAGGCGGCACAGGTGGGCCGCAGCGCCGCCGACCTCGCCCGGCAGACCGAGTCCACGGTGGCCACCCTGGGGGCCAGCTCGGCCGAGATCGGGAACGTCGTCAAGGTGATCGCCGCGGTGGCCGAGCAGACCAACCTGCTGGCGCTGAACGCCACCATCGAGGCCGCACGGGCCGGCGAGGCGGGCAAGGGCTTCGCCGTCGTCGCCAACGAGGTCAAGGAGCTGGCCCAGGAGGCCTCCCGGGCCAGCGAGGAGATCGCCCAGCGGGTGCAGGGCATCCAGGCCGACACGACGGCGGCGGTGGGCTCCATCGGCCGGATCGCCGAGGTCGTGCGGGACATGAACGACCACCAGACCACGATCGCCAGCGCGGTCGAGGAGCAGACGGCGGTCACCAACGAGCTGACCCGCAGCGTGGGCGCCGCGGCCGACGGCGCCCACGCCTTCACCAGCACGCTCACCGCGGTCAGCGAGGACGCCGAGCGCAGCGCCGAGGACGTGGACACCGCCCGCACCGCGGCCCGCGAGCTCGACCGGCTCTCCGCCGAGCTGACCCGCCTGCTGGGGGCCTTCACCGTCTGAGAGAGGCCCCCTCCCCCTCGCGAGTTCGGGGCGGTGCCCTGGAGGGGGCCGGCCGGGACGGGACCCTCCGGGACGGCGGCGCAGACCCCTGCGCCGCCGTCCCGTCGTGGTTCAACGGGCCACCCCCGGCAGCCCGCGCGGCTCGGACGGCCGAGCGGGCGACCCAAGCCCCTCCGGAGCGCGGTGTCAGCGGGCCGCGCCCTCCATCGCCCGCCAGCGGGCCAGGTTGTAGCGGGCGTCGACCAGCGCGTCGTGGGTGCCGTCGGGCCGCGGCGGTAGTGGCGGCTGCCCGAGGTCGTCCCAGCGCTGGCGCAGCTCCCGGGTGAACCGGGGGATCGGCCGCGGCAGCGCCGGCATCGCGCCCCACAGCTGGCACAGCGCCACGTGGTCGTAGGCGGCGTACCAGGCCCACAGCTCGACCTCCTCACCCGGGCCGGTGAGGAAGGCCAGCAGGTCGTCGCGGATGCGCCGCCGGCTGCGCCACGCCCGGTCGGCCGGCGGCGGCAGCTGGTCGAGCACGTTTCGCCGCACCCAGGGGATCGCCCGCCGCTCGTCGAACTCCGTGCTGACGGCGTAGAACTCCCGGCCGGCCTCGTCGACGACGCCGATCGAGACGAGGTCGATGGTGGTGCCGTCCTCGATGAACTCGGTGTCGTAGAAGAAGCGCCGCACGCCCTCACGGTAGGTCCCGCCGTCCCCGGGCCGCGGTGCCGGCCGGGAGGGGCCGGGCTAGCGTGCCCCGGTGAGCGCGCCGCACCCGGACCTGCCGAGCAGCATCCGCAACGAGGACCTGGTCGACTTCCTGCTCACCCGTTTCGACGAGGACGAGGAGGCCGCCCGGTTCGTCGCCCTCAGCGCGTCGCGGTCCAACGCCTCGCTAGTGGCGCACGTGCTGCGCGACGTCCGGGCCAAGCGCGACCTGGTCCGCTACTTCCGCGACCTGGAGCAGCAGGGCCCACGTGGCGCCACCATGGAGCGGGCGCTGCGGCTGATCGGGCAGACCTACGCCGAGCACCCGCACTACCGGGAGGACTGGCGGCCCTGAGGATCGGCCCCCTGCCCCTCCGGCCCCGTCCCGGGCCCCACCGGCCCCCTGCAGGGTCCCGCCGCGAGCTTGCGAGTGGTGGGGGGCAGGGGTCCTTCGTCAGCCGGCCAGCGACTCCGGCGCCCGGTCGGCGGCCTCGTCGGCGGGCGGCTGCAGCCGGCTGACCACGTCGGAGGCGCTGGCGCCGGTGGCGTCCATCGACTTCTTCACCCGGGCGCCGTAGACGTCGACGTACTCCTGGCCGGACAGCGTCATGATCTCGTACATGATCTCGTCGGTGATCGAGCGCTCGACGAAGCGGTCGCCGGCCAGGCCCTCGTAGCGGGAGAAGTCCAGCGCCTCCCCGAAGCGGACGGTCACCGCCGGGAGGTTCCAGCCGACCAGCGGTAGCCGGCGCGGGCGGTAGACCATGGCGACCGGCACGACCGGCACGCCGGTCTCCAGGGTCATCCGGGCCACGCCGGTCTTGCCGCGGAAGAGCCGGCCGTCCGGCGACCGCGTGCCCTCGGGGTAGATGCCCAGCAGCCGTCCCTGCCGGAGCAGGCGCAGGCCGGTCTGGATCGCGTCCTCCGCGGCCGAGGCGCTCGTCCGGTCGATCGGGACCTGTCCCGCGCCGGTGAAGAAGGCCCGCTGCAGGAAGCCCTTGAGACCGGAGCCGGTGAAGTACTCGGCCTTGGCCAGGAAGGTCACCCGCCGGCGCACCGACAGCGGCATGAAGACCCAGTCGGCCGCAGACAGGTGGTTGCTCGCGAGGATCGCCGCCCCGCGGGGCGGCACGTGCTCCACACCCTCCACGTGCGGCCGGAACACCAGCTTCACGACCGGGCCGAGCGCCACGTACTTGAGGAACCAGTAGAACAACACGCCTCCCTCGGGGGCTGCCAGACTAGGGAGCCCGGGGACGGGAGGACAATCCCACCCCCCTGCCGTCCCCGCCACACCGGCTCACCGCCGGCCGCCGAGGAGGACCCGTGCCCGAGCCCGAGCCGATGACCGGCGTCGCGCCGTCCCTCCTGCCCCGCCGGGGGAGCGCGTGAACGCCCGCGGACGCGGCCGCCGGGACAACGGCCTGGACGCGGCACTGTGGACCCCGCTGCGCGACGTCGACCCGCGGGTCGGCGAGCACCTGCTCGACGTCCTCCGCGATGCCGGGGTGGCCGCCTACCTGGAACCCTCGGCCGACGTCGAGCCCTACACCCGGACCGTCTCCCTGCCCAGCCCGCCGAGCGACCGGCTGTTCGTCGACCGCGCCCGCAGCAGCGAGGCCCGCGCCCTGGTCGACGAGCACGCCGACGACCACGTGCAGGAGCGCCGCCGCGCCCGGCAGCCCGCGCGGCGCGACGTCGACGAGGACGCCGAGTGGGCCCGCATCGTCGCCGCCTTCGAGGCCGAGCACGGGCGCACCGTCGTCGACGAGGACCCCGCCGACCCGCTCCCGCCGACCCCGGCCGAGCCGTCGGTGCTCGACCGCCCGGAGGAGCACTACGAGCCGCCGCCGCCCCCCGCCGGTGCCGGCTCCGGCGCCGGCCTCGCTGTACGCGGTGCTGCTGATCGCCGCCGGCGCGGTCCTGGTCGCCGCGCCACGGGTCATCGGGCTGTCCGCCGACCTCGGGCTGGTGATCGGCGTGACCGCCGTCGCCGGCGGGGTCGGGGTCCTGCTGTCACGGATGCGCGAGCGCACCACCGACGACGGCGACGACGGCGCCGTCGTCTGATGAAGGACCTCCCTGCCCCCCGCCACTCGCAGGCTCGCGGCGGGCCCCTGCAGGGAGGCCGCCGTCCTCCCCAGCCTCCGCCAGCTCAGGGCGGGCCCGGGACGGGGCCAACCGTGCCTGGGGGCCGCCTGACTACCCCGGGCCGTCGGCGACGGCCCGGCGGACCAGGTCGGCGGAACCGACGATCCCGGCCTCCGCGCCCAGCCGGGCGGCCATCACCCGGGGGCCGGGACGGAACCCGCGGCCGGGCAGTGCCCGTCCCAGCCGCTGACGCGCCGGGCCGAGCACCATCTCGCCCAACACGCTGACCCCGCCGCCGATGACGACGACCTCCGGGTCCAGCACGGCGGAGAGGTCGGCGATCCCCTGCCCGAGCCAGGCGCCCACCTCCGCGAGTAGCTCCAGCGCCAGCGGGTCGTCCTCGGCGGCGGCGGTCGCGACGTGCTCGCCGGTGAGCCTGTCCGGGTCGCCGTCCACCCGCTCGAGCAGCAGGGCCGCGGCGGCCGGTGAGCTGCGGGCCACCTCACGGGCGGTCTGACCCAGCGCCGTGCCGCTGGCGTACTGCTCCCAGCACCCGCGGTTGCCGCACGCGCACAGCCGCCCCTCGGGGACGACGCGCATGTGGCCCCACTCCCCCGCGACGCCGTGCGAGCCGCGCTGCAGGCGGCCGTCCATGACGATGCCGCCACCGATGCCGGTACCCAGGGTGATCATCAGCGCCAGGTCCGCTCCGCGGGCCGCGCCGTAGCGGTACTCGGCCCAGGCCGCCGCGTCGGCGTCGTTGCCCACCCACATCGGCCGCTGCAGCCGGGCGGCGAGGTCCTTGCGGAGCGTCGAGTTCCGCCAGGCCAGGTGCGGGCTGAACAGCACCGTGTCGCCGGTGCGGTCGAACCAGCCGGCCGCCCCCACGCCGACGCCGACCAGCGGGCCGTCGTGCCCGCGGGCGAGCACCTCGACCACCGCGGCGATCGCGTCCTCGGTCTCCCGCACCGACGATCCGGGGGTCGCCCGCCGCGCGGTCGCCAGCACCGTGCCGTCCGGGGCGACGACGCCACCGGCCACCTTCGTGCCGCCGACGTCGATGCCCAGCGCGGGCAGGTCGGCGGCGTCTGCGCCGGCCACTCAGGCGATCTCGATGTGCTGCACCGGCGGCGCGGGTGGCGCGGGTGGCGCGGGCTCCTCCGCCGCCTCCCGCTCCGCCGCCGCGGCCGACGCCCGCTCGGAGACGCTGCGCAGCGCCGCCGCGGCGGCGGTCAGGACCTCGGCCAGCGCGTCGGTGACCTCCGGCCGCTCGCCGCGCACCACCGCTGCGACCTGGCAGACCGGGCACCAGTGGCAGTCGGCCGGGTGCGCACCGGCGGCCTCGCCGTCCCCCGCGCCCTCCCGCAGGGCCGAGCCGAGGGTCTGGCCCAGCCCGGTCACCAGCCGGCGGGCCTGGTCGACCCAGTCGGGTGCGTCGTTCATGGCGTACTCCCCTCGGCGGCCAGCAGGTCGGCCGGCCACTGTTGCGGATCAGGTGTGAAGGCGACCTCCAGCCGCGCGGCCGCGGTGCCGGCGTCGGCGAGAGCGCCGCCGGTGACCACGCAGCGGCGCAGCAGGGAGTCCAGCGGGACCGAGCGGCGGGCCCCGGCCACGGTGACGACCAGGTCGTCCTGCCAGCGGGTCAGGTCCAGGCCGGCGCGCTCGGCCCAGGGCAGCGGCAGCACCAGGCGGCGGACGCCGTCCGCGCGGTCCACCGACGGCGTCAGGGCGGCCACGGGTGCGACGTCGTCCCCGGCGGGCAGCAGGGCGGCCAGTGCCGCGGCGTTCGCCGGTTCCTGCGCGGACTCCGCCACCCGCTGCAGCGGGGCCAGCTCGGCGAGCGCGGCCAGCGCGTCGTCCTGCTCGGCGGCGCGCCGTGCCCACCACTGCCCCGGCCCGCCGTCGGGCAGCACCCGCGCGAGGACGGCGGCCGGCTGCTGGCCGTGCAGCGCCAGCGCGGTCACCGCCGCGCGCAGGGCCGGGACGGCACCGGCGCGCGGCACCGCCACCAGCCGCACCTCGGTGGCCGCCGGGTCGTCCAGCGGCAGCCGGCCGAGCGCCGCCTCCAGCGGCGGCACCGCGTCGAGGACGGCGTCGACCGGTCCGCGCGCCGCCGCACCGGAGCGGACCGCCGCGGTCCGCACCGCGCCGAGCACCCGCACCCGGGTGGGCAGCGCCTGGTCCAGCCACCAGCGCAGCGCGCGCGGCAGGCCGACCAACGCGGTACCCGACTCCAGCGGGCCGGCGTCGACGACCACCGTGTCGGCCTCGTCGTCGGCGGCGGCGCGCGCCAGCCGGGCGAGCAGCGCCAGCTCCGCGGCACCGGGCAGGGGCACCACCGAGGTCGACGGGGGCGGCGTCAGCCCGGGGACGGCGCCGAGCGCCTCACCGGCGGACGTCCACAGGGACTCGGCCGCGGTGAGCGGCGAGACGGAGGCGACGGCGAGCCCGGGGACGTCGGCCAGGCCGGCCGGCCGCCGGCCGGGGCGGAGCAGCAGCAGCGTGCGGGCGCCGTCCGCGGCAGCGCGGACGGCGGTGGCCGCCGCGAGGGTCGAGGTACCGGACCCACCGGGGCCGGTGAGGAGGAGCGTGCGCACCGGCCGCCTAGCCCTCCACGCGCTTCTTGAGCTCCTTGAGGGCCGTGTCGAGGATGATCTTCTCGGCCTTGCGCTTGAACATCCCGAGCACCGGGATGGAGAGGTCGATGGCGATGGCGTAGGTGACCTCGGTGGTGCCCGGAGTGGTCTCCCGCAGGGTGTAGGAGCCCTCCTGGCGCTTCTGCATCTGGCTCTGGACCAGCTGCCAGGACACCCGCCGGTCGCCGTCCCAGGTGTACTCCAGCACGTAGTCGTCCGTGAACGCACCGGCGTCGAGCACGAAGTGCACGCGGCGGGCCCGGCCGTCCGGTCCGGTCTCCAGCACGTCGACCTGCTTGGCCGCCGCGACCCACTCCGGGTAGGACGGGAAGTCGGCGATGACCGCCATGACGTCGGCCGGCGGAACCGCGACCGTGATCGACTGGGTGGACTGGTCGGCCATGCGGAGCAGGCTAACCGCTCGCCTCGTACGGGTGGCGCGACGCCATCCGTCCCTACTCACGGGTAGTGAGCAGCGGCTAGATTTCCCCGAGACGGCCCGCGACGGGGTCCGGGGCGACGGCGCCCGGGACCGGGCGGGCAGGAGAGGACGAGGCGTGCGCGAGTTCAGCGTCCCCGCGACCACCGAGGTGGGCCCCGACGAGGCCCTGACCGACATGCTGGTCGAGAACGTCACCCGGCACGGCGACGAGACCGGGTTGCGGCGTCGGGTGGACGGCCGGTGGGTCGACGTGTCCTGGCGGCAGTTCGGCGAAGAGGTCCGCGGCGTCGCCAAGGGGCTGATCGCCGCGGGGGTGGCCGCCGGTGACCGCGTCGCCCTGCAGGCCAAGACGCGTTACGAGTGGACGGTCCTCGACTACGCCATCTGGACCGCCGGCGGCGTCGTCGTCCCGATCTACGAGACCTCCAGCGCCGACCAGGTCGCCTGGATCCTCTCCGACTCCGGCGCCACCGCCGTCGTCGTGGAGCGGGACGAGCACGCCGCGGCCGTCGAGTCGGTCCGTGACCAGGCACCGGACCTCTCGGCCGTCTTCGTCATCGAGGACGACGCCGTCGGGACGCTCACCGTCGCCGGCCAGGACGTCCCCGACAGCGAGCTCGACGCCCGCCGGGCCACCCTGGACGCCGACAGCCCGGCCACGCTGATCTACACCAGCGGCACCACCGGCCGGCCCAAGGGCTGCGAGCTGACGCACCGCAACTTCCTGTTCGAGATCGGCAACGGCATCACGCTGCTGGACCGGTTCATCAACGCGCAGAGCTCGCTGCTGCTGTTCATCCCGCTGGCGCACGTGCTGGCCCGCGTCCTGCAGGTCGGCGCGGTGAGGAACCGCACGGTCATCGGCCACACGCCGGACGTGAAGAACCTGGTCGAGGACCTCGGCGAGTTCCGGCCGACCTTCGTGCTCGCCGTCCCCCGGGTGTTCGAGAAGGTCTACAACTCCGCCAAGGCCAAGGCGGAGGGCGACGGCAAGGGCAAGATCTTCGACCGGGCCGCGCAGGTGGCCATCGACTGGTCCCGCGCCCAGGACACCGGCGGTCCCGGCCTCGCGCTGCGCGCCCAGCACGCCCTGTTCGACCGGCTGGTCTACGGCAAGCTGCGCGCCGCCCTGGGCGGCCGCTGCCAGGGCGCCATCTCCGGCGGCGCCCCCCTCGGCGAGCGGCTCGGCCACTTCTTCCGCGGCATCGGCGTTCCCGTCTTCGAGGGCTACGGCCTGACCGAGACCACCGCCGCCGCGTCGGTCAACCACGACGGCGCGCTGCGCATCGGCACCGTCGGCCGCCCGCTGCCCGGCGTCGGCTTCGCGATCGCCGAGGACGGCGAGATCCTCATCCGCGGCGGCATCGTCATGCGCGGCTACTGGCGGAACGAGGCCGCGACGACGGAGGCCATCGACGCCGACGGCTGGTTCCACAGCGGCGACCTCGGCGAGATCGACGCCGACGGGTTCGTCAAGATCACCGGGCGCAAGAAGGAGATCCTGGTGACCGCGGGCGGCAAGAACGTCGCCCCCGCCGTGCTCGAGGACCGGCTGCGCGCCCACCGCCTGGTCAGCCAGTGCATCGTCGTCGGCGACCAGCGGCCCTACATCGCCGCCCTGGTCACCCTCGACGAGGAGGCGCTGCCGCTGTGGCTGCAGTCCCAGGGGAAGGACGCCGGCCTCACCGCCGCCCAGCTCGCCGAGGACCCCGACGTGCTGGCCGAGCTCGACGCGGCCGTCGCGGACGCCAACAAGGCGGTGTCCCAGGCCGAGGCGATCAAGCGGTTCCGGGTGCTGGGCACCGACTTCACCGAGGACAACGGGATGCTCACGCCGAGCCTGAAGCTCAAGCGCTCCGTGGTGCTCAAGGAGTTCGACGCCGAGGTCGAGGGGCTCTACCAGAAGAACCCCGCTGCCCCCTCTCCCTCGCAGGCTCGGGGCGGGACCCTGCAGCAGGGCCGTTAGCCGTCGGGGTCGAGCAGCCCGGCGAAGGTGTCCGCGATCGAGGCCCAGGACCAGCGCTGCTCGACCCACGCCCGGCCGGCCGCGCCCATCCGGCGCGCCCGCTCCGGGTCGTCGAGCAGGCCGGTGAGGACGGCGGCCACCGCGTCGGCAGACCGCGGATCGGCGACGACGTGCCCGGTGACGCCCTCCTGCACCGTCTCGGGCGCACCACCGGAGGTGCCGGCCACCACGGGCCGTCCGCAGGCGGCGGCCTCGAGGTAGACCATGCCCAGGCCCTCGACGTCCAGGCCGCCGCGGCGGGTGCGGCAGGGCATGGCGAACACGTCCCCGGCGGCGTAGTGCTCGGGCAGCCCGGCCGGCGGCACCGGCCCGGTGAGGACGACGGAGCGCGCCAGCCCGCGTGCGGCGACGGCCCGGCGCAGCTCGTCCTCCAGCGGGCCGCCGCCGACGAGCAGCAGCCGGGCGTCGGGGTGCCGAGCCAGCACGCGCGGCCAGGCCGCGACGAGCACGTCCTGGCCCTTCCGCGGCACCAGCCGGGACACGCAGGCGACAACCGGCGCCGTCCCCAGCCCGTACCGCGCGCGCACGGCGGCGCCGTCGGCGTCCGGGGTGAAGCAGTCGACGTCCACCCCCGGCGGGAGCTGCGCCATCCGGGTGACCGCGCCCAGCACGGGCGCCAGCCGGTCCCGCGTGTAGTCGCTGATGTAGGTCAGGACGTCGAGCCCGGCGGCGATCCGCCGCATCAGCTGCCGCGCGCCGGGCAGTGCGACCCAGCCCGTCTCGTGGCCGTGCGTGGCCCCCGACCAGGTGGCGCACCCCGGCGTCGCGCAGCGCCGGCGCGAGCAGCCCGAGGGGCGCGGCCGCGCCGAAGAACGCCGTCTCGCAGCCGTGCCGCCGGGCCAGGTCGGCCGCTGCGCGGGCGACGCCCGGGGTGGGGAGCAGCATCCCCGTCGGGTGCCGCACCACCTCGTACGGCAGCGCGGCGTCGTGGGCCTCCCAGCCGGGCGAGCGGGAGGCGAGCACGATCAGCGACTCCGGCGGGCGGCGGGCGAGCAGGGCGGCGACGAAGGTCTGGATGCCGCCCTGGCGCGGCGGGAAGTCGTTGGTGACGACCAGCGTCCTCACCCGGCGTCCTCCAGGCGCTGCCAGTCCTCGGCGAAGGCGATCCGCTGCGCGCCGGTGGGGTGCGAGCCGAAGAACCACTGCCAGGCGGCGGGCGGGTCGGGGTCGCTGAGGTTGGTGGCGGCCAGCTCCCGCTGCATGTCGGTGAACGCCCCGGCGTCCCCGGTCAGCTCGAGCGCCCGCAGGTCGGCGCGCGCCTCGACCTGCCGCGACACCAGGTTCTGCACCGGCGTGCTCAGCAGACCGCCCACCGACAGCAGGAGCAGCACCAGCGGGACGACGGCCGGGTCGGCGGGCGACTGCGCCCCCGCGCGGCGCAGCAGCGGCGTCCAGGACAGCAGCCAGCCCGACAGCGCGACGGCGGCCCCGGCGCCCAGCGCCCCGACCAGGGTGCCGGTCAGGACGTCGCGGTGGACGACGTGGCCGAGCTCGTGCGCCACGATCGAGGCGACGGCGTCGTCCGGCAGCCGCTCGAGGGTCGTGTCGTAGAGGACGACGCGCCGGGTCGAGCCGAACCCGGAGACGTAGGCGTTCAGCGCCGTCGTCCGCCGGGAGGCGTCGGAGACCAGCACGTCCTGCACCGGGGTACCGTTCTCCTCCGCCAGGTCGAGCAACCGGGTGCGCAGCTCACCGGCCGGGAGCGGCTCGAAGCGGTTGAACGCCGGCTCGATGACCACCGGGTGGAGGAACGACCCGACGACGACGAAGCCGGCCGCCACCGCCGCGGCCCACGCCCACCAGGTGCGCGGCGCTCGCCGGACGAGCCACAGGAAGCTGCCCAGCGCCAGCGCGGTGACCACGGCGCTGATGGCGGTCGAGACGGCGACGTCGCGCAGCCACAGCCCCCAGCCGCGGGTCGACAGGCCGTACCGGTGGCGGACCACCTCCGCGTACGCCGACACCGGCAGCGTGGCCAGCCGGCCGACGACCACCACGGCCGCCGTACCGAGCAGCACCTGGGCCGTCCACCTGCCGCCGAGGGGCGCGGCGACGGCGCGCACCAGTCGTGCCCCGAGCCGGGTCAGGCCCAGGACAGCGGAGACCGCCAGGCCGAGGGCCAGCGAGACCAGCGAGGCCGGGCGCAGCGCGGCGGCGAAGGACTCGGCCCGCTGCAGCACGTCCGGCGGGAGGACCGACGACGGGTCGGCCGGGGCGGGCCCACCCGGGGGTTCGGCGAGCAGCGTCCACGGCGGGACCACCACGAGGACGACGACGAGCGCGGCGCCGAGCACGGCCGCGACCAGCAGCGCGGCGCGGCGGGTGCTCTCCCCGCCCGCCCCGCTCACGTGCCCGATCCTAGGAGGCCCCTGCCCGGGGACCCGTGGCACGCTCCGGCTCCCCGGGGAGGGGCCCGCGAGGCCACGGCTCGGCTCAGCCGGCGATGCGGCGCGTGGCGGTGGTGCCGTCCATCGAGTCCACGCTCACGACCTCCACCGGTTGCCCGGAGGTCGAGGCGTGCACCATCTGGCCGTTGCCGATGTACATCGACACGTGGCTGACCGGGCTGTAGTGGAAGACCGGGTCCGCGGCGGCGGTGCCCGGCAGGAGCGTCAGGGCCAGGGTGGCGGTGGCTCCCAGGACCAGCCCGCGGGCGAGAACGCCGGCCGCGCCGGGCTGGCGGACCGCGACCGGGCGGTGGGGGTGGAGCTGATCGACGGCATGCCCCCGGGCAGGGCGGGGGGTCGCCACGGGCGGCGGCTCTCCGTTCTTCCTCAGCGACCGCCTACCGAGTTGGCTGACGGGTTCGGGCTGGGAAGAAGGCGCCCTGTCTCTGCACCCCGGCGGACCGGCGCGCAGGAGAACTCACCCCAGTGCTGCGGTGGGTCCCCGGTTCCCCCTCGGCGCCGGTGCGGCGCGTCGGGCGATTCGGCGGTGACCGGCCGAGGTCACCCGCCTGCAGGTGACGACCACCCGACCGGACCGGCTCACCGTACGGGGGTTGAACAAGTGATGAACGGAGGTGCCGAGGACTGTGGAGCGGTGTTCCCCCCGGTCCGCGACACGCCGTCCGGCGCACGGCGGCACGGCGCAGACCGCTGCGCCGCCCCGCTCACCCGGTGCGCCGCCCGCCGGCCCGCCGCTGCGGTGCGGCCCGTCGTGCCGGGGCCGGCCGGGCGGAGCGCTGGTGACGCAGCGGTGGCACCAGACCGGCGTCGGCCAGCACCCGGACGGCGCGGCGCTCGACCTCGTCGAACTCCACGACCACCCCCGGGGGCAGCACGACGACGTCCTCGGCGCTGAGCTCCCCGTCCCGCCGGCCGGTCATCGGGACCACCGTCGGGTCGGCCCCCCGCCAGCCCGGCGGCGCCCCCAGGAGGACGGTCACGACGCAGTCGCCGCAGCCGGTACCACGAGCGGTGCAGGTGTCGCAGTCGATGTGCACGGTCCACTCCTCCACTGGCCGACCCTCGTCGTGGGAGGCCGTCCGTGGCCCCGGTCGATCCGGGCAGGACGCTAGGAGCGGGCACCGACAGTTCCGGCTCAGGCGCCGGCGTACTCCCAGTGCCAGGGTTCCTCACGGCCGTTGCCCGGGTCGGCCCAGCGCGGGTGGAGGAAGCCGAAGCGGCCGGCGTTGGCGACCATCCAGGCGTACTGCGCCGTCCCGAACTGCTCGACGCCCCCGCACAGGTCGACCGCCAGGCCCCATCCGTGGTCGCTGGTGCCCGGCACCGCGGCCAGCTCCGGCTTCTCGCCGTACAGGCGGACCTGCTCGCCGTAGGTGCGGTAGGAGTCGGTGAGGCACAGCGGCGTCCCGAAGGCGCCGGCGAAGGCAGTGCTCATCGCCTGGTAGGCCGTCGCCGCGTCGCAGCGCAGCAGGTGGCCGGCGACCCCCAGCGGACACATCGCGCCGGGCGGGACCAGCCCGTTCGGGAACCCGCGCCACGCCCGCCCTCCGGACGTCTCGGGCGGGTACCGCACGTCGCCGCACTCGACCGGCAGCGCTCCGCCGGACGGCCCGGTCGCGGGGACGGCCGCGCGTGGCCCGAGGCCGGGCCGTCCAGCGCCCAGCACCCGGTCGGCCGCCGGGCGGCCGACCACGACGGCACCGGCGCGGGCGTCGGCCGCCAGCACGGTCCGCCGGTCCAGGGCGATGCCGACGTTGCCCGGACCGGATCGGCCGGCGCCTAGGAAGACCAGGTCCCCAGGGAGGACGTCGGCGGGGTCGACCGGCGTGGTTCCCGCGTAGAGCCCCGCCTGGTCGTCCGGGAGGTCGATCCCCACCGAGGCGTAGACGGCGTGCACCAGGGAGCCGCAGGACCACGCGTCCGGGCCCGCCGCCCCGGGGGCGTAGGGCAGCTCCAGAGCGTCCACGGCGGCGCTGACCGCGGCGACCGCCTCGGCGGCCGGGACGACCAGTGGATCCGCGCCGGGCAGCTGGGCCACCCCGGCCTGCACCCCACCGCCCGACGCCGGCACCGGCGCCAGCCCGTCGGGCAGGCCGACCACCGGGTCGCGCAGCGCCGCGGCCGGCGGCGGGGTGACACCGGCCGCGGCCAGCTCGTCGAGGTACCCGTGCCAGTCGGTCGCCGCCTGCCGGCCGGCCGCCCGCTGCTCCTCCCGCTGCCGGCCCAGCTGCCGGTCGACGGCGGCGACGGCGACCTCCAGGTCCCGGCTCGCCGCGGCCGCGGCGGCCTCCAGCTCGGCGGTCCCGGTGGTGAGCTCCGCTGCCCGCGCACGGGCGGTCTCCCGCGTCCTCTCCGCCTCCGCCCGCCGCGCCGCGGCCTCTTGCCGTCGACGCTCCGCGGCGGCGACCACCGCGGCCGCGTGCCGCTCGGCCGCGTCGAGCAGGCCCCCCGCGGCGACGACGTCCCCCGGACCACCACCGGACAGCAGCACCGAGAGCGGCGTGACCTCGCCCGCGTCCCGGTAGACCGCCGAGGCGTGCCGGGCCACCTCGGCCCGGGCCCGAGCGAGCTCGGCGTCCGCCGCGACGATGTCGGCCTCCGCCTGGGCCGCGGCCGCCTCGGCGGCGGCGAGGGCCTCCCGGGCCGCGACGACCCGGGACTGCCGCTCCTGCAGGTCGGCCTGAACCTCGGCGGCGCGCCGCTGCAGCGCGTCGAGCTCGGGGCTGTCCAGGAGGCTGGCGTCCGCGACGGCCGCGCCGGCCGGGGCAGCTCCCGCGGGCGTCGCCGACGACAGCACGGCGGCGAGCGCGACGACGCCCACGGACAGGGACGCCACCGCGCGGCGGCCGGGGCGCCACCGGGAGAGCGAGTGCACGGACCACCTCTGCGAGTCGGGACCGCAGCGGTCCTCGACGAGATGGTGTCGGGCGCCGGGCGGGCGCGCCAGGGGATGCGCACCGCTCCCCCCGGACGGGTCAGGTGAGCCCGTTCCCCGGCGCGCGTCCCCGGGACTGTCAGCGCCCCGACCTACCGTCCGGCCCGTGCGCCCTTCCCCCGCCCGGCCGGTGCCGCTCTCCCCCGCCCGCCTCGCCGGGACGGCCGCCCGGGCCGCGGCCGGGCTGCCGCGCTTCGAGCAGGCCACCATCGACGAGCTGGGCACCCCGCTGGCGGAGGTCACCTTCGTCGTCGTCGACCTGGAGACCACCGGGGGGTCCCCGAAGGACAGCGCGATCACCGAGATCGGCGCGGTCAAGGTGCGCGGCGGGGAGGTGCTCGGCGAGTTCCAGACCCTGGTCGACCCCGGCTGCGAGATCCCGCCCTACATCAGCGTGCTGACCGGGATCACCTCGACGATGGTCGCCGCGGCCCCCCGCATCGGCGCTGTCCTGCCGCACTTCCTCGAGTTCGCCCGCGGCGCGGTGCTGGTCGCCCACAACGCGCCGTTCGACCTCGGTTTCCTCAAGGCCGCCTGCGCGGCGAACGGCATCCCCTGGCCCGCCACGGCCTCGGTCGACACCGCCGTCCTCGCCCGCCGGCTGCTCAGCCGCGACGAGGTGCCCAACTGCAAGCTGGCCACCCTCGCGCCCTACTTCCGCACCAGCACCGAGCCCTGTCATCGGGCGCTGGCCGACGCCCGTGCCACCGTCGACGTCCTGCACGGCCTGTTCGAGCGGCTCGGGCCGCTGGGCATCACCAGCCTGGAGGAGCTGACCGGGCTCACCCGGCAGGTCGACCCCGACCGGCTGCGCAAGCGGCACCTGGCCGACGCCGTCCCGCACGGCCCGGGCGTCTACCTGTTCCGCGGTCCCCGCGACGAGCCGCTCTACGTCGGGACGTCGACCGACCTGCGCAGCCGGGTGCGCAGCTACTTCACCGCCGGTGAGCAGCGCAGCCGGATGACCGAGATGGTGGCGCTCTCCCAGCGGGTCGACGCGATCCCGTGCGCGCACGACCTCGAGGCGGCCGTCCGCGAGCTGCGGCTGATCGCCGAGCACAAGCCGCGCTACAACCGGCGCTCCCGGTTCCCCGAGCGCGCGCTGTGGGTGCGGCTGACCGAGGAGCCCTTCCCCCGGCTGTCGGTGGTGCGCCGGGTGCGCCCGGGCGCCGGGGTGTTCCTCGGCCCCTTCCCCGACCGGCGGGCGGCCGACGCCGCGGTGGCCGCCGTCCACGAGTCGCTGCCGCTGCGCCAGTGCACCGGCCGGCTGTCGGTGCGGGTGCTCGGCACCGCCTGCGCACTGGCCGGGATGGGCCGCTGCGGCGCACCGTGCACCGGCGCCCAGTCGGTCGAGGAGTACGGCGGGATCGCCGCCGTCCTGCGGACCGCGGTGGCCGCCGACCCGCACGCGCTGCTGGCGCCGCTGCTGGCGCGGGTGGAGCGGCTGGCCGCCGAGGAGCGCTACGAGGACGCCGCCGTCCTGCGCGACCGCGCCGCCACCCTCGTGCGCGCGGTGCGGCGGCGGCAGCGGCTGGAGTCCCTGGCCGCGGTGCCCGAGCTGGTGCTGGCCCGCCCGGACGGCGAGGGCGGCTGGCAGCTGTCCATCGTCCGCCGGGGCCGGCTCGTGGCCGCCGGGTGCGCGGCCCGCGGCAGCTCGGTCCGGGCGACCCTCGAGGGGCTGCTGGCGACGGCGGAGACGCCGCTGGGCCCCGACGGCGAGCTGGCCGCCTCGGTCGACGAGACCGAGCTGGTGCTGCGCTGGATGGAGAAGCCCGGCACCCGCCTGGTCCAGGTCGACGGCACGCTGGCCTGCCCGGTGCCCGGCACCGGCGGCTACACCGACTTCCTGGACCGGGTCGAGGCCGGGCGCGCCGGGCGCGACCCGTTCGCCGACGGCCGCTCGCTGGGCACCCGGGCACGCCCCGAGCGCGTCTCCAGCGGGGCCGCCATGAGCCGGTGACCTGCTGGAACGGCCCTCCTGCAGGAGCCCGCGCCGAGCCGGTGACATGCGGGAACGGCCCCGCTGCAGGGACCCGCCACGAGCGGAGCGAGTGGTGGGGGGCAGCGGGGTCCTTCTAGCATCCCCGGCGTGATCACCGCCATCGTCATGATCGACGCGGCCACCGACGCGATCCCCGAAGTGGCCGAGGCCGTCGCCGGCCTCGACGGCGTCAGCGAGGTCTACTCCACCGCCGGCGAGGTCGACCTCATCGCGATCGTGCGGGTCCGCGAGTTCGACCAGGTCGCCGAGGTGATCGCCGGCCGGATCAACAAGGTGCCCGGCGTCCTCGAGACCGAGACGCACATCGCCTTCCGCGCCTACTCCCGGCACGACCTGGAGGCGGCCTTCGCGATCGGTTTCGAGTCGGCCGACTGAAGAGGGACCCCTTGCCCCCACCGCTCGCACGCTCGCGGCGGGGCCCTGCAAGGGGGCCGTCAGCGCGCGGCGCCCTGCCGCAGCGCCCGGCTGACCGTCCTCCACCGCTCCAGCAGCGCCGCCGCCCGGCCGTCGTCCACGGCCGCGGCCGCCCGCTCCATGCCCGTCGCCAGGGCGTCGTGGAGCCGCACGGACCGCTCGTCGAAGGCGGCCAGCGCGGCGGCCGCGTTGAGCAGCACCGCGTCGCGCACCGGCCCGCGCTCCCCGTCGACCACCCGGCGGAACACGTCGGCGTTGAAGGCCGGGTCGCCGCCGCGCAGCGCGTCGACCCCCGACACCGGGACGCCCAGCGCCGCCGGGTCCACCCGGTCGGGCACGACCTCGCCCTCGCGCACCAGCCACGCCGACGACGTCGTGGCGGTGGTCAGCTCGTCCAGGCCGTCGTCCCCGCGGAACACCACCGCCCGCGTGCCGCGCTCGGCGAGCACCTCGGCCACCACGGGGGCCATGCGCGGGTCGGCGACGCCGATGGCGGCCGCGGCCGGGCGGGCCGGGTTGGTCAGCGGCCCGAGGAAGTTGAAGACCGTCGCGATGCCGAGCTCGCGCCGGGGCACCGCGGCGTGGCGCATGCCCGGGTGGAAGACCGGCGCGAAGAAGAAGCCGATGCCGGCCTCCTCGACGCAGCGCGCGACCGCGGGGGCGGGCAGGTCGATGACCACGCCCAGCGCCTCGAGGACGTCCGCGGAACCGGAGTACGACGACGCCGCGCGGCCGCCGTGCTTGGCGACCGGCACGCCCGTGGCGGCGGTGACCACCGCGGCCATCGACGAGATGTTCACCGTGTGCGCGCCGTCGCCTCCGGTGCCGACGACGTCGACCGAGGCCAGCGGCAGCTCGACCGGCGTCGCCTGCGCCAGCATCTCCGTGGCCAGACCGCTGAGCTCCTGCGCGGCCACGCCCTTGGCGCGCAACGCGACGGCGAAGGCCGCGATCTGCGCGGGGGTGGCCTCACCGGCCATGACCTCGCGCATGGCCCAGGCGGTGTCGGCGGCGGTGAGGTCCTCGCGCGCCAGCAGGCGGGTGAGCAGAGCCGGCCAGGTCGGTCGGGCGCTCACCGGGATACCGGGCGCCGCCCCGCGCGGTCGCGCAGCAGGTCGGCGACGACGGCGGGGGCGGTCAGCGGGTCGACCGGGAGGGGCAGGGTGGCGTCGGCCTGCGACCAGTGCGCCAGCCACCGATCGGGCTGGCGGGCGATCAGCACGCACAGCGCCGGGCGGTCGGCGACCTCGACGGTGAGCTGGCGGGCCAGCGCCAGGCCGCCGGTGGGCTGCGCCTCGCCGTCGAGGATGCAGAGGTCCACGCCGCCGCCGTCCACGGTGTCGACGACGTCCTCCCCCGTGGCGCACTCCACCCAGGTCAGGGGGCCCACGTCGGCGGCCGGACGGCGGCCCACCGCGGTGCGCACGGCGGCCCGCACGTCGGGCCGGGAGCTGTAGACCAGGACGGTGGCCGGGGCGGCGTCACTCACGGCGCCGAGCGTAGTGGCAGCGGACCCGCTGACCAGGCAGCACCGGGCCTCGGTATCGAGGAGGTCACGGCGTCGGCACGCCGTCCCACCCGCGGTCGTGGCCTCACCGGGAACGATGCCATGATGGGCGTCGTGACAACGGCTCCCGTGGCGAGCAGCACCTTCGACACCTCCCGGGTGCACTCCCTGACCCGACCGAACCTGGTGAGCGTCGGCACGATCATCTGGCTCTCCAGCGAGCTGATGTTCTTCGCCGGTCTGTTCGCCATGTACTTCACGGCGCGCGCCCGGGCCCTCGAGGGGTGGCCACCGGAGCCGACCGAACTGAACCTGCCCTACGCGCTGGTCTTCACGATCATCCTGGTGGCCTCCTCGGTCACCTGCCAGCTCGGCGTGTTCGCGGCCGAGCAGGGCAACGTCTACGGCCTGCGGCGCTGGTTCACGATCACCTTCGTCATGGGCCTGGTGTTCGTCCTGGCGCAGGCCAACGAGTACCGGGTGCTGGTGACCGAGCACGCCACGACGATCTCCAGCTCGACCTACGGCTCGGTCTTCTACCTGACGACCGGCTTCCACGCCCTGCACGTGATCGGCGGGCTGGTGGCCTTCGTCTACCTGCTCATCCGGTCCACCATGGGCCGCTTCACGCCGGCACAGGCGACCGCGGCGATCGTGGTCTCCTACTACTGGCACTTCGTCGACGTCGTGTGGGTCGGGCTCTTCGCCACGATCTACCTGATCCGCTAGGGAAACGGTGTCCACTCCTGATCCGCACTCCGACGCCCTGACCGGCGAGGGGACGCCCCGGGGCCTCCGTCGCTGGTCCCGCCGTCCCGCCGTCGGTTCCCCCGCCGCCGCGGCCCGCATCCGGCGGCGCTCCAGGCAGCGCCGCCGCATCGCCAACGTGGCCGGCCTGATGGCCGCGCTCGTGCTCACCGGCACGCTGTACTCCGCCCTCGCGCCGGCCCAGGCGACCGCGCAGACCACCGCCACCGAGTCCTCCGCCGAGGCCGCCGGCCGCGAGCTGTACGAGCGCAGCTGCATCACCTGCCACGGCGAGAACCTCGAGGGCGTGCCGACCCGCGGGCCCTCCCTGATCGGTGTCGGCGAGGCCGCCGTGTACTTCCAGGTGCACACCGGCCGCATGCCGCTGGTCCGCCAGGAGGCCCAGGCGCCGGACAAGCCGGCGGTCTTCTCCGACGAGGAGATCGACCAGCTGATGGCCTACGTCCAGGCCAACGGTGGCGGCCCGACCCTCCCGTCCGGCGACCTGCGCGACGGCGACCTGGCCGAGGGCGGCGAGCTGTTCCGGCTCAACTGCGCCTCGTGCCACAACTTCGTCGGTGCCGGCGGCGCCCTCTCCTCCGGCAAGCGGGCCCCCAACCTCGACGACGCCAACGACCTCGAGGTCTACACCGCGATGCTGAGCGGCCCGGAGAACATGCCGGTCTTCGGGGACAACCAGCTCACCCCCGAGGAGAAGCGCTCCATCATCAACTACATCCAGACGGTCAAGGACCAGGCCGACCCGGGCGGCTTCGGCGCCGGGCGTCTCGGCCCCTCTGCCGAGGGCCTCGTCATCTGGGTCGTCGGCGTCGCGGCGCTGATGTTCGGCATCTTCTGGATGGGCAGCAAGGCGTGAGCACGCGCACCGTCTCCCCCACCGCACCACGAGCGCTGAGCACGCGCATCGGCGAGGAGGTAGCACCGGTGAGCGAGCTCGCGAGCTCACGCAGCAACACGGCAGCACTGGTCACGCTCCCGACGAGCGCGAGCGAGGAGGAAGCGTGAGCACGCGCGAGAGCGCCCCCGGCTCCACCGGCGGCGCGGACGTCCCCGGCCCCCTGCACGGCGGTCCGGACGACGACTACACCCCAGAGCAGCTCGCGACCATGACGCGCGAGGAGCTCGACCTGCTGGGCGCCCGGTACGACGGCGTGCAGGTCCTGCACGTCGACCCGGGCCCCGAGCCGGGCTCCGCGGTGGAGAAGCAGGCCGTCCGCCAGGTCGCCCTGACCTTCGCCCTCGCCGGGCTGACCGCGTTCGCGGCCTTCGTGATCTATGTCGGCTCCGGCTGGTTCCTCCCCGACTGGCAGTGGGACATCACCGACAGCGGCTGGAGCGCCCTGTTCACCCCGCTGATCGGAGCGCTCGGGGGGCTGGCCCTGACGCTGGTGGGCGTCGGGCTGGTGCTCTACACCAAGAAGCTGCTGCCGCACGAGACCGCGGTGCAGGACAAGCACGACGGCTCCCACTTCGACCGGGTCACCACCGGCGCCACCCTCGTCGGCGGCCTGCACAACAGCGGCCTGGCCCGCCGGAAGCTGATCACCCGCTCGCTGGTGTTCATGGGCAGCGGGATCGGGCTGATGCTGCTCATGCCGCTCGGCGGTCTGATCCGCAACCCCAACACCGGCGACCCGCTGGGGACCACCAGCTGGGCCGAGGGCGTCCGCCTCGTGCGCGACGACGGCAGCCCCATCCGCCCCGGTGACCAGCAGCCCGGCTCCCTGGAGACGGTCTTCCCGGCCGTCCCGGGCGGCAACCGGCAGTCCGACGCGGCGACGATGCTCATCCGGCTGCGCCCGGAGCAGCTGTCGGTCGACCGCCCCCGCACCGGCCAGGAGGACTTCGGCTACGGCGACTACGTCGCCTACTCGAAGATCTGCACCCACGCCGGCTGCCCCGTCTCGCTGTACGAGCAGGAGACCAGTCGCATCCTGTGCCCGTGCCACCAGTCGCAGTTCGACGTGACGCAGGGTTCCAAGCCGGTCTTCGGCCCGGCGACCCGCCCGCTGCCGCAGCTGCCCATCACTGTCGACGACGAGGGCTTCTTCGTAGCGCGTAGTGACTACATTGAAGCTGTTGGCCCCACCTACTGGAACCGGGAGCGCATCTGATGGCTCGTACCGCCACAGCGCCGGGTGTCCCGACCACCGCACTGGGCAAGGCGGCGCTGGAGGTCGACGACCGTCTGATCGTCGCCGGTCCGCTGCGCCGCACCCTGAACAAGGTCTTCCCCGACCACTGGTCGTTCCTGCTCGGTGAGATCGCGCTCTACGCGTTCGTCATCCTGCTCCTGTCCGGCACGTACCTGACCTTCTTCTACGACGCCTCGCTGCGCGAGGTCGTCTACGAGGGCACGTACGCGCCGCTGCGGGGGCTGGAGATGTCGGCGGCGTACGACTCCGCCCTGAACCTGTCCTTCGACGTCCGCGGCGGCCTGTTCATGCGGCAGGTCCACCACTGGGCGGCCCTGCTGTTCGTGGCCGCCATCGTGGTGCACCTGCTGCGCATCTTCTTCACCGGCGCCTTCCGGCGTCCCCGGGAGACGAACTGGCTGATCGGTGTCGGTCTGCTGCTGCTGGCCCTGGGCGAGGGCTTCACCGGCTACTCCCTGCCCGACGACCTGCTCTCCGGCACGGGCCTGCGCATCGCGTCGGCGATCATCCTGTCCATCCCCGTGGTGGGCACCTGGGCCCACTGGGCGGTGTTCAACGGCGACTACGTCGGCGAGTACATCATCGGGCGCTTCTACATCGCCCACGTGCTCATCATCCCGGCGGTCCTGTTGGGCCTGATCGCCGTCCACCTGCTGATCCTGGTCAAGCAGAAGCACACCCAGTTCCCCGGCCCGGGGCGGACCGAGCACAACGTGGTCGGCAACCGGCTCTTCCCGGCCTTCGCCGGCAAGGCGGGCGGCTTGTTCTTCATCGTCTTCGGCGTCATCGCGGCGCTCGGCGGCCTGGTGCAGATCAACCCGGTGTGGCTGTGGGGCCCGTACAACCCGGCCCAGGTCTCGGCCGCGTCCCAGCCGGACTGGTACATCATGTTCCTCGACGGCTCGACGCGACTCTTCCCGGCGTGGGACATCAACCTGCCCGGCGACTACACGATCCCGGCGCTGTTCTGGCCGACCGTCGTCATCGCAGGTCTGATCTTCACCGTCCTCGCGCTCTACCCCATGATCGAGCGCAAGCTGACCCGCGACACGGCCTCGCACCACCTGCTCCAGCGTCCCCGCGACGTCCCGGTGCGGACCTCGCTGGGCGTCATGGCGCTGACCTTCTACATCGTGCTCATGCTCTCGGGCGCCAACGACGTCATCGCCGAGCGGTTCGACATCAGCCTCAACGCGATGACCTGGGCCGGACGGATCGGCGTGCTGATCCTGCCGCCGATCGCCTACGTGCTCACCTACCGGATCTGCCTCGGGCTGCAGAAGCACGACCGTGAGGTCCTGGAGCACGGTCTCGAGACCGGCGTCATCCGGCGGCTGCCGCACGGTGAGTTCATCGAGGTGCACCAGCCCCTCGGCCCGGTCGACGAGCACGGCCACAGCCAGCTGGCCTACGGCGGCGCTCCGGTGCCCAAGCGGATGAACCAGGTGGGCGGCGCCCGCCGGGCCATCCGTGGCTTCTTCAAGCCGATCGAGGAGCCGGCGCAGGTCGAGCTCGAGCAGCGCCGCGACGAGCACGGCCTGGCGGCTGCGGAGTCCCGGGAGCTCACCACCTCCGGTCGCCCCTCCGACGGTGGCCGACCGCAGGAGCCGCGCGACTGAGCACCCGCACCACGCAGCAGGGCCCCGACGGAGTTCCCGTCGGGGCCCTGCTGCGTTGTGGGCTCCGCTGCCCGGCGGGCCGACGCCGGCCGACCCCCCTTCCCCGTCGGCGCCGTCCGGTGGAGACGCCACCGGACCGGGTGGCCGTCCCCGCCCCTGAGCGCTCGCCAGGGACGCGGTGGCGCCGGGCCGCACCGTGGGCCGCCGACACCGTCGAGGACGGGCCGCCCTGCCCGTCGACAACGCACCCGCTCCGCGCCGCGCCGGCCGCGCACACCACCGACATCACGGCGTCCGGGCGACCAGCACCGGGCCGGCCAGCGATCCAACGCCCGGGCGCCGACCTCGTGGCCGCGGTGGCCGTCGGCGGTCGGGGTCCCCGAGCGGGTGTGCGCACTCCCCTGTTCCGCCCCTCCGTACGTGCCCGGCGGGAGTGGGTCTCGGCGGGAGTGGGTCTCGGCGGGAGTGGGTCTCCACGGGGTCGACCCTGAGCCGCCCTGCGGCCCGCTGAGGCGTCGGTGGGTCCGGTGCGTCCCCGAAGGCGCGGGGTCGCGTCGCGGCACGCTGCAGGGCCCTCAGCGGGCTCCGGCGGGCGGCGCGCCCGGCGTGACGACCCGCGGCCGTGCCGGACACGACGAGGGCCCCTCCCCGCCGCAGCGGAGAGGGGCCCTGGAGGAGCGGGAGGTCAGCCCTGCGCGTTCTGCCCGACGTAGTACTCGAAGAGCAGCCCGCCGACGGTGATCAGGATTGCCGCACCTGCGAGCAGGATCAGCCAGGTGTAGAAGAACGCCAGCGCCAGGCCCATCAGGCCGGCCGACAGCGCGATGCCGAAGGGCCAGTAGCTGCCGGGGCTGAAGAAGCCCAGCTCGCCCGCGCCGTCGGCGATGTCGGCGTCCTTGCGGTCCTCCGGACGGGCGTCGATGCGCCGCGAGACGAACCAGAAGAAGCCGCCAACGAGGAACGTCAGCCCGCCGGAGAGGACGAGGGCCGTGGTGCCGATCGGCTCACGGGACCAGATGCCGTAGACGGCGGCCATGACGAGGCAGAAGACGCCGATGGCGTTGAAGATGAGCGCTTCGACCTTCACGGCCGTCCCTCCTGCGTGGTCTGCGGTGCGCGGGTGGTGGACACGTCAGCCGTCGGCCCGCTGCAGGTCGTCGATCAGGTCGAACGGCGCGGTGCTCGTCGCCGCGCCCGGCTGACCGATGCTCTCCAGCGCGTCGTAGGTGCTCAAGCCCGACTCGCGCGCGGCCAGGTAGGCGTCGTAGTCGGCCGCCGAGACCGCCCGCACCTCGAAGTTCATGTAGGCGTGGTAGGTGCCGCAGAGCTCGGCGCAGCGGCCCACGAAGGCACCCTCCTCGCGGACGGTCACCTCGAAGACGTTGTCCCGGCCGTTCTCGTTGCCCGGGATGACGTCGAGCTTGAAGAGGAACTCCGGCACCCAGAACGAGTGGATGACGTCGGCCGAGGCCAACTCGAAGCGGACGGTCTCGTCGGTGGGCACCACGAGGATCGGGATCTCCTCGCTGTTGCCGACCGTGTTGATCGGCTCGCCGTCGGCCCCCGTGGTCTCCGGGTAGACGAACTGCCAGTTCCACTTGAAGGCGTTGACCGCGATGGTCACGTCCGGGTCGGCACTGCGCTCCTGCACCCGGTTCTGCACCACCACAGTGAAGAAGAACAGCCCGGCGATGATGAGGAACGGGATGATCGTGTAGACGATCTCCAGCGGCAGGTTGTACGCCGTCTGCTTGGGCAGCTCGTCACCGCGCTTGCGGTGCATGACGACCGACCAGCCGATGAGCCCCCACACCGCGAAACCGACGATCAGGGCCGCGATGACCGACCAGATCCAGAGGGTCCGCATCTCGTAGGCCTCGTCGGTGATCCCGTCGGGCCAGCCCCAGCGCCAGAACTCGTTGTTCGGGGTGCACCCGGTCAGGGCGAGCACCCCCAGGAGACCGAGCGCGGCGACCCGCGCGAGCCTGCTGCCTCGAGCCACTGCTCGCTGCCTCCTCGTCCTCGTCCGGTACGCCGGACGGTCGTCCTGGCCGGCCGTCAGCCGGTGCCCGGCGAACGGCGCCTGTGCCGACCACAGTCTGCGGCGAGACTAGCCGACCCCGCACGGCGGCCGACCACCGGAGACTCGGCTCCGGCGGGTCGGGTCGCCGGGCGGCCCGACGAGGGCGGGGCGGTCCGCGCCGGACGGCGGCCGGGACCCGACGGCGGCACGGTGAGCCCCCTCACCGGCGCACCCTCCCCCGGCGCACCGCCGGTTACAGTCGGGGCCGTGTTCACCCGGCTGCTGACGCCCAAGTGGGTGCTCCTGCACCTGGTGGTGGCCGCCCTCTTCGTCGCCACCTTCTTCCTGGGGTACTGGCAGCTGTCCAAGGCCGAGGCCGGCGGCGGCGCGGTGAACTGGAGCTATGCGCTGCAGTGGCCGCTGTACGGGTTCATGGGCCTCGGCTTCTACGTGAAGATGTGCCTCGACGAGGTCCGTCGCGACCCCGACGAGGACGAGCCGGGCGCCGACCTCGTCCTCTACCAGCGGCCGCGCATCGACACCTCGGGTGACCCGGAGCTGGCGGCCTACAACGCCTACCTCGCCGAGCTCAACGAGCGGGCACTGCAGCAGCGGACCGAGCATGGCCGCTGAACCGACGACGGCCTCCCGGCTGCCCCGTGCACTGGCCCGCCGGGTTGGCCGTGACGTCCCCGCGGCCCTGACCCGATACCGGGTGATGGCCTGGATCGTCGGGGTCCTGCTCATCGCGCTGATCCTGGTCGCCGTCCCGCTCAAGTACCTCGGCGGCATCGAGGGGCCGGTGACCGTCCTCGGCACCCTGCACGGCTGGCTCTACTTCGTCTTCTTCCTGACCGCCTGCGACCTCGCCCTGCGCGCCTCCTGGACGTTGCGCGGCACGCTTCTCACCCTGGTGGCAGGCACCGTTCCGATCCTGTCCTTCGTGGCCGAGCGCAACGCCACGCGCAAGACCCGCGCCGGCGCTCGCGTCTGACCCTGCCGCGGCCACCCCGCCGGCACACGACGACCCCCCGGAGAACCACGCCCATGTGCGGCCTGCTCGCCTACCTGTCCACCGACGCCGAACGCGTCGACGACACCCGCGTCAAGGAGGTGCACGAGGCACTGCACTGCCTGCGCCACCGCGGCCCCGACGAGACCCAGGTCTGGCACGACGCGCGGGTCGCCTTCGGCTTCAACCGGCTGGCCTTCATCGACATCGAGCACAGCCACCAGCCGATGCCCTACGCCGACGGCCGGTACCGGATCGTCTTCAACGGCGAGATCTACAACTACGTGGAGCTGCGCCAGGAGCTCGCGGCCCTCGGCGCCCGGTTCGCCACCGAGGGTGACACCGAGGCGATCGTCGCCGGCTACCACCACTGGGGTCAGGACGTCGTCCGGCGGCTGCGCGGCATGTTCGCCTTCGTCATCTGGGACACCCAGACCGGGACGGCGTTCGGCGCCCGTGATCCCTTCGGCATCAAGCCGTTGTTCACCGCCCGCCTCGCCGACGGCGCGCTGGTCTTCAGCTCCGAGAAGAAGGCGCTGCTGGAGATGCTCGGCGGTAGCGACGCCGCGGGCGGCGTGGACTCCGCCTCGCTGCAGCACTACCTGACGCTGCAGTACGTGCCCGAGCCCGCGACGCTGCACCGCGGCATCCGGCGGATCGAGAGCGGCACGAGCTTCACCGTGGTGGACGGCGAGCTGCACACCAGCCGCTACTTCCACCCGACCTTCCCCGTCCGGCCGGTCGCCGCGGACGAGCAGCAGGGCCTCTACGACCGGATCGCCGAGGTCCTCGACGACTCGGTGCGGGTGCACATGCGCGCCGACGTCACCGTCGGGTCGTTCCTCTCCGGCGGCATCGACTCCACCGCCATCGCGGCCCTGGCCAAGCGCTACAACCCCGACCTGATGACCTTCACGGTCGGCTTCGAGCGGGAGGGCTACTCGGAGATCGACGTCGCCGCGGAGTCGGCGGCCGCGATCGGCGTCGAGCACGTGACGAAGGTGGTCACCCCCGAGGAGTTCGCCGAGTCGATCCCGCTGGTCGTCTGGTACCTCGACGACCCCGTCGCCGACCCCGCGCTCGTGCCGCTGTACTTCGTGGCCCGCGAGGCGCGCAAGCACGTGAAGGTGGTGCTCTCCGGCGAGGGCGCCGACGAGCTCTTCGGCGGCTACAACATCTACCGTGAGCCGCTGTCGCTGGCGGCGTTCGACAAGCTGCCCGGGGGCGTCCGCCGCGCGCTGGGCGCGCTGTCGGCGCGGCTGCCCGACGGCATGCGCGGCAAGGACCTGCTGCGCCGCGGCTCCATCCCGCTCGAGCAGCGGTACTACGGCAACGCCCGGATCTTCCGGGACGACGAGCTCGGCTTCCTCGAGCGCCACGACCCCGACCTGTCACACGTCGCCGTGACCCGCGAGCTCTACGAGCGGACCCGGGCCGCGGGCTACGACGACGTGACCGCCATGCAGTACGTGGACCTGTTCACCTGGCTGCGCGGCGACATCCTGGTCAAGGCCGACAAGATGACCATGGCCAACTCGCTGGAGCTGCGGGTGCCCTTCCTGGACCCCGAGGTGTTCGCCGTCGCCGGCACGCTGCCGGTCGGTCAGCGGGTCACCAAGGAGACGACGAAGTACGCGCTGCGCCGCGCGCTTGAGCAGATCGTGCCGCCGCACGTGCTCAACCGGCGCAAGCTCGGCTTCCCCGTCCCCACCCGGCACTGGCTGGCCGAGGACCTGCACGACTGGGCGCGGAACACCATCGAGGAGAGCCAGACCGACGAGTGGCTCGACCGGCGTCAGGTCCTCTGGATGCTCGACGCCCACCGGGACAACCAGCGGGCCGGCTCTGCGGTCGACCTCTCCCGCAAGCTGTGGACGCTGCTGGTGTTCATGGTCTGGCACGGCGTCTTCGTCGAGCAGCGGATCAAGCCCGAGGTCCCCGAGACGGTCTACCCGGTCCGGCTGTAGGCGCCCGCGCACGACGAAGGCCCGGTTCCTCCCGCAGGAGGAACCGGGCCTTCGTCGTGTCAGCGGCCCCTCTGCAAGGCCCCGCCGCAGGCCCCGTCCCGAGGCTCGCCCCGAGCTCGCGAGGGGTGAGGAGGACGGGGTCCTTCTACGGTGGGGGAGAGGGATCCCTCGTCAGCTGAAGCTGTCGCCGCAGGCGCAGGAGCCGGTCGCGTTCGGGTTGTCGATCGTGAAACCCTGCTTCTCGATCGTGTCCACGAAGTCGATCACGGCGCCGCCGAGGTAGGGGCCGCTCATCCGGTCGACGATGACCTCGACGCCACCGAAGTCGTAGGTCTGGTCGCCGTCAAGGAACCGCTCGTCGAAGAAGAGCTGGTAGCGCAGGCCCGAGCAGCCGCCGGGCTGGACGGCGATGCGCAGGCGGAGGTCGTCGCGGCCCTCCTGGTCGAGCAGCGTCTTGACCTTCGCGGCAGCCGGGTCGCTGAGGATGACGCCGGTGGCCGTGGTGTCCTGCACCGTCATGTTGGAAAGTCCTCCCACGTTCGAGGGTGCCTGCTGCGGCACGTCCTGCAGCAGGCCAACACCGCCGGAGCGGAGCCTCTTCCCACTGTACGGCGTCCGGGGCCGCACGGACCGGGATCGGCCGAGGTCACACGTAGACTTGCAGCCGTGAAGCTCCGCCTGCCCGGGCGCCGCGACCGCACCGAGGCCGCCCCCGACGCCGACTCGACCACCCACCTGGTGAAAGCGGGCGGCAAGGGTCGGCCGACGCCCAAGCGCCACGAGGCCCAAGGGCGCCGTCCCGGCCCTCCCCCGCCGCCGCCGACCACTCGCAAGGAGGCGTACAAGCGGATGCGGGAGCAGCAGGCGGCCGGCCGCGGCACCGCCCGCGCCGCCGCGCGGGGCGACCAGGACCACCTGCCCGCCCGCGACCGCGGCCCGGTCCGCAAGCTGGTCCGGGACGTGGTCGACTCCCGCCGCAACGCCGGCAGCTTCTTCCTGTTCGTCGCCGCGCTGGTGCTGCTGGGCAACTTCGTGCCGAACGAGCAGGTGCGCAGCTACACCGTCGCCCTCTGGCTGGTCTTCTTCCTGCTGATCATCGCCGACTCGATCTTCCTGGGCCGGCGGATCAAGAAGACGGTGCTCGAGCGCTTCCCGAACCAGGACCACAGGATGAAGGGCCTGGTCTGGTACGGCATCAGCCGGGCCACCATGGTCCGTCGCTGGCGCTTCCCGAAGCCCGAGGTGGCGCTGGGCGCCCAGGTCTAGCCCGGCCCTCCTGCAGGGGCCCGCCGCGAGCCTGCGAGCGTTGGGGGGCAGGAGGGTCCTTCTACTAGCGTCGGCGGCCGTGGAATCCCGACGACTGGGCCGCTCCGGCCTCGACATCTCCGCGATCGCCTACGGCAACTGGCTGACCCACGGCGGCCAGGTCGAGGAGGACGCCGCGCACGCCTGCGTGCGCGCCGCCCTCGACGCGGGCATCACGACCTTCGACACCGCCGACGTCTACGCCGGCACCCGGGCCGAGTCCGTCCTCGGCCGCGCCCTGGCAGGCCAGCGCCGGGAGGGACTGGAGGTCTTCACCAAGGTCTACTGGCCGACGGGCCCGGGCCACAACGACCGCGGGCTGTCCCGCAAGCACATCACCGAGAGCTGCCACGCATCGCTGCGGCGGCTGCAGACCGACTACGTCGACCTCTACCAGGCGCACCGCTACGACTCGACGGTGCCGCTGGAGGAGACGATGACCGCCTTCGCCGACCTGGTCCGGGCCGGCAAGGTGCTCTACGTCGGCGTCTCGGAGTGGAACGCCGAGGAGATCGCCGCCGGTGCCGCGCTCGCCCGGGACCTCGGCGTCCAGCTGATCAGTAACCAGCCGCAGTACTCGATGCTCTGGCGGGTCATCGAGGACGAGGTCGTGCCCACCTCCGAGAAGGAGGGGTTGTCGCAGATCGTCTGGTCCCCGCTGGCCCAGGGCGTCCTCACCGGGAAGTACCTGCCCGGCCAGCAGCCGCCGGCCGACAGCCGGGGCGGGCACGCGGAGGCCGGCGGGTCGATGCGGCGCTTCCTGCGGGACGACGTCCTCACCCGGGTGCAGGACCTGAAGCCGATCGCCGGGGACCTCGGCCTGTCCATGGCACAGCTGGCCATCGCGTGGGTGCTGCAGAACCCGAACGTGGCGGCGGCGATCATCGGCGCGACCCGCCCCGAGCAGGTGCAGGACAACGCCGCGGCGGCGGGCGTGACCCTCGACGCCGACATCCTGGCCCGCATCGACGAGGTCCTCGGCGACATCGTCGAGCGCGACCCCGCCAAGACGTCCCGCGGCTGACGAAGGACCCCGTCCTCCCCTCCCTTCGCACGCTCAGGGCGGGGCCCGGGACGGGGCCACACGGGTCGCTCCTGAGCCCGCCCGGCTCGGTCCGGGCGGGCTCAGGTGGCGGCCAGGCCCATCGGTCCGTAGACCTCCTGCCCGCCGTCGAAGAGCGTCACCGTGGCGACCCCGCGCTCGAGCAGGTCCCGCCAGTTCTCACCCAGCCAGGACTCCGCGTCGCCCTGGTTGTCCGCCCGCGGCACCTCCACCCCGACCGCGGCGGGGTCGAGCTCCGCCCCCGAGGGGTCCTCCAGCCGCCAGTACCAGCCCATGCACGCTGAGGTTAGTGAGCGACCGGCCGCCGGGCGTGCCCGGAGTGTGACCGGCGCCTGGTTACCCCGGCGATCATCGGGGGCATGTGAGTGCATCGACACACTCCCCCGGCCCGGAGGACCGATGACCGACCCCACCGCGGGCGCCACTCGCGCGACCGCTCCGCCCCCCGCCCCCGAGGACGCCTCGACCGGCCAGCTCATCGGCCAGCTGACCGAGCAGATCAGCCGACTGGTGCGTGACGAGGCCCGGCTCGCGCAGGCGGAGGTCACCCAGAAGGCCAAGCGGCTGGGCGTCGGCGCCGGCCTGTTCGGCGGCGCCGGCCTGTTCGCCTTCTTCGGCCTGGCCGTGCTCATCGCCACCGCCGTCCTCGCTCTCGCCCTCGTGTTGCCCGCCTGGCTGGCCGCGCTGATCGTGGCCGTCGTGCTGCTCGCCGTCGCCGGCGTGCTCGCGCTGGTCGGCAAGAAGGACGTCGACAAGGGCACCCCGCCGGTGCCGAGCGAGGCCATCGCCAGCACCAAGGCAGACATCGCGACCGTGAAGGAGAGTGCGCGCCGGTGAGCACGCCAGCCAGCCAGGGTCCCGACCGGACGACGTCCGGCAAGACCACCCCGAACGACCCGGACGCCATCAAGGCCGACATCGAGGCCACCCGCGAGCAGCTCAGCCGCACCGTCGACGAGCTGTCGCACCGGCTCGACGTCCCAGAGCGCGCCCGCGAGAGGGCCTACCGGGCGCGCGACACCGCGGTCGAGACCTACCGGGAGAGCCCGCCGGCGGTCATCGGCGCCGGGGCCGGCGTGGTCGCGCTGCTGGGCCTCCTCGTCTGGCGCCGCCGGACGAAGGACCGCCGGGTCGCCAAGCGCGCGGCGAAGCGTGAGGCGAAGCGGGCAGCCAAGGTGGCCGCCGCCCGCCGGGCCGCGACGGCGAAGGCGGCACGGAAGAGGACGAAGCAGGCGGGGAAGAAGGCGGCGAAGGCCCGCCGGGCCGTGAGGAGGACGAAGTGACCAGCAGCAAGGGAGCCAAGCTCGTCTACCGACCGATCGGCCTGCTCGGCGGCGTCCTGGCCGGTGTGATCTCGGGCGCCGTCTTCAAGCAGGTCTGGAAGCGCGTGTCGAACGAGGACGACGCGCCCGACGCCCTGCAGAGCGAGTACCGGATGCGCGAGGTCGTGCTCGCCGCGGCCCTGCAGGGCGCGATCTTCGCCGCCACCAAGGCGGCCATCGACCGCGCCGGCGCGCGCGGCTTCACCAAGCTGACCGGCAGCTGGCCGGGCGACTGACGTGGCCGGCACCCGGAACCGTGAGAGCGCCGTCGACCGCATCCGCGAGCGGGTCGAGGAGAAGGCGGCGCGGCGGGCGGCGGCCAAGGCGGCGGAGGCCCGCGGCCCGCACCCGCAGGCCGACCGGCCGCCGCCGGGCGCACCGAACGAGGAGCAGCTGCCCGGCGTCACCGCGGACAAGCCGACCGAGATCCCCTGGCGGGGCTGGAAGCAGATCGTCCAGCGCGCCTGGGCGGAGAACAACGCCGACAACATGCCGATCATCGGCGGCGGCGTGGCGTTCTTCGGCTTCCTGGCAATCTTCCCGGCGCTGATCGCGATGATGAACATCTACGGGTTGGTCGCCTCCCCGGAGACCGTCGCGCGGCAGGTCGAGGACCTCTCGGCACAGCTGCCGGAGAGCGCCGCCGACCTGATCGGGGACCAGCTCAACGCCATCGTCACCAACAGCGGCGGAGCGCTCAGCTTCGGGCTGGCCGCCTCCGTGCTCGGCGCGCTGTGGAGCGCCTCCGGCGGCGTCGGCAACCTGGTGACCGCGGTGAACCTCGCCTACGACGAGGTGGAGACGCGGGGCTTCGTCAAGCGCAAGGCCATCTCCCTGGGGCTCACGCTCGGCGCGATCGTCTTCGTGCTGATCACCTTCACGCTCGTCGCGGTGGTCCCGAACGTCCTGGACGCGCTCCCGCTGGGCCCGTTCGCCACAGTCCTCGCGCAGGTGGTCCGGTGGGTCGTGCTGCTCGGGATCTTCGCCGGGTCGCTGGCGGTGCTGTACCGGGTCGCCCCCGACCGGGACGCCCCACAGCTGCGCTGGGTCAGTCTCGGCGCCATCGTGGTCACGGTGATCTGGGCCGTCGTCAGCCTCGGCTTCAGCATCTACGTCGACAATTTCGGGTCCTACGACAAGACCTACGGGGCCATCGCCGGCGTCATCGTGCTGATGCTGTGGCTGTACCTGACCTGCTACCTCATCCTGCTCGGCGCCGAGATCAACTCCGAGGCCGAGCACCAGACGGCGGAGGACACCACGCAGGGTCCGCCCCAGCCGATGGGCCAGCGCGACGCCACGATGGCCGACGAGCTGCCCGACCCGCCGGTGCCGACCAAGGAGTCACACCGCAGCGCCTGAGAGGACCCCTGCCCCACCGGGGAAGGGCCCCGCGGCGGGACCCTGCAGGGGGCCTCAGCGCACGTGCGAGGGCACGAAGGGCGGCAGCACGACCTGCACGGTCTGCGGCCTCCCGCGCACGTCCACGGCCAGCTCGCTGCCCTCCGCCACACCGGACGCGGTGTCGAGCAGGGCCAGGGCGATGCCGGTGCGCAGGGACGGCGAGAAGGTGCCGCTGGTGACCTCGCCGACGCGGGCGCCGTCGGCGTCGAGAACGGCCATCCCCGGCCGCGGGATGCCGCGGCCGGGCGCCCGCAGCCCCCACAGGAGGCGGGCGGGTCCGGCCTCCCTCTCCGCCAGCAGCGCCTCGCGACCCCAGAACGCCGGCTTGCGCCAGCCCACCGCCCACCCGGCGCGGGCCTGGACCGGTGTGATCTCGGGAGAGAGCTCGTGGCCGTGCAACGGGTAGCCCATCTCGGTGCGCAGCGTGTCCCGAGCACCCAGGCCGCACAGCCGCAGCCCCTCGTCCTGCCCGGTCTCGACCAGCACGTCCCACAGCTCGCCGGCCCGGTCGGCGGCCACGAGCAGCTCGTAGCCGTGCTCGCCGGTGTAGCCGCTGCGGCAGACGGTGACCTCGGCCGAGCCGCCGCCCACGCCGGTCACGAAGGACATGTAGGGCAGCTCGCCGGGCAGCCCCAGGAACGCCAGCAGCTGCGGTGACCGCGGCCCCTGGACGGCCAGGACGGCGACCTCGGTGTGCCGGTCGGTGACCGTCACCCCGGCCGGGGCGGCACCGGCCAGCCGGGCCACCACCTCGGCGGCGTTGGCCGCGTTGGGCACCAGCAGGACGTCGTCCGGGCCGTGGAGGTAGACGATCAGGTCGTCGACCACTCCCCCGGCCCGCGGGTCGCCGTCGGGCAGGCAGCACATCGTGTACTGCGCCTGGCCCGGCCCGATGCGCGACAGGTCGTTGGTCAGGCAACTGTCGACGAAGGCCGCCGCGCCCGGTCCGCGCACCGTGGCCGTGCCCAGGTGCGAGACGTCGAACAGGCCCACGCCGGTGCGGACCGCCTCGTGCTCGGCCAGCACCCCGCCGCCGGCGTACTCGATCGGCATGGACCAGCCCCCGAAGTCGGCGAGCTTGGCGCCCGCCGCGACGTGCCGGTCGTGCAGGGGTGAGGTCCGCGCGGTCACACCGGCACGCTATCCGGCGACGTGCGGCAACGGCCCCCGTGCAGGGGCCCGCGCTGAGCCTGCGAGGCGTGGGGGGCACGGGGGTCCTTCTAGGATCGAGCGGTGCCGCCCACGATCTCCGCCACCGACCGCCCGCTCGAGAAGCTCTCCGCCGACGCCGTCGTCGTCGGCGTCGGCAAGGGTCCCGACGGCCCGCTGCCCACGCCTGGCGCGGAGGCAGTCGACCGGCTGCTGGGTGGTCGGCTGCTGACCGCCCTCGCTAACCTGGGCGCGCGCGGCGCCGAGGACGAGGTCACCCGGGTCGCCTCACTGGGCCAGGGCCCGTTCCCCGTGATCGCCGTCGTCGGCCTCGGCGCGCCCCGAACCGGTGGCGGGTACGCCCCCGAGGCGGTCCGCCGGGCCGCCGGTGCGGCGAGCCGGGCGCTGTCGGGCCGCGCCTCGGTGGTCACCCTGCTGGCCGCGGTCGGCGGGACGCCCGACGAGCAGCGGCTGCACGCAGTCGGTGAGGGCAGCCTGCTCGGCGCCTACGAGTTCACCGCCTACAAGTCCGACACCGACGGACGGCCCACCCCGCCGCGCGAGTTCACCGTCGTCGTCCCCGACGCCGGGGACGCCAAGGCGCCGCTGCAGCGCGCCCGCGCGGTCGCCGACGCGATCACGCTGGTGCGCGACCTGGTCAACACCCCGCCCAACGACCTGTACCCCGCCGAGCTGGCCGCCCGCGGCGCGGCCGCCGGGAAGGCGGCCGGGCTCAAGGTCGAGGTGCTCGACGAGGCGGCCCTGGCTGCCGGAGGCTACGGCGGGGTCCTCGCCGTCGGGGGCGGCTCCGCGCGCGGGCCGCGCCTGCTGCGGCTGACCTACTCGGGGAAGAAGGCCCGCACGAAGGTCGCGCTGGTCGGCAAGGGCATCACCTTCGACAGCGGCGGTCTGTCGATCAAGCCGGCCGCCAACATGCACCACATGACGAGCGACATGGCCGGCGCCGCCGCCGTGATCGCCACCGTCTGCCTGGTCGCCGAGCTGGGCCTGCCGGTCGAGGTCACCGCCACCGTGCCGATCGCGGAGAACCTGCCCAGCGGGACCGCCTACCGCCCTGCCGACGTGGTGACCTTCCGCAACGGCAAGAAGGCGGAGATCACCAACACCGACGCCGAGGGCCGCGTCATCCTGGCCGACGCCCTCGCGCGAGCGGCCGAGGACTCCCCCGACGCCATCCTGGAGACCTCCACGCTCACCGGCGCGCAACTGGTCGCCCTGGGTTCGCGCACCGCCGGGGTCATGGGCAGCGACGACATGCGCGACGCCGTCGTGGCCGCCTCCGCCCGCAGCGGCGAGGCGATGTGGGCGATGCCGATGCCCGCTGAGCTGCGCCGCGGACTGGACTCGCCGATCGCCGACTTCGTCAACGCCAACGCCGACCGGATGGGCGGCATGCTGGTCGGGGCGCACTTCCTCGCCGAGTTCGTGCCGGCCGGGGTGCCGTGGGCGCACATCGACATCGCCGGCCCGAGCTACAACACCGGCGCACCCTGGGGCTACACGCCCAAGGGCGGCACCGGCGTCCCGGTGCGCACCCTGCTCGCGACGATCGAGGACCTCATCGCGGGGTGACGTGCTGGAACGGCCGCCGTCAGGGCCCCGCCGCGAGCTAGCGAGTGGTGGGGGGACGGCGGTCCTTACTCCAGTCCCGCATCCGCTGCGGGTAGCCGGTCACCTGGGCGTCGTAGACGGGGATGCCGAGCTCGCGGGACAGCCGCCGGGCGGCCTCCGGCCCGTCGATGCGGCGCCGCGTCCACTCGCCGTCCGCGGCGACCAGGACGATGGTGGTCTCCGTGACCGCGGTCCGGGGCTCGACGTACCCCTCGACGCCGCGCCGGCTGGCGACGAACTGCTCGAGGTGGGCGACGTCGGCCCGCCCGGCACCCCGGTCGAGGGTGGCGCGGCCCGCTGTCCGCCGCCGCAGTCGGCTCCACAGCCCCATGCCCGCTCCCGTCCTGCCCGGGTCGCGCTCGTACCGCGACGTCCGGGCTGGCAACGGTGCTGCCCACGGACACGTTCCCGGAGTGGCAGGATGGGCGCGGATCATCCCCCGCCCGTGTGAACCGGACGGGACCCCGGCACCCGAGGAGTACTCGTGAGCGCACCCACCTCCCCCGCCGACCTGGTCATCCTCGGTGGTGGCTCGGGTGGCTACGCCGCCGCGCTGCGCGCCGCCGAACTGGGCATGTCCGTCGTCCTCGTCGAGCGGGACAAGGTCGGCGGCACCTGCCTGCACCGCGGCTGCATCCCCACCAAGGCCCTGCTGCACGCCGGCGAGGTCGCCGACCTGGCTCGCGAGGGCGAGCAGTTCGGCGTCAAGACGTCACTGGCCGGCATCGACATGGACGGCGTCAACAACTACAAGGACGGCGTCATCTCCCGGCTCTACAAGGGCCTGCAGGGTCTGATCAAGAGCCGCAAGATTCAGTACGTCGAGGGCGAGGGCCGGCTGGTCTCCCCCACCGCGGTCGAGGCCAACGGGCAGCGCTACGAGGGCAAGCACGTGCTGCTGGCGACCGGCTCCTACGCCCGCTCGCTGCCCGGCCTCGACATCGATGGCACCCGGGTCATCACCAGCGACCACGCGCTCAACATGGACCGGGTGCCCGCCTCGGCGATCATCCTGGGCGGCGGCGTCATCGGCTGCGAGTTCGCCAGCGCCTGGAAGTCCTTCGGTGTCGACGTCACCATCATCGAGGCCCTGCCGCACCTGGTGCCGCTCGAGGACGAGTCGTCCTCCAAGCTCCTGGAGCGTGCGTTCCGCCGCCGCAAGATCGGCTTCGAGCTCGGCAGCCGCTTCTCGGGCGTGCAGCACACCGAGAACGGCGTCAAGGTGTCGATGGAGAACGGCAAGGAGTTCGAGGCCGAGCTGCTGCTGGTGGCCGTGGGCCGCGGCCCGGTCAGCCAGGGTCTGGGCTACGAGGAGGCCGGCGTCGCCATGGAGCGCGGCTACGTCCTCGTCGACGAGTACCTCCGCACCAGCGTGCCCACCATCTCCGCCGTCGGCGACCTGATCCCGACGCTGCAGCTGGCCCACGTCGGCTTCGCCGAGGGCATCCTGGTGGCCGAGCGGCTGGCCGGCCTCGAGCCCGCCCCGATCGACTACGCCGGCGTCCCGCGGATCACCTACTCCGACCCCGAGGTCGCCTCGGTCGGTCTCACCGAGGCCCAGGCCAAGGAGCGCTTCGGCGAGATCAAGACGCTGAACTACGACCTCGGCGGCAACGGCCGCAGCCAGATCCTCAAGACCGCCGGCGCCGTGAAGCTGGTGCAGGCCGTCGACGGCCCCGTCGTCGGCGTGCACATGGTCGGCAGCCGGGTCGGCGAGCTCATCGCCGAGGCGCAGCTGATCTACAACTGGGAGGCCGAGGCCGACGACGTCGCCGCCCTCATCCACCCGCACCCGACGCAGAGCGAGGCCCTGGGCGAGGCCCACCTCGCGCTCGCCGGCAAGCCGCTGCACGTGCACGGCTGACCCCGCCCCACCCTCCACCCACCCCGCGCCCGAAGGAGCCCTCCCCCGATGCCGACCTCCGTCACCATGCCCGCCCTGGGCGAGAGCGTCACCGAGGGCACGGTCACCCGATGGCTCAAGCAGGAGGGTGAGCAGGTCGAGGTCGACGAGCCCCTCCTCGAGGTCTCGACCGACAAGGTCGACACCGAGATCCCCTCGCCGGCCGCCGGCGTGCTGAGCAGGATCCTGGTCTCCGAGGACGAGACGGTGGAGGTCGGCGCAGAGCTCGCGGTCATCGGCGGGGACGGCGACGGCGGCGGCGCGGGCGGCCCCGAGTCGGCCGAGGACACCGACACCACCCCGCAGACCCCGGTCGATCAGGTCGAGGACGCCGGTCCTGGTCCGTCGGACGAGCAGCAGCCGGCCGCGGCCGCACCGGCTTCCGACGGCGGCTCCGGCGGTGGTGGCGGCGGTGAGGGGACGCCGGTGACCATGCCGGCGCTCGGCGAGAGCGTCACCGAGGGCACGGTCACCCGCTGGCTGAAGTCCGTCGGCGACGAGGTGACCGCCGACGAGCCGCTGCTGGAGGTCTCCACCGACAAGGTCGACACCGAGATCCCCGCGCCGGTGTCGGGCACGCTCCTGTCGATTTCGGTGGACGAGGACGAGACGGTGGAGGTCGGTGCGGAGCTGGCCGTCATCGGCTCCGGGTCCGCGGGCGGGGGCGCCCCGGCGCAGGCCCCGGCTCCCTCGGCCCCGGCCCAGCAGGAGCCGCAGTCACAGCAGGAGCCGCGCGAGCCGGCGCCGCCGGCGCAGGCCACGCAGCCGACGCCGCAGGCCGACCCGACGCCGCAGCGGGCGCAGCCGTCCTCGGAGCAGCCCGGTGCCGACTACGGCTCCGGCGGGGTGCTGCCGAGCACCTCCCCCACCGACGCGCCGTCGCCCGCCCAGGCGGTCGCCCCGCAGGCGCCCGCCGCGCCGAAGACCCCGGCTCCGGCTCCTGCCGGTGACGGGGGCGGTCAGTACGTCACCCCGCTGGTGCGCCGGTTGGCCGCCGACCGCGGCGTCGACCTGTCCTCGGTGACCGGCACAGGCGTCGGTGGGCGGATCCGCAAGCAGGACGTCATCGCCGCTGCGGAGAAGGCCGCCGCACCGGCGGAGGCCCCGGCTCCGGCCGCCGCGGCCTCGGGCCGGCCGACGCCGAGCCCGTCGCCGGCGGCCCAACCCGACACCTCGCTGCGCGGGCGCACCGAGAAGCTATCCCGGCTGCGCACCGTCATCGCCCGTCGGATGGTGGAGTCACTGCAGGTCAGCGCCCAGCTGACGACGGTCGTGGAGGCCGACGTCACGACCATCGCGCGGCTGCGGGACCGCGCCAAGCGCGACTTCGAGGCCCGCGAGGGCGTCAAGCTGTCGTTCCTGCCGTTCTTCGCGAAGGCGGCGGTCGAGGCGCTCAAGGCCCACCCGGCCGTGAACTCCTCGATCGACCTCGAGGCGGGCACGGTGACCTACCACGACGCCGAGAACCTGGGCGTCGCGGTCGACACCGAGCGGGGCCTGCTGGTGCCGGTGATCAGGGACGCCGGTGACCTGAGCATCGGCGGGCTGGCCCGCAAGATCGCCGACCTGGCGGAGCGCACCCGCACCAACAAGGTGACCCCGGACGAGCTCGGCGGCGGCACCTTCACGCTGACCAACACCGGCAGCCGTGGGGCGCTGTTCGACACGCCGATCATCAACCAGCCTCAGGTGGCGATCCTCGGCCTGGGCAGCGTCGTCAAGCGCCCGGTCGTCGTCCAGGACCCCGGCCTCGGCGAGGTCATCGCGGTCCGGTCGATGGTCTACCTGGCGCTGACCTACGACCACCGGATCGTCGACGGCGCCGACGCCGCCCGCTTCCTCGTCACGGTGAAGGAGCGGCTGGAGGCCGGTCAGTTCCAGGGCGAGCTCGGCCTCTCCTGACCCACACCCGATCGGGGCCCCGGCAGCTGCCGGGGCCCCGATCGCGTCCCGCCCCCTGGAGGACAGACATGAAGGTCGCGGTCACCGGCTCCTCCGGGCTGATCGGCACGCGCCTGGTGGCCGCCCTGCGGGCCGACGGGCACGAGGTGCTGCGCCTGGTCCGCCGGACGCCGCGGACCGCCGACGAGCACCGCTGGGACCCCCAGCACCGGCGGATCGACCCGGCCCTGCTGTCCGACGTCGACGCCGTGGTGAACCTGGCCGGCACCCCCATCCGGCCGCGGCCCTTCACCGCCGGCTACAAGGAGCGGCTGCGCTCCAGCCGGCTCGACAGCACCATCACGGTGAGCGAGGCGCTGGCCGCGGCGGCGACGGCCGACCCGGGACGCCGCCGGGCGCTGCTCTCCGCGTCGGCCGTGGGCTACTACGGCGACACCGGGGACCGGCCGGTGCAGGAGGACGCGCCACCCGGCAGCGACTTCCTGGCCCGGCTGTGCGTCGACTGGGAGGCCGCCACCCGCGCCGCCGAGGACGCCGGCGTGCGGGTCGTGCACCTGCGCACCGGCCTGGTGGTCGGCCGCGACGCCATGCTGGTCCGCATCCTGGGCCTGGTCTTCCGGGCCGGCCTGGGGGGTCGGATGGGCTCGGGACGGCAGTACTGGCCGTGGATCAGCCTGGACGACGAGGTGGACGCGATGCGCTTCCTGCTGACCGCCGACGTCTCCGGCCCGGTGAACCTCACCGGACCCGCCCCCGTGACCAATACCGAGTTCGTGCGGCGTCTGGCGGCCGCCGTGCACCGGCCCGCGGTCCTGCCGGTGCCCGGGCCGGTGCTGTCGCTGGCCCTGGGCGAGTTCGGCCGGTCCAGCGTGCTGGCCGGTCAGCGCGCAGTGCCGGCGGCGCTGGAGCGAGCCGGTTACCAGTGGACCCACCGCGACCTCGACGACGCCTTCCGGGCGGCCCTCCAGCGCGGCTGAGCCCGGCTCAGGACACCAGCTCGGCCGACGCGATCCGCCACCCCTCCGCGGTGGCGACGAGCGTCATGCGCACCTCCGCCTCGCCGCGACCTGCCATCGGGCGCAGCGCCGGGCCCCCGGCGTCCGCGGCGTGCACCACCTCGTAGGCGGGCCAGCGGTCGACCACCCGCAGGGTCACCCGGCCCTCCGCGGCCGAGCCGTCGAGCATGGTCACGCCGACCACCTCGGGCGCGAAGCCGCGGAGCGCCTCCCCGGCGGCGGCCAGGGCGGAGACCGTGCCCCGGTCGGCGGCCAGCAAGCTGCTGCCCGGCGCGTACACATCGTCGAGCGACGCCGGTGAGCCGGTGGAGAGGGCCTGTGCCCGGCGCTCGTAGAGCTCGGTGAGCCGGGCCGACCAGTCCTCCTCCGACACGGCAGCGACCCCTCCCCCGACCGCCGGCGCCGGCGCGGCGGTGGTCTTTGGTGCGGCGCCGAGCGACGGACCGGCAGTGACCGACGGACCGGCCGAGGACGGCGCGACCGCCGACGGGCCCGGCGCCGGCTGCGGCGCGCGTGTTGTGCCTGCGGCGCGGTCGGCCAGGGCCGCCGGTTCGGGCGCCGGCGCACCGCCCCACCAGCCGCCCAGCTGCGCCACGAGGGCGACGGCGGCGGCTACCCCGACCAGTACCGCGGCACGGCGCAGCAGCGGACCGGACGCCACCAGCCGGGCGCGGAACCCGGTGCTGTCGGGTGGCACCTGCTCGGGGACCAGCCGGTGCCGGCCGGGAACCTGGTGGGTGAGCTCGGTGCGCGGGCCCCGCCCGGTGCGGGCGAGCTCCTCGTCGGGCACCCCGGCCCGCGGCAACCGCACCGGCTCGGGACGACAGGCGTGCCGCAGGTCGAGGGCGAAGGCGGCGGCCGACCCGCGGTCGTGCGGGTCGGGGGACAGCCCGCGGGTGATCACCGCTAGCAGGTCCGCAGGCGCGTCGGGGGCGAGCTCGGCGAGGTCGGGCAGCACGCCGTCAGCGGCGACCCGCAGCGTGTCGGCCGGCGTCGCGGCGTTCCACGGCGCCACCCCGGTGAGCGCGTGGAAGGCCGCCGCGGCGACACCGAAGACGTCGGACTCCGGCCCGGGAGCGCCGCCGCGGGCCACCGTCGGGTCGACGTAGGCCGGTGTCACCTCACCGACTGCCTCCTCACCCAGCACCCGCGCCACCCCGAGGTCGGTGAGCACCGGGCGGCCCTCGGCGGTGAAGACGACGTTGCCCGGGGAGAGGTCGCCGTGCACCACCCCGCGCTCGTGCGCGTGGGCCAGCGCGGCGGCCACCGGGGCCAGGGCGGTGACCACCTCCCCCGGTCGCAGCCGGCCGCGGCGGGCCAGCAGTGCGGCCAGGCTGCCGCCGGACAGCAGGTCGAGCACCAGGGCCACGCGCGGCTGCCCGCCACGGCGCGGTCCGTGCACGACCTCGTGCAGCCGGACCAGGTGCGGGTGGTCGAGCTCGCCGAGCAGCGCCGCCTCACGCGCCTGCCGCTCGGCGTCCCCGGCGACCAGCAGCTTCACCGCCACCGGTGCGCCACCGGACCGGGGCACCGCCCGCCACACCTCACCGGACCCGCCCCGGCCGAGCAGCTCCTCCAGCCGGTAACCGGGGACGACGGGCGCGGACGGGGGCGAGGGCATGGCGGGCACCGTAGGCGGCCACGCGATGACCCCGCTCCGGCTGTCCACAGGGGTCGGCCTGCTCCACAGAGCCGGGCCCGGACGGGTGGCACCGCGGTGGGCGTCCTAGGTTCGGGCCATGCCGCTGCCCGCCCGCGCCCAGGTCGTCGTCGTCGGAGCCGGGCTGGCCGGGCTGTCGGCGGCCCTCCGGCTCGCCGCAGCGGGTGTGGACGTGCACGTCGCCGAGGCCGCTTCGCACGCCGGCGGCCGGCTGGCCACCGAGCGGGTCGACGGATTCGTCGTCGACCGCGGCTTCCAGGTGCTCAACACCGGGTACCCGCGCGCCGTCGACCTCGACCTGCCGGCCCTCGACCTGGGCTGGTTCTGGCCGGGCGCAACGATCCGGGTCGACGGCCGCCGGTCCCGGGTGGTCGACCCGCGGCGACGGCCCACGGCCGCGCTCGACACGCTCCGGGCACCGATCGGCTCCCCGGTGCGCAAGGCCGCGGTCGCCGCCTACTCCGCCCGGGCCGCCTACACCTCCGTCGACCGGCTGTCGCGGGAGCCCGAGACCTCCGCCGAGGAGCGGCTGCGGCGGGCCGGCGTCGGTGACACCGCACTGGAGCGCTTCTTCCGGCCGTTCCTCGCCGGCGTGCTCCTGGAGGACCGGTTGGAGACCTCGAGTCGGTACCTGGACCTGCTGTGGCGGAGCTTCGCCCGCGGGGCGATCGGCCTGCCGGCCCGCGGCATGCAGGCGGTCGGCGAGCAGCTGGCCGGGCGGGTCGGCGCCGGCCGCGTGCACCTGGGCGTCCGGGTCACCGCCGTGAGCGGCGACGCGGTGACCACCGAGGCCGGGCGCACCCGCGCCGACGCGGTCGTCGTCGCCACCGACCCCGACACCGCCGCCGCGCTGGTCCCCGGGCTGACGGCGTCCGCGCCCCGGCAGGTGACCACCCACCTGCACGTGCTGCCGTCCTCGCCGACCGGGGAGCCGCTGCTGGTCCTCGGCACGCCCGGCGGGCGGCTGGTGAACAGCGCCGTGCTCACCGACGCCCAGCCCGCCTACAGCCCCGACGACCGGGCGCTGGTCGCCAGCTCCAGCCTGGCGCCGACCCGGGAGCCCGACGTGCGGGCCGAGGTCGCCGCGCTGCACGGGATCGGCCCCGGCGACCTGCAGCACCTCACCTCGGTCACCGTGCCGCAGGCCCAGCCCGCCGCCGTCCCGCCGCTGCGCCTGCGGCAGCCGGTGGACCTGGGCGGCGGGCTGTTCGTGGCCGGCGACCACCGCGACACCCCGTCCATCCAGGGCGCCATGGCCAGCGGCGCCCGGGCCGCCCGCGCCGTCCTGCGGGCCCTCTCCCCCGACCAGCGAGGAGCTGCCTGACCGTGCCCGCCACCGCACCGACCATCCTGGCCACCAGCATCGGCTTCGACTCCCGCCGCCGCGGCCCCTACGACTGGGCACCGGGCCCGGTCTTCGACCTCGCGTTCCAGCTCGCGGGCGCGCCCGACCGGCCGCGGTTGTGCTACCTCGGCACCGCCACCGGCGACGACCCGGTGCGGGTGGCCGGCGTGTACGGGGCCTTCGCCGGCAGCGGGGTGCAGGTCAGCCACCTGAGCCTCTTCCCCATGCCCACCGTTGCCGACCTGCGCGCGCACCTGCTGGCCCAGGACGTCGTCTGGGTCGGCGGCGGCAGCGTCGCGAACCTGCTCGCGGTGTGGCGGGTGCACGGGCTCGACGAGGTGTTCCGCGAGGTGTGGGAGGCCGGTGTCGTGCTGGGCGGGGTGTCGGCCGGATCGCTGTGCTGGCACGTCGGCGGCACCACCGACTCCTACGGCCCCGATTTGCGCCCGGTGACCGACGGGCTCGGGCTGATCCCGACGTCCAACGGCGTCCACTACGACTCCGAGGAACAGCGCCGTCCGCTGTACCACAGGCTCGTGGCCGACGGCACGCTGCCCGCCGGGCACGCCACCGACGACGGCGTGGGGCTGGTTTACCGCGGCACCGAGCTGGTCGAGGCGGTCGCCGACCGGCCGGACAAGGCCGCCTACCGGGTGGAGCGGGGCCCCGACGGCACCGCGGTCGAGACCCGCATCGAGCCCCGGCGGCTGCGCTGAGGACGGGCTTAGGCTGGACGAGTGACTGAGCTGCAGGTGATCCGGGCGGGCACGGTCCCCTACGAGGAGGCCTGGGGGCGCCAGCGCGAGCTGCACGCCGCCCGGGTGGCCGGCGAGGGGCCCGACACGCTGCTGCTGCTCGAGCACCCGCCGGTCTACACCGCGGGCAAGCGCACCGAGCCGCACGAGCGCCCCTTCGACGGCACTCCGGTCATCGACGTGGACCGCGGCGGCAAGATCACCTGGCACGGCCCCGGGCAGCTCGTCGGCTACCCGATCGTCCGGTTGGCCGACCCGGTCGACGTCGTCGCCCACGTGCGGCGCCTGGAGGCGGCGCTCATCGAGGTGTGCGGCGGTCTCGGCCTGGCCACCGAGCGGGTCGAGGGCCGCAGCGGCGTGTGGGTGCGCGCCGACGGTCGCGGCCCGGACCGCAAGGTCGCCGCCATCGGGGTCCGGGTGGCCAGGGGCGTGACCATGCACGGGTTCGCGCTCAACTGCGACCCCGACATGTCGGCGTTCGGCAACATGATCCCCTGCGGGATCGTGGACGCCGGCGCCACCTCGCTCACGACCGAGCTCGGCCGCGACGTGACCGTCGCCGAGGTCATCGACCAGGTCGAGCAGGCGGTGCGTGAGGTGCTCACGGCCACCGTCCCCGCCTGACCCGGCCCCCTCCCGAGGCTCACCCCGAGTCTGCGAGGGGTGAGGAGGACGGGGTCCTCCCTCTTCAGCCGAGGACGAAGTTGACCAGCCGGCCGGGGACGGCGACGACGCGGCGCACCGTCTTCCCGTCCAGGTGCGCGGCGACCTTGTCGTCGGCCCGGGCCGCGGCCTCCAGCGCGGCGGCGTCGGCGTCGGCCGGCACCGTCACCTGGGCCCGCACCTTGCCGTTGACCTGGACCGCGACCTGCACGGTGTCCTCGACCAGCCAGCGCTCGTCGGCCACCGGGAACGGGTGCCAGGCCAGCGACTCGCCGTGGCCGAGCCTCGCCCACAGCTCCTCGGCGATGTGCGGGGCCAGCGGCGCGACCAGCAGCACCAGCGGCTCGGCCACCGACCGCGGCACCGCGGAGTCCGCCCCGTAGGCCTGGGTCAGGTGGTTGGTCAGCTCGGTGATCCGGGCGATCGAGATGTTGAACCGCAGCGTCGACATCCCGTCCCGGACCCCGGCGATCGCCCGGTGCAGCGCCCGCAGCGTCTCCTCGGCCGGCTGGATGTCGTCCGCCGCCCGGACCGCGCCGGTCTCCTCGTCGACGACGACCCGCCAGATCCGCTGGAGCAGCCGCTGCGAACCGACGACGGCCTTGGTCTCCCACGGCCGGGACTGCTCGAGCGGGCCGGTCGACATCTCATAGACCCGGAGCGTGTCCGCGCCGTACGCGCCGATCATCTCGTCGGGCGTCACCATGTTCTTCAGGCTCTTGCCCATCTTCCCGTACTCACGGTTGACCGGCCGGCCCTCGTGGAGGAACTGCCCGTCGCGCTCCTCCACCTCGGCGGCGGGCACGTAGAAGCCGCGCTCGTCGGTGTAGGCGTAGGCGGAGATGTAGCCCTGGTTGACCAGCCGCCGGAACGGCTCCTCGCTGCTGACGTAGCCCAGGTCGTGCAGCACCTTGTGCCAGAAGCGGGCGTACAGCAGGTGCAGCACGGCGTGCTCCATGCCGCCTACATACAGGTCGACGCCACCGACGTCGCCGGGCTCCCGCGGACCCAGCCAGTAGCGCTCCAGCTCCGGGTCGACCATCTGCGTGTCGTCGGAGGGGTCCAGGTAGCGCAGGTAGTACCAGCAGGAGCCGGCCCAGTTGGGCATCGTGTTGGTCTCGCGCCGGTACTTCCGCAGGCCCTCGCCCAGGTCCAGCTCGACCGTCGTCCAGTCGGTGACCCGGGACAGCGGCGGCTCCGGCGCGGAGTCGGCGTCGTCGTCGTCGAAGGTCTTGGGCGAGTAGTCGTCGACCTCGGGCAGCAGCACCGGCAGCATCGACTCCGGGACGGCGACCGGCAGGTCGTCCTCGTCGTAGACCACCGGGAACGGCTCGCCCCAGTAGCGCTGCCGGCTGAACAGCCAGTCGCGCAGCTTGTAGGTGGTCGTCGCCTCGCCGTGGCCGTGCTGCACCAGCCAGTCGGTGATCGTCGCGATCGCGGTCGCCTTGTCCAGGCCGTTCAGCGAGATCTCGTCGTTGGCCGAGTTGATCATCGCGCCGGCGCCGGTGTAGGCACCGCCGTCGAAGTCCTCCGGCGGCTGCACCGTGCGGACCACCGGCAGGCCGAAGACCTGCGCGAACTCGAAGTCGCGGTTGTCCTCGCCCGGAACGGCCATGATGGCGCCGGTGCCGTAGCCGGTCAGCACGTAGTCGGCGATGAACACCGGCAGCTCGCGACCGTTGACCGGGTTGACCGCGGTGACGCCCAGCCAGACGCCGGTCTTCTCCCGCGCCTCGTTCTGCCGGTCCAGCTCGGAGCGGCGAGAGGCCTGCCTCTGGTAGTCCCGCACCGCCGCGGCCGGGGTCGCCGCACCGCCGGTCCACCGCGGGTCGGTGCCGTCCGGCCACGCGGTGGCGGTCAGCGTCTCGACCATCGGGTGCTCGGGCGCCAGCACCATGTAGGTGGCACCGAACAGCGTGTCGGGCCGGGTGGTGAACACCTCGATGCTCCGGTCCCCGACGGGGAACCGGATCCGCGCACCGGTCGAGCGGCCGATCCAGTTGCGCTGCATCTGCTTCACCGAGTCCGACCAGTCCAGCCGGTCCAGGTCGGCCAGCAGTCGCTCGGCGTAGGCGGTGATCCGCATCATCCACTGGGTCAGCGGACGCCGGAACACCGGGAAGTTGCCGCGCTCGGAGCGCCCGTCGGGCGTGACCTCCTCGTTGGACAGCACCGTGCCCAGGCCCGGGCACCAGTTCACCGGCGCCTGGTGCAGGTAGGCCAGCCGGTGCGCGTCGACGACCCTCCGCCGCTCCACGCCGTCCAGCTCGGCCCACGGGCGGCCGGTCTCGTTCGTGCCCGGCGCCGGCTCCCGCGTGCCGGCGTCCAGCTCGGCGACCAGCTCCTCGATCCGCCGCGCCCTCCCGGCGTCCTCGTCGAACCAGGACCCGAAGATCTGCAGGAAGATCCACTGGGTCCACTTGTAGTAGCCCGGGTCGATCGTGGCGAAGGTGCGGCGCTCGTCGTGGTCGACGCCCAGCCGGCGCAGCTGCCCCTTGATGGCCGCGATGTTGGCCTCGGTGGTGATCCGCGGGTGCTGCCCGGTCTGGACGGCGTACTGCTCGGCGGGCAGGCCGAAGGCGTCGTAGCCCATCGGGTGCAGCACGTTGGCGCCGTCCATGCGACGGAACCGGCTGGTCGCGTCGGTGCCCAGGTAGCCCAGCGGGTGGCCGACGTGCAGGCCGGCGCCCGAGGGGTACGGGAACATGTCCATCACGAAGGCCTTCGGCCGGTCGGCGACCCGCTCGAAGCCCTCGCTGAGCCGGCCGACGGGGTTCGGCGTGTGGAACGTCCCCTCGGCCGCCCAGCGGTCCTGCCACGCCAGCTCGATCCGCTGCGCCAGGGCGGGCGTGTAGCGGTGCGGCGGGACGTCGCCCACCACCTGATCGGCGCTGGGCTGGTCGGCCGTCTGGCTCATCGTGGTGCTCCTGGTCTTCGGGGGCTCGTACCGGCGGCGGACAGCAAAAGACCCCTCACGCAGGAGGGGTCGCCGTGCTGACTGGGGGTCTCAGGTCAGCACGGCCGCGCAAGCAGGAGCCGCCTGGTCACCCCGCCAGCCTACCGCGCGCGGCCACCCGGCCCGGCCTCACCCGCGAGGGGGATGCCGTCCCCGTCGAGTCGAGACGGGGGCGCCCCCGACCGAGACCACTGACGTGCCATTGACACAGCGGGCCACCACGCCCTCCGGCCGCCTCCTGGCGGTGACGCTGGCGGCCCTGGCCCTGTTCACCACCGGGGTGTGGACCCGGCCGGACGGCGAGGGCTGGGCGATCGCCTACGACCTCGTTCTCTACAACCTGGTCTACGTGGGGGCCGCACTGGTCTGCGCCGCCGCGGCCCGCCGCGCGGAGGCCGACCGGATGGCCTGGTGGGCGATGACGCTCTCCCTCGCCTGGGGGCTCGTGGGCAACCTGGTCTACAGCCTGCTGGTCGCGCCGATGCCCGAGGAACCGTTCCCGTCGATCGCTGACTTCTGCTACCTGGTCTACTACGTCCCGCTCTACGTCGCCCTGATCGGGTTGATCCGCGCCCGCGTCTCGCGGTTCCACGCCAGCATGTGGCTCGACGGCATCGTCGGCGCCCTGGGCGCGGGCGCCGTCGCGGTCGCCGTCCTGCTGGGTCCGGCCCTGGAGGTCACCGAGGGCGACGTCGCCGCCGTGCTCACCAACCTCGCCTACCCGGTGGCGGACGTCGTCCTGCTGGCCCTGCTCGTCGGCGTGAGCGCGATGCTGGGTGTCCGGCGCGAGCGCACGCTGCTGCTCGTCGGCGCCGCGATCGCGGCCAACCTGGTCGGTGACATCGTCTACCTCGACCTCGCCACCGCCGGCGTCTACGTCGAGGGTGGGCCGCTGGACCTCGCCTGGCTCTCCGCGATGGCGCTGTTCGCGCTGGCCGCGCACGGCAGCGACCGGGACACCGTGCAGGCGTCGGCACAGAGCGGCGAGGGGGCAGGCACGCGGGTCGGCTGGCGCGTCCTGGCCCTGCCCCTGGCCTGCAACCTGGGGAGCCTGGTGATCCTCGCCGCCGGCTACGGGGACCGGTTCTCCTCCGCGGCCGCCTGGCTCGCCGTGGGGTGCGTCGTCGCGGCGCTGGCTCGCACCGCGATCACCTTCCGTGAGGTCCGTGCCTTCCACGAGGTCCGCGAGCAGGCCCGGACCGACGAGTTGACCGGCCTGCCCAACCGGCGGGCGCTGATGGACGAGGCCCGCCGGATGGTGGCCACCGCCACCGCCCGCCACCCCGCCGCGCTGCTGCTGCTCGACCTCGACGGCTTCAAGGAGGTCAACGACAGCCTGGGGCACCACGCCGGCGACAGCCTGCTGCGGCAGGTCGGCCCCCGGCTGCGCGACGCCCTGCGGGCCACGGACACGCTCGCCCGGCTGGGCGGCGACGAGTTCGCCGTCCTGCTGCCGGACTCGGCCCTCGACGGGGCCCAGGAGCGTGCCGAGCGGATCCGTGAGCTGCTGCTGCAGCCCTTCACCGTCGAGGGGATCCGGCTGCACGTGGGCGTGAGCATCGGCGTCGCCACGGCCCCCGTCCCCGCGGCGACGGTGCAGGAACTGCTCCGCTGCGCCGACGTCGCCATGTACGCGGCGAAGTCCAGCCGGGCGGGCGTCCGCGCCTACGTCCCCGACCCGCGCGGCGGCATCGGGGACCGCCTGCACACGATGGAGGAGCTGCGGACGGCGCTGGAGGACGGCGACCAGCTCGCCGTCCACCTGCAGCCGCAGGTCGCCCTCGACGACGGCCGCGTCGTCGGCGCGGAGGCCCTGGTCCGCTGGCACCACCCGACCCGCGGCCTGCTCTCTCCCGCCGCACTGCTCCCCGCCGCCGAGCAGGCCGGGTTGCTGCGGCCGCTGGCCGACGCCGTGCTGGAGCTGTCCCTCAGCGCCGCCGCCTGCTGGTGGCGGGACCGCCGCGTGCCCGTCTCGGTGAACCTGTCAGCCGCGGACGTCACCGACCTCGACCTGCCCGCCAAGGTCGCCGGGGCCCTGGCGCGGCACGGCCTGCCGGCCGCGGCGCTGACCCTCGAGCTGGTCGAGGACACCCTCATGGCCGATCCCGACCGGGGGCGTGTCGTCCTCGGTGACCTGCGGCGGCTCGGGGTCCGGACGTCCATCGACGACTACGGCACCGGTTACAGCTCGCTGGCCTACCTGCGCCACCTGCCGGCCGACGAGCTGAAGCTCGACCGGAGCCTCACCCGGGACGTCGGCCGCGACCCGCGGGCAGCGGCGATCGTCCGGCACACCGTGGCGCTCGCCCACGACCTCGGCCTCACGCTGGTGGCCGAGGGCGTCGAGGAGGACGACACCGGTGACGTGCTCGGTCCGGTGGAGGTGCGCAGCCGCACCCGACGACGCCGTCCAGCCCTCCCCCGGCCGCCGTCCCGAGGACCGCACTCGGGGTGTGCCGCCCGCGGTGAGCGGGCAGGATGGCCGCCGACACGATCAACTGGAGGTGCATCCCGTGTTCCGCAAGAAGACGCACGGCCAGATCATCGGCGAGGAGCTGCAGGAGGGCCTCGCCCACATCGGGACGGCGGTGGCGGAGGCCCGGAAGGCGGCGACGGACCAGCTGGCGCCGCGCGTGGAGGCCGCCCGTGAGGCGAGCGGCCCGGCGCTGGACGCCGCCATGGGTGCGGTCGCGCCCAAGGTCGCCGCCGCGGTGGCCGTCGCCGCACCCGCCGTCGAGGCCGCCCGGGACGCGCTGACCCCGCGGGTGGAGGCCGCCCGCGACGCCCTCGGCCCCCGCGTCGTCGCGACCCGCGACGCGCTGACCCCCCGGGTCGAGGCCGCGCGCGAGGCCGCCGCCCCGCACCTGGCCGCCGCGGTGACCGCCGCCCAGGCCGCGGCCGCCAGGGCCGCCACCGACCTGGGCCCCCGCGTCGAGGCCGCCCGCGAGGCGGCGCAGAAGACGCTGGTCGAGGACCTCGTCCCCCGGGTGGTCGCCGCCCAGGCCGCCACGCTGGCCTACGCCGCGCCCAGGGTGCTGGCCGCCCGCGAGGCGGTCACCCCCGTGCTCGAGACCACCCGTGAGTCGCTCGCCTCGGGACTGGGCAGCGCCCGTGACGAGCTCGACCTGCGCCGCCTGGAGCTGGCCGCCGTCACCGCCAAGGCCGCGAAGAAGCGGGGCGAGCTGGAGAAGGCGGCGGCGAAGAAGCGCCGGGAACTGGAGAGGAAGGCCGCCAAGGCGGGTAAGGGGGGAACGCGGAAGGTCGGGATCGAGCCCCAGCCGCGGCGCTGGCCGTGGCTGCTCGCCGTCCTCGGCATCGTCGCCGCCGTGGCGGTGGTGCTGCGCCGTCGCAGCGGCTCCGATGACCTGTGGACCCCCGCCCCCACCGGCGACGGGCCCGTGCCGAGCTACCGAGAGGACCCCCTGCCCATGTCCAAGACCGTTTCCACCGCCCAGACCACGCCTGGCGACGCCACGCCGCCGGACACCGACGCCGGCTCGTGGGCGCAGCAGTCCAAGCCCACCGAGAGCCCCGGCTCCGCCACCCCGGGCACCGCCACGACCAGTCCGGACGACCCGGCGCTGGACACGGCCACCGCCTCCCCGAACGACCAGCCGCAGACCGCCTCCGGTGGGATCGGCTCCGACTCCGAGGACCCGCGCAACCCGGCGACCTGACCGCACCCCGCCCCTGAGCAGCGACGCCCGCCTCGACCGAGGCGGGCGTCGCCGTCTCCAGGGGTACCGTGGTCGATCATGAGCGAGACGGTGGCCCCGACCCCCTCGTCCGACACCCCGCTGGCACCCTCCGGCCGCAAGCTGCTGCGCCTGGAGGTCCGCAACAGCCAGGTGCCGATCGAGCGCAAGCCGGAGTGGATCAAGACGCGACTCAAGACCGGCCCGGAGTACACCGAGCTGAAGTCGCTGGTCCGCCGCGAGGGCCTGCACACCGTCTGCGAAGAGGCCGGCTGTCCCAACATCTACGAGTGCTGGGAGGACCGGGAGGCCACCTTCCTCATCGGCGGCGACCAGTGCACCCGGCGGTGCGACTTCTGCCAGATCGACACCGGCAAGCCGGCCGACTTCGACGCCGACGAGCCGCGCCGGGTCGCCGAGAGCGTCGCCACGATGCAGCTGCGGTACGCCACCGTGACCGGCGTCGCCCGGGACGACCTGCCCGACGGCGGCGCCTGGCTCTACGCCGAGACGGTCCGGCAGATCCACGCCGCCGTCCCCGGCTGCGGCGTCGAGCTCCTCATCCCCGACTTCAACGCCGACCCCGACCAGCTCGCCGAGGTCTTCTCCTCCCGGCCCGAGGTGCTCGCGCACAACGTCGAGACCGTGCCGCGCATCTTCAAGCGGATCCGCCCCGGCTTCCGGTTCGAGCGGTCGCTGGCGGTGATCACCGCCGCCCGCGAGGCCGGGCTGGTCACCAAGTCCAACCTGATCCTGGGCATGGGTGAGGAGCCGCACGAGGTCGTCGAGACGATGCAGGCCCTCCACGACGCCGGCTGCGACCTGCTCACGATCACCCAGTACCTGCGCCCCTCGCCGCGGCACCACCCCGTCGTCCGCTGGGTCAAGCCCGACGAGTTCGTCGGCTTCCAGCAGACGGCGGAGGAGATCGGTTTCCCCGGCGTGCTCGCCGGGCCGCTGGTCCGCAGCTCCTACCGGGCCGGGCGGCTGTACCAGCAGGCCGTCGAGGCGCGCGGGCTGACCCGCTCGATCTGAGGACGTCGCTCTTCGGCCCGCTGCAGCGGCCCGCCGCGAGCTCGCGAGCAGCGGGGGGCAGCGGGGTCCTCCGACTATCCTGTGGGTATGGCACGCAGCAGGCCCACCGACTCCCCCGCGCCCGCCGGCACCGGCAAGGCCGCCACCGGGCCCGGCTCCCGCTTCCGCGGCCGGAGCGGGTCGACCGGGGCCACGGCTTCCGGCCGGGGCGCAGGCAAGGTCGGCAAGGACGGCCGGCCCAAGGTCGGCCGGCTCAAGAAGGTCGGCAACCAGGCCCGCATGATCAAGCAGGCCTACTCGCTGACCCGCAAGAACGACCCCAAGCTGCCCTGGGTCATGCTCATCGCCTTCATCGCGGTGGCCGCCGTCATCGAGCTGATCGCCATCCTCTTCGGGGCGCCGTTCCTCTTCCTGCCCATCGCGATCCTCTTCGGCGCGCTGGCCGCGATGATCGTCTTCGGCCGCCGCGCGCAGGGCTCGGCCTACCGCCAGGTGGAGGGTCAGCCCGGCGCCGCGGCGTGGGTGCTCGAGGGCATGCGCGGCGACTGGCAGGTCTCCTCCGGCGTCGCCGGCACCACGCAGCTGGACGCCGTCCACCGGGTGACCGGCCGGCCAGGCATCATCCTGGTCGGCGAGGGCGTGCCCTCCCGCGTGCGCCCGCTGCTGGCCCAGGAGAAGAAGCGCGTCGCCCGCATCGCCGGCGACGCCCCGATCTACGACGTCCTCGTAGGCGACGAGGCGAGCCAGGTGCCGCTGCGCAAGCTCAGCGCCCACGTGATGAAGCTGCCCCGCAACCTCTCCGGCGGCGAGCTCAACGCCCTGCGCAAGCGGCTGTCCGCGCTCGGCGGGTCGCGGATGCCGGTGCCCGGCGGCCCGCTGCCCGGCGGCCGGCAGATGAGCGTCAGCCAGCGCCAGGTGCGCCGGCGGTAGGACGACGCGACGAGAGCCCCCGTGCCGGCCGGCCCGGGGGCTCTCCTGCGTTCAGTCCCGGACGACCGCGGTGTCGGTCAGCCGGTCGTGCAGCCCGCGCCCATCGGCGTCCACCACGAGGGCGGGCACCAGCACCATGAGCAGGCCCGTGCGGACGACGGCCCGCCACAGCGCCAGCCGTTGCCCGGGCCGCGGGTGGGCCAGCCGCAGCCCGAGCAGCCGCATCCCGGGTGTCTGCCCGAAGGCGACCAGGGTGCCGACGGTGATCAGCGCGAACGACAGCAGGCTCCAGTTGCCGGGCAGCGACGGAGCGGTGAACAGGCCCGCGACCAGCGCCGCGGCGATGGCGTCGAGGGAGAAGGCACCGACCCTGCTGGAGAAGGTCGCCAGCGAGCCGGGACCGTCGGAGGGCAGTCCCAGTGCGGCACCGCGCGGGCGCTCCTGAGAGGGTGGCTGCACGTCCCCGACCATGACCCTCAGCGTAGGAGGCGCCCGCAGGACACCCGCCCGGCCGACGGGCAACGGGGCCGGCGACACGCCGGAAGCCGTTGTTACGGGGCCGAAACACCCGAGACACCCGGGGGCAACCGCCCGCTCGTAGGTTCGCAACCGGCTGTCCGCCCCAACCCGGAGGATCGATGTTCACCAGTCCCGACGAGGTCGCCGCCTACATCCGCGACAACGACGTCGAGTACGTCGACGTCCGCTTCTGCGACCTGCCCGGCGTCATGCAGCACTTCACGATCCCGGCGTCCACCTTCGGGGAGGACACGTTCTCCGAGGGCCTCGGCTTCGACGGGTCCTCGATCCGCGGGTTCCAGGCGATCAACGAGTCCGACATGCTGCTGCTGCCGGACGCCAACAGCGCCTTCCTCGACCCGTTCCGCCGTCACAAGACGCTGAACGTCAACTTCTTCATCCACGACCCGATCACGCGCGAGGCCTACAGCCGCGACCCGCGCAACGTCGCGAAGAAGGCCGAGGCGTACCTGGCCAGCAGCGGCATCGCCGACACCGCCTACTTCGGCGCCGAGGCGGAGTTCTACGTCTTCGACTCGATCCGCCACGGCACCGGGATCAACGAGGGCTACTACCACATCGACGCGGTCGAGGGCTCGTGGAACACCGGCTCGCTGACCGGCGAGAACGGCGGCCCGAACCTGGGCTACAAGACCCGCCCGAAGGGCGGCTACTTCCCGGTCGAGCCCTACGACCACCAGAGCGACCTGCGCTCGACGATGATGACCAACCTGACCGCCGCGGGGCTGCAGCTCGAGCGCGGGCACCACGAGGTCGGCACCGGCGGTCAGGCCGAGATCAACTACAAGTTCGACACGCTGCTGCGCTCGGCCGACAGCCTGATGCTGTTCAAGTACATCATCAAGAACACCGCCTGGGCCGAGGGCAAGAGCGTGACGTTCATGCCCAAGCCGCTCTTCGGTGACAACGGTTCCGGCATGCACTGCCACCAGAGCCTGTGGAAGGACGGCGAGCCGCTGTTCCACGCCGAGACCGGCTACGCGGGCCTGTCCGACATGGCACGGCACTACATCGGTGGGCTGCTCGCCCACGCGCCGTCCCTGCTGGCCTTCACCAACCCGACGGTGAACAGCTACCACCGGCTGGTGCCGGGCTACGAGGCCCCGATCAACCTGGTCTACTCGGCCCGCAACCGCTCGGCGTGCACCCGCATCCCGATCTCCGGTGACAGCCCCAAGGCCAAGCGCATCGAGTTCCGGGTGCCCGACCCGTCGGCCAACCCCTACCTCGCCTTCTCGGCGATGCTGATGGCCGGGCTGGACGGCGTGAAGAACAAGATCGAGCCGCCGGCCCCGGTGGACAAGGACCTCTACGAGCTGCCGCCCGAGGAGGCCCTGGGCATCGAGAAGGTCCCGGCCTCGCTGGACGCCGTCCTCGACCGGCTCGAGGTCGACCACGAGTACCTCATCGACGGCGGGGTGTTCACCCCCGACCTGATCGAGACGTGGATCGAGTACAAGCGGGAGAACGAGATCGACCCGATCCGGCTGCGTCCGCACCCCCACGAGTTCGCGATGTACTACGACATCTGAGCCCGGCACTCCGCTCCGCGGCCCCCGCCCTCGTACAGAGGGCGGGGGCCGCGGTGCGTCCGCGGGCACAAGGCGGCCCGGCCGCCCGGGAGCGGACCCCGGTACCGTGCAAGCCGATGTGTCAATCCCCGGGGACGAGGTCGTCCGCGACGGTCGGAGACGTCCCGACCGCGTCGTCGTGGGTCCAACAGCGAGAAGGCGAGAGTTCATGACCACCGACGGCAACCGCACCAGCGTGGCGGTGATCGGCGCCGGACCCGCAGGGCTGACCGCCGCCTACGAGCTGGTCCGTCGCCAGGTCCCGGTCACCGTGCTGGAGGGTGACTCGATGGTGGGCGGCATCAGCCGCACCGCCGAGCGGGAGGGCTGGCGGTTCGACATCGGGGGTCACCGGTTCTTCACCAAGGTCCCCGAGGTGGAGGCCCTCTGGCACGAGATCCTCCCCGACGAGGACTTCCTCCTCCGGCCGCGGATGAGCCGCATCTTCTACGACGGCAAGCTCTACGACTACCCGCTCAAGGCCGGCAACGCCCTGGGCAACCTCGGCCCGGTCGAGGCCGTGCGCTGCGTCGCGTCCTACCTGTGGGCGCGGATCCGCCCGCCGAAGAACCAGGACACCCTCGAGGGCTGGATCGTCGCCCGCTTCGGTAAACGCCTCTACCAGCACTTCTTCAAGACCTACAACGAGAAGCTCTGGGGCGTCCCGGTCGACCAGCTGCCGGCCGACTTCGCCGCCCAGCGGATCAAGAACCTGTCGCTGACCGGTGCGGTGATCAACGCGCTGACCCCCAAGCGCAACCAGAAGGACATCACCTCCCTCATCGAGGAGTTCCAGTACCCCAAGTACGGGCCCGGGATGATGTGGGAGACCGCCGCCCGCAAGGTGCAGGAACGCGGCGGCACACTGGTCATGGAGGAGAAGGTCCGGACCGTGCACTGGGAGCCCGGTCGCGGCGTCACCGGCCTCACCACCGAGGTCACCGGCGGCTACGGCTCCGGCGCGGGCGCCCCCGACGCGACCCGGACCGACATCGGGGCCGAGAAGCACTACGAGGCCGACCACGTCATCAGCTCGATGCCGTTCTCCTCGCTGGTGCACGCCCTCGACCCCAAGCCCCCGGCGGAGGTGCTGGCGGCGGCCGACGGCCTGAAGTACCGCGACTTCCTCACCGTGGCGCTGGTGCTCCCGGTCGAGGCCGGCTTCCCGGACAACTGGATCTACATCCACTCCCCCGACGTCCAGGTCGGCCGGATCCAGAACTTCGGCTCCTGGTCGCCGTACCTGGTCAAGGACGGGCGCACCTGCCTGGGCCTGGAGTTCTTCGTCAACGTCGGCGACGACACCTGGAACCGGTCCGACGAGGACCTCATCGCCCAGGGTGCCCGTGAGCTGGAGCAGCTCGGGCTGGCCAAGGCCGCCGACGTCGAGCGCGGCTTCGTCGTCCGGATGCCGAAGGCCTACCCGTTTTACGACGCCGGGTACAAGGACAACGTCGAGGTCATCCGGCGCTGGATGGAGACGAACACGCCGAACCTGCACCCGGTCGGGCGCAACGGCATGTTCCGCTACAACAACCAGGACCACTCGATGATGACGGCGATGCTGACCGTGCAGAACATCGCCGACGGCACCAAGCACGACATCTGGGACGTCAACGTGGAAGAGGACTACCACGAGGAGGTCTCGTCCAAGCGCTCGGACGCCACGGCGGACGACCACGGGAGCCCGCGCCCGACGGCGGCGTGAGCCAGGTACCCGGCGCCCGCCGCCGGCCCGAGCCCCTCGAGGGCGGCGGGCCGGCGGCGGGCGCCTCCGCGTCCGGGGGCGGGACGTCCACCCGCCCGGGCCCGGGCACCCGCGCCGTGCGGCTGGCCCGCCGGCACCTGGCCTTCCTCCTGCTGCTCGCCCTGGCGGCCGCCGCCCGGGCCTACGTCACGGCGGCGTACTCGACGGCCCTGTGGTTCCCGGACTCGGGCACCTACGTGGACCGCGCGGCGTGGGTCGAGCCCGCCGTCGACCGGCCGTGGGGCTACTCGGCCTTCCTCGCCCTGCTGAACCCGGTGACGACGTACCGCGAGGTGGCCGTCGTCCAGCACGTCCTCGGGCTGGCGGTGCTGGTGCTGGTCTACGTGCTGCTGCAGCGCCGCGGCGTCGCGCGCTGGGTCAGCCTGCTGGCCGTCGTCCCCCTCGGGTTCGACGCCTATCTGCTCGACATCGAGCACTTCATCCTGGCCGAGACGCTGTTCGTGTTCCTCATGACCGCCGCGGTGGTGCTCCTGCTCGTGCGCCAGCGCCCGGGGCCGCTGCTGGTCGCGACGGTCGGCGTCCTCATGGGGCTGCTGACGCTCACCCGCTCGGTCGGGCTGTTCCTCGTGGGCGTCCTGTTCGTCTACCTCGTCGTCCGGTTGCTGGTGCGGACCCTGCGCTGGACGGCGGTCGTGGCGTTCGTCGGCGGGGTCGCGGCGGTGCTGCTGCCCTACGCGGTCTGGTTCGGCAGCGTCCACGGCTCGCCGGGGCTCACCGCCTACACCGGCCACTTCCTCTACGGCCGGGTGGCCACCTTCGTGCAGTGCGAGGAGCTGGACGTGCCCGCGCGGCTGCAGCCCCTCTGCCCGACGGACCCGCCCGAGGAGCGGCGCCCCGGCGACCAGTTCGTCTGGTTCGCCGACAGCCCGGCCAACGCGGTCGAGAGCGGCGTCCGGGTGTGGTCGGAGGACGACCTGCGGGAGTTCGCCCTGGTCGCCATCAAGGGGCAGCCGCTGGACTACCTGCGCCAGCTCGTGTCGGAGACCGTGCACTACGTCGAGCCCGGCCGGGTCTCCGGCCCGCAGGACACCTGCCCGACCTGGTGGGCGTTCCCGTACCCGGAGCCGGTGGAGCAGTACGACTGCACGCCGGTGCTCGCCCCCGGGCCGTACGGCTACGACGAGGAGATGGTCGGCAACCTGCGCTCCTACCAGCGCTACTTCTACACCCCGGGTCCGGTGCTGGGCGTCTGCCTGCTCGTGGGCCTCGGCGCCCTGCTGGCGCGCCGGCGCGGCTGGCAGGACCGGCTGGACCCGGCCCTCCTGGCGCTGCTGGGGCTCACCCTCATGGCCGGTCCGGCAGCGACCGCCTCGTTCGACTTCCGCTACGTGCTGCCCACGCTGGCCGTCCTGCCCCCGGCCGCTGCCCTGGCGCTGCGCGGGGTCTCCCTACGGCGACGGCGGGCCGAGCGGGCTGCCGCGGAGGAGCCCCGGCCGGAGCCCGCACCGGCGGCCGGCTGACGTACCTCGATCCCGTCCCGGGCCCCGCCGCGAGCCTGGTGAGTGGAAGGACCCCCTTGCCCCCCACCGCTCGCGAGCTCGCAGCGGGCCCCTGCAAGCGGGCCGAGAAATCCTTCTTCAGGCTGCGTCGCCCTCCAGGCCGAGGTCCTCGAGACCGGCCATGACCTCGTTGGTCTGCAGGGTCACCAGCCAGGCGAGCGCGTGGTCCTCCACCGGCCGGCCCGAGACGTCGGCGATGGCCTCGAGCTGGGCGGCGACCAGACCACGGGCGGCCTGGTAGACGTCGGCCGCGCTCACCGCCGTCCCGAGCTCGGCGAGCCAGAGCCGGCCGTCCCGCAGCACGCGGACCTCCGGCCGGCTCCCGACCCCGAGGTCGGCGGCCGCGCTGGCGAGCAGGGACATGCCGGCGCGCAGCTCGGTGCGGCGATCACGACGGCGGGGCGACGACGGCACGGACACGGGTGCCACCTCTCGGACGGGCCCGTGGGGCCACGGCTACGTGCCCTCGATCTCGGCAGTCCCGGGCGCCGGCCGGACGGCTCGGCACACGGATGTGACACCGCGGATCTCCCGTGACGGGCGAGCCGGGTCGTCGCACACGGACGCGGCCCCGGTCCCCTCTGCAGGGGGCCGGGGCCGCGGTCGTGGTCGGCCTCAGCAGCAGCGGCTGACCGGGTTGCGCTCCCGCTCGTCAGCGCGGCGCCGCTCGAACTCCCGCCGGCTCATCGGCTCGTGCCCGTGCTCGGCGCAGTGCCGCAGGTAGTCGTCCCACCGCGCCTCCCCGGTGAGCTCCTTGAGGTACCAGTGCACCCCTCTGAGCGCCCGGGTGACAGCTGACCGGACGGCGGTCGCGTTCCCGTCGATCACCGCGACGGACCCTCCTCCGTGAAGGTGCCGTGGCCCCGCGTGCCCGCGCCGACCAGCCGCTCCTGCTCGGCCATCGCGCGCTTCTCCTCCGCGGTCGCGAACAGACCGGAGGGCTCGACGATCGACGACGGCACCGCCGGCTCCTCGGTGGTCGGCACCGCGCCGCGTGCCCGGAGCGCCCGGGCGATCACGACGACGGCGTTCACCACCACGACGAGGACCAGGAGCGCGAAGACGGCCTGCAGCACGCCGTTCAGCGTCGAGTTGTAGATGATCCGGTCCATCTGCTCGGCGCTCTGCGCCGGTGCCAGGAGCTCCCCCGCCGCCTGGGCGTCGGCGTACCGCTGCCGCTGCGCGAAGTAGCCGACCCTCGGGTCGGCCGAGAACACCTTCTGCCAGCTCGCCGTCATCGTGATGATCAGGTCCCAGGCCAGCGGGATCCCGGTCACCCAGGCGTACTTAGCCTTGCCGTGCTTGATCAACAGCACGGTGACGAGGGTCAGGGCGATGCCGGCCAGCAGCTGGTTGGCGATGCCGAACAGCGGGAAGAGCTGGTTGACGCCACCGAGGGGGTCGGTGACCCCGACGTAGAGGATGTAGCCCCACAGCGCGACCACCACGGCGCTGGCCATGATGTTGCCCGGCCGCCAGGACAGGTCGCCGAAGCGCTTCCAGACGTTGCCGATCGTGTCCTGGAGCATGAACCGGCCCACGCGGGTGCCGGCGTCGACGGCGGTGAGGATGAACAGCGCCTCGAACATGATCGCGAAGTGGTACCAGAAGGCCGCCATCCCGGCGCCGAACGCCTGCGACAGGATGTTGGCGATGCCGACGGCCAGGGTCGGCGCGCCGCCGGTGCGGGAGACCAGGCTGGGCTCCTGGATCGCCGCGGAGGCCGCTGCCAGGTCCTGCGCCGTGGTGTCGAAACCCAGCCCGTTGACGTAGGCGGCGGCGCTCTCCGCCGTGCCGCCGGTGACGCCGGCCGGCGCGTTCATCGCGAAGTAGAGCCCCTGGTCGATGACCACCGCCGCGATCAGGGCGCTGATGGCGACGAAGGACTCCATGAGCATGCCGCCGTAGCCGATCAGGCGGACCTGGCCCTCCTTGGCGACCATCTTCGGCGTCGTCCCGGACGAGATCAGGGCGTGGAAGCCCGACAGCGCGCCGCAGGCGATGGTGATGAAGACGAACGGGAACAGCGAGCCGGCGAAGACCGGGCCGGTGCCCTCCCGGGCGAACTCGCTGACCGCGTCGGCCTGCAGCACCGGCCGGGCCAGGAGCAGGCCGACGGCGAGCAGGACGATGACGCCGATCTTCATGAACGTCGACAGGTAGTCGCGCGGGGTGAGCAGCAGCCACACCGGCAGCACCGAGGCCACGAACCCGTAGACGACGAGCGCGAGGACCAGCCACTCCTTGGAGAGCGTCAGCGCCTCACCGAGCCCGGTGTCGTCGATCAGGCCGCCGCCGATGACCGCGGCCAGCAGCAGGACGACGCCGATGGCGGTGGCCTCGAGGACGCGGCCTGGCCGGATGGTCCGCAGGTAGACACCCATGAATAGGGCGATCGGGATGGTCAGGGCGATGGAGAACACGCCCCACGGGGACTCGGCGAGCGCGTTGACGACGATCAGCGCGAGCACGGCCAGGATGATGATCATGATGGCGAAGACGGCGATGAGCGCCGCGATGCCGCCGACGATGCCGATCTCCTCGCGGACCATCTGGCCCAGGCTCTTGCCGTTGCGGCGCATCGAGAAGAACAGCACGGTCATGTCCTGCACCGCACCGGCGAAGATGACGCCGACGATGATCCAGATGGTGCCGGGCAGGTAGCCCATCTGCGCGGCGAGCACCGGCCCGACCAGCGGGCCGGCGCCGGCGATCGCGGCGAAGTGGTGCCCGAACAGCACCCGCCGGTCGGTCACGTCGAAGTCGATCCCGTTGTGCAGCCGCTCGGCCGGGGTCGCTCGCCGGTCGTCGACCTGGAGCACCCGGCGCGCGATGAACTTCGCGTAGAAGCGGTACGCGATGGCGTAGGAGGACAGCGCGGCGAACAGGATCCAGAGGGCCGAGACCGTCTCGCCGCGCGCCAGGGCGAGGACTGTCCATGCGACAGCGCCGACGATGGCCACCGCCGTCCAGACGAGGACGGTCTTGAGCGACGGACGCCGACGGCCGGCCCCTCCCGGGGGTCCTCCGTCGGTGTCGGACCTGCTGACGGTGGTGGACACGGTCGCCCTCCCTGCGTGTGCAGACAGCGCCCGGGCGACGCTGTCCTGTGGACGCAGGGAGCATGCCAAGCCCCCGGCCCGGTCCACCAGGAGGGGCGCGGGTCGTGACCGGCCCGTAACCCGTCAGGCGTACCCCCAGACCTCCTGGGCCGTCTCGACGACGAGGGCCAGCTTGGCGATCTGCTCGTCGCGGGTCAGCGCGTTGCCCTCCACGGTCGAGGAGAACCCGCACTGCGGGGACAGGGCCAGCTGCTCCAGCGGCACGAGGCGGGCGGCCTCGTCGATGCGCCGCTTGAGGTCGTCCTTGCTCTCCAGCTCCGGGCGCTTGGTGGTGACCAGGCCCAGGACGACGCGCCTGCCCGGCGGCACGAAGCGCAGCGGCTCGAACCCCCCGGAGCGGGCGTCGTCGTACTCCAGGAAGAACCCGTCGACCTCCAGGCCGCCGAACAGTGCCTCCGCGACGAAGTCGTAGCCGCCTTCGGCCACCCACGAGGAACGGAAGTTGCCGCGGCACATGTGCGTGGTGACCGTCAGCCCCTCCGGGCGGCCGGCCAGCGCGGCGTTGATCTGCCGGATGTAGCGCTCGTGCTGGTGCTCGGCGTCGCGCCCCTGCGCGGCCAGCTCGGCGCGCTGCGCCGGGTCGTTGAGGTAGGCCAGGCTGGTGTCGTCGAGCTGCAGGTAGGTGCAGCCCTGCGCGGCGATGCCGCGCACCTGCTGGGCGTAGGCCGCCGACAGCGCGTCCCAGAAGGCGTCCTCGTCGGGGTAGACGGCCGGGTCGATCGCCGCGGCGCCGCCGCGGTAGTGGACCATCGAGGGCGACGGGATGGTGAGCTTGGCCGTCTGCCCCTCCCCCACGACCGACTGCAGGTAGGCGAAGTCCGGGCCGAAGATCGGCTCGTCGATCGAGAGCGGCCCGTCGACGTGCAGCCCGGCCGGCGTGAAGTCGATCGTCCCGTCGGCGTTCTTGAAGTGCACGACGATGTCCTCGCCGGTGACCTTGGTGATGCCGTCGATGGCGTAGATGAAGTCCATGTGCCAGGAGGCGCGGCGGAACTCGCCGTCGGTGGCGGTGCGCAGGCCGACGTCCCCCTGCAGCCGCACGACGTCGGCGATCGCCTCGTCCTCGGTGCCGCGCAGCTCGGCCGCGTCGATCTCCCCGGCGGCGAAGCGGGCGCGGGCGTCGAGCAGGCGCTGCGGGCGCAGGAGGCTGCCGACGTGGTCGGCGCGGAACGGCGGTCCGGAGGTGTCGGTCATGGCCCTGAGCTTGCCCCCCGGCGCGGCGTGTCGCACCGCTCACGCCACTGCGGTGCTGCCGCCCCGCGGCGGGGTAGGCGGTGCACATGAGCGACCCCTTCGAGATCCAGGCACAGGGTGAGTCCGAGTTCGTCGTGCGGCTGCGCGGCGACGGCGGGGAGAGGGAGTCCTGGTTCCGGCTCAGCCCCGGGCTGCGTGAGGAGCTCGGCCTGGAGGTGGACGACGAGGAGCTGGTCCGGCGGACCGTCCGCTTCCTCCTCGGGCACCAGGAGGTGGCCGACTTCCCCGACATCGTCGAGATCGAGGACGTCGTCGCGGGTTACCCCGACTACCTCGACGCCGTCCGCGGCTGACCGCTCCGGGACACCACGGTGATCCGGATCGTCCGGGTACACGAGGTCGACCCCGGCGTCCCAGGGGCCCGCTTCCTCGTCGACCGGCTGTGGCCGCGCGGGGTCGCCCGGGACGCCCTGGAACTGGACGGCTGGCTCCGCGACGCCGCTCCCAGCGACGAGCTGCGCCGGTGGTTCGGCCACGACCCGGCCCGGTGGGCGGAGTTCCGCCGCCGGTACGTCGCCGAGCTCGACGCCTCCCCCGAGACCTGGGCGCCGCTGCGGGACGCAGCCGCCGAGGGTGACCTCGTCCTCCTCTACGCCGCCCGGGACCGCGAGCACAACAACGCCGTCGTCCTGCGCGACCACCTCGAGCAGGCGATCGGCGCCCCCGGACGGTGAGGTCCCGGCCGGCGACCACGGGCAGCGCTCCCCGTCGGGCCGGGTCAGGGGCCCGACGAGGAGCGCAGCGGGACGAGGTCAGCCCTTCTTGGTCCACTCGATGCGGATGTCGTCCTTCACCCGCTCGTCACGGCAGCCGTCGCGATCGGCGTCGGCGCACCAGACGACGTACTGCGTGCCCGGCTTGCTGTCGTTGTTCAGCCGGGCGTGGAACTCGAGGTCACCGGCCTTGCCCGTCCGCTGGTAGCTGGACTGGAAGCACAGGTCCATCCGGCCGTCACCGTCGGTGTCCGACAGCTTCGAGTACTCCCGTCCGCCGGCGTCCGGGTCGGGGCAGGCGCTGATGTAGCCGACCCCCGAGCTCTGGAAGGAGGCCGGGCCGTTCTTCTTCGCACCCTTGCGGTCGAGGAAGCAGGCGTCGTTGTGCACGTTGCGGTTCGTCGCACCCCGGTCGCTGAGCTGCTGCCTGTCCTCCTGGTCGGGCCGGGCGCAGGACGAGTCGTCCTCGACGTCCGGGTTCTCCGTCGGCATGCCGTTGTCGGGGTTGATGTAGGAGGCGGCGCGCACGCCGCCGTAGCCGCCGCCCCCGTAGCTCCCGCCGTCGCCACCGTGGGCCAGCGCAGGGGAGGTGCTCAGTCCCAGCGCGGCGGCGCCCATGGTCGCGATCACTGCGGTCCGGATTGCCAGTCGCATGAGGAGCTCCTTCGGTGTGGCCCGTCGTCCCGACCCGGCAGGCGCGGGTCACTGGTACGTACGGGGCCCCACTGCGATCCGTTGGAGATCCGCACGACCCTTCTGTGTCCGGGGTCATCCCCGATGGCCGCCGGTCCCCATGGAGGCCCGACGGATCATCCCGGGCGCCAGCCGGACCACACTGCTGTCCTGCTCCTCCAGCAGGGCGCGGAGGCGGATGGGGCCTGCTCGTGCGCCTGTCAGCGGTACATCGGCACCAGGACCGGGACGGCGGCGTCCCGGAAGGCCGGCGTCACCCCGTCGTCCTGACGCACCAGCTGCAGCAGCTCGGCCACCTCGTTGCCCTGGGGGTACACCGGCAGCTCCGCGATGGCGCGCAGCGACGTCAGCACCTCGTCCTGGGCCGGACCGATGACCTCCGGGTCCTGCTCGGCCCGGGCGAGGAGGTCCCGCAGGGCGCGGTCGGGCTCCGGGTCCGCCAGCTGCTCCAGGGTGGGGACGGCGGCGTCGGCGAAGACCTGGCTCAGCTCGCCCCGCGCCGCGGCGTCCCGCACGTCGGCCAGCAGCTCGGCGGCACGCTCGGCGGTCCGGTCGGCGGGGACCTCGTGGTCCAGGGCGGTGAAGGGGTCGACCAGGCCCGGTCCGGCCGGCCCGACGGCGGGCGGGTCCGCGTCCACCGTCTGCACGAGGTCGATCAGCCGGTTGGGCCGGACCATGCCGGCCAGCACCTCCTGCACCCGCTGCCCGACGGTGGGGGCGAGCGCGCCGTCCGCGACCGCGGCGCTGATGGCGTCGTGGGCGGCGACCGCGGTCGAGCGCTGTTCTCCCCCGCCGAGCACCTCCACCTGCCGGAGGTGGTCGAGCACCTCGTCCACCGCAGGTCCGGCAGCGCCAGGATCCTGCTCCTCCAGGTCCTCCAGGTCGCTGATCGTGGCCCGCAGCTGCTCGTCCGGCATCCGGGCGACGGCGGGTAGGGGCGGGAGGCTGACCGGCGCCGGGCCGGCGGAGGGGCCGGGCGCAGCGGATCCGGCTCGCGGTGTGCTCCCGGACGGGTCCCCGACGACGGTGGCGCCCGCCCAGAGCGCCAGGCCGAGGACCGCGACGACCAGCACCGTCCACGCCGACCACCTCGCCAGGCGGCGAGCGGCAGGATCGGGTCGCCGGTGGGCGGGTCCACCGGCCGGCCGGTCGGGACCACGCACAGGGTGTTCGGCTTCGGGCACGACCTGCTCCCGGATCGCGCGCGGCTCCCGCCACCGATCGGGGCGGAGGGGTCCATCGTGCACGAGCAAGGGCGGTTGCCACATCACCCGGCCGGCTCGCCGTCCTGCCGACGGTGCGGGGCTCGGGGCCGGCGACGCGCTCCGAGCCCGATGGGCACCCGGCGCGACGGGGTCCCGCAGGCGGCGTGCGGCCCGGTGGGTGGGTTTCCGTCCTGCCGGGTCACGACGGGTCGTGACGGAGGCCGGCGAGGGCCTCCGGCGGGAAGGTGCAGCCCGTGTCGCCGAGCAGCAGTGCGCGATAGGTGGCCGTGGCCGCCTCTTCCAGGTTCAGCGCCCGTCGGAAGGCCATGCCGAGGTCCGGCCCCAGCGCCGAGCAGCCGTGGTGGGACAGGACGATGCAGTCGTGCTGCCGTGCCTGCTCGGCAGCCCCGTCGGCGAGCTCGTCGGAGCCGTTCGGGGAGTACGGGACCGTGCCGACCGACCGGACGTAGCAGGCGTGGTCGAGGGTGATCAGCCGGATCCGGTGGCCGAGGGCGTCGACCAGGACGGCGTGCTGCGGGTGCAGGTGCACGACGGCGTTCACGTCTGGGCGGGTGCGGTACGTGCGCTGGTGCAGCTTCCACTCGCTCGACGGACGCTCGGCACCGGCGGTGACCTCGCCGTCCAGGGTCACCACGCTGAAGTCCGCGGGCGTCAGCCGGTCGAGCCACGTGCCGGCCGCGGTCACCACGAACTCGGTCTCCCCCGGCAGCCGAGCGGAGAGGTTGCCGCCGCTGGCCAGCACCAATCCGCGCTCCACCGCCAGGCGGCCCACCTCGACGAGCTGGTCGACCGCCTCCGCACGTGTCGCGGGTGCCCTCATGCGGCGAAGTAGGACGCCACGTCGGACGGCGCGAACCGCCCCCGGTCGGTGACCACGACGCTGACGAACCGCGCCGGGGTCACGTCGAAGGCTGGGTAGACACCGGTGACGAGTCCGGACGCCGTCCGGCGGCCGAGGCACTGCAGCACCTCCCGCCCGTCCCGGTCCTCGAGCTCGACGGCGGCCGCGTCCGGCGCGTGCCGGTCCGGGGCCTGGACGAGCGCCAGGTACGGCACGCCGAAGGTGTGCGCGGCGATCGCGATCTGCAGGGTTCCGATCTTGTTCACCACGGAGCCGTCCATGGTGACGCGGTCGGCGCCGGTCACGAAGGTGGTGACGTCGCCCCGGCTCATGAGGTGTGCGGGCATGCCGTCGGTCACCAGCCGCGTGGGGACGCCCATCTCCGCGAGGCTCTCCGCCGTCAGGCGGGCGCCCTGCAGGTAGGGCCGCGTCTCTGTGCACACGGCGTCGATGCGCTTGCCCGAGCGCAGCACCGCTGCGACGGTCTCGGTGAGATAGGACTCCGCCCAGCAGTGCGTGAGGACCGTCGCGCCGTCCGGGATCAGCGTGGCGGCGTGCTCCCCGAGGCGCCGGTGACCGGCCCGGTGCCGCTCCGCGACCGCCCGGGCAGCTCGCTCGACGGCGGCTCCCGGCAGCTCCCCGGCGTCCACCGCAGCCGTCCCGACCGCCAGCAGCTCGGCGACGACGTCCCGGATGCCGTTGTTCGTCGGTCGGGTGGACACCAGCCGGCCGCCGGCCCCGGTCAGGAACTCCCGTCGTGCGCGTGCCGTCCGGAGCCGGTCGGCCTCCCGGGCGGCGAGCGTCATCCCGCCGGCGGCCGCGAACAGCGGGCCGAGGCTCTGGGTGACCATCTCCTCGATCGCCCGGGCCACGTCCTCGTGGCTGCGGCAGGTCACCCAGGTCCGCTCGAGGGGGAAGACGCGGCGGTCCAGGATCCGGACGGCGTCCGGCTCGACGACGACGCTCTCCCCGACCAGGGTCGGAACCGGGACGTGCACGGGGTCGATCGTCGGCGGGGAGCCGGCCGACACGCGGACGGGGACAGTCACCCGACGATGATCGCGGCTGGAGCGGACGTCTGCCAGATCCCGGTGACGTGCCGCTGGCTCGGGAATCTACAGCCGCTACTGCAAGTTCATAGGGATGTCAGGACCACGACCAGACCCTCGAGAGGAGGGCGCACCATGACGCTCCCCGTCCGTTCCCCGTCCCGCTCCGCTGCGCGATGGGACCCCCTGCGTGAGCTCGACGAGCTCTACGAGCGGGTGAACACGCTGTGGCAGTCCGGGCTGAGCGGCGCCCTGGACCAGTGGTCCCCGCTGGCCGACGTCGAGGAGACCGATGACGCCTACACCGTCGAGATCGACCTCCCCGGCGTGGCGCGTGAGGACGTCGACATCCAGCTCGACGACCGCCGGCTGACCGTCTCCGGCGACATCGAGGAGAAGGAGCGCACGGGCATCCTGCACCGGCGCACCCGCAGGGTCGGCCGGTTCCACTACTCGGTGACCCTGCCGGGCGACGTCGACGCGGACGGCGTCAGCGCCCAGCTGCACGATGGCGTGCTGACGGTGCGGGTGCCGAAGTCCGCGCAGGCCAAGCCGCGGCGGATCCCCATCAGCAGCTGATTCCGGGACGGTCGTGCGCCGGTGGGCCCGCCCGGGTCCACCGGCGCGACCGTCAGGTGCCGGTGATGTGCTCCGGGCGGATCGGCACCCGGCGCAGCGGCCGCCCGCACGCGGCCCGCACCGCGGCGGCCACCGCCGGCCCGGAGGAGATCGTCGGCGGCTCCCCCACCCCGCGGACGCCGTAGGGCGCGTGCGGGTCGGCGTACTCGAGCACCTCCACCTGCATCGGCGGCACGTCGAGGATCGTCGGCAGCAGGTAGTCGGTGAACGACGGGTTGCGCACGTGGCCGTCGGTCACCACGACCTCCTCCATCAGCGCCAGCCCCATGCCCTGCGCGGACCCGCCGTGGATCTGGCCGACGACGGCGTCGGGGTTGATCGCCTTGCCCACGTCCTGGGCGGTGTCCAGGGCGACCACCTTGACCAGGCCGAGCTCGACGTCGACGTCGACCACCGCGCGGTGTGCCGAGAACGCGAACTGCACGTGCGCGTCGCCCTGGCCGGTCTCCGGGTCGACGGCGTGGGTGGGCCGGTGCCGCCACTCCACGGTCTCCTCGACTGCGTCGTCCCCGAGGACGTCGGCCAGCCCGGCGAGCACCTCCCCGCCGGCGCCGACGACCTTGTCGCCGTCCAGCGCCAGCCCGGCGACCGGCCGGCCGAGCGCGACCGCGGCCCGCTGCAGCACCGCCGTCCGCACCGCCTCGCAGGCGGCCTTGACCGCCCCGCCGGTGACGTAGGTCTGCCGGGACGCCGACGTCGACCCCGCGGAGCCGACCGCGGTGTCGGCGGGGACGACGACCACCCGCTCCACGCCGAGCTCGGTGCGGGCGATCTGCTGCTGCACGGTGACCAGCCCCTGGCCGACCTCGGCCGCGGCGGTGTGCACGGTGGCCACCGCCTCTCCGCCGGTCACCTGCAGCCGCACCCGCGCGGTGGAGTAGTCGTCGAAGCCCTCGGAGAAGCCGACGTTCTTGTAGGTGACCGAGTAGCCGACGCCGCGGCGCACACCCTCGCCGTGGGTGGTGTTGCCGACCGCGCCGGGCAGGTCCCGCAGGTCGGGCTGCCCGGGCAGCGCCGGCGGCAGCGGCAGGTCGGCGACGCGCTGCAGCAGCTCGGCGACGGGGGCGGTGGAGTCGATGACCTGGCCGGTGATGTTGCGGTCGCCCTCCTGCACGCCGTTGCGGCGGCGGATCTCCACCGGGTCGACCCCGACCGCGGCGGCGAGCTCGTCCATCAGCGCCTCGTGCGCGAACGCGGCCTGCACGCAGCCGAACCCGCGCATCGCCCCGCACGGCGGGTTGTGGGTGAACACCCCGTAGGCGTCGACCGCCACCGACGGGAAGCGGTACGGGCCCAGGCCCAGCGTGCCCGCGTTGCCGACGACCGCGGCGGTCGAGGAGGCGTAGGCGCCGCCGTCGAGCAGCACGTGCGCCCTCGCGTAGACCAGGGTGCCGTCGCGCTCGGCGCCGAACTCGTAGGTCATCGTCGCCGGGTGCCGGTGCACGTGGCCGTAGAAGGACTCCTCCCGGCCGTAGCTCATCTTCACCGGCTTCCCGGTGCGCAGGGCCAGCAGGCAGGCGTGCACGTGCACGGAGAGGTCCTCGCGGCCGCCGAACGCGCCGCCGACACCGGCGAGGGTCAACCGCACCAACTCCTTCGGCATGCCGAGGGCCAGGCAGATCTGCCGTTGGTCGACGTGCAGCCACTGGGTGGCGACGTAGAGGTCGACGCCGCCGTCCTCGGCCGGGACGGCGAGCCCCGACTCCGGCCCGAGGAACGCCTGGTCCTGCATGCCGACCTCGAAGTCGAGGCTGACCACGACCGGCGCCGTGGGGTGCTCCTCGCCGCGGCGCAGCCGCAGGTGCCGCACCAGGTTGCCGCCGGGGTGCACCAGCGGGGCGTCGTCGTCGAGGGCCCGGCGGGCGTCGGTGAGGGCGGGCAGCACCTCGTAGTCGACGCGGATGCGCGCCGCCGCGCGGCGGGCGGTCTCCGGGTGGTCGGCGGCGACCAGCGCCACCGGCTCGCCCTCGTAGCGGACGAACTCCGCGGCCAGCACCGGCTGGTCGGCGTGCTCGAGGCCGAAGGCGTTCTCCCCGGGGACGTCGTCGGCGGTGAGGACGGCGCTGACGCCGGGCACGGTGAGCGCCTCGGTGACGTCGATCCGCCGGATGCGGGCGTGCGGGTGCGGGCTGCGCAGCGTCACGCCCCACACCATGTCGTCGTGCCAGAGGTCGCTGGCGTAGGCGAACTCGCCGGTGACCTTGAGGGTGCCGTCGGGGCGCTGCGCGTTCTCCCCGATCCGGCCGGTGGTGCGGGCCGCGGTCAGCGTGGTGGTCATCGGGCCGCCTGCCGCCGCGTGGCCAGCCGGACCGCGTCGAGGATCTTCTCGTAGCCGGTGCAGCGGCACAGGTTGCCGGCCAGCGCCTCGCGGATCTCCGGGTCCGACGGCTCGGGAACCCGGGCCAGCAGGTCGTGCGCGGCAACCACCAGCCCCGGGGTGCAGAAGCCGCACTGGACGGCGCCGGCCTCGACGAAGGCCTCCTGCACCGGGTGCAGCGCCTGCCCGGCAGCCAGCCCCTCGACGGTGGTGACCTCGCGGCCGATCGCCTGCCCGGCGGCGACGAGGCAGGCGCACACCGGCTCGCCGTCGAGGTAGACGGTGCAGGAGCCGCACTCCCCCTGCTCGCAGGCGTTCTTGGCGCCGGGCAGGCCCAGCCGCTCGCGGAGCAGGTGCAGCAGGCTCTCCCCCGGCCAGACGTCGTCCGCAGTGCGCTCGGTGCCGTTCACGGTGGTGGTGACGCGCATCAGGCGGCCCTCCTCAGGTCGTCCCAGGCCCAGGTGACGGCGCGGCGGGCCAGCACGGCCAGCGAGTGCCGCCGGTAGGCCGCCGTCCCCCGGACGTCGTCGATCGGTGAGGCCGCCGCGGCCACCCGCTCGCCGAAGGCCCGCGCCAGGCTCTCCGGCAGCGGACCCCGGGTGGCCCAGTCCAGCTCGCCGGCGAGGAACTCCTCGGCCTCGGCGGCGCGGCGCGGGGTGGGCGCGGCCGACCCGATGCCGGTGCCCACGGCCTGCCGGTCGGGGTGCAGCGCGAGGGCGAACGCCGACACCGAGATGACCATGGCGTTGCGGGTGCCCACCTTGCAGAACTGCTGCGGCCCTCGCGCGGTGCGCACGTGCACGGCGGCGATCAGCTCGTCGGGCTCGAGGGCGTTGCGCTTCACGCCGGTGAAGAACTCGGCGACCGGGATCCGGCGGGTGCCGCGGGCCGCGGAGGCCACCTCCACCTCGGCGCCGGCCGCGAGCAGCGGCGGGTGCGCGTCACCGGCCGGGGACGCCGACCCGAGGTTGCCGCCCACCGTGCCGCGGACCCGGATCTGCGGCGAGCCGACGGTGCGTGCGGCCATCGCCAGCCCGGGCAGCCGGTCGCCGAGCTCGGTGATCACCCGGGCGTAGGGGACGCCGGCGCCCAGCCGGACCGTGCCGTCCTCGACCGACCACTCGCGCAGCTCGCCGATCCGCGTGAGGTCGAGCAGTGCCCCGGGTCGGCGGCGGTCGAAGTTCAGCTCGACCATCACGTCGGTGCCGCCGGCGATCGGCAGCGCGTCGGGCCGCTCGGCCCGGACCGCGAGCGCGTCGTCCCACGACGACGGCTGCAGGAAGTCCATCCGCCCCTCCTCGTCCCCCGCACGGTGTGCCGAGCACTGTGCACGAGGTGTGTGACGATCAGGGAACAGCGCGTCGCGGACGATGACAAGCAGGCCCCGCGGTATCAGGCGGTGGCGGTCTCCAGGGTCTCGACCATCGCGTCGAGGACGGCGACCGCCCGCTCGTGGTCCCCGCCGGGCAGCTCCACGGCGTCGGCCAGCAGGGTGCGGCCGTCGAGGTCGAGCGCCCAGGTCGTGATCCGGGTGCCCTCCGGGTGGAGGCCGAGGGTCGTCACCTGCTGGGTGCGCACCGCCTGCCGGCCGCCGACCTCCAGCTCGGTCCGCGTCACCTCGTCGGGCACCGGCACGGCGACCTCGGTCAGGGGGCCGTCGACGACCTGCAGGGTCACCGGCGCCGTCCGCACGTCGGATGCCTCGGGGACGACGACCTCGCCGGGCCCGAACCAGCTGCAGGCGGGCAGCACCCCGGCGTCGTTGGTCGACCAGTCGGCGGGGAACGCGACCGTGTAGCCGGCGGGGCTCGTGCACGAGGCGGCAGCCACCTCCGGGCCCGGCTGGACCACCGCGACGGCCTGCGACACCCGGTCGACGGCGACCGCCTGCGGTGCCGGCCCGACGGCCGGGGAGGCGCAGGCGGTGAGCGCGAGGAGCGGGGCAGCAGCAGCGATGGTGCGGGAACGCACGGGTCGAGGTCCTCCCGGTCGGGGTCGGCCAGCGGACCTCCCCTGCCCAGCGGCTCCGGATCCCGAACACGGAGCGAACCGGCCGGCACCGGATCGTGACCCTCGGGCGACGCGTCGGCGAACGGCCCCACGCGGGGAGCCGCCGCCGTCGACCTCCCTGCAGGGTCCCGCAGGCCCCGTCCGGAGGCTCGCCCCGAGCCTGCGAGGGGTGAGAGGGACGGGGTCCTTCAACGAGTGGCCGGGGGCAGGGGCCCTTCGTCAGCCGACCCGGGTGATGCGGTCCAGCGCCGGGGCCGGGACCGGCGAGTCGGCGCCGAGGTAGGCGGTGAACGCGTCGAGGTCGATCGCCCCGGTCACGGGGTTCGTGCCCCCGGTCAGCACGGAGAACCCGTCACCGCCACCGGCCAGGAAGTTGTTCACCGTGACCCGGTACGTCTCGTCGGCCGTCACCGGCGCGCCGCCGATCTGCAGCGACGCGTCGGGGACGCGGGTGCCGGTGCAGGGGTCCGCACCGGCCGCCGCGGGCGTGCCGGCGGGGTCGACCTGGTACCGGACGCCGTCCGAGACGTACAGCACCCGTCCCACCTGGTACTGCTGCTCGAGCAGGCAGTTGAGCTGGGCTCCCGTGAGGTCGAGGGTCACCAGGTTGTTGGCGAACGGCTGGACGGTGAACGCCTCCTCGTAGGTCACCTCGCCGGCAGCCAGGTCGGCGCGCACACCGCCGGGGTTCATGAACGCCGCGACCGCACCCTGCTCGTCGTCGGTGGCGGCGAACTGGGCGTCGGCGATGACGTTGCCCAGGGTCGACTCCGCGCCGTCGAGCGGGTCCTCCTGGGCGCGGGTGAGGTCGACGGCGACCGAACCGACGACCTCGGCGGCGATCGGGCCGAGCACCTCGCGGTAGCGGGCGATGAGCGCGGTCTGCTCCGGGTCGGCGGCCACGGTGCGCTCGACGACCACGTTGTCGGCGGTCGCCGTCTCGTGGATCACGTCACCGGTGCGCCCGTCCAGCTGCAGGTCGATGTCGGTGACCAGGCGGCCGTTGGAGCCGGCGCTGGTGACGACCTTCCCGTCGAGCAGGCAGTTGTAGGCCTGGTGGGTGTGCCCGCTGACCACGACGTCGATCGCGTCGGACATCCCGGTGGCGATGTCGACGATCGGCCCGGTGAGGCCGGCACACCCGTCGACGTCCCACGCCTCCGGTCCGCTCTGGGTGCCGCCCTCGTGCAGCAGGACGACGATCGCCTCGACGCCCTGGGCCTGCAGCTCCGCCGCGTAGCGGTCAGCGGTCGCGACCTCGTCGGCGAACTCCAGCCCGGCCACGCCCTGCTGGCTGACGATCTGACCGGTGCCCTCCAGGGTCATCCCGATGAACCCGATCTCCACCCCCTGCACCCGGTGGACGGCGTAGGGCGGCAGCAGTGGCTCACCGGTCTCGGTGACGAAGGCGTTGGCCGACAGGTACTGGAAGGCCGCCCCCTCGTACGGCGTGCCGTCGACGCAGCCGTCGACGGGGTGGCAGCCGCCGTCCTGGATGCGCAGCAGCTCGGCCGAGCCCTCGTCGAACTCGTGGTTGCCGACGCTGGCGTAGTCCAGGCCGGCCAGGCCGAGCGCCTCGATGGTCGGCTCGTCGTGGAACGCCGCGGACAGCAGCGGCGAGGCGCCGATCAGGTCACCGGCGGCGACGGTGATCGTGTTGTCCTTCCGCTGCTCCTCGGCCAGGGCGGCCAGCTGGGTGTCCAGGTACTCCGCCCCGCCGGCATCGACGGTGGGCGCGGTCGCAGCCCCGCCACCGTCGGGGTCGGGGCCGGTCTGGACCCGCCCGCCGGAGCCGCTCGGCGGCTCCAGGGCACCGTGGAAGTCGTTGAGGGCCAGCAGTTGCACGTCGACCGGTCCCGGACCGGAGGGGTGCTGCGGCTCGGCAGCGGCGGGCAGGGCCGCGGCCACGGTCAGCCCGGCGAGCGTGGTCGTCACGGCGGCCGCGACGGTCGTGCGGCGGAGGACGGTGGGTCGCATGGGTGCCTCCCAGGGAAGCGGGCCGGGCCGTCCCGGCTCGGACCCGACTCTGCGCAGGCGGGGTGGACAGAGCGTGTCGGCCACGAGGCGGAGGGCGCAACTCGGCCCGGCGTCCCGGCGACCGGTCGGTCCCCGACGCCCGGTGGTCAGCCGGTGCGCTGCTCCACCATCCGGGCGGCGACCCGGCGGATCCGGTCGGCCTGCCGGGAGAGCACCAGGTCCAGCACCCGGTTCACCGGCGGCACCTCGCCCAGCCGGGCCAGGCCCATCCACCGGGGGACGGCGACCGTGCGCGACCACGGCGAGGTCAGGCAGCCGGCGATCTGGCCGGCCACCCGGTCGGGGCGCACGCCCGGGGAGAGCCGGCCGCGGGCGTCGGCGTCCGACGCCGGTGGAGAGCCGTGCCCGCGGGCCAGCCACTCGGTCGACACCGGCCCGGGGTTGACCGTGTGCACCCGCACGCCGCGGGCGGTCACCTCCCGCCGCAGCCCCTTGACGAAGCCGTGCACCCCGGCCTTCGTCGCCGAGTAGACGGTCAGCGGCGGCACCTGCGACCACGCCGCGGCCGAGGCGACGGTCACGACGTCGGCCCGTCCCCGCTGCGCCGCCGTGTCGAGCAGGTGCGGCAGCGCGATCCGGGTGAGCTCCACGACGCCGGTCAGGTTGAGCCCGATCAGCCGCTCCACGGCGTCGCCGGGCATGTCCTCGACCAGCCCGGCCCAGCCGAGGCCCGCGTTGAGGACGACGGCGTCGAGCCGGCCGTGCTCGTCGAGGACGCGGTCGAGCAGTCGTGCCCGGTCGACCGCGTCGGCGACGTCGGCCACCACCGTGCTGACCCCGGGCAGCCCGGCGACGGCGCGCTCGAGCCGGTCGCCGCCGCGGGCGCACGTCACCACCCGCGCGCCGTCGCGGGCGAGCCGGGTGACGGTGCTGCGGCCGATGCCGGCGCTGCCGCCGGTGACGAGGACGACGCGGCCCGCGGAGCTGGAGTCCATGGACCCCTTCTACCCGTGGAGGGACACCACACCCCCGACGCGCATCGACCGCCCCGGCGGTGGGCATGGGAGCGCTCATGCGCCTGCCCGAGCCAGGGGGCTCCCTCACCCACGCCCTGTGCACCGACCTCAGCACCGGCACCCTGTCCCCCGCGACCGTCCAGCTCGCGGAACGGACGGCGGCCGCCTCGACCGACCCGCTGACCGACGAGGACCTCCAGCTGGCCCTCGCGATCTGCTACGAGCTGCACTACCGCGGCTTCGACGGCGTCGCCGAGGACTGGGAGTGGGACCCGGACCTGCTGCGGCTGCGCGCGCACCTGGAGCGGGTGCACGTCGCGGCGCTGCGCGAGCTGGTCGGGGAACTCGAGGTCACCGACGAGCCGGTCGACCGGCAGCTCACCGCCCTCATCGCGGCCGACGACGGCCCCTCGCTGTCGCGGTACATGGCCCGCACCGGCTCGCTGCAGCAGTGGCGGGAGTACCTCACGCTGCGCTCGGTGTACCACCTCAAGGAGGGCGATCCGCACACCTTCGCCGTCCCCCGGCTGTCGGGGCGCACCAAGGCGGCGATGGTGGAGATCCAGGCCGACGAGTACGGCGGCGGCTCCCCCGCCCGGATGCACAGCGAGCTGTTCGCCGGCATGATGCGCGACCTCGGTCTCGACGCCGGCTACGGCGCGCTGTGGGACGACGCCCCCGCCGTCGCGTTCGCCTCGGTGAACACCATGTCGCTGTTCGGGCTGCACCGGCGCCGGCGCGGCGCGGCGCTGGGGCACCTGGCCTGCGTGGAGATGACCTCCTCCGAGCCGTCGCGCCGCTACTCGGCCGGGCTGCGCCGGCTGGGCTTCGACGAGTCGACGACGGTCTTCTACGACGAGCACGTCGAGGCCGACGCGGTCCACGAGCAGATCGCCTCGGTGGACATGTGCGGTTCCCTGGTCGCCGGCGAGCCCGCGCTCACCGACGACGTCCTCTTCGGCGCGGCCTGCTCGCTGGCGATGGACGGCCTGGTCGCGCGCCACCTGCTGGGCGCCTGGGAGGCGGGTCGGTCGGCCCTGCGTGAGGCCCGCCCCATCGCCGCCTGACCTGCGACGTCGGGTCAACTCCCCAGCGCCGGCTGCCGAAGACAACGGGAGCCTGCTGAGGAGGACGTCCATGAGGTTCCGCACCACCCGTTCCGCGGTGCCACCCGCAGCGTCCGGGCCGCCACCCCGGGACAGCGAGGCGCTGGAACACGTGCTCGCTGCGCTCGACGGCGGCGTGACCGGGGAGGCCGACGCCCACCGCCAGGTGGTCCGGGCGCTCGGCGAGGCGCTCGAGCTGCCCTATGCGGCGGTGTGGCTGGTCGAGCCGTCCGGCGACCTGCGCCTCGACGGCGAGTTCGGGCGGCTCGCCCCCGACCTCGCCGCGGCCTGGCGCGGCGGACCGACGCTGCCCGCCAGGTCGGACGTGGTACGGCAGGCGGTCGCCGGGCGGGTGGCGGTCTCCAGTGCGGACGGCGGGCCCGAGGCGGCTCGGCGCCGGGACACCGCGGCGGCCCTCGGCGCGCCGGAGGGAGCCTGGCTGCCGGTGTTCTCCGGTGACCGGCTGGTAGCCCTCCAGGAGTTCTACGCCGGGTTCCCGCTGCCCTTCCTCGGTGCCCGCGGCCAGAAGTGGACGTCGCTGAGCCGCGTCGCCGCCCATGCGCGGCAGGGTGCCGTCGCGACGGTGGCGCTCCGCGAGGCCGTCGACGACCGGGTCGCCGTCGCCGAGGTCGCCAGGACCCTCGGGCGTGCGCAGGACGCGCGGTCGGCGGTGCAGGCCGCGCTGGACACCGTCCGCACCGCGTTCGGCTGGGCCTACGGCTCCTTCTGGGAGCGCGACGAGGACGAGGACGTGCTGCGGTTCGGTGTCGAGTCCGGCTCGGCCGGCGAGGAGTTCCGCCGGGTGACCCTGGCCGCCAGCTTCGCCGAGGGCGTCGGCCTCTCCGGTCGCGCCTGGCGCGCCCGGGACCTGGTCTCCGTCCGGGACCTCGCGGAGGTCACCGACTGCGTCCGTGCCCCGGCTGCGCGGCGCGCCGGCGTCCGCTCCGGCGTCTGTTTCCCGATCACCGCCGACGGCAGGGTGATCGGGACGATGGACTTCTTCGTCACCGAGACCATCGACCTCTCCGAGTCCCGCGCCTCGGCGCTGCGCAACGTCCAGCAGCTGGTCTCGCAGCGCATCGAGGTGCTGCGGCGCGCGGAGCAGGACGCCGTGAACGCGCGGGCCCTGCTCGACACCGTCGCTCTGCTGCGCGAGGCCGCCGCGGACGCCGGCCGCGTCGCCGAGAGCGCCGTCGCCAAGGCCTCGGCGATGACCGCCGAGGTCGAGGCGCTGAGCCAGGCGTCGGCATCGGTGAGCGACGTCATCCGGATCATCTCGTCGATCGCCGACCAGACCAATCTCCTGGCGCTCAACGCGACGATCGAGGCGGCTCGCGCCGGGGAGCTGGGCCGCGGCTTCGCCGTCGTCGCCGGCGAGGTGAAGGACCTGGCCCGGGAGACCGCTGCGGCGACCCAACGCGTGTCGACGCAGATCACCGGGATCCAGACGAGCACCGACTCGGTGTCGGCCGGCATCCGCGCCACCAGCGAGGTCATCGGCCAGCTCGACGCGGTCCAGGCGCGGATCGGTGCGGCGCTCGAGCAGCAGGAGCGGATGGCCACCGCGTTCGAGGGGCGCTGATCGCTACGGGGCGTCCTCGTGCCCGGCCTCGCCCGCGATGCGCGCGGCCGGTCGCGGGCGGCTGGGCGCACTCGGGGCGGAGAACCCGGCCCGCTTGTGCGACCCGTCGCAGAACGGCTTGATGCCGGACTTGCCGCACCGGCACAGCGCGATCGTCCCGCGGCCGGGGTCGATCTCCACGCCGTCCTGGTCGAGCAGCCGGAAGTCGCCGCGCACGATCAGCGGACCGTCCCGGTACGGGGTGATGGTGGCGCCGCCCTCGGACGACGGGGCGGGGTCCTCGCGGGGCTCGGAGGCGGCGGGGCGGGGGTGCGGCACGCTCCTCCCCTGCCCCGCGCGACCGGCTCGCACACCACCGGTACCGCCGGCTGCTCGTGACCGGCGACCGGGTGAGGGCCGACGAGTGCGCGCCGACCCGGGAGTCCCTCGTCCAGGTGCCGGGCGTGCGCCGGGGGCTCGGTGGGGCTCCTGGGACCCGGCCGAGGGCGTCCGGTCAGCTGCCGGGCTGTCCGTAGAAGACCTGCTCGACGACGCCGCGCGCGTGCCGGGTGGCCCGCCGGTAGTCGTCGAGGAACTGCCCCGGGTCGGCGTCCGGGCCGTACCCGCTCGCCCGCGCGACCCCGGCCAGCTCGGCACCGGGCCGGGGCAGCTGGTCGCTGGGCCGCCCGCGGACCAGGAACACCGCGTTGCGGGCCCTGCTGGCCAGCTCCCACGCCCGCTGCAGCGCCTCCGCCTGGTCGTCGTCGAGCAGGCCGGCCTCCCGCAGCGCGGTCAGCGCGGCCACCGTCGAGGTGACCCGCAGCTCCGGGTGCTCGCCGGCGTGCTCCAGCTGCAGCAGCTGGGCGGTCCACTCGACGTCGGCCAGCCCGCCGCGGCCCAGCTTGGTGTGCGTGGTCGGGTCCGCACCCCGCGGCAGCCGCTCCCGCTCGACCCGGGCCTTGATCCGGCGGATCTCGGCGACCTGGTCGGCCGAGACGCCCCCGGCCGGGTAGCGGATCGGGTCGACGAGCTCGACGAACGCCGCGCCCAGGGCCTCGTCGCCGGCCACGGGGACGGCGCGCAGCAGGGCCTGCACCTCCCACACCGACATCCAGCGGTCGTAGTACTCGCGGTAGGAGTCCAGGCTGCGCACCAGCGCCCCCTGCCGGCCCTCGGGCCGCAGGTCGGCGTCGAGCTCGAAGGCCGGATCCGGTGCCGGCTCGCCGAGCAGCCGGCGCAGCGTGTGCGCGACCGCGTTGGCCGCCGCGGTCGCCTGCCCGTCCTCCGCGCCCGGCCGGGGCCGGTGCACGAACAGCACGTCGGCGTCCGAGCCGTAGGCCATCTCCCCGCCGCCGAGCCGGCCCATGCCGATGACGGCGAGGTCGGTCGGGAGGTCGCCGGGCGCGGTGCCGGTCTCGGCGGCGTGCGCCCGAACCGCGACGTCCAGGCCGACCTGCAGCATGGCGACGGCGATGTCGGTCAGCCCGCGGCCGACCTGCCCGACGTCGAGCATGCCGAGCAGGTCCGCGGCGGCGACCCGCAGCAGCTCGTGCCGGCGCAGCCCGCGCAGCACCCGGATGCCGGCTCCGGGGTCCGCGGCCCGCCCGGCCGCCTGCCGCCACGCCGCGGCGAGGGCCGCCGCGGTGCGCGGGCGCAGCTCGTCGTCGTCGGCGAGGATCCGCAGCGCCTCGGGGGTGCGGGTCAGCAGCGCGGCGACGTACTGACTGGAGCCCAGCAGCGCGGCCAGCCGCTCGGCGACCTGCCCCTCGTCGCGCAGCAGCCGCAGGTACCACTGGTTGCCGCCGAGGGCCTCGCTGACCTTGCGGTAGGCCAGCAGCCCGGCATCGGGGTCGGCGCAGTCGGCGAGGGTCTGCAGCACGACCGGCAGCAGGTACTTCTGCATCGACGCCGACCGCGACACCCCGCCGGTGAGCGCGGCCATGTGCCGCAGCGCGCCGTCGGGGTCGGCGAAGCCGAGCGCCCGCAGCCAGTCGCCGGCCGCCTTCGACCCCAGCTGCGCGGCCTCCGGCGGCACCTTCGCCACGGCCGACAGCAGCGGCCGGTAGAACAGCTTCTCGTGCAGCCGGCGCACCTCGCGGGTGTGCAACGACAGCTCGGCGTCGAGGACGGCGACGGCGTCCCCGCGGTGGTCGGGCTTGTAGCCCAGCGACCGGGCCAGCCAGCGCAGCTGCTGCTCGTCGGTGGGCAGCAGGTGGGTGCGCCGCAGCCGGAGCAGCTGCAGCCGGTGCTCCACGGTCCGCAGGAAGCGGTAGGAGGCGATCAGCGTGTCGGCGTCGTCGCGGCCCACGTAGCCGCCGGCGCGCAGGGCGTGCAGCGCCGGCAGCGTGCCGCCCACCCGGAGCCGCACGTCGACCCGCCCGTGCACCAGCTGCAGCAGCTGGACGGCGAACTCGACGTCGCGCAGCCCGCCGCGGCCCAGCTTGAGCTCGCGCTCGGCCTGGGCGGGGGGGATGTTGTCCAGCACTCGCCGGCGCATCGCCTGCACCTCGCCGACGAAGCCGGGGCGCTCGCCGGCCTGCCACACCAGCGGGAAGAGCTCCTCGACGTATTGCCGGCCGAGGTCCGGGTCGCCGGCGACCGGGCGCATCTTCAGCAGCGCCTGGAACTCCCAGGTGCTGGCCCAGCTGCGGTAGTAGGCCGCGTGGTTGGCCAGCGTGCGCACCAGCGCTCCGGCCTTGCCCTCGGGCCGCAGCGCGGCGTCGACCTCCCAGGCCGCCTCGTGGCAGATGCGCATCAGCGCGGCGGCGACCCGGGTGGCGCTCCTCAGCGCGGGCGCGGTGTCGGCCTCCGAGGGGTCGACCGGCTCGGCCACGAAGACGACGTCGACGTCGCTGACGTAGTTGAGCTCCCGGCCACCGGTCTTGCCCAGCGCGATGACCGCCAGCCGGCAGGCGGCGGCGTCGGCGGGCTGCTCGGCCACGGCGACGGCCAGCCCGGCGGTCAGCACGGCCGCGGCGATGTCGGCGAGCTCGGCGGCGACGTCCTCGGCGGCCAGGCCCTCCCCGAGGTCGCGCCCGGCGACGGAGAGGATGGCCCGCCGGTAGGCCAGCCGCAGGTCGGCGGCCCGCTGCGGGTCGGCGTCCGGCGCGCCCCTGCCCAGCCGCACGCCCCAGGGCGGGTCGTCGGGGTCGGCGCCGACGGCGACGAGCATCTGCCGCTCCAGCGCCTGCGGCGTGGGCCGGGTGGGGCCGCGGCCGTCGCCGTCACCGTCGCCGTCGAGGACGGTCCAGTCGCCGGGGTGGGCGGCCAGGTGGTCGGCCAGGCCGGAGCTGGCGCCGAGCACGCCGAGCAGCCGGGAGCGCAGCAGCGCCGAGCCGCGCAGCCGGGCCAGCAGCGCGGCGGCCGAGCCGCCGGAGGGGTCAGCGGCGTCCAGGGCCTCGATCAGCCGGCGCAGCGAGCGGACGGCGAGGTCGGGGTCACCGGTGCGGGCCAGCGCGGAGACGACCGGGCCGGCCTCGGGGTCGGCGGGCTCGTTGCGCTCGAGGTCCCACAGCCCCATCTCCGGCTCGGACAGCAGGCGGGCGGCCCGCTCGCCGTCGAGGAACCCGAACCGGACCAGCCGGACGACGGCTCGGCGCGGGATCTCCGGCGCGCTGCTGGTGGTCACGCCGCACCCGCCCGGGCCCGGGCGCGGCTGCGCACCAGGTCGGCGAAGCGGCCGGCGAACGGCGCCCACACCTCCTCGAGGTCCGGGTGCACCGCGGCCGCGCGGGCGCAGATCGTCTCCCGGTCGAACGGGCTGGCGGCCACGCCGACGACGTCCTGCTCGGCCCACTCCGCGACGATCTCCGGCGTCGTCTCGATGTGGAACTGCAGGCCGTAGACGTGCTCCCCCACCCGGAACGCCTGGTGCGCGTAGGCGGGGTTGCTCGCCAGCAGGGTGGCCCCGCGTGGCAGCTCGGCGATCTCGTCGTGGTGGAACTGGATCACGTCGGGGGTCATCGGGAGCGGGCGGAAGAGGGGGTCGGAGTCGGCGGCGTCCCGCTTGGCCACCAGGGTGGCGCCGACCTCGGGCCCGTCGACGCCCTTCCGCACGCGGCCGCCCCCGACCTCGGCGAGCAGCTGGGCGCCCAGGCAGACCGCCAGCGTGGGGACGTCGTCCCGCAGGGCCTCGGTCAGCAGGCGGCGGACCCCGACGAGCTCCGGGCTGGTCTGCTCGTCGTCCATCGCCGACTGCGGGCCGCCGAGGACGAGCAGCCCGTCGGAGCCCTCGAGGGTCGCCGGGAGCTCGTCGCCGGTGCCGAGGCGGCGCTCGTCGAGCTCCAGCCCGGCCGCGCGGAGCCACTCCCCCAGCCGGGCCGGCGGATCGGTCTCGGAGGGGACGACGACGAGCAGGCGGGCCACGCGCCGAGGGTAGTTCGCGCCGCGCGCCGTGTTCGGACCGGAGCGGCCCCTCCTGCAGAGGCCCGCCGCGAGCGGGTGACGAGATGGAACGGCCTCGTCGCAGGGACCCGCGCCGAGCCTGCGAGGTGCGGGGGGAGTGAGGTGCTGGAACGGCTCCCCTGCAGGGACCCGCCGCGAGCAGGTGACGAGATGGAACGGCCTCGTCGCAGGGACCCGTGCCGAGCCTGCGAGGTGCGGGGGGCGACGAGGTCCTCTCTCAGAGGCCGGGCAGGTAGCGCTTGAGCTCCCACGGGGTCACGTTCTGCCGGTAGGCGTTGAACTCGGCCCACTTATTGCGCAGGAAGAACTCGAAGACGTGCTCGCCGAGGGTCTCGGCCACCAGCTCGCTGCCCTGCATGGCGGTGAGCGCCTCGCCGAGGGACACCGGGAGGTCCTCGTAGCCGGCGGCGCGGCGCTCGGTGTCGGTGAGCGACCAGACGTCGTCCTCGGCCTCCGGCGGTAGCTCGTAGCCCTTCTCGATGCCGCGCAGCCCGGCGGCCAGCAGGATCGCGAAGGTGAGGTAGGGGTTGCACGCGGAGTCCGGCGAGCGGACCTCCACCCGGGCCGACTGGCCCTTGTTCGGCTTGTACGAGGGCAGCCGCACGAGCGCCGAGCGGTTGGCCCGGCCCCAGGTGGCCGCGGTCGGCGCCTCGGTGCCGGCCAGCAGCCGCCGGTAGGAGTTCACCGTCTGGTTGGTGACGGCGGTGTACTCCTTGGCGTGGACGAGCAGGCCGGCGATGAACTGCTTGCCGGTGGTCGACAGCTTCATCGGGTCGGCCGGGTCGTGGAAGGCGTTGCGGTCGCCCTCGAACAGCGACAGGTGGGTGTGCATCGCCGAGCCCGCCAGGTCGGTGAACGGCTTGGGCATGAAGGTGGCGTGCACGTGCTGCGCGAGCGCCACCTCACGGACGACGTGCCGCAGCGTCATGATGTTGTCGGCCATCGACAGCGCGTCGGCGTAGCGCAGGTCGATCTCCTGCTGGCCGGGCGCGACCTCGTGGTGGCTGAACTCCACCGAGATGCCCATCGCCTCGAGCGCGAAGACCGCCTCGCGGCGGAAGTCGTGGGCGACGTTGTGCGTGGAGAGGTCGAAGTAGCCGCCGTTGTCGGCCGGCTCGGGCGGGCTGCCGTCGCTGGGCTGGTCCTTGAGCAGGAAGAACTCGACCTCGGGGTGGGTGTAGAAGGTGAAGCCCATGTCGGCGGCCTTCGTCAGCGCCCGGCGCAGCACGTGCCGCGGGTCGGCCCAGGACGGCGAGCCGTCGGGCGTGGTGAGGTCGCAGAACATCCGCGCGGTGTCGCTGGAGCCGCCCTTGGCCGACGGCATCACCTGGAAGGTGCCGGGGTCGGGCTTGGCGAGCATGTCGGACTCGTAGACGCGCGCAAAGCCCTCGATCGCCGAGCCGTCGAAGCCGATGCCCTCGGCGAAGGCCGCCTCGATCTCCGCGGGCGCCACAGCCACGGCCTTGAGGTAACCGGAGACGTCGGTGAACCACAGCCGCACGAAGCGGATGTCGCGTTCCTCGAGGGTGCGCAGGACGAACTCCTGCTGTCGGTCCATGCTCGCCATGATCGCGTCCAGTCGTTTCCGTGGGGTGACGTCCGCCCCCCAGCCTGCCCCGTCGCGCCGATCTGCACACGGGGCCCCGGCGACGGCGGGCGGCTGCGGCGCCGCGCCGGCGACACCCACCGGCGCGCACCGGCACCGGAGGGGGTCCGGGGCGGCCGGAGTCGATCTAGCATGTGACCGCCAGCACGAGGGCGGCGCGGCCACGGGCGCGACCCCGCGTCCGGCCGCGGCGCCGCTGGCGGAGGGCGAGATGGACGTCGTTCTCGCACTGGTCGTCATCGCCGTGCTCGGGCTGCTGGTGCTCGTGGGCGCGAGCGTCCGGGTGGTCACCCAGTACCAGCGCGGAGTGGTCCTGCGGTTCGGCCGGCTGCTCGGCGACGCCCGGCCGCCCGGCCTGACCGTCATCGCGCCGGGCATCGACCGGATGCACAAGGTGAACATGCAGATCGTCACCATGCCGGTGCCGGCGCAGGAGGGGATCACCCGCGACAACGTCACCGTCAAGGTCGACGCGGTCGTCTACTACCGCGTGTTCGACCCGGTGCGGGTCGTCGTCGACGTGCAGAACTACCAGGCCGCGATCGCCCAGGTCGCGCAGGCGTCGCTGCGGTCGATCATCGGCAAGAGCGATCTCGACGACCTGCTGTCCAACCGCGAACGGCTCAACCAGGGCCTCGAGCTGATGCTCGACAACCCGGCCGTCGACTGGGGCGTGCACATCGACCGGGTCGACATCAAGGACGTCGCGCTGCCGGAGTCGATGAAGCGGTCGATGTCCCGGCAGGCGGAGGCCGAGCGCGAGCGCCGGTCCCGGGTGATCACCGCCGAGGGCGAGCTGCAGGCCTCGCAGAAGCTGGCGCAGGCCGCTCAGGTGATGGCGACCCAGCCGGCCGCGCTGCAGCTGCGCCTGCTGCAGACCATGGTCGAGGTGGCCGCGGAGAAGAACTCCACCGTCGTCCTGCCGTTCCCCGTCGAGCTGCTCCGCTTCCTGGAGCACGCCACGCCCCCGTCCTCGGAGGCCCGGACCCCGAGCGCGGCCGGTGACCTGCCCGTCCTCCGGCCGACGACCCCGCCGGTGCCCGCGAGCTGACGTGCCGGCTCCGGCTCGGGCGCTCAGCCGGTGCGGCGGCTGCCCCCTGCCTGCGCTGCCGCCCGCAGCGCCACGGCGAGCGCCGCCTCGAGGGCGAGGAAGGCGCCGCTCGGCCGGGCGGTGAGCCGGCGCTCGGCCACGCACCCGGCCGACCGCGCGACGGCCATGCCGGCGCCGGCGGCGCCCACCGTGCGCAGGACGGCGTCGTCCCCGGGTGTCGATCCCGACGCCGCGGTCAGGGACGCCGCGAGGGCCAGCGGGATGCCGGCGTGGACCGCCCGGACCTCCGTCCGCGCGTCGGGTGTGCCGGCGGCACCGCCGAAGAGGGCCGGCACCCGTGCGGGCGCGAGCGCGGCGACGACGCCGATGTCGGCACAGGCCCCCGCCGCCGAGCGGCGCAGGTGTCCTCGCAGGGTCATGCGGCGGAGGCCAGGCGTCGCGTGATCGTCCGGCCAGGTCCCCGCCTGGCCGCGTTCCGGGGGCGCGGACCAGGATGGGCACGTGAGCGAACCCGTGCAGCTCCGCGTGGCCCTGGCCCAGGTCGACACCCGCGTCGGCGACATCGCCGGCAACGCCGCGCTGGTCACCACCTGGACGGCGATCGCCGCCGAGGACGGCGCCCACGTCGTCGTCTTCCCCGAGATGACCCTCACCGGGTACCCGCCCGAGGACCTCGTGCTCCGCGAGTCCTTCGCGCAGGCCAGTGAGAAGGCGCTGGTCGAGCTCGCCGGCGACCTGGCCGAGCGGGGGCTCGGCGACACCGCGGTCGTCGTCGGCTACCTCGCACACACCGAGGGCATTGGCCCGGCGACGACGGAGTCGATGCCCGGCGACGACGACCGCCCGGCCGACGCCAACCCGCGCCGCGGCGCACCCCGCAACGCCGCCGCGCTCCTGCACGGCGGCGAGGTCGTCGTCCGCTACCACAAGCGGCACCTGCCCAACTACGGCGTCTTCGACGAGGCCCGCTACTTCGTGCCCGGCACCGAGCTGCCGGTCGTGCGGCTGCACGGGGTGGACGTCGCGCTGACCGTCTGCGAGGACCTCTGGGTCGAGGGCGGTCCGTGCGGCGTCGCCGGGGAGGCCGGCGTCGACCTGGTGCTCTCCCCCAACGCCTCGCCCTACGAGCGGGCCAAGGACGACCTGCGCCTGCCGCTGGTCCGCCGCCGGGCGGCCGAGGCGCGGGCCACGGTCGTCTACTGCAACCAGGTCGGCGGCCAGGACGAGCTGGTCTTCGACGGCGACTCGATGGCCGTGGCGCCGGACGGCGAGCTGCTGGGCCGCGCGCCGCAGTTCGTCGAGCACCTGCTGTGCGTCGACCTGCGCGTCGACCGCTCGGCCGTGCCCGACCGGCGCGAGGGCCGGTTCGGGCCGATGACGGTCACCCGGCACGTGCTCTCCGAGGAGCCGGTGCCCGCGTTCGACCCGCGGCCGGCCTCGGTCGCCGAGCCGCTGTCGGACTGCGAGGAGGTCTGGCGGGCGCTGGTGCTGGGCCTGCGGGACTTCATCGACAAGAACGGCATGCCCTCGGTGGTGCTCGGCCTCTCGGGCGGCATCGACTCCGCCGTCTGCGCCGCCCTCGCCGTCGACGCGCTGGGCGCCGACCGGGTGTACGGCGTCGGCCTGCCGTCGCGGTACTCCAGCGAGCACTCGCTCGCCGACGCCGAGGACCTCGCCCGGCGGACCGGGCTGCACTACTCCGTCGTCCCGATCGCGCCAATGGTCGACGCCTACCACTCGTCGGTGGAGCTCAGCGGGGTCGCCGCGGAGAACCTGCAGGCGCGGGTGCGCGGCACGCTGCTGATGGGGTTGTCCAACCAGCACGGCCACCTGCTGCTCACGACCGGCAACAAGAGCGAGATCGCGGTCGGCTACTCCACGCTCTACGGCGACTCGGCCGGCGGCTTCGCCCCCATCAAGGACGTGCCGAAGACGCTGGTCTGGGCCCTCGCCCGGTGGCGCAACGAGTACGCGCGGGGGCGGGGGGAGACCGAGCCGATCCCGGTCAACTCGATCGAGAAGCCGCCGTCGGCCGAGCTCGCCCCCGGCCAGGTCGACACCGACTCGCTGCCCTCCTACGAGGAGCTCGACGCGGTCGTCGCCGACTACGTCGACCGCGACCTCGGGATGGGCGAGCTGCTCGAGCGCGGCCACGACCCGGAGGTGGTGGCGCGGGTGCTGCGGCTGGTGGACGCCGCGGAGTTCAAGCGCCGGCAGTCCGCGCCCGGAACGAAGATCAGCCTCAAGGCGTTCGGACGCGACAGGCGGCTGCCCGTCACCAACCGGTGGCGGGAGACGCTGCCCACCGTCCGTGAAGGAGCGGCATCACACCCATGACGGAATCGGTGCTCTACGGCGGGACGTCCACCGCCCGGGTGCGGGTGCACCACCTGCAGCAGGCCAAGGAGCGCGGCGAGAAGTGGGCGATGCTCACCGCCTACGACACCTTCAGCGCGACCGTCTTCGAGGAGGCCGGCATCCCGGTGATGCTGGTCGGCGACTCCGCCGGCAACGTCGTCCTCGGGCACACCTCGACCGTGCCGGTCACCGTCGAGGACATCCTGGGGATGACCAAGGCGGTCACCCGCTCGACGAAGCGGGCGCTCATCGTGGCCGACCTGCCCTTCGGCAGCTACGAGGCGTCGCCGCAGCAGGCGTTCGCCACCGCCGTCCGGATGCTGAAGGAGGGCGGCGCGCAGGCGGTCAAGCTCGAGGGCGGGGTGCGGGTCGCCCCGCAGACCCGGATGCTGACCGAGAACGGCATCCCGGTGATGGCGCACGTCGGTTTCACGCCGCAGAGCGAGCACGCCCTCGGCGGCTTCCGGGTGCAGGGCCGCGGGGCCGGGGCCGAGCAGCTGCTGACCGACGCGCACGCCGTCCAGGAGGCCGGGGCGTTCGCCGTCGTCCTGGAGATGGTGCCGGCCGAGATCGCGGCGCAGGTGACCAAGGAGCTGTCGATCCCCACGATCGGCATCGGCGCCGGTGTCGACTGCGACGCCCAGGTGCTGGTCTGGCCGGACATGGCCGGTCTCACCAGCGGCCGGGTGCCGAGGTTCGTGAAGAAGTACGCCGACCTGCGCGGCGAGCTGCTGCGGGCTGCACGCGAGTACGCCGACGAGGTCCGCAGCGGCGTCTTTCCGGGGCCCGAGCACTCCTTCGACTGATCGTCGGCTCCGCGGCCGGCGCCCAGTGGGCAGTTGCGGTCGCCGACACGGTCGGACACGCCGCGGAGAGCGACCGCAACTGCTCACTCGCGCCGGGAACGGCGGTCCTTCGTCAGACGTCGGTGACGCGGATGCCGGCGTGCGCCTTGTACCGGCGGTTCACCGACACCAGGTTGATCGTCAGGGCCTCGACCTGGCGGGCGTTGCGCAGCCGGCCGGCGTAGATGCCGCGCATGCCCGGCAGCCGGCCGGCCAGCGCCTGCACGGTGTCAGTGGCCTCACGGACGTCGCCGACGACCATCACGTCGCCGTCCAGGGTGGGCCTGGAGAGGTCCTCAAGCAGCCGCGCCGACAGGTGGTGGAAGGCGCCGACCACGTGCGAGTCGGGCAGCAGCGCGGCGGCCTGCTGGGCCGCCGACCCCTCCGGGACGTCGAGCACGTACGCGCCGAGCTCGTCGAAGGCCATGGGGACGACGCAGTCGACGACGACCTTGCCGGCCAGCGGGGTCGCGAGCTCCGCGAGGGTGTCGGCGTGCCCGGCGTAGGGGACGGCGACCACGACCAGGTCGGCCGCGCCCGCGACGTCGACGTTGGCACCGCCGGTCACCGAGACGTCGGTGCCCCCGGCTGCGGCAGTGGCCCGCTCGGCGACCTGCGCCGCGACCTCACCGGCCCGCTCGGCGTCCCGCGACCCCAGCAGCACGCGCTGCCCGGCCGCCGCCAGCCGGACGGCGAGCCCGCGGCCCTGCGGACCGGTGCCGCCCAGCACGCCGACGACCAGTTCCTCCACCGAGCGTCCGTCGGTCACGCGTCCTCCTCCTGCGCCGCCGGACCGCCCGGCGTCATCGCCGCCGATCATGCCCTGGTCACGGAGCGTGGGGAGGAGGGTGGTCCTCCTTCAGTCGCCCTGCCACCGCCGGTCCTCCTCGGTCAGCTGCTGCTCGCGCTCGGCCACCGACTGCAGTGCGTGCTCGGCCTCCTCGCGGGTCGCGTACGGGCCCAGGCGGTGCCGCTCGGCGCACCCGTCCCGGTCCTCCACGGTGTGGTGCTTGAGGCAGTAGAACCACGGTCCCTGCGCCATGTGCGTCCTCCTCGGTCGTCGTCCGCTGGCGTTCCTTCCCGGTCAGACGTCGACCATCACCTGGTCGTGCCGGGCGTAGAAGGCGGTCATCTCCTCCGGGGACGGCGTCCGGCCGCTGCGGCGCAGCTCGGCCATCTCGGCGAAGAACTGCTCCCGGGCGGTGCCGGGCGCGAAGAGGATGAGGAAGTCGGCCGGCTCGTCGCCGTCGTTGCGGAAGCCGTGCACGCCGCGCTCGTGCACCAGCGCGAAGTCCCCCGCCGAGTACGGCCGCCACGCCCCGTCGGCGTACACGGTGAGCCTGCCGGAGACCACGTAGAACGACTCGGAGAACGTCTGGTGGTAGTGCGGCGCGGCGCCCGGGCTGTGCGGCGCGAGCCGGTACTCGACCAGGCCGAAGCGGCCGGCGGTCTCCGAGCCGGGCGCGACCATGCGCAGCGCGCTGGTCCCTGCCTCGACCATCGGGTGCTCGGCGAGGGTGCGGACGACGACCGTGCCGGGATCCGGGTGGGACACGGCCGTCACCCTGGCACCGCCGCGCGGCGACGTCGACCCGTCCCGCTCACTGGGACGTTGGGGAACGACTGCGCAACGGAACTCCCTGTGAGGCCGCTGTGTGCGGCATGCTGCCCCCCGTGACGGGGTGGCGACGCAAGGACACCGACACACTCGTCAGGCGGTACGGCCCAGCCGTCAGCCCGGGGCCGGAACACCGGATCGCGGTGCTCGCCCTTGCCGCGCTCACCTTCGTCGCCGGCCTCATCGGCATGGCGAACCTCTTCGTCGACGGGACGCTGCACCAGGGCGCCACCCGCAGCAGCTACACCGTCGCGATGGCCGCCTGCCTGGCGGCAGCCGTCGCGCTGGCTGTCCGGCAGCGGATCGGCCGGTGGCAGACCTTCGGGCTGGTGCTGCTCGTCGAGGTCGTCTACGTGATCGTCGTCCTCAGCATCTCCGAGCCGGCGCAGGCGACCCCGCTGATGCTGCTGTTCCCCTCGTTCGTCGCCGCCTGGTTCCTCGGCACCCGGATGCTGGGCGCCACCATGCTCGCGACGGTGGCGGCCTGCACGATCGCCCTCGAGCACACCTATGACGGTGTCCTGACGATCGCCGTGCAGGTGGCGATCAGCGCCGGCGCCCTGAACACCGCGGCGTTCGGCGTCCACGTGCTGCGCCGCCGGGTCCAGCGGCTGCTCGAGGCCACGCAGGCGCTGTCCCACCAGGACCCGCTCACCGGGCTGGCCAACCGGCGCTTCCTCCTGGAGCAGGCCCCGAGGGTCTGGCGACAGGCCCGCCGCGAGGGGTCGCGGGTGGCCGCGATGGTCCTGGACCTCGACCACTTCAAGCAGCTCAACGACGCCCACGGTCACGCCGCCGGGGACGCCGTGCTGCGGGCGGTGGCGACGTCCCTGGCGGCCACGGTGCGGCCCAGCGACGTGCTGGCGCGCACCGGCGGTGAGGAGCTGATCGTGCTCGGGCTGGTCAGCGACCCGGCCGAGGCGCACCGACTGGCCGAGCGGCTGCGGGCGGCGGTGCGCACCAGCCGCACCGACGAAGGGCACGCGGTGACCGCCTCGATCGGCATCGCGCTGGACCGGCCGGTGGACGGCGAGGAGGCCGGCGACGCGATGTGGCGGCTGGTCGACCGCGCCGACGGCGCCATGTACGCGGCCAAGCAGGCCGGCCGCGACCGCGTGGCCGCCGTCCTGCCCCGGCAGCGCAGCGGGCGCTTCGCCGACAGCATGGCACCGACCGGACGCGCGACCGGCGGAGCCGCCTGAAGCAGGACCTCGGCCTCCTCATCCACTCGCCGGCTGAGCGCGGGCCCGGGGCGAGGCCGCCACCGTTCGACCTGTGGCGACGCCGGTTGTCTGCTCCACTCTCCCCATGACGCTCGTCGCGCCGGACCCGACCCGCACGGTGCCGCTGCCGCTGCGCGAGCAGGCCGACGTCCGCGACCGGTGGCTGACCCAGCGGCTGCTCGACCTGCTGCCCGGGCTGATGGACCGCGCCGGCATCGACCTGTGGCTGGTCGTCGGCCGCGAGTACAACGAGGACCCGGTGCTGGCCACGCTGCTCCCGGCCACCTGGCTCTCGGCCCGCCGGCGCACGATCCTGGTGCTGCACCGCAGCGACGACGGCGTCACCGCGGCGGCGGTCTCGCGGTACCCGGTGGGCCAGTTCCTGCCGGCCTGGTCCCCCGATGCCGGCGGGCGGCCGCCGGCCGAGGACGCCCAGTGGGCTGAGGTCCGCCGCATCGTCGAGCAGGCCGCCCCGCAGCGGATCGGCATCGACGTCTCCGCGGACTTCGCCCTCGCCGACGGGCTGTCGCACACCGAGCACCGTCGGCTCACCGAGGCGCTGGGGCCGTGGGCCGACCGGCTGGTGCCGGCCGAGGACCTCGCGGTCGGCTGGCTGGAGACCCGGCTGCCGGAGGAGATCGCCGTCCTGGATCGGCTCAACCGGCGGGTGCGCGAGGTGGTCGAGGAGGCCTTCTCCCCCGCCGTCCTGACCGCCGGTGTCTCCACCGGCACCGACCTGGCCTGGTGGCTCCGCCAGCGGCTGTCCGACCTGGGCGTCGAGCCGTGGTTCCACCCGGTGGTCGACGTGCAGCGCGCTGGGGTGGCGCCGCGCTGCGAGCAGGGCGCGCTGCTGCCGGCCGTCCCCTTCGACGTGCCGGTGGAGCCCGGCGACCTGGTGCACTGCGACGTCGGCCTGTCCAGCCTCGGCCTGAAGACCGACAGCCAGCGCAACGGCTACGTGCTGCGCCGCGGCGAGACGGACGCGCCGGCCGGTCTGCGGCAGGCGCTGGCCGTCGGCAACCGGCTGCAGGACCTCACCACGGCGGAGCTCGTCGCCGGACGGACCGGCAACGAGGTGCTGGCCGCGGTCCGGTGCGCCGCGGCGGCCGAGGGCATCGACGGCGACGTCTACTCGCACCCGGTCGGGGTCCACGGCCACGGCGCGGGACCGGCGATCGGCCGGTGGGACGACCAGCGCGGCGTCCCCGGCGCCGGCGACCGGGTGCTGCACCCGGACACCGTCTACGCCCTCGAGCTGTGCGTGCGGGTGCCGGTGGCCGAGTGGGGCGGCCAGCCGGTGCGCATGGCGCTGGAGGAGGGCGTGGCCCTCACCGAGGACGGCGTGAGCTACCTCGGCGACCGGCAGACCGAGCTGCTGCTCATCCCCGACGCCTGAGGAAGGACCCCTCCAGGGGTGGCCCCGTCCAGGGCACCGCCCCGAGCTGGCGAGGGGACGGGAGGACGGGGTCCTCGCTCAGGCCGAGGGACGCCGCCGGATGGCCCGCAGGAGCAGCTCACCCGGTCGTGCCACGGCGCCGGCGACCCGAGTGACCGGGCTGGTGGTCAGCACCTGGTCCGCGTAGGCGCCGCGCACCCGGCCGGGGCCCGGGGTCGGGGTGTCGAGGATGTCGGTGCCGTCGTCGGGCCGGTCGGTGGTCTGCAGCTGTCGGCCGGTCACCGACAGCAGCGCGTCGGTGAGCGCGGGACTGAACCGCTGCCCGGCGATGAAGCCCAGCGCGGCGTCGCCCACCGGGACCTCCCGCCGCGGGTGCACCGACGCCCGTACGACGGCCTCGGCGACCAGCTCGGGCGCGTAGACGGGCGGCGGCGGCTTGGGCATCCAGCCGAGCTTGGTGCGGGCGTGCTCGAAGAAGGGCGTGGCGATGCCGGCGGGCAGGATCTGGCTCACCTCGACCGGCGACCCCTCCTCGGCCAGCTCCATCCGCAGCGCGTCGTAGAAGGCCCGCAGCGCGAACTTGCTCGCCGAGTACGGCGCGTGCAGCGGGATGGACCGGTAGCCCTCCACCGAGCCGATGCCGATCAGCACGCCACCGCCGGCCCGCTCCAGCGCCGGGACGGCGGCCTGCGCGGCGGCCACGTGACCGATGTAGTTCACCTCGGTGACCCGGCGGAACTCGTCGAGGTCGATCTGCTTGACCGACCCCCAGATGCCGACCCCGGGCACGGTCACGAAGGTGTCGATCCGGCCGAAGCGGGCCTCGGCGGCGTCGACCAGCGCCCGGACGGCGGCCTGGTCGGTGATGTCGGTGGGGACGGCGACCGCCTCCGCGCCCTTCCGCGTGAGCTCCTCGACCAGCGTGCCGAGGGCCTCCTCACCGCGGGAGGCGACGACGATGCGGGTGCAGCCCTGCCGCGCGAACTCCAGCGCGGTCGCTCGCCCGATGCCGCTGGAGGCACCGAGGACGACGACCACCTGGTCGCTGACGGGACGTCGGGTGTCGGCCATGCCGGTCGGCTACCCCCGCCAGGCCGGGCCGGAACGCCGGGCGCCCACTTCGCGGGGTCCCCGACGAGAAGGTCGCCCGGACCCTGGCGGAAGGCGCCATGAACGCCAGGGACCGAAGAATGCTGGCAAAAAGGTAGAAAAGCAGTATCAGGACGCTCCGTCGTGGCTCAAGATGAGAAGTGATGCCATCCCGCATGGCGGAGGTACCACCATGTGGCTGTTCGCCAGCTACTCACGCAAGGACGAGACCGCGGTCCGAGGGCTGATCTCGGACCTGCAACGGGCCCACCTGTCCGTGTGGCACGACCAGGAGCTCCGCGGTGGCGACCCGTGGTGGCAGGACATCCTGCGGCGGATCCGTCAGTGCGACGTGTTCCTCTTCCTCCTGTCCGACAACTCCCTGGCGTCCAAGCCGTGCCTGACGGAGCTGTCCTACGCGAGAGCGCTGGGTCTGCCGATCCTGCCCGTGCAGGTCGGCCCGGTGGGGAACATCCGCCTCACCCCGGTCGCCGACATCCAGGTAGTCGACTACCGGGAGCGGACGCTGGCCAAGGGGATGGAGCTGCTCGACGCCATCCAGCAAGCCGTGACTGAGCGGCACCCGCTGCCCGAGCCCCTGCCGGAGCCACCGTCGGTCCCGTTCGAGTACCTACTCCGACTCGGATCGGCGATCGGGGCGGCCCAGCTGACCCCCGACCAGCAGGGCGACTTCATCCGGCAGCTGCGCGAGGTTCTGGAGACGGAAGACGACGAAGGGGTCAAGGACGACGCCCACGAGCTCTTGCGGGCGCTGCGCCGCAGGCCCGACATCACCTACCGGAACGCACAGGCGATCGACCGGCTGCTCGCCGACCTGGCCGCTGCAACCACCCCGGTGACGGTCCGCGGAGCCTCCTCCGCGGGCGAGGGGCCGCCGGCGTCACCGACGGCGGCCGACGACCACGAGCCGCAGAAGGCGGGGGCCGGCGACGTCGGCGCCGGCGGACGTCCGGGTCGCCGGCTGAGGACGGGATTGCACGCCGCGTCGTCCGGCCGACCCGAGCGGCTGCGCCGTACGCGCCGGCTTCTCACCGCGGGCGCGCTCCTGCTCGCACTCGCAGCCCTGGGGGCGATCTGGCTCCTCGGCCGCGGCGACACGATCCCGCCCTCGGATGTCGTCCTCGCCCAGCCTGCTGCCGACGTCGGCCCCGAGCCGTTCGCCGAGTCCGCCGCTGCGGGACAGGGGGAGCCGCCGATCTCCTTGGCGGGCGCAGTCTCCGGGGCGACCCCGGGCCTCTACGGCGGCACGGGGACGAATTCCTGCAACGCCCAGGGCTTGGCAGACTTCCTCGAGAAGCAGCCGACACTGGCAGCGGCATGGGGAACTGCCCTCGGCATCTCGGTCGAACAGGTCCGAACCTTCCTGGGCGGGCTCACTCCGGTGACCCTGCGCACCGACACCGCCATCACCAACCACGGCTTCCGCGATGACAGGGCCGTCCCCTTCCAGGCCGTGCTACAGGCCGGGACGGCGGTGCTCATCGACGCGTACGGCGAGCCGAAGGTCCGATGTGCCTGTGGTAACCCCCTCCAACCGCCGGAACAGCAGGCCGACATGCCCTACGAGGGGCCGCGCTGGCCGGGATTCGAGGCCGAGACCGTCACGGAGATCAAGCCGGCGCCCTCCCCGGTCGAGGAGTTCGTCGTCCTCCGCCAGGACACCGGCGACTTCGTCGCCCGCCCGCAAGGGACCCAGGGAGACCAGGACGACCACCCCGATACCGCCGCCGAGCAACGGGCCCGTGAGTTGCCGACGAGTTCGGCGGCCGGTTCGCCCTCCGACGACGGCGGGGCCGGCGAGCAGTCGAACGAGGGAGGCGAGAACGCGTCCGGCAACGGAACGGACGACTCCAGCACCGTTCCCGGCGAGAACCCCGGCACGGCGCCGGGGAACGGGAGCGGTGAGGGCACCGAGGACGGGCCGGACTCCCCGTCCGGCGGCACCGCCGGCGACACGGAGGACGACGTGCAGACCCGCGACAGGGCCGTGGAGGGAGTCTTGCCCGGCGGCACCGACGGCGAGGCCGGCGGAGGCAGCGGAACCCCGCCCGGCGGCACCGACGGCGAGACCGGCGGAGGCAGCGGAACCCCGCCCGGCGGCACCGACGGCGAGGCCGGCGGAGGCAGCGGAACCCCGCCCGGCGGCACCGACGGCGAGACCGGCGGAGGCAGCGGAACCCCGCCCGGCGGCACCGACGGCGAGACCGGCGGAGGCAGCGGAACCCCGCCCGGCGGCACCGACGGCGAGACCGGCGGAGGCAGCGGAACCCCGCCCGGCGGCACCGGCGGCGAGACCGGCGGAGGCAGCGGAACCCCGCCCGGCGGCACCGACGGCGAGACCGGCGGAGGCAGCGGAACCCCGCCCGGCGGCACCGACGGCGAGACCGGCGGAGGCAGCGGAACCCCGCCCGGCGGCACCGGCGGCGAGACCGGCGGAGGCAGCGGAACCCCGCCCGGCGGCACCGGCGGCGAGACCGGCGACGGGACCGTGCTCGTGCCCGGCAGCGGCGACGACGCCGGCACGGGCGACAGCACCGTGCCCGACGCCGACCCGGCCGACTGATTCGCCGAGGAGCCGGGACGGGCGGGGCGTGGAGTCCGAGGAGCGACGTCCTACGGGTGGCGCGACGAGCTCCTGGACGGTGGTCCGCCGACGTCACAACTCACGTGCCTTGCGCATCTGCCGACCATCGGCCTGTTGGAGGGCGTCGACCAGCTCGTGCTCGATCATCCTCGAGCGACGGAGATGTTCAGGAGCTCGACGATGTCCATCAGGCCTTCTTGCTGGCGTGGGCGTCCGGCGAGGTCGCTAGAGTTCGTTCGTGGGCTCTCCCCCCATGGCGCGATCCGCCGCCGCCGCCGGCAGCGGCCAGCACCCGTCCGTCGACCACGCGTAGTGGACGCGGACGACTGGTCCAAGGTCGTGCTCGCGGTGATCCCGGTGGTGGGCGCCGTGGCCAAGGTCCTCCGAGGGGCGGTCAGGGGTCGCCGCGGTCGGTTGTCCAGCGACGCAGACCTGCTCGCGAAGCTCCCTCCGGACAGCGCTGCGTACAAGCGCATGCTGGGGCACCTGGACGAGGAGGTCGGGCGCATCATCGAGGAGGAGGACAGGAAGCGCCGGGACGTCGTCGGGGTCGTGCTGGGTGTGGCCCTCCTGGCCGGGGCAGCAGCCCTCGTCGTCTCGGCATGGCACAGCGACAGGGACGTGTCCCCGTTCCTATGGGCGGCAGCGGCGGTGGTCGCGATCGTCGGCACCGTCGGCCTGGTGCAGGACGCGATCCCGCGGGCACGGGACGACGCGGGCCGACCGATCAGGTAGGCCCATCTAGCTCCTGTTCCGCGCCTCGGCGGTCGCCCTGTCGTTGGCCTTCTGGATGGCGTCGACCAGCTCGTCCTTGCTCATCGTCGAGCGGCCGCTGATGTCGAGCCTCTTGGCGACGTCCATCAGGTGTTCCTTGGTGGCGTTGGCGTCGACGCCGCCCTTGGTCCCACGGTTCGTGTCCCGGCCGCCCTCGGCCTGGGCGTCGCTCGGGCCCTCGTGGTCCTTGGGCTCCCAGTGGTCGCCGACCTTCTCGTGCGTGTGCTTGACCGCGGCCCAGGCCGTCTGGTTGGCCCGCCGCTCGTCGTCGTAGAAGTCCATCGCCGAGTCGTGCGCCTTGGTGAAGGTGCGCTGCGCCTTCTCGTCCGAGCGCTGCAGCGTCGAGGGGATCTCGTCCTGCTTCGCGTCGCCGCTCTTCGTCGTCTTCGGCATCGCCCCTCCTCGGCCGGCCGTCCGCACTCGTGCTACCCGGCGCGCGTCGCCAGGTAACCGACCGGTCCCGGGCCGCGATCGTCACCGACCGCACGGGCCACCCGTTGGAGTGGGCTCGGCGTCCCAGCCCGTCGACCGGGCTGCTCGAACTGTCGATGGCACGGGCAGGAGGTGCCATGAGCGACGGGTTCCCGCCACGGGGAGAGCAGGACGCGGCCGCCGACGCCCAGCCGGTGCGGACATCCGCGCCGGTGAAGGCGGTCGCGGTCGGCGTCCGTGCTGCACTGCTGGCCGGCGTCGCCGGGTTGATGGCACGGCGACCAGCTCGCCGGCGCGCCGACGTCACCGGCGCCCTGACCGAGGCCCGTTTCCGGGCCCTGTTCGAGGCGTCCCCGGTGGGTATCGGTCTCTCCGACGAGCGCGGGGTGTTCGTCGCGGTCAACCCGGCGATGTGCCGGCTGTTCGGCCGACCGGCCGAGGAGCTCCTGGGCCGGTCCGCCGCACCGTTCCACCACCCTGACGACCGACATGTGCATGCGGCGTCGGCCCAGCTGATCACCGCCGCGGAGGATGGGGTCGGGCGGGTGCAGAAGCGCTACGTGCGCCCCGACGGCACGGTCCGGACGGCGTGGCTGACCCTGACCCACATCACGGGCCCTGACGGGCGGCCGTGGACGCTGGCCCACGTGCAGGACGTCACGGAGCGGGTGGCCGCCGAGCAGGCGCTGCGCGAGTCGTAGGAGACGGTGCTGGCCGTCGCGCGGCTGGTGCGGCGCATCCGCTCCGGGGTCGACGTCCGCGGCACGATCCTGGAGGCGGTCCGGGCCCTCGGCGGTGCCAGCTCGGCCCACCTGGTCGAGTACGAGGACGCCTGTGGGAGCCCGGGCGCGCGAACCGGCGAGGGGCCCGCCGCAGCGTCGAGCCTCGTGGTGACCGCCAGCGTGGGCGTCGACATGACGGGCACGCGCACACCGATCGACGCCACCTCCGTCTACGTCGAGGTGGTACGCAGCGGCCGACCGCTGTTCCTGGCCGACCCGGCCGCGGATCCGCTGTTCGCGGGCGACCTGCTGGCGGCGTCCGGCGCGCGGTCGGTGCTGGTCCATCCGGTGCAGTCCGGTGACGCCACGCTGGGTGTGCTCGTGGTCGCCTGGAACGAGCGAATCGACTCCGTGTCCGACCAGCGGGCGGCCACGGTGGACCTGCTCGCCGACGAGACCGCTCTCGCGCTGGACAACGAGGTCCTGCTGCGCAGGCTCGAGCGCACGGCGGCCACCGACGCCCTCACCGGCCTGCCCAACCGCCGGTCGTGGGAGGCGGACCTGCCCGCCCTGATCGCGTCCGCCCGGCGCACCGGCGCGCCGCTCAGCATCGCGGTGGCAGACCTCGACCACTTCAAGGTCTACAACGACACCTTCGGCCACCAGGCCGGTGACGACCTGCTGCGCCGCTTCGCCGCTGTGTGCACAGAAGTCCTGCGCGAGCCGGACGTCGTGGCCCGCTGGGGGGGTGAGGAGTTCGTCATCGCCCTGCCCGCCTGCCCTGAGGCACACGCGCAGCGGGTGCTCGACCGGCTGCGCGCAGCAGTGCCCGAGGGACAGACCTGCAGCATCGGCCTCGCGGTCTGGGACGGCGTGGAGAGCCCTGACGCGCTGCTGGCCCGCGCCGACGCGGCGCTGTACCGGGCGAAGGCGCTGGGGCGGGACACCGTGGCCTCGGCTGCGGTGGGCAGCAACTCCGGACCATCGATCCTGACGAGCTCGTCGGACTCGTGACGACACCAGAGCCGGTGGTGTGAGCGGTCCGCAGGCGGGACGACCGGGCAGGTCGACCACCGTTGACGGCGTCGCGACCACGCGGAACGCCGTCGTGCACGGGAGTGAGGCCGGCATCGGAGCGCTGCGCCCCTCGCGTGGGACCGCTGGTGGTGCCGGGGATCTCGTCCTGCCCGGCGTGCCCGCCGTGGGTCGTGTTCGGCACGCCGTTGCCCTACCGGTGTCAGCCCGCCACGAACGGGACCAGCGCGGCAACCAGCTCCTCCGGGGCCTCCTCCGCCATGTGGTGGCCGCTGTCGATGCGGCCGCCGCCGCGCAGGTCGCCGGTCCAGGCCGCCCAGATCCGCAGCGGGTCGCCGTGCAGGTCCTCGAGGTCGTCGTGGGCCGACCAGAGCACCAGCGTGGGGCAGGCGACTCGCCGTCCGGCGGCCCGATCGGCCTCCTCGGCGGCGCGGTCCACGGTCAGGCCGGCGCGGTAGTCCTCGAGCATGGCGTGCACCGTGGCGGGGTCGGCGATCGCACGGCGGAAGTCCGCGTGGTTCTCCTCGCCCATCTGCGCGGCCTTCCCCGGGGCCAGTGCGCCGTACCAGGCGTCGGGGTCGGCGCCGATGGCCCGCTCGGGCTTCTCCGGCTGGGCGAAGAAGAACCAGTGCCACCAGGCGGCGGCGAACCGGGCGTCGACGCGGTCGAGGTGCTCGACGATCGGGATGCAGTCGAGGACGGCGAGGTGGGTGACGGCGCCGGGGTGGTCGAGGGCCGTGCGCAGCGCGACGTAGCTGCCGCGGTCGTGTCCGACGACGGCGAAGCGCTCGTGGCCCAGGCCGCGCATCAGCGCGACCACGTCACGGGCCATGGCCCGCTTCGCGTACGGCGCGTGGTCCTCGGTGGTCGGCGGCTCGGACGACCGCCCGTAGCCGCGCAGGTCCGGGCAGACGACGGTGTGCCCGGCCGCGGCCAGCAGCGGGGCGACCCGGTGCCAGGTGGTGTGCGTGCGCGGGTGCCCGTGCAGCAGGACGACGGGCGGGCCCGCGCCACCGACCCGCACCCGCAGCCGGACGCCGTCCGCCCCGTCCTGCCGCGTCTCCGCGACCCCCGGGAAGAAGGTCACCTCAGGACACCTGGAAGCGGCTCCAGTGGGCGCGCTCGTCGTCGGTCATGGCCCGGCTCGCGTCGGTGGCGAAGTCGAACAGGACCATCACCACGGAGGCGCGGATGGCGACCTCGTCGTCCTGCACCAGCTCCTGCCGCAGGGTGAGCGACCTGGTGCCCAGGCGGGTCACCGTGCTGCGCACGCACAGCCGCTCGCCCACCCGGTAGTACAGCTGGCGCAGGTAGTCGACCTCCAGCCGGGCGAGGATCAGCCCGCGGTCCCCCGGAGCTCCCTCGGCCATCGCCAGCCGCGCGTCCTCGATCAGGCTCAGCGCCCGGGCGTGGTTGACGTGGCCGAGGGAGTCCGGGTCCGACCAGCGCAGCTGGACGGCGTGCTCGTGCCGGGCGCTCAGGGCAGGTCCGCGGTCTCTGCGGACTGACGGTGGGCGCCCTGGGCGTCGTCCGGGTCGGGGTGGACCGTCCGCTCCTCGGACTCGGCCAGGATCACCTCGGCGGCGACCTCCTCCATGCCGCTGCCGTGGAGTTCCTCCTCCTCGGGCAGCAGCTCCGCCCGCGTCTGGACGTTGTGCTCGGTGACGTTGGCCAGCGCCTCGGGGCTGGGCTCCTTGTTGGTGGTCACCTCAGAACCGCTGCTGCTCGGTGCCGATGCCCAGGGCGCGGGCGACGTCCTGCACGTTCTCGAACTGCTGGCCGGACGGCAGCCGGCGCAGGTCGGAGAGCACGCGGTCGGGGGCGTTGCCCTCCTGGGCCTTGGCCACGAGCGCGTCCTTGTCGGCCGGCCACACCTCCTTGCCGAGGGCCTCGGCGAGCGCGGCGCGGCGCTCGACGTCGCCGGTGGAGGTGCCGGGAGAGGTGGCGGGCTGGTGGGGGTCGGTCATGTCGGTCTCCCTGGTCACTGGGCCGTGGGCGTGGAGTCGTCGGTGTAGCGGAGGATCGCCGCGACCGGGATGTCACCGGGCATCGCCGCCCGGGGGACGACGACGACGCCGGCCGCGCTCGCCACGGAAGCGGCGAGCAGCGCCCCCTCGGCCGGGACGACGGTGCCGTGGGTGCCCAGGGCGTCCATGTCGTGCTGGTCGACGCCGAGTTCGAGCGGCGAGTTGCCGACGATGAGCGTGTCGTCGGGGTCCTGCTGGTCGGCGAGGACCAGGGTCTCGACCTGGCCCTTGCGCAGCGCCTCGACCACCGCGGCCTTGCCCGTGACGGCCAGGCCGTGGGCGCCGGCGGAGGCCAGCTTCTCCACCGCGTCGGCCTCCTCGCGGGCCTCGTGCTCGGCCACGAGCTCGGCGGTCCGCTGGTCGACCGGCTCGCGGTCGGCGCCGGCGGCCCGGCCGCCCTCGTCCATGGAGACGATGAGTTCCGACCACAGGTCGCTGGCCCGGTCGGTGAGGATCTGCCGGGCCCGCATGTCGCCGGCGAGGAGCACGAAGCGCGGGTGCAGCCGGCGCACCAGCGAGGCGATGCGCTCCGCGACGTTGTCGGCGTTGTGGATCCACTTGTTCTCGGCGTTGTGCTGGTAGCGGTGGTGGGCCCAGCCGCCGCCCTGGAACTTGCGGATCTGGAAGCTGTCGCCCTCGACCTCGTCCTCGATCTCGGGCTTGCCGACGAGGGTGGCCACCGAGATGTCGGCCCCCACCCGGTCGGTGACGACGACGATGTGCGGCACGCGTCCGGGCAGCTGCCGCAGGATCGGGAGCAGGTTCGGGGTCGGCGACCACTCGGCGACCTCCTGCCGCGGCGCGCCCACCAGTGGCTGGTCCAGGACGACGGAGCCGTCAGCCGCGACGACGAGGGCCCGGCCCCGCAGCGTGGCGATCTCCCCACCCTCGTTGGCCTCCAGCAGCCGGCCGCGGACCGCCTCGACCACCGGCTCCGGCGCGCCCTGCTCGGTGAGCTTCTCGGCGATGGCGCGGACCCGCAGCTCCACCTCGGTGTCGGCGTTCTCGGTGGTGTGCGTCACGTCGGCGCACACGGTGGCGTAGGGCCCGGAGGCGGTGAAGACCGGTTCCAGGAAGGACACGTCCATGGGGGTGGGACCACTCCTCGATCGCTGTGGGTCGGGTCGGCGGTTCGGGTCGGGGGGCTGCGACCCGGGCTGCCCGCCTCCGCCGCCTACCCACCGACCGTGCCCTCACACCCCGGTGTCGATCGGCCGGAGCACGGGTAGGCGGTCGGCATGACCGAGCACGACCAACTGCCGCTGCCCGACTACGACCACCTCCCCGTGGACGGGCTCACCTCCCGGATCCGCACGCTGGACGCCGCCGGGCTGGAGACCCTGCTGGAGTACGAGCGGGCGCACGCCGACCGGCTGCAGGTGGTGACGATCATGGAGAACCGGCTGGCCGCGCTGCGCGAGGGCGCCCAGCCCTCCGGTGGCGACCCCGCCGCCGCGGCCGCCGACGACCCGGTGCACGCCGGCGCCGGCTCCCAGGTCTCCGAGGCCACCAGCGGCCCGGCGATGAACCCGCCGTCCCAGGGCGACCCGACCAACCCGGCCCAGCCCCGCTCCAGCGGCTCGCACAAGAAGGGCGGCTGAGCCCCTCCCCGCGCGAGATCTGCACAGTGGCGCTCATCGGGCACCCGATGGCCGCCACTGTGCAGATCTCTCGGGGTCAGCCGCCGAAGGCCGCGGCGATGTCCAGGACGGCGGGACCGAGCAGCACGATGAAGAGCGTCGGCAGGATGCAGAGGATCAGCGGGAAGATCACCTTCACCGGGATCTGCATCGCCTTCTCCTCGGCCCGCTGCCGCCGCTTGAGCCGCATCTCCGCCGCCTGGGTGCGCAGCACGTCGGCGATCGAGACGCCGTACGCGTCGGCCTGCACCACCGCACGGATGAACCGGCGCAGGTCGGGCACCGCCGTCCGCTCGGCCAGCGCCAGGTAGGCCTCGCGGCGGGGCTGGCCGACGGCGATGTCCTGCAGCGTGCGCACGAGCTCCTCGGCCAGCGGGCCGCGACCGTTGCGCCCGGCCCGCGCCATCGCCGCCTCGAAGCCGAGCCCGGCCTCCACCGCGATCGTCATCTGGTCGAGGGTGTCGGCCAGCTCCAGCGCGATCGCCTGCTGCCGCTCCTGCCCGCGGCTGTAGAGCAGCAGCTCGGGCACGACGTAGGCCACGCCGGTCACCCCGACCGCCATGAGCACGGTCAGCGGGCCGGGGCCCGCCGTCACCACCAGCCCGCCGAGCGCCGCGGCCACCGCGGCGAGCACCAGCTTCGCCGCCACCAGCCGGGGCACCGGCCACTCCCCCGGGCGCCCGGCGGCGCCGGCCAGCCGGTTGAGCCGGGCGACCGTGCCGGCCGGGGTCAGGGCACGGACCAGCCCCGGCAGCAGCCGGGACCGCGGGCGGGCAGGCGCGGCGCCGGGCAGGTCCAGGCCGCGGGTCAGGTTGGCGCGGGTGCGGGCGGCGGCGTCCTGCGGGCGGGCCAGCAGCGCCCAGCCCAGCAGCGGGACGGCGAGGGCGACGGCCAGCGCGGCCGCGAGCACGGGGGTCGGCAGCATCAGAACCGGATCGCCACGGTCTTCTTGAGCCACAACCCGCCGACGGTGAGCAGCACGACGACGGCGGCGATCATCAGGTAGCCGGCCAGGCCCTCGGTGAAGCCGGCCAGGTAGGCGGGGTTGGTCACCGACAGGAAGCCGACGATGCCGAACGGCAGGGCCATCAGCACCACCGCCGACAGCTTGCCCTCGGCCGACAGCGCCTTGACCTGCCGGCGGATGGCGTTGCGCTCCCGGATGGTGTGCCCGACCGTGTCGAGGACCTCGGCCAGGTTGCCGCCGACCTCCCGGTGGATGCCGATCGCCTGCGCGACCCAGCGGAAGTCGTCGCTGTCCATCCGCTCGGCCACCTCGTCGAGGGCGTCGCCGAGATCGCGGCCCACCCGGGTCTCGTTGACGATCCGGGCGAACTCCTCCGACGTCGGCGCGGCGGCCTCGGTGGAGACGGCGTCGACCGCCCGCAGCAGGCTGTGCCCGGCGCGCAGGCTCGACGCCATCAGCTGCAGCGAGTCGTCCAGCTGGTCGGCGAACGCCGCCTGCCGCCGTCCGCGCTTCAGCCCGAGCAGCACCTTGGTGCCCAGCGGGGCCGCCGCCGCGAACACGACCGCCAGCAGCAGCCCGCCGAACAGCGAGCCCAGCGCCCCGAGGACGACGGTGGCCAGGCCCACCAGCAGGACGACGTCCGGTAGCGGCACCGCCACCCCCGCCCGTTCCAGCGCCGCCGTGCCGCGGGCCACCAGTCCGCGCCGGGCGAGCACCCGCTCCACCGCGGCGCCGGCCGCGGCCGAGGCGCCGGCCAGCGCGGACGCCGGCGGCGCCACCGTGGGGTCGAGCCGGGCCAGCGGCACCCGCCGTGGCCCGGCCGGGAGGACGACGAGGGCCAGCAGCAGGAGCGCGCCGGTGACCGCGAGCAGGCCCGCGACGGGCAGCATCAGGCCCACCCCCGGCGCGGCTCGACGGTGCCGAACACCCGCGGCGAGACCCGGATGCCGAGCTCGTCGAAGCGGTCGGTGAACCGCGGCCGCACCCCGGTCGGCACCGGCTTGCCGAGGAACCGGCCGGCCGCGTCGACCCCGGCGGAGTAGTCGAAGAGGAACGCGTCCTGCAGGGTGACCGTCTCCCCCTCCATGCCCTGCACCTCGGTCACGTGCGTGACCCGGCGGGTGCCGTCGCGCAGCCGGGTCAGCTGGACGACGACGTCGACGGCCGAGGCGATCTGCTCGCGGATGGCGCGCAGCGGCAGGTCCATGCCGGCCATGAGCACGAGGGTCTCCAGGCGCGCGATGGCGTCGCGCGGGGAGTTGGCGTGCACCGTCGACAGCGACCCGTCGTGGCCGGTGTTCATCGCCTGCAGCATGTCGAGGGACTCCCCGCCGCGGCACTCCCCGACCACGATCCGGTCGGGGCGCATCCGCAGCGAGTTGCGCACCAGGTCGCGGATGGTGATCGCGCCCTTGCCCTCGATGTTGGGCGGGCGGGACTCCAGCCGGACGACGTGGTCCTGCTGCAGCTGCAGCTCGACGGCGTCCTCGATGGTGACGATCCGCTCGCCGTCCGGGATGAACGAGGACAGCACGTTGAGCAGCGTCGTCTTACCCGTGCCGGTACCGCCGGAGACGATGACGTTGAGCCGCGCCTCGACGCAGGCGCGCAGCAGCTCGGCCATCTCCGGCGAGAGGGTGCCGAAGCCGATCAGGTCGTCGACGGTGAACGGGTCCTTGGCGAACTTGCGGATGGTCAGCGTCGACCCGCTGAAGGCCAGCGGCGGGATGATCGCGTTGACCCGGGAGCCGTCGGCCAGCCGGGCGTCGACCAGCGGCGAGGACTCGTCGATCCGCCGTCCCACCCGGGAGACGATCCGGTCGATGACCCGGCGCAGGTGCTCCTCGGAGGTGAACCGGGCGGCGGTGCGGACGAGCCGGCCGTCCTGCTCGACGTAGACCGCGTCCGGGCCGTTGCACATGATCTCGGTGACGCTCGGGTCGTCCAGCAGCCGCTGCAGCGGGCCGTAGCCGAGGACGTCGTCGGCCAGCTCGGCGGTCAGCCGCCCGCGCTCCTCGGCCGACAGCGGGACGCGCTCCTCCTCGACCACCTCGTCGAGCTCACCGAGGACGATCGTGCGCAGCTGCTCCTCGGAGAGCGACGGGTCGTTCAACCGGTTGCCCATGCGCTCGAACAGCGCCTTGGCGACGCGGTCCTTGAGCTTGGCGAGGGCGTCGGTGGGCGGCGGCACGGCCACCGGGGCGGCGACCCGGGGTGCCGGGAGCGCAGTGGGCGCTTCGGCCTCCGGTGCGGCGTGCCGCCCCTGGGCCGCGGCGAGGCGCGAGGCGAGGTTCACGACGCCGCCCGGTGCACGCAGGCGGAGGTCACGACGCCGCCCGGTGCTTCGCGCGGTAGCGGCCGGGCCGGACGATCGGGGTGGCGGCGAACCGGGCGACCAGCCGCTGCAGCTCCTTGGCCGCCGGGTCCTTGCGGCCGCCGGCGACGATCGGCACCCCCTGGTTGGTCGACACCGGTACCGCGGCCGAGCGCGGGACGACGACGTCCACGCCGGTGCCGATCGCCGTCTCGACGTCGCGCATCGACAGCCCGCCCTTGGCGTCGGCGAGGTTCATGACCACGTGCCGGCCGGCCGGGATCATGCACAGCTCGCGCAGCACGTCGAGCTCCTTGCGCAGCCCGCGGACCCCGGGGACGTCCATGCTGGGTCACCATGACCACGTCGGTGGCGCGGTCGAGGGCGGCGAGCGTCTGCTCCGAGAGCCCGGGCGCGGTGTCGACGACGACGTAGCGGAACTCGCGGGCCAGCGAGGCCAGTAGCCGGGTGACGTCGGCGCCGGTGACCGCGTCGCCGGCCGCCGGGGACTCCGCCCCGCACACCGCGTACAGGCCGCTGGGGTGCTGGGTGAGGAAGGTCTTGAGGACCATGGTGTCCTCGGCCGCCGGGCCGTGCGCGACGTCGGGCAGCGCGTACTCCGGCGTCAGGCCCAGCGCGGAGGCGACGTCGCCGAACTGGACGTCGAGGTCGACCAGGACCGTCGACTGCGGCGCGGCCGCGGTCAGGCCGATCGCCAGGTTGGTCGACACGGTCGTCTTGCCGACGCCGCCCTTCGGGGAGGCCACGGTGATGACCCGCCCGGTGTAGCGGGCGGTCTCCTCGACCGGGCGCAGCACCCGTCGGCGTCCGGCCGCGGCCGAGCCGGCGCGCTCGACGGCGGCGCGGATCTCGCCGGCGTCCGCGGTGGGCGCGAGCAGGTCGCGGACGCCGGCCCGCATCGCCTCCTGCCAGGTCTGCGGCGCCGGGTCGGCGAGCAGGACGACGCTGATGCCGGGGCACTGCACGTCGAGCCGGGCGGCCAGGGAGAAGACCTCCTGCGGCGGCGCCAGCGGGCCGACCAGCAGGACCTCGGGCAGCTCGCCGTCGACCAGCTGCTCGAACAGCCGGGCCGGGTCGGCGGGCAGCCGGCCGGCGGGCAGCACGTGCACGTCGCCGTCGGTCGCCTGCTTGACGCGCAGGACGAGTTCCTCGTCGGCTGCGCCGAGCACCACGCGACTCATGAGTAGTCCTTGTCGTAGACGTTCTCGGGGGTGATGACCTCGGTGCCGGTGGTGTCGACGCCCTCGGGCTCGAGGGAGAGCCAGACGGTGCCGTGCTCCATGCCGAAGACGACCGCCTCGGCCGCCTCGGGCCGTAGCCCGAGGGTGACCATGAGGCTGGCCGAGGGCGCCGCGCCGCCGGAGGAGGCGGTGTCGGTCCCCTCGCCGTCCGCGACGGCGACCGGCGCACCCTGCACCTGGGTGACCAGGACCCGACTGAGGACGGCGCGGGTCCGTCCGTCGAGGGAGACGTGCACGCCCACGGTGTCCCCGGCCGCCAGCCGGCCGCCGACCGCGCGCTGCGGCTCGAGCAGCAGGCTGACCTCGGCGGTGCCCTCGGGGGCGGGGACCGTGCCGGGCACGCCGAGGTCCCCCGGGACGGCGAAGCGGGCCGCCAGCAGCTGCTCGCCCGGCTGCAGGTCGACGGTGGCGACCCGGCCAGCCAGCTCGTCGAGGTCGGTCACGGCACCGGGGACCGCGGCCTTCGCCGGCAGTCGCTCGGTGCGGACCAGCTCGGCCAGCTCCTCCCCCGGCGTCCCCTCGGCGACCGGCCGGTCGACCACGAGCACGTCCACGGTCTGCACCCCGGCGAGGGCGCGGGCGTCGGCGCCGCGCACGTAGGCCAGGAGGACCACGGCGCCGGTGGCGGCGAGGAGCAGCGCCGCGAGGGCGGCGAGCAGTCGGCGTCTCAACGAGGTCCCCTATCGAACGAGTCGGAGGACCCAGGCACCCAGGGAGGGCGCGCCGGGGCCGTAGGTGAAGGAGTCGCCGGCGTCGACGAAGCGGGTGAAGTAGCCGCGGATGCAGCGGTCCTCGCCCTTGCACGGCTGGCCGGCGTCGTACTGCCCGCCGAAGTGGTAGGCGGTGATCGTGAACGCGGCGTAGCCGTGGACGTGGTACCAGGCGCTGCTGCCGGTGCCGCCCGCCTCGTCGAAGATCGGCAGCAGCACCGTGCGGCCGACCAGCGCGGCCACGTCCTCGGTGTCGCAGCCCTGCGAGGGGTTGTTGCCCGGCTCGGAGGTGAACCGGCCGCCGACCCTCGAGGTGGCCCGGCAGGTGTTCCCCCCGTCGGTGGTCAGCCATCCGAAGCCGCCGGGGACGAACATGTTCGAGGGCCCGGTGCAGCCGGTGTCGGACTTCTTCGGCAGCTCGATGGTGCGCTGGGTGGTGGTCGAGGGCAGGCCGCCGCCGGTCTGGGCCGTGAACTCGCACCAGGAGAAGATCAGCGGCAGCATCGCCGTCCCGGCGTCGGGCGCACCCCAGGCGACGGTCGCGGTCGCCGTCACCTGCGTCGACTCGTGGCCGATGACCGGTGCGAACCAGTGCTCGGTGGGCGTGCTGCCGGTGACCGTGACGCGGACGGGGTCGCTGGCGAGCACCGGCGGGGCGGCGGTGGCGTTGCCGGTGTTGGCGTCGACCAGGTCCTGCGCGGTGGCCCGCATGTCGCCGCAGGCGCCGCGGGCGCAGTCCCGGGCGACCGCGAGGGCCGCGGCATCGGCCGCCGTCTGCAGCCGGGCGCGCTCCGCGTAGAGCGCGCCGACGTCGACGGCGATCGCGGTGAACCCGAGGATCGGCACCAGCAGCAGGGCCAGGAGCACCGCCGAGGCGCCGTGCTCGCCGGTCAGCCGGCGGCGGAGGGCACGGCGGCCAGGCCCTGTCCGGAGGCTCCGGCCCCCTGCACGGTCCCACCGCGAGCTCGCGAGTGGTGGGGGGCAGGGGGTCCTGGTTCGAGGGGTGCGAGGGACGGGGTCCTCCTTCAGCCGTTGCACCGCATGACCCCCGTTCCGGTCAGGTCGATGCGCGCGCCGAAGAAGTCGGTGAGGAACGGCATCGGGTAGTCGACGGTCACCCGCACGTTCTGGGTCGTCGTGCTCGTCATCGGGCAGCCGGTCTGCGGCGTGACGGTGATCTGCGCGTTGGCGACCGCCGGGTCGAGCGTGGGGCTGGCGTCCCGGACGGCGGTGCGCGCCGCGGCCGGGTCGTTCTGCAGGGCCATGACGCGGGCACCCTCGCGGGCGGCGGCGGACAGGGTGCCCTGCACCTGGAACGCGTGCCCGAACTCGGCGATGCCGAGCACCAGGACGAGCAGCAGCGGCACGATCATCGCGAACTCCACGGCACTGGCGCCGTGCTGGTCGCGCAGTCGGGTGCGCACCGGTCCCCCATCTCCTCCGCAGTAGTCGTCGTCCGGGTACGGCGCGGCGCAGCGGCCCCGGGGGACGGGGCCGCTGCGCCGCGGGAGGTGCGCGGGTCAGGTGGCGGGCGTCGTGGTGGTGGCGGTGCCGCCGAGCTTGGCGCCGATGGTGTCGAACAGACCGTCCAGCTTCGTGCCGAGCAGGGCGACGGCGGCGATGATGACGACGGCGATCAGGCCGACCATGAGGCCGTACTCGACGGCGGTGGCGCCCTTCTCCTCACGCTCGAGGCGCTCCTCGGCGAACGAGTAGAGCGTGACGATGGTGGCCAGCGGGTTGCTGATGAGGTTGAGCACGGGGACTCCCTGGAGGACGGTGCCGGCCGGTCCGGGTCGGGGGTGACCCGGCGTCGCAGCACTTGCCAGGGGGTGTCGGGAGAACGGCTTGCCGGCTTGAGCCCCGTTCGCCCGATCGGCCGACACCAGCCACCTGCCCGGGTGGCTCCCGCCGACGGGCGTCACTCCAGGTGACCGCGCTCACACGGTGATCCCCGTGGGCCTCAGGGCAGCAGCGCTGTCCCGCCGATGACGAGGGCGGCGCCGGCGAGCATGGCGGGGCCGAAGGGCAGCTCGCCGCGCAGCCCGATCCGCCGGGTGGCCAGCAGGCCGACCGCGACCACGGCCTGCACGACGAAGCCGGCGAGCGCCCCCAGCACGACCGCCGCCCAGCCGAGCCAGCCCAGGTACAGGCCGAGGAGCGCGGCGAGCTTCACGTCGCCCATGCCCAGGCCGCCGGGTGAGAGGAGGGCGAGCACGAGGTAGACCGCGAACAGCGCTGCGGCGCCCAGCACCGCCCGCAGCAGCGAGACCCAGGCGCCGTCGGCGAGGGCCGGGAGGAGCAGCAGCACCGTCCCCGCCGCCAGCGCCGGCAGCACCACGCGGTTGGGCAGCAGCCGGTGCTGCAGGTCCACGACGGCGAGCAGCACCCCCACGACGGCGAGCAGCAGGAACGCCGGCAGCTCCCAGGTGAGCCCGCTGCGCAGCACGGTGAGCGTCACCAGCAGCGCGGTGACGACCTCGACCACCGGCGGGCGGACGGCGACCGGGCCGGGCCCCAGCAGTTCCCGGGCACCGGAACCCGGCGGCCAGGGGAAACGGCCGGCGGCGCGGTTGACCAGCAGGCCCGCGCCCGCCCCGAAGAGCAGGGCGACGACGGCGAGGGCAGCGAGCACGGGGCGACGATGGCACGGCCGGGCCCGCCGGCGCGGGACCGCCACCGGTTCGGGGACGGCGCGAGCCGCCGCACGCTGTCCGCAGGGACCGTGCGGCCGCGGCCCGTGCGACGGCGGCGCCTTCGACACCTGATCGACCGCACGGGTGCGTCGTCCCACCGGATCGGTGTTTCCGGCACCCTCGCCCGCATGAGCGAGACCGCGCAGGTCGCCCTGGCTGTCGTCTGCTTCTCCGTGGCGCTGGTCGCTCAGGCGACCGGCCTGGCGATGCTGGTCGCAGACGCCCGTCGAACCGGCTCTGCTCTCCGCCGCTGGCGCGACAGCGGCATGGCGGGACGGGAGCGGGAGGCTCCCGTCCGGCTCGCCGAGCTCACCAGCCTGCTGGACTCCCTCATGGGCAACCGGTTCGACCGTGCCGCCGCCGCCGTGCTGCTGCTGGTCGGCGTCGTGACGAGCGCGGTGGGTGGGTTGCTGGCGCTGTGACCGGACCGGGCGGCCGAGACGTCGGGCTCAGTGCACCGTGCTGCTCGGCGCCCACGGATCAGATGTGCTGCCTGCGCTGCAGCGCGAGGAAGGCGAGCCAGCCGAAGGGGGCCGGCAGCCAGAACGTCGCCGTCCGGAACGCGAGCACGGCGGTGAGCGCGGCGGTCACCGGCACGCCGGTCGCCGTCAGGGCGCCGACGAGGGCGGCCTCGACGGCGCCGAGCCCGCCGGGCGTGGGCGCCGCCGACCCGATCGTGGACGCCGCGAGGTAGACGACGACGAGCGTCGGCAGGGACAGCGACGCGGAGAAGGCGCGCAGCGAGGCGTCGAGAGCCAGCACGTAGCCGCCGTTGAGCAGCAGGATGCCGAGCGCGGCCGTCGCGAGGCGGCGTGGCTGGGTCAGTGCGGTGAGCAGCTGGGGCAGCGTCTGGCGCAGCAGCGGCTCGACGCGGCGGTGCAGCAGCCGCCGGGTGGGGGGCAGCAGCGCCACGACGACGAGCACCGCCGTCGCCGCGAGCAGGACGACGAGGACCTCGCCGCTGGGCAACAGCGCCGGGCGGGTTCCCGAGACGCCGCTGACCCAGCTGCACAGCAGCAGCACCGCCACGGTGACGACGACGGTGACGACCTGGCTCACCGCGACGCTGGCCGCGGCGGTCGCCAGCGGGACGCCGGCGCGCTGCAGGTAGCGGATGCCGAGCCCGACGTGCCCGACGGTCGGCGGGGTGACGAGGGTGACGAAGGCGGTCGCGACCTGCACCAGCGTCGTCCGGGCCAGCGGTAGGCCGATGGGCACGAAGGCCTGCAGCGCGAGTGCGGCACCGACGTAGGTGACGGCCGAGCCGAGCACCGCGACGACGAGCCACTCCCAGCGGGCCGCGCCCAGCGTGCTGCCGAGGCTCACCTCGGAGAGCTGGGAGGCCAGCACGTAGGCGGCGAACGTCGCCGCGACCACGGTGACGAGCGTCCGCAGCCGGACGCGCTCGAGCCGCGGCGCCGTCGCGTGGTCCGTCCCGGTCGACCCGGCGAGCTCGGTCCGCAGGTCGCCGACGACGCCGGTCCGGCGCACCGCGTCGCGCAGGGGCGGCGGCAGGACCAGGGGCTGGGTCAGGGCCGCGAGTCGCGCCTCGGCCGCCGGCTCGGACCCGTAGCCCGTCCGCAGCGCGGCCACCGCCTCGTGCACGCCGGCGTGCGCGGCGGCGGTGACCAGCAGCGCCACGACGTCCAGTTCACGCTGCAGGTCGGCGGCCGCGGGTTGGGCGGACTGCCACGCGGTGAAGCCGACCCCGCCGTCCGGCAGCAGGACGACGGAGTCGGGGGTCAGCGCGCCGTGGGACAGCCCGGCCCGGTGCACGCGCCGCAGCGCGGCGAAGGCGGCGGGGAGCCGGGCGGCCGGGTCGCCGTCCGCGGCCGACAGCGGGGTCCCCGACAGCGGCCGGGCCACCGACAGCAGCGCCGGGCCCGCGGACAGCATCGTCAGCACCGCCGGCGCGGGGACGTCGGCCGCGCGGGCGATCCCGGCGCACAACGCCTCCCGCTCGAGCTGCCCGCGCAGCGTCAGCGCGGGCCGGCCGACGACCGAGGACCGCAGCCGCAGCAGCGACAGCGCGCGGCGGGCCAGCGAGACGCCGCGCCGGTCGGGGTCGACGACGGTGACCTCGAGGTCGCCGTCGGGCGAGGAGGCGGCGTAGCGGAGGCTCTCCGGCGGGTGCGGCAGCGGCCGCAGCCCGGTCACCGGGAGACCGGCCGCAGCGAGGACGGCGCGGACCCGCTCCTCGTCGGGGCGGGCGGGGACGACGCCCAGCAGGACCCGCACGGTCAGACCCGCCGCGGCTCCGGCGAGGACGGCGACGGCCCCGCTGAGCAGGGTGAGGCTGCCCAGCGCCAGCGCGCAGAGCAGCGCCGCCCCGAGCGCCACGCGGGCGGGCGCCGACCAGCGCGGGCGTCGCTGCAGGTCGCCGCCGACCAGCAGGCCGACCGCGGCGGCGATCGGGGTCACCGCCGCGTCCTCGGCCGGCCCCAGCAGGTCCTCGCGGCCCAGCAGCCACTCCGCGGCCTCGCCGAGCCCCAGTGCCAGGGCGCAGGCCAGGACGGCGGAGACGGCGGTGAAGCGGCGGTGCCGGAGCGCGTCCAGCAGGACGGCGCCGAGGACCGCCAGCACGCCGAGCGAGGCGATGCCGTTGGCGATCGACAGCAGGGTGCGCGGCAGTCCGCCCAGGACGGCGTCCGCGAGAGCGACCCCGGGAGTGGGGACACCGGGTACCCGCACGGCGAGCAGGACCAGGACGAGCAGCGCAGCGGCCGCGAGCGCCAGCCGGACGGCGTCCGCGGGACGGCGGACCCGGGCGGGCGGCCAGAAGGAGATCCGCCGGCCCGCACCTCCCCCCGCCACGGGGGTCAGTATCGGCACGGCCCGACGGCGCCGCTGCGGCCGGGTCGCGCCCCGCTGGACGAGACGTCAGCGGTGCCGGGCGGCCCGCTCGGGTGGGGATCCCCGAGGGCCCCCCGCAGCCGGCGACGCCGCGCGCGCCGACGCGGACGGTCCGGGCAGCCGCAGGCTGACCAGCAGTGCGAGCAGCGGCAGCGGCAGGAGGGCGGCCAGCGACCACGCCAGGCCGTGTGCGTCGGCCAGCACCCCGAAGAGGGGCGTCACGGCGCCGCCGGCCGAGACGGCCAGGCCGAGGGTGACACCCGAGGCCGTGCCGACCCGGTTGGGGAGCAGCTCCTGCCCGAGGGTGGTCTGCACGGAGAAGGGCAGGTAGAGCCCGACGCCCAGCAGGACGGCGGCGGCGAACGCGACCGGCCAGGACGGGGCGACGACGAGCAGGACGAGACCGGGGACGGCGACCGCGTAGCCCAGCCGGATGGCCGGCACCCGGCCCCACCGGTCGGCGAGCCAGCCGCCGGCCAGGGTGCCGACCGCGCCGACGGCGAGGAACGTGGCCAGCGCCGCGGAACCGGCCGAGGCCGGGACGCCGAAGCGGTCGATGACGTACAGCGCGACCAGGGACGACACCCCGAAGTAGAGGACCGAGCGGATCACCACCAGCCCGGTCAGCCAACCGAACGACCGCCAGTCGTCGTCCCGCTCCGGCGTGCGGCCGGACGCGCTGCCGGAGCGGGGACGGGCGCGGGCCCGGCGGCCGAGCGCCAGCAGCACGGCGGCCGTGACCAGCGCCGGCAGCGCCAGCAGGGGCGTCCCCGCCACGCCGTACGCCAGCAGGACGGGCGTGACCACGACCGGGCCGAGGGCGAGACCGGCGTTGCCGCCGACGGCGAACCAGCTCATCCCCTGCGCGGAGGCGCCGGCAGCAGCGCGGGCCGCCCGGGCCGCGGCGGGGTGGTAGGCGGCCACGCCGAGGCCGGAGAGGGCCACCGCCGCCCACGTCCACCAGTAGGAGTCGCCGAGGCCGGCCAGCCCGATGCCCACCCCGGCGACCAGCAGGCCCACCGCGGGCAGCCAGGTCAGAGGGCGGCGGTCGGCCAGGACGCCGAAGGCCGGCTGCACCACCGACGACAGCACGGTTGCGGCCAGGGTGATCCCGGTCGCTGCGGCGTAGGAGTAGCCCCGTTCGAGCACCAGGAACGGCAGCAGCGCGGGCACCGCCCCCTGGTACAGGTCGTCGACGACGTGGCTGACGGTCAGCAGGCCCAGCCCGCGGCGGTCGACCACGCCCCCGTCCGAGGCCGGTCGGCCGCCCCGGTCCCCACTCCGCACCAGGGAACCGTGGACGCGCGGCCGCCGGTCGTCAACCGGCCGGCGGTCAGTGCGCGGCGGCGGGTGCGGACTCCTCCGGCGCATCGGTCAGCTGCCAGGGCCGGACGACGGTTGCGAGCACGACGATCGCCAGCACCAGCGCGGCGAGGATGACCGTGCCCATCGCCGCGGCGTCGTTGCCCAGCAGGCCGACGACCGGGGACACCGCGGCGCCGACTCCGAACTGCACCGCGCCCAGCAGTGCGGCGGCCGAGCCGGCCGCCTCCCCGTGCCGGGACAGCGCCAGGGCCGGGGCGTTGGGCAGCGCCAGGCCGGAGGCGAAGAGCATCGCCCACAGCGGGACGACGACGCCGGGCAGCCCGCCGGTGCCGGTGAGCGCCAGGGCGAGCAGCACCGCGCCGGAGAGGGCGCCGGCGACGACACCCGCCACGAGCACCTGGGCCGGCGCCCAGCGCTTCAGCACCACCGGGTTGAGCTGGGTGGCCGCGATCAGCCAGACGGCGCCGGCGCCGAACAGCAGCCCGAACTGCTGCTCGTCGAGGCCGTACTGCCGCTGGAAGACGAAGGAGGACCCGGAGACGTAGCTGAACAGCCCGGCCATCGTGAGGCCCGCGACGAGCACCAGGCCGACCAGCGTGCGGTCGCGGAGCAGGCCCCGGTAGGTGTGCAGCGTGCCGGCGACCCCGCGGCTGCTCCGGCGGGACGGCGGCAGCGTCTCGCGCAGGCCGAGCGCGCCGATGGCGAGCAGCAGCAGGCCGTAGACCGCGAGGACGGCGAAGATGCCGCGCCAGCTGGTGAACCGCAGCAGCTCGCCGCCGAGGGTCGGCGCGAGCACCGGCGCGGCCCCGAGCACCAGGAAGAGGCGGGACAGCATCGTGGCCGCCGCCCGCCCGGTGTACAGGTCGCGGACGATCGCCATGGCGACCACCGCGCCGGCCGCGGTGCCCACGCCCTGCAGCACCCGCAGCGCGCCGAGCACCTCGATGGTGGGGGCGACCAGGACCAGCGCGGACGCCACCACGTACAGCGCCGTCCCGGCCAGCAGCGGACCCCGCCGACCGAACGCGTCGGACAGCGGGCCGAGCACCAGCTGCCCGAGGGCCAGGCCGATGAGCGTGCCGGTGAGGGTCAGCTGGACCATCGCCGACGTCGTCCCCAGCTCCGCCGTGATGGTCGGCAGCGCGGGCAGGTACATGTCGATGGTCAGCGGCCCGATGGCGACGAAGGCGCCGAGGAGGAGCGCGAGCAGCGCCCGGCTGGGCGGGGCGGACGAGGTCGTCGGTGCGAGCGGCGCGGCGTCAGCGCGGTCCTGCAGGTCGGTCACGGGGGTCCATTCATCGATGCGGTGGTGCGGGCGGCCCACGCTGGCCAGACCTCAGGGGCCAAGGCCCCACGGCCGCCGTCCATTCCTGGCCGTGACGGACGCCGCTCACACCCCCAGCGGCTCCCGTGCGGCGGCGACCGCGCGGCGGGTGTCCTCGAGGACCAGGTCGTGGTTCACCTGGGCGGCCGCGGCGGCACCCCCCGCCGCTGCGGCACCGACCTGGGCGGCCAGATCGGTGACGTTGCCGGCGACCCAGACCCCGGGGACGTCGCTGCGCCCGGCGGCGTCGGCGGCGAGGTACTCCCCCATCCCCGAGGGGTGCGGCACCGGGGTCAGCCCGAGCCCGGTGAGGAAGCCGGTGCGCGCGACCATCCGCGACTGCACCGCGACCGCTCGGCGCTCGACCACCGTGCCGTCGGCCAGCCGCACGCCGACCAGCCGGTCGCCGGCCAGCTCCAGCCCGGCCACCTCGCCGGTCACGACGGGGATGCCCAGGGCGGCCAGCTGCTCGGCCTGCTCTCCGGCCGGGGCGGGCTGGGTGTGCGCGAAGAGGGTGACGTCGGCGCTGAGCTGCCGGAACAGCAGCGCCTGGTGCACCGCCATCGGCCCGCAGGCCAGCACGCCGATGGCCTGGTCGCGCACCTCCCAGCCGTGGCAGTACGGGCAGTGCAGCACGTCCCGTCCCCACCGCTCGCGCAGCCCGGGGACGTCGGGCAGCTCGTCCACCAACCCGGTGGTGACCTGCAGCCGGCGCGCCCGGGTGGTGCGCCCGTCGGCCAGCCCGACGGTGAACCCGTCGCCGTCACGGGTCGCGGTGGTGACCTCGCCCTCGACCACCGAGCCACCGTAGGAGCGGACCTCGGCCCGGCCGCGCTCCACCAGCTCGCCCGGCGGCATGCCCTCGCGGGCCAGCAGGCCGTGCACACCCGCCGCAGGTGCGTTGCGGGGGGCGCCGGCGTCGAGCACCACGACCGACCGCCGCGAGCGGGCCAGCACCAGTGCCCCGTTCAGCCCTGCGGCGCCCCCGCCGACCACCACGACGTCGTACTCGTCCCTCAGCTCATCGGTCACCGTGACCACCTCCACCGCGACTGTGCGACCGCAGGCTCGGCTATGGCAAGGTTCGTTGCCGGTCTGGCAAGGTCTTGGATCGCCGATCGGGCCTCAGGTGCCGCAGAAGGTCCGGTAGGGGCCGGTGTCCCCCGGCGCGGGGGCCGCGTAGCGCTCGAGTCCCGGCCGCTCCTCGTAGGGACCGGCCAGCACCTCCAGCAGCCGCTGCAGCGGAGCCAGGTCGCCGTCGGTGGCGGCCGTCAGGGCCTCCTCGACGAGGTGGTTCCGCGGGATGTAGACGGGGTTGGTCCGGTCCATCAGCTCGGCGTCCGGCCCGAGGGCGCGCCACCGCTCGAGCCACGCGTCGAACCGCGCGAGGTCCATCACGACGAGACGTGCGGGCTCGGCGTCGCCACGAGCCGCGGCGCCGAGCGCCCGGGAGAACGACGTCAGGTCGACGTGGCTCTCCTGCATCAGGGCGTGCAGGTCCTCGACGAGTGCCGTGGCCACCTCGTCGTCCAGGCCGTCGGGCAGGCCGAGCTTGGCCCGCATGCCTGCCGACCAGGCCGCGTTGTACTGCGGGCGGAACCGCTCGAGCGCCTCGACCGCGAGGGCGACGGCCTGCTCCTGGTCGTCGGAGAAGAGGGGCAGGAGCGTCTCGGCGAAGCGCGCGAGGTTCCACTCGGCCACGATCGGCTGGTTGCCGTAGGCGTAGCGCCCGCCGATGTCGATCGAGCTGTAGACGGTGGCCGGGTCGTACGCGTCCAGGAACGCGCAGGGCCCGTAGTCGATGGTCTCGCCCGAGATGGTCGTGTTGTCGGTGTTCATGACCCCGTGCACGAAGCCGACCAGCATCCACCGGGCGACCAGGGACGCCTGGGCCGCCACGACGGCCTCGAACAGGGCGAGGTACGGCTGCTCGGCGTCCGCCGTGGCGGGGTGGTGCCGGGCGATCGCGTGGTCGGCGAGCCGGCGGAGCAGGTCGACGTCCCCCGTGGCCCGGGCGTACTGGAAGCTGCCGACGCGCAGGTGACTGCTGGCCACCCGGGCCAGGACGGCGCCCGGCAGCAGGGTCTCCCGGCGCACCGGGCGGCCGGTCGCGACCACGGCGAGGGAGCGCGTGGTCGGGATGCCGAGGGCGTGCATCGCCTCGCTGACGACGTACTCGCGCAGCATCGGCCCGACCGCGGCCAGCCCGTCACCGCCCCGCGAGAACGGCGTGCGGCCCGACCCCTTGAGGTGCAGGTCGCGCAGCCGGCCCTCGACGTCGGTCAGTTCGCCGAGCAGCAGCGCCCGGCCGTCGCCGAGACGCGGGACGAACCCGCCGAACTGGTGACCGGCGTAGGCCTGCGCGACCGGCTTCGCGCCGTCGGGCACGGCGGTGCCGACCAGCAGGCGCACGCCGTCGGGGCGGCGCAGCGCACCCGGGTCGAGGCCGAGCTCGGTGGCCAGCGCGTCGTTCAGCACGAGCAGGCGCGGGTCCGGCGCCTCGTCGGCCTGCCACGGGACGGCCATCTCCGGCAGCTCACGGGCGAAGCGGTCGTCGAACGACACGGTCGGTGCGGGGGCGACGCTCACACGGTGGACAGCACGCCCGGTGCCGCTGGTGTTCCCGTGGACCGCCGGCCGGTGGTGGGCGAGCCGGCCGGACACCGGGCACCGTCTCGCGGGCAGGACCTCGGCACCCCGGTGCCCCGTGCACAACAAGGTGGCCGCCACCCGAGTAGCGTGGGACTCGCGCCGGGCCGTCCCCGCTACCTCCGGCGCGGACGGCGAGCACTCGTCACGAGCGGAATCCCGAGTGCGGGCTCCGGGGCTGAGTTCACACCCGTGGTTCGGCGAGCCGGAGAGGGACGCCGATGTCCCCGGAACGACAACCACAGTTTCAGCCATCCAACGTCGGTGAGGTCCTGGAGTACCTGGGCCGGCCGTCAGGACGTGAGCAGCCGATGGAGGGGGCGCTGCAGCGCGTCACCGACCTGGCCAGGACGGTGCTGCCCGGCAACCCCGAGGCCTCGGTCACGCTGGTGGTCCGCGAGCACCCGTCCACCGTCGTGTCCACCGGCCTGCTCGCCGTGGAACTGGACGAGGGCCAGTACGAGCGCGGTCTCGGACCCTGCCTGCACGCCGCCGGGACGGGGCAGATCGCCGACGTCCCCGACACCCGCACCGAGACCCGCTGGCCGGACTACGCGCGGCGCGCCGTCGAGCACGGCACCTTGAGTTCCCTGTCGGTGCCGCTGGCCGTCGACGCGCCGCAGGTGTCGGGAGCGCTCAACCTCTACGCGCAGCGACCGAACGGCTTCGACGAGGTGAGCCGGTCGACCGCCACGCGGTTCGGGCACTACGCCGCGGTCGTCGCCGGGACCCTGTCCCGCTACCGACGCGCCGTGGAGCGGGCGGACCGCCTGGAGACGGCGCTCGCGTCGCGGGCGGTCATCGAGCAGGCCAGGGGCATGCTCATGGAGCGCCACGGGGTGACCGCCGACGGCGCGTTCCGCATCCTGGCCCGGGCGTCGATGCACACCCACAGCACGGTGCGCCGCCTGGCCGAGCACCTCGTCCACACCGGCGAACTCCGCTGCCGGTAGGTCCAGGCCGAGCCGGGGACGGGATCAGCAGCCCCGCGGCTGCGCAGGAGACCGCGGCAGGTGAGCGCCGTCGTCGGACCGGGACGGCGGGCTGTCGCCGGCCACTCGCGCACCCGGTCGCCACCCAACCGCACCGCCTATGATCCTGGCCGCCGGCTCCGCGGGACGACATCGGGAAACCCCGTCGTGCAGCTCGGCCGGCGGCGAGATGCGGGAGGCGACGTGCCGCACCCGACCACCTCGCTGGTCCGGGCGACGACCTGGCTGATGCTGGCGCTCGGCGCGGTCTACGCGATCACCCTCGTGCCGGGGGTGCGCCCGACGCCCGGCTACCGGGCGGGTCTCGACTGGTGGCTCAACATGGCCGTCGACGGCCTCGTCATCCTCGTGGTCCTGCTCCGCGTCCTGGCCGACCGAACGGACCGGGCGGCCTGGCTGCTCATGGCCCTGGGTCTCGTCGCCGCCTTCGCCGGCAGCACCACCTACTTCGCGTACTACCAGCACCTCGACCCGATCCCCAGTCCCTCGTGGGCGGATGCGGGGTGGTTGGTCTTCTACACCCTGCTCGCCATGGGACTGGTGCTGAGGTTGCGCACCCGGGCGCGCAGCATGCCCTCCAGCCTCTCCCTCGACGGGCTGATCGCCGGCCTGACGGCCGCGGCCCTGGCGGAGAACTACGTCGAGGGAGCGGCCGTCCCCCTCGGGGGGGACGACGTCACGCCGCTGACCGCGGCCTACCCGCTCGCCGACCTGATCCTGCTGGCCCTGGCGGTCGCCGCGCTCGCCATGCTCGGGACGGGCGCCGGCTGGTCCTGGTGGCTGCTGTGCGCGTCGTTCGTGACCTTCTTCGTGACCGACACGATCTACGCGGGTCTGGTGGCGGACGACGCCTACGTCGGCGGCGAGCCGGTCGACCTCGGGTGGCTGCTGGCCCGGCTGCTGCTGGCCGGCGCGGCGCTGGCGTCACTGCGCGCGAGGGAGTCGCAGACCGTGGACCTGGAGGGGGTCACCGTCCTGGTCCTCCCCGGCGTCTGCGGCCTCGCCGTCCTCGGGCTGCTCTTCCACGGCAGCGTGTCCGGTCTCAGCCCGGTCGCCGCGGTCCTCGCGCTGGTCGCCGGCGTGCTCATGGTCGGTCGGACGGCCTTGACGTTCCGGGAGCTGCGGGTGCTCACCGAGGCCCGCCAGCGCGCGCTGAGCGAACGCCTCGTCGAGGCCCAGGACGACGAGCGGGCCCGCATCGCCGCCGACGTCCACGACGACTCCGTCCAGGCGCTGGCGGCCGTGGACCTGCGCCTGGGCGCCCTCCGGAACCGGTTGCGCGCCCGCGCACCGGAGGAGGCCGCCGGCGTCGAGACCGTGATGGACGCCGTTCACGGCGCGAGCGTGCGGCTGCGCTCCCTGCTGTTCGAGCTGGAGACGCCGGTCCTCGACGCGTCGCTGACCGACGGGCTGCGCGACGCGGCGGCCCAGGTGTTCGAGGACGGCGACGTCGCGTGGTCGGTCGAGGAGCGCGGGCGGGCACCCCTCCCGCAGCAGGTGCGGGTGTCGGCGTACCGGATCGCCCGCGAGGCGATGGTCAACGCCCGCAAGCACGCACGTGCCCGCCACGTGACCGTGACCGTCGACGCGACCGGTCGGGGCGTGGAGGTGCACGTCGTGGACGACGGCAGGGGGGTCGACGCCACGGCGTCGGCGCGCTCGGGACGCCGGCACTCCGGTGTGGTCGCGATGCGCGACCGGGCGCTGGCGTCGGGCGGGTGGTGGCGGTCCCGGCCTGGACCGGGCGGTGTCGGCACCGCCGTGTCGTTCTTCCTCCCCCTGCCGGGCGCGGGCGTCGCCGGCGACCCGTCGGCGGGTCCCGGGCTGAGGGCCGAGCAGGCGGCGGACGAGGTCGGCCGCGCCGGGCACGCCCACGACGAGGTGGCCCTGCACGCACCGGCGCAGCAGCACGGGGAGGTCGCCGGCGAGGGTCCCCTTGAGCAGGTAGGCGGATCCCCCGGCCGCCAGCACACGCGTCCACGTCGCCGGGTCCGCCTGCGCTGACACCCGGCGACGACGGGCCGACGGGGCAACCCGACCAGTCGCCGGACCAGGTCCGGACCGCCTCCCGGCATCCGCACGTCGGTCAGGACGAGTGCCGCGCGGTGCTCGCGAGCCGCCCTCACCGCGTCGTCGCCGTCGGCCACCTCCGCCACGACACGGAAGCCCGGCTCGTGTGCGAGCAGCCCGGCCACGGCCGACCCGATCCGGGGTCGTCGTCGGCGATCACCACGGTGATCTCGCCGCGGACTGAGGTCACCAGGACCACGCTGGCGCAGGACGCTCCGGTTGTCGTGATGCGTGCGCACCGCCCGTGTAGTGCTCGCGCACCAGACGACCACCCCCTGGATGCGTGTCAGAATCCGAGAGTGATCCGGTCCGGAACTTCCGACGGGCCCTCCCCGGCCTCGGTGCGGATCCTGGTCATCGACGACCACCAGATGTTCGCCGCCAGCCTCGCCCAGGCCCTGCAGTCCGAGCCGGACCTGCTCGTCGTCGGGCAGGGGACGTCGATCGCCGAGGCGCGGAACCTGATGGCGTCGGCCGCTCCCGACGTCGTCCTCCTGGACCACCGCCTGCCAGACGGCGACGGGGTGGGGGCGATCGCCTGGCTGCACGCCATCCGGCCCTCCGCGAAGATCGTGGTGCTGACCGCCACGACCTCCGATCGCGTGCTCGTCGCCGCCATGGAGGCCGGTGCCGCGGGGTTCATCGCCAAGACACAGCGGCTGGACGACGTCATCGAGGGCGTGCGGGCTGCCGCCCAGGGCGAGTCCGTGGTCAACGTCAAACTGCTCACCCGGCTCCTGCCCCGCCTGCACCGGCAGAGCGGCGGCGGCGGGGCCGTGCTGACCGAGCGCGAGCGCGAGATCCTCGACCTGCTGGCCCGGGGGCTGTCCAACGCCGACATCGCCCAGCAGTTGACGATCAGCGTGCACACCGTCCGGAACCACGTGGCGAACCTCTCGGCCAAGCTCGGTGCGCACTCGAAGCTCGAGGTCCTGTCCATCGCCGTCCGGGACGGCCTGGTCGACGGCACCTGACCGCCGTCCGGGTGCCGGACGCAGGCGCTGGTGCGAACACACCGGGCGGTTGGCACGGGCGCACCTGAGCGCGGCTCCGAGGCACGCCCGCGGCTCCTCGGACCTGACGCCCCGTTGAGCTGATCGGGACACCGGAGCGGAGATCGGGCCTGCTGACCGGATCCACGGTGGAGGCCGACAGCGTCCCCAGGACGGAGCCCGGTAGGGGCGCCGTCCTGGCCGTCCTCCCGGCCGGTCCGCCGCCGCCGAGGCGTCGGTGACGCACGGCCCACGCCGTCCCCGTCAGCGGAGCTCGGGGCGTGTCCACCGGCAGGCGATCAGCGAGCGTGCTCGCTGAAGTTGGCGTAGAGGTCGTGCTCGGAGAACTCCCGGCCCAACTGGCGCCGGAAGAACGCATTGGTCGAATAGCGCGTCGAGGAGAGGAAGAAGCGCTCCTCGTTGCTCCTGACCATTGCGAAGAAGGGGTCAGCTGCGTCAGGGCCGAGGTCGAAGTTGTCGTAGTTGACGACGACGTGCACCCGGCGGTCGAGCGCGGAGAACCGGCGGTCGAGGTCCCGGGCCAGGTCGTCGGCGTCCTGCGCGGTTCCCAGCCGCAGCCCCTCGAAGTTGACGTAGACGGTGTCGGTGGCGGCGTCGAACCGGAAGCGCTCGTCCATGCCGACCGGAGGCCGGTCGCGCAGCCCCATCGGCCGGTCGCGGAAGATGACCTCCTCCATCGTGCAGAGGTCGTCGCTGACGACCGGAGCGACGTCCATGTGGGCCAGCACGTCCCGCTCCACGTCGACGCCCGGGGCGACCTCGACCAGCTCGAGACCCCGCTCGGTCAGCCGCAGGACGCACCGCTCGGTGACGTAGTGGACGGACTGCCCGCGCTCCGCGGCCAGGCGCCCGTTGAAGGTCACCTGCCCGACCCGGTCGCGGAACTTGGCGACCGCGCCGGTGTCGTCGACGACCAGTGCGCCGTCGCGCACCGCCACCCGCGAGCGGGCGGTGAACGTGCCGAGGAAGAAGATCGCCTTGGCGTTCTGGCTGATGTTGATGAAGCCGCCCGCACCGGCGAGCCTGCGACCGAAGCGGCTGACGTTGACGTTCCCCTCCGCATCGGCCTCCGCCATGCCCAGGAACGCCTGGTCCAGCCCGCCGCCGTCGTAGAAGTCGAACTGGTACGGCTGGTCGATGATCGCCTGCGGGTTGACGACGGCGCCGAAGCTGAGCCCGCCGGCCGGGATGCCACCGACCCCACCGGGCTCGACGGTCAGCGTGATCAGGTCGAGGATCCGCTCCTCGGCCGCCACCGCCGCGACCCCCTCGGGGATGCCGATCCCGAGGTTCACCACCGCGTTGGTCGACAGGAACATCGCGGCGCGGCGGGCGATCACCTTGCGCGCGTCGAGGGGCATCGGGGCCAGCCCGGTGCTGGGCGCGGTGATCTCCCCCGTGTAGGCGGGGTTGTGGGCTTCGGCGAAGGTCTGACCGTGGTTGGCGGGCTGCGCGACGACGACCGCGTCGACCAGGATGCCGGGGACCCTCACCTCGCGCGGGCTCAGCGTCCGGTGCTCGGTGACCCGCTCGACCTGCACGATCACCACCCCACCGGAGTTCTTGGCCGCCTGCGCCATCGACAGCACCTCGAGGGTGAGCGCCTCACGCTCCATCGTGATGTTGCCCTCGGGGTCGGCCGTCGTCCCGCGCAGCAGGGCCACGTGCACCGGCTGCGCGGGGAAGAACAGGTGCTCCTCCCCGCGCAGCGTCACCAGCTCGACCAGTTCCTCGGTGGTGCACTCGTTCATCCGGCCGCCCCCGTGGCGCGGATCGACGAACGTGCCGAGCCCGACCTTGGTCACCACGCCCGGGCGCCCGCCGGCGATCTCCCGGAACAGGTGGCTGATGACCCCCTGCGGCCAGCAGTACGCCTCGATGCGGTCGTCGAGGGCGAGCACGCCCAGGCTCGGCACGAGCCCCCAGTGCCCGCCGATGACCCGGCGCACCATGCCCTCGGCGCCGAAGTGGTTCAGTCCGCGCGCACCGCCGTCGCCCTGGCCCGCCGCGTAGACCAGGGTGAGGTCCCGCGGCGAGCCGGTGGCCTCGAACCGCCGTTCCAGCGCGAGCGCCAACTCCTCGGCGAACCCGACGCCGACGAACCCGCCGGTGGCGACGGTGTCACCGTCGAGAACGATCTGCGCCGCGGCGTCGGCCGAGATGACCTTGTTGCGGTGCACCGGACGGCGGGGCTCAGCGCCGGCCGGCGCCGGCCGGCGCCCGAGCGGCGGCGAGGACCCGCGTCACGTCGCTGCGCGCGGTCTCCCGGTCGAGGACGACGGCGATCACCAGAAGCACCGCGGCACCGGCGAGGTCCAGCGAGCGGCGCGGGAGCCGACCGGACGACGGGCCGGCGGTCCTGCGCAGGAGGTGGCGCACGGTCCCCGCGAGGGCCGTCGTGCAGGGAACCGTCGGGGCTGCGCAGCTCGGCGCCGCACGGGATCGGGCAGTGCCCACGGACGACTGTGCCGATCCACGGTCACCTCCTCGCTGCCCGGAGCGTGGCCACAGCATCCACGGGTTGCGCCACGTCGGCGAGTCGTGGAGCTGCCCGACGCCGGACAGGGAGGGACGCCGGCGAGGGAGGCCGCGGTGTCCTGGTGTTGCCGCGGGGCGGGATCGGTGCACCGGACCCCGATCGACGACAGCCGCGGAGCACCGCAGCGAGGAGCGGACGGCGGCAGTGCTCCGGGTGACCGGCTGGCCGGCCGACCGTCGCCGATACGGCATGCGGTCGGCCGGCCTCCCCCGGGCCTGTGCGGGCGGGCGCGGGTCAGAAGCCTCCGAAGAGGGTGCCGAGCACGATCACCACGATCAGGGCCAGCACCGGGATGGCGACGGCCACCACGGCGATGTCCTTGTAGGACTGCCGATGGGTCAGCCCGCAGATGGCGAGCAGGGTGATGACGGCGCCGTTGTGCGGCAGGGCGTCGAATCCACCGGAGGCGAGGGTGGTCACCCGGTGCATGAGCTCGAGGCTGATGCCCTGCGCCTCGGCGAGGTCGCGGAAGGTCTCACCGAGCGTCTGCAGCGCGATGCTCATGCCGCCGGAAGCCGAGCCGGTGATGCCGGCGAGCACGTTGACCGAGACGGCGAGGGAGATCAGGGGGTTGTCCGAGACTCCCAGCACGGCGTCGCGCACCACGCGGAAGGCCGGCAGCGAGGCGATGACCGCGCCATAGCCGACCTCGCTGGCGGTGTTGAAGATGGGCAGCAGCGAGCCCATCGTGCCGGCGTTGACCGACTCCTTGGCGCTGGCGAACCGCTTCCAGTTGAGGGCGAGGATGAGCGCGCAGGAGGTGACCAGCGCGACGATGATCGCCCAGATGCCGCCGACGGTCTGGATGTCGGTGGCGCCGTAGGCGTCCTGCGCCAGGTAGTCGGTGTCCATGGCGGGGAAGACCCACGTCACCAGTACGTAGTTCAAGGCGACGACCACGAAGATCGGCAGGTAGGACACCGCCACCGACGGCCGGTTCGCCGGCTGCTCGGTCTGCACGTCGACATCGGAGCTGCCGGCCGCGGAGCTGTGGGCGGGCCGGTCGAGCTCTCCGGTGGGGTCGGCCGCCCCGGTGCCCGGGCCGGCCGCGCCCCCACCCGGGCCGGCCGCCCCGGAAGGCAGCGGGCGCGGCCCCCCCGAGCCGGCGGCACCGGGTGCGGTGTCGTCGGGGTCGTCCGGGGTGCGGGAGGGTTCGTCGAGGTACCCCTCCCCGGCCGCCGCGGCCCGCCGCGCCCGGAAGGTCAGCCAGGCCATGCCGCCACCGAACATGATCAGACCGGCGATCGTGCCGAGGACCGGCGCAGCAAAGGCGTTGGTGCCGAAGAAGGGCGCCGGGATGGCGTTCTGGATGGCCGGGGTGCCGGGCAGCGCGGTCATCGTGAAGGTGAACGAACCCAGCGCGATCGTGGCCGGGATGAGCCGCTTGGGGACGCCGGCCTCGCGGAACAGCGCCGCGGCGATGGGGAACACCGCGAAGGCGACGACGAACAGCGACACGCCTCCGTAGGTGAGGATGCCGCAGGACAGGACGATCGCGAGGATCGCCCGCGTCCCGCCGAGCTTGTCGACGATGGAGTGCGCGATCACCCGGGCCGCGCCGGAGTCGTCCATCAGCTTGCCGAAGATGGCCCCGAGCAGGAACAGCGGGAAGTAGGTGATGGCGTAGTTGCCCAGGGCTGGCATGAAGACCTGGGTGTAGGTGGCCAACAGTGGCAGGCCCCCGGCGAACGCGGTGGCCAGCAGCGCCATCAACGGCGCGAGGATCAGCACGTTGATCCCGCGGTAGGCCAGCACGATCAACAGCACCAGCGACAGGATGATCCCGATCAATCCGAGCATGTGACGTTCCTCCCTGCCAGCGGCTCTCTCCACGACCGTGGCGGGCAGTCATCGTGCCCTACGCCACATCGCCCCTTGCGCCCCACCGGCCGGGCGGCGCACGGCCGCCGTGGACCCGGCGCTCGGCCGAGCGCGGACCCGGTGCGGACCGGAGCCGTCCCCATACGCTCGGGGCAGCACGGCCACGTGCTCCCGGACGCCCCACCCGTCCTGCTCGGACCGCTGGACGTCGGCACCTAGGGCCGTCGGACGGTGTAGCGCAGCAGGACGACACCGTTACCGAACCGCCGGTTCTCCACCAGCTCCAGGTCGGTCGGGTCGTCGGCGGTCTCGAACAGCCGTCGACCGCGGCCGATGACGACCGGGTTGATGTACAGCCGGTACTGGTCGACCAGGTCCAGCCGGCGAAAGGTCTCGACCAGGTCGACCCCGCCGAGCGTCATGTCCCCGCCGGGCTGCTGCTTCAGTGCGCGGATCTCGTCGGCGTCCACCTCTGCCCGCAGCGAGGCGTTGGGGCCGACCTCCTGCAGCGTGCGGGAGAACACGATCTTCGGCACCGCCCGCCAGATGCCGGCGAACTCGCGCATGGTCGGCGGGGAGTCCGGGTCCTGGTCGGCCGTCGGCCAGAACTCCTCCATGAGCTCGTAGGTGACCCGGCCCTCCAGGAAGGTGCTGTTGGTCGCGAGCTGCTCGTTGAAGTGCGCGTGCAACTCCTCGTCGACGAGGTGCCAGCTCAGGTCGTGGTCGGGCCCCTCGAAGTAGCCGTCCAGCGACAGCATCATGTGCACGACGATCTCCCGCATGCGTCCTCCTGATCCACGACTCGGTCCGGGAGCTGGGACCGGCGGACGCGGGCAATCTCATCGGGCCGCGGACACCTGCCGCGGTGGACGCCGTGCTCGGCCGGGTCGCGGACCCGTGCAGACCGACGCCCACCGCTGACGGCGCTCCTGCGGGTCGGCGGAGGCGACGGACGAGTCGGCCTGTACGCCGGGAACGGTCAAGCAGGGAAAGGACCCGTATCGACGCGATGGGAGACCGTGCTTGGCCAGCATTAATCACCCTCTGTAGTCACAGGCCGTCGCATCCTGACGCGGTGGGATGCGCCTCGGCTGTGCCCCTGAACGGCCGACCCGGGTTTGTTGAGCCGGGCCGCGGCCTCTTCTCGTACTAGCCCGCCAAATATCTCTGAGGGATGTGGGGTCCAGGGGGCTTGCAGGTGGGGTCAGGAGGGCCCGGTCCGGCCCCGCCCATCCGCGTTCGGCCCGTTGAGCCGGGCGATGAGCGCGTCGAGGTGGGCTGTGAGGCTGTCGATGTCGGCGTCAAGCCGCCCGAAGGCTTTGCGGATCGCTCTCCGCTGCCAGACGAGCAGCCCCCAGCACGCGACCGCGTAGACGCCGAGGACGCCGACCACCAGCCACCAGCCGGCTGCCTCGCTCATGTTTCTCGCCTCGGGCGGCGGAAGCTCGGCTGGTCCTCGGCCTGCTGGTGCCATGACCAGCTGAGAGCGGCCTGCCTGGGACCCGTCCAGGCGACGGTTGCAATAATCGGCCGCATCGCTGACATGGGCGAGACCCTATGACTCGATCGCCCTGGCGGAGACTGCCGTTGGTCGGGGGCTCGCCTCCGGTGTCCCGTTACGCGGTTGCGCCGCAGTGCGCCCAGCCGGCCGCACGGGGGACCCGAGGTTGATGAACACGACTGTGGCCCCCTCGCACTACCCGGCTCAAGGTTTCTGGGGGATGTGGGGTGCCGGGGTAACGCTGAGCATCGGAAGTCGTCCTCTGTTGGAGTCATGCGGATGGGATGAATCCAGCATGATCAGCGTGCCCGGGCGGGAATGGTGACGGCCCTCACCCCGCACGACCCGCTGAGAAGGCTGCTGAGCTTGTTGCGCTCGGCGGTGTCCATGGTCATCCGCCAGCGGTACTTCACCTGAACGCACTTGATCGCGTAGTCACAGCGGTTCGCTGTCAGGGGTGGCAGCCATTGGGCCGGGTTGTGGTGACCCCTCGGAGGAGTTGACGTTGTCGGTGACGGCTTCGAGGGTCGCGCCGAAGGAAGGGTCGTGGCGCAGCGCTGCCGATCCGCGGCAGGCCAGCTACGAGCGCCGAACTCCCAGGCTTCCTTGAGGGCGCCGCGGTGATCGATGTCCATGTCGCTGGCCCGCGTCCACACTGCGCGGTCGTAGGGGCTGATCCAACGCCCCGACAGCACGGCGCAGCGCCGGGTCGTGCACGGCTGCCTGCGCCGCCGCACCCACTACGACGACGCACCGCCTGGCACACCGAACTCGATCAAGCTGCCGCTAGACGCTTACCACCGTGGGATGTCTGAAGGCGGCCTCAGACATATTCGAGGACTGAGCCCGGAGGTCGCCGTGTCGGGCCTGGTTCACATGCAAGAACTCGACGAGCGCGAGCCCTAACGATCGCTCGTTCGGCCCCCGATCACTCGTCCCTGCTTCAGGGCGCCACTTCTGGCGCAGAAGCGGTAAGGCTCTCAGCCGCATGCTGGGATGTAGTCGACCCCTAGCACGTACCGGTCCCACTCCTTGGCGCTCAAACTATGGTCTCTCAGGATTCTGCAGATGGTGTCGAGAGCTGCCGATGGTGTAAACGAAACGACGTGTACCCCCGAACCGGATACGATGAGGTGCTCGTTGTCGGGTGTAAAGAGATAGTCCGACGCATAACTGGCGACCTCACCTACAAATTCTCCGTCAGCCGTCCTCCACACCGATATGTAGGGGCTGGCGCCGTCGCTGGTAGCGATCGCAATGTATTCTTCGTCAGGACTGAACCGAGCGAGGCTCGCAACCAAGTTCGACGGCCCTGCGGCCAATCGTCGCGGCGACTGCTTGGTGTCCTTCATGTCCCAAAGTCGGGTGTTGGCTGACGTCACGACGCTCAACCACCTGCCATTGGGGCTGAAGTTGACTGCGCTAGCCCCGTCGACGGACAGCTCTGTCAGCTTCTTCCCCGCATGCTCCCACAGTGTCACTGTGCCGTGGGAGTCGTAGGTGGCCACGGTTTGACCCGTGGGATGAACGGCAAGACCTTCATTTCCCAATACGTACCCCTCGGGCAACGGGAAGTGGGAGCTGAGAGCTCCGGTCTCAGCGGACCACACGCTGAGCTCTAGGGATTGGGTACCGTCCGGCGAGTCGACGGAGGCTAGGAACTGCCCACCGGGGTCGAACGCAAGGGCCTTAGGTGTGCTGGTGGGTCCCTCAAGCTGCCTACCTTGCCCGACCGGCGTGATCGATATGTCCGTCAAGACGACCCGATTCGACGACTCGTCCCACTGTGCGTAGTAGTGCCCGTCGGGGCTGAGCGCTGATGGCGGTGCCTGAGAGTCGGACGGAAGCGGCGAGGCAGGCAGGAGCTCCACCCGTTCACTGCCGTCCAAGGCATAACTCTCGACGCCGCCGGTCGAAGATTCACTGAACGTGACCGTGATGATGTGATCGGGGTCGTCCTTCGGAAGGGCAATCTGCGAGGCATCGACCGGCACTTCGCGGTGGGTCACCACCTCGGTAAGACCAACTGCACCTCCGCCCGCGGGAAAGGCGATGAGCTGTCCATCACCGCTGAGCGATGCACCCTGCGGGAAACCTCCCAGCCACGGCAAGGTGAAGCTCGCCGCCAACTGGCGACTGGATACGTCGATCAGATAGGCACCCCCCTGTACCATGTTGCTCTGGGTGATGGCCCATTGACTGTCAGGTGTGAAGGTCGGCGTCGATCCCGTGAACGCAAGCTGTGACGCGTCCTCGAGCTGCTTTTTTCCCACGACATCCCACCAGAACATGTGGCCCTGTCCGTCAACACAGAGGGCAACCTGTCCATTAGGGGCGATGCTTAGACTCGCACCCTGACCAGGTTCTGCCACCCGGCCATGGGTTGCGACTTCACGCGTACGGATGTCCCAGCGCTTGATTTCGCCGTCGTCCATGTACAGGACACTAGAGTCGGCTGTGAAGCCGAACGAACAGGTTAAGGCGTCTGTCAGAGGGATTGACGATTCGAGTTGGGGGTTGTCTGCCCTCCACAACTCTATTCCCTCGTCTGTACAGAAGGCCACAAGAGTATCGTTTGGCGAGAACTGAAGCGTCCCGGCACTGTAGGCGCTGTCCACGTCAGCGGATACAACATCGACCCGGTCGTTAGCGGGAGACCACAAGGCCACCCACGACTTGGTGCCCCATAGCGCTAACGCGATCATCCTCCCGTCGTGGCTGAATGCTGTGCCGCCGATGCCTTCGTCCAATGGTCCGGTGGCGTACAGAGGCTTGTCGTTCTTCACATCCCAGAGCGTTATACCGCCGTCGCCTTGCACGGCGAGCACGTTCGAGTCCGTGGGATTGAATTGGACGCCACTTACGGATTGCAGGGAGGTGAGCAATAGAGCATCCGTGTCTTGGTGATCAGTGGCCATTCTCGTCAGAATCCGTGTCGCCTCCGGAGAGTTTGCCCGTCTGTATGCAGCGGCCGCGAGCGCCAAGGCGACATCCGGTCTTGAACCGGCCAGGGACATCGCTTCACTGGCTAGCAAACTAGATTCTGCGACTCGAGACTGTTGAGCAGCCTGATTGCGCTGCTTCGTCACCACCACGCCAAGCCCTGACGCAACGAGTAGCAACACGGTCAACGTGGCCACGGCCAGGCGCAGTCGGCGCACCGACCGTCCCCGGAAGGTCTTGCTCAGCTTGATGAAGTCCTGTTCGGTCTCGCTGAGGTCGTCCTGTCGCTCCTGCAGCCAGCGCTCCGCCTCCGCGAGTTGCGCTCCGCGCAGCAGTGCCCCCGTGTCGCGGCGCACCTTCTCCCAGGCCGAAACCGAGGCGCGCAGCTGCTCCTGCCAGGCGCGGAAGGCCATGTCCTCGGCCACCCAGGTGTGGAGGCGGGTCCAGCCGTCGATCAGGGCCTCATGCACGAGCTCCACGGACTCCGCGCCGGCGGCGTCGCGGTCGGCGACCAGGAGGCGAGTCGCGGCTATGCGCTGCCCGAGTTGCCAGCGGGCCTCACCGAGCTCCGCGCGACGCGCCACGCGACGCACAGGGGCAGCGTCTGAGGGGCGGACCAGTTGGATGAAGAGGCGCCGCGCTTCGTCCTGGTCCTCTGGGCGCACCTGTTCCGAGAAGACTCGTTCGGCGTACGTGGCCAGTGCGCCGTCGACACCGCCGAGTTCTTCGTAGGCCGCGTGGCTAAGCAGTCCTCGCTCCTGTTTCTCCCACAGCAGGGTCAGCGCAAACTCCAGGAGAGGCAGGCTGCCGGGCTCCTCGCCGACGTCCCCGAGGATCCGCTGGACCAGGCCAGCCTCATACCGGACATCCGGCGGCAGGGGCCTCAGTATCACCGACCGGAGCTGGTCCCGACCCATCTGGCCGATGGTGGTGACCGAGTCCTCGAGCGCCTGGGCCATGACCGGGTCCTGGAGCGCGTTGCCGAGGAAGTCGGCACGCAACGTGAGCACGGTCGTGAACGCCGACTGTGTGCCGCGCTGATCCGGCAGGGCGGACAGCAGTGTCCGGATGAATTGGGTGGCGTCGGCCGAAACGCCGCGACCGAAGAGTTCCTCGAATTGGTCGACCACGAGCACCAGCCGGGTCGCGTGCTGCCGCACCAGCACCCTGCTGATGACATCGGGCAGGTGACCGTCGCGCAGGACGTCGGTGAGCGGGTCCATGGCGGCGAGCCGCTCCGTCTCAGAGCGGTCCGGCTCGAGCACGGGAAGGATCGCGCCGGCCAAGGCGTGCAGTGGGGACGATGCCTGCGCAGGGCGCATGCTCACGCTTACCCAGCCCGGCTGCTGCAGCAGCTGCGGCAGGAGCCCGGCGAAGACCACCGACGACTTACCGCTGCCCGAGGGGCCCACCACCGCGACGAGTGGCCGGCGCGTGACCTCCCGCACCAGTCGGTCGGTGAGGTCCTCCCGGCCGAAAAAGAGCGAGGCGTCTTGAACCCGGAACGGGTACAGGCCGCGATACGGGCAGGGAGGCAACGTGTGGCGAGCCAGGGGCGGAAAAGCGTCGATCAGCGTGCTGGCGGGGATCAGATATGCCGTACGCAGATCGCTCCGCGCATCCGCCGCCACGGTCATGCCAACCACGCCTGCCAGCTCATCGTCCCAGACCGGACCACCGCTGAAGCCCGCTTCGACGGGGTAGCCGGAGGAAATCGCTTCCATCTGGACCCAGCCGGCGCCCTGGGAACCTCTCAGGACCCCGGCCGCCCATACACCGTGATCGTGACGTCGGGGAAATCCGAATGTCCGGAACGGATGTCCCCAGAAGTCGTCGGACGAGACGAGCCGGGCGGGAACAGGACCCCGTGGGAGTTCGCCCCCGAATGACAGGATGGCGATGTCACCCCTGTCGCTGGGGTCGACCGGGTGCCACACCTCGACGCGGGCCTGCGCCGAGGCCATGGGGCCGACCAGGGGGAAATCGACGGTGACGGTGCCGTCCGGAGTCTGCCTGTCATGGACATCTCGGCCAAGGGCTCTGGCGACGACGTGGGCGCAGGTAACGACATGGGTGGGGTCGATAAGGAAGCCGCCACCGATCACGTCACCTGCGGGCGACCGCACGCGCGCTACTGCAGCATCAAGGTCGAAGGGAACACCGACGGGCCGGCCGGCCTCCTGCTTCATCTCGCGCCCACTTTCGCCGCGCTGCGCAGGTGTGTCGCCGACGGTTCACTCTCGTCCAGGACCGTTCGGCGACCATGACAATTTGACGCTGAAGTGGCCTTCCGCGGACGTCTTGGCGATGATCGCTCCGGCCTCACCCGCGAACTTGACGCCGAACTCCAGTTCGAGGCCGTCCGGCGACAGCGTCTGCAGGACGTTCATGGAAGCCCGTGCCGCATCGCGCACGTCCGCGAGGGCGTCTGTCAGACGACGGCCCGCTTCGACGACCCCGTCCTGACCACGGCTGACCCGCTCCACACCGAAAGTGTCCTCGTCCACCTCTACGAGTACTGCCGAGCCCTCGTCTAGGTGGAAGCGCACGACCTCGCTCACGGCGCCTCCCTTGGCTTCGCGAGCAGTCTCGCAGCTCGTAGTTGCCTGCGATAGACGGCGGAGACCCAGGGTCAGGTCGGTACGGGCCAAACTTCGAAGCCTGAGGACTCTTCGGGTCTTGCCCACGTTCTAACGTTGTTCGCCGGGTCAACCGGGCCGCGCTCCCCCGCGGCAACTCTTCGCCAGTCACCACGGACGTTGACGTTCATCAACCCTCAGCTCCGCGGACGCTGGCTGTACAGGCCACGCACCTTGTTGAGCGGATTGCAGCTGGTCACCTCGCTGCCTACATTGCCGCGGAAATGAGTTGAAGCCAGCCGCCCCAACAGCCGTCACGTCGGTGTCCCTGAATGCTATGACAACGGGGGTTCCCCCGGATCACGCTTGTGGTTAGAGCCGGCAGCTGTGACGGAAGGAGGCCCGGTCCTCACAGCTACGACGACGGCGTCCGCGTCGTCCGCTGCCAGGACATTGCGACCGCGATGGCGTGGTTCCGTCGCTGGGCCGCCGGCGACTACGCCGCCGAGGCCCGCCGGCTCCTGGGCGGCCATGATCTCGCCTGCTGGTGCCCGATGGATCGGCCCTGCAACGCCGACGTCCTGCTCAAGCTGGCCAACCGATGACCGCCGGCGGCCCGAGGCCGGTGAGGAGCAGCTGAGGACGCTAAGGCCCGTCGCCGGCCCCGGCCCGCCCGTCGCGCGCGCCGGTCGGGGACGGTGGGCTCAGTTGCCGGCGGCCCGGAACTTCTCTACGACGTCTGCCTTGATGCGCCCGCGCGCGTTGACCTCGATGCCCTGCCCGGCCGCCCACGCACGCACCGCGGCCGGGTCGTATCCGGTGTACGGGAGCTTCGCCGGCGGCGCGCTCCGGCGTCCGCCGGTCACCCTCCGCGCAGTGTCAACGTACCGAGAAAGTCCGTCCCGCATTTCCGCTGCGTTCTCATGCGAGAGGTCAATCTCGTACTCGGTTTGGTCCAGGGCGAACCTAACGGTCGTGTTGGCCGGCTCACCGGTGAGGTCATCGAACAGAACAACCTGGGTCTTGGTAGCCACAGAGCAAAAGAGATCAGAGACGCAGACGGGTTGTCAACCGACCGGAATGCCATGAGCTGAGATAAGCAGCCCTCGGCGACGCCCGTCGAAAGCTGGGCGGTTGCCCACTCAAGGTGCTCGAAAGGCAACGCGGTCGACGCAGAGACGATGGGCATCCACCCGGTCTCCGACGCGCATCACTAGGCTACAACGGCGGCCCACCCTCACCCAGACGGGTCCGCCGGGGCTTTTTGCCGCTCAGCAGCCGGCACGACATGCCGGTCCTCCGACGAGCACGCCTGACACTCAGGGGTGCCCGGCCACCCACCAGCGAACGGCGGCCAGTACGTGCCCGAGGGAACAGCAGGATTGGTGGTTGGCATGGGATGACATCGATCCCCATGCCCACTTCATAACCACCGGCCCACTGCCGTCACCCGTGCCCCGGCGACGGTCGAACAGCGGTGGAGCCGTCGCTGCGGAAGCCGATCACGAGGGCAGTCACAGCCAGCGCCGTCCAGCGAACGATCTTCCTGTTCGGCCGCACGTGCATGCAGTGAGGTTTTCTCAGCGGATTGGTGGCCGACTGGATTGCCTGTGTTGAAGAGTGCAGGTCAGCAGCCGGTCGGGCGTGTCGCTGCATAGAGCGTGGGGCCCCGCATCGAGGATCGGTTCTGCCTAGGAACGATCGTCACCGCAAGGACCCCACGTGATCACCTACTCTGCCACGCTCGACGTGCCCGCTGAAACCGCCACGCTGCTGACCGAACTGCTGATCGCCGAACGGCTGCGCCGGGGCACCGGCGTGGGCGCCCGCGCCGCGTCGGCCCGAGAGCAGGCGGTGCTGGTGCTGCGCTGGTTTCGCGAGGACGCCGACATGACGGTGCTCGCCGCCGACACCAAGATCTCGATCGCCACCGGCTACCGCTACCTGCACGAAGGCATCGACGCCCTCGCCGCCCACGCACCAGACCTGCACCAGGTGCTCGAGGCCGGCAAGGCCGCCGGCTGGACCCATGTCGTGCTTGACGGCACCCTCATCCGCACCGACCGCTGCCGAGTGAAGAACCCCGACACCGGTCATGACCTGTGGTTCTCCGGCAAGCACCACACCCACGGCGGCAACGTGCAGATCGTCAGCGACCCCGACGGGCACCCGGTCGCAGTCTCTGACGTCGAACCCGGCTCGACCCATGACCTGGCTGCCGCCCGAGCCACCGGCTTCCTCGGCGCGCTGCAGGCCGCAGCTGCCCTGCTGGGCCTGCCCGCGCTGGCCGACAAGGGCTACAACGGCGCCGGCGCCGGCGTGCTGACCCCAACCAAGGGCCACGGCCTGCATCCGGACAACCTCGCCCGCAACCAGCTCATCGGCTGCCTACGCGCCGAAGGCGAACGCGGGATCGCGCTGCTCAAGACCCGCTGGAAGGCGCTCAACCGCATCCGACTGTGCCCTCAGCGGATCGGCGCCGTCACCAAAGCAGCGCTCGTCCTGACCCGCGCCGAACGACCAATCCGTTGAGAAAACCTCAGTGACATTTCTCTGGGCGTCCAGGGGGCATCTTCTGACCCCAACTTCTCTTCAGCTATTTCTCCCGCACCAAGCCGGTAGCTACCTTGCTCGGCCGTGAGCTGTCGCAGGTGCAGGGGGTTCGGCGTCGTCCGGGGCGGCGGGTTACGCATCGGGCTGGCCTACTACCGGGCCACCGTTACGCCACCGCCATCGAGTACTCCATGCTCACCGGTGCCTACGTCGACCCCAAGGCCGGCAAGGTCACCTTCCAGGACTACGCCGAGGAGTGGCGAGCTGGGCAGGTACACCGACCGACTACGGCGGCGCACCACGAGACGATGCTGCGCAGGCACGTGTACCCGCACCTCGGCCATCGGCCGCTGGCCGACGTCCGGCCGAGCGAGGTTCAAGCCTGGGTGAGGCGGCTGTCGGAGACGCTGGCCCCCTCCACGGTGGGCGTCGTGCACCGGATCGTGGCCGGCATCTTCAAGGCCGCCGTCCGGGACCGGCGGGTGGCCACCAGCCCGTGCGAGGGGACGAAGCTGCCGAAGCGGCAGCCGAAGCGCGTGGAGCCGCTGTCCACCGAGGCGGTGGCCGCCCTCATCGCCGCCGCCCCCGACCGGTACCGCACCCTGTTCGTCCTGGCGGCGGGCACCGGGATGCGGCAGGGCGAGGTCTTCGGGCTGACCGTCGACCGAATCAACTTCCTCCGTCGGCAGGTCACCGTGGACCGGCAGTTGGTGCTCGTCCCAGGCAGGGAGCCCTTCCTGGCCCCGCCGAAGACGGCGGCGTCCCACAGGACCATCCCGCTCCCCCAGGTGGTCGTCGACGCGCTGGCGGCCCACCTGGCAGCCTTCCCGGCCGGGCCGGACGGCTTCGTCTTCACCACCGAGGCGGGCAAGCCCATCCGGCGGACAGCGTTCTCTGCGCAGGTGTGGCAGCCGGCCGCGCGGGCAGCCGGGCTGCCGTCGGCGGAGACCTTCCACGGTCTCCGGCACCACTACGCGTCTCTGCTCATACGGCACGGCGAGTCGGTGAAGACCGTCCAGGCCCGACTGGGCCACGCCTCGGCCTCGGAGACGCTGGACACCTACTCGCACCTGTGGCCGGACTCCGAGGAGCGCACCCGGGAGGCCGTGGACGAGGCCTGGCGTGGCGCTGTTGTGCCCCCGGCGTGCCCCCAGGACCAGGAGGCCCAGTGACCCAGCGGAGTCTCCGCAGGTCAGGGCCCTGTTAAGGCGGAGGCGACGGACGAGTCGGCCTGTACGCCGGGTTCTGTCCACGGGTGCCTCGCGGCATCCCGATGGGCGGTCATCCATCTAGGCCTGCCGTTGCCGGCAGGCTCCAGCGGTCCACCCGCAGGCATCGGGCGGGCAGCCCTCGAACGCCTGCGCAGGACGGCGTCCTGGAGGACCAGTCCGCCGTCCCTCTCGACCTTGCTCCGGGTGGGGTTTACCGAGCCGCGCCGGTCACCCGGTGCGCTGGTGGTCTCTTACACCACCGTTTCACCCTCACCGGCGGCGTACCGCCGGCGGTCTGTTCTCTGTGGCACTGTCCCGCGGGTCGCCCCGGGTCGCCGTTAGCGACCACCCTGCCCTGTGGAGCCCGGACGTTCCTCGGCGACGAGGTCTCCCCCGCCGACGCGACCGCCCGGCCGACTCGTCCGTCGTGCCTCCCACCCTAGTGCGGACCTGTCGTGACGGGGTCCATGGCCTCGTCAAGGCATCGGCGTGCCGCCAGGACGATGCGGCCGTGATCCGCGGTCTCCCTCGCAGCCGTGTTCTCACGGTTGCCCTCCGTCGGCCCACAGCTTCACCTGCTCGAGATCGGCCTCGTGGGCTCGGTGCTGCCGCTCATCGCCCGCCGCCCGCACCAGCTGCTTGGCGTCGTCCACGGTGAGCCGGACCCTCTCCCCCGACCACCAGCTCTGCCTGAGCGCGCATCAGCTCGAGTAGCGAGCGACGGGAGCGTCCCGAGGGGCACCTTCTCCCGCGGGCAGGTCGGGACACGTCCGCTCGTAGGCCATCCCGGGAGCCAGTTGCTCCCACTCGGTCATGGAGAGGTTCCGGCTCACCATCGTGCAGCCGGCCTCGACCCAGGACGTGAACTCGGTGTCCCACAAGCGCACCAGGCCGTCACGGCTGCCGGTCGCCACCCACCGGCCTCCCGGGCTGAACTCCACTCCTCGTATCTCGTTCTCGTGTCCCGTCAGCGACGGGCCATGGGGTTGCCCGGTCGCCACGTCCCACAGCCGCAGCGTCCGATCGTCCGCCACGCTGGCCAGCAGCCGACCGTCCGGGCTGAAGGCCACGCTCAGCACGGTGTTGGTGTGCCCCCTCAGCGGCTCCCCGTGGGGCTGCCCGGACGCGACGTCCCACAGGCGGACGGTGTTGTCGGTGCTGCCCGAGGCCATCAGGCGACCGTCGGGGCTGAACGCCACGTCCTGCACGTAACCGGTGTGGCCGGCCAGCGGCTCACCGCGGGGCTCTCCCGTCGCCACGTCCCACAGCCGCACCGTCTGGTCCCCACTGGCACTGGCCAGCAGGTCCCCGTCCGGGCTGAACGCCACCCCACTCACCCAGTCGGTGTGCCCGGTCAACAGCTCACCGCGGGGGCCACCCGTCGCCACGTCCCACAGCCGCACCGTCCGGTCCTGGCCCGCGCTGGCCAGCAGCTCTGCATCCGGGCTGAACGCCACCTTGAGCACCCAGTCGGTGTGCCCGGTCAACGGCTCACCGCGGGGCTCACCGGTCGCCACGTCCCACAGCCGCACCGCCTGGTCGTCACCTCCACTGGCCAGCAGGTCCCCGTCCGGGCTGAACGCCACCCCGTTCACCCAATCGTTGTGACCGACCAGCGGCTGACCGGTCGGCTGACCGGTCGCAACGTCCCACAGCTGCACCGTCTGGTCGGCACTGGCGCTGGCCAGCAGGTTCCCGTCCGGGCTGAACACCACCTCGTTCACCACGTCGGTGTGGCCGGCGAGCGCCTGACTGACGGAGGACGTCTCAGTCACGTCCCAGATCCGCGCCGTCTGGTCGAGGCTCACGCTGGCGACCCGGGACCCGTCCGGGCTGAACGCCACGCCGTCCGCCCACATGGTGTGGCCGACCAGCGGCTGCGAATAGGGCTGCCCCGACGCGGTGTCCCACAGCTGCACCGTCCCGTTCTGGGTTGCGCTGACCACCAACCCGCCGTCAGGGCTGAACGCCACCGCCCAGACCGGGCCCGAGTAGCCACCGAGCGGCTGCCCCAGGGGCTGCCCGGTGACCGCGTCCCACAGCTGCACGAACCGGTCGGCACTGGCGGTCGCCAGCAGTGTCCCGTCGGGGCTGAAGGCCACCCCGCGGACCTCGTCCTCGTGCCCCGTCAGTGGCTCCCCGAGAGCCTGTCCGGTCGCCACGTCCCACAGCCGCAGCGTCCGGTCGACGCCGACGGTCGCCAGCTGGGCGCCGTCCGGGCTGAAGGTCACGTCGCGGACCTCGTCCGTGTGGCCGGTCAGTGGCGAGCCCCACGGTAGACCGGTCGCCACGTCCCACAGCCGCACCGTGTGGTCGGCACCCGCCGTCGCCAGCAGGCTCCCGTCGGGACTGAACGCGACCGCCCACAACCCCGCGGCGTGGCCGGTGAGCGGCTGGCCGTGCGGTTGCCGGGTCGCCACGTCCCAGAGCCGCAGTGTCTGGTCACCCCCGGCGGTGGCCATCAGAGCCCCGTCCGGGCTGAACACCACGTCCCTGACGGCGGCCGTGTGCCCGGTCAGCGGATCGCCGGCCGGCCGGCCAGAGTCGGCCTCCCACAGCCGCACGGTCCGATCCCCGCTGCTGGTGGCCAGCAGCCGACCGTCCGGGCTGAACGCCACCCCCCACACCGGGCCGGTGTGACCGCTGAGGAGCTGAGACGTGTGCGTCATCCGGGCCAGGCCGGTGATCAGCCCGTCCGGCGGGATGGGGTCCGGCTGCTCGCCGCCGGCCAGGCTCATGCTCTGCAGGCCGGCGAGGATCGCCGTGTCGGGCTTGCCCTGGACGAGATCGCCGGACTCGGCCGCGATCTGGCGGGACATGGCCAAGCGCGCCTGCCCCTGCGCCTCGCGGTTCTGGTGCAGGGCCAGTCCCCCTGCGGCGACGGCTGCCAGCAGCAGGACCGCCAGAGCGGCGGCCAGTACGCGCAGCCGCCGGTTCGAGCGCCGGGCCGTCTCCAGCTCGCGCGCGGCCAGCGCCCGGCTGGCCTGCAGGTACTGGCTCTCGACCGGTCCCAGCTCGCCGACGTGCTCGTCGGCCCACTCACCGATGGCCGCGAGCCGCCCGCCGCGCAGCAGGTAGGACTCGTCGCGGTTGCCGTGCTTCCAGTCCGCGGCGTGTCTCTCCAGTTCGGACCGGAGCTCTAGGCTCAACCGGTCGGCCTCGACGGCGTCCCGCAGCGGGTGCCACTGCCGCAGAAGCGCCTCGTGCGCGACCTCCACCACGGCATCTCTCGTGGCTCGGTCACCAGGTGGACTGGAGGCCGCATCGTGACTCACCAGCAGCCGGGCGTCGACGAAGGCGTCGACCACCGCGCGCTCGTCGGCGGCCAGCGCACTGCAGGACACGCGGCGCCGGGTCGTTTCCCCCTCGGGGCTGACGGTGACCAGCTTGAGCAGGGTGGGGACGACGGAAACGCCGAGCCCACGGCGCGAGAGCTCGTCGTGGACGCGGTCGGCATGGCGCCGGAGGGCACCGACCACTCCGCCCACGGCGTCGTACTCGGCCAGGCTCATCCGGCCGTCGAGCCCGGACCGCTCCGCCAGTTCTCGCAAGGTGTAGGCCAGCAGCGGCAGGGCGTCCCCGCCGGCGGTGTCCTCGACCATCCGCTCGACCAGCCCCGCCTGCAGGTCCAACCCCGCTCTCTGGGCCGGCCGGGCGATCACCTCGGCGAGTCGGCCACGACCGAGCGGCTCCACCACGAGGGGATCGTCGATCACCTCGGCGAGCCCGGCCCGCTCCGGGGCGGTGGCGAGGAACTCGGAGCGGACAGAGGCGACCACCCACAGGGGCGTGTCCTCACCGAGCGCACCGTCCAGCAGCCTGAGGAACGACTGCTGCTCTCGCGTTCCGCAGACGGTGACCAGTTCCTCGGCCTGGTCGATCACCACCAGCGAGGCCGGCTGACCGGTTCCCTTCCCGGCCAGGTCGGCCAGCTCCCGGGCGAGGAGGACCAACCCCTCCGGCCCACGGCTGAGGACGCCCTCGACATCGGCGGTGGATCGGGGGTGGCCGCGCTCGGTGAAGGCCTCGGCCAGGCAGGCGGCCAGGTGGTGGGTGGGGCGGCTCCCCGGTCGTAGCGGCGGCACGAGGATCCACTGCGTCGGCGACCGGGCGAGCCGGGGCAGCAGCCCGGCGCGCAGGAGCGAGGACTTACCGCTCCCGGACGGGCCGACGACAGCCACGAACCGGCCTGCACCGTGCTGCAGGGTCGGGTGCAGCAGCTCGAGCAACCGCTCGGTCTCCCGTTCCCGGGCGAAGAAGACCGCGGCGTCCTCCGGGTCGAAGGGCGCCAACCCCGGGTAGGGCGACCGGTTCGGGTCCCAGGAGAACGCATCCGCCGGGTCGAGACCTGCCGCCCGCAGGCCCGCCAGGAGCCTGAGCAGTGCAGGCGGCCGGTCGGTTCCGTCCCCGTCGTGCCCGTCAGAGGCGAGATCGGCATCGGTCAGGTCGATCCACTGCACGTCCGCCAGGAGTGGGAGTCGCACCCCGGGCTCGAGACCCAGGGGGAAGACGGGATGCCCCAACGACCGCGCCAGACTGAGCTCTGCGAAGCACCAACGGGACGCCGTCGCGGCGTGACTTGCAAGGAAGACCACGGCCTCGGTACGACGCAACTGGGCGTACAGCTCGCGTTCCCAGTTCCGCCCCGCCGGTATGCCGTCTTCTGGGTCGAAGTCCACGAAGACCGTGGTGAAACCGGCTCTCTGCAGCCAGCTGCCCACTCGCTCCGTCGAGACCCGGTCCTGGTTGCTGTGACTGATGAACAGAGCAGGCATCGGTCCCCCTCTGTGCGGGGAGAGGAAGGCCAGCGCAGACCGTTGTCCGGGACGTGTCAAGGACTCCGGTCACCACGGCACGGGGACCCCGCTCGGGACCCGGCCGTGTCTGCACACCCGTACGCGGTCGGACGCAGCGAGCGGCTGACCGCCCAGCCGACTCGTCCGTCGTGCCGGCCAGTCTCGTGACCGGCCTCAGCCCCAGTAGAGGCGGAAGCCCACGCGGCGCTCGTCGGCCTCGGTCAGCGTCGCCATGTCGATCTGTCGACGTGCCTGCTCCTCGACCGGCTCGTCGGAGAGCGCCTCGAGGTAGCGGCGGTGCTCGGTCAGCGAGGCGACCGCCTTCTCCACCCCCGCGCTGACGTCCATCACGTGCGGCGGGTCGGGGTCGATGGTGTGCACCGCGACGTACTGGACGCCGGACCACCGCTCCTCGGTCAGCTCCGGGAAGATCCACTCGTTGGCGGCGTCGGCCACCGCGTCGAGCACGCCCTGGGTGAGCGCCCGGTGGTCGGCGGAGTTCAGGTAGCCCGGGGTGACGCCGGGCGGGGTCCACGTGGGGCCGCCGTACATGGTCAGCACCAGCTCCGGCCGGTGCCGGCGGATCGCGGCGGCCAGGTCGCGGCGCAGCGCCACCCCGGCCTCCAGCACGCCGTCCCGGTGGTCGAGGAACTCCACCTCCGACACCCCGACGACGGCCGCCGAGCGGCGCTCCTCGTCCTCGCGCAGCGGGCCGGCCTCGGCCGGCGACATGCCCGCGATGCCGGCCTCGCCTCGGGTGGCCAGCAGGTAGTGCACCTCCTTGCCGGCCGCCGTCCAGACGGCGACGGCCGCCGCGGCGCCGTACTCGATGTCGTCGGGGTGCGCGGCCACGACCAGGGCGCGCTGCCAGTCGTCGGGCATGGGGAGCGGGGGCATGCCGGGCAGTGTGCTCCGGCAGGACGGCGGACGGCGAGGTCGTCAGGATGGACCGCATGGTCGACGACGCGGACCTCACCCACCTGCGCCGCTGCGTGGCGCTCGCCCGCGCCGCGCTCGAGGCCGGCGACGAGCCCTTCGGGTCGGTGCTGGTCGACGCGGAGGGCCGGGTCCGCTTCGAGGACTCCAACCACGTAGCCGGTGGCGACGCCACCCGGCACCCCGAGTTCGCCATCGCCCGCTGGGCCGCCCAGCACATGACCCCGGAGGAGCGGGCCGCCGCGACCGTCTACACCTCCGGCGAGCACTGCCCCATGTGCGCCGCCGCGCACGGCTGGGTCGGGTTGGGCCGGATCGTCTACGCCAGCTCCTCGACCCAGCTCGCGTCCTGGCTGGCCGAGCTCGGCGTCCCGCCCGCGCCGGTGAGGGCCCTCCCCGTCACCGAGATCGCCCCGGGCGTACCGGTCGAGGGCCCCGTGCCCGGCCTCGACGAGGAGGTCCGCGAGCTGCACCGGCGGCTGCACGGGTAGCAGCGCGCCGTCGAGGGCCCAGCCGGTCAGCGCCGCGCCAGCACGGTGACCAGCGGCTGCCCCGGTACGAGCCGCCGGGCCGGTTCCGGCCGCAGCCCCGCGTCGGCGAGCTGCCGGCGCAGCGGCTCGACCTCGGGCAGCTCCATGCCCTGCCCCTGGGCGCGCAGCAGCAGGTCGAAGTGCCGGCTGAACGGGTCCGGCGTGGCGGCGGTCGTCGTGACGAGCAGCGCGCCGCCCCCGGACAGCAGCCCCGCCAGGGCCCGGAACAGCGGGACCCGTGCGGCGAGCGGCAGGTAGTAGACGACGTTCGCGAGGAGCGCGAGGTCGTAGGGGCCGCCGGCCTCGCCGCCGGCCGCCAGGGCCAGGACGTCGCCGCGCAGCACGCGCGCCCGCCCGGTCAGCCCGCGCTGCGCGAGCAGCCGCTCGGCGATGTCGGCCACGGCCTCGTCGACCTCGATCCCGGTGCCCTCCGCCGCCGGGCGTGCGGCCAGCACCGCGGCCAGGTTCTGCCCCGCTCCGCACCCGACGTCCAGGATCCGCGTGGGCCGCACCTCGCGCACCGCGGCCACCAGCGCCTCGTGAAGGACCGGCTCCATCGCGCGGGTGAGCTGGGCGATCGTCTCCCCGTGCTCCGCGATGTCGCGGCGGGCCGGCCCGCCGTGCAACTGGGAGGGGAGCTCCCGATAGAGCCCGGTGTGGTAGCCGGCGAACCCCTCGTACGCCGCGCGCACCACCTCGTCGTGCAGCAGCCGTCGTCCGCGCCGGGACAGGGACCACCCGCCCGCCGAGGAGCGGACGAATCCGTGGCCCTGCAGCACCCGCAGCCACGGCTCGAGCAGGCCATCGTCGTCGAAACCGAGCCGCGCGCGCACCGACGCGGTGTCGGCCGACCCGTCCCGCAGGCACTCGAGCACACCGGTGGACAGGCCTGCCGCGCCCACCGCGACCCGGACGGCGGCCAGACCGTCACGGGCGACGCGCAGCCACGGCAGCCCACCGCCGCGGAGGAGCTTCGCGACGGCGACGAGGCGGCTCATGCTCCCTCGTCCCTCGTGTCGATCCCGAGTGGCCCTGGCGTCGAGCGACGCACCCTAGCGCCCGGCGACCTCCAGCAGGACGGCGGCCAGCTCGTCGGGCGCGCTGACCATCGGGTCGTGGCCGGTGGCCAGCTCGACCACCTCCCACCCCGGCTGGCTGCCCACCAGCCGGCGGGACGGCTCGATGGTGGGCAGCGCCGGAGCGGTGCAGTCGACGAAGGTCCGCGGCCGGGCGGCCCACCGGTCGGCGTCGAAGTGCAGCGGCTCGTCGTAGACCCCACCCGGCTGCGGGGTCTGCCGCCGCTCGACCCACGCCGCGTCGTCCCCGGTGAGCCCGTAGGCCGACACCGGCGGCGGCGGGAGGTGCCCGCGCTCGGCGATGACCGCCCGCCGGGCGGCCCGCACCTCCGGCGGGTTGCCGTCGGCCCAGCTCTGCCCCGGCGTCGGGACGACGGCGTCGACGTACACCAGCCGGCCGACCTCATCGCCCAGCCGGTCGGCCACACCGGTGACCACGAGGCCGCCGTAGCTGTGCCCGACGAGCACGGCGCCGCGGCACTCCTCGGCCCGCACCGCCATCACGACGTCCTCGACGTGCGTGGTGAGGGTGACCTCCGGCGAGAGTTGGTGCGCCCGCTCCCCCACCCCGGTCAGCGGCACGGGGACGACCACGTGCCCGGCCCGCCACAGCGCCGGCAGCACCCGCCGCCAGCACCAGGCCCCGTGCCAGGCGCCCGCCACGAGGACGACGGTGGTCATCGGCCCCGCGCCACGCGCAGCGCGATGCGGATGAGCGGCACCTGCAGCGGCAACCGGACGGCGGCGACCGTCATCGGCAGCGCCCGCCGCGGCACCACCCGGAAGGTGTGCAGGTGCGCGGGCACGAACGCGGCCAGCAGCGCCGCCGCGGCCCAGCCCCCGGCCCGCCGCGTCGCCGGCACCGCCATCAGCCCGGCGGTCGCGGTCTCGGCGACCCCGCTGGCGTGCACCCAGGCGCGGGCGTCGCCCAGCTCCGGCGGCACCAGCCACTCGTACGTCCGCGGCCGGACCAGGTGCAGCACCCCCGACCCGCCGAGCGCCGCCGCCAGGACCGTCGCCGTCCGCGTGAGCTCCACCCGGTCACCGTAGGCTCGCCGGTCGTGTCCGCCCTCGACCTGGCCATCGCGGCAGGCGTCGCCCTCGTCGCCGGCGTCGTCAACTCCGTCGCCGGTGGCGGATCGCTGATCCTCTTCCCCACCCTGGTGGCGCTGGGGCTGGGCACGGTGGCCGCCAACGTGACCAACTCGATCGCCCAGTGGCCGGGCTACCTCGGCGGCGTCCTCGGCTTCCGCGCCGAGTACGCCGGCCAGCGCGGCCGGCTGCTCCGCTTCGGCGTCGTCGCGCTGCTCGGTGGCGTCGCCGGCAGCGTCCTGCTGCTCACCACGCCGTCCGCGGCCTTCGACGTCGTCGTCCCCGTGCTCGTGCTGCTGGCCAGCCTGCTGCTGGCCGTGCAGCCGCTGCTCACCCGGCGGCTGAAGCAGGCCGAGGACGGCGGTCCGCGGCGCGACCCGGTGTGGCTCTACGTGGCGCTGTTCCTGGCGACCGTCTACGGCGGCTACTTCGGCGGCGCGCTCGGCGTCATCCTGGTCGGCGTCCTCGGGGTGGGCCTGCACCGGCTCAAGCTGGCCAACGCGCTGAAGTCGGCGCTCTCGGCGGTCACCGCCACCGTCACGCTCGTCGTCTTCGGCCTGTTCGGCCCGGTCGACTGGCAGGTCGTCGCCGTCGCCGCCCCGGCCAGCCTGCTCGGCGGCTTCCTCGGCGCCCGGATCGCCACCCGCATCCCGACCACGCCGCTGCGGGTCTTCATCGTGGGGTTCGGCGTCGCAGTGTCGATCTACCTGTTCACCCGCATCTGACCGCCCGCGCTGTGGGCCGCGTTACACGTGTGACGGAGGGGTCCACCCGCTCCCGGACACGCCCGGCGCCTCCCCGCCGAGCGCGGGGGCCTGCCTAGCGTCGGGGCATGCGCGAGAACCGACTCTCCCCGGTCCGGAACGCCGTCGAGTGCCCCGAGGCCCGCGTCCAGCGGCTGCACCTCATCGCCGCCGCCCGGGTGGCGGCCGTGCGCCCGACGACCCCGCAGCAGGTCTCCGACATCGTCCGCGTCACGGTCGACGACGAGGTCGACACCCGGACCTTCCGGGCCATCGTCACCGACATCTCCGCCGACGTCCTGCGCTGACCGCCGGCCCCGGCCTGGTGAGGTGCTGGAACGGCCCCCTCCAGGGCACCGCCCCGAGCTCGCGAGGGGTGGGGAGGAGGGGGTCCTTCTCCTTCTACTCGCCCCCGCGGCCGGGCTCGCCGATGGCGATCATCGCCTCCACGGCCCGGCGGGCCCGGGCGGCGGTCTCCGCGTCGACGTCCACCGCGCCCCCGCCGGTGCGCAGGGTCTGCAGCAGCTTCGCCGGCGTGATCATCTTCATGTAGCGGCAGGCGGCGCGGTCGTTCATCGGGATGAACTGCGTCCCGGCGTTGAGCGCCCGCAGCTGGTGCAGGATGCCGACCTCGGTGGCCACCAGCACCTGGGGCGCCCGGGTGGTCGCGGCCTGCTCGACCATGCCGCCGGTGGAGAGGACCCGGGTGCGCTCGGCCGGCAGGTCGCCGTGGCTGACCAGGTCCAGCACCGAGGTGGTGCACCCGCACTCCGGGTGCACCAGGATCTCGGCGTCCGGGTGGGCGGCCACCTGCGCGCGGACGTCGGACGGGCTGATGCCGGCGTGCACGTGGCACTCTCCCGCCCACACGTGGATGTCGTCCCGCCCGGTCACCCGCTTGACGTGCGCGCCGAGGAACTGGTCGGGGCAGAAGAGGATCTCGCGGTCGGCCGGGATCGACCGGACGACGTCGGCCGCGTTGGACGACGTGCAGCAGATGTCGGTCTCGGCCTTCACAGCCGCGGTGGTGTTCACGTAGCTGACGACGACGGCGCCGGGGTGCTCGGCCTTCCACTCGCGCAGCTGCTCGGCGGTGATCGAGTCGGCCAGCGAGCAGCCGGCGTCGTGGTCGGGCAGCAGCACGGTCTTGTCCGGCGAGAGGATCTTCGCCGTCTCGGCCATGAAGTGGACGCCGCAGAAGACGATCTCGCGGGCGTCGGTCTGCGCCGCGACCCGGGACAGGTACAGCGAGTCGCCGGTGACGTGGGCGACGTCCTGGATCTCGGGGACCTGGTAGTTGTGCGCCAGGATCACCGCGCCGCGCTCCTCGGCCAGCCGGCGGACCTCCGCGGCCCACGTCTCGTACTCGGCCGGGGAGAGGGTGCGCTCGTCGCCGGAGACGGCGGAGGTGGCGGGCGCGATGGTGGCGGTCACGGAGCTCCTCGGCTGGGTGGGGTGCGGCCACATGTTCCCCCGCGCCGGACGACGACTGTGGCGCGGGGCACCCCGGTCAACGCGGGCCGGGCCGCACCCCTTCCCGCACCGCCGTGCCCGTGCCGGCCCACGACGCGCCGGGTGCACCTCGAGCAGCCAGGTCCATGCGTGCTCCCGGCCGCGCCAGGGGGGCAGGTCCGCGGCCAGTACGCCGACCGGGAGCGCGCGGTCGACGGCGACCAGCACCAGCGCCGCGCGCGGACCTGGGGCCAGGGCCGCGGCCAGCCCCGTCCCCGTGCCGTCGCCCAGCCAGCCCGGTCCGCGGAGGTCGTCGTCCGTGGCCGGGCGGACGGTCACCGCAGGTGGCCGGTGTCGTTGACCAGGCGGACGGCGGCGCGCCCGTCGGAGCGCCAGGCGACGGTGCAGAACGACGCCGCCTCGAGGAACACCCGGTGGACGACGTCGTCGGCGACGTCGAGGCCGGCGGCGAGCAGCAGCTTGATGGGCGTGACGTGGGAGACGACGAGCACCGTCTTCCCGGCGTGCCCGCGGAGGATGCGGGCCCGGGCGCGGGCCACGCGGTCGCTGACGTCGGCGACCGACTCGCCGCCCGGCGCGGCCACGGTGATGTCCTCGGCGAACCGCCGCTCGGCCAGCGGGTGCCGCTGCTTCGCCTCCTCGGCGGTGAGGCCCTCGAGGTCGCCGAAGTCCAGCTCGACCAGGTCGTCGTCGTACTGCACCGGCAGCCCGAGCACCGCGCCGACCACCTCGGCGGTCTCCCGGGTGCGGCGCAGCGGCGAGGCCACGATGACGTCGACGTCCAGCTCCGCGGCCCGTTTCGCCGCCGCCTCGGCCTCGGCGCGCCCGGTGGCCGACAGCGGCAGGTCGTTGCGGCCGCTGTAGCGGCGTTCCGGGGTGTGCTCGGTGCGGCCGTGCCGCAGCAGGTGCGTGACGGTGGTGACGGCGGGCGCGCGGGGGGCCACCGGCTGGACGTCGTCCTCGACGGTGCTGGGCTCGGCGGCGAGGTCGCGGTGGACCGGCCGGCCGTCCATCGCGCTGTTGGCGAGCGCGTCGGCGGCGCCGTTCTGCGCCCGCGGCACCCAGGTGTAGCGGACGCTGCCCAGCTGCCGGGCGATCTGCCGGGCCTGCAGCGCCAGCTTCTGCATGTCGGGGTGCTTGACCTTCCAGCGGCCCGACATCTGCTCGACGACGAGCTTGGAGTCCATCCGCACCTCGACGTCGGCGGTCGGGTCGAGGTCCAGCGCCGCCTGCAGCCCGGCGACCAGGCCGCCGTACTCGGCGACGTTGTTGGTGGCCCGCCCGACGGACTCGGCCCGCTCCGCCAGCACCTTCCCGGTGGTCGCGTCCCGGACGAGAGCGCCGTAGCCGGCCGGCCCGGGATTGCCCCGCGAGCCGCCGTCGGCCTCCACGACGAACCGCTTCACAGCCCGCTCTCCGCCGTGCGCACCAGGATCCGGCCGCAGTTGTCGCACCGCACGACCTCGTGCGGGTCGGCGTTGCGGACGGCGGCCAGCTCGCGGCCGAACAGCTCGAGGCGGCAGCCCTGGCACTGGCGGGACCTCAGCACGGCGGCGCCCGTGCCACCGGTCTGGGTGCGGATCCGCTCGTAGAGGGCCAGCAGGTCGGCCGGGATGCGGGCGGCGGCCTCGGTGCGGGCGGCCTCGTGCCGCGCCGTCCCGTCGGCGATGTCGGCCAGGGCGTCGTCGCGCAGCTGCTCGGCGCGCGCGAGGTCGGCCTGCGCCGTCTCGTGGCCCTGCTGCGCCTCGGCGAGCGTGGCCTCGGCGGTCTCGAGCTGCTCCATGAGCTCGAGCTCCTGGTCCTCCAGGTCCGACTTCCGCCGCGCCAGCGACTGCATCTCGTGCTGCAGGTCGGTCATTTGCTTGGCCGAGACGCTGCCGGAGTCCAGCAGCCCCTGGTCGCGGGTGACCCGCGCGCGCACCGTCTCGACGTCGCCCTCGAGCCGCTTGACCTCCCGCTGCAGGTCGCGGACCTCGGTCTCGGCGCGCACCACGGCGGCGGCCAGCTCCCGCTCCGACTCGGCGGCGGAATCCACCGCGGCGTTCTCGCGGAGGGTGCGCCGGCGGTGGGCCAGCTGGCCCAGGGCGACGTCCTCGGCGGCGAGGTCCAGCAGTTTCTGCTGATCGAAGTGGTCGGCCTTCACCCGCTCAACCTACCCGCGCGCCGTGGGCGCCCCCGTCGCTCCCGGCGGGGCCGACTCCAGCGGGTCGGGCAGCCCGCGGAAGGTGGGGTCGTCCCGCTGAGCGGTGTAGTCGCTAGCCGCCGTCCCGTCGACGCCGCCGTCCACCCTCGCCGCTCGCAGCGCGGCGGTGACCAGGACGGTCACCGCCAGGTTGACCAGCAGCGCGACGAAGCCCGCGTACACCGTGACGGCGGTGTCGAGGCCGAGGTCGGAGAGCGCGAACGCCGACCCGCCGAAGTGCTCGCGGCCGGCCCCAGGGCGTCGTCCGGCCGCGGGCGCGGCCGGGTCAGCGGTCGGCCCCGGCGTGCGACGTCCACGGGTCCGTGCGCCGCTGGGACACGGCGACCTCCACCCGGCCGGACAGGTCACGGGCGAGGACGTCGGCCGCGACGGGCAGCCAGGGCCACTCGGAGGCGAAGTGTGCCACGTCACACACCGCCGGACCCCGCAGCTCCTGCGCCTCGGACACCGGGTGGTGTCGCAGGTCGCTGGTGAGGAGGACGTCGGCGCCTGCCGCGGCGGCGGCCGGGAGCAGGGAGCCGCCGCTGCCGCCGCAGACGGCGACCGTCTCGATGCGCCGTTCCGGGTCCCCGGCCGCGCGGACGCCGCCCACGGTCTCCGGCAGGGCTGCGGCGACGAGCTCGGCGAACCGCTGGAGGGACGCCGCCTCGGGGAGCCGGCCGACGCGGCCCAGCCCGGCGCGGGGGTCGGTGGCGGCCGGCTGGAGCGGGACGGTGCCGGTGAGCCCGAGGGCGGCGGCGAGGGCGTCGTTCACGCCGGAGCCGGGCGCGCGGTCGGCGTTGGTGTGCGCGACGAAGAGGCCGGCGCCGGCGCGGATCAGCCGGTGCACCAGGCGGCCCTTGGGGTCGTCGGCCGGGACGCCGTGGACGGCGGTGAGGAACAGCGGGTGGTGGGTGACGAGCAGCTGCGCGCCGGTCCCCACCACCTCGTCGACGACGGCGGTCACCGGGTCGACGGCGAAGAGCACCCGGTCCACCGGCTCGTCGGGATCGCCGCAGACGAGCCCCACGGCGTCCCAGTCCTCGGCCAGCGCCGGGTCGTAGCGCGCCTCGAGCGCGGCGACGACCTCCCCCAGTGTGACGGTCACGTGCGCCGACCCTAGGTGTCGTGACGAGCCCGGCGGGCGCGACCACCCGCCCTCCGACGGTTGATCATGGGGTTGTTGCAGGCGACATGCGAAGACACGCCGCACCACGCGACAGCAACCCCATGATCAACACCGAGTGAGGGAGCGCCTCGCCGTCCCCGGGCGACGGACGGTCAACGGGGGGCGGGCTAGACCGGCCGCGCCATGGCGACGCGGCGGCCGCGCCGGGTCAGGCCCAGCTCCTCCTCGTGCGCGGCGAGCGCCTGCAGCTCGGGCCCGAGGTCGTCGGTCACCTGCCACCCGTGCCGGGCGTACCAGGGCGCGTTCCACGGCACGTCGGCGTAGGTGAGCAGCGTGACCCGCCGCGCGCCGACCACCCAGGCCGCGGACACCGCGGCCCCGAGCAGCGCCGCGCCGATGCCCTGTCGCATCGACGCCGGGTGCACCGAGAGCTGCTCCAGGTGCACGTCGCCGTCCACCCGGTCCAGGACGGCGAACCCGACCACCGGCCGGCCGACGACCAGCACCCGCCACGCTCGGGCGCGCAGGGGGGCCGGAGCCGCGGCCGGCAGGTCCAGCACGCCCCGCGCCCGGAACAGCTCGTCGGCGGCGTCCTCGACCGCGGGGAGCTCCAGCAGGTCCGCGGCCGAGGCGACCCGGACGACGACACCTGCCACGCGCGGAGCATCCCAGCCCGACCCCCTGCGGTGGGGATGGAAAGCTCGGGGACCGTGGCGGAGCGGGCGTTGCGTGCACCGGCCTGGCTCGAGGAGCTGGTGCGCACGACGCCTCCCCCGGTGCCCTGGCGGGACGTCGTCCGCTTCGCCGTGACCGTGCCCGCGCCGCTGGCCGTGGCGGTCGCCGTCGAGGGGGGCATCGAGCCCGGCCCGGTGCTCGGTGCCGGCGTCTTCGCCACGACCGGCGCGCTGGCCGGCAGCCTCGCCCCGCAGGGCGGACCGCTGCGCGACCGGCTGCGCCGCACGGCCGCGGCGACCGTCTTCGGCGGCATCGGGCTGGTCGTCGGCCAGTTCGCGGCCGGCGGCGGCTGGCTGCCGGTGGTGGTCGTCGCGCTCGCGGCGGCGCTCGCGGCGTTCGTGAGCGCGGTCAACTCCGCGCTCTCCCTCGGCGCCCTGCAGCTGCTGGTCTACACCGCGCTGGCCTCCGGGCTGGTCACCCCGCTCTCCCCCGCGGCCGAGGTCGGCTGCTTCGTCGTCGGCGCGGCGTGGGCCACGCTCACCACGCTGGTCCAGTACGCCACCGAGCGCAACGACCCCGACCGGACGGCGGTCTCCACCGTCTTCACCCGCATCGCCGAGCTGCTCGCCGCGGCCGGGACCCCGCAGGCGGAGGAGGCCCGGCGGGAGCTGACCACCGCCCTCAACGACGCCTACGACCGGGTCATCCGCTCCCGCAGCCGCACCGCCGGGCGCACCCGCGAGCTCTCCGAGCTGGCCGGCGTGCTGAACGCGGCCGCGCCGCTGGTCGAGGGGACGGTCGCCGCCGCCCGCGCCGGGGTGCCCGCCGACCCGCAGGACGTCGGCGCCGTCCACGCGCTGGCCGCCGCGGTCGCCGGCACCCGGGACCTGCCCGAGGAGCGCCCGGAGCACCTGGAACGGGGGGCACCCACCCGGCGGGCGGTCCGCCACGGGGTGCGGCTGGCCTGGAACGTCGTCGGCGACCCCGAGGAGCGGGCCGGCGCCGCGGTGCCCCAGCCCAGGCCGGACCCGCGCTCCCGGCTGCGCGACCTCGGCGACCGCACGCTGGGCAGCGCCGACACCCGCGCCTTCGCCGTCCGCCTGGCGCTGTGCATGACGATCGCCGAGATCGCCCGCCAGTACCTGCCCATCGAGCGGCCCTACTGGGTGCTGCTCACCGTCGCGATCGTGCTCAAGCCGGACTTCGGGTCGGTGTTCACCCGCGCGATCCAGCGCGGTGCCGGCACGCTGGTCGGCGTCCTCCTCGGCTCGCTGCTGCTCCTGGCGCTGCCGCGGAACGCCTGGGTGCTGGTGGCCATGTCCGTCGCCGCGGCGCTGCTGCCGTGGGGCCGGGCGGCCAACTTCGGCCTGTTCTCGGTCTTCCAGACGCCGGTGATCATCCTGCTGCTCGACCTCGCCCTCCCCGGTGGCCCCGGGCTGGTCGGCGCGCGGCTGCTCGACACCCTCATCGGCTGCGCGATCGTGCTGGTGTTCGGCTACCTGCTGTGGCCGCAGACCTGGCGGGCGCCGCTCGACGAGGCGCTGCGCGACGCCGCCCACGCCCTCGACGAGTTCGTCGAGGCGGCCTTCACCGGCAGCCCCAGCGAGCGGCGCCGCGCGCGGCGGCGCAGCTACCGGGCCCTCACCGAGCTGCACACGCAGCTGCAGCGCCGGCTGGCCGAGCCGCCACCGGTCAGCACCCGCGCCGCCGCGTTCTGGCCGGTCATCGTGCAGTTGGAACGGACGTCGGACGCCGTCACCGAGGCCGTGATCGCCACCCGCCACGGCGAGCCCGCGCCCGACCTCGCCCAGGTGGCCGTCCTGCGCCGGGCGATCCGTGAACTCGAGGACGACATCCGCGCGCACCGGCCACCCGACGACGCCGAGATCCACGCCGAGGGCGTGCTCGCGCCGGTCGCCCGCGAGGTGGACGCCGCTCGCCGGCTGGTCCGCGACGCCGCTCCCGGCCGCCGTCCCGGTACCGCCGTCGCCGACGAGTAGACCCCCCGCGCCCGGGTGAGGATGGCCGCGTGAGCGCACACGAGCTGACCGTCCGCACCGACGACGGCGTCGACCTGCACGTCGAGGTGGACGGGATCGAGAACGCCTCGCTGACCGTCGTCCTCAGCCACGGGTTCACCGCCCGCCTGGGTGAGTGGGACCTGCAGCGGGAGGCGCTGCGGAACCGCGCCCGGCTGGTGCTGTGGGACCAGCGCGGGCACGGCCGCTCCGGCTGGACGCCGCTGACCCGGGCGAGCATCGACCGCACCGGCCGGGACCTCGGCCAGGTGCTCGACGCCGTCGCCCCCCGGGGCCCGGTGGTGCTGGCCGGCCACTCGATGGGCGGGATGAGCGTCATGGCGCTGGCCCGCCGGCGCCCCGAGCTGTTCGGCACCCGCGTCGTCGGCGCCTTCCTGCTGGCCACCTCCGCCGGCGGGCTGGCCACCACCGGCGTCGTCGGCCTCACGGTGCGCCTGCTGCGTGCGCTCGGCCTGCTGCCGGTCTACCTCTGGCTGCTGCAGCTGTGGGCGCCGCTGCTGGAGCGCTTACGCCGCCGCGGCACCCGGACCGGGCGCTGGTACACCCGCCGCTACCTGTTCGGCAGGGACGACGCCGACCCGGAGCAGGTCCGGATGGTGCAGGACCTGCTGGAGGAGACGCCGCTGCCGGTCACGATGGCCTTCTACGCTTCCTTCGTCGAGCACGACGAGTCCGCGGCCCTGCCGGTGCTGGCCCGCGTGCCGGTCACCGTCGTCGCCGCCAGCCACGACCGGCTGACCCCGCTCCCCCACGGACGCCGGCTGGCCGAGGACATCGGCCCGGCGGCCGAGCTCGTCGTCGTCGACGGCGCCGGCCACAGCGTCAACCTGACCCGCCCCGCGATCGTCGACGCGGCGTTCCTGCGGCTGCTGGACCGGGCGGAGGCCGTCGGGCGAGCGGCCTGACTCCGGTGGACGGAACCGCGGCCACGTGGTCGGGTAGGAGCCACCCGGAGGGGGGCCACGGCGTTCCGCACGTCCCCGGGGAGCTGCGACGATGGCCCGCCGCCAGCCGGCGGGGTGGAGGGAGCCGACCGTGGACCGGATGAGTCCGACCGATGCCGGGTTCTACTACGCGGAGAGCGAGAACACGCCGCTCCACGTGGGCTCCGTGGCGGTGTTCGAGGGACCGGCGCCCTCCTACGGCGACGTCGTGCGGCTGCTGCTCGGCAAGCTCCCGCTGGTCCCCCGCTACCGGCAGCGGGTCCGGCGGGTCCCGCTGGACCTGGGCCGGCCGCTGTGGGTCGACGACCCGCACTTCCAGATCCTGTACCACGTCCGGCACACCGCGGTCCCGAGCCCGGGCGGTGAGGAGCAGCTGCGCAACCTGGCCGGCCGGGTCCTCGGACAGCGCCTGGACCTCGCCAAGCCGCTGTGGGAGCTGTGGCTGGTCGAGGGCCTGGAGGACGGCCGCTGGGCGCTGATCTCCAAGGTCCACCACTGCATGGTCGACGGCATCGCCGGCACCGACCTGATGCAGCTCGTGTTCGACCTCACGCCCGACGCCACGCACGGCGAGCCGCAGGACTGGACCCCGCAGCGCAACCCGTCGTCCCTCGAGGTGGTCGCCGGCGCGGTGCAGGACGCCGTCGCCCACCCGCTGCGCGAGCTGACCCGGCTGCCCGGGGCGGGCGGGGTGCGCGGCGCCGCGCGGGCCGGACGGTCGCTGTTCGCCGGCGTGCCGTCCGTGACCCGCAAGCTGGCCACGCCGACCGCCCGCTCCCTCAACGGGCCGATCGGCCCGCACCGGCGGTGGGCCTGGTCCGACGCGGAGTTCGACGAGCTGAAGCGCGTCCGGACGGCGTTCGGCGGCACGGTCAACGACGTCGTCCTCGCCGCCATCACAGGTGGCTTCCGGGAGCTGCTGGAGCGGCGCGGGTCGCTGCGCGAGGGTCTCGTCGTGCGCTCGCTGGTGCCGATCTCGGTGCGCCGGCCGGGCCAGCGGGGGCAGCTGGGCAACCAGATCTCGCCGGCCTTCGTCGACCTGCCCGTCGGCGAGCCGGACCCGGTGGCCCGGCTGGCGTCGGTACGCCGGCAGATGGACCGGCACAAGGAGGTCATGCAGGCCGTCGACGCCCGCTCCATCATCGGGATGGGCGACTTCGTGGCGCCGACGATGCTGTCCCTGGGCGTGCGCGCCGCGATGTCGGCCGGGCAGATGTGGTGCCAGGCGGTCACCACCAACGTGCCCGGGCCACGGGTGCCGCTGTACGTGCTGGGCCGGCGGATGTGCTCCGCGCACGCCTACGTGCCGATCGCCGGTGGCATCCGGGTGTCCATCGGGATCTTCTCCTACCTCCGGACGATGACCTTCGGCATCAACGCCGACTTCGACGCCTTCCCTGACGTCGACGTCCTCTCCGGGGGCATCCGGCGCGGCATCGACGAGCTGGTCGCCGCTGCCGGGGACGCCGCCCCCTCCCCCGCGGCCGGCTGACCGGTTGGCCGCCGCGCCGGTCGGGTAGCCGGTCGGCGTGGCAGCCCCCGAGTCCGACCTCACCGTCGCCGTCACCGGTCCCACGGGGACCTTCGGCGCCGGCCTCGTCCCGCTCCTGCAGGCCGACGGCCGCGTGCGGCGCATCGTCGGCATCGCCCGCCGGCCGTTCGACCCGGCCGAGCGGGGCTGGACGAAGATGGAGTACCGGCGCGGGGACGTCCGCGACCCGTCCGCGCTGCAGGAGGCGTTCGCCGGCGCCGACGTCGTCGTCCACCTGGCCTTCCTCATCACCGGCAACGCCTCCCGCGAGACCACCCGGGCGATCAACGTCGACGGCACGCTCAACGTCTTCCGCGCCGCCGCGGCCGCCGGCGCCCGGCGCTTCGTCTACGCCTCGTCGGTCGCCGCCTACGGCTGGCACCCGGACAACCCCGAGCGCATCGCCGAGGACTGGCCGGTGCGCCCCGCCGCCCGGCTGTTCTACGCGCAGGAGAAGGCCGAGCTCGAGCAGCTGCTCGACGCCGAGTCGGCCACCACGCCCGGTCTCGCGCTGTACCTGCTGCGCCCGCCGATCGTCCTGGGGCCGAACGCCGTCGGCGCCAAGGACGTCCTGCCCGGCCCGCTGGCGCCGATCGGCCGCCGGCTGTTCGGCCGCCCGCGGCGGCTCCCGGTGAGCGTCCCGGTGGTGACGCCGGAGTTCCGGCTGCAGTTCGTGCACCAGGAGGACGTCGGCCGGGCGCTGCAGTTGTGCGTCGTCGCCGCCGGCCCGCCCGGCGCCTACAACATCGCCGGGGACGGCGTGCTGACCGCGGCCGACGTCGCCCGGGAGTTCGGCGCGCTGCCGATCCCGGTGCCCGCCGCCCCGGCCCAGCTCGCCGCCCGCGCGGTGGCCCGGCTGCCGTTCCTGCCGCCGGCCGCCGAGTGGGTGGAGGCGGCCAGCCGTCCGGTGATCATGGACACCGCCAAGGCCAAGCAGCAGCTGGGCTGGCGGCCCCGCTACACCGGGTGGGAGGCGCTGCGGGACACCCTGCGGTGAGGAAGGGCCCGGGGAGGCCTACGGCGTCGGGACCACCGACGGCAGCCAGGCCAGCACGTGCTCGGCCAGCAGCCCGGGGCACTGCAGCTGCGGCACGTGCCCGACGCCGGACAGCTCGACGTAGCCCCAGTCCGGGTGCCGGCGCGCGACGTCGCGCGCCACGGACACCGGCACCAGGCGGTCGCGGTCGCCGTGCACCAGCAGCACCGGCACCTGCACGCCCGCCATCGCCCGGCGCACCAGCCGCGGGTCGGCCAGCAGCAGGAGCAGCGAGCGCGCCGCGGTGAGGAACGCGCGGTCCATGCCCGCGACGTCCCGCCGCTCGTCGACCAGCGCGACGGAGCGGTCGATCAGCGACGACGGGACGTCGTCGGGGTCGACGCCGCACAGTTCCAGCATCTCCCGGACCGTGCCGCGCGCACCGAGCCTGCGGCGACGGCCGGCCAGGTAGCGCTGGCCCGCGCCGGGCAGCGCGTAGAGCCCGAACGCCGCCGCGACCCGGGGGTCCGGTCGCCCCCGCGGACCAGGCAGCGCCGCGTCGACCAGCACCAGCCCGCTCACCTTCGCCGGCGAGTGCTGCGCCTCGAGGACCGAGACCATCCCGCCCATCGAGTTGCCGACCAGCACCACCGGCCCGCCGGTCACCTCCCGCACGAAGCGGTCGAGCACCACCACGTTGTCCCGCACGTTCGCCGTCCGCTGCTCCGGCTCGCTGCGGCCGAAACCGGGCAGGTCGAGGGCGTGCACCCGGGCGTGCGGGGTCAGCAGCGGGGCGAACAGGTCCCAGTTGAGGTGCGAGCCGCCCAGGCCGTGCACCAGGACGACGATCGGCCCGTCCGCGCGGCCGCCGAAGTCGACGTGGTGCACCGGGCCGTCGATGTCCACGGTGCGGCTGTGCCCGGGGCTGCCCGCGGCGTCGGTCTGGGCGTCCATGTCCGTACCGTGCCACGGCCCTGTCCCCGCCTGCCCTCCAGGGCCCGGGTCGACGGGGTGTGTCACACGGCACAGCCACACTGCCGATGGGTGTATCAGGCACCGCTCCGGAGTGTCAGGAGCGGTAGCCCGTGGTACCTGGGTGCGGGCCGCCCACGGAGGCCGGCTGACGAGGAGGACGACGTGACGCGAGGCGACGGACCGGCGCTGCCGCTGTACCTGACCGAACCGGGCCGGGCGGTGGCCGACTTCGGGCTGTACCTGGCGGCACGACCGCTCCTGCCGCGACTGCCGCAGGGCGACGGGCACCCGGTGCTGGTGCTCCCGGGGTTCCTCACCGACGACACGTCGACGAGGGTGCTCCGCGCGACGCTGCGCCGGCTGGGCTACCGCGTCCACGGCTGGCGCCTGGGCCGCAACATCGGCCCCACGGGCGCCTGCGTGGCCGGGATGCGGGACCGGATCGACGACCTCAGCGACCGCTACGGCCGGCCGCTGTCCCTCGTCGGCTGGAGCCTGGGTGGCATCTTCGCCCGCGACCTGGCCCGACGGACGCCGGACTCGGTCCGGCAGGTGGTCACCCTGGGCAGCCCCATCCGGCTCAACCGGCACAGCCAGAGCCGGGCGTCGCGGGCCTTCGACCGGTACGCGCACCTGCACGTCGAGCACCGCTCGCTGCCGCTGGAGCCCGACGGCTCGCCGCTGCCGGTGCCCACCACGTCGATCTACTCGCACTACGACGGCATCGTGCACTGGCAGACCTGTCTGGAGACCCCCGGCGAGCGGTGCGAGAACATCGCCGTGATGGCCAGCCACCTGGGCCTGGGCCACCACCCGGCCGCCCTCTGGGCGATCGCCGACCGGCTCGCCCAGCCGGAGGGCACCTGGCGGCCGTTCAAGCCCCCGGTGTTCCTCCGCCCGGCCTTCCCGCGCCCCGACGTCCCCGCGCCGTTGGTCGAGGCAGCCACCGCGGCCTGAGCGACGATCAGCCGGCCGGAAAGCGGTCCACCACCTCCCCCGGAGAAGGCGCCGATCGCCGCCCACGGATGGCAGGCGCGGGCGTCCTGGACGGCGAGCTCACCTGCCGGGAAGGACAACGCCAGCGCATTCGGCGCCTCCGGCCCAACGAGGACGTCGTCCGCCCTGGCCACCACGAGCAGCGGACCGATCACCCGTGCTCGCCGCTCCGCCAAGTCGGCCAACGGTCGACGGAGACCGCGGCGGTCCAGCGTCCGGCGCACGTGCTCTTGTCCCGGCGGTCCGAGCCGTTTACGCCAGCGGTACCACCGCGTGGTCGTAGGCGCTGAAGGTGGCGCATTACAACTCGTTTCAGAACGACCGAAGCCGGCGGTAGCAGATCAAGGCGCAGGCCAGTTGCATCAGCCCGAGGTGGATGTCGGCGCGGCGTTCATACCGGGTGCGTAGCCGCTTGAACGCGTGCAGCCAGGCGAAGCTTCGTTCGACCACCCAGCGCTGCTTGCCCAGACCCGAGCCGTGGGCGACGCCGCGGCGGGCGATCCGCGGAGTGATGCCGCGAGCGCGCAGCCGGCGACGGTAGATGTCGTGGTCGTAGCCGCGGTCGGCGAACAGCTCGCGCGGTCGACGACGCGGCCGACCGCGCCGACCCCTAATCGGCGGCACCGCGTCGACCAGCGGGATGAGCTGGGTGACGTCGTTGCGGTTGCCGCCGGTCAGCGTGACGGCCAGCGGGATGCCGTCGGCGTCGCAGATCAGGTGGTGCTTGGAGCCGGGGCGTCCGCGGTCGACCGGTGAGGGGCCGACCTGGTCCCCCCTTTGAGTGCCCGGATGTGGGAGCCGTCGACCGCGCAGCGGTCCAGGTCCAACTCGCCGGCCGCGCGCAGCTCGGCGAGCAGCAGCTCGTGCAGCGCCGGCCACACGCCGGCTTCGGTCCAGTCGCGCAGCCGCCGCCAGCAGGTCACCCCGGAGCAGCCGACCAGCGACGTGGGCAGTTGGTTCCAGGTGATGCCGGTCTTGAGCACGAACATGATCCCGGCGAGTGCGGCGCGGTCATCGATCGGCCGTCGCCCCGGATAGCGGTGGCGGCGGGGCTTCGGTGGTGGCAGCAGCGAAGCGATCCGCTGCCACAGCCCGTCGGGGACAAGCTCCTCGATCACCCAGGCCAGCCTGCTCAGACTGGCCACGTCCTACGGCAGCCACGCCGAGGTCATAGTGAAACGACTTGTTAGTGGGGCGCGGCCCGACTCATTGCCGAGCGCGGACCGCGACAACGACTGGATCCGAGGCGCGGTCGCCCCAGCAGCGCTTCGACGCCCGTCGGCTGACCGGTCCGGCCACGTCCGTCGGCGAGGTCACCAGCACGAGCCAGTCCTATCGGTGCGGCACCGGGCCGCCCACGTAAGCGCCAGCTTGCGATCGCTCGAGTGCGCGACCATGGCAAGCCGCTGCCGAGGTGCGTGCACAGCGCGTCGACGTCCTGCTCCTGGCACCAATATCAGTACAAGCCATCCGCTGAGTGGTCAGGCGAGGCTGCTACCGATGTCGGGCGGCGGCACCACAGCCGCCGCCCGACGGCGAGCCGGCCGAGTCGCCGAGACAGTCGGCTACCAGGCCGAGCCGCTGGCGAAAGGCGTCGGCGGCGCGTCGGCAGGGCTGACGACGTCATGGTGAACGGCGTGCCGTACGTGGCGACGTGGATGAGCACGGACGCCAACGCGAGCGCCGTCCCCCGAGGGCGCCGCATGTCGACATGTCGCCGCTTTGAGTGCGTCAAGACAGCGACATGCGGACGGCGACGTCTAGCGTGCTGGGCGGACGTCGGCGCCGCCGAGGCGGTGCCTATCGGAAGCACCGCGACGGGCCCACTCATGACGATCGCAGCGCGTCTGAGGATTGCTGCAGGGTCGGCTTCCTCGGCGGGCCGTCCGACCACGGCCGGGTCGGGGGGCACGACGGCGCCCCCCGACCCGGCAGCAGGTCCGTCCTGGAGGGACCGCGCCGGGCGGCGACCTATGTCCACGGTGCATCTCACGGCGCCATCATCTGTTCCGAGTCACTCGGGGGGAGGTCGACGTCGTGGCCGCCGAATCACCGCACAGTCGCGATGACGCGATGGATCGAGGTCCGGGCCCGGCAGTCCCTCACAGCCCATCGGCCGACGACAGCGGAGGCGCCAGCGCACGTCCACGTCCAACGCGCGCAGGACGCGTCGCCGTCGCGCTCGGCGCGATCGGTCTCGCGGCGGTCCTCGGGCTCGGACCCGTCAGCCACCTGGCCACCGCGGAGCCACCCGCCCTCGACGGCTCGTCGACGAGTGTGAGTGACGGCCAGATCCACGGCGACACCGCCCCCACCGTCCAGGATCTCCCGATGGGACTGCGAGACGGGACGAACATCCGCACCGCCGAGGACATCCAGCCGTACGCCGTCGCTGCCCTGGGTGTGTCTGGCGCGGACCGGTTCATGACCGTCCTGCGCTCCCCCGAGGACCTGGCCATCGTCTTCGAGGACGACGACGACGTTACCGAGCGCTATCCTTACCAGCACCTGACCCTGGACCCGATCCTCGACGCCTCGCTGAGCCGAAGCTCCGCAGTTGAGGCTGCCGCGCTCGGGGCCGCACTGACGCTGCTGGCAGCCCGGCCGGACGAAGGGGTCGACAGCGCGCCCGCCGCCTTCGCGGTGCTGCTCCGGGCCGCGCGGGCCGGGAGCTGTCCCGCGCAGTTGAACCTTTTGCTGCTGCTGGCCGCCGACGTGAACACGACCCCCGCGATCCTCGCGGCGGAGCAGCAGCAGGCCAACGCCGCCTGTCCCGGCGACCCGACAGCCGACTGGCTGGTCGGCCAGCGACAGCTGAGGTACGACCCGGTGGCTCCGCCGTCCTCGGACGGAGAGCTCCGCTCGACCCGGACGCCGGACGGCGTCGCCACGATGCAGCAGCTCGTCGCTCGCAACCCGACGAGCGTCGCCGCGCTGACCGGGCTCGGTGACGCCTACCTGAGCGCCGCCATGTACCTCGCGGACTCTCAACCCTTCTCGGCTCGCAACTTCTTTTGGCAGGCCCGGGACGCCTACGACTCGGCGGTGCAGCACGGCGGTCGCCAGGCAGCCGCTCCGGGGCTGGCACGTGCGCTCATCGGATTGGGGGACCCCGAGGCGGCGGCCCGGCTGCTGGAGCCGCTGGCTCGCGAGAACGTTGCCCCCGGCCCCCTCCTCGAGGTCCTCGTCGCAGCTCAGGAGGCCGCGGGGACCTTCGACCGCGCCGAGCTCACCGCGCGGAGGCTGGCCGACCTGGGACCGGCGGCATATCCGGACGCCCGCGCATTGATCCCCGTCCCCCAGGGCACGTACCGGGCCGCGACTCTCCAGGACACCTCACCGGCGCTCTCCCTCGGAGCGGACCGGCTCTCGCCGTTCACCGAGTTCGTGGTCGAGATCCCCATAGGAGGCGGCGCGGACGTGGTCGACAACTCGTTCATCCCGACGTTTCGAGAGGACGACAACCTGACCGGGACCTACGGCGCCTGCGCGGAGTGGAGCTGGCGGCGGGACGCGGTGCTGGCCGGCCATGCGGAGCGCGCGCTGGAGGACTGGCCCGAGGAATTCGTCGGGGCTCGGCCCGGGTTCCAGGACGGATGCGTGGTAATCAGCGGCGACTCACTCCGAGCCGTCGCAGAGCGGGACACGAACGGCTCGACGAGGACCGACCTTCTCACCGACGAGATAGCCGACGCCCACCAGAACCTGCTCCGGTGGGCCGGCGACCTCCCGGCTGCCCGGGAGGTCGCCGAAAAGTGGCAGGCCCGACGAGGAGACGGCAGCGCACTCCCCACGGTCCGTGTCGCCGAGATCGCGTTCCTCCAGGATCGCTTCGACGACGCTGCCGCTGCCTTCGACCAGGCCGCCCGCCGCGAGCGGCTGTCTGACTGGAGCAACGATCTGGCCGTGTTCGAGGCGGACCTGGGCCGCGGCGCCGCGCTCGCCGCGGCCGGGCGGGAGTCGGAGGCGGAGGCGGTCCTACGGGCGCTCGACCGGCCGGCTACCACGGGTTACGCCTACCAGTTCGAGTCCGGCTCCCAGGCGACGGCATTGGAGTTCGCCACGGTGTCCTACTACGCCAGCCTGCAGGTCGGTGACCTGGCGCGCCGGGCAGGCCGACTCTCGGCCGCTCGCGACGACTACGAGCGGGCGCTGTCCTGGCTGCCCCTCTTCGTCAAATCTGACATCTCCGTCGACCACCCCGAGGTGCTGTACAACAACGCGGCGCTCGCCCATCTAGGGCTGCGAGACTCCACGCGGGCGTCGGACCTGGCGGCACGAGCGCTCGCCGCGGATCCGGACAACCCCGCCTTCCTGATGACCAGCGGGTTCATCGCGGATCGGCAGCGGCGATTCGGGGTCGCCGCGGAGCACAACCGGGCGGCGCTCCGCAGTGACCCCGGCGCGTACCCCGCGGCCAATGATCTGGGGGTCCAGCTCGCTCGCCTAGGGGAGCCGGCGGCGGCTCGGCGCGCCTTCCGTCAAGCCATCGGTGCGCGTCCCGACTACGCACTGGGCTGGTTCAATCTGGGCGTCCTGGAGTCCTCCGCCGGCCCCGTTCGCCTGCTGTCCGCCCAAGACGCCCTCGGCAGGGCCTATGCGCTTGACCCGACGCTGCGCGACCGGCGCCGGGAACTGTTGATCGATGCATCCGTCTACCGGACCGCCCTGGACCTGTCAAAGCCCCTTCCGCCCGCGTGGAGCTTCGCGGACGTGCAGCGACGGGCGACGGCGACGTCCGCAGGGCTGCTCGTCACACTCGGCCTGGGGCTGGGGCTGGCCCGAGCCGCCGGCCGGCAGGGGACCCAGTCTGCGCAGGAGTGGCTGGAACCGCTGCACCAGCGGTTACAACGGATCCCCGGGCTCAGCCGGCTGCGTCATCCCGCGTGGGGGGTCGCCGCGACGGTCGTGACCTTCGTGCTGGCCGTCCTGCGCCGACCTCCGGGAGTCATCGAATCCGTCGCCTACGTCGCGGGCATCCTCGCGCTGACAGCTGCCGCCATCGGGGTACGCATCGTGGTGGCCCGACGCAACCAGCTCTTGGCGGCCCAGGGCACCTGGTTACCCTCGGCCGGCTTCGGCATCGCGACCGGAGCAGCCGGACTTCCCTGGGCTCCGCTCCCTGTGGTCAAGGCCAAAGACGCCGACGCGCGGTTGCACCTCGCCGCGCCTCTCCTCCTTGCCGTGGCCGCGTTGCTCCTTTTCGTGGAGGCAGCCTGGCTTCGAACTCCGCTGACCGAGGCATGGGCGCTGGCCGCGCTCACGATGGCCGCGTCCCTTCTGCTCCCCATTGATCCGCTCGATGGCGCCCACACCGGGAAGGCGGGGGTCGCGGCGACGGCCGGCGTCGTAGCCGGGGCCGTGCTCGTGGCCCTTGGACTGCCCTGACCTTGATATGCGGTCGAGGCCGGTGTCCTTTGCGGGCGTCATCGGCCTTGGTCGCATCTCGGGACGGGTGGGCGCGGCCGGGATCGAACCGGCGACCGCTCGCTTGTAAGGCGAGAGCAGCACAGCGGTGGCAAACACGCAGGTGGGAGGGCGGGTGGGGTGGTGCTCTGAGCCGCCCGATCCGCACTGTTACGTGGTCTCTGGGCACTCTCTTCCGCCCGACCCCACCAGTTTGTCAACCACGGCGTGCCGTCTCTCTCTGCCGCCGCTCTGCACCGCCAACGCGGAGGGTGGGGTGGCGAAGCGGCACCTGCATTACGATGCACGGCCTTGCGACTCTATCCACTGCATGGTTATTCATGTAGACGCACGTGCACGCACGCGCACACAAAGGCGGACCAGGTGTTGATCTTGAGAAGGATGGGGCAGAGATCTCCACCCCGTTGCGAACCGTGACGGATCCGGGGAGCCTCCCCGGCGTGACGATCCGGTGGTTCACCGACGCCGACCGGCAGGACATGCGCGACGCGGCCGAGGAGCGGCAGGTCTTCTACGAGTTGCTGGACAGGTACCTGCCTATGCATGTCCTGACGCCCGAGGAGCGGGACGAGGCGGTTGCGCACTACCCGGAACACGGGGAGAGGATGAGCACCTTGCGGATCGACCCGTACCGGCGCAGCTAATACCGCGTCAGGCAACCTTCGCCCTGAAGGCAGCCTATGGGACAGGGGCTGTCGGCCAAGGCTTGCGACGGAAGCGATGGGACTGTCTACCGTCGCGGACGCCTGCCGGGCAGATCCTAGGCGGGAGGCTGACGGGCTGCGGACCGGTCAGCCGTCTCGGGCGGATCAGGATCTCGCGGATCCGCGTTGACGTCGAGGAACGGATCGCGCAGCACCTGGCGGAGGGGTCATCGGCCTGGCGGGGGCCAAGCAGCTGGGGATCAGTCGGCAGACGGTCTACAAGTGGGTGCGCCTCCGCCGGGCCGAGGGCCTGGCCGTGCTCCGCCGCTTGATCAACCGGGCCTGCACCCACTACCGCTGGCCGACCCGATCCAGCATCCAACGACTCCGCCAACGATCAATTGCCGGTCGCCCATAATCCGAGTGGCGAGTGGTGCTTAATCTGGCAGAAAATTGCGGCAAATTCGCGAGAGGTCTGGATTAGGGAGTCTTATGTGGATTAGGCGCACCTGCGCTCGACGCGAAGGGTCGGTCGCCTCGGAGCGCAAGTCTCGCCGTGGCGGCCAATATGGCTACCGTGAACCCGCATAAGAGCAGTTGTGCATTTAGAATCGGTGCCAACGGAGGGTCGGAGTAGATTCGCAACCAGACGGTGTTTGCCAGTACGAAGGCGGCGCCCCCCGCCCATCCCGCGAGGATCGCGCCTTGGAGCGCACCTTGAGTAAAGGCCACAAGAGCAGCCAGGATGACGGAATAGGCCAGTACCATCGGGTCTGAGAACTTAAGGGTTCCAAAGTCGGAATCAGATGTCGGAATGGTGCTACCGACTAGGGATAGGGCCACAGGGGCAAAGGCGCCGACAAGAATCAACATAGGGCCGGCTCTGTCGGTTGGGCGCTGGTAACCAAAGCGCTCATCAGGATTCACCGCCAGCAGGAGTGCAACCAGTCCAAGGGCCACGACGATGGCCAAGACTGGCACCGATTCCGACCCCCACCCAAATGGGTCCCGCACCTGCGCGCTCCGCCACATCCTGAGACCGATGAATGGAGAAGCGCCAAGTAAGATTCCGCCTCCGATCGCAATCGACGGTCGCGTTCGGGCTGCCAAAATCCCAACTCCGACGGCGCCGACGGCGACAGCAGCTATCGAATCGGCAATAAGAGTTGGTAACCACTCTCTGAACGCCCCCGTCACGGATAGGAAACTTTCGGCTATGAAACTTCCGGCAGCCAGAATTAGCAGGAGTCCGGCCGTCAGCGAGAGGCCGCGCCAACGAAGTCCTGGGTCTATCTCCGAAATGAGACGCGCCACATCGTGGTGGAGGCCCTCGAAGTGTATGGTAAATGCATGGCGGTCTGCTAGCTTGGCCAAACTCTTAGGTAGTTCCGACCGACGTGGCATGACGGCACCGTTGGTCAAGACTGGAATTACTCGGACGTCACGCTGAAGGGCGGCCTCAATTTCCAGGCGCACGAAGTCATCAGGATCCTCAAGACGCCGCTGGCCCTGCGAGTCCGTCATCCTGAGCCATTGGGGGCCGATGACTGCCAGCAGCACATCGCACGCGCCTACCTTGCTGGCAATTACTTCGCGCCATTTTAGGCCAGGCCCCATCTCGACATCAATAAATACACGCTGCTTGCCGAAGTGATTGGCTAGCTTGTCATATAAGTGGCCAGCGAGAAAGTTTGCTTCCTGGCGCCGATAGGAAATGAAGATGCGGCTTGCTCCCCCTGTAAACACAGATGATGCACCTCCGGCGCTATGGCGGCGGACCAGCATACCGACGTGGAGCCACCGAAACAGCTGACGTCGGCCCGCCGGTTCGAGGAATCGACGGGCGCCCCCGAAACTGACAGGCGATGGCCCCCGAAGGCCACCGTCGAGAGCTTGCGGCTGGCGCCCTCCAGGGCGGGCAGCGGCGCGGCACTAGCTACCCGCGCTCCTCACGCCTGCCTGAACGGGTTCAGCGGTCAGCCCATCCGGCGGGCGCAGCGGGTCAGCCGGTGTGCGATCTCGCGACGGTGCACGACGCAGAACTCCACCGGGCCCGGCAGGGTGACGGCGACCTCGCGCCGGGCCTCCCGGAGGACGGTCAGCAGCTCGGTCAGCGGGTCGGCGGGCATGTTCGTCTCTCCTGCACACCCCCACGATGAGGCAGGGCCGTGGCGTGTCAGCTCCCTGCCGGACGGAGGATCACGCAGGGGGTGACGGGGAGCTAACACGGGTGGTTACCTCCCCGAGCGCCGTCGGTGGGGCGGCGGTACTGATCATGAACCGGAGACACTGATGTGATGGGGCTGCGCTGGAGCGCGCCGAAGGTGGTCCTGCGGGGTCGTCACCGGGACGGGGACCCCTTCGTCCTCGCGCTGTGCGCCCTGGGCGGCTTCCTACTCGCCTCGGCCATCACGTTGACCGGCTGGGATTTGTCGAACGTCGTCATGGGTGCGGGGTCGGTGCTGGCCTTCGCCCTGGCGGGGCGGCTGCGGCGGGGCGGCGTAAAGACGATCAAGGAGGAGAACGACCAATGACCCTGCTAACGCTCGCCGCGTCGGCGTGGAAGTGGATCGCGACCGTGGTCACGATGCCGGTGTGGCTGCCCGTGGTGGCCGCACTGCGGCGGGCGGAGGCCCGGTCGTGAAGCTCACCGGACGGAAGAGGGGGGAGCCGATAGGGCCGCGTCAAAGTCGGAAATGCCTGGTCTGACCTGCGGAGATGGTCGACACTGGCCCCGGTGAGGCGCCTGAGCCTTCCCTATAGCTCCCTGCCTGCAAGGTCAGCACCGGCCTTCCGCCCAGGTCAGAGTGACCTGATGGTTCGATGCGCCGACAGCACGGCCATGTTGACTCCTCGCCGCAGCTCGTCCTCGGCGGAATCTACGCAGCAGATGCCTGCACAACGACTTGACGCGGCCCTGGATAGGCACCGGGGCGATGCCGGCCCACTCAGGGGACACTCTGGCCCCCGCGTGAGGCTGAGGTGGCCAACATGGTCGACAGGGTCCCCCTTGCGGATGGATAGTCTCGCAAGAAGACCCCACGGGCAGACTGGCCCGTTCACGAGGGACCAATGACGCGATGTGGCGAAGAAGACACGTACTTTGGGCGCTGTGGGGCGTGGCTGTCGCGGGTCTCATCTTTTCGTCTTCTGGGGTGGTCCATGGCTCTTCACCCAGCATCCGAGCCATGGACTCACGGCCGAGCAGGAACTCAAGGCCAAGAACGACGTTCGCACGACGCTGGTGCAGAGCGTCGGCCTGCTCGCCCTACTCGGCGGGGTTATCAGCTACCGCAACCAACGACTTCAGCAACATGACCAGGCCCGCGCCGCAGCCATGACTCTGGCCCAGCAGATCACCGACACTTACACCAAGACTGTTGACCAACTCGGCCACGCTCAGGCCCAGGTCCGCTCAGGCGCGCTGTACACCCTTGAGAGCCTCGCGCAGGAGAATCCTGCACGGCGGCCAGACCATCGTCAACATCGTCTGCGCTTACCTCCGGATGCCCTACACCCCGCCTGGGCAAAACGCGTCGAGCCCGGACCCGACTGACCGCCTGAAGGATTTCACCGACCAAGAGCGAGAGCGAGACACAGCCCGGGAGCTCCAGGTGCGCCAGACAGCACAGCAGCTTCTCGCCGACCACCTCCGCCGTCCCCCCTACATGTCGTACGACGAAGAGCAGCGCACCTGGGCCTCCCGCGAGGTGACGTTCTGGCCGCATATCAGCCTCGACCTCACTGGCTCCACCCTGGTCGACCTAAACCTGAACGACATGTCAGTCGTCCGTGCAATTTTCACGAGAGCATGCTTTCTTGGTGACGCCTGTTTCAGTGGGGCGAACTTCTCCGGCGAGGCGAACTTCGACGCGGCAACATTCTTCGACGGGGTCAAGTTCGACGGGGCGAGTTTCTCAGACGACGCCAGCTTCACCGGTACACGCGTCCTGCGCCTCGACGACCCGGACCTCAACAAGGGCGGCAAGGGCGCACGCAGGGTATGGCCGGAGCAATGGATCATTCACCCTGACGCAGACGACCCGAGGCGAGGCACGCTGCTTCCTTCAGCACTGGAGTAAGCGGGGGTTGACTTCGTCACGTGGAGGTGAAGTCGATGCTCAAGGTCCCCGCCTGGCAATAGGCTCGCCACCTGAGATAAGCCCTCCAGCCGCCTTCAGTTTGCGTTGTCACCGGCCCGAGGATCAACCCCATTCGTACCGGGGCTGACTCTTGGAGCCTGCACCCATGACCCTGACCACCGGCACCGCCGGACCCCCGAGCAGGTCGAGAGCCTGCTCATCAAGCCTGTCCTCGCTGCGTCCGTCGCCCTCAACCCGTCCTGCTCGCGGGTGCTCCGGCCGACTGCCCCGTCCGTCAGGCTGCCCGCCGAGTGGGTCGTCACCGCCGTCCGCCGGGACGCCAAGGTGAAGGCCGACCGCTCGGCGTTCTTCACCTCCGACCGGGTCGCCGTCGGGGCCACCTGCCGGGTCGGCTTCGGCCTCCCTCACCCGGCTGCTCTGGTCCGCATCCGTGTGACGCAAGCTGACCGACCGCTTGGGTCCGGCGTCAACGCCACGGGGACCCGCCGACCCGAAGAACCAGCGGGCCGATCGCCGGAACGATGGGAGCCAGCGAGCCCCGGTCCCTTGAAGTGGCTCACCAGCGCCGGAGCCGGGAACGGCGGAGCCCCCTAGGCAGGTCCGCCCAAGGGGCTCCGAGCTGCGGTGATCCACCGTCATGGGGCCGTCAGCCGCTTGAGGAAGTCACGCACGAATCTCTCGACCTCGTGCTTCTTGGTCACGTCCTCGACGACGATCCGGCCGACCTTCCGGATGCCCGCAAGCTCTAAGAGGTGGTCGCGGCTGGCATCAGCGGCCCGCCGACCCTCTCGGCGATGGTGGGGACCGTCTACCTCGATGACACCGGCCCGACCCCCATAGGTAAGCAGGAAGTCCAAGTGCCACGTGTGGTTCGGCGGCATGAAGACGCCGGGCAACGGAGCGATCAGGAACGTCTCGCCGTCCCTCTCGGCCAGCGACGCCTGCACCTCGCGGAGGACGCGGTAAACCTTCTCCTCCTCCACGTTGGTGACGTAGAGACCGTCCTGCATCCGACGGGCAGGGTCCAAGCGGACACGCTGTCCCTGGTTGGAGGGGGGCTCGGCCGCCAGGTCGCGCGCGAGCTGCTCGCGCCAGTCGTCGCCGACCACGGGCAGCACCTCCCACACGCGCCGCGTTCACGCCGTCCCCGTAGTGATCCGGGCAGTGTCCAGGACGTCCACGATCTCGGTGATCCGTTCCTCGGTGACGCGGTACAGCAGGAAGGTCTCGACGTCGAGCACCGCCACGATCCTGTAGGTGGGGGTCCACGTGTCGGACTCGAAGCCGACGTAGTCCTTCTCGTAGGTGATGGCCTCCACGTCCAGCAGTAACGCCGCCGCATGGTCGTGGCCGCGCTTGTGGAGTAGCTGGGCTGTCTGGCCAAGGTCCCGCTCGGCCCGCTCGGCAAGCAAGCGGTCGACGGTCTCCTCGCTCAACCCGTACTCGTCCGGGTCGCGCAGCTGCTGATCGAGGCAGGGGGCTCGCTCACGGTGCGGAACTATCTCAGCATTGTCTGACACTTCGCGGAGGCGTGTGAACTCATGTAGTTATCCGACGGCCTCCGGAGCCATTGCTAGTCAGCCGACTCAACGGTCGCTGCGTCCAGCACGCTGAGGGCCGCCAACGCCTCCAATGCGCGCTGCTCCCCCCAGTTCTCGGTCATGTTGTGGGTGGCAGGCTTACGAAGGAGGGAGAAGACCCTCGGGCGAAGAACAGTCTCCCGCCCTGTAGTGCCTTCTCGAACGGTCGTCCGGGGGTGGCCGGGATCCGCAGCCGTGGCTTGCCAGGAGCGGGCGGCCGGTAGCTCAGCGCCTCGGTCATCAGCGCGTCGTCCGCTACGTCCCAGCGGTCCAGCGGTCCGGCTTTGTTTGCACCTTGAGGCTCAGGTTCGCGGCGGCAGCAGCTACCGCCTGCTGGCAATGCTTGCTCGACCACAGGGGCGCGGCGGTCTCCCGCACCCACGGGTGGAGCGCCTGGGAAGCGAGCTGGGGTCCGGCTGGGGCGAAGGCTTGCCTCACTCACCGCCTCCCGGTCACGGATTGCGCCCTCGGGACGGAGAATCGCCTCGCGGTGTCGCTGGCGGCTGGCTCGTATCTGGCCGTCGTCCAGTAGAACCACGTACCGGCGCAGGTAGCCAAAAGCGAAGCGGCCCTCCACGGACAGCGAGGCTACGAGCAGCACCGTCGAAGGTCGGTAGGCGGACGGGGTGGCAACAACTCTGTCGTTCCGTCCGCGTCGCGAAGGCCAGCGGCTCCCCGGCCCTTCGAGCGGGGGTGCTGCTGGCCATGCGCTACCGGCTAGGCGCTCCAGTCAGCTGACACGGTAGGGGCAGGCTGCTGCAGCTCCGACGAGTACGCTTCGACGACCAGCGCACGTCACCAGGTGGGGAGTCCAGTGCGGATCCGCTTGTTCCGGCGATCGCCTGACAGCCTACGAGCGACGTCTGGCACCGTCTACACGTGCTGCCCCGCTGTTGCGGCCCTATCAGGTTACGCCGGCTGATCGACTTGGTGGCGGCCCCCTATCTTCACGACGTGGGTGACCCGTGGGTCTACGAGCAACTACGCGCGGTCCGGGACCGGCATGACCTAATCCTTTTCGCCGGTGCCGGTCTTTCCGCTCAGGCCCGAAATCAAGATGGCCAGCGGCCGCCGCTGTGGCGTCCATGTATTGAGCAGATGCTTGCATGGTGTGAGACTGAGGGGCTCATTGCTTCATCTCACGGAGATGAGATTCGAGAACTGCTCGCGTTGGGATTCCTACCCGAGGCGGCCCAGGAGATTGAGGACGCAGTCAAGCCGGTCTCCGTGGGAGCGCTACAACGCTGTTTGGCCGAAGTATTGCTCTACGACTCGGCGGAGACAAGCCTTGCTCATCGGCGTGCCGCACGGGCTGGATTTCGAGCCTTCATAACGACGAATTATGATGATCTGCTTGAGACCGCGTATGTCCGGACTCAGCGGAAAGTGCTGCCGAAGTACTACGAGGACACCCTGGACAATGTGCTGGACTCCTGGAGAAGTCGACAGCCATTCATCCTGAAGATGCACGGCGACGTTTCCCGCCCTGGGCTTCTCGTGCTGGGTAATCGATCCTACGAGCGGGCCATCCACACCAACGGTGCCTTTAGTCGCGTTGTTGAGACCTTGATCGGCGCATCATCGATACTATTCGTTGGTTACGGCGCGGGGGATCCGAATTTGGAGGGCTTGTTAACGCGGGGGGCTCTCTTCGATGGTCGCAGTAAGCGACACTGGCTCTTAGCTCCAGCCGCATCAATGCCAGCGCTCCGCGCTAAGCGGCTCTGGGCCGACAAAGGAATCAATGTGGTGACCTACAAGGGGAGCCACGTCCACGTCGAAAGGTTTTTCCAACGCCTAGGTGCGCCAGTGACCTCTCCGGCAACACTCAGAATTCCAGCAGCGTTGGTGATCTAAGGTGACCTCTCAGGGGCAGGCTGCACGCTTCGATTGCTTTGTCAGCTACACCCTAGCGGACCGGGCGTGGGGGGAATGGCTGGCGTGGCAGCTACGTGAAGCGGGATACACCGTATTTTTAGACCCATGGGATATAACGCCCGGTGTCGACCTCATTGATAGCTTTCGGGGCGTGACTGAGGCGGCAGATGTTGTCCTAGTTGTTCTTTCCGATGTGGACCCCGAGTTGGCGGTGTTCTCGCGCGCAGAATTGTCGGCACGTGCGTTGCGCGTGGGTGGTCTTGGGGCCATCCTGCCGGTACGGGTGTCTGGCGACAACCCCAGCGGGATATTCGCCGGACTGCGTTACCTCGACCTAGTTGGGTTGGATGAGGCTAATGCGCGAGACGCCTTGCTCGACGCGCTATACGGCATAGAGGCCGCGCATTCGACTCGTGGTGCGGCACGGGTCTCTATCGACGATGAAGCACCAGCCTATCCCAGTCATGCCCCGTCATTCTCGGTGCCGCTAGCGCCCTCCAGTCGATTTGTCGGAAGGGACGACGACATGCTCAGGCTTGACCGAGCGCTGGCGACGCGGCCCAGGCGAATGGTGGCTCTCTCGGGCGTTGGAGGCATAGGAAAAACTCGGCTCGCCGTCGAGTACGCTTACTCGCGACGTTGGAACTACGAGGTTGTTTGGTGGCTTCGAGGCGAGTCTCAGGCCAGCCTGATGGAAGACTTGGGGAAGCTAGCAACAGAGGGGCCAGCGGCCGGTCCTTCGCGCACACAATCCTCAACTCTGGAGCAGAGGGCTAAACGAGCTCGCGCTTGGCTCGCGGCCAATAGGGGCTGGCTGCTTATTGCAGATGACCTGAAGGATCCTCGTACGCTTACGGACCTGCTCCCGGAGCCGATTGAAGGTGACGTCATTATCACGACGCGCACCCAATCCTTGACTGGCGGTGTAACGGCCGTCGATCTGGAGCCGCTCAATCATGAAGGCGCGGCCAAACTTCTTGAGAGCGAGGCACTACCCTCGGGCATATCCCGGGCGGATTTTGAGCGGCTCACGGCGCACCTAGGGGGCCACCCCCTGTCGTTGAAGCTCGCCGCAGCCCAGCTGACGCACACCCGTATGAGTGTGGACAGCTTTATATTCCAGCTCGAAAAGGCTGATGCTGACGCTGTAAGCGGCGCGGAGCGATCGTTAGAACTAGCGGTCGGCAACAGCCTTCGGATGCTGAAGCAAGAGGTGCCGGTAGCCCATGCTCTGCTAATGCTTTGTTCCTTCTTAGATGCTTCACCTCTGCCTACTGGGCTCGTCGTGGAGAACCGCAGATCGCTGCCTTCGGCGCTTAGGCGCGGCCTTGCCGATCCTTCATCCTATGTTGCTGCGGTTGAGCACCTTCAGAGCGTCGGGTTGATAACCGCGCGTGGCAACGGATTGCTCGTGCACCCGATGGTCGCCGCGATAGCACGCAGACAGTTGAGTGGGCGGGACCGGCGGCGCTGGGCGCAGGCGAGCGTGCGCTTGATGGATGCATGTCTTCGAATCGATGCGAGCCGCCCCAAGGACTGGTCGCTTGTTGGGCAACTCATACCGAATGCCGTAGGGGCTAGCGAATACGCGTCACGCGAAAGTGTGGGTCTGGAAGAGGCGACCCGGCTCTTGTCCTGGGCGGGGTCTTACCTTCACACACGCGGAGATACCACGCGGGCGCTCCCACTTCTTCGGCGCGCAGCCGACCTCGCAACCCGGTTGTCAGCTCCAGGCAATGCGGGGGCTGAGAGCCCTTGGGGGAACCTCGGAGTTGTGTTGTTCGCCCAAGGGGACTATGAGGAGGCTCGCCGGCACCTAGTTCGGGCCCTGCACGTCGCAGAGGAGGCGTACGGTCCCGAGGCGTCGGAAACGGCGAGACGTCGGGAGGATCTAGCCCTAGTGCTGCGGGCGCTTGGTGAGCGTGCGGCCTCACTCGATCAACTGCATATGGTTCTTGGCATCCGAGAGCGGACCATGGGCCCTGATGACCCGGAAACGGGTAAGGCGCATGTTAATCTCGCTGCAGTGCTGCGTGAAAGTGACGACTCAACCGGTTCCATGGATCACCTTCGGGTTGCACTAGGCGTCTTCGAACGGGCGCTCGGTCCAGAGTCGCGCGAAGTTGCCGCTGTCAGGAGCAGCATGGCTGTCCTGCTGCGTGAGCAGGGTGAGCTTGAGGGCGCTCGGGCCAACTTCGAGGCTGCCCTTCGAATCTACGAGCGGGTCCTGGGCCCCCGACACGAGAACTGGGGCAGAGTGCATCAAGCCTTGGCTGAAATTTACAGGGAGCTCGGAGACCTGAGCCGGGCGGAAGAACATGCGGTGACGGGCCGAAACGCCATAGCGGATCCCGGTCGGTGATGAAGCCGAGACCTTCCTGCCAGTGCTACCGCCTGTGCACGGGCAGGAAGAACAGGGTGAGGTCGCGGCTTCGCCATGTACGGCAACGGCACAGTCTCGGCAGCCGGTCAGTGTGATGCGCGCCGGGGGATGACCCGAGGCATCTAGTGGTCATCCGAGTAGAGCAGCGCGGCGAAGGCTGCAAAGGTCCGAGAGCGGTCCGTGTTGGCCAGTCGGTATTCGCTGCGGTTGGTCCCGCCCTGCTGTTCTACGATGCCGCTCTCGCGTAGCCGCCGCAGGTAGCGGCGGGCGGTGCGGTCTGGCAGTCCGGTCTAGGCGCTTTACCGTGGCCGGCTTGACCCACGTGGGCGCGGCAGCGGCCAGGACCCGCACGACGGCGGTATGGCCGGGGGTGACGGTGAGCGCGGCGGCCCTGTTGCTGTTCCCGGCTTCCGTGCTGGTCATGCCGTGGAAGGTACGCAAACTTCGCCCAACGAGTGGCCCAGGTAGCCCCTCCGGTACAAGCTCCGCTCCCCGGCCTCCCCGGCCTCCCCGGCCTCACCAGCCGGGACCACCACCACCGGAGGACGCCGTGCCCACCTCCCCCACTCTCTGCCCACCACCCCAAACGGCCCGCCCGTCGATGTGCCCGAGGCCGCCCGCGACTACACCGGCCGCGTCGGGGACGCCACCGCCGCGTCCTACGCCCGCCAGGTGGCCGGGCAGTGACCCAGCCCTACTGGGGCAGCGCGTCCCGCCCCACCTCCGCGCGTCCTGGGCGCGGCACGTGGAGGACGCGAACGGCACCCCCGCCGTCGAGGCGCTGGAGGCGTCCGTGCGCTCGTACTGGCGGTCGCGTCACCGCGCCGGGCTCGCCGCTGACCTGCGGATCTTAAAGGCACCCGGCGGGCAGGCCGTGGCCCCCCGCCGGGCTCCGGCGCGCGCCCGGTGCGCCGGGAACCACCCCGGCGCATCCACCACCACCCACGGGAAGCACCCGTGGAGGCGGTGCCGATCCTGGCACCGGGCGCGGCCCACAGTCAGCGGGGGGACCGCCTGCCCCGCCTACGACCCGCCCGCTAGAGGGGGACGACGCGGGACAGGGATCCCGTGCACTCCGCGATCTAGCGCCGTCACGGCGTTTCAGGTGACTGCTGGCGCTTCTCGGCCAGGTCGAGACGCCGCATCAAGAGGCTGGCTAGGGCCAGGTACTCCAATGCCTCGTCAGGGCTGTCCTGCACGGCTGACCCATGTCCGCGCGGGTTGCGGATTCCGAGCATGGAGCCCATGAACAGGAACTTAAAGCCTTCTTGCTCATCCTGAGCACTGCGTCCCTGTACGCGGCTGATGTCCAGCAGCGGGGCGCTGAACACTGCGCCCATCAGCGGCGTACCTGAGTCCTGCCGTCCGGTCAGGGTCTGAACACGAGTCTCCACGGCCTGGAAGGCCTCCAGGACCGCCTGCCGGTAGGTCCCGGCCGCGTACAGATCAATTACGTCCTTGGGCAGCGCCGGATGAAGGCCCGGCAGCTCAACCTGAGCCTGGGTCACCGGGCGGGGTGCCACGGCTACCGAAAAGTCGGCGGCGATGTGGTCGAGGTTGCGCGAACCACCGAAGGGACTCTGGTTGTGGGCGACCTTGGTTAGCTGCACGGTCCGGATTTTGCCGTTAGGCAGCTGGTACTCGACCAGGTCTCCCTCCTCTACGTCAGTGGTGATCGGGAAGTACATCTGGTCGCCGATGAAGGCCTTGGCCTCGGTCGTCGTCGTCTCGTCTTCCCCGTCGGAGCGGAGAATCTTTACGGGCGTTTGGTACCGAATCACGTCAGCACGCTATGCGCGCACGGTCGGCCTCGAAGCTGCGACGCGCCCCGCAACTCCGCACGCCCCTGCCCGTACAGCACGCACTCGTAGGGTCATCAACCGTGGGCAACGAGGGAGCGTCGTGGTGGCTCGGCATCGTGAGGGCCTCCTGACGGCGATCGTGGCAGGCGGCTTTACGGTGCTGGGCGTGCGGCTGACGCAGCGGCACGCCGCTGAGCAGCGCCGCCTCGACCGGCTGGAGGGTCTCCGCGTGGAGCGGCGGGAGGCGCTGGTCGAGCTGTGACGCTGGGGGCTGCTGCAAGGATTGGCGGCAGGGACGCCGTCGTGCGGCGGGCGGGGCGTGCGTCGACCCCATGTCCCGCGTTCGGCGGGTACATATCAGCGAGGTGACTCGGGGGGCACCAGCCGCGAGCGCGCCACTCGAGGATGTGCGGGCGCTCTGCGCCGGTGTGCTGCCGGACCCAGGCGTGCATGGCGAGAACTGGCCGGTGCGCGAGCTGTACGAGCTGGAGCTGCTGCTGCGCGTCTGCGAGGACGTCGGCGCGCAGCACCTGCTGACCGGCGAGGGCGAAGTCACCAGCGAGGGCGTCATGGTGGCCCGCATCCGGGCCAGTGTCTCGGCGGAGGAGATCCGGAAGATGCGCGAGCGGCGGAAGCGTCGGCAGGAGGACATCGCCCTGGATGGTCGGTGGGGCAGCGGGTTCCGCCCGTTCGGGTACTCCGTCGAGCACCGGCCGGGCGACCGGAAAGCCTCCTACTCCGGGCACGTCCTGGTGATCAAGGAGGCGGAGGCGGCGCTGCTGTGCAACGCCGCGCCGGATCATCGAAGGGGCGTCGACCGAGAGCATCGCGCAAGAGTGGAACGCCGACGGGGTGACCACGGTGACCGGCCGCCGCTGGCGGGGGAAGAGCCTGCGCCGGATTATCACCGCGCCGAGCGTCGCCGGGCTGCGAATCCATCATGGCGAGGTGATCGGTGACGCCGCGTGGCCCGAGATCCTGGACCGGGTCACCTGGGAGGTGGTTCTGACCACCTCGGAGTACGTCCCGAGGCCAGGAGGGTCGACCCCCGCGCGAGTACTCCCTCGCCGGGGGACGACCGTCTGCGGTCGGTGCGGCGGGCCGCTGAGAGGCCGCCCACGGGCGGACAAGGTCCGGTCGTACGTGTGTGGTGTCGCCAAGGACCGCGCGGACGGCTCACGGCCGTGTGGCGGCGTCCGGTGCGTGGCCGAGCCGCTGGAGGCGCTCGTCTTCGACGCCGTCCTGGCGGCGGTGGACGGCGGCGCGCCGGACACGGTGCTACGCGCGGACCTGGACGACGACGCCACCGCCCGCCGGACCAACCTGCTGGCCGTGCTCGCCGAGGCGGAGACGAAGCTGGCGGGCGCGACGGAGAGGTTCCTGGAGGGCGAGGTCAGTCGAGCCGCGTACCTGCGGGTGAAGGCTTGGCACGAGGGCGTCGCCGCCGGTGCCCGGCGCGAGCTGGCCGCCATCGAGCGGAACAGCCGGCCCGAGGACATTCCCCGCAACACCAAAACGCTTCGGGAATGGTGGCCGGAGGCCACTCTGCTGCAGAGGCGCACTTTCCTGAAGCTTTTCATCGAGAGGGTGCACGTACTGCCCGCTCCGCATCGGGGAGCGCGTTTCTCGCACGAGCGAGTGGGACTGTTCTGGATCCGCTGACCTTTGTTCACCTGATTGTGTGAAGCGACCCCTGGCGCTTGTGCCAGGGGTCGTCTACATTTGTCGGCAGGAATCAGGAACCCAGCACGGAGAGCCGCACCCGGCTCCGTGGTCTGGCTTCCTGTCCTGGGTGCCTCCCTCGCGGAGGTAGTTCGTTGGCAAGCCGGTACCGCACGCAGACTCCGCTGTCCTTCCGTAAGCAGCCGGCGCTGCAGATCCTGCGGGAGATGGACCTCACCGTCCGGCAGGCGGCCCAGAGGACCGGGACGCCGTACTACACGCTGCGCAACATCCTGTACGGCGGGACCCGGGCGACCACCGGACAGCGCGCGGCGCTGGTGGCGCTGACCGGCCGGAGCGTCGAAGAGCTGTTCGACGCGGGATCCCTGGTCCCCCGACGGTCGTCGGAGCGGTGTCGGTGCAACCGCTGCACCCTGGAGCGCGCCCGCCGGGCTGAGGACGCGGGGGTTGTCCTGTGACCGCCGAGCAGCTGGCCGCCTGGGTGGCCGCCAGCAGGACGGCGCAGGACCTGCCCGAGACGATCACCGACCGCACCGTGTTGGCGCGGGCGGCTGCGGTGCTGCGGCCGGAGCGTGCCCAGTGACCGCGCAGGAGAACAGTCCCCCGAACACTGCGGGGGGCCTCGCCGTTGACACCGACGAGGCCCCACCGAGCAATGACCCAACCCAAGGTCGCGCCCGGTCTAGCTTGAGCAACCTTGTAGAAGCACTGACGTACGAACCGGACGAGGTCGTCGCCGTCTGCCACCAGGACGCACAGGGTGGCGAGCGAGGCATATTCACGCACCAGCACGTCCCGGCCACCGCCGACGCGATATGGGACGAGGCGTCCCGGTGGGTCGACACGTCGGACCTCTGGTGGTCGATCAACCCGCTGGCCGTCCCTGAGGGCTACGGAGGGCGCGGCACCGCCGAGCACGTGACGCGGTTCGCCGCCGCGTACGCCGATCTCGATGTGAAGCCGGGCGGGCTCCCGTCGATGGCGGCGGCGTGGGAAGTGATCGACGTCGTCTCCGCCCTGCTCGGACACGAGCCGGTGGCGGTGATCTCCTCCGGGCACGGGCTGCAGCCGGTCTGGTCGATCGACCCCACCGACGAGCGCACGAACCTGACCGCCGACGACAAGCACCGGTCGGACGCCCGCGCGCTCATGCGTCGGTTCGGCCGCCTGGTGGCCCACGTCGCCGAGACGGTCACTGAAGAGCACCGGGGACACGTCGACAGCGTGTTCGACCAGGCGCGCGTGCTCCGGCTGCCGGGGTCGGTGAACCGGAAGGTCCCCGGCGCTCCGGTGCCGACCGGCGTTCGGTTTCCCGGCGGCTCCCCCCTGGGGGTCGCGGAGCTGGTCGACGTCCTGGACGCCTACGGCGTGCTGGAGCGACCCGAAGACCGTGACGCGCCGGGCGTGATCCGGTCCGAGCCGGGGTCGTGGGCGTGGGCCCGCACGACGTGCACGTGGGCGCTGTCGGCGGTCGCCGGCTGGCGGACGGACACCCCGCGCGCCAACAGTGCCGGCCGGCACCCCGCACTAGTCAGCAAGGCCACCAGGCTGGCCGTGATGCACCGCAACGGCTGTCTGACCGAGGCCGCGTATCGCGAGGGCGTGGCGAACCTGTCGAGCCGCTTCACCGAGCTGTGCGAGCAGGGGATAGGCGGGGAGCCGCGCAAGGTCGCGCCGGGCGAGGTGTCCGACGCGCTCTCGTGGGGACGCGCCAAGGCCGCCACCAAGACCGAGGCGGCGCTACAGCGCGAGCTGAGGTCTCACCGCCCGCACGAGCGTCCCGAGGCCCCCACGGAGGCGCACACGGCGACGGCGGGGGAGTCCACGGCGCTGCAGGCCGTGCTGGACCACGTCCAGGGCTGGATCGACGGCGACGCGGGTCAATTCGTGTTCGCCGCCGCCATCGCCGTGGCAGCGGCCGAGACCGGCTTCGAACCGGTCTGGGGTGACGTGGTCGGCCCGTCCTCGGGCGGCAAGACCGAGGCCATCCGGACTCTCGACCGGATCGCCACGGACACCGTGGACGAGATCACCGTCGCCGGCCTGCTGTCGTGGCAGGGGAGTGTGCAGAAGGGCCGGCCCACCGGGGCCCTGGTCCGGATCGGCAGCAACCCGGTGGCCGGCCTGCTGACCATCCGCGACCTGTCGACGCTGCTGCAGACCGACAGCCGGAGCAGCGGCGCTGAGGCGAGTGGAGTCTTCAACGCGCTCAGGGTCCTCTTCGACGGCAAATACACCCGGGAGCACGGCGGCGCGCCGGTCAAGCTGGAGTGGACCGGACGGCTCACCGTGCTCGCCGCCGTCACCGACTCGATAGACAACTACGCGTCGTTCGGTGGGCAACTCGGCGAGCGCTTCACGTACTTCCGGGCTCGCGGGGTGCCCGAGCACCTGCGGCGGTCGAGTTGGGACCGGCCGGCGACCGGGCGGGCCGAGCTGCGGGCGGAAGCTCAGGAACTGATGACCCGCGCCGTCACGGCGGCGCGCGCCCGACTGGCCGGGGTGACGCTCTCCGCCGAGCTGACCCACGCCGTGGACGCGGCAGCGTCGCTGCTCGCCGTCGGGCGCGGCAAGGTCCCACGAGACGGCTACGGGCGTCGGGACATCATCGCCGAGCCGGAGGTCGAGGACCCGTATCGACTGCGGCAGCAGCTACTGAACCTCGCCCGTGCGCTGCTCGCGCTGGAGCTGACCGAGGCGGAGGCGACCGCGTTCGTCTACCGGGTCGCGGTCGACACCATCCCCAGGACCCGGGCCAAGGTGCTGAGCGTGCTCACCACCGGCGGCGAGCAGCACAGCGTGAAGGGCGTCAGCGCGGCCACCGGGGGCGTCGACCGACGGGTGGTGCGCCGGGTGCTGGAGGACCTTCGCGCGCTGCACCTGGCCCGCTGCCCGAGCCTGGACGCGCACGAGGACGACGGGGCCGAGACGGTGCTCAGCGTTCCACGCGATTGGCAACTCGCCGACAACCTGCACACCGCGCACGCTCGGCGCATCATCCCAGCTCAGTGGCCGAATTGAGGGGTGGGCCGAAAAGGACAAACCCGGGTCAGGGGGGGTGTGCCGAAAAGGACAGACTGTCCCCCCATCCCCCCCATAGATCAAGAGACCCCAGGGGGTGTCTGTCCGTTTCGGCCCACCCCCTGATCAAGATCGAGCCACTAGTGGAAGGACCGTCAGACCGTGATCGAGAACCCCACAGGGACCCTGGTCGGGACCCGAGGACGCCAAGCGCTGTGGTGGGCCCGCCACCACGAGCACGACTCGCCGGCAGCCGCGTTGGCGCACGCCCACGTCCTCGCCGATCAACTCGCCGGCCTGCCGCACCTGGCGGGGTGGACCTTCGTCGTGCGGGACGAGCCGGAGCAGCACCGCGTGACTGTCATCGGGACGGCTCCCCGTGGGTGACCCGACCTTGGAAGTGACGATGGAGCGGTGGGACCCGCACGCCGCCCGCTGGCGGCTGATGTGCCACCGCCACGCCGCTCAGCGGCTCATGGACGGCCAGACACCGCGCCGGGTGGCTCCGGTACCTGCACCAGACGCTGGGCATGCCGCAGGAGGACGCTCGGGCGGTTGGGGAGCGGGTGTCGGCGGAGCTGGCGCTGCGGACCGGGCTGGCGCTGTGACCGCGCTGGCGGAGCTGTCGGCCGCGCTGGGGGTGACCGTGACCGGCGTCCAGCGCCGGTGGATCCACGTCAACGGCCGCCACCACTAGCACGCCGACGGGTGGGCGCTCAACCTGCCAGACGCGCCGATACCGGGGGACACGTGGTGTTCGTCGGACGGGCGGTGGACCTACCCCGTACGGACGTCCTGATGGCGGCGGGCCGATGAGCTGACCCGCCTGGCCACCATGTGGGGCCGCGACCCCGCCGCCGAGCCATTCACCAGTACCGAGCCGCGCCGGATCCTCCGGCGGCTGCACGAGGCCGCCGAGGCGGCGGGCAGGGAGATGACGGCGTGACCGGGCCCGGCGAGTGCGAAACGGCGCTGGAGCGTCTGCACGAGAAGATCGCGGCTAGGAAGATCCTGGCGGTCTACACCCCCGCCAAGCGCCAGATCCGACGCCGCCTGGCTGACCAGCGGACGCGTGAGCACGCGGCGAAGGGGCAGCGGCCGACGTGACCCCGCCGGTCTACGTGATCGAGGACCGGGAGGACCGGGCCGCGCGGTTCCTCGAGGCCGCCGTCGCCGCCAGGCTCAACGTGCTGGTCTCCGGCGGCACCCACACCGGCAAAGACGACACTTCCTTAGGACGCTGGCTCGGCGGGACGCTGCCCAAAGCCATCCCGGCAGTGCCATGCTGCATTCCATGACTGACCTGCCACGGGGACTCTGTCACTACACGAGCGGTCAGGGATTGCTCGGGATAGTCCAGGCACGCGAAATCTGGGCCACACACATCCTCTACTTAAATGATCACACGGAATACCAATCTGTGTACGACGATGCAAAGTCTCTGCTTGAGCGCATCACGGTATTGCGGGAGCTGAGCCATGAGGCCCCACGACTCCGGGATGCCATTCTTTCCAACCTCGGGCCGATCACTCGGGGTCGACCGGCCGGTGTATTCGTGGCGTCGCTCAGCGAGAATTGGGACGATCTGAGTCAGTGGCGCGGTTATACCCAACCTGGGGACGGATATGGCGTCGTCTTCGATCCCGAGGTGCTAAGAGCCCATGCGGTGAGTGAAGGTTGGACACTTGAAAAGTGCCTCTACGGCAGTCGCAGCGTGAGTACCCTCGTGTCGATCATCCGCGAGACGTTCACGCGCTACATCGGAGGGGGCTGGACCCATGACGAGGCGGGTGCAACCTCGGCGGTAATGGACCTATCGCAAAAAATCTTGCCAATTGCTCCACTCGTAAAACACGAGGCCTTCGCGGCTGAAAACGAGTGGCGTCTAATCAGCCCTCCCCTCTATTACAAGAACGAAAGGCTTGAGTTTCGGCCCGGTCGCAGCTTCTTGGTTCCTTATCTGAGATTCAAATATGCGGACCCGGGAGAACGTGCGATTATGCACGTTAGCGTCGGCCCCGGACCTAACGCCGACTTGGCCGTACAGGCGGTACTGGCGGTGATCGGCCAGAACGGTCTGAATTGCGGCTGTGGCGCGACGGGGGCACCGTATCGACCGTGGTGAGCGATCAGCACGCCCCATCTGTGTCCCGCTTTAGCTGATAGTTCTGGGGGGTAGTTCGGTGGCCCGGCGTGTTCTCTGCACCCTATAGGTGAACTATCAGAGGTTTTCTCACCAGGATTCGCCGTCCACGGACGGGGCAAGAGAGGCATTCCTGCAGGTCAGCGTCGTGAGTCGGCCGAGCGCCGAGTGCGGCTTGGCGGGAGCCTGTTCCGAGGGGCGGCGCTGGAAGTCCCTGACGACTCGCTGCAGGCCTGGCCAGCGGCGTCGATCGCAGCCTTCAACGGGCACGGATTCCTGGTGAGAAAACCTCGTTGTTACCAATAGGATTGATCGCAAGTTGACGCCGAAATGGTACCGGTACGCCCGGGCGAACCAGAGATATCGCGAAAGCCCAGGTGAGGGGCCACAAGTGGCGTATCCGGGGTGATACTCGAGTCAGCCTACCAACGATCCTTTTAGTAGCGGGCTCATCGCAGACGAGGGTGTTGTCGGGGGCGGAATCCCTCGATCTCGAGTAGGGATCTGGCGATGTAGTTGGTGAGGTTGCAGAACCCGTGGGCGCAGCTGCGGAGGTGTTCCTGGCGTCCGTTGAGGGCTTCGGTGAGGCCGTTTGCTGGTGCCGGGGCGGTCGACGTGGGCCAGCACGTCGGCGGCCCCGCTGAGGGGGGCTGCGTCCTGGCCGGCGGAGCTCGGTCAGCGTTGCTGAAACACCGGAGCCGAGTGCTGCGATCAAGGTGGTCATGGTGGCCTTACTTCGGGCCCATGTCCGTATGCGGTCCCCGTCGTCAGGGAGCTGCTCGCGCAGCTGACCTGACCGTCGTCGGCGCTCAGGTCAGGTGAGTTGCTCGTGCCGGAACGTCTCGCCGTGGGGGTAGATGAGCTCGACCTCGAAGCAGTCTGCGGCGACATGCTCGAGGAAGCTGCGGGCGGTCCCGGTGGGTGCGGCCGGGAGCAGGACCGCGATGGACTCGACGGTGGTCCGGTCGTCGAGGGCGGAGGTGTTCGCTGCGTACCGGTAGGCGGCTGCCTGAGCCCACGCGTGAGCGACCGTGACGACATCGGCGGCGGCTTTCGCCTCCACGATGCGCCGGACCGTCGGCTCGTACACGTCGGCTCGCAGTTCACCAATGGGGTGCTCGCGGAGGTAGCGGTGCGGGAGTGTCGCGACATACGCGGCGACGAGGTCCGCTTCGAGCTGCTGGCGGGCGGGTGAGGCCGGCGGTTGCACGGCGACGGCTTCGGCCCGCTGGGCGAAGCGGCCGGCTGTGTCGAAGCGTGACGGCAGGTCCGTCCGCTGCCAGTAGACGCGGCCGCTCTTGAGCTCGTGACCTTTCAGCCGCTCGTGCATGGCGTCGTAGACGTCGCAGTGCCGGTAACGGCCGCCGAGCTCCTCGAACGCCTCCCAGATGGACCGGCTGCCGCCCGGTCGGTCGTTGCGGGTGCACGGCCACTGCAGAGCCAGGACGGCGGCCGCGACCTCATGGAGGGGTGCGGGTGCGGCGTCGCCGGGGCGGGGGCGGCGCATGCCCTCGAGGGCGTAGAACATCACGTCGGTGCGTTCGAGGTCCAAGACGGCGCGCGTGACCGCCAAGGTGGCCTCATTGGTGTAGCCGCCCGCCTTGAGGTGGTCGATCACCTCGCTCCACTGCAGCGGATCTTCCCCGAGGTGCTGCTCGATGTAGCGGGTCGCGACGGCAGTGACGTGGTCGAGGTTCTGCGAGGCGGAGGTGGTACTCATCACCACGAACGCTACGACGATCACGGGCTCGTCGGGGACCGAGCGCAGGTCAGACAGATCTGAGTGCGAGCAGTTCAGCCCGGCTCCGCTGCCGGCTCCTCGCCGCCGCTCTACACCCTCAACTGCGATGAGCCTCTTACAGTAAGAGAACCGCACGGCCGTGCGGCTAATGTCGGAGCTCGGGGCGCTCCTACAGCGGCCAGGCGAGAGGTGCCAAACTGGCTAGCTCTCGAGCGCGCTTATCCACGTCTGCCTTCGTCCACGTCTGTTGCTCTTTCAGTGCGGCCGTCACCTGAAACGCCGATGTGCCATAAGTGACTGTCTTTTCGGCGAACGGCTTATCCTCAAGATTCTTATTGAGCCCCTTTTCCAGAAGTGCCATGTTGCCCAGCGTCTCGACGTAAGTGGCCTTGACTGCGTCGTTCTTGGCCTCCGCTCGAGGCATCAAGTGCTCTAGGGTCACCGTCCTGCTACTCCAATCGGGCATCCCGTCGAGGGGCATGCTGAGCTTGACGCGGTGTGCGCGCTCCAGCATGGCGAGCAGGTACTTCGCCCTTGTGAGCGGAACGTTACCAAAGGCGCGAAAATTGTCCGTAAACTCTCGGTCGCCAACAATCAGCGTCGAAAGGGCGGCTCGCACCTCCTCTTGGTTCTTCGCGGTCTTGTTGCTGACGAGCTGGGCTGCTCGGCTGAACGCCTTCTCCGCAACGCTGCCTCCCAGACGCCCAGCAAATAGGGCGCGGATTGACCAGTTGGTCACCTTGGTAAAAAATCTAGCAGCTTTGTCTTTGTCGTCCGCCCAGGTGGCGAAGGTCGCCATGATCAATGGGTAGCTGCTTTCCAAGCCAAACCGGCGCATGGCAAGCACCGACTCGCGCATGTCAAAGTCCAGGGACTCCCACAGCGTGTTGTCGACGTCCTTAAGTGCGAGGTATGTGGCTCGGGCCGCGTCGAGTTGCTGGACGTATTTTTTTGCCTTCGACGGCCCAGTGCCGATGTCTTCCTGCAGCGCCTTGTACAATGCTCTGGTCGTCACGTGCCCGTTCCGGGACATGTAGTCATAGCGAAGGAACTTGACGAAATCCTCCGCTTTATCGAAGTCGCCGCTAATCTTCGTCCATGTAGCCTGCACGAGGGCGAAGTTGTGTTTCGCCTGACTGAACAGATAGTTTTTGAGCAGGTCGGCAGTTGTGAGGTCCGCGCCCCGATCGTTGAGCGTCTCGAAGATCACGTACGCTTCTGGCAGATCGGATGCGACCGCGACGAGCACCTGGACGTCCTCGTCCAACTGGGTAGTAATCTCGATGAGCCGCCTGTAGTCATCTTCTGCCGGCGCGAGCTCTCGAAGGTAGCGGCTCGCCTGCCGGTATGCGTCCGCAATCGAAGACGTGCCCTCGGCCGGCAGTGGCGCTCGCGCTAGTAGTAGGTCATACGCTGGCTGATCGGCCGGGTTTAGCACGATCCGCTCGACGAGCTCCTCCGCGTCCAGGTCGTATCCGCGAAGATAGGTCTCATCGATGTGCGTTGCGGACTTGTCCTTTTTAAAATCGCGGAGGGCGTCGCGGATGGCAACCAGGAGAATCGCGGTGGTCGCAAGCCTTTGCTGGCCGTCAACGATTTGCTGGCGGTGACTGTCGGTCGCATTGGCGAAGACGACCGTTCCGAGGAAGTAGCCGGTCTGTTTCTGGCGAGCAGTCGCTAGATCCGAGAGGAAATCTGCAACATTGCCCTCATCCCACGAATAGCTCCGCTGAAACGCCGGGACCTCCAGCAAGCGGTCCGCAAGAAGGTGGCTAATGCGGTCGTGGTCAAACTGTGTTGTGTCTGCCATAGTTCCCCCGATGATCATTCGCGCCTCGGAGGAGCGTAGTGCGAGCGCGCCGCTGGCGCGCTCTTGACCCGAGGAAGCAACGTAACTCGGGAGCCCTCGGGCCTCCTTCGTCCCCCTTCGTTTTTCACCTCGGGCGTCCTCCCCTAGGTGCTGGCGCAGGTCTGCGGGGAGTCCGTCAAGGGCGCAGAGCGGGCGAGGCGTGTGGTTCAAGATCGGTATTACGCTAGTTACCACATACGCCTCCCGGTTACCTCAGCACCGAGCTAGTACCGCGACCGGCAATCTTCGCCCTGAGCGGCCCACTATGGGACACCGCGAGCCCGCTGACGGGCGGCTCGACCGTCAGCCGCCCGTGGGTTGATGCCGGCTGCGGCGAGTGCAACGGGACGTCGCATGCTTCCTCGGTGAGTCGAAGCGCGAGGCGTGTCAGGTCGGGCCGGTAGGGGCTACCGGCTCACGCCTGCTTCGGGGGCGTCAGCGCGTCGGCCGGGTCGTGGGTGGCCGCCCAACTGGCGAGGAACCTCAGCGAGTCGTCGGCGGGTGAACCTGCTTCGGCGCTGAAGGCGATCAGCGACAGGCCGGGGTCGGCGGGTAGCTCCATGACCTCGTAGAACAGGTGCAGGTCACCGACGACGGGGTGATGGAAGGACTTGACCCCGGTGCGGTGCAGGCGGACGTCGTGGGCGGCCCAGCGGACCCGGAAGGCGTCGCTGCGGGTCGACAGTTCCCCGACGAGGTCGGTCAGCCCCTTGTCGTAGGGGTCGCGACCAGCCTGCAGGCGCAGCGTGGCCACGGCGTCGTCGGCCGCTCGTTCCCAGTCGATCCAGAAGTCGTGGGCGCGGGGATCGAGGAAGCAGAACCGGGCGTGGTTGACCGGTCGGGCCGAACCGGCGAACACGGGGGCGAACAGCGCCTTTCCCAGCGGATTCGCGGCGAGCAGATCGAGGGTCCCGCTGTTCACGATGGCCGGGACCTCGGTCATTCCGGCGAGGATGCGCGCCACGCTGGGCCGGACCTGCTGGACGGGGTGCGTGCGCCGGGCGCGGCCGACGGGGCCGGCGGCGCGGGCGAGGTCGGCCAGATGCACCCGCTCCGCCTCATCCAGCTGTAGTGCGCGGGCGAGAGCGTCGAGCACGCTCTCGGAGACGCCGCTGAGATCGCCCCGCTCGAGTTGGGCGTAGTACTCGACGCTCACGCCGGCCAGGTCAGCAACCTCGCTGCGGCGCAGGCCCGGCACGCGCCGGTTGCGGCTGTAGTGGGCCAGCCCGGCCTGCTCAGGGGTCAGCTTGGCCCGCCGGGTACTGAGGAAGGCCTTGACCTCGTCGCGGTTGTCCACAGACCCGAGGCTAGGTCGGTCTCCTCAGACGAGGGGTGCCCTGTCAGTACACCTCCCGGCAGTAACTTCTCCGGCCTCCCGGCACCCGCTTGCATGGTGTTCGCCGCCGCTGGCCGGGGCGTGGGCACCACGCGACCAGCACCTGACGCGGGGCGCGAATCTGCGATGGAGGACGAACGGAACATGGCTGACAACACGAGTGAGAAAAAGGTCTGGCTGGTCACCGGTGCCGGCCGGGGCATGGGTGTGGACATCGCACAGGCGGCCCTGGCGGCCGGGCACGCGGTCGTGGCCACCGGCCGCAACCCCGAGCGGGTCAGCGCCGCGATCGGCCCGCACGCCGACCTGCTGACGGTCACCCTGGACGTCACCGACCCGGCCAGCGCCCACGCCGCCGTGCAGGCCGCCGTCGACCGGTTCGGGCGGGTCGACGTGCTGGTGAACAACGCGGGCAACTTCTACGCCGGCTTCTTCGAGGAGATCAGTCCGGAGGACTTCCGGGCGCAGGTGGAGACCAACCTGTTCGGTCCGCTGAACGTCACCCGCGCCGTACTGCCAGTCATGCGCGCCCAGCGCTCCGGAGTCGTGGTGACCATGAGCTCCTCCGCCGGCCTGATCGGGCAGGAGTTCACCTCCGCCTACGCCGCGTCGAAGTTCGCCCTCGAAGGGTGGATGGAGTCGCTCTCGCCGGAGGTGGCTCCGTTCGGCATCCGCACGATGGTCGTCGAGCCCGGGTTCTTCCGCACCGACCTGCTCACCCCCGAGTCGACGAGCTACGCCGAGCCCTCGATCGAGGACTACGCCGAGCGCACTCGGCAGACCGTCACGGCGTGGAAGAGCATGAACGGCCAGCAGGGTGGGGACCCGGCCAAGCTCGCGGAGGCGCTGGTCCAGCTGGCCGACCAGGACGAGCCCCCGGTGCGCTGGGTCGCCGGCGCGGACGCCGTCGCGGGCGTCGAGCAGAAAGCGAAGGATCTGCTCGCCCAGGTGGATGCCCACCGGGAGCTGTCGTCATCGCTGGCCCGCGACGACGCCACGGCGAACGCCTGACGTCAGGCAAATGAGGCAGAGGTGCGGCGTCGGCGTCCTCCGAGCGCCGCACCCCAGCGGGCGGCCGGGGCGCGACGCTCGGCCACCGTGCGCGCATCGTCTGCCGTCCGGAGCAATGCGGTGTCCCACAGGCCGCCTTCAGGGCGAAGGTTACCGGTCGCGGTACTACGGAGACCTCACCGTGGGAGTTACGGGCCCTGCGGGGAGCCCCGGAAGCATCCGGCCCTGCCACGCTGCTGGCCAGGCTTCCTGACCACTACCCGGACTCGACTTCGGGCCGTCCTGTAACCCCCGCACTTAGGTCTCTGTAGACGAGCAGGTGGACGAGCGACGCGCGGCGGATGTTGAGCTGAGAGCAAACCTGTGCGCGCAGGTGATGGCCGTTGGCAAGGAGTCCCGCGAGGGGCGCACCGACCTGGAGGGGAAGCTAATCGACGTAGCCACTGGCCGAGTACGGCAGGAGCTGCTTGGACTGGCTCTCGTCGTGGCGGGAACCTTCGTCGGCGCGTTCGGCTGAGCAACCGGTGCATTGGGGGACCCGACTATGACAGCCAGTGATGGCAGGACCATGCCCAGTCGCCGTCGACGTCCTCGTCCACCTCAACATCGAGGTCCGTATCGCCGGACTCAAGAGGGCCTCCCCATTAGAGGTGTCCTGAGAATCTGAAAAATTTCGCGCGCCCACCTCGGATGCCCTGCCCGCGCGCCCATGCACGCTTTTCGGAAGATGCCCCCACGACATCTCGCCGCTCAGGATCACCCTGAGCCTGTCTCTGCCGGGCGGGGACAAGGTGCCTAGTCCAATCACCTTGCCGAGTTCTTCGCAAAGCTCCTAGAGGCGCTCAGAGCGCATCGCCCAACGCCATTCGACGGTGCGCGTCCCTCGCTCTCTCATCGGCAGTGCTGGCGGCGTACCGGCGAAGCATCTGTACCGACCGCCATCCCATGAGACGCATGAGGTCGGTCTCGGATCCACCGTTGGCTCCCCACCTGTGCGCGGCGGTGTGACGAAACTGGTGGGCGTGCAGGTTCGTGATGCCGACCGAGCGCCCTCTGCGCTCCAGCATCTGCACGATCCCACCCGGTGACAGCGGTCCACGGCCCTTCTCGGACAGCCACAGATGCCCCGTGTGAGCCCACGGGTCCTTGTCCCGCATCCGGAGGTACCTACCGAGCGCCTGCGCCGTCCTGGAGCCGAACGGGACCACCCGGATCCGGCGTCCCTTGCCGAGCACCTGGATGGTCTGGTTCGCCAGGTCCACGCTGTCCACCGCCAGCTCGGCGATCTCTGCCCGACGGCATCCGGTATCCACGAACAGCCGGATCATGGCGTGGTCACGCCTGTCCGTGAAGCTCCTACCGTTGCACGTTGCAAGCAGTTCACGCAGCTGCAGGTCCGTCAGCACCGGCACGGGCACCTCGGGCGTGTGCGGCGGACGCATCCCCTCCATCGGGGACTTCTCGATCTCTTCCTCACGCACCATCCACCCGAAGAACTGCTGCAGCGCTCGGTACACCAGGCTGCACGTGCCCGGCTTCCACTCCGTCTGCATGTCGGCCATGAAGCGGGTGAGGTCTCCGCGCGTCACCGCCAGCGGGGACGCAGGTCCACCGGTTTCTATGCACCAGGCCGAGAGCTTGTCGACGGCTCCGGTGTACAGCCGCACCGTGTTAGGCGACTTGTTCTCCGCTCGCAGGGTGGTGGCGAAGTCGCGTCGCAGCGCCGTCCATTCCTGTCCCATGGCGCGCACTGTTACGTCGTCACTGGGCACCGTCAACCGCCAGCGCGCTACGCTCCGCTGGCAAACGTGCAGGTCAAAGATGCAGGGTGGGCGCGGCCGGGATCGAACCGGCGACCGCTCGCTTGTAAGGCGAGAGCTCTCCCGCTGAGCTACGCGCCCCGCGCGCCCAGGGTAGAGGAAGGACTCCCCTGCCCCGCCACGCGCGGCGGGGAGCAGGGGCCGTGCCGGGGCAGGGGCCTCATTCAGGCGGCGAGCTGGGCCACGGCGTCCTTCCACCCCGACTGCTCGCGGGCGTCGCCGGGGCCGTTGACCTCGGTGAAGGCGATGCGGCCCTCGGCGTCGACCAGGAAGGTGCCGCGGACGGCCATGCCAGCCTTGTCGTTGAAGACGCCGTAGGCCTGCGCGACGGCGCCGTGCGGCCAGAAGTCCGACAGCAGCGCGAAGTCGAAGCCCTCCTGCTCGCGCCAGGCCTTGAGGGCGGGGGCCGGGTCGGTGCTGAGCGCGAGCACCCGCACGCCCGCGTCGGTGTAGGTCGCCAGCTCGTCGCGCAGCTGGCACAGCTCCCCGGTGCAGATGCGGGAGAAGGCGAAGGGGTAGAAGACCAGGAGGACCGGCGTCCCGCGCAGGCCGGTCAGCGACACGACCTGGCGGTCCTGGTCGGGCAGGCTGAACTCGGGCGCGACGTCCCCGACGGAGAGGCTCATGCGCCGATCGTGCCGCACCCGCCCGGAGCCGGTCCGGGGTGGGGCCGGGTGCCTCAGCGGCGGCTGCGAGCGGCCTTGGGGGTGACCAGGCGGATGCCGGACCAGTCCTTGGCCGCGGAGACGCTGCTGGTCTGCGACAGGCCCGCGGTGGGCGCCACCTCGGTGACGTCACCGGGCTCGACGTGCCCCGGCCGGCCGGACTTGGGCACCAGCAGCCACACGACGCCGTCGTCGGCCAGCGACGTGATCGCGTCGGTCAGCGCGTCGAAGAGGTCGCCGTCGTCCTCCCGCCACCACAGGAGCACGACGTCGGCCACCTCATCGGTGTCCTCGTCGACCATCTCGCTGCCGGACACCTCGACGATGGAGTCCCGCAGGTCCTCGTCGGCGTCCTCGTCCCAGCCGAGCTCCTGCACGACCATGCCCGGCTTGATGCCCAGCCGGGCCGCCATGCTGGCGCTGCCCGAGTCGACGCTCATCCCTGCTGTTCCTCCATGGGTTCCGTTGCTGCTGACCGGGGAGCACGGACGTGCCCGCGCCGGCGGGGTGTCGTGGGTGTGGGACGCGTGGCCTGGTGCGCGGGGTGCGGCGAACGGCGGCGGAGCAGGACACGACCAGCGGGAGACCTCCCCCGCAGCCCGGCCATGTCACCCCTTCCCGTCCGCACCGGTCCTCCCCGCCTCGGGTCGTCCGAGGCCGCGGCCGGCGTTGGCGGAAGCGTAGGGCATGCCTGGTCAGGTGCAAGCGTGTCGAGATGCGGCCCGGAACCGGCCGTCGTCCCGACAGATGGGCGGCAGGCGTGACGCGCACCCCACGTACGGGGGACGATGTGCCCATGAGCGCTCCGCAGCAGCCGGGCGGCGACACCGCCCGCGACGCCGGCAACGAGACCGGACGGGCCCGCGCGGTCATCACCGACGGGCTCCCCAGCCAACTGGTCGACACCGACCCCGACGAGACCAACGAGTGGCTGGAGTCGCTGGACGCCGTCGTCGACCACGCCGGTCGCGGCCGCGCCCGCTACCTCATGCTCCGCATGCTGGAGCGCAGTCGCCAGCAGCAGGTCGGCGTCCCCGCCCTGCGCAGCACCGACTACATCAACACCATCCCGCCGGAGCGGGAGCCGTGGTTCCCGGGCGACGAGGACGTGGAGCGCCGGATCCGCGCCTACATCCGCTGGAACGCCGCGATCATGGTGCACCGCGCGCAGCGCCCGGGGGTCGGCGTCGGCGGGCACATCTCCTCCTACGCGAGCTCCGCGTCCCTGTACGAGGTCGGCTTCAACCACTTCTTCCGCGGCAAGGATCACCCCGGCGGCGGCGACCAGATCTGGTTCCAAGGGCACGCCTCCCCCGGCATCTACGCCCGCGCCTTCCTCGAGGGCCGCCTCGACGAGAACCAGCTCGACGGCTTCCGGCAGGAGGTGAGCCACCCCGGCGGTGGGCTGTCGTCCTACCCGCACCCGCGGCTGATGCCGGACTTCTGGGAGTTCCCCACCGTCTCCATGGGCCTGGGCCCGATGAACGCGGTCTACCAGGCACGGTTCAACCGCTACCTGCACGCCCGCGGCATCAAGGACACCTCCGACCAGCACGTCTGGGCCTTCCTGGGCGACGGCGAGATGGACGAGCCCGAGTCGCTGGGCGTGATCGGCCTCGCCGCCCGCGAGGAGCTCGACAACCTCACCTTCGTCATCAACTGCAACCTGCAGCGGCTCGACGGCCCGGTGCGCGGCAACGGCAAGGTCATCCAGGAGCTGGAGTCCTTCTTCCGCGGCGCCGGGTGGAACGTCGTCAAGGTGATCTGGGGCCGGGAGTGGGACCCGCTGCTGGCCGCCGACCGCGACGGCGCGCTGGTCAACCTCATGAACCAGACGCCGGACGGCGACTACCAGACCTACAAGGCCGAGGACGGCGCCTTCGTCCGCGAGCACTTCTTCGGCCGGGACCCCCGCACCCGCAAGCTCGTGGAGAACATGAGCGACCAGGAGGTCTGGAACCTCTCCCGCGGCGGGCACGACTACCGCAAGGTCTACGCGGCGTTCAAGGCGGCGGTGGAACACAAGGGGCAGCCCACGGTCATCCTCGCCAAGACCATCAAGGGCTGGACCCTCGGCAGCCACTTCGAGGGCCGCAACTCCACCCACCAGATGAAGAAGCTGACCGCGGAGGACCTCGCCGGGTTCCGCGACAGGCTCTACCTGCCGATCCCCGACGAGCAGCTCGACAAGACGCTGCCGCCGTACTACAAGCCGGACCCGGACTCCGACGAGATGCAGTACATGCTGGAGCGGCGCCGGCAGCTGGGCGGCGCGGTGCCCCGGCGCCGGGCGGAGTTCAAGACGCTCAAGGCGCCCGAGGACAAGGCGTTCGACGTCCTGCGGCGCGGCTCCGGCAAGCAGGAGGTGGCGACGACGATGGCGTTCGTCCGCCTGCTCAAGGAGCTGCTCAAGGACAAGGAGCTCGGCCCGCGGTTCGTGCCGATCATCCCCGACGAGGCCCGCACATTCGGGTTGGACTCGCTGTTCCCGACCCAGAAGATCTACAACCCGGCCGGCCAGCGCTACACCTCGGTCGACCGCGAGCTCATGCTGGCCTACAAGGAGTCCGAGCAGGGCGTAATCCTGCACGAGGGCATCAACGAGGCCGGCTCCACGGCGTCGTTCACCGCCGTGGGGACGTCGTACTCGACGCACGGCGAGCCGATGGTCCCGATCTACATCTTCTACTCGATGTTCGGGTTCCAGCGGACCGGCGACTCCTTCTGGGCAGCCGCCGACCAGATGACCCGCGGCTTCGTCCTCGGCGCCACCGCCGGCCGGACGACGCTCAATGGCGAGGGCCTCCAGCACGAGGACGGCCACTCGCTGCTGCTGGCGCACACCAACCCGGCCGTCGTCTGCTACGACCCCGCGTTCTCCTACGAGGTCGGGCACATCACCAAGGACGCGCTGGCGCGCATGTACGGCGACGACCCGGGCGCCCCGCTGGGCGGGTCCCGCTCGCCCGACGTCATGTACTACCTGACGGTCTACAACGAGCCGTACAACCAGCCTGCCGAGCCCGAGGGTCTGGACCTCCAGGGCCTGCTCGCGGGCATGTACCGCTACGCGGAGGGCCAGGGCGACGGCCACAAGGCCCAGGTGCTCGCCTCCGGCGTCGCGGTGCCGTGGGCGCTGCGCGCGCAGGAGCTGCTGGCGAACGACTGGGGCGTGTCGGCCGACGTGTGGTCGGTGACGTCGTGGAACGAGCTGCGGCGGCAGGCCGACGCGGCCGAGGAGCACAACCTGCTGCACCCGGAGGACGAGCCGCAGGTCCCGTACGTGACCCAGCGGCTGCAGGACGCCCCCGGGCCCGTCGTGGCGGTGTCGGACTGGATGCGTGCGGTGCCCGACCTCATCGCGCCGTACGTCCCCGGCGGGATGGCGACGCTGGGCACCGACGGGTTCGGCCTCTCCGACACCCGTCCGGCGCTGCGGCGGCACTTCCACGTCGACGCCGAGTCGATCGTCGTCCGGGTGCTGGCCTCACTGGCCGACCGTGGCGAGGTCGAGCGCGACGTCGTCCGCCAGGCGGTGGAGAAGTACCAGATCCGTGACGTGCAGGCCGCCCCCGCGGAGGAGCGGTCGGACCCGAGCCCGGCCACCTGAGGAAGGACTCCGTCCTGCCCACCCTTCGCAGGCTCAGGGCGGGGCCCGGGACGGGGCCATCCCCCGCCGCTGGCGACGGCCGCCGAGACGTGGCCGTCGTCGGCGGCGGGGTGGTGGGGCTGACCTGCGCGCTCGAGCTCGCCCGCGCCGGTCACCGGGTCCGGCTGCACACCGCCGACCCGCACGAGGCGACCACCTCCGCCGTGGCCGCCGCCCTCTGGTTCCCCTACCGGGCGGCGCCCGCCCACGCCGTCCTGCGCTGGGGGGCGACCTCGCTGGAGGTCCTCACCCGGCTGGCCGCCGATCCCGCGACCGGGGTGGTGCTCCGGCCGGGCACGGTCGTGCACCGCACGCCGGACCCCGACCTCTGGTGGACGCCTGGTGCGGCGGGCATCCGTCCGGCGACTGCGGAGGAGCTCCCTCCCGGTGCGCCCGCCGGCACTCGGTGCACGCTGCCGGTGGTCGACATGGGCCGCTACCTGCCCTGGCTGGCCGCGACCTGTGCGTCGGCGGGGGTCGAGACGGTGCCGGGCCGGGTGGGCGGGCTCGACGAGGTCGCCGGGGACGTCGTCGTGGTCGCCGCGGGGCTGGCGTCCGGGGCACTCGTCGACGACGACTCCGGCATCCCCGTGCAGGGTCAGGTGGTGCGGCTGGCCGACCCGGGTCTGACCGGCTGGGTGCTGGACGACGACGACCCGGGCGGGCTCACCTACGTCGTCCCCCGTGGCGGCGACGTGGTCTGCGGCGGCACCGCCGTGGAGGGTGCCACCGGCACCGAGCCCGACCCGGAGGCCGAGGCCGCGATCCTGGAGCGGGCGTGCGCGCTGGTCCCCGAGCTGCGTGGACAGCCGGTGGTCTCCCGGGCGGTCGGCCTGCGCCCCGGCCGGCCCACCGTCCGGCTGGAACGGCTGGACGTCGCCGGGCGACCGGTGGTGGCCTGCTACGGGCACGGCGGTGCCGGTGTGACCCTCTCCTGGGGCTGCGCCGCCGACGTCGCCGGCCTGGTGTGAGGGAATGGTTCAGACAGCCAGGGCGTCCAGCGCCATCGCGGCGTAGAGGGCCGCACCGGCCGGCAGCACGTCCTCGTCGAAGACCACCAGGTTGGAGTGGTTACCCGCGGCGGTGTCCGGCTCGGCACCCGGCGGGCAGGCGCCCAGGAAGGCCATCGCGCCGGGCACCCGCTGCAGCACGTAGGCGAAGTCCTCCGCGCCCATGAGCGGTTCCGCGGCGACGACGCTGGACTCCGGCCCGACCAGCTCACCCGCGACCGCCAGCACCCGGTCTGCCACCGCCGCGTCGTTGTCGGTCACCGGGTAGCCCTGCCGGTGCACGAAGTCGATCTCCATGTCGTGCGCGGCGGCCACGTGCGTGGCGACCCGCCGGACCGAGGCGACGACGTCGGCCCGCCGCTCGGGCGAGAGGGTGCGGATGGTGCCCTGCAGGTAGGCGGTGTCCGGGATGACGTTGTCGGTGGAGCCGGCCGCCAGGTTGGCCACCGTCACCACGGCCGGGTCGAAGACCGGAGCTCGGCGGGTGACCATCGCCTGCAGCGCCAGCACGATCTCCGCGGCGACCGGTACCGGGTCGGCGGCGGCGTGCGGCATCGAGGCGTGCCCACCGCGGCCGCGGACGGTGATCTCCCAGTGGTCGGCGGCAGCCATCATCGGCCCGGGCCGCACGCTGACCACGCCACCCGGCTGGTTGGCGAAGACGTGCAGCGCGAACGCCCCGACGACCGGCGCCTCCGGGACGGCGTCCAGCAGGCCCTCCTCGAGCATGTAGCGCGCCCCGTGGAAGCCCTCCTCCCCCGGCTGCAGCATGAGCACGACCTGGCCGGCGATCTCGTCGCGGCGCTCGGCCAGCAGCCGCGCGGCGCCCAGCAGCATCGCGGTGTGCAGGTCGTGTCCGCAGGCGTGCATCGCGCCGGGCACCTCGGAGGCGAACGGCAGCCCGGTGTCCTCGTGCACCGGTAGGGCGTCCATGTCGGCGCGCAGCAGGTAGGTGGGTCCGGGGCGGGCGCCGCGCAGCACGCCGACCACCGAGGTCGTGCTCGTCCCCGTCGTCACCTCCACCGGCAGCCCGGCCAGCACCTCCAGCACGGTGGCCTGGGTGCGCGGCAGGTGCAGCCCGATCTCCGGGGTGCGGTGCAGCCGGCGGCGCAGGTCCACGGTGCGGTCGGCGTCGTCACGGGCGGCGGCCAGCAGGTCCGCGGCGGAGGTGGGCATGCCGCCACTGTCACACGACCGGACCGGGCCCCGCCCCGGACCCGGCACTCTCGTGGAGCGCCCTGAGCTCGCGAAGGGCTCGGGGAGAGGTTCCGGCGAGTGGCGGGGCAGGGGTCCGCTCTCAGTCGCGGGCCCAGGCCGGGCGGGTGACGTCCAGCTGCCAGACCACCGCGGTCGCGGGACCGGACACCGGGCCACCCGCCTGCTGCTCCACGCGGACGCCGGCGGGTCCGGTCAGCACGAGCAGCCCGGGCGGCACGGTCGCCGACGTCCCGCCCGCCACCGTCTCGGTCCACAGCCGGGCGTCGGGCCGGCCCAGGTCCACCCAGCCGTCCGCGTTCGGGTGCACCTCGTGCGCGGCGTCGTCGTCCGGGCGGGCGCTGCGCAAGTAGCTCTGCAGGACGTGCGCGCCGTCGTCCCCGGCGACCTCGTCGTGCTCCAGGCCGGTCCCGGCGCGCAGCACGGCGACGTCCCCGGCGGTCAGCACCGCGCCGCTCCCCCACGCGTGCCGCAGCGAGCCGGCCAGCACGACCGCGACGACGTCGACCGCCCGGTGCGGGTGCCGCCCGTAGCCGGTGCCGGGCGCCAGCCGGTCATCGGCGAGGCGCAGCAGCGGGCCGAGCGAGCCGTCGTCGGGCTCCAGCAGGACGTCGGAGGTCAGGGTCACGGCTGCTCCCTCCGTGGCAGTGCCCCGCGGCCGCCGGGCAGCGCGTCGAAGGCGAGTGCCACCAGCAGCGTCCAGGCCGCGCCGAACGCCCAGCCGCCGAGGACGTCGGACAGGAAGTGCACGCCCAGCCACATCCGGGTCAGCCCGACGAGCACGACCAGGGCGGCCCCGGCGGCGAGGGCGAGCCGGCGCTGCCGGCCCATGAGCCGCGGCCAGGCCAGGACCAGGGCGATCGTCACCAGCGTCGCGATGCCCGAGGAGTGACCGCTGGGGAAGCTCAGGCTGTCGTAGGTCGCGCCGCCGTTCTCGAACGCCGGGCGCACCCGGCCGAACGTCTCCTTGAGCAGGGCGGTGAGCGGACCCACCAGCACGTTCGCGGTGACCACCCAGGCCGCGGTGCGCCACGCCCTGCGGGTGCCCAGCCAGAACAGCACCGGCAGGGAGGCGACCACCCGGAACCAGGTGGCGCCGGGGGTCGTCAGCACCTCGAGCAGCACCCCGGTGAAGGCGGAGCGGTCGTCACCGGCGTAGAGCGCGCGGCTCACCGCCTCATCGAGCCGGACCTGCGGCGCCCAGCCGACCAGCACGCCGGCGCCGAGCGCGAGCACGACGCCGAGTCCGGCGCCGACCCCGGTGCCCGCCGTCCGCCGGGAGCCCCGCTGCAGCACGTCCACTCCCCCACTCTCCCTGACCGCGTCCTGCGTGCCACGCTGGCCGCTGTGTCCGACCGGGTCAGCAGGCGCCCGCCGTCCGCCGCCACGCTGCGGCGGCTGGAGCGCGCGTCCGGGTCGCTGGCCACCCGCGCGGTGGCCCGGATGGACGACGAGCTGCCCTGGTTCCGCACCATGCCCGCCGACCAGCGCTCCTGGGTGATGCTCGTGGCGCAGGCCGGACTGGCCTCCTTCGTCGAGTGGTGCCGCACCCCCGACCGCCCGCCGCGGCTCACCGGCGAGGTCTTCGGCGCCGCTCCGCGCGAGCTGGCCCGCGTCGTGCCGCTGAAGCACACCGTCGACCTGGTCCGGGTGACCGTCGAGGTGATGGACGACTTCGTCGGCACCGTCGCCGAGCCCGGGGACGCCGACGTGCTGCGGCTGGCGGTGCTGCAGTACAGCCGGGAGGTGGCCTTCGCCACCGCGCACGTCTACGCCACCTTCGCCGAGAGCCGCGGCGCCTGGGACGCCCGGCTGGAGGCCCTGCTCGTCGACGCCCTGGTCCGGGGCGAGCGCCCCGAGGAGCTCTCCGGACGGGCCTCGGCGCTGGGCTGGGCCGCGATGACCCCGGTGACCGTGCTGGTCGGCGCGGCCCCCCAGGACGGCGACGTGCACGCCGCCATCCGGCGAGCGGCGCGGCAGGTGCGCAGCGAGGTGCTGGTCGGGGTGCACGCCGACCAGTTGGTCGTCGTCCTGGGGGGCTCCCCGGACCTGCAGTCGGCGGCCGAGCGGGTCAGCGACGAGTTCGGCCCCGGCCCGGTCGTCACGGGTCCGGTGGTCGACGGCCTGGGGCGGGCCGGCGACTCCGCGTCGGCCGCGCTCGCCGGGCTGCGTGCCGCGCCCGCCTGGCCCGGCGCCCCCCGGCCGGTGGCGGCCGACGCGCTGCTGCCCGAACGGGCCCTGGACGGGGACCCGTCGGCACGCACCACGCTGCAGGAGCGGATCGCGCAGCCGCTGCAGGCCGCCGGCGGCGAGGTGCTGGAGACGGTGCGCGCTGTGCTCGCCAGCGGGGGCAACTTGGAGGCCAGTGCCCGCGCGCTGTTCGTCCACCCGAACACCGTCCGGTACCGGCTCCGGCGGGCCACCGAGATGACCGGTCTGCCGGTCACCGACCCGCGCGGCGCGTGGACGGTGCAGGTCGCGCTGGCCCTCGCCGCCCTGGACCAGGAGCGCTCCCTCTGGCACTGAGAAAGGACCCCGTCCTCCTCACCGTGGAAGGACCCCGTCCTCCCCACCCTTCGCAAGCTCAGGGCGGGACCCGGGACGGGGCCTTGCGGCGAGCCTCTGGACGGGGCCACGGCGGGGCCCCTGCACGGCGACCGCGCCGGCGCACAGTGCGGTTCCCACCACGACGACCCGGATGACACGGCGCGCAAACCCGGTCGAGTTGTAGGAACCCTCCAAAGACCAGCGGTGCGCTTTCGTACCGCTCCCCAGTACGCGGCTCCGCCGACCCTGGCACGGTGAGGACGTGCTGGCCGTTCTCGCCCCCGGACAGGGTGCCCAGAAGCCCGGGATGCTGACCGACTGGCTCGAGCTCCCCGGGGCCGAGTCCTTCTTTCGCTGGGCCGGTGCGATCGCCGACGCCGACCTGCTGGCGCTGGGCACCACCGGCGACGCCGAGGCGATCAAGGACACCGCGGTGACCCAGCCGCTGGTGGTCGCGATGAGCCTGTTCGTCGCCCGCGAGCTCGGCGGCCTGCCCGGCCCGGTCCCGCACACGCCGCACACCGGCCGGGACGTCGTCATCGCCGGGCACAGCGTCGGCGAGCTGACCGCGGCCGCCCTCGCCGGGGTGCTAAGCGTGGAGGCGGCGATCGCGCTGACCGCCGTCCGCGGCCGGGCGATGGCCGCCGCGTGCGCGCAGACGCCGACCGGGATGTCCGCCGTCCTCGGCGGCGACCCCGACGAGCTGGCCGCCGCACTGGAGGAGCACGGGCTGGCCCCGGCCAACATGAACGGCGGCGGCCAGGTCGTCGTCGCCGGGCCGCTCGACGGCCTCGCCGCCTTCAAGGCCGACCCGCCGGCCAGGGCGCGGGTCCTGCCGCTGTCGGTGGCCGGCGCCTTCCACACCCGGTACATGGCGCCCGCCCGTGCCGAGCTCGAGGCCCTGGTCGGCGGCCTGCGCCCCGCCGACCCCAGCCGGCTGCTGCTCTCCAACGCCGACGGCGCCGCGGTGACCACCGGTACGGAGGTGCTGTCCCGGCTGGTCAGCCAGGTGACCAGCCCGGTGCGCTTCGACGCTTGTCTGGCCACCCTGCGCGACCTCGGCGTCACCGCGGTGCTCGAGCTGCCGCCCGCCGGCGCGCTGGCCGGCCTGGCCAAGCGCGAGTGGAAGGACAGCGACATCGAGGTCCTGGCCGTCAGCAGCCCCGCCGACCTCGACCGCGCCCGCGCGCTCATCGAGGCCGAGCGTGGCCGCCCGGAGCCGGACCACCTGCCCGACTGGCGGGTCGTCGTCTCCCCCGTGCGCGGCACGGTCAGCCCGGCCGAGGTCGCCGAGGGCACCCACCTGCCGGCCGGCACGCTGCTGGGCCGCATCCGCAGCCGCCGCCAGGAGGCCGACGTGTCGGCCGGGTACGACGGCGTCCTCGCCGAGTGGCTCGTGCAGGAGGGCGACCTCGTCGACGCCGGTGACCCGATCGCGCGGCTCTACCCGGAGGTGCAGTCATGACCGGACTCCAGTTGACGACCGGAGCCCCCGGCGCCCGCATCCTCGGCTTCGGCAGCTACCGACCGCGCCGCCGGGTCACCAACCACGAGCTTGCCGAGACCATGGACACCAACGACGAGTGGATCCAGGCGCGGGTCGGCATCGCCGAGCGCCGCTGGGCCGGGCCGGACGAGTCGCTGCTGGAGATGAGCGCCGCCGCCGGCGGCAAGGCCCTGGCGGCCAGCGGCCTGGACGCCGCCGAGGTCGACCTCGTGCTGCTCGCCTCGGCGAGCCTGCCGCGGCCGATCCCGGGCCTGGCCCCGGAGATCGCGCACCGGCTCGGCGCCCAGCGGCCCGGCGCGTTCGACCTCAACGCCGGCTGCGCCGGCTGGTGCTACGCGCTGAGCGCGGCCGCCGACGCGATCCGCAGCGGCTCGGCCCGCAACGCCCTGGTGATCGGCGGCGAGCGGCTGACCGACTACACCGACCTGACCGACCGGTCGACCGCGGTGATCTTCGCCGACGGCGCGGGTGCCGCCGTCCTCGGCCCCTCGGACACCCCGGCCGTCGGGCCGGTCGTGTGGGGCAGCGACGGCGACCAGTCCAGCGCCATCGCCATCCCCGAGGGCGAGAAGGCGATGAGCATGGCCGGCCAGGCGGTGTACCGCTGGGCCACCACCCGGCTCACCGCCACGCTGCTGACGGCCATGGAGCGCGCCGGCGTGGGCCCCGAGGACATCGACGTGTTCGCGCCGCACCAGGCCAACCTGCGGATCATCGAACTGATGGCCAAGCGGCTCGGGCTGCCCGAGAGCACGGTCATCGCACGCGACGTCGTGCGGTCGGGCAACACCTCCTCGGCCTCGGTGCCGTTGGCGCTGTCGGCGCTGCTCGAGTCCGGTGAGGCCAGGAGCGGTGACCTCGCCCTGATCCTGGGGTACGGAGCCGGCCTCACCTTCGCCGGCCAGGTCGTCGTCCTGCCCTGACCGGCGCCACAGATCCCCGGGCCACAGGGGCCCGACGGCGGGAGCATCCCGCCCCACCCGAGAGAGAGGACCGCGCGTGAGCGAGGACATCCAGACCGGTCTGGCCGAGATCCTGGAGGAGGTCGCGGGCGTGGCGCCCGCCGACGCCACCCCGGAGAAGTCGTTCACCGAGGACCTCGACGTCGACTCGCTGTCGATGGTCGAGATCGCCACCGCGGTCGAGGACAAGTTCGGCGTCGCCATCCCCGACGACGAGCTGGCCAACATCAAGACCGTCGGCGACGCCATGAGCTACATCCAGAAGAACAAGGCCTGAACGAGGACCCCGCTGCCCCCACCGTGGGAGGACCCCGTCCACCTCACCCCTCGCAGGCTCGGGGTGAGCCTCGGGACGGGGCCCGCGGCGGGGCCCTGCAGCGGGGCCACGCCTGGCCCCTGACCGCACGTCCCAGGAGGAACCCCGTCATGAGCACGTCCGACGGCGATGTCGTCGTCACCGGCCTCGGTGCCACCACGCCGCTCGGGAGCGACGTCGCCAGCACGTGGGACGCGCTGCTGGCCGGGCGGTCGGGGGTCAGCCGGATCACCGACGACTGGGCCAAGGACTTCCCGGCCCAGCTCGTCGCCCGGCTGGCCACCGATCCGTCCCAGCAGATCGACCGCGTCCGCGCGCGTCGGCTGGACCGCAGCCAGCAGGTGGCCGTGGTCGCCGCCGAGGAGGCCTGGCGCGACTCCGGGGCGGCCGACGCCGGTGTCGCCCCCGAGCGGGTCGCCGTCGTCTTCGGCACCGGCATCGGCGGGGCGCTGACCCTGCTCGGCCAGGACGACATCCTGGAGGAGAAGGGCCCCAAGCGGGTCTCCCCGTTCACCATCCCGATGCTCATGCCCAACGGCCCGGCCGCCGCGGTCGGCCTCGCGGTCGGCGCCAAGGGGGGCGTGCACGCCCCGGTCAGCGCCTGCGCCTCCGGTGCGGAGGCGATCCGGTGGGGCCTGGACCTGCTGCGCTTCGACCGGGCCGACGTCGTGTTGGTCGGCGGCGCGGAGGCCTGCGTGCACCCGCTGCCGATGGCCGGCTTCGCCGCGATGCGCGCCATGAGCACCCGCAACGACGAGCCCGAGCGCGCCTCCCGCCCGTTCGACAAGGCCCGGGACGGCTTCGTGCTCGGCGAGGGCGCGGCCGCACTCGTCCTCGAGCGGGGGGACGCGGCGCGGGCCCGCGGCGCCCGCATCCACGCCCGGCTGGCCGGGGCCGGCGGCACCGCCGACGGCTACGACCTGGTCGCCCCGCACCCGGAGGGCGAGGGCGCCGGCCGGGCCATCGCCGCCGCCGTCCGCGACGCCGGGCTGACCCCCGACGACATCGGCCACGTCAACGCGCACGCCACCTCCACACCGGTGGGCGACACCGCGGAGGCCGCGGCCATCCTCAGCACGGTCGGCGAGCACACCCTCGTGACGGCGACCAAGAGCCAGACCGGTCACCTGCTCGGCGCGGCCGGGGCGCTGGAGTCGGTCTTCACCATCCTCGCGCTGCGCGACCAACTCGTGCCGGCCACCGCCAACCTCGACGACCCGGACGACGACGCGGCCGTCCAGGCCCTCGACATCGTGCGTCGCGAGCCGCGGCGCGCCCGGCTCGACGCCGCGGTCAACGACTCCTTCGGCTTCGGCGGCCACAACATCGCGCTGGTGTTCACCACCGCCTGAAAGAGGACCCCGCTGCCCCCCGCCACTCGCGAGCTCGCGGCGGGACCCTGCAGCGGGGCCACCCCACCCGCCTTGGCAGGCCGTGTGCCTGCCTGGGCCGTCCCCGCACGCCCGCGTCCGGCCCGTGGAGGTCCCGTGAGCACGCTCCAAGCCGTTCCCCCCGCCATCGCCGCCGACCCGCGCGACCCCGAGGACCGCCTGGTCCGGTTCTTCGACGCCGGGTCGATGTCGCTGCTGGTGTCCCGGGACACCTCCGGCGTCGTGGCCGCCCGCGGCACGGTCTCGGGCACCCGGGCGGTCGCCTTCTGCACCGACGCGACCGTCATGGGCGGCGCCATGGGGGTCGACGGCTGCCGGCACATCGTCGACGCCATCGACACCGCCCTGCGCGAGCGGCTGCCGGTCGTCGGCATCTGGCACTCCGGCGGCGCCCGGCTGGCCGAGGGGGTCACGGCGCTGCACGCGGTGGGCGAGGTCTTCGGGGCGATGGTCCGCGCCTCGGGACGCATCCCGCAGATCTCGGTCGTCCTGGGCCCGGCCGCCGGCGGCGCCGCCTACGGTCCGGCGCTGACCGACCTGGTGATCATGGGTCCGGCCGGCCGGGTGTTCGTCACCGGCCCGGACGTCGTCCGCTCGGTCACCGGCGAGGACGTCGACATGGAGAGCCTGGGCGGTCCGGACACCCACGGCCGGCGCAGCGGCGTCGTCCACGTGGTGGCCGTCTCCGAGCAGGGCGCGCTGGACACCGCGCGGCAGGCCGTCGACCTGCTGGCCGCGCAGGGCACCTTCGCCTCCCCCGAAGGCGAGCCCGACGTCGACCTTCGGGCCCTGCTGCCCGAGCAGGCTAACCGCGCCTACGACGTCAAGCCCGTGGTGGCCGCCGTCCTCGACGGGCCGTCGCTGGAGCTGCACCCGCGCTGGGCGCCGAACATCGTCACCGCGCTGGGCCGGCTGGCCGGCCGGACCGTGGGCGTGATCGCCAACAACCCGCTGCGGCTGGGCGGCTGCCTGGACTCCGCGTCGGCGGAGAAGGCGGCCCGCTTCGTGCGGATGTGCGACGCGTTCGGCGTCCCGCTGGTGGTGCTCGTCGACGTCCCGGGCTACCTGCCCGGCGTGGGCCAGGAGTGGGACGGCGTGGTGCGCCGCGGGGCCAAGCTGCTGCACGCCTTCGCCGAGGCGGTGGTGCCCCGGGTGACGCTGGTGACCCGCAAGTCCTACGGCGGCGCCTACATCGCCATGAACGCCCGCTCGCTGGGCGCGACGGCCGTCTTCGCCTGGCCGGGCGCGGAGGTGGCGGTCATGGGCGCCAAGGCAGCCGTAGGCATCCTGCACCGCAAGAAGCTGGCCGCCGTCCCGCCGGGTGAGCGCGAGGCGCTGCACGCCCGGTTGGCCGCCGAGCACGAGCGGATCGCGGGCGGCGTGAACCGGGCCCTGGAGATCGGGGTCGTCGACGAGGTGGTCGACCCGTCGCAGACCAGGCGACGGCTGGTGGCCGCACTCGCGGCCGCGCCGCCCGGCCGCGGGGCGCACGGCAACATCCCGCTGTAGCGGGGGCAGACGACGGCCGGGCCCGGCACCTCCGCGGAGGTGCCGGGCCCGATCGTGTGGGGAGTGTCTGGTCGTCCGGACGCCGCTTCCCCGACGACGTCCGGACGACCCGTCTGAGCCTACGACGAGAGGTGCGGGGCTGCCGTCCCGTCGTAGCCGGTTCGTGATGAAGTCGAAGGTGGAAGGACCCCGGTGCCCCCCACCACTCGCAAGCTCGTGCCGGGCCCCTGCACCGGGGCCTAGACGACCTGGTGCAGCCAGGTGACTGGGCTCCCGTCACCGGCGTGCCGGTAGACCTCGAGGTCGGCGTCCCAGGCGGCACCGAGCAACTCGTCGACCCCGTGCCGGAACGCCTCGATCGACGTGGCGTGGGCCGCGAGGTTGCGCAGCTGCTGCTCGCTCACCACCAGGTCGCCGTTGGCGCTCGTGGGTGCGCGGAAGACACCGTGACCGGGCACGTACGACATGCGCTCGCCGTCGTTGCCGTAGCTCGCCTCTTCGGTGACCTCGAAGCGCAGCATCGGCCACGCGCGCAGCGCAGCGACGAGCTTGGCGCCCGTTCCGGGAGCACCAGTCCAGGCGACCTCGGCACGGTAGGAACCGTGTGCCGCGGGCTGGTCGGCCCACGACAGGGAGACCGGCGCGCCGATGACGCGCTCGAGCGCCCACTCGACGTGCTGGCAGAGCGCCTTCGGGCACGCGTGCACGAAGACGACACCCTGGGTAGACCGTCGCTGCACGAGGCACCTCCATCGACTCGATCGGTCTCGTCTTCCCCAACGGACGATCGATTCGGTGACAGGCTGTGTTCAGCGATCTCGGACCAGGGGTCCCGGGGACAGTGTGCACGATGGTCACCCCATCGCGCCAGTGCGGACGTGGCAGTTGGGTCCGGTGTGACGGGTCGGTTCCCCGCGTCGCCCCTACGCGCTGGTCAGCGGGGGTGCCGCGTGGTCGGGGCCACTGTGCACCGATCCACCGCCACCCCACACGCCGTCCACAGGATCTCCCCCGCGGGTCCACAGATACTCGCTCCACGACCGGAGCTGTACCGGAAGCCGCTCACGGACCGTAGTGGGAGGCCGGGCGCTCATCCGTACCGAGAGCCGCAGGTCAGCGGGCGAGCGCGGTCACCCGGTTGCCGCCGGCGCCCTTGGACCGGTACATCGCCTGGTCGGCGCGGCTGAGCACCTCGCGCCCCTCGTCGCCGGGCCGGACCACGGTGGCGCCGACGCTCGCGGTGACCCCGGAGCCGGCGCCCACCGCCGCGACGGCGTCCCGCAGCCGGGCGGCCAGCGGCTCCTCCTCGCCGGGGGCCGCCTCGGCCAGGACGGCGAACTCGTCGCCGCCCAGCCGGGCCACCGTGTCGGTCTCCCGGACCACGCCGCTCAGCGCCGCGGTCACCGCCCGCAGGACGGCGTCGCCGGCGGCGTGGCCGCTGCCGTCGTTGACGCCCTTGAAGCCGTCGAGGTCGACCAGGCAGACCACCCACCCCCCGTCGGCGTCGGCCGCGGCGCGGTCCAGCCGGTCGAGGAAGGCCCGGCGGTTGAGGCAGCCGGTCAGCGGGTCGGTGGCGGCGAGCACCTCGGAGGTGCGCAGGAGCAGCTGCTGCCGCTCGTAGGACTCCCACTGGTTGGCCGAGGCCATGGCGCAGAGCACCGTGTAGGTGCCCATGACCACCCCGATGAAGGACGCCGAGGAGTCCACGCCTCCGCCGGCGACGCAGAGCAGGTAGGCGCCGGTCATCACGGTCCCCATCGCGACGACGCCCCACGGCGGGTAGGCGATGCTCAGGAAGCCCAGGGTGATGAACAGCAGCGCGAAGAGCGGGCTGTCGGCCCCGCCGTCCACCCGGGTGCCCACGGTGACCAGCCCGGTGACCGCGAGGCTCCAGCCGTAAAAGTGCAGGCTGCCGCGCGGACCGCGGACCATCCGCGCCACCGGTGCCACGAGCAGGAGCGGCGCGGCCAGGACCGCGGTGCCGGCCACGGCCAGCAGGACGACCCTGCGCCCCGCGGTGCCCGGCGTCAGGAGGACGTACCCGACCACGGCCAAGGCTGCGACCTCGGTGAGCACGACACCCAGCCGCACGTGGCGGACCCAGTAGGCGGCCCGGTCGTCGTCGTCGGCCAGTTGGCGGTACAGGGCGGCGCACAGCACGGTCCAGGAGGCGCGCACGCCGCCGGAGCGGCGGCGGCGGCGGTCCCGGGCCGGTTCGGCGTCCATGCACCCGCCATCGACGTGGAGCGGCCCGACCTTGACCGTCCTCACCCTGCAGGGGTGGCGACGGGCGCCGGGCGAGACCCACGCCACGCCTGCCGCCGTCCGCGCTGGGTAGGAGGCCCGCATGGCGCGCCGCGGGGACACCTCTCGCCACCAGGGGATGGCCGACGCCGGACGCGACACGGTCGGCCCGCTGGTGCTCGGCGCCTGGGACGCCTTCCTCGAGCAGGCCGCGGCCGTCGACCTCGACCGGCCGACCCGGCTGCCCGGCTGGCGGGCGCACGAGGTGTGCGTGCACCTGGGCCTCTGGGACGACCACGCGGCCCTGCCCGACCTCGTCGCCTCGGCGCGGGCCGGAGGGGCCGGGACGCCGCCGGACGTCGACGCGACGAACGCGCGGGTGACCGCGGCGCACCGGAACGCCTCGCGGGAGGAGGTGCTCGCCGCGCTGCGCCGCAACCGGGACGCCACCGCCCGTTACCTCAGCGAGGAGCCCGCGGAGCTGGACACCGCGCCTGCGGTCGCCGTCGTCGGGCGGCTGCCGTTGCTCAGCGTCGTCCTCGGCCAGGCCTACGAGCTGGCGGTGCACGGGCTGGACCTGGTGCCCCTCGGGGCGCCCCCTCCCCCGCCGGCGGTGCTGCAGTCGGGCCTGGCCGCGCTGGCCGACGTGACCGGCGCGCTGGCGGCCCGCGAGCGCGTCGACGGCGGGGCGACGCTGGCGACGCCGGAGGGCGGCTGGGCCTTCGCGGCCGGCGACCGCGGCTGGACGGTGCGCCGGACGCCCTCCGGCGAGGTCCGCGGCCCCGTGGTGGAGGCAGCGGCGGACCTGTTGCTGGAGGCGGCCTCGGGCCGGGTCAACCCGGTGACCGCGCTGGCCCGGCGCCGGCTGCGGGTGCACGAGCTCGGCGGCCTGCTGGCCCTGGCGCCGATCGTCCAGTCCGCGCCGGGCATCCCCGGCGGCCCGATCCTGGCACTGGCGGCGCAGACACTCGGCGGCGTGGGCGGCCTGCTCGGCCGGCTGCGCGGACGCCGCTGACAGAGGACCCCTGGGCCCGCACCAGGCCCCGTCCAGAGGCTCGCCGCGAGCTTGCGAGCGGTGAGGAGGACGGGGTCCTTCCTCAGCAGGCGCCGCCCAGCGAGATGCCGTGCGACTGCAGCCACGGCATCGGGTTGACCCGACTGGCGTAGAGGCCGCCCTTGTGCACCTCGAAGTGCAGGTGCGGCCCGGTGGACTGGCCCTTGTTGCCGACGTCGGCGATGTGGTCCCCGGCCTGGACGACCTGGCCGGCGCCGACGAAGAACTGGTTCACGTGCCCGTAGAGGGTGATCTGCCCGTCGCCGTGCTGGACGTAGACGGCCTGGCCGAAGCCGCTGGCCGCGCCGGCCTGTAGGACGACGCCGTCCTCCGGCACGTAGATCGGGGTGCCGATGGGCGCGGCGATGTCGACGCCCTGGTGCATGGTCCCCCAGCGCGGGCCGTAGCAGGAGGTGACGCGGCCCGCAGTCGGCATGCCGGAGGTGCCGGACGCGCTGGCGAGGGCCTGCTGCTGCTGGGCCTGCCGGGCGTTCCACGCGGCCGCGGCGTCGGCGGCGCCCTGTGCGGCGAGCATGCGCTCACCGGCCTTGCGGAGCTCCTCGTCCAGGCGGGCCTTCTCCGCCGCCCGGGCGTCGTAGTCGGCCTGCGCGCGAGCGAGGTGGTCGTTGGCGGCACGCTCGGCCTCGTCGGCGGCGCGAGCGAGCCCGTCGAGCTCGGCGACGGCGGCCTGGGCGGCGCGGTCCGCTGCCTCGACCCGGGCCTCGACGACGAGGAACTCCCGCAGCCGATCGGCGCGGTGGTCGCCGATGACCTCCATGGTCGCGGCCTGCTGCAGCAGCTCGGTGGGGCTCGTCGCGTCGAGCACCATCTCGAGGTCGCCGTAGCGGTTGTCGGCGCCCATGTAGGCCTCGCGGCCGAGCTCGGCGATGTCGTCCTCGGCCTCGGCGACGGCGGCCTGGGCGGCGGCAAACTCCGCGGCGGTCCGCTCGGCCTCAGCCTGGCCGTGGGCGAGCTGCGCGCGGGCGACCAGGGCGGCGTCGGCGGCCGCCTCGGCCTCCACGGTCATCCGCTGCAGCTGCTCCTCGGCCGCTTTCACCTGGGCCTCGATCTGCTCGACCTGCTCGGCGAGCGCGGCCTGCTCGGAGGCGGCGGGAGCGGGAGCGGCACCGGCGACGACGGGAGTGCCGGCCAGGAGCCCGGCCACCGCGGCGGCGACGACGACGGCCCGGCGGGGTGCGCTCGGGCGGCTGCGGGGTGAGGTGGCGCAGCGGACCACGGTGTTCTGGCGGTGCAGGGTCGCCAAGGCGACGGTTCTCCCATCCTCGCAACCGCCTACCGAGTTAGCTGACGGGTTCGGGCCGGACGGCGCCCTACCTGCCTGCGTTTCCCCGACGCAGGCAGGACTCACCCCAGAGGTTCGGTGGGTCCCCGGTCCGCCTCGGCCCCGGGAGGGGACGTCGGCGGTTCGGCGGTGCCGTGCCGAGGCCCTCGGTTCCCGAGGAGCTGAGCCCGGCAAGGCCGTCGGGAAAGCTACACGGATCCGGGCTCTGGGTCACGATCGGGTAACGCAGCCGGGGTGCCCTCTTGCCGCTGCAGACCAGCACCCACTACGCGCTGTCAGTACACGACAGCGAAGCGGTGACCGATGGTGCAGTCGTGACGCGCGAGGCGAGCAGCACGAACGCCGGAATGTCCCGGTTTCCCGGGCACGACCGCCTGCACACCCCGTGCCCGCTGTGATGTCGCCCACGAAACAACCCGATCGGGGGGCTGTGGACGGCATCCGGCCGCCGTCCACAGGGCTCGACGCCCTCGGCCGCAGAGGTGTAGCGGCGCCGCCGGCTGCCGATCGGTGGCGGCCGGGAGTGACGCCTAGGGTCGAACCAGGACGCCCGGCGGGAGTGCGCGGGCCGGATGGCGGGAGGGCGCGGGTGTCGGCCCGGAGGAAGGTCGCCGCTGCCGTCGGGGTCGCCGCAGTGGCCGGCGCCGCGGTGGCGCTGTCGCAGTACGTGCCACCGAACGAGCGCGGCCAGGCGGTCACGGCCGGGGACCTGAGCGGCTCCCTCGTCGGCGCCGGGGCGAGCAGCCAGCAGGCGGCCATGCAGGGCTGGACCGCGGGGTACTCGGGCGTGCAGCCCGGCGTGACCGTGGACTACGACCCGGTGGGCTCCGGCGGTGGCCGCGAGCAGTTCATCGCCGGCGGCATCGACTTCGCCGGCTCCGACGCCCCGCTCGACGAGGAGGAGCTCGTCGCGGCCCGCGAGCGCTGCGGCGGGGAGGTCTTCGAGATGCCAAACTACATCTCGCCGATCGCGGTGGTGCACAACGTCCCCGGCCTGCCGGAGCTCGGACTGTCCCCCACGACGCTGGCCCGGGTCTTCGACGGCCGGATCACCACCTGGAACGACCCGGCGATCGCCGCCGACAACCCCGGCGCCTCGCTGCCGGACCTGCAGATCACGCCGGTGAACCGCTCCGATGAGTCGGGCACCACCGAGAACTTCACCGAGTACCTGGCGGCCGCGGCCGGCGAGGCGTGGCCGTACGAGCCGGACGGCGAGTGGCCCGTGGCGGGCGGCGAGGCGGCCCAGGGGAACTCCGGGGTGGTGGCCGCTGTCGCCGGTGGCCAGGGGACCGTCGGGTACGCCGACCTCTCGCAGGCCGGCGACCTGGGTGTGGCCAGGATCGGCGTCGGCGGGGACTTCGTCGCGCCGACGCCGGACGCCGCAGCGGCCGTCGTCGAGGGGTCAGAGCCACTGCCCGGCCGCGGGCCGTACGACTTCGCCCTCGAGCTCGACCGGACCACCGCCGAGTCCGGCGAGTACCCGATCGTGCTGGTCAGCTACCACCTGGGCTGCATCGGGTACGAGGACCAGCTCACCGCCGACCTGGTCGCAGACTTCATGACGTACGTGACGAGTAAGCAGGGCCAGGCCGCGGCGGCCGAGGTCGCCGGCTCCGCGCCGATCTCCGACGCGCTTCGCGACCAGGCCCGGACGGCGATCGACGCCATCAGCACCGCGTCCTGAGACGGCCCGCGCATCTGGCAGGCTGGACACCGCGGGGCGGTAGCTCAGCTGGTCAGAGCATGGGACTCATAATCCCTGGGTCGTGGGTTCGAGCCCCACCCGCCCCACCGGTATAAGTGCAGGTCAGCGGCTCGGTGCTTGATCGTTGATCTTGTCGGCAGGGCCCCGTGCCCACACGGTGCCCACACTACGCACCGTGACGTCTGGTGACAGAGGCCTCGTGGGCGGCGTCCATGCGATCGGCGAGCGCGCCGAGGTCGTCGTCGAAGAGCCCGGAGTAGACGTCGAGGGTCATCGCCGCGGAGGCGTGGCCGAGCATCCGCTGGACCGCTTTGACGTTCGCGCCGCTGGCCACCAGCAGGCTCGCGGCGGTGTGCCGGAGGTCGTGCGGGCTGAGGTCCTCGAGCCCGGCTGCTTTGGCCGCCGGGTCGAAGAACCGCCGCCGGAAGTTGCCCGAGCGCAGCACCGCGCCACCCGGCGAGGTCAGCACGAGGTCGTCCCGGCCCTTGCCCCCGCAGCGGCGCGAGAGCGGCTCGACGAGCACGGCCGGGATCGGCACGGTGCGCTGCTGGTGCGTCTTGGGCGTGCCGTACTCGACGGTGCCGCCGACCTCGGTAGCGCTCTCAGCGACGGTGAGCCGCCTGCGGAGAAAGTCGACCCGGCGGACCCGTAGGGCGGCCATCTCGCCGAACCGGAGTCCGGTGTAGGCCAGCAGCCGGACGACGTCGCCGTACTCCCCCGCTGCGTCCGCCAGCCGCTCTACCTCCTCCCGGGTGAGGAATCGGGGGTCGGCGCGCCGGGTCCTGGGCAGCGGGACGCCGGCAGCCGGGTTGCGCGGGATGCGTCCGTCCCGGACGGCGAGGGTGAGGATGAGGGCGAGCACGCGGTGGGCCTGCCGGACCGTCGGGGGCGCGAGACCGCCGGCGACGAGCTGGGCCACCCAGGCCGCCACGTCTGCGTGGGTGATGTCGGCGAGCCGGTGCCGGCCCCAGCGCGGCAGGATCTGGGCCCGCAACAGCGACCGGTAGCGGTAGAGCGTGCTGGGCTTGAGGCCCGTCTGCGCGGCCAGCCACTGCTCCGCCCAGGCCTCGACCGTGACCCGGCCCCGCTCCGGCGCCGTCCAGGTCTGCGTGACGATCGCCGAGGTCTGCTCGTCGAGCCAGCGCTGGGCGTCGACTCTGCGCTGGAACCGCTTTTCGTGCTGTCGCCCGCCGGCGTCGCGGTACCGCGACCGGTAGCGCTTGCTGCCGTCGCTGAGCACGTCCACGGTGATGGTCCCTGCCATCAGGCGACCGTGCCCACGACTGGTCCCCGGGTCAACGCCGTCCTGCCGTCCTGGGGAGGAAGCGGCGCATCGGTGGACGGTCGGTCACCGACGGTCGAGTGTCTCGGCGCGCTGCTGCGCGATCCAGTCGTGGAGGTCGTCGCGCCGGTAGAGGACCCGGCGGCCCAGCCGGAAGCTGTGCGGACCCGTGCCGAGGTGTCGCCAGTAGCGCAGGGTGGCCACCGGCGCGCGCACGATCTCGGCGGCCTCGGTGATGGTGAGCAGCTCGGGCTCGCGGCCGGTGGCGGGCTGGGTCATGACGCACTCCGGATCCGATCGGCTGGTGTGGGCCTTACGCCTGGAGAAGGCGCTGTTTCGGGGCGTTTGGTGACAGCTCACAGCCAGGTTCTTCCGACGGTCTCCAGTCCTCCTCCGGTAGTCCTCCGGTAGCTCTTCTCCCGAGCCCTGGTCCCGCTACCGGAGACCACGTCGGTCAGCGCCCGACAGACGGGCCGGCACCCCGACGACCGGTGGGCACCTCGTGGTGCCACGGCTGCGGGCCACCCAACCCAGCTGCGGGAGCGGTCGGCCGCCGGGAGCTCGACTGGAACTGCCGGCAGTCGGCGTCTCGCGCTACGCGCCAGGCTTCGCGTTCTGCGACGAGCCGGTCGGCCGACTGGTCGGCCAGGGCCGGTTCGGCCTCCAGCTGGGCGATGCGCGCCCGTGCTGCGGCCAGCCCACGCTGGTCGGCGGCGATGTCGCGATCGAACTCGGTCAGCCTGTCCGCGGGGTCCGGGGTCCGGCCGAGTGCGCCGAACCTGCCCAGCTCGTCATCGCGCCGGCGACGCCTGCTCCGGCGACATGCTGTTGCATGCCCGCTGGCCTGTGCCGGCGTGACGATGCGCAGTGTCGCGACGGCGATGGGCATCGACATCCGCAACGGCCGGCTCCGGGCAAGCACCGAGATGGACGCCCTCGGCACGCTCGGCGTCTCCCGGAAGGCGCCCGTGGGGCTCGGCGACATCCAGGTCGTGGTCGAGCTGGACACCGACGCGGACGACGCGACGCTGGCCAAGCTGGCGGAGCTGACCGAGCGCGACTGCGTCGTCGCCCAGACCCTGGCCCGGCCGCCGCACCTCACGATCCGGCGGGCAGCCGGGGAGTAGCCGCAACCCGGCGGTCGGTCGCCCGTCCGGCGGGCGCGGGAACCCTACTTCTTGCCGTGGGTCAGGTTCTCCATCTGCGAGGTGTGGTCGCTCTTCGCCTTCCTGTCGAGGCGCTTCTCCTTGATCGACTTGCCGTGCGGCTTCTTGGCGTTCGTCTGTTTCGGGGACTTGTCACCCATGGTGTGCGCTCCCTCGTCGGAAACCCGAGCGGCTCCGTGCGCCGGACGCTACGCCGGCGGAGACGGTTCCCGGCGAGTCGTGGACGCCGCTAACCGGCGCCCGGGGGACGGCGGGGCGGGCGAACGGATCGGCCGACCGGCGGAGCCGGGAATCGGCGGTGCGGCCGATGTGCGGAGCAATCCGGATGCGGGACGGTTCGATCCCGTCCCGATATCAGGAGGCCTCCGTGATCGACAGCTCTCCCGTCCAGCGCGAGAACCGCAGCCCGGCCGGCTCGTCTGCGCTCCCGCCCGCCGCTGGTTCCTCATCCTGGCGCCGGCCCTCGCCGGCCTGTTCAGCGTCGCCGGAGCGGCGGCCGACCCGGGCGTCGACCAGAACGGGGCGCTGATGTACGCGGCGTATGCCAGCAACCCCGACGCGGTTCAGTTCAAGTTGGTGGCCTACCACTTCTCCCACGCGCTGATGAGGGCAGCGGCGCCGCCGCAAGGTGGCTCTCGACGGCGTCGACCTGCACGTGCGGGCCGGCGAGGTCGTCGCGCTGGTCGGGAACAACGGTGCGGGGTTGGTGGTCGCGGCGGCCGGCGCGGCGACGCTGCCGGCCGGCAACCTCATCGAGTTCTACGGCGTGCTGCTGCAGGACCGGCCCAACTCCTACGCCGCCTACGGCTCGGGCCAGGAGCCCTGGATCGGCTCGGACGTCGGCTGGATCACCTTCCTGCTGGGCGCGCTGATCCTTCTCATCGGCGGGGTGCTCGCCGCCGTCGGGATGGCGCGGACCGGCATGCGTCCGCGCTGGCTGGTGGTTTTCGCGCCCTGCTGGCCCCAGGAGTGCTAGCCGGCAATCTCTTCGCGCTCGGGCCGGCCCTGCTCAGCGTGGTTGCGCTGACCGCCTACGCGCAGCGTGGTCGTTGTTCGGACGGCTGCTGCTCCGCCGTCCCTGAGCCGTTCCTTAATCGGCGCACCACGACCCCGCTTCCGGGATGCGACCACCGCCGGCTCAGCGGAAACCGGGTCCCGGCGGCCGTGGGTCGGAATGGTGCGACTACCGGCTGGCGATGAGGAGCACGCCTGCCATGACCAGGACGGCGCCGGTGACCTGTAGCGGACGCAGCCGTTCATGCAGCAGCGCACGGGCGAGGGCGATGGTGACGACGGGGTAGAGACTCGCCGACACCGCGGACAGGGACAGCAGCGCTCGGGTGCTGGCGAGGGTGTAGGCGAGATTTGCGGCGGTGTCGAGCACTCCGACCACCGCGGCAGCAGGCAGCGCCCGCACCGGCGCGCGGGTGCGGGCGAACAGCAGCACAAGAACGAAGATGCTCACGCTGACAGCCCGGCTCGCGCCAACCCCGCTGAGTGCATCGATGCTGCCGGCGCGCTGCAGGGCGACCAGCTGGCCCCCGGCACACACCGCTGCGGCCACCGCCAGGAGCACGCTGAGCCGGTGATCGGCTGGCGGGTGGTAGGCCTGCTGCCTGCTGGCGAGGACCACCCCGGCCAACGCCAGCACGATGCCCGCACCCGCGGCTGGACCCGGCCGCTCACCCGTGGCGAGGCCGACCAGCACGGGCACCACCGCGGAGGTGGCCACGATTGGAGCGATCACGCTCATCGTCCCGATGGCCAACGCCCGGTAGAGGCAGGCGACGCTGCCCACGGAGAGCACACCGGCGACCGTCCCCCACCCGGCCGCCGCGGGCTGCACGCCGCCACGCACGAGCAGGACGATCAGCAGGGCCACGAGCCCGGCGCCTTGGCTGCAGGTGACCACGATCAACAGCGGCAGATGCCGGCTGAGCCGGCCACCGGCGAAGTCCGCGGTGCCCCACAGCACCGAGGCGGACAGCGCCAGCACCAGGCCGGTGACCATCCGGGCACCATGCAGGGCCGCCACCCGGTGGCGCCAGTACACCGGGTGGTACCAGTACTGCCAGCACTGGGCCGTCGGCGTGTACGAGGCGCAGCAAGCCGAGCCCGGCGGGTCCCGGAGGACATCACCGAAGCCACCTTCGGTGTCCGGTGAGCGATCGTCTGCAGGACAGCAGCCGTCCTGATTGTTTCGCCAGTCCTCCACCGCGACCGGACAATGCGGCAGTCGCCTGGGCTCTCACGATGGATGCTCCGCCTCTGTGGCCACCTAGGCTCCCGGCATGGCTTCCAATCGCAAGCCACTCGATGACCTGCGTGAGACTGTCGGTCGCCTGGGCGATCAACTTCCGTGGCCCGGTCGGCGGGGCGTGGACGACCTGGTGAGCGACCTCTTCGGCGGCCGCCCCGGGCCGGCTCGGCCGCTCTCGGCGGTGCAGGCGGAGCTCGATGGGCTCGTCGGACTAGAGACGGTGAAAGAGCAGGTGCAGGCGCTCGTGGCCTTCCTGCAAGTGCAGGCGCGCCGCAAGACACACGGCCTGCCCGAGGTGGCGACGTCCCAGCACCTCGTGTTCCTCGGAAACCCGGGCACCGGCAAGACCACGGTGGCGCGGCTCCTGGCCGAGATGTACCGAGCGGTCGGCTTGCTGCAGAAGGGCCACCTGGTGGAGGTCGATCGGGCCGCTCTGGTCGGGCAGTACGTCGGTGCGACCGCAATCAAGACCGACCGCGTAATCCGCCGGGCACTCGACGGCGTCCTGTTCATCGACGAGGCCTACTCGCTGGCCCCAGAGGGCGACGGCCGGCTGGACTTCGGACCCGAGGCAGTCGAGGTCCTGCTCAAGCGCATGGAGGATCACCGCCATCGCCTGGTGGTGATCGTGGCCGGCTATCCCCGGCTGATGGAGTCGTTCCTGCTCTCGAACCCTGGTCTGCGCTCCCGGTTTGCTCGCGAGGTGAGGTTCCCCGACTACTCGACGGACGAACTCGAAGCGATCTTCGCGATCATCGTGGCCCAGCACGAGTACGCGCTGGAGCCTGGCGCCGAAGCGACGCTCCGGCGCATCCTCGGTGGCCTCCGCCCTGGTGAAGAGTCCGGCAACGCGCGCTTCGCCCGCACGCTGTTCGAGCAGGCGCTCAACCGCCAGGCGCTGCGGCTGACGCGCAATAAGGACCGGAGTGTGGATGCGCTCGACCGTGCCGACGTAACGACGCTCACCGCGGACGACGTTGCTGAGGCTGCCCGCGCGCTGGGCCAGGAGCCAACGCATGAACCCGAGCCCTCTCGATGGCAACGCTGGCTCGAGTGACGTCCAGGACGCCGGCGACGTCACGGCTGTAACCCAAGCTTTAAAGTTCGTTTCACTTTGACCTCGGCGTGGCTGCCGTAGGACATGGTCGGTCCTGAGCAGGCTGGCCTGGGTGATCGAGAAGCTCGTGCCTGACGGGCTGTGGGAGCGGATCGCTCCGCTGCTGCCGCCGCCCAAGCCCCGTCGCCACCGGTATCCGGGCCGCCGGCCGATCGACGACCGGGCCGCACTCGCCGGCATCGTCTTCGTGCTCAAGACCGGCATCACCTGGAACCAGCTGCCCACCGCACTGGTCGGCTGCTCGGGGGTGACCTGCTGGCGGCGGCTGCGCGACTGGACCGAGGCCGGCGTCTGGCCGGCGCTGCACGAGCAGCTGCTGGCCCAACTGCGCGCGCTCGGTGAGCTGGACCTGGACCGGTGCGCGGTCGACGGCTCCCACGTGCGAGCCCTCAAAGGGGGGACCACGTCGGCCCCTCACCGGTCGACCGCGGGCGTCCCGGCTCCAAGCACCACCTGATCTGCGATGCCGGCGGCATCCCGCTGGCTGTGACACTCAGCGGCGGCAACCGCAACGACATCACCCAGCTGATCCCGCTGGTCGACGCCGTCCCGCCGATTCGGGGCCGACGCGGCCGCCCTCGCCGCCGACCGCGGGAGCTGTTCGCCGACCGCGGCTACGACCACGACATCTACCGTCGACAGCTCCGACAGCGCGGGATCACTCCGCGGATCGCCCGCCGCGGCGTCGCCCACGGCTCGGGCCTGGGCCGTCAGCGGTGGGTCGTCGAACGAAGCTTCGCCTGGCTGCACGCGTTCAAGCGGCTGCGCACCCGGTATGAACGCCGCGCCGACCTCCACCTCGGACTGCTCCAGCTGGCCTGCGTCCTGATCTGCTATCGCCGGCTTCGGTCGTTCTGAAACGGGTTGTAAGAGCTTGTCTCACGTGGCGAGCTTCTTGTAGCAGGTCAAGGTGGCGGCCAGGGTGAGAAATGCGGTGAACAGCCGGGCGGAGCGTTCGTAGCGGATGGTCAGCCGGCGGTAGCCGGTCAGCCAGGCGAAGGAGCGTTCGACGACCCAGCGGTGCCGGCCCAGCCGGGTGGAGGTCTCCACGCCGCGGCGGGCGATCCGCGGAGTGATGCGGCGTCGGCGCAGCCAGGCCCGCAGGTGCGGATAGTCGTAACCCTTGTCGGCGTGCAGCTTGGCCGGCCGGCGGCGGCGCGGGCCGCGCCGGGAGCGGATTGCGGGGATGGCCTGCACCAGTGGGATCAGCGCGAGGCTGTCGTGGGTGTTGGCCGCCGAGGTCGCCACGGCCAGCGGCAGGCCGGTGGCGTCGGTGAGCACGTGCAGCTTGGACCCGGGTTTGCCGCGGTCGACGGGGTTGGGGCCGGTCAGCGGGCCCCTTATCTGTGGAGGGACCCCCGGTCAACCGGTCCGTTGTTCTTGGCCTCCTCCGTCGGCCTGGGGCGGTGTCGGTCCGCTGCCGCGGTCAAGGTGGAGCGCCCGTGGACGAACGACCTTGACCGCGGCGAGGACCGGCCCATGCTGCTCGCCGCGGAGGAGGACGGGGTCAGGAGTTCAGGTCACGGGCGGCTCCCGTTCCGGCGCGGTGGCCGGTGGTTGGCTGGCATCCGGGTGGGGTGCGCGGGCGCCCAGCCTTATCTCGGTGCACGGAGCCGTCGGTGCTGCTCCGGCGACATGATGATCGATGGGGTGTCCCGGCAGGGTGCGGCCGCTCGGTCTTTTGAGGCCGGTCGCGATCAGGCGCGCCGGCAGGGGCTCGGGCAGGAGCAGGCCGCGGGCATCGGTGGGTGGGCTGATGCGCGCACCCGGCCTCGGATGGTCAGACCGGAGCGAGGGCCTCATCACCGAGCGCCCGCAGGGTGTGGTGCGCCCGCCGGGCGATCTTGCGGGCGACCGAGAGTGCCGCCCGGTTGCCGCCGAGCCGGTCGGCGACCTGCCGGTAGTAGGCGTGATCCGGGGAGCCGGGGCGGGCGGCGCACTTGGCCGCCTCGAACAGCGCCCAGCGCAGCAGCGGCGAGCCCTGCCGCGATAGATGCCCCGGTGGGCGCTTGCCGTCGGAGGAGTAGACGGTGATGTCCAGCCCGGTGTGCCGGACCGCCTTGCGGGACGCGGAGAAGCGTCGGGTGTCGCCGAGCTCGGCCCACAGCGCCACCGCGGTGATCGGCCCGACCCCGTATTGGGCCTGCAGCGCCCGGCAGCCGGGCTGGCGGCGGGCGAACACCGCGATCTGCTTGCGCAGCGGAGCCAGCTCCGCGTCCAGGGCGTCCAGGATGCGCAGCGCCGCGGCGACCGCCTCCCGCCCCGCCGAAGACAGCTCTTCGGCTGCCTCGAGCCGCTGGCGGTTGCCCGCCCCGAGCAGATCGCCTGCGATCGCCGCGGCGCCCTGGTGCAGCAGGATGGCGTGGATGCGCTGGACCCAGGCGGTGTGCTCCTCACGCAGGTCGCGGAACAGCTGCAGCCGGGCGCGCATCTCGCACACCTGCTCCGGCGGAATCCACGACTCCGGCAGCCGCCCGCCGGCCAGCAGCTCGCGCAGGTGCCGGGCGTCGGTCCGGTCGGTCTTCGCCCGCCGCTTCGGGCCGCGGGCGGCCGCGGTGTCGGCCGGCTCGGCCAGATGTGCCTCGATCCCGGCACGGCGCAGCTCCTCCACCACGAACCGCCAGCCGGTGCAGGCCTCCACCGCGAACGCCGCCGGCGAGTCGGCGACGGTGTCCTGCAGCCAGCGGCGCAGCAGCATCCGGTCGGCCGGGGCGATCCGGCCGCGCCGGGTCTGGCCGCTGCGCTCATCGAGGTAGTCAAAGGTGATCTGCCGCCGGTGAACGTCCAATCCACCTACGATCCGCATCGGGGGCCTCCTCACGCTCCTACAGCCGACGCACGTAAACGTGCGCCTGAGCTGAGGGGGTCCCTTCGCATGTCATCTTTTTCCGCGGTGGCTCGGGTAGCACTCAGATAGGCGTGGGCGAGCATGGCCAGGGTGATGTGCCGGTACCAGGCGGTGTAGTCCCGCACTTGGTAGGAGGCCAGCCCGGCCTGGTTTTTGGCCGCCTGAAAGCACTCCTCGATGCGCCAGCGACCACCGGCCACTGCGATGAGCTGCTCGAGGGTGGTTTCGGCCGGTCCGGCGCAGACGTAGAACGCCAGCTCCGCGGTCTCGCCGAGGTCGGTGGGAATGCTGCGGCGGGCCAGCACCCAGCGCGCCCAGCCGGGATCGAACCCGGCCAGCAGCTCGATCCGGGCCCAGTCGTAGAACCGCTGGCCGTGCGCGCCGGCGCCGGCCGAGCGCCGAGCCCAGGCCTCGGCCGGGACCTCGGCGATCAGGGCGCGGACCCGGCGCTGGCGCCAGTCGACGGTGGCCACCGTGTCGGTGCTGCGAGTGGCCAGCACATAGGGCAGCCCGTGCTGCTCGCACCACACCCGCAGCTGCTTGTCCTGCCCGTAGATCTCATTGGCGGTCAGCCAGCCGACCGGCACCCCGGCGTCCAGGGCGCGGGTGAGCATGCGGCGGGCCAGCTCCGGCTTGGTGGCGAAGCCGACCTCGTCGCCGATGCCGGCGGCGCGGGCGCGCTCGCGGTCGTCGGTCCAGGCTCTCGGTAGGTAGAGCTCCCGGTCGATCAGCGCCCGCCCGGCTGAAGTGGCGTAGGCCAGGAAGACGCCGATCTGACAGTTGTCGATCTTGCCGGTGGTGCCGGTGTACTGCCGGCCCACGCCGGCCGACCGGCTGCCCTTCTTGATGAACCCGGTCTCATCCACGATCAGCACCCCGCCCGGGCCGAGCCGCTCCACCACGAAGGACCGCAGCTCATCGCGCACGGCGTCGGCATCCCAGTCCGCGGTGCGCAGCAGCCGCTGCATCCCATCCGGAGACACCTCCCCGGCGGCCTCGGCCAGCGTCCAGCCGTTCTTGCGCTCCAGCCGCCCGAGCAGGCCGCGCAGATAGGCCAGCACCCGGGCCCGCGGCTCGGCCCGAGCAAACGCACCGGCAATCCGCCGGTGGACCTCCTCCAGGCCCGCCGCCCAGTCCTGCACCTCGGCCACCAGGCCATCACAGCGCATCCGAAAACGCTGCTACCAGCCCTCACTGGATCCCGGCAGCGACACACCTTCAAGTGCCGTTGCAGTACTAGCTCGTGATTCACTAAGGAGATCGCTAGTAGCTTGATCGCTAGCCAATGCGCGGAGACCATTGAGGAGTGCGCCAGGACGACGGCCGCAAGCTCGACCACCAGACGCTGCAGGCGCTGCGGCTGCGGGCGGTCGAGCAGGTGGCCCGGGGTGTGCCGGTGGCCGAGGTCGGCGCGGGCGGCCGCGCCGCCGCCTGCGGGAGCTGTTCGCCGACCGCGGCTACAACTACGACATCTACCGCCGACGGCGGCTGCTGGAGTCAGGCTCCGCAACACACCACGACCCTGCCCCGCCCGTCACCAGCAAGACGTCCCGCTAACCAGGCACGAGGTCATAAGTACCGCGTCAGGCAAACATTCGACGTGAAGGCGACCTCAGACACGCCCCGGTCGAGGTTCCGGTGCTCCGGGTCGATGCCCTCATGGTGAATGTCGGCGACTCCTGCGAGGTCAAGAGCAGCGCCTTGGTCTCCGCGGTCCTCAACCGCTGATCGACCGTGAGCTGGTCCTCGCGGAGTCGGTCGATTGCCGGCGTGGGACGAAGGCGCGGGGCGATCACGCCAGTGAGGTTTTCTCAGCGGATTGGTGGCCGACTGGATTGCCTGTGTTGAAGAGTGCAGGTCAGCAGCCGGTCGGGCGTGTCGCTGCATAGAGCGTGGGGCCCCGCATCGAGGATCGGTTCTGCCTAGGAACGATCGTCACCGCAAGGACCCCACGTGATCACCTACTCTGCCACGCTCGACGTGCCCGCTGAAACCGCCACGCTGCTGACCGAACTGCTGATCGCCGAACGGCTGCGCCGGGGCACCGGCGTGGGCGCCCGCGCCGCGTCGGCCCGAGAGCAGGCGGTGCTGGTGCTGCGCTGGTTTCGCGAGGACGCCGACATGACGGTGCTCGCCGCCGACACCAAGATCTCGATCGCCACCGGCTACCGCTACCTGCACGAAGGCATCGACGCCCTCGCCGCCCACGCACCAGACCTGCACCAGGTGCTCGAGGCCGGCAAGGCCGCCGGCTGGACCCATGTCGTGCTTGACGGCACCCTCATCCGCACCGACCGCTGCCGAGTGAAGAACCCCGACACCGGTCATGACCTGTGGTTCTCCGGCAAGCACCACACCCACGGCGGCAACGTGCAGATCGTCAGCGACCCCGACGGGCACCCGGTCGCAGTCTCTGACGTCGAACCCGGCTCGACCCATGACCTGGCTGCCGCCCGAGCCACCGGCTTCCTCGGCGCGCTGCAGGCCGCAGCTGCCCTGCTGGGCCTGCCCGCGCTGGCCGACAAGGGCTACAACGGCGCCGGCGCCGGCGTGCTGACCCCAACCAAGGGCCACGGCCTGCATCCGGACAACCTCGCCCGCAACCAGCTCATCGGCTGCCTACGCGCCGAAGGCGAACGCGGGATCGCGCTGCTCAAGACCCGCTGGAAGGCGCTCAACCGCATCCGACTGTGCCCTCAGCGGATCGGCGCCGTCACCAAAGCAGCGCTCGTCCTGACCCGCGCCGAACGACCAATCCGTTGAGAAAACCTCAGTGGTAGCCCTAGTGCTCCGTTGCGGTGTTCCTTGATGTGATCATGGCTTGGGGTCGACCATTTCCTATGCCTGCGCACGTGCGGACGGTCGAGGTGCCGGAGGGCGATCGGCGAGAGCTGGAACGGCGGGTCCGGGACAAGGCAGCACCGGCCCGGGTGGTCGAGCGAGCCCGGATCGTGCTGCTGGCCGCCGACGGCGTGCCGGGCAAGCGGATCGCCGCGATCGTCGGCTGCGCCGAGCCGACGGTGGTGACCTGGCGCGGCCGGTACGCCGAGCGCAGCCTGGCCGGCTTGGAGGATCTGCCCCGGCCGGGCAAGCCCTCGCCGCTGCCCGAGGCGCTGCGCGATCGGGTGCTGGAGCTGACCCTGACCGAGCCGCCGACGCAGTTCGGGGCGACGCATTGGTCCTCGCGGCTGCTGGCTGAGGCGCTGGCCGGCGAGGGGACGCCGATCTCGCACGTCACGGTGGCCCGCATCTGGCATCGCTTCGGCGTGCAGCCGTGGCAGGCACAGACGTTCAAGTTCTCCACCGATCCGCAGCTGGAGGCCAAAGTCCGTGACGTCGTCGGGCTGTATCTGCACCCGCTGGAGAAGGCAGTGGTGCTCTGTATGGGCGAGAAGCCGCAGATCCAGGCGCTGGAGCGGACGGCTCCGACCCTGCCGGTGCGGCCCGGAGATCCCGAGGCGGCCACCCTCGACTACGTCCGGCACGGCACCACCACGCTGTTCGCCGCTCTGGAGGTGGCCACCGGGCGGGTCACCGAGGCCTGCACCCAGCGCCACCGTCACCAGGAGTTCCTGGCGTTCCTCAAGCAGGTCGCCGCCGCCTATCCCCGCCGCGAGCTGCACGTCGTGGTCGACAACCTGTCCACCCACAAGCACCCGGCGGTGCGCGCCTGGCTCGAGCGGCATCCCAGGATGCAGCTGCACTTCACCCCGACCTCGGGATCGTGGCTGAACCTGGTCGAGGCCTTTTTCTCGATCATCACCCGGCAGGCGCTGCGCCGCGGGAACTTCCCCACCGTGGCCGACCTCGTCAACGCCATCGAGCGCTTCATCGCCGCCTGGAACGACCGCTGCCGACCGTTCACCTGGACCAAGGATCCCGACACCGTCATCGCCAAGGCCACCGACCCTCGCCGCCGGAAGACACAGACGACGTCAGTTACGGAGCACTAGCGCGTTTAGGACAGCGCGGCCGGCGATCGCGAAGACGATGAGCAGTGCGCCAGAATAGGTCGCAGCTTTTAGCGGCCGGAGTCGAAGCCCGGTGGGCGGCCGCCGGCCGAGCCGCGACGTCGGCGACGGTTGGCCTGGTAGGCATTGTCCGGAATGGTGTGGCCGATGCTCCGGGAGCGCAGCAGCCGCGTGACCACGACAACCGACGTCATCGCGCCGGCTGCGGGGCCCAATGCCGCACCGCCGCCGAGGTTCTGGCGCACCGTCCTGGTTCGACCGACCGCCGCCGTGTCAGCCGGCGTGCTCCTCCCTATGTCGTGGCCTGGGCCCTGGCTGAGGTGATCGCGCCCTGCCCGCCGCTCGAGCAGGACTTGACTGCCGCCAACGCACTCCCGTCGGCGGACCACCTCCTCGGCACCGACGCCATTGGCCGGGACGTCCTCAGCCGGCTCCTGCACAGCGGCGCCCCCGACGGCCAGGCACAGGTCCGACGGGCCCACGTAGACATCGTCGACTCCGGGGGTGGCGCAGATTTTGCGCACGTTGGCCAGGCCCGAGGGGTTTCGATCATGATGATGACGAGCCGCGTGGCGTGGGAGTCCGCCGGCGTCGGGCCGCCCCGTAGACCGGAGCGCATGGGTCCATAGGAGCGGCGCCCGGCCGGTGGGTACGTCGCCGCGGCGACCGTCGCAGCGGCCTGCGTCTCGTCGTCCACGAGCGGGACGACGACCCCGCCCGCCCCCACGTCGAGCACCTTTCCGATGTAGGTGGGGTCGTTGGCCTCGACCCGCACCATGCCCACCGGACTGCCCGCCGGCGTCGATCGCGGTCAGTCCGGCGAGCACACCCAAATAGCCCAGCAGCCCGTGCTGGGCGTCGAAAGCGCTGTAGTTGTAGCCGACACGGGCGAGCCGCTCGGGCGAGACAGGCGAGTCCAGCTTCACCCAGTAGCCGAGCATCCGTTCACGAGCTGGGAACCTGGCGGCGAAGGCGGTGAAGTGTGGGTCGGGCACGGATCTCCGATGAGGTCAACGGTTGTAGGCAGGCATCGGGCCGCGCAGCGAGGTCCCGACTTCATTGCAGGCGGCGACGACGTCCACCGGGAGGGGTCCCGCTGCGGCCGCGGCGATGTTCTGCTGCAACTGCTCGACCCGCGAGCCACCGAGCAGGACCGCACCGATGTCGGGCGAGCTCAGCAGCCAGCGCAGGGACAGTTCCGGCAGGGCCACACCGGCGTCGTCGGCGATCCTGGCAAGCCGCTCGACGGCCGCGAAGATCCCCGGGGTCCAGTAGCGGTCCCGGTACATCCGGGCGAGCCGTGACTCCCCGAAGCGGCCGGTGCCGGCAGCGGTGAACGAGTGCTTGCCGGTGAGCAGTCCTCCACCGAGGGGGTTGTAGACCATCGTCAGGAGCCCGCTGACGCGGGCGAACTCCAGGTACTCCTCCTCGATCCGGCGGGCGACGAGGTTGTACACCTGCTGCGCGACGACCGGTCGCGGGCAGCCGACCACGTCGGCTGTGGCGTTGAGCTCGGCGATCTGCCAGGCCGCGTAGTTGGAGACACCCAGTGCTCCGATCTCCCCGCGGTCCATCGCCTCCTTGACCGCCGTGAGCGTCTCGTGGATGGGCGTCGCCCGGTCAGGCTGGTGCAGGTAGAAGATGTCCACACGCTCCACCTGGAGCCGCCGCAACGAGCCCTCGAGGGACGCACGTAGGCCCGCGGCCGACAACGGTGCGGATTCCCCGGCGTCGGGATGCGGGATCCCGGCCTTGGTCGCCAGGACCATCCGGTCGCGTCGGGTCGCCATGAGGGATCCGAGGATGACCTCGCTCTGACCGCCGGCGTACCCGTTGGCTGTGTCCACGCCGGTGAGCCCGGCGTCGAGGGCCGCGTCGAGCATCGCCGCCGCTCCTTCGGCGTGCACCGTGTCGCCGAAGGTCATGGTGCCGAGCACCAGCCGAGACAGCGGAACCGGTGCGCCGGGCACCTCGACGGCGGCGGGGTCGGGAACGGCCATCATGTGGACGCTGCCTCCTTGGTCACCGGCTCAACACTCGTCACCGCTGCTGTCGCCTCCGGGCCCTGACGGCACAGACGGGATGCCCAGGTGACCCGAGTGCATCCCTCCGAGACCTGGACCGGCAGGTCGGCGAGGTCGGCAGCGAGGCCGCACACCGGGACGTGCAGACACGGCAGTTGCTCATCAGGGCCACCACCGGCAGCACGGTGGCTGAGCTCTTGGCGGTGATCCTGATCGGCGCGGGATCGATCTTAAGCCTCTGGGCCTGATCACCGAGGCTTGCTGGCGCCCGCCGTAGTTGGCGGACGACTTCACAGTTATCAATAGGATTGTTGGTAGGTTGATCTGAGCTCATCTGGGTCTCGGCGGTTCTGCCGCCTGACCTGGGTTTCTCCGGCAACCGCGGTCCGCGCTGCCGCACCGATACCATTCAGCGTCAACTTCCGAGCAATCCTTTCAGTAGTACTGCAACGGCACTTCCTCGTGTCGACGCTTCTGATTTTGCGTCTCGGCGGTGTGTCGTCCCAGGGATCATGCGATCGGACCGGGCACGTCAGAGGGAAGTGCCGTTGCAGTACTCGTGCCGCGTTACATAACGCCTGCCATAGGGCCCAGGCACCGCGCCAACACACACATGGTCCGTCCGGAGCTCACCTCCAATGGTGGGCGGCAGGTCATGCCCGGGCCGGACCAGCGCACGACCACCAGGAGATCTCCACCTTCGACCTGCGTCACCTGGCCGATGGCGGCGCGGTTGACGGTGCCGGCGACCGGGGCGGTGATGGCGGCCTCCATCTTCATCGCCTCGATGGTGGCGATCGCCTGCCCGGACTCCACCGGGTCGCCCTCCTTGACCTGCAGGGTGACCACGCCGGCGAACGGTGCGGCGACCTGGCCGGGGTCGCTGCGGTCGGCCTTCTCGGCGGCCTTGACCTGCGCGTCGACCGGGCGGTCGCGCACCGAGACCGGTCGCAGCTGGCCGTTGAGGGTGCACATGACCGTGCGCATGCCGCGCTCGTCGGGATCGGAGACGGCCTCCACCCCCACGAGCAGGGTGACCCCGGGCTCCAGGTCGACCGCGTGCTCGTCGCCGGGCCGCAGCCCGTAGAGGAACTCCTTGGTCGGCAGCACCGAGACGTCGCCGTAGGAGTCGACGTGCGCCTCGTACTCGCGCGTGGGTCCCGGGAAGAGCAGCCGGTTGAGGGTCTGCCGGGGCTGCTCGGCCAGCCCTCGCTCGTCCTCCGCCGACAGCTCCGCCGGCGGCTCGGCAAGACGGCGGCCCTCCAGCGCACGGCTGCGGAACGGCTCGGGCCAGCCGCCGGGCGGGTCGCCCAGCTCGCCGCGCAGGAAGCCGATCACCGAGTCGGGCAGGTCGTACTTCCCGGGCTCAGCGGCGAAGTCCTCGACGCTGACGCCGGAACCGACCAGCTGCAGTGCCAGGTCGCCGACGACCTTGGACGACGGGGTGACCTTGACCAGCCGGCCCAGCAGCCGGTCGGCGGCGGCGTAGGCGTCCTCGACCTCCTCGAAGCGCTGTCCCAGCCCCAGGGCGATGGCCTGCTGGCGCAGGTTGGACAGCTGCCCGCCGGGGATCTCGTGCCGGTAGACACGCCCCGTGGGCGCGGCCAGGCCGGACTCGAACGGCGCGTAGACCCGTCGGACGGCCTCCCAGTACGGCTCCAGGTCGTTGACCGCGGCGAGGTCCAGGCCGGTGGCCCGCTCGGTGGCGTCGGTCGCGGCGACGATCGCCGACAGCGGCGGCTGGCTCGTGGTGCCGGCCATGGAGGCGACCGCGCCGTCGACGGCGTCGACCCCGGCGTTCCAGGCCGCCAGCAGGGTGGCGAGCTGGCCGCCGGCGGTGTCGTGGGTGTGCAGGTGCACCGGTGCGTCGAAGCGCTCGCGCAGCGCGGACACCAGCGTCGCGGCCGCCGGCGGGCGCAGCAGGCCGGCCATGTCCTTGATCGCCAGCACGTGCGCGCCGGCGTCGACGATCTGCTCGGCCAGCCGCAGGTAGTAGTCCAGCGTGTAGAGGTCCTCGCCGGGGTCGGAGAGGTCGCCGGTGTAGCACAGCGCAACCTCCGCGACCGCCGTTCCCGTCTCCCGGACCGCGTCGATCGCCGGGCGCATCTGGGCGACGTCGTTGAGTGCGTCGAAGACCCGGAAGACGTCGAGGCCGGTGGCGGCGGCCTCCCGGACGAAGGCGTCGGTGACCGCCTCCGGGTAGGGGGTGTAGCCGACGGTGTTGCGGCCGCGCAGCAGCATCTGCAGGCAGATGTTGGGCGCTCCTCGACCTTATCCACCGGTGGGCGGGCAAACAGCAGCTTCGGCATGGTCGATCACCACCACGGCGCCAAGCTCGGGGTGTCTATTCAACCCCTCGTTGAGGAACGCAGCACTACATGCGTCCGCGCGCTCGCCGCCCCCGACGCGATGACAAGCCCCCTATCCCCCGCCCCGGCACTCATCCTCGGACGCTCCGCCACAGCTGACGGAGTAACGTCCAGTGTTGTCGGTTCCTTTCCGCATCGCCCGCAACGCGGTGCGGTATCCGACAGCCCTCTATCCCCGTCGTCCGTCGGCGGAGTCAGGCTGTTGCCACCATGACCCTCTTGGCCCCAACGATTTCGAGCGGAACCATCCCCGACGCCCGAGCCACTGCCCCGTGCGGAAAGGACGTCGGGTGCGACGTCTGTCAACACTCGTTGGCCTGTCACGACGCGATCGGTTTGAGATTCTGCCGCGCCACCCTTAACGGCGCCATCACCAGGGGCTGCGTCTGCCGGCCGTCGTGACGCCGACGCACCGCAACGAGCTGCCTGCCCGATGGGAGAACTGCGCAAGGAGCACCGACACCCCCCTGGGCGCGACGACGTGCGGTCACGGCACCACGTCGAGGCTGATGCCGGCTACGTCGCACGCCTCCTGATCGTGCGGCTGTCAGGCAGGGAGGGCTGAGCATGGAGAAGATTTCGCTCACGGCCCTGGCGCGTCAGCAAGTGGAACTCGCGGGAAGCGCGTCGAGCGGCCGCAGCGCATCTACCGTGTACGGCGGTCACGAGCACAGCCTCCGTCAGACGGTGATTGCGCTGGCCGCCGGACGGTTGCTGGAAGAACATGCGAATCCCGGAGAAGCCACCGTCCATGTGCTGCACGGGCGGGTCCGCATGGCCGCCGGCGAAGATTCCTGGGAGGGCTCCCCTGGCGACTTGTTGATCGTTCCGGACGCTCGGCACAGCCTCGAGGCTCTAGAAGACTCAGCAGTCCTACTGACGGTGGTCATGAACCGCTCACGCGGCAGCTGATCACCGGGGAGCCGACCTCAGCATCACGTCTGGCCAGAAGTCGGTCCCCTGTGCAGACAGGGGGACGGCCCCCAGTCCGGTTGACTCCTCGGGAGGGTCGTCATGGTCCGCCGCGTTGGCGGCACCGGTCACGGCACGACCGGCCCCGCCGCGTGAGCGGAGTGGGCGACGGCTCGGTCTCGGAGTGCTGTGTTCATCGCGGCGAAGCCGGTGGCGGTGTCGTCGAGGATGCGGGGCATCATCGGGACAAGCAGGCCGGTGAAGGTCTCGCGCTGGACGAAGCGGGTGCTGCCGTCGGGGATGGGCTCGAGGCGCAGTTCGTGCTCGCCGTCGAAGAGGCCGGGCACCCCGAGCCGTCCGCGCCAACGAATGAGCGTGCCGTCTTCGACCGCGAGCACGGTGGGGCGGAAGGTCATCGTGCGCGTCCCGGGGCGGACAGTGAGCGTCAGGCGCTGGCCGGGGGCGAGCCGGCCGGATAGCCGGGGCATGAACGGGTTCCAGTCCTGGTACCGGTCGGTGTCGGTCAGGAGCTGCCAGACCGTGGCGGCAGGCGCCTGGATGTCGACGGTGTGCTCGATGGTCCTCATGGTTTCGGTCCTCTCAGTGGCGGGTTGCCGGGGTGAGCCGCGCTGGATTGGTGGGGTGTCATGGGTCCGGCGCGGAGGGCGGCGATGCCGGCCGCCCAGGCGGCGTCGACGTCGCGAGGGCTCCACGACGGCTGCCCGGCTCAGGTGACGGTGATGACGACCTTGCCGCGCGCGTGTCCCTCTTCCAGGTAGCGCAGGCCTGCAGCCGTGTCGGCCAGCGGATATGTCCGGCCGACGACCGGGGTGAGCTTTTCGGCGTCGATGAGCTCGGTGACGGCGAGGAGGTGTTCGCGCGTCCAGGTGGCCGGGAGCGGTCGGAGCCGCTGGCCGACCACAGCGTTGAGGGCGAGCACGCGGAGGATCACTCCTATCGGGCCGAAGACGTGGCCGGGTGAGCCGCCGGCGTTGGAGACGAGGGTCCCGGTGGGGGTGAGCGCCCGGCGCAGTCGGCGCAGCGGCTGGTTGCCCACGTTGTCGTGGATCACGTCGTGCTGGGTGCGTCCGTTGGTGAAGTCGTCCTTGGTGTAGTCGATGACGTGTGCGGCGCCCAGCGACCGGACGAGCTCGACGTTGCGGGTGCTGCGCACCCCGGTGACCTCTGCGCCCAGCGCCGCTGCGATCTGGACGGCGAAGCTGCCGACGCCGCCGGCGGCCCCGTTGATCAGCACCCGGTGCCCGGCCCGCACCTGTCCGACGTCGCGGATCGCGCGCAGGGCGGTCTCCCCCGCCATGGTGACGCCGGCCGCCTGTTCGAAGGTCAGCCGCGCCGGCTTGAGCACCACCCGGTCCGCTGCGGCGCGGGCGTACTCGGCGAACGAGCCTCGCAACCAGCCGAGCACCTCGTCCCCGGGCCGCAGCCCGCGCACGTTCGCGCCGACCGCTTCCACGACCCCGGTGCCGTCGGCCCCGGCGATCCGGTTTTTCTGCCTGGGCTTGGTCACACCGACTTCCCCCATAAGCCGCGCGACGTACGGGGCGCCGCGCACCATGTGCCAGTCGTGGGGGTTGAGTGCGGCGGCGTGCACGCGGACCAGCACGTCGTCGGGCCCGATCTCTGGGAGGTCCGTGTCGACGAACTGCAGGACGTCCGGGGAGCCGAACCGCTCCTGAACGATCGCCTTCATCGCTGCTCCTTCGTTGCTGGTGTGTGGTGGCTGTCGGAGCCGGACCCGGCCGTCCCGCGAGGGCGGGGCGGCCGGGTCCGGGCGTGCGCTCTCAGGCCGGCGACAGTTCGGAGTCCCGGTCAGTCGAGGTGAGCGCGGCGACGGCGGCGGGGTTGAAGCCCTTGACGGTTAGGTAGACGCCGAGCGACAGCTCCCACAGGGCGATCGGGGCGGCCGCGATCACGTGCTGCCCGGCAGCCAGGTCGTGTGTGCCGAAGACGACCCCGAGCACGGATGCAAGCAGCAGGGGCGCTCCGATGAGTCCCATGAGGGGGATGGCACGTGGCACGAGGCCGGACCGGTACATCAGGGTGCCCAGCAACAGCGCGTTCACGGCCGCCAGGACGTTGGGCCCGAACAGGAACGTCCATTCGTAGACCGCGACGAGGGCCGCCCCGACGGGAACCAGCGAGGCTTCGTCTGCTCCGGCGGTTCCGGCCAGGTCCTGCCGCAGGGTCACGACGGCAAAAAGGCTCACGACGCCGATGGAGATGATGGCGGCTTCCAGGAGCCGGGAGGCGACGAAGCCGAGCGCCAGGGTCTGGCTCTGGCGCTTGACCACCGTGAACAGCACGACTGCAGTCGCGATGCAGGCGAGGGCGTTGACCATGTCGAGCAGGCCCCCGACGAGGACGCGCGTGTCGGCGCCCGAGCCGACGATGTAGCCGGAGTCGCTCAGGACGGGGTCCAGGAAGAAGAACCGGGCGGGGATCGAGGCGGCGAACGTGACCAGGTACAGCCCGCCCGCAAGCATCGCCGTCTTCCTCAGCCGGTCCATCGGAACTCGTGCGGTTGCCGCGGGTCGGTCGGTCAGTGTCATGCCGGTTCCCCTTCTGCGGATCGATGGTCGATCACGGGGACGTCGGGGCGGTCGGGTTCCACCTGGGCGACGGAGACCAGTGACAGGCCCGTGTCGCGCAGCGTGTGCAGCAGGCCGTGCAGGGCGGCCTGGTCGACGACCGGACCGCAGATGTTCGTGGTGCCGTCGGTCTCGTGAGTGAGGCGCATCCCGTCGAACCAGGCGGCCCAGCGGGACTCGAGATGCCCCTTGACTCGGATCTGGTACTGCCTGGGCTCGTGGTACTGGCCTGTTGACATGTCGGCTCATCTCCTTCCGCGGTGCGAGCGAAAGGTAGGAGCGGATGTGATGAGACCGGATCACCATGTGTGGTGATTGATGTGGTGACCTCGCCGACCACCACGCCGTAAGGGCAGTTCAGGACGCAGCGCCAGCTTGGTGGGGCAAACTGCTGATCCCGCGAACCCGACTCAGTCCGTGTCGCGCCGGTACAGCAGCACCGATCCCACGATCAGCGCGACGGCGGTGTACCCGGCGAAGACCAGAGCGCTCTCGGGTCGGGTGAGCGCCACGGCGATCGCCTCGGGGGTGTCGAAGTCGTTGGCGTAGGCGAGCAGCTTGTTGCCGGCGAAGAAGGGCAGGAAGCGGGAAATCTCCACGGGCAGGAAGAGGTTAAACAGGTTTTCCAGGACGAATCCCTATACCAGCACGCCGGCGATGGCCGCCGTGCTGTGCCGGATGATCATGCCGATCCCCAGCCCCAGCACCGCCGACAGCGTGGTGAACAGCAGGGCCCACGCGACCGTTGCCGGCAGTGCCGACGTCTCTCCCATGTCGAGGCCGGCGAGGGCGGCGCCACCGAAGCCGGCGGCCAGGCCGGCTGCTCCGACGAGCAGGCCGAAGGCGGCGGCGGTCAGCGTCTTGGACAGCGCGATGATCCAACGCGCCGGTCGCGCGGCCACCGCGCCCGCCAGGGTGCCGTGCTGTACCTCGGAGCCGAACAGCAGAACTCCACCGATCGCGGCCAGCATCGAGGTGACGCTGGTCCAGTAGAAGCCGACCTCGGAGACGAACAGCACCTCGTCGGTCACGAACATCGCGACCGCCCACGAGACGAGCAGACCTCCGACGAGCGCCAGCAGGAGAATCGCCCGGTTGACCCGGACCGTCGAGGCCTTGATCCAGTCGCTCCTCAGCGCCGCGAGAACAGCCCGGGCGTCACCGCCCGCGGAACGTGTGGCGGGGCGGTACTCGGGGATCGTGGTGGCCGCCGATGTCTGGTCCGCGCCCGCACCTGTGATGGTCATGTCGTGTCCTCTGGGTCAGTAGTCGGTGGCGGATCAGGTAGAGGCGAACTCGGCGGACGTCCTGGTCATGTCGAGCAGGCTGTCCTCGAGCGAGCGAGACGTCTCGGTGAGCTCGAGCACGCGGATGCCGCTGTCGAACGCGATCTGCGAGACCACGGTTCGGGTGGTTCCCCGGACGATGAGCCAGTCGGCCGCGGCTTCAACGACGAAGCCGTACGCGGCGAGAAGTGCGACGAGTTCAACTGGCTGCGGGGTCTCGACGATCACGGCGACGTCGTGGCGCCCGGTGATCGCCTCAACCGACTCAGCAGCGAGCAACCGTCCGCCGCCGATCACAACGAGGTCGTCGGCGAACATGCTGAGCTCGCTGATGAGGTGGCTGGACACGAAGACCGTGCCGCCTCGAGCGGCGAAGTCGCTGAGATAGTTGCGCAGCCAGCGGATGCCGTCGGGGTCCAGACCGTTGGACGGTTCGTCCAGCAGCAGGATTTGGGGGTCGCCCAGCAGGGCTGCCGCCAGCGCCAGGCGCTGCCGCATACCAAGAGAGAACTGGCCCGCCCGCTGATTCGCTGCCGTCTCCAGGCCGACCTCGGCTAGGACCTGCTCGGCCCGGCCGGCCGGGACACGGCTGATGGCGGCGGTGGCCCGGAGGTGGTTCAGAGCCGTGCGGCCGGGATGCACACGGGCGTCGAGGACGCATCCGACGGACCGAGCCGGCCACTTGAGGTCCTGGTAGTGAACGCCGTGATAGCGGACCTCACCGCTGTCGGGTCGGGTGAGCCCCACCATCATCCGCATGGTGGTCGACTTCCCGGCGCCGTTCGGGCCGACGAACCCTGTGACGCGGCCGGCCGCCACGTCGAAGGTCATGTCGTCGACGGCCAGCCGCTTGCCGTACTGCCTGGTGAGGCCTGAGACCGTGATCATGAGCGCACTCCGTACCTGTCGGTGTGGTCAGGGCTAATCGGCCGCGCTGCTCGCTCCGACCGGGGGTCGAAGTTCTGCATCGCGATGGCCGTACTCGGGAGCGCGCTCATGCCGCCTTTGACCGATGCCCGGATACGCGAATGGGGTGACACACCCATCCTTGGACGTCGTACAATATTTGTACGGCGTGCACAGACCATCTGCCCGGGCAGAGGCGGCGTCAAGGGGCGCGGTCGACTCGCGGTCGGAACCAGCCGGGAACGCGTTGGGACGCGGCGTGCCCTCACTGGAAAGAAGACACCCGTAACGCGTCGCTGAACCGCTCCTGCCTTGCCGAGCCCGAACAAAGACTCAAGGCCCTAGTCGCACCGCGGTGCGCACTCGGTTAGTCATTCGGCCCGTGCGAGACCGATCCGCTTCAGGCGAAGGTAACCCGCCAGTGCTCCGCGGCCGCCTCTGGACTATCGAGCGGCCGCTCCGCTGCCGCGGCGCGAACCGCAAGGTGTCACTACGTCGTCCCGTCGTCCCCTCGTCGCGGCCCGAGGGCAGGTCGCTGTCGCAGATGACCATGTCGTCCAAGTCGTCGCGGAGGCTCCTGCCGACAGAGCGATGACACCCAAGCGGCACCCCTGGCCGACTCGGTCCTAGCGTGCCCGTCGGGTGGACGAGTCGGCGCCCTGCGCCACCACCAAGTTCCCTCGGGGGTTCGCAGCAGTCGACGACACCCATGCGGTGAGGCCATCGAGTATCCGGCGAAGGCGCCAGAGGTACTGCTCGGTGGAGATGTAGCCGGCTCTCGTGGCTGCCGCCGCCGCGCTCAGGGGGAAGCGGTCGGTCGGTGTCGCCGAGAACGTGACCTGCCGGGTAGCGACCCGTTCCGACTCCGGTGACAGGCGCCCGGGCTGGCGCGCATCCGAGACTTCCAGGGCGATCGAGCCGACCACATAGGCGAACAGCAGGTAGGCCGCGCGCGCGGCGTCGCCCGGGTTGAGCCCGGCGTCGGCCAGCAGCTGCAGGAGTCGTTCGTTGATGGCGAGTGCGTGGGGCCCGTTCAGCGGGCCGCCGACGAGCAGGGGGACCGCGCCCGGATGTGCGGACAGTCGCTCCCGGAGCTCCAGGGCCAGCGCTTCCACGCGTTCGCGCCAGGGCCGGCTCCGGTCGGCGAAGGCGTCGTGGTCCACCTCGCCGAGCAGTCGCTCGACGAGCGCCTCGAACACGGCGGCCTTGCCCGGGAAGTAGGTGTAGACCGCGTTCGGGGCCACGCCGACCCGTGCGGCGATGCCGCGGACGGAGGCGGCGTCGAGGCCGCCCTGGTCGAGCAGAGTCGTTGCTGCGTCGAGGATCTCGTCCTCAGTGAGGGCTCGGCGGGGTCCAGGGCGCCGTCGCCTGGCTGGTTCTGATGTCGTTTCGACCGTCTCCATTGACGTCACTCCGCCGAGGGTAGAGGGTTCCTGTACGTCGTACAAATCGTGTACTTCGTCCAGGGTGGGGACGCGAGCACAACCGTAATCACGAACCACGGCCTTCGCCGGACGACTGGGGACTGTTCGTGGCGGGCGCGCTCGCGTTCGCCGTCCACCGCTCCACCTCCTGACCCCGAAGCCGACGACGAGAGCGGAAGGTTCCGATGTCCACCACGCAGCTCAAGAATTTGAGGGGGCCGCCTGCGGCGACCCCCGGCAGACAGACGATGAGGGCGGTCCTACAGGACCGCTACGGCCCCGGGCCCGAGGAAGTCCTGCGGCTCGCGGAGATCGACCGGCCCGCCGTCACCGACGACGAGGTCCTGGTGCGGGTGCGCGCGGCCAGCGTGGACCGGGGCACCTGGCACGTCATGGCCGGCCTGCCCTACCCCATCCGGCTCGCCGGCTTTGGGCTGCGCCGGCCGAAGTACGCCAACCCCGGCCGGAACCTCGCCGGCACGGTCGAGGCCGTCGGCGCCGACGTGACCGGCTTCGCGCCGGGCGACGCGGTGTTCGGGACGTCCACCAGCACCTTCGCCGAGTACGCGACCGCCCGACCGGCCAAGCTGGCCCCCAAGCCGGCGAACCTCTCGTTCGACCAGGCGGCATCCGTCCCGGTCTCCGGCAGCACCGCCCTGCAGGCCGTCCGCGACCACGGACGCGTCCGGGCCGGTGAGCAGGTGCTGGTCATCGGCGCCTCGGGAGGCGTGGGCAGCTTCGCGGTGCAGCTCGCGAAGGCGGCGGGAGCCGAGGTCACCGGCGTGTGCAGCACCGCCAAGATGGACCTGGTCCGCGCCCTGGGCGCCGACCACGTCGTCGACCACACCCGCGCGGACTTCGCCGACGGCGGGTCCCGCTACGACGTCGTCATCGACACCGGCGGCAACGCCCGGCTGTCCCGTCTCCGCCGCGCCCTCACCGCCAGGGGGCGACTGGTGATCGTCGGCGGGGAGACCGACGGACGGCTGCTCGGCGGCAGCGACCGCGGAATCCGGGCTACCGTGCTGTCCCTGTTCGTCGGTCAGCAGATGGGCACGTTCGTGGCCTCGGACAGGGCCGCCGACCTGATCGCCCTGGCCGAGCTCATCGAGGCCGGAAAGCTCACCCCCGCGATCGACCGCACCTACCCCCTCAGCGAGGTCGCCGCGGCGATCCGCTACCTCCTGGACGGGAGGGCCCGAGGCAAGCTCGCCGTCTCCGTCTCCCCCGGCCGCACGCAGACACCAGCCACAGGGAGCACGCCATGACCGATCCCCGCACGCCCTATCCGGTTCGCGTCGACGCGGCACTCGACCCGTCACTGTCCCGCTGGTTGTGGCTGGTCAAATGGCTGCTGCTGATCCCCCACGTGGTCGTGTTGTTCTTCCTGTGGGTGGCGTTTGTCGTCGTCACGGTGATCGCGTTCTTCGCGATCCTGTTCACCGGGCGCTATCCACGGTCGCTGTTCGACTTCAACGTCGGGGTCATGCGCTGGTCCTGGCGGGTGCACTACTACGGCTACTGGGCCCTGGGCACCGACCGCTATCCGCCCTTCACCCTCGCCGACGTGCCGGACTACCCCGCGCACCTGGACGTCACCTACCCCGAACGGCTGTCCCGCGGCCTGATTTTCGTGAAGTGGCTGCTGGCCATCCCGCACTACCTCGTCCTCGCCGTCTTCGTCGGCGGCGGGCTGTGGCTGGGCACCCGAGCCGGCGACACGAACGACGCCTGGGACGACGCCGCGAACGCCGGCATCTCCCTGGTCGGCCTGCTCGTCCTGATCGCCGCCATCGTGCTGTTGTTCACCGGCCGCTACCCCAAGCCGCTCTACGACTTCGTCATGGGCATGGACCGCTGGGCGCTCCGGGTCGGGCCCTACGCGGCGCTGATGACCGACCGCTATCCGCCGTTCCGCCTCGACACCGGCGGCACCGACCCCGGCACGGTGTCCGCCGGCCCCGTCCCGCCGTCGCCCTCCGGGGCGCCGACCGCAGGGCCGCCGACCCCGGCCGCCGCGAGATGACCCCTGGCTGCCCCGGGTATGACGCAGGCCCCGGGGCGGCCAGGACCACCCGACGCCGTCCATGGCGGCCAGGACGCTGATCCGACCAAGGGGCAGCACGATGACACACATCCACCGCGGGACTGTCACTCCGGCGACGCCCACCCCCAAGAACGAGGCCCAGGAGCGTCCGTACCGCCCTGATTCCGGGTCGAGGGGACACATCGGTTGGATCGTGGCTGGCTCGTTGGCCACAGGACTCCTCGCTGCGGCGCTCCTCGTCGCTGCCCCGTTCATCGCGCCAACGGAAACCGGGGTCACTGGCGCATTCCTATGCGGACTGGCGCTGGGCTGGGCGATGCTGGCGGTGCTCTCGGTGCGGTTCACCGATCAGCCACAGCGTTGGGCTGCAGCTCCTGCACTGTTCATGGCACTGAGCGGTCTCCTTCTGGTGGCGCTCGGCTCCTCGGTGCACGAGGTCCTCACCTGGGTGTGGCCGCCCGCCCTGCTGGCGCTGGTGATCTGGTTGCTCGTCCGCGCCCATCGGCAGCTTCGCAGCCCGAGCAGACGCTGGCTGCTCTACCCAGTGATCGCGGTGCTGGCTCTCGCCTCGATCAGCGGCGGCTACGAGACCGTGCGCGCAGCAGCGGCTGCCAAGGCCCCCATGCCGGGTCAGTTGATCGACGTCGGCGGACACCGCCTGCACCTGAACTGCACTGGCTCTGGCAGCCCCACCGTCGTGCTCGAACCGGGTGCGGGCGGGACGTCCTCGGACCTCGGGTGGATAACCCCGGCCGTCGCTCGTGACACCCGAGTCTGCGTCTACGACCGTGCGGGCCGCGGGTGGAGCGAGCCCGCTGATACCCCTCAGGACGGCACGCAGATAGCAACCGACCTGCACACGCTGCTGCACCGCGGACAGGTTCCCGGACCGTATGTGCTGGCGGGCCACTCCTACGGGGGCCTCTATGCGCTCACCTTCGCCGCCCGCTACCCCGACGAGGTCGCCGGAATGGTGCTGGTGGACTCCACCGCACCGGCCTCGGCGGCGAAGCCGAGGGCAACACCGTCTGGTGACGGGGGCTCCTACGACCTCATGGGCCGTGTCTCGACACTGGTCTCGACCTCAGCTCGATTTGGTCTGCACCGCCTGGTCGGCTTCCAGACCGCAAGCGATGTCCGCAGCACGATCGACGAGTACGTGCAGACGAATTCCTCCGTGGAGCAAGCGGCATCATTGCGCAACTTCGCCGACAAGCCGGTGGTCGTCCTGACGGCCGGCAGCGGAGGTGCCGCCGACTGGTCGGCGAAGCAGGACGCTCTGGCCACCTTGTCGACCGACAGCGTCCACCGCGTCATCGAGGGCACCGACCACGCAACGCTGATCGAGGACGGCAAGGGCGCAGCCGCCACCACTCGAGCGATCTTCGACGTCGTCTCCTCGGTCCAGAGCGCACGGCCGCTGGCCAGGTGATCCGCGGACGTCCTACCGGGAAGCACGATGAGCACGACCCGCGGAGGACGGACAAGCTGAGCGAACGCAACGTCCGCTCAGCCGCTGAGCCCTCACTCTGAGCGCCGGGATGGCGGCCTGAATACCAACCTTAGCCATCGTCAGTGGTCGGCGAGGGCGACGGTGACGGCGTAGGTGGCGTTGCGGCCCAAGTTGCCGCGCGGCCAAAATGCAACATCTACAAAGGCGAAACCATGAACACCACCATTGCGCGCGCAAGTCAGCGCTAGGCTCGGCAAGAACGCCCAGCGAGCCGGTATATCTCGATCGCGGCAGCCATTGAGCCATTCTCAGTAACGACTCAGCCCGGTTGATCATCATGTGGTCCGGTCGTGCTCACGGTGCAGCAGGACAAGGGCGGCGGCGGTGCTGGCGCCGATGCGCCAGGGGCAGAGGCTGACCCGGCGCAGCGCCTTGAAGGTGGTCTTGAGCAGCGAGTTGCCGCGTTCGGCCGGCGCCCGGGTGGCCGCGTGCAGCAGATTGACGGTGTGCTGGTCGGCGGTCAACCGATGACCGGCGCGGTGCTTGATCGGCGTGGTCAGCGCCGCCCGCTCGCCTTCGTAGCCCAGGTCGGCCAGCACAGCGTGGACCTGGTCGGTCCACTCGGCCAGCAGCGGCAGCGCCTGGGCGTGGGCGCGCAGCGCGGTGGTGTCGTGCTCGCGGCCAGGCCGGACCGCAGACGTCCACAGCGGCCAGCCGTCCGGGGCGGCGATGACCTGCACGTTGCCGCCGTGGGCGGTGTGCTTGCCCGACCACCACAGGTCCACCCGCCGCTCCGGCCGGTCGCCGCGTGCGGTCGGACCCGGGGTATGGCAGCGGTCGGTGCGGATCAGGGTGCCGTCCACGGTGACGTGCGCATGCCCGGCGGCGCGGGCGGCCAGCAGCGCTCCGCGCAGCCCCGGTGCCGCCGTGGCGAGGACGTCGATGCCCTTGTGCAGATACCGGTAGGCCGTCGAGCGGCCGATCCGGTTGTCGACGGCCAGCTGGGCCAGCCGGGTGCCGTCGAGAAACCAGCGCAGCACCAGCACCGCCTGCCGGCAGCAGCCCAGCGCCCGCCGCCGGCCTCGCGTGCCTCGGCGACGGCGCTCAGCGGCCAGCAGACCGGACACAAACAACACGGTGGACTCCCTGACCGGGAGCACGGCGGTGTAGCTGACAGGATCGGACACGCCCACGACCTCGGTGCGGCTGGACATCTGTGGAAGGACGTCCCTCCTACCGAGGTCCTGCGCCCCCTTCCGGCCATCTCGCCACCCTCGGCGTGTCCCTGACCTGCCCGCCTCGGCTACTGGGAATGGCTCACTCGGTCGGGGGATCCGGGGCTGCTCCAACTGGACCCAGGACCTGACGGCGAGAAGCCCGTCGTCCAGGCGTCGAACCGAGGTCACCGTCGGCGCCCACTCCGGCCACATCTCGACCTCGCGCAGTACCTCCCAGACCTGCTCGACCGAGGCATCGACCTCGATCCTGGTGCGCTACTCCACCGGGCCATCCTGCTCCTCATCGCTACTGGAGATAGCCAAGATCAAGTGCCACACACCTCTTGCACCTCGGGTCAGCGATCTCGTTGTGACGTGTTACAGGAGGTCGGTCCGGACGCTGGGGACATGGCAAGCGGAGGCAGCGCCGACGCCAGGGCACGCCGGCGAGAACGCGAGCGTCAACGTCGCCAGCGCTCTGAACGCGAGGGAGCGAGGGACGTCCCAACGACGCCGAGCAAGGCCACTCCCGTGGCGGCAGACGGCAGTGCTCGACGGGCAGCCGCTACATCCTGTGCCTGGTGCGGCGGCGTAATCACGCCGCGGTCGCGGGGACCGATACCGAAGTGGTGCTCAGCCAGCTGCCGCCACCGCGCCTGGGAGCAGACGCGGGCCGCAGCGTCCGGCCGCTCGGCCGTCCAGGTCGTCGAGCGCCGAGTCGAGATCCCGACCCCTACGGCGCCGATGCGTCGGGACTGGGGACCGCTCCTCACCGAGCTGGCCCGCCAACTGGAGGACGGCCGCGTCTACGACCGTGACCTCGTTGCACTCGCCACGGCGCTGAACACCGTCCTCGATGCCTACAGCCGACACCCCTACGTCCGGGACCGGAGCCGCACAGGAGGCCTCCCCCATCTGCGATGAGCGCCCCAGGCCCAGTTCAGCTCTGGAGCATTCGGCCTGCGCGGCAGGCCCTGGACCCTGAGCGCAGCCCGGAGTCTCCAGTTGTCCTGCAGTGGAGACGACACCGGAAGGACCGGAGCGCCATTCGCCGCGGCCGCCGGATGTCCGGAGTCCGCGTCGTGGGGAGTGTGGACGAACAGGGGTCTGCAGTCCCGCTCGATCAAGGGCCTCCATGCGGGGGCTGCCTTGCTGGAGATGAACTGGAGAAGCGAACGCAGCCTCGTCTCCATGACGGCCGACCGCTCCCTGATCGCGCGGCTGGCCGCGCACGAGTCGTGGGCCAACACGGCCGATCCCAGTGCGCGGACCGCGCCGGCACGTCGCGCGCTGCTGGATCGCTTCGAGCGCCGCGTCGACCCCGACGGGCTGCTGTCGCCGGCCGAGCGGGCACGCCGAGCCGGGCACGCTCGCAAGGCCTACTTCACGCGCCTCGCGCTGCGGTCGGCACAGGCGCGGCGCAAGACGCCATCCGTAGCGGATGTGGACGGCGGACCGAAGGGGTCGGACGAGGATCAGCCGCAGTAGTCCGGCGCACCGACGTCGTCGGTGTCTCCCTCAACTCTGAAGCCGTGCTGCGCCGCGCCGCTGTCGTGCTGGTTGAGGTCCACGACAAGTAGCACGTCTCGGACCGCCGCCACCTCTCCGAAGAGTCCCCGGCCCAGCCCGACCAACCGGCCAAGGAGATGGCGCAGTCAGCCCTGATCGCGTCATGGTCACCCCACCACTCACCAACACGTTGAGGGCTACATGCACCACTCAGCGGACGTCACCACGGCCGCATCTTCAGTCCAGGATATTTCCATGCACACCGCTTCTCACCTGCAGGCTTGCCTGCTGGCAGTGCACACCGTTCAGGCGTTCCTAGTGCGCGACTACCTCGACTGAGAGAGGCCCCTCCGCCCCCCACCGCTCGCAGGCTCGCGGCGGGGCCCTGAAGAGGGGCCGTTCCAGCCGGCAGGGTCACGACGGCCCCCGACCGCACCGGTCGGGGGCCGTCGCCCTGTCGGCACCCGGGGCCCGCCGGGGAGTGCCACGGGGTCCGAGCGGCTCCCCGGGAGCCGGGACGCACGTGGCCGCGGCGCGGTCCGGAGGACCGCGGTGCCATCGCAGTGCCGGCCGGCCGACGATGTGCTCGGTGTTTCGGCGAGGTCACGATCTCACCCCTATGAGCCGGTCGATCGGTGTACGCCGTCACGCGCCGGGTAGACGGCGTAGCGTGGGGGTTGTCAAGACAGCAGCGGACCCACCAGCCGGACGATGACCGGCGCACGTGAACGACGAAGACAGCACGACACGACAGACCGGCACGAACCAGTGACGTCCCTGCTGACCCGCACCACCCGCACCACCGGCACCACCGGCACCGGCCTCACCGTCCACGGCGAGTCCGACGTCGGATCGGGGGGAACGGGAACACAGGGGGACATCCTGGCGCTGTGCAGGAGGCCGATCCGCAGCCGCGGGTCCGTGCGGTAGAGAGCGAGTGATGACCCAGATGACCCAGACGCTGACGACGACCCCGCCCGCCGACGACCTCGTCGTTCCCTTCCACTGTGACCGCTGTGGCGCACTGGCCAAGGTGCGGGTGGTCCTCGCCAGCGGTAGCGACCTCGTCTTCTGCGGGCACCACGCCCGTGAGTACGAGGGCAAGCTCCGCGACATCGCCGTCGACATCATCGAGACTGACGGCGAGCAGCGCCTCAGCCACTGACGGAGGCGCTATCGTCGCGGACAGCGATGAAGCCCTCACCCGACGCCGCCGCCGGCGTCCCGTTCCCGCCTGAGGGGGACAGGGCGCCGGCGGCTTCGTCGTTCCCGGGATCTCCCGGTCGACGACTACCCGGAGATCCCGCGATGCCCCCGCAGACCCCTGCGCCCCACGCCCAGCAGTCGCCCACCGGGCAGACGCCGGAGCAGCCGGACCACACCGCCCCGATCGGGGACGCCGAGGGCCTGTCCGACGAGACCCGGCCGGTGCCGCGCGACCGGGGTCCGATCGGCCCCGACGTCCCCGGCCCGGCCACCGGCACCCCGCCGCCCGCCACCCGGACGCCCGCCACCCGGACGCCCGCCACGCCGGCTGCCGGTGCCGACGGCCCGGCGACGGCCGGGGCCACCCCGGGGCCGGCCGTCGAGGACGGCGAGACCCAGGACATCCGTCTCGCGCCCGACGAGGCCCCCGGGCAGCTCCCGCCGCCCGCCGCGGACGCCGACGACCGCACCGGCGTCCTGCCGCCGGTGCCGGCGGACGGTCCGGCGGAGACCCCCGCCCCTCCCACCCCATCCGGTTCCGACGACTCCGGCGGTGACGGCAGCGGTCCGGACGACGGCGTCGGGCAGCCCCACCGTCCCTGGTGGCGCCGCCCGGCCGTGGTGACCCCCGTCGCGGCGGTGAGCGTCCTGGCCGCCGCGTACGGGGCGGACCTCCTGGTCGCCGGCAGCGACGTCCCCCGCAACACCGTCGTGGCCGGCGTCGACCTCGGCGGCCTCTCCCCCGCCGCGGCCACCGAGCGGCTGGAGACCGAGCTCGCGCCGCGCGTGGTCGCCGACCACGTGGTCCTGGCCGACGACGTGGAAGGCACCCTCTCCCCCGCCACCGCCGGCATCACCCTCGACGTCGAGGGCACCGTCGAGGCTGCCACCGAGCAGCCGCTGAACCCCTGGACCCGCCTGGTCACCCTCGTCTCCGACCGCGAGGTCGCCCCGGTCATCACCGGCGAGGACACCGCGCTGGCCGCCCAGATCGACGGGATCGCCGAACAGGTCGACCGCGCCCCGGCCGACGCCACCATCGCCATCGAGGGGACGACGGCCAGCGTCGTCGAGCCGGTGCCCGGACGCACCCTGGACCGCAAGGGTGCCGCCGAGGCGGTCACCGCCGCGCTGGCCTCCGGCGGCGACCCCAGCACCCCCATCGAGCTGCCCGTCGACGTCACCGAGGTGTCGGTGGACGTCGCGGCGGCGCAGCGGGTCCTGGACGAGACGGTCACCCCGGGGCTGGCGGCTTCGGTCACGGTGTCCAGCCAGGACGGCGCCACCTCCGTCGAGGTGCCCGAGACCGCGATCGCGGCGTCGCTGACCTTCACGCCGCAGGAGGACGGCGAGCTCGCCGTCGCCGTCGACCCGGCGGCGCTGGAGGAGGCGATGGGCGACGACTTCGCCGAGTTCGGCACCCCGGCCGAGGACGCCCGCTTCGAGCTGTCCGGCGACTCCGTCTCGATCGTCCCGTCGGTCGACGGCACCGGCGTCGACCCGGCCGCGCTCGCGACCCACCTGCTGGAGGTCCTGCCGCAGCCGGCGCCCCGCACGGTCACCGCCGACCTGGGTCCGGTGCCGGCGGAGTTCAGCACCGCCGAGGCGGAGGCGCTGGGCATCCGCGAGGAGATCAGCAGCTTCACCACGAACTTCACCAGCGCGGCCAGCGGCACCAACATCCGGGTGGCCGCCGCCGAGCTCGACGGCGCGCTGGTGCGGCCCGGCGACACCTTCAGCCTCAACGACCACACCGGCCCGCGCGGCACCGCGCAGGGCTACGTCGAGGCCGGCGTCATCAGCAACGGCGCGTTCACCACCGGCGTCGGCGGTGGCGTCAGCCAGGTCGCCACCACGATGTTCAACGCCGTCTTCTTCGCCGGCCTCGAGGACGTCTACCACAAGCCGCACAGCTACTACATCAGCCGCTACCCGGCCGGCCGCGAGGCGACGGTGTACTACGACTCGATCGACCTGCAGTGGCGCAACGACAGCGACACCGGCGTCTACGTGGACACCCAGTGGACGCCGAACTCGCTCACGGTCACCTTCTACGGGACCAAGCGGTACGACGTCGAGTCGATCAGCAGCGACCGCTACAACCTCCGCCAGCCGGTCGTGCAGGAGAAGCCGGACGACGGCAGCTGCAGCCCCCAGGGCGGCTCCACCGGGTTCGACATCACCGTCACCCGGGTGTTCAAGGACCCGGCCAGCGGCGCGGAGGTCAAGCGCGAGGACTTCCGCACCCGGTACGCCGCCGAGCCGGTGATCCGGTGCGTGCCGGTGGCCGCCCCGGCCACTCCGCCGGCACCCGACGGCGCCGCCCCGGTCCCGGCGCCCGGCGGCTGAGGAAGGACCCCTTGCCCCCCGCCATGGAAGGACCCCGTCCCCCTCACCCCTCGCAACCTCGGGGCGAGCCTCGAGACGGGGCCGGCGGCGGGTCCCTGCAGGCGGGCCGACCTGCGCGCTGACCTGCGTGCACACTGGGGCGGTGCGCACCGTCCTGCCCGGGGGCCGACCGGCCGACGCCGGACACCCCGAGGACGGCGCCGACGACGCCCCGGCCGGAGCGACCGCCGTCCCCGCGGAGTACGGCACGCGTGTGCGCGGACGGCTGGCCCGCTGGCCGGCTCCGCTGCGGGTACCGCTGCAGGTGCTCGGTCGGACGGTGGCCAAGGCCTGGCACGACCGCATCCTGGGGCTCTCCGCCGAGGCGGCGTTCTGGCAGATCCTCTCGGTGCCGCCGCTGCTGATCGGTCTGCTCGGCACGCTGGGCTACCTCGGCACCTTCATCGGCGACGCCTCGGTCGCCCGCATCGAGGCCGAGCTGGTCCGCGCCTCCACCGAGGTGCTCACGCCGGACGTCGTCGAGGGGCTGGTGCAGCCCACGCTCGACGACATCCTCGGCTCCGGGCGGCTGGACCTGGTGAGCGTCGGCTTCCTGCTCTCGCTGTGGGCGGGCTCCTCGGCCACGGCGACGTTCATGAACACCGTCGTCATCGCCTACGACCAGCGCGACGTGCGCGGCCCGATCCGCACGCGGCTCAAGGCGCTGTGGCTGTTCGTCGTCGGACTGCTGCTGGCGGTGGTCACGTTGCCGCTGCTGGTGCTCGGCCGGGGGGTGCTGGTCTCCCTGTTGCCGGCCGACTGGCGGGGCACCGCGACCGTGCTGGTCAACGCCGTGTACTGGCCGGTGGTGCTCGTCGGCCTGCTGCTGGCGCTGACCAGCTTCTACCACGTGGTGCTGCCACGGCGGCTGCCCTGGCACCGGCACCTGCCGGGGACCGTGCTGGCCGTCGCCTTCTTCGTCGTCACCGCGCTGGCCACCCGCACCTACGTGGCCGACATCCTCACCACCACGCTGCCCTACGGGGCACTGGCCACCCCGATCGCCGTGCTGCTGTTCTGCTTCTTCTTCGGGATGTCGGTGCTGCTGGGCGCGGAGCTCAACGCGACCATCCAGGCCCGCTGGCCCGCCCCGCTGCGCCGGCACCAACGGCGCAGCCAGGACCGCCGGGCCGCCAAGCTCGAGCGCGCCAGAGCAGCCCAGGGCTGAGCACGTCATCGACCTCCCGGCCGATCCCGCGGCCAGGTCCCGTCCCCCACCGGCGCCGAGCTCGCCCGGCCGCCCATCGGGCACCCCGGACCGGCATCGCGACGATCATGGAGTTGCGGTGGCGACACCCGGTTCCGGATGGCGTGTCGCCACCCGGGCTCCATGATCGTCGCGACATGGGCCCGTCTCGAGCTCCTGAGGCGCGGCGGACGGGGTCCTGCTACTTGCGCAGCTGCTCGTAGACCTCCTTGCAGGCCGGGCACACCGGGCTGCCGGGCTTCGGGCTCTTGGTCACCGGGAAGACCTCGCCGCACAGGGCCTCGACCATCGTGCCCATGACCGCGCTCTCGGCGATCTTGTTCTTGCGCACGTAGTGGAAGACCTCGTTGGCGTTGCCGGTGTCGCCCTCGCGGACGTCGGGCTTCTCGAGGATGTCGGTGCTGCTCACGCGGTGCTCCCTCAGGTCGAGGACGGGGCCGGGAGGCGCCCGCCGGGCGCGACTCCTCCGCCACCATGATGGCAGGGTGCTGCCCTCCCGCCCCGGTCCGCCCGCCGTCCTGCCCTCCCCGGCGCCCGTGCTGTCCTCCGAGGTCGCCGACGCGCTGACCACCGGCCGGCCGGTCGTGGCGTTGGAGAGCACGCTGCTCGCCCACGGCCTGCCCCGGCCGGACAACCGCGCCGCGGCCGACGAGGTGGAGGCGGCCGTGCGCGCCGGCGGGGCGGTCCCCGCGACCATCGCCGTCCTGGACGGCGTCCCGCACGTCGGCCTGACCGCGGAGCAGGTCGACCGGGTGTGCGCCGACCCGGACCTGGACAAGCTCGCCGTCCGCGACCTGCCGGTCGCCCTGGCACTGGGCCGCAGCGGGGCGACGACGGTCTCGAGCACCGCGCTGCTGGCCGCCGCCGCCGGCATCGGCGTGTTCGCCACCGGCGGGCTCGGCGGCGTGCACCGGGAGGCGGCCGACACCTTCGACGAGTCCGCCGACCTCACCACGCTGTCGCGCACCCCGCTGCTGGTGGTGTGTGCCGGGGTGAAGTCGATCCTCGACGTGCCCGCGACGCTGGAGCGGATGGAGTCGCTGTCGGTCACCGTGGTCGGTTACCGGACGACGACCTTCCCCGGCTTCTACATCGCCGACTCCGGCTCGACGGTGGACTGGGCGGTGTCCTCGCCGGAGGAGGCCGCCGCCGTCCTCGCCGCGCGGCGCGGCCTGGCCCCCGGCGGCGTGGTGGTGGCCAACCCGCTGCCCGACGACGAGCAGCTGGACCCCGGGCTGCACGACCGGGTGATCGCCGACGCGCTGGCCGCGGCCGCGCAGGCCGGGGTGCGCGGCAAGGCCGTGACGCCGTTCGTGCTCGACCACCTGCACCGGGTCAGCGAGGGCGCCACGCTGGCGGTCAACGTCCGGCTGGTGCTGCGCAACGCCGAGCTGGCCGGCCGGATCGCCGCGGCCCTGGCCGCCGTCCCCCGCTGACCGTGCCCGACGTCGTGGTGGTCGGCGACCTGGCCACCGACGTCGTCGTGCTCCTCGACGGCGCCCCGGCGCCCGGCTCGGACCGGCCGGCCGCCATCCGGAGCCACGGTGGAGGCGCCGGGGCGAACGTCGCCGTCCACCTGGCCCGGCTGGGCACGCCGGTCACCTTCGCCGCATGCGTGGGGGACGACGCCGCCGGGACCGGTCTGGTGGCCGAGCTGGCCGCCGCGGGGGTGACCCCGGCCGTGCGCACCGTCGCGGGTGCGGCCTCCGGCACGATCGTCAGCCTGGTCGAGCCCGGCGGGCAGCGCAGCATGCTGGCCGACCGCGGCGCCAACCTCGCGCTGGGGGCAGCAGACGTGCCGGTGCCTCGCCGCCACCTGCACCTGTCCGGCTACACCCTCTTCGCGCCCGGCCCGCGCGCCGCCGGGCTGGCCGCGCTGGCCGCCGCCCGCGCGGCCGGGTGCACCGTCTCGGTGGACCCGGCGTCCACCGGCCCGCTGGCCGCTCGCGGCGTCGACCGGTGGCTGGCCGACACGGCGGCGGCCACGCTGGTGCTGCCCAACGCGGACGAGGCGCGGCTGCTCACCGGCTGCGCCGACCCGGCGACGGCCGCCCGCGCGCTCGCGGCCCGCCACGCGGGAGCCGTCGTGACGCTGGGCGCCGACGGCGCGCTGTGGGCCGCGGGCGACGTGCTGGTGCACCGCCCGGCGCACGCGGTGGAGGTGGTCGACACGACCGGGGCCGGCGACGCCTTCACCGCCGGGTTCCTGTCGGTCTGGCTGGCCGACCGGAACCCGGTGCGGGCGCTGGAGGCGGGCCTGACCCAGGCGGCGGTCGTGGTCGCCCGGCCGGGCGCCCGCTGAGCCCCTTCTCCGACGCCCGCCACGAGCCTGGTGAGGTGCTGGAACGGCCACCCTCCAGGGGCCCGCCGGCCTCGCCCCGGGGGCCGCACTGAGCCCGCGAAGGGTGGGGAGGACGGGGCCCTTCCACGGGGCGCGGTGGGCAGGGTGGCCCCTCGTTCAGTGGTCGATGACCCGCCCCGGGCGCACCGGGTTCTCCAGGATCCGGTCCGGTCGCGGCGGTGTGTAGCGGTTGACGTCGACCTTCTTCTTCGGCGGCCGGTCGTTGGCCATCATCACCGCGACCCAGGGCAGCACGGTGCCCAGCACGGCGAAGATGAGCGCCAGCCACAGGACCTGGTAGAAGACCGCCGCCAGCACGAGGCTCACGCCACGGACGAGCATGGTGAGCACATAGCGCCGCTTCCGGGCGGCGTGCTGCTCGGCCAGGCTCGGTTCGGCCTCAGTGATGAGCACCGGCTCCGGCCGGCGGGGTCGCGCGGGCTGCTGGCTCGAGGCCACGGGCTTCCTCCCCTCCGCCGTCCCTGCGCGGGTCCGGCGGATCCCCTCATGAGCTGCGGTGCCCGGCGTCCCGACGGCGCCCGGGTCCCCGTACAGCCCGGGGTCTGCCGCCCATGGTGCCACCGGATCGCGCACGATGCAGGCACCCCGGCGTTGCATCTCAGGAGGTCACAGCCGCCTTCGCCGCCCGCTTGGCCTCCTGCTTGAACGCCCGCACCTCGGCCAGCGACTCGGGGCCGGTGACGTCGGCGACCGAGCGCCGGGCCCCCTCCCGGCCGTAGTCGCCGGCGGCCTCCCGCCAGCCCGGCGGGGTGACGCCGTACTGCTTGCCGAGCAGCGCGACGAGGATCTTCGCCTTCTGCGCGCCGAAGCCGGGCAGCTGCCCGATCCGCTGCAGCAGGGTGGCGCCGTCCGGCACGTCGGCCCAGAGCCGCTCGGCACGGCCGTCGTAGCGCTCCACGAGCAGCCGGCACACCGCCTGGGTGCGGGCGGCCATCGAGCCCGGGTAGCGGTGGATCGCCGGCGGGCCCTGGAAGGCCTTCGCGAGCTGCTCGGGGTCGGCGTCGGCCAGATCGGCGGCGGAGAGGGTGTCGACGCCCATCCGGTCGGCCAGCAGCCGGGGCCCGGCGAAGGCGCGCTCCATGGGGAACTGTTGGTCGAACAGCATGCCCAGCAGCAGCGCGAGCGGGTCCCGGCCGAGCAGTTCGTCGGCCGCCGGGTCCTGGGCGATGGTCACGATGGGCACCCGGTAGATCCTGCCCGACCGGCGCACGGGACCCTCGGCTCACGAGGTGGATGCACCCGGATGGGCAGGCTGCAGGGTCAGGCTGACCGCCCGGAAGCCGTGCAGCGCCCGGTCGCGGGCACCGGCCGGTGACGGCGAGCGGGATCTATCAGCGCGCCGACTGCCGCGAGCACGCCGCGGACCGCTGTGGCCGCGCGCGAGGACACCTCCCGGCCGGAGCCGCCGCTCCTGCAGGGCGTCGACCTCTCGGGGCAGGTCACTGGTCGACGCGCGGGGCTCGACCTCCGAGCGGCCGGTGCTGCACTCCTCCGCGTGGGGAACGACCAGGATCGCTGTGGCGGTGATGGCCTGCAGGGTGCTCCCGACGTCGCCGTGGTCCTCCCGGAGTCGCCGGGCGGTGCGGGCCATCAGGTCGGCCAGGTCGTGCGTCGGACCGACCCCCTCACCCGCGTCGTCCTCGGGAGCGGCCATGCGCCCAACCTGGTGCGTCGGACAGCAGCAGCCTGCCCTCCGGTGAGCGGTGCCCGTGTCGACGCAGGGGCCATCAGCGCGTCCTGCTCGCCATCCCGTGGACCTGGGCCGGGTCGCGGCCGAGCGGGGTCGGCACGCCGCCGTACCCGTCCGGCCGGAGGATGGCCGGGTGCGCGCGGTGGTGAGCAGGGTCGGTACGGCAGCCGTGACCGTGGAGGGCGCGGTCGTCGGCGAGATCGGCCGCGGGCTGCTGGCGCTGGTCGGGGTGGGCCGTGAGGACGACGCGGAGCGGGCCCGGACGCTGGCGCGCAAGGTGCACGAGCTGCGGGTCTTCCCCACCGACGACGGCGCCCGGTCGGTGGGCGACCTCGGCCTGCCGGTGCTCGTCGTCAGCCAGTTCACGCTGTACGCCGACACGCGCCGGGGACGGCGTCCCTCCTGGGCCGACGCCGCTCCCGGCGAGACGGCCGAGCCGCTGGTCGAGGAGGTGGTCGCCGAGCTGCGCCGCCGCGGCAGCGAGGTCGCCACGGGGGTCTTCGGAGCGCGCATGCTGGTGTCGTCGGTCAACGAGGGACCGATGACCTTGCTCCTGGAAGTCTGAGCGCCGGCCGAGCCGGGTACCCAGACGTGACGCGACACACGTCCTGTGCGTTGGCTGGGAAACGGGCATCCGTGGAACACCTGACCCCATCCGAGCCGTTGGACAGGGCGTACCACACGGACACCGAGCAGGGGCTCACCGGCTGACCAGGCCGGCCGAGCAGCCCCACCCCCGACGCCCGGGTGCACCGTCGCCCATCGACGACCGACGGTGTGCATCCGACCCGAAGGCAAGGACGAAGACAGATCGTGACGCTGCTGCAGTCTTCCACCACTGACACCCTCGAGGTCCGCTCGTCGCGCCGCGAGCCGGACACCAGCGGGCTGGTCTCGACCGACCTCGTCCGGGTGTACCTCAACACCATCGGCAAGACGGCGCTGCTCACCGCCGAGCAGGAGGTCGAGCTCTCCAAGCGCATCGAGGCCGGTCTGTACGCCGAGCGCCTGCTGACCGAGCGGCAGCTGACCCCTGCTCTGCAGCGGGACTACAAGGCGCTGGCCGCCGACGGCAAGGCCGCCAAGCGGCACTTGCTGGAGGCCAACCTGCGCCTGGTCGTCTCGGTGGCCAAGCGCTACACCGGCCACGGCATGACGTTCCTGGACCTCATCCAGGAGGGCAACGTCGGCCTGATCCGCGCGGTCGAGAAGTTCGACTACACCAAGGGCTTCAAGTTCTCGACCTACGCGACGTGGTGGATTCGCCAGGCGATCACCCGCGCGATGGCCGACTCCGGCCGCACCATCCGGCTGCCCGTGCACCTCGCCGAGCAGGTCAACAAGGTGGTGCGCACCCGGCGCCGGATCCACCAGGAGCTGGAGCGCGAGCCCACCGCCGAGGAGCTGGGTCTCGAGCTCGACATGACCCCGGAGCGGATCACCGAGCTGCTGGAGTACTCCCGCGACCTGGTGTCGCTGGACCAGACCGTCGGTGCCGACGAGGAGTCCCGGCTCGGTGACTTCATCGAGGACGCCGACGCCGCGGTCGCCGAGGACGCCGTGGCCTTCCAGATGATGAAGGGCGACGTGCGCAACGTGCTGTCCACGCTGGAGGAGCGGGAGCGCGACGTGGTCGTGCTGCGCTTCGGCCTGGACGGCGGCCAGCCGCGCACGCTGGAGCAGATCGGCAAGCAGTTCGGTCTCTCCCGCGAGCGGGTCCGCCAGATCGAGCGCGAGACCATGGCGAAGCTGCGCGACCCGCAGCGTGCCGACGCCCTGCGCGACTACCTGGCCTAGTCCCGGACAGACAGCGAGAGCCGGTCACCGTGTGGTGACCGGCTCTCGCTGTGTCTGCAGGCGGTGACCACGGCCGCCTCGGCCGGTGAGCGGCTCGGCGGGAGAAGGCGCCGTGACGCGGGGCCGGACCTCCCGGCGCGGTGCCGTGGACACGCTGCGCGCAGGCCGGGGACGGCACCTGGCCGCGGTGTCGTCCGGGAGGACGACAGATCGCACAGCTCACATGGGTGCCCGCATCCGGCGGGGGCCGGGGTCGACGCGGGCGGTGGGTGGGCCGACGCGGGCGCTGGCGCCGGCGACCACCAGCGATCGGCCGCCGTGCCAGGGATTGGGCGGGCCGACGATCACCGGCTCCAGGGTCAGCTGCAGCACCTCGGGCAGGTCGTCGGCCAGCCGGGCGACCCGCAGCAGCAGGTTCTCCAGCGCCGCGACGTCGGCCGGCTCGGAGCCGCGGTAGCCGTTGAGCAGCGGCCACGCCCGCGGCGCGCGCACCAGCTCGGCGGCGTCCCGGTCGGTCAGCGGCAGGGGCCGGTAGGCGCGGTCGCCGAGCAGGTCGGTGGCGACACCGCCCAGACCGAAGCTGACCAGCGCGCCGAACGACGGGTCGTCGACGATCCCCACGACCGTGGCCACCCCGGGTGCGGCCATCTCCTGCACGATCACCGGGTCGCCGGACGGGATCGCCGCGAACGCCGCGCGCACCGCGTCGGCGTCGCCGACGTCCAGCCGCACCCCGCCCAGGTCGGAGCGGTGCTGCAGCCACGGTGCCGTCGACTTGAGCACGACCGGGTAGCCGACCTCCTCGGCCGCGGCGACCGCGGCCTCGGCGTCCGTGACCGTGCGGGTTCCCAGCAGCGGGATGCCGTAGGCGGCCAGCAGCGCGATGAGCTCCTCGTCGGTGAGCGGCCGCCCGCCGGGTGCCGAGGCCAGCGCCGGCAGGACCACGTCACGCGCGGCCCGCTCGTCGATCCCCTCGAGCTCCGGCACCTCACCGACCGGGCGGCGTCGCCAGGCGGCGTACTGCGCCACCTTGGCCAGCGCGATCACCCCACGCTCGGGCGTGGAGAACGACGGCACCGAGCCGCGCGCCGGCGTCCCGTCCTCCCCGGGGACGGCCGTCTCGGCCGGGATGCCCTCGGCGGACAGGAACGTCGCCACGATGGGCTTGTCCGCACCGGTGGCGACCTCGCGCAGGGCGCGGCCGAACTCGGCCGAGACACGGCTGAGCGGGGGCAGGAAGACCGCCACCACGGCGTCCACCCCGTCGTCGTCCACGGCCTCCTGCAGCGCGGCGCGCCACTCCTCGACCGAGCCTCCGGCGCCGATGTCGGTCGGCGCATCGTGCGCCAGCTCCAGTCCGTACTCGAGGACGGAGTCGGAGACCAGCGCCCCCATCGCCGTGGAGTTGCCGACGACCGCGACCCGGTCACCGGACGGCAGGGGCTGGTGGGCCAGCAGCGTGCCGACGTCGAACAGCTGCGCCAGGGTCTCCACCCGGATCACACCGGCCGAGGCGAACAGCGCCGCCACCGACTCCTCCGGCACCGCCACCGAGGTGCCGGCCAGGCCCTCGGTCATCCGCACGTGCCGGCCGCTCTTGACCGCCACCACCGGCTTGGTGCGGCCGACCTGGCGCGCGAGGCGGGCGAACTTGCGCGGGTTGCCGAAGCTCTCCAGGTGCAGCAGCACGACCTCGGTACCGGGGTCGGTCGCCCAGTACTGCAGCAGGTCGTTGCCGCTGACGTCGGCACGGTTGCCGGCGGAGACGAAGGTGGACAGGCCGAGGTTGCGGGTGCGCGCCTGCTCCAGCAGCGCCGATCCCAGCGCACCGGACTGCGCGAAGAAGCCCACCCGTCCGCGGCCGGGGACCCGGGGTGCCAGGCTGGCGTTGAGCCGCACCGCAGGATCGGTGTTCACGATGCCCAGGCAGTTGGGGCCCACGACCCGCATCCCCGAGGCGCGGGCGGCGGCCACGAGCGCGCGCTCGCGGGCCCGCCCCTCGGCTCCGGACTCGCCGAACCCGCCGGTGATCACCACCAGGCCGCGCACCTTCTTGCGCCGCGCGGCCTCGACCACCGCGGCGACCTCCTCGGCGGGCACAGCGACGATCGCGAGGTCGACGTCGTCCGGGACCTCCTCGATGCCGGCGTAGGCGGGGACACCGCGCACGTGCCGGCTGCCGGGGTTGACCGGGTAGATCGGGCCCTGGAAGCCGTAGTCGAGCAGGTGCCGCAGGGCGGCGTGGCCGAGCTTGCCCTCGTCGTTGCTCGCCCCCACCACGGCGACCGACGACGGCGTGAGCAGCCGTGCGATCGATCGCGACTCGCTGCGCTGTTCCCGCTCGTAGGCGACCTGCAGGGCACTCTCGGTCTGCGCGATGGGGAACGTCAGGTGGACGACGCCCTCCTCGTAGGACCGGGTCGGGGTGTACCCCGCGTCGAGGAAGACCCGCACCATCCGGTTGTTCTGCGCCAGCACCTCGGCGACGAAGCGCTGGATGCCCCGCTCCCGCGCGGCAGCGGCCAGGTGCTCGAGGAGCACCGAGCCCAGTCCGCGGCCCTGGTGGGCGTCCTCGACGAGGAAGGCGATCTCGGCATCGTCGGTGCCGGGATACCGGTCGTAGCGGCCCACCGCGATGATCTGGTCACCCAGCAGCACCACGAAGGCGACCCGGTCGACGTGGTCGACGTGGGTGAAGCGGTGCAGGTCCTTGTCCGACAGCCGCCTCATCGGCCCGAAGAACCGGTAGTAGCGGGTCTGGTCGGAGCTGCGGTCCATCAGCCCGACCAGGCCCTCGTCGTCCTCGGGACAGATCGGGCGCAGGTGCACCGTGCCGCCGTCGGCGGCGACGATGTCGGCCTCCCAGTGCGCGGGCGGCTGCGGCGGGGCGTCCTCCGCCGGCGGGGTCTCGGTGCTCTGCTCAGTCACGGGGGTCGTCCGGGTCCAGGCCGAAGTAGGGGAACGCGGCGTTGCGGGTGCGGCCGATGGCCCGGTCCACGCGGGACTCGGTGAACGGATCCCAGTGCGCGAAGCCGGTGTAGCCGCCCTCGGTCATGTGCGTCGGTGGCCGGGCGCGGAGCCCGCGGCGGACGACGTCCTCCCGCCAGGACTCGGGGATCTCGGTGGCCGGGTCCAGCCGGGCGCCGGCCGCCTCGGCGATCAGGTGCGTCCAGGCCCGCGGCACGCAGCGCACCAGGCCGTAGCCGCCACCGCCGAGGGCGATCCAGCGGCCGTCGCAGATCTCGTGGGCGAGGTCGTGCACCGCGCGGTAGCTGACCCGCTGCCCGTCGATGGTGAGCCCGAGGTCGGCGAGCGGGTCCTCGTGGTGGGCGTCGCAGCCGCACTGGGTCACCAGGATCTCCGGCTGGAACGCCTTGAGGACGCTGGGCACGACCGCGTGGAAGGCCCGCAGCCAGCCGGTGTCGTCGGTGCCGTTGGGCAGGGCGAGGTTGACCGCGCTGCCCAGCGCCTTGTCCGGGTCGCCGGTCTCCTCGGGGAAGCCGGTGCCGGGGAACAGCGTCAGCGGCGTCTGGTGGATGCTCACGGTCAGCACCCGCGGGTCGTCGTAGAAGACGGCCTGCACGCCGTCGCCGTGGTGGACGTCGAGGTCGACGTAGGCGATGCGCTGGTGGCCCTGGTCCAGCAGCCACTGGATCGCCACCGCGGCGTCGTTGAAGACGCAGAAGCCCGACGCGCGATCGCGCATCGCGTGGTGCAGCCCGCCGGAGATGTTGACCGCGTGCTGCGCCCGGCCGCTGTGCACCTGCTCGGCGGCGAGCACGCTGCCGCCGGTGATCAGTGCAGCGGCGTCGTACATGCCGTCGAAGACGGGGTTGTCCGCCGTCCCGAGACCATGGCCGACGCCGGGGTCGACCGGGGCGCGCTTGACCGCGTCCAGGTAGGCCGGGTCGTGCACCCGGGTGAGCAGGTCGACGTCGGCCGGCGTGGGCCGCAGCACCTGCAGCCGGTCGGTGGACAGGACGCCGAGGCCGTCGGCCAGCCGCATCGTGAGGTCCAGCCGGACCGGGTGCAGCGGATGGTCCCCGCCCATCGTGTAGCCGAGCAACGCGTCGTCCCAGACGACTGCGACCGAGTCACTCACGGGACCCTCCCGACGTCGACGGCGGTGTCGCGGGCGACGCTACCGTCGGTACCGCCGCGGCGTGCCTCGAGCGGTGCCGTCGCGCGAGCGGGCGCGCGCGCTCTCCCCCCGTACCATTCGGGACGACACGGAGGAGACCTGTGAACGACCTCATCGACACCACCGAGATGTACCTCCGGACGATCTTCGAGCTGGAGGAGGAGGGGATCGTCCCCCTCCGAGCCCGCATCGCCGAGCGGCTGCACCAGAGCGGTCCGACGGTGAGCCAGACGGTCGCCCGGATGGAGCGCGACGGCCTGCTGACCGTCGAGGGCGACCGGCACCTGCAGCTGTCCGAGTCCGGGCGGCAGCTGGCCACCGCGGTGATGCGCAAGCACCGGCTCGCGGAGTGCCTGCTGGTCGACGTCATCGGCCTGGACTACGCCGACGTCCACGAGGAGGCGTGCCGCTGGGAGCACGTCATGAGCGAGGCCGTGGAGCGCAAGCTGCTGACCCTCCTCGGCAACCCGACGGTGTCGCCCTTCGGCAACCCGATCCCCGGTCTCGACGCCCTGGGCGGCGAGACCTCCGCGGTCCTCGACTCGCTGACCCTGCTGTCCACCACTGCGAGCCCCGAGGGACGCCGCGTGGAGATCAAGCGGATCAGCGAGCAGCTGCAGGAGGACACCCAGCTCATGCGCCAGCTGGCCGCCCAGGGCCTGCGGCCGGGCATGACCGCCGTCGCCCAGCTGACCGCCGGTTCGGTCAGCCTCGACGGCAACGTGCTGCCCATGGGCGTGGCTCAGCACGTGTTCGTCAGCGCCCTGGACGAGGAGCTCACCCCGGCCGAGGCGGCTCCCCGCCGCTGAGGGAGGTCCCCGTCCTCCTCGCCGCGGAAGGACCCCGTCCTCCCCACCCTCCGCGAGCTCGGGGCGGTGCCCGGGACGGGGCCGCGGCGAGCGTCTGGACGGGGCCTGTCCGGGACGGGTCGGCGGGACCCTGAGGGGGGCCACGCTGCGCCGGCTCCTACCGTGGGCCCGGTGAGCGAGCCCTCCGACGCCCCCGCCACCTCCTCCCCCTCCGGATCCCCCTTCGCCGACCTGGCGGCCTTCGTCGCCCTGCCGCGGGTCGGCGGCCTGGCCCTGTCGCCGGACGGCCGGCGGCTGGCGATCGCGGTGCAGACCCTGGACCGCGAGAAGACCGCGTGGCAGTCGGCGCTGTGGGAGGTCGACCCCGAGGGACGGCGGCCGGCCCGCCGGCTGACCCGCAGCGCACCGGGCGAGTCCTCGCCGGTGTGGGCGCCCGACGGCTCGCTGCTGTTCACCTCCGCCCGCCCCGATCCGGGGGCCGGCGACGGAACGGAGGAGCCGAAGCCGGCGCTCTGGAGCCTGCCCGCCGACGGCGGTGAGGCGCGGCCGGTGCTGACCCACCCGGGCGGGATCTCGGGTGTCGCCCTCGCCGCGGACTCCGGCGAGGTGGTCGTCACCGCGTCCGCCATGCCGGGAGCGGGCGACGCCGAGGCCGACGCGGAGCGGCGGAAGCGGCGCAAGGAGGCCGGGGTCACCGCGATCCTCCACGAGGCCTACCCGGTGCGGTACTGGGACAGCGACCTCGGCCCGGCCACCCCGCACCTGTTCTGGGCCGGCGGACTCCCCGCCGAGCCGCACGCCGGTGCCGAGCGCCCGCCGGTCGAGCTGCGCGACCTGACCCCCGACGCCGTCCCGCCCTCCGGCGCCGGTGGCGACCTGACTCTCTCCCCCGACGGCCGGCTCCTCGTGCGCGTGGAGTCCGTCCCCGACGGCCCGGCGGGCCGGCGGGACCGGCTGGTCCTCCTCGAGACCGCCACCGGGGAGGCCCGAGCCCTGGTCGACGACCCGCTCGCCGACCTGGGCGCGCCGCGCTTCTCCCCGGACGGCAGCGCCGTCGTCTGCGTGCGGGAGTCGATGTCGAGCCACGACGAGCCGCCGGACTACACGCTGTTGCACGTCGACGTCGCCACCGGCGCGGCACGGGAGCTCACCCCGGGCTTCGACCGCTGGCCGTCCGCGCCGCAGTTCAACGCCGACAGGACGGCGGTGTACTTCCTGGCCGACGACGACGGCCGGCACGCGCTCTTCCGGGTGCCCACGGACGGCGGGGAGCCGGTCCGCATGACCACCGACGGCGCCTACAGCGACCTGCAGGTGGCCCGTGACGGCAGCGCCCTCTACGCGTTGCGCTCGGCCTACGACGAGCCGCCGGCGCCGGTGCGGCTGGACCCGGAGGCGACCGGCCAGCACCCCGACCCGCTGCCGAACCCGGGGACCCTCGCCGGGTTGCCCGGCACCCTGCAGGAGGTCGAGGCCACCGCCGCCGACGGGACGCCGGTGCACTGCTGGCTGGTGCTGCCCGAGGGCGCGTCGGCGGAGCGCCCGGCGCCGCTGGTGCTGTGGGTCCACGGCGGGCCGTTGATGAGCTGGAACTCGTGGTCCTGGCGCTGGTGCCCGTGGGTGCTGGCCGCCCGCGGCTACGCCGTCCTGCTGCCCGACCCGGCGCTGTCGCAGGGGTACGGGCAGGACTTCGTCCGCCGCGGCTGGGGCGCCTGGGGCGAGGCGCCCTACACCGACCTGATGGCGGCGGTCGACGCCGTGGAGCAGCGGCCGGAGATCGACGAGTCGCGCACCGCCGCGATGGGCGGCTCGTTCGGCGGCTACATGGCCAACTGGATCGCCACCCAGACCGACCGGTTCCGGGCGATCGTCACCCACGCCAGCCTGTGGGACGTGGACTCCTTCATCGGCACCACCGATGCGGCCTACTACTGGGAGAAGGAGTGGGGCGACCCGCTGCGCCAGCCCAAGCGCTACGAGCAGAACTCGCCGCACCGCTACGCCGACGCCATCCGCACCCCGGTGCTCGTGATCCACGGTGACCGCGACTACCGGGTGCCGATCGGCGAGGCGCTGCGGCTCTGGTACGACCTGCAGAAGCGCGGCGTCCCCTCCCGGTTCCTCTATTTCCCGAACGAGAACCACTGGGTGCTGACGCCCGGGAACGCGGGGGTATTCTGGGAGACAGTTCTCGCCTTCCTGGCGGAGCATGTACTCGACCAGGGGTGGCGACGCCCGGACCTGTTGTGACCAGGGGGACACATGGCAGGCAAGACTCCGCAGCGGGCCGCGATCTACGTCCGCATCTCGGACGACCGGGAGGGTCAGGGCCTCGGCGTCACGCGGCAGGAGCAGGACTGCCGGGCGCTCACGGAGCGGCTGGAGTGGACGCTGCACCCGCACCGGCCCGTCTACTCGGACAACGACATCGGCGCGAGCACCAAGAGCCGGAAGGCCCGCCCGGAGTTCGCCGAGCTGCTGGCCGCGGTCCGGGCCGGGACCGTGGACGGCATCCTCTACTACTCCACGTCCCGTCTGACCCGGCGGCCGATGGAGTACGAGGGGATCAAGGCCCTGGTGGAGGACACCGGGGTCCGCCTCGCGTCGGTGGTGTCGGGGCAGGTGGACCTGACCACCGCCGACGGGCGGCTGTTGGGCGGGATCATGGCGCAGTTCGACGCCGCCGAGGCCGAGCGCATCAGCGAGAGAGTGCGGCGGACGTTCGTGCAGCACCGGGAGGCCGGGAGGCCGCACACGACCGGCACCCGCCCGTTCGGGTACAAGCCAGGCGGGATCAAGGTGGACGCCGTCGAGGCCGCCGCGATCCGCGACGCCGTCGAGTGGATCACCGACGAGAACGTCCAGGCGAGCCTGGGAGACGTGGTCCGGGCCTGGACCGCCGCCGGGCTGGAGACCGTGACCGGCCGCCCCTGGTCGCGGGTGATGGTGTCGAAGGTCCTCACCCGGCCGCGGAACGCCGGGCTGGTCGAGTACCTCGGGGAGATCGTCGGCCGCGGCAGCTTCGACGCGATCCTGACCGAGGACGAGCTGCGCGCCGTCCGCGAGGCCCTGGCCGCCCGGTCGGGGCTGGTGACCGCGCGCTACAGCCGCCGCCAGCATCTCCTGTCCGGGCTCATCTACTGCGGGGTCTGCGGCGGCCGGATGAAGGTGTCCGCGCGGCGGGACGCGGAGGGCGCGGTGCGCGCCGACTCGTTCGTCTCGTGCGTCAAGGACAACGGCGGGTGCGGGCACGTCAAGCGCAACCTACGGCTGGCGGAGGCGTTCATCCTCGGCGCGGTCGAGCGCCGACTGGCCGACGCCACGGCCTTCGCTGACCCGGACGACGACTCCGAGGCCGCGCAGGAGGCCGCGCGGCTGACCGCCGAGCGCGACACCCTGCGGGCCAAGGTCGAGCGGCTCCAGAAGCTGATGCTGGACGACCCGGACTTCACCGCCGAGGACTTCGTGCCGATGATCCGGAAGCTGCGGGACCGCATCCGCGAGGTGGAGGCGCTGCTGGCCGACGTGGAGCTGCCCGCCCGCCGCGACGCCCTGGGGGAGGACCCGCTGGCCGACTGGCAGGCCGGTGGGTTCGATGAGCGCCGGGAGGTCCTGGAGGCGCTGGTGGCGCAGATCGTGCTGCACCCGATCGGGAAGGTGGGCCCGGCGCGGTCGCGGGCGATGGTGCCGGAGACGACGCAGATCATCTGGCGGTAGCCGGACAGCTCGGCCCGGCGGCCCCGACCCCTCCTTGCGTGGGGGGCGGGGCCGTTTCGCTGTCTCCGGGGTGAACTTTTTTACCGGCTTTCAGCGGCCTGTGGCGGCCTGTGGCGGCCTGTGGCGGCCTGTGGCGGCCTTTCGGAATAAGGGGCCCGATAGGTCTCCGTAGCGCTTGTCGGCCTTTCTGCGGACAATGGATGTAGCCCGCTCACCAGCACGGATGTGGAGACAACCTCCGATGGAAACCCCCCGCAACGCTCGGCCGACGGCATTCGCCGGACACGTCGGTAGGCGCGTCCACTCCGCCGAGAGAAGCGTCCAGAAATGGACGTCTACTTATCCGCCAATCCCGCGAGCGGTCCGGGAAAGGCTCGCCGACATGCTCCTCGCCGAGGACCCGGCCGACCCCACCGAGGTCGGGCAGTGAGCACCGACGACCACCTCGCCGAGCTGTACGCCTCCGGCGCGGTCTACGCCGCCGCGTCCGCCCCGATCAGCCCGGCCACCGCCCGCGAGGCCCTGACCCTGCTGCGCGCCCAGCGCCTCGATCGGGACCGCCGCCGCCAGGGACGCCGCAACCGAGGGGCCGCGTAATGAACGAGGACTACTCCGACCGGCATGGCGGTGCTCCGGAACATGCGGGGCGGAGCCGCCGCGGGTGCCGCCGCCGGGCCGACCGGGATGGCCGCCGTCGCCGCCACGTCCGCCGCCAAGGGCAGCGTCGGCACCCCTCCCCCGCCCGCTCCTGCCGCGAAGGACGCTGCCTGACCATGCACGACAAGCAGAAGCCCCGGGCCGGTCGGTATCCGGCCCGGGGCTGCACCCCAAGTCTAGGACTAGGCGGGTGGGTTCGGTGAGCGTCGCCGCCTCCCGCTGGGTGTTCCGGCACATCGCCGACTACGGCATCCGCCCCGACGAGGACCGGGCCGACTTCGGGCCATACCGCCTCGCGCTACTGCTCGCCGACTACACGAACCCTAAGGACCCGGGGGAGGGTGCCTGGCCGTCGCGGGACACGCTGGCCGTCGACCTCAGGACGACGCCCCGGACCGTCACCCGCTGGCTGGCGCGCCTCATTGCCGCCGGGGTAGTCGAGGTCCACGAACAGGAGGCTCCGCCGACCGGGAGACGCGGTCGGCGGTCACACCGCTATCTGCTGCCCGGCTTCCTCGCCGCCGAGTTGCTGGACAAGCCGAGCGTGTCCGTGTCCCGCAACTCCTCAGACTTGGAAGACACGCTACGCGGGAACGTGTCCCGCAACTCCGCCGATTTGCGGGACACGGACGCCAAATTGCGGGACACGGACGGGGGAATTGCGAGACACGGACACGCTCACGATGACCCCCGAGGGAGATATCTAGAAGTGAAGGAGGGGAAGGACCCCCTCCCCCCCACTCCTTGGTTCCCTCGTCAGTGCTCCCAGCACCAGGACGCTGAGAACGACCGGCCGTGCGTCCCGTGCAAGCGAGCCCGCCAAGATCACGACGCCGCGGCCGACGAGAAGCTGACCCGGCAGCAGGTCGAGGACATCCTCGGGGTCGACTACTGGCAGCCTCCGCCCCCGCCCGCCAACATCTGGGATGACGACCGCGCCAGCCAGGCGTGGGCTCGTGAGCAGGTCGAGGCTCACCGCGCCGACCGGATGCGGCAGGCCAAGCTCCGCCTCAGCAAGAGCGAGACGGGGGGGCCAGCCGTGGATGTGACCCGACTCCCGGCCCCCGCATCGACCGGCGGCCGGGAACAAACCCCACCCCCTCCCCACTCCTCCGTAACTGCGTAGTTGTCTCCCGCGCCCAGGCACCCGCGGGACACGGGGACGCCGGTGGGGGACGGCTCCGGGCTCTCCGCCTGCCGTCCCCGGCCGCCGCCGACCCCACGAATGCCCGATACCGGTCTAGGGCGGCTGGTGATGGAGAGCAAGGAGCCGGACCGGTGGCGTGCCCGGCGCACGTCAGGAGGGGGAGACCGCCCCATGACGGTTCCCGGTCAACTCCCGATGTGGGACGACCTAGCTGCTGCGGTGCGGGGGGAGGTCCGGCCCTACGGGACGGTGTCAATGCCAGGCCTGCTGCCGCCGGTGCTGCCACCGGGTGTGGCCCTCAACCCGGGTGTCGGGGACGGGGGCCCGGCGACCCTGCTGTACCGCGCGTACTGCCGGTGCGGGGTCCTCGCCTACGTCGGGGTCACCAACAACCTCCTGTCGCGGATCGGCGGGCACGCCGCCTCCCCCAGCTACCGGTGGGTGTGCCGGGTGGCCCGGTGGGAGTGAGAGGTCTACCCGACCCGCCGCGCCGCGCTGGCCGCCGAGCGGCAGGCGATCCGCACCGAGCGGCCGATGCACAACCTCGTGCACGCCGTCGAGCGGGTGACCACCCCCGGTGCCGGTGCCCGCAGCCCGAGGAGACACCCCCGGGGGGAGTCCCCGGGGACGATGGGGTGCCATGACCGAGCCGACGCCCGACTCCCCAGCCGAGCCCCCCGCCGACGAGGGGCCACCGACGGTCATCACCCGCTGGGCCACCACCGCCGACGTGCCCCCCGCCGCGTGGGCCGCGATGTCCTCCGACATGCGGGACGTCCTGGCCGTGACCGCCGCGGGCGGGGCGACGGTGACCCATCCGGACGACCCGGCCGGGCCGCCGCTGTTCACCCCGGCCACCATCGCGTTCCGGGTGACCACCCCGGACGGGCCGCCGCTGACGGTAGAGGTCAAGCGCGCCGCGGGCTCCGGGCGGGTGGAGACGTCGGCGACCCGCACGACCGGCCTGGTCCACCTGACGATGACGAGAGCGGCTCAGCATTGGGGTGCCCTGGTGCGGACCGACTCCGGCGCGGACACCCGCGCCCGGGCATTCGCGGACGCCCTCGGCGAGACGCTGTTCGGGGCTGCGGATCGGGCCGTCGGCGGCGGCATCCCCCTCCCCCCGGTGGAGACCGCCCGGGGGATCACCCGCGCCGCCTACGAGCGCGCCGCAGCAGATGCCCCCCCGGGGGGAGACGTCGTCGGCTATCTGAACGCGGCCATCGCCGAGCTGACCGAGGAGCGGGACGGCCGGGCCCTGGCCGCCGCCGCGCTCCCCCCGCCTGACCGCCGCTGACGAGGACACCCCGCCCTGCCTCATCCCGTCGGTGCCCGCTTGTGCCCGACCCCGGACCCCCTGGACGTGGACACCCCCCGGAGGAGAGCTCCACCCCCAGGTCACGACCCCCTCAGCGCCCCCGTACCGACAGCCCTAGCCCGGAGACGCCAGGCCCCCAGCGTTCGGCCGGTGCGCGTCGACTGGTGGCACGCACGGTCCGCGCTGGCTCCCGAGCACGAGGGGACCGGCACGGGGTCGACCCCCTGAGTTGCCGTGTGCCGCCTCCGATGAGGGGCCGCGGTCTCCTCGACTCCAGCACGTTCGGCTCAGGCCGTCCTGCGGCAACTGACGGGGTCGATCTCACGAGGACCACCAGCACGAGGGACACCACCAGCGCGAGAGGCACGAGGACAGCGGGCACGACGGCATCGGCACGACGACATCGGGACAGCGTGGTCACGACGACGGCATCGGCCAGCGTGGACAACAGGACGTGGACAGCAGGACGTCGACAGCACCACGGCATCCGCACCGCATGGGCAGCAGAGCAGAGACACGGCGAGCAGGGAGGCAGGGCAGCAGGGAGGCAGGGCAAGGCAGGGCAAGGCAGGGCCAGCACGAGGCAGCGGACACGGCTACACCTCACGAGCACGAGCAGATGAGCGCGAGCCATCGAACAGCACGAGCAACCATGATCGACAACGCCCGAGTACGAAGATCACATGAGCAACGCGTGAGCTGACGCGTGATTACGTGACCTGCGATGACGCGTGCATCGTGAGCAGCGTGAGCTAGAGCCAGCACACGACGACAGCACGAGCAGCGAGACCGACAGCGCCGAGCACGGCGACGACAGGGTCAGCACGACGGGCACGAGCACGGGCACGGGCACGACGGGCACCGCACCACCCACCGACCGGATCCGGAGGCGATCCGGCACCGTCTCCGCGCCACCTCCGCAGGCGGTGAGGGTCCACTCGTGGATCGCCCGTGCTGGTGGATCATGGGCATGTCGTCTCGCTCGGCGGTGAGCGCCCCGGGCCGCACTGGAGCGCCACGCCTCCTGCACACCGCAGGGCGAGGCGACGCACTACGCCTGAGCCATCGAGGGAGCCGCGGAGACCATCGGCCGAGCTACGATTTACTCAGACAGTAAGCGAATAACTGCGCAGGGTAGGGGGCTTTGCGATCCCCTCTCCGTCGGCGCTGGCGACCCCCGGCCGGTAGTCGTATCCCTCCCCACCGGACGCTAGGAAGGGGGGAGAGGTGTCTACGATGGGTGTAACCGCAGGTCAGCCGCGCATTATCGGCTCTGACTGGTAGCCGAACGGAGGCACCGTGGCGCGTAAGCCGGACACCCCGTGCGCCGGAGGCTGTGGACGTCTCCTCTGGGGCACGTCCACGTCGCTGCCCCCGGGGGAGCGGGTGTGCCAGCGGTGCCGCCGGGCCCGGAAGAATGCGGAGCCGGACGAGGCCCGGCCGGAGGCGTGCGGCTACTGCGCCGAGCCGTTCACGTCCAAGCGGCGGGGTGTCGGGTTGTGGTCGTGGTGCTGCTCCCGGACGTGCGCGCGGCGTCTGCGGATCGCCGAGGGTGACGACCCGTTCATGGTCGCCGCCGCCCTGCGGAGGGAGACCCGGTGAGCCCCGAAGACGAACCGATCACCCCCGAGGACATCACCCGCGGGGAGCTGGACGCGATCTCCGCGGAGCTACGCGGTGCACGGCGGGAGCTGGACGCCGCCCTCGTCGTCGCCAGCTTCTACGTCCGGTCTCACGCGGAGAGCTGCCCGGCGGCGTCCGCGCTGACCGACCGAATCGCCGCCGCCTACGACAGGTTGGCGCTGGCCAACATCGCCGCGACGACCGCGGTCGACGGCCATGGATGAGGCCGCCGCCGCGCTGCTGACCGCCGCGCTGGGCCGCCGGATCGTGCCCGCCGACGTCCAGCACACCCACGGGTCATGGGTCCTGCTGCTGCCGGAGCACCCCCGCGACCCCGCCTGCCAGGTGCTCCCCGCGCACGGCCGCCGCTATCAGGTGCACCCCGACGGGGCGGTGTACGACGTGGCCGCCGCTGTGTGGTGGCGGGACGGGCGACGCATCCCCCAAGGCCAGACCCGCACCGCGTAGCCGCGGGTACTGCGAATCGAGGAGACCCCATGGATGAGACGACCGCCGCCGCCCGCCTGTCCGCCGCCATCGGCCGCAAGATCGACCCCGCCGAGGTGGAGCACGTCGAGGGCGCGTTTGTGATCTTGCGGCCGTTGCCGAGGCGTATCTACCAGCTCCACGCCGGGAACGTGGCCTATGAGGGGGACGCGGCGATGTGGTGGCGCAACGGCCGCCCGTGGGAACGCGCCGGGGACGAACGGAACACTCCCCGCCCCCTGGAGCTGGGGGCGGAGTAGTCGTCGCACCCAGCGGGTATACTCCTGCGGTCGGCATAGACGCCCCGGCCCGCTAGAGGACCGGGTGGCCTCGCCGCCCGACACCCGCAACACCTCGCGTTCGCCATAGAACGCCCGCCGCCCCGAGATCGAGGCGCGGTCACCGCCGTAGCACCCCCATGCGTGGGTCCGGCGCGTTTCTAAGGCGAACCCCCGATGCACGTCGCCATCACCACTCCCGAGCACGCCCGCCAGGCTTTGGACCGGGCCGACCAGCTCGCCTCCGCCGCCCGCAAGTCCGGGCGACCCCTCACCGATGCCGAGCACGCCGAAGTGCGTGACCTCCTCGCCGGTGTCCAGCAGCACAGGGACGAAACCGAGATGCGGGACCGCATCGAGGGCATGCGGCGACCCGGTGCAAAGGCCGTGTACGGCTCCCGGAGCACCGGCGGCACCGCCGGTGAGGCGTTCACCAGCAGCACCGCTTTCCAGTCGCTGCAGATGGCGTTCAAGTCCGGCGCGCTCACCGGCCGGTGGACCTCCGGCCCCGTCGAGGTGCCGGACTACTTCACCGGCCGCAAGGCCACCCTCCTCACCGGCGACTTCCCGTTCGAGCCGGACGTGCGCCCCGGCATCCAGCCGATCCTCCAGCGCCCGATCGTGGTCACCGACCTGTTCGCGCCGGGCACCACCGACTCCGCCCTGGTCCGGTACGTCGAGGAGACCCTGTTCACCAACGGCGCTACCACCGTCGGCGAGGGCGGGCTCAAGCCCGAGAGTGCGCTCGCGTTCGACTCCGTGGACGAGCCCGTGAGAAAGATTGCGCACCACCTGCCGGTGAGCGACGAAATGCTCGAAGATTCGAGCCAGATGAGGTCATATATCGATTCTCGTCTGCGGCTCGGTGTGCAACTGGTCGAGGAGACCCAGCTCCTCTCCGGTGACGGCACCGGCACCAACCTCCGCGGCCTACTCAACCGCACCGGCCTGCAGAACCTCACCCTGACCGCCCCGACGACGGGGACGAACCCGTCCATCGCCGAGACGCTGTACCAGGCGATCACGAACGTCCGCGTCAACGCCCTCGTCGAACCCGACGGCGTCGTCATGCACCCGTCCGACTACGCCGCCCTGCGGCTGGCCAAGGACTCCGGTGGGGAGTTCAACGCCGGAGGCCCGTTCGGCGCGCTCGCCGGGACCACCGTGTGGGGCCTGCCCGTGGCCCTGTCCATGGCGCTGCCGGTCAACACCGCGATCGTGGGCGCGTTCCGCTCCCAGGCTCAGGTGTTCCGCCGCAGCGGGCTCGTCGTGGAGGCAAGCAACTCGCACGCTGACTACTGGACGCACAACCTGACTTCCATCCGCGCTGAGCTGAGAGTTGCGCTGGCGGTGTTCAGGCCGTCGGCGTTCGTGCGGTTGGCCGGACTCCAGCACGCAGGCGTCAGCGCCTGACCCCACAGGCCGATCCTCCGCCCGCGTGTTCGGCGACTCCGCGGGTGAAGGGCCGCACCAACCGGGGCGTCAAAGTCACCGGCCCACTTGGTCATGCGGGTGGGACCCGGATCCATGGCCGGTGAGGGGCGTCTCCTATGCGCCCCGCAGACCCGACCAGCGCCCCGGTCACAGCTCCCGGCCGGTGGCGTCCTCGCCAGGCCCGCCACCGGCCGGGAGTCGACCACCAGGAAAGGACCCCGACGTGGGTGACGCACAGGCCCCGGTGATCTTCGCGCCGCGGAGACGCCTCAACACCGGATCGGCGATCTCCGGACGCAGGTAGCGCACCTGCACCGGGAGCTTGACCTCATCGCCCTCGGCTTGCGCTCCGTCGCCGCCGGGCTGGACGAGCTGGCCGCCGAGCACGACGAGCAGGAGCAGTAGCCGTGGCCTCCTCCGCCGCCGGTGCCACCGGGCTCGTGCCCGCCGCTGAGGTTGGTCGTGGTCCGGCTCCCGGGTACAGACCCGATTAGTACCGCGGCCGCCAACCTTCGCCCTGAGCGGCCCACTCAGGGACACGCAGCCCCGTCGGCTTGGCGGCTGACACCCTCGGATCGACCGCTCGGCGGGATGGTGATCGTGGTCGTCCTGGCAACATATGCCATCCCGAAGGGGGGAGCTTGTACGAATCGATTCGTGACCTGACGAGGTCCTGTTTCTAGTCTTACGAAGACATCTAGCCGGGCCGCGGATGATCCGTTGGGCAGCGGGCTCTCAAGATCAATTCGCGCCACTCAAGTCATCGACGGGGGATCCTCCATGTCACAGCCCACTCCGCCTGCGCCTCCGCAGTTCGCAGATCCCAAGAGCGCGAAGGCCCAGGCGAAGGCCGAGAAGGCGTATCGCAAGGCCAGCCGCCCCTTCTTCAAGAAGAAGCGCTTCATCCTTCTCGCGGTCATCGCCCTCATCCTCATCATCGCCATCGCCCAGGGCGGCGATGACGACAGCGGCTCGTCCTCGACTTCGTCCGGCGGCGGTTCCTCGTCCGGCGATATCGCCAAGGCCGTGGGCCTGAACCAGGCCGTTCAGGACGGCAAGTTCGAGTTCACCGTCACCGGCGTGGACTGCTCCAAGAACACTCTCGGAGCCGACCCCGTTTCCACCCAGGCGGCCGGCGTCTTCTGTCTGGTGAACGTGAACGTGGCGAACATCGGGGACGAGGCCCAGACCCTCGACTCCACCAGCCAGTACGGCTACGACGCTGCAGGCAAGAAGTTCTCTACGGACACCGAGGCCGCGTTCTACCTGGAGAACGGCGGCGACACGCTGTTCGAGCAGTTGAACCCCGGTACGTCCGTGGACGGTGTGCTTGTCTTCGACGTGCCTGCCGAAACGCAGCTGACCAAGCTGGAGCTGCACGATTCGCCGTTTTCCGGGGGCGTGACGGTCAACCTCGGCTGATAGCTCGAACGACGTACGAAGCCCCTGTCCCGGTCAGCTGGGGCGGGGGCTTCGTCATTTCAGGCCGCCTTAGCGGGGCTGCCACGGGCGGTCCCAGCGCGACACAACCACACTTAAGCTCACGTTAGGAATGACACCGTGGCCGAGGACACGACCACCGAGCCGCTCGAGGACGAGACCGCGCCCGAGCCTACGCCTGCGCCGACGCGCACGCCCCTCTGGCAGCGTGGACCCGTCCGAGTGGCCGCAGGAGCCGCTGCGCTGCTCCTGGCCGCTGGCCTGGGCGCGACCGCCGTCGCCGCGAGCCAGCAAATGAATGAGCCGATAGCCGCAACGCCGACGCTGCCTCCCACCCCGACGCCCACGCCCGCACCCACCACGAGCGCCGCGCCGGACCCGGACCTGAGCCCACGCGGTCACATCATGAAGGACCTCGGAGAGGTCGATGGGCTCGCCCACCCGGACGACCTCACGCCGTCACTTGAGGAGCTCGTCCTCTCGTTCTCCATCGACGCGATCCGGGTGGACGCGCCCTGCACGAGCGAGTACGCCGAGGACCCGGAGAACGGGCACTTCGTGGCGCTCGACATCCGCGCCTCCACGACCGAGAACTACCCGACGGACGCCTACTACTTCCAGATGAACCCGACATCCTTCTCCTTCGTGGGGTCGGACGGTGTGTTCGTGCAGAACATCGCGACGACGCCGACCTACGGGTGCATGGACTACGACGACCCGAACCTCTTCCCGTCCGCGACGTTCACGCCGGCGAGCTCGTACCGCGGGACCGTGATCCTGGATATCCCGGAGACGAGCGGCACGCTCATCTGGACTCCCATGGGCGGCACCTCCGGCTGGGAGTGGCAGATCGGGGGCCCCGCCCAGTAGGACCGGCCGGTGCCCGGCGCGGCGTACCCGTCCGAGAGGATCGCCCTGGTGGCGTTCGTCCCGGCCCGGCAGGAGCCCCCCGGCCGCGCCGGTCACGATCGGCGACCTGCCGCGGCATCGGGTCCTCACGATGCAGGCCGACTCCACCGGCCGGTGGCAGGTGTGCACGCTGGGGGACGAGCGGAGCACGTTCGGCCCATACGGGGGTCGCGGGACGGCCCCCCGGGCCTCATCACCCGCTCACCGTGGACGAGGTGGACCGGTGACCGCCGTCTGCCCGGAGTGCGCGGGGCCGCAGCTCCCCGGTCACCCAAGGGGCACCTGGTGTTCAACCACAACCGGGCCACCTGCTCCCTGGGCCGCGCCGAGGACGCCACCGCCGACGCCGACCTACGCCGTGCGGCCGGGTAGCTGGGGCCGTTCGCCCGGCCGGTCACCGACGTCGAGAGGACCTTGCTGGGCGCCGTCGGGATCGACCCGGCCGTCATCGAGCCGTGGAGCCACGTCATCCCCGTGTCGCCGGGCGTGATCCGGCGGCACTGAACGGAGAGGAGGGAGATCGCAGCATGACCGAGAACGCCATGACCGAGACCGCCGAGTGCGACGCGGACGTCTCGACCCCAGACCGTCCGGGACCAGCCCGGGCGACCGGGGAGAACTACGACGACGACCCGCCAGGCCGTCAGGCGGGCCGCCGACCAGGGCAGCGGCGTCACCTGGGGTGCGGTCTTGCGGGGACGTGATTGATTGCCTAAGTGCGCCTTGTTTCATCATCACCCCCGCGCCAAGAGGCCTTGCTGATCCGGCTGATCAAGCTGAGACTCCCTAGTGCAACGCCGTCTCCTCCGCCGCGCGGGTCACTCGGAGGCAGGAACCATGGGTACTTCATACCAGTCACCGCTTACTGAGTCCGAGAACGTGGTCACGCAGGTTGCCGAGGCCCAGGCTCGTCGCGATTATGCGCAGACACCGGAAGGTCAACGGAAGGCAAACCTGCGGCGCTACTTGAACATGTTTGGTGTAGCTTCGAGTGCAGCCGCAGTCTTCGCCGTAATTTTGGGCCCCTTTGCGTTCCAGTGGCCAGGTCGAATAACAGGAGCGGTTGCCGCCTCGTGCCTCTTCTTGGCAGCGTTTCTACCGTTTGTCGGTTACAGGACTTATGAGAAGGGGCTAGGCGCCTGGAATCCTCGCGCCAGAGCTGAGGCCCTCCAGGACTTACAGGCTAAAAAGGAGAAGTTTCTGGCGGAGTCCAGCCTTGAGGCCCTACTGATTTTCAACCGCGAGGACATGTATCGGTACCATGACATCGCTACAACGGTCGCTCGTCGGGCCTCTCGTCTGAGCGCTTTCGCTATGACCGTGGGATTCTTGGTCCTGGTCGCGGGAGCAATTTCTGTCGTCATAATACAGAACAACACCAGTAAGATTGTCATCGCGGCGCTGACTGCGTTGGGTGGCCTCTTCTCCGGATACATCACCAAGACATTCTTTACAGCCGAAGAAAAGGCCGTCAATCAGCTGTATAAGTATTGGCAGCAGCCGCGTGAGGCGAGCTATCTACTGGCGGCCGAGCGCGTAGCCAGAGAACTCAACGATCCGGCGAAGGAGCGTGCATACACAGACGTGATCACAAAGGCGCTGTCCATCGTGCTGATCAAGGAGCAGCTCGATCTCGAGGCGGACAACGTAGCTGGCAATGGCGCGCTGACGTCAAAGCCTCGCACCCGTCGGCCACGTGGATCCACGCGAGTCCAGCCAAATAATCCACCGGCGCAACCCAACGGTCAGGGCTCAGCCGCGGCCGACACAGCATAAGCTGAGAGGCCAAGACTCCTGATGCAAAGGGGTGGTGGAAAATGCCTAATCACCTGGTGGCGTATAGCGGTGTCTGAGATGGCCTGCTGCGCCCAGCAATAAGCGCCAGCAGCGCACCCGTCGGGTCAGCGGCCCGAGGGATCACCCATCCGTACCGGGGCTGACTCTCGGAGCCAGCGCGCATGACCCTGACCACCGGCACCGCCGGATCCCTCCTGACCCCCGAGCAGGTCGAAGACCTGTTCACCAAGCCCGTCCTGGCCGCCTCGGTGGCGCTCAACCCGCTGTGCTCGCGGGTGCTGCGGCCGACCGCTCCCTCCGTCCGGCTGCCCGCCGTCACCGCCGACCCCACGGTCGCGTGGGTCGCCGAGCGGTGTTCTTCATCAGTGACCGGGTCGCCGTCCGGGCCACCTGCCGGGTCGGCTTCGGCTTCCCGCACACCGCCGCCCTGGTCCGCATCCGGCTCGCCGCAAGCTGACCGACGGATGAAGCCGGGGCCCCCTGCCCGGTCGGACAGGGGCCTCGTTCGGTGCGTCAGAGCCCGACGGCGTCGGCCCCGTACTCGGCCTGCGCCTGGGTGAATCCAGACCCGGCGGTCAACTGTTGAATCATGCTGCTACGGGAGAATCCGCCGATGACGTCCTGGTACTGCCTGGCCTTCTCCGCGGCCTGCTCGTTCCAGTCCACGTCCAGATGGTCGACGGCCCAGGTCGCGTCCTCGGTGGAAAAACCAGAGCCGGTCGTCAACTGCTGGATCAACCCGTCGCGGGAGAAGCCGCCGACGACGTCCAGGTACTGCTCCGCCTTGTCCAAGGCACTCTGCTGGCTGACCGTCCCATCGGGCTCGGGCTCGGGCTCGGGCTCGGGCTCGGGTGCCGGTGCCGGTGCCGGTGCCGGTGCTGGTGCCGGTGCAGGTGCAGGTGCAGGTGCAGGTGCAGGTGCCGGAGCAGACGGAGGGGTCGGCGTGACCGTCACCGTCCGGGGTGCCGGGGTGGGGGCCTGCTGGGTCACCGTGACCCGGGCGGGCGTCGGCGTGGCCGTGCTGGTCTCCGCGCTTCCCCCGCCGAGCGCGGACCCGAAGACGGCCAGCACGACAACGGCCGCGACCCAGAACCACATCCGCTTATAGATCGGCTTCTTGGGCGGCGGACCCTGCGGCGGCATCCCTGGTGGCGGGCCATAGCCCGGTGGGGGGCCGTAGCCCGGTGGGGGGCCGTAGCCCGGTGGGGGGCCGTAACCCGGCGGGGGGCCGTAGCCCTCCGGGAGGCCGTGACCCGGCTGCGGGCCGTCGCCCGGCTGCGGACCGTAGCTGGGAGGGTTGCTCATGGTGGTGCTCCGCTCGGTCGTGGGCTGAGAAGCGAGGACGACGAACCGTTGGGGTCCCGCACCTCCGGTCGCCTTGTCGCTCATCCGGGCGCACCGCCTCGTTGCTGTATCGGCAGTCTGGCAGTGGCCCCGGCAGCGGCAAGCTAGTGCCGCGTCCGGCAACGTTCGCCCTGAGCGGTCCAGCCAGGGACACCTGTGATGACAGGCGGCACACCGTCGCGCCGCACCGCGCGCCGGGACGAGGCGCCCCGACCCGGACCGCCGCACCCGCCGCCGTCCGGCGCGAACTGCGACCCTGCGGGTGTGGCTTCGCTCCAACCGAACCCGGGAGCACCGCGATTCGCTCGGGAGACATCGGAGTTCGACCGCGCGCTCGCGTTCTTCGACGGGACCTACGCCGTCGCGCTCACCCTGCTGGTCACCACGCTGGACGCCAAGGACACGCCGGAGGCCTGGACCGACCCTGCCGCCCTGTGGGCGGCATACGGAAGCGAGATCCTGGCCTTCCTGCTGGCCTTCACCATCGTCGCCCTCTACTGGCGTGCCAACCACGCCTTCGTCGGGGGGCTGCACCACCTCAGCGGACGCTTCATCACCGTGAACCTCGTGGTACTCGTGTTCGTGGTGCTGCTGCCGTTCAGCACCGACGCGCTGGGGCAGTACCGAGAGCCGCTGACGACGGCCGTCTTCGCCGGGAACGTCGCGGTGATCTCCTCGACGGAGGCGGTGATGTTCCTGGTGGCGTGGCGGGACGGGCTGATGAACGAGCCGCCGTCACCCCGGCGGATACGGCTTCTGCTGGTGCCCCAGCTCGTCCCCCCGGCGGTGTTTCTCGCGTCGATCCCGGTGGCGTACCTGGCCTCCTCTGCCGCCGCCCGGCTGTCTTGGCTCGCGCTCGTGGTCCTCAACCCGGTGGTCGGCGTCCTGGTCCAGCGCCGCGCCCCTATGGTGTGACCGAGCGGCGCGTGTGTCTCTGGGCCGTCTTTAGGGCGAAGGTTGCCTGCCGCGGTACTAGACATGGTTTGCCGGGGGTGTGCTCGGCTAGACGGGTGTCCTTCGGGTCGCCTGGCGTCTGGCGGTGCCCGTCCTCGGGCGGTGGGAAGTCGCCGCGGTCGATACCGTTCGACTTCGCAGCCCCTGAATCCGTGCGGAGCCCAGCATGTCGCATGTCCCGCCACCACCCCCCGGCCGCCGGACGCATCCTCTGTTGCTCGCGGTGGCGGGATCCCTCGTCGGCGGGATCTTCGCTGTGGCGGTCGTCTACATCGGACAGTCCAAGGGAGCGTTCCCCACTCCTAGCGGACCATCTACGGCGACAGGATCGACGGCGACGACGGCCCAGGAAACGACTGCGGCTCCGAGCACGTCAGCAGGCACGACCGCCGTCCCGACTGCAGGGACCGCGACGGGGTCAGCGCACTCCGTGCTGTACGGGCCCGGAGAGATACGGCTTGGTAGAGCGAACTTGGACACCGTGCCGCCGGATGCCACCGCAGGCATGAACTACATGGATATCGGTGCTGAGTTGGTCACGGGATCCTCCGCCGACATGTATTCCGTGCCCTTCGGTGTACGTCCCATCGTTGCGTGGGAAGGAGCGGGGCCCCCCACTCCGGAAGGATGTGACGACCGGCTTACCCGACTGCCGGAGCGCAGCGTGACTGTGGGCGTAGGTGACACCGTCTGTGTACGCAGCGATGGGGGGGAAGTTGTCGCAGCGGCCACTGTCGCCACCTTGGAGCCGGACGATGGCACCGTTCTTGTATCGGTGATCGTCTGGTCTGACTGATCTCCCTCCAACGACGCAAGACGATGGACTAGCGTCGGATTTGGGGCTACTTCGGCTAGACCGTTGTCCTGCGGATTGCGTGAACCCCATCGAACGGTGGACGGCTGGACGCCTGCAGCCCCTTGTCGCAGTCACCAGCCCCAGGGCCGCCACTCCCCGAGGGGGCGCTCGGCGCCCTCGCGTCGTGTCCTTCCGTGGCTGCTCACGGTGGGAGCTCGGCGGAGATCACGAACTCTGTTCAGGGTCGGACAGCCGCCGAACGGTGATCTGCCGGTCGCCACGTGGGGTGGGATAGAACAGGTCCACCAGCACTGTCTGGGGTGAGTGCTCGTCGGTGGCGAGCAGATCCGTCAGGGACACCTGGTTGAGGTCTTCGGCCCGATGCCGGGCGCTCATCGGACCACCACGCCCGCTGAGCGAAGCAGCGCCGCTCGACGTGCCGCCTCTGCGTCGGCGCGGCCAGTAGTTCGCCAACGCCTTTGTATAGGGATTCCAGCGCCGATTCATGCCGTCGAGGGAACGCCCATAGGGCTAGGGAGAGGGGCTACGGAGAGGTCCGCTCTTGTGAGCATTCGGGAAACACTACCCAGCCGTCATGTATGAGCAACCTTCGCTAGGCCGTTGTCCTCCGCGTCGCGTGGACCCTGGCCGACCTGGGCGGGCCCACAGTACCCGGTGCCGACGACGTGGCCGAGGCCCTCGGTTTGCGGTTGCAGCGGGCGGCGGCGTGAGCGCGCTGTCCTCGTCGTGGACGTCGGTACCGTGGAGCATGGGTCGTTCGCGTCCTGCGTGGCGTTCGATCAAGCGACCGTCTCGGACCCACATCCGGGGCGGTCGCGTTCTTGTGTGGTGCTGTACCCCGCGTCTCGACCATCCCCCGCCGAAGCGAAGTGGTCCGTTCGTTACCCCGGGCAACGCGCAGGTCTGGTACGAGACGGTACTGTCCTTCCTGGCCGAGCACGTCCACGGCCAGGACTGGCAGCGCCCCGAGCTGCTCTGAGGAAGGACCTGTCCCCACCCTCCGGTGGAGGACCCCGTCCTCCCCACCCTTCCCGAGCTCAGGGCGGCGCCTGGGACGGGGCCTGGGTTCCGCGGCCTCGCTCGCAGCGGCGGACCCGCACTCACCCCGCGGCCCACACCTCGTCGGGGTCGGCGGTCACGGTGACGAGCATGGCCCGCAGCTCGGCCGGGGGCAGGCAGGCGGCAAGCCCGTCGGCCAGCAGCCTCGCCAGCGTGTAGGCGGGGCGGCTGTCGAGCGCTCGCTGCAGCGCGACGTTCGCCATCGCGCCGTCCCCGCGCAGCCACGCGCTGACCGCCAGCAGCGTGGCCGGGGCGGCGTCCATGGGCGCCGGGGCGCGGCGGGTGCACTCGGTCCACAGCAGCTCGGCCGCGGCGGCGTCGTCCCCCAGCGCCAGGGTGAGCGCGCGGTCGCGCACCCGGACGTCGGCCAGCGCCCACAGCACGCCGGCCACCTCGCGGTCGGGGAGCCGGCCGACCGCTCGCGGCCGGCAGCGCCGCACGGCCCGCAGCACCGCGTCCCACGAGCGGCGGGCCTCCGCGTCCGGGTCCTCGCGCGCGGGCCGGGCACGGCGGTCCACCAGCCGCCAGGTGACCTCCTCCATCGCGGCCCGGGCCGGGCCGTCGAGCGGCGCGATCCGTGCCTCCAGGGCCGTGCGGTCGCGGGCGACGACCTGCCCGGCGGCCGCCGAGGCGGTCGCCAGCACGGACACGCCGCCGGGCAGCGGCTCGCCGGCCCCGGGGGCGCAGCAGGCCTCGGGGCAGTCGTAGGACCACCACCGGCCGCCCCGCACGAGCAGGGTGTCCCGCACCGGGATGTCCAGCGCGGCCAGCGTGACGACGGCGTCGTGCACGACGTCGCGGTGCGGCAGGCCCGGGACGTCGTCACCGTCGGGCAGTCGACCGCGGTCGTCGGGTGCCTCGGACACCACCGCGACGACGACACCGGCCGGGTCGTCGGTCGCGACGCTGCGCGCCAGCGCCGTCGTGACCGCGGCGGAGGCGGCCCGGGCCGGCAGGTCGGCGCGGACGGTGAGGCCCACCCGGTTGCCGGTCGGCCCACCGAGTGCCACCAGGACGACCGACTCGTGCGGGTGGAACCCGACGAGGTAGGGCAGCGCGGCGGCGACGTCGGCGGAGTCGGTGAGGGACACCAGAGGGCGTGTGGAGTCGTCCATGCCGGCGACCCTCGCCGCCGCACGTGCCCGGACGGGCCGCGCGGGGACATCTGTGGACCGGCCGGACGGCTGTGGACGCCCGGCCGGGAGGGTGTCAGTCCGGAGCGGCCTGCGTGTCGTACGCCTGCTCGAGCAGCGCGGTGAACGCCGCGCGATCGGGCTGGGCGCCTCCGCGGTCGCCGGTGGCCAGCGTGACCACCCGATCGCCGTCGCGCACCAGCCCGACCAGGCCGGAGGCCTCCCGCTGGGCGCCGCCGGGCTGCGTGACCACGACCTCCACCGACACCCCCACCGCGGCGTCGCCCAGGTCGGGCACGTCGAACGTCGCCAGGTCGACCGTGGCGTTGCCGTGCTCCGGGGAGCTGACCGTCGCCTGCGGGCACCGGGCGACCAGATCGGGCACCCGGCCGACGAGCTCGGCCGCGGGTCCGGCCACGGCCAGCAGCTCGGCGGTGTACGTCGTCCCCCGGACGGCGACCTGCGCGGCGAGGTCGTCGGCGGCCGGCGGCTGGTGCACCGGCAGCGCCTGGAGGGCCGCGGTGCACGACCCGGGCGTGACCTCGACGCCGGCCGGCGAGCCCATGCCGGCCAGCGTGCCCCGGGACAGCTGCTCGCCCGGCAGCGGGAGCACCCGGGCGCCGGGGCCGAACGCTTCGGCGGGCAGCAGCCCGGCGGCCAGGTCGGGAGCGGCGGACGTCGCCGCCGTGGCTCCGGCGGACGGCGAGGGCGCTGCGGTGGACGCCGCCTCGCGGACGTCGGCGCCCGACGCACAGCCGGTCAGGACCGCGCCGGCGACCAAGCCCGTGGCGAGCAGGGCGGTGCGACGGGCGCGCCGGCCCTCCTGCAGGGTCCCGCCGCGAGCTGGCGAGTGGCGGTGGGCAGGAGGGTCCTTCCTCATGCCGCCGACGGTAACCCCGTGCGGGGCCTGATGAGGTGGTGCAACGGCCCCCGTGCAGGGTCCCGCCGCGAGCTCGGTGACGTACTGGAACAGCCTTCCTGCAGGGTCCCCGCCGCGAGCTCGCGAGTGGCGGTGCCCTGGAGGCGGCCCCTCCAGGGTCCCGCCCCGAGCCTGCGAGGGGTGGGGAGGAGGGGGTCCTTCTTCAGACCTCGTACTGGACGGCGCTGCGCGCGGCGAGGATCGGCTTAACGTGGTCGGCGATCACCTGCAGGTGCACGGGGTGGTCGGCGTAGCGCCGCCAGGCCTCGACGTCGGGGAAGTCGGCGACGAGCGCGGTGTGCGCGTTGCCCTCGCGCAGCCCGGCGTCGGGGCCGACGGCGAAGGAGGTCATCCCGCCCACCTCCTCGGGCAGCCGGCGCAGGGCGGCCAGGGTCTGCTCCCGGCGCTCCTCGTCGGCGTCGTCGGACCAGGTGAACAGGACGACGTGGCGCAGCACGGACGCGATCCTGTCAGCACCCCGACGACGCCGCAGCGCAGGGCTCCCCGCAACGGTCGGTGACCAGGGCTGGTTAGAGTCGCCGACCATGGGACGGCTGTTGCGCATCGCACTGCTGTCCTACCGCAGCAAGCCGCACAGCGGCGGCCAGGGCGTCTACGTCCGGGCCCTCTCCCGCGAACTCACCGCCCTCGGTCACGGGGTCACCGTGTTCAGCGGCCAGCCCTACCCCGAGCTGGACGACGGCGTGCCGCTCACCCGCGTGCCGAGCCTGGACCTGTACCGGGAGCCCGACCCGTTCCGCACCCCGCGGCCATCGGAGTTCCGCGACCGGATCGACGTCCTCGAGTACGCCACGATGTGCACGGCCGGCTTCCCCGAACCCCTGACGTTCAGCCTGCGGGCGGCCCGGCTGCTGCTGCCCCGCGCTGCCGAGTTCGACCTCGTGCACGACAACCAGAGCCTGGGCACGGGCCTGCTGCAGCTCACCCGCGCCGGCGTGCCGACCGTGGCCACCGTGCACCACCCGGTCGCCATCGACCGCGACCTGGAGCTCGCCGCCGCACCCTCGCTGCGCCGCCGGCTGACGCTGCGCCGCTGGTACGGCTTCACCCGCATGCAGGCCCGCGTGGCCCCGCAGCTGGACGGCGTCACCACCGTCTCGGAGAACTCCCGCCGCGACATCGAGACCCACCTCGGCGTCCCGGCGGACGCCATCCGGATCGTCCCGGTGGGCATCGACCCCGACGTCTTCACCCCGCCGCCGGCCGACCGCTCCCGCGACCCGGACTCCATCGTGGTCACCACCAGCGCCGACGTCCCGCTTAAGGGGCTGGTGCACCTGCTCGAGGCGGTCGCGAAGCTGCGCACCGAGCGGCCGGTGCGGCTGACCGTCGTCGGCACCGCGCGCCCGGGCGGCCCGGCGGAGGCCGCCCTCGACCGGCTGGCGCTGCGCGACGCCGTCCGCTTCACCGGCCCGCTGCCCGAGGCCGACCTCGTGCGGCTACTGCAGGGTGCCGCCGTCGTCGCCATCCCCTCGCTCTACGAGGGCTTCTCGTTGCCGGCGATCGAGGCGATGGCCTGCGGCACCGCGCTGGTCACGACCGACGCCGGGGCGCTGCCGGAGGTCGTGGGCAGCAAGGCCGGCCTGCGGGTGCGCGCCGGGGACGTCGGCGAGCTCACCGCGGCGCTGCAGCTGGTCCTGGACTCGCCGTCCTTCGCCGACCAGCTGGGCCGGGCCGGCCGGCGGCGGGTGCTGGCCTCCTACACCTGGCGGTCGGCCGCCGAGCGGACGGCGGAGTGGTACCGCGAGGTGCTGGAACGGAAGGCGCGCCCGTGAGGACGACGGGCGAGGGAGCACCGCCGCGTGCTGGGGGCACCTCCCGCTCGCGGGGGACGGCGACCGAGGAGCGGATCGGGTCCGGGGTCGAACCGGGGACACCGTGCTGACCGTCGACTACGACCTGCTCGACCTGCGGCCGGGGATGACCGTCCTGGACCTGGGTTGCGGCGAGGGCCGGCACGCGTTCGAGGCCTACCGGCGCGGCGCGCGGGTGGTCGCCGTCGACCGGGGCGTGTCCGAGGTCGGGACGACGAAGCGCTGGCTGGGCGCGATCGCGGAGGCCGGCGAGGCCCCGGCGGGGGCGGCCTACGAGGTGGTGCGCGGCGACCTGCTGGCGCTGCCCTTCCCCGATGAGAGCGTCGACCGGGTGATCGCCTCGGAGGTGCTCGAGCACATCCCCGACGACGGGACCGCGATGGCCGAGATCGCCCGGGTGCTCAGACCCGGCGGCACGGTCGCGGTGACGGTGCCGAGGTACGGGCCGGAGCGGGTCTGCTGGGCGCTGTCGGACGCCTACCACGCCAACGAGGGCGGCCACATCCGGATCTACCGCGGCGACGTGCTGCGCGCCCGCCTCGCCGCCGCGGGGCTGGTGCCCGGCGAGCAGCACCACGCGCACGCGCTGCACGCGCCGTTCTGGTGGCTCAAGTGCGCCGTCGGCGTCGACCGGGACCCCGCCGCCGTGCGCGCCTACCACCGGCTGCTGGTGTGGGACCTGACGGAGCGGCCGTGGCTCACCCGCACCGCCGAGCGGCTGCTCGACCCGGTGATCGGCAAGAGCCTGGTCGTCTACGCGGAGAAGCCGGCGGGCGCGGCCACGGCCGGCGAGACCGAGCTGGAGCGGACCGCTGTCTGAGCTGCTCCCCGAGCTGCCCGGTGTGCTGAGCGGGGAGCAGGTGCGCGCCACGGTGGCGGCGATCGCCGTCGAGCAGGAGGCCGACGGCGCGCTGCCCTGGTTCCGCGGTGGCCGGCTGGACCCCTGGGACATGGTGGAAGCGGCGATGGCCCTCGACGTCGGCGGCGAGCACGCCCGGGCGCGGGCGGCCTACCGCTGGCTGGCCCGCCGGCAGCGGCCGGACGGGTCGTGGGCGGCCGAGTACCGGGGCGGCGTCGAGGTCTCCCCCGCCGCGGAGAGCAACCACGCCGGCTACCTGGCGGTCGGCGTCTGGCACAGCTGGCTGCTCACCGGCGACGAGGAGCTGGTCGTCACGCTGTGGCCGGTCGTGCGCCGCGGCCTGGACCTGGTGACCCGCATGCAGCTGCCCGGCGGCGCGGTCGGCTGGGCGCTGCGCCCCGACGGCACGGCCGACGACACCGCGCTGCTCACCGGCAACGCCAGCCTGTTCCAGGCGCTGCGCTGCGGCGTCGCCCTGGCCGCCCTGGCCGGCCGGCCGCAGCCGGACTGGGAGCTCGCCGTCGCCGACCTGGGCACCGCGCTGCGCACCCGGCCGGACGCGTTCGCGGACCGGTCGCGCTACTCGATGGACTGGTACTACCCGGTGCTCGGCGGAGCGGTCACCGGCGCCGCGGCCGACGCCCGGCTGGCCACCGGCTGGGACCGCTTCGTCGTCCCCGGACTGGGCGCGCGCTGCGTCGCCGACCGGCCGTGGGTCACCGGCGCGGAGACCTGCGAGCTGGCGCTCGCGCTGGCCGCCGCCGGCCGGCCGGACGCCGCGCTGGAACAGGTGGCCGCCATGCAGCACCTGCGGGCGGACGACGGGTCGTACTGGACCGGCTACGTCTACCCCGACGACGCCCGCTGGCCGGTCGAGCGGACGACGTGGACCGCGGCGGCCGTCGTCCTCGCCGCCGATGCCCTCTCCGGCGCCAGCGCGGCGTCCGGCCTGTTCACCGACCCGGGCGCGCTGTCGGAGGCCGGGACGGAGGCGTCACAGGAGACCGCCGGTTGGCTGCCCGGCGGCGCGGGCAGGGGGAGGCCGTGAGCAGCTCCGCCCGTCCCGGCGACCCCATCCCTGGCGACGTCGCCGTCGTCGTCATGAGCCAGAACCGCCGCGAGGACCTCCTCGCCACCCTGCCGCGTCACGAGGCGCCGGTCGTGCTGGTCGACAACGCCTCCACCGACGGCACCGTCGAGGCGGTGCGGGCGGCCCTGCCCGAGGTCACCGTCGTCCCGCTGGAGAGCAACGTCGGGTCCTACGCGCGCACCCTCGGCGTCGAGCGCGCCGGCACCGAGTTCGTGGCCTTCGCCGACGACGACTCGTGGTGGGCGCCGGGCGACCTCGCCCGCGCCGTGGAGGTCATGCGCGCGCACCCCCGGCTGGCGGTGCTCAACGCGCGGATCCTGGTCGGGCCCGAGGAGCGGCTCGACTCCTTCTGCACCGAGCTGGCCCGCAGCCCGCTGGGGACGCCGGAGGACCTGCCCGGCCCGGCGCTGCTGGGCTTCATCGCCTGCGGTGCGATGGTGCGCACCGAGGCCTTCCTGGCCGTGGGCGGCTTCGACCCCGTCGTCCGCTTCCCCGGCGAGGAGGAGCGGCTGTCGCTGGACCTGGCCGCGGCCGGCTGGGGCATCGCCTACGTCGACGGGGTCACCGTGCACCACCACCCCTCGACCAGGCGGCACGCACCGGAACAGCGGCGGACGGCGATCTGGCGCAGCCGGCTGCTCACCGCGGTGATGCGCCGACCGTGGCCCGAAGTGGGCCGCCTGGTGCTGACTGCGGTGCGCACCGGGCCCGAGCGGCGGGGACTGCTGCGCGCGCTGCGCGAGCTGCCGGCCGCCCTGCGCCGCCGGGAGCCGATCCCGGAGAGCGTCCGCGCCGACCTGCGCGTGCTGGCCGAGGCCGCGGCGTGACGGACGAGCGCCCATCCAACCCCCGGCCCCGTCCCGGGCCCCACCCTGAGCTTGCAAAGGGTGGGGAGGACGGGGTCCTTCTACTGCAGGAGGGCCGGCGGGACCCGCGGGTGTCCGTCGTCGTCATCACCCACCAGCGCCGCGACGAGGTGCTGCTGGCGCTGTCCCGGCTGATCGCGCTCCCCGAGCGGCCGCACGTCGTCGTCGTCGACAACGGCTCCACCGACGGGACGGCGGAGGCGATCGCCGAACGGTTCCCGCAGGTGGAGCTGGTCGCGAGCCCCGAGAACCTCGGCGCGATCGGCCGCAACGTCGGCGTCGCCCGGGTGGACACCCCCTACGTCGCCTTCTGCGACGACGACACCTGGTGGGACCCCGGCTCGCTGCGCACCGCGGCCGACGTGTTCGACGGCCACCCGCGCCTGGCGGTGGTGACCGCGCGCATCCTGGTCGAGCCGGGCGGCCGCGAGGACCCCATCGTGCCCGAGCTGCGCGACTCCCCCGTCCGCGGCGCCGACTGGCTGCCCGGGCCGGCGCTGGGCTCCTTCCTCGCCGGCGCCTCGGTGCTGCGCCGGGAGGCGTTCACCGAGGTCGGCGGCTTCTCCGAGCGGCTGTGGCTGGGCGGCGAGGAGGAGCTGATGGCCGGCGACCTGGCCGCCGCCGGGTGGGAGCTGTGCTACCTGCCCGCGCTGACGGTGCACCACCAGGCGTCCAAGGCGCGGGACTCCCACCGCCGGCGCCGCGACGGCATCCGCAACACCCTCTGGACGACGTGGCTGCGCCGTCCCGCCCGCCCGGCACTGCGCCGCACCGCACACCTGCTGCGCACCCTGCCCCGCGACCGGGTGACCGCCCAGGGCCTGTGGGCCGCCGCGCGCGGGATCCACTGGGTGGTGCGCGAGCGTCGGGTGCTGCCGCCGCACGCGGAGGCCCGTTTCGCCGCGCTCGAGCACGCCCAGCGGACCTCCACCGCCCGCCGCTACGTCTCCTGAGAGAGGACCCCCTGCCCCCCACCGCTCGGGAGCTCGCGAGCGGGACCCTGCAAGGGGGCCGTCAGGTGGCGCAGGTGATGCAGGTGCGCGCGGCGGGACGGGCGGCCAGCCGCTCGGGTGCGATCGGCCGGCCGCAGGTCTGGCAGACGCCGTAGCCGCCCTCGGCCCGGCGGGTGAGCGCCGCGTCGACGTCGGCGAGCCGGCGCTGCGCCGCCTCCAGCAGGGCGGCCACCTGCTGCCGCTCGAAGGCGATCGTGGCGCCCTCGGGGTCGTGCTCGTCGTCGGCGTTGGACTGCCTCGACGCGTCGACGACCTGGTCGAACTCCCGCGTGAGCGCCGCGATCTGCCTCCGGGCCGCGTCCCGCTCCGCTTCCAGCGGATCGGTCACCGCAGCCTGCGCAGCAGCCGCAGCGAGCCCGTGCCGGGTAGCTCCTCGAAGTCACCCGAGGCCAGCACCCGCCGGTAGACGCCGTAGGGCGCCTGCCCGCCGTCGGCGGGGTCGGGGAAGACGTCGTGGATGGCCAACGTCCCGCCGACGGCGAGCTTGGCCACCCAGGCGTCCTGGTCGCGGCGCGCGGACTCCTCGGTGTGGCTGCCGTCGAGGAACAGCAGCGCCAGCGGTGTGGTCCACAGCGGGGCGAGCGTCTCGGAGCGGGCGACGACGGCGACCACGACGTCCTCGGCGCCGGCGTCGGCGATCGTGCGGCGGAAGCGCGGCAGCGTGTCGACCAGCCCGACGGCCGGGTCGACCAGCGACGGGTCGTGGTACTCCCAGCCGGGCTGGTGCTCCTCGGACCCGCGGTGGTGGTCGACGGTGACGACCAGCCGGCCGGTCTCCCGGGCCGCCGCGGCCAGGTAGAGCGCCGACCTCCCCATCCACGTGCCCACCTCGAGCAGCGGCCCGGGGACGGCGACCGAGCGGGCCGCCTCGTACAGCGCCGTCCCCTCGTCGTCGGGCATGAAGCCGGGGGCGGCGCGGGCGGCGCTGAGCAGTGCAAGGACCCCGTCCCGTTCGGCCCCCTGCAGGGGCCCGCCGCGCGCGTGCGAGCGGTGGGGGGCAGGGGGTCCTTCCTGGGGCCGATCCGCGCTCATCGGGCGAACCGGGCCCGCAGGGCGGTCATCCGCTGCTCGGTGGCCGCGCCGGCCGCGGTGCTGGCGGCCTTGGCGAAGAACGCGCCGGCCGCCGTCGTCACCGGGACGGCGAGCACCAGCGCGATGGAGCCGACCAGCGTGCGGATCACCTCCTCCGCCAGGTTGGACGTGGTCAGCACGACGTCCCAGGGCTGGGCGTAGACCTCGAAGAGCATCAGCAGCGGCAGCGAGGCGCCGGCGTAGGCGAAGACGATCGTGTAGACCGTCGAGGCGATGTGGTCGCGGCCGACGACCATCCCGCGGCGGTACAGCTCGCGCCAGGTCATCCCCGGGTCGACCTCGTGCAGCTGCCAGATCGCCGAGGCCTGGGTGATCGTCACGTCGTTGAGCACGCCGAGCCCCGCGACGACGACACCGGCGAGCACCAGGCCGGAGAAGTCCAGCGCCGGGTCGAAGGTCTGCAGCTGCGTGGTCTCCTCGCTGGTGAGGCCGGTCAGCCGCGCCGTGGCCACCGACACCGCGCCGAGGACGGCGACCAGTGCCAGGCCGAAGAGGGTGCCCACCAGCGCCGTCGTCGTCCGCGCGGAGAAGCCGTGCGCCAGGTAGAGGACGACGAACATGATCGCCGCCGAGCCGACCAGGCTGATCAGCGTCGGCGAGGAGTCGCCGAGCAGGCCGGGCAGCAGGAACTGCAGCATCACGAAGAAGGCGAACGCGAGCCCGAACAGGGCCGCCAGCCCGCGCAGCCGGGCCACGGCGACGGTCACGACGGCGAAGAGGACGGTCAGCGCGACCATCGGGAAGTCGCGGTCGTAGTCGTAGAACCCGTACCCGCCACCGCCCTCGGCGGCGGCGTCCCGGGTGAGCACCAGGACGTCGCCCTCGGAGATGCCTGCGGCGTAGATCTCGGCCGGGAGCGTCAGTTGCTGGAACTCCCCCGCGCCGTCCCCGTCGAGCACCTGCACGACGACGGTGGCGCAGGTCAGCTGCTGCGCCACCTGGCCCTGGCCGCCGGGCACCGAGCAGTCGAACGGCTCGACGCCGGACACCCGCCCCTCGGGGTAGGTGGTGCCCGGCGGGAGGAACAGCTCGGCTGCCTGCTCGGCGCGGGTCGGCTCGTCGCCGGGCCAGAGCACCACCAGCCCGACGACCGTGGCCAGGCCCACCGGCACGAGCAGCAGGAGCATGAGCCAGACCGCGCGCCGTCTGCGGGTCAGGACCTCCGGGGTCGGCGGCGGCGCGTCCGGGTCGGGACCGTGGCTGTGGGAGTGGCTCGGCGGCACCTGGTCAGGCTAGGAGCTGCACCGCGGCGCGCCCTCCGCGACACCGGTCCTCAGCCGGGACCGCCCTCCCGGTCCACGCGGTCGTCCTCCACCGCCTGGTCCTCCTCGATCGGGAAGCGCAGCCACAGGCCGGACAGCTGCAGCGGCCGGGCCACCGCCACCGGCGGCGCCACCAGCGCGACGTCCACACCCCGCGGCTGGCCGAGCTTCTGCAGCTGCACCAGCACGGCCATGCCGGCCGAGTTCAGGTAGGTGGCCGCGCGGAGGTCCAGACGCACCCGCCGCAGGTGCGGTCGACCCAGCATGAGGTCGGTCATCGTCCGGACCAGGGGCCGGCGGGCCCCCTCGGTCAGCTCGCCGCCCAGGGTCAGCGTCGCCACGTCGCCGTCCAGGTCGGTGGTCACCTCCGGTTCCGCGTCGCCGTTCCGCTGCCGCTCCGGTTCCCCCTGCGCTGGGGAGGCACTGGTGTCGTCCACGGTCGTCTCCTGCCCCGGGAGGCCGCAGATCACGCGTGGGCATCCGCATCCCGCCCGTCAGCTGCGGGAGGCCCGGCAGCAGGCACCGGCGTGGTCCTGTCGTGCCGACCGCTCGACGGACAGCCGAACAAAGCCGCGCGATGGATGTTTACTCCAGTGCCCGTACGAGGTAATCTCAAGTCGCCGCTAGAGGTTCACCTCGGGCAGCGAACTCGCCAGCACGACATCCAGGAGGTTGACACAGCCATGGCCATGCTGACCGCCTACGACCCGTTCGCCGCCACGAACGCCGCCTTCCGGGCGCTCGACCAGCTGACCGGCCGGGGCGGCGGGCTGACCGCCCGCCCGCTGTCGGGCATGCCGATGGACGCCTACCGCGTCGGCGACAACTTCGTCGCCCACTTCGACCTGCCCGGCGTGGACCCCGGCTCGATCGATCTGCAGGTCGAGGGCACCACGCTGACCGTCACCGCGGAGCGCTCGGTGCCGCAGCTGGAGAACGCCGAGTGGGCGATCGCCGAGCGGCCGTACGGCAGCTACACCCGGCAGCTCGTCCTCGGCCGCAGCCTGGACACCGACCGGCTCGAGGCCCACTACCACGACGGCGTGCTCACGCTGAGCATCCCGGTCGCCGAGAAGGCGCGGGCCCGCAAGATCAGCGTCACCCGCGCCGACACCCCGACCGCCGTCGAGGGGCGCACCATCGAGGGCGAGTCGTCCGAGCGCAGGTCCGTCGAGAGCTGATCGGCGGCGAGTCCCCGAGGGCCGGGTCCAGGCGGACCCGGCCCTCGTGCCATCTGAGACCCGGAGGACCGCCATGACCGCACCCGGCACCCGGGACGGGGACCCGGCAGGAGGGCGGGTCGAGCGCATGGACGACCCGGACTTCCCCGTGCTGACCATGAGCCAGGCCGCCGCGCTGCTCGGTGTCCAAGCGGCCTTCCTGCGCAGCCTCGACACCGCCGGCGTCCTCCAGCCGCACCGCTCCCCCGGGGGGCACCGCCGCTACTCCCGCCACCAGCTCACCCTGGCCGCCCGGCTGCGCGGCCTGCTCGACGAGGGGCACACGCTGGCGTCCGCCGAGGTGATCCTCGGGCTGCAGGACGAACTGGCCGACGCCCGGGCCGACAGCGAGCGGCTGCAGGCCACCGTGGACCGGCTGCGGGACCGGGGCACACGCGAGTGACGGACGGCGCACTGCGCGAAATGCCCTAGGGGGGTATGGTTCTTCTCGAGCGCCCCACCGCGACGCGTCGGGAGGACACCCGTTGGAGAGCACCGGAGCCGGCCAGCACGGCTACATCCACCGCAAGGACGACTACCTCAAGCGGCTGCGCCGCATCGAAGGTCAGGCCCGCGGGCTGCAGCGGATGGTCGAGGACGAGAAGTACTGCATCGACATCCTCACCCAGGTCTCGGCGATGACGAAGGCGCTGCAGTCGGTCGCCCTCGGCCTGGTCGAGGAGCACCTGTCGCACTGCGTCGTCCAGGCCGCACAGGCCGGCGGGCGCGAGGCCGACGAGAAGGTCCGCGAGGCGTCCGAGGCGATCGCCCGGCTCGTCCGGTCCTGACCCACCCACCCGAGAGGAACCGATCGTGAGCACCGCGAGCTACACCGTCGTCGGCATGACCTGCGGCCACTGCGTCAACGCCGTGACCGAGGAGGTCAGCGCCGTCCCCGGGGTCACCGACGTCGACGTCGACCTGGCCAGCGGCGGCCTGACCGTCACCAGCACCGAGCCCGTCGACGACGGCGCCGTCCGCGCCGCGGTCGAGGAGGCCGGCTACCAGGTCGCCGTCGGCTGAGCCGGCGCGAGGGAGAGGACCCGTCATGCAGACGCCGGCACGGCTCGCCGTGGTCGCCGGAGGCCTGGGTGCCGTCTTCGCCGCCGCGGTCGGCGTCGGTGCGGCGGTCGGGCCGATCCGCCCCCCGGAGGCACACCCGTCCGCGGCCGCGCCGGCGACCGCGCACGAGGCCCCCGCGGGCACCGGGTACGTGCTCGACGTCCTCGAGGAGCGTCCCGCCGCGGGGACGGCGGCGGTGGAGTTCCGCGTCCTCGGCCCAGACGGCGGCCCGGTGACGGAGTACACCGAGGACCACGGCGAGGACCTGCACCTGGTCGCCGTCCGCAGCGACCTGACCGGCTACCAGCACGTGCACCCCGACCTCGGGGACGACGGCACGTGGCGGGCGCCGCTGACCCTCACCCCGGGCAGCTGGCGGCTGGTCGCCGACACGACCCCGGCGTCCGCCGGGACGGACCTCGCGCTGACCGGCGACCTGCAGGTGGCCGGCGACTACGACCCACGACCGCTGCCGGAGCCCGCCGCGGTCACCGAGGTCGACGGCTACACCGTCGTCCTGGCCGGGGACCTGACCCCCGGTGCCGAGGCCGAGCTGACCTTCAGCGTGAGCAGGGACGGCCGCCCGGTGACGGATCTGCAGCCCTACCTCGGCGCCTACGGGCACCTGGTCGCACTGCGCGACGGCGACCTGGAGTACCTGCACGTGCACCCCGTCGTGGACGACGCCGTGGCCCCCGCCCCGGGGCCGCACGTGGAGTTCGCCGCGACCGCGCCGTCCACCGGCACGTACCGGCTGTTCCTCGACTTCCGGCACGGCGACGCCGTGCACACCGCCGCGTTCACGGTCCCCATCACCGGGAGCGCGGCACCCGACGAGCCGGCCGGCCACGGGCACGGCGGCTGAGGAGACCCACGATGAGCACCCCCGACGTCCGGACCGGCGAGGTCGAGCTGCTGATCGGCGGCATGACCTGCGCGTCCTGCGCCACCCGCGTCGAGAAGAAGCTCAACCGGATGGACGGCGTGACCGCCACGGTCAACTACGCCACCGAGAAGGCGCGGGTCAGCGTCGCCGGGGACGTCACGACGGACGACCTGATCGCCACCGTCCAGAAGACCGGCTACACCGCCGCCCTGCCCGAGCCACCCGCGCCGGAGGCCGAGCCGGCGGAGGACGATCCCACGCGGCCACTGCGGCAGCGGCTGCTGGTGTCGACCCTGCTCACGGTGCCGGTGGTCGCGATGGCGATGGTGCCGGCGCTGCAGTTCACCTCGTGGCAGTGGCTCTCGCTCACCCTCGCCGCGCCGGTCGTCGTGTGGGGCGGGCTGCCGTTCCACCGCGCCGCCTGGACCAACCTGCGGCACGGCGCGGCCACCATGGACACCCTGGTCTCCCTCGGCACCGGCGCGGCGTTCCTCTGGTCGCTGTACGCGCTGTTCCTCGGCAACGCCGGCGAGCCGGGCATGACGCACCCGTTCGAGCTCACCATCGCCCGCACCGACGGCAGCGCGAACATCTACCTCGAGGCCGCGGCGGGCGTGACCACGTTCCTGCTGGCCGGCCGGTACGTCGAGGCCCGCTCCAAGCGCCGGGCCGGGGCGGCGCTGCGCGCGCTGCTGGAGCTGGGCGCCAAGGAGGTCACGGTGCTGCGCGGCGGCACCGAGACCCGGGTGCCGGTCGACCGGCTCGCGGTCGGCGACCTGTTCGTCGTCCGGCCCGGGGAGAAGATCGCCGCGGACGGCGTGGTGACCGAGGGCGCGTCGGCCGTCGACGCCTCGATGCTCACCGGCGAGTCGGTGCCGGTGGAGGTCGCCCCCGGGGACTCGGTCGTCGGCGCCACCGTCAACGCCGGCGGCCGGCTGGTCGTGCGGGCCACGCGGGTCGGCGCCGAGACCCAGCTGGCGCAGATGGCGCGGCTGGTCGAGGAGGCGCAGAACGGCAAGGCCGAGGTGCAGCGGCTGGCCGACCGCGTCTCCGGCGTCTTCGTGCCCGTCGTGCTCGCGCTCGCCGTCGCGACCCTCGGCTTCTGGATCGGCGCGGGCGCCGGCCTGCCCGCGGCGTTCACCGCCGCGGTCGCGGTGCTGATCATCGCCTGCCCGTGCGCGCTGGGGCTGGCCACGCCGACCGCGCTGATGGTCGGCACCGGCCGCGGCGCCCAGCTGGGCATCCTCATCAAGGGCCCCGAGGTGCTGGAGTCCACCCGTGCCGTCGACACGGTCGTGCTCGACAAGACCGGCACGGTGACCACCGGCCGGATGACCCTGCAGGACGTCGTCCCCGCGGCCGGTGAGGACGCCGACCGGGTGCTGGCGCTGGCCGGCGCGGTCGAGTCCGGTTCCGAGCACCCGGTCGCCCGGGCCGTCGTCGAGGCCGCGGCCGAGCGCACCGGCCCGCTACGGCCGGTCACCGGCTTCGCCAACGAGGCGGGGCTGGGCGTGCGTGGCGTCGTGGACGGGACGGCGGTGCTCGTCGGGCGGGCCGGCCTGCTGGCGGGCGCAGGCGTGACCGTGCCGGCGGAGCTCGAGCGCGCGCAGGCCACCGCGGAGGCGGACGGCCGGACCGCCGTGCTCGTCGCCGCGGACGGTGTCGCCCGCGGGGTGCTCGCCGTCGCCGACGCGGTCAAGGAGACCTCGGCCGAGGCGGTCCGCCAGCTGCGCGACCTGGGCCTGCACCCGGTGCTGCTGACCGGGGACAACACCACCGTGGCCCGCGCGGTCGCCGCCGAGGTCGGCATCGACGAGGTGGTCGCCGAGGTGCTGCCGCAGGACAAGGTCGACGTCGTCCGCCGGCTGCAGGGCGAGGGCCGGGTGGTGGCGATGGTCGGCGACGGGGTCAACGACGCCGCGGCGCTGGCGCAGGCCGACCTGGGGCTGGCGATGGGCACCGGCACGGACGTGGCGATCCAGGCCTCCGACCTCACGCTGGTGCGCGGCGACCTGCGGGCCGCGGCCGACGCCATCCGGCTGGCCCGCCGCACCCTCGCCGTCATCAAGGGCAACCTGTTCTGGGCCTTCGCCTACAACGTCGCGGCGGTCCCGCTGGCCATGGCCGGGCTGCTGAACCCGATGATCGCCGGCGCCGCGATGGCGTTCAGCTCGGTGTTCGTGGTGACCAACAGCCTGCGGCTGCGTCGCTTCGCCCCGCTGCCGGGCAACGTGGACGCGACCACCGCCGTCCCGGCCGGCCGCCGCGCCGCCGTGCCGGCCGCCTGACCCGATCCCCTCTCCCCGAGGAGGTCGTGCTCTGCCCACACTGGTGGGCACAGCACGACCTCCCGACCGGACCACCTCGGAGGAGCGGAGGCACGACCCGTGACCGTGGACGACCGGCGCCGCCGGCTCACCCGACTGCTCAGCGGCGCCGGAGCCGTCTGGGGGCTCACCCTGCTCGCCGCGCCGGGGCGGGTCGTCGACGCCCTGTGCCCCGAGCTGCCCCGGTCCCGGCGCTGGGCGGTGCCGCTGCTGGGTGCCCGGCTGGTGGTCCAGCACGGCGCCGTGCTGGCCGTTCCGGCAGCGCGGACCGTCCGCGTCGGCTCCGGAGTGGACCTGCTGCACGCGGCGAGCATGGTGCCGCTCGCGCGCTCGGCGCCCTATCGGAGGGCGGCGGTCATCAGCGGAGCGGTCGCGGCGGGGTACGCGGTCCTGGCGCCGGCCGTCGCGCCTCGGCCGGAGCGCCGGCAGGGTTCAGGACGCCGGTAGCAGAGGCCCGGGCCACCTGACCGCGCTCACCGTGCAACGGCGCGGACGAACCGGCGCAGCTCCTCGACCAGCAGGTCGGGGACCTCCATCGCCGCGAAGTGGCCACCGCGGTCGAACTCGGTCCACGAGACCAGGTCGACCGCCTGCTCCACCGCGGCGCGGGGCGGCCGGAAGAGGTCGTGCGGGAGCACCGCCACCCCGGTCGGCACGTCCCGCGACCAGTCCGGCGCCGGCACGTGCGCGCGCTCCCAGTAGAGCTGCGCCGACGAGGGCCCGGTGCGGGTGAACCAGTAGACGGCGACGTTGGTCAGCAGCTGGTCGACGTCGACCTCGCTCGCCGGGTCGGTCCACTCGGCGAACCGCTCGGCGATCCAGGCCAGCAGCCCGGCCGGGGAGTCGGTCAGCGCCGGGGCCAGGGACAGCGGCCGGGTGCCCTGCAGCTTGGCGTAGCCGGACAGCTCGCGGGCGTAGCGCGCCACCTTCTCCTCGGCGACCGGATCGCCCTCCGCAGGCGGCCCGGGCGTCATCGTCACGTGCAGCCCGGCGACGTGCGCCGCGTCGGCGGCGGCGAGGTCGCGCCCGACGTTCGAGCCCCAGTCGCCGCCGTGGACGACGTAGCGGTCGTAGCCGAGCCGGGCGACCAGCTCGGCGACCGCGCGGGCTATCCGCGCCGGCGTCCACCCGCCGTCCGGTGTCGGCCCGGAGAGGCCGTACCCGGGCAGCGACGGGACGACGAGGTGGACCGCGTCGGCCGGGTCGCCACCGTGCGCTCCAGGATCGCTGAGCGGCCTGAGCACCCGGAGGAACTCGACCACCGAGCCGGGCCAGCCGTGCAGCAGCACCAGCGGGACGGCGTCCGGCTCCGGGGACCGCACGTGCAGGGCGTGCACGCGGGTGCCGTCGACCGCCGTCGTGACCTGGGGCCAGGCGTTGAGCGCCGCCTCCTGCGCCCGCCAGTCCCACCCCGACGCCCACCGCTCGGCCAGCGCGCGCACCCGCTCGACCGGGATGCCGCGGTCGCCGGGGAGGTCCTGCCCGACCGGCCAGCGGGTACGGCGCAGCCGCTCGGCGAGGTCGTCGACCTCCGCCTGCGGCACGTCGACGCGGAACGGGGTCACGGCGGTCTCGGACACGTCCGCCAGCCTGCTCCCCCGCCGCAGGCCCGGCGACCTGCCCGCCGTCCGCGCGGTTGATCATGGGGTTGGTGCAGGCGACACGCGCCGACACGCCGTCCGGGTCGGCAACGACACCATGATCGACGCCGGGGTGGGCGCCGTCGGGGGCTCGGGCGGCGCGGGGGCAGACACCTAGAGCGCAGCCGGCAGCAGCAGCAGCGCGGTCGGGACCAGCAGCAGCAGACCGGCCGACAGCAGCGCCGCCGCCCGCGCCCAGGCCGGCAGCGGGGACGGCGGCTCGATCAGCCGCACCACCCGCGCTCCGACCGCGCTGCCGGTGACCGCGAGCGCCCCGGACGGCACGCCCGCTCCCCCGGCGCCGCCGGCCGCGACGACGATCGCCTGGGCCAGCGTCCGCCGAGGGGCGGGCCCGGGCAGCGAGGCGAGCGCGACGTCGTCGGCGCGCATCTCCACGAGCGTGCGCACCGCGACGTGCGCGCGCGCCGCGGCGGGCAGCACCGGCAGCGCGGCCTCCCACGCCACGAACGGCAGCAGGTAGAGGTGGTGGTGCTCGCGCAGGTGCGCCCGCTCGTGCGCGACGACGGCGGCCAGCTGGGCGTCGTCGAGCTCGGCGACCATCCCGGAGGAGAGCACCAGCAGCGGCCGCGCGCCGGGGATGCAGAAGGCCACGGGGGCGGGGTGCTCCAGCAGCCGGGCGTCGGGGAGCTCGGCCGGCTGGACGACGAGCTCGAGCAGCTCGCGGTGCCGGCGGCGGGTGCGGGTCGTCCGGACCCAGGAGAGCAGCAGGACGCCGACCAGCTCGGTGGCCAGCACGCCGGCGAGGGTCAGGGCGACCCAGTGGTCGCCGCGGACCGGCGCCTCAGCGGGGTGCCCGGTGAGCACCGACCAGGCCGCCTCTGGCAGCGAGTGGCCCCACGGCGCGAGGCCGTGCACGAGCAGGGCGCCGATGATCGACAGGCCGCCGGCCAGCCCGATCGCCTGCCAGCAGACCAGCGCGACCAGGGGATCCCGCCGCGGCCAGCGGGCACGCGCCAGCAGCGCCGGGACCGGCCACGCCAGCAGCGCGGCCAGCACGGCGAGGGCGGCCGCGGTCGCGGGCAGCACGGGGACGGCGGGGAGGTCAGCGCGGCGCGTCGTCCGGACCGGCCGCGGCCAGCAGCTCGCGCAGCAGCCGCGCCTCGTCCGGGTCCACCCCGCCGACGAACCGGGCCAGCACGGCCTGCCGGTCCCCGGACTGCCCGAGCACCTCGTGCATCAGCTCGGCGGCGTGGTCCTCCCGGGTGCCCCGGGCCCGGAAGCGCCGCGGCCGGGCGTCGTCGTGGACGACGAAGCCCTTCTGCTCCAGCCGGCTCAGCACGGTGTGCACGGTGGTCAGCGCCAGGCCGCGGTCGGCCAGGCCGTCCCGCAGCTCGGCGGCCGCCAGCGGCCCCTCGGCCGACCAGAGCCGGTCCATGACCGCCCGCTCGAGGTCTCCCAGCGACGCCACGGCTCCTCCTGTCCCCGGGATCACACCGGACTTTTCTACATGCCGTAGAAGCTCTGGTTCTACGAGGCGTAGAAAGAACTCGTCGATCGTACGACGACCGGAGAGGGGCCCGCCGTGGACGTCCTGGACATCGACGTGGTGGACATCGCGCGCTGGCAGTTCGGCATCACGACCGTCTACCACTTCCTGATGGTCCCGCTGACCATCGGCCTGGGGGTCCTGGTCGCCGTCATGCACACCCTCTGGGTACGCACCGGCAAGCCCGAGTGGCTGCGGATGACCCGCTTCTGGGGCCGCATCTACCTGATCAACTTCGTGCTCGGCGTGGCCACGGGCCTGGTGCAGGAGTTCCAGTTCGGCCTGGCCTGGAGCGAGTACTCGCGCTTCGTCGGCGACGTCTTCGGCTCGCTGCTGGCCCTCGAGGCGCTGCTGGCCTTCTTCCTCGAGTCGACGTTCCTCGGCCTGTGGATCTTCGGCTGGGGCCGCATCCCGAAGGAGCTGCACCTCGCCGCGCTGTGGGCCGCGGTCATCGGCTCGATCGTCAGCGCGTACTTCATCATCGCGGCCAACTCCTGGATGCAGCACCCGGTCGGGGTCGAGGTCGACGACACCACCGGCCGCCCCGTGCAGGTCGACTTCCTCGCCGTGCTGACCAACAACACCGCGCTGGCCGCCTTCAGCCACGCGGTCGTCGCCGCGCTCATGGTCGCCGGCGCCCTGCTGGTCGGCATCGGCCTGTGGCACCTGCGCCGGCGGGCGCTGGCCGGGCAGCCGACCACGGACGTCGACCACGCCGTGTGGCGGCGCTCGGTCCGGCTGGGCGGCTGGGTGTCGCTCGCCGCGTTCGTCCTCGTCGCCCTCACCGGCGACTGGCAGGGCAAGCTCATGTACGAGCAGCAGCCGCTCAAGATGAGCTCGGCCGAGGCGCTCTGCGAGACCGAGGCGCCCGCACCCTTCTCCGTCCTCGCCTGGAGCAAGCTGGGCTCCAACGAGTGCGACGACGTCCACTCGATCACCATCCCGGGGCTGGTGTCCTTCCTCGCCCACGGCGACTTCTCCAGCGCCGTCCCCGGCGTCAACCAGCTGCAGGAGGAGTACGCCGCGGTCTACGGGGAGACCTACCCCGACGACCCGTCGCGGTTCGGCGCGCTGGCCGGCGAGGAGATCGACTACACGCCCCTGCTGGCGGTCAGCTACTGGAGCTTCCGGCTCATGATCGGCATGGGCGCGGTCTCCGCCGGAGTCGCCGCCTACGCGCTGTGGGCCACCCGGAAGGGCCGGGTGCCGACCTCGCAGATCGGCGTGTACGGCTCGCTGCTCGCCGTCGCCGCGCCCTTCGTGGCCAACGCGACCGGGTGGGTCTTCACCGAGATGGGCCGCCAGCCGTTCGTCGTCCACCCCAACCCGGACGTGCCGGTCGGCGAGCAGACGTACTTCTTCACCGCCCAGGCCGTCTCCCCCGGCGTCACCGCCGCCGAGGTCTGGACGTCGCTGACGCTGCTGACCCTCGTCTACGGCGCCCTGGCCGTCGTCGAGCTGTGGCTGATCACCCGCTTCGTCCGCCGCGGCGTGACCACCGGGGACCACGCTCCCGACCACCCCGCGCCCGCCCCCGGCACCCCGGCGGAGGGGACGCCGGAGTCCCGCGAGGACGACGACGTCCTCCAGTTCGCGTACTGAGGAGCATTCCTGTGGACCTGCAGACCCTCTGGTTCGCCGCCGTCGCCCTGCTGTGGACCGGCTTCCTGCTGCTCGAGGGCTTCGACTTCGGCGTCGCCGCGCTGCTGCCGCTGCTCGGCCGCCGTCCCGCCGAGCGGCACCTGATGCTGCGCACCATCGGCCCGCTGTGGGACGGCAACGAGGTCTGGCTGATCACCGCCGTCGGCGCGGTGTTCGCCGCCTTCCCCGGCTGGTACGCCACCTGGCTGCCGGCGCTGTACCTGCCCTTCGTGCTGGTGCTCTTCGGCCTGATCATCCGGGCCGTCGCCTTCGAGTGGCGGCACTCGCACTCCACCGAGGCGTGGGACACCACCTGGACGCGGGTGATCACCACGGGCTCGCTCGTCGCCGCGGCCGGCATCGGCGCCGCGCTCGGGGCCACCACCCTGGGCCTGCCGATCGACGACGACGGCAACCGGGTCGGCGGCGCGTTCTCCGGGCTGGGCTGGCCCGCGCTGCTGGGCGCGGTCGCCGTCCTGGCCTTCTCGGTGGTGCACGGCGCGGTGTTCCTGTCGCTGAAGACCGACGGCCCGCTGCGGGTCGCCGCCCGGCGCTTCGCGCTGCGGTGGGCGCCCGTGGCCGCGCTGCCGCTGCTGGCCTGGGCCGGCCTGGTGCACCTGCGGTCCGGCACGCCGGTCACCGGGGTGCTGTGGCTGGCTGCCGCGCTCGCCGTGCTGGTCGCCTGGGTGCGGCTGCGGGTCGGCCGGGAGGGCCAGGCGTTCACCGCGTGGGGCGCGATGCTGGTCATGGCGGCCGCGACGGTGTTCGGCGCCGCGTACCCGGTCGTCGTCCCCTCGACGATCGACTCCGCATTCGACGTCACGATCGCCGACGCCTCGGTCAGCGACTACACGCTCACCGTGATGACCTGGGCCGCCGGCATCGGGCTGCCCGTGGTGCTCGGCTACCAGGCGTGGACCTACTGGGTGTTCCGCCGGCGGCTGACCGCCGAGCCGCAGCACGGCGAGCCCGCGGGGGCGCACGCATGAGGTCGGACCGGGGGCCGCTCGGGGCGCTGGCCGGCGTACCGGGGGTGACCGGGGCGCTGGTCCGCGCCGCGGTCGCCGCGCTGGGCCAGGTCGCCGGGCTGGTGCTGCTCGCCGCCGGGCTGGCGCACGCGGTCGCCCGCGCGGCCGACCAGGCCGACGGCGCCCTGACCGGTCCGCTGCTCGCCGCCTCCGCCGGGGTCGTGCTGCGCGCGCTGGCCGGCTGGGCCGGTGAGGTGGTGGCCACGCGGGACGCCCGCCGCGCCGAGGAGCAGCTGCGCGCAGCACTGACCGCCCGGCTCGCCGCCTCCCCGGCCGCGGTCGCGGCAGCCGGCGGTCCCGGCCCGGCCGCGCTGCTGGCCACGACCCGGCTGGCCGAGCTCGGGCCCGCGCTGGCCACCCGCCTCCCCGCGCTGGCGCAGGCACTGGTCGTGCCGCCGGTGCTGCTCGTCGTGCTCGCCCGGACCGACCTGCTCTCGGCCGGCCTGGTCGCGGTGACCCTGCCGCTGGTGCCGCTGTTCATGGTGCTGGTCGGGCTGACCACCCGGGACGGCACCACCGCCGCTGCGCGGGCGCTGGACCGCATCGCCGCGCACGTCGCCGAGCTGGTCCGCGGCCTGCCGGTGCTGGTCGGGCTGGGCCGTGCCGCCGAGCAGGCCGCGGCGCTCGCCGAACTGGGCGAGGCCTCCCGCCGCCGCACGCTGTCGGTGCTGCGGCTGGCCTTCCTCTCCGCGCTGGTGCTCGAGCTGCTGGCCACGCTGTCGGTCGCGCTGGTCGCGGTCACCGTCGGCCTGCGGCTGGTGCACGGCGACCTCGACCTGGCCGTCGGCCTGACCGCGTTGCTGCTCGCGCCGGAGGCCTTCGCCCCGCTGCGCGCACTGGGTGCCGCCCACCACGCCGGAGAGGACGCCGCGCTGGCCGCCGCCGAGGCCCGCGCGGTGCTGGCCGCCCCCGATGCCGCCCCGGCCGTCGAGGTGGACGAGGACGACCCGCGCGGTGCCGACGTCGCCGTCGGGAGGCTCTCGGTGCGGTACCCGGGCCGGACCGTCCCCGCGCTGCCACCGGTCGACCTCGCCGTCCGGCCCGGGGAGCTGGTCGCCCTCCGCGGCGCCAGCGGCTCGGGCAAGTCGACGCTGCTGGCCGTCCTCGCCGGGCTGACCGACCCGGCCGCGGAGGTGCGCGGCACGGTGTCCGGCGTCCCGGCCGGCGGCGTCGCGTACGTGCCGCAGCACCCGCGCACCACCGGCGCGACCGTCGCCGACGAGCTGCGCCGGCACGCGGGGTCGGGGCCGGGCGGGAGTCGAGACACCGTGGACGAGGGAGTCGGCGAGGCCCTCGTCGTCGAGGCGCTGGCCCGGGCCGGCGCCGCCGAGCTGGCCGGGCGCGACTGCACCACCCTCTCCCCGGGCGAGCTGCAGCGGGTCGCGCTGGCCCGGGCGCTGGTGCGGGTGCGCCGCGGCGCCCGGCTGCTGCTGCTCGACGAGCCGACCGCGCACCTCGACGACGCGGCCGCCGCCCGGGTGGCCGCGGTGCTGGCCGGGCTGCACGGCACGGTGAGCACCCTGCTGGTCACCCACGACCGGGGCCTGGCAGCCCTCGCCGACCGCACCGCCGACCTCCCGTCCCCGGCCGCGGCTCCTCACCCTGTCGCGAGTGCGACGTCCTCGTGGCCATCAGCCCCTGATCGCCACGAGATCGTCACACCCGCCGCGGGACCGGGACCCGCGGGCGCCACGAACACCGGCCCGGGGCTGCGCTGGCCGCGGCGGGCGCTGGTGCGCGCGGTCGCCGCCGGCACCGCCTCGGCCGGCGCCGGTGTGGCGCTCACCGCGGTCTCCGGCTGGCTGATCGTGCGGGCCGCCGAGATGCCGCCGGTGCTCACCCTGCTGGTCGCGATCGTCGGCGTGCGGGCCTTCGGCCTGGGCCGGGCAGGGCTGCGCTGGGTGGAGCGGATGACCGCCCACGACGCCGCGCTCCGGCTGGCCGCGGACCTGCGGGTGCGGGTGTGGCGGGCGCTGGCCGCCCAGGGCCTCGCGGCCGACCGGACACCGGGCTCGGCGCTGGCCCGCGTGGTCGGCGACGTCGGCCTGGTGCAGGACCTGTCGGTGCGCGTGGTCCCGCCGGCGCTGGCGGCCGGCACCGTGACCACCGCGACCGTCGGCGCGCTCGCCCTGGTCTCCCCGGCTGCGGCCGGCGCCGCGGCGGCGGTCCTGGCGGCCACCGTGGCGCTGGTGCTGCTCGCGCACGGGCGGGTGGACGCCGGTGCCGCGCGCGCCGAGGCGGCGCTGCGGGTGGCGGCGCTCCGCGACACCACCACCGCGCTCGACGGAGCGGCCGACCTGCGGGCGCACGGCCTGGCCGGGCGGACGGCGGCCGACCTCGCCGGGCTGGCCGCCGACCGGAGCGCGGCCGACCGCGCGCGCACCCGGGCCGGCGCGCTGGGCGCCGGTGCGGTCGTCCTCGGCACCGGGCTCGCCGCGGTCGCCGCCGCGGCGGCCGGCGCCGCGGCCGGGGTCACCGGCCCGGCGATCGCGGTGCTCGCCCTCGCCCCGCTGGCCCTGGCCGAGCCGCTGGCCGGGCTGGTTACCGCGCTGCAGCGGCGCGGCACCCTCGCCGACGCCCGCGACCGCCTCGACGCCGTCCTCACCGCACCGGTGCCGGCCGACCCCGCCGACCCGCGGCCGGCGCCCGCGCGGGTGCGCTCGCTGGCCACCGACGGGCTGGTCGCCGGCTGGCCCGGCGGGCCGGACGTGCTCCGCGGCCTGACCACGCGGACGGACGTCGAGGGCGGCTGGCTGGTCGTGCGCGGGCCCTCCGGCTCCGGCAAGTCGACGTTCCTGGCCGTGCTGCTCGCGGCGCTGCGGCCGCGGGCGGGCGGGTACGCGCTGGACGGCGTCCCCGCCGACCGGCTGACCGGGGACGGCGTCCGCTCCCGGATCGCCTGGCTGCCGCAGGAGGCGCACGTGTTCGCTTCGAGCATCCGCGCCAACCTGGCCCTGGCCGCGCCGCGGGGCGAGCTGGCCGGACCGGACGGCGAGGCCCGGATGCGCGCCGCGCTGGCGGCCACCGGCCTGGGCGGGCTGCTCGCCGGGTTGCCCGGGGGGCTCGACACCCCGGTCGGCGCGGGCGGCACCGCGCTGTCCGGCGGGGAGCGGCGCCGGCTGGCCGCGGCCCGGGCGCTGCTGGCCGACCGGGACGTCGTGCTGCTCGACGAGCCGACCGCGCACCTGGACCCGCCCACCGCCGCGGCGCTGCTGCGCGACCTGCGCGCCGCGCTCGCCGGGCGGGTCGTGGTCTGCGTGACCCACGACGACACCGTCGAGCGGCCCGGCGACACCGTCGTCCGGCTGGGGGAGCCGGTGCCCGCGCTCGCGGGCTGAGCCGCTCAGGCCGCGCCGCGCGGCCGGACGGGACCGCCCGGCCGGACCCGCCGCACCTCGAAGCCGGGGAACGGGGGCAGCGCCGGGTCGACGACGAGCGGGACCCCGGCCGGCTCCCCGAGGACGCCGTGCTCGGCCAGCGCCGCCCGCGCGGCCGGGTCGAGCTCGGCGAGCATGCGGTCGTACAGCTCCGGCCGGACCCGGATCTCGCGAGGCGGGGCCGTGCCCGGCGCCCACGCGACGGCGAGGACGTCCCCGGCGAAGTCGGGCCGCATCCAGTGCGGGAAGTGTGCGACGGGAGCTGGTTGCTGTACCGGGAAGCGGTCGGCGACCGGCGCCCTTCTCGTGATGGCCTGGGACATGGTGGCCTCCTGGCGTTCCCTCGCGTTCCGTTACAACGCGGGGAGGACGACGTCCATGCCACACCAGAGTGCTGACAGTTCCGGCAGATACGGGTCAGAGGTCCTCCCGCTCGTCGGCACCGTCGGGCAGCCTGCCGGCATGGACGCACCCTTCACCGGTTCGGTGTTCCTCGGCATGAGCGTCGACGGGTTCATCGCCCGCCCCGACGGCGACCTCGCGTGGCTGACCGGCGGGGACGAGGCCGGCGGGGACGAGGCCGGCGGTGCGACGGACGACGGCGACGGCGGCGACTTCGGCTTCGCCGAGTTCGTCGCCGGCATCGACGCGCTGGTCATGGGCCGCGGCACCTACGAGGTGATCGCGCCGATGCACGAGTGGCCGTACCAGGGCAAGCCGGTGCACGTGATCAGCACGACGCTCGAGCCCGATCCCCGCATCACCCTGCACCGCTCCTTCGACGAGGCGGTCGCCGCGCTGACCACGGCCGGGTACCGCCGCGTCTACGTCGACGGCGGCCGGACGGTGCACGACTTCCTCGCCGCCGGGCTGATCGGCGACCTGACGCTCTCCCGGGCGCCGGTGCTCATCGGGGAGGGCCACACGCCGTTCGGGCCGCTGCCGGCCGACGTGCTGCTCGAGCACGTGCGCACGCAGACCTTCCGCGGCGGGATGGTGCAGACGACCTACCGGGTGCGCTGAGCCGGCACCGCTACCGGGATCCCCGGGCCCAGCCGGGAACGACCGTGGAGCTGGTCTCCGGCGCGCGCACCGGCCGGCCCGGGTGCTGCGCCGCCGCTGAGCGTCACCCCTCCGGCGCGGCGGGCAGGACGACGACGCCGTCCCGGTCGGCGCACAGCCACTCCCCCTCGCGGAACACCACACCCGCGAAGACGACCGGCCGGCCCGCCTGACCGGAGTGCATCCCGCGCTCGCTCCTGCGGGGGTGGGCCGCCAGCGCCCGGACCCCGATCGGCTGCTCGGCCAGCTCGTCGGCGTCCCGGATGCAGCCGTACACGACGATCCCCGCCCAGCCGTTCGTCGCCGCGGAGACGGCCAGGTTGCCGCCGACCAGCCCGCAGCGCCTCGACCCGCCGCCGTCGACGACGAGCACCCGGCCCTCTCCGGGCCCCTCGACCGCCTGCTTGACCAGAGTGTTGTCCTCGAAGACCTTGAGCGTGGTGATCGGCCCGCTGAAGGCGGCGCGGCCGCCGAAGACCTCGAACACCGGCTCGCACACCTGCGCCTCCGGATGGGCGTCGCAGACGTCGGTGGTGGCGGGCACCCGCGGTTCGGTCATGGCGCGGAGGCTAGGGCCTGACGGTGCGGAGAGGCAGCTCGAGGGGTGCTCACGACGCCCTCACGCCCTGGCCGCGGTGCGCTCGACGACGGCGTCGGTGAACTCGCCGGTCGAGGCCGTGCCCCCCAGGTCGCGGGTGCTCACGCCGGCGCGCACGGCCGACCGGACGGCGTCCTCCACCCGGACGGCGGCGTCGGCGAGACGGCGGTCGCCGTGCCGGGTGCCGAGCCAGTCGAGCAGCATCCCCGCGGACAGGATCATCGCGATCGGGTTGGCCAGCCCCTCCCCGGCGATGTCGGGCGCGGACCCGTGCGCGGCCTGCGCCATGGCCCGCTCGTCCGAGGCGTTGACCGACGGCGCGATACCGAGCGACCCGGCCAGTTCACCGGCCATGTCCGAGAGGATGTCGCCGAACATGTTCTCCGCGACCACGACGTCGAAGGCGGACGCACGGCGCAGCAGGTGCACCGTCATCGCGTCGATGTGGAAGTCGTCGACCGCCACGTCGGGGTACTGCTCGGCCACCTCGAGGCAGACCCGCTTGAACAGGCCCGAGCTCAGCTGCAGCACGTTGGCCTTGTGCACGATCGTGAGCTTGTTCCGCCGGCGCCGGGCCAGCTCGAACGCGGCCCGGGCGATGCGCTCGACGGCCGGACGGGTGAAGACCCCCATCGCGATGGCGACATCGGGCGTCGGCATGTACTCGCCGGTGCCCGCGTGGGTGTTGCGGTCGGCGTAGAAGCCCTCGGTGTTCTCCCGGACGATCACCAGGTCGGTCCCGGGGGCGATCGCGCGCCCGCCCTCGAAGGCGCGGGCCGGGCGGATGTTCGCGTACAGGTCGAAGTGCTTGCGCAGGGTGCCGCTCGGGTTGAGCCGCGACCGGAACGGCTCGGGGTACGCGACGCTGTCGTGCGGGCCGAGCAGCCAGCCGTCGAGCCCGGCCAGCGCCTCCAGCGTCGTGTCCGGGATGGCGCTGCCGTGCTCCTCGATGGCCGAGGCGCCCAGCGGCAGCTCCTGCCACTCGATCGGGTCGGCACCGGCGGCGGCCAGCGCCGCGTCGACCACGCGCACGGAGGCGGGGACGATCTCGGGACCGATCCCGTCACCGAGCAGGACGCCGAGGCGGCAGGGGGTTCCCCTCATGGTGGTCACTCCGATGCGGGGGCCGTCGCGGCGGGCTCGTCGAGCACCCACCACGTGCGGACGTCGACGAACTCACGGATGCCGGCGGCGGCCAGCTCGCGGCCGTAGCCGCTGGCGCGGGTGCCACCGAAGGGCATGCGGACGTCGGAGGCGACAACCGCGTTGACGAAGGCGGCGCCGGACCGGATCCGGCGGGCGACGGCGACACCCCGCTCGGGATCGGCCGTCCAGACGCTCGCCCCCAGCCCGAAGCGGGTGTCGTTCGCGACCCGCACGGCCTCCTCGTCCCCGTCCACCGCGATGACCGCGGCGACCGGGCCGAAGACCTCCTCGTCGTAGGCGGGGACCCCGGGCCGGACGTCGGCCAGGACCGTGGGCGCGTAGAAGGTGCCCGGACCCTCGAGGCGGTGGCCGCCGGTGAGCAGCCGGGCGCCGGCCGCGACAGATGCCTCGACCTGCCGGTGTACTCCCTCGAGCAGGTCGGCGCGAGCCATCGGGCCGACGTCCGTGCCGGGCGCCTGCGGGTCCCCGACGGTCAGCGCCTCCACCTCGGAGACCAGCAGTCGGGTGAACTTCTCGGCGACCGAGGAGTCGACGACCAGTCGCTTCGGCGAGATGCAGCTCTGCCCGGCGTTCAGGAGGCGACCCCGGGCGGCCAGGGCGGCCACGCGGGGGAGGTCGGCGTCGGCCAGGACGACGAACGGGTCCGAGCCGCCGAGTTCCAGGACCGACTTCTTGATCGCACCGCCCGCGGCCGTGGCCACCGCCCGGCCGGCCCGCTCGCTGCCGGTGATGGTGACCGCGCCGATGCGTGGGTCGCCGATCAGCCGCGCCGTCACCGCCGGCACGTCCGGCTCGGCGACGACCAGCGCGGTGAACAAGCCGTCCGGCGCTCCTGCAACGGCGAACAACCGCTGCACCGCGATCGCGCAGCCGGTCGTGTTGGGCGAGTGCTTGAGCAGCGCGGCGTTGCCCGCCATGAGCGCGGGTGCGGCGAAGCGGAGCACCTGCCACAGCGGGAAGTTCCACGGCATGACCGCGAGCACCACGCCCACCGGCTCGTAGCCGATCCAGCTGCGGACGGCGGCGGTCTCGACCGGCTCGTCGGCGAGGAACGCTGCGGCGTGCTCGGCGTACCAGTCGCAGGCCGTGGCGCACTTCTCGACCTCGGCGCGGGACTCGGCCAGCGGCTTGCCCATCTCGCGGGTGACGAGCAGCGCCAGCTCCTCGGCCCCCTCCCGGAGCAGGACGGCGGCCCGGCGCAGGACGGCGGCCCGCTCGGTGACCGGCATCGCGGCCCACCGGGCCTGCGTGGCAGCCGCCCGGTCCAGCGCGGCGTCGACATCGGCGTCCGAGAACGCCGGGTACTCGGCCAGTCGCCGCCCCGTCGCGGGGTCGACCGTGACGACGGCGCTCATGCCGGCTCTCCTGACGACGGCACAGCTCCGCGGTCGGCGTCGGACAGGTGCTCGAACGTCTCGCCGGTGGCGGTGATGGTGCGGGTGACGTCTCGGCCGCCGTAGACCCAGTAGATGGTCATCGACCCCTCGCCGCGGTTGCGGAAGCAGTGCGGGATCCCGGCCGGCACCCAGGTGGCCTGGCCGGCGACGAGGTCGAACTCGTCGTCCCCGAGCACCGCGGTGGCCTCGCCCCCGAAGACCAGCACCGTCTCCTCGACGTTGTGCGAGTGCAGCGGGATGCCGGTGCCGGGTGCGAAGACCGTCATCCCGGTGGTGACCCGGTTGGACTCGCAGTTCCACCTGCCGACGAAGGGGATCGTGACGACGCCGCTGCCGCGGTCGAAGCGCTCGATCTCCTCCGGGCGCAGCAGCATCGACGGCGGGACGGGCCGTGTCGGCTCAGGTGCAGTGCTCATGCGGACTCCTCGGAGGGGTGGGTGACCAGCAGCCGGCCGGGCGTGTTGACCTGACCGACGAGGACCTCCTCGGCGATCACCCGCCAGGCGGCGAAGTGCGGGGACGCCTTGTGCGCGGCGAAGGCCGCCTCGTCGGCGTAGAGCTCGTAGAGGACGAAGCGGTGCTCGTCAGCCTCGACCGAGCAGACGTCGAACCGCAGGCACCCCGGTTCGTCCCGCACCGACGCCTCGGCGTTGGCGGCCATGCCGGCGAGGAACTCCTCGCGCCGGCCGGGCCGCACCTCCATCTGGACCACCAGGCTGAACACCCTCGACCTCCAACATTGTGTGTGCAACACTGTATACAGACCAGCACACAACCTGCCGAGGAGGCAAGAGTGACCGAGGAACGGATCGAGCCGAAGCTCCTGAGGGCGTTCGGCACCGGGGTCCTGACGGCGCTCGGTGTGCCCGGGGACGACGCGGCGCTGGTCGCCGACTCCCTCGTCCAGGCCGACCTGTGGGGTCACCAGTCGCACGGCCTGCTCCGGCTGCCCTGGTACGGCGCCCGCCTCCGCTCCGGCGCGATGCGCGCGGTCCCCGAGCCGGCGGTGCTCTCCGACACCGGCCCCCTGGTGCTGCTCGACGGCCGGGACGGCATCGGCCAGGTGCTCACCGAACGCGCGCGGCGGCTTGCCGTGGAGCGGGCCCGCACCCACGGCGTCGGTGTCGTCGGCGTCCGGAACTCCAACCACTTCGGCACGGCGATGTGGTTCACCCGCCGTGCCGCGCACGACGGGGTGGTCGCGGTCCTCACGACGAACGCGAGCCCGGCGATGGCACCCTGGGGCGGACGCGAGAAGCGGGTGGGCACCAACCCGTGGTCGATCGCCGCCCCCGGGCCCGACGGCACGGTCCTCGCCCTCGACATCGCGAACACCGCGGTCGCCCGCGGCAAGATCCACCTGGCGAAGAACCGCGGCGAGCCCATCCCGGACACGTGGGCGCTGACCGCCGACGGCGCACCGACGACCGATCCGGAGGAGGGGGTGCTGGGCGTGCTGCTGCCGATGGCCGGCCACAAGGGCTACGCGATCGCGTTCATGATGGACGTGCTCTCCGGCGCCCTGACCGGCAGCGCCGTCGGCACCGGCGTGCACGGCCCGTACGAGCCCGACGCCCGCAGCGGCTGCGGGCACCTGTTCCTGGCCCTGGACCCCGACGCCTTCGGTGACCGCGCCGGTTACGAGGCGCGGGTGCGGCAGCTGGTCGACGAGGTTGCGTCCGTCCCGCTCGCCCAGGGGTTCGACGGGGTCCTCCATCCCGGCCAGGTGGAGGACCGGGCCGAAGCGGCGAACCTGGCGGCCGGCGGCGTCGTCCTCGCCCGGGACTCGCTCGCCGGGCTGCGACGGCTGGGCGACGAGGTCGGCGTGCCGTTCCCCGCGGGACAACCGGCATGACGGCGGACAGCCGCGCCGAGGGGACCGAGGAGGTCAGCAAGGCCGACCAGGTCCACCGGCAGCTGCGGACCGAGATCGAGCTCGGTGAGCTGGCGCCGGGGACGCCGCTGTCGGAGCTCTCGCTGGTCGGGCGCACCGGGGCCTCGCGGACGCCGGTGCGCGAGGCCCTGCGCCGGCTGGCCGCCGAGGGCCTGGTCGACCTGGTACCCCGGCAGGGCGCCCGCGTCTCCCGGGTGTCGGCGCGCAGCGTCCGCGACCTGTTCGAGTTCCGCTCGCTGCTGGAACCGGCCGCCGTCCGGCAGGCAACCGAGGCCGCGGCCACCGACCCCGCGCTGCACCGGACCTTCGCCGAGCTGCGCGAGGCCATCGCGGGCGTCCTGGAGCGCGACCCGTCGACGGCGCGGTCCCGGTCGTTCTACGAGTTGGCCGACCGCTTCGACTGGGCGGTCATCGGGGCGACCCGCAACGAGCACCTGCGCCGCACCATCGCCGAGCTGCGGCCGCACACCGCGCGGCTGCGCAACCTCTCCCACCTGGACCCGCAGCGGGTCGAGGTGTCCGTCGGCGAGCACCTCGCCGTCTGCGACGCCCTGCTCGCCGGGGACGCCGACGGTGCGGCGACCGCCCTCGCCGGGCACCTGACGCGGAGCCTGGAGACGATCTTCCGCAACCTGGCTCACGGCCCCGGCGAGGGCGTCGACCTCCTGGGGTGACGGCGCCCGCTCGGTGACGTGCTGGAACGGCCACCCTTCAGGACCCACGCCGAGCCTGCGAGGCGTGAGGGGAAGGGTGGTCCTCCTAGTAGGCGGCCTTGACCGCCAGCACCGGGCAGTGCGCGTCGAGCAGGATCCGCTGCGCCTGGCTGCCGGTGATCAGCTTCCCGGTGGGCGTGCGGCGGCGCATGCCGATGACGATCAGGCTGGCCTTGACCCGGTCGGCGGCGTCCACGACCTCGTCCGAGGCGTCGTGCCCGGCCACCCGCTGGTCGATCTCGAAGACCACGCCCGCGCCGTCGAGCTTGGCCCGGACCTGGTCCAGCGCCCGCTCGGAGGCGAACCGGGGGTCGGCCAGGACGTCGCCGCGCGCGCTGTTCACGACGTGCAGCGGCTGGTCGCGCAGGCGGGCCTCGGTGATGGCGGCGTCGAGGGCGGCCTCGCCCTCGGGGGTGGGGACGTAGCCCACGACGATGGTCATGGCCGGAGCCTAAGCAGGCGGAACCGACACCGCCGCGTTGAGCCCGTAGCGGTCGTTTCGGTCGTTGCGTACCCGGCCGCTCACCCGGCGCGGTGGCCGCCCCCGCGCCGGGTGAACCGCCGCTCCGGCCGGCCCGCGGTGCCGTAGCGCTGCCGGACCTCGGCCTCCTCCAGGGTCACCAGCTGCTCCAGGTAGCGGCGGGCGCTCACCCGGGCGAGGCCGGTGCGCTCGCTGCACTGGGTGGCCGAGAGCCCCTCCTCCCCCGCGTCCCGCAGGGCCCCGCGGACCAGCTGCAGCGTCTCCGGCGCGATCCCCTTCGGCGTGGGGGCTGCCGGGCGCGGTCCGCTGCGCGCGCCGGCGAACAGCCGGTCGACGTCGGCCTGCCCGGCCTCCTGCAGCACGGCGAGCTCGCTGCGCAGCGCGGCGTACTCCCGCAGCCGGGCCTCGAAGGTCTGCCGGTCGAACGGCTTGACCAGGTAGGACAGGACGCCGCCGTGCCGCGCGCTGCGGATGCTCTCGACGTCCCGCGCGGCACTGATGACCACGACGTCGACCGGCACGGCGTCCGCCCGCAGCCGGCGCAGCACCTCCAGCCCGGTCATGTCCGGCAGGTAGACGTCCAGCAGCACGAGGTCCGGCCTCAGCCGGGCGACCTCGGCGAGCGCCGCCGCGCCGCTGGACGCGGTGCCCACCACCTCGAACCCGTCGAGGGCCGCGACGAACCCGGCGTGGACCCTGGCGACCATGAAGTCGTCGTCCACGATCAGCACCCGGGTCATGCGTCCACCAGCGCGGGGCCGGCCGGCAGCCGGGCGGTGAACACCGAGCCGTCCGCAGAGCTGGCCGTCACGCTCCCGCCGCGGCGGGTGCACACCAGGTGCACCAGGGACAGCCCGATACCCCGGCCGCCCGGGACGGCTGCGTCATGGGGAGCGGAGCCCTTCGTGGAGACGCCGCGCCGGAACACCTCGGCCTCCATCCCCGCCGGGACGCCGGGACCGGAGTCGCGGACCACGACGTCGACCTCGCCGTCGACGAGCCCCAGGCCCACCTCGACCCAGCGCTGCGCCGCGTCCGAGGCGGCGTCCATGGCGTTGTCAACCAGGTTGCCCACCACGGTCGCGACGTCCGTGCTCAGCTCGGGGGCGAGCACGGGCAGCGCGGAGTCCGGGGCGATGCGCAGGTCGACGCCCCGCTCGGCCGCCTGGCTGGCCTTGGCGACCAGCAGCGCGGCGATCGCCGGGTCGCACACGGCGGCGGTCACCGCGCTGCCGAACTCCGACCGGCTGGCGCTGATCCGGTGCACGAACCGCACCGCCTCCTGCGCCTCCCCCAGCTCGATGAGCCCCGCGATGGTGTGCAGCCGGTTGTCGAACTCGTGCGCCTGGGCCCGCAGCGTGTCGGTGACGTGCCGGTTCAGGTCGAGCTCGCGGCGCAGCTCGAGCAGCTCGGTGCGGTCGCGCAGCGTGGCCACCGACCCGATGGGCCGGCCACGGCTGGTGAGGGGCAGCCGGTTCACCACGAGCACCCGGCCGGCGGTGCCCACGGCCCGGTCCCGCTCCACGCCCGTGGTGAGCAGCGCCTCGGCCACCTCCTCGGCGACCCCCAACTCGTCGAGCGTGCGGCCGAGCGCGTCCCCGGGGATCCGCAGCAGCCGGACGGCCTCGTCGTTCACCAACGTCACGCGGCCGTGCAGGTCCAGCCCCACGACGCCCTCGCGGATGCCGTGCAGCATGGCGTCGCGGTGCTCGACCAGCCCGGCGATCTCGGCCGGCTCCAGCCCCAGCGTCTGCCGCTTCACCCGGCGCGCCACCAGCAGCGACCCGCCGATGCCCAGCACGCTGGCGAGGCCCAGGTAGGTGAGCAGGTTCGGCGCGGCCGCCTCCAGACTCCCGAGGACCCCCGGGTAGGTCCGCTGCACCGCGACCAGGCCGAGCACGCGGTCCCCCCGCTCGGAGTAGACCGGCGCCATGGCGACCGCGGCGTGACCGCCGGGCACCTCGACGTCCGCCACCCAGGACCGCCCCTCCAGCACCCGGCTGGCCCCGAGGTCGAGCGGCTCGCCCAGCAGCCCGGGGTCGGCGCTGGCGAGGACCGTGCGATCGGTCCGCGCGACGACCACGTCGGCGGACCCGGAGGTGCTGCGGCTGTCCTCCGCGGCGATGCCGATGTACTCCACCCGGCCGAGCTCCAGCGCCGTGCGGGTGGCCCGGCTGTTGGCGAGCGTCTCGGCGATCTCCAGCGCGCGGCGCCCCTCCACCTCCTCTGCCCCCTGCGTGGACTGCGCGACGGTGACGGCCGCGACGCCGACGAGGACGACGCAGACGATGACCACCTGCAACGCGAGCAGCTGGCCGGCGAGCGAGAGCCGCCGGGTCACGGGATCTCCTCGCCGGCGCTCGTCGGCCCCGTGCCCCAGGGTGCTGTGCCCATGGGTGACCTCGCGAGCTCGGTCACGGGACCTCCTCAGGGTCGGGGACGCGGCACGCCATTGAACTCCTGGCCGGCACCCGGACCGCCGTGCACACAACGACCACAACGCCCAATGCGCACGCAAGCGTGACACGCGCCACGCGCGTTGCGACCTTCCTTGGGAGCGGCGGACGTCCGCCGGACACACAGGAGGAACCCATGCGCAATGCTTCCCTGCGGAAGCTCACCGGCGTCGCCCTGACCGGGGGCATCGCCGCCGGGCTGCTGCTGACCGGGTGCGGCACCACCGCCGAGGGCGGCTCCGCCTCCGGCGGCGGCACCCAGGAGGGCCCCGTCACCGGCCTGCGGGTGCTGGTCCCGAACTCGCCCGGCAGCGGCTACGACACCACCGCCCGCGCCTTGGCCCAGGTCGCCGAGGAGGAGGAGCTGGCCGAGACGATCGAGGTGTTCAACCTCGAGGGCGCCGGCGGCACCGTCGGCCTGCAGCGCCTGGTCAACGAGACCGGCAACGCCGACATGCTCATGCAGATGGGCCTGGGCGTGGTGGGCGCGCAGTACAGCAACCAGTCCGAGGCCACCCTCGAGCAGACGACGCCGATCGCGCGGCTGATCGAGGAGGCCGAGGCGATCGTCGTCCCGGCCGACTCGCCGTTCCAGAACATCGACGACCTAGTCGCCGCCTGGAAGGCCGACCCGGGCAACACGCCCGTCGGCGGCGCGTCCAACCCCGGCGGCCCGGACCACCTGACGCCGATGCTGCTGGCGCAGGAGGTCGGCGTGACGCCGACCTCGGTCAACTACGTGGCCTACGACGGCGGCGGCGAGCTGCTCGCCGGCATCCTCGGCGGCGACGTGGCCTTCGCCGCGACCGGCATCGGCGAGGTCACCGAGCCCGCCGCCTCCGGTGACGTCCGCATCCTCGCGGTCACCAGCGAGGCGCCGGTCGAGGGCGTCGACGCGCCGACCCTCACCGAGTCCGGCGTGGACCTGACCTTCACCAACTGGCGCGGCATCGTGGCGGCCCCGGACATCACCCCCGAGGAGGCTCAGCGGCACGTCGACCTGATCACCCAGGTCCACGACAGCGAGGCCTGGCAGCAGGTGCTCGAGGACCAGGGCTGGACCGACTCCTTCATCACCGGCGACGAGTTCGGCTCCTTCCTCGACGAGGAGAGCCAGCGCGTCGAGGGTGTGCTCAGCGAGCTGGGCCTGACGTGACCGCCGCCTCCTCGGGAGGCACGACCCGGGAGCAGGGCCGCTCCGAGTACGGAGTGGCCCTGTTCCTGGGGGTCCTCGGCCTCCTCGTCATCGTGCAGGCCCTCCTCCTGCCGGAGAGCCGGATCGTCCGCGGGCCGGTCGGGCCCGCCGTCGTCCCCCTCGTCGTGGGCGGCCTGCTGGTCGTCGTCGGGGTCGTCCTGGCCATCGACGTGAAGCGCGGCGGCCGCGGTGAGCCCGAAGGCGGCGAGGACGTCGAGCTCACCGGCGGGACCGACTGGACGACGATCGCGATGCTCGCCGCCGCGTTCCTGGCCAACGCACTGCTGATCGAGAGCCTCGGCTGGGTGTTCTCCGGCGCGGTCCTGTTCTGGGGATCGGCGTTCGCCCTCGGCAGCCGCCACTACGTGCGCGACGCCGTGATCGCCTTCGCCCTGTCGATCGGCTCCTTCTACCTGTTCGCCCTCGGGCTCGGCATCGTGCTGCCCCCGGGCATCCTGAGGGGGATCCTCTGATGGACGCGTTCGGCTCCCTCTTGGAGGGCTTCGGCACCGCGCTGACGCCGACCAACCTGGCGTTCGCGTTGCTGGGCGTGCTGCTGGGCACCGCGATCGGCGTCCTGCCCGGCATCGGCCCGGCCATGGCGGTGGCACTGCTGCTGCCGCTGACCCGCGGCCTGGACGTCACCACCGCGCTGATCATGTTCGCCGGCATCTACTACGGCGGCATGTACGGCGGGTCCACGACGTCGATCCTGTTGAACACCCCGGGTGAGAGCGCCTCGGTGGTCACCGCCATCGAGGGCAACAAGATGGCCCGGTCCGGCCGCGCCGCGCAGGCCCTGGCCACCGCGGCGATCGGCTCGTTCGTCGCCGGGACCATCGCCACGCTGCTGCTGGCCCTGGTGGCGCCCCTGGTCGCCGACCTCGCCGTGGAGGTCTCGCCTGCCGACATGTTCGCGATCATGGTGCTGGCGTTCATCGCGGTGACGTCGGTGCTCGGCAGCTCCCGGGTGCGCGGCCTGGCCTCGCTGGGGCTCGGCCTGGCCATCGGGCTGATCGGCATCGACGCCACCTCCGGCCAGCAGCGGCTCACCTTCGGCATCGGCGAGCTCGCCGACGGCATCGACATCGTCGTCGTGGCGGTCGGCCTGTTCGCCGTCGGCGAGGCACTGTGGACCGCGGCCCACCTGCGCCGCCGCCCGGTCGAGGTCATCCCGGTGGGCAACCCGCGGATGAGCCGGTCGGACTGGCGCCGCTCGTGGAAGCCGTGGCTGCGCGGCACCGCGATCGGGTTCCCCTTCGGCGCCGTCCCGGCCGGTGGGGCCGAGGTCCCGACGTTCCTCTCCTACGTCACCGAGAAGCGGCTGTCCAAGCACCCCGAGGAGTTCGGCCATGGTGCCATCGAGGGCGTCGCCGGGCCGGAGGCCACGAACAACGCCTCGGCCGCAGGCGGGCTCGTGCCGCTGCTGACCCTGGGCATCCCGGTGACGGCCACCGCGGCGGTCCTGCTCGCCGCCATCGAGAGCTACGGCATCCAGCCCGGGCCGCAGCTGTTCGAGAGCGAGCCGGAGCTGGTGTGGGGCCTGATCGCCAGCCTCTTCATCGGCAACACGGCGCTGCTGGTGCTCAACCTGCCGCTGGCGCCGGTGTGGGCGCGTCTGCTGCGGATCCCGCGCACGTACCTGTACGCGGGCATCCTCTTCTTCGCCAGCCTGGGCGCGTACGCGACGAACGCCAACGTGTTCGACCTGTTCCTGCTGCTGGTCATCGGCGGGCTCGGCTTCATGATGCGCCGCTTCGGGCTGCCGCTGCTGCCGGCCATCGTCGGCGTGATCCTCGGGCCGTTCGCCGAAGCGGAGCTGCGGCAGGCGCTGCAGATCAGCAACGGGGCGATCGGCGGGCTGATCGACCCGCTGTCCGTCGTCGTGTACGTCATCGTGGCGCTGGTCCTGCTGTGGCCGGTGGTCCGCCTGCTGCTGCCGAAGAAGGGGGTGCACGTCCCCGTGCTCGACGAGGCGGTGCACGAGATCGAGGAGGCGCACCACCACCACGGGACGACCGACGCGATCTCGGTCGAGGCCCGGGCCAAGAAGGGGTTCGAGAAGTCGAACGACTCCGACGGCCACTGACGAGCATGCGCGGGGGGCGGGGAGGCCGGGTACCTCCCCGCCCCTCTCGCGTCGGCGCAGATGGGAACGGCACACGGTGCCCGCCGAGGCGTCCCGCCGCGCGGCGGCTCGCGACATCCCGGTCATCGCCCTCAGCGGCACCGTCGGCGCGGGCGTGCAGGCCGCCCTGGACGCCGGGCTGGACGCCTACGCGTCGATCCTCACCCGCCCGTGCACGCTGGACCACGCGCTCCAAGAGACCTCGGACTTCCTCGTCTCCTCCGCCGAGCAGACGATGCGCCTGCTGCTCGTGGGTCGCCGGCTCGCGTGGCAGGAGGCCGAGGCGCGCTGACCCGTCCCATCCGCACCGGGACGGAGGGCGACCGCCACACCCGGCCGCTGCCGGTCCCCTTCCCCGGCGGGACGGCGGAGTCGACACTGCTGGCGCCCGCCGGTGTCGCCGAGCGTCGTTCTGGGTCGTCCGCTCGGCGACGCCGACGCGGTGCCCCGCCCACGCGGCCCTCCTGCAACGGTCCCGCCGCGAGCCTGCGAGCGGTGGGGGGCAGGAGGGTCCTTCTCCTGCGAGGAGGCAGCCATGACGACGCAGCACGGCACGGCGCCCTCGGCCACCGCACACCCCAACGCGCAGCGGCTCCGGCACTCCTACGACGCGTTCCTCCGGGGCGACCTCGGTCCCCTCGACGACCTCCTCGCCGAGGACGTCGAGTGGCACGAGACCGGCCGCAACCAGCTCAGCGGGGTGCACCGCGGCCGCGACGCGGTCCGCGAGCTGCTCGGACGGCTGGGACAGCTGACCGAGGGCAGTCTCCGGCTCGACCTCCACACGGTCCTCGCTGACGACACCGACGGCGTGGCCGTCGTGCGGACCAGCGCCCGCCGCGGGGACCGCTCCTTCGAGGACGTGCTGGAAGCGCACATCTACCGGTTCAGGGACGGCCGGGTGACCGAGTTCCGCGTCACGTTCGACGACCAGTACGCGGTCGACGCCGTCCTCGGCTGAGCCTCAGCCGGCGCCGGGCGGCAGCGACTGTCCCTCGTCCTTGAGCACCACACCGGAGGCGCCGAGCTCCCGGGCCGCGCCCAGCAGCGCGGCCACGGTGTCGGCGGCCTGCGCGTAGGACAGCCCGTGCGGCGGGCGGACGTTGGAGACGCAGTTGCGCTCGGAGTCCACCCGCCCCGGCCGGGGGTCCCAGGTCAGGTAGACGCCGAGCGAATCCGCCGACGACAACCCCGGCCGCTCCCCGATCAGCACGACGACGGCCCGGGCACCGAGTGCCTCCCCCACCGCGTCGCCCAGGGCGACCCGCGCCTGGTGCGCCAGCACGAGCGGCGCGACGGTCCAGCCGGGCAGTCGCTGCAGCAGCGCGGTCACCAGCCCTCCGGCGTGCTCGTGCACCGCACGCGGGGAGAGCCCGTCCGCGACCACGACCGCGAGGTCGGCGTCGCCGCGCGGCAGCTCCGTGCCCTCCGCGAGCTGCCGGCCGAGGTCGGGCCGCTGCAGGTAGGTGGCGCGGTCGGGCGCGGCCGAGTGCACCTCGAGCAGCTCGGCACCCGGGAGGTGGGCGCGGACGAGCGCCGGGTCCAGCGGCTGGTGCACCGCGTCGCGGGCGGCGGCGTGCGCGGCCCGGAACTCCAGCTCCCGGGCGGTCGGCAGCGCGTCGCCGGCCCGGCCGAGCGCGACGCGCGCCCGGGTGGCCGACCGCAGCACGGCCCACGGGTCGTCGCTCGCCGGCAGCGGCCGGTCCAGGGCGTCGGTCATGCCCGGCTCCTCACGACGACGCCGCCGCGAGCAGGGCCCGCGCCGCGGGCGCGTCGGCGGTCAGCTCGCGCACCCGGCCGGCGTCGTCGAGCAGGTCCATCCGCGCCAGCCACGCCTCGAACTCCGGGGCCGGCCGCAGCCCCAGCACCGAGCGGGTGGTCAGCACGTCGGAGAACGCCAGCGACTGGTAGTGCAGCATCACGTCGTCCATCCCGGGGACGGCGATGAGGAACGTGCAGCCGGCCGCCCCGAGCAGCAGCATCAGCGAGTCCATGTCGTCCTCGTCGACCTCGGCGTGGTTCGTGTAGCAGACGTCGACGCCCATCGGCAGGCCGAGCAGCTTGCCGCAGAGGTGGTCCTCGAGCCCGGCGCGCAGCACCTGCTTGCCGTCGTAGAGGTACTCCGGGCCGATGAAGCCGACGACGGTGTTGACGATCAGCGGGTCGAAGTGCCGGGCGACGGCGTAGGCGCGCGCCTCCAGCGTCTGCTGGTCGACCGGCCGGCCGCCGATGCCGCGGTGCGCGTCGGCCGACAGCGCCGAGCCCTGGCCGGTCTCGAAGTAGGTGACGTTCGACCCGACCGTGCCACGCCCCAGGGCCAGCGCGCCGGCGCGGGCCTCGGCGAGCAGGTCGAGGGTGACGCCGAATCCGCGGTTGGCCGGCTGGGTGCCGGCGACCGACTGGAACACCAGGTCGACCGGGGCGCCGGCCTCCAGCGCCCGCAGCGTGGTGGTGACGTGGGCCAGCACACAGGACTGGGTCGGGATGCCGTAGCGGCCGATCACCTCGTCGACCAGCTCCAGCAGCGCGACCGTGCGGGCCGGGGAGTCGGTGGCCGGGTTGATGCCGATGACGGCGTCCCCGCAGCCCTGCAGCAACCCGTCGACGATGGACGCGGTGACGCCCAGCGGGTCGTCGGTCGGGTGGTTGGGCTGCAGCCGCGAGGCCAGCCGCCCGGGCAGGCCGAGGGTGCTGCGCAGCCCGGTGACCACCCGGGTGCGCCGGCCGACGGCGACCAGGTCGGCGTTGCGCATCAGCTTCGACGTGGCCGCGACCATCTCCGGCGTCAGGCCGGGGGCCAGGTCGCTGATCGCCGGCTCGTCGCCCGCGGCGGCCCAGGCCAGCAGCCGGTCGCGGAACTCCCCCACCGTGAGCGACGCGACCGGCGCGAAGGCGACCGGGTCGTGGGTGTCCAGCACCAGCCGGGTGACGTCGTCCTCGTCGTAGCCGACCACCTGCTCGTCGAGGAAGGTGGCCAGCGGCAGGTCGGCGAGCACCGTCTGCGCGGCCACCCGCTCCGCGGCCGACTCCGCGGCGCAGCCGGCCAGCACGTCGCCGGAACGCAGCGGGGTCGCCTTGGCCATCAGCTCGACCAGGGTCGGGAACTCGTAGGTGTGCCCGCCGACCGTGCCGACGCGCCTCATCGGACGTCCTCCTCCGCATCGGCCAGCAGCTCGAACTCCTCCTCCGGCGCGGAGGCCACCAGGTGGTGGCGGCTGTAGAGCGCGAAGTACGCGAGGAAGGCGGCGTACGCCGCGAGCGTCCACAGCGCCGCGGTGACGTCGACGAGGAAGGTGGCCACGACCGCGGCGGCCGCGAGCACCAGCGCGACGCCGGTGGTCGCCGTCCCGCCCGGCGTCCGGTACGGGCGGGGCAGGTCCGGCTCGCGGCGGCGCAGCACGATGTGGCTGACCATCATCAGCACGTAGGACACCGTCGCCCCGAAGACGGCCATGTTGAGCAGCATCGCGCCCTGGCCGGTCAATGACAGGACGAAGCCGATGGCACCCGGGACGAGCAGCGCCAGCACCGGCGCCTTGCGGCCGTTGGTCACCGAGAGGGCGCGCGGCAGGTAGCCGGCGCGGGAGAGCGCGAAGGTCTGCCGCGAGTACGCGTAGATGATCGAGAAGAAGCTGGCCACCAGCCCGAACAGGCCGGCGTAGTTGACCACCCGGGTGAGGGCGTCGGGTGCGCCGGCACCGGCCAGCGCGTCGACCGGCGGGTTGCCCGACCCCGCGATCGCCGACGACCCCGCCGCGCCCGGGGTGAACACCAGCATGAGGACGGCGAGCACGACGAGCACGCCCATCGCGGCGACGATCCCCCGCGGCATCGACCGGGCCGGGTCGCGGGCCTCCTCGGCGGCCAGCGGGACGCTCTCGACGGCGAGGAAGAACCAGATGGCGAACGGGAACGCCGCCCAGACGCCGATCAGCCCGTACGGCAGGAACGCCGAGGCGCCGGCGGCGTCGGTGGGTGCGATGTCGAGCAGGTTGCCGGCCTCGAACCGCGGGACGGCGCCGACGAGGAAGACCACCAGCCCGGCGAGCGCCACGACGGTGACGGCGAACATCGCCTTGAGCGCCTCGCCGACACCCATCAGGTGGATCCCGATGAACAGTGCGTAGACGACCAGGTAGACCCACCAGCCGTCGGTGATGCCGAAGAGGCCGAGGGACTCGACGTAGGCGCCGATGAAGGTAGCGATGGCCGCCGGTGCGATCGCGTACTCGATGAGCACGGCGACGCCGGTGGCGTAGCCGCCCCACGGGCCCAGCGCGCGCCGGGCGAAGGTGTAGCCGCCGCCGGCGGTCGGCAGCGCGGAGCCGAGCTCGGCCAGCCCGAACACCATCGCGGTGTACATGACCGCCATCAGCACGGTGGCGATCAGCAGTCCGCCGAACCCGCCCTCGGCCAGGCCGAAGTTCCACCCGGCGTAGTCGCCGGAGATGACCGCCGAGACGCCGAGACCGGCCAGCAGCAGCCAGCCCGCCGTCCCGGATCGCAGCCGGCGCCTCTCGAGGTAGCCGGTGTCGACCCGCTCCGCCTCGACGCCCGCGTGTGCGGACCTCGGCGGGGTGGGGCGGGCGGTGGGATCGGCGGTCACGGGCGCCTCCGGGAGTCGGCCCGCTGCAGGCGGGGAGGGCCAGCCTGGTCCGGCGTCCCGGCCGGGTCAACGGCCTGGGCCGGAGGCAACACGCTGTTCACGGCGCCGTTCGCGCGGAGTCTCCCCGCGCCGCCCGTGCGTGCTGGATACTCCATCGGCCGGACGGGCACGACACGGAGGACGGGCGCAGTGACGCCGAGGCTGGACACGGAGTCCGACGACGGGGAGCTGCTCGCCCTGCTGGCGTCGGGGGGCGACCTCAGGTCGTTCCTGGGCGACCTGGTGCACCTCGCCGCGCGACAGGTCCCCGCCGCCGTGGCCTGCGGACTGACCCTCACCCGCGACAGCACCGGGGTGACGGTGGCGAGCACCGGGCCGCTGGCCCAGCAGGCCGACGAGCGGCAGTACGCGGCGGACACCGGCCCGTGCCTGGAGTCGATGCGCACCGGCACCGTCGTCCGCGTCGACGACATGGCCACCGAGGACCGCTGGACCCCCTTCCCGGCGCGAGCCGCGGAGCTCGGCGTCCGGTCCTCGCTGTCGCTGCCGCTGGTGGTCGAGGGCCGCAACAGCGGTGCGCTGAACCTCTACGCCACCGAGCCCCGGGTGTTCAGCGCCGACGACGAGGCCACCGCCGCCGACTGGGCCCAGCAGGCCACCGGTGCGCTCACGGTGGCGCTGCGGATCGCCGACAGCGACGAGCGCACCGAGTCCCTGATCGGCGGCCTGGAGACCCGGGCCACCATCGGTCAGGCGGTCGGCCTGCTGATGGCGCAGGAGCGGTGCACGGCCGACCGGGCCTTCGACCTGCTGCGGATCGCCTCGCAGCGGCGCAACGTCAAGCTCCGCGACGTCGCCGCCGGCGTCGTGACCGCGTTCGAGGAGGGCCTGGCCGACCGGCGCGAGCGCTGGTGACCGGGAGCGCTCAGACGCCGTGCCAGCGGCCGTCCTTGGCGTTGCGCTCCGTCCGGGAGGTGAAGACGTTGCCCTCGCTGGGTGGTGCGCCGTCCCCGGCCAGGGCGAACACCCGGAACAGCGGCCCGACCAGCGCGTCGTAGACGGCCGGGAGCAGCCGGAAGCCGGCGATGACCACGGGGTTGGCTATCCCCGCCTGCACCAGCCGCCGCGGCCGGTCCAGCCGCGCCACCACCGCGCGCGCCACCCGCTCCGCCGAGTACACCGGGGGCGGCGGCCGGCCGGTGCTGCCGGCCCACGTGGCGCCCTGGTAGTAGATCGGGGTGTTGACCCCGCCGGGGGCGACCGCCGAGACGTGCACTCCCGGCGCGTCCCGCGTCTCCTGCTGCAGCGTGCGCACCAGCCCGAGCTGACCCCACTTCGCCGCCGCGTAGGTGCCCATGAGCGGCGCGGTCACCGACGCCAGCAGCGAGCTGACGACGACCAGGTGCCCGGCACCCTGGCTGCGGAACACCGGCAGCGCGCTGCGGGCGACGTTGGCGGTGCCGTGCAGGGAGGTGTCCACGACGGCCTCGAAGGCCTCGCGGGGCACGTCCTCGATGCGGCCGTAGGCCATGGTCTGCGCCGAGTGGACGACGGCGTCGAGGCGGCCGAGGCGCTCGACGGCGGTCTCGACCGCCCGCTGCACGGCGTCGGCGTCGGCGACGTCGGCCGGGCAGACCAGGACGTCGGCAGCGCCCTTCTCGCGGGCCTCGGCGGCGGTCTCCTCCAGCGCCTCACGGCCCCGGGCCACGAGCACCAGCCGGGCGCCGCGGGCGGCGAGGGCGTGCACCGTGGCCCGACCGATCCCGCTCGAGGCTCCGGTGATCAGGGCGGTCAGGGGGCGGGACGGCGGGACGGCGGGCGGCATGCGGCTCCTCGTGCTCGGGAGGGGTGCAGACGCGCGCACAGGTCTCGGTCGCGCGTCGGTGGAGTCGCTCTACCCTCGTGCCTCCCGGGTCATGCGGGCAGCACCTCGTACAGCCAGCCGGGGCCGGCGACGGTGGCGTCGTCCGGGAGCCGCGCGCGCAGGCCGCGGTCGGCGGTGACCACCAGCACCCGCCGCCCCTCCACCGCGAGCCGGCCGGCGTAGGAGGCGAGCGCGTCGTCCCCGCTGCCGGGAGCGCGCACCAGCGTGACGCCCTCCGGCGCCGGGACCGTCGACGCGGCTCCCTCGACGACCGCGACGACCTCGCCGCAGAGCAGCCGCCCGCCTCCGGGTGCGGGCACGATGCGGCCCGGCAGCGCGGTCAGCCGGGCCAGCAGCCGGGACGTCGCCGCCGGCCGGTCGCGCCACCAGCCGTCGGGCCGGGCGCCGACCACGTTCGCGGTGTCCACCAGCACCACGATCACCGCTCCTCCTCAGAGGCCTCGTCGCGCCTCCGGCGCACCGTTTGTGCCCACCGGCCCGGGGCACCCCGCCGGGCACGTCCGGCTCCGATCTTCCCCGGGAGGCCCACCATGGCGAGCAGCGACCGCACCGTCCCCGAGGGCGCCTCGGCCACCTCCGGCGTGGCGCGGGACGCCGTCGCCGCCCAGCAGTCGGCGTTCGGCGGGATCGCGTGGGGTGCAGCGTTCTTCGGCTGGCTGTCGGCGACCGGCCTGGCGGTGCTGCTCGTCGCGCTGGTGTCGGCGGCCGACGTCGCGCTGGGTCTGACCGAGGGGGCGTCGGCCGGGGAGATGGGCCTCGGCGGGGCGGTCGCGCTGCTCGTCGTCCTCTTCTTGTCCTACCTCGCCGGCGGGTACGTCGCCGGGCGGATGGCGCGCTTCACCGGCTTCCGGCAGGGCCTGGCGGTCTGGCTGGTCGGCCTGGTCGTCGTCCTGCTGGTCTCCGGTGCCGCGGTGGCGCTGGGCAGCGAGTACAACGTGCTCGCGCGGCTGGAGCTGCCGCGCATCCCGGTCGAGGAGGGCACCGCCACCACTACCGGACTGGTCACCCTCGCGGCCGCCGCGGCGGCGTCGTTGGCCGGGGCGCTGCTCGGCGGCGGGCTGGGCACCCGCTACCACCGGAAGGTCGACCGGGCCGGCTTCGCCGTCTGAGGCGCCCCGGTGCGGGCCGGGCGCTCCTACGCTGCGGCGCATGTGCCGCAACATCCGGCCACTGGCCAACTTCGAGCCCCCCGTCACCGAGGACGAGGTGCACGCCGCCGCGCTGCAATACGTCCGCAAGATCAGCGGGACGGCGCGGCCGTCGCGGGCCAACGCGGAGGCCTTCGACCGTGCCGTCGCCGAGGTCGCCGAGGCCTCGGCCCGGCTGCTCGCCGCGCTGGTCACCACGGCTCCGCCCAAGGACCGGGAGGAGGAGGCGGCCAAGGCGCGCCGCCGGGCCGCGCTGCGCTACGGCACCTGAGCACGGGGGCGCGCGATCGAGTGTGAACGCGGGATGCGGGGTAGAGCGACTCCACCTGTCCCCACCTGAGGAGATCACCAATGGCGCGCAACACCCTGTCCCGCTCGCTGCACGACCTCGGACTCTCCGCCTGGTTCGGCGGCACGCTGGCCAACGCCGTCGCGCTCAACGCCGCAGCCGCTGAGGCCGGCAGCGCATCGGACACCGGCCGGGTGGCCAACGCCGGCTGGGACCGGTGGACGCCGGTAAACGCCGCGGCCATCGGCGCGCACCTGATCGGCAGCGTCGGCCAGCTGCTCGGCAACCGGAGGCGCGTGGCCGAGCAGCAGGGCGTCGCCGGCATGAGCGCGCTCAAGACCACGCTCACCGCGGCCGCCCTGGGGGTCACGGCCTACAGCCGGGCCCTGGGCAAGGTGGTCTCCGACGCCGGCGGCACGCCGTCCCGCTCGGGCACCAAGCCCAGCAAGCGGGCCAAGGCCGAGGTCGCCGCGGCCCAGGCCAAGCTCGACCAGCTGCAGTGGGTGATCCCGGCGCTGACCGGGGCGCTCGTGGTGGTCAGCTCCTACGCCGGTGAGCAGCAGCGGCCCAGCGAGGTCGCGCGCGGGCTCGCCCAGCGCTGATCGCTCCGCCTCCACCCTCCGCAGCGACCCAGGAGTCCCGGTGACCAGCACGGTCCACACCGCCGACCAGGCGCACGCCGGCGGCGGCGCCACGCGGTGCGCCGACTGCACCGACGGGCTGGGCGAGCCACGGCCGGTCGAGCCCGGCTCGTGGCGCGACCGGCTCCGGCAGAAGCCGGGTCTCGGCATCGCCTACCGGGTCGGGGTGTTCGTCGTCGGGCTGCTGTTCGTGCTGCTGGGGCTGGCCCTGACCGTGCTGCCCGGGCCGCTCACCATCCCGCCGATCCTGGTGGGGCTGTGGGTGTGGTCCACGGAGTTCGAGTGGGCGCGGCGGTTCTTCGTCGCCTTCCGCCGCAAGGCCCGCGACACCTGGGCGCACGCCAAGCAGCACCCGGTGAGCTCCGCGGCGATCACCGTGGGCGGCCTGGCGGCGGCCGGCGCCGTGTTCTGGGCGGTGGGCCACTACGACCTGGTGGACCGGGCCCTGGCCGCCGTCGGGGGCTGACCGACGCGACGAGGCCCGGCGGACCACACCGGTCCGCCGGGCCTCGTCGCGTCTGCGCCCGGTGGTCCTCCGGCGTCGTCCTCCCGGCCGCGGAAGAGGTGCACGAGCGGCACACACACCAGGCGCTGCGCCGTGGCACCATCCCGCTCCACCCCCATCGGGCGGAACGGCGACGGCAGGAGGTGCGGGCCATGACGGGCGTACGGAGTCCGCAGCAACGCGGGGACTCGTCACAGGACGGTGAGAGCCGCAAGCAGCGGATCGACCGGGAGCTGATGGAGCTGCTCAACGAGCTGCGCGTCGCGCTGCCCGGGGTGCAGTTCCTCTTCGCGTTCCTGCTCGTGGTGCCTTTCCAGCAGCAGGGCACCCAGCTCACCGACTTCCAGCGGGACGTCTACTTCGTCACGCTGCTGGCCGCCGCCGTGGCGACCGGCCTGCTGATCGCCCCCGCGGCGCAGCACCGGGTGCTGTTCCGCCAGCACGACAAGGAGGCGCTGCTGCAGCGCAGCAACCGGTCGGCGTTCCTCGGCCTGACCGTGCTGGCGGTGGCGATCGTCGGCGCGGTGCTGCTGGTGACCGACGTGGTCTTCGACCTGACGCTGGCGTGGATCACCGCCGCGGTCGTCGGCGCCCTGCTGGCCTGGTGGTGGATGGCGGTCCCGCTCTGGAAGCGCGCGCACAACGAGCAGGACGACCCGGACGACTGAGCGGTCACGGTCCGGACGGCGGTCGGCCCAGGGCTGCACAGATCGCGTCGGCGACCGCGTCGGGGTCCTCGTGCTCCCAGAAGCGGAGCACCCGCCAGCCCTCGGCCCCCAGCACCGCGTCGGCCCGCCGGTCGCGGGCGACGTTGCCCGCGAGCTCGGCCAGCCACCACTCCCTGTTCGCGTGCGGGACGTGGCCACCGTGCAGGGTCCCGCCGCGAGCCTGCGAGCGGTGGGGGGCACGGTGGTCCTTTCTGATGTCGCCGCGCGCCCGGGTGCCGGCGCACGGGCGGACGTCGACCCGGTACCGCACCCCGCGGGCGTGGAGCCGGCGGCGGACCGCCAGCTCGTGCGCGGTGTCGCGGCGCGGCTGACGGCGGAACCGCCGGGCGACCGTCTCCGACGACGGCGGTGGCGCCGGCCCGGGACCTGCGGTCACCTCTCCCCTCCCCCCGCTGGAGGCCCGGGACGCTACGGCGCGGCAGTGACACGTCGGCTGCCCAGGAAGGGTCGCCTAACCTGCTCGACGTGAGCACGACGGCGGAACGGGTGTCCGCACCGCCCGAGCCGGTCCGCGCGCCGCCGACCCCCTGGTCGGTGCTCGAACTGGTGCCGCCGCTCGCCGTCGTCCTGCTGGGGACGGTGCTGCTGCTGCCGGGGCACGGACTGTGGTTCGACGAGCTGTTCACCGCCGAGGTGGGCCGCCGGCCGTACGGGGAGATCCTCGCGGCGATCGTCGACGGCCGCGGGACGACGGGCTACCTGGCCGACGTCCCGCCGTCGTACAACGCGCCCTGGTACTTCGTGGTGCACACGTGGGTGTCGCTGCCGGGGCTGGGCGGGGACACGTCGCTGCGGGTGCTGTCGCTGCTGGCGGCCGCCGGCGGGCTGGCCTCGATCACGCGCGCGGTGACCCGGCTGACCTCGCGGGCGGCCGGGGTGCTGGCCGGGCTCCTGTTGGCGGCGAGCCCGCTGCTGCTCGAGCAGGCGGTGGAGGCCCGCCCGTACGGGCTGGCAGTCCTGGCCACCGGCGGCGCGCTGCTGGGGCTGGTGCGCTGGCTGCAGGGCGCCCCGCGGGGGCTGCTGCTGTTCGGGCTGGCGGGCGCGGGGATGGGGCTGGCGCACTGGTACGCGGTGACGGCGCTCGCCGGCTTCGTCGTCGCGGCGCTGCTGCTGCGCGGCCGGCGGGCGCTGCCGGTGGTGCTCACCGGTGCGGCCGCGGCGCTGCCCGCCGTCGGGCTGGTCGGGGTGAACCTGCTCAACGGGACCGGCGCGCGCAACGCCGAGCACCTGCGGGACACCGAGGGCACCCTGGCCGACCTCGCCGTCGAGGCGTGGACCGGCGGATCCAGGTCGCTCCTGTACCTCACCGTGGGGCTGGCCGTCCTGGGCGCGCTGCGTGGCAGCGGAGCGCGGGTGGTCGCGACCTGCTGGCTGCTCGTGCCGCTGGGGCTGCTGCTGCTCGCCGAGACGGTGCGGCCGGTGTACCACCCGCGGTACCTGCTGGCCGGGTTGCTGTCGCTGGGCGTGCTGGCGGCGGTCGGTGCGCTGGCCCTGCCGCGCGCGGCCCGGGCACCGGTCGCCGCGCTGCTGGTGGCCTGCTCGCTGCTGGCGGCCTCACCCCTGGCCGTGCGCGAGCCACGGGAGCGGGCCGACGACGTGGTGGCCCTGCTGGCCGAGCGGCAGCGCCCCGGCGAGCCGATCGTCGCCGCGGACCAGCGCTCGGCGACCGGGCTGGACCACTACGTCCGGACGGCGGCACCGCGGTTGCGGCCCGACGTCGTCCTGCCGCCGGACGACGCCCCGTCCGCGGCGGACCGGGTGTGGCTGGTCCGCCGGGTGATCCGCGGCGAGGTGGTGTCCACCGATGACGACGACGTCCTGCTCGACGCCGGGCTCCGCGTGGTCGACGAGTACGCGTTCGACGCCTCGAAGACCGACCTGCTCGTCCAGCTCTGGGAGCGCTGAGGCCCGCTCGGTCGACCGGCGGGCCGGCGCTGGGCTGGGCTGGGCTGGGCTGGCGCAGGAACTCACGGGACGTGTCGCTCGGGGACCGCTACCTTTGGTCCGTGCCCGAGCACGGAACCGCCTTTCTCCGCCCCCGGCTGCCGAGCAGCCGTGGGGGCGCCGAGGTCTGCCGGTAGCCCGTCACGGAGTCCGTCGGCCGGGGGTGAGCCCGCACAGCCCACCGACGACCCCCCGGAGGGGCTTCCATGACCACCCTGCTGTCACCCCGCGACATCGAGGTCGCGCTGGAGCTGCGCGACCTGTCCGACCCCACCGACGGACCGCATGCGATGCAGGTGCTCCTCGACGACGTGCTCGCCGCCCTGACCCACGCCTGGGACTGCGCCCTCGACGTGCAGCGGCGCCGTCCACTGGTGAGCGTCGAGGACAACTACGACCGCCTCGGCTACGCGGTCGCCGACATCACGCGCGACGCCCGCTACAGCCGTTACGCCGCCGAGACGGTGATGCTGCGCAGCCACACCAGCGCCGGCGTCCCCCCTGCACTCCGCGCGCTCGCCGCCGCCCGTGCCGCCGATCCCGAGGTCGACGTGCTGCTGGCACTGCCCGGCCTGTGCTACCGCCGGGACAGCATCGACCGGCTGCACGTGGGCACGCCGCACCAGGTGGACCTGTGGCGCGTCACCACCACCCGGCGGCTGGGCGTCGACGACCTCCAGCGGATGGTCGCGCTGGTGGTCGGCGCCGTCCTGCCCGGAGTGCGCTGGCGCACCTCACCGGCCCACCACCCCTACACCACGCAGGGTCTGCAGGTCGACGTGTGCACCGCGTCCGGCTGGGTGGAGCTGGCGGAGTGCGGCCTGGCCGCCGAGCACGTGCTCACCGGTGCCGGTCTCGACGCCGACCGCTACAGCGGCCTGGCGCTGGGCATGGGCCTGGACCGGGCGCTCATGGTGCGCAAGGGCATCCAGGACATCCGCGTGCTGCGCTCGACGGACCCGCGCATCGCCCCGCAGCTGCTCGACCTGGCCCCGTGGCGACCGGTGTCGTCGCAGCCACCCGTGCGCCGGGACCTGTCCATCGTCGTGGACGCCCCGGTCGATGCGGAGCTGCTCGGGGACACCGTCCGCACCGCTCTCGGCCCCGCCGTCGAGGACCTCGAGTCGGTGACCGTCCTGGCCGGCACCGCCTACGCCGACCTCCCGGACGCCGCCCGCCGGAGACTCGGGCTGCGCCAGGACCAGGTCAACGTGCTCCTGCGGCTGGTACTGCGTCCCCTGTCGGGGACCTTGACCGACCAGCGCGCCAACGAGCTGCGCGACCAGGTCTACGCGGCCGTCCACCGCGGACCTCACCGGGAGTGGGCCACCCGTTGACGTGCCGGTTCGTCGCTCACGGTGCCGACGCACGGACAGCCGGCAGCCGGCGGTGCCCGTGGGTGGGCGTCGGTCGGCTGCCGGCCGGGTGAGTGCCAGATCAGGCGGCGGCGGGAAGGGGTGGGCCGGTGCGGCCCGGTCCGGTGCGGATCTCGGTGCCGTCGGGGCGCCAGGTGCGCCATCGGCCGTCGGGTTGTCGCTCGACCCGGAAGCCGTGGTGGACCTTCGTGTGGTGCCGTTCGCACAGCAGCGCGCTGTTGTCGAGGCTGGTCTGGCCGCCGTTGGCCCACTCCAGCAGATGGTGGACGTCGCACCAGGAGGTCGGCGCACCGCAGCCGGCGAACACGCACCCACCGTCCCGCACTTCCGCGGCCCGGCGCACGTGCGGCGGCACCAGGCGCACGCTGCGGCCGTAGTCCAGCGGTTTCCCGTCCGGGCCCATCACGATCCGGGTGAGGGTGCCGTCGCACGCGATCCTCCGCGCCCGGGCGGCGGAAATAGTGGCGCCGAACCCCAGCTTCGCGGCGCCGGCACCGGTGGCCGCGTCGACCAGGTCCTCGATGCCGACCTTGACCAACACCTGCGGCTTGTGCCCACGGAGCATGGGCAGCTGACCGGAGGCCAATTGGTTGTCGCACAGCTGCACCAGCGCATCCGCTTGCTGCTGGGCCCGGGTCCGCTCATCCCCGGCACACCGCCCGCTCTGCACCACGGACTCCAGCGCCGTCTGCAGCTTCTCCCCACCCACCGCATCGAGGTCGAAGCGGCCGGAGATCGACCCGTCGGCGTGCCGGGCGATGCTCAGCCGCCGCCCCTCGGTGGGGTCGGGCTCCGGGCCGTCGGCGTCGAGGTGGTCCAGGTAGTGGTGCACCGCCTTGGCGGTGTCGGCGTGCGGACGGGTCACAGCCACCTCGGTGAGCACGGTGTCCACGCCGCCCAGGTCCACGCCCTGCCCGGCGGCCAGAGCCAGAGCCTCCGGCTCGGCGACCCGGCCGAGCAGCCCGGCCTGCTCGGCGGTCACGTCACCGGCGGCGAACGCCGTGGCCATGGCCGGCAGGTGCGCCAGCGCCCGACCCGCGCGCACCACCCGCGCGGCCTCGGACGTGGACAGATGCGCGTGCCCGCGCAGCCAGGAGGTCATCGTCTTCAGCCCGTCGACCTCCGCGGCACCGGACACCTCGGCCTCGCGCACGGTGCGGGCCACCTCGGCGGCGAACCGGTTCTGCGCCACCAGCAGCCGACCCAGCCGGTCCAGCAGCGCCGGGCCGAACAACGGGGCCAGGTCCTCGGCGGCCAGGGCGTCGAGGGAGGCCAGCAGCTGCTCCACGACACCTCCCACCGATTCGATCACCTGTTCGAAGCCTAGCCGATCGAGACACGCTGGACAACACGAATCCGCAGCTCAGCAGCCTGTTCACGGATGGATCGAGCCTCTTGACAGTTGGCGCCGACAGCCAGCGATCGCCTACTGCTGGCGCAGCGCCCAGCCCAGCGAGCGCACCGACTGACCCAGCCGGGCCCGCGCGGTCCACGCCGACCGGCCCTCCGGTCGCACGGCGCGCGACACCGGCACGCTGGCCACCGGCCGGCGGGCCACCCCCACGGCGAGCACCACGCTCGGCGCCCCGGGGGCGGCGAGCACGGCCGAGCGCACCCGCGGCCCCAGCGCGAGGAACGCGCCGGCGTCCGGCGGCAGACCGGTCAGCCGCGCCGCCACCCGCCGGTGCAGCCCGCCGGTGCAGCGCCGCAGCCACGACTCGTACGCCCCGCGCCGTCCGGCGAAGACCGCCTCGACGTCCCCCGCCGCCAGCCGGTCGAGCAGCAGCGGCACGGCCTCGGGTGGGTCCTGCAGGTCGGCGTCCATGCACACCCACTCATCGGCGCCCGGCTCGTCGGCCAGCCCCCGCCGCAGCGCGGCGTGCTGCCCGCCGTTCTCCTCGAGCAGGGTCACCCCGATCCGCGGGCCGGCCAGGGACAGGGCGACGTCGGCGCTCCCGGCGGGACACGCGTCGACCACCAGCCGCAGCCGCCAGTCCCGGTCCGCCAGCGCGGCGGCCAGCCGCGCGGCCAGCGGCTCGAGCGTCGCCGCGTTCCGGTACACCGGGACGACGACGGCGACGCGGGTCACGACAGCGCGGCCCAGGCGCGCGAGAGCCCCTCGGCCAGGTCGACGGAGGCCCGCCAGCCCAGCAGCGACGCCGCCAGGGACGGGTCGCTGACCCAGCAGTTGGTGTCCCAGTCCCGACCCGGGTGGGCACCCGCCGCACCGGCGATCGGCCGGCCGGTCACCCGCGACGCCAGCGACACCAGTTCCTCAGTCGAGGTCTGCACGCCGGTGCCGATGTTGAGCACCTGCCCCGGCGGCAGGTCGTCGGCCAGCGCGGCCCGGACGCAGGCGTCCACGACGTCGCCCACCCACACCCAGTCCCGCCGGCTCATCCGCGCCGGCAGCGGGACGACGGCACCGGTGCGGGCGGCGTCGAGCACGACCGGCACCAGCCGGGTCGGGTGGTCGCCGGGCCCGTACACCTGGAACGCGCGCAGCACCGCCGACCGCACCCCGCGCTCGGCGGCGGCGGCCTGCAGCAGCAGCGAGCCGGCCGCCTTCGACGCGCCGAAGAACCCGCGTGGGCGCAGCGCGGCGTCCTCGGCCAGCGGCACCGGCGCGGCGGCGTACTCGGTCGACGACCCCAGGCGGACGACGACCCGGCACCGGTCGGGCAGCGCATCGACCAGCCACGGCGACGTGTTCACCGCGACGGCGTCCGCGCGCTCAGCCGGCGTCGCCTTGCGCCGCGCCGCGGCCAGCGAGAAGACGACCTCCGGGTCGGCGTCGCGCACGAACGCGGCAGCAGCGACCACATCGGTCAGGTCGACGGAGGCGCGCGTCAGCGGGACGACATCCCACCCGTCGCCGCGCAGCCGCGCGACCAGGTGCCGACCGACGAAACCGCCGGCACCGGTGACCAGAGCCCTCACGCCAGGGCCCTCACGCCGGCTGTGCCACCGGCACGCCGGTCACCGCGGCGACGAAGGCGGCCCGGCGCTCGGCCACGTCGACCGCGGTGGCGGTCGCCAGCCCGGTGAGGACGTCGAGCAGCCGGGGCACCTCGACGAACGGGTCCCGCCCGGCCATGTCCGCGGTGAACGAGCGCCGCAGGAAGGTGAAGTCGGCGCCCACGCGGACGAGCTCGGCGGCGAGCAGCCAGGCCGGCACCGGCGCGCCGGCTTCGGGCAGCGTCAGCCCTCCGACGCCGAACGCGCCGGGCACCACGGCACGGACGGCGTCCACCGTGCCGTCGACCAGCGGCGTGAACAGCTGCTGCGCGCCACGGTCGATGCGCAGGTCGTTGAGCCCGACATAGACCCGGGACAGCGGACGCCGGGCCAGCGCGGCCGCCCGCGCCACACCGTCCTGTGTCTCGACGAGGATGCCCAACCCGCAGCGACCGTCGACCAGGTCGAGGGTGCGGTCCACCTCCGCGGCCGTGCGCACCATCGGCAGCAGCAGCTCGTCGGCGCCGCGGGCGACGGCGTCGTCCACCTCGGCGGCCGTCCACGGACCGAAGCCGTTGATGCGGCAGACCAGCCGGCCGTCGGTGGCGGCGCGCATGCGGCTGAGGTCGGCGGGGGTGTCGCCGTTGATCTGGGTGCCCTCGCCGAGCTGGCGGCGGTGCTTGCCACGCCGTTCCCAGTCCACGACGATCCCGGCGCCGCCCGCGGCGACCACGTCGGCGCCCCAGCGGGGGTCGACCGTGAAGAGGAGGAGGTCCACGCCGGTGAGCTTAGGCACACCTAAGTCGACGCGGGCACCCGGCCCACCCCGGACCGGACGGCGTCCCCCGGGAAGGGCAGCGCCGCACCGAGGACGCCGACCGTCACGTCGTCCCCCACCGCCGGCAGGTCCCAGCCCTCCAGCCGCGCGCTGAACGCCATCCCGGACGACAGCTCCAGACGCACCCGCGCGTCGTGGCCGAAGAAGTCGACGCCGCGCACGCGGGCGCGCGGTCCCGCCCCGGCCGACGGCCCGAGCCGCAGCTGCTCCGGGCGCAGCAGCACCCGCACCGGCCCGTCGGGGCAGGTGCGCTCGAGGTCCAGCACGCCCAGGGCCGAGTGCGCCCGGCCGGCCCGGACGTCGGCGTCGAGCACCACGGACTCCCCCACGAAGGTCGCGACGTCGAGGTCCTGCGGGCTGCGGTAGAGCGTGCGCGGGTCGGCCAGCTGCACCAGCCGGCCGCCGCGCAGCACGGCCACCTGGTCGGCCATCGACAGCGCCTCGGCCTGGTCGTGGGTGACCAGGACGGCGGTCGCACCGGCCGCGGTCAGCGCGTCGGCCACCGCCTGCCGCGTCTCCTCCCGCAACGACGCGTCCAGCGATGAGAACGGCTCGTCGAGCAGCACCAGGGACGGCGCCGGTGCCAGCGCCCGCGCCAGCGCGACCCGTTGCTGCTGGCCGCCGGACAGCTGGTGCGGCGAGCGCTGCGCGAGGGCGGCGTCCAGGCCGACGAGCTCCAGCAGCGACGCCACCCGGCCGGCGTCGCGGCGCTGCCGGCGGGGCAGGCCGAAGGCGACGTTGCCGGCGACCGACAGGTGCGGGAACAGCCCGCCCTCCTGCGGCACGAAGCCGATGTGCCGGCGCCGCGCGGCCACGCTGCGGCCGGGGCCGGCCACCAGCCGCCCGCCGACGTCGACGGTGCCGCGGTCGGGGTCGTCGAAGCCCGCGACCAGTCGCAGCAGCGTCGTCTTGCCGCACCCGGAAGGCCCGAGCAGCGCGGTGAAGCTGCCCTCGGGCACGTGCAGGTCCACCCCGGTCAGCACCGGCGTCGCGCCGTAGGACTTCGTCACGTCGGTGACCGTCAGCGAGCTCATGACAGCGGGTCCCGTCGAGGAGGGGAGGGAGGTCGGGTGGTCACGTCGTCAGCCCTCGCCGGGCGTCGCGGGAGAGCAGCACGGTGGCCGGCGCCGACAGCAGCACCATGACGACCGCGTACGGGGCGGCGGCGCCGTACTCCAGCGCGCTGCTGGCCGACCAGAAGGCGGTGGCCAGCGTCGTGGTGCCGATCGGTGCGAGGAGCAGCGTGGCGGTGAGCTCGGTGACCACCGCGAGGAACACCAGCGCCGCGCCCGCGCCGAGGCCCGGCGCCAGCAGCGGCAGCGTGATCCGGCGCAGCCGGTCCACCGGTGAGGAACCCAGCGAGGCGGCGACGTCGTCGTAGAGCGGCGGCGCCTGCTCGACGGCGGCGCGCACCGTGACGATCGCGCGGGGCAGGAACAGGATCGCGTAGGCGGCCAGCAGCACCGGCACCGTCTGGTAGACCCACGGGGTCACCTCGAGGGAGACGGTGACCAGCGCGAGGGCGATGACGATCGCCGGCACCGAGCTGCCGAGGTAGGTGCTGCGCTCCAGCAGGGTGGCCAGCCGGCCGCGGGCGCGGACGGCGAGCCAGCCGGTCGGCAGCGCCATCGCGGTGGTGACGGCTGCTGCGACCGCGGCCAGCCCCAGCGTGGTCCCCGTGGTCTCCAGCAGCGCGGACCGGTCCAGCGCCGTGGACGAGCCGCGGACCATCCACAGCGCGAGGCTGCCCAGCGGCACGGCCAGCGACAGCGCGACCAGCCCGCCCAGGGCCAGCAGCGCGGGGCCGGCGAGGGCACCGAGCCGGACCGGCCGCCCGGCGCGCGCCACCCCGGCTCCGGTGCGGGCGTAGCCACGACGTCCACGGAGCCGCAGCTCGGCCAGCAGCAGCCCCAGGCACAGCAGCATCAGGACGCCGGCCAGCGCGGTCGCGCCCGGCCCGTTGAAGGTGGCGCGGTACTGGTCGTAGATGGCGGTGGTGAAGGTCGGGTAGCGCAGCATCTGCAGCGCGCCGAACTCGGCCAGCACGTGCAGCGCGACGAGCAGCGAGCCGCCGAGCAGCGCCACCCGCAGCTGCGGCAGCTGCACCCGCCGGAACACGGCGGGGCCGGAGAGCCCCAGCCCGCGGGCGGTGTCCTCCAGCGCCGGGTCCAGGCCGCGGAAGGCGGCGACCACCGGCAGGTAGACGAAGGGGAAGTAGGACAGCGTCACGACCAGCAGCGCGCCGCCGTAGGTGTCCAGCCCCGGCAGCAGCGAGATCCAGGCGTAGCTGTTCACGAACGCCGGCACGGCCAGCGGCGCCACCAGCAGCACGTGCCAGACCCGCCGTCCCGGCAGCGCCGAGCGCTCCACCAGCCAGGCCGCGCCCACGCCGAGGACGGCGCACAGCAGCACCGTGCCGCCGACCAGCCGTGCCGTGTTCCCCAGCAGCTCGGCCACCCGCGGGCGGAACACCAGCTCCCGCACGCCGGCCCAGCCGACGTCCGCCATCCCCGCGACGACGAAGCCGAGCGGCAGCAGCGCGAGCAGCGCGACCGCCGCCGCGAGCAGCAGCGTCATCGGGGCGCGGCGCGTGCGCGACCGGCCCGGGACGGACGGCCGGGCCGCCGTCCCGGGCGCGGCGGCCGGCGACGCGGAAGCGCTCAGAGCAGCCCCACGTCCTGCATCAGCTCGGTGACCCGCTGCTGGTCGAGGGAGCCCGGGTCGACCTGCGGCGCCTGCAGCTCCGCCAGCGGCGGCAGCGCCTCCGCGGAGGGGACGTCGTTGCCGACGGCGTACTCCAGTGCCGTGCTCTCGGCCAGCCGCTGCTGCGCCGGCGGCGAGGTCAGGTAGGCGACCAGTCGCTGGGCCTGCTCGGGCTGGTCGGACGAGGCCAGGACGCCGGCGCCGGAGATGCTGAGGAAGGCGCCCGGGTCGGAGTTGCGGAAGAAGTGCAGCTCGGCGTCGTCGCTCTTCAGGCCGTTCTCGGCGCGGTCCCGGTAGAAGTAGTAGTGGTACATGACGCCGGCGTCGATCTCGCCCTCGTCGGCGGCGACCATCACCGCGCTGTTGCTGGGGTACACGTTGGCGTTGCGCTCCAGCCCCTCCAGCCAGGCCCGGGTCGCCTCCTCCCCGCGCAGCGCCAGGACCCCGGCCACGATCGCCTGGAAGTCCGCACCGCCCGCCGCGATACCGATGCGGCCCTGCCACTCCGGGTTCGCGAGGTCGAGGATCGACGCCGGCAGCTGGTCCTGGGGCAGCTGCGCGGGGTTGTGCACCAGCACGGTGGAGCGGGCGGCGAAGCCGGTCCAGTTGCCCGAGGAGGGCCGGTACTGCGCGCCGACCTGGTCCAGCGTCGACTGGTCCAGCGGGGCGAGCAGGCCCTCGCGGTCGAGGACGTCGATCGAGGGGCTGTTCTCGGTGAGGAAGACGTCGGCCGGGCTGGCCTCGCCCTCCTGCACGATCTGGTTGGCCAGTTCCGCGTCGTTGGCGTCGCGGAACTCCAGCGCGATGCCGGTCTCCTCGGTGAAGCCCTCGAGCATCGTGCGCACCAGGCTCTCGTGCTGGGCGCTGTAGACCGTGAGCGTCTCCGCGGCCTCCGCGTCGCCCCCGCCACAACCGGCGAGCGCCCCGGCCGCCACCAGGGCGGTGAGCGCCGCGGCGGTGCTCCGCCCCAGTCTTGTTCCTCCGAGCACGTGGGCCTCCTCGCCGACGGGATCGCCGGGCCCCGTGCCCGGCGGGACCGCCCCGTGAGGCGGCGTCCTCCGGAGGACAGGTTAGGCACACCTGACTTGAAGGTGTACCACGGGTCGCGGCGGGGCGGGCAGGCCCGACCGGCTACAACTACCGCATGACCGCTGCACCGCTCCGCATGCGCACGGCCCGCTTCGCCGAGCTCACCGGCGCCGAGGTCTACGGGCTGTGCCGGCTGCGGGTCGACGTCTTCGTCGTCGAGCAGCAGTGCGCCTACCCGGAGCTGGACGGCCGGGACCTCGAGCCGGCCACGGTGCACCTGTGGTTCGAGGACGGCGAGGGCGGCGCCGCCGCGACGATCCGCGTGCTCGACGATGGGGACACGCGCGCCATCGGCCGGGTCGCGACCGCGGCCGTGCACCGCGGCCAGGGGCTGTCGGCCCGGCTGATCGAGGCCGGGATCGCACTGTGCGACGGCGTCCCGATCACGCTGGGCGCCCAGGCCCACCTGGAGGGCTGGTACGAGCGCTTCGGGTTCCGCCGCAGCGGCCCCGGCTACGTCGAGGACGGCATCCCGCACGTCCCGATGCGCCGCGAGCCGACGGCCGGGGACCCGCCTGCCTCACCGTGGCGGCCCCGTCCAGAGGCTCGCCGCGAGCCTCTGCCGGCCCCCTTGCAGGGTCCCGCCGCGAGCGTGCGAGTGGTGGGGGGCAAGGGGGTCCTTCAGGAGGAGGACGGGGCCCTTCTCCTGCTGCGGACGGCGGCCGACCGGCTGGAGGCCCTCGCCGCCCGGACGACGCCCGGCGACTGGCGGGCCGGGGGACTGCTGGCGACCCGCCCCGAGGTGGTCGCGCACTCCCCGGACGGCGGCACCGAGCACGTGGCCGAGGCGCGGGCGGGGACCGGTGCGTGGATCGCGGCGCTCTCACCCGCGCTGGCCGCACCGCTGGGGGCCTGGCTGCGGGCCGCGGCGCACGGACCCGTCGACCCGGCGGCCGAGACGTTCGCCCGCGCACTGCTCGCCCGGCTGCCCTGAAGAAGGGCCCCCTGCCCCCCACCGCTCGCACGCTCGCGGCGGGCCCCTGCAGGGGGCCGGTGGAGGCGCGAGGTCCTCCCTCAGGTGTCCTCGCGGCGGCGGCCGGCTGCGCCCGGAACCGCGTCGGACCGGCGGAGGACCTCACGTCCCGGGGAGGTGCCGAGCCGGTCGAGCAGGGCCGGGGCGATCCGCCCGACCTCGGGGAGCACGCCGTCGCTCTTGTGGACGTTGCTCGACCACACCGGTTCGGGGTGCGTGTCGACCCCGGCTGCGACGTCCTCGGCGGTGCGCAGCTTGGCGACCTTGTGCACGAGGACGCCGAAGCCGATCTTGGCCACGACGTCGGCCGCCGAGTAGCCGACCTGCATGGCGGTGAACCACGCGGGGGTGACGTCGGCGAAGACGGGGACCGCGTAGACCAGCGGGTAGATGCCGAAGCTGCTGAGCAGCACGATCGTCGCGTTCCGGAGGCTCACGGCCGCCTCGGGACCCATCGTCGGCAGCGACCGGCGCACCGCGCCGATCAGCGCCACGTACAGGTAGGCGAAGAACGCGGTGCTGATCAGCCCCCACACGACCAGGGCGACCCGGTCGCGCCCCTGGTCGAGCACCTGCGCCCCGAGGTAGCCGGTGACGATCATCAGGAAGGCCGCGGCCATGGTGCTGGAGCGCAGCCGGCGTGCCGCCGCCCCGGTCAGTGAGCAGACGGCCAGCAGCTCGACGGTCAGCAGCGGCACCGTGATCGACCAGTCGATGTAGCGGGTGCTCTCCGTGGTCCGCGCCTCCTCGTTCGGCACGTACACGCCGTCCTCGAGCCGGAAGCCGCTGTCCCAGTCGAGGTAGAGGAGCAGGTAGGCCACCGTCGCGACCGCGGCCAGGCAGAGGGCTGCGTACGACGAGGGCCGGTACCGGGCCGACACCTCGTCGCGGCTGGTCAGCGAGTACAGGAAGTAGGCCAGCAGCGCGAACCCCGCGCCGAGGATCGCGAACTGCACCACGTCGTAGAGGCCCAGCGGCATGGTCTGCAGTTCGGGCACGGGCGGGTCGGTCGGGTCCACGGACCACTCCGGAGGCTCGGGGGCGGGCGGGCCCGTCCCCGGTACCCCGCCGACCGCGCAAGGCAACCGGACGATCGGCTGCGACGTGGGGGTGTCCGGCGCCCCCGTGACGCCGGACACCGTCACTGTACGAGACCACGAGGTTCTGTTACCACCGGTGGGCGGGCAACCACCCACTGGAACGGGCCGCCCCGCCGTCAGGCCGGCTGCACGCCGGCGCCGCAGGCCCGCGCGGCCTCCTCCTCGTCCCGCGGCATGGCCAGCTGTGCGTGGTGCAGCCCCTCGGGGACCCCGTGCGTTCCGCCCCGGTCCTCACCCGGGCGCGCACCCGGCAGCACGGTCGAGCAGCAGGGTGCGCTCGCGCTCGTTGCGGGTGAGGCCGGCGGCCTGCTCGAACTCCGCCCGCGCCTCCGCCGTCCGGCCGAGCTGGAGCAGCAGGTCGCCCCGGGCGGCGGGCAGCAGGTGGTAACCGCGCAGCGCGGGGACGGCGGTCAGCACGTCGACGATGGCCAGGCCGGCGGCCGGACCGTAGGCCCGGGAGACGGCGACGGCGCGGTTGAGCTCGACCACCGGGGACGGCGCGAGCTCGGCCAGTGCCTCGTAGATGGCGGCGATGCGCACCCAATCGGTCTCCTCCGCCGTGCGGGCGCGGGCGTGGCAGGCGGCGATCGCGGCCTGCAGCCCGTAGGGCCCCAGGCCCGCGCCGGTCCCCTCGGCCCGGCGCAGCGCTGCCAGCCCGCGGCCGACGAGGACGTGGTCCCAACGGGCGCGGTCCTGGTCCAGGAGCAGGACCGGGGCGCCGTCCGGGCTGGTGCGGGCCCGGATCCGGGAGGCCTGCAGCTCCATCAGGGCCACCAGGCCGTGCACCTCGGGCTCCCGCGGCGTCAGCTCGGCGAGGACGCGGCCGAGCCGCAGCGCCTCCGAGCACAGCTCCGGCCGGGTCCAGTCCCGGCCGGCGGTCGCCGCGTAGCCCTCGTTGAAGACGAGGTAGACAACCTCGAGCACCGAGGCGAGCCGGGCCGGGAGGTCGGCGGCGGTGGGCAGCTCGAAGGGCACGTGCGCCGCGGCGAGGGTGCGCTTGGCGCGGACGATCCGCTGGGCGACGGTCGACTCCAGGACGAGGAAGGCCCGAGCGATCTCGGCGGTGGTGAGCCCACCGAGCAACCGGAGGGTCAGCGCCACCCGGGCCTCGCGGGAGAGCACCGGGTGGCAGGCGGTGAACACCAGCCGCAGCAGGTCGTCCTCGACCACCTCGTCCAGCGCCGCGGCCCAGTCGGGCTCCTCGGCCTCGACCAGCTCGCGGCCCAGCAGCGCGGTCTTGCGCTCCAGCCGCTCGGCACGCCGGAAGACGTCGACCGACCGGTGCTTGGCGGTGGCCATCAGCCAGGCCGCCGGCTTGTCGGGGACGCCCGTCTCCGGCCACCGCTCCAGCGCCGCCACCAGCGCGTCCTGGGCCAGCTCCTCGGCCAGGCCGACGTCCCCGGTGACCCGGGCGAGGGCGGCGACGAGCTTGGCGGACTCGATCCGCCACACGGCCTCGACGACCCGGTGCGTCGTCGTCCGACAGCTTCCCGCCGCCCCGCCCGCCACCTTCACCGGTTCTGCTGCTGCTCGACGGTGGCCCGCATCCGGTCCTCCTGCTCGCGCAGCTCGGGGGTCATCGCGTCGCCGAAGTCGTCGGTCTCGAAGACCTGCCGGACCTCGATCTCGCCCTGCCGGAACGGCGCCCGCCGCACCCACTGCTCGACCTCCTCGCGCGAGGTGACCTGCAGGATCCAGAAGCCGGCGATCAGCTCCTTGGTCTCGGTGAACGGGCCGTCGACCACGGTGCTCTTCCCGTCGGCGTCGTAGCGGACCCGGAAGCCGCGGGAGCTGGGGTGCAGGCCCTCGCCGGCGAGCATGACGCCGGCCCGGACCAGCTCCTCGTTGTAGGCGCCCATCTCGGCGAGCTCCTGCTCGGTCGGCATCGCGCCGTTCTCGGTGTCCTGGTCGGCCTTGACGATCACCATGAAGCGCATCTCGGGTCCCTCCTCGGGCGGGAGCGGTCGCGGCCCGGTCGGCCGGCGGTCCACCGTCCCCCACCTCCACGTCGAACGGGCACGACCCGGATCGACACGGTCGGGAGATCTTTCTCGGAACGGCCCGTCAGAGCCAGCGCGGCAGCTCCGGCAGGTCGCCGTCCGCCGTCAGCTCCTCGCCCCGGCTGCGCCCGGTGAGCCAGCCGGTGACCGCCGGCAGCGGGCCGGAGACGGCCACCGCGCCGCTCCCCCACTCCCGGTCGCCGGCGAAGACGACGACGTCCGGTGTCTCGCCGCGCCGCGCCCACGTGCCGAGCACCTGCTCGCAGATCGCCGCCTGGACCTCCTCGGCGGCGTCGGCGAAGCCCACGCCGGCGTCGAGGTCGACGGCGTGCACGACCACCTCGACGCAGCGCATCCACGGCACCTCCGAGGCGGGCACCTCCCGGCCCTGCATGGTGCGCACGATCGCTCCCCACGCCGGGCCGGGGAGCCCGCGGACGGCGTCGGCGAACCGGGCGGCCGCGGCGACGTGCTCGGTGCGCAACTGAGACGCGTCCAGCGCGGCGGTCTCGGTGATGCCGGCCTCCCGGGCCTCGCGCGAGGGGTACATCGGCGTCTCCTCGCCGGTGCGCGCCCAGGTCAGCAGGTTGCCCAGCGCGTCGGCGTTGCGGACGACGTGGGCCACCACGTGCCGCCGGTCCCAACCCGAGCACAGCGAGGGCCGGTCGAACTCCTCGTCGGTCAGCCTGCCGAGCGCCGTGGCGAACAGCCGCTCGCCGTCGGCCCACCGGTCCAGCGTCTCCTGCGGTGCGGTCACGCCTGCTCCCTCCGGGCGGCGCCGGCGCCGGCCGGCGGTGACGCCCCGACGCTGGGGCGTGTCTGACGGATCCATGCCGATGGGAGCGCCGACCAGGTGGTTGCTCCGCAAGGCCGAGGGCCTTCGGATACCGGTTCGCATCCGACGGCCCTTCGAACGTAGTGGAGCGCCGTCTGGTCGGCGCTACCGAGGCTGGAGATCCGTCAGACCCGCTCTGGGCCCGGAGCCTCCGGCACGACCCGGCCGGTGAGTCGGACGGCGCCCCTGCGGGTAGCGCCGCGACATGAGCGAGCAGACGGGCCCCGGGGGCTTCGCACAGCGGATCGGCGCCCAGGTGGAGGACGCCGACGACGGCGGCGCGCGGATCGCCTTCGAGGTGCGCGAGGAGCACCTCAACCCGGCGGGCACGCTGCACGGCGGTGTGCTCGCCACGCTGGTCGACACCGCCATGGGCCAGGCGGTGCGCACCACCACCGGGGAGGGTGAGGTGCCGGCCACCAGCCAGCTCACCGTCACCTACCTGCGCCCGGGCAGCCCCGGACCGCTCGTCGTGACCGGCCGGGTCCGCACCCGCGGGAAGCACCTCACCGTCTGCGAGGCCGACGTCGAGCAGGACGGCGAGGCCGTGGCGCACGCCGTCGCGACCTTCGCGCTGCTGCACCGCTGAGAAAGGACCCCCTGCCCCCCACCACTCGCAGGCTCGCGGCGGGACCCTGCAGGGGGCCAGCGGGAGCAGGGCCGTTACCGGCCGCGCTGCGGGCCCGGCACCACGGTCGATGGGCCCTGTCCGCGGGGGTGCGGCCTCACTACGGTCGGCCCCGGCCGGCGACGACGGGGGCTGCGCCGGGCCCGCAGCGACAGCCGCAGCCCCCGGGCCGGTGACCGCGCTGCCGGCCGGACCCCGCGCCCCCGCCGGCGTCGTCCATCGTTCCGGACGACCGCTGGAGGGGCCATGACCACGCAGGTGCCAGGCACGCTCGCCGACCGCTTCCGGGGCCAGGTGATCCGGCCCGGGGACCCGGACTACGAGGAGGCGCGGCACGTCTACAACGCCATGATCGACGCCCGGCCGCACGTGGTCATCCGGTGCGCCGGTACCGACGACGTGGTGGCCGCGGTCCGGTACGCGACGGAGACCGGTCGCGCGGTCGCCGTCCGCGGCGGCGGGCACTCCGTGCCCGGCTTCGGCACGGCGGACGACGCGGTCGTCGTCGACCTGTCGGTGATGCAGGCCGTGGACGTCGACCCGGCCGCCCGGACGGCGTCCGCCGGCGGCGGGACGACGTGGGGCCGGTTCAATGACGCGACCGCCGCCTCCGGGCAGGCCACGACCGGCGGGATCATCTCGACCACCGGCATCGGCGGGCTGACCCTCGGTGGCGGCATCGGCTACCTGTCCCGCGGCGCGGGTCTGTCCTGCGACAACCTGGTCGCCGCCGAGGTGGTGACCGCCGACGGCCGGGTGGTGACCGCCGACGAGGACGAGAACGCGGACCTGTTCTGGGCGCTGCGCGGCGGCGGCGGCAACTTCGGCGTCGTCACTCGCTTCACCTACCGGCTGCACCCGGTGGACCAGATCTACGGCGGGCCCGTGTTCTTCGAGCTGGCCGACGCGCCTGCGGTGCTGACCTTCTACCGCGAGTTCATCCGGGAGGCACCCCGCGAGTACGGCGGCTTCCCGGCGTTCCAGATCGCCCCGCCGCTGCCGTTCGTGCCGGAGGCCCGGGTCGGTGAGCCGTTCGTGGCGGTCGTCTCCTGTTACAACGGCTCCGCGGAGGAGGGCGAGCGGATCATCGCCGGTCTGCGCGAGGTCGCCGCACCGGTGGCCGAGCACGTCGGGCCGATGCCCTACCCGGCGCTCAACAGCGCCTTCGACCCGCTGGTCCCGCCCGGGCTGCAGCACTACTGGAAGGCCGCGTTCGTCACCGAGCTGACCGACGAGGCGATCGCCGCGCACGTCGAGCACGGCGCCCGGGTCCCGGTGGTCAACTCGACCATGCACATCTACCCGATCAACGGGGCAGTGCACGACGTGGCACCCGACGCCACTGCCTTCGGCCACCGCGACGCCCACTTCGCGACGGTGATCGCCGGGATGTGGCCCGACCCGGCCGACAACGAGGCGAACACCCGCTGGGTCCGCGACTACCACGCGGCGATCGCGCCGCACTCCCAGGCCGGGGGCTACACCAACTTCGCCTCGGCCGACGACGCGGGGAAGGTCGCCGAGAACTACGGCGCGAACTACGAGCGGCTGCGCGAGGTCAAGCGGGCCTGGGACCCGGGCAACCTGTTCCGCCTCAACCAGAACATCGCGCCGTGACAGCTCGGGGAGGCGTCGTGCAGACCATCGCGCGCACCGACCTCCCCGTGGCGATGGAGGGCGACGGGGTCGAGTTCCGGACGAGGCGGGGCAGGCGTTCCCTTGGGCGGCCGGCCACGGGCCCGAGGCGCTGACCGACTGCGAGTACGTCGACTTCTCCCCGCCGGAGGAGCCCGGAGCAGTCGTCCGGCACCTCCAGCGGCTGCCCGGCGCCGGCTCCGGGACAGGCTGCCCGGTCGCGCGTCGTCCTGGCCGGGCGGGACGGTCACCTCGACGGACGAGAGGGGCCGGGGCCGGACGACGTCCGGTCCCGGCCCCCACCGCGGGACCTCAGCCGCTCATGCGCGAGCGCAGCAGCGCCTTGCCCTGCTCGGCCCCCTTGCGGCTGTCGCTCTGCGCCTTGCGGAACAGGTCGGCGAGCTCGTTGTCACCGTCCCGTTCCGCGTCCTGGACGTAGGTCTCCAGCCGCAGGGCATTGCTCAGGCACTGCTCGGTGAACCAGATGAGGTTGTAGTCCTTGTCCTTGGTGCCGGTGACGTCGCCGGTCTCCGTGGCTGCGCTCATCGCGTTCCTCCTCGACGGTTGCTCGGGCACTCGCGCGCCGACGTCTCCGTGGCAGCTGCCGCGGACGACGCCGGCAGGGCCAGTGCAGCGGATCGGCCGCCGCAGCGGAACCGGTGCGTGCGCGCCGAGTGACTGCCGGAACAGCCCCCCTGCCGGGCCCCGCCCCCGTCCAGGGCACCGCCCCGAGCGCTGATGGCCCTCTTGCAGGGTCCGCCGCGCGCTTGCGAGTGGCGGGGGGCAAGGGGGTCCTCCAAGGGGAGGGGGGGTCCTCCTGCTGCGAGAGGCGGGGGCGGGAGGGTCCTTCGTCAGCTCGGGCGGGTGCCGGCGAGCTCGCGGGCGGCCGCGGCCGCGTCGGTGTCGAGCACGCGGGCGCGCTCGTGGCGCTCGATGAGCTGGTGGTAGCGGGTCCACGCCTCCTCGGGCCGGATGCCGAGCGCCTCGGCGATCTGCTCCCAAGAGGCACCGCCGCGCAGGGCGGCGCGGAACCCGGTCAGCTGGCTGTCCCGGGCCTTTCGCGCCACGACCTCACCGAGCGCGAGCAGCTCCAGCGACTCGGGGACGTCGAGCGACGTGGTGGCCGACCGGAACGAGGTCCAGTCGTCGGCGTCGACGTCCTCCGCGGTGTTCAGCGTGGTCTCCCCGCTGTCCCGCCGGGCCAGGAAGTCCAGGCGGGTGACAGCCGTCGTCAGGGAGAACTCCTGCTCGAGGGTGTCGGGCGTGATGCTCATGCGGCATCCCATCCCCGACCCGGTCCGCAGGTCAAACACGGTGCGACCGAGATCTCCCCGATCCAGCGAGCCCCGACCGACCGCGCCCGCCCGTGCACGTCATGGGCTCGCCCGGACGGCGCGAGGGCCCGCCCCCGAGCGGGAGCGGGCCCTCGTGAGGGGTGTGCGACGTCAGCTGTCGACGCCCACGGCCTCCTTGGCCAGCGCGGCGACCTGGGTCTGCGCGGCGTTCACGATGCTGGTCCGCTTCTTGTGGGTCTCCTCGTAGCGGATGATCACCCGGACGTCGTGGGCGCTCTTGAGCTCCTTGACCGCCTTGATGGCGTCCTGGGTCGACAGCGAGTCGTAGCCCTTGATCGGCAGCTCGTCGGCGCTGACGTCGCCGAGCTCCTCGCGGGCGGCCTTGGCGGCGTTGGCGGCGTCCTTGTTGCCCTCGCGACGGGCGATCCGCTCGGCCCGGCGCAGCGCGGCGCTGCGGCCGACGGTCAGCGTCTCGCGGACGGCGTCGGTGAAGGAGGAGGCCTTGTCGGTCGCCTCGTTCAGCCGCTCACCGGCCTGCTCGCGGCGCTGGTGCACCGACTCGACGACCTCGTTGACCCGGTTGGCCCAAAAGCGGACCGGGGCGTTGGCGGCGCGGGCGGCGGTGCCGGCGACCCGCTGCAGCGCGGTGGCCTGCAGCGCGGCCGGGCCACCGAGGGCCTCCTCGGCCAGGACGACGGTCAGCCACTCGACGGTGGCCTTGTGCGCGGTGATCAGCCGCTCGGCGAGCTGGCGGACCTTCGGCAGCTCGGCCTGCTCGGCGAGCACCTTGAGGTAGGTGGCGCGGTCGAGCAGCTGGTGCTCCAGATTGAGGTCCTGCAGCAGGGCCTCCTCGAGCGGCTCGGCCTGCTCGAAGCCGGCCTTGAGGACGGCGGAGAGGCGGCCCACGGCCGGGGTCACGACGTCCGGCACGCCACCGATGGCGCGCAGCTGGTCGGTGATGGCCTGGGTCCGCTCGGCGGCGTTGTCGGCGTTCTGGGTCAGCTCCCGGCGCACGGCCTCGGTGCGGGCCTGAGAGATGCGGGTCCGAGCGACCTGCTCCTCGGTCTGGGTCAGCAGCACGAGGGCGCGGAGCTGGTTGATGATCTTGGCGTTGTCGGCCATAGCGAGAAGAACTCCAAAAATCGGGGATGACCTGACTTCTGGAGTATTGCCCGGCATCCGCCCTCTGCTAACTCCTGCAAGCGCATTGCTTGCTGTGAACCGCGTCACGACATGTCGACGTGTCGACTCGGCGCCCCCCGCCCGGGCCGCCTGTGCCGCGCCCCGGACGGCCGGCGCTCAGCGCGCGGGGACAGCGGGCTTGCCGGGGCGCTCCAGCCGCAGCACCGGCTGGGTCAGCTCGTCGGCCAGCGGCGACCGCGGCCGGGACGACGGGGACGGGGACGGCGGGACCACCGCGCCGCAGCCGACGCAGAACCGGCCCTGCTGACGGGCCGCTCCGCACTTCGCACACGCCGACACCGGCGTCCTCCTCGCTCCCGGGAAGTCCGGCGACTTCGCTCGGCGGCACCCTGCCAGGTGCGGACCTCCCGCGGCGTGGGATGGGACGGGTGGGACGAGCTGTCGCAGGACCGTTGCCAACCGCTCAGCGCAGCAGGTCCAGCAGCCGGTCCAGGAGCGGCACCTGGCCCCTGACCAGCTTCTCCCGCGCCTCGTCGAGCGGCATCCACGCGGCGCGGTCGATCTCGGGGAACTCCTGCAGGCGGCCCGAGCGCGGCGGCCACTCGAGGGTGAAGGTGTTGCTGACCGCGGCCGCCGCGTCGAGGTCCCCCTCCGCGGCCCAGGCGGTGAGCCGCTTGCCGCCCGACTGCCGGACCTCACCCAGCGGGACGAGGTCGGTGACGGGCGCCGGGGTGCCCATCTCCTCGGCGAACTCGCGCAGCGCGACGTCCCGCGGCTCCTCGTCGGCGCCGTGCTCGCCCTTGGGGATCGACCAGGCGCCGGCGTCCTTGCGCGCCCAGAACGGGCCGCCCATGTGCCCGACCAGCACCTCGACGCCGCGCTCGTGATGCCGCCGGTAGAGCAGCAGCCCCGCACTCGTCCTCGGCATCCCGTCCCCCACTCCGCCTCGCGCCCTGCCCCGGGACGAGCAGAGCCCGAGGCCGCCCCCTCATGCTGCATGCCCCGGCTCTGCTCACCGGAGGGAGCAGAGCCCGCGGCACCCGGCAAGCACTTCCCCCGTGGCACTCGTGCTCTGCCCACCACCGTGGGCAGAGCACGAGCCTCCCGGGAGTCACCTGCCGCCCACCCGTGCCGCAGCGGGAGCGCAGAGCCGGATCAGCGCCCGGTCCACCGCGGCGGGCGCTTCTCCAGCCGGGCGGCGATGCCCTCCTTGCGGTCCTCGGACAGGTACGGGTTCGGCCCGACGTCCAGACGCAGGGCCTGCCACAGCGGCAGCTCGAGGGCCTTGACCGCGGTCTCCTTCATGCGGCGGACCGAGACCGGTGCGTTGGCGGCGATCTTCTCGGCGAGCCCGAGTGCCGTGGGCAGGACGTCGTCCGCCGGCACGAGGCGGTTGACCAGCCCCCACCGCTCGGCGACCTCGCTGGTCACGTACTCGCCGGTGTAGAGGAGCTCCAGGGCGATGCCCATCGGGATGCGCTTGGGCAGGACGACGGAGCCGAAGTTGGCGCCCATGCCGATCTTCGCCTCGGGCAGCCCCATGGGGACGCCCGGCGCGGCGACGCGGAGGTCGCAGGCCAGGGCCAGCTCGAAGCCGCCGGCGACCGCGGCGCCGGCGATCGCCGCGACGATCGGCACCGGCGTCTCGGTGACCACCTCGAAGAGGGCCCGGGTGGGCCGGTTCATCGGCGGGCGGAACCGCTCGCCGCGGAGGTCCTGCTCGCGGATCTCCGTGAGGTCGAAGCCGGCGCAGAAGGCCGGCCCGTTGGCGGCCAGGACGACCGCGCGGACGTTCCCGTCCTCGGCGCAGCGCAGCAGCTCCTCGACCAGGTCGGCCTGCAGCGCTAAGGACAGCGCGTTCCGGCGCTCCGGCCGGTCCAGGGTGAGCACCCGGACGTGCCCGCGCTCCTCGACGACCAGTCCCGACTCCCGGCGCTGCACATCTGCCATGCCAGCAACCTGGGGCACGGCGCCGCCCGGTCGCAACCGCGGGAGGCCGGCCCTCATCGGCGCCCGCACGCCCGGGACCGGGGAGTCGGGTGCAGCCGGTGGTGTGCGGCTGCGGCGCGGTCCCGGGGGCAGGACACGCCGCAGTCGCACACCACCGGAGTCGGGTCAGGGCGAGGCGCCCACGCCGACCAGTAGCGGCCCTCATCGGCGCCCGGCCGCGCCGTCGTGACCCTCCGCAGGTGCCCCTGGCCCGGCCCTCCTGCAGGGTCCCGCCGCGAGCCTGCGAGCGGTGGGGGGCAGGAGGGTCCTTCTCCAGTCCCGCCCCACCCGTCACACCCATCCCAGACGCCTCTGCAGCCTGAGGGGACCGGTCCGTCCGGACCGGTAGACAGGACGCCATGAGCACCACGCAGGTCCGGACCGCCGACCCGAGCAGCCGGCCGGCCGTGGCGATCCAGGCGACCTCGGCGCCGGTGCTCAGCTACGCGCTGGCGCACAACCGCGTCCCCGTGGTCTCCCGGCTGGCGTTCACCAACCACGGCGGCGCGGTGCGCGGAGCGACCGTGCGGCTCGGCGTGCGCGACGCCGAGGGCCCGATCGGCACCCCGGTCGAGCTGCTCGTCGACCTCGACGCGGGCCAGACCACCGTGCTCAACGACGTCGGCCTGGTCATGGACCCCGCGGCGATGCTGCAGATCGAGGAGCAGCGGCCCGGCTCGATCGAGATCGACCTGCTGGTGGACGGCGAGGACGTCGGCGGCACCGCCGTCCCGGTGCAGGTGCTCGCCGCCAACCAGTGGCTGGCCGCCCCCGTGCCGCTGGCGCTGGAGATGCTCGCCGCGCACGTCCTCCCCAACCACCCGACGGTGACCACGCTCATCGGCGAGGCCGCCGACCTGCTCGAACAGCGCACCGGGAGCGGGTCGGTGCAGGGCTACCAGTCCGGCCCCGAGCGGGTCGACGAGATCGTCGCGGCGCTCACCGAGGCGATGCGCCGCCGCGCCGTCCGCTACACCGAGCCCCCGGCCTCCTGGTCCGACGTCGGGCAGAAGGTGCGCACCCCCGGCGACGTCCTCGACGGGCGGGTCGGCACCTGCCTGGACACCGTGGTCACCCTGGCCGCCGCCCTGGAGCAGGCCGGCATCCGCCCGCTGCTGTGGGTCGCCGAAGGTCACGCGTTCCTCGGCTACTGGCGCGAGGAGCGCAGCGCCGAGAGCGTCGCCACCACCGACGTCGCACCGCTGGTCAACCTCGTCGACCTCGGCCTGATCCGGCTGGTGGAGACCACGCTGCTGACCAGCCGGGGCTCCGCCGACGCCGACCTGCACGGCGCGGCCTACAGCGCCTGGCTGGCGGGCGCCGGTGACCTCGACCGGGTCCTCGGCGTCACCGACGTCCACCGGGCCCGCCGCGACGGCATCGTGCCGCTGCCGGCCCGCACCCGTGGCCGGGACGGCGCGGTGCAGGTGTTCGAGTACCGCCCGGCGGTGCACAGCGTCGCCGCACGTCCGATCGAGCGGCCGGCGGCGCCGGGCGGACGAGGGGACCAGCCCGGCCGCCCGGAGATCCCGGCGCGCGTGCAGCAGTGGAAGAACAGCCTGCTGGACCTCTCGCTGCGCAACCGGCTGATCAACTACAGCGAGCGCGCCGGCCTGCCGCTGACCGTCCCCGCGACGCACCTGGCCGCGCTCGAGGACCTGCTGCACAGCGGCACCGCCGTCCAGCTGCTGCCGAGCGACCGCATCGCCGCCGTGCACCGCGAGCGCGGACTGTCCTCGGCCCGCGACCTGTCGGCCGCGCAGCTCGCCGAGCTCCTCGTCGAGCGCCGGGCGGTGCACGCCGAGGTCAGCGAGGGTGGCTACCTGCCGCGGCTGCGCAACCTCGCCTACCGGGCCAAGACCGTGCGCGAGGAGACCGGCGCCAACAACCTGTACCTGGCCCTGGGGAGCCTGGTGTGGGAGCTCGACGGCCGGCCGCTGCGCTCCCCGCTGGCGCTGGTGCCGGTCACGCTGACCCCGACCAGCCGCAACGGCGTCTACCGGCTGGCCCTCGACGACACCGGGTCCAGCACGCCGAACCACTGCCTGCTGGAGAAGCTGCGCCAGGTGCACGGCCTGTCCGTCCCCGGGCTGACCGAACCCACGGACGACGGCGCCGGCATCGACCTGGACGAGGCCCTGCAGGTGATGCGCCAGGCGCTGGCCGACGCCGGCCTCCCCCACCGCGTCGAGCCGACCGCCGACCTCGCCGTCCTCCAGTTCGCCAAGTACCGGCTCTGGAAGGACCTCGACGAGCACTGGGCCGACCTCACCGCCAGCCCGCTGGTGCACCACCTCGTGCACCGGCCGACCGAGGCCTTCGCCGACCCGGCCCCCGACACCGCCGGCGCCACCGACCTCGACGAGCTGGCCGCGGCCTGCCCGGTGCCCGCCGACGCCTCGCAGCTGCGCGCGGTCGCCGAGGCCGCCGCCGGGCGCACCTTCGTGCTCGAGGGCCCGCCCGGCACCGGCAAGTCGCAGACCATCACCAACCTGCTCACCCGCGCGGTCGCCGACGGCAAGCGGGTGCTGTTCGTCGCCGAGAAGCGCGCGGCGCTCGACGTCGTCGCGCGGCGGCTCGAGGCCGTCGGCATGGGCCCGTTCGTCCTCGACCTGCACGACAGGGGCGCCAAGGCATCGGTGGTGCGCGCCCAGGTGCAGGCGGCGCTGGAGCACGCGGTCGCCGTGGACGCCGAGGGCTCCGCCGACGAGGAGATGGACGCCGACTCCGACGACCTCCACTCGGCCCGCCGCACCCTGGCCCGCTACGCCGGCCGGCTGCACGCCCGGAACGCCGCCGGGCTGTCGTACTACACGGCGCGGACGGCGGTGCTGGCGATGCGCGACGACGTCCCGACGCTGCCGGTCTCCCCCGCGTTCGTCGCCGTCGCGTCCCCGGAGACGCTGACCGCGGTGCGCCGCGCGCTGGCGCTGCTGCCCGACATCGCGGACATGGTGCGCCCCTCGCCGCGGCACGCCTGGGCCTTCGTCGACACCGCGCAGGTCGACCTGCTGGCCGCGCAGCAGACCGCGGCCGCCGTCGACCAGGCCGTCCGCGACCTGCCGAGCGAGCCGCACCTGGCCCGCGCCCTGCGCGAGGTCCGCACGCCCGCGGACCTCGACGCGCTCGCCCACCTGCTCGGCGGCCCGGCGACGACCCTCGACGTCCTCGACGAGGTGCCGACCGAGCGCTGGAACGTGGCGACGACGACCGTGCTCGGCGAGGTCGCCGCGTTCAGCGGCGCCGTCCACCCCGGCCTGGAGCTGGCCACGCCGGCTGCCCTGGAGCTGCGTCTGGCCGACCTGTACGTCGCCGCGCAGACCGCGCAGGCCGGCCGGTTCATGGCCCGCCGGGCCGGGCTGAAGGCCGTCCGCGACCAGCTGCGGCCGGTGCTGCGGCCGGGCGTTGCGGTCAAGCTCGGTGACGTCCCCGAGCTGGTGGCGCAGCTGTGGCGGCTGCAGACCGCCGCCCAGGGCATCGTCGCCCGCGCTTCGGTGATCCCGGGGCTGGCCGTGCCGCCCACCTGGAACCCGCTGGCCGAGCCCGAGCTGCTGGTCGGCCAGGTCGAGTGGCTGGAGCGGGCCGGCCGGGCCACCGACAGCGCCAGCGAGTTCGCCGTCGCGCTGCGCCGCTGGGTCGTGCAGGGCGAGGGCCCCGACCTCGTCGCCGGCGCCGCCGTCGCCCGGCTGCGCGACGCGGTCACCGCGCTGCTGCGCGTGTGCCGCAGCAACCCGCGGCGGCTGGCCGAGTGGGCCGGGGACGACGGCCTGGTGCTGCGCTGGCAGATGACCAGGCCCGAGCGCGGTGTCGAGCACACCGGGCTGATGTCGCTGCGCCGGTGGGCCGACCTCGTCGACACCCTCGAGCCGCTGCGCGCCGCCGGGCTGCACGAGGCCCGGGCGCTGCTGGTCACCGGCGAGCTGCCCGCCGAGGACGCCGTCCGCGCCTTCGAGCGGGGGCTGGCCCGGGCCTCGGTCGCCGAGCGCCGCGACGCCTCGGGTCTCGACGACTTCGACGCCGACGCGCACGAGCGGGCGATCACCCGCTTCACCGCCGCGTCCCGGGCGGTGCGCGCGCGCCTGCGGTCGGCGCTGCCGGCCGCCGTGCTCGCGGCCCGGCCGTCCGTTGCCGCAGACGAGGAGGTCGGCGTCCTGCAGCGGGAGCTGGCCAAGGCGCGGGGTGGGCTGGGCGTGCGCGCGCTGCTGGCCCGGTACGGCCGGCTGGTCACCACCGTGATGCCGTGCGTGCTGGTCAGCCCGGACTCGGTGGCCCGCTTCTTCCCCGCCGAGGCCGGTCTGTTCGACCTGGTCGTCTTCGACGAGGCCTCGCAGATCCGGGTGGCCGACGCGGTCGGCGCGCTCGGCCGCGCCAAGGCCGCCGTCGTCGTCGGGGACAGCCGGCAGATGCCGCCGACGTCCTTCGCCGAGCCGACCTACGGCGTCGCCGAGGACGACGCGGTGGAGCTGCTGGGCACCGCGGTGGAGGACGAGGAGTCGATCCTCTCCGAGTGCGTGCAGGCCCGCGTGCCGCGGCAGTGGCTGTCCTGGCACTACCGCAGCCAGGACGAGTCGCTCATCGCGTTCAGCAACGCCAACTACTACGACAACCGGCTCTCCTCGTTCCCCGCGCCCACCCACGGCCGGCCCTCGGCGGACGTCGACGGCCGCGGCATCTCCCTGGTGCGGGTCGACGGCACCTTCCACCGCACCGGCGCCGGGCGGCTGCTGCGCACCAACCCGATGGAGGCCAAGGCCGTCGTCGCGGAGGTGCGCCGCCGCTTCGACGCCTCGCCGGACACCCTGCCCTCGATCGGCGTGGTCACCTTCAACGCCCAGCAGCGGACCTATCTGGAGGGCCTGCTGCGCGACGCCGGCGACGAGCGCCTGGTCGAGGCGCTGGACCGCACCGACGGCGAGGGGTTGTTCGTCAAGAACCTGGAGAACGTGCAGGGCGACGAGCGCGACGTCGTGCTCTTCTCCACCGGCTTCAGCGTCGACGACCGCGGCGTGCTGCCGCTGAACTTCGGTCCGCTCAACCGGGTCGGCGGTGAGCGGCGGCTCAACGTCGCGGTGACCCGCGCCCGGCGGCAGGTCGTCGTCTTCTCCTCCTTCGACCCGGCGCAGCTGCGCGCCGAGCAGACCTCGTCGGTCGGCGTGAAGCACCTGCGCGCCTACCTCGACCTGGCCGCGCTGGGCACCGACGCGCTGCCGCGCGACGCCCGGCCGGTCGCCGTCCCCGACCGGCACCGCGAGGAGATCGCGGCGGCGCTGCGCGACCGGGGCCTGAGCGTGCGCACCGACGTCGGCCTCTCGGATTTCCGCGTCGACCTGTCGGTGGCGCACGCCGGGACCCCGGACGAGCCGGGCCTGGCCGTGCTGCTCGACGGTCCGGCGTGGGCCCGGCGGCGCACCGTCGGGGACCGCGACGGCCTGCCGGTCGAGGTGCTGTCGGGGATGCTCGGCTGGCCCGCCGTCGAGCGGGTGTGGCTGCCCGCCTGGCTGCGCGACCGCGAGGCGGTGCTCGACCGGCTGGTCGCCGCGGTGGCGGCGGTGCCCGCGACCGCGGCGGCGCCGGCCGCTCCGGCGCCCGTGGTCGAGGAGGACCCCGAGCCGATGGCGGAGGTGCCGCCGCTGCCCGCGCCCGCCGAGCCGCCGGCGTCCGAGGTCCGCGCGATCCTGCCGCTGCGTGCCGCGCCGCCGGCCGTCGTGGAGACCGTCCCCGAGCCCGTGGTGGCGTCCTCCGGGGAGACCGTCGTCGAGGAGCCGACGGCCGCACCGGCCGCCGGGCCGGCCCGGCGTGCGCCGCGGAAGCCCGCCGCCCCGGAGCTGGACGGCGAGACCCCCTTCGCGCCGTGGACGCCGAAGGGCGGCCTGGAGCGCAAGGCGCTGGACTCGCTCGACGACCCGCGGGCGGCGCGCACCGTCCGGCGGGTGCTCACCGCCGGCCTCAAGGCCGAGGGCCCCGTGCACCGCGACCGGCTGGTGCGGATCGCGGCCGGCGCCTTCGGGCTCTCGCGGGTCGACGAGGGCCGCCGGGACGCGCTGCTGGGGCTGCTCCCCGACGGCGTGGTCGACGGCGACTTCGTGTGGCCCTCGACGCTGGACCGGGCCGGCTGGACCGGCTTCCGCCGCCAGGCGGCCGGCGCCGACCGGCCGCTGGAGCACGTCGCACCCGAGGAGGTCGGCAACGCCATGGTCGCGCTGTGCCGCGCCACCGGGGAGCTGGCCGAGGACGAGCTGTTCGTGCGCACCGCCGAGGTCTTCGGCTACCGCCGCCGGACGCCGTCCCTCACGCCGCTGCTGCAGGCCGCGCTGACCCGGGTGCTGGACGGCGGCCGGCTGGTGCGGCCGGAGTCCGGGCTGCTGACCGCCCCGTGACCGTGCCGGCCCCGGGCCGGCCTCGTCCAGGGACTCTCCGCGGCCCCGTCCAGGTTCCCGCTGGCCCCCTGCAGGGTCCCGCCGCGAGCTTGCGAGTGGTGGGGAGCAGGGGGTCCTTCGACGAAGGGTGGGGAGGACGGGGTCCTTCTCCGGTGAGGAGGACGAGGTCCTTCTTCAGTCCGGGAGCAGGAACGGGCAGGTCGGACCACTGGCCCGGGCGAGGCGGCGGTCCAGCGTCACCAGGGGGACGGCGAGCTCCTCGGCCAGGGCCACGTACGCGGCGTCGTAGGCGGTCACCGCCGGGTGGAGCTCCCAGATCCGGGTCGCCAGCGGGTCAAAGCCGAACGACCTGACGCTCATCCGCGTCAGGTCGAGGTGTGCGAGTGATGCGGCATCGACACCGAGCCGGCCGGCCAGCACCGCTCGGCGCAGGACGTTCGATGCCTGGATCTGCATGTGGGTCGGTGCGGTGAGGTCCTCGCCCCGCAGCAACGCCCGCGCCCATCCCCCGTCGCTCCCGTCGTCGACGAGCGCTGCGACCACGACGGACGCATCGACGACCAGGGTCACGACCGGTCGGCATCCCTGGCCTCGAGGATCGCGTCCGCCGGCAACCGGGTGCCGGTCGCCCGGACCCGCTCGGCCACCCGATCCCACAGCTCATCGGGATCCGGTCGCCGGGCGAGCGCCGTCAGCTGTCCTCGCACGTACTCCTGGAGCGACTGACCCGCGCGGGCAGCCCGGGCAGCCAACACGTCCCGGGTCTCCTCGGGGACGTTGCGGATGGTCACCGACACGGCCATGACGTCAGTTTAGCGGCGTTGACTGCACAGTGCATGCAGCCCACGGCAGGCGCCCAGGGTGAAATGGGGGAGGTCCCCGATGGTCGTCGGCACGGGGATGCGTGCACCCTGGTGGGACCGGATGGATGCACGGGCGGCCGACTCCCACCTCGCTCCCAGGTAGGGGACCTAGCCTCGGCCCCGCCGCCGTCGATGGGAGGCCGTACCGCGTGGACGAGGCGCTGAACTCCGCCGGAGCGGTCGCCGACCTGGCCGGGACCCGCCAGATCGGCCTGCTCGAACCCGGCGACCCGGACCGCATCGGTCCCTACGACCTGCTGTGCCGGCTGCCCCGCGGCGGCCAGGGCGCCGACGTGTTCGTCGGCTCGGCCGGGGCCGCCGGCGCGCTGGTCGTGATCAAGCGGCTGCCCGAGGGGGCGCCGGAGCTGGCCCGCAAGCGGCTGGCCCGCGAGGTGGAGAACGCCGCCCGCGTGAAGAGCTCCCGGGTCGCCGCGATCGTCGACCAGGACCTCGAGGCCGGGGCGCCCTACTACGTGCAGCACTACGTCTCCGGTACGCCGCTGGACGAGTTCATGGCGCACCGCGCGGGCGGGCTCAACGCCGAGGAGCTGCGCCGGATCGCCATCGGCCTGCTGCGCGCGCTGCGCGACGTGCACGCCGCCGGCGTCGTCCACCGGGACGTGAAGCCGGGCAACATCATCATCGCCGGGGACGACGTGTGGCTGGTCGACTTCGGGATCAGCCGCTACATCGGCCCGGAGCCGCCGTCGGGCACCGCGACCACCGGGATGGCGGCGCTGGGCACCAAGCTGTTCGCCAGCCCCGAGCAACTGGCGGGCGCGGTGCTCACCGAGGCCAGCGACGTCTACAGCTGGGGCATGGTCATCGCGTTCGCGGCCGGCGCGGTGCACCCGGTGGACCCCGACGACACGATGCCGGACTCCGACTACTACCTGGCACTGCGGGCCGGCCGGCTCGACCTGACCCGGGTGCCACCCAACCTGCTCGACAGCGTGGAGAAGGCGCTGCGCTTCAACCCCGAGCGCCGTCCGACCGTGGCCCAGCTGGCCCGCCAGGTGGAGCAGCGCACCCGCTGGCTCGGCGAGACCTCGCAGATCCCCGACCCGCGGACGACGGTGCGCGACCTGCAGTCCCTCGGTGCCGTGACCGAGGCGGCGCGCTACGAGCTGGCCCGGCTGGAACGGGCGGTCGCCGACACGTGGAGCGGCTTCGCCGTGGCCGCCGCCGCGATGGTGCTGCTGGGCATCGTCGCCGGGCTGCTGCTCGCCGTGCTGTACCACGCGGTGTTCTGAGCCGTGGTGTGACGAGCCCTGGTGTGACGAGCGTGGTGTCCTGAGCCCCGACCCCCGAGGAGGAGCACCGTGTCCGGGTTGTACGAGCGTGCGCTGGCCCAGCAGCGGCTCGATGCGCGCCGCCAGCGGTTCCGCGAGCGCCAGCGGCTGCTGCTGGCGATCCTCGCCGTGACCACCGTCGTGTTCTTCGCGCTGTTCGTCCGCTGACGATGCGCCGCCGCGTCTGCCCGCGCTGCCTGGAGCCCCTGACCGCGCCGGTGTGGCGCGACGCCACCGGTGCGCCGACCCGGCCGCCGGTAGAGCGCCGGACCCGCTGGCAGCGGCTGCTCGACCCGCTGCGCACCGATCCGCTGCCGCTGCCCACCGTCCGGGACGCCGCGTACGCGGCCGCGGCCAACGTGGTGCCGACCTGCCCGCGCGGGCACCGGCTGCCGCCGGAGTACCTCGACCGGCCGACGGTCGTCGTCGGCCTGGTCGGGCTGACCGGCGCGTCGAAGAGCACCTACCTGACGGTGCTCATCGACCTGCTGCACGAGGGGGCGCTGGCGCCGCTCGGCATCTCCGTGGAGATGGACGAGGAGAGCGCCGCCCGCTTCGACGACCACCGCTACCGCTTGCTCGTGCAGCACCAGCAGCTGCCGCTGACCCTGCCGCTGCTGGGCGAGGGCAGCTCCCCCGACCCGTTCATGCTCGTGCTGCGCGGCACCGGCCGGAACGGCGCCGAGCGCACGGTCAACCTGGTGTTCTTCGACGCCTCGGGCGAGCAGCTCTACCGCAGCGAGGACATGGGCCTGTACGGCAAGTTCCTCTACGCCGCGGACTCGCTGCTCCTCGTCCTCTCCCCCGGCGTCTTCCCGCGGCTGCGCTCGCTGGCCGACCCCGGCGAGGACTCGATGGGCCTGGCCCGGCACACCCAGATGGTGGTCAACCTGGCCAACGTGCTGCGCGCCGCCCGCAACCTGCCCCCCGACGCGCACCTGGACGACGTCGCGACGGCCGTCGTCCTGAGCAAGGCCGACAAGCTGCGCGGCGTGCCGGACTTCCCGGCCGAGACGCTGCGCGACCCGGACCTGCGCGCGATGCCGCTGGCGCACTGGTTCGCCGACGTGCGGACCACCAGCTCCCGGCTGGTCGACTTCCTCGAGGTCAGCGGCGGGTCGAACCTGCTGACGGCGGTCCTGCACCGGCTGCCCCGGCCCACCGTGCACGCGGTCTCGGCCACCGGTGCCGACGCCCGGGACGGCGGCTACCCGCGGATCGCGCCGGTCGGCGTGCTCGACCCGCTGCTGGTGCTGCTGGCCCGCGCCGGCTTCCTGTCCGAGGAGGGCCTCGACGCCGAGTCCCGGGACGCCGAGGAGTACGGCGCCGGCCTGCGCGGGGAGTGGTCGCGGTGAGCAGCCGGGCCTGCCCGCAGGCGCTCTACACCTCGGCCAGCCGCACGCTGGAGGGGCCGGGTTTCGGCGTCTACGCGCACTCGGCGGACTGGCCGGCCGAGGTCGGCCGGACCCGCAAGGCGCTCGGCGCGCTGGTCGGCTTCCGGCCCGCGGACGGCGAGGCCTACGGAGTGCTCTTCCGCGGCACGGGCCGGGTGCTCTACCGCGCGGTCGCCGCCCGGGCCGACGGCTTCGGCCGCCCCGGCAACTACCTGGTGCACCTGCTGTGGGATGCCAGCGGCCGGCTCGGCGCCCGGGAACTGCTGGCACTGCGCCGGGCCGGGCGGTTCCTCGACGCGCTGCCCGAGGACTCCTCCCCCACCGCCGAGCTGCCGCCGCTGCGGGTGGCGGCCGCCGACCGGGCCGCGCCGGCGCTCACCCCCGACGAGGTCGACGCGCTGACCCCGCCGCTGGCCGGGCTGCTGGCCACCCTCGCCCGGGGCGCGGGCAGCTGCGCGCTACCCGTGCGGACGGCATCGGGACGGGAGGTGGCCGAGGTGCTCGTCGCCGTCCTGCCGCGCGCGCTGACCGCCGGCGTCTCGCTGCAGGCCGGCACGCGGGAGGACGACGGCGACACCGCGCCGGTGCGCGTGCAGCTCACCGACTCGCCGGCGCCGGCAGCGGCCGGGCCGCACGACACCGAGCGCGCCCGCACGCTGCTCGAGGCGGCGAGCAAGGGCGAGCTCGCGCCCGACGACCTGGCCGACCTGCGCCGGCTCGACGCGTGGCTGTTCGCCGACGCCTGGGCCGAGCAGGACGCCGCCGCGCTGTCGGCCGACCAGGTGGCGAGCGTGTTGGAGTCCTCGGCCGCGCCGGGCTGGCTGGCCCGGAGGAGCAACGCGGCCGTCGCCCTGGAGGCCGCCGCGGGCAGCCCGGCGGTCGAGGCGGCGCTGCGGGCGGCGGTGGACCGGTGGCCGGCGGTCGCCGAGCTGGTCCGCGGCCGGGTGCTGGCGGCGCTGCTGGACGAGGTGTTCGACGGCGCCGAGGGCCCGGCCGAGTTCTTCGTCGAGGTCGCCGGCATCGGGCAGCGGGACCTGTGCGCGGCGCTGGCCGACGAGGTGCGCCGCGGGCGCCGGGTGGACCGGCTCGACCGGGCGGCCGGCCTGCTGGTCGAGCAGGCGCTGACGCTCGGGGTGGACCTGCCGCTGCTGGGGCTCACCGGCGAGACGTGGGAGCTGGCGCTGCTGGCCACCCGCCGTCCGGTCGTGGGCGACGCGCTGGTCGCGCAGTGGCGGTCCGGCGGCGGGTGGACGGCCGAGCACGGCGCGCTGCTCGGCCACCTGCTCGTCGCCGACCCCGGCTGGCTCGCCCGGCTGGGCGACGCCGTCCCGGTCTCGGCGCTGCCGGCGGCGCTGCGGTGGGCGGCGCTGCGCCTGGACGTGGCCGGCGTCGGGGCCCTGGCCGAGGCGGTCGCGACCGGGGACGGCGCCGGGCGCGGGTGGGCGCTGCGCGAGGTGGTGTTCGGCTCCGAGCTGCCGCCCGGCGACGTGGACCAGGTGCTCGGCCGGCGGCTGGAGCTGCTGCTCGTCGACGACGGCTGGCCGCGGGAGCTGGCCGAGTCGTTCGCCCGCAGCCGCGGCGACTCCCCGTTCCGCCGCCGTCGCCGCGCCGACTGACGGAGCTCCTGCTCCCCAGGAGTCCCACCCGCACACCGCCGTCCCGTGCGCCCCGGGCTCCCCGGGCCCAGCCCCTAGCCTCGGGAGGGACCACGCACGGAAGGACCCTCATCGTGGCCAAGCACCTGCTGGACGAGACCGCCGAGTTCGCGCTCCCCACCGCCGGGCGACACGCGGCGGACGGTGAGGACGACCCGGGCGACCGGACGCAGCGGTTCGTCGCCGGCGTGCGTCGCCAGCCGCCGGTCCCGGGCCGTGCGGAGGTCGACAACCGCTCCCGGTGACACCGCATCAACGCCCGGCCGACTTCTCCTCCGCAGCTCGTGCTCTGCCCACCGTGGTGGGCAGAGCACGAGTTCCCGCGGGAGACACCTGTCGCGGCGGGTCCGGTGCGGCTCGAGCACGGCCCACGCCCTCGGTGTCTGCCGCCTCAGGTGCGGCCGAGGCCGACCAGCGTGACGTCGTCGGTGTCCGGCGGGTCGAGCGCGGCGAGCACGTCGTCCAGCAGCGCGTCGGGCTCGCTGCCGGCGGCGGCGGCGGCGCACAGCGCGTCCAGCCGGTCCGGCAGCGGGACGTCGCGGCGCTCCACCAGGCCGTCGCTGTAGAGCAGCAGCCGATCGGGGCCGGCCAGCCGGAAGCGGGTCTCGGCGTAGTCCACCTCGTCGAGCAGACCCAGCGCCGGGCCCCGCCCCTCGCCGAGCAGCCGCACCCCGTCGACCGTCGCGTGCAGCACCGGCAGGTGGCCGGCGCTGGCGACGGCGACGTCCCCGGTCCCGGGGTCCAGCTCGGCGACGACCGCGGTGGCCAGCTCCCCGGGCAGCAGCGCCGCGATCACCTCGCCGAGCCCCTGCAGCGCGGCGGCGGGACCACGGTCGCGCAGCAGGTGGGCCCGCAGCGCGTGCCGCAGCTGCGCGGTGACCGAGGCGGCGGCGAGGCCGTGTCCGGCGACGTCCCCCAGCACGATCGCCAGCCGGCTGCTGGGCAGCGGCACCAGGTCGTACCAGTCGCCGCCGACGACGTCCGCGGCGCTGGGCCGGTAGCGGACGGCCAGCGCGACGCCCGGGACCTCGGGCAGTGCTTCGAGCAGCAGCGTCCGCTGCAGCGCCGCGGCCAGCCGGTCGTCCTCGGTCGCCCGCTGCAGCGCCGACTCCGTCAGGTGCGCGGCCAGCGCCCGGGCGGCGGCGATCTCGTGCTGGTGCCACGGCGCCGCCGTTCCGCGCACCGTCTCCCGCCAGGCGGCGAACGAGCGGCGCGGGCTCAGCCGGGGCCCGGTCCCGGTCTCGACCGTCTTGGGCGTGTGCGGGTTGCCGCCCCAGGTGACCTCGCGCGGGGTCTCCGGCCGGAACCAGGCCAGGAAGTCGCCGCGCCCGCCGCCGACCTCGACGGCGAGCAGACCGCTGGCGGTGTCGGCGACGTCCGCGGCCGCGGGCACGAGGGTGCCGAGCGCGTCGGTGGCCGGGCGCCCCTGCGCCAGCAGAGCGGCGACCAGGCCGGGCACCCGATCGGCCGGCGGGGTGCTGCCCAGCAGGTGCAGCCGGCCGTCGAGGCGGACGGCGGCGCCGGCGGCGGGCAGCAGGTCCAGCGCCGTGGGCGTCCCCCCGGTGAGCGCCTGCGCCGGCGCCCGCGGGGTGCGGCCGAGCGCGGCGACCAGCTCGGCCTGCCGCTGGGCGACGGCGACCACGCGGCCCTGCTCGCCGGCCTCGACCGTGGTGTGCAGCAGCAGCGAGGCGGTCCGGCCGAGGAACTCCGCGGCGACCCGGTCGGCGTAGGAGGGGCGGTGCGGGCCGCTGTAGGAGTGGCACGCGATCAGCCCCCACAGCCGGCCGCGGTCGACGAGCGAGACCGACATCGACGCGACGACGCCCATGTTGGCCAGGTACTCCAGGTGCACCGGCGAGACGCTGCGCAGCACGGCGGCGGAGAGGTCCAGGGGCCGGCCGGTGACCGGGTTCGCGCCCGGCTCCAGCGGCACCGGCCGGTAGGTCGCGTCGGGGATCAGCCGCAGCCAGTTGGTGGCGTACAGCGCGCGGGCCTGGGCGGGGATGTCGCTGGCCGGGTAGCGCAGGCCGAGGAAGGGCTCGAGGTCCGCGCGCCGGTCCTCGGCGACCACCTCGCCGTTCCACTCGGGGTCGAAGCGGTAGACCATCACCCGGTCGAAGCCGGTGAGCGCCCGGACGTCGCGGGCCAGCGTCGCGGTGAGCTCCTCGAGGGTGCCGGCGGCCGACAGCCGCTGCAGCACCCGCGGCAGCCGCCGGTGCCAGGCCGCGCCGGCCTGCTCGGCGCCGGCGAGCGGCTCCCACTCGGTGACCAGCAGCCCGTCGGCGCGGTGGACGACGAGGTCGAGCTCCGAGCCGGCGACGGTCACCCGCAGCGGGTTGAGCTCGGTGAGGTCCCCGGCGAGGCCGGCGCGCAGCCGGTCGAGGTCGGCGGGGGCGAGCACGTCGGCCAGCGATGCCGGCTGCGTGCCCAGGACGTCGGCGGCGCCGGCCGAGGCGACGACGGCGAGGTCGGGCTCGGTGACCGCGAGCAGCGCGCCGTGCGGCTGGATCGCGCCGGGAACGGCGATCGGCTCATCGGCGCAGCGCTGCAGCGCGTCGTCGTCGACCCCGGGGACCTCGGGTCGGGGAGTGCTCGCGATCGACGTCATCGCCGCCCGACCCTACGGACCGACCTCGTCGTCCGTCAGGCTGGGCGACTCGACGATCGGCACCAGCGCCCGCAGGTCCAGCAGGTCCACCACCAGCCGCACCGGCCGGTTGGCACTGGGGCAGACCACCTCGAGGGAGACCCCGTCGGCAGCGGCGCGGCGGGCGATGCGCGCCAGCTGCCGCGCGCCCGAGCTGTCCATGAACGTCGTGTCGGTCAGGTCGACGACCAGGCACTGCGGCTGCTGGGACAGCTGGGACTCGAAGGCCTCCGCGAGGTGCGGGGCGGTCGCGATGTCCAGTTCGCCGCGTACTGTCAGCGCCGGCCGCCCGAGGACCGTCGTCCGTTCGACGTCGAACTGCACGGCTCGGTCCTCCCATCGACGACGCGGAACCTGAGCAGCCTAGATGCCTTCGGGCGGGAGGGGTGGACGCGGCATGGACATCGCCTTCACCGTCCACCTCCCGGTGGACACCGGCAGCGTCCCCTTCATCCGCGGGCTCTGCCGCCAGGCCCTGGAGCACCTCGATGTCGAGCGCACGGTGGTCGAGGAGATCTCGCTGGCGCTCACCGAGGCCTGCGCCAACGTCGTCCAGCACGCCGGGGAGCACGTCCTGTACGAGGTCGCGGTGTCCATCGACGACCGGCTGTGCCGGATCAGCGTCGTCGACGACGGCGAGGGCTTCGACCCCGCCGCTCTCCCCGAGGGCGACGAGCGCACGCCGCTGGAGGACGGCCGCGGCCTGCTGCTCATGCAGGCGCTGGTCGACCGGCTGGACTTCCGGCACGAGCCCGACGGGCGGCACCGGGTCACGCTGGAGAAGCGGCTGACGCCGCGCCCGCCGCTGCGCCTGGTCGACCCCGCCTGAGCATGGCGGCCGCAGGGGACGTCCTCCAGGACCGCTACGAGCTCCGGTCGCTCATCGCGACCGGCGGCATGGGCGAGGTGTGGCGCGCGCAGGACCGGGTGCTCGGCCGCGAGGTGGCGGCCAAGGTGCTCAAGAGCGAGTTCACCGGCGACCCGGTCTTCCTGACCCGCTTCCGCACCGAGGCGCGGCTGTCGGCCGGTCTCACCCACCCGAACGTCGCCGTCCTGCACGACTACGGGGAGGTCGAGCCGGCGTCCCCCGGCGGCGACCGGCTGGTCTACCTGGTCATGGAGCTGGTCGACGGCGAGCCGCTGTCGGCGGTGCTGCGGCGGGAGGGGCGGCTGACGCCGGAGCGGACGCTGGAGCTGCTGGGCCAGGTCGCCGCCGGGCTGGGCGCCGCGCACGCGGCCGGGATCGTGCACCGCGACGTGAAGCCGGCCAACCTGCTGGTCCGCTCCGACGGCACCGTGAAGATCACCGACTTCGGCATCGCCTGGTCGGCCGCGAACGCCACCGTCACCCGCACCGGCCACGTCGTCGGGACGGCGCAGTACCTCGCGCCGGAGCTGGTGCAGGGGCAGAAGGCCACCCCCGCCGTCGACGTCTACGCGTGGGGCACGGTCGCCTACGAGTGCCTCGCCGGCCGCCGTCCCTTCGACGGACCGGACCCGGTCGAGGTCGCGATGCGGCGGGTCTCGGAGACGCCCGCGCCGCTGCCGGCCGACGTCCCCGCACCGGTCCGCGAGCTGGTCGAGCGCACCCTCGCCACCGATCCGGCCACGCGGATCCCGGACGGCGCCGCGCTGGTCGCCGCCGTCGCCGACGCCGCCGCGGGCCGCGCACCCGAGCCGGCCGACGAGCGGACGGCGACCCGCGTGCTGCCCGTCGTCCCCGCACCCCAGCCGGCCACCGCGACGCTGCCGGTCAGCCCGGTCGCGGCCGCCGCCGTCGCCCCGGTCGTCCCCGGGCTCGACGACGAGGAGGCCGAGGAGGCCGACGACCGCGGCCCGGTGCGCCGGCTGGTGGTGCCGGTGCTCGTCGGGCTGGTGGCCACCGCGCTCGTCGTCACCGGGCTGGTGCTCGGCTCGCGCGACGTCCCGGCCCCCGCGGCCCCGGCGGCCGCTCCCGCGACGACCGCGCCGGTGACGTCCGCGGCGCCGCGGGTCACGGGCACCTTCGTCCGGGTGGACCCGGCCGCGCACGTCGGTTCGTCGGTGGCCGAGGTGCACGCGTGGCTCACCGGCCTGGACCTGACGGTCGCGCTGGTCGCCGTCGAACGGGCCGACGTCCCCGCCGGGCAGGTCCTCGCGCTGGCACCGACCGGTGAGGTCCCGGTCGGGACGACGGTGACGGTCACCCACGCGGTCCCCCCGCCGCCGCCTCCCCCGCCGGCACCGGCGCCCACGGCCGCACCGACCGCCGGGTCGGGAAGCGACGACGGGGACCGCGGGAAGGACAAGGAGAAGGACGGGGACCGCGGACGCGGTCGCGACAAGCACGACGACTGACCGCCTCGACCGGGTAGTGCGTGGAGCGACGGCGGGGCTGACCTGCCCCACCGCCGCGCCACCCACCCGGGACGAGAGGGCCACGACCAGAAGCCATGGAGAAGATCAACGACCGGCTGCTCAACTGGGCGTCGATCCTCGAGCCAACCACCCGCACGCAGGCCGAGCGCACCGCCTCGATGCCGTTCATCCACCCGCACGTGGCGCTGATGCCCGACGCGCACCTCGGGCTGGGGGCCACCGTCGGCTCGGTGATCCCGACCGACCGGGCCGTCATCCCGGCGGCGGTGGGGGTGGACATCGGCTGCGGGATGATGGCGGTGCGCACGCAGTTCACCGGCGACGACGTCCGCGGCCGGAACCTGGCGACGCTGCACGAGCAGGTCTCCCGGGCCATCCCGCTGTCGGCCGGCCGCTACAACAAGAAGCTGCGCGAGACCGCGGCGGCGCGGGTCGAGGAGCTGCGCGACCTGCCGGGTGCCGCGCAGGCCGACGGCGTCGCGCACAACTGGCCGCTGCAGCTGGGCTCGCTGGGGTCGGGCAACCACTTCATCGAGGTCTGCCTCGACGAGGCCGACCGGGTGTGGCTGTTCCTGCACTCGGGCTCGCGCGGCGTGGGCAACCGGCTGGCGTCCAAGCACATCCGGGTGGCGCAGGAGCGGTGCGCCGACAGGGACCTGCCCGACCGCGACCTCGCCTACCTGAAGGAGGGAACGCCGGAGTTCGACGCCTACATCGAGGCGCTGCACTGGGCGCAGCGGTTCGCCGCGCTGAACCGCGAGGAGATGATGGACCGCCTCGCCGAGCAGGTCTCCCGCTTCCTCACCGAGGAGGTGCACCGGGCGCAGGTCGTGCAGTGCCACCACAACTACACCGAGCGGGAGACCCACCACGGCACCGAGGTGTGGCTGTCCCGCAAGGGCGCGATCTCCGCGCGGACCGGGCAGTGGGGGCTGATCCCCGGCTCGATGGGCGCGGCGTCCTACGTCGTCGTCGGCAAGGGGAACGTCGAGTCGCTGACCTCGGCGCCGCACGGCGCCGGGCGCAACCACTCGCGGGGTGCCGCGCGGCGGATGTTCACCCGCGCCGACCTCGACCGGCGCATGCGGGGCATCGCCTGGGGCCGCTCGGACGCCTTCCTCGACGAGCACCCCGACGCGTACAAGCCCATCGACCAGGTCATGGCCGACGCGGCCGACCTGGTGGAGGTGCGGCACACGCTGCGCCAGGTGGTCAACGTCAAGGGCGACTGAAGGTCGTGCTCTGCCCGCGATCGTGGGCAGAGCACGAGCGTGGCGGTGGCTCAGTCGGGTGGGGCGTCCCGGCCGGCCTGCTGCGCGGGCGGGGAGGTGGCCTCCACCGCGGTAAAGGCCTCGACGATCTCGTAGGTGTGGCTCACCCCGGCCGGCACCACCCAGGAGTCGCCCGGCCCCAGCTCCAGCGTCTGGTCCTCGGCGCGCAGCCGGGCCCGCCCGGTGACGACGTACCCCACCGTCTCGTACTCCCGGGCTGCCTCGGGCTTGCCCTCGCTGGGCGGCTGCGCGGCCCACAGGCGCATCCCGACCTGGGCACCCGCGGCCAGGTACCGCTGCCCCATCTGTCCGGCTTCCACGTCCGCGGCCTCGACCTTGCTGACGCGGCCGCTCGTCGTCTCGCTCACGGACGACGAGCTACCCCGACCGGCGCCCCGCAAGCCTCGCTCCAGCCGAACCGTGGTGGGCCGGCGCGGCCGCGGCGCCCGGGTGGCGCGGGCCGCGCCATTGGGGTCACCGGCGTGTCGGCACGGTGCGGGTTGCGCACCATCGGATCGTGCGCTGGCTGACCGGCGGGCGACTGGTTACCGTTGTCGTCGGTCGAACCACCGGCCGGGACGCTCAGTCCGCAGCAATGCGTCGGCCGGTCGCACGGTCGTCACCGCGTTCCCCAGGGAGACACGCAATGAGCACACGTGTCATGCCGAGGCGCCGGGTCGAGGACCGCTGCCGCCCGCTGCTCCTCTCGATCGACCTGCAGACCGGCCGTATCACGGCCGCCGGTGAGCTCGATCGCGCCGTCGCCCACCGGTTGAGCGACGCCCTGGACGCGCTCGCCCTGACCGGCCACCGCACCTGGACCGTCGACACCTCGGGCATCACCTTCTGCGACGCCGAGGGGCTGCGGGTGCTCGCCGCCGGGGAGGCCCTGGCCGACAGCCGGGGCTGCACCCTGCAGCTGGTCGGACCCGCGCCCTTCACCGCGCGCCTGCTGCGCGTGGTGGGCATGGGGCACCTGCTCGACGGGCCGGCGGCGCGGCCCACCGGGCGACCGGTCCCCCTCGGCGTGACCTGAGGGCGCTCCTCCGCCACCGCACCGGCCGGCGTCCCGCCCGGGACGCCGGCCCGGCCCCGTCCCGAGGCTCGCCGCGAGCTTGCGAGTGGTGAGGAGGACGGGGTCCTTCCTCAGGACGACGGCGTCAGCGCGCGGACCCGCCCGATGAGCTCGCGCTCGCAGACGTCGAGGAAGCCGTCGGGGTCCGGGCCGGTGTTCTGCAGCACCAGGTGGTCGAAGCCGGCGTCCGCGTAGGGCTGCGCCTGCTGCACGTGCGCGTCGAGGTCCGGGCCGACGGAGAACTGCTGCCGGATGTCCTCCGGCTTCACCGTGGCGCTGGCCGCGTCGAAGTTGACCGGGTTCGGCAGCTCGCTCATCACCTTCCAGCCGGTGACCGCCCAGCGGGCGGTCTCCAGGGCGGCCTGGACGGCGGAGTCCTCGTCGGCCGCCCACGCCACCGGCACCTCGGCGTAGCGCGGTCCCGAGCCACCGGCGCCCCGGTAGGCCTCGACCAGGTCGCTGCGCGGCTCGGTGGCGAACAGCCCGTCGCCGAGCTCGGCGGCGATGGCCGAGGCCCTGCGCCCGCCGGAGGCGACCGCGATGACCGGCAGCTGGTCGGGCAGGTCGAACAGGCGGGCGTCCTCCAGCTGCAGGTACCGCCCGTCGTAGGACCGGTAGCCGCCCTGCCACAGCAGCCGGATGATCTCCAGCGCCTCGCGGAGCATCTCGTGCCGCTTGTGCACCGCCGGCCAGCCGGCGCCCACCACGTGCTCGTTGAGCCGCTCGCCGGAGCCGATGCCGAGGGTGAAGCGGTTGCCGGAGAGGAGCTGCACCGTCGCCGCGGCCTGGGCGATCACGGCCGGGTGGTAGCGGATCATCGGGCAGGTGACGCCGGTGGCCAGGCCGATCCGCTCGGTCCGCGCCGCCATCGCCCCGAGCACCGACCAGGTGAACGAGCTGTGGCCCTGGACGTCGAGCCACGGGTGGAAGTGGTCGCTCATCTCGACGAAGTCGAAGCCCGCCTTTTCGGCGCGGATCGTCTGGCGGACGAGCTCCTCCGGCCCGAAGGCCTCGGTCGCGAGCTTGTAGCCGACCTGCATGGTCGTCGTCCTCACTGTCGGGTGCGGGTCCGCGGGGCCTGCCCGGCCGGTCAGCTGCGGAAACGGCGCGCCGGACCGCCCGGTCCGGGTCAGCAGGTCGACGACCCCGCGCGGCCGCCGTCCCGACCGTCCCGTCGGTGCGGAACCGGCGTCACCTACTGTCCGGGCCATGGCGGAGCAGCAGCTCAGGACGGTCCTGGAGGGCGGCGGGTTCTTCGAGGGCCCGCGCTGGCACGAGGGCTCCTGGTGGGTGTCGGACATCTACCGGCACACGGTCAACCGGGTGACACCGGACGGCGCGGAGACCGTCGTCGTCGAGGTGGAGGGTCAGCCCTCGGGGCTGGGCTGGCTGCCCGACGGGTCACTGGTGGTCGTGTCGATGAAGGACCACTGCGTGCTGCGGTACGCCGACGGGACCCTGTCGACCCACGCCGACCTGACCGAGCACTGCGGCGGGCACCTCAACGACCTGGTGGTCACCGACGCGGGCCAGGTGTTCGTCGGCGACTTCGGCTTCGACCTGATGGGTGGCGGGGACGCCCGGACCGCGTCACTGAAGCGCATCGACCCCGACGGCACGGTGTCGGTCGCCGCGGACGGGTTGCAGTTCCCCAACGGCATGGTGGTCTCCCCGGACGGCGGCACGCTCGTCGTCGGCGAGACCCTCGGCAACCGGTACACCGCCTTCGACCTCGGCGCCGACGGCACGCTGACCAACCGGCGCGTGTGGGCGCCGCTCGGGCCGGAGGTGACCGGCCGGACCACCGGGGAGGTGCTCGGCCAGCTCACGGTGGCGCCGGACGGCTGCGCGCTGGACGCCGAGGGGCACGTCTGGGCGGCCGACGCGGTCGGCGGCCGGGTGGTGCGGGTCGCCGAGGGCGGCGCGATCGTCGACGAGGTCGCCGCCCCCGAGGGGCACGGCGCCTTCGCCTGCATGCTCGGCGGGGACGACGGCCGCACGCTGCTGCTGTGCTGCGCGCCGGACTTCTACGAGCACAACCGGGCGCCGGCGCGCGAGGCGGTGCTGCTGGCGACCGAGGTCGACGTCCCGCACGCCGGGCGGCCGTAGCCCGCGCCGGGTCAGCCGCCGCCCTGCCGGCCGCCGAGCGGGTGGTCGGTGTCGGGGACCCCGCTGCCGGTCTCACCCGGGTTGGTCGACATCTCGCCGTCCCGCGCCGCGCGCGGTTCCTCCTGCTGCGACGGGGGCCCGACCTCGCCGGGCTCGGCGCGCTCGCCGGGCAGGACGTCGTCGTCGGGTCGCTCGTTGGCGCCGCCGTACGGGCGGCCGGTCATGTTGCCCTCGGTCATCGCAGGCCTCCTCGTGCCGGGCCCGGAGGGGTACCCGGGCCGGGCGCGAGTCACGCGGGCGCGATGACCCGCACCGGCTCGCCGCGGAGGAACGCGGCGACGTCCTCGACGGCGTCGCCGTAGAAGACGCGGTAGGTGTCGCGGGTGACGTAGCCCAGGTGCGGGGTGAGCACGGTGCGCGGCGACCTCCGCAGGGGCGAGTCGGCGGGGAGCGGCTCGCGGTCGTAGACGTCGATGCCGGCGCCGGCGATGCGGCCCTCGGACAGGGCTCGCAGCAGTGCGGCCTCGTCGACGATCGGCCCGCGCGAGGTGTTGACCAGGATCGCGCTGGGCTTCATGCGGGCGAGCTCGTCGCGCCCGACCAGCCCGCGGGTGCGGTCGGAGAGCACCAGGTGGACGGTGACGACGTCGGCGGTGGCGAACAGATCGTCGCGCTCCACGCGGCGGACACCGGCCTCGGTGGCGCGCTCCGCGGTGAGGTTCTGGCTCCAGGCGACGACGTCCATCCCGAAGGCCTGGCCGATCCGCGCCACCCGGGTGCCGAGCCGGCCCAGGCCCACCACGCCGAGGGTGGCGCCGGCGAGGTCGGTGCCGACGGTGCGCTGCCAGCCGCCGGCCCGCAGCCCGGCGTCCTCCTCGGGGACGTGCCGGGCCACCGCCAGGACGAGCGCCCAGGTCAGCTCGACGGTGCCGGTGGGGTGCGCGCCGGTGCCGCAGACGGGGACGCCGAGGTCTGCGGCGGCGGCGACGTCGATGGCGGCGTTGCGCGCGCCGGTGGTGACCAGCAGGCGCAGCTCGGGTAGCCGCTCGAGGAGGCTGCGCGGGAACGGGGTGCGCTCGCGCATCGCGACGACGACGTCGAACCCGGCCAGCCGGTCAGCGACGGCGTCCTCGTCGTCGACGTGGTCGGCGAAGCTGACGACCTCGGCCTCCTCCGGCAGACGCGACCAGTCGGCGAACTCGGCGGCGGCGGACTGGAAGTCGTCGAGGACGGCGATGCGCAGCACGGTCCCCGAGCATGACGGCGACCCCCGCCCGGTGCGAGCGGGGGTCGCCGTGCGGTCAGCGCGGAACGGTCAGCGCACCGGCCCGCGGCCGTAGCCCCGGCCGCCGCCCTGCTTCTTGTTCTGCTCGCCCATCTTGGCGATGAACTCCTTGATCTTCGCCTGGTTCTGCGGCTTGCGGGCCTCCTGGATGACCTTCGCCGCGAGCCCCGACGCCAAGACCTTCCTCAACATGCCAGCCATGTCCTCGTCCCCTCCTCGATCCGGTTCCTGGTAGTCGTGCCCGATGGCAGAGCGGTCCAATCGCTCACCCGGCCCTCAGCCGACCGTTATCTCGCCGTTACCTGGTGTTCGGACGCTCCGGATGTGGTCGAACTCCCTGGCAACGTCCTGACCTGCAGGTTCGCAAACAGGGCCTTTGGTCCACAGTTGCTGTTCGCGCAGCTCAGCACGGCGATTCGCGGTCCGGGAGGAGACGCCGTCCGGAGGACCTGCCCGACTTTGGCGCAGCGGACGAGCCGCACCTACCGTTCCCGCCGTCCGTAGGGCCGTTCGTCGCCTGCCTGGTGACACCCGCCGGACGCCGCCGAACCGTGCACCGGTCGATGACCGGTGCGCAGGCCGGGGACCCACCGCAGCACTGGGGTGAAGCGCGACCTCGTCGCGCCGGGCGACTCCCCCGTCCGAACCCGTCAGCTAACCCGGTAGGCGGTCGTGGAGAACAGGAGAACCGTCGTCGATGACGACTGCCCGCACGTCCTTCGCTCGTCGCTCGTTCCGCGGTGTCGCCGTCGCCGCCATCGCCGGCGCCGGGATCGCTCTCTCCCCCCTGCCGGCCTCGGCTCACACCGCCGTCGCCGCTTCCGCTTCGGCCACCGCGGTCAGCAGCGCCGCGCAGACCGCCGTCAACACCGCGCTCGCCCAGGTGGGCGACCGGTACGTGTACGGCGCCACCGGCCCCAACTCCTTCGACTGCTCGGGGCTGACCACCTTCTCCTACAAGGCGGCCGGCATCTCACTCCCGCGCACCTCGAAGGCCCAGTCCGGGTTCGGCGCCCCGGTGTCGAAGGCCAACCTGCAGCCCGGTGACCTGGTGTTCTTCTACAGCCCGGTCTCGCACGTGGCGATGTACATCGGCAACGGCCAGATCGTGCACGCCCTCAACGCGAGCAAGCCGGTCCAGGTCATGAAGCTCGACTCCATGCCGAGCTACGCGGGCGCCCGCCGGGTCGCCTGACCCCTCGATGCGGCGAGATCGCCGATCCCGCACGGCTACGACGCTGTAGCCGTGCGGGATCGGCGATCTCGACGGGCCGGGGCCGTCAGCGGCAGGGGTGCGGCGGCTGGTCGGCCGGTTGCAACGAGAACACCGCTGCGGCGTCCTGCGGCCAGGTGCGCAGGAAGAGCAGTCCGTACTGCTCGTTGAGCAGCGCGTCGGGGCCGGTGGTGACGACCAGGTCCAGCAGCCGGCCGGCGCCGTGGTTGCGGTAGCGGCGGAGCTCTGCGCCGCAGGCGACTGTCAGCACGTTCCCGACGGCACCCATGACGACGACCGGGGCCCAGACGTCGTCCGGACCGTTGTCGCAGAGCAGCACGCGGGTGGGGTGGACGGCGTGGCCGGCGGCATGGCTGGTGCACGACACCGTCCGGCTGCTGCTCGCGGCGGTCGGCTCGAGTTCGCGATCGGTCATGCCGTGCTCCGTCCTGCGGTCCCCCTGGCCGGCTCGGGCCGGCCGAGGACAGTGCAGCACCGGGGCGCAGCGGTCCGCGCGGCCTGGACGCCACCCTCCCCCGATCGCCTGGGTGACCGCGGACTCCGGTGACACAGCGTCGTACACGGCGAGCATGCGCCGTCCGTGGCGGGTAGTTCGTCCAGATGGACGGGCGCACGCTGCTGCTGGGTGACTGGACGCCGGTGATCAGGGACGGCATCGACGTCCTGCGGCTGGTGGTCTTCGCCGGGGCCGCGGTGTACGCCGCGAACGGGCAGTGGGGGTCGGCTGCGCTGCTGGTCGCGCTCGGGAGCATCACGCTCGTCGCACGGCTGGTGAACCTGCCCCGGCTCTACGACCTGTCGCTGACCCTCGGCATGGCGCTGCAGGGGTTCGGCGAGACGCTCGGCCTCTACGACGAGTTCGTCCGCTTCGACGACCTGGTGCACTTCACCCTGCCGATGCTCACGGCCCCGGTCGTCTACATCGCGCTCGCCCGGCTGGACGTCGTGCCGGACCCCCGCGACGAGACGCACCTGCGGCACTACGTCGGCATCGGCGTGGTCACCGCGGCCCTCGGCATCGCCATCGGGGCGCTGTGGGAGCTGTTCGAGTGGCGGTCGGACGCGTGGTTCGGAACGCAGCTGTCCGAGGACAACGACGACACCAACGGCGACCTCTTCCGCGACACCCTCGGATCGCTCGCCGGCGCCGCACTGCTGGTCGTGTGGGCCCGCTTCGGCTGGGGCTCGGTGCGGCGCATCCCCGGGGTGAACACGCACGAGGAGGTCAGCGCCTGATGTCGGCGTCGACTCCGCGCCCCGGCTCTCACCGGCGGACGTAGAGCTGGGCGGGCTTGCCCACGGAGCCCTCCGACCGCCGCTTCGTCTCCTCGAGCAGGGGCAGCATGGTCCGGCGGAACGTGTCCGCCGAGTACCCGAGGCCACCCGTCACCGCCTCGTGCAGCCGGTGGAGCTCGCGGACCGTGAAGGGCTCCTGCAGCAGCCCGTCGGGATCGGGTCGCTCGGCGTACTGCGAGCGCATGTCGGCCACCGCGCGCCGCACGATGTCGTCGTGGTCGAACAGCAGCCCCCGGACGTCGTCCACCGGCCGCAGGCACACCTCCTCCGGTCGCGCCTCCACCACCGGTGCGACCACCCGCCACGGCAGCGCGGCGACGTGCGCGACGGACAGCACCCACCCGCGGTCGTCCCGGTCCGGGTCGTCGAAGACGTGCAGCTGACGTGGCGCGGCCTCCGGCGTCAGACCCGCCTTCTCGCGCAGCGACCGCCCGACGGCGACCGCCAGGGTCTCCCCCTCGTGCAGGAACGTGCCGGGTAGCGCCCACTGCCGCCGGCGTTCCTCCCCCGCCCGGCGGACGAGGAGCACGGCCAGCCGGGGGTCGCCGGCCGGCACGGTGAGGACGGCGGTGTCGACCGCGACCGACGGCCGTGGGTAGTCGGTCAGGGCCCTGCCCGAACTGTCGCGGTACACGCCGTTGACATTAGCTCAGGTTCCGTCTAACTTCGTAGTTGACGCAGGAGTGAGCTAACTCTGGAAATGGCGGTGGCCATGGCGGACAGGGCCCGCACCCCGACCCCGTGCAGGAGGCTCGGGTGACCCCGCGCATGCACCGCTCGTCCCGCGCTGCCGGCGCGCTGGTCGGCTCGGCCGTCGGGGACGCGCTGGGCGCACCGTTCGAGTTCGGCCCGCCCGGGCGGTTCTCCGCAGCCTTCCCGACGCCGGCTCGTGGCGCGCGCACCGAGATGTGCGGTGGCGGGTCGCCGGGGTGGGAGCCCGGCGAGTTCACCGACGACACGCAGATGGCGCTGCTGGTCGCGACGTCGCTGGTGGAGCGCGGCGGTCTGGACGAGGCCGACCTCTTCGACCGGTTCCGCACCTGGGCGGCGGCCGACCCGCCGGACATCGGCAACCAGACCCGCGCCGTGCTCGGATCCGGCCTGCCGTGGGACACGGCGGCGGCCGAGCACTTCGCACGCTCGGGGCACGCGGCCGGCAACGGCTCGCTGATGCGCACGACGCCGGCCGCCATCCGGTTCGCCCGGAACGGCCGTGAGGCGACCATGGACGCCGCCCGCCGCATCTCGGCGCTCACCCACGGCGACCCGTCGGCCGGCGAGGGCTGCGCGGTCTTCCACGAGCTGGTGCGGGTGGCCCTCGGCGGCGGCGACCCGCTGGCCGCGATCCCGGCGGCGCTGGAGTCGGTGGCCGGCGAGCACCGCGAGCGGTGGGCGACCGTGCTCGCGCCGGACTGGACGCCGGAGCGGGCGACCGAGTCCAACGGCGCGGTGTGGCCGACGCTCGGCCAGGCGGTGTGGGCGCTCCGGGACGGCCGGGACTTCGCCGAGGTGCTGCGGCTGGTCATCGACCTGGGCGGGGACACCGACACCGTCGCCGCGGTCGCCGGCGGGCTGGCCGGGGCGGTGTACGGCATGGGTGGCATCCCGATGCGCTGGGCGTCGGTCGTCCACGGCCGGGTCCCCGGCTCCGGCGATCGGGTGTGGCGGCTGGCCGGCCTGCAGCAGCTGGCGGCCGCGCTCGACGGCGGCGCGCAGCAGAGCTACGACCCCGGGGTGATCCCGCGGATCGGTCCGCGGGAGGTCCTGCCGGGCATCTGGGCGGGCAACCTCGACGGCGCCCGGTACAGCGAGCAGGACTTCGTCGTCATCTCGCTGTGCCGGCTCGGCGAGCCGTTCCCCCACACGCTGCACCGCATGGCCTACATCGCCGACAACGACCACAACGCCGACCTCGACGGCATGCTGGCCGACGTCCTGGACGACATGGCCGCGCTGCGCGCCGAGGGCCACCGGCTGCTCGTTCACTGCCACGGCGGCGCCTCGCGGACCGGGCTGGTGCTGCGTGCCTGGCTGGTGCGCGAGGAGGAGATGACGCCGGAGGCAGCGACGGCGTACGTCGCCGAGCGCTGGCCGCACCTGGGTCTGTGGAACGACAGCTTCACCGCCGCGCTCGCCCGGCTCGAGCAGGGTGACCGGTGAGCGACGCGGAGAGCTGGAGCCGCGACTCGACGAGGGGACCGGGCGACGGCCGGTGCACGGCGGGGACCGACGCGACCGAGGTGCCGTTCCGGACGACCGATGAGCCACTGGACGTCGCGGTGAGGGTCACCGCCGTCCTGCGAGGGAAGGAGAACGGATGACCGCGACGCTGGAGACCCGGAGCACGATGGGGTCCGGACCGCTGAGCGAGCGCTACGACCAGGCGCTGCAGTTCGCCGCCGAGCACCACCGCGAGCAGCTGCGCAAGGGCTCGCAGGTGCCGTACCTGACGCACCTGATGAGCGTCAGCGCGCTGGTGCTCGAGCACGGCGGCAGCGAGGACCAGGCGATCGCCGGGCTGCTGCACGACGCGGTCGAGGACGCGCCGGAGGGTCAGGGCCGCGCGGTGCTGGCGGACATCTGCGAGCGCTTCGGCGACGCCGTGGCCGACATCGTGCAAGCCTGCTCGGACGGGCTGGACGCCGACGGCAACCGCAGCGGGCCGTGGCCCGAGCGCAAGCGCCGCTACGTCGAGGGCCTGGCGACCAAGCCGGCCGACGCGCTGCTGGTCACCGCGGCCGACAAGACGCACAACGGCCTGTGCATCGCCGCCGACGTCCGCCGCTACGGGCAGGACTTCTGGACGACGTTCAACGCCGGCCGCGAGGAGCTGCTCTGGTACTACACGAGCGTCGAGCGGGCGGTCGCCGCCCGGCTGCCCGGATCCTCGATCGCCGGCGCGCTGCGGCGGGCCGTCGACGAGCTGGCCGCCGCGGCCGGCACCGAGCGCTCCGCCGTCCCGGTGGAGATGCCGGTCCGGAGCTGAGGCCGGCGGACGCGCCGGGGGCGCCGGCGCGGGCGGAGCTCGACCCCGGCTGGTGCACCCTGGCCCCGTGCCGCACGCAGACACCCCCCGGTGGCCGCGCCCCGCGGGCCCCGGCCCGGTGGTGGCGCTGGGCAAGCTGGTGGCCGACCAGCTGCTGCAGCTGTCCGCGCCCCTGGTGGTCGGCGGGCAGCAGCGGGTCGTGCGGACGACGACGGCAGGCGGGGCGCCGGCCAACGTGACGGCCGGCGTGGTCCGCCTGGGTGTGCCGGCGCGGCTGGCGGGCTGGGCCGGTGCGGACCCGTTGGCCGACGGGCTGCTGACCGCGCTGGCGGAGCGCGGGGTGGAGACGGCGGTGGTGCGCCGCGGCCGGGCGCCGCTGTCGACGGTGCTGGTCCACCCGGACGGCGAGCGGACGCTGCTCACCGACCGCGGGGAGGGCGGGCTGGAGCCGGCCGACGTCCGCGCGGAGTGGGTGGCCGGCGCCGCCGTCGTCCACCTCGACGGATACGACGTGCTACGATTCCCCGAGGCCCTGCGGACCGCGGCGGCGGCTGCCCGTGACGCCGGTGCGCCGGTCAGCGTCGACGTCGCCGCGGCGACCCGGATCGCGAGCCACGGGCCGGATGCCTACGCCGGCATGCTCGCCGGGTTGCGACCCGACGTCCTCTTCTGCAACGCCGCCGAGGCGTCGGAACTGGGGCTGACCGGCGACCTGCCCCCGTGGGCGCCGGCGCTCGCGCTGGTGCACGCCGGTGCGCAGCCGACCCGGGTGCTGGCGCGAGCCGGCGCCTGGCAGGTGCCGGTGGAGCCGCTGCCGCAGGGGCGGCTGCGCGACACCACCGGCTGCGGGGACGCCTTCGCCGCCGGGGTGCTGGCCGGCTGGCGCGCCGGGGTGCCCGTGCTGGACGCCGTCCGCGCCGGTCACGCGGCGGCCGCGGTGGTCGCCGGTGTCATCGGCGGGCAGCCGCCGTCCTGACCGGCGCGAGGGGTCAGGTCGCGAGCAGCCGGTGCACGTACCGGATGGCGATCGAGCCCTCCCCCACGGCGGAGGCCACGCGCTTCACCGACCCGTGGCGGACGTCCCCGGCCGCGAGCACCCCCGGGACGCTGGTCTCCAGCGGCACCGGCGGGCGCCCGAAGGCCCGGCGCGCGTCGTCGCTGAGGTCCGGGCCGGTCATGACGAAGCCGTCGGCGTCCCGCTCGACGATCGGGGGCAACCAGTCGGTGTGCGGCCGGGCACCGATCATGAGGAAGAGGCCGTAGGCGTCGACCCGCTCCACCTCGGCGCTCCCGCGGTGGTGCAGCACCAGGTGGTCCAGCCAGCCGTCGCCACCGCCGTCGACGACCTCGGTGCCGGTCCGGACCTCGATGTTGGGTGCCTCCTCCACCGCGCGGACCAGGTAGTGCGACATCCCGGCGGTCAGCGACGCGGCGCGCACCACGAGGGTCACCCGCTTGGCCCAGCGGGCGAGGTGCAGGGCGGCCTGCCCGGCGGAGTTGGCACCGCCGACGACGACGACCTCCTCGCCGGACACCAGCGGGGCCTCCGACGCGGCGGCGCCGTAGAAGACGCCGGCGCCGATCAGTGCCTCCAGGGAGGGGACGCCGAGGCGGCGGTAGCTGGCGCCCGTCGCCAGGACGACGGCGCGCGCGGCCACCACCCCACCGTGCGCGATCTCCAGCACGGTCGCGTCGCGCTCGCGCCGCAGCCTGGTGACCGGCTGCATGAACGCGAAGCGGGCGCCGAACACCCACGCCTGCTCGTAGGCCCGGCGGGCGAGGTTGCCGCCGCTGACACCGCGTGGAAAGCCGAGGTAGTTGCGGATCGACGAGCTCGACGTGGCCTGCCCGCCGAGGCCACCGGAGTCGATGACCAGCGTGCGCAGCCCCTCGGACGCGCCGTACACGGCGGCGGACAACCCCCCGGGTCCGCAGCCGACGATCACCAGGTCGTAGCTCTCGCCGTGCGGCTCGACCGTCGTCCCGGCGGCTCGGGCGATCTCGATGTCGGTGGGGTCCTGCAGCACCGACCCGTCGGGCATGATCATCAGCGGGAACCGGCACTCGCCCATGCCGTCCAGGAGCCGCTGCCCCTCGTCCGAGCCGGCCAGGTGGAACCGGTGCGGCAGGGCACAGCGCCCGAGCACCTCGCGCAGCTCGTACGCCCGGCCGGACCAGGTCTCGCCGACGACCTCCACCGTGTGCGGGGCCGCGCGCTGCGACTCGGCCCACTCGAGCAGGAAGCTCGCGACGGCCTGGTGGAACTGCTCGTCGCGTGGCGGTGCCGGCCGGACCACCCAGTGGTCGATGCGCCCACGGGAGATGGCCTCGAGGACCACGTCAGCGGTGTCCGGGGCCCCGACGTGGCTGTTCGCGATGAGCAGCGCGCGCTCGGCGTGTGGGAACAGCTGCCGCACCTCGCCCAGCAGCGTCGTGCCGGGCGTGTCCCCGATCACCTCGCCGGCGAGCACCAGGGCGACCTGCTCGCCGGCCGTCGCGAGGTCCTCCAGTGCGGTGAGCGCGTCGTCGACCGAGCTCAGGCAGCGGACGCGGTAGTCGCGCTCGTACCGGCTGCGCAGCTCTCGCTCGACCTTCGCCAGCCGGTCGGGGTGGTCGTCCACCGCCATCAGCAGGGGCAGGCTCGTCCCCGGCTGGGCGGGCCGCCGCGCAGGCGTCACCGACACAGGGTGAACCTAGGGAGGCGGGACCTCCGTCACCAGGATCGAACGTCCCTGTCCCTGTTCCGCGTCGATGGGGAGGCTCCCGCGAAGGGCGACGGCATCGCCAGAGGACGACATCCCTGCCTGCGCGACGGTCGCCGACTCGACGCCGCCGTCCACCTGCCGCAGCTGCTCCGGCGGCAGGATGGGGCATGAGCTCGACCAGCGACCGCCCGATCCTGCTGCTGGACGTCGACGGGGTGCTCAACGCCGCCCGCGTGGACCTGCCCCAGGGCTGGGAGCGAGGCACGTTCAACGGGTACGTGCTGTCCTGGAACCCGACGATCACCGCCCGGCTGCGGGAGCTGCACGAGTCGGGCCGGGTGGAGATCCAGTGGCTCACCACCTGGACCACGGACGCCGACCGGCTGCTGGCCGAGCCGATGGGCCTGCCCCGCGGGCTGGTGACCCACGCCCGGGCCGACGCGGCGCCGACCGGGTTCGCCGGCGTGTTCGGCGGCCGGTCCAGCTGGTGGAAGCTGGCCGCCGCCCGCGCGGTCGCCGAGGCCGAGCCGGACCGGCGGATCGTCTGGGTCGACGACGACCTGGCCGAGCAGGCCGCCGACACCGGGGACTGGCTGGCTGCCCACCCGCACGTTCTGGTGGTCGCCCCGGACCTGTTCGTCGGGCTCACCCACGAGCAGCTGGACGCGATCGAGGCGTGGCTCTGAGGCGGGCGGGGACCAGGGCCGCGGACACCTGCCCAGGGTCGGAGCAGGGGCTGAGCCCCAGCCGGACGGTGTCGCCCTCCGCGAGGTCACCCCCTGCCCCGCGCCGTGGGCAGGGTTCGAGCGTCGTCACCCCTCCCGCAGAGACTCCCGGTACTCGATCCCGCGCGTCTCGGCGGCGACGGCGTCTATCACGTCCAGCACCGGCTCGACGGTGAAGGAGAAGCCCGCGTAGACAGTGGTGAGGTACTCCAGGTCGGCCGGCGCGTCGGTCTCGACGACGGCGTACCCGCCGAACTCGCCGAGGCGGACGACGAACTGGTGGAAGGTCAGGCTCTCCGGCATCTCCCACCCGGAGAAGATCTCGAGCACCCGCTTCTGCGCGGCTTCGTACTCCGCGACCGAGCCAGTCGGCCGTTCCCGCCACGTGACGACGAACTTCATGTCGCGCTCCCCCTGGACGTCTGCGAGTGGCGAGGGTCCTGGGCGCCGGAGCTCCGACGCAAGGACGACGAGAACGACCAGCGGACGCAAGCCACCGTCTCGACGCGTCGCCACAGCCCGTCCACCGCACGCGACGACGTCCGCGCCGGGAGGTCAGCCGCTCAGGTAGCGCCGCCGGATGGTCGGCGACGTCAGTGACCGCCCGGCTGCGGTGGTGAGCCACCCGTGGCGAACAGAGTGCCATCGTTCGGAATCGAGCCTGAGTCGCTTTGTCCCAACGCGTTCACCTGGTTGCTAGCATCGCTAGCAGAAGGGGGAGCCATGGCCGCCATCAGCATCAGAGGTCTCGACGACGAAGTCCGCGAACGGTTGCGGGTCCGCGCGGCCCGCAACGGGAGGTCCATGGAGGCGGAGATCCGCGAGATCCTCACGACGGCGGTCAGCGACGCCGAGTCGTCCGCCGACCTCTTCTCCACCCTGCTGGAGCGCTTCGGCGGTGCGGGGGGCGTCGAGCTGCCCATCCCACCCCGGAGCTCGCCGGCGCGGTCAACGGACTTCCCCGAGTGATCGTCCTCGACACGAATGTCGTGTCCGAACTGATGCGCCCCTCCCGGGACCCGGCGGTCGTGACCTGGCTCGGCCAGCAGACGCGGGGATCCCTTGTCACGACCGCCATCACCGTGGCCGAGATCCGCTTCGGTCTCGCCCGGCTCCCCGACGGACGGCGTGCCACCGAGCTGCGGCAGCTCGCCGACGAGGTGCTCGGAGCCTTTCCCGGCCAGGTCCTCCCCTTCAACACTGCCGCCGCCGCTCTGTACGGCGACATCGCAGCGGCCCGAGAGCGTGGCGGACGCCCCGTCGACGCCCTGGACGCACAGATCGCTGCCATCTGTCGCGCGCACTCTGCCTCGTTGGCCACGCGCAACACCCGGGACTTCGTCGGCACCGGCGTCGAGCTCGTCGATCCCTGGCAAGCCTGAGAGCCGAGCCGTCGCTCGTGACGGCCGAGCGTCAGCGGACAACGGTCGCCATCTCCACGAGCCGGCACAACGCGTTGACCTGGCGCAGCTGCTCCGGCGTCCGGACGGCGGCGTCCAGCAGCTCCTCGCTCATCACCACGACCGCCAGCGCCTTGGCGCGCGAGACCGCGACGTTGAGCCGGTGCAGGTCGTAGAGGAACGAGACGCCGCGGGGCGCGTCCTCGGCCGACGTCGACGTCATCGAGTAGATGACGACCGGCGCCTCCTGCCCCTGGAACTTGTCCACGGTGCCGACCCGCGCGCCGTCCGGCAGCGCCCGCCGGATGAGCGCGACCTGGTTGTTGTACGGCGCGACCACCAGCACGTCGTCCGGACCGATCGTGAACCGCTCCCCCGCGGCATCGACCCAGCCGACGCCCTGCAGCGAGTGCCACAGCTCGGCGACCGCTGCAGCCTCGTCCGGGGACGCCGCCATCGACGGCTCCGCGTGCTCGACGAACCGGACGCCGAGCCCGCTGGCCCAGCCGTCCACCGCGATCCGCTCGCGGCCGGCCGCCGACTCCAGCCGCCCCTCGTACGCCAGGTCGGACACGAACGCGGTCAGCGCCGGGTGCATCCGGTAGGTGCGGTCGAGGAACACGCCGCGGTCCTCGGGCACGGTCGGGTGCCCGTCGAGCAGGTGCTCCAGCGCCGAGAGCCCGGACTCCCCCGGGTGCACGGCCTGCGTCGGCTGCGCCAGCTGCTGCGGGTCGCCGAGCAGCACGAGCGACGTGCCCGCCCGCGCGACGGCGACCGCGTTGGCCAGCGAGAACTGCCCCGCCTCGTCGATCACCAGGACGTCGACCGCCTCGGCCAGGTCCTCCCGGCACCAGAACCACGACGTCCCGCCGACGAGCGACGCCGAGCCGTCCAGCAGCCGCGAGGCCACACCGCCGGCATCGCGGGACCACTCCACCCCGGGTGCCCCGCACGCCTGGGACTCCTCGCACTTCTGCAGCGCCGGCCGGCCGACGGCGCTCAGCACGTTGCCGATCACCGCGTGGGACTGCGCCGTGACGCCGACCTTCTTGCCGGCGTCGAGCAGGGCTCGGATCAGCCGGGACGCCGCCCGCGTCTTGCCGCTGCCGGGTGGCCCCTGGACGGCGAGCACCTCGCCGTCCAGGGCCAGGCCGAGCCGGACGACGGCGTCGCCGGCCTCCTCCCCCGGCAGGCGGCGGGTGTCCGCGGGGACGACGCGGTCCAGCAGCCGGTGCCCGAGGCAGGACTCCCCGGCCAGTACGGCGTCCGCGGTGGCCGCGATCGCGGCGCGCAGCTGCTTGTCGTCGAGCGGCCCCTCCGGCCCCAGCCCGCGCGGACCCGCCGGCGCCCTGGTGCTCTTCACGACCACCCGCCCGGCGACCGCGTCCAGCGCGCGGACCTCGCCGATCCGCGCCCGGCTGTCGACGTCGAAGGCCGGCTTGCCGACCGAGAGCTTGGCGTCCTGCGGCGGGAAGGTGAACTCGTAGAGCTTGCTGCGCTTCTCCGTGCCGATCTCGACCGCGGCGGACAGCCCGCCGAGCGCCGTCCGGTCCTCGACGAGCTGGTCGTCGTCCAGCTCGCCGCGGCTGAAGAACTCCCACCAGCCGGGCCGGGCCTCGCGGCGGTGCCACTGCACCAGGTCGCCGAGCAGGTCGTGGCCGCGGTCCTGCAGCTGCTCGACCAGCGCCAGCTCCGCGACCTCGGCGTCCGACCGCGGCGCCGGGACGGCGAGCTCGGCCACCCCCGGGCGCGGCTGCGGACCGTGCAGCGCCTCCAGCTCGGCCCGCTCGGTCTCCAGCCAGTCGTGCAGCTCGCGGGTGGAGTCGACGTCGTCCTTGTTGTAGTCCTCGATCGACCGCAGGCGGGCGGGGTCGCGGTCGATCAGCCACTTCTCGTACTCGACGACGCTGCTCATCGCGTCGGCGACGTCGCCGGTGTGCGCCCGCCCGTAGAAGGCCTCGACCTTCTTGATCGAGTAGGACTCCTTGCTGATCCGCATCGACTGGCGGACGACGGGATAGAGGTCGACGAACCGCTCGGCGCGCAGCAGCTGGTCGAGCTCGGCCTCGCGGACGCCGTACCGGCCGGTGAGCCGCTTGAGCGCGCTGACCTCGTAGGCGGCGTAGTGGTAGACGTGCATGCCGGGGTCGGCGTGCCAGGCCTCGACGATGCGGTCGACAAGGTCCTCGACCATGCGCCGCTCCTCGGCGGCGTCGTGCGCCCAGAGGGCGGTGAAGTCGCCTGCCCGATCGCCCAGGCCGGCGAGGTACTCCAGCCCCTCGCCGTCGCCGGCGAGCGGGTCGCCCTCGAAGTCGAGGTAGAGGTCGCCGGGGCTGGGCTCGGGGAGTCTCAAGAGCCCCTGGGCGGTCTGCGGCGTGAGCAGCGTGCGGGTGGGGACGCCGGCCGCGCGGCCGCGGAGCTGCTCGCGGGCCTGGTCGCGCAGCCGCTCGCGGGTCCCCCGGCTGATGCCGGTGCCCTTGAGGACGTCGTCGGGTGCGTCGGCGAGCTGCTCCAGCGTGGCGATGCCGGCGCCGTTGAGGGCGGCGCGGTGGTCGCGGCGCATGCCGGCGACGAGGCTGAGGTCGTCGCTGGTGCGCAGCTCGGTGGTGCAGCGCGGGGCCCAGGTGCACTGGTCGCAGTGCGCGATGGGAACGGGCGCGGTCGGCGTCGGATGGGCGATGAACGTCTGCAGCCGGGCGCGGGCGCGGCGGGCGTAGGCGGCGACGTCGACCAGCCGCCACGGGCGGGTCTCGCCGTCGCCGGTGACGACGCAGATGCGCTCGGGTTCGCGGCCCTGCAGGGTGGCGAGCCGGTCGGCGTAGGTGGCCATCTGCAGCAGCGCCGGCACCTTGATGCGGCGGGCGAGCTTGGCGTCGGCGATCTCGTAGGACCAGCCGCCGAGGTCGGACGGCCCTGCTGTCTTCAGCAGGAAGTCGGCCTGGCCGCCCCAGGTGCCGTCGAAGAGCGTCGCCTGGTGGACGACGTCGACGCCGGCGTGCATCGCCTCTCGGGTCGCTGCCTCGCTCCGGCTGCCCTGGAGGCGCGCCACGGTGAGCCCCTGTTCCTCCAGCGACTCCAGGTAGCGCAGCTCGTGCGCGATCCCGAGGTCGGCGACGAGCACCGTCTGGTCGGTGGCGCCCTCGGCCGGCGGGTCGAGGCGGCGCTCGGCGACCTGCAGGTTGAGCGCGGTGAGGTGGTGGCACTCCGAGTGCCGGGTCAGGTCACTGGGGCTGAGGACCAGCCGCCCGTCGACGCGGTACACGGCGTCAGCCCTTCGTCGGGTGGACGGCGGGCAGAGAGAGCTGGAGCAACGTTCCCCCGTGGTGCAGCGTGCAGAGCCTCAGGGACCCTGCCACGGACGACGCCGTTCCGAGACCTCCCGCGCCGAGGAGCTCCCCGCATGCGAATCACATGTAGCCTCGTCCGGTGAGCAAGATGCTGCAGGTCCGGAACGTGCCGGACGATCTGCACGCCGAACTCCGGCGTCGCGCGGCCGAGGCGGGGATGTCCCTGTCCGACTACGTGCTCCGCGAGCTGCGGCGTGTCGCCGAGCGCTCACCGATGGCCGAGGTCTTCGCCCGGTCGGCGGCGATGCGGATCCCGCTGCCCATGGACGAGGTGGTCGAGGGGATCCGGGCCGAGCGCGACAGCCGGTGATCGTCGTCGATGCCTCGACGGTCGTCGCGGCTCTGCTCGCCGCCGGCCAGGGAGGGGACGACGCCCGCGAGGTGATGCTCGGCGACGACGCCCATGCCCCCCACCTGCTCGATGTGGAGGTGCTCTCGGCTGTCCGCCGACACGCATTGAGCGACCGGCTCGGCGACACGGCTGCCCGGGACGCGGTCACCGCCATGCGCGACCTGCCCGTCATCCGGCACGGCCACGACCTGCTCCTCGACCGGGCGCTGCAACTGCGCGACTCGATCACCGCCTACGACGGGGTCTACGTCGCGCTGGCCGAGATCCTCGGGGCCACCCTCGTCACCGGTGACCGCCGGCTGTCCCACGCACCGGGCCTGCGGTGCCCGGTCTCGGTCGTCGGCTGAAGCGCCCGGCGAGGTGCCGGGAACCGTGCGAGGTGGACGACGTGCAGCTACGCGCTGAGTGGCCGTAGCTCCAGCCAGGCCGCACTGGGGTCTGGGTGCACGACGTGGATGTGGGCACCAGGGTCTTTCCCGGCGCTGGCCGCCTCGCGGTGCCAACCGACGGGCCGGCGGTGCCCGGTGCACTGGCGCCGGATGAGCTCGGTCATCTCGCCGCTGCGGCTCCGCAGGTCTCCTGGCGTACAGAGCCGATGAGGCGAGTTCGGCAGTGCGTGGAGCCGTGCGCGCCCCGCTGGCTCACTGACCCGGGCACGGGCGGACGTCGAGGGTCGCCTGCCCCGCCACCACGGGTGTGATCAGCTCCTGCAGGCGGGCGGTCTCGTCGGCCGGGAACCCGTCGGCCTGCCAGGCGGGGAGCCGGTCGACGATCTGGCGCGCGTATCCCTGCACCACCGGGGGTGGCGTCCCCTGCCGGACCTCGAGGCACGAAGGGGGTCCGTCCGGCGGAGCGGGCGCCGGTGCCTGACCGGTCATCGTGCGGAACAGGGCCAGCCGGCTCGCCGTGGCGTACCGGGGGTCGAGCGCCTCACCACTGATCACGACCGACAGCACCTGCACGGCCGACAGCTGGCGCACGCCCTCGTCCTCGGACACCAGACCCTGCAGCCCGTCCCGCAGCAGCGGACCGGCCGGTCCGGCAGCCTCCGGTCGCGCCGTCAGGTCCGCGATGAGGCCGGCAACCGTCTCCGGCGGGGCCGGCGCCGGCTCCTGGACGGGGGACGGAACCGACGACGGCGCCGGCATCGAGGTCGCCCCGCTGGTCGTCGCCGCAGCGCTCGGGGCCGCGCTCGTCGGGCGGTCGCCGTCCGCTGTCGCCAGGGCCACCACGCTGCTCACGCCGAGGACCGCGGCGGCGGTAGCTATGGCCACCACCCACCGGCGTCGCCGGCGCGGCGAGGCAGGAACCGCGCGATCGGGTTGCCGCACCCACCCGAGGATAGGACGACGGAGTATGCATCCAGGCGCTGTCGACAGCGGGCCGGTCGCGAACCCTCTGCCCGGCTGTTCGCCACGCCCCGCACCGTCACCGGGCACAACCGGGTCGTCATGTGGAGGGAACTCGGCGCATCGTCGAGCGGCGCGGCCTGACGTCGCGCCGCCGGCCGCTGGGTCGGACAGCTCGCGCCGGCGACGACGAGGCAAGAGGAGCCGAACTCCCGATGCCGGTCCGGGAACCGGAGCGGCCCACCTCACCGAGAGCGTGGCAGTGGGGCCGCTCCGGTGCGGATCGGAGCGCTGCAGACCGCAGCCGTCAGATCAGCCCTTGGCGTACGTGTCGGCCGTCTTGCTCTCGAACTCCAACGCCACGAACGGTTCATCGCCCACGACCCAGGCGTCGTGGCCCGGTTCGAGACGGTAGGCGTCACCCGCGCGGATGTCGGCCTCGGCGCCGTCGGTCGCGGCGATGTGGATCGTGCCGGAGACGACGTATCCGAGATGCGCCGCCTGACAGGAGTCCGTGCCGACCACCGGCTTGATGCAGTCCGACCACCGCCACCCCGGCTGGAGGGTGAAGCGACCCACGGTGGCGCCGCCCAGGTGGACGACGCCCATGCTGGTCTTGTCCGGGGTCCGCGTCTCGTCAGGGTGGTCCATGCTCTTCGTTTCGATGCTGGCCATCGCTGGTCGCCTCCTGCTGACTTCGAGGAGTTGGGATGACCGGGCCGCGTCTTCCGCAGCGCAACCGAACGGGGTGCTCCCCTGCCGCGTCGGGCGCGGGTGTCCGATGCCATGAACTGTGCTCGCTCCACCCTCGACGGTCAACGGCCGCCGCCGTGGGAGCGGATCACCGCGCCGTCGGGGCGACGGACCAGGATCCGGGCCGGGATGCCCCCCACTGGGGAGTGGTCTGCCACTGGCCCGCGGGGGGCGACGAGGCCAGGCCGGCGTCGTCCCAGCACCCGCGCGGTGGCTGCCGACCGTGGTCACGGCCGCAGGCTGATCACCACCAGCGGGCCGGTGACGCGCCGCGCGAACCGCGGCCAGCGCGTCGCGTAGGTCTGCCGGGCCGATCGCCACTGCAGATCGCCGGGATCCAGCACTTCCGCGGTGCCCTCGTGCAGTCGACCGGCGAGGCGCACGGTCACCGGCTGCGGCGTGCGGAAGTTGCGCCACCACGTCGAGCGCTCCCAGTGCTGAGGCCACACCACGAGGTGGTCACCGGCGCCGGCGTACTGCACCGGCAGCACGTACTGCCGCCCACTGCGCCGCCCGGTGTAGCGCAGTTCGATCGCGGAGGCGCTCAACAGACGGTGCGCGCGCGACCGCAACACGGCCAGCACGACGGCGTTGCCCTGCGGCGGCTTCAGGCGCCTCCGCGCGCGGCGCACCCACTGCCGGCTCCGCTGATCGAGAGCCGCGATGACCCCGTGCACCCTGGTGGTGTCCGGCTGCTCGGCCATGCTGTCCTCCTCCGGTTGTCGGTCCCACCCCGGCCGTGTCCGCTCGCCCGGATGCGGCGCCACCGCTCCGCCCGGGCCGGGGACCCCTCGGGGCCGCGGAGCAGCTGTCAGACGTCGATCTGGGCGACGACGGGGCGGTGGTCCGAGCCGGGTGCGTCCTCCCGTCGGCTCGGGTCGTCCTCGATCGAGGGCGTGGGGCCGGCTCCGTCGGTTCGCACGTCGCCGTCGGCCACGGAGTGCACCAGGGCGTGGCTGACCAGGATGTGGTCGATCAGCTCGCCGCGGCCGCGGTAGCGGCGGCTGAACCGCTGGTCTGCGGGGATGCGTGCGGCCAGGTTCCACAACCGCTGGCCATCGCCCCGGTCCGGCTGGGCGAAGCCGCCGGTGCCGATCTCCGAGCCCGGCGGGCCCTGCAGGATCTGCGTGGTCGCGGCCTCGGGGACGTCGTTGAGGTCGCCGAGGACCAGCAGGCGACGGTCCTGGCCCTGGCCGTCGAGCAGGTCGGTGGCGGCGGCGCGCACGGTGGCGGCCTCGGCGGCGCGCCGGCTCAGCGCGTAGACCGCGGCGCGGGCCCGCTCGCCCTCGTCCCGGGTGTCGAACCGGGGCCGCCCGTCGGGGCCGGGCGGGAACGTCAGCAGCTTGGACTTCAAATGGCAGGTGATCAGGTCGATCGGTGTCCCGCCGACGGCGACCCTGGCGCGCAGCGCCGCCCGGCCCATCACCGCCAGGCGGGTGCCCGCGTCGTCGACCTGGATCGGGTCCAGCTTCTCCGGGAAGGCGGTGATCTCCGCGACGTCGGTCAACGGGAGGCGGGACAGGTAGCCGACCCGGATGGGCCGCTGGCCCGGCTCCACCCCGGCGGTGGTGCAGTGCCACTCGCCGCCGGCCCGTTCGGCCAGGTCGGCGAGGGCAGCGGGGTTGCCGACCTCCTGCACCGCCAGCACGTCGGGCTGGATCCGCGCGATCACCCCGGCCAGGGCCGCCAGCTTGGCCTCGTACGCAGCCGGGTCCCGGGGACCGTCCTCGTCCTCGGGTCGGAACAGGTTCTCCAGGTTCCACGTGCCGATCCGCACCATGTCGCGCCTCCCCAGGTCGCCGGTCGCCGGTGGCCGCAGGGCACGCCGCGCCTCCTCGCGCGACGGGCGTGCACTGCGGTACCCACCGCTTGACGGAGGACGTCGCCCGGCTCGCAGATACCGGTGCCTCGTCAGCGCCGCGAGGAATCTGCCGCGGCCCCGCAGGACCGCAATGGAGACGAGTGCGGTGGCGACGACGGTGTTCGCCAGTGGATGAGTGCGATGCCTGGCGAGGTCGAGGTCGCGGCGTTCCCCTGCACCCCCACGGCCTCGGGAGTCGGCAGGGGGATCCTGCAGTCAGGAGTTCTGCTGCTAACGATCGGACCGCGGGTGTGCGCGACCTCCAGCGGGGGCCTGGACCCGGCGACCGTGGGCGCCGTCTCCCCGGCCCGGGCCGCTCGCGGCCGCCGCCCCCACGGCCGGCAGCCGCGACGCCTGGAGACCACTCCGATCGCGGGGCTCGTCGCCGCCGGGATGGACCACACGGTCGCCGTCCCGGCCGTCTTCCTCCACCGCCTCGTCACATTCTGGCTCCCGATCCTGCCCGGCCGGGCGGCCTTCGCCTGGCTCCGGAGGTCCGACTACGTGTAGGAGGAGACGTTGGACGCCTCTGCACCGCGCATCCTCAGGGCCGCGGACGGCGTGGCCATGGGGGATCCCGCCGGTGTCCGAGACCGGTTCATGGTCGACGGCGCGGACGCCGGCGGCCGGTTCGCCCTCGTCCAGCACCTGTTCCCGCCCCGGGCGCTGGCCGCCCCGCTGCACCGCCACCACCGGGAGGACGAGTACACCTACGTCCTGTACGGGCGCATCGGCGCGGTCCTGGGGGACGACGAGGTGGTCGCCGAGCCCGGTGACCTGGTGTTCAAGCCGCGCGACCAGTGGCACACGTTCTGGAACGCCGGAGACGAGCCGGCCGCGGTGCTCGAGCTCATCTCCCCCGCGGGGCTGGAGCAGTTCTTCCGCTGGCTGGACGGGCTCACGGAACCGCCGACGGCCGAACAGCTCGCCGAGATGGCCGCGCCGTACGAGTGCGACGCCGACCCGGACGGGACGCGGCGCATCGTCGAACGGCACGGCCTGACGTTCTGACAACGCAGCGGCACGAGAGCGCAACGGGCGCCCCGTCGACGCCCTCGACGCACAGCTCGCCGCCATCTCTCGCGCTCACACGGCCTCTCTCGCCACGCGCAACACCTGGGACCTCGTCGGCACCGCCGTCGAACTCCTCGACCCTTGGCGGGCCTCAGATCGAACCGTCGCCTCCCAACGGCCGGACATCAGCGCACCACGGTCGCCAGCTCCACCAGCCGGCGCCTGGCGTCGACCTGGCGCAGTTGCTCCGGCGTCCGGACGGCGGCGTCCAGGAGCTCCGCACTCATCGGTCGTCACACGGCGCAACCAGCTCTGACCGGTGGTCGTCCCTGCCCGGTCGGGTCACTGGCCCGGGCACGGACGAAGCTCAACGGTCGTCTGCCCCGCCGCCACGGGTGTGATCAGCTCCTGCAGGCGTGCGCTCTCGTCGGCCGGGAACCCGTCGGCCTGCCAGGCCGGCAGCCGGTCGAGGACCTGACGCGCGTATCCCTGCACCTCCTCGGGAGGCGTCCCCTGCCGAACCTCGAGGCACGTGGGGGATCCGGCCGGCGCTGCGGGCGCCGGCGCCAGGCCGGTCATCGTGCGGAACAGGGCCAGCCGGCTCGCGGTGGCGTACCGCGGGTCGAGCCCTTCACCACTGATCACGATCGGCAGCACCTGCTGGGCCGACCGCTGGCGCACGGCCTCGTCCTCCGACACGAGACCCTGCAGCCCGTCCCGCAGCAGCGGGCCGGCCGGTCCGGCAGCGTCCGGTCGCGCCGTCAGGTCCGCGATGAGGCCCGTGACCGTTTGCGGCGGGGCCGGCGCCGGCTCCTCGACGGGGGACGGAGCCGACGGCGAGGCCTGCGTGGCGGTCGCACCGCCGCTCGTCGCCGCAGCAGTCGGGGCCGCGCTCGTCGAGCGGTCGTCGTCGGCTGTCGTCAGGACCACCAGGGTGCTCACCCCCACGACGGCGGCGGCGGCGGCCATGGCCACCCCCACCCGACGTCGCCGTGAGGCCGTGACCGCGCGATCGAGGTGTCGCATCCGCGTGAGGATAGGGGCGGGAAGGTGCGTCCAGGCGTCCTCAGCAGCGGTCCGGTCACGAACCCTCCGTCCGGCTGCCCGCCGCATCCTGCCCCCTGACCGCCACCCCGACCTGAGGGCCGAGGTGCGGGACCGGGCGGTCACTGAGGTACTGAGGGCGTCGACCTGTCCCATGACGAGAGGACGCCCCATGCGCGCGGTGCAGTACCGGACCATCGGCGGCGGACCCGAGGTGGTGGAGGTCCCCACCCCGGAACCGGGACCAGGGCAGATCCGGCTGCGGGTGACCGCCGCCGGGCTGTGCCACTCGGACTGGTTCGTCATGGACCTGCCCGCCGACAAGTACGCCTACGGGCTACCGCTGACGCTCGGGCACGAGGGCACCGGGGTGGTCGACGCGCTCGGGGACGGCGTCACCGGCGTCGCGGTGGGCGACCCGGTCGCCGTCTACGGCCCCTGGGGGTGCGGGCTGTGCTCCGCGTGCGCGCGGGGCGCGGAGAACTACTGCCCGCGGGCGGCGTCGCTCGGCATCCAGCCGCCCGGGCTGGGCGCGCCGGGCGCGCTGGCCGAGTACATGGTCGTGGACGACGTCCGGCACCTGGTCCCGCTCGGCGACCTCGACCCGGTGGAGGCCGTCTCGCTCACCGACGCGGGGCTGACGCCGTACCACGCGATCGTCTCCAGCCTCGACAAGCTGGCCGCGGGGAGCACCGCCGTGGTGATCGGCGCCGGCGGGCTGGGGCACGTCGGCATTCAGGTGCTGCGCGCGGTCACCGGCGCGACCGTGGTGGCGCTGGACATCAGCGAGGAGAAGCTGGCGCTGGCGTCGGAGGTGGGCGCGCACTCCGTGCTTCGGTCGGACGACGCGGCTGTGGGCGCGATCCGGTCGCTGACCGGCGGGGTGGGCGCGCAGGCGGTGTTCGACTTCGTCGGCGCCGCGCCGACGGTGGAGATCGCCCGGAAGTCGGTGGCTCTGGACGGCGTGATCCAGATCGTCGGGATCGGCGGCGGACTGCTCCCGACCGGCTTCTTCTCCACGCCGATGGGGGCGTCGGTGCGCGCGCCGTACTGGGGCACGCGGACGGAGCTGATGGAGGTGCTCGACCTCGCACGGGCCGGCGCGGTGCACGTCGAGGTCGAGAAGTACACGCTGGACGAGGCGCCCGAGGCCTACCGCCGGCTGCACGAGGGGGCGGTCCGCGGCCGCGCCGTCGTCGTCCCCGGGGACTGACGTCTGGGGAGGCGGCCGGTGAGGCTCGCCGGGGCCGCATCGAGACCCCCATTGAGCTCCGCAGGTGGCGATCCCGGAGGGCGCTTGACGCCCGCGCGCCGGCGCGGTCGGCTGACTTTCATGACCGAGGAACCCACCGACGGCTGGCACCAGCCGCTGCGGCACATCCGGGCCGACGAGCTCACCGGCGACACCGGGCAGACCAGCGGCATGACGAGGCTGGAGGCGGTGTCGGCCAAGACGGTCGGATCCCGGCGGGTGTGGATGGGCCAGACGCACGTCGCCCCGCGGACATCGTCCGGCGACCACCACCACGGCGACTCCGAGACCGCCATCCACGTGCTGCGCGGCCACCCGGTCTTCGTCTTCGCGGAGGACGGCGAGGAGGTCCGGCTGACCACCGGGCCCGGCGACTACGTCTTCGTCCCGCCGCACACCCCGCACCGTGAGGAGAACCCGACCGACGAGGAGGCCGTCGTGGTCATCGCCCGCAGCAGCCAGGAAGCGATCGTGGTCAACCTGCCCGGGTTGACCTGACCCCGGGCGACGTGGGACGACGGAGAGCCGGAACGTACCCGTGCCTTTACACCCCGGGCGACGACCGGCGGTTCGCCGACAATGGGGCGGGCGGCACCCTACGAATCCCGCACGGACAAGTCGGGGCATGGGCCTTCCCGAGGGTGGTGCCGTGGTGCGTGCCGAGCGCGTCACCGAGGCCGGGTGCGCCTCCTGGGTGACATGGCAACCGGGGTGGGGACGCCGAGCGGTCACAGTCCGAGATAGACCCGCAGCTGCCCTTCGATGCGGGTCATCTCGCTCGGCGCGAGCAGCCCGCGGCGCCGACGGCATCGGCCGCGAGCCACGGCTTGGACGCCGGTGATGTCGACGTACGACTCGTCGTACCGGGTGAGACCGGCGTCGGCGCCCAGCGGGATGTGCGTGAGCGACGGCCCACTGGTCCCCGTGATCGGCAGGACGACGACGTGGCCGAGCCTGCTGTTCAGGGCGTTGACGCTGAGGACGACGGCCGGGTGCACGCCGAAACCGGGGAACGCGACGTCCCACACCTCACCGCGCAGCGGTTCGGGCAGGGCCACGGGTCAGGACGCGTCCGCGTCATCCGGCTCGTCCGCCACCACGCCGATGGGCAGGGGTGGCTCCTCGTCGCCGTAGAACTCCTCCACGCTGCGCGCCATGCGCTCCTCTGCGGCCCGCTGGTGCAGCAACTGCAGCGCTGCCTTGACGATCTCGGTCCGACCGGAGAGTCCGAGGACCTCGGAATCCGCCTGCAGTTGGGCCGCCAGGTCCCGGCTGATGCGCGCCTGCCAGACCTCGGTACCGACCGAACTCTCCGTCATGTGTACGACTATCTGTCGTACACGCCGGTCGGTCAAGTTCCCTGTGGAGCGCTCGAGAGACAGAGGGGATGGGCCCGGCTGGGAGGAACGCCCGACCCTCCTGACGACGGCTGCGGCCGCCGCTAGCGTCGTCCCGATGCCGAAGCGCATGCACCGCAGCAAGCCCTCGTCGGGGCCGCGGAGCCGCCGGGACGTGGCCGCACGCCGGGAACGACGTACCCCGGACCTGGTCGACGAGGTCGCCGGGGCGCTCGCCGGCGGGGAGCCGCTCGACCTGCTGGCGCTGACAAGTTCCTTCCTGGCCGCCACCGATCCGCGGGAACGCCGTCTGTTCGGCGCCCAGGACGAACCCTCGCTGCCGCCACGCGAGGAGATCGTCGAGACCTTCTTCGAGGTGCCCATCCCGGAGACCTCGGCCCTGCTGACGGCGATCGCCGTCCTGACCGGGGACGACGTGCTGCGCTCCCGGGTCCGCCGGGAGGTCGCCACCCGGGCCCACGTACTCCCCCACTGGCTCGCCGAGCTGGACCGGGCGCGTGCGCACGACCGCGCCCTGCAGATGACGGACGTGCTGGGGGACGGCGAGAACCTCGTGCTCGGCGTGCGGCTGCCGGGTGGTCCGGAGCTCTCGGTCGCCGTCTACGTGGACCACAACCTCGGCACGGTCGCCAAGGACGGCTTCGTCGTCCCGGGCGCCCTGCCGGACCTGGTCGAGCTGATGCGCAGCGAGAGCGACGACCCCGACGTCACGCTCACCGAGCTCGACCCGGCCGACGCCCGGGCCCGGATCACCGAGGCGGTCGAGCACGGCGCGATGGTCTTCCCGCCGCTGGAGACGGAGACCTGGCCGGCCTGCCGGCCGCTGGTCGAGTGGGCCGCCGGACTGCTGCCGGCCGGCGGGCGCGGGTACGAGCGGCCGAAGTGGAGCGAGGCCGACCGGCAGGCCCTCGCTGAACGCTGCCTCGCCTCGCCATTCGCCGCCGGGCTGGACGACGCCGACTCCCGGGACCTGCTGGACACGCTGCTGTGGTTCGGCACCGACTACGGGCCCCGCGACCCGCTGCGCTGGAGCCCGGTGGCCGTCGAGATCGTGCTGACCGACTGGATCCCGCGGAAGATCGTCGCCGACTTCCGCTACCTGGCGAAGGCGCCGGCCGTCCTGCGCGCGCTCATCCGGTTCAGCCACGCGGAGCGCGGGATCCGCCCCGGGCTGACCGAGGAGACCCTCGCCGCCGTCGACGAGTGGGAGCCGGAGTACCAGGCGGCGATCCGCGCACCGCGGCTGCAGGGCCCGGAGGCACTGCTGGCCGCCGTCGGCGCCCTCGACCCGGAGGAGTACCTCGACGCCGTGCAGTTGGACGAGCTGCGCCGGGCAGTGGGTGGCGCGCGGGCGCTCGACGGGCTCGACGGGCTCGACGACGCTCTTCTGCCGGACGAACCGTTCGTAGAGAAACGGGTGCCGGCCGACGTCCGCGACCGAGTGGCCGAGGTGCGGGAGCTGGTCGACCGGTGCTGCGACGGACTGCTGGACGTCGAGCACCGGACGGCGGCCCGCTGGCTGCTGGCCGCGGTCGCGGACGGCGATCCGGCCGTCTTCCGCCGCCGGGGCCGGGCGGAGACCGCTGCTGCGGCGATCTGCTGGCTGGTCGCGAAGGCCAACCGCTCTCTCGGGCCGGGTGGTCCGCAGGCCCAGGAGTTGTTGGGCTGGTTCGGCGTGCGCTCGGCGTCCCAGCGCAGCGAGCCGATGCTGGCGGCGATCGGGGTGGACCCGCACCAGCCCGGCGAGCGGGCGCTGGAGTCCCCGACCTACCTGACCGCCGCCCGCCGCCGGCAACTCATCGCCGACCGGGACCGGCTGGCCGGCGCCACCGAGGACGATGACCTGGACGCACTCGCTGAACACGCCGCCCGGACGTCGCCCGACGACCTCGACTGATGCATTCGATCCATCTCGCCCACTGCAGTCTCGGTAGTAGGCGGACCGACCGTGATGGCGCCGGGGTCCTCGGGGGAGCCGTCCGTGGAAGCGGGGCGGCGCGCCGGACGGAGGGGTACCGCTGACCCGGCCGTCACCGTGTCAGGGTTGCCGCCGCTCGTAGACGTCCCTCCGATGGCCGACCTTGACGACGAGGACGAGCAGTTCCCCGTCCCGGATGTCGTAGCTGATGCGGAAGTCGCCGGTCCGCACCCGCCACTCCCCGGCGCCACCGACCAGTTGCCGCGCCCCTGGGGGACGAGGGTCCTCGGCCAGGAGGTCGATGGCCGCCTGGACCCGTCGGCGCCCCGGTGGGTCCAGCTTGCGCAACTGACGGACGGCGGCCGGCGCGAGCCGGACCTCGTAGGTCACGCCAGGCCCAGGTCGGCCTTCACCTGCTCCCACGGCACCGGCTCGGCCACCGTTCCCCGGAGTTCGGCGCGCGCGGCCTCGGCGTCGAGGATGTCGGACATGTCCTCGGCGAGGGCCTGGAGGCGCTCGAGGTCGTCCGCTGCGATGACAGCCGCGACCCGCCGGCCGCGGCGGCTCAGGTAGACCGGCTGGTGCGTCGAGCGGGCCTGGTCGACGACCGCGGCGAGGTCCCTGCGCGCGTCGGAGACACTGCGGTCATTGGGGTCGGCCATGTACAAACGGTACAACACAGCGTGAGGGGAGCCGTTCGAACAGCGGAGCTGGGGGTCGGCCAGCACCGCGAGCAGGCGCCCATACCCGTGCGGGCCACCGCAGTCCTCCGGCGGACAGGCGCGAGCACCGCCGAGGCACCGCGGCGCCCCGCAACCGACGGCCGCGAGCCGCTGGCCGATCCGGGTCCGCGCCGTACCGAGCGGCAGGTCCAGCGAGGCAGGTACCTCGGCTCGCGCGGTTCCGCGGCTCGCCGATCCGGCCATACGGTGACCTTCGTGCGCGGACCGCTCACCAGCGACGAGGTCGAGGCGCTGTACGCCCGAGCCCGGACGCCGCAACAGCACCGTGCGGCAGCTGAGAGACTCGCGGCCTGGGCGGAAGAGGCCCATCCGGACGACCAGGGCGTCTCCCCCGCCGCCCTGCTGGTGAGCGCCGGAGAGCACCTCACTGCAGCCGGGGACGTCGAGGCCGCGGTTGCCGTGTTCCGCCGAGCTGTCGCGGCCGGACAGCACGTGGCGCCCGACGTCCGCTGCTACCTGCACGGCGGGTTGCTCCAGCTGGGCGATGCCGAGGCCGCGCGGGAGATCGCCGAGGAGCTGCGCCGCGAGCGCCCGGTCGACGGGGACGTCTACCTGTTCCTCGGCGAGAACCTCGAGCTGGCGGGCGATCTCCGTGAGGCACACCGCTGGCTGACCATGGGGGCACGACGGTCGTTCAACGACATCGAGGACGGCGACGACCGCGCGGTGGAGGACGCCGCCGGTCTGCTGATGGCCCGGCTGCGCGTGCGTCACGCGCTCGACCTCCCGCTCGACGAGTACGACGCGCTCGTCGCATCGGCGCTGCTCGACGAGCACGCCCCCTCGGACTGACACGACGAGGTCGGCGGCCCCGCCGCACCGTTGTGCGCGGGCGGCCGGCACAGCGGGCGCCGGTGAGGACGTGACCGCCACCCGCGTCGCAGGGTCAGGCAGGTGCCGACGAGCCGGCCAGCCGGCCGTCCCGCGGGTCCTCGGAGCCGAGCCTGTCGTTCTTGTACAGGGACTCGAGGTCGTCGGCGGACGGCGTCGCTTCCCGCACCTCGCCCGCCGACGTCGCCCCCAGCTGCTCGTCCCGCCAGCGGCGCACGCCGTCGCGGGTGACGTCGAGCTGGGCGTCGAGGACCATGCCCGTGGCCCGGGACTCCGCCTTCAGCGTCCGAGCCGCCCGGGCCTCCGCGGCAGTCAGCGCCGAGCGGGCCAGCGTCTCGGCCTCCTCGTACTCGGTCTGCAGCCGCAGTCGCATGCGCTGCTCGACCTTCTCCTCCTCGAGCGAGACGAGCCGTTCGTAGAGGGACGGCGGCGCCAGCGCGAGCATCGTCTTGAAGATGATCGGTAGGCACTCGAGGGCCGTCATGAAGAGGAACAGCAGGAGGTGCGCGGCGTGCAGCACGGGGTCCGCGTCGCTGATGCGTCCCAGTGCGGTGAGCCGGGCGAGGATCCCGTCGCTGTCGCCGACGGCAGCCTGGTGCGCCGCGATCTCGGCACGTCGATCGCTGCTGGCGTCGGCCGACCGCTCCTGCAGGTCGGCCAGCTGCGCCTCCTGGTCCGCCGTCTTCTGGATCTCCTCGGTCTCGAGCTGCTGGCGGACCTGCGCCTTTGCGGGCTCCGACTGCTGCTGGAGGTCCTGCCACTCACGCTGCAGCCGATCCCGCTCGGCCTGCTTCTCGCGGGAGACGTCGCCGATGCCGGCGTCCCCGGTGCCACACGTCCCGTCGTTCTCGCACTGGAACGCGGCCGCGGCGGCCTCGTAGCGGGTCTTCGCCTCGTCGATGCGTTGCTGGAGGTCCACCACGGCTGGGTCGTCCAGGACATCGGCGTCCGTCACGGGCTGCGCGATGTCGGCCTGCAGCGCCTGGATCTGCGCCTCCCAGGCCGGGATCTGCGCGTAGCGGCTGTCCTCGTCGAGCTGCCGGTTGAAGGCGTCCTCCTCCTCGGCCGCCATGACCTGCACCTCGGTGCTGATCTCCGCGCTGAAGACGGCGAGCGTGAGCGGGGTCGAGATGACCGCGCCGATGAGGACGGCGAGGAGGACGCGCGGGAGCGCCATCGCCAGGGTGCCGAGCTTGGTTTTGAGCCGCGGGGTCGAGACGACGAGCCAGCGGTCCAGGTTGAGGATGACCAGGCCCCACGCCACTCCGCCGAGGACGGCGAACGGCCACCAGAAGTGCAGGGCGAGGTGCAGGGCGTAGGACGCGGACACCGCGGCGATGGCGGCCGTGGAGAGGAGCACCGCGCCCATCGCGACCTGCTTGGTGCGCTCCTTGGGCGCGTCGCGCAGGACGTCGCGGTTCGCCCCCGAGACCGTGAGCAGCTGCTCGGCGACGGCGCGCCGGGTCACCCGGCGGCGGAGCGACGACCGTTGCGTCCCGGACCTCACTGCGCCTCCCCCTGGGCGTTCCGACCCGCTCGCCGCAGGCCGTCGACGACCGGCGTCGGCACGCCCACGAACGGTCGGGAGACCTCGAACTGCGGCCGTAGGTTCTCCTGCGTGGCCCAGAAGGCGTCGAGCCGCTGGGTGATCGGCGTGGAGACACCGACCGTGGCCGCCACGTCGGCCCGCAGAGCCACGGGGGGCGGTGCCGCCACGGTCGGCAGGTCGAGCTGCGGCACGGCCATGGCTACGACGACGGCCGTGGCCACCGGCGTCGTCCCGTGCCGGTTGCGGCCGACGAGCTCGATCCGCTGGCTGTCGTCCACCCGGACGAGGGCCTGGCCGCAGGCTGGGTAGCCGCTCCGACCGTCGACGACGACGTCGCGGGCGTGCTCGAAGCACCAGGTGACGCTCACGTCCCAGCCGGGGCGGACGATCGTGTGGCTCACCGACAGCGCGCGCAGCACCGGCGCCTGCTCGACCGGCGTCTCGGCGTCCGTCCGGATGCCGTGCCGGCAGGCGACGGCTGCGGGCACGTTGCCGGCTTCTGCAGTGGCGCGCTGCTGCGCCTCGGCCTCGCGCCAGTCCCTGATCCAGCGGTCGGTCCAGGGCAGCGGCGAGGGCGGCGCGGCCTTCGCCGTCCTCCCTCGTGCGCGGCGGGTCCCGCCGCCCAGCCACCGCCAGCTGCGGGCGCGCAGCCACGCGAGGAGGAGCAGGAGGAAGAAGGACCAGAGGAACGCCTCGGCGAGGTCCGTGAGGAAGCCCGCGACGCGGTCGGCCTCGAGGTGCCCGCCCCACTCGGTGTTGTGGTTCAGCGCCACCACGCCGGCGACGAGCACGATAAGCGCCCAGCCGACGACCAGCGGATCACGGCGCAGTGGTTCCCGGAACATGTCTCCCCCGTTGCGCGGCCCGACCCGCGCGCGTCCCCCGTACACCGATGCGTCCGTGTGGACGCGATCGCCTCGAGTGATTGTCACGCTCCGTGACCGGCGGACGGGAGGCCCGTCACCCGAAGGTGCGACCCCGGGACGAGTGCGGCCAATCCGCGTCGAGCCTGAACTGCGCCCGTTGGCCGACGATCGCGTGTTGAGCGCGACAGCGCGTCGAGGTAGCGACGATCGATCGCCGAGGCGGATCGGGGAACCCGATGGTTCCGGACGGTGGGCTTCCTGCCGATGGACGAAGTCGTCAGCACCGCCTCACACGGGGAGATCGTCATGGCCAAGTCCGGCAGGTTCCGCTTCCACGGCGGCGCGGCCACCTACGTGGGCACCGCCCTGCTCGGCGCCCTGATCACCATCTGCACCCTGGGGATCTGCTACCCCTTCGCGTTGGTGCTGCGCGAGCGGTGGCGGGCCAAGCACAGCACGATCGACGGGTACCCGCTCGTCTTCACGGGTTCTGCCACTGCGCTGTTCGGCAACTGGATCAAGTGGTTCCTGCTGATCGTCGTCACCCTCGGCATCTACCTGTTCTGGGTCGGCCCGCGCATCGCCGAGTGGAAGTGGGAGCACACCGACTTCGACCGCAGCCGGTACCCGTTCCCCCTGACCGACCCCACCAAGGTCGCCTCCGTGCAGCAGGCGGGTGGGCTGCTGATCCCGGGCCATGCGCCTGTCGCGCCCCCGCAGCACTGAACCCCACCGGCCGGGTGGGAAGCCGTCTCCCCACCCGGCCGGACGCTGCTGAGCACTCCGGCCACATCCTCGACCCGAGAGGCCACATGACCTACCGACTGCCCGCGGCGCTGAGCGACCCGGACGACTCGTCCACCGCCGTCCGCTACCTCCGCACCTACTACGGCCTGGACGACGGCCGGCGCTACACCGGCTCCTCCTTCGACGACTGGCCGGGCAACGCCGAGGACCGGTTCACCGCTGACGACCTCGTCGCGGTGAGCTTCCTGTCGGTCTTCGTGCCGCCGATCGCTGCCCGCGAGCTGCTGGCCGAACGGTCCACCCTCTTCGCACGGCTCCTCTCGGCGATCGGGCCGGACCACGACCTGGTCGAGGTGTCGGACAGCATCGACAGCTCCTGGCCGGTCCGGGAGCTGTACTCCGCGCTGCGCAGCCTGCACGGCGTGGGCCCCACGATCGCCAGCAAGCTCTGCGCCCGGAAGCGCCCACGGCTCGTCCCCGTGTACGACTCGATCGTCGCTCGGGTCACCGACGCATCCCGGCGCCAGTGGGAACCGCTGCGCCTCGAACTGCGGCGCAACGACCTCCACGACCGGCTGGTCGCGCTCCGGACCGAGGCAGGAGTGGGTGATCACGTGTCCCCACTGCGCGTGTACGACGTCGTGACCTGGATGGAGGGCAAGGACGCGGACCTGAGGCCCACCACACCCGAGGAGCAGCTCGGGGCTGAGCTCGCCGACTCGCCGGAAGAGGACCTCCCCGAGCGGGACACCTGATCTGTCCAGCCGGCCGTCACACCGCGGCGGCCCGTGTCCCGGCGTGCTCTCGCCGCGCCGTGAGGGACAGTGACAGCCGTGCCATCGAGCCCGCGCGCTGAGCAACAGGTCCTCGACCGGTTGTCCTCGTTGCGTCAGCACCAGCAGGACGGACGCCGGTCGCCGCACAAGCCGCTGTTGGTCCTCCTGGCGCTGGGCCGTCTGGCTGCAACCGGCACGAGCGCGGTCCCCTGGTCGGACGCCGAGGAGAAGCTGGCCGACCTCATCGCGGAGTTCGGGCCATCGTCGAGGACGAGCCGTGCGCAGAGTGCCGCGTTCCCGTTCACGAGGTTGCGGGCCGACGGTGCGTGGACCCTCGATCGGGAGGTCCCCATGGACACCGTCACCCCGTTGCGCGACGGGGTGACCGGCCGGTTCGAGGCCTCACTGGAGGCAACCTTGAAGGGCCGTCCGGAACTGCTCGACGAGGTCGCGCGGACGCTGGTCGAGAGCCACTTCCCGGGCACGGTCGCCCCGGACGTCCTCGTGGCGGTCGGTCTGGATCCCGACCTGCTCGAGGGGCGCACCGGCAGCGCGAGCCCCGGCCAGCGACGGCGCAGCGGCGCCTGGCCGGCCGCCGTCATCGCCGCGTGGGACCGGCAGTGCGCCTTCTGCGGCTTTGACGGCGCCGCCGGCGGAGCCGTGGTCGGGATCAAGGCGGCACACGTCCGCTGGTTCAAGCTCGGCGGCCCCGACGACCTCGACAACGGGCTCGTGCTCTGCTCGCTGCACCACAAGCTGTTCGACCGCGGGCTGCTCGGGCTGGACGACGACCTCGCCGTCGTCGTGTCCCAGCGCTTCTCCGCCCGCACACCACAGGGCCGGGCCCTGTACGACCTGCACGGCCGGCGGCTGCGGCCCCGTCCGGGCGCTCCTCTACCGGCCGAACGGCACGTGGTCTGGCACCGCGAGCAGGTCTTCCAGGGGACGGCGCTCGCCGGCTGAGGGCCTCCTGGGCGCCCGCTGCGCTGGGGCGGCGCTCTCGGGGCGGCCGATGTCGGCGATCGTGCCGACGCGGATCGGCCATCCCGGCACCGAGAGACCGGCGACTGCGTCCTCAGGCAGGGAACGGCGGCATGTCGGAGTGCAGGGAGGCCGCCATCGCGTGCATGCGAGTCGCCGCGGCATGTTCGGCCCGGACGTCGTCGCTGTCGACCGGGGACACCGGGTCGTACTCCACGCGGTTGCGGATGGTGCGCAGCCGGCCGAAGGGCCGGAAGGCCGTCCGCGGCGGCGGGTCGGGGAACTGCGCCTCGATGGCCAGTTGCACGGCGACGTGGCCGCCGCGGCTCGTCGCGCGCAACCCCTGTACTTGCAGGAGTGCGGCCAGGCTCTTGCGAGCAGCGTCGTACAGCATCGTGTAGGCACCGTCGGGGTCGCTGTCGGCCACGACGAGGGCACTGTCCAGGTGTCTGGCCGCCGCCTCCAGCAGCGCCGAGGCAGCCGCTCGGTCAGCTGGCACCGACTGGAGGCGGCGCTCCTCGAGCAGCCGCCGCACCACGTCGGCACCGGCCGGACCGCTCACGACCGCGGCTCCTCAGCGAGGTCCAGCTCCACGGTCGGCCGCTCTCGGACCGAACGCGTGAAGGCGTCCGACGCCGCCTCCCAGCCGCCCGGCGAGCGGAACACGACCTGCACCTCGCGCCCCAGCAGTCGCGACGCCTCGTCGACCTTCTCGATCACCGCATCCCGGTCCGGCTCCCCGATGACCACCAGGTCGACGTCCCCGGGGGGCGGTCCGGGCTGACCGTGGTAGCGCGCCGCCCACGACCCGACGATCAGAGCGGACTCGATGCCGGGTTCCCCGGTCAGCGCTTCCTCCAGCACTGGCTTGGGGCCGTAAGCAACCAGCAGCAGATCCGTCAGCGGTCGGACCAGGGGGGAGCTGGCGTCGGCACGGAGCAGGCGGGTACGTCCCACCCGTCGATCAGCGAGCACTCCGGCTTCGACGAGACGCTGCACGTCCGCGTGCAGGTTGCCCGGATCGGCTCCGATCTCACGGGCCAGCTCCGCGATGCTGGCCTCGCGCGTCGGCTGCAACAGCAGCGCGGCGAGCAACCGGGCCTGCGTCTCGCTGCGCAGTACGGGCAGCAGGGATGAGACCCGCCGTGTCATACGCACATGATGTCATGTAAGTGTGACACGGCTCAATGGGCCCGGGGGGCGCACACCGTTCGACCGCGGGATGCTCGGGCTGGACGACGACCTCGCCGTCGTCGTGTCCCAGCGCTTCTCCGCCCGCACGCCACAGGGCCGGGCCCTGTATGACTTGCACGGCCGGCGGCTGCAGCCCCGTCCGGGCACTCCCCTGACGGCCGAACGGCACGTGGTCTGCCACCGCGAGCAGGCCTTCCGAGGGACGGCGCTGGCCCGCTGACGTGGATCTTCGACCAGGCTCCTAGAGCCAGTCGACGAGCCCGGCATCCGGGACCTGCTCGTCTGCATCCTCGGGCCGGGCGTCCAGCCAGGCAGCGAGGGCTCGCTCCAGTCGCGGCAGATCCTGGGGCCTGCGAGGCCAGCGGCGCGCGGGGACCAGCAGGAGACCCGAGTGGTGCCCGGTGTCCAGGCGCAGGAAGTTAGCGACGTTCCCGGTGACCACGATCCGCCCTCGCTCACGGGCGAACCGCGCGACCTCGATGTCGGACCGGCAGATGAGCTCGGCCAGGTCAGCGACGGCGAGGACGTCGTGGCCGCGGGCCCGCAGGTGCTCGGTGAGGCGCGGGGGGTACATCTCGTCGAGCAGCAGCCTCACTGGCCGCGACCGGCCAGGATCTCCTGCTGGCGGCGCCATGCGGCTTCGGCTTCGTCCGCGGCTCGCTGGGTGGCCTCGATGCGCTCGTCGACCTCGCCGCGGTGGTCGGCGTAGTAGGCCATGGCGGCGCGCACCTGCGACTCGGTCAGCGCGAGCAGGTCGGCGACCGTGGCGATGACGTCGGCTGTCCCCTCGCTCTGGTTCATGCGGAGGGTGCGGATCACCTCGTCGACGTCCGGACCGGCCACCAACCCGGCCCGTCGACCGCTGGGGCCGTCCCGGAAGGTGATGCCCGGGTGCGCCTCGCGGCGCAGCGCTTCATCGAGTAACCGTTCGATGGTCGAGGACACGGACGCCCCGCGCCGCCCGGCCAGATCGGACAGCCGAGCGAGTACGTCGTCCGACAGCCGCACGGAGCGCGGGGTCGCCATGGCTACATCGTGTAGCACGTAGTGAGGGCGGGACCGGGTGTGGGTGCTGAGCGCGGTCCGCGCGGGTCATCCGGCGACCGCGGTGGACGTCGACGTGGCATGTGCCCAGCCGCCGTCGCGAGCGGTGTGCTCCGGTGGGGTCAGCGCGGAGCGACCCGGAGCCGCTCGGCGATCCCCTCGACGTCGGCCGCGCCGGCGGCCACGTCCATGACGAGCTGGAAGGCCGCGTCGTCACTCAGGTCCGGTCGGGTGCCATTGAGGTCGAGGAACACGACGGTGGCCAGCCAGCCGAGCCGCTTGTTGCCGTCGACCAGCGGGTGATTCCGCGCGAGCGAGTGGAGCAGCGCGGCGGCCTTGAGCGGCAACGTCGGGTAGGCCTCCTGCCCGAAGACGATCGCCCGGGGTCGCGCAGCAGCCGAGTCCAGCAGGCCGACATCGCGCACCGGGCCGGTATGCAGCGCCCGGACGAGGCCGAGGAGGTCGTCGAGGTCGAGGTACTCGACCTCGCTCACACCGTGCCCAGGCGGTGCAGCACGTCACCCCACCTGTCGATGAGCCGACCGGTGCTCTCCTGGACCCGCGCAGCGTGGCCGCTGCGCTCGTACCGTTCGAGGACGGCCCGGCGGATGATCTCCTGCCGGGAGGTGCCCTCTGCGGCGGCGAGGGCCGCGAGCGCCCGATCCAACTCGTCGTCGGTCCGCAGGGTCATCGCCATGCCATGATGGTACCGAGGTGATACCACTTCCGGCCATTCAGTCTGCGTCGACAGGCACGTTCCGCAGCGCCCTCGCCCCGGACACCGCGCCGATCTGCCTCACACCCGTCGAGCGGACGCGCGGTCCATGGCGGACGACGGCCGTGACAGACCCTGGTGGGAAGTAGGCCCGCCTGCGCCGCTGCATGCCGGCCAGCTCCCATCCCCACGGCACCCGCGCCGCCTTCCCTCTGTTGTGCCGCCTGCACAGCGCTTGGCCGTTGGCGACGTCGGTCGCCCCGCCGCGGCTGTGCGGGTGGACGTGGTCGGCCTGGAGCGCCTCGGTCTCCCGACACCGACCGAGCAGCCACGAGTGGTGCTCGCACCGGTGACCCGCCCGCTCGAGGAGTGCGACCTTCTCGGCCCGGGAGAAGGTGCGGCGAGGGTCCCGCCCGTGCCCTCCGTGGACGACCGCGCGGCCGAGCCCGACCACCTTTGCGATCGCGAGGAGCAGGACACCGATCAGCCACGGGGTCGAGAGGACCGCTGCCAGGACGCTCCTGAGCACCGCACCGACGAGGTCGCCGGCAGCCATCTCCAGTCCTGCGACGGCTGCGCCCATGCCCGTCTCAACGGGTCCGGCGAGGGAGGACTGGAGCCTCGTCCCGCAGTCGGGTGAATCGGCCGCCGCCGTAACGCTGCCTCAGGCGGTTGGCCCACGCGGGCAGGTAGCTGTCCCACGTCGTCGCCCCTCCGTGGTCAACCGGTGGCGACCGCCCCGGCGCTGTTGGGGACCAGCTCGACCCAGGTGGTCCCGGGCGGCAGCGTCACCGGGGCGCCGTCCGCTCGGGTGAGCGTCACGCGGTCACCGGTCGCCGGCTTGGACCAGGTGGCCTCGACCGTGTGGCCGCCGGAGGCGACGAGGGCCCGGCCGGTGCCGGTCAGGATGGTCTCCGGGACGGGGTTGCCGGCCGGGTCGCGGGCCTCGGTCGCGACGACGTCGACGCGCAGGACGACGACGTTGGTGGCGCCGATCCGCCGACCGTCCGCCTCGACCGCCGGGGTGCTCCCCTCGCTGCGCAGCCAGCGGCCGTCGGCGGCGCTCCAGGTCCACCGGGGGTGGCTGACCCCGGACAGCGTGAGCTCCAGGCTGATTGTCGGTTGGCCCGCGGCGACGGCGGTGGGTCGTTCGCCGGCCGCGGGATGGTCGAACTGCGCGCTGGGTGAGGTTCGGTGCGCGGCGTCGGCCTGGTCCACGAGGGTCTGCGGCACGGCGTAGACGTTGTGCGGCGCCGCGCGGGTCGACGTCCGGTGGAAGCCGCCGGCCGGGGTGTCCTGGCTGAGCACCTGCAGCCCTGCGTCCTGGGCGGCGGTGACGTAGGTCGGCACGCCACCGGAGAACGCGAGCAGCCCGCCCAGCGGCGCGGCGATCGCGGGGTCCATCGGCCGGATCGACCGCACCGGGCCGATCTCGGGCGGGGGGTCGGAGTGGTAGACGGCGACGAACCGGGTGATCCCGCCCTCGACGACCTGCTCCCACACCACGTCCGCGGCGCCCAGCCCGGTCTGCGGGCGGGCGTCGACGGAGTTCTCGATCTTCACCGCGAGCGCCGGGCGGTCGGCGACCGCGTCGGCCGGGACCCCGGTCAGCGGCCAGGCGGGCGCAGCCGGCCTGAACCCGGCGATGACGGACTGCAGGAACGGAAACGCGGACAGGTGCTTCTCAGCGGCCGGCCACGTGACCACCACGCCGGCGGTGATCAGCACCACGAGCAGGGCCGCTCGAAAGGCGCGCCCGGACCTCGACCGGCGGCGGCTCTTCGCCGTCCTTCCGCTGCTGGACCGGGAGCCCTTCGTGGCGCGGGCGCCCTTGCTCGGCCCGGGGCGGGACCGGGGCGCGGTGGACCTGGGCACGTCGGGCTCCTGGCTCGGCGAGGCGTTGCCTACCTGTATCGGCACAGCTCACCGGCCTCGGCACCGTGACTCCGCGGGACAGCCGGGGTGGCCTGGACCCCTCAACGCCACGAATCCCCACAGCGTGTCCAGAACGGCTCGTCACGCTAGCCATCCGCGGTCACCGCCGTCCGGGTCACCAGGTGCCCGTCGATGGGGACGCCGAAGACCGCCTCCAGGTCTGGGCGGCTGATCCCGTCGACCCAGAAGCTCAGAGGGCCGGGCGATGCCACGCCCACGAGCTGTCCACCGCGAGGACATTGGCCGGGAGAGCCGCGAACCCGTCGAACAGAGCCGCCGACGCGGCCGCTGCAGCCAGCGGTGTCACACCTCGACGTCAGCAAAGGCCGACGCACACGACCGGCAGCTGCCGACGGCGCCGACGAACGACTCGGGCGCATGGGCGCGGCGGCACGTGCGGCACCAGCGGAACGACCGGCGCCGGCGCGTGGCGATGGCCTCCGCCACCTCGGCGATGACGTCGGGCGACCACAAGAGGTCGTCACGGCCAAATCGGCTTCCGTTCGTCGGCTGGCAATCCGTCCGGCCCCCGTCCCAGGAGGTCTGTGGCCGGGCCAGCACGAATCCGACCCCGTCGACGCCGACCGCGACCTGAGCCGGCTCACCGCTGACGAACCACTGCATCCCGTCATCGACGGCGGCGTCCTCCCGACGCCACCCGGTACCGAGAGCGCGGACCACGTCGGCGTACTGGACGCGCAGCAGATCGGCCAACGCCTGCTCGTCAGCGGTCGGGTCACCCTCGCGTCCCCACTCGAGCCCGCACGATCGGCTGGCGAGGACGGGCTCGTCCGGAAGGAGAACGCAGCCGCCGAGGGCAACCAGCCCACGCTCGGCGAGCCGCTGGTCCTCGGACCCCGGCAGCCCCCACCTCAACGGGACGGAGTCCTCCCGCTCACACTGAGGACAAATCCGCCCCACCTGGACACCGACCGGTTCAGTCATGCCACTCCCCGACTCGCTGACCGCCCCGTGACGGCCGGGCGCGGATGCTGTCAGGCGCCACCGACAGAATCGACCCCTGTCACTCCAGCGGCGGACGCCGGAAGCCACACGTCAGCGATGTAGGCGGCGTGGTCGCTGAGGTCCTTGTGGTCAGCCCAGGTCGGCCGGTGCACTTCGACCCGCTCGGCCAGCACATCTGCGCTGACGGCGAGGTGGTCAATGGAGTGCGACAGGCGGTTCAGGTGGCTCAGGCCCTGGGTCAGTGCGGTCAAACCGAGGTACTCGAACGCCGCGCGCAGCGTGGTGGCGCCGTCCCGTGTGCCGCCCCAGGTCGGCGGCGTGAGCTCTTGATTGAGATCCCCACCCCAGACGAGCGCCTCACCTGGCCGGCGCTCTGCGGTGATACGGCGGACGTGGTGGTCGAGGACGAATCGCCACTGATCGAACTGGCCGGGCGGGAGGCCATTCCAGTACTTCGCGGCGCCCTTCCACGGCAGGACGGAGCAGGCGACGAGGACGGAGGTCCCATCGAGCGCTAGACGGGCCAGGACCAGCCCCTCGTCACCTGGGTGTGGTGAGTCGCCGGTCGTCAACTCGCTCATCGGCAGCTTGCTCTCGATGGCTGCCCACCGCTTGCACTCGACATCGTCGCTTCGCCGTGGTGAGACGACGAGGTGGCCGTCACGCGGGGCCCAGTCACGGTGCACCTCGGTGAGCAACCAGACGTCGACGGCCTGAGCGTCCATCCAGGCGGCGATCGCCTGTCCCCTCTCCGAGGTCGAGGTCGAGGTCGGGCAGAGCCTCAGGTTCCAGGTGCCGATGCGCACGGTGCTCCTCGGTCGTTGGGGGTTGCGGCCGAGACCTTCGCATCGGTCAGCGACATCGCCGGGAGGCGAGCTGGCGAGTCAGCCTGCGCACCTCGTCCCCCTCATGAAACCCAGCCGTCTCACATCGGCCGCGCCTCGTCCACGAGCCGACCGCCACCACTCATCCTGGCGGGCATGCCGAACCAGGGGATCTTCTGTCTCGAGGGCGACTGGGGGGACTCCCTCGTCGAGCGCCTGAGCGTGCGGCCGGGGCTCGACATGCTTACGACGATGCGCGGCGACCGACTCATCCACCGCAATGCGGCGACGGCGGACGAGTTTGAGTATTACCTGCGCAAGTGGGTCACACGGCGCTACGACGCTTTCCCGCTCGCCTACTTCTCGTACCACGGCGAGCGCGGCAAGCTCCATCTCGGCGGCGATTCTCTGAGCCTCGCCGAGATCGCCGCGATGGTCCCCGGACGACTGGCCAACCGGGTCGTCTACTTTGGGTCCTGCGGCACTATGGCCGCTCCCGAAGAGGAGCTACGCGATTTTGTCGAAACCACGGGCGCACATGCGGTCGCGGGCTACACGAAGTTGGTGGATTGGGCGGAGTCGGCCGCGTTCGACTTCACACTGCTGCCCGAATTGCTGGACAGCGTGGACATCCGGAAGTTGTTCGCACGCCTGTGCAAGCGCCACCCGTACTTCGCCGACGGCCTGGGTCTGCGTCTGGCGACGGCGACCTGGGTGTCATCGACTCGGCGCACGACGGAGTAGCGCCCTGATCTAACGGCGAACCCACCGTGCCGGCGGACGTCGCAGCGACGTCCTGAAGGGAAAGGGGCGGGAGTGACTAGGCAGCAGGTGAAACTCCCCGACTCCGCGGAACCATTCCGGGCCTGGTCCCGGGTCCGATACTGAGAGGGCGAAACAGTGCAGGCGAACAATGGGGAGCCGGTCACCGGCGTTGTCCTTCCAGTCGACCCCGGACATCGGTCAACTGTCCAGGGCGACCCGTGGCGACTGCTCGCTGAGGGCGACGGTGTGCTGGTCACATGGAGTCAGGCACCGGAGCGCAACCCGGACACCTGGGGCAGCGTCCTGCGGGGCACGAGCGCGCTGTCCTCCGAGCTCTCGACGGTCCTCTCCCGGGTCGGGGCGTCGGCCGCGCAGGCGGGGACGACGCTTTTCCGCGTGGAGCTGCCGACGGGGTCAACCATCCGGGACCTCGTACCGGCTGTCGGCGGTGGATTCCGGGGACTCGTCCGGGACGGCTCAGGGATCGCCGGGCACGCGCGGCTGATCGCAGTCGGCGGAGGGGGAGCCGCGGCCGGCGTCGCTCTCGGTCCGCTACTGGCGTTGATGGCCGTGACCGTGGGCGCGGAGATGCTTGCCCGGCACCAGCAGGACAAGAAGCTGACGCAGATCCGCGAGGGGATCGCCGCCCTCCGCCGGATCGATGACGAGACCATGGACGCCCAACTGGACAGCGTCGAGGACGCGTTGGCCATGAGCAGCGCGGCGCTTGTTGATCGCGTTTCGATCCCTTCAGCCATCGGGCTCGGGCCCGCTGTCGACAACCTCCGTGTGGTCAAGAACCGCGGGCTGTCCTGGTTGAGCCGGTGGGAGACGGGCGCATCGAAGGAGATCCCGGAGAGCGGCGGTGTGGCCGTGGAGAAGGTGCAGGGCCTGCTCGCCGGTGACGACTCGTCTGAGGACTACCGGCGCTTTCCTCAACAGGTGGCTCGGCTGTACCGCGCGCTCACCCTCGACAGCCGGGCACTCGTTGTCACCGGCGCAGAGGCGTCCTTGCGGAATCGCGACGAGTCACTCACCTACCTGCAGGACAGCCTGTCAGCCCAGCTACAGCAGAACGCCAAGACCCAGCAGCGACTGCAGGACCTGCTGTGGCGGCTCGCGGAACCGCCGATCACCTATCGATTCCCGTGGCAAGGCGGAGACGCAATCGCTCTCGACCGGGACCTGGCCACCCTCGCTGCCAACGTCTCTCGTCTGCCGGACGCGCCGGCCCTGTTGACGCAGGGCAATAGGCAGGTCCTGGAGGTTCTGCGCCGCCCCGACGGCATGACACATGTCCTCTCGCCCGCGACGGCCGCTTGAGCGACAGGGCTCTTGTCCCGCTCTCCATCCAGTCGGGGGGACCGGCTGTGGCTCCTCGACCCCGCCATCGCGAGCCGCGCGAGGTCGCCAGCAGCTCGCGATAGCGGGGTCGAGCACGTGAATCGTGCGGAGCGCGGCGAGCATGGCACCCTGTCGAGAGGACCCTCAAGGTCAGCCAGACGCCAAGCGAATGCTTGCTCATTGCCGGGTCCGCCCAGGGCCGGCGGGGTTGACCCTGCGTGGCAATCGAGCGATGGGGCTTCTGGTCACAGCGCGTCGAACACCAAGAACCGCGTGACCTTCCGGTTACGTTCGGTCTATGGGGGACACGCCCACGGGGCTGTACGAGCACCTGGTCACCGATCGGCTCAACAAGGACCTGCCCGCGGCCGCTCCGGACCTTATCCAGCTCGGCACGCTCGACCCGGCCGATGCGCACGAGCCGCTGACCCGCCACATCGCCGTACTCGTCAGCCGGGCCTTGCGGGCGGCCGGGGGGAGCGACGCAACGGCCATCAATCGGCAGGTCGAGCTAGCCAACCGCCTCGTTGCCGCCATCGGCGACCTGGCGCCGGATGTCGCCGACATGGACGACGCCGTCACCGCCCCGGCCCGAACCCTTCTGGCGATCGCTCCGCCAAGTGGCATCCCCGGTCCCACGTCATTCCCCGAGCGCCCCGCAGTCCCGCTGTCGACGAGCGCCTTGCTCGTCAACGGCCGCGGACAACCGCGGATCGGCTACGAGGTGACCCGCGAGATGGCCTCGGCTGACCGGGTGGACCTGCTGTGTGCCTTCATCAAGTGGCAGGGCCTACGGGTCATCGAGAAGCAGCTCACCGAGCTGCGCGAGCGCGGCGGCCGGCTGCGTGTCATCACCACCACGTACATGGGCGCCACTGACCAGCGCGCACTCGACCGCCTGGTCGAGCTGGGCGCAGAGGTCAAGGTCTCCTACGAGACCCGGACGACGCGGCTGCACGCCAAGGCTTGGCTCTTCCACCGCGTCACCGGCCTGTCGACGGCATACGTCGGCTCGTCGAACCTCTCCCGCACCGCCCTCACCGACGGTCTCGAGTGGAACGTGCGGTTGTCCAGCGTCGAGCAGGCGCACCTGCTCACCACGTTCGCCGAGACCTTCAACAGCTACTGGCTCGACCCGTCGTTCGAGACCTACGAACCGCAGCGTGACGGCGACCGGCTCCGCGAGGCGCTGGCCGCGGAGCGCGGCGGCCCGTCCGACCTGCCCATCGAGATCACGACGCTCGACGTGCGCCCCTTCGGCTACCAGCAGGAGATCCTCGAGGCACTCGACGCCGAGCGGACCGTCCACGGCCGGTGGCGCAACCTCGTGGTGATGGCGACCGGCACTGGCAAGACGGTCGTTTCCGCGCTGGACTTTCGGCGGCTGCGCGAGAGCGGCATGGTCGACCGGCTCCTCTTCGTCGCCCACCGCGAGGAGCTGCTGACGCAGAGCCACTCTACGCTCAGGCACGTGCTGCGCCAGGGTGACTTTGGCGAGCTCTTCGTCGGCGGGCAGCGTCCTCGCGAGTGGCGGCACGTGTTCGGCTCCGTGCAGTCGCTCAACCAGCTCGACCTCGGCGAGCTCGACCCCAGTCACTTTGACGTCGTCATCGTCGACGAGTTCCACCACGCCGAGGCGAGCACCTACCGGAGACTGCTCGAGCACCTCAAGCCGACCGTCCTCCTCGGCCTGACGGCGACGCCGGAACGAACGGACGGCGCCGACGTGCGCACCTGGTTCGGCGGACGCACCGCTGTCGAGCTGCGACTGTGGGAGGCACTCGAGCAGAACCTCCTCGCGCCGTTTCAGTACTTCGGCGTCCACGACGACGTGGCGCTCGACCGGCTGCGGTGGAAGCGCGGCCGCGGCTACGACGTCACCGAGCTGAGCAACGTCTACACCGGCGACGACCACCGCGTCCGGCTCGTCCTGCAGGCGGTCAAGGACAAGGTCGAGGACCCCGGCCGGATGCGGGCGCTGGGCTTCTGCGTCAGCATTCAGCACGCGCAGTACATGGCCGACCGGTTCACCAGGGCCGGCATCCCGAGCCGGGCTGTGACGTCGACGTCGTCTCGTGAGGAGCGGGCGGCGGCACTGGCCGCCCTGCGCGACCGGGCGGTGAACGTCCTCTTCACCGTCGATCTGTTCAACGAGGGCCTCGACATCCCGACCGTCGACACCGTGCTGTTCCTACGGCCGACCGAGAGCGCGACGGTGTTCCTCCAGCAGTTGGGCCGCGGCCTGCGGCTGGCCGAGGACAAGGCCTGCCTGACCGTCCTCGACTTCATCGGCGCCCAGCACAAGAAGTTCCGCTTCGACCTGCGCTTTCGTGCGCTGACCGGCAGCTCTCGACGCGGGCTACAGCGCGACGTCGAGCAGGGCTTCCCCACCCTGCCGGCGGGCTGCCACATCGAGTTGGACCGGGTGGCGCAGCGGATCGTCCTCGACAACATCAAGCAGTCGCTGAGCGTGCCGTGGCAAGAACTGGTCAGCGAGGCGAAGCGCGAGCAGTCACCGTCGCTGTCCGAGTTCCTCGAGGAGACGGGCGTCGAGCTCGAGGACCTGTACCGCGGCAACGGTCGCAGTTGGTTGGACCTCAAGCGGGCCGCCGGCTGGGTCGACGACGCGCCAGGACCGGACGACTCCGCGCTGGGTGCCGCGCTGGGCCGCATGCTGCACGTCGACGACCTGGAGCGGTTGCGGTTCTTCGGGTCAATTACGCGGTTGGACACCGTGGCGCAGACCAGCGTCCGCATACGGCGGCTGGCCGCGATGCTGCACTTCTCGCTGTTCGGCTCACAGAGGCCGTTCAGCAGCGGCGAGGCGTCGCTCGCCCGACTGTTGGCCCACCGGGGACGCGCGGAAGAGCTCGTCGAGTTGAGCGACGTCCTGCACGGGCGAATTCACCGGGTGGCCCGACCGTTGGCTGAAGCCGGCGACCGTCCACTGCACGTGCACGCCCGCTATAGCCAGAACGAGGCTCTGGCGGCCTTCGGCAAGACGAATTTGAGCGGCTCATTCGGTGCGGGCGTGCACTGGGTGGAGGAGGACCAAGCCGACGTCTTCTTTGTGACCTTAAAGAAGACTGAGACGCATTACTCGCCCACGACGATGTACGCGGACCATGCCATCTCTCCAACCATGTTCCAGTGGGAGTCTCAGAACACGACCTCTGAGCGCACCGCGGTAGGCAAGCGATACATCCACCACCGAGACATGAGCACGTCCGTGCACCTGTTTGTCCGCGAGACCAAGACGGCGGATGGAACACTCGGGACGCCGCCGTACCTCTACGCCGGGCCAATGTCTTACGTCTCCCACACCGGCGAACGCCCCATGCGGATCCTCTGGCGACTCGAACACGCACTCCCGGCCGATGTCTTCCACGCCGCTAGAGTCGCGTGACGTCCTCCCGGTTGAGAAGACAAGCAACTCAGGACCGTCCACGGGACGGGTGAGCGCCTTCATCCTGACCCCGACTGCACCGACATACATGCTCCACATCCCCGATGATGGACCTCCGCAGTGTCATGCTTGTTGGCACAGATTCCCGCCAGAGGCGGCCCAGGCGCCATGACAAGCGGCACGGAGTCGCAGGAGGAAGGGTCAAGTGGGGTACGGCACCGAGAGCTTGATCAGTCAGGTCCAAGCTCTTCTTGGCGGCAGCCTCGTTATCCCGTCGATCCAACGCGGTTACGTCTGGCAGAGGCCGCAGGTTCCCCGACTCCTAGACAGCCTCTATCGGGGATACCCGGTCGGGAGCCTCCTGGTTTGGCGGACGACTCTCGAGGTCCCACTGCGCATAGCGGCCGTCGTCCAAGGCATGCCCACGTACGCACACCCCGGGGTACTCCTGGATGGTCAGCAACGATTGACATCAATGGCCAAGGTCATCGCTCCTGACAAGGTCATTGGCCCGCCGCTCGACGTCCGTTTCGACCTACGATCCCAAACGTTTCTCAACCCCAGCGCCGTGGAAAGGAGGGACTCTAAGCTCGTTCCGGTATCGGATATACTCGCCGACTCGCCGCAATTCGCGGAGCTGGTCCGACAAGCGCTGGCCTCCGACGAGCAGGACTTGTTCGACTGCTACTACGAGCGCCTCAAGCGCGTCCACAACATCCGACAATACGCGATACCCATCATCGGCATCGAATCTGAGGACTACGAAGAGATTGCGGAGATTTTCGCTCGAGTGAACCAGGGTGGTCGACGACTCTCCAAAGGGGACTTGGTCTACAGCGCGATAGCCGCGCGTTGGGCAGACGGGCTAGACACCATCGACCGGTTCATGGAGGAACTGGAACACGCAGCCTTCCGTCTTGATCGGGAGGCAGTTCTGCGGCTTATGGGACTTATCGCCGGAACGGGCGCACACGCATCAAGTTGATAAATAAGGATGTAACCGGGGACCAGCTGAAGTCCGCCTGGGCGGAGACGGAGTCTGCGGTTCGCCTAGCCGTAGACTTCTTGCGCGCCGAATGTGGTATTCCGCGAGCGGCCGTACTCACCTCACCCAACGTCGCCGTCATACCCGCCTACCTCCTACACCAGCGAAGAGGCCGACTGACCGACGACGAAGTCCGCCTCCTGCGGCGCTGGGTTTATACCACCATGGCGTTCAGTCACTACTCCAATCAAGTCGAAAGCAAACTTGACGTCGAGGCCCGCCTCTGCCGAGAGAAGAGCGGTACCACTCTCTTCGACGACCTGATTCGACGGGCGAGCGGTCCCCGATCGACAGACACGCCCCTATCGCCCGAGGACCTGGCCGGCCGAGGGTCAAAGAGCCCGTTTTTTGCTCTGCTGTACATCGCCGCCCTTCGAGGTGGCGCCAAGGACTGGCTGTCAAACTCCGCCCTTAGTGCCGCCCCAATGACCAGCTCGTCGCAAATCGAGTATCACCACATTTTCCCCAAGGCTCGAGTACAGCAGCGCTACGGCAAGGATGCGACGAACAACCTCGCAAACCTAGCCTTCATCTCCGGGAATGCGAATCGGAGGATCGGGGCCAAGAAGCCCGAGGAATATCTCCAAACTTTGGACGCACGTCGACTGAGCGAGCAGTGGATAACGCACGACGAGCGACTCTGGCAGATCTCCGCCTTCGAGCAGTTCCTGACAGACCGTCGACTACGCATGGCACAGGTTCTCAATGATCTTTTGGGGCTCCCCAGGTACAAGGCGGGTCGCGCGCGACACATGGAGAGCACACTCCCATTCGCCGATGAGGACTTTGGATTCCTCCCCTTCAGCGACAGCGAGGATGAAGATGAAACCTGAAAGACACCACCGCTGGTCGGACGGCGATTTATCGGCATGACTCACGGAGCCGTGACCGACATTGATGCGCTAGCTAATGTCCGACTCCCGAGACAAGTTGAGCCGCGGCATCTCGTCGCATACCCGCTGCGAATACAGCGCTACGACAGTTGGACGGCGGGCAGAAACTCGCTCTTTCGTCCGCTGGTGGTAATGACGAGCTCATCTCGGGCACGGGTTGCCGCGACGTATAGCAGCGACCGCTCCCGGGTGAGCGCGTCCGCACGGTCTGCCTCGGTGAGGTCCTTGAGAAGATACTCAGCCGGCACCAGCCCCTCGTTCACACCGAAAATCAGAGCGCGGGAAAACTCCATGCCCTTGGCGCGGTACATGGTCATCACCAGTGGGTGGCCCTCACGCTGGGCTCCCTGCTCCACGACTCGCACCGTGATGCCCCGCTCCTCGAGTCCTCGGCTGACCTGGCCGGCCTGCTGGGCATCGCGGACAAGGATGCCAATGGTCTCCGGGACGACGCCGCTCTTCAACCACTCACCCACCGTGTCGGCCGCCGCCTTGAGCTCCTCGCTGAGGTTGCTGCACTCCGCGACCCGAGGTGGAGGACCGCTGCGTGCCGAGCGGTAGTGCCCCGAGGTCTCGGGGGCGTCCTCGAGATCGATGAAGTCCTCCCCTTCGAGCACGCCGACGGCGTACTGCAAGGTCTGAGCGGTCGTCCGGTAGTTCAGCTTCAGCCGCTGTGAACGCCCGACGACCCGGATGCCGTATCGCCCGAGCACGACTCGTTGGCCGTAGATGCGCTGCTGAGAGTCCTCGGCCAAGAACATGTCGTTAGGTCCCAACTCCACGAGCGCGCGTAGGAACTGCCAGTGGCTAGGGTTCAGGTCCTGGCCCTCGTCGACTAGCACGTGGTCCAGCACTCGAGGTTCTCCACCCGACGCCCGCCGTTCCAGCGACGTTGCGGCGATCGCGCCGGCTTCGGCAAAGGCGATGCTGCCCTCGATGCTTGCCCGCGACCGATACGCCTCGATGACGGACCAGACGGCCAGCCGCTTCTTGCGGTCAAGGGCCACCCCTCGTCCGGGCCGACGAGCGGTGAGGTACGCATCACGAGTGGTGACCCGCGCGGGCAGCACGACCATCGCGTACTCCGAGATGAGGAAGGCCTTGCTGCGAAGGTCGGCTGGAAGCTCCGATCCAACAGCCGCGGCAGCATCCCGCCACACGGAATCGGGAGTACGAGTAAAGATCTCCCATGAGCGGGACCCGAGCACCGGCTCGATGTCCAGCGCCAGATCCGCCTCGTCGCTCCGAAGGACAGCGCTGACCGCAGCGTCGATGCCGGAGACGAAGACCCCGGGCTCCCCCAGCCGGCGGGCGAGCGGCAACGTTGGGTCGAGCCGGCGCAGGTCTGCCTTCATGGCGTCAGCCAGGTTCTTCGTGAAGGTCGTCAGCAGGATGCGCGCATTAGGGTTCTGACGAGCCAGATGGCGGGCACGGTGCAACAGGACGACGGTCTTCCCCGTCCCGGCACCACCGGAGAGCCGAAAGGGGCCGTTGTACGTGGCGGTGGCGTACTTGCGCTGCTCTGGATGGAGGAACACCCGCCACGCCGCGAAGTCGGTGTCCTCAATGGCCCGGCGTAGTTCATCGTCGTCCTCGATGAACGCGAACTGCATCTGCGCCGCAGGGTGCTGCAGCGCCGCGAGCAGCCGCTCGTCCTCACCGTCATCGGCGACGAGTGCAGCCGGCCGCTGATCGATGCTGAGAGTGGTCTTCACGTCGTCGACGCTCGTGCCACTGGCCAGGTCGATCAGGGCGAGACCCTGCCACTGCACGGCCTTGTCGGCGAGCGCGAGAATCGTGTCCTCGGACGTGGCCGCAAGTGCCGCGTGGGCCAGCGCCTCATCGATCCCCAACTGCTTCACCAACACGTCCTCGTCGATCCCGAACCCCGGGAGCAGCGCGGGCAAGGGGGCAGGAGTGACGAGCTCGCGGGGCGGTTCGGGTGTGGCGGCGACCGGCGGTGCCACATCAAGGGGTGGGACGGCGTCCTCGGCGAGCTGATCCTCGCCGGCGATGATGAGTTCGGCGATGCCGTTGACCGGGTTGACGGTGAGCCGCGCCTTCTTCGCGAAGGCGATCGCCTCGTCGTGAGCGAGGACGCCGAGGTACACGTAGTGGGCGGCGGCTCCGTGGCCCTGCACCTTGAACAGCACGGCCCGGTAGAAGTCGTTGACCCGGCCGGTGCGGACCCGGTCGTCGATCGCGCCGTTGATGGGCTCGATGTGCAGCCCGGGCAGCGCGTCGTTGTCGGAGAGCTTCTCGAGGAAGGCGTAGGCCTGCTTCTTGACCGACGAGTCGAGCGCCCCGGTCTGGCTGGGACCCATGATGATCTGCGGCACGGACTACGGCCTTCTTACGGTGAGTGCTTCACGAACGGCGTCGACATCCGGCGGGACGACGTGCCACTGGGCGTCCTGAAGATCAGCTCGGTCGTCGTCGTTGAAGCCGATGTCCACGACCACACGGTGCTCCGGCCAGGAGAGTGACAGGACGATTCCCTCCGCCGTCTCGTCCCCCTGGGTGGGCACGTCTACTCCCGCCTCCGCCAGGGCGACGACGAGCTCGCGCTCGAGCGCGGTGCCGTTCTCGTACAGTTCCTGCCACTCCGCGGGCAACGTCGTCGCGGGCGTCACCGCGGACCCCGACGTCCCCGTCGAGGAGGCCACTCGCGTTCTCGTGCTGATGACGGTGGGCGCCGTGCGGAGGTTCAGCAGGTTGCTGAGCCTCAGCCAGTCGCGCCAGGCGTTCCGATGCGCCTCGCCTACGCGGTCGGTCCGGTCATCGAGGATGAGCGCCACCTCCGCTGAGTTCGTCGCTGGGTCAGCGACCCGCGCCGAGAGGGCGACGGTGTCATCCCTCCACAGCCAGCCGAAGACCCCGTCCGCCGGCTCTGGGGTCAGGCCGTCGAGCACCTGCATCGCCGTGGCGGCCGGACCGTCCACCCTGACGCCCTGGTGCCCGGCTGAGCTCAGGAGGAACAGCGGGAGCCAGTTCGCGAGGTTCTCCACGGCCGCCGGCTGGGGATTTTGGATCCAGCCGATCAGGAAGTCCACCGGCCCGCCGGCGATGAGCTCGATCGACGCGGCCGTGAGCTGTCCGGCGGCGGCCTCGATGATGGGGCCCGACTGGTCAGGAGAGAACCAGGACGGCGGGGCGACGGCGCCGGCTTCGGCGTCCTCGAGGTCCTGCCAGGTGACCCCCAGCACCATCCGGCCGCTGTCCCGCAGCACTGCCCGCTTGCCGGCGTCGTCGGAGAGTCGGTTGATGGCCGGGCTGGCGTGGTAGCGCCACCCGTCGGTGAAGATGGCCACCTCCGGGATGCCGGCCTGGTTGCACCTCAAGATGAAGTCCGGCTTGGAGCCGAGCACGATCTGCTGGGGCTCCAGGGTCCACACCCGTCCGCTACCGCCCACGGTGATGGTCGAGCGGTTGCCTGCACTCGTCGGCTGGTCCTTGACGGTCGCACCGGCTGCCTTCAGCCGGGCGTTGAAGACAGCGCGGAACCGCTGCTCGAGGTTCGACTCCGGGTCGAAGCCACTGGGCTCGGTGATGGTGCAGGTCCAGGCCATCTCCGCCGGCGGTTCGTCGCCGGTGCCGCTGGTGAGGATGTCGCGCAGGTGCCGCTCACCGGCGGCCCGAGACACCGACTTCACCTGGTGTGGAGCGGCGAACGGCAGCAGGCAGCGGTGGCAGGCAAGCCGCTTCTCGGCCTGGCACTCGCAGTCCCGCAGCGTGGTCCAGGCCCGGTAGAGGATGGACCAGACGGTCTCAGGATCGGCGAGCTCTGACAGGTATCCCGTGCCACCGGGGACGACGTCGTGTAGGAGGAGCGCGTCGTGGTTGTCGGTGCCGTCGGACAGGGTGGGGTCCACGACGGTGGCGACCTGGATGTGGTCGGGCGCACCACCGATGCGTTCCCGCAGACCCAGCAGGATGGCCGCGGACAGGCTCGGGATGGCGAAGTTGTCCCCGAGCGTCACCGAACGGGGCAGCCGCACGACGAGCCCTTCGGTGCGAAGCGTACGGCTCAACGCGATGTTGCGGGTGCTCTCGATGGTGGCCTTGCGGTGGGGGCACCAAGGGCGATGTTCGCTAGGACGGTTGGCACCCGTCGAGGTGTCGAGTTGACCGCACGACTTGCAGATCCGGAACAGCGGTGCCGTGTGCTCGGTGTTGGCGAGGACGCGGGACGACCCCTGACCTGTCGCCTTGCCGATGTTGATCCACCGGATCGTCTGGTCACGGAGGTGCTTGGCGCCGAACCCGTAGTCCTCGACGAACCACTGACGCGTCACCTGCGCCGGATCGACATCAGCCGCGGTGACCAGTGAGAAGACCTCGCTCGTGCGCTCGTCTCGCTCGTCGGTGATGGCGGCGTCGTCGCGGCGCATCGCCGAGTAGACCCGGTTGAGTTCGACGACGTCGAGCCGCTGCTTGGTGTCCGCGATCTCCGCGTTCCCGCAGCGTGGACAGCTGGCGATCGTCCCGCTCACGGCCGGATCGGCGGCGTAACCGCAGGCCGGGCAAAACACCCAGGTGCGGACGGCTTCTCCGTCGTGCCCGAGGTCGATGGCGTCGATGAACAACCGGTGGCCGCCGGCGTAGAAGGTGGCCCCAGGTGCGAACTCGCGGAGCGCCTGGCTGCCGCCACGGTGGTACGAGAAGGGGTCGGTCTGGTACTCGCCGGTGTCAGGGTCGACCCAGCTCAGCGTGACGTCGAGCGTGACGCTGTCGTCGAGGAGCGTGTAGTTGGGGAACAGGCCGTACTCCTCCAGGACACCGATCCAGTAGTCGCCGCGGAGATCCGAGAGTTGCTTCTGGGTCAGGCGCAGGGAAGCACGAGCCGTTCGGAACGCGCGCTTGTCCTCGTCGGTCGCGGCCGGCCCTTCGGCGATCTTCTGCAGGTCGGGCAGCGCGGCCGTGATGGCGGCGCGGCGGAACTCCAGCGTCTCGACCGTGTGCGCCCATCGCTGCGCCTCGCGGTGCAGGCGCCCCGCTAACGCGCTGGTGCCCGGGGCTCCGTCGAGGGGCGTCGCCCAGCGGCGCAGCGCCTCTCGCGCCGTCTCCCCGAGGTCCGGGAATCCGTCGAGGAACGCGGTGAGCAACCCGTCGGCGTGTGTCTCGGCCTCGGTGATCAGCGCGTGCAGGTAGGAACCGTCCTCGGTGCTCCCGATGGCGTCCTGGGCGGAATGGGGATGGGGCGCCTGCGGGTCGCGGGCGAGGCGGTCGGCGACGGAGGCGACGTACTGGCGCCGAAGGATTTCCTCGGCATCGAGATAGGTGGCCGGCGGTCGCACCTGACCGTTGATCACCGACAGCGGATCGCCCAGCCGCGGGAGCTGGTCGCCCCGTCCCGTGACGAACGCCAGGTTCATCGCGTTGCCGGTCAGCCGGCCGGCACGGCCGACTCGTTGGAGGTACGAGGCCACGGTCCGCGGGAGAGACGCGAGCATCACCGCGGACAGGTCACCGATGTCGATGCCCATCTCCAGGGTGGGCGTGGCGACGAGGACGTTGGGCGCGTCGGGATTTGCCTGCTGCGCCTTGAACTGTTCCTCGTACCGCAGGCGGTCCTTGTCCTCGAGCAGGCTGGTGTGCTCACGAGCCACCACCCGGCGGACGTCGGTCGATGCGTACATCCGCCGGTAGAAGTTGTCCTGCCGGCCTTCCGGCCGCAGATGCCCGGCGCAGCGGGCGACCATGCAGGGGGCGCCGGCCAGCTGCTGGACGACGGTCCTGCTGCCTGGGACGAGGGTCTGGCAGACGTCGCACAGCAGGTGGTGAGCACCCGCCTCTAGGTCCGGCAGCGCGACCGGTCCCACGACGATCGAGGACTGCGGCAGCTGGTAGATCTGCGCAGCGGTCCTGCTGGTGACCACGCCGATCACGTTCAGCTGGGCGAGACGCTGGAGGAGCAGTCGAGCGAGCTTGGCGCCGTCCGCGGGCGCGAGCCCCAGGTTCTTCGCCGTCCACTGGGCGTACCAGCTCTGCGAGCTCGTGACGGGGTCCAGGTCGGTCTGCTTCTTCAGCTTGTCGCCGCCGATCCGCGGATACCCGGGCGCTGGTCGCCCGGCCGGGAAAGCCGGCATGCCGTCGGACCGCGGACGCCCTCCCGTCAACGACCAACGGTTCCCGTCCTCCTGCTGGTAGCGGCTGAACCACTCATGCTCGATGGCGCCTCGCTCACGCATGCGCTCGAGGACCCCGCGCACCCATGCTGTCTTGGCTCTGGTGTCGGGTTCGAGCCCGTTGAGCGTGGGGAGGCCACCGGCCTCGTCGATCGCCTGGTCGGCCGCCCGCACGAGCACGGCCGGCGCTACCGCCACCTCGGCGGAGGCGCTTCCGGTGCGCTCGAGCGTTCGACCGGTGCGGGACTGGAGCCCGAACTCCAGAGACGCGTCCAGCAGAAGCCGGCGCTTCACCCGGGTGCGGACCCCGGCCGGCACGTCGCGCAGTCGGGGCTTCTGCCAGAAGGGAGCGAACTCCTCCCGATCGACGACCGCGGGAGGTACGACGCGGTAGCGGCGGTGCGGGTTGTCCCCGGCGTCGAGGATCACCTGTTCGACGAGACCGTCCAGGCTGACCGGTTGCTCACCCACTGCCTCGCGCAGCACCGAGCGCAGGGTGAGGCTGTACGAGCGGCTCTGCACGAACCCGGCGCGGTGCGCGGCGTCCTGCACGCTGTCGGTGAAGACCAGCGCCTTCTTCTCCGCCTCGTCCAACCCCTCGGCACCGAACAAGGTGGACAGCGTCACCGAGAGCAGCGTCGCGATCGCCGAGCCGAGGAACCGGATCCCGTCCTTGTGCTGGCAGGCAGGACAGGTGTCGTCGAGCGACAGCTCGCCCGCGTCGACACCTTGGTGCGTGAGGACCGGGAGGACACCGCCGCTGCGGATCTCCCGTTCGTCGTCGGGCAGCGCGGCAAGCAGTCGACGTTCCCGGACGGCGAACCACATGAGCCCTTCGACCGGATCCGCGTCCCGCGCGGTAGCGCGGTCGCCTTCCGCCGGGGCGTGGATCAGAGGCCGGAACCTGTCGTCACGCCGGAATCGGCGACTCCGGATCGTCTCGTCGTTGGTGTCGAGGTCCGAGCCTGTCGGCGCAAGGATCACGCCCCAGCCCGAGCGCCCGCAGTGCCGGCAGAACAGCGCGGGCAGTGGCCGTCCCTGGTCCACGGCAGTCGCCTCGGCGGAGTGGACACTCTGCAGCTCGCCGTCGTCGCTCCAGTGATAGCGGGCGGTCCCGCTGGCCGTCCGATCGATCCGGGAGAGCTCGCGGACCCACAGGTGCAGATCGACGGACGCGGCCTCGCGACCGACGACCGAGCGGACGTGGCTGAAGGCGGCGAGCAGAGCGACGACGAACTTCTGCCACCGGGCCGGCAACGGCTGATCTGCCGAGCCGGCAGCCGCGGCCAGCGCATCAGCGAGCTGCGACGCGGACACCGCATCGGCCGCAGCGTCGAGCAGCAGTGGCGTTATCGGGTGCCCCTTGAGCATCGCGAGTAGCGAGGCCTCGGGGGTGGCCGTCAACTGGGACCGCGGTATCCGGCCGCCGATCCCTTCCGCGATGTAGAGCCCGCCGACCACCACCTCGGTGATGCGTCGGCCGTCGGCCTCGTCCTCGAGGGCCTCCACCGCCTCGGCGATGCCCGCCACGACGGCGTCATCGAGAGGTACGGGCACGAACCCCAGCTCACCCACTCGGCTCGGCGCGGCCCCGATCCAGTCGGACGGCTCGAGCCGCGTCTCGGTAATGACGCTGTCGGCCGGGAACTCCTCGCCGAACACGGTCCGGGCGAACTCGAGCATCGCGGCAGGATCGCCCTTGTCCCCCAGCGTGGCCGAGGTGGCGACCGGTGTGATCAGGCCCAGCGGACGCTGCCAGTCCTCGGGTGTGAGCGTCGGATCGCTTGCGGGCCAATGGCTCTTGAGGGCAAGGCCGAGCCGCCGAAGGAGCATCGAGACGTCGGTGCCTTGCGCCCCGTCATAGGTGTGGAACTCGTCGAGGACCAGGTACTGCAGGCTGCGGGCGCTCTTCGCCCACAGCCCGGCGTCGTCGTGCCGGAGCAGCAGCTGGTCCAGCATCTTGTAGTTGGTGAGCAGGATGTCCGGCGGGTCGCTGCGGATGACGGCCCGATCGGTGATCAGCCCGTCGGCGGTCACCCGCGTTCGGCTCGCCCCCTTCTGCCCGGTGTACAGGGCAGCCGACACACCTGCCAGCGCGTCGAGCTTCACGAGTAGCTCGGTCAGCCGTTTGGCCTGGTCGTTGGCAAGGGCGTTCATCGGGTAGAGGACGATCGCCTTGGTCCCGGTGACGCCGTTGCGCTTCGCCCGCAGGACATGGTCGAGGATCGGGACGAGGAAGGCCTCGGTCTTTCCCGAGCCGGTTCCGGTGGTGACCAGCGTCGGCAGAGGTCGCGGCTTGTCCGACGACAAGTTGGCGCTCGACAGCCGAGCGAACGCTGCAGCCTGGTGCCCGTACGGCGGGAACCCCTCGTACCAGTCCAGCGACGACCGCCAGCCGGGCTCCGCCGGCCGGAACGGCAGGCGGAACCGGACGTACGGACCCTTGAACAGCCCCGTCTCCGAGTCTTGGAGGAATTCCGTCAAGGCGGTTCGCGCATCTTCGTCAGTGAGGGCGAACGTCGTCGTCAGGTAGTCGAGGAGGCTGTCTCGGATCTCCTCGGCCTGGACCGTGGGCAGTAGCTCACTCACGAGCGGTCCTTCAGCAGCCGCTCGAAGTGGGCGTACGCCTGCCGCATGTCGGCCTCGCGGTCGAGGGTCACGAAAGGCAACTTGTACATGTACGTATTGCCTGCCTGATTCGTAGCAGTCCGCTCGTTGTCAGTAATCCGGTCACCCTTACGACGCCAAGCCTGGAGAACCGCCGTCGGGACCACTCGACCGTTCTGGTCGTACCAACAGGAGTTGCGGTCATAGAAGTAGAGACTGCCGAATTGTGTTCGATAAATGGTACAGAGGTCCTCGATATGCATCTTCAAACTCAAGGCGACGATTGTATCGATCTCCAGTAGTGCTTGTCGGCGATCAGCGGCACGACGGAGTCCAACCGTTGTCGACCACTCCTTCGAGTCGACCGCCAGTGGCCCACGCTCACCATGCTCAAAACCGCCCGTCCAGCCCGCGAATGAGGGAAGCGCATCGAAGCAGTCTTCCCAAAGCGGTGCGTATGCGGCCGTCAGGCAGTTGAGCCTCAACGTGCGCAGACTTAGCTCGCCCGCCAGTTCCGGCAATGCGAATCGTGGTAGACGACGAATGGTGGCCGGGACTACATTATTCTTTGGTACCGCGCGGATAGCGAAATCTAGCGGCAGCGATGCGAGCGTGCCAGCGAGCTCCACGAGGTCCAAGTTGGAACGCTCTCCGCCCCCCATTGAGGAGACCGAATCGCCTTGATTCGCACCCGGAGGAGCGATCGACGCTACTAGCGTGCGCTTTCCTGAATTATCGACCATCTTGCGCCACACGACCCTGAACGCTTCGCGCGATGCTTGACCACCGTGGTTCCACCAAGCAGTGAAGGCGTTGTAGAGCGGTCGGTCCGACCCCGGCTTGTATGCGGTCACAGGGACGTCGGCGTCCCCTACCGCTTCAATGTCTACCTCAAACCAATCTGTCGAGTGGCGCATGCTCTCGTTCGGCGCCTTGAAGAACGGCGTCGCGACGTAAAAGTGGGATTCCTGGAGCCAGACATCATCCCAACTGGACGGTGCACCCCAACGGGGTTCGATCACTCCTCGCTGAACAGCCGCACGTTCGGGAGATCCGGTCGCGAACTCCCATCCCTCGTCTGCTATTCGTGGGGCGCGCCCGATTAAGTCGAGCGCCTGAGCAGCGGCGCGGTTGACTGCGTATACCATCCGACTCTCGTGCGGAGGGCTATGCTTTTGCTCCAGGATTGTCGCCCACGACTTAATCATCGCTGAGTCGACCATGAACACTCTATTACGGTGGGGGCGCAGATCCCAGCCTCCATCCGGATGCTTAACTCCTGGCTCAGGTCCAGAACCGTCGTGGGCCAGTGACCTCAGTACGGTGTCGGGGTGAAAGAGCGACGTGGCCATTACGAACCTGGGCCGAGCAAGCGGTCGACCATAGACATTGACCCCATAGTGCTTCTGATGCTGGATCTCAAAAAGCTTGAGCTCATTGATGAACTCCCAGTGGCGTCGAAGGCGCCTGTAGGTCTCGGCCCGCAGGTGGCCAGCAGCTTCATCCGTGAAGTGTGACTCGAGGTGAATCAAAGCTTGCACGCCCTCATGAGCCCCAGCCCGCCAGACCTGCGCCATGAAGCAGCGATATAGGTCCGTCTGCATCCCGTCGAGAACGGGGAAGTGCTGCGCAGACCCAAGGAACGCTAGGTTCGATGACGCCTCGGAGACGCCGTCGAGCACAAGATTTCTCATTCCGGGGAGCACGAGGGTGGCCGCACGCTTGCGGACCAGCTCTTCCTGGTCCGGCTTAACGGCAAGCTGCCACCACGGATCACCTTCAGCGAGCAATGCATCAAAATCCAGTCGCGGACGTACCCACGGCGGATTTCCCACTTGCAAATCAAAGCCACCGCGCCCAAGGACCGGCGCGAAGTCAAGCTCCCAGTGGAAGAAGCCCTGCTGCGATGCCACCTGCTCGCAAACTATGAGCCACGGGTGCTTGGTCAAGACCGCGGGCACCGAATAGGCACTGGCGAAGCCGAGGTCGTTTGTCTCGAAGTCGCCGAGCTCTGCCCAGGTCGTCCCTGCGGCGATCGTCTGCTGCCCGGCCGCGGTGCGACCTCTGCCGGCGTGCCGCCCGAGCAGCATCTGCAGCGCGTCAATCCACTGGTCCAACGTCGGCGGATCGATCCGACGCGGCACCCCGTCGACCTCGCGAGTCGTCAAAGTGTCGGTGAGCGGCCAGAACCACAGGGCACACCACGCGTCCATGACCCGGCGCAGGCGGCGGTAGGCGCCTGTTGCGTCGGCGAGCGCCTCCTCGATCTCCGCGCGTTGGACCGCGCCGCCTTCGGGCAAGGCCTCGGTGCCCCACACCGGGATGGCCCGGCGGATCTCCTGCTCAGCGATCTGCAGCCGCCGGTAGGCGATCTGCCACAGCGCCTCGACGCGGTAGCCGAGGTCCACCAGGGCGCCCACCTGCTTGACGCTCGGTTTGACCTGCAGGCTCTTGCGCCAGGCCTTCAACCGGACGAGCGCATCAGGGGCCAATGCCTTGGCTTCCTTGGCGTCCACCGTCGCGCCCCACCCCGCGGACGGCAACAGGAAGTGGTGAATCCGTCCGCTGACCCCGGTCGCCAGCGTCTCGGCCTCGACGTCCTGGGCCAACGTCGTGAGCGGGGCGTCCGTGGGCACGTCGGTGAGCCAGGTCTTCTTCGTCACCTGGTCCCGCCGGAACGTCGCCCGACGAACACCGATAAGCGAGTTGCCGCGTCGCAGGTGCAGTCCGAACCACGGGGCGTCCAGCCCTTCCACCATGGTGTCGAGCCAGAGGGAGATCTCGGCGAGCTCCACCGCTGTGGCGTTGAAGTCGACGCCGTACACCTGGTGCAGTGCGATGTAGGCCTTCACCTGCTGCAGGATGCGGGGGTACTCATCGGGCTCGATCCGCTGACCGAGCTCCTCCTGCCGGCGACGGAGGTACTGCTCGGCGAGCTGTCGAACCGCCTCGATGGCGAACGCGCCGGACCCCAGGGCCGGCTCGCACACGGTCAGCTGAAGCACCTGCTCGGCGGAGGTCCTCTCGCCGTCCTGGTCCAGCAGCTCTTCCAGGGCCTGTGAAACCACGAACCGGGTGAGCACCTCGGGCGTGTAGTACGACGCGGACTGCTGGCGCTCCCGTCCGGCCAGCCGGAAGACGAAGGAGCCCTGCCGGTGCAGGACCGGCCGCTCCTCCCCGGTGACCGGGTCCTCGTTCCTGACGAAGTCGGACGGTGAGATGTCGTCGGCCCGGTCCACGGGCACGACCCAGGAACCCTTGCCGGCGTCGCCGCCCTTGGCCACCTCGTACAGATCCGTCTCGGCGAAGAAGCCGGTGTAGCTCATGAGGCCCTCGTAGACGGCCCCGAGCTGGTTGATGCCGAGCTCGGCGTAGGAGATGAAGCCGCGGTCCTTCCCCTTCGACTCCTTGCTCAACAGCAGGTGACGCAGAACCTGCTGGAGGGCCGCGTTCCCCAGCCCGACGTCGTCAATGTGGGCCGTGGCCACCGGCCGGAAGAGGTCGGCGCGCAAGCTGCGGAAGTTCAAGCCCTCGGGTGGTTGACCGTCCGTGGCGATCGTCTTGGTGTCGCGGTCGACGAGCCGGAACAGCACGGCCAGGGAGTCGTACAGGTGCGATCCGTGCTGCGCGCTGGGGCTGGCCAGCTCAACGAGGGTCAGCTCGCGCAAGCGGTCGAGGCTGTACCCCCTCTCGTACTCCGGTGAGCCGACGGGCAGCACCCCCAGCTCCGGCGAAGCCTCGGCGTACAGCAGGAAGAGGATGCGGTAGAGGAACCGCAGCGACTGGATGGCGAGCGGCTGTGCCTGATCGGCCGGCAGCGGCTGGAGGCCCTGGCGAGTGCGCCGGTTCACGACCTCGTTTGCGAGGATCTCGATCGACAGGCGGACGCCCTCGCGCAGGTCCTTCGACACCCCCACGGTGTGCTTGACGGACTCCTCGAGGACCGCGCTCCACCAGATGTCACCCTCGGCATCCGGTGCGAGGGACTCCGCGCTGATGCAGACCAGCGCGCGGTCGACCTCACCGCCACGACGGTCCTCGTTGCGTTCACACACCAGCTGGAGATCGACAGTCAGGTAGCGGCCTTCCGCCCATTTGGCGCGTTCGGCGACGAGCACGAAGCGTCCCGCCAACACCAGCGCGAAGGTGGGTGCGTCGTCCGACACGAAGAGGGCCGACAACGTGCGGGCCACGGAAGTCAGCTCTGTCTTGTAGTCGAGCGCGAACGGCGACAGCAACGTGTCGGCGTCCTTCTGCAGCAACGTCTCCAGGCTCCCGGTGGCCCGTCCCTCGACGATGACCAGCGGTGCGCCGTCCGTCATCCCCGGCGCGCTGACGCGGAGCACCGGACCGGTGCGTTCGGTGTGCAGACCGACGCCGCCGTATCCGAGCACCTCGAGCAGCCGCGCGTACAGGTCGGGAAGGACGCCGTCCGGTACGGGGACCAGGTCGGTGTCCTCCGCAGCCACACCGAGGCCGGTCAGCTGGTCCAGCAGCCAGCGGCGGGCCTGGGTGAACCGGGTGCGCGTGGTCGCTGCTGGGCGCTGCCGGCCGTCTTCGCGCGGAGCGCCTGCTGCCTGCGCCTCGTCCCACGCCTTGCGTCGCGCGACCACCCGCGCCTGGAAGGACTGCGAGGTGGCGTCGGTGGTGAAGAAGTGCTCGGAGATCCAGTCCTCGCCGATGAGGATGGCGTCACTGCCGGCCATCAGTTCCCTCCCACCATCGCGCGGACGTCGGCCTCACGTGGGACGACCATCAGGAGAGGGCGCACCAGTCGCCGCTCGGGCAGCATGCCCTTCGCCATCTCCCGCTCTTCCTCCATGCGCTGACGCCGGTCACGCAGCTCCGAACGCTGCACCAACGCCCCCGCCTCGTCGTCCCATCGATTCGTTCGCTCCGACCACCGCTGCACCCGCTCCCGAGTGGCCGACTCGGCTGCCTGGACCACGTCACCCATGAGCTGGTCAGCGGCTCGGACCGCGGGACCGACGTAACAGGTAAGCAGATCCGCATCGACGAGGCCGCCGGCGTTGATGGTCACCCCGGTGAATCCGGCCTCAGCGAGAGCGGCCGCCGCCGAGGCGTACGGCGTGACGAGGGCGAATGAGCTGTTCATCGGGTTCGGGAAGGTGGCGAGCAAGAACGACGCCGCCACCACCTGGCCGCGGACGTTGGTCAGGCTGCCCTGCAGCAGCACGGTCAGCTCGTCGACGTCACCACGGACGGCGAACACCTGGTTGCGGCCCAGGCTGGCCAGCGCGCGATCACTGGCCCAGTCCACGACCGGGTGCAGCGGTGCGAGGTAGTGCGCCTCCGGCCAGAGGGAGGTCGACTCGTCGGCGAGCGCCTGGGTCAGCTCCGCCTTGCCCCGCTGTGGAGTGCTCGCAAGCCGCATCTTCTGGGCCACCCGACGGGCGGCTAGGTACGACTGCGGCAGCACCTCCAGGCGCTGACGCAGGTCGGCCGGCGGCACGAACTCGACGATGGAGTATTCGGGGTGCTCCTTCCACGAGACCCCGTTGGGCGGCTCGGCTCCGGGGGTGGGGAGGAACTCGTCGAGCGCCTCGCGGAAGAAGTCGAGCTCAGTCGGGAAGACCCCGACCGATCCACCGCTTGGCGGCGCCGTCGTGGGCACGTCGGCGGGCTTGGCTGCGGTGAGGCGAGCGAAGAGGCCAGCTATCCCGGGCGAGGCCTTGACCTCCTCGACGGTCTTCACCTCGTCGTCGAGGTCACGGCCTTCCGCGAGCACCCGGCGGATGGCGTCCTCCTCGGCCTCGACGTCGTACTTGCCCATCAACGAGGCAGAGTCACCGAGCGCCCTGTGCGCCTCGTCCTCCTTCTCCACCAGCTTCGCGAGCACGCGCACGTCACCGGCGAACTTCCCGCTGTCCGGATCGAGCAGGAGTGTGGTGATCTGCGGCTGGTGCTTCTGCCCGTACCGGTCGATGCGCCCGTTGCGCTGCTCGATCCGGATCAGCGACCAGGGGATGTCGAAGTGAATCAGCTCGTGGCACTGCGCGTGCAGGTTGACGCCTTCTGAAGCGACGTCGCCGGTGACGAGGACCCGGATCGGTGACGATGCCTGCTTGAACGACTCGACGACCTCCTGCTGATCGACGTCGCTGAGACCGCCGTGCAGGACGGCGACCTGGTCCTGGGACAGGCCGAGGTCGGCACAGAGCGACTCTTGCAGCCAGCGGAGCGTGGCAACGCGCTCGGCGAAGACGACGGCGCGCATTGGCTTCTTGGGGCCGACGCCGATCTTTCGCAGGTAGGTCAGCAGCGCGGCGCACTTGCCGGACGTCTCCGTGCCCGCCTCGGCGGCCAGGGCGTCCAGGTTCTCCAGCGCCTCGATCTCACGGCGCTGTTCGGAGGTGGGCGCTGGGCGAGCGGCCTGGTCCCCCTTCCGCGGCGGGTCCAGCCGACGGATCCGCTCGCGCACGGATTCGCGCAAGGCCGCCGGCGAGGAGAGGAAGGCCTTGGCCAGCGTCCAGGGGAAGAGACCGCCGTTGGCTCCGGAGTACGGGGATGACCCGTCCGGTGGGTACAGCCACGTGTCCTCGAGCTCGCGGACGATGGCACTCTCCGCGGGCGAAGGTGCCACCAGCAGGTTCTGCGGCTCCTTGCGCTCGGCCCAGTCGCCGCCGACCACGCTGGCGACGTCGGGGCTGTGCCGGTGCCGGCGGATGACCAGCCGCTTCACCTCGTCCTCGATGAGGCCGCCGTCCGGGCGCACCGCGCTCGGGTCGAGCATCCGGACGAGCTCCGCGAACGACGCGGTCTTGCCGTTGTGCGGCGTCGCGGACGCCAGCACGAGCGCGTCGGTACGGGACGCGAGGAGGCGGGCGAGTCGGTTGTTCTGCGAGGTGGAGTTCGTGACGTTGTGCGACTCGTCGATGACGACGGCGTCCCACCGTTGCTTCTGCAGGTGGGCCAGGTAGCGGTCGGACTTCAGCGTGTCGATAGAGATGATCACGCGCTTGTAGAAGGTGAAGGGGTTGCGGTTCGCGGGGAGCTGCTGCCGGATGCGCTGGATGCCGAGTGAGTCGAGGCGGACAAACGGGAGCGCGAACCGGGTCCACAACTCGAACTGCATTTGCTCGAGGACGTGGCGTGGGGTGACCACGAGGATGCGCTCACCCCGGCCCCGGCGGACGAGCTCGGCGAGGATCATGCCGATCTCCAGCGTCTTGCCGAGGCCGACCGCGTCCGCGAGCAGGATCCGCGGGCGGAGGTTCTCCGGGTCGAGCGCCTTGCGGACCGCAGCCTGCTGGTAGCCGAGCGGGTCCGCCAGACCGCGGGTCGCCACGGTGAGGGCCGGGTCGGTGAGCGGGACCGGCGACTTACGCAGCATGGCCTCAAGCCAGAGGCGCGTGCGCCGGTATGCCGGGGAGTCGTCCGCCACGACCCTGGCGTCGGCCGGGTCTACGACACGGACGTCGTCCAGAACAGTTGCGAAGGTGGCTGTGGTGTCGCGGACCAGCTCCGTGAGCCCTTGGACGTCGATCAGCCAGCCGTCGCCGTCCTTCTCGACCCCGGTGATGAGCCACTGTTCGTCGCGGACCTCGACGACCGACCCGGGGGCGCCTTGGAAGTCGTCAGCTGAGCGCTTAATTGTGGACGTCATCGTTTCCCCCTCATGGGCGAGGTGGCCCTCGGGCAGGTGGTGGTCCCGCTCATGCACCTGAGGGGCGTAACCCAGTCGTGGGCCAAGCCAGACTTGGCCGTCCGCCGCCGTCCCCGTGCACCCGTCAGTCGCCGCTGCCGGTCGGGCGTGCAGCGATGGTCTGTTTGCGCCGACTCCATAGCAGTGCTGATGAAGCTTGCCGACACCTCTCCTCGTTTCCTCACTCGGTCACGGGCCAGCACCACCGCCCGTGAGACAGCCCCAACGGACTGTAGGCGTCCGGGCAGGGCCATGGGTCCAACCGACTGGAACTGATTCGGCAACTGGCACGGCAGCGCTGCACTCCATCCCAGTTGTCACATCTGCCCCGACGTGGAGGATCACGAGTCCGTTGTCTTGGGTGATCACTCGCCACCCGGCGCTCCGGGACGAGGATCTCCGCGAGCCAAGGGCTCAGCGGAGACCAAGTCGCTTACGGCATCGGGGACTGCCCGGGCTGGGCCGTCCGGTCCTCATCGATCGCCTCGCTGCACGGGCCGAAGAGCTCGCGGGTCGTGAACGTCAGGGTGGTGCGCAGCTCCGGCGCGCGTACGTCAACAAGGCCAGGCCGTCGAACGCTCGGAGCACCTCACCGAGCCATTGCCTCGCGAGCCGGAGGCCGAGAGGGTGAGCCGCGAGGCGATGCCGCCGGGGCGCCGCCCGAACGGAGGTGGCATGTACGCCCGATCCACCAGCATCCGCGGCAACCTCAGCAACCTCGACGCCGGCATCGCCTACGTGCGCGACGAGGTGATGCCGGCGGTGCCAAAGATGGAAGGCTGCGTCGGCCTGTCACTGCTCGCCGACCGCGAGAGCGGCCGCTGCATCGTCGCGACCTCCTGGGTCGACGAGCAGGCCATGCGCGCCACCGCCCACGAGGACCGCACCGTCCAGCACCGCCTCATGCACACCCTCGGCGGCGAGCACGCCGACGTCCAGGAGTGGGAGATCGCCGTCCTCCACCGGGACCGTCCGGCCGGGGACGGCGCCGGCGCGCAGGTCACCTGGGCCCGCATCGCGCCGAACCACCTCGACGACCTGCTCGACGCCTACCGGCACAACCTGCTGCCCAAGCTGCAGGAGCTCCCCGGCTTCTGCAGCGTCAGCATGCTGGTCGACCGGCGCCTCGGCCGGACCGTCAGCGTCACCAGCTTCGAAAACCGCGACGCGGCCGGGCTGGTGCGCAAGCACGCCCGGGTCCTGCGCCAGCAGTTCGCCCAGGCCATGGGCGCCAAGATCGTCGACGTCGCTGAGATGGACCTCGTCCTCGCCCACCTGCACGTCCCCGAGGCCGTCTGACCAGCCCCTGAGACACAGAGCGCTCCGTGGTCGCCGGGGCGCATCCGCGAGCTGAGGTCAGACCCGGCCGACCCAGCGGCGTCGAGCGCCGACTCCGTCGACGGCACCGCCGCGACGGTCCGGCGCGACCGGAGTGGCTGCTGTTACCCACGGGACGCCGGTGCCGCCGACACCGCCCGCAACGTCACCGACACGGGGGTCGCTGCGCCGTCATCCCGCCGTCGCGTTTAAGTTACTCGCCAGTGACCTAACTCACCGGTAACGCTCCGACTCCGCGACAGGCAGGCCGATGCTCTACACCGCTTACGAGATCAACCGTCGAGCCACGGCGCCCGTCCTCACGGCGTCCGAGCTGACCGCTCGGGCACTGCAGGCCCTTCCCGCACCCTGGGCCCGCACGCCCGCCGTCCGCCACGTGCGAGCCCTCTGCGACATCGTTGCCAAGGCGCGCCCCACGCACGACCGCCCGGCGTTCGGCATCCCGACCGTCCAGGTCGACGGCCGCGACGCCGACGTCTTCGAGCGCCCCGCGCTGACCACGCCCTTCGGCACCCTTCTGCACTTCGCCAAGCCCTCGGTGACCGGCCAGCCCCGCGTGCTCGTCGTCGGCCCCATGTCCGGCCACTTCACGACGCTGATCCGGCCGACGATCAAGACCCTGCTGGCCGACCACGACGTCTACGTCATCGACTGGCACAACGCCCGTGACATCCCCGCGGCGCACGGGCCCTTCGGCCTCGACGAGTACATCGAGCACGTCATGCAGGCGCTGCGCCACCTCGGCCCCGACACCCACGTCGTGGCCGTGTGCCAGCCCGCCGTCCCGGTGCTGGCCGCCGTCGCCCTGCTCGCGGCGCAGGACGACCCCGCCCAGCCGGCCAGCGTCACGCTCATGGCCGGCCCGATCGACACCCGGGTCAACCCCAACCGGGTCAACAAGTCCGCTGCCGACAAGCCGATCTCCTGGTTCGAGCGCCGGGTTGTCGACACCGTGCCGAGCCGGTACCCGGGCGCCGGACGGCGGGTCTACCCCGGTGTCGTCCAGCTGACGGCCTTCATGTCGATGAACCCCAGGCGGCACCTCAGCGCGCACGCCCGGCTGTACCGCGACCTGGTCACCGGCAACGCGGCCGCGGCTGCGACCACCCGCGCCTTCTACGACGAGTACGGCGCGGTGATGGACGTCCCCGCGGAGTTCTACCTGGAGACGGTCGCCCGCGTCTTCCAGCAGCACGAGCTCCCGCTCGGGCGCTTCACCTGGCGGGGACAGCACGTCGACCCCGGCGCCATCCGCAACACCGCGCTGCTCACCGTCGAGGGCGCGAACGACGACATCTGCTCCCCCGGCCAGACCGAGGCCGCCCACCGGCTGTGCACCGGGATCCCGGAGGAGCGCAGGGGCCACCACCTGCAGAACGGGGTGGGCCACTACGGCGTCTTCAGCGGCTCCCGCTGGGAGGCCGAGATCTACCCCGTCGTCCGGTCCTTCGTCGAGTCCGCCCGTACTGCCGAGCGGGTGGCGTCCGGCAGCTGACCTTCGCCCGCCAGGGACGGCCGGCCGCAGAGCCGGCCGCCCGCGGCGACGCGGACGTCGTCGAGCGCACGGTTCCGGTCCGGACCCATCGGATGGGGAGGTCACCCCTCCCGACACCCGTCACCCCGCGCACGACCGGAGCGCCGCCCGCTGAGGCCGCGACACGGACGCAGCCTGGACGGCGAACGGCACCCCGGCGCGCTCCGGTCAGCAGTGCCGGATCCGACGGACCTCGGCGCCCGCTCACCGACGTGTCATCGGGACTCGTTGTAGTCCACCGCAGCCTGCAGGGTGGCGGCTCCCTCCTGGATGTCCAGCACCGGGTACAGCTCGAAGTCGAGGAACGGGCTGAAGATCGCGCAGTCCTTCGCCAGGGCGGTCGGGTCGTCGGTCTCGGCGACGGCGAACCCACCTCGCCCGTCGACCCGGCTGACGAACTGGAGCATGGTCGCGCTCGGCGTCCACTTGCTGAACACCTCGAGCGAGCGCTTCATGGTCGCCAGGTTCTCCTGGCCCGACCCACGGGACCGGGTGGTCCACTGGAGCACGTACTTCACGTCGGCCTCCCCTCTGTCCGGTTCGGCTCGGGCACCGCTCGAGGCCCGGTGTGCCACGGCACGCACGGCGGGGCCGGAGCGGTGGCGGCGAGCACCGGCAGGCTCTCAGCGGAGCCGGTGCAGCTCAAGGTGGCCGTGCGCCGGGATGGGGCGGGACCCGGCGTTCCTCCGTCCGCGGCAACCGGCTGCTACGCACGGTGCGGACCCGCGGCCCGGTCGCCACCGGGTACATCCGCCGGCACGAGGGTGGCCGGCCCCAGAGCCGTCCGCCCCTGGCGACGCGGGCTCCGCCGGCGCCACGATCCGACCCTCACCGGATCGGGAGGCCGCCGTGTACCTCACCCAGGGGCTGCACCGCCACGTCCAGCAACGCCCGGACGAGATCGCCACCGTCTGCGCCGGCCGCACCCGGACCCACGCCGAGTCGGTCGACCGGATCGCCCGGCTCGCCGCTGGTCTCCAGCAGCTCGGCATCCGGGACGGCGAGCGCGCGGCCATCCTGTCGCTGAACTCCGACCGCTACTCCGAGTTCCTCGCCGCGACGCTGTGGGCCGGCGGCGTCGTCGTCCCGGTCAACATCCGGTGGAGCGTCCCCGAGATCGCCGAGTCGCTCGCCGAGGTCGACGCCCGGGTCCTCGTCGTCGACGACGTCTTCGCGGGGTGCACCGAGGGCATCAGGGCGGGCCACCCGTGGCTCCGGCACGTCGTCCACGGCGGTGACGGACCCACGCCCGACGGCATGCTCGCCTTCGAGCAGCTGGTGGAGACCTCCGAGCCGGTCGAGGACGCCCGCCGCGGCGGCGACCAGCCCGCCGGCGTCTTCTACACCGGCGGCACCACCGGCCGGGCCAAGGGCGTGCTGCTCAGCCACGACAACCTGCTAACGTCGGCCATGGGCGCGCTGGCCACCGATCACGTCACGCCCGACCGCGTGCTCCTGCACGCCGCGCCGATGTTCCACGCCGCCGCCTTCTCCGGCTGGGTCGGCAACGGCGTGGTCGGCGGCACGCAGGTGGCGATCCCGGTGTTCGACCCGGTCGCCGTGCTGACCGCCGTCCAGGAGCACGGCGTGACCGACGTGCTCCTGGTCCCCACGATGATCCAGCTCGTGGTCGACCACCCCCGGGTCGACGAGTTCGACCTGACCACCGTCCGGCGCCTGATGTACGGCGCCTCCCCCATGTCCGACGCCCTGCTCGGTCGGACGATGAAGGTGCTGCCCAACGCACGCTTCCTGCAGGCCTACGGCATGACCGAGCTGGCCCCCGTGGCCACCCTCCTCACCGCGGACGACCACCAGGACCCCAGGCACCGGCGCTCCGTCGGCCGCGCCGCGCCGCACGCCGAGGTGCGCGTCGTCGGCCCGGACGACGTCGAGCTGCCCCGCGGCGAGGTCGGCGAGGTCGTCGTCCGCGGCGGCTCCGTGATGCTCGGCTACTGGAACCGGCCGGAGGAGACCGCGGAGGCGCTGCGCGGCGGATGGATGCACACCGGCGACGCCGGCCGGATGGACGACGAGGGCTACCTGTACCTCACCGACCGCCTCAAGGACATGATCATCTCCGGCGGGGAGAACGTGTACTCGGTCGAGGTGGAGAGCGTCCTCGCCCAGCACCCGGCGGTGGCCACCTGCGCGGTCATCGGGGTCCCCGACGACACCTGGGGCGAGCGCGTGCACGCCGTCGTCGTCCCGGCGGCCGGCGCCACCGTGACCCTCGAGGAGCTGCGCGCCTCCTGCACCGGCCGGCTCGCGAGCTACAAGGTGCCCAGGTCGATGGACGTCGTCGACGCGCTGCCGCTCTCCCCCGCCGGCAAGGTGCTCAAGCGCGAGCTGCGCGAGCCCTACTGGGCCGGGCAGGAGCGCGCCGTCCACTGACCCCTGCTGCTCGGTGGCACTTCGGGTCAGCTCGGCCAGCCGGTGCAAGTGGCATGGGCGACTGGGCCGACAGCGCGGAGGGCGACACGCCCTATCGCGAAACCTGACCGAACGGCCACCAAGTAACCGCAGAATCACCATGTGTACACACTGCTCGGTGGGGACGGCGTCCCGTACCAGTCCCCGACTCCCGGGACCTTCGGCGGATACAAGCCCATGCGGATCTACGGTCGACTCGACTGTCGCTCGGCTCTCCGGCACATCGCCGCAGGCCACTATGTCCCGCACCGCGTCTTCTTCGCCGATGAGGTCACGGCCGTCACGGCCGGCTACCGACCGTGCGCGAGATGTCTGCCGGCCGCCTACAGGGAATGGAAGCAGCAGTCATAGCAGGCGCTGAAGTCGGTGGGCCAGTCGACCAGCTCGTCGCCGAGTTCTTCGCGCACGTCCGCGTCCGTCCGGTGTCGATCAGCAGCCTCTGCAACACGGCTACCTCGACCAGCTCGAGGGACAGCGACTCGCGGTCTTGTAAAGACCCCTCGGGTGTCTGCGGAGTGATCGGCCGCCCCAGCGTCGTCGGTGCACAGGTCGCGAGGCGCCTCACGGCAGGCATCACTCCACGCGGCTACCCGGTGACGTACGCGTCTCCTACTCTCGGGCCGTGTCCGTCGCCGAGTCGCTCGACCGTCTGTGCGCCGCCGCCGACGACGGACGGCTCGACGGTCTGACGCGTCGGCACGGCATCACGCTGCTCACCGTCTTCGGCAGCGCCCTCCGTACCCCGGAGCGGGCCCGCGACCTCGACGTCGCCGTGTCCTTCCCCGCTGGAACGCACGGGCTGCTGGCGCTGGTCGGAGAACTCGCCGACCTGACCGGCAGCGACGACGTCGACCTGCTGGTCCTCGACGGCGCCCCTCCGACGGCGCGGTTCGCCGGACTGGTCGGCGCGCGACCTCTGTACGAGGATTCGCCCGGCCTCTTCGCCCGGACCCAGATGGCTGCCGCCCTCGAGTTCTACGAGACGGCGTGGCTGCGCGACCTCGACCTGCAGCGGATGGCGAGTTCGTGACGCCTCACCCCGTCGACGTCGCCTCGGTGCAGGCGAAGCTCCGCTCGCTCGAGGAGCTGCTGGGCGCGCTGCGCCTGGTCGGGGAGGTCGACGGCGCCCGGCTGGGGCAGGACGTGCTGCTCCGCCTGGCGGTGGAACGAGCCCGGTCCCTCAGACCGGGTCGAGGAGCCGGCCGAGGTCGGCCGGCTCAGCGGGGCGACCGAGGTAGGTGCCCTGCCCGGCGTCGCAGTCCAGCTCCCGCAGGATGGTGACCTGGGCCTGCGTCTCCACGCCCTCGGCGGTGACCGTGAGGCCGAGCAAGTGGGCCAGCGAGATGATCGAGCCGACGAGCTGGACGTCGACGGGGTCGACCGCGTCGTCGGAGCGCAGCCCGCGGAGGAATGAACCGTCGAGCTTGAGCTCGTCGAGCGGCAGCCGCCGCAGGTGGGCGAGGTTGGAGTACCCGGTGCCGAAGTCGTCGATGGCCAGGCGCACCCCCATCCCGGCGAGCGCGTCGAGCGTGTGACCGGTGAGCGGGTCGGTGCCGAGGACCGCGCTCTCGGTGATCTCGAGCTGCAGCTGCTGCGGGTGCAGCCCGCTGTCGGAGAGCGCGGTCCGGACGTCGTCCACCAGGTGCTCGTCGCGGAGCTGCCGGCTGGCGAGGTTGACGCTGACGTACGGGCCGCTGCTGCCGGCTCCGAACCAGGAGAACGCCTGCCGGCAGGCGGCCCGGAGCACGTGCCGGCCGAGGGGGACGATCATCCCCGACTCCTCCGCCAGGCCGACGAAGCTCTCGGGACCCAGGAGCCCCATGCGCGGGTGCTCCCACCGGACCAGCGCCTCCACGCCGTGCAGCCGGCCGTCGGCCAGCCGCCGCAGGGGCTGGTAGTGGACCAGCAGGTGCTCCCCCGCCAGCGCCGCGGGCAGAGCCGAGGACAGCCGGTACCGGGTGATCTCCCGGGCGTCGCGCTCCGGCTCGAACAGCGCCCACTGGCTCCTGCCGTCCGCCTTCGCCCAGTAGAGCGTCATGTCGGCGGCGCGCAGCAGCTCCGCCGGGTCGATGTCGGCGATCGACCGCTCCACCACACCGACGCTCGCGGTGATCTCGACCCGGCGACCGCCCAGCTCCACCGGCTGCGCCACCGCGGCCAGGACCTCCTCGGCGAGCGCGACCAGCTGCCCGCTGCCCGACGTCCCCGGGACGAGGACGACGAACTCGTCCCCGCCGAGCCGGGCGACCGACAGCCCGCGGTCGCGCACCACGGACACCAGGCGCTGGGCGACCGCGACGAGCAGCTGGTCGCCGACCTCGTGTCCCAGCGTGTCGTTGACCGCCTTGAAACCGTCGAGGTCGAGGTAGCACAGTCCCGCCCGGGCACCCGGCGACGCCTGGTCGAAGACGGCGTCCAGGTGGGCGAGGAACGTCCTCCGGTTGGGCAGTCCGGTCAGCGCGTCGTGCTGGGCCTCGAACTCCAGCCGGCGGCGCAGGTGGCGCAGCGCGGTGACGTCGTGGATCAGCGCCAGCTGGTAGCGGGGCCGGCCGTCCCCGTCGCGGAGCAGCGACACCGTGAGGTCGGTCCACACCGACTCGCCGTCGGACTTGAGGAACTGCTTCTCCAGCCGGAAGTGGTCCCGTTCCCCGCGGATCAGCTCCCCGTAGAGCCGCCACACGTGCTCGACGTCGGCAGGATGCATGAACTCCTGCACGGAGCGGCGGCGGAAGTCCTCGACCGGATGACCCAGCAGCCGCACCAGGGCCGGGTTGACCTCCAGGATCCGGCCCTCCAGGTCACCGATCCCGATCCCGATCGTGGCGCCCTCGAAGACCGCGCGGAAGCGCTGCTGGCTGACGTGCAGCGCCTCCCGCGCCTGCTCCCGAGCCGCGGCGGCCGCGCCCAGGATGGCCTCCTCCTCCCGCAGCGCCCGTTCCTGCAACGCCGCGCTGAAGCCCTCGGCGACCGCCGCCACGAGCGCGTGCCACCGGCGGTCGGGAAGGACACCCTCGCGGAGCGGCGCCGCCCCGCCGCCCGGCTCGCCATCCAGGAGCACGCACAGGGTCTGGGAGAGCGACTGCGGATTGGTGAAGTGGGCGTCGACCAGGGCGGCCCCCACCTGCCGGCCGACGTCTCCCCGGCGGACCGGCGGCTCGTCGACCGCGGCGAGGAGACGGCGCAGCAGACCCCGCAGCAACTCCTCCAGCTCGTCCGGCCGCAGCGGCACGTAGCTGGTGCCGGCGACGGCGTCGGCCCACCGCGCGGCGAGGGCACCGACGGGGTCGGGAGGGACGGCGGCACCGGCCCGGTCCCCGTCGTCCCGGGAGCCCGCCACCGCCGTGCTCACGTGCGGCGGCCGACCCCGGCGAACCCCGTGGTCCGCTCCGGGTGCCGCGCCGCCGCGTCGCCGTCGTCCGGCCGCCAGAGCGGCAACCACACCAGCCCCGGGTCGAGGAGGTCGAAGCCGTCGAAGAACCGCGCGATCTCCTCGCGGCTGCGCATCGTCATCGGCGTCGGGGTTCGGCTGTAGAGCTCGCGGTGGGAGGCAGCCGCCTCGGGACGCCCGTCGGCGCTGGCGTGGGACAGGACGAGGTGGCTGCCCGGTGCCAGCCGGTCCCGGATCCGGGCCACCGCCCCGAAGGGGTCGTCCTCGTCGCTCACGAAGTGCAGGACGGCCACCACGAGCACCGCGACCGGCTGGTCCAGGTCGAGCGTCGCCCGGACCGCCGGGTCCTCCAGGATCGTCTCCGGCGCCCGGAGGTCGGCGTGGACCACGGCGGTGTGCTCGTTCCCGGCGAGGATCGCGCGGCTGTGGGCCACCGCCACCGGGTCGCTGTCGACGTACACGACCCGGGTCCCCGGATGCGCCTGCTGAGCGGCCTCGTGCACGTTGCCCACGGTGGGGATCCCGGATCCGATGTCGAGGAACTGGGTGGTGCCCTGCCCCGCCAGATAGCGGACCGCCCGGCGCAGGAACGCGCGGTTGGCCTGCATGATCACGGGGAGGTCCGGCCACAGCGAGATGGCCTCCCGCGCCATGCGCCGGTCGACCTCGAGGTTGTGCGATCCCCCGAGGTAGTAGTCGTACACCCGGGCCGCACTCGGGCGGCTCAGGTCGACCTCGGCGGGGACCCAGCTCGGACGGTACATGTTCCGTACTCCTCATCCCGCGCCCGCTGCTCGCATGCAGCGGCCCGACGGACGACGGCCTCGATTCCACCCGCATCTGTACCCGAGATCCCGCCGTCCCGGTGCCGGATCGCGCCAGTGTCGGGCGACACGCCGGAGCGGCTGTCCCCGACGGACGCTCCGCCCATCCGGTGGCTCCCCGCTGCGGCGCCGCTGCCGTCCGCCGGTGTCCTCCGTCGGGAGCTGCCCTGCGACGGGACGGTCGCCAGCACGCGGCCTGACGGCGAGCACGGCCAGGGTGGTGTGGGGGCGAAGTGGCTACAATCGTACGTCGAGATGTGGCTACAAGGAGGTCGGAGTGGACTCGGTGGGCATCCGTGAACTGCGCGACGGGCTGAGCCGGTACCTGGCCCAGGTCCGGGCCGGGCGCACCGTCACCGTCACCGACCACGGCCGCCCGGTCGCCCGGATCGTCCCGGTCGATGAGTCCAGCCCGTTGGAGCGGCTGATCGCCGAGGGGCTCGTCCAGCCGGCCCGCCAGCGCGAGCGGTCGGCACCCCGGCCCGTCGAGGCCTCCGGGACGGTCAGCGACCTGGTCGCCGAGCAGCGCAGGTGATCGCTTACTTCGACACGTCGGCAGTCGTGCCGCTGCTGGTCGAGGAGGCGGGGACCGACGTCTCCCTGCGGGTCTTCCTCCAGGCCGAGAGCGTGGCGACCGTCCGGATGACGTTCGCCGAGACCTCCGCGGCGCTCGCCCGCGCGTCCCGGCTCCGTCGCCTGACGGCTGACGCGCACGACAGGGCACTCGCCGGACTCGAGTCCGTCTGGGCCCAGATGGACGTCCTCGACGTGGACGACGGCCTCGTCCGCGCGGCAGGGGTCCTGGCGCGCGATCACGCCCTCCGTGGCTACGACGCCGTGCACTGCGCTGCAGCTCTGCGGGTCACCAGCGGGACGACCGTCGCACTGGCCGGTGACCGTGACCTGCTCGCCGCGTGGCAACGGGAAGGTCTGCAGGTCCTCGACACGCAGTCCTGACTCCCCGACCGCCACCGCCCAGCTGCGACTCGTCGGGGCGGGCCGGAGCGCGACGTCCACCGCACGCCCTCCGGCGCTACGGTCCGCCGGTGACCTCCGAGGACGGCGGGCCGCTCCGGGGCCGCCTGGCCCGGACGGCGCGGCTCGCCGCGCTGCCGGCCGCCTACGCCGGGCGCACCGCTCTCGGGATCGGCAAGCGCCTCGGCGGCCGCCCCGCCGAGGTGGTCGCCGCGCAGGTGCAGCAGCGCACCGCCGAGCAGCTGTTCGCCGTCCTCGGGCAGCTCAAGGGCGGCGCCATGAAGGTCGGCCAGGCGATGTCGGCGATGGAGGCCGCGCTGCCCGAGCAGCTGGTCGGCCCCTACTGGGAGGCGCTGGTCCGGCTGCAGGAGGCGGCGCCGGCCATGCCGACCCCGCTGGTGCACCGGCAGCTCGACACCGCGTTCGGACCCGACTGGCCGCAGCGACTCGAGGACTTCGACGACCGGCCCGTCGCGGCGGCCAGCGTGGGGCAGGTGCACCGCGCCACCTGGTCCGATGGCACCCCGGTGGCCGTCAAGGTCCAGTACCCGGGCGCCGGCGAGTCGCTCGTCGCCGACCTGGGGGTGCTGCAGACGCTGACGCCGGTCGTGCAGGCGGCCGTGCCCGGCCTCGACGTCCGGCAGCTGCTCGCCGAGCTCCGCGACCGGCTCGTCGAGGAGGTCGACTACGTCCGGGAGGCCGACGCCCAGACGGCGTTCGCCGACGCCTACCGCGACGACGCCGACATCGCCGTCCCCGATGTGCTGGCCGTCGAGGGTCAGGTCCTGGTCACCCGCTGGGTCGACGGCACTCCCCTGGCGCGGGTCATCGCCGACGGCACCCAGGACGACCGGGACCGCGCCGGTCAGCTGCTGGTCCGCCTGCTCGCCTCCGCGCCCGTGCGCGCCCGCCGACTGCACGGCGACCCGCACCCAGGCAACTTCCGGCTGCTGCCCGACGGCCGGCTCGCCGTCCTCGACTTCGGGGCTACCGAGGCTCTGCCGCACGGCTGGCCGGCCCGGCTCGGCCCGCTGCTCGCCGCCGGCCGGGACGGCAACGCCGCCGGTCTGCACCGCATCGCCGCCTCCGCCGGACTGCTGCAGCCGGACCAGGTCAGCGAGGGTGCCCTGCTGGCGCTGCTCGACCCCTACCTGCAGCCGCTGCGCAGCCCGTCGTACCGGTTCACCCGGGCCTGGGTGCAGGAGCAGACCCGCCGCGCCTCCGACCCGTTCAGCGCCGCCGCGCGCACCCAGCGCCGGCTGACCGTCCCGCCGCGCCACCTGCTGCTCCAGCGCGTGGCCGCCGGGCTGGCCGGCGTCCTCTGCTCACTGGACGCCACCGTCGCCGTCGACGACGAGGTCCGGCGGTGGGTGCCCGGCTACGACGCCTCCTGGGACCCGGGCACCCGATCCTGACGGGAACGGCCGGGCAACGAACCGGTCACGCACGAGGACGGTGCCGTCACTCAAGTGTCAGATCCTCGTGGACGATGTAACGGAGATGACCAGGACCGATTGCGTCGACATCACGCTCTGCACGAACGGCGTGCTGACGTACGAGGAGATCGGCGGGCACCTGCGCCCGACGGGCACCGGAGCGGTCGAGATCGACCTGACCAGGCTCAAGTTCATCGACCCGGCCGGTCTGGTGAGCCTCGCCGTCATCGCCGAGCGGGCGAGGCTCCAGCGCCGTCCCGTCCACTTCCGCAAGCCCGAGGGCGGCGACGTCGCCAACTACCTCACCCGGATGCGCCTCGGCGACGAGCTCGCCGGACTCGACGTGGTGCACGACCTGCCCCAGGTGCGGGAACGCCGGCTCGGCCACCGCCTCGTCGAGCTGCGCCGGTTCGACGGAGAGGCCGGGCTGGACACCGTCGCGGCCGCCCTCGTGCAGACCTACGTCGACGACCACCCCGAGCTCATCCAGCCGCTGTACGCGGCGCTCGACGAGATGGCCCGGAACGTGCTGGAGCACAGCACCCGGTCGCACGGGTACGTGGCGCTGCAGCGGTACGACAACAGGGGCGACATCTCGTTCGCCGTCGGTGACAGCGGCATCGGGCTGCGGAAGCGGCTCGCCGCGGCGATCCCCGTGCCCGACGACCGGACGGCGATCGTGCGGGCGGCCCAGGTCCACGTCACCTCGATCGGGCGCCCGGGCCGCGGGCGCGGGATCAGCCGGGTCATCGGCATCACCGGCGAGCACCGCGGGAGCGTGACGCTGATCAGCGGAGCGGCCAGCGGCACCTTCCGCCGCGGTCTCCCGGAACCCGAACTGTCGGATCTGCCGGCGTCCTACCCCGGTACGCTCGCCCACGTGCGCCTGAGCCTGTGAGGAGGTCGATGACCGTGCCTGCTGTCCTCCCACCGATCGAGGTCCCGCAGCTGAGCGGCGGCCGCGAGCGCGCCCGTGCGCTGGTCGACGGCCTCGCCGACCGCATGGGCGGCGCCACCATCGTGGTGGACTTCCGCCGCATGGTGGCCGGGACCCCGTCCTTCGCCGACGAGCTCGTCACCCGCGTGCTGGTCGACGGTGGTGCCGCCCTGCTCCGCGCGGAGCACGTCAGCCGGGAGTTCGGCGAGTACCTCCTCGAGGCCGCCCGGGACCACGGCGTCGCGGAGCGCCTGCAGACCGCCTGACGGCGGTCAGTCCGCGGCGCGGACGGCCTCGCCCGTGACCCGCATCGCCGTCTCCCACGTCTCGGCCTCCGCCGCGGCGGTGCCGGAGTCGTCGCCCTGGAACCAGGGCAGCGCGGCCGCCTCCCACGCCAGCGCGGCTTCCCGTGCGGCGGACGACGACACGCGGTGCACGAGCATCTGGTACCTCGCCCGGGCGGCCGAGAGCTGCTGCTCCGTGGCGCGCAGGGGCAGCAGCTGGGTCTTGTCCCGATCCAGCGCCGCCCGGTAGTCGGCCATGGCGGCCTGCAGCTCGATCAGGGTCTCGCGCTGGAACTCCTGGGACGCGCGCTCCCGCTGCTCCTGCCGCGCCCGCGCCGCGGCACGGGCCTTGAGGGACTCGGCGGTGGCCTGGGCCGCGACCGTCAGCAGCCCGCCGACCACCACGCCGATGAAGGCCCAGACGGCTGTGCTCACCGTGCCCCCTCCCCTCGGTCTGCACTGCAGGTTAGGACGGGCGTACGACGAGTATCGGCCGCCCACCCGCTCCGCTTGAGCGAGGCGTCGGTGTCCTCCCGGCCGGGAGGACACCGACGCCTTGACGGCGCCCTCTCCCGGCGAGACCGTCGATCCGCCCCATCCCCGGGAGGAGGCGGCCGTGAGGACGCGGTTCACCGAGCTGGTCGGCTGCTCCGTACCGATCCAGCAGGCCCCGATGGGGACGATCTCCTCGCCCGACCTGGCCGTGGCGGTCGCCGATGCCGGCGGCGTCGGCACGGTCACCGCGCTCGGCCTCCCTCCGGAGGTGCTGGTCCGCCGCCTGGACGAGATGGGCCGACGCACGTCCGGCGTGCTGTCGGCCAACGTCGTCAGCGCGGACGTCGGCGAGCAGGTCGTCGTCGACGTCGGCGAGCAGGTCGTCGTCGACGTCGCCGAGCGGGTGCGGCTCGTCGACTTCTTCTGGTTCGACCCGTCGCCACGGCTCGTGGACCTCGTCCACCGGTCCGGGGCGCTCGCGGGGTGGCAGGTCGGCTCGGTCGCGGAGGCGCGCGCCGCGGAGGACGCCGGCTGCGACGTCGTCACCGTCCAGGGGGTCGAGGCCGGTGGTCACGTCCGGGGCGCCGCGCCGCTGCGCCGCCTCCTCCCCGAGGTGCTCGACGCGGTCGACGTCCCCGTGCTCGCGGCCGGCGGTATCGCCGACGGACGGTCCTTCGCCGAGGTGGTGGCCGCCGGCGCGGCCGGCGCCCGCATCGGCACCCGGTTCCTCGCGACCGTCGAGTCCGGCGCGCACCCGGCGTACAAGCAGGCCGTCGTCGACGCTGCCGAGGACTGCACCGTCATCACCGACGCGTTCGCCGACTGCCCCCTCTGCGCCACGAGCCCACGGGCCCGGGTGCTGCGGAGTGCGGTGGAGAGGGTGGGCGAGCTGGAGGACGACGTGGTCGGGACGGCGGTGATGGGTCGTGCGCGCGTTCCCGTACCACGGGGGTCCGGCCTCCCGCCCGTGGCCGGCGCCGAGGGCCACCTCGACGCGATGGCCATGTACGCCGGGGCCGCCGTCGGCTCGGTGACCGACATCCGGCCGGCCGCGGAGGTCGTCGCCGAGCTGGTGGCCGAGCTGGATCGCCGTCGGCCCGGCCTCGGCTCGAGCGGCGTCCGGTGAGCGCCGGTCGGGCCACTCTGGAACGAGTCGTGCTCTGCCCACCGTGGTGGGCAGAGCACGACTCACCGCGGGATGACCCTGGGGCCGGGAAGTGCCCGAGTCGACGGACGGCAGGGGGACAGCGCCGCGTCGGCCGGCCAGCTGATCACGTCGGAGGGCCGACAACCCGCGGGCTGACGTCCCGCACCCCGCGCCGACGAGACACGAGTCCCATTGCCCCGCACGACGGTGCCCCGGCCTCCGCACGGAGGCCGGGGCACCGTCGTCCGGGACTGCGGATCACACCGGCGTCGGGACCCGGTCGGCCGGACGCCGGCGGGCGCCGAGCACGGTGCGGGCCAGCCGCATCGGGCCGGTGTCCCACGGCCGCAACGTCTCCGCCGCCGAGGCAGCCGGCGCCTCGGCCGCTGCAGCAGCCCGCTCGGCCGCGCGGACAGCAGCCGCCTCGGCGGCCTCCCGCCGGGCGATGATCGCCTGCTTCTGCCGGTCGATCCGCTCCTGCTCGGCCATCACCAGCATCTCCTCGCGTGCCACGGCCACGGTCAGCCGCGACTCCTTCTGCAGCTCCTCGATCTCCACGTCACCGGAGTCCCGCAGCGCCGCGAGCTTGTCGTAGGCCGACGGCGGGCCGAAGTTCAGCAGCAGCTTCATCAGCACCGGCAGGATCTCGATGCTCATGAACAGCAGCGACAGCATCACCTGCGCCGCGGCCAGGGTCGCGTTGCGGTCACCCAGCCGGTCGAGGGCCTCCAGCCGCGCCAGGATCCCGTCGGCGTCCTCGTTGGTCGCGTCGAACGCCGTCTGCAACCGGGTCTGCTCCGCGGTCAGCCGCGTCAGCTCCGCCCGGTCCGTCTCCAGCGACGCGGACGCCAGCCCCGCGCTGCGCCCCTCAGCCGCCGACGCGGACGCCAGCGCGGCATCCAGCGACGACTTCGCCGAGGCCACCACGGTGGCCTGCGCGTCCGCAGCCGCCCGCGCCTCGACGTACGCCTGACCCGTCCCGGCGTCCCCGGTGCCGCAGGTGCCGTCCAGCTCGCACTGCGCCTTGGCCTCCAGCTCCCGCTGGGTCGCCAGCGCCGCGTCGTAGGCCTGCTGGGCCGCCGTCGCGTCGCCGTGCACCGCCGCGAGCTGCGGGTCCGCCGCACCCCCGGTGGCCACGATCGACTCGCCCAGCGCCACCTCCTCGCGCAGTGCGTCCAGCCCGGCGAACCGTGCGTCGGTCTCCAGCGTCTCCCGGTAGGCGTCGGCGGCCTCGGCCTGCATCGCCTTGACCTCGGTGTCGATCTCCGACGAGAACACCTGCAGGGTCAGCGGCGTCGCGATGACCGCGCCCAGGATCAGCGCCAGGCCCACCCGCGGCACCGCCAGCACGAGGTTGCGCTTGAGCGAGGCGTCGTGCGCCATCCCGACCAGCAGCATCCGGTCGAGGTTGACCACGACCGCGCCCCAGCCCAGGCCGATCAGCAGCGCCAGCGGCCACCACACGCCCAGCGCCATCGCCACGGCGAACGCCATCGACACGACCGCGAGCCCACCGGTGCTCAGCAGCACGCCACCCAGCGCCACGAACCGCGGCCGCGCACCAGGCGCCGCCTCGAGCACGTCCGGGCGCGCACCGCCCAGCACCGCCAGGCCGTCCCCGAGTCGTCTCAGCACTGCCGACATGGAGCCACTCCCTAACGACGGGGGTAGAGATCGATCCGTCGTCTCCCCCGGCTCATCGGCACTCAGCCGGCGCGCCTGGACGAGCCAGTCACACCAGCCCCACGAGGCGTCAGGGCGGGTCGCCCGAGTTGCCACGACATCCGGCCCGGCGGAGGCTCGGCGTCTGCCGACCCCGGAGCCGTCATGCCCCGCGTCCGCCGCGCCGCCGCGGCCCTCGCCGTCGTCCTGACGGCCGCCTGCACCGGTGAGGGCGACGCGGGCCCGTCTCCGCGCACCGGCACCGACGGCGCCCCCGCCCTGCTCGGCACCGTCGACCTCGACGCGGCCGTCGGCGGCGACGCCCGGCTGCTCGACCTCGCCGCCGCGCCCGGCGACGACCCGGTCGCGCTGCTGGGGGACGGCGGCACGCGGGCCTGGCTGGTCGAGGTGGGTCCCGGCGAGGACGGCCCGACGGCCACCACGATGCTCGAGCTGCCCGTCGTCGGGGACGACGCCGAGCTCTCCGTCCTCCCCGGTGGCTCGTTCCTCGTGGCCCACACCAGCCCGATCGCCGGGTACCAGCTGCTCACCGTCCCGCGCGACGGGCAGGCCACCGTCACCGCCCTCGGGCTGCGCCCCGACCGCGCGGCCACCGCGCTCTCCCCCGACGGGCGCACGCTCTACGCCGCGCTGAGACTCCCCGCCCCCGGCCCGGCCCAGCTGCTCGCCGTCGACCTGGCCGCCGGGGTCGTCACGAGGACCGCCCCCGTCGTCCCCGACGGGACGGTCCCCGCACTCGCGACCCGGCCGGACGGCGGCGTCGCCGCGCTGGTCGAGTCCGCGGACGGGCGCGCCCTGCTCACGGCGTACGACGCCGACCTGCGGCCGGTCGGCGAGCCGGTCGACCTCGCACCCGACGCCCCGGTCGGCACACCGGCCGGCCTCGACGTGACCGCCGACGGCACCGTCGTCGCCACCCTGCACGTCAGCGACGGGCGCGAGCTGGGGCGGCTGGTCACCGTGGCGGACGGTGCGGTGGCCGGCTCGATCGAGCTGGACGGCGTCGGCGACTCCGCACTGGAGGTCGTCGTCTCGCCCGACGGCGGCTCCGCGTGGGTGCCGCAGGCCGACCTCTCCTACCCCGCCGAGCTGGTCACCGTCGACCTGGCCAGCGGGCAGCGGGTGTCGGCGGTGTCGCTGTGCGCCGGGGCCGCGGTGCTGGGCGACGTCGCCCCGTTCGGTGCGGACGCCGGTCTCGTCGCCACCGGGTCGTGCGTGGACGGCGACGGTCCGCAGGCCACGGCCTTCCTCGTCGGCTGAGGTGGCCAGAGGATCCTTGAACGCAGCGACCGTCCGTCAAAGGATCGCGTGTGATGCTTTAACAGCGAGTCCGGCCGTGAAAGGTTACGGCCGTGGCGAGATGGCTGGAGGCGGTCTGGGAGCAGTCCGACCTCGACATGGTCCCCCGAGCGGATCGACTCTTCGGCCCCTACCGCCAGTACGAGCCGGATCTGGTGACCTCCCGCCCGCTGAGCATGTCGCCCGAGGCCAACCGGGACGCCACGGTGGCGGAGCGGGCGGTCCGCGAGCTGGCCACGGGACCCGGAGCCCAGGCACTCGAGGGGCTGGCCCGCTTCCTGCTGCGCTCGGAGGCCATCGCGAGCTCCCTCATCGAGGGGATCACGCCCTCACCCCAGCAGGTCGCCCTCGCGGAACTGGCGCAGGACGAGGACGTGCGCGGCTTCAGCGACCAGGCCCGGCTGGTCGCCAACAACATCACCGTCCTGCGGCGGGCCGGCGAGGACCTCGCCTCCGCCGACGCCATCACGATGGACGACATCGAGGCTCTGCACCGCGCGTTGCTCCCGGACGAGCAGCACCACGGACTGCGCCGCGTGCAGAACTGGATCGGCGGCTCGAGCTGGCACCCGCTGTCCGCTGATTTCGTCCCCCCACCGCCGGAGCTGGTCCCCGGGCTGATGGATGACCTGGTGGAGTACGCGAACGGATCGGTCCACGCGCCCCTCGTGCAGGCCGGGATCGTGCACGCCCAGTTCGAGACCATCCACCCGTTCACCGACGGCAACGGCCGGGTGGGACGAGCGCTCATCCACACGGTGCTCACCCGTCGGGGCTTGACCCCCTCGGCCATCCTCCCGGTCAGCCTCGTGCTGGCCACACTCCGCGGACGGTACGTCGACGGACTGACCGCCTACCGGTACACGGCACCGCCGCACAGTGCCGAGGCGGCGAACGCGGTCGCGTCCTGGCTCGACGTCTTCCTGCACGCCACGACCGTTGCTGCCGAACAGGCTCGCCTCTTCGCCGGACAGGTCGCGGACCTGCAGGCCGCCTGGGAGACGAGGCTGGCGGAGCACCGCGCAGCTCAGGGGCGGCGGGAGACCCCGCGAGCGGACTCGGCGACCTCGCGCATCCTCCGGACCCTGCCCGAGGTCCCCATCCTCACGACCCGCACCGCACAGCGACGGCTCGGCGTCTCGTTCCCGGCCGCGCGGGCCGCCCTCGAAGAGCTGGCCGACGCAGGGATCCTCGCCCGTCGCTCGGTGGAGCGCGGGACGACGGGGTACACAGCAACCGACGTCTTCTCGCTGGTCACCCACGCCGAACGGCAGCTGGCCAGCACCCGATGGGACACGCGTGTCTCGGCACCGCGTCGGCCCGTCCCCGCACCGCCGCAGGACTGACGGGGACCGCACCCGAGCGGTGCGCTCAGCCCTTCATCGACCGGACCGCCAGCGCGGCCGCGCCGTAGGCCACCGAGCTGACGACCGCCCGCAGCGTGGTCGGCCGGCCGGCCTGGGCAGCGGCCGCCAGCGCGGTCAGCGCGTCGATCGCGTTGGCGCCGGCCAGCACGGCCAGCCCGCGGTCGACCTCCTCGTCGGTGCGCGCGGTCAGCGCCAGGACCGAGATCGCCAGCGCCCGGCTGCCGAACAGCCGCTGCAGCTGCAGACCGGCCGGAGAGACCGGGACCCCGTAGCTCCTCGCGACCACCCTCGGCGCGACGACGCTGGTGAGCCCGAAGGCCGCCCCCGTGGCGCCCAGCGCCCTCGCCAGCTGCTGCTTCGACATCCCCGCGACCGTCGTCGCCATGGCGCACCCCTCCCGGGCCGACCCGGACGGCTCGGCTCGCCGTCTGCCGGGAGTCAACCAGCAACGTCGTCCCACCGCAGCGGACGCCGTTGGCTACGGTCGCGCCATGGCTCTCGACCCCGGCGAGGGTCCGCACAGCCCACCCGACGTCGAGCTCGCGCACCGCCCCACCACCTGGGGCGTGGTGCGCAGCCGCACGGTGGGCGCGCCGCGCGACGGCGTCCCCGAGGTCGTCGTCGTCCCCGGCCTGGCCGTGTCCGACTACCTGCAGCCGGCGCTGTGCGAACTCGGCAGCTGGACGCGCGCCCACCTGGTCGAGCTGCCCGGCTTCTCGGGCAGCGGGGAGCCGCCGCACCCGCTGGACGTCGGCCAGTTCGCCGACGCCGTGGTGCAGTGGCTCGACGCCGGTGGCCTCGACCGGGTCGTGCTCGCCGGGCACTCCAGCGGCACCCAGGTGGCCGCGCACGTCGCGGTCCGCCGTCCTCGGGCGGTGCGGGCGCTCGTCCTGGCCAGCCCCACCATCGACCCGCGCTTCCGCAGCCGCCGGCGGGTGCTGATGGCCTGGCGGCGGAACCGGCAGCTGGAGCCGCCGAGCCTCGACGAACGGCACACCTCCGAGCGGCAGCGGGCCGGCCTGCGCCGCGTGGCACACGCGCTGGGGGTCCACCTGGCCGACGCCCTCGAGGACGTCGTCCCGCGCGTGCCGGTCCCGGTGCTCGTGCTGCGCGGCGACCGGGACCGGTTGTGCACGGAGGAGTGGGCGCGCGAGCTCGCCGACCTGGCGCCCGACGGCCGGTTCGTGCCCGTGCCCGGGGCGCACAGCTTCGTGTGGACGGCGCCGGGAGCCTGGTCCGCCCCCATCGAGGACCTGGCGAGCCAGGTGCCCTGACCGGACCGCCGGTCCAGGAGCTGGGGCGCGGTGGACCCGCGGCCGGACAGCGCAGCTCGCCGGCCTCATCCGCCCCCACCGTTGATCATGGGGTCGTAACCCTCGGGCGGCGTGCCGGGGCGTGTCGGCGGCAACAAGCCCATGATCAACATGCCGGCGGGCGCCAGGCCGGGTCGCGGCCGGTGAGGCCGAGCAGCCGGTCCAGCGGCGGTGCGTCGTCGGGCACGGGCACCGGCGGGCCGAACAGTCCCGGAGTGGGCCCCTCGGCGGCGGCCTGGGCGGCGAACTCCGTGCACACCGCCACCGACGTCGGATCGGCCACGTAGTCCTGCCCGGTGGCGACTGCGAGATCCCAGCCGTGCACCAGCACCTCGTCGAGCGCCACGGCCGCCGCGACGGACGCGGGCATCGTCACGCCGCCGGCCTCCGCGGTCCCCTCCCACGCCGAGGGCCGCCGCCACGCCTCCACCAGTGCGTCGAGCTGAGCCGGGATCCCGGTGCGCCAGTCGGGCGGCAGGTCGTCGGCCGACGCCGAGGGCCCACCGGACACCGGCGTCTTCTCCGCTGCCATCCGGAACGCTGTCGTCAGGCCCACGACATGCGCGAGCAGCCCCGCCACCGGGGTGCCGGCGCACGGGGTCGGGTCGCCGAGCTGGTCGTCGCGGATGCCGGCCACCACCTGGGCCAGCTCCGCCGCCTGCGGACCGAGGTCGAGCTGCATCGTCTCCATGCGAGGACAGACCGGACGGTGGCACGGAACTCACCGCGTGACTCACCGGGCCTCACGCTCCGCCGCCGTACCATGACGGTTCGCGTCCACCAGGGAGAGCACCGCGCCATGCCCCACGGCTCACCGGATCGCTGGCCCGGCGTCCGCCGCCGCCGGACCCGCGGCACCACGACCGCCGACCGACCCGAGCGCGGCTGGTCCGGGTACGGCGACGCGGTCCCGTCGCGGCCGGTGCCGCCCCTCCGCTCGCCGTGGGACGACGCGGCCGACCGGTACGGCGTCGACGGTTCCGGCCCCGCCCCCGAGGAGCAGCCTGGGCGCCGGCGGCGGCGCCGCGACCGGGAGGACCGCGACGAGCGGCGTCCCCGGGGCGGCCTGCGGGACGGGTACGACCGGCCCGACCGGCCGGATCGGTCCCGCGGGCGCCGGCAGCTCGCCGGGCGCGTCGGGAAGGTGCTCGCCGTCGCCCTCGTCGTGCAGGCGCTGGTGATGGTCTCGCTGCGCTGGGTCGACCCGCCGACGACGGCGTTCATGGCGGCCAACCCCAACGGCGCCATCCAGCAGTCGGTGCCGGTCGAGCACGTGTCGCGCAACTTCCTCGCCGCCGTCATCGCGCACGAGGACGCCAAGCTGCCCTACCGATCCGGTGCCTTCACCTGGGCCGAGATGTGGGCCCGCGCGCACGCGCACCTCGTAGGCGACGAGGACCCCTCGGGCTCGACCATCCCGCAGCAGGTCGCCAAGAACCTCTTCCTGAACCAGGAGATGAGCTCTTGGCGCAAGGCCGTGGAGGCCGGGCTGTCCGCGGAGCTCGCGCTGGCGGTCGACGACCGGCGGATGCTCGAGCTCTACGTCAACTACGCCCAGTTCGGGCCGTCGCTCTACGGCGTCTGCGCGGCCAGCTGGTACTACTTCGACCGCCCGCCGCAGGACCTCCCGGTCGACCAGGCCGTGCAGCTGGTCGGGCTGCTCCCATCCCCCGGCCACGTGCAGCGGGCACCCGGCGGCGGCCTGGACTTCGACGTCGCCGACGGTCAGGGCTGGCTGTCCCGCTCGCACGTGATCAACGCGCAGAACCGGGTGCCGCGGCACATCGAGCGACTCGGTTTCCAGCCGGTGGAGGACGCCGGGATCACCGGACTGGCCGGTGACCAGCCGGCCTCCGACGACGACTGCTCGACCCGTCCGCAGGCGGTCGCCGACCTGATCGCCGCGGAGGGCACCGCCTGACCGGCGCTCGTGCTCTGCCCACCACCGTGGGCAGAGCACGAGCATGCGCGGGACGACTCTCCGAGGGAGACCCTGCCGGGCGGCGTTCGCGACCAGGTACCCATGGGTGACCCGGTACGACCCTGCGCAGCGGTACGCGGCCGGTGACCTGGCCGAGGCGGGCGGCCTGCCGGCGTTCGTGTCCGGGAACCAGTCGCTGGAGGACGAGGACGTCGTGCCGAGGCACACCTGCGGGTCGACCCACTTCCCGCGCCCGGAGGACTGGCCGGTCATGTCGGTCGAGGTGGTCGGCTTCCGGCTGGTACCGGTCGGCTTCTTCGACCGCAACCCCGCACTGGACACCCCGCCTCGACGTCGTCTCCCTGCACCGCCGGGTGGCCGGACCCGCGGTACCGGCGCTCGTGCTCTGCCCACGGTGGTGGGCAGGGCACGAGTCCGTGGGAGGGAGGACACCGGGACCCAGCTCTCGTCCGGGTCGCCCGCTTCGCCGGCCGCGCGTCAGAGCGGGCGGACGGCGGCGGTCACCGAGCGCGAGCCCCCCGCCCAGGTCGGCAGCAGCGCCATCTTGCCGCCCGCCCCGCCGGTGACCACGACGCGCACGTCGTCTGCCGAGGCCGCCACCCGCAGGTCCCCGGCGGCGTAGGCCGGCAGGCCCGCGCGGAACGCCAGCGCGGACGCCGACGCCCGCAGCAGCGCACTGCCCTGCTCGAAGAGGAACCCGGCCATCCGGTCGGCGCCCCAGCCCTGCTCCCCCAGCAGCGCGGCCAGCTCCGGCGGCAGCAGCAGGAACTGCTCGCCGTCCCGGAAGCGGCCCGGGTCCCCCGCGGCCATCGCCGCGCCCGCCATCGCCGCCGCAGCCGGACCCAGCACGGACGGCGGCTCGCGGTACCCCTCACCCGGCAGCACCTCGACCAGCCCACCGACCCCGACCACGGTCACCGCGTCGACGTCCACCCCGAGCCCGCGCCGCTGGGCCAGCGAGGGCAGCGGGCGGGGCGCCTCCGCCGTGCAGCAGGTGTACTTCGCCGGCGAGCCGATCGTCGCCATGTCCGTCAGCCCGGCGCGCGCCCCGCCGATCCCGGCGAGGGCGAGGGAGACCGCCCGCCCGACGCCGGCGTTCCCCGCGTTCCCGGTGCCCAGCCCGCCCGCTCCCGAGGTCATCCCGACCCGGCGGGCGACCGGCCCGTGCACCAGCACGCCCACCGCCGGCGCCCCGGTCGTCGTCGCGAGGCCGAGCAGGTTGAAGCCCGGCTCCAGCGCCGCCCGGCACGCCGCCACCACCACCGGGAGCGCGGGCCTCGGGCACCCGGCCAGCACCGCGTACCAGGCCACCGCCCGCACGGTCAGCTCGCCGAACAGCGGCGGCACCTGCCCCAGGACGGCGTCCGGGTCGGCGGCCCCGGCCAGCATCGCGTCGAGCCGGGCGGCGGTCGGCGGCACCACCGGCAGCCCGTCGCCGTGCCCCGCGGCCAGCAGGTCGGCGGCCACCGCTGCCGGATCGGCGGCGTCGGGGAACAGCGGCAGGTCAGGCACGGTTCACACGCGGGAGGGGACCGGTCGCGACACCGCCGCCGTCGCACCGAACGACGGGATCCACACCGAGTGCTTCCCCGCTCCCCCGGCCACCAGCACGTGCAGCATCTCCGGACCGGTGCTCACCGGGTAGGCGTCGCCTTCGGGCAGGACGCCCCAGTCCTCGAACTGCCGCTGGTTGGCCTCCGACACCTTCGACACCGGGATGCGCGCCCATTCCCACAGCGCGTCCCGCACCGCGTCGGCCGTCCACCCGTCGCGGGCGAACGTCGCCGCGTGCTCGGGACCGAGCACCAGGAAGTGCGGGCCCTTGACGTACACGTTGTTCGAGCCGGGCTGGGCCATCGTCCCGGCGATGGTGAGCAGCAGGTCCTCGGCCGTCGTCCCGCCGTGGTCGTTGACGTTGTGCGGCCCCTCGGTCGCCGCGACCGTCACCACCGACTCCCCGGGCGCGAAGCCGCGGCGCACCGAAAACGGCGGGAACGGGCTCTCCTCCTCGTTCTCCCCGAAGCAGAACGAGTACTTGGCCGGACTGCCCTGCGTCGCCCGGTCCATGACGCCCGGGCGCGCCCCTCCGACGTGCGTGGTGACCAGCTGCACCGCCCGGCCGATGACGGCGTTGGCCCGCACGCCCTGGCCCAGGCAGTTGCTGCCGGAGTTGATGCCGAGCTCCCCGCGCACCGGGCCGTTCACGACGACCATCGGCGCGCACGGGTGGGTCGTCGCCAGCACCCCGTGCAGGTTGTACTCGGGAGCCTGCAGCGCGCGGACGGCGGCGAGCACCACCGGCAGGTCCGCGGGCCGGCAACCGGCCATCACCGCGTTGGCCGCAAAGCTCTCCCGGGTCGGCACCAGTCCGGACGGCGGCAGCGGCCCGAGCTCCAGGTCGATGCCGTCCAGCGCGGCCAGCGCCGCCGCCACCCGGGCCGGGGTCGGCGCCACCAGCGGCAGCCCGTCGCCCCAGCCGCGGCGGTACGCCTCCTCCTGCCAGCTCTCCTCCGTGACCCCGGGCAGGTCGAGCAGTCCGGCGCTCACGCCCCTCCCCTCGCCTCGTCGGCCATCCGCAGCAGCTCCGCCGCCGCGCCCTCGATCCGGGCGGCCAGCTCGGCCTCGTTCAGCCCGCCGACCGGGTGCGGGACGACGACCAGGCGGGGCCGCACCCGGCGCGCCTGGGCCTGCGCCTGCACCAGCGGCAGGAACGTCTCGGTTACCACCAGCGGTGCGACGACGCCACGGCGCTCCAGTTCCACCGAGTCGTGGAGACTCCACGACGAGCACGAGCCCTAGTCGCCGACCGCCACCAGCACCATCTTGAAGCGCTGCGACAGCCAGTCGATGGTGTCCTTGTCCGCCGCGACCGAGGCGCTCTCCTTGGCCGCGAAGCCGAGCTCCGGCAGCTCCCAGTGCGCCTGCAGCCGCTCGCCCAGCCCGCGCAGCAGCTCGGTCGCGTTCGGCTTGGAGTTGGTGAACAGCGCGACGTCGGTCCACGTCGCCGTGCTGCCGGCGGGCTCCAGCGGCCCGGCGTCGTCCTCCGGCGGCAGGCCGTACGTGGGGTCGACGATGCGCAGCGACCCGGCCGCGGTCGCGAGCGCCGCGACCGCGGCCTCCCCGGCGGCGCGCCCGTCGGCCTCGGCGGCGGTCAGCGACTGCTCCGCACCGGCTCGCGCGTCACCGGCCACCAGCACCCCGTGCGACGGCACCAGCCGGCCGTGCTCGTCGGCGGCCAACCCCTCGACCAGCCCCTCGGGCCCGCGGCGGTTCACGAAGGGGAACAGCCCGGCCACGGCCAGCTCGCGGTCGCCGTCGCTGGTGCGGACGACGACGCCGGACAGCACGCCCTCGCCGCGCAGCGCGGTGACCGTCGCGTCCGGGACCACCTCGACCCGCTCGGCGGCCGCCAGCCGCTCCGCCCGCTCCGGCGACCAGCGCGGCGGGCCCGGCACCAGCACGGTCACCGCCGACGCCCAGCCGGCCAGCTCGAGCGCCTCCTCCGCCGTCCACTCGTCGTCGCCGAGCACCGCGACCGGGCGCCCGCGGAACAGCGGGCCGTCGCAGCCGGCGCAGGTGGAGACGCCGCGGCCGACGAGCGCCTCCTCCCCCGGCAGCCCGAGCCGCCCGGGGCCGAGCCCGGTAGCGACGACGACCGCGCCGGCGCTGACCTCGCCGTCGGAGGTCTCCAGCCGCACCGGCGAGCCCGGGTGCACCCGGGTGACCTCGACGTACGCCAGACGGACCCCGGCCCCCTCGGCCGCGGCGGTGAGCGCCGCCATCAGCTCCGGCCCGGTGCCGCCCGGGTGCTCGTGCAGCGCGGTGAGGTTCACCAGCTGACCGCCGGGGGTCAGCCGGTCGTAGGCGACCACCCGCAGGCCCCGTTCGGCGGCGACCCGCGCGGCGGTCAGCCCGGCGATCCCGGCGCCCACGACAGCGACGTCCCAGTCGATGCTCACGCCTCCACCAGCCCGGTGGAGATCCGCGGCCACAGCGCGTCGGCGCCCTCGGCGGCCAGCTGCCGGCCCAGCTCCCGGCTCCAGTACCGCTCGCCGCCGAACTCGTCGCGCCACGACCACAGCCGGCGGGAGAGCTGGCCGAGCTCGTACTCCTTGGTCATGCCGATCGCGCCGTGCGCCTGGTGGGACGCACGCGCCGCGATCGTCGCCGCCTCGCCGGCCGCCGCCTTCGCCGCCGCGACGTCGAGGAACGACGGGTCGGGACGGGCGTTCAGCGCGGCCACCTGGACGGCGAGACCGGCCAGCTGCGCCTCCTCGGCGATGCTGACCAGGTGCGCCTGCACCGCCTGGAACCGGGCGACCGGGCGACCGAACTGCTGCCGCTCGCCGGTGTAGCGGACGGTCAGCTCGGCCACCCGCGCCAGCGCCCCGGCGATCTGCGCGGAGCGGGCCAGCGCGCCGCGCAGCCGCAGCGCCGCGGCGTCCACCCCGGGTGGGGCCGGCGCCACCGCGTCGTCGGGCAGCTCGACGTCGTCCCACACCAGGGTGTCGCGCGGCTCGGCGGCGAGGTTGCGGCCGGGCGTGACGGTCGCGGCGGCGGGAGGCGCGGAGACAACGAACCGCTGCCCGCCGCTCTCGGCGAAGGCGACCACCCGGTCGCTGCGCCCGCCCCACGGCACCCGGGACAGCCGCGCGGAGAACCGCCGGCCGGTGAGCTCGACGGCATCACCGGGCGCGCCGACGGCCACCGACAGCGGGCCCTCGGGCAGCTCCATCCCGGCCGCGCCCAGCGCCCAGCCGCCGAGCAGCCCGGACTCGGCCAGCGGCACCGGGGCGGCGAACCGGCCGGCGACGGTGAGCAGCGCACAGGCGTCGGCGACGTCCCCGCCGGAGCCGCCGGCCTCCTCGGGCACCGACACCAGCGGGAAGCCGGACTCGGTGAGCGCCGTCCAGAGCCGCTCGCTCCACCCGGTCGCCTCCGCGGCGACGACGTCCTGGGGCGTGCACAGGTCGCGGAACAGGCCGGTGGCGACCTCGGTCAGCACCGTGCGGTCCTCGCTCATGCGGACAGTCCCTTCGCGGCGACCGAGCGGAGGATCTCGGTGGTGCCGCCGCGCAGCGTGTACGACGGCGAGGTCAGCACCGCCTCGGCGAGCAGTGCCTGGAACAGCGAGCCCGAGCCCTGGTCGAGCTCGGTCTCCGCGGCGTCGCGCAGCGCCTCGATGAGGTCCTGCTCGAAGCGGGTGCCGACGTCCTTGACCAGCGCCGCCTCGACCACCGGGGCGCTCCCGCCGTCGAGGGCGCGGGCGACCGACAGCGACAGCTGCCGGATCGCCCGGAACCGGGCCGCCATCCGGCCGAGGACGACGGCCTCCTCGCCGGAGAAGCCGGCCCCGCGCTCGCGCAGCCACTCGCGCAGCACCGGGAAGGTCGACAGCCAGCGGTCGGGGCCGCTGCGCTCATAGGCCAGCTCGCTGGTCACCTGCTGCCAGCCGGAGCCGAGCTCGCCGAGCACCATGTCGTCGGGCACGAACACGTCCTCCAGCGCCACCTCGTTGAAGTGGTGGCTGCCGTCGAGGTACGGGATCGGCGAGATGCGCACGCCCGGCGCGGACAGGTCGACGATCAGCTGGGAGAGGCCCGCGTGCTTGCGGCCCTCCTCGACCGGGGAGGTGCGGCACAGCACGGCGAAGAAGTGGTTGTGGTGGGCCTCGCTGGTCCACACCTTGGTGCCGGTGACCGTCCAGCCACCCTCGGCCCGGGTGGCCCTGGTGCGCACGGAGGCGAGGTCGGAGCCGGAGTCCGGCTCGCTCATGCCGAGGCTGAAGTAGACCTCGCCCGCGGCGATGCCCGGCAGGAAGCGCTGCCGCTGCTCCTCGGTGCCGAAGTGCAGCAGCGCCGGCGCGGTCTGCCGGTCGGCGACGAAGTGCGCGCCGATGGGGGCGCCGGCGGCGAGCAGCTCCTCGGCGACGAGGAACCGGTCGGCGGCGCTGCGGCCGTGCCCGCCGTACCGGGGCGGGATCGCCATGCCGACCCAGCCGCGCTTGGCCAGCGTGCGGGAGAACTCCGGGTCGTGCCGGCCGGCGAACCCGAGCGCGGGCCGGTGCCCGGCGGGGAGCTCGGCGGCGAGGAACTCGCGCACCTCGGCGCGCAATGCCTCCTCGGCCGGGGTGAGCACGGTCGGCGCGAACTGCACGGCATCCCTCCTCGGGTGGGTCCCGCTGGGCCGGCTCCGTCGCCGGCCCGGCGGGGGTCGGGGTCAGGCGGTCTCGCGCCGCCGCTGCGACCACATCTGGGTGGCCCGCTCGAAGTGCAGCGCGGCCTCCCAGCCGATCCCGGGCGGGCCGGCCTCGGTACGGAAGGAGCGGACCGCCTCGCGGGCCAGCTCCGGGTCCTTGGCGGCGCGGCCGGCGAGCTCCAGGGCGAGGTCCTCGACCTGGTCGTCGGGCACGGCCTTCCAGGCCAGGCCGATCTCCGCGGCGCGCACGCCGTCGATCTCCTCGCTGAACAGTCCCATCGCGGCGGTGGCCTCGCGGCCCGCCGTCCGGCTGCTGATCGTGAAGTAGCCGCCGCCGGGGTGCAGGCCGATGCGCAGGAACCCGGCGAGCAGCCGGGCGCTCTCGGAGACGATGCGCAGGTCGGTGGAGAGGGCCAGGTTGATCCCCGCGCCGACCGCGGCGCCGCGGACGGCGGCGATGGTCGGCACCTGCAGCGTGCCCACCCGGCGGAAGGCGGTGTAGACCGCGCCGAGCTCCTTGTAGGTCTTGTCCTCGGCCTGGTCGCTGCCCGGCGTCCAGCGCCGGCGGTCCGCGCCGGAGCAGAAGGTGCCGCCCGCGCCCCGGACGACGGCCGCGCCGACCGCCGGGTCGGCGTCCACCTCGTCGCACAGCTCCGACAGCTGCAGCCCCATCTCCGGGGTCAGCCCGTTCTTGACCTCGGGCGAGTCGACCGTGACCACGGCCACGCCGCCGTGCCGCTCCAACTGGATCTGTCCCACGCTGGGTGTCCTGCCTCTCTGCTGGGGTGGTCTGGGGAGCCTCGGAGTCTGGTGGCAGGGCCTGCCTACTCGCCCACCGGCTCCCGCGAGCCGGTGGTGCGCACCAGGACGTCGACGGCGGTCGCCCCCCGGCCGCGGGGCGCGACGATGAGCGGGTTCACCTCGAACTCGGCCAGCCGGTCGCCCGCGGCCACCGCCGCCTGCGAGAGCCGGACGACGGCGTCGACCGCGGCCGGCACGTCGGCGGGCTCGGCGCCGCGGAAGCCGGCCAGCAGCGGCCACGCCCGCAGGCCGCGCAGCATCGCCCACGCCTCCTCCGGCGAGACCGGGGCCAGCGCCGAGGCGAGGTCGCGGTAGAGCTCGGTGGTCACCCCGCCGAGGCCGACGGTCACCACGGGCGGGAACCCGTCGCGGCCGGCGGTGACCGCGAGGATCAGCTCGGTGCCCGGCGGGACGAGCTCCTGCACGTGCACGCCCTCGACGCCGGGGACGTGGTGCCGGCGCGCGGCGTCGAGCAGCTCGGCGAAGACGCCCGCCGCCTCGTCGGGGCCCACGCCGACCCGCACCCCGCCGACCTCGCTCTTGTGCGCCAGGTCCGCGGCGGCGAGCTTGAGCACGCCCCGGCCGGGCAACGCGGCGACCGCCTCGCGCGCGGCCTCCGGGCTGGTCACCAGCGTGGACGCCGGCTGCCCGATGCCGATCGACCGCAGCAGCGCCGCGCCGTCCACCACCGGCCCCTCCAGCAGCGCGCGCACCTCGGCGGCCGGGACGTCGGGCACTGCCGGCAGCGGCGGCGGCGTGCCCCGGTGCCGGGGCGGGGCCAGCCGCGCGGCGACGCGGGCGAGGTCGCCGACCGAGCCGAACACCGGGACGCCGGCCTCGCGGAAGACCCGGCGGCCCTCGACGGTCAGCTCCTGCCCGGCGATCCAGCCGACCAGCAGCGGGCAGCGCAACTTGGCCGCGGTGGCGACGAGGTCCTCGGCCAGCCGGGCGCCGGCGTCGCCGACGACCATGGTGACCAGGACGGCGACGACGTCGACGGCGTCGTCCTCGGCGATGATCCGGCAGACGTCGCCGAAGGCGTGCGCCCCCTGGTTGAACAGCTGCGCGGTGACGTCGACCGGGTTGGCCAGCGCACCGAAGGGCGGGATCAGCGGGCGCAGCCGCGCCTGGGTGGCGGCCGACAGCTCGGGCATCTGGAGGCCGACGTCCTCGCACTGGTCGGCGGCGAGGCTGCCGGCCCCGCCGGAGGTCGTGACGACGGCGACCCGCGGCCCCTCGGCCGGCTTCCCGGCGGCCAGCACCGCCGCGACCGCGAGCAGCTCGTCGATGTCGTCGACCAGCACCACGCCGTACCGCCGGGAGGTGAGCACGAAGGCGACGTCGTCGCCGAGCATCGAGCCGGTGTGGCTGGCCACCGCCCGGCGCCCGGCGCTGGACCGGCCCGAGCGCAGCACCACCAGGGACTTGCCGGCGAGCTGCGCGCGGCGGGCCAGCTCGGCGTAGGCCGCGCCGTTCCCGGTGGCCTCCACGTAGAGCATCAGCACCCGCACCGTCGGGTCGGCCAGCAGGTGCAGGGACACCTCGGTCAGGTCGAGGTCGGCCTGGTTACCGGTGCTGAACCACGCCGCCAGGCCCAGGCCCATGTCGGTGGCCAGGTCGAGCACCGAGCCGCCGACGGCGCCGCTCTGCCCGACGTAGGCCACCCCGCTGCCGGAGGTCAGCGGCCGGTCGGCGGCGGCGGTGAAGGTGGCGACCACGCCGGTGGGCGCGTAGAGGAAACCCTGGCAGTTGGGTCCGACGACGCGGACGCCGGTCTCCCGGGCCACCGCGGCCAGCCGCTGCTGCAGCGCCACGCCCTCCGGGCCGACCTCGGCGAAGCCGGAGGCGTAGACGACCGCCGCCCGGGCGCCGACCGCGGCGGCCTGCCGGATCGCGTCCTCCACCCGGTCGGCCGCGACCAGCACGAGCACCAGGTCGACCGGGCCCGGGACGTCGGCCAGCGCCGGGTAGCAGCGCCGGCCGACCAGTTCCTCGTAGTTCGGGTTGACCGGGTAGACGCCGCCCTCGTACCCGTGCTCGACCAGGTAGCGCAGCGGCCGGGACATCAGGTTCTCCGACCGGCCCGAGATGCCGAGCAGCGCGATCCCCCGCGGTCGCAGCAGCGCCTGCAAACCGCCGTCCATCGGGTCCGGCGTCGGCACGGTCATCGGGCGGCACGCCTCCTCGGGGGACGACAGCGGAGCTGGACAGCAGCTAAGTTGACATCGACGTCAATGTCAACGACGAGGGCCGGAGGTGCCCGTGCCCCCACCACCCGAGGCGGTGAGCGGCCCGGCCGGCACCGCCCCGGCCGCCCTGCCGACGACCGAGCGCGGCCGCCGGATGCGGGCCCGGCTGCTGGCCGCCGCCCGCGAGGTGTTCGAGCGCGACGGCTTCCTCGAGGCCCGGGTCACCGACATCTCGGCGGCGGCCGGCGTCGCCCACGGCAGCTTCTACACGTACTTCGGCTCCAAGACCGCCGTCTTCCGGGCGCTCGTGGCCGAGACGATGGACGACCTCTACGCCTCGATGGGCACCCGCGGCGAGCCGGGCCCGCCGGACGGCTCACCGGAGGAGGTCGCGGTGCACCGCATCGACCGGGCCAACCGCCGGTTCGTCGACACATACCTGCAGAACACCGCACTGATGGCGCTGTTCGAGCAGGTCACCACCTTCGACCCTGAGGTGCGGGCGCTGCGCCAGGCCGCCCGGGAGCGCAACGTCGGCCGGGTGCGGCACAGCATCGAGCAGCTGCAGCGCGACGGCCTGGTCGCGGCCGACCTCGACGCGGAGTACAGCGCGCACGCGCTCGTCGCGATGGTCAACGGGCTGGTGCACTACTGGCTGGTGCTCGACGGCGAGTTCGAGCAGGAGCGCCTGGTCGCCGCGCTGACCCGGCTGTGGGCGCAGGCCCTCGGCCTGCCGGTGCGCACCTGACCGAGCCGCACTGACCTGCTCCGCGGGGAGCCGCACCGACTTGCTCCGCGGAGAGTCGTGCTCTGCCCACGACGGCGGGCAGAGCACGAGCGTCGGCAGGTGGGAAGTCCGGCGCGGCCGACGCCCGCCTCAGACGATGCGGGTGGACAGCGACCCGATCCCCTCCAGCGTCACCGTCACCTCGTCGCCGGCCTGCAGCGGCCCGACCCCGGCCGGGGTGCCGGTGAGCACGACGTCGCCGGGCAGCAGGGTCATGGTCTGGCTGACCCACGACACGCACGCGGCGACGTCGAGCAGCATGTCGGCGGTCGTGCCGTCCTGCTTCACGTCGCCGTTGACGGTGGTCCGCAGGGACAACGCCGCCGGGTCGACGTCGGTCTCCACCCACGGCCCCAGCGGGCACGAGCGGTCGAAGCCCTTGGCGCGGGTCCACTGCTTCTCCGCACGCTGCATGTCCCGCATCGTGAGGTCGTTGGCGACGGTGTAGCCGAGCACGACGTCGGCCACCCGGTCGGCCGGCACCCGCGTGCACTCCTGCCCGATCACGACCGCCAGCTCGCCCTCGAAGTGCAGGTTCCCGGTGTCCGGCGGATAGGGCACCTCGGCGTCGGGGCCCACCACCGACGTGGAGAACTTGGCGAACACGACCGGGATCTCCGGCACCTCGTTGCCCAGCTCCTTGGCGTGCTCGGCGTAGTTGCGGCCGAGGCACAGCACCTTGCTGGGCTCGACCGGGGCGAGCAGCCGCACCTGACCGAGCGGGGTCCGCTCCTCCGTCGTCCGGACGCCGTCGAAGGGGTTCCCCTCGAGCCGGACGACGACGGCGTCGTCGCCGTCCCCCTCGACCAGGCCGTAGGACGCCGGACCGCCGGCGGCCGGGGTGTAGCGGGCGATGCGCATCAGATGGCCCGCACCATGCCGCCGTCGACCAGGAAGTTCTGGCCGGTGACGTAGGTGTTGGCGCCCGAGGCGAGGAACGCCGCCACCTTGCCGAACTCCTCCGCGGTGCCGTAGCGGCCCAGCGGGATGCCCGCCTCGCTCTGCGCGCGGACCTCCTCCACCGACAGCCCGGTCTTCTCGGCGCGACCGGCGTCGAGCGAGGCGACGCGGTCGGTGGCGATCCGGCCGGGGCCGAGGGTGTTGACCAGCACGCCGTCGGAGGCCACCTCCAGGGCGACGCTCTTGGCCAGCCCGAGCAGGCCCACCCGCAGGGTGTTGGACAGCGTGAGGTTGTCGATCGGCTGCCTGATCGACGAGGACGCGACGGTGACGATCCGGCCCCAGCGCTGCTCGCGCATGTGCGGCAGCACGCCGCGGAACAGCCGCACGGTGGAGAGCAGGTTCAGCTCGAACGCCTGCTGCCACTGGGCGTCGTCGAGCGCGTCGAACCCGCCCGGCGGCGGCCCGCCGGCGTTGTTGACCAGCACGTCGACGCCGCCGAGCCGCTCCCGCGTCTCGCGCAGCAGCCGGTCGAGGTCGCCGGCGTCGGAGACGTCGGCCGGGCAGTGCTCGACCTGCGCGCCGGTCGCGTCGGCGATCTCCTGCGCGGTGCGCGCCAGCTGGTCGGCGCCGCGGCTGGAGATCATCACCCGCGCGCCCTCGGCGGCCAGCTGGGTCGCGGTGGCGCGGCCCAGGCCCTTGGAGGCGGCGGTGACCAGGGCGACCCGGCCGGTGAGTTCGAGGTCCATCGGTTGTCCTCCGTCGGTCGGGCGCTCAGGCCACGGGGTTGGTGAGCTCGCGGAAGCCGGTGATCTGCACACCGGCGGTGTCACCAGAGCGGATGTGCGCGGCACCCGGCGTGCCGGTGGAGATGACGTCGCCGGGCAGCAGCGTCATCACCCGGGAGTGGAAGGCCACCAGCCACCAGGGCCGGAAGGTCATGTTCGAGACGACGTTGCGCCGGTGCACCTCGCCGTTGTGGATCGTGGCCACCTCCAGCGCGTCGACGTCGTCCACCTCGTCGACGGTCACCAGCTCGGGGCCGAAGCTGAAGAAGGTGTCGAAGCTCTTGGACCGGGTGAGGTAGCGCGGGTTCTTCTCGAGGATGTCCTCGGCGGTCATGTCCACGATCGTGGTGAACCCGGCGACCACCGAGGGGGCGTCGGCCTCGTCGACGTCCTTGCACTCGCGGCCGATCACCACGCCCAGCTCACCCTCGGCGGTGGTGCGCTGCGACTGCGGGGGGATCCGGATCGGGTCACCCGGCCCGATGATGGCGGTGTCGGGCTTGAGGAAGCTGGCCGGCTCGGTCGAGGGCGCCTTCTCGGACAGGTCGGCGGCGTGCTCGACGTAGTTCAGGCCGATGCCCCAGATCTTGCGCGGGCGCCGGTAGAGCGGCGCGTACGCCAGCTGCTCCTGCGGCACGACGAGCTCGTCCAGCCCGGCGGCGTCCTGGCCGGCGACCCAGTCGCGCAGCTCCTCGACCCGGCCGCTCTCGAGCAGCTCCTGGACGGTCTCCGGCCAGTCGGTCTGCAGGCGCCGGTTGAGCGCGGGCAGCGGTACCGCGCCGCCGGGGCGCACCAGCGCCCCCGGCTCCGCGCCGTCCAGTCGCAGCGTCGTCAGTCGCACAGCGGTGTCCTCTCGCAGGCGGGCGCGGGCCGTGCGGCAGCACGACCCGCGGAGGGTGGGGGGCTACAGGCCGACGGCGGCGATGAGGTCGTCGAGCTCGGCGAGGGTGAGCTCGTCGACCGGCGGGGCCGGGAAGCGGGCGTGCGGGGAGGCGATGGCCCCGCGCCGGGCGAAGACCTGCTTGCGGATGGTCACCCCGCCGACGCCGAGCTGGGCCTCGTAGCGGATCAGCGGGAGGTACCGGAAGAAGAACTCCTGCGCGCCCGCGCGGTCGCCGGCGACGAACCGCTCGTAGGTGCCGACCAGCACCTGCGGGAAGCCGAAGCCGGTCATGATGCCGTCGGCGCCGCGGAGCAGCTCCTCGTACAGGTAGAGCCCGCCGAGGCCGCCGAAGATGCCGACCGGCCCCTTCGCCTTCTGCCGCACCGCGGTGATCTTGGGCAGCGTCGGGGTCTCCTCGAGCTTGAGGTAGCGGCACCCCTCGATCTCGTCGAGCAGCCGGACGAGGAACGGCGCCGGCATCACCACGCCGGTGTTCACCGGCTCGTCCTGGACCACGACCGGCACCGACACCGCCTCGGCGACCAGCCCGAAGTGCTCGAAGACCAGGTCGAGGTTCCGGGTGTTGTCCGGCGGGGCGAGCATGACGGCCGCCGCGCCGGCGTCCTCGGCCCGGCGCGCGTAGTCCAGCGCCATGCGGGTGGCCCGGGCGGAGACGCCGGCCACCACCGGCACCCGGCCGGCGGTCGCCTGCAGGTAGCGGCGCAGCACCCGCTCGCGCTCGTCGTCGAGCAGGCGGGCCGCCTCGCCCATGATCCCGAGGATGGTCAACCCGTGGGCCCCGGCGCCGAGGTAGTCCTCGACGAGGCTGTCGATGCTGCCCTCGTCGACGTCGCCGCCATCGGTGAACGGGGTGAGTGTGATCGGTAGCACACCCGTGAGGGCGGTCACCGGGAACTACCCTGCGGACGGGAGCAGAGGCCGGGGGCTCGGCGCGCGACGGAGATCACATCGGCACCGTAGCCGCCTGCCGGGAGCCCTTCCCACACCCGCCCCCCGCAGAGCCGCGGGCGGCCGAGAGGACGGAGAGCGATGCCGGTCCAGCGATACGCCGTGGTCGGGGGCGGGATCATCGGGACGGCGGTGGCCCGGCGGCTGCTCGCCCGTGCGCCCGACGCCGTGGTGACCGTCCTCGAGAAGGAGGACCGGCTCGCCGCCCACCAGACCGGCCGCAACAGCGGCGTGGTGCACGCCGGCCTCTACTACGAGCCCGGCTCCCTCAAGGCGACGCTGTGCCGCCGCGGGGTCTCCCTGCTGCGGGAGTTCTGCGCGGAGAAGGGGCTGCCCTACGAGGAGATCGGCAAGGTCCTCGTCGCGCTCGACGGGGCCGAGGAGGAGCGGCTGGGCGCGATCGCCGAGCGGGCCCGCGCCAACGGCGTCCCCGGGGTCCGGGTGATCGACCGGGCGGAGCTGCACGAGCTCGAGCCGCACGTCGCCGGCATCGCCGCGCTGCACTCGCCGACCACCGCCATCGTCGACTACGTCGCCGTCACCGAGCAGCTGGCCGAGGAGGCCCGCAAGGCCGGGGCCACCGTCCGCACCGGCTTCGAGGTCGCCGGCCTCCGGTCCACCGGCGGGGAGGTCGTCGTCACCAGCACCGCCGGCGAGGAGGTCGTCGTCGACCGGGTGGTGCTCTGCTCCGGGCTGCAGGTCGACCGGCTGGCGCGGCTGGCCGGGGACGACGACGCCCCGCGCATCGTGCCCTTCCGCGGCGAGTACTACGCGCTGCGGCCGGACAAGCGGGCGCTGGTGAACGGCCTGGTCTACCCGGTGCCCGACCCCCGGTACCCGTTCCTCGGCGTGCACCTGACCCCACGGGTGGACGGCGAGGTGCTGGTCGGCCCCAACGCCGTCCTGGCGCTGGCCCGCGAGGGCTACCGCTGGCGGGACGTCTCCCCCACCGAGCTGGCCGCGATCGTCCGCTTCCCCGGCTTCCGGCGCTTCGCGAAGCAGCACTGGCGCACGGGCCTGGCGGAGATGCGCGGCTCGTTGAGCAAGCGCGCGTACACCGCCGCGGCCCGCCGCTACGTGCCCGAGCTGACCGTCGAGGACATGGTCCCGGCCACCGCGGGGATCCGGGCGCAGGCGCTGGAGTCCGACGGCAGCCTGGTCGACGACTTCCGCATCACCCGGCGGGGCGCCGTGGTGGCCGTGCGCAACGCCCCCTCCCCGGCGGCGACGTCCTCCCTCGCGATCGCCGAGCACCTGGTGGAGCTGCTGCTGGCGGAGGGCACGGCACCGTGAGCGGGGCGGCGTGAGAGCGCGCCGGGAGCGGCCGGCGGGCTCGGCCCGCGCGGCGACCGCCGCGGTCACGGTGACGACCGCGGGGGTGCTCCCGGCCTACCTGGTCGGCGTGCTGTGGGTGCAGGTCAGCGCCGACCTCGGCGTCGGGCCGTCGCTGCTCGGCCTGCTGGTCGCGGCGTTCTTCGCCACCTCGGCGGTGTCGGCGCTCTTCGCCGGCGCGCTGGTGCGGAAGCTGGGCAGCATCCGGGTCGTGCGGCTCTCCGGGCTCACCGCGGCGCTGGCGATGCTGGGCGTCGCGGTCGCCGCCCGTGACACCGCCGTCCTGGTCGCCGCGCTCGTCGTCGCCGGGTGGGGCAACGGCGTCGGGCAGCCGGCCAGCAACGACCTGATCGCCCGGTCGGTGGCCGCCGACCGGCAGGGCCTGGCCTACGGTCTCAAGCAGGCCGCGATCCCGCTGTCCACGCTGCTCGCGGGCGTCGCCATCCCGCTGGTGGCCATCCCGCTGGGCTGGCGCACGGCGTTCGGCCTGGGCGCCGTCCTGGCGCTGCTGGTGGTGCTGTCGGTGCCCGGCGCGCGACGGATGGGGTCGGCCGGGTCCTCGGCACCGCCGTCGGAGGCGGCCGGGCCGTTCCGGCGCGGACCGCTGTACGTGCTGGCCGCCGGGCTGATGCTCGGCGCGGGCACCGGCAACGCGCTGGGCTCCTTCTTCGTCAGCACGGCGGTCGCCGGCGGCATCGCCCCGGCGACCCGCCGGCGTGCTGGCCGCGGTGGCCAGCGGGTTGGGGGCCCTGGCCCGCGTGGTCGCCGGCTGGCTGGCCGACCGGGTGCGCACCCGCTGGCTGCTCGTCGTCGCCGCGCAGATGTCGCTGGGCGGGCTGTCCTACGCGCTGCTGGGCACCGGGGTCGAGGCGCTCATCGCCATCGGCGCGGTGGTCGGCTACTGCACCGGCTGGGCGTGGGCGGGGCTGTCGACCTACGCCATCACCCGCATGCACCACGGCATGGCCGCGCAGGCGACGTCGATCACACAGGGCGGTATGGGCATGGGCGCCGCGCTCGGCCCGCTGGCGTTCGGCGCGGTCGTGTCGGCCGGCTCCTACGCCGTGGCCTGGACCGCCACCGCGGCCCTCGCCGTCGTCGGCGGGCTGGTCATCGTGCTCGGCCGGCACCTGCTGCTGCGCGACCGCCCCGCGCTGGTGGCCGCACACCGCCGCCGGGCCGCCGCCCGGGCCTGAGCGCGGTCAGCCGCGCAGCGGCCGGGCGATCAGCCGCGCAGCGGCCAGGCGGCCAGCGGCGGCAGCTCCCCGCCATGGCTGCCGCCGGCGTGGGCGACGGCGGCCAGCAGCAGCACGAGGCCGTCGCGGTCGAGGCCCGCGGCGAGGTCGCCGAGGTCGACCGGGTGGCCCTCGGCGAGGGAGACGGCCGCCCGGAGCAGACGCAGCTGGCTGCTGCTGCCTCCGATGCGCCCGGCGCGCAGCGCGGCGTCGAGGTCGGGCCAGGCGACCTGCGCCCACAGCCCGTCGCCGTCGACGTCCCCGAGCAGACAGATCAGGCCGGCGCCCTGCAGCTGGGGCAGCCAGTGCCCGGCGTTGGCGAGCAGCAGGACCGCGGCCTCGGCGGAGTAGTCGCCGACCGCGGCGCGCAGCAGGGCGTTCTCGACCTCGACGAGGTCCAGGTCGGCCGCCCGGGGCTCGAGGATCACCGCGTCCCCTCCCGGAGTCCGTGTCGTGTGTCCCCGGCACCCTGCCCGCGGGGTACGACAGTTCCGGGCGGCAGTATCCGCGGCGGATCGCGGATGCGTGGGGAGTCGACGAGCCGGGGTGACCTCGACCCGCTGATCCCTCGATCAGGAGCCGAGAACTGTCGTACCTCGTACGTATGTTCGGGTCATGAGGTCAGCCGGTCCCGCGCGTACGCCGCTGGAGGCCGAGCTGGTCGGCCGGCTGCTCGAGCGGCCGCCGACCAGCGCGCGGCTGCCTGTGGGGCTGCTGACCCGGGCGGAGAAGGCCGCCGAGCTGCAGCGCCTGCAGGCCCGCAAGGCGATGGACGCCGCCTACGAGGCCGAGCTCGTCATGGGCCTGGCCGACGACACCCCGGACTCCCTCGACCCGCCGCCGGGCCACCCCGGCGCCAGGAAGGGCTCGTGGGCCCCGGATCCCGAGCTGCCCGGGGTGAGCGAGTTCTTCACCTCCGAGCTGGCAGTGGTGCTCAACTGCGGCCGGGGCACCGCCTCCCACCTGGCGCACCGCGCCTGGACCTACCGGGGGAACCTGCCGGCCACCTGGGCCGCGCTGGCCGATGGGGTTCTGGACGAGCCCCGCGCGAAGGTCCTCGCCGACGTCCTCACCCACACGACACCGGCGATCGCCCGGGGAATCGAGTCGCGGCTGCTGCCCGAGGCGCCCGGCCTGTCCACCGGCCGGTTGCGGGCCCGGGCGCTGGCACTTCTGCTGGAACTCGATACCGACGCCGTCGACGCGCGGCGCAAGGACGCTCGTCGGCAGGCCGACGTGCGCTCCTATCCCTCACACCTGGAGGGCATGAGCACGCTGGCTGCGGACCTGCCCACCCCGGTGTCGGCCGAGTGCCTCGACGTGGTCGACCGGTTGGCAGCGATGCTCAAGACCGATGGCGACCCCCGGCCGATCGGCGAGCTGCGCGCCGTGGTGCTGGCTGACCTGATCCGCCGTCCCTGGGACACCAGCCGGACGCCGGTCACAGCTCAGCTGACGATCACCGCCGCACTCGACGCGCTGGCCGGCCGGACCGACCAGCCCGGGGAGGTCAACGGGCAGCCGATCACCGCCGCCCAGCTGCGCGAGCTGCTCATCCGGCTCGGTGCCCTGGGGCTGCAGACACCCGAGGGCGGCACGGTGACCCTCGCGGTCACCGACGACGGCGCTCTGGTGGCCACCACCACCCTCGACCAGCTGCGCCGTCTGGCCCGCCGTGGCTGCGCCACCCACCACGAGCAGGACTGCGGCTGCCCGGTGCTCGACCGACCGGCACCCACCGACGCCTACCCACCCACCGCCGCCCAGGACGCCTTCGTCACCACCCGCGACCGCGCCTGCCGCTTCCCCAACTGCGGCCAGCGCGTCGGCTGGACCGACCGCGACCACGTCGTCCCGCACGCCGACGGCGGCGCCACTGACTGCGCCAACCTGTGCTGCCTGTGCCGCAGCCACCACCGCCTCAAGACCCACGCCCGCGGCTGGCGATTCGCCATGGACAACGACGGCGCCCTGCACGTCACCACACCATCGGGCGTCACCCGCACCACCCGACCACCCGGCCTGCGACCATCCCAGCCACCCGGATCAACAGCGGCCGCCTCGACTCCGCCAGCGGTGTCCATCTCGGACGACGATCCGCCACCCTTCTGACCCCGCACGAGGACGCGTGTGGGCTGTGACGGTCCCGGTCGCCGGCGGCACCGCTCAGCCGGGCAGCGAGCGCAGCACCTCCAGCGCGTCGGCGAGCGTCGGCGGCACCTCCCCCGCCCGCCGTCCGGCCCGCTCGAGCCCGCGCGCGGTGCGCTCCTGCCGGGCCACCAGTGCGGCCGACATGAACGGCTCGACGCCGGTGCCGGCGACGGTGTCGCGCACCATCCGGGCCTCCCCCTGCCGGCGGCCGGCGTGCGCGACGTGGGTGGTGACGAGCATCGTGGCGAAGTCGCGGGTGGGCCAGCGGTCCAGCGTCTCCTCGACCATCGCGATCAGCGGCTCCACGACGTCCAGCTCGCGGGCGGCCAGCAGCGCCTCGGTCCACAGCCCCTCCAGGCCCTTGACCACGACGCTGCGCAGCATCTTCAGCGCGGCCGCGGCCCCCACCTGCTCGCCGACGACGGCGGTGCGGAACCCGGCGCCCGCCAGCAGCCGGGCCGCCTCCGGGGCGTCCGGCCCGGCCAGCGAGATCGGGATGCGGCTGCCGTCGAGCCGGATGCCCCCGCCGGTCATCACGCCGTCGACCACCCGGGCGGCGGGCAGCGCGGCCGCCACCGCCTCCTTGACCGGCGGCGCGGTGGAGTTGAGGTCGACGTAGAGGACGCCGTCGCCGACGACGGCCCGGAGCCCCTCGGCCGCCGCCAGCGCGGTGGCCGGGGTGACCAGCGACAGGACGACGTCCCGGTCGGCGAGCCCCGCGACGTCGGCCACCGGCTGCGCCCCGGCCGCCCGCACCGCCTCCGCCAGCCCCGGACCGCGCTCCGGGTCGAGGAGCACCCGGTCGTGCACCGCCAGGTCGGCGCCGGAGGCGGCCAGGGCGGTGCCGATGACCCGGCCGGCCTCGCCGAAGCCGACCAGCCCCCACCGGGTGCTCACGCGACCACCCCGGGGCCCACCCGGACCTCGGTGAGCGCGGCGGCCACCCACGACCGGTCCCACGTGCCGGCGGCGATGTGCGCGAACACCGCCTCCTCCGTCCGCGCCTGCTCCTCGCCGGTCGCGACCACCTCCGCGACCCGCTCGCGCGGCACGACCACGACGCCGTCGGCGTCGCCGACCACGACGTCGCCGGCACGCACCACCGTGCCGCCGGCGTGCACCGGGCCGCCGATCTCGCCCGGGCCGTCCTTGTACGGGCCGAGGTGGTTGACGCCCCGGGCGAAGACCGGCACGGCGCCCGCGGCCAGCCCCTCGACGTCGCGCACCGCCCCGTCGACGACCAGCGCGGCCAGCCCGCGAGCGGCCGCGTAGCGCGCGATGATCTCGCCGAGCAGCGCCCGGTCCAGCGCGCCGCCGCCGTCGACGACGAGCACGTCGCCGGGCTGGGCGAGGTCCAGGGCGCGGTGGACGACGAGGTTGTCGCCCGGTCGGGTGCGCACGGTCAGCGCGGGCCCGGCCACTCGCGGCCAGCCGCCGCCGGGCACCCGGTGCACGCCGCAGATCCCGCCGCTGCGGGCCATGCAGTCGGACAGGATGCTCGTCGGCAGCGCACGGCAGCGCTCCAGCAGGCCGGCGTCCGGACGGGGGCCGGGCGGGTGCAGCCGGCAGGTGCTCATGTCGGGGCTCCTCAGGTGGGTGCGGGCAGGTCGGGGGCGCGGCGCCGGCGTCCGGGCAGCCGGCTCACCGGGAGCCCGCGCGACCGGCGGACCATCCGGCGGCTGACCCGGACGGTGACCGCGCCGGCCAGGCTCAGCGCCGCGGCCGTGAGCCAGGCCGCGGAGTAGGACCAGGTCTGCGCGACGACGCCGAACAGCAGCGGACCGGAGGCGGCACCCAGCGACAGGCCGGTCTGCACGAACCCGGTGACCGACGCCGCGGCGTCGCGGTTGTCGCGGATGACCGCGAAGTGGAACAGCCCGGTCCACGCCCAGCCGGCGCCGTAGGCCAGCACGCCGCCGGCGACGGACGCCGGCACCGTGCCCGCCGCGAGCAGCACGTAGCCGGCCGTGCCGGCGGCCAGCAGGTTGGCGATGAACAGATAGGCGCTGCGGGTGGGGTGCCGGTCGACGAGCAGGCCGTAGCCGATCCGGACCACCAGCCCCAGCACCGAGCAGCCCGCGAACAGCAGCCCGGCCGCGCCCGCGTCGGTGCCGGCGGCGACCGCGGAGTCGACGAGGAAGACCCCGGTCGGGGTGGCCGCGGCCGAGCCCAGGAAGCCACCGACGGTGAGCACCACCAGCCCGCCGCGGGGCAGCCCCCGGTCCGGCGCCCGGGGAGCGCCGGGCGCGCGCGGCGCCCCGCCCCGCCGCCGTCCGACGTCCCGGCCGGTGAGGGAGACCAGCAGCAGGACGACGGCGAGACCGACGGCGCAGGCGACCGCCCACCGCCAGCCGAAGACGAGGGCCACCCCGGGGACGGCGAGCCCGCCCAGCAGCGTCGCCGCCGGGATCGAGGACTGCTTGATGCCGAAGGCGACGCCGAGCCGCTGCTCGGTGACCAGCTCGGAGACCACCGCGTTGGCCGACGGCTGGGCGACGGCGTTGCCCAGGCCGCCGACGGCCAGCCCGGCCATCAGCGCGGCCGGCGAGCCGGCCAGGGCGATGACGGTGAGCGAGGCCGTGGCCAGCGCCGCGGCCAGGGCAGCACCGCGGCGCGACCCGAGCCGCTGCACCAGCCGGCCGGCGGGCCGGGCGAGGCCGCCGGAGACGGCGAACAGCGTCGCCGCGGCCAGGCCGAACAGGCCGAGGCCCACCTGCAGGTCGGCGCGGATCTGCACCGCCAGCGCCCCGACGAGGAAGGCCGGCAGCACGCCGAGCACCGAGACGGCCACCGCCCGGAGCACGGCGCCCACCGCGCCCGGGGACCGGGCCCGCCGGCTCGGGGCAGCGGTGCGCCGGCCGGGTTCGTCGGGGTCGGCGTCCACGTCCCCGGCCGGGTCAGCCACGCGCCACGACCGCGAGCGGCCGGCCGACCTGCCCGGCCAGCGCCTGCAGCGCGCGGTGCGTCTCGGCGTCCAGCGGGACACCGAGCTCGCGGCGCAGCGCGCGCTCCGCGGCGGCCCGCTGTCCCGGCGTCCGGACCGGCAGGTCCGGGTCGACCGGGGCCAGCCCCCGCAGCTCGGCGAGCAGCCGGGCGGCGCCGCCGCCGATGGCCTCCGGGTCGCCCAGCCGCGCCGGGTCGAGGACCACGACCAGGTGACTGGTGTCCGGCGACCGGGCGCCGGACCGGAACGTCAGGTTGCCCACCCCCGGCCCCGTCGGCCCACCGGCCAGGACGGCGGTGAGGAGCTCCACCAGCAGGCCCAGCCCGTAGCCCTTGTGGCTGGAGCGCTCCCGGTCGCTGCCCAGCGGCAGCAGCGCCCCCCGGCCGGGGAAGACCGCGGCCGGGTCGGTCGTCGGCCGCCCCTCGGCGTCCACACCCCAGCCCAGCGGCACGGGCTTGCCGAGGCGCAGCGCGATCTCGAACTTGCCGGCGGCGACCGCGGAGGTCGCCATGTCGAAGACCAGCGGCTCCTCGCCGGGCACCGGCACCCCGAGCGCCAGCGGGTTGGTGCCGAGGTAGGGGCGGGCGGCCCCGGCGGGCGCGACGACCGGGCCGGTGTTGGTCGCCGCCAGCCCGACCAGCCCGAGCCGCGCCGCGTCGTACACGTAGCAGCCGCTGGCGCCGTGGTGGCTGCTCCGGCGCACGTTGACCCAGCCGACGCCGTACCGCCGCGCCCGCGCGACCGCCTCGTCGAACGCGAACGTGGTGACCGGGTGGCCGAGCAGGTCGTGGCCGTCGACCAGGGCCACCGCGCTCCCGTCGGAGTGCACGCTCGGCCGGCCGTCGACGGCGATGACGCCGTTGCCGATGGCGCCGACGTAGGCCGGCAGCCGGGCGATGCCGTGCGAGTCGATGCCCGACAGGTCGGCGTAGGCGAGCACCCGCGCGGTGTCGCGGGCGTGGGACGGCCGGACGCCGACGGCCTCGAGCACCTCGGCCGTCCACGTCTCCAGGACGTCGGCCGGCACGCGCACCGCCGGCTCCCCGAGCACCTCCACGGCCTCCACCCCGGCCGGCTCGGCGGACGGGGACGCGGGGGCCGACGGCTCCCCCGACCCGAACGCGGCGAGGACGGCGTCGGCGACCTGCCCGGTCGACGCCGCCGCTCCGCCCTCCGGCACCAGGTCGTAGGTCCACGGGCCCGAGCGCAGCACGGCGCCGACCGCTGCCCGCACCCGCTCGCCGGCCTCCCGGGTGGCGGGGAAGTGCCGCAGCAGGGCGGCCAGGGCGAGGAAGCCGCCGAGCGGGTCGACCTGGTCCCGCAGCGCCCGCCGCGGAGCCGAGCCGTGCGCCGGCTCGAACAGGCCGACGCACCGGCCGCGGACCGGCTCGCCGGGGTGCAGCGACGCCGACCCGCACAGTGCGGGGGAGCCGGCCCGCCCGGCGGCGAGGTCGGAGAGGATGTCGCCGAGCAGGCCTTCAGTGACCAGGACGTCGGGCACCGGGGCCCCCGAGCCCAGCTCGAACGCCGCGCGGTCGACGTACCGGTGCTCGACCTCGATCCCGCGCTCGCGGGCGACGTCGCCGGCGACCTGCCGCCAGAGCCGGCCGGTGGCGTAGAGGTTGGCCTTGTCCACCGAGACCAGCCGTCCGCCGCCCCGCCGTCCCAGCACGTCGCAGGCGGTGTGCACCACCTCGGCGACCCGTTCCCGGGTCAGCCGCAGCACGTCGGCGGCCTCGCTGCCGTCCTCCCGCAGCACCCGGTCGTCCGCGCCGCCGTACGAGCCGCCGATGAGGTTGCGCACGACGGTGAGCTCGCGGCCGTCGGCGAACGGGATCTCGCGCACCGAGATGCGCAGGTCGTAGCGCTCCCGGAGCCGGTGCAGGGCGACCTCCGGGCGCGGGCACACCCCGGCCGGCACGCGGGGGTCCTCCCCCACGGCGCCGAGCAGGATCGCGTCGGCGGCGTCGCAGGCGGCCAGCGTCCCGGCCGGCAGCACGTCGCCGGTCTCCGCCGCGGCCCGGGCGCCGACCGGCCAGGGCCCGGTGACCTCGACCTCCCCCCGCTCGGCCAGCAGGCGCAGCAGCCGCGTCGGCCCGTCGAGCACCTCCTCGCCGACGCCGTCCCCCGGCAGCAGCGCGACCCGGATCACCGGAGCACCAGCTCGCGGCCCACGGTGGTGAGCGCCCGCTCGGTGCCGGCCTCGCCCAGGCACGCCTCCAGGCCGGCCAGCCAGCCGGGCAGCGCCTGCGCCATCGTCGGGTGGTCGGCGTGCCCGAGGTCGCCGCCGAAGGCGAGCTGGTCGTGCGGGTAGACCTCGCCCAGCGTCGTCGACGGCGGCCCGTCGGTGGTGAGGATGTCGGGCAGGATGCCCAGCTCCAGCACCACGCCGAGCCGCGCCAGCTCCGGCGCGGCGTCGTCGTCCCACCCCAAGAACGGCATGCGCGGGTGGTTGAACAGCATCCGGCGCACCCCGGCCGCCGACGCCGCCCGGAAGAGCACCAGCGCCTCCGCGCAGGTCAGGTGACCCGAGGCCAGCACCAGGTCATGAGCGGCGACGACGTCGAGCACCTCGCGCCACGCGGGCAGCAGCGCACCGGCGTCGTCCAGCACGTCGACCTGCCGGAAGGACAGCGTCCGGTGCACCGAGAGCTCGGGTGCGGCCGCCGACGCGACGTGCGCGGGCGCGGAGACCGTCGGCATCCACACCACGCGCCCGCCGAGCCGGGCGGCCACCTCCACCGCGTCGGGGTTGGCCCCGCCGGCCGGTGAGTTGAGGACGATCCCGCCGACCACCCGGACGCCGTCGGTCTCCGGCCGGTCCGCGGCCAGGGCCGCGCGCTCCACCGTCGAGCCCTCGTGCGCCTTGAGGACGGCGAGGTCGACGCCGACCTGCGCGTGCGCGCCGACCACCTCGTGGTCGAGCCCGTGCCGCGCGACGAGGCTGGGCGCCCCGTGCACGTGCAGGTCGGCGACGCCGTCGATGAGCCGCGGGCTCACCGCTCCGTCCGCGGGCGGTCCGCGGTCGTGGCGCCGGCGACGGGGGACACCGGTGGCGCGGGAGCCGGCCGCGGGGCCGTCGGGCTGCTCGGCACACCCGGCCTCCCGGCCTCCGGCTCCGCAGCGGCCCCGTCGTCCGGCCCGGCGCGGCGGCGGGTGATCAGGTGCACGACGACGCCGGCGACCATGAAGCCCGCACCGACCGCGATGAACGTCGGCGTCATGACCAGCAGTGCGATCGCCGCGACCAGGAACAGCACCCGCTCGGGGATGCGCGCCGGGCCGAACAGCCAGGCGCCGGTGACCACCGCCAGCGAGGCCACGGCGAAGACCGAGGTGACGAAGGCGATCGCCACCGTGGCGGCGCCGCCCTCGAACAGCAGCCCGACGCCGCGCGGGGACAGCACGAAGATGAACGGCACGAGGAACGCCGGCAGGGTGTACTTCCACGTCAGCCACATGGTCTTGACCGGCTTGCCACCGGTGATGGCGGCGGCGGCGAACGGCGACAGCGCCGTCGGCGGGGAGACCTCGCTGAGCACCGCGTAGTAGAAGATGAACATCGCCGCGGCGAACGGCTCGACGCCCACCTGCTGGAGCGCCGGCGAGATGACGACGAACGAGATGATGAAGCTCGCCGTCACCGGGACCGCGAGGCCCAGCAGGACGACCACCACCGCGGAGAAGACGGCGGTGAGCACCACGTTGCCGTTGGAGAAGTCGACGATGATCCCGGCCAGCCGCAGCGCCAGCCCGGTCAGGGTCATGACGCCGACGATGATGCCGGCCACGGCCATGACCGGGATGACCGACAGCGCACCGACCGCGCCCTGGGCCAGCGCGTCCCACACCCGCCGGGGCGTCATCCACGACCGCCGCTCGAGGAAGCTGAGCAGGAAGGCCAGCACGGTGGCGTAGACAACCGCGCGGAACGGCGTGAACCCCAGCACCAGGAAGAAGACGATCGCGGCCAGCGACGAAAAGTGGTAGCCGAAGCGCAGCAGCAGCCGCCAGGGCGACTGGGTCTCCATCGCCACGGTGTGCGTCTTGTGCCGCCGGGCGTCCATCTCGATCGCCAGGATGATCCCCAGGTAGTACAGGATCGTCGGGATCGTCGCCCAGATGAGCACCTCGAGGTAGGAGACCTGCAGCAGCTCGGCGATGATGAACGCCGCCGCGCCGAGGGTCGGCGGCGACATGATCGCGCCGATGCCGGCGGCCGCCAGCACGCCGCCGCCGGCCTCCTTCGGGTAGCCGGCCTTCTTCAGCAGCGGCCAGGAGATGCCACCCAGGGTGACGGTCGTGGCGACGCCCGAGCCGGACACCGTGCCCAGCAGGAAGCCCGAAAGCGTCACCGTGCGGCCGGGGCCGGCCGGGGACTGCCCGAACGCGGCGAAGGACAGGTCGATGAAGAACCGGGTGGCACCGGAGGCGGCCAGGACGGCGCCGTAGATGGTGAACAGGATGATGTAGGTGGCGGCGACCTCCAGCGGCGTGCCGAAGATGCCCTGCAGGCCCATGACGTTGTGCCCGACCAGCCGCGGCCAGCCGAAGTTGGCGGTGGTGAACGGCGCCGGCATGAAGGAGCCCCAGTACGCCGAGGCGATGAACAGCAGCACGACGATCGGGACCAGGATGCCGACGGTGCGCCGTGCGGCCTCCAGGACCAGCAGGATGAGCAGCGTGCCGATGATCAGGTCGGTGTCGGTCGGCAGGATCGCGCGCCGGAAGAAGCCCTGCCAGTCCGACACCATGTAGACGGCCGGCACGAGGGAGGCCAGCGCCAGCAGCCAGTCCAGCACGTTCGGGCGGTCGGGCTTCCCGTCCTCCTTGGCCTTGGCCGACCGCGGCCAGCCGCGGTAGGTCAGGAAGGTCAGGAACAGGCCGATGGAGAGGAACGTCGGCAGGTACACCTGCCGCGGCATCGGGTTGAAGACCCAGTAGAGGCCGAACAGGGACAGCCCCACCCCGACCACCGCGGTGACCCAGCTCGGCCAGCCGGTCAGCTGGCGCGCCGGCTTCTCCGCCTCGAACTCCGCGATCAGCGCCTCCTCGTCGATGCGGTCGGGATCGTCGACCGGATCGGCGCCAGGGCGCTTGTCCAGGGTGGCGACGTCCACGATGCCGCCCTGCCGGTGGGCGGCGTGGTGGGCGGCCTTGTGGACGCTGTCGTGCCGGGAGTGCTCCGCGCGGGCCTGCTCGTCCTCGGTCGTGTGGCTCCGTGTGCGGCCTGGCAGCTTCATCTTCATCGCTCGATCTCCAGTAGCACGGTGGGGTCTTCCCTGGTCAGGAGCCGCCAGATCGGGACGGGGTCGGTACCCAGGGTGTGCAGTGTGCGCTCGCCCAGGTCGGTGGCGGCGATGTTCAGGACGTCGAAGACAGCAGGGCGGGCCGGGTCGGGCTCGGCCACGTGGTGGCGGCGGTCGCCGGGCGGCGCCGGTCGCGGTGCACCCGGTACGGCGTAGTACTCCTCGAGCACGGCCACCTGGTCGGCGGCCAGCTCGACGAGCTCGAAGCGGCCGTCGGGGAGGACGCGGTACCGCTCCTCGGCCAGGGTGGTGTAGACGCTGTTGCGGTAGCTGACGGCGAACCGGTCCCCGGTCAGCGGGACGCGGGCGACGACCTCGCCGTCCGGCGTCCGGACGACGACCGCCCGGCCGTCGTCCCCGGCCAGCCCCGCGGTGGTCGCAGCGGCCCCCGCCCCGATCAGCACCGCGGCCGGCACCAGCACGACGGGGGCGAGCCACCGAACCGTGCGGCTGCGGGAGGTCGTGCCGCCGGGGCCCGCGGCGCGAGCCCCGGACCCCGACCGCACGGCCACGACCGACTCCCCCCGCGCGCTACCCGGTCAGCCCACCGAGTCGAAGTAGGCCTGCGCGCCGGGGCAGGTCTCGATGAAGGCGACCTCACCGGCCGTCGCCGGGTCGAGCTCCTCGGCCGCCGGGTGCACGGTGAGCAGCTGTTCCTTGTTCTCGAAGATCGTCCGCGTGATGTCCTGCTGCAGCTGCTCGTCCATGTCGGTGCGGGCGACGAGGATGTTCGGCGAGACGACCTGCGGCGAGGCCTCGGTCTGGCCCTCGTAGGTGTTGGCCGGGATCTCCTCGGTGAAGTAGTAGTCGCCGTACTGCTCGGCCATCGCGTCGGTGTACTCCCCGGTCGGGATGAGGACCAGGTCGGCGTTGTTGGCCAGCTCGACGATGGCGCCGGTGGGCAGGCCGCCGGACCAGAAGCCCGCGTCGACGGTGCCGTCCTGGATCGCCGCGACGGTCTCCGCGACCCCCAGCTGGGCACGCTCGATGTCGGCCTGCGGGTCGAGGCCGGCCGCCTGCATGATCCGGTCGGCGGTGACCTCCGAGGCCGAGCCGACCGCCCCGGGCGACACCCGCTTGCCGCGCAGGTCCTCGATCGAGGTGATCCCGGTCGCGGCAGTCGTGAAGACGTGCGTGAAGTTGTTGTAGATGTTCCCGAGCGAGCACAGCGGCAGCGCCTCGGTGAACGTGTTCTCACCGTTGGCCGCGTCGGAGACGACGTCGCCGAGGCCGAAGGCCAGCTGCGCCTGCCCCGAGGCCAGCAGCTGCATGTTGTCGACCGAGGCGTTGGTCTCCTGGACCGTGACCGTCGTCCCCTCCAGCTCCGAGCTGAGCAGGTTGGCGATGCCACCGCCGTAGGGGTAGTAGACGCCGCCGGTGCCACCCGTGGCGAAGGTCAGGGGGCCGCCGGCCTGCGCGCCCTCACCGCCCCCGGTGCCCCCGGACTCGCCCCCGCCACAGGCGGTGAGCAGGAGCGCGGAGGCCAGCGCGGTGCCGAGGAGGCGGCGGGTCGGCCGGGCGGGGATCGGGCTGGAGGTCATCGTTGGCCTTCCTGGTGCGTGCGGTCGGGGACCCGGGCCGGCGTCCTCCCTGGTCCGGGGGCGGCTGGAGGGACGGAGCCGGAGCGGTCGGTGGCCGAGTGAACCAGCTCACAACAAATCTTGTCTACTGTTAACGATTCGTGTGACCATCCCGATGCACAACGCCGCGGGAAGTGGGGGATCGAACGTGTCCGGCGCCGACCACATCCACGCCCTCCCGCTGCGCGAGCACGTCTACGGGCGGCTGCAGGAGCTGCTCATCGCCCGCACGCTCGCACCCGGTGACCACCTGGTCGAGGAGCGCCTCGCCGCCGAGCTCGGGGTCAGCCGCGGTCCGGTGCGCGAGGCCCTGCAGCGGCTGCACCGCGACGGCTGGATCACGCTGCGGCCGCGCCAGGGCGCGTTCGTCAACCAGCCGACCCGGCAGCAGGTGGAGGAGTTCTTCGAGGCCCGGGAGGTGGTCGAGCGCTCCGCCGCCGAGCTGGCCGCGCAGCGCTGCACGCCCGAGGACGCCGCGGCGCTGCTGGGCATCTGCGACGAGGCCGATGCCGACTGGGCGCGCGGCGTCCCTGCCCAGCAGATGGCCGGGCACACCGCCCGCTTCCACCGCACCGTGATGCTCTGCGCGCGCAACCACCTCCTGCTGGAGTTCGGCGAGCAGCTCTCCCAGCGCAGCCGCTGGTTCTTCGCGCCCCTGGTCAGCACCATCGCCCCGCGCGCGTGGGCCGAGCACCGCCAGGTCGCCGAGCTCATCGCGGCCGGCCGGCCCGACGAGGCCGCGGCCGCCATGCGCGCGCACGTCGGACAGTCCCGCGACTCCTACCTCGACACCCAGCTGGTCGACAACACCCTGCCCGGGCCGGTCGCCTTCCGCCGCACCCGGGCGCCGTCGGGCTCGCGGACCGGCGACGCCCCCCGCGCCCGGCGCGCCCGCGCCTGACCCCCACCCACTCCCCCGAGCACAGGAGCCCCCGTGAGCGCTGCACGAGTCGTACTGGTCACCGGAGCCTCGAGCGGCATCGGCCGGGCCTGCACCGAGGCGTTCCTGGCCGAGGGCGCCCGGGTGATCGCCGCCGCCCGCCGCACCGAGCGGCTGGCGGACCTCCACGCGGAGCACGGGGACGCGGTGCTGCCGCTGACCATGGACGTCCGCGACCGCGCCCAGGTGTCGGCCGCGCTGACCTCGCTGCCCGCCGACTGGACGCCGATCGACGTCCTGGTCAACAACGCCGGGCTGGCCGCCGGCCGCGGCCCGATCCACACCGACGACCCGGACAACTGGGACCGGATGCTGGACACCAACGTCCGCGGCCTGCTCAACGTCTCGGCCTGCGTGCTGCCCGGCATGGTCGAGCGCGGCTCCGGCCACGTGGTCAACATCGGGTCCAACGCCGGCCGCGAGGTCTACCCCGGCGGCGCCGTGTACTGCGCGACCAAGGCCGCCGTGGAGCGGATCACCCGCGGCATGCGGATGGACGTGCTGGGCAGCGGCGTGCGGATCAGCCAGGTCGACCCCGGGATGGTCGAGACCGAGTTCTCCCTGGTCCGCTTCGACGGGGACGAGGCCCCGGCCAAGGCCGTCTACGAGGGTCTGACCCCGCTGTCGCCCGGGGACGTCGCCGACGTCGTCACCTGGATCGCGAGCCGGCCGCCGCACGTCGTCGTCGCCGACGTCCTCCTCTACCCGGTGGACCAGGCCGGCTCGGGCAGGGTCGCCCGCCGCAGCTCGTGAGGTGACGCCGACCGTGGGGGCGGGGCGGCGCCGGGACTTCCCGGGCTGGCGGATGGTGTGGGCGCTGGCCGGCACCGAGACCGTCGCCTACGGGGTGCTCTTCTACTCCTTCGCGGTGTTCCTCGTGCCGATGCAGCGCGACCTCGGCGCCGGCACCGCACAGCTGTCCGGCGCGCTCACCCTCGCCATGGCCGTCACCGGAGCGGCCGCCCCCGCCGTGGGCCGCTGGCTGGACCGGCACGGGGCGCGCTGGCTCATGACCGCGGGCAGCCTGCTCGGCGCGGCCTGCGTCGTCGGCTGGTCGCAGGTGCGCACCCTGCCGCAGCTGTACCTGGTGTTCACCGGCATCGGGCTGGCCTGCGCGGCGGTGCTCTACGAGCCGGCCTACGCGGTGATCAACACGTGGTTCCGCCGCGAGCGGCGGGCCGCGCTGCTGACCCTCACCGTGGTCGCCGGGTTCGCCTCGACCGTCTTCCTGCCCACCTCGCAGGCCCTCATCGACGGGCTCGGGTGGCGCAGCGCACTGCTGGTGCTCGCCGTGCCGGTCGCACTCTGCGCCGTGCCGCACGCGCTGCTGCTGCGGCGCGCCCCGGCCGACCTCGGCCTCGCCCCGGACGGCGACGCGGCGTCCCCCGGGCCTGCCGCGGAGCCCGGTCCCGGGCCGTCGGCGGTGCCGGACCCCCCCGCCGCCCCCGTCGACCCGTGGCGGGACCCCGCGGTGCGCCGGCTGACCCTGGCCACGGCGCTGGAGATGCTGGCCATCACCGCCGTCGCCGTGCACCTGGTCGCCCACCTGCTCGAGCGGGGTGCGCCCCCGCCGCTGGCCGCGGCGGCGGCCGGTGCCCTCGGCGCGATGTCGGTGGCCGGCCGGGTGGCGCTCACCGCGCTGGCCGGGCGGCTGGGCACCGGTCCGGTCAGCGCGTCGCTGCTCGCCGGTCAGGCGGTCGGCGTCGGGCTGCTGTTCGCCCTGCCCCAGCCGGTGTCGACGGTGCTGTTCGTGCTGCTGTTCGGAGCGGGGTTCGGCGTCATCCACATCGCCCGCCCGGCGCTGCTGGGCAGCTACGTGCCCGCCGCCGTCTTCGCGTCGGTCTCCGGCGGCCAGGCCCTGGCCGGGCAGCTGGGCCGGGTGGTCGCCCCGGTCGCGGCCGGCGCGTTGATCGGAGCGGCCGGGTACGGCGTCGCGTTCGGGGCGGTCGCGGCCTGCACGCTCGCCGCGGCCGCGCTCATCCTCTCCGCCGAGCGGGCCGCCGCGCTCACCCCGGAGCGGGCCGCTCCCCGCTGACCGGCCGGGCGGTGCCGGCGGCACGGACGGCGTCGTCGTCGAGGCCCAGCCGGCGCAGCGTCGCCTCGGTGTGCTGGCCCAGGGCGGGCGCGCCGGGGAGCGAGGGGGCGCCGCTGCGGCCGAAGGTCCACGGCAGCCGGGCGTGCACCAGCGTGCCCTCGGTCGGGTGCTCGACCTCCTCGAAGAACCCGACCGCGGCCAGGTGCTCGTCGTCGAAGAGGTCCTCGACGGTGTTCACCGGCATGGCCGGGATGTGCCGGTCGCGCAGCGTCGAGAGCCAGTGCGCCGTGGGACGGCGGGCGAGCTCGTCGTCGACCAGCCGGTAGAGCTCGTCGATCCGCCGGGTGCGGCCCCGGATGGTGGTCAGCTCCGGGTCGTCGGCGAGGTCGGGCCGGTCGACCAGCCGGAAGAACTCGCGCCAGTGCGCGTCGGTGTAGAGCAGCACCGCGATCACCCCGTCGGCGGTGCGGTGCGGGCGGCGGTAGGGCGACGCCGTCCGGGCGTACCCCGTGCCGCCCGTGCGGCCGGCGTACACCCGGCCGCCCTGCTGCTCCATGAGCAGGAAGCTCGCCATGGACTCGAACATCGGCACCTCGACCGCCTGCCCGCGGCCGGACACCGACCGCTCGTGCAGGGCGGCGAGGACGGCGGCCAGCGCCATGACGCCGACCGTCTTGTCGACCACCTGGGTGCGCACGTACTGCGGCTCCCCGGTGCCGCTCTGGACGGCGGCCAGCCCCGAGACGCCCTGGACGACGTCGTCGTAGGCCGGCTCGTCGCGGTACGGGCCGGCCGAGCCGTAGCCGACGGCAGCGCAGTGGACGACCCGCGGGTTGCGCGCCAGGACCGTCCCGGCGTCGATGCCGAGCCGGGCGGCGGCCCTCGGCCGCATGTTGTGCAGCACCACGTCGGCCTCGTCGACCAGCAGGTCGAGGGCCTCACGGCCGGCCGGCGTCGTCAGGTCCAGGACGACGGACTCCTTGCCCCGGTTGAAGGTGAGGAACGCCGGCCCCAGCCCGGAGCCGTGCTCGTCGCCGACGCCGCGGATGATGTCGCCCGCCGGCGGCTCGACCTTGACCACCCGCGCGCCCATCTGGGCCATGAGCACCGCGCAGTACGGGCCGAGGAAGGTCGAGGTGAGCTCCAGGACGGTCAGCCCCGCGAGCGGTCCGGGCGGCGGCGGCACGGGCACTCCCCTCCTGGGTGGGCGGCGGTGGACGCAGCGTGCCAGAGCGCGGCGAGGGCGATCCCACCGGGCGCGCGCGGGTGGGGGCGCGCCCCGCGCGCGCTTCGGGCGGTCACGCGTGCCTCACTGGGCACGAGAGTCCCGGTACTCCTCGTCCGGCGGGAACGTGGGCCGTACCGTGGACGCGGCGCCGGGCGACCCGGCGGCCGGACGGCGTGGTCTGCTCCGGCCGGGACCGGCGGAGCGCGTGCTGCGCGAGCCGGACGCCACGGACCGCGCGGGGGCTGTGCCAGCCTGCGCGTACGCCATGAGGCTGCAAAACAGGGAGGCCTGGCACGGTGACGACGTACCTGGACGCGGACCCGGCGGTCGTCGAGGACGCGATCGCGCTGGGCGACGCCCTCGTCGACGCCTGGGGCAGCTGGGGCCCGAACATGACGCCGGACGCCCGGCAGGTCGCCTTCATCAGCGACCGCTCCGGCATGCCCCAGCTCTACATCAAGGACGTCGTGCTCGACGGGCCGCGGCCCGCGGCGCGGCACGTCAAGCTCTCCGACGACCCGGTGGTCTCCGTGCGGTGGGCGGCCGACAGCGGCTGGCTCACCTGCGAGGTCGCCACCGACGGCGGGGTCCGGACGGCGGTGTGGGTGGTGCGTCCCGACGGCAGCGACGCCCGCCGGATCGCCGGCGACGCGACCACGCACGCCGAGCTCGGTCCCTGGACCCGCAGCGGGCACCGCTTCGTCGTCACCTTCCCCGGCGCCGCCGAGGGGGTGCCGACCCGCTGTTTCCTGGCCGACCCCGCGACCGGCCGGCTCGACCCGCTGGCGGAGGGCGAGCTGATCCGCGTGCTCGACGTGTCGCTGGAGGAGCGCTTCATCGTCATCCGCGACGGCGCGCGCGGACAGCAGTACGTCGTGGTCGTCGACCGGCTCACCGACGAGGCCCTCAGCGTGCTGCCCCAGGGCGCGACCGGCTCGACCGAGGTCGCGCTCATCCGGCCGGCTCCCGCTGAGCACGGCGGGCCGGTCTACGTGTACCTGGCCTCCGACGTGGGCCTGCCCCGGCGCCAGCTGATCGGCCTGCCGTTCGGCCCGAACGGGTGGCGCGGCGAGCCCCGCACGCTGGCCGCGCGGGACGACGCGGAGCTGGAGTTCATCGACGCCGACGACGCCGGCCGGCTGCTGCTGCTGGTGTGGAACGTCGCCGGGCGCAGCGAGCTGGAGCTCATGGACACCGCCACGGGCGGGCGGACGCCGATCTCCGGACTGCCCGGGCTGGTGGCCGCCGACCCGGTGCTCAGCCGCGACGGCTCAAGCGTGGTGCTCGGCGTGGAGGGCCCGACGCGTCCCCGCGAGCTCTGGCACCTGGACACCACGACGCACGCCTGGACCCGGGTCTCCTCCTCCCCTCCCCTGCCCGCGCGGCGGCTCGTCGTCCCGACGCCGGCGACCTTCGCAGGGCAGGACGGACTGCCGCTGACCGGCTGGCTGTACCGCGCGCCGAGCCGGCTGAAGGGGACCGGCCCGGCGGTGCTGTGGCTGCACGGCGGGCCCGAGGCACAGGAGCGGCCGACGTTCGACCCGGAGCACCAGGCGCTGGCCGCCGCCGGCATCACCGTGTTCGCGCCCAACATCCGCGGCTCGTCGGGGTTCGGCCGGGAGTTCGTGCACGCCGACGACCTGCACGGCCGCTACGACGCGTTCGCCGACGTGCTGGCCGCCGCGCAGCACCTGGTGGACACCGGTGTCGCCGACGCCGACCGCATAGCGGTGACCGGCCGCTCCTACGGCGGCTACCTGACCCTGGCCTCGCTCGCCTTCTCGCCCGGCGTCTTCGCGGCGGGAGTGGACGTCTGCGGCATGTCCGACCTGGTCACCTTCTACCGCGACACCGAACCGTGGATCGGCGCGGCCGCGGTGTCGAAGTACGGCCACCCCGAGCGGGACCGCGCGCTGCTGGAGGAGATCTCGCCGCTGCGGGCCGCCGGCGCCATCGACGTCCCGCTGCTGGTCGTCCACGGCGAGCACGACACCAACGTGCCGATCGGCGAGGCGCACCAGATCGTCCTGGCGCTGCGCGAGCAGGAGCGAACGGTGCAGTACCTGGAGCTCGAGGGCGAGGGCCACGACTTCCGTCGGGCCGACTCGCGCAAGCGGCTGCTCGGGACGATGGTGCGCTTCCTCGCCCGGGCGCTGTCCCGGTCACGCGAGGTCGACCCGGTGGGCGGCCGGGCCCCGTGAGCTCACCCAGCGGCACAGCAGCGCCGCGACCGCGACCGACGAGCGCCGGCGAGGAGGCGACGTGAGCGACCCCTTCGGCCTCGAGCGGTTCGTCGGGGCGCAGGACGGCGGGGTGTACGAGCAGGCGCTGCGCGAGCTGCGGGCCGGGGCCAAGCGCGGCCACTGGATGTGGTTCGTCTTCCCGCAGGTCGCGGGTCTGGGGCGCAGCTCGACCGCGCAGCACTACGCGCTCGCCGGCCTGGAGGAGGCGCGGGCGTACCTCGCGCACCCCGTGCTGGGGCCGCGGCTGGTGGAGTGCGCGCAGGCGCTGCTGGAGCTGTCCGGCCGCGACCCGGTCCGGGCGCTCGGGTCCGTGGACGCGGTGAAGCTGCGCTCGTCGATGACGCTGTTCGAGGCGGCCGCGCCCGACGAGCGGGTGTTCGCCGAGGTGCTGGAGCGCTGGTTCGACGGCCAGCGGGACGAGGCGACGACCACCCGGCTCTGACGAGCGGCCCGGCGCGACGTCGATCACGCTGGGCTTCGTGAGCGATGAGAACAGCGGGTCGGGCTACGTCACCTCCGGGGAGTTCGAGCGGGACACCGACTACATCCCCGACCGGATCACCGCCGACGGTTCCGGCGGGTGGCCGGTGGAGGCCGGGCGCTACCGGCTCGTCATCGCGCGGGCCTGCCCGTGGGCGAACCGGGCGGCCGTCGTGCGCCGGCTGCTCGGCCTGGAGGACGCGATCTCCATGGGCATGTGCGGGCCTACCCACGACGAGCGGTCCTGGACGTTCGACCTCGACCCCGGCGGCCGCGACCCGGTGCTGGGGTACGAGCGGCTGCAGGAGGCCTTCCTCGCCCGCTTCCCCGACTACGACCGCGGCATCACGGTGCCGGCGCTGGTCGACGTCCCCACCCGGCAGGTGGTCACCAACGACTTCCTGCAGATGACGCTGGACCTCTCCACCGAGTGGACGGCGTTCCACCGCGACGGCGCGCCCGACCTCTACCCCGGGAAGCTGCGCGACGAGATGGACGAGGTCATGCAGCGGGTCTACACCGAGGTCAACAACGGCGTGTACCGGTGCGGGTTCGCCGGCTCGCAGCGCTCCTACGACAGGGCGTACGACCGGCTGTGGACGGCGCTGGACTGGCTGGAGGAGCGGCTGTCCGGGCAGCGGTACCTGATGGGTGGGTCGATCACCGAGGCCGACGTCCGGCTGTTCACCACGCTGACCCGGTTCGACCCCGTCTACCACGGCCACTTCAAGGCCAACCGGCAGAAGCTGACCGAGATGCCGGTGCTGTGGGCCTACGCGCGCGACCTGTTCCAGACCCCCGGGTTCGGCGACACGATCGACTTCCCGCAGATCAAGGAGCACTACTACGTCGTCCACGCGGACATCAACCCGACCCAGGTCGTCCCGGTCGGTCCCGACACCTCGAACTGGCTGACCCCGCACGGGCGCGAGGAGCTGGGCGGCTCGCCGTTCGGCGACGGGACACCGCCCGGTCCGCCGCCGGAGGACGAGCGCGTGCCCGCCGACCACGGCCCCGGCGGCCTCGGCCACCGCTGAGCACCGGCGCGGCCCTGCACCGCGCCCGTCCGGCCGGCGCCGGGTGTCCTCGGCGGCGCTCGTGCTCTGCCCACACCGGTGGGCAGAGCACGAGCTCTCGTGGAGGAGGACCGCTGGGCCAGCAGGCCGTGGCGCGCTCACCGGGACGGGCCGGCCACCGGAGCTGCCGGTCCGGATGTCGTCCGGACCGGCCCCTCCTCCCGCCTCTTACTCGCAGCCGATCCCGTCGCCGTCGCGGTCGAGGTGGCGGCCGTAGCCCGGGTCACCGACACGGACCGGGGCTGCGCCGGCGTTTCGCGCCGCGGAGCAGTTGGCGTAGGAGGCGCTGACGGACACCTCCGGCTCGGGCTCGACGACCGCCGCGCTGCCGGCGCCGGACGACACGGACCCGGACGAGGACGACGAGGACGAGGACGACGAGATGCGGCTGCTGGCCGTCTGCTCAGCGGCGCGCAGCGCACCCTCCCGGGCGACGAGGTCCTGCTCCCGCTGGTCGAGCGCCGTCGCACGCTGGGTGATCGCCGCGGTCTGCTGCTCGATCTGGGTCTGCGCCGCCGCGGCCGCCTGTCGGACCTGCTCCTCGGCTGCGGCCACGTCGTCGCTCAGCTCGCTGGCCTGGTCCTGCGCGACCTCTAGGTCGTCCTGCAGGGCGATGTACTGCGGAGCGGCGGTCACGTCGGCCTGGTCGCCCGCCGCCCCGACACCGGTGCCGATCAGGAACGCCAGCAGCGGGATCGCCCACCGCAGCCACGTCCGCCGGCGCCCGGGAGGCTGCTCGGCAGGCGGCTGGACGGGCAGCTGCATCGTCTGCGTGGGCTGCTGCGCGGGCGGCGTCGGCCCTCGGAAGCCCCAGTTGGTCGGCATCATCGTCGTCCCCCGATTCGAGAAGTGCAGCGGCACCGTACGTGCGCGCAGGACCCCCCGGTGTGCCAGCTGGTCCAGACTGCGCCAGTTGGTGCGAGTGGTTCGGATGAGCCAGAGCGCGCGTCTCCCAGCAGGGCTCGTGCAGCTGCCTGCCGACGGTCGGTGGAGCGCCCGCCATCCCGTCGGCCGGTGACCGACGGCCGATGAGGACGACGCCTCCGCGGGCACGAGGTCGGGCTGCTGGTCGGGTGGAGTTACTGGTCACCGCGTGCCACGCGTGCCGGGCACCGTGGTAGTGGAAGACCTCACCCGGGCAGCGCTGCAGGTCGGGCGAGCTGACGTCCTGCCGCCCGTACCGCTCGCACTGGGGCACCACGCACCTGTCGGGTCAGCGGCTCTCCTCGATGACGAGCATGTAGCGACGCCGGTCGTCCTTGAACTCGGCGACGTCGAAGCTGGTGTGGTCGTCGGGCTCCTGCACCGTCTGCCGGAGGTACGGACGCACGCGCTGCCACAGCGCCTCCCGGTCGGCCGCGGCGACCTCCGTCGGCGCGTCCGGCCCGTAGAAGTGCAGGACCGGGACGTCGGGCGAACGCAGCAGGTGCTCCACCCGCTTCACCGGGGGTTCCCCGCCGCGGAGCCGCCAGGACGTGCCGTCGGCGTCCACCCACCGACCCGGGGAGATCGCGGACGGCCACGGGATCGCGTCGCCCACCGGCGAGGACCCGTCTGATGACGCCGGGGCCTGCCTCCGCTGCCTCGCCTGCTTGCCCATGCTCGCATCCTCCTCCGCGAGTGGCGTCGTCGGGCCCGGTAGCAGGATCGGGCGCGCGGTGACGCCGGTCGTGTGGGCGGGCGCCCTCCTGTGGACGGCAGACCCCACCGACGGTGGCCACGGCCAGGGTCCCGGGCATGACGACTCCCCCGCTCGCCCAGGTCCCCGTCCGCTCGGCTGCCGAGCTCACCCGGCGCTGGGCCGCCCTGCTCGACCCACCGGTCTTCGCCGCCCGCAGCCTCTGGCTGCTGTGGCTCACCGGCGACGGTCGCTCGCTGCCGCTGGTCGTCCCGGTCGACGACCTGCCGGCGGTCCCCGACCGGTTGACGCTGCGCGGGCTCGCCGACCTCCACGAGACGCTCACCGAGGACCTCGACGTCACGCACCTCGCGATGGCGCTCTGCCGCCCCGGGCACGCCGTGGTCAGCGCCGAGGACGACGCGTGGGCCGAGGGGCTGCACACCGTCCTCGACGACGCCGTCGCGAGCAGCTGGAGCCTGCACCTGGCCGCAGGTGGCCGGGTGGTCCCGGTCGTCGAGTCCCCGACGTGGCGGCCGCCGACCGGGTGAGGCGGGGGTCGAGGGCCGCCGGCGCACGACCGACCCGACCGGCGAGTCGTCCCCACGAACCGCGCGGCAGGCCACGCCGGCGCGGGTGCCTCGACGGCGCGGCGCGGCTCGGCGTCGAGCAGGCTGGGGAGGTGGCTGCCGGTCCGCCCCTGTCCCTGCCCAGCGTCGGGCCGGACCCGGTGCCCTGGGACACCGCGCTCGCGGCGGTGCTCGGGTACGCGCGGGGACGGCGGGCGCTGTGGTTCCGCTCCCCAGGTCACCCCGAGGGTCGATGGGTGCGGGTCCCGGCCTTCGGCTACGAGCGCTTCGACTGCCGCCCGCCGGTCGTCGGACCGCCGAGTGACGACGACGTCCTGATTGCCGAGGGGCTGCACGGCCGCCTCGACCCTGCGGGCTGGGCCGCGGTGCGCGCTGCGCTCGACGAGGCCGGCCCGCTAGCCGGCGCCATAGCCGTGCGGGCCGACGGACGGGCGTTCTGGGAGCTCCCGCCCGGGGAGCTGTCGGTGCTGGAGGAGCCGGGCACGGTCGGCGCCGGCCTGCGGGCGGTCGGCCGGCACGGGCCTGGGCGGCACCGGGACCACCTCGTCGCAGCGCTGCACCACCGGCGTCCGGACCTCGTGCCGCTGGTCGGCGGCACCACCCGCCGCTCGTTGCTCCCCCACGTCGAGGAGGGCGACAGCGGGCTCGAGGCGGTCGTGCACCGGGAGCTGCTGGCCAACGCCGAGGCGTTCGGCGCGCTCGAGACCGTGGCGTCCGGACTGCTGACCGCGACCGGGGGCGTCCCGCTCACCCGGCTGCGGCTGCACGACGTCCTGCTGTGGCTCAGCGGCGGCCTCCGGCTGGCGCACGCCGTCGCCCTCGGCAGGTAGATCCCGGAGTGGGCGGCGCCCCGGGCCTGACCGAGTCGAACGCGCCGTCGAGGACGGCGACGCCGACGGGTCCGTCCAGCTCCACGGCCGACCGCCGGCCCGCCTCCGGGTCACCAGTGGGGTCGAGCCGCGCCTCGCTGCCCCGGCCGGGTACGCGGCGTGACCGCGAGGTCGGGGCTGTCCGCTCGAGGTGGGGATGACCCCACCCCCGACCGTGGGCATGCCGGTCCGCTTCGGGGGCCGATCCGATCGTATCCAGCAGCCCCGCACCGGACTCTCCATACCGAGGAGTTGTCGCACCCCCACAGGCCGCGCGGGACACCGCAGTCCCGCGCCGACGAGATGAGTGCCTCATCGTGACCGTCATCTCCCTGCCCCACGAGTTCAACGAGCACGACCTGTTCATCGACCTCCGGTCGATCGTCGGGCACTCGCTGTTCCTCAAGGTCGAAGGGCTCAACTTCGCCGGGTCGGTCAAGCTCAAGGCCGCGAGCGGGATGGTGGCGGCCGCCGAACGCGAGGGCCGGCTGCGGCCGGGGTCGGTCATCGTCGAGTCCTCGTCGGGCAACCTCGGTGTCGCGCTGAGCATGATCGCGGCGAGCAAGGGCTACGGGTTCCTGTGCGTGACCGACCCCCGCTGCAACCTGCAGACCAGGCTGCTGATGGAGGCGCTCGGCGCCGAGGTGCACGTGGTCACCGAGGTGGCCGACCCGGCCCGCGGCCTCCTCGGTGCGCGGATGGACCACGTGAGGGCTCGGTGTGCCGCCGACCCCCGCTACGTGTGGCTCAACCAGTACGAGAACCAGCACAACTGGCAGGCGCACTACCGCCAGACCGCGCCGGCGATCGACCGGCAGTTCCCGAAACTGGACGTCCTGTTCGTCGGGGCCGGCACCACCGGAACCCTGATGGGCTGCGCCCGGTGGTTCCGCGAGCACCGCCCCTCGGTGCGCATCGTCGCCGTCGACCCGGCCGGCTCGGTGTCCTTCGGCGGTCCGGCGAGCCCGCGGATGATCCCGGGCCTGGGCATGGCCCGTCCGCCCGCCTCTGCTGGACGAGTCCTACGTCGACGAGGTGGTGGTGGAGGAGGAGGTGGACACCGTCCGCGCCTGCCACCGGCTGGCTCGGCGCGGCTTCCTGTTCGGTGGCTCGACCGGCACCGTGGTCAGCGGGGCGACGAAGTGGCTGGCCCGCCACCGGGGGAACGGCGGGCGCGAGCTCACCGCGGTCACCATCGCCCCGGACCTGGGCGAGCGGTACCTCGACACCGTGTACCAGCCCAACTGGGTGGCGGACGTCTACGGCGAGGACCTGCTGAGTTCTCTCGAGCACGACGTGGCCCCCGCCGCCGCGTCACCGCCGCCGATCCCCGTACCGCGGGTCCCCGTGCACGCCGCGGTGGGGTCGGAGGTGACCTGAGCACCACCCGGTCCCGGGCCGGGAGCTCGACCGCTCCCGGCCCGGGACCGGCACGTCAGACGACGCGGATGCGCAGCCGGCGGAACCCGCGGCCCTTGTTCTCCATCTTGACCACCTCGACCCGGCCGACCATCGCCGTCGAGGCCACGTGCGTGCCGCCGTCGGCCTGCAGGTCCAGGCCGACGATGTCGACGATGCGGACCTCCTCGATGTCGGGCGGCAGCAGGTCGGTCGCGGTCCGGATCAGGTCGGGGATCGCGTAGGCCTCCGCACGCGGCAGCGTCCGCACCTCGATGCGCCGGTCCGCGGCGATCTCGGCGTTGACCGCCTCTGCCACCCGGTCCTTGAAGTCGGCCGGCACCTCGGCCAGGTCGAAGTCCATGCGCGCGGTCAGCGGCTCCATGTTGCCGCCGGTGACCTTCGCGCCGAAGTCGCGCAGGACGACGCCGGTCAGCACGTGCAGGCCCGAGTGCGTCCGCATCAGCGCCGTCCGCCGCTCGTCGTCGAGCGCTCCGCGGACCGCCGTGCCCGGCGGCGGCACCGGGTCGCCCTCCACCGGTATCAGGTACAGCTCGTCGCCCTTGCGGGTGCCGGCGATGCGCGTGCGGACGCCGCCCCACAGCAGCACGCCCTCGTCCGGCGGCTGCCCGCCGCCGCCCGGGTAGAAGGCGCTGCGGTCGAGGACGACGCCCTGCTCGGGATCGGCCGCGACGACCGTCGCGTCCCACTCCCGGACGGTCGCGTCGGTCAGGTCGAGACGGTGGGTGTGCCCGTGGGAGTCGGCGGCAGTGGTCACCCCGGCATGCTGCCCGGGATGGCCGGACGGCGGCCACCGGCGGGCCGCCCCTCCTGTCGGACGGGACGACGAGGCGACCCGCGCCCTCCGGTGTGAGCGGCTCGGCCCCGGGCGTCGGCCGGGGGGACGGCGGCCACGAGCAGGGACTGCTGCCCGCCCGCGGGCCCCGGTGAGCGGGCTGCCGTCGGCTCCCGTCGCCGGCGCGGACCGTCGTCCCGGTGGCGGCGCACCGGGACATTGCCTGCCGGGCCGGGCGCGAGGACGCTGGGCGCCGCGGCGATGCCGCCGGAGCACCGCCGCCGGAGAACTCCAGCGCCCTGGAGAGGAGCGGTGACGTGTACGCACGCTCGACCACCATCCGCGGCAACCCGCGGTCCGTCGACCGCGGGACGGACTACGTCCGCGACGAGGTGATGCCCGCCGTCCGCGGCATGGACGGCTGCATCGGCCTGTCCATGCTCGCCGACCACGAGTCCGGGATGTGCATCGTGACGACGTCCTGGCGGGACCGGGAGGCGATGCAGGCCAGCGCCGAGGGGGTCCGTCCGCTGCGCGACCGGGCGAGGGAGGTCTTCGGCGGCGAGGTCGAGGTGCACGAGTGGGAGGTGTCGGCCATGCACCGCCGGCACGAGGCCCACCACGGCGCCTGCACCCGGGTGACCTGGCTGCGCGGCGCCCCCGACGACATGGAGCGCAGCATCGACGCCTTCCGCATGAGCCTGATGCCGCGGCTGGACGACCTCGCCGGCTTCTGCAGCGTCAGCCTCATGACCCACGCCGCGGAGGGCATGGCCGTCTCCGCGGTCACCTACGACAGCCGGGAGGACATGATCGAGACCCGCGAGCACGCCCGCGCGCTGCGCGACGAGTTCGTGCCGGCGCTCGGCCTGGCCGTCACCGACGTCCGGGAGTTCGACCTCGTCCTCGCCCACCTTCGGGTACCCGAGACCGCGTGAGCGCCGCAGAGCGGGCCGGGGTCGCCCCCGCCGGCCCCCGCGCAGAGAGGAGGCAGCCCGTGTACGCGCGCACCGTCACCGTCCACGGCAACCCGAAGGCGGTCGACGACGGCGTCGCCTTCCTGCGAGACAGGGTCATGCCGGCCGTCGAGGGCCTGCCCGGCTACGTGGGGCTGTCGATGCTCGCCGACCGTGACTCCGGCCGCTGCATCGCCACCACGTCGTGGGCCGACGAGGCCGCGATGTCCGCGACCGGCGAGCAGCTGCGGCCCCTGCGGGCCCGCTTCGCCCAGATCCTCGGCGGGCCGCCGGAGCTGCAGACGTGGGAGATCGCCGTCCTGCACCGGGTGCACGAGGCGCCGGACGGGGCCTGCACCCGGGTCACCTGGATGCGCACCGACCCCGACCGGGTAGAGCAGGTCCTCGACGCCTACCGGCTGAGCCTGCTGCCGCGGCTCGAGGAGGTGGACGGCTTCTGCAGCGCCAGCCTGCTCGTCGACCGCTGGGAGGGGCGGGGCGCCGGGTCGGTCACCTACGCCGACCGGGCGAGCCTGGAGCGCTCCCGCACCGACGCCACCGCCGTCAGAGAGGAGTTCGCCGCCGCGATGGGCGGCCGGATCCTCGAGGTCGCCGAGTTCGACCTGGTGCTCGCGCACCTGCGGGTGCCCGAGACCGCGTGAGGAAGGACCTCCCTGCCCCCACCGCTCACAGGCTCGCGGCGGGCCCCTGGTGACGTGCTGAACGGCCATCTTCAGGGGCCCGCGCCGAGCGTGCGAGGCGTGGGGGCAAGGGGGTCCTCTCTCAGACCACCCGGGTCAGGGCCGGCCAGAGGCCGTCGCCGCCCTCGGCGAGCAGCCCGACGCCGAGCACCTGCGACCAGGTCAGCTCCGACCCGGCCTCGTCGCGCCAGGACCACAGCCGCCGCGTCAGGTGGTGCAGCTTGTGCTCGTACGTGAACCCGATCGCGCCGTGCACCTGGTGCGCCAGCCGGGCCACCACCTCGACCGCCGCCCCGGCGCGCACCTTGGCCGCCGCCGCGGCCAGGACGACGTCGTCCCCCCGCCCGAGGGCCTGGACTGCGGCGTCGGTCAGCGCGGTCACCGCCGTGACCTCGCCGGCCATCTCCGCGAGCTCCATCTGGATGGCCTGAAACTTGCCCAGCGGCCGACCGAACTGGTGCCGCTCCCCGGCGTACTGCACGGTCCAGGCCAGCACCCGCTCCAGCGCCGCGGCCAGCTGCACCGCCCGCGCCAGCGCGAAGCGGGCCCGCACCTCCCCGGCCTGAGCCGGGGTGAGCAGCGCTCCGGCCGCCGGCGCACCGCCCAGCACCAGCGAGCCGCGCGGCTCCCCGGCCAGGTTGCGCGCGTCGCTGGTCGCCAGCTCCTCGGCGCCGACCAGCGCCAGCACCGCGCCCTCGATGCCCTCGGGCGCCGCCGCGAGGACCGCGACGTGCCGCGCCACCCCGGCCCAGGCGACGTCGGTCGCGGTGCCGGTGAGCCGCCAGCGCCCCGGCCCGTCGCCGTCGTCCACCGGCTCGGCGGTGACCGCACCGGCGACCGCGAGCGTGAGCGGCTCGGCCGGGTCGGGCAGGTCCAGGCCGGCCGCCAGCAGCGCCGGCCCCGCGGCCAGCAGCTGCTCGGCCACCGGCACCGCCCCGGCACCGGCGGCCAGCGTGCGGACGACGGCCACCGCGTCGGCCAGCTCGCCGCCCGACCCGCCGGCCTCCTCGGGCAGCCCGACGCCGGTCAGCCCCGCCTCGGCCAGGTCGGCCCACAGCCCGGCGTCCCACGCGGTGTCCGCCGTGAGCGCGAACGGCTCGTGCGCCGAGAGGATGTCGCGGACGGTCTCGATCACCAGGTCCTGATCGCTCATCGCTCCGCTCCCTGGCTCGAACCCGCGCTCGCTCCGCTCCTCGCTCGTTCCCCGCCGCGCTGCTTACCCGCTGTCGTCATCGCAGCCCCAGCCCACGCGCCACGATCCCGCGCAGGATCTCGTTGGTCCCGCCCCGCAGCGTGTAGCCCGGCGCGTGCAGCTGCGCCTCCGCCAGCGCCCGCCCCAGCGGGTCCGGCGACTCCAGCGACACCGTCACCTCGACCACCCGGCGGATCTCGTCGACGGCGTCTGCCTCGAACGTCGTCCCCACGTCCTTGACCAGCGCCGCGGGGATGTCGGGCAGCTCACCGCGATCCAGCGCCGCCGCGATCCGCAGCGAGAGCTGGCGCAACGCCAGCAGCCGCGCCGAGAGCCGGCCGAGGGTGGCCAGCTGCGCCGCGTCCCCGGTGTCGCAGGCGCGCCGCGCGAACTCGGCGACCAGCGGGTAGGTCGACAGGAACCGTTCCGGGCCGGACCGCTCGAAGGCCAGCTCCGCGGTCACCTGGTGCCAGCCGGCGCCCTCCTCCCCGAGCAGCATGTCGCCGGGGACGACGACGTCCTCGAAGACCACCTCGTTGAAGTGGTGGCCGCCGTCGAGGATGCGGATCGGGTTGATCGAGATGCCGGGCAGCGACAGGTCCACCAGCAGCTGGGACAGCCCCGCGTGCCGGTTCGCCGGGTCGGCCGGTGAGGTGCGCACCAGCACGATCCCGTAGTGCGAGAAGTGGGCGTTCGACGTCCACACCTTGGCGCCGTTGACCACCCAGTCCCCGTCGCCGTTGCGCGCGGCGCGGGTGCGGATCGAGGCGAGGTCGGAGCCGGAGTCCGGCTCGCTCATGCCGATGACGAAGTAGCACTCCCCCGCGGCGATCCTCGGCAGGATGTCCCGCCGCTGCGCCTCCGTGCCGTAGCGCAGCAGGTTCGGCCCGGACTGCCGGTCGGCGATCCAGTGCGCCGCCACCGGGGCGCCGGCCGCCAGCAGCTCCTCGGTCACCGCGTAGCGCTCCATCGCCGAGCGCTCGTGCCCGCCGTACTGCTTCGGCCAGGTCATCCCCAGCCAGCCGCGCTCGCCCAGCTTCCGCGAGAACGCCGGGTCGACGCCGGACAGCCAGGTGTCGACGTGGGTGGTGAAGGTCCCGGCGGCCAGCTCCTCGGCCAGGAACTCCCGCACCTGGGCGCGGACCTCCTCGGCGGCCTGGGACGGCGGCGCGGGCGCCAGGGTCAGCGGGCTGCTCATGCGGTGCGACTCCCCACGTCGATGTGGCTGTGCCCTCTGGTTGTACAGGGCGGCGCCGTGGGCAGCACGGCCGACTCCGGCCGTGGTCACCGGGACGTTGCCGGGACCGGCGGCACGTCGTCGCGTGTCGCCGGCACCGACCCCGTGATCAACTCGCGGACGGCGGCGGTGACGACGACGGTGACGACGACGGCGGTGGGTCGGGCGGCGCCTGCTCCTCCTCGTCGTCGTCGGCCGGATCCTCGTCCTCCGTGCCCCGGGTGAGCTGGCGCAGCTCGGCGACGACGTCCCCGGCCACCGTCGCCAGCGAGGTCACCGCGCCGGAGACCAGCCGGCGCACCCCGGGGGCGTCCAGGCCGAGCAGCGCGCCGAACCCGGCGGCGACGTCCACCCCGGGGAGGGCTCCGGGCGAACCGACCGCCCGCGCCTGTCCGTCGGCCAGCTCCGGTGACCAGCGCATCGCGTCGCCGGACATCGTGATGTCACCGGTGGCCCCGTCGATCGACTCGGTCACCGGGTTGGGTGGACGCTCCATGGCCGCCTCCCGCGCCGCACGTGCCCCTGCGCCGATGGTGGCCCTCGGAGGCCCGGGGGTCTAGGGGCGCCGGGTGATCGCCAGCAGGGCCACGTCATCGGCGCGCACCCCGCTCGCCAGCTCGGCCAGCAGCCGGTCGCACAGTTCGTCGGGGTCGTTCGTGCCGGCCCGCACCGCGGCCTCCATCAGCGTCGCCAGGCCCCGGTCGAGGTCGGCGTCGCGGCTCTCCACCAGCCCGTCGGTGTAGAGCAGCAGCGTCGCCTCCGGGGCGAGCACCCCGGCCCACTCCACGGCGGGGCCCGGCGCCGGCGGCGCGCCCAGCATCCGGCTGGGCCGCACGTCGAGCAGCTCCGCCCTCCCACCCGCGACCAGCAGCGGCGCCGGGTGCCCGGCGGAGGCCATCCGCAGCCGGCCCGTCTCCGGGTCGAGCACCGCGAACAGGGCGGTGGCCATCAGCTGCAGACCCAGCAGCGACCACCCGGCCTGCAGCCGGTCGATGACCGCGCTCGGCGGCGGCCGGTCGGACAGCAGCGCCCGGTAGACGCTGCGCAGCTGCCCCATCACCGCCGCGGCGGTGATGTCGTGCCCGACGACGTCGCCCACGGCCAGCGCCACCTGCCCACCCGGCAGGGGGACGACGTCGTAGAAGTCGCCGCCGACGTCGGCGCCGCGGCTGGCCGGCAGGTACCGGACGGCGACCGCCAGCCCGGGCACCGGCGGTGGGGCCGGCGGCAGCAGGTTGGCCTGCAGCGTGTGCGACGTCCGGGTCTCCAGCTCCAGGCGCTGTGCCTTGTCCACCACCTGCGACACCTGCAGCGCCAGCTGCTCGGCCACCTCCACGTCGGCCGACGTGAACGCCCCGCGCCGCCGGTCGCTGCCCAGGCTGAGGACGCCGAGGACCCGCCCGTCGGCGAGCAACGGCACGCAGACGAGGTTGACCAGCTCGAGGGCGCGGGCGACCCCCAGGTGGTCCTCGTCGGCCGTGATCTGCGCCAGCCACCGGTCGGTCACCTCGCGGATCCACACCGTCCGGCCCAGCTCCATGGCCTGCACGGCCGGGTGCGGTGACTCGCGGTGCGGCAGGTGCCGCCCCTGCAGCGCGGCGGCCAGGTCCTGCCGCGCCGGGTCGCCGTGCCGGGCCGCCGCGCGGACCAGGCCGTGCTCGCCGGCCAGGTCGATGACGCAGACGTCGGCCAGCCGCGGCACGGCCAGCTCGGCCAGCCGCTCCGCGGTCTCGGTGACGTCCCCGGCCGAGGCCATCAGCCTGGCCGCGTCGAGCAGGAACGCCGAGCGCTCCGCGTGCCGCGCCATCTCCTCGTACAGCCGCACCCGCTCGATCGCCTGTCCCGCCTGGCGACCGACGGTGGCCAGCAGGTCGGCGTCGGCCTGGACCAGCGTGCCCCGCTCGCCCGGCGGGCTGAGGTCGATCAGCCCGGTGTCCCCCGTCACCCCGAGCAGCAGCACCAGCGCGCCCAGGTGGCGGGCGTCGGCGTCCACCGGGACGACGACCAGCGCCTCCTGCCCGTGCTCCTCCATCACGGCGGCCAGGCCCGGCCACACGGCACGCAGCCCCGCCCCTCGCGGCACCATGTGCACTCCGCCGTCGCGCACCAGCTCGGCGCCGCCGAGCGCCGCGGACTCCATCGCCTCCAGCAGGTCGGCCGGGATCCCGTCGGCGGCGACCAGCTCCAGCGGCGGCACCGAGGGCTCCGTCCGGCGGCTCGCGCGCCGCTCGCCGGCCAGCCACAGTGCCACACCGCTGGCTCCCACGGCCTCCCGGCTGCGGCGCACGATCACCTCGGCCACGTCCCGTGCCGTGGCCGCCGCCGACACCTCCGACACCACCTGCTGCAGCGTGTGCGCCCGGCGCTCGGACTCCGCGGCCGCCCGCTGGGCGGCCAGCAGCGCGCGCTCGTAGCGGCGCCGGGACGTCGCCTCGAACACGGTCGCGCGCACCAGCAGCGGCGCGCCGCGGGGGTCGCGCACCTCGACGGCGTTGAGCAGGCAGGGCAGCAGCGACCCGTCGGCCCGCACGACGTCGAGCGCGACCTCCCGCACCATGCCCTGCATCCGCAGCAGCGGCGCCAGGTGGGTCTCGTAGTACACCCGCCCGCCGATGTTGAGCAGTTCCTGGAAGCGCACCCCGATCAGCTCACCGACCGGCCGGCCGATCCACTCGCAGAAGGTGCGGTTGGCCTTGACGAGCTGACCGTCGGGCAGCGCGGAGAAGTAGCCGCACGGGGCGTTCTCGTACAGGTCGGCCGGGTCGTCCTCGAGCAGTCGGCGCAGCCCGGCAGGACCCTCGCGGGGGTCCGGTCGCCGCGTCTCGTCCATGGCGGGGCTGCTACCCGAGGAAGGCGCGGATCGCGGCGGTCGTCTCCTCCGGCGCCGACAGGTGCGGGCAGTGCCCGGTGGCCGCCAGCCGGGTGAGGACGCTGCCCGGGATCTGCTCGTGCACGTACCGGCCCACCGCCTCCGGGGCGATCGCGTCGGCGGTGCACTGCAGGACCAGCGTGGGCACCCGGACGCCGGGCAGGTCGGCGCGGTTGTCGGAGAGGAAGGTGACGCGGGCGAACTGCCGGGCGATGTCGGGGTCGGTGCGGCAGAAGCTGTTGGTCAGCTCGGCGGTGAGCTCGGGCCGGTCGGGGTTGCCCATGACGACCGGCGCCATCGCGGCCGACCAGCCCAGGTGGTTGCTGTCCAGGGACTCGAGCAGCGCGGCGATGTCCTCCCGCGAGAAGCCGCCGGTGTAGTCGCCGTCGTCGACGTAGCGCGGGTTGGGCCCGACCATGACCAGCGCGCCGAACAGGCCCGGGGCGCAGGCCGCGGCAAGCACGCCCATCATCGCGCTCACCGAGTGCCCGACGAAGACGACGTCGTCGAGCGCCAGCTCTCGGCAGATCTCCACGACGTCGGCGGCGTACCCGTCCAGCGTCCCGTACTTGACCGGGTCGTAGGCCGACAGGTCCGACCGGCCGGAGCCGACGTGGTCGAAGAGGACGACGCGGTGGTCGACCTCGAACCCAGGTGCGACGAGGCGCCACATCTCCTGGTCGCACCCGAAGCCGTGCGCGAAGACCATCGGTCGACCGTCGTCGGCCCCGCTCACGCGGACCCGGTTCCGGGCGATCACGCTCACCGCCGCAACCTAGCCGTCCCGGACCCCTCCTGTCCCTCCCCTCGCCGCGCGTCGTGGCCGACCGCCCGCGCCGCGGCAGGGACGGAGAGCCCTGTCGCGCAGGGGGACGCCGTCCCTACGCTCGGCTGTCGTCCGGACCCGCCGACCGCACCGAGGTGCTCCATGCCCGCCGCCGCGGCGCTCCGCCGTCCCTCCGCCCTGCGGACACCCACTGACGGTCCTCCGGCCGACGTGCCGGCCCCTCGCGCGGTCGCCTGGGAGGTGCTGCTGCACCGGCTCGTGCGCCGGGAGCTGCGGCTGCTGGCCGAGCTGTCCGCGTGGGCCTCCGCCGACGACGCCGAGCGTGCCCGGGAACTGACCCGGCACGCCGACCTGCTCGGCCGGCTGCTGCTGCACCACCACACCACCGAGCGCGAGCTGGTCTGGCCGGCGCTGCTGCGCGCGGCGCCGTCCGCGCGGCCGCTGGTGGCGAGGTGGACCGTCCGCGTCACCGGCCTCGATGACCGGCTGCGCGGCCTCTCCACCACCGCGCGGCAGTGGGCGGTCGCCTGCTCGGGCAAGGCGCGCGACGCCTTCACGCTGGCCTGCCTCGACCTGGCGGACGCCGTGGAGGAGCAGACCGCCGAGGAGGAACGCGACCTGCTGCCGCTGCTGGCCGCGCACCTCTCCTCCGCGGCGTGGGCGGAGGTCGCCCGGGCGGCGCGCTGCCCGCTGTCACGGCACGAGCGCTCGCTGGTGCTCGGCCTGGCCCTCGAGGACGCCTGCGCCGGCGACCGGGCCCGGTTGCTCGCCGGGCTGCCGGCGTCGACCCGGCTGGCCTGGCGGCTGGCCGGACGGCGCCGGTACCGCGCCGCCGTCGTGCGGCTGCGCGGCGCACCGCCCGCCCAGTGAGGACCCCCCTGCCCCACCAGTCGCGAGCTCGCGGCGGGACCCTGCAGGGGGCCAGCGGGACCCGGGACCGGGGCGGGGCGCCTCAATAGCGGGAGGTGCCGCAGTCCGCGCAGCGCTTGCGCGGCGGCAGGGTCTCCCGCTGGCAGTTGGGGCAGGTCCAGGCGCTGCGGTCCGGGAGCGGCCGGGTGCGCGTGCGCGCGCTGCGCCGGAGCCGGGGGTCGGTCCGGATCTCGCTGGTGGTCGGGCTCATGGGGCACCTCCTGGGTCGCACGCCCGACGCTAGGCAGCCGACGTGTCGTGGAGGTGACCTCCGGGTTGCCGTCGCCGTTCGTCCGCGTGCCGCCGCCCGGCGTGTCGCAGGAGTCCCACGTCGGCGGGCCGAGGCGCCGGCCGCCCGCATCGCCGCGCCGCGCTGGGCCGCGCCGCTCGCCGCGGGCCCGGCGATGAGTTCGGCCCCGGCCACCGGTCACCACGACGTGCGCGCGACGTTCGTCCTCGTCCCGGGAGCGGGCGGCCGGGCCTGGTACTGGCACCGGCTGGTCCCCGAACTGGAGGCACGCGGCTCCGCGGCGGTCGCCGTCGACCTGCCCGCCGGGGACGACGACGCCGGCCTGGAGCAGTACACGCAGACGGTGCTGGACGCGACTGCAGGCCGCTCCGGCGGGCCGCTGGTGGTCGTCGGCCAGTCGATGGGCGGGCTCACCGCACCGTTGGTCTGCACCCGGGTGCAGACCGAGCTGCTCGTCCTGCTGAACGCGATGGTGCCGCGGCCGGGGGAGACCGGCGGCGCGTGGTGGACCGCCACCGGGCACGAGCAGGCGCGGGCGGAGGCAGCGCGGGCGCACGGCTGGCCGCTGGACGACGACGACGCGTTCCTCCACGACGTGCCACCCGAGGTGGCGGCCACCGCACCGACGCCGTTCGCCCAGTCGGGGACGCCGTTCGCCGAACCGTGGCCACTGCGCGCCTGGCCGGACACGCCGACACGCGTGCTCGCCGGCCGGGACGACCGCTTCTTCCCCGTGGCCTTCCAGCGGCGGGTGGCCGGTGACCGGCTGGGCCTGCCGGTCGAGGAGCTGCCCGGCGGCCACCTGGTCGCGCTGAGCCGTCCGGCCGAGCTCGCCGACCGGCTCGTGGGTTTCCTGTCCGCGCTCTCCGTGGCAGGACGGTGACGCCGGGTCCGTGGCCGACCGCACGGCGGCGCCTGACCCCCGCCCGGGGAATGCGCGGGCACCATGGACGTTCGTCTGTTGCCGCAGACGAGTACCGACAGAGAGACGTGCAGTGCCGACGACGCAGCCCGAGGTCGTGTCCCACCCCGAGATCGACGCCGAACAGCAGTACGTCAAGGAGCTCTACGCCCGCCTCGACGCCGCCCGCGACCTGGCCGAGCGACGGCTGAAGCAGGCCATCTCCTGGCCCGCGGTCGACCCGCAGGCGCTGCAGGAGCGCGACGCCACCGTCCGCTTCCAGACCGAGCGGGTCACCGCCCTCGACGCCGCCGAGGCCGGCCTGTGCGTCGGCCGGATCGACCGCACCGACGACGGCCCGCTCTACATCGGCCGCATCGGGCTGGCCGCCGACGACGCCGGCGGCGACCCCGCGCTGGTCGACTGGCGGGCGCCGGCCGCGCGGCCGTTCTACACCGCCACCCCGGTGCACCCGCTGGGGGTGGCGCGCCGCCGGCACATCCGCACCCGCGGGCGCACCGTCGTCCGGCTGGACGACGAGGTGCTGACCGGCGGCGTCGCGGGATCGGGGCTGACCGGCGAGGCCGCGCTCATGGCGGCCCTCGACACCGCCCGCACCGGCCGGATGACCGACATCGTCCGCACCATCCAGGCCGAGCAGGACCGGATCATCCGCGCCGACGACCGCGGCGTCCTCGTCGTGCAGGGCGGGCCGGGCACCGGCAAGACCGCCGTCGCGCTGCACCGCGCGGCCTACCTGCTCTACACCCACCGCGAGCGGCTGGCCCGCCGCGGCCTGCTCGTCGTCGGCCCGACCCCCACGTTCCTGCGCTACATCGCCGACGTGCTGCCCTCCCTCGGCGAGACCGGCGTGCTGCTGGCCGGCCTCGGCCAGCTGCGCCCCGGCCTGGACGCCCGCGGCACCGAGTCGCCGGAGACCGCCGCGGTCAAGGGCCGGCTGGAGATGGTCGAGGTGCTCGAGCGCGCCGTCGCCGACCGGCAGGTCGTGCCCGACGCCCCGCGCGAGGTGACCGTCGACGGGTTCGCGCTGCGGCTGCGGCCGATCGACGTGAAGCGCGCGCAGAACGCCGCCCGCCGGGCCGACCGGCTGCACAACCTGGCCCGGCCGGTGTTCGCCCGCCGCGTCGTCGACCTGCTCACCCGCCGCTACGCCGAGCGGATCGGCCTGGGCATCGACGGCGGCTCGGACCTGCTCGACCGCGAGGACACCGCCGCGCTGCGCCGCGAGGTGGCCGAGGAGCCGGCCGTCCGGCTGCTGGTCGACGACCTGTGGCCGGTGCTCACCCCCGAGCGGCTGCTGACCGACCTGTTCGCCGACCCCGCCCGCGTCGCCGCCGCCACCCCGGGGTGGGAGGACGGGACGCGCGCGCTGCTGCACCGGCCGCGGGGGTCGGGCTGGACGCCGGCCGACGTCCCGCTGCTGGAGGAGGCCGAGGAGCTGCTCGGCTTCGACGACAGCGCGCAGCGGGCCCGCGCCGAGCGGGACCGCCGCCGGCGGCTGGCCGAGGCGCAGGAGACCCTCGACGTGCTGCACGGCTCGCGATCCATCGACCTCGATGACGAGCACCTGGAGGCCGAGGTGCTCAGCGCCGGCGACCTGATCAGCGCCGAGGAGCTGGCCGAGCGGCAGCGGGCGCTCGACACCCGCACCACCGCCGAGCGGGCCGCCGCCGACCGCACCTGGACCTTCGGGCACGTCGTCGTCGACGAGGCGCAGGAGCTCTCCGCCATGGCCTGGCGGCTGCTGGTGCGCCGCTGCCCCACCCGGTCTATGACCGCCGTCGGCGACCTCGCCCAGACCGGCACGCTGGCCGGCGCGGCCGCCTGGGACGAGACGCTGCGGCCGCACGTAGGCGACGCCTGGCGGCTGGAGGAGCTCACGGTCAACTACCGGACGCCGGCCGAGATCATGGCCGTCGCCGCCGACGTCCTCGCCGCGGGCGGTACCGGGGCGAGTGCACCGCGCTCGGTCCGGCCGGGCACCGCCGAGCCGTGGGCGGAGGTCACCGGGGAGGACGGGCTGGCGGCCCGCGCCGCCGGGGTGGTCGAGGAGTGGGCGGCGCAGGAGGGCACCACCGCCGTCGTCGCCCCGGCCGGCCGGGTCGCCGAGCTCACCGCGGCGGTCGCGGCCCGGGTGGACGGCGTCTCGTCCGGCACGGACGCCGACTCGTCACAGGGGCCGGTGGTGCTCACGCCGACCGAGGCCAAGGGCCTGGAGTTCGACGCGGTGCTCGTCGTCGACCCGCAGCGGGTGCTCGACGAGGGGGTGCGCGGGTACAACGACCTCTACGTGGCGCTCACCCGGGCCACGCAGCGGCTCGGTGTGCTCTCCGCCGGCGACCTGCCCGCCGTACTCGCCCGCCTCGCCTGAGAAAGGACGCCCTGCCCCCCGCCACTCGCACGCTCGCGGCGGGACCCTGCAGGGGGCCGCTCGTGGCGGCTCAACGGGGCTGCGCGTCCCGGCGGCGGGTGGAGACCTCGACGGAGGCGGCCAGCACGGTGGCGGCCAGCACCAGGACGGCGCCGGCGCCGGCCAGCGGCACGCCCCCCATGGTGCTCATGTCCAGTTCGGCCCAGACGACGCCGACGACGAGCGCCAGCAGACCGACCACGCCCACCAGCGGCGGAAGCCACCTGCTCATGTCCCGTCCTCCTCGTCCGTACGGCCCCGCGATGACACCACGCAGTACCGACACCCGGTGCCGTCCATGGCGTGTTCGCCACGCAGCGCGACGGCGCCGGTTCAGCCGGTGCCGCGGACCCGCAGCACCACGCCGCTGGCTGGCTTGGCCGGGATCCGGCGCAGCGATATCGACAGGTCCTGCGCCGGGACGTCGGCCTGCAGCCGGGCGAGCCGGACGGCCAGCGCGGCCAGGACGGCGACGGTGGCCTGCTCGCCCGGGCAGCGGTGGTTGGTGCGCGGGTCCCCGGCTCCCTGGGGCACCAGCTCGAAGGCGCCGATCTCGCGGTCGAGGAAGCGCTCCGGCCGGAACGTGTAGGGGTCGCCCCACAGCCCGGGGTCGTGGTTCTGGCCGTAGAGGTCGAGCAGCACCATCGAGTGCTGCGGCACCCGCTCGCCGTCCCACTCCACCTCGCGCGGCGCGCGGCCGCCGATGAAGGGCGCGAACGGGTAGAAGCGCCGCACCTCGTGCGCCCACACCTCGGCGGAGGTGGGGTCGCCCGAGGCCAGCCGCTCGCGGTGCTGCGGCCAGCGGGCCAGGGCGTGCCCGGAGAAGGCGAGGAACCAGCTGATGGCCACGGTCGGCCGGATCACGTTGAGCAGCTCGACCGCGGCGGTGTGCGGGTCGAGTCGCTCGCCGTCGGCATCCCGGTGCCGGGCGACGACGTCGACGACCGAGCCGTCGGGGACCGTCCCCGCGCCGCTGCGCACGTCCTCCACCAGCCCGGACAGCCCCGCCTCGCGGCGGCCTCGTGCCCGGCGGGCGCGCCAGTGCCGGGGCCCTCCCGTGGCGAAGCCGTCGACCATCGCGGTGAGGTCCCGGGCGATGGAGGGGACCTCACCGTCGGTCAGGGGGACACCGGCCCAGTCGCAGACCGCCCGGGTGAGCACCGCGGCCGCCTCGTCGAAGAGCACGACCTCCCCGCGGCCCACCCAGCCGGGGACCGCGGCGTCCCAGGCGGTGGTGGCGGAGTCGACGAGCCGGGCGACCCGGTCGCCGTCCATGAGCAGCGACACGAACATCGCCTTGCGGGTGCGGTGCTGCTGCCCGTCGAGGGTGTGCACCGCGCCCTTGCCGAACAGCGTGCCCTGCACCGGCTCGGGGATGGCGTGCGACCGGCGCACGTGGTCCTCGTCGTACAGGAAGCGGGCGGCGTCCGGACCCTCGATCCCCAGCGCGGGCAGGCCACCGAGCCGGACGGCGACGGTCCGGCGGCCGCGCGCCCGGCGGGCGTCGGGCAGCCAGCCGTAGCCCTTGGCGAACAGGAGCGGGCTGTTCTCGAGTCGGGGTCGGCGCACGGGCGTCCCGGTGCCCAGGCCCGCAGCTCCGTACACAGCCGCTCATCGGGACGGCGGCCTCTCCGCAGGGGCCCGCCGCCGGCTCCGAGCCGGGTCGGCCTCGTCCAGGGGTCCGCCACTGGCCCCGTCCCGGGCACCGCCCCGAGCTCGCGAGGGATGGGGCAGAGAGGTCCTCCCTCAGCCGGGGCGCTGCTCCTGCAGGCGGTCGTCGTGCGGGGCGCTGGCCTCGTCCGGGGGCGGTCCGTCGGGCGTGCACACCTGCGAGCCCAGCCGGCGCAGCAGTGCGGTGACCTCGCCGACCGCCGAGGACGACGCCCCCTCGGGCACCGTGCGCTCCACCTGCTGCAGCGCCTCGGCCAGGGCCCGTTCCTCGGCGGAGAGCATCCCCCGGTAGGCCGGGTCGAGCAGGTAGCCGGTCGGTGGAGTGGACAGGCAGCCGATGCAGTCCAGCAGCACCTCCAGCAGGCGGGCGGCCTCGGCCGGTGGGGTGTCGGCCGGCGCGATAGCGACCGTCTGCACGTCCTGCTCCCACAGCCGCGCGCGGGCCGGGTCCTCCAGCAGCGCCAGCACCGTGCCGCTGCGCTGCCGCGGTGCCGCGCCGGGGGCCCGGGTGGCGCTGCGCACCTGGTGGGCGATGCGGATCAGGTCGTCGTCCTGCATCGAGGTGCCGACGAAGAGCACGTGCCGGGTGAGCAGCAGGGAGTGCAGCACCCCGGCCAGGGCCGCGCGGGTGTCGCCGAACTGCAGGTACTCCTCACGGGTGAGCACGACGCTCTCGGGGTGCGCGGCGTCCCCGTGCAGCTTGAGCAGCCACGGTCGGCCGGGGACGGCGTCGTCGAAGGGCAGCACCGAGAGGTCGCGGCCGATGTCGGCGGCGGCGAGCTCGACCAGCGGGTCGTAGTTGGTGGTGACGAACTCCTGCACCGGCAGGTCGGCCAGCAGCGCGTGCGCGAGCGCGTAGTGCCCGGGCCCGAACCGCTCCTTGACGAAGCCCTCCAGCTGCTCGCGGCCGAGCTCACGGGCCAGCAGCGCGGCGGCGTCCTGGGCCGGCAGCCCCGACAGCCCGCCGCGCAGTGCGTCGTCCAGTCCGGACCGCTCGGCCAGCTCGTCGAGCAGCTGCTCCCAGGTGGGCAGCCCGGCGGCGGCGCTGACCCCCGCGCCGACGAAGGCGGCCAGCTGCCCGCGGCGGGCCCGATCGCCGAGGTCCTCGGCCAGCTCACGCAGGTGCCCGGGCAGGTCCCAGCTGCCCGCCTCGGCCCGGCGGACCCGCTGCGCCGCGGCCAGGTCGCTGGGCCCGCGCAGCACCAGCGCGACGTCGAAGCCGTGCTCGGCCGCGCCTTCGTGCAGGACGGGCAGCAGCCGCTGCAGCAGGGTGCCGCGCTGTCCGGCCGCCCCGCCCCAGCCGGTGCCGAGGGCCGGCAGCGCGACCAGCCGGCGGGCCCGCCCCTGCACCGGGTCGGGCACCTCCCGCCGGGCGACGGCGGCCAGGGCCTCCCGCGCGCCGTCGACCAGCCAGCGCAGCGCGTCGTCGGGGTCGCGCTCCTCCTGGTGGACGGTGTCGACCAGCCACAGCGCCCGCCCCGCGTCCCCGACCCGCCCGCCGGGCAGCTCCAGCACCCGCTCGTCACCGCGCCAGCGGAGGTCGAGGCAGACGCCGCCGCGGTCCTCGCTGGTCACGACGTCGTCGGGCAGCAGGCCACGCCACGAGGGGGTGACCCGCAGGGACCGGTCGGTGGGCACCAGGACGTCGTCGCACACCAGCCGGCGCAGGTCGGCGCCGACGACGAAGACGTGTCCGGTCACGGTCGGAGGGGTGCCCCGCCGGACGGGGGGTGAACCGGCAGGCAACCAGGCGTTGCCCGGCCGGGTCGGACGCTCAGCGCGGGATGCCGCAGCCGCCGGCGCCGCATGCACACCCGGCGCAGGCCGCGGGGCGGGCCGGCGCCGGCCGTGCGGCGACGGCCCGCAGGCTCGAGGCGCCGACGAGCAGGACGACGCCCAGCAGGCCCAGGCCCAGCGCCCCGACGAGGGTGGCGCCGTCGGCCGCGCGCTCCCAGTCGGCCAGCAGCCCGGTGACGACCAGCAGGCCGGTGACCAGCGCCCACCAGACGAGTGCGGCGTGGCCGCTGCGGCGCACCGCACCGCCACGGCCGAGCAGCGTCAGCGCCCCGACGAGCAGCCCGGCCGGAACGGCCACCAGGAGCACCCGGCCCGCGACGCCCGCGGAGCCGAACGCGAGCGTCAGGGCGAGCACGCCGGCGGCGGCCACCGCCCAGCCCACCGCCCGCCCCCGGCCGGCGGCCCCGGCCGCCAGGTGCCCGCCGCGTCCGGCCAGCAGCGCGCCGCCCACCCCGAGGAGCAGCCGCGCGCCCCCGTCGGCCCAGACGACCGCGACCGCGGCGACCACCAGCAGCGCGACCCCGCCGGCCAGCCACCGGGGCCACGCCCGCCGGGCCTGCTCCGGACTCGTCCGCTCTCCCGCCGTTCCCGCTGCACCGCTCGCCACGACACAGAGTGTCCCTCACCGGCCGACGGCGGCCGCGGCCCGCCGCAGGCCGGTCCTGTCGTCGCGGGGCGGGTCGTGGCCGTCGTGCTGGTCGGCGCGGTGGTCGCCTGGGCGGCGACGACGTTCGACCCGGCGCGGGCCACCGGTCTGGACGGCGCCCTGCGCGCGGTGGCCGCCGAGCCGCACGGCGGCTGGGTGCTGACCGTGGTCGCGGTCGGACTGGCCGCGTTCGCGGTGTACTGCCTGGCCCGCGCCCGGCACCCGGTCGGCTGAGAGCGGACCGGGTCGCGGCGGGGAGCGGCCGGGGCGCCGCTGTGCCACGCTGATCATCTTGCGGGGACGTGCAGCGTTCGAGGAGGAGCCGGCCATGGGCGGGACGACGGGACGCGCTGCAGGAGCCGCGGGCCGGGCGGGTGACAGCGACGCCCTCGAGCACCTCGCCCGCATCGGGCTGGTCGCCTACGGCGTGGTCCACCTGCTGATCGCCTGGCTGGCCGTCCAGCTGGCCTGGGGGGTGGGCGGCAGCTCGGCCCAGGCCGATCAGGGCGGCGCGCTGGCCACCCTGGCCCAGCAGCCGTTCGGCACGGTGCTGCTGTGGGTGGTCGCCCTGGGCATGGTGGCGCTGGCGGTGTGGCAGGCGGCCGAGGCGCTGCGCTGGCGCGGCCGCCTGTCGGCGCCGGGGGACGCGCGGAAGAAGGCGGCCGTCACCATCGTCAAGTCGGTGGCCAAGGCCGTCGTCTACGCGGTGCTCGCGGTGCTGGCCGTCCGGACCGCCACCGGCACCGGGCAGTCCGGGGGCCAGCAGCAGACCGCCGCCGGCGTCTTCGGCCTGCCCGCCGGGCGGTGGCTGGTCCTGCTGATCGGTCTGGGCATCGTCGGCATCGGCGCCTATCTGGTCCACAAGGGCGTGACCAAGCGGTTCCTCAAGGAGATCGACCTCCGCGAGGCCCCACCCGAGGCCACCCGGCTGGTCACCCGCCTCGGCCAGGCCGGCTACCCGGCCAAGGGGGTGGCCTTCGGCGTGGTCGGCGGGCTGCTGGTCTACGCCGCCGCCACGTTCGACCCGGCCCAGGCCACCGGCGGGCTCGACGGCGCGCTGCGCACCATCCTCGGCGCCCCCTTCGGCCAGGTGCTGCTGACCCTGGTCGCGCTGGGCATCGCCGCGTTCGGCGCCTTCTGCTTCGTCCGGGCCCGCTACCCCGAGCGGACCTGAGCCCCGTCGCGCACGATCGACCGGTGCCCTCGGCCCGCCCGCTGCTCGACCGCGTCCACCGGCTGGTCGAGCACGCCCGCGAGGTCACCGACCACCCGGTCCTCGAGGCGGTGGCCCGGGTGGGCCTGGTCGCCTACGGCGTCCTGCACCTGCTGATCGGCTGGCTTGCGGTGCAGCTGGCCCGTGGCACCGACCGCGCCGACGCGGACCAGACCGGTGCACTGCAGGCCGTGGCCGGCGCGCCCGGCGGGACGGTGCTGCTCGTGCTGATCGGCCTCGGCATGCTCTCCCTGGCGCTGTGGCAGGCCGGCGAGGTGCTGCTGTGGTGGCATGGGCTGCTCGACCGGCGGCACGTCCTGCGTACGGCGTTCGTCTGCGCGAAGTGCCTGGCCAAGGCCGCCGTCTACGGCGTCCTCGGGATCACCGGTCTGCTGTTCGCCCTCGGCCTGGAGTACGAGGCCGACGAGCGGTTCCGCGAGCTCACCGGCGAGACACTGGAGGTGCCGGGCGGGGCCCTGCTGGTGTACACCGTCGCGGCCGGTGTGGTCGCCGTCGGCCTCTACACGCTGGTGCGCGGGCTGACCGGCGGCTTCATGAAGGACATCGACCTGCCCGCGGCCCCCGACCGGTGGGAGCCCGTGATCGAGGCGATCGGCCGGGTCGGCTACGTCGCCAAGGGCATCGCCTTCGGCCTGGTCGGCGTGCTGCTGTGGCGGGCGGCCACCACCGCCGACGTCTCCTCCGCCACCGGCTTGGACGGCGCGATGACCGCGATCGCCTCGGTCACCGCGGGGCCGTGGCTGCTGGGCGCCGTCGCCGCCGGCTTCGCCGCGTTCGGCGTCTACGCGCTGGCCCGTGCCCGCTATCCCGACCGCGACCCGTCGACGTGAGGGAGCGCTGGTGAGGTCGAGACCGCGCGGGGGACGCGTACAGGCGCTGCGGGAGGCAACCACCGGGGCGCTGTGGCCGCTGCCCACGGCGGCGATCCTGCTCGCCGTGGGGCTCGGCATCGGGCTCACCGAGCTGGACCAGGCGCTCGGCTACGGCGAGGACCCGATCCGGTTCGTGTTCACCGGTGGACCGTCGGCTGCCCGCACCCTCCTCTCGGCGATCGCCTCGTCGCTGATCTCGGTGACCACCCTGCTGTTCTCGCTGACGATCGTGACCCTGCAACTGGCCAGCAGCCAGTACTCCCCTCGGCTGCTGCAGACCTTCGTCCGGGACCGGGTGGTCCAGACCTGTCTCGGCGTGCTGCTCGGGACGTTCGTCTACGCCCTCGTCGTGCTGCGTACCGTGCGCTCGGCCGACGAGGCCCAGGGCAGCTCCTTCGTGCCGCGCATCTCGGTGACCGTCGCCTTCCTGTTCGCGCTGGCCTCGGTCGCGGCGCTCGTGACGTTCCTCAGCCACCAGACCCGGCAGCTGCGGGTCGAGACGATGATGCGCGACGTCCACTCGGAGTCCGCCCGCACCAGGGCGCGGTTGCACGAGCGCCAGGAGGAGGACCAGCAGCCCGACCGCCCGCTCCCGCAGGTCCCCGACTCGGCCCGCCCGCTGTGTGCGCGGTCGAGTGGCTTCCTGGTGCAGGTGTTCGAGGGCCCGCTGCTCGAGGCGGTCACCGGCGCCGGCGCCGTGCTGCTGCTCGACCGGCGCCCCGGCGACACGGTCGTCGCCGGGGCGCCGATGGCCTGGGCCTGGTCGCAGGACGCCGGAAATGGCGTCCAGGTGGAGGAGCTCGAGAAGGCGCTGCAACGCGCGGTGCACCTGGGCCACGAGCGGGCCGACGTCGCCGATCCCAGCTACGGGCTGCGCAAGCTGGTGGACATCGCCGCCCGAGCCCTGTCCCCCGGCATCAACGACCCGACGACCGCCGGGCACGCGCTGTCGCACGTCTCGGCGCTGCTGGGCGATGCGGCCGCGCGGGACACCTGGCACCGCCGGCTGACCGACGAGGACGGCGCCGAGCGCCTGGTCCTCCGGTCCTGGACCTTCTCCGAGCTGCTGGAGCTCGGGGTCACCCAGGTCCGCTACTACGGCCGGGAGGACCTCACCGTCGTCGACCGGTTGTTCGCGCTGCTGGCCGAGGTGGCGTGGCGGGCCCGCACACCTGCCCAGCAGCGGGCCGTGCGGCAGCACCTGGATGCCCTGGTCGAGCAGAGCCGCACCAGCCCACCGGCCGGGCGCACTCTCGATGACGTGCAGCGGTGGGCCCGGACCGTGGACGAGGCACTGGCCGGGAGGTGGCTGCGACCGGCGAGTTGATGCTCAGCCCCGGGGGCCTCCGGCGACGTAGACGACCTGCCCGGAGATGAACCCGGCGCCCTCGCTGACGAGGAAGGACACCGTGTGCGCGATGTCCGCAGGCACGCCCCCGCGCTGCACCGGGATCGCCGCGGCCCGTTCGGCCACGTACTCCTCCCAGTTCCGCCCGATCCGCTCCGCGGTCGCCTTGGTCATCTCGGTCTGGATGAAGCCGGGGGCGATCGCGTTGGCGGTGACGCCGAACTTGCCTAGCTCGAGGGCAAGCGTCTTGGTGAACCCCTGCAGCCCGGCCTTGGCGGTGGCGTAGTTGGCCTGCCCGCGGTTGCCCAGCGCCGAGGTGCTCGACAGGTTGACCACCCGGCCCCAGCCGGCCTTGACCATGTGCTGCTGCACCGCGCGGGTCATGAGGAACGAGCCGCGCAGGTGCACGTGCATGACCATGTCCCAGTCGGCATCGGTCATCTTGAACAGCAGGTTGTCGCGCGTCACGCCAGCGTTGTTCACGAGCACCAGCGGCGGGCCGAGCTCCGTGGCGACCCGCTCGACGGCGGCCTGCACCTGGTCGGCGTCCCCGACGTCGGCGCCCACCCCGAGGGCGCGGCCGCCGGCGGCCTCGATCGCCTGGACCGTGGCAGCGGTCGAGGACTCGTCGAGGTCGACCACCGCCACCGCGAAGCCGTCCTCGGCCAGCCGCTGCGCGGTGGCGGCGCCGATGCCGCGGGCCCCGCCGGTGACGATCGCGACGCGCTGCTGGTCGGTGGGGCCGGACTCGGTCATGCGCGGCTCTCCTCGCTGCTCGGGGCTGGTGTGAGCCCGATCATGCCGCGAGGCGAGTCGCCGTCAGCCGCAGGGGTCCTCCCTCACACCCGCTCGAACAGCGCGGCGAGGCCCTGGCCGCCGCCGATGCACATCGTCTCCAGCCCGTAGCGGGCGTCGCGGCGGACCATCTCGCGGGTGAGCGTGGCCAGGATCCGCCCACCGGTGGCCCCCACCGGGTGGCCCAGCGAGATCCCGGAGCCGTTCACGTTGGTCCGCTCGAAGTCCGCGTCGGTGAAGCCCCACTCCCGGGTCACCGCCAGCACCTGACTGGCGAAGGCCTCGTTGAGCTCGATCAGGTCGACCTCGGCGAGCTTGACGTCGGCCAACGCGAGCGCCTTGGCCGTCGCCGGCACCGGGCCGATGCCCATGGTCTGCGGCGGAACCCCGGCCACCGCCCAGGACACCAGCCGCGCCAGCGGGCGCAGGCCCAGCTCGGCGGCCTTCTCCGGGCTGGTGACCACGCAGACCGCGGCGCCGTCGTTCTGCCCGCTGGCGTTGCCCGCGGTGACGGTGGCCTCCGGATCGTCCCGGCCCATGATCGGGCGCAGCTTGCCCAGCGTCTCCACGTTCGAGTCCGGGCGGATGTGCTCGTCGCGGTCGACGACGACCTCGCCCTTCCGCTGCTTGACCGTCACCGGCACGATCTCCTCGGCGAACCGGCCCGCCTCGGCGGCCGCAGCGGCCCGCTGGTGGCTGCGCACGGCGTACTCGTCCTGCTCGGCGCGGCTGATCCGGTACTCCCGGCGCAGGTTCTCCGCGGTCTCCAGCATCCCGCCGGGCACCGGGTGGTGCCGGCCGCCGGCGGTCACCCGGCCGCGGGCCAGGCCGTCGGCCAGCAGCACACCCGGCCCGGCCTTGACGCCCCAGCGCATCGCGTGCGTGTAGAAGGGCGCGTTGCTCATCGACTCCGCGCCACCGGCCAGCACGACCTCCGAGCTGCCGGACTGCACCTGCATCGCCCCGTACAGCACCGCCTGCAGGCCCGAGCCGCAGCGGCGGTCGAGCTGGATGCCCGCGGCGGTCACCGGCAGCCCGGCGTCCAGCGCGGCCACCCGGCCCAGCGCCGGGGCCTCCATCGTCGGGTAGCAGTGCCCCAGCAGCACGTCGTCCACCGACTCCGGCGGCAGCCCGGTGCGCTCCACCACCGCCCGGATCACGGTCGAGGCCAGATCCTGCACCGGCACGTCACGCAGGGAGCCGCCGAAGCCACCCACCGGTGTCCGCAGGGGCTCGCAGATGACCGCATCGCGCACGGGGTCCTCCTCGTTCGTCTCCGTCGGGCACCCGTGAGTCTGCCCCCGTGCGGCCGGTCGTGTCGCACTGCCCTCTCCGCACGTCGCGCGCGGAGTCGACGCCGTCTCCGTAGGGTGCCGCGGTGGCCTGGAGGCGAGCGGTGTTCACGTTGTTCGCGGTCGCGGCCGGCACGAACGTCCCCACGCCGCTGCTGCTGGTCTACCAGGAGCAGCTCGACCTCTCCCCCGAGGTGCTGACCGCGCTCTTCGGCTGCTACGCCGCCGGCCTGGTGCCCGCGCTGTTCCTGGCCGGCCCGCTGTCGGACCGGCTGGGCCGTCGCCGCGTGGCCATCCCCGGCGTGGTCCTCGCCGGGCTGGCGTCGCTGGCCTTCGCCGCGGCCGGCGGGTCGCTGGCCCTGCTGTTCGGCGCCCGCTTCCTGCAGGGCGTGGTCAGCGGCGTCGTGTTCAGCGTCGCGAGCGCATGGGTCGCCGAGCTGTCCGTCGCCTCCGGGGAGGGCGCGGGCGGACGGCGGGCCGCGGTCGCCATGACGGCGGGTTTCTCCCTCGGGCCGCTCACCAGCGGGCTGCTGGGCCAGTTCGCGCCGGCGCCCACGGTCCTGCCCTACCTGCTGCACACGGTGCTGGTCGGAGTGGGGCTGGCGCTGGCGCTGCGGCTGCCCGAGACCGTCGTCCTGTCCCCTGGCGGACGGCGCCCCACCGGCAGCCCCGCCGTCCCGCTGCTGCCCCCGGGCAGCGCTCTGCTCGCCGCGACCGTGCTGGCCCCGGTCGCGGTCTGCGTCTACGCCTTCCCCTCGTCGGTGATCTCGGCCGTGCCGCTGCTGGGCGAGCTGCCGGCCGGCGGGGTCGCGGTCACCGGCGTCCTGGCGGGGGTGACGCTCGGCGCGGGGACCCTCGTGGCCGGCCTGCAGCGCCGGCTGGGGTCGTGGACCGCCGTCACCGGTGCCGCCCTCGGTGCGGCCGGTTTCGGCGCGGCGGCGGCCTTCGTGGCCACCGGCGCCTGGCCGTGGCTGCTGGCCGCAGCACCCCTGCTGGGGTCCGGCGGCGGGCTGTGCCTGGCGGCCGGGCTCACCGTCACCGGCCGGCTGGCCGCGCCCACGCGCCGGGGCGAGCTGACGTCGGTGTTCCTGGCCTGCGCCTACCTCGGCTTCGCCGTGCCGTTCCTCATGGCGACGGTGGCCCGGTCGGCACCGGCCTGGGTGCCGCTGCAGGTCGCCGCGGTGCTCACGGCACTCCTCGCCCTCCGGTTGGTCCCGGTCGCCCGCCGCGGCCGGCTGTGACACCGTCGTCCTGCCGGACGACACCGCGACCAGGTGCCGTCCCCAGTCGCGCTGAGCCCACCCCGGGCCTCGTCGCGGAGGCCTCCGGCCCCACTCCTCGATCCGACCGCGACCAGGTGCCGTCCCCAGTCGCGCTGAGCCCACCCCGGGCCTCGTCGGGGACCTTGCGGGCCCGCTGTCCCGGCCCGCCCCGCAGCCTCCCCCGAACGCGACGGCGCCCCCTCCCGACCGGGAGGGGGCGCCGCCAGTGGTCACCCGAGGGTCAGCGCAGGCCCTCGGCGAACTCACCCTCGAACGCGTCCTGGACCACGGTGGCGCCACCGGGGACGTCGGCCGGCCGCAGGATGAAGCTCTGCGTGCTGGGCGAACGGCCGGTCTCGAAGCCCTGGATCGGCACGACGAGGCCGCCGGTGTCGACGTTCTCCAGCTCGCTGAACGCAGCGACCACGCCCGCGCGGGTCAGGTCACCGTTCTCGCAGGCCGCGTCGAGCACCTGCTTCATGATCGCGCTCATGCCGTAGCCGACGAGCACGCCGAGGCTCGGCTGCACGTTCGGGTAGGCCTCTTGGTACTGCGCGAGCAGCTCGGGCTGGGCGTCGAACGCCGACACCGGGCTGGACACGTACAGGTTGTTCTTGAGCGCCTCGGCGGCCGGCCCCTGCAGCAGGCCCGGGGCGAAGACCGGGTTGCTGCCGATGATCGGCACGTTCAGCCCCTGGGCCGCCGCCACACCGGCCGCGGACGCGGTCTGGGTGGGCGCGACGGTCAGGGCGATGGCGTCGACCCCGGCCGCGGCGAACTGGGTGATCTGCGCGCTCATGTCCTGGTCGGTCGCCTTGATCTGCGCCGGGATGATCGTCAGCCCGCGCTCCTCGGCCACCGCCTCGCTGCCGGCCAGGCCGTTCTCGCCGTACTCGCCCTCGAAGTAGATGTGCCCGACGGTGGCGCCGTCGGACAGCAGCCCCTGCTCGAACAGGTACGCGTAGCCGTTGGCCAGCTCGACGTCGTAGGTGGCGCCCGGGACCCCGGTGCCGGGTATCTCGGTCAGGGTACGCGCCCAGGCCGACGGGAAGTTGACGATCTGGTCGGCCTCGTACTCCGGTGCCAGCGCGGTGTTGATCGGCGACCCGATGGTCTGCTGCATCGCCAGGACGTTCGGCTCCATCGCGCTGTAGAGCTGCACGCCGGTCTGCGGGACGTAGCCGGTGTCCTGGACGTCGAGCTCGACGTCGTAGGTGTCGCAGACCCGGTTGTCCTGCCAGAACAGCTGGTTGGCGTTGGTGATGTCCTGGCCGAGAGCGGCGAACACACCGGTGAGGTCGGTGAGGACGCCGAGGGTGATCGTCGTCCCCTCGACGCCGACGTCGGTCGTGACCTCGCCGGCCGAGCCGCCTTCGCCTCCTCCGCCCCCTCCACCGCCGGTCTCCGGTGCCCTGGTGCTGCAGCCGGCGGTCGCCACGACGACGGCCGCGGCGACCGCGGTGGTCGTGCGCAGAGCCTTGCCTGTTCTCATCTGGTGTCGCTCCCTTGTGCTGGTCGGTCGGAGGGGGTCGGTGCGGAGCCGGGTTGCTCCGGGGGTGGTGTGGTGACTCCGCCGTGGGCGGGCGCACGGCCCCGGCGGAAGCGGGAGGTGAGGCGCTGCGCGATGCCGGCCAGACCGGCGGGCTCGAACAGGACGATGAGGATGATCGCGGCGCCGTAGAGGAACCGGGCGGCGAAGCCCGCGGAGATGCCGCCCTGCCCCGGTGCGCTGACCAGCGGCAGGACGTCGGCGTACTGCTGGAACAGCAGCGGCAGCGCGGTGACGAACAGGGCGCCCAGCGCCGCACCGCCGACCGACCCCAGCCCGCCCAGCACGATCATCGCCAGGTACTGGATGGAGACGACGAGGGTGAACGACTCCGGGGCGATGCTGCCGATGGACAGCGCGTAGAGCACCCCGGACAGGCCGGCGTACATCGAGCTGACGAGGAACACCCGCGCCTTGTAGGCCTGCACGTTGACGCCCATGACCGACGCGGCGACCTCGCTGTCCCGCAGCGTCTGCAGCGCCCGGCCGGGCCGGCTGCGCAGCAGGTTGCGGGCGAACACGTAGGCGGCCAGCGCCAGGACCAGGCCCAGGTACCAGAGCCGCTCGGCCTCCCGGAAGGGCACGCCCAGCACCCACAGCTGCGGGTCGCTGTTGCCGAACGTGAAGCCGAACAGCGAGAACTCCGGCGCCGCGCGGCCGTTGAACCCACCGGTCACCGGCGTCCAGGTGTTGATCACGTGGACGCCGATGAAGACCAGGCCAAGCGAGGCGACCCCGAGGTAGATGCCCCGCAGCCGCGCCGCGATCGGGCTGAAGACGAGCCCCGCGAGCCCGGCGAGCAGAACGCCGACCACCATCCCGACGACGGGCGGCAGGCCCAGCCCCTCGATGCCGGCGCGGGTGCCCAGCCCGCCGGACTCTCCGGAGATGTACGAGTAGCTCACCGCCCCGACGGCGAGGAAGAACGCGTGCGCCAGTGACAGCTGGCCGGTCGTGCCGACGAGCAGGTTCAGGCCGATGGCGCCGATGGCCGCGCCGAACACCGCGAACCCGGTGCGCAGCCAGAACTCGTCGAAGTACAGCGGGAAGACCAGCAGGAAACCCAGCAGCGCGGCGATCAGGACCCACTTGACCACGGAGCCGCGGCTGCGGGCCGGTGCCGACCGGGACGAGGCGGACCCCGTGCGGGTGGCTCCCGCCGGCCGCGAGACGGTCTGCTCAGACACGGGTCAGCTCCTTGGTGCCGAAGAGCCCCGACGGCCGGACGAGGAGGACGGCGATCATCACGACGTAGGGGACGACCTCGCCGAAGCCACGGCCGAGGAAGAGCAGCTGCTCCTGGTAGCCGGCGGCGAGGGACTCCGCGAGCCCGATGAGCAGCCCGCCCACCAGCGCGCCCCCGGTGGAGTCCAGGCCGCCGAGGATCGCCGCCGGGAAGGCCCGCAGCGCCGTGGCGTACACGGCCGAGCTGACCCCGGGCGTCGGGCTGCCCACCAGGAACAGGGCGGCCACCCCGGCGAGGACGCCGGCGACGACCCAGGCCAGCGCGGAGACCCGGCCCTGCCGGATGCCCATGAGCGCCGCGGTCTCGCCGTCCTCGGCCGAGGCGCGCATGGCCACGCCCCAGCTGGAGTACTTGAACGCGGCGAAGAAGGCGGCGATGAGCACGCCGGCGACGATCATGGCGATCAACCGGTTCTGGGTGATCCCGATGCCGCCGATGCGGACCGACTCCCCGCCCCACGGGTGCGGCACGTTGAGGATGTCGGGGCCGATCCGCCGGATCAGCTCGGTCAGCAGGATGATGTCGACGCCGATGGTGACGATCGCCAGGCTGATCACGGGCGCGCCGCGGAGCCGGTTGATGATGAACCGCTCCACGACGAGCGCGGCCACCGCGGTGATCGCCAGCCCGGCGAGCACGGCGAGCAGGAAGCCCAGCGGCTCGGACAGCCGCGCGATGGAGTAGGCGCCCAGCAGCAGCAGCGAGCCGTGGGTGAAGCTCACCACCTCGCTGGCCTTGAAGATGATCACGAAGCCGAGCGCGATCAGCGCGTAGATGGCGCCGAGTGACAACCCGTTGAGCAGGAGCGAGAGGAACTGGGTCACGACGCCGTCCCTGACGTGTTGGTGGTGTGGTGTGCGGCGGCCTCGGCGGGCGTCTCGTCGTCGCCCGAGCCGAGGTAGGCGCGGATGACCTCGGGGTCGGCCTGCACCTCGGCGGGCGTGCCGTCGGCGATCCGGCGTCCGAAGTCCAGGACGGTGACCCGGTCGGCCAGCGACATGACCATCCCCATGTCGTGCTCGACCAGGACGATCGAGATGCCGAGCGCCGAGCGGATCTCGCGGATCGCCTCGGCCATCCGGCCGGTCTCCTCGGCGTTCATCCCGGCCACGGGCTCGTCGAGCAGCAGCAGCCGCGGCTCCGTGCACAGCGCCCGGGCCACCTCGACCCGCTTCTGGTCGCCGTAGGACAGCACGCCGACGGGGGTGTGCAGCTTGTCGCCGAGGTCGAGGAACTCGGCGATCTCCCGGATCCGCTCGCCGTGCACCTTGCCCTCGCGGGTGGCGCGGGGCAGCCGGAGTCCGGAGGAGAGGAACCCGGCCTTCGTCAGGTGGTGCCGGCCGAGCATGAGGTTCTCGGCCACCGACTGGGCGCCGGACAGGGCGATGTTCTGGAACGCCCGCGCCACGCCGACCCCGGCGATCTGGAACGGGCGCATGCGGTCGAGCCGCGCCTCGCCGAAGCGGACCTCGCCCTCAGCGGCCTGGTAGACGCCGGAGAGGACGTTGAACATCGTCGACTTGCCGGCGCCGTTGGGGCCGATGACCGCGTGGATCGTCCCGGGGGCGACGGTGAACGAGACGTCGGACAGCGCCTTGATGGCGCCGAACCGGACGCTGATGTGCTCGACCTCCACCGGCGGGACGTCCGAGCGCGTGTCCACGCCGGCCGCCGTCACGCCGTCCACCGGGAGAGCGTGCGGCGGGGGCCGCGGGTGGCCGGCCCGGTGTCGACCGCGTCGCCGTGCCCGAGGTAGAGCCGCTGCACCTCGTCGGTGCGGGCGAGCTCCGCGGCGGGCCCGGACAACGAGACCTTGCCGACGTCGAGCACGTAGGCCTGGTCGGCCACGCCCAGCGCCATCGTGGCGTTCTGCTCGACCAGCAGCACCGAGGTGCCCTGGCGGTTGATCTCGGCGATCACCTCGCCGATCTGGCCGATGATCCGGGGAGCGAGCCCGAGCGAGGGCTCGTCGAGCAGCAGGAGCTTGGGGCTGGCCATGAGCGCCCGCCCGATGGCCAGCATCTGCTGCTCACCACCGGAGAGCAGCCCGGCGCGCTGGCCGCTGCGCTCGGCCAGCACGGGGAACAGGTCGTGCACCCGGGCGTGCGCGCGGGCCTTGGCGGCGCGATCGCGGTTGCCCATGCCGCCGGCCCGCAGGTTCTCCTCGACGGTGAGCCGGCCGAAGATCCGCCGACCCTCCGGCACCTGGACGACGCCCTGGCGGACGATCTGCCCCGGGTCGCGCGTGGTGAGGACGTCATCGTCGAAGCGCACCGCGCCCTCGTCGACGCGTCCCCGGTGCAGCCTCAGGGTGCCGGAGATGGTCCGCAGCAGCGTGCTCTTGCCGGCACCGTTGCTACCGAGGACGGCGACGACCTTGCCGTCGGGCACCTCCATGGTCACGCCGCGCACCGCCTCGACGGCGCCGCCGTACGTCACCCGCAGCGAGTCGATGATCAGCATGCGGACCGCACCGCGACTGTCCCCGGCGAGCCGGCCGGCGTCCGTGGGTCGCCGTGTCGCGGAACGACATCGGCCTGTGATTCAGGGCACATGGCCGGAGACTGTAAAGCCACGACGCGCCGAGTACGCCACAGGCACGAACGATCGTGACCTGCAGGTGACCTGCACACGAGCGTCGGGGGTCACCCAACGGGAAGGAGGAACCAGCAATGTGCGGCGGCCACACGCCGCCGACCGGCCACGTATGCGGCGCCCACGTCGAGAAACAGCGGGAGTGGCCCCCTGCGGAGCCCGCCGTGGCCCCGTCCCGGGCCCGCCCCGAGCGTGCGAGGTGCGGAGGACGGGGCCCTCCCTCAGGCGGCGCCGGCTCCGGCGCCGGGCTGGACGTGCTCGACGGCGAGCAGGTCGTAGAGGCCGGTGATCTGCAGCGGCCGGATCACCGCGCGGGACGAGGCGACCACGCGCAGCAGGACGCCGCCCTCTGCGGCCCGCCGGTGGGCGCCGGCCAGGACGCACAGCCCGGCGGAGTCGAGGAAGGTCACGCCGTCGAGGTCGACGGTGAGCGCCGGGACGCGGTCGGCGAAGGCCGCGTCCACGACCTCGCGCAGCCGGGGGGCGGTGGAGGAGTCGACTTCACCGCTGACGGTGAGCAGGACGCCGGTGGCGGCGGAGCCGGTCACGTCGATCGAGACGAGGTCGGTGGTGGGAACAGCGGTCACGGTGCGCCCCTCTCGAGGAAGCGAACCCGTACGGACGACCACGGGACCAGCCGTGGCACGACGCGGAGTCCGGCAACTGGTGCCGCGGCTGACTGTTGAACCGCTACCCCCTGACCGTAGGGACCTCCCTCCCGATGTTCAAGAGGCGACCGCAGACGTGATCACGGCCGCAGTGCGCCGGAGCCGGGTGCAGCGGCCGGGCGTCCCCCGCGCGGGGATACTGGACGGCGTGTCGAGGTGGCTGGCGGTGTGGGGCGCGATCTGGCTGGCCGGCTCGGTCGGGGCCTTCCTGGTGCTCGACCCGATCCTCGCTTCGTTCATCGCCATCTTCGGCCTCTGTCTCTGGGGCGTCGCGGTGCTGGCCAGCAACTGGGATCAGCACTCCTCCTTCGAGCAGCGCGAGCGCGACCGAGCCCGCCGGCGCGCCGAGCGCCGGGAGCGGACCAAGGACGCCCGCGCCCGCGACCGCGCCCGCTGGGAGGCCCACCAGCAGCGCAAGGCCGACCGATCCGCCGGTCGGTAATCCGCTCGACGGCACCCGGCGCGGTCCGTAGCGTCGCCGCCGTGCGCTCCTGATCCGTCCTCTCCGTGACGTGCCGCGGGTCGAGTCCTGCTCCCCGCCGTCCGCGCCCCGCTCCGGCCGGGCGCACCTCCTCTTCGCTGACCGGCTGCCGGTCGCGCAGCCCTGCCCTCCTCCGGAGGTCCGCCTTGTCCCGCCCGCACCGCGCCCTCGACGGCGCACCCGCCACCGCCCGCGCCGCCCTCCCCGAGACGGAGGCGGCCGCCTTCGACCGCCTGGCGCACGCCGTCCTCGCCCGGCCCGGCGCCGCCCTCGGCGCCACGCTGCGCGCCGTCCTGCCCGGCCCGGTCGGCCCCCGGTGGCTGCGCTCGGCGGGCCTGCCGCCCACCACCCGCGCCGCCGACCTGACCGCCGAGCAGTGGCTGTCGCTGTACCGCTGCTGCGCCGAGGCCGGGCGCGCGCCCGGCCCGGCCGCGGCCGGCGGGCGCAGCGGCCGGCCGTCGGCGCACGGCCATGCACCCGGCGCGCTGGCCGCACCCCGCTGGCACTGAACAAGGATCCCCTGCCCCCGCCGCTCGCGAGCTCGCGCCAGGCCCCGTCCAGAGGCTCGCCGCGAGCTTGCGAGCGGTGAGGAGGACGGGGTCCTTCTACCTGCGAGGGGGCCGAAGGGAGCGCCGTCGGTCCCGACTCACGGGCCGACGGCGTCCTCGGCGGCGAGCACGTCGGCGCGCTCCGGATCGGCGAAGGCCTCGGCTAGCGCCTGGCGCAGCGACCACGCCCCCGTCCGCCAGGCCAGCGCCCGCCCGAGCGCACCCGGGGTCCCGTCCACGTGGTCGACCCCGTCCCCCGGCCACCACGGCACCGCCCGGCCACCGGCCCGCAGCGGCTCGTGGACGGCGACCTCCCCGGGGAGCTCCGCCAGCCCGAGCCGGGCCGCGGCCTGCTGCGCCCCCGGGACGTCGGCCCAGCGCACCCGCCGTGCCGGACGGCTCTCCACCCGGGCGCGCACCACCTCGCCGGCCAGCGGGAGGTCCAGCAGGTCGGCCACCGGCCCCGGGGCGCCACCGGCCGGTACGAGCGGGGAGTCGACCAGTGGCTGCAACCACGGGGCGTCCAGGACGACGGCCCGCTCGGCGGGGACCACCCGGTCCGGCGCCACGCGCACCCGGTCCGGCGGGTCCACGGCGACGCCGTCGAGCGCCGCGGCCAGCCGGGCGTGCACGGTGCGCAGCACGGCGGGCGAGACGGTGCGGCGGTCGTCGCCGAGCCGGTCGAGCAGGTCGAGCGCGCCGTCGACGTCGGCGAGCACGTCGTCGACCGACGCCGGCGGGCGCAGCAGCTCCAGCAGCCGCGGATCGGCGTCGACCGGTTCGTACAGTCCCTGCAGCTCCGCCGCCTCCGGGTGCCGCAGCCGGTCCGGGCGCCGCCCGCCGAGCACCGGGTGGCCGCCCAGCCACCACCGCAGGTAGCCGGGCACCGCCACCCCGTCGAGGACGACGTCGGCCCACGCGTCCGCCGGCAGCGCGGCCAGCAGCGGCAGCGCGCCGGTCCAGTCGGCGACCAGCTCGAGGTCCCGGACGGCGGTCAGCGGCGGCCACGACGGAGCCGGCGCGTCGGCGGGCAGCCGGTCGAGGACGGCGTCGGCCCAGTCCTGCGCTGCGTCGACGTCGAGGTCGTCGGGGTCCTCGGCGTGCACCAGCGCGAAGCCGTCGAGCACGCCCACCGCCCGCAGCACGTCCGGGTCGGCGTCCAGCGCGGGGGCCAGGGTGCCCAGCGCGCCGTCGAGCAGCACGCCGGCGAAGCGGGACCCCGGCAGCACCAGCTCCCCGGCCGGCGCCCAGCCACCGTCGGCGTCGGGCAGCGCCAGCTCGGAGAGCCAGGGCAGCTCCCCCGGCCCGGTCCCGGCCGCGGCGACCAGCGCCAGGACCGCGTCGGCGAACGCGGCCGGGTCCCGGTCGGTGTCCCAGCCGTCGTCGGCCGCGTCGACCGAGGCCTCGACCGCCGCGCGCACCTCCGGGTCGGCGAGCACCGCGGCGGCGGTGGCCGGGCGCGCCCCGAGCCGTTCCAGCAGCCGGCGGGCGGCGGCGGGGGCGACCGCGTCCGGGTCGGCCACCCGCAGCCCGAGCGGACCCAGCCGCGCCACCGGCAGTTGCTCGTCGGGTAGCAGCACCCCCGCCGGCCCGTGGGCGGTGCGGCCGTCGGCGAGCGGGACCGGCAGCGCGGCCAGCTCCTCGCGCTCGGCGCCGTCGAGGGCCGCGTACAGCCCCGCCCACCACGACGGCGGCCGGGCGACGCCGCGGACCGCCTCCACGGCCTCGGCGGTGCCGACCCGGCGCACCCCGAGGGCGGCCAGCGCGGGCAGCTGGGTCCGGGCGGACCAGCCCGCCGGCAGCAGCCCGGGGAGGACGCCGGTCAGCGCGGCCACCCGCTCCTCGGTCGGTTCGTCGAGCACCGCGGCGCGGCCGGGCGGCTGCCGGTCGCGGTCCGCGCCGGCGACCGGCAGCCAGGCGGACTCCCGCAGCCGCTCCAGCGCCGCGGTGCACAGCGCGGCGTCGAGCTCGGCGCCCGCCAGCCCGATGCGCGGCACCAGCGCCAGCACCGCGCCGTCCCTCCCCGGGCCCTCGGCCAGCCCCGAGAGGAGGTCGGCGTAGGCGCCGGCCGCCGCGGCGACCAGCTCGTCGGTGACCGTCCCGGGCAGCACGTGCCGCCGGTCGGGGCCCAGCGGGAAGGGCGCGACCAGGCGGGCGGGCAGGGTGAGCGGCTCGTCGCTGGGGGTCGGCGCGTGCACCCGCTGGGGCAGCGGCAGGGGCGCCGGCCGCCTGTCGTCGTCCAGCGGCACCGCCCAGGTCAGCGTCCAGGCCCGCCGTCCCCGCTCCTCGACCGGCCGCTCGGCGAGCAGCGCCTCGGGCAGCTCGCCGTCGCGCCGCTCCAGCCGCCAGACCGTCGTCCGGTCGCCGTCGGTCAGCTCGGCCTCCGCGCCGCGCCGGCGCACCGTCAGCGAGCGGACCGTCCCGTCGAGGACGACGTCGACCGCCGCGAGCCCGGGCAGCGCCAGCAGCAGCTCGGGCGCCAGCTCCTCCAGGGCGGTGCGCACGGCGGCCCGCGACCCGGCGCGCAGCGGCAGCACCACCTCGGTGGCGAAGCCCTCGGGTGGCGTCCCCCCGGCCGGCCAGGGCAGTCGCAGCACCGGCACCGCGCCGTCCCGGCGGGCCACCTCCTCGGCGAGCGCGGGGACGGCGGCGACCTCGGCGCGGGTGCGACCGGTGCTGAACGCGACCCCACCGGCGGTCGAGTGCACCGCCGGCTCGTCGGTGACCGCGAGGACGGCGGCGAAGCCGACCCCGAACCTGCCGACCGTCTCGACCCGCGGTCCGCCCCCGACTCCGGCCCGGCCTCCGGACCGCGGCTCGTCGCGCTTGGCCGAGGCGCGCAGCGAGGCCAGGCCCTGCACCCCGGCGGCGTCGAGCGGGGCGCCGGTGTTGGCCGCCCGCAGCACCTCCGCCCCGGCGCCGTCGCCGGTCAGCTCCAGCCGCAGCCGCCCCGCCAGCCCTGCCCGGGCGGCGGCGTCGGCGGCGTTCTGGGCCAGCTCCACCAACAGCCGGTCGCGGTAGCCGCCGCGGACGAGGTCCTCCTCGGCGTTGGCGTCCTCGCGGAAGCGGGCCGGGGAGTCGGCCCAGGCGGCGAGCACCCGCCGCCGCAGCTCCGCGGTGGCGAAGGGGTCGGCCGCTCCGGGGGCGACGTCAGGACGGGGCGCGCCCGGGGCATCGGGGGAACCGGACACGGGGTCAGCATCGCAGCGGCACACCGGGGGCGGCGCGTGCACCGGGCCGTTCCCCGGGGTACCCCCCACTGCGTGTCCGAGATCGACGTCTCCCAGTACCGGTTGCAGGCCCTCCCCGCGGACGACTCCGACGAGGACTGGGACGACGACGGCGAGCTCTTCGGCCCGGACGGCAAGCGGATCGAGACCTGGCGGGAGGGCTATCCCTACGACCAGCGGTTGCCGCGGTCGGAGTACGAGCGGGAGAAGCGCCGGCTGCAGATCCAGCTGCTGCGGCTGCAGGGCTGGGTCAAGGAGACCGGCCAGCAGCTCGTCGTCCTCTTCGAGGGGCGCGACGCCGCAGGCAAGGGCGGCACCATCAAGCGCTTCACCGAGCACCTCAACCCGCGCGGGACCAGGGTCGTCGCGCTGGACAAGCCCTCGGAGCGCGAGCAGACCCAGTGGTACTTCCAGCGCTACGTGGCCCACCTGCCCGCCGCCGGGGAGATCGTGCTGTTCGACCGGTCCTGGTACAACCGCGCCGGCGTCGAGCGGGTGATGGGCTACTGCACCGACGAGCAGTACGAGCGCTTCGTGCGCCAGGCACCGGAGTTCGAGCGGATGCTCGTCGACAGCGGCATCCGGCTGGTCAAGTTCTGGTTCTCGGTGTCCCGGCGCGAGCAGCGCACCCGCTTCATCGTGCGGCGGATCGACCCGGTGCGGCAGTGGAAGCTTTCCCCCACCGACCTCGCCTCGCTGGACCGCTGGGACGACTACACCGCGGCCAAGGAGGCCATGTTCGCGGCCACCGACACCGACCACGCCCCGTGGACGGTCATCAAGAGCAACGACAAGAAGCGGGCCCGGCTCGAGGCGCTGCGCCACGTCCTGTACTCCCTGCCCTACGAGGGCAAGGACGAGGCGGTCGTCGGCCGGCCGGACCCGAACATCGTCGTGGCCGCGGCCGACGTGCTGGAGTCCGACCGCGAGGCGCTCGAGCGGAGCGAGCTGGCTGCGGCCCGGTGAGCCGGCCAGCCGCCGACGAGTCCCACCCACCAGTGACCTGCGCGCCCATGTCGCTCGCCGAGCAGGGGGACGGCGCCGGGAGCCGCGCCGCCGGGACGTTCGAGTCGACCGCGCCCGCGTCCGGCGCGGTCGTCGGTGTGTTCCCCGTCCAGGACGCCGAGGACGTCCGCGCCGCCGTGGACCGTGCCCGCGTCGCCGCCGCGGCGTGGGCCGACCTCGGCTTCGACGGCCGCCGGACGCGGCTGGCGGCCTACCGCGGCTGTCTCGCCCGCCGGGTGCACGAGCTGGCCGACCTGGTGCACCGGGAGAACGGCAAGCCGCACGCCGACGCGATCCTCGAGATCACCCTGACCGTCGACCACCTCGCGTGGGCCGGAGCGCACGCCCGCAAGGTGCTCGGGCCGCGACGGGTCCGCCCGGGCCTGCTGGCGGCCAACCACGCGGCGTGGCTGGAGTACCAGCCGCTCGGCGTCGTGGGCGTGATCGGCCCGTGGAACTACCCGGTGTTCACGCCGATGGGCTCGATCGCCTACGCGCTGGCCGCCGGCAACGCCGTCGTCTTCAAGCCCTCGGAGCACACGCCGGCGGTGGGCGTGTGGCTGGCCGAGGCCTGGCGGGCCGCCGTCCCCGACGTCCCGGACGCCCTGCAGGTCGTCACCGGCCTCGGTGACACCGGCGCGGCACTGTGCCGCGCCGGTGTGGGCAAGCTGGCCTTCACCGGCTCCGCCCCCACGGGCCGCCGGGTGATGGCGGCCTGCGCGGAGACCCTGACGCCGGTGCTCATGGAGCTCGGTGGCAAGGACGCGATGATCGTCGACGACGACGCCGACGTGGCCGCCGCGGCCGATGCCGCGGTGTGGGGCGCGATGAGCAACGCGGGGCAGACCTGCATCGGCATCGAGCGGGTCTACGCCACCGAGCGGGTCTACGACGCCTTCGTCGCCGAGGTGACCGAGCGGGTGCGCGGGTTGCGCCCGGGCACCGACGACGACGCCGCGTACGGCCCGATGACGATGGCCGCCCAGGCCGACGTGGTGCGCCGGCACCTGGACGACGCGGTCGCCTCCGGTGGCCGGATCGCGGTCGGCGGGACCGTCGAGGGGCGGGTGGTCGCGCCCACCGTGCTGCTCGAGGTGCCCGAGACCTCGGCCGCCGTGCGCGAGGAGACCTTCGGCCCGACGCTGACCATCACGCGGGTGCGCGACGCCGAGGAGGCGCTGGAGCGCACCAACGCCAACGCGCACGGCCTGGCCGGCGCGGTGTTCTCCCGGTCGAGGGCGCGCGCGATGGACCTCGCGCGCCGGATGAGGAGCGGCATGACGTCGGTGAACTCGGTGCTCACCTTCGCCTCGGTGCCGGCCCTGCCCTTCGGCGGCGTGGGCGAGAGCGGCTTCGGCCGGATCCACGGCGAGGACGGGCTGCGCGAGTTCACCCGCGCCAAGGCCATCACCCGCCAGCGGGTCACCCTCCCCGTCGACCTGATGAGCTTCACCCGGCCCGCAGCGGCCGCCGACGCGCTCGCCCGCGTGATGGGGCTGGTCCACGGGCGGCACCGGTGACCGTGCCGGACCCGGCAGACATGGGCACCGAGGAGTACGACGTCGTCGTCGTCGGCGCGGGCTCGGCCGGCTGCGCGCTGGCCGGGCGGCTGTCGGAGGACCCGTCGCTGCGGGTGCTGCTGCTGGAGGCCGGCGGCTCGGACGACGTCCTGGAGGTGCAGGTACCGGCGGCGCTGTACAAGACCTGGCGCACCCGCCGGGACTGGAACTACACGACCGAGCCGCAGCCGGCCCTGGGCGGACGGCGGCTGTTCTGGCCGCGGGGCAAGCTGCTGGGCGGGTCGTCGTCGATCAACGCGATGATCTACGTCCGCGGCGCGGCGGCCGACTACGACGAGTGGGCCGAGCTCACCGGCGACCGCTCGTGGTCCTACCAGCACGTCCTGCCGCTGTTCCGCCGGATGGAGGACAACGCCCGCGGCGCGGACCGGTTCCACGGCGTCGGCGGCCCGCTGCGCGTCGAGGACCCGCGCTCCCCCCACGTTTGGTCACGGGCGGCCGTGGAGTCCGCGGTCGCGGCCGGGTACCCCCGCAACGACGACTTCAACGGCGCCGGACAGGAGGGCGTGGGCCTCTACCAGCTCACCCAGCGCCGCGGCCGCCGCTGGTCGGCAGCCGACGCCTACCTGCACCCCGCGACGGCCCGGCCCAACCTGACCGTGCGCACCGGCGCGCTGACCACGCGGGTGCTGGTGTCCGGCGGGCGGGCCACCGGCGTCGAGTACCGGTCGAGCGGGCGGACGCACACCGCGCACGCCGCGGCCGAGGTCGTGCTGGCCGGCGGCGCGGTGAACTCGCCGCAGCTGCTGATGCTCTCGGGCATCGGCCCGGGCGCGCACCTGCGCCGGGTCGACGTCGACGTCGTCTCCGACCTGCCCGGCGTCGGCGGCGGGCTGCAGGACCACCCGCTGGTGCCGGTCGTCTGGCACACCCGGTCGGGGAGGTCGCTGCACCGGGCGGAGTCGCCGTCGGGCTACGCGCGCTGGTTCGGCGCCCGCCGCGGCCCGCTGACCTCCAACCTGGCCGAGGCGGGGCTGTTCACCCGCTCCCGGCCGGACCTGCCCGAACCCGACCTGCAGTACCACTTCCTGCCGGTGAAGTTCTGGCAGCAGGCGCGGGTCGACCCCGACGTCGACGCGTTCACCGCCGCCGCCGTCCTGGTCCGGGTGCACTCGCGCGGCTCGGTGCGGCTGCGCTCGGCCGACCCCACGTGGGCACCGGCCATCGACGCCGGCTACCTCACCGACGAGCGCGACCTCGACGCGCTGGTGTGCGGTGTCGAGAAGACGCGGGAGATCGCCAGCGGCGGCCCGCTGTCCGACGTCCTCGCCGAGGAGTGGTCCCCCGGCGGCGCGGTGCACACCCGCGACGGTCTGCGGCGGGCGGTGCGCGACAGCCTCGAGTCGCTGTACCACCCGGTCTCGTCGTGCCGGATGGGCACCGACGACGACGCGGTGGTCGACGCGCAGCTGCGGGTGCACGGCGTCGAGGGGCTGCGGGTGGTCGACGCCTCGGTCATGCCGACGCTCGTGCGCGGCAACACCAACGCGCCGACGATCATGATCGCCGAGCGGGCGGCCGACCTGATCACCGGCCGCAGCGTCGACCCGGCCCTCACCGGCACCGCCTGAACGGGGAGCCGGGACGGGGCCGCCCGGCGCCGGGAACTCCTCGCCCGGTGTATCCGTCGGCCCGCCTCGGTGCTCCGACGGGCGTGAGCACCGGACGCCTCCGTGAGCCGCCCTACTGGGCCCTGCTCGAGACCGCCCACGCCTTCGGCCGCAGGGACGGCCACGCCGCCGCGCGGTTCGAGCCGCACGGCCCGGTCGACCCGCCCTCGACGTGCTGCCGGGGCCGCGACCCCGCGGCCTTCGCGCGCCTGCTCTGGGGGGACCGGCCCGGCGACCCGCCGAGCGGCCTCGAGGCGAACGCACCCCTCTGGTACGCCCGGGGCTTCGCCGACGGCCTGGCCGCCGAACGGCGCTGGGCCGAGCGCCGGCAGACGGTCGCCGCCGCCGGGACGGGGTTCCCCCGGCGCACCCGCTGAGGCGACGGACCCGGCTCATCCGTGGGCCTGGGCGGCCGCGGCCTCCTCGGGGTCCGTGGGCAGCGCCGTCCCCGCCGCGGCCGGCCGACGGGGGATCAGGAACGACATGGCCGCCGCGGCGATGCAGAGCGCCCCGGCCACCAGCCACGCGGGGTCGTAGGAGCCGGTCACGTCGCGGATCACGCCGCCGCCGAAGGCCGCGAACGCCGAGCCCACCTGGTGCGAGGCGAAGACCCAGCCGAACACCACCGGCGCCCGCGGACCGAAGAACTCGCGGCACAGCGCCAGCGTCGGCGGCACGGTGGCCACCCAGTCCAGGCCGTAGAACACGATGAACGCCACCATGCTGACGTGCAGGTCGGGCCCGAAGAGGGTCGGCAGCAGGAACAGCGACAGGCCGCGCAGCCCGTAGTAGGCCAGCAGCAGCACCCGCGGGTCGACGCGGTCGGTCAGCCAGCCGGAGAGCACCGTGCCGGCGATGTCGAAGACCCCGACGACGGCGAGCAGCCCGGCCGCGGTGGTGATCGGCATGCCGTGGTCGTGCGCGGCCGGGATGAAGTGCGGCTGGACCAGCCCGTTGGTCGACAGCCCGCAGATGAAGAAGCCCCCGGCCAGCAGCCAGAACGGCGTCGAGCGTACGGCCGACACCAGCCCGCGCACCGCCGTCCGCGCCGCGCCGGTGCGGACCGGGTCGACGTCGTCGGCCGCCGTTCCGCCGTAGGGCACGGCACCGACGTCGCGCGGCCGGTCGCGCAGCAGCCACAGCACCAGGGGGACGACGGCCAGCGCGGCCGCAGTCGTGCCCAGTGACGCCGACCGCCAGCCCCAGGTCGTGTCGGCCCAGGCCACCAGCGGGAGGAACACCAGCTGCCCGGTCGCCCCGCCGGCGGTGAGGATCCCGGACACCAGACCGCGGCGGGCCACGAACCAGCGGCCGGTCACCGTCGCGACCAGCGACAACGCCATCGACCCGGTGCCGAGGCCCACGAGGAAGCCCCACAGCAGCACCAGCTGCCAGCTCGCGGTCATGAAGACGGTGAGGCCGCTGCCGGTGGCCGTCAGCAGCAGCGCCCCGACCACGACCCGGCGGATGCCGAAGCGCTCCATCAGCGCGGCGGCGAACGGCGCGGTCAGCCCGTAGAGCGCCATGTTGACCGCGACCGCGGCGGAGATGGTCGTGACCGACCAGCCGAACTCCGCGCGCAGCGGCTCGATGAGGACCCCGGGCACCGCCCGGAACGCCGCGGCGCCGACCAGGGCCAGGAGGGTCACCCCGGCGACCCACCAGGCGGGGTGGACCCGGTGCGTGCGCGGCGCGGCGATGCTCGTCACGACGGAGAGCATGGCGGACGCCGCGGACGGGCGGACAGTGGCCCGGCGGCCAACACGTGCAAGGATCCGGCCATGACAGCAGGTCTCGGTCCGGCCGTGCTCACGGGCCCGGTCCACGACGTCGCCGTCCTGGCGCTGCCCGGCTCCATCGCCTTCGAGCTCGGCCTCCCGCACCGGCTGCTGGAGTCCGCGGTCGACGCCGACGGGCACCGGCTCTACCGCGTGCGGGTCGCCACGCTCGACGGCGGGCCGGTCCGCACCTCCGCCGGGTACTCGATCACGCCCGAGCACGACGCCTCCCTGCTGGCCTCCGCCGGGACGGTCGTCGTCCCGGGGGTGCACGGGGGGCCGGCGATGACCGACGGCACGATCCCCGACGGGCTCGCCGACGCGCTGCGCACCGCCGCCGGGCACGCGCGGCTGGTGTCCATCTGCACCGGCGCCTTCGTGCTCGCCGCGGCCGGCCTGCTCGAGAGGCGCCCGGCCACCACGCACTGGATGCACGCCGAGACGCTGCAGCGGCTGTTCCCGGCCGTCCGGGTCGACCCCGGGGTGCTCTTCGTCGACGACGGCGACGTGCTGACCTCCGCCGGCAACGCCGCCGGCATCGACCTGCTGTTGCACCTCGTCCGCCGCGACCACGGCTGCGAGGTGGCCAACCGGGTGGCGCGGCGCAACGTCGTCGCCCCGTGGCGGGAGGGCGGCCAGGCGCAGTTCGTCGAGCGGCCGCTGCCCGAGGTGGGGGACATCGGTACGGCGGCGACCCGCGCCTGGGCCGTCGAGCGGCTGGGCGAGCCGCTGACGCTGGCCGACCTCGCCGCGCACGCGCGGATGAGCGTGCGGACCTTCACCCGCCGCTTCCGCGACGAGACCGGTCTGTCGCCGTTGCGCTGGTTGGCCGGGCAGCGGCTGGCGCTCGCCCGCCAGCTGCTGGAGTCCACCGACGCGCCGATCAACCGGGTCGCCGACGAAGCGGGCTTCGGCACGCCGGCGTCCCTGCGCCAGCACCTGCGGGCCACCATCGGGGTGGCGCCGGGCACCTACCGGCGCAGCTACCGCGGCCGCGGTGTGACCGGCCCCTCCCCCGTCTGACGGCACAGGCCGGCGCCGCGTCTGGTTGAGTAGCAGTACCGGCGTTGCCCTGCTGCCCATCCGGGGCGCAGGAACGGACGTCGGGCTGCGGCAGCGCCACCCCGGCGCGCCCGGCTGTCCGACGTCCCGCCGACGACGCGGTACCCGGCCCTGCCCCGTGCAGGGCCGCTGGTGCGCTCGTGCCGGGTCGCCCGACGGCGAACCGAGCACCGAGGAACACCCCATGACCCCGCACGACCGGTCCACTCCTGCCCCCGAGGGCACCCGCCGCCGCCGTGGCGGCCGCGGCCGGGGCAGCCGCCCCGACACCGCCCAGCAGGCCGCGCAGCAGCGGCCGGCGCCGACCGCCGCGGCGGTTCCGGCCGCGGTCGTCCCGGCCGGCGCGCCCGCCACCGTGCTGCCCACCGACGCCACCTTCGCCGACCTCGGCGTCCCCGCCCCGCTGGTCGAGGTGCTGACCGCCAGCGGCATCACCGCACCGTTCCCGATCCAGGTCGCGACGCTGCCCGACAGCCTCGCCGGCCGTGACGTGCTCGGGCGCGGACGCACCGGCTCGGGCAAGACGCTGGCCTTCAGCCTGCCGCTGGTCGCTCGCCTCGCCGCCTCGGTCAGCCGGCGGCAGCCGAAGCGGCCCCGCTCGCTGATCCTCGTCCCCACCCGCGAGCTGGCCAACCAGGTCGCCGCCGTCGTCGACCCGATGGCCCGCGCCCTGGGCATGAAGACGACGACGATCTTCGGTGGTGTCGGCCAGAACCCGCAGGTGCAGGCGCTGGCCGGTGGCATAGACGTCCTGATCGCCTGCCCCGGCCGGCTCGAGGACCTCATCGGCCAGGGCCACTGCGACCTCGGCGCCGTCGAGATCACCATCCTCGACGAGGCCGATCACATGGCCGATCTGGGCTTCCTGCCCGGCGTCAAGCGCCTCATGGACCGCACCCCGGAGGTCGGCCAGCGGCTGCTCTTCTCGGCCACGCTGGACAACGGCGTCGACGTGCTGGTCAAGCGCTACCTGAGCAACCCGGTCACGCACTCGGTCGACCCGGCCGTGGCCCCGGTCAGCACCATGACCCACCACGTCCTGCAGGTGCAGACCGCAGACAAGGCCGAGGTCGTCCGCCAGCTGGCGTCCGGGCTGGGCCGCAGCGTGCTGTTCACCCGCACCAAGCACCAGGCCAAGAAGCTGGCCAAGCAGCTGACCGCGTCGGGCATCCCGGCCGTCGACCTGCACGGCAACCTCAGCCAGAACGCCCGTGAGCGCAACCTCGAGGCGTTCACCACGGGTGCCAGCCGGGTGCTGTGCGCCACCGACATCGCGGCGCGTGGCATCCACGTCGACGACGTCGCACTCGTCGTGCACGTCGACCCGCCGGCAGAGCACAAGGCCTACCTGCACCGCTCGGGCCGCACCGCCCGCGCCGGTGCCGAGGGCGCCGTCGTCACCGTGTCGACGCCCGACCAGGCCGGCGAGGTCCGCACCCTGGCCCGCCAGGCCGGCATCGCCCCGAAGGTCAGCGTCGTCCGCCCGGGCGCGGCGGAGATCACCGAGCTGACCGGGCCGGCCGCCCCGCACGTCGAGCCGGCGCCCGCGCCGGAGCCCCAGCCGCAGGGCCAGGGCGGCGGCCGGCGCCGCCGTCCGGCGGGCGGGTCCGGTCGCTCCGGCGGCCAGCCGGGCACCGCGTCCGGCGGCGGGACGACGTCCTCTTCCCGCGGCTCGGGCCGCGCATCGGGTCCGGCGCGCACCCGGGCCGAGCTCGCGGCGCGCGCCGGAACGCACACGGCGGCGTCGTTCAGCGGCCGGTCCCGCCGCGGGGGCCGCTGACCGGCGGTCAGGATTGACCCCCGGGGTGGTGGGCACTGCAGTCCTCGACCAGGGCCAGGCCAGGCCCTGACCGTCTGCGACCAGCGAGGAGCACCATGGCACTGCCCATCACCCTGTCCGAGATCGCGCCCCGCATCTCGGCCGGCGCCTTCATCCTCAACAGCGGCCTGGGCAAGCGCGGCGCCGACGAGGGCACCGCGGCCGGACTGCACGGCTTCGCCTCCGGCACCTACCCGTTCCTCAAGAGCGTCGACCCGGCGACGTTCGCCAAGGCGCTGGCGTACGGCGAGATCGCCGTCGGGACGGCGCTGCTGACGCCGTTCGTGCCCACCGCCGTGGCCGGCGCGGCGCTGACCGCCTTCTCCGGCGGGCTGCTCGGCCTCTACCTGAACACCCCCGGGATGCGGAAGCCGGGCAGCCTGGCCCCGACCCAGGAGGGGCTGTCAGTGGCCAAGGACGTGTGGCTGCTCGGCATCGGCGTCGGCCTGCTCACCCGCGGCACCATCGACCGGGAGCCGCGCCGGGTGCGCAAGGCCGCCAAGACGCTGGCCAAGGCCAACAAGAAGGTCGCGAAGGCCGCCGCCCGCGCCGAGTGACACGACGCGGGGCCGGGGAGGACTCCCCCGGCCCCGCCTCACCTCGACAGGAACAGCCGGCCGACGATCCGGCATCGACGCACGCCCTGGCCGAGGGCCGCCCCGCCTCGTGCGCCGCGGCGAGCGCGGACGAGCGGCAGCCCCGGCGACGTGTACACCACCGTCATCGCCTGGTTCCGGACAGTGACGGAGAGCCCGCGCCGTCCTGCTCCCCGCGTCAGGGGGTTCCGCGCGGGTGCGTGAGCGTTGCAGCATCCCCGGCTACGGGGAGCCGCCGTCGGGGTGGGGTCCCGTCGGCTCCCAGGAGGTCCCGCGTGCCCCACGCGATCGGTCCCGCCCGCTCTGCCCGCCGCGTCGCGCCACTCGTCCTGGCCCTCGGGATCGGCCTGGTGAGCGGCTGCTCAGCGGAGGACGACGCCGCCGACGCCGCGCCCACGAGCAGCGCACCCTCGAGCAGCGCGGAGGCGAGCACCTCGGCCGCGGCTCCGACCTCCTCCTCGTCGAGCGCTCCGGCGGAGGCCGAGAGCGAGACGGTCTCGGTCAGCGAGGGCGAGATGTTCATCGAGCTCTCCGAGGACTCCTTCTCGGCGGGCACGTACTCCTTCGAGGTCACCAACAACGGCCGCATGCCGCACGACTTCGTCGTCGAGCAGGGCGGCAGCGACGTGGCCGGCACCGAGGTGCTGCAGCCGGGCGAGTCGGCCACGCTCGAGGTCGAGCTCGCGCCCGGCGACTACGTCTTCTACTGCTCCGTCGGCGCGCACCGCGCGGCCGGCATGGAGCTCCCGGTCACGGTCGCGGCCTGACGAAGGACCCCCTGCTCCCCGCCGCTCGGTGGAGGAGCAGGGGGTCCTTCCTCAGTTGCCGCTGGCGAAGGCCGCGTCGAAGGCGGCCGCCGGCGGGTCGAAGGCCAGCCGGCGCACGAACGCCAGCGCCTCGGGGGCGCCCACCAGGCGGTCCATGCCGGCGTCCTCCCACTCGACCGAGATCGGCCCGTCGTAGCCGATGGTGTTGAGCATCCGGAAGCAGGCCTCCCACGGGACGTCGCCGTGGCCGGTGGAGACGAAGTCCCAGCCGCGCCGCGGGTCGGCCCAGGGCAGGTGCGAACCCATCCGGCCGTTGCGCCCGTTGCCGACCTGCTTCTTCGCGTCCTTGCAGTCGACGTGGTAGATCCGGTCCTTGAAGTCCCAGATGAACGAGACGGGGTCGAGGTCCTGCCACACGAAGTGGCTGGGGTCCCAGTTCAGCCCGAAGGCCTCCCGGTGGCCGATGGCCTCCATCGTGCGGACCGTCGTCCAGTAGTCGTAGGCGATCTCCGACGGGTGCACCTCGTGCGCGAACCGCACTCCGACCTCGTCGAAGACGTCGAGGATCGGGTTCCACCGGTCGGCGAAGTCGCGGTAGCCGTCCTCGACCATCGACCCGGGGACCGGCGGGAACATCGCCACGGTCTTCCAGATCTTCGACCCGGTGAAGCCGACGACGGTGTTCACGCCGAGCCTGGCCGCCGCGCGGGCGGTCGTCTTCATCTCCTCGGCGGCCCGCTGCCGGACGCCCTCGGGGTCGCCGTCACCCCACACGCGGGGGTGCACCATGCCGCGGTGCCGCTCGTCGATCGGGTCGTCGCAGACGGCCTGGCCGTTGAGGTGGTTGGAGATGGCCCAGACCTTCAGGCCGTACTTGTCGAGCAGGGCGAGGCGCTCCTGCACGTACGCGTCGTCGATCGCGGCGCGCTCGACGTCGAGGTGGTCGCCCCAGCAGGCGATCTCCAGGCCGTCGTAGCCCCACTCGGAGGCGAGCCGGGCCACCTCCTCGAACGGCAGGTCGGCCCACTGGCCGGTGAACAGGGTGACGGGACGGGGCATCGTGGTCTCCTCTCGGTCGGCCTCGTCCCGGGCCCCGGCCCCCTGCGGGGTCCCGCGGCGGGCTTGCCAGCCGTGGGGGCAGGGGGTCCTCTTGCGAGGGGTGGGGAGGACGAGCGGCCCCCTGCAGGGGCCCGCCGCGAGCTTGCGAGTGGTGGGGGGTGGGGGGTCCTGTCTCAGATCTCGGTCCACACGGAGCGCGCGGCGGCGCTGCGCTCGACGGCGTCGAGCACCCGCTGCACCTGCAGCCCGTCGGCGAAGGACGGCGTGGGGTCCTCGCCCTTGGCGATGGCGGTGACCAGGTCGACGACCTGGTGGGTGAAGCCATGCTCGTAGCCCAGGCCGTGCCCGGCCGGCCACCAGGCGCCGACGTAGGGGTGCTCGGGCTCGGTGACGAGGATGCGCCGGAAGCCCGCGGTGGCGGCCGGCTCGTCGCCGTCGAAGAACTGCAGGACGTTCATGTCCTCGAAGTCGAAGGCCAGGCTGCCGCGCGAGCCGTTGACCTCGATCCGGATGGCGTTCTTCCGGCCGAGCGCGAAGCGGGTCGCCTCGAAGGTGGCCAGCGCCCCGCCGTCGAACCGGCCGAGGAAGATCGCGGCGTCGTCCACCGTGACCGTGCCGGTGCCCTGGCCGGCGACGCCGGACAGCGACCCCTCGGCCGCCGGCAGCGGCCGCTCCTCGACGAAGGTCTCCAGCAGCGCGCTGACCCCGGTGAGCCGCTGCCCGGTGACGTGCTGGGTGAGGTCGACGATGTGCGCGCCGATGTCGCCGAGCGCGCCGGACCCGGCCCGCTCCTTCTGCAGCCGCCACGACATCGGCGCCTGGGGGTCGGCGATCCAGTCCTGCAGGTACTGCGCGCGGACGTGCCGGATCTCGCCGAGCCGGCCCTGCGCGACCAGCTCGCGCGCCAGGCCGATCGCGGGCACCCGGCGGTAGGTGAAGCCGACCATCGACCGCACGCCGCGGGCGGCGGCACGGGCGGCGGCGTCGGCCATCGCCTCGGCCTCGGCGACCGTGTTGGCCAGTGGCTTCTCGCAGAGCACGTGCTTGCCCGCCTCGAGCGCGGCGATCGCGATCTCGGCGTGGGTGTCGCCGGGCGTGCAGACGTCCACGAGGCCGACGTCGTCACGCTCGAGCACGCGGTGCCAGTCGGTCTCGGTCGACGTCCAGCCCAGCCGTCCGGCGGCGTCGGCGACGCGGACGGCGTCCCGGCCGGCCAGCACGGTGAGCTCGGGACGCAGCGGCAGGTCGAAGAAGTGGGGGGCGGTGCGCCAGGCCTGGGAGTGCGCAGCGCCCATGAAGGCGTAGCCGATCAGGCCGACGCCGAGGGTCGGGGTCATGCGGTCTCCTCGGTCGGGTCGCCGGGTGCCGCTCGTCGCGGCACCCGGCGACTCCGCATCAGCGGGTCAGGACTCGAACGCGGCGTCGATGTACTGGTCGACGTTGTCGGCGGTGACGACCGGGGCGTCGAGCACGATCCGCTGCGGCACCCCCTGGGAGGAGAGGTCGGACAGGCTCTTGCCCTGCGCGATCAGCCGGGCGAGCGCGATCCCGTCCGCGGCCTGGGTGTGCGGGTAGATGACCGTCGCGTCGAGCACCGACTGGCCGCCCTGGATCTCGCGCATCGCGTTGGCCGACCCGGCACCACCGACCATGAAGAACTCGTCCCGGCCGGCGTTGGTGATGGCGGCCAGGACACCGACGCCCTGGTCGTCGTCGTGGTTCCAGATGGCGTCGATCTGCGGCGCGGCCTGCAGCAGGTTGGCCGCGGTCCGCTCCCCGCCCTCGACGGTGAAGTCCGCCGCCACGCGGTTGTCCACGTTGAGGCCGCACTCGGACAGCGCGTCGGCGAAGCCCTGGCTGCGGTCCTGCGTCAGGGGCAGCGAGTCGATGCCGGCGATCTCCGCGACGACCGCGTCGGGCTGGTCGCCCAGCTGCGTGCAGATGTACTGGCCGGCCGAGACGCCCATGCCGTAGTTGTCGCCGAGGACGGTGGCCCGGGCGGCGAAGGGGCTGTTGAACTCGCGGTCGACGTTGACGACGGTGATGCCGGCCTCCATGGCCCGCAGTGCGACCGGGGTGAGCGCGGCGCCGTCGAAGGGGAGCAGCACGATCGCGTCGACGCCCTCGTTGATGAAGGTCTCGACCTGGCTGATCTGGGTGCTGACGTCGTTGGTGCCCTCGGCGACGCTCAGCTCGACGTCCCCGTAGCGCTCGGCCTCGGCCTGCGCGGCCTGGCTGATGCCGGCCATCCAGCCGTGGTCGGCGGCCGGGGCGGAGAACCCGATGCGCACCGTCTCGCCGGCCTCGTCGTTGGGGCTGGCGGCCTCGCCTCCGCCCCCGCCCCCGCCCCCGCCGCCGGAGGCCTCGGGGGTGTTGCTCGTGCAGCCGGCGACCAGGACGCCGGCGCCGAGAACGGCGAGCGCGGTCGACGTGACACGACGGAACGGGCGCTGCCTCGCTGCAGACATTTTCTCTCCTCGGGAATCGCCTCCCTGGCTGTCGTCGGCCAGGTGGTGGGTCGTGCGGGTGGTGCCGGTCCGGGACGGGTGCGCCCCGGACCTCGTCAGGGGCGGTCGGTCGTCGCGCCGGGCGCGAGGCCGCCGGGGCCGCCGGGGGTCGCGCCGCCGGAGACCGTGCCGGCCGCGCCGGCCGGGGCGGGCGGGCTGCCGGTGCCGGAGCCGCGGCCGAGCCGGCCGAGGCTGAAGGAGCCGGTCGCCAGCCGCATCTGCAGCAGGACGGCGACGACGATGATCACGCCGCGGGCGACCGCCTGGGCGGAGCTGGACAGGTTGTTCAGCGTGAAGACGTTGCCGAGCGTGGTGAAGATCAGCACGCCCAGGACGGTGCCGACGATGGTGCCGCGGCCGCCGATGAGCAGCGTGCCGCCGATGACCACCGCGGCGATCGCGTCGAGCTCGTAGAGCGTGCCGTGGGTGGAGCTGCCGGTCGTCGTCCGGGCCATGAGCATGACCGCGGCGATGCCGCAGGTGACGCCGGAGAGCACGTAGAGCCACATGGTGTGCCGCTGCACCCGGATGCCGGCCAACCGCGCGGCCTCGGCGTTGCCGCCGACGGCGAAGGTGCGCCGGCCGAACGTCGTGCGGTTGAGCAGCACCCACCCGGCGATCGCGACCAGCGCGAAGATCACCACGAGCGTGGGGACGCCGAGGACGTCGCCGGAGAAGAAGGCCAGGAAGTCGCGGTCCTGCACGATCTGGGTGCGCCGGTTGGCGATGATCTCCGCCAGGCCGCGGGCGGCCGCCAGCATGGCCAGGGTGGCGATGAAGGCGACGAGCTTGCCGTAGGCGATGACGATCCCGTTGACCAGCCCGCACCCGGCGCCCACCAGGAGCGCGGTGACCACCATGACGATCCAGTGGAAGTCCGCCGCCATCGCCTGGGTGGCCAGCGTCGTCGCCCACACCGAGGACAGCGCCACGATCGCGCCCACCGAGAGGTCGATGCCGCCGCCGATGATCACGAACGTCATCCCGATGCTCACCACGCCGATCACGGCGGCCAGCCGCAGGATGGTGAGCACGTTGTCGACGGCGAGGAACCGGTCGGGGGCGGTGGCGGTGCCGACGATGCAGAGCACCGCCAGGGCGACGACCAGGCCGAGGTTGCGGCCCACGGGACCGGCGAGGAACCCTGCCCCGCTGCGGCGCCCCGCCGTGCCGGAGGGCTGCCGGGGAGCGTCCGTCCCCGTCGCCACGGTCGTGCTGCTCATGCCACGTCCCCTTCGCGCTGTGCGTGCTCGTCGTCTCGCGTGTGCATCGGGCCGCCGTGGGCGGCCGCGTCCTCCATGACCAGGTCGAGCACCCGGTGCTCGTCGAGCGCGCCGGCCGGTTCCTCGGTGAGCACGCGGCCGTCGCCGATGACCAGGACCCGGTCGGCCAGGCCGAGCACCTCGGGGATCTCGCTGGAGACCACGACGACGGCCACGCCGCGGTCGGCCAGCCCGCGGATCAGCGCATACATCTCCGAGCGGGCGCCGACGTCGACGCCACGGGTCGGCTCGTCGAGCAGCAGCACCCGGCAGTCGCGCAGCAGCCAGCGGGCCAGCACGACCTTCTGCTGGTTGCCGCCCGACAGCGTCCGGACCTCCCGGTCGACGTCGGCCGGGCGGACCTCCAGCGCGGTCACCTGCTGCCGTGCGGCCTCGGCCTCCGCGGACCGGGACAAGAAGCCGGCGCGGGCGAACCGGGCCAGGCTCGAGAGGCTGATGTTGCGCGAGATCGACTCCCCCAGCAGCAGCCCCTGGCTCTTGCGCTCCTCGGGAGCCAGGCCGACGCCGGCCGAGACCGCTGCGGCGACGTCCCCCGGGCGCAGCCGCCGGCCGCCGACACGGACCGTGCCGGACGTCGGGCGGCGGGCGCCGTAGACGCTCTCGAGGATCTCCGAGCGCCCGGAGCCGACCAGGCCGGCGAGGCCCACGACCTCGCCGGGGCGGACGGTGAAGGAGACGTCGGCGAAGGAGCCGCGCAGCCCCAGCCCCTCGACCTCGAGCAGCGGGGCGGCGTCGAGGTCGGGGTGCTCCCGCCGCTCGGGGAAGACGTACTCGATGTCGCGGCCGGTCATCAGCGTGATGACCTCGCGGGTCGGGGTCTCGCGGGCGGGCAGGCCGGTGGCGACGGTGCGGCCGTCCTTGAGGACGGTGATCCGGTCGCCGACCTCGCGGATCTCCTCGAGGCGGTGGGAGATGTAGACGACGGCGACGTCGTGGGCGGTGAGGTCGCGGATCACCGCGAACAGCCGCTCGACCTCCTCGCTGTCCAGGACGGCCGACGGCTCGTCCATGATGATCAGCTTCGCGTCCTGGGAGAGGGCCCGGGCGATGCTGACCATCTGCTGCGCGGCCGCCGGCAGCGAGCCGACCTCGGCGGTGGGCCGGATGTCGGCGTGGCCGAGGCGCTCCAGCAGGCGGGCGGCGGCGCGGTTGGCCGAGGACGGCCGGGTGAGACCGAGCCGCGCGTGCTCGCGGCCGAGGAAGACGTTGTCGGCGACGGTGAGACCGGCGACCAGGTCCAGCTCCTGGTAGATGGTCGCGATCCCGAGCGACATCGCCGCCTGCGGGTCGGTGAGCCGGACGGGCTCCCCGCGCCAGCTGATCCGGCCGGCGTCGGGCTGGTGCGCCCCGGCGAGCACCTTGATCAGCGTCGACTTGCCGGCGCCGTTCTGGCCGAGCAGGCAGTGCACCTCCCCCGCCCGGACGTCGAGGTCGACCCCGTCGAGCGCCCTTACGCCCGGGAACGACTTGACGACGCCGTGCACCTCCAGCAGAGGAGGCACCCCGGCGCGGGGAGGATGAGAGACAGCCACTGCGACACCACCCGAACTTCTGCTCAACACTGACCATTAGTCGGCTGAGGCGAGAACATAAGGGGCGGTGCCGGACGTGGTCAAGGCCACTGAACGGGGGGTTGCCGAAATGAGACCCGATGGCATGGCGGACCTCCCGGACCGCACCGAGGGGTCCGCGCAGGCGCGACGCAACGTTTCCGCGAGCGAGCGGGGCTCGGCGCCTGGCGCGGTGTCCAGGTGAGCCGCCCTGCGAGGCGGCGCGAGGAGTGGGGGCCGCAGGCTCCCCGCGATCGAGTGCCGGGAGGGCTCAGCGACGGCCGGGGACGGCACCTGGCCGCGGTGTCGGCCGGTGGGCCGACCGTGTCACCGCGCGAGGGCCTGCTCGACCGACTCCTCGTCGAGGAAGCCCTCGATGGCCATGAGGGCGGCGCCGACCCGGCCGGAGAGCTCGGGCGCCTCGCTGACGGTGATCTCCAGGGCGCGGGCGGCCAGCGGCATCGACCGCCGGTACACCGACTCCCGGATGCCGGCGAGCAGCGGGACGCCGGCCTGGGCCACGCCGCCGGTCACGACGATGCGGTGCGGGTTGAAGAAGTTGACCAGCGCCGCGAGCACCGTGCCGATCGTCCGCCCGGCCTCGCGGACCAGCTCGATCGCCGCGCCGTCACCCTGGGCGGCGCGCTCCACGACCTCGCGGGTGGTGCTGACCGGGAGCCCCGCCGCGACGGCGTCGCGGAGCAGCGCGCCACCGCCGGCGAGCGCCTCCAGGCAGTTCTCCTGGCCGCAGCGGCAGGTCACCAGCCGCCCGTCGGGCGTCGTCACGTGGATGTGCCCGATGTCCCCGGCGCTGCCCTGCGCCCCGCGGTAGACCCGCCCGTCGACGATGACGCCGCAGCCGATGCCGGTGCCGACCTTGACGACCAGCACGTCCTGCACCGACCCGGCGGCGCCCATCTCCCCCAGCGCCATGACGTTCACGTCGTTGTCGACGTAGACCGGGCACTCGTAGCGGCCGAAGGCGCTGGGGATCGGGAAGTCGTGCCAGCCGGGCATGATCGGCGGGTGGGACGGGCGCCCGCTGGAGTGCTCCACCGGGCCCGGGACGCCGATCCCCACGGCGCACACGTCGGCCGGCTCCAGGCCGGCGTCGGCGAGGACCAGCTGGGCCAGCCGGTCGACCTCGGCGAGCACCGGCCGGGGCCCGTCGGCGATGTCGATGGGGTGGCCGACCGTGGCCAGGACCTGCGCCGAGAGGTCGGTGACGGCGACGTCGACGCTCGTGACGCCCAGGTCGACCGCGAGCACGCAGCCGGCCCGGCTGTTGAACTGCAGGAGTGTCGGCGGGCGCCCGCCGGTGCTCCAGCCGCGTCCGCCCTCGGCGAGGAGGTTGGCCGCGATCAGCTGGTCGACCCGGGCGCTGACGGTGTTCCGCGAGGCGCCGGTCAGCGCCACCAGCTCGGCCCGGCTGCGCGCGCGGCCGGTGCGGACGTGCCGCAGCAGCGCGCCGGCCGAGGCGGAGGAGGAGGCCACGAGCACATCGTGTCACGCAGCGGCCACCCATCCGAGTGCTCGGGCCACCTGCGCTCCCCGTCGTCAGGCGCCCGGGAGCTGCTGCGCCGCGGCCTCGCGCACGAGGGCCGCGACCTCCCCCGGGTGGGTCATCGGGGTCAGGTGCGCCGCGCCCGGCAGCTCGACCAGCCGGCCGGAGGGCGCGGCCGCGGCCACGGCGGCGGCCCAGTCGTGCGCGCAGAGCCGGTCGCGGGTGCCGCGGACGACGGTCACCGGGACGCCGACCGTCCGAAGCCGGACGTCGATCCGGTCGGGCGAGGCCACGGCCCACAGCTGCCGCATGGCCCGCGGCCCGGTGTGCAGCCACTGCGGCAGCGCCAGCAGCGCGTGCGGCCACCGCTCGCGGACGGCCGTGGCCAGCCACCGCCGGACGAGCCTCGCGGCAGAGCGCAGCCGCGGGTCGGTGGTCGGCCCCAGCAGCACCAGCCCGGTGACGCACGGGTCACCGGCCAGGGCGGCGACCACCTGACAGCTCTGGGAGTGGCCGACCAGCAGCACCGGCCCTCCGCCGAGCCGGTCCCGCAGCAGGACGGCGAGCTCCTCGAGCGACGGCACGGGGCCGGGCAGCCCCATCCCCGGCAGCAGGATGACGTCGGCCGGCAGCAGCTCCCGGAGCCGGGCCGACGAGCGCCCGTCGAGCCCGAGCCCGGGGACGAGGACGGGCCGGGTCGCGGGATTCGGCACCGAAGCGGTCTACCGCGCCGGCGTGAGGCGCTCACCAGCGGGTAGGACGGCGCACTGTGACCTGGATCGCTCCGGAGCGTCAGGCCCCGGGGACCCCGAGGTGGGAGACTTATTCATCATGACGACATCACCTGTGGCCGGCCCCGTCGGCGCCTCCCCGTCCGGTCGGCCCAGGGTCGTCATCGTCGGCTCCGGCTTCGGCGGGCTGTTCGCCGCCAAGGCGCTCAAGCGGGCCCCGGTCGACGTCACCGTCATCGGCAAGACCAGCCACCACCTGTTCCAGCCGCTGCTGTACCAGGTGGCCACCGGCATCCTGTCCGAGGGCGAGATCGCACCGGCCACCCGCGAGATCCTGCGGCACCAGAAGAACGCCCGGGTCGCGCTCGGCGAGGTCACCGATGTCGACCTGGCCGCCCGCACGGTCACCTCGACCATCCTGGGCCGCACCACGGTGCACCCCTACGACGAGCTGATCGTCGCCGCCGGCGCCGGGCAGTCCTACTTCGGCAACGACCGCTTCGCCGTGTTCGCGCCCGGCATGAAGAGCATCGACGACGCCCTGGAGCTGCGCGGGCGCATCTTCGGCGCCTTCGAGCTGGCCGAGCTCGCCACGGACCCGGCCGAGCGCGACCGGTTGCTCACCTTCGTGGTGGTGGGCGCCGGTCCGACCGGTGTGGAGATGGCCGGACAGATCGCCGAGCTGGCCCACCGCACCCTGCGCCGCGACTTCCGCAGCATCGACCCGACCCAGGCCCGGGTCATCCTGCTCGACGCCGCCCCGCAGGTCCTGCCGCCGTTCGGCGAGAAGCTCGGCGAGCGCGCCCGCCGGCACCTCAACGAGATCGGCGTCGAGGTCCAGCTCGGCGCGATGGTCACCGACCTCGATGCCGACGGCCTGGAGGTCAAGGACCGCGACGGGCAGGTCCGCCGCATCCAGGCGGCCACCAAGGTGTGGGCGGCGGGCGTGCAGGCCAGTCCGCTCGGGCGGCTGCTCGCCGAGCAGTCCGGCGCCGAGATCGACCGCGCCGGCCGCATCAACGTGCTGCCCGACCTCACCCTGCCCGGGCACCCCGAGGTGCACGTCGTCGGCGACATGATGGCGCTGGACAAGCTGCCCGGCGTGGCCCAGGTCGCCATCCAGGGTGGGCGGTACGCCGCCGACCAGATCACGCGGCGGATCGCCGGGCGCGAGGCGCGCGGCCCGTTCCACTACCGCGACAAGGGCAACATGGCGACGATCTCCCGGTTCTCCGCCGTCGCCGACATCAAGAACCTCAAGTTCGAGGGTTTCTTCGCCTGGGTGCTCTGGCTGGTCGTGCACCTGATGTACATCGTGGGCTTCAAGAGCCGGGTCACCGCGGTGCTGCACTGGATGGTCAGCTTCCTGGGCCGCAGTCGCGCCGAGCGGGTGGCCACCCAGCAGCAGGTGTACGGACGGCTGGCCCTGGAGGAGCTCGGCCCGGGGTTCGCGGTCGGCAAGACCGGCGGCCGGAAGGACCCGCAGGCACCTCCGACGGACATCACCGAGCGCAGGTCCGCCTGAAGAAGGACCCCGTCCTCCCCACCCTTCGGAGAAGGACCCCGTCCTCCTCACCGCTCGCAGGCTCGCGGCGAGCCTCTGGACGGGGCCAGCGGGGCCCGTGACGGGGCCATCGCGCTCACGGCTCAACCGGGTCCGCCCAGCCAGGTGGTGAGGGCGGCGGTCACGTCTCCGGGCCGGACGACGTGGCCGCCGTCGAACTCCTCGTAGGTGACCTCGTACCCGCTGGTGCCCAGCTCGCGGGCCAGCCGCCGTCCGCACCGCGCGACGGGGAGCACGCGGTCGTCGGTGCCGTGGGAGATCCAGATCCGCGGCCGGCCCGCCAGCCGCGGCGGGACGGCGAACCCCGGGGAGAAGGCCAGGACCGCCTCGGCGAGGTCGCCGTTGGCCAGCCCGAGGCTGAGCGCGTACGAGGCGCCGTCGGAGAAGCCGCCGAGAGCCACGCGGCTGACCGGCTGGCGGGCGAAGACCTGCTCCAGGGCCGCGTCGAGCACCGCGACGTCCCGGCCGAGGCCGCCGGCGATGAGGTCCCAGGTCGAGGCGACCGACGACGGGGCCAGCACCAGGGCGTCCCGCGCGGTGGCCGGGTCGCCGACCAGGGCCACGGACTGCGCCGCCGTGCCCCCGGCGCCGTGGAAGAACACCAGCAGGGGTCGCGGCCGGGGCGGCCCGTCGGGGACGACGAGCTGCGCCTGCGCGTGCGGCCCCAGCTCCAGCGTGCGGATGCCCGGTGGGTACGGCACCGCGGCCGGTGTGGCCGGCGGACGGGCTGCGAGCCGTCCCTCCGCGGCGTGCGGGAGCGCCATGACCGGGCCCTAGACCGCGTGCGCCAGCGGCGGCACGTGCTCGTCGGCCCGCTCCAGGTGCAGCGGCTGCAGGGGCGCGGTGTCCTCCAGGTAGACGAAAGCGTCGTAGCGCTCCCCCAGCACGGTCGGCACGTAGTTGCCCCACTTCTCCCGCTCGGGCCGGTAGACCACGCCGATCGCCCGGTGGTCCAGCCGGCGCTCCAGCTCGGCCGGCTGGGAGCCGTCGCGGCTCCACACGAGCAGCGCGTCGCGGCCCAGCTCCTCGTGCAGCAGCGCCTCGAGGCTGCCGGGCCGGGCCTCGGGCACCGGCATCCGCTGCATCTGCGCGCCCCACTCGCTGCCGGCGATGACGCCGCCGCGGTACCCGCCGAAGCCGACCAGGACGACGTCGTCGAGGCCGTGCCGCTCGCGCAGCAGCTGCCCGACGTTGGTCATCCCGACGTCGGCCATGTCGGTGGCACGGGCGTCCCCGATGTGCGTGTTGTGCTCCCAGATGACGGCCTTGTCCCCGGCATGGGCGAGCAGCCGGTCGAGGACGTCGACCATGTGGACGTCGCGGACGTTCCACGACTCCGCCGAGCCCTGCACCATCGCCCGGTAGTAGCGCTCCGCGTCGACGACGACCGCGGCGTTCTGCTCGGCGGAGAAGCGGGCCTCGGGGTCCCCCTCGGACTCTTCGCGGCCGCGCTCCTCGCACAGGTGGTGCAGCAGGTCGACGGCGGCCTGCTCGCAGGAGGTCGGCGCGAAGCGGCTGGCGAAGGCGTACTCGGCGCCGTCCTCCCCGAACGGCTCGAAGCAGCGCAGCGCCCGGACCGCCGTGTCCACGTGCTCGGGCTCGTTGTCGCGCAGCCAGCCGACGAGCTCCTGCATGGAGTCCCAGAGGCTGTAGACGTCCAGGCCGTAGAAGCCGACCCGCTCGCCCTCGGCGCGCTCGGCGTTGACGTCACGCAGCCACCGGCAGAAGTCGACGACGTCGTCGTTGGCCCACATCCAGGTCGGCCAGCGGGAGAAGGCGTCCAGGGCGTCACGCGGGTCCGCGTCGGCACCGGGGCGGTGCTTGACCGAGCGGTTGACCCGGTAGCAGTCCGGCCAGTCGCCCTCGACCGCGACGAGGCCGAAGCCACGCTCGGTGATCAGCCGGCGGGTCAGCGCGGCCCGCCAGGCGTAGTACTCGTGCGTGCCGTGGCTGGCCTCGCCGATCGCGACGATGCGCGCGTCGCCGACCCGCTCGAGCAACGGGTCGAGGTCGGCGGGGTCCCGCAGCGGCAGGGCCAGGTCGCGGACGCCTGCCATGGCGCTACTCCGCGCTGCCGGGCTCGGCCATCTTCGCGTGCCCCTTGGCCTTGAGCCCGTCCGGCAGGACCGAGTTGACCACCGCCTGCGCCTTGCTCATCGCCGAGCCGCCCAGCACCTTGCGCTCGCCCTTCATCAGGCCCGCGAAGCCCTGCTCCGCGACCTGCGCCGGATCGTCCTTCGGGCCCTGGCCGAGCGTGGTGTCCATGAGGTCGCCGCGTTCGAAGAACTCGGTGTCGGTCGGCCCCGGCATCAGCGAGGTGACCGTGACGCCGGCGTCCGCCAGCTCCTCGGCGACCGCCTCGGCGAAGGACTGGACGAACGACTTCGAGGCGTTGTAGACGGCCTGGTAGGGCCCGGGCATGGTCGAGGCGACCGATGAGGTGAACAGCACCCGCCCCTCGCCGCGGGCTGCCATGTGGCGCAGCACGTGCTTGGCGAGCAGGACCGTGGAGCGGACGTTCAGGTCGATGATCGCCAGCTCGTCCTCGATCAGGTTCTCGACGAAGGGGCCGCCCTTGCCGACCCCGGCGTTGAGGGCCGCGGCGGCGAGCGGCCGGCCGGCGGCCTGGACGGCGTCCCACAGGGCGTCGACCCCGGTGGCGGTGCTCAGGTCGGCCTGGAAGCCCGACACGGCGGTGCCCGAGCTGCGCAGCTTCGCCGCAGCGGTGTCGATGGTGGGGTCCTCGGCGGTGACGAGCAGGTCGAAGCCGTTCTCGGCGAACTGGCGGGCCAGCTCGAAGCCGATGCCGCTCGAGGCGCCGGTGACGAGGGCGAGGGGTCGCGGTTCGGTCATGCGCGTCCCCTACCCCGGCGGCCCGCGCGTCACCCCGCCCCGGCGGCCCCGTCCCGCACCACCTCGGCGGCCACCGCCCGCGGGTCGCCGGTGCGCGCCCAGATGGCCCGCTGCCGCGCGGCCGAGGTGCCGCGCTCCCAGAGCCGGTCGAGCAGCGCGGCGACGTCGTCCTCCTCGCCGTGCGCGCGCAGGTCGTCGGCGAGCTCGGCGACCAGCGCGCCCACGGCGCCCCGCGCGGGCACCGGCTCGCCGCGCACCGGGTCGAACAGCTCCCCGCCGAGGCCGTCGCGGGCGGCCCGCCAGCGGGCGGCTCGCAACAGCTCCGGACGCGGCCCGTCGAACGGTTCACCGCGCTCGGCGGCCGGCCAGCACCCGCACCAGCGAGCGGGCCAGCGCGGCGTGCAGGACGGCGGCGTCGAGGTCGGTGCAGACGTCGGCCAGCCGGAACTCCAGCGTCGGCCAGCGCGCCGAGGGCCGCACGTCCCAGTACAGGTGCCGGCCGTCCTGCACCACCCCGGAGCGGACCAGCCCGTCGACGACCTCGCGGAACCGCTGTTCGCTGCCCATGGGCTCGGGCGGCCCGGCGTTGGGCCAGTGCGACCACCACACCGTGCGCCAGGACTCGTAGCCGGTGTCCGCGCCGTCGTGGAACGGCGAGCTGCCGGTCATCGCCAGCAGCACCGGCAGGTACGCGCGCACGCGGTCCAGGACCGCGACCGCCGTCCCGACGTCGGGGACGCCGACGTGCACGTGGCAGCCGCAGATGTCCTGCCGGAGGGCCAGCGCGCCTCACCGCTGTGCCCTGTCCCGGTACCGCGGTGCGGCGGTGAGCCGCTGCTCGCGCCAGGTGCCGAACGGGTGGGTGGAGGCGGCCAGCAGGGCCAGCCCGTCACGGGCCGCGGCGGCCGCGGCCTCCGCACGGGTGGCGCTCAGCTCGGTGCGCAGCTCGGGGAGGGTGGCGCAGACGCCGGTGGAGGTCTCCAGCTGCGTGCTGACGATCTCCGGGTGCACGTGCTCCCCGGCGTCGCCGGCCAGGGCGGCCGCCACGACCGTGGTGCCCGGGGTGAGCACGAGGGTGTCGGGGTCGACCAGGTGGAACTCCTCCTCGACGCCGACCGTGACCCCCGGCTCCGTCCCCGGGCCGCCTCCCCGGCTCACGGCTCGGCGAACCAGGCGAAGCCGAGGCCCGGGACGACGACCTGCCCCTCCCGCACCGGGAGGACGCCGTCGCTGCCGTGCACCTGCTCGAAGCCGCCGAAGCCGGTGACGGTGTCGGCGTCCACCGCCTGCGGGAACGCCGAGAAGTTCGCCAGCCCGACGAAGGTGCCGCTGCGCGGGTGCTTGCGCCGCCACACCAGGACCGCGTCGCTGCCGGCGTCCACCACTGTGGACTCCACCCCGCCGCGCAGCGCCAACTGCGCGCGGCGCACCTCGCCCAGCCGGTGGAGCTCCCGCCACACCCGGCCCTCGAGGGTCGCCGGGTCGCTCCGGCGGGCGGCGGCCTCCCAGTCCATCGGCGGGCGGTGCATCCAGCGGTTGTCCGGGGCCAGCGCGGGGTCGGCCAGGTAGCCCGAGTCGTTGCGCAGCGCCAGCTCGTCGCCCATGTAGAGCAGCGGGATGCCGCCGTACGCGTAGGCGACCGAGTACAGCAGCACCAGCCGGCGGACCCCGGCGTCCAGCGCGGCGTCGTCGCCCGCCTCGAGCGCGGCCTCGATGCCGCACAGCGACGCCGCCGAGCCGGAGACCCGCGCGTCGCCGGTGACCTCGTTCTCCTGGAACAGCGCGCCGCGGGCGAAGGAGCCCGGGAAGCGGCCGGAGTAGAAGTCGTTGAGGAAGCGGCGGTGGGCGAAGCCGTCGAGGCCCACCGCTGCGGCGTCCTCGTCGGCGACCGCCCATCCGATGTCGTCGTGGCCGCGCACGTAGGTGCACCAGGTGGCGGTCGGCGGCACCGGCCGCATCCGGCGCAGCGCCTGCCGGGCCAGCCGCACGTCCTGGGTGGCCAGGCTGCTCCACAGCAGCACCATGAGCTGGTTGTGGTAGGCCAGCTCGCACTCGGGCCGGTAGCGGTCGTGCCCGCCGAGGTACCCCACCAGGTCGTCGGGCGAGACGATCGCCTCCGCCTTGAAGATGACGCCGGGGGCGGCCAGCCGGGTCAGCGCGTGCAGCAGCTGCAGCAGGCTGTGGCCCTCGGGCTGGTTCTGGCAGCTGGTGCCCAGCCGCTTCCACATGAACGGGACGGCGTCCATGCGGAACACGTCGACGCCGCGGTTGGCCAGCCAGGTGATCTCCCCGAGCATCGCCAGGGTGACCTCGGGGTTCGAGTAGTCCAGGTCCCACTGGTACGGCCAGAACGTCGTCCACACCCAGCCGCCGGCGCCGCCGCAGGCCTCCGGTACCCAGCTGAACGAGCCCGGCGCCCGGTCGGGGAAGACCTCGGGGATCGTCGCGTCGTAGGCGTCGGGCAGCGTGCGGTCGGGGAAGGCGGTGTAGAAGCCGGCGTAGGCCGGGTCGCCGGCCAGCCAGCCCTGCGCCCAGGCGTGCTCCCGGGCGGTGTGGTTGAGCACCAGGTCGATGCACAGCGCCATGCCGCGGTCGTGCAGTGCGCCGGCGACGTCCTCGAGGTCGCTCATCGTGCCCAGCCGCGGGTCGACCGCGCGGTAGTCCAGCACCGCGTAACCGCCGTCGTTCTCCCCCGGCCGCGGCCGCAGCAGCGGCATGAGGTGCAGGTAGGTCGTACCGAGCTCGGCCAGGTGGTCCAGCCGGCCGGGGAGCCGGTCGAGGGTGCCGCAGAACCGGTCGACGTAGCAGACGTAGCCCTGCACCCGGGACCGTTGGAACCACCCCGGGTCGACCTCCCGGCGCCGGTCGATGCGCCGCAGGGCCTCCGGGCGCTCGACGGCGGCGGCCAGTGCGCTGCGCAGCGCGCGGGCGAAGAGCTCGTCGGCGGCCTCCGCGTAGAGGGTGGCCAGCGGCTCGTGGACGTCGTAGAGCGCGAGGTCGGCGCGGGCGAGGAAGGCGTCGCCCTCCGCCGGGCCGAGCGCGGCGACCGCCTCGGCCTCCAGCTCCGGCCGCAGCTGCGTCCACGCCTGTTCCGCCGCAGCTCGACGGGCGGTCGCCGGGATCGTCACGGCGTCAGTATCGGGCCGCTGTTCGCCCACGGCATGACCGCTCCCCCAGCGCCCGGAGGAGGCGTTCACTGTGTAAGCGAGTAATCAGGAGGTTGCCATGGGCCCGTCCCCGGAGCCGGACACGGCGTCCGCCCTGGACGCCTACTCGCAGGTCGTCACCGCCGTCGCGGCCGAGCTCACCCCGCACGTCGCGGCCCTCCAGGTGACCGCTCCCGACGGCCGCGGCGGCGCCGGATCGGCGGTCGTCGTCCCGGGTGAGGGGCTGATGCTCACCAACGCCCACGTGGTCGGGCGATCCCGGTCGGGGAGGGCGGTGTTCGCCGACGGCAGCGAGACCGCGGTCGACGTCGTGGGCGCCGACCCGCTGTCCGACCTCGCCGTCGTCCGGGCGCGGGGTGCCACTCCCCCGCCGGCCCGGCTCGGCGACGCGTCGACGCTCCGGGTGGGCCAGCTGGTGGTCGCCGTCGGCAACCCGCTGGGGTTGGCCGGCTCGGTGACCGCCGGGGTGGTCAGCGGCCTGGGCCGGTCGCTGCCCACGCGCGACGGCCGCACCGCACGGGTGGTCGAGGACGTCATCCAGACCGACGCCGCGCTCAACCCGGGCAACTCCGGCGGGGCGCTGGCCGACTCCGCCGGCCGGGTGGTCGGGGTCAACACCGCGGTCGCCGGCTGGGGGCTCGGCCTCGCGGTGCCGGTCAACGACACGACCCGGCGGATCGTCGACGCGCTTGTCCGCGACGGCCGCGTCTGCCGCGCCTTCCTCGGCCTGGTCAGCACGCCGGCACCGCTGCCCGCGGCGCTGGCCGAGCGCACCGGGCGCCGCCGGGGACTGCGCATCGTCGACGTCGTCCCCGGGTCGCCGGCCGACCGGGCCGGGCTCAAGGCCGGCGACCTGGTGCTCGAGGCCGGACGCCGGCCGGTCGCCGAGGCGCAGAGCCTGCAGCGGCTGCTGTTCGACGAGGCGATCGGCCGGCCGCTGCCGGTGACCGTGCACCGTCGCGGCGCGATGGTCGACGTCATCACCGTGCCGACCGAGCTCACCGGCGGATGACGGCCGACACCGGCGGGTGACACGGAGTGAGCCCGGCCTCCCCCGGTCGGGCGGCGGGGGCTCCCCCCATCGGGTCGGGTCGGTTCCGCAACGCTGCAGAGCGTCGCCGGGGCGGCTGATGCTGGCCCGGACGGACGGGGGGTCCATGCACACGCTGCGGCCAGGTGGCTTCGCGCTGCTCGCACTGCTGTACGCGGTGAGCGCGGTGCTGTGCGCCGTGGGGGCGCTGGTGCCGGTGTCCGACCGGTCGCCGGTCGCGCTGCTGTGGGGCCTGGCCGCGCTGACCGCCGCCGGGTCGGTCGTGCTCTGGCTGGGTCGCGACCGGCTGGGGCCGTGGGCGCTGCACGCAGCGGTCCTGGTGGCCTCCGCGGCACTGGGCCTGCTCACCTGGCGCGCGGCGACCGCGGTGGGGATCGTCGGGCTGGGGCCGGCGATGGTGTCGGTCGGCGTCTTCAGCGGGCACTTCTTCTCCCGCCGGGCGGCGCGGGTCCACGTCGGGGTGCTGCTCGTGCTCACCACGGCCGGTGCCGTCGCCGCGGCGCCCACCGGGTACCTGCCCCTGTGGCTGACCACGGTGGTCACCGTCGTCGTCCTCACCGAGGTGCAGTTGCGCATCTCCGGTGACCTGCGCCGCGCCGCGGCCACCGACCCGCTGACCGGGCTGGCCAACCGGCGCGCCTGGCAGGCGGCGGCCGACCGCGGCCTGGCGCACGCGCAGCGCGGCGACGAACCGTTCACGGTGGTGCTCATCGACCTCGACGACTTCAAGGCCGTCAACGACCAGGCGGGTCACCGCGCCGGCGACGCCCTGCTGCAGGAACTGGCCACCGCGTGGAGCGCGCGGCTGCGGCTGTCGGACCTGCTGGGCCGCTACGGCGGCGACGAGTTCGTGCTCAGCCTGCCCGCCACCGACGCCGCCCGCGTCGAGGACCTGCTGGCCCGGCTGCGGGCGGCCCACCCGGCGCCCTGGTCGGCGGGGACGGCGACCGCCCGGCCCGGCGACACCCTCGCCGAGCTGCTCGTGCGCGCCGACACCGACCTCTACCGCAACAAGCGCCGCAAGCGCGGCGGCTGACGACGCCGGGACGGCCCCCTCCCACCCGCCGACCGCCCCGGACGTCGTCCCGCCGGTGATCATGGGGCTGTTGCCGACGACACGCGCCGGCACGCCGGCCGAGGCCGGAACAAGTCCATGATCGACATGGTGGGAGCCGGACCGAGCGCCGGGACGGCGACGGGACCGCGGGGCTTCCGGCACTGTCCGGTCCCCCGGCGCGGTGGCAGCGTCCCCGGCGGACCCGGGAGGCGGCATGGCGACGATCGTGGTGTGCGGCGGCGGGGTGGTCGGCCTGTGCGCGGGGCTGATGCTGGCCGAGGACGGGCACGAGGTCACCGTCCTGGAACCCGACCCGGCCGACCCTCCCGGGACGTCCCGCCAGGCGTGGGACGGCTGGCGGCGCGCCGGCGTGGCCCAGTTCCGCCAGCCGCACACCCTCCTCCCCCGCTTCCGTCAGGTAGTCGACCGGGAGCTGCCCGGGCTGACCGAGCGGCTCGCCGATGGCGGGTGCGTCCGGGTCGACTACCTCGAGTCCCTGCCGCCGTCGATCGCAGACCGCGCGCCCCGGCCGGGCGACGACCGCTTCCGCTTCGTCACCGGGCGTCGTCCGGTCACCGAGGCGGTCGTGGCGGCCGCCGCGGAGGAGCACCCGCGGCTCTCGGTCCGCCGCGGGGTGCGGGTCGCGGGGCTCGTACCCGGCCCCTCGGCGCTGCCCGGCGTCCCGCACGTCGCGGGGGTGCGCACCGTCACCGGCGAGGAGGTCGCCGCCGACCTGGTCGTCGACGCGACGGGACGCCGGTCGCCGAGCGCGGACTGGCTGGCCGAGCTGGACGCCCGCCCCGCCCGGGTGGAGAGCTCGACCAGCGGCTTCGTCTACTACACCCGTTACTCCACCGGCCCCGAGCAGCCGCGGCGGATCGGTCCGCAGCTGGCGCCCGTGGGCAGCATCTCGCTGATCACGCTGGGCGGGGACAACGACACCTGGTCGGTGACCGTCTTCGGGCCGGCTCGCGACGCCCCGCTCAAGGCGCTGCGCGAGGCGGAGGTGTTCGACCGGGTCGTGGCCGCCTGCCCGCGGCATGCGCACTGGCTGGACGGCCGGCCGATCACCGGTGTGCTCGCGATGGCCGGGGCGCTGGACCGCTACCGGCGCCTGGTGGTGGACGGCGTCCCCGTGGTGACCGGCTTCGTCGCGGCGGGCGACGCCTGGGCGTGCACCAACCCCTCGGCCGGGCGCGGCATCTCGGTCGGGGCGCTGCACGCGCAGCTGCTGCGGGCCGCGGTGCGCTCGTCGCTCGACGACCCGGGTGAGCTGGCACGGGTCTTCGACGAGGCCACCGAGCGGGAGGTCACGTCGTTCCACCGCGGCCAGCTGGCCGCCGACCGGGCGCGGATCACGGAGATGGACGCCCTCCGTGCCGGCCGCGAGCCCCCGCCGCCCGACCCGGTGCGCGCCGGGCTGCTGGCCGCCGCGGTGGCCGAGCGGCTGGCGGCCCACGCCGGCGAGCCACCGCCGGGAACGCCCGGCCCGGACCGGAGGCAGCTGTTGGACCTGCTCGCCGGCTGACCGGCTCCGGTCAGGGACGCCGCCAGTCGTCGGAGGTCAGGTGGGACCCGGCCATCGGGCCCATCTGCAGCATCCCGCCGTCGACGGCGTAAGAGGACCCGGTCACGTAGCCGGCCTCCGGGGAGGCGAGGAAGGCGACCACGGCGGCCACCTCGCGGGCGTCCCCGGGACGGCGCAGCGGGACGCCGGGCCGCTCGTGCCCGGGAGCGGCCGGGTCCTCGTCCTCCTGGCCGGTCATCGGGGTGGCGATCTCGCCGGGCGCGACGGCGTTGACCGTGATGCCGTGCTCGGCCAGCTCGATCGCGGCGACCCGGGTGAGCAGGCCCAGGCCGCCCTTGGCCGCGCAGTAGGCGGCGGCACCGACCCGCGGCTGGTGCTCGTGCACGCTGGTGATGTTGACGATCCGCCCGCCGCGGCCGGCGGCGACCATCCGCCGGGCGGCCCGCTGCAGGCACAGGAACGCGGCGTCGAGGTCGGTGGCCAGCACCTCCCGCCAGGTGGCGAAGTCCGTCTCGAGGACCGTCGACATGTGCCCGGTGCCGGCGTCGTTGACCAGGACGTCGACCCCGCCGAGGGCCTCGGCCAGCTCGTCGACGACGTCGGCGGCCTCGGGCAGCCGCGTCAGGTCGACGTGCCGGACCTCGGCGCGGCGCCCCACCCCGCGCACCTCCTCGGCGGTGGCCTCCGCGGCCTCGCGCTGCCGGTACCAGGTGATGCCGACGTCGCAGCCCTGCCCGGCCAGCGCGACGGCGGTGGCCCGGCCGATGCCCGACTCGGAGCCGGTGATGATGGCGACGCGGCGTGCGGGGTCTGTCATGGCCCGACGCTAGGTGAAGGACCCCTCCGCCCCCCACCGCTCGCAAGCTCGCGGCGGGACCCTGCAGAGGGGCCTCCCGAGACCGACACCCGATCGCAATGCGCTCCCCATCCGGCCGGGACCCGGACGGGGTAACGACGGAGCATGACAGCCGGCCGCCGTTCCGCACTCGTGACCGTCGCGGCGCTGCTCACGGTGCTGCTCGGTGGGTGCGTGGCGGTGGAGGTCCCGGTGTCCGGACCGGCCCCCGGGCCAGACGCGCCGACCTCCACCCCGCCGCCCGCGGAGGCCTCCGCCGCGGAGCAGGAGATGGCGCGGGACGTCCTCGACCGGGTCAACGACGAGCGCGCCGAACGCGGGCTGGCACCAGTGGAGTGGGACGAGGAGCTCGCGGCGGTGGCCCGCAGCTGGAGCGCCGAGATGGCGCGCACCGAGCAGCTGAGGCACCAGGACATGGGTGCGCTGCTCGCGCGGGAGGAGCTCTCCGACCTGCAGGGGATCGGCGAGAACGTCTTCCAGTCGACCGGTCCGGTCCCGGCGGGCACCATGCACGCGGGCTGGATGCGCTCCGACGACCACCGGGTCAACGTGGTCAACCCGGGCTGGGACCGGTTGGGCGTCGGCGTGCACTGCGCGGAGGACGGGTCGGTGTGGGCCACCCAGCAGTTCGGGCGGACGACGGGCTCCGACCTGCCTGCCATCGCCACCACGACGCCGCCACCAGAGCCCCTCGTCCACCCCGAGGACGACGGACCCGGCTGTGGCTGACGGCGGCGGTCAGGCGGCCGCGAGGCGTTCGTCGAGCAGGGCGTCGACGTCGGCCTCGGCGTCGGCGACCCGCCGCGCGTTCTCGGCCGACGGACTGTGGGCCGCCGCGCTGCGGGCGACGCCGAGCGCGATGTAGGCGACGGCGATCTCCAGGTCGAGGGCCTCGATGCTGGTGACGGTGCGGGTCATGGCGACCTCCCCTCGGTGGGACGGTCCCCATGCTCGTCCGGGGGTACGACGGAACCGGCCCTGCTGAACCGATGCCCCCACTCGTGCAGCAGATACAGCAACTCCGGCGGTGAGACGACGGTGACCTCGACGCCCAGGGTGCCGATGGCGAACGCCGGCCAGTCCAGGCCGTCGGCCTCCATGTGCACCCTGCTGCGGCCTGGGCCGTCCTCCTCGACGCGCGCCCACCGCCCGATCCGCGCCCGCACCCGGTCGGCGGGGGCGTCGACGAGGAACTCGACGGCGGTGGGGGTGCTCAGCGCCGCCGTCCCGGCCCGGACGAACGCGACGGCGTCCTCCGCCGGCAGCCGCCGCGGTGCGAACCGCGCCCCGGTCGGCTGCGGCCGGGCCAACCGGTCGAGGCGGAAGCTGCGCCAGTCGCCGCGGTCGAGGTCGTAGCCGACCAGGTACCAGCGCCGACCGAGGGTGACCAGCCGGTGCGGCTCGACCCTCCGGTCCGACGGGGTGGCGTCGGCGGCGGTGTAGGCGAAGTGCAGTCGTTCGCGGTCGCGGCAGGCCTGGGCCACGACGGCCAGCGCCTCCGGGTCGACGAGCTGCCGAGGGGCGGCCCAGGGCGCGGGGTCGGTCACCGCGCGCAGCGCCTCGACCCGGCGCCGCAGCCGCGCGGGCATCACCTGCACGACCTTGGCCAGCGCCCGCACCGACGACTCCGCCGTCCCGGCGACGGCGCTCTGCGCGGCGGTCTGCAGGCCGACGGTCAGGGCCACCGCCTCCTCGTCGTCGAGGACCAGCGGCGGGAGCGCGGCGCCGGGGGCCAGTTGGTAGCCGCCGTCGACGCCGCGCTGCGCCTCCACCGGATAGCCGAGCTCGCGCAGCCGGTCGACGTCCCGGCGCAGCGTGCGCACCGAGACGCCGAGCCGGTCGGCGAGGTCGGCGCCGGCCCAGTAGCGGCGCTGCTGCAGCAACGAGAGCAGCCGGAGGGTGCGGGCGCCCGGATCGGTCATGCCGTCATCCTGACCGGATTGCGGTCAGGATCTGGCACTTGTGCGCCCTAGCGTCGTCCTCGACAGGAACCGGACCGGAAAAGGCGGACACCATGGACACGACGACCCTCACCGGCGAGCGGGCCGACCTGCTGGAGGCGCTGGCCGCGCACCGGCACTTCCTCCGCTACACCGTCCAGGGCCTCACCGAGGAGCAGGCCCGGCTGCAGCCGACGGCCAGCGAGCTGACCCTCGGCGGGCTGGTCAAGCACGTCGCCTCCCAGGAGGCCGGCTGGGTGGACTTCGTCCTGAACGGCCCGGGCGCCATGGCCTCGGCCACCGACCCGGAGCAGATGGCGAGGTGGGCCGAGGAGTTCCGGCTGGGCCCCGACGAGACGCTGGACGGCGTGCTGGCCTCCTACGAGGAGGTCGCTCGGCGCACCGACGACGTGGTGCGCACCCTCCCCGACCTCGACGCGTCGCACCCGCTGCCGGAGGCGCCGTGGTTCGAGCCGGGCGCGCACCGCTCGGCCCGCCGGGTGTTCCTGCACGTCATCGCCGAGACCGCCCAGCACGCCGGTCACGCCGACATCCTGCGGGAGACCATCGACGGCCAGAAGTCGATGGGCTGAGCAGGCGGGTCAGCCCTCCTCGAGCGCGCGGAGCGCGGCCAGCGCGTGGTCGCGGGCCGCGGCGGCCTCGGTGGCGTGCCGCTCGGCGGTGCGCCGGTGCAGCTCGGCCCGCTGGAGCTCCTCGGCGGTCCGCGCGGCCTCCTCCTCGGTGCGGGCGAGCTCGTCGGCCAGCTCCTCGACGCGCGCCTGCAGGTCGGCCCGGCGCGCGTCGAGGTCGTCGACGCGGTGCCGCTCCTCCTCGGCCGCGGCGACGGCCTCGGCGGCCAGCGCGGTGGCCTCCTCCGCCGCGGCGCGCGCCTCCTCGAGCTCACGCCGGCGGCGCTCCTCGGCAGCCCGCCGCGCCTCTCCCTCGCGGCGCCGGGCCTCCTCCTCGGCAGCCCGGCGGGCGTCCTCGGCGGAACGCCGGCGGGGAGCCGCGGTGCCGCCACGCGTCGCGGGGGCCTCGCGCTGCTCCGGTCGCGGCCGCACCAGCCGCAGCGCCGGCCGGATGCCGGTCGTCCCCAGGCCGCTGTAGGACATCGCCCCGGTGAGCCGACCGGACAGCAGCGCCTGGCCGGCCTCCGGATCGGCCAGCGCAGCACGCAGCGTGTCCGCCACCTGGGTCTCCACCGTGCTGCCGACCCGCACGCCGTGCTCCCGGGCCAGCGCGGTCGCCTGTCTCGTGAGCGCGGTCAGCAGCTGGGAGCGCTGGCGGTCCAGGGCCCGCAACTGGTCCCCGGCCAGGCTCTCCTGCGCCTGCCGCAGCAGGTCGCCGAGCTCGACGAGGCCCTCGATCTCCGCACGCTGCTCGCGCACCAGCAGGTTGCACACCCAGGCCGCGGCGGTCGGCTTGGGCACCGCGCCGATCTCGCGGGCCAGGGTCCGGTTGCCCGCGGCCCGGGCGTCGTCCTGGCGCTGCCCGCGCACCGCGACGAACTGGTCGGGCGGCACCGCGTAGAGCTCGTCGGCCACCTCGTCGAGGTCCACGGGCGCCTCCTCGCTGCCGAGTGCTGCGAACTCGTGGTGATCGCGGCGCGATCACCACGAGTTCGTAGCACTCGACGGGTCAGGCGGCGCGGCACCATGGCGGCCGTGACCACCACCCGGGTGAGCCGGCACGTCGACGCGCCGCGCGCCGCCGTCTACCGCGCCCTGCTCGACCCGGCCGCCGTCGCCCGGTGGAAGGTGCCCGAGGGCATGACGTGCGCCGTGCACGAGTTCGACGCCCGCGAGGGCGGCACGCTGCGCGTCTCGCTCACCTATGACGAGCCGGGACCGCAGGGGAAGACGACCGCGCACACCGACACCTATCGCGGCCGCTTCGTCCGCCTGGTGCCCGACGAGCTGGTCGTGGAGGTCGACGTCTTCGAGACCGCCGACCCGACGCTCGGGGGCGAGATGACCAGCACCATCACCCTGGCCGACGGCGGCGACGGCGGCACCGAGCTGACCGCGGTGCACGACGGCGTGCCCGACGGCGTCGCACCCGCGGACAACGAGCTCGGCTGGCGGATGGCGCTGGACCGGCTGGCGGCCCTGGTCGAGCGCGGGACCTGATCCTCCTCAGGCCGTCCGCGGGGCCTCCCAGAGGTCGATGCCGGAGTCGACGGCGTGCTGCTCGATCGCGGCCAGCTCGTCGTCGGAGAAGTCCAGCCGCTCCAGCGCACCGACGTTCTGCTCCAGCTGGCCGACGCTGCTGGCGCCGGCGAGCACGCTGGTCACCCGCGGGTCGCGCAGCGCCCAGGCCAGCGCCATCTGGGCCAGGCTCTGCCCGCGCTTCCCGGCGATGTCGTTGAGCGCGCGGACGTGCCCGAGGGCCTCCTCGGTGAGCAGGTCGGCCGACAGCGACTTGCCCTGGCTGGCGCGCGAGCCCTCCGGGACGCCGTCCAGGTACTTGCTGGTGAGCATCCCCTGGGCCAGCGGGGAAAAGGCGATGCAGCCGGCGCCCACGTCCTCCAGCGTGTCGAGCAGCCCCTCGGTCTCGATCCAGCGGTTGAGCATCGAGTACGACGGCTGGTGGATCAGCAGCGGCGCCCCCAGGTCGGCGAGGATCTCCGCCGCCTTGGCGGTGTCCTCGGGCGAGTACGACGAGATGCCGACGTAGAGCGCCTTGCCGGCCCGGACGGCGCTGTGCAGGGCGCCCATCGTCTCCTCGAGCGGCGTGGTCGGGTCGGGCCGGTGGGAGTAGAAGACGTCGACGTACTCCAGGCCCATCCGGGCCAGCGACTGGTCGAGGCTGGACAGCACGTACTTGCGCCCGCCGCCGCCCTGGCCGTACGGGCCGGGCCACATGTCGTAACCGGCCTTGGTGGAGATGACCAGCTCGTCGCGGTAGGGGCGGAAGTCGTCGGCGAGGTGCCGGCCGAAGTTGACCTCGGCGCTGCCGTACGGGGGTCCGTAGTTGTTGGCCAGGTCGAAGTGGGTGACGCCGAGGTCGAAGGCGCGGCGCAGGATGGCGCGCTGCCGGTCGAACGGGACGTCGTCACCAAAGTTGTGCCACAGACCCAGGCTGACCGCCGGGAGGTCCAGGCCGCTGCGGCCGGTGCGCCGGTAGGTCATCGAGTCGTAGCGGTCCTGCGCTGCGGTGTAGGCCATGGTCGCGATCCTGCCCGGGGCGCGGACGCCCGAACCGGGCTCCCCCGGACCTACGCTCGACGGACCGGATCCGACTGCACCGGAGGTGCGCCGTGCTGCGACTCATCGGCATCCTGCTGGTCGTGTGGCTGGTGGTCACCGTCGTCGGCGCGGTCCTCGAGGGGCTGTTCTGGCTGGCCGTGGTGGGCCTGCTGCTCTTCGTCGTCACCGCCGTCATCGGCTGGAACAAGCGGGACACACGGGTCTGAGCACGGTCCCACGCGGCGCTGACCGGCAGCGGGATCGGCGACCTCGCCGGGGAGGAACCGGGTCGTCGCCGGGTCGACGAGCCGTGACACCGACGGCTCGTACCGGTTCGTCACCGCGGCCGCCGAGCACGACGGGACGGTGGTCGCGGCGGGCCTGCACGAGGACGACGTCGTCGTCCTGGTGGTGCCCGCGTGAGCCTGCAGATGCGGCTCGTCGCGGCGGTGCTGCGGCTGACCCGCAAGCCCCGGATGGCGACGCCCGAGCGGGCACGGCGGCGGATGGCCGAGCCGAAGACGCCGGCGCGGCCGCCCGCGCGGCTGGTGCGGCGGCACGACGTCAGCTCCCGGGACCCGTGGCTGAGCAGCGCCGGTCTGCGCGAGGCCGGGCGTGCGTGGGTCGGCGGCGACGACCCGACCGGTCCCCGGCTCAGCCCGGGCAACGGGCCGCTGGCCGGGCTCGCCCCGATGCCGCTTGTGCCGGCGCCGGAGGGCCGGGCGGCGGCCGCCGCGATCGTGCGGGAGATCGCCGGCTGAGCGCCTACCCGGCCGCGGCGGGACGCAGCGGCCGGGTGGCCCCGGCGGCGAGCAGCCCGACAGCGAGGACGACGAGCACCACGAGCAGCGCCTGCAGCACACCGGTCACCTCCGCGACGAACCCGATCAACGGCGGCCCGGCGAGGAACGCGGTGTAGGCGATCGAGCTGACCACCGACACCCGGGCGGCGGCCCGCGCCGGGTCGTCGGCGGCCGCGCTCATGCCGACCGGGAAGCCGAGCGCGGCGCCGGCGCCCCACAGCACCGCCCCGGTGAGGGCGAACGGCAGCCCGGGAGCGGTGACGAACAGCAGCAGCCCGAGCAGCGCGGTGACCCCGCCCGCGCGCAGGACGGCCACCCGCCCGAACCGGTCCAGCAGGGCGCCGCCGACCATCCGGAAGGCGGTCATCGCGGCGACGAAGACGGCGAAGCCCACGGCGGCGGTCGACTCGGCGATGCCGTGCCCGTCGACGAGGGCGACCGCCAGCCAGTCGTTGGCGCTGCCCTCGGTGAAGGCGAACGCGAGGGTGAGGACGCCGACCAGCAGCGTGCGCGGCTCCCGCCAGGCCCGCCCGACGCCGGACCCGCCCCGGTGCGCGTCCTCCGCGGCCGGCTCGACGGGTAGGAACGAGCGAGTGGCGACCGCGACCGCGGCCAACGCGAGGACCGCCGTCAGCACCAGCTGGGCCGGCAGCGGGAAGCCCAGCGCGGCGGCGCCGGCCCCCAGCAGCGCGCCCGCAACCGTGCCGAGGCTGAAGCCGGCGTGCAGCCGTGGCATCAGGACCCGACCCAGCCGCTGCTCCACCGCCGCACCCTCGATGTTCATCGCGACGTCCCAGCCGCCGACGCCCATGCCCACGAGGGTCAGCCCCGCTCCGGCCGCGACGACCTGACCGGCGCTCACGCCGAGGGCCAGCAGGAGCAGCCCCGCCAGCACCAGCGTCGCTCCACCGAGCACGCCGCGGGCCGGGCCGGTGCGGTGCACCACCGGCCCGGTCAGCGGCAGCGCGACCACCGAGCCGACGGCCAGGCAGAGCAGGAGCAGGCCGAGCCCGGCCGACGACAGCCCGAGGGCGTCGCGGGCGGCCGGGACCCGGGAGATCCACGACGCGAAGGCGAACCCGTTGACCACGAAGGCCACGGCGACGGCGACGCGCGCCCGCTCGGTGGAAACGGCGGTCGAGGTCGGGCGCACCATCAGGTCCTCTCGTCACGGGCGGTACCCCACTGTCCCGGAACGGTTGGACGGCCCTCCCCCCGGGGAGCCCCTCCTCCGGCCGGGCGATCCCGACCACGGGGCGGCGAGCGCCGAGCGGCTGCGCGGGCGGCGGCAGCACCTGGACTGCACACGGGTCCGGCCACGGCCGACCGAGCCGCCCGGCGAGTTGATGTACAGGTGGACGTCCCGGTGCGGGTCGTCGGCCGAGAGCAGCATCTGCGCGCAGATCTGGTTGGCGATGTCGTCGTCGACCTGGCTGCCCAGGGACACGATGCGTTCCCGCAGCAGGCAGTGGAAGACGGCGTCGTGCAGTGACGCGTGCCCGTTCCCTGCCTGCAGGTACGGGGTGTGCGCGCTGGTGGGTGTGGGAACGTCCACGGGCGACCCCTTCCGTGGACCGGTGACCGGAGTCGAGCAACGCAAACGGCGGAAGGCGCGACCGGAATGGCGCATCCAGCTGGTCGCGCAGTTCTTGTGCTCTGGGCGAAGTGGTCCTGACCGCGCCGCTCACGCCGTCGGCAGCGCAGTGGGCAGGAACCGGTGGGCTGCTCGGCGCCGGTGGTGCAGGCTGCGGACCTGTTCCGGCACCGCGGAGGAGGACCTCGTGACGACCCCGCCCACCGTCCTCGTGCACGGCAACCCCGAGACCCCGGCGCTGTGGGACCCGCTCGTCGCCTCCCTGCAGCGGGACGTCGTCCGAACGGTCCCGCCCGGGTTCGGGGCACCGCTGCCCGCGGGCTTCGGCGCGACGATGTCCGACTACCGCGACTGGCTGGTCGGCGAGCTCGAGCGGATCGGCGAGCCGGTCGACCTCGTCGGCCACGACTGGGGCGGCGCCCACGTGGTCAACGTGGCGATGGCCCGTCCGGACCTGCTGCGCAGCTGGGTCAGCGACGCGATCGGCGTCTTCGACGCGGACTACGTCTGGCACGACCTGGCGCAGGGGTTGCAGCAGCCGGGCGTCGGGGAGGAGTCGGTCACGCGGATGCTGGGTGGCAGCACCGCCGACAAGGCCGCGCGGCTGGTCTCGTCCGGCTTCCCGCCGGACACCGCGGAGCAGGTGGCCGCCGGCCAGGACGAGGACATGGGCCGGGCCGTCCTGGCGCTCTACCGCTCGGCCGCCCAGCCGGCCGTGGCGGAGGCGGGCCGGTCGCTGGAGGCCGCCGCCGCCCGCCCGGGGCTGGCGCTGCTCCCCTCCGAGGACACCTTCGTCGGCACCGACGCGCAGCGGCGTCGCGCGGCCGAGCGCGCCGGTGCCCGCGTCGAGGTGCTCGACGGTCTCGGGCACTGGTGGATGGTCGAGGACCCGCAGCGCTCGGCCGCCGTGCTCGAGCGGTTCTGGGCCTCGCTCTGACGCCGGTCAGCGCACCACGCGGAACCGCAGGCTGGTGCGTGCGCCGGCCTCCTCGACGCCGAGCTCCTCCAGCAGCAGCGGCGTGCCGTCGAACAGCCGGAGCCCGGAACCGAGGAGGACGGGCATGACGTCGACGTGCAGCTCGTCGACCAACCCCGCCGCGAGCAGCTGACGGTTCAGGTCGACGCCGCCGACCACGGTCACGTCGCGCTCCCCCGCCGCCTCGGCCGCCTGCGCGACGGCGGACTCGACACCCTCGGTGGCGAACGTGAAGAACAGCCGCTCGTTGCGCTTGGGCTCGACCGGGGGCGGCGTGTGGGTGACGACGAGGATCGGCACCTGCAGCTCGTAGCCGTCGGCGTAACCGTCCGGATCGCCGGCCATGTCGAAGGTCCGGCGGCCCATCAGCACCGCACCGGTCCGCTCCTGCATCGCCTTCATGTAGGGCGAGTCCTGCAGCTCCGCCAGGTCCGGGTAGAGCGCGTCCGCGCTGCCGTTCGCGTCCTGCACGAAGCCGTCCAGCGACACCGTCATCCCCGCGATCACCCTGGCCATCGGCCCCTCCCGTCCTCGTCGTCTGCACCTGGGACCGGCCGGCCGGCCCGAACTCATCGCCCGTGGGCGGAGGAGGACGCGGGCATGCGTGCCTGCGACCGGGCCGGCCCCCCGGCCGTTCCCGCGTCTGGAGCACGGCAGGCGTGGAGCTGGTGCCCGAGGAGGTCCGGCGACCCGGCCGCGTCGTCGGACCCTCGGCCGGTGGCCGCCCGGCGTCAGTGCCGCTCGGGGGCATGGACCGCCAGGAGCGAGGCCGCGAGAGAGCGGGCCTGGTCCAGCGGGTTGCCCCGTGCGAGGTCGGCGATGGTCGCGTTGCGCGCCTCCCGTGCCAGCGCCCCGTCGTAGAGGAGCAGCAGTCCGGCGGCGACCTCGTCGGCGTCCTCGATGCCGGCGGCGACAGCCAGTTCCCGCAGCCGATCGGCGAGCAGGCGGGAGTCGGCCTCCAGCCACCGCTGACCCGGGTGCCCGACCGGCAGTTCGGTGGCCGCGGCGAGGAACGCACACCCCCGCCGGTTCCCCTCCCGGGCGCGGTGGAGCGCCACGGCGTCGAAGACCGACAGCAGGCGCTCGACGGGGTCCGTGAGCTCGGCGAGCACCTCGTCCCATGTCTCCACCCACGCCTGGTGCCGGTCCTCCAGGTAGGCCGCCACCAGCGCGTCCTTGCCTGGGAAGTGCGCGTACAGCGTGGACGGCGAGACGCCGGCACGGGCCAGCACGGCGTCGACCCCCGTCGCGGCGATCCCCTGCTCGTAGAACAGCTCGGCGGCCGCGGCGAGGAGCCGCTCGCGCGCCGGACGACTCGCGGGCTGCCTGGGCACAGCGCTAGTGTAACGATCGTTATGTCGAAACGATCGTTACAGTCACTCCTTCCCCATGCGCCGGCCGTACCGCTGCTCGTCCCGGCCGGGTTGTCGGTCATCGGGGCGACGTACGGCCTCGCCCGCTACGGCTACGGGCTGTACCTGCCCGAGTTCCGCAGCGCCTTCCCGCTCTCGACCACGGGGGCCGGCGGCATCGCGTCGGGCAGCTTCGTGGCCTACTGCCTGACCGCGGCCCTCGCCGGACGCCTCGTCGTCCGCGGACGTGCCCGTCGGGCGCTGTGGCTGGCCGGCGGCAGCGCGGCGCTCGGCTCGGCGGTGGTGGCGACCGCCTGGTCGTGGCAGGTGCTCGCCGTGGGGGCCCTCGTCGCCGGGAGCGGAGCCGGCTTCGCCACCCCGGCCCTGGTGGAAGCGGTCGCGGCCACGGTGCCGGCCGAGGCCGAGCCGCGGGCGCAGGGCGTCGTCAACAGCGGGACCGGAGCCGGCATCGTCCTCGGGGGGCTGGTCGTCCTCGCGGCGCCGGGGACGTGGCGGGAGGCCTGGGCCGGCTTCGCGGTGGTGGCGCTGCTGGCCACGTGGTGGGCCGACCGCTCCACGGCGTGGCCGTCAGGACACCACCGGCCCGCACCCGGACCCGGGGGTTCCCCGGTGCGGACCCTCCGGCGTCCCCTGGCGGCTGCCGCGGTCGCGGGGGCCGGGTCGGCCTCGGTGTGGACGTTCGGCCGCGACCTGCTGACCGACGCCGGGCTCCCCTCCGCGGTCACCGGTCTGTTGTGGTGCCTGCTCGGGGCGGCCGGGCTCGTGGGTGGGCTCAGCGGCCACCTCGTGGACCGGGTCGGTGTGCGCGTCGCCTGGCCGGTGAGCGTCGGCCTCTGCGCTGCCGCGGTGCTGCTGCTCGCCGCCGCGCCCGGCTCCCTGCCGGCCTCGGCCGTGGCGCTCGCCTGCTTCGGCGCGGCCTTCGTCGCGCTCAGCGGAGTGCTCATCGCCTGGGGCGCCGACACGGCGCCGCACGCGGCAGGACAGGCAGCGGCCGTGGTCTTCATCGGGTTGACCGCAGGGCAGGCGATCGGGGCCGGCGTCCTCGGGGCGCTCGCCGGGGTCACCGGCGTCCCGGTGACGTTCGTGGTCGCGGCGGGTCTCCTCGCGGTGGCGGCCACGGCGACGTGCAGCCGCGGCGATGGGGCAGCCCGCCGTCCCAGGGGCGGTCGAGCGGCACCGCCGGGTCCCGTACTCGAGGTGGGGATGGCCGATCCGTCCGGTCGACCGCGCGCGTCCGACCCGTAGGACCTCGCCGGGTCGAGGAGGGAGAGCGGGATGCGGACCGTGGCCGGGAGGCGGCCCTCGTCGGAGCGGCCGCGGAGGGCGAGCGCGAGGCGGGGGCGTTCGTCGAGTCGGCGGGCGACCTCGTAGCAGGTGGCCAGGGCGTGCACGCAGCGCCCGCCGGAGCGAGCGCAGCCGGCCCGGTCCGGTCCGCGGGACGCCGCCGGGAGTCGGGCGCGAGACTGCACACCGTGACGGACGAACGGTGGACGACGACCGAGGAGATCGCGGCCGCGCGCGAGCGGCTGGAGAACGCGATCGAGGGCTACGAGCGACCGGCGGCCTACGCGGTCGGCCTGACCGTGGACGGCGACGCCTCGGCCGAGGAGGTCTTCCCGCGCGTCAACCGCGGCGAGAACTTCCTGCCCGCGGTCGTGCTGGCGACGGTGTGCGGTCACGTCCGCGGGACGGCGACGTACCTCCTCGACGAGCAGCGCCTGCAGGAGGCCATCGACCTGCTGAGCCCGGCCGAGGCGTGCACCGCCTACGACCACCCCAACCTCGCCGTCTGGCGTCGGGTCCGCGCCGAGGCCGCGGACCGGCCGGGCGCACGGGTCGTCGCGGTCTTCCTCGGCGACCTGGAACCGTCACCGACGGAGGGGCGCTACGAGCGGCTGCTGCGGGAGGCCGCTGCCGGCTGAGGGTGCGTCGGGACGCTGCGAGGCGATGATGTCGGCCGTGACGGACGAACAGGACGCCCTGACCGGACTGCGCGTGGCGGTGCTCGGCCCCGGCGGGGTCGGCGGCCTGCTGGCGGCCCTGCTGGCCCGCGCCGGCGCGTCGGTGACGTGCCTGGCGAGCGCGGGGACGGCGGAGCGGCTGCGGACGGCGGGCGTGCGCGTGGAGAGCGGGCACTTCGGCGACTTCACCACCCCGGTGGACGCCGCCGAACGGCTGACCACCCCGGTCGACGTCGTCCTCGTGTGCGTCAAGGCCACCCACCTGGACGACGCCCTGGAGCGCGTGCCCGCCGACGTCCTGGGCGACGCGCTGGTCGTGCCGCTGCTCAACGGCGTCGAGCACGTCGGCCTGCTGCGCCGTCGCTACCCGGAGGCCGGCGTCGTCCCGGCGACGATCCGCGTCGAGAGCACCCGCACCGAGCCGGGCGTCGTCCGGCACGGGAGTCCGTTCGTGACCGTCGACCTCGTCGCCGTGGACGGGCTCGGGCAGCGGGTCCGGCGGCTGGCCGACGCCCTGCAGCAGGCCGGCGTCACCACGCGGGTCGGGGACGACGAGCAGGCCGCGCTGTGGGGCAAGCTGAACTTCCTGGCACCCCTGGCCCTCCTCACCACCGCGGCGCAGGCGACCGCCGGCGAGGTCCGCGAGTCCCGGCGGGAGGACCTGGTCGCGATCGTCGGCGAGGTCGCCGCCGTCGCCCGCGCCGAGGGTGCGCCCGCCGACGAGGAGCAGGTCGTCGACTTCTTCGACGGCGTCCCTGCGGGCATGCGCTCGTCGATGCAGCGGGACGCCGCCGCCGGCCGGCCGATCGAGCTCGACGCGATCGGCGGCGCGGTGGTCCGCGCGGCCACCCGGCACGGGGTCGCCGTCCCGGTCACCGCCCGCTACGTCGACGAGCTGCGGGAGCGCCACCCGGGCAGCTGACCGTCCTCCAGGGTCAGTGCGAACAGCACCCGGTGCAGGCCGGGCCCGTCGTGGTCGCGGTGCACCGGGACGCCGTCCACGACGCCGTCGCCGGGGACGACGGTGGAGCCGAGACCGCGGTGGAGGCGCAGCGAGGTCGTGTTGCCCGGGCTGGTCATGCAGGACAGCCGACGGGCGCCCCGCTCCGTGACGTGCTCGGCGAAGCGGCGGTACAGCGCACCGGCCAGCCCCTGACGCTGCAGGACCGGGTCGACTCCCGCGAAGTGCACGTACCCGACCTCCGGCCGGGCCGGGGACAGGAACCCGACGAGGAAGGCGCGCAGGTCCCCGTCGGCGTCCTCGACCACCCAGCTGCTGTCGGCGAAGTGCTCGAAGAACAGCCGCGGGAGCAGCAGCGCCCGCTGACGGCTGCCGTCCGGACCGCCGAAGTCGCCCCACCAGGCGTCGAGCACCGCGAGGACGCGGCCGTGGTCGTCGGGTGCGGGTGGCGGGCCGACAGGCCCAGCGGGAGCTCCTCGGTCACGGGACCCCCGGGGACGACGGCGCGACGTGCGCGGCCAGCCAGCGCAGGAGCGCCGGCTCGACGAGTGCGGCCAGACGGGCGTAGCCGCGGGTGGACGGGTGGTACGCGTCGCCGGCCGCGACCTCGGCGACCCACACCGCGTCGTCCGCCAGGCCGGTGGTGTCGACGAACGGCACCGCCCGCCCGGCGCACACCCCCGCCATGCCGGCGGAGAGGTCCACGGCCCTCGCGCTTCCCCCCGCCTCCGACACCGGCGGCGGTCCGACGACCAGCGCTGCCCACCCCCGCGCGGCCGCGCCGTCGAGGACCTCGGCCAGCGCGGCCAGCGACCGTTCCCGCGAGACCCGCCGGCGCCCGTCCTCCAGCACGACGTCGTTGAGACCGACGGCGACGACCACGCCGTACCGCTCGCCGTCCTTGAGCCGCCGCTCCGTCTCGGCCGGCCAGCGCCGGGCGACGTCGACCGAGGTGTCCCGGCGCACGCCCAGGGGTAGGCGGTCAGGTCCCAGCCTGCGCCACGCGCCGCGGTCGCGACCGGACCCACCCAGCCCGCACCGGTCGGGTCACCGACGCCCGCGGTGAACGAGTCACCGAGGACGCACACCCGGACGTCCATCACGCCACCAGGGGACGTCGCCCTCCGGGACGGCCGCCGCGGCGTCGCGTCGCGAGGGGGCTCGCGGCGGCGCGACGGACGACGGTGGCCTCGTGGTCGTCGAGGACGACGTCCGGCCCGAACCGCAGCACACCCGGGCCGGCGCGGCGGACGCCGCGGTGCGCAGCCGACACCGCGCCGGGACCGACGGGGTTCAGGCCGCGGCCGCCAGCACCCTGCGCGGGGCTGCTGCCGGGCGCAGCGGGACGACCGGAGCGGCAGGAGGCGCCGGCCGCCGGGTGCGCAGGACGGCGCAGGTGGTGACGGCGCAGACCAGGCCGAAGCCGGCCGACAGCCAGACCGTCGGCTGACCGAGGAGCCAGCCGTAGGCGGTCCAGGAGGCGCAGGAGCCGGCGCCGAGGTACCAGCGCGCCGGGGACATGCCGGACAGGTCCTGGGCGCGGTCGAACAGGATGCCCAGCAGCTGGGGCAGCGCGGCGACGATGCCGACGACGGTGGTGACCGAGGCGAGCACGGACGTGACCTGCGTCGTGTCCGCCCCGAGGACGACGGCGGCGACGCCGCCCGCGGCGAGCGCGGCGAGGCCCGCGGCTCCGGCGGCGGTGCGCAGCAGGACCTGCGCCGAGCGCGCGTGCGGCTGGGTGAGGAGGAGGGCGGCGAGGACGGCGGTGTTGCCGGCGCCGACGACGGCGTGGGTGGCGATCTGCGGGGTGTCGCCGACGAGGAGGCCGGAGGTCAGCCAGCACAGGTTGAGGCCGACGGCGAGCCAGCTGCCCGTCGGGGAGAGGCCGAGGGTGCGGCCGTGCCGGCAGGAGAGCCACACCTGAGGCCAGACGACGGTGATGCTGAGGGCGGCCGCGAGGGAGCCGAGGGCGGCGATCATGGTGGAGCGGGGTTCCGTTCGGGTGGACTGCGATGGGTGCGGCCACCGGCGGGCTGGACAGCCACACGCCGGCTCCGGGCGCTCGTCGGTGAGCGGCAGCGCGACCGCTGCAGGGATGACCGGAGAGGTCATCGGCGTCCTCGTCCCGTGACGGGAGGCGATCCGGCGTGATCGTCCTGTGACCTCGCTCATCGCCGTGGCCGGGGCCACGCGACCCCGCCGACGCTGCGCGGAGCCGGTCCGGCCTAGCCCCGGACGGGCGCGCCGGCTGTCCGCGGGAGCGCGAGGGCGGCGCCGAGCCCGGCGGCCAGCACGGCCGTGGTGACGGCGAAGGCCGCCTGGTAGGAGACGACGTCGGTCAGCCAGCCGGCCACGAGCGGTCCCACGATGGCGCCGAGGTCGGCCGACATCTGGAACACCGCCACCACCCGGCCGCCACGGGCCGGGCTGACGTCGGCGACCAGTGCCGCCGGCACGCTGGCGAGGAAGGAGGCGGCCAGCCCGAAGACGGCCATCGACAGCAGGAAGACCCACAGCACCGGAGGCAGGACCAGGGCCGCCGTCGAGATCGTGGCCAGCGCGGCGCCGAGGACGAGCGCGGGACGCCGTCCCCAGGTGTCGGCCAGCCGACCCGACCGCAGCAGGCCCAGCGCCTGCGCCACCGAGCCGGCCAGCAGCCCGGCGCCGGCCCAGGCCACGGTCCGGCCCAGTTCCTCGGTGACGTACAGGGGCACCAGCGAGTTGCGGACGCCGAACAGCACCCAGCCCACGCCGAGGTTGGCCACCAGCGCGGTCAGGTAGACGCGGGAGCGCAGGGCCGTCCGCAGCCCGACCGGGTCGGTGGCGAGGTCGGGTCCGGTTCCCGCGGGTTCCGCCGAGCGCTGCATCGTCACGGACGGGCGCAGCAGCACCATGGCGACCGAGCCGGCGAGCAGCAGGAAACCGGCGTAGAGGAAGAAGGGCAGGCGCGGGGACAGCTCGGCGAGCAGCCCGCCGGCCGCCGGACCGGCGATCCCGCCGAGGATGAACCCGCCCTGCCACGTCGCCGCGGCACGACCGCGGTGCGAGGGCGGGGCGACCCGCAGCAGCAGCGACAGAGCGGCGACGGTGAACATGGCGCTGCCCACGCCACCGGCCGCCCGGAGGGCGAGGAACAGCGGGAAGGACGCCGCCAGACCCGCCAGGCCGGTGGTGACGGCGACGACGGCGAGGCCGGCGGACAGGACGGTCCGCTCGCCGAACCGCTCGACCAGGGAACCGCCGCCGAAGGCGGAGACGAAGCGGAAGAACGCGAAAGCGCTGACGGCGAGCCCGACGGCCGTCGTCCCGACGCCGAAGGACCGGGCGAACAGCGGGATGGCCGGTGCGACGATGCCGAAACCGAGCGCGACGACGAAGGCGACGACGGCGAGGATGCCGACCTCACGGGGCAGCTCCCCCCGCCCCCGCCACAGCACGTCCTGGATGCTCGCACGGCGGTGGCCCAGGCCCGTCGAGGGCCCGGGCGTCCGCTCGAACCCGAGGAACGCCCGCGGCCACCCGGTCCTGCTACGGGACCGGACGCCACCGGCGCGGTGCCAGCCCGGGCCACACGCCCGTACCGGGGTGGCCGCTCGGGTGGCGGGCCATCAGCGAAGCGGTGGGCGAAGCGCTGGTCGGCCCACCGCGGGGTGGTGGAGCCGAACCCGATGTAGGAGGCGGCCAGTCCGTGGGCGGCGCCGGCCGCGCTCCCCGAGCGGAGGTCCAGGACCGAGGCGATCAAGAGGACGAGGTCGAGGACCGGGGCGCCGGCCAGCAGGACCGCGCTCGTGCGAGGCAGGCGCATCACGTAGCGGGCCACCAGGCCGGCGCCGAGCAGGCACCAGAACCCGACCTCACAGGCCACGATGAGAGCGATCAGGACCGCGTTCACGGGGCGCTCTCCGCCCGGCGCCCGACCGCCGCGGTCGCCGTCCGATCGGCGGTCGTCGTTCCAGGCTCGCGGAGCATCAACCAGGTGCGCGGGCCACCGCGGGGCAGGTCGACGACGTCGGTCACCGCGAAGCCGAGGCGGCGGTAGAACCGCACGTTCGGCTCGGCACTCGTCTCCAGCCACACCGGCAGCTCGTCCTGATCGGCGCGATCCAGCCCGGGGGCCAGCAGCGCGGCACCGAAACCCCGCCCTTGCCTGTGCTGCACGACCCCCAGGCTGGCCAGGGTCAGGTGCGGCTTCCTCGGTCGGCGGTCGGTCAGCCGCTCCTCGGCCTCGGCGGCGGCTGCCGCCCGGTGCCCCGCCAGCTCGGCGGCAGCTGGGCCGACGTGCGCCCACACCTCGTCGGGGACCCCGGTGCTGGGCACCCAGACCGCGATGCCCACGAGTTCCTGCCCCGCCTCCCCGAGGTCGACGCGACCGAAGGGCACTGCGACGGCGGACAGGTAGAGGTGGTGCAGCGCCCGCAGCCGATCGCCGTGGCCGTCGGCGTCGACCGTCCACCGGGTCCACGGGTACTCGGCGAAGGCGTCGGCGAGCGCCTCGGCGGCGGCCGGGACGTCGTCGAGCGCCGCCGCGCGCACATGCAGGTTCATTCGTTCCTCGATCAGTTCTCGGGGACGTCTACGGCCGGCGAATCCGGTGGTCGAGCAGCGGCCCCCGCAGACTGATCGCAGCCTGCGGGGGCCGCCGGTCCGCTGCTCAGGTCGCCTCGATAGTGAACGGCACCGTGATCACGTCGCCGTCCGCGAGCCGGAACTGCGCCCACAGCTGGTACGTCCCGGCGGTCGCGAACTCGGCGTGCACATCGAGCTCCGGGCCGAAGGTCTGGCCCGGCAGGGCGAACACCGGCCGGCCGCGGTCGTCCTCGACCTCGGCGTGCTCGTGGGCGAAGGTCTGCCCGTCGGCCCGCATCACCACGACGTGGCCGGCGGCGGCGAGGTAGGGCTGCAGGTCGTCGACCGGCCGACCCGTGGCGTCGTCGGTGAAGGTGAAGGCCAGGTCGCTGCGGCCGCCGGCCGCCGCCTCGCCCGTGAGCTCGACGCGGACCCCGTCGACCACCACGCTGCGCGGCCCGGCCGCCAGGACCACCGGCTCCGGCGCGGCGCCGGCCACGGTGATCACCTGACGCTGGTGGACGTCGCCCATCTCGCCCTGCCGCCGGAACTCGGTGTTGACGATGTACCGGCCGGCGGTGGGGAACGTGACCTCCACGGCCAGCTGCCCGGGCTCGCTGGTCGGCTGCGGGTGGACGTGCGCGAACGTGCCCAGGTCCTCCCGGGTGGCGATCAGGTGCATCCACGCCTCGTGGCTGCGGGTGAGGTCCTCGATCGGCTCGCCGGTCCCGCTGTCGACGACGGTGGCGACCAGCCGGGTCGGCTGCCCGGGACGCACGTCGGCGGGCAGGTCGAGGCGGACGTCGACGCGGGCGTCGGTGGCGTCGGTGGGCGGCACCTCGGCGGTCATCATCTCGCTCATCGCCGGCCGCATCGGCATGCCGGTGCCCTGCGCCCAGGCCAGCTGGCCGTTCATGCCGCGCTCGGCGAAGTCCATCCGCGACACGGCGGTCAGCCCCGCACCGAGGGCGAGAGCGACGACCGCGATGCCGGTCAGGTAGGCGTACTGGCCGATGCGGGCGCGCAGTGGCGGGTGCAGGATCTCGTCCACCATGGTCGGCCGGTGGAAGCGGCGCAGCCGCAGCGCGTTGGTGACGACGCTGACCGAGCTCATCGCCATCGCCGCGGAGGCGAGCACCGGGTCCAGCAGCAGCCCGTTCCACCAGTACAGGGCGCCGGCGGCGACCGGGATCAGCAGCAGGTTGTAGCCGAACGCCCAACCCAGGCCCTGCTTCATGGTGGTCACGGTGCGCCGGGACAGCGCGATCGCGGAGACGATGACGCGCAGGTCGCCGCCGATGAGGGTGATGTCGGAGGCGGCGATGGCGACGTCGGCGCCGGTGCCGATGGCGATGCCGACGTCGGCGGCCGACAGCGCGGCCGCGTCGTTGATGCCGTCTCCGCAGAAGGCGACGACGTGTCCCTGCTCCTGCAGTCGGCGGACCTCCGCTGCCTTGTCGGCGGGCAGCACCTCGGCGAGCACGTGCTCGATGCCGACCTGGTCGGCGATCGCGGTGGCGGTGGCGGCGTTGTCGCCGGTGATCATCCACACCTGCAGATCGAGCGCCTGCAGCTGGGCGACTGCCTGGGCCGACTCGGGCTTGACCGTGTCGGCGACCGAGAGCACCGCGGCCGGCTGCCCGTCGATGGCGACGAACATCGGGGTCTGGCCCACCGCCGCTGCTGAGGCAGCGGTGCCGGCGAGCGCGGTGATGTCCACGCTGCGGGCGGTCATCAGGGCAGTGTTGCCGACCAGCACGTGCCGCTCGTCGACGACTGCGTCGATGCCGTGGCCGGGGACGGCGTCGAAGGTGCGCAGTGGCGGCAGGTCGAGGAAGCGGGCGGTGGCGGCGGCGACGAGCGCCTCGCCGACGGGGTGTTCGCTGCCGGTCTCCGCGGCCGCCACGAGCGCCAGGATGTCGTCCTCGGCCCAGCCGGCGGTGGTGGTGATGCCGGTGAGGGCCGGTTTGCCGCGGGTGATGGTGCCGGTCTTGTCCAGCACGACGGCGGTGACCCGGCGGGCGGTCTCCAGCGCGTCGCCGTTGCCGATGAGGATGCCGAGTTCGGCGGCGCGTCCGGTGCCGACCATGACTGCGGTGGGCGTGGCCAGTCCGAGCGCGCACGGGCAGGCGATGATCAGCACCGCGATGGTGGTGGTGATCGCCATCGTCAGCCGGCCGGTGTCCGGGCCGAGCAAGGCCCAGGCGAGGAAGGTGGCGGCGGCCAGGCCGAGGACGATCGGCACGAACCACGCCGAGACCCGGTCGGCGAGGCGCTGCAGGGGCACCTTCGCGCCCTGCGCGTCCTCCACCAGGCGGACGATCTGCGCGAGCGCGGTGTCGGCGCCGACCGCGGTGGCCCGCAGCACCACGGTGCCGGTGCGGTTGATTGTGGCGCCGATGACGGTGTCCCCGACGGTCTTGTCCACCGGCAGGCTCTCGCCGGTCAGCATGCTCTCGTCCACGGCGGTGGCGCCATCGGTGACGACGCCGTCGACCGGGACCTTGTCGCCGGGCCGCACCCGGATCAGGTCGCCGACGACGACCCGCTCGACCGGCACGTCGACCTCGGCGCCGTTGCGCACCACGCGCGCCGTCTTCGGCGCGAGGCCGACCAGGGCGGTGATCGCCGCGGCGGTCTGCTTCTTGGCGCGGGCCTCCATCCACCGGCCGGCCAGGACGAGGGCGAGGATGACCAGCGAGGTCTCGAAGTAGACGTGCAGCGGCAGGCCCCACCGCTCGGCCGCCGCGGGCCAGAGCGTGACGAAGGCGCTGTAGCCGTAGGCCACGCCGGTGCCCAGCGCCACCAGGGTGTTCATGTTCGTCGACCGGTGCCGGGCCGCGGTCCACGCGGCGCGGTAGACGTCGCGGCCGGCCCAGAACTGCACCACGGTCGCGACCACCAGGATCGCCGGCATCAGCCAGTCCATCGTGTCCAGGTACAGCGGCACGTACATCAGGACCATCAGGCCGAGGCCGGTGGCGAGGGTGATCTGCCACTTGCGCTTCAGCGCGGTCAGGTGCGCCTCGCCGTCCCGGTCCTCGCCGGGCGCGTCGGCGCCGGTGCCGGGGCGCTCGGCGGTGGACTGGGCCTCGCGGCGCGGGGTCGCGGTGTAGCCGGCGCGGGCGACCGCGGCGGTCAGCTCGTCCACGCCGATCTGGGCCGGGTCGAAGCGGACGGTGGCGACCTCGGTGGCCAGGTTCACGTCGGCGGCGGTCACACCGGTCACCCGGTTGAGCGCCTTCTCCACCCGGCCGACGCAGGAGGCGCAGGTCATGCCGTCGATGTCGAGGGTGCAGCTGGCCTGCTCGGTCGCTGCGGCTGCGGTGGCCGGTGCGGTGGTCGACATCGCGGTCTCCTGGTGGACGGGCGGATCGGGCTACGGCTCGATCGTCGGTGGCGGTGGCCGGGCTCGGACCGGGGAAATCGCCAGGATCGGCCGGCTCGGTGGCCGGAGCGGGGCTGGTCGAGTCAGTTGTCGGCAGCCGGCACGGTGTACGCGGCGGGCGGCCAGGCGGCGAGGATCTTGGGCCGCAGGGTGGCGCCGAGGCGGCGGTAGAACCGCTGGGCGTCGACGTTGTCGACCTCCATGCCCCACCGGATGAGCAGCTGCTCGGGTGTGGCCACGGTGGCGAGGGCAGCCATCAGCCGTCGGCCGACGCCGGCGTCGCGGTGCCCGGGCCGGACGTAGAGGTCGTCGAGGTTGACCACGTCGCCGCCGGTCCACAGGTGCAGCTGCCGGATCGCGGAGACGTAGCCGACGGCCGCGCCGTCGCGCTCGGCCAGCAGCACGATCACCTCGGCCCGCTCGAGCAGCCCGTGCCACTGTGCGTCGGGCACGTGCACGTGCGCGGTCTGGTCCTCGTGTGCGGCGATCTCGCGGACCATCGCGGCGACGGTCGCGGCGTCCGCGGGGGTCGCGCGGCGGATCGTGGTGGCGGCAGCGGTCATGGCGGGCTCTGGTGGAGGTCGTGGCGGTGGCGCGGCGGGAGCGGGAGGGCCGCTCCCGCCGCGCCGGCGGGGACGGGACGGTGAGCCGGTCGTCCTGGTGTCAGCAGTGGGCGTACTCGTGGGGGCGCAGCAGCATCGCCGCGGCCATCGCCGGGAGCATGAGCACGTGGCCCCAGAGCATCAGGGCGCCCTCGCCGATGAGCCCGAGTGCGAGCGGGACGAAGAGCACCAGGAACGGCAGGTACATGGCCGCGCCCATCTCGACGATGGGCCGCCAGCGGTGGCCGCGGACCTTCATCCACGCGGACATGGCGACGGTCATGTTCGTCGCCATGATCAGCGCGCCGGTGTAGGGGTCGTGCATCAGCCCGGGGGCGCCGACGGCGTCGAGGACGAGGGTCCACACCGGGTGCAGGGCCACCATGCCGACGGCCATCGCGACGACCATCTCGAGGAAGTGGAGCGTCAACTTCTTGGCGCTCAGGTGGTGCGTGGTGTGCGCGGGCTCGGCGTGCGCGGTGGCGGCGCTCGGCGTGTGGGTCGGGGTGGGCACGGCGGGTCTCCCGTGAGGCTCGAGGTGGGCGGGGGTCACGGGACGAGGGCGTAGCCGGCCTCGTCGACGGCGGCAGCGATGTCGGCCCGGTCCACGGGGCGGTCGGCGGTGACGGTGACGGTGCCGCTGGCCGGGTCGACGGTGACCGACTCGACGCCGTCGACGGCGGAGATCTCCTCGGCAACGGCGCGCTGGCAGTGCCCGCAGGTCATGCCGGTGACGGTGAAGGTGGTCGAGCCGATGAAGGTGCGCGGCGTGCTGGACAGCATGGGAACTCCTCGGGGTGCGGGTGGTGGTGCGGTCGGGAAGGAGCGTCGGCGCCAGGCCGGGGCCGTCTCACCGGCGAAATCGCCGGGATTCCGCCGGGAGGCAGGTCAGTGGCCGTGGCCGTGCCCACCGTGGACGGGGGTACCGGTGGCGGCCTTGCCGCCGGGAACGGCGAGGGCGGTGAGGACGAACAGCGCGCCGAGGACGCCGGCGGTGACGGCGAAAGCCCGGCCGTAGCCGTCGATGAGGCCGGCGGAGGTCGCCAGGTCGCCGGCGACGGCGCTCAGCGCGGCGACGCCGAGGGCGGCGCCGATCTCGTGGCCGGTCATCATCAGCCCCGACGCCAGCCCGGACTCGTCGGCCGGCACGTCGCTCATCGCGGCGACCGCGATGGCGACGAACATCGGTCCGACACCGGCGCCGACGAGCAGGAAGCCGGGCAGCACGTCGGCGGCGTAGGCGGTGCCGCCGGCACCCGCGGCAAGCAGCAGCACGCCGGCGGCCATGACGACGAGCCCGCCGAGGATCAACGGGCGGGGGCCGAGCCGGCCGATGACCTTCGACGCGGCTGCGGCGGCCAGGGTGATCGCGGCGGCCAGCGGCAGGAACTGCAGGCCCGCGACGACCGGGGAGGCACCGACGATCGCCTGCAGGTACAGCGAGGACAGGAAGATCGCGCCGACCACGACGCCGGTCACGCCGGCCATCACCGCTGAGGCTGAGACCAGCGACCGCATCCGCCACGTCGCCGGCGGCACCAGCGGGTCGGCGGCGCGCCGCTCGAGGCGGGCGAACACGGCCAGCAGGATGGCGGCGGCGGCCAGCGCCAGCCACGTGCGGGGTGCGGTCCAGCCGGCCGAGCGGGTGGCCTCGATGCCGAACACCAGCGCCAGTAGCCCGGCCACCAGGGTGAGGGCGCCGGGCACGTCCAGCCGGCGCAGCGCGCCGGGCTGCGAGCCGCCGTGAGCGACGGCCCGCAGCGTGCCGAGGACGACGGCGGCGCCGATCGGCACGTTGATGACGAACACCGCCCGCCAGCCCAGCGCGCTGGTGAGCGCCCCACCGAAGAGCACGCCGGCGGCGATGCCGAGGCTGCCGACGGTGCCCCAGACGGCCAGCGCGGTCTGCCGCTGCCGGCCGGCGTACGCGGTCATGATGATCGACAGCGCGGCCGGGGTGAGCAGCGCCGCACCGGCGCCCTGCCCCGCGCGGGCGAGGATGAGCGTCAGCGGGGTCTGCGCCAGCCCGCTGACCAGCGAGGCGGCGGTGAACAGGGCGACGCCGGCGAGGAACGCGCGGCGCCGGTTGAGCAGGTCGGCGATCCGCCCGCCCAGTAGCAGCAGGCCGCCCGAGAGCAGCACGTAGGCGCTGATCGTCCATTGGTGGTCCGCCGCCGACAGGTGCAGGGCGTCGCTGATGGACGGCAGCGCGACGTTCACCACCGACACGTCGAGGATGACCATGAACTGGGCGGCAATCATCAGCGCGAAAACGGTCCACGGTCGGCGTGGCTCGTCCGCGGTCGTCGACGGGCCGGCGATGTGGTGGGCCGGGTGCTCGTGGGCGTGGGGCGCTCCGTGGCCGGGGGCGTGCTGGTGCCCGTGGGCGCGGGCCGCCGGTTCGGCGGTCGGGTGGGCCGACATGGCTCCTCCTCGGGGTGGGGACTGCGGGACTGACGCCCACGCTCGCCGCCGCCGGGACCGATCACGCCGGTGATCTCACCAGGTTTGATCTTCTGGACCTGTCCGCGGCGGACGGTACGGTTCCGCTCGTGCTGGCCGGACGGGACCGCGAACGCGCGGCGATCGCCGCACTGCTCGACGCCGCCCGCACCGGGACCGGCGGGGCGCTGGTGATCCGCGGCGTGGCCGGGTCCGGCAAGTCGACGCTGCTGGCCGACGCCGTCTCCGCCGCCTCCGGGATGCGCGTACTGCGCACGTCGGGCGTGGAGTCGGAGTCCCCGCTGGCATTCGCCGCCCTGCAGCGGCTGCTGTGGCCGCTGCGTGCCCGCCTCGATGCGCTGCCGGCGCCGCAGGCCGCGGCGCTGGGCGCGGCGCTGGGCGAAGCGGCCGGCGACGGCGACCGGTTCCTGGCCTTCCTGGGCACGCTGAGCCTGCTCGCCGACGCCGCCGAGGAGGCACCGGTGCTCGCCGTCATCGACGACGCACACTGGCTCGACGACGCCTCGGCCGCCGCGCTGCTGTTCGTCGCCCGCCGGCTGCAGGCTGAGCGGGTCGCGCTGCTGTTCGCTGCCCGCGATGGCGAGGCCCACGACTTCGACGTCCCCGACCTGCCCACCGCCGTCCTCGGGGGCGTGACCGGGCCCGACGCCGACACGATTCTGTCCGCGCGGGCCGACGACGCGGTGGACCCGGCGGTGCGCGACCGGCTGGTGGCCGCCACCGGCGGCAACCCGCTCGCGCTCGGCGAGCTCGCCGATGCCCTCACCGGCGACCAGCTGGCCGGCCGGGCGTCGCTGCCGACGCCGCTGCCGCTGACCGGCGGCGTCGAACGCGGGTTCCTGGACCGGTACCGCCGCCTGTCGACGAACGCGCAGCGGTTCCTGCTGCTCGCCGCGGCCGACGACACCGGCCGACTGACCGTCGTCCGCGACGCCGCCGCACGTCTCGACGTCGACGACGACGCCCTGGACGAGGCCGAGCGGGTCGGGCTGCTCCGCGTCGACGGCGACAGCCTGGCGCTGTACCACCCGCTGGTGCGCTCGGCGGTGTACCGCGCGGCCACCAGCACGCAGCGCCGTGCCGTGCACCGGGCGCTGGCCGACGTCCTCGCCGCCGACCCCGATCGGCACGCCTGGCACCTGGCTGCCGCCGCCGACCGCCCCGACGAGTCCGTGGTCGCAGCGCTGGACGGGGTGGCCGACCGCGCCGCCGCCCGCGGCGGGCACGAGGCCGCCTCCGCCGCCTGGGCCCGCGCCGCCGAGCTCACCGTCGACAGCAAGGCCCGCGGCCGCCGGCTGTTCTCCGCCGCGTCCTCGGCGTGGCTCGGCGCCCATCCGTCGCGGGCCGCCGGGCTCGCGGCCGCCGCCGGGGCCGAAGTGACCGACCCGGTCCAGCGCGCGCGGCTGCTGCTGCTGCAGGGCCAGATCGAGTGGAACACCCACTCCCTCAACGAGGGCTACGACCTCGTCCTGCAGGCCGCCCAGCTGGCCGCCGAGGTCGATGAGGCGACGGCGCGGCCGCTGGCGATGCTGGCCGCGGCGCTGTCGGCGTTCGGGGCGCGCTCGCCCCGTCCGGTCGATCCGGCGGCGCTGGTGACCGAGCCGGCCGCCGACGCACCGCCCACCGCCCGTGCCGCATGGGCGCTGCTACAGGGGTTCGCCGCCGTCGGCCGCCGCGACTGGGCGACCGCCGCGGCATCCTTCCGGCGCGCGTTCGACCTCACCGACCCCGACCCGCTCGAGGGCGACCACGTCCTGCAGCCCAACCTCGGCATCGCCGCCTGGCTCATCGACGAGGACGAGCGCAGCCTGCGGCTGCACGAGGAGCAGCTGACCGCCGCCCGCCGCGCCGGGGCACTGAACATGGTCGAGCACGCCCTCACCCGGGGATTCCACTCCCAGCTGGCGACCGGCGCGTGGACGACGGCCGCCGGCGCCGCCGCCGAGGCGCTGCCACTGACCGCCAGCACCGGCTCCACCGGGCTGACCGCGCTGCCCACCGCCCAGCTGGCCGTGGTCGCGGCCCTGCGCGGCGACGAGGCCACCGACCGGCACCTCGCCGACGTCGCCGCGATCCGCGCGGCGCATCCGGTCGGCATCACCGACAGCCTCGTGGCCGACCTCGCGCACTGGGCGCGGGCGCTGCGGACCGCCGGGCAGCCCGCGCCCGCGCTGCACCACCTGGAGCAGCTGCAGAACCCGGTGCGGCGCCGCATGGCCGCCCTCGACGTGTTCGACATCGCCGTCCGGGCCGGCCGGGAGGACGTCGCCCGTACCTGGCTGACCGAGGTCGAGCAGTTCGCCGCGGCCACCGGCACCGCCGGCGCGGTCGCCGTCACCGAGCACGGCCGCGCCGTGCTCGCCGACCGCCCCGACGCCGAGAAGCACTTCCTCGCCGCGCTGGACGCGCACGCCGCCTCCCCGCGGCTGCCCGACCGGGCCCGCACCCACCTGGCCTACGGCGAGCACCTGCGGCGCGCCCGGCGGCGGGTCGACGCCCGCGAGCACCTGCGGGCTGCGCTCACCCTCTTCGAGGAGCTGGGCGCGGCGCCCCACGCCGAACGCGCTGCCCAGGAGCTGCGTGCCTCCGGGGAGACCGCCCGCCGCCGCGACGTCACCACGACGACGGAGCTCACCGCGCAGGAACGCCAGGTCGCCGGGCTGGTCCGGCAGGGCCTGTCCAACCGGGACGTCGCCGCCCGGCTGTTCGTCAGTCCCCGCACCGTCGACTTCCACCTGCGCAACGTGTTCAGCAAGCTCGGCGTGGCCTCCCGCGCCGAGCTCACCGCGCTGGCCCTGGACTAGCCGCAGGCCCCCGGGCCGCTCCGGCCACGTCGGCCCGACCGCAACCTGGCGGTTCTCCCGGCGTGACGCCGCGGGCCCGCTCCTAGCGTCCGAGGTAGACCCAGCCCGGACCGAGGAGCCTCCGATGACCACGGCCACTGCAGCGACCACGGAGACCATGACCGGCCGCGCCGGCGGCCCGCGCGGCGCGCTCGCTCGCCGCTGGCCGGCCGCGCTCGGCGCCGTCGCCGCCGTCAACAGCTTCGCGCTCGTCGCGCGGCTGCCGGAGCACGCGCAGACCTGGGTCAGCGCCTGGTGCGTGCTGCTCGCCGCGGTCATCTACCTGACCTGGGGCACCGCCCGCGGCGACCTCGGCAACCGGCGGCTGCTGACCGCGCAGACCGCGGCGGTGCTCGGCTTCGGCGCGGTGGCGATGACGGCGGTCGCCGTTGACGTCGACGCGGCCCGCTACGTGCTAGCCGCCGGCTGGCTCGCCCACGCCGCCTGGGACGTCGTCCACCACCGCATCGGCCGGGTGGTGCCCCGCTGGTACGCCGAGACCTGCCTGGTCGCCGACCTCACCATCGCCACCGCGCTGCTCACCGTCGGCATCGGCTGACCGCACCCGCGGCCGCTCCCGTCCACTTCTTCGCCGACCACGCCCTGCCAGGAGGCACCATGCCCATCCCCGTCTCCGCCGCCGACCAGCCCCTCGAGGTGCTCGTCGTCGGCGCCGGCCAGGCCGGCCTCGCACTGGGCCAGCACCTCGCCCGCCGCGGCGCGAACTTCCTGCTGCTCGACGCCGGCCCCCAGATCGGCCACTCCTGGCGCTCCCGCTGGGACTCGCTGCGGCTGTTCAGCCCCGCCCAGTACGACTCGCTGCCCGGCCTGCCGTTCCCGGCTCCGGCCGACACCCACCCCAGCAAGGACGACGTCGCCGACTACCTGCAGTCCTACGCCGCCCACTTCGCGCTGCCGGTGCGGTGCAACTCCCCGGTGCTGCGGCTGCACCCCGACGCGGACGGCAGCTTCACGGCCACCACCCCAACTGGCACGCTGCGCGCCGAGCAGGTCGTCGTCGCCACCGGCCCGTTCCAGATCCCGCACATCCCCGCCCTCGCCGAGCAGCTCGACCCGCTGGTGACGCAGCTGCACAGCGCCGCGTACCGCAACCCGACCCAGCTGCCCGGCGCCGGCCGGGTGCTCGTCGTCGGCGCAGCCAACTCCGGCCTGCAGATCGCTGCCGAACTCGCCGCCACCCGACCGGTCACCGTCGCCGTCGGCAGCCGGCCGACCGAGCTGCCCCAGCGCATCGCCGGCCGCGACCTGTTCTTCTGGCTGACGGAGTCCGGGTTCTTCACCGTGCCCGCGCACACCCGCATCGCCCGCCGGCTGCGCGCCCGCGGCGACATCGTCATCGGCACCCGCAGCAGCACCCTGCGCCGCCGCGGGATCGACTTCCGGCCGCGGCTGACCGGCATCACCGGCCGCACCGCCCGCTTCGCCGACGGCACCACCGTCGGCGTCGACGCCGTCGTGTGGGCCACCGGCTACCGACCCGACTACTCCTGGCTGCACGTTCCTGGCGCCGTCGTCGACGGGCGGGTCCGCCACACCGGCGGGGTCACCGACGTGCCCGGCCTGTACTTCCTCGGGCTGCCCTGGCAGACCTGCCGCGGTTCGGCGCTGCTCGGGTTCGTCGGCGCCGACGCTGCGGCGCTCTCCGCCCGCATGGCCGTCGACGCCACCGCGCCAGCGGCGCGCGCCGAGCCCGGCCGCGGGCCGGCGATCCCGGCGGTCTTCCCGGCGTGACGCCGCCGCGGCGTTCCCAGCGTCAACCTCAGCCCGTCGCAGTCCCCGTGAAGGAGGCGCCGATGTCCACCGCGACCCTGCTCCCCACCTCCGTGCACGACGCCGACGTGGCGGCGGCCACGCTGCCCGCCCGGCACGGTCGGCCCGCGGGGACCGGGGGCTCCGCGGCGGTCCGGGCGTTCCTCGCCCACTACAGCGGCACGCTGCTGCCGCTGCTCGCCGCCGTGACCGGCCTCGAGGTCGGATGGCAGATGTACGCCGCGGACACCGGGCCGGCCGCCGCCGCGGTCGTCACCGGCTGGGCGCTGGTCACCGCTGCCTGGCTGCACCGCCGCGGCTGGCAGCCGGGCACCGTGCGGGCGGTCATCGCCGCTCCGGCGGCCGTGCTGGCCGGCCTCGGCGCGCTCGGCTGGCTGGCCCCGGCCGGGCTGGTGGTGTGGGGGCCGGTGGCCACCGTGCTGGCCGCGGCGCCGGCGATGGCCGCGCAGCCGCCGGCACCCGAGCGGCCCGCGCTCCGCCGGGCCTCCGCTCGCGACTGACCGCCCGACCGTCCAAGCCCCGAAGGAGCTCTTCGTGACCGCCTCCCGCACCGGCCTGCTCGCCGGGCTTGTGGCCGCCGCGGCCGGCGAGATCACCGCCTCCGCCACCCGCCGTGGCCGGTCACCGTCCTCCAGGCTGGCCCGCGGTCTGGTCGACGCCTCCCCGGCGATGCTCGTCGACGGCGGCGTCGCGCTCGTCGGCCGGGCCGACAAGCCTCGAAGATGCGTCCGAGCTGGGCCTCGCTGCGGGTGACCTCGGCGCGGGCGGTCGACAGGGCCGTGAGCAGCCGCTGGCGCAGCCGGCCGTCTGTGATGACGCTCTCCGGCTGCAACCGGGGCGCGTCGTCGTTTCGTCGTCCTCCGGTTGGAGGACGACGCTCGTACGTGTCGGCACCGGACAAGAGGACCGACACCGACTACGCCGCGTGGACGTAGACGACTGATGGCGCACGGCGGCGCATTGCGACGACCTCAGCCGGAGCGTCGATCGACCGCTCCGCCCGTTGGACCTCGCCGCAGGACGGGCACGGGTGCGGTAAGCCGCAACCCCTGCCCTCCGCCGCATCCGTCAGACGTCACCGGCCCGGCCCCCCAGAGGAGCCGGGCCGGTGACGACCTCAGTGGTCAGGAGTGTCCTGCTGGCCGACCACAGGACATTGCTGTCCAGAGCCGCGACATTGCTGTCCGCGCCGGCAGGGACATCCCTGGCCGTTCACATCAGCTGCAGCCGCTGGTCGAGCCGCAGCCCTCGCAGACGTAGCAGCTGCCGGCCGGGCGCATCTTCGTGCCGCAGGTCATGCACAGCGGCGCGTCGGTGGCGGTGCCGGTGACCAGCTCGAGCAGCTCGGCCGAGGAGTGGGCCTCCTTGACCGGCTCCGCCTTGGGCTCCGGCTTGGCAGGCGCCTCGGTCGGCGCCGAGCTGCGCAGCGCCTCGAGGTCGACCTCCTCCTCGACCACCGCAGCGGTCGACGCGGAGGAGCCGTAGCCGGACACCTGCGCAGCCCGCTCCTCGGCGCTGAAGATGCCGAGGGTGGCGCGGGTCTCCACCGGCAGGTGGTCGAGCGCCAGGCGGCGGAAGATGTAGTCCATCACCGACTGGGCGATCCGGATGTCCGGGTCGTCGGTCATGCCGGCCGGCTCGAACCGCATGTTGGTGAACTTCTGGATGTAGGTCTCCAGCGGCACACCGTGCTGCAGCGCGATCGACAGCGAGATCGAGAAGGCGTCCATGACGCCGGCCAGGGTCGAGCCCTGCTTGCCCAGCTTGAGGAAGACCTCGCCGAGGCTGCCGTCCTCGTACATCCCGGCGGTCATGTAGCCCTCGGCACCGGCGACGCTGAACGACGTCGTCATGCTCTGCCGCTTCTTGGGCAGCCGCTTGCGCACCGGGTGCGACAGCGCGGTCGCCGGAGCAGCGGCCTCGACCTTGGTGTCGGCCTTCTTCGCCTTGGCATCCGACAGCGGCTGGCCGACCTTGCAGTTGTCGCGGTAGATCGCCAGCGCCTTGAGGCCGAGCTTCCAACCCTGGAAGTAGATGTTCTCGACGTCCTCGACGGTCGCCGTCTCCGGCATGTTGACCGTCTTGCTGATCGCGCCGGAGATGAACGGCTGCACCGCGGCCATCATCCGGACGTGGCCCATCGGGGAGATGGCCCGCTCGCCCATCGCGCAGTCGAAGACCTCGTAGTGCTCCGGGCGCAGGCTCGGGGCGTCGACGACGTGGCCGTGCTCGGAGATGTACTCGACGATCGCCTCGATCTGCTCGTCCTGGTAGCCGAGGCTGCGCAGGGCCCGCGGGACCGTCTGGTTGACGATCTGCATGGAGCCGCCGCCGACCAGCTTCTTGTACTTGACCAGCGAGAAGTCCGGCTCGATGCCGGTCGTGTCGCAGTCCATCATGAAGCCGATCGTGCCGGTGGGGGCCAGCACCGAGGCCTGCGCGTTGCGCCAGCCGAAGTCGGCGCCGAGCTCCAGGCACTCCTGCCACTGGGCGGTCGCGGCCTTGAGCACGTCGGCGTCGTCGGCGCCGACCGGGCGGATGGCGTCGTTGGCCGCGGCGTGCTTGCGCATGACCCGGGCATGGGCGTCGGCGTTGCGGGCGAAGCCCTCGTAGGCGCCCACGATGCCGGCGAGCTCCGCCGAGCGGCGGTAGGCGGTGCCGGTCATCAGCGAGGTGATCGCCGCGGCGAGGGTCTGGCCGCCGCGCGAGTCATACGCGTGGCCGGTGGCCATGAGCAGCGCGCCGAGGTTGGCGTATCCGATGCCCAGCTGCCGGTAGGCGCGGGTGGTCTCACCGATCGGGTCGGTCGGGAAGTCGGCGAAGCAGATCGAGATGTCCATCGCGGTGATGACCAGCTCGACGGCCTTGACGAAGTTCCGGCTGTCGAACGTGCCGTCGTCCTCGAGGAACTTCATGAGGTTCAGCGACGCCAGGTTGCACGAGCTGTTGTCCAGGCTCATGTACTCCGAGCAGGGGTTGGACGCGTTGATCCGCCCGGTCTCGGGGTTGGTGTGCCAGTCGTTGATCGTGTCGTCGTACTGGATGCCCGGGTCGGCGCACTCCCAGGCGGCCCGGGTGACCTTGCGGAACAGCGTCTTGGCGTCGACGGTCTCGATGACCGAGCCGTCGAGCCGGGCGCGCAGACCGAACTCGTCGCCGTCCTCGACCGCGCGCATGAACTCGTCGGAGACCCGGACGGAGTTGTTGGCGTTCTGGTACTGGACGCTGGTGATGTCCTTCCCGCCGAGGTCCATGTCGTACCCGGCGTCGCGCAGCGCGCGGATCTTGTCCTCCTCGCGCGCCTTGGTCTCGATGAACTCCTCGATGTCGGGGTGGTCGATGTCGAGGACGACCATCTTCGCCGCGCGGCGGGTGGCGCCACCGGACTTGATGGTCCCGGCGGAGGCGTCGGCGCCGCGCATGAAGCTGACCGGGCCGGAGGCGGTGCCGCCGGAGGAGAGCAGCTCCTTGGAGGAACGGATGCGGGACAGGTTCAGGCCGGCACCCGAGCCGCCCTTGAAGATCAGGCCCTCCTCGCGGTACCAGTTGAGGATCGAGTCCATCTCGTCGTCGACGGCGAGGATGAAGCAGGCGCTGACCTGCTGCGGCGCGTTGGTGCCGACGTTGAACCAGACGGGCGAGTTGAAGCTGAAGTACTGGTGCATGAGCATCCAGGTCAGCTCGTGCTCGAAGACCTCGGCGTCGCCCTCGGAGGCGAAGTAGCCGTGCTCGCGGCCGGCCGCACCGTAGGTCAGCACGACCCGGTCGATGAGCTGACGCAGGCTGGTCTCGCGCTGCGGGGTGCCGACGGCGCCGCGGAAGTACTTCGTGGTGACGATGTTGGTGGCGTTGATGCTCCACTCGGCGGGGAACTCCACGCCGCGCTGCTCGAAGTTGATCGAGCCGTCCCGCCAGTTCGTCATGACGACGTCCCGGCGCTCCCAGGTCACCTCGTCGTACGGGTGCACCCCGGCGGTGGTGAAGACACGCTTGACCTTCAGGCCCTTCCCCCTGGTCGGCGCCTTGGCGGCGCGACGCGTACGACCCGACAAGCGATCCTCGGTCTCGGTCACGGAGCTCTCCCTGTGTCGTGGGCTTGCGGCGGCTGGGGAAGAGAGCCGCCTGTTGTTGTAGCGGGTGGTGCTGACAGTTCTCAGGTGGCGGCGGCGCTGCCGCCGGAGGCGGCCTGACCGCGCCCCCCACCCCGCCGGCGGGCCGGCGGGTCCTGCATGCCAGGCAGCGGCGGGGTGCCGGCAGCGACGTGCCGGGCCCGCAGCTCGGTGATCTCCTTCTCGAAGTCCTCGAGGGAGGTGAACGCGCGGTAGACGCTGGCGAAGCGCAGGTACGCGACCTCGTCCAGCTCCCGCAACGGCCGCAGGATGGCCAACCCCACCTCGTTGCTGGGGACCTCCGCGGCACCGGTGGCCCGGATGGCGTCCTCCACCTGCTGGGCGAGCTTCTGCAGCTGGTCCTCGTCGACCGGCCGCCCCTGGCACGCCCGGCGGACGCCGGCCACCACCTTGCTGCGGTTGAACGGCTCGCTCACGCCGCTGCGCTTGACGACGGCGAGGACGGCCTCCTCCACGGTGGTGAAGCGACGTCCGCACGCGGGGCACGACCGGCGGCGACGGGTGGTCGCCCCCTCGTCGGCCTCGCGCGAGTCGATGACGCGACTGTCGGGGTTGTGGCAGAAGGGGCAGCGCACAGCCTCTCCCCTCCGGACACGCCCGCCGCGGACTCCGCCCGGGCGCCGCGGGGATCGCCGGAGCGGTCGGTGCGACGGAGCCGGGAGGCCGACTGCGGACCGCCCTGGGGACATCCGGTGGACGTCGTGGGGAGGACCTGAGGATCGGCCTGTGGACGGACTTACAGCGGTGCAACTACTAGATGTAGGGGAACCCTAGGCCGGGCCCCACTAGATCTGCAAGCCGGAAGATATGGCGCGTCGTCCGTCGAGACGACTTCGTGACCACCGGCGCGCAGTCGTCACACCAGCCCCGTCGACACGCCGCGGAAGGCGCCGCAGCGGTCGCGCGGCGTGCCGGAGGGGTGTAACAAGCGGCGGGCCCGGTGAGGACGGCGGCCCCCTGCGGTCCCCCGCCGCTAGCCTGCGGGCGACGGGCCCGCTCTCAGGCGTGGAGGGCCGCGTCGGGGCGCGCCAGGCGAGGGCGGGGCGCGCGGTCACCGAGCCGCATGGGCCGGGTGAGGCAGTCGGCCTCCGTCGCGCGCGGCATGAGCACCGTCGCGTCGGCGGTCTCCGCGTGCGGCGTCTCCGCCGACTGCGCCGGCGCATTGGCTGCGCGGTGGCGGCCGGCCACGGCCGAGGCCCGGTGACGGCCGACCGGTTGGCCGCCGTGGACGGCGGGCATGTCGGCGGTCACGTCGCCGCCGTGCCGACGGCGCCGACGCACCGGAGCCGGCGTGGGGAGGACGCCGGCCACCCGCTGCTCACGGGCCGCGGCCTCGCCCAGGGACAGCATCGGGGCGGCCGAGGCCCCGGGGAGCAGCTCCTCGGCCGGAGCCGCGAAGGGGTCGGCACCGGCGTCCGGGAGCAGCGCCGGAGCGGGGCGGGCCTCCGGCAGCCGGACCTCGGCGAGGTCGGTCCAGGTCTGGCGATCGGCGCCGTCGACCGTCACCCGCACCCAGACCTCGCAGGTGCCTCCGCCGTCGTGCCGCCAACCCAGCAGCGACCCCGGCCACCAGGCGCCCTCGAGGTGCACCTCGACACTCTGCGACTGCTGCGTGAAGACGGCGGCCCGACTGCCTGACATCGCTGACACGACCCCGACCGTAGATCCGCGGCTGGCCATAGAGCGTGAGCGACTCGGCACGACGTGTTGACGAACATCGGCACCGCGCCTTGTCGCTCCTCGACCTGGGGCGACGCTCCACGAGCCGGGAAGGGGCCGGTCAGGGCAGCTCGAGCACCTGCCCTGGCACGACGACGGAGCCCTCGAGGTCGTTGAGCTCCTCGATGGCGTCGACCACGACGCGCACGTCCCGGCCGTCCCCGGCGACCTCGCCCGCGATCGACCAGACCGTGTCGCCCGGCTGGACCACGACACTGCTCTCACCGGCCAGCCGCAGCCCCGCGTCGCCCCCGTCGACCAGCGGGGCGATCGACGCCCCGAGGGCGACGGCGGCGCCCAGCGCGAGCGCGGCGACGAACCGGCGCCCCCGGCGGGTCAGCCGCACGTTGGCCGGAACCGGTGCACACCCGCCGCGGACGGCGCCTGCGGCTGGCGCGGACCGCAACGGCCGACCACCCGGGCGGGCCAGGTCACGGCGGGTGCGGGGCGCCTCGGTGACCGGACCGGCACCACGCGCCTCGGGCGCGACAGGGCGGTCGGGGACCGGTCGCAGGTGCCCGGCCACCCGGAGGCCGGAGCCCGGCATGACGGACCGCGCCGCCGACCCCGCCGGACGAGCGGACCCGGCCGTCGCGCACCCGGGTCCCGGGGCCCCGCCGGCGGCCCCCGACCCGAGCAACGGCCGCCACGGGACCTGCACCTCCGCGTCGAACTCCAGCACGGCCTGCCGCACGCTCGCCATGACCACTCCTCCTCGCCACCCGGGGCTGGATCGAACAAGCGTTCGATCGAACGTCCGTGCGATGTCTACCGCATCCGGCCGACGTGGTCGACCCGACACCTCCCGGCGGTTTCGAACACACGTTTGAAGTCCCGGTGCCGAGGCGCTACCGTCCGGACCAGCACCCGTCCGCCGTCGCCGCAGGGCGCCGGCGGGGCCGGGCCGGGCGCTCCGTCGAGGGCCACGCCCGGCCGCGGTGCCTCCGGCGGGCGCAGGACACGAGGGCCGTGGGGACACGGCCGGCGAGGAGGAGACGTGGCGGGCACGAGCGGAACGTCGGGCGGCGGGGTCCGGGGCGGCGGCAGCTCGTCGCGGCGTACGTCCGGGAGCCGGGCCGGCGCGCCGGAGCCGGCCGAGGCGGCGTCGGTGCGCACCTTCCCCGACCGCGGCGAGGCCGGCGACGGGCTCACCCAGCGGCAGCGGCGGGTCCTCGAGGTGATCCGTGACTCCATCGAGCGGCGCGGCTACCCGCCCTCGGTGCGGGAGATCGGCGAGGCCGTCGGGCTGTCGTCGGCCTCCTCGGTGGCCCACCAGCTGAGCGTGCTGCAGAAGAAGGGCTGGCTGCGCCGCGACCCGAACCGGCCCCGTGCGCTCGATGTGCGCCTGCCCGGCGACAGCGCCGGCGCCTCCGCGCCCACCGTGGTCGCCCCGGTCGGCGCCGAGGAGACCCCCGCGCCCACCTACGTGCCGCTCGTCGGCCGGATCGCCGCCGGTGGTCCGGTGCTGGCCGAGCAGGCCGTGGAGGACGTCTTCCCCCTCCCCCGCGAGCTGGTCGGCGAGGGCACGCTGTTCATGCTCAAGGTCACCGGTGACTCGATGGTCGAGGCGGCCATCTGCGACGGCGACTGGGTCGTCGTGCGGCAGCAGCCGACCGCGGAGAACGGCGAGATCGTCGCCGCCATGATCGACGGCGAGGCGACGGTGAAGACCTACAAGCGGCGCGACGGGCACGTGTGGCTGCTGCCGCACAACCCCGCGTACGAGCCCATCCCCGGCGACGACGCCACCGTGCTGGGCCGCGTCGTCACGGTGCTGCGCCGGGTCTGAAGAAGGACCCCCTCCCCACCCCGTAGAAGGACCCCGTCCTCCTCACCGCTCGCAGGCTCGCGGCGAGCCTCTGGACGGGGCCGGCGCGGGCCCCGGAACGGGGCCACCGGGCCGCCGGCGCGGCGTCAGTCGCGCCGGCGGACGAGCTTGCCGCCGAGCCAGACGACGACGCCGGCCACGACGGCGGCGGCCACCGCGGCCGCGACCGGGGGCGGCCCGTCGTCGGCGGAGAGCAGGCCGGAGACCGAGCCGTCCGCCGGCGCCGCGTCCGTGGCAGGGGCCGGCGCGGCCGGCAGCGGGACCACGGTGACGTCGCTGGGCAGCCCCTCCCCCGCGACGACGAGCGCCGAGGAGTCACCGGTGAAGCTCAGCGCCTCACCCTGGGCCGCCTCGGGCAGGGCCACCCGGCGGGGCTCGCCCGCCAGCGCCGCCGCGACGTCGGACCCGGTCAGCGGCCAGACGTAGGCGTCGGTGTAGGTGCGCAGTGCGACCCACCGCTCGTCGGGCGACACGGCGCCGCCGGTGACCATGAGCTGCCCGGCGCGGCCGGCGGGTCCGCCCGGCGTCCCGGTGAGCACGAGGTCGACCCTCCCCACCTCGGTGAGCCCGACCGTGCCGTCCTCGACGAGCGGCGACACCGGCCGGTACACCGCGCTGGCCCCCAGGACCTCCTTGGTCACCAGGTGGGGCGTTCCGTCGGGGGCGAGCAGCAGCGCCTCGACGTCCCGCGGACCGTCGGGGTAGGCCAGCCGGAAGACCGAGCTGCTGCCGTCGGCGTGCAGGGCCAGCAGGGCCACCGTCGACCGGGTCCCGGTGTTGTCGCCGGTGTCGGCGAGCCAGACCGTCCCGTCGACGGCCAGCGCCAGGTCCTCCGGGTCGTAGGGGTCGACCGCCGCGGAGTGCACCGTGACCACCGCGCAGGTGCTGTCGAGCACGTACACGTCGAGCGAGTCGCCGCCGTCGTTGTGCACGAGCATCCGGTCGCCGACCTCGACCAGCCCGGAGACCTCGGGCAGCCGCGGGTCGGTGAGCTGGCAGCGGGTCTGCGGCGCGGCGGCGTCGGCCGCCTGGGCGGACGCCGGCAGGGCGGCGCCGAGGACGAGCGTCAGCGCGAGACCCGTCCCCGCCACCAGACGCCGCCCCCCGACGTCGCTACGCGGACGACCGGCCTGCTCGGGCACCGAGCCAGCGTGACACCACGACGTCGTCCAGGACGTGAACCACGCCCAGCAGCAGGATGCCGACGGCCGCCCCGACGACCGCGTCGGTGATCCAGTGGAAGTCCAGGGAGACCATGGCGATGCCGGTCGCCACCGGGCCGGCGACACTCAGCACCCAGGTCGTGCGCTGCAGCCAGGGCGCCAGCCGGTACTCCACGACCTGCCAGCGGGCAACCCCCCACATCAGCACGGCGTTGGCGACGTGCCCGGAGGGGTAGGAGGCGCCGTCGCGGTGGAAGAAGGACCCGGGGTAAGCCGGGGCGGTGCGTCCGGTCCCGTACTTGAACGAGTAAACGACGACGGTCAGCAACACCAGCGCGAGGAGCACCCGCACCAGCGGCACGACCGTGCGCAACCGCCACCCGAGGTAGCCGACCAGGCCGGCGAGCACGATCAGGATGAAGCCGCGCCCGCCGAGCTGGGTCACCGCCCACACCGGCCAGTAGGCGCCCGAGTTCTCGAGCTCCCAGGCGCTGACCACCTCGGAGACCCGCAGGTCCATCCGCTCGAGCACGCCCCGGGTGAGCAGGTCGACGGTCACCGCGACCGTGACGACCCCCGACAGCAGCACCAGCCACCGCGGCGGGCGGCCCACGGAGACCCCCGGCCCGGCGGCGGCGTCCGCGGGACTCGCCCCGGGACGCCGCCGTACCGCGCCACTGGTCACGCGGCCACGGTACCGGGCCGTGACCTGACCGTGACCTCGCTCGACCGGGCGAGCGTGTCAGGCGACCGGCGCCGTGAACCCATCGAGCGCGGCGGCCAGCGCGCCGTCCACCCGCGCGCTGAGCCGGGTGCCACCGACCTCGTGGGTCTCGTTCAGCACCTCGCCGTCCCGGTGCACCCGGGCGACCAGGTCGCCGCGGTCGTAGGGCACCAGCACGTCGACCTCGACGTCGGGGTGCGGCAGCCGGGCCGCGACGATCTCGCGGAGCTGCTCGATGCCGACGCCCGTGCGGGCCGACACCCAGATCGCGCCCGGCAGGGCCCGGCGCAGGGTGAGGACGTCCTCCTCGCCCATCGCGTCCACCTTGTTGACGACGATGAGCTCCGGGACGGCCGCGGCCTCGATCTCACCGAGGACCACGCGCACCGCCTCGATCTGCCCCAGGGGGTCGGGATCGGAGCCGTCGACGACGTGCAGCAGCAGGTCGGCGGCGGCCACCTCCTCCAGCGTCGAGCGGAACGCGTCGACCAGCTGGTGCGGCAGGTGCCGCACGAACCCGACGGTGTCGGTGAGCGTGTACTCGCGGCCGTCCGGGGACTGCGCCCGGCGCACCGTCGGATCCAGGGTCGCGAACAGCGCGTTCTCGACCAGCACGCCGGCGCCGGTCAGCCGGTTGAGCAGGCTGGACTTGCCGGCGTTGGTGTACCCGGCGATCGCCACGCTGGGGACGGCGTTGCGCCCGCGGGACGAGCGCTGCGTCGCCCGGGCGGTCGCCATGCCGGCGATCTCCCGGCGCAGCTTGCTCACCCGCGCGCGGATCCGTCGCCGGTCGGTCTCGATCTTGGTCTCACCGGGGCCGCGGGTACCGATGCCGCCACCACCGGCCACGCGGCCACCGGCCTGCCGGGACAGGGACTCACCCCAGCCGCGCAGCCGCGGCAGCATGTACTGCATCTGCGCCAGCTCGACCTGCGCCTTGCCCTCCCGGCTGGAGGCGTGCTGGGCGAAGATGTCGAGGATCAGCGCGGTCCGGTCGACCACCTTGACCTTGAGGATCTTCTCCAGCGCGTTGAGCTGGCCCGGGGTCAGCTCGCCGTCGCAGATCACGGTGTCGGCGCCGGCGGCCGCGACGATGTCGCGGATCTCGGCGGCCTTGCCCGACCCGACGTAGGTGCCGGCGTCGGGCTTGTCCCGCCGCTGGCTCACCGCCTCCAGGACCTCCGAGCCCGCGGTCTCGGCCAGCGCGGCCAGCTCCCCGAGCGAGCGGTCGGCGTCGGCCTGGGTGCCCTCGGTCCAGACCCCCACCAGCACGACACGCTCGAGGCGCAGCTGGCGGTACTCGACCTCGGTGACGTCGGCGAGCTCGGTGGACAGGCCGGCGACGCGGCGCAGCGCACCGCGCGCCTCGAGCGCGTAGGAGCCGGTCGTGTCGTCCGGCTCGTCCGATGCCGCGTCGGGACGGGGCGCCTCCTCGGTGGGCTCCGGCGCGGCCCGCAGGGCGCGCTCCTCGGCGTCGGCGAGCACGGCGCGGTTCTGTGCTGTCGTCATCGTCTCCAGCGTCGCAGACCCCAGCACCTGGGGCATCTGAATTGTCATCGACGAGAACAACACCGCGGCCGCGGCGGACCATCCCGGCACGCGTGGCCGGGTTCCGACCGGGTACGGCGGAGGGCGACGACCTGAACTCCTGAGGAGGCTCGACATGAGCGAGACGGGCAGCAGCGCCGCCGGGACGAACGAGGAGCTCGACGACCCGGGCCGGGACCCCGTGGGCCTCAACCCGCCGCGCAACCCACTGTCCGGCGGCCTGGGCAGCACGACCGGCGGACCGGACCAGGACAGCGGCCGCGGTGAGCCCGAGGGCAGCCCCGGCATCGCCGGGCAGTCGATGGTGCCGGAGTCGCCGCAGGAGACGGAGAACACCCGGTAGAAAGAGGACCCTCCTGCCCCCCGCCACTAGCAGGCTCGCGGCGGGACCCTGCAGGAGGGCCTTTCCAGCACGTCACCGGTGGCCGTTCGCGGACGTCACGTCGCCCGGAGCCACTCCACGGTGAGCTCGCCGGTCGCCACCACGACCGCGGGGCCGGACAGCACCGTCGTCTGCTCATCGACCGTCACGCCCAGCCGGCCACCGGGGACGTCGACGGTCACGGTGCCGGTGGCGGCCCCGGCGGCCTCGAGCGCCGCCCAGGCCGCCGCGCAGGCGCCGGTCCCGCACGAGCGGGTCTCGCCCACCCCGCGCTCGGACACCCGCAGTCGCACGTGCCTGCCCGGGTCCACGACGTTGACGAACTCCACGTTCACGCCGTCCGGGAACAGCGCGGCGTCGACCGCCGGCGCGGTGGCGAGGTCGAGGGTGTCGACGTCGACGTCGGTGAGGACCGCCAGGTGTGGGTTGCCCATCGAGACCGCGCGGCCGGGGAACGAGGCGCCGTCGAGGTGGGCGGTGCCGGCGCCGAACGGCCGGGCCGGGCCCATGTCCACCCAGTAGCCACCGTCGGCCGTCGCACCCACCCGCCGGGGACCGCCGCGGGTGCCGACCCAGATCCCGTCGGCGCAGGCGGTCCGCTCGACCAGCCCCTCGGTGACCAGCACGTGCAGGAACAGGCGGATCCCGTTGCCGCACATCTCGGCCGTGGAGCCGTCGGCGTTGCGGTGGTCCATGAACCACTCGCACCGCCCCAGTGCCTCGCCGAGGACGGCGGGGGCGTCTGGCACGTGCACGCTCGGCACGACGCGCAGCACGCCGTCCCCACCCAGGCCGGCACGCCGCTCGCACAGCCGCCGGACCATCGCCGCGTCCAGCCGGCTCTCCGGCCAGCCGGTGCCGTCGGGGTCGGGCAGGACGACGAAGTCGTTCTGCGTGCCATGGCCGATCAGCACCCGGTGCGCGCTCACCGGTCCAGCGTACGAGCGGTGATCACCCCGAGGGCGGCCTCCACCAGGTCGGGCCGGGCGGCGTCGAGCCAGGTGGTCGCCGGGTCGCGGCGGAACCACGAGCGCTGCCGGCGGACGAACCGGCGGGTGGTGCTCACCGTGCGCTCCCGGGCCTGGTCGGGCGTCAGCGCGCCGTCGAGCTGGGCCAGCACCTGCGCGTACCCCAGCGCCCGCGAGGCGGTGGGGCCGTCCCGCAGCCCGTCGGCGGCGAGCGCCGCCACCTCGGCGACGAAGCCCGTGGCCCACATCCGGTCGACCCGGACGGCGACCCGCTCGTCGAGCTCGGCCGGTTCCCGGTCGAGCCCGAGGACCACCGCCGGGTAGTGCGGCCGGGGCTCGGGCAGCGTCGCCCGGAACGGCCCGCCGGTCAGCTCGACGACCTCCAGGGCCCGCACGATCCGCCGTCCGTTGCTGGGCAACACCCCTGCGGCGGCGGCCGGGTCCATCTCGGCCAGCCGGGCGTGCAGCGCCGCCGGGCCGACCACGGCGAGCTCGGCCTCCAGCCGGGCGCGGACGGCGGGGTCGGTGCCGGGGAAGTCCAGCTCGTCGAGGACGGCGCGCACGTAGAGCCCGGAGCCGCCGACCAGCAGCGGCACCACCCCGGCCGCGCGCAGCCGGTCGACCTCGGCGCGGGCCAGTCGCCGGTACTCGGCCACCGAGGCGGCCTCGCGCACGTGCCAGAGGTCGAGCAGGTGGTGCGGCACGCCGTCCCGCTCGGCGACGTCGGGCTTGGCGGTGCCGATGTCCATGCCGCGGTACAGCTGCATCGAGTCGGCGTTCACCACCTCGCCGCCCAGCCGGTGCGCCAGGGCGACCCCGAGGGCGGTCTTGCCGGTGGCGGTGGGGCCGACCAGCGCGACCACCGGCGGACCGCTCACCGCACGCTCCAGTCGGCCACCAGGTAACCGACGCCGAAGGGCGCCTCGTGCGCGTGCAGCCGGCCGGTGACCTGCCGGCCGGCCAGCACGGCGCCGACCGCCCGCCAGGCGGGCACGCCGGCGGAGAGCAGCCGGGCGCCCTCCGCGGGGTCGAGCGCGGCCAGGGCGCCGGGGTCGCCGGCGGCGAGCGCGGCGGCGACGGCGGCGTCGAAGGGCTCGGCGGCCGCGTCGAGGTGGCCGGGCGCCTTGAGCGAGCGCCGCGCCGAACCGTCCCCCATGGCGAGGACGGCGACCGGGCCGGGGAGCCCGGCCAGCGCGCCGGCGAGGTCGTCGGGGCCGACGCCGAGGCGGACGCCGGCGTACCCGGCCCCGTCGAGCAGCCAGGCGCCGAGCGTGTGGGCCAGCGGCGTGCGGCGTCCACCGGGCCGGGCCCGTCCTGCGAAGGGCACCTCCAGGTCGACGCCCAGACCGCGGAGGTCACCGCCGTCACCGTCCCCGAAACGCCCGCAGCCCGCCTCGCCGCCGACCACCACGACCACCGCCGGCCGGGGGGCCAGCACCGCGTCGACCGCGGTCGCGCAGGCCGCCAGCAGCGTCGCGGTGTCCGCCGCCGCCCGCCCGGCCACGGCCGGCACCAGCAGCGGCGGGCAGGGGCAGAAGGCGACGGCCGACGGGGTCGCGCGGGACCGAGCGGCCGGGGCTGAGCTCACGGCAGCAGTCTCCCGGATGCGTCGTGGGACACTCCGACACGTGTCGAGCACGGAGAACGCCGGAAACTCCTCGCAGCAGCCGCCCCAGCCCGGGACGGCCGGATCCGAGGCGGTCGCCCCCGAGGCGGGGACGGCGGTGGCGCCCAGCCCCGGCGACGCCGCTCTCGTCGACCCGACCGCGGGGGCCGCCACCGAACAGGCCCCGTCGCAGGCCGCGCCGGAGACGCCCGCACCCGAGGCCTCCACTCCGGAGGCGCCCACACCCGAGGCTCCCGGTCCCGAGACCGCCATTCCCGAGTCCGCCACCCCGGGAACGCCCGCACCGCAGCACGCCGTCCCGGAGCACGCCGTCCCGCAGCACGCCGTCCCGCACCCGCCCGCCGACGCCGCCCCGGCGTCCGACCCCGCCCAGTGGGGCCGGGTGGACGAGGACGGGACGGTCTACGTGCGCACCGCCGAGGGCGAGCGCGCGGTCGGCTCGTGGCAGGCCGGCGACCCGGCCTCGGGGCTGGCCCACTACGCCCGCCGCTACGACGACCTGGCCACCGAGGTCACCCTGCTCGAGGCGCGGCTGCGGGCGCACACCGGCAACCCCAGCGAGATCAAGGCCAAGGCGCAGGCGCTAGCCGAGTCCATCCCCACCGCCACCGCCGTCGGCGACCTCGACGGGCTGGCCGCCCGCGCCCGGGCGATGGTGGGGACCGCCGACTCCGCGGCCGCCGAGTCCCGGGCGGAGAAGGCCGCCGCACGGGCCGCGCAGGTCGCCCGCAAGGAGGCGCTGGCCGTCGAGGCCGAGCAGATCGCCGCCGAGTCCACCTCGTGGAAGGCCGCCGGGGACCGGCTCAAGGCCATCGTCGAGGAGTGGAAGACCATCCGCGGCATCGACCGCAAGACCGACGAGGCGCTGTGGAGCCGCTTCGCCGCCGCCCGTGACGCCTTCGGTCGCCGCCGGGGCGCGCACTTCGCCGCCCTCGACGCCCAGCGCGGCGAGGCCCGCGCGGCCAAGCAGGAGCTCATCAACGAGGCGCAGCGGCTGTCCACGTCGACCGAGTGGGGTCCCACGAGCGCCGCCATGCGCTCGCTGATGGACCGCTGGAAGGCCGTGCCGCGCACCGGCCGCGACGGCGACGACGACCTGTGGAAGCAGTTCCGCGCCGCGCAGGACGTCTTCTTCAGCGCCCGCGCCGAGTCCGACAAGGCCCGCAACGCCGAGCAGCTGGCCAACCAGCAGGCCAAGGAGGAGATCCTCGCCGAGGCCGAGAAGCTCGACCCGTCCAGCGACCTGCGCGGAGCCCAGAACGTGCTGCGCAAGCTGCAGGAGCGCTACGACGCCATCGGCCACGTGCCGCGCGGCGCCATGCGCCAGCTGGAGGACCGGATGCAGGCCGTCGAGCAGCGCATCCGCGGCGCCGTCGACACCTCCCGCCCGCGGGTGGCTCCGGAGAACCCGATGGTCACCTCAATGCGGCAGGCGGTGACCAAGGCCGAGGAGCAGCTCGCCAAGGCCGAGGCCGCCGGCGACGGCCGCCGGATCGAGGAGGCCCGGGCGAACCTGGCCACCCGCCAGGAGTGGCTGGCCGAGGCCGAGAAGAGCGCCAACCGCCGCTGACGAAAGGACCCCGCTGCCCCCCGCCGCTCGCGAGCTCGCGGCGGGACCCTGCAGCGGGGCCGCCCTGGACCGTTACGAAGGGGCGCCGATGCGGGGCATCCCGAGCAGGACGCCGGGGGTGGTCGGGCGGGTGCCCGCCTCGGCGGCGTCGCCGGCCCGGGTGCGCCGGTGCGACACCAGTGGACCGTCGGCGACCAGGTGGTGCGGCGCCGCCTGGGTCACCACGGTCTCGACCACGTCGCCGGGGCGGACGCCGTCCGCCGCCGTGAAGTGCACCAGCCGTCCGTCGCGGGCGCGACCCGAGAGCCGGCCGCGCTGGGCGTCCTTGCTGCCCTCACCCGCCGCGACCAGCAGCTCGACGGTCCGCCCGACCTGGGCCCGGTTCTCCGCCCAGCTGATCTCGTCCTGCAGCGCGGTCAGCCGCAGGTAGCGCTCCTGCACGACCTCCTTGGGCAGCTGACCCTCCATCCCCGCGGCCGGCGTCCCGGGCCGCTTGGAGTACTGGAAGGTGAAGGCGCTGGAGAAGCGGGCCTGGCGGACCACGTCGAGGGTCTGCTCGAAGTCGGCCTCGGTCTCGCCGGGGAAGCCCACGATGATGTCGGTGGTGATCGCGGCGTCCGGCATCGCGGCCCGCACCCGGTCGATGATCCCCAGGTACCGGTCCTGCCGATAACCGCGGCGCATCCGGCGGAGGACGTCGTCCGAGCCGGACTGCAGCGGCATGTGCAACTGGTGGCAGACCGCGGGGGTCTCGGCCATCGCGGTGATGACGTCGTCGGTGAACTCCCGCGGGTGCGGGCTGGTGAACCGCACCCGCTCCAGCCCGTCGATCCGGCCGGTCGCACGCAGCAGGTCGGCGAACGCACCCCGGTCGCGGAACTCGACGCCGTAGGCGTTCACGTTCTGGCCGAGGAGGGTCACCTCGAGGACGCCCTGGTCGACCAGCGCCTGCACCTCGGCCAGGATCTCGCCGGGCCGGCGGTCCCGCTCCTTGCCGCGCAGCGCCGGGACGATGCAGAACGTGCAGGTGTTGTTGCAGCCGACGCTGATGGACACCCAGCCGGAGTAGGCGGAGTCCCGCTTGGCCGGCAGCGTCGACGGGAAGACCTCGAGGGCCTCGGCGATCTCCACCTGGGCCTCGGCGTTGTGCCGCGCGCGCTCCAGCAGCGCCGGCAGCGAGCCGACGTTGTGCGTGCCGAAGACGACGTCCACCCAGGGGGCCCGCCGGACGATCTCGCCCCGGTCCTTCTGCGCCAGGCAGCCGCCGACGGCGATCTGCATGCCCGGACGGCCGTCCTTGACCGGGCGGAGGTGGCCCAGGTTGCCGTAGAGGCGGTTGTCGGCGTTCTCCCGCACCGCGCAGGTGTTGAGGACGACGACGTCGGCGTCCTCCCCCTCGGGGGCGGCGGCGTAGCCGGCGGCCTCCAGCAGCCCGGAGAGGCGCTCGGAGTCGTGCACGTTCATCTGGCAGCCGTAGGTGCGGACCCGGTAGGTCCGCCCGGCAGCCTGCAGGTCGGTCGTCATGACGGAACGAGGGTACGGCGACCCGATCGGGCGTCCCCCGCCTCACCCGGCCGGGCTTCGTTACGCCTTCGTGATCGCGGGAGACGGATGGCGTCGTCCGCCGCCTCTAGGGTTCCCCGGGTGACCAGCCGTACCACCGGAGAGCCTCTCGTCCGCCTGTCCGGGGTCGACAAGTGGTTCGGTGAGCTGCACGTCCTGCAGGACATCGACCTGTCGATCGACCGCGGCGAGGTGGTCGTCGTCATCGGCCCGTCCGGGTCGGGCAAGTCGACGCTGTGCCGCACGATCAACCGGCTGGAGCCCATCGACTCCGGCGAGATCACCATCGACGGCCAGCGCCTGCCCGAGGAGGGCAAGGAGCTCGCCCGGCTGCGGGCCGACGTCGGCATGGTGTTCCAGAGCTTCAACCTCTTCGCCCACAAGACGATCCTCGAGAACGTCACCCTCGGCCCGATCAAGGTGCGCAAGCAGAGCAAGGGCGAGGCCGAGCGGCGCGCCCGCGAGCTGCTGGACCGGGTCGGGGTCGGCGCGCAGGCGAACAAGTACCCGGCACAGCTCTCGGGGGGCCAGCAGCAGCGGGTCGCCATCGCGCGCGCCCTCGCGATGGACCCCAAGGTGATGCTCTTCGACGAGCCGACCTCCGCGCTGGACCCCGAGATGATCAACGAGGTCCTCGACGTGATGACCTCGCTGGCCCGCGACGGCATGACGATGGTCGTCGTCACCCACGAGATGGGCTTCGCCCGCCGGGCGGCCAACCGGGTCGTGTTCATGGACGCCGGCCGGATCGTCGAGTCCGCCGTCCCCGAGACCTTCTTCACCAACCCGCAGTCGGACCGGGCCAAGGACTTCCTCGCGAAGATCCTCACCCACTGAGCCCGGTAGAGAGGAACGCACATGCGCATCACCCGCTACGCCGCCACCTTCGGAGCCCTGGGCCTCGTGCTCGCCGGCTGTTCCAGCGAGGCCGGCCAGCAGGCCGCGGAGGCCACCGCGAACGCCCCCGAGGTCGCCCAGGACGTCGAGTTCCCGGCCGGCAGCACGATGGCCGAGCTCGCCGAGGCCGGGACGATCACCGTCGGCACGAAGTTCGACCAGCCCGGCTTCGGTCTGGCCAACCCGCAGGGCGTGCCCGAGGGCTTCGACGTCGAGGTCACGAAGATCATCGCCGGTGAGCTGGGCATCGCCCCCGAGGAGATCGAGTGGAAGGAGACGGTGTCGGCCAACCGGGAGTCCTTCATCCAGAACGGCGACGTCGACATCGTCGTGGCCACGTACACGATCAACGACGCCCGGAAGCAGCTCATCGACTTCGCCGGGCCCTACTACGTGGCCGGGCAGGACATCATGGTCGCCACGGGCAACCCGCTGGCCATCGAGGGCCCTGACGACCTCGCCGGCAAGCGGGTCTGCTCGGTGGAGGGCTCCACGCCGGCACAGAACATCCGGGACAACTACCCCGAGGCCCAGCTGACCCTGTTCGACGTGTACTCCAAGTGCGCCGACGCGCTGCGCAACGGCCAGGTCGACGCGGTGACCACCGACAACGTCATCCTCACCGGCCTCGTGCAGGGCGGTCAGGGCGCGTTCGAGCTGGTGGGCAACCCCTTCACCCAGGAGCCGTACGGCATCGGCCTGACCAAGGGCGACGACGAGTTCCGCGGCTTCATCAACGACACCCTCGAGCAGGCCTTCGAGGACGGCAGCTGGGCCGCGGCCTGGGACCGGACCGCGGGCGCCATCACCGGCGAGCCGGCTCCCGAGCCCCCGACGGTCGACCGGTACTGACCGAGCGGATCCCCCTGACGCCGCCGGGCGGGACCTCCCGCCCGGCGGCGCCTCGCCGTCCCGACCCGGAGAGGAGGCGCCGTGGACTTCGTGCGCGATAACGCCGACCTGTTCCTCGATGCGTTCCTGACCACCCTCGGTCTGTCGCTGCTGGCCGGTCTGCTGGCGCTGGTGCTCGGCACCCTCCTCGCCGCGATGCGCGTCAGCCCGATCCCCCCGCTGCGCGGCCTGGCCACGTTCTATGTCGAGACCTTCCGCAACACGCCGCTCACGGTGGTCTTCTTCTTCATCATCTTCGGGCTGCCGCAGATCGACTTCGTCATCGGCTTCTTCCCGGGTGCCGTCCTGTCGGTCGGCCTCTACACCGCCGCGTTCGTCTGCGAGGCGGTGCGCTCCGGGGTCAACGCGGTGTCGGGCGGCCAGGCCGAGGCCGCGCGGGCGCTCGGGCTGACCTTCGGGCAGGCCCTCCGTGAGGTCGTCCTCCCCCAAGCGTTCCGGACCGTGGTCCCACCCCTGGGCAACGTGCTGATCGCGATGGTGAAGAACACGTCCATCGCCGCGGGCTTCTCGGTGAGCGACCTGAGCTCGCTGCTGCCCCGGCTGGTCAACGCCGACGCCGGTGACCTGACCCTCGTGCTCGTCGGCGTGGTCGTCGGCTACATGGTCATCACCCTCCCGTCCGCCCTGGCGGTCAACCAGATCGAGCGCCGGGTGGCGATCCTGCGATGACGACACCCGTCCTCTTCGACGTGCCCGGCCCGAAGGCCCGCCGGCGCATCCGCATCGGCACGGCGGTCGGCGTCCTCGTCGTCGTGGCGATCGCCGTCCTCGTCCTCGTCCGCCTGGCCGGCAACGGCCAGCTGGAGGCGCAGCGCTGGGCCGTCCTGTTCGACCCGGCCAGCCAGGTGCCGCAGGCACTCGGTCAGGCCCTGTTGCGCACCCTGCAGGTCGCGATCGTGGGCATGGTGCTGGCCACCGTGCTCGGTCTGGTGCTCTCGGTCGGCCGGCTCTCGGAGCACCGCTGGGTCCGCGTGGTCGTCACGACGTCGATCGAGTTCTTCCGCGCGGTGCCGCTGCTGGTCCTGATCTTCGCGCTCTACTTCCTGCTCCCGAAGTTCGGGATCCGGCTCAGCGCGTTCTGGGCCCTCGTGGGTGGCTTGGTCCTCTACAACGCTGCGGTGCTCGCCGAGATCTTCCGCGCCGGGATCCTGTCGGTGGACCGTGGCCAGCGCGAGGCCGCCTACGGACTCGGCATGCGCAAGACGCAGGTCATGACGCTGGTGCTGCTCCCGCAGGCGGTCCGGCGCATGCTGCCGGTGCTCATCGCCCAGCTCGTCGTGCTGCTCAAGGACACCTCGCTGGGCTTCATCATCAGTTTCCCCGAACTCCTGCGCGGAGCGCGTGGCCTGGTGGAGTTCTTCACGCTGCAGTTCGGCAACCAGTACACGTTCCAGCTCTACGTCGCCGCCGCGGTCATCTACATCGCGATCAACCTGGTGCTGTCGTGGCTGGCGCAGTACGTGGAGCGGCGCACCCGTGGCAACGCGAAGACGGCGGCCACGACGCCGACCGAGTTGCCCGCCGACGTGCAGATGGGCGGTGGCGGCGGCGTCGTCCCGACAGTCCGGTGACCCCGGTTGCCGGGTGGGGCTGCCGGGTTCGCCCGGCGGTCCCGTCCGGCGGCCGGACTGCCGAGAACTGCGACGTGGACACCGCACTCCGCCCCGCCGTGCCTCCGCTCCCGGCGCCGGTGCGCCGTCCGGCGGCACCCCCGGACGCCGCCCAGGACTTCGTGACCCGGCTGCGGGCCTCCGCGTCGTCCCTGGCCGCCGCCGCGGGCGCCGACACCGCCGTCGTGCGGGAGGTCGTGCCGCCGGCCCGCCACCGGCGCTCGCGGTGCCGGGTGGTGCTGCGCTTCGCCGGGGGTGGGGAGACGGACGTGACCTTCCTCGGGCCGGTGAGCTCCGCGGCCGCCGCGCCCGACCGGGCCTTCGACCTGCAGATCCGGGCATGGCTGTCCTGCGAGCTGGGCCGCGAGGGCAGCTGGCTGGTGGCCGACGACGAGGCACCGGACGGCGTCGCCGTCGACGTGACCGCCTGGTCGGCGGCCGAGCGCTCCGCGGAGCAACCCGCTCCGTGCGCCGGATGACCGGCCCGGGGGTGTTCCCGCTTCCCTGACCTGCGTCGGTGGGTCACCATGGGTTCCAGCTCCGAGCCGGAGGAGCGCGGTCGCCCCTGGGAGTCGCCGCATGACCGCTCTGGCCCCGCATCCCATCGTGACGCGATCGAGCACCGCTCCTGCACCGGAGAAGGGCTCGCGGCTGTCGAACTTCCTGCGGACCACCGACCACAAGACCATCGGCCTGATGTACCTGGTCACGTCGTTCGTGTGGTTCATCATCGGCGGGCTGATGGCGATGCTCATGCGCGGGGAGCTGGCCCGGCCGGGGCTGCAGTTCCTGTCGCCGGAGCAGTACAACCAGCTGGTCACCATGCACGGCACGATCATGCTGCTGTTCTTCGCGACGCCGCTGTTCTTCGCGTTCGGCAATCTGATCATGCCGCTGCAGATCGGCGCGCCCGACGTCGCCTTCCCCCGGCTGAACTCCTTCTCCTACTGGCTGTTCCTGTTCGGCTCCAGCCTCGCCGTGTCGGGCTTCTTCACGCCGGGCGGGGCCGCGGACTTCGGCTGGTACGCCTACACGCCCCTGTCCGACGTCGCGCACAGCCCCGGCGCCGGCCCGGACCTGTGGATCGCCGGCCTGGCGGTGTCCGGTCTGGGCACGATCCTCGGCGCGGTCAACTTCGCGACCACGATGGTCTGCCTCCGGGCGCCGGGCATGACGCTGTTCCGGATGCCGATCTTCTGCTGGAACACGCTGGTGACCAGCCTGCTGGTGCTCTTCGCCTTCCCGATCCTCACCGCTGCCCTGTTCGGTCTCCTGGCGGATCGGCAGATCGGCGCGCTGGTGTACTCGGAGGAGAACGGTGGGTCGATGCTGTGGCAGCACCTGTTCTGGTTCTTCGGGCACCCCGAGGTCTACATCATCGCGCTGCCGTTCTTCGGCATCGTCACCGAGATCATCCCGGTCTTCAGCCGCAAGCCGCTGTTCGGCTACAAGGGCATGGTCTTCGCGACCATCGCCATCGGCGCCTTGTCCGTGACGGTCTGGGCGCACCACATGTACGCGACCGGTGCGGTGCTGCTGCCGTTCTTCGCGTTCCTGACCTACTTGATCGCGGTGCCGACCGGCATCAAGTTCTTCAACTGGATCGGCACCATGTGGCGCGGCCAGCTCACCTTCGAGACGCCGATGCTGTGGTCGATCGGCTTCCTGGTCACCTTCCTGCTCGGCGGGCTGACCGGCGTGCTGCTGGCCTCCCCGCCGCTGGACTGGCACGTCAACGACAGCTACTTCGTCGTGGCGCACTTCCACTACGTGGTCTTCGGCACCGTCGTGTTCGCGGCCAACGCCGGCATCGCCTTCTGGTTCCCCAAGATGTGCGGCCGGATGATGGACGAGCGTCTAGGGAAGCTCCAGTTCTGGATGACGTTCATCGGCTTCCACGGCACGTTCCTGGTGCAGCACTGGCTCGGCGGTGAGGGCATGCCGCGTCGCTACGCCAACTACCTGGTCAGCGACGGGTTCACCACGCTGAACACCGTGTCGACGATCTTCTCGTTCATCCTGGGCGCTTCCATCATCCCGTTCCTCTACAACGTGATCCGGTCCTGGCGCCACGGACCACTGGCGCTGCGGGACGACCCGTGGGGCCACGGCAACTCGCTGGAGTGGGCCACGTCGTCCCCGCCGCCGCGGCACAACTTCACCGAGATCCCGAAGATCCGCTCCGAGCGGCCGGCGTTCGAGGCGCATTACCCGCACCTCATCGAGCGGCTGGAGCGGGAGAAGCACGTGGGCAAGCGGCACGAGCCCTACGCCGGCGTCAGCGAAGTCGGCCTAAGTGGAGGTCAGCGGCAGGGCAGCAGGGACCCCGACCCGACCTGAGAAGGGACCCCCTGCCCCCACGGCTCGCAGGCTCGCGGCGGGACCCTGCAGGGGGCCGCCGCTCGTCCGCACTCCTCGTGGAAGGGCCCTGTTCTCGTCACCTTGGCAGGCTCACGGCGGGACCCGGGACGAGGCCGGCGGGGCCCGGAGGGGGCTGTCCGCGAGGCCTCGTCGGCCCCGGCCGGGGAAGCGGCCAGCCGGTCAGGGCAGCCAGGCGTCCAGGCCGTGCCCGTGGTGCGGATCCGGCTCCGCCCCCTCTGCATGACCGGACCGCTCCTCGTCGAGCGCCTCGCGGACCACCCAGCCGGCCAGCCCGGAGCCGTAGCCCTTGCGGGCCAGCATGCCCACCAGCCGGCGCTCGGCGGTGACCCGGTCGACCCGCCGCAGCCCGGGCAGCCGACGCTGCACCAGGCGACGGGCCGCATCCCACTCGTCCTGGTCGTCGACGAGGGCGACCGCCTCCTCGGCGACCTCGCCGTCGACGCCCTTGGCACGCAGCTCGGCCTTGAGCGCGCGCCGCGCCAGGCCTCGCCCGGCCTGGCGCGAGGTCACCCAGGCCCGGGCAAAGGCGGCGTCGTCGATGAGTCCGACTTCGCTGAACCGGTCGAGGACCAGTTCGGCGACGTCGTCGCTGATGCCGCGCTTGGCGAGCAGGTCGGCCAGCTGCTGACGGGTCTTAGGGGTGCCGGTCAGCGCCCGCAGGCAGATCGACCGGGCGACCTGCTCGGGGTCGCCCGGCTCGTCCTCGGGGTGCGGGTCGCCGGCCGGCAGGGCGGCGTCCGGACCGTCCGGGTCAGGGGACGAACCGGAGCGCCGCCCGCGTCGGCGTCCGGGAGCCGAGCGCTCCCGTGCCGCGGGCCAGCCGCCCACCGTCAGAAGTCGGGCTGGTCGGCCACGACCGGCTCATCCAGCTTCGCGCCGATGCCCAGCTTCTCCTTGACCTTCTTCTCGATCTCGTCGGCGAGGTCGGGGTTGTCGCGCAGGAAGGTGCGGACGTTCTCCTTGCCCTGGCCGAGCTGATCGCCCTCGTACGTGTACCAGGCGCCGGACTTGCGGATGAAGCCCTGCTCGACGCCGGCGTCGATCAGGCCGCCCTCACGGCTGAAGCCCTGACCCCACAGCAGGTCGAGCTCGGCCTGCTTGAACGGCGCGGCGACCTTGTTCTTGACGACCTTCACGCGGACCCGGCTGCCGACCGCCTCGGTGCCCTGCTTGAGGGTCTCGATGCGGCGGACGTCGAGCCGGACCGACGAGTAGAACTTCAGCGCGCGACCACCGGTGGTGACCTCCGGCGAGCCGTAGACGACGCCGACCTTCTCGCGCAGCTGGTTGATGAAGATCGCGGTGGTGCCGGAGTTGTTCAGCGCACCGGTGATCTTCCGGAGCGCCTGGCTCATCAGCCGGGCCTGCAGACCGACGTGGCTGTCGCCCATCTCACCCTCGATCTCGGCGCGCGGCACGAGCGCGGCGACCGAGTCGATGACGATGACGTCGAGCGCGCCGGAGCGGATGAGCATGTCGGCGATCTCCAGCGCCTGCTCACCGGTGTCGGGCTGGCTGACCAGGAGCGCGTCGGTGTCGACGCCGATGGCCCGGGCGTACTCGGGGTCGAGCGCGTGCTCGGCGTCGATGAAGGCCGCGATACCGCCGGCGGCCTGCGCGTTGGCCACCGCGTGCAGGGCGACCGTCGTCTTGCCGGAGGCCTCGGGGCCGTACACTTCGATGACGCGGCCGCGCGGTAGGCCACCGATACCGAGGGCGATGTCGAGGGCGATGGAGCCGGTCGGGATGACCTTCATCGCGACCTCGGGGCTGTCCCCCAGCCGCATCACCGACCCCTTGCCGAACTGCTTGTCGATCTGGGCGAGGGCCATGTCGAGGGCCTTGTCACGGTCGAGCGTTGCCATGGTGCTCACCTTCGGGAAGTCGCGATGCCCGTGTGTCTTCGAGCGGGTCGGTGTCGACGCTAGAGCGGGGGTCTGACACTTCCGGGGGATCCGGGCGACCTGTGGAGGAACGCCCGGCCTGTGGACTGCGGCACCAATCTAGCCCGAACGTGTGTTCGACTGCCAGCGTCGACACGCCGCTCCCGCGACTCACCGCTCCTTGCGCGGCACGTCGAACTCCTCGCAGATCGCCAGCCACACCCGCCGCACCGGCAGGCCGGCATCGATGGCCTCGACGGCGCTGCGCCCGCCCAGCGAGCTGAAGACGTGGTCGCGGGCCACGCTCTCCGCACGCATGGGGCCGAACTGCTCGCGGAGCCGGGACCAGAAATCCTGCAGGCGCACGTCCCCGACGCTAGCGCGCACCCGGCCGGCTCCGCTCCGCTCCCCGGGCTCCTACGCTGGCTGCGTGATCGGCACCGGCTCGACCAGCCTGGACCTCCTCCTCGAGATCGGCATCGCCCTGGCCCTCCTGGCCTCGCTGGTCCTGCTCTGGCGCAACTACCGGGGCCGCTGAGCCACTCCTGCTCCCCCGGTCCGCGCCCACACCACCAGCAGCGGGACCACGAGCGCGGCCGAGACCGTCGCCACCAGGCCGTAGCCGCCCAGGGCGAGCAGCGGGCCCCCGGCGACACCGGCGACCGCGGCACCCAGCCCCATGAGCAGGTCGGTGCCGCCCTGGGCGGCCGGCCGCTGCTCGTCGCTGACCGACTCGGTGACGAGCGTGGAACCGGCGATGAGCCCGCAGGACCAGCCCAGCCCGAGCAGCAGCAGCCCGGTGCCGAGCTGCAGCGCCGCGTCGGGTGCCGCCGTCCCGGCCAGCGCGGCCGCGGCCAGCAGCAGGGCCGCGGCCACGGCGACCGTGGTCCGGCTGCCGGCCCGGTCGGCCAGCAGTCCGACCAGTGGGGAGAACAGGTACATGCCGGCGACGTGCACGCTGATGACCAGGCCGATGACGCGCAGCGTCGTCCCGCCGGCGTGGCCCATGTGCACCGGCGCCATGACCATCACGCCGACCATCACCGCGTGGGAGACCACCACCGCGGTGATCCCGAGCCGGCCGCGAGGGTCGGCCCACACGGCGCGGACGGCGTCCGTGGTGGCCCGTCGTGGCCGGCCGACGTCCGCCCCTGCGCCCCGCAGCCGGCGGGCCAGCAGCAACGGGTCGGGCCGCAGCAGGGCGAGCAGGCCCAGGGCGACGGCCGCGAAGACAGCGACGGAGATGGCGAAGGCCCCGGTGAGCGGAGGCAGTCCCAGGACGTCGCCGAGCGCCTCACCGGGGCCGGCGAGGTTGGGGCCGAGCACCGAGCCGACCGTGGTCGCCCACACCACCAGGGACAGCGCCCGCCCGCGCTGCTCGGGTACGGCGAGGTCGGCCGCGGCGTAGCGCGCCTGCAGCCCGCACGCGGTGGCGGCGCCGAAGGCGAACAGTCCGACGAGGAGCAGCGGCAGCGACGAGGCGACCGCGGCGACGATGGTCAGCAGGGCACCCAGGACGGCGACCGCGTACCCGGCGGCCAGCCCGGCCCGCCGGCCGGCGCGGTCGCTGACGCGGGCCAGCGGCACGGCGAGGACCGCGGCCCCGAGCACGCCGGCCGTCTGGCCGAGACCGGCCGCGGTCTCGGTGCCGGCCACGTCGCGTGCGAGGAGGCCACCGACGGTGATGCCGACCGTGATGCCGAGCCCGCTCAGGGCGACGCTCCCGCTGAGCACCCCGAGGGTCCGGCGCTGGACGGCGACCGGGTCGACGGCCCGGGTCTCCGCGGTCACTGCAGGACCGCCCTACAGACCCATGGCACGGCCGACGATCTCCCGCATGATCTCGTTGGTGCCGCCGTAGATCGGCTGGATGCGGGCGTCGCGCCAGGCCTTGGACACCGGGTACTCGTCCATGTAGCCGTAGCCGCCGTGCAGCTGCAGACACCGGTCGGCCACCTTGTTCTGCAGCTCGGTGGTCCAGTACTTGGCCATCGCCGCGTCGACCGGGGTGAGCTCGCCGCGGTCGAGCTGGCGCACGCACTCGTCGACGAAGGTCCGGGCGATGGTGACCTCGGTCTGCAGCTCGGCCAGGACGAACCGGCTGTTCTGGAAGCTGCCCACGGGCCGACCGAAGGCGGTGCGCCCGGTGACGTACTCGACGGTCTGTGCCAGCACGGTCTCGGCCGCGGCCACCGCGCCGACCGCGATCGACAGCCGCTCCTGCGGCAGGTTCTCCATGAGGTGGGCGAAGCCGCGGTTCTCCGTGCCCAGCAGGTTCTCGGCCGGCACCCGCACGCCGTCGAAGTACAGCTCCGCGGTGTCCTGCGCCTTGAGACCGATCTTGGCCAGGTTCCGCCCGCGGGTGAATCCGGGCATGTCCCGCTCGACGACGAGGAGGCTCAGCCCCCGCGACCCCGGGGCGTCGGGGGCGGTCCGCGCCACGACGATGACCAGGTCGGCGTTGATGCCGTTGGTGATGAAGGTCTTGGAGCCGGAGAGCAGCCACCCGTCGCCGTCCGGGCGTGCCGTCGTGCGGATGCCCTGCAGGTCGCTGCCGGCCGCCGGCTCGGTCATGGCGATGGCAGTGATGAGCTCACCGCCGCAGAACCCCGGCAGCCAGCGCTGCTTCTGCTCCTCGGTGCCGAGGTCGCGCAGGTAGGGGCCGACGACGTCGTTGTGCAGGCCGAAGCCGAGTCCGGTGGCGCCGATCCGCATGAGCTCCTCGTCGAGCACCGCCTGGTAGCGGAAGTCGCGCACGCCCCCACCGCCGTACCGCTCGTCCATGTCGGTGCCGAGCAGTCCCTGGGCGCCGGCCGAGGTCCAGACCTCGCGGGGCACGATGCCGTCGCGCTCCCACTGGTCGTGGAAGGGGACGACGTTCTTCTCGGCCCAGGCGCGGACCGTCTCCCGGAAGTCCTCGTGCTCGGCCTCGTACAGGGAACGGCGCATGCGGTCAGTGTGCCGCACCCCACGTCCCGGGCCTCGGCCGCTGTTCGCAGGTCAGCGGAGTGTCGTCCCCCTGTGGACACTGGAGCCGTGCCCGCCCTCGACCGGTTCTCCGAGCCCACCCGGGCCTGGTTCACCGGCGCCTTCGCCGAGCCCACCGCCGCCCAGGAGGGCGCCTGGCGAGCCATCAGCAGCGGCGGCCACGCCCTCGTCGTGGCCCCCACCGGCTCGGGCAAGACGCTCGCCGCCTTCCTGTGGTCGCTCGACCGGCTGGCCGGCACACCGCCGCCGGCCGACGAGCAGGCCCGCTGCCGGGTCCTCTACGTCTCTCCTCTCAAGGCACTGGCCGTCGACGTCGAGCGCAACCTGCGCGCCCCGCTGACCGGCATCGGCCAGGCCGCGGCCCGGCTGGGCCTGCCGCGCCCGGAGATCCAGGTCGGCACCCGGTCCGGCGACACCCCCGCCGAGGAGCGGCGCGCCTTCGCCCGCCGGCCCACCGACATCCTCATCACCACGCCCGAGTCGCTCTTCCTGCTGCTCACGAGCTCGGCGCGCGAGGCGCTGCGCGGCGTCGAGACGGTGATCGTCGACGAGGTCCACGCGGTGGCCGACACCAAGCGCGGCGCGCACCTGGCCGTCTCCCTCGACCGGCTCGACGAGCTGCTGGAGCGCCCGGCACAGCGGATCGGCCTGTCGGCCACGGTGCGCCCCGTCGAGGAGGTGGCCGCCTTCCTGGCCGGTGGCCGGCCGGTGGAGGTGGTCGCACCCGGGTCGGGGAAGCAGTGGGACCTCTCGGTCGTCGTCCCGGTCGAGGACATGAGCGCCCTCGGCCAGCCCACCGGCGAGCTCGACGGCTCCGCGGCGGGCGACCAGCCGCGGACGTCGATCTGGCCGGCGGTGGAGGAACGGGTCCTCGACCTCGTGGAGGCCCACCGCAGCACGATCGTCTTCGCCAACTCGCGGCGGCTGGCCGAGCGGCTGACCAGCCGGCTCAACGAGCTGGCCTACGAGCGGGCGACCGGCGAGCCCGTCCCGCCGGGCACCAACGCCGCCGCGTTGATGGCGCAGGCCGGCTCCGGAGGCGGGGTGCCCGAAGGCGTGCAGCCGGTCGCCGCCGCCCACCACGGCTCGGTGTCCCGCGAGCAGCGGGCGATCGTGGAGGAGGCGCTGAAGTCCGGGCGGCTGCCGGCGGTGGTGGCCACCTCGAGCCTCGAGCTCGGCATCGACATGGGGGCGGTCGACCTGGTCGTGCAGGTGGAGGCGCCGCCCACGGTCGCGTCGGGCCTGCAGCGGGTCGGCCGCGCCGGCCACCAGGTCGGCGCGGTCAGCCGGGGCGTGCTCTTCCCCAAGTACCGCGGCGACCTGGTCCAGTGCGCGCTGGTCGCCGAACGGATGAAGGCCGGCGCGATCGAGTCGATCCGCTACCTGCGCAACCCGCTCGACGTGCTGGCCCAGCAGGTGGTCGCGATCGTCTCCGAGCGGCCGCGGACCGTCGACGAGGTCGCCGCACTGGTCCGCCGGTCGGCGCCGTTCGCCTCGCTGCCGGACTCCGCGCTGCACGCGGTGCTCGACATGCTGGCCGGTCGCTACCCCTCCGACGCCTTCGCCGAGCTGCGGCCGCGGCTGACCTGGGACCGGGTCACCGACACCCTGACCGCTCGCGGCGGCGCGCAGCGGCTGGCGGTCACCAGCGGCGGCACCATCCCCGACCGGGGCCTGTTCGGCGTCTTCCTCGTGGGCGGCGATGACAGCCGCGGCGGCCGGCGGGTCGGCGAGCTCGACGAGGAGATGGTCTACGAGTCACGGGTGGGAGACGTGTTCCTCCTCGGTTCCTCCTCCTGGCGGATCGAGGAGATCACCCACGACCGCGTGCTGGTGAGCCCCGCCCCCGGCCAGCCCGGGAAGATGCCGTTCTGGCACGGCGACGCCCCCGGCCGCCCCCTGGAGCTGGGTCGTGCGCTGGGCGCCTTCCTCCGCGAGGTCGGCACCGCGACGCCCGAGGCCGGGCTCGACCGCGCCCGCGCCGCCGGCCTCGACGAGTGGGGCGCGGCCAACCTGCTGGCCTACCTCGCCGAGCAGAAGCAGGCCACCGGGCACCTGCCCGACGACCGCACGCTGCTCGTGGAGCGCTTCCGCGACGAGCTCGGTGACTGGCGGCTGGTCGTCCACTCCCCGTTCGGCGCGCAGGTCAACGCCCCGTGGGCGCTCGTGCTCGCCGCCCGGCTGCGGGAGCGCTACGGCGTGGACGTCGCCTCGATGCACTCCGACGACGGCATCGTGCTGCGGCTGCCCGACACCACCGGCGAGCCGCCGGAGGCCGACCTCGCCGTCCTGGACCCGGATGACGTCGAACGCGAGGTGACCGCCGAGGTCGGCAGCTCGGCGCTGTTCGCCAGCCGGTTCCGTGAGTGCGCGGCGCGGGCGCTGCTGCTCCCCCGCCGCGACCCGCGCCGGCGCACCCCGCTGTGGCAGCAACGGCAGCGCGCCGCACAGCTGCTCTCGGTGGCCAGCGAGTTCTCCAGCTTCCCCATCACGCTGGAGGCCGCCCGCGAGGTGCTGCAGGACGTCTACGACGTGCCCGGCCTGGTCGAGCTGATGCGCGACGTCCGCTCCCGCCGGGTGCGGGTGGTCGACGTGCAGACCCAGGCGGCCTCGCCGTTCGCCCAGTCGCTGCTGTTCGGCTACGTCGGCCAGTTCCTCTACGAGGGCGACGCCCCGCTGGCCGAGCGGCGGGCGCAGGCGCTGGCCCTCGACACCGGCCTGCTCGCCGAGCTGCTGGGCCGCTCCGAGCTGAGGGAGCTGCTCGACGCCGAGGCGCTGACCGAGGTGGAGAACGAGCTGCAGCGGCTGCCGGCCCAACGCCACCCCCGCGACCTCGACGGCGCCGCTGACCTGCTGCGCATCGTTGGTGACCTCACCCCCGCCCAGGCCGCCGCCCGCGGCGTGGGCCGGGAGTGGCTCGACGAGCTGGTGGCCGCCCGCCGCGCGCTGGTGGTGCGCATCGCCGGCGAGGAGCGGTACGTGGCGATCGAGGACGCCGGCCGGCTGCGCGACGCCCTCGGCACGGCCCTGCCCGTCGGGGTGCCCGAGGTGTTCACCGAGCCGGTGCCCGACCCGCTCGGTGACCTGGTCGGCCGCTACGCCCGCACGCACGGTCCCTTCCAGCCCGGTGAGGTGGCGCAGCGGCTGGGGCTGGGCGTCGCGGTGGTGACCGCCACCGTGCAACGGCTGGTCGGCACCGGCCGCCTCGTCACCGGCGAGTTCCGTCCCGGCGGCTCCGGCCAGGAGTGGTGCGACGCCGACGTGCTCCGGTCGGTCCGCCGGCGCAGCCTGGCCCGGCTGCGCCAGGAGGTGGAGCCGGTGCCGATCGGCACGCTGGCGCGCTTCACCCCGTCCTGGCAGTCGGTGGGCAGCCGGATGCGCGGCCCGGACGGCGTCCTCGCGGTCGTCGAGCAGCTGGCGGGCGCCCTCGTGCCGGCCAGCGCACTGGAGTCGCTGGTGCTGCCGGCCCGGGTCCGCGACTACTCCCCCGCGATGCTCGACGAGCTGACGAGCGCCGGCGAGGTGCTGTGGGCCGGTGCGGGTGGGCTGCCCGGCGGTGACGGCTGGGTCAGCCTGGTCCCGGCCGACCTCGCTCCGCTCCTGCTCCCCGAGCCACTCGAGCTGCCCGAGGCGGGGTCCACCGTGCTGGGCCCGCTGTCCGGCGGTCAGGCGCTGTTCTTCCGCGGGTTGTCGGACCTGGCCGGCTCCACCGACGACGCCGCCTTCGCCGACCTCGTGTGGGACCTCGTCTGGTCCGGCGTGCTCACCAACGACACCCTCGCGCCGCTGCGCACCCGGCTGTCCGGCGGCGGCACGCACAAGCGCCAGCCCGCGCCGCCCCGGGCCCGGCTGGACCGCAGCCGCTACGGCCGCACCCGGCTGGGCCGGCCGGCCATGCCGACCCGCAGCGGCCCACCGACGATGGCCGGCCGGTGGTCCCGGCTGCCCGACCGGGAGCCCAACGCCACCAAGCGGACGACGGCCCGCGCCGAGGCGCTGCTCGAGCGGCACGGCGTGCTCACCCGCGGCGCGGTGGTGGCCGAGCAGGTCTCGGGGGGCTTCTCCGCGGTGTACCCGGTCCTGCGGGCCTTCGAGGAGAACGGCCGGGCCCGTCGCGGCTACTTCGTGGAGACCCTCGGCGCCGCCCAGTTCGGCACGCCGGGGTCGGTCGACCGGCTGCGCGGTTTCGCCTCCCCCGACCGGGTGCCCAGCGGCGCGGTGGTGCTGGCCGCGACCGACCCGGCCAACGTCTACGGCGCGGCGCTCCCCTGGCCCGAGCGCCCGGACGGCGCCTCCGCCGAGCCGGGCAGCGACGCGGGCGCGGCGGTCGACGTCGGTGAGGGCACCGGCGGCGGACGGCGCTCCACCGGGCACCGAGCCGGGCGGAAGGCCGGCGCGCTGGTGGTGCTGGTCGACGGCGAGCTGGTGCTCTACGTCGAGCGCGGCGGCAAGACGCTGCTGTCCTGGACCGAGGACGAGACCGCGCTCAAGGAGGCCGCGACGGCGCTGTCCGGGGCGGTCGCGGCGGGCGCGCTGGGCCGGATGGTGGTGCAGAAGGCCGACGGCGCCTCGGTGCACGAGGCGACCCCGCTGTCGGCCGCGCTGCAGGCGGCCGGCTTCGCCGCCACCCCCCGCGGCCTGCGCCTGCGCGCCTGAGCCGGCGTCGGCCCCTCCAGCGCACCGCCGGCCCCTGGAAGGACCCCGTCCTCCTCACCCCGCGCATGCTCGGGGCGAGCTCGTGACGGGTCCGGGACGGGGTTCTTCTACGAGGGGCGGTCCTATGCCGGGTCCCGCCACGAGCCTGCGAGTGACGGAGGGGGGCGGCCCTCCCTCAGTAGCGGGAGGGGTGCAGCCAGCGAGCGAAGAGGCGGGTCAACGCCGGCATGACGACGTAGCCCAGCAGCACCACCACGATGACCGCCGACAGCAGCAACCGCAGGGGCAGCGGCCAGCTCGTCACGTGCGGCGACACCAGCAGCTGGAAGACGAGCGTGATACCGAAGACAGCGGCCACCGTGAGGACGGTCATCCGCCAGCGGGGCCCCGGCCGGGCGGGGGTCAGCGCCGTGAAGAAGCTGTCCAGACCGGCCACGTGTGCGTAGTCGACCCGGTCGGTCAGGTGCTCGACGCGCTGCAGCGCGGCCTGCCGCTCGGTCGAGCGCTCCCAGCGCGCCAGCGACTCGCCGTCGGCGAAGCGGTAGACCAGGTGGTAGAGGGTCGAGCCCGGGCCGGGACGCAGCAGGCTGGTGCCAAGGTTGCCCGGGAACTCCGCGGCCAGGCCCAGCACCTCGGCGGCCCACCGCTCGAAGGCCTCACGCTGGTCGCCCCGCACGTCGCGGGCGACGGTGACCGTGACCGGCTCGGCGGCCGCGACCACCGCCTCGGGCGCGGTGACCGGGGAGCTCGTCGATCGCTCGCGTCGCTGCACGGGAGGCTCAGCGCCGCGGCGGACTCGCGCCTTCCCGCGGCGGGGGGTGACCTGCGCCGCGTCCGAGCAGGAGGAGGACCCCGTCCTGCCCACTCTTCGCAAGCTCAGGGCGGTGCCCTGGACGGGGGCGGGGGACACTGGGGCACGTGCCCGAGGGAGACACCGTCTGGCTGGCGGCGAAGCGGATGGACACCGCGCTCGGCGGCGCCACCCTGCGCCGCGGTGAGCTGCGCGTGCCGCAGTTGGCCGCCACCGACCTCGCCGGTCGCACCGTCTCCGCGGTGGTGCCCCGCGGCAAGCACATGCTCACCCGGTTCACCGACGGCTGGACGTTGCGCACGCACTACCGGATGGACGGCAGCTGGCACATCTACCGGCACGGCACCCGGTGGCGCGGCGGTCCGGCCTTCTCCATCCGCGCCATCCTGGCCACCGACGAGTGGGAGTGCGTGGGCTACCGGCTGCACGACGTGGCGATGGTGCGCACCGAGCACGAGGACCAGCTGGTCGGCCACCTCGGCCCCGACGTCCTCGGCCCGGACTGGGACCTCGAGGAGGCGCTGCGCCGGCTGCGGGCACACCCCGACGAGCAGATCGGCGTGGCGATCCTCGACCAGCGCAACCTGTGCGGTCCCGGCAACCTCTACAAGGTCGAGGGCTTGTTCGTCTGCGGCGTGCACCCGTGGATGCGGGTCGCCGACGTCGAGGACCTGCCGGAGCTGGTCGAGCGGACCCGGTCGCTGATGCTCGCCAACCGCGACCGTCCGGAGCAGAGCACCACCGGCGACCTGCGCCGCGGACGCGACCACTGGGTCTACGGCCGCAAGGACCGCCCCTGCTACCGCTGCAGCACGCCGATCCTGCGCGGCGACCAGGGGCCGGACCTGCAGGAGCGGATCACCTACTGGTGCCCCCGCTGCCAGGCCGCCCGCTCCCCCATCGACCCGGCGGCCCGCACCGGCGAGCCCGACCACCCGCCGCCGCTCCCCAGCGCCTCCTGAGACGCCGGCGGCCCGGCCACCGAGGTGACCGGGCCGCGAGCGGTCGGCCCCGTCCCGGGTCCCGATGACCCCGTCCAGAGGGTCACCAGGAGCCTGCGAGTGGCGAGGACGACGGGGTCCTCCTCCGGAGCGCGGGGAGGACGCGTCTCCCTGCAGGGCCCCGCCGCGAGCCTGGTGACGCGCTGGACCGGCCCCGCGTCAGGGCCCCACCGCAGGCCCCGTCCCGAGGCTCGCCCCGAGCTTGCGAGGGGTGAGTCTCGGGACGGGGCCTGCGGTGGGGGACGCGGGGTCCTTCTCCTACTGCTGGTCGGGGCGGTCCGCCGACTGGGCCGCCGGCTGCGCGGTGGACGTCGGCACCGACGGCGTCCCCTCCTCCAGCGCCGGCGCCGCGGTCTGACCGGTGACCGCGGGCTGCCCCATCGAGGCGCGGATCTGGTCCAGCCGCGAGGCGCCGGCGACGTCGAGGGTCGCCTTCTGCACCTCGAGCATCCGGCCCTCGACCGACGTCTGCGCCAGCTCGGCCTGGCCCAGGGCGTTCGCGTAGCGGGCCTCGATCTTGTCCCGCACCTCACCGAGGCTCGGGGTGTTGCCCGGCGCGGAGAGCTCGTTCACCTGCTTGAGCGAGGCCGCCACGTGCTCCTGCATCTTGGCCTGCTCGAGCTGGCTCATCAGCTTGGTGCGCTCGGCCAGGGTCGTCTGCAGCCGCATCCGGCTCTGCTCGACCGCGCCGCGCGCCTGCTCGGCGGCCTGGAGCGCCTCGTCGTGGCTGCGCTTGAGGTCCTCCATCGACTGCTCGGCGGCGACCAGCTGGGTGGCGAAGGCCTGCGCGGCGTTCTCGTACTCCGCCGCCTTGGCCGCGTCCCCGCCGGCGCGGGTCTGGTCGGCCAGCACCAGCGCCTGGCGCGCGGAGGCCTGCAGCTTCTCCACCTCGCCGAGCTGCCGGTTGAGCCGCATCTCCAGCTGGCGCTGGTTGCCCAACACCGCGGCCGCCTGGTTGGCCAGGGCCTGGTGCCGCTGCTGCTCGGCCTCGATCGCCTGCTGGATCTGGATCTTCGGGTCGGCCTTCTCGTCGATCTTCGCGTTGGCCGAGGCCGTGAGGTACTTCCACAGCTTCACGAACGGGTTCGGCATCTGTCCTCCTGCGCAGGTAGCGGTCGTCCGCCAGGGCCTGCCCGTCCGGCGTGCCGCAGCGATCGTCGTCCCCGTCATCGTCCCAGGTGCGCCCGCGGGTGAGCCAGCGCCGGGGTACGGAGGCGTTCCGGTCGCTAGGGTCGCGAGGGTGACCAGCGACCGCTCGGTGCTGAGCGTCCTCGGTGAACTCGTCGTCGACATGCTGCCCGAGGCCGCGGCCGGCGCCGGGCAGCACGGCACGACCCCGCACTACGTCGCCCGGCCCGGCGGCAACGCCCTCAACGTCGCGGTGGCCGCCGGCCGTCTCGGCGTCCCGGTCCGGCTGCTCGCCCGGTTGGGCACCGGCCCGCTGGCCGTGGGGCTGCGGCGGCACGTGGAGCTGGCCGGCGTGGACCTCGCCGGGCTGCTGCCGGCCACCGAGCCGGTCAGCCTCGCGCTGGTGGGCCTGGGCCCCGACGGCTCCCCCGACTACGGGTTCCACGTGCAGGGAGCCGCCGACTGGCAGTGGACCGACGAGGAGCTCGCCGCCGTCCTGCCATCCGGGACGGCGATCCTGCACGTCGGTTCGATCTCCAGCTGGACCCCGCCGGGCTGCGAGGCGATCGCCCGGCTGGTCGAGCAGGTGGCCGCCGACGGCCGTGCGCTGGTCAGCGTCGACCCCAACATCCGCCCGATGCTGGCCGACGGCCCGGTCGGGACGGCGCTGGGCAACTCCGCCGCATCGGTGCGCGCGCGTCTCGACCGGCTGCTGTCCCGGGCCGACATCGTCAAGGTCAGCGCCGAGGACCTCGCCTGGCTCGAGCCCGACAGCGCCGGCGACCTCGACGGGACGGCCCTGCGCTGGGCCGACCGCGGCGCCGCCCTGGTGCTGCTCACCGACGGCGGGGCGCCCCTGCGCATCGCCCGGCCCGGCCGTGAACTGCTGCGCCGCGAGCCGCCGCGGGTGACCGTGGCCGACACGGTGGGCGCCGGCGACTCGCTGGCGGCGGGGCTGTTCGCCGGGCTGCTGGACGCGGGGATCACCACCCGGGCCGCGCTGGAGGAGCTGCCCGACGAGCAGCTGCTGCCGATCGTCGACGACGCCGCCCTGGTCGCGGCGCTCAACTGCACCCGGGAGGGCGCTGACCCGCCGACCCGCGAGGAGCTGGAGGCGGCCCGCCGGTGAGCGCCCCCGACGACGTCACGCTGGTCGGGTTCGCCGAGCTGTCGGCCACCGTCGTCCGCGCGCGTCTGCTCGCCGCGCACGAGAGGTTCTGGGACGTCGAGACCCGGCCGCTGCACCACCCGGTCTGGTTCGACCAGTTCGGCGGCTTCGGCGCGCTGGCCCGTAGCGCCGACGGGGAGGACGTCGGCTACCTGCTCGGCGTGGTCACCGCCGACCGGCTGGCCTACCTGCACCTGCTCGCCGTGCGGGACGACCGGCGCCGGACCGGGCTGGGCCGCCGGCTGGTGGCGTGGTTCGACGACCTGTCGCGCAACACCGGGGCGCGCGTCGTCCAGGCGGTGACCTGGCCGGAGGACACCGCCGCGGTCGCCCTCCACACCGCGCTCGGCGCCAGTGCCCACCTGGCGCAGGACCGCGCCGGGCCCGGCCAGCACCGCCTGGTCCTGACGCGCTCGCTCGCCCGCTAGCCCGTCCGCAGCCAGGCGGCGGTGTCCGGCGGCAGTTCCTCGCCGGCCGCGGCGCTGGTCAGCGCCGGCTCGCCCTGACCGGCCAGCGACACCGGCCGGTCGGACAGGTTCACGACACAGCGGAAGCCACTGCCGCGGTCGAAGGCGAGCACGTCGTCCCCGAGGTCGCGCCAGGTCAGCGGTGCGTCGTCGGCCAGGCCAGGCAGGCTGCGGCGCAGCCGCAGGGCGCTGCGGTACAGCGACAGGGTGGACGCCGGGTCGGCCCGCTGCGCGGCCACGGTGAGCTCCCGCCACGACTCGGGCTGCGGCAGCCACGGGCGGACCCCGTCGGCGGTGAAGCCGAACGGCGGCCGGTCGCCCGACCACGGCAGTGGCACCCGGCACCCGTCCCGGCCGCGGGCGGTGTGGCCCGAACGCTCCCAGGTCGGGTCCTGCAGCACCTCCTCGGGCAGGTCCTCGACCTCGGGCAGGCCGAGCTCCTCGCCCTGGTAGAGGTAGGCGCCGCCGGGCAGGGCGAGCATGAGCAGGGCGGCGGCGCGGGCGCGCCGGAGACCGAGGACGAGGTCGGCCGGGCCCGACGCGTCGAAGCCCATCGTGGCCGCGCCGGTGGCGGCCCGGCCGAAGCGGGTGACGTGCCGGGTCTCGTCGTGGCTGGACAGCACCCAGGTCGGCGGTGCCCCGACCGGCGCCAGCGCGGCGAGCGTCCCGTCGATCGCCGCCCGGAGGCTCCCGGGATCCCAGGAGGCCCGGAGGTAGTCGAAGTTGAAGCTGGTGTGCAGCTCGTCGGGCCGGACGTAGCGGGCCAGCCGCTCAGCCCCCGCGACCACCGCCTCGGAGACGAACACGCGATCGCCGGGGTACCCGTCGCTGATCACCCGCCAGCGCCGGAACACCTCGTGCACCTCGTCGCGGTCCCAGTGCGGGTTGTCCACCCACCGGGCCGACTCGAACAGCGCCCCGGGTGCGTGGCCGGCGTCCGGCAGCCCGGGGACCTTGGCCAGGGCAGGGGCGGCGTCCACCCGGATGCCGTCGACGCCGCGATCGAGCCAGAAGCGCACGATGCCGTCGAACTCCTCCTGCACGACCGGGTCGTCCCAGTCCAGGTCGGGCTGCTCGGGGCGAACAGGTGCAGGTACCACTGCCCCGGCTGCCCGTCCGGCTCGCGCACGCGGGTCCAGGCCGGGCCGCCGAAGGCGCTGATCCAGTCGTTGGGCGGCCGGTCCCCACCGTCCCGGCCGTCCCGGAAGAAGTACCGTGCCCGCTCGGGCGCGCCCCGGCCGCCTGCCACGGCGGCGCGGAACCACGCGTGCTCCGCGGAGGTGTGGTTGGCGACCAGGTCGACGATCAGTCGCAGGCCGGCGTCGTGGGCCTCGGCGAGCAGCGCGTCGACGTCGGCGAGGGTGCCCAGGCGCGGGTCGATGTCGCGGTGGTCGCTGACGTCGTAGCCGCCGTCGGCCATCGGCGAGGGGTACCAGGGCGTGACCCACAGGGCGTCGACGCCGAGATCCACCAGGTGCGGCAGCCGGGCGCGCAGCCCGTTGACGTCGCCGACGCCGTCACCGTCGGAGTCGGCGAAGCTGCGCAGGTAGACCTCGTAGACGACCGCCGTCCGCCACCACGGACGGCGGCCGTCCCCGAGCGCGCCCCTCGTCATGACATCGCCGAGCGTGGCCCCGTCCCGGCCCCCGCCCTGAGCCTGCGGAGGGTGGGAGGACGGGATCCGCTCTCAGGCCGCCCCGGCCCGGGTGGCCCCGCCGCTGACCGTCGTCCCCTGGGCCTGCGCCTCCTGGACCTGCTCCACCCGGTCCTCGGTCGCCATCTGGGTCAGCCGGGCGCCGGCCTCGGCGTCCCGGGTGAGGTTCTCGCCGGTCTGCGGGTCGAACACGTGCACCTTCCGCGCGTCCAGCCAGAACTCCGCCTCACGCCCCTCCCGGATCCGGCTGGTGGCATCGATGGAGACGATCGCCTGGGTGCGCAGTTCCTCGGCGTCCAGCTCCCGGGACAGCTCGCGCAGCTGGTTGCGGATCGCCTCGGGTGCCTCGTAGGGGATGTAGGCGTACTGCGAGTCACCCAGCCACTCGGTGACGTCTACCCGCGCCCGGAACAGCGAACCCAGCGGCCGCTTGGCCTCGTCGACCAGCGACGCGTCCTCGAAGTACTCCGGCCGGATGCCGACCAGCAGCAGGTCACGGCCACGCACTGCCGCGGCGCGGCGCTCGTCGAGGGTGATCGGCCCGAACGGCGTCTGCAGCCGGTCACCGTCCAGAGAGGCGGGCAGGAAGTTCATCGGCGGTGAGCCGATGAAGCCGGCGACGAAGAGGTTGACCGGCTGCTCGTAGAGCTCGCGCGGTGACGCGACCTGCTGGATCTTGCCCTTGCGCAGCACGCAGACCCGGTCGCCCAGGGTCATCGCCTCGGTCTGGTCGTGGGTGACGTAGACCGTGGTGATGCCCAGCCGACGCTGCAGCCGGGAAATCTCGGTGCGCATCTGCCCGCGCAGCTTGGCGTCGAGGTTGGACAGCGGCTCGTCGAAGAGGAACGCCTCCGCCTGGCGCACGATGGCCCGGCCCATGGCCACCCGCTGCCGCTGGCCACCGGAGAGGTTGGCGGGCTTGCGCTCCAGGTGGTCCTTCAGTTCGAGCACGTCGGAGGCCTCGGTGACGCGGCGGCGCACCTCGTCGTCGGGCATCTTGGCCAGCCGCAGCGGGAAGGCGATGTTCTCGTACACGGTCATGTGCGGGTACAGCGCGTAGTTCTGGAACACCATCGACAGGTTGCGGTCGCGGGGTGCGAGGTCGTTGACCCGCTTGCCACCGATCAGCATGTCGCCGCTGGTGATGTCCTCGAGCCCGACGATCATCCGCAGCAGGGTCGACTTCCCGCAGCCGGACGGGCCGACCAGGATCATGAACTCCCCGTCGGCGATGTCCAGGCTGACGTCGTTGACCGCCGGATAGCCGTCGCCGTACTGCTTGACGATGTTGCGCATCTCGATCGAAGCCATGAGATCTCGTCCCCTCGCTGGGTGGGTGGGTACGGGGGTCAGCCCTTGACCGCGCCGTTGGTGAGACCGGCGACGATGCGCCGCTGGAAGAGCAGCACGAGGACGATCACCGGGATGGTGACGATCACGGCGGCCGCGGCTGTGACGCCGGTCGGGTCCTCGAACTGTGAGGCACCGGAGAACAGGCCGAGTGCAGCAGGGACCGGTCGCGCCGCCTCGGTCGAGGTCAGGGAGATGCCGTACAGGAAGTCGTTCCAGGCGATGAAGAACGCGATGATCGCCGTGGTGAACACGCCCGGGGCGGCCAGCGGGACGATCACCTTGCGGAAGGCCTGCCAGGTGGTCGCACCGTCGACCTGCGCAGCCTGCTCCATCTCCCAGGGGATCTCCCGGAAGAAGGCCGACATCGTCCAGATGGAGATCGGCAGGGTGAGCGACAGGTACGGGAGGATCAACCCCGGCCAGGTGTCGTACAGGCCGATCTGCCGCCACACGTTGAACAGCGGCGTGACGATCGAGATGATCGGGAAGATCGCCACGGCGAGCGCGGTCGTCAGGATGACCCGCTTGCCCGGGAAGTCCAGCCGCGCGATGGCGTAGGCGGCGAACATCGCCAGCACACAGGAGATGAACGTCGCGATCAGGCAGATGCCGAAGGAGTTGCGGAGCGACGGCAGGAACAGGCCGCTAGCGCTCCCGGTGAAGATGTCGCCGTAGTTCTGACCGGTGAACTGCGTCGGCAGGAACCCGCCGTTGGCGAGGTCGGACGGCGCCTTGAACGACAGGGACACGATCCAGGCGATCGGGAACAGGCAGTAGAAGACGAGGACCAACCCGCCGATGAGCCACCAGATCTTCTCGCGTCGGGACATCACCCCTCCCCCCTTGCCTGTGACAGGTCGACCTTGAAGCCCTTGATGAAGCCCACCGCGATGAGCACCACGCAGAGGAACAGCAGCACCGAGACCGCCGAGCCGAGGCCGATCTCCAGCCGCGCGATGGTCTGCCGGTAGGCGAGGAACGACACCGACTCGGTGCCGTTCGCACCGGCGGTCATGATGAAGATGGTGTCGAAGATCCGGAACGCATCGAGCGACCGGAACAGCACGGCGACCATGATGGCCGCCTTCATGTTGGGGATCGTCACCCGCGACAGCCGCTGCCACCAGCTGGCGCCGTCGACCTTGGCCGCCTCCTGCAGCACCTCCGGAACCTGCGCCAGGCCCGCGAGCAGCAGCAGCGAAATGAACGGCGTGGTCTTCCAGATCTCGGCCAGGCAGATGACCAGCAACGACGTCCAGGTGCCGCCGAACCAGTCGGTGTCAGTGCCGACGCCGGGCAGCCAGGCGAACCAGCTGTTGACGAACCCGGTGTTGATGTCGAAGGCGAACTGCCAGGCAAGCGCGGAGACGACGGTGATCACCGCGTACGGGATGAGGATCGAGGCCCGCACGACGGGCCGGATCGAGCTCAACGCCTTGGCCATCACCATGGCCAAGCCGAAGCCGAGGACCAACTCGACCGCGACCGTCACCACCGTGATAAAGAGGGTGATGCCGAGGGCCTGCCACCACAACGGGTCGGTGACGATCACCAGGTAGTTGGACAGCCCGGTGAACGAGCGGTTGGCCGGGTCGGTGAGCCGGTAGGAGAAGAGCGACTCGTAGACCGCCTGCAGGATCGGGTAGGCGGTCACCGCCAGCATCACGAAGAAGGCCGGGCCGGCGAGCAGCCAACCGAGCTTGCGTTCGGCGCGGGACCGATCGCTGATCGTGCCGCGTGGCGCGGAGGCCGGCTGGGTCTTCTCCGCCGGTGGGAGGGTCGTGGTGGTCACAGCAGCTGCTCCCCTGCGAGGACGGCTCGGATCAGCTCGGCCGCGGTGGGACCGGTCACCCCGGGGACGACCGAGCCCGGCGGGTGGTAGGTCCGCTGGATGGCGGCCGAGACCTCGTTGTAGTAGACGGTCTGCGGCCGCGGGGCGGCGATCTCCAGCGACTCCCGGATCTCGGGGGCCATCGGGAAGACCTCGAGGACCTCGGGGTCGTCGTAGACCGGGATGGAGGAGGCCGGGTTGCCGTTGGTCGTGAAGTAGTAGGCCTGGTTCTGGTCCGAGACGATGCACTCGGCGGCCTGGTAGGCCAGCTCGGGGGCCGCGCTGAACGCGCCGACCCCGAGGTTGATCCCCCCGTAGGGCGGGGCAGCCTCGTCGTTGGGGTTGACCCGCGGGTAGACCGCCCAGCCGTAGTCCTCCGGCACCGACGGATCGAGGGTGCCGGCCTCCGCGGCGCTCAGCGCCCGTCCGTAGACAAACGGCCAGTTGACCATGAAGCCGCCGTTCGGACCTTCGAACTCGGTGGCCGAGGCGTCCTCGTTCTCCGTGGAGAAGGCCGCGCCGGCGACCCCGCTGTCGGCGACCGCACGCATCACCTCGGCCGCACGGGCGGCCTGCTCGGACTCGAGACCGAGCTGGATGTCCCCGGGGTCCTCGGCGTTCTCGGTGATGATCGACCCACCGGCGGACTCGATGAGCGCGTTGAGCCACACCGTCAGCGACTCGGCGCGGGCGCCCTGGGCTCCGATCAGCGTGTCGGTCTGCTGCGCGGCCTCGAGGATCTGGTCCCAGGTGACCGGCTGGCTCATGTCCAGGCCGGCCTCCTCGGCCACGGACTCGCGATACCAGAGCAGCTGGGTGTTCGCCCAGAACGGGACGGTCACCAGCTCGCCGTCCCAGGTGGCACCCGCGACGGCGCTCTGCACGACGTCCTCGCTGACCCGTTGCGCGACGTCCTCGGGCACCGGGGCCAGGAAGCCGGCCTCGGCGAACTCGGGGATGAAGGGCGGGTCGAGGCTCATCAGGTCGATCGACGCGTCATTGGCCGCCAGGCGCCGGATCAGCTGCTCGCGCTGCGCCGAGGCCTCCCGGGGCAGCTGCGCGACCTCGATCGTGTACGCCCCGCCGGACTCCTGGCTGCACCGCGCGGCGATCTCGGCCTGCCCGCCGGAGTCGGGGTTGATGTACCAGGTGAGCGCGTTCGCCGCGCCCGAGTCACCCCCGCACGCGGCGAGCGTCGAGGCCAGGACCGCCGCGGCTGCGGCACCGCCCAGCTGACGTCTGCGCCCCCGCGTCGCGGCTCTGCCGGACGATCTGCCCTTGCCGTTCCTCGACACCGTCATCCCGCCTCCGTTGGAGAGCAGCGAGCTTGAGATCACCGCGGTTTTCGTACCGTGGCCCAGGCCACAGGAGGTGTCAACTCGAACGAAACCACCTCGTTACACCGCCTCCGCGGCCCCGTGCGGGGCCCGCCGTGGGCCTGCGAGCGGTGGGAGCGGGGGGTCCTCCTCAGTCGCGGCTGCCGACGATGGCCGAGGGGGTGGTCAGCTCCTTGGGCGTGCGGGGCAGCACGGTGTCGAAGTAGGAGCGCGCGGCCCTCGTCGTCCCGACGTCGTGGCCGGCCTTCTCGGACAGGAACCAACGGTGCTCGAGGATCTCGTGGAAGACCTCGGCCGGTGCCAGCCGGCCGGCGAGGTCGGGCGGGATGGCCTCGACGACGGGCTGGTAGGACTCGGCCAACCAGCGGTAGCCGGCGACGGTCTCCGGGACCGGGGCGCCGGTCTTCTGCTCCAGCGTGGCGCGGTAGGCGCGCAGGTCGTTGAGCAGCCGGCGGGCCTGGCGTTCCTGCACCTCCAGGCCGGTCAGCCGGAACAGCTCCCGGCGGTTCTGCCCGGGCTCGGAGACGCGGGTCTCCACGCGCAGCCGCGCACCGCCCTCGGGGTCGGTGACGAGCTCGATCTCGCCGACGTCGAACCCCAGGTCGTTGAGCCGCTGCAGCCGCTCGGCCACCCGCTGGCGCTGCTCGGCCAGCGCGAAGACCTCCTCGCGGTTCACCTCGTCCCAGAGCGCCTCATAGCGAACGGGCAGGCTGTCGGCGACCTCGATGGGGTCCACGTGCGACGGCAGCAGGCTGCCGGCCTGCAGGTCCAGCAGCTCGGCGCCCACCCGCTCCCGTGCGAGGTCGACGTCGTAGCGCCGCTGCCCCGGGCTCAGCTGGGGGTACCGCTCGGAGGTCTCGGCATCCACCAGGTAGGCGGTGAAGGCGCCGGCGTCGAGCCGGAACAGGGTGTTGGACAGCGAGCAGTCGCCCCAGAAGACGCCGGCCAGGTGCAGCCGGACGAGCAGTACCACCATGGTGTCGAGCAGCTGCTCCTCGGAGTGCTCCCCGTGGGGACGGGAGAACAGGTACCGGTAGGACATCGAGTACTCGAGGTAGCGGGTCACCAGGACGGCGTCCTGGTCGTCGGGTCGGTCGACGCAGATGCCCAGCACCGAGACCGACGGCAGCCCCTCCTCCTCGAACTGGCCGAGCAGCGCGTACTCGTGGCGGGCCAGCCGCTCGGGGATCTCCTTGAGGGCGTAGACGTGCCCGCCCTGCGCGGTGAACCGGACGACGTGCCGCGAGATGCCCCGCTGCGGGACCTCGAGCAGCAGCTCGGGCTCCCACTCCTCGAGGGGCAGGTGGAAGGGCAGGCTCAGCAGGCCCGCGCCGTCGGTGACCGGTGGCCGGAAGAGGTACCGCACGACGGGCTCCGATGGTCGCAGCTGCAGCCGACGCCCCGGCGGGGCGTGCCGGACCGTCACCATCCCACGCCGCACCGGCGGACCGCGCGGCCCGGCGGAGGTCCAGTGCCGGGACGCCCGTCAGTCCGGCCGGACGAGGTGGGCGAGCCGCTGGGCCGTCGCGCGGCGCACGGCCGGCTCCCCCGGCTGGAGCACCAGACCGAGCAGCCAGCGCGCCGTGAGCTCGGCGACGTCGGCGTCGGCTCCCAGCGCCGTGGCCAGTCGGTCCACCAGCTCCGCCCAGCGCTCGGGCGAGGTGGCCAGCAGGCCGGTCAGCACGGCCGGCTCGTCGCCGCCGACGCGGCGCAGCACCGGGTGGCCGGCAACCTCGTCGGCCAGCGCGGTCAGGGCCGCACCGGGAGCGGAGCCGGCGACCAGCGCGGTGAGCCGGTCGAGTTCGGCGGCCAGCAGCGCGCGGGCCACCTCGTCCTTGGTCCGGAAGTGGTTGTAGAGGGTCGCCTTGGCCACACCGGCTGCGGCCGCCACCGACTGCATGGTGCTGCCCCGCAGGCCGCGCTCGGCGAACGCCCGCACGGCACCGTCGAGCAGGCCTGCGCGGGTGCGCCCCATGGCGTTGCCGCCGCGGGTGTGCGAGCCCGGCACGTGGGCGGGGGCGCGAGGAGCCCGGCGCGGCGGAGCAGGGTCGTGCGGGAGCGGTGCGGCCGACGCCATGGCCCCTGTCTCGCACCGGGGCCGCGTCCGGTCAAGTGGAGGACGCCCTCCGGCGCCTGCCACGGGCGGGAGGACGGCAGCCCTGCAGGGCCCCGCCGCGAGCGTGCGAGTGGCGGGGGTCCTTGCTCAGGCCGCCAGCGACACCGCGCCGGACGAGCGGCCGGCGGCGCGGGCCGACGCACCGACCAGGGCCAGCGCCGGCTCGGCGACCGGCTGCTCGTCGGACGTGGTGCCCGTGACCTCCTCGTCGGGGACGTCGGCGGTGTCGGCCGCGGGCAGGAGCGGGCGCAGGCGGCCGTCGGCCCCGCGCAGTCCCGAGCTCACCTCGGCCAGCAGGTCGGCAAGCTCGACGTCGAGGGCGTCGCAGATCGAGGCGAGCAGCTCGGAGGATGCCTCCTTCTGCCCCCGCTCGACCTCGGAGAGATAGCCCAGGCTGACCCGGGCGGCACCGGAGACGTCGCGCAGCGTCCGACGCTGGCGCAGCCGGTGGCCGCGCAGGGTCGTCCCGAGCTGGGTGCGCAGCAGCGTCATCGCCGTCTCCTGTCCTGCCTGTGCGGAAGCGGCGGCACCCCGGGGAGGGGGCCGTGCGCTCACGGTACGCGGAGGCACCGACGGTCACCGGGCCGTGCCGGGCGCGTCCGCTCTGGGCGTAACACCGGAGGCCGGGCGGCCCTTCCCCGGTCCCGCCCGAGCCTGCGAGCGGTGGGGCGGGGCGGTCCCGTCCCGAGCCTGCGGAGGGTCGGGAAGGCGGGCGGCCCCGTCCAGAGGCTCGCCGCAAGCTTGCGAAGGGTGAGGAGGACGGGCGGCCCTCCTGCAGGGTCCCGCCGCGAGCCTGCGAGCGGTGGGGGGCAGGGGGGTCCTTCTTCAGGCGGCGGCGTCGGTCCGCGGCCCGCCGGCCGGTCCCGCCGAACGGCGGGCGGCCGCGGCGCGCATGGCACGGGCGCTGGTGCGCCGCAGCGCCAGGGCGCGGTGGACGTAGTCCAGGCCGGTCACCACGGTGAGCACCACGGCGGCGGCCATCACCCACCACCGCAGCGTGCCGAACAGGCCGTCGAACGGGAGCGTGTAGAGCCCGATGGCCAGCGCCTGGAGGACGGTCTTGGCCTTGCCGCCGCGGCTGGCCGCGATCACCCCGTGGCGGATCACCCAGAAGCGCAGCAGGGTCACGCCGACCTCGCGGACGAGGATGGTGAGCGTCACCCACCAGGGCAGCAGTGCGAGGACCGAGAGGCCGATGAGGGCGGTGCCGGTCAGCGCCTTGTCGGCGATCGGGTCGGCGAGCTTGCCGAACTCGGTCACCTGGCCGGTGCGCCGGGCGATCATCCCGTCGTAGCGGTCGGTGATGATCGCGAGCGCGAAGACGAGGGTGGCCCAGTAGCGCCGGTCGTCGTCCATCCCGCCGTCGGCGAACAGCAGCGCGGCGAACACCGGCACCACGGCCAGCCGGAGCAGGGTCAGCGCGTTGGGCAGGTTGACGACCCGCGCCGACTGGGGCGGCGTGGCGGCCGGGTCCACCGGAGAGTTCATGCGTGCACCGCGGGCACGAGTGCCGTGGCCACCAGGTCGACCCCCTCGGTGTCGACGACCTCTGCGGCGACCAGCATGCCCGCGACCGCGCCGTCCGGCACCCCGGTGACCGTCGTGGTCCCGTCGGCCTCGGGGTCCTGGTGGGCGGCGTGCCCGGCCCACACCCCGGTCCCCGCCTCGGCGGAGAGGTCCTCGGTGAGCAGCACCTCGACCCGATCGCCGAGGCGGTCCTCGGCGCGCTGCGCGGTGAGCTCCTCGACCAGGTCGGTGATCCGCCGGACGCGGACGTCGATCTCGGCCTGGTCGAGCTTGCCCGGCAGCCCCATCGCCTCGGTGCCCTCCTCGTCGGAGTAACCGAACACCCCGACGGCGTCCAGCCGCCCCTCGACGAGGAAGTGCTCGAGCTCGGCGACGTCGTCCTCGGTCTCCCCGGGGAAGCCGAGGATGACGTTGGTGCGGAAGCCGGCGGCCGGCGCCAGCGCGCGAGCCCGATCGATCAGCGCGAGGAAGTCGTCGGTACCGCCGAAGCGGCGCATCCGGCGCAACAGCGTCGGCGAGGAGTGCTGGAAGGAGAGGTCGAAGTAGGGGGCGATCCCGTCTGTCGCGGCGATGACCTCGAGCAGGCCCGGCCGCAGCTCGGCCGGCTGCAGGTACGCCACCCGCACCCGGGCGATGCCCTCGACCGCGGCCAGCTGCGGCAGCAGCCGCTCCAGGTGGCGCAGGTCGCCGAGGTCCTTGCCGTAGGACGTGGAGTTCTCGCTGACCAGGACCAGCTCGGTGACGCCCTGCGAGGCCAGCCACTGCGCCTCGCCGAGCACCTCCGCCGGCGGGCGGGAGACGAACGAGCCGCGGAAGGCCGGGATGGCGCAGAAGGCGCAGCGCCGGTCGCAGCCGGAGGCGAGCTTCAACGCGGCCGACGGGCCCGAGGCCAGCCGGCGCCGCTGCAGCCAGCCGTGGCCGGGGATGGCCGGGGCGTCGAGCGCGGTGACGGCCGCGCTGCGGTCCACCGGGCTGATCGGCAGCAGCGTGCGCCGGTCCCGGGGGTCGTGCGGGATGAGCGGACGACCGGTGAGCACGTCGTCGAGCCGGTCGCCGATGGCCGTGTAGTCGTCGAAGCCGAGCACCGTGGCCTCGGGCAGCGCACCGGCGAGCTCGGAGCCGTACCGCTCGGCCATGCAGCCGACCGCGACCACCCGGGCGCCGGAGTCGGTGGCGGCCAGGACGGCGTCGACGGAGTCCTTCTTGGCCGACTCGATGAAGCCGCAGGTGTTCACCAGGACGGCGTCCGCGCCCTCGGCGTCCTCGACCAAGCGGTACCCGCCGGCGGCCAGCCGGCCGGCCAGCTCCTCCGAGTCGACCTCGTTGCGGGCGCACCCGAGGGTCACCACCGCCACGGTGCGGGCAGGGTCGGTCGGAGGTGTCACCGGTCCATCGTAGGGCGCACTCCGCTCCCCACCAGGGAGAGCGGGGGTGACCCGCCCCTCCCCTACCCCTCGGTGCCGCGGAGGGTGAACATCACCGACTCGAGCTCGTCGGGCTTGACCAGCACGTCGCGGGCCTTGGACCCCTCGGACGGGCCGACGATCCCGCGGCTCTCCATGAGGTCCATGAGCCGTCCGGCCTTGGCGAAACCGACCCGCAGCTTGCGCTGCAGCATCGACGTCGAGCCGAACTGGCTGGTGACGACGAGCTCCACGGCCTGGACGAGCAGCTCCAGGTCCCCGCCGATGTCCTCGTCGATCTCCTTCTTCTCGCCCTCGGCGGCGCTGAAGACCTCCTCGCGGTACTCCGGCTCGGCCTGGCGCTTGGTGAACTCGACGACCGCCTCTATCTCGGCGTCGGAGACGTAGGCGCCCTGCACCCGCATCGGCTTGCCCTGGCCGATCGGCATGAACAGCGCGTCGCCCATGCCGATGAGCTTCTCCGCGCCGGGCTGGTCGAGGATGACCCGGCTGTCGGTGAGGCTGGAGGTGGAGAACGCCAGCCGCGAGGGGACGTTGGCCTTGATCAGGCCGGTGACGACGTCGACCGACGGCCGCTGAGTGGCCAGCACCAGGTGGATGCCGGCCGCACGGGCCTTCTGGGTGATCCGGACGATCGACTCCTCGACGTCGCGCGGGGCGACCATCATGAGGTCGGCGAGCTCGTCGACGATGGCCAGGATGTAGGGGTAGGGCCGGTACACCCGCTCGCTGCCCGGCGGCGCCACGATCTCGCCGCGCTCGACCTTGCGGTTGAAGTCGTCGATGTGCCGGACGCCGGTGGAGCGCATGTCCTGGTAGCGCTGCTCCATCTCCTCGACCAGCCAGGCCAGCGCGGTGGCCGCCTTCTTCGGGTCGGTGATGATCGGCGTGATCAGGTGCGGGATGCCGTCGTAGGGCGTGAGCTCGACCATCTTGGGGTCGACCAGGATCATCCGCAGCTGGTCGGGCGTCGCCCGCAGCAGCAGCGAGGTCAACAGCGAGTTGACGCAGCTGGACTTACCGGCACCGGTGGCGCCGGCGACCAGCAGGTGCGGCATCTTGGCCAGGTTCGCGCAGACGAACCCGCCCTCGATGTCCTTGCCCAGCCCGACCAGCATCGGGTGCGGGTCCTGCTTGGCCACCTGGGAGCGCAGCACGTCACCGAGGCTCACCATCTCGCGGTCGGTGTTGGGCACCTCGACGCCGACGGCGGACTTGCCGGGGATCGGCGCGAGGATCCGGATGTTGTCGTTGGCCACCGCGTAGGCCATGTTCTTGGTCAGCGCGGTGATCTTCTCGACCTTGACCGCCGGGCCCAGCTCGATCTCGTAGCGGGTGACCGTCGGGCCGCGGGTGAAGCTGGTGACGACCGCGTCGATGTTGAACTGCTCCAGCACGCCGGTGATGGCCTCGATCGCCGCCTCGTTGGCCTTCGAGCTCTTCTTCGGCGGGTCGCCGGGGCGCAGCACACCGACCGAGGGCAGCGTGTACTGCCCCTCGACCGGCTCGATGCGCAGCTGCTCGGGCTCGGCGATGGGCTCGAGCTCCTCCACCGGCGCGGTCCGGTCCACCACCGCGGGGCGGCGGGTCGGGACCGGCGGAGGTGGCGGCTGGTGCAGCACCGCCTCGGGCGCGTCGTCGAGCGCCGCGTGGTCGATCGCCGGCACGGTCTCCACCGGGCCGGTGTCCATCAGGTCGTCCGACAGCGACCGGCGGCGGCCGCGGCGGGGCGCCGGCGCCTCGGCCGGCTCCTCCTCGTCCCAGTCCTCGTCGTAGACGTCCTCGTCGTCGTGGACCTGGCCCAGCAGGCGGTCGGTGAGCTCACGGAGCCGCTCGGGGATCTGGTGCACCGGCGTGGCGGTCAGCACCAGCAGGCCGAAGAAGGCCAGCAGGACCAGCAGGACGACGGCGACGACGGTGCCCACGCCCGCGACCAGCGGCGTGGCCGCAGCCCAGCCGACCAGCCCGCCGGAGCCGGGCCGGTCCTGCGACGGGGCGGCGCCCTCGCCGACGACCTCGGCGATGCCCAGCACCGACACCACCAGGCACAGCCAGCCGATCGCCAGCCTGCCGCGCGCCTCGGGGTGCGGTCCGCGGCGCAGCAGCCGCAGCGCGACCAGGAACAGCACGACTGGCAGCACCATGACCAGCGAGCCGACGATCCAGCGCACCCCGCCGGCGAACACGGCGCCGACCGGGCCGATGCCGTTGCTCCAGGCGGCCGCACCCAGGACGACGGCCAGACCCAGCACGGCCAGGCCGACGCCGTCGCGGCGGTGCTCGGGCGCGAGCGGCTCGGCCTCCTCCGGGCGGGCGACCGAGCGGGCCAGCCCGCCGGCGCCCCGCGCCAGCAACGACCAGCCGCCGCTGACGACGCCCCACAGACCCGGACCGGACCCCTTGGACGCGGGCTTGCGGCCGGCGGGCTTGCGGCCGCCGGCGGCGGGTCGCTTGGCGGGCGGGCGCTTCCGGGACGCGGTCGACCCGGAGCCCGAGCGTCCGCGCGCGGACGACCGGCCCGAGGGTCGGGTCGTCGTCGTGCGAGCAGGCATGCGTCGACGGTAACGGCCGCCGGGCCGCCCAGACGGCAGGCGCAGCGTGTCCGCGTGCCAAGCCGCACGGGAACGGTTCGGCACGTCTCGGCTGCAGAGCAGCGCCGGGACGCCGATGGAGCGTGCCTGCGCTCCCCGGGCCACGATGGGGAGCCGGCTCGGCCGGTCGGTGAACCGGGACGCCCCGGCAGCCGTACACCTCCCGACGGGAGGAGCAGCGATGGTGCGCGACCACGGGCGGCTGGAGGGCCGCGAGCTCGACGTCCGGGCGGCCTACGCCGCGCACGGCGCCGAGCTGTACCGCTTCGCGCTGCGCCAGCTGGGGGACGGCGGGGCCGCGCAGGACGTCGTCCAGGAGGTGTTCCTGCGCGCCTGGCGCTCCGCGGACGCCTACGACCCGCGCCTCGCCAGCCTGCGGACCTGGCTGTTCGCCATCGCCCGCAACGTCGTCGTCGACGAGGCGCGGCGGTTCGCCGTCCGGCCGTGGCAGCGGACGCTGACCGACGGGACGGGCGCCGACGTCCCCGCGGTGGCCGGCATCGACGAGGCGCTGGTGGACGGGTGGGTCGTCGAGGAGGCGCTGCGCCGGATCGGCGAGGACCACCGGACGGCGATCGTGCAGACCCACCTGCGCGGACGGCCGCACGCGGAGGTGGCCGCGGAGCTCGGCATCCCGGTCGGCACGCTGCGGAGCCGGGTGTTCTACGGCCTCAAGGCACTGCGCTTGGCGATGGAGGAGATGGGGGTGGAACCGTGACCGAGCGGGGAGAGCACCGGGGACTGCGTGAGCAGCTGGGCTGGTACGCCCTCGGGCACGGGACGCCGGAGGAGCGGGCCGGCGTCCGCGCGCACCTGGACGGGTGCGCCTCCTGCCGTGCGGAGCTCGCCGAGCTGGCGCCGCTCGCCGCACGGCTGGAGGGCGTGGACCCCGACCGGCTCGACGAGCAGCCGGCGCCCCCGGCCGGCCTCGGCGAGGCGGTGCTGGCCCGGATCGCGGCCGAGGAGCCGCTGCGCCGGCGGCGGACGTCATCCCGCCGGGCGCTGGCCGCGGCCGCCGTCGTGGGCGTGGCCGCGGCGGGCTTCGGGATCGGCTGGCTGGCCCGCCCGGTGCCGGACCCGCTACCGCTCGAGCCGGTCGCGGTGCAGGTCGCGGACAGCGGCATCCAGGCCACCGCCGACGTCGTCCCGCACACGTGGGGCGTGGAGGTCAAGCTGACCGGCGAGGGCTTCACCGCCGGCGCGGTCTACCGAGTCGTGGTCACCGACGAGGACGGCACCGCGGTCCCCGCCGGCCAGTTCCTCGGCGTGGGGCCCGCGGAGCTGCGCTGCAACCTCAACTCCTCGGTTCTGCGGGAGGACGCCACCGGTTTCCAGGTCGTGGCCGCCGACGGCACCGTGGTGGCGAGCTCGGAGCTGTGACGACCAGCGGCGCCGGGGACCCCGTGGTCCCCCGGCGCCGCACCGGACGCAGCTGCCCGTCTCGACCGTGCGCCGGTCGACGGTGGAGCCGGTGCCGCCCGCTATCCGGTCCGCACCCGCCCCTCGTGTGGCGGCACCCGACGGTGGGCGCCGCACGAGAGGGGATACGCGGCTGGTCGGGTGGCGTTCGGTCAGACCTCGAGAACGGTCGGGATGATCATGGGACGGCGGCGGTAGGTGTCGGACACCCACTTGCCGATCGTCCGGCGGATCACCTGCGAGAGCCGGTGCGGGTCGGTGACCCCGTCGGCCAGCGTGCGCCGCAGGCTCTCCTCGACCAGCTGCAGCGCCGGGTCGAAGACGGAGGGGTCGTCGGCGAAGCCGCGGGCGGAGAGGTGCACCGGCCGGACGATCGTCCCGGTCGAGGGCTCGATGACGACGGTGAGCGCGACGAACCCCTCGTCGCCGAGGATCCGCCGCTCCTGCAGCGACTCCTCCCCCACGTCGCCGACGTTGAGGCCGTCGACGTAGACGTCGCCGACCGGTACCGACCCGACGATCGTCGCCTTGCCGTCGACCAGGTCGACGACGACGCCGTTCTCGGCGAGCAGGACCCGGTCGGCGGCCATGCCGGTCTCCTCGGCCAGCGCTGCGTGCGCCCGCAGGTGACGCCACTCGCCGTGCACCGGCATGAGGTGTCGCGGCTTGGCGACGTTGAGCAGCGTGCGCAGCTCGCCCGCCGGGGCGTGCCCGGAGACGTGCACCCGCGCGGTCTCCTTGTGCACGACGGTGGCGCCGAGCCGGGCCAGCCCGTTGATGACCTTGTAGACGGCGGTCTCGTTGCCGGGGACCAGGGAGGAGGCCAGCACGATCGTGTCGCCGGCCTCGATGGTCACCTGGTGGTGCTCGCCGCGGGCCATCCGCCCCAGCGCCGACAGCGGCTCGCCCTGCGACCCGGTGCTGACGAGCACGACCTGCTCCGGGGGCATGCTGGTGGCCTCGTCCAGGCTCACCATGAGGCCCGGCGCGACGCGCAGCAGCCCCAGGTCGCGGGCCACGCCCATGTTGCGGACCATCGAGCGGCCGACGAACGCGACCTTGCGGCCGTGCACGTGGGCGGCGTCGAGCACCTGCTGGATGCGGTGCACGTGGCTGGCGAAGCTGGAGACGATCAGCCGCTGGGTGGCCCGCCGGAAAACGTCCTCCAGGACCGGTCCGATGGAGCGCTCGGGAGTGACGAAGCCGGGGATCTCGGCGTTGGTCGAGTCGGCCAGCAACAGGTCGATGCCCTCGAGTCCCAGCCGGGCGAAGGCGCCCAGATCGGTGAGGACGCCGTCCAGCGGCAGCTGGTCCATCTTGAAGTCGCCGGTGTGCACCAGGACCCCGGCCGGCGTGTGCACGGCGACGGCCAGCGCGTCGGGGATCGAGTGGTTGACCGAGATGAACTCGCAGTGGAACGGGCCCGCGAGGTGGTCGTCGCCGGCGGCCACCTCGACCAGCACCGGGTCCAGCCGGTGCTCGCGCAGCTTGGCCTTGACCAGCGCGAGGGTGAACCGGGAGCCGACCAGCGGGATGTCGCCGCGCATGCGCAGCAGGTAGGGGATCGCGCCGATGTGGTCCTCGTGCCCGTGGGTGAGGACGACGGCGACGACGTCGTCGAGCCGGTGCTCGATGATGCCGAAGTCGGGGAGGATCAGGTCGACGCCCGGCTGCTCGGCCTCCGGGAACAGCACGCCGCAGTCGATGACGAGCAGCTTGCCGTCGAACTCGAGGACGGCCATGTTGCGGCCGATCTCGCCGAGCCCGCCGAGCGCCATGACCCGCAGGCCACCCTCGGGCAGCGCGGGCGGTGCCTGCAGGTCCAGGTGCGGCTGGGTGGTCGAGGTGGTCACGAGGTCGCGCTCACAGGTGGATGCCTCCGTCGGCGAGGTCGGCGCGCAGCTGCGCCAGTTGTTCGGGGGTGGCGTCGACCAGCGGCGGGCGCACCGGCCCGGCGGGCAGGCCCAGCTCGCGCAGGGCCGCCTTGGTCAGGATGACGCCCTGGGTGCGGAAGACGCCGGTGTAGAGCGGCAGCATGCTCTCGTTGACCGCGCGGGCCTTCACCAGGTCGCCGGACTCGACGGCGGCGACCAGCTCGGCCAGCCGCGGGCCCGCGAGGTGCCCGACGACGCTCACGACGCCCACGCCGCCGACCGCCAGCAGCGGCAGGTTGAGCATGTCCTCGCCGCTGTAGTAGGCCAGGTCGGTGCGGGCGAGGGTGTGCATGACCGCGCCGAGGTCGCCCTTGGCGTCCTTGACCGCGACGATGCGCGGGTGCTCGGCCAGCCGGGCGAGGGTGTCCACCTCGATGGGGACGACCGAGCGCGGCGGGATGTCGTACAGCATCACCGGCAGGTCGGTGGCGTCGGCGACGGCGGTGAAGTGCCTCAGCAGGCCGGCCTGCGGGGGCTTGTTGTAGTACGGGGTCACGACGAGCAGGCCGTGCGCGCCCACCTGCTCGGCCCGGCGCGCGTTCTCGATGGTGTGCGCGGTGTCGTTGGTGCCGACGCCCGCGACGACGGTCGCGCGGTCACCGACGGCGTCGAGCACCGCCTCGAGGACGGCTCGCTGCTCACCGGCGCTCAGGGTGGGCGCCTCGCCGGTGGTGCCGAGCACGACCAGGCCGTCGTGCGCCTGCCGGTCGACCAGGTGGGCGGCCAGCTCCTGGGCCCCTGCGAGGTCGATCGAGCCGTCCTCGGCGAAGGGGGTCACCATCGCCGTGAGCACACGCCCGAAGGGCCGGGCGGGGTCACTGGTCATACCGAGAATCTACCGACCCGTCCCGGCCGACACGTCGGCGTCGGTCGCTGCGCGCGTGTACCCCGACACCGCGTACCGCAGGCCGGTGGTGGACGCCGACCAGCCCGACGCCGGGGTGCGCGACACCCGCGCCCATTCCGCGCCCAGCTGCGGGGCCCAGGTGTCGCCCTCGACGTCGGTGTCGACGTCGGTGACGACCACCCGGTCGGCGTGCGGGAGGAACGCGGCGTAGACCCGGCCACCGCCGATGACCCAGAGGTCCCCGTCGTCCGTGCGCGCCAGCACGTCCTCGACCCCGTCCACCCGCTCGGCGCCGTCGGCGGCCCACGACCGGTCGGTGGTGAGGACGACGTTGCGCCGTCCGGGCAGCGGGCGGAACCGCTCGGGCAGCGACTCCCAGGTGCGCCGGCCCATGACGACCGTGCTGCCCGTGGTGAGCTCGCGGAACAGGCGGAGGTCCTCGGGCAGGTGCCAGGGCAGCCGGCCGTCGGCCCCGATCACCCCGCCGCGGGCCTGCGCCCAGACCAGCCCGACGGCCACGCGGCTCAGACCGCCACCGCGGCGCGGATCGCGGGGTGGTGCCGGTAGTCGCGCAGCGTGAAGTGCTCGTAGGTGTAGTCGAACAGCGAGGGCGCCGGGGCCAGGTCGAGGGTCGGGAAGGGCAGCACCTCGCGGGAGAGCTGCTCGCGGACCTGGTCGACGTGGTTGCTGTAGACGTGGCAGTCGCCACCGACCCAGATGCAGTCGCCGGGGGCCAGGCCCACCTGAGCGGCGACCATGCGGGTGAGCAGCGCGTAGCTGGCGATGTTGAACGGCACGCCGAGGAACATGTCGGCGCTGCGCTGGTAGAGCTGGCAGGAGAGCCGCCCGTCGGCGACGTGGAACTGGAACAGCGCGTGGCACGGCGCGAGCGCCATGTCCGGCAGCGCCGCGACGTTCCAGGCCGAGACGACCATGCGCCGGGAGTCCGGGTCGGTGCGCAGCGTCTCCAGGACGCCCGCGATCTGGTCGACGTGCTCGCCGCCGGGCGTGGGCCAGGACCGCCACTGGACGCCGTAGACCGGGCCGAGCTCGCCCTCCGGCGAGGCCCACTCGTCCCAGATGCTGACCCGGTTCTCCTGCAGCCACCGCACGTTGCTGTCACCGCGGAGGAACCACAGCAGCTCGTAGGCGATCGACCGGAAGTGCACCGACTTCGTGGTGATCAGCGGGAACCGCTCGGCGAGGTCGTAGCGCAGCCGCTCGCCGAACAGGCTCACCGTGCCGGTGCCCGTCCGGTCCTGCTTGGGTGTGCCCTGCTCCAGCACCCGGCGGAGCAGGTCCTCGTACTGGGTGTCGATCGGGCCGTCGGTCGCGCTTGCCACGGACCCGAGCCTACGGGCGGACGCCGACACGGGGCCGCGACACCGGTCACCTGCCCATCGCTCCTGCCCCACCGGCCAGACTCGTCACCGTGGAGTGGTGGGGCGTGCTCGCAGCGGTCGTCGGCGGGCTGCTGCTGCTCTGGGGCGTCCTGCTCCTGCTCCTGTGGCGGACGCGCCCCCCGGACCTCACCGTGCGCGAGGCGCTGCGGCTGCTGCCGGACCTGGTGCGCCTGGTGCGCCGGCTGGCCGCGGACCGGTCCCTGCCCCGGGGCGTACGGGTGCGGCTGTGGCTGCTGCTGGTCTACCTGCTCTCGCCGGTGGACCTGGTGCCCGACGTCGTCCCGGTCCTCGGCTACGCCGACGACGTCGTCGTCGTCGCCCTGGCACTCCGCTCGGTGGTGCGGGCGGCCGGGGCGCCGGCGGTGCAGCGCGCCTGGCCGGGCGGGCCCGCGGGCCTCGCCGTCGTCCAGCGCCTGGCCGGCCTGGGCAGGGACTGAGTCCGCTCAGCCCACGACGGCGGCGAGCTCGGCAGCCAGGTCACCGCGCTCGCCCGCGACGACGGCACCCAGCTGCATCCAGCCGGCCATGAGCGCCAGCTCCTCGGCGAGGGCAGCGGTCACCTGGGCACGGTCCACGCCCTCCTCGGCGAACGCCGACTGGATCCGCAGCACCCCGGCATGCCGGTCGGCCTTGAGGTCCACCCGCGCCACCAGCCGGTCGTCGAGCAAGAACGGCAGGACGTAGTAGCCGTGCACCCGCTGGGCCGCCGGGGTGTAGATCTCCAGCCGGTACCGGAAGCCGAAGATGCGTTCCACCCGCGGCCGCTCCCAGACCAGGGAGTCGAAGGGGCTCACCAGCGCCCGTGCCCGCACCCAGCGGGGACGGCGTGCCTCGGGGTGCAGCCACGCCGGCGCACCCCAGCCGGTCACCTGGACGGGGACGAGCTCGCCCGCGTCGGCCAGCTCGGCGATCGCCGCCCGCGCGGCCGGTGGACGCAGCCGGAAGTAGTCGCGCAGGTCGCGCTCGGTGGCCACGCCCAGGGCACGCGAGGCGGTGCGCACCAGCTCGCGGACGGCGTCGGCCGGCTCCGGGGTGGGAGCCTGGAGCACGGCTGCGGGCAACACCCGCTCGGTGAGGTCGTAGACGCGTTCGAAGCCCGCCGTCCGGCCTCGGGTGGTGACGACGCCGGTGTAGAAGAGCCACTCGAGGGCGACCTTGCCGGCGTGCCAGTTCCACATGCTCCCGGGCCGGTCCGGTCGCGGCTCGGCGAGGTCGCTGGCCTTGAGCGGACCGGTCTCCCGCACCCGCTCGAGGACCTCGGTGACGAATCCCGGACGCTCGCGCCGGATCCGGACCATCGAGCTCCAGGCGTGCTCCTCGGCCGCCGCCATCCGCCAGCGCAGATGTGGGTGCAGCCGGACGGGGAGCAGCGAGGCCTCGTGCGCCCAGTACTCGAACAGCTCCCTGTGGCGGTCGGCGAGGTCGTCGAGCGTCTCGCGCGGATAGGGGCCGAGGCGGCTGAAGGCTGGCAGGTAGTGGGCGCGGGACAGCACGTTGACCGAGTCGATCTGCAGCACCGCCAGCCGGGACGTCATCCGGCGCAGCTGCCGCCCGTCGACGGCGCCCGCGGGCCGGGGGTCGGCGAAGCCCTGCGCGGCCAGGGCGATGCGGCGGGCCAGCGCGGCCGGCAGCCGGTCGGCAACGGGTGCTCCCACAGCGGCCGATCCTGCCCGGGACCCCTGACGACTCCGGCAGACACCCCATCGCGGCCTACGCTGCCTGGCGTGCAGCCGACCTCGCCGTTCCCCCGCCGGTCGGGGACCGCGGAGGCGTCGGTCCGCCCGGCGCGGCACTCCGACGCCCCCGCGGTCGCCCGCGTGCAGGCCGTCACCTGGCGGACGGCCTACCGCACCGTGCTGCCGTCCGAGGTCCTCGACGACTGGGACGAGGCCGCGGCAGCCGACGCCTGGCGGGCCGCGGTCACCGCACCGCCCACCCCCGGGCACCGCGTCCTCGTGGCCGTGGAGCGGGACGTGGTGGTCGGCTTCGCCGCCTCCGGCCCGGCAGAGCTGGCCGCGGACGAGCCCCCGCACCCCGCGGGTCCCAGCAGCGAGGTAGCCACCCTGCTGGTCGAGCCCCGCTGGGGGCGGCGCGGGCACGGCAGCCGGCTGCTCGCCGCCGTCACCGACCTGGCCCGGGCCGACGGGACGGCGCGGCTGCAGGTGTGGCTGCCGGAGCAGGACGCGGTGTCCGCGGGCTTCTTCGAGTCGGCGGGCTGGGCGCGCGACGGCTGGACCCGGACGCTGGACACCGGGGGGACGCCGCTCCGCGAGGTCCGCTGGCACACCCTGCTGCAGGAGACGGACGGGAGTCGATGACCTTCGAGGGGTTCCCCGACGAGGGGCTGGTCTTCTACGAGGGCCTGGAGGCCGACAACAGCAAGACCTACTGGACCCGCAGTCGTCAGGCGTACGACGCATCCGTGCGGGCGCCGATGCAGGCACTCTGCGACGAGCTGGCCGGCGAGTTCGGCACCGCGAAGCTCTTCCGCCCCTACCGGGACGTCCGCTTCAGCAACGACAAGACGCCGTACAAGACCCACCAGGGTGCGGTCGTGAACCCCGACGGTCGGGGCGCGGGCGCCTGGTACGTGCAGGTGTCCGCCGACGGGCTGATGGTCACCGGTGGGTGCTGGCGTCTGGAATCCGACCAGGTGGCCCCGCTACCGCCGCGCCGTCGCGGACGACGTGCAGGGCCCGCGGCTGCGCGCCGAGGTCGACCGTCTCGCCGGTGCCGGCTGGACCATCGACGGCGAGCGGCTGGCCCGGGTACCGGCCGGCTTCGACCGGGACGGCGACCGCGTCGACCTGCTCCGGCACAGGTCGTTGCACGCGACCCGCCGCTGGAAACCGGCCGACTGGCTGCACGACCGCCGTGCGCTCGACGAGGTCCGGAAGGCCTGGCGGGACCTGAACGCGCTCAATGCGTGGCTGGCGGACAACGTCGGGGCGACGAACCGCGAGCCGCGCACCCGCCGCTGAACCGCCACCGGACAGGACGCCCTCAAGCGCACCGCACCCACTGACCCCGTTGGTCACCAGACGTGCATGAAGGGCCCTCACCGGGAGGTGAGGGCCCTTCATGGAGTGGTTGTCCGGCGGTGTCCTACTCTCCCACCCCGTCTCCAGGGCAGTACCATCGGCGCTGAGAGGCTTAGCTTCCGGGTTCGGAATGGGACCGGGCGTTTCCCTCTCGCCATGACCGCCGTAACACTGTGAACGAGACAAACCAGGCGTGTTCCCCGGTTGGTGCGTTCAGAACCGCACAGTGGACGCGTTGGATGTCACGCATTGCTCTTCGACCGCATTCCCGCACACGCGTGTGGGGGTGGTGGTGGTCGTGTGGTCAAGCCCTCGGCCTGTTAGTACCGGTCAGCTCCACACCTCGCGGTGCTTCCACCTCCGGCCTATCAACCCGCTGGTCTGGGCGGGGGCCTTACCCCATTGACTGGGTGAGAGACCTCATCTTGAAGCGAGCTTCCCGCTTAGATGCTTTCAGCGGTTATCCCTGCCGAACGTAGCCAACCAGCAGTGCACCTGGCGGTACAACTGGCACACCAGAGGTTCGTCCGTCCCGGTCCTCTCGTACTAGGGACAGCTCTTCGCAAGTCTCTTACGCGCGCGGCGGATAGGGACCGAACTGTCTCACGACGTTCTAAACCCAGCTCGCGTACCGCTTTAATGGGCGAACAGCCCAACCCTTGGGACCTACTCCAGCCCCAGGATGCGACGAGCCGACATCGAGGTGCCAAACCATCCCGTCGATATGGACTCTTGGGGAAGATCAGCCTGTTATCCCCGGGGTACCTTTTATCCGTTGAGCGACACCGCTTCCACATGCCGGTGCCGGGTCACTAGTCCCAGCTTTCGCTCCTGCTCGACCCGTCGGTCTCACAGTCAAGCTCCCTTGTGCACTTGCACTCGACACCTGATTGCCAACCAGGCTGAGGGAACCTTTGGGCGCCTCCGTTACATTTTGGGAGGCAACCGCCCCAGTTAAACTACCCACCTGACACTGTTCCTGATCCGGATCACGGACCGAGGTTAGACATCCAATTCGACCAGAGTGGTATTTCAACGGCGACTCCACGAACACTGGCGTGCTCGCTTCACAGTCTCCCACCTATCCTACACAAGCCGAACCGAACACCAATATCAAGCTGTAGTGAAGGTCCCGGGGTCTTTCCGTCCTGCCGCGCGTAACGAGCATCTTTACTCGTAGTGCAATTTCGCCGAGCCTGTGGTTGAGACAGCTGAGAAGTCGTTACGCCATTCGTGCAGGTCGGAACTTACCCGACAAGGAATTTCGCTACCTTAGGATGGTTATAGTTACCACCGCCGTTTACTGGCGCTTGAGTTCTGAGCTTCGCACACCCGAAGGCGCACTAACCCGTCCCCTTAACGTTCCAGCACCGGGCAGGCGTCAGTCCGTATACATCGTCTTACGACTTCGCACGGACCTGTGTTTTTAGTAAACAGTCGCTTCTCACTGGTCTCTGCGACCCCCCTCCGCTGCCCCAGGCACGCTGGTTGACGGGAAGGGGTCCCCCTTCTCCCGAAGTTACGGGGGCATTTTGCCGAGTTCCTTAACCACAGTTCGCTCGATCGCCTCGGTATTCTCTACCTGACCACCTGAGTTGGTTTGGGGTACGGGCCGCTCGGAACTCGCTAGAGGCTTTTCTCGGCAGCATAGGATCATCCCATTCACCGCAATCGGCTATGCGTCAGGCCTCACCCTGAATGCGCCACGGATTTGCCTATGGCGCGGGCCACACCCTTGCACCGGTACTACCACTCACCGGTAGGACTACCTTCCTGCGTCACCCCATCGCTTGCCTACTACCAGTCCGGATCCCGCGCTAGTCCCCGCATCCGATCCTCGAAAGAACCAGACCGCGGGTGTTCGGGCGGTTAGCATCGCTGGGTTCAGCATGGGCGTTCCTTCGCGGGTACGGGAATATCAACCCGTTGTCCATCGACTACGCCTGTCGGCCTCGCCTTAGGTCCCGACTCACCCTGGGCGGATTAGCCTGGCCCAGGAACCCTTGGTCTTCCGGCGGGGGAGGTTCTCACTCCCCTCTCGCTACTCATGCCTGCATTCTCACTCGCGTGGCGTCCACGGCTGGATTCCTCCGCCGCTTCACCCGCCACACGACGCTCCCCTACCCACCCCAGCCCCTGGCCGGCGCCTCGAAAGGCGACGACGGGGACGTGCTGGAGTGCCACGGCTTCGGCGGTGTGCTTGAGCCCCGCTACATTGTCGGCGCGGAACCACTTGACCAGTGAGCTATTACGCACTCTTTCAAGGATGGCTGCTTCTAAGCCAACCTCCTGGTTGTCTCTGCGATCCCACATCCTTTTCCACTTAGCACACGCTTAGGGGCCTTAGCCGATGATCTGGGCTGTTTCCCTCTCGACTACGAACCTTATCGCCCGCAGTCTCACTGCCGCGCTCTCACTTACCGGCATTCGGAGTTTGGTTGACGTCAGTAACCTTGTGGGGCCCATCAGCCATCCAGTGCTCTACCTCCGGCAAGAAACACGCGACGCTGCACCTAAATGCATTTCGGGGAGAACCAGCTATCACCGAGTTTGATTGGCCTTTCACCCCTACCCACAGCTCATCCCCCAGGTTTTCAACCCTGGTGGGTTCGGTCCTCCACGCGGTCTTACCCGCGCTTCAACCTGGCCATGGGTAGATCACTCGGCTTCGGGTCTAGAGCACGCGACTGACTCGCCCTGTTCGGACTCGCTTTCGCTACGGCTACCCCCCACGGGTTAACCTCGCCACGTACCACTAACTCGCAGGCTCATTCTTCAAAAGGCACGCAATCACCGTCACCCGAAGGTGATCAGGCTCTCACGGCTTGTAGGCACACGGTTTCAGGTACTATTTCACTCCCCTCCCGGGGTACTTTTCACCTTTCCCTCACGGTACTCGTCCGCTATCGGTCACCAGGGAGTATTCAGGCTTAGCGGGTGGTCCCGCCAGATTCACACCGAATTCCACGGGCTCGGTGCTACTTGGGAAACACGTTCGGGAGGTGCAGCGTTTTCGTGTACGGGGCTCTCACCCTCTACGGCGACCCCTTCCAGAGGCCTTCCACTAACGACAGCACTTTCTCACTCCCCGCAGGTGCGGCAGCACCTGCAGAACGGTCCCACGACCCCGCTCCCACAACCCCTGCCGGGTATCACATGGAAACGGTTTAGCCTCATCCGCTTTCGCTCGCCACTACTCACGGAATCACGGTTGTTTTCTCTTCCTGTGGGTACTGAGATGTTTCACTTCCCCACGTTCCCTCCACACGCCCTATGTGTTCAGGCGCGGGTCACACCACATGACTGGTGCGGGGTTCCCCCATTCGGACATCCTCGGATCAACGCTCGGTTGGCAGCTCCCCGAGGCTTATCGCAGCCTCCTACGTCCTTCATCGGCTCCTGGTGCCCAGGCATCCACCGTGTGCCCTTAACAACTTGGCCACACAACTACAACAAACCCCACGCCCAACACCTGCCACGCACCGCCTCCCCGGAAGGGAAAGACACCACGTGACCGGCGCTCGCGCGCGGGCCTGCAATCAAAGAAGATGCTCGCGTCCACTGTGCAGTTCTCAACGACCAACCGGCCACCATCCGGCACCCGCCCCGCCAAACCCCACCGACCCCATCCCCGCACAGGGGAGGAGACGGCGGGTGGTACGAGGACCCGGACGGCCCCGACCGAGACAACCACCCCCCACCGGCGAACGATTCCCGTCCACCCCGGGGGGCCCGCTCCCTCAGGACCCAACAGCGTGCCTACCACCGGTCATCCCCGCCGCCACCCCGTTCCCCACGAGCCCCCGAAAGGACCCGCCGTACTAGAAGCGGCAGCCAGGCTGCCGGCCGAACTGGTCAGCGTTCCACCCTCGAGCACTGCCCCGAACACCCGCGGCCCCCCACAGGCGGGAAACCATCACGGTCCGAGCGCAGCTCTGGACCACCACACGCATGTGGCGGCCAGTGCTCCTTAGAAAGGAGGTGATCCAGCCGCACCTTCCGGTACGGCTACCTTGTTACGACTTCGTCCCAATCGCCGATCCCGCCTTCGACGGCTCCCTCCCACAAGGGGTTGGGCCACCGGCTTCGGGCGTTACCGACTTTCGTGACGTGACGGGCGGTGTGTACAAGGCCCGGGAACGTATTCACCGCAGCGTTGCTGATCTGCGATTACTAGCGACTCCAACTTCATGGGGTCGAGTTGCAGACCCCAATCCGAACTGAGACCGGCTTTTTGGGATTCGCTCCACCTTGCGGTATCGCAGCCCTTTGTACCGGCCATTGTAGCATGTTTGCAGCCCTAGACATAAGGGGCATGATGATTTGACGTCATCCCCACCTTCCTCCGAGTTGACCCCGGCAGTCTCCCATGAGTCCCCACCATCACGTGCTGGCAACATGGAACGAGGGTTGCGCTCGTTGCGGGACTTAACCCAACATCTCACGACACGAGCTGACGACAACCATGCACCACCTGTGCACGGCCCTTACGGACCCCGCATCTCTGCGAGATTTCCGTGCATGTCAAGCCTAGGTAAGGTTCTTCGCGTTGCATCGAATTAAGCAACATGCTCCGCCGCTTGTGCGGGCCCCCGTCAATTCCTTTGAGTTTTAGCCTTGCGGCCGTACTCCCCAGGCGGGGCGCTTAATGCGTTAGCTGCGGCACGGAGACCGTGGAATGGCCCCCACACCTAGCGCCCAACGTTTACGGCGTGGACTACCAGGGTATCTAATCCTGTTCGCTCCCCACGCTTTCGCTCCTCAGCGTCAGTTGTTGCCCAGAGACCCGCCTTCGCCACCGGTGTTCCTCCTGATATCTGCGCATTTCACCGCTACACCAGGAATTCCAGTCTCCCCTGCAACACTCAAGTCGGCCCGTATCGACTGCAGGCCCGGAGTTGAGCTCCGGGTTTTCACAGCCGACGCGACCAACCGCCTACGAGCTCTTTACGCCCAATAATTCCGGACAACGCTTGCACCCTACGTATTACCGCGGCTGCTGGCACGTAGTTGGCCGGTGCTTCTTCTGCAGGTACCGTCACCTCACGGCTTCGTCCCTGCTGAAAGAGGTTTACAACCCGAAGGCCGTCATCCCCCACGCGGCGTCGCTGCGTCAGGCTTCCGCCCATTGCGCAATATTCCCCACTGCTGCCTCCCGTAGGAGTCTGGGCCGTGTCTCAGTCCCAGTGTGGCCGGTCACCCTCTCAGGCCGGCTACCCGTCGTCGCCTTGGTAGGCCACTACCCCACCAACAAGCTGATAGGCCGCGGGCCCATCCCCAGCCGGAAACCCTTTCCACCACCAGACCATGCGGCCAGCGGTCACATCCGGTATTAGCCCCAATTTCTTGGAGTTATCCCAGAGCCGGGGGCAGGTTGCCCACGTGTTACTCACCCGTTCGCCACTGATCCCCCACCGAAGCAGGTTCACCGTTCGACTTGCATGTGTTAAGCACGCCGCCAGCGTTCGTCCTGAGCCAGGATCAAACTCTCCGTAGATGCTTGAACCAGGCCGAGAACCGAGAACTGGACGCTCTCGATATCCATCAACCCAAAGAAACCCACAAAAAGGGGTTTGTTACTTGGCACTGACTTTCGGCACGCTGTTGAGTTCTCAAGGAGCGGACGCGCAGCGACTGGACCCTCTCGGGCTTCGTCTCTGGCGGCTTGTCCCACTGTACGCCGTCTTCGGAGTCCTGCACCCGGGGGGTGCTCCTCCGCGACCCTCCCGGGCCCGTCCGGCGCGAAGAGAACCATACACGACTTCCGGCGTCCGTGCGCAAGCCCGGGGAGGGCGTCCCCCGTCACACCCGGCCGCGGCCCGAGCCCGCGCTGGACCGGCGGGGGTCTGGAGGTCGGGCGGCCCTGCTGCAACGGGCCAGCGGACCCGTCCAGGGCGCCGCCGCGAGGCTGCGGGCGGTGGGGAGGACGGGGTCCTCCTCCGAGACGTGGGGCGGAGGGTGGTTCCTCCTCAGAGGCCGAGGAAGCTCTCGATCCCCACCGTGAGGCCCGGGCGCCGAGCGATCTCCCGCACGGCGAGGAGGACCCCGGGCATGAAGGACGCGCGGTCGTAGGAGTCGTGCCGGAGGGTCAGGGTCTCCCCCGCCGCGCCCATGAGCACCTCCTGGTGCGCGACCAGGCCGGTCAGCCGGACGGCGTGCACCGGCACGCCCTCGACGTCGGCACCGCGCGCGCCGGGCAGGGAGTCGGTGGTGGCGTCCGGCGAGGGCGGGAGTCCCGCCGCCCGCCGGGCGGCGGCGACCAGGCGCGCGGTCCGGACCGCCGTGCCCGACGGGGCATCGACCTTGTTCGGGTGGTGCAGCTCGACGATCTCCGTCGAGGGGAAGAAGCGCGCCGCCTCCTGGGCGAACCTCATGAGCAGCACGGCACCGATGCCGAAGTTGGGGGCGATGACGACGCCCACCTCGGGCTTGGGCCGGAGCCACTCGGCCACGGTGGCGAGCTTCTCCTCGTCGAACCCGGTCGTCCCGACGACGCAGTGGATGTTGTTGTCGATGCAAAACCGGACGTTGTCCATGACGACGTCCGGCCGGGTGAAGTCGACGACCACCTGGGCGCCGGCGTTCGCGACGTCGAACAGCCAGTCCCCCGCATCGACCATCGCGACGAGCTCGAGGTCGTCGGCTGCGTTGACGGCCTTGACCACCTCGGTGCCCATCCGCCCGCGGGCGCCCAGGACGCCGACGGGGACGAGCGGGGTCTCCCCGGGGGGAGCGGTGGACCCGTGCTGGTCGGGCGCGGCGGAGCTCGTGGTCACGCGGTCAGGTTTCCCGGCACCGGCCCGCGATGCAAGGCAGCCCCGCGGGTCAGGCGCGGGTGCGCGCTCCGGCCCACGCCCACGCGAGCAGGCCGGCCAGGACGCCCACGACGTCGGCGACCCAGTCGGCCACGGACGCCGACCGCTCCAGCGCCGAGAGCCCCTGGACGACCTCGCTCACCGCGGCGTAGACGACCAGGCTCCCGGCGAGGACAGCGGCCCGGACGCCGGCCCACCTCCCGCTCGCCGCGAGGGCGGCGAACAGCAGCAGGTGCACCAGCTTGTCCACCCCCGGCGGCGACGAGGGGACGTCGTCCGCGGGGGCGAAGAGGACTGCCAGCGACACCAGGACGGCCACGGCGAACGCGCCGCGCGAGAGCGCGCCGTGGACGGCGAGGGCGGGGTGCGCGCGGGCCATCAGAGGCGGTCGAGCTCGGACTCGCGGTAGGGGCCGACCACGGCCAGGCAGGTGTCGCGGGCGAGCAGGTCGGCCGCGACCGCGCGCACCTGCTCCTCTTCGACGCCGTCCAGCCGGGCGAGCACCTCGCGCACCGGCAGGTACTCGCCGTAGGACAGCTCGCTCTTGCCCAGGCGGCTCATCCGGGAGCCGGTGTCCTCGAGGCCGAGGACCAGCCCGCCCTTGAGCTGGCCGCGGCCGCGCGCCACCTCCTCGGAGGTGAGCCCGTCGGCGGCGACGCGGGCGAGCTCCTCGCGCACCAGGCGCAGCACCTCGGGCACCCGCTTGGGCGAGCACCCCGCGTAGACGGAGAACGACCCCGTCCCGGCGTAGTGCGACAGCGCGGAGCCCACGCTGTAGACCAGCCCCCGCTTCTCCCGGATCTCCTGGAACAGCCGCGAGCTCATGCCCCCGCCGACCGCGGTCTCCATGACGGCCGCCGCGTACCGCCGCTCGTCGAGCCGGCCGAGGCCGACCGAGCCCAGCAGCACGTGGGTCTGCTCGGTGCGCCGCCGGACGAGGCCCGTCGGGCGGGCGGGCGAGGTCGCCGCGCCCTCCTCGCCCCGCCGCAGCGCCGCCGGACGTCCCGGACCGGACAGCCGGTCGCCGAACGCGGCGGTGACCAGGTCCAGCACCTGCTGGTGCTCGACCCGGCCCGCGGCGGTGACGACGATCGAGGGGACGGTGTAACGCCGGCGGTACCAGCCGTCGACGTCCTCCCGGGTCAGGCCCTCGATGGACTCGACGGTGCCGAGCACCGACCGGCCCAGCGCGGTGCCGCCGAACAGCGTCTCGGCGAACAGGTCGTGGACGAGGTCGGAGGGCTCGTCGTCGCGCATGGCGATCTCCTCGAGCACCACCGTCCGCTCGCTCTCCAGGTCCGCGGCCGTGTTGAGCGCGTCGGTGACCAGGTCGCCGAGCAGGGTGACGGCCAGCGGCAGGTCGCTGGCGAGCACGTTCGCGTAGTAGCAGGTGTGCTCCTTGGCGGTGAAGGCGTTCATCTCACCGCCGACGGCGTCCATGGCCGTCGCGATCTCCAGCGCGCTGCGACTGCCGGTCCCCTTGAACAGCAGGTGCTCCAGGAAGTGCGAGGAGCCGGCGACCGCGTCGGTCTCGTCCCGCGAGCCGACGCCGACCCAGATGCCGACGGTCGCCGACAGCACCCCGGGCATCGTCTCGGTGAGCACCCGCAGGCCCCCGGGCAGCTCGGTGCGCTCGACCCGGCCGCCGACCTCGTCGACGTCCAGGACCAGCGTCTCCCCCACACCGGCCGGGGCCGGGACGGGCGCGGTGGCACCCGTCCCGGCCCCGGTCGGAGCCTGCCGCGTGGACGTGTTCACGCCTCCGCGGGCGCGGCGTCGGCCGCCGGGGCGGCGTCGCCGGCCGGGGCGGCGTCAGCGGCGCCGTCCCCCTCGGCCGCCACCGGCACGAGGCTGATCTTGCCGCGGGCGTCGATGTCGGTGATCTCGACCTGCAGCTTGTCGCCGACGTTGACGACGTCCTCGACCTTGCCGATCCGCTTGCCGCCACCCAGCTTGCTGATGTGCACCAGGCCGTCCTTGCCCGGGAGCAGGGAGACGAAGGCGCCGAACGGCGTGGTCTTGACGACCGTGCCGAGGAAGCGCTCGCCGACCTTGGGCATCTGCGGGTTGGCGATGGCGTTGATCCGGTCCACCGCCGCCTGGGCCGAGGGGCCGTCGGAGGCGCCGACGTAGATCGTGCCGTCGTCCTCGATGGTGATGTCGGCGCCGGTCTCGTCCTGGATCGCGTTGATCATCTGCCCCTTGGGGCCGATGACCGCGCCGATCTTGTCGACCGGGATGCGCACCGTGGTGACCCGCGGCGCGTACGGGCTCATCTCGTCGGGGGCGTCGATGGCCTCGTTCATCACGTCGAGGATGTGCAGCCTGGCCGCGCGGGCCTGGGTCAGCGCCTGGGCCAGCACGTCGGACGGGATGCCGTCGAGCTTGGTGTCCAGCTGCAGCGCGGTGACGAAGTCCCGCGTGCCGGCGACCTTGAAGTCCATGTCACCGAAGGCGTCCTCGGCACCGAGGATGTCGGTCAGTGCGACGTACTCGGTCTTGCCGTCGACCTCGTCGGAGACCAGGCCCATGGCGATGCCGGCGACCGGGGCGCGCAGCGGCACACCGGCGTTGAGCAGCGCCAGGGTCGAGGCGCAGACCGAGCCCATGGACGTCGAGCCGTTGGAGCCCAGCGCCTCGGACACCTGCCGGATCGCGTAGGGGAACTCCTCGCGGTCGGGCAGCACCGGGAGCAGTGCCCGCTCGGCCAGCGCGCCGTGGCCGATCTCGCGGCGCTTGGGCGAGCCGACGCGGCCGGTCTCACCGGTGGAGTACGGCGGGAAGTTGTAATTGTGCATGTAGCGCTTGCGGTTGACCGGCGACAGCGTGTCCAGCTGCTGCTCCATGCGGAGCATGTTCAGCGTGGTGACGCCCAGGATCTGGGTCTCGCCGCGCTCGAACAGCGCCGAGCCGTGCACCCGCGGGAGGACCTCGACCTCGGCCGAGAGCGGGCGGATGTCGGTGAGACCACGGCCGTCGATGCGCACCTTGTCCCGCAGGATGCGCTGCCGGACGACCTTCTTGGTCAGCGCGCGGAAGGCGGCGGAGACCTCCTTCTCGCGGCCCTCGAACCGGCCCGCGAGCGCCGCGACGGTCCCGTCCTTGAGCTCGTCCGTGGCGTCGTTGCGCTCCTGCTTGCCGGCGATGGCCTGGACCTCGGCCAGCCGGGCGCCGGCGTGCGACTCCACCGCGGCGTAGACGTCGTCCTGGTAGTCCAGGAAGCGCGGGAAGTCCGCGACCGGCTTGGCGGCCTTCTCGGCCAGCGCCGACTGCGCCTCGCACAGCGCCTTGATGAAGGGCTTCGCGGCCTCGAGGCCCTGCGCGACGACCTCCTCGGTCGGCGCGGTGGCGCCACCGGCGACCAGCTCGATCGTCTTCTCGGTGGCCTCGGCCTCGACCATCATGATCGCGACGTCGCCGTCCGGGAGGACGCGGCCTGCCACGACCATGTCGAAGACGGCGTCCTCGAGCTCTGCGTGGGTCGGGAAGCCCACCCACTGGCCGTTGACCAGCGCGACGCGGGTGCCGCCGACCGGGCCGGAGAACGGCAGGCCGGAGAGCTGGGTCGACGCCGAGGCGCCGTTGATGGCCAGCACGTCGTAGAGGTGGTCGGGGTCCAGCGACAGGACGGTGATGACCACCTGGACCTCGTTGCGCAGGCCCTTGGCGAAGGTCGGGCGCAGCGGGCGGTCGATCAGCCGGCAGGTGAGGATCGCGTCCTCGGAGGGACGGCCCTCGCGGCGGAAGAACGAGCCGGGGATGCGCCCGGCGGCGTACATGCGCTCCTCGACGTCCACGGTCAGCGGGAAGAAGTCGAAGTGCTCCTTGGGCTGGCGGCCGGCCGTGGTGGCCGACAGCAGCATGGTGTCGCCCATGGTGACGACGACGGAGCCGGCGGCCTGCTTGGCGAGCCGGCCGGTCTCGAAGGTGATGGTGCGGCTGCCGAAGCTGCCGTTGTCGATGACCGCGGTGGCGGTGGTGACCCCGTCCTCGGGGTCGAACTCCGCAGCAGCGGTGCTGTGCTGGGTGGTGGGTGCGGACACGCTGTCCTCTTCCTACGTCGCATGCGGCGACGTCCTCTTCGTGGCCTCGCGCCCGGCTGCGCCCGGGTGACCGGTCTTCGATCGAAGCCCACGGGAGTCGTTCCCCTCGCGCGGAGGGGCGTGCCCGGGGGCCACTACCGAGGACCGACCAGCGTCGGGCCTCCGGCGTGAGGCCTGGGTCCCGTGCGACGGGTGCCGCACGAGAGAGGGGACCGTCCCGGGCGGGACGGTCCCCTCTGGCTCACCGGCGCAGGCCGAGCCGCTCGATGAGCGACCGGTACCGGCTGATGTCGGTCTTGGCCAGGTAGTTCAGCAGCCGGCGACGACGACCGACCAGCAGGAGCAGCCCCCGCCGGCTGTGGTGGTCGTGCTTGTGCTGCTTGAGGTGCTCGGTCAGGTCGCTGATCCGGCGGGTCAGCATCGCGACCTGCACCTCGGGCGAACCGGTGTCCTTCTCGACCGTCGCGTACTCGGTCATGATCTGCTGCTTCGTCGCGCTGTCGAGCGCCATGGTTCCCCTCCGGGGCAGGTCACGTGTGGCCCCCGGTCTCTCTCACGGGGGCAGGCTGCACACAGGTCGGGTCCACCGACCGCCGATCAGACTACCAGCGAGGGGAGGGGCGCCATCCGTGACAGCCGGACCCCAGGGGACGCCGGACGGGAACGTGGTCGGCCTCCCGGCCGGGACGCCTCCCCCGCTCGTCACGACGGCTGCCGGTCGACCCCCATGACCTCGCGGGTCCGGGCGACGTCGCGGTCCATCTGGGCGACCAGGTCCTCGACGCCGGAGAACGCGGCCATCGGGCGCAGCCGCTGCACGAACTCCACGCCGACGTGCTCGCCGTAGAGGTCGCCGTCGAAGTCGAGCAGGTACGCCTCGACGGTGCGCCGGGTGCCCTGGAACGTGGGGTTGGTGCCGACCGAGATCGCCGCCGGCGAGGTGCTCACGCTGGCGCCGGTGCGTGGGTCGAGGATGACCAGCCCGCCGGCGTAGACGCCGTCGGCCGGGATCGCGGTGAACGGCGGGGACTCCACGTTCGCGGTCGGGTAGCCCAGCTCCCGGCCGCGCCGGTCCCCGCGGACGACGACGCCCTCGATGCGGTGCGGCCGGCCCAGCGCCCGTGCTGCCGAGACCATGTCCCCGGCGGCGACGCAGGCCCGGACGTAGGTCGAGGAGATGGTGATCTCCCCGTCGGCCGAGGAGTCCCCGGCCAGCGGGACCGGCTCCACGGTGAACCCGAACCGGCGGCCCTCCTGGGCGAGCGTCGTGACCGTGCCCGCCGCGCGGTGGCCGTAGCTGAAGTTCTCCCCCACCACCACCGAGGCGGCGTGCAGGTGCTCGACGAGCACGGTGTGGGTGAATGTCTCCGGGGACAGCCGCATGAACTCCGGCGTGAACGGCAGCACGCACATCTCGTCGACGCCGAGCCCGGCGACCAGCTCGGCCTTGCGGTCCAGCGAGGTCAGGATCGCCGGGTGCGAGCCCGGGCGCACCACCTCGGAGGGGTGCGGGTCGAAGGTGAGCAGCAGGCACGGCCGGTCCAGCGCGCGGGCGCGCGCCACGGCCGTGCCGATCAGCTGCTGGTGCCCCCGGTGGACGCCGTCGTACATGCCGACGGTGACCACCGTGCGTCCCAGGTCCCCGGGGGTCGCCTCCAGCCCCCGCCACCGGCGCACGTCGACGCGTCCGGGCCGCTCAGGCGACCCGGTGCAGCCAGCCGTGGGTGTCGGGCACCCGGCCGTGCTGGATGTCGAGCAGGTGCTCCCGCAGCCGCATGGTGAGCGGGCCGGGCTCGCCGTCGCCGACGGTGAAGTCGCCGGTGCGCGCCTTCACCTCGCCGACCGGGGTGATGACCGCCGCGGTGCCGCAGGCGAACGTCTCGGTGACGGTGCCGTCGGCGACGCCGGAGCGCCACTCCTCCACGCTGAACTTCCGCTCGCTCACCCGGTGGCCCATCTCGCGGGCGACGGTGATCAGCGAGTCGCGGGTGATGCCGGGCAGCAGGGTGCCGGTGAGCTCGGGGGTGACCAGCTCGGCGTCGTCCCCGGAGCCGAGGACGAAGAACAGGTTCATCCCGCCCATCTCCTCGACGTAGCGCTTCTCCACCGCGTCGAGCCAGACGACCTGGTCGCAGCCGGCGTCGATCGCCTGCTCCTGGGCCAGCAGGCTGGCGGCGTAGTTGCCGGCGCACTTGACGTCGCCGGTGCCGCCGGGGGCGGCGCGGATGTAGTCCTCCGACAGGTACACCGACACCGGGTGGACGCCGCGCGGGAAGTAGGCGCCGGCCGGGCTGGCGATGACCAGGAACAGGTACTCGTGCGCCGGGCGGACGCCGAGGAAGGGCTCGGTCGCCAGCTGGTAGGGGCGCAGGTACAGGGTCTGGTCGGGGCCGGTGGGCACCCAGTCGCGGTCGGCCTCGACCAGCGCGTCGACGGCGGCGATGAAGGCCTCCTCGGGCACCGGCGGCATGGCCAGCCGCTTGGCCCCGCGGACGAAGCGGGCGGCGTTGGCCTCGGGCCGGAAGGTGGCCACGCTGCCGTCGGGCTGGGCGTAGGCCTTGAGGCCCTCGAAGATCGACTGCGCGTAGTGCAGCGCGGCGGTCGCCGGGTCGACCTGCAGCGGCGCGTACTGCGTCAGCCGGGCGTCGTACCAGCCCTCCCCGGCCCGGTAGCGCGCGACGAACATCGAGTCGGTGAAGTACCGGCCGAAGCCCGGGTCGGCCAGCAGCGCGTCCCGCTCCGCGGCGGGACGACGGCGCACGTCCTCCACGACCACCGGCACACCCTCGGTGAAGACCCGGGGAGAAGTACGGCTGTCGGCGAGCGTGTCGGTCATGGCTCCCACCTGCGGCGTGCGCGGATCCGAGGGGCGGCCCGGCAGCTGCCGGACCGCCCGCCCACCCTAGCTCCGCCGCCCCGGGGTCCGGCGGCGACCGTCGCGGACGGTCACGGCCGGTCGGGCGCCGCGCTCTCGATCACCTCGTAGGACCACAGGTGCGAGGAGTTGCTGGCGGCCGGCGCCAGCTCGGACCCGCCGCCCTCGTGGGCCCGCGCGAAGTCCTGCCCGGACTCCCACACCCGGTAGGCCTCCTCGCTCTCCCACCGGGTGTAGACGAGGTACTGGTCGGTGCCCTCCACGGGGCGCAGCAGCTCGAACCACTCGAAGCCCGGGGTGCTCTCCACCGCACCGGCACGACCCTTGAACCGTTCCTCGAACCGCTCCTGCTTGTCCTTGGGCACGGTGATCGCGTTGATCTTGACGACGCTCATGGACGCCGCATTCCCGGCGGGGCGGCCGGTCAATCCCGCGACCCTGCGGACCGGTCGGCCGCGGGCGAGGATGTCGCGATGACCGATGCCGCACCGGCGCCGAGGCCCGGCGTCCTCCTCGACGTCGACGGCACGCTGCTGGACACCAACTACCTGCAGGTCCTCGCCTGGTGGCAGGCCTTCCGGGACACCGGCCACCCCGAGGTGTCGATGGCCGACTGCCACCGCGCCATCGGCATCGGCAGCGCCGAGCTGGTCACCCACCTGCTGGGGGACGACGCCGCCGACACCGAGGAGGTCGTCGAGGCGAAGGGCCGGCGCTACGAGCCGCTGCGGGAGCTGGTCGTCCCCTTCTCCCGCGTGGACCAGCTGCTCGCCGCGTGCCGTGAGCAGGAGCTGGCCGTGGTGCTGGCGACCAGCGGCATGGGGTCCGACCTGGAGTGGATGGTGCCGGCGATCGGGGGCGAGGACGTGGTCGACGGGGCCACCACGTCGGCCGACGTCGAGTCGGCCAAGCCCGCGCCGGACCTGCTGCAGACCGCCGCCGCGCCCCACGGCCTCGACACCGGGCGCACGGTCGCGGTCGGCGACACGATCTGGGACGTGCGGGCGGCGCGGGACGCAGGACTGCCCTGCATCGCGCTGACCTGCGGCGGCATCTCCCGGGCCGAGCTGGAGGAGGCCGGCGCCGACGAGGTCTACGACGACCCGGCCGACCTGCTCGCGCACCTCGACGACTCGCTCATCGGCCGGGTGGCGCGCGGCTGAAAAGAGGACCCCCTTGTCCCCCACCGCTCGCAAGCTCGTGGCGGGACCCTGCAAGGGGGCCGGAGTCCGCTTCCTAGCCGGTCGGGAAGCCCACGGCGACGCGGGCGGTGGCACCGGCGTCCTCGACCAGGGCGACCAGTCGGTCCGCGCCGTCCAGCGCGGCGTGCAGGCCGGGGGTGCCGGTGGCGGGGATCCGCTGCCCGTACCCGAGGGCGCGCGCCTCCTCCTCGGTCAGCGTCCGCACCGGGAAGACGGCGCGGGCGGCGTCGGTGAGGCCGAGCACCCCCGCTCCCCCACCGGCGGCCAGTGCCTGCCCGGCCTCCTCGACCGCCGCGGCCTCGGTCACCGAGAACGGGCCGGAGGCGGTGCGGCGCAGCGCGGTGAGGTGCCCGCCCACGCCGAGGGCGGCGCCGGCGTCGCGCGCGATCGCGCGGACGTAGGTGCCGGCGGTGCACGAAACGGTCACGTCGACGTCCACCAGGTCCGGCGCGGGGCGGGTGACGCGGTGGACGTCGAGCCGGTGGACGGTCACCGCCCGCGGCTCCAGCACCACCTCCTCGCCGGCGCGCACCCGGTCGTAGGAGCGGCGGCCGGCGACCTTCACCGCGCTCACCGACGAGGGCACCTGCAGCAGCGGGCCGGTCTGCGCGGCCAGGGCGGCGGTGACGGCGTCGTCATCGAGGTGCCCGGCCGGGGTGGTGACGAGGACCTCGCCCTCGCGGTCGTCGGTGACGGTGGTCTGGCCGAGGCGGATGGTCGCCTCGTAGGTCTTGTCGTGCCCGCCGACGTGGCCGAGCAGCCGGGTCGCCGTCCCGACGCCGAGGACCAGCAGGCCGGTGGCCATCGGGTCGAGCGTGCCGGCGTGGCCGACCCGGCGGACCGAGAGCACCCGCCGGGCGCGGGCGACGACGTCGTGCGAGGTCATGCCGCCGGGCTTGTCGACCAGCAGCAGGCCCGGGGGGACGTCGGCGTCCTGGCGGCTACCCATCGGCTCGGCTCCGCCCTCGTCTGCTCACGCCGCCACCGTGCCAGGCGCGTGCAGCCAGCGATCCCCCGCCACCCGGACCAGCACACCGACCAGCCGGAGCGCGATGAACAGGGTCAGACCGGTCCACACGCCGGCCAGCCCCCAGCCCAGCGGGACGGCGGCCAGCGACAGCGGCACGAAGCCGACCAGGGCCGCTCCGATGGTCACCGTGCGCAGGTAGCCGACGTCGCCGGCACCCATCAGCACGCCGTCCAGGGCGAACACGACGCCGGCCAGCGGCTGCACCCCGGCGAGGAACCACCACGCCACGGCGGCCTGCGCGAGGACCGCGGGGTCGTCGGTGAACAGCGGCAGCACCAGCGGGCGCAGCGCCAGCAGCACGCCGGCGACCACGACGCCCGTGCCCAGGCCCCAGAGGGTGACCCGGCGAGCGGTGTCGCGGGCGGCGTCGGGGCGAGCCGCGCCGAGCGCCTGGCCGACGAGGGTCTGCGCGGCGATGGCGTAGGCGTCGAGCACCAGGGCGAGGAAGAAGAACAGCTGGACGGCGATCTGGTGCGCGCCCAGCTCGGCGGTGCCGGCGCGGGCGACGACCCCGGTCGCGATCAGGAACGCCACCTGCAGCACGGCGGCGCGCAGCAGCAGGTCGCGGCCGATGACCAGCTGCGCCCGCAGCGCGGCGAGCCGGGGTCGCCACGAGACGTCCTCACGCAGGACGGCGCGGACGAACAGCGCGGCGGTGAGCGCCTGGCCGGCCACGTTGGCCACGGCCGAGCCGACCAGGCCGAGGCCCACCGGGTGCACCAGCAGCGGGCAGAGGACCAGGCTGGCCGAGCTGCCGACGAGCACGTAGCGCATCGGGCGGCGCAGCTCCTGCACCCCGCGCAGCCAGCCGTTGCCGGCCAGGGAGACCAGCAGCAGCGGCGCACCGAGGGAGGCCACGCGCAGCCAGCTCTCCCCCGCCGCCGCGACCGGTCCGTCGCCGCCGGCGAGCAGCCGGGTGAGCGGGCCGGCGAGGAGCTGGAACAGCAGGAGCACCGCCAGGCCGAGCGCGAGCGCCAGCCAGGTGGCCTGCACGCCCTCGGCGACCGCACCCGCCCGGTCCCCGGCACCGGCGCGGCGGGCGGCGCGGGCGGTGGTGCCGTAGGCGAGGAAGTTCAGCAGTGCGGCGGCCCAGGCCAGCAACCCGCCGCCGACGGCGAGCCCGCCCAGCGCGACGGTGCCCAGGTTGCCGACGACCGCGGTGTCGACCAGCAGGTAGAGCGGCTCCGCGGCCAGCACGACCAGCGCCGGAGCGGCGAGGGCCAGCACCGAGGGGGCGCGAGCGGTGAGCCCCGCCGGACCGCGGGCACCGCGGCGCGGGGGGCGGAGCCCTCCCGACGCGGTGCCCGGGTCGGGCTCAGCGCCCGTCGGGGACGGCACCTGGACGCGGGGCGAGGCCGGAGGCCGACGATGTGCACAGCTCCCGGCGCAGGCGGACCATCGTCGTCTCGCGGTCCTCGTGCGAGGTGAAGCCGGCGGCGGCGCGGTGGCCGCCACCACCCAGGGCCATGGCGACGCGGGCGACGTCGGTGGCGCCGCGGGAGCGCAGCGACACCGACCAGGTGCCGTCGTCCTGGCCCTTGAGCACGCAGGCCACATCGGCCTCCTGGGTGGAGCGGACGACGTCGACCAGCGCCTCGAGCTGCTCACCGGGCAGGCCGTGCTCGGCGGCCTCCGCGGTGCTCGACCAGGTCCACACCAGGCCGGCGCCGACCTCGGTCTCCAGCACGGCGCGGCCGGCGACGACCGAGAGCAGCCCCAGCCAACCGAACGGCGCGGTGTCGAACAGCCGCTGGCTGATCGTGGCGTGGTCGATGCCGGTGGCCAGCAGCCGGGCGGCGAGGTGGTGGGTGTCCGGGCGGGTGTTGCCGAACCGGAAGGACCCGGTGTCGGCGGTCAGCCCGGCGTAGAGGCAGGTGGCCAGCCGCTCGTCGAGGTGGACGCCGAGGCCGTCGAGCAGGTCGGCCACGAGGGCGACCGTCGCCGGTGCGGCGGGGTCGACGACACGGACGTCGCCGAAGCCGGGGTTGCTCGCGTGGTGGTCGACGACCACGGACGTGGCCGCGCCCTCCAGGAGTGCGGCCAGCTCGCCCAGCCGGCCGGGCGAGGCGGCGTCGAGGCTCACGAAGATGTCCGGGGACGCCGGCACCGCCGACGAGGGCACCAGCCCCTCGGCTCCCGGCAGCCAGGCCAGCGACGCCGGCAGGGTGAACGGGTCGGGGAAGGTGGTTAGCACGCGGGCGCCGCGGCGCCGCAGCCCCTCGGCGAGAGCCAGCGTGCTGCCCAGCGCGTCGGCGTCGGGCTGCACGTGCCCGGAGAGGACGACGGTGGCCCGGGCCGCCGCCGCCTCGGCGAGGACGGCGGCGGCCCGGTCGGTCGGATGGGTGCCCGGCGGGCGGGACCCGGCGCCTCGCGGGAGGGAGACGGTCACGACCCCGGGCCGGGGTCGGCGACCGGGGACGCGTTCTCCTCCTCGGTCACCAGCCCGCCGCCGACCGGATAGCCCTGACCGTCGTCGGGCTCGTCGGAGGCGATGCTCGGCGCCTCGCCGATCTCGCCGCGCTTGCCGCCCCGCGTCGGGTCGCCGGCGTCCGGCTCGGGACGTCCGCCGAGCTCGGAGCGGCCCTGCCCCTCGTCCGGCAGGTTCGGGTCGGGGTCGTTCTCGCTCATGAGACGCTCCTGCTCCGGGTGGGCTCGTCGGCGATGTCATCGGCAGTCCCGCCGGCGGACCGGTCCTCGGCGGAGTCGTCCTCGTCGTCGTCCTCGGGGGCACGGCGGTAGGGGTCGGCGTCGCCGGCGTACGTGGCCCCCGCGCGGATGCGGGCCAGCTCGGCGTCGGCGTGCCGGACCCGCTCGAGCGCCTCGTCGAGCTCGCGGGCGGTGTCGGGCACGTGGTCGGCGACGAAGGCGAGCGTGGGCACGAACTTGATGCCCGTCTGCTTGCCCACGGTGGACCGCAGCACGCCGGTGGCCGACGCGAGCGCCCTGGCGGAGTCCTCGACCTGGGTGGCGTCGCCGTAGACGGTGTAGAAGACCGTCGCCTCGCGCAGGTCGCTGGTCACCCGGGCGTCGGTGACGGTCACCATGCCCAGGCGCGGGTCCTTGATCTGGGACTCGATCGCGGCGGAGACGATCTGGCGGATGCGCACCGCGAGCTTGCGGGCGCGGGCCGGGTCGGCCATCGGACCTCCGTGGGTCGGGGCGTCACGAGGTGGACGCCGGGTTGCTGGGACATGGGCCGCGGCGGTCGGCTTCCTCGCAGGGGCCCGCGGCGAGCTCGCGAGTCGTGGGGCGAGGGGGTCCTTCTACTGATCGGTGTCGCTGAACAGCTGCCGGTGCGTCGAGAGCAGCGTCACCTCCGGCCGCTCGGCCAGCAACCGCTCGCAGGCGTCGAGGACGTCGGTCACCTGACCGGCGTCCCCGGCGACGGTGGCCACCCCGACCTGCACGCGGCGGTGCAGGTCCTGGTCGCCGACCTCGGCGGCGGCCACGGCGTACCGGCGCCGCAGCTCGGCCACGATCGGCCGGACGACGGCGCGCTTGCCCTTGAGCGAGTGCACGTCGCCCAGCAGCAGGTCAGCGGTGAGCGCGCCGGTGAACACCGGGAGGACCCCCTTCTCCCCACTGCTCGTAGAAGGACCCCCTCCTCGCCACCCCTCGCAGGCTCGGGGCGGGACCCGGGAGGGGGCCTCGTCGGGCACACCGCGCCGGCCGCGGCCGGGGGGTACCCGGCCGCGGCCGTCGCGGATCACACGCGCGGCTTCTCGCGCATCTCGAAGGTCTCGATGACGTCCTCGACCTTGATGTCGTTGAACGATCCGAGACCGATACCGCACTCGTAGCCGTCGCGGACCTCGGTCACGTCGTCCTTGAAGCGACGCAGCGACTCGACGGTGAGGTTGTCGGCGACGACCACCCCGTCGCGGACCAGCCGGGCCTTCGAGTTCCGGGTGATCGTCCCGCTGCGGACGATGGAGCCCGCGACGTTGCCGATCCGCGGCACCCGGAAGACCTCGCGGACCTCCGCCGTACCGAGCGCGACCTCCTCGTACTCCGGCTTGAGCATGCCCTTGAGGGCCGCCTCGATCTCCTCGATCGCCTGGTAGATGACCGAGTAGTACCGGACGTCGACGCCCTCGCGGTTGGCGAGCTCGGTGGCCTGGCCCTCGGCCCGGACGTTGAAGCCCAGGACGATGACGTCGTCGGCCAGCGCGAGGTCGATGTCGCTCTTGGTGATGCCGCCGACGCCGCGGTGGATGACCCGCAGCGAGATGTCGTCGCTCACCTCGATCTTCATCAGCGCCTCTTCGAGCGCCTCGACGGTGCCCGAGTTGTCGCCCTTGATGATCAGGTTGAGCTGACGGTTCTCCTTGAGCGCCGCGTCGAGGTCCTCGAGGCTAATCCGCTTGCGCATGGAGGCGTTCTGCGCGTTGCGGATGCGGGCCTGGCGACGGTCGGCGATCTGCCGCGCCACCCGGTCCTCCTCGACGACCAGGAAGGTGTCGCCGGCACGGGGCACCGAGGTGAGACCCACGACCTGCACGGGGCGGGCCGGCAGGGCCTCCTTCAGCTTGTTGCCGTGCTCGTCGAGCAGCGACCGGACGCGACCGTAGGCGTCGCCGGCCACGATCGAGTCGCCCTGGCGCAGCGTGCCGCGCTGGACGAGCACCGTGGCGACGGGGCCGCGGCCCTTGTCCAGCTTGCCCTCGATGACCACGCCCTGCGGGTCCTGCTCGGTGTTCGCGCGCAGGTCCAGCGAGGCGTCGGCGGTCAGCAGGATCGCCGTCAGGAGCTCGTCGATGCCCTGGCGGGTCGTCGCGGAGACGTCGACGAACATCGTGTCGCCGCCGTACTCCTCGGCCACCAGCCCGTACTCGGTGAGCTGCTGACGGATCTTGGCGGGGTTGGCCCCCTCCTTGTCGATCTTGTTGACCGCGACCACGATCGGCACCTCGGCGGCCTGGGCGTGGTTGAGCGCCTCGACCGTCTGCGGCATGACGCCGTCGTCGGCCGCCACGACCAGGACGACGATGTCGGTGACCTTCGCGCCGCGGGCACGCATCGCGGTGAACGACTCGTGACCCGGGGTGTCGATGAAGGTGATCGGCCGCTCGTCGTCCTCCAGCTTGGTGACGATCTGGTAGGCGCCGATGTGCTGGGTGATGCCGCCGGCCTCCCGTGCCACCACGTTGGTGTTGCGGATGGCGTCCAGCAGCTTGGTCTTGCCGTGGTCGACGTGACCCATGACGGTCACCACCGGCGGACGGGCCTCCCAGTCCTCCTCGTCGCCCTCGTCACCGAAGGTGAGGTCGAAGGTCTCGAGCAGCTCGCGGTCCTCGTCCTCGGGGCTGACGACCTGGATGTCCCAGTCGATCTCGGCACCGAGCAGCTGGAGCGTCTCGTCGTTGACCGACTGGGTCGCGGTGACCATCTCGCCCAGGTGGAACAGGGCGGTGACGAGCGCGGCCGGCTGCGCGCCGATCTTCTCGGCGAGGTCGGTCAGCGAGGCGCCACGGGGCAGCCGGACGGTCTGCCCGTTGCCGCGCGGCAGGCTGACGCCGCCCATGCTGGGCGCCGCCATGGAGTCGAACTCCTGACGCCGCTGCTTCTTGCTCTTGCGCCCACGGACCGGGCCACGCCCGCCGGGACGACCGAAGGCACCCGCGGTACCCGCACCCGAGCCACCACGGCCCCGACCGCGGCCACCGCCGCCGCCGCTGCGGAAGCCACCGCCGGCGGGAGCACCGGCACCGCCGCCACCGCCACCGCCACCGCCGCCACTGGGGCGGAAGCCGCCGCCACCGCCACCGGGACCACCCCCGGGACGGCCACGACCGGCCGGCGCACCAGGGCGACCGCCACCGGCCGGCCGCGGCGGCATCATGCCGGGCGAGGGACGCTGCGGCATCATGCCCGGGTTCGGGCGCGGACCGCCGGGACCGGCCGCGGGACGCGGACCACCGGCGCCGGGACCCGGACGGGAACCGGCCGCCGGACGCGGACCGCCGGCACCGGGACCCGGACGCGGACCGCCGGGCCCGGACGGCCCGGGACGCGGCCCACCGGCCGCCGGGCCCGGACGCGGGCCACCGGCCGCGGGACCGGGACGCGGCGCACCACCGGACGGAGCCGGGCGCGGGGCGCTGCTGAAGGGGTTGTTGCCCGGGCGCGGAGCCGGGCGCGGACCCGGCCGGGGACCGGGCGCCGGGGCGGCCGGACGCGCACCCGGGGTGGCGCCACCGGCCGGACCGGGACGCGGGGCAGCGGGACGCGGGCCGCTGGGCGCCGCGGGCGGCTGCTGGGTCGGCGCGCTGGCCGCAGGGGCCTGCGGTGCCGGCGCGGTCGGTCGTGGACCGGGGACGGGCGCACCGGGACGGGCCGTGACCGGGCGCGGGCCCGGGGTCGGCGCGTCGGGGGCACGGGTCACCGGCGGCTGCGGCGCGGGAGCCGGCGCGGACGGCGCGGCGGGAGCGGCAGGGACGGGCGGCGCGGACGGAGCCGCGGCGACCGGAGCCTGCGGGGCAGCGGGTGCGCTCGGGCGCGGGCCGGGCCGGGGAGCCGCCTGGCCGCCGCCGTTGCCGGTGCTGCTGCCGAGTGCCTCCCGGAGCCGCCGGGCCACGGGGGCCTCGACGGTCGAGGAGGCGGACTTCACGAACTCGCCCTGCTCCTTGAGCTTGGCGAGCACGGTCTTGCTGTCGACACCGAACTCCTTGGCGAGTTCGTGTACGCGGGCTTTGCCTGGCACGGATCTCCTCTTGTGAGGCCGGCGGCTTGCCCGCGCGACCTCGTCGTCAGTACTGCATGTGGCTGGTCATCTGGGGGACTTCACGGCTTGCTCATCCGACGACGTCCTGCTCTCGACGTGCGGACCCGCCGGGTGCGGGTCCGTCTGTGCTGGTGCGGTTGTCGTTCGTGCGTGGTCGCCCGTCCGGGCCCCGCTCCCCGCGGTCGCCGGGAACGGCGCGCCGAGGACGTGGTCCCGGAGCGGACCGGCCTCCACCGGGGTGCTGCCGCCTCCGGGGAGGCGCAGCGCCCGGGAGAAGGCCCGGCGTCGCTCCGCTGTGCGCAGGCACTCCGGGGTGGGGTGCAGCGAGGCGCCCCGGCCGGGGAGCCTCCGACGCGGGTCGGGGACGAGGGCCCCGTCCCGCGCGACGACGCGCAGCAGGTCGGTGACCGGAGCGCGCTTCCGGCAGCCCACACAGGTGCGCACCGGGATCGACGTTTCGGCCACCCTGCACTCTAGCGCGCTGAGGGCCCCGGGTGTTCCGGGCTCCGGCCACCGGGCACCCGACCGGGGCGTGCGCCGCCACCTGACCCCCCGGGGCGGCCACCGGGCGCACCGCCGCGCGCAGCCGCCGCACCGGAGCGCAGCGGCGCGCGCCCCACCCCGGGCGAGGGCGCGGCGTCGTCGGGCTGGGCGTCGCTGCGGATGTCGATGCGGCAGCCGGTCAGCCGCGCGGCGAGCCGGGCGTTCTGCCCCTCCTTGCCGATGGCCAGCGACAGCTGGAAGTCGGGGACGACCACCCGCACCGCCTTGGCCTTGGGGTCGACCAGCTGCGCGCTGTTCACCCGGGCGGGGCTCAGCGCCGAGGCCACGAACGTCGCGGGGTCGTCGGACCAGTCGACGATGTCGATCTTCTCGCCGTGCAGTTCGCTCATCACGTTGCGCACCCGCTGCCCCATCGGGCCGATGCACGCGCCCTTGGCGTTGAGCCCGGGGCACCGAGGTGCGGACGGCGATCTTCGAGCGGTGCCCGGCCTCGCGCGCGACCGCGACGATCTCCACGCTGCCGTCGGCGATCTCGGGGACCTCGAGGGCGAAGAGCTTGCGGACCAGGTTGGGGTGGGTGCGCGAGACGGTGACCTGCGGGCCGCGGTAGGTGCGCGCGACCGACACCACGTAGGCCCTCAGCCGGCTGCCGTGCGGGTAGCTCTCCCCCGGCACCTGCTCGGCGGCGGGCAGCACGGCCTCCACCTTGCCGATGTCGACGAGCACCGTGCCGCTGGCGTTGCGCCGCTGGTCGGCCTGCACGATGCCGCTGACGATGTCGCCCTCCTTACCCGCGTACTCGCCGAAGGTCTGCTCGTGCTCGGCGTCGCGCAGCCGCTGGACGATGACCTGCTTGGCGGTGCTGGCGGCGATCCGGCCGAAGTCCGAGGGGGTGTCGTCCCACTCGCGGACGACCTCGCCGTCCGGCCCGAGCTCCTGGGCGAGCACCGCGACCTCGCCGGTCTTGCGGTCGACGTGCACCCGCACGTGCTTGCTGGCGCCGTCGGCGTGCCGGTAGGCGGTCACCAGAGCCGTCTCGATGGCCTCGATGACCGTGTCGGCCGGGATGCCCTTCTCCCGCTCGACCGCCTTGAGGGCGGTCACGTCGATGTTCACTGTCCTCCTCCGTCGTCGTCGTCCTCCGCGGGATCCGGCTGGTCGTGCTGCTCGCTGTCCCCGCCGGCCTCCGGCCGGCCGAACTCCACCTGCACCCGGCCGGCGCCCAGCTCCTGCCACGGCACCTGCCGCCGGGTGGGCGGCCGCTTCTTCGCCCCGGGCTTGCCCTTGGCCTCCACCGCGAGGGTCACGCCGTCGCCGTCGACCTCGAGCACGCGAGCGGTCACCTGCTCGGAGGAGCCCTCGCGACCCACGGCGACGGTGACCAGCCGCCCGGTGTTGCGCCGCCAGTGCCGCGGCTCGGTCAGCGGCCGGTCGACCCCGGGGCTGGTGACCTCCAGCACGTAGGGGGCGCTGCCGAACTCGCCGTCGTGCTCGTCGAGGGCCGTGGACACCGCGCGGCTGACCTCGGCGACGTCGTCGAGGGTCACCCCGGCGTCCCGGTCGACCACGACCCGGACGATGCTGCGCCGGCCGGCCGGGGTGACGACCAGTTCCTCCAGGTCGTACCCGGCGGCCTCCACGACCGGCGCGACCAGCCCGGCCATGCGGGTGGCGACGGGGTCGGTGCGAGGGGCGGCGGACACGGCTCCCTCCCTCTCCTGGCTCGGTCGACGGCACGCGCGCGGTGGGGGCCGGCGCCCCGCGTCGCGGCCCGTCGGGGGAGCGGCGGACGCACCGTCGGCCCGGTACCGGGCGGAGGGTCAGGCTACCGCCCTCCCGCCCGGCCCGAGACCGGGCGGCCGGGGGACCCGCTCGCCGTGTGCTCCCGACCGGGCAGGTGCGGGGCTGAGAGGATGGTGGCGATGCCCCCCGTCCTCGCTCCCGCTCCCGCGGGCTCCACCCGCCGCGCCTTCCTGGCGGCCTCGGCCGGGCTCGCCCTCCTCGTCGCCGGCTGCACGGCGGGCTCTGCGGAGGCCCCGGCCGTGAGCACCGAGGAGGCCGATCGGCTGGCCGGGCAGGTCGCCGTCCAGGAGGCCGTCGTCGCCGCCTACGCCGCGGCGACGACGGCCGACCCCGCCCTGACGCTGAGCGACCTGGCCGCGCAGGCCACCGAGCAGCTCGACCGGCTGCGGGCCGCCGCGCCGTCCCCGACCGCGTCGCCTGCCGCGTCCTCCGCCGCCCCCCCGGCCCCCCCGGCCGGCGGGGACGTGCGCACCTGGCTGCGCGAGCAGGTGGCCGCGGCGGCGAGCGCCCACGCCCGGGCCTGCGCCCGGCAGACCGGCGCCCGTGCGGCGCTGCTCGGGTCGATCGCCGCGGGGCTGCGCGGGCACGAGGCGGCACTGGCGTGAGGGAGGAGCAGGGACGTGGCTGACGACGGCCTCCTCGACGAGGGCACCGAGACCGCCGCGCTGAACGAGGTGGTGGCCGCCGAGCACGCCGCCGTGTGGGGGTACGGCGCCGTGGGCGCCGCACTGCCGGGGGACGCCCGCGGGCCCGCGGCGGCCGCCGAGGTCGCCCACCGGGACGCCCGCGACCGGCTGGTGGCGCTGCTGGAGTCCCGCGGCGCCGACCCGGCCCCCCGCGAGGCGGGGTACACCCTCCCCTTCCCGGTCCTGTCGGAGGTGGACGCCGCGACGCTGGCCGTCGCCCTCGAGGAGGGCGTCTCCGCGGCCTGGGTGCGGGTGCTCGACCAGGCCGCGGAGCCCGCCGTGCGCGAGCTCGCGGTCGGGGAGCTGGGCGCCGCGGAGGTGCGCGCCGTCGGCTGGCGCGCCGCCGCCGGCCGGATCCCGGTCACCGACGCGTTCCCGGGCCTGTAGGAGGGCCCGTCTTCCCCACTCCTCGTCGCAGGCCCCCTGGACGGGGCCGGCGGCGCTCGGGACGGGGTCGCCTCAGGCCTGGGGCAGCCCGCCGAGGAAGGCGTCGGTCACGTCCACGGCCACGCTGCTGGACTGACCGCTCTCGACGAGGACCGCGAACGCCAGGTCGCCCTGCGGCCCGGCCAGCTGGTAGCCCATGAACCAGCCGTGGGCGTCCGGCGGGGTGTTGCTGCCGTACTCGGCGGTGCCGGTCTTGCCGTACACCTCGCCGCGGTCGGCCAGCGCGCGCGCCGTCCCGGAGAGCACGACCTGGCGCATCATCGGCCGCAGCGCCTCCAGCACCGCGGCGTCCGGACCGGCCGGCGTCGGGCCGGCCGGCTCGGCGCCGACGACCTCGACCGGCACCGCCGGGGTGCCGCCGGCCACCCCCGCCGCGACGAGGGCCAGCTGCGCGGGGCTCATGAGCACCTGGCCCTGACCGATCGCGTTGGCCGCCTTCGTCGTCCCGGTGCTGTCGGCCGGCACGTCCCCGGCGAACACGTCGACCGGCAGTTGCCAGTCCGTGCCGACGCCGTAGGAGGCGGCGGCCGTGGCCAGGGCGTCGTCGGGCAGCTGCAGCCCCTGCTGCATGAAGGTCGTGTTGCAGGACTGCGCGAAGGCCTCGGTAAACGGCACGGTGCCCAGGTCGAACTGGTCGGCGTTCTCGAACTCGCGGCCCTCGACGACGAAGGTGCCCGGGCAGGCGACCGGCGTCTGCGGGGTGAGCGTGCCGGTGGCCAGCAGCGCGGTGGCGCTGATCGTCTTCATACTCGAGCCCGGCGGGTACTGGCCGGTGAACGCGTTGCCCGCCGCGGCCGCCTCGTTGGAGGACACCGCCACGATCTCCCCCGTGCCGGGCCGGACGACGACCAGGTGGGTCGGCAGCTGCTGGGTGGCGACGGCGGCGTCGGCGGCGGTCTGCACCGCACGCACCAGCGGCGTCCGCACCGGCTCGCCGGGCACCGGCTCGACCGCGTCGACCTGCCGGCTGGTGTCGCCGGTGCTCTCGGCGGCGCTGACCACGGTGACGGTGAAACCGGGGGTGCCGGTGAGCTGCGCCTGGAGGGCGCGCTGCAGCCCGGAGAGGCCGAGCTCGTCGCCGGCGGCGTAGACCGGCGCGCCGTCCTCGGCGGTCTCCTCGAGCACCTCGGCGGTCGCCGGGCCGACCCGGCCGAGCAGCGCGGAGGCGAACCGGGGGCTGGGCGCGAGCAGCCGGGTGTCGGTCGGGAAGACCGCGCCGGGCAGGTCGAAGACCTGCCCGCGGATGGCCTCGAAGTCCGGACGGCGCAGCGTGATGACCGGGACGAACTGGCCGGCCGGCGCGGCCTGGACGTCGGCGACGATCTCCTCGGCGGCGATCCCGGTGGCCGCCGACAGCCCGGCGGCCAGCGCAGGCAGGTCGGTGACCTGGCCCGGGTCGACGCCGACGTTGACGACCTCGGTGGGCGCGAACAGCGGCTGACCGGCCGCGTCGGTGACGGCGGCGCGCTCGGGCAGTCGCCGCTCGAGCAGCAGCCGCTGGCCCTCCCCCAGCTCCGGGTGGACGAGGGCGGGCTCGGCGACGACGTCCCAGCCCTCGTCGGCCTCCTGCAGGCGCAGGGTGCCCGGGTAGCTCCAGTCGGGCGCGGCCGCGAGGTCCCAGGTGGCGGTCCAGCCGACGGTGGCCGTGCCGTCCTCGATGGACACCTGGCCGAGTTCGGGGCTCAGCGTGGCCTCGGGCAGGTCGGAGGCGGTCTGCTCCAGCAGCGTGGTCGCCGCGGCGGGGTCGGTGGTCGCGCCGGCGGCGGCCGCGGTGTCCCCGGCCGCCCAGTCGGCGAGGAAGGCCTCCGCTGCGGACCGGACGTCGTCCTCGGCGTTCCCCGAGCAGGCCGCCAGCACCGGCACGGCGAGCAGTGTCAACGTGGATCCCAGGACCGTCCCCCGGCGTGTGCGCACGGGGACCAGTGCTACCAGACGCCGGGCCCGGGACCTCGGTGCCGAGCCGTGGCCCCCGATCCCCGACGATCATGGACCTGCGGTGGCGCACGCGGTCGGCCCCCGGCGCGCTGGCCTCCCTGCAAGGGCCTGCTGCGAGCCTGCGAGCGGTGGGGAGCAGGAGGGTCCTCCCTCAGAAGAGGACGCTGGCGAACCGCCCGACCTCGCGGAACCCGACCCGCGCGTAGGCCGCGCGGGCGGGGCCGTTGAAGTCGTTGACGTAGAGACTGACCACCGGCGCGATCGCGGTGCGGGCGTACTCGACGACCGCCGCCATGCCCGCGGTGCCGATGCCGCGGCCGCGGTGGGCGGGGGCGACCCACACGCCCTGCACCTGGCAGACGCTGCGGGACACCGCGCCGATCTCGGCCTTGAACAGCACCTCGCCGCGCTCGATCCACGCCAGCGACTGCCCCGCGCGGACCAGGTCGGCCACCCGGGCGCGGTAGCCGGCGCCGCCGTCGACCCGCAGCGGGCTGACCCCGACCTCCTCGGTGAACATCGCCACCGCCGCCGGCAGCAGGACGCTGATCTCGGCCGGGCGCACCGGGCGCACCCGGGGCTCGGGGGCGATCGCCGGCGGCCCCTCGATGGCCAACAGCGGCTGCCGGGGCCGGTGGTCGCGGGCCGGGCCCCAGGAAGGCGCCAGCAGCTCCCACAGCGGGTCCACGGACGCGGCCGGGCCGACGATGGTCGAGCAGCGCCGGCCCGCGCGGCGGGCGCGGTCGGCGAAGGCCGTCGCCGCCGCCCGCTCCGCGCCGGGCAGGGCGAAGGGGATCAGGTTCGCCCCGGCCAGGCAGACCGCGTCCAGCGAGCGCCCGCTGCCCAGCCCCCACAGCGGTGCGCCGAGGGCCGCGGCGGCGGTGCCGGCGGCCTCCACCCGCCCCGCGATGACGCACGCGGCCACCGGGTCGCTGGCGAACAGGGCGCGGACGGCGGGCTCGTCGGTCTCGTCGAGGACCCGGGCCGCCGGGGCGGCGGGGTGGGTGGAGGACACCGGCGTGCGCAGCACCGGGACGGTCAGGCGACGGTGACGACGGGCGAGCCGGGCGACGTCCCGTCGGCGGCGGTCATGCCGTCAGCCAGGCGCATGGCCTCCTCGATCAGCGTCTCGACGATCTGCGACTCGGGGACGGTCTTGACGACCTCGCCCTTGACGAAGATCTGGCCCTTGCCGTTGCCCGAGGCCACGCCCAGGTCGGCCTCGCGGGCCTCGCCCGGGCCGTTGACGACGCAGCCCATGACGGCCACCCGCAGCGGCACCTCCAGGCCGTCGAGGCCGGCGGTGACCTCGTCGGCGAGCTTGTAGACGTCGACCTGCGCACGTCCGCACGACGGGCAGCTGACGATCTCCAGGCCGCGCTGGCGCAGGTTCAGCGACTCGAGGATCTGGGTTCCGACCTTGACCTCCTCGGCCGGCGGGGCCGAGAGGGAGACGCGGATGGTGTCGCCGATGCCCTGGGAGAGCAGCGCGCCGAAGGCGACGGCGGACTTGATGGTGCCCTGGAACGCGGGGCCGGCCTCGGTGACGCCGAGGTGCAGGGGGTAGTCGCACTGCGCGGCCAGCAGCTCGTAGGCGCGCACCATGACCACCGGGTTGTTGTGCTTGACCGAAATCTTGATGTCGCGGAAGTCGTGCTCCTCGAACAGCGAGCACTCCCACAGCGCGGACTCGACCAGCGCCTCCGGGGTGGCCTTGCCGTACTTGGCCAGCAACCGCTTGTCGAGCGACCCGGCGTTGACGCCGATCCGGATCGGAATGCCGGCACCCTTGGCCGCCCGGGCGATCTCGCCGACCTTGTCGTCGAACTTCTTGATGTTGCCGGGGTTGACGCGGACGGCGGCGCAGCCGGCGTCGATCGCGGCGAACACGTACCGCGGCTGAAAGTGGATGTCGGCGATGACCGGGATCTGCGACTTCCTCGCGATGATCGGCAGCGCCTCGGCATCGTCGGTGTCCGGGACGGCGACCCGAACGATCTGGCAGCCCGAGGCGGTGAGCTCGGCGATCTGCTGCAGCGTGGCGTTGATGTCGGCGGTCTTGGTCGTCGTCATCGACTGCACGCTGACCGGGTGGTCGCTGCCGACGCCGACGTCGCCCACCATGAGCTGGCGGGTCTTGCGACGGGGCGCGAGGACGGGCGGGGGTACCTCGGGCATGCCGAGACCGACGGGGATCGCCATGCCCCCAGTATCCCCCGGAGACGCGACGGTGCTGGTGGCGCAGGTGTGACGCCCGCATCGTCGGCGGCCCACGCCTCCTGGCTGGCCGACGACCCGGACGCCGCACGGCCGCACCTGGACGCACCGACCCCTCGTCGGCGGCTGACCCCGCCGTCCGCGCCCGGGCCCGGTCACCACGACCGGACCCGGACCCGGCTCACTGCAGGGTGATCGGGTTGACGATGTCGGCGATCAGCAGCAGGCCCGAGAGGACGACGAACAGGCCCGCCACGAGGTAGGCGACCGGCATCAGCCGGGCGATGTCGAACGGGCCGGGGTCGGGCCGGCCACGCAGCCGGGCGACGACCGCGCGCGCCTTCTCGTACAGCGCGCCGGCGACGTGCCCGCCGTCGAGCGGGTAGATCGGCAGCAGGTTGAACAGGAACAGCACCAGGTTGATGCTGGCCAGCAGCTGCAGGAACGTGCTGACCTTCTCCGTGCCGGTGAGCTCGGGGATGGCGAAGACCTCGCCGGAGATGCGGCCGACGCCCACGACGCCGATCGGCCCGTTGGGGTCGCGCTCCTCACCCAGGAACGCCGCGCGGAACAGCTGCGGGATGCGCTCGGGGATCTCGACCAGCCGCTCGACGGCGTTCGTCACGATCATCCCGAAGTAGCCGGGGATGGCCGCGGCGTCCTGCCGGGCCAGCTGGACGCTCGGCGAGATCCCGAGGTAGCCGGCGGTCGTCGTCCCCTCGGTGGGGTCGGTCGGGTCGGCGTAGACGGTGTTGGGGATCGGCGTGACGGTGAGCCGCTGCCGCGCGCCGTCCCGCTCGATGGTGACGTCCAGCGGCTGACCGGGGCTGGTGCGGATCGCCTCCTGCACCGCCGTCCAGCTGTCGTACGCGGTCGGGTCCAGCGGCCGGCCCCCGATGGCGACGATCGTGTCGCCGGAACGCAGCCCGGCGGCCGCGGCGGGGCTCTGCTGCGGCAGCGCGCAGCCTGCCGCCCCCGCCTCGCAGGTCTGCCCCTCGGGCGTGAGCGGCACCGAGCAGGCGTCGTCCTGCAGCGCGGTGACGGCACCCGCGGGCAGCACGCACGCGGGGACGTCGCGCACCGTCGTGGTCAGCACGCTGGTGCCGACGACGGTGAGCAGCACCGTGAAGAGCAGGACCGCGAGCACCAGGTTGTGGAAGGGGCCGGCGAACATCACGATGACCCGCTGCCACCAGGGCTTGGCGTAGAACACCCGGCCCTCGTCGCCGGGGCGGACGTCGTCGAGCGCGGCGCCGCGCACCTCGGCGATGAACGAGCGCATGCGGGTGGCCCGCGTGCTCTCGTTCTCCTCGGCCGGCGGGATCATCCCGACGATGCGGATGTAGCCGCCCAGCGGGACGGCCTTGATCCCGTACTCGGTCTCCCCCCGCGTGCGGGAGAACAGCGTCGGGCCGAAACCGACCATGAACTGCGGCACCCGCATGCCGAACTTCCGGGCCCAGAAGAAGTGCCCGTACTCGTGGAAGGCGATCGAGAACAGCAGACCGGCCGCGAAGGCGACGATCCCGAGGACGGTCAGCAGCAACCCGCTCAGCTCAGCCTCCGGCGATCACACGTCCGGCGTGCTGCCGGGCCCACCCCTCCGCCGCCAGGACGTCCTCGACGCAGGTGGGGGCGCCGAGGTCCGGCGCGTCGTCGAGGGTACGCGCGACGAGGTCGACGATGCCCCGGAACGGCAGCCGACCCGCCAGGAACGCCGCCACCGCCTCCTCGTTGGCCGCGTTGTAGACCGCCGGGGCCACGCCCCCCGCCTCGCCGGCGGAGCGGGCCAGCGCGACGGCCGGGAACGCCTCGTCGTCCAGCGGCGCGAACTCCCAGGTGCTCGCCGCCGACCAGTCCAGGGCCGGCTGGACGTGCGGCAGCCGGTCGGGCCAGGCCAGGGCCAGCGCGATCGGCAGCCGCATGTCCGGCGGGCTGGCCTGGGCGATGGTGGCGCCGTCGGCGAAGGTCACCATCGAGTGCACGATCGACTGCGGGTGCACCACGACGTCGACGTCGGCGAGGGGGACGTCGAAGAGCAGGTGCGCCTCGATGAGCTCCAGGCCCTTGTTGACCAGAGTCGCGGAGTTGATCGTCACCACCGGGCCCATCGCCCACGTCGGGTGCGCCAGCGCCTGCTCGACGGTGACGTCGGCCAGCTCGGCGGCGGTGCGGCCGCGGAACGGCCCGCCGCTGGCGGTGAGCACCAGCCGGGCCACCTCGCTCATGTGCCCGCCGCGCAGGCACTGCGCCAGCGCCGAGTGCTCGGAGTCGACCGGCACCAGCTGGCCGGGCGCGGCCGCCGCGGTGACCAGCTCACCGCCGGCCACGAGCGACTCCTTGTTGGCCAGCGCAACGGTGCGGCCGGCCTGCAGCGCCGCCAGCGTGGGCCGCAGTCCGATCGAGCCGGTGATGCCGTTGAGGACGACGTCGGCGGGGCGGGCGGCGAGCTCCTCGGCCGCCCGCGGGCCGGCGAGGATCTCCGGCAGCGCGTACTCCCCCCGGGACCAGCCGCGCTGGGAGGCCGCGGCGTAGAAGGCCAGCTGGAGGTCCTGCGCGGCGGTCGCCTTCGCCACCGCGACGGTGCGGACGCCGAGGGACAGCGCCTGCTCGGCGAGCCGGGCGACGTCCCCGCCGCCGGCGGCCAGGCCGGTGATCCGCAGCCGGTCCGGGTTCTGCCGGGCCACCGCGATGGCCTGCCGGCCGATCGACCCGGTGGAGCCCAGCACCGTCACCTCGCGCACGCCGTCCACGGCGCGCATCCTCCCCGACGCTCCGCCGGGTCGACGCGCCGTCCTCCCTCGGCGGGTGCCGCGTCAGGCGGGCTGGCAGGATGGCCGTGTGAGCGAGCAGACCCACCGTCAGCGGATCTCCGTGGACCACCCCGGGACGGGGCGGGTCAACCAGCCCGGGCGCGAGGAGGGCGTCGTCCGGGCCGACGCCCACCCCGTGGAGCACGAGCGCCCCGAGGAGTGGGGCTGGCACGGCGAGACCGGTCGGTGGGGCCGCATCGGCGGGGTCATCGTGACGCTGTTCATGCTCTCCTACCTCATCGGCAACCACGAGGGCCGCGTCGAGGACCTGTGGGTCGTCGGCATCGCCGCACTGATGGTGCTGATCCTGGTGTTGGACTGGCGCCGTCGTCGGAACGCCTGGCGCGCCAAGTAGCGCGACCGCACGAAGAGGCCCGTCCCCTGCCGGGGGCGGGCCTCTCGTCGTTCGTGGGGAGGGGGCGGGACCCACCGGAGCCGGATGTCAGGTGTCGCCTTCGCAACCCCGGCTCCCGGGGTTCCTCTCGTGCACGCGTGCCAGGTGTGACGGCTGGGCCTGCTGAGGCGGCGTTCGTCGAATCTGGCCGACGATGCGTCCGATCTTGGTGACTGTCAGCTACAGCTCGGACGGTCGCCAGTCGATAGACAGTGCGAGAGAGGTCCGGAGCACCCGGACTCCTGATCGAGCGGAGAGCCGACGATGTCCCGCACCACAGCCCGCGCCGCAGCCGTGACCGGCCTGACCGCCACCACCGCGGCGGCGGGTCTGCTGCTCGCCCCGGCCGCGTTCGCCGCCGCCCCCAGCGCTCCCGTCGTCGCCCCGGGCACCGTGGCCGCAGAGCAGACCTTCACCGTCTCCGGCGCGGACTGCGTCTCGGAGAACTACGCCGACGAGACGACGAGGAACGTGGTCGCCGTCGCCGTCGGGGACGCGGAGGCCGAGGAGCCCCTCTTCGCCGACGTGACCGAGCCGGGCGAGGACGGCAAGTGGTCGATCGAGCTGGCCTTCGAGCCCGGCGACCCCGCGGGCGAGTACGTCGTCGCCGCGGCCTGTCTCCTCTACAACGGTGGGCTCGTCAGCGAGTACCCCCTCGGCTCCGTGGTCCTCACCGCTCCCGCGGCCACGCCGTCCACCCCGACCGAGACCGCGGCCCCCACCACCAGCGCACCGGAGACCAAGCCGACGGGGGCGATCCGCGGCTCGCAGGCCAACACCTCGGGTGTCACCAGCCCGGACGGCGGCTCCGCCACCGGTGACAGCACGCCGCTGGGCCGCAAGGTCGTCAAGGTCCTCACCGGCTTCAAGCCGCACGAGGTCGTCACGGTGACCCTGCACTCGACCCCGCAGACCCTCGGCACCTTCACCGCCGACGCCAACGGCACCGTGACGGTCCAGTTCACCGTCCCGGCCGGCACCCCGACCGGTGAGCACACCCTGGTCTACGAGGGCAACATGGGCACCTACTTCCAGGAGTCCCTCACCGTGACCGCGGCCGCGGCCACCTCGAACGCCTCGTCGTCGAACCTGGCCTACACCGGCGCCGACGTCGCCCTCCCGCTGGGCCTGGGTGTGGGTGCCCTGGCGCTGGGTGGCGGCCTGGTGTTCGCCGCCCGCCGCCGGTCCGCGGAGGGCTCGCAGGCCTGAGCGTGACCGAACCGCACGACCCCGACGCCGGCCAGGGCTGCCCTGGCCGGCGTCGGCCGTTCCCGGGACGGCAGGGGTGGACGCGGGTCGCCCTCGCCGTCCTCGTCCTGCTGCTGGTCACGGCCGGTGCGGACGTCGCGCTGCTCGCCGGGCGCGTCGACGAGGTGGCCGTGGACCTCGCGGCCGACGACTCCGACGGCCGGACCTGGGTGCTGGTCGGCCTGGACTCGCGGGACCGCCTGCCCGCCGGTGCCGATCCCGCCGACTTCGGCACCCCCGACGACGTCCCCGGCACCCGGGCCGACGTGGTGCTCGTGGTCCACCAGACCGATGCCGGGACCAGGGTCCTGTCGGTGCCACGGGACCTGCTGGTCCTGCAGGACGGGCGGCCCACCCGGCTGACCCTCACGTGGCGGGACGGTCCCCGGGCGACGGTCGACGCCCTCTGCTCCATCGGCATCGACGCCGACCACCTGGTCGCGGTCGACTTCGCGGGGTTCGCCGAGGTCGTCGACGCAGCCGGCGGGCTCACGGTGGACGTGCCGGTCCCGGTACGCGACCCGGGCGCCGGGTTGGACCTGCCGCAGGCCGGCGTCCAGCACGTCGACGGGCGCACCGCGCTGGCCCTGGTCCGCTCCCGGCACCCGCAGCACCTCGTCGACGGGGTGTGGACGCCGGTGCCGATGGACCCGGAGGGACGGGCGTCGGCCGCGGGCACGGTGCTCAGGGCCCTGGTGGACGCCGTCCGCGGATCGGTCGTCCGGCCCTGGCGGTCGCAGAGCGTGGGATGGGCGACCACCGGGGCACTCACCGTCGACGCGGGGACCTCCGTGGCCGATCTGGCCGCGCTCGCCGGCGCAGACCTGTCGACGGTCGAGGTGGTGCCGAGCGACCTGAGGGACAGCGCCGTGCCGGTGGCGCTGCCCACCGCTGGGACGCGCGCCGCGATCGAGGAGGCTGGGCTCTCCTGCGACGGCTGACGGGCGTCAGGAGACGCCGACGCCGATCGCCAGCCCGATCGCGTAGGTGACCCCGGCCGCGACCGCGCCGAAGAGCAGCTGGCGCCCTGCCGCGTACCACCAGGGCCGCGGCGTGAAGCGCGACGACAGGGCGCCCGCCGCCGCCAGACCGAGTCCGCCGCACAGCAGCGCCGCCCACAGCAGCGAGAAGCCGAGCAGGTAGGGCAGCAGCGGGATCACCGCGCCGGTGGCGAAGGTGAGGAACGAGGAGACCGCCGCCGTCCGCGGCGAGGGCTGGTCGGCCGGGTTGAGCCCCAGCTCGGCGACCACGTGCAGCCGCAGGGCGGTGTCGGGGTCGCGGTGCAGCTGGACGGCGACCTGCTGGGCGAGGTCGGCGTCCACGCCGCGGCCCCGCAGCATCTGCACCAGCTCGGCGAGCTCCCCGCCCGGGTTGCGCTCGAGCTCCCGGCGCTCCTTCTCCACCTCGAGGTCGAGCTGCTCGTTCTGCGTCCGCACCGAGGTGTACTCCCCCAGCGCCATCGAGATGGCACCGGCGACCAGGCTGGCCACCCCGGAGAGCACGATCGCGCGGGCGGAGGCCCCACCGCCGCCGACGCCGGCGACGAGCGCGGTGTTGGTCACCAGCCCGTCCATGGCGCCGAAGACCGCGGCCCGGAGCCAGCCGCCGGAGACGTCGGCGTGGGTGTGCTCGTGCGCCTCGGCTGCCGGGGGCCCCGAGCTCACTGGTCCGCCTCGGCGCCCATCTCCACCGGCGGCTCGAGGGACGGCTGCGGCAGCGCCACGGCCGGGACGCCCAGGAGGACCCCGTCCTCCCGGTCGGCCGCGGCCAGCTGCCCGCAGGCGCCGTCGATGTCCTGCCCGCGGGTGTCGCGGACCGTCGTCGGCACGCCGTGCGCGCGCAGCCGGGCGACGAACTCGCGCTGGGCGGGCAGCGGGCTGGCGTCCCACTTGCTTCCCGGCGTCGGGTTGAGCGGGATGAGGTTGACGTGTGCGCGCCGGTCGGCGAGCAGCCGGCCGAGCAGGTCGGCCCGCTCGGGCTGGTCGTTCACGTCACGGATCAGTGCGTACTCCACCGAGTAACGGCGGCCGGTGCGCTCGGCGTAGGCATCCGCGGCGGCCACCACCTCGCCGACCTTCCAGCGCGTGTTGATCGGCACCAGGGTGTCGCGCAGCTCGTCGTCGGGCGCGTGCAGGCTGACCGCGAGGGTGACGTGCAGCCCCTCCTCGGTGAGCCGCCGGATCGCCGGGACGACGCCGACCGTGGAGACGGTCACCGAGCGCTGGGACAGGCCCAGCCCGTGCGGCGCCGGGGTCACCAGCGCGTCGAGGGTCTTGCGGACCCGCGCGTAGTTGGCCAGCGGCTCGCCCATGCCCATGAAGACGACGTTGGACAGCCGCCCGGGCCCGCCGGGGACCTCGCCATTCGCCATCGCCGCGGCGGCCGCGACCGCCTGGCCGATGATCTCCGCGGCGGAGAGGTTGCGGGTCAGCCCGTTCTGGCCGGTTGCGCAGAAGGGGCAGGCCATGCCGCAGCCGGCCTGGCTGGAGATGCAGACGGTGGCGCGGTCCGGGTAGCGCATCAGCACGCTCTCGACCAGCGCGCCGTCGTGCAGCCGCCACAGCGTCTTGCGGGTGCGGCCGCCATCAGCGCTGAGCGTCCGCACCGGCGTCAGCAGCCCGGGCAGCAGCGCGCCGGTGAGCTCCTCGCGCACCGCGGCCGGCAGGTCGGTCATCTGCGCCGGGTCGGTGACGCCCCGGTAGAAGTGCCGGGTGAGCTGGTCGGCCCGGAAGGCGGGCTGACCCAGCTCGGTGACCGCGGCGCGGGCCTCCTCACGGGTGAGGTCGGCCAGGTGGCGCGGCGGCTTGCCCCGGCGGGGGGCGTCGAAGACCAGGGGGAGGGCAGTCATGGCGCCCTCCATGGTCCCACCCCGCACCGGCGCGTGTGCCGCTCCGCGGGTGAGGTCGCTCGCTCAGGGCACCTGCCCCTCGAGGTCCGGAGCGGGCGCCTCCGGTGTCGCGGGGGTCGGCACGTCCGGTCCGTCGCCGTCCGTCGGGTCCGGCTGGGGGACGTCGATGGGCGTGGGCCCCGGGTCGTCGGTGGGGTCCTCGACTCGGTCCTCGTCGAGGTCCTCGTCCAGCTCCTCCCCGGTCTCCTCGTCCGGGTCCTCCCCGGTCTCCTCCACTGGCGGGGACTCGGGCGTGGGCGGCGGCTCGTCGATCGGGTCCGCGTCCTCATCAGCCTCGGTGGGCACCGTGAGGTCGGTGGGTCCGTCCGTCCGAGCCGGCACCGGCGACTCGACCGGCTCCGGCAGGACGACCACGGGCAGCGACGCGTCGGGGTCCCGGACGGTCGCCGGCGAGGCGGCCGGCGGTACGGCGGCGGGGAGCGGCACCGGAGCTGGGGGCTGGAAGGTCTTCCGCGGCGTGGAGGCCTCCTGCACCGAGGTGGTCGGCACCGCGGTGCTCGTCGTCGGCGCGGCCGAGACGGCGTCCGCGATGCCGGGCGGCCGGGTCGCGGGCGCACCCGCGGTGGGTGCGGCGACCGCACCCGGCGAGGACTGCACGTCCGCGGTCGGGACCGGGCCGGAGGTCGACCGGGCCAGCAGGGCCGCGCCCGCGATGCCACCGGCGGTGAGCAGGGCGACCACCACGGCGGTCGCCGCGCGGCGCCGGGGCCGCACGCGCGCGGCGACGACGACCCGCGGGCGCACGGTCTCGACCACGACGGGTTCCGGCTCCTCGACCGGCTGCGGCTCCTCGACCGGCTGCGGCTCCGCGACCGGCTGCGGCTCCGCGACCGGCTGCGGCTCCGCGACCGGCTGTGGCTCCTCGACGGGGAGCGGCTCCGCGACGGCCTGCCCGGGCGCGTCGCCCTCCCGACCGCCGTCCTCCCGGTCCCCGCCCTCGGGGACGTCCGCCGGCGCCTCCCCGGCGTCCGCCTCGGGTCCGGTCAACCACCCGGGCAGCCAGGCCTGCTCCCAGTCGTCGTCCGGTGGCACGGGGCCCTCCTCCGCCGACGCCCGGTCGACTGGCGACCCGTTAGCAGCCGGTGCGGTGCCGGCCGGCCCGGGGTCGAGCTGTTCCTCGTCGTCCTGCCGTGCCGCCATCACACCTCCAGCCACTCATCGTCATGGCGCTCTTACGCAACGGAGTGGAGTCATGGTGCCGGACGGGTCCGGCCGGTCCCCGCAGGCGCGACCGGCGACCGGCGCGAGGCTGCCCACACGGGCCGGCACGCGGTCCTGCTGCCGGCGCGGTCCCCGAACGGAGCGGACGCGCGGCCAGCTAGCGTCGGCCGGGTGACCCAGGCGGAGACGGACCCCATCCCGCTGGACACCGTCGGGGTGGGCCCGTGGGACGGCCCGTGGCCCGAGGACCCCCGCTACGACCCCGAGCTGCTGGCCGCCGGCGACCGGCGCAACGTCGTCGACCGCTACCGCTACTGGACCGTCGAGGCGATCGTCGCCGACCTCGACACCCGCCGGCACCCCTTCCACGTCGCCATCGAGAACTGGCGGCACGACCTCAACATCGGCACTGTCGTGCGCACCGCCAACGCCTTCCTGGCCGCCGAGGTGCACATCGTCGGACGGCGGCGCTGGAACCGCCGGGGTGCGATGGTCACCGACCGCTACCAGCACGTGCGCCACCACCCCGATGTCGCAGCGCTGGTGACGTGGGCGCGGTCCGACGGGCTGCCGCTGCTCGCCGTCGACAACCTGCCCGGCGCCCGCCCGCTGGAGACCGAGCCGCTCCCCCGCGCCTGCGTGCTGCTGTTCGGCCAGGAGGGCACCGGCCTGTCGGCGGAGGCGCGCGACGCCGCCGACGGCGTCCTGTCGATCGCCCAGTTCGGCTCGACCCGGTCGGTCAACGCCGGGGTCGCGGCGGGCATCGCGATGCACGCCTGGGTCCGGCAGCACGCGGACCTGGACCGGCCGTGACCACGGACGACGACCTGACCGCCGCCCGGTCCGGGGACGAGGAGGCCTTCGGCCGCCTGGTCACCCGGCACCGCCGTGAGCTGGTCGCGCACTGCTACCGCATGCTCGGCTCCCCGCAGGACGCCGAGGACGCCCTCCAGGAGACGCTGCTCGCCGCCTGGCGCGGCCTGCCCGGCTTCGAGGGACGCAGCTCCCTGCGCACGTGGCTGTACCGGGTGGCGACGTCGGTCTGCCTGCGCCAGGCGCGCCGCCGCCCCCGGCTGCTGTCCCCGGACGCCGGACCGCCCCGCAGCGACGTCGCGGACCTGGGCGAGCCCGTACCCGGACCGGTCTGGCTGGAGCCGCTCCCCGGGGACCTGGTCGACGACGAGGACCCGGCCACGGCCTACCTGCGCCGGGAGAGCGTGGAGCTGGCCTTCGTGGCCGCCCTGCAGCACCTGCCGGCCACCCAGCGCGCGGTGCTGCTCCTGCGCGAGGTGCTCGGGTACAGCGCGACCGAGGCCGCGGCGCTGCTGGCCACCACGCCGGCGTCGGTGAACAGCGCACTGCAGCGGGCCCGGGCAGCGGTGGCCGGGCAGACGTCGCGGTCCAGCCAGCAGGCCGAACTGGCACGGCTCGGGGACGCCGGCAGGGCCGCGCTGGTCGACCGGTTCGTCGGCGCGTGGGAGCGGGCCGACGTCCCTGCCCTGCTGGACCTGCTCACCGAGGACGTCCGCTTCACCATGCCGCCGCTGCCGGCCTGGTTCGCCGGCCGGACCGACGTCGGCCGTTTCCTCACCGACCGGGTGTTCGCGACGCCCTGGCGGCTCAGGCCGGCGCCGGTCAACGCCTCGATCGGCCTGCTGTGCGAGCAGTACGCCGACGGCGGGTGGCACCCGGGGTCGGTGACCGTCCTGGGTCTGCGCGACGGGCGGGTGGACTGGATCGCCGGGTTCGTCGACCCCGCGCTGCACCGGCTCTTCGGAACGGGATCCGCAGGCGACCGATGAGTGCGGCGCCCGGGGTGTCTCTGTACGGACGACCGAGGACCACGACCCGAGGAGATCCCGTGCGCACCGTCGTCGTCAGCACCATCGTGTCCCTGGACGGGTTCGTCGCCGGCCCCGGCGGCGACATCTCACGCCTTCCCATGGACGGCTCGTTCGACGCCCTCAACCTCGAGCGGCTGCGCGCCGCCGGCACCCTGCTGCTGGGCGCCACCACCTACCGCGGGATGGTGGCGTACTGGCCGGCCGTCGCCGAGGACCCGACGGTGTCCCCGGCGGTGCAGCTCGACCCGTCGGTCGCCGAGCTGCACCGCGAGACGGCGCGGCGCAACGCCGAGCTGCCCAAGGTGGTCGTCTCCGACTCCCTGACCCCGGCCGACACCGGCCCCTGGGCGCAGACCACCACGATCGTCCGGCGGGCCGAAGCACACGCGGCCGTGGCCGCGCTGCAGGAGGAGGCCGGCGGGGACGTCCTGGTGTTCGGCAGCCGGACGCTGTGGGGCGACCTGCTCCCCGCCGGCCTGGTCGACGAGCTGTTCCTCCTGGTGGGCCCCGCCCTGTTGGGCGCGGGGCTGCGCGCGTTCCCGGACGGCGTCCCGGCGCACCTCCGGCTGCGCGACACGTCCCGGCGCCCCGGCTCGGACAGCGTCCTGCTGCACTACACCGTCGACCGCGCCCGGCCGAGCTGACAGCCGGTGCCACGTGGGCCAGGCTCCGGGCATGAGCCGTCTCGCCGAGGTCGACCTGTCCGTGCGGCTGTCGAAGAAGGAGGCCAAGCACCAGCTGGCGCAGGCCCAGGAGCGGCTGGTGCACCTGCGCCTGCTGCTCGGCGGGCAGATCGGCTCCGGTGAGCTGGGACCGCCGCTGTGCGTGCTGTTCGAGGGCTGGGACGCCTCGGGCAAGGGCGGGGCCATCAAGCGGCTGGTCGAGCAGCTCGACCCCCGGCACGTGCGGGTCGCCCAGTTCGCGGCCCCCACCTTCGACGAGAAGCGGCACCACTTCCTGTGGCGGTTCTGGCCGGTGCTGCCCGGCTGGGGCGGCATGGCCGTGCTCGACCGCACCTGGTACGGCCGGGTGTTGGTCGAGCGGGTGGAGGGCTTCGCCACCGAGGAGCAGTGGCAGCGGGCCTACCGCGAGATCGTCGACCTAGAGACGACGCTGGCGGCCGAGGGCACGGTGCTGGTGAAGTTCTGGATGCACGTCTCCCCCGAGGAGCAGCTGCGCCGCTTCCAGTCCCGCCGCGACGACCCCTACCGCGCGTGGAAGCTCACCGACGAGGACTGGCGCAACCGCGACCAGCGCCCGGCCTACGAGGACGCCGTCGAGGAGATGCTCGAGCGCACCGACACCCCCGCCGGCCGGTGGCACGTCGTGGCCGCCGACGACAAGCGGTCGGCGCGGGTGGCCGTGGTGCGCACCGTGTGCGAGGCGGTCGAGTCGGCGCTCCAGGCCCGCGGCATCGACCCCGACCCGCCTCTGCCCGAAGCCGCCGCATGACGGTCCTGGTCCACCTGGTGGAGCCCGCGGCCTGGCGCGCGGCGCTCGACACCGGGGCGCTGCGCCCGCCGTCCCTGGCCGACCAGGGGTTCGTGCACCTGTCCGCCCCCGGGCAGGTCCACCTCCCGGCCGAGCGGCTGTTCCCCGGACGGCGGGACCTGGTGCTGCTCGTCATCGACCCCGCACGGCTCCCCGGCCCGGTGCGCTGGGCCCCCGGCGTGCCCGGCGACCCACCCGGCATGCGCTTCCCGCACCTGCACGGCCCGCTACCGACGAGCGCCGTCGTCGCCGTGGTCCCCCACCGGCCGCCCGCCGAGCCGGTGCTCCCCCGGCCGGACGACCCGCTGGGTCGGGCACTGACACTGCACCGGTCGCTGCGGGTGCGGCGCGCCGCCGAGCTGCGCGACGTCCCCGGCGGCGTGGCCGTCCTGGACCCGGGCTTCCGGTACTCGCGCGACGACAACCGCCTGGTGCTCCACGAACCGGTGGACGCCGGCACCGTCGCGGCGACCGCGGCCGCGCTCGCCGCCGACGCGGGCTGGCCGCACGTCGCCGCGTCGCTGACCTGGGCCGGTGCGGACGACGTCGCCGCCGAGCTGGCCGGGCGCGGGTGGCAGGCCGAGGAGCTGCTGGTGATGGCCCGCCCGGCCGCGCCTCCGATCCCCGGGCGACGCGCCGAGGCGGTCGACCAGCGGGAGGTGCACGACCTGTGGGAGCGCTCCTGGCGGCGTGACCTTCCGCCGTCCGAGGCCGACCTGGACGAGGTGGTGGCGCAGCTGGTCGGCCGCGAGCACCGCAACGACCGGGTGGTCGCGGTCACCGACCTCGCCGTCCGGGAGGACGGCCGGGTGGTGTCGGCGGGTCAGCTGCGCGTCGACGGCGCGACCGCCGCGTTCGAGTCGCTGACCACCGACCCGGCGGCGCGGGGACGCGGGCACGGGGACGCCGTCCTGGCCGCCGCGCTGGACCGCGCCGCGGGCGCCGGTTGCGACCTCGTGGTGCTGGAGGCCGACGCCGCCGACTGGCCGAGGCACTGGTACGCCCGGCGCGGCTTCGTCCCGGTGGGCTCCACCTGGGAGGTCTCGACTCAGGCGGGTGCCACGACCGAGAGCAGCAGGTAGGCCACCGCGGCCGAGGGCAGCAACGAGTCCAGCCGGTCCATGATCCCGCCGTGGCCGGGGAGCAGGTTGCCCATGTCCTTGATGCCGAGGTCGCGCTTGATGAGCGACTCGCCGAGGTCGCCGGCGGTCGCGCTGACGGCGAGGGCGACGCCGAAGAGCACCCCGCCCCACCACGGCCCGCCGAGGGCGAGGGTCACGATCGGGGTCGCGACCAGCACGCAGCCGAGGACGGAGCCGGCCATCCCCTCCCACGACTTCTTGGGGCTGACCGAGGGCGCCATGGGGTGCTTGCCGAAGAGCACCCCGGCGGCGAAGCCACCGACGTCGTTGCCGACGACGGTCGCGATGAAGGCGAGGACCCGGGCCGCGCCGTCGTCGGGCACCAGCAGCAGCACGCAGAAGCCCGCCAGCAACGGCACGTACAGCGCCACCAGGACGCCGGCCGAGGCGTCCCGCAGGTAGCCGTCGGGACCGTCGCCCAGCCGCCACAGCAGGACGGCGAGCACGGTGAGCAGGAACGCCACCACGAGCCCGGAGGCACCGCGGGTCCAGGCCAGGGCCAGCATCGCGACGGTGCCGGCGAGGACGGGCACCAGCGGGGCGCGGACTCCCCCGGCCTGCAGCGCCCGGGTGAGCTCGACGACGCCGACGAGGATGGCCACGAGCAGGACCAGCAGGAACGCCGGCCGGTAGACCAGCAGCGAGGACAGGATGACCGCGCCGAGGCCGGCACCGACCCCGATCGCGGCCACCATGTCCCGTCCGGCCCGCCCGGGCTTCTTCGTGGGCCCCTGCACCAGGTCCGGGCCCACGGACTCCGTCGTCGACGTGGGGACCTCGAGCTGGCTCGTCCCCGGCTCCGGCGGGGACGGCTCTGCGGGAGCCGGCTCCTGCACCGGCAGCGGCGCGGTCCGCAGCTCGGTCCGCGTCCGCGGCCTGGCCTGCGGAGGCGGTGCCGGGCGCCGGCCGACCAGCGGGATCGGCCCGGTGTCGGGGTCGGGGTCGGGGGTCATGTCGGGAGGGTCCGGCCGGTTCAGACCTCGAGCAGCTCGTTCTCCTTGTTCTTGACCGCCTCGTCGATGCCGTGCGTGTGCTTGGCGGTGAGGTCGTCGAGCTCCTTCTCCGCGCGGCGCACGTCGTCCTCGCCGGCCTCACCGTCCTTGGCGATGCGGTCGAGCTCCTCCTTGGCCCGGCGTCGCACGTTGCGGATGGCGACCTTGGCGTCCTCGCCCTTGGCGCGCGCCTGCTTGACCAGGTCGCGGCGGCGCTCCTCGGTCAGCTGGGGGAAGACCACGCGGATGATCTGGCCGTCGTTGGTCGGGTTGACGCCGAGGTCGCTGTCGCGGATGGCCTTCTCGATGGCCGACAGCTGGCCGGTGTCGTAGGGCTTGATGACCGCCATGCGCGCCTCGGGCACGGTGATCGACGACATCTGCGGCACCGGCGTCGGCGCACCGTAGTAGTCGACCAGGATCTTGTTGAACATCGAGGGCGCGGCGCGCCCGGTGCGCACCGAGCCGAGGTCCTCGCGCGCGACCGACAGGGCCTTGTCCATCCGCTCCTCGGCGTCGAGCAGGGTGTCGTCGATCACGGGTCTCTCCTCCTGGTGCGGCGGGCGCTCTGCCGCGGGTGCGGGTCTTCGGGCCGGGTGACGGCGGCGCTCAGGCCGGGTCGCTGATCAGCGTCCCGATCCTCTCACCTGCCACGGCGCGGGCGATGTTCCCGGGCTCCAGCAGGTTGAACACGACGATCGGCATGCTGTTGTCCATGCACAGGCTGATGGCCGTCGCGTCGGCGACCTTCAGCTGCTTGGCCAGCACGGTGGCGTAGTCCAGGTCCTCGTACATCATGGCGTCGGAGTTGGTGCGGGGGTCGTCGTCGTAGACGCCGTCCACCCCGTTCTTGGCCATGAGCAGCACCTGGCAGCCGATCTCCAGGGCGCGCTGGGCGGCCACCGTGTCGGTGGAGAAGTACGGCATGCCGGCGCCGGCGCCGAAGATGACCAGCCGGCCCTTCTGCAGGTGCCGCACGGCCTTGCGCGGGATGTAGGGCTCGGCGACCTGGCCCATCTCGATCGCCGTCTGCACGCGCGTCTCCAGGCCCACCTGCTCGCAGAAGGCCTGCAGCGCCAGGCAGTTCATGACCGTGCCCAGCATGCCCATGTAGTCGGCGTGCCGGCGGTCCATCCCGGCTTGGGACAACTCGGCGCCGCGGAAGAAGTTGCCGCCACCGACCACCACGGCGACCTGGGTGCCGCCGTGCACGACCTCGGCCAGCTGGGTCGCGATGTCCTGCACGATCCCCGAGTCGACGCCGACCTTGCCGCCGCCGAAGGCCTCTCCGGAGAGCTTGAGCAGGACCCGCTTGTAGCCCGCACCGTCAGCGGGCTGGAACGCGGTGGGTGCGGACAGGGGCGCGGTGTGGTGCGGCGCGGCGGTGTCGGTCAACGGTTCTTCCCTCGCTCGGCGTCGTTCCCCTGATCCTGCCGCACGGGGTGCGCCGCAGCTCGCGGGCAGGGCCCCACACCGGTGCCCGGACACGCCACCGGCCCCGTCCAGAGGGGGACGGGGCCGGGTAACGCGCTGGAACGGCCACCCTCCAGGGGCCCGCGCCGAGCCTGCGAGGCGTGGGGAGGAGGGTGGTCCTTTCAGGCCTGGCCGACCTCGAAGCGGGCGAACCGCTCCACGGTCAGGCCGGCCTCGTCGACGATCTGCTTGACCGTGCGCTTGGGCTCGGTGATCGACGGCTGCTCGAGGAGGACGAAGTCCTTGTAGTAGGCGTTGACCCGGCCCTCGACGATCCTGGTGATCGCCTGCTCGGGCTTGCCCTCCTCCTTGGCGGTCTGCTCGGCCACGCGGCGCTCGGTCTCGACCGCCTCGGCCGGGACCTCCTCGCGGGACAGGTAGCGCGGGCGGGCCGCGGCGATGTGCATCGCGAGGCTGCGCGCGGCCTCCTCGCTGCCGCCGCTGTACTGCACCGCGACACCGATCGCCGGGGGCAGGTCGGTGGCCCGCTTGTGCAGGTACGTGGCGGTCTGGCCGTCGAAGACCGCGAACCGGCTCAGCACCAGCTTTTCGCCGATGCGGGCCGACTCGCCCTCGACCAGCGCGGCGACGGTCTGGCCGTCGACCTCGGTGGCGAGCAGCGCGTCGACGTCGGCCGGCTTCTGCGCGAGGACGACGTCCAGCAGGCGCTCGGCCAGCTTGACGAAGTCCGCGTTCTTGGCGACGAAGTCGGTCTCGCAGTCCAGCTCGAGCAGAGCGCCGTCCCTGCTGACGACGACGCCGTTGGTCGTCGAGCGCTCCAGGCGCTTGCCGACGTCCTTGGCGCCCTTGACGCGCAGGAACTCGACGGCCTTGTCGTAGTCGCCGTCGGCCTCGGTGAGCGCCTTCTTGCAGTCCATCATGCCGGCGCCGGTGGCGTCGCGGAGACGCTTGACGTCGGCCGCGGTGAAGTCAGCCATGCCTCTTCCTCTGATGTCGATTCGGCCCCGCTGCCGGGTCCCGCCGCGAGCCTGCGAGTGGTGGGGGGGCAGCGGGGTCCTGCTTCAGCCGTTCTGGGCGCCCTGGGTGCCGGTGTCCGTGCCGCCGGTGGCGGGGACGCCCTCGACCGGGGCGATCTCGCTCGCGGTCACGGCCGGGGGCTCGGCCGGGGTCTCCGGCAGCGGGGTGGCCACGGCGTCGGCAGCGGCGTCGGCAGCGGCGTCCCCCTGCTGCCCGGTGAGCAGCTCCCGCTCCCAGTCGGCCAGCGGCTCGTCGCCGCCGATGGCCTGCTGGCCGCCGTCCTCACGGCCGGCGTTGGCCTGCGAGGCCGACCGGGCCATGAGGCCCTCGGCCACGGCGTCGGCGATGACGCGGGTCAGCAGCGCGGCGCTGCGGATGGCGTCGTCGTTGCCCGGGATCTTGTAGTCGACCTCGTCGGGGTCGCAGTTGGTGTCGAGGATCGCGACGACCGGGATGTTCAGCTTGCGCGCCTCGCCGACGGCGATGTGCTCCTTCTTGGTGTCCACGATCCAGACGGCGCTGGGCACCTTCTGCATGTCGCGGATACCGCCGAGGCTGCGCTCGAGCTTGGCCTTCTCGCGGGTGAGGCCCAGCTGCTCCTTCTTGGACAGGCTGACCAGCACGCCGGTCTGCTCCATGTCCTCGAGCTCCTTGAGCCGCTGCAGCCGCTTGTGCACGGTGGAGAAGTTGGTGAGCATGCCGCCCAGCCAGCGCTGGTTGACATAGGGCATGCCGACCCGCTGCGCCTGCTCGGCGATGACCTCCTGCGCCTGGCGCTTGGTGCCGACGAACAGGATCGAGCCGCCGTGCGCGACCGTCTGCTTGACGAACTCGTAGGCGTTGTCGATGTACCCGAGCGTCTGCTGCAGGTCGATGATGTAGATGCCGTTGCGCTCGGTGAAGATGAAGCGCTTCATCTTCGGGTTCCAGCGACGGGTCTGGTGCCCGAAGTGGACGCCGCTGTCGAGCAGCTGCTTCATGCTGACGACTGCCATGGCCGCAGCCTCTCTGGTCTGCGCGCGGCCACGCCGGGCCGCGCTCCTCGGTTGTCGCGGGCACCGGGTGGCGCTCCGCCCTGGCGTCCGGGCCGCCACGACCCCGCGGAGAACCGCGGGGACCGGGGTGGCGACCGTCCCGCTGCTGCCAGCGGGCGAGAGGACGCGCGAAGTCGACCCGTCGTGGACGGATCGCGTCATCGAGCATACGCCCCGGCCCGAGCGGCCCTTCCCCAGCGGCCGGGACCGTCCACAGACCGCTGCCCGGCGCCCCGGCCCGTGCCGTGCGGTCGCACGCTGCCCCGGTGCGCCGACGCGTCCTCGCTCCCCTGCTGCTCCTGGTGGCTCCGCTGCTGCTCCTGGTGGCTCTGCTCTCCGCGGGTGCGCCGGCCCTCGCCGCGCCCACCCCGCCGCCCGACGTCTCGGCCGGCCCGTGGGCACGACCCGTGGACGGCGCGGTGACCCGCCCCTTCGACCCGCCACCGCACAGGTACGGGCCCGGGCACCGCGGCGCCGACCTCGCCGGGGCACCGGGGACCCCGGTCCTGGCCGCAGGGGACGGGGTCGTCGTCTTCACCGGGATGGTGGCCGGGCGGCCGGTGGTCAGCGTCGACCACGCCGGTGGCCTGCGGACGACGTACGAGCCGGTCGACGCGGTGGTGGGCGCGGGCCGGCCGGTCGCTCGCGGCACGGTGCTGGGGACCCTCGTCGGAGGCCACGCCGGCTGCCCGGTCGCGACCTGTCTGCACTGGGGTCTGCGCCGCGGCGAGGTCTACCTCGACCCGCTGTCGCTGCTGGAGCCGCCCGAGGTCCGGCTGCTGCCGATGGGCTGATGCCTCAGGGCGCGGGAGCGCCGTCGGGCGCGACGGCGGTCAGCACCTCGCGGAAGTGCTCGACCGTCGGGAACGGGGCGTAGGAGGAGTGCAGGAGTTCGCGCCGGCGCGGGTAGGCGACCGAGCCGCGGAAGCCCTCGGTGTGGTCCTCGAGGCGCTCCTACTCGATGAGCAGCAGGTAGGCGCCCGGCCGCTCGAGGCAGCGCGACAACGAGAGTCGCCGGGAGCCCGGGCTCGCGGCGATCAGCGAGCGGGCCTCGGCGGAGGCCGCCTCGAAGTCGGCCTCCCGTCCGGGGACGACCGGCAGCAGTGCGTGCTCGAGGACCACCGCTCAGGCAGTGGCCCTGGCGCGACTCCGCGGCCCGGTCCTCGCTCGTTCCTCGCTGCGATGCTCCCTGAGCTGTCGTCGTCACGCGATGTCGGCGAGCTTCGTGCGCAGGTGCAGCACCGCCTTGGTGTGCAGCTGGCAGATCCGGCTCTCGGTGACGCCGAGGACGCGGCCGATGTCGGCCAGGGTCAGGCCCTCGAAGTAGTAGAGGCTGACGACGACCTTCTCCCGTTCGGGCAGCTGCTCCACCGCGCGCGCCAGCAGCTGGCGGGCCTCGCTGTGCTCGGCCATGGCCTGCGGGTCCAGCGCGCTGGTGTCCTGCAGTGTGTCCACCAGACGGGGAGCGCCGCCCTCGTCGTCGGAGAGCAGCTCGTCGAGGGCGACGACGTTGACCAGGGAGAGCTGGCCGAGGAACTTGCGGACGTCCTCGACGTCCATGTCCATCTCGGCGGCCACCTCCTCCTCGGAGGGGCTGCGCTGCAGCCGGCTCTCGAGGAGGGCCACCGTGCGCTCGAACTGCCGGGCCTTCATCCGCACCGACCGCGGGATCCAGTCGGTGCTGCGGAGCTCGTCGATGATCGCGCCGCGGATGCGGGCCATCGCGTAGCTCTCGAACTTGACCTCGCGGGAGGGCTGGTAGCGGGTGATCGCGTCGATCAGGCCGAACGTGCCGTAGGAGACCAGGTCGGCCTGCTCGACGTGCGCGGGCAGACCGCTGCCGACGCGGCCGGCGACGTACTTCACCAGCGGCGCGTAGTGCAGGATCAGCCGGTCGCGCAGCTCCGGCGCCCGGTCGGCGACGTAGCCGGCCCACAGCTCGGCCAGCGCGGCGTCGGCGTCCTCCGGGGTCTCGTCGAGCCGGTCGATGGCGGCCTTGGTCACGGTCTGCGCTCCCGACTGTCGGAGGCCTCGGGCGGAGGACCTCGGGGTGTGCACGGTGGTGGTGCGCGATCCGCTGGCGCGCAGGCCAACTGTCTCATCCACGGGCGGCTGTCCTCTCAGGCACGCGGGTGCGCCTGCGCGTGGACGGCACGCAGCCGCTCCACGGTGACGTGCGTGTAGATCTGGGTGGTCGCGAGGCTCGCGTGCCCGAGCAGCTCCTGCACCGAGCGCAGGTCCGCGCCGCCCTCGAGCACGTGGGTGGCGGCGGAGTGCCGCAGGCCGTGCGGGCCGATGTCGGGAGCACCCGGCGCGGCGGCCACGGCGGCGTGGACGGTGCGGCGGACCTCGCGGGCGTCCAGCCGCCCACCGCGCAGGCCGAGCAGCAGCGCCGGGCCCGACCGCTCCGTGGCCAGCGCCGGCCGGCCCCGGGTGAGCCAGGCGTCCAGCGCCCGCTCGGCCGGGACGCCGTAGGGGACGCTGCGCTCCTTGCGGCCCTTGCCCAGCACGCGCAGCAGGCGACGGCCCCGGTCGACGTCGTCCACGTCGAGGCCGACCAGCTCGCTGACCCGGATCCCGCTGGCGTAGAGCAGCTCGAGGACCACCGCGTCGCGCAGGCCGACCGGCTCCTCGGCCCCGGCCGCCGACTCGACGACCACGCGGGCCTGGTCGGGGGCCAGCACGTCGGGGAGCGTGCGCTGCGCCTTGGGGCTGACCAGCCGCAGGCCGACGTCCTCGGCAGTGAGGCCGGCCCGGCGCAGCCAGCCGGTGAACGACCGGGCGGCCGCGGCGCGCCGGGCGGTGGTCGCCCGGCCGGCACCGCGGGTGCGGCCCTGGGCCAGCCAGCTGCGCAGCGTCGCCAGGTCCAGGTCGTCGACCCGGGTGCCGCCACGGCGGACCAGGTGGTCCAGCAGCCAGACCGCGTCGCCGACGTAGCCGCGGACGGTGTGCTCGGAGAGGTCGCGCTGGGTGCGCAGGTGCTCCTCGTACCCGGCCAGCGCCTCCGCCAGCACCGGCGGCAGCGCAGCGCGCGCGTCGGCGGTGCGGGCAGTCACCGTGAAACGGTCGGTCGCACCCCGCCGGGGGTCAAGCCGAAGCGCCGACCGCGCGCCGCCTCACGCCGCCCGCTCCCCTGCCGTCACCCCCGTCCCGCCCCGGCGGCCGGCTTCGGCGGCGGGGTCAGCCGCCAGCCGGCGTCGGTCCGCTCCACCAGGTCGGCGAGCTCCAGCACCGGCAGCACCCGCAGCACGTCGAGGACGTCGCAGCCGGCCACCCGGGCCAGCCGCTCGGGCCCGACCCCGCTGCGGACCGGACAGGCGTCGAGCACCCGGACGGCCACGTCGGAGAGCCCGTCCCGCGCACCGGTGGGGCGCTCCGGCGGGTCGGCGAGGTCCTCCCCCAGTCGGCCGACGGTCTCCACCACGTGCCTGGCATCGGCGACGAGGACCGCACCCAGCTCGACGTCGCGCAGCAGCTCGTGGCAGCCCACCGACATCGCGGAGGTGACCGGACCCGGGACGACCATCACCTGCCGGCCCAGCTTCTGCGCCCGCCGCGCGGTGGCCTGGGCACCGGAGCGGGCCGCCGCCTCCACGACCACCGTGCCGCGGGTCATCGCGGCGATGAGCCGGTTGCGGACGAGGAAGCGGTGCTTGTGCGGGGCGGCTCCGGGTGGCCACTCGCTGACCAGCAGACCCGACTCGGCGATGCGGTGGAACAGGGCTCCGTGCGCGGACGGGTAGACCCGGTCGACGCCGCAGGCCAGCACCGCCACGGTCGGGGCGTCCGCCGCGAGCGCGCCGCGGTGTGCGGCAGCGTCGATGCCGAAGGCGCCTCCGGACACGACGGTCCAGCCCCGCTCCCCCAGCTGGTGGCCGAGCTCGCCGGCGACGTGCTCGCCGTACGAGGTCGACGCCCGGGCGCCGACGATCGCCACCGATCGGTCGGCCAGCTCGTCGAGCCGGGCCGGCCCTCGGACCCAGAGCGCCAGCGGTGGCACCGGTGCGGTCGTGCGCGGCGAGTGGTGGCGCGGGTCGTCGGGCTCTTCGCTGGTCGCGAGGGTGAGGCAGTGCAGCAGGTGCGCCGGCCACTCGTCGTCCTCGGGGACGACCAGCCGCGCGCCGCAGCGCTCGACCCGCAACAGGTCCTCCAGCGAGGCGTCCTGGCCGGCACGGGCCCCCACCAGCGCGCGGACGGCGTCCGGCGCGCGGCCGGACCGCAGCCGGCGCACCGCCTCGACCGCTCCGGCGTCCTCGACGAAGCGCCAGAAGGCGACGCTGCCGGGTTCGGCCGCCCGGCTGAGCCACGCCCGCGCCCGCCGCACCGCGGGGCCGGCGAGCCCGTCCACCGTCGTCGCCTCGGTCAGCCCCTGCTCCATGTCCTCGTCGAGGCTCGGCAGCGCGGTCATGCCGCTGCCCGCTGCAGCCGCAGCCCGAGGGCCTCGGCCACCTCGTCGGGACCGGGCACGGTGCGGCCGGCCAGGTCGCTCAACGTCCACGCCACCCGCAGGACGCGGTCGTAGCCGCGCACCGACAGCGCCCCGCGCTCGAGAGCCCGCTCGACCAGGCGCAGGGCCGACCGCGGTGGGGACCACCGTTCCCGCAGCAGCCGCCCCGGCACCTGGCTGTTGACACCCAGGCCGGTCCCCGAGAGCCGCGCCGCCGCGGCCGCCCGGGCGTGCGCGACCCGGGCGGCGACGACGGAGGTCGGCTCGGGCGCCGTCCCGGTCTCCAGCCAGGCGGCCCGGGTGACCGCCGGGAGGTCGACCCGCAGGTCGATCCGGTCGAGCAGCGGTCCGGAGAGGCGGCCCTGGTAGCGCCGCCGCTCGAGGGGGCTGCAGGTGCAGGCGGCATCCCCGGCCGCGCTGGCGCACGGGCAGGGGTTGGCCGCCAGCACCAACTGCGCGCGGCACGGGAAGGTGGCCGCGCCCCCGGCTCGGGAGATGGTCACCGACCCGCGCTCGAGCGGCTGGCGCAGCGTGTCCAGCACCGCCCGCGGGAACTCCGGTGCCTCGTCCAGGAAGAGCACGCCGCGGTGGGCCCGGCACAGCGCACCGGGCCGGATCGGACCCGAGCCGCCGCCGACGAGGGCGGCCATCGTCGCCGAGTGGTGCGGCGCCTCGAAGGTCGGTCGGGTGACCAGCGGGGAGTCCGGCGGCAGCGTCCCGGCGACCGAGTGGATGGCGGTGACCTCCAGCGCGGCCTGCTCGTCCAGCGCCGGGAGCAGGCCGGGCAGCCGCTCGGCGAGCATCGTCTTGCCGGCCCCGGGCGGTCCGCTGAGGAACAGGTGGTGCCCCCCTGCGGCCGCGACCTCCACCGCCCGGCGGCCGATCGGCTGGCCGACCACGTCGCCCAGGTCGGGTCCGGGCGGTGTCGGCGGCAGTGCAGGACGGGTGTGCCGGGGCAGCGACGCCCGGCCCTCCAGATGGGCGACGACCTCGGCGAGCGTGCCCGCGGCCAGCACCTCGATGCCCTCGACGAGCGCCGCCTCACCCGCGTTGCCCGCGGGCACCACCACCGTCGCGTGCCCGGCGCGGGCGGCGGCGAGCACGGCCGGCAGCACCCCGCGGACGGCACGCACCGACCCGTCGAGCCCCAGCTCGCCGATCAGCACCAGGCGGCCCACCGACTCGGGCGGCACCGCGCCGTCGGCCGCCAGGACCGCGGTGGCCAGCGCCAGGTCGAAGCCGCTCCCCTGCTTGGGCATCGACGCCGGGGACAGCCCGATGGTGATCCGCCGCAGCGGCCACCTCCCGCCGGCGTTGACGACCGCCGCCCGCACGCGGTCGACCGACTGGCGGACGACGGCGTCGGGGAGCCCGACGAGGACCACCCCGGGCACACCGGCCGACAGGTCCACCTCGACGTCGACGAGCGCGCCGTGCACGCCGGCCAGACCGACCGACCAGGTCCGCGCCAGCGTCACGGGAACGCCGCCCGCAGGTGGGTGACCAGCGCGGGCCGGTCGACTCGGACCAGCACGCCGACGACGTCGAAGCGCAGTTCGGGCGCGCGCTCGTCGTGCGCGGCGAGCCAGCGCTGGGCCAGGACCCGGAGCCGGCGCTGCTTGACGTGCCCGACCGCCTCGACGGGGTGGCCGAAGCCGACCGCTCGGCGGGTCTTGACCTCGCAGAAGACGAGCGCGTCGCCGTCGCGGGCGACGATGTCGAGCTCGCCGTCGCGGCAGCGCCAGTTCCGGTCGAGGACCCGCAGGCCGCTGTCGGTCAGGTAGGCGGCGGCGATGCGCTCGCCGTGGGCGCCGAGGTCCGATGTCGTTCGCACCCGGCCGACCGTCGTCGGCCCGGACCGGTCGGGACGGTCGCGGAGCCGATCTGTGGACACCGGCGCCGCCTGTGGACGCCGGTCCCGGGGATGTCGCCGGGCGGGGCCAGCCTCAGGCCCGTGACACGCGGATCAGGTCAGCCGGGGACCGTCGGGCAGCTCGAGGTCGGGCTTGTCCAGCTCCTCGACGTTGACGTCCTTGAAGGTCAGCACCCGCACGTTGCGCACGAACCGCGCCGGCCGGTACATGTCCCAGACCCAGGCGTCGGAGAGCTTGAGCTCGAAGTAGACCTCGCCGCCCGCTTCGCGGACCTGCAGGTCAACGGAGTTGGCGAGGTAGAAGCGCCGCTCGGTCTCCACCACGTAGGTGAACTGCCGGACGATGTCCCGGTACTCGCGATAGAGCTGCAGCTCCATCTCGGTCTCGTACTTCTCCAGGTCCTCGGTGCTCATCGAGGCTCTCCGGACACAGGGCGCATGGCCCCATCATCGACCATCGCCGCCGAGCCGGTCAGCTGGAGTCCCCGAGCGGCGTGTGCGTCGCGGGCGCGGGCCACGTTGACGAAGCGCTTCCGGTGCTCCGGGCAGGGGCCGTACCGCTGCAGGGCGGCGTCGTGAGCAGCGGTGCTGTAGCCCTTGTGGACGGCGAAGTCGTACTCGGGCCAGCGCTCGTGCAGGTCCAGCATGATCCGGTCCCGGGTGACCTTGGCCAGCACCGATGCCGCCGCCACGCACGCCGCGATCCGGTCGCCCTTCCACACCGCGAGGGTGGGGCGGGCCAGCCCGGGCACCGGGAAGCCGTCGGTGAGCACGTAGTCCGCGCCGGGGTCCAGAGCCCACACCGCGCGGCGCAGCGCCTCGATGTTGGTCACGTGCATGCCGCGGGCGTCGAGGTCTGCGACCGGCAGGAGGACGACCGACCACGCCACGGCGCGGTCGACGACCTCCTCGTAGACCCGCTCCCGGGCCGCGACGGTCAGCAGCTTGGAGTCCGCGAGGCCGGGGACCCTCCCCCGGCGGCCGGCAGGGAGCACGCAGGCGGCGGCGACGAGCGGGCCGGCGCAGGCTCCACGGCCGGCCTCGTCGGCGCCGGCGACCGCCGGGAACCCGCGGCGGTGCAGGGAGCGCTCCATGTCCCAGAGCGCGTCGGGGCGGTCGTCGACGGACGTGCCGGCGGCACGGTTCCGCGGCCCGGGAGGAGCGGGGGTGGTACGGACAGCCATCGCGGTCCGACAGTACGACGCCGGCGAGGGACCGCGGGCGGGACGTCACCGGGCGGGAACGCCACGGGCCGGCCCCGGGGTCAGAGGGGCCGGCCCGTGGACGGTCGGCCGCCGGAGCGGCCGGGTGTGTACCCGGCGGACCGCCGAGGAAGCGGACGGTCTGCCCGGGTACCTGAGGCACCGGTCGTGGCGGCGGAGCCGCCGGGACCGGACCCCGGGTCGGTGCGCTCAGGCCTCGGCGGGGGTCAGGGCCGCGTGGGCGCCGCAGGTGCAGGAGGCGGGGTTGCGCGAGGACAGCACCAGCGAGACGGCGTGCGCCCGGTCGCGGGCACCCAGCTTGCGCAGGATGGCCTTGACGTGGGACTTGACGGTGTCCTCGCTGATGAACAGGTTGCGGCCGATCTGCCGGTTCGACTGGCCCTGGATCAGCTCGTCGAGGACGTCGGACTCGCGGCGGGTCAGCGGGACCTCGGGGGCGAACGGCTTCGCAGCGGGCGCGGCCGACGGCTCGACCCGGCGGATCTGCGGGTCGACGACGGTGCGGCCGGCGCGGGCGGCCAGGATGGCCCAGCCGAGCAGGGTCGGCGAGGTGTTGATCATGAGGTAGCCGCGGACACCGGCGGCCAGCGCCTCGTTGACCACGGCCGGGTCCTCGGAGGTGCCCAGGGCCACGATCGTCACCCGGGGGAAGCGGCGGCGCAGGTCGCGGCAGGCGTTGAGGGTCGCGGCGCGGCCCTGACCCAGCTCCACGACCACCGTGTCGGGGCGGGCGGTCTCGACCAGCGTGAGGGCCCGGCGCAGCTCACCCGGGGTGCCGACCGACTGCATGCCGGCGGTCTCGTTGATCATGCTGACCAGCCCGCGACGCAGGACGGGCGCGTCGGCGAGGATGAGCACGCGGGTGACGCCACGAGCAGCGCTCGCCATGGGTGCGGACACAATCGGCTCCGTTTCACACGTTCGGGGACTTTCTCACGATCTCCATCGGACGGGTGAGACGTCTGCTTGAACGCTTTTCCAACATTTCACAGAAGAATTCTTCGACACCGGATAGGGCGACGACCGATCACACCCGAAACACCGGAATGGTGACCCGTCGCATTCGTGTCGACATGGCGACGCCATTCCCCGGAACGACTCGACCCGCACGCCCCGGGCGGACCGGGAGGTGCGGGTCGAGGACGGGAAGGGAGGCCGTCAGCCGGAGCGGGACCGACGTCGCCGGCGTCGCCAGGCGGTGAGCGGCACGGCGCCGGCCAGGCCCATGGCGTAGGGAGCGGCGACCGCCGCTGCACCGGAGACCGGCAGCGGGCGGACCGGCTCGCCGGCCGCCTCGGTGCCCTGGATGTCGGGCGAGCCGAGGGTGCCGAACCGGTCGAGCGGCCAGACGATCAGCGCGGCCCTGCCGATGACGTCGTCCACGGCGACCGTGCCGGAGTTCTCGTCGCCGATGTGCGCCTTGGAGTCCGCCGACGCGGACCGGTGGTCGCCCATGACCCACAGCCGGCCCTCCGGAACGGTGACGGGCCCGAACGCCCGGCTCTCCAGCGGGGTGTTCTCGAAGACGTACGGCTCGTCGAGCGGTTCGCCGTCCACGGTGACGCGGCCCTCGGTGTCGCAGCACTGGACCGTCTGGCCGCCGGTGGCGATGACCCGCTTGACGTAGTCGTCCTCGCTGGGCGGGGCCACCCCGATGGCGCGGCCGAGCCACAGCAGACCGCTGGAGAGCGCGTTGCCCGGCTCCTGCACGTCCACCTCCGGCGACCAGCTCTCCGGCCCCTCGAAGACGACGATGTCGCCGGGCTCCGGCTCGCCGAACCAGTAGGGCACCTTGTTGACCAGCACGCGGTCGCCGGTGCAGCCGGGGCAGCCGTGCAGGGTCCGTTCCATCGAGCCGGACGGGATGAAGAAGGCCTGGACGAGGAAGGTCTTCACCAGCAGTGCGAGCACGAAGGCGATGAGCAGGAGCACCGGCAGCTCGCGGATCAGCGAGCCCTTCTTGGCTGCCTCCTCGCGCCGGCGCGCGGCGCGGCCGCCGGGATGGCGGATGGGACCGGTGTCGGCGGCCGACCGGGTCGCCCGTGGGTCCTCCCCCTCCGGAACGACGTCGGCGGGCCTCCCGGGCCGGTCACTGCTCATCGGAGCCAGCGTACGGCCGCGGGAGACCCGCCGTGGTCAGGCCGGACCGGCCTGCCTGCGTCGCGTCAGCGCGAGACGGTCTCGCGCTTCTCCTTGATCTTGGCGGCCTTGCCGCGCAGCTCGCGGAGGTAGTACAGCTTCGCGCGGCGGACGTCACCGCGGGTCAGCACCTCGATCTTCTCGACGACCGGGGTGTGCACCGGGAAGGTGCGCTCGACACCGACGCCGAAGCTGACCTTGCGCACGGTGAAGGTCTCGCGGATGCCACCGCCCTGACGGCGGATGACGACGCCCTGGAAGACCTGGATGCGGGAGCGGTTGCCCTCGATGACGCGCACGTGCACCTTGACGGTGTCGCCCGGGCGGAACTCGGGGATGTCGTCGCGCAGCGAGTCGGCGTCGAGTACGTCCAGGGTGTTCATCGCGGCAGTCCTGTCCTAGCGGTCATGTCGTTGCGGTGCGGACAGCAGGCGCCCCCGGCTGTCCGATCCGGGGAGCTGCGCTCCGGGAGGAGCTCGTCGTCGGCGAAGCGATGCGTCCGCAGCAGCTCTCTACTGTGCCACACCTTCAGCCGACGAAGCGCGGCGGCCCCGTCCACGGGCCGGCGGACAGCTCCGGGAGCAGGTCGGCGAGCTCCCGCGGGGCGAAGGTCTCGGCGCTGGCGGCGACCTCCGCGGCACTCCACCAGCGGTGCGGCTCGGCGCCGAGCAGCTCCAGCTCCGTGCGCCCGCTCGCATCCACCTCGTGCACGACGTCCCGCAGCACGAAGAACGTCTCCCGCGAGTCGATCTGCACGGCCGCGAACGGGCCGACGTGCCGGCGGAACCACACCGGGCCCTCCAGCTGGCCGGGGTCCACGACCAGGCCGATCTCCTCGGCGAGCTCCCGGGTCGCGGCCTCCCGGACGCCCTCCCCCGGCTCCACGCCGCCGCCGGGCGTGTACCAGAACAGCACGTCCCCGGGCGGGACGGCGGGGTCGGTGAGCCGGGCGCCGAGCAGCAGCACCCGACCGTCCGGGTCGAGCACGACGACCCGCGCGGTCGGCCGCACCCAGGGGCGGTCGGTCACTCGCCGAGGACGGCGCGGTCGGCGTCGGTCAGCGCGCCCTCGGGCAGTGCCGACAGCAGGTCCGGCCGCCGGGCCGCCGTCCGCCGCAGGGACTCCGCCCGGCGCCACCGGGCGATCGCGGCGTGGTCGCCGGAGAGCAGCACCGGGGGGACGTCGTGGCCACGCCAGGACGCCGGCCGGGTGTAGGAGGGGCCTTCGAGCAGGCCGTCGGCGTGCGAGTCGTACTCGACGGACTCCCGGTTGCCCACGACGCCGGGCAGCAGCCGGGTCACCGCCTCGACCATGACCAGCACCGCGGACTCGCCGCCGGCCAGCACGTAGTCGCCGATCGAGACCTCCGACACCGGTCCGGTCCCCGCGGCCCACTCGGCGACCCGCTGGTCGATGCCCTCGTAGCGGCCGCAGGCGAAGACGAGGCCGGCCTCGGCGGCCCACTCCGCGGCCACGGCCTGCGTGAAGGAACGTCCGGCCGGGGTCGGCACGACCAGTCGGGTGCCCGGCGGGCGGACGGCCTCAAGCGCCCGGGCCCACGGCTCGGGCTTCATCACCATGCCGGGGCCGCCGCCGTAGGCGGCGTCGTCGACGGTGCGGTGCACGTCGTCGGTCCACTGCCGCAGGTCGTGGACGCCCACGCTGACCAGGCCGCGCTCGGCGGCCTTGCCCAGCAGCGACTGCCGCAGCGGGGCCAGGTACTCGGGGAAGATGGTGACGACGTCGACCCGGAACGGGGCGCTCACAGGTCGAGCAGCCCCTCGGGCGGGTCGACCACCACGACGCCGCCGGGGACGTCGACGGTCGGCACGATGGCCGTGACGAACGGCACGAGCAGCTCCCCGCCCTCGACCCGGCGGACGACCAGCAGGTCTGCGCCCTCGTGGCGGACGGCGCTCACGGTGCCCAGCTCCGTGCCGTCGGGCAGCCGGGCGGTCAGGCCGACCAGCTGGTGGTCGTAGTAGACGTCGGGGTCCTCGAGCGCCGGCAGGTCGGCGACGGGCACGTGCAGTTCGGTGTTGCGCAGTTCCTCGGCCGCCTCGCGGCTCTTGACGCCGTCGATCGCCAGCAGCAGGACCTCGCGGTGCCAGCGGCAGGCGGCGATCGTGAGCGGCCCGCGGTCGGCGGGCTCGGTGCGCAGGACCGCGCCGGGGGCGAAGCGGAGGTCGGGGTCGTCGGTGCGGACCTCGACGGTCACCTCACCACGGACACCGTGGGGCCGGCCGATGCGGCCGACCACCACGGTGTCGGTGGTGTCGTCTGGTCCGGTGCTCACCGAGTGGTGCTCAGGGTGAGGCGCTCAGCGCCCGTCGGTGTCGACGACGTCGACCCGCAGGCCGCGGCCGCCCACACCGGTCATCACGGTGCGCAGGGCCTTGGCGGTGCGTCCGCCGCGGCCGATGACCTTGCCGAGGTCGTCGGGGTGCACCCGGACCTCGAGGGTCTTGCCGCGCCGGTTGCTGAGCAGGTCGACCGTGACGTCCTCGGGGTGGTCGACGATGCCCTTGACCAGGTGCTCGAGCGCCTCTTCGAGCACGACTTACTCGGCGGGCGTCTCGGCGGGGGCGTCGCCCGCCGCGTCGTCGGCCTTGGGAGCGGCCTTCTTCCGGGGAGTGGTGGCGCCGGCGGCCGGCTCCTCACCCGAGGCGCGGACGGCCTCCTCGTAGAGGGCCTTCTTGTCCGGCTTCGGGGCGGCGACCTTCATGGGCGGCGGCGCGGCCTCGCCCTTGAACTTCTGCCAGTCACCGGTGACCCGGAAGATGGCGGCGACGGCCTCGGTCGGCTGCGCGCCGACACCCAGCCAGTACTGCGCCCGCTCGGAGTCGACCTCGATGAAGGACGGGTCCTCCTTCGGGTGGTACTTGCCGATCGTCTCGATCGAGCGACCCTCGCGCTTGGTGCGGGAGTCGGCGACGACGATGCGGTAGTACGGCGCGCGCATCTTGCCCAGGCGCATGAGCTTGATCTTGGTGGCCACGGTGTGGGGTGTTCTCCTCGAACGCAGGTCGTGTGTGCCCGCCCGGAGCGACGCGTGGGGGTACGCCGGGGGCGGTGCGGCTGGACACGGCCGGCAACGGTGAGAGGGCCGCCCACCGCCGTGTTCGACCGACCATTGTGCCAGATGGAGGACCTCCGCCTCTCCGCCCCTCGTCGAAGGGCCTGGCTGCCCCCCACGCCTCGCGAGCTCGCGGCGGGCCCCTGGACGGGGCCGGAGACGGCGGGCTGGTCCTCGCTCAGCCCCGGACGGCGGCCAGCACGCGCGCGGCCACCTCGCCGACCGGCACCTCCTCGCGCTCCCCCGTGGCCCGGTCGCGCAGCTCCAGGACGCCCTCGGCCAGTCCCCGGCCCACGGTGACGATCGTCGGCATCCCCAGCAGCTCGGCGTCCTTGAACTTGACCCCGGGCGAGACCTTGGGCCGGTCGTCATAGAGCACGGTGAGCCCCGCGGCGAGCAGCTCCTGCGCCAGCGCCTCGGCGGTCTCGAACACCGCGGCGTCCTTGCCGGTGGCCACGACGTGCACGTCGGCCGGCGCCACCTCCCGCGGCCAGACCAGGCCCAGCTCGTCGTGGGTGGACTCGGCGATCGCCGCCACGGCCCGGGAGACCCCGATGCCGTAGGAGCCCATGGTGACCGTGACCAGCTTGCCGTTCTCGTCGAGCACCTTCAGGTCGAGCGCCTCGGCGTACTTGCGGCCCAGCTGGAAGATGTGGCCCATCTCGACGCCGCGAGCGAGCTCCAGCGGTCCGGAGCCGTCGGGCGCCGGGTCGCCGGCCAGCACCTCGGCGGCCTCGACGACGCCGTCCCAGGTGAAGTCACGGCCGGCGACGAGGTCGAACACGTGCTTGCCGGGCTCGTTGGCCCCGGTGATCCAGCGGGTGCCGGGCACCACCCGCGGGTCGACGAGGTACCGGATGCCCGACGCGCTGTCGGCGCCCAGCGCCTGCGGGCCGATGTAGCCCTTGACCAGCGCGGGGTGCCGGTCGAAGTCGGCGAAGGGCTCGACCTCGGCGGGCGCCACCTGCGCCTCGAGCCGCTTGAGGTCGACCTCGCGGTCGCCGGGGATGCCGACGACCAGCGGCTCCCGGGTGCCGTTGGGGTGGATCAGCGTGACGACGACGTTCTTCAGCGTCGAGGCGGCCGTGTAGCCCGCGTCCGGGAACAGCTGCTGCGCGACCGCGACCAGCGTCTCGATGGTCGGGGTGTCGGGGGTGTCCTCGACGTGGGCGGCCGGCAGGCCCTCGAGCGGGACCTCGTCGGGGACGACGGTGGTGACCGCCTCGACGTTGGCCGCGTAGCCACCGGACGAGCGCACGAAGGTGTCCTCGCCGATCGGGGTGGGGTGCAGGAACTCCTCGCTCCTGGACCCGCCCATGGCCCCCGACATGGCCGAGACGATGACGTAGTCCAGGCCGAGCCGGTCGAAGACGCGGATGTAGGCGTCACGGTGGGCGGCGTAGCTCTTGTCGAGCCCGGCGTCGTCGACGTCGAAGGAGTAGCTGTCCTTCATCGTGAACTCGCGGCCGCGGAACAGCCCGGCCCGGGGCCGCGCCTCGTCCCGGTACTTGGTCTGGATCTGGTACAGCGACAGCGGCAGGTCCTTGTACGACGAGTACAGGTCCTTCACCAGGAGCGTGAACATCTCCTCGTGGGTGGGGCCGAGCAGGAAGTCGGCACCCCGGCGGTCCTGCAGGCGGAAGAGGTTGGGGCCGTACTCGGTCCAGCGGTTGGTCGCCTCGTAGGGCTCGCGCGGCAGCAGCGCCGGGAAGTGCACCTCCTGCGCGCCCATCCGGTCCATCTCCTCGCGGACGACCCGCTCGACGTTGCGGAAGACGCGGTAGCCCAGCGGCAGCCAGGTGAAGCCGCCGGGCGCCGCCCGGCGGATGTAACCGGCCCGCACCAGCAGGCGGTGGCTGGGGACCTCGGCGTCGGCCGGGTCGTCGCGCAGGGTGCGCAGGAACAGCGTCGACATGCGAAGGAGCACGGGAGGAGTCTCCCAGGCCGGGGCGAGCGGTTTCCGGACGGCCCGCACCCTCAGGCGACGACGCGGCCCCGCAGGACGACGTGCCGGGGGCGGGCGAGGGTGGCGAGGTCGGCGCGCGGGTCGGCGTCGTAGACGACGACGTCGGCGGGTGCTCCCTCCTCGATGCACGGCAGCCCGAGCCAGGACCGCGCCGACCAGGAGGCCGCGGCCAGCGCGGCCTCGGCCGGGATCCCGGCGGTGTGCAGGGCGCGCACCTCGTCGGCGATGCGCCCGTGGTCGATGCCGCCCCCGGCGTCCGTGCCGGCGAACACCGGCACCCCGGCCTCGAACGCGGCCCGCACGACGGCACCGGAGGAGGCGTACAGCCGGCGCATCGTGCTCGCGTACGTGGGGAACTTCTGCTCCCCGGCGGCCGCGAAGCCGGGGAAGTTCTCGACGTTGACCAGGGTCGGGACGACGGCGGTGCCGTGACCGGCCATCTGCCCGATGAGCTCCTCGGTCAGGCCGGTGCCGTGCTCGATGCAGTCGATGCCGGCGCCGATGAGGTCGGGCAGCGCATCGGTGCCGAAGGTGTGCGCGGTGACCCGCGCGCCCTCCTCGTGCGCGGCGGCGATCGCCGCGGCGAGCACGTCGGCCGGCCACTCGGGGGCGAGGTCGCCGACGCCGCGGTCGATCCAGTCCCCCACCAGCTTGACCCAGCCGTCGCCGCGGCGGGCCTGCGCCCGCACCTCCTCGACCAGGGCGTCGGGCTCGATCTCGATGCCCAGGCCCGGGATGTAGCGGCGGGTGCGGGCGATGTGCCGGCCGGCGCGGACGATCGTCGGCAGGTCCGGCTCGTCGTCCAGGGCGCGGGTGTCGACCGGTGAGCCGCAGTCGCGCAGCGCCAGCACGCCGGCCGCGCGCTCCGCCAGCGCCTGCGCGCGCAGCCCGACGAGGTCCTCGACGGGTGTCCCACCGCGGCCGATGCCGACGTGGCAGTGCGCGTCGACCAGGCCCGGCACCAGCCAGCCGCCGCGGCTGACGGTCTCCGCGCCCGGCACCGGCTCGAAGGTGAGCCGGCCGTCGCGGATCCACACGTCGCGGTGCTCCCCCTCGGGCAGCACCACACCGGCCAGGTGCAGGGAGGGCGCGCTCACCGGGAGGGCCGCTCGTCCCCGGGCTGGTTGAAGTTCAGCTTGGTGAGGTCGGGCAGGCCCTGCCCCGGGGGCAGACCGGGCATGCCGCCGGGCATCCCACCGCCCGGGAAGCCGCCGCCGAACGGGTTGCCGGCCCCCGGCGGCAGCGCGGGCGCGCCTGCGGGCCGGCGGGCGGGGCCGCCCTTGGCCTTGCCCTTCCCCTTCTTGCCCTTCTTGGCCTGCGCCTGCATCTGCCGGCCGCGCTGCTTCTTCGACATGGGGCCCATGCCGGGCAGGCCCATGCTGCCGGCCATCTGGCCCATCATCTTCTGGGCCTGGGCGAAGCGCTCCAGCAGCTGGTTGACCTCGGTGACGGTGACGCCCGAGCCGTTGGCGATGCGCACCCGCCGCGACGAGTTGATGATCTTGGAGTTGACCCGCTCCTCGGGCGTCATCGAGCGGATGATCGCCGCGGTGCGGTCCAGGTCGCGGTCGTCGACCTGCTTGAGCTGCTCCTTCATCTGCCCGGCGCCGGGCAGCATGCCGAGCAGGTTGGCGATCGGGCCCATCTTGCGGATGGCCATCATCTGCTCGAGGAAGTCCTCGAGGGTGAAGCCCTCGCGGCTGACGAGCTTGCCGGCCATCTTCTCGGCCTGGTCGGCGTCGAACGCCTGCTCGGCCTGCTCGATGAGGGTGAGGACGTCGCCCATCCCGAGGATGCGCGAGGCCATCCGCTCGGGGTGGAAGACGTCGAAGTCGGTGAGCTTCTCGCCCGTGGAGGCGAACATGATCGGCTGGCCGGTCACGTAGCGCACCGAGAGCGCCGCACCACCGCGGGCGTCACCGTCGAGCTTGGTGAGGACGACGCCGCTGAAGCCGACGCCGTCGCGGAAGGCCTCGGCGGTGGTGACGGCGTCCTGACCGATCATCGCGTCGACGACGAACAGCGTCTCGTCGGGCTGGACGACGTCGCGGATGCCGGCGGCCTGGGCCATCAGCTCGGCGTCGATGCCCAGCCGGCCGGCGGTGTCGACCACGACGACGTCGTGCATCGTGCGCCGGGCGTGCTCGATCGAGTCGGCGGCGACGCGGATGGGGTCGCCGACACCGTTGCCGGGCTCGGGCGCGTAGACGTCGACCCCCGCCTGCCCGGCGACGATGGAGAGCTGGTTGACCGCGTTGGGCCGCTGCAGGTCGGCGGCCACCAGCAGCGGCGTGTGGCCCTGCGCCTTCAGCCACCGGCCGAGCTTGCCGGCCAGCGTCGTCTTACCGGCACCCTGCAGACCGGCGAGCATGATCACGGTGGGCGACTGCTTGGCGTAGCGCAGCCGTCGGGTCTCGCCGCCGAGGATCTCGACGAGCTCCTCGTTGACGATCTTGATGACCTGCTGTGCCGGGTTCAGCGCCTGGGAGACCTCGGCGCCGCGCGCCCGTTCCTTGACGGCGGCGATGAAGGTCCGGACCACCGGCAGGGCGACGTCGGCCTCGAGCAGCGCGATGCGGATCTCCCGCGCGGTCGCGTCGATGTCGGCCTCGGTGAGCCGGCCCTTGCCGCGCAGGCCGCTGAAGACCTTGTCCAGGCGGTCGGAGAGGGTCTCGAACACAGCACGTCCTCAGCAGTTCTCGCGGGCGCGGCCGGCCGGTCGCTCCGACCGGCTGCTCGACCTCCGGCGTCCGGGGAGCCCCGGGGCCGTCGCGCCACCTCTGCTCCAGCCTAACGAGCGCGGGCCGGAGAGCGGCGGCATCGACCGGCCGACCTCCTGCAGGGCCCCTCTTCAGGCGGCGTGGCGGACCGGCAGGGCCGCGGCGGCCAGCGGAGCGGCCGAGAACACCGCCGTCCCGCAGTCGGCGCAGGCCCACTCGGGGCACTCGCCGCCGTCCTCGGTGTGCCCATCCACGCACGGCGGCTGGACGAACTCCCGGTCCCCGTCGCAGGACGGGCAGGCCCACACCCTGCCCTCGGCTGCGGCGGCCTCGAAGGACTGACCGGACATGCGGAGGACCTCCCTGCGGTCGGTGCCGGGACCGTTCCGTCCCGCTCCTCCCGACGGTGGCACGGGCGTACGACAGGACCGCGGACCTCAGCCCGGCGAGTTCCCCCGGCCGGCCACCGGGTCGGGCACCGCACCGCGGGCGGCGGCGCTCAGCGCGGCCTCCACCCGGGACCGCTGCTCGCTGCCGATCGGCTCCCCGGAGGGGTTGCAGACGTAGAAGTGGTCGGCGGCGTCGGCGCCGAGGGTCTCGATCCGCGCCGACGTGACGTCCAGACCCTCGGTCGCCAGCGCCGCGGTCAGCCGGTAGAGCAGCCCGGCCCGGTCCCCCGCCCGGACCTCCACGATCCCGGTCGCGTCGCCGGTCACCTCGCCGTTGTGCCAGGAGATCCGCGGCGGCGTCGCCCGGACGGCGTCCTGCCGGTAATCGGCCTCCCGCTGCCGGAGCCGCTCGGCCAGCGGCAGCGTGCCCTCGAGGGCCGCCCGCACGGCGTCGGCCAGGATCGAGGCCACCGGCGCCCGCCCGAACCGCGGCCGGACCGCGAAGACCGCCGTGGCCCGGTCCCCCACGACGTTGACCTTGGCCGCGCGCACGTCGAGCTGGTTGAGCGCCAGCACCCCGGCCAGCTGGCTGAACAGGCCGTGCCGGTCGGGGCCGACGATCGTCACCTGCTGGCCGTCGGCGACGTCCTCCACGCCGACGGCGATGCCACCGGCCGCGTCGGCCGGGGCCTCCCGGCTCACCTGGGGCTGCCCCGGGTGCAGCACCGGCTCGGGCTCGGGCGCGGGGGCGCCGCCCAGCCGGGCCTGGACGCGGGCGACCAGCGCGGCGACCAGGTGCGCCTTCCACGGCGACCACGCCGAGGAGCTGGTCGCGGCGCCGTCTGCCTGGGCCAGGGCGTGCAGCAGCTGCAGCAGCGCGGGGTCGCAGCCGATGGTCGCGGCCACGCGGTCGATGGTGGCCGGGTCGTCGATGTCGCGCCGGGTGGCCGTGTCGGGCAGCAGGAGGTGGTGACGCACCATCGCGGCCAGCGTGGCGACGTCGGCCTCGGCGAAGCCCATCCGGGTGGCGATCCGCGCCGCGATCGGCTCGCCGACCTCGCTGTGGTCGCCGGGCCAGCCCTTGCCGATGTCGTGCAGCAGCGCGCCGACCAGCAGCAGGTCGGGCCGGTCGACGTCCCGGGTGAGCTCGGCGGCGGCCGCGGCGGCCTCCACCAGGTGCCGGTCGACGGTGAACCGGTGCCAGGGGTGGCGCTGCGGCAGCGAGCGGATCCGGTCCCACTCCGGGAGCAGCCGGGACAGCAGCCCCTCCTGGTCCAGCTGCTCCAGCACCGCCACCGCGGCCCGGCCGCTGGCCAGCAGCCGCAGGAACGACCAGCGCAGCTCCGCAGGCCAGGGTTCGGGCACCGGCGGGGAGTGCACGGCCAGCACCTTGAGCGTGTACGGGGACAGCAGCAGGTCCTCCCGCGCCGCGGCGGCCGCACCGCGCAGCACCAGGCCGGGGTCGGCGGCGGGGCGCGCGTCGCGGGCCAGCACCACCTCGTCACCCTGGCGGACGACCCCCTCGGCCAGCGGCTCGCGGCGCACCCGGCGGTACCGGCCGCGGGGGCGGCGGACCAGCGCGGCCTCCACCCGGCGCCACGTCTCGTCGGCGACGAAGCCCAGCCGGCGCCCGGCCAGGCTCACCTCGCGCAGCAGCGCGTCCTCGTCGGGCAGGCCGAGCGCGACCGCGATCGGGCGCTGTTCCTGCCGGACCAGCACGTCGGACGGCCGGCCCGCGCGCCGGCGCAGCTCGTCGCGGACGTCGAGCAGGAGGGCGTACGCCTGCTCGGCCTCGGCGGTGGGTTCGTCGGCCAGCTGGGCGGCGGCCACCGCGCGCAGCACCTGGCCCTCGCGGAGGCCGCCGTAGGCCTCCTTGAGGTCGGGCTCGAGGAGGAAGGCCAGCTCGCCGACCTGCCGGGCGCGGCCGCGGCGCAGGTCGCGCAGCTGGGGCAGCAGCCGGGACGCCGACTGCCGCCAGCTGCCGAGGGTGGCGGTGCGCAGCGCGGCCGCGAGCCCGGCGTCCCCGGCGACGAAGCGGACGTCGAGCAGCCCCAGCCCGGCCTTGACGTCGGTGGAGGCGACGCCGACCGCCTCGGACACCGTGCGCACCGAGTGGTCCAGGCGCAGCCCGGCGTCCCAGATCGGGTACCAGATGGCGTCCGCGAGGGCGGCGATCTCCGGGCGCCCCTCGTGGACGAGGACCAGGTCGAGGTCGCCGTGCGGCGGCGGCTCCCGGCGACCCAGGCTGCCGACCGCCACCAGCGCGACGCCGTCGGTGCCGGTGCGCGGCGGCGGGCCACCTCGTCGCGGCCGCGGCGGCGGCGTGCCCGCGACCGCCTCGTCGAGCAGGCCGGCGAGCCAGGTGTCGAGCACCTCGCTGCGCTCGGCCCGCGGCAGCGCGGGCAGCGACCCGGTGTCCAGCACGTCTCCCCCCCTCGCTCCTGTCGAGAACTCCTCCGGAACGGCGTCGGCCGGGGCGGCAGGTGCTCGACCCGCCACCCCGGCCGTTGAAGGACCCCCTGCCCCCCACGGCTCGCGAGCTCGCCGCGGGCCCCTGCAGGGGGCCGGGTCTCAGAGCGCGTCGGCCCCGCGCTCGCCGGTGCGGACGCGCACGATCTCGTCGATCGTGGTCACCCACACCTTCCCGTCACCGATCTGGCCGGTGGAGGCGGCCTCGACGATGGCGTCGACGACGCGGGCGGCCTCGATCTCGCCGACCACGACCTCGATGCGGACCTTCGGCACGAAGTCCACCTGGTACTCCGCCCCGCGGTAGACCTCGGTGTGGCCCCGCTGACGGCCGAAGCCCTGGACCTCGCTGACGGTGAGCCCGGCGATGCCGATCAGCTCGAGGGCGTTCTTGACGTCGTCGAGCTTGAACGGCTTGACGATGGCGGTGACGAGCTTCACGCCCGGCTCCCTTCGGTGACGTTGGTGTTGCGGGCCTCCGCGTGGGCCTGGACACCTAGTGTCGCGGCACCGCGCCCGCTGCCGCCGCCGAGGGAGTCGAGGTCGTAGCCCGTCTCGGCGTGCACGACCGAGTCGATGCCGGTGACCTCCTGCTCCTCGGTGACCCGGAAACGCATGGTCTTGGCGATGACGACGCCGATCACCAGGGTGAGGACGAAGGAGTAGGCCAGCACCGCACCGGCACCCACCGCCTGCCGCCACAGCTGGTCGACACCGCCGCCGTAGAGGAGACCGTCGACGCCGGCGGTAGTGGACGCGGAGGCGAACAGGCCCACCGCCAGGGTGCCCCAGATGCCGCCGACGAGGTGCACCCCGACGACGTCCAGCGAGTCGTCGTAGCCGAGGCGGTACTTCAGGCCGACGGCCAGGGCGCAGACGATGCCGGCGACGAGCCCGACGAGGATCGCGCCGACCGGGGTCACCGAGGAACACGCCGGGGTGATCGCGACCAGGCCGGCGACGACGCCGGAAGCCGCGCCCAGCGAGGTGGCGTGGCCGTCGCGCAGCTTCTCGATCAGCAGCCAGCCGAGGGTGGCGGCGCCGGTGGCGACCAGCGTGGTCACGAAGACCTCGGCGGCCTGCCCGTTGGCGGCGAGCGCCGAGCCGGCGTTGAAGCCGAACCAGCCGAACCACAGGATGCCGGCGCCGATCATCACCAGCGGCAGGTTGTGCGGCCGCATCGGGTCACGGCCGAAGCCGCGCCGCTTGCCCAGCACCAGGGCCAGCGCGAGGCCCGCCGCACCGGCGTTGATGTGCACCGCGGTGCCGCCGGCGAAGTCGATGGCCAGCAGGTCGTTGGCGATCCAGCCGCCGGTCTCGGACTCCGCGCCGTCGAAGGCGAAGACCCAGTGCGCGACCGGGAAGTAGACCAGCGTCGCCCAGACGCCGGCGAAGACCATCCACGGGCCGAAGCGGGCCCGGTCGGCGATGGCGCCGGAGATCAGCGCGACGGTGAGGATGGCGAACATCGCCTGGAAGGCGACGAAGGCCATCGAGGGCACCGTGAAGACGAGGCTCTCGGGCTGGAAGCCGCCGTCCAGGCCGCTGGTGCCCAGCAGCGGGGAGAGCCCGGCGAACTCCAGCGGGTCCCCCAGCAGGCCGCCGCCGATGTCGTCGCCGAAGGCCATCGAGTAGCCGTAGAGCACCCATAGCACGCTGATCAGGGCGAGCGCGCCGAAGCTCATCATCATCATGTTGAGGACGCTCTTCGCGCGGACCATGCCGCCGTAGAAGAGCGCCAGTCCGGGGGTCATGAACAGCACCAGGGCGGCGCTGGCCAGGACCCATGCGGTGTCGCCGGTGTCCACGGCAACCTCCTGACGGATCGGTGTGGCCGGCGTCGGACGCAGGCCACGGGGGCGGGGCCGGGACGTCGGGGACGCCCGGGCCGGGGGCTGAGCGGCGCCTCTCCGCGGAGGGGCGACGTGGCGTTCACCGTGCCGTCGGCACGTTTCGGCGACCGGCGCGCCACTGTTTCCGGGCGGTGAACTCCCACCCGCGTGTCCGGCTCATCTGTTCCGGCCGTGTTGCGCCGCGGCTCCCAGGGGCCCGTTGCGCCTTGTTGCAAGGAGTGTGCAACTGCGAGAGGACTGCAATAAGGTCGGCCGGAGTCGTCCGCCGCACCAGGCAGGGCAGCCCTCCCGAGGAGGCAGCGTGCACGTTCCCGACGGGTTCCTCGACGCCCCGACGTCGGTCGCCACGGCGGCCGTGGCCGCCGGCGGCGTGGCCCTGGCGCTGCGCGGCGCCCGGCGCGAGCTCGACGAGCGCACCGCTCCCCTGGCCGGCCTCAGCGCCGCCTTCGTCTTCGCCGTGCAGATGGTCAACTTCCCGGTCGGCGCGGGCACCAGCGGGCACCTGATGGGTGGCGTGCTCGCCGCCGTCCTGGTCGGCCCGTGGACGGCGGTGCTCTGCATGACCGTCGTGCTCATGGTGCAGGCCCTGTTGTTCGCCGACGGCGGGCTGACGGCACTCGGCACCAACGTGACCCTGCTCGGCCTGGTCGCGATCGCGGTGGGCTGGGCGGTGTTCCGGCTGCTGGCGGCGGTGCTGCCGACGACGCGCGCCGGCGTGCTGGCCGCGGCCGGCACGGCGGCCTTCGTCTCGGTGCCGGTGGCGGCGCTGGCCTTCGTCGGGCTGTTCGCGGTCGGCGGGGTCGCCGACGTGGCGGTGGGCACGGTGGCCGCGGCCATGGGCGGTGTGCACGTGCTCATCGGGCTCGGCGAGGCGGCCATCACCGTTGCGGTGGTCGGTGCGGTCCTCGCCGTCCGGCCCGACCTGGTCCACGGCGCCCGGGCGCTGCGCCGGGCGACGGTGCTGGCCGAGCGGCCCACCTCGGTGCCGGCGGGAGCCCGGTGAGCGGCTCTGCGCACGTGCCGGCTCCGCCGGCCGGGAGCGAGCCGGTGAGCACGGTGAGGCGCGGCCGCGGCCTCTGGGTCGTCGGCCTGGCCGTTGCCCTCGTCGTGGCCGGGGTCGTCAGCTGGTACGCCAGCGCCTCCCCCGACGGGCTGGAGTGGGCCGCCGAGCAGGCCGGCTTCCTCGACACCGCCGAGGACAGCGCGGCTGCGGCCTCGCCGCTGGCCGACTACGGCGTCTCCGGCGTCGGCTCCGAACGGCTGTCCGGCGGGCTGGCCGGCGTCGTCGGCGTCCTGGTGACCCTGCTGCTCGCCGGTGGCCTCGCGCTGCTGCTGCGCCGCCGCGGCCGGGGCGCCGCGACCGCGGAGGACTGACGTGGCGGCGGTGCACGGCGGCGTCCTGGGTGCCGCCTACCTCGCCGGGGATAGCCCGGTGCACCGGCTGGGGCCACACGCGAAGCTCGTCGCCGTCCTCGGCTTCGCGCTGGTCGTCGTCGCGACCCCCGTGCACGCCACCTGGTCGTGGGCGGCCTACGGCGGGTACCTGGCGCTGGTGCTCCTCGCCGCGGCCGTGGCCGGCGTCGGGCCGGGCCGGCTGGCCCGCGGGCTCGCCATCGAGGTCCCGTTCGTGCTGTTCGCCCTGCTGCTGCCCTTCGTGGCGCAGGGGCCGCGGGTGGAGGTCGCCGGCATCGCGGTCTCCGAGAGCGGTCTGGCCGCCGCCGGCGGGCTGCTGGCCAAGGCGACGCTGTCGGTGCTCGCCGCCGTCGTCCTCTCCGCCACCACCGAGCCCCGGGCGCTGCTGGCCGGACTCGAGCGGCTGCGGCTGCCCTCGCTGCTCGTGCAGATCCTGATGTTCATGATCCGGTACGCCGACGTCGTCGGTGGCGAGCTGGCGCGGATGCGGGTGGCCCGCGAGTCCCGCGGGTTCGAGGGCCGCAACCTCGGCGCGCTGCGGGTGCTCGGCCCGGCCGCGGGGTCGCTGTTCGTCCGCTCCTACGAGCGCGGGGAGCGGGTGCACCTGGCGATGCTGTCGCGCGGCTACACCGGCCGGATGCCGGGCGGGCCGGTCGCGGTCGTGCCCGTGCAGGCGTGGCTGACCGCTCTCGTCCTCCCGCTGGGTGCGGCCGCCGTCCTGGTGTCCGGTCTGCTGCTCGGGTGACCAGCCCCGCCCCCTCCACCCAGGGCTCCTCCGGTCCGGAGCCCTCCCTGCGTGTCGCGGACCTCGCCTTCGCCTACCCCGACGGGCACCAGGCGCTCTACGGGGTCGACTTGCGCGTCGAGCGCGGCGAGCGGGTGGCGCTGCTCGGGCCCAACGGCGCCGGCAAGACCACGCTGGTGCTGCACCTCAACGGCATCCTGACCGGCGGGCGCGGCAGCGTGCACGTGGCCGGCCTGCCGGTCGACCGGCGCAACCTGCAGGAGGTCCGGCGGCGGGTCGGCATCGTGTTCCAGGACCCCGACGACCAGCTGTTCATGCCCACGGTCGGCGAGGACGTCGCCTTCGGCCCGCGCAACCTCGGTCTGCCCGAGGACGAGGTGCAGTCCCGGGTGACCGCCGCGCTGGCACAGGTCGGGATGACCGGGGTGGCGGACCGGCCCCCGCACCACCTCTCCTTCGGCCAGCGCCGGCGGGTCGCCGTGGCCACGGTGCTGGCCATGCACCCCGAGGTGCTGGTGCTCGACGAGCCGTCGTCCAACCTCGACCCGGCCGGGCGGCGCGAGCTGGCCGAGGTCCTGGAGTCGCTGGCGGTGACGGTGCTGATGGTCACCCACGACCTCCCCTACGCCCTGCAGCTGTGCCCGCGCTCGGTGGTCCTCGACGGCGGGGTCGTGGTGGCCGACGGGCCGACCCGCGAGCTGCTCGCCGACCCGGACCTGCTCGCCCGCCACCGGCTGGAGCTGCCCTACGGTTTCGACCCGCGCACCGTGCCCTGACCTCGACCGGGCCCCCGCCGCCCGTGTGGATCACGGCGGCGGGGTAAGTGCCGCCGGTGATCAGGAGCCGTCCGGGGAGGAGACCAGCGCGGTGACCGCGGGACAGCAGCGTCCGGACGACGACGGGCAGGAGGGGCGCAGGGCGCCCGAGGACCTGCCGGCGCCCGACTTCGCGCGCGTCTTCGACGAGGCGCCGGCTCCGTTCCTGCTGCTGACCTCCGACCTGGTCATCGTGCACGCCAACCGGGCCCGGCTGGAGGCGACCGCCACCACCCTCGAGGAGACGGTGGGCCGGCACCTGTTCGACGTCTTCCCGATGAATCCCGACGACCCCGGCGCCGATGGCATCCGCAACCTCGGCGACTCGCTGGCCCATGCCCGCGACACCGGCCGGCCGGTCACCATGGCGATCCAGAGGTACGACATCCCGCTCCCGGACGGCACCTGGGTCGAGCGCTTCTGGAGCCCGCGCAACGTGCCGATCCTCGACGACGAGGGTCGCGTGGTCCTGCTGCTGCACCGCTCCGACGACATCACCGACTACGTCCGCGGCCGCGAGGAGGCCCGGCAGGAGGCCGTCCGCGGGCAGCACCGGGTCGAGCGGGTGGAGGCCGACCTGTTCGCCCGGACCCGCGAGCTGGAGCGCCTCAACGCCGAGTTGCGCGAGAGCAGCGCGCGCGAGCGCCGCACCGCGAGCTCGCTGGCCGGGCTGGCGGCCACCGTCTCCGCCCTCGCCGCCGCCGAGACCACCGCCGAGCTGCTCGAGCTGCTGTTCGAGCACAGCCGCTCGGCGCTGCAGGCCGACGCCGCGGCGGTCGCCCTCGCCGGACCCCAGGGCCTCACGCTCACCGAGAGCCGGGACGGGCGGCTGGTGTCGGCCGACCTGGACCCCGACCTCCCGCTGCCGATGGCCGTGGCCGCCACCGGGCAGATCGTGCTCGTCCCCGACGCCGGCGAGCGGCCGGACACCGAGGAGTGGCAGCTGTGCCGGGCACTGGGCCTCCGCTCCTGGGCAGCCCTGCCGCTGCGCGCCGGCGGCCGGCTGCTCGGGTCCTGGACGATCGGCTGGGCGGCGGCCCGGGCCTTCGAGGACCACGACGTGCGGGTGCTGGAGGCCTACGCCGCGCAGTGCGCCCAGGCCGTGGACCGGGTCGTGCGGCTGGAAGCCGAGCGGCGGCGGGCCAGCGAGACGCGCAGCCTGGCCGAGACGCTGCAGCGTTCCATGCTCACCGACCCGCCGGAGGCCGACAGCCTGCGCATCGCCGTCCGCTACCGGCCTGCAGCGCGTGAGGCCCAGGTCGGCGGGGACTGGTACGACGCCTTCCTCTCTCCCGACGGCGCCACCACGCTGGTGGTCGGCGACGTCACCGGGCACGACCAGGTCGCCGCGGCGGTGATGGGCCAGCTGCGCAACGTGCTGCGCGGTGTCGTGCACGCCCTCGATGCGCCCCCGGCCCGTGCGCTGTCGGCCCTCGACCGGGCGCTGCACGACCTGGGGATGACCACGCTGGTCACCGCGCTGCTCGCCCGCGTCGAGCAGACGCCGGAGCAGGCCGCCGCGCAGGAGCGGACGCTGCGCTGGTCCAGCGCCGGCCACCTGCCCCCGCTGCTGCTCGCGGCCGACGGCTCGGCGCGGCTGCTCGAACGCAAGCCCGAGCTGCTCCTGGGGGTGGACCCGGCTGTGGAGCGCACCGACGCCACGGTGACGCTGCACCCCGGCGACACCGTCGTCCTCTACACCGACGGCCTCGTCGAGCGCCGGGACGCCACCCTCGACCAGGGCCTCGTCCGACTGGTCGAGGCGGGCACCGAGCTGGCCGGTCTGCCGGTCCAGGAGCTCAGCGACGGGCTGCTGGCCCGGATGGACCCCGAGTACGCCGACGACGTCGCGCTGGTCGCGCTGCACGTCAGCCGGGCAGGTCCGCCGGCCCGGTGACGGACGGGAGCAGCTCCGCTGCAGGGTCCCGCCGCCAGCCTGGTGACGTACTGGAAGGGGGTCCTCCTTCAGTCGGCTCCGCCGACGAGCGCCTCGGCGAACGCCTCGGGCTCGAAGGGCGCCAGGTCGTCGGCGCCCTCCCCCAGCCCGACGAGCTTGACCGGGATGCCGAGCTCGCGCTGCACGGCGACGACGATGCCGCCCTTGGCGGTGCCGTCGAGCTTGGTGAGGACGACGCCGGTGACGGTCACCGCCTCGGTGAACACCCGGGCCTGGACGACGCCGTTCTGGCCGGTCGTCGCGTCGAGGACCAGCAGCACCTCGGTCACCGGCGCCACCTTCTCGACGACCCGCCTGATCTTGCCGAGCTCGTCCATCAGGCCGCCCTTGGTGTGCAGCCGGCCGGCGGTGTCGATCACCACGGTGTCGACCTCGCCCTCGATCCCGGTGCGCGCCGCGTCGAAGGCGACCGACGCCGGGTCGGCCCCCTCCCGGCCGCGCACGGTGAGGACGCCGACCCGCTCGCCCCACGTCTCCAGCTGGTCGGCCGCGGCGGCGCGGAAGGTGTCGGCGGCCCCCAGGACGACGCTCTTGCCGTCGCCGACCAGGACGCGGGCGATCTTGCCGACCGTCGTGGTCTTGCCGGCGCCGTTGACGCCGACGACCAGGGCGATCCCCGGCCGGCCGTCGTGCCGGTCCACGCCCAGCGAGCGGTCGAGGTCGGGGCCGAGGACGGCGGTGAGCTCCCGGACCAGCAGCCGGCGCAGCTCCGGGCCGGACGCGGTGGCCAGCACCATCGACTGGGTGCGCAGCCGGTCGACGATCTGCTGGGTGGCGGCCACGCCGACGTCGGCCGCGAGCAGGGTCTCCTCGACCTCCTCCCAGTCGTCCTCGGTGAGCCGCTCGCGGGCGAGGACGGTGAGCAGGCCGCGGCCCAGGTTCGACTGCGAGCGGGCCAGCCGCGACCGCAGCCGCACCAGCCGGCCGGCCGAGGGCGGCGGGGTCTCGAAGACCAGGCCGGGCTCGGGCTCGGCCGGGGGGAGCACGACGTCCGGCGGGGCCTCGGGCGAGACGGCGTCCGGCTCGGCCGTCGTCCCCATCCCGCTGGCCGTCGCCCCCGACGGCCGCGGCGGCGCCTCCGTCGGTGTGGGCGGGCGCGGCCGGGTGAGCGTGGTGCCGGTGGCGGCGTCGTCGTCCAGCCGGGTGGTCCGCCGGCCGCGACCGACGAGCAGGCTGACCCCGAGGATCAGCCCGACGAGCAGGATCGCGATCGCGATCAGCACGAACTCCATGGCCCGCAGTCTCCCAGCCCCCGCAGCGCAGGTCCGTGCGGAACCCGCGCGGGTGGGCCACCCTGGGCGGCATGCCGCTGCCCGGCCGGGAGAACCCGGTCCTCCTCCTCGGTCCCCTGTTGCGGCACGTCGACCCGGTGTCGGCCACCGTGTGGGTGGAGACCGACCGGCCGTGCGAGGTGGAGGTGCTCGGCCGCCGCGCCCGCACCTTCGGCGTGAGCGGCCACCACTACGCCCTGGTCGTCGTCGAGGGGCTGGAGCCGGGCAGCGCCACGCCCTACGAGGTGCGTCTGGACGGCGAGCAGGTGTGGCCGGAGGCCTCGTCGGCGTACCCGCGCAGCCGGATCCGGACGCCGGGCCGGCCCGGGCCGTTCACCATCGCCTTCGGCTCCTGCCGCTATGCCACCCCGAGCACCGTCGACGCCGACGAGGGCATCCCGCCCGACGCGCTGGACACCTACGCCGCGCGGCTGACCGGTCAGCCCGAGGACACCTGGCCCGACGCGCTGGTGCTGCTCGGCGACCAGGTCTACGCCGACGAGCTCACCCGCGCGACCCGCCAGTGGCTCTCCCTGCGCCGGCAGCAACCGACCCCGCGGGACGCCCAGGTCGACGACTTCGAGGAGTACACCCGGCTCTACGCCGAGTCCTGGAGCGATCCCCAGGTGCGCTGGCTGCTGTCGACCGTGCCGTCGTCGATGATCTTCGACGACCACGAGATGATCGACGACTGGAACACCTCCGCCGCCTGGCGCCGGAAGGTGACCGGGCAGGACTGGTGGACCCGCCGGATCTGCGGGGGCCTGGTCAGCTACTGGGTCTACCAGCACCTGGGCAACCTCAGCCCGCAGGAGCTGGCCGACAACGAGACCTGGCAGGCGGTGCAGGAGCACCGGGACGACGCCGAGCCGGTGCTGCAGGCCATGGCCGAGGCCGCCGACCGCGACCCCCGCTCGGTCCGCTGGAGCTACGTGCGGCACTGGGGCGAGGCGCGGATGATCATGGTCGACAGCCGGGCCGGCCGGGTGCTGGAGGAGTCGACCCGCGGGATGCTCGACGAGGACGAGTTCGCCTGGGTGGAGGCGGCGATGCGCCGCGCCGTCGACGAGGGGGTCGAGCACCTGGTGCTGGGCACCTCGCTGCCCTGGCTGCTGCCGCACGCCATCCACCAGGTGGAGCGGTGGAACGAGACGCTCGTCCGGCGGCACCTGGGCCGCCCCCTGGGCTGGGTCTCCGAACAGCTCCGGCAGGCCGCCGACCTGGAGCACTGGGCCGCGTTCGGCGACTCCTTCGAGCGGCTGGGCCGCGCCCTGGTCGGGCTGGCCCGGGGCGAGCAGGGCCGGGCGCCGGCGACCGCGCTGGTGCTCTCCGGCGACGTCCACCACGCCTACGCCGCCGAGCTGGTGCAGCCCGACGGCCTGAGCACCCGGGTGCACCAGCTGACCGTGTCCCCGCTGCACAACCAGGCGCCGCACCCGATCCGCGTGGGCTTCCGCATCGGCTGGAGCCGCTGGGCCCGCCGGCTCACCACGGGGATGTCCCGCCTGGCCCGGGTCCGCCCCTCCGAGCTGGACTGGGCCAAGCAGGCCGGGCCGTACTTCGGCAACCAGCTCGGCGAGCTGGTGCTGCACGACCGCGACGCCTCGTTCCGGCTGTTCGTCAGCGACCGGGACGACGGGGGCCAGGGGCGGCTGCGGCTGGTCGCCGACCTGCCGCTGTCGAACCCGGTCCCGGCGGAGGTGACAGGCTGACGCAGGTGAGCGGGCTCGCGAGCCCACCATGGGCACAGCAGCGCCCGCGAACGGAGCCGACGAGCGCCAGCGAGGAGGATTCGTGAGCGACCCCCTGGGCACGAGGCCCGCTCCCGGCCCCGACCAGCCGCCGGTCCCGGTCCGGCTGGTCACCTTCAACACCCACCACGGCGTCGGCGACGACGGCCGCCACGACCTCCCCCGGCTGGCCACGGTGCTCGCGGCCGCGGACGCCGACCTCATCTGCCTGCAGGAGGTGGACCGGCACTTCGGCGGGCGCAGCGAGGACGTCGACCAGGCCCTGCTGCTGTCCCGGGCGCTGGACATGCAACTGGCCTGGGGGCCGGCGATCGACGAGCCGCGCCGGGACGAGGGGCTGCGCCGCCAGTACGGCAACGCGCTGCTGTCCCGGCTGCCCGTCCTGATCAGCGACGTCCACCCGCTGCCCGGCAGCGGCGAGCCGCGCAGCGCATTGCGGACCATGGTCGAGCTCGACGGCGCCGCGCTGTGGGTGACGACCACCCACCTCTCCACCTGCTCGCCGGAGGAGCGCGCCGAGCAGATCGCCGCGATCGCGCAGCTGCACACCGAGCCGATGGAGACCGGCGTCCTCGTCGGGGACTTCAACGCCGACCCGCGGGCCCCCGAGCTCGCCCGGCTGACCGGTCGCTTCACCGACGCCTGGGAGCTGGCCCCCGACCGCGAGGACCGGGCCGGCTGGCGGTTCTGGCAGGCCCGGCGCGGCGGGACGCACCCGGCCCGGCGTCCGCACCGGCGGATCGACCAGGTGTGGGTCTCCCCCGGCGTCGGCGTGAGCCGGGCGCACGTGCTGGACGGCGCCGGCGCCTCCGACCACCTGCCGCTGGTCGTCGACCTCGAGGTGCGCTCCGGGGTCTAGCGGAGGACGCGCTCCATCCGCTCCTCGCCGGTGCCCGGATCGCTGGGCAGGGGCTGCCGCTCGTCCGTGCCGGTGAAGCCGAGGCGCTCGTAGAACCGGCGCGCCCGGTCGTTGCCGTCGGCCACCCAGAGGCTCACCGTCCGTGCGCCGTCCGCGGCGGCCCAGCGGCACATCTCCCCGGCCAGCGCGGTCGCCGCCCCCGTGCCCCTCGCCTCGGCTGCCACCCACATCGACACGAGGTGGCGGACGCCGGGCTCGTCGTCCGTGCCGTAGCCGGCGACCATGCCGACGAGGACGCCGTCCACGTAGGCCAGCCACCACGGACCACCGGCGATCCGGGCACGCCACTCGTCCTCGCCGAAGGCCACCTCGCGGGCGTGGGTGGAGGCGAATGCCGACGGTGCATCGAGCAGCGCGCGCAGCCGGACGTCGCGGAGCACCGCCCACTCCCCCGGGGCGACCCGTCGGACCTTGATCACCGGGCGCCCCCGAGTTCGGCGAGCACCCCGCAGTGGTCCGACGGCCACACGCCGTCGACGGGCCGGTCGCCGACGAGCCGGACGCCGCGCACGTGTCCGCGCCCTCCGGCGGTGGGCGGTCCGACCAGCACGTAGTCGATCCGCGCGCTCGGCTCGAAGGTCGCCGCCACGTGCGGGTTGCGCCGGTCCCAGGTCCAGCCGGCCTCATCCGGACCGGCGTAGCGCCAGGCGTCGACGAGCACGGTGCCCGGCACGACCGGTGCGGTCTTGTGCCCGCACAGCCGCCGGATCTCGTCGGAGTCCGGCTCGGCGTTCAGATCACCGGTGACCACCGGCGGGTGCGCCGTGCCCGCGCGGGCCGCGACGAAACGCACGACCTCCTCCACCTGGGCGCAGCGCGTGGCCGAGCGGTCGGGAGCGGAGTCCAGCTGCGTGGTGAACACGTCAACCGTCCCTCCCGGGGCGGCGATCTCCGCGTGCAGGACGGTCCGCTCCCCGTCCTCCCCAGGGTGTGCCGGCAGCTCGTGGACGGCGCTGCGGGTGATCGGCCAGCGGCTGAGGACGGCGTTGGCGAAGCCGATGGCCGGATCCCCGAGGCGGCGCTGCCAGCGCCCCGGCGCCGGGCTCGGGGCGACGACCGCGTGCATGCCCAACCGCCCGGCGAGCAGCTCGGCCTGGTCGCCCTCGGGGCCGATCCAGACCTCCTGCAGCGCGCAGACGTCGGGCCGCGCGGCCGCCAGCTCCGCTTCGATCGCCGTCTGCCGGTCCTGCCAGGCGCCGAAGCGCCACCACAGGTTCCAGGTGAGCACCCGCAGCCCGTCCGCGTCGGCCATCAGGCGCTCTCGGCCTCCCGGAGACGCTGGCTGATGACGCCGGTGATGCCGTCGCCGCGCATGCTGACGCCGTAGAGCGCGTCGGCGATCTCCATCGTCCGCTTCTGGTGCGTGATGACGATCAGCTGCGAGGTCGCGCGGAGCTGCTCGACGAGGGTGAGCAGCCGGCCGAGGTTGACGTCGTCGAGCGCGGCCTCGACCTCGTCGAGCACGTAGAACGGCGAGGGCCGGGCCCGGAAGATCGCCACGAGCAGCGCGACGGCGGTCAGCGACCGCTCGCCGCCGGACAGCAGCGAGAGCCGCTTGACCTTCTTGCCGGGCGGCCTGGCCTCGACCTCGACGCCGGTGCTGAGCATGTCCTCGGGGTCGGTGAGGTGCAGCCGGCCGTGCCCGCCCGGGAAGAGGACGGCGAAGACCTGCTCGAACTCCCGCTGCACGTCGGCGAAGGCCGAGGCGAAGACGTCGTGGATGCGCCCGTCGACCTCGCGGACGACGGTGAGCAGGTCGCGGCGGGTGGCCTTGAGGTCCTCGAGCTGCGTGGCCAGGAAGCCGTGCCGCTCCTCCAGCGCCGCGAACTCCTCCAGCGCCAGCGGGTTGACCTTGCCCAGCGTGGCCAGGTCTCGCTCGGCCCTGGCGGCGCGGCGTTCCTGGGCGGCACGGTCGTAGGGCACCGGGGCCGGCTCGGGGTCCCCCGCGGCCTGCGCGGCGGCGACCTGCGCCGGGGTGGGCGGCACCGGGGCGGCGGGCCCGTACTCGCCGAGCAGGGTGGGCAGGTCGACGCCGTACTCCTCGGCCGCCCGGCCCTCGAGTGCCTCGATGCGGTAGCGCTGCTCGGCGCGGGCCACCTCGTCGCGGTGCACCTCGTCGGTCAGCCGCTCCAGCTCGGCGGTGGCGGCGCGGACGGCGACGCGCACCTCGAGCAGCTCGGCCTCGCGGGCGGTGCGCACGCGGGCCAGCTCGTCCCGTTCCACGACGGCCCGGGCGAGGGACGACGCCAGCGCGGTGAGCGCCGCCTCCGCGCCGGACCGCACCCGGGCGGCGACCTGCGCGCCGCGCTCGCGGGCCACCCGGGCCGCAGCGGCGCGCTCACGGGCGGCGCGCTCCTGGCGGGCCTGCCGGCGCAGCGACTCGGCCCGCCCGGACAACGCCCGGACCCGCTCCTCGGCGGTGCGGACGGCCAGCCGCGCCTCGGTCTCGGTCTGCCGCGCCGCGGCCGCCTCGAGCCGCAGCCGGTCCCGCTCGGCGGGGTCGGGTTCCTCCTCGACCGGCGCGGCCTCGGCCTCGGCCAGACGCTGCTCCAGCGCGGTGAGCGCGGTCTGCGCCTGCTCGAGCGCCTGCTCGGCCCGGACCCGGGCGGCCGAGGAGCGCTCGGCCTCGGCGGCGGCGGAGCGGGCGGCGGCGCCGAGCTCGGCCAGCTGCGCGGCGACCGCGGAGCGGCTGCGGTCAGCGGTCTGGCGCGCGGCGAGGGCCTCGTCGACGTCGGCGGAGCGCGCGCGGGCGGTCTCGCGCGCGGTGGCCAGCCGGTCGGCGAGCTCGGCGGCGCGGGCGGCCGCGGCGGCCAGCTCCCGGCCGGCGTCGTCCACCCGGGCGCGGACCTCCAGGCCGGAGGGGGCGTTGGCCTGGCCGCCGGCCGACCAGTCGGAGCCGACCAGGTCGCCGTCCGCGGTCACCGCCCGCACGCGCGGGTGCGTGCCGACGAGGGTGACGGCGGCGTCCAGGCCGGGCACGACGGCGACCCGGTCCAGCGCGCGGTCCAGAGCCGGGTGCAGCTCCTCGGGGGCGTCGACGAGGTCGCGGGCCCAGCGCACGCCCTCGGGCAGCTCCGGCCAGCCCTCCCGGGGCAGCGCGGGCAGGCCGCCGGTGACGAGCAGCCCGGCCCGGCCGCCGTCGACGTCCTTGAGGTGTGCCAGCGCCGCGGCGGCCCCGGCGACGGAGTCGACGACGAGGGCGTCGGCCATGCCGGCCAGGGCGGCCGCCAGCGCGACCTCCCCACCGGGCGCGACGGTCACCCGGTCGGCGAACGGGCCCAGCACGCCGGGCAGGCCGGCGGCGAGCACGGCCGCGGCGCCGTCGGCCGGCGCCAGGCCCTGGGCGAGGGTGTCGCGCCGGGCCTGGCAAGAGGCGCGGTCGCGTTCGGCGGCGCGCTCCGCGGCGGCCAGCTCGGTGACCGCCCGGGCCGCCTCGGCGTGCGCGGCGACGGCGTCCTGGTGGGCGGTGACCAGCGCGACGTCGCCGTCCTCCTGCTCGGCCACCGCCTCCCGGCGCTCGGCCAGCCGCTCGGCGGCGACCTCGGCCCGGTCGGCGGCCTCGCCGGCGGCGAGCGCGAGCCGCTCGATCTCCGACTCCCCCGCGGCGACGCGCGAGCGGGCGGCGGCGACCTGGCCGGAGAGCCGGGCCAGGCCCTCCCGGCGGTCGGCCAGCGCGCGGGCGGCGGCCACCCAGGCGCGCTCGGCCTCGGCGAGGGCGGCCTCCAGCTCGCTGCGGATCGCGACGGCGGACGCCAGCCGGCCGCGCTCGGCCGCCAGCCCCGCGGCCAGCTGCTCCTCGGTGGCGGCGACCCGGTCGGCCTCGGCCTCGAGCTGGTCGGGGTCCCGGCCGGCGGCGGGCGCGGGCGGCGCGGCGGAGAGGTGACGGTGCCGCTCGGCGGCCAGCTGCACGATGCCGCGGAAGCGCTCGATGAGGGCCGACAGCCGGTACCAGGTGTCCTGGGCGGTGGCCAGCAGCGGGGCGTCGGCCGCGAGCTGCACCTCGAGTGCCGACTCGCGCGCCGACGTCCGCGCCAGCTCCGCCTCGACGACGGCACGTCGCTGCCGGGCGGCGGCCTCGTCGGCGACGTCCTCGTCCAGCGCGTCGCGCAGCTGCACGAGGTCGTCGGCGAGCAGCCGGAGCCGGGCGTCGCGCAGGTCGGCCTGCACGCCGGCCGCGCGGCGGGCGACCTCGGCCTGCCGGCCCAGCGGCTTGAGCTGGCGGCGCAGCTCGGCGGTGAGGTCGGCGAGCCGGTCGAGGTTGGCCTGCATCGCGTCGAGCTTGCGGAGCGCCTTCTCCTTGCGCTTGCGGTGCTTGAGGACACCGGCGGCCTCCTCGATGAAGGCGCGGCGGTCCTCCGGGCGGCCGGAGAGGACGGCGTCGAGCTGGCCCTGGCCGACGATGACGTGCATCTCGCGGCCGATGCCGGAGTCGCTGAGCAGCTCCTGGACGTCGAGCAGCCGGACCTTGTCCCCGTTGATCTCGTACTCGCTCTCCCCGGAGCGGTACATCCGACGGGTGATCGACACCTCGGTGTAGTCGATCGGCAGCGCGCCGTCGGAGTTGTCGATCGTGAGCGTCACCTCGGCCCGGCCGAGAGCCGGGCGGCCGGCCGTGCCGGCGAAGATGACGTCCTCCATCTTGCCGCCGCGCAGGCTCTTGGCCCCCTGCTCGCCCAGGACCCAGGCGATGGCGTCGACGACGTTCGACTTGCCGGACCCGTTGGGGCCGACGACAGCGGTGATCCCCGGCTCCAGGCGCAGGGTCGTCGCGGACGCGAAGGACTTGAAGCCCTTCAGCGTCAGGCTGGAGAGGTGCACGACGGCGAGTTACCTGCCCAGCGGTCGGCCCCTCTGCAGGGTCCCGCCGCGAGCCCGCGAGTGGCGGAGGGCAGAGGGGCCCTCTCTCAGGCGAGCGCGGGCTCGGCGTTGTCGCCGGCCAGGCTGAGCAGCTCGTGGGCGATGGCGGCGTCGCGCTGGGCGCGCAGCTCCTCCAGTTCCTGCTCCAGTCGGCGCACCCGGGCTCGCAGGACGGCGTTCTCCTCGACTACTCGGAGCTCCGCGGGGGCGACGACGTGACCGAACAGGGCCTTGGCCATGGCAACAACGGCCTTTCGACTGCGTGGAGGTGTGACCTGCGCCCCGTACGACGGTCGGCGCGGTCCGTGTGTTCCCAGGGTGACAGGCCCGGACACGCAGGTCAACGGGCACACTCCAACGTCCCCGTGTCGGGGAGGTGTCACGTTGGTCACGCCGTCGTGAAGCCAGAACTCCCCTGGACCGGCTCGTCCCGGACGTCGACCCGCGTCACCGCACCGGGCGCCTGATCGCCCTGCAGATCGACCAGGACGGCCCTCACCGCGGCGTCCGCCCCCTCCAGCACGACCTCGACGCGCCCGTCGGGCAGGTTCGTCGCCGACCCCGCCAGACCGGCCGCCGCGGCCCGTCCGCGGACGAACCAGCGGTAGCCGACGCCCTGCACCGAACCGGAGACCAGGGCCACGACCCGGCGCCGTCCGCCCTCCCCGCTCACCATCCCCGTGGTCCGATCCCGCGGAGCGCTCCGCTGCTCGCCCGTTCCCGTCCGCTCACGGTCGGCGGGCTCTCGGGCGCGGCTGGCACTGCGGGCAGCTGTAGCTGGAGCGGTTCATGAAGGACTCGCGCACGATCGGCGTCCCGCAGCGCGGGCACGGCCGGTCGGCCTGGCCGTAGACGGCTAGGTGCCGGGAGAAGTAGCCGCTCTGCCCGTTGACGTCGACGTAGAGCGAGTCGAAGGAGGTGCCGCCCTGCGCCAGGCTCTCGTGGAGGACGTCGCGCACGCCCTCCAGCAGCGCGCCGACCTGGGCCCGGGTGAGCCGGTCGGTCGGGCGGTTGCCGTGCAACCGGGCTCGCCACAGCGACTCGTCGGCGTAGATGTTGCCGACGCCGCCGATCAGCGTCTGGTCCAGCAACGCGCGCTTGACCTCCGTGCGCCGCCGACGCAACCGGGTGGAGAACTCGGCCTCGTCGAAGGCCGGGTCCAGTGGGTCGATCGCGATGTGCGCGACCCGGGGCGGCACGGTGTCGCCCTCGCCGGTGTCCTCCACCGCCAGCCCGCCGAACGTGCGCTGGTCGACGAAACGCAGTTCGCGACCGCCGTCGGTGAAGGTGAAGCGGGCGCGCAGGTGGGTCTCGTCGGGCTGGGTGGGCTTCTCGACCAGCAGCTGGCCGCTCATCCCGAGGTGGGCGACGAGCGCCTGGCCGGCCGGCGTGCCGTCGCCCTCGGCCAGCGGCAGCCACAGGTACTTGCCGCGGCGGTGGGCGGCGGTGAGGGTGCGCCCGGTCAGCGCGGCGACGAAGTGCTCGGCGCCCTCGAGGTGGCGGCGGACGGCGCGCGGGTGGTGGACCTCGACGGAGGCGACGGAGCGTCCGGCGACCCAGCGCTCCAGGCCGCGCCGGACCACCTCGACCTCGGGCAGCTCGGGCACGTCGGCTCAGCTCGCCCCGGATCCGGCCGCGACGGCCGCGCCGTCGGGGCCGGCGCCGTCGGAGAGGGCGTGCCAGGCGGCCTCGGCGGCCTCCTGCTCGGCGGCCTTCTTGGTGCGGCCGGCGCCGCGGCCGTACACCGTGCCGGCGAGGACGACGGCGGCGGTGAAGGTCTTGGCGTGGTCGGGGCCGGTGTCCTCGACCACGTAGGTCGGCGCACCGAGCCCCAGCCGGGCGCCGAGCTCCTGCAGGCTGGTCTTCCAGTCCAGGCCGGCGCCGCGGGTGGCGGCCTGGTCCAGCAGCGGGTCGAACAGCCGGTGCACGATCGCCGCGGCGGTGTCCAGGCCGAGCCCGACGTGCACGGCCCCGATGATCGCCTCCACGGCGTCGGCGAGGATCGAGTCCTTGTCCCGGCCGCCGGTGGTCTCCTCACCGCGGCCGAGCAGCAGGTGCGGCCCCAGGCCGCCGTCGCCGAGCCGGCGGGCGACGCCGGCCAGCGACGTCATGTTGACCACCGAGGCCCGCAGCTTGGCCAGCCGGCCCTCGGGGAGATCAGGGTGCCGCTGGTAGAGCTCGTCGGTGACGACCAGGCCGAGCACCGAGTCCCCGAGGAACTCCAGCCGCTCGTTGGTCGGCAGCCCGCCGTGCTCGTAGGCGTAGGAGCGGTGGGTCAGCGCCAACGCCAGCAGGCCGCCGGGCAGCTCGACACCCAGGGCGTCGAGGAGCCAGGCGGCCGCGCGGTCGGCGTGCGCGACACCGGCCGGGGAACGGCCGGCGGCCCCGCCCGCAGTGGGCTGGGTACCGGTGGCCGTCGTCCCCACGGCTGGTCCTGCCGGGGTCAGACCGAGAGGACCTGACGGCCCGCGTACTGCCCGCAGTTCGGGCAGGCCTGGTGCGGCGGCTTGGGCTGGCCGCAGGCGCGGTTCGGGCACGGCGTCAGGGTGGGCGCGGACGCCTTCCACTGCGAGCGCCGGGCGCGGGTGTTGGCGCGGGACATCTTCCGCTTCGGGACGGCCACGTCAGTTCTCCTCTGGGTTGTCCGCACCGGGGGTGCCCGGTGCGGAGGCGAAACGGTCGGGTTGCGAGGCACCGAAGCGGCGAGCCAGCCCGGCCCAGCGCGGGTCGAGCTGCTCGTGCGTGTGGTCGGCGGGCAGGTCGTCGAGGCGCTGCCCGCAGTCGACGCAGAGGCCGGCGCAGTCCTCGGTGCAGGTCGGCGCGAGCGGGAGGCCCAGGACGACGAGGTCGCGGACCATCGGCTCGAGGTCGATGTGGTCGCCCTCGACGCGGCGGACCTCGTCTTCCTCGCTGGTGGCCTCGGTGGTGCTGCCCGCGTAGGCGAACAGCTCCTGGACGTCGAGCTCGAGGGTGTCCTCGATCGGCTCCAGGCAGCGCGCGCACGAGCCCGTGACGGGGACGTCGACCTCGCCGCTGACCAGCACGCCCTCCATCGCCGACTCCAGCCGGAGCCGGAGCCGGACCTCGGCGCCCTCGGGGACGCCGATGAGCTCCACCCGCCAGTCAGCGGGCGCCGGCAGGGTGCGCTCCAGCTCCTGCATGGAGCCGGCGCGGCGGCCGAGCTCGCGCAGGTCCACGGACCAGGGGTTGGCGGCGGGACGCCGGGCGTCCGGGGACGCGGCGCCTGGGCGGGGCGGCTGTGCGGCAGGCATGTCGGTACTCGCGGTAGGCGTCGGGGAGGAGGCCGGCCGGGGTGCGGGGACCTCCGGCGGTCGGACCAGGTGCCCAGCCTACCCGATGCGCGCCGCGGCCCGTCCGGCCCGCAGGAGGCCCCTGCAGGACACCGCCCCGAGCGTGGTGACGGTCCGGACGGCCCCGCGTCAGTAGAAGGACCTCGCCCCTCTCACCCCTCGCACGCTGGGGGTGAGCCTCCGGGCGAGGCCGACCTGCGAGGGATGGGGGACGCGGGGTCCTTCTACTACTCGCGGAGGCTGGCGCGCGCCTTCTCCACCGAGCGCAGCATCCGCTCCAGGGTGCCGCCGAAGTCGGCCAGCCGGGTGTCGACGTACTCGTCGACCTCGGTGCGCATCCGGGTGACGTCCGCTGCGGTCCGCGCCCCGAGCTCGTCGGCGCGGTCGACCGCGCCCCGGTAGACCTCGGTCTCGCTGATCAGCCGCTCGTGCTCGGCCTGCGCGGCCGCCAGGATCTCCGCCTGCTGGGCCTGGGCCTCGGCGATCAGCGCGTCGTACTGCCGGCGGGCCTCCTCGGCGATCTGCTCGGCCTCCTCCTCGGCGCGGGCGAGCAGGTCCTCGGCCTCGGCCTGGGCGCGGGCCAGCAGGTCGTCGCGCTGCCGGCGGGCCGTGCCGAGGATCTCCTCGCGCTGCCGCCGCGCCGCGCCGACCACCTGCTCGGTCTCGCTGCGGGTGCGGCCGGTCAGCCGCTCCGCCTCGGCCTGCGCCTGCTGGAGGATCTCGGTGCGCTGCTCGACGATCGCGCCGGCCTTGTGCACCTCGGCCGGCAGGTTCTCGCGGAGGTCGTCGAGCAGGTCGAGCACGACGTCGCGGGGGACCATGCACGAGCCGCCGGACATCGGCACGCTGCGCGCGTTCTCGATGACGCTGCTGAGCTCGTCGACGGTCTCGTACAGCCGGTAGACGACCTCCGTCACGTCTCCTCCTCACCGGCGCTCGTCGGAGCCGCGACCGGCGGTGCGGTGTCCTCGGGTGACCTCGCGAGCTCCGTCACGTCCCCTGCTCCCGGTGCGCGATGAGCCGCTCGTGCACGGCCTTGGGCACCAGCCCCGAGACGTCGCCGCCGAAGGTGGCGATCTGCTTGACCAGGCTGGAGGAGAGGTGGCCGACCTGCGGGGCCGTGGGCACGAAGAGCGTCTCCACCCCGGCCAGCTCGCGGTTCATCTGCGCCATCTGCAGCTCGTACTCGAAGTCGCTGACCGCGCGCAACCCCTTGACGATCACCGGGATGTCGTTGCTGCGGCAGTAGTCGACGAGCAGGCCCTGGAAGCTGTCGACGACAACGTTGGGGACGTCGGCGACCGCGTCGCGCAGCAGCGCGATGCGCTCGTCGACGGTGAACAGCCCGGCCTTGCCGGGGTTCACCAGGACGGCGACGACCAGTTCGTCGTACAGGGCCGCGGCCCGGCTGACGACGTCGACGTGGCCGTTCGTCACGGGGTCGAACGACCCGGGGCAGACCGCTCGCCTCACGGACAGCGACCGTACCGGAGCACGGCCTCGCCGTAGCGGCGGTCGCGCAGTCCGCGCAGGGGTGTCGGCCACTCGAAGGGCGCCTCGCGGCTGGAGCGCTCGACCACGACGACGGCGCCCTCGGCCAGCCACTCCCCGCTGAGCAGCGCCGCCAACACGCCGAGGACCTGGGGCAGCGGCGTGGCGTAGGGCGGGTCGGCGAGGACGAGGTCGAAACGGGCCGGCGGCGGCCCGGCGACGACGGAGGGCACCGAGCCGGACACGATGCGCCCGCCGGGCAGGCCTACCGCCTCGAGGTTGGCCCGCAGCACCGGCAGCACCCGCGGGCCGTTCTCCACGAACACCACCGGGGACGCGCCGCGGCTGAGCGCCTCCAACCCCAGCGCCCCGGACCCGGCGTAGAGGTCCAGGACGGCGGCCCCCTCGAGGTCCAGCAAGGTGCCGAGGCTGTTGAACAACGCCTCCCGGGCGCGGTCGCCGGTGGGCCGCACGCCCGACGGCGGCACCTTCAGCCGCCGTCCCCCGGCGGCGCCGGCGATGATCCTGGTCACGCCTCCGGCCCCGTCCAGAGGCTCGCCCCGAGCGTGCGAGGGGTGAGGGGGACGGGGTCTTTCCTCATGCCTTCTCCAGGTACTCCGCGCGCTCGTCGGTGGCCAGCGCGGCCACCTCCATCGCCAGGCCCGGGAAGTCGGCGAGGCCGCGGTCGGTGGCCAGCAGGGCCGTGGCCTCGGTGCGGGCCTCGGCGATGAGCTGCTCGTCCTCCAGCAGCGAGAGCATCCTGATGCCTGAGCGGCGGCCGGACTGCGCGGCACCGAGCACGTCACCCTCGCGGCGGGTCTCCAGGTCCAGCCGGGCCAGCTCGAACCCGTCCGAGGTGCCGGCCACCGCGGCCAGCCGCTGCCCGGTGGCCGAGGACGCGGACGCCTCGGAGACCAGCAGGCACAGGCCCTGGTGCCTGCCGCGCGCCACCCGGCCGCGCAGCTGGTGGAGCTGGCTGACGCCGAAGCGGTCGGCGTCCAGAACGACCATCACGGTGGCGTTGGGCACGTCGACGCCGACCTCGACGACGGTGGTGGCGACCAGGACGTCGACGTCCCCCGCGGCGAAGGCGCGCATCCGCGCCTCCTTGTCCTCCGGGGTCATCCGGCCGTGCAGGACCTCCAGGCGCAGCCCGGCCAGCGGCCCGGCGCGCAGCTCCTCGGCCACGTCGAGGACGGCCAGCGGCGGACGGCGGTCCGAGACCTCCCCCGCCGGGGCGCCGTCGGCGTCGTCGGGCTCCTCCTCCGTGGCGGCGTCCTCACCGATCCGCGGGCAGACGACGTAGGCCTGCCGGCCGGCGGCGACCTCCTCGCGCAGCCGCTCCCAGGCGCGGTCGAGCCAGGCCGGCTTGTCGCGGACGGGGACCACCGAGCTGGCCACCCCGCCGCGCCCGCCCGGCAGCTGACGCAGCGTGGAGGTCTCCAGGTCTCCGTAGACGGTCATCGCGACCGTCCGCGGGATCGGCGTCGCGGTCATCACCAGCACGTGCGGCGGCCGGTTGCCCTTGGCCCGCAGCGCGTCGCGCTGCTCGACGCCGAAGCGGTGCTGCTCGTCGACCACGACCAGGCCGAGGTCGGCGAAGTCCACGCCCTCCTGCAGCAGCGCGTGCGTGCCGACGACGATGCCGGCGCTGCCGTCGGCCACCGCGGCGCGGCCCTGCCGGCGGGCGGCGGCCTTCTGCGAGCCGGTGAGCAGCACCACGCGGGTGCCGGCCGGGTCGCCGTCCAGCTCCCCGGCGCGGCCCAGCGGGCCGAGCATCGCCCCGATGCTGCGGGCGTGCTGGGCGGCGAGCACCTCGGTGGGGGCGAGCAGCGCGGCCTGGCCGCCGGCGTCGACGACCTGGGCCATGGCGCGCAGCGCGACGACGGTCTTGCCGGCGCCGACCTCGCCCTGCAGCAGCCGGTGCATGGGCTGCTCGCGGGCCAGCTCGGCGGCGAGCTCCTCCCCCACCGCGCACTGCCCGTCGGTGAGCGCGAAGGGCAGGGCCGCGTCGACGGCGTCCAGCAGACCCCCGGGGCGCCGCGGGCGGGCGATCCCGGGCTCCAGCGCGGCGGCGCGGCGGCGGGCGGCGAGGGTCAGCTGGAGGGTGAGCGCCTCGTCCCACTTGAGCCGGTACCCGGCCCGCTCGACGTCCTCGTCGGAGGTGGGCCGGTGGATGTCGAGCAGCGCGGCCGCCAGGCTGGGCAGCCCGTGACGGGCGCGCAGCTCCGCGGGCAGCGGGTCCTCGACGAAGCCGAAGCCGCCGGAGGCGTCGAGCAGCAGCCGGACCGACTTCTGGATGACCCAGCTGGAGACGTCCTTGCTCGCCGGGTAGATGGGGATGAGCGCGCGGGCCCAGTCCGTGTCGTCGTCCCCGGTGATGAGGTGGCAGTCCGGGTGGGCGAACTGCTTGCTCCTGCGGTACTCGCCGACGGTCCCGGCGAACAGCCCCCAGGCCCCCTCGCGCAGGTTGGCGTGCCTGCGGTTGAAGAAGACCAGCTGCATGGAGCCGGCACCGTCGCCCACGGTGACCTCGGTGAGGGTGCCCGGGCGGTTGCGCATCTTCCGCGTGGCCACCTTGCGCACCTGGGCCAGCACGGTCACCCGGTCGCCGACCTGGAGGTCGTCGAGGCGGGTCATCTCCCCGCGCTTGGCGTACCGGCGCGGGTAGTGCCGCAGCAGGTCGCGCACCGTGTACAGCTCGAGCTGCTCGGCCATCGCCTTGGCGGTCTTGGCCCCGAGCACCCGGTCCAGCCGGGTGGCCATGTCGACGGCCACTACTCCACCCCCACCTGCAGCCGGACCCCCTCGGGTGCGCCGTCGTAGCGGGTCACCTCGACGGTCGGGTGCACGGCCGCCAGGTGCGTGCAGACCACGTCGGCGAGGTCGGTGTCGGAGCCGGCGACGACGGTGACCAGCTCCCCGCCGGCGGACAGCATGCGGTCGAGCAGCTCGCAGGCGACCGCGGCCGGCTCCCCGCCGATGAGCAGGACGTCGCCCTCCGCCGAGCCCAGCACGTCGCCGGGCGCGCACCGGCCGGCGCTGGTCAGCGCCTCGTGCTCGGCGACGGTGACCTCGGCCCAGCGGGTGGCCGCGGCCGCCTCGGCCATGGTGACGATGTCGTCACCGAAGCGCCGGGAGGGGTCGGCGACGGCGAGCGCCGCGAGGCCCTGCACCGGCGAGCGGGTGGGGACGACGGCGACGTCGCGCCCCTCCTCGCGGGCGCGCTCGGCGGCGCGGGAGGCCAGGGCGGTGAACGCCGGGTCGTTGGGCAGCACGACGACGCCCGCCGCGCCGGACCCCAGGACCGCGGCGAGCACGTCGTCCTCGGCCACGCCGCCCGGGCCGCAGGGGACGACGGTGGCGCCCTCGTCGGTGAAGAGCTCGGCGAGCCCGCCGTCGGGGACGATCGCGACGACCGCACGCGCCCCGGGGTCCGGCGCCGGCGCCCGGACCGGGGCCAGCGGGGTCACCGAGATGCGGTACGGCCGGCCGGCCTCGATGCCGGCCTCGATGGCCGCGCCGACGTCGCTGACGTGCACGTGCACGTTCCACTCGCGCCCGCCGGGTGTGTCGACGCCGACGACCACCAGGCTGTCGCCCAGGGCGGCCAGCCGGTCCTGCAGCTGGGCCACGGCGGCCTCGTCGCTGTCGGCGAGCAGGTACTGCACCTCGCTGCCCGGGCCGGCGGGCGGCTGGTGGGGCAGGTCACCGGAGTCGTGTCCGTGGTGGTGCCCGGCGTGGAGGCCGCGCTCGGCCCGGCGGACCAGCGGCGGGCGGTCGGGCTCGACACCGGTCACGGTGGTGACCAGGGCGTCGAGGACCAGGCACAGCCCCGCTCCCCCGGCGTCGACCACGCCGGCGTCGCGCAGCGCGGCCAGCTGTCCCGGCGTCGCCTCGAGGGCGGCACGGGCGCCGTCGGCCGCGGCCCGCACGACCTCGCCCAGGGCGGTGTGCCCGCCGGCGACCGCGGCGACCGCCGCCTCACCGCCGGCCCGCGCCACCGTGAGGAACGTCCCCTCCTCCGGGTCGGCGACGGCGCCGTAGGCGCTGTCAGCGGCCTTCTGCAGTGCGGCGGCGAGGGTGGGCCCGTCGGCCGGGGGCTGGCCCGCCAGCTGGTCGGCCAGCCCGCGCCACAGCTGGGCGAGGATGGTGCCGGAGTTGCCGCGGGCGCCCAGCACGGCTCCGCGGGCCACGAGCGCCCAGGCCGGCTCGGCCCGGTCGGGGCCGGCCTCGTCGAGCGTGGCCAGCGCGGCCTCGGCGGTGGCCAGCAGGTTGGTGCCGGTGTCGCCGTCGGGCACGGGGAAGACGTTGAGGTCGTCGAGGCGGCCCCGCGCTGCGGACAGCCCGGCGACCGCGGCCCGGCACCACTGGCCGACCGCGGCGTCGTCGAGCGCCGGCAGCACGGCCGGAGGGTACCCACGCGGACCGACGGCGCCGGGCGTGCGACGGGGCCCGGGCGTGCTGCCGCCGCCCTCCGCGACGTCGCCGCCAGGGAGCAGTTAGACTCTTCTTTGGTCTGTGTGCGGGCGCGTCGGCGTGCCGCCGTCCGTGAAACGAATCTCTGGGAGTGATCCACCGTGGCTGCCGTGTGCGATGTCTGTGGCAAGGGGCCCGGTTTCGGTATGTCGGTGTCGCACTCGCACCGCCGCACGCCGCGCCGTTGGAACCCGAACATCCAGTCCGTGCGGGCGCTCGTCGCCCCGGGCAACCGTCGCCGCATCAACGCCTGCACCTCGTGCATCCGGGCGGGCAAGGTCGTGCGCGCCTGACGAAGGGCCCCGCGTCCCCCCGACCCTCGCGAGCTCGGGTCGGGACCCTGACACGGGGCCGTTCCAGCACGTCACCACGCGGAGCCCGGAGGTCGGAGGACCTCCGGGCTCCGTCGCGTTCCGGGCCGGCCGCCCTCCCGCTCCTCCTCCGGCGGGAGGGGCGAGATGGTCAGCCGATGCCGCGGGCGCGCGCGGCCTCGACCACCAGGTCGACGACCGTCTGCAGCGGCAGGGCCGTGCTGTCGATCACCAGGTGGTAGCTGCGCGGCGAGGCCGCGTCGACGCGGTAGGACCGCCGCACGTACCCCTCCCGCGCCGCGTCGTTGGCCCGCAGCTCCCGCCGCACCTCGTCGCGCGGGCGCCCGGTGCGCACCATGACCGCGTCGAGCCGCCGCTCCTCGGGGCCGTCGAGGCGGACGTGCAGCGTGCCGGGCCGGTCGCCGAGCACCAGCGCGGCGGCGCGGCCGAGGACCACCCCGCCCGGCCCGTCGGCTATCTCGCGCACCACCCGCTCGGTCTGCAGCCGGAAGGTCCGCTCGTCGAGCTGCTCGGTCACCGGGACGACGCCGCCCATCGGGTCGGGCATGCTGCCGAGCGAGGCGACGATCCGCCACAGCCCCCGGGCGACGGTCTCGTCGTTGGCCTCCGCCTCGGCCAGCGGGACGCCGAGCCGGCCGGCCACCTGCGCGGGGATGGCCCGGTCGTGGAAGACCAGGCCCAGGTGCGCGGCGACGGCTGGACCGACCTGGTCACCGCCTGCGCCGTAGGAAGCCGAGATCGTCACCACACCGGCTCCGCTCACCGCTCCTCCTCACCGTCCAGTCGCTTGCCCAGGAACACCGCCCCGGGCAGGCCGGCGTACACGCCGTACCCGGGTGCAGAGGTGTAGCCGAGCGCGGCGTACAGCGCCAGCGCCTCCGGCTGCCGGGACCCGGAGTTCAGCACCACCGACCGGACGCCGGCCGCGGCCGCGCTCTCCTCGAGCGCGCCCATGAGCAGCTGCGCCAGGCCCTGCCGGCGGAACCCGGGCGCCACGTACACGCGCTTGACCTCGGCCACGCCGGGCTCGTGCACCCGCCAGCCGCCGCACCCCGCGGGGACGCCGTCCACCTCGGCGACGAGGAACAGCCCGGCCGGTGGGGTGAACTCGGCCGGGTCGACGACCGCCTCGTCGGGACCGCCGTAGCGGGTCACGTACTCCTGCTGCACACGGGCCACCATCTCGCGGGCGAGCGGGTCGTCGTAGGCCACGGCCCGCAGCGCGACCGGGCGGCCGTCGGCCAGCCGGGCCTCAGCGGAAGTGCGCATGCCCGGTCCCCTCCGCTCCGACGGCGGCGGCCGCCGCCTCGGCCGGCTCGCCGTCGACCCGCACGCCGGGGCCCCCGGCCCGCACCGTGCCGATCGGCACCCAGCCCTCCGGCAGGGCGGTGCCGGCGGGGAAGGTCGCCAGCAGCGCGTGGTCCTCCCCGCCGGTCAGCACCCAGGCCATCGGGTCCCCGCCGAGGGCGGCCGCCACCTGCTGCAGCGGGCCGGGCAGCGCCAGGGTGGCCCGCACCAGCGCCGCCCGGTCGACGTCGACGAGCACGCCGCTCTCCTCGGCGAGGTGCCTGGCGTCGGCGAGCAACCCGTCGCTGACGTCGCACATCGCCGTCGCACCGGCGTCGGCCGCGGCCGGCCCGGCGGCGTAGGGCGGCGCCGGACGGCGGTGCGCGGCCACCGCCGCGGCCGGGCTGGTGAACCCGCGCCGCAGCACAGCGAGACCGCACGCCGACCAGCCCAGCCGGCCGGCCAGGGCGAGCACGTCGCCCGGCCGGGCACCCGAGCGCAGCACCGGCGCCCGGCCCCCCAGGTCGCCCAGCGCGGTCACCGACAGGACGACGGCGCCGCTGTCGGGGGCCGACGACACCGTGTCGCCGCCGACGACGGCCGCCCCCAGCGGCGCGCACTCCTCGGCCAGACCGGCGGCCACGCCCTCCAGCCACGTCGTCGGGGTGTCCGGCGGGCAGGCCAGCCCGACCAGCAGCGCGGTCGTCACCCCGCCCATGGCGGCGACGTCGGCGAGGTTGGCCGCGGCCGCCTTGTGCCCGACGTCCTCGGCCGAGGACCAGTCGCGACGGAAGTGCCGGCCCTCGACGAGGACGTCCGTGGTGGCGACCACGCGGCCGTCGGGTGCGCGGAGCACGGCGGCGTCGTCACCGGGCCCGACGTCGGCGACCCGGGCCGTTCCGGAGCGCGCGAGCACACGGGCGATCACGCCGAACTCGCCGACGACCCGCACGCTGTCGGCGGGGTCGTCCCGCGGGACCAGTGGGCGCGGACGAGTCACCGGTCCCTCCAGCCTGCTGGGGTAGGTTGCCGAACTGTCCGCCCGCCGGCGCGGACGCCGCACCCGCAGCGCCGCCCGAGGAAAGGTCTCCCGTGGTCCACGCCTACATCCTCATCCAGACCGAAGTCGGCAAGGCCGCCCAGGTGGCGTCGAGCATCAGTGAGATCTCGGGTGTCACCAAGGCCGAGGACGTCACGGGTCCCTACGACGTGATCGTGCGGGCGGAGGCCGAGACCGTCGACGAGCTCGGCCGGCTGGTCGTCGCCCGGGTGCAGTCGGTCGACGGCATCACGCGCACGCTGACCTGCCCCGTCGTCAACATCTGAGCGCCCTGACCGAGAACCCCGCCCCGGACACCGGGGAGCCGCGGCCGTCCCGGCCGGACGATCCGCTGCGCCGCGTCGCGCTCGTCGTGACCGCTGTCGTCCTGCCGCTGGTGGTCGTGCTGCTGGTGCTCACCCGCGTCCTCGGTGGGGACGACGACACCGCCGGGAACCGGGCCGACGACGCGGTCGCCGACGTCGGGGGGACGCCGGCTCCCGGGCGGGCCGACCTGCCCCCGCTGCCGGTGGCGGTGCCCCCGGTGACCCCGGAGGCCGACGCCGCGTGCCCGGCGCTCATGGGCGCGCTCCCGCTCGAGCTGGCCGGCGAGCCGTCCCGCCCGGTGCAGTCCGCCAGCCCGTACGCCTACGCCTGGGGCGAGCCGCCGGTCGTGCTGGTCTGCGGCGTGGAGCGGCCGGCCGCGCTGGAGCCGACGTCCCCGCTGATCCAGATCAACGGCGTCAACTGGCTGGTGGACACCAGCGACCCCGACAGCATCGTGTGGACCGCCGTCGACCGGCCGGTGTACGTGCAGGTGACCGTGTCCGCCGACACGGACAGCGCGCCGGTCACCGCGCTCGGCCCGGTCCTCAACGACACCCTCCCCGTGCAGCCGGTCGACGCCGGCGGCTGAGCGAAGGACCACCCTTCCCCCCACGCCTCGTTGAAGGACCCCGTCCTCCCCACCCCTCGCTCCGCTCGGGGCGGTGCCCTGGACGGGGCCGGGCCGGGACGGGACGGGGCCGCCGTGTCCGTCAGGACGAGGGCAGCCGGTCCAGCTGGGCCGCCACCACGGCCCGCACCTCCTCGGTCACCGAGTCCACCGACCCGCCGACGGCGGTGACAGCGATGCTGAACACCCCCCGCGCGCACCAGGCGAAGGCCGCCGGCGAGGTCACCCCGGCCGCCGGGGCACCCTCGGCGAGCTGCAGCAGCCGGCAGCCGGCGGGCAGGACCGGCGGCTCCTCGCGCAGCAGGCCGCCGTAGACGTCGCCGTCGTGCTCGGCCACGTCCCGGGTGAACGCCGCGGCGCCCTCGGGCGTCTGGAACTGGTGGGTGAAGACGGTGGTCAGCGGACCCGACCCGGACCCCCAGTAGCGCTCCCAGCCGAACCGGTAGCCGTAGTCGTGCAGCACCTCGCGCTCCCGGTCGGCGTCCTCGGCGTAGCCGGCGACGTCCTCCACCGACTTCTCCCCCGCCGGCGGTGACAGGGCGCCGTCGGGGACCCGCGGCAGGCCGGACGGCACGGCGGGGACGACCAGCTCCTCGAGCTCCTGGGGGGTGCCCGGCGTCGCCGCGGCGGGTGCGGCGGACGCCCCGCCGTCGGCCGGGGTCGCGCAGCCCGGCAGCAGGGCCAGCAGCAGCACCAGGCCGCCGCGCCGGACGACCGCCGGCGGGCTCACGCCCGGGTGCCGTCCAGCGTCGCCTCGGCAGCCGGGCGGGCGGCCAGGGCGACCTCGACGAGCCGGTCCACCAGCGCGGCGAAGTCGACGCCGGTCGCCGCCCACATCCGCGGATACATCGAGATCGGGGTGAACCCGGGCATGGTGTTGACCTCGTTGACCACGAGCCGATCGGCGCCGTCCGGGCCGGTGCCGAGGAAGAAGTCGACCCGCGCCAGGCCGCGGCAGTCCAGCGCCAGGAACGCCTTGCGCGCGGTCTCCTGCACCAGCCGGGTCTGCTCAGGGGTGAGGTCGGCGGGCACGTCGAAGTCGACCGCGTCATCGAGGTACTTGGCGGCGAAGTCGTACCACTCGGTGCCCGGGCGCAGCCGGATCTCGGCCGGGAGGCTGGCCTGCGGGGGCCCGTCCGGCCGGGCGAGCACGCCGCACTCCACCTCCCGTCCGGGGACGGCGGCCTCCACGATCACCTTGGGGTCGACCGAGGCGGCGGTCGCCACCGCCTCGGGGAACTGCGCCCAGTCGGTCACCTTGGTGATCCCGATGCTGGACCCGGCGCGGCAGGGCTTCACGAACACCGGCAGGCCCAGCCGCTCGCGGTCCGCGTCGTCGAGCACGCCGGGATCGGCCGACACCGCGCCCGACGCGTCCCGCAGGACGACGTGGACGCCCTGCGGCAGTCCGGCCGCCGCCAGCAGCTTCTTGGTGAACTCCTTGTCCATCGACGCCGCGCTGGCGAAGACGCCCGAGCCCACGTACGGGATGCCGCTCATCTCCAGCAGGCCCTGGATGGTGCCGTCCTCGCCGTACGCGCCGTGCAGCACCGGGAAGACGACGTCCACCTCGGTCAGCGCGGAGGCCACGCCGGCGGCCGGCTCGAGGACGGCCAGCCCCCGTCCCCCCGGATCGCCCACCAACGAGACCGCCGTCCCGCCCGTGACCTCCGGCAGCTCGCCATCGGCGATCGCCAGGCGCTGCGCCGGCTCGGCGAGCACCCAGCGGCCGTCGCGGGCGATTCCCACGGGGACGACGTCGTACCGGTCGGGGTCCAGCCCCGCGAGGACGGCCCCGGCGGAGACGCAGGAGATGGAGTGTTCCGCGCTGCGGCCGCCGAAGACGACCGCGATCCGCAGCTTGCCCGCCTGTCCGCTCATCGCGGCAGACCCTAGTCGAGCACACCCGGCGTGCCCGGACGACGGGCGGTGAACCGCGCCGACGCACCCGCGGTGTGGGAACCTCGTCGTCGATGCGCGAGAACCTGGCCGTCCCGCCCGGCGGGAGCCTCCCGGGGACGGCGGCCGACGACGTCGTCCCGCCGTCCTTCCCGCGTGGGCTGCGGCTGGCCGGGGCCGCCGTGCACCTCTACACCGCCAGCGGCACGGTGCTGGCGCTGCTCATCGTGCTCGCCGCGTTCGACGGCGACGCGGTGGCCGCGCTCTGGCTGGGCCTGGTCGCCCTCGTCGTCGACGGCACCGACGGGATGCTGGCCCGCCGGATGCGGGTCAAGGAGACGATCCCCTGGTTCGACGGGGCGCGGCTCGACGACATCGTCGACTACCTGACCTACGCCTTCGCCCCCGTCGTGCTGCTGTGGACCACGGGGTCGCTGCCCGACGGCGTGCTCGGGTGGGTGGTGGCCGCGCTGCCGCTGCTGGCCTCCAGCTACCAGTTCTGCCGGGTGGACGCGAAGACCGACGACCACACCTTCCTGGGCTTCCCCAGCTACTGGAACGTCGTCGCCTTCTACGCCGTCGTCCTGGACCTCGGGCCGGGCGCGATCGCGGCGGTGCTGGTGGTCTGCTCGCTCCTGGTCTTCGTGCCGGTCCGCTACCTGTACCCCTCGCGCACCCGGGCACTGCGGGGGCTGAGCCTGGCGCTGACGGCGGTCTGGCTGGTCAGCTACGCCGTCCTGCTGGTGCAGGTGCCCGACCCGCACCCGGTCGTGGTGGCGCTGTCGCTGGCCTACCTCGTCTACTACGTCGGGGTGAGCCTGTGGCTGACCGCGCGGGCGGCCCGCCGCCGGCGCGGTGAGCCGGCCGCGACCGGATGAAGGACCCCCTGCTCCCCGCCACTCGCAGGCTCGCGGCGGGACCCTGCAGGGGGCCGTTCCAGCACGTCACCCGAGGGCGGCGTCCAGCGCGGCGGTGAGGTCGGCCACCAGGTCGGCGGTGTCCTCGATGCCGCAGGAGAGCCGCACGAACCCCTCCGGGACGGCGTCCCCACCCCACTGCGCCCGCCGGTCGACGGTGCTGTGCACCCCGCCGAAGCTGGTGGCCGCCGTCCAGAGCCGGCCGGCCGCCAGCAGCCGCGCGACCGCCGCCGCGTCGGGCAACTCGGCGGACACGATCCCGTTCGGGCGCAGCATCTGCCGGGTGGCGAGGTCGTACGAGGGGTCCCCGGGCCGCCACGGCCAGCGGACGCCGCTCGCCGCCGGGTGCGCGGCGAGCAGGTCGGCGACCGCCGCCGCGGTGGCCGCCTGCCGGGCCAGCCGCAGGTCCAGCGTGCTCATCGAGCGGTGCCCGAGCCACGCCTCGAAGGGGCCGGGCGTGCCGCCGGTGTGGTCGCGGAAGGACTTCAGGCACGCGTACAGCGCCTCGTCGGTGGTGCTGACGTGGCCGAGCAGCAGGTCGCTGTGGCCGGTGAGCGCCTTGGTGTCGCTGCCGACGGTCAGGTCGGCGCCCAGCGCCAGCGGCCGCTGGCCCAAGGGGGTGGCGGTCGTGTTGTCGACGGCGAGCACGGCTCCGGCGGCGCGGGTGGCGCGGGCGACGGCGGCGATGTCGCAGACGTCGAGCAGCGGGTTGCTCGGCGTCTCGAGCAGCACCAGCCGGGCGCCCTCGAGGTCGCCGCGCGCCGCGACCGCGCCGATCTCCGGGGTGGGCACGTACTCGACGGTCATGCCGTAGCGCTCGAGCTCGTCGCGGGCCAGCAGGCGGGTCGCGTAGTAGCCGTCCGACGGCAGCACCACGCGGTCGCCGGCGCGCACGACGGCCAGCACCGCCGCGCTGATCGCGGCCATGCCGGTCGCGAAGGACAGGCACCGGCCGCCGTCGAGCTCGCCGACCGCCGCCTCGAAGACCCGCAGCGTGGGGTGCTCGGTGCGCGCGTAGGCGTCGGCGCCGTCCGCGCGGGGTGGGCGGTCGCCCAGGTGGTACGGGGCGGCGAAGACCGGCGAGGGCCGCAGCGGCGCGCCCGGCACGGGCGCCTCCTCACCGGCCCGCACCGAGCGGGTCCCGTCGCCCCACGTCCCGTCGCTCACTCCGGCTTCGCTTCCCGGGACATGATCTCCTTCACCATCTGCGTCACGGGGACGCCGTCGTGGCACACCCGGACGACCGCCTCGGTGAGCGGCATGTCGACCCCGTGCGCCCGCGCCAGGTCCAGCACCGACCGGCAGCTCTTGACCCCCTCGGCCACCTGCCGGGTGCTCCGCTGCACCTCCTCGACCGACATGCCGCGCCCCAGCCGCTCCCCGAACGTCCGGTTGCGTGACAGCGGGGAGCTGCAGGTGGCCACCAGGTCGCCCAGGCCGGCGAGCCCGGCGAAGGTGGTCGGCTCGGCGCCGAGCGCGGCACCGAGCCGGGCGGTCTCGGCGAGGCCGCGGGTGATGAGCGAGGCGCGGGTGTTGTCGCCGAAGCCCATGCCCTCGGTGATGCCGCAGGCCAGCGCGATGACGTTCTTCACCGCGCCGCCGAGCTCGCAGCCCACCAGGTCCTGGTTGGTGTACGGGCGGAAGTAGGGGGTGTGGCACGCCGCCTGCACCTGGGCCGCGCGGTCGTGGTCGGTGCAGGCCACCACGGTGGCGGCCGGCTGCTCCTCGGCGATCTCGCGCGCCAGGTTCGGGCCCGACAGCGCGGCGACCCGGTCGGGGCCGGCGCCGGTGACCTCGCGGATCACCTGGCTCATCCGCTTGGTGCTGCCCAGCTCGATGCCCTTCATCAGGGAGAGCAGGACCGCGTCGGCCGGCAGCAGCGGCGCCCACTCGGTGAGGTTGTCCCGCAGCGACTGGGAGGGAACGGCGAGCACCACGATCTCGGCGTCGGCGAGGGCCTCGGCGGCGTCCGCGGTGGCGCGCAGCCGGTCGGGCAGCCGGATGCCGGGCAGGTACTCGGCGTTCTCGCGGGTCTCGCCGATCTCGTGCGCCAGCTCCGGACGGCGGGCGTGCAGCAGCACCGTGCAGCCGGCGTCGGCCAGCACCTTGGCGAAGGTGGTCCCCCAGGAACCGGCCCCGAGGACGGCGGCCCGGGTGCCCGTGGACGCCCTCACGCGGCGCTCCCCGGCAGGTCACCGGGCAGCGCACGGCGCGGGTGGGAGGTGCTCGTGGGAGGTGCCGGCTCCCCGCGGAGCTCGGCCAGCTGATCGCGCACGCAGGCCATCATCCGGTCGGTCACCTCGCGCAGCAGGTCCCCGGTCATCGGCCGGCCGGCGCGGACCTGCGCCCGCAGGTCGGTGAGGTCCAGCGGTTCGCCGACCAGGTGGTCGGCGGGCGCGCGCAGCCGCAGGCGCAGGCGCTTGGTGTGGTAGTCGTGCACCCGCTGCGGACCCCACTGCGCCACCGGGAGGACGACGGCGTCGGTGGTGAGCGCCAGCCGCGCCACTCCGGTGCGGGCCTCCATGGGCCACCAGTCGGGGTCCCGGGTCACCGACCCCTCCGGGTAGATCACGACGACGTTGCCGGCGGCGAGGTCGGCCTCGGCGGCCGCCAGTGACGCGCGGGCGTCGGCCCGGCCGCGGGCGACCGGGATCTGCCCGGCGGCGCTCAGGATCCTGCCGGCGAGCCCGGTGAAGACCGCCTCCTTGGCCAGGAAGTGCGGAACGCGGCCGCAGTCCCAGACCAGCCGCGCGCACGCCAGCGGGTCGAGCACGGACACGTGGTTGGCCACCACGAGCACCGGGCCGGTGCGGGGGAAGCGCTCGGCGTGCCGGTACCGCATCCGGAACAGCAGCACGGTGACCGGGTAGATGACCGCCACGCAGAACAGCAGCGCCGGCGGCAGCGGTCTGCGGGTGCGCCACCGGGACGGCGGGGCTCCGGCACGGCGCGACACCCCGGTCTCCGGGGACCCGTCCTGCGTCACCGGTTCCTCCCTCCTGCGCCCGGCCACTGCCGGCCGGGACGTCGTCAGAGCCCATGATCTGCCCTGGGTGGGGCCCCGGAGCGCACCGGGGTGCAACCGCCCGGTCCGCACCCGGCGCCGGTGTGCTCACATGGTCGCCGTGCGCGCGTGGTCGGTCGTGGTCCCGGCGAAGCGGCTGCCGCTGGCCAAGACCCGCCTCAGGCCGCTGCCCGAGGGCCTGGACGGCCCGCCGGACGCGCACGACCGGCTGGTCCTGGCGCTGCTCGCCGACACCGTCGCCGCGGCCCTTTCCTCCCCCGCGGTCACCGGCGTCCTGGTCGTCACCGACGACCCCGCGGCCGCCGCAGAGGTCACCCGGCTGGGTGCCCGCACGGTGCCCGACGAGCCCGGCCGCGGCCTCAACCCGGCCCTCGAGCACGGCGCCCGCGCCACCGGGGGGAGAGCGGTGGCGGCGCTCTCCTCGGACCTGCCGGCCCTGCGCCCGGAGGAGCTGACCGCCGCCCTGGCCGCGGCGGAGGCCGCGCCGCGCTGCTTCGTCCCCGACGCGCAGGGCACCGGGACGACGCTGCTCACCGCCGCCGGCACCGACCTCTCCCCCGCCTTCGGGACCGGGTCGGCGCAGCGGCACGCGGCCGGTGGCGCCGTTGCGCTGACCGGCGCCTGGCCGGGCCTGGAGCGGGACGTGGACACGCCCGGCGACCTGCGCGGCGCCCTCGCGCTGGGCGTCGGGCCGCACACCGCGGCACTGCTCGGCGGGGCGGCCCGGCCCACCGGCTGACCTGGCGCTGGTCACCCACCGGCAACCGGACTGCGGCACGATGAGCCCGTGCCCCCGACCAGAGCCGGTGCCCCCGCCGACCGGTACATCAACCGCGAGCTGTCGTGGCTGGACTTCAACTCCCGTGTGCTCGAGCTGGCGGAGGACGACTCCCTGCCACTGCTGGAGCGGGTCAAGTTCCTGGCGATCTTCGCCGGCAACCTCGACGAGTTCTACATGGTCCGCATCGCCGGGCTGAAGCGCCGGCAGAGCACCGGGCTGACGGTCCGCTCGCCCGACGGGCTGACCATCCGCGAGCAGCTGGCGCTGGTCACCGAGCGGACCCGCGACCTGGTGCACCGGCACGCCGACGTCTTCACCAAGGACATCAGCCCGCGCCTGGAGGAGGCCGGGATCCGGATCGTGCACTGGGGCGAGCTGGCCGACGACGAGGCCAAGCGGCTGCGGGAGTACTTCCGCGACCAGGTGTTCCCGGTGCTGACCCCGCTGGCGGTCGACCCGGCGCACCCGTTCCCCTACATCAGCGGCCTGTCGCTGAACCTGGCCGTCCAGGTGCGGGACCCCGACACCGGCGCCCCGCGCTTCGCCCGGCTCAAGGTGCCCAACAACGTGCCGCGGTTCGTGTCCGTGGGGGCGGGTGGGACGGTCGACCCGGCCTCGGGTGCGACGTTCCTGCCCCTCGAGGACCTCATCGCGGCGCACCTGCAGCAGCTGTTCCCCGGCCTGGACGTCATCGGCCACCACCTGTTCCGGGTCACCCGCAACGCCGACCTCGAGGTCGAGGAGGACCGCGACGAGGACCTGCTGCAGGCCCTCGAACGAGAACTGGCCCGCCGCCGCTTCGGGCCGGCGGTGCGGCTGGAGGTCGCCGAGCCGATGGACCCGGCGATCCTCGACGTGCTCGTCAGCGAGCTGGAGGTCGGCAGGTCCGACGTCGTCCACGTGCCAGGCCTGCTCGACCTCGCCGCGCTGTGGGAGCTCTACGGGCTCGACCGCCCCGAGCTCAAGGACGAGCCGTTCGTGCCGGCCACCCACCCGCGGCTCAGCGAGGGCGAGACGCCCAAGAGCGTGTTCGCCACGCTGCGGGAGGGCGACGTGCTCGTCCACCACCCGTACCACTCGTTCGCGACCAGCGTGCAGCGCTTCATCGAGCAGGCCGCCGCCGACCCGGACGTGCTGGCGATCAAGCAGACCCTGTACCGGACGTCGGGCGACTCGCCCATCGTGAACGCGCTCATCGACGCCGCGCACGCCGGCAAGCAGGTCGTCGTCCTCGTGGAGATCAAGGCGCGCTTCGACGAGGAGGCCAACATCAGCTGGGCCCGGTCGCTGGAGCGGGCCGGCTGCCACGTCGTCTACGGGCTGGTGGGGCTCAAGACCCACTGCAAGACGGCGCTGGTCGTGCGCCGGGAGCACGGTGTGATCCGCCGCTACTGCCACATCGGCACCGGCAACTACAACCCCAAGACCGCCCGGCTCTACGAGGACCTCGGCATCCTGACCGCGGACCCCCGGGTGGGTGCGGACCTGACCGACCTGTTCAACACCCTCACCGGCTACTCGCGGCAGACGACCTACCGCCGGTTCATGGTGGCACCGCACGGCATCCGCCCCGGGCTCGTCGAGAAGATCCGGCGGGAGGCCCGCCACGCCCGCGAGGGCCGGCCGGCCGGCATCCGCATCAAGGTGAACTCGCTGGTCGACGAGGAGCTCATCGACGCCCTCTACGAGGCGTCGTCGGCCGGCGTGCCGGTGGAGCTGCTCATCCGCGGCATCTGCTCGCTGCGTCCCGGCGTCCCGGGCCTGTCGGAGAACGTGCGGGCGCGCTCCATCGTCGGCCGCTTCCTGGAGCACTCCCGGGCGATGTGGTTCGCCAACGGCGGCGAGGGTGAGTGGTGGCTCGGCAGCGCCGACCTCATGCACCGCAACCTCGACCGCCGCGTCGAGGTGCTGCTGCGGGTGTGCGACGACACCGCCGCGCGCCAGCTGCAGGACGTCTTCGACGCCGCGATGGCCGACGGCGTGCGCTGCTGGGAGCTGGGCAGCGACGGCGCGTGGACGCGCAGCGGTGAGTGCGACTACCAGGCCGCGCTGATGGCGGCGGCGGTGGACCATGCCGGCTGAGGCGGGCCGCCTCGTCCGCGCGGCCGGCGGCGCCCTGTGGCGCCCGGCCGCCGGCGGCGGCGTGGAGACGGCGCTGGTGCACCGCCCGCGCTACGACGACTGGTCGCTGCCCAAGGGCAAGCCCGACGAGGGTGAGCACCTGCTGCAGACCGCGGTGCGCGAGGTCGCCGAGGAGACCGGCCTGGAGGTCGTCGTCGGCCGGCGCAGCGTGCGCACCGAGTACGAGGTGTCGGAGGGTCCCAAGCGGGTCGACTACTGGCTGATGCGCGTGGTCGGCGGGGAGTTCGCGCCCAACGACGAGGTCGACGAGCTGCGCTGGCTGCCGGTCGACGAGGCCTGCGCACTGGTCAGCCACGCGCACGACCGCGCCGTGCTGGCCGACCTGGCGCGCACCGACGTCCCGCGGGAGCCCTCGCTGCTGCTGGTCCGGCACGCCAAGGCCGGCAGCAAGTCGGCCTGGGACGGACCCGACGAGCTGCGGCCGCTGGACGGCAAGGGCCGCCGGCAGGCCGGGCAGCTGGCCTCGGTGCTGCCGCTGTTCCGCCCGGTCGAGCTGCTGAGCGCCGAGCGGGTCCGCTGCCGGGAGACGCTCAAGCCACTGGCCGAGCGGCTGGGCTGCGACGTGCACCCGCTGCGCGAGCTCGGCGAGGAGGAGTTCGCCGCCGACCCGCAGGCGGCCCTGGCGGTCGTCGAGCGGCTCCTCACGCCGCGCGACCGGCCCGGCGTGGCCGTCGTCTGCAGCCAGGGCGGGGCGATCCCGTCGGTGCTCGCGTCCCTGGGCGTCCGCCCCGCCGGCGCAGGCGGGGCGCTGCTCCCGCCGGCGGCGAAGGGCAGCACCTGGGTGCTGACCGGCCGGCCGGGGGCGCTTGCGGCCGACTACTACCGCGGCTTCTCGCCCGAGGCCGCCGAGGAACCCGCGTTCACCGGCCTGCGCTGATTGCGCTCGGCCCTCGATGATCAGGTGACCTGATCTTTCCGGGTCCTCCCTCATGACCAGTGGTGAGGGAGGAACCCGCAGGGTCAGGTCACCTGATCATCACGGGGCTACCTACGCCTGTGCCGGCAGGGCGGGCAACGCCTTGGGCAGCCAGGCCGGGCGGCGGGCCTCGAAGGCCTCGATGTCGGCCAGGTGCCGCTCGGTGAGCCCGACGTCGTCGAGGCCCTCCAGCAGCCGCCACCGGGTGTAGTCGTCGGCCTCGAACGGCACGCTCTGCCCGCCGTAGGTGATCTGCTTCTCCTGCAGGTCGACGGTCACCTGCGTGGTGGGGTCGGCCTCCACGGCCGCCCACAGCGCCTCGACCTCGGTCTGCGGCAGGACGACGGTGAGCAGCCCGGACTTGGTCGAGTTGTTCTTGAAGATGTCGGCGAACCGCGAGCTGATGACCACGCGGAACCCGCCGTCGAGCAGCGCCCAGCAGGCGTGCTCGCGGGAGGAGCCGGTGCCGAAGTCGGGACCGGCCACGAGGATCGACGCGTCGGCGTACTGCGGCTGGTTGAGCACGAAGTCCGGCTCGTTCCTGCGCCAGGCGACGAACAGGCCGTCCTCGAACCCGGTGCGGGTGATCCGCTTCAGGTACTCCGCGGGGATGATCTGGTCGGTGTCGACGGCGCTGCGGCGCAGCGGGGCCGCGGTGCCGGTGTGCGTGGTGAAGGCGTCCATGGCGATCAGGGCTCCAGTACGGGTCAGACGGCGGCCGGGACGGGGGCGTCGGCCAGGTCGGCGGGAGCGGTGAGCCGCCCGGTCAGCGCGGTGGCCGCGGCGACCGACGGCGACACCAGGTGGGTGCGCCCGCCCTTGCCCTGCCGGCCCTGGAAGTTGCGGTTGCTGGTCGAGGCCGACCGCTCCCCCGGCTTGAGCTGGTCGGGGTTCATGCCCAGGCACATCGAGCACCCGGCGCCCCGCCACTCGGCACCGGCCTCGGTGAACACCCGGTCCAGCCCCTCCGCCTCGGCCTGCAGCTTGACGCCGACCGACCCGGGGACGACGAGCATGCGGGTGTCCGGGTCGATGTGCTTGCCGCGCAGCAGCTCGGCGGCGATCCGCAGGTCCTCGATCCGGCCGTTGGTGCAGGAGCCGAGGAAGACCGTGTCCACCTCGATCTCGCGCAGCGGCGTGCCGGGCGTCAGGCCCATGTAGGCCAGCGCCTGCTCGGCGGCGCGGCGCTCGCCCTCGTCGGCGATGGCGGCCGGGTCTGGCACCGACTCCGCGATGGGCAGGCCCTGGCCGGGGTTGGTGCCCCAGGTGACGAACGGCGTCAGGGACGCGGCGTCCAGCACGACCTCGGTGTCGAAGACCGCGCCCTCGTCGGTGCGCAGCGTGCGCCAGTACTCGACGGCGGCGTCCCAGTCGGCGCCCTGCGGGGCGTGCGGGCGACCCCGCAGGAACTCGAAGGTGGTCTCGTCCGGCGCGATCAGCCCGGCGCGGGCGCCGGCCTCGATCGACATGTTGCAGATCGTCATCCGGGCCTCCATCGACAGCGCCTCGATGGCGCTGCCGCGGTACTCGATGACGTGGCCGGCGGCACCGTTGGTGCCGATCTGCGCGATGACGGCCAGGATGACGTCCTTCGACGACACGCCCTCGGGCAGCTCGCCGTCGACGGTCACGGCCATCTGCTTGGGCCGGTACTGCGGCAGGGTCTGCGTGGCGAGCACGTGCTCGACCTCGCTGGTGCCGATGCCGAAGGCCAGCGCGCCGAAGGCGCCGTGCGTGGAGGTGTGGCTGTCGCCGCAGACGATGGTCATGCCCGGCTGGGTCAGCCCGAGCTGCGGGCCGATGACGTGCACGATGCCCTGGTCGCGGTCGCCCATGGGGGCCAGCCGGATGCCGAACTCGGCTGCGTTCTTGCGCAGCGCCTCGACCTGGGCGCGACTGACCGGGTCCGCGATGGGCTTGAGGATCTCCAGCGTCGGGACGTTGTGGTCCTCGGTCGCCATCGTGAGCTCGGGGTGGCGCACCGTGCGGCCGGCGGCGCGGAGGCCGTCGAAGGCCTGCGGGCTGGTCACCTCGTGCACCAGGTGCAGGTCGATGTAGAGCAGGTCCGGCTCGCCCGCGGCGCTGCGCACGACGTGGGCGTCGTAGACCTTCTCCGCCAGGGTCTTCGGCACGGCTGGTCCCTCCGGGTCGGGGTCCGCTCCCTCGCGAGGACCGGGCTGGTCATCTCACGCTGTGGGATGCGAGTATTGCTGTGTGGGACAGCCTAACCCCGTCGCCGTGTTGGACAAAGCGGTGGCCATCCTCCGCGCCGTCGCCGCCGAGCCCGCGACCCTCGCCGAGCTCGTGGAGCGCACCGGGCTGCCCCGGGCGACCGCGCACCGGCTGGCCGTGGCCCTCGAGGGACACCGCCTGGTCCGGCGCACCCCGGTCGGCGCGTGGGCGCCCGGCCCGGCGCTGGCCGAGCTGGGCCGCGGGGTCGCCGACCTCGCCGAGCTGGCCGGCCGGCACCTGGTCACCCTGCGCGACACCAGCGGGGAGAGCGCCCAGTTCTACGTCCGGGACGGCGCCAGCCGGGTGTGCGTGGCCGCCGCCGAGCGGGCGCACGGGCTGCGCGACACCGTGCCGGTCGGCGCGCGGCTGCCGCTGACCGCGGGCTCGGCGGCCCACGCGCTGCTGGCCTTCGCCCCCGCCGACGAGGTCACGCCGCTGCTGCCCAGCGCCAGCTTCACGGCCCGCACGCTGCTCGACGTCCGCCGCCGGGGCTGGGCGCACAGCGTCGCCGAGCGCGAGCCGGGGGTGGCGTCGCTGTCGGCGCCGGTCCGCGACGCGGCCGGGGCGGTGCTGGGGGCGGTCTCCATCTCCGGGCCCGTCGAGCGGCTGGGCCGCCGTCCCGCCCCCGAGGTGGTGGGCGCGGTGCTCGAGGCCGCGGGCGCGATCTCCCGCGCCGTCCGCTGAAGAAGGACCCGCTCCCCCACACCTCCCTCCCTCCCTCCTTCCCTCCCTCCCTCCCTCGTTGATCATGGGCTTGGTGCATGACCCCGCGGAGTGTCGTCGTGTGTCGCCTGCGACAACCCCATGATCAACTCGACGGGAAGGCGTGGAACCCGGCCACGCTCGCCTGGCCGCTGGCCGCTCACCGACTGACCGCCCGGGCAGTTCCCCTCGGGGGCCACCAGGCGAACACTCTGCCCATGACCGCCACCCAGTCCACGCACCGCGGCCGCGCCCGGATCGCCGAGCCCGGCGAGGGCATCGGCCTCGACGAGCTGGCGCTGGCCACCCGCAACCACGGGATGCCGCTGGAGGCGCTGCGCTACGACGTCACCCCGCCGGGGCTGCACTACGTGCTCACCCACTACGACATCCCCGCCGTCGACCCGGCGACCTGGTCGCTGGAGGTCGGCGGGGCGGTCGCCCGCCCGCTGCGGCTCACCCTCGACGCCCTGCGCAGCCGCCCGGCCGTCACCTCACGGGTGCTGCTCGAGTGCGCCGGCAACGGCCGCGCCCGCTACGAGCCCCGGCCGGTGAGCCAGCCCTGGCTGCTCGAGGCCGTCGGCACCGCCGAGTGGACCGGCACCCCGCTGGCCCCGCTGCTGGAGGAGGCCGGTCCGGCCGACGCGGCGGTCGACGTCGCCTTCACCGGCGCCGACCACGGTGTGGAGCGCGGCGTCGAGCAGGACTACGCACGGGGCCTGCCGCTGGCCGAGGCGGTGCGCCCGGAGGTCATGCTGGTCTGGGGGATGAACGGGATGCCGCTACCGCCCCAGCACGGCGCTCCGCTGCGGCTGCTGGTGCCCGGCTGGTACGGCATGGCGCACGTCAAGTGGCTCACCCGCATCGAGGTGCTCGACCATCCCTTCGACGGCTACCAGAACACCACCGCCTACCGGCTCAAGGTCGACTCCGCCGACGCCGGCGAGCCGGTGACCCGCATCGCGCCCCGGGCGCTGCTCACCCCGCCCGGCTGGCCGGACTTCATGACCCGCGAACGCTTCCTGCGCCCGGGGCCGGTGACGCTGACCGGGCGGGCCTGGTCCGGCCGGGCGCCGATCCAGGGCGTCGAGGTCAGCACGGACGGCGGGGCCACCTGGTCCCCCGCCGAGGTCGCCCCGGCCGACCCGGCGCACCCGTGGGCCTGGCGGGCCTGGACGTTCCCCTGGACGGCGGAGCCGGGCAGCTGGGAGCTGGTCGCCCGCGCGACCGACGCCGAGGGCAGCCAGCCCACCGAGCAGGTGTGGAACCGGCAGGGCATGGCGAACAACCTGGTGCAGCGGGTGCCGGTGACCGTCCTCGAGTGATGTGCGTCAGGCGAGGCGCCGGGCGCCTGCCGAGGGCACGACCGCGAAGGCCCGCGGAGCGGGGAACCCCTGTTGCGCGAAGCGGTCGGTGATCGCCCGCGCGACGGTCTCGGTGCGGCCGGCGTCGACCAGCACCACGGCACTCCCACCGAAGCCGCCGCCCACCATGCGGGCGCCGGCGGCGCCGGCCTCCAGCGCGGTGGCCACGGCGGTGTCGAGCTCCACGGTGGAGATCTCGAAGTCGTCCCGCAGCGAGGCGTGCCCGGCGGTCAGCACCGGCCCGATCGCCGCCGGGTCCGCGGTCCCGCGCAGGATCCGCACGACCTCCAGCACCCGGGCGTTCTCGGTCACGATGTGCCGGGCGCGGCGCAGCAGCACACTCCCCTCGGGCGTGCCGTCGTCGAGCGGGGTGAGCGCGGCCACGTCCGGGACGTCGCGCAGCGCGCGCACCCCGAGCCGCTCGGTGGCCTGCTCGCACTCGCGGCGCCGATCGCCGTAGCCGCCGGTGGCGTGGTCGTGCGTCGTCCCCGTGTCGACGACGAGCAGCTCCAGGCCGGCCGCCCGCAGGTCCAGCGGCACCTGCTCGGAGCCGCGGTCGCGGGTGTCGAGGAACAGCGCGTGGCCGGCGGTGCACAGCAGCGACGCGGACTGGTCCAGGATGCCGGTGGGCGCGCCGACGAAGTCGTTCTCCGCCCGGCGGGCGACGTCGACCAGGTCGGCGACGGCGAGCTCGGGGGCGGCCAGGTCGCGCAGCGCCAGCGCCACTGAGCAGGACAGCGCGGCCGATGAGGACAGGCCCATGCCCGCCGGGACGTCGCCGTCGACCAGCACGCTCACCCCGCCGGGCACGCGGTCGCGCAGCGCGTCGACGACGCCGGCCGGGTAGCCGGCCCAGCCGTCCGGGCGCCCCGGCGCGAGCTCGGTGACCGGCACCTCCACCCGGTCGCCGGGGTGCTGCGCGGAGACCAGTGCGACCAGCCCGTCGTCCCGGCGGGCGACCGCGGCGCGCGTGGTGTGCGGCAGCGCGACCGGCAGCACGAAGCCCTCGTTGTAGTCGGTGTGCTCGCCGATCACGTTCACCCGGCCGGGCGCGGCCCAGATCCCCTCCGGCTGCCCGCCGAAGGCCTCCGCGAAGGCCTGGCGGGCCCGGTCGGCCGCGCTCGACGCAGGTTGTCCGTGGTCCGGCTCCGCGGCTCGCTCCGCTCCTCGGTCTGTCACCCGGGTCGCCTCCGCGTTCGCTCCGCTCCTCGCTCGCTGGCGCTCACTGCGATGCTCACTCACCGTCGGCTCCCGGGGCATCTCCCTACGATGCTCACTCGCCTGTCGCTTTCACGTTCCGCAACTGCTCTGCGACGTCCTCGGGGGTCGTGTCGCTGATGAAGGCACCCATGCCGGACTCCGAGCCGGCCAGGTACTTCAGCTTTCCCGGCGCCCGGCGCAGCGAGAACAGCTGCAGGTGCAGCCACCAGTCCTCGCGCCCGCGGGTGACCGGCGCCTGGTTCCAGGAGGCGATGTAGGGCATCGGGGTGTCAAAGCGGCGGGCGAAGCGGCCCAGCACGTCGAGGTAGACCCCGGCCAGCGCGTCGCGCTCCGCAGCCGTGAGCGCGGGCAGGTCGGGCACCCGGCGGTGCGGGAAGACCTGCAGCTCGTAGGGCCAGCGCGCGGCGGCCGGCACGAACGCCGTCCAGTGCTCGTTGGCGGCGACCACCCGCGGCCCGGCGCGCTCGGCGGACACCACGTCGGCGAACAGGTCGCCGCCGGCCTCGCGCCGGTGCCGCTCGACCGAGGCCAGCACCTTCTCCACCCGCGGCGTGACGAACGGGTACGCGTAGATCTGCCCGTGCGGGTGGGAGAGCGTCACCCCGATCTCCTCGCCGGAGTTCTCGAAGACGTAGACCTGCTCGACCCCCTCGATCGCCGACAGCTCCGCGGTGCGCTCGGCCCACACGTCGACCACCAGCCGGGCGCGGTCGGCGCCGAGCGTGGCGAAGGACCGGTCGTGCTCGCTGGTGAAGACGACGACCTCGCAGCGGCCGAAGCCGGGCCGCAGCTCGGTCAGCGGGGCCCCGGGCGCGGCCGGCGGGACGTCGCGCTCGACGGCCGTGGCCAGCGAGGGGAAGCGGTTCTCGAAGACGACCACCTGGTAGTCGGCCTCGGGCACCTCGGTGGGCTCGCGGCCGGGCCGGGTCGGGCACAGCGGGCAGAGGTCCGCCGGCGGCAGGAAGGTCCGCGTCTGCCGGTGGGAGGCCAGGACCACCCACTCGCCGAGCAGCGGGTCCCACCGCAGCTGCGACCGGGTGCTGACGGGAGGCAGGTCGCGGGGGTCCTCGGCGTCCCGCGGCGGCGCGGTGTCCCCGGCGTCGAAGTAGAGGATCTCGCGGCCGTCGGCCAGCCGACGACTCGTCCGGATCACTGGTGCGCCCCGCCTTCCCGCCGCTCATCACGGTGCGTGAGCGGCGTCCCGACGCTAGACCCGCCCCATCGACGAGGCCACTCCGGTGGGCCTCGGGACGACGAGAGCCCCCGGTCGGGTGACCGGGGGCTCTCGCTCGCTGTAGCCCCGAAGGGATTCGAACCCTCGCTACCGCCGTGAGAGGGCGGCGTCCTGGGCCGCTAGACGACGGGGCCGTGCACGTCCATGCTGCCACGCGCCGGGCCGGCCCCGGACACCGGGGGCAACCCGGAGACGACGAGAGCCCCCGGTCGGGTGACCGGGGGCTCTCGCTCGCTGTAGCCCCGAAGGGATTCGAACCCTCGCTACCGCCGTGAGAGGGCGGCGTCCTGGGCCGCTAGACGACGGGGCCGTGCGGTGGTGCTGAGGAACTGTGTCTCCAGGCAGACAGCTTCCTCGCTGGGGTACCAGGACTCGAACCTAGACTAACGGAACCAGAAACCGTCGGGCTGCCAATTACCCCATACCCCAAGGGCCGTGCTGCGCCTCGCGGCGCTGGACAAGACCATACCCGATGACCGGAGGCGGCCAGGACACCCCCCTCGGTGACGGTGGTCGCAGGTCGAACGCGGCACTCAGCACCTCCGGCTGCAGCCGGAGGCGGGAGCGGGCGACCAGGGCGACGTACGCGGCCATGGCGAGCAGGTCGACGAGCACCACGAGGACGCCGGTGCCGGCCGGGACGGACTCGGTGGCCACCCCCTCCCCCAGCCAGCCGGCCAGGAGGAAGACCACGACGTTGTTGGCCGCGTGCAGCACGATCGCCGCCTCGAGCCCTCCGGTCAGCCAGACGACGGCCGAGGCGGCCAGCCCGAACGCGAACCGGTCCAGGAACGTCCAGACGTCGGGCGGCAGGTGGGCGGCCGAGAACAGGGCAGCGGTCAGCACCCCGGCGACCACGGCACCCGCCTGCGGCCGGCCCACCCACGCGGCGATCGCCTGGCTCAGGTAGCCGCGGAACAAGTACTCCTCCGCGGCCGACTGCAGCGGCGTGGTCAGCAGCACGACGAGCAGCAGCCACCCGAAGCCGGCCACCGGGCCGGTGGCCTCCCAGTCCCCGGCGAGGAAGCCCAGCAGGACGCTGAGCAGGAGGCCGAGCACGAGCGTGGGCAGCGACAGCAGCGTGAACGGCAGCAGCAGCCGCCAGCGCAGCCGGGCGACCACCGACGACGACCAGCCGGGGCGCATGCCGTGGGCGGCGACCCAGGCCAGCCACACGCAGGGGATCGCGACGATCAGCGAGAGGTTGGTGAGCAGCAGCAGGGTGGGGTCGGTGAGGTCGGTCGGGTCGATCGCGGTGGGGTCGGGGAAGGCCCCGACGGCGAACCCGGCCAGGATCACCACCAGGGTCGCGACGAGGTAGACGGCCGTGAACAGCAGCAGGCCCAGCAGCGGCCGCCACCAGCGCCAGCTGCGGCTGCGCATGGCCTGCAGGAACTCGACCGGCGTGTCGTGCGGGGGGGTGCCCGGCGCCGGCTCCCACCGCATCCCGGGCGGGGGACCCCACGGCGGGGCCGTGTGCGGTCCCGGCTGCAGCGGCACCGGCCCGAGCGGCCACGGGACCGGTCCGGCCACCACTCCCGTGGCGGGCGGCGCGTGCACGCCGCGCAGCGCCCCGGGGACGTACGGCGGCGCACCGTAGGGCCCGGTCGGCGGCGGCCCCCGGTAGGGCTCCTCGTCCGCCGCGGGCCAGCCCGGCGGGACCGCTGCGCTCACCGGGTCACCCGGGGACGGCGGCCCGGGCCGCGGTGAGGCGGGCCAGGGTGCGCTCCCGGCCGAGCAGCTCGATGGACTCGTACAGCGGCGGCGACACCGTGCGTCCGCTGACCGCGACGCGCACCGGGCCGAACGCCTGGCGTGGCTTGCGGCCCAGTCCCTCGACGAGCGCCTCCTTGAGCGCCGCCTCGATGTCGGCGGTGGTCCAGTCGGGCAGCTCGCGCAGGGCGGTCGCCGCGGCGTCGAGCACCTCCGCCGCCTCCTGGCCGGCCAGCTGCTTGGCCGCGGCCGCCGGGTCGATCTCCACGTCGTCGACGAACAGGAAGCCGAGCAGGCCCACGGCGTCGGAGAGGACGATCATGCGCTCCTGGGCCAGCGGGGCGATGGCGTCGAGGACGCGTCGCTGCTCGGCCGTCGGCGGCTCGCTGACCAGTCCGGCGCGGGCGAGGAACGGCACGACCCGCGCGGTGAACTCCTCCTCCGGCAGCGCGCGCAGGTGACTGGCGTTGATCGCCTCGGCCTTCTTGAGGTCGAAGCGGGCCGGGTTCGCGCTGACCCGCGTGATGTCGAAGGCCTCGACCATCTCGGCCATCGAGAAGACGTCGCGGTCCTCGGCGATCGACCAGCCCAGCAGCGCCAGGTAGTTGGCGAACCCCTGCGGGACGAAGCCGCGCTCGCGGTACACGTCGACGTTGGACTGCGGATCGCGCTTGGACAGCTTCTTGTTGCCCTCGCCGGTCACGTAGGGCAGGTGGCCGAAGCGCGGCGCGCCGGAGGCCACGCCGATGTCGGTCAGCGCGGCGTAGAGCGCCAGCTGCCGTGGCGTGGAGGGCAGCAGGTCCTCGCCGCGCAGGACGTCGGTGATGCCCATCAGGGCGTCGTCCACCGGGTTGACGAACGGGTAGAGCGGCGCCCCGTTGGCCCGGACGATGACGAAGTCGGGCACCGAGCCGGCGGCGAAGCGGATCTCCCCGCGGACCAGGTCGGTCCAGGTGAGGTCCTCGTCCGGCATCCGCAGCCGCAGCACCGGCTCGCGGCCCTCGGCGCGGAGGGCCGCCTTCTGCTCGTCGGTCAGGAAGCGGTCGGCGTTGTCGTAGCCGAGCTTCGGGTCCTGCCCCGCGGCCAGCCGGCGGGCCTCGACCTCCTCGTTGGTGGAGAAGGACTCGTAGGCGTGCCCCGACGCCAGCAGCTCCTGGGCGACCTCGCGGTAGACCTCGTGCCGCTCGGACTGCCGGTAGGGCCCGTGCGGACCGCCGACCTCCGGGCCCTCGTCCCACTCCAGGCCCAGCCAGCGCAGGCTGTCGAGCAGGTGCCGGTAGGACTCCTCGGAGTCGCGGGAGGCGTCGGTGTCCTCGATGCGGAAGACGAACGTGCCGCCGGTGTGGCGGGCGTGCGCCCAGTTGAACAGCGCCGTCCGGAGCAGGCCGACGTGCACCGTGCCCGTCGGCGAGGGGCAGAACCGGGTGCGGGTCGTCGTCGGGGCGGAGGGCGGGAGGCCGGTCGCGGTCACCGCAGGCCGCCCGCGGTGGAGGCGGTGTCGGCGCCGCTGACGCCGTTGACCAGGGACCCCAGGCCCTCGATGGCGCACTCGACCCGCTGGCCGGGCCGGATCGGCCCGACGCCCGCCGGGGTACCGGTGAGCACCACGTCGCCGGGCAGCAGGGTCATCACCTGCGAGATGTAGGAGACCAGCGTCGGGATGCCGAACAGCAGCTGGCTGGTGCGGCCGGACTGGCGCAGCTCGCCGTCCACCGTGCAGGTGACCTCGAGGTCGGCGGGGTCCTTGCCGAGGCCGGCGAGGTCGCTCTCGATCCACGGGCCCAGCGGGCAGAAGGAGTCGAAGCCCTTCGCGCGGGTCCACTGCCCGTCGCCCTTCTGCATGTCCCGCTCGGTGACGTCGTTGGCGATCGTGTAGCCGAACACGCTGCCCAGCGCCTGCTCCGGGGTGACGTGGCGGGCACCGCGGGCGCCGATGACCACGGCCAGCTCGACCTCGTGGTGCACGTTGGTGCTACCCGGCGGGATGCGGATGGCGTCGCCCGGGCCGATGACCGTCGTCGACGGCTTGAGGAACAGCAGCGGCTGTGACGGGGCGTCGCCGGTGCCCATCTCCTCGACGTGCGCCGTGTAGTTCTTGCCGACGGCCACCACCTTGCTCGGCAGGATCGGCGAGAGCAGCCGGACGTCGGCCTGGGCGTAGCGCTGACCGGTGACGGAGATGGTCCCGAACGGGTGGCCCTCGATCTGGGCGACCTGGCCGTCGCCGTCGAGGACACCGAAGGACATGCCCGAGGGCGAGGCGAAGCGGACGATGCGCACGCTCCGAGGCTAGTCGGCGTTCTCCGCGCGACCGTGCCGAGGAGGACCTAGCGTGCCCCCATGGCCTGCCGTTTCCCGGAGCTCGTCGTGGACAGCCGGGACCCGGAGTCGCTGGCGGCCTTCTGGGCGGAGGTCCTCGGGTACGAGGTCCTCGGTCGGGAGGAGGACGGCGGCGTGGAGATCGGCCCCGCGGCCGGCTTCGGCGGCCCGGCGCCGACGATCGTCTCCGCGCCGGTGGCCGAGCCGACACCGGGCAAGGTGCGGCTGCACGTCGACGTCAGTCCCACCGACCGCGACCAGGACGCCGAGCTGGCACGGCTGCTCGCGCTGGGGGCCACCCCTGCGGACGTCGGCCAGTCCGGCGACGAGAGCTTCCACGTGCCGGCCGACCCGGAGGGCAACGAGTTCTGCCTGCTGGGCCGCCGCCTGGACCCACTGTGAACGAGTTCTGACAGAGGAGACCGACATGATCCTGATCGTCATCAAGATGCCCGTCCGCCCCGACCGCATCGACGAGTTCCGGACCCACGCCGACGAGTACGCCCGGGCGGTGAACGCCGAGGAGGGCAGCCTGTTCTTCGAGTGGTCGCGCAGCGTCGAGGACCCCAACACCTTCGTCTGCATCGAGGGCTTCCGGGACTCCGAGGCCGGCGCCTCGCACGTGGCCACCCCGCACGCCAAGGCCGCCTTCGACTGGATGTCCGACCTGGTCGCCGAGCAGCCGCAGATCATCTACATCGACGCCCCGGAGGTCAGCGGCTTCGGCCCCATGGGTGAGGTCAAGCCCCGGAGCTGACCCACGCCGTTGCGCGGAGGGTGACCCGTCCCGGTCTCGGATGCGTCGTTCCCCGCGCAACCGGCGGAACACCTGCGAGAGTGATCACGTGACCCGCGCTCTCGCGGTGCTGACGTGCCTCGCGCTGCTGACCGTCGTCGTGGAGGCGACCGACGACCCGCACCCGCTGCTCGCGGTCGCCCTCGGCACGACGTATGCGGCGCACGCGCTCGTCGCGCTCCCCTGGCTGGCCGGTCAGCCGGCGCCGCGCCGGTACTGGCTGACCGCCGGCCACGTCTGCCTGCAGCTGCCGCTCGGCGTGCTGCTGTTCTGGGCGGCGCACGCCGGTGTCGGGGCGACGCTGCTGCTGCTCGTGCTCGTCGCGCAGAGCGTGCTGCTCCTGCCGCTGCCCGCCGCCGCCGCCGTCACCGCCCTGGTCCCGCTGTTGCACCTGGGTATGGGGTGGGCGGACTTCGCGCGCAACGGCCTGGGGCTGCTCGGCGCCGCGGTGTTCACCGCGGTCGTCACCGCGCTGCTGCAGCGCGAGCAGCGGGCCCGGGTCGAGCTGGCCGAGGCCAACGAGCAGCTGCGCGGGTACGCCGCCCAGGCCGAGGAGCTGGCGACCACGCGGGAGCGCAACCGGCTGGCGCGCGACATCCACGACGGCCTCGGTCACCACCTGACGGTCGTGCAGATGCAGGTGCAGGCCGCCCGCGCGCAGCTGTCGTCCGACCCCGAGCGCGCCGACGCCGTCCTGGCCAAGGCACAGCAGCAGGCCAGCGACGCGCTGGCCGAGGTGCGGCGGTCGGTGGCCGCGCTGCGCGGACCCCGGACCGCGCCGCCGCTGCGCGTCGCGCTCGAGGCCCTCACCGCGGAGTTCTCCGCGGCCGGCGTCCCGGCGCCGCTGGAGGTCGTCGGGACCGAGCGGCCGCTGCCCGCCGAGGCCGAGGAGTCCCTCTTCCGGTCGGCGCAGGAGGGGTTGACCAACGTCGGCAAGCACGCGACGGCCAGCTCCGCGCGGGTGACCCTGACCTACGGCGACGACGGGACGGTGCGGCTGCGGGTGCGGGACGACGGCCGCGGCCTGCCGGCCGGTGGGCACGGCCCGTACCCGGGCGGCTTCGGCCTGGTCGGGCTGCAGGAGCGGGCGGCGCGCGCCGGCGGGCAGCTGAGCGTGGCGTCGGTTCCGGGCGGGGGCACCGAGCTGCTGGTCGAGGTGCCGGGGTGAGCGCCGTCCGGGTGCTGCTGGTCGACGACCAGGCGCTGTTCCGCGAGGCGCTGGGGACGCTGCTGGACGCCCGGCCGGAGGTCGAGGTGGTCGGCGAGGCCGGCGACGGGCACCAGGCGCTGGAGCGGGCGGCCGCGCTGGCGCCCGACGTCGTCCTCATGGACCTGCACATGCCGGTGCTCGACGGGATCGCCGCGACCCGGCGGCTCAGGGTCGAGCAGCCCGGTGTGCGGGTGCTGGCGCTGACGACCTTCGACGACGACGAGGACGTCTTCGCCGCGCTGCGAGCAGGCGCGCTGGGCTACCTGCTCAAGGACGTCTCCGCCGACCGCCTGGTCGAGGCGGTGCAGGCCGCCGCGCGCGGTGAGTCGGTGCTCCAGCCGTCGGTCGCCGCCAAGGTGGTGGCCCGCTTCGCCCAGCTGGACGACGCCCCGCGGTCCCGGCCGCAGCCGCTGGTCGTGCCGCTGTCCGACCGCGAGCTCGACGTCCTCCGGCTGCTCGCCGACGGGCGCAGCAACCGGGAGATCGCGACGGCACTGTTTCTGGCCGAGGGCACGGTCAAGAACCACGTGACGAACGTGCTGGGCAAGCTGGGCGCCCGGGACCGCACCCAGGCGGCGCTGCGCGCCCGGGCCCTCGACCTGCTCTGAGGGGTCATGCCGAGAGGTGACCGGCGACCGTGACCTCCGACACCTGGCAGGGACGGCGCGGCGTCCGACCCTCTGTCGCATGACGACGCAGACCCCTCCCCAGCACACGCACAGCCGCGGCCGGCGCACCTGGCACCTCGTCCGCCACTACCTCGAGATGGTCGTCGCGATGGTGGTCGGGATGGTGGTCCTGGGTCCGCTGGAGGCCCTGCTCTGGCCCGGCGTGGACGACCGGGTCGACGTGCACGCCGTGGTCATGGCCACCAACATGGCCGTCGCGATGGCCGCCTGGATGCGCTTCCGCGGTCACTCGTGGCCGGCGATCGTGGAGATGTCCGCGGCGATGTACGTGCCGTTCGCCGTCCTGCTGGTGCCCTACTGGGCGGGCGCGGTGTCCGGCTCGTTCCTGTTCACCGCCGGGCACGTGCTGATGCTCCCCGCCATGGCGCTGGCGATGTGGTGGCGCCTGGACGAGTACGCCGGTTGCTGACCGAGCGCCGTTGCGCGGAGAGGGGACGTGTCCGGGGCCCCGGACACGTCCCCCTCCGCGCAACAGCCGGTCACGAGCCCGACCGGCTCCGACTACCGGTTGCGGACGGCGTAGGTGAGCGCGTCGACCAGGGCGTGCCAGGAGGCCTCGACGATGTTGTCGTGGACGCCGACGGTGGTCCACTCCCCCACCCCGTCGGTGCTGTCGATGAGCACCCGGGTCGTGGCGCCGGAGCCGCCCTTCCAGCCCAGGATGCGCACCTTGTAGTCGGCCAGCGAGACGTCGGCCAGCTGCGGGTACCGGCTGACCAGCGCCTGGCGCAGCGCGTTGTCCAGGGCGTTGACCGGGCCGTTGCCCTCGCCGGTCGAGATGATCCGCTCGCCGTCGACGTGCACCTTCACGGTGGCCTCGCTGACCACGTCGCCGTTGCCCCAGTGCTCGACGGAGGTCCGGTAGCTCTCCAGCTCGAACAGCGGCGGCGGTGCGTCGGGCAGCTCGGCGCGCAGCAGCAGCTCGAAGGAGGCGTCGGCGGCCTCGAACGACCAGCCGTCGGCCTCCAGCACCTTGACCCGGTCGACCACCCGGCCGATGACGTCGGCGTGCCCGTCGAGGTCGACGCCGAGCTCGCGGCCCTTGAGCTCCACCGACGCCCGGCCGGCCATCTCGGTGACGAGGATGCGCATGTCGTTGCCCACGACCGCCGGGTCGAGGTGGTTGTAGAGCTCCGGGCTGACCTTGATGGCGCTGGCGTGCAGCCCGGCCTTGTGCGCGAACGCGGACGCCCCGACGAACGGCTGGTGGTCGTCCGGCGCGATGTTGGCCAGCTCCGCGATGGCGTGGCTGACCCGCTGCAGCTCGGGCAGGCACTCGGCCGGCACGACCGGCAGATCCATCTTCGTGACCAGGTTGCCGATCAGGGAGAAGGTATCGGCGTTGCCGGCGCGCTCGCCGTAGCCGTTCGCCGTCCCCTGCACGTGGGTGACGCCGGCCTCCACGGCGGCCAGCGAGTTGGCGACGGCGCAGCCGGTGTCGTCCTGGCAGTGGATGCCCAGCTTGCCCTCGACCCGCGCGCGCACGTCGGCGACGACCCGGCCCACCCCCATCGGCAGCATGCCGCCGTTGGTGTCGCACAGGACGCCGACCTCGGCGCCGGCGGCGAACGCCGTCCGCAGCACCTCGACGCCGTGGTCGGGGTCGGCGGCGTACCCGTCGAAGAAGTGCTCGCAGTCGACGAAGACCCGCCGGCCGTGGCCGACGAGGAAGGCGACGGTGTCGCGCACCATCGCCAGGTTCTCCTCGAGGGTGGTCCGCAGCGCCTCGCGCACGTGCCGGACGTCGGACTTGGCGACCAGGCAGACCACCGGTGTCTCCGCGTCGAGCAGCGCGCGCACCTGCGGGTCGTCCTCGACCCGGACGCCGGCCTTGCGGGTCGAACCGAACGCGACCAGCTGGGCGTGCCGGAGCTTGAGCTCGGTGCGGGCGCGGGCGAAGAACTCGGTGTCCTTGGGCAGCGCGCCCGGCCAGCCGCCCTCGATGAAGCCGACGCCGATCTCGTCGAGCAGCCGGGCGACGGCCAGCTTGTCGGCGACGGAGTAGCTCACGCCCTCGCGCTGGGCGCCGTCGCGCAGCGTGGTGTCGAAGACGTGGAAGTCGGTGCTGGTCGGCACGGTGTCCTCCAGGGGGACGGCGGAACTGCCCCAGACACGAGAAAGACCCCCCGGGAACGGGAGGTCTGCGCGCGGTCCGGGGAGTGGACTGCGCGCTAGGCGATGATGATCGTGCGGGTGGGCGACATCGCCCTCCAGTGAAGCACGCGCCCCGCCGTCCCCGGCAGGCGCGTACACGGCGGGACGGCGGGCGGCCACCGGTCAGGAGTCCGCAGGCCCCGTACAGGGACCCAGCCCGAACCCGGTGAGGTGATGGAACGGCCCCCGCCCTGAGCCCGCGAAGGGTGGGGGGACGAGCGGCCACCCTTCAGGGGCCCGCGCCGAGCCCGGTGAGGTGATGGAGCGGCCCCCGTCCAGGGGCCCGCCCTGAGCTTGTGAAGGGTGGGGAGGACGGGCGGCCACCCTTCAGGGGCCCGCGCCGAGCCTGCGAGGCGCGGGGGGAAGGGTGGTCCTTTTTCAGCCGCCGGTGAGCGCGGCGAGCCGGTCGCCGACGTCCTCGGTGCGGACCTGGGCCTCCGGGTCGCGGGTGGAGAGGTCGAAGGCCACCGCGGCGTTGACCTTGCGGGCCTGGTCGGCGCGGCCGAGGTGATCGAGCAGCAGCCCCACTGACAGCACCGTGGCCGTCGGGTCGGCGACGCCCTTCCCGGCGATGTCCGGCGCCGAGCCGTGCACCGGCTCGAACATGCTCGGGTTCGTGCCCGAGGCGTCGAGGTTGCCGCTGGCGGCCAGCCCGATGCCGCCGGTGACGGCCGCGGCCAGGTCGGTGACGATGTCGCCGAAGAGGTTGTCGGTGACGATGACGTCGAAGCGGCCCGGGTCGGTCACGAAGAACATCGAGGCCGCGTCGACGTGCTGGTAGGCGACGGTGACCTCGGGGAACTCCGCGGAGACCTCCTCGACCGTCCGCGACCACAGCGACCCGGCGTGGGTGAGCACGTTGGTCTTGTGGATCAGCGTCAGGTGCCGGCGCGGCCGGGCCAGGGCCCGCTCGAACGCGTAGCGGACGACCCGCTCGACGCCGAACGCCGTGTTCAGGCTGACCTCGGTGGCCACCTCGTGCGGGGTGTCGCGGCGCAGCACGCCGCCGTTGCCGACGTAGGGCCCTTCGGTGCCCTCGCGCACGCAGAGCATGTCGATGGCGCCGGGGGCGGCCAGCGGGCTGCGGACGCCGTCGAAGAGGCGGGCCGGGCGCAGGTTGACGTGGTGGTCGAGCTCGAAGCGCAGCCGCAGCAGCAGCCCGCGCTCGAGGATGCCCGGCGGGACGCTCGGGTCGCCGATGGCGCCCAGCAGGATCGCGTCGTGCCGGCGCAGCTCGTCGAGCACCGTGTCGGGCAGCAGCTCACCGGTGCGCTGCCACCGCGACGCGCCGAGGTCGTAGGGGGTGCTCTCGACGTCGGGAGCGACCGCGCGGAGGACCTTGAGGCCCTCGGCCACCACCTCCGGGCCGATGCCGTCTCCAGGGATCACTGCCAGGCGCATGGGCACCGACCCTAGGTCAGCGGGGGGTGAGGTCCGCGGAGCGGGCCTCACGCGCGCCGATCCGGCCCGCGATGTCGCCGAGCAGCTCGGCCGGAACCGGGCTGTCGACGGTCACCGCCATGAGCGCCTCGCCACCGCGGGTGGTGCGGCTGACCTGCGCGCCGGCGATGTTGATGCCGGCCTCGCCCAGTGCCGCGCCGACCGTGCCGACGACGCCGGGCCGGTCGGTGTAGACGAAGAAGAGCAGGTAGCCCGCTGCGTCCAGGTCCATGTCGAAGCCGTTGACCTCGACCAGCTTGGGCACCTGGTTCTTGCCGAAGAGGGTGCCCGAGACGGTCACCTCGGTGCCGTCGGACATCGCGCCGCGGACGCGGATCAGGTTGCGGTAGTCGGGGCTCTCCACGTCGGTGGTGAGCGCGACCTCCAGGCCGCGCTGGTCGGCGAACAGCGGGGCGTTGACGTAGGTGACCTGCTCCGCCACGACCTCGGAGAAGACGCCCCTGAGGACGGCGAGCTGCAGGACCGAGTCGTCGAACTCGGCGATCCTGCCGCGGACGTCGACGGTGACCGACTGGGCCAGCCCGCCGGCGACGGCGGTGAACACGCGGCCGAGCTTCTCGGCCAGGGGCAGGCCGGGGCGGACGTCCTCGGCGACGACCCCGCCGGCCTGGACGTTCACCGCATCCGGCACGAACTCGCCCTGCAGCGCCAGCCGCACCGAGTGCGCCACCGCGGTGCCGGCCTTGTCCTGCGCCTCCGTCGTCGAGGCGCCCAGGTGCGGGGTGACGACGGTGTTGGCCAGCCCGAACAGCGGGCTGTCGGTGCACGGCTCCGTGGCGTAGACGTCGATGCCGGCGGCGCCGACCTGGCCCGACGCCAGCGCCTCGGCCAGCGCCGCCTCGTCGACCAGCCCGCCACGGGCGGCGTTGACGATGATCACGCCGCGCTTGGTGGTGGCCAGCTCGGCCACGCCGATGAGGCCCAGGGTCTCCGGCGTCTTGGGCAGGTGGATCGTGATGAAGTCCGCCTCGCGGAGCAGCTCCTCCAGCGACACCATGCGGACGCCGAGCTGCGCGGCCCGGCCCGGCTGGATGTAGGGGTCGTAGGCGATCAGCGTGACGCCGAAGGCGGCCAGCCGCTGGGCGACCAGCTGGCCGATCCGGCCCAGCCCGACCACGCCGACGACCTTGTCGGTCACCTCGACGCCGGTGAACTTCGAGCGCTTCCAGGTGCCCTCGCGCAGCGACGCGTCGGCGGCCGGGATGTGCCGGGCGGCCGCCAGCAGCAGCGCCACCGCGTGCTCGGCCGCGCTGACGATGTTCGACGTCGGCGCGTTGACGACCAGAACGCCGCGCTCGGTGGCCGCGGGCACGTCGACGTTGTCCAGGCCGATGCCGGCCCGGGCGACCACCTTGAGGTTCGGAGCGGCGGCCAGCGCCTCGGCGTCGATCTGCGTGGCGCTGCGGATCATCACCGCGGAAGCGTCGGCCAGCGCCGGCAGCAGGGCGGCGCGGTCGGCGCCGTCGACGTGCCGGATCTCGACGTCGCGCCCCAGTACCTCCAGCACGCTGGGGGCTAGTTCCTCGGCGATCAGGACGACGGGCGCAGTCGTGGTCACGGGAGCACAGCCTAGGGACGACCGCCCGCCGCGGGGCCGACCACCCCGCCCCGTCCCCGGGACCCCCCGCCGGAGGGGTGGGGTCGCTTGCCCGGGTGCGGACGGGCCGACATCCTGGCGCACGACCAGGCCGTCGTCCTGGCCGCGAACGGTCGGCGGATGCCGGCGCTGACGGAGGGGACCATGAGCACCCACGACGACGAGCACGGCTCCGGCACCGACCCGCGGTACCAGCCCCCGCAGCAGTACGGGCAGCCGCCGCAGTACGGGTCGGGCGGGCAGCAGGGGCAGCCGTACGGGGGCCAGCAGTACCAGCCCTCCCCCTACGGCCAGGGCCAGCCGCAGGTCCAGTCCGGGTACCCGCAGTACGGCCAGCCGGGCGGCTACGGCCAGTACCCGCCCCAGGATCAGTACGGGCAGCACGGCGGCCAGTACGGGCAGCTGTACGGGCCGTACGGCCAGACAGCGGTGCCGGCCCGGCCCACGCCGGTGGTGGTGGCCGCGGTGCTCGGCTTCGTCTTCAGCGCGTTCGGCGCGCTGATGACCGTCGGCCTGCTCCTCGGCGGGGCGCTGCTCGGGACCGTCCTCGAGGACGTCGTCGCCAGTGACCCCACCCTGAGCGACGTCGACCCCAGCGAGCTCGGCGAGGTCACCGACTTCGCGTTGCTCTTCGGGATCGGCTTCGGGGTGCTCGCCCTCGTCTGGACGGCGCTCATGATCTGGGGTTCGGTGCGCGCGCTGACCGGGCGCAGCCGCGTGCTGCTGCTGGTGGGCGGGGCGATCGCCGTGGCGGTCACCGGGTTGTTCCTGCTCGCCGTCCTCTCCGAGGTCGCCGCCGGCGAGGTGGGTGGGGGCGAGGTCGTGTTCTCCCTGCTGGTCTTCCTCGCGGCCCTGGCGATCGTCGTGCTGCTCTGCCTGCGGCCGGCCGCGCAGTTCTACGCCGCGCACCGCGCCCGGCGGGCCGCCCGCTGATGCCCGGAGGAGAGCGCCCCGTGTCCGCGACCGGTCGCCCCGGGGCCGGAGTGCCGCAGCGGCCGCCGCACGTCCTCATGGCGGGTGTCGCGGGCTTCGCCGAGGCCACGCTGCTGTTCCTGGTGGCGCTGGTGTCCTTCACGTTCAGCGCCGAGTCGGGCCTGCTGGCGCTGTTCGGCGTCCTGTACCTCGCGCTGACGGCGGCGTGCCTCTGGGGTGCCGTCTGGGTCCTCCGGGGCCGCGGCCGCCGGCCCCTGGTCGCCGCCTCGGTGGTCACTGGGGTCGTCGCCCTGGTCGGCCTCGTCGTCGGCGTCCTGCAGGGTCAGGGCGTGAGCCTCCTGCCCGCGCTGCTCCTGCTGCTCGCCGTCGGCGCCGTGGTGCTGCTGCTGCAGGCGCCGTCCCGCGAGTGGTTCGCCGCGCACCGCGACGGCTGAGTCCCGGGAACGGGAAGGCCCCTGCTGCCGGCCGGCAGCAGGGGCCCCTCGTCCGGCCCCCTGCAGGGTCCCGCCGCGAGCGTGCGAGTGGCGGGGGCCAGGGGGCCTCTCTCAGCCCCGCGCGGCGGTGCCGGTGTAGTCGTCGGACGCCGACACCCAGCTCATCAGGCCGCGCAGCTTGCGCCCGGTCTCCTCGATCGGGTGCGCCTCGGCCTCGGCGCGGCGGCGCTTGAAGTCCGGCGCGCCGGCGTCCTGATCGGCGATGAACTCCGCGGCCCAGGAGCCGTCCTTGATCCGGGCCAGGACGTCCTTCATGGCGTCCTTGACGTGCTGGTCGATGACCTTCGGCCCGGAGGTGTAGTCGCCGTACTCGGCGGTGTCGGAGACCGACCAGCGCTGCTTGGCGATGCCGCCCTCGTACATGAGGTCGACGATCAGCTTCAGCTCGTGCAGGCACTCGAAGTAGGCGATCTCGGGCTGGTAGCCGGCCTCGGTGAGGGTCTCGAACCCGGCGGTGATCAGCGCGCTGGCGCCACCGCACAGCACGGCCTGCTCGCCGAACAGGTCGGTCTCGGTCTCCTCGGCGAAGGTCGTCCTGATGACGCCGGCGCGGGCGCCGCCGATGGCCTTGGCGTAGGACAGCGCCAGCTGCAGCGCCTGCCCGGTGGCGTCCTGCTCGACGGCGACGAGCGCCGGCACGCCCTTGCCGTTCTCGAACTCGCGGCGCACCAGGTGGCCGGGGCCCTTGGGGGCGACCATGGCGACGTCGACGCCGGCCGGGGGCTTGATGTAGCCGAACCGGATGTTGAACCCGTGGGCGAAGAACAGCGCGTCGCCGTCCTGCAGGTTGGGCTCGACCGCCTCCGCGTACAGCCTCCGCTGCACGTGGTCCGGAACGAGGATCATGATCAGGTCGGCCTCGGCGGCCGCCTCGGCCGGCGTCACGACCCGCAGGCCCTCGGCCTCGGCCTTGGCGCGGCTCTTGCTGCCCTCGGGCAGGCCGACGCGGACGTCGACCCCCGAGTCGCGCAGCGACAGGGCGTGCGCGTGCCCCTGGCTGCCGTAGCCCAGGACGGCGACGGTGCGCCCCTGGATGATCGACAGGTCGGCGTCGTCGTCGTAGAAGATCTCGGCGGCCATGCGGTGGTTCGTCCCTTCGGTTCGGTGCGGGGGCGGGGCGGCCCCTCTCCAGAGGCTCGCCCCGAGCTTGCGAGGGGTGAGGGGGAGAGGGGTCCTTATCCGGTGCGCTCGACCGGGCGCAAGGTACCGGCGCCGCTCATCGAGCGCGGACCCCGCCCCAGGGCGACCGTGCCCGACTGCGCCATCTCCTTGATGCCCAGCGGGGCCAGGACGGCGAGCAGGGCCTGGAGCTTGTCCGGCGTGCCGGTCGCCTCCAGGGTCACGGTGTCGGTGTTGACGTCCACGACGTGGGCCCGGAACAGCTCGGCGGTCTGCAGCACCTGCGTGCGGTCGGCCATCGGCGCGCGGACCTTGACCAGCAGCAGCTCCCGCTGGACGGCCGCGGCGGAGTCCAGCTCGACGATCTTGATGACCTCGATGAGCTTGTTCAGCTGCTTGGTGATCTGCTCCAGCGGCTGACTCTCCGCGTCCACGACGATCGTCATGCGGGACAGGTCGGGGTTCTCCGTCGGCCCGACGGCGAGCGACTCGATGTTGAACGCGCGGCGGCTGAACAGCGCCGAGACGCGGGCCAGCACACCGGACTTGTTCTCGACCAGCACCGACAGCGTGTGGCGTGACATGGGGGGAGGTGACCTTTCGGATCGACCGGCACCGTGACGGCCCCCGTTCAGGGGCCCGCCCCGAGCGGAGCGAGGGGTGGGGGGAACGGGGGTCCTTACACCTGTCCGTCGCCGAAGACCGGGCGCAGGCCGCGCGCGGCCAGGATGTCGTCGTTGCTGGCGCCCGCAGCGACCATCGGCCACACCTGGGCGTCGGCGCCGACGACGAAGTCGATGACCACCGGGGCGTCGTCGATCGCCATGGCCTTCTCGATCACCGCGTCGACGTCGTCCTTGGACTCGCAGCGCAGGCCGACGCAGCCCAGCGCCTCGGCCAGGGCCACGAAGTCGGGGATGCGCACCGCCTTGGGTCGGCCCTCGGCGTCCACCGGGTGCAGCTTGGTGTTGGAGTAGCGGCCCTCGTAGAAGAGGGTCTGCCACTGCCGCACCATGCCGAGGTTGCCGTTGTTGATGAGGGCGACCTTGATCGGGATGCCCTCGATGGCGCAGGTGGCGAGCTCCTGGTTGGTCATCTGGAAGCAGCCGTCGCCGTCGATGGCCCAGACGGTGGTGTCGGGGCAGCCGTACTTGGCGCCCATCGCCGCGGGGACGGCGTAGCCCATCGTGCCGAGGCCGCCGCTGTTGAGCCAGGTGCCCGGCTTCTCGTACTTGACGAACTGGGCGGCCCACATCTGGTGCTGGCCGACGCCGGAGGCGTAGACCGCGTCGGGCCCGGCGATCGCCCCCAGCCGCTCGATCACGTACTGCGGGGACAGCGAGCCGTCCTCGGGCCAGTCGTAGCCGAGCGGGTAGCGCGTCCGCCAGTCGTCGAGCTGCGCCCACCAGGTGGTGAGGTCGGGGGTGCGGCCGGCCTCGTGCTCGGCCCGCAGCGCCGGGAGGAGCTCGGCGATGGTCTCCCGCGCGTCGCCGACGATCGGGACGTCGGCCTTGCGGTTCTTGCCGATCTCGGCCGGGTCGATGTCGGCGTGCACCACCTTCGCGTGCGGCGCGAACGTGGAGAGCTGGCCGGTGACCCGGTCGTCGAACCGGGCGCCGAGGGCGACGATCAGGTCGGCCTTCTGCAGTGCGGTCACCGCGGTGACGTTGCCGTGCATGCCCGGCATGCCCAGGTTCTGCGGGTGGCTGTCGGGGAACGCGCCGCGGGCCATCAGGGTGGTGACCACCGGGGCGCCGGTGAGCTCGACCAGCTCGGCCAGCTCCGCGGTGGCCTGGGCCTTGAGGACGCCGCCACCGACGTAGAGCACCGGACGGCGGGCGGCGGCGATCAGCGTGGCGGCCTCGCGGACCTGCTTGCCGTGCGGGCGGGTGGTGGGCTTGTAGCCGGGCAGGTCCAGCCGCGGCGGCCAGGAGAAGTCGGTCGTCGCCTGCAGGACGTCCTTGGGGATGTCGACGAGCACCGGGCCGGGCCGGCCGGTCGAGGCCAGGTGGAAGGCCTCGGCGATCCGCTGCGGGATCTCGCGGGCGTCGGTGACCAGGAAGTTGTGCTTGGTGATCGGCATCGTGATGCCGCGGATGTCCGCCTCCTGGAAGGCGTCCGTGCCGATCGCGGCCGTCGGGACCTGGCCGGTGATCGCCACGATCGGGACCGAGTCCATGTAGGCGTCGGCCAGCGGGGTCACCAGGTTGGTCGCACCCGGGCCCGAGGTGGCGATGCAGACGCCGACCCGCCCGGTGGCCGAGGCGTAGCCCTGCGCGGCGTGCCCGGCGCCCTGCTCGTGGCGGACCAGCACGTGACGGACCCGCGAGTCGAACAGCGGGTCGTAGGCGGGCAGGATCGCGCCGCCCGGGATGCCGAAGACCACCTCGACGCCGACCGCCTCGAGCGACCGCACGAGGCTCTGCGCCCCGGTGAGGCCGGTGAGCGGCTCGGCGGCGGCCTCCTCGACCGAGCGGGCGGTGGTCTCGACCCCGGTCAGTGCCTCGGCGGCCTCACGGGTGGCGGACCCACTCGGGGTGGTGCTGGTCATGGCGTCTCCTGGCGGTGCCTGTGTCATGGCCTACTGCGGGGCGCCCCTGGACGGGGCCGTGCGGTGTGCGGCGCGGGTGCCTGCGGCGCGGGCCGGCGGCCGTCGGGAGGGAGGTCGGGGCCCGCAAACGAAAGACCCCTCGTGCCTGCGGGCACAGAGGGGTCAGCGCGTCGGTCGGGAGGACCGACGCGCTAGGCGACTACGAGGAGCAGGCACGCCGGACGCACGCAGCCACTGTGCGCCTCGACCAGCCGGGTCGTCAACCGCGCCGTCCCATCCCGCGGGACAGCGTGTCGTCAGACCTGGGACGGCAGCCGGTCGCCGTCGAGCACGCCCGCGTAGGGCGCGGCCAGCACCGCCGGCAGGTCCGCGGTGGGCACCGGGCGACCGAGCAGGTACCCCTGCAGGAACCGGCAGCCCAGTCCGCGCAGCACCGACAGCTGCCCGGGGGTCTCCACGCCCTCGGCGACGACGTCCAGGCCCAGGGTGCGGCCGAGCTCCACGACGCTGGCGACGACGGCCGCGGTGCGCGGGTCGTCCTCGATGTGGGCCACGAAGTCGCGGTCCATCTTCAGGACGTCGACGGGCAGCCGTGAGAGCCGGGCGAGGGTGGAGTGGCCCTTGCCGAAGTCGTCGATCGAGATCATGCAGCCGGCCTCGCGGAGCGCGGCGAGCTCGCGTTCGACCCGGTCCTCGGCCTCGACGAGCACCGACTCGGTGATCTCCAGCATCAGCCGGGAGGCCGGCACGCCGGAGGCGGCGAGGGCCCGGGCGACGTCGGCGGCCAGGCAGCCGGCCTGCAGGTGCCGGACGGAGACGTTCACACCGAGCTCCAGGTCGCGCCCCTGCGCCAGCAGCGGCGCGAGCGCGGCGGTCGCGGCCCCGAGGACCCAGCGCTGCAGCGGGACGACGAGGCCCTCGTCCTCGGCCACCCCGACGAACTCCTCCGGCGGGACGTCGCCCAGTTCCGGGTGCCGCCAGCGCACCAGGGCCTCCAGGCCGAGGACGCGGCCCTCCTCCACGCCCACGATGGGCTGCAGGGCCAGCGACAGGCCGCCGTCGACGATCGCGTCGGGCAGGTCCCGGGCCAGCCGGGCGCGCCGGTCGACCACCCGGTCCAGCGCCTCGCCGGTGGTGCGGACGCAGTTCTTGCCGGCGGCCTTGGCCGCCCGCAGCGCCAGGTCGGCGCGGCGGACCGCCTCGGCGGGGTCCTCGCCGGCGCGCAGCTCGGCCACGCCGACGCTGCCGGAGACCGGCAGCACCAGCCCGCCGCGGGCGCTGCCGTCCGGGGCCGGCGGCCGGTGGTCGCGGTCGAGCAGCACGACCAGCCGCTCGGCGAACACGGTGGCCTCGTCCCGGCCGGCCCGCACGAGGAGGGCGAACTCGTCGCCGCCGAGCCGGGCCACGACGTCGTCCTCCCGCGCGGCCGAGCGCAGCGTCTCGGCCACCTCGCAGAGCAGCCGGTCGCCGGCGTCGTGCCCGGCGACGTCGTTGACCGTCTTGAAGCCGTCGAGGTCCACCAGCAGCAGGCAACCGGGGGCCGCTGCGGTCGAGACCTCGCCGAGCGCGGCCATGAGGCGGGCGCGGTTGGGCAGCCCGGTGAGGAAGTCGGTGTACGCCATCCGCTCCAGCTCGCGCCGGCTCCTGCTGCGGTCGGTGACGTCCCGCAGGTGCAGGACCAGCCCGGTGCGGCCGCCTGGGCCCGACACGGCGGCCGGGGCGGAGGCGGCGCCGGTGACGTCGACGTCACGGCGGCTGCCGTCGCGGGTCCGCAGCCGCACGGTCGCCGGCAGCAGGCCGACCGTGGTGCCGCCGCGCACCGCCTGCGCGACCCGGGCGACCAGGTCGCGGTCGCCGTCGTCGAGCAGCTGGGCGAGCAGCCGCCCGGTGAGCTCGCGGTCGGTCCAGCCCAGCTGGGCCTCCACGGCGCCCGACGCCCAGCCGATCCGGCCGGCGCCGTCGAGCACGAGGGTGACCGCGTCCCCGCTGTGCACCAGCGCGCGGAAGTAGCCCTCGGTGCGCACCAGGCGCCGGGTGAGCCGGTAGCCGTCGGCCGCCCACAGCGCGGTGCGCAGCGAGGTGGTCGCGACCAGCGCCGCTCCCCCGGCGGCCTCGACCGGGTCCAGCGGGCGCCCGGCCAGCACGCCGGCGAGGAGCAGCAGCAGGACGCCGGACGCGACGCCCGAGGCCAGCACCAGGCCGCGCAGCGGGACGATCGGCCGGTCGTGGTCGGGCGTGGCCGGCTCCCCGGGGTCGGACCGCACGGCCAGCACGCTCGCGGCGAGCATGGCCAGCCAGGCCTGCTCGGTGGCGACGGTGTCGGCGGTGCTGCCCAGCGTCCGGCCGAGCGCACCGCCCACCGCGACCACGGCCATCGCGACCGAGGCGGCCAGCAGCCAGACCGCGGCCGTCCGGCGCGCGCCGCGGACCGCGGTGCAGGTGACCAGCCCGACCCCGACGAGCACCGCGCCCACCGCCGGGTAGCCGACCGCGATCAGCCCGTCGGCCGTGCCCTGCACACCGGCGAGCAGGGCGGCCAGCAGCACGTGGCCGAGCACGGCGACGGCGAGCGTGGCGATGGCGCCGTCGAGCACCGCCCGCGAGCCCGGCCACCGGCGCGACCGCGGGGGCAGCAGCCGCATCGCGGCGAGGACGGCGACCGGGACCGCCAGCAGCATCGGCACGTCCTCGGCGCCACCGAACTCCAGGTGCGCCCCGGAACGCACGGTGGCCAGCACCTGCCCGAGCGCCAGCAGCGCGGTGGCCAGCGCGATCGCCCGCCACGGCCGCGCGGACCGGCCGGGCAGCCGGGCCGCCCCGCGCTGCGCCACGACCGCCGTCGCGCCGGACCCGAGGGCCAGGCAGGCGGGGACGAGCGCGGGGGCGAGCGGGGACCCGGTCAGCTCCAGGGCCGCGGTGGCGGCGGCGAGCGCCCCGAGCAGCCCGAGGACCGGGCCGGACGAGCGGACGGCAGGCATCAGCGGGATGCCACGAGACCCGGCCACAGCTGACCGGCGCCGTTGTCGAGCACGTCGACCAGCTCCCGCGGGCGCATCGGGCGGGCCAGCAGGAAGCCCTGGGCGAAGCCGCAGCCCGCGGCGCGCAGCGCGCCGAGCTGGGCCGGCGTCTCCACGCCCTCGGCCACGACGTCCAGGCCCAGGGCGCCGGCGATCGAGACGACGGACTCGCACAGCGCTCGCGCCTTGGGGTCGCGGTCGACCCGCAGCACGAAGGCGTGGTCGAGCTTGAGCACGTCGATCGGCAGCCGGGTCAGGTGGGCCAGCGAGGAGCGGCCGGTGCCGAAGTCGTCGAGCGCCACGTGGACGCCCATGAGCCGCAGCGCCTCAATGTCGACGGCCACGTGCTCGCCCTCGGACATGAGCGTCGCCTCGGTGATCTCCAGGATCAGCCGCTCGGGCGCCAGCCCGGTCGACTGCAGCACCGCGGCGACGTCGCGTACCAGGGTGCGCGCGGCGACGTGCGAGGCGGAGATGTTGACCCCCAGCCGCAGCGGCGCACCGGTGCACGGCAGGGTCAGGACGGCCGCGGCGGCGTGCGTGAGCGCCCAGCGCTGCAGCTCGCCGATCACCCCGGCACGCTCCGCGATCGGCACGAACTCCGCCGGGGGCACCTCACCGAGCTCCGGGTGCTGCCAGCGCAGCAGCGCCTCCACGCCGGTCACCCGCCGCTCGCCCAGCGAGACCACCGGCTGGAACAGCACCGACAGCTCGCCGCGGTCCCAGGCACCGGGCAGGTCCTCGCGCAGGCGGGCCCGCCGCTCGGCGGCACTGCCGAGCGCCGGCCGGTACCGCAGCGCGGTGCCGGTGCCGGCGGCGCCCGCCGCCCGGACGGCGAGCTCGGCGCGGGTCAGCAGGTCGGGCACCGACTCGGCGGCACCGAGGTCGACCACGCCGATGGCGGCGCTGACGTCGAAGACCCCGGCACCGGTGTCCAGCGGCTGCTCGATCACCGACAGGCAGCGGTCGGCCAGCAGGTCCACGGCCTGCAGCGTGCCCTCGGCCAGGACGGCGAAGGCGCCGCCCCCCACCCGGGTGACCGCGTCGGAGCTGCGCACGGTGGCCCGCAGCCGCCTGCCGACCTCCACCAGCACCTCGGTGACGACGTCGCGGCCGGCGTCCTCGCGCACCGCGTCCAGGCCGTCCAGCTCGATGAGCAGCAGGCTGCGGCAGCCCGGCTCGTCGGCGCCCAGCGCCTGCTCGAGCAGGCGCTCGCAGCCAGCCCGGTTGGGCAGCCCGGTGACCGGGTCGGTGAACGCGACCTGCTCCAGCACCTGCTCCCGCGCGACCCGCTCGGTGGTGTCGCGGCAGTGCAGGACGACGGCGCCCACCACGGTGTCCGAGCGCAGGTCCGAGACGCCGGCCTCCAGGTGCCGCCAGCCGCCGTCGGTGTGCCGCAGCCGCAGCCGCAGCACACCGGCGGGCGCGGAGGCGCCGGCCGCGGGCTGCAGGGCACGGGCTAGCGACAGCGCGTCGTCGGGGTGCACCAGCTCGAGCAGGTCGGCACCCGCCGGGACGGCGTCGGCGGCGCCGAGCGTCGTCCCCAGGGTCGGCGAGGACCAGGTCACCCGCAGGTCGCCGTCGAGGATGAGCACGGCGTCGCTGCTGGTGGCGACGAGGGAGCGGAAGTAGGCCTCGCTGCGCCGCAGCCGGGTGCCCAGGTGCTGCTCCTCGCGGGCGGTCAGCCAGCGGTGCAGCACGGCCAGGACGGCGCACAGCGAGCCGCCGACTGCGATCACCGGGCTGATCCGGTGGCCGGTCAGCGACACCGCGGCCGCGCCGAAGCAGGCGACCGTCATGGCCAGGTGCGGGAGGAGCTGGCGCAGGTGGGTGGACCGCCCGGTGTGCGGCTGCGGGCGGGTCTCCGGGCACGGGCCCGGGTCCAGCAGGACGGCGGCACCGAGCAGCACCAGCCCGGCGGCGACGAGGAACCGGCCGACGTCGCCGACGGCCTCCTCCCCCGTCAGCATCGCCGACGTGCCCAGCGCCCGGCCGGGGGCGAGCAGCGCCGTCGCGGCCAGCAGCACCAGCGCCATGGGCTGGCGGCGGCTCTCGATGACGCCGAGGAGCAGGACGGCGGCAGCCACCGTGGCCGAGGTGACGACGACGGCCGCCGCGAGGACGGCGCGCCCGCTCGGGTCGAGGTCCAGCCAGCTGAGGTCGGGACCGAGCACCAGCACCTGCACGACCAGCACGCAGGCGATGAGGAAGAGTGCGAGCTCGACGGCCGGGCGGGGGCCACCGCGCAGCCGCGAGGGGGCGACGAGGGTGAGGATGCCGACGACGGCGATCACGTAACCGGGGACGGTGGGCAGCCAGCGCAGGGCCACCTGCTCCAGCGGGGAGTCCGGTGCCGCGACGGTGACCGCGAGCAGGCCGACCACCGGCATCAGCGGGGCCAGGGCGAACAGCCGCCAGCCCCGCCACCCGGACTGCGCGGACCGGCCGGCGGTCCAGAGCACGACCGCGGTGGCGATGCCGAGTGCGCCGAGCGCCAGGTCGCCGAGGCGTCCCGGGCCGGACGTACCCGCGGACACCGCGCAGGCGGAACCCACGGGCACGACGCTCCCGAGGAGCCACCACCTCAGCTTCTGCACACCTGCTCAGTCGGCAGGCGGCCGGAGCCGCGACACCCGGGAGGGCACTGCCCTCACCCCTCCGAGGGACGGCCCCCCGCCCGATGACGTGCCGGATCGGCCCTCCAGGGCCCCGCAGGCCCCGTCCGGAGACTCACCCCGAGCCTGCGGGGGTGGGAGCGACGGGGTCCTTCATCCAGCGGTGAATGAAGGACCCCCTTGCCCCCCACCGCTCGCTCGCTCGCGGCGGGCCCCTGCAAGGGGGCCGGGGTCCTCTTTCAGCCGCAGACGGCGCCCTGGGCCGCGGAGCTCACCAGCTTGGCGTACTTGCCGAGGACGCCGGTGGTGTAGCGCGGGGGCAGCGGCTGCCAGTCCTGCCGGCGGCGGGCCAGCTCGTCGTCGTCGACCAGCAGGTCGAGGGTGCGGGTGGTGAGGTCCAGCCGGATGCGGTCGCCGTCCTGCACGAGGGCGATCGGGCCGCCGTCGGTGGCCTCGGGCGCGACGTGGCCGACGCACAGGCCCGTCGTCCCGCCGGAGAACCGGCCGTCGGTGAGCAGCAGGACGTCCTTGCCCAGGCCCGCCCCCTTGATGGCGCCGGTGACGGCGAGCATCTCGCGCATGCCCGGCCCGCCCCGGGGACCCTCGTAGCGGATCACCACGACGTCGCCCGCCTGCAGCGTGCCCTCGGTGACGGCGTCCATGGCGCCCTGCTCGCCGTCGAAGACGCGCGCGGTGCCCTCGAAGACGTCGGCGTCGAAGCCGGCCGACTTCACGACCGCGCCGTCCGGGGACAGCGAGCCGCGCAGGATGGTCAGGCCGCCGGTCTTGTGGATCGGGTTGTCCATGGCGTGGACGATCGTGCCGTCCAGGTCGGGCGGGGCGATCTCGGCGAGGTTCTCGGCCATCGTCTTCCCGGTCACGGTCAGGACGTCGCCGTGCAGCAGGCCGGCGTCGAGCAGCGCGCGCAGCACGACCGGGACGCCGCCGACACGGTCGATGTCGGTCATGACGAACCGGCCGAAGGGCTTGACGTCGGCCAGGTGCGGGGTGCGGTCGCCGATCCGGTTGAAGTCCTCGAGCGTGAGCTCGACCTGGGCCTCGTGCGCGATGGCCAGCAGGTGCAGGACGGCGTTGGTCGAGCCCCCCAGCGCCATGACGACGGTGATGGCGTTCTCGAACGCCTCCCGGGTCATGATCTGCCGGGCGGTGATCCCCTGGCGCAGCAGGTTGACCACGGCCTCGCCGGAGGCGATCGCCACGGCGTCGCGGCGGCTGTCCGGCGCCGGCGGCGCGGCGCTGCCGGGCAGCGCCATCCCCAGCGCCTCGGCGACGCTGGCCATCGTGTTGGCGGTGTACATGCCGCCGCAGGAGCCCTCGCTGGGGCAGGCCGCCTTCTCGATGGCGTCCAGCTCCTCACGGCTGATCAGCCCGCGGGCGCAGGCCCCGACGCCCTCGAAGACGTCGATGATCGTCAGGTTGTCCCGGTCACCGAGCCGTCCGGGCAGGATCGAGCCGGAGTAGACGAAGACACTGGCGAGGTCGAGGCGGGCCGCGGCCATGAGCATGCCGGGCAGGGACTTGTCGCAGCCGGCGAGCAGCACCGTGCCGTCGAGGCGCTCGGCGAACACGACCGTCTCGACCGAGTCGGCGATGACCTCGCGGGAGACCAGCGAGGCCCGCATGCCCTCGTGGCCCATCGAGATGCCGTCGGAGACGGAGATGGTGCCGAACTCCAGCGGGTAGCCGCCGGCGGCGTGCACGCCCTCCTTGGCCCGCTTGGCCAGCCGGTCCAGCGAGAGGTTGCACGGGGTGATCTCGTTCCACGACGAGGCGACGCCGATCTGCGGCTTCTCCCAGTCGTCGTCGCCCATGCCCACCGCACGCAGCATCGCCCGCGCCGGGGCCTTGGCGATGCCGTCGGTCACCTCGTAGCTGCGCGGCTTGAGCGGGCTGTGCGTCCCGCTGTGGGAGTCGCGCCCGGGGATGAGGTCCTCGCCGATCGTCACTGGTCCTCCTCGCTGGCACTCGTCGGCCTCGCGCCGATCGTCGTGCTCTGCTCCTGCGCGAGCGCGCAAGCCCGCCCACGTCCGGCGACTCTAGGCCGGTTCGCCCGGCTCGCCGAGGGACCGTCGATACTGGTATCGACACCACCACCGACGTCCTGCCCCCGGAGCCCGCCGTGTCCGCCACCGCCACCGCTCGTCGCGAGCTCGCGGAGTTCCTCCGGTCCCGCCGCCGCCAGGTCGACCCCCGGGCCGCCGGGCTGCCCGCCGGCGGTCCGCGGCGCACGCCGGGGCTGCGCCGCGAGGAGGTCGCGCTGCTCTCCGGGGTGAGCCACACCTGGTACACGTGGCTGGAGCAGGGCCGCGACATCCGGCCGTCGCGGCAGGTGGTCGACGCGCTGGCCCGCACGCTGCGGATGTCACCGGCCGAGCACGAGTACGTGCTGCGGCTGACCGGGCACGGCGGCGCGGCCCCGGCCGGCGCGGCCGACGGCATGCCGGCCCACGTGCAGCGGCTGCTCGACGCGCTGGGCCCCTCCCCCGCCTACGCCATCACCGCCGGCTGGAGGATCGTCGGCTGGAACCGCGCCTACCAGCGGCTCTACCCGGGGGTGGCCCTCGTGCCCGCGGCCGAGCGCAACCTGCTGTGGCTGGTGTTCACCGACCCGGCCGTCCGCGACCTGCTCGGCGACTGGACCACCGACAGCCGCCGCTTCCTCACCCAGTTCCGCGCCGAGGTGGGCCCGCGGCTGGCCGACCCGGAGGTGGTCGAGCTGGTGGCCCGGCTCGAGGCGGCCAGCCCGCACTTCCGCGCCGGCTGGGCCAGTCACGACGTGGACCGGTTCAGCTCCTCGGAGCGGCGCTTCGAGCACCCGCAGGTGGGAACGCTGCTGCTCGAGCACCACCAGCTCACCCCGGCCGACGCGCCGGGCCTGCAACTCGTCGTCTACACCGCCGCGGAGGGCGGCGACGCGGCGGACCGGCTGGCGCGGCTGTCGGCCTGAGCCGGTCTGGGAGGATGTGCGGACGTGGGGACGGCCAGCTTCCGGATGAACCGGGTCGCACTGCTGCCGGTGCTCCTGCTGACCGTCTGCGTCGTCCCCCTGGCCTTCGCCGCCACCTGGACGCTGGTCTTCCTGCTCGTGCCGGTCCTGGCCGCGACGTGGGTGCTGCGGGTCGGGGTGGACGTCGGTGACGACGGCGTCACGGTGCGCTCGCCGGCCGCCGCCCGGCACGTGCGGTGGGGTGAGGTGGCGGGCATCCGCGTCGCCGAGCGCGGTGACCTGTGGCTGGTCACCACCCGCGGCACCGAGGTGCGGCTGCCGGTGCTGCGCGCCCGCGACCTGCCCCGACTGGCCGACGTCTCCGGCGGCCGCATCCCCGCTCCTGCCCAGCCCCGGTAGCCGCGCCCGCCCCACCGACCGCCCCCGTGGACGCCTCAGTAGGCGTCCACCACGTTGACCAACGGCTCGCCGGTCAGCACCCGGGTCAGCTGCGCGGTCAGGGCGGCCGCGGCACGCGCGTCGGTCGCCGGGACCTCCCCGGCCACGTGCGGGGTGAGCAGCAGTCCGGGCGCCGACCAGAGCGGGTGGCCCGGCGGCAGCGGCTCCGGGTCGGTGACGTCCAGGGCGGCGCGCAGCCGGCCCGACGTCAGTTCGGCCAGGAGTGCGTCGGTGTCGACGACGGCGCCGCGGGCGGCGTTCACCAGCAGTGCGCCGTCGGGCATGGCGGCGAGGAAGGCGGCGTCCACCATCCGGGTCGTGGCCGGGGTGAGCGGCACGACGACGATCACCACGTCGGCCACCGGCAGCAGCCGGGGCAGCTCGTCGGTGCCGTGGACCCCCTCCCGTGGCGTCCGTGCGACCGAGGTCAGCTCGACGTCGAAGCCCGCGAGCATCCGGCCGATCGTGCGGCCGATGTCGCCGGCGCCCAGGACGAGCACGCGGGCACCGACCAGGGAGGAGTGGGTGGCGAACGACCAGCGGCCGGCGTCCTGCTCACGGACGAAGAACGGGATGCCGCGCTGGGCCGCCAGCGTCGCGGTGACCGCCCACTCCGCGGTCGAGGGGGTGTGGGCACCGCGGGCGTTGCAGAGCAGCACACCCTCGGGCAGGCGGCCGACGAACCGCTCCGCGCCGGCGCTGAGCAGCTGGACCAGGCGCAGCCGGGGCAGCACGTCGAGGAACCCGTTCCCGGGCAGGGTCGCGCGGTTGACGCGCGGTACCCAGACCTGCGCCCGGGTGGCCTCGCCGGTGGGTGGGCCGGCGTCGGCGTCCACCGGGTACGCGCGCACCCGTGGGGACAGTCGCTCGACCTCCTCGGCCAGCGCCGGGGTGGGGACGAGGACGTGCAGCGTCTCGTCGGGGCCGACGACGGAGGAACCGCGGAACTCGGAGCGCACGGCCCTCGACCTTAGGTGGACCCGTCCTCCGCACCCCTCGCGGGCTCGGTGCGGGACCGGGGACGGGACCCTCCGGCGCACGTACTGTTCGAGGGGTGAGCCGGCAGCGCGCGCGAGGGGGACGGGGCCTGGCCGGCGCCGCCCTGCTCGCCGTCGTCCTGGCCGGGTGCGGCAGCGACGGCTACGAGCCGGCCGGCCCCTTCCGGCCGCAGCCGGAGGGCCCACCGCCCCAGGTGGGGCCGCCCACGGAGTCCTCGCAGGCACCCGGCCCGGGGGACCCGGCCGACCCGGAGGGCGAGGAGGACGGCGGCGACCCGAACGTGGTGGCCTCCGGACTGACCGTCCCCACCGGCCTGGTCGTGCTGCCCGACGGCACCGCGGTCGTCGGGGAGCGGGAGACCGGGCGGCTGCTGCAGGTCTTCCCGGACCGCTCCCCCGCTCGCGAGCTCATGACCGTCGGCGGCATCGACACCGCCGGCGACGGCGGGCTGCTGGGGCTGGCGCTCTCACCGACCTTCGCCGAGGACGGGCTCTTCTACGCCTACGTCTCGACGGCCACCGACAACCGGGTGGTCCGCTTCCCGATGGGCGGCACCCCGAACCCGGTGCTCACCGGCATCCCGCGCGGCGAGACGCACAACGGTGGGGGGCTGGTCTTCGCCGCCGACGGCACGCTGTTCGTGGGCACCGGCGACACCGGGAACGCAGCCCTGGCCCAGGACCCGGCGTCGCTGGCCGGCAAGGTGCTGCACGTCGACGTCTTCGGCCGCCCGGTGGGCGCGGGCCCCGTGCACAGCACCGGCCACGCCGACGTCACCGCGCTGTGCGTGGGCGGCGAGGCGTCGCTGTACGCCACCGACGACGCCCCCGCCGGGCCCGACGAGCTCAACGCCGTCGGCGGGGGCGGCGACGCCGGCTGGCCGACGGCGGGCCCGGCCAGCACCGGCCCGGTCGTGCAGTTCCCGACGGAGGCGGGCGGGCTCGGCGGCTGCGCGGTCGCCGGCCGCACCGTCTTCCTCGGCTCCCTGGACGGCCGTCGGGTGCACACGGTGCAGCTCGACGGCAGCGGCGCGCTGGCCGAGGAGCCGGGCGCGTTCCTCACCGACCGGTACGGCCGGCTGCGGACCGTCGTCCTCGACGGCGAGGGCGCGCTGTGGATCACGACGTCGAACAAGGACGGCATCGGCACCCCGGGCGAGGACGACGACCGGGTGCTGCGCGTCTTCCCGCCGGGTGGAGCGTCCGACTCGCCGCTGTGACACTGCGGTCCTCCGGACCGCACCGCGGCCAGCTGCCGTCCCGGCCCGCTCCGAGCCCCACCCGGCGCTCGATCGCGGCAGCCTCCGGCCCCCACTCCTCGCCCCGCCCCGCAGGGCGCCTCGAGCCGGCTGCGTGAGCGGAGCCGTTCCCGACCTGCCTCCTCAGCTCCCGACCACGCGCTCCTCGAGCATGCGCTTCACGGTCGCGGCGTCGGCCTTGCCGCGGGTGGCCTTCATGACGGCGCCGACGAGTGCGCCGAGGGCCTGCACCTTGCCGCCCTGCACCTTGGCGACGACGTCGGGCGCCCCGGCGATCGCGGCCTCGACCGCGGCGACCAGCTCGTCGGACTCCCCCAGCACCGCCAGGCCGCGGGCCTCGACCACATGCGCCGGGTCACCCTCACCGGCGAGCACGCCGTCGAGCGCCTGCCGGGCCAGCTGGTCGTTGATCGTGCCCTCCGCGACCAGGCGGGTCAGCTCGGCGACCTGCCGCGGGGTGACGGCGAGCTCGGAGAGCTCCACGCCGGCGTCGTTGGCGCGGCGGGCCAGCTCGCCGAGCCACCACTTGCGGGCGTCGGCCGGGGTGGCGCCGGCGGCCACGGTGGCGTCGACCAGGCCGAGCGCGCCCGCGTTGACCAGCCAGGCCATCTCGGTCGCCGACAGGCCCCACTCCTGCTGCAGCCGCGCGCGGCGGGCGACCGGCAGCTCCGGCAGCTCGGCGGCGAGCTTCTCCACCCACTCGGCGTCCGGGGCGACCGGCACCAGGTCGGGCTCGGGGAAGTACCGGTAGTCGGTGGCCTCCTCCTTGCTCCGCCCCGGCGAGGTGCTGCCGGTGTCCTCGTGGAAGTGCCGCGTCTCCTGCAGCACCCGGCCGGCCGCGTCGAGGACGGCGGCCTGGCGGCGCATCTCGTACCGGACCGCCCGCTCGACGCTGCGCAGCGAGTTGACGTTCTTGGTCTCGGTGCGGGTGCCCCACTCGAGGCTGCCGACCGGCGCCAGTGAGGTGTTCACGTCGCAGCGCAGGGAGCCCTGCTCCATCCGGACGTCGGAGGCGCCGAGGGTCTGGATGATGTCGCGCAGCTCGCTGACGTAGGCGCGGGCGACCTCGGGGGCCTTGGCGCCGGTGCCGGGGATCGGCCGGGTGACGATCTCGACCAGCGGGATGCCGGCCCGGTTGAAGTCGACCAGCGAGTGCGAGGCGCCGTGGATGCGACCGGTGGCCCCGCCGACGTGCAGGTTCTTGCCGGTGTCCTCCTCCAGGTGCACCCGCTCGATCTCCACCCGGTGGGTCTCGCCGTCGACCTCGACGTCCAGGTGGCCGGCGGTGCACAGCGGCTCGTCGTACTGGCTGGTCTGGAAGCCCTTGGGGATGTCCGGGTAGAAGTAGTTCTTGCGGGCGAAGCGGCACCAGGAGGCGATCCGGCAGCCCAGCGCCAGCCCGATGCGGATGGTCGCCTCGATGGCGGCGGCGTTGGCCACCGGCAGCGAGCCGGGCAGGCCCAGGCAGACCGGGCAGGTCTGGGTGTTGGGCTCGGCGCCGAAGGTGGTGGCGCAGCCGCAGAACATCTTCGACGCGGTGCCCAGCTCGACGTGGGTCTCCAGGCCGATGACCGGCTCGTAGCGGGTGAGGATCTCGTCGAAGTCGACGAGGCGGTCCCCGGTCTGCGTGGTGCTCATCGGGAGTCGTTCTCCTTGCGGACGGAGCGGCCGGTCACCACGGCGCCGGCGGCGGTCAGCAGGCCCAGGACGATGAAGACGGCGAAGAACACCTCGCCGGTGACGATCCAGCCGATCAGGCCCACGAGGACGACGAACGCGGTGAGGGCCCACGCGGCCTTGAGCGCGCCGTTCACGCCGGGGCCTCCGTCCGCTGGGTGAGCTCGTCGAGGAAGCGGGAGCCGCGGGCGGCGTCCAGCGCTGCCTCGACCGCGGCGGCGACCCGGTAGCAGCGGTCGTCGGCCAGCGCCGGCGCCATCACCTGGAAGCCGACCGGCAGCCCCTCGGACAGCCCGCACGGCACCGAGATCGCCGGCAGCCCGGCGAGGCTGGCCGGCAGGGTGCACAGGTCGGCGGCGTACATGGCCAGCGGGTCGTCGACGCGCGCGCCGATCGGCCAGGCCACCGTCGGGCTGGTCGGGCTGACGAGCACGTCGACGTCGTCGAACGCGCTGGTGAAGTCCCGGGTGATCAGCGTGCGGACCTTCTGCGCCTGCCCGTAGTAGGCGTCGTAGTACCCGGCGGACAGGGCGTAGGTGCCGAGCACGATCCGCCGCTTCACCTCGGGGCCGAAGCCCTGCTCGCGGGTCAGCGACATGACCTCCTCCAGGGAGTGGCTGCCGTCGTCCCCCACCCGCAGGCCGAAGCGCATGCCCTCGAAGCGGGCCAGGTTGGACGACGCCTCGCTGGGCGCGATCAGGTAGTAGGCCGGCAGCGCCAGGTCGAACGCCGGGCAGGACACCTCACGGACCTCGGCGCCCATGCCCTCGAGCAGGTCGACGGTCTCCCGCACGCGGTCCAGGACGCCGGCGTCGTAGCCGTCGGTGTGCCCGTCGCCGCCGAGCTCGCGGACGACGCCGACCCGCAGGCCGGCCAGCTCGCCGCGGGCGCCCTCCTGCACGGACCTCACCAGGACCGGCACGGGGGCGTTGATGCTGGTGGAGTCGCACCGGTCGTGCCCACCGATCACCTCGTGCAGCACGGCGGCGTCGAGCACGGTGCGCGCCATCGGGCCGGCCTGGTCGAGGCTGGAGGAGAACGCGATCAGCCCGTACCGGGACACCGAGCCGTAGGTGGGCTTGTGCCCGACCAGGCCGGTCATCGCGGCCGGCTGGCGGATCGAGCCGCCGGTGTCGGTGCCCAGCGCCCACGGGGCCAGCCCGCCGGCGACCGCGGTCGACGACCCACCGGAGGAGCCACCGGGGATCCGGTCGGGGTCCCAAGGGTTCCGCGTCGGACGGTAGGCGGAGTTCTCGGTGGAGGAGCCCATGGCGAACTCGTCCATGTTGGTCTTGCCCAGCAGCACCGTGCCGGCGGCCTTGAGCCGCGCGGTGACGGTCGCGTCGTACGGCGGGCGCCAGCCCTCGAGGATCCTCGAACCGCTGGTCGTCGGCACGCCCTCGGTGACGAAGACGTCCTTGAGCGCGACCGGCAGGCCGGCCAGCGGGCCGAGCTCCGCACCGGCGGCGCGGGCGGCGTCCACCTCGCCGGCGCGGGCGAGTGCGGCCTCGGCGTCGACGTGCAGGTAGGCGCCGAGGACGTCGTCCTGCGCGGCGATCCGGTCCAGGTAGGCCCGGGTCAGCTCGACCGAGCTGGTCTCGCCGGCCGCGAGCCGGCGGCCGAGCTCGGCGGCGTCGAGCTGCGTCAGGTCGGTGTTCACGGGGGCGGTCACTCCTCCTCCCCGAGGATCTGCGGCACACGGAAGCGGTCGTCCTCCGCCGCCGGCGCCTGCGCGAGGACGACGTCCCGCGGCAGGCTGGGGGTGACGACGTCCTCGCGCGTGACGTTGGTCAGCGGCACCGCGTGGGTCATCGGCGGGACGTCGCCGGTGTCGGCCTTCCCGACCGCGGCCACGGCGTCGAGCACCGCGGACAGCTGCCCGGCGAAGTGGTCGAGCTCCTCCTCGGTGAGGGCGAGCCGGGCCAGCCGGGCCAGGTGTGCGACGTCATCACGCCCGAGTCCGGCGACGTCCTCGCGGCCGAGCGCGGCGGACGCCTGCGACTCGGCCGTCTCCTGCGGGGAGGGGGTGCTCATGCTGGGGCGGGACTCCACTTCGTCGGCGCTCGATGGGCGCTCGTCACGACGTTCGGAACCCCGACACTGTACGTGGCGGGCCTGCCGCGCCGGTCGGCCGGAGGCGGTGCCGGGAGGTCGCTCGACCGGCGGGCGGTCGATGGGGGAAGCTGTCGCCGCCCACGATCGACGGAGATCGGCCGACCCCCGAGCACGGAGGAACCGTGTCCTATCTCCTGCGGCTGGTCGTGCCCGACCGCCCCGGCATCCTCGGCGCCGTGGCCACGGCGCTGGGCGAGTCCGGCATCGACATCGTGTCGGTGGACGTGCTCGAGCGCGGCAGCGGCGTCGCCGTCGACGACATCGTCGTCGACCTGCCCCCCGGCCGGCTCCCGGACAGCCTGATCACCGCCTCGCAGAGGGTGCCGGGCGTGCAGGTGGAGTCGTTGCGCCCCTTCGCCGGGCCACTGGACACCCACCGTGAGCTGGAGCTGCTGGAGTCGCTGGCCCGGGCCGCCACGCCGGGCCCGCCTACCCTGGCGGTCAAGCTGCTGGCCGCCGAGCTCCCCCGGGTCTTCCACAGCGGCTGGGCCGTCGTCCTCTCCGGGGACGGCGAGGGCCCGTGCGAGGTGCTGGCCGCCTCCGACGCCGCGCCGACCTTCGACGGGAGAACCGTGCCCTGGCTGCCGCTGTCGAGCGCGCGGCTGCTGCCCAGCGAGGCGGACTGGCTGCCGGAGCGCTGGCGGGAGATGGCCATCGAGATGATGGCCACCCCGTTCGGCAGCCCCCGGACGGCGGTGGTCATCGGCCGCTCCGGCGGGCCGGCGTTCCGCCGCTCGGAGCTGCTGCGCCTGGTCCACCTCGCCGGCATCGCGGCCAGCGTCGCCCACCTGCCCCCGGCCTGAGGCCCCGCTGCAGGGTCCCGCGCTGAGCCTGCGAAGCGTGGGGGCGACGGAGTCCTCGATCAGACCCCGCTCGCGTCGCTGCCGTCGCCGATCGTCGCCACCGCGCGGGCCGCCTCCGGGCCCTCCTCCAGCAGCACCCGGAAGCCGTCGTCGTCCAGGATCGGCGCCTTGACCTGCACCGCCTTGTCGTACTTGCTGCCCGGGTCGGCGCCGACGACGACGAAGCCGGTCTTCTTGCTCACCGAGCCGGTCACCTTGCCGCCGCGCTCCTGGATGGCGGCGATCGCCTGGTCGCGGCTGTGGTCGCGCAGCGAACCGGTCACGACGACGGCCACCCCGGTCAGCGGACCCGGCCCGGCGTCCTCCCCCTCGTCGGCCATCCGCACCCCGGCCGCCCGCCACTTCTCGACGACCCCGCGGTGCCAGTCGACGGCGAACCACTCCTTGACCGACCGGGCGATCGTCGGCCCGACCCCGTCGGCAGCGGCCAGCTCCTCCTCGGACGCCTCGGCGATCCGGTCGAGCGAGCGGAAGTCGCGGGCCAGCGCCTGCGCGGCGGTCGGGCCGACGTGCCGGATGGACAGGGCGACCAGCACCCGCCACAGCGGGACGTCCTTGCGGGTCTGCAGGTTGGTCAGCAGCTTGCGGCCGTTGGCCGAGAGGGCGCCGTCCTTCTTGGTGAAGAACGCCGTGCGCTCCAGCTTCTCCTCGTCGAGGGAGAAGACGTCGCCCTCGTCCTCGATGAGGTGCTCCTGCAGCAGCGCGATGCCTGCCTCGTAGCCGAGGTTCTCGATGTCGAACGCCCCGCGGCCGGCGACGTGGAACACCCGCTCCCGCAGCTGTGCGGGGCAGGACCGGGCGTTCGGGCAGCGGATGTCGGCGTCGCCCTCCTTCTCGTGCCGCAGCTCCGTGCCGCACTCCGGGCAGTGCGTGGGCATCTCGAACTCGCGTTCGTCGCCGGTGCGGGCGGCGACCACCGGGCCCAGCACCTCGGGGATCACGTCGCCGGCCTTGCGGATGACGACGGTGTCGCCGATCAGCACGCCCTTGCGCTTGACCTCGCTGGCGTTGTGCAGGGTGGCCAGCTGCACCGTCGACCCGGCGACCTTCACCGGTTCCATGTACGCGAACGGCGTGACCCGCCCGGTGCGCCCGACGTTGACCCGGATGTCCAGCAGCTTGGTGGTGGCCTCCTCCGGCGGGTACTTGAAGGCGATCGCCCACCGCGGGGCGCGCGAGGTCGAGCCCAGCCGGCGCTGCAGCGCCACCTGGTCGACCTTGACGACCACGCCGTCGATCTCGTGCTCCACCGAGTGCCGCTGCTCGCGGTAGCGCTCGATGTAGGCCCACACGCCCTCGAGGTCGTCGAGCACCTCGACGCGGTCGCTGACCGGCAGGCCCAGCTCGCGGAGCCGGGCGTAGGCCTCCGACTGCCGCTCCGGGCTGAACCCCTCGCGCGCGCCGAGCCCGTGCACGACCAGCCGCAGCGGCCGGGAGGCGGTGACCCGTGCGTCCTTCTGCCGCAGGGAGCCCGCGGCGGCGTTGCGCGGGTTGGCGAAGGGCGGCTTGCCGTCGGCGACCTGCCCGGCGTTGACCTCGGCGAACGCCTCGACCGGGAAGTAGATCTCGCCGCGCACCTCGAGCAGCGGCGGGACGTCGTCGCCGGACAGCTGCTGCGGGACGTCGTCCATCGTGCGCACGTTGGCGGTGACGTCCTCCCCCGTGACGCCGTCCCCCCGGGTGGCCGCGCGGAGCAGCCGGCCGCGCTCGTAGACCAGGTCGACCGCGACGCCGTCGACCTTGAGCTCGCACAGGTAGACCGCCGCCGAGCCGACCTCGCGCTCGACCCGGGCCGCCCACGCGGACAGCTCGTCGCTGGAGAACGCGTTGTCCAGGCTCTGCATCCGCTCCAGGTGCTTCACCGGGGCGAAGGTGGCGGCGAAGCCTCCGTTGACCTTCTGGCTCGGCGAGTCCGGCGTGACCAGCGCCGGGTGGGCGGCCTCGATCGACTTGAGCTCGCCCATGAGCTCGTCGTACTGGCCGTCGCTGACCAGCGGCGCGTCCTGCACGTAGTAGGCGAACGCGTACCGGTCGAGCTCCTCGGACAGGTCGCGGTGCCGGGTCCGCGCGTCGTCGGGGACCTCGGTGAGGTCCTCCCGCTCGGTCGGGGCCTCGACCTGGGGCTCGTCCAGCTCGGCGTCGGTGGTCACGGCGGAACGGTATCCGGCGGGTCCGACGGCGAACCGACCGTCACCCGGCCGTGTACGTCACTCGGGGAGCAGGTACCTCGCGGCCTCGCGGACGTGGGTCATGGCCCGGCGTGCGTAGCCCGGCGTCGCGCCGGCCAGCCCGCAGGACGGGGTGAGCGTGACCGCCTCGTGCAGCCGGTCGGCGGGGAAGCCGAGCTCCCGCCACCACGCCTGCAGCCGGGACGCGGTCGCCCTCGGCGCGGGCAGCGGTGCGTCGGCGCCCGGGACGACGCCCGGGAACAGCTGCGTGCCGGCCTCGACCGCGGTGCCGAGGGCGTCGAGGTCCTGCACCAGCCCGAGGTCGAAGGAGACCGCGTCCGCCCCCGCCGAGCGAAACAACTCCAGCGGGGCGCGGTCGGCGCAGCAGTGCACCACCACGGGGCCCGGCAGCGCACCGACGACGGCGGCGAGCTCCTGCTCCACCACGGTCGCCTCGACGGCGGCCAGCTTGCCGAAGCCGCTCGCCGTGGGGAGCGCCCCGCGGAGGACGGCGGGCAGGGACGGCTCGTCCAGCTGCACCACCACCCGCGCGCCCGGCACCCGTGCGGCGACGGCGGTGACGTGCGCGGCGAGGCCCTCCGTGAGCGACTGGGCCAGGTCCCGGCGGGCGCCGGGGTCGACGACGGCGCGGTCGCCGCGCGTGCGCTCGAGACCGGCGGCCAGCGTCCACGGCCCGGCCGCCTGCACCTTGAACGGGCCGGTGTAGCCCCCGGCGACGTCGTGCAGCGCGTCGAGGTCGCGGGCCAGCAGCTCTTCGGCGCGGCGCTGGTCGAGGCCCGGCCGCGGCACCAGCCGCCAGCCGGCCGGCGTCAGGTCGACGGCGAGGTCGACCAGCAGCGCGGCGCTGCGGCCGACCAGGTCCGCGCCGGCGCCGCGGCCCGGCAGCTCCGGCAGGTGGGCGAAGTCGGCCAGCTCGCCGGTGACCACGCGCAGCGCCTCGACCGGATCGCTACCGGGCAGCGAGCCGACGCCGGTGGCCGGCCCCCACGACGGTCGAGCGGGGGCCGGCTCCTCCTCGGGGGACGGTCCGGGCGCGGGCTCGATCGGTGCTGCCACGCCCGAGACGGTAGCCCCGCGACGCCTGGCCGACGCTAGGCCGTGGCGAGCACCGTGCCCTGGCCCAGCACCAGGTCGCCGCGCTCGGCGTCGGGTGCGTACAGCACCGCCGACTGCCCGGGCGCCACCCCGCGCTGGTGAGACCCCAGCAGCAGCCGCAGGCCGCCGTCGTCCCCGGCGGTGACCTCGCACGGCACCGGGGTGCCGTGCGCCCGCAGCTGCACCTCCGCGGCGAACGGCAGCGCGGGCGCGGTGCCCGTCCAGGTCGGCCGGGCGGTGCGGACCTCGCCCACCCCGGCCAGGTCGGCGGTGCCGATGGTCACCGTGCGGGTCACCGGCTCGATGCCGAGCACGTAGCGCGGCCGGGAGTCGCCGACGGCGACGCCGAGGCCGCGGCGCTGGCCGACGGTGAAGCCGTAGGCGCCCGCGTGCTCCCCCACCGTCGCGCCGGTGGCGGCGTCCACGACCGGGCCCGGCTGCGCGCCCAGCCGCCGGGCGAGGAAGCCGCGGGTGTCGCCGTCGGGGATGAAGCAGATGTCGTGCGAGTCGGCCTTGGTGGCCACCGCGAACCCGCGCTCGGTCGCGATCTCGCGCACCCGCTGCTTGGTCATCGAGCCCAGCGGGAAGACCGCGCCGGCCAGCTGGTCGGCCGTGAGGACGGCGAGCACGTAGGACTGGTCCTTGTCCGCGTCGACCGACCGCCGCAGCTCCCCGCCGGCCAGCCGCGCGTGGTGCCCGGTGACGACCGCGTCGAAGCCGAGCGCCCGGGCCCGGTCCAGCACCGCGGAGAACTTGATCTTCTCGTTGCAGCGCAGGCACGGGTTGGGCGTGCGGCCCGCGGCGTACTCGGCGACGAAGTCCTCGACGACGTCCTCGGTGAAGCGCTCAGCGAGGTCCCAGACGTAGAACGGGATACCCAGCTCGTCGGCGACCCGGCGGGCGTCGTGCGCGTCCTCGACGCTGCAGCACCCGCGGGCGCCGCTGCGCAGCGTCTGCCGGTCCGGCGAGAGCGCCAGGTGGACACCGGTGACGTCGTGCCCGGCGTCGACGGCCAGCGCTGCGGCCACCGCGGAGTCCACCCCCCCGCTCATCGCGGCCAGGACCCTCACGACGTCTCCCGTTCGGCTCCGCGGTCGCTCTGCTCCTCGCTCGCAGAGCTCGCTGCGATGCTCACTCCCTGTCGCCTCATCGCCTGCCCATCCCGGCCCGGCGGGCACGCTCCACCACCGGGCCGATCACGTCGAGGACGGCGTCGACATCGGCGTCGGTCGAGGTGTGCCCGAGGCTGAAGCGCAGTGAGCTGCGTGCCCGGTCGGGGTCGGCGCCGGTGGCCAGCAGCACGTGGCTGGGCCGGGCGACGCCGGCGCTGCAGGCCGATCCGGTGGAGCACTCCACGCCGCGGGCGTCGAGCAGCATGAGCAGCGCGTCGCCCTCCGCACCGGGGAAGGACAGGTGCGCGTTGCCCGGCAGCCGTCCCGGCCCACCGGCGACGACGTCGTCCAGCGGGGGGCCGTTGAGCTGGGCGTCGGGCACCTGCGCCACCACGCCGGACACCAGCCGGTCGCGCAGGGCGGCCAGCCGCGCGGCGCGGTCCTCCCGCTCGGCGACGGCCAGCGTGGTGGCGACCTGCAGGCCGACGATCGCCGCGACGTCGAGGGTGCCCGAGCGCACGTCGCGCTCCTGGCCGCCGCCGTGCAGCAACGGGGTGCACTCAGCCTCGCGGCGCAGCAGCAGGACGCCGGCACCCATCGGCCCGCCGAGCTTGTGGCCGGTCATGGTCAGCGCGTCGACGCCGCTGGCGGCGAAGTCGACCGGCACCTGCCCGACCGCCTGGACCGCGTCGGTGTGCAGCGGGACGCCCACGTCGTGCGCGACCTCGGCGAGCGCGGCCAGGTCGCTGACCGTGCCGATCTCGTTGTTGGCCCACATGACGCTGACCAGGGCGACGTCCTCACCGCTGCCCAGGGCCGCGTGCAGCGCCTCGGGGGTGACGCGGCCCGTCGGCTCGACGGGCAGCCAGGTGACGTCGGCGCCGTCGTGCTTGGTCAGCCACTCGACGCTGTCGAGCACCGCGTGGTGCTCGGCGGGGCTGACCACGATGCGCCGGCGGCGGGAGTCGGCGTCGCGCCGGGCCCAGAACAGGCCCTTGACGGCGAGGTTGTCGCTCTCGGTGCCGCCGCCGGTGAACAGCACCTCCGACGGGCGCGCGCCCAGCGCCTCCGCCAGCCGCTCGCGCGACTGCTCGGCGACCCGGCGCGCGGCGCGGCCGCTGGCGTGCAGCGAGGAGGCGTTGCCCACGCGGCCCAGCTGCCCGGTCATCGCGGCCAGCACTGCGGGCAGCATCGGCGTGGTTGCCGCGTGGTCCAGGTAGACCGCCTCGGAGCTGCTCATGACGCCGCCAGGGTAGTCCCGGCGCCGGGGACCGCCGCCCGCGGCGGAGCAGCCGCCCGCCCGGCCAGCCGTGCGCCCAGCAGCGCGAGGGCGGTGCAGACGGCGATGGACGCCGCCACCGCCGCGGGCAGGCCGAGCAGTCCCTGCGTCGCCGCCGCGACGAGGACGCCGGCCAGCCCGATGGACAGCGCCGACAGGGTGACGTCGGCGATCTGCAGAGCGGCCGAGTCCGCACCCCTGCGGTGCTCCGGTGACTGCTCCAGCAGCAGCACACCGACGCTGGGCATGCCGAACCCCATGCCCAGGCCGGCGACCGCCCAGGTCAGGTAGGCCGGCCAGCCGCCCAGCGCGGGGACCGCGGCCAGCACGGTCGCGGCCAGGCCCACGGCGAGCAGCACGAACCCGAGGCGGAGCAGCCGCTCCCGCGGCACCCGCGCGAAACGGCCCTGCAGCTGCGAGGCCAGCGCCCAGCCGACCGCGCCGGCCGTCAGCGGGAGGCCCGCGGCGGTGGGGCTGTAGCCGTGCACGCTGGTCAGCAGCAGCGGGATCAGCGCGTCCATGCCGAAGAAGGCGCCGGCCAGGAGCCCACGGGACGCGACCACCGCCGGCAGTCCCCGCGCGACACGGGCCGTCCCGCGTGGCAGCAGGGGGCGCAGGCCGGCAACCAGGGCCGCCGCGCCGACGACGGCGACGGGCACCGCCGGCAGGTCCAGGCGCTGGCCGGCGTACTGCAGCGCCGCGATCCCCAGACCGGCGAGCACCGCCCACCACCGCCGTCCCCTCGCCGGGGGTGGCGGGGAGTCCGGCGCGGTCAGCGACCGGCCGGCCGAGAGCACCAGCAGGGCGCCGAGGACGATCAGCGGCAGCAGACCGAGGAAGACCAGCCGCCAGCTGGCGTGCGTGGTGACCAGCCCGGCCAGGACCGGGCCCACCAGGGCCGGGAGCACCCACGCCGCGGAGATGGCGCCGAACAGGCGAGGTCGCAGCGAGGAGTCGTAGGCCTGGCCGGCGATGACGTACAGCAGGACCACCATGACGCCGGCGCCGAGCCCCTGCAGGGCCCTGCCGGCGACGAAGACCGCCATGCCCCCGGCCAGCCCGGCGACCAGCAGCCCCGCGGCGAAGGCCGCGACGCCCCAGGGCAGCGCGACGCGGGGACCGCGGCGGTCACCGGCGTCCCCGCCGACGACCATGCCCACGACCGATGCCACGAGGAAGGCGCTGAACGGCCAGCCGTACCAGGCCAGCCCGTCGAGCTCGGCGACCGCGGTGGGCATCGCCGTCCCGACGGCCATGGCCTCGAACGCGATGAAGGTGACGAGCATGAGCAGGCCCGCCGTCGTCCGCCGGTGCGCCTGGTCGAGGATGCCCGGCACCGTGCTCGCGTCCACCTCTCCGCCAACCCGGTCGGGGTCCGGACACTTCCCGCCGGACAGACGTCGAGCGCCGGCCCCCACGGGGACCGGCGCTCGAGCGTGGCGACGTACTGGAACGGCCCCGTTGCGGCCCCCTGCAGGGTCCCGCCGCGAGCCTGCGAGCGGTGGGGGGCAGGGGGTCCTTTACTTGCGGGAGTTGATGGCCTCGGTGGCCTGCGGGACGACGGTGTTCAGGTCGCCCACGACGCCGAAGTCGGCGAGCTCGAAGATCGGCGCCTCGGGGTCCTTGTTGACCGCGACGATCGTCTTCGACGTCTGCATGCCGGCCCGGTGCTGGATGGCCCCGGAGATGCCGACCGCGATGTAGAGCTGCGGGCTGACGGTCTTGCCGGTCTGCCCGACCTGGAAGGTGTGCGGGTAGTAGCCGGAGTCGACCGCGGCGCGGGAGGCGCCGACCGCCGCGCCGAGGGAGTCGGCGAGCGCCTCGATGACGGAGAAGTTCTCCGCGCTGGCCACGCCGCGACCACCGGAGACGACGATCGAGGCCTCGGTCAGCTCCGGACGCGATGACTTCTGCTCCACGACCCGGTCGACGACGCGGGTGGCCTTGGCGGCGTCGGACAGCTGTAGCGCCACCTGCTCCTCCTCGGCCGCGCCGGGTGCGGGCTCGGGGGTGACCGAGTTGCCGCGCACGGTGTAGATCGGGGTGCCGACGGTGACCTTGGAGTGCACGATCGTCGCCCCGGCGAAGGCGACCTGCGTCGCGGTGCCGTCCGGGGCGATCTCGGTGACGTCGGTGAGGAAGCCGCTGCCGGTCTTGATGGCCAGCCGGCCGGCGATCTCCTTGCCCTCCGGGGAGGACGGGATGACGACCGCGGCCGGGGACTTCTCGGCCACCAGCTGCGCGAGCACCTCGGCCTTGGGGGCGACCAGGAACTGGTCGACCTCCTCGGACTCGGCGACGTAGACCTTCTGCGCGCCGTACTCGGCCAGCTGCGCCTTGGCGGCGGCGGCCGTTCCGGGGCCGCCGACGACGACCGCTGCGGGCTCACCCAGCGCGCGGGCGGCGGTCAGCGCCTCCAGGGTGGTCTTGCGAACGCCCTCACCGGTCGGGTTGAGCTCGACGAGGACCAGGACCTCTGCCATGACTGTGTCTCCTCCTGCGCTTCGATCCGGCTCAGACGATCTTCTGGGCGGCCAGGAAGTCGACCAGCTGCGCGGCGCCGTCGCCCTCGTCGTTGACCTTGACCCCGGCCCCCTTGGGCGGGCGGCCGGCGAAGTCGACGACCTGGCTGGTCGCCGTCGCCAGGCCCACGGTCGAGGGGTCGATGCCGAGGTCGGCGAGCGACTTCTTCTCCACCGGCTTCTTCTTGGCGGCCATGATCCCCTTGAAGGAGGGGTAGCGCGGCTCGTTGATGGTGTCCCAGGTGGACACGACGGCCGGCAGCGGCGCCTCCAGCACCCAGAAGCCGCCGTCGGTCTGCCGCTCGACCCGCGCCACGCCGCCCTCGACGGTGAGCTTGCGGGCACCCGACAGCTGCGGGATGCCCAGCCGCTCGGCCAGCAGCGCCGGCATCACCGACAGCTGGCCGTCGGTGGACTCCGCACCACACAGCACGATGTCGAAGGACATCTGCTGCAGCGCGGCGGCCAGGATGGCGCTCGTCTGCGGGGCGCAGGCGCCGTGGATGGCGTCATCCACCACGTGCACGGCCCTGTCCGCGCCCATCGACAGGGCCTTGCGGATCGCGTCGGCCGCCGAGTCCGGGCCGACGGTGAGCACGGTGACCTCGCCGCCGTGGGCCTCCTTGAGGACGAGGGCCTCCTCGATGGCGTACTCGTCGATCTCGTTGACGACGTTGTCCGCGCTCCCCCGGGCGACGGTGTTGTCCGCCGGGTCCAGGTTGCGCTCGCTCCCGGAGTCGGGGACCTGCTTGACCAGAACGACGATGTCCATCGTCAACCCACCTCCACGCACAAAGGGCGCGGGCCGTCGCCCGCCTGCTCCGATAGTGGACGTTACCGGCCGGTAACGGCCCTGCTGCCGGGGACCGGGGTGAGCTGGGTCACCCCGGACCGGAGTGGCTCAGCGCCCGGTGAAGGTCGCCTTGCCGGGACCGTTCTCGAGGAACGAGCGCATGCCGATCGCCTGGTCCTCGGTGTCGAACAGCTCGGCGAACAGCTGGCTCTCCAGGACCAGGCCCTCGCGCAGTGGTCGGTCCAGGCCCTCGTCGATCGCCCTCTTGGCGGCGGCCAGCGCCAGCGGCGGGCCGGCGGCGAACTTGCGCGCCATGGCCACCGCCGTCTCGTACACCTCCGCGTCGGGGACGACGGCATCGGCCAGCCCGATCTCCATCGCCTCCTCCGCCCCGACGTGCCGGCCGGTGAAGACCAGGTCCTTCGCCTTGGCCGGGCCGACCAGCCGGGCCAGCCGCTGGGTCCCACCTGCGCCGGGGATGACGCCGAGGAGGATCTCGGGCTGGCCGACCTTCGCGCCGGCGCCCATGACCCGGAAGTCGGCGCACAGGGCCAGCTCGTATCCGCCGCCCAGCGCGTAGCCGGTGATCGCGGCGATCACCGGCTTGGGGATCTCCTGGACGGCGGTGAACGAGTCGGTGAGCTCGCGGCCCCAGGCGACCATGCTGCGGCCGTCGAGCTGGGACATCGCCTTGATGTCGGCACCGGCGGCGAACACCCGCTCCCCGCCGTAGACCACGACGGCCCGCACGTCCCCGCGCTTCCCGGCCTCCAGGGCCGCGGCACGGACCTCCATGTGCAGCTGCTCGTTGATCGCGTTCATCTTGGGCCGGTCGAGGCGGATGGTCCCCACCCCGTCCTCGACCTGCAGCATCACGAACTCCGGCTCTGCCACGGGGACCTCCTGAGGGTGGACGACGTCGTCGCCCGCACCCTAGCCAGCGGTCCGCCGCAGCCCCCGGCGGGCGACCCGGTGACGTCCTGGAACGGCCACCCTCCAGTCGGGAGGACCCCCTCTGCCCAGCACCCGCCGGCTCGCGGCGGACCCCTGGAAGGGGCCGAGTGGGGGAAGCGGTCGGAAGGGTGGTCCTCCCTCAGGCGGCCGGCGGCAGGTACTGCAGCCGGCTGTCCTCGAAGACGCGGCGATCGGGCGCCACGACGAGCTCGGCCGGCCCGCGAACGGCCTCGAGCACGTCGACCAGGAACCCGCAGCGCTGGGTCGAGGGCACGCGGTACCCCGGCCCGGTGACCACCCAGACGGCCGACCCGTCACCGGCGCGCTCCAGCACGTCGGCGGCGACGGCGGCCGACGGCGTGCTCGTCATGCGCGCCTCGTAGTCGGTCCAGTCGACCCGGTCGGCCGGGCGCAGGTCCGGGTAGACGACCAGGTCCAGCCCGGCCTCCGGGGGGATCAGCCGGGACACCGAGGGCCCGAGCTGGTCGGGGCAGAAGACGACGACGTCGCCGGGGCGGGCGTCGTCGAGCGCCTGGGCCACCTCGCCCGCCTGGGTGCGCGGGTCGGTCAGCTCCGGCAGTGCGGTGACCAGCCCGAGCCCGGCGACGACGACCAGCCCGGTGGCGCGCACGCCGGTGCCGGGCAGGGCCGCCACGCCCCAGGCGGCCAGCGCGAGGAACCCGAACACGGCGACGCTGGTGTAGCGGTCGGCGACCGCGGTGCCCGTCAGTCCGCTCACCGCGCCGGCCACGAGCAGGGTGCCCAGCGACAGCGCCAGCAGGACCGCGCGCGAGGGCCGCGGCCGCAGCGACAGGAGCACCGTGCGCTCGCCGGGACGCCGGGCGGCGGCCGCGGCGAGGAGACCCAGGGCGGCCAGCAGCAGCAGCGCCGTCCCGAGGACGTGGGCGCGCACCTGGGACCCGCCCTGCCAGGCCTCCAGTGCCAGGGGCAGCACGGCGAAGGCGGGCGGTGCGGCCCACGGCGTCCCGGTGTGTGCCAGCTGCACGAGCAGCGAGAGCACCCAGGGGGTGAACAGCAGCCCGCCCACGGCCAGCCCGACGAGCAGGCGCAGCGCCGGGCCGCGGCGGACCGGCAGCGTCGCGAGGGCGAGCAGCCCGACGACCGCGACGACGTGGAAGCCCCACAGGTGCGTGAGCAGCAGGGCGCCGACGACCACACCGAGGCGGAGGACCGGCCCCGGACCGGGACGGCGCACCACCGCAACGGCGGCGCCCACGCAGAGCACGGTCAGCAGCACCAGCAGCGCGTACATCCGCGTCTCGCTGGCGTAGCGGATCAGGAACGGCGAGGTGGCGAGCAGCACGACCAGCGCGACCGCGACGCGGCGACCGGCCAGCCGGCGGCCGAGGTCCCAGGCCAGCGGCAGCGTCAGGACGCTGATCCCCGCCGACAGGGCGCGCACCGCGGTGGCGCTCTCCCCGAACACCGCGATCCAGGCGTGCAGCAGCAGGTAGTACAGCGGCGGCGAGCCGTCCTGCTCCAGCGCGGCGAACAGCTCCGGCAGCGGCAGCCGCGCGATCGCGACGCTCTGCGCTTCGTCGAGCCACAGCTCCGGGGGCGCGATGAAGCGGGCGACGACCCCGGCGGTGACGAGGCCGCCGATGACGACGGCGAGCACGGCGACCGGCCACGGCTGGCCCGAGCGCTCACCGAGGCGGGGCCACGCTCCCGACCGGCGGACCGGTCGCGCCGGCGCCGGGCGCTGGAGGGCGGTGGGAGGAGCGGCCTGCGTGCCGCCGGGCCTAGGCGACACGCGTACGACGGTCGAGCGGCCACCCGGCGGACCCCGCCGCACCGACGACGGTGCCGGCCCGGGCGACGGGGACGCGGACGTCCGCCACGATCACCTCGGGGGCAGCGGACCCTGCGGGTCCGACGTCGGCGGGAGAGCCGGTTCCCGGCTGTGGCCTGCGCACGCGTCCTCCGAAACTCTCCCGGCGTCCCGGGACTGGTGCACCACGCCGTCGTCTCGGACGTGGCGGATCCGCTGTACCCCGATGGTCCGGAACCGGAACCTGTGGGTCACCTCTGGGGGTGGCCGCGCTGCCACCGGCCGCAGTGTGACCGGACGGCGGGTCGGCGCGCCACAGCACCGCCAGGCCGGACGGCGAGGTCGCCACCTGTGCGTAGTGGGTCCGCAGCTCTGCGGTGACCTCCCGGGTGCCCTCGGTCCGCCGCACGTCCTCCCCGGCCCGGTCCAGGCCCAGCACCACGACCGCGTCGAGGTCGCCGCGGACGGCGGGGAGGTCGACCACCGGCGGGATGCGCTCCAGGCCGTGCAGCTCCGGATCGGCGTCCAGCCGCTGGCGCAGGTACGGCGGCCCGTCGAAGCGCACCTGGAAGTAGTCGTGCACCGCCTCGTAGTGGCCGACGTCGACGCCCCCGGCGCGGACCGCCAGCCGGCTGGACTCGTGGCGCAGCGGGTCCGGCGACCCCGTGCCGGGCCAGACGACCGACCGGTCGTACTGCAGGACGGCGATGGTGGAGCCGGGCGGGATCTGCTCGGCCAGCGCCAGCAGCTCACCGACCTCGTCGGCCGCGGCGTCCTGCGCGGGCAGCCGGCTGAGCGCGGCGGCCGAGGCCGCGGCCACCAGCAGCACGGTCGCGGCGGCACCGACCCGCGGGCCCGGAGGACGCGTGGCGGCCCACAGCACCAGCAGGAGCGGCGGGAACCAGGCCAGCCGGGCGGCGAGGAAGCCGAAGTCCTCGCCCAGCCGGTCCGGCGTCAGCCAGTAGACCGCCGTGACGCCGGCCAGCAGCAGCCCGAGCGCGACCCGCTCCGGTCCCAGCCCGGACCCCCCCGGCCGCGCCCGCCGCAGCGCCGCGGCGGCGAGGACGGCGAGCACGACGACGGTGAGCAGCGCCGGCAGCAGTTCCTCGCCCCAGCCGGTGACGAACGGCCGCAGCCCGATCAGCAGCGCGCCGAGCCGCGACCACGACGGCCCGATCTCGCCCTCGGCCGGTGGTCCCTCCCCCGTGGCGAGGTAGCGGGCGGTCAGCGCCGCCGAGGGCAGGACGGCCAGCAGCACCGGGACGGCGTGCTGCCGGACGGCGGCGGGGACCGCCCGGCCGCCGCGGACGGCGCAGACGGTGCGGACCCCGGCCAGCACCAGCGCACTGCCCGCCGCGAACACCCACGGCAGCAGGTGCGCGGTCCAGGTCAGCACGAGCAGGGCGGTCAGCCCCGCCGCCCCGGCCACCCGCCACCCGTCCCGGCGGCGCAGCGCCACAGCGAGGACGAGCAGCGCCCCGATCACGCCGAGCACGAAGTTGTAGAAGCCGTAGGCCACCAGGTGGCTGCCGGCGAGGGGCAGCGCGGCCGCGGCGAGCCACCAGGCCCGCCGGTCCAGGGCGCGCACCACCCAGGCCAGCGCAGCGACCAGGCCGAGGACGAGCCCGGCGACCAGCAGCGCCTCCGCGCCGTCCGGGCCGGCCAGGGGCAGCAGAGCGGTCAGCAGCAGCGTGGCCAGCATGTTGGGCACCGGCGTCAGGTCGCTGCGGTAGTGCTCGCGCAGCAGCGCGCCGGTGGCGTCGTCGTCCCCGGAGTGGAGCAGGACCCAGGCGCCGGCCACGTGCGCGGGACCGTCCTGGCTGAGCACCGTGGGGAAGAGCACCAGCGGCAGCAGCTGGACGACGACCCCGACCGCCAGCGCGGTGCCGGCGACGAGCGCGGGCGGCGAGGGGCGGCGGCTCGGGCGATCCGGCGCGGCCCCCCTGTAGGGGCCCGCCGCGAGCCTGCGAGCGGTGGGGGACAGGGGGGTCCTCTTTCAGGCGGCCCGGCGGGCGGTCCAGCGCCCGTCGGAGCGCTGCACCTGCAGCGCCAGCCCGAAGGTCTCCGACAGCGCCTCCTGGGTGACCACCTGGTCCATCGGCCCGGCTGCCACGACCTGCCCGCCGCGCAGCAGCAGCGCGTGGGTGTAGCCGGGCGGGATCTCCTCGACGTGGTGGGTCACCAGCACCTGGGCCGGGGCGTGGAGGTAGCGGGCCAGGTCGGTCAGCCGGCTGACCAGGTCCTCGCGGCCGCCGAGGTCCAGGCCCGCGCCCGGCTCGTCGAGCAGCAGCAGTTCCGGGTCGGGCATGAGCGCACGGGCGATCTGCACCCGCTTGCGCTCGCCCTCGCTGAGCGTGCCGAACGGGCGGTGCGCCATCGGGGTCACGCCCCACTGCTGCATGAGAACCGCCGCGCGGGTGAGGTCGTGGACGTCGTAGCGCTCCCGCCAGCGGCCGACCACGGCGTACCCGGCGGAGAGGACGACGTCGCCGGTGCGCTCGCCGGGCTCGATCCGCTGGGCCAGCGCGGCGCTGGTCAGCCCGATCCGCGGCCGCAGCTCGAAGACGTCGACCGCACCGAGGGTCTCGCCGAGCAGCGTCACCGTCCCCCGCGTGGGGTGCATCTGCGCCGCGGCCAGCTGCAGCAGCGTCGTCTTGCCCGCGCCGTTCGGACCGAGGACCACCCAGCGCTGGTCGGCCTCGACCGTCCAGTCGATCCCGCGCAGCAGGTACGTCTGCCCCCGGACGACGTCCACACCCTGCATCTCGACGACCGGATCGCTCGACACGCCCCCCATCCAACCAACCCGCACCGCACCCGCGCCGCTGCGACCCCGAGTCGGCCGGTGCTGTCAGGATCGCTGCCGTGCACAGCAGCCCGGACGAGTACGAGGTGTGGCCCGGTTCCCCCGCCCCCCTGGGAGCCCACTGGGACGGCACCGGGACCAACTTCGCGCTGTGGTCGGCCGGTGCGCACGCGGTCGACCTGTGCCTGTTCGACGACGGCACCGAGCACCGTCTCCGGCTGCGGGAGAACACCCACCAGGTCTGGCACGGCCGGCTGCCCGGCGTCGGCCCCGGCCAGCGCTACGGCTACCGCGTGCACGGCGGCTGGGACCCCAGCTCCGGGCTGCGGCACAACCCCGCCAAGCTGCTGCTGGACCCCTACGCCAGGGCGGTCGACGGCGACCAGGCCCTGCACCCGGCGCTGTTCGGCTTCCGGTACGAGGGCGGCGAGGGCCCCGACCCGCGCGACTCCGCGCCGTACGTGCCACGCGGCGTCGTGGTGCACGACTCGTTCCCGTGGGACGGCGACCGCTCCCCCACCACGCCGTGGTCGGACACGGTCATCTACGAGGTGCACCTCAAGGGCGCGACGATCCGCCACCCCGACGTCCCGCCGGCCCTGCGCGGCACCTACGCGGGCCTGGCCCACCCCGCGTTCATCGAGCACCTGCAGTCCCTCGGCGTGACCGCCGTCGAACTCCTGCCCGTGCACCACTTCGTCAGCGAGCCGCACCTGCTGCGCCGCGGACTGAGCAACTACTGGGGCTACAACACGCTGGGCTACTTCGCCCCGCACGCGGCCTACAGCTCCTCGGGCACGGCCGGGCAGCAGGTCACCGAGTTCAAGGCGATGGTCAAGTCGCTGCACGCTGCAGGCATCGAGGTCGTCCTCGACGTCGTCTACAACCACACCGCCGAGGGCGACCACACCGGCCCGACCCTGTCGTTCAAGGGCATCGACAACGGCGGCTACTACCGGCTGCGCGAGGGCGACCCGTCCCGCTACCAGGACTACACCGGCTGCGGGAACACCCTCGACGTCCGCCGTCCCCAGGTGCTGGCGCTGCTCATGGACTCGCTGCGCTACTGGGTGACCGAGATGCACGTCGACGGCTTCCGCTTCGACCTCGCCGCGGCGCTGGCCCGCTCGCTGCACGACGTCGACCGGCTCTCCGCCTTCTTCGACGTCATCCACCAGGACCCGGTGGTCAGCCGGGTCAAGCTCATCGCCGAGCCCTGGGACGTCGGCCCCGGCGGCTACCAGGTCGGCAACTTCCCGCCGCTGTGGACCGAGTGGAACGGGCAGTACCGCGACACCGTGCGCGACGTGTGGTCCAGCGCCCGCGTGGGGGTGCGGGACCTGGCCTACCGGCTGACCGGCTCCTCGGACCTCTACCGCTCCGACGGCCGGCGTCCCTTCGCCAGCGTCAACTTCGTCACCGCCCACGACGGCTTCCCCCTGGCCGACCTGGTCACCTACGAGCGCAAGCTCAACGAGGCCAACGGCGAGGACAACCGGGACGGCGAGAGCCACAACCGGAACTGGAACTGCGGCGTCGAGGGCCCGACCGACGACCCGCAGGTCACCGCGCTGCGGGCGCGCCAGGTCCGCAACCACCTGGCCACGCTGCTGCTGTCGACCGGCGTCCCGATGCTCACCGCGGGCGACGAGCTCGGCCGGACGCAGGGCGGCAACAACAACGCCTACTGCCAGGACAACGAGGTCTCCTGGCTCGACTGGGCCGACGTGGACGAGGACCTGCGCGCCTTCGTCGCCCGCCTGGTGCGGCTGCGCCGGGACTCCCCCGTGCTGCGGCAGGAGGCGTTCTTCGAGGGGCACGAGCTCCCCGACACCGGCGGCACGCGCGACCTGGCCTGGTTCGCCCCGGGCGGTGCGCAGCTGGATACCGCCGGCTGGTTCGACACCGGGCTGCAGACGATCGGGATGTACCTGGACGGCCGCGGCATCCGGCACCGGGACCAGCGCGGCCGGCCGGTGCAGGACGACTCCTACCTCGTGCAGCTGCACGCCGGCGCGGAGCCGGTCACCGTGCACCTGCCCGGCGCTCCCTGGGCCGACGGCTACGAGTTCGTCGTCTCGACCGAGTGGTCCACCGGCGCACCGCCGCGGCCGGCCGTGGTCGCGCCCGGCCCGATCGAGGTGCCGCCGCGCTGCGTCTGGCTGCTCCGGGTCCTCCGCCGGCCCTGACACCGCGGCCCGGTGCCGTCCAGGGCTCCACCGCCGGGGTTCCTCGTGCCGTCCCTCCACTGCCGGGGTTCCTCGTGCCCTGCCGGTGCTGCAGCGCCGGGACAGCGCGAGGAACGCCGGCAACGGTCAGCTCGGCGCTCCCTCGCGGTTAGGCCGCTCCCGCACTGGTGCAACGGCGCGGGAGCAGGCGGAACAGCGCGGTAGTCGGTGGGGCGGGTCCGCCCCGGACGCAGAGAGCCCGGTCCGCACGGACCGGGGCTCTCTCGGCCATGGGACCCTCCGGGGTCCTTCGCCGAGGCGTGGGGGAAGGGCGGCCCCGTCCCGAGGCTCACCCTGAGCTTTCGAAGGGTGAGGAGGACGGGGTCCTTCCTCAGTCGGGCTGCTGCTCGAAGGTGATGACCGTCCAGCCCAGCAGGAGCCGGTCGCCATCGGAGAGCGGGTGGGCCACGCCGGGCTCGAGCTGGGTCCACTCGGTGGCCTCGGGGCCGGCGACGTGCGTGCCGTTGAGCGACCCGAGGTCGACCAGCGACACCTCGCGGCCGCTGCGCTGGATCGCCGCGTGCGCCGAGGAGAGCACGTTCTGGGTGTCGGCGATCGGCACCGGCCGTGCGGAGCCCGCGGTGACCAGCTCGTGGTTGTCCGGACGGCGGCCGAGCACGAGGTCCTCGTCGACGGTCACGACCAGGCCGTCGTCGAAGCGCAGCACCGGCGCTGGCGCGGTCTCCGGCTTCCAGAAGGCGGTCGCCTCGCCCTCGTCGTCCTGCTGGCGCGCGGGGGCGGCCGTCGCGCCGTACCCGGAGGACCCGGCGCTGCCGAAGCCCGCGTCGGAGCCGGCGGTGAACGACGGCGCCGCCTGCGGGGCGGCGGCCGTCGACGGGTGTGCGACCGCGGCCAGCTGCAGCATCGCCCCCGAGCCGGGGACGGTGCCCTCGACCAGGTCGTAGGCGACCCCCGGCGGCATGGTGGGCACCGGCTGGCCAGGGCCGACGTAGAGGGTCTGGCCGAGCTGGAAGCCGCTGGCGAGGGTGCAGCCGTCGACCGACGAGCCCGACACCGGGACGCCGTCCACGGCCGGCTGGCCCTTGCCGCACCACAGCGCGACGCCGTTTCCTGAGCCGCCGGCGGTGTCGACGAGGACCAGCGCGAAGGACGCCGAGCTGCCACCGAGGACGGAAACCTGACCGGCGATGGCCGCGAGAACGCGCTCCGCGCCGGGGCCGGCCACCCCCAGGCAGGCGTGCAGCGCGGCGACCAGGGCCGGCGAGCCGGGGGCGTCCACCCACAGCAGGCCGCCTCCACGTCGGGCGACGACGGAGTCGCCTGGCAGGACTTCACAGCGGTCGGGCATGGCGTCCAGCCTAGAGGCGACTCGCCCGACTGGGTGATCCGTCTTCCCCGCCACGCCGAGCGGGTCGCACCGGCCGGAGACCGGTGCGACACGCGTGGCGGGTGTGCCTCCCGTGGCCTCGTCGCGAGCCTGCGAGTGGCGGGTGGCAGGGGGGTCCTCGTTCAGGCGCTCGCGACGACCCCCAGCTCGGCCGGGTCCGCGAGGTGCTCCGAGTGCGGCAGCACGCGCACCGTGTACCCGAAGGCACCGGTGCGCTCCAGGGGCAGCGTGGCGGAGAACCAGTGCCGCGACCCCTCGGTGTGCTCGTGCGCCATCGGCAGCGTGGTCACCTCGTGCAGGCCGTCGGCGTCGTCGACCCGCCCGTAGGCGGCCTGCACCTGGACGTCGGACGGCGTGAGCCCCGGCAGCTCCACCTCCGCGCGCAGTGCCAGCGTCGAGCCGATCTCCGGGGTGTCGCCGGCACCGGTGGCCTCGACGTGCGCGACCCGGACGGTGCTCCAGCGGTCGAGCAGCCTGGCGCGCCAGCCGGCCTCGGTGCGGGCCGCGCCGTAACCGGACCCGGCCATGGCCCGGGACGAGCCGGCCGCCGGCACGTACAGCTGCTGCACGTAGTCGCGCACCATCCGGGTCGCCAGCACCCTGGGACCGGTCTCGCGCAGCGTGTGCCGCACCATCTCGACCCACCGGCTGGGGACGCCGTCCCGGTCGGTCTCGTAGAAGCGCGGGATCACCTGGCTGCTGAGCAGCTCGTAGATGGCCCGCGCCTCGAGGTCGTCGCGGCGCTCGGGGTCGGCGATGCCGTCAGCGGTGGGGATGGCCCACCCGTTCTGGCCGTCGAACCACTCGTCCCACCAGCCGTCGCGGATGGAGAGGTTCAGCCCGCCGTTGAGCGCGGCCTTCATGCCCGAGGTGCCGCACGCCTCCAGCGGGCGCAGCGGGTTGTTCAGCCAGACGTCGCAGCCCCAGTAGAGGTAGCGCGCCATGCCGATGTCGTAGCCGGGCAGGAAGGCGATGCGGTGCCGGATCTCCGGGTCGTCGGCGAACTTCACCATCTGCTGGATCAGCTGCTTGCCGCCGTCGTCGGCCGGGTGGCTCTTGCCGGCGATGACCAGCTGCACCGGGCGCTCGGGGTCCAGCAGCAGCGCCCGCAGCCGCTCGGGGTCGCGCAGCATGAGGGTCAGCCGCTTGTACGAGGGCACCCGGCGGGCGAAGCCGATCGTGAGCACGTCGGGGTCGAACGCGCCGTCGGTCCACCCCACCTCGGACTCCGCGGCACCGCGGGACAGCGCGGTGTCCCGCAGCCGGCGGCGCACCTCCTCGACCAGCCGGCCGCGCAGCATCCGGCGGGTGCTCCACAGCTCGCCGGAGGGGATGCGGTCGACGCCGTCGAAGTGCACCGGGCCCTCGACGTCGACCGGGTCGCCCTGGCTGGTGACCTGGGTGCCCATCTCGACCAGCTCGCGCGCGGTCCACGTCGGTGCGTGCACGCCGTTGGTGATCGAGCTGATCGGCACGTCGCTCTCGTCGAAGTCCGGCCACAGGTAGTTGAACATGCCCCGGCTGACGTGCCCGTGCAGCCGGCTGACGCCGTTGGCGCGCTGACCCAGCCGCAGGCCCATGTGGGCCATGTTGAACTTCGCCGGGTCAGCCTCGGCGCCCAGTGGGATCAGCTGGTCCAGGGGGACGCCGAAGCCGGCGAAGTAGCGCTCGATCAGCGCCCGCGGGAAGCGGTCGATGCCGGCCGGCACCGGCGTGTGGGTGGTGAACACCGTGCCGGCGCGCACCGCCTGCAGCGCCTCGGGGAACGACAGCCCGTGCGACTCGGTGAGCTCGCGGATCCGCTCGATCCCGAGGAAGCCCGCGTGCCCCTCGTTGGCGTGGTAGACCTCCGGCGCCGGCGTCCCGGTGAGCTGGCAGTAGGCGCGCAGCGCCCGCACGCCGCCGATGCCGAGCAGCATCTCCTGGCGCAGCCGGTGGTCCTCGTCGCCGCCGTAGAGGCGGTCGGTGACCCCGCGCTCGGCCGGCGTGTTCTCCTCGATGTCGCTGTCGAGCAGCAGCAGCGACACCCGGCCGACCTGGGCCCGCCACACGTGCGCGAACAGCGTGCGCCCCTCGGGCAGCGGGACGTTGATGACGACGGCGGTGCCGTCGGGCTGGCGCAGCAGCTTCAGCGGCAGGCCGTGCGGGTCCAGCGACGGGTAGTGCTCCAGCTGCCAGCCGTCGGCCGACAGGCCCTGCTCGAAGTAGCCGGCCCGGTACAGCAGCCCCACGCCGATCAGCGGGACGCCGAGGTCCGAGGCGGCCTTGAGGTGGTCGCCGGCGAGGATGCCCAGCCCGCCGGAGTACTGCGGCAGCACCTCGGTGATGCCGAACTCCGCGGAGAAGTAGGCGACCGTCGCCGGCGCGCCCTCCCCCAGCGACTGGTACCAGTGCGGCGCCGACAGGTACTCCTCCAGGTCGTCGACGACGTCCTGCAGCCGGCGCACGAACCGCCGGTCCCTGGCGAGGGTGGCCAGCCGCTCGGCCGAGACCTCACCGAGGACCTTGACCGGGTCGCCGTTGCAGGTCCGCCACAGCTCCGGGTCGAGCGCCTCGAAGAGGTCGCGGGTCTCGGCGTGCCAGGACCAGCGCAGGTTGGTGACGAGGTGGGACAGCGGCAGCAGCTCCTCGGGGAGCGATGCCCGGACGGTGAACCGGCGAAGGGCGCGCACGGGGCGAGACTAGCGACGGGTGCCACGGCCGCCGCCAGAGCGGTGCGGCGCCCGACGCGTCAGGATGAGGCATGGCCAGCCGACGCCCCGGTCACCCCGCCGTCCCGCCCGTCCCGCACCGCGAACGGCAGGCCACGGCGGCCGATGTGCTCACCCGACGGGCCCTCGATAGCGTGGCGGGGATGACTGGCCGCGCTGACCTCCGCCTCGGCATCACCGATGTCGCCCCCGTCGTGTCCTGCGGCGCGTTCTCCGCGCGCGCCGTGATCGGTGAGCACCTGCCGATCACCGCGACCGTCTTCCGCGAGGGCCACGACGCCGTCGCGGCGGACGTCGTCGTGACCGGCCCGGACGGCTCACGTCAGCCGTTCAACCGGATGGAGCGCTTCGGCGACCAGCCCGACCGCTGGCTGACGACGGTCGTCCTCGACCGCGAGGGCCGGTGGACCTACCGGGTGGAGGCGTGGAGCGACCCGCTCGCGACCTGGCACCACGCCGTCGAGGTCAAGATCGCCGCCGGTCAGGGGCCCGAGGAGCTCGCCAACGACCTGGAGGAGGGCGCCCGGCTGCTCGACCGGGTGGCCGCCGAGGCCGACGCCGACTGGCGCGACCGCGTCGCCGAGGCCGCCGCAGCGCTGCGCGACACCTCCCGGGAGCTGCCCGCCCGGGTCGCCCCGGCGCTGGCCGAGGCGGTGCAGCGGTACCTGCACGACCACCCGGTGCGCGAGCTGGTCACCCCCGGGCCGGAGTGCGAGGTCTGGGTCGACCGGCCCCGCGCGCTGTTCGGTTCCTGGTACGAGTTCTTCCCCCGCTCCACCGGCCCGGTCGTCGACGGCCGGCCCACGCACGGCACGTTCGCCACCTCGGCCGAGCGGCTGCCCGCCATCGCCGACATGGGCTTCGACGTGGTGTACCTGCCCCCGATCCACCCGATCGGCACGGTCAACCGCAAGGGCCCGAACACCCCGCAGTTCCCGGGCGGCAACCCCTACGAGATCGGGCCGGACGACCCGGGTTCACCGTGGGCCATCGGCAGCGCCGAGGGCGGGCACGACGCCGTCCACCCGCAGCTGGGCACGATGGAGGACTTCCGCGCCTTCGTCGACCGCACCCGCGAGCTGGGCATGGAGGTGGCGCTGGACTTCGCGCTGCAGGCCGCGCCCGACCACCCCTGGGTCAAGGAGCACCCGGAGTGGTTCACCACCAAGCCCGACGGCACGATCTCCTACGCGGAGAACCCGCCGAAGAAGTACCAGGACATCTACCCGGTCAACTTCGACAACGACCCCGAGGGCATCTACGCCGAGTGCCTGCGGGTCATCCGGGTGTGGATGGACGCCGGGGTGCGGGTGTTCCGCGTCGACAACCCGCACACCAAGCCGCTGAACTTCTGGCACTGGCTGATCTGGACGGTCAAGGAGACCGACCCGGACGTGCTCTTCCTCGCCGAGGCCTTCACCCGGCCGGCGATGATGCACCAGCTGGCCCGCATCGGGTACACGCAGTCCTACACGTACTTCACGTGGCGCACGGGGCGCGAGGAGCTCGAGGAGTACGGCCGCGAGCTGGCCGCCAACAGCCACTACATGCGGCCGAACTTCTTCGTCAACACCCCGGACATCCTGCACGCGTCGCTGCAGCTCGGCGGCCCGCCAGTGTTCAAGATCCGCGCCGTCCTGGCGGCGATGATGAGCCCGACGTGGGGTGTCTACTCGGGCTTCGAGCTCTTCGAGCACGTCGCGGTGCGCCCCGGCAGCGAGGAGTACCTCGACAGCGAGAAGTACCAGCTGCGGCCGCGCGACTGGGCCGCCGCCGAGTCCTCCGGGCGCAGCCTCGTGCCCTACCTGCGCCGGCTCAACGAGATCCGCCGCGCGCACCCGGCCCTGCAGCAGCTGCGCACGCTGCGGTTCCACTCCGTGGACAACCCGAACCTGATCTGCTTCACCAAGACCGACCCCGGCTCCCAGGACGCCGTCCTGGTGGTGGTGAACCTCTCCAGCCACCACACCCAGATCGGCACGACGTCCCTGGACCTGCCGGCGATCGGGCTGGACTGGTACGAGCGGTTCACCGTGACCGACGAGCTGACCGGCGACAGCTGGAACTGGGGCCAGTTCAACTACGTCGAGCTCGACCCCTACCGGGAGCCGGCGCACGTCTTCTCGATCACCTACCCCCGGCAGGTCCAGGTACCACCGCCGGTGGCCTGAGAAAGGACCGCCTGCCCCCACCGCTCGCCAGCTCGCGACGGGCCCCTGCACGCGGGCCACACGCATCCACCTGCTCCCCCCTGCAGAACCGAGGGCGACTTCCTGCGATGACCGTTCCCGTCCCCGACCTCCCAGCCAGCCGCCCCGAGGCGCCGGCGTCGGCGCTGCCCGCACCGGGCACCGACCCCGAGTGGTACAAGCGCGCCGTCTTCTACGAAGTGCTCGTCCGCGGGTTCGCCGACAGCAACGCCGACGGCGTCGGCGACCTGCGCGGCATGATCGACAAGTTGGACTACCTGCAGTGGCTCGGCGTCGACTGCCTGTGGCTGCCGCCGTTCTTCGCCTCGCCGCTGCGCGACGGCGGTTACGACGTCAGCGACTACACCGCCGTGCTGCCCGAGTTCGGCGACATCGACGACTTCACCGAGTTCCTCGCCGCGGCCCACGCCCGCGGCATCCGCGTGATCATCGACTTCGTCATGAATCACACCTCGGACCAGCACCCCTGGTTCCAGGCCAGCCGCAGCGACCCCGAGGGGCCCTACGGCGACTTCTACGTGTGGTCCGACGACGACACCCGCTACGCCGACGCCCGGATCATCTTCGTCGACACCGAGAGCTCGAACTGGACGTTCGACCCGGTGCGCAAGCAGTACTTCTGGCACCGGTTCTTCTCCCACCAGCCCGACCTCAACTTCGAGAACCCGCGGGTGATCGAGGCGATCATGGACGCCCTGCGGTTCTGGCTCGACCTGGGCATCGACGGTTTCCGGCTGGATGCCGTGCCCTACCTGATCGAGGAGGAGGGCACCAACTGCGAGAACCTGCCGGGGACCCACGAGATCCTCAAGCAGGTCCGCAAGGTCGTCGACGCCGACTACCCCGACCGCGTGATGCTGTGCGAGGCCAACCAGTGGCCGGCCGACGTCGTCGAGTACTTCGGCGAGGACGGCGACGAGTGCCAGATGGCCTTCCACTTCCCGGTGATGCCGCGCCTGTTCATGGCCGTGCGGCGGGAGCAGCGCTTCCCGATCTCGGAGATCATGGCGCAGACGCCGGAGATCCCGGACAACTGCCAGTGGGGCATCTTCCTGCGCAACCACGACGAGCTGACCCTGGAGATGGTCACCGACGAGGAGCGCGACTACATGTGGGCGGAGTACGCCAAGGACCCCCGCATGAAGGCCAACATCGGCATCCGCCGCCGGCTGGCGCCCCTGCTGGACAACGACATGGACACCCTCGAGCTGTTCAACGCGCTGCTGCTGTCGCTGCCCGGCTCGCCGGTCCTGTACTACGGCGACGAGATCGCCATGGGCGACAACATCTGGCTCGGTGACCGTGACGGCGTCCGCACGCCCATGCAGTGGACGCCGGACCGCAACGGCGGCTTCTCCACCGCCGACCCGCAGCGGATGAACCTGCCGCTGAACCAGGACCCGGTCTACGGCTACCAGGTCACCAACGTCGAGTCCCAGCTGCGCAACACCAACTCGATGCTGCACTGGCTGCGGCAGATGATCCACGTGCGCAAGCAGCACCCGACCTTCGGCCGGGGCAGCTACGCCGAGATCGGCTCGCGCAACCCGACGGTGCTCTCCTTCGTCCGCGAGTTCGGCGACGACGTGGTGCTCTGCGTCAACAACCTCTCCCGGTTCCCGCAGCCGGTGGAGCTGGACCTGCGCCGCTTCGAGGGCTACACCCCGATCGAGCTGACCGGCCGGGTGGAGTTCCCGCAGATCGGCGTCCTGCCGTACATGCTCACCCTGTCCGGGCACGGCTTCTACTGGTTCGAGCTGGCCAAGCCCGCCGAGCCGGTGGAGGAACCCACCGAGACCGACGACACCGCGGTGGCCGACTCCCTGCTGGCCGCGGGCCTCGTCGGCTCCGGCGAGGGACCAGCTGCGGGCGACACGGCCGACACGGGAGGAGCCCGATGAACGCCCTGACCGGACTGTTCCGGGACTGGATGCCGTCCCAGCGCTGGTTCGGTGGCAAGGGCCGGGAGTGGGCCGGCGTCGAGGAGGAGAGCTTCTTCCTCGACCGCTCGCACCCCGTCCTGTCCATCCACCGGGTGACGGTGACCTACACCGACGGCGCGACCGAGACCTACCTGGTGCCGCTGTCGTGGCGTGACCACGCCGTGGAGGAGCTGGCCTTGGCGCACATCGGCACCGTCGCGCACGAGAACGGCGAGAACCACGCCTACGACGCCATGCGCGACCGCGAGGCCACCGCCAGCTGGCTCACCCACCTCGCCGACGGCGCCACGGTGGGCCCGATGCGGTTCGTGCCGGGCGAGGGTGCCGAGATCCCGGCCGGGCTCCCCGGCGACATCGTCTCCACCGAGCAGAGCAACACCTCGCTGGTGTATGGGCAGGAGGCCATCCTCAAGCTGTTCCGGCGGCTCGAACCCGGCCTCAACCCGGACGTCGAGGTCCACAGCGCCCTGCGCCGGACCGACAACCCGCACATCGCCCCGCTGCTCGGTCACGCCGAGATCGACCACGACCGGGACGCCGGCACCCCGCCGGCGACGGTCTTCATGCTGCAGCGGTTCGTGCCCAACGCCAGCGACGGGTGGCTGCTGGCCACCGCGAGCGTGCGCGACCTCTACGCCGAGGGCGACCTGCACGCCGACGAGGTGGGCGGGGACTTCGCCGCCGACAGCGAGCGGCTCGGCGCGGCCACCGCCTCGGTGCACGCCGACATGGCGCAGGTGCTGCCGACCGAGGAGGCCGACCGCGACTGGTTCACCACCGTCGCCCGGCAGATGACCGAGCGGCTCGACGCCGCGATCGAGGTCGTCCCGCAGCTGGCCGAGCACGCCGACGGGTTGCGTGCGGTGTACGCGGCCGTGGCGGAGAACCCCGAGCCCGTCGTCCGCCAGCGGGTGCACGGGGACCTGCACCTGGGCCAGGTGCTGCGCACCGCCACCGGGTGGATCGTGCTCGACTTCGAGGGCGAGCCCGCCCGCCCGCTGGCCGCGCGCCGCGAGCTGGACAGCCCGATGCGCGACGTGGCCGGGATGCTGCGCAGCTTCGACTACGCCGCCCGCCACATGCTCGTGGAGCAGCCGGGTGATCAACAGCGCGCGTACCGCGCGCAGGAGTGGGCAGAGCGCAACCGGAGCGCGTTCTGCGCGGGCTACGCGGCCGCGAGCGGGATGGACGCCTGCGGCAACAGCCCGTTGTTGCGCGCGTTCGAGGCGGACAAGGCCGTCTACGAGTGCGTCTACGAGGCGCGCAACCGCCCGCACTGGCTGATGATCCCGCTGCAGTCGCTGTCCCGCCTCACCGCCGCGGACCAGCGCGGCGAGCCACGACCCTGAACAGCAGCACCGAAGAGGACGGCGAGCGATGACATCCCCGGACGAGACCGAGCGCACCACCGACTCCCCCGGAAGCGGCGGGCGCGCGCCCGCGAGCCGCGAGGAGCTGCAGGCGGCCGTCGAGGAGAAGACCGCCGCGGCCGAGGCCGCCGAGGCGGAGCCGGTCGTCAACGCCACCCCGGCACGCAAGCGGGCCGCGGCGAAGAAGGCCCCGGGGGCGGGGAAGGCCCCGGCGAAGAAGGCGACTGCCAAGAAGACCGCCGCGGCGTCCGATGGCGAGGCCCCGGCGAAGAAGGCGACCAAGCGTGCGCCGCGGAAGAGGGCGGCCCAGGCCGACGCGCCCCAGGGCGAGGTCGTCGCCGAGCAGGGCGGCACCGCCGCACCGGTGGTCGCCCCGGCGCCGATCGCCGAGCCGGGCAGCCCGAGCGGCGCCCCGGCCGGCCAGCCGGAGCCCCCGAGCCCGGACCCGGCGGAGCCGAGCACGCCGCAGGCCCCGGACGAGGACGGCGGCGCGGGCCCGGCCGAGACCCAGCCTTCGGAGACACCGTCCGCGAACACCCCGCCATCGGCGGCCCGGCCCGTCGACACGCCCCGGCCCGCCGAGGACGCCACGGCCGGCACCGGGTCGGAGGTGGCGGCGGCGACCGTCCCCGAGGGGCAGGCCCCCGCCGAGGAGGGCCTCGCCCAGCAGGAGGCGCCCGCCGAGGTCAGCGAGGAGCAGCTGCGCGCCGTCGTCGACGGGTGGTCCTACGCCCCGCACAGCGTGCTCGGCGCGCACCCCGCCCGCGACGGCTGGGTGGTCCGCACGCTGCGGCCCGACGCGGTCTCGGTGACCGTCGTCGACGAGGACGGCTCCCGCCACGACACCCGTCAGCTGCACCCGGGTGGCGTCTTCGAGGCCCACCTGCCCACGCAGCCCGGGGACTACCGGGTCGAGGTGACCTACGGCGACGGCGCGGACGGCACCAACACCTTCGTCGTCGACGACCCGTACCGCTGGCTGTCCACCATCGGTGAGCTCGACCAGCACCTCATCCGCGAGGGCCGGCACGAGCAGCTGTGGGAGGTGCTCGGCGCCCACGTGCGGCGCTACGACACCCCGCGCGGCCAGGTCGAGGGCGTCTCCTTCGCCGTCTGGGCGCCCAGCGCCCAGGGCGTGCGGGTGACCGGCGACTTCGACTACTGGGAGGCGCGCGCCTACCCGATGCGGTCGCTGGGCTCCTCCGGCGTCTGGGAAATCTTCATCCCGGGCGTCCAGGTGGGCGTGAAGTACCGCTACCACGTGCTCGGTCGCGACGGCGTGTGGCGGCACAAGTCCGACCCGCTGGCCTTCGAGACCGAGGTGCCGCCGCTCAACGCCTCGATCGTCACCGAGTCCCACCACGAGTGGGCCGACGACGAGTGGTTGGCCGAGCGGGCCCGCGGCGGCTGGCACCAGCGGCCGATGAGCGTCTACGAGGTGCACGCGGGTTCGTGGCGGCAGGGCCTGTCCTACCGCGAGCTGGCCGACGAGCTGGTCGGCTACGTCGTCGAGCACGGCTTCACCCACATCGAGTTCATGCCGCTGGCCGAGCACCCCTTCGGCGGCTCCTGGGGCTACCAGGTCACCTCCTACTACGCGCCCACCTCGCGCTTCGGCAGCCCCGACGACCTGCGCTACCTCATCGACCGGGCGCACCAGGCCGGCATCGGCGTCATAGTCGACTGGGTCCCGGCGCACTTCCCCAAGGACGACTGGGCGCTGGCCCGCTTCGACGGCACCCCGCTGTACGAGCACGGCGACCCGCGCCGCGGCGAGCAGCTGGACTGGGGGACCTACGTCTTCGACTTCGGCCGCTCCGAGGTCCGCAACTTCCTCGTCGCCAACGCGCTGTACTGGTGCAAGGAGTTCCACGTCGACGGCATCCGCGTCGACGCGGTCGCCTCGATGCTCTACCTGGACTACTCCCGCGACGAGTGGGTGCCCAACGTGCACGGCGGCCGGGAGAACCTGGAGGCGATGGCGTTCCTGCAGGAGATGAACGCCACCGTCTACCGCGAGGTCCCCGGCGTCGTCACCATCGCCGAGGAGTCGACCGCCTGGCCCGGCGTCACCCGGCCCACCCACCTCGGCGGCCTGGGCTTCGGCTTCAAGTGGAACATGGGCTGGATGCACGACTCGCTGGGCTACATGTCCAAGGAGCCGGTGTACCGCGGCTACCACCACGGCCAGTTGACGTTCTCGATGGTCTACGCCTACTCCGAGAACTACGTGCTGCCGATCAGCCACGACGAGGTCGTCTACGGCAAGGGCTCGCTGCTGCGGAAGATGCCCGGGGACCGGTGGCAGCAGCTGGCCAACCTGCGCGGCTACCTCGCCTACATGTGGGCCCACCCCGGCAAGCAGCTGCTGTTCATGGGGTCGGAGTTCGCCCAGGACGCCGAGTGGGCCGAGAGCCGCTCGCTGGACTGGTGGCACCTCGACGACCCGGCGCACCGCGGCGTCCTGCAGCTGGTGACCGACCTCAACGCCCGGTACAAGGAGACCGCCGCGCTGTGGTCCCAGGACGTCGACCCCGCCGGCTTCCAGTGGATCGACGCCAACGACGCCTCGGGGAACGTGCTGTCCTTCCTGCGCTACGGCCGCACCGAGGCCACCGGCGACGGCTCGGACGGCGCCGGTGGCGAGGCGCTGGCCTGCGTCGCGAACTTCTCGGGCACCCCGCACCACGGCTACCGCGTCGGCCTGCCGCGGCCGGGCACCTGGCGCGAGGTGCTCAACACCGACGCCGAGGGCTACGGCGGCTCGGGCGTCGGCAACCACGGCTCCGTCGAGGCGGTCGAGCAGCCCTGGCACGGTCAGCCCTACTCGGCCACCCTCGCCGTCCCGCCCCTGGGCACCGTCTGGTTCGTGCACGAGTAAGGACCTTCCTGCAGGGCCCCACCATTCGCGAGCTCGCGGCGGGGTCCTGCAGGAGAGCCGTTCCGTGCGTCCTGGGCCGCGCCGTCGCCCACGGACCTGCAACTCCGGGCGCGACGAGGCCGCCACGATGCGACGATCCGAGGGACATGCCTGCTGCTTCCTCCGTGCGCCGCGCGGCCGTGGCCCTGCTCGCCACGGCTGCGCTGCTGCTGGCGTCCGGCTGCTCCGTCGCCGTCGTCGGCCTGCCCAGTGCAGCCCGGCCCCCGGCCTCCGACATCCCCTCCGCCGAGCTGCAGGTCGTCGGCGCCACCGGCGGCCCGATCGACACCCTGGCGCGCAACGCCCTGGCCGACCTCGAGGCCTACTGGGCCCAGCAGTTCCCCGACGTCTTCGGGCAGGACTTCGTGCCGCTCCGGGGCGGCTACTTCAGCGCCGACCCCAACGACGTCGACCCCGGCGCGTACCCGCAGGGCATCGGCTGCGGCTCCGACCCCCGCGACGTGGAGGGCAACGCCTTCTACTGCCAGGCCCCGGACGCACCGAACTCCGACTCCATCAGCTACGACCGCGCCTTCCTGCAGGAGCTCGCCGAGCAGTACGGCCGCTTCATCCCCGCGCTGGTGATGGCCCACGAGTTCGGCCACGCGGTGCAGGGCCGGGTCGGTTACCCCGACTACTCCATCTCGGTGGAGACCCAGGCCGACTGCTTCGCCGGCGCCTGGACGGCGTGGGTCGCCGACGGGCAGAGCGAGCACACGCAGATCCGCGCACCCGAGCTCGACGAGGTGCTGCGCGGCTACCTGCTGCTGCGCGACCCGGTGGGCACCAGCATCAACACCGAGGCCGCACACGGGTCCTACTTCGACCGCATCTCGGCGTTCCAGGAGGGCTTCCAGGCCGGCCCGACCGCCTGCCGCGACGGCTTCTCCGCCCAGCGCCCCTACACCCAGGGCGCCTTCTCGTCGGCTGACGAGGCAGCGAGCGGCGGGAACGCGCCCTTCGGCGAGGCGCAGCAGATCACCGCCGACGCCCTCCCGGAGTTCTGGGGCCTCGCGTTCGACCAGGTCTTCAGGGAGACGTTCACCCCGCCGCAGCTCGAGCCCTTCCAGGGCAACCCGCCGAACTGCGCCGCCGACGACCTGGACCTGGTGTTCTGCGCCGACGAGGACCTCGTCGGCTACGACGTCCAGGACCTGGTCGGCCCGGCCTACGAGGAGCTCGGCGGCGCCGAGTACGCCGTCATCACCGCCGCCTCGCTGCCCTACGCGCTCGCCGCGCGCGACCAGCTGGGGCTGTCCACCGACGACGAGGCGGCCATCCGGTCGTCGGTGTGCCTCACCGGCTGGTTCTCGTCGGCCTTCTTCGACGACGAGCTGACGGCCGCCGACATCTCCCCCGGCGACATCGACGAGGCCGTGCAGTTCCTGCTGACCTACGGGACCGACCCGTCGGTGGTGCCCGAGGTCTCGCTGACCGGCTTCCAGCTGGTCGACCTGTTCCGCAACGGCTTCTTCGAGGGCGCCGCCGCCTGCGACGTCGGCCTCTGAGGCCCCCTCCAGGGCACCGCCCCGAGCGGAGCGAGGGGCGGGGAGGAGGGGGCCTCAGTACAGCGCGAGGGTGAGCTGGCGGCGGGCCGCGGCGACCCGCGGGTCCTGGTCGCCGACGACGCCGAAAAGCTCCACCAGGTGCCGGCGCGCCTGGTCGCGGTCGTCCCCGGCGGTCCGGCGGACGACGTCCAGCAGCCGCTCGAAGGCGCCCTCGACGTCCCCGGTGCCGAGCAGGAAGTCCGCGGCCCGGGCCTGTGCGGCGACGTCGTCCGGAGCGGCGTCGGCGGCGGCGAGCGCATCCGGTCCGGCCTCGTCGGCGCGGCGGAACAGCTGCACCTGGCGCAGCGCGAGGCCCGCCACCGGGTGGTCGGGCTCGGCGTCGAGGATCGACTGGTAGGCGGCCTCGGCGGCGGTCAGGTCACCGCGCTCGAGGGCGGCCTCGGCGGCGTCCAGCCGTGGGTCCTCGGCCTCGCCGGGCTCGTCACCGGCACCCGGCACGGCGCCACCGGTGGTCGCCCGCACCAGCTCGGTGACGAACTGCCGCGCCTGCTCCTCCGGGATGGCACCGGTGAACTCGGCGACCAGCTGGCCCTGCCAGACCGCCTTGACCGCGGGGATGCCCTGGACCCGCAGGCCCTGCGCGAGCGCGGGGTTGGCGTCGACGTCGACCTTGGCCAGCACCCAGGAGCCGCCGCCCTCCGCCGCCAGCCGCTCGAGCACCGGGGACAGCTGCTTGCACGGCCCGCACCACTCGGCCCACAGGTCGAGCACGACCGGCACCTGGAAGGAGCGGTCGAGCACCTCGGCCTGGAAGGTCTCCTCGGTGACGTCGACGACCGCGGCCCCCGGGGCGCCGGCCGGCCCGGCGGCGCTGGGCGGCGGCGCCGACTGGGCCCGTGCCGCGGCCTCGGAGCGGGCCTTGACGGCGGCGAGGTCGACCGCGCCGGCGAGAGAGGCGGCCAGCTGGGCCTGCTGGGCCTGCGCGCGCGGGTCGGGGCGTCCGGGACGGGTGGGCTGCATGACCTCGATCATCCCACCGCGGCTGAAGCGGTGTCGGGGGTGCCGGGGCTCAGCCGCCCGCCGTCCCGTCGTCCGCCACGTCGCCGGCTCCGCGACGGACCCGCTCGAGGATCGCGAACAGCGTGTCCAGCTCGGCGTCGGGCACGTCGCCGAGGCCGAAGTCCAGTGCGGTCAGGGCGGCGGTCGCCTCCTCGACGACGACCCGCCCGCGGTCGGTGATCGCGGCGAGCACGCCCCGACCGTCGGCGGGGTTGGGACGCCGGTCGACGTAGCCGGCGGCGACCAGCCGGTCGATGGCGTTGGTGACGCTGGTCGGGTGCACCATCAGCCGGCTGCCGATCACCTTCAGCGGCAGCTCGCCGGTGCGGCTGAAGGTGAGCAGCACCAGCACCTCGTAGCGGGCGAAGGTCAGCGCGTGCGGCCGCAGCGCCTCGTCGAAACGGGCGAGCAGGATCTGCTGCACCCGGAAGACCGAGGTCGCGGCGCGCATCGCCGCGGCGGGGCCGAAGCGCTGCTCCCACGACTCCCCGGCGCGTGCGATGGGATCGAACGGCAACCCCAGCGGACGGACCATGGCCCCAGAGGCTACGGGGGCCGGCGCGTGCACCGAGTGGCGAGCCGTAGTCGCCTCCGGCCGCAGGAGACGACCACAGCTCTCCAGTCGCCGACACCTGTGGACAACGCCGAGGGCACCTACCCCCCCCCCCCCCCCGACAGCGAGGCTGTGCCGGTGCCCGTCGTTCCCCACCGTCCGCCCGCGCTGCACGGACCCGTCTTCCGCGGTTCCGCCGTGGTCGCCGCGGGACTGCTGACCCGCAGGCAGCTGCGGAGCTCCGCCTGGCTGCACGTGTTCCGGGACGTCTACGCCTGCTCGGCGGTCGAGCTGACCCACTCGCTCCTGGCCGTGGCCGCCGCCGGACTCCTGCTGCCCGGCGCCCGTCGTCAGCGGACGCAGCGCCGCGACGCGGTGGGGGGCTGCCGGCCGCCGGCGTCGGAGACCCCGTCGAGCTCACCGTCCCGCCCGGGGCGGCACCCGGCACCGTCCCCGGGCCTACGGGTCCGACGGCGAGCCCTGCCGCCGGTCGACGTCGCCCTGCGGCGTGGGGCCCGGGTGACCACCGCCGTGGCGACCGCCGTGGACCTGGGCCGCGCCCTCCCCTGGACGAGGCCGTGGCCTCCGTCGACCATCTCGTCCGCGCCGGGCTGACCGACCTCGCGGCGATCCGCGCCGCGGCCGCGCTCGTGTCCGGGCGGGGTGCCGCTGCGCCCGGGACGCCGCGGCACGCGCAGACGGCCTCGCCGAGTCACCGCAGGAGACGCGGCTGCGGCTGGTGCTGCACGCGTCGCCGCTCCCCCGCCCCGTCGCCCAGCACACCGTGCGGGATGCCGACGACCGGTTGGTTGCCCGGATCGCTGCGGCCCTCGGGGCCTGAGTGAGTGTCGACCCGTGGTCGCCTCCTCGGCCCGTAGGCGACCACAGGTCGACACTCGGCGAGCGGGACGGCGGCGAGGGGAGACCGAGCCCGGCGGAGGTCAGGCGGCGGGCGGGGCGGGGCGCAGCCGGGGGACGTGCCGCAACCCGAACACCTCGCGCAGCGCCACCTGCGCGGCGTTGTCGCCACAGGCACCGTGCACGGCCGGCCCGGGCGGCGTCGCCGACGAGGCGAGGTAGACCCCCTGCACCGGCGTCTTATAGGTGTTCCAGCGCGGCACCGGCCGGGCCAGCATCTGCCGCAGCGTCGCCTGGCCGTTGGAGATGTCCCCGCCGAGGTACGTCGGGTTCCACGCCTCCATCTGGACGGCGTTCTTCGTGGCCCGCTCGACGATCGTGTCCTTGAAGCCCGGTGCGAAGCGCTCGATCTGGTCCTCGATGGCCGCGGTCATGTCGACGTCCGACCCGTGCGGCACGTGCACGTAGGCCCAGAAGACGTGCCCGCCCTCGGGAGCGCGCGTCGGGTCCGGCACGGTCGGCTGGACGGCGAGCACGTACGGGCGGTCGGTGGACCTCCGCTCGTTGGGGGCCCGCTCCCCGTCGATCGTCTCCTCCAGGGTCCCGGCGACGTGGATGGTCCCGGCCCGCCGCACGTCGGGGTTGGTCCAGGGCACCGGCTCGGACAGGATCCAGTCGACCTTGAAGACGCCTGCACCGTGCTGGTACCGGTCCACCCAGCGGCGGTAGCCCTCGTGCACCCGATCGCCGGCCATCGCCACGAAGGCCTCCGGCGTGGTGTCCAGCAGCACGGCCGGGACGCCGTCGAACTCGCGCAGGTCGGTGACCAGGTGGTCGGTCTCCACCTCGCCGCCCTGCTGCTCCAGGGCGGTCACCATCGCGTCGGCGAGGTTCTGCGACCCGCCCTCGACCAGCGGCCAGCCGGCGTGGTGGCCGAGCATGGTCAGCAGCATCCCGAGCGCGGAGGTGAGCGGCCGGGTCAGGTCGAGCATCCCGTGCGCGGCCGCCCCGCCCAGCAGCGCGCGGGCACCCTCGGTCTCGAAGTAGCGGTGCGCCAGCCAGCGCACGTTGGGCAGCCCGTTGAGCCCGAAGTGCGCGATCTGCGGCACGCTGCGGGTCGGCAGCCGGCGCAGCCGGCTGGTCAGGAAGAAGTCGACGACGTCCTGCCCGTGCTCCACGAGCGGCTCGAACAGCCGGCGGTAGGCCGGCCCGTCCGGCCCGAGGCCGGCCGCGGTCTCCGCGAGCGAGCGGTAGGCGACCGAGGCGCCGCCGCCGTCGAGGGGGTGGGCGAAGTTGACCTCCGGCTGCACGAGGCGGACGCCCCGGCTGGGCAGGTCGAACTCGCGGAAGAACGGTGCCGCGGCGGCCATCGGCTGCACGATCGAGCAGACGTCGTGCCGGTACCCCGGCCGCATGAGCTCCTCGGTGCGCATCCCGCCGCCGGGGCGGCCGGCCGCCTCGACGACCTGCACCCGCAGCCCGGCGGCGGCCAGCCGGAGGGCTGCCGCCAGCCCGTTCGGCCCGCTCCCGACGACGACGGCGTCCGGCTTCCCGTTCACCCCGCCATCGTGCCCTCAACGGGTCAGCGCTGCGCGAGCAGCGGCTTACAGCTGGTCCAGGAGCAGGGTGGCGGAGCGGAACGGGTCGATCTCCCCCGCCACCACCTGCTCGGCCAGGGTGCTCAGCGCCGCCGAGCCGCGGATGTCGCCCATCCGCTCCCGCAGCCCGGCCAGCGCGATCGCCTCGATCTCGCGCGCCGCGCGGACCACCCGGCGGCGGTGCCCCTCGCCCGAGGAGCCCAGCCACGCGCGGTGCTCCCCGATCGTCTCGACGAGCTCGTCGATGCCGGTGTCCGAGGCGGCCACCGTGCGGCGGATCGGCGGGCGCCAGGCGCCGGGGAGGTCGTGCCGGCCGCCGAGCGAGAGCGTGTAGCGCAGGTCCCGCACCGTCTGGTCGGCGCCGTCCCGGTCGGCCTTGTTCACCACCAGGACGTCGGCGACCTCGAGGATCCCGGCCTTCGCCGCCTGGATGCCGTCGCCCATGCCCGGCGCGAGCAGCACCAGCGTGGTGTCGGCGAGCGAGGCGACCTCCAGCTCGGACTGCCCGACGCCGACGGTCTCGACCAGCACGACGTCGCACCCGGCGGCGTCCAGCACCCGCAGCGCCTGCGGGGTGGCCCAGGCCAGCCCACCGAGGTGGCCACGCGAGGCCATGGAGCGGATGTAGACGCCGGCGTCCCCGGCGTGGCCCTGCATGCGCACCCGGTCGCCGAGCAGCGCCCCGCCGGAGAAGGGGGACGACGGGTCGACCGCGAGGACGCCGACCCGCAGCCCGCGCTCGCGGTAGGCGCGGACCAGCGCGGTCGTCGTCGTGGACTTGCCCACCCCGGGCGAGCCGGTGAGCCCGATGACTTGGGCCGAGCCGGTGTGCGGGGCCAGCGCGGCGGCGACCTCGCGCAGCGCCGGGCTGGCGTCCTCGACCAGCGAGATCAGCCGCGCCACCGCGCGGGCCTCGCCGTCCCGCGCCCGGGCGACCAGGTCGGGGATGTCCACCACGCGGCGGCCCCGCCGCCCACGGGGGGCGGCGGGGCGGGGCGTCTGGACGGCGATGCCGTCCGAGGTCACGCCTTGGCTGGCACGTGCAGGATCAGCGCGTCGCCCTGACCGCCGCCGCCGCACAGCGCGGCGGCACCCACGCCGCCGCCCCGACGGCGCAGCTCCAGCGCCACGTCGAGCACGAGCCGAGCGCCGCTCATGCCGATCGCGTGACCGAGGGCGATCGCGCCACCGTTGGGGTTGACCTTCTCCGGGTCGATCCCGAGCTCCTTGGTGGAGACGAGGGCGACGGCGGCGAAGGCCTCGTTGAACTCGACCACGTCGAGCTCCTTGGGGTCGATGCCCTCGCGCTCGCAGGCCCGCTGGACGGCACGGGACGGCTGGCTCTGCAGTGTCGCGTCGGGCCCGGCGACGACGCCGTGCGCGCCGATCTCGGCGATCGGGGTGATCCCCAGCTCGGCGGCCTTCTCGGCGCTCATCACCACGACCGCGCAGGCGCCGTCGGAGATCTGTGAGGCGGTGCCGGCGGTGATCGTGCCGTCCTTGGCGAAGGCGGGCTTCAGCCTCGACAGGGTCTCCACCGTGGTGTCGGCGCGGACGCCCTCGTCGTCCCGGAACTCGATCGGGTCACCCTTGCGCTGCGGGACCAGCACCGGGGTGATCGACTCCTCGAAGACGCCGTTCTTCCCCGAGCGGGCGGCCTTCTGGTGGCTCTCCGCGGCGAACGCGTCCTGCTCCTCGCGGGTCAGGTCGTACCGGCTGTTCGCCTGCTCGGTCAGCTCACCCATGGCGACCTGGTCGAAGGTGTCCGACAGCCCGTCGTGCGCCATCGCGTCGACGAGCCTCGCGTCGCCGTACTTCGTGCCGGTGCGGGAGTTGGGCAGCAGGTGCGGGGCGTTGGTCATCGACTCCTGGCCCCCGGCCACGACGACGTCGAACTCGCCGGCGCGGATGAGCTGGTCGGCCATCGCGATGGCGCTCATGCCGGAGAGGCAGACCTTGTTGACGGTGATGGCCGGCACCGTCATGGGGATGCCGGCGGCGACCGCCGCGGGACGAGCCGGGTTCTGGCCGGCGCCGGCCTGCAGCACCTGCCCCATGATCACGTACTCGACCTGGTCGCCGGAGATGCCGGCCCGCTCCAGCGCCGCCTTGATCGCGATCCCGCCGAGGTCGGCGGCGGAGAAGTCCTTGAGCGAGCCGAGCAGCCGACCCATCGGGGTGCGGGCGCCGCTGACGATGACCGAACGGGACATGACTGCCTCCAGGGGCGGGCCGCCGACGCTGGCGACCGCGGGGTCGGTAGCGCCGCACCACGGAGACACGGCGCTGATCCCTCGCAGGATAGGACCCGGGCAGCGGCGTGGTCACCGGCGTGACGAGCGTCTCAGTGCATTCGAATGGTACGCCACCGGGTAGCGGACGAGGGACCAAGGACCCGAGACGAGGAGGCTCCCATGCCCCGCCTGGACGTCGGCACCGAGAACGGACACCCGGTCGAGCTGCACCACCAGGACGTCGGCGCCGGACGCCCGGTCGTGCTGATCCACGGATGGCCGCTGTCCGGCCGCTCCTGGGAGGCGCAGGTCGGCCCGCTGGTCGAGGCCGGCCACCGCGTCGTCACCTACGACCGCCGCGGCTTCGGCGATTCGTCGCAGCCCTGGAACGGCTACGACTACGACACCTTCAGCGCCGACCTGCACGCCCTGCTCGAGCACCTGGACCTGCGCGACGTCGCGCTCGTCGGCTTCTCCATGGGCGGTGGCGAGGTCGTCCGCTACCTCGCCACCCACGGCACCGAGCGGGTCAGCCGCGCGGTGCTCGCCGCCGCCGTGCCGCCGTACCTGTACAGGTCCGACGACAACCCGGACGGCGGCCTGGACGACGCCACCATCGAGCAGTTCCAGCAGGGCGTCGTCACGGACCGCCTCGCCTTCCTCGACGGCTTCACCACGACCTTCTTCTCGGCCGGCGACCGGGGCCTGCAGGTCAGCGAGCAGCAGCGGCAGTACGCGCTGCACATCGCCGAGGCCGCCTCGCCGAAGGGCACGCTGGACTGCATCACCGCCTTCAGCCGCACCGACTTCCGCGGCGACGTCGCCGGGATCACCGTGCCGACGCTGGTCGTCCACGGCGACTCGGACGCGATCGTGCCGTTGGAGGTCAGCGGCAAGCGCTCGCACGAGCTGATCCCGGACAGCGAGCTGGTCGTCATCGAGGGCGGGCCGCACGGGCTCAACGCCTCGCACCCCGAGCAGTTCAACGAGGCGCTGATCCGCTTCCTGCGTCGCTGAAGGAGGACCTGGCCGCCCCACCGCTCGCGAACTCGCGCCAGGCCCCGTCCAGAGGCTCGCCCCGAGCGTGCGAGCGGTGAGGAGGACGGGGTCCTTCTGCCTGCAACCAGGCCTCCGGGGCTCGCCGTGCGCCGGTGTGCGGCGGATCCTCCCCTGTGTGTGTCCGACCCACCTGTCGTCTCAGACGTCTGGTCCGGGAGGATGCCGCGATGACCACCGATCCGCGCACCGGCCTGCCGGCCGAGTTGTTCACCACGATCGACCACGTCGGCGTCGCCGTCCCGGACCTGGACGAGGCGCTGGCCTTCTACGCCCAGGCCTTCGGCGTGCACTCGGTGCACGAGGAGGTCAACGAGGAGCAGGGCGTCCGCGAGGCGATGCTCGCCGTCGGCGACGGCGACACCCGCATCCAGCTGCTCGCCCCACTGACCCCCGAGTCGACGATCGCGAAGTTCATCGGTCGCTCCGGCCCGGGCCTGCAGCAGCTGGCCTTCCGCGTGACCGACGTCGAGGCGGTCAGCGCGACGCTGCGCGAGCGCGGCCTCCGGCTGCTGTACGACACCCCGAAGCGGGGGACTTCGGACAGCCGGGTCAACTTCGTCCACCCCAAGGACGCCGGCGGCGTCCTCGTCGAGCTCGTCGAGCCGGCGGCGTCCGCGCACCGACCACCCGACCCGACCACCCGGCCGGTGGGCTGACGCCCTACCTACCTACCGGCCGGTAACATCTCGCGCCACCGCACTGCCGCTCCACCGACTCACGAGCCGACGAAGACCCGGGAGACCGCGTGAACGAGATCAGGGACGCCATCCTCGCCGACCAGCTGGACGCCATGGCCGGGCTGCCGGTGCCGGAGTCCTACCGGGCCGTGCTGGTCCGGAAGGACGAGCAGGACCTGTTCGAGGGCCTGACCGCCAAGGAGAAGGACCCGCGCAAGTCGCTGCACGTGGAGGAGGTGGCCACCCCGGAGCTGGGTCCGGGTGAGGCGATCGTCGCGGTGATGGCGTCCTCGGTGAACTACAACACCGTCTGGACGTCGATCTTCGAGCCGGTGTCGACCTTCGGGTTCCTGGAGCGCTACGGCCGCCAGAACGCCCTCACCAAGCGGCACGACCTGCCCTACCACGTGGTCGGTTCGGACCTGGCCGGTGTGGTGCTGCGGGTGGGCCCGGGCGTGAACCGGTGGAAGCCCGGCGACGAGGTCGTCGCGCACTGCCTGTCGGTGGAGCTGGAGGACCCGGCCGGCCACGACGACACGATGCTGGACCCGCAGCAGCGGATCTGGGGCTTCGAGACCAACTTCGGCGGCCTGGCCGAGCTCGCCCTGGTCAAGAGCAACCAGCTGATGCCCAAGCCGGCGCACCTGTCCTGGGAGGAGGCCGCCGCTCCCGGGCTGGTCAACTCCACCGCCTACCGGCAGCTGGTGTCCCGCAACGGCGCGGACATGAAGCAGGGCGACGTCGTGCTGATCTGGGGCGCGTCGGGTGGCCTGGGCTCCTACGCCACCCAGATGGCCCTCAACGGCGGCGCCATCCCGGTGTGCGTGGTCTCCAGCCCCGAGAAGGCCGCCATCGTCCGCTCGATGGGTGCCGAGCTGGTCATCGACCGCTCCGCCGAGGGCTACCGGTTCTGGAGGGACGAGGACACCCAGGACCCCAAGGAGTGGCAGCGGCTGGGCAAGAAGATCCGGGAGCTGACCGGCGGGGACGACGTCGACATCGTCTTCGAGCACCCCGGCCGGGAGACATTCGGCGCCTCGGTCTACGTCGCCAAGAAGGGCGGCACGATCGTCACCTGCGCCTCGACCAGCGGGTACATGCACTCCTACGACAACCGCTACCTGTGGATGAACCTCAAGCGGATCGTCGGCAGCCACTTCGCCAACTACAAGGAGGCCTGGGAGGCCAACCGGCTCATCGACAAGGGCCTCATCCACCCGACGCTGTCCAAGGTGTACCCGATGGACCAGGTCGGCCAGGCCGCGTGCGACGTCCACCACAACGCCCACCAGGGCAAGGTCGGCGTGCTCACCCTCGCCCCCGAGGAGGGCCTCGGCGTCAAGGACGCCGCCAAGCGGGAGAAGCACCTCGCCGCGATCAACCGGTTCCGGGGCGTCTGAGAGAGGACCCCCCGCCCCCCGCCGTCGAAGGACCCGTCCTCATCCCTCGCGAGCTCGGGACGAGCCTCTGGACGGGGCCGGCGGCGGGACCCTGCAGGGAGCCGTTCCAGGAGGTCGCCCGGCTCGGTGAGGCCCTGGGGTGGCCGCCCCAGGGCCTCACCGAGCCAGCGGCAGGGCCGGGCGGGGTGCCGGCACGTGGCGCGGTCCGGTGCCGTGCTGGCACCCTGCAGGGTGGGTCTGACGACACGACGGACCCACCCGCCGACTCTGCGAGGATGACCGCATGACCGATCCCCGCCGCGACATGCTGCCGATGCGCGAGGCCCAGCACTCGTTCGACGTGGTGCTCCGGGGCTACGACCGGCACCAGGTGGCCGAGACGATCGAGCGCCTCGAGGCCGACATCCAGGTCGCCCTGGCCGACCGCGACGCGGCGATGAGCCGCTCGTCCGACCTCGCCGGCCAGCTCTCGGCGCTGCACGGGGAGATCGAGCAGCTGCGGCGCAAGGCCGCGTCCTCCGGGCCGGCCACCTTCGAGAACATCAGCGAGCGCATCCAGCACATGCTGCGGCTCGCCGAGGAGGAGGCGGCGGAGATCCGCCGGTCCGCCGAGCAGGAGGCCCAGGCGCTGCGGGAGCACACCGCCGCCGAGGAGCGGGCGATGCACGAGCGGCACGCCGCCGGGCAGGCCGAGGTCGACCGGATGATCGCCGAGGCCCGGCAGAACGCCGAGCAGATCGCCAGCAAGGCGCAGATCCGCGCCGACGAGCTGGTCGCCAAGGCCCAGGAGAAGGTGGCCCGGCTCGACGCCGAGTCCCAGGCCCGGCGGGCGAAGGTCGAGGAGGACTTCGAGATCGCCCAGCGGGCCCGCCGGCAGGAGGCGGCCCGGCTGGATGAGGAGCGCGATCGCTCGTCGGCGCAGGCAGCCGCGCAGCGGGTTGCCGCGGCCGAGAAGCACGCCACCCAGCTGGTCAGCGACGCCGAAGCGGCTGCGGCGGCCATCCGTGCGGTGCGGGACGAGCTCACCGGCCGGCTGCTCGAGGTGCGCTCGCTGCTCGAGCGGCTCCCTGGCCTCGGCGACCGGCGTCCCCAGCCGCAGGCCGGCCCCCGGCCGCCGGCCGCGGTCCGCCCGCAGCCGACCCCCCGCTCCCCGCAGACCGGGCCCGAGCCGGCCCGCGACGAGCAGCGGCAGTCACAGCCGGTCGGACCGGTCACGGCGCAGCAGCCGGTGGTGCGGCCCACGACGGCACCCCAGCCGGCGCAGCGTCCCGAGCCGCCCGCGGGCAACGGCGAGGCGGCCGCGGCACGTCAGCCCACCCGGCCCCCGGCCCCGCCGACGCAGCCCGCCGTCACCCCGGTGGCCGACGCACCGAGCCAGCAGGGAACGTCCGACCCGCAGACGACCCAGCAGCTGCGTCCGGTGACCACGGGCAGCACCGCGGCCTCGGCGCCGTCCAGGGTCGACCCGCCGACCCTCGTCCAGCCGGCGGTCCAACCCGACGCCGCCGACACCGGCAGCCAGCCCGTCACCCCCGGCCGGCGCTGAAAGAGGACCATCCCCCCACCGCTCGCAGGCTCGCGGCGGGACCCTGAAGGATGGCCGCCGGCGTCCCGCGGGCGGACGCGTCCACGGACGCCGGGGAGGGGGCGAGGTGCCCACCCGCCGTGCTCGGCACCGCCAAGCCTCCGGCGGGCGGCTCGGCCCCCGGCTGCGCGGCCCACTCGGGCTGGTGGTCGTCGCGGCCGAGCTCGTGGCGGTGCTGGCGGCGGCGGTCGTCGCCCTCGTGGTCGGCGGGGACCGGGCGGACCGGTCGACCGCGGACGGCGGGCGACCGACCGGCGACCTGGGCACCCCCTCCGCCCCTGCGCCGACCACTGCCCCCTCCGCCTCCCCGGGCCCGTCCCCGGAGGACCCCGCCGGGGCGCTGCTGGAGTGGGCCGAGCGCGAACTGCCGGACGACGCGCGGTTGCGCCCCGCGGACGACGTCCGCGGCGACCTGCTGACCGCCGGCGCCCCCGACGACCTCGTGGGCACCGAGGAGCCGACCGGCCCGGGCGACCTCGTCCTCACCGTCACCGACGGCGAGCCGCCGCCCGGGGACCGGGTGGTCGCCCGCTTCGAGAGGCTCACCGTTCTCGACCCGTCCCCGGGGATGCCGACGCCCGAGCAGCTCGACCGGCGGCGGGCGCTGGCCGAGGCCGTGCTGGCCAACCCGACCACGCGCGCACCGGAGGAGGCGGCCGTGGTGCTGCGGTCGGCCGACGTCGACATGCGGCTGATGTCGCTGCTGGCCGTGCTGACCGCCCGCGAGGGCCTCTCCGTCGCGGCCTTCCCGCGCACCGACGGGGCCGAGGGACCGGCCCGCAGCGTGCTGCTCGCGGCGGTGGGCAGTGCACCGGTGGGGGCCGGGCAGCCGGCGACCGAACCGCTGCGGACCTGGCTGGAGGCGCAGCTGCCCCCTTCGCCCCCGACTCCGTCGAGGTCACCGCGGACGGCGTCCTGCTGTCCTACCGCTACGCGTCCGAGCCCGACGCGCTGGTCGCCGAGGTCTCCCCGTGACGCTCGGTTGGACAGGGATCGCGAGGAGTGCGCGAATGGACGCCTGGACCGGCGTCCGGTCCCCCGAGACCGCTGGAGGAACCGTGCACCGCTGGACCCGCGTGCTGGCCGTCACCGCCGTGACCGCCGGGACGGTGCTCGTGGCTCCCTCCGGGGCCGGTGCCGCCGGGACCGGGCTGTTGCGCCTGGCCCACCTGTCCCCCGACACCCCGGCGGTCGACGTGTACGTCGACTCGGTCGCCGACCCCGGTGACGGGACGGCGCTGCTCACCGTGCCCGGCGTCGGCTACGGGACCATCTCCGACTACCAGGACGTGCCCGAGGGCGTCTACACCGTCAGCATGCGCGAGGCCGGGGCCGACCCGGCCACTCCGCCGGTGCTGTCCACCACCGTGCAGGTCGGCAGCGACAGCGCACGCACCGTCGCCGGGGTGGGCCGCTTCGCCGACCTGGGCCTGGAGGTGCTCGAGGACGACCTGACGCTCCCGCCGTCCGGGCAGGCGCGGGTGCGGGTGGTGTCCGCCGCGGCCAACGCGCCGACCCTCGACGCCGCGGCCGGCGGCACCCGGATCGCCGGGGACCTGGCCTTCGCCGAGGCCGGTGGGTACACCGCCGTGCCCGGCGACGAGGGCCGCCTGCAGGTGACCGTGGACGGCGAGGTGACCGAGCTGCCGCTCGACCTCGCCGCGGGCTCGGTCTACAGCCTCTTCGTCCTCGACCGGCCCGGGGGCGGGCTGACCGTGCGCACCGTCCTGGACGCCGCGGGCTCCGGTGTGGTCCCGACCGGCGGCGTGGAGACCGGCGCCGGCGGCACCGCGGCCGGGGAGCTGGAGCCGGGCCTCGTCGGCGGTGCCGTCGGGCTCACCCTGCTGACCGGCCTGGCCCTGGCCCGGCGGTCGCGGCGGGGTCCCGCGCGGCGCGCAGGCCGGTCCTGAGGCCCGGCCGGTGAGCCGTCACCGGGAGCCGCGGCGGCCACTGCTGCCGCTCATCCGGGGGGTGGTCGCCGGCACCGCGGTGGTCGCCGGCACGGTGGCGCTGGTGCCCCCCGGCGGCGCCGGGACCGCCGGGACCGCCGGGGCCGCGTCGGCCGTGGACTCCCCCGTCCCGGTGGTCGCCGAGCGCGGCACGGAGCGGACGGCGGCAGCGCCGGTCCGCGTGCGCGTGCCGGCCATCGGCGTGGACAGCGAGCTGCTGCGGCTCGGCACCGACGCCGCCGGCGTCCTCGTGCCGCCGGACGACTTCGGCCGGGCCGGGTGGTTCGCCGACGGCGCCGTCCCCGGCGACGTAGGGCCGGCGGTGGTCGCCGGGCACGTCGACTCGGTCGACGGGCCGGCGGTCTTCTCCCGCCTGGGCGAGCTCGGGCCCGGTGCCGAGGTGCTCGTCGACCGCGAGGACGGGACGACGGCGCGGTTCGCCGTCACCGACGTCGGCCGGTACCCGAAGCCCGACTTCCCGACCGAGTCGGTCTACGGGCCCACCCCGCGGGCGGAGCTGCGGCTGGTCACCTGCGGCGGCGAGTTCGACCGCTCGCGCGGCAGCTACGAGGACAACGTCGTGGTCTTCGCCCGGGCGAGGTGATGGAACGGCCCCGCTGCAGGGTCCCGCGCCGAGCCTGCGAGGCGTGGGGGGCAGCGGGGTCCTTCACCAACGGCGGTGCACCCGCGCGGACCAGCAGGACGCGTGCCAGTGCCGGCGCCGGTCGGCGGCCGACTCGGTGTCCCAGGGGTCGAGGTCGGAGTCGCGCGGATAGGCCGGCCAGGTCACCAGGTGCGGCGTCCCCGGGAGGATCTCCTGGTCGCACCCCGGGCAGCGGTAGGTCTTGCCGCTCGCGGCGCCGGTGATCCGCCGCACCACCCAGTCGCCGTCGGCCGCCTCCTCCACGGCCTCGGGACGGCGCAGGGGGTCGCGGCCCGCAGGCCGCGATCCCCTCCGAACGCCGCGCCGGGGCACCGGCTCAGCGGCGCGCGTGGTCCCGGAACCCGCGGCCGGCCTTGCGGCCCAGGTACCCGGCGGTGACCAGGTGCTCGAGGAGCGGGGCCGGCGCGAAGCCGGGCTCGCGGAACTCGGTGTAGAGCTCCCGTTCGATCGCCAGGGACACGTCGAGCCCGACGACGTCCAGCAGCTCGAACGGGCCCATCGGGTAGCCGCAGCCGACCTTCATGGCGGCGTCGATGTCGTCGGCGGTCGCGTAGTGCGCCTCGAGCATCTTGACCGCGTCGTTGAGGTACGGGAACAGCAGCGCGTTAACGATGAACCCGGCCCGGTCGGTGCAGGACACCGCGTGCTTGCCCAGGCGCTGCGACACCGCGTGCGCGGTCGCCGCGACGTCGGGCGCGGTGGGGATCGTCGAGACGACCTCCACCAGCTTCATCACCTGCGCCGGGTTGAAGAAGTGCATGCCGACGACGTCCTCCGGCCGGCCGCTGGCCTTGGCGCACTCGATGACCGGGAGGCTGGAGGTCGTAGTGGCCAGCACGGCGCCGGGCTTGGCGATCTCGCCGAGGTTGGCGAACAGCGCCTCCTTGACCGGCAGCGACTCCACGACGGCCTCGATGACCAGGTCGCGGTCGCCGAGGTCGTCGAGCGACGTCGTCCCGCCGACCCGGGCGAGCACCTCGTCGCGCGCGGCCTCGTCGAGCCGGCCGCGCTGCACCTGCTTCTCCAGCGACTTCGCCAGCGCCGTGCGGACCGCCTCGACCTTCTCCGGCGACCGGGCGACGAAGCGGACGTCGTAGCCGCCCCTGGCGACGACCTCGATGATCCCGGTAGCCATCGTCCCCGAGCCGACGACGCCGACCGTGCGCACCTCGCGGGCGCCCTGCGCGGCCCCGCCCTCGGCCGGGGTCTGCGCGTCCGGCACCACCTCGGCGGAGTCGCGGCCGGCGTAGGTGTAGAAGCCGCGGCCGGACTTCCGGCCCAGCAGACCCGCGGTCATCATCTGCTTGATGATCGGGGTGGGCGCGTGCAGCCGGTCGCGGGACTGCCGGTACATCGTCTCGAGGATCTCGTAGGCGGTGTCGATGCCGATGAGGTCCATGAGTGCCAGCGGACCCATCGGCAGGCCGCAGCCCAGCCGCATGGCCGCGTCGATGTCCTCACGGCTGGCGTAGCGGTTCTCGTACATGGAGACCGCGTGGTTGAGGTAGCCGAACAGCAGCGCGTTGGCGATGAAGCCGGCCTTGTCGCCGATGGTGACGTCGACCTTGCCCAGCCGCTCGGCCAGCGCCTCGACGTCCTCGATGACCGAGGGTTCGGTCACCACCGTGCGCACCACCTCGACCAGCTTCATGACCGGCGCCGGGTTGAAGAAGTGCATCCCGATGACCTTGCCCGGCCGCCCGGTCGCCACCGAGATCTCGGTGACCGACAGGCTCGAGGTGTTGGTGGCCAAGATGGTGTCCGGCGGGCAGATCTTGTCCAGCGCCGAGAAGATCTCGCGCTTGAGCTCCAGCCGCTCGGGCACGGCCTCGATGACGAGCTCGGCCTGCGCCAGGTCCTCCAGCGAGGTGCCGAACCGGATCCGGCCGAGGATGGCGTCGCGCTCGGCGGCGTCGAGCTTGCCGCGCTGGACCGCCCGCCCGCTGGAGTGCTCCAGGTGCTCCCGTCCGCGGGCCACGGCTGCCTCGTCGACGTCCACGGCGGTCACCGACAGGCCGGCCCGGGCGAGCACCTCGGCGATGCCGGCACCCATCGTGCCCAGCCCCACCACGCCGACCTCGGTCAGTTCTCTGGCCACGCTGCCATCTCCTCTGCGCCGGCGCCCGGCCCCGGGCACCCCCGTCCGCGATCGGGGGCAGTCTCGCACCCGGACTGCCCCCACCTGCTACCGGCCGATGAGGGGTCCCCGTTCAGAACAGCCGCTGCGAGGGGTCGTCGGTGCCCTTGAGGACGGCGTAGTCGACGGTCAGGCACTCGATGCCGCGGTCGCCCGCGAGCACCCGCGCCTGGGGCTTGATCTCCTGAGCGGCGAAGACCCCGCGCACCGGCGCCAGCAGCGGGTCGCGGTTGAGCAGCTCGAGGTAGCGGGTCAGCTGCTCCACGCCGTCGATCTCGCCGCGGCGCTTGACCTCGACGGCCACGGTGGTGCCGTCGGCGTCGCGGCAGAGCAGGTCCACCGGCCCGATCGCGGTCGGGTACTCGCGGCGGACCAGCGACCAGCCGGCCCCGAAGGTCTCCACGTGCAGCGCGAGCAGCCGCTGCAGCTCCGCCTCGACGCCGTCCTTCTGCAGGCCCGGGTCGACCCCGAGCTCGTGGGAGCTGTCGTGCTCGACGGACTCGATCGTGATGATCAGCTGCTCGCCGGCCTTGTTGGTGACCGTCCAGGTGCCCACGCCGTCGACCAGCTCGTCCTTGAACGAGCACGGCGGGGTCATCCAGTTCAGCGGTTTATAGGCGCGGTCGTCGGCGTGCACCGACACCGACCCGTCGGCCTTGACCAGCAGCAGCCGCGGCGCCATGGGCAGGTGGGCGGTCAGCCGCCCCACGTAGTCGACCGAGCAGCGGGCGATGACCAGGCGCACGGGGACCGACGGTACCGAACCGGCAACGAACGGCCCGGAGCGACGGGGTGCCCGCCGCGGCACGGCATCCTGACCAGGTGAGACGCGCCCCGCTGTCCGCAGTCCTGGCCCTGCTCGCGCTGGTGAGCGGCTGCGCCGGCAGCGGTGGCGACGCCGCAGCTCCCCGGCCGACGCCCGGCTCCGACGGGCCGGGCCGGCTGGTGCTGGAGGTCGAGCACGTCCGCGGCTCCACCACGCCGGAGGCGCTGGCCGCCCGGGTGCCGCTGGTCGCCGTGTACGGCGACGGCCGAGTCGTGACCCCCGGAGCGCAGATCGAGGTCCACCCGCCGCCGGCGCTGCCGTCCCTGCAGGTGTGGCGGCTGGACGCCGACGGCGTGCAGACGGTCGTCGACCGCGCCGTCGCGGCCGGCGTGACGGGCACCGCCGACCTCGGCACCCCACCGGTCGCGGACGCCCCGGCCACCCGGTTCACCCTCGTCACCGACGGGGGGACGGCGGTGCGCGAGGTCGAGGCGCTGTTCGAGCTGCCCGGGGACAGCGGGCTCACCCCGGAGCAGCAGGCGGCGCGCGGGGAACTGCTCGGCCTGCTGGAGGTGCTGACGTCGCCGGAGCCGCTGGGCGCCACCGGCTCCGAGCTCTACGAGGCCGCGGCGGTGGCCCCCGTCGTCGCGCCGTGGACGCAGCCCGCCGACCCTGCGCTGGTGCAGCCGGAGGCACCCTGGCCGGGTCCGGCGCTGCCCGGCGAACCGTTGCCGGGCGGGCTGGGCCTGTCCTGCGTCGTCGCCCGCGGCGCCGAGGCCGAGGCCGTGCTCGCCGCCGCGGCGTCGGCCACCACCCTGACGCCGTGGGTCGCCGGCGACGGCAGCCGGTGGTCGCTGACGCTGCGCCCGCCGCTCCCGCACGAGACCGGCTGCGCCGACCTCGTCAGCGGCTGAGATGGCACAGGCCCGGCCCTCCGGACGGAGGACCGGGCCTGTGGGAGCCGGACGGCTAGACCGTCACGGGACGGCGCAGGTCGTCGTCCACCTCGACCCGGGCCACCGGGTCCACCGTCGAGGTCGACCGGTACCGGTCCACGTCGAGGATTCCCTCGCGCTTGGCGACGATCGTCGGGACCAGCGCCTGGCCGGCGACGTTCACCGCCGTCCGCCCCATGTCCAGGATCGGGTCGATCGCCAGGAGCAGGCCGACGCCGGCCAGCGGCAGGCCCAGCGTGGAGAGGGTCAGCGTCAGCATGACCACCGCGCCGGTGACCCCGGCCGTGGCCGCCGAGCCGACGACCGAGACCAGCGCGATCAGCAGGTAGTCGGTGAGGCCGAGGTCCACGCCGAAGAACTGCGCCACGAAGATCGCGGCCAGCGCCGGGTAGATCGCCGCGCAGCCGTCCATCTTCGTAGTAGCGCCCAGCGGGACGGCGAAGGACGCGTAGGACCGCGGTACGCCGAGGTTCTGCTCGGTCACCCGCTCGGTCACCGGCAGCGTGCCGATCGAGGAGCGGGAGACGAAGGCCAGCTGGATGGCCGGCCAGGCGCCGGCGAAGTACCGCAGCGGCGAGAGTCCGTGCAGCTGCAGCAGCACCGGGTAGACGACGAACAGCACGAGCGCGAGGCCGGCGTAGACGGACCCGGCGAAGATGCCGAGCGAGCCGAGGGACTCCCAGCCGTAGCTGGCCACCGCGTTGCCGATCAGGCCGACGGTGCCGATCGGGGCCAGGAGGATGACCCACCACAGCAGCTTCTGGACGATCGTCAGCGCCGAGCGGGTCAGCGCGAGGAACGGCTCGGCCGGCTCGCCGACCTTGAGCACGGCCACGCCGATCACCACGGCCAGCACGATCAGCTGGAGCACGTTGAAGGACAGCCCGCCCTCGGCCGAGGACTGCAGACCGAGGATGTTGGCGGGCACCAGGCCGGTGAGGAAGTCCCACCAGGAACCGGTGGTCTCGGGCGCGGCCTGGGCGGCCGCGTCGACGGAGCTGTTGCGGCCCGGCTGGGTGAGCAGGCCCAGGCCGATGCCGAGGGAGACCGCGATGAGGGCGGTGATCGCGAACCACAGCAGCGTCTGTCCGGCCAGGCGAGCGGCGTTGGAGACCTGCCGGAGGTTGGCGATGCTGACGATCACCGCGGTGACGACCAGCGGCGGGACGAGGACCTTGAGCAGCGTGACGAAGGTGCTGCCGACGGTCTGCAGGGTGCTGGTCAGCCAGTTCGGCGTCCCGTCGGCGACGGGACCCATGTCCCGGGCGACGAGGCCGAGGGCGACGCCCAGGACGAGGGCGAGGAGGACCTGCGCCGCGAACGGGACGCGGCGGAGACGAGCGAGCACGGGAGGTGCCTTTCAGGGGACGGTGCGGGTGGAACGACGGAGCGCGCGGGCGCTCAGGAGTCGGCCGTCATCCGTCCGAAGTCGAGCGCACGCCGCCGGGTCAGGCCCCAGGGGTTCTCCACATGGAGAGCAAGGCGGCGCGCGACGTGTTGCATCCCGCTGTGCGGGGGATCACCGCGCCGGTGGGCGGCCGGAGGTCAGCGGCGGGCGTCCCGAGCGGGGACGGCGTAGTCGCCGAATGCTGGGTCTGCCGTGAGCACGGTGAGCGCCTCCGCCTGGGCCTGGGCGATCAGCAGCCGGTCGAACGGATCCCGGTGGTGCCAGGGCAGCGACTCCAGTCGCCGGAGGTGCTCCTCCTCGATGCCCAGACGGCGGACCCCGGCCTCCGCCAGCACTGCGGGGAGTCCGGGCAGCGCAGCGAGCTTACCGATCGAGACCTTGATCGCGATCTCCCAGAGCGAGGCCGCGGAGACGACCAGCTCCGCAGCGGCCTCCACCTCCTGGCGGGCCTGCGCCCCCAGCCTGGGGTCGCCGGCCAGCAACCAGAGCAGCGCGTCCGTGTCCAGCAGCAGGCGCACGGGTCAGCCGTCGAGGTGCCGGTCGAAGGCCGCGGTGATCTCGGCGTCGGCCGTGTCGTAGTCCGGCGAGAACACGACCTGCCCGGCGAGGCGACCGAAGAGTCCCCGCCTCGCCGACGGCGCCACCGGGACCAACCGGAACTCCGTGACGCCGCCCCCGCGCCGCGTGATGATGACCTCCTCGCCGCGCTCGGCGGCGTCCAGCAGCTTCGACAGGTTCGTCTTGGCCTGGTGGACGTTGGCGACGGTCACCTAGCTAGACTAGCCCCGCAAGTGTCAGTCGGACCAGACCGGACGCCGCTTCTCCAGGAACGCCGACATGCCCTCGACCGCCCCGGGCAGCTGGCTGGCGGCGGCCATCACCTCGACGGCGGTCGTGTAGGCGTCCCGCTCGGGCCGGCCCAGCTGGGCGTGCATCGTCTGCTTGCCCCAGGCCTTGCTCGCCCGGGACCCGCGGGTCGCCCGGGCCATGAGGTCGGCGACAGCGGCGTCCAGCTCGGCGTCGGGCACCACCCGGTTGACCAGGCCCCAGTCCAGCGCGGTCGCGGCGTCGATGACGTCACCGGTCAGCGCGAGCTCCATCGCGCGCTTGCGGCCGACGTCGCGGGCGATGGCCACCATCGGCGTGTGGCAGAACCAGCCGCCCTTGCCACCCGGGGCGGCGAAGCCGGCCGACTCGGCGGCGACGGCCAGGTCGCAGGAGGCCACCAGCTGGCAGCCGGCCGCGGTGGCCAGGGCGTGCACGCGGGCCAGCACCACCTGCGGGACGTCGTGCAGGGTCTGCACCAGCTCGGTGCACAGCTGCAGCAGGCTGCGCACCTCGGTCACCGGCCGACCGGCGACGTCGGCGAAGTCGTGCCCGGCGCTGAACACCGGCCCCTCCGCGGCGATCACCAGGCCGGCCGCGTCGCTCTCCCCCACCTCCGTGACCGCGGCCAGCAGCTGGGTGAGGTGGTCGCGGGACAGGGCGTTGCGCTTCGCCGGTCGGCACATCGTGAGGGTGACGACGTCGCCGTCGCGTTGGACCCGGGGTGCGCCCTCTGCAGTCATGGGCCGACCACACCACGGGGAGGCCGCTGGGGGCAACGGGCTGGCAGTCTCGGGGCGTGGAACCCGAGCCGGTCACCGACACGGCGCCCCGGCCGGCCGGGCGCACCGTGTTCACGCAGGGCTGGCGCGACGTCACCTTCCTGCACTGGGCCGTGGACCCGGCACTCGTCGCCCCGCTGCTCCCGGCGGGCACCCGCCCCGACGTGCTGGACGGCGCCACGTACGTCGGGCTGATCCCCTTCCGGATGCGCCGGATCGGCCTGCTCGGCGCGCCGGGCCTGCCGTGGGCAGGGTCCTTCGCCGAGACCAACGTCCGGCTGTACTCGGTCGACGGCGAGGGGCGGCGCGGCGTGGTGTTCCGGTCGCTGGACGCCGACCGGCTGCTGCCCGTGCTCGCCGCCCGCTGGGTCGCCGGGCTGCCCTACTGCTGGGCGCGGATGCGGGTGCGCCGTGACGGCGACGTGGTCACCTACACCTCCCGCCGGCGCTGGCCCGGCCCGCGGGGCGCGGGCGGGCGGGTCGTCGTCCGGGTGGGCGCCCGGCTGCCGGACCCCGGCTCCCTGGCCGGCTTCCTCACCGGCCGCTGGGGGCTGCACCAGACGGCGTCCGGCCGCCTGGCCTACTGGCCCAACGAGCACCCGGCCTGGCCGCTGCACGCCGCCGAGCTCGTCACGTGCGAGGAGGACCTGCTGGCGGCGGGCGGCCTGCCCACCGTCCGCGGCGCACCCGACAGCGTGCTGTTCTCCCCGGGCGTCGACGTCCGCTTCGGCCCCCGCCTGCGCTGACCCGGGCAGGGCATGATCGCGGCATGGACCCCGTGCGCTTCGGACTGGTCGGGTACGGCTTCGGCGGCCGGTACTTCCACGCCCCCCTGCTGGCCGCCGCGCCGGAGGTCGACCTCCTCGGCGTGGTGACGACGTCGGCCGAGCGCCGGGCGCAGGTGGCCGCCGAGCACCCCGGCCTGCGCACGTTCGGCTCGCTGGAGGAGCTGGCCGGGGCCGGCGCCGAGGCGGTCTCGATCTCCACGCCGGCCGACACGCACACCCCGCTGACCGAGCAGGCGCTGGACCTGGACCTGGCCGTGGTCTGCGACAAGCCCTTCTCCCTGGACGCCCCTGCCGCGTCCGGGACGGTGCGGAAGGCCGCGGCCCGCCGGCTGCCGCTGGCGCCGTACCAGAACCGCCGCTGGGACTCCGACTTCCGTACCGTCCGCGCCCTGGTCGACGCCGGCCGGCTCGGCACGGTGACCCGGTTCGAGTCGCGCTTCGAGCGGTTCGAGCCCGAGCCCGGCCCGCCGGCCGCGGGCGGCGGCACCCTGCTGGACTTCGGCAGCCACCTGGTCGACCAGGCTCTCGTGCTGCTCGGCCCGGTGACGAGCGTCTACGCCGAGTGGCGGCTGCGGGAGTCGGGCCTGGACGACGACGTCTTCGTCGCGCTCACCCACGCCGACGGTGCCCACTCGCACCTGTGGGGCAGCTGGAGCCAGGGCGCTCCCGGCGACCGCTTCCGGGTGAGCGGCACGGGGGGCGCCTACGTCGTCGGTGGTCCGATGGACGGGCAGGAGGCCGCGCTGCTGGCCGGGCAGACGCCGGCCACGCTCGGCGAGCGCTGGGGCGCCGAGCCCGAGGAGCGCTGGGGGCGGCTGCGGCGCGGCGACGAGGGTGTCGTGGTACCCACCGAGCGCGGCCGCTGGGACACCTTCTACCCGGCCTTCGCCGCCGCCGTCCGCGGGGAGGGGCCGGTGCCGGTCGACCCGCGGGACGCCGTGGCCACCGCCGCGGTGCTCGACGCCGCCCGCCGCAGCGCCACCGAGGGCGTCGTCGTCCCGCTGTAGCGCCCGGCCCCCTACCGCTCGTCGAGCGCGTTGGCCTCGCGGACGACGTCGACGATCTGGCCCATGATCTCGGTCAACCCGAAGTCCTTGGGCGTGAAGACCCGGGCCACTCCCTGCTCGCGCAGCAGGCGGGCGTCGCCGTCGGGCACGATCCCGCCGACGACCACGGGGACGTCGTCCAGGCCGGCCTCCCGCAGCCCGCGCAGCACCGCCGGGACCACCTGCAGGTGCGAGCCGGAGAGCACCGACAGGCCGACCACGTGCACGTCCTCCTCGACCGCGGCGCTCACGATCTGCGCGGGGGTCAGCCGGATGCCCTGGTAGACCACCTCGAAGCCGGCGTCGCGCGCGCGGACGGCGATCTGCTCGGCGCCGTTGGAGTGCCCGTCGAGGCCGGGCTTGCCGACCAGGAAGCGCAGTCGCCCGCCGAGCTCCTCGCCGGTGGCGCGGACCCGCTGCCGGACGTCGGCCAGCGTCCGGTCGGCCTCGCCGCCCCCGGCGGCCGCGGCGACCCCGGTGGGCGCCCGGTACTCGCCGAACACCTCGCGCAGCACGCCGGCCCACTCCCCCGTCGTCACGCCGGCGCGGGCGCAGTCGAGGGTGGCGTCCATCAGGTTCTCCTCGGTGGCGGCGACGGCGCGCAGCCGCTCGAGCGCCTTCTGCACCGGCTCCGGGTCGCGCTCGGCGCGCCACGTCCGCACCGACTCGCACGCCGCGGCCTCCACGGCCGGGTCGACGACCTGGATCGCCGCGTCGAGGTCGGCCAGCAGCGGGTTGGGCTCGGTGCTCGCGAACCGGTTCACGCCGACGACGACGTCGTCCCCGTTCTCCATCCGGCGGCGCCGTTCGGCGAGCGAGGCGACCAGCTGGCCCTTCATGTAGCCGGATTCGACGGCGGCGACCGCGCCGCCCATCTCCTGCACCCGGGCGATCTCCCCGCGGGCACCCTCGACCAGCTCGGCGACCTTCCGCTCCACCACGACCGACCCGGTGAACAGGTCGTCGTACTCCAGCAGGTCGGTCTCGTAGGCCAGCACCTGCTGCAGCCGCAGCGACCACTGCTGGTCCCACGGCCGGGGCAGCCCCAGCGCCTCGTTCCACGCCGGCAGCTGCACGGCGCGGGCGCGGGCGTCCCTGGACAGGGTGACCGCGAGCATCTCCAGCACGATCCGCTGGACGTTGTTCTCCGGCTGCGCCTCGGTCAGGCCCAGGGAGTTGACCTGGACGCCGTAGCGGAACCGGCGGTGCTCGGGACGCTCGACGCCGTAGCGCTCGAGGGTCAGCTCGTCCCACAGCTGCGTGAAGGCGCGCATCTTGCACATCTCCTCGACGAAGCGGACGCCCGCGTTGACGAAGAAGGAGATGCGCGCGACGACCTCGCCGAAGCGTTCCTGCGGCACCTGACCGGAGTCGCGCACCGAGTCCAGGACGGCGATCGCGGTGCTCATCGCGTAGGCGATCTCCTGCACCGGCGTCGCGCCGGCCTCCTGCAGGTGGTAGCTGCAGATGTTGATCGGGTTCCACCTCGGCATCGCCGAGACCGTGTAGGCGACCATGTCGGTGATCAGCCGCATCGAGGGCCCGGGCGGGAAGACGTACGTCCCCCGCGACAGGTACTCCTTGATGATGTCGTTCTGCGTCGTCCCGGCGAGCTTGCTGACGTCGTGCCCCTGCTCCTCGGCGACCGCCTGGTAGAGCGCCAGCAGCCACATCGCGGTGGCGTTGATCGTCATCGACGTGTTCATCTCGTCGAGCGGGATGCCGTCGAAGAGGGTGCGCACGTCGCCGATGTGGGTCACCGGCACGCCGACCTTGCCGACCTCACCGACCGACAGCTCGTCGTCGGGGTCGTAGCCGGTCTGCGTGGGCAGGTCGAAGGCGACCGACAGACCCGTCTGCCCCTTGCCGAGGTTCCGCCGGTACAGCGCGTTGGACTCGGCCGGCGACGAGTGGCCGGCGTAGGTGCGCATCACCCAGGGGCGGTCGCGCTCCTTCGAGGATGAAGGGAACGGCATGCCCGCGGAGTGTAAGGGGGTTACTGACCAGTAGCGAGGCCACCTCCGGGTGTCCCCCGGTGGCACACTCGCAGGCGCCGAGAGGAGGGCCGGGATGACACCGGTGGCCGGTACGCACTACCTGGCGGGCCCGGTGATCGCGTTCGCCGTGATCGCCGGGCTGGCGCTGTTCCTGCGGTGGGCGTTCCGCGGTGAGCCGCGCCGTCGTCCCGCGGCGGACGACGGCCTGCTCACCCGCGTCGCCACGCTGTCCGGCCGGGAGTCGGCCCTGGCGCTGCGCGCGGTGCTCTCCGACGCGGGGATCCGCTCCACGGTGCGCGCCACCGGTGCCCACCGCGCGGAGGTGCTCGTCTTCCCCGAGGACGCCGACCGCGCCCGCGTGCTGGCCTCGTCGTTCCCCGCCGGCTGAGAGGACGAGGGCCGTCAGCCGGACCGCTCGGCGGGGTCCGGCAGTTCCTCGGCCACGCTGCAGCGGCTGACCAGCCACGGCTGCAGGTCGTCGAAGCCGCGGACCGACCGGCGCTGGAGCGGCTCGATCCGGTAGTCGGGGTGCTGCCGCAGCCGGGCGGCCAGCTCGCGGTCGACGAGCACACTCCCGGCGCGGGCCACCGTGGTCAGCCGGCTGGCCAGGTTCACCACCGACGAGTACACGTCCCCGAGCCGGGTGAGCACCCGCCCGTGCGCCAGGCCGACCCGCAGCGGCGGCCGGTCCACGGCCCCCCACCGCTCGGGCAGCGACAGCCCGATCTCCGCCGCGGCGGCCGGGTCCGCGGCGGTGAAGAGCACCCCGTCGCCGACGGTCTTCACCACCCGCCCGCCGCCGCGCGCGACCACCTCGGCAGCGGTCGCCTCGAAGTCCTCCACCATGACGGCCAGTTCCGCGCCGCTCATACCGCGCGTGCGGGTCGTGTAGCCGACGAGGTCGGCGAAGCCGACGGCCAGCTCGCGCTCCTCGCCACCGGCCGGCGCCCGCTCGGCCGCTGCGGCCAGGTGACGGCGCCACACGTGGTCCTGCACCTCGCGCAGCAGCGACAGCAGCGCGTCGACTGCCGGCGGCACGTCGCCGGGCGCGCTGCCCGGCCGGGCGGGTCCTCCGTCGCGGTCGCGCGCGAGGGCACCGGTGAGCAGGGCGGTCTGCCAGTCGGCCAGCCGCGCCAACGGCTGCGCCAGCGCACGGGCGAACGACGCCTCGGTGCCCGGGACGACGAACCCGGCGTCGACCAGGTCCGCCAGGGCGTGCAGCGCGGCGACGTCGCCGTCGGTGAACACCGCGTCGTCCTCGGCGGCCTCGGGGAAGCCCAGCGCGTGCCACAGCTGCCGGAAGCCGTCCGGCGGCATGCCGGACAGCTGAGCCACCTGCGCCCGGGTGTACTGCCGACGGCCGCCGAGCAGCAGCCGGTCGAGCTCGGCAGCAGGCCGGGTCCGACGCGTCCTGTCCTCGTCGTGCACCTCCCCGAGTGTGCGGCACACCCGGGTGGTCGTGCTGGACTCAGCCGGCCCGCTCGACCCGCTCGATGTGCGCGCCCAGGCCGCGCAGCTGGTCGACGAAGTCGGGGTAGCCGCGGTCGACGTGGTGCACGTCCTGCACCTCGGTGACGCCGTCGGAGACCAGACCGGCCAGGACCAGGCCCGCGCCGGCGCGGATGTCGGTGGCCACCACCGGCGCACTGGAGAGCCGTTCCCGGCCCCGGACGACGGCGTGGTGCCCGTCGGTGCGCACCGAGGCACCGAGCCGGACCAGCTCGTTGACGAACATGAAGCGGCCCTCGAACACGTTCTCGGTGATCAGCGCCGTCCCCGTGGAGACCGCCGCCAGCGCCACCGCCATCGGCTGCAGGTCGGTCGGGAACCCCGGGTAGGGCAGCGTGACGACGTCCACGCAGCGCGGGCGGCCGTCCATCGCCACCCGCAGCCCGTCCGGCAGCGGCTCGACGTGCGCCCCGGCGTCGCTGAGCTTGGCGAGTGCGACGGTGAGGTGGTCGGCGGCGGCCCGCTCGATGACGACGTCCCCGCGCGTCATCACCGCGCCGATCGCCCAGGTGCCGGCGACGATCCGGTCGGGCACCGTCGTGTAGGTGACCGGCTTGAGGGTCGGCACGCCCTCGACGGTGATCGTCGAGGTACCGGCGCCCTCGATCTGGGCCCCCATCGCGGTGAGCATCGCGCAGAGGTCGACGATCTCCGGTTCGCGCGCGGCGTTGTCGATGACCGTCGCCCCCTCGGCCAGCACCGCGGCCATCACCAGGTTCTCGGTGGCACCGACCGAGGGGAAGTCCAGCCAGATGCTGGTGCCCGTCAGCCGCGGAGCGGAGGCGACCAGGAAGCCGTGCTCGCTGTGGATGGTGGCGCCGAGCCGCTCCAGGCCGGAGATGTGCATGTCCAGCCCGCGCGAGCCGATCGCGTCACCACCGGGCAGCGCCACCCTGGCCGAGCCGCACCGGGCGACGAGCGGGCCCAGCACGCTGATCGAGGCCCGCATCCGGCGGACCAGGTCGTAGTCGGTCTCCGTGGCGGGCTCGTCGGGGACGTCGACGACCAGCCGGCCGCCACCGCCGTGCTCGTGCCGCTCGTAGCTCACCTCGCACCCGAGCCGGCGCAGCACCTCGCTCATGATGGCCACGTCGAGGATGTCCGGGACCTCGTCGATGGTGGTCCGCCCCGCCGCCAGCAGCGCGGCCGCCATGAGCTTCAGCGCGCTGTTCTTGGCGCCGGTGACCCGCACCCTCCCGGTCAGGGCCGTGCCGCCGGTGACCTCGAAGCACTCCACCGGTCCACCCTACGGTGGCCCCGATGCAGGGCCCGCCCGCCGGCCCCGTCCCGGGTCCCACCCTGAGCTCGCGAGGGGTGGGGAGGACGAGGCCCTTCCACGGTGGGGGCAGCGAGGTCCTTCTTCTAGGCTCGCGGCCATGACCGTCCGGCTGACCCGCATCTACACGAAGACCGGTGACGCCGGTCAGACGCACCTCGGGGACATGAGCCGGGTGGGCAAGACCGATCCGCGCCTGGTGGCCTACGCCGACGTCGACGAGGCCAACAGCGTGCTCGGCGTCGCCCTGGCCCTCGGGTCGCCGTCCCCGGAGCTCACCGAGCTGCTGCGCAGCGTGCAGAACGACCTGTTCGACGTCGGGGCCGACCTCTCCACCCCGGTCACCCCCGACCCGCAGTACCCGCCGCTGCGGGTGACCACCGCCTACACCGAGCGGCTGGAGGCGGCCTGCGACCGCTACAACGAGGCGCTGCCCAAGCTGGCCAGCTTCATCCTCCCCGGCGGCACCCCGCTGGCCGCGCTGCTGCACCAGGCGCGGGTCGTCACCCGCCGGGCCGAGCGCAGCGTGTGGGCACTGCTGGAGGCCGACGGCGAGCGCAGCAACGCCGAGACGGCCCGCTACCTCAACCGGCTCTCGGACCTGCTGTTCATCCTCGCCCGCGTCGCGAACCCGGACGGTGACGTGCTGTGGGAGCCCGGCGCACACAGCGGGGTGCACGCCCAGCGGGCGGCGTCGGCGGCGGAGACCCCGGCCGCCGACTGAGGCCCGTCCCGGGTCCTGCCTCGAGCCGGTGAGGGCCGGGAGGACGGGGTCCTCCCACGAGTGGCGAGGAGGACGCGGTCCTCCCTCAGCGGACCGGAGGGGCGGACTCCAGCCAGGACAGGAAGCCGGTCACCGTCGAGGTGTCCATGGCCAGTTCCCGGGGGCCGGCCGCGGTGTTGCACGAGAGGACGACGACGTCCTCGGGCAGGGCGACGTCCCTGGCACCCGCGCGGCGCCGTCCCTGCACCTGGAACTCCGCCCGGCAGAGCCGCTGCTGCGGGCGCACCGACAGCGACAGCGCCCGGTACCAGAGCAGCGAGTCACCGCCGTACCAGGCGACCCCCACCGACCACCGGGGCGAACCCGTCGGGCGCAGCCACATGGTGACCGCGCCGAGCCCGGAGAGCAGGAAGCGGCGGCGCAGCAGGAAGGCGACGACCAGCCCGACGAGGACCACCGCGACGGCCAGGACGAGCAGTTCGGTCGTCATCCGGGGCGCCGGGGGTCAGGCGGGACGTCGACAGGGGCTCAGGCGTCCTGGCCCGCAGCGCGCAGTCGTGACTGGGCGCGCCGGGCGGCGGCCAGGGCGTCGGGGTCGTCGCCGGCCTCCTCGGCGCGGCGCAGTGCCTCGCGGGCCCGCTCGACGTCGATCTCGAAGGAGATCTCGGCGGTCTCGGCGAGGATCGAGACACCGCGGTCGGTGACCGAGAGGAAGCCCCCGTGAGCCGCGACGACCAGGTCCTCGCCCTCGACGGTGCGGACGGTCACGATGCCGCCCTCGGCGAGCTGGCCCAGCAGCGGAGCGTGCCCCGGCAGCACACCGAGTTCGCCCTCCGTGGTGCGCGCGACGACCATGCTGGCCTCGCCGGACCAGATCATCCGCTCGACGGCCACCAACTCGACATGCAGGGTCGCCACGACACTCCTCGGGGTCCACCGACCGGCGGTTCGGCTCGCCGGGTCCGGGCTGGACACGGCGACGGGTCAGCCCACTCTATCGGCCGCATCTGCGCCGTTCGTCCGGCGGCCCGCCAGCGAGGTCCCGCCCCGAGCCTGCGAGCGGTGGGGAGGACGGCGGCCCCGTCCCGGGGTCCCGCCCCGAGCCTGCGAGGGGTGGGGAGGACGGGGTCCTTCTTCAGGCGCAGCGGCGGTACAGCAGGGTCCAGCGCCCGACGCGCACCCACGGACGGCGGACGGTCGAGGCCGGCGCCCAGCTCTCGGTGTGGAACTGCCGGCCGCCGACGTAGGGCACCGCAGCGGACGGAGGCCAGCTCCAGTCGGCTTCGTCCGCCCTGCTCCCGGAGATGCCGTCCACGTCGTCTCTCCCGCTCGTCGCCCAGCCGGTCCGGGCGCCCCCGCACGAGATCGGCACGGCGTGGCTCGCCCTTGAGGCGACCCACACCACACCACCCGGCCGGTGTCGCCCGCCGGGGGCTACCCACACCGGGCCCGAACACACGGAACGGCCGGGTCCCATTCGGGACCCGGCCGTTCTCGTCGGCGCTGGAACGACCCTCCTGCAGGGCCCCGCCGGCCCCGTCCCGGGTCCCGCCCCGAACCTGCGAGGAGTGGGGAGGACGGGGTCCTTCGACGAGTGGCGGGGGCAGGGGGTCCTTCCTCAGGCCCGCTTCAGCTTGTCGGCGTTGCGCTCGAGGTCCTCGAGGCCACCGCACATGAAGAAGGCCTGCTCGGGCACGTTGTCGTACTCACCGTCGGTGATCGCCTTGAAAGCCTGCAGCGTCTCCGAGACCGGGACGAACGAGCCCGGCTGACCGGTGAAGGCCTCGGCGACGAACATGTTCTGGGACAGGAAGCGCTCGACGCGCCGGGCCCGGTTGACCGTGACCTTGTCCTCCTCGGAGAGCTCGTCGATGCCGAGGATGGCGATGATGTCCTGCAGCTCCTGGTAGCGCTGCAGCACCTGCTTCACCGTCTGGGCGATGGCGTAGTGCTCCTGCCCGACGTACTGCGGGTCGAGGATCCGGCTGGTGGAGTCCAGCGGGTCCACGGCCGGGTAGATGCCCTTCTCCGAGATCGGCCGGCTGAGCACGGTCGTCGCGTCGAGGTGGGCGAAGGTGGTGTGCGGCGCCGGGTCGGTGATGTCGTCGGCGGGCACGTAGATCGCCTGCAGCGAGGTGATGGAGTGACCACGCGTCGAGGTGATGCGCTCCTGCAGCTCGCCCATCTCGTCGGCGAGGGTCGGCTGGTAGCCCACGGCGGACGGCATGCGGCCCAGCAGCGTGGAGACCTCGGACCCGGCCTGGGTGAACCGGAAGATGTTGTCGATGAAGAGCAGCACGTCCTGGTTCTGCTCGTCGCGGAAGTACTCCGCCATGGTCAGCGCCGACAGCGCGACCCGCAGCCGGGTGCCCGGCGGCTCGTCCATCTGGCCGAAGACCAGCGCGGTCGACTCGATGACGCCGGACTCGGTCATCTCGGTGATGAGGTCGTTGCCCTCACGGGTGCGCTCGCCGACGCCGGCGAACACCGAGACACCACCGAACTCCTGGGCGACGCGGCGGATCATCTCCTGGATGAGCACCGTCTTGCCCACGCCGGCACCACCGAACAGGCCGATCTTCCCGCCCGCGACGTAGGGCGTCAGCAGGTCGATGACCTTGATGCCGGTCTCCAGCATCTCGGTGCGGCCCTCGAGCTGGTCGAACCGCGGCGCGTGCCGGTGGATCCCCCAGCGCAGCGCGTCGTTGCCGTGGCCGGGGGTGTCCAGGCACTGGCCGAGGGCGTTCCACACGTGGCCGGTGGTCACGTCCCCGACCGGCACCGAGATCGCCGAGCCGGTGTCCCGGACCTCGGCGCCCCGGACGAGACCGTCGGTCGGCTGCATCGAGATGGTGCGGACCACGTTGTCGCCCAGGTGCTGGGCGACCTCGAGGGTCAGCGTCTTGCCCAGGTCGGCGAGGGTGACCTCCACCTCCAGGGCGTTGAACAGGTCGGGCATCGCGTCGCGCGGGAACTCGACGTCGACGACCGGCCCGGTGACCCGGACGACGCGGCCGGTCGTCTGGGTGGTCGGACGGTCCTCGGTGACGGTCATCTGTACTGCTCTCCTGCCCTCGGCCTTGCGTTGATCCGCGTCTTCGTGTCCCTGCCGCCGGAACGACCGGGGTGGGGTCAGTCGTCGGCGCCCGCGGACACCAGCGCGTCCGCACCGCCGACGATCTCACTGATCTCCTGGGTGATCTCGGCCTGGCGGGCCTGGTTCGCCTGCCGCGAGAGGTTCTTGGCCAGCTCCTCGGCGTTGTCCGAGGCCGACTTCATCGCCCGCCGCCGGGACGCCGACTCCGACGCCGCCGACTCCAGCATCGCCGCGAAGATCCGCGTGGTGACGTACTTCGGCAGCAGGGCGTCGAGGAGGGCGTCCGGTGAGGGCTCGAACTCGTACGAGGTGGGCACGCCGGAGTCACCGGTACCGGCGGTCACACCGCTGTCCCGGTCCTCGCGCTCGTAGTCGAACTCCTCGACCTCCTCGACCTCCAGCGGAGCCATCCGCTTGGCGACCGGGATCTGCGCGAGCAGCGACCGAAACTCGGTGTAGACGATGTGCAGCTCGTCCACCCCGAGGATCCCGTCGGCGCCGGCACCGGTCTCGTCGTCGTCCTCGCCGGCGGTGAAGGCGGCGATCAGCTGCTCCCCCACGCGCTGAGCGTCGGCGTAGCCCGGCTGCTCGGAGAACCCGGTGAAGGTCTCGGCCACCGCGCGGTTCCGGAAGGAGTAGTAGGTCTCCCCCTTGCGGCCCACCACGTAGAGGACCGGCTCCTTGCCCTCCTGGCGGAGCAGCGAGAGCAGTTCCTCGGTGCGGCGCAGGACGTTGACGTTGTACGAGCCGGCGAAGCCGCGGTCGGAGGTGATGACGAGCACCGCCGCCCGACGTGCGTCCTGCCGCTCGGTCAGCAGCGGGTGGTCCAGCGACGCCGACGACGCCAGGGCCGACAGCACCCGGGTGATCTCCCGGGCGTAGGGCTTGGACGCCTCCACCCGGGCCTGGGCGCGCACGATGCGGGCACCGGCGATCAGCTCCTGGGCCGAGAAGATCTTCTTCGTCGACTTCGTGGAGCGGATGCGGCGCCGCAGCGCACGGAGGTTGCTGGCCACGGTCAGGCGCTCCGCTTGACCTGGACGCGCTCCTGGCCGCGCTCGGACGCGTCCATCGCCTCGGCCTCGTCCTCCTTGATGCGCAGCGTCCCGCCCTCGGACGTCTGGAACTGGCCGTAGAACTCCTCGACCGCCCGCTCCAGGCTCTGGACGGCGTCGTCGCCGAGCGCTCGGCTCTGCCGGATCCCGTCGAAGACGCCGCCGTGGTTGCGGGCGACGTAGTCGAGGAACTCGGCCTCGAAGCGGCGGACCTCGGGCACCGGGACCTTGTCCATCTTGCCGGTGGTGCCGAGCCAGATGGAGACGACCTCGCGCTCCACCGGGTAGGGCTGGTACTGCCCCTGCTTGAGCAGCTCCACCAGGCGCTGGCCGCGCTCGAGCGTGGCCCGGCTGGACGCGTCCAGGTCGGAGGAGAACGAGGCGAAGGCCTCGAGCTCGCGGTACTGCGCGAGGTCCAGCCGCAGCCGGCCGGCGACCGACTTCATCGCCTTGATCTGCGCCGAGCCACCCACCCGGGAGACCGAGATGCCGACGTTGATCGCCGGGCGGACACCGGAGTTGAACAGACCCGTCTCGAGGAAGATCTGCCCGTCGGTGATCGAGATGACGTTGGTCGGGATGTAGGCCGACACGTCGTTGCCCTTGGTCTCGACCAGCGGCAGGCCGGTCATCGAGCCGGCGCCCAGCTCGTCGGAGAGCTTGGCGCAGCGCTCCAGCAGCCGGGAGTGGAGGTAGAAGACGTCGCCGGGGTAGGCCTCACGGCCCGGCGGACGGCGCAGCAGCAAGGACACCGCGCGGTAGGCCTCGGCCTGCTTGGACAGGTCGTCGAAGACGATCAGGACGTGCTTGCCCTCGTACATCCAGTGCTGGCCGATGGCCGAGCCGGTGTAGGGGGCGATGTACTTGAAGCCCGCGGCCTCCGAGGCGGGGGCGGCGACGATCGTCGTGTACTCCATCGCGCCGGCCTCCTCGAGGGAGGCGCGGATGGCGGCGATCGTCGAGCCCTTCTGGCCGACGGCGACGTAGATGCAGCGGACCTGCTGGGCGGGGTCGCCCGTGGCCCAGGCCTGCTTCTGGTTGATGATCGTGTCGGTGACGATCGCGGTCTTGCCGGTCTGCCGGTCACCGATGACCAGCTGGCGCTGACCACGGCCGATCGGCGTCATGGCGTCGATGGCCTTGATGCCGGTCTGCATCGGCTCGTGCACCGACTGCCGCTGGACCACGGTCGGGGCCTGCAGCTCCAGCGCGCGACGGCCGGTGGTGGTGACCGGGCCTGCGCCGTCGATCGGGTTGCCCAGCGGGTCGACCACGCGGCCGAGGTAGCCGTCGCCGACCGGCACGGAGAGGACCTCGCCGGTCCGGCGGACCTGCTGGCCCTCCTCGATGCCGGCGTAGTCGCCGAGGATGACGACGCCGACCTCGCGGACGTCGAGGTTCAGCGCCAGGCCGCGGACGCCGCTCTCGAACTCGAGCAGCTCATTGGTCATGACCGAGGGCAGGCCCTCGACGCGGGCGATGCCGTCGCCGGCCTCGGTGACGATCCCGACCTCCTCCCGCGACACGTCGGGCGAGTACTCGGTGACGTAGTTCTGGATGGCACTGCGGATCTCGTCAGCGGAGATCGTCAGCTCGGCCATGGCGTGGTGTCCTCTTCCCTGCTGGGTGGTGTCTGGGTGGGGAGCCGGGTCGCGGTCAGCCGACGAGCCGTCGGCCGGCGGCCTCGAGACGGTGCGCGATGCTGCCGTCGATGACCTCGTCACCGACGCGGATGACCAGGCCACCGAGCACGCCGGGGTCGACGACCACCTGCAGGCCGATCGGCCGGTGGTAGAGCCGCCCCAGGAGCTCGGCGAGCCGGCGCTCCTGCGCATCGGTCAGCGGCACGGCGGTCGTCACGCGCGCCACCGACTGCCCGCGGCGGGTCGAGGCCGCCTCGGAGAGCCGCTCGACGACGTTCTCGGCGTGGCCGATGGTCCGTCCGGTGAGGTGGTTGCGCAGCAGCATCGCCGTGATCGGGCTGACCCGACCGGCGAGCAGTCCGTCCAGCAACGCAGCCTTGCCCGTGACCGGCGCGGTGCGGTCGCTGAGGATCCGGGACAGTTCCGCATCCCCGCCGACGATACGCCCGAACCGGAACAGCTCGTCCTCGACGCCGTCGAGCTCGCCGCGGGTTTCCGCGGCATCCAGCGCGGCGTCCGTGGCCAGGGTCTCGGTCGCCTCCACCAGGTCCAGCGGCCGCGACCAGCGCTGCCGGGCCGCGGTCTCGACCAGGTCGAGCGTGGCGCCCGAGACCCGCCCGGAGAGCAGCCGCCGTGCCACGCCGGCCCGATCGGCCGGGGAGCCCGAGGGATCCGACAGCGCGCGGCGCAGCGAGACCTGCCCGTCCAGGAGGTGGGCGACGGCGAACAGCTCCTCGGCCAGGGCCACGAGCTCCTCGTCGGTCGCGGCCCGCTCCTGGCCGGTCAGCCGGTCCCGCGCCCGCTCGAGCAGGCCGGAGGCCGGCCGGGTGAGCTCGGTCAGGCGTTCCCGTACCGCGCGGAGCGCCTCGCGGCTGGAGGCATCCATCAGCGGTCGCCCTGCACGTACACCGTGCTGCCGGTGGCGCTTCCCCGGCCGTCCGGCGAGGCGCCGGCGGCCATGCCGTCGAGCTGGTCGAGGAAGCGGTCGACCGTGCCGCTGCGGCGCGCCTGGTCCTCGAGGGACTCGCCGACGACGCGGCCGGCGAGGTCGACGGCGAGCCGGCCGATCTGGCCGCGCAGCTCGTTGACGACCTGCTGGCGCGAGGTGGCCAGCTGCTCCTCACCGCGGGCGACGATCCGCGCGGACTCCTCCTGGGCCTGGGCCCGGAGCTCCTCGAGGATCTGCTGCCCCTCGGCGCGGGCCTGGTCGCGGATCTGCGCGGCCTCGGTACGCGCCTCGGCCAGCTGGGCGCGGTACTGCTCCAGCGCGGCCTTGGCCTCGGCCTGCATCGACTCGGCCCGCTCGATGCCACCCTCGATCGCCTCGCGGCGGGCCCGGAAGACCTGCTCGAAGCGCGGCCAGACGAACTTGCCCAGGACGAAGAAGGCGATCGCGAAGGTGATCGTCCCGATAATGATCTCCCCCACCGGGGGGAGCAGCGGGTTGGCCGACTCCGCAGCCAGGGTTCTCATGCTCAGCACGTCCCTACGTCAGGTGGGGTCCGACCTGGGGACCAGGTCACTGACCGAAGATGAAGGGCACGACCAGGCCGATGAGTGCCAGCGCCTCGGAGAGCGCGGCGCCGAGGAAGGCGTAGGTCCGGGTGAGGCCGGCCGACTCGGGCTGGCGGGCGGTCGCCTGGATGTATGCGGCCCAGACGATGCCCACGCCGATGCCGGGGCCGATCGCGGCGAGGCCGTAGCCGACCGAACCGATGCTGCCGGTCAGCTGTGCCAGTTCGTCCATTACTCGGGATTCCTCCTGTGTCGGTCGCCCGGGGGGTCCCCCGGGCGGCTGGCTGGGGGTGGTGCGGTCAGTGAGCGGGCTCGACGGCGCCGTTGAGGTAGGTCGCCGTGAGGATGACGAAGACGTAGGCCTGCAGCAGGATGACCAGCAGCTCGAAGAAGGTCATGACCAGCGCCATCAGGAACGACAGCGGCGCGAACACCACCGAGAAGTTGCCGACGTTCAGCAGGTAGACGGCGCCGAGCGAGAACACCACGAGCAGCATGTGGCCGGCGAACATGTTGGCGAAGAGCCGGACGGCCAGGGTGAACGGCCGGATGATGAAGACCTGCAGCAGTTCGATCGGTGTCACGAGGATCAGCGCGGCCTTGGGGACGCCCGGCGGGATGGCGGCGTCCTTGAAGTAGCGGCCGGCGCCCTGCTCACGGATGCCGATGTAGTTGTAGAGCACCCAGACGATCACCGCGAGGACCAGCGGGATCGCGAACCGCGAGTTCGGGGAGATTTGCGCGAACGGGAAGATGCTCATGAAGTTGTTCGCGAGGATGAAGAAGAACAGCGAGGCCAGGAAGGGCGCGAAGGGCAGCCCCTTGGGGCCGATCACATCGCGGGCCATGCCGTCGCGGACGAGCGAGTATCCGCTCTCCCCCAGGTACTGCAGCTTGTTCGGCACGACCGACGCCTTGCGGGCGGCCAGCACCAGCAGCGTCAGGATCGCGGCGGTGGCGATCCACATGATGATCGTGATCCGGGTGATCTCGAAGTCGATGCCCAGGACCGAGAACTCGGCGACAGCGGGCGGGTAGAACTCCGCGATGGTGGGGGACTGGAAACCGCTGTCCCCACCGCCCTCGGCGGCGAGCACGTCGATGAGCGCGTGGGCGCTGGAGGTCACCGTTGTCCCTTCTGCGTCCTGGTCGGGCTGCGGCGCCCGCCCCGGGTGGAGCCGGTGCGCCCGGGCCCCTCCGTCGGGGGCAGGGCGCCGTACTTGACGACCACCAGGTAGATGGCCACCGTCAGGCCGAGGAGCACGCCGATGAGGGCGACGAAGCGGGTGCCCCACCAGCGGTCGAGCGCCAGCCCGACCCCGCCCCACACGATGATCCCCGAGAGCATGGTCCCGGTGATCCCCCAACCCATGTCGGCCCCGCTGGGCTGACGGTCGGCTGGCGGTGCAGGTCGAGGTCGGGAACCCCCGCTGGAGGAGCTGTCCTCGGCCATCGGCCGGGACACTATCAGCCGCGTGTCGCGGGGTTCTCCGGCGGCGGTGGGGTTCCCCCGGTCGAGGGCGGTGCGGGGGGCCGCGCACGAGGCGGGGCGGGTGGGGTCACGTAGTACAGCCGCCGGGTCCAGACCCAGCGCTGCTGGACGACGCTCCACAGCAGCGCTCCGGCGATCACCGTCCACGCCAGCGTGCGGCGGTCCACCCACCCGTCGGCCGGGAGCGACTGGAGGACCGCGACCAGCACCAGGATCTTGACGAAGAACGAGCCGAGGGCGGCCGGCAGCGTGAAGGCGTCACCGTGCCTGCCCGCCCAGGCGATGAGCAGGCCGGACAGGGCGAAGAAGGACGTGACGACGGCAGCGCCGAGCAGCACCGCGACGGCGGCGTCCCAGCCCACGAGCAGCCCGGCGACCGGCGCGGCCACGGCGGTGCACGCCGCGGTCACCGCCGTCCCTACGCGGAGGAAGGACAGGTCCCACGGGACCTGCTGCTCGCTCCCGGTGACGGTCATCGGACTCCCTGGGGAGAGGGCTTGCCGGCCGGGTCGGCCGGCCGGCCGGGGACGGAGGGGGCGGTGGCGCGCAGCGCCCGCGCCGTGGGGTGGTCGGCCCGGCTGCGCTGCCGCTGGGCCTCGAGCTCGGCGGCACGGGCCTCGCGGGCGGCCCGCCGGGCGCGCGGGCTGAGGACGACCACGACGCCGAGGACGAGCAGCACCGCGATGCCGACGAGCAGCTCCACCTTGCCGCCGGTGATCGACAGCATCACCGCCCCGAAGGAGAGCAGCGCGGCCCAGAAGTACATGACGAGCACCGCGCGCCGGTGCGAGTGGCCGATTGCCAGCAGCCGGTGGTGCAGGTGCATCTTGTCGGGCGAGAACGGCGAGCGGCCGCGGAGGCTGCGGCGGACGACGGCCATCACCAGGTCGATGAACGGGATCGACAGGACCGCGATCGGGACCAGCAGCGGCAGGGCCAGCGGCAGCAGGGTGGCCGCTGAGTCGAACGTCTGCGGGTCGGCCTGCCCGGTGGCCGAGACCGCGGCCGCGGACAGCATCAGGCCGACCAGCATCGAGCCGGAGTCGCCCATGAAGATGCGGGCCGGGCTGAAGTTGTGCGGCAGGAACCCCAGGCAGGCGCCGGCCAGCACCGCGGTGATCAGGGCCGGGGCGCTCGCGATGTCGTCGTAGCCCTCGACCCCGAGGTGGTAGCTGTAGGCGAAGAACGCCAGCGCGGCGATCGCGGAGACGCCCGCGGCCAGGCCGTCGAGGCCGTCGATGAAGTTCAGCGCGTTGACCGTCAGCACGGTGAGCAGCAGGGTCAGCGGGACGCCGATGTCGGGTCCGAGCGAGAGCGTCCCGATGTCGGCGACCGGCAGGAAGACGAAGGCCAGCTGCACGCCGAGCAGCACCATCACGCCGGCGGCGGCGATCTGGCCGGTGAGCTTGGTCAGCGCGTCCAGGCCCCACTTGTCGTCGAGGACGCCCAGCGCGCAGATCAGCCCGCCGGCGGCCAGGACGGCGGCGGTCTGGGAGTCGTCGAAGGTGCGCTGCAGCGCGGGCAGCCGGGTGGCGACCAGCACCGCCGCGGCGACCCCCAGGTACATCGCGACGCCGCCCCCGCGCGGGGTGGGGATGACGTGCACGTCGCGTTCGCGCGGCGCGGCCATCATCCGCAGCCGGACCGCCGCCAGCCGCACCACCGGGGTCGCCAGGTAGGTGACCAGCCCGGCGGTGAGCAGGACGACGGCGTACTCGCGCATGGGTCAGGCGGCGCCGGAGACGCTCACGGGCGAGTGCGTCCGGCCGGAGGCGGTGCCCCAGGAGCGGGTGCTCATCGCGGCGGATCTCCCGGGGATCGACGACGGACTGGAGTCCCACGGTATCGCTCCGGCGCCCCGCCCACCGTCAGCCGCTGAGCGGCGGCGGCCCTAGTCGACGATCCCGGGGACGACCTCGCGCAACCGGTCGACCGGGATGGCACCGACCCGCAGCACCCGTGGGGCCGGCACGGTGCAGTCGACGATCGTGCTGGCGGCGGACCCGGCGCGCGGTCCGCCGTCCAGGACGACGGCCGCGTGCACCCCCAGCTGGGCGACGGCCTCGTCGGCGGTGGTGGCGGCCGGCCGGCCGGAACGGTTGGCGCTGGAGACCGCGAGCGGGCCGGTGCGCCGCAGCAGGTCGCGGGCGACCTCGTCGTCGGGCAGCCGGACGGCGACGGTGCCCTCGGCGTCCCCCAGGTCCCAGGCCAGGGACGACGCGTGCTCGAGGACAAGGGTCAGCCCCCCGGGCCAGAACGCCTCGGCCAGCGCCGTGGCGACCGGCGGGACCACGGTGACCAGCCCGACCAGCGTCGAGGCCTCGCCGATGAGCACCGGGACCGGCATCGTGCGGCCGCGGTTCTTGGCCGCCAGCAGCGCGGCGACCGCCGATGGGGTGAAGGCGTCGGCGGCGACGCCGTACACGGTGTCGGTGGGCATCAGCACCAGCTCGCCGTTGCCGATCGCCGCCGCCGCGGCGTCCAGCCCGGCGGCGCGGGCGTCGGGGTCGGAGCAGTCGTAGGTCGCCGGGGTCGAAGACGGAGCCACGGGGGGCGAGTCTGTCATCCCCCGGTCCGGTGTGCGGTCGTGTACCGCGGACGGCCGGCCAGGTCGGGGTGGTCCTCGACGCCGGTCCAGCTGCCGGAGGCCCGCACCAGCGCGGGCAGCGCACCGCCCTGCTGGTCGGCGTGCTCGATGCCCAGCCCGCCACCGGGCCGCAGCAGCCGGGCGGCGGTCCGCAGCAGACCGCGGACGACGTCGAGACCGTCCGGGCCGCCCCACAGCGCCAGCGGCGGGTCGTGGTCGGCGACCTCGCGCGGCACCGTCGCGCCGTCCGGCACGTACGGCGGGTTGGAGACGACGAGGTCGACCGTGCCGTCGAGCTCCCGCAGCAGGCCCGGGTCGGTCATGTCCCCGGACAGCACGTCGACGGGGGTGTCCCCCGCCGCGGCGCGGCTCGCGGCGTTGTGCCGGGTCCACTCGATCGCGCCGGGGTCACGCTCGACGGCGGTCACCCGCGCGCCGGGGTGCTCGTGCGCGATCGACAGCGCGATGGCGCCCGAACCGCTGCCCAGGTCGACGACTACCGGCTCGGCGAGACCGGCCAGCCGGGCGAGCGCCCACTCGACGAGCTGCTCGGTCTCCGGTCGCGGCACGAAGACGCCGGGGCCGACGGCGAGCTCCAGGGAACGGAACGGGGCACGGCCGGTGAGGTGCTGCAGCGGCACCCGGTCGGCGCGCTGTCCGGCGAGGCCCTCGAAGCGGGCTACCGCGTCGTCCGGCACCTCGCCGAGGGTCAGCAGGCCGGCGCGGGAGACGCCGAGCACGTGGGCGAGCAGCAGTTCGGCGTCCACCCGTGGTGACTCGACGCCGGCGTCGGCGAGCCGCCGTGCCGCGTCAGCCAGCAGCGAGCGGGTGTTCAGGACCCGGCCGCCAGCAGCTCGGCGGTGTGCGCGCGGGTGAGCGCGTCGATGACGGGGTCGAGCTCCCCGTCGAGCACCTGGTCGAGGTTGTGCGCCTTGAACCCGACCCGGTGGTCGGAGATCCGGCTCTCCGGGAAGTTGTAGGTGCGCACCCGCTCGCTGCGGTCGACGGTGCGGACCTGGCTGCGGCGCTGGTCGCTGGCGGCCGCGGCGGCCTCGTCCCGGGCGGCGGCCAGCAGCCGGGAGCGCAGCACGCGCAGCGCCGACTCGCGGTTCTGCAGCTGGCTCTTCTCGTTCTGCGAGCTGACCACGATGCCGGTCGGCAGGTGCGTGATCCGGACGGCGGAGTCGGTGGTGTTCACGCTCTGCCCACCGGGGCCCGAGGAGCGGAAGACGTCGATGCGCAGGTCGTTCGGGTCGACGGTCACGTCGACCTCCTCGGCCTCGGGCAGCACGAGGACGCCGACGGCGGAGGTGTGGATGCGGCCCTGCGACTCGGTGACCGGCACCCGCTGGACCCGGTGCACGCCGCCCTCGAACTTCAGCCGCGACCAGATGCCCTCGTCGCTGCGGGACTTCACCGCGATGGCGACGTCCTTGTAGCCGCCCAGGTCGGCGGGGACGGCGTCGAGCACCTCGGTCGCCCAGCCGCGCCGCTCGGCGTAGCGCAGGTACATGCGCAGCAGGTCGCCGGCGAACAGCGCCGACTCCGCGCCCCCCTCCCCCGCCTTGATCTCGAGGATGACGTCCTTGTCGTCGTCGGGGTCCTCGGGCACCAGCAAGGAGCGCAGCCGCTCCTCCAGCTCGGGCACCCGCTGCTCGAGGGCGGCCGCCTCGGCGGCGAAGGATGCGTCCTCGTCGGCGAGCTCGCGGGCGGCGGCGAGGTCGTCGCGGACGGCGTCCAGCGCGCGCTTGGTCTCCACCAGCGGGGCCAGCTGCGCGTAGCGGCGGCCCAGCCGGCGGGCCCGGGAGGCGTCGGCGTGCACGGCGGGGTCGGCCAGCTCGGTCTCCAGCGCGGCGTGCTCGGCCAGCAGCCCGCTCAGGCGATCGCTCGCCCCACCCGACCCGGCGTCGGTGCTGCTGCTCATGAGTGGTCCTCTCGAGGGTGGTACCGGGGCTGGACACGACGACGGCGCCCGCCCCACACGAGGTGGGACGGGCGCCGTCGGGGGGACTACTGGCCGGCGTTGGCGTTGCGCTTGCCGAACCGCTTCTCGAAGCGGGCCACGCGGCCGCCGGTGTCCAGGATCCGCTGCTTGCCCGTGTAGAAGGGGTGGCAGGCGGAGCAGGTCTCGACGGTCAGCGTGCCGCCGGGCGCCGTGCTGCGGGTGGTGAAGGTGTTCCCGCAACCACAGGTCACCGTGGTGGTGTGGTACTCGGGGTGGATGCCGGGCTTCATGTCGCCTCTTCCGGGAGTCTGTGCCGTTCAGGTGGTCGAACGCCGGCGGCCGGCCGGTCATTCCGGCTGCACAGCGGGGCTCGTCGCTCAGTGTCCCTGACGCCTGGCGACGTGCTGGAACCGGCCCCGCTGCCACCCGCCGCGAGCGTGCGAGCGGCGGGGGCCAGCGGGGTCCTTCAGTCGTTGCCGGGGCCGAGCGTCGTCTTCTGGATCTGCATGAGGAACTCGATGTTGTTGCGCGTCTTGCGCAGCTTGTCGAGCAGCAGCTCCAGCGCCTGCTGCGGCTCGAGCGCGGCGAGCACCCGGCGCAGCTTGATGACGATGGCCAGCTCGTCGGGCGACATGAGGATCTCCTCCTTGCGCGTGCCCGACGCGTTGACGTCGACGGCCGGGAAGACCCGCTTGTCCGCTAGGCGGCGGTCCAGCTTGATCTCCGCGTTACCGGTGCCCTTGAACTCCTCGAAGATGACCGTGTCCATCGTGGAGCCGGTCTCCACCAGCGCCGAGGCGATGATGGTCAGCGAGCCGCCGTTCTCGATGTTGCGGGCGGCGCCGAGGAAGCGCTTGGGCGGGTAGAGCGCCGTGGAGTCGACACCACCGGAGAGGATGCGCCCGCTGGCGGGGGCCGCCAGGTTGTAGGCGCGGCCCAGGCGGGTGATCGAGTCCAGCAGCACGACGACGTCGTGGCCCATCTCGACCAGGCGCTTGGCCCGCTCGATGGACAGCTCGGCGACCGTGGTGTGGTCCGACGGCGGCCGGTCGAAGGTCGAGGCGATGACCTCGCCCTTCACCGAGCGCTGCATGTCGGTGACCTCCTCGGGCCGCTCGTCGACGAGGACGACCATGAGGTGGCACTCGGGGTTGTTCGTCGTGATCGCGTTGGCGATCGACTGCAGCACCATCGTCTTGCCGGCCTTGGGGGGCGACACGATGAGCGCGCGCTGCCCCTTGCCGATCGGCATGACCAGGTCGATGACCCGGGTCGTCAACTGGTGCGACTCGGTCTCCAGCCGCAGGCGCTCCTGCGGGTAGAGCGGGGTCAGCTTGGTGAACTCCGGGCGCTGCCGGGCCTGCTCGGGCTCCAGGCCGTTGACGGTGTCCAGCCGGACCAGCGCGTTGTACTTGTCCTTGCGCTCGCCCTCGCGGGGCTGGCGGACGGCGCCGGTGATCGCGTCACCGCGGCGCAGGCCGTAGCGGCGCACCTGCGACAGCGAGACGTAGACGTCGTTCGGGCCGGTCAGGTAACCCGAGGTGCGGACGAACGCGTAGTTGTCGAGCACGTCGAGGATGCCGGCGACCGGCAGCAGGACGTCGTCCTCGCTGACGGTCGGCTCGTTCTGGTCGAACCGCTCGCGGTTGTTGGTGCCGCGGCGGTTGCGGTCCCGGTAGCGCCGACCCCGGCGGCCGCGACCGCCCTCGAAGTCGTCGTCGTCCTCGTCGTTGCGGTTGTCGTTCCCGCGCTCGGTGCGGTCGTTGCGGCTGTCGGTCCGGTTGTCGGGCCGGCCGCCGCGCTCGCCCCGGTCGGGACCGCGGTTGCCGTCGCGATCGGTGCGGCTGCCGTCACGGTCGGTCCGGTTGGCGTCACGGTCGGCGCGGCTGGCGTCACGGTCGGTGCGGCTGGCGTCACGGTCGGTCCGGTTGGCGTCACGGTCGGTGCGGCTGGCGTCGCGATTGCCGCGCTCGGCGCGGTCGCCGCCGTCCCGGTTGCCCTCACGCTCGCGGGCGTCGCCACGGCTGCCGCCGTCGCGCTCGCCGCGGTTGCGCCCGCGGTCGCGGTTGCGCTGCGGACGGTCGCCCTCGGTGCGCTCGTCGTCGGCCTGCTCAGGAGCCGTACCGGGGGCGGGGGCAGGGGCCTCGGCGCGCGGCTCGGGCGCGCTCGGCGCGGCCTCGACCGCCGGGGCGGAGCCCTCGGCGGCGACAGCGGAGCCCTCGGCAGCGGGAGCGGAGCCCTCGGCAGCGGGACCGGCACCCTCGGCAGCCGGGGCGCCGGCAGGCCGGCTGGCCGCACGACGGCGGCGCGGTGCGGCCTCGGTGCCCGCGTCGGACGACGAGGTCAGCGGGCCGCCGTTGGCGCCACCACTGATCGGGGCCTCGACCGGTGTGGCCGTGGCGGCCACCCCGCGGGCGGTGTCGGCGCCACGAGCGGCCGGGATGTCGGCGGGGGCGCCGTTGGGAGAGGCGCCACCAGTGCTCTCCCCGCCCACCTGGCGGGCGGAGATGGCGGCGACCAGGTCGCCCTTGCGCATCCGGCCGGTGCCGGAGATGCCGAGCTCGGCGGCCAGTCGCTGCAGCTCGGGCAGCAGCATGCCGGAGAGCCCGCTGCCGCGGCGACGGGTGCGGCCCGTCGTCCCAGAGGCGGCAGGTGCCTCGTCGTTGCCTGCGCCCTGCGGCGCGGTGACGAGGTCGGTGGTCTCGCTCACGTACAGGTCCTTCCCTGCGGAGACCTGCGCCTACCAGCGCAGGGGGTGGTCCGGCCCCTCCCGCCTGATCTTTGAGCAGACAGCAGGAGAAGCGGGATCCAGTGGGTGCGGAGCGGTTGTGCGGCGACGGACATCAAATCGTCTGCAACGCCCCGCGCGAGGCTCGCCCGACTGGGCGGCTACGCCGTGAGCCTAGTGCTGGCCCACAGACGCGACAACACCGATCGGAACCGGTGTGTTCCTCGTTATCGAGACGATACCCCAGGGGTCCCGACCTGCACGTCTGCACCGCAGGGATCGACGTCCAGAACCCGCAGGAACCAACCCGGAGGAGTGAGATCCCTCACCTCGTGCAGCCCGTCTCGGCCGGCGGAGCGCCGGGTGAGGACGAGCAGGCTCGGTCCCGCACCGGAGACGACGGCGGCGTGACCGGCCGTGCGCAGCCGGTCGAGCAGCTGCGCGGAGTCCGGCATGGCCGCCGCGCGCTGCTGCTGGTGCAGCCGGTCCTCGGTCGCCTCGAACAGCAGGCCGGGCGCGGCGGTCAGCGCGTGCACGAGCAGCGCGGCCCGCCCGGCGTTGAAGGAGGCGTCGGCGTGCGGGACCGCGTCGGGCAGCAGGCCGCGGGCGACGTGCGTGGACAGCGTCCCGTCGGGGACGAGCACCACCGGCACCAGGTCGGGCGAGACCTCGAGCTGCTCGGCGCGGGCACCGCCATCGGTCATCCAGGACAGCGTCGCGCCGCCGAGCAGGCACGGGGCGACGTTGTCCGGGTGCCCCTCCAGCTCGGTGGCGAGCCGCAGCACGGCGTCCCGGTCGACGCCCTGGACCTCGGGGCACAGCGCCCACGCGCCGACCAGACCGGCGACCACCGCGGCGGCCGACGAGCCCATCCCGCGCCCCTGCGGGATGCCGTTGCGCGCGACGACGGCCAGCCCCGGCGGCGTCCAGCCGAGCGCGTCGCACCCGGCGCGGAACGCCCGGACGACGAGGTGCGACTCGTCGGTGGGCAGCGTGTGCGCCCCCTCGCCGGTCAGCGCGACCTCGAGCCCGCTGTGCCGGACGGCGAACTCGACGACGTCGTGGCAGGTCAGCGCCAGCCCGGCGCTGTCGAACGCCGGACCGAGGTTGGCGCTGGTCGCGGGCACGCGGACGCGCGCCGTGGAAGGACCCCGTCCTGCCCTCCGCTCGGGGAAGGACCCACTGCCCCCCACTGCTCGCGAGCTCGCGGCGGGACCCTGCAGGGGGCCGACCCCGGACGCGGCCGGAGGTCCCGTTCCCTCGGTCACAGGCCGAGCTGCGCGGCGGCGGCTGCGGCGTCGACCGGCACGGTCACCGGGGCCGGCGCGCCGGAGATCGCCCACTCCGGGTCCTTGAGCCCGTTGCCGGTGACGGTGCAGACGACCCGCTGTCCCGGCTCGAGCCCACCGGCCTCGGCGACCTGCAGCAGACCGGCGACCGACGCAGCGGACGCCGGCTCGACGAAGACCGCCTCGGTGCGGGCCAGCAGCCGGTAGGCCGCGAGGATGGCCCGGTCGGTGACGGCGTCGATCCGGCCGCCGGACTCGTCCCGGGCGGCCAGCGCCTTGGTCCAGGACGCCGGGTTGCCGATGCGGATGGCGGTGGCGATGGTCTGCGGCTGCTCGACGACCTGCCCGGTGACGATCGGGGCGGCGCCGGCGGCCTGGAAGCCCCACATGCGCGGTGTCCTCGTGGCGGTGCCGTCGGCGGCGTACTCGCGGTAGCCCTGCCAGTACGCGGTGATGTTGCCGGCGTTGCCGACCGGCAGGCAGTGGACGTCCGGGGCGTCGCCGAGCACGTCGACGATCTCGAACGAGGCGGTCTTCTGCCCCTCGATCCGGAACTGGTTGACGCTGTTGACCAGGCTGACCGGGTAGTCGATCGCCAGCTTGCTGGCCAGCGCGAGGCAGTCGTCGAAGTTGCCGTCGACCTGCAGCAGCTTGGCGCCGTGCACCAGCGCCTGCGCCAGCTTGCCCAGCGCGATCTTGCCCTGCGGGACGAGGACGGCGCAGACCATCCCGGCGCGGGCGGCGTAGGCGGCGGCGCTGGCGCTGGTGTTGCCGGTGGACGCGCAGATGACCGCCTGGGCGCCCTCCTCCCTGGCCTTGGTGATGGCCATGGTCATCCCGCGGTCCTTGAACGACCCGGTCGGGTTGGCGCCCTCGACCTTGAGGTAGACGTCGCAGCCGGTGCGGCGGGACAGCTCCTGCGCCGGCACCAACGGGGTCGCCCCCTCCTGGAGGGTGACCACCGGTGTGCTGTCGCTGACCGGCAGCCGCGAGCGATAGGCCTCGATGAGCCCCGGCCACAGCGGTGAGACGGTGCCCCGGACGGGCAGCTGCGTCGTCATGACAGTCCCTCCACACGCAGGATGCTGGTGACGCCGCGCACGGCGGGCATGCCCCGGAGCGCGGTCACCGTCGCCGAGAGCGCCGCGTCCGGAGCGCTGTGCGTCACGATGACCAGCGTCGCGGCGTCCCCGTGCCCGTCCTGGCGCACGGTGGCGATGCTGACCCCGTGGCGGGCGAACTCCTGCGCCACCGTCGCGAGCACGCCCGGCTTGTCGGCCACGTCGAGGCTGATGTGGTACCGGGTCGGGGTCTCGGCGATCGGCCGCGCGGGCAGGCCCGCGTAGGCGGTGACGCCGGGCCCGGCGACCCCGGCGACCCGGTTGCGCGCGACGGCGACCAGGTCGCCCAGGACCGCGCTGGCGGTCGCGTCCCCGCCGGCGCCCTGGCCGTAGAACATCAGCTGCCCGGCGGCCTCGGCCTCGACGAACACCGCGTTGAACGCCCCGCCGACCGAGGCCAGCGGGTGCGTCGTCGGGATCATCGCCGGGTGCACGCGGACGGCGACGGAGTCCCCACCCTCGCCCGGCACCCGCTCGCAGATCGCCAGCAGCTTCACCGTGCAGCCGATCTCGGCGGCGCGGGCGACGTCGGTCGAGGTGACCGCGGAGATGCCCTCGCGGTACACGTCGGCGGCCGACACCGGGGTGTGGAAGGCGAGCGAGGCGAGGATGGCGGCCTTGGCGGCGGCGTCGAAGCCGTCGACGTCGGCGGTCGGGTCGGCCTCGGCGTAGCCGAGGTCGGTGGCCTCGGCCAGCGCCTCGGTGAAGCCGTGCCCGGTCTCGGCCATGCGGGACAGGATGTAGTTGGTCGTGCCGTTGACGATGCCGACCACCCGGCGCAGCTGGTCCCCGGCCAGCGACTCCCGCAGCGGGCGCAGCAGCGGGATGGCGCCGGCCACGGAGGCCTCGTAGTACAGGTCGACGCCGGCCTCGGCCGCGGCCGCGTGCAGCTCGACGCCGTCGTCGGCCAGCAGCGCCTTGTTGGCGCTGACCACCGACTTGCCCGCCCCGAAGGCGGCCAGCAGCAGCGAGCGCACCGGCTCGATGCCGCCGATGACCTCCACGACGAGGTCCACGTCGGGCCGCGTCACCAGCCAGTGCGCGTCGGTGGTGAGCAGGTGCGGGGGGACGTCGGGGTGCCGGTCGGGACGGCGGACCGCGACTCCGGCGACCTCGACGGGACGGCCGATGCGGGCGGCGAGGTCCGGCGCCTGCTCCTCCAGCAGCCGCAGCACCGCGCTGCCGACGGTGCCGCAGCCCAGCAGGGCGACCCGCAGCGGCGCCGTCACGAGGTCACCCCGGCGGGGTGCTCGGGCGCGGGCTGGGACGGCGCGACCGCGGGCGCGGGCACGTCGGCGAGGACGGCGTCGAGGGCGAACACGTCCGACAGTGTCTGACGCCGGACGATCTCCGTGGCGGCGCCGTCCCGCACGGCGACCACCGGCGGCTTGAGCAGATAGTTGTAGTTGCTCGCCATCGACCAGCAGTAGGCGCCGGTCGCGGCGACCGCGAGCAGGTCGCCGGGCTGGACGTCGGCGGGCAGCCACAGGTCGCGTACCAGGATGTCCCCGCTCTCGCAGTGCTTGCCGACCACCCGGCACAACGCCGGCGGGGCGTCGGACTCCCGGTTGGCCAGCACGCAGGTGTAGGAGGCGTCGTAGAGCGCGGTGCGGATGTTGTCACTCATCCCGCCGTCGACGGACACGTAGTTGCGCACCTGCGGGGCGCCCTGCCCGCCGCTGCCGAGCCGGACCGGCTTGATCGTGCCGATCTCGTAGAGCGTCACCGTGCCGGGGCCGGCAATGGCGCGCCCGGGCTCGACGGCCAGCCGGGGCACCGGCAGCCCGAGCGCGTCGCACTCGGCGGCGACGGCGCTGCGCAGCCGCCGGGCGACGTCGCCGGGGCTGACCGGGTCGTCGCCGGGCAGGTAGGCGATGCCGAAGCCGCCGCCGAGGTTGAGCTCCCCCAGCACCTCGCCGGTGGCCTGCCGCACCTGGCCGAGCAGACCCACCACCCGGTGCGCGGCCGCCTCGAACCCGGCGGTGTCGAAGATCTGCGAGCCGATGTGGCTGTGCAGGCCGGTCAGCCGCAGCGCCGGCTCGCGGATCACCCGGACCGCGGCGGTCAGCGCGTCGCCGGTGGCCAGCGAGAACCCGAACTTCTGGTCCTCGTGGGCGGTGGCGATGAACTCGTGGGTGTGCGCCTCGATGCCGACCGTCGTCCGGATCAGCACCGGCACCGGCGCGCCGCCGGCGGCGACCCGGGCGGCGGCCAGCGGCACCAGCCGGTCGACCTCGTCGAAGGAGTCGAGGACGACGTGGCCGATGCCGGCGTCGACGGCCAGCTGCAGCTCGACGAGCGACTTGTTGTTGCCGTGCAGGGCGATCCGCCCGGCCGGGAAGCCGGCGGCCAGGGCGAGGGCCAGCTCGTTGCCCGAGCAGGCGTCGAGGTGCAGGCCGTCGTCGGCGATCCAGCGGGCGATCTGACCGCAGAGGAACGCCTTGGAGGCGTAGTGCACGTCCGCGTCGGTGAAGGCGGCGGCGAAGTCGGCCGCGCGGCTCCGGAAGTCGCCCTCGTCGAGGACGAACAGCGGCGTGCCGTGGGTGCGCGCCAGCTCGGTGACCGGCCGGCCGCCCAGGTGCAGCTCGCCGTCGACCCGCCGGGCCGAGCGCGGCCAGACCTGCGGGTCCAGCGCGCCGAGGTCGGCCGGTGGCAGGCCGACGGACGGCGGCGGGGTCATCCCCCCGTGCAGCGGCCCGGCCGGGTGCGCTCTCACATCCGCTCCGGGGCGCTCACGCCGAGCACGCCGAGGCCGTTGCGCAGCACCACGGCGGTCGCCGCGCACAGCCACAGCCGGGCGACGGTCAGCGGGGTCGTCTCCTCGTCCCCGCGGGGCAGCACCCGGCAGGAGTCGTAGAAGCGGTGGTACGTGCCGGCCAGCTCCTCCAGGTAGCGAGCCACCCGGTGCGGAGCGCGCAGCTCCGCGGCCGAGGTGAGCACCCGCGGGAACTCCCCGAGCGCCCGCAGCAGCGCGTTCTCCCGCTCGTGGGTCAGCTGCGCGGCGTCGACGTCCCCCGGCTCGCCGAGGGCGATGCCCAGGTCGGCGGCGTTGCGCAGCACCGAGGAGATCCGCGCGTGCGCGTACTGGACGTAGAAGACCGGGTTGTCGTTGGTCTGCCGGCTCCACAGGTCGAGGTCCAGGTCGATCTGCTGGTCGACCGAGGCCCGTGCCAGCGCGTAGCGGGCGGCGTCCGCGCCGACGGCCTCCACGAGGTCCTCGAGCAGGACGACGGTGCCGGCCCGCTTGCTCATCCGCACCGGCTCGCCGTCGCGGACCAGGTTGACCAGCTGGCCGAGCAGGATCTCCAGGTTGGCGTCGGGGTCGTCGCCGACCGCGGCGACCAGCGCCCGGTACCGGCCGACGTACCCGGCGTGGTCGGCGCCGAGCATGATCACGACCTTGTCGAAGCCCCGGGAGCGCTTGTCCAGGTAGTAGGCGCAGTCGGCGGCGAAGTAGGTCGGGTCGCCGTCGCTCTTGACCAGGGGCCGGTCCTTGTCGTCACCGAAGTCGGTGGTGCGCAGCCAGGTGGCGCCGTCGGCCTCGTAGACGTGGCCGTTCTCCCGCAGCCGGGCGATCGCCTTCTCCAGGGCGCCGGTCTCGTGCAGCGTGCGCTCGCTGAAGTAGACGTCGAACTCGACGCCGAACGCGGCGAGCGTCCGCTTGATCTCGGCGAACATCAGCTCGACGCCGCGCTCGCGGAACCGCTCCTGCTGCTGCTCGTCGGGCAGCTCGAGCACGCCGGGCTCGGCGGCGACGACCTGCGCGGCGATCTCGCCGATGTAGTCGCCGGCGTAGCCGTCCTCGGGGACCGGCCGGCCGACTGCGGCGGCCATCAGGCTGCGGGCGAACCGGTCGATCTGCGCCCCCGCGTCGTTGAAGTAGTACTCCCGCGTCACCGACGCGCCGCTGGCCTCCAGCAGCCGGCCGAGGGCGTCACCCACGGCAGCCCAGCGCGTGCCGCCGATGTGCACCGGGCCGGTCGGGTTGGCGGAGACGAACTCCAGGTTGAGCCGCTGCCCGGCGAGGGTGCCGGTGTGCCCGTAGGCAGGGCCGGCGGTGACCGCGTCGACGGCGATCCTGCCGAGCGCGCCCTGCGCCAGGGTGATGTTGAGGAAGCCGGGGCCCGCGACGTCGACGGAAGCGATGCCCGGGTGCGCCCGCAGCTCCCCGGCGAGCAGCTCGGCCACCTCCCGCGGCGGCCGCCCGGCCGGCTTGGCCAGGCGGAGCGCCACGTTGGTGGCGTAGTCGCCGTGCTCGGGGTTCTTCGGGCGCTCGACCACGACCTCGGCGGGCACCTCGACGGGCAGCGCGCCTCGCCCGACGACCGCGCCCACGGCGGTGCGTACGACGGCCTGCAGCTGCTCGGGTGTCACCGCACGAGCGTACTGACCGGGCGTCCGCGTCCCGTGCGGGCTTCCTCACCCTCGCCCCGACCCTCCCCCGCGCTCCCACGAGGCGTTCACCCCGCGCACCTAGACTCGGCCGCCGGAACGGCCGCGCGGGAGCCGCAGCGCGGCCCGCCCGGCCCGGCGCACGCACGGGGCCGGGGAGACCGGCACGGACACCGAGCACCAGAGGAGAGGCCTTGGCCAAGGACCGCAAGCCCGAGACCGGTCGCGCGAGCGGCGGAGCGAGCCGGTCGGGCGCGGGAGGCGGGAAGGGCGGGCGCACGCGCCCGCCGGTGACGAACGTCGTCACCCCGCAGCGGCCGTGGGGGCTGATCGCGGCCGCCGTCGCCGTCGTGGTGTTCGCCGCCGCCGTCCTCACCTACGCCGTCCTGCAGGTCAACGAGGCCGAGGAGAACCGGGTCGACGCCGTCGACGAGATCGGCGGCGTCCAGACCTTCGACTACGCCCCCGGCCAGGAGCACGTGACCACCCCGGTCACCTACGAGCAGTCCCCGCCGGTCGGCGGGCCGCACGACGGCGAGTGGGCCGACTGCACCGGCACCGTCTACGACGTGCAGATCCGGCAGGAGAACGCCGTGCACAGCCTTGAGCACGGCGCCGTCTGGATCACCTACGACCCCGCGGTCGTCAGCGGGGACGCGCTGGACACGCTCACCGCGTTCGCCGACGAGTCCGGCCGGATGGTCTCCCCCAACCCCGGCCAGGACTCCCCGATCAGCCTGCAGTCCTGGAACCACCAGCTGAAGGTCGACTCGGCCGACGACCCGCGGATCGAGCAGTTCGCCGACTTCCTGACCTACAACCAGGAGTTCTACCCCGAGCCGGGCGCCAGCTGCGAGAACCCGCAGTTCACCAGCGACCCGCTGGTCGTGGGCGAGGGCAGCCGCGGCGCCACCTCGATGACGACCGACGCCCCGACCACGCCGACGGCCGGGGCCGAGACCGGCGCTCCGTGACCCCCGCGCGCAGCCCGCTGCGGGCGGCCCTGCTGGCGGTCATCGCCGTCGGGCTGGTCTTGATCGGCGGGGGCGCCGCGGTGGCCCTCGGCCTGGGCCGGGGCGAGCCGGCGCCGACGGCAGACTCCGTGGAGGCCGGGTTCGCCCGCGACATGTCCCGGCACCACCTGCAGGGCGTGGAGATGGCCAACCTGGCGCCGGAGCGGAGCACCGACCCGGAGGTCCGCCAGCTGGCGTTCGACATCGCCGAGACCCAGCAGAACCAGGTGGGGCGGATGCAGGGCTGGCTGGCGCTGTGGGACCTGCCGCCGACCGGCGGGGACACGATGGCCTGGATGGCCGCCGCCGAGGGGCACGGCGAGCACGACACGGGCGCGGCGGACGGCGGGCTGATGCCGGGGATGGCCACCGAGGAGGAGCTGGCCCAGCTGCGCGCCCTGTCGGGCACCGGGTTCGACGTCGAGTTCCTGCGGCTGATGATCCGGCACCACCAGGGTGGCTTCGAGATGGCGCAGTACGCCGCCGAGCACGCCGGTGTGCCCGCCGTCGCCGGGCTGGCCGGCACCATCGCCGAGACCCAGGCGGCGGAGGTGACGACGATGGAGCGGATGCTCACCGCCCGCGGGGGCACCCCGCTCCCCGCGCCCTGACGCACCACCCCCGGGACGCCGCGGCGGGGCTGGTAGGTTCTACGACGCCCCACCGCAGAGCCCCCGTAGCTCAGGGGATAGAGCACCGCCCTCCGGAGGCGGGTGCGCAGGTTCGAATCCTGCCGGGGGCACCCAGCACCGAGAGGCCCCACCGTCCACGGCGGGGCCTCTCGTGCGTCCGGGGCCGGTCAGGCCGCCGCTCCCCGGCGGGGCGCACCCGCCGGGGCCGGCGTCATGCGCGCAGCCCGGCGACGGCGACGGCCACCGCCTCGGCCAGCGACGTCGGCTCCCGGCCGAGCAGCCGGACCAGGTCGTTGCCCTCGACGAGCAGCTCGCCGGCCGCGACCCCGCGGTCGCCGTCGGCGAACACGGCCGCGACCGGTGCCGGCAGGCCCGCGGCCACGAGGACCTGCTGGTACTGCTCGACCGGCAGGTCGGTGTAGGTCACCGTGCGTCCGGTGGCCGCGGAGACCACCTCGGCCAGCTCGGTCATCGTGAAGGGCGCGCCGCCCAGCTCGTACACCGCGCCCGCGTGCCCGTCCGTGGCCACGACGGCGGCGGCCGCCGCCGCGTAGTCGGCCCGCGTCGCCGCGCTGACCGCGCCGTTCCCGGCGGCACCGGCGATGCCGTGCGCCAGGTGCACCGGCAGCTGACCGGTGTAGTTCTCGACGTACCAGCTGTTGCGCAGCAGCGCGTGCGGCACCCCGGCCGCGGCCAGCAGCTGCTCGGTGACCCGGTGCTCCTCCGCCAGCAGCAACGTGGAGGTGTCGGCGCGCACGATGCTCGTGTAGGCGACGAACCCGACGCCGGCGGCCTGCGCCGCCGCGACCGCGTTGCCGTGCTGGCGGACGCGCTGGCCGACCTCGCTGCCGGAGACCAGCAGCAGCCGCTCAGCGCCGTCGAACGCCGCCTTCAGGGACGTCACGTCGTCGTAGTCGGCGTGGCGGACGACGACGCCGCGGGCGGCGAGGTCGGCGAGCACCTCCGTGCGGCGCCCGGCGGCGACGACCTCGGCGGCCGGGACACCGCGCTCCAGCAGGGCCTCGACGGCCAGCCGGCCCAACTGTCCGGTGGCTCCGGTGACGACGATCGACATGCTGCTGCTCCTCCAGGGCTGGGTGCGGGGGCGGACCGCGGTCCGCCCCCGCACAACCCCTTCGACGGGGAGTCATTCCCGCCATGGGGGTGGGCACCCCCGGCGCGCGGTCAGCTGGTGAGCAGCCCGCCCTCGACCGGCAGCGTCGTCCCGGTGACGTACCCGCCGGCGTCGCTGACCAGGAAGACCAGCGCGGCGGCCAGCTCCACGGGGTCGCCCTTGCGGCCGGCCAGCACCCGGGTCATCTGGCCCTCGATGTAGCCCTCGGGGTACTGGTCGGTCATCTCCGACTCGAAGAAGCCCGGGGCCAGGGAGTTGACCCGGATGCCCTTGCGACCGGTCCACTGCTGCGCCAGGTCGCGGGTGAGCCCGATCAGGCCGGCCTTGCTCGCCGCGTAGGCCGCCTGGGGCAGCCCGGCCGTGGTCAGCCCGAGGATGCTCGAGATGTTGACGATCGAGCTGCCCGGCTGCATGACCCGCGCGCAGGCCTGCGCCATCCAGTAGCAGCCGTTGAGGTTCACGTCGATCACCGAGCGGAACTGCTCCGGGGTCTCCCGGGTGGCCGGCACGGCCGTGCCGACGCCCGCGTTGTTCACCAGGACGTCGACCCTCCCGAACTCGGCCACGGTGGCGTCCACCAGGCCCTGGCAGTCCTCGGGCCGGGAGACGTCGGTGCGCACGGAGATCGCCCGCCGTCCGGTGGCCTCCACGGCCGCGCGGGTGCCGCCCAGCCGGTCCTCGCGGCGGGCGCCCAGCGCGACGTCGGCGCCGGCCTCGGCCAGCGCGCGGGCGAACACCGCGCCGAGGCCGGAGGACGCCCCCGTCACGATCGCCACCCGGCCGTCCAGCCGGAACATGTCGAGGACCGTCCTGTCCGTCACGTGCACTCCCGTCGTCGTCGGTGGGCCCGAGCCTGTCCCCCCGGACGCCGGCCCGCCACCCCGCACCCTGCCGCCGTGTGGGATAGACCACACAGCATGCGGGTAGGGGCCGGACCCGTTTCGAACCGGTGGGAGACGACGTGGCCAACCTGGCACAACACCTGCTCGACACCGCGGCGCAGCACGGCGACCGGCCGGCGCTCCGCATGGACGACGCCGTCCTGACCTACGACGGGTTCCGCGACGCCGCGGCCGCCGTGGCCGCGGGGCTGCGGGCGCGGGGCGTGCAGCCCGGCGACCGGGTGGCGATGGTCCTGCCGAACGTGCTGAGCTTCCCGGTCGTCTTCTGCGGCGCGCTGACGGCCGGTGCCGCCGTCGTCCCGATGAACCCGCTGCTCAAGGCGCGCGAGGTCGAGTACTACCTGCGCGACTCCGGCGCCCGGCTCGTCATCGTGCTGGACTCGATCGCCGACGCGGCCACCGAGGCCGCGGCCGCCGTGGGCGTCGACGCGGTGACCGTCGGCCCGGTCGACGCCGGCGCGACGCTGGGCGGGACCGGCAGCGGGGAGCTCGAGCCGCGGGAGGACGAGGACGCCGCGGTCATCCTCTACACCTCGGGGACCACCGGCCCGCCGAAGGGCGCCGAGCTGACCCACGCCAACCTGAGCGGCAACGCCCGCACCACGCAGGAGACCCTGCTGGAGGGCACGCCGGATGACGTGATCATGGGCTGCCTGCCGCTGTTCCACGTCTTCGGTCTGACCTGCGCGCTCAACGCCGGCGTCCTGGCCGGGGCCTGCCTGACCCTGCTCCCCCGCTTCGACGGTGCGAAGGCGTTGTCGATCATCGAGCGGGACCGGGTGACCGTCTTCGAGGGCGTCCCGACGATGTTCTCGGCGATGCTGCACTCCCCCGACCGGGACCGGTACGACGTCTCCAGCCTGCGCCTGTGCGTCTCCGGTGGCTCGGCCATGCCGGTCGAGGTCATGCGCGGCTTCGAGGAGGCCTTCGGCTGCATCGTCCTGGAGGGCTACGGGTTGTCGGAGACCTCTCCGGTCGCCTCGTTCAACCACCCGCACGCCGAGCGCAAGCCGGGGACGATCGGGACGCCCATCCGCGGTGTGGAGATGCGGCTGGTGGACGACGAGGGCCGTGACGTCCGGCCCGGCGACGTCGGGGAGATCGCCATCCGCGGCGAGAACGTGATGAAGGGCTACTGGGGCAAGCCGGAGGAGACGGCCAAGGCCATCCCGGACGGCTGGTTCCGCACCGGTGACCTGGCCCGGCAGGACGAGGACGGCTACTTCGCCATCGTCGACCGCAAGAAGGAGATGATCATCCGCGGCGGCTACAACGTGTACCCGCGGGAGATCGAGGAGGCGCTCTACGAGCACCCCGCGGTCGCCGAGGCGGCGTGCGTCGGCATCCCCCACCCCGACCTCGGCGAGGAGGTCGCCGCCGCGGTCGCGCTCAAGCCGGGCACGCAGGCCGACGCCGGCGAGCTGCAGGCCTGGGTCAAGGAGCGGGTCGCCGCCTACAAGTACCCGCGGCACGTCTGGCTGGTCGAGTCCCTGCCGAAGGGCCCCACCGGCAAGATCCTCCGCCGCGCCGTCGAGGTCCCCGCCGAGGTGTCGGGGTGAGGCAGCCGGGGGCGCCGGCGTGAGCGCGTCCACCTGACCCCGTCCGGCCCGACCCAGGGAGAGGAACCGTGGCAGACCCCAGCCCGCCGCTGTGGCGGCAGGCCTTCGACGCCGTCGAGCGACGCGTCACCCCGCGCGCCGAGGAGTTCGTCCGCACCGAGACCTTCGCGGTCGGTGCGGCCCTGACCCGCCGGGCGGTGACCCTGGCCCGCGACTCCGCGCGTGGAGCGACGACCCGCTTCTGGCACCTGATCGACCTGCCGGCCGGGACCGACGTGAGCCGGCTGCGCGCCCAGGTCGGCGCGCTGGACCGCGAGGTCCGCCGGCTGACCCTGCAGCTCGAGGCGGAACGCCGCCGCACTCCCGAGGAGACCGATGTCGACAGTGCCCAGCCCGCAGACGGTCCTCGACCGCGTCCGGCGCGACGTCGAACGCAACGCCCTGCGCGCCCGTAACGGGCTCCGGCTGGTCAGCGGGGTCGCCCGGCCGAACGTCGGGCAGACCCCCAAGGACGTCGTCTGGCAGCGGGGACGGACGCAGCTGTGGCACTACCGCAACGACCCGGAGACCTCCGGCGGGGTCCGGTACTCGCCGCCGCTGCTCATCGTGTTCAGCATGGTCAGCCGCAGCTACATCCTCGACCTGGCGCCGGGCAACAGCTTCGTCGAGCAGCTGCTGGCAGCCGGCTTCGACGTCTACCTGCTCGACTGGGGTGAGCCGGACGAGCGGGACGCGGCCAACACCCTCGAGGACTACGTCGACGACTACATCCCCGCCGGCGTGCAGCGGGTCCTGGAGATCTCCGGGGCCGACGAGGTCACCCTGTTCGGCTACTGCTTCGGCGGGGACCTCGCGCTGCTCTACGCCGCGCACCACCCCGACGCGCCGGTCCGCAGCCTCACCGTGCTGGCCACCCCGGTGGACTTCCGGCACATGGGCCCGCTGGCCGACCTGTTCCGGGTGGGCGGCCTGGAGGTGTCCGCCGTCCTCGACGCCGACGGGAACGTGCCCCCGCGGGTCGTCGTCCAGGGCTTCCGCGCGCTGACCCCGACCTCCGAGGTGACCCGCTACGTGACGCTCTGGGAACGGCTCTGGAACGACGAGTACGTGGCCGGCTACCAGGCCATGACCGGCTGGGCGGACGACCACGTGCCCTTCCCCGGGGCCGCCGCGGATCAGACGGTGCGGATGCTGGTGCGCGACAACGGGATGGTCACCGACCGGCTCACGGTGGGCGGTGACCGCGTGCACCTGTCCGACGTCCGGGTGCCGTTCCTGACCGTGCGTGCCGACCGGGACCACATCGTCCCGCCCGACGCGACCGCGCCGCTGATCGACCTGGTCGGCTCCCCGGACAAGCACGAGCTGCGGCTCCCGGCCGGGCACATGGGCCTGGTGGTCGGCCGGACGGCGGCCCGGACGACCGTGCCGACGATCATCGACTTCCTCCGGCGGCGCAGCGAGCCGCTGCAGGCCGGGCAGGGTGCCCGGTGACCACCGTCGTCCCGCTGACCGACGCGCACTGCGACGCCCTGGTGCGCTTCTTCGCCGAGCTGCCCGAGGGCGACCGGACCTTCATCCGCGAGGACGTCACCGACCCCGACGTCGTGCGCGGCTGGGCCGCCGGCTCGCCCGGGGTCGACCGCTGGGTCGCGGTGGACGACGGCGACCGGGTGCTCGGGTACGTCGCCGTCCTCCGGCTGCCCGGCTGGTCCGACCACGTGGGCGAGGTGCGGCTGGTGGTCGCGCCCGCCGGCCGCGGCTCCGGGCTGGGCGGGGAGCTGGCCAGGCACGCCACGGTGCACGCCCTCGAGGCCGGGCTGACCAAGCTCGTCGTCGAGGTCGTCGCCGACCAGGGTGCGGCGCTGGCCCTGTTCACCGGGCTCGGGTTCACCGGCGAGGCGCTGCTGGTCGACCACATCCGCGGCCGGGACGGGCAGCTGCGCGACCTCATGGTGCTGGCCCACCACGTCGGCGACACCTGGGCCGGCATGCGCGCGGTCGGGCTGACCGAGGCGCTCGGGGATCCCTCCTGACGCGGTCGTCCGCCGACCGTCCCGCCGCGGACCCCTGACGGTCACCGGCCGGACACCTGCGGCCGCCACGCTCGGCGTACGCGGGCCCGCCCCGGGGCCCCGAGCGTGCCGGAGGTCCCCCGTGACCCGTCCGTCCAGCCCGACCACCGACCGCTCGCGCCTGCTGCGTGCCGGCGCCGTCCTGGCCGCCGAGCGGCTGCGCCCGCCGGTGGGCGACGCCCGGCGCCGGTCCGTCTGCGGAGCGGCCCGCCTGCTGACCGGCCTCGGGGTGCGGGTCGCCGTCCACGTGCCGGCCGAGGCCTGGCCGCGCACCCGCACCGGGCCGGGCCTGCTGCTGGTGGCGAACTCCGCCTCGCCGCTGGACCCGCTGGTGCTGCTCACCGTGCTGCGGAGGGTGGTGGTCGCCGCGCCCGCCTCCGAGCGCGTCGCCGGCGTCCCCTGCCCGAGCGTCCCGGCGACCGTGGCCGACGTCGCCGCGGCACTGGCCCGGGGGATGTCGGTCCTCGTCCGCCCCGAGCTGCCCACCGACGGCGGGGCGGCGCTGGGCCGGTTCTCCCCCGACCTGCTCGCCGCCGCCGTCGCCACCGGGGCGCCCGTGTGCCCGGTCGCCATCCGCTGCTCGGCGGGCGCGGCGGGACCGGCGTCGGGCGCGCGGTCGCTGCGGGCGGCGCTGCGCTGGACCGGCGGCGTCGACGTCGTGGCCGACGTCCACCTGCTGCCGGCGCTGTCCTCGGCCGGCGCGACGCCGCAGGAGCTGGCGACGACGGCCGAGTACGCGGTCGCCGCCGTCCTGGAGGCCCCGTCCCCGGCCCCGTCCCGAGGCTCGCGCCGAGCGTGCGAGGCGTGAGGAGGACGGGGTCCTTCTGCTGCTACTCGGTGACCCGGCCGTCCTCGACGGTGAGCCGGCGGGTGGTGTCCACCGCGGCCAGCATCCGCCGGTCGTGGGTGACCAGCAGCAGCGTGCCGCGGTAGCCCGACAGCGCCTGCTCGAGCTGCTCGATGGCCGGCAGGTCGAGGTGGTTGGTCGGCTCGTCGAGGACCAGCACGTTGACCCCGCGGGCCTGCAGGAGCGCGAGCCCGGCCCGGGTCCGCTCCCCCGGCGAGAGGGTGTCGGCCGAGCGCAGCACGTGCTCGGCGGTGAGCCCGAACTTGGCCAGCAGGGTGCGCACCTCGGCGGTGGGCCGGTCGGGCACCTCCGCGGCGAAGGCCTCCAGCAGCGGCTCCGAGCCGAGGAACGCTCCGCGCGCCTGGTCGATCTCGCCGATGCGCACCGACGGCCCGAGGCCGCCGCGGCCCTCGTCCAGCGGCACCCGGCCCAGCAGCGCGGCCAGCAGCGTGGACTTGCCGCTGCCGTTGGGGCCGGTGATCACGACGCGGTCGCCCCAGTCCACCTGGAGGTCGACCGGGCCGAGGGTGAAGTCGCCGCGGCGCACGACCGCGCCGGCGAGGGTGGCGACCACCGCGCCGGCCCGCGGCGCGGGGGCGATCTCCATCCGCAGCTCCCACTCCTTGCGCGGCTCCTCCACCACCTCCAGCCGCTCGATCCGCCGCTCGGTCTGCTTGGCCTTGGCCCCCTGCTTCTCCGCCGTCGCCCGGTTGTGGGCCTTGATGAACTTGTCCGGGTCCTTCTGCTTCTTGACCGCGTCCCGCACGCCCTTGGCCAGCCAGTTGCGCTGCATGCGCGCCCGGGCCTCGAGGTCGGCCCGGGTCTCGGCGTACTCCTCGTACTCCTCGCGCGCGTGCCGCCGGGCCACCTCCCGCTCGACCAGGTACGCCTCGTAGCCGCCGTCGTGCACCCGCACCAGCTGCTGGGCGAGGTCCAGCTCCACCACGCGGGTCACCGTGCGGGCGAGGAACTCCCGGTCGTGGCTGACGACGACGATGCCGCTGCGCGCCCGGCTGACGAAGCGCTCCAGCTGCTCCAGGCCGGCCAGGTCCAGGTCGTTGGTGGGCTCGTCGAGCAGCAGCACGTCGTAGCGCGACAGCAGCAGCCCGGCCAGCCCGACCCGTGCGGCCTGCCCGCCGGACAGGCCGGTCGTCGGGGCGTCGAGGGGCACTCCGGGGGCCACCTCGCCGACGACCTGCTCCGCCCGCTCGTCGAGGTCGGCCCCGCCCAGGGCCAGCCAGCGCTCCAGGGCCTCCCCGTAGGCGTCGTCGGCGCCGTCCGCGCCCGCGGCCAGCGCCTCGGTGGCGGCGTCGAGCGCGGCCTGCGCGGCCGCGACGCCCGTCCGGCGGGCCAGGGCCCGGCGCACCGTCTCCCCCGGCCGCCGCTCGTGCTCCTGCGGGAGGTACCCGAGGGTCGCCGTCGGCGGGCTGACGGTCACGCTGCCCGACTCGGCCGGCAGCTCGCCGGCCAGCGTGCGCAGCAGGGTGGACTTGCCGGCGCCGTTGACCCCGACCAGCCCGATGACGTCGCCGGGGGCGACGACGAGGTCGAGGTCGGAGAACAGGACGCGGGCACCGTGGCCGGCGGCCAGGCCGCGGGCGACGAGCGTGGCACTCACGGGAGACCAGGGTGCCAAGCCGGCCCGGGTCGGCGCCAACGGGTTCGTCCCGGCCCCCTGCAGTGGAAGGACCCCCTCCTCCCCACTGCTCGCACGCTCGCAGCGGGCCCCGAGAGGGGGCCGGGGGCAGGGGGTCCTCCTTCAGCCCTCCAGGCCGTTCTCCAGGTCGTCGTCCTCGAGGACGTCGTCGGCCATCTCGTCGAGCATGGACTCCAGCGCGAGGTCGGCCTCCCCCGGCGGACGGCGCTGCACCAGCCAGGGCTGCAGGTCGTCGTAGCCGCGCACCGACACCCGGCGCAGCGGCCGCACCCGGTAACGGGGCAGCCCGCGCAGGTGCCGGGCGAGGTCCCGGTCGACCAGCAGGGTGCCGGGCCGGGCGATCGTGGTGAGCCGGCTGGCCAGGTTCACCACCGGCGAGTACACGTCGCCCAGGTGCGTGAGCACGGTGCCGAAGGCGGCGCCCACCCGCAGCGGCGGGCGGTCCTCGGCCTGCCAGGTCTCGGGCAGCTCCAGCCCGATCTCCACGGCGTCGATCGCCGAGACGGCGGTGTACAGGACGCCGTCCCCCACCATCTTGACCACCCGGCCGTGGTGGCGGGCGATGACCTCGCTGGCGGTGCTCTCGAAGTCCTCCACCATCGCGCCGAGCTCGCGCCCGCCCATCCCCCGGCTGCGGCTGGTGTAGCCGACCAGGTCGGCGAAACCGACGGCGAGCTCCCTCCGGTCGACGGCGGCCGCCGGGGTGAGCAGCCGGTCGGCGTTGGCCGCCAGGTGCCGTCGCCACACGTAGTCCTGCACGTCCCGCAGCAGCGGGAACAGGTCGTGGGCGGCGGCCACCGCCTCCTCCGGCGGGACGGCGCGCCGCCCGGGGTCGGACCCGCTGCGGGACAAGGCGTCGGCCAGCAGGTCGGTCTGCCAGTCGGCCAGCCGCGACAGCGACTGCGCCATCGCGCGGGCGATCGAGGCCTCCGTCCCCGGCTCGACGAAGCCGGAGTCGATGAGCGCGCGCAGCAGCTCCAGCGCCCGGACGTCGGCGTCGGCGAAGACCGGGTCGTCGTCTGCGGCGTCGGGGAAGCCGAGCGCCCGCCACAGCCGCCGGGTGTGCTCGGGGGGCAGCCCGGCCATCGCTGCGATCTGCAGCCGGGTGTAGCGGCGCGGACCGTCCAGCAGCAGGCGCAGCAGCGCCTCGTGGGCGTCGCCGGCGTCCGCCACCACGTCCGGGTCCTGAGGGGTGTCGGACAGCGTCGTCAGCCCGTGGTGTGGACGACCAGGACGTCGACCGACGAGCGGCGCGTCACGTCGGCCGGGACGGACCCCATCAGCCGGCTCCTGATGCCGTTGAGGCCGCGGTTGCCCACGACCAGCAGGTCGGCCTGCGCCCGGGTGACGACGTCGAGCAGCGTCTCGACCGGCGAGCCGACGACGGCGACCTGCTCCACCTCGCCCGCACCGGCGGCGACGGCCTCCTCGGCGGCACCGCGCACGGTGTCCTCGGCAGGCGCGGACCCGACGCCCTCGGTGGCGCCCTCCCCGAGCTGCTCCTGCGCACGGCGGAGCTCGCGGTCGTCGGCCCGCGGCGGCAGGTACGCGCAGACGATGACCAGCCGGGCATCGCAGGCCCCCGCGAGGGCCCCGGCGCGCCGCACCGCGCGCAGCGAGGACTCCGACCCGTCGGTCCCGACCACCACCGTGCGGTAGGCGCTCACGGACCCTCCTCGCTCGCGATCCCGGGCCGCCTCGGGTGGCGCTTCAGGCTCGCCGGGAGGCCGGTTCGCCCGCCTGACCGGGCAACCCACCGAGGGTAACCGGTCGGGCAGGGCGCCCGGGCCACGTCCGGACACGCCCGGGAACGGACCACCGGGTGCCGGAACGACCGCCCGGTGCGCTTGGATGGGCACGTCGCCCGGCCCACGCGAGGAGAGCCCCATCGACTCCGGCAGCAGCTCCCACCGCCGACCCGTGCGGGTCGAGGTCCACGGCCTCAGCAAGAGCTTCGGCGCCGTCCGCGCCGTCGACGACCTGAGCTTCAGCGTCGAGCCGGGGTCCATCACCGGCTTCCTCGGCCCCAACGGAGCCGGCAAGACCACCACGCTGCGCATGGCCCTCGGCCTGGAGCGGCCCGACGCGGGGACGGCGACCTTCGACGGCGTTCCCTACCCCGACCTCCCGGCGCCGGTGCGCACGGTCGGTGCGGTGCTCGAGACGGCCTTCCACCCGGCGCGGTCCGGGCGCAACCACCTGCGGGTGTACTGCCGGGCCGCGGGCCTGCCGGTCTCGCGCGCCGACGAGGTGCTCGCCCAGGTCGGTCTCGCCGACGCCGGCCGACGGCGGGCGGGCGGCTACTCGCTGGGCATGCGCCAGCGGCTGGCGCTGGCCACCGCGCTGCTCGGCGACCCGGCGGTGCTGGTGCTCGACGAGCCGGCCAACGGACTGGACCCCGAGGGCATCCAGTGGCTCCGCGGTTTCCTGCGCCACATGGCGCACACCGAGGGGCGCACCGTCCTGGTCTCCAGCCACCTGCTCGCCGAGATGGAGCAGACCGCCGACCGCGTGGTCATCGTCGGCGCCGGACGACTGGTCCGCGAGGGCTCGATCACCGAGCTGCGCTCCGGCGCGCAGGGCAGCGGGGCGGTGGTGGTGCGCAGTCCCGAGGCCGGGCGGCTGGCCGAGGTCCTCGGGGCCGCCGGGTTCACGGTCGCGCCCAGCGAGGACGGCCGGGTCTCGGTGACCGGGACGACGCCGGACGCCGTCGGCGCGCAGGCCTTCCGGGCGGGCGTGGAGCTGCACGAGCTGCGCGCGGAGACCAGCGGCCTGGAGGAGCTGTACTTCCGGCTCACCGCCGGCCAGGAGCAGTACGCCGCACCCGAGGGGAGCCGACCGTGACCGCGCTCGTCCGCGCCGAGTGGACCAAGCTCTTCACCACCCGCGTCTGGATCGGGCTCCTGCTGGGCGCCTGCGTGCTGGTGGCCGGGTTCGTGGTGCTCTTCACCTCCTTCGCCGGCAGCACCCCTGGCGGCGCCCAGGGCGGCGGCCCTCCTGGCGGGCTCCCGGCCGTCGGCACGGAGCAGTTCGAGCAGCTCGTGCTGGCCACCGGCGCGAACGTCACCGTGCTGTTCCTGATCCTCGGCATCATCGGGATGACCCAGGAGTACCGGCACCGCACGGCCACGCCGACCTTCCTCACCACGCCGAGGCGCGGCCGGGTGGTGATCGCCAAGCTGGCGGCCTACGCGCTGGTCGCGGTGCCCTTCGCGCTCGTCGTGCTGGCCGTCAACTACGGCGTGGCGGCCGTGGCCGCCGGAGCCCGGGGCGCGGTGCCGGCACTCAGCGGGGAGAACCTGCAGGTCCTCGCCAACAGCGGGCTGGCGCTGGTCATCTACACCGTCATCGGGGTCGGCCTCGGCGCGCTCGTGCGCAACCAGGTGGGCGCGATCGTCGGCGGGCTCGTGTACCTGTTCGTCGTCGAGGCGATCGTCCGGCAGATCAGCGCGATAGCCGACGCCTACAAGTGGCTGCCCGGCGGTGCCCTCGAGGCACTGACCGCGACCCTGCAGGGGCCGGACCTCCTCGAACGGTGGCAGGGCGGTCTGCTGCTGCTCGGCTACGGTCTGGTGGCGGCACTGCTGGGCACCCTGCTCGCCGTCCGCCGCGACGTCGTCTGAAGGAGGACCCCGTCCTCCGCGACCGGGCCGACGCAGCGTCGGACGGGCGTCGGAGTCCGACCGCACGGAGCACCGCCTCCTCGACCCGAACGGGGATCCCCATGACCACGCGCATGACCGCCCCTCGGCTGGGCCGGCTGATCGCCGACGGCGACGTCGAGGCCGTCCGCGCCGCCGTCCAGGACTCCCCCCGGCTGCTGAGCGCCACGGTGGAGCGCGGTGGCCAGGGCGGCTGGACGCCGCTGCACGTGGCGGTCACCGAGGGGCGGGCCCAGGTCGTGCGGCTGCTGGTCGAGGCCGGCGCCGACCTCTCCGCCCGGACCGAGCACGGCCGGGACCCGCTGCACACCGCGCTGGAGTCCGCGCCGGACCTCGTCCCGCTGCTGCGCGAGCTGGGCGCACCGGTGGACACGGCCAGCGCGGCCTACCTCGACGACGTCGAGCGGCTGCGCACCGAGCTGGACGGCGGTGCCCCGCTGGCCGACCCGTTGACCGGGGTGGACCTGCTGACCCTCGCCGCGGCCGGCGGCGCGGCCGGCACCGCCCGGGAGCTGCTGGCCCGGGGCGCCGACGTGGACGGCGGCGCACTGCGGGCCGCCGCGGGCCGCAGCCGGCTGGACCTCGTCCGGCTGCTGCTGGCCGCCGGCGCCGACGTCAACCGGCGGGACCCCGAGACCGGCCGGTCCGCGCTGCACGCCGCGGTGGCCGCCGGCGGGGGTCGCGACGCGCCCGAGGTGGTCCGCGAACTGCTCGACGCGGGAGCAGACATCAACGCCACCACGGCGGACGGCGCCAGCGCGCTGGACATCAGCCGGGTCGCTGCGGCCCGCAACCGCCGGGACGACGCAGGTCAGGCGACCGCGCACGACGCGCTGGCCGACCTGCTCGTGTCCCGTGGCGCCACGGACTGAGCAAGGACCCCGTCCTCCTTGCCCCTCGCGAGCTCGGGGCGGGACCCTGGACGGGGCTGTTTCACACCCGGTCAGCCTGCAGGTTCGGGCGTAGACTCCATCCCCGGTCCAGAGACGTGCACCGACGACGAAGAAGGCACTCGACCTGTGTCAAGCGTGAGCTCACCCCGGCCGTCCTCCACCTCCAACTCCTCAGCGGTGGCGGGATTCGGCACCAACGAGTGGCTGGTCGAGGAGATGTACCAGCAGTACCTCGCCGATCCCTCCAGCGTGGACCAGGCGTGGCACGAGTTCTTCGCCGACTACCGGCCGGGCAGCCCGGTGTCCGCGAGCGACGACCGGGACGCGCCGGCCGCCGACTCGCAGCCCGAGGCCGCCCCGGAGACGCCGTCCGAACCGGCCCCGGCCGCCCGGCAGGAGGCGCCCGACCAGGAGCCCACCGCCGGTGCCGGCGCACGATCCCGGGCCACCCGCGTCCAGGAGCGCTCCGAGGACACCGTCGTGGCCCGGGCCGCCGACCGGACCGCTCAGCAGCAGCCGGCCGCCAAGGCCGCGCCCGCACCGGCCGCCAAGGCCGCGCCCGCACCGGCCGCCAAGCCCGCGCCCGCACCGGCCGCCAAGCCCGCACCGGCCGCCAAGCCCGCCGCCAAGGCCGGCCAGCCCGCCGGTGACGGGCCCAGGCGCGTCCCGCTCCGGGGGGCCGCGGCCAGCGTCGTCAAGAACATGAACGCCTCGCTGACCGTGCCGACGGCCACCAGCGTGCGCGCGGTGCCGGCCAAGCTGCTGGCCGACAACCGCATCGTCGTCAACAACCACCTCCAGCGCTCGCGCGGCGGCAAGGTCTCGTTCACCCACCTGATCGGCTACGCGCTGGTCCGGGCGCTCGACGACTTCCCGAACATGAACGCCGCCTTCGCCGAGGTCGACGGCAAGCCGACGCTGGTGCAGCCCGAGCACGTCAACTTCGGCCTGGCCATCGACCTGCCGAAGTCCGACGGCTCGCGGTCGCTCGTCGTCGCCTCGATCAAGGCCGCCGAGGAGATGGACTTCGCCCAGTTCTGGGGCGCCTACGAGGACGTCATCCGGCGCGCCCGCGCGGGCAAGCTGACCCTCGAGGACTTCTCCGGCACCACGATCAGCCTGACCAACCCGGGCACGATCGGCACCGTCCACTCGGTGCCGCGGCTGACCGCCGGCCAGGGCGCGATCATCGGCGTGGGCGCCATGGAGTACCCGGCCGAGTTCCAGGGGATGAGCGCCGAGGCGCTCACCGACATGGCCGTCAGCAAGATCATCACGCTGACCTCGACCTACGACCACCGGATCATCCAGGGCGCCGAGTCCGGCGACTTCCTGCGCCGCCTGCACCAGCTGCTGCTCGGTGAGGACGGCTTCTACGACGAGGTCTTCCGGTCGCTGCGCGTCCCCTACGAGCCGGTGCGCTGGATGCCCGACGTGCGGGTCAGCCGCGAGGGGCAGATCGACAAGGAAGCCCGGGTCATCGAGGTCATCGAGTCCTACCGGCGCAACGGCCACCTCATGGCCGACACCGACCCGCTGGAGTTCAAGGTCCGCAGCCACCCGGACCTGGACATCCTCCAGCACGGCCTGACGCTGTGGGACCTCGACCGCAGGTTCCCCGTCGGCGGGTTCGCCGGCGAGAAGCTGATGGCGCTGCGCGACGTCCTCGGGGTGCTGCGCAACTCCTACTGCCGCACGGTCGGCGTGGAGTACATGCACATCACCGACCCCGAAGAGCGGGAGTGGATCCAGCAGCGGGTCGAGCTCAAGGCCGAGCAGCCCGACCGGCAGAAGCAGAAGCACGTGCTGGGCCGGCTCAACGCCGCCGAGGCGTTCGAGACCTTCCTGCAGACCAAGTACGTCGGCCAGAAGCGGTTCAGCCTCGAGGGCGGCGAGTCGGTCATCCCGCTGCTGGACGAGGTGCTGATCGCCGGCACCGACCACGGCCTGGACGAGGTCGCGATCGGCATGGCGCACCGCGGCCGGCTCAACGTGCTGGCCAACGTGCTCGGCAAGAGCTACGCCAAGATCTTCGGCGAGTTCGAGGGCAACATCGACCCCGGCACCGTCCAGGGCTCCGGCGACGTGAAGTACCACCTGGGCGCCGAGGGCACCTTCGAGAACCCGTTCGAGCCGGGCGCGGAGATCGCCGTCTCGCTGGCCAGCAACCCCTCGCACCTGGAGACGGTCAACCCCGTCCTCGAGGGCGTCGTCCGCGCCAAGCAGGACATGATCGACAAGGGCGAGCAGGGCTTCACCGTCCTGCCGGTGCTGCTGCACGGCGACGCGGCCTTCGCCGGCCAGGGCGTCGTCGCCGAGACGCTGAACCTCTCGCAGCTGCGCGGCTACCGCACCGGCGGCACCGTGCACGTGGTCATCAACAACCAGGTCGGCTTCACCACCAGCCCGGCGCAGTCCCGCTCGAGCCTGTACTCCACCGACGTGGCGCGGATGGTCAACGCGCCGATCTTCCACGTCAACGGCGACGACCCCGAGGCGTGCGTGCGGGTGGCGCGGCTGGCGGTCGAGTACCGGCAGGCGTTCAAGAAGGACGTCGTCGTCGACCTGGTCTGCTACCGCCGCCGCGGCCACAACGAGGGCGACGACCCCTCGATGACCCAGCCGCTGATGTACGACATCATCGACCGCAAGCGCTCGGTCCGGAAGCTGTACACCGAGTCGCTCATCGGCCGCGGCGACATCACGCTGCAGGAGGCCGAGGAAGCCCTCAAGGACTACCGCGACCAGCTCGAACGGGCCTTCGCCGAGACCCACGACGCGCAGGACACCTCGAAGCCGCAGCCGGTCATGGACCAGCCCGCGCAGGAGAAGCCGGTCGCCACGGCGATCACCACCGAGGTGCTCAAGGCGATCGGTGACGCGCACGTCTCCCTCCCGGAGGACTTCACCGTCCACCCAAAGCTCCAGCGGATGCTGGAGCGGCGCGCGGCGATGGTCAGCGAGGGCGGCGTCGACTGGGCGATGGGCGAGCTGCTCGCCTTCGGGTCGCTGCTCATGCAGGGCGTGCCCGTGCGGCTGGCCGGTCAGGACTCCCGCCGTGGCACGTTCGTGCAGCGCCACTCGGTGCTCATCGACCGCGAGAACGGCGCCGAGTTCACCCCGCTGGCGAACCTGTCGCCGGAGCAGGCGAAGTTCTTCGTCTACGACTCGCTGCTCTCGGAGTACGCCGCGGTCGGCTTCGAGTACGGCTACTCCGTGGCCAACCCGAAGGCCCTGGTGCTGTGGGAGGCGCAGTTCGGCGACTTCGTCAACGGCGCCCAGATGGTCATCGACGAGTTCATCAGCTCGGGCGAGGCCAAGTGGGGTCAGCGGTCCGGTGTCGTGATGCTGCTGCCGCACGGGCTGGAGGGGCAGGGCCCCGACCACTCCAGCGGCCGCATCGAGCGGTTCCTGCAGCTCGCGGCGGAGAACAACATGACCGTCGCCAACTGCTCGACGCCGGGCAACTACTTCCACCTGCTCCGCCGGCAGGCGCTCTCCGACGTCCACCGGCCGCTGATCGTGTTCACGCCGAAGTCGCTGCTGCGGGCGAAGGCCGCCGTCAGCCCGGTCTCGGACTTCACCGACGAGACCTTCCGGCCGGTGCTCCCCGACCCGGGCGTGGGCGGCGAGCCGCTCGACGACGGCGCGGTGCGCAGGGTCCTGCTGTGCAGCGGCAAGGTCGCCTACGACCTGATGGCGCAGCGCGAGGCCACCGGCACCGCGGACACCGCGGTCGTGCGGGTCGAGCAGCTCTACCCGCTGCCGGCCGAGGAGATCGTGCAGCAGCTCGAGCGCTACCCGAACGCGGACGACGTCGTCTGGGTGCAGGAGGAGCCGGCCAACATGGGCGCCTGGCAGTTCATGGCCGTCAACCTGCCCGAGCACCTGCCGTCCGGACGCCGCCTGCGCCGGGTCAGCCGCCGCGCCTCGGCCAGCCCGGCCGTCGGCTCGGCGAAGGTGCACGAGGCCGAGCAGAAGCAGCTCGTCGCGCAGGCCTACGCCGACTGACGGGTACTCGAACGACCGTGTACTTCACTGACAGGGGGCTGGAGGAGCTGGCCGGCCGGCGGGGCGAGGAGCAGGTGACGCTCGCCTGGCTGGCCGACCAGCTGCAGGCCTTCGTCGACCAGCACCCTGACTTCGAGGTGCCCGTCGAACGACTGGCCACCTGGCTGGCCCGCGGCGGCACGGACGACGACGACCTGGACGGCTGAGCTCCCCTCACCCGCACAGCGCGGCAGGAGGGGACTCGGCCCGCTGGGACACGCCGGATGGGTCGCCTTCGCAGCGGTACGGATCGGCGGAGGCACGCTGTCCCCGTGCTCGGTCACTCCCACGCGCTCTCCGGGCTCGCCGCCGGCGCCGCCACGCTGCCCTGGGCCCCGGTCGGGGGCACCGTCGGTCAGGTCGCCTGGATCGCCGCCGTCGGCGGCATGGCGATGCTGCCCGACCTCGACCACAGCGGCTCGACGGTCTCGGACATGTGGGGCCCGCTCACCGACGTCCCCTCCGGCGCCGTGGGGCGGCTGGCCCAGGGACACCGCTGGGGCACCCACGACGCCGTCCTGGCCCCGCTGGCCTTCGGCGCCCTGGCCCTGGCCGCGGCCAACGCCTCCTGGGCCAGTCTGCTGCTCATGGCGCTGGCGATCGGGCTGGCGCTGCGGGCACTGCACTTCGTCATCCCGGGGCGGGCGGAGAACACCGTCGTCGGCAACCTGGTGCTCCCCTGGGCCGGCGCCTGGCTGCTGCTCGCGCACTCCCCCAGCCCGGCGTGGCTGCCGTGGGCGGTCGCGCTCGGGGTGCTCACCCACATCGCCGGGGACGCCCTCACCACGCAGGGCGTGCCGGTGCCGGTGCTCTGGCTGCTGCGCCGCTCCCGGGTGGCGCTGACCCCGCTGCGCACCGGGACGACGCTGGAGAAGGTCGTGCTGGTGCCGGCGTTCGTGCTGGTGACCCTGTACTGCGTCTACCTGAACACCGACGTCCGCGCGACGGTCGACCCGCTGCTGCAGGGCCTGCCCGGACGGGGGTGAGCCTGGCCCTCGTGCCGGCAGGAGGGCCCCGTCCTCCTCAGCGGGTGACGCCCTCCTCGCGGGCGCAGGCGGCCACCGCGGTCGCCACCGCCTCGGCGACCCGGCGGTCCAGCGGGCTGGGCACCACGTAGTCGGCCCGCACCTCGTCCCCCACGACGTCGGCGATCGCCGTCGCCGCAGCCAGCTTCATCGCCTCGGTGATGCCGGTGGCCCGGGCGTCGATCGCACCGCGGAACACACCGGGGAAGGCGAGCACGTTGTTGATCTGGTTGGGCTCCCCGCTGCGACCGGTGGCGACGACGGCCGCGTACCGGGCCGCCATCTCCGGGTCCACCTCGGGGATGGGGTTGGCCAGCGAGAAGACGATGCAGTCGCGCGCCATCGAGGCGATCACCGACTCGGGCACCGAGCCCCCGGACAGCCCCAGGTAGACGTCGGCGCCCTCCAGCGCGCCGGCCATCGTGCCCGCGTAGCCGGACCGGTTGGTGTTGTCGGCGAGCCAGCGCTTGATCGGCGTGAGGTCGCCGCGGCCGGTGTGCAGCACGCCCCGCGAGTCGGCCACGGCGATGTCGCCGACGCCGGCCCCCAGCAGGATCTTGGTGCAGGCGACCCCGGCCGCACCGGCGCCGGAGACGACCACCCGCAGCGACCCGAGCTCCCGGCCGACCACCCGCGCGGCGTTGCGCAGCGCGGCCAGGACGACGATCGCCGTCCCGTGCTGGTCGTCGTGCATGACCGGGATGTCCAGCCGCTCGCGCAGCCGCTCCTCGATCTCGAAGCAGCGCGGGGCGCTGATGTCCTCGAGGTTGATGCCGCCGAAGGACGGCGCGATCGCCGCCACCGTCTCCACGATCGCGTCCACGTCGGTCGTCGCGAGCACCACCGGCACCGACGAGAGCCCGGCGAACTCGCTGAACAGGCAGGCCTTGCCCTCCATGACCGGCAGCGCCGCGGCCGGCCCGATGTCCCCCAGGCCGAGGACGGCGGTGCCGTCGGAGACCACCGCGACCACGCGCGGCGCCCAGGTGTACCTGTCGGCCAGGGCCGGCTCCGTGGCGATCGCGCTGGACACCCGGGCGACGCCCGGCGTGTAGGTCAGCGCCAGGTCGGCCACCGTCTCGATCGGGCGGGTGGGGCGGACGACGAGCTTGCCGCCCTCGTGCACCGCGAACGCCGGGTCGTCGGCGAAGCGGTCGGCAGTCCCGTCGTGCTGCTGCGCGCTCATGGACCCGGGAGCGTAATCCAGTACGGACCGGTACTCCCCGCCCGTCCCGCCCGTCCCGGACACGGCCCACGAGCGGCACTCCGCTGCGCGGTCGCCACGGCGGAGCTGACTACGGTCCTGGCGTGCAGATGCGCCAGCTCGCCGTCGGCGACGCCTACGTCCTCGACCTCGTGCCCCACGGCGATGCCCGTGGCCGGTTCACGGAGTGGTACCGCGCCGACGTGCTCGCCGGCGTCGTCGGCCACGGCCTGCCGCTGGCCCAGGCCAACCACAGCGTCTCCGCGCGTGGCGTGCTGCGCGGCGTCCACTTCGCGCTGGTCCCGCCCGGGCAGGCCAAGTACGTCTACTGCCCCGCCGGCCGGGTGCTCGACGTCGTCGTCGACGTCCGGGTCGGCTCGCCCACCTTCGGCGTGCACGACGCGGTCGTCCTCGACAGCGAGCAGCCGCGGGCGGTGTACCTGGCCGAGGGCCTCGGCCATGCCTTCCTGTCGCTGGCCGACGGCAGCTCGGTCACCTACCTGGTCTCCAGCGGCTACGACCCGGCCCGGGAGTTCGGCGTCTCGCCGGTGGACCCGGCTCTGGACCTGCCGTGGCCCGACGACGTCGAGTTCGAGCTGTCGGCCAAGGACCAGCAGGCGCCCACCCTGGCCGAGGCCCGCGCGCAGGGGCTGCTGCCGACGATCGAGCAGTGCCGCGCCCGCTACGCGGAGCTGGGCACGGCCTAGGCGGGACGACCGGGCAGCCGGCCCGGTCGCGGCCACAGCCGACCGACCACCCGACCGACGACGACGGCTGGACCGAACGCGCGGCTGTCGTCGGTGACGAGGGAGTTGTCGCCCTCGACCCAGTGCCCGCCCGGCACCGCGCGGCGCACCCGCTTGACGACCAGCAGCTCCGGCCGGGCAGGGAAGCGGGCGAGGACCACGGCGCCCTCGTGGACCGGATCCCCGGAGGTGACCCGGCGCACCAGCAGCCGGTCGCCCGAGCGGACCGTGGGGGTCATCGACGGACCGGACACCCGGGCCACCACCCAGGGCGTGACCAGCGCCTCGACGCCCGTCATCCGCCCTGCTCCGGACGTGTCCCCGCTGCTCACCGGGAGTAGGGTCGCAGACGAACCGACCCCACAGAACCGGAGGCTCAGCCCATGCGTTTCGGCATGTTCTCCGCCGTGGCGGCGACCGCTCACTGCGATGTCCCCTGCGGCGTGTACGACCCGGCCCAGGCCCGCATCGAGGCGGAGTCCGTCAAGGCCATCCAGGAGAAGTACCAGGCCAACGAGGACCCGGTCTTCCGCACCCGCGCGATCATGATCAAGGACCAGCGCGCCGAGCTGGTCAAGCACCACCTGTGGGTGCTGTGGACCGACTACTTCAAGGCGCCGCACTTCGAGAAGTACCCGCAGCTGCACGAGTTGTTCAACAAGGCCACCAAGCAGGCCGGCGCCTCGGGGGCCCGGGGCAGCATGGACCCGGCCGAGGGCCAGAAGCTGCTCGACTACATCGCCGAGATCGACAAGATCTTCTGGGAGACGAAGGCCGCCGCCTGAGGTCTCCTGCAGGGAACGGCACCGGTCGGCGAGCGCTCCGCTCGCCGACCGGTGCCGTTCCCGGCGATGAGTTCCAGGGATCGGGGCGGTCTGCCGTGCTGACACCCGCACCCCGTCCGTCGCCACACCCAGGAGACCCCATGGCCGCCCGTCTGAACCCGTACCTGCACTTCTCCGGCACCGCGCGCGAGGCGATGGAGTTCTACCGCTCCGTCCTCGGCGGGCAGCTCGACGTGATGACCTTCGGCGACGCTGGCGGCGGCGGCGACCAGTACCCCGACGACGGCGTCATGCACGCGTTCCTGCGCACCGCCGACGGGCTCGAACTGATGGCGTCCGACGGCCACGACCCCGACGCCGCCGGCCCCGACCGGGTCTCGCTGTCGCTGTCCGGCGACGATGCACCCACGCTGACCCGCTGGTTCGAGGCGCTGACCGAGGGCGGCAAGGTCGACGTCCCCCTGGAGCAGCAGGTGTGGGGCGACACCTTCGGCCAGGTGACCGACCGCTACGGCGTGCGCTGGCTGGTCAACATCAGCACCGCGTCGGTCTGAGAGCGGAGCCCGCTGCTCCCCATCGTGGAGGGGCGCCTGCAGCGGGGCCGGGCGGCAGGGTGCAGGGCGGCGACCGGTCGTGGCGAGAGACTGCTCCCCGGTACCGTTTGACCTCGATGCGTATCGACCCGGCCGGGTGGCCGTTCATCACCGGGCCCCTGGCACCCGCCGCCGTGCTCGCCGCCGCAGGGCGGGCCAGTGGCCGCCGGAGCCTCCGGCTCGCCGCCTGGCCCTTCGCCCTCCTGGCGGCCTACATGGCGCTGTTCTTCCGCGACCCCGACCGGCGTTGCGACGTCGAGCCGCCGGCCCCCGACGACGTCCTGTCCCCCGCCGACGGCGTGGTGATGGTCGCGGGTGAGCCGCAGGAGGGCGTCGCCCCGGAACCGGCCCCCGAGGGCGGCTGGCAGCAGGTCAGCGTGTTCCTGTCCGTCGTCGACGTGCACGTCAACCGCTCGCCGTACCACGGTGAGGTGGTGGAGAGCTCCTACCGCAGGGGCAGCTTCCTGGCCGCCTACCGCAAGGAGTCGGCGCACCGGAACGAGCGCAGCGAGCTGTGCCTGCGCGATACCGACGGCCCCGCCCCCCGCACCGTGGTCTTCCGGCAGATCGTCGGCGTGCTCGCCCGCCGCATCGTCACCCGCACCGGCGTCGGCCGGCGGCTGGCGACCGGCGAGCGGATGGGCCTGATGAAGTTCGGCTCCCGCATGGACGTCTTCGTCCCCCGGGACTGCGCGGTGCTCGTCCGGGTGGGCCAGCGGGTGCGCGGCGGCGAGACCGTCATCGCCCGCTGGTCCGACGCCGGCTGAGGAGGCTCCCGGTGCCCAGCTCCCCGTCCGGCGCCCGCCTCCCGCAGACCCGGCGGCGGACGGCGACCGTCGAGTTCGTCCGCGGGTCGGTGCGCGGCACCCGCCGGCGGGCGCTGGCGACCCTGCCCAGCCTGTTCACCCTGGCCAACATGATGTGCGGCTTCGTCGCGATCCTGGTCTCCATCCGCGGTCAGTACACGCTCGCCGCCGTCCTGGTCGGGCTCTCGGTGGTCTTCGACATCGCCGACGGCGCCGTCGCCCGGCTGGTCGGCGCGGTGACCCCCTTCGGCCTGCAGTTCGACTCGCTGGCCGACCTGGTCTCCTTCGGGCTCGCCCCGGCGCTGGTGGCCTTCACGCTGTTCTCCGAGGGCCGCGACGCCTGGGACCCGCTGGGCTGGGTGGCCTGCGGTCTGTGGGTGGCCTGCGCGGCGATACGGCTGGCGCGGTTCAACACGACCATCGACCCGACCGCGGACAAGCGGTACTTCACCGGCATGCCGAGCCCAGGGGCGGCCGGCGTCGTGCTCGCCTCGGTCTTCGCGTTCGGCGACCAGATGCAGGGCCGGGAGCGGCTGTGGGTGCTGCTCATCCTCGCCGTCCCGGCGCTGCTGATGGTCAGCACGGTCCGCTTTCGCTCGTTCCGCTCGCTGGTCAGCCCCAAGAGCGGCCGACCCTACGGGCTCGTCGCCGCGGCGCTGGCCGTCGTCGTCGGCTTCGCCCTCGTGCCGGTCGTGACCGGCTGCGTGCTGGCCTACGGCTACCTGCTGGCACCGGTCCTCGTACCGGTGCTCTCCCCCCTGGGCCGGCTGGTGCCGGCCCGTCTCAAGGAGCTGCTCACGTGAGTGTCCGGCCCGTCGCCCCCGACGACGTCGCCGCCGTGGTGGACCTGGTGCGGGAGCTGGCCGGGTACGAGAAGGCCCCGCACGAGGCCCGGATGACCGAGGAGCAGCTGTCCGCGGCACTGTTCGCCGAGTCCCCCCTGCTCTTCGGTCACGTCGCCGAGGCCGACGACGGGGTGGTCGTCGGGATGGCGCTGTGGTTCCTCAACTTCTCCACCTGGCGCGGCACCCACGGCATCCACCTCGAGGACCTCTACGTCCAGCCGCAGCACCGCGGCAGCGGGCTGGGCCGGGAGCTGCTGCGCACGCTGGCCGACCTGTGCGTTCAGCGCGGGTACAGCCGGCTGGAGTGGTCGGTGCTGGACTGGAACACCCCTTCGATCGAGTTCTACGAGGCCGCCGGTGCAGTGCCGATGGACGAGTGGACGGTCTTCCGGCTCACCGACGACGCCCTGACCGGCTTCGCGGCCGACCGCCGCGGGCTCCGCTGAGCAGGACCAGGAGTGGGTCGGCAGGATCACCGGGGTGAGCATCGACCGCAAGCCGGCGGAGTGCTGGCTGACCGACATGGACGGCGTCCTGGTGCACGAGGGCCTGGCACTGCCCGGCGCCGCGGACTTCCTCGACCGCCTGGTCGCGGCGGGCCGGCGCTTCCTGGTCCTCACCAACAACTCGATCTTCACGCCGCGGGACCTCTCCGCGCGGCTGGCGCGGTCGGGCCTGCAGGTCCCCGAGGCGTCGATCTGGACCTCGGCGCTGGCGACCGCGGACTTCCTGTCCACCCAGCTGCCGAACGGCTCGGCCTACGTCATCGGCGAGGCCGGCCTCACCACCGCGCTGTACGAGGCCGGCTACACGCTCACCGACACCGAGCCGGACTACGTCGTCCTCGGTGAGACCCGCACGTACTCCTTCGAGGCCATCACGCGGGCCATCCGGCTGATCGGCGCCGGGGCCCGCTTCATCGCGACCAACCCCGACGTCACCGGCCCCTCACCCGAGGGCCCGCTCCCGGCCACCGGCTCGGTCGCGGCGATGATCACCCGCGCCACCGGCTCCGAGCCCTACTTCGTCGGCAAGCCCAACCCGATGATGTTCCGCAGCGCCATGAACCGGATCGAGGCGCACTCCGAGTCGACGGTGATGATCGGCGACCGCATGGACACCGACGTCGTCGCGGGCATCGAGGCCGGCCTGGACACCATCCTGGTGCTCACCGGCTCGACCCGGGCCTCCGACGTGGCGCGCTTCCCGTTCCGGCCGGGCCGGGTGCTCGACTCGATCGCCGACGTCGTCGACCTGGTCTGAAAGAGGACCCCCTCTCCCCCCACCCCTCGCAGGCTCGGGGCGGGACCCTGAGAGGGAGCCAACGGGCTCCTGCGGGGGCCTCCTTCAGCGCTCGAGGAACGCCAGCCGGGCCTCGGGAGTGGCCAGCAGGTAGAGCTCGGTCGCCGCCAGCGCCAGGACCGGGACGCCGACCAGCGGCGCCCCCGCGGACGCCGAGTAGAAGCCGAAGAGCCCCAGGAACAGCTGCATCGTGACGACCGGCGCACGCGTCCACTGCGCGACCCGCGCGAGCCCGACAGCGGCAGCGCCGAGCAGGGCGGCCCCGAGGCCGACCAGCACGACCTCGGCCAGCGCCCGCCCGACGTCGTCGGGGGTCGAGGTGATCGTCAGCACGAGCAGCCAGAGGGAGACCGCGGCCAGCGCCGCGGCCTCCACCCCGGCGACCAGCGCCGCGCGGCGCACCGCTGGCGGGGCGGCCGGGTGCTGCCGCCCGGGGCGTGGGGTCGCCGGCTCGGCGGCCCCGCCGAGCAGCCGCTCCGCCCGCCGGCGGTCCCGCGGCGGCCTGGCTCCGGACTGCTCGGTCACGACCGGGAGGGTACGCGCCGGCACACCGGCGGGACGGCGTGCCGGAGGACCTGCCACCCCTGGTAGCGCAGCCGCCGCACGCCAGCGCCGGGGTCGGTCGCGTCGCTGGCTAGCCTGACTGCCATGCGCGCGCTCGTGGTGGCCAACCCCGCGGCGACGACGACCAACCGCGGCGTCCGCGACCGCGTGCTCAACACCCTCGCCGACGAGCTGCAGGTCGAGGTCGCCGAGACCACGCACCGCGGGCACGGCAGCGAACTGGCCCGCAAGGCGTGCGTCGAGGGGGTCGACGTCGTCCTCGCGCTCGGCGGCGACGGCACGGTCAACGAGGTGGTCAACGGCCTGCTGCACGACGGTCCCGGCGAGCACGTCCCGCCGCTGGCCGTGGTGCCCGGGGGCTCGACGAACGTCTTCTCCCGCGCTCTCGGTCGAGCCCGGGACCCGCTGGCCGCGACCCGCGAGGTCCTCGACTCGCTGCGCGCCGGACGCACCCGGCAGATCTCGCTGGGCACGGCCAGCGCCCGCGGCGCCACCACGGCGCCGGCCCGGTTGCCCGACCCGAAGCTGGCGCAGGCCGCGGCGGACGCCGGGGCCGCGGCGCACCCGGAGTGGGGCGAACCGCGCTGGTTCGCCTTCTCCGCCGGCCTGGGCTTCGACGCCGACGTCATCGGCCGGGTGGAGGCCCACCGCGCCCGCGGGGTCCGCTCCACCGGCCTGCTCTACGTGCTGGAGGCGACGGGCACCTTCGTGTTCGGCCGCGGACGCCGGGACCCGGCGATGTCGATCGAGCTGGTCGGCGAGCCCGCCATCGACGGGTTGTTCCTGTGCCTGGTCTCCAACGTCTCGCCGTGGACCTACCTGGGCGCCCGGGCGGTCAACCCGACCCCGGACGCCTCGTTCGACAGCGGCCTGGACGTGTTCGCGCTGGGCCGGACCGGCATCGCCCGGATGCTGCAGCACGTGCGCGAGGTGTTCGCCGCGCGGCCCGACGTCCGCGGCGAGGGTGTGCACCGCTGGCACGACCAGGCCGAGCTGACCCTCACCGCACACCGTCCGCAGGGCTGGCAGCTCGACGGCGACCACCTCGGGACGGCGACCGGACTGCGGGTCCGCAGCGTGCCGTCCGCACTGACCGTCGTCGCGTGACGTCCGGGGACGAGCCGGTTCCGGTACCGCGCCTGACCTGCGGTTTCAGGCACGGAAGAGACGGTTGTCAACGCAGCACGCGGGAGGGCCGTCTGGTCGAGTGGCGGCCCTATCATGCCCATGGTGAGCTTGCTCACGAGGGGTCGACCGATGCCCTCGTTCTGCTTGACAGGTGCCCTCGCCGTGAAAACATCGCGGTAGGAAAGCAACCTGTCGGTAACAAATGCACGAAGTCGCTGTGCCATGGCGCTGGTCACCCCGGTGCCGGCCTGCGGATCGGTCCGAGGCCGGCGACGACTGCACGACACCGTAGACGACATCGAGGAGAACACGGCCATGGACTGGCGCCACCGCGCGCTCTGCCGCGACGAGGACCCGGAGCTGTTCTTCCCCATCGGGACGACCGGCCCCGCCCTCGTGCAGATCGAGCAGGCCAAGGGTGTGTGCCGGCGTTGCCCCGTCGTCGAGTCCTGCCTGGACTGGGCGCTGCACTCGGGACAGGACTCCGGCGTCTGGGGCGGACTCTCCGAGGACGAGCGGCGCGCGCTCAAGCGCCGCCAGGCTCGGACCCGCGTCCGCACCGCCTGAGCACACCGCACCACTGCACCGCCACGAGGCCGGTCCGGAGTTCTCCGGACCGGCCTCGTCGCGTCGGTGGGGTCGCCCCGCCCCGCGACGGCCGGGCGGGCCTACCTGCGGAGCCTCCCCGCTCCGGGCAGGGTGAGGACCACCTCGGTGCCGGTGCCACCGTCGCCGGGGCGCCCCATGCCGAGGCTGCCGCCCAGCTCGCTGGCGACCAGCGTGCGCACGATCTGCAGGCCCAGCCCGACGCTGGCGGAGAGGTCGAAGCCCTCGGGCAGTCCCCGCCCGTCGTCCCGCACCCGGACCACCAGGTCGTCCCCGTCCCGCTCGGCCACCAGCTCGATGCTGCCCGGGCTGCCGTCGGGGAAGGCGTGCTCGGCGGCGTTGTGCAGCAGCTCGGTGACCACCAGCACCAGCGGGGTGGCCGCCACCGCCGGGAGCTCGCCGAACTGGCCGACCCGCCGCGTCCGCGCCGCCGGACCCACGGAGGTCAGGTCGCCGAGCATCGGCAGCACCCGGTCGAGGACGTCGTCGACGTCCACCACGTCCTCGCGGCTGCCGGCCAGCGTCTCGTGCACCACCGCGATCGACGACACCCGCCGCACCGACTCCTCCAGCGCCTCGCGGGCCGCAGGCTCGGTCATCCGGCGCGCCTGCAGCCGCAGCAGCGCGGCCACCGTCTGCAGGTTGTTCTTCACCCGGTGGTGGATCTCCCGGATGGTGGCGTCCTTGGTCAGCAGGGCGCGGTCCCGCCGGCGGAGGTCGGTGACGTCCCGCACCAGCACCAGCGCGCCCTCCTCGGCGCCGGGTGCCTGCAGCGGCAGCGCCCGCACGAGCAGGGTCGCCGCCACGCTCTCGACGTCCATCGGGTCGGGGAACCGCCCGGCGACCGCGGCCCGGATGCCGGCGGCGACCGCCTCGCCGGCCACCCGGTCGGCCGCGGCGTCCCGGGTGAGGCGGGCCAGGTCGGCGCCGACGACGTCCCCGGTGACGCCGAGACGACGGTAGGCCGACAGCGCGTTGGGGCTGGCGTAGACCGCGCGGCCGTCGGCGTCCAGCCGCACCAGCCCGTCCCCCACCCGCGGGCTCAGCTCGCCGTCGAGCGGCTTCTGCGGGGGGAAGGTGCCGGCCGAGACCATGAGGCACAGGTCGGCGGCGATGTCGAGGTAGGTCAGCTCCAGGGTGGACGGCGACCGGGTCACCGCCAGGTTGGTGTCCCGCGCCAGGACGGCGACGACGACGCCGTCGTGGCGCACCGGGACGACCTCCCGGCGCCGCGGGGTGCTGCCCGACCAGTCCGGCTCCCCCTCGGTCACCGGGCGGCCCTCGCGATGCGCGACCAGGAACGGCCCGGCGGCCGGCCCCTCCACCTCCGAGCCGACGAGGTCCTCTGGCTGGCTGGTGGGTGCGGTGAGCGGGCGCACCTGCGCGACGCACCACCACGCGCCGGTGCGCAGCGGCACCCACAGCGTCAGGTCGGCGAAGGACAGGTCGGCGAGCAGCTGCCAGTCGGCGACCAGCCGGCGGGCGTGGTCGACCTGGGCCGGCGCCGAGGCCGCGCCGCGGGTGAGGCGTTCGGAGAGGCTGTTCATGGTGGCTCCGAGGGTATGAGAGAGGGCCCCCCTGCCCCCCACCACTCGCAGGCTCGCGTCAGGGTGAGGCACTGGAACGGCCACCCTTCAGGGGCCCGCGCCGAGCGTGCGAGGCGTGGGGGGAAGGGTGGTCCTTCTAGGCTCGTCGCCGTGTCCCCGTCCCCCGACGCACCGGCCCTGGCCGTCGACCGCGCCCGTCCCGACGACTTCGCGCGGATCGGGCAGCTCACCTGCGACGTCTACCTGGACGGCGGGCTGGCCTCCGCCGCGTACGGCGAGCAGCTGCGCGACGTCGCCGGGCGGGCCGACCGGGCCGAGCTGCTCGTCGCACGGGACGACGAGGGTCGGGTGGTCGGCAGCGTGGCGCTGGTGCTCGAGGGCGACTTCGGGGAGGTCACCGAGTCCGACGACGAGGCGGCGTTCCGGATGCTCGTCGTCGACCCGGCCGGGCAGGGCCGCGGCATCGGCGAGCTGCTGGTGACCGCCTGCCTGGAGCGGGCGCGGGCAGCCGGGAAGCGGCGCATGGTCCTGTCCACCGACCGGCGGATGACCACGGCGCAGCGGCTCTACGAGCGGCTGGGGTTCACCCGGCTGCCGGAGCGCGACTGGCAACCCGCGCCCGGCATCGACCTGCTCGTGTACGCCCTCGACCTCTGAGAGAGGACCCCGTCCCCCTCACCCCTCGCAAGCTGGGGGCGAGCCTCCGGATGGGGCCAGCGGGATCCTGCAGGATCCCGTCAACCGTCAACGGTGGCGATGAGGTCGCCCTCCTGGAGCACCTCGCCCTCGACGACGTGCAGCTCGCGGACGGTGCCCGCCTGCTCGGTGAGGACGGGGATCTCCATCTTCATCGACTCGAGGATCACCAGGGTGTCGCCGGCCGCCACCTCGGTGCCGGGCTGCACGAGCACCTTCCACACGCTCGACACCATCTCGGCGTGGATCTCCTCGACCACCACCAGCACCTCCTCGACCGACCTGCCGCCCATCCTGGCACGCGCCCTGTCCCGGGGACGCGCGTCAGGCGTCTGCGGCGCTGCCGGACGCCAGCCGCTCGAGCACCGCGCACGCCTCCGGGCCGTCGTGCGGCACACCGACCTCGGGCACGGCGTTGAGCACGTCCCTCACGGCGCGGGCCGCGGTGACGGTGTCCCGGGCCCCGGCGCTGACGGTGGCCAGCAGGGCGTCGTACCAGCGGTCCAGCCGGTCCCCGGGGTCGTAGCCGCTCACCGCCACCACGTCGACGCCGCGCGCGCCGCCGGTGAGCCGGCCCGACCGCGGCAGCCGGCCGGTGACCCGCCCGCCCTGACCCGGCGGCAGGGTGGACCGCAGCTGGACGGTCACCGCCCGCCGCGGCGGCGCGCCCGTCCCGGCGTCGGCGGCCGACGCGCCCGCGGCGCTGCGCAGCGCGAGCTCGACGGCGTCCACGCCGTACGCCCGCTCCAGCACCGTCGTGTCCAGGGAGAAGCCGGCCGCCACCTCGGCGAGCTCGCCGTCCGGGGCGATGCCGACGGTCACCAGACCGCGCCAGCCGATCTCCGGCAGCCGCTTGGCCGCCGGAGGCAGCTCGAACGGCTCGTCGGGGGTCCAGGAGACCCGGGCGATGCCGGCCGCGCGGTCGCGGGACACCGGTGTCGTGCAGCGCAGGCCGCCGTCGGTGACCAGGGCGAGGAACCCGCGCTCGCTGGCCGGCTCGACGCCGTCCCCGCCGAGCCGCTCGAGCACCGCGGCGGAGGGGCCGACCCAAATGAGGTCGGCGGCCACGACGGCGCCGGCGAGCCGGGCGTTGCCCGCCAGTGCCGGGGGCACCGGGAGGACGGCCTGCACACCGCTGCGGCGGGCGGCCTCGACGATGCGGTCCACGGCCAGGTAGGACTCCGCGGCCGGGGCGGGGCCGAGCAGGATCGCGTCGTCGGCCAGCCGCACGTGACGGGCGGAGCGGTCGGCCTCGGAGTGGACGGCGACCGTCTTCACGTCCAGGCGGGAGCAGGCCGCCACCACCGCGCACGCAGCCGGCCCCCGGCCCGCCACCAGCACGCTCTCGATCCCGGCGTGTGCCACGTCCCGAACCGCCTTCCACCGACCTCAGCGTCGTTCCGCTCCCCAGCCTGACCCGTCGCTCCACCGGACCGCCACAGGGGGGTGGTGCCGCAGGGGCTCGTGAGAGGCTGGTGGTCCAGCCTGACGGGTCTCCCGGGGGTCGCAGCACCACTCGCGCCCCGGGTCACCCCAAGGTGTCCAGGGGCCCGCACCGGGCCCGGAGCAGCGACGAGGGGAAGGAGGGCAGCGATGTCCAAGCGTGGACGCAAGCGGCGCTCCCGCAAGGGGAACAAGGCCAACCACGGCAAGCGCCCCAACGCCTGAAGGAGGACCCCCTGCCCCCCCCCACCGCTCGCAGGCTCGCGGCGGGGCCCGGCAGGGGGCGGTGCGCGAGAGGCCCAGAACCCGGCGGGTTCTGGGCCTCTGGCGTTCGTCGGTCCTAGGCGGTGGCGGGGCGCTCCTGGGTGCGCTCCACGCTGATCCGCTCGACGCTGACCTGGGTGCCGTCCTCCTCGAAGGAGACGCTGGTCAGCTGCAGCTTGATCCGGTCCCGCAGCCCCGGAGGCGGGGCGTCGCCGCCGCAGCGGCGGCGGACCAGGGCCTTGAACTCCTGCTCGATGCCGAACTGGCGCAGGCAGGGCGAGCAGTCCTCGAGGTGCTCGGCGATGACCTGCCGCCGCGCGGGCTCGGTCTCGTGGTCGAGGAACTCGAACACGTGGGACAGGACGTCGTCACAGGAGTCGACCGAGATCGGCTCCTCCGCGTCCGGACGCTGGTCGCTGGTCACGAACGGCTCGCCTCCTCCCCGGCACCGGCGCGAACGAAGCCGCGCTCCCGGGCGTAGTCGGCCAACAGCTTCTGCAGCCCGCGGCGGCCGCGGTGCAGGCGGGACATCACCGTGCCGATGGGCGTGCCCATGATCTCGGCGATCTCCTTGTAGGCGAACCCCTCGACGTCGGCGAGGTAGACCGCCAGGCGGAAGTCCTCCGGCAGCTGCTGGAGGGCCTCCTTGATGTCGGAGTCCGGCAGGTGGTCCAGCGCCTCGATCTCGGCCGAACGCAGGCCGCTGGAGCTGTGCTCCTCGGCGGCGTACAGCTGCCAGTCCTGCACCTGGTCGGTGGGGTACTGCTGCGGCTGCCGCTGCTTCTTGCGGTAGCTGTTGATGTAGGTGTTGGTCAGGATCCGGTACAGCCAGGCCTTGAGGTTGGTGCCCTCGGCGAACTGGTGGAAGGCCGAGTAGGCCTTGACGAACGTCTCCTGGACCAGGTCCTCGGCGTCGGCCGGGTTGCGGGTCATCCGCAGGGCCGCCGGGTAGAGCTGGTCGAGGTAGGGCAGCGCGTCGCGCTCGAAGCGGGCGTCGCGCTCGGCACGGGTCTCGTCGACCTCCGTGCGGCTGCCACCCTCGCGCGCCTCCGGCACCTCGACGGGCGAGGTCGCCTCGACGTCGTCGGCGGTCGTGGTCTCGGGCGTGCGGTCCGCAGACTCCTCAGGCACCGACCGTCCTCTCTGCGGCGCCCGGACGCGGGCCACCACCTCCGACGATCCTAGCCGCGCGGCCCCGGGTCGGCCTGGGGGCCGCCGGAGCGCAGGGCGCTGGCGGGCGCTGGTGGAGAGGGTGCTGCTCACGTCGGGTCCAACCGCGCAGGCCGCGGTCCGAATTCCCCGCAGCCGCGGACGCGGTCGTCACAACTAGGCTGCGGCGCCGTGGCGGCGACCCCGGCGGTGCGGGCTCTCGAACGGGCCCGGGTGGCCCACACCCTGCACCCGTACGACCCCGAGCACCCCACCGACCAGGGGCACGGCGAGGCGGCGGTGGCCGCGCTCGGCGCCGACCCGCGGCAGGTGTTCAAGACGCTGGTCGCCCGGGTCGACGGCGCACTGACCGTCGCAGTCGTCCCGGTCGCCGGCAGCCTGGACCTCAAGGCGCTCGCCGCGGCCGCCGGCGGGCGGAAGGCGGCGATGGCCGACCCGGCCGACGCCGAGCGGACGACCGGCTACGTGCTCGGCGGCATCAGCCCGCTCGGTCAGCGCAAGGCGCTGCCGACGGTCGTCGACGAGTCGGCGCTGGGCTTCGCCACCGTGATGGTCAGCGCCGGACGGCGGGGCCTGCAGGTGGAGCTGGCGCCGGCGGACCTGGTGCGGTTGACCCGCGCGCGCACCGCCGCGATCGCGAAAGGACCCCTCTGCCCCCCGCCACTCGCAAGCTCACGGCGGGACCCTGCAGAGGGGCCACCGCTCAACGATCAGCGGCGGCGTAGGGGGTGAGCAGCTGGTCGACCGGCGCGTGGTCGTCGGTGAGCACCTCGGCGTCCCCGACGAACTCCACGAGCTCCGCGCCGGAAGCCACCCGCCAGTCGAGGTCCCGCTCGCCCAGCGCGCTGCCGACCGCGTCGAGCGGCAACGGCTGCTGCGAGGCCAGGACCACGACGTTGCCGCCGTCCTCCCCCGCCAGGACGGCGTCCCGGGCGAGCAGTGCGACGTGCGGGAAGACCGCCTGCAGGGTGGCGAGCTCGGCGCGGACGAAGTCCAGCGGCGGGTTGTCGATGAGGTTGGCGACGTAGAGGCCGTCGTCGGTGAGCGCGCGGTCGACCAACCCCAGGGCCTCCACGGTGGTCAGCTGCCAGGGCACCGAGAGCCCGCCGAAGGCGTCGCCCACCACGAGGTCGCGCTCCCCGGCCGCCTCCTGGTCCAGCCCGACCCGGGCGTCGGCCACCTCGACCCGCAGCCCGTCGGTCTCGGTCAGCCCGAGCTGCTCGCGGTCCATCTCCACCACGCCGGGGTCGACCTCGACCACCAGGCTCGAGCTGCCCGGGCGGACCGCGGCGAGGTAGCGCGGGAGGGTCGCCCCGCCGCCGCCGAGGTGCAGCGCCGACAGCGGCTCGCCCGTTGGGGCCATCGCGTCGGTCACCGCCGCGATCGCCCGGACGTAGTCGAACTCCAGGTACGTCGGGTCGGCCAGGTCGACGTAGGAGTGCCGCAGCGTGTCCAGCACCAGCACCCGGCCGCTGTCTCGCTCGGGGTCGGCGGCCACCCGCGCGCAGTGGTAGGCGGTCTCGGCCTGGCAGCGGCTCGGCGCGACCGCCGCCAGCAGCGAGCCGGCCACGGCCAGCAGGAGCAGCGCCACCGGCACCCGCCCGGCCGCGCCGCCGGTCCGCCGCCGCAGCAGCACCCCGACCGCGATCCCCGTCAGCACGGTGACCAGGCCGGTGCCGACGAGGATGCCGCTGGTCGGGAAGACCGCGACCAGCAGGAAGCCGGTGAGGAAGGTGGCCGCGATGCCACCGAGGGTGCCGATGCCCGACAGCCGGCCGACCACCGAGCCGGTCTCGGCGAGGCTGGCCAGCTGCAGCTTGACCACCATGGGCGGCACCGCCGACAGCAGCGCCGCGGGGACGACGACGGCGACGGCGGCCAGCAGCAGCACGCTTCCGGCGTCGGCGCCGGTGAGCACCGACCCGGCGAAGCGCACCAGCGGCAGCACGGCGACGACGAGTGCGCCACCGGCGACCAGCAGCGGCGCGATCAGCCGGCGCGGGTCGGTGCGGTCGGCCAGCGCGCCGCCCGTCCACGCGCCGACGGCGATGGCGGCCAGCGCGAAGCCGATGACCGCGGTGTTGGTCTGCAGGGTGATCCCGACGTAGGGGGCGATCAGCCGCAGCCCGGCGATCTCGAGCACCAGCACGGCGCCGGAGGACAGGAAGGTGACGACGGCGGCCACCCAGTCGGGCAGCGCGGCCGGGCGGGTCCGGTCCCCGGTCTCGGCCAGGGCCTCGTCGGTGCCGGCCACCTCAGAAGAGCGCGGGCTGGTCGGCCGGGGCGGCGACCGACTCGACGCGGGCGGTCAGCTCGACGCCGTTGTGCTTCACGCTGTTGACCGCGGGGCTCACCGGCCGCAGCTCCAGGTCCTCCACCAGCTCTGGCGGGGTCGGCGCGGTCAGCTCGGCGACGTCCTCCCGGGCCGGGTCCAGCCAGTCGGCCCAGCGGTCGCGGGGCAGCACCAGCGGCATCCGGTCGTGGATCTCGGTGAGCGCCCCGACGGCCGGCTCGGTGATGACCGTGCAGGTGTACAGCCGGTGCTCGCCCTCGCCCCAGACCTCCCACAGGCCGGCGAAGGCGAGCACCGAGCCGTCCCGCGGGGTCATGTAGTAGGGCTGCTTGCCGGGACCGTCGAGCTTCTTGGCCCACTCGTACCAGCCGTCGGCCGGCACCAGGCAGCGCCGGGAGCGGGCGGCGCGGCGGAAGGCCGGCTTCTCGGTCAGCGACTCGACGCGGGCGTTGAGCATCCGGTTGCCGATCGAGGCGTCCTTGGCCCAGGAGGGCACCAGGCCCCAGCGGACGGCGCGCAGCTCGCGGTGCACGGCGCCGGTGGGCGCACCCTCGGCGTCGCGCTCCTTCTTCTGCCGGACGACGTACACGTCCTTGGTGGGGGCGACGTTGTAGTCGGCCGGCAGCGGCGACTGCCCCTCGGCCGGGACCGCCTCGAACTCCAGGACGAGGTCCTCGGGACGGCGGCTGGCGGCGTAGCGGCCACACACGGTGGTACCTCCCGGTCGGGGCCGGCTGATGCGGTCACCTGCGACTGTAGGCCGGGCCGGGGACGGTTCCCGGGGGTGGCGGACGGCAGGCCGGTTCGACGTCCCGACGCCCGGGAGACGAGGATCACGCACGTGACCGCGACCCAGAACCCACCGACCGAGCACCCCAAGACCGCCAGCGAGTCCGGCGAGCGCCGCTACGCGACGGTCAACCCCTTCACCGGCGAGACGGAGCAGGAGTTCGACTTCACCCCGACCGAGGCGATCGACGGGATCATCGAGCGGGCGCACGCCGCCTACCAGGAGTGGCAGCAGCGCCCGGTCGAGGACCGCGCCGCCGTCGTCCGGCGGGCCGCGGAGCTCATGGACGAGCGCCGCGAGGACCTCGCGAAGCTGATCACCACCGAGATGGGCAAGCGGCACGACGAGGCCACGGGCGAGCTCTACCTGTGCTCGATGATCCTCAAGTACTACGCCGACAACGGCCCCGGCTTCCTCGAGCCCCAGCCGATCCAGCCGCTGATGGGCAAGGGCGAGGCCGTCGTCGAGACCCGGCCGATCGGCGTCCTGCTGGCCATCGAGCCGTGGAACTACCCCTTCTACCAGGTGGTCCGCGTGGCCGGACCGAACCTGGTGCTGGGCAACACGGTCATCCTCAAGCACGCCGAGATCACCCCGCAGTGCGCGGTGGCCATCGAGCAGCTGTTCACCGACGCCGGGGCTCCCGAGGGCGTCTTCACCAACACCTTCCTGCGCATCGCCGACGTCGAGCAGGTCATCGCCGACCCGCGCATCCAGGGCGTGACGCTGACCGGCAGCGAGCGGGCCGGCAGCGCGGTCGGCGCCCTGGCCGGGAAGCACCTGAAGAAGTCGGTGCTGGAGCTGGGCGGCAGCGACCCGTTTATCGTGCTCGACGCCGAGGACCTGGGCGCCACGGTCAAGGCCGCCACCATGGGCCGGATGCAGAACACCGGCCAGGCGTGCACCGCGTCGAAGCGGTTGATCGTGACCGAGGAGCTCTACGAGCCCTTCGTCGAGGGCCTCAAGCAGGCGTTCTCGACCTTCTCCCCCGGCGACCCGGCCGACCCGTCGACGTCGCTGGCCCCGCTGTCCTCGGAGCGGGCGGCGCAGGACCTGCACGCGCAGATCCAGGACGCCATCGACAAGGGCGCCACCGTGGTCGCCGGCGGGAAGCGGCCCGAGCACCCGGGCGCGTTCGTGGAGGCCACCATCCTCACCGACGTCACCCCGGAGATGCGCGCCTTCCGCGAGGAGCTGTTCGGCCCCGCGGCCGTCGTCTACAAGGTCAAGGACGCCGACGAGGCCGTCGCGCTGGCCAACGACAGCGACTTCGGCCTGGGGGCCACCGTCATGAGCAGCGACCTCGACCGCGCGCGGGCGGTGGCCGAGCGGCTCGAGGCCGGCATGGTGTGGATTAACCAGCCCACCGGCTCCTCCCCCGAACTGCCCTTCGGCGGGATCAAGCGGTCCGGCTACGGCCGCGAGCTCTCCGAGCTGGCGGTGTTCGAGTTCGCCAACCGGCGCCTCGTGCGGACCCTGCCGGCGAAGAAGGCGTCGAAGCCGGTCGCCGGCTGAGAGCGGACCCCGTCCCTCGGCTCCCTGCAGGGTCCCGCTGGCCCCGTCCCGGGTCCCGCCCTGAGCCTGCGAAGGGTGGGGAGGACGGGGTCCTTTCACGAGGGGTGGGGGCAGGGAGTCCTCCAACGGGCAGGATGGTCCTGTGAACCAGGTCTGGACGACGCCGCACCGCGCGACTCCGGTCGACGCGGTCGTGGCCCTGCCCGGGTCCAAGTCGCTGACCGCCCGGGCACTGGTGCTGGCCGCGCTCGCCGACGGCCCGAGCCGGCTGGTCCGGCCGCTGCGGGCCCGGGACACCGACCTGATGGCGGCGGCGCTGCGGGCCCTGGGCGTGCGGGTCGACGAGGTCGGCGAGGACTGGGCCGTCACTCCGCGTGCGCTGCGCGGCCCGGCCGAGGTGGACGCCGGCCTGGCCGGCACCGTGCTGCGGTTCCTGCCGCCGGTCGCGGCGCTGGCCGACGGCCCGGTGCGGGTGGACGGCGACCCGCGGCTGCACGAGCGCCCCAACGCCGGGCTGATCGCGGCCCTCCGCGACCTCGGCGTGCGGGTGGACGACGACGGCCGCGGCCGGGCGCCGTTCACCGTGCACGGCACCGGGCGGGTGCGCGGCGGCGCGGTCACCGTGGACGCGAGCGAGTCCTCGCAGATCGTCTCGGGGCTGCTGCTGGCCGCGGCCCGCTTCGACGAGGGGGTCGACCTCGCCCTCGCCGGCGGGGTGCCGTCGATGCCGCACGTGGAGATGACCGTCGAGTCGCTGCGCGAGCGGGGCGTCGACGTCGTCCGCACCGGGCGGGGCTGGCGGGTCGCCCCCGGCCCGGTCGCCGCGCGCGACGAGGTGCTCGAGCCCGACCTGTCCAACGCGGCTCCCTTCCTCGCGGCCGCCCTGGTCACCGGGGGACGGGTGACAATCCGCGACTGGCCCGCGGAGACGACGCAGCCCGGCGGTCGGCTGGACGCGCTGCTGGGCGCGATGGGGGCGCACGTCGAGCGCACCGGCGAGGGGCTGCGGGTCACCGGCAGCGGGACCGTCCGCCCGCTGGTCGCCGACCTCGGTGAGGTGGGTGAGCTGACACCGGTGCTGGCGGCGCTCTGCGCGCTGGCCGACGGGACGTCCCGGCTGACCGGCGTGGGCCACCTGCGCGGCCACGAGACCGACCGGCTCCAGGCGCTGGACGAGGTGCTGACGTCCGTCGGCGCGCGCGTCGAGCAGCTGCCCGACGGCCTGGTCATCACGCCGGGGCCGCACCGGGCGGCGCGCCTGGGTAGCTACGCCGACCACCGGATGGTGCACGCCGCGGCCGTCCTCGGGCTCGCCGTCGAGGGCGTCGAGGTGCGCGACCCCGGCGCGGTGAGCAAGACGCTGCCGGACTTCGTGGACCGGTGGAACGGGATGCTGGAGGTCGAGCGCTGAGCGGTCGCAAGCACGACTCCCGGTCGGACGAGGACGACGTCCGGGTCCGGCCCAGCCGTCGTGGCTCGCGGCCGCGCACCCGCACCCGGCCGACCCACTCCGACGCCGTCCCGGGCCTGGTGGTCGCCGTCGACCGCGGCCGGATGACGGTGCGGGTCGAGGGGCCCGACGGCGCCCCGGTCGAGGTCACCGCGATGCGCGCCCGCGAGCTGGGCAAGCACGGGGTCGTCGTCGGCGACCGGGTCCGGCTGGTCGGCGACACCAGCGGCCGGCCGGACAGCCTGGCCCGCATCGTCGTCATCGAGGACCGGACGACGTCGCTGCGCCGCACCGCCGACGACACCGACCCCACCGAGCGGGTCGTGGTGGCGAACGCGGACCTCCTGGTCATCGTCACCTCCGTCACCGATCCGGAGCCCGCCCTGGGCTTCCTCGACCGGTGCCTGGTCGCCGCCTACGCCGGGGGCCTCGAGCCGCTGCTCTGCATGACGAAGACCGACCTGGGCAGCCCGCAACCGCTGCTCGACCGCTACGCCGGCCTCGGCTTGGACGCGGTGCACCTCTCCCGCGAGACCCCGCTCGACCCGCTCCTCGAGCGCATCGCGGACCGGATGAGCGTGTTCGTCGGTCAGTCCGGTGTCGGCAAGTCCACGCTGGTCAACCGCCTCGTCCCGGACGCCTTCCGGGCCACCGGCGACGTCAGCAAGATCGGCAAGGGCCGGCACACGTCGTCCTCGGCCGTGCTTTTCGACCTCCCCGGCGGCGGAACCGTCATCGACACCCCGGGCATCCGGTCGTTCGGCCTGGCCCACGTGACCGCTGACGACGTCCTCGCCGCGTTCGACGAGATCGCCGAGGCCGCGGTCGACTGCCCGCCCGGCTGCGGGCACACCGCGGAGGACCCCGACTGCGCGCTGGACGCCTGGGCCGACGCCGGCCCGCCGGCCCGCCACCAGCAACTGGCCGGCCTCCGGGTCCTGCTCGGCGCCGTCGGCCAGGTCGGCCCCGGCTACTGAGAGGACGCTCTCCTCCCCACCCCTCGCAGGCTCGGGGCGGCACCCGGGAGAGGCCACCCACGGAGGTCACCATGGAGCAGCAGGTCCACTTCACCACCCTGGCCACCGCCGACCTCGACGCCGCTCGCCGGTTCTACGTCGAGGGCCTGGGCTGGCGCCCGCTGCTCGACGTCCCCGACGAGATCGTCTTCTTCCAGATCGCCCCGGGCACGGTGCTGGCCTTCTTCGAGGCGGGGAAGTTCGCCCAGGACCTCGGCCGCGGTCCCGCCCGGCCGGAGGTCTCCGGGGTGACGCTGGCGCACAACGTGGCCGACCGGGACGCCGTCCGCGCGGTCGTCGACGCGATGTCGGCAGCCGGGGGCACGGTGCTCACCGCTCCGGAGGAGGGCACCTTCGGCGGGGTCTTCCACGCGCTGGTGGCCGACCCCAACGGCGTCGTCTGGGAGGTCGCGCACAACCCGGGCTGGTCGGTCGACGCCGACGGCACCGTCCGGCTCGGCTAGCGAGATCCCAGCACCGAGTGGCGACCTGCCGTCGTTCCACCGGCCGGGAGACCACGACAGCCCGCCACCCGACGTCGGGTCAGGGCCTCAGACGTCGACCCAGCCGCCGCTGCGCCAGTAGAGGCCGGCCTCGCGGGTGAGCAGGCCCTCGTCGACGAGGTAGCGGCGCAGCGCGGCGGTGTCCGGGTGCCACACCGCCAGCAGCGCGTTGACCTCGCGCTCGGGGTAGCGGATGCCGACGTCGAAGACCCGCACCAGGTGCTCCAGGACGATGCGCCGCTTGCTCTGCTGCGCCGGGATGGACACCAGCCGGCCGTCGCGGACGAAGGCCGACAGGACGGCGTCCTCGGCGGGGTCGTCGGACAGCGGCTCGGGCGGCGGAGCGGCCTCGGCGGCGGCGCGCGCCGCGGCACCGAAGCGCTCGGTCAGCAGCTCCAGCTCGTGCCGGTCGCGGCGGACCAGGCCCGCCCGGCCCAGCCGGCGTGCGGCCAGGGCGACGTCCTTGAGCGGCAGCCCGGTGACCTCGGCGACCTGCTCGATGGTGCGCGCGCCCAGGGCGAGGGCGGCGACGACCTTGAGGCGGGTGGGGTCGGCGAGCAGCCCGGCGATCGTCGCGGCGTGCACTCCCCGACGGTATCCGCGCATCGGCCGCGATGGACGCGGGTAGGCCGGGGTCATGGTGAGCCCCATCGACATCCAGAAGGCCCTCAAGGGGATGGACTACCCGGCCACGAAGGAGCAGATCCTCGAGCACGCCAAGGGCGGCGACAAGGAGGTGCTCGACGCGCTCGGCAAGATCGACGACCGGGAGTACGAGGGACCCAGCGGGGTCAGTGCCGCGGTCTTCGACTGAGCGCCGCTAGGTTCGGTGCCCATGACACCGGGCCGGGACTACACGGGGGACATGCACCTGGCGCACGTGCTGGCCGACCAGGCTGACTCGATCAGCCTCGACCGCTTCAAGGCGCTGGACCTCCAGGTCGACACCAAGCCGGACCTCACGCCGGTGACCGACGCCGACCGCGCCGTGGAGGAGCAGCTGCGCATCACGCTGGCGCGCGCCCGCACTCGCGACGCGGTGCTCGGCGAGGAGATGGGCGCGACCGGCTGCGGTCCGCGCCGGTGGGTGCTCGACCCGATCGACGGGACGAAGAACTTCGTGCGGGGCGTGCCCGTGTGGGCCACGCTCATCGCGCTGTTCGACGGCGACGAGCCGGTCGTCGGGCTGGTCTCCGCGCCGGCGCTCAACCGCCGCTGGTGGGCGGCCAAGGGCGTCGGCGCCTGGACCGGCCGGCGGCTGGAGTCGGCGAGCCGGTGCACCGTGTCGAAGGTGGGCGACCTGGCCGACGCGAGCCTGTCCTACTCCAGCCTCGCCGGCTGGGAGGAGCGCGGGCTGCTCGGCGGTTTCCTCGACCTGACCCGGTCGGTGTGGCGCACCCGCGCCTACGGCGACTTCTGGAGCTACGTGCTGCTGGCCGAGGGGGCGGTGGACGTCGCCTGCGAGCCCGAGGTCTCGGTGTGGGACCTCGCCGCCCTCGACGTCATCGTGCGGGAGGCCGGCGGCGCGTTCACCGACCTCACCGGCGTCCCGGGGCCGGCCGGCGGCAGCGCCCTGGCCACCAACGGCCTGCTGCACGACGCCGCGCTGGGCCTGCTGCGCCAGCCCAAGCCCGCCGCCTGAAGCCGACCCCGTCCCGCCCCGCGCTCGGGGGCGGGACGGGGCCGCCGGCTCAGCGGTTCGTGCCGCGGCCGCCCTGGAACCGGCGGCGGGCCTCGTCGATCTTCGCCCGGGTCTTCGGGTCCTTGGCCAGCTGCTGCGCCTTGTCGGTGGCCTGCGCGATGACCTGCCGGCCCTTCGGCGTGTTCGCGAACTGGGTCAGCTTGCTGAACAGCGACGCCATCCCTGGGTCCTCCTCGCGTCGTCCGGGCGGCGGCTCCGCCCTCCTGTCGGGGTCAACGCGGTTCCCGCAGGGCTCGTTCCGCGTGCCACCGGTCGAGCGCCGCGGCCAGCTCCGGTCCCGGCCGCGGCTCGACCGGCCTGCCCGGCTGCTGCCCCGTCGCGACCTCGGTCCCCGTTCCCCGGGCGGCCAGCAGCGCGGCGCCGACCGCCGACGCGCTGCGGATCGGCAGGAACCGCACGGGGACGGCGAGGACGTCGGCGAGCAGCTGCTGGACGACGGCCGGCCGCCCGCCGCCCCCGGTGAGCACCACCGGGCCCTCCCCGCCGAGCAGGTCCGCGGCGGCCGCGACCGCGAAGACGACGCCCTCGACCGCGGCGCGGGCCAGCTCGGCGCGGGTGGTGCTCGCGGACAGGCCGGTCCACCCGCCGCGGTCGGCGGGGCCCGCGACGCCGCCGCGCTCGCCGGTGAGGAACGGCCGGAAGACCACTCCCCCGGCGCCGGTCGGGACCGTCGCCGCGGCGTCGAACAGCTCGACGGGCGTCAGGCCGAGCACGCCGCACACCCACGACCACGCCAGCCCGCCGTTCTGCAGCGCGGCCATCGCGTACCAGCGGTCCTCGACGTCGGCGTAGCCGTGCACCGGTGGGTCGTCGGCGGGCGCCGGCGTCCACCCGGGCCGCAGCACCTGGGCGCCGGTGCCCAGGTTGACCTGCCGGCCGGTGCGGGTGCCCGCGGCGAGCAGGGCCAGCGGGGTGTCCGCGCCGCCCACCACGACGGGCACCTCGCCGACCGGCAGTGCGGCGGTACCCACGACCTCCGCCGACGGACGCACCCGCGGCAGCAACCCCGGGTCGACGCCGGCGGCCGCGGTGGCCTCGGACGACCAGCCGTCGGCGACGACGTCCCACAGCAGGGTGGCCGAGGCGTCGCTGCGGTCGGTGACCCGCGGGTCGGCGCCGGGGACGAGCGAGGCGCGCAGGACGTCCTTGGGCAGCACCACCGCGGCCGCCCGCCGGAGCAGCTCGGGCTCGTGGGCGGCGAGCCAGGCCAGCACGGGGCCGGTCATCCCCGGCACCAGCGGGTTGGCCAGCGCCGCGCGGGCGGCGTCGGGGAGCGCCCGCCAGCGGTCCACCTCCGCGACGGCGCGCGAGTCCGGCCAGAGCACCGCCGGCCCCAGCGGGATGCCGGTGTCGTCGACCAGCACGGTGCCGTGCATCTGCCCGGACAGCCCCAGCCCGGCGACCCGGCGGCCGGTCAGTGCCGGTGCGAGCTGGACCAGGACGTCGTCCAGGGCCCGTCGCCACACGGCCGGGTCGGTCTGCGCCCAGCCGGGCCGCGGGCGGTCGACCTCGTAACCGGACTCCCCCTCGCCCAGGACGGCACCGGAGGGGTCGAGGGCAACCACCTTCACCCCGCTGGTGCCCAGGTCGGCACCGAGCAGGACGCCGGTCACGTGCTCTCCTCGCCGGCGCTCGTCGACCCCGTGCCCGAGGGTGCTGTGCCGCTGAGCGAGCTCGCTCACGTCGGGCGGTGGGCGAACCCGCCACTGCGGCCGTTGCGGTCGGCCAGCAGCCCGGCGAGCGTGCTCAACGCGATCTCGGCCGGGGTCCGCGAGCCGATGTCCAGCCCGATCGGCCGGTGCACGCGGGCGATCTCCTCCGGCGGGACGCCGAGAGCGGCCAGTGCCGCGACGTGCGGTCCCTCGTGGCGCGGGTTGCCCATGACGCCGGCCCAGCGGGCGCCCAGGCCCAGCGCGTCGCGCAGCACCCCGCCGAGCTCGGGGCGGTGGTGGTCGGTGACGACGACGTCGGCGTCCGCGAGCTCGCCGTCGACCCCGGCGAAGTCGCCGAGCTCCGCGCCGCGGACGGGGTCGGGATCGAGCAGCTGGACGCGGAAGCCCAGCTCGGGTGCCCAGCGCAGCAGCACCTCGGCGACCGGCGAGGCGAAGACCACGACGAGCACCCGGCCGGTGGCCTCGTCGGCGGGCGCGCCGTGCGCCACCCCGCAGTTCGGGTCGCTCACGACGCCTCCCCGAGGAAGTCGACCAGCGCCGCGGCGAAGGCGGGCGTCCGCAGCGTGGTCGAGTGGTCACCGGGGACGACGGCCACCCGGGCACCGGGGATGGCCGCGGCGAGCGCCTCGGGGCGGGCCGCCAGCGGATCGGCGTCGCCGGCGAGGACGAGCGTGGGGGCGGTGATCGCTGCCAGGTCGACCTCACGGGTGTGCACCGCACGGGCGTGCGCGGCCAGGGCGCGCCGGTCGGCGGCGAGGGCGTCGGCCATCCGGCGGAAGTCGACGGTGGCGGGGTCACGCACGTCACCGACGTCGGTCGCCTCGAGCGCGGCGGCCAGCCGGGCCATCAGGACGCGGTGGCGCTCGGCACCCCCGGACTCGACGAACGCGGCGCCGGCACCACCGACCACCAGCCGGCGCACCCTCCGGTCGGTGGCGGCGGTCAGCATCGCGACCGTGGCGCCCATCGAGTAGCCGGCCAGGTCGAAGGAGTCGTGGCCGAGTGCGTCGGCCACCCGTCGCAGGTCGTCGGCCATCCGGAGCTCCCCGTAGGCGGCGGGGTCGTGCGGCTTGTCCGACCGCCCGTGCCCGCGGGCGTCGACGCCGACGACCTCCCGTCCGGCCGACAGGAGGACGCCGACAGTCCCGGTGCCGACCCAGTTGAGCCGGGTGTCCGCGACGAAGCCGTGCTGGAGGTACACCGGCGGCAGGTCACCGGGGGCGCCCCACCGGTGCACGGCGACCCCGACGCCGTCGGCCCCGGGGACCCGCAGCCTCGTCGCCGGCACGGTCACGCCGCGCGCTCCGGGCTGTCGCCGTACGCGTAGGAGCTGTCGACGTAGCGCCCGCCCTGGGCCACCCCGGGCGGCGCGATGTCGCCGAGCCGCGCGAGGTCGTCGTCCGAGAGCTCGACGACGGCGGCCGCGACGTTCTCCTCCAGGTAGCTGCGCCGCTTGGTGCCGGGGATCGGCACGACGTCCTCCCCCTGCGCGAGGACCCAGGCCAGCGCCAGCTGGCCGGGCATGCAGCCCTTCTCCTCGGCGAGCGCCCGGACGGCGTCCACCAGCCGCAGGTTGGCCGCGAAGGCCTCGCCGGTGAAGCGCGGGTGGCCGCGGCGCCAGTCGTCCTCGGCGAAGTCCTCCGGGCTGCGGATCGCGCCGGTGAGGAAGCCGCGGCCCAGCGGGCTGAACGGCACGATGCCGATCCCGTGCTCGCGGGCGACGCCCAGCACCTCCGCCTCCAGGTCGCGGGTCCACAGCGACCACTCGCTCTGCAGCGCGGCGATCGGATGGACGGCGGCGGCGCGGCGGATGGACGCGGCGCTGGCCTCCGACAGCCCCAGGTACCGGACCTTGCCCTGCTGCACGAGTTCGGCCATCGCGCCGACGGTGTCCTCGATCGGCACCTTCGGGTCGACCCGGTGCTGGTAGTAGAGGTCGATCACGTCGACCCGGAGCCGGCGCAGGCTGGCCTCGGCGCGGGCCCGCACGTTCTCCGGGCGGCCGTCGATGTCCATGCCCCCGCGGTCGTTGCGCGAGAGCGAGAACTTGGTGGCCAGTTGCACCTCGTCCCGCCGTCCGGCGATCGCCTCGCCGACCAGCTCCTCGTTGTGCCCGTCGCCGTAGACGTCGGAGGTGTCGAGGAAGGTGACGCCGAGGTCGAGCGCGCGGTGCACGGTCGCGATCGACTCGTCGCGGTCGGCCGCGCCGTACATCTGGCTCATGCCCATGCAGCCGAGGCCGAGGGCGGACACGACCAGACCGTCGCGGCCGAGCGTGCGGGTACCGACAGGAGAGGGAGAGGTCACCCCGGCATCCTCGTCCCGCCCCTCGGGAGCCCGCCACCGCCCGGCTACGCGGAGGCGCTCCCCGCGGCCTCGGGGCGCAGCACCACCGGCAGCGTCTCCAGGGCGTGGACGAGAACGCTGCGCCGGTGACGGAGCTCCTCCGGGGGCACGGCCAGGCGCAGGTCGGGGAACCGGTCGAGCAGCGACCGCAGGGCCACCTCCCCCTCGAGGCGCGCCAGGGGTGCACCCAGGCAGTAGTGCAGCCCGTGACCGAAGGCCAGGTGCCCGCCGGTCTCGCGGTCCGGGTCGAGCAGCTCGGGCCGGTCGAAGCGTCCCGGGTCGCGGTTGGCCGCGCCCACGGACAGCGTGACCACCGACCCCGCCGGGATGGTGGTGCCCGAGTACTCGACGTCCTCGGCGGCGAAGCGCAGGGGGGCGTTGTGCACGGGGCCGTCCCAGCGCAGGAACTCCTCGACCGCCGCCGGGATCCGCTGCGGGTCGGCCAGCAGGTGCTCGCGCAGCGCCGCGTCGGTGGCCACGCCCAGCACCGCGTTGCCGATGAGGTTGGCCGTCGTCTCGTGGCCGGCGATGAGCAGCAGCACGCCCATCGCGACGACCTCCTCGGTGCTGAGCTGGTCCCCGGCCTCGGAGACCTCGACCAGCGCCGAGATCAGGGCGCCGTCCGGGGCGCGCCGCTTCGTCTCGACGAGGGCGTACAGGTACTGGGCCAGCCCCGCGGTGGCCTGCTGCTCGTCCACGTCGTCCTGGTCGTCGACCAGTGCCCGCGACCAGGTGCCGAAGGCGTCGCGGTCGGTGTCGGGCACCCCGAGCAGCTCGCAGATGACGGCCATCGGCAACGGCACCGCGTAGCCGGCCAGCAGGTCGACCGGCTCGGTCTCCGGCACCGCGTCGAGCAGGGCGGCGGCCAGTGCCTCGATGCGGGGACGCAGCTCGGCGGTGCGCCGTGCGGTGAAGGCCCGGGACACCAGCCGGCGCAGTCGCGTGTGGTCCGGCGGGTCGAGCAGGATCATCATCGAGCCGAAGGGACCCGGCAGGCGCGGGGCCTGCGCGCGGACCTCCGGCGGCAGGGTCGCGCGGTGGTCCTTGACCAGGCGGGGGTCGGTGAACGCCGCGCGCACGTCGTCGTAGCGCGTGACCAGCCACGTGGTGCCGCCCCGGGGCAGCGCCACCTCGCGCACCGGCGCCTGTGCGCGCAGCCGCTCGTAGGCGGGATAGGGGTCGCGCCAGAAGGAGCCCTCGAAGACCGACGCGTCGACCGCGGTCACCTCAGGACCCCCTGCCCAACCGGCTCATCGACCCAGCCTCGGGGCCGGGGACGCCGCCGGCAAGGCCGGACGGCGTGTCACCGGCGCCCTCCACCGCGCTCAGACCTCTGCCAGGCCGTCGATCCGGGCGACCTCGTCGTCGGAGAGCGAGAACCCGTCGATCGCCAGGTTGGCCCGGATCCGTTCCGGGGTGGCCGACTTGGGGATGACGACGACGCCGTGCTCGACGTGCCAGCGCAGCACCACCTGCGCCGGGGTGACGCCGTGCGCGTCGGCGACCTCGCGCAGCACCGGGTCGCCGAGGTCGGTGTTCTTGAACGGGCTGTAGCCCTCGAGGACGACGCCGCGGTCCCGGTGGCCGGCCTCGACGGCCGGGTCGTACAGCGGCGGGGCCCAGCTGACCTGGTTGACCTGCGGCGTCACGCCGGTCGCGCCGGTCAGCTCGTCGACCTGCTCCAGCGAGTAGTTGCTCACGCCGATCGCCCGCGCGCGGCCGGCCTCGCGGGCGGCGACGAAGCGCTCCCAGACGTCCGGCCTGGCGCCCCCCGGCGGCCAGTGGACGAGCCACAGGTCGACCGCGTCGACGCCGAGCGCGTCGAGAGACCCTGCCAGCACCTGGTCGGCCTGGTCGGCTCGTGGCGGCGGCAGCTTGGTCGTCACGAAGACCTCGTCCCGGTCGACGCCGGAATCGCGCAGCGCCCGCCCGACCTCGGGCTCGTTGCGGTAGATCGCCGCGGTGTCGAGGTGCCGGTAGCCGGCGTCCAGGGCGGTGCGGACGGCCTCGTAGCACTCGGAGCCGCTCATCAGCCAGGTCCCGAACCCGATCAGCGGCATGCCGGGGGCACCGTCGAGCGGCACGGTGGGGAAGCTCTCGGTCATGCCGCATCGTCCCGGCTGACCGGCTCCGCCGACAACACCCGGCGATCCGGTCAGCCGAGGAACCCGTCGACGACCTGCGCGAGCTCGGGGCTCGAGGAGACGTCGTAGTGCGGGCGTCCCGGCAGGACGGCCAGCCGGGACGCCGGCCGCCCGGAGCCGTCCCATCCGGCGTCGCGCAGCCCCCGGCCGAGCAGGGCGAAGAACTCGGCGGCGTGCGCGGGCGGGATGCCGTCCGCGTCGCCGTAGACCAGTTGCACCGGCGCGGTGATCCCCCGGACCTCCTCGCTCCAGTCGTAGGGGGTCCGCAGCAGCGCGCCGGTCTTGTCCATGAGCACGGGGAACCCGTCGGGGTCCGGCGCGACGGCGGCGTAGGCCGCGTACATCGGCGTCTGCCGCATCACCTCGAAGCCCGCGGCACCCACCTGGTCCATGCCGGCCAGGACGTCGGGGAACCAGCCGTCGCGACGGCACGGCGCGGAGACGACGAGCCGCCGCACCACCTCGGGGTGCCGGATCGCGGCGCGCAGGCAGACGCCGCCGCCGAGCGAGTAGCCCATGGGGTCCGCCGGCCCCAGGCCGAGGTGCCGCACGAGCGCGGCCACGTCGTCGGCCGGGGCGTCCCAGGAGAAGGGCCGGTCCACGTCGGCGGTGTGGCCGTGCCCCTGCAGCTCGACGGCCACCACGCGCCGCCCGGCGGCCAGCCGGTCGAGGACGTCGCCGAACGCCTCCGCCACGCCGAAGCCGGCGTGCACGAGCACGAGCGGGGTGCCGCCCTGCCCCAGGCTCCGCCAGTACATGCCCACCCCGCCGGTGGCCGGTGCGTACCCCTCGTCGACCCGCAGGTCCGTCGTCGTCATGCTGGGTGTGACGGCTCCCGGGCCCGGGGGTCATCGCCGGTGGTGGGATGGGGCGCCGAGCGCCCGTCCGGGGCGCCAGCTGAGGAGGTCCGCGTGCAGTACGTCGAGAACGTCATCGAACTGGTCGGGCACACCCCGCTGGTCCGGTTGACGTCCGTGACCCGCGACCTCGGGCCGGACGCGCCCCTGGTGCTGGCCAAGGTCGAGTACCTCAACCCCGGGGGCTCGGTGAAGGACCGGATCGCCGTGCGGATGGTCGACGCCGCCGAGGCCAGCGGCGCGCTGCGGCCCGGCGGCACCATCGTGGAGCCGACCAGCGGCAACACCGGCATCGGGCTGGCGCTGGTCGCCCAGCAGCGCGGTTACCGCTGCGTCTTCGTCTGCCCCGACAAGGTGGGCAAGGAGAAGATCGACGTGCTCAAGGCCTACGGCGCCGAGGTGCACGTCTGCCCGACCGCCGTCGACCCGGCCGACCCGCGGTCCTACTACTCGGTCTCCGACCGGCTGGCGCGCGAGACCCCCGGCGGCTGGAAGCCCGACCAGTACGCCAACCCGGCCAACCCCCAGTCGCACTACGAGTCGACCGGCCCGGAGATCTGGGAGCAGACCGACGGGAGGGTGACCTGCTTCGTCACCGGCGTCGGCACCGGCGGCACGATCAGCGGCACCGGCCGCTACCTCAAGGAGGCCTCCGGTGAACGGGTGCGGGTGGTCGGCGTCGACCCGGAGGGGTCGGTCTACTCCGGTGGCACCGGACGCCCCTACCTGGTCGAGGGCGTGGGCGAGGACTTCTGGCCCGACGCCTACGACCGCTCGATCGCCGACGAGATCGTCGCCGTCAGCGACGGGGACTCCTTCGCGATGACCCGGCGGCTGGCCCGCGAGGAGGGGTTGCTGGTCGGCGGCTCGTGCGGCATGGCGGTGGCCGGCGCGCTGCGTGCCGCCGAGCGGCTGACCCGGGACGACGTCGTGGTGGTCCTGCTGCCGGACGGCGGCCGAGGTTACCTCGGCAAGATCTACAACGACGACTGGATGGCCGACTACGGCTTCCTGGAGCAGGCCACGCAGGGCACCGTCGGCGAGCTGCTCGCGGGCAAGGGTGGGGCGACGCCGGAGCTGGTGCACACCCACCCCAACGAGACCGTGCGCGACGCCATCGACATCCTCCGCGAGTACGGCGTCAGCCAGCTCCCGGTGGTGCGCGCCGAGCCCCCGGTGACCGCCGGGGAGGTCGTCGGGTCGGTCGAGGAGAAGGCGCTGCTCGACGCGTTGTTCGCCGGGCGGGCCAACCTCGCCGACCGGGTGGAGCGGCACATGTCCCCGCCGCTGCCGATCATCGGCTCCGGCGAGCCGGTCAGCGCCGCGGTCACGGCGCTGGGGACGGCGGACGCGCTGCTGGTGCACGAGGAGGGCAAGCCGGCCGGCGTCGTCACCCGGCAGGACGTGCTCGGGCACCTCGCCGGGTCGGCTCCTACGGTCGAGTCATGAGCCCCACGCACGGCTTCAACACCCGCGCCATCCACGCCGGGCAGGACCCGGACCCGGCCACCGGCGACGTCGTCGTCCCCCTGCACCTGGCGACCACCTTCAAGCAGGACGGCGTCGGCGGGCTGCGCGGCGGCTACGAGTACGCGCGCAGCGCCAACCCCACGCGGACGGCGCTGCAGGAGGCGCTGGCCGCCCTCGAGCAGGGCCGCACCGCGCTGGCGTTCGCCTCCGGCCTGGCCGCCGAGGACACGCTGCTGCGGACGGTCTGCGAGCCGGGCAGCCACGTCGTCCTCGGGGGCGACGCCTACGGCGGGACGTTCCGGCTCATCTCCAAGGTGGCCTCCCGCTGGGGCGTCGAGCACACGCCGGCCGACCTCAACGACCCCGACGCGCTGCGGGCGGCGATCCGGCCGAGCACGCGGGTCATCTGGTGCGAGACGCCGACCAACCCGCTGCTCAACATCGCCGACATCGCGCTGACCGCCGAGGTCGCCCACGACGCCGGTGCGCTGCTCGTTGTCGACAACACCTTCGCCTCGCCCTACCTGCAGCAGCCGCTGACCCTCGGCGCCGACGTCGTCGTCCACTCGACGACGAAGTACCTCGGTGGGCACTCCGACGTCGTCGGCGGCGCGCTGGTCGTCGGGGACGACGCCGAGCTCGCCGAGCAGCTGGCCTTCTCGCAGAACGCGATGGGTGCCGTCTCCGGCCCGCTGGCCGACTGGCTGGTGCTGCGCGGCATCAAGACCCTCGGCGTCCGGATGGACCGGCACCAGGACAACGCCGCCCGGGTGGTGGAGTTCCTGCTCGGCCACCCGGCCGTCGCCTCGGTGCGCTACCCGGGCCTGCCCGACCACCCCGGGCACGAGATCGCCGCGAAGCAGATGTCCGGGTTCGGCGGGATGCTCTCGTTCCGCCTGGCAGCCGGGGAGGACGCCGCGCTGCGGGTGTGCGAGCGGGCGCAGGTCTTCACCCTCGCGGAGTCCCTGGGCGGGGTGGAGTCGCTGATCGAGCACCCGGCGCGGATGACCCACGCCAGCGCCGCCGGCTCCCCGCTGGAGGTGCCGGCCGACCTGGTCCGGCTCTCGGTCGGCATCGAGGACGCCGAGGACCTGATCGCCGACCTCGACCAGGCCCTGGCACTGTGATCCTCCGGATCACACGGCGGCCAGCAGAAGGACCCCGTCCTCCTCACCCCTCGCACGCTCGGGGCGAGCCTCGGGACGGGGCCGCACCGCCGAACGGAATCAGCGCGGGGCGGTGAGGATCCGGGGGCCGTCCTCGGTGACCGCCACGGTGTGCTCGACGTGCGCCGCGCGGCTGCCGTCGGCGCTGCGCAGCGTCCAGCCGTCGGCGGCGACCCGGTAGTCGTCACTGCCACCGGCGAGGAACCAGGGCTCGATCGCGATCACCAGGCCCGGGCGCAGCGGCAGCCCGCGGCCGGGGCGGCCCTCGTTCGGTACGGACGGCGGCTCGTGCATGGAGCGGCCCACGCCGTGACCGCCCTGGTCGGTGTTGATCCCGCAGCCCCCGGCCCGGCCCACCGCACCGATCGCCGCCGAGATGTCGCCGAGGCGGTTGCCGACGACGGCCGCGGCGATCCCGGCCGCCAGCGCGCGCTCGGTGGTCCCGACGAGCTCCAGGTCCTGCGGTCGCGGCGTGCCCACCGGGAAGGTGATCGCCGCATCGCCCACCCAGCCGTCGAGGGTGGCCCCGGCGTCGACGCTGAGCAGGTCGCCGTCCTCGAGCTCCTCCGGTGTCGGGATGCCGTGCAGCGCGACGTCGTTGACCGACAGGCAGACGACGCCGGGGAACGGCGGCGTCGTGGCCAGCGGTGCGTAGCCGAGGAACGGCGAGGTGGCGCCGGCACCGGCCAGGACGCCCCGGGCCACCTCGTCCAGCTGGGTCAGCCGGACGCCCGGTGCCGCGGCGGCGCGGACGGCGGCCAGCATGTCGGCCACGACGGCTCCGGCGGCGCGCATGGCGTCCAGCTCACCCGGCGTGCGCAGCTCGATCATCGGTCCTCCTCGGGCGGCGAGATCGGCGATCTCGCACGGATACGGGCCTCGAGCGTGCGAGATCGGCGATCTCGCACGCTCGAGCGGGGGGCTCAGCCGGCCAGCTGCTCCTCGAACCAGACGCGCGCCCGGGCGTTGCCCGCCCGGCCCCGGTCCCCCGCCGCACGCACCTGCTCGGCGAGCTCACCGGACACGCAGCGCTGCAGAGCGGCATCGAGGGCCTCGGCGGTGAGCTCCTCGGCCGGGACGACGAGCGGCCAGTCCAGCGCGGTGGCCTGGCTGGTCACCTTGGCGCCTCCGCTGATGGGGTCGCAGGCGACGACCGGCCGGCCGTGCTTGAGACCGAGCACCAGCGCGTGCAGCCGCATGCTGACCACGACGTCGGCCCGCCGGACCAGCGCTTCCACCTGGGCCGGACGGCGCGCGTGCGGCTTCTCGAAGAGGTCCATGTCCAGCTCGAACCAGCGCAGCGCCCGGTCGGCCAGCCACTCCTCGATGGCGCCGCGGACCCGCTCGGCCTGGCTGCGCTCGCCGTACTCGCCCTGCACCGGCGTGAACGCCACCGCGAGCACCGGCGCCTCCGGATCCGGGCCCTCGACGGCGAGGTCGGGGCGGGCCAGGCCGGCGGCGTCGCGCTCCCAGACCCGGTCGAAGAGCCCGCGCGCGGACTCCTGCACCACCGAGACGTTGACCGCCCAGCGCTGGGCACCGGCGAAGGTCTCGGTGAGCTCGCGCAGCAGCGGCCGGTCGGCCAGCGGGCCGCTGACAAAGACCAGGTGGGTGTAGTCGGCCGGGTCGACGTCCCGCCAGTCCAGGCCGCGCTCCATGTACGGCGCCCAGGCGACGTCGTGGTCGATGCCCAGGTCGGTGAGCCAGCCGGTCACCACGTCGGCGCCGAGCTCGTCGCCCACGGTGGCGATCACCTCGTCGAAGCTGAACCACCCGGCGAGCAGGACACGCATGGTCACCAGCCTCGCACCCACGGGTGACGGGAACCTGTCGAGGGAACGAGATCCTGGTCGCAGCGGTTGTCCCGACCGTCGTCCGACCCGAGGAGAGCCCCGTGAGCGACACCGCCAGCGACCTCGACCTGACCGCCATCGAGCAGGAGCGCACCCGCATCCGGGAGGCGCACCTCAGGCCCGCCGGGGAGCGGCCGTCGTCGACCGCTCGCGGCCTGCACCACACCGCGCTGATCAGCAGCGACGTCGAGCGGACCGTCCGCTTCTACCAGGACGTGCTCGGCTTCCCCCTGACGGAGCTGATCGAGAACCGTGACTACCCGGGCTCCTCGCACTTCTTCTTCGACATCGGCCACGGCAACCTGCTGGCCTTCTTCGACTTCCCCGGCCTGGACGTCGGCCCGTACGCCGAGGTGCTCGGCGGGCTCCACCACATGGCCATCAGCGTCGACCCCGACCGCTGGCAGGACCTGGTGCAGCGCCTGACCGGCGCCCGGGTGGAGCACGAGGTGCACAGCGGCGTCTCGGTGTACTTCCGCGACCCCGACGGCGCCCGCATCGAGCTGATCGCCGACCCGCTCGGCGAGATGTACGGCTCCAAGGTCCTGTAGCCCGCCCGACCCACCTGGCCCCGCCCGGGCACCGCCCGGAGCCTGCGAGGGGTGGGGAGGACGGGTCCTTCGTCAGGCCGGGGAGTCGACCAGGTCGGCGTAGTCGGGGTGCCGGTCGATCCAGGCGCGGACGAACGAGCAGCGCGGCACCGCCCGCAGCCCGCGCGCCCGGACGTCGTCCAGGGCGCCGCGGACCAGCGTGCTGCCCACACCGCCGCCCTCGGCGTCCGGGTCGACCTCGGTGTGGGTGAACACGACCCGGTCGCCCTGCCGCTGGTAGGCGGCCAGGCCGAGCACGCGGTCGTCGGCCCGGGCCTCGTAGCGGCCGGCCTCGGGGACGTCGGTGACGGTGAGATCCATGTCGGCTCCCTACCCCGCTCGCGGCGCGGAACCGCCCGGGCACGACGAGGGCCCGGTCACCGTGGTGACCGGGCCCTCGGGTGCGAGTAGCGGGGACAGGATTCGAACCTGTGACCTCTGGGTTATGAGCCCAGCGAGCTACCGAGCTGCTCCACCCCGCGTCGGTGACACCACCATACACGCCCCAGAGCGGCCCACGCCCGAGCCCCCGAGACCCGGGGGGTGCCGGTGGGGACGACCTGCCCGGCGAGCTGGACCCGCCGCTCGACGGCGCGGGCACGCGTCTCCCCGCTCCAGGTCCGCTGGGCGTGCAGGCCCGCGGGTCCCGTCGCGTCCGTGTGCGTGCCCGGCCGGGCGCGCCCGGAGCCGTCAGGCGGGGGCCTGCGCGGGCTCCTCGGACCGGCGCGGCGTCTCCGCCGTCCCGCCGGGAGGTGGGGTCCGGCGCTTGCGCGCCCGGAGCATCCGCGACAGAGGCGTCCGGTGACCGAAGGCGGCCGTCACCCGGTCGAGGAAGATCGCGAGCAGGACGACCGCGAGACCGCCCTCGAAGCCCGAGGCGACGTCGAGCTGGGTCACCGCCCGCACGACCACGGCACCGAGACCGGCGGCGCCCAGCAGTCCGGCGGTGACGACCATCGACAGCGCCAGCATGATCACCTGGTTGATGCCGGCCATGATCGACGGCAGCGCGAGCGGGAGCTGGACCTCCCGGAGGATCTGACCGGGCCGGGCGCCGAAGGCGTGTGCCGCCTCGACGACCTCCCGGTCGACCTGCCGGATGCCGAGCTCGGTCAGCCGCACGCCGGGCGGGATGGCGAACAGGATCGTCGCCACGACGCCGGGCACCACACCCACGCCGAAGAAGAAGACGGCCGGGATGAGGTAGACGAACACCGGCGTGGTCTGCATGGAGTCCAGCACCGGGCGGACGACGACGCTCAGCGCACGGTTGCGGGCCGCCAGGATCCCGATCGGCACCCCGATCGCCGTGGCGATCACCGCCGCCACGAGGACCAGCGCGAGGGTCTGCATCGTCTCGACCCACAGCTCCAGCGAGACCACGAGCAGGAACGCCAGCACCGTGTAGAGCGCCAGCCCCCACCCGCGGACGAGCAGGGCGACCAGCGTGAACACGACGATCCAGACCACCGGCGGTGGCGTCGCCAGCGCCTCGGTCAGGCCGTCGACGAGGACCTGCATGACCGCCGAGATCGCGTCGAACAGCCACGGCACCGTAGCCAGCAGCCAGTCGATGAAGTCCGAGACCCACTGCCCGAGGGGGATGTCCGGCACCGTCAGCCCTCCTGTCGCGCGGGGACGGCGGCCAGCGCGTCGAGCACCGCCGCCCGTGGCACCACGCCCAGCAGCCGACCGTCGTCGTCCACGACCCCCAGCGGCACCGGGTGGCGCCCGACGAGGTGGACGAACTCGACCAGCGGGCGGTCCGGTGCGGTCGTGGCGTAGTCGGCGACGAGCTCACGTGGGCCGACGGCCGTCCGGCCCTCCTGCCGCGCGCGGGCGAGCAGGTCGTCGCGCGCCACCCCCGCGATGCGCCGGTCGGCGTCGAGCACGTACACGCCGTTGGCCTCCGCGGCACCGAGGGCGCGCAGCACCTCCCCGGTGGACTGGCCGAGCCGGGCGGTCATCCGCGGCTCGCGCAGCAGGTCACCGGCGGTGAGCACGCGGGTCCGGTCCACGTCGGAGGTGAAGTCGGCGACGTAGGCGTTGGCCGGCGCAGAGATGATCTCCGGTCCGGTGCCGAGCTGGACCGTGCGCCCGTCCTTGAGCATCAGGATGCGGTCGCCCAGCCGCATGGCCTCGTTGAGGTCGTGCGTGATGAAGACGATCGTCTTGTGCAGCTCGGTCTGCAGCTGCACCAGCAGGTCCTGCATGTCCCGGCGGATGAGCGGGTCCAGCGCGGAGAACGGCTCGTCCATGAGCAGGACGTCGGAGTCCGCGGCGAGCGCGCGGGCCAGGCCCACGCGCTGCTGCATCCCGCCGGAGAGCTGGTCGGGCCGGGCATCGGCCCGGTCGAGCAGCCCCACCGTGCGCAGCGCCCAGTCGGCACGCTCCCGCTGCTCGGCTGCCGGGACCCCGCGGATCTTGAGCGCGTAGGCGGCGTTCTCCCGCACCGTGCGGTGCGGGAGCAGCGCGAAGTGCTGGAACACCATGCTGACCTTGTCGTTGCGCAGCGTCCGCAGGTCGGCGTCGCCGAGCGCCCGCAGGTCCTGGCCATCGACCTCCACCGTGCCGGCGCTGGGCTCGATGAGCCGGTTGAGCAGCCGGACGAGGGTCGACTTGCCGGACCCCGACAGCCCCATGACGACGAACAGCTCACCGCGCTCGACGGAGAAGCCGACGTCGTGGACGGCGAGGGTGCTCCCGGTCCGCCGCAGGATCTCGTCGCGCGCGACGCCCTCGCCGGCCAGCCGCAGCGCCTCCTCCCCGCGCGCCCCGAAGACCTTCGTCAGCCCGGTCGCCCGCAGTACCGGCGGCACGGTCAGCCGACCCACTCGTCGATCTGGGTGGCGTGCTCGTCGACCCACTGCCGGGCGACGGTCCCGACGTCCTCGCCGTCGACGTCCACCTGCTTCTGCATCTCCTCCATCTCCTCGACCGAGATGCGCAGGTCGACCAGCAGGTCGACGAACTCGGGAGCCTGCTCCTGCAGCTCCGCGCTCGCGGCGATGTTGGCGCTGTACGAGGGCATGGCACAGGCGCCGTTGCCGGTGGTCAGGCAGCCCTCGGTGTAGGGCGTGGGCTCCTCGAGCTGGACCATGTCGTACTGCGCGAAGACCGCGTGCGGGTGGTACAGGTACAGCACGATCGGCTCCTGGCGGCTGTAGCTGTTCTCCAGCTGCGCCAGCTCGGCCGCCTCACTGGAGACGACGTGCTCCAGCGTGATCCCGTAGCCCGCGAGCCGCTTGGCGTTCTGCTCGGTGGTGATGTAGCCGGGGTCGGCGTCGTAGAACTTGTTGCCCAGCTGGTCGGCGTAGTCGTTGAGCTGGGTGACGCTGGTCAGGCCCTCGAGCGGGCCGCCGGGCGCGACGGCGTAAGCGGGTACGAACCACCCCTGCGCGGCGTCGCCGTAGGTCTCCGAGACGATCTCGACCTGCTCGGCAGCGCTGTCGGCGAGCTCCTGCTGGTTGGGGAGGGCGACCTCGGTCAGCAGGTCGATGTCCCCGCGCTGTGCACCGGCCCACGCCGCGGCCGGGTCCAGCTGCGTCGTCTGCAGCGTGGCCACGCCCAGCTCGGGACGGTCGGCGGCGATCTCGCTGAGGATGGAGTTGGTCAGGCCGGCGGCCGTCCAGCTGAACTGGGCGGCCTGGACGGTGATGCCGTCCCCACCGCCGGTCGCACTGTCGGCGCCCTCCTCGGCGCTGCACCCGGTGACGGTCGCGGCGAGGACGGCGGCCAGCGCCACCGCGGATGCGCGGGGACGGATCGTGGTGCGCAGCATGAGGGTCTTCTCTCGTTGCGGCGCCGGGCGCAGGCTCGCCGGCGGGGTGGTCGTGCGACGAAGCGCAGGCCCCTGGAGGGGACCTGCGCCTCGCCGTGCGGTCAGTTCTCGGAGACGAGCGTCGTGCAAGTGCCCGGTCAGGCGCCAGTCGGACCGACCGGCTTGTCCCCCCGGAGCGTGATGCGGTGCATGACGCGCCGCTGGTCACCGTAGTCGCGGTTGGCGTAGTGCACGGTCGAGCGGTTGTCCCACATGACGACGTCGCCGACCGACCACCGGTGCCGCACGATGTGTTCGGGCTTGGTGATGTGGGCGTAGAACAGGTCGAGCAGGTACCGGCTCTCGGCGTCGGACACGTCCTTCAGGTGCGAGACGAACCCGGGGTTGACGAACAGTCCCTTGCGGCCGGTCTCGGGGTGGATCCGCACCACCGGGTGCTCGACCGGGACGAGTGCCTGGAACTGCTCGCCCTCCCACTTCGTCCGCGCCTCGCGCTGGGCCAGGTAGTAGCCGAACTCTCGGGTGCCGTCGTGCACCGCGACCAGCTGGTCGGCCAGCCGCTGCAGCGGCTCGCTGAGCGACTCGTAGGCCAGCTGGAGGTCCGCCCACTGGGTGTCCCCGCCCGTGGGCGGGAGGACGACGGCGCGCAGCACCGAGCCCAGCGGCGGCCGGCGGACGAAGGTGACGTCGGTGTGCCAGACGTCGGCGAACCCGCCCGAGGCGCTGTCGAGCGCGTAGATCTCCGGGTGCTCCTCGTCGACCCCCGGCACCACGGGGTGGGACTCGGTGACATCGCCCAGGCGGCGGCCGAGCGCGATCTGGCCGTCCGGGTGCAGTGCGTGCTGTCCCGAGAAGAACAGCACCTTGTGGGCGGCGAGCGCCGTGCGGATGGCGCGCACCTGCGCGTCGGTGGCGGAGGCGAGGTCGACCCCGTGGACGCGGGCGCCGAACCCGGGCGCGAGGCGCTCCAGGTCGAGGGCCGCGGGGGCGGTGGACGTCGCCGGGGCAGGCAGGACGGGGGCAGTGATGGTCATGACGGGGACTCCGGTGGGATGGGTGGTGGCGGGCTCGGACGGCGTCAGGCCGTACAGAGCGCGCTCGCGCACCGGAGCAGGTCGATGTGACGGCGCGCGACGAGCGCAAACCGCACAATCCCGACCGAACTCATAGGGATTACCGTAGCGGCTCCCCCGCCCCCCGTATCGAGGGGGTGCCCGTGTCCCTGCCGGGCCGGCTGTCGATCGACCGGACGCCGGCTCTGCGTCATCGCACACGTCCGGCCGGCATCCGTACCCCGTCCTGGCCCGTTCCGCTCAGCCCTCCAGGAAGGGCGGCGCTCCGGAGGATCTCGCGGTCAGCCTGTCGCCGTGGGCTTCACATCGAAGGCGACGAGCACGGCCTCGACGATGGAGTCCACGTACTCACGGGTGATGGGGTCACGGGTGATCAGCATGCGGGTCCAGATCGGGCCGATGAGCAGGTCGATCAACAGGTCCTGGTCGACCGAAGGGGCCAGTTCGCCGCGAGCGATGGCCAGCGCCAGGACCCGCCGGTAGGCCTGTCGGCGGGTGTGGATGACGGTGTACAGCAGGTCGGTGATCTCGGGGTGGTGACCGGCCTCACGGATGAGCTGGGCGACGAACTGCCCTCGGCCGCGCACGAACGCCTCCACGGCGCCGTGGAGCAGCGCGAGCAGGTCGACCTTCAGGGCGCCGGAGTCCGGCACGTCGACGCTCTGCAGAGCCAGCCTCTCCACCCCCGCGGCGGCGACCGCAGCCTTCGACGGCCACCGGCGCAGGATCGTGGTCTTGGCGACGCCGCTGCGGGCGGCCAGTTCGTCGAGCGTCAGGCCGGCGTAGCCGTGAGAGCCGAGCAGCGCGATGACCTGTTCGAGGATGCGGTCGTCGAGGGCGCGGTCCCGTGGCCGTCCGCGGCCCGACGACGGACGTGGCGTGGCACCCATCTCCTGCGCAACTTCCCGTCTCGATGAGGGCGCTTGGACCCTACTCGATGCCCTGACACGCTGCGAAGCTCCCTGTCGGGACTTGCGCTACCGCTGGTTGCGGAGCTCCGTCGATGGACCAGCTCTCCCTCGACGTGGCTGCCGCAGCCCCGGGGTCCACGCCGGTCCCGGAGGTGGCGCCGTCTCCACGCGCACCGGTCTCGTCCACCGGTCAGCGTCCCGGCGGAGGTCACCTCGACGCCTGAGCAACGGGCGCGCATGCCGGCGCCGCACCCCCGGCCGGGGGACGGCCCCGAGGTCCCACACCGGAACAGGCGTTGAGGCACTGACTCGAACCGTCCAGTGCCGATCCGACCGCATCAGGACGACCAGGTGCCGACTCCAGCCGACATCGCGGCCACCGCCGCACCTGCCAGGAGAGGAAGAACCGTGACAGAGACCCGAATGCCGTATCCGGTCCGCGTGGACGCGTCGCAGACCCCCTCGGTCTCACGCGGGCTGTGGCTGGTCAAGTGGCTGCTGCTCGTCCCGCACTACGTCGTGCTGGCCTTCCTCTGGCTGGCCTTCCTGGTCGTCAGCGCGGTCGCGTTCTTCGCGATCCTGTTCACGGCGCGCTACCCCCGGCCCCTCTTCGACTTCAACGTCGGGGTCCTGCGCTGGAGCTGGCGGGTGCACTACTACGGCTACGGGGCACTGGGGACCGACCGCTACCCGCCGTTCACCCTCGCCGAGGTGCCGGACTACCCCGCCCACCTGGACATCGCCTACCCCCAGCGGCTCTCCCGCGGGCTCGTGCTGGTGAAGTGGTGGCTGTTGGCCATCCCGCACTACCTGGTCCTCTCGGTCTTCACCGGCGGTGGGATCTGGCTCGGCACGAGGTCCGGGACACCCGACAGCGCCTGGGACGACGGCTGGGGCGCCGGTGTCAGTCTGGTCGCCCTGCTGGTGTTCATCGCCGCGATCGTGCTGCTGTTCACCGGCCGCTATCCCCGGCCCCTGTACGACTTCGTCCTCGGTATGGACCGCTGGGCGCTGCGGGTGACCGCGTATGCCGCCCTGATGACCGACCGCTACCCGCCCTTCCGGCTCGACCAGGGCGGTACCGACCCCGGGTCAGTACCCACCGAGCCCCTCGCGCCGCCGCCCTCCGGCGTGCCGGCCGGAGCGCCGCCGGCTCCGGCAGCTCCACTCCGGTGACCGCTCGCCGCCCCCGGGATGACGCACGGCCCGGGGGCGGCGAGCTGAGCCGGCGCGCCCCACCCGGCCACCGCGCACCCCGCGCGGCCATCATCGATCCACGAACGAGGCCGTCATGACGATCACCGGCCGGACCGCACGAACCAACGGGATCCCGACGGACCCACTGCGGAGGACCGCGTTCCTGGCGGGCGCGCTGTACCTCATCACCTTCATCGCATCGATCCCGGCGATCTTCGTGCTGGACCCCGTACTGAGCGACCCGAACTACATCGTCGGCTCGGGCGCCGACACCCGCGTCCTCTCCGGCGGCCTCCTCGACATCGTCAACGCCCTCGCCTGCATCGGCACCGCGGTCGTGCTGTTCCCCGTGGTGAAACGGCAGAACGAGACCCTGGCGCTCGGCTTCGTCACCTCACGCCTGCTCGAGGCCGCGATCATCTTCACCGGGGTCGTGAGCCTCTTCGCGGTCGTGACCCTGCGGCGGGACTCAGCCGGCGCTGCTGGAGCAGACACGGACTCCCTGGTCAACGTCGGTGCGTCGCTCGTCGCGGTCCGCGACTGGACGTTCCTGCTCGGGCCCGGCGTCATGGCCGCCATCAATGCACTGCTGCTGGGCACGCTGATGTACCGGTCCGGACTCGTGCCACGCGCGATCCCGCTCATGGGACTCATCGGAGCCCCGCTGCTCCTCTCCGCCAAGATCGGGACGATCTTCGGCGTCAACGACGACGTCTCCCTGTGGTCGTTGATCGCCCTCGCGCCGATCTTCTTCTGGGAGCTGTCACTCGGTGTCTGGCTGGTCGTCAAGGGCTTCCGGCCCTCGCTCGTCACCACCGGGGTCATCCCCTCAGGGGAGCAGGAGCATCCGGGGGATCTGTCCCGCGCCTGAGCGTCCTCGTCGGTGCCCGGTCGACGGGGTCTCGCGTCGGCCGCTGGCAGTCCTCGCGTACACCACAGGGGCCCTCACAGTTCCTGTGAGGGCCCCTGTACCTGGTAGCGGGGGCAGGATTCGAACCTGCGACCTCTGGGTTATGAGCCCAGCGAGCTACCGAGCTGCTCCACCCCGCGTCGGTGAGACCACCATACCCCCGCGCGGCCCGGAGGCGCAGCGCGGGCCGGCGTGGGCCCCACCACAGAGGCGGGGCCCACGCCGGCCTCGGCTCAGCCCCCCGGTGTCGTGGCCGCCTGGGCGGCCTGGGCCTGCGCGGTCTGGTACGCGGTGACGGCGGCCTGCAGGTCCTCGAGGGCCTGTCCCTGCCCGGCGAAGTCGCCGTTGCGCTGCGCCGTCTCCAACGCGGCCAGCGCGCTGTTGATGGCCTGGACCGCCGACTGCATCTCCGGGGTGCTCGGGGTGTCCGCCGTCCCGCCGTCGGCCGGCGGAGCCGGGGTCGCCGGCGCATCGGGCTGGTCGGTGGGTGCGGGGGCGTTGTCGTTGTCGACGGCGGCCTCCCCCGCCCCGGCGCCGAACACCTGGTCCAGCGCCTCGGCGAGGGTGTTGGCGTACCCGACCCGGTCGCCGTAGTTGACCAGCACCTTCTGCAGCAGCGGGAAGGAGTTCTCGCCCGTGCCCTCGACGTACAGCGGCTCGACGTAGAGCAGGCCGTTGTCGCCGATCGGCAGGGTGAGCAGGTTGCCGAACACCGCCCGGGACTCCGCACTGTTGAACAGCGTGAGGTCCGGCCGCACCTGGTTGTTGGTGATGAACGACTGCTGCACCTGCTGCGGGCCCCGGAACGGCGTGTTGCCCGGCAGGGTCAGCACCTGGATCTGCCCGTAGGTGTCCGGCGCGCTGGACGCCGAGACGAACGACGACAGGTTCTCGCGGCGGAAGGCGTTGAGCGCGCTGGTCAGCTGGAAGCTCGCCTCCGGGTCGCCCGGCCGCTGGGCCAGGATGTAGTACGGCGGCTGCGGCTCCTGGGTGTCCTGCGTCGGGTCGGCAGGGACGGCCCAGCGGTCGTTGCCGCTGTAGAAGTCGCCCGGGTCGCTGACGTGGTAGCGGGTCAGGATGTCCCGCTGGACCTTGAACAGGTCCTCCGGGTAGCGGACGTGGCCGACCAGGTCCGGCGACATGTCCTCACGAGGCTGGACCAGCCCGGGGAAGGCCTTCATGTAGGTCTGCAGGACCGGGTCCTCGGTGTCCCACTCGTAGAGCGAGACGGTGCCGTCGTAGGCGTCGACGGTGGCCTTCACCGAGTTGCGGATGTAGTTGAACGTCTCGTTCGGCAGCGCCGTCGTCCCGGTGCCGGTCAGCGCGTCGGTGGCCGCCTCGCCCAGCTCCATCTGCTCGGCGTAGGGGTAGGAGCCCGAGGTGGTGTAGCCGTCGAGGATCCACTGCACCCGGCCGTCGATGACCGCGGGGTACGGGTCGCCGTCCACCGTGAGGAACGGCGCGGCCTTCTCCACCCGGTCCATCGGGTCGCGGACGTAGAGCACCTTGGAGGCGTCGTTGACGGCGCTGGAGAGCAGGAAGTTCCGCTCCCGGTAGAAGATCGCGAAGGTCAGCTGCCGGAAGAAGCTGCCGACCTCGACACCACCCCGGCCGTCGTAGGTGTTGTTGATCTGCCCCTCGCCGTCGCTGCCCTCGGGCAGGTCGAACTCCCGCGGCTCACCACCCTCGGGGGCGCCGACGACCGAGTAGTCCTGCATCAGCTCGCCGTAGTAGATCCGCGCACCGTCGGCGCTGACCTCGATGTTGCCGCGGGTGGGCAGGTCCCGGGTGGTGAAGCGCGGCTCGCCGCCCTCCTGGCCGGCGACGACCTGGTTGGCCGGCGCGGCCACGAACCCGTTGCCGTGCGTGTAGACGGTGTGCCGGTTGATCCAGGTGTCCTGGTTCTCGCTGAGCCCCTGGCTGTTGAGCTCGCGGACCGCTACGACGTAGTCCTGCGTCTCGCCGTTGACCGTGTACCGGTCGATGTCGAGCTTCTCGGGGAAGCCGTACACGTTGCGGATCTGCTGGCGCGCGGTGAACGTGGCGGACAGGACGTTGGGGTCCAGCAGCCGGGCGTTGGGGATCGTCTCGGTGTCGTTGCGCAGCTCGGCCAGCGCCGCGGCCGGGTCGACCTCCTCGCCGGTCTCCTGCTGGGCGTAGTCGACGTACTCCACGTCGGCCAGGCCGTAGGCCTGGCGGGTCGACTCGATCGCGCGGGCGATGAAGTCGGCCTCGCGCTCGTTGGCGCTGGGCCGGACGACGAACTGCTGCACGATCGCCGGGTAGGCCACGCCGATCACCAGGCTGGAGATCAGCAGCAGCACCAGCGCCGCGGCCGGCAGCCGGAAGTTGCGGACGACGACGTTGGCGAGGAACGCGACCGCACAGACGGCCGCGGCGAAGACCAGGATCGTCTTGGCCGGCAGCAGCGCGTTGACGTCGGTGTAGCTGGCGCCGGTGAACAGGCCGCCTCGGTCGGAGTAGACCAGCGCGTAGCGGTCCAGCCAGTAGGCGACGGCCTTGAGCGCGACGAACAGCCCGAGCAGCACCGACAGCTGCACCATGGCCGCGCCGGTGAGCTTCTGTCCCGGGGTCTGCAGCCGCAGGCCACCGAACACGTAGTGGGTCAGCAGCGAGCCGATCAGCGCGAGGATCACGATCGCGAAGCCGAAGCTCAGCAGCAGCCGGTAGAAGGGGTAGTCGAAGACGAAGAACGAGATGTCCAGGCCGAACTCCGGGTCCACCCGGCCGAAGCCCGTGCTGTTGCGGAACTGCAGCCAGGTCTCCCAGCTGCCCTGAGCGGTGAACCCCGCGAACAGGCCCAGCACGACGGCGACCGAGGTGAGCACCAGGGTGCGGCGCGGCTCGATCGACTGCCGGTAGCGCTCGAGGTTCTGCTGCTCCAGCGACATCGGCCGGAAGGTCGGGCGGAACCGGTAGGCCAGGTGGATCGCCAGCGCGGTGAGCCCACCGGTGGCCACGCCGGCCACGGCGAACAGCAGGGCGCGGGTCTGCAGCTCGGTCCAGAAGACCTCGGTGAACCCGGTCTCGTCGAACCACAGGTAGTCGACGTAGACGTTGGTGAGCGTCCCGATGGCCGTGAACAGCACGAGCAGGACGGCGATGGCCCCGATGACCACCTTCGCGCGCCGCGACAGGGTCGGCACGGCTACAGGGGGCCGCATGGCCACGAGGGTCTCCTTCAGTTGCGGTCGTGGCGGAGCGCCACGGACGGTGCCGGCCACGGACGGTCGGGTCGGCCCCGGCTCGGGCCCCCGGGCACCGATCCGGTCGCCCAGACCAACGCTCGGGGCCGTGCGGGGTTCCCCGGCCGCCCGCTCCGCCCGACAGCTTCCCCCACCGAGGGACGTCCGTGTCGGCCGGGCGGCGTCAGCAGGGCCGCGGGGTCCGGCCGGCGCGGAGGTCCTCGAGCGCGGTCAGGGCCTCGTCTAGGTTCGCGACCCGGGCGAGGGTGAGGCCTGGCCGGGGGGCACCGAGGGCGTCGGCGCAGTTGTCGGCGGGGACGAGGAAAAGCTCGGCGCCGATCTCCTCGGCGGCGATCATCTTCAGCTGGATGCCGCCGATCGGGCCGACCTCACCGGTGGCGGTGATCGTGCCGGTGCCGGCCACCGTGGCGCCGCCGGTCAGGTCGGTGTCGCCGACCAGGTCGAGGATGCCGAGGGTCAGCATCAGCCCGGCCGACGGGCCGCCGACGTCCTCGACGGCGATGTCGACGTCGTAGGGCGCTGCGGGCTGCTCGCGGACGAGCACGCCGAGCAGCGAGCCCTCGCGCTCCTCGGCGTCGGCCGGGCCGTCGGTCTGTTCCGCGTCGGCGGCCGACCGCGTCGTGACCGTGGCGGTCCCGGGCTCCCCGAGGCGCGTGTACCCGACGCTCACCGTCGTGCCGCCGGGGATCGAGCGCAGGACGGCGTCCAGCGTCGCGAGGTCGGGCGTCGGCCGGCCGTCGAGGGTCTCGACGGCGTCGCCCTCCTGCAGCCTGCCCTCGGCCGGCGAGTCCTCGGACAGCCCGCGGACGACGACCTTGACCGGGTGTCCGAGCTCGGCCAGCGCCGCGGCCTCGGCCGCCTCCTCGGAGGTCAGGAAGGCCTGCCGGTTGGCGTCGCGGGTCTGCTGCTCGGTGCGCCCCGGCGGGTAGACGGTCTCCTCGGGGACGACGCTGACCTCCCTGTCGAACCAGCCCTGCACCGCCTCGACCAGGCTCAGCCCGGCCCGGCTGACGCCGACGGTGGTGAGCGTCAGCTCCCCCTCGGTCTCGTTGCGCTCGCGCCCCTCGACGCTGATGATCGGCTCGCCGTCGATCTCGCCCAGCGTGTTGAAGGTCGGCCCCGGCACCTGCGCGACGTAGGGCACCGGCACGGCCGCACCCAGGACGCCGAACACCACCAGCAGCACGACACCGACGCTGAGGACGGCCATCCGACGGGTCACGACCGGCCAGCTTAGAGAAGGACCTCCCTGCCCCCCTCCGCTCGCAAGCTCGCGGCGGGACCCTGCAGGGAGGCCGCCCCTGCCCCCTCCGCTCGTGAGAGGACCCCGTCCTCCTCACCGTGGAAGGACCTCGTCCTCCCCACCCTTCGCAGGCTCGGGGTGGGACCCGGGACGAGGCCTGCGGCGAGCCTCCGGACGGGGCCGGCGGGCCCTGCAGGAGGGCCGTCCGCTCAGGCGGTGCCCTGGACGGGATCGGCGGGGCCGTCAGGGAGGCCGTCCGCGCAGGGCGTAGCGGCGGCCCGCTCCGGTGGAGATCACGCGGCTACCGTGGGGGCATGAGCGATGTCCCGTTCGGCTTCGGTGTCCCCGACCGCGACCCCGAGCGTCGCGACCAGTCCGGGTCAGGCCCCGGGAACGACCCCTTCGGATTCGGCGCTCTCTTCGGTGGCGCCGGTGGGGGGACGCCGGACGAGCTGCTCGCCAAGATGCCGCTGTTCGCCGAGCTGCAGAAGCTGATGACCTGGTCCGGCGGCCCGGTCAACTGGGACCTGGCGCGGCAGGGGGCGATCAGCTCGCTGGCCGCCGGTTCGCAGCCGTCCTCCGACGCCGAGCGCGCCGCCGTCGCCGATGCTCTGCGCCTGGCCGACCTGTGGCTCGACCAGGTCACCGAGCTGCCCTCCGGCGTGGACCGGCCGCTCGCCTGGTCCCGCGTGGAGTGGGTGGAGCAGACGCTGCCCGCCTGGAGCACCCTCATCGACCCGCTCGCCGAGCGCGTCGTCGGCGCCATGACCAGCGCCCTCCCCGCCGAGGCGGCCGCGATGGCCGGCCCGCTCGCCGGGATCATGGGCCGGATGGGCGGCCTGATGTTCGGCGCCCAGGTCGGCCAGGCGCTCGGCCGGCTGTCCGGCGAGGTCCTCACCAGCGGCGAGATCGGCATCCCGCTGGCCCCGGCCGGCGCCGGCGTCCTGCTGCCGCAGAACGTCGCCGAGTTCGCGGCCGGCCTCGACCGCCCCGCCGACGAGGTGCGACTGTTCCTCGCGTTGCGCGAGGCGGCCTCGCAGCGGCTGTTCGTGCACGTGCCGTGGCTGCGCCAGCAGCTGCACGACGCCGTCCACGCGTACGCGCGCGGCATCCACGTCGACCGCGAGGCGATCGAGCGCGGCATCAACGAGGCGATGGGTTCGATGGGCGGGATCGACCCGACCAACCCCGAGGGCATCCAGGCGCTGCTGGGCAGCGGGCTGCTGGAGCCCGAGGAGACCCCCGAGCAGCAGGCGGCGCTGCGCCGGCTGGAGACGCTGCTCGCGCTCGTCGAGGGCTGGGTCGACAGCGTGGTGGCCGCGGCCGCCGGCGACCGGCTGCCCGGGCACGGAGCGCTGGCCGAGACGATGCGCCGCCGTCGCGCCTCCGGCGGGCCGGCCGAGCAGACCTTCGCGACCCTGGTGGGCCTGGAGCTGCGGCCGCGGCGGCTGCGCGACGCCGCCACCGTGTGGGGCGCGATGGCCCAGCAGCACGGCAACGCCGAGCGCGACCGGCTGTGGTCGCACCCGGACCTGCTGCCGACGTCGGACGACCTGGACGAGCCGCTCGACTTCGTCGCCCGCCAGGGTGCGGACGACGAGCTGCGCAGCCTCACCGCCGACGACGCCCAGGAGCCCGGCACCCAGAAGCCCGACACCGACGGCCGCGACAGCGGGGACTGAGCCGGCTCCTCGCCCGCGGTGCCGGCCGGTGGGCCGACGACGTCCCTCAGTCGAGGTCGTCGTCCCCGGCGGACGAGGTGCCGTGCGCGCTGCCCAGCTCGACGCCCTCGAGGAAGCCGCGCGCCCGCTCGGCCCGCGGGTAGCGCGCCACCAGTGACCAGAAGCGCGCGTCGTGGCTCGGCTCCACCAGGTGCGCCAGCTCGTGCACCAGCACGTAGTCGACGACGTACTCCGGCATGGCGCGCAGCCGGCTGGAGAGCCGGATGGTGCGGTCGGCCGGCGTGCACGAGCCCCAGCGCCGGTTCTGGTTGTCAACCCAGCGGACGCTGGCCGGCTGCGGCACCCCGTCGAGGTGTGCCGCGGAGAGCGCCCGCGCGCGGACCATCAGTTCGTCGTCCCCACCGAGGGACCGACGGCGCCGTTCCTCCCGGGTCTGCAGCTTGGCGACCATCTGCGCCACCCAACGCCGCTCCTCGGCCGGGCTGAAGGCCGCGGGGATGAGCACGACCGTGCGCCCGGACTCCCGGTAGGCGGTGACCGTCCGCCGCCGCCTGCTGCTGCGCCGCACCTCGACGTCCCCTCCGGGCAGCGTCGCGCCCGACGTCCGCGCCGACCGGTCGGCGGGGACCGCGCGGGTACCCCGCACGTCCCCTGGCACCGAGGGGACGGGGCGACGCTGGGTGTCGGGAGGCGTTCCAGGCACGGGGGAACCGTAGCCACCACGACGGCGGCACGCTGCGGCAGCCGCACCGCGGCGGTCCCATGTCGCACGGACGGTGGACAACGGCCCGCCCGGTCCGGGGACGGGTCCCCACGGGGGCCGTCCACAGGGACGCGACGGACGTTCCCGCAGGTGGGAGCGGCGGCACGCGGTACCGCACCGGCGCCACCCGGCGACTGTCCCCCGGCCGCGCACAGCGACACGCCGCTGCTTCCCCACGTGCTCCACAGGGTTGTCCACAGGTTGTGGGCAGCGGGGCCGGACGGGACCGCCGCCGCTCCGGGAACCGCGTGCGCCCCGGGTAGCGTTCGGGAGGACGGCGCCCCGCGCGGGGACGTCGAGCGGACCCGGACGAGGAGGCACCGTGGCGGAGAGCTACAACGGCTACTGCGTGAAGTGCAAGGAGAAGCGCGACTTCGACGGTGAGGTCAAGGTCAGCGAGTCCGGCCGCCGCATGGCGCAGGGCACCTGCCCGGTGTGCGGCACCAAGATGAACCGGATCCTCGGCAAGGCCTGAAGAAGGACCACCCTCCTCCCCACGCCTCGCAGGCTCGGCGCGGGCCCCTGGAGGGTGGCCGTTGCAGCTCGTCACCACGGACGGCGGTGCCCGCACGGCGGGCGCCGCCGTCCGCCGTCTCCGGCCCCACCGGGGTGCCTGTGGTCGCCGTCTCCGGCCCCACCGGGGTGCCTGTGGACGGACGGCGCGCGCCGGGCCGGTGCGCTGGCACCCTGCGCCGGTGGCCGACACCGCGCACCCCCTGCTGCCCGCGAGCGTCCCGCTGCTGCGCCTGGCCGGGGCGGACGGCAACGAGGACCTCCAGGTCGGCGGCGCCGACTCCGCCGACGGGCTGCTCGTCTCCCCCGGCACGGCCGGGCTCACCACCCTGCTGCGCGGACTGGACGGCCGCCGGCCGCAGCGCACGGTCCTCGCCGAGGCCGCCAGGGACGGCCACGACCCCACGGCAGTGACCGCGGTGCTCGACGCCCTGCGTTCCACCGGTCTGCTCGTCGACCTGGACCCCGCCGACCTGCTGGCCTCCACCGCCGGGCCGGCTGCCGCCGCCCGCACGCAGACCGAACTGCCGACCGCCACGAGCCGGGACTCTGGGTCGCGCTGGCGCGGCCGTTGGGCTGCGACGGTTGTCGTCGACGGCGCGACGAGGGTCGGCGTGCCGCTCGCCGCGGTGCTGGCCGCGAGCGGCGTGGGCCGGGTGAGCATCCGGGACCACGGGCTGACCACGGCCGGGGACGCCGTCGTGGGCGGGCTGGGTGCCGACGACGAGGGCCGCCCGCGCGCCCTGGCCGCAGCCGACGCCGTCCGCCGGGCCAGCCCGCTCACCGACCTGCGCCCGCTCCCCGCGGGCAGCGCAGCCGACCTCGTCGTCCTCACCAGGACGTGGGCCGCCTCGGACCCGCTCGCGGGCGACCTGCAACGGCGCGGGGTGCGGCATCTGGTGGCGACCGTCCGCGGGGAGACCGGCGTGGTGGGGCCGCTGGTGGTGCCCGGTGCCACCAGCTGCCTGCGCTGCGCGGACCTGCACCGCCGGGACGCCGACCCGCGGTGGCCGGCGCTGGCCGCCCAGCTGACCTCGGGCGAGGCGCCGCCCGGTGGGGCGACGGTGACGTGCCTGGCGACGGCGGTGACGGCGGCCGTGCAGGTCCTGGCCGTGCTCGACGGCGCAGGCGCCCCGGCCAGCCTGGGGACGACGGTGGAGCTCCGCCCGCCGGACCTCCTCCCCCGCACCCGCCGGTGGCCGGCGCACCCGGACTGCGGCTGCGTGCCCCGCGGCGCCGGCGAGGAGGCCGGAGCCGCTCCGTCAGCGGCGCTGTCGCACATCGGGGGACAATGGTCGCCGAGTGCGCCTCCGGGCCCGGACGGGGCCGGCGCCGCCGCGACCGCGGCCGACTGACCGCCCAGGAGGAGCGCCCGTGACTGAGCCTGACCGGGGGATCCCACGAGGCTCGGTCTCACGGACCGCACGCCTGGCCTCGCTGCCGCTGGGGGCGGCCGGCCGGGCGACCCTGGGCATCGGCAAACGGCTGTCCGGTCGCCCCGCCGAGGCGGTGAACGCGGAGCTGCAGCAGCGCACCGCCGAGCAGCTGTTCGCCGTCCTGGGTCAGCTCAAGGGCGGGGCGATGAAGCTCGGGCAGACCCTCTCGGTGTTCGAGGCGGCCGTGCCCGAGGAGGTGGCCGCCCCGTACCGCGAGGCGCTGGTGAAGCTGCAGGAGGAGGCGCCGCCGATGCCGGTGCGCACCGTTCACGCGGTGCTGGCCCAGCAGCTGGGCGGCACGTGGCGCACGCGCTTCAAGGAGTTCGACGACGCGCCGGCGGCCGCGGCCAGCATCGGGCAGGTGCACCGGGCGACCTGGCGGGACGGCCGCGACGTCGCGGTCAAGATCCAGTACCCGGGCGCGGCCACCGCGCTCATGGCCGACCTCAACCAGCTGGCCCGCTTCGCCCGGCTGTTCGCCGCGCTGTTCCCCGGCCTGGACGTCAAGCCGCTGATCACCGAGCTCAAGGCCCGGGTGGTCGAGGAGCTGGACTACGGCCTGGAGGCCGACGCGCAGCGGACCTTCGCCGCCGCGTACGCCGACGACCCGCAGATCGTCGTCCCCCGGGTGGTCGCCAGCGCACCCAAGGTGATCGTCTCCGAGTGGCTCGAGGGGACGCCGCTGTCGAAGGTGATCGCCTCGGGCAGCCGCGAGGAGCGCGACCGCGCCGGGCACCTGCTCGCGGTGCTGCACTTCTCCGGTCCGCAGCGGGCCGGGCTGCTGCACGCCGACCCGCACCCGGGCAACTTCCGGCTGACCCCCGACGGCCGCTTCGGGGTCATCGACTTCGGCGCCACCGCACGGCTGCCCGACGGGCACCCCGAGCCGATCGGCCGGCTGGTGCGCTGGGCACTGGAGGGCCGGGCCGAGGACGTGCTGGCCGACCTGCGCACCGAGGGCTTCGTCCGCCCCGGCGTGGAGGTCGACGCACAGGGGGTGCTGGAGTACCTGCTGCCGTTGCTGGAGCCGATCCGGCAGCCGCGCTTCCACTTCACGCGGGCGTGGATGCAGGAGCAGGCCACCCGGATCGCCGATCCCCGCACCGAGGCCAACCGGCTGGGCCGGATGCTCAACCTGCCCCCGGCGTACCTGCTCATCCACCGGGTGACGATCGGGTCCATCGGGGTGCTCTGCCAGCTCGACGCGGAGGACGACTACCGCAGCGTGGTCGAGGAGTGGTTGCCCGGCTTCACCGGCTGACCGAGGACCCCCTGCCCTCAGCCCGTGAGGGGTGGGAGGACGGGGTCGTCCGGCCTGAGGCGGGGCGCGGCGCGGAGAGGACCGGGTCCGGACGCACCGGGAGCGTCCGGACCCGGCCTCGATCGGATGGCCCCGCTGCAGGGCCCTTCCATGGGGGGCAGCGGGGTCCTCCTTCAGCGGACGGCGGCGCTGGCCCGCGCCGCCCGCCGCGTGGCGTACTCCGCGCGGCGGGCCCAGCGGCGGGCGGCCCGCAGCCGGCGGGCGCGCGCCTCGGCGTCGGCCTCGGCGCGCAGGCTGCGCAGCCGGTCGACGGCCAGGTCGTACTCGATGCTGTACACGTCAGGTCCTCACGTCGTCGTGGATGGCCCGCCGACGGCGGACCGGTGGTGCCGGGCACGGTGGACCCGGCCCGGGACTGCGTGCCGGTCGCTCACGCGACCGCCACCTTGCGGGGGCGACCCCGCGGGCGCTTGCGCGGGATGACCACACCCCGCTCGAAGATCTCCCCGCCCCAGACGCCCCACGGCTCGCCGCGGAGCAGCGCGCCGGCCAGGCAGGCGTCGCGGACCGGACAGTCCGCGCAGCGGACCTTGGCCTCCTCCAGCCCTGCCGGGGTGTCCGCGAACCACAGGTCCGGGTCGGTCCGGCACGGCAGGGGACGCCGCACCGGTGCCGGCGCCAGCGGGGGCGCCGGCCGTCGGGGAAGGGAGCCACCGGTCCGGGGGAGCCCGGGTCGGCGGTGGGTCGTCAGACGGTCGGCCGTCGACTGCACTGCCGCTCCTCCTCGTACTCGTCGTCTACGACCGGCGGGGGCCCGCCGACCGGGAGTCGGGGCCGGGTGCCGCGGAGGAGATGAGAGAGGCCGCGGATCCCGGTTCGGGTTCCGCGGCCTCGAGGAGGTCCTGTCGAGCGCTAGCTCGAGGGTCTCCTCGAGGAGTGGATCCCGAGGGTGGTGCCGTTGTGCTCGGTGGTGGTGCGCTCGCTGACCTGCTGCGCGTAGCCGGTGGTGGCGAAGGCGTCGATCGCCGGCGTCGCGAAGACGCCGATGCCGGTGAAGTCGAGGCCGGGGACACGGGTGCCGGGGCGCGGGGTGACGAGCGGGGTCACCGGGAGGGCGCGCAGGCGGGCGACCGCGGGCGACTCGACGGCGCAGGCAGCCGTACGCACGGCGAGGCCCACCGGGCCACGAGCCCCGGCGGGGGCGAGGGTCCACAATGTGCTGATCACGTCGCCCACCTCCTCCGGGGGTCGGATCGCGGCCGTGCGGCCGGTCTCGGGTCTGGCGCGCTCGGGGTGCTCTCGAGCGCGATCAGGACAGTAGGGGGCCGCCGCGGAGACGGTCAACGCAATTAACCGGGCCGTGCCCGGGCGGTTCCGGACGGCCGACCGCCGTGACCTACCGCGACGTCTCAGGAACCGAGAGTGCCCAGCACGTCCTCGCCGTACAGCTCCAGCTTGCGGGCCCCGATGCCCGGCAGCGCGGCCAGCTCGCGCAGCGACGCCGGCCGGGTCTCCGCGATCGCCTGAAGCGTCGCGTCGGTGAAGACGACGTAGGCCGGGACCGACGCCGAGGCGGCCGCCTCGCTGCGCCAGGCCCGCAGTCGCTCGAACAACTCCCCCGCCTCGCCCTCCAGGACGACCTTGGCGCGCTTCTGCCGGCGCTGGGGCGGTGCCGCCGTCGGCGTGGACCCGGGGACCAGCCCGTCGAGGAAGCGACTGCGCGGCCGGGACCGGCGTCCGCCGGGGTTACGGGCCAGCGACCACGAGAGGTTCAGCTGCTCCCGGGCGCGGGTGACGGCGACGTAGAGCAGCCGCCGCTCCTCCTCGACCGCGTCCGGGCGGGACAGCGACTGCGAGATCGGGAGGACGCCGTCGACGAGGCCGACGACGAAGACGGCGTCCCACTCCAGGCCCTTGGCCGCGTGCATCGAGGCCAGCGTGACGCCCTGCACGGTGGGGGCGTGCTGGGCGTCGGCGCGGGCGGCCAGGTGGGACACGAAGCCGGCGAGGTCCAACGTCGGGTCCTCCGCCACGAGGTCCACGGCGAGGTCGACCAGCGCGGCGAGGGACTGCCAGCGGTCGCGGGCCGCTCCCCCGGGCGGCGGGCGGTGCTCCACCCAGCCGGTGGAGGCCAGGACGTCGCGCACGGTCGGCACCAGCGCGCCGGGCTCGGTGCCACCGGCCGCGGCGCCGCGCAGCAGCAGCACCGCCTCCCGCACCTCCGGCCGCTCGAAGAAGCGCTCACCGCCGCGGAGCACGTAGGGCACGCCGACGGCGGCGAGCGCGTTCTCGTAGACCTCGGACTGGGCGTTGATCCGGAAGAGGACGGCGATCTCGGCGGCCGGGGTCCCGGCGTCGACCAGCGCCCGGCACGCCTGGGCGACCGCGGCGGCCTCGGTGGGCTCGTCGGGGTGCTCGGAGAAGCGCGGCGCGGGCCCCTCGGCGCGCTGGCCCAGCAGCCGCAGCCCGGGCAGGCCCTTGCGCGGCGGCGCCTGCCCGATGAGCTTGTTGGCCAGCGCCACGACCTGCGGCGTGGAGCGGTAGTCCCGCTCCAGCTTGACGACCTCGGCGTCCGGGTAGCGGTCGGCGAACCCCAGCAGGTAGTCGGGGTCGGCGCCGGTGAACGAGTAGATCGTCTGGTTCGGGTCCCCCACCACGCAGACGTCGGCCCGGCCGCCGAGCCAGGCGTCGAGCAGCCGCTGCTGCAGCGGGTTGACGTCCTGGTACTCGTCGACGACGAAGTGCCGGTACTGCCCGCGCACCTGCCTGGCGACGTCCGGGTGTTCCTCGAGGGCGAAGGCGGTGACCAGCAGCAGGTCCTCGAAGTCCAGCGCGCCGTCCCGCTGCTTGGCCGACTCGTAGCTCGCGTAGACCCGGGCCACCGCCGCCGGCTCGAACGGCGGCTCGCGGCCGGCGGCCTGGGCCCGGGCCGGGTAGTCGTCGGGCGTGGCCAGCGTGGTCTTGGCCCACTCGATCTCGCTGGCGAGGTCGCGCAGGCTGGTGCGGTCGGTCGACAACCGGGAGCGGGACGCCGCGGCGGCCACGAGGCGGAGCTTGTTCTCCACCAGCTCGGGCATCGGGCCGCCGAGGACGCGGGGGGCGAAGTAGCGCAGCTGGCGCATGGCCGCGGCGTGGAAGGTGCGGGCCTGGACGCCGCCCACCCCCAGCCCGGCCAGCCGGGACCGCAGCTCCCCCGCGGCCCGGGCGGTGAAGGTGACGGCGAGGACCTGCTCCGGCACGAAGGCCCCGGTGTGCACGCCGTAGGCGATCCGGTGGGTGATGGTGCGGGTCTTGCCGGTGCCCGCACCGGCGAGGATGCAGACCGGCCCGGACACCGCCTGGGCGGCGGTGAGCTGCTCGTCGTCCAGCTGGGCGAGCACGGCCTCGGCGCCCGCGACCCGGACGTCCCCGGGTGCACCGGCGATCTGCGACATCGGCCTCCCCGTCTCCCGTCGATGGCCGGTGCCCATCCTCCCAGCCGTCACCGACAGAGGGGGGAAGCATCCCCGGAGGCGCGGCGTTGTCGCGCCTTGACGGACGGGCCCGGCGCCCGGACCCCGGACCGACCTGGAGGAGATCCTCGATGACCGCCGCTCCCGCCGCCGTGACCATGTACACCACCACGTGGTGCGGGTACTGCGTCCGGTTGAAGAAGCTCATGCAGCGCGAGGGCATCGAGTACGCCGAGGTCAACATCGAGCAGGACGCCGCCGCGGCCGACGTGGTCATGCAGGCCAACGGGGGCAACCGCACCGTCCCGACGCTGCTCTTCCCCGACGGGAGCGCCCTGACCAACCCCACCATCGACCAGGTCAAGGCCCAGCTGGCACAGTCCACGGGGTCATGACGGCGAGTGTTCCCTCAGCAGCGCTGCGCGAGGGGGCACAGTTGACGCGGCCGGCTCGTTACCGTCGCCCTCTCGCCCCCGGCTGCCCGCCGGGCCCAGCCCCTCGCGGAGGCCGCCCAGTGAGTGAGCGCACAGAACCAGCGGAGTGCCCGCCGGCGTCACCGTCGGCCGGTTTCCGGGGAGGCCGTGTGAGCCAGGGCCTGGAGGACGTGACGGCGGCGGACGACCCGTGCGGCACGGAGCAGCCCACCGTGGTGGTGGCCCGCACCGGCCGCGGCTGGTCGGTGTTCGCCCCCGGCCGCGCAGAGGACGTCGACGACCTCGTGGAGGGCATGACCCTCGCCGACCTGGTCAGCGAGGAGCTCGGCGCGCCGGTCGAACCGGACCGCGGAGCCCGCCGCGCGGCCCGGGGTGCCGCTTCCGGGTCCGACTCCGACGCCGACCCGCGGGACGCCCGGATCGCTGCCCTGGAGCGCACCGTCGCCCAGCTCGAGCACGCCCTGGCCGCCCGGGTCTCCACCGAGCGGGCCATCGGCGTGCTGGCCGAACGTCAGGGCACGACGCCGCAGGCCGCCTTCGAGCAGCTGCGGCGCGACGCCCGCTCGCAGGGGCGGCCGGTGCCCGAGCTCGCCCGTGAGGTGCTCGACGACCTGGCCGTCCGGCCGGTCGCGACCGAGGTCGACGTCCCCGCCCGTCCGGCCCCGCGGCCGCCCGTCCGCGAGGCCGGGCGGGCGCCCCGCACCCGCAGCCGGGCCGGGCGCGGGCCCGCGGAGGGCCGGTCCTGACCCGTCCGGAGCCGCTGACCCCCAAGGCGCTGGCCGACCGGCTGGCCGAGCTGCTCGCCGGCACCGAGCCCGACCCGGGGGCGTCCGCACTCCGGGTCGCCGTCGACGGCCCCGACGTCGCACGGCCCGTCGAGCTGGCGACCGCGGTCGCCGAACGCCTCCCGCCGCTGGGTCGCCCTGCCGTCGTCGTCCCGGCCGGCGGGTTCCTGCGCCCGGCGTCGCTGCGGCTCGAGCACGGCCGCACCGACCCCGACGCCCGCTACACCGACTGGCTGGACTCCGGCGCGCTGGCCCGCGAGGTGCTCGACCCGGTGGGCCCCGGCGGCTCCGGGGAGTACCTGCCGGTCCTGTGGGACGTCGCTCGCGACCGGGCCGCCCGCGCCGTCCCCCGGCCGATGCCGCCCCGCGGTGTGCTGCTCGTGCCCGGCGCCCTGCTGCAGGGGCTGGGGCTGGCCTTCGACGTCGTCGTCCACCTGCGGGTGGCCCCGCCGGCCCGCCGGCGGCGCACGCCGCAGGAGCAGGCGTGGGAGCTGCCCGCCTACGACCGCTACGACGACGAGGTGGACCCGGTGTCCCTGGCCGACGCCGTGGTGCTGGCCGACTCCCTCGACCACCCCGCGCTGGTGCTCCAGGGCCGCTTCCGCTGACGGAGGGCCCGGCCACTCGCCTCGTGGCACGACCCCGCCCGCATCCCAGCCCTCGATGATCATGAGATCCGGGTGGCGACACGCCATGGGGACCCGGCCCGTCGCCACCACAGCTCCATGCGTCCGGAGGCGCGGTAGAGCTGGCTGACACGTGCGCGGGGCCGGGAGCGCCGAGGGCCCGGGGGGCGTCCGCTTACAGCTCGCCGTCGATCCAGCGGTCGATGATGTGCCGGGCGATGGAGACCGCCGGTGGCAGCGCCCGCGGGCCGGCGCCGGAGCGCAGCTCGTCGCGGGTGAACCAGCGGGCCTCCTCGATCTCGGTGGGGTCCAGGTGCAGCGTCCGGTCGCCCTCGACCCGGGCGGTGTAGCCCAGCATCAGCGACTGCGGGAACGGCCACGGCTGGCTGCCCACGTAGCGGACGTCGGTGACCCGCAGCCCGACCTCCTCGGCGACCTCCCGGGCCACCGCGCCCTCCGCGGACTCCCCCGGCTCGACGAAGCCGGCGAGGATGGAGAAGCGTCCCGGCGGCCACACCGCCTGGCGGCCCAGCACGCACCGGTCGCCGCCGTCGTGGACCAGCATGATCACGGCCGGGTCGGTGCGGGGGAACAGCTCCGCGCCGGTCTCCGGGTCCCGTTGCACCCAGCCGGCCCGCTCGATCGTCGTCCGTGCGCCGGACAGCGGGCTGAACCGGTTGCGCTCGTGCCACTCGACCATGGCGATCGCCTCGGCGAGCAGGCCGGCGTCCAGGTCGCCGAGGTCCGCACCGAGGTCGCGGAGCCCGGCCCAGGTGTCGGCCGGGCGGCCGCCGAGGGTGAGCCGTCGCTCCCCGCGGACGGCGGCGTAGGGCACCCCGTCGGCCTCGCCGAGGTAGACCGCGCCCTCCGGCAGCCCGGCGCGCTCCTCCCAGAGCAGGCGCGGACCACCCTCGGCCTCCTCGACGGGCACGGTGCGCCGCTCGTCGACCGTGAGCACCCGCACCGGGCGGCCGCCGGTCGGGTCGGGCAGCAGGCGGGCCAGGTGGCTGCGGTCGTGCGCGGACCGGGACAGCACCGGTACCGCCCCGACCGGCGAGGGGCTGCTCTCCGGCCACGCGACGCCGTCGCCGGACGGCGGCGGGTTGTCGGCCGGGCTGCTGCCGCCGTCCGGGACGCTCATGCCGGGTCCGCCGGGGAGACGACCTCGACCGGTCCGAACGTCCGCAGCGGGTCGGCGACCTGCCCCGCGTCGCCGACGACGACGGCGGTCAGCGCGGCCGGCTGCAGGACTCGGCGGGCCGCCTCCTGCACCTCCTCGACCGTGACCCGGGCCAGCGCCTGCTGGTGCTCGGCCAGCCACTGCGGCGGCAGGCCCGAACCGGTGAGCGCGGAGAGCGTGCTGGCCAGCCCCGCGTGCGTGGCGGTGGACAGCGCCATGCTGCCGAGCACGTAGCGGCGGGCGGCGTCCAGCTCCTCCTCGGTGACCGGCGCGAGCGCCATGCGGCCGAGCTCGTACCAGGTCTCGAGGAACGCCGGCCCGGTGACCTCGGTGGCGACGTCGGCCTCGACGAGGAACGAGGAGGCGGCGGCCAGGTGGTCGACCGAGCTGCGCGGGCTGTAGCTGTAGCCGCGCCGCTCGCGGATGTTCTCCACCAGGCGGGAGGAGAAGTAGCCGCCGTAGACCATGTTCGCCAGCCGCACGGCGGGCAGGTCGGGGTCGGTGCGGCTGGGCGCCGGGCCGCCCAGGCGCAGGTTCGACTGCACCGCGCCGGGCCGGTCGACCACCTGCAGCGGCCCGGGTGCCGGCTGCGGCACCGGCGGGGCGGCGACCGCCGTCCCCTCGCCGGTCCAGCCGGCCAGCGCCGTGCCGACGGCGCCGACGGCCGCGGCCGGGTCGAGGTCGCCGACCAGCACCAGGGTGCTGCCGGCGGGGAGGACCCGCTCCCGGTGCAGCTTGCGCAGCGCCTGGCTGCGGACCGCGTCCACCAGCTCGACGGCGGGCAGCTGCTCGGCGTAGGGGTGCGCGCCGTAGCGGCGGGCGGCCAGCGCGGTGCGCGCGATGATGCCGGGCTGGGAGCGGGCGATGGAGATCCGCTCGGCGACCCGGGCGCGCTCGGCCTCCACCCGGTCGGCCGGGTACGTCGCGTCGGTCAGCACCTCGGCCAGCACGCCCAGCACGGGAGCGAGCCCCTCGGCGAGCAAGGTGGTGGCGAACAGCAGCCGGTCGGGGTCGGTGGAGACCGACAGCTCGCCGCCGTGGGCCTGCACTGCCTCCGCGATGCCGGTGGCATCGTGCGCACCGGTGCCCAGCAGGACGGCACCGGAGAGCACCGAGGCGCGGGCGGTGTGCTGCGCGGCGGTGCGGGCGGTCGGCGCGGCGAAGGGCACCCGCAGCCGCAACTCGACGAGCGGGACGCCCGGCCGCGGCACGACGACCAGCCGGAGACCGTTGGGCAGCGTCTCCTCGGTGACGGCCAGCTCGGGCTGCGGCCGGGGCTCACCCAGCGGCGGGACCAGCACGGGGGCGTTCACCGCCGTCCTCCCGTGGCACGCAGCTCGAGGACCGCGACGGTGCCCGGGTCCAGCCCCCGGGCGGCGGCCTGCACCTGCTCGGGGCCGACGGCGGCCAGCCGGGCAGCGAGCTCGCCGGCCAGCTCGGCGCGGCCGTGGACCAGCTCCGCGGTGGCGAACGCCAGGGTGCGGCCGAGCACCGAGTCGGCCTGGCGCAGCAGCTGGGCCTCGGTGCGCGCCTGCACGCGGGCCAGCTCGTCGGCGCCGACGCCGTCCTGGGCGATCCGGCCGATCTCCTCGTGCACGGCGGTGATCACCTTCTCGGCCGGGACCGACGCCGGGTGGTGCACCTGGGTGGTGAGCAGCGTGGCGTCCCGGACGTCGAACGGGTCGCCGAACAGGCCCACGTAGCTGCTCTGCGCGATGGCCAGCTGGTCGTCGTGGACCAGCCGGCGCTCCAGCCGGGAGGCGTCGCCCTCGCTGAGCAGCTCGGCGAGGAGCACCGTGCCGAGGTAGGTGTTTAGGTCGCCGACCGGGTCCGGGACGCGCCAGCCGAGGGCGACCGCGGGCGCCGGGGCCAGCGGGTCCTCGACCACGCCGGAGCGCACGCTCGTCGGCGACGGCTCGCCGGTGGGCGGTGTCGGCGGCACCTCGCGCGCGGCGATCGGGCCGAACCAACGGCGCACCAGCTGCTCGGTCTCCTCGACGTCGAGGTCGCCGCCCAGGCACAGGACGGCGTTGCCCGGCGCGTAGTAGCGGTGGAAGAAGTCCGAGGCGTCGTCGACGGTCGAGGACTCGAGGTCCACGAAGGAGCCGTAGCCGTCGTGGGTGTTGGCGAAGCTCTCGAAGGCGATCGCGGGCAGCTGCAGCCACGGGAAGGCGCCGTACGGGCGGTTGAGCACGTTGACCCGGATCTCCTCCTTCACCACGTCGATCTGGTTGCGGAGGTTCTCCTCGGTGATGGCCGGCGCCGCCATGCGGTCGGCCTCGAGGAACAGGGCTCGCTCGAGGGCCTCTGCGGGGAGGGCCTCGTAGTAGTTCGTGTAGTCCTGGTGGGTCGAGCCGTTGAAGGTGCCGCCCGCGGCCTGGACCAGGCGGGCGTGCTCCATCTTCGGGACGTTGGCCGAGCCCTGGAACATCAGGTGCTCGAAGAGGTGGGCGAATCCGGTGCGGCCCTGGGGCTCGTTGCGCATCCCGACGTCGTAGGAGACGGTCACGGCGACCACCGGGACGCTGCGGTCCGGCGCCAGCACGACCCGCAGCCCGTTCTCCAGTCGGAAACGCTGCACCGGGTGCCGGAGGGTGAGGTCGGCCCCAGCTGCAGTCACGTGCCCGACCCTAGCCGCGCCCGGGGAGGCCCGCGTCGGGCGACGCCGGAGGGGCGCCGTCCGTCACCCGGGGGTCCCTGCGAGCGGGCGCCCGGAGGGTCCTCCCGAGCAGGGACGGGGGGTCTGGGGCTCGACGCAGGCCGGGGACGGCACGTGGTCGCGGTGTCGGCCGGTGGGCCGACGATGTCACAGCACGTCGACGCCGTCGACCACCCGGTCGACGACCCCGTACAGCTCCGCGTGGGTGTTGGGGACGGAGATGTACAGCAGTGCGGGGGCCGGGCGACCGACGTCGACGATGAGCAGGGCGACCCGCTCCGCCGACGCCTCGTAGCCGTCCACGTCCCAGGACAGGTCGAACTCGAGCAGGTGCGCGGGGACGCCGTCGACGATCCGGGCCTCGTCGCGCAGGACCTCCGGCGCGTTGGGGAGCGGGTAGTAGTTCAGGCGCACGCTGTCGGCGACCCGGGCGAGGGCCGGCTGCAGACCGCCTGCGCCGGGGTAGAAGCCCGGCGACAGCGGACCGGAAGTGCACTGGGCGATGAACAGACCGCCGTCCGGCGTCACGTCCTGCGTGACGAGGTACTGCCCGGCCACCGACGTCGTCTCGACCATGTCCTGCAGGTCGTACTCGAGCCAGCCCTGGCCGAGGTAGGGATAGGCGATGCCGGCGGCCTCGTCGACGATCCGCACGGTGTCGGGCGGGAACGGCGAACCGGTCGGCGCGGGCGGTGCGGCGGCGCCCCGGTCGTCGTCCGGACCGCTGGGCCGGCCGACGAGGAAGCCGATGAGGACGACGAGCACCAGCCCGAGGACCGACAGCCCGACCACCCAGGCGGTGCGCTGCGGCGGTCGTCCCGGGCCGGGCGGCGGACCCTGCGCGGGGCCCGCGGGCGCCAGGGCCGGCGGCGCGACCGGCGCCTGCACGGCCACGCCGGGACCGGCGGGGGTGGTGACGTCGGACCAGGCGGCGCCGCTCCACCAGCGCACCATCCCCGGTGTGCCGTCGGGGTCGGGGTACCAGCCCGGCGGCGCGCTCGACTGACCGGTCACGGCGTCACCCTAGGACCGCCGCCCGGGACCTCAGGTCACCGACGGTCGGCGTCGTCGTCCCACCAGAAGACCAGCTCCCGCAACTCGTCCTCCCCGCCGCCGCGCACCTCGGCGACGGCGAGCGTGCCGGTGTCGTCCCAGGTCCAGCGCAGTTGCGCGTCGCCCTGCGCGTCGAGGGAGCAGGCCAGCCGGCCCACCGTCCGGCCGTCGGAGTCCTCCAGGAGCAGCCAGCCCTCCGGGTCGTCGCCGTTCCCGCAGCCGTACTCGCTGTCGAGCACGGGCAGCCCCGCGGCCTCCACGTGCTCGGCCAAGGCGGTGGCGGCGCCGTTCCCGGCGTAGAGGGTGTGGGTGGTCGCTGGGGCGCCGTCCTCGTCGGGGTCCCCGGCGGGGCAGTCGAGCCGCCCCAGCGTCTCGCCGTCGCCGGGTGCGGCGGTGCAGTCCGTGGCGTCGACCTCCTCGGGCAGGGCCAGGGCCAGCAGCCGCTCGGCGACTCCGGAGACGTCGGCGGCGGCCGCGTCGGCGCGGCGGTCGGCGGTGTCGGCCCGGCGGTCGGCGGTGACGTACAGCCCGGCCAGCACCAGCGCCGCGACGGTCGCGGCGGCGGCGAGCACCCACGGCAACCAGCGGAGCCGGCGCCGGGTCCGGGCGGCGGGCGGGGCGCCGACGAGGGTCGGCGCCGAGGGCACCGGGGCGGCGGCCGGCACGACCCGGGTGGGAGAGCGAGCCCCGTCGGTCGGCAGTGGGCCGACGGCGATCGCGTCGTCCGGGGACGGCACCGGGACGCCGCTGCCGGTCAACGCCGCTCGAGCGGCGTCGGCGAGGTCGCCGGCGCGCTGCCAGCGCCGGTCCGGGTCCTTGGCCAGGCCGCGCAGGACGACCTCGTCGAGCGCCGCGGGCAGCCCCGGGCGCAGGGACGACGGCGCCGGCGGGGCCTCGTGCAGGTGCGCGGCCATCACCCGCGCCGGGTCGCCGGGCGGGAACGGACGGCGACCGGTGAGCAGCTCGAACAGCAGGCAGGCCAGGGAGTAGACGTCGGCGCGGGCGTCCGGCGGCGTCGGGCCGAAGCGCTCGGGGGCCATGTACTCGGTGCTGCCGACCGCGGTGCCGACGGCGGTCAGCGCTGGCCCGGGTCCGTCGTCGGCGCCGCGGGCGACGCCGAAGTCGGCCAGGTAGGCGAAGTCCTCCCCGGCGGCGGAGGTGGCCAGGTCCCGCCCGTCGGCGCGGCCGACGAGCAGCACGTTCGACGGCTTGACGTCCCGGTGGACCAGACCCCCGGCGTGCGCGGCGTCCAGGGCACGGGCTACCTGGCCGACCAGGTCGACGGCGCGGGCGGGGTCCATCGGGCCGGTGCGCCGCAGCAGCGAGTCGAGGTCCTCGCCGTCGACCAGTCGCATGTCGAGGAAGAGCTGGCCGTCGATCTCCCCGTACCGGTGGATCGGGATGACGTGCGGCTCGGTGAGGCGGGCGGCGATGCGGGCCTCGCGCCGGAAGCGGTCGCGGTAGCCCTCCTCCTGGGCCCACTGCGGGTGCAGCACCTTGAGCGCGACGTCCCGCTCGTGCTCGCCGTCGTGCGCCCGCAGCACCTGCCCCATGCCGCCGCGGCCGAGCACGCCCGTGATCCGGTAGGGGCCGAACTGCCCGCCGTGCTGCGGCCCGGTCACCGCGGGCGCAGCGGCACGGTCGCGAGCTCCCGCCACAGGTGCGCGGCGGCCTCGGCCCCGCGGTACAGCATCGGCAGCAGCACCCGCTCGTTCGGCGAGTGGATGCGGTCGGTGGGCAGCCCGGCGCCGAGGAACACCAGCGGCGCGCCGAGGACGTCGACCAGGTCGGCCTCCGGTCCGCTGCCGCCCTCGCGGGTGAAGAGGACGTCGGCGGGGTCGCAGTCGTTGGCCTGCCCGATCGCGGTGAGCAGGGCGGCCATCGCCGGGGAGTCGAGGTCGCTGGCGCACGGCGAGACACCGCCGGCCGGGACGTGCACGTCGGCCTGGATGCCCGCCGGCAGGTTCGCCGCCACCCAGCCGCGCACCTGCTCGGCGAGGTCGGCAGGGCGCTGGTCGGCGACCAGCCGGAAGGTGATCTTGGCGTGCGCCTCGGCCGGGATGATGGTCTTGTGTCCGGGGCCGGTGTAGCCGCCCCACATGCCGTTGACCTCGGCGGTGGGCCGGGCGCCGATCCGCTCCAGGGTGGTGAAGCCGTCCTCCCCGGTGGCGAGCCGGGAGGCGGCGGGACCGGTCAGCCAGGCCTGCTCGTCGAAGGGCACGCGGGCCATGAGGTCGCGCTCCCGGTCGGTGAGCGGGCGGACCCGGTCGTAGAACCCGGGCAGGGTGACCCGCCCGTGGGCGTCGTGCAGGCTCGCCAGCAGGGTCGCCATGGCGTGCAGCGGGTTGGGGACGCCGCCGCCGAACGAGCCCGAGTGCAGGTCGACGGCGGGCCCGCGCAGGGTGATCTCGGCGTCGGCCAGCCCGCGCATCGCCACGACCGCGCTGGGGACGTCGGGGGCGGCCATCCCGGTGTCGCTGACCACCACGACGTCGCAGCGCAGCCGCTCGGCCCGCTCCCGGAGCAGGGCGGCGAAGTGCGGCGAGCCGGACTCCTCCTCGCCCTCGACCAGCACCTTGACGGTCACCGCCGGGGTGTCGCGACCGGTGGCGGCCAGGTGCGCCCGCATGCCGAGCAGGTGCATCGCGACGTTGCCCTTGTCGTCGATGGCGCCGCGGGCGTGCAGCTCCGGTCCGTCGGAGCCCTCGACGCGGGCCGGCTCGAACGGCGGGTGCTCCCACAGCTCCAGCGGGTCGACCGGCTGGACGTCGTGGTGCCCGTAGACAAGGGCCACCGGCGCGCCGTCGTCCGCCGACGGCCACTCGGCGTAGACGGCGGGGGCGCCGGCGGTCTTCCAGACCTCCACGACCGGGAAGCCCGTGCGGCGCAGCGCGGCGGCCAGCCACTCGGCGCTGGCGGCGACGTCCGGCGCGTGCGCGGGGTCCGCGGAGATCGACGGGATCCGCAACCACGCGTCGAGGTCGGTGTGCAGGTCGTCGAGGTGCGCGTTGACGAAGTCGCGTTCCGGGCTGCTCACGACTCCCGACGGTAGCGTCGCGGCCATGTCGGGACAGCTCCTGCGCGTGGACGTCGGCGACCTCACCTTCGACGTCCGGGCCGACGGGCCGGACGACGGCCGCCCGGTGCTGCTGCTGCACGGCTTCCCGGAGACGTCGGCGTCGTGGGCCGCGGTGACGCCCCGGCTGACCGAGGCGGGGCTGCGCACGTACGCCGTCGACCAGCTCGGCTACTCCCCCGGCGCCCGGCCGTCGGACGTCGACTCCTACGCCGTGACCAACCTCGCGCAGGTGACCGCCGACCTGATGACGGCGATGGACGTGCCGGTGGCCGATGTCGTCGGGCACGACTGGGGCGCCAACGTGGCCTGGGCGCTGGCCGCCTGGCACGAGGACCGGGTGCGATCGCTGACCGCGGTCTCCGTGCCGCACCCGACGGCGTTCACCACCGCGTGGCGCTCGGACCCCGAGCAGCAGGAGCGGTCGGCCTACATCCGCCTCTTCTGGCAGCAGGGCAAGGCCGAGGAGGTGCTGCTCGCCGACGACGCCCGGCGGCTGCGGCGGATCTTCGGGGACGCCGTCCCGTCCGAGGCCGTCGACGAGTACGTGGCCGTGCTCTCGGCGCCCGGCGCGCTGACCGCCGCGCTCAACTGGTACCGCGCGATGAGCTCGTCCACGCCGGTCGACGACGTGCCGGTGCCCACCACCTACGTGTGGAGCGACGGGGACGTCGCCATCGGGCGGCGGGCCGCGGAGGGCTGCGCCGAGTACGTCACCGGCGACTACCGGTTCGTGGAGCTGGCCGGGGTGAGCCACTGGATCCCCGAGCAGGCCCCTGAGCAGCTGGCGGTCGCGGTCCTGGACCGCATCGCCTCCACCTGAGAGAGGACCCTCAGGAGGACCCCGTCCTCCCTGTCGCTCGTAGCAGACCCCCTGCCCCCCACCGCTCGCAGGCTCGCGGCGAGACCCTGCAGGGGCCCGTCGGGAGGTCAGTACTCCTCCGGCTCGGGCTCGTCGGGGAGGTCGTCGGTACGGCCGGTGACCAGGGCGAGCAGGCCGGCCTCGTCGAGCAGGTCGACCGGGCGCACGGTGACGCCGGCGGCGACGTGGTGGAATCCGGCGCTGACCCGCTCGACCGGGACGCCGGTCAGCCGTGACCAGCCCAGCCGGTAGGCGGCCAGCTGCACCGCCGCGGCGGCGAGCTCCGCGCCCATCGGCGGCGGGCCGGTCTTCCAGTCGACGACCTCGAAGCCACCACCGCCGTCGTCGAAGACCGCGTCGATGCGCCCGCGCAGGGTGAGCGGACCCAGGGGCGTCTCGAAGGGCACCTCGACCTCGACCGGCTGCCGGTCGGCCCAGGGGCTGGCGAGGAACGCCTCCTGCAGTGCGGTCAGCGCGCCGTCGGGGGCGGCGGACTCGTCGCCGGAGCCGGGCAGCTCGTCGAGGTCGAGCAGCCGGGCGACGCTGAAGCGCTCCTCCAGCCAGGCGTGGAAGGCGGTGCCGCGGCGGGCCAGCGGCGCGGGCGCGGCGGGCATCGGCCGGCGCAGCCGCCGGGCGAGCTCGGCGGGGTCGCGGCGCAACGTGACCAGCTCGGATACCGACAGGTGGCTGGGCAGCGGCACCTCGACGGTCGGTCGGGCGATCCGTCGTCGCTCGCGCAGCAGCAGGTCGGCGTCGCGCACCCACCGCTCCACCTCCGGGTCGCCGGTGCCGAGGACGGCGGCGGCATCGAGCGGGTGCGGGGCGGCGCCGGCCACCAGCTCGGCGGCGGCGGTGAGCGCACGGCGGCGCGGCGGCGAGAGTGGATCGGCCGGCCACATGCCCACCGGCCACTCCTCCAGCGCCGGGTTGGTGGCGCCCTCCTCGGGGCGTTCGGCCCACGCGACGACGACGCCGGCACCGGCGGAGCACGCACGGCGGACGGTGTCGAGCAGCACCGACGGGCCGTTCGGCTTCACGCCCTCGCGCCACCAGCTGCCCGAGCACAGCAGCAGGTGCTTGGCGCGGGTGACCGCCACGTAGCCCAACCGGATCTCCTCGGCCTCGCCGAAGCGCTTCCACTCCTCGACGTAGTCCTCGAGCGCGGCCCGCACCGCGGCCTGGTCGCCGGAGCCGGGCACCGGCAGGCGCAGCTGCGGCAGCTCCTCGCGGTCGGTGGTGCGCAGGTCGACCGGGACGGCGCCGGGGTCCTTGACCCACGAGTCGCTGGTGTCGGTGCGGGAGGGGAACTGGTCGGCGGTCATGCCGGGCACGGCGACGACGTCCCACTCCAGGCCCTTGGCCGAGTGGCCGGTGAGCAGCTGGATCGACTCGGGGTCGACCGCGACCTCGCCGGGCTCGAGGCCCCGCTCGCGTTCCTCGGCGTCGCGCAGGTAGCCGAGGAAGGCCGGCAGCGAGGGCAGCTCGGCCAGCTCGGTGAATTCCGCGGCGACGGCGTGCAGCGCGTCGAGGTGCGCCCGCGCCGAGCCGGGGCTCACGCCGGGAGCGCTGGCCAGCTCGGTCTCCAGGCCCAGCACCCGGGCGACGTCGTCGACCATGTCGGGCAGCGACTCCCCCAGCCGGCCGCGCAGGTGCGCCAGCTCCGCGGCCAGCCGGCGGAGCCGCCGATAGGCCGCGGGCGAGAAGGCCGACGGGTCCCCGAGGTCGTCGAGCGCCTCGACGATGCTGCCGCGCTCGGACGGGCGGGGAGCGGTGTCGTCGTCGTCCTCGCGGTCCGGCTTCCGGGAGTGCACCAGCGCGCGGGCGCGGGACTCGAGCGCGGCGAGGTCGCGGGGGCCGATCCGCCAGCGGGCACCGGTGAGCAGCCGGCCCATCGCGTCGCCGGCGCTGGGGTCGACGAGCACGGTCAGCGTCGCGACGACGTCGGAGACCTCGGGCACCTCCAGCAGCCCGCCGAGGCCGACGACGGTCACCGGCAGGCCGCGGGCGCGCAGCGCGGCGGCGATGCCGGGCAGCTGCTTGCGGGTGCGCACCAGCACCGCCGTCGTCGGGGGCCTGCCGTCGGCGCGCGGCGGCAGCACCGGGTCCTCGCCGCGCCAGCAGGCGGCCAGCCGGTCGGCGAGCGCCTCGGTCTCCTGCGCCACGGTCGGATAGAGGCCGGCGGTGACCAGCCCGTGCCCGGCGCTGGGCGCCGGGGCGAGGTCGGGCAGCGGCACCTCCGGCGCCGGCAGCAGCCCGGCGACGGCGTTGGCGACGGCGAGCACCGCGCCGTCGTTGCGCCAGCTGGTGGCCAGCGTGAGCCGCTGCGCCTCCCGGCTGCGGACGCCGGGGAAGGTGCGGTCGAAGCGCTCGATCGTCCCCGCCGACGCGCCGCGCCAGCCGTAGATCGACTGCCGTGGGTCTCCGACGGCGAGCACCGCGTGCCCGGTGGTGCGACCGAACAGCGCCTCGAGCATCCGCAGCTGGCCGACACTGGTGTCCTGGTACTCGTCGAGCAGCACGATCCGCCAGCGGGCCCGCTCGCGACGGCCGACCTCGGGCGCGGTCACGGCGATCCGCGCGGCCAGCGCCACCTGGTCGGAGTGGTCGATCGCCCCGGCGGCCCGCTTGCGCGCCTCGAACGCCTCGACCAGGGGCAGCAGCGCCACGCGGGCGCGCTGGCGGGCCAGCATCTCGAGCACCGGCCTGTAGGGGCCGCGCTTGCCCTTGGCATCGGGGTAGCCGGCGATCCGCCGCTCCAGCTGCGCGGTCCACGCGCGCAGCCGGTCGGCGGTGATGTCGTGCTCGCCGAGCTCGCCGGCCAGCGCCAGCACGTCCTCGACGGTGGTCAGCGGGGTGAGCTGGACGTCGTCCATGTCGCCGGTCCAGCCGGACACGACGGACGCCGCCTGCCCCCAGCACATCGCTGGGCCCAGCACGCCGGCACCGGGCTCGACGCCGATCCGCAGCCCGTGCTCGCTGACCAGCGAGGCGGCGTAGCCGTGGTACGTCGACACCGTCGGCATCGCGACGGCCAGCCGCTCCTTCAGCTCCGGATCGGTCTCCGGGTGCCGGGACAGCGCGCCCAGCCGGATCCGGATGCGCTCGTTGAGCTCGCTGGCGGCCTTGCGGGTGAAGGTCAGCCCCAGGACCGCGTCGGGGGCGACCAGCTCGTTGGCCACCAGCCAGCAGACGCGGGCGGCCATCGTCTCGGTCTTGCCCGACCCGGCGCCTGCGACGACGACCAGCGGCCGGTCGGCCGGCGCCGACACCACCCGCGCCTGCTCGTCGGAGGGCGCGTAGGCCAGGCCGCAGCGCACGGCGACCTCGGTCGGGGTGAGCAGCCGGCGCGCCCGCACCGGCTCGGGCGCCGCACCGAACAGGGCGTCGTCGAAGGCGAGCTGGTCCTCGACCGCGGGCACCCGCCGACTCACGAGGTCACCTGCCGGCCGCGCTCGTGCAGCGGGCAGCTGCGCCGGGCCGGGCACCGGGAGCAGTGGCTGCCGGTGCGCACCTCGAAGGTGCCCGCGCCCATGCCGTCGCCGACCTGCGCCACCAGCTCCCCGGCCCAGGTCTCCCCCACCGGGACGCCGGCGGGCAGCGGGTCCTGCGCCTGCTCCTTGGCCTTGCTCCCGGAGCCGACCTGCAGCAGCGCCGCTCCGCCGGGGGCCTCGCCGTGCTCGCCGAACGCGCCGGCGGCGACGGCCACCTGGTAGGCGGCCAGCTGCCCGTGGGTGTCGATGTCGCGCGCGGCGCTGCGGCCGGTCTTGAGGTCGATCACGACCAGCCGGCCGGCGCCGTCGCGCTCGAGCCGGTCGACCTGGCCGCGGATGCGGGCCCGCCCCACGGTGACGTCGAAGTCGGCCTCGGCGGCGAGCAGCTCGCGGCCGTTGGCGGCGTGCCAGCGCAGGAACCGGTCGAGCATGTCGCGGGCGGCGATCCGCTGCCGCTGGTCGGCCCAGCCGGGGCCGAGGTCGAGCTGGTCGAGCTCCTCGGCCAGCGCGGCGGGTGCCCCGGCAGCGGGCAGTCCCTCGGCCACCTGCTGCGCGACGGCGTGCACCGCCGAGCCGACGGTGCGGGTCGCGTCGGGCGAGGCCTCGGCGCCGACCGCGCCGAGCACCCACTTCAGCGGGCAGCGCTGGAAGGTCTCGATCGCCGACGGGCGCACCCGCACCGCCTCGCCGTCGGGCACCAGCGGAGCGTCGTCGGACAGCGGCGCCAGGCCCCACCAGTCGGCCGGGGAGGCCCCGGGCACGCCTTCGTCGGCCAGCCGGCGCAGCACCGCGGCCGCGGCAGACCGGCGGGCCGGCTCGGTCTGCGGGTCGCTGACCGCCCGCCGCAGCTCGGCGACCAGTGCGGGCAGCGTGAGCGAACGGGGCAGCGGCGTCAGCGGCCGGCCGTCGTCGGGCGGGGGGACGACGAGGTCGAGGAACCGGGAGGCGGTGGCGCCGGCGTCGGGTCCGTCCAGGGCACCCTCGACGGCGGTCACCACCAGCCGGCGGCGGGCGCGGGTGCAGGCGACGTAGAACAGCCGCCGCTCCTCGGCCAGCATCTGCACTCGCCGGTCGAGAACGGCGCCGTCGATGCCCGCCACCCGCTCGACCAGCACCTCGGTGCCCAGCAGCGTGCCGCGGTCGCGGAGGTCGGGCCAGATGCCCTCCTGCACGCCGGCCACGCAGACGACGTCCCACTCCAGGCCCTTGGAGGCGTGCGCGGTGAGCAGCCGGACGGCGTCGGTCGCCGACTCCCGGCCCGCGCCGCCGACCCCGGGCAGCTCCTGTGCCGACAGGTGCTCGACGAACGCGCCGACGGTGGCCGAGGGCAGCCGGTCGACGAAGCCGGCCGCGGCGTCGAAGAGCGCGACGACGGCGTCGAGGTCGCGGTCGGCGACCGCTCCGGCCGCCCCGCCGGCGGCGCTGGCCCGCGCCCACCGGCCGGCCAGGCCACTGCGCTGCCACATCGCCCACAGCACGTCCTCCGCGGACCCGTCGCGGGCCAGCGCCACCCGACCGGCGGCCAGCACGTCCGCGACCCGGCGCGCGGGGCGGGCGACGGCGTCGGGCAGCTCCTCCAGCAGCCCCTCGTCGGTGAGCGCGGTGGCCAGCGGCGCGCCCCGCTCGTCGGCGTCGACCCCGCGCCGGGCCTGCGCGATCCGCACGGCACGGCGCAGCCGGCGCAGGTCCAGCACGGTCGCGCCGCCCAGCGCGGAGGTCAGCAGCGCCTCGGCGCCGGGCTCGTCGAGGGCCAGGGTGCCCGGCTCGGCGCCCGGCCGCGGCAGCAGCGCGCCGAGCGCGGCCAGCAGCGGCGCGACGGCCGGCTGGGCGGCGAGCGGCAGGTCGTCGGTGCCCACCTCGACCGGGACGCCGGCCGAGGTGAGCGCGCGCCGCAGCGGCCCGATGGCCAGCGCGGTGCGCACGACGACGGCCATCCCCGACCACGGGACGCCGTCGACCAGGTGCGCGCGGCGCAGGGTGTCGGCGACGTAGGCGGCCTCGACCGATGCCGAGCCGAACACGTGCACCTCGGCGGCGCCCTCCTCGGCGCCCTCGACAGCGGCCAGCCTGCGGTGCTCCCACGGACCGGGCAGTGCCTCGGCGACCCTCCGGCTGACATCCAGCAACGCGGGGCCCGAGCGCCGGCACACGCCCAGCGACAGCCGCGGTGCGGGTCGGCCGCTCACGGTGCGGAACCGCTCGGGGAACTCGACGATGCCGCGCGGCTCGGCGCCGCGGAAGGTGTAGACGGCCTGGTCGGGGTCGCCCACGACGACCAGGTCGCCCCCGCCGCCGGCGAGCAGCTGCAGCAGCTCGACCTGCGCCGGGTCGGTGTCCTGGTACTCGTCGACGAACAGCCAGCGCGCCCGCTCCCGCTCGGCGCGCAGCAGCGCCGGGTCGTCCTCGAGCTCGGCGATCGCGGCCCGGACCAGCTCGGCGGGGTCGTAACCCGACGCGTCACCGCCGCCGGCGGTGGAGAAGGCGGTGACCGCCTCGTACTGCTCCTGGAAGGCCGCGGCGTGCAACCACGCCTCGTTGCCGGTCTCCCGGCTCCAGGCGGCCAGCAGCTCCGCGTCGACCCCCCGCTCGGTGGCCCGCAGCAGCAGCTCGCGCAGTTCGCCGCGGAAACCGGCGGTGGTCAGCGCCGGCAGCAGCGACTCCGGCCAGCGCACCGCGCCCTCCCCGGCCAGGTCACCGCGCAGCAGCTCGGCGACGAGGGCGTCCTGCTCGGCGGCGGTGAGCAGCCGCGGGGGCGCCTCCCCGCGCAGCAGCGCCGCCCGCCGCAACACGCCGTAGGCGTAGGAGTGGAAGGTGCGGGCCAGCGGCTCACGGATGGTGCGCGCCACCCGCGCGGCGACGCGGTCGCGCAGCTCGGCCGCGGCCCGGCGGCTGAAGGTCAGGACGAGGATCTGCTCGGGGTCGACGCCGCCGTCGATCCGCGCGGCGACCGCCTCGACGATCGTCGTCGTCTTGCCCGTGCCGGGGCCGGCGAGCACCAGCAGCGGGCCGCCCGGATGGTCGACGACGGCCTGCTGGGTGGGGTCGAGCCGAGGCCGGGGCACCGACGCCACGGCCGGCTGCACGAGGCAGTAGACCGGCGTCGACTCGTCCCCCCGAAGTGCCACACCCCGATGACACCACGAGCGTCGGACGTTCTCGGACGGGTCAGGCCATCGGAGCGCCGCGGTCGCCGCCGGAGGGCCTCCGGACATGGCCCGGGTCCGGCAGGCACGGCTGCCTCCGGCCGGCTCAGGGCCAGCCGACGGCGGCCAGGTCGACCCGGCCGTTGCGCACCGGCACGCCCTCGGCGGCCAGCAGCCCGAGCTGCTCGACCCGGACCGCCTGGGCGGCCGAGCCGTCGGCGCGAACCACCCGGTGCCACGGCACCGCTCCCCCACCCTGCGCCAGCGCGCGGGCGACCCGCCGCGGCCCCACGCCGACCAGCCGCCCGACGGCGCCGTAGGTGCTGACCCGGCCGGCCGGGATCCGCTCGACGACGTCGAAGACGGCCTCGTCGACGTCCAGCGGCGAGGAGCCCGGGGACGACGGTCCACCGGGCGCCACCGGGCTCACAGCACGCACGCCCGGCCGGGGTCTGCGAGCGGACGGCAGGGGTCCCGTCCCGGGGGTGGCTGGCACTTGCGGGGCACCTCCTGCCGATCTCGGGCAGCCGCAGCCTAGAGGCGAGGACGGGCGGTGCCGCCGCTCGCGCGGCCGTCGCCGTCAGCCCCGGCGGCCGTACCTCCCCAGCAGACGGACCTGCGGCGGAGCGGTCCGCGGCACGTCCAGCGGCGGGTCGAACAGGCCGGGCACACCCGTCTCGGGGAGCCGGTCGGCGACGACGAGGGCCGCCGTGACCAGCGCCGGGTCCAGCTCGGTGTCGCCGTGCGTGGCCCGGGCGAGGTCCCAGGAGTGCACCGTCAGGTCGGCGGTCATCTCCTCGATGTACTCCCCGGCCGAGACCGGCCCGCGGGACAGGTGGACGGTGTGCAGCAGCGCCCGGTCCTGCGCGAAGGCGGCCAGCGCGCCGTCGGCGGCGGACTCCCAGCCGGTCAGCGGGTCGTCTCCCAGCAGGTCGCTGGTGTCGTCGGGGAAGCGGCCGTCGATGAGGTCGAACGGCTCCCCGGCCAGCAGCGGGGGCACCCACAGCGCCTCGGACACCAGGTGCGCGACGAGGTCGGCGACCGTCCAGCCGGGCAGCGCCTCGTCGTCCCACTGCTCCGGCCCGACCGCGTCGACGCGGTCGGTGAACGCGGCCTGAGCGCGCTGGAAGAGCGCGATCAGCTCGGTCGGGGCGAAGTCGGGCATGCGGTCAGTAGACAGCGCGAGGGCCCGGTCCGCCCCCGTACGGGAACGGACCAGGCCCTGACGACGTCCTGGAACGGCCCCCTGGCGAGGGGCTGGAACGGCCTCGTCCCAGGGACCCGCGGCGCGCGAAGCGCGTCGTGGGGAGGGGCGAGGTCCTTTCAGTAGGTGGGCAGCGTCTTGTCGATGCGCGTCGCCCAGGCCGTCACGCCACCCTGGACGTGCACGGCGTCGGAGAAGCCCGCGTTCTTCACCGCGGCGAGCACCTCGGCCGAGCGGACGCCGGTCTTGCAGTGCAGCACGATCGGCTTGTCCTGCGGCAGCTGCGCCAGCGCCCGGCCGGAGAGGATCTCGTCCTTGGGGATGAGCGTGGCGCCGGGGATCGACACGATCTCGTACTCGTTGGGCTCCCGGACGTCGATCAGCTCGAAGTCCTTGCCGGCGTCCATCATGTCCTTGAGCTCGTCGACGGTGATCGTCGAGCCGGCGGCGGCCTGCTGGGCCTCGTCGGAGACGACACCGCAGAAGGTCTCGTAGTCGATGAGCCCGGTGATCGGCTCGCCCTCCGGGTCCTTGCGCACCTTGATGGTGCGGAAGGTCATCTCCAGGGCGTCGTAGACCATCAGCCGGCCGAGCAGCGTCTCGCCGATGCCGGTGATGAGCTTGACCGCCTCGGTGGCCTGGATGGCGCCGATGGTCGCGCACAGGACGCCGAGCACGCCGCCCTCGGCGCAGCTGGGCACCATGCCGGGGGGCGGGGGCACCGGGTAGAGGTCGCGGTAGTTCGGGCCGTGCTCGTTCCAGAAGACCGAGACCTGGCCGTCGAACCGGTAGATCGAGCCCCAGACGTAGGGCTTGCCCAGCAGCACGCACGCGTCGTTGACCAGGTAGCGCGTGGCGAAGTTGTCGGTGCCGTCGACGATGAGGTCGTACTGGCTGAAGATCTCCATCACGTTGTCGCTGTCCAGCCGCGTCTCGTGCAGGCGGACGTCGACGTAGGGGTTGATCTCCGTGATGGAGTCGCGCGCGCTCTCGGCCTTGGACCGGCCGACGTCGGACCTGCCGTGGATGATCTGGCGCTGCAGGTTCGACTCGTCGACGACGTCGAACTCGACGATGCCGAGCGTCCCGACCCCGGCCGCAGCCAGGTACATCAGCACGGGCGAACCGAGGCCGCCGGCGCCGACGGCGAGCACCTTGGCGTTCTTCAGCCGCTTCTGACCGTCCATCCCGACGTCCGGGATGATCAGGTGCCGGCTGTACCGGCGGACCTCGTCGATCGTGAGATCGGCGGCGGGCTCCACCAGGGGTGGCAGGGACACGAGCTGCTCCTCAGTACTCGACAGCGGCCCAGCGCAGGCCGACGTTCGCCGGGTCAACAGCGTGGCACGCCCGCCTTGTTCCCCGGCCACCGGAGCCGCGTACGAGCAGCGGTGCCCTCAGCTCCTGGCGGCCAGGCGCTTGAGCGTCTGGCCCACGTAGACGACCGACAGCACGAAGAAGACGGCGCCCACCGCAGCCCTCACCTGGTCGTCGGTGAGCCCGGAGTTGCGGGCGACCGGGTCGGCCACCGCGTCGGCCAGCTTCGCGCGCCAGCCCTGCAGACCGGCCTTGCCGAACGAGATCGCGTCCATGCCGGCCCCCTACCCGGGAAGCGGCGCGCGGACGCGCGAGGGGAACGGCGCAGCAGGGGCCGCACGTGCCCGGGGTGTCGGCCGGCGGGCCGACGCCGTCAGGGGTACGGCCAGGCGTTCTTGGCGCAGCCCTCGAGCCCGAGGGTCTGCTGCTGCATGACCGGTGCCGGCCGGCCGGGTCCGGGGCACTCCTGGTGCCCGTTGCCGAGCGCGTGGCCGACCTCGTGGTTCACCACGTAGTGCCGGTAGGTGGGGATGTCGCCCTCGTAGTCCGGAACGGCGGTCGCCCAGCGGGCCAGGTTGATGACGGCCCGGTCGCCGTACCGGCAGGAGGTGTACCCGCCGGTGCCGACGCCGGGGCAGTACCGCTCCATGTTGCCGGGGCTGATCAGCGTCACCTTGAACGCGTAGTCGCCGGCCGCGGCCTCCTCCTGGCCGACCCGCTGGAACGACATCCGCCCGCCGTTGCCCCACGACCGCGGGTCTCCCAGCGTCTCCTCGACCGCTGCGGCGAACGACGGCCCGTCTACCTCGATGCCGTCCTCGACCTCGACGACGAAGCGCTGCAGCGGCCCGGTCCCCTGGACCTGCGAGGTGCCGGGGACGACGGTCACGCTCCCGGCGCCCTGCTGGACGAAGCCGGGGGCGCCCACGGCGGTCTCGGGCGCCTCGGCCGGTGCGGCGTCGATCTCGGCCGGCGCCGTGGGCGTCGCCGAGGGCTCGGCGACCGCCTCGGCTGTGCGGGGGGCCTCGGCCGAGGGCGTCGGCGCAGCGGTGGCCGACCCGCTCGTGCCGGCGCCGCCGGACGCGAGGTCCACGAGGGTGACCACGGTCGCCAGGGCGAGCAGCGGGATGGCGTAGGCGCGCCAGCCCCACCGGGTCACGAACCGGCGGAACCGGCCGCCTCCGCCACCGGTGGCCCCCGACCGGGTGCGGCCCGTGACGACGACGCGGGTCCCCCCGGTGCGGGGCTCGGCGGGGACCCGCCCGGGCGTGCGGTCGGTGGCGACGACACGGCGGACCCGGGGGTGCTCGGCGCGGCTGGGGGACTCCGACCGGGTCACCACCGGGTTGGTGTCGGCGAACCTCGGGGGCTGCTGCGGCTCGGCGCGGCGGGCGGCGGGCGGGGGCACGCGCGGGAGGCCGCGGACCGGCTCCTCGGCGCGGGCGGGACGACCGGGCGGGCCGGCGTCCGGCGCAGGCCGCGTGCGCCCGTTCGGCCCGCGGCCTGGGAAGGCGTCCGCGGGACTCACCTCGTCAGACTCTCACGGCCTCCCGGCTCCGGTGGAGACCGCGCGGTGACGGCGTGTGGCCGGGCGCCGACGCGCCGCAGGTCAGGAGGCGCGCGCCTGGTCGTGCACGGCCGCCGCCGCGGCGTCCTCGGCCAGTGCCAGCACCGCCCGCGCCGCCGGCTCGGGGGCCTCCAGCATGGCGACGTGCCCGACGCCCCCCAGGACCTGCAGGCGCGCGTCCGGGACGGCGGCGGCCAGCCGCGGTGCGAGGGCGGGGTCGACCAGTCGGTCGCGGTCTCCCCAGACCACCAGCGTCGGCGGGCGCAGCGACCGGGCCAGCCGCCAGGCGTTGCCCGGGCCCACGCGCAGGTAGGAGGTGATCAGGCCGCGCATGCTGCGGGTCAGCGCCCGCGTCGCCCACGGCTGCCCGGCGCGCTCGCGCATCTCCACCAGCGCCTGGTCCAGCCGCGCCCTCGGCACCCGGCGCGGATCGCCGAAGCACACCTGCACCATCCCGCGGACCTGCTGCTCGGGCGTCACGCCGGACAACCGGCGCTCGGCCAGTGCCGGGATCCCGGGCAGCAGGAGCAGCAGCAGCGTGCGGTTGAAGGCGCCCGGCACGCGGTAGACCGGCATCGCCGGCGACACGAGGGTCAGGGTGGCGACCAGGTCCGGGCGGCTGGCCGCGACGAACAGCGCGACCAGGCCGCCGAGCGAGTTGCCCAGCAGGTGCACCGGCCGGCCGGCGGCCTCCCCGGGCTCGGCGACGATCTGCTCCAGGACGTCGACGACCGCCGCCACGTGCCCGCGGACCGAGTAGGAGCTGCGCGCCGGCGGTCGCGAGCGGCCGAAGCCGGGGAGGTCCAGCGCCCAGCCGTCGAAGCGGACGGCGAGCAGCGCGGCGAGGTCGGTCCAGTTGGTCGAGGCGCCGCCGAGCCCGTGCACGTAGAGCGCCCGCTCCCGCGGCGCACCCGCGGCCGCGCCGTCCACCGGGCCGGTCCACGGCGTCCGCCGGACGAACACCTCTCCCCCGCGGACGGCGACCTGCTCCCCCGGCCACGGCGGCGGGATGCGGTCGGTGCTCGGCAGCCGGACCGTCGACAGGCGGGCCGGCCGGCTGAGGTGTCCGTCCGCGGCGCTGGCGTCGGGACCGTCGGGCACCCGGCAGACGCTAGGTCAGCGCGGACGGCGGCGCGCGAGCGGGTGACCGGTCGGTAACATCCCCCCGCCATGCACGTATCCCGGTCAGCGCCCGCGCCCGTCCGCCGCTCGTCCCGTCTGCCGCGGGGCGCCCGCCGCGCGCAGCTGCTGCAGGCCGCGCAGGAGGTGTTCGTCGCCCAGGGCTACCACGCCGCGGCGATGGACGAGATCGCCGACCGGGCCGGGGTCAGCAAGCCCGTGCTGTACCAGCACTTCCCGGGCAAGCGGGAGCTCTACCTGGCGCTGCTCGAGCAGCAGGTCACCTCGCTCACCGACCGGGTGCGCGAGGCGATGGAGGGCACCGACGACAACCGCACCCGCGTCAACGGGGCCGTCGGCGCCTACTTCGACTTCATCAACGCCGACGGCGCCGCGTTCCGGCTGGTCTTCGAGTCCGACCTGAACAACGACGAGGACGTCCGCGAGCTGGCCGACCGCGGCCACCGGGCCTGCGTGGAGGCCATCGGCGAGGTCATCGCCGCCGACACCGGCCTGGACCGGGAGCGGGCGCTGCTGCTCGCCTCGGGCCTGACCGGGCTGTCCGAGACGAGCGCCCGCTGGTGGCTGCCCCGCAAGGGCACCGTGTCCCGCGACGAGGCGGTGTCGCTGCTGACCGCGCTGGCCTGGCGCGGCATCTCCGGCTTCCCGCGGGTCGAGGGCGGCGAGGGCACGGCGCGCTGAGGGAGGACCCCGCCGCCTCCCGGCCGGCCTGCAGGGTCCCGCCGCGAGCCTGCAGGGCGGGGCAGGGCGGTCCTCCTCCCTGCGGCGGGGCCACGTTCGCTGACGGCGCACCAGCACCGCAGGTCGGCGGATCGCCTGCTGCACTAGCGTGGGGAACAGCCCGCAACTCGAGGAGGCATCCCCCGTGGAAGTCAAGATCGGTGTCCAACACTCCCCCCGGGAGTTGGTCATCGACAGCCCCAAGACCCCCGACGAGATCGCTGCCGAGGTGGCGAAGGCCATGTCCGGCGCGACCAAGGACGGCCTGCTGACGCTGGTCGACGACCGTGGTCGCCGGGTGCTCGTCCCCGTCGACCGCATCGCCTACGTGGAGATCGCGCAGGCCGACCAGCGGCGCGTGGGCTTCATCGCGGGCGCCTGAGGGCCATCCGCACGTCCCGACGGGGCGTCTCCGCAGCAGCGGGGGCGCCCCGTCGTCGTGCTCGGGGGTGAAACGGCACCGGACACACCGGCCCGAGACGGACCCGGGCCACCACCTCAGGGGTTCAGGCCGAGGGTCTTCATCCGCTCGGTGTGCGCGCTGGTGATCCGCTCGACCAGCCGCCCGATGCCGCTCAGGTCGCCGGTGCCCTCGAGGATCAGCGCGGCGAGCTGGTCGCGTTCGGCGATCACGGCCTGCGCCTGCCGCATGGCCTCGCCCACCAGTCGCCGTCCCCACAGGGCCAGCCGGCCGGAGAGCGTGCGGTCGGTCGCGATCGCCGCCCGCACCTCGCGGACGGCGAAGTCGGCGTGCCCGGTGTCGGCGAGGACGTCGAGGATCAACCCCCGGTCCGGTTCGGGCAGGAAGCCGGCGATCTCCCGGTAGAACTCCGAGGCCAGGCCGTCCCCGACGTAGGCCTTGACCAGCCCCTCCAGCCAGGTGCGCGGCCGGGTGGTCTCGTGGAAGGCGTCCAGCGCGGGGACGAACGGGCGCATCGCCGCGGTCGGCTCGGCGCCGAGCTCGGTGAGGCGCGCGGTCAGCCGGCAGTGGTGGTCGATCTCCGCGGCCGCCATCCGCGCCAGCGCGGCCCGGCCGTCCAGGGTGGGCGCGAGCCGCGCGTCCTCGGCCAGCCGGTCGAAGGCGGTCAGCTCGGCGTAGGACAGCACGCCCAGCAGGTCGACGACGGCTTGCTGGTCGACCGCGTCCACTGGCAGCTCCCGGGGTCGGTGGGACGTTGGCGCCTGCCCCGGACGGGGTGGCTCGGCGCCCCGGACCGCGCGGCGGAGGGAGGCTAACCGGTGCGCACGCTAGACTGGGAATCGGCGAGCCCTCGGGCTCGCTGTGTATCTGTGCGCTGACGACCGCTGGAGACGGTGCCCCGCGGGGTCTCCTCCCGGGTCGACACCGAGGTGTGGCCCGGTTTCTGCTGGCCGCGTCGGCGCTGGAACCGATCCCGCGACACCCGACCGGGACTGGTGCGACAGCGGCGCGATCGCGCCCCGGAGCCGGTCCCCCAGCAGACCAGAGGCGAGAGCACTGACCTCCACCGAGAACACCCCTACCACCCCCGAGCTCGAGCACGCCGAGACCGGCGCCCCCGCGCCCCAGCAGCTCGAGCAGATCGTCGAGGAGCTCGGCGGCGCCCCTGTCGCCGAGGACGCGCCGCTGTTCAGCGACTTCGACGTCCACCCCGACGTCGTCGCGGCGCTGGCCGAGGCCGGCATCACCCGGACCTTCGCCATCCAGGAGCTCACCCTCCCGCTCGCGCTGGCCGGCAACGACCTCATCGGCCAGGCCCGCACCGGCACCGGCAAGACCCTCGGCTTCGGCGTCCCGATGCTGCAGCGCGTCGTCCCGCCGGCCGAGGGTGGCGACGGCGTCCCGCAGGCGCTGGTCGTCGTCCCCACCCGTGAGCTGTGCGTGCAGGTCTCCCGCGACCTGGCCACCGCCGGCAGCAAGCGCGGCATCCGAGTGCAGGCCATCTACGGCGGCCGCGCCTTCGAGCCGCAGGTCGCCGCGTTGCAGGCCGGCGTCGAGATCGTCGTCGGCACCCCGGGCCGGCTGCTCGACCTGGCCCAGCGGGGCGACCTGATCCTGGGCAAGGTCAAGGTGCTGGTCCTCGACGAGGCCGACGAGATGCTCGACCTGGGCTTCCTGCCCGACATCGAGCGGATCCTGGCCATGGTCCCGGACAAGCGGCAGACCATGCTGTTCTCCGCGACGATGCCCGGCCCGATCGTGACCCTGTCGCGGTCGTTCATGACCCAGCCGACGCACATCCGCGCCCACGGCAACGACGAGGGCTCGACCGTCCCGCAGACGACCCAGTTCATCTACCGGGCGCACAACCTGGACAAGCCCGAGCTGCTCTCCCGCGTCCTCCAGGCACGCGACCGGAGCCTGGTCATGGTCTTCTGCCGCACCAAGCGCACCGCGCAGAAGGTCGCCGACGAGCTGGTCGAGCGCGGGTTCGCCGCCGCCGCCGTGCACGGCGACCTCGGCCAGGGTGCGCGCGAGCAGGCGCTGCGCGCGTTCCGCAGCGGCAAGGTCGACGTCCTGGTGGCCACCGACGTCGCCGCCCGCGGCATCGACGTCACCGGCGTCAGCCACGTCGTGAACTACCAGTGCCCCGAGGACGAGAAGACCTACCTGCACCGGATCGGCCGCACCGGCCGGGCCGGCAGCGAGGGCGTCGCCGTCACGCTGGTCGACTGGGACGACATCCCCCGGTGGCAGCTGATCAACAAGGCGCTGGAGCTGGACTTCACCGACCCGCCGGAGACCTACTCCACGTCGCCGTGGGTGTACTCCGACCTGGACGTGCCCGAGGGCGCGACCGGCCGGCTGCCCCGCTCGCAGCGCACCCGCGAGGGGCTGGACGCCGAGACCGTCGAGGACCTCGGCGAGACCGGCAAGCGCACCCGCTCCGGCGGCGGCCCCGGCGCGAGTCGTGGCCCGGGCCGTGAGGACGACGAGAAGCCGGAGGGCGCCCGCAAGAGCCGTCCGCGCCGGCGCACCCGGGGCAGCGGTGCCGCCGCGGCCGGCGCCGCGGCCGCGGACGCCCCCGCGGAGGTGCCGGCCGGCGAGGCCACCGCGACCGGTGAGTCCCCGGCCCGCAAGCGCCGCCGGCGTCGTCGCGGCGGGTCCGGCCGGGGTTCGGCCGAGCCCGCCGCCTGATGCAGGACCCGCCTTCCCCCCACTCCTCGCTCCGCTCGGGGCGGGGCCCTGAAGGCGGGCCGTGCCAGCACGTCACCACGCTCGCGGCGGGATCCTGCAAGGGGGCCGCCGTGCCCCCCTGCAGGGAGCCGGCCAGCCGCTGATGCGTCCGCCGGTGCGGGTGTGGGCGTGGACGGCGGCCGTCCTCGCGCTGGTCGTCGCCTGGGCCCTGCTGTGGCGGGGCTCGGACGCGGCCGCCACCGACAGCACCACCGCAGCACCGGCCGACGTCCCCACCGGGACGCCGGCCGGTGCCGTCTCCGCCGCCTGGTCCGCCCCGACGACGCCGACCGGCGGCGCGGCCCGCGCGACCGTGGACGGCGGCCGCGTGGTCGTCGGCGACGAGCACGGGGTGCGCGCGCTCGGGGTCGACAGCGGCGAGGAGGCCTGGCGCTACACCCGCGCCAACGCCCGGCTCTGCGACTGGACAGTCGTCGGCGGCCGCGTCGTCGCCGTCTTCGGCACCGAGGACCGCTGCGACGAGGCGGTCGCGCTCGCCGTCGACACCGGCGTGCGGGCCTGGACCCGCAACCTCGACCTGCGCCCCGACGCGGTGCTCTCCAGCACCGAGGGCATCGTGCTGGCGACCAGCCCGACCGGCGTGCTCACCCTCGACCCGGTCGGCGACAGCATCCGCTGGCGGGCCGCTCCGGACGAGGGCTGCACGTTCGCGGACGGCGACGTCGGCGACGCGGGCGTCGCCGTCCTGCAGACCTGCGGCGGGTCTGTGCAGGTGCGCCTGCTCGACGGCTACGACGGCACCCCGCTGTGGACCCGGGACGTGGCCGGGGGGACGACGCTGGCTGCCGAGCAGGCGCTCGTGGTCGCCGGGGACGACGGCGTGCAGCTGCTCGCCGGTGCCGACGGCGCCCCGCTCGGTCCGCCCGTCGCGGAGGCCGCGGACGAGGTGCTCGCGACCGGCGTCGGCACCAGCGCGCTCGTGTGGGCCGACGGCACGCTGACCGTCGTCGACCAGGGCACCGGCGCGGTCTCCTGGCGCACCCCGGCCACCGGCCTGCCCGCCGGCACCGTCGACGGTGCGCTGCTCGCCGCGGGGACGTCGGTCCCGGTGCCCGAGGGCGACGCCGTCGTCCTCCGCGACCTCGCCACCGGCGACGAGCTGCAGCGCGTCGGCACCCCCGGACTGGACGCCGGTGGGCTGGTCACCGTGACCGGCCCGGTCGTCGTCCACCAGCTGCCCGACCGCGTCACCGCTCATCGCTGAGAGAGGACCCCGTCCTCCTCACCGGAGAAGGGCCCGTCCTCCCCACCTCTCGCACGCTCGGGGCGGGACCTGGGACGGGGCCAGCGCGAGCCTCTGGACGAGGCCGTGGCGGGTCGACTGCAGGAGTGCCGTCGCCCATGTTCACTGGTGGGCATGGTGATGCCCGGCGGCCCGGACGACAGCGCTCCCGTCTCCATCGCGCCCGACGACCTCCGCCAGCTGGCCGAGCACGATGCGCGGCACCGCGCGTTCGAGGGCGGCGCGGGTCCGCTGGCGGCGCTGGACACCGGGGGGAGCGGGGAGCGCGGCACCGTCCTGCTGGTCGCGGGCTTCACCGGCAGCAAGGAGGACTTCGCGCCGCTGCTGCGCCCGCTGTGCGCCGCCGGGTACCGCGTCGTCGCCCTCGACCAGCGGGGGCAGTTCGAGTCCCCGGGGCCCGACGACCCGGCGCGCTACTCGGTCGCCGAGCTGGCCGGCGACCTCGTCGCCGTCGCGCGGCAGCTGCGTGCCGAGGGCCCGGCCACCCTGCACCTGGTCGGGCACTCCTTCGGCGGCCTGGTCAGCCGGGCCGCCGTCCTGGCCGAGCCGGCGGCGTTCACCACGCTCACCCTGCTCGGCTCCGGCCCCTCCCGGCTGGGAGGCACCCGGGCGCAGCTGCTGGAGCACCTCGCCCCACTGCTGGACGAGGGCGGCGTGCCCCTGGTGCACGAGACGCTCGAGCAGCTGGCGATGACCGACCCCAGGGCCCAGCTGGTGCCGGAGCCGACCCGTGAGTTCCTGGCCCGGCGGTTCCTCGCCAACAGCGCCGCGGGCCTGCGCGGCATGGCCGACGCGATGACCAGCGAGCCCGACCGGGTCGCGGAGCTCGCCGCGACCGGCGTCCCGGTGCTGGTGGCGCACGGCGCCGCGGACGACGCGTGGACGCCGGCCGTGCAGGAGGACATGGCGCGCCGGCTCGGCGCCCGGCACGAGGTCATCGCCGGCGCGATCCACTCCCCCGCCATCGAGAACCCGTCCCGCACGTGTGCGGTCCTGCTCGACTTCTGGGCCTCCGTGCCGGCTCCGGCAGACGCGGCCGGGGCGCTCCGGTGAACCGGCTGCCGTCGGTCGACGACTTCACGGCTGAGGAGGACCTGCTCGGCTTCTTCGGTCCCGACAGCATCAGCTGGCGGATCCACGCCGACCCGGCGTTCTCCGTCGGCGGCATCCGGGCGCTGTTGCTGCAGGCCCTGCACCCGGTCGCCATGGACGGCGTCGCCCGCTTCTCCACCGCGTTCAGCGAGGACCCGTGGGCGCGGCTGACCCGCACCGCGGAGTACGTCGCCACCCTGACCTTCGGCACCCGCCGCGACGTGCTGCGGTCGGTGCGCCGGGTGCGCGGCATGCACCGGCGCAAGTCGGCGGTCGAGGAGACCACCGGCCGCAGCTACGCCGTCGACGACGCCGACCTGCTGCTGTGGGTGCACTGCTGCGAGGTCGACTCGCTGCTGTCGGTCGCCCGGCGGGCCGGGGTGCCGCTGACCGACGCCGAGGCCGACCGGTACGTCGCCGAGCAGGTGATCGCCGCGGTGCTCATCGGCTGCGAGCCCGGCGACGTGCCGGCGAGCGTGGCGGAGCTGGACGCCTATCTGCAGCGCACCCGCCCGCAGCTGGGGGTGACCCCGGCGGCGCGCGACGCCTCCCGCTTTGTCCTGCTGCCGCCGATGCCCGGCTGGGTGCAGCTGCTGACCCCGGCACGGCCCGCGTGGAGCACGCTGGCGGCCCTGGGGGCCGCCACGCTGCCCCGGTGGGCGCGCCGGCTCTACGGGCTGCCGGGCTACGGCCTGACCGACACCGCGGCGACCGCCGCCGTGCGCGCGTTCCGCCGGGCTGCGCTGGCGGTGCCGTCGCAGGTGCGGGAGTCGCCGATCGTGCGGTCGGCCCGGGAGCGCGTGGCGTCCGCCGAGCCGCTCACGGCCTGAAAGAGGACCCCGCTGCCCCCACCGTAGAAGGACCCCGTCCTCCCCACCCCTCGCCCGCTCGGGGCGGGACCCGGGACGGGGCCAGCGGCGGGACCCTGCAGCGGGGCCGAACGCGGGTCAGGTCGGAGGCGCCTGCACGACCTCCTCCTCGGCGAGGAAGCTCCACGTCTCCCGCGGCGGGGTGGCCGCCTGACCGACCGCGCAGCTGGGCCGGAAGTCGCACCAGCCGCACTGCCGGCCGGGAGCCGCGGGGAAGGCGACGTCCGGGTCCTCCCCGCCGTCGACGGCCGCGGTGGCCGCAGCGATGTCGGCGGCGACGTCCTCGGCCCGCCGGACGTGGTTGGCCAGCGACCGGTCGGTGTGCTCGAAGGCGGCCACCGTGCCGGTGGGCAGGTGGTGCAGCTCGACCCGGCTGCACGGCCGGCGCAGGGTGCGGCGCACCCCCAGCACGTAGGCGGCCAGCGCGGGTGAGCCGCGGGCCTCGTCATCGGTGCAGACCGAGCGGCCGGTCTTGTAGTCGACGACCACCAGCTCGTCGCCGCGCTGGTCGATCCGGTCGACCCGGCCGGACAACGCCAGCCGCTCGGTGGTGGCGGCGACCTGGCGCTCGGTGCCGACCGGCTCGTCGGCGGGGTCGAGGCCGGTCACGTAGTCGGTGAGCCAGCCCGCCGCCCGGGCGCGCCACCGCTCGGACTGCTCCGCGTCGCGGAAGCCGGCCGTCGACCAGACGCCGTAGAGCAGCTGGCGCGCCGAGCCCGCGGTGCGTCCAGCCAGCGGCAGCTCCCAGAACGAGCGCAGCGCGGCGTGCACCGCCGAGCCCACGCTGTTGTGCGCCCAGGCCGGGCCCCTCGCCGGGGTGGGCCGGTCGACGTAGGCGTGCCGGTAGCGGCGCGGGCAGTCGCTGAAGGCGGCCAGCTTGCTCGGCGTGGCCGGGAACAGCCGCCGCGGCATGCCCGGCATCTCCAGCTGCGCGCCTCCCATGTCACCCATGCTGACCGGAGGCGCCGGTGCTCCCGCCGAACGGCGCGGCGCCGGTGCCCGCCGCCAGCAGCGCGTCGAACTGGTCCGGCGCGGTGGTGCAGGCGCCGATCGGCGTCGTCTTGTTGCTGCCGTGGTAGTCGCTCGAGCCGGTGACCAGCAGCCCCAGCTCGCCGGCCAGGCCGCGCAGGTGGGCGCGCTCGTCCGGGTCGTGGTCGGGGTGGTCGACCTCCAGGCCGAGCAGCCCCGCCTCGGCCATCGTCGCGATCGCCTCGTCCCCGACCACCCGGCCGCGCCGCGTCGCCAGGCCGTGGGCGAACACCGGCACCCCGCCGGCCGCGCGCACCAGCGCGATGCCGCCGAGCACGTCGGTGTCGGCCTTGGCGACGTAGAAGGGGCTGCGGTGGTGCAGCAGCGTGGCGAAGGCGTGGTCGACCGACTCGACGACGCCGGCCTCGACCAGGGCCCGCGCCACGTGCGGGCGGCCCACCACCCCGCCGCCGGCGCGCTCGACGACGTCGCTCCAGGCGACCGGGTGGCCGGCGTCGGCGAGGGCGCTCACGATCCGCTCGCCGCGGCCGAGCCGCTCGTCGCGCAACCGGGCCCGCTCCGTCGCCAGCGCCGAGTGCCCGGGGTCGAAGAGGTAGGCCAGCAGGTGCACGCTGATCGGCGGTGACCCCGCGGGGAACCAGCGGCAGGACAGCTCCATGCCCGGGACGACGGTCAGCCCGTCGGGGCGGGCCCGCTCCGCCTCGGCCCACCCTGCGGTGGTGTCGTGGTCGGTGAGCGCGACGACGTCCAGGCCGGCGGCTCGGGCCGCGGCGAGCAGCTCGGTGGGGCTGTCGGTGCCGTCGGACACCGACGAGTGGGTGTGCAGGTCGATCCGCATCAGCGCCCAGCCTGCCGCATCCGCTGGCCGGCCACCTTCGCGGAGCCGCGACGCCGCGGGGGCAGCGGCGGGATCGGCTGGGTGTCCCGCCGTCCGTCGGGAGAGGTCTGCGCTGCGGGTCGGTCCGGCGACGGGGGCGGGGATCGGCGGGGTTGCCGCGGCGACGGTTCGGCCTCGCCCTCGTCGTCCCCCTTGTCGGCGCCGTTGCCTCCGAACAGCAGGTCGCTCACGTCCCGGTAGAGCACGCCGGCCCGCGGCAGGTAGGTGATCTCCGACAGCGCCTGCTGCTGGCCGGCCGACTCGAAGCGGAAGGTGCCGTAGCCGAGCAGCTGGCCGAACGGCGTCTCCTTGTACGTCAGGTCGGTGATCCGGCGCAGCGGCAGCAGGGCCACGGTGCGGACGATGATCCCGGTGGTCAGCAGCACCCGGCGGTTGGTGACGATGAAGTGCCGCATCCACCACTCGCCGGCCCGCAGCGCCAGGTACCCCAGCGCCCCGACCAGCACGATGAGACCGACGCTGGCGGTGACCCGGTTCTCCGGGTCGAGCACCATCAGCCAGAGGCCGGCGGCCAGGACCGGCAACGCCTTGGCCACCGGGACGACGAGCACCGCCCAGTGCCGGCGGGTGGCGACGACGGGCGGCTTCTCGTGCTCGAGCAGGTACTTCTCGGCGTCCTTGCTCCACCGCGGCCGGCGGCCGTCGGAGGGAGGTGTCGCCGGGCCGCCCACGCCGGCCTAGGCGAGCGACTCGAAGAACGAGGCCAGCGAGGACGCCGCGTCACCCAGGGCGTGGCCGGCGGTGCGGACGAAGTCGGCCGAGCTCTCGGGCGCCGAGATGACGTAGAAGACGACGAAGGCGAGTACCAGCCAGGTGAGGACCTTCTTCACCGTCACCTCCGCGGTTGTGTCAGGTGGGCGCGCGGACGGGGCCGTCCGCACGGCGAGCCCCATGGGTAACACACGCCCCAGGGCTCCCTCCCGGGACACGCCGCCGGGGATGCGGTCCGGTCCGGTCCGTCACGGTCCGGGCAGCAGGTGCTCGCTGGGCGGGCCGAGCGGCAGGTCGGGGTAGAGACGCTCGCGCAGGTCGAGCAGCGTCAGCCGCTCGGCGAGCAGCCACGCGGCCGACATCGGCCACATGACCAGCCACAACCAGACGCCGTAGGCCTCCCCCACGAAGGCGGCCCGGTCGTCGGAGGTCGGCACCGCCCACAGCGGCGCGCGCTGCCCGGCGGCCTCGACGTCGGCCGACGAGGGGCCGGAGATGACGTCGCCGGGGTCGAGACCGGGCAGCCCGGCGTACCCGCAGCCCACGCCCGTGCCCGGCTCCTCGGCCACGAGCACCAGCTCGGCCGAGCCGCCGAGCGGAGCGGGCCCGGCGCAGTCGACGACGATCGCCCGCGCGCCGGGCTCCCCGCCCCACGCGAGTCCGGTGACCGTCCAGCCCGACGGCATCGGGTCCGGTACCCACGCCGGGACCCGGGCGTCGGCGGTGACCGCGGCGATGGCGTCGTGCGCCACCAGGAGGGTGTGGTGCAGCGGCGTCACCGCCCCGTGCACGTGGCACCAGGCCTGGGCCGAGTTCCCGGGACGGACGACCACGCGCTGGCCGCAGCGGGGACAGACCGTGGTGGCAGTCATCGGGCATCACCGTCCTGTGACCTGACGGGTTCGTCAAGCGCTGACCCGGCGGGTCCGTGCGTACCGTTCGGGACGTGCCGCCTGCCGCCGACGCCCCCGTGCCGGTGGTCGCCTGCGTGGGTGCAGTGGTGTTCGACCCGCGCGGCCGGCTGCTGCTGGTCCAGCGGGGCAACGAGCCCTCCCGCGGGCTGTGGTCGGTGCCCGGTGGGCGGGTCGAGGCCGGCGAGTCGGTGGCCGCGGCGGTCGAGCGCGAGGTGCGCGAGGAGACCGGTCTCGCGGTGCGGGCCGGCGCCGAGGTGGGCCGGGTGCAGGTGCCCGGCCCCGGTGTCGTCTACGACGTCGTCGACCTGACCTGCACGCTGCTGGACCCCGCGGCCACGCCGGCCGCCGGGGACGACGCGGCCGCCGTCACCTTCGCCGATGCGGCAGACCTGGAGCGGCTGACCTGCACGCCGCGGCTGCTGGAGACCCTCCGTGGCTGGGGCGTGCTGCCGGCCTGACCGGATGCGGCAGCACGCCTCCGGTCAGCTGCGCGGCTTCGGCTCCGGGCGGCCGGGCTGCTCGCCGCCGCGGGCCTCGCCGTAGGAGCGCTTGGGCACCATGACCTTGCGCCGGAAGGTGCAGACCACCGTGCCGTCCTGCTTGTAGCCGATCGTCTCGACGTACACGACGCCGCGGTCGTCCTTCGACCTCGACTCGGTCTTGTCCAGCACCGTCGTCTCGCCGTAGACGGTGTCGCCGTGGAAGGTCGGCGCCACGTGCCGCAGCGACTCGATCTCCAGGTTGGCGATGGCCTTGCCCGACACGTCCGGGACGCTCATGCCGAGCAGCAGCGAGTAGACGTAGTTGCCGACGACGACGTTCCTGCCGAAGTCGGTGGTCTCCGCCGCGTAGTGGCTGTCCAGGTGCAGCGGGTGGTGGTTCATCGTGATCAGGCAGAACAGGTGGTCGTCGTACTCGGTGACGGTCTTGCCCGGCCAGTGCTTGTAGACCGCACCGACCTCGAACTCCTCGTAGTACCGACCGAACTGCACCTGCTGCCTCCCGATGTCGACGCTGACAGCGGGGCACCGGAGGGGTCGCAGGCGCGGGCCCACCACGTCCGGCGGGCCAGTTGCCCACCACGCGTCGGTGACCCACCTGGACGGCCGCCGATCCTACGATGCGCCCGTGGTACCGGCTCCCCCCGTTCCGGACACCGGGGAGACCGGTGTCCTGAGGCTCGCCCCCTCCGGCCGGCGGGTCCGGCTCGCCGCCACCGCCGTGGTGCTCGCGCTGCTGCTCGGCGGCACCCTGTGGGGCAACGACTCCGAGTTCCCGTTCGGCCCGTTCCGGATGTACTCGACGCGTGCCGACCCCGACCGGCCGGTGGTCTCCACCAGCGTGGTGGGCGTGACCGCCGACGGCGACGAGGTGCGGCTCTCCGGTGGCGAGGTGGGCCTGCGCCGGGCGGAGTTCGAGGGGCAACTGCCCCGCCTCGTCGAGGAGCCGCAACTGCTCGGGTTGCTGGCCGGGTCCTACGCCGCCGGCCACCCCGACGCCGAGCCGCTGGTGGCGGTGCGAGTGGTGCAGCGCCGCCACGCGCTCGACGACGGACGGCGCACCGGTGAGGTCACCGAGAGCGTGCTCGTCGACCACGCCGTGACGACCGGCCAGGAGGGGACCCCGTGAGCACGACTGCCTCCCCCGGGCCCGGCCCGACCGCCGCCGTGCCGTCGTCCGCGACCCGCCGGGCGGGGTGGGACTGGTGGTTCCGGCCCGTCCCGCTGGCGCGGGTCGCGGTGTTCCGCACCATCGCCCACCTGTTCGTGCCGGTCGACGTCTTCCTGACCACGGCGTGGGTGCGGGCGCACGCCGACGTCCCGACCGAGTGGTACGCGCCGCTGACCATCGGCCGGCTGCTGCCGCTGCCGACGCCCACCCCGGCGGTGGTGGTCGTCGTGCAGTGGGCCCTCGTCCTGGCCGCCCTGGCGGCGGCGACCGGCCGCGCCCCCCGCCTGCTCGGCACCGCGGTGTTCCTCCTCTACTTCGAGTGGATGGTTATCGCGATGAGCTACGGGAAGGTGGACCACGACCGGATCGCCTACCTCGTCGCGCTGGCGGTGCTGCCCACCATCGGGGGCGTGCGGTGGCGCGACAAGCGCTCCTCGGAGGCGGCCGGCTGGGCCATGGCGGCGGTCTTCGTCACCGTGATGCTCACCTACTTCCTGGCCGCCTGGGCCAAGATGCGCTTCGGCGGCTGGGACTGGGCCACCGGCTCGACGCTGGCCCGGGCGATCGTGCGGCGCGGGACCGTGCTGTCGGACTGGCTCCTCGAGACGCCCGGGCTGTTGGTGGGGGCCCAGTGGGCGATGCTGGCGCTGGAGTTGGCCGCACCGCTCATGCTGCTCGTCTGGTCGGCCCGCGCGCGCGTGGCGCTGGTGGTCTTCCTGCTCGGCTTCCACCTGGCCGTCTACGCCAGCGTGGCGATCATCTTCCTGCCGCACTGCGTGGCGATCCTGTCGATCCTGCCGTGGGAGCGGCTGCCCGAGGTCACCCGCCGGCTGCGGTTCCCCACCGGCGGCGGGCGCCCGGCCGAGGTGTCCCCGGCCAGGGCCGCGCCACCGGGCTGAGCCCGCACCCGGGACGGCGTCAGAGCAGGGCACCGATGCGGGCCGCCATGTCCGCCTCGTGCTGCTGGTAGGACGCCGCCACGCCGTCGAGGAGGCTGCCCATCCCGGTGAGCGCGTCGCTGACCCCGTGGGCGCTGAGCCGCCACTGCTCGTAGAGCTCGGTGAAGCGGGCCGCGGCCTGGCTGTCGGTCCAGCCCTCGAGCACCGAGGCGTCGACGGTGCTCGACAGGGCGGTGTGCCGGGCGGTGGTGTCGGCGGCCTCGGCGCGGCACTGGCCGGCCAGCGACTGCAGGGTGGCGATCTCGACCTTCACGTGTCCTCCTCGTGGTCCGGGTCCGTCCCGGTCGGGGCGGACGGTAGGGGTCCTCGCCCGGCATCCGGCCCCTGGCGTCCACAGCCCCGTCCGGCGTCCACAGATCCGCGCGCGGACCCGGTGGGCGGTCTGCGGCGAGCAGGGTCACGGCGTGCCCGCCCGCTCCCACGCCACCCGGTGCTGGACCCTCGTCGCGCCCACCGGCGCCTTCGACGTGGCGGTCTCGGCCCGGAACGACGACCGCCTGGGCGCCGTCCTGCCCCCGCTGGCCGCCGCCCTGCGCCTGCCGTCCGCGGAGCTCTGGTCCGGCAGCACCCGGCTGGGCGACGAGCTGCCGCTGAGCGAGCCGGCGCTGGCGCACGGGGCGCTGCTGGGGCTGGGCCGGCCCGGCCCGCGCCCGGACGCCGCCGCACGGTCGAGCGCGCTGGAACTGCACGTCGTGGGAGGCCCGGATGCCGGCACGACCCTGTCGCTGGAGCGGGGCCGGCACGTCGTCGGCCGCGGAGCCGAGGCCACCGCCCGGCTGACCGATCCCGACGTGTCGCGCCGGCACCTGATGGTGGAGGTCGGCGCCGGGGACCTCACCGTGCGCGACCTCGGGTCCAGCAACGGCAGCGAGCTTGGCGGCGTGCCGCTCGACGGGGAGCCGCGTCCCTGGCCGGCGGGCGCGCCGCTCCGGCTGGGGTCCAGCACGCTGCGGACCGCCGGGCCCGGGAGCGCCCGGGCCACCCTGCGGACGGGGGACGGCGGACGGCTGCGCCTGCAGCCGCGCCCGCGGCTGCACCCGCCGCGCGAGGACGTCGAGGTCGCCTTCCCGGCCGCGCCCACCCCCGCGCCACCCCGCCGGCTGGCGTGGGTCGCCGTGGCGCTGCCGGCGGTGGGAGGTGTGGTCCTGGCCTGGGTGCTGGACTCGCCGCACTTCCTCTTCTTCGCCCTGCTGAGCCCGGTGGTGGCGGTCGGTACCTGGTTGTCCGACCGGTGGTCGGGCCGGCGCAGCTCCCGACGTGCCCGCGCCACCCACGCAGCCGAGCTCGCCGCGGCGCGGGACCGGCTGGCGGCAGCGCTCCGCGCCGACGAGCGCTACGCGGCGGCCGCGCACCCGGACCTCGCCGCCCTCACCACCGCCGCGCGGCGGCGGTCGACCGACCTCTGGCAGCGCCGCCGAGGGGACGCCGACGCGCTCGCCGTGCGGATCGGAACCGGCCCCGGGGAGTCCCGCGTGGTGCGGTTGGAGTCCGACGGTCCCCCCCGGCGGGAGCCGTCGGACTCGCTGCCCGTCGTCGTCGCGCTGGGCGGCACCGGTGGGTTGGGGGTCGCCGGTCCGCGCGCCCCGGCGGTGGGCGTCCTCAGCGCCGTCCTCGGTCAGCTGGCAGCCCTGCACGCCCCCGGTGAGGTGGAGCTGGCGCTGCTCACCACACCGGACCGGCTGGCCGACTGGGCGTGGCTGCGGTGGCTCCCGCACCTCGCCGCCGAGGCGGTGCACGTCCACTCCGCTCCCCCGGCCGACGCGGCCGACGGGGACTCGCTGCGGTGGTTCACCGCCCTGCTGTCCCGGCGGACCGCGGCGGAGGACAGCGCACCCGGCTGGATCGTCGTGCTGGTCGACCGGCCGGTCGGCCCCCGCCTGCTCGCCGCCCTGCGCACGGCCCGTTCCGCCGGCGTCGTCCCCCTGGCCTGCGGGTCGTCGGTAGCCGACCTCCCCGGGCTGGGCGAGGCGGTGCTGCAGCTCGGTGGGGAGACCGGCGGGCAGGCGATCCTCCTCCGGTCCGGTGCGGGCCGGCGGCCGGTCACGGCGGTCGACCACCTGCCCCGCCGCGTGGCCGCGCAGCTGGCTCGCGACCTGGCCGCGCTGGCACCGGCCACCTCCGAGGCCGCCCTCCCCCGGCACGTCCGGCTGCTCGACCTGCGGGCCGCCGGGGCGGCCCCCGCACCTGCGGGCGCGCCGTCCGGCGGCTGGTCCCGCGCCCGGGACTCGCTCGTCGCGACGCTGGGCCGCACCGCGACCGGCGACCTGTCGGTCGACCTGTGCCGGCACGGACCGCACGTCCTGGTGGCCGGGACGACGGGCTCCGGCAAGTCCGAGCTGCTGCAGACCCTCATCGCCGGCCTGGCCCTGGCACACCCGCCGGACCGCTGCTCGTTCCTGCTCGTCGACTACAAGGGCGGCGCGGCGTTCGCCGAGGCGGCCGCGCTCCCGCACACCGTCGGCCTGCTGACCGACCTCGACGGCGCGGCCACCGCCCGTGCGCTCCGGTCGCTCACCGCCGAGCTCACCCGGCGCGAGGCCCTCCTCGCCGCCCACGGCGTGCCGGACCTGAGCGCCCTGCCCGACGCGGTGGAGCTGGCCCGGCTGGTGATCGTCGTCGACGAGTTCGCCGGGCTGGCCGAGGAGCTGCCCGCCTTCCTGTCCGGGCTCGTCGGGATCGCGCAGCGGGGTCGCTCGCTGGGCGTGCACCTGGTCCTGGCCACCCAGCGGCCCAGCGGGGTCGTCTCCCCCGAGATCCGGTCCAACTGCACGCTGCGCGTCTGCCTGCGGACGACCGACGAGGCGGAGTCCCGGGACGTCCTGGGCTCCGCACAGGCCGCCGTCCTGCCGGTCGACACCCCCGGCCGCGGCTACCTGAGGGCCGGCGGGGGCGCCGCCGTGCTCTTCCAGGCCGCGAGGGTCAGCGGCGGCTCCCTCGACGTCCGGGACGGTGGACCGCAGGTGGCTCCCTGGCGCTGGCCGGCCCCCCTGGCGCCCGCGGCGGAGGCGGGACCGGCCGGGCGGAGCGACCTCGCCGTGCTGACCGAGGCGCTGGTGCGCCGGGCCGGCGAGACGGGTCTGCCGCTGCCGCACCGGCCCTGGCGCCCCGCCCTCCCCGACCACCTGACCGCCGAGGACCTCGAGCACCGGGGTGGGCAGCTCGCCGCGGCGGACCGGTTGCGACTGGGGTTGCTGGACCGCCCGGACGTGCAGGCGCAGGAGCCGGTCGAGCTGGACCTGGCCCGCGCCGGCGGATGGCTCGCGGTCGGCGGGCCCCGCAGCGGGCGGACGACGTTCCTGCGGACCGCGCTGGCCGAAGCGGTCAGCGCACTGGCCCCTGACCGGCTGCACGTGCACGTGCTCGACCACGGCGGAGGCGGACTGGCCGCGGCGGTGGCCGGTCTGCCGCACACCGGCACCGCGGTCGGCCAGGACGACGCCCTGCGCACCGTGCGGCTGCTGGACCGGCTGGCGCAGGAGGTGGCCGCACGGCGCGCCGCCCCGTCGGGAGACCCGCCGCCGCACCTGCTGCTGCTCGTCGACGGCGCGGAGTCGGTCATGGCGCAGCTGGACGAGTTCGATCCGGGACGGGGATCGGCGGCGTTGCTGCGCGTGGTCCGGGACGGCGGAGCGGCCGGGCTGACGTGCCTGCTCACCGCCGACCGGGCGGTGCCGGGCGGCCGGCTGGCCAACGCCGTCGACACCCGGCTGGTGCTGCCGCTGGCCGACCGGGCCGACTACGCCGTCGCCGGTGTCCCGGCCGGCAACGTGCCCGGGCACCGGCCGCCGGGGCGCGCGCTGGTGGGCGAGGACGCCCGGGAGTGCCAGCTCGCGCTGCCCCGCCAGCTGCCCGGCACCTGGCCGGCCGCCGCCCCCGGACGGCGACGGCCGCTGTCGGTCCCCGAGCTGCCGGCCGCGCCCGTACTGCCGCTGCCGGAGTCGACCGACACGGGGCACCCGCTGCTGCTGCCGGTCGGTCCGGGCGGCGACGACGGCGGCGTGCTGACCATCGACCTGACACGCACCGGAGGCCTGCTCGTCGCCGGGCCGCCCGGCAGCGGCCGGACCACGGCGCTGGAGTCCTGCGCCCGCCACCTCGCCGCCGCGGGCGTCGCGGTCCTGCACGTGGTCCGGAGCACGCTGGACGCGGACGACGCGCCGGGGCGGTTGCGGCTGGACGCCACGGACGTCGCCGGCTGGCAGACGTGGCTCGCCGGGCTGCACGGCGACCCGGCCGCCGTGGTCGTCGACGACGCCGCGCTGCTCGCCGACTCCGCGGTGCTCGCTGCGCTGCCCGCGACGGAGTCCGTTCCGGACGTCGTCCTCGTCATGGCGGGGACGGCCGCCGAGCTGTCGGCCGCCTACCGGGGTCCGGTGCCCGCGCTGCGGCGGCGGCGCAGCGGCCTGCTGTTGTCCCCGGGTCCCGGGGACGCCGACCTGCTCGCCATCCGGCTCCCCCGCACGCCGGTCCCCGCGCGCCCCGGCTCGGGCTGGCTGGTGGTGTCGGGCACCGCGCAGCGGGTCCAGGTGGCCCGCCGCGACCCGCCGGCGGGGAGCCCGGTCGAGGCGCTCACGAGCAGCGGGATGTGCGGAGCGAGGCGGTGACCGCCCGCTCCGGGCCGCACTCAGAGCAGCTCGAGCAGCGCCCCGATCTCCTGGGTGGCGTACCAGGCGAGCTCGTGCCCCTCCGCCTGATCGACGACGAACTGCGCGTCCTCGCTGCCGAGGTCGGCCTCGAGCACCACGTTGACCGCCGCCCGGACGTCGTCCTCGGCCTCGGCGTCGTCCACGTGCGCGCTGGCCACGTCGGCCAGGGCGACGTCCCCGGTGACGCGGACGGCACCGCGGTCGGCGTCGGGGTCCTCGATGTCGACGACCGCGGCGTCGGGGACGTCGGCGGCCAGCACGACCCGCCGCCGAGCCGCCGAGGGGTCGACGTCGACGAGCCGGAGGCTGGCCCGCGCGGCCGCCAGCAGGGCGGCGTACTCGAGTTCCTCCTCGTCAGCTCCGGCGTCACTGAGGGCGTAGAACTCCCGCAGACCCGGGGTGACCGCGAAGGCGGTGAGCGGGCCGGTGAGCCGCCCGTCGTCCACGAGGGTCCCCAGGACGCTCGTCGTGGCGGGCAGGTAGACACGCACCGGGCTGGCTCCTTCGCGCTGGGCGGACGCCCGACGGTATCCCGGCGCCCGGGCGGTCCCGCCCGCCCCGGGTCAGCCCGCGGTCTCGACCAGGCCGGCGAGCTCCTGCTCGATGAGGTCGGCGAGCACGTCGACGTCCCCGACGCCGTCGCGGTCGGCGTTCAGGCCGAAGAAGACGCGGCCGTCGTAGCTCGTGATGCCCACCGACAGGCCCTGCCCCGGAGCCAGCGGGACGACGGGGAAGACCTCCAGCATCCGGGCGCCGGCGGCGTAGAGCGGCACCTGCGGGCCCGGCACGTTGGTGACCACCAGGTTGGCCATCCGGCGGGACAGGCCGCGCGCCGCCCGGGCGCCGAGCGCGTGCAGCGTCGGCGGGGCGAAGCCGGTGAGCGCGATGAGCGTGTCCGCGCCGACCGACCGGCCGTGCTGGCTCACACCGCGCATCGCGAAGCTCAGCCGCGCCAGCCGGACCCGCGGGTTCGGCTCCCCGACCGGCAGATCCACCAGGTAGCTCGACACCCGGGTGCCCGGGACCTCCTCCCCCTCGTCCTGCACCGACACCGGCACCAGCGCCCGCACCGAGGTCGAGCCGACGACGGCCTGGCCCCGCGACAGCAGCCAGTCCCGCAGCGCCCCGGTCACCACGGTCAGCAGCACGTCGTTGACCGTTCCGCCGTGCGCCTTGCGGACCCGCTTGACGTCGTCGAGCTCGGCCCGGGCGACCGCGACCCGGCGCTGGCTGCCGCTGACCGCGTTCAGGGGGCTGTGCGGCGCCGGGAACAGGGCCGACCGCGCCGCCCGCACCGCCCCGCCGGCCGCGCTGGTCAGCCGCGCGCCGGTGGCCCGGGCGTCGGTGACGGCGTGCCGGGCGGTCTGCACGACCGCCGAAGGGCGCTGCACGTACTCCTCCACCGCCTGGCCGACCAACCGCAGTGCACCGGGCAACGGGCGGGGGCGCCAGTGCTCCGGCTCGGGGAGGAACGCGTCGGGCGAGTCGTCGAGCAGGACCTGGCCGATGTCGACGGTGCCCAACCCGTCGACCAGCGCCGGGTGCGTCTTGGTGATCACCGCGACCCGGCCCTCGGGCAGGCCCTCCACGAGGTAGAGCTCCCACAGCGGCCGGTTGCGGTCCAGCGGCCGCGCGACCACCCGGGAGACCAGGTCCAGCAGCTGGGCCTGCGTCCCCGGCCGGGGCACCGCGGACCGGCGGACGTGGTACTCGACGTCGAAGTCGGGGTCGTCGGCCCACACCGGGTTGGCCAGGTGACCGGGCACCTCGAGGACACGCTGCCGGTAGCGCGGGACCAGGGGCAGACGGGCCTCCACCAGCGAGGCGAGCGCGTCCAGACCGCCCGTGGACGGCTCGAGCACGAGCACGCCGGCCACGTGCATCGGGTTGTCCGGCTTCTCCAGGTAGAGGAACGACGCGTCCAGGGTGGTCAGGCGCTCCACCTCAGGTCTCCTCCCGGTCGGGGTCCCCACGCTACGACGCGGCGCCGTCGAGGGGCATCCCGGACGGAGTGGTCGCCGCCTCAGCCGGCGCGGCGGCGCAGCCGCGGGCGCCCGCGACCGGAGGTCGGCACCGGCACACCGGTGAGCGCCGCCGCCACGGACCGCAGCTCCTCCCGCAGCGGGGAGGACGGCGCCACCTCGGCCAGCGTGCGCCCCTCAGCCAGCGCCGCATCGGTGGCGCGTCGGTCGGCGGGCAGGAAGAAGCCCACCTCGCGGCCGGCGAAGCGCTCGAGCGCGTCCCCGATCTCACGGCGGGGGTCACCGGGCACCGGGCCACGCCGCACCTGGTTGACGACCACGACCGGCTCGACGTCGGGGAGCACGTCACGCAGCTCCCCGAGGGCGCGGATGCTCCGCTGCAGTGCCACGGGGTCCGCGCCGCTGACGCAGAGCACGACGTCCGCGGCCTCGAGGACGGTGAGCGTCACGCCGTTGCGCCGGGGCGCCGCGGTGTCGAAGGAGAGCTCCTCGTCCTCCTCCAGGCTGAACGCGCAGTCCACCACGGTGAGCTCGGCACTGCGGCGCACCTCGTCGAGGACGGCGGCCACGGCGCGCGGGCGCAGCTCGGGCCAGCGGTCCGCACGTGCCAGACCGGTGAGCACACCCAGCCGCGGGCGCACCGCCCACGCCAGGCGGCCGAGCGCCGCCTCGTCGAGGGTGCCCGCGGCCGCCTGCCGGGCCGCGCCGGCCAGGCCGGGTGACTCGTCGAGCAGGCCGAGCACCTGGGCCACCACACCGCCGTAGACGTCGGCGTCCACCAGCAGGGTCGGCACCTCCAGCCGGGCGGCCTCGTCGGCCAGCCCCACGGCCACCGTGGTGCGGCCGGGCGCGCCGGTCGGGCCCCAGACCGCCACCACCCGACCGCGGCCGGCCGGCCGTTCCGGCGCGGGCTCGGGCAGCCCGTGCGCCGGCAGGGCCGCCCGAGGGTCGGCGATGTCCCGCCCGGGGGCCGAGCCTCCGGCCACCGCCTCGCGGAGCGCCCGGGCGATCTCCTCCGGCTGGGCGTCGGCCGGCAGCACCCGCCCGACCCCGAGGCCGCGCAGCCGGTCCGCGGCCCGCTCGTCCCCGGGGTCCACCAGCCCGACGACGGCCACCCCGGCCGCCGACAGCCGGGCGACGGCGTCCCCGTCGAGGCGACGCAGGTCCGCCGACAGGAGGGCGGCCTGCGCCGTCCCCGTGGCCGCTGCGGCCAGCAGCTCGGAGACGTCCACGCACCGGCGGACGACGGTGACGCCGTGGTCGGCCCGGTCGAGGGCACCGACCAGCGCGGACTCCCAGCCGGCGCCGGTGACGGCGGTGACCACCTGCACTGCCATCAGGGCGTCCCGGTCCCCGGGACGGCGGGCGCCGCGGCGCCCGGCTCGCCGGACGGCGTCGCGGAGGACGCAGCCGGCGGGACGGCCGGGTCCGCGGCCGGCGGAGTGGTCCGAGCGGCGGGCGGAGTGGCCGGAGCGGCGGGCGGAGTCGGCGGAACAGGCGCGCGTGACGGGACCGTGGGCGCCGACGGCGAGGCCGGTGACGACGTCGCGGTCGGGCGAGCGGACGGCGTCGGCGCCACACCGGCGGCGACGTCCACCGAGCCGTGCACCACGACCACCAGCGGTCGGCCGCCGATCGCCTCGAGCACGACCGGCGCCTGGTCGACCGGCACCGAGACGACCACCTGCACCGTGGTCGTGGCCGTCGACAGCACGCCCTCGGTGCGCCCGGAGACGGCCTGCACCGGCGCCGCCGCCACGACCAGGGCCACGCTGCCGTCCCCCGTCGCGGTGGCCGCGGCAGCGGGGTCCGCGACGGCGTAGACGTCGACGACCTGGCCGCGGTCCAGCCCCGGCGGCACGTACCCGGCCTGCACGGGCAGCGCGAGCTGCACCAGCTCGGCCGGCTCCTCCAGCGCCGTGCGCGGCAGCAGCTCGCCGTTCCGCACGGCCCGGGCGAGGGTGCGGCCCTCCGGGCGGGTGCTCGTGGCGAGGTAGGCGCCGGCGACGTCGTCGAGCCGGACGTCCACGGCCACGAGGTCCCCGGCGGCGAGCACGGTGCCGGCGGCGAGGTCGCCCGCGGCCGACCAGACCGGGACCGTCGCGTCGGCGGCGGTGACCACGCGGGCTCCCAGCAGCACCGAGCCGAGCACCAGCAGGACGCCCAGGACCAGGCGCAGGTCCAGCCAGCGCGGGGGCCGGATCCGCCGCGGTGCCGACCCCGGCACGGGAGCGGCGGTGCCCGAGGTGGCGGCGACCGGGGCGGTGGGCACGGTGCGCGAGGCGCTCACAGCCAGCGGTTCCTCCATCTGCACGGACGCCGTGGACGGCCCGGGTGGGCCACGGTCGGACGCAGATGATGCGGCAGCGGGGCCGGTGCGTGCAGGCGCTGTCCACACGTTCGGGGTTGTGGACAGCGCGCATGCCACCCGGACGGGGCTGCCAGACTGTCCGGGACCGGACGGAGACCTGATGCCCACACCGCGGTTCCTGACCCTCGACGACGTCGCCGAGATCCTCAACGTCTCGTGGTCCCAGGCCTACGCGCTGGTGCGCCGCAAGGAGCTGATCGCCATCCAGATCGGCGGTCGCGGCCAGTGGCGGGTCGAGAACGAGGAGCTCGAGCGCTTCATCGCGCGGAAGTACGCCGAGGCGCGCGCCGGTTCGGTCCCCCCGGAGCCCGCGGCCGATGGGCAGGCCGAGCAGGACGACGCGGCGAGCAGCCCCGGAGGGCGCGGCCGGGGCTGACCCCGCACGGTCCGGTCCGCTCTAGTCGAGGCCGGGCGCCAGCGTCCGCACCACCGCGACCGCCGGCAGGGCGATCGCCCGCACACCGCGCACGGCCGAGGTCCGGCGCGGCAGGTCGGCCGCGTGCTCGGCGAGCTCCACGTGGTCGGCGCCGACGCCGTCCACGGTGCCGACGTACACCGCGCCGTCGTCCAGCACGACCTGCACGACGCTCCGGTCGCGGGCCAGGCCACGCAGCGCCCGCCGCAGGTCCAGCCGTGCCCGAACCGGACCGGGGTCCTCAGCCGGGGCCGTGACCCGCCCGAGTCCACCGACCGTCCGCACCGTCGAGGTCGCCACCAGGACCTCGCGGCGGCCGTCGTCGGTCAGCAGCAGCCAGTCGGGCCCCACCTCGACGAGGACGCCGGCGACGTCACCGGCGCCGTGGCACCGCAGGGTCAGCGGGCGGCCGAGCGCGCCGGCCAGCCGGTCCACCAGCCGGACCGCCCCCGTCTCCGCGCGCCGGCGTGAGGCGTCCTCCGCCCGCTCGGCCGCGGCCTCCGCCTCGTCGAACTCCGCCTGCAGGTCGGCGAAGAGCCGTTGCCACCGCATCCGCCACCTCCTCGGTTTCCACACTAGTGGACGCGGAATCTTGCGTTTGCGTCGGTTTGGTTGCTTTAGTCAGGCAGCAGTCGATCAGTCGAGGAGGAGACATGTCGATCCGGCGCCTGCTGGGGACGACGGCCGCGATGGCTGTTGCCGCCGCCGGTCTGCGCGCGGTCACCCCCGATCTGAGGGGACTGACCGACGCCGGTCCGGACCTGCAGCGCGCCGTCGACACAGCCGGCGCCGAGACGGTCCTGCTCGCCGGTGTCGCGGTGCTCGCCTGGGCCGTCTGGCTCTGGGGCGCACTCGGCCTGACCCTCACCGCGCTGTCCGCGCTGCCCGGGGCCGCGGGCACGCTCGCGCGGGCCCTGACCCGGTGCGTGCTGCCCGGTGGCGCCCGGCGGGCAGCGGCCCTGGCCCTCGGCGTCGGGCTGGTCACCGGGGGCCCGCTGCTGGCCGGTTGCACTCCGGCCTCGGGGGCACTCCCCCGGGCCGTCGCCGTGGCATCCGCGGACGGCCCCGTCCCCTCCGCGCAGCAACCCGTCGCGGACTGGCCGGCCACGCCGGCCCCGGAGCCCGGGCCCGATCGGCCGACGTCCGCACCGGTCGTGCCCGACTGGCCGGCCCCGGCGGCGGGCGAGCACGTCGTCCTGCGGGGCGAGTGCTTGTGGGACGTCGCCGCGGGCGACCTCGCCCAGCGGACCGGCCGCACCCCGACCGACGGTGAGGTGGCCGCCGCCGTCGACGCCTGGTGGCACGCCAACGCCGCCGTGATCGGCCCCGACCCCGACCTGCTGCTGCCGGGCCAGGTGCTGCGCCCACCCCCGGCGTCCTGACGTCGCTCACCTGCCCGTCCCCGAGCCCCGGAGAACTCCCGATGACCGCGCCCGCCACACCCGTCCAGCCCGCCGCCGACGAGACCGCGCCCACGACCAGCCCGCAGCCGCTGCGCACGGCGACGCTGCGGCTCACCGTCGTCCCGACGCCGCAGCCACCGCTGGACCCGCAGCCGGTGCTGCGGCTGGTGCTGCCGGGCGCGGCGATCCCGCGGGTGCCGCACCGGCCAGGTCCGCGGCCCCGCCCGGAGGACCCGCCCGCGGGCTTCGTGCCGGGCTTCGAGCCGACCTGGTCGGGCCGTGCCGACCTGCCGGACCCGCGGATCGCCGGCCGGCGGCTGCTGACCCTCACCCTCGAGGCGCTGGCCGGGCGGAGACCGCTGACCCAGGTGCAGCCGCTCACCGCCCTCGGCGTCTACGCGGCCCTCTCCAGCGGCCGCCGCCCCCGGTGGTGCGCCGGCGGGACCGCTCCGGTGCTGCTGGGCCCGGTGCACGTCTGCGAACCGGTCGACGGGGTCGCCGAGATCACCGCGGTGGCCCGCCGCGCCGGCCGGGCGCACGCGGTCGCCGCGCGGTTGGAGGGCATCGACGGGCGGTGGCGGTGCACGGCGCTGCAGATCGGCTGAACCGCCCCGTCCCGGTCCCGCCGGCCCGCTCCGCGACGGCCCCGTCCAGGGGCTCGCCGCGAGCCTGCGAGCGGCGAGGAGGACGGCGTCCTCCTACGGAGGGTGAGGAGGACGGGGTCCCCTCACGAGACGTGGGGAGGGGGTGGTCCTCCCCTCAGGCGCGCGAGGGCGCTCCGTGGCAGACCTTGTACTTCTTGCCCGAGCCGCAGGGGCAGGGCGCGTTCCGGGCCGGCTCCTTGGTGCCGGTCACGGTCGCGCTCTTCGCCGCCTTGACCCGCCCGCTCTCCCGCGGCGAGGCGTCCAGGCCAGGCGCCGAGTAGCTGAGCTGGTCGCTGCGGTGCGGGTCGTCGAGACCCTTCACCGACAGCTCCGGACCGGTGCCCGAGGACACCGGCTCCTCGACCTCGGGTGCTGCCGGGGCGACGTCCTCCGGCGCGGCGTGCCGACCGCGCCGGGCCGTCCCCGTGCGACGGGCCGCCGGGACGGGCTCGGCGGCCGGCGCGACGCCGTCGCCCTCGACCGGCGCCGGGACCACCTCGACCGGCGCCGCAGTCGCCTGGGCCACGGCGGGAGCCGGCTCGACGGGCGCCGGGGCCGGCTGCGCCGGCGCGGGAGCGGGCGCAGCAGGAGCCGACTCGGCGAGGTCCGGCTCGGCGAGGGCCTGTCGAGCCGGCGGTGCCGCGGCCGGGGCGGCGGGAGCCGGGGCAGCGGGAGCCGGAGCCGGGGCAGCGGGAGCCGGAGCCGCCGCGGCCGCCTGCGCCGCCGCGGCCTGCGCGGCCGCCGCCTGCCGGGCCCGCACCCGCGCCGTCCCCTGCTGTGCCACGGCCAGCGCCTTGGCCTCGGCCTCGGCCTGCTTGGCGCGGGCCTCGGCGTCCTGCTGCTCCTTGGTCTTGACCTCCAGGTTAAACAGGAAGCCGACCGACTCCTCCTTGATGCCGTCGAGCATCGACACGAACATGTCGTAGCCCTCGCGCTGGTACTCCACGACCGGGTCGCGGTTGGCCATCGCGCGCAGGTGGATGCCGGCCCGCAGGTAGTCCATCTCGTAGAGGTGCTCGCGCCACTTGCGGTCGAGCACCGACAGCAGCACCCGGCGCTCCAGCTCGCGCATGACCTCCGCGCCGAGGGTGGCCTCGCGCTCCTCGTAGGCCCGGTGGACGTCGTCGAGCAGCTCGCTCTTGAGGACGTCGGCGGTCAGCGCCGCCTGGTCGCCGTCGCCCACCCGGTCGATCAGCTCGTCGCGGTCCAGGCCCACCGGGTAGAGGGCCTTGAGGCCGGTCCACAGCTGCTCGAGGTCCCAGTCCTCGGCGTAACCCATCTCGGTCGCCCCGTCGACGTAGGCGCTGACGACCTCGTCGACCATCGAACGGACCTGCACGTGCAGGTCCTGGCCGTCGAGCACCTTGCGCCGCTCGGCGTAGATGACGGTGCGCTGGCGGTTGAGCACCTCGTCGTACTTCAGGACGTCCTTGCGGACCTCGAAGTTCTGCTGCTCGACCTGGGTCTGTGCCGAGAGGATCGCCCGGCTGACCATCTTCGACTCGATCGGCTGGTCATCGGGGACCCGCAGCGTGGTCATCATCGACTCGAGCATCGGGCCGTTGAACCGCCGCATGAGGTCGTCGCCCAGCGACAGGTAGAACCGGGACTCACCCGGGTCGCCCTGGCGGCCCGAGCGGCCGCGCAGCTGGTTGTCGATGCGCCGGCTCTCGTGCCGCTCGGTGCCCAGCACGTAGAGGCCGCCGACCGCGGTGACCTCCTCGTGCTCGGCCTTGACCTGGTCCCTGGCCTTCTCCAGCGCGCTGTCCCAGGCCGCCTCGTACTCCTCCGGCGTCTCCGCCGGGGACAGGCCGCGGGCGCGCAGCGCCTCGTCGGCGATGAAGTCGGGGCTGCCGCCGAGCTGGATGTCGGTGCCGCGGCCGGCCATGTTGGTGGCCACCGTGACCGCGCCCAGCCGGCCGGCCTGGGCCACGATGTGCGCCTCGCGCGCGTGGTTCTTCGCGTTGAGCACCTCGTGCTTGATGCCGCGCTGCAGCAGCAGCCTGGACAGCAGCTCGGACTTCTCGACGCTGGCCGTGCCGACCAGCACCGGCTGCCCGGCCTCGTGCCGCTCGGCGATGTCGTCGATGACGGCGTCGAACTTGGCCTGCTCGGTCTTGTAGATGACGTCGGAGCGGTCCTCGCGGACCATCGGCCGGTTGGTGGGGATCGGGACGACGCCCAGCCCGTAGGTCTGCGAGAGCTCGGCGGCCTCGGTCTGGGCGGTGCCCGTCATCCCGGACAGCTTCTCGTAGAGCCGGAAGTAGTTCTGCAGGGTGATCGTGGCGAGGGTCTGGTTCTCGTCCTTGATCTGCACCCGCTCCTTGGCCTCGATGGCCTGGTGCATGCCCTCGTTGTAGCGCCGGCCCGACAGCACGCGGCCGGTGAACTCGTCGACGATGAGCACCTCGCCGTTGCTGACGATGTACTGCTGGTCGCGGTGGTAGAGCTCCTTGGCCTTGAGCGCGTTGTTCAGGAAGCTGATCAGCGGGGTGTTGGCCGCCTCGTAGAGGTTCTCGATGCCGATCTGGTCCTCGACGAACTCCACGCCCTCCTCGGTGATGGCGACCGTGCGCTTGCCCTCCTCCACCTCGTAGTGGACGTCGCGCTGCATCATCGGGGCCAGCCGCGCGAACTCGGTGTACCAGCGGTGCATCGCCGGGTCGCCGGCCGGGCCGCTGATGATCAGCGGCGTGCGGGCCTCGTCGATGAGGATCGAGTCGACCTCGTCGACGACGGCGAAGTGGTGCCCGCGCTGCACGAGGTCGGACTTGTTCCACGCCATGTTGTCGCGCAGGTAGTCGAAGCCGAACTCGTTGTTCGTGCCGTAGGTGATGTCGCAGGCGTACTGCTCGCGGCGCTGCGCCGGGCGCTCGCCGGAGAGGATCACGCCGACGGAGAGGCCGAGGAAGCGGTGCACCCGGCCCATCCACTCCGCGTCGCGCTTGGCCAGGTAGTCGTTCACCGTGACCACGTGCACGCCCTGGTCGGTGAGCGCGTTGAGGTAGGCGGGCAGGACGCCGGTCAGCGTCTTGCCCTCACCGGTGCGCATCTCGGCGATGTTGCCCAGGTGCAGCGCGGCGCCGCCCATGACCTGCACGCGGAAGTGCCGCTGACCGAGGGTGCGGGTAGCGGCCTCGCGGACGACGGCGAAGGCCTCCGGCAGGAGCTGGTCGAGGGTCTCCCCCTCCGCCAGGCGCTCCTTGAACTCGTCGGTCCTGGCGCGCAGCTCCGGGTCGGTGAGGTCGGCAGTTTCCTCCGCCAGCGACTCGACCGCGTCGGCGATCTTGTTCAGTCGTCGGAGGATCTTGCCCTCACCGGCTCGGAGGATCTTCGAGAACACCACGTGTCCAGGGTAGGCGGCGCCACCGGCTGCCCGGGGCTGCCGGCGACGACCCGCCGTGGGCGACCGCGACGCTCAGCGGCGGACGAGCCGCTTCTCGCCCGGGTCGAACACGATCTCCCGGCCGCCCAGTCGGAGCCCGTCGAGCACCGCCGCGACCAGCTCGGCGCGGTCGTGTCCCGGGGGGAGACGCGGCGGGTCGCCGGCGAGGGCGCGGTCGACCAGCCCGGTGTCGATGTGCGGCGGCCGGACGTCGAGCACGGTGATCGAACGGGTCCGCAACTCACGGCGCAGCACACCGGCCCAGGCCGACAGCGCCGCCTTGCTCGCCGAGTACTCGGCCATCTGCAGCGTCGGGGCGTCGGCCACGATGGCCGACAGCAGCACGATCGCACCACCATCCGGAAGGTGCGGCAGCGCGGCGCGGACCAGGCTCATCGGCGCCAGCGTGTTGACCGCGAACAGCTCCTCGGTCACCGCGTCGTCGGCCTCCGCCGCCGGGCCGAAGGCCACCACACCCCAGGCGACGACCACGGCGTCCAGGCCACCGAGGCCCGCCACCGCGACGTCCACCGCGGCGCGGACCGCCTCGACGTCGACGGCGTCGACCACCACCGCGGGGACGCCACCGAGCTCCCCGGCCAGCGCCCGCAGCGCGCCGCCGTCCCGGCCGGTCAGCGCCACCCTGGCCCCGGCGCCGTCCAGCGCCCGCGCCAGCTCCCCGCCCAGCACCCCGGTCGCCCCGGCGACGAGGACCCTCGCACCCGCGAGTTCCATGGACGGCGCATGCCCCGGTCGTGCACGACCTAACCTCGCTCCGTGGCCCACGACCTCGACGACCTGCCCGACGGCCTGTTGACCTTCCTCACCGAACGGCACCTGGCCACGCTTACCACGCTGCGCGCCGACGGCAGCCCGCACGTCGTCCCGGTCGGGGTCACCTACGACGCCGCCACCCGCACCGCCCGGGTCATTACCTCGGGGACCTCGGCCAAGGCCCGGCACGTCCGCGCCGGCCGTGCGCGGGTCGCGGTGTGCCAGGTCGACGGCCGCCGCTGGGTGACCCTCGAGGGGACGGCGGTGGTGCGCGACGACCCGGCTGCGGTCGCCGACGCCGAGGCCCGCTACGCCCGCCGCTACCGCACCCCCCGGGAGAACCCGGCGCGGGTCGTCCTGGAGATCTCGGTCGACCGGGTGCTGGGCAACCCCTGACCATGGGTCGATGGCCCTCGACCTCACCGGCGTCGACCTGACCACCGCGGTGGTCCGCACCGCGCGGCTCGTGCTGCGCCCGTTCCGCCCGGACGACGCGGACGCCGTGTTCCGGGCCTGCCAGGACCCCGGGCACCGGCGGTGGCTGCCGAACCTCCCGGAGCCCTACACGCGGGCCGACGCCGAGGAGTTCGTCACCGTGGCCGCCGCGCGCGGTCGCGCCAGGGGCACCGCGCTGGACACCGCCGTGGAGGCCGGTGGCGGCCTGGTCGGCGCCTGCGGTGTGCGGCACCTGGACGGAGGTGGGGGCCTGCTGGGGCCGGACGTCGGCTACTGGACCGCGCCGTGGGCCCGCGGCCGGGGCTACGCCAGCGAGGCCGCCCGGGGGCTGGCCGACTGGGCCTTCGGGTACGGCGCGGAGCGGGTGCACCTGTTCGCCGACGTGGACAACGTCGCGTCGCAGACGGTGGCGGAGCGGGCCGGCTTCACCCGTGAGGGCGTCGTCCGCCGGTGCCTGGCCTACCGCGACGGCCGCCGCGCGGACGCGGTGCTCTTCGGGCGGCTGCGGGAGGGGTGAGCAGGGCGGGGGTGCGGGGTCGCCGCACCCCCGCCCCGGCGTCAGGCCCGGGTCGCCGCGGGCTCCGCGGGCGCGGCGGACTGCCGCGCGCCGGTGCCGTCCAGCGGTGCGTCGACGAGCCGGATGAGCCCGTAGTCGTAGGCGTGCCGGCGGTAGACGACCGTCGGCTGCCCGGTGTCGGCGCACAGGAAGAGGAAGAAGTCGTGGCCGACCAGCTCCATCTCGTGGAGGGCCTGGTCGACGTGCATCGGGGTGGCCGGGTGGTGCTTCTCTCGCACGATCTGGCCGGGGAGGTGCTCGTCGAGGTCGGTGACGTGTGGCCCCTCCGCGAGCTCCCGGTCGCGGTCGAAGGACTCGGTGACGTCGGTGTCGGGGGCGCCGCCGCCCACCCGCACGCTGGCCGGGGTCCGTCGTCCGTGGTGGACGCGGCGGCGGTCGGCGGCCTTGCGCAGCCGGTGGTCGAGCTTGCCGGCGGCCAGGTCCAGCGCCGCGTAGAAGTCCGGCGCGGCCGCCTCGGCGCGGACCACCGGGCCCTTGCCGCGGAGGGTGATCTCCACGCGCTGGCACTTGCCGGACTGGCGCGGGTTCTTCTCGTGGAAGAGCTCGACGTCGATGCGCAGGATCTTGAGTTTCCCGTCGAACCGATCGGACTGGCCGACCTTGTCCTCGACGTGCTGTCGGTAGTGTTCGGGGACTTCGACGTTCCGGCCACGGACCACGATCTCCATGAGACCTCCCGGTCGTTCGGGTTGTGATCGAACCCACGCTAGTCCGCGTCGCCGGGTCCCGACAGTCGATCAGCAGGCCCCCCACGGCCACCTGGTGGGACGTGCTGCGGGGCTCGCGCGGGAGGCCGCCGCGGGGTCGCCGCGACGACCGCGGCGAGCACCGGGGGGCCGGCCGGGCCAGCGGCCGGCGCGAGCACCGCGGCCGCCTCGGTGAGCGTCGCGCCACTGGTGACGACGTCGTCGACGACCACCAGCACCGCCCCGTCGGGCAGCTCGCGCGCGCCGTCCCGGAGCGCGAAGGTGCCGGCCAGGTTGGCCCGCCGCTGTGCCGCCGAGAGCCCCGCGGAGTCCGCGGCGCGTCCGCTGCGGCGCAGCAACCGCGCCTCCTCCGCAGGCACCCCCGCCGCCCGGAGCTCGGCGACCGCGCGGGCGGTCAGCTCGCGGACGTGGTCCCGGCCGCGGGCGCGCAGCGCGGCGGCGCCGCTGGGTACCGGGACCAGCCGGACCGGCCCGAGCCGCGTGGACAGCCCGGCGAGCACGCCGGCGACGGCCAGCGCCAGGGCGGCGCCCAGCGGGCGGGACAGCTCGGCCCGGCCGCGCTCCTTGAAGGCGTTGACCGCCGGGCGCACCGGCCCGGCGTAGGCGCCGGCGGCCACCGTGGGCGGGAAGCCCGCCGGGAAGCGCCGCGGCTGGGCCAGGTGCGGAACGGCGAGCAGCGCGGCGCACCGCCGGCACAGCACCGCGCCCGGCACACCGCACCCGGCGCACTCGCGCGGCAGCAGCAGGTCGGCCAGCGCCGCGAGCACCCCGCCGTCCACTCCCCCAGCCTCGTGCCCCGCGCGCGCCGCGCCCAGCGTCGGCGGGGATCTGTGGACGGTGACGTGCTGGAACGGCCCCGTCCAGAGGCTCGTCCTCGAGCGTGCGAGGGATGAGGAGGACGGGGTCCTCGATCAGCCCGGGTAGAACGGCTCGGTGCCCGGTTGCGGCTGCTGGCCGCGGACCAGGGTCACCCAGGTGCCCCCGGCGACCTGCCACTCCCAGATCGTGCCGCCGGCGCTGACCAGCGGCGGGCGCTCGGGCGCCGCGGCGACCTGGGTCGCCTGGCTGGGCAGCCCGGCGGTGGGCACCGGCGAGAGGTCCCAGCCGTCGACGTCGACCAGGTAGGGCACGGTCCGCTCCTCGCCGGCGTCCCCGGCCAGCACCAGCAGGCTGCCGGAGGTCCGCCACGCGACGTCGACCACCTGGCCCAGCGCCGGCGCGACCTCGCGCCAGTCGCGCAGCGCCACCGGGCCGTCGTCCGAGCGCACCACGGTGCCCACGTGCAGGCTCCGCCGCTGGCCGTCCTCCACGACGACCGCGGCCCGGACCCCGTCGGGCGAGAGCTGCAGCGCGGTGGCCCGGCCCAGGCCCGGCAGGGTGACGGCGTTGACCGCCTGTGGGGGCCCGCCACCGGCCACCCGCACCACCGTCGAGCCGTCGCGGACCACCCAGAACTCCTGGCGGGCAGGGGCCACCGTCGGCACCGTGAGCGAGCCGCTCGGCAGCACCGGGGTGAGGTCGCCGTCGTAGGGGCCGGTGAGCAGCGTCGCCTGGCCGTCCCGCTGGGTCACCCCGACCATCTGGGTCAGCTCGCCGGTGCTCGGGTCGGTCGCGACCGCGGCGCTGGACAGCCCGTAGACACCCGTACCGGCCGGGCCGGGCGCCGGCGCCGGGGCGTCGGTCGCCGTCCACAGCGCGCCGTCGACCAGGTAGTGCCCGACCGCGTCCACCGGGGCGGCGTCGGGGTCGAGGGCGGTCCAGGTGTCGACGGTCTGCACCGCGGGCACGCCGTCGAGGGTCAGCGGGTCGCCGTCGACGAGGACCTCCACCGAGCGCACCGACGGCAGCTGGCCCAGCGTCCAGACCAGCTGGGCCGACAGTCCGGCCAGGCGAGTGGGCGTCGCGTCGGCCACCCCGGTCACGTCGACGGTGACCGCCTGCGCGGAGACCGTCACCGTGCTGCCCAGCGCGGCGCCCTCGAGCTCGTTGCGGACGCCCGCGGCCAGCACCGCCGACGGCCCCGCGAGCAGCCGCTCGACCAGCACCGTCGGCTGGGCCTCGCCGGTGATCAGGTACCGCGGGTCGGGCACGAACCGCTGACCGGTCGGGTCGAGGAAGTAGAGGTCGCGCTGCTCGTAGAGGCGCTCGAAGTCCGGCTCGAGCATGAGCAGCCCGTCCGGCGGGTCGCTGATCCGCCACTCGCCGTCCACCTGCTCGAGGCGGAACTCCCGCGAGTAGACCTCCTGCCCGTCCACGGTGAACCCGCCCCGCTGGTCGATCGTGCCGACCAGCTCGCCGGTGACGACGACGGTGCCGGCGTCGGTGGTGACGGTGGCGTAGTCGGCGCCGAGCAGGGTGATGCCCGCGTCGTCCGACCAGGACCCCCGCGGCTCGGGGGCCAGGTGCTCGCGGGCCACGGGGTGCCCGCGCACGGTGCTGGCGGCGGCGTCGAGGAAGCCGCGGACGACCTCCTCCGGGGTGGCGCCGGCTTCCGGCGACAGCGGCTCGATGCCGACCGGGCTGTCCGCGCGCGGTGGCGCCTGCGTGATCTCCACTACCGGCGTGCTCGTCGGGACGGTGGAGCAGCCGGTCACCAGCGCCAGCAGCACCGCCCCGAGGACGGCACCCCGGCGGGTCACCGGGCCGCCCCGGGTGGGCGCAGGGCCACCGGCCGCAGCGGCAGCGGCGAGCTGGTGAGGTCGGTGCCCGCGGTCAGCGGCAGGGTCAGCCGGAACTGCGCACCGGCGCCCGGTTGTCCCCACACCTGCAGCCAGCCGCCGTGCAGCCGCGCGTCCTCCAGGCTGATCGACAGCCCCAGCCCGCTGCCGCCGACGGTGCGGACCCGCGACGGGTCGGCGCGCCAGAAGCGGTCGAACACGTGCTGCGCCTCGGCCGAGGACAGCCCCACGCCTTGGTCGCGCACGGTGACCGCCGCCGCCGTCCGGTTGGCCGCCCAGGTGACCTCCACCGGCTTCCCGGTGCCGTGCTCGATCGCGTTGCCGACCAGGTTGCGCAGGATCCGCTCGACCCGGCGGGCGTCGACCTCGGCGATGACGTCCTGCGCGGGGCCGGACACCGTCAGCTCGCAGCCGTGCCGCTCCGCGAGCGCCGACATCCCCGCCGCCACCCGGCGCACGAGCGCACCGAGGTCGGTCGGCTCCCAGTCGAGGACGGCGGCCCCGGCGTCGTAGCGGCTGATCTCCAGCAGGTCGGTGAGCAGCACCTCGAAGCGGTCGAGCTCGGCGTGCATCAGCTCCGCCGAGCGCGCCACGTGTGGCGGGAAGTCCTCTCGGGACTCGTAGAGCACCTCGGCGGCCATCTGGACCGTGGTGAGCGGCGTGCGCAGCTCGTGCGACACGTCGGAGGTGAAGCGCTGCTGCAGCTGCGACAGCGACTCCAGCTGGGTGATCTGCCGCTGCAGGCTGTCGGCCATCGCGTTGAAGCTGGTCGCCAGCCGGGCCAGGTCGTCCTCGCCGCGGACGGCCATCCGCTCCTCGAGCTGCCCCTCGGCCAGCCGCTGCGCGGTGCCCGCGGCCTGGCGCACCGGGTCGACCACCAGCCGGGTCACCAGGAGGGCGATCCCGACCACCAGGACGGTGAGCGCGATCCCGCTGATGACCACCGTGGTGCGGAACAGCGACAGGCTCTCCGCCTCCTGCTCGAGCGGGAAGGCGTAGTACAGCTCGATCTGCTCGGCGCCGGCCGCCCCGGTCGGCACCGGAGCGCCGACGAGGTAGGTGGCCCGGGGCTGCCCGCTGCCGTCGGGGACCATCGCGTACTGCGCGTACTGGCCCCCGGAGGCGACCTGGGCCCGCAGCTCGGCGGGGATGGCCGGGTAGATGCCGCGCTGGCTGACCGCGGGCGGCCGCTCGGAGTCACCGGTCCGGTAGACCATGACGACCTCGAAGTCACCGGCCGGACCGCTGCTCTCGCGCAGCTGCCGGACGGTGCGGTCCAGCGTCGCCCGCACGCTCGCGCTGTCGCCGGCGGCGATCCCCGCCACCTCGGTCTGCGCGTAGATGACGCCGGTCTGCACCTGGTCGATGGCCGCCTGCTCCTTGACCGACAGCAGCTGCGTGCGGATCTGGCTGAACAGCACCAGGCTCACGATGACCACCACCGTGCCGGCCACGAGCATGGTGATCGCGCCGATCCGGACCTGCAGCGACGAGCGCCAGGCCGCCACCGCCCGTGCGACCAGCCCCGTGGTGAGCCGGCGGGTCCGGACGGCCCGCCGCCGCAGCTCGCGGCGCAGCGCACCGAGGTCGGCCGACGGCGTCCGGCGCGGCCCGGGCCCAGGCGCCTGCCCCGGAGTGCCGGAGGACGACGAGGCATCGGGCGGCGCACCGGCTGCGGGAGGCGCGGGCCGCGTGGTGCTCACGGCCGACGGGTCCGCCGGATCACGGTTCTCCCCGGTCCACGGCCGCGGCTCGCTCGTTCATCGCTGCGGCGCCCGCGAGCCTGCCCGGTCACGGCGGGCCGGCCTTGTAGCCGACTCCCCGCACGGTCAGCACGATCTCCGGCTTCTCCGGGTCCCGCTCGATCTTCGCGCGCAGCCGCTGCACGTGGACGTTGACCAGCCGGGTGTCCGCGGCGTGCCGGTAGCCCCACACCTGCTCGAGCAGCAGCTCGCGGGTGAACACCTGGCGCGGCTTGCGCGCCAGGGCGACCAGCAGGTCGAACTCCAGCGGGGTCAGCGCGATCGGCACGCCGTCCCGGGTGACCTGGTGCGCCGGGACGTCGATCTGCACGTCGCCGATCGAGAGGTTCTCCGCCTGCCCGGTCTCCCCGCGGCGCAGCTGGGCACGCACCCGGGCCACCAGCTCGACCGGCTTGAACGGCTTGGTGACGTAGTCGTCCGCGCCGGCCTCGAGCCCCTGGACGACGTCGATGGTGTCGCCCTTGGCGGTGAGCATGACGATCGGGACGGTGGACTGGGTGCGGATGTCCTGGCAAATCTGCAGGCCGTTGCGGCCGGGCAGCATCAGGTCGAGCAGCACGATGTCGGGGCGGGTCTGCTGGAACGCGCCCACCGCGCGGTTGCCGTCGGAGACGAAGGCGGGTTCGTAGCCCTCGCGCCGGAGCACGATGCCGAGCATCTCGGCGAGGGCGGCGTCGTCGTCGACGACCAGGACTCGGCCGCGAGAGGGCCCGTTCTGGGGAGCGGTGGGTGGCACGACCACCATTCTGCGCTGCGCCGAGCGCGAAACGGGGACACCCGCCCGGAGTGCTCCGGACGGGTGTCCTCCGTGCCCCGATCGCGTGGCCGCGCGGGCCCCGTCCCGGGCCCCGCCCCCGAGCTCACGAGGAGCGGGAGGACGGCGGCCCCCGGCGGAGCCCGGCGACAGGCTGGAACGCCCCCGCTGCAGGGCCCCGCCGCGAGCCAGGTGAGGTGCTGGAACGGCCCCCTTCCAGGGGCCCACCCTGAGCCTGCGAAGGGTGGGGAGGAAGGGGGCCCTTCCGTCAGTAGCGGTAGTGCTCGGACTTGTACGGGCCCTCGACCGGGACGCCGATGTAGTCGGCCTGCACCTTGGTCAGCTCGGTGAGCTTCACGCCCAGGGCACCGAGGTGCAGCCGGGCCACGTGCTCGTCGAGCTTCTTCGGCAGGACCGTCACCGAGGGCTCTTGGCCCTCGTAGGCGGCCCGGTTGGTCCACAGCTCGATCTGCGCGAGCACCTGGTTGGAGAACGAGTTGCTCATCACGAAGCTGGGGTGGCCGGTGGCGTTGCCCAGGTTCAGCAGCCGCCCCTCGGAGAGGACGATGATCGTGTGGCCGTCGGCGAAGCGCCACTCGTCGACCTGCGGCTTGATGTTCGTCCTCGTGATGCCCGGGGTGCGGGCCAGGCCGGCCATGTCGATCTCGTTGTCGAAGTGGCCGATGTTGCCGACGATCGCCTGGTGCTTGGTGCGGCCGAGCTGCTCGGCGGTGATGACGTCGCGGTTGCCGGTGGCCGTGACGATGATGTCGGCCTGGTCGATCACGTCGTCGAGCGTGCTGACCTGGTAGCCCTCCATCGCCGCCTGCAGGGCGTTGATCGGGTCGATCTCGGTCACCACCACCCGGGCACCCTGGCCGCGCAGCGCCTCCGCGCAGCCCTTGCCGACGTCGCCGTAGCCGCAGACGACCGCGACCTTGCCACCGATCATCACGTCGGTGGCACGGTTGAGGCCGTCGACCAGCGAGTGCCGGCAGCCGTAGAGGTTGTCGAACTTGCTCTTGGTCACCGAGTCGTTGACGTTGATCGCCGGGAACAGCAGCCGGCCGTCGCGGGCCAGCTCGTACAGGCGCATGACGCCGGTCGTGGTCTCCTCGGTGACGCCCTTGATGCCCCGGCCGATGCCGGTCCAGTAGCCGGCGTCGGCGGCCAGGGTGCCGCGGAGCGCCTCGAGGATGACGCCGTACTCCTCGGAGTCGGCCTCGGTGGTGTCCGGAACCGCGCCGTCGGCCTCGAAGCGGGTGCCCAGGTGCACCAGCAGCGTGGCGTCGCCGCCGTCGTCGAGCAGCATGTTCGGCCCGACGACCGCACCAGCCTCGTCGCGGAACTCGAACAGCCGCTGGGTGCACCACCAGTACTCCTCCAGCGTCTCGCCCTTCCAGGCGAACACCGGGACGCCGGCGGGCTGCTCGGGGGTGCCGTCGCCGACGACGATCGCCGCGGCGGCGTGGTCCTGGGTGGAGAAGATGTTGCAGCTGACCCAGCGCACGTCGGCGCCGAGCGCGACGAGGGTCTCGATGAGGACGGCGGTCTGCACGGTCATGTGCAGGGAGCCGGCGATGCGGGCCCCGGCCAGCGGCTGCTGGTCGCCGTACTCGGCGCGCAGGGCCACGAGGCCGGGCATCTCGTGCTCGGCGAGCCGGATCTCGTTGCGGCCGAAGCCGGCCAGGGAGAGGTCGGCGACCTTGAAGTCGCCGTCGGTCAGTACACGGGTGCCGGTGGTGGTGGCGGTCATGTCGCTCCAGATCCGCCCGGCCCACGAGCCGGGCGATGCGTGTCGGATGCAGTGTCGCTGCGATCCCCGCACGGGCGGGGAGAGCGAGCATGCCGAGGCTTCGGCGGGGCTCGTGCCGTCACCCACGATACGCGAGCCGACCCCGTCCTACTCGCAGCCGACCCCGTCACCGTCGCCGTCGAAGGCGTCGCTCCACCCCGGCTCACCGCGCCTGATTGGCGCCGCACCGGCCGCCCGCACCGCCTCGCAGTCGGCGTAGGTGGTGCCCGCCGGCGCCGGCCGGGTCGCCGACGCCTCCGTCGCCGGGTCGCCGGGCAGCGGTTCCGCGGGGCAACCGGCGAGCACGGTGGCGGTGGCGTTGCGCTCGGCCCGGGTGGCCCACAGCCCGTAGCCGGTCTTCACCGCGACCTGCCGGGCGACGTAGGCGCACCGGTAGGCGGTGTTCGGCGGCAGCCAGGTCGCGGCGTCGCCGTCCCCCTTCTGCATGTTGAGCGGCCCGTCGACGGCGAGCAGGTTGAGCGGGTCGTTGGCGAAGGTCGTGCGCCGGTCGGCGTCCCAGCCCTGGGCGCCCTTCTGCCAGGCGTCCGACAGCGCGACGACGTGGTCGATCTGCACGTCGTCGCTGGTCTCCTCGCCGCGGCGGAACTCGATGGTGCGCCCGGAGTAGGGGTCCTCGAGGGTGCCGGAGACGACGACGCAGTCGCTGCCGGACCGGAACCGCTCGCCGGTCAGGTCGCGGGCCAGCACGTCGTTGCGGGTGTCGCAGCCGTTGCGGTCGGTGTCGACCCAGCCGTCGCCGAACCGGTCGCGCTCGTACCCCGTGCGCGGCGCCCGGCCACGCACCTCGACGTCGGCGAGGGCGGCCAGCGCGGAGCCCGGCGGCGCGGCGGCGATCGCCTGGTCGGCGGCGGCGTCGTCCAGGACGCCGGTCAGCGGACCGCCGGCCGGCTCCCCGCCGCCGGGCGGCAGCACGCAGCCGGTCAGCAGGACCAGGACGGTCCCGCCGAGGAGGGCGCCGCGGCGCACCCTGGACGGCGTTGCGGTGGTGCGGGGGGTCACGGGACTCCTCCGACGCGCGGACGGGCGGTCTCGACGCTAGGCCGCCGACCGGGCACCGCCGGGACGCCACGCCCGGGTCAGTCCCCGGCGGTGGTCCCGGGCTCCAGCACGCGGACGACGACCTGCTCGTTGTTCGACGTGTACGCCGCATAGGCCACCCGGGCCCCGGTGCGCCCGAGGTGCTCTCGCCAGGCCCGGTACTCGTGCTGCTCCCAGCCCGGGAAGTTGAAGAACTCGTCGAAGACCACCACCGACCCGGGGACCAGCCGGGGTCCGACGTGCTCGAGGACGGTCACCGCCGAGGAGTAGAGGTCTCCGTCGACGTGCAGCAGGTGCACCGGGCCCGGGTGCGCGGCGAGGAAGCCGGGGAGGGTGTCCTGGAACCAGCCCACGACGAGTTCGGCGCCGGCGACGTCGGGCAACCCGTCCGTGGCGAAGGCGCCGGCCCGCACGTGGGGGCGGTAGTCCTCGGGCAGCCCCTGGAAGGAGTCGAAGCCGTACACGTCGTGGCGACCACGTCCCTCGGCGATGACCTCCAGCGAGCTCCCTCGGAAGACGCCGAACTCCAACGCCAGGCCGCCGGGCGGGGCGATCTCGACGGCGTACCGCAGGGTGCTCACCGGGTCGTGGAAGGCGAGAGCGGTCGACATCTCGCGGGCCGCGAACCGAGCCGAGGCGACGGCCGCGTCCCGCTCCCCCGCCGCGAGGAGGTCCCGCCGCTCCCGGAACTCGACCTCGTGCACCGCCCGGATCACCCGGTCGGCCTCCGCGCGCAGGGCCGCCTCCACCCGGTCGGCCTCCGCGCGCACGGCCGCCTCCACCCGGCGGGCGAACCGGGCCTCGACCGGCGCCACCGCCGTCCGGACCAGCCAGCGCCGCACCGCGGCCGGCAGCAGGCCGGGTCGCATCCGTAGCCCCCCGGACACGCGCACCCCTCCCCAGCCGCGGCTCCGGGGTGCTCCGCCGCCAGGTCTCCACGGCTGCCCGCACCCGTCCACCGGCGTCGCGGCGGCCACGGCGAGCAGTCCGGTGCCCACCCCGGGCAGCCGGTACACCACCACCCGGGTGCACGTCTCCGCCGCCGAGGGCGGGTGCACGTCCCCGCCGCCGAGGAGCGGGAGCGGACGGCGCTCAGCGCAGGTTCATCGGTGGTCGCACACCAGCGACATGACGACGCCGGGGTCACCGGCCTCCTCCAACGCGGTACCGACGGTCTCGACGCTGGGCGTCCGGCCGGGGGCGGCGGCTCTGCCACGCCCGGGCCCGGGCGTGGCCGAGCCGCACGGACGCGGTTCCGAACCGGTGGCGGCGTCGTGGGATCGCCGTACGCTGCCCTCGACCGGTCCGGCTGTGATCCGGACCACACCGACCCGGACGGAGATATGGCTTCGGCACAGGAGCCCGCGCGGCACCCGGTGGCTGCCCACGAGACGGCCGTCATCGAGGATGCGGCGCAGATCGGTGCGGGCACCCGGATCTGGCACCACGCCCACGTCCGCGCCGGCGCAGTGATCGGAGCAGGCTGCGTCCTCGGCAAGAACGTCTTCGTGGACTCGGGTGCCGTGGTCGGCGACCGGTGCAAGATCCAGAACAACGTCTCCATCTACAACGGGGTCAGGCTGGGGTCGGAGGTCTTCGTCGGCCCGAGCGCCGTGTTCACCAACGACCTGCGGCCCCGCGCATCGGCCGGCCAGTGGTCGGTCACCCCCACCCTCGTGCACGACGGCGCCTCCATAGGCGCCAACGCGACCATCGTCTGCGGCACCGTGCTCGGCCGCTGGGCGATGGTCGCCGCGGGTTCGGTGGTGACCCGGGACGTCGAGCCGCACCAGCTGGTCGTCGGCAACCCCGCCCGCCCCGCCGGATGGGTGTGCGAGTGCGGCGAGGTGGTCAGCCGTGCCGCGGAGCCCCCCGGCGACCTCCGGTGCACCGATCACCGCGACGGGACGGCGGAGCACCGAGCGGCGCAGGTGTGAACGAGCCGATCCCGATCTCCGCCGTCGCCATCGGCCCGGACGAGGAGGCGCTCGTCCTCGAGGTCCTGCGCTCAGGACGGCTGACCCAGGGGCCGAAGGTCGAGCAGCTCGAACAACGGTTCGCCGCCGCGCACGACGTCGGGCAGGCCGTCGCCGTCAACAGCGGCACCACCGCGCTGGTCGCGGCGCTCCAGGCGCTGGGGGTCGGACCGGGTGACGAGGTGATCACCTCGCCGTTCACCTTCGTGGCGACGCTGAACGCCATCCTCGAGTCGGGAGCGACCGCACGCTTCGCCGACGTCACGGAGGACTTCTGCCTCGACGTCGAGTGCGCGCGGGCACTGGTCGGCGAGCGGACCCGGGTCGTCCTGCCGGTGCACCTCTATGGGCTGCCGGCGGACATGCCCCGGTTCGACGAGCTCGCCCGGGAGCGGGGACTGTCGATCGTGGAGGACGCCGCCCAGGCGCACGGTGCACGGGTCGGCGGACGCTCCGTCGGGTCCTTCGGCGTCGGGTGCTTCTCGTTCTACGCGACCAAGAACGTCATGTGCGGTGAGGGCGGGATGATCACGACCGCGGACGCGGACGTCGCCGACCAGCTCCGTCTGCTCCGCAACCACGGCATGCGGGTGCCGTACCGGTACGAGGTGCCCGGCCACAACTACCGGCTCACCGATCTCCAGGCGGCGATCGCCCTCCCCCAGCTCGACCGGCTCCAGGCGATCAACGACGCCCGGCGCGCCCACGCGGCCCACCTGTCGGAGGGGCTGCGTTCCGTGCCCGGTCTGCGCCTCCCCTCCGTGCCGGCCGGACGCGAGCACGTCTTCCACCAGTACACGGTGCGGGTCACCGCAGACGCGGCAGTGGACCGGGACGGTGTCGTGGCCGGGCTGGCGGAGCGAGGCATCCGGGCCGGCGTCTACTACCCGAGGCTGGTCCACGACCACCCCAGTCACCGAGACCACCCGCGGGTCGTCGTCGACGAGACGCCCGTCGCGGCGCAGGTGACGGCCGAGGTCGTGTCCCTCCCGGTCCACCCCCGGCTGAGCCGGACCGAACTCGACCGGATCATCGAGGCGGTCACCGAGGTGCTCCGGTGACCCGGGTGGCCGTCGTCGGCGCGGGGCTCATGGGGACCAACCACGCCCGGATCCTGCGTCGCCTGCCCGAGGCGGAGTGCACGCTGGTCGTCGACCAGGACGGCCGGCGCGGCCGGGCGCTCGCCGCCTCCGTGGGCGCGGGGTACAGCGCCGATCCCGGAGCGGTCGCCCAGCACGCCGAGGCCGCCGTCGTCGCCGTTCCCAGCGAGGTGCACGCCGAGGTCGGCGTCCCCCTGCTCCAGGCCGGCGTGGACCTGCTGGTCGAGAAGCCCGTCGCCACGACGGTCGAGGACGCGGATGCCCTCATCCAGGCGGCGTGCGAGAACGACCGGATCCTGATGGTGGGCCACGTCGAGCGCTTCAACCCCGTGGTGCTCCAGCTCGACGGCCTGGTCGAGGACCTCCTGCACCTCGAGGTGACCCGCATGGGCCCGTTCTCCCCGCGGGTCACGGCCGACGTCGTCCTCGACCTCATGATCCACGACCTCGAGCTCGCCCTCGCGCTGGCCGGCTCCGACGTCGAGCGGGTCGAGGGGATCGGTCGCCGGGAGCGGACCGACTCCCTCGACCTCGCGACCGCCCTGCTCCAGTTCAGGAACGGGGTGACGGCGACCGTCACGGCCAGTCGGGTCGGGCAGAGCAAGATCCGCCGCATCGAGCTGACCCAGCGCGCCAACTTCGTCGTCCTGGACCTGGTGCGCCAGGACCTCACGATCCACCGGGTCGACCGCGACGAGTTCCTCACCGAGGGGGGCGCGCGCTACCGGCAGAGCGGGCACATCGAGATCCCCTTCCTCGAGCACCATGGCGAGCCACTGGCGCTCGAGCTAGAGCACTTCCTCGAGTGCGTCGCCCATCGACAGGTCCCCCGGGTCACCGGCGTCCAGGGTCGACGGGCCCTCGAGCTGGCCCTGGCCGTGCAGAGGTCGGCAAGTCCGCGCTACCACTGAGCCGGCGCCCGTGCGGGGCGCTCATGGCGTGCCGGCGCCGGATCGCCAGCAGCCCCACGGCCATCTGCCAGACGTCCCGCACGGCGATGCGGCTGCGATGGTCGCGGTGCTGCGGGGAGAGCCGCACCGGCACCTCCAGCGGCCGCACGCCCGAGCGTTCGGCGACGTGGCACAGCTCCGTCGTCACCAGGTAGCCGGGCTCGACGAGCCGAGGAGCGATCTCGCGCGCCCAGTCGCCGGCCAGCACGAACGTGCCCTGCGGGTCGAGCGTCCGCATCCCCAGGACCACGCGTCGCAGCACCCGGAAGCCCGAGCTGAGGACCCGCCGCAGGAGCCCCCGGTCGACGTCGGAGTCCGGATGCCCCTTGGACCCGATGACCACCGGGTGGGCGGTGGGGTCCACGCCCTCGGCGGCGTCCAGGTCGTCGAACCCGAACGGCAGGTCGTCCGCCGTCAGGACCACCCGTTCCCCGCGGCTGGCGGCGATGCCGGCGCGGTAGGCGTTGCCCATCCCCTTGGCCGACCGGAGGAGCCGCAGGGGTACCCCGGGGTGGGCCCAGGTCTGCGCGATCCCCAGGAGCAGGGCAGGGGTGCCGTCGGTCGAACCGTTCTCGACGACGATCACCTCGGCGTCCCGGTCGGCCAGTCGGCTCGCCAGCGCGCGGAGCGTGGGCTCGATGGCCAGCGTGCTGTTGTGCGCCGGGACGACGTAGGTGAGGGCGCGCCTCGCGGCGGCCTGAGCCGATCCACTCACCGGCGTGGGTGCCGACTCGTCCATGCCCGCTGGCTCCCGTCCCGCCCCACTCGTCCCGTGCCAGCTCAGGGGGCGGATCCGCTCTCGGAGGGTAACGTCACAGCACCGCGCGCCCGCGCCGACCGTGAACGACGAGGGATGACCACGGATCCCGGGCACCACGGAGGAGAGGCCTCTCGGTGAGCACCGCTGCGGGGAGGTCGACCGGCCCGCCGACCGCCGACCGCCGCCGGAACCGGGTTCCCGAGGCCGTGGTCGTCGTCGGCGTCGGGCTCGCGGTCGCCGCCATGACGGCGATCCCGTTCCTGCAGCGGCACACGTTCTACTACCGCGGGGACAACCCCGAGTCCTTCGTCCCGCTGTGGCACCACTTCGGCGAGCGACTGCGCAGCGGGCAGTGGTCCCCGATGGACCCCGCCGGCTGGAGCGGCGGCAACTACGCCGCCGAGGCGGCCTATGCGCTGTGGAACCCGGTCCAGCTGCTGGACTACGTGCTCGTCTCGCTGTTCGACGACCTGGCCGCGGCCGCCGCCGTCGTGCAGATACAGTTCCTGACCCTGCTGGGCATGGGCGCTTACCTCCTGTTCCGCGAGTACGGGGCCTGCCGGGTGGCCGCGGTGGTCGTCGCCCTGGGCGTCCCCGTCATGGGGTTCACCCTGTTCTACGAGGCGTCCGGCTGGCCGGCAGGGCTCATGGCGTTCACCTGGGTGACCTGGTTCTGGTGGGCGGCCCACCGTCAGTCCCGCGGCCACCTCCTGCCGGTCGTGCCGTTCGTCCTCGGCGCCCTCGGCATGACGACCGGCAACCCGTACGCAGCACTCGGGATGGTCGTCGTGCTCGCCGGCATCGCCGTCGAGCTCCTCGCGCGCCGGGACCACCGCCGGCTGGTGGGACTCGTGCTGACCGGGGCCTGTGTGGGGGCCACCGCGGCCCTCGTCTTCCTGCCGCTGGTGGGGACGCTGCCGGTGACCGAGCGCCAGCAGATCGCGATGCTGGCCAACGACACGTTCCTCGTCCCCCAGCTGGGTGACGTCGCCGCCTCGAGCGCCCCCACCTACGTCCCCGCGATCCTCAACTGGGGTGGCGCACTCATCGAGCGCCTGCCCTCGACCTACTTCCTCTGGTTCGCCCTCCCGCTGCTGCCGTGGGTGCGGTGGCACGGGTGGCGGCGCCCCGACCGTCCGGTGACCAGCGTGGTGGTCGCCGCCGCCGTGTTCGGGGTACTTGCCCTCGGGCCGTCCAACCTCTGGCTCTTCCGCTGGCCGATCCGGCTGATCGAGTACTTCTACCTCGCGCTCGCCGTCGTCCTCGCGCTCCTCCTGTCGAAGGGGTTCGCGATGGACCGGATCCGCGCGCGGACGCTGGCGACGGTCGCGGTCGTGGCCGTGGGCGGCCACCTCTCCTTCGCCGTCCGGCCCGACCTCGCCCTGGTGCACGTCGTCGCCGCGCTCGTCGTCCTCGCGCTCGTCCTCCTGGCCGTGGCCGCGTTCCACCGGCGCGGGCCGGTCCTCTCCGCCGCGGTCCTGGTCGTGGGCACCGTCCTGGTCGTCACCTACCAGACCGGTCAGCTGCCGCTGCCTCCGCCCGAGCAACCCGACGCAGCGGACGCAGCCGACGCGGCCACCCCTTTGCCCCCGCCGGTCACGATCGCCGAGGTGCGGGAGCGCACGTCCTCCTACCAGGGCACGGTGCTGCAGCTGGCCTCTGAGGCGTCGTCGGTGACGGTCCCGGCGCGGCCGGCCGGTGACCTGCTGTTCGGCAACGAGACCCTCATGTCCGGGCACGAGTCGATCGTGCGGTACAGCGGCATGGGCTTCGCAGAGTTCGTCGACGCCCTGTGCATGGACTACCGGGGACAGGTGTGCCCGGAGGCCCTCGACCGCGCCCTGCGACCGGCCGGCGCCACGGGCGTGCCCCTAGTCGACCTGTTGCGCGTGCAGACCCTGGTGATCGATGCCCGGCTCTTCCCCGGCCCCGCCGCCGGGCCGCCGCCGGACGGGTGGTCGGTCGCGGCCCGCGACGACCTGCGGACCGTCTGGGTCCGGGAGCCGGTCGTCGGGTACGACAGCCGGCTGTCCTGGGTGTCGCCGGGCGTCGAGGTCCTGTCCGACCGCAGCTCACCCGCCCACGAGTCGGTGTCCGTCCGCGCCGCCACCGCGGGGCGCCTGGTGTTCGCCCGGCTCGCCTGGCCGGGCCACACCGCGACGCTCGACGGGGAGCCGGTCACCGTGCAGGACGGTCCCGCCGGCCTGCTCACCGTCGACGTGCCGGCCGGCCGGCACCACCTGGAGATCACCTTCCGCTCACCCGGCCTGTCGGTGGGTGCTGCGGCTCTCGCCGTCGCGGCTCTCGTCAGCCTCGCCCAGTCGGCCGGCTGGCTCATCGCCCGGAGGCGGCGGCGGGGACGGCGCGGTACGGCACGCCGCTCCGCCGACCGCACGGACGTGCCGGCGAGGGCCGCGCAGGGACCGGACGGGCACGGGGACGCCGTCCCGGCGGGTGCGTCGCGGCGGTGATGCACCGGTGAGGAGCGGGCGGTCGCCCGGCACCACGCCGGGCGGGGACACGGACGGCGGCCCGGGCGCCGACGAGGTCGCCGAGTCGGCCGCCCGGGCCATCGGAGACGTCCCGTCCGGCAGCCGGAGGTCGGGCCTGCTGGCCTGGATGCGGAGGCTCACGGTCCTCGCCGTCGTGGCGGTGGCCGCCGGCCAGGTGGTCCGGCACTGGCCCGCGGTGTCCGCCACGGTGCACTCACTGCCGTGGGGGCACGTGCTCATCTCGCTGGTGGTGATGACGGCGGGGGTGCTGCTCGGGCCGCTCGTCTGGCGCGCCACCCTCGCCGCGATGGGCACGCGTGTACGGGTCCCGGAGGCCGCGACCATCTACCTCGTCGGCCAGCTCGGCAAGTACGTGCCCGGTTCGGTGGTGGCCGTCCTGCTGCAGATGGAGCTGGCCCGGTCGGTCGGGATCTCCCGGGCCCGCGCTCTGACCGCCTCGCTGCTGACTGCGGGAGTCGCCGTCGTCACCTCACTGCTCGCCGGTCTGCTCGCCGTCCCGGCGCTGGCCGGCAGTCGACCGGTCCTGCTGTGGCTGTTCGCCCTGCTGCCTGTCGGGCTCGCTCTGCTGCACCCCACAGCGCTGACGTACTTCGTCGACCGGGTGCTGGGGCTGCTGCGCCAGCACCCTCTCCCGCAACGCCTCGTCGGCGGGGCGATCGCCCGGGCGAGCGCCCTGAGCCTGCTGGGCTACCTGCTGTACGGCGTCCACCTGTTCGTGCTGGTCGCGACACTTCCCGCCGCCGGTTCGACGGACCCGGCGCTGCTGCTCGTCCTGTGCGTGGGGACCATGGGGGTGGCGATGACCGCCGGCCTCGTCGCCTTCGTGCTGCCCTCGGGCATCGGGGCCCGGGAGGTCGTCGTCGTGGCGGCACTGGCCGCGGTCCTGCCCTACGGGCAGGCCCTGGCCCTGGCCGTCGTGTCTCGCGTGCTGTTCACCGTCGTCGAGCTGGTCTCCGCCGGCGCGGCCACGCTCGCTGCCCGGGTCGCGACCCGGCACAGAGCACCCGCCTGACCGCTCTGGAGTGGTCAGCGCAGGTTCGTCGTGCTCCGGTAGATCAGCGCGGGACCGCGGGCGGCGACCGGCTCCCCGGCCGGGACGAACGCCGACTGCCCCTTCTCCAGGACCAGCTCGCCGTCCGCCGCCGCCAGCACCGCCCGGCCCTCGGTGCACAGCAGCACCTGCGGCCCGGAGGTGGTCAGCGTCCCGGTCCCGTCGTCGAGCTGCACCCGGGTGAGGTCGAAGTCCTCGACCGGCACGGGGTAGCGCAGCCCGCCCGGCCCGAGCACCGGGTGGATGACCGGGATCCGGCCGTCGGTGAAGTCGAGCACCTCGATCAACGCCGCCAGGTCGACGTGCTTGCGGGTCAGTCCACCGCGCAGCACGTTGTCCGAACTGGCCATGACCTCGACCCCTGCGCCGCTCAGGTAGGCGTGCAGGTTGCCGGCCGGCAGGAACACAGCCTCGCCGGGTGCCAGCTTGAGGTGGTTGCACATCAACGAGATGACGACGCCGGGGTCACCCGGGTAGGCAGCGGCGAGCGTCGCCGCCCAGCGGTAGGTGTTGATGAACTCCGGGTCGTGGGCGGCCACGAAGGAGGCCGCCTTGCCCGCGACGGCCTCGACCAGGGAGGTCCGGCGCCGGCCGGACAGCGCGATCAGCTGCGGGATGGCCGCCCGCAGCCCACCGCGGGCCAGCGCCGCGATCGTCGGCTTGAGCTCGGGCAGCTGCAGCTTGGCCAGGCAGTGCAGCGACTCCTCGACCGGCCGGAAGCCGCACAGTGCCTCGAAGGTGGTCACCGCCAGCAGCAGCTCGGGCTTGTGCCACGGGTCCTTGAACGTCCGCGTCGGGTCGTCCCTCGGGATGCCGGCGGCCTCCTCGGCGGCGTAGCCGGCCGCCGCCTGCTCCATCGTCGGGTGCGCCTGCAGCGACAGCGGCCGGTCGGCGGCCAGCACCTTCATGAGGAACGGCAGCCGCGGACCGAAGCGCGTCACGACCGGCGCGCCGAGCAGCCGGTCGGGCTCCTGGGCGATGGCCCGGTCCAGCGGACGGCCGTCGGCCAGCAGGCTGGGCTCGTCCGGGTGCGCCCCTATCCAGAGCTCGGCGTGCGGCTGTTGTGCCGGACTGGGCTGTCCGAGCAGTTCGGGGATGACCGTCCGGCTCCCCCACGGGTAGAAGCGGACGGCGCTGTTGAGGGACCACATCAGCCGGGAGGCTACTGGCCGTTCCGCCCCCGCAGGCATGGCGCGGGCCACAACCGCGGCGGCGGTCCCCCGATCGGGTCAGCCCGCCGTCCGCACGGGGCCGGCCTGCTCGCGGGCGGCGCGCACCGTCCAGGCCGAGCAGCCTGGTCGCGAACACGGCAGCAGCCGGAGAGGGTCGCCGCTCATCCGGAGGCGGACCTCTCGGCGTCCAGGGCCAGGGCCAGGTAGACGGCGGTGAAGTCGGCCACCGCCAGCTGCCGGGCCAGGCGGGGCAGCCGCCCGTAGCGCTCCGGGTCCCCGTGCTCGGCCAGTGCACTGACCGGGACGTTGGCCACTGCTGCGCTGCGCAGCGCCTCGGACAGCGCCTCGCGGGCCGACCGGGGCTCACGCTCGCCCGCGCCGTCGTGCTCGCCGGCGTCGGCGTCGCGGACCGTGAGCAGCCGCAGCCGGCGGCCGGTGTCCTCGGCGCGGTCGCGGAAGAAGTCGTCCTCGCCGCCCTCGGGCGCCAGCGGGCCGCGCAGCACCGCGCAGGCGGCGACCCGCTGGTCCGGCATTCGGAAGGTGGTGACCGGCAGGCCGGCCAGCGTGGCGAGCTGGTCGGCGATGCGGGTGGCGGCGGTGCCGGCCAGCGGCCCCTCGGCGGCGATCACCGGCAGCGCGTCGAGCAGCTCCAGGGCCAGCGTCTTGGCCGGGTTGACGAAGGACTCCCGGGCCGGCCCGCACTCCGCGGCGACCTCGTCGAGCGCCGCGGCGACCGCCTCCAGGTCGGCCGCGCTCTCGGACACCAGGTCCAGGCCGACGGCCAGCTGCACCATCGGGGTGAGCAACGACCAGAGCGTCGTGTGCCGCACCCGCGAGCGCGGCAGCGGGACGTAGGGCGCGCGGGCGGTGGAGCAGGCCGCACGCAGCGGGGCGTCCTCGGCGCCGATGCCCAGCAGCGTCACGCCGCGCCGGGCCGCCTCGTAGGCCGGGGTGACGGCGTAGCGGCCGGCGCCGGTGCGGGTGGCGACGACGGCGATGTCGCTGGGGCCGGTCCACACCGGCAGGTCGGGCCCGGGGACGACGTCCACCGTGACCGGGCTGGTCGGGCCGAGCAGCGCCCGCAGCACCTGCGCGGCCACCGCCCCCTCGCGGCGGGCCACGATGACCAGCCCGCGCGGGCGGCCGCCGGTGGTGACCCGCTCGAGGCCGGCCTCCTCGGTCAGCCGCGAGGTCTCCCGGACCTGCGCGCCGGCGCCGGCCACCGCCGGCAGCAGGCCGCGCGGGTCCCGGGCGCGCAGCACGTCGAGGTCGTCGAGGACCTCCTCGGCCAGCTCCGGCGGCGTCATGCCGCCCCCGTGCCCCGCCGCCGCGCCTCGTCCAGCAGCAGCACGGGGATGCCGTCGCGCACCGGGAACGCCCGGTCGCAGGTGCTGCAGACCAGCTCGCTCGCCGCCTCGTCCACCACCAGCGGGCTGTGGTGGGTGTCGGGGCAGGCCAGGATCGCCAGCAGCGCGGGGTCCAGCCCCAGCGGGCCGGCCGGGTCGGTGGGGGAACTCGTGGTCATGCGCGCACCATCTCCAGCACTCGGTCCCGCAGTCGGGTCATCCGCGCCTCGTCCGGCGCCTCGACGTTGAGCCGCAGCAGCGGTTCGGTGTTGCTGGCCCGCAGGTTGAACCACGAGCCGTCCGGCAGGTCCACGGTCAGCCCGTCGAGCTCGTCGACGGTGACGCCGTCCTGCTCCTCGAACGTCTCCCGCACGGCCCGCGTGCGGCCCGCGGCGTCGGCGACGGTCGAGTTGATCTCGCCCGAGGCGGCGTAGCGGCTGTAGCCGGCGGTCAGCTCCGACAGCGGCCGGCTCTGCTCCCCCAGCGCCGCCAGCACGTGCATGGCGGCGAGCATGCCCGTGTCGGCCCGCCAGAAGTCGCGGAAGTAGTAGTGCGCGGAGTGCTCCCCGCCGAAGACGGCGTCGGTGCGCGCCATCTCGGCCTTGATGAAGGAGTGCCCGACGCGGGTGCGCACCGGCTCCCCGCCGTGCTCGCGGACGATCTCCGGCACCGCGCGCGAGGTGATGAGGTTGTGGATGACCGTCGTCCCCCGGCCCTTGGCCAGCTCGCGGACGGCGACCAGCGCGGTGACCGCCGAGGGGCTGACCGCCTCCCCGCGCTCGTCGACGACGAAGACCCGGTCGGCGTCCCCGTCGAAGGCCAGCCCGATGTCGGCGCCGGTGCGGCGCACCTCGGCCTGCAGGTCGACCAGGTTGGCCGGGTCCAGCGGGTTGGCCTCGTGGTTGGGGAAGGAGCCGTCGAGCTCGAAGTACAGCGGCAGGACCTCCAGCGGGAGGCCGGCGAGCACCACCGGGACGGTGTGCCCGCCCATGCCGTTGCCGGCGTCGACGACGACCCGCAGCGGCCGGATGGCCGAGAGGTCGACCAGCGAGCGCAGGTGCGCGGCGTACTCGGCGAGCAGGTCCCGCTGGTTGATCGACGCGGTCCGATCGGGGACCCGGTCGTAGGAGTCGCGCTCGGCCCACTCGCGGAGGGTGGCCAGGCCCGACTCCTGCCCGACCGGGGTGGCGCCGGCGCGGCAGAGCTTGATGCCGTTGTACTGCGCGGGGTTGTGGCTGGCGGTGAACATCGCGCCGGGGACGCCGAGGGAGCCGGAGGCGAAGTAGAGCAGGTCGGTGGACCCGAGCCCGGCCTCGACGACGTCGACGCCGCGGGACAGGACGCCCTCGGCGAAGGCCCGCGACAGGGGCACCGAGGAGTCGCGCATGTCGTGCGCGGTCACCACCGCGGTCGCGCCGCTCTCCTGCCAGACGAGCTCGGCGAACGCCGCGCCGATCCGGCGGGCGATCCCCTCGTCCCACTCGTCGGGGACGACGCCGCGGACGTCGTAGGCCTTGATGATCACGGACAGGTTGCGCACGCGGGCGACACTATAAGGACCCCGCTGCCCCCCATCGCTCGCATGCTCGCGGCGGGACCCTGCAGCGGGGCCGTGGCGTGGGAGGACGGGGTCCTCCTTCAGGTGATGTCGGGCAGGACCCGCAGGTGGCCTCGGCGGGTGCCGCTGCCGTCGTCGGCGGGGTTGCGCGGGGGCTCGGGCCGGGCGGCCTCGCGGACGGCGTCGGCCAGGGCCAGCAGGTCGTCCCCGGTCGGACCGGAGTCCTCGACGTCGATCTCGTGCCGGACGACCTCCCAGCCGCGCGGCACGGTGAGCCGCCCGGCGTGGAACTCGCAGAGGTCGTAGCTGTGCGGCTCGGAGAACGTCGCCAACGGGCCGACGACAGCGGTCGACTCCGCGTACACGTAGGTCAAGGTCGCTGCCGCCGGTTGCGCGCAGCCGCTGCGCGAGCAGCGACGTGACTGCCTCACCACCGGTTCCTCACGCACCGCACAGTAGACGCGTACCCCGGTGGTTGGCATCAGGCGCACCGGGTTTCGGCGCCCCCGCGGAGCAGCAGTCCCATCCTGCACGACGGCCCCGTGCACCCCGTCGCGCGCCCGCTGCGGCCCGTGCCCGACCCCGCACCGGGCGCGCCCCCGATCGCCCCGGCCGTACGCTCGCACCCGTCATGAGCCGACCCGCCCGATCCCGCCGCGACCGGCACGGCCGGGGGCTGCGCGGCCGCCTGGTACCCGACGGCGTCCCGCTGGCCCGCAGTCGCGCCGCGCAGTTCGACGACCTGGTCCTCGACGCGGTCGAGGACCTCGAGCGGCGGTGGGAGAAGGAGCTCGCCGGCGTCGAGTTCGCCGTCGAGGACGTGCCCTGGGTGGAGCACACGAGCCCCGACGAGGTGGTGCTCGACGCCGACGTGCTCGACGACGGCAGCGTGCCGCTGGCCCGCGTGCTGCCCGCGCACCGGGACGGCACCCGGGAGGTGCCGCCGCGGATCGTCGTCTACCGCCGGCCGCTGGAGCTGCGCGCGCACGACCGCGACGACCTCGCCGACCTGGTCCGCGACGTCGTCGTCGACCAGGTCGCCGTCCTGCTGGGGCGCGACCCGGAGGAGATCGACCCCACCGGCTGAAGGACCCCCTGCTCCCACTCCTCGCGACGTCGGGGCGGTGCCCCGGAGGGGGCCGGGACGCTGCAGGGGGCCTGCGATGCTCTGTCGCGATGGACTCCTCCGCGCCGGCCGCCGTCCCCTGGGTCGTGCTGGTCCTGGCGCTGGTGGCGCTGGCCGGCCTGGCCGCGGTGGTGCTGACCCGGCCGCGGAGCCCGTCCCCTCCCCGCTCCGGGCGGGACCCGGCGGCTCCCGCCCGGCCCGCGTCGCGCTGGCCGGACGACGACCTCCCACGCTTCCTCGAGAGCCCGCCCGGCACGCCCGGCGACCTCCTCGCGCCGGTCGCCGCACCCGTGGCGGACGCCGGCGACGAGCCTGCCGGCACGCCGGACGGCACCCGCCGCGTACTGGCCGGCATGGCGGCCGCGGGGCTGGTCCTCGTGGCCGCGCTGTCCGGCGTGGCGGTGGCGACGCGCGATGGTGGCGACCCGCCGGGGACCCCCGCTCCCAGCGCGGTGGCGCCGTCCCCGCGGGCGGGCACGACCCCGGCGCCGGCCACCTCCCCGGCACTGCCCGCCGTGCCGGTGGACCCGCTGCCGGGCGAAGGCGGCGCGGGGGTGCTCGCCGCCCGGTCGGTGCCGCTGGGCGGGGACGGCGTGGTGGCACGACTGGCGTTCGGCAGCATCGTCGTCGAGCGGCAGGCCGTGGGGACGACGGTGGGTTACCCCTCGGTGAGCGTGACCGCGGCCGGGGACGGCCGGACGGCGCTGGCGCACCTGCGGCTGCCGACCTGGAACTGCCTGACCCCCGAGCCGCCCGCCGACCCCGCCGCCGCGGGCTGCGTGCGGTCGCGGACCGAGCACGCCGACCTGCCCTCCCCCGCCCTCACCGTGACGAGGGACGGCCGCGACCTCCGGCTGACCGGCCGCTTCCCCACCTACACGCGGCCGATCGGCACCGCGCCGGCCTACACCGGCCGGGGGTACGACCTGACGGTCACCGTCTCCCCGGCCGGGCCGGTCCGGAACGGCGCGGCAGCCGCCGAGGGCACGTTGTTCCTCGGCACCGACCGCGCCGCCAGCGTCGAGGAACCGGGGCTCAACGCCGTCCGGTACGCCGGCTGAGCAGGGCCGCCGGCCCGCCGCCGCGCAGGGTCAGCGAGACCAGCGGCGCGCCCATCTCGGTGCGCAGGCCGGCGTCCGGGGTGCCCCACCACGGCCGCCGGTCGCCGCCGTCGACCAGGGTCAGCAGGCCGGCTCGCAGCCGGTCGCCGTCGGCCACCGTGGCCAGCTCGACCTGACCGATCGCGGCGTGCAGCCGGGTGGCCACCCGCAACGCGGTGCGGGCCCGACGGTCGGGCTCCGCGGCCAGCAGCGCGGGCAGCCGGCGCTCGACCTCGGCGGGGTCCCGGGTGCGGCGCACCGGGCCGGCCTCGTCGAGGGTGTCGACGAGGCGCGCGCTGCGGGCGTTGGCGAACGCCGCCTCGGGCCGCAGCCGGCCGATCGCGCGCAGCGTGGGGTCGCCGAGGGGCAGGCCGGCCAGCCGCAGCCTCCAGGGCCGGCGCACCCGGTCGAGCATGTCCAGCACGCCGGCCGCCAGCCGCTCGGCAGCGGCGTCGTCCCGGGCCGGCAGTCGGGCCGGGGCCGCACCGCCGGGCACCGGCAGGCCGTCGCCGAGCAGCGTCACGGTGAGCCGCGGGCCGTCGCGCAGGACCAGGGTCGCGAGCGCCCGCGGGGCCTCCGTGCCGCCGGGCGGGTCGACCACGACGGCGACCGGTCGGGGACCGGCGACGCGGCCGGCGTCGAGGGCCAGCGCGGCGGTCAGCCAGGGAGCGCGGGCGGTCACCGGGGCGTGCAGCGCCGCGAGCAGCGGGCCGGCCGCGCGGAGCTCCCGCGCCACGCCGGTCCGGCCGGTCACGATGCGCACACCTGGGGTCGCCACGTCCCGAACAACACCACAGCCGCCGACGGGGTCCGTCGGCGGCTGTGGGGACAGCTCTGAGCTGGTGTCAGTGAAGGACCCCCTGCCCCCCACCGCTCGCGAGCTCGCGGCGGGACCCTGCAAGGGGCCGGGCCCGGGACGAGGCCCCTCAAGCGTCGCGCGGAGAGGACGGGGGCGTCCCTCAGACGGCGCGGCGGCGCAGCCGGCGGCGCTCACGCTCGGAGAGCCCGCCCCAGATGCCGAAGCGCTCGTCGTTGGCCAGCGCGTACTCGAGGCACTCGGCCTTGACCTCGCAGCCGGTGCAGATCTTCTTGGCCTCGCGGGTGGAGCCGCCCTTCTCCGGGAAGAACGCCTCGGGGTCGGTCTCGGCGCAGAGGGCGCGCTCCTGCCAGGACTGGGCCTCGGCCTCCAGACCCAGGCTCCACAGACCCACGAAGCCCTGCTCGTGGCCCGCCGGGCCGCGGTCGGCGTTCCGCTCCGACGCGCTGACGTAGTCGCTCAACCACGAGACCTCTGCCATGACGATGCGTCCCCTCTCGCTGCCGTCCCGATGTGCGTTCCACGGGACGTTCCCGGGCCGCTCGGCACTCGTTGACACCGCCGGAATTACACGCGTGTCGTTGTGGGGGCGTCAACTCCGCCCGGTGTAAGCGCCGCGTCACACCGGCCCCAGCAGTCACGGGGTGTTCGTCACTTCTCGCTGCACACCTCGACACGCCCGGCGAACAGTGGACAAGTGCCCATCGGGCACGATGACTTTCGTGCACATCGTCGTCCTCGCCGGCGGGGTCGGCGGGGCCCGGTTCCTGGCCGGACTCCGCGCGGCCGCCCCCGGTGCGCGGCTCACCGCCGTGGTCAACACCGGGGACGACGTGACGATGCACGGGCTGCGCATCTGCCCGGACCTCGACACCGTCATGTACACCCTCGGCGGCGGCATCGACACCGAGCGCGGGTGGGGCCGGGCCGGGGAGAGCTGGACGGTCAAGGAGGAACTGGCCGCCTACGGCGCCGAGCCGACCTGGTTCGGCCTGGGCGACCGCGACCTGGCCACCCACCTGGTGCGCACCCGGATGCTCGACGCCGGCTACCCGCTGTCCCAGGTGACCGCGGCGCTCGCCGACCGCTGGCAGCCCGGCGTGGAGCTGCTGCCGATGAGCGACCAGCGGGTGGAGACCCACGTGGTGGTGGCCGACCCGGAGACCGGGCGGCAGCAGGCGGTGCACTTCCAGGAGTGGTGGGTGCGGCACCGCGCCGAGTCCGAGGCCCGCGCCTTCGTGCAGGTGGGGGTGGACGCCGCGAAGCCGGCCCCCGGGGTGGCGGAGGCGTTCGCCGGCGCGGACGCGGTGCTCCTGGCGCCGTCGAACCCGGTCGTGTCCGTCGGCACGATCCTGGGCGTCCCCGGACTGCGGCAGGCGCTGCTGGCCACCCCGGGCCGGGTCGTGGGCCTCTCCCCGATCGTCTCGGGCGCGGTGGTGCGCGGGATGGCCGACCGCTGCCTGCCGGTCCTCGGCGTCGAGGTCAGCGCCGAGGGGGTCGGGCGGCACTACGGCGCCCGCTCCGCCGGCGGGCTGCTCGACGCCTGGCTGGTGCACACCGGCGACTCGGCCGACGTCCCCGGTGTCGACGTCCGCGCCGTCCCGCTGCTCATGTCCTCCCCCGAGGCGACCGCGGCGATGGCGCGGGCCGCGCTGGACGCCGCTGGTGTCTGAAGAAGGACCCTCCTGCCCCCCACCACGGCCCCGTCCCGAGGCTCGCCCCGAGCGTGCGAGGGGTGAGGAGGACGGGGTCCTTCCGCCTGCAGGGGGGCCACCCCCCGCGGTCCCGGGTGGGATCTCGATCCACCCGGTCGCCGGCCTGCCGGAGTTCTCCCCCGGCGACGACCTCGCCGCGGCGGTCGCCGGCGCCGCGCCCTGGTTGGCCGACGGCGACGTCGTCGTCGTCACCTCCAAGGTGGTGTCCAAGGTCGAGGGCCGACTGGTACCCGTCGCGCCCGGCGAGGACCGGGAGGCCGTGCGGCAGCGGGCGATCGACGCGCAGACGGTGCGCGTGGTCGCCCGGCGCGGCCCGCTGAAGATCGTCGAGACGCCGCAGGGCTGGGTGGTCGCGGCGGCCGGGATCGACGCCTCCAACGTGTCCGGCGACGCGCTGGTGCTGCTGCCGGAGGACGCCGACGCGTCGGCCCGGGCCCTGCGCGACCGGCTGCGCGAGATGCTCGGCGTCGAGGTCGCGGTCATCGTCAGTGACACCTTCGGCCGCACCTGGCGGGACGGGCTGACCGACGTCGCCGTCGGCTCGGCGGGCATCCCCGCGCTGGTCGACCACCGCGGTGCCGTCGACGCCCACGGCAACCGGCTGGAGACCACCCAGGTCGCCCTGGTTGACGAGCTGGCGGCCGCCGCGGACCTGGTGAAGGGCAAGCTGGCCGGCATCCCGGTGGCCGTCGTCCGCGGGCTGCCGTTCGACCCGCCGGACGAGGACGCCGGCACCCGGCCGCTGGTCCGGCTCGGTCCCGGCGACCTGTTCCCCTACGGCAGCCGTGACCTGGTGGCCACGCGCGTGCCCGGCGCGGACCTGGTCCCCCGCGACGGCGAGCTGGACGCCGTCGCCGCCGCCTTCCGGGTGGCGACCGCGGCCCTGCCGGAGTTCCCGGTCGTCCTCCGCTACGGCGGCGAGGGCGACGGCGTGGTCGACGTGCACCTGCCGGAGCGGGCCACCACGACCGCCGCGCTCAACCTCGGGGCGCTGGTCGGTGCGGTGGTGATCCAGCTGCACGCCGAGGGCTGGACGACCCGCTGGGAGCCGGTGGGCACCCCCGGCGGGAGCTCACTCGTCGGGAGGTTGTGGCTCGGTTCGCCCGCGTCCTGAGCTCCGCCGCGCCGGTAGCCTCGCCGGAATGCGGGGGATCATCCTGGCCGGGGGCACCGGCAGCCGCCTGTTCCCCATCACGCAGGCGGTCAGCAAGCAGCTGATGCCGGTCTACGACAAGCCGATGGTCTACTACCCGCTCTCGACGCTGATGATGGCCGGCGTCCGCGAGGTGCTGGTGATCACCACCCCCGGCGACCAGGAGGCGTTCCGCGCGCTGCTGGGCGACGGCACCCGGCTGGGGATGCGCATCGAGTACGCCGTCCAGCCGCGGCCGGAGGGGCTGGCGCAGGCCTTCCTCATCGGCGCGGAGTTCGTCGGGGACCAGTCGGTGGCCCTGGTGCTGGGCGACAACATCTTCTACGGGGCGGGCCTGGGCACCGCGCTGGGTCGGCTGCCCGACCCCGACGGCGGGCACGTCTTCGCCTACCACGTGGCCAACCCGCAGGAGTACGGCGTCGTCGAGTTCGACACCGACCGCCGGGTGCTGTCCATCGAGGAGAAGCCGGCGGCGCCGAAGAGCTCCTACGCCGTCCCGGGGCTGTACTTCTACGAGTCGTCGGTGGTCGACGTGGCCCGGGGCATCCGGCCCAGCGGCCGCGGCGAGCTGGAGATCACCGCGGTGAACGAGCACTACCTGCGCGAGGGCCGGCTCACCGTGACCGTCCTGGACCGCGGCACGGCGTGGCTGGACACCGGCACGTTCGCCTCACTGCGGCAGGCCACCGAGTTCGTGTCGGTGGTCGAGGAGCGGCAGGGGCTCAAGATCGGCTGCATCGAGGAGGTCGCCTGGCGGCAGGGCTGGTTGGACGACGACGGCCTGCGCCGCGCTGCCGAGCCGCTGGGCAAGAGCGGCTACGGCGACTACCTGATCCGCCTGCTCGACGACCCCGTCCTGTGAGCGCGCTCGCCCGCTGATCACCGGCAGCCGGCTGCGGGATGGCCCGGCGCGGTGGCTCAGGCCGCCGCTGCGGCCACCGTCCCGGCGGGCCGGCGGTCCGGCCGCTCCGCCATGGCCCACCCGGTGAGCAGGAAGGCCGCGGGCATCGTGACGGCGACCGCCACCGGCGGGGCGAGCTGCTCGTCGAGGGACAGCAGCGCGACGAGCACCCAGACGACCGCCGTCCGCAGGAGGACCGTCGTCCCGTTGGCGACGAGGTACCGCAGCAGCCGCCTCCGTGACGGAGCGACGCCGAAGGCGTAGCGGACGTTGGCCAGGTAGGCCACCAGCACGGCGACGACCAGCGCCAGCGTGTTGGCGACCAGGTACGGGGTGACCAGCAGCAGGAGCAGGTAGAGCCCCCAGTACAGGCCCGTGTTGAGGACGTTGACCAGCACGAACCGACCGAAGACGGCGACCCGCGCGCGGCTCACCCCTGCCGCCGCGGTGCGTCGTACCGCCCGAGCGCGGCCCGCAGCAGGATTTCCACCAGCGCGAACTGGGCGCGCCGGCCGTGGATCTTCGTGGGGACGTCGCCGGCGTCCGGGTAGGCGCGGGTGACCGGCACCTCGGTGCACCGGTAGCCCAGCCGTGCGGCCCGGATCGGCAGGTAGGCCAGCAGCTCGTAGGTGTCGAAGACCTCCCGCATCGGCGCGACCCGCGGGTCCAGCAGCAGCGCCCGCGAGTGGCCGCGGAACCCGTTCGTCGTGTCGGTGTACCGCGTCCGGGCGGCCAGCGACGTCACCGGGGCGTGCAGGAACTTGATGGCCAGGTGCCGCTCGCGCGGGGTGTTGACCGCCTCGCCGCCGGGGACGTAGCGGGAGCCCTGGACGAAGCCTGCGCCCGCGTCGAGCGCGGCGACGAACCGGGGCAGCGCCGAGACGTCGTCCTTGCCGTTGCCGTCGACGGTGATGACGCCCTCGTACCCCTCGGTGAGCGCGAAGGCGAAGCCCATCCGCAGCTGGGCGCTGAGCTTCCCGCTGTCGCGCTTCACCAGCACCGCCCGGACGCCGAGGCCGTCCAGCAGCTCCGGGTCGTTCGAGCCGTCGGTGCTGCCGCCGTCGGCGACGACCACGTCGAGGTCCAGCCCGAGGTCGCGCAGCCGGCGCAGCTGGCCCAGGACGCGCTCGCCCTCGTTGATCACCGGGATCACGACGCAGTAGCGGCTGGCGCGCGGGCGCAGCACGTGCACGTCGCCGCGGGGCACCGCCCAGCCGGTGGTGTCGGGGGTGGCCCGCAGGTCGCTGCTCACGAGTAGGTCTTCCTCACGAACTCGGCGGTGCGCCAGACGGCGCCGGTCAGGTCGTCCTCGCTGGGCGGCAGCATCTCCACGGAGACGTGCCCGCCGTAGTCCGCGGCCCGCAGCGCCGCGGCGACCGCCTCGTGGTCGACCGGGCCCTCCGGCCCGACCGGGCCGAGCTGCGGCGCGCTGGCGTGCACGTGCGCCAGCACGTCGGCCCCCGCGCGGACGCGCTCGACGGCGTCGTCCCCCGCCAGCGCCATGCAGGCGGTGTCCAGGTGCAGCCGGACGCCGGGCGAGTCGACGGCGCGCACGAAGGCGGTCGAGGCGACCGCGTCGGTCAGCCAGTCGCACCGGTAGACGGTCGGGTTGGCCTCGATGCAGAAGCACACGCCGAGGTCCGCGGCACGCGCTCCGAGGCCGGCGAAGACCTCGGCGGCGATCTCGTCGGCGCGCGCCACGGGCAGGTCCCCGCGACGCCGGTTGCCCGGCGAGCCGAACACCAGGCGGGTCGCGCCCAGGCCCGAGGCCAGCCGGGCCATCCCGAGGAGGTGCTCGGTGAGGCCCGCGCGCGCCTCAGCGTCCCCGAACAGCTGGAACTGCGGGCGGCCGAAGAGCAGCGACTGCAGGGCGACGACGCGCAGCCCGGTCGCCTCGACCGCCGCACGGGCCGCGGCCACCTCGTCGGTGTCCTGGGCCAGCGGGTCGGTCCACAGCCGGGTGGGCGCCACCTCGAGGGAGCCGAAGCCCCGCTCGGCGAGCTCGGGCAGCACCGCCGCGTCGAGGTCGGCCGGCCAGGCGAGGTTGGAGAACGCCAGCCTCATGCCCGTCCCGCCGGCAGCCGGGCGCCCCAGGTGCGGATGCCGGTGAGCACCTCGTCCGCGGAGCGCAGGTACGGGCCCTCGCGTCCGGCGAGCTCGGCGGCGTGGGCGGTGTGCAGGTCGTAGGCGACCCACGGCCGGTCGTCGCAGCGGTAGTCCACGCCGAAGCACTCGCGGGCGACCTGGGCCGAGGTGACGGGCTCGGTCGCGAGGTTCACCACGGACAGCCCGGCGTCCCGGGCGAGCAGCACGTGCCCCCACAGGTCGCGCACGTCGTAGAACTGGAAGCCGGAGTCCTCGTGGGCGAAGCGCGCCTCGGGCTGGTGGACCAGGTCGTACACGAGGTTCTTCTTCAGCCCGGGGCCGTACATGCCGGGCAGCCGGACGACCAGCACGTCGTCGAACCGCTCGCGGACGAACTCCTCGAGCAGCGCCCGGTGCCGGCCGTAGGCCTGCTCCTGCGTGGTGTCGGCCGGGGTCGTCTCGTCCACGCCGCGGGAGTCGGCGAAGACGTCCACCGTCGACACCAGCACGCAGGACGTCGCACGGCTGCCGTCGAGGGCGTCGATCAGCCGGCGGATCCCCGCCCAGTCGGCGTCCGGCTCGGCGTTGGCGCGCCACTTCTCCGCGGGCGCGCCGGCGCAGACGACCTCGTCGACGTCGGCGGCGGGCAGCTGGTCGACGTCGGTGCTGCGAAACCGGGCGACCGGGGTGATCCGGGCGTCGAGGGAGCCCCCGACGAACCCGCTCCAGCCGACCAGCGCCCGGCGGGCGCGGCCGGTCACGGCCGGACCCTGTCGTCGGCGTCCTGCACCGCGGCGGCCTCGGCGTCGACGTTGAGCGCGTCCCGCGCCGCCAGCACCGAGCTGGTGGCCTCGAACGCGACCCGGTAGATGGGGCGCTCGTTGGCCGTCTCGTTCGACTGGAACATGAACTCGGCCATGATCGCGATGACCACGCTGAGCATGAAGAACATGAAGCTCATCTGCAGGCTCATCGACGTCCAGCCCTCGACGGCCCCCCGGAACAGCCCGACGGCCACCACGTAGAGCGCGTACAGCATGTTGACCAGGCTGGTCACCAGCGCGATGCCGACGGCGACCCGCAGCGGCCGGCCGCTGGCGTAGAAGATCGACCGCACCACCTGCCGGAAGCTGCTGGCCTGCCGCGGGTGCTGCCGGTCCCCCGACTCGTAGGGCAGGACGGCCCACGGGTAGCCCGAGATCGACGGCAGCATGCGCAGCACCCGGTCCCGGTCCCGGCGGGGCAGCCACGCGTCGAGCGCCGGACGGCTGTAGCCGCGCAGCCCCAGGCTGACGGTGGCGATCTCCTCGCCCATGCTGCGGCTGGCCAGCGCCCGGCTCAGCCGCAGGGCGAGCCGGCGGCCGGCCGGGGCGCGGCGGTCGACCCCCACGACGACGGCGGTCTCGTCGGTGACCATGCCCGCGCAGCGGACCACGTCCTCGGGCGCGTCCACCCCGAGGCGCGCGGTCACCACGACGTCGCCGAGGGCGCCGTCGAGACCGGCGGTGAAGGCGACCTCGTCCCGGACCGGCTGCACCAGGCCGAGCACCTGGAGGTTCGGCTGCCGCTCGGCGAGTGCGCGGGCCCAGGCCAGCCGGCTGCGGGACCCGGAGAGGACCAGCACGATCTCGTGCACGGGGTACGCCCGGGCGACGGCGGCGTCGAGGGCGGTGAGGTCCCGCTCGATCCCGTCCGTCGCCCCGTCGGCGACCACGACGACGCTGAGGAAGGTGCCGGACCGGGCCGACGACGCGGGCGTGCGGACGACGACGTCGGGCCGGGGCCTCCCCGTCTCGCTCCCCCCGGGGCCGTGGGTCTCAAACAGCGTCACGGAGGTGCTCCTCAGCCACTCGGATTGCGTCACCGATGTTGTCGATCTTGCTGCCCAGCAGGGACAGCACGCGGCCGCCGTCGGACCGGCGGAGGACGATCGGCCGGGCGTCGTCGCCGTCGCGACGGGCCGGCACGGTCTTCACGCCCCACAGGGACTCCCGGTGGACGGCGCCGGCCAGCGCGGGCACGTAGCGCGCCGCGTCCCGGATCATCCAGTCCGCCCGGGTGGTCAGCCCCGCGCGCAGCGCCGCCGCGGCCTGCTCGTAGGTCGGGTGGGCGCCGTGCGGTGTGTACCGGACGTGGCTGAGCGTGGAGAAGGGCGTGGACGGGAACGGCATGAGCGAGAAGTAGGGGCCGTCCATCACGGTGACGCCCTTCCCGCGCAGCGGCTCCGGCAGGTCCACCAGCGCCATCTCGCACGGCTCGCAGTGCAGGCCGGCGTACCCGACGCCCCGCGGCAGGATGTCGATCCCCTCGCCGTACGTGCACACCAGCACCCGGTCCCCGGCCAGGACCTCGCCCGTCTCCAGGGTGACGAGGGCACCCGACGCGGTCTCCGCCACGCCCGCCACCGGGGTGCCCAGCCGCACGGCCACCCCGGCGTCGGCCATCTCCTCGCGGACCAGCTCGCGCAGCCGCACCGCGTCGAACACCGCCTCCCGGGTCACCCAGGACGCCTCGACCGTGGCCGGGTTGAACAGCCGGCGCACCGAGGCGGGCGCGTCCATCAGCGGCGCGCCGATGTGGTCGCAGACGCGGCGGAACTTGCGGGCGTTGGTCAGCGACCCGCGGGCCACCGCGTAGACGCACAGGAAGTCGTCGACGACGCAGGAGGCGTAGCGGGCCGTGAAGGACTCGTAGGAGGCCTGGCTGCGGCCGGCCGTCCGCAGCGAGCGCGGGTAGTGGTAGCCGCCGTGCACCCGGGCCTGGTTGAAGTAGCTGGCCCCGCCGAGCAGGTCGGCCCGCGCCTCCAGCACGGTCACCCGCGCGCCCTGGCGGGCCAGGTGCGTCGCCAGCGAGCAGCCGTAGAAGCCACCGCCCACCACCAGGACGACGCCGTGCGGAGTGCCGTCGCGGCCGGCCGTGCGGTCCGCGCGGGACGATCGGGACACTCGGCGTCTTCCTGCTCGGGGAGGCGCCCGCGCGCACCGCGGGCCTCTTGGAGCGTACGTGCACCGCCACGTTGCGTCACGTCGACGTGTCGACACGGCGCCGCACCCGGCTCCTGCGGTCACACCCGTCACGCGGCTCACACCGGGACGCTGCGCGCTCAGCCGCCCTCGGCCGGCGGGGGCGGAGCGAGCAGCCGACCGTAGAGCGCCGCCGTGTCGGCTCCCTCCGGGTAGGTGATCGACGACGCCGTGCACGACTCGAGAGTCGTCAGCGGGCCGCCGTCCCCCGGGACGTCGCGGGTCGCGAGCACGGTCGTGCCCGACCCGGGGTCGCGCACCGCCACCGGGAAGCGCTGCTCGCGGGCGCCGGGGTCGAGCGCGACGTAGCCGTCGGCATCCACGGCGACGTTGATGTCGTTCCGGACCATCGTGAAGGCACGGGCACCCTGCCCGGGGCCCCGGTAGCGCAGCGCGACCTCGTACAGGCCGGCTGTGGGCGCCTCGACGACGACCTCCGACCCCTCCGTGCGGCACGGGACCTCCGCCCAGGTCGCCGGCTCGGCCGGCGTCCAGCCGAGGGTCAGCGGCGAGGCCGGGACCGGGGCGTACCCCTGGAACAGGTCCCGGTAGAACCACCAGTTGGCGCTGAGGTTCCAGGTCACCCACTCGTTCGTCCCAGGCGCGGTCGTCACCACCAGGCCCGGCCGGTCGGCCAGGCGCGCACCGAACGCCTCCCGCTGCCGGCCGAGGGCGGCGATCACCGAGTCCACCGAGGCGGACGGCGGGCCGTCGACCACGCCGGACAGACCGAGGTACTCCTCGACGACCGGCGCCTCGCGCTCCCGCGCCGCCTGCACCTGCGGCACGAAGGCGGCGTCGAGGTAGCCACCCAGCCCTGCGTCGTACCCGAACCGGGGGTCCGCGGCGAACAGCCCGCCCCTGTGCCGCGCGTCCTGCACGGCGGCCGTCCCGGCCACGGCCAGGACCGCGACCGTCGCGGCGGCGCCGGTCAGCCGGAGCGCCGTGCCCGGGGTGCGCAGCGCCGGGAGGCGCCCGAGCGCGAGGGCGGCGAGCCGCACCGCGCCCACGGCGGTGACCGCGTACCCCCAGAGCGCGAAGGCCCAGAAGTAGTCCGCGACGTGCCCGCCGACGGTCCCGATCAGCCCGCCGAGGAAGGTCGCCGTCCCGAGGTAGGTGACCAGCAGCGAACCCAGGCCGCGGCGCACCAGGGCGTGGACCGCCACCCCCGCGAGGAGGGCGAGCGGGTACAGCGACAGCTCGTCGGCCATGATCCGCAGCAGGTCGCCGACCGAGAAGACGCGGAACGGCTCGGTCCAGGGGCCGAAGTACCAGAACTGGTCGTTGCGGACGTCGGAGAAGTTGTAGGCCAGCAGCGACGGCAGGTGGCCGGCGGTCGCGACGAGACCGGCGACCAGGTACCCGACGGCGGCCGCGCCCCACAGCGCGGCCAGTCCGGGGAGCCGCGGGACCCACCCCCGGCGCAGCACCTGGTAGGTCACGACCGCGAGCAGCAGGCCGCCCGACACCGGCCCGTAGTCGTTCGACCACAGCGCCGCCACCACGCCGGCGCTCGCGCCGACCACCGCGGCCCGCCGGACCGTCCAGCCCCGGCGCAGCAGGACGTAGGCGACCGCGGCCAGCAGGTACGGGGCGAACCCCCGGATCGGGCGCAGGCTGTTCCCGGGGAGGGCGGCGGCGCCCAGCAGGCCGTTCCAGGCACCCCAGAGCCCCGGTGCCACGAGCTCGGCGACCACCACGAGCAGCGCGGCGGCGGCCGCCCCCCACGCCAGCGCGCGCAGCGGACGGCGCCCGGCGACGAGCACCGCCAGGAGCCCGATGACGGCCTCGAACGTCAGCACGGCCACGAGGCGCGCGGCGAAGACGGTGTCGGTGAGCTCGCCGCCGAGGAGGGCGAACACCGGGTAGAGGACGAGCACCGGCGCGATGCCGAGGTAGGGGAAGAAGTCCCGCCCCGGCCACTGCCCGTCGGCCAGCCGGTAGAGCCCGCTGGCCGTCTGGAAGGCCCCGTCCATGTGGAACGTCGGCACCTCGTGCCACCAGCGCCACGCCTGCGTGACCGCGACCACGAGGGCGAACAGCAGCAGGGTGGCGGGCAGCGCGGCGAGCAGCCGCGACGGGCGTCCGGCGTCGTCCCCGCGGGGGTCGGTGTCGAGCAGCTCGGGCGCGGACCTGGTGGAGGTGGAGGAGGCCATCCTCAGATCCGGCGGTAGTTCGTCGGCGCGACCCGCGGGCCGCGTCTGGGCGGGCGGCTGCCGCCGATGCCGAGCAGCCGGACCACGCGCTGCCGCTGTCCGCGCCAGGGTTCGAGCAATTCCATCATCCCGTCGTCGTCGGTCCGGCGGCCGGCCAGCGACCAGCCGACCAGGTTCTTCAGGTGGTAGTCGCCGTAGCTGACCGTGTCCGGGCAGCCGAACGCCCGCTGCACGACCTCGGCCGCCGTCCAGACGCCGATGCCGGGCACCGTCTGCAGCCGACGCTGCAGGTCCGCGCAGTCCACGGCTTCCTCCGGCTCCAGCCGGGCCGCCACGCTCGCCACCGCCCGCAGCGCCCGGCGCCGGGCGCCGTCGAGGCCGCACCGGTGCCACTCCCAGTCCGGAACCGCGAGCACCCGCTGGGGGGTGGGCACCACGCGCATGCCCGCGGGCGCCGGGCCCGGCGCCGGCTCGCCGGCCAGCCGCAGCAGCGCCCGCCACACGCGGTGGGCCTCGATGACGGTCACCTTCTGCTCGAGGACGGCGGGCACCAGCGCGTCCCAGGTCCGCCCGGTGCGGCCCAGCCGCAGCCACGGTGAGGCGCGGTGGACGCGGGCGAGCAGCGGGTGCCCGCCCGGCTCGAACTCCTCCGGGCGGTCCTCGGCGCCCAGCCACGCGGGCACCGCTGCCCCGGCCCGCTCGGCGCCGGGCCCCCACGCCGACACCCGCACCTCGCCGCCGCGGACGGTGAGGTGCACGGTCGCCGGGCCGTCGGGCGTGCTGACCGTGCGCCAGCAGTCGTCGTCGACGTAGCGCAGGGCCGGGTCGCCGGCGCTGCGCTGGTGCGGGAAGAGGGTGCGCCGGAGGTCCAGCGGCCAGTCCGGCCGCCAGGCGCCCTGGAACGGTGGTGCCTCGAGGGTGGTGCTGGTCAGGACGTGCTCCCCGGGGAAGAGGGCTGCGCGGGCGCCACCCGCGCTGGGGGGAGCGTAGGCCCGGCGCCTGCCCCCGCCCGTGCCGTGGGAGCGCGGGGCGGGGACACCGGCTGCCCGACCGGGCGGAGGTCCATCGGCGCGGTCGCGTCGCGCACCGGCAGCCCGCCGGCGACGTCCGCCGGCCCGGGGTCCGCGCCCGCCTCCGCCGTCCGCCGGTCCAGCAGCAGGAGCACCGCGGCCACGCTCACGGCGATGGCCGGCCAGTAGACGTACCGGTAGTCGTAGCCGATGACCATCGGCAGGTAGGTCATGACGTAGAGGACCGAGGACGCTGCTAGGGCGAGCACGACGTCGGCGTGCTCCGCCGACGCCCGCCGCAGCCAGCCCAGCCCGAGCACGACGAGCGCCGCCAGCAGCCAGGTCCAGGGCATGAAGACGAAGCCGAAGTCCCGCGCCGTGATCGCCACGTAGGTCTCCAGCGCGCGGGACGCCGGGTTGGGTTCGAACACGAACCCGTACGGGTTCTCGCCGATCGTGGACCAGGAGACGAAGACCTCGTCCGGCGGCGTGTGCAGGAACTCGCCGAAGACGCGGACGCGGAAGGCGGCGTAGTCCAGCGGGTGCCCGGCGATGCCGCGCAGGTAGAGGCCCTGCAGCTCGTCGGCGTGCGTCAGGAAGACCGCGGGGATGGTCCCCGTCGTGTTCGCGCACCGCCACGTGTAGTTGACGTCGCGGGTCTCCGGCGGGCACGTGGTGGCGAGGGTGACCAGGTAGTCCCGCAGCGGCGGGCTGACCTCGGCCGACCGCAGCTCCTCTAGGGAGTACAGGTGCAGGACGTCGTCGAGCATGACGCTCGCCGCCGGGTGCGTCTCCTGCACCGGGCGGACGGCGTCGATGACGGGCGTGGCCACGAGCGCGCCGACGACGGCGGCGGCGGCGAGCGCGACCCGGTACCGCCGGGCCTGCCGCGCCCCGGGCCAGGTCAGGAGGACCAGCAGCGGGACGATCGCCGGGAGCGCGTTGTAGCGGACCGCGCCGGCGTAGGCCAGCAGCAGGACGGCGACGGCCACCGCGCTCCAGCGCAGCCAGGCGCGGTCGAGCCCGCGGCGGACGAACAGCAGGAGGACGACCGCGCCGAGCAGCGCGAAGGCGAGCTGGCCGTCCTTCCAGATGACCGCGGACGTGCTGGCGACGTGCGGCAGCACCCCGAGCAGCAGCGGCAGCAGGGACAGCAGCCTGCGCCCGCTGCGCCGGAAGACGTGCACCGCCAGGAGCGTGAGCCCCGTCCAGAGCAGACCCAGCTGCGCGACCAGCATGCTGCCGACGCTGCCCCCGGTCAGCGCCATGAGCAGCCACCACAGGGCCGTCATGACCGGCGGGTGCCAGTCGGCCAGCGTCGACGGGTCGAGCGCCTGGCCCAGCTGCATGACCGAGTCGAAGGACATGAAGCCCGGGTAGAGCGGCAGCACGTTGCCGACCAAGAGGGCCGCGCCCAGGACGACCAGGGTGGGCGTCCAGTGCCGGGCGGGCCAGGAGCGCTCGGCCCGGGCCCGCGCCCTCGACAGCACGGCGCGACGTCCGGTGGACGCCTCACCGGGCGTCGGCCCGGTGGCCGTGGTGGTCGTCTTCGCCATGCGTCTAGAACCGCTCCCTGTGGTGGACGGCACCGCCGGCCACCACCCTCGGGCGCCGCCCCTCAGCGGCCCCGTCGAGCGACTGTAGGTGCGGCTCCCGGCGCCGCGCCCGGTCCGCCGGCGTGTCCGCACCACCCGTCCCACGGTGCTCGTGCGTCCACTCCCGGCGGACGGGTCAGCGCGGCGCCATCCGCAGCGCGCCGTCCATCCGGACCACCTCGCCGTTGAGGTAGCCGTGCTCGACGAGGTCGACGGCCAGCTGGGCGAAGTCCTCCGGGCGGCCGAGGCGCTTGGGGAACGGGATGCCGGCCGCCAGGCTCTGCCGCGCCTCCTCCGGCAGGCTGCCCAGCAGCGGGGTGTCCACCAGCCCGGGGGCGATGGTGCAGACCCGGATGCCGACGCTCGACAGGTCGCGCGCCGCCGGCAGCGTCATGCCGACGATGCCGCCCTTGGACGCCGCGTAGGCGACCTGCCCGATCTGCCCGTCGTAGGCGGCGATCGAGGCAGTGTTCACGACGACGCCGCGCTCGCCGTCCTCCCCCGGCTCGGTGGCGGCCATCGCGGCGGCCGCCAGCCGCAGCACGTTGAACGTGCCGACCAGGTTCACCATCACGGTGCGGACGAACGGGTCGAGGTCGTGCGGGACGTTGCCCCTGCCGACGGTCCGCTGCGCCCAGCCGATGCCGGCGCAGTTGACCGCGATCCGCAGCGGCCGGTCCTTCCCCGTGGCCTCCTCGACGGCCGCCTGCACCGAGTCGGCGTCGGTGACGTCGGTGCGCACGAAGGTGGTGTGCCCGCCCAGCTCGGCGGCGAGCTCCTTCCCCTTCTCCTCCTGCAGGTCGAGGACCGTCACGGCGGCCCCTCGGGCGGCCAGCGCCCGGACGGTGGCCGCGCCGAGGCCGGAGGCCCCACCGGAGACGACAGCGGCGACGTCGAAGTTCTTCACGTCCCGCAAGTTATCCCGGAGGCCGGCCTCCCTGCAGGCAGGAGGACCCCGTCCTCACCGCTCGCAGGCTCGCGGCGAACCTCTGGACGGGGCCGCGGTGCGGCGGGGGGCAGGGAGGTCCTCCGTCAGCTGAACCGCGAGCCGTGTCTCTCCTCGACGGCGGTCAGCAGCTGCTTGACCCGCTCGGCGTCGGCCACCGGGCAGACCATCGTCACGTCGGCGGTGTGCACCACGACGCTGTCGCGGACGCCGACCAGCGCCACCAGGTGGTCGGGGTCGTCGCTGAAGACGATGTTGCCGGCGCTGTCGAGGGTGAACGCCAGCCCGGAGACGGCGTCCTCCCCCACCCGCTCCAGCGTCTGGGCCAGCGCGGGCCACGAGCCGACGTCGAGCCAGTCGACGTCGAGGTCGGCGACCAGCACCCGCCCCGGCTCGGTGGCCGCGGGCTCCAGGACGGCGTAGTCGACGCTGATCTTCGGCAGCGTCAGGAAGACCTCGGCCAGCACGGCGTCGCGCTGCGGCCCGGCCGGGACGGCGACGACCCGCGCCAGGCCCTCGGCGCTCGCGGGCAGGTGGTCGGCCAGCGCCTCCAGCACGGTGGACGCCCGCCAGACGAACATGCCCGAGTTCCACAGGTACTCCCCCGAGGCGAGGTAGGCCTCGGCGGTGGCGCGGTCGGGCTTCTCGCGGAAGGACGCCGCCTCGGCGACGCCGGGCACCCCGGTCGCCGCGCCGCGCTGCACGTAGCCGAAGCCGGTGGCCGGTGCGGTGGGCCGGATGCCCAGGGTCACCAGCGAGCGGGGCCGCGCGGCGAGGGCGTCGTAGGCGGTGGTCAGCGCCGCGGCGAACCGCTCGACCGGCCGGATGACGTGGTCGGCGCTGACCACGGCCAGCTCGGCGTCGGGGTCGACGTCGGCGACCAGGGCCGCGGCCAGGCCGACGGCGTTGGCGGTGTCCCGGGCGACCGGCTCGAGGACCAGCCGGTCCGGGTGCAGCCGCGGCAGGGCGGCGCGCACCTGCTCGCCGTAGCGGGCGGCGGTGCAGACCCAGATGCGGTCGGCGGGCAGCACCGTCTCCAGCCGGGCGAAGGCCTCGGCGAGCAGGCTGTGCGCCCCGCCGTCCCCGCCGGCGACGACGTCGAGCAACTGCTTGGGGCGGCCACCCCGGGACAGCGGCCACAGCCGCGTCCCCGAGCCGCCGGCCATGATCACCGCGTGCCGCACCTCAGCTCCTCCCACGGCGGCGCACCGCTCGGCCGACGCCCTCGGCGCGGCGCTGGAAGCGGGCGCCGGCGGCCACGCGGCCGCTGACGTTGGACACCAGCATCCGGCCGCCCAGCCCGGCGCGCAGGGCCAGCCGGAGCGGGGCGTGGCGGCGCAGCGGGTACTGCCCGGAGAGGTAGCGCAGCGCGCTGGTGTGGTGCACACGCTGCATGCGGTGCGGCTGACGCCGGGTGGCGTGCCCGCCCTCGTGCTCCACCACCGCCGACGGCGCGTAGACGTGCAGCCAGCCGCGGCGGGTGAGCCGCTCGGCGAGGTCGACGTCCTCGAAGTACATGAAGTAGCCGGGGTCGAAGCCGCCGACCGACCAGAAGGCCGCCACGTCCACCAGCAGGCAGGAGCCCGACAGCCACCCGGCCGGGCGCTCGCGGGGCGCCTCGCGCTCGCGCCGGTAGCGCGCCGTCCACGGGTTGCCCGGCCAGGCCCAGCCGAGCAGCGCGTGCCCGGCGCCGGTGGACAGCCGCGGCAGGTCGCGGGCCGAGGGGTAGAGCTCGCCCTCCGGCGTGCGGATCGCCGGGCCGACGGTGGCCGCGCGCGGCCACCGGGCGGCCACGGCCAGCAGCTCGTCGACCGAGCCGGGGTCGAAGCGGACGTCGGGGTTGGCGACGAGGGCGTACCCGTCGGTCAACCCGGCCATCCCGGCGTTGACCGCGGCGCCGTAGCCGATGTTGCCGCCGGTGCGCAGCAGCCGGACGTGCGGGTGGCGGGCCACGGCGCGCTCGGGGGCGCCGTCGGTCGAGCCGTTGTCGGCGAGCACCACCTCGACCGGCCGCGTGGTGGCCTCGGCCAGCGACTCGACGAACCCCTCGAGGACCTCGCCGGGCGAGTACGTCACCGCGACCACGCGGAGGGGGACGGTCGGTGGTGGTGCGCTCACGCGGGGAACCCTACGAGGCCGGGAACGGCGTCGCCGGGCGCACCCCGAGGTCCTCACGGGCGCGCCCTGTGGGACTCCAGGGAACCGGTGTGACGAGGGGGACGGGCCCGTCACACCAGTCCCCGTTTCGGCCCGGTGGGGCCGTTGTGCGCCGGTACAGTCGCCAAGCGTGACTCAAGCCAGTCCTGATCTCGTCGTCGTCGGCTCCGGGTTCTTCGGCCTCACGGTCGCCGAGCGGGTCGCCACCCAGCTGGACAAGCGCGTGCTGGTCATCGACCGCCGCAGCCACATCGGGGGCAACGCCTACTCCGAGCCCGAGCCCGAGACCGGCATCGAGGTGCACGTCTACGGCGCCCACCTGTTCCACACGTCCAACGAGCGGGTCTGGCAGTACGTCAACCAGTTCACCGAGTTCACCAACTACCAGCACCGCGTCTTCAGCATCTACCAGGACAAGACGTACTCGCTGCCGATCAACCTGGCCACGATCTGCCAGTACTTCGGCAAGAGCTTCTCCCCCGAGCAGGCCCGCGCCCTCGTCGCCGAGCAGTCCGGCGAGATCGACACCGCCGAGGCCGCCAACCTCGAGGAGAAGGCGATCTCCCTGATCGGCCGCCCGCTGTACGAGGCCTTCATCCGCGGCTACACGAAGAAGCAGTGGCAGACCGACCCGACCGACCTGCCCGCCGCGGTCATCGCCCGCCTCCCGGTGCGCTACACGTTCGACAACCGGTACTTCAACGACACCTACGAGGGTCTGCCGAAGGACGGCTACACCGCCTGGCTCACGCGGATGGCCGACCACCCGAACATCGAGGTGCGGCTGGACACCGACTACTTCGACGTCCGCGACGAGCTGCCCTCGGACGTGCCGACGGTCTTCACCGGCCCGATCGACAAGTACTTCGGCTACGAGGCCGGCGAGCTCGGCTGGCGCACGCTGGACTTCGAGACCGAGGTCCTGCCGGTCGGTGACTTCCAGGGCACCTCGGTCATGAACTACGCCGACGAGGACGTGCCCTTCACCCGGATCCACGAGTTCCGGCACTTCCACCCCGAGCGCGACTACCCGACCGACAAGACCGTCGTCGTCCGCGAGTACTCCCGCTTCGCCCAGACCGGCGACGAGCCGTACTACCCGATCAACACCGCCGAGGACCGGGCCAAGCTCGAGCGCTACCGCGAGCTGGCCGCCAAGGAGGCCGCCGAGAAGCGGGTCCTCTTCGGTGGGCGCCTCGGCACCTACAAGTACCTCGACATGCACATGGCGATCGGCTCGGCGCTGACCATGTACGAGAACCGCATCCGCCCGTTCTTCGCCGAGGGTGGTTCCCTCGACGGCCGCCTGGAGGACTGAACCCGATGACGACCACTGCGGTGTCCCCCGACGTGGTGGCCGACCTGGCCGCCGAGGACCTGGCCCCCGGCCGGGCCGTGACCCTCCTCCAGCGGGTCCTCATGCCGCGCGGCGCCGACCCGCGCAAGGTCCGCGCCCTCTACCTCGACGAGGTCCGGTCCGAGAAGGTGCACGTCGCCTCCCGGTCGACCGGGCACCTCTCGGCCGGTGACGAGGTCTCCTTCGCCACGTACTTCAACGCCTTCCCGGCGGGTTACTGGCGGCGGTGGACCTCCCTGACCAGCGTGACGCTGCAGCTGCGCATCTCAGGCACCTGCCGCATCGACGTGTACCGCTCCAAGGGCAACGGCGACGTGCTGCACGCCCTGGGCACCACCGTCGAGGGGCAGGGCCGGACGGTCGAGCTCGACCTGGACCTCACCCCCTTCGTCGAGGGCGGCTGGTACTGGTTCGACGTCACCGCCGACGACGACACGATCATCGAGGACGCCGGCTGGTACGCCGACCGGGAGCCGCTGCGCCCGGGGCGGCTGGCCGTCGGCATCTGCACCTTCAACCGTCCGGTCGACTGCGTCGCCGCGCTGCAGACGGTCGCCTCCGACCCGGTGCTCGACGCCGAGCTCGCCGCGGTGGTCGTCGCCGACCAGGGCAACCTCAAGGTGTGCGACGAGGCCTCGTTCCCCGAGGTGGCCGACCAGCTCGGCGACCGCCTGCACCTGGTGGAGCAGGGCAACCTCGGCGGCAGCGGCGGCTTCGCCCGTGCCATGCACGAGACGCTGACGACCACCGACGCCACGCACCTGGTCTTCCTCGACGACGACGTCCAGCTCGAGGCCGACAGCCTGCACCGGGCGCTGACCTTCGCCCGGTTCACCGACGAGCCCACCCTCGTCGGTGGGCAGATGCTCACCCTGCAGGATCGCTCGGTGCTGCACTCCATGGGCGAGAGCATCGACCGCCGGCTCATGAGGTGGCGTCCGGCCCCCTATGCCGCGGCGGGCCACGACTTCGCGCACTGGTCGCTGCGCGACGCCCGGCACCTGCACCGTCGCGTGGACGTCGACTTCAACGGGTGGTGGATGTGCCTGATCCCCCGCGAGGTGGCCGAGCACATCGGGCTGCCGCTCCCGCTGTTCATCAAGTGGGACGACGCCGAGTACGGCCTGCGGGCCGGCGCTGCCGGATACCGCACGGTGACCCTCCCGGGCGCGGCGATCTGGCACCTGTCCTGGACCGACAAGGACGACGTCAGCGACTGGCAAGCGTACTTCCACGCCCGCAACCAGCTCATCGTGGCCGCCCTGCACAGCCCGCTGAAGCGGGCCGAGGACATCGTCCGCGAGAACGTCCGGGCCGACATCCGGCACCTGTTCCGGCTGGAGTACTCCGCGGTCGCGCTGCACCTGAAGGCCTACCGCGACTTCCTCGCCGGCCCGCAGGAACTCTTCCGGCAGCTGCCCGGCGTGCTGGCCGAGGTGCGTGCCGAGCGGGCGCGGTACTCCGACGGTCAGGTCATCACCGAGCGGGCCCGCATCCCGCTGCCGCAGATGGGCCAGGACGCGACCGAGGGCATGGTGCACCCGCCGGTGGCCAAGCGCGCGATCGCCCGCGCCGCGCTGCAGGCGCTGCGCAACAACGTGCGGCCGGTCCAGGACGCCGACGGCCGGCCCCAGGTGGAGCTGCCGGCCCGCGACGCCCAGTGGTTCGTGCTGGCGCAGCTGGACAGCGCCTCGGTCGCCACGGCCGACGGCCGGGGCGTCACGGTGCGCCGCCGCGACCCCGCGACGTTCTGGCGGCTGGCCCGGGAGTCGGTGCGGCTCAACCTGGAGATCGCCCGGCGCTTCCCCCGCGCCAAGCAGCAGTACCGCGACTCCTACGGTGACCTGACCTCGGCGGAGAACTGGGTGAGCGTCTTCCAGGCGTGACCCACCCGCTCCGACGGACGGCCCGGCCCCCTCTCGCGAGGGGTGCCGGGCCGTCCGGCGTCCGGGAGGGGCCCCGCCAGGGGCACGCACGGCACGACGACGGCGGGGTGCGGTGGCCGTCAGGCCGCGGGGGTGAACCGCTCGCGGCGGCCGGCCCGCAGCAGGCGGAGCCACTCGCGGTACCCGGCGACGTCGCGCCGGGTCACCAGGAAGAACCAGGAGAAGCGGACCAGCTCCAGCGGGAAGAGCCAGCGCATCCCGGGCTGGCGCATCAGGTACCCGCGGTTGCGGTAGGTGTAGTAGCGCTTCCAGTCGGCATCGGGGTACTGCGCGGACAGCCGCCCGCCGAGGATCGGCTTGAACTCGTCCCGGCCGTTGGGGTGCAGGTAGGTCGCGTGCAGCGCGGTCCCGAAGGGCAGCCCCGCGCGCACCAGCCGGCGGTGGATCTCGGTCTCGTCGCCGCGGGCGAACAGCCGCAGGTCCGGCACGCCGGTCTGGGCGAGGGTCGCGGCGGCGAACAGGGCGCCGTTGAAGAGCGACGCGTAGCCGGGCAGGAAGTCGCCGCCGAGGCGGTCGCGCTCCCCCTTCCAGCGCAGCCCGGAGCGCATCGGGAAGGCGAAGCTGCCGGGTGCGTCGATGTCGGCGACGGCGGGCGAGACCTCGGCCAGCCCGCGCTCCCGGGCCACCGACAGCAGGGTGGCGAGCACGTGCTCGTCGGCGGGCCGGCCGTCGTCGTCGGCGCACCACACCCAGTCCGCGCCCTCGGCCAGGGCGGTGAGCATCCCCAGGGCGAAGCCCCCGGCACCGCCGAGGTTGGCCTGCGACAGCAGGTAGGTGTGCGGCAGCCCGCTGGCCCGCACGACCTCCTCGGCCGGCTGGTCGGGTCCGTTGTCGACCACGACGACCGAGTCGACCGGCCGGGTCTGCACCGCCAGCGCCTTGAGCGCCTGTGCGAGGGACTCCGGCCGGTGCCGGGTGACGATGACCGCGACGACGCGCTCGTCGTCGGGACGAGTGGGCGTCTGCTGAGCCGCCTCGGACACTCAGCCCCCCGAGGGCGCGTGCTCGCGGCCCTTGTACGCGTCGAGGACCTCCTCGAGCGGCCCCTGCTGCCGGATGGTGCCGTGCTCCATCCAGAGGGCCGAGGTGCACAGCTGCTTGAGCAGGTCGTTGGAGTGCGAGGCGAAGACCAGCAGGCCGGCGCGGTCCACGAGGTCCTTGAGCCGCCCCTTGGCCCGCTCGAGGAACGCGGCGTCGACCGCGCCGATGCCCTCGTCGAGCAGCAGAATCTCCGGGTCGATGCTGGTGACGACGCCCAGCGCCAGCCGCACCCGCATGCCGGTCGAGTAGGTGCGCAGCGGCATGTGCAGGAAGTTGCCGAGCTCGGTGAACTCGGCGATGTCGTCGACCCGGGCCTCCATCTGCTTGCGGCTCATCCCGAGGAACAGACCGCGCACGAGGATGTTCTCCAGGCCGGAGATCTCCGGGTCCATGCCGACGCCGAGGTCGAAGACCGGTGCCACGCGCCCGTGCACCAGGGCCTGGCCGCTGGTGGGCTCGTAGATGCCCGACAGCAGCCGCAACAGGGTCGACTTGCCGGCGCCGTTGTGACCGACCAGCGCCAGCCGGTCGCCCTCGGACACGTGCAGGTTGATGTTGTGCAGCGCCTCGATGACGACGACCTTGCGCTCGTTGGCCGCGACGTTGCCGCCGACCACACCGAGGACGGTGTGCTTCAGGGAGCGCGACTTGGCATCGAAGATGGGGAAGTCCACGCTCGCGTCGCGGACGTCGATGCTCACCATGGTGATGCTCTCCTCAGACCCAGTACGCGACGCGGCTGCGGTAGCGCCGCATGACCAGCAGGGTCATCGCCCAGCCGACCACGGCGATCCCGATCACGATGAACCAGGTGTGCCACTCCTGGTCCTGACCCAGCATGGGCCGGCGGATGAGCTCCACGAAGTGGAACAGCGGGTTGATCTCGACCCACCGTGCCCGCTCGGCGACGGCCGGGTTCGCCTGCAGGACGTCGTACATCCAGACGATCGGCGTGAGGAAGAACAGCAGCTGCACGATGCTCTGGGTCACCGGCGGCAGGTCGCGGAACCGGGTGCTCACGATGCCGATCAGCAGCGCCACCCACGTGCCGTTGACGACGAGCAGGCCGAATGCCAGGAAGGCCGACAGGTCGGTCCACCACAGCGGCTGCGGGAAGACGACGAGCATGACGGCGTAGACGATCAGGTTGTGCGCGAAGAACAGCGTCTGGCGCCACACCAGCCGGTACACGTGGATGCTGATCGGGGCCGGGAGGTGGGTGATCAGCCCCGAGTTGGCGACGAACACCTCCGACCCCTCGGAGATGCACCCGGCGATGAACGTCCACACGATCATCCCGACGAGGACGTGCGGCAGCAGCTCCGCCAGCTCGAGGCCGAACAGCGCGGAGTAGAGGATCCCGAGCGCGATGGCGGTGACCGCCATGCTGATCGTGATCCAGATGGGGCCGAGGACCGAGCGCCGGTAGCGCTGGCGGATGTCCTGCCAGCCCAGCTGCAGCCACAGCTCGCGCTGCTCCCAGCCGCGCGCGAGGTCACGGAACGCGGACCGGAAGTCGCGGCCGGGGGGTCGCACGTGCGGCGGGATGTCCGGCGTGGTGGTCGCGGTGGTGCCGCTCGTTGACATGCCGGACCTACTCGGCGTCGGCGCCGAAGAGGCGCCGCCAGTTCTCGCGGCTGGTCAGCTGCGGCAGCGCGTCACGGTACTGCTGCGCGGCGGCCGGGCCCTGCCGGGCAAGCCGGTAGCAGGCCGCGGCGCTCTCGCGCAGCAGCGCGGCGGCCCGGTCGCGGTCCAGGTCGCGCACGCGCACGCCCTCCTGCGAGGCGTCGGTGACGATCACCCGGCGGTACCGGGAGACGTGCCACCACTGGGCGTCGTCCGCGGTGATGGCCGCCGAGCCGGCGGTGCGCCCGGTCAGCTGCCACAGCAGGCGCTTGGCCAGCACCGCGCGGAACGCCGACGGGTCGGGCAGGGCCCGCGCGATGGGCTCGCCGCGCAACGGCACGCCGGGGACCTGCGCGGCGTCGTGCCGCACGGTCTCGGGGTGGGCCTTGCGCAGCTCACGGACCTCACCGAGGACCCGCTGCCCGCCGTCGGTCAGGATCTCCGGGCCGGCGAGGAAGTCGTCGATGCCCTTGATGACGGTGGCGGCCAGGCCGTACTGCAGCCCGGCGACGTAGGCCACCAGGCGACCGAACAGCGTGACGGCGATCGACCGGCTGTCGAACCCGGTGTGCAGCGCCGAGGTGATCAGGCTGTTGCGGATGCTGAAGTACCGCGACCAGTCGTCCTGGTCCTTCCAGGTGAAGTCGGCGTGCCAGACCCCGGCCCCCGGGAGGGTGACGGTGGTGAAGCCGTTCTCGCGGGCGCGGTAGCCGTACTCGATGTCGTCCCACTGGAAGAACACCGGCAGCGGGTAGCCGGTCGCCGAGACGATCTCCGAGGGCAGCAGTGCGCTCCACCAGGCGTTGTAGTCGGCGTCGACCCGGACCTCCTGGTTCTCCTCGGTGAGGTCGGCGTTCCACAGCGCACCGGGGACGACCTTGCCCGCCTGCAGCGTGACCAGGTCGGCGAACTCCGCACCGGTGTGCAGCCGCTTCGGGTGCAGCGCGTACAGCATCTGCGCGCCCACGATCACCGGCTCACGCGCCGAGTTGGCGAACGCGGTCATCCGGATGATCGACTCCGGCTCGAGGACGATGTCGTCGTCCATGAACAGGATGTTGGCGTGCTGCTCGGACCCGCCCCGGGTGATCTCGTACATGCCGCGGGTGAAGCCGCCGGCGCCGCCGAGGTTGGCCTGGGTGATGTAGCGGAGCCGGCCGGCGAGGGCGGCGGAGACCTGCTCGAAGTCGGGGTGCGCGGAGACCCGCCTGTCCCCCTGGTCGACGACGTAGACGGTGTCGAGCGCGTCGAGCGCCGGGAGGTCGGCGGCGAGCGTCTGCAGGGTCTTCACGCAGTCCGCGGGACGGTTGTGCGTGCAGATCACCACGGCGGTCTCCCGCGACCGCGGCGGGTGCGGGATCGTCCACCGGCCCGAAGACACGCGGAGCTCCGCGTCGCCGCTGGAGAAGTCCGCCCACACGGCACCGCCGTCGACGAACCGGTCGAGCGCGACGGTCATCGAGACCCGGTCCTCGCCCGACACCGTGGTCCCGGTGAGGAAGCGCTCCTCCCCGGTGGGGTCGCTGGCGTACAGCTCGACGCGCCCCTCCCCCGAGGTCTCCGCCTGGAAGGTCATCTCCCGGACGGCGGTCCAGCGCTGCCAGTAGGAGGCGGGGACGCGACCGGAGTAGGTGTTGGTCGACAGCACCGTGTGCGGGGCGAGCCGGAACGAGGTGCGCTCCAGGTCCACGTGGCCGCGGAGGCGCTTGGCGTACAGCTCGACCGGGAGACCTGGTGCCGGCGGCAGCGTCAGGAGGCGCTGCGCCAGCCCGGCGACGCCTGGCGTCGACTCGGTCTCGGCGACGGGCGGCTCGGCGGAGGTGGTGGTCATAGGCTTGTGCAGTCCTCAGGACGACGGCATGACGGGTCCAGGTGGCGCGGCGGTCGACCGGGCGTGGACCACCCACCGGTCACGGCGACACGCGTCGCTCGACCGGCTTCGATGACCGCAGCATAACCGCGCCGCCTCCCGACGGCCGGAGGGCCGGCAGAACGGGACCCCATCCGTCACAACCCTCCCAGGAGGGCCGCTGCACCCCGGCGGAACCAGTCCGTCCCACGCGCGGTTGCTACCGTCGCCGCGATGGCAGTCGCAGACCCACAGGTCGGGGCGCCGACCCCGGTGACGAGCGGGCTGGAGGTCGTCGCCCGGCTGGTCGACGCCTACGCCGGCCGCACTCCCGTCGGGACCGTCGCGGTCGTCGGCAACGCCCCGGTGTCCCCCGACCCCGAGCGGGCCGCGACGATCGACGCGGCCGACCTGGTGTTCCGCGTGAACGGCTTCGCCCTGGACGGACCGCGGCACCCCCGGGGGCTGGGCACCCGCGCCGACGTCGTCGTCACGCAGTGGGCCCTGGAGGCCACGCCGTGGGTCTTCGCCGACTACCGCTCCCGGCTCTACCTCTACAACGAGCCGGGGATGATGTACGCCGACGTCGAGCGGCTGCCCGCCTGGTGGCCTCCGGACCTCGGCCTGGTGCCGATCCCGAACCGCGAGGTCCACCAGCCGCTGTCCCGCGCGCTCGGCTTCGACCCGGCCCAGCCGCGCTGGGCGACGACCGGCACGGTCGCGGCCTGGCTGGCGCGCCTGCTCTACCCGGACGCGCGGCTGCTGCTCGCCGGGTTCTCCTTCATCTGGACCCCGGTGCAGTCGACCTGGGACCACGCCTACGGCGGGGCCTCGGTCCTGACCGGGGACCACGAGCTCATCGCGGAGGCCACCATGCTGCGCAGCTGGGTCGAGGACGGCACCGCGGAGTACCTCCGGTGAGCGGCCCCCTGCGCCGGCTCGCGGTCGCGGCCCGGATCAACCCGCTGTGGGCGCGCGTGCAGCACAAGCTCGACACCGTCGTCGCCGTCCGCACCGACCCGGCGCTGCAGGGCGTGCGCGACCGCGTGGAGCACGTGGACGCCGGGCTGCGTGCGGAGCTGCAGGCCGGCCTCGACGCGCTGCGCCGCACCGTCGACGAGCGCTGCGACGCCCTCGCCGACGACGTGCGCCGGCTCGAGGACGAGGTGCGCCGGGTGTCCGACGAACTGGCCGGGCTGCGCGAGCAGCACGGCCGGGTCTCCTTCGACGTCGACCGGATCGGGCCGCACGTGGCCGCCCTCGAGGTGCGGATCGCCGACCGGGAGCGTGCGGAGACGCCGGTCGAGGTCGGCAGCCCCGGGAACCTGACCGAGGCGCGCCGCCTGCTCGACGACGTGGTGCGCGAGCACGAGCGGATCCGGGTCCGCTTCAGCGGCATCGCGCTCTACGAGGAGCGGCTGCGCAAGCTGGAGGCCGCCCGCTGGCCCGGCCCCGCCACGGGCGCCGACGGCGCCGGCACCGCCTGACCCCGCCTGGAACACGACGGCGGCCGCCGGTCCCCTCCAGCGGGGGGCCGGCGGCCGCCGTCGTCGTGCGGGTCAGCGCCGGTGGGCGCTGGCCACCCCGTTCTGCACCTCGATGACGCCACCCTGGAACTCGGTGCGCGCCACACCATCGGTCTCCACCGTGTCGGAGGTGGGGAACCCGAGGTAGGACGTCGTCTCCCCCATCTGGACGAAGGCCACCGCGGAGTCGCCCAGCACCAGGTGCGCGCCGGTCGCCGCCGACCAGTAGATCGCCCCACCCTCCAGCGCCACCTTGGCGCCACCGTCGCCGGGCGCAGGCCCGTCGTCGGCCGTCGGGTAGCCCACGGCGGCCGGGCCGCCCACGGCCAGGTAGTGCTCGAGGATGGCGCCGCGCACCACCTTCGCCCCGGTGGGGGCCGACCAGTAGACGGTGCCGCCGCGGAAGGTGGTCAGGTACCCGCCGTCCGGGGCGGCCGTGTCGTCACCGGTCGGGTAGCCCAGCGCACCGGTCTCCGCGCCCCACTGCCGCCACTTGACCAGGATGTCCCCGCGCACGACGCGCGCCCCGGTCGCCGAGGACCAGTAGACCGCCCCGCCCTGCAGGTCGACCTTGGCGCCACCGCCGGCCCCGGCGACGTCGTCCGTCGTCGGGTAGCCCAGCGCCTGCGGACCGCCGGCGGCCAGGTAGCGCTGCAGGATCGCGCCGCGCACCACCTTCGCCCCGGTGGGGGCCGACCAGTAGACGGTGCCGCCGCGGAAGGTGGTCAGGTACCCGCCGTTCGGGGCGGCCGTGTCGTCACCGGTCGGGTAGCCCAGCGCACCGGTCTCCGCGCCCCACTGCCGCCACCTGGCCAGGATGTCCCCGCGCACGACGTGTGCGCCGGTCGCCGAGGACCAGTAGACCGCCCCGCCCTGCAGGTCGGCCTTGGCACCGCCGTTCGCCGCGGCGACGTCGTCCGTCGTCGGGTAGCCGAGGACCCGGGGCCCGCCCTGCGCCACGTAGCGCTCGAGGATCGCGCCGCGCAGCACCTTCGCCCCGGTCGGCTGGGACCACCACACCGTTCCGCCGCGGAAGGTGGTCAGGTACCCGCCGTTCGGGGCGGCCGCGTCGTCACCGGTCGGGTAGCCCAGCGCACCGGACTCCGCGCCCCACTCCCGCCACCTGGCCAGGATGTCCCCGCGCACGACGTGTGCGCCGGTCGCCGAGGACCAGTAGACCGCCCCGCCCTGCAGGTCGGCCTTGGCACCGCCGTTCGCCGCGGCGACGTCGTCCGTCGTCGGGAAGCCGAGCACCGGCGCGCCGCCGTGGGCGAGGTAGCGGTCGAGGATGGCCCCGCGCAGCACGTGCGCCCCGGTCGGCGCCGACCAGTACACGTGCCCGCCCTGGAAGGTGGTCCGGAAGCCGGAGGCGTGGGCCTGGTCGTCGCCGGTCGGGTAGCCGAGGACGCCCGCCTCCGCGCCCCACCGCCGGTAGGTGGCCAGGATGTCGCCGCGGACGACGCGCGCGCCGGTCGCCGAGCTCCAGTAGACGGCCCCGCCGGTGAGGTCGACGGCCGCGCCGCTGCGCGCCGTGGGCCGCTCGTCGGCCACCGGGAAGCCGATCACCCGGGGGCCGCCGGCGGCCTCGTACCGGGCGAGCAGCGCGCCGCGGACCATCCGGGCGCCGGTGGCCGGCGACCAGTACAGCGTCCCGCCCTGGAAGCGGGAGCGGAATCCACCGGGGACCGCCTCGTCCCCGCCGACCGGGTAACCCAGCACGCCGGCCTGGGCACCCTTGGCGCGCCACGCGTCGAGCAGGTTGCCGCGCACCTCGCGCGCCCCGGTGGCCTGCGACCAGTAGATCGCCCCGCCCTGGAAGTCGGTGAAGTACCCGTGGTTCACCGGCGCCACGGTGTCGTCGCCGGTCGGGTAGCCGAGGAAGGGCACCCCGCCGAGGGCGAGGAAGTGCTGGAGGATCGCGCCGCGGACCACGTGGGGCCCGGTGTACTGCGACCAGAAGATGGTGCCGTGCTGCCAGCTGCGCCAGCAGCCGCCGTTGGGCAGGTTGCACACCACCTCGGAGGTGGGGGCGCCCAGGTCCACCCCGGAGGCCATGAGCAGGCGGTGCTTCTCGGCGATCGACGAGTCGCCCGACTGGGTGCTGCCGAACCAGTCGACGTAGTAGTGGAAGAAGTTCCGGTTGCCGTAGGTGGAGCAGCGGTCGCCGGTTCCGTAACCGGCGTCCAGCGCGGCCTGGTTGGGCACGTAGGGCGTGTAGTTGTACAGCCCCGCGGTGGCCTGGTTGCGGATGTAGACCGAGACCTTGCCGCAGTCCCTGCTCTGGTAGTTGAACTTGTCCGGCGTGGTCCCCTCCGGGAAGTACCGGATCTGGACGGTGATCCCCGGGCGGTGCGCGTAGCTCGTCGGGTTCTTCGCGTAGACCTGGTACCGGCGGGCGGCGCTGTAGACCTGGTTGGCGAAGCCGTTGTAGGCCGGGTCGCAGCCGGCGCTGTCCGGGCAGGCGTACCCCATCGCCTCGCGGTAGCGCTTGACGGACCCGGTGCCGGTGACCAGGGACTGCTCCTTCTGCAGCATCACCAGCAGCACCCGCTGGCTGACCCCGCAGGCCGCGCCGGCCTTGGTGATGATGTCGGCCGCGCTCTCGTCGGGGCGGCCGGCGTACCCCCGGCAGTACTGGTCCGCCGGCCGGTCGCCGGTGGTCTGCCGGTAGTGCTTCAGGCAGGGGCTCCCGTCGGCCGCCGGCCGGCAGTTGACGCCCTTCGAGTCCAGGAACGCCTGGACCTCGCTGCCGCTCATCGCCGCGCCGTTGAAGAACAGGTCGTCGCTGATGATGCTGCCCGGGTCGAACAGCCTCAGGTCGGCCGCCTCGTGCAGGTCGGCCTGCTGCGGTGAGGAGCCGGCGACCCCGGCGACGAAGGCGAACGCCAGCCCGAGGCCGACAAGGGCGGTGGCGACCAGCCGGAGGCGCGACCTCACGGGACCACCACCTCGCCGGCCGCGGACTCCCCGACCGACGTGTCCGACGTGTAGCTGAGCACCGCCTCCCACGTCCCGGAGGTCAGCGCGGCGCCACCCACCCGGACCTCGCCGCAGTCGGTCGTGGTCACGTTCGCCGTGCCGAGCGACTCACCGCGCAGCTCGACGCCCTCCCGGCGGAGGACCAGCGTGCAGGTGGCGTCCTCCTCCACGACGCCGGCGGCGTACCCGCCGGCGACCACGGCCGCGGCGGCGGCGTCGTAGCCGGTGTAGGTCAGCGAGACGGCGACCGCGGTGAGCTCGCCGTCGTCCTCCTCGGGCTGCGGCGCGGAGGTGGTGGCGGTGGGCCGGGACGGCGGTTCCTCGTCGGCCTCCTGCTCCGTGCCGGCGTCGGGGTCCGCCGCCGGCGCCTCCGACGACGGCACGGCCGCGGACGGCACGGCCGCCGACGGCGGAGGCGTGCGGGTCCCGGCCGCGGCCGGTGCGGTGTCCCCGGACCGGGTCCAGAGCACGAACGCCCCGGCCGCCAGGAGCAGGGTCACCAGGACCAGGAGGGGACGGCGGCTACGACGGGTCCTGCGGGACATGGGCACTCCCAGGTCGACCCACGACGGGGGTCGGTCATCGGCGTCCGGGCGGGGGACGGCGCTGTCCGCTCGCGCGGTGGTCGCGGTCGCAGGTCGGCGACCGTGTTGGAGACGCTACTGGTGGTGACGACCCGCAGGGTGGAGCGACGCGGGTCCGGCGTCCCCTGTGCTCACTGCGACACGGCGACGGCCCCGCTGGTGGCGTTCCAGGTCATCGAGCCGCGCTCGAAGTCGGTGCGCATGCCGCCGGAGACCGGGTAGCTCGACCGCGTCGGGAAGCCCAGCGCCGAGGAGCTGCCGCCCCGCTGCCAGTAGGTCTTCGCCATCGCGCCCGCGACCACCTGGGTGCCGGTCGCCGGCGACCAGTACACGTCGCCGTGCTGGAAGCGGACGACGTAGCCGCGGCCGTCGGCGGTCTTCGCGTCGCTCGTGGTCGGGAAGCCCAGCGGGCCGGTCGCACCACCGCCGGCGAGCCAGGTGGACAGGATCGACCCCCGCACCACCTGCGTCCCGGTCGTGGGCGACCAGTACACGTCGCCGCCCTGGAACCGCACGAAGGCACCGCGGCCGTCGGCGGTCGGCGCGTCGCTGGTCGTGGGGAAGCCCAGCGAGCCGGTCGTGCCGCCGGTCGCGAGCCAGGCGGCCAGGATGCCGCCCCGCACGATGCGGGGGCCGGTCGCGGCCGACCAGTAGACGTCGCCGCCCTGGAAGCGCACGAAGTAGCCGCCGCCCCCCGGCGTCGGCGCGTCGCTGGTTGTCGGGAAACCGAGGTAGCCGGTCGCGCCGCCGGCGGCCAGCCAGGCGTTCAGGATCTCGCCCCGGACGATCCGGGTCCCGGTCGTGGGCGACCAGTAGACGTCGCCGCCCTGGAAGCGGACGTACGCGCCCTTGCCCGGGACGGGGGTGTCGCTGGTGGTGGGGAAGCCGAGGAAGCCCGTCGGCCCGCCGGCCGCCAGCCAGGTGTCCCGGATCGAGCCGACGACCACGCGGGCCCCGGTGGCCTGCGACCAGTAGACGTCGCCGCGCTGGAAGCGCACGAAGTAGCCGCCGCCCCCCGGCGTCGGCGCGTCGCTGGTCGTCGGGAAACCGAGCGAGCCGGTCGGCCCGCCGGCGGCCCGGTAGGCGTCGAGGATGTTGCCGCGGACGATGCGGGTGCCGGTCGTCGGCGACCACAGCACCTCACCGCCCTGGAAGCGGACGTGGGCGCCCGTGCCGGCGGGGGTGTCGCTGGTGGTGGGGAAGCCGAGGAAGCCCGTCGGCCCGCCGGCGGCCAGCCAGGTGTCCCGGATCGAGCCGACGACCACGCGGGCCCCGGTCGGCTGCGACCAGTAGACGTCGCCGCGCTGGAAGCGCACGAAGTAGCCGCCGCCCCCCGGCGTCGGCGCGTCGCTCGTGGTCGGGAAGCCCAGGCCGCCGGTGGCGCCGCCGGTGGCCAGCCACGCGGCCAGGATGTCGCCGCGCACGAGCTGCGAGCCGGTCGCCGGGGACCAGTAGACGTCGCCGTGCTGGAAGCGGACGAAGGCGCCCTGGCCCCCGGGCGTGGGCGCGTCGTCGGAGACGGGCGGCCCGAGCACGGCCGGCCCGCCGGCCGCGAGGTACCGCTCGAGGATGCCGCCGAGCACCAGCCGGACGCCGCCGTTCGGCGAGGAGTACAGCCGGGCGCCGTTGGCGTAGACCTGCCAGGTGACGCCGGCCGCCGACTGCTCGCCGCCCACCGGCGCGCCGAGCCACGCCCGCAGGCCGGCGTCGGAGTCGTAACGGGTGGCGATCGGGGACTTGGTGTTCGCCATCCGGGCGGCGGCCTTGTCGCGGATCTCGCCCAGCCGCGCGTAGCCGTACCTCCCCGGGCACGCGGTGCTCTTGGTGTCGATGTGCCCGAAGACCGTCGGCAGCCTGACCCGGGCACCGGCGGCGTGCTTGTCGGTGCCGCCCGAGGTGAGCGTCGTCGTCCCCTTGGGGTTGACGCCGTACAGCGAGAACTTCCAGCCGATGATCGCCGCGACCGAGTCGATCATCGGCTGGGGCGTGCCGACGACGTCGTAGTTGCCCATCATCGACACCCCGAAGGTCGAGGTGTTGAAGCCGCCGGCGTGCGCGCCGACCACCGTGCTGGCCAGGCCGCCGGAGCGGCCCTCCCAGATCCGGCCGAACTTGTCGACGAGGACGTTGTAGCCGATGTCGCCCCAGCCCAGGCTCTGCGCGTGGTACGTGTACGTCGAGCGCAGGATCGCCGGGACCTGGTCGGCGGTGTAGTTGTTCGAACCGGCGGTGTGGTGCAGCGTCGCGGCCTTGATCGTGCTGGCGTACTGCGGGGTCCACCTCATGAGGCGCTCGTCGGCGCCCCACTGCGCCCGCGAGAACACCGGCGGCATCGCCACGGCGGCGTCGGCGGTCTCGGTGATGTCGGGGTCGGCGAGCGAGGCGTCGGCCGCGCTCTCGCCCGGGTCGACCAGGTCCAGCTGCACGTCGGTGGGCTGGGCGCCCGACCGGGTCACCAGCTCGGCCTCCACCGCGGTCGCCGGCCCGGTCCACAGCGGCGCCGTCCCGCCCCGGACGGGGGTGCCGGTGTCGGTCCCGGTCTCCTGCTCGGCCGCCTCCGCGCTGACCTCCGTCCACGGCCCCCAGACCCCGGCGAGGTCGCGCACCCGCACCTGCACGACGGTGTCGGTCACCGCCGGGTCGAAGGCCCACGTGACGCCGACGAGCGAGAACTCCGCCACGTCGGTGGCGCTCGCCGAGAGCGTCGGGACGGCGTCGGGCACCCCGGCCACCGGGTCGGTGGTGCCCGCCTGCACCTCGGCCGCGGGCGCGGGGTCGCTGAACGACCCCATCGCCACCTCCTCGACCGACGTCTCGACGGGCACGGCCTCGGGGGCCGGCTCGGAGTAGACGGGCAGCACCAGGACGACGCCGGTCAGGGCGACGAAGGCGGTGGTTCCGGCGAGCAGGCGACGCACGGGCTGGTCCTCCGGTGGAGCGTGGCGGCTGCACCCCTGCAGTGGGCGCATCTGTCCACGGAGAGCTTCGACGCGTACACCGGCGGTCTTGAGCCGAAACGGCCGCGACATGCGGGAGGACCCGTTCGCACCGACCCGCCGACCACTCGGGTCCCACCGACCACCGAGGTCAGCGGGCCGGCCACCCCTGCAGCGCGAGGTGCAGCGCGGTCCGCCACGGCTGCGGGGCCGGCAGGCCGGCGGCCAGCCACGCGCTGCCGTCGAGCACCGACCACGCCGGGCGCGGTGCGGGGCGCGGGAACGCCGCGGTCGTCGTCGGTGCCACCAGGGCCGGGTCGGCGCCGACCTCCTCGTAGACGGCGCGGGCCAGGCCGTACCAGCTGACCGCGCCGGCGTCGGTGCGGTGCAGCACCGGTGGCACCGGCTCCGGGCGGGCGCCGAGCGCCACCAGGCCGGCGGCCAGGTCGGCGGCCCACGTCGGCGAGCCGACCTGGTCGTCGACGACCGAGACCGGGGCGCCGTCGAGGGCGCGGCCGGCCATGGTGCGCACGAAGTTGCCGCCGTGCCGGCCGTACACCCACGCGGTGCGGACGACGGTGGCATCACCCCCGGCGGCCGCGACCGCGCGCTCCCCCGCCGCCTTGGTCCGGCCGTAGGCCGAGCGCGGCGCCACCGGCGCGTCCACCGGGTACGGCTGGTCGGCCTCGCCGTCGAAGACGTAGTCGGTGGAGACGTGCACCAGCCGCCCGCGCCCGGCGAGCTCCTCGGCCAGCCAGCCGGGGGCGCGGCCGTTGACCAGCAGCGCGGTGTCCTCGTCGGTCTCCGCGGCGTCCACGGCGGTGTAGGCGGCGGCGTTGAGGACGACGGGACGCGCCCCGCGGACACCGTCGAGCCAGCCGCGGACGACCTCGCGCACCCGCCGCTCGTCGGTCAGGTCGAGTTCGGCGCGGCCGAGCGCCGTGACCGGGTCGCCGGGCCGGCCGGCCAGGACGGCGAGCAGGTCGCCGCCCAGCTGGCCGCGGGCGCCGGTGACCAGCCAGGCGGTCGGGTGGCCGGGCTCGGTCATGCCCGGGCGGTGGCCGCCGCGACCTTGAGCGGCTCCCACCAGGCCCGGTTGTCCCGGTACCACTGCACGGTGAGGGCGAGCCCGTCCTCGAAGCCCGTCCGCGGCGCGTAGCCGAGCGCGGCGGTCTTCGAGAAGTCCACCGAGTAGCGCAGGTCGTGACCGCCGCCGCGCGGGTCGACGATGTTCTCGACGTAGCTCCAGTCGCGGCCGGTGGCCTCGAGCAGCTTTTCGGTCAGCTCCCGGTTGGACAGCTCGCGGCCGCCGCCGATGTTGTAGAACTCGCCGGGCCGCCCCTGCTCCAGCACCAGCTGGATGCCACGGCAGTGGTCGTCGACGAACAACCAGTCGCGCACGTTGGCGCCCTCGCCGTACAGCGGCACCTTGTGCCCGTCGAGCAGGTTGGTGACGAACAGCGGGATGACCTTCTCGGGGAAGTGGTACGGCCCGTAGTTGTTGCTGCACCGGGTGATCGAGATGTCCAGCCCGTAGGTCTTGGCGTACGCGCGGGCGACCAGGTCCCCGCCGGCCTTGGCCGCCGAGTACGGCGAGTTCGGCTCGAGGAGGTGGTCCTCGGTCCACGAGCCCTCGTCGATGGAGCCGTAGACCTCGTCGGTGGAGACGTGCACGACCCGGCGGACGCCGTGCCGCAGGCAGGCCTCGAAGACCTGCTGGGCGCCGAGCACGTTGGTCAGCACGAACTCCGAGGCGCCGGTGATCGAGCGGTCGACGTGGGACTCGGCGGCGAAGTTGACGACGACGTCGTGGCCGGGCAGCGCGGCGTCGAGGTCGGCGGCGCTGCAGATGTCCCCCTGCACGAAGCGGTACCGGGGGGAGTCGGCCACCGGGACCAGGTTGGCGAGGTTGCCGGCGTAGGTGAGCTTGTCGAAGACGGTCACCTCGGCGTCCTCGAACCCGGGGTAGCCGCCGGTGAGCAGAGTCCGGACGTAGTGCGAGCCGATGAAGCCCGCTCCCCCGGTGACGAGCACGCGCATGCGCCGATCCTCCCGCCCGGGTGCGCCCGGAGCATCCTCCCGCGGGGTGAGGCGTGTCGCGGAGCGCTGTTAGCGTCGCCCGCGTGCCGGCTCCCGGGAACGCACCGCGGGTGGTCGCCGTCGTCCCGGCCCGCGCCGGCTCGCAGGGCCTGCCCGGCAAGAACCTCGCCCGGATCGGCGGGCTCTCCCTCGTCGGCCACGCGGTCCGCGCGGCGCGGGACGCCGGCGTCGACGAGGTCGTCGTCACCACCGACGGCGCCGGCATCGCGGCCGAGGCCCGGAAGCTCGGGTGCACCGTGGTCGACCGGCCGGCCGAGCTGGCCACCGGGGACAGCCGCACGGTCGACGCCGTCCTGCACGCCGTCCGCGCGCTGGCGCTGCCCGGCGACACCCTCGTGCTGCTGCTGCAGCCCACCTCGCCGCTGCGCACCGGGGACGACGTGCGCGCCGTCCTGGACCGGCACGCCGCCGGCGACGTGGGCAGCACGCTGACCGGCTGCGCGGTGGGCCACCACCCGCTCAAGCAGTTGCTGGTGGACGACGCGGGGACGGCGTCCCCGGTGCGCACCTGGGCCGACCTCGAGGCGCCGCGCCAGCAGCTGCCCCGGGCGCTGCGCCCGAACGGCGCGGTCTACGTCACCGCCGCCGGCGCCATGGCGGCGGCCGGGGCGGTCCTGGTCCCGCCGCTGGCGGTGGTCGAGATGCCCGAGGAGCGCAGCCTCGACGTCGACACCGCCGCGGACCTCGCCGCCGCGCGCGCCCTGCTGGAGGGCTAGACGCCCTCGGCCAGCGGCCGGTCGACGAAGCGCTTCTGCAACCCCAGGGCCCACACGTCGTCCCCGCAGACCGCCTCGACGATCCGCCCGGCGGCGCCGACGGAGCCGAAGTGCTCCTCCGGCCGGCTGCGGCCCGCGGCCCGCGCGGCCCCGATCGCGCGGGCCACCTCCTCCGCCACGGCCGGCACGTGATGCACCGAGGCGGCCGGGGAGCGGTCGGTCTGCCGCGACCCGACGTCGACCGACGGCGTGCCGAGCACCGGCGCCTCCCGGACGCCGCTGCTGGAGTTGCCGACGACGACCTCGGCGTGGCGGACCAGCGAGAGGTAGGCCCGGAAGCGCATGGACGGCAGCCGGACGACGTCCGGGCGGCCGTCGAGCCGCTCGAGCGCGGCCCGGACGTCGTGGGTGCCCTCGTCGTTGTTGGGGTCGATGACCACCCAGGAGCCGCCGGCGGCGAGGACGCCGTCGACGACCGCCTCGGCGTGCCGCCGGTTGAGCTCCAGCTCGGTGGTCACCGGGTGCAGGGCCAGCACGCCGTAGGGCGGGGCCGGGGTGCCGTAGTGCTCGCGCACCGGGCCCAGGTCCGAGTCCGCCGCCACCGCCAGCGCGTCGGCCTCCGGGCTGCCGACGACCAGCACCCGGTCGACCTCCTCGCCCAGCTGCAGCAGCCGGGCGCGGGCGTGGTCGTTGGCGACGAAGTGCACGTGGGCGTGCTTGCTCAGCGAGTGCCGGATGGCGTCGTCGATGGTCCCGGAGACCTCGCCGCCCTCGACGTGCGCGACGCGGGTGTTGGTGAGGCTGCCGGCCAGCGCGCCGGCCAGCGCCTCGACCCGGTCCCCGTGCACGAGCACCATGTCCGCGGACTCGGCGAGCAGCAGCCGGGCGATCGAGTTGATGCTGTTGGCCAGCACCAGCGCCATCGGCTCGTCCTCGACCTGGTTCGGCACGTGGTGCAGGTGCCGCAGCCCCGCTCGCTCGATCTCGCGCAGCGTGTACCCGTAGCGGTGCAGCAGGTGCATGCCGGTGACGACGAGGGAGAACTCGATGCCCGGGGCCTCCTGCAGCCCCAGGTAGACGTCGCGCATCTTGCCGAAGTCCGCGCGCGTGCCGGTGAGGCCGACGACGCGCCGGGGCCGTCCCGGAGCCGTCACGCCGGAGTGAGGTCGGACCACGCCACCTGCACGTCGGCGGGCAGGTCGCGGCTCGCCCGCCGGCCGAGCAGCTCGTCGTAGTGCTTGGCCACGACCTCGCCGGTGCCGGGGCGCTTGACCCACAGGTTGTCGACGGTGAACTCCTCACCGGCGCCGACCGGCTTGGTCGTCACGACGCAGGCGTAGGCGAAGTCGATGGTGGGCTGCTCCTCCGGGAGGATCTCCTTGCGGCCGCCGCGGGCCAGGCCGAGCAGGTCGGCGCCCTCGATGAGCCGCGCGAACTCCTCCGGGGTGCTGGAGATCGGGATGTCCGGCCCGCTCCAGGACAGGTCCGAGGTGAAGTGCCGCTCGAGCACCGCCGCACCGACGGCGACCGCGCCGAGGCAGGCGTAGATCGAGGTGGTGTGGTCCGACAGGCCCAGGACGGCGTCCGGGAAGGCCTCCCCCAGCTCGGTGATCCCGCCGAGGCGGACCTTCTCCGGCGGGGTCGGGTACATGCTCGTGCAGTGCATCAGCGCGAACGGCACCCCGCTGGCGCGCAGCAGCTCCACGGACGGGCGGATGGTGCTGACGTCGTTCATCCCGGTGCTCAGCAGCACCGGCTTGCCGAACGAGGCGATGTGCCGGACCAGCGGGTAGTTGTTGCACTCCCCCGAGCCGATCTTGAACGCCGGGACGTCGAGCCCGGCCAGCCGGTCGGCCGCGGCCCGGCTGAACGGCGTCGACAGCGCGAGCATCCCGCGCTCGTGCGCGTGGGCGAACACCTCGCGCTCCTCGGTCGCCGAGAGCGCGCAGCGCTGCATCATCCCGTAGATCGACTCCTCGGCGTTCCCGGGCACGACGTCGTTGGGGATCATCTCGTCCTCGACCACGTGCGACTGGAACTTGACGCACTCGACCCCGGCGTCGGCCGCGTCGTCGATCATGCGGTGCATCCGCTCGAGGTCGCCGTCGTGGTTGATGCCGAGCTCGGCGATCACGAGCGGACGCTCGCCGGGACCGACCCGGCGGGTGCCGACGGACAGGGTCCCCGGGGTGTTCGTCATGCCGCCACGGTACGAGTCCACCCCCCGTCGTCCGCGACCACGGCGTCGCCCCAGCACCGCTCGTCACACGTGTCCCGTTTCGCCACGTGACGCGAGCCGCGCGCGGCCGCGGGCACCTAGCATCGCCTCAGCCTCCGGGTCGACGCCCGCCGCCACCGCGGCTGACCGAGGCCGGCCCCGGTCACGACGGACTGGCGTCGTGTCCGCGCGGACGAGCACGAGGGAAGGACGCCCCCTGTGAGACGACAGAACCCCGGATCCCCCGCAGGAGGCGGCGACCGGCAGCTCCCGGCGCGCCTCGACCCGCGGGCCGGCCGCGCCGGCTCGGGGCGGGCCCGCTCCCGGCACCAGGCCACCGACGCGGTCGACGCGGAGGACCCGGCCCCCCGCCGGCGCACGGGCCGCGCGGCCACCGCGGCCCGCGCCGTCGCCGGGGTCCTCTCGGTCGTCCTGCTCGCCGGGTCCGGCTGGGGCTGGTACCTGGGTCAGGTCGCCGAGGCCACGGTCAACCGCACCGACGCCATCCCGACCGACGGCAACGAGGGCACCGGCGACGCGCCCGAGGCGATGAACCTGCTGCTGGTCGGCAACGACAGCCGCGCCAACCTCACCGAGGACCAGCTGGCCAGCCTCAACGCGGGCACCGACTCCGGCATCAACACCGACACGATGATCCTGGTGCACGTCCCGGCCGACGGGTCGCGCGCCTCCTTCGTCTCCTTCCCCCGCGACTCCTACGTGCAGATCCCCGGCTACGGGAAGGACAAGCTCAACGCCGCCTACGCCTACGGCTACGCCGAGACCCCGGCGAGCGCGTCCGACGAGGTCCGGCAGGCCGGCGGCGCCCAGCTGCTGGTGCAGACGATCAGCGGGCTGACCGGCCTGCAGATCGACCACTACGCCGAGGTCGACCTGCTCGGCTTCTTCAACCTCAGCTCCGTCGTCGGCGGGGTCGAGGTCAACCTGTGCGAGGCCGTCGACGACTCCGAGTGGTCCGGCGCGGTGTTCGACGCCGGGGTCCAGACGATCAGCGGCGCCGATGCGCTGAAGTTCGTCCGCCAGCGCCACGGCCTGCCCCGCGGCGACTTCGACCGGATCGTCCGCCAGCAGGTCTTCATCGCCGGCGTGCTGCGCAAGATGCTCTCCGACGACGTGCTCCTCGACCTCGGCAAGCAGCGCCAGCTGACCGAGGCGGCGTCCCAGTCGCTCACCATCGACCAGGGTCTGGACCTGTTCCGGCTGGCCGAGCAGATGCAGTCGGTGACCGCCGGCAGCATCGAGTTCCAGACGATCCCCAACGTCGGGACCGACCGGGACGAGCAGGACCGCTCGATCATCCGGCTGGAGGACGAGGACACCCTCCACCGGTTCTTCGCCGAGCTGTCGGCCGAGCGTGAGGCGCCTGCCGATGCCGCGCCGGCCGCGCCGTCGACCGTCGCCCCCTCCGCGGTGACCGTCGACGTCCTCAACGGCTCGGGCACCTCCGGGCTGGCGGCCAAGGCCGCCGCGTCGCTGCAGACCGCCGGCTTCGCCGTCGGCACCACCGGCAACGCCGACTCCTCCGACCACGACACCACCCTGGTCCGGCACGCCGCCGGCGACGAGGCCCTGGCCGCGACGCTGGCCGCCGCCGTCCCCGGCGCGGTGGTGGAGGAGAGGGAGGACGCGACCTCCGGCACGGTGCAGCTGGTGCTCGGCTCGGACTTCAACGCGGTCGGCCAGGCCGTCGACCCGGCCGCCCCCGCGGCCGAGGTCGAGGGCGAGGACGCCCGCACCGCGGCGGACACCAGCTGCATCTACTGAAGAAGGGCCCTCCTGCCCCCCACCGTGGAAGGACCTCCCCGCCCCGCACCGTGAAAGGACCTCCCCGCCCCCACCGCTCGCAGGCTCGCGGTGGGACCCTGCGGGGAGGCCGGCGACCGGCCCCTGCAGGAGGGCCACCACCTGGGAGGCTCGGGGCATGCTCGACTCCCCGCGGACCCCTGCGGACCTGCTGACCGCGACGCTGCGCCGCGCACCGGCGGCGCCGCTGCTGACCTCCTACGACGACCTCGGTGGGGGGCGGGTCGAGCTGTCGGCCGCCACCCTGGCCAACTGGGTCGCCAAGACGGCCAACCTGCTGCAGGACGAGTTCGACGTCACCGGCGGCAGCACGGTCGCCGTCGCGCTGCCGGTGCACTGGCAGACCGCGGCGGTGCTGCTGGGGGTGTGGAGCTGCGGGGCCACGGTGCTCGACACCGCGGCCGAGGACGACGGCCGGCTCGACGAGGCCGACGTCGTGCTGGCCGCGCAGGACCGGCTCCCGCCGCTCGAGGAGCAGGGGCTGCCCGAGCTGCTCGGCCTCTCCCTGCACCCGCTCGGGATGGGGATGACCGGGTACGCCGGCCCGGCGCGCGACTTCGCCCTCGAGGTCCGCGGGCACGGCGACGTCTTCACCCCGTGGCAGCGACCCGACCCCGGCGCCCCCGGCCTGCTGCTGGGCGGGCTGGAGCTGACCCTCGGCGGTCTGGTCGACACCGCTCGCGAGCTCGCGGGGCGGTTGGGCCTGGTCGAGGGCGACCGGGTGCTGGTCGACGACCGCACCGCTGCGGAGGCCGGGCCGGTGGCCTGGCTGCTCGCTCCGCTGGCCGCCGGTGCGTCGATCGTGCTGGCCCGCTCCCCCGACCCCTCGCTGCTACCGGGCCGCGCCTCCGCCGAGAAGGTCACCGCTACGCTCGGCCGGACGATCGACGGCATCCGCGAGCTGGGCCGTCCTGCCTGACGCAGCCGCCCAGCCGCCCGGACGGACGGACGGTGTTCCGGCATGGACAAGGTGGTGGGCAGCGCCGCTGAGGCGGTCGCCGACATCGGGGACGGCGCGACCCTGGCCGTCGGCGGTTTCGGGTTGTGCGGTGTGCCGATCAAGCTGATCGACGCGCTGCTGGAGCAGGGCGCGTCGGGGCTGACGACGATCAGCAACAACTGCGGCGTGGACGACCAGGCCCTGGGCGTGCTGCTGTACGCCGGGCGGATCACCCGCACGATCAGCTCGTTCGTCGGCGGCAACAAGGAGCTGGCCCGGCTGTACCTGTCCGGCCAGCTGTCGGTCGAGCTCACCCCGCAGGGCACGCTGGCCGAGCGGCTGCGCGCCGGCGGCACCGGCATCCCGGCCTTCTACACCCCCACCGGGGTGGGCACGATGGTCGCCGACGGCGGCATCCCGGTGCACTACGACGCCGACGGCAACGTCGTGGAGACGTCCACCCCCAAGGAGATCCGGGAGTTCGACGGCCGGCAGTACGTGCTGGAGACCGCGCTGACCGCCGACTTCGGCCTGGTCCGCGCCGCGGTCGGCGACCGGCACGGCAACCTGGTGTTCTCCGAGTCCGCGCGCAACTTCAACCCGCTGGCCGGCATGGCCGGGCGGATCACCATCGCCGAGATCGAGCAGCTCGTCGAGCCCGGCGAGATCCGGCCCGAGGACGTGCACCTGCCCGGGGTCTTCGTCAACCGGGTGGTCATCGTCGGCCCGGAGGGCAAGGGGATCGAGAACCGCACCACCCGCCCGCGCACCGACCGCTCCGCCGCGCCGGCCGCCGCCGGTGACGAGGCCACCGAAGGGGATGCCCGATGAGCCTGACCCGCGACCAGCTCGCCGCCCGGGTCGCCCTCGAGCTCGAGGACGGTCAGTACGTCAACCTCGGCATCGGCATGCCGACCCTGGTGCCGAACTTCGTCCCCGACGACGTGCACGTGGTGCTGCACTCGGAGAACGGCATCCTCGGCGTGGGCCCCTACCCCTTCGAGGGCGAGGAGGACCCGGACCTGATCAACGCCGGCAAGGAGACGGTGACGATCCTGCCGGGCGCGTCGTTCTTCGACTCGTCGCTGAGCTTCGGCATGATCCGCGGCCAGCACCTCGACGTGGCCGTGCTCGGCGCGATGCAGGTCAACCCCCGCGGCGACCTGGCCAACTGGCTGATCCCCGGCAAGATGGTCAACGGCATGGGCGGCGCGATGGACCTCGTGCACGGCGCCCGCACGGTGATCATCATGATGGAGCACGTCGCCCGCGACGGGTCCCCGAAGCTGGTCCAGGAGTGCACCCTGCCGCTCACCGGGAAGGCCTGCGTGGACCGGGTGGTCACCGACCTGGCCGTCGTCGACGTCACCCCCGGCGGCTTCGTGCTCCGCGAGACCGCGCCGGGCGTCAGTGTCGAGGAGGTCCAGAACGCCACCGGAGCCCCGCTCACCGTCGCCGACGACGTCCGCGAGATGCCGCTCCCGGCAGCTGTGTGAGGTTCCCCGGGGACACAGCACGTCCCGTTCGGGGGTCGACGAGCGCCGGTGAGGCGGTGCCGTGACGTTCAGCGTCATCGCGCGCGACCCGGCGACGGGTGAGCTGGGCATCGCGGTGTCGTCGTGCATCCTCGCCGTCGGCCGGGCGGTGCCCAGCGCCCGGCCGGGCGTCGGGGTGGTCGCCGTCCAGGCGCGCAGCCGGCGCGGGCTGGGCCAGTCGCTGCTGGCCGGCCTCGCCGACGGTGGCGACCCGGCCGACCTGGTGCGGGCGGCGGCGCACGCGGCCGAGGACGTCGACCGGCAGATCGCCGTCCTCGACGCCACCGGCCGGGTGGCCGCCGACACCGGGCGCGGCTCGTTCCCGGTCAGCGGCCACCTGCTCGGCGAGCAGCTGAGCGTGCAGGGCAACATGCTCGCCTCACCCGAGGTGTTGCCGGCGATGGTGCAGGCCTTCAGCGCCGCCCGCGGCGACCTGCCCGACCGGCTCCTGGCCGCGCTGACCGCCGGCCAGGACGCCGGAGGCGACGTCCGCGGGCGGCAGTCCGCGGCCCTGCTGGTGGTCAGCGGGACGCCGGCCAGCGACGAGGACGACGGCGTGGGGATGGACCTGCGGGTCGACGACTCCGGCGACCCGGTGGCGCAGCTGCGGATGCTGCGCAACCTGCAGCGCGCCTACGACGAGCGCGACTACGAGACCCTCGCGCTGTTCGCCCCCGAGGGCGCCCGCGACCTCTACGCCGCGCTGGCCGCCTCGCAGCGGGGCGACCGGACCGCGGTCCGGGCCGCGCTGGAGGAGATGCGGACCCGGCCCGGCTGGTCGGCGTGGCTGGCCGCGATGGCCGGCGACGCGCGGCTGGCGGGGGTCTCCCGCCTGCTGGAGTGACCCGCGGGAGCCGCCCGGTCCGGGCGGCTCCCGCGGCGTCAGGCGGGCTCGACGCCGAAGGTCTGCGCCAGCCGCTCGATCTTGCGGGCGCGGCCGAGGCGGGGCTTGTCGCTGCCGTCGCGGATGACCCGGCCGCGGGCCTCGAAGTCGGCGAGGAAGTCCCGCGCCCACGCGACGTCGGACGGCGTCGGGCTGATGACCTCGTTGATCACCGGCGTCTGCTCCGGGTCCAGGCAGAGCTTGCCGGTCAGACCGAGGGAGACGGTGACGGCGGTCTGCTCGCGCAGCACCGGGTGGCTGCTGCTCACCGTGGGCCCGTCGATGGGCCCCGGGAGCCCACCGATCCGGCTGGCCAGGACCAGCCGGGAGCGCGGGTAGGCCATGGCCAGGTCGTCGGCGCTGGTGCCGGTGTCGCGGCGGTAGTCGCCACTGCCGAAGGCCAGCCGGAAGGCGCCGCGGGCCCGGGCGATGGAGACCGCCTCCTCGATGCCGAGCGCCGACTCGACCAGCGCCAGGACCGGGGTCGAGCCACCGAGCCGGTCGAAGGTCTCGGTGACCTGCTCGGCGGCCTCGGTCTTGGCCAGCATGACGCCGAGCAGGCCGGGCACCCCGGCGAGCTTGGCGACGTCGTCGTCCCAGGACTCCGTCGAGCGGTCGTTGATCCGCACCCAGGCCGAACGGTCCCCGCGCGACAGCCACTCGACGACGCCGGCGCGGGCCTCGGCCTTGTGCGCCGGGTCGACGGCGTCCTCGATGTCCAGGACGACCTGGTCGGCCCGCGAGTCGCGGGCCGTGTCGAACAGGTCGGTGCGCGCTCCGTTGACCAGCAACCAGGAGCGCGCGTCCTCGGGACCGACCTTGCGTTGTCTCACCACACCTCCATCCTCGTATGCGCGCCGGAGCCGCCTGCGACCGGGCGGGGTCACGGGCGGCCGGTTCATCTCCCGAGTACGCGGACAGGGATCAGGGCGACCGCTGCGGCCGGGTGCCGGACCGCCGGCGCCGCCGCCCTGCGGGAGCTCGTGGACAGCCAGCCGCTCCCGCGGCCCTGGCCGGGGAGCAGCCCGCCGGCCCGGTGGCCGGCACGACGGTCGTTGCGACGGCGGCCGGCCACGTCGGAGCCCGACACCGCCCGCCTTGCTCAGTGGTGCACGTGCTCGACGGTCGTCGGCCGGTCGGAGCCCTCGTGCCCGCGGCCGTGGTAGGCGTGCACGACGGCATGGCCCCTCCCGCGGCTGATCAGCCAGCGGTTGACCGGCAAGGTCACGACGAAGGCGACGGCGAACGCGAACGCGAGCGCGCCCCAGAACAGTCAGCTGTCCAGGTGGGCCTCCATCGCGCCGGGGACCAGCAGCAGGACCGCGTTGTCGACGATCTCCATGACGGTGATGGAGAGGGTGTCGGCGGCCAGCGCGACCGGGATCGCGGCGCGCAGCGGCAGGCCGGAGCGCATGACCGGGCCGATGGTGAACGAGTAGCCGAACACGAACACGAACGCGAGGGCGACGGCGACGGCGACGGCGAGCACGATGGTGTGCACGTCCGACCAGCCCAGCGCGGTGCCGATGACCATGCCGAGGACCTCGCCGATGGGGCAGCCGGTGAGGCGGTGCAGGGTGGCCGAGATGGCCATCCGGGTCAGCGCCGTGCCGGTGGGGCGCTGGGTGTGCATCGTGTGGTCCCCGGGTGCTTCTCGGTCGGTCGATCAGGGGGGGCGGGCGAGAGCGTCGTCGCAGACAGCTGGTGTCCCCGGTTGGGGGGGTGGTCAGGGTGCCGGGATCGCGGCTGGCCGCGGGCGGCTGGCGCGGCGGACGGCGGCGAGGGTCAGCGGCCAGCCCAGCAGCAGCTTGCCCACGGCGAGCAGTCCCGGGAGGTCCACCCGGGACAGGAACGCCTGTAACCCGGCCCGGACGGCGAACACCGCCGACCAGCCGAAGGTGGCCAGCACGAACAGCCGACGCAGGCGCGCGTCGGCGCGCCAGTCGCTCCGCCGGTAGAGCAGGCCGTAGATCATGCCCACCAGCGGATAGCCGACCAGGGCGGAGCCGGCGAAGGCGAGCCCGTAGGCGGCGTCGACGAGGATGCCGGGCAGGAAGAAGCCGCGAGCCTCGCCGGAGGCGGCGGCGAAGAGGACGGCGACGGTGAGGCCGACCAGGCCGGCGAGGGCCTGCCGCAGCGGCTCCTGGCGGATCAGCCGCAGCGCGACGATGCCCAGGCCGGCCGTGGCGGCGGCCCCGATCGCTGCGACGAGGGCGGTCGACGTCGCCGAGGAACTGTGCGTCGGCGACCTGGCGCTGGCCCTGGAGGTGACCGAGGACCAGGCCGGCTACGGGCTGCGGGTTCTGCGCAGCGCCGGTCTGGTGTCCCGGCGCAAGGCTGGACGCGTGGCCTACTACCGCTTGGCCGACGGATTCCCGGACCCGTTGCGCGAGCACTGCCTGCGCCGGCTCATCGAGCTCAGCCGCACCCCGCCAACCGACGACGACGTCTGAGCTCATCGATCAGTGCGTCGAGCGGAGCCCGGTGAGAACGACGATGGTCAGCCGCTCGCGAGCGGCGTCGTCCGGCAGGCCTGCAGCAGCCGACAGTGCCGCCAGGACGTAGTCGGTGAGCTCGTCGGCGGGAACATCGTCGGGAAGCTGCCCGCTGCGGGCACCGTCTGCCAGCAGATCGCCGACGAGAGCGCGCAGCTGGGCCTGCGCCCGACCGACGTGCTCACCGCGGTGCACCCGTTTCGGCGACGGCGCCGCTCGACCGGCGTGGTCGGGCTCGAGGCCAGGCCGGTGCTCGGCGGCAGGGGGCGAGCCCGGCGTCGATGAGGTCGCCGATGTCCACCTTGAGGCCGGGCTGGCCCGGGTCGGCCCAGACGGCGTCGATGTCGGGCCAGGGCGTGTGCGTCATGGCGGTGCCGTTGTCCGCGCATCTGTCACCGTCGTCATCGGTGGACACGACGCTGCGGACTGCGTCGCAGGTCAGCGTGTCGGCGTCTACCGTCAGCGGCCGGTCCCGGTCGCTGCCCATGAACTGGGTCAGCAGCGACGAGTCGGCCGGTCCGAGGCACAGCACGGACGTGTTCCGCGGCGGCGAAGCGCGGAACGCATGTGCGCGGGGACTGCCGCCCAGCCGGCAACCCGCCCTGCCGGGTTCGTTGTCGGTGAGCAGGCCGGTGTGCGCGTCGCGAGGTGGTTCGACGCGCGCAACAGCACGGTCACTGCCGCCTCTCGGTGGCTCCGGTGACGCCTTCGAGCGCCGATCGGTCGCCCGCCTGTTGGGCGGGGATGACGCTCAGGGACCCGTCGGTCTCCAGGACGACGGCGGCCACCGAGGACAGGTCGCCGGAGCCGGTGGCGCGGATCGCCTGGCGCAGCTCGCTCATGGTGACCCGTTGGCGGCCGAGCGCTTCGGGGATGGGCCGACCGTCTTCCAGGAGGAGGGTCGGCCGGGCGGTGACCACGCTGCGGCCGCCGGGCAGCCAGGTCGTCGTGCGGGCGACGACGAACTGCAGGGCGGCCAGCAGAACGAGCGCGACGGCGCCTTCGCTCCAGGAGACGTCGCTGCTGAGGAGGATGGTGGCCAGGGTGGAGCCGAGTGCCACGCTGACCACCCAGTCGAAGGCGTTGAGCTTGGCCAGCGTCCGTTTGCCGGACACACGCAGCAGGACCACGAGGGTGAGGTAGGCCGCCGCTCCGACAGCGAGGATCCGGGCGATGTCGGACCAGGAGTCGAACCACATGTCGTACTCCCTACCCGCGTCGCGCTCCTCCCCCTGGCACGCTCGACGGGTGACGGGTGTCCTGGCGTGGCTCGTGACCGCGGGCGGTGCGGTGGTGGTGCTCGTGGCACTGCGGGACATCTTCCACACGATCTGGCACCCCACCGGCCGCGGTGGGCTCAGTCGCCGGCTCATGGGCGCGGTCTGGCGCCTGGGCCGCCGGCGTCGAGGCTCCAACCGCTCACCGGGCCGCTCGCGATGGTCGTCGTCGTGCTGGCCTGGGAGCTGCTGATCCTGCTGGGTTGGGCCCTGGTGTACTGGCCGCACCTGCCGGACGGGTTCCTGTTCGGCAGCAGCCTCGACCCGACGTCCCGTGCCGGTCCGCTGGACGCCGTCTACCTGTCCACCGCGACCCTGGCGACCCTGGGGTTCGGTGACATCGTCCCAGCAGCGGGCTGGCTGCGGATCGCGGTGCCGGTCCAGGCGCTCATCGGCTTCGCGCTCATCACCGCCGCGGTTTCGTGGGTCCTGCAGGTGTACCCGGCGCTGACCCGGCGCCGCGCGCTGGCGGTGCGCCTGTCGCTGCTGCGCCGGGTCGACACCCTCGGGCGGGTGGCCGATCCGCAGTCGGACGTCGCGGCGCACTCCTCCAGGACCTGGCGGTGGGGCTCCTGCAGCTGCGGGTCGACCTGACGCAGTACGCGGAGACCTACTACTTCCGGGACGGGGACGCCGACGCCTCGCTGCCGGCGATGCTCGGGGTGGTGCTGGACCTGAGCGAGCAGGCCCGGCGCGCACCGGGCGCGGACACCCGCTACGCCGGGGAGTTGTTGGCCACCGCGGTCGGGGACTACCTGCACGTGGTGAACGAGCACTTCTTGCGCATCGGCGGTTGCATCAGGGCCATCCCCTCCGCCTACGCGCACGACCACGGGCAGGAGGTCGCCGGGCGCGCGTTGACCTCGAGGGTCATCCCCGCCGGTCGGCTCGGCCGGGGGTGGCGGAGGTCTCGGCCTGGTCCCCGTGCCGGGTCACCGACCGGTAGGTCGCCCGGCCGGGTGCGGCGGTCGCCCCGTGGAAGACGACGCTCGCCACCACGACGAGGCTGCCCGCGGCGAGCACGGTCGGCTCGGCGCCCAGCCGCTCGGCCTCCATCGCGAGGTAGAACAGCGCCGAGACCCCGATCGGGCCGAACCACCCCAGGTAGAGCGCGTCCGGCCAGCCCAGCCGCAGCGGGCGGCGCAACGCCAGCAGCACGGGCAGCCGACGCAGCAGGAGCACGGCTCCGGCCAGGAGCAGTCCGCGCCAGCCGAGGTCGGCCCAGTCCGCCCACGGCAGGGCGGCACCGACGCCGATGAACAGCGGCAGGACGAGGAACCGGTTGACCGCCTCGTCGATCGGCACGTCGGCGGCACGCTCGGAGCCGGTGCTCACGCCGTTGAACGCCAGCCCGCAGACGAACACCGCCAGCACGCCGTCCACGTGGATGAGCCCGGAGAGCCCCAGCACCGTGAGGGCCAGGACGGCGGTGAACAACGCCAGGGGACCGGGGTCGGTGGACCCGTGCGCCTCCCCGGCCCGGAGTGCCCGCCCACCCAGCCATCCGGTTGCCAGCCCGACGACGACGGCTCCGGCCACCTGCCAGAGGGACTCCAACGCGGCCTCCCCTGCGGTCAGGGGACCGGCGATCGCCACGGCGGCGAGCACGAGCGGCAGAGCCAGGCCGTCGTTCGCGCCGGACTCCAGGGAGAGCACCTGCCGGTCCCGGGCGGGGAGGTCCTCCTCCGCCGGGCCCCCTGTGACCACGCTGGACGCCAGCACGGGGTCCGTCGGGCACAGCGCCGCGCCCTGCAGGACCGCAGCACCCACCCCCACCCCGAGCACCCACGCCGACAGGCCGGCGGTGATGACCGCCATGAGCGGCATGGCGATGGCGAGCAGGAGCACCACCGGCCGGACCTGCGCCCGGACCGCACCGAGCGGGTAGCGCAGGGCCACCGCCATCACCGAGATGGCCAGCAGGATCCGGGTCGCGGTGTGCAGCCAAGCGTGGTCCTCGGTCAGCGGCCGGACGTCGAGGAGGCCGGCGACGGCCGGGCCCAGGACGATCCCGGCGAGCAGACCGAGCAGCGGCTCGGAGATCGGCAGCCGGCGGATCCGGTCCGACAACGCCGCCACCACGAGCGCGACCAGCCCCCCGGCGAGCAGCACGAGGTCAGTCTTTACGCCTTCCCCGTGCCCGCCGCTGGGCGGTTCGATGCGGTAGCGGGCGCCTCCGCGAACGCAGCGGCCTGGCGCCGGTCGTCGAGGAAGTAGGCGCCCAGGGCTCCGGCGAGCGTGGCGAAGACCGCCACCGAGTACACGGCGAGCACGACCTCGAGGACCCGGGCCAGGCCCGCCTCCGCGGTCAGCGGCTGGCCGGTGATGGTGGCGAGGGCGGTCTCGTGCAGGGCCGGCGCGTAGTCCGTGTAGGCGCCACCGACGTAGAGGAGCTGACTGCCTGCCAGCACCACCACCCCGGTCACCGCGGCCAGCCACCCGATGCGGCTGGAGAGCAGCCGGCCGGCCGACCTCGATCCCCGGACCGCGGCAGAGACCACCCCACCCAGCCGCGCGGTCCGGAGCAGGGCCAGGGCTCGGGCGAAGCGCAGGAACGGCAGGGCCAGGAAGAGCACCTGCCACCAGTTGCGGACCCAGAACCGACGCCGATCGCGGGCTCGCCACGCGCGATGGACGAACTCGGCGACGAAGATCCCCCAGCACAGCCACCCCGCCACGGTCAGCACGGAGACCAACCACGGCTCTCGGGCCAGCGACTGCCCCAGGACGACGAGGACGAACACCAGCCCGAGGACACCCATCGGCTTGTCCAGTCGCCGGGCCAGCCCCTCCGTCTCCGGTGAGCCCGCGTCGGCCGGGATCTCGTTGCGCATGCGCGGCGCCTACCCACTTCCGCGGTCAGGCCGGCCGGCCACCTGTCGACCAGGGCCGAGTGGAGCGACTCCTCCCGGCTGCGGCGTTCCGACGCCGTGATCCGCGTCGACTCGGCGGCCACGTCGACGACGTCCCGGAGCCGATCGCGGAGGACGTCGTCCAGCACGCCACGGGGTGCCCGCCAGGCCACCTCCCGCAGCAGGGCGGCCATCCGGCGCAGCACGGTCGGCTGCCCCGAGGCGTAGTGCAGGGGCTCCTCCAGGACGAGGTCGACCAGATCGACAGGCGGCCACTGCGGCACGACCAGGCGCACGACGCCGTCGTCGTCGGCACGACGGTCCGGCAAGAGCCGTCGGGAGACCAGGTCGCCCAGCAGGGTCGAGGCGTGGGACAACGCGTGCACTGCGGTCGTCGGGTCGTTGATCCCCGAGGACAGGGCGCGGACGGCGACGTCGACGACCTTGCGCGAGCTGTGGGCGACGTCGCGTGCGGGGCTGCGCTCGAAGCCCGATCGCACCGACTGCCCGAGGGCCTCCTGCAACGCCGCACGGTTCGGTTCCCGACGCCCGCCCCGTGGCCAGGCGTGCGCGACCGGGGTGCCGGTCACCACCGAGTCACCGATCCGCGCGGCCAGCAGGACGACGACGTCGGAGGTCACAGCAGAGGAGACGAGGCGTTCCTCGTCCACGTCGACGACGAATCCCGCATGAGGCGGAGGTGAGCGGGATCCCGGCCCGAAGGGCAGTCGCACCGGCCCCGGGTCCTCGCGGTCGCCAGGCAGTTCCCAGGCGAGGGTGGTCCCGGCCTCCTCGTGGACGTCGCGGAGCATCGTCTCGACCCGTAGCGAGCGAGCCAGGTGTCCGAGGAACAGAACCGGTGCCAGCACGCTGCCCGCGCCAGCGCGTAGGCCACCGTGATCGACAGGCGCGGGACGAACGCGGTCTCCCTGCTGACCTGGGCGTTCTCGTCGAGCCGTCACACAGGCGTCACGTACGGCGTGCCGGTCGAGGCCGTTCACCGATCGTCCGCGGGCGATTGACCAGCGGATCCACCTCGACGAGTGCCCGACGGCGGCCGACGTCGACGAGTACGCGGCGGCGTTCGAGGAGGAGTACCCGTACGGCTGTCAGCCGGTGTGAGGCAGGTGCTCGGCCAGCGTGGCAGCGAAGCCCTCAGCGACAGCAAGCTGCTCGCGCAGCGCGGTGACCCGAGCGGTGGCGGCCTCGTGGAACATCTGCAGTCGGTCGGTGAGCGCGTCCCGGTTGTCCGCGCCGGCGGCAGCCAGGTCAGCGAGGAGGATGAGCAGCTGCTGCATCTCCTCGAGGGTGAAGCCCAGGGGCTTCATCCGCTTGATGACCTCGAGGCGGGCGACGTCGTCGTCGCTGTAGAGCCGGAAGCCGCCCTCGGAACGGGCGGTCGGGGCCACCAGGCCGTTCTCCTCGTAGAACCGGATGGTGCGCAGACTCAGCCCGGTCCGCTCGGCCACCTGCCCGATCTGCAGGAGCCCGGTACGGGGCGTCATCAGTGCCCCGCCCCCAGCTGCCCGGTGTGCCGCTCGAAGCGGGCCGTGGAGTGCTCGTCGAGGCCGACGAACTCCACCCGCTTGCCGCGGGTCGCGTACTTGTGGGTGATGGCGTCCATGACGGCGACGGTCGAGGCGTCCCACACCTGCGCGCCGGTGAGGTCGACGACGACCTCGTCGGGGTCGTCGGCGTACTCGAACTGGGTGTAGAGGTCGTTGCTGGACGCGAAGAACAGCGCACCGGTGACCGTGTACCGGACGCTTCCGTCGGCCGTGAGGGCGCGGCTGACATCGACGAGGTGGGCGATCCGCTGGGCGAACAGCACGCAGGCGACCAGCACGCCGACGCCCACGCCGATCGCCAGGTTGTGGGTGAACAGGGTGACGGCGACGGTGGAGAGCATTACCGTGGTCTCGCTCTTGGGCATCCGATGGATGGTCTGCAGGCTGTGCCAGTCAAAGGTCGCGATGGACACGAAGATCATGACGGCGACCAGCGCGGCCATCGGGATGACGCTGACGACATCGCCAAGTGCCACGACCAGGACGAGCAGCAACGCCCCGGACAGGAACGTCGACAGCCGGGTGCGGGCGCCCGAGGCCTTCACGTTGATCATCGTCTGGCCGATCATGGCGCAGCCGCCCATGCCTCCGAAGAAGCCCGACGCCATGTTCGCCACTCCCTGGCCCCACGACTCGCGGGTCTTGTCCGAGTGCGTGTCGGTGATGTCGTCGACGAGCTTGGCCGTCATGAGCGACTCCATCAGCCCGACGAAGGCGATGCCGAGGGCGTAGGGAGCGATGATGCCCAGCGTCTCGAGCGAGAAGGGCACGTCGGGCAGGAGGAAGAACGGCAGACTGTCGGGCAGCTCACCCTCGCCGCCCACGTCCGGGAGCTCCCAGCCGGCGGCCACCACGAGAGTCGTCAGCACGACGATCGCGACCAGTGGCGCAGGGACGGCGGTCGTGAGCCGGGGCAGCAGGAAGATGATCGCCAACCCGGCGGCGACCATCGGGTAGACCAGGAACGGGACATCGGTCAGCTGCGGCAGCTGCGCGGTGAAGATCAGGATCGCCAGGGCGTTGACGAAGCCGACCATGACGCTGCGCGGGATGAATCGCATCAGGCGTGCCACACCGGCGGCGGCCAGCAGGATCTGGAAGACGCCGCCGAGGATGACCGCGGCGAACAGGTACTGGACGCCGTGATCGAGCGCCAGCGGGGCGACGACCAGGGCGATCGCGCCGGTGGCGGCAGTGATCATCGCCGGCCGGCCGCCGGTGAACGCGATGACCACCGCCATGACGAAGGAGGAGAACAGGCCCACCTGCGGGTCGACGCCGGCGAGGATGGAGAAGCTGATGGCCTCGGGGATGAGCGCCAGGGCCACGACCAGGCCGGCGAGGACCTCGGTGCGGGCGACGCTGGGCGACAGCCAGGCAGGGCGCGTCAGGCGCGGCCTGGGCAGCGTGGGCAGAGCAGAAGACATGTCACCGGTTCCGGGTTGAGCGCCTCGGAAGGCGCGGCGGTGCAGCACCGGGTCGGTGCCAAGATCCGGCGCGAGTGCGACGTCGGATCAGCAGGAGCGGCGACTGGCTGCGCCGGACAGACGTAGTTGCCGGCCGGCGTCCCGTGGCCGACGCCTGGTTCCATGATGCTCAAGGATTCCGTGACACAACCTAACCCTCACGTCAGGGGAAGGTGGACATGTCCTTGGTCACAGGTCAGCCCTGGCGACTCGGGCCCCGCGAGCACTGAAGCCACTGAGCGGGACGGCGGCCGCGCGCCAGCCGCCGTCGGGGATGGACGCCGGCTTCTTGACGTCCATGTGCACCAGCACGCCAGGCCGGGACCGCTCGTAGCGGACCGCGGTCACCTCGGAGGCACGGATCACCGCACCGGTCATCGGGTCCAGCGCGGCCAGCGGCGGTTCCCCGCGACGGATCAGGACGCGGGAGACCGTGCGGGCCGCACGCCCAGCTCGGCGCTGATCCAGGCCGGGCCCCGACGCTCCCGGCGGCGCAACTCCACGATGCGGTCCTCCAGCTGGACTGACGTGCGCCGCGGGCTGGTGTGCGGGCGGCTGGCTCGCACACCAGCCCGGCCTCGCCCTCGGCTTGGTAGCGGGTGATCCAGGTGCGCACGCACCTACGCGAGATCCCCATCGCTGCGGCGATGTGCGCGTGCCGCCAGCCTGCCATATACCTGGCGACGATCAGCTTCTGGCCATGAACGGTCGTGCGGGCGTCAGCGTGGGCCACGAGGACCTCCGGGTGGATGTGGGCCTTCGACGAGCCATGCCCACTCGGAGGTCCTCCCTCGCTCAACCCCTCACGCCGCTACCAACGTCCTGGCTCGGTACACCCAGGAGGGTCCTGTCATGGTCGTGACCTGCGGCAACGTAGGTCGACGCCCTATCGCAGGAGGCTCCGTGCGATCACCATGCGCTGGATCTGGTTGGTGCCCTCGTAGATCTGGGTGATCTTGGCGTCGCGCATCATCCGCTCCACCGGGAAGTCCTGCGTGTACCCCGCGCCGCCGAAGAGCTGGACGGCGTCGGTGGTGACCTGCATGGCGACGTCGGAGGCGAACGCCTTGGCCGAGGCCGAGACCCGGGTCACGTCGGGGTGGCCCTGCTCGCCGGCGGCCGCAGCGACGTAGACCAGGTGGCGGGCCGCCTCGATCCGCATCTCCATGTCGGCGAGCATGAACTGCACGCCCTGGAACTCCGCGACGGCCTTGCCGAACTGCTTCCGCTCCCTGACGTAGGCGACCGCGGCGTCGAGGGCGCCCTGCGCGATGCCCACGGCCTGCGCACCGATCGTCGGTCGGGTGAAGTCCAGCGTCCGCAGCGCGGTCTTGAAGCCGGTGCCGGGCTCGCCGACGATCCGGTCGGCCGGGATGGTGCAGTCCGTGAAGTAGAGCTCGCAGGTGGGCGAGCCCTTGATGCCCATCTTGCGTTCCTTGGGGCCGACCGCGAAACCGGGGTCGTCCCGGTGGACGGCGAAGGCTGAGATGCCGTTGGCACCCTTCTCCGGGTCGGTGACGGCCATGACGGTGTACCACTCGGAGATGCCGGAGTTGGTGATCCAGGCCTTGGTGCCGTTGAGCACCCAGCTGTCGCCGTCGAGCCGGGCGCGGGTCCGCATCGCGGCGGCGTCGGAGCCCGCCTCGCGCTCGGAGAGCCCGTAGCTGATCATCGCCTCGCCTGCGGCGATCGGCCGCAGCACCCGCTGCTTGAGGTCCTCGCTGCCGGCCAGGATCACCGGCATCGAGCCGAGCTTGTTGACCGCGGGGATCAGCGAGGCACTGGCGTCGACCCGGGCGACCTCCTCGATGACGATGCAGGTCGCGATCGCGTCCGCGCCCTCGCCGCCGTATGCCTCGGGGATGTGGGTGGCGTGGAAGCCGGCCGCGGTGAGCGCCTTCTGCGCCTCGACCGGGAAGCGCGAGTCGGCGTCGACCTCGGCGGCGTAGGGGGCGATCTCCCGCTCCGCGATGTCGCGGACCGCCTCGCGGATCGCCTCGTGCTCCTCGGTCAGGGCGTACAGCCCCGCAGCGTTGTTACCCACGGGTAGATCGTAGGACGCCCTCGTATCAGGAGGAAGCAAGCCGCTCCTGCAGCGTGGCGTCACGTGCTCCCACGGACTCGGCGAGGTCGGCCTGGAAGCGCTCGACGGCGGCCCGCAGCTCCGGGTCGGCGGCGGCGAGGATGCGCACCGCGAGCAGCCCGGCGTTGCGTCCCCCGCCTATGGAGACCGTCGCGACCGGCACCCCGGCCGGCATCTGCACGATCGACAGCAGGCTGTCCAGCCCGTCGAGGCGGTCCAGCGGCCGGGGGACGCCGATCACCGGCAGCGGCGTGGCCGCGGCGACCATCCCGGGCAGGTGGGCGGCTCCCCCGGCGCCGGCGATGACGACCCGCAGCCCCCGGCCGGCGGCGGTCTCGGCGTACTCGAGCATCCGGCGGGGCGTGCGGTGCGCGGAGACCACGTGCGCCTCGTACGGGACGCCGAACTCGGCCAGCGCGGCTGCGGCGGGCTCCATCACCGGCCAGTCGGAGTCGCTGCCCATGACGATGCCGACGATCGGGTCCACGCGGGCTCCTCGCTGCTCGGTCGGTCTCAGTGCTCGGTCGGGAAGGCGAACGCCGGGTCGACCTCGCCGTCGGCCAGGTAGCGGGCGGCCGCGGTGGCGCGGGCGCGGACCTCGTCGAGGTCGGCACCCAGGGCCGTGACGTGGCCGAGCTTGCGCCCGGGGCGCTGCCCCTTGCCGTACCAGTGCAGCTTGACGTCGGGCCAGTGCGCCATGAGGTGGTGGACCCGCTCGTCGAGCGACGGGCCGGTCCAGCCCTCCTCGGCCGCGCGCCCGCCGAGCACGTTGGCCATCACGACGACCGGCGCGGCCATCCCGGTGGCGCCCAGCGGGTAGTCGAGGACGGCGCGCAGGTGCTGCTCGAACTGGCTGGTGCGCGAGCCCTCGATGGTCCAGTGCCCGGAGTTGTGCGGCCGCATCGCGAGCTCGTTGACCAGGACGCCGTCCGCCGTCTGGAAGAGCTCGACGGCCATGACCCCGACGACGCCGACCCGGTCGGCCACCCGCACCGCGAGCTCCTGGGCGGCGGTCGCGGTGTCCTCGTCCAGCCCGGGCGCCGGCGCGAGCACCTCGGTGTTGATGCCGTCGCGCTGCACGGTCTCGACCACCGGCCAGACGGCGACCTGGCCGAAGGGTGAGCGGGCGACCAGCGCGGAGAGCTCCCTGACCATGGGGACCCGCTGCTCGGCCAGCAGGACGTCGTACCCGGTGAAGAGTTCCGCGACGTCGTCCGCGCCGTCGACGACGAACACCCCGCGCCCGTCGTAGCCGCCGCGCGGCGTCTTGACGACCACCGGCCAGCCGTGCCGGTCGCCGAAGGCGGCGACCTCGTCGACGGAGGCGACCTCGGCCCAGACCGGCTGCGGCTCGCCGGCGGCGGCCAGCGCCCGGCGCAGCACCAGCTTGTCCTGCGCGTGCACCAGCGCGTCGGAGCCGGGTGCGACCCGGTGCCCGGCCGCCTCGAGGGCGCGCAGGTGCTCGGTCGGGACGTGCTCGTGGTCGAAGGTGACCACGGTGGCCCCGTCGGCGACGGCGAGCAGGGCGTCGAGGTCGCGGTGGTCGCCGAGCCGGACGTCGGCAGCCACCAGCGCGGCCGACTCGTCCGGGCCGGTGGAGAGCACCCGCAGCGACTGGCCGAGCGCGATCGCCGCCTGGTGGGTCATCCGGGCGAGCTGGCCGCCGCCGACCATCGCGACGACGGGGAGTCCGGTGCGCGGGTCGACGGGGGTGGCCACGGGGGCCCAGCGTAGAGGGGGCCGCCCGGGGCTCAGTCGAGCGCGGCCAGCGACCGGCCGATGCGGCTGCCCACGTCGGCGGCCACGGCAGGGGTCGGGTGGACGCCGTCCGGCGACGCGCCGGGGGCGAACGAACCGCCGGCGTCGACCTCACCCCACGGGTCCAGGTACGTCCAGCCGTTGCCGCCCGCCAGCCCCGCGAGCGCGGCGTTGTAGCCGTTGCGGGCCGCGGGGCGGGGGTCGCTGGGCGCGATGGCGACGACCACGGTGGTCGGTGCGCCGCCGGCCGCGACGATGCCCTCGAGGTGCGCCGCCGACTCCTCCCACGGCAGCCCCCGGGCCAGGTCGTTGGTGCCGGCCATCACGACCAGCACGTCGGCCGTCCAGTCGGTGGGCTCCACCCCGGCCAGCATGTCGGCGGTGGTGGCCCCCGGGACCGCCCAGCCGTCCACGAGGTTCCAGCCGCTCTCCTGCTCCGCGGCGGGCAACCAGGAGGCACCCCCCTGCACCCGGTCCCCGACGAGCGGCTGGGCCACGTCCGTGGCGCCCGCGGTGATCGAGTCGCCGACGGCGAGGAAGGTGCGCGGCGTCGCGGGGTCGGACGTCGCGGGCACCGGACCGCTGGGCAGCGCGGACGTCGGGGCGGCCGGCGCGGCGTCGTCCGCCGCCGGGCTGCAGCCGGCCACGGCGGCCAGCAGGAAGGCGGTCACCGCCGTCCGCACCAGTGCCCGTCGAGGGAGGAACCGCGCCATGACGCGAGTCTCGGTCACCGGACGTGAGGTCCGGAGCGGCGGCTCGCCCGCACGGTCAGGCGCTGCGCGGCCGCTGCGCCGGCACGGGGACGGCCTCCACCCGCGGGACGCCGGCGCTGCGCCCGGCCAGCAGGGCCGCGGTGGCCGGCGTCAGCGGCCGCCCGGCCCGGACGGCGACCCGCGGCTGCGCCGCCGGCGCCGCATCCGCGGCCGGACGGCGCGCCGGGACGGCCCGACGCAGCCGCTCGCGCGCCGGCTCCTCGACGAACCGGTGGGCCAGGTGCGCGAGGACGAACGTCGAGAGGAGCACGGGGGCGAGCAGCAGGGCCCACAGCGAGGTGCCGACGGCGATCCGGGGCCACCAGTCCATGAGGGTCCAAAAGACCTCGAACACCGGGATGTGGACCAGGTACAGGCCGAAGGAGATCCGGCCGCCGTGCACCACCGGCTCCCGGGACAGCAGGGCGCTCAGGCCGGTGCGGGAGAGGGCGAGCGCACCGACGAGCACCGGGAAGAAGACGACGACGATGCCGCCGAACGCCGAGTGGTCGTTGTCGATCCCCCGCCAGTCGCCCCACCACAGGCCGACGGCGACGGCGCCGACGCTGGCCAGGGCCCAGGTGGCGGCCGCTTGCTCCACGCGCGGCGTCCGGCGCACCCGCCGGACCACCAGACAGGTCAGGGCGCCGGCCAGGAACGCCGCGCCGATGCGCAGCAGCCAGGACCAGGCGATGACCGGCCCGCCGTGGACGTAGGTGGTGTAGCCCAGCGGCACCATCAGCAGGACGGCGGTGGCGCCGAGCAGCACCAGCGGCGCGTTGCGGATGCGCCAGAGCAACAGCGCGACCAGGGGGAACGCGACGTAGGCCAGCCACTCGGCGCTGATCGACCAGGCCGAGCCCATCCAGGACTCGCCGCCGGAGGCCGGGTGCCACCACAGCTGGACCATCGTGAACTGGAGCAGGAAGTTCCAGACGTCGAGCACCGGCTGCTGCACCTGGTAGGCGACGACCCCGTCGGTCACCCGGGCGGCCTTGACCAGCAACCACCCGCCGTAGACGACGGTGACCAGCGCGTACACCGGCCAGATCCGGCACACCCGCGCCCACAGGAAGCTCCCCGCCTCGCGCACCGAGGGCGTGCGGCCGACGCGCTCGAGGTAGGTCAGCGTGATCACGAAGCCGCTGAGGACGAAGAACAGGTCCACGCCGGTGGCACCGGCCCGGATGACCGGCCGGAGCGGTTCCCAGTAGCCGTCGTAGCCGACCCCCGGCGTGAACTGGAAGTGGTAGACGACCACCCAGACGGCCGCGACCGCCCGCAGCCCGGTCAGCGACCGGATCTCCCCCGACCCGGCCGACTGCCCGCCGTCGGTCCCGGTTCCCTGGGCTCGTGTGGACACGCGGCCCTCCCCTGCTTGGATCACGAAGCGATTGCGTCTCGTGACAGAACGTAACTCGCGAGCGAGACGGTCTTGAGTCGACGACGCACCAGAGTCCCCGGGCCGATCTGGCAACACCTGACGAGTCGCTCCCGCTCCGCGTGCCTGCTGGGCACCGGTCGGGGCGTGCTGCGGTCCGCTTTGCACGGGGGTCGGCGGTCGTCGCCCGGTGGGGGGGTGCCGCCGACGCGTACCCTGGCCCTTCGTGACTGCCGTCCCCGCGCCCACGCAGCCCCGCAGCCGTTCCCTGTGGTCCGTCGTCCGGCACCTCGGGGCGTTCGGGGTCGTCGGCGGGATCGGCTTCGTGATCGAGGTCGGGCTGTTCCAGCTGCTCTACGGGCATCTGGGCAGCGGCGCAGTCATGGCCAAGGCGGTGGCGACCGTCGTGGCGATGACCGTGGCCTTCTTCGGCCACCGTCACTGGTCGTTCGCGCACCGGGCCCGCACCGGGTTCAAGCGCGAGTACCCGATGTTCCTGGCCATCAACGGCCTGACGCTGCTGCTGGGGCTGGGGATCGTCGCGTTCGCCCGGTACGGCCTCGACCTGACCAGCGCGTGGGCCCTGCAGGGCGCCAACCTGGTGTCCATCGCCGTCGGCACCGTCGTGCGCTACCTGATGTACCGGCGCTGGGTCTTCCCCGCCACCGACGCCGCCGCCTGATCCCTCGCCGGACCTGTCGTCGCCGGGACCCGGCGGTGCGGCCGGGTCTCAGCCGCGCGGGCGGGGGCCCCGCCCGTCCCCGGCGGCCAGGACAGCGTCCGCGGGCAGGCCGCGTGAGGCCTCCGTCCGCGACTGCGGAGGCGCGGTCAGCGGCCACGGCCGGCCGGACGCGGTGAGCGGCGGTGTCAGCCGGCGTGCGGTCGCCTCCCCAGTGGGGGCTGCGCCGGTCGGCGACTGTGGCGACACCGCCGCGGGAGCGGTCTCGACAGCACGGCGGCCGCCCCAGAGGCGGACCAGCCGACGACGGGCCGGCTCCTCGACCCCGTGGTAGAGCCCAGCGGCCAGCACGAGGCACACGACGACGAGGACGGGCACGACCAGTGCACCTCCCGGCGTGTACGCCCCTCGGCCGGGGGCGTCCGGGTCTCGACCCAGCACGGACATGCCGACGTCCCGCACGACCCAGTGCACGAGGTAGAGGCAGTAGGAGATGCGGCCGCCGTAGACCATGGCGTCTCGCGACAGGAACCGCGCCGGGCCACCGTCGGTCAGGGCCAGCCCGGCGATGAGCACCGGCCAGCACAGCACCGCCACGGCGGCGTACTTGCCGGCCTCACCGCCTCCCGCGAGGTCCTGACCGTGCCGCCAGTTGGCCCACAGCAGGACGACCGCCGTGGTCACGAGGCCGGCGGCGGTCAGTCGCTGCCCCCACCGCTCGGCGCGCTCGGTGCCCTCCAGGTCGGCGACGGCGCACGAGGCGAGGATGCCGGCGACGAAACTGCAGGAGATGCGCAGCACCCAGTTCATCTCGATGTCGTCGGTGCCGTGCAGGAAGGAGGTCAGGGCCAGCGGGGACATCGTCGCGGACGCGAGGACGAGGTTGACCGCTGCGGGCGCGCGCAGGAAGGAGCGCATCGCCAGGGCCATCAGCGGGAAGGCGAGGTAGGCCAGCCACTCGGCGCTGATCGACCAGCCGGGCGCGACGTAGCTGACGTCGATGAGCGAGGACTCGCCCCACATCTGCGTCATGGTCACCTGGCGGAGCAGGGTCGTGAGCTCCAGCGGCGGGTGCCCGCTGACGATGTTGGGGTTCAACCCCAACCGCGGACAGACGACGAGCCACGCACAGGCGACCACCGTCACCGCCATCCAGGCCGGCCACACCCGGGCGAACCGGTTGGCGACGAACCGGGCCGCACCCGCGGTCGACCAGCGCCGCCCGCACTCGTCCAGGTAGCTGCGAGCGATGACGAAGCCGCTGAGCACGAAGAACAGTTCCACGCCGATCCAGCCGGCACCGAGGACCGCGTGCGCGCCGGGCAACTGCTCGACGTAGGGGAGGAGCTGGCCCTCGAAGTGGAAGAGGACCACCCACATCGCCGCGACGATGCGCAGCCCGGTCAGCGCCCGGATCTCGGACCGGGACCGGCGCACGGCACCCGTCGCCTGCGGACTGGTGGCGACCGTGCGTGCTGCGACAGACATCGGCGTCTCCCGGAAAGGCGTGGAGGCGTGCTCCGGACCTGTGGACTCCCTGGACGCTAGTGACGCTCCGCGCACGGGTGTTGACTCGAAAGGCACCGAAACCTGCAGCCGTTGGGGCAACACCTGCCAGGAGTCGTGCCCCTCCGTCACACCGACCCCGACAGCACCACCCGGCCCGCCGGCGTGGGCGGCTCAGCCGGCCAGACGGGACCCGTGCCGCCCGGCGACGACCTCCAACCGGGTGGGGATCCGGGTGCGCAGCTCCTCCAGGTGGCTGATGACGCCGACCGTCCGGCCGCCGCGGCGCAGCTCGTCGAGCACGTTCATCACCGCGTCGAGGGCCAGCGCGTCGAGGGTGCCGAACCCCTCGTCGACGAAGAGCGTGTCCATCTGGATGCCGCCGGCCTCGGCGGTGACGACGTCGGCGAGTCCGAGTGCCAGCGCCAGCGACGCCATGAAGCTCTCCCCGCCGGAGAGCGTCTTGGTGGGACGCCGTGTGCCGGTGTACTCGTCGAAGACGTCCAGGCCCAGGCCGCCGCGGGCGCCGTGCCGGGCCTGGGCGTCGCTGTGCAGGAAGGTGTAGCGGCCGCCGGACATCTCCTGCAGCCGCCGGCTGGCGACCTCGGCGACCTGCTCGAGCCGGGCGGCCAGCACGAAGGACTGCAACCGCATCCGCAGCGTGTTGGCGCCGCGGCCGTTGACCAGGTCGGCCAGGCCCGCGACCCGCCCGGCCCACGCGCGGCGCTCGGCGAGCTCGACCTCCGCGGAGACGACCTCGCCGGCCAGCGCGTCCAGGGCCCCGGCGCAGCGCCGGGCCTGCTCCAGCCGGGCGACCGCCTCCTCCCGGTGGGCGGTGAGCTGCGCGCAGCGCTGCTGGAGGGCCGGGACGTCCGGCCGGGCGGGCAGGTCGGTCAGCTCCGGGTCGGCGAGCGTGGCCGCGGCGACCGACCTGGCCTCGTCGTGCTGCCGCAGCCGCCGCTCGAGGCGGGCCAGCTCCCCCGCGTCGAGCAGCGCGTCCGCGGCGTCGACCAGGTCGGCGAAACCGGCGGCGGTGGCGCGCCGGGCCGCGGCCTCCCGCGCGGCGTCGGCGGCAGCGCGGGCCCGCAGCTCCTCGGCCTCGGCGGACAGCGCGGCCTCGCAGCGCTCCGCGGTCCGGGTCAGCCGCCGGACCCGCGCGGGCAGGTCGGTGTCCGCCCCGCGGGCGGCGTCGAGCCGCGCGGTGAGCTCGGTGAGGGCGTCTGCGCGGCCGTCCCGCTCCGCGGTGCGCCGCTGCAGCTCCTCGCGGTCGGCGGCCAGCCTCGTCGTCGCGGCGTCCCGGCCGGCCTCCCGGTCGGCAAGCTCGCGCCGGGCGGCGTCGACGTCCCCGGCGAGCGCGGCGACCTCGGCGCGCTCGGCGCGGGCCTGCTCGGCGCATGCGGCGAGCTCCGCGGCCGGCAGCTCCCCGGCCCGCTCGCGCAGGACGGCGAGCTCCCGCTCCCGCTCCTCGACCGTGCGGCGGGCGGCGGCGGTGCGTTCCTCGGCCGTGTCGACGACCGCCCGCGCCCGCTCCTCGTCGTCGGCGGAGACGCGCGGGCCGGTGTGCTCGGCCGGCCGCGGGTGCTCGGTGGCGCCGCAGACGGGGCAGTCGGCGCCGGGCGCCAGACCCGCCGCGAGCTCGGCGGCCATGCCGTCGAGGCGTGCCGCGCGCAGCTCGACGAGGGCCTCGCGGGCGTCGACCCACGCGGTGCGCGCGGCCTCCGCGGTCTCCCGGGCGGCGGCCAGGTGGGCGGCGACCCGCTCGGCGCGGTGCGCGGCGTCGAGCGCCGTGCGGGCGGCGTCGGCGGCCGCGGTGAGGCCCGGCAGCCGCACGGCGGCGGCCGAGGCGGCGTCGAGCCGGCGCTGCGCCTCGGCGACGCGTCCGGGCCAGCTCGCCGCGGTGCGCACCCCCTCCTCGCAGCGGGCGGTGAGCGCCTCGACAACCCGGCCCAGCCGGCCGAGCTCGCGGGCCAGCCCGGCCGCGCGGTCGGCCTCGGGCGCCAGCGCCCGAGCCGCGGCGGCCTCGTCGCGCAGCTCCCGGGCGGTGAGCGCGTCGGCGTCGCGGCCGTCGGCGACCTCGGCCCAGGCAGCGCGCGCGGCCGCCAGGGCGGTGGCGGCGGCCTCTGCGGCCAGCGCGGTGCGGCCGGCGGACTCCAGGACGTCGCGCAGCGCCTCCGCCCGGCGTCCGGCGTCGGCGCGGGCCCGCAGCAGGCCCAGCTGCTCCTCCTCGACGGTCAGCTCGGCCAGCTCCTGGCGGGCGCGGTCGCGCCGGGCGTGCCGGTCGGCGAGCCCGCGCGCCTCGGCCAGCTCGCCGTCCAGGCGGGCGCTGGCCGCGGCTGCGGCCTCGGCCGCAGCGGTGGCAGCGGTGAGGTCCCCGGCGGCCCGGCTGCGCACGGCGGCGACCCAGGCGTTCACCGACGCGCCGGGCCGGGCGCCGACCAGCTCGGGCGCCAGCTCCTCGGGCACCGCGACGTCGGCTGCATGGGCGACCCGGTCGAGCAGCCGTCCCAGCCGCTCTCGATCGGTGCGCAGCGTCTCCTCGGCGGCCCGGCGCTCGGCGGCCAGCCAGTCCTCCGCCCGCGCGAAGCGGCCCACGTCGAAGAGGGTGCGCAGCAGCCTGGCGCGGTCCTCGGGCTCGGCGCGCAGGAAGCGGGCGAAGTCGCCCTGGGGCAGCAGCACCACCTGGCAGAACTGCTCGGCGGACAGGCCCAGCCGCACCCGCAGGTACTCCGAGCCCTCGTCGATGCGGGTGCTCACCGGCTCCCAGGCGGCGCCGTCCCACCGCTGCACGGTGAGCTTGGCCTGCTCGGTGGTCTCGCCGGCGCCGCGCTTCTTCGGCCGGGTCTGCTCGGGCCGGCGGACGACGAGCAGCCGCTCGCCGGCGAGGGTCAGCTCGCAGGCGACCTCGGTGCGGGTGGCGGCGTCGGCGTGGTCGCTGCGCAGCCGCTTCTCCTCGCCGCGCGCTCCCGGCACGGTGCCGTACAGGGCGTAGACGACGGCGTCCAGCAGCGTCGTCTTGCCCGCGCCGGTGGGGCCCCACAGCAGGAAGAGCCCGTCGCGGGCGACCGCGTCGACGTCGACGGTCTCCGTGCCGGCGAACGGCCCGAAGGCGGTGATCGAGAGGGAGTGCAGCCTCACCGGGCAAGCTCCTCACGGGCCGCCGCGCCGAGCGCCCGGACCAGCAGCTCGCGCTCGGCATCGCTGACGCCGACCCCGTCGCGCACGTGGGTGACGAACTCCCCGGCCACCTCCAGGTCGCTGCGGCCGCGCAGTCGCTCCTGGTAGCTGCGCCCGTCTCCCCCGCCGGCGCCGCCGGTCCACTCCAGGTGCACGCAGTGCGGGAAGCGGGCCTGCAGCTGGCGCATGGGGTCCGACGGTCGCACGTCGTCGGTCAGCCGCGCCGAGACGAAGTGGTCCTCGACCGGCGCGTGGGCCGGATCGGCGAGCAGCTCGTCGAGGGTGCCGGTGAGCACGGTGAGCGGGCGGGGGGTGGGCAGGGCCAGCGCACAGACGCCGGCCAGCCCGGTGGCGTCGAGGTCGACCAGCCACACCTGCTTCCCCTGCCCGGCCTCGCCGAAGGAGTAAGCCAGCGGAGAGCCGCTGTAGCGCAGCCGCGGGGTGATCGTCTGCGGCCGGTGCAGGTGGCCCAGCGCGACGTAGTCGACCCCGTCGAACACCGGCGCGGGCACCAGGTCGACGCCGCCAACGCAGATGTCGCGCTCGCTGTCGCTGGGCACCCCGCCGCCGACGAAGGCGTGCGCCAGCACGACCGAGCGGGCGCCGGGGCGCAGGAACAGGTCGCGGCGCACCCGCTCCATCGCCTCGGTGAGCACCGCCTCGTGCGACCGCGCACCCGGCACCCCGAGCTCGTGGCGGGCGAGCTCCGGCTCGAGGTAGGGCAGCCCGTAGACGGCGACCTCACCGTGCTCGTCGCGCAGCAGCACCGGCTCGTCGAGACCGGCCGTCGTGGCGCGCACGTGCAGGCCTGCGGCCGACAGCAGGCCGGAGAAGGTGCCCAGGCGGCGCGCGGAGTCGTGGTTGCCCGGCGTGAGGACGACGGCCGCGCCGGCCCGCAGCAGCCGGCCGACCACCCGGTCGAGCACGCCGGTCGCGTCGGCGGAGGGCACCGCGCGGTCGTAGACGTCGCCGGCGACGACCACCACGTCGACCGACTCGGCGACGACGACGTCGGCCAGCCCGGAGAGCACCGCCTCCTGCTCGCGCAGCAGGTCGGCCCCGTGCAGGGTGCGGCCGATGTGCCAGTCGGAGGTGTGCAGCAGCCGCATGGGCGCAGAAGGTAGGTCGGGGTACCGACAGGAACGTCCAGCCACGCCGTGCGCGGCCCGTCACACCCCCGCGGTCAGAGGCGGGCCGTGCGCTGCCCGGTCGACCAGCCGGCGGGGGTCCAGCCGTCGTCGCCCCAGCCGTCGTCGTCCCAGCCGGCCCGGTCCCGGCGGTCCCCCGCCCGGCCGACCGCACCGGAGGGGTGCGCGCCGCGCCGGTCGGCGTCCTCCTCCACGAGCTGGACGAGCAGCTGCTGGACGCCGTCGCTGTCGGGCACCCGCTCGAGCACGGTGGCTCCGCCGTCGCCGACCGTCTCGATGGTGAGCCTGCCGGAGCTGACCAGCCGCTGGCCCAGCGTCTGCCGGTAGGAGACGTCGGCGATCCGGGACAGCGCGATGTCGCGGCCCCGGCGGGCCAGGACGCCCTCGCGCAGCAGCACACGGTGGGTGGTGACCACGTAGTGCGTGGTGCGCCAGCGCAGCAGCGGCCGCAGGACGGCAACGACGAGGACCACGAGCGCCAGCCCGGCGAGCACCGTCCGCGCCGTGCCCTGGGACGGGCCGGCGGGCACCAGGGCCGCGCCGAAGGAGGTGCCGCCCACCACGAGCAGCAGGACGAGCACCGGCCTGGCGAGGGTCAGCCAGTGCGGGTGCAGGTGCCGGACGACCTCTTCGTCCTCGGCGAGCAGCTTGTCAGGGTAGGGCACGCGGACAGGATGACGGAGGGTGACCCTCGTATCACGCTTCCCGCGCCGGTGCGCGCACGTGTCGCACGTCCCCACTGGCCAGCTCAGCCACGCCCTGCGCCGTCCGGACGACGAGGCGGCCGTCCCAGTCGACCGACTCGGCGACCCCCTCGAGCGTGGAGCCGTCGGGCAGCGTGACGACGACGTCGACCCCCACCGTCGAGCACCACGCCAGGTAGTCGCGGGCCAGCCCGCTGGAGACCGGGTCGCCGAGGGCCTGGGCCCAGAGGTGGTAGCGGCGCTCGAAGCCGCGGAGGAACTGCAGCAGCACCGCCGCGCGGTCGACCGGCCGCCCCGCCTCCAGGGCGAGGGAGGTACCGGTCTCCGGCAGCTCGTCGGCGCGGGTGGAGACGTTGAGGCCCACGCCCACGACCACCGCCCCGTTGCCGACCTCGGCCAGGATGCCGGCCAGCTTGGCGCCGCCGGCGGCGAGCAGGTCGTTGGGCCACTTGAGAGAGGCGCGCACCCCGGGCACCTCGCCCACGGCCTCGGCGAGGGCGACGCCGGTGAGCAGCGGCAGCCACCCCCGGCGGGCGCTCGGCACGTCGGGGCGCAGCAGGAACGAGACGGTGAGGCCCGCGCCCGGTGGAGAGGTCCAGACGCGGTCGAGCCGGCCCCGGCCGGCGGCCTGGTGCTCGGCCGCCAGGACCGTGCCCTCGGGCGCGTCCTCGGCCGCGGCTGCGAGGAGGGCGGCGTTCGTGGAGCCGATCTCGGGTACCACCTCCAGCGAGCGCCACAGGGCGCTCCCGGCAGTGAGCGCGGCCGCCAGCGACCGGCCGTCGAGCGGGGCCCGGGAGGGGTCGGCGGAGGTGGACGGCAGCGTCTCGGGCACTCTTCTACGCTACGGAACCCGTGAGCGAGGGAGCTCACTCCCGGGCACGGCGCGCGGGGACGCCGTCGGCCAGCCCCAGCGAGGAGAGATGCGTGAGCGAGCTTGCGAGCTCACCAATGGACGCAGCAGCGCGGCGCGAACGCGCCGACGAGCGCAGCGAGGAGAGCACGTGAGCGCGGCTGAACTGGAGAGCGCCGGGGACTCCGTCCCGGGCGACGTCGACATCCACACGACCGCCGGCAAGCTGGCGGACTTCGAGCGTCGCGTGCAGGAGGCCACGCACGCGGGGTCCGAGCGCGCCGTGGAGAAGCAGCACGCCGCGGGGAAGATGACCGCCCGCGAGCGGATCGAGGCACTGCTGGACCCGGGGTCGTTCACCGAGCTCGACGAGTTCGCCCGCCACCGCTCGACCACCTTCGGCATGGAGTCCAAGCGGCCCTTCGGGGACGGCGTCGTCACCGGCTACGGGACCGTCGACGGGCGCCCGGTCTGCGTCTTCTCCCAGGACGTCACCGTCTTCGGCGGCAGCCTCGGCGAGGTCTACGGCGAGAAGATCGTGAAGGTCCTCGACCTGGCCATGCGCAACGGCTGCCCGATCATCGGGATCAACGAGGGCGGCGGCGCACGGATCCAGGAGGGCGTGGTGGCCCTCGGGCTCTACGCCGAGATCTTCCGGCGCAACGTGCACGCCTCCGGCGTCATCCCGCAGATCTCGCTGGTGATGGGTGCCGCGGCCGGTGGGCACGTCTACTCCCCCGCGCTCACCGACTTCGTCGTGATGGTCGACCAGACCAGCCAGATGTTCATCACCGGCCCCGACGTGGTGAAGACGGTGACCGGCGAGGACGTCACGCTCGAGGAGCTGGGCGGCGCCCGCACGCACAACACCAAGTCCGGCGTCGCGCACTACCTCGCCGAGGACGAGGCGGACGCGCTGGACTACGTCAAGGCGCTGCTGTCCTACCTGCCGAGCAACAACCTCGACCCGCTGCCGGCCCTCGAGGTCGACCCGGCCGACACCACGCACGCCGGTGTGACCGACGAGGACCGCGAGCTCGACACCTTCATCCCCGACTCGGCCAACACCCCTTACGACATGCACACCGTCATCGAGCACGTGCTGGACGACGGGGAGTTCCTCGAGGTGCAGCCGCTGTTCGCGCCGAACATCGTCGTCGGCTTCGGCCGGGTCGATGGACGGCCGGTCGGGATCGTGGCCAACCAGCCCACCCAGCTCGCCGGCACGCTGGACATCGACGCCAGCGAGAAGGCCGCGCGGTTCGTGCGCACCTGCGACGCGTTCAACGTCCCGGTGCTGACCTTCGTCGACGTCCCCGGGTTCCTGCCCGGCACCTCCCAGGAGTGGGAGGGGATCATCCGCCGCGGCGCGAAGCTGATCTACGCCTACGCCGAGGCGACCGTCCCGAAGATCACCGTGATCACCCGCAAGGCCTACGGCGGCGCCTACGACGTCATGGGCTCCAAGCACCTCGGCGCCGACCTGAACCTCGCCTGGCCGACCTCGCAGATCGCCGTCATGGGCGCGCAGGGCGCGGTCAACATCCTGTACCGGCGGGAGCTGGCCGACGCGGACGACGCCGACGCGCGCCGCGCCGAGCTGATCACCGAGTACGAGGACGCGCTGCTGTCGCCGTACATCGCGGCCGACCGCGGGTACGTCGACCAGGTGATCCGGCCGTCGGAGACCCGCATCGAGGTCACCAAAGGGCTGCGCCTGCTGGCCAACAAGCGCCAGACCCTGCCGCCGAAGAAGCACGGGAACATCCCGCTGTGACGACGACACCCCTGCTCCGGGTGGTCAGGGGCGAACCCTCCGCCGAGGAGCTCGCCGCCCTCACCGTCGTCGTCGCCGCGCTGTCCCGGCGGCGCACCCGTCGCCGGCCCACCCCGGTGGGGGCCTGGGCGTCGTTCGGGGACGCGCACCGGCGCCCGCTGCACCCGGGACCGGGCGGCTGGCGCGCCTCTGCGAGGTACTCATGAGCGTGGACCGCAGGCTGGTGCTGGCCTCGGCGTCCCCGGCCCGCCTGGCCCTGATGCGCCAGGCCGGGCTGACGCCCGAGGTCGTCGTGAGCCAGGTGGACGAGTCGACCGTGCGGGCGGCGCGGGTCGGCGAGCAGGTCGCCCTGCTGGCCGCGGCCAAGGCCAAGGCGGTCGCCGAGCAGGAGACCGACGCGCTGGTCGTGGGCGCGGACTCGCTGCTCGAGTTCCGCGGTAAGCCGCTGGGCAAGCCCGCCGACGCGCACGACGCCCGCGACCGCTGGCAGCGGATGAGCGGCCGGAGCGGCGTGCTGCACACCGGCCAGGCGCTCCTCGACGTCCGGGACGGCCAGGTGGTCAGCCGGGACGTCGCCGTCGTGTCCACCGTCGTCCACTTCGCCAGCCCCACGCCGCGGGAGATCGAGGCCTACCTCGCGACCGGCGAGCCGCTGGCGGTGGCCGGCGCCTTCACCCTCGACGGGCTGGGCGCGCCGTTCGTCCGGCGGGTCGAGGGCGACCCGGCGGCGGTCGTCGGCCTGTCGTTGGCCACGCTGCGCACCCAGCTCGCCAAGCGCGGGCTGGCGATCACCGACCTCTGGCGGCGCTGAGCCTCCGCTCGCCCGCCCCACCCGCTGTGGATGCAGCACGAACCCGAGGGAGAACTCCGGTGCAGAAGGTCCTGATCGCCAACCGTGGCGAGATCGCCGTGCGGGTCGCCCGCGCCTGCAAGGACGCCGGGCTGACCAGCGTGGCCGTCTACGCCGAGCCGGACCGCGACGCGCTGCACGTGCGCGCGGCCGACGAGGCCTTCGCCCTCGGGGGGACGACGCCCGGGGACTCCTACCTGGTGATCGACAAGATCCTGGACGCCGCCAAGCGGTCCGGGGCCGACGCGATCCACCCCGGCTACGGCTTCCTGTCGGAGAACGCCGACTTCGCCCGGGCCGTCATCGAGGCCGGTCTGACCTGGATCGGCCCGTCGCCCGAGGCGATCATCGCCCTCGGCGACAAGGTGCAGGCCCGGCACATCGCGACCAAGGCCGGCGCGCCGCTCGTGCCCGGCACCAAGGACCCGGTCGGCGGCGCCGACGAGGTCGTCGCGTTCGCCGAGGAGCACGGCCTGCCGGTCGCCATCAAGGCCGCGTTCGGCGGTGGCGGTCGCGGGCTGAAGGTGGCCCGCACCAAGGAGGAGATCCCCGAGCTGTTCGACTCCGCCGTCCGCGAGGCCGTGTCGGCGTTCGGCCGCGGCGAGTGCTTCGTCGAGCGCTTCCTGGACAAGCCGCGGCACGTCGAGGCCCAGGTGCTGGCCGACACCCACGGCAACGTCGTCGTCGTCGGTACTCGCGACTGCTCGCTGCAGCGGCGCAACCAGAAGCTGGTCGAGGAGGCGCCCGCGCCGTTCCTCACCGACGAGCAGCGGGCGCGCATCCACGAGTCGGCCAAGGCCATCTGCGCGGAGGCCGGCTACCACGGCGCCGGCACCGTGGAGTACCTCGTCGGCGCCGACGGGTCGATCTCCTTCCTCGAGGTCAACACCCGGCTGCAGGTCGAGCACCCGGTCTCGGAGGAGACCAGCGGCCTCGACCTGGTCCGCCAGCAGTTCCGCATCGCCGACGGCCTGCCGCTGGACGTCACCGAGGACCCGACCCCGCGCGGGCACAGCATCGAGTTCCGGATCAACGCCGAGGACGCCGGCCGCAACTTCATGCCCGCCCCCGGCCCGGTGACCCGGCTGGAGATCCCGCAGGGGCCCGGCGTGCGCTGGGACTCCGGCGTCGAGACCGGCGGCGAGGTCGTCGGCGCGTTCGACTCGATGCTGGCCAAGCTCATCGTCACCGGCGCCACCCGCGAGGAGGCCCTGCAGCGGGCCCGCCGCGCCCTCGACGAGCTGGTCGTCGAGGGCATGCCGACGGTCGTCCCGTTCCACCGGGCCGTGGTCCGCGACGAGGCCTTCACCACCGAGCCGTTCACCGTGCACACCCGCTGGATCGAGACCGAGTGGGACAACCAGGTCCAGCCGTACTCCGCGGCCCCGGCCGAGCACGACGAGCCCGAGGAGCGGCAGACCGTCGTCGTCGAGGTCGGCGGTCGCCGGCTCGAGGTGTCGCTGCCCGCGGGCCTGGCCGCCGGCGGATCGGCCCCGGCCGCGGCCGGCGGGGCGAAGCCGCGCAAGCGCGGCGGCGGGCACGGCGGGTCGGCGGCGTCCGGCGACTCCCTGACCAGCCCGATGCAGGGCACGATCGTCAAGGTCGCGGTCTCCGACGGGGACACCGTGGCCGAGGGCGACCTGGTCGTCGTCCTCGAGGCGATGAAGATGGAGCAGCCCATCACCGCCCACAAGGCCGGCACGGTCAGCGGCCTGGCCGCCGAGGTGGGCGCCTCGGTGACCAGCGGCGCCGTCCTCTGCACGATCGCCGAATAGTCCACCTGCACCCGACGAGGGCCCGCCACCGGTTTCCGGTGGCGGGCCCTCGTCGGCCCCGTCCCGAGGAGGACGGGGTCCTCTCTCAGCCGATCCTGGTCACCGTCCCGTCGCGCGCCTCGAAGAGGCTGCCGTGCTGGAAGGCGGTGTCCCACCCACTGCCGTCACCGCGCTGCACCGAGTCCGTGGTCGGGTAGCCCAGCGAACCGGGCCGGCCGAGACCCCCCCGCCAGACAGCGGCGGTGGCCGAACGCATCGCGTGTGCGCCGGTCGCGGCCGACCAGGCGATGTCACCGTCCACGAAGCGTGCCTCCACGCCGTCCCGCGTCGCGGTGGGGACGTCGTCACTGACCGGGTTGCCCAACCTGATCTCCGTGGACGGCCACATGAGCCCCTGCGGTCCGCCGAGAGCCACGTACTTGTCGAGGATCGCTCCGCGCAGCATGTGGGTGCGCCCCCCGCCGGCGACCCAGTAGAGCCGCCCTCCTGTGAAAGGCAGGTGGGGTGTGAGGACCGTCAACGGACCCTCCATCGGCCCCGTCGGGAAGCCCAGCGGGCCCGTCTCGGCGCCCGTTGCCCTGTACTTCTCGAGGAAGTAGTCGTCCACGAGGTGTGCGCCGGTCGAGGGCGACCAGTAGATCGCGCCCCGCTGGAGCTCGACGAAGGCGCCTCGACCGCTCGCCGTCGGGCCGTCGTCGCTGACCGGGAAACCCTCGTTCACCGGCCCGCCGACGGCCTCGTACCGCTGCAGGATGGCGCCGCGCACCATCCGCGGACCCGTGGACGGCGACCAGTAGATCGAGCCGCCGGCGGAGTCGGTCTTCCACCCGCCGGGCACCGCGACGTCGTCCCCGATCGGGTACCCCAGCGCCCCGGTCTGCGCGCCCAGCGACCGCCAGCGCTCCAGGATGGCCCCGCGCACGTCGTGCGCGCCGGTGCGGGCCGACCAGTAGATGACCCCGCCCTGCAGCCGGACGAGCGCACCGGTGCCGTCGGCGGTGCCGCCGTCGTCGGCGATCGGGAAGCCCAGCGCCCGCGGCCCCCCGGCGGCCTCGTAGCGCTGCAGGATCGCGCCGCGCACCATCCGCGGACCCGTGGACGGCGACCAGTAGATCGAGCCGCCGGCGAAGTCGGTCTTCCACCCGCCGGGCACCGCGACGTCGTCCCCGATCGGGTACCCGAGCGCCCCGGTCTGCGCGCCCAGCGACCGCCAGCGCTCCAGGATGGCCCCGCGCACGTCGTGCGCGCCGGTGCGGGCCGACCAGTAGATGACCCCGCCCTGCAGCCGGACGAGCGCACCGGTGCCGTCGGCGGTGCCGCCGTCGTCGGCGATCGGGAAGCCCAGCGCCCGCGGCCCCCCGGCGGCCTCGTAGCGCTGCAGGATCGCCCCGCGCACCATCCGCGGACCGGTCGACGGCGACCAGTAGATCGAGCCGCCGGCGAAGTCGGTCTTCCACCCGCCGGGCACCGCGACGTCGTCCCCGATCGGGTACCCCAGCGCCCCGGTCTGCGCGCCCAGCGACCGCCAGCGCTCCAGGATGGCCCCGCGCACGTCGTGCGCGCCGGTGCGGGCCGACCAGTAGATGACCCCGCCCTGCAGCCGGACGAGCGCACCGGTGCCGTCGGCGGTGCCGCCGTCGTCGGCGATCGGGAAGCCCAGCGCCCGCGGCCCCCCGGCGGCCTCGTAGCGCTGCAGGATCGCCCCGCGCACCATCCGCGCCCCGGTCGACGGCGACCAGTAGACCGTCCCGCCGAGGAAGGGCAGCGCGTAGCCCCCGGCGACGGCGGACTCCGACGCGGTCGGTGGGCCGAGCGCGTCGATGGCGGCACGCCAGCGGTCCCGGATCGCGCCCCGGACGACGTGCGCGCCGAACTCCGGCGTCCAGACGATGTCACCACCGGGGAAGGTGCCGACCAGCCCGGCCGTCGTCGGCCAGAAGCGGACGGCGTCGTCCTTGAGCGGGTAGCCCATCGCCGCCGGCCCGCCGAGGGCCAGGTACTCCTCCAGCACCGGAGAGGTGACCACGCGCGCGCCGGTCGCCGCGGACCAGTAGATGGCGCCGCCCTCGTAGGTGCGCCGGCAGCCGCCGCCGGGCAGGCCGCAGGTCTGCGGCGCGGTGGGCGACCCGAGGTCGTCGGCGACGCCCGGCCGCTGGTAGGCGGTCTGGATGGCGCCGGTGGTGGCGTTGGTCCCGGGCACGACGCGCACGGTGACGCCGGTGTCCGACACGCTCTGCACGGTCACCGTGAACAGGCCGTCGGCCACGGGGACCGGCCGGTTCAACGGCAGCGCCGTCTGCAGGTCGCGGTTCCAGGTCGAGCGCGGGGAGGGCGTCGGGTCGTAGAGGTAGGAGCTGTCCGGGCTGTAGGAGGTCCGGCGCAGCAGCACACCGGGCTGCACCCTCGGACGGTTGGCGGTGGTGCCCAGCCAGGCGTCCCGGCCGGTCGGGGGCCGCCACTCGAGCCAGAAGCGCAGGTCACCGTCCCGCAGCAGGACCGCCCGGGTCCCGGACCGCTGCGAGGCGGCGGACAGGGTGAAGGTGGCCGCCGGCTGGCCGGCGGCGATCTCGGCGATCGAGGTGGCCGGCGCGAGCCCGAGCCAGTCCGCCTGCGCCGGGTTCAGCGTGCCGACCTGCTCCCACGAGACGCCCATGACGTCGTACCAGTCCCAGTACGGCTGCACGCGGCACACGCCCTCGGGATCGCACTGCAGCGCCGAGGAGTGGCCGAGACCGAGGTTGTGCCCGAGCTCGTGGGCCATGACCGACAGCCGGACGTCGCGGACGTAGCCGTAGCCGCCCGCCATCGGGCCGGCGCCGATCTCGGCCAGGCCGTAGCCACAGCCGTCCAGCTCCTCCGGCGTGCTGGTGACGTACAGCAGCAGGTGCTTGCCCGGTCCGCGCTCCCAGCCGATCGTCGCCGCCGTCTCCTCCCAGAGCCGGAAGGGGTCGGTGCAGTCGGCGGCCGTGTGCACCCACCCGTCCGCCCCGGCAACGGCGTCGAACCGGACCGCGCCGTCGGTCTGCTCGGCCCAGAAGTCGCGGACCTGGGTGTCGACCACGTCGACGACGTCGGCGAGCCGGGTCCCGTCCTCGACCGAGCCGGCCGGCGCCACGAGGACGACGGTGACCTCGTTGGTCGGCGTCGTCTGCGGTGCCGGGTCCGCCGGGGCGACCTGTGCCGGAACGACGACCTCGGCCTGGAGCACCTCGAGCGCCGGCTCCAACCCCTCGGCGGCGGCGACGTCCCCGGCGACCTCCTCGCCGAGGGTGACCGTGACGGTGGCGCCGACCGGGATCTCCTCGACGTCCGCGGTGTCGACCCGGACCGCCTCGCCGTCGTCCCGGCGGACCCAGGTGAGCGGACCCTCCTCCGCGTGGTGCGCGGCCTCCTCGGGGTCCTCGTGCTCGGGCCAGGCCCGGACGAGCTCACCGGTGACCGTCTCGCCGCTGGTGGAGGTCTCCTCCGCGGCGGCCGGCGGTGCGACCAGCACCGGGAGGACGGCGGCTGCTGCGACGGCGAGGACCAGCAGCCGGGGGGAACGCACAGGTGGCACGGGGGGTCTCCAAGCGCGAGGGGCCGGTCCCCTCATCGGCAGGCCGGACCGGGAAGTGGAGGCGGGAGCTCAGTCCCGGCCGCGCGCCACCCGCTTGCGGGTGACGGTCCAGCCGGCGAGCACCAGGACCCCCACGCCCGCGACCGCCGCGACCGGCGGCGCCCAGTCGGCGCGGGAAGCGACCCCGGACCGCGGACGGCACCGGCTCGGTCAGCAGCACGCCGGCCGCGACCGGCGCGACGGGCGCCTCCGGAGTCGCGGCGACGGGGACCTCCGGCGCGACCGGGACCGCGACGTCGGCCGGGGCGGCGGTCGCGGCGGTCGCGGTGGCCGGGGCGGCGGCCGGCACGCCCGGCGCGGCGGCCAGGACCTCCGGCGTCGGGTCGCCCTCGGGCAGCGGGGTCACCGGGACGGCGGCACCGGGGGCGGGGACGACGGTCAGCGTCGCCCCGGCCGCGGTGACGGCGTCCACGGTGACGGTGAACGCGCCACCGGCGACCGGCACCGGCACGCCGACGGGCAGCGCGGCCTGCAGGTCGTCGTCCCACCGCGCGGCGGTGGACGGTGTGCCGTCGAGGAGCAGCGCGGTGTCGGGCATCCGGCCGGTGCGGTGCAGCAGGACGCCGGAGTCGAGGCCGAAGCGGTTGCCGGCCGCGCCGAGCCAGGCGTCGCGGCCGACGGCGGCGCGCAGCTCCAGCCAGTAGGTGCTGCCCGTCGGGTCGGTCAGGCGCACCGCCCGGGTGCCGGCGCGGGAGGCGAGCGGGGCCAGGGTGACCGTCGTCGCCGGCCCGGTTGCCGTGACCGGCACCTGGGCCGAGGCGGGCAGCACGCCCAGCTGTGCGGCCTGCGGGGCGTTGAGCGACCCGACCTCACGCCACGAGGCGCCCATGACGTCGTAGTAGTCGCGGTAGGGGGCGGTGCGGCAGGCACCGGTCTCCAGCGCGCCGTCGCACTGGTGCCCCGAGGAGTGCCCGAGGCCGAAGTTGTGGCCCAGCTCGTGGGCGATGACCGAGGGCAGCACGTCGCGGACGTAGACCCGCCCGCCGGCACCCACCCCGCTCCCGACCTGGCCGAGCGCGTAGGAGCAGCCGGGGAGGTCCCCCGGCAGGCTGCTGACGTAGACCACGAGGTGCCGCCCGGGCCCGGGCACGAAGCCGGTGCGGGCGGCGACCTCGTTCCACAGCGCGGTGGGGTCCGCGCACCCGACGGTGGTCTGCACCCAGTCGTGCGCGTCGGTCACGCCCAGCCGGACGGCGCCGTCGGTCTCCCCCGCCCAGAACTCCGCGACCGGCCCGCCGACGGCGGCCACGAGCTGGCTCAGCGTCGCGCCGTCCCGCTGCCCGCCGGCCGGGACGGCCATCGCCACGGTGACCTGGTTGGTCAACCCGGCGACCCGCGCGGCGCGCGCCTCCGGCGCCTCCTGCAGCAGCTCGGCGGCCAGCACGTCGCGGGCGGGCACGAGGCCCTGTTGGGCTGCGTCGTCGGCGACGTGCTCCCCCACCGTGAGCTGGACGGTGGAGCCGACCGCCAGGCCGGCCACCGCCCCGGTCGGCACGCGGACGGCCTCACCGGTGGTGCTCTCCACCCAGGTCAGCGGGGCCTCGGCGTACCCGGCCTCCGCGGTCGAGCCGGCCGGACCGGCCTCGGGCCAGGCCTGCACGATCTCGCCGACGACGGTGTCCGGCGCCGCCGGCTCCTCGGCCCGGGCTGCCGTCGCCGGCAGCGCCAGGGCCAGGGCCAGCGCGGTCGCGGCACCGGCCAGCGCCCGGAGCGGGCGGCGGCGGGGGGCGGGGGTGGTCCGGTGGGGGCGCATCCCCCCTGTCCTCGGCAGCCCGCGCGCGCGTCGGCACCGGACGCCGGGGATCCAGTCGAACCCGCCGTCACACCCGGCCCAGGACTCCCCCGCGCCCCCGCCGTCCCATCAGCTGCGTCCCAGCCGCCCCCGTGGCCTCACCGTCCCCGGCCCCTCGTCCCCTGCAGGACCCCGCCGGCCCGTCCAGAGGCGCGCCGCGAGCCTGCGAGCGGTGAGGAGGACGGGGTCCTTCTCCGAACAGCCGGGAGGAGGGGTCCTTCTCCGAAGGGCGGGGAGGACGGGGTCCTCTCTCAGGCAAGGGCGTCGGCCCGCATCAGCCGCCGGCCGGCCTCGGTGATCGACCCGGACAGCGACGGGTAGATCGCGAAGGTCTGCGCCAGGTCGGTGACCGTCAGCCCCTTCGTGACCGCCAGCGCGATCGGCAGGATGAGCTCCGACGCCCCGGGGGCCACGACGACCCCACCGACGACCACGCCAGTCGCCTGCCGGGCGAACAGCTTCACGAAACCGTCGCGGAGGTCCGCCATCTTGGCCCGCGCGTTGGTCGCCAGCGGCAGCCGCACGACCTCGATGTCGGCGCCCTCGGGCAGCGTCTTCTCCTGCACGCCGACCGTGGCGATCTCCGGGTGGGTGAAGACGTTCGCCGACACCGTCTTGAGCCGGATCGGGGTGACCGCCTCGCCGAGCGCGTGCCACATGGCGATCCGGCCCTGCATCGCCGCGACCGACGCCAGCTGGAAGACGCCGGTGACATCACCAGCGGCGTAGATGCCCGGCACGCTCGTGCGCGAGACGCGGTCGACGACGACGTGCCCGGACGGCGCGAGCTCCACCCCGCACCGCTCCAGGTTCAGCCCGTCGGTGTTCGGCACCGTGCCGACGGTCATCAGCGCGTGCGAGCCCTCGACGGTGCGCCCGTCGGTGAGCTCGACGACGACCCCCTTCTCGGTGCGCCGCACCCCTGCGGCCCGGCCGCGCTCCAGCCGGCCGCCGCGGGACTGGAAGACGTCCTCGAGCACCTCGGCGGCGTCGGAGTCCTCGCCGGGCAGCACCCGGTCGCGCGAGGACACCAGCGTCACCGGGACGCCGGCCTCCAGGTAGCCGGAGGCGAACTCCGCCCCGGTCACGCCGGAGCCGACGACGACCAGGTGCTCGGGCATCTCCTGGATGTCGTAGACGTCGCGCCAGTCGAGGATCCGCTCGTGGTCGGGCTCGGCGCCGGGCAGCACCCGGGGGTCCGCGCCGGTGGCGATGAGGACGACGTCGCACTCCAGCGTCTCGCTGACCGCGCCCACGGCGTCCACCACCTGCACCCGGTGCTCGGCCAGGCCGCGGACCTCGTCGGAGAGCCGGCCTTGCCCGGGGAGGACCCGCACGCCCTCGGCGACCAGCCGGGCCCGGATGTCGGCGGACTGCGCCACGGCCAGGCCCTTGACCCGCTGGTTCACCGCGGGGAGGTCGATGCCGACGGTGGCCAGCTCGGAGCCCTGCACGCCGAGCGCGGTCGAGTCGCGCACGTTGGTCATCACGCCGGCCGAGGCGATGAAGGTCTTGGAGGGGACGCAGTCGGTGAGCACGCTGGCCCCACCGACGCCGTCGCGCTCGACCACGGTGACCTCCGCACCGAGGGATGCGGCGACCAGCGCGGCCTCGTAGCCGGCGGGGCCACCGCCGATGATGACGATGCGGGTCATGGGGAGTCCTATCGGTGCGGTGCGGACACGTGCCGCACAGCATTCTCCCCGTTCCGGGGAACGACGTGGCCCATCTCCCACCGAGGGGCGTGCCACACCGCCGTAGGCTGCCCCGTGATGGGCCTCTACGCCGCGTACGGGTCGAACATGGACCCCGCACAGATGCTCCGGCGCTGTCCCTCCTCCCCGCACACCGGCACCGGCTGGATCAGGGGCTGGCGGCTGACCTTCGGGGCCGAGGAGTACGGCTGGGAAGGGGCGCTGGCCACCCTCGTCCCGGACGACACCACGCCGGGCGAGTCGCTGTCCCCCGGCGTCTTCGTCGCCCTCTACGACCTCACCGACGCCGACGCCGAGGCGCTCGACGCCTGGGAGGGCGCCGACCAGGGCCTCTACCGGAAGCTGCACCTGCGGGTGCACACGCTCACCGGCGACCAGGTGGCGTGGGTCTACGTGCTCGACGCCTTCGAGGGCGGGCTGCCCTCGGCGCGGTACCTGGGCGCGCTCGCCGACGCCGCCGAGGCCGCCGGTGCGCCCGACGACTACCTCGTCGAGCTGCGCGCCCGGGAGTGCCGCTCGACCGGCGTCTGAGCTGCCGGCCGCCTCCCCCGTGGCTTCCGCGGCGAGTGCGACGAACCCGTGGTCCTCGGCGCCTGATCGCCACGGGTTCGTCGCACTCGCGCCTGCGGTGGGGCTCAGGAGTCGTGGAGGAAGGTCTCCAGCAGCTGCCGCGCGGCCAGCGCCGGGGTGAGCTCGCCGGCCAGCACGGCCTTCTCCAGCTCCGGCGCGGCGGCCCGGACGCCGGGGTGCGCGCGCAGCCGGTGCTCCAGGCCGTCGCGCACCAGCTGCCGGGTCCAGCGCACCTGCTGGCTGCGGCGGCGCTCCTCGAACGCACCGGAGGCCTTCCGCCGGTCCTGGTGCTCGACCAGCTTGGCCCACACCTCGTCGAGCCCCTCGCCGGTCAGCCCGGCGCAGGTGAGCACCGGGACCTGCCAGTCCTCCCCGTGGCCGCGCAGCATGCGGATCGCGCCGGCCAGCTCGCGGGCGGCCTTGCGGGCGTCGGGGGCACCGGGTCCGTCGGCCTTGTTGACCGCGATGACGTCGGCGATCTCGAGGATGCCGCGCTTGATGCCCTGCAGCTGGTCACCGGTGCGGGCCAGCGTCAGGAACAGGAACGAGTCGACCATCTCGGCGACGGTGATCTCCGACTGCCCGACGCCGACGGTCTCCACCAGGACGACGTCGTACCCGGCCGCCTCGACGACGACCATCGACTCCCGCGTGGCCTGCGCGACCCCGCCGAGGGTGCCCGACGTCGGCGAGGGCCGGATGAAGGCATTCGGGTCGACCGACAGCCGCGCCATGCGGGTCTTGTCCCCGAGGATCGACCCGCCCGAGCGGGCCGACGACGGGTCGACGGCGAGCACCGCCACCCTCGACCCAGCCGCCGTCAGCGTCACGCCGAGCTGGTCGATGAAGGTCGACTTGCCCACGCCGGGGACGCCGCTGATGCCGACCCGCCGCGCCGACCCCGCGTGCGGCAGCAGCTCGACCAGCAGCTCCTGCGCGCGCTCCCGGTGGTCGGCGCGGTGCGACTCCACCAGCGTGATCGCCCGCGCCACGGCCCGTCGGTCGCCGGCCAGCACGCCCTCGACCAGCGCCGGGACGTCGACGGAACGGCCCATCAGTGACCGAGGCGCTCGGACAGCGTCCGCAGCAGCCGCTGCGCCGCCTCCGCGACCACCGTGCCGGGCAGGAACACCTCGGCCGCGCCCATCTCCTTGAGCGTCGGCACGTCGTCGGGCGGGATCACGCCGCCGACGACGATCATGACGTCCTCGGCCCCGAGGTCGGCGAGCGCCTGCTTGAGCGCCGGCACCAGCGTCAGGTGGCCGGCGGCCAGCGACGAGACGCCGACGACGTGCACGTCGGCCTCCACCGCCTGCCGGGCGACCTCCTCGGGGGTCTGGAACAGCGGACCGACGTCGACGTCGAAGCCGAGGTCGGCGAACGCCGTCGCGATGACCTTCTGGCCGCGGTCGTGGCCGTCCTGGCCCATCTTGGCGACCAGGATGCGGGGACGGCGCCCCTCGGCCTCCTCGAACGCCTCCGCCATGCTGCGGGTCTCCTCCATCGGCCCGGACGCTCCTGCCTCCTCGCGGTACACACCCGAGATGGTGCGCACCTGCCCGGCGTGCCTCCCGTAGACCTCCTCCAGCGCGTCGGAGATCTCCCCGACGGTGGCCTTGGCGCGGGCCGCGTCGACGGCGAGCTTGAGCAGGTTCGCGTCCAGCTCACGACCGCGCCGTCCCTCGGCGGCCGCCCGCGCGGCGTCGGTGAGCCGGGACAGCGCCTCGCGGACCGCGCCGTCGTCCCGGGAGGCGCGCAGCTCCTCCAGCTTGGCCTTCTGCTGGGCGAGCACGTCGGCGTTGTCGACCCGCAGCACCTCGATCGCCTCGTCGGCGTCGACCCGGTACTTGTTGATGCCGATCACCGGCTGCCGGCCCGAGTCGATGCGCGCCTGGGTGCGGGCGGCGGCCTCCTCGATGCGCAGCTTGGGGATGCCGTCGTCGATGGCCTGCGCCATGCCGCCGTGCTCGGCGACCTCCTCGATGTGCGCCCAGGCGCGGCGGGCCAGGTCGTAGGTCAGCTTCTCCACGTACGCCGAGCCGCCCCACGGGTCGATCACCCGCGTCGTGCCCGACTCCTGCTGCAGCAGCAGCTGGGTGTTGCGGGCGATCCGCGCGGAGAAGTCGGTGGGCAGCGCCAGCGCCTCGTCGAGGGCGTTGGTGTGCAGCGACTGGGTGTGCCCCTGGGTGGCGGCCATCGCCTCCAGGCAGGTGCGGACGACGTTGTTGTAGACGTCCTGCGCCGTCAGCGACCAGCCCGAGGTCTGCGAGTGGGTGCGCAGCGACAGCGACTTGTCCTTCTGCGCGCCGGCGTCCTTGACCAGCCGCGCCCACAGCAGCCGCCCGGCCCGCAGCTTGGCGACCTCCATGAAGAAGTTCATGCCGATCGCCCAGAAGAAGCTCAGCCGCGGCGCGAACGCGTCGACGTCCAGCCCGGCGTCCTTGCCCGCCTCCAGGTACTCCACGCCGTCGGCCAGCGTGTAGGCCAGCTCCAGGTCGGCCGTCGCCCCGGCCTCCTGGATGTGGTAGCCGGAGATGGAGATCGAGTTGAACCGCGGCATCTGCTGCGAGGTGAACGCGAAGATGTCGCTGATGATCTGCATCGACGGCTTGGGCGGGTAGATGTAGGTGTTGCGGACCATGAACTCCTTGAGGATGTCGTTCTGGATGGTCCCGGTCAGCTGACCGTGCTTCACCCCCTGCTCCTCGGCGGCGACGATGTAGAGCGCCAGCACCGGCAGGACGGCGCCGTTCATGGTCATCGAGACGCTCATCCGGTCCAGCGGGATGCCGTCGAACAGCTGCCGCATGTCCAGGATGGAGTCGACCGCCACCCCGGCCATGCCGACGTCACCGACGACCCGCGGGTGGTCGGAGTCGTAGCCCCGGTGGGTGGGCAGGTCGAAGGCGATCGACAGGCCCTTCTGCCCCGCGGCGAGGTTGCGCCGGTAGAACGCGTTGGAATCCGCAGCGGTGGAGAAGCCCGCGTACTGGCGCACCGTCCACGGCTGGGTGGTGTACATCGTCGGGTAGGGCCCGCGCAGGTAGGGCGGCAGGCCCGGGTAGGTCTGCAGGAAGTCCAGACCCCGGAGGTCGGCCGGGGTGGACAGCGGCGGGACGGCGATGCCCTCCGGCGTCTCCCAGGTCGCCTCCTCCACGCCACGACCGGTGGCCTCCTTGAACCGCTTGGCCCAGTCGTCGGCCGAGGCGGCCGCCGCGGGGCGGCCCAGGTCGACGCCGCTGAAGTCGGGGATCGCGCTCATGCCGGCACTCCCAGCTGCTCGTGGACTCGCTGCAGGACGTCGAGTGCGTCGCACCCGGCGTACACGTACCCGTCGATGCCGTCGACCGCCAGCGACGGCTTCCCGGCCAGCCACACCTGCGTGGCACCGGCCGCGCGGAGCTCGGCGGCCAGCGCGGCCGCGGACCCGGCGTAGTCCTTGTCGGTCCCGCAGATGCAGGCGACCGTCGTCCCGGCGTCGGCGAGGCCGGAGGCCCCGTCGCCGGACGGCGTCGCCACCCCCCCGGCCTGGAACAGGTTGCCGGCGAAGCTGGCCCGCGCGGTGTACCGGGCGATCGGCCCGATGGTGGCCAGGTAGACCCTCGGCTCCGACCCCGCCTGCCGGGCGGCGTCGGCGCGGTCGCGCAGCTCCTCGAACGCCTGCGCCGCCCGCACCCGCGGCAGCCCCCCGGTCGGCTGCAGATCCGCGGCGGGTTGCCGCTCGGGCAGCTTCTCGGTGAGGTTGGGGAACTCGCTGATGCCGGTGATCGCGTCGGTGCGGTGCGCCAGCCGCTCGGCGCGGGCGTCCCAGGCGGCGGCGATCCGGTCGCGCACCAGCCCCGAGTCCAGTCCGGCGACCAGCCCACCGGCCGCCTCGATCTCGGTGAACCAGCTCCAGGCGGCCTCGGCCAGGGCGTCGGTCAGCGCCTCGACGTACCAGGAGCCGCCGGCCGGGTCGAGCACGCGGGCGAGGTGCGCCTCCTCGACCAGCAGGTTCTGGGTGTTGCGGGCGATCCGGCGGGAGAAGGCGTCGGGTAGGCCGAGGGCGGCGTCGAAGGGCTGCACGGTGACGACGTCGGCGCCGCCCACGCCCGCGGCGAAGCAGGCGACCGTCGTCCGCAGCATGTTCACCCAGGGGTCGCGCCTGGTCGTCATCACCGAGGAGGTGACGGCGTGCTGCCGCTGACCGCGGACGTCGGCCGAGGCCCCGCTGACCTCGCCGACCCGGTCCCACAGCCGGCGGGCGGCGCGCAGCGCGGCGATCGTCGTGAACTGGTCGGCACTGGCCGCGTAGCGGAACTCGAGCTGGGCGAAGGCCTCGTCGACCGACAGCCCGCCGTCGGTGAGCGCCCGCAGGTAGGCCACGCCGGCGGCCAGCGAGCAGCCGAGCTCCTCGACGGCCGAGGCGCCGGCGTCGTGGAAGACCGTGCCGTCGACGACGACGGTGCGCCAGCCCGCGGGCGCCCGGCGGGCGACGTCGACCAGGCCGGTGAGGTCCTGCGCCTCTCCCGAGGCGGCGTGCACACCGAGCGGGTCGAGGCCCAGCGAGCCGCCGGGGGCGAGGTCGGTGCGGCCGGCGACGTGCGCGAGCAGCGCCTCGGCGGCCGGCATCCCCCCGGAGACCGACACCGGCGCGAGGTCGAGGTACACGTCGGCCAGGACGTCGCCGAGCGCGTCGGTCGGGACCGCGCCCTCGCCGAGCGCCAGCCACAGCGAGGTGACGCCGTTCTCCAGGTCGGCGGCGATCGCCTCCCGGGTCAGCGCGACGTCGGGGTGGGCGTGCCGCTGCCGGACGTCCCAGCTGCCGGACGCGCCCCCCTCGGTACCCCCGGCGGCGGAGACGGCGGGCGAGCCGGCGGGGCCGACCGCGGGCCGGCCGCCGCGGACGAACGGCGGCAGGCCCGGGACGCCGACCGCGGTGGGCAGGTCACCGGCGTCCTCGGCCGTGTAGAGCGGAGCCACGCTGACGCCGGTGGCGACCGGCACCCGCAGCGCGTCCTCGACCGGCTCCGGCAGCTCCTCGCGCCCGGCCTTGCGCAGCACCGCGGCGACGAGTTCCCGCCACGCCTCCCGGGTGGCGGCCGGGAAGCCGGCGGCGAGCGGGAGCTCGTCGGGGACCTCGTGCTCGGCCGGCACCTCGGCGTCGGCCGGTGCTGCGGTCTGCTGATCGGGCGAACTCATCGTCGGGCTCCCGGCGTCGTCGGCTGGTGGGCGTCAGTGTCTACCGTCGCGCACCCGGACCGGAACCGCTGGGGTGCGGCTTCGGGCCGGGCGGCGGGGCGCCGGCGTCGGCGGAGAGCGCGTGCAGCGCCGTGCGGGCCAGCAGCCGCACGCCGACCCCGATGGCCCGCTCGTCGACGTCGAAGGTGCCCCGGTGCAGGTCGAGCGGGGCTCCCCCGCCGTGGGTGCCCAGCCTGGCCAGCGCGATGGGCACGACGTCGGCGAACCAGCCGAAGTCCTCCCCGCCCATGCTCTGGGGGGACAGCCGCAGCCCCTCGCTGCCGACCGTCTCCAGCGCGGCCGAGCGCAGCAGCGCGACCGCCCGGGGGTCGTTGACCACCGGCGGCACGCCGCGGACGTAGTCGACCTCCACGTCGGCGCCGGTGGTGGCGGCCACCCGCTCGACCAGCGAGCGCAGCAGCGTCTCGGCGTCCTGCCAGGCGTCGCGGTCGAGCACCCGGACCGTGCCGCTCAGGTGGCCGCGCTGCGGGATGGCGTTGGCCGCCACCCCGGCCTTGACCGCTCCCCACACCAGCGACATCCCGGCGCGCGGGTCGACCTGCCGGGACAGCAGCGCCGGCAGGTCGGTGATGAGCCGGCCGAGGGCGTCGACCAGGTCGACGGTCAGCTGCGGGCGCGCGGTGTGCCCGCCGGGGCCGGTCAGGGTGACGTCCATCCGGTCGCAGGCGGCGGTGATGGCGCCGGTGCGCAGGCCCACGCTGCCGGCGGGGAGGGAGGGGTCGCAGTGCAGGGCGAAGGCGCGGGAGGCCCCCTCCAGCACGCCGGCGGCCACCACCCCGGTGGCCCCGCCCGGCACGGTCTCCTCGGCGGGCTGGAAGACGCAGCGCACGGTGCCGGGCAGGTCGTCGAGCGAGTTCAGGGCCAGCGCGGCGCCGAGCAGGACGGTGGTGTGCACGTCGTGGCCGCAGGCGTGGCAGGCGTTCTCGCGGGTGGAGGCGTAGGGGACGTCCTTGAGGTCGGCCAGCGGCAGCGCGTCGATGTCGGCGCGCAGCACCACGACCGGGTCCCCGGAGCCCACCTCGACGACCAGCCCGGTGCCGGAGGGCAGCCGCTTGGGGTCCAGGCCGGCGTTGCGCAGCCGCTGCTCGAGGAAGGACGTCGTCTCGAACTCGGCGTAGGACAGCTCGGGGTGGGCGTGCAGGTGCCGGCGCACGGCGACCAGCTGCGGGTGCCGCTCGGCGACCCACTCGTCGACCGCCGTCCCCAGCTCCTCCGGGAACTGGGTCATCCGGCAGCGCCGCTCACGCTGCGGAGCCCGTCATGCCGCGGTGCCCGTCATGCCGCGTGGCCCCCGGTGCAGTCGGCCGGGCCGGGCACCGGCCCCGGCGGCCGGTCGGCCGGTCCGCTGGTGGGCAGGCCGTCCCGCAGCTCGGCCAGCAGGCTGTCGACGACGGCGGTCAGGTCGCCGTCGGAGGCCGCGGCGACCGCGCGCTGCCGCTGGTAGGAGGCGCCGACGGCCAGGATCCGGTGGACGTCGGCCAGCTCGGCCTCGCAGCCCAGCCGGCGGGCGGTGGGCTCGAGCTCCTCGACCAGGTCGGTGATGGCCTGGCGCACCGGCCGCACCGTGCCCTTGTCGTCGACGACGATGTCGGCGTCCAGCCCGTAGCGGGCCGCCCGCCACTTGTTCTCCTGCAGCACCCACGACGCCGGGACCGGCAGGGTGTAGCCGCGGTCGAGCTGGGTGTCGAACTGCTCGACCAGGCACTGGGAGAGCGCCGCGACCGCGCCGATCTCGTCGAGGGTGGGCAGCCCGTCGCAGATGCGCAGCTCGACGGTGCCGAAGTCCGGGTGCGGGCGGATGTCCCACCACACCTCGCGGACGCTCTCGATGGCGTGCGTGGAGATCAGCGTCTCCATGTACTCCTCGAAGCGGTCCCAGCCCGACAGCTGGTAGGGCAGCCCCGCGGTCGGCATCCCCTCGAAGACCTTGGAGCGCGCCGAGGCCAGCCCGGTGTCGCAGCCGACCCAGAACGGGGAGGACGCCGACAGCGCCAGGAAGTGCGGCACGTACTGGGTGAGCGCGTTGACGATCGGGATCGCCTTCTCCGGCGCGCGGACGCCGACGTGCACGTGGACGCCGAAGATCTGCAGCCGGCGGGCCAGCCACTGCATCTTCTCGACCAGCTGCAGGTAGCGCTCCTTGGGCGAGATCTGCTGCGTCTGCCAGTCGGTGATCGGGTGGGTGCCGGCGCACATCAGGCCCAGGCCGCGGCGCTCGGCGGCCGCCCGCACCTCGGCGACGGTGCCGGCCAGGTCGGCCTTGGCCTCCGCGACGGTGGTGCAGACGCCGGTGATGACCTCGACGGTCGACTGCAGCAGCTCGTGCTTGGCCTTGGGGTGCTCCTCGGCGCCCTCGGGCCGGAGCTCCTCGAGGATCTCCACCGCCCCGGCGGTCAGCTGCCGCGTCCGCACGTCGACGAGCTGCAGCTCCCACTCGACGCCGAGGCTGGCTCGCTCGGAGGACCGGAAGGGGATCTGCACCCTGGGCAGTCTAGGGACGAGCGGGCGTCCCGGCCGCCGGGGACGCCGTCCCGACCAGGTCGTCCGCCGCGGTCCTCGGACGCGGCAGCCAGCGGGCGACCGGCACGCGCGCCTGCACCGCCGCGACGGCCCGCCGTCCGAAGCGCTCCTCGTCCACCACCGCGCTGCACAGGTTGCGCCCGACGACGAAGACGGCCCGCCCGTCCTGGGTGGGCAGCGCGGCCTCGACCAGCTCCCACGGAATGCTGTGGACGTCGCCGTCGCTGTCGCGGTGGGCCAGCTCCTGCTCCCCCACCACGAGGGCGACCCGGCTCTCCCGGGAGAACAGCCGGGTCAGGGCCGAGGGGCGGAACGTCTCCCCTGCCGGCAGCCGGTCCTGCACGTTGCACACGGACCGGCGCTCGACCGGCTCGCCGGGACCGGCGTAGTCGACCTCCTCGGGCACGTGCAGGATCGCCGTGGGTGCCGTGCCGCGCAGCGCCGCCGCGACCCGCTCGGGGGTCATCGCCCGCCACGCGTCCAGGACGTCCTGCACCGGGCGGAACGCCAGGCCGCTGACCGCGCAGTAGGCGGCGTCGGCCAGCTCGGACTCCACGACGGCGCGCTCGTCGGCGTCCAGCTCCTCCTCGAAGCCGGCCACCGCGTGCGCGAGCTCCGCCTCGGTCGGGCCCGACGCGCACAGCTCCGTGTACGCCTGCCAGAGCAGGCCGGCCACGGCGTCCTCCCGGCCCTCGCGGGCGTCGACGACGACGGCGACCTCGCGGCGGTCGGCCGTGACGTCCAGGGCCATCGAGTCGACGGAGTAGCTCAGGCCGCGGGCGAGGCGCGCGGTGTCCCGGAGCCGCTCCTTGAGCACCTCCACGCCCACCGTCAGGGCGGGGTCGCCCGCACCGCCCGCGGACAGCAGCAGGCCGACGCCGGCGCCGTGCCCGGTGGTCCACACCGGCCCGGTCTGCGGTCGCGGGGCCGGGACGAGCCGCTCGGGACGCGGGCCCCCCGGCAGCGGCAGCCGGAGCCCGGCTGGCAGCGGCCCGGCACACCACAGCGCGGCGTTGTCGCGGACGAACCAGCGGCGGGCGTGCGCCCGCACGGTCTCCTCGGTGAGGTACTCCGGGCCGGGACCGTCGGCGACGGCCAGGCCGGGGCCGACCAGCCCGAAGCGGGCGGCCCACAGCGCGCCGAGGGTGGAGTGCGCCGTCGAGCAGTTCTCCGCCTGCAGGACGCCGACCTCCAGCTCCATCCGCTCGGTGGGCAGGTCGGCCAGCGCGCGGCAGATGCCCTCCAGGAACGCGCCCACGGCCTCCGGCCGGCCGGTCGCGAAGAAGGTCGTGGTGTCGACGTCGGTGACGGCGTTGCAGCGCAGGTGCGACTTGGGCAGCGCCCCCATCGCCAGGTGCTCGACCAGGTGGGTCACCTCGATGGTCGCGAACGTCTCGTCCCGCAGGCCCACGCCGAAGACGAGGGCGGCGGTGGTCCGCGCCGGGCCGTCGGTGGTGAAGACGGGCACGCCGTCGATGTCGATGCGCTGCACCTCGACACAGTCGACCGCCTGCCCTCCGGCCTCCAGCGGACACGCCCGCAACGGGACACCTGGGGTACGTGTGCCCCGTCACCCGCGCGGGCGCTGGGCTAGCGTTCCCGCGTGAGCGCACCCCCCGCCGACGACCCCGCCGCCCTGGCCGCCCGCGCGGCCGACGACCTGACCAGCGCGCTCGGCGGCGGCCACGAGGTCGCCGTCGTCATGGGGTCGGGCTGGGCCCCGGCCGCGGACGCCTTTGGCACCGTCGAGGGAAGCGCCCCCATCGGCGAGCTACCCGGCTTCGCCGCCCCGACCGCGGTGGGCCACGGTGGAGAGGTCCGCTCGGTGCGGGTGGGCGACCGCGGGGTGCTGCTCTTCCTCGGCCGCACGCACCTCTACGAGGGCCGCGGCGTGGAGCCGGTCGTGCACGGCGTGCGGACGGCGGCGGCGGCGGGTGTGCGCACGGTCGTCCTCACCAACGCCGCCGGCGGGCTGGCGCCCGACCACCGGGTCGGCCAGGCGGTCCTGATCAGCGACCACCTCAACCTCACCGCTCGCTCCCCGCTGGTCGGCGCCACGTTCGTCGACCTCACCGACCTGTACTCCGCGCGGCTGCGGTCGCTGGCCCTAGAGCTGGACCCGGCGCTGACCGAGGGCGTCTACGCGGCGCTGCCCGGGCCGCACTACGAGACGCCGGCCGAGATCCGGATGCTGCGCACGCTCGGCGCGGACCTGGTGGGCATGTCGACGGCGCTGGAGGCCATCGCCGCGCGCGCCGCCGGGCTGGAGGTGCTGGGCCTGTCGATGGTCACCAACGCCGCCGCCGGCATCACCGGGGAGAAGCTCGACCACGAAGAGGTGCTCGCGGCGGGCAAGGCGGCGGCCGGCCGGCTGGGCGAGTTCCTCGTCGAGCTCATCGGGCGGCTGCCGTGACGGCGATCCCCGCGGGGATCGCCGCAGGGAGGCCCGCGTGAGCGGTCTGGTCCTGCTCACCGGGGCGGCCGGTCGGATCGGCGCGGTGCTGCGCGGCGGCCTGCCGGAGCGAGGCTGGGCGCTGCGCTCGCTGGACGTCGTCCCGATGGCCGATCCCCGCCCCGGTGAGGAGCACGTCGTCGCAGACGTGACCGACCCGGCCGCGATGGCCGAGGCCGTCTCCGGCGCCTCGGCCGTCGTCCACCTGGCGGGTGTCTCCAGCGAGTCGACCTGGGCTGCGGTCTCGCACGCCAACATCGACGGCACCCACTGCGTGCTGGAGGCGGCGCGGCGGGCCGGCGTCCCCCGGGTGGTGCTCGCGTCGAGCAACCACGCCACCGGCTTCACCCCGCGCCCGGCGTCCGGTCTCCTGCGGGAGGACGACGGCCTGCCGCGGCCGGACACCTTCTACGGGGTGTCCAAGGTGGCGGTGGAGGCGCTCGGCTCCCTGTACGCCGACCGGTACGGCCTGGACGTCGTCTGCCTGCGGATCGGCACCGCCCTCCCCGAGCCGACGACGACCCGTCACCTGTCGACGTGGCTCTCCCCCACCGACCAGGTGTCGTTGGTCGACGCCGCGCTGCGGGCGCCGTCCCCCGGGTTCGCCGTGGTGTGGGGCGTCTCGGCCAACAGCCGCACCTGGTGGGACCTCACCGCCGCCCGCGCTCTGGGCTACCAGCCGGCCGACGACGCGGAGGTCTTCGCCGGGGCGCTGGTCGAGGTGCACGGCGAGCCCGACCTCGCCGATCCGGTGCACGGCCGTGTCGGCGGCGAGTTCACGACGGCCGAGTTCGACGCCGAGCACTTCGAGGAGCGTGCGTGACCCTGCTCGAGACCGCCCGCGCCTGGGCCGACGCCGATCCGCACGACGGCGACCGCGCCGAGATCGAGGCGCTGATCGAGGCGGAGGACCGGGCCGAGCTGGAGCGCCGCTTCGCCGGGCCGCTGACCTTCGGCACCGCCGGGCTGCGCGGCCCGCTGCGCGCCGGGCCGGCCGGGATGAACGCCGCCGTGGTCACCCGCGCGGCCGCCGGCCTGGGCCGCTGGCTGGCCGACGCCGGGCACGCGGGCGGCGGCGTGGTCATCGGCTTCGACGCGCGCCGGCGCTCCGACGAGTTCGCCCGGGTCTCCGCCGAGGTGCTCGCCGGCGCGGGGTTCGCCGTCCAGGTGCTGCCGCGGCCGCTGCCGACGCCGGTGCTGTCCTTCGCCGTCCGGCACCTGGGCTGCGCGGCCGGGGTGATGGTGACCGCCAGCCACAACCCGCCCGACGACAACGGCTACAAGGTCTACCTCGGCGACGGCGCCCAGCTGGTACCGCCGGCCGACCGCGAGATCGAGGCGGCGATCGCCGCCGTGGGGCCGGCGCGCGAGGTGCCGGGCTCCGACGACTGGCTGACCCTCGGGGACGACGTCGAGGCCGACTACGTGGCCGCCGTCGTCCGCGCGCTGGACCCCGGCCGGGTGCCGGACCGCGACCACCTCGTCGTCGCCTACACGGCGATGCACGGGGTCGGTGCGGGGACGACCCGGTCGGTGTTCGCCGCCGCGGGCCTGGCGGCGCCGGTGAGCGTGCCCGAGCAGGACGAGCCCGACCCGGCGTTCCCGACGGTCGCCTTCCCCAACCCGGAGGAGCCGGGCGCGGTCGACCTGCTGACCGCTCTGGCGGAGCGGGTGCGCGCCGACGTGGCGATCGCCGAGGACCCCGACGCCGACCGCTGCTCGGTGGTCTGCGGCGGGCGCCAGCTCACCGGCGACGAGGTGGGCGGGCTGCTCGCCGACTGGCTGCTGCGCCGCGGCGTCCGCGGCACGTTCGCGGCGTCGCTGGTGAGCGGCTCGCTGCTGCACGCGCTGACCGCCGCGCACGGCGTCCGGTTCGCGGAGACGCCGACCGGCTTCAAGTGGATCGTCCGGGCGGGGACGGACGACGAGCCGCTGGTCTTCGGCTACGAGGAGGCGCTGGGCTACGCCGTGGCGCCTCAGGTGGTGAAGGACAAGGACGGGATCTCCGCCGCGCTCGCCGTCGCGCTGCTGGCCGCGGAGCTCAGGTCCTCCGGCCGCACGCTGACCGACCGGCTCGACGAGCTGGCGCTGGAGCACGGGCTGTTCGTCACCGGGCAGCTGTCGGTGCGGGTCGAGGACCTCTCCCGGATCGGCGCGATGATGGCGCGGCTGCGGTCCTCGCCGCCTGCGCAGCTGCTGGGGCGCCCGGTCGTCGCCTCCGACCTGCTCGACGAGACCCCCGCCGTGGACGCCGTCCGGCTGCTCGGCGACGGGGTGCGGGTGATCGTGCGGCCCAGCGGCACCGAGCCCAAGCTCAAGGCCTACCTGGAGACCGTCGTCCCGGTGCACGAGGACGCCGGGATCATCGCCGCCCGCGGCCGGGGTGCCGACGAGCTCGACGCGCTTCGGTCGGAGATGGCGGTCGCTCTGGGACTCTGAGAGGCGCCATGTCTGTCCTCGTCGAGCCCTCCCCCGCCGCCCAGGCCCACCCGCACGCCACCCGTCGCCCGGAGATCGACGGGGTCCGGGCGGTGGCGGTCGCACTCGTGGTCGGCTACCACGTCACCACCGGCCAGGTGTCCGGCGGCGTCGACGTGTTCCTGGCCCTGAGCGGCTTCTTCCTCGTGCACAGCCTGGTCGGCCAGGTGGCACGGAGCGGCCGCGTCCGCCCTCTGACGTCGATCACGCGGACCCTGTCCCGGTTGGTCCCCCCGGCCGTGCTGGTCCTGGCCGGCACCGTGGCCGCCAGCGCCCTCGTTCTGCCGGAGACGCGGTGGCGGGAGCTCGCCGGGCACCTGCTCGCCTCGGCGACGTTCACCGAGAACCGCCACCTGGTCGCCGAGGCGGTCGACTACGCAGCCAGCAACGCCATCGCCAGTCCGATGCAGCAGTTCTGGTCGCTGTCGATCCAGGTCCAGGTGCTCCTGGCCGCGCCGGTCGTCGTGGCCGCCGGGGCGTTGCTGTTCCGCGGCCGACGGCGCCGCTTCGCCCGCCCGGCCGCCGTCCTGGCCGTCGCGGCGGTCACCGCAGCGTCCTTCGCGTGGTCGGTGGTGGCGACGTGGACCGACCAGCAGGTGGCGTACTTCTCCACGTTGCCCCGGCTGTGGGAGCTCGGCGCCGGTGCCCTGCTGGCCCTGACGCTCGGCGGGGTCCGGCCGGGACGGCGGACCGGCGTCCTGCTGGGCTGGGGCGCGATCGTCGCGCTCGTCGCTTGCGGCGCGGTGCTGGACGGGGCGCACACCTTCCCCGGTTGGCAGGCCACCTGGCCGGTGGCGTGCGCGCTGGCCCTGCTGTTCGTCGCCGACTCCGGCGGGCGCCACGGCGTGCACCGGCTGCTGGGACTGCGATCACTGCGCTGGCTGGGGACCCGGTCCTACGCCCTCTACCTGTGGCACTGGCCGGTCCTGGTGCTGTACCTGGTGCACACCGGGCGCGAATACCCCTCGATCAAAGGCGCTACCGCGGTGGTCCTGCTGTCCCTCGTCCTGGCCGAGGTCACGTACCGCCTGGTCGAACAGCCCGCCGCCGAACGACTGCGCGGGCGGTCCCCCGTCCGCGTGCTGAGCCTGGTCGCGGCCGGCACGGTCCCCCTCCTCGCCCTGGGGGCCGGCACCACCGTCTGGCTCGACCGCGAGGCCGCCCGCGTCGCCGCGGCGACCGACGACCCGGACTACCCCGGCGCGGTGGCCCTCTCCTCGCCCGTCGTGGCCACCGGTGGGATCTCCGGGGTCGAGCCGCTGCCGTCCCTGTCGGTGATCCGGGACGACCACCCCTTCATGCCCGGTGCCTGGTGCACCGTGGAGGACGACCTGCCCGACGCCGTGCCGACACAGACCGAGCTCTGCTTCTCCGGGTCCGACGACCGCGAGCGCCGGATCGTCATCGTGGGTGACTCGCACGCCGCCCACTGGCTGTCCCCGCTGGCCGACCTCGCGGAGCGGCACCGGTGGCAGCTGGTCTCGCTCATCCGCGCCGGCTGCAGCCTCTCGACGCAGTCCGAGTTCTTCGAGGAGGGCACGCCCGGGCACGAGGGGTGCGTCGCCTGGCAGTCCCGGCTGGTGGAGCGCATCGTCTCCCTGGAGCCCGACCTCGTGGTCACGGTGGGGACCCGGACGGCCTACGGGACCGATCCGGAGATCCTGCCCCCGGGGTTCCTCGAGGCGTGGCAGCAGCTCTCGGACGCCGGGTTGCCGGTGATCGCGATGCGGGACAGCCCCCGGCACCTGCACGACGTCCCCGACTGCGTGGCCGAGCGGGGCGGTGCCACCGACCGGTGCGGGACCCCGCGATCGTGGGTCTACTCGGACGACCTGCTGGAGGCGGCCGACGCCGTCCTGCCCCCGGGGGTGAGCCTGATGGACACCAGCTCCCTGTTCTGCACCGATGACGTGTGCCCGGCGCTGGTCGGTAACACCTGGGTGTACCGGGACGACGGACACGTCACCGGGACCTACATGCGCACCGTCCGCCCGCTCATGGAGGACGAGTTCCTGTCGCTGGCGGGCTGGTGACCGCCGTGGACGTCCGCGCGCTGGTCTTCGACGTCTTCGGGACGGTGGTCGACTGGCGCGGCGGCGTCGCCCGCGAGGTGCGCCGGCTGCTGGGCCCGTCGGTGGACGCGGCCGCCCTGGCCGACGACTGGCGCGAGCGGTACGTGCCGTCGATGGAGCAGGTGCGCTCCGGAGAGCTGCCGTGGACGCCGCTGGACGCGCTGCACCGCGCGTCGCTGTCCGCGGTGCTCGCGGACGCCGGGCTGGCCTCCGTCCCCGCCGAGGTCCGCGACGAGCTGGTGCTCGCCTGGCACCGCCTCGACCCGTGGCCGGACGTGCTGCCGGGTCTGCGGCGGCTGGCGCGCTCGTACGTGCTGGCCCCGCTGTCGAACGGCAACGTGGCGCTGCAGGTGGACCTGGCGCGGCGGTCCGGGCTGCCGTGGGACGCCGTGCTGGGCGCCGAGGTCGTGCGGCACTACAAGCCCGACCCGGAGGTCTACGACTCCGCGGCGGAGCTGCTCGGGGTGCCCCCGTCGTCGGTCGTCATGGTCGCCGCGCACCTCGACGACCTCGCCGCGGCGCGGGCGCGGGGGCTGCGGACGGCCTACGTGCACCGGCCCGACGAGTTCGGCGGCCGCGTCGTGCCGCCGTCCAGCGACCCGGACGCCGACCTGTCGGTGGCCTCGTTCGAGGAGCTCGCCGAGGCGCTGGGCGTCTGACGCCCGCCATTGCCGGCGTTCCTCCCGGGTTGCCGGCGCTGCAGCGCCGGCAGGACGCGAGGAGCCCCGGCAATGCGTTCGGGTGGTTGTCCACAGCGGCGCGTGCTCGGGGCGGCGGTGGTCCGTAGTCTCCCGGCCGACCGGTGATCGACACGGGGGTGGACGACGGTGACACGGCGCTGGACCCTGCGACTCGCGGCGGGCCTCGCGGCCGGCGCGGTCGTGCTGAGCGGGTGCTCGGAGCGGCAGGAGGCGAGTGACACCCTGCCCGGGGCTGACGCCTCGCCCAGCGCGTCGGAGCCGGAACTGCCGCCCCTCGGCCCGCCGGACCTCCCGATGCCCGCCGAGGCCCGCACGCAGGACGCCGCGGGTGCTGAGGCCTTCGTCCGGTACTACATGGACGCCTACAACTACGCCCTACGAACCCTCAACCCGACCGCCCTCAGCGACCTCAGCTCGAACTGCGAGACCTGCCACTTGCTTATCGAACAGGTACGAGACGTCAACGCACGGGGGCAGCGCTATGAGGGCGGAGACGTGCGCATATCCGAGATCACCACGCCGGTAATCAACGACACCGAGGCCCAATTCGCTTTATCGCTCATTCAAAGTCCCTTGTCGGTGACAGCCGATGGTGACGATATCGACGGTCGCAGCTATCCCGAACGATCGAGCCCCGCGAGCGGCGGCCTTCTTAGGTGGGACGCCAGCCGGGCGACGTGGCTCATGACACAGCTTTCTGTTCAATGAGTTACCGGGTCTTCTTCGCGTGCGTCCTCAGTCTTATCGTCATCACCCTCAATGCGGCTTCCGCCCGTGCGCAGGAACCGGTCACGTGCGATGGCATCTCCTGTCCCACGACGGCGCTCCGCGAGAGTGCTGTGCAGGTTTCAGCCGCCCATGTCTTTGGCTCTGGCGCAGACCCGGTACGGCTAGCTACCAATGCCGCACCACCGGGTCCAGCATTCTTTGTGTGGCACTTGCGCACACCTTGCACCGCCGAGGACGCGGCAGCTGGAGTTTCGTGTGACTCCCGAACCCGAGCATGCCCGCAGGTCGAGAGCCGCGTCATCCAGTTTGTGATTGTCCAGAGACAGCGACTAGCCCAGGAAGGACGCGTACCCGTCGAAGACCTAGCACCGAGTTCTGAAACGCCAGTTGGCGCCGCCTACGGGCCTGTGATTGTCGACGGCGGAGCTTGCGTGGACATCACGGCGCTGAACCCGCCGCCGTCGCCGGGCGAGGTGTTCCGCTACTTCCAGACCCTCCCCCTGCCCGACCTGTCGACCCAGCAGCAGCCACCGGGCAACGCGCTGGCCGGTCTACCCGTCGTCTTCTACACCGACGGCCCGACCACCCAGACCTTCACCGTGGACATCCGCGGCTTCACCGTCGACATCGTCGCGACCGCCAGCGCCTTCGCCTGGGACACCGGCGACGGCACCGTCCTGCGGACCACCGACCCCGGCTCGCCGTACCCGGACCACACGATCAGCCACGACTATCGCAGCGGCACCTACACCGCCGCTCTGACCACCACCTGGAGCGGCACCTACAGCGTCGACGGGGGCGCCACCGCCGACGTCCCCGGCACCACGACCACCGACGGGCCGCCGGCCACCTTCACCGTGCTGCAGGCCAGTCCCGTCCTCACCAACCCCTTCGACTGACCGCTCCTGCGCTGTTGCGCGCGCTTCCGCGCCGTTGCAGCAGCGCGAAGGCGTCAGGAACAGCGCGAGAGCGCGGCCACTGCCGGGGTTTCTCGTGCGGTGCCGGTGCTGTAGCGGCGGCAACCCGCGAGGAACGCCGGCACTGCTCACGCCGAGGCCGGAACCGCCTCCCGGCAGCCGGACTCCAGCGCGCGGGCCGCGGTCGCCAGCACCGCGACGACGTCCCGTGCGAAACCGACGTCGCACGGGTGCGTCCCGCCGGTCACCGCCGCCGCCTCGAGCTCGTCGACCGCGGCGGAGAGCGACTCGACCGGGCTCTCGGTGTCCGGCAGCAGCACGAGCCGGCCGGCGTCCCCGTGCACGAAGAACTCGATGCCCGTCGACATGGGCGCCACGGTGTGCGACAGAGTCAGCGTCGAGGTCACACGCGGAGTGGCGTGCTGCAGCACCAGGTGCACGGTGTCGCCGGCGCCGGCCCCGGCCTGCACGGCGACCACCGGGCCGAGCGTGGGCAGCAGCAGCGAGAGCGCGTGCGGACCGATGTCCCACAGCGCGCCGTGCTCACGGCGCCAGGCCGAGTCGAAGGGACTGCCGGCCAGCGCGCTCAGCCACGAGCCGGCGCCGCCGGCCAGGCGGGTGCGGGCGGCCTGGCTGAGCCAGGTCGACGTCCCGGCCTGGAACCGGAAGGTGAAGAACACGACCGAGGCCACGCCCGCGGAGCGCACCGCGGCGACCACCCGGTCGGCCTCGTCGAGCGAGAGCCCGATGGGCTTCTCCAGCAGCAGGTGCTTCCCGGCGGCCGCGGCCTGCTCGGCGAGCGCCACCTGCACCGACGGCGGAACGGCGATCGCCACGGCGTCGACCCGGTCGAGCAGCGCGGTGAGGTCCGAGAAGCCGGGGACGTCGAAGTCCGCGCCGACCTCCTCGGCCTTGACCGGGTCGCGGCCCCAGACGCCGACGAGCTCGGCGGTCGGGTGCCCGGCCAGGGCGGCCGCGTGGACCGTCCGTGCCCAGTGGCCGGTGCCGAGCACCCCGAAGCGCACGGTCAGACCGCCCCGAACTGGCGGTCGCCGGCGTCCCCGAGGCCCGGGACGATGTAGGCCTTGTCGTTGAGCCCCTCGTCGACCGAGGCGGTGAACACCCGCAGCGGCAGCCCGCTCCCCTCCAGACGGCGGATCCCCTCGGGAGCGGCCAGCGCGCAGAGCACGGTGATCGAGGTGGCGCCGCGCCCGGTCAGCAGCCCGCAGCAGTGCACCAGCGACCCGCCGGTGGCCAGCATCGGGTCGAGGACGAAGACCTCGCGGTCCACCAGCGACGCCGGCAGCGAGGCCATGTACGCCTCCGGCTGGAACGTCTCCTCGTTGCGGGCCAGGCCGACGAAGCCCATCTGCGACTCCGGCAGCATCCCGTGCGCGGTGTCGGCCATCCCGAGCCCGGCCCGCAGCACCGGCACGATCAGCGGCGGCGCGGCCAGCCGGTAGCCGGTGGTCGCGGTGACCGGCGTGGTGATCCGCTCCTCCGCGACCGGCAGGGCGCGGGTGGCCTCGTAGACCAGCATTTGGGTCAGCTCGGCCAGCGCCGCGCGGAACGCCGCGTTGTCGGTCCGCTCGTCCCGCATGCGGGTCAGGCGGGCACGGGCCAGCGGGTGGTCGACGACGGTGAGCTGCACGCGGGCCACCGTAGCGGCCGGGTGGACCCCACCTCCTGGCGCTGGCACGATCCCCGGCGTGACGACGACGCAGGAGTGGCGCCGCCCGTAGGTGGCTGCCCTCGTCGTCCGGCCCACCCGTCCCCGGTGGGCCGCGCACCCGGTCCACCTCCGTCCGGGGAGACCGCCCGTGCCCTCGATCGAGCTCCGCCCCCTGCAGCCCGACGCGGCCGGCGAGCTGCTCCCCCTGCAACGCGCCGCCTACGTCCCCGAGGCCCAGCTGTACGGCGACGTCCGGCTGCCGGCGCTGGTCCAGACCCTCGACGAGCCCGCCGACGAGCTCACCCGCAGCAGCTGCCTGGCAGCACGTGCGGGCAGCCGGCTCGTCGGTGCGGTGCGCTCCCAGGAGCGGGACGGCGTCCTGCACGTCGGCCGGCTCATCGTCGCGCCGGACCTGCAGGGCCGGGGCATCGGCACGCGACTGCTGCTGGCCGCGGAGCGGACGACGCGACTCGCGCGGGCGGCCCTGTTCACCGGCGCACGCAGCACCGCCAACCTGCGGCTGTACCGCCGGCACGGCTACGTGGACGCCCACCGCGAGACCGTGCGCCCCGGCCTGGAGCTCGTGCACCTGGTCGAGGAGCTCCGGTGAGCGAGCTGCGCGGGGCGACCGACATCGGGGACTTCCTGGTCAGCGCCCGGTCGTTCGACGAGTACCGCGCGATGTTCGCCCTGACCGACGCCGACCTGCGCGGCCGCGTCCTCGACTGTCCCGGTGGTGGCGCCTCGTTCACCGCGGCGGCCCGGGCCCGCGGCGCGGACGCGTTCGCGGTGGACCCCATCTACGCGAGCCGACCGCGCGAGTTGGTCGCCCGCCTCGACGCCTCTCCTCGCACCTGCTGTTCACCTACGCCGACCGGCTCGACGCCGGGTTCCACGTCGCCGCCCTGCGCGAGATGGCCCGCGTGGGCACCGAGGTGCGCGTCTACCCACTGGTCGACCAGGCCGGCCGGGCCCTGCCCGACCTGCTCGCCTCCGTGGTGGCGGAGCTGGGCGGTGCGGGCGTGCAGGTGCGGGTCCAGGACGTCCCCTACGAGTTCCAGCGCGGCGCGCGCAGCATGCTGCGCCTCCGGTCGGCCCCCACCCGCACGGGTGTGCGGGGCGCGGGGGCGCCGGACACGCGAGGGAGAATGCGCACATGACCCACGTGCTCGACCCCGACCCGCCGGCGGCGGCGAACCCGCCGCGGCGCGAGCCCCTGGCGCCGTACCGCGACGTGACCCGTTCCGACGCCGCCTTCCGGGCCTTCCTGCACGGCCTGCCGGGCGTGGACCAGGTCGGCGCGGAGTCGCGGGTCGCCGTCCTCGGCGCCCGGTCGATCAAGACCACCGCCAAGGCCTGGGCGATCGACACCGCCATCTCGATGGTCGACCTCACCACGCTCGAGGGCGCCGACACCCCGGGCAAGGTCCGCAGCCTGGCCGCCAAGGCCCGCCGCCCCGACCCGGGTGACCCGACGACCCCGCCGGTCGCGGCGGTCTGCGTCTACGGCGACCTGGCCGGCGTCGCGAAGGAGGCCCTGACCGGAACGGGCATCTCCGTCGCCGCCGTCGCCACCGCCTTCCCCAGCGGCCGGGCCAGCCGGGCGGTCAAGCTGGCCGACGTCCGCGACGCCGTGGCCAACGGCGCCGACGAGATCGACATGGTCATCGACCGCGGCGCCTTCCTCACCGGCCGGTACCTGGACGTCTACGACGAGATCGTGGCCGTCAAGGAGGCGTGTTCCCGGCCTGACGGCGCCGCCCCCGCCCACCTCAAGGTCATCCTCGAGACCGGCGAGCTGGTCACCCTGGACAACGTCCGCCGCGCCTCCTGGCTGGCGATGCTCGCCGGCGGCGACTTCATCAAGACCTCCACCGGCAAGGTCTCCCCCGCGGCCACCCTGCCGGTCTGCCTGGTGATGCTGGAGGCGGTCCGCGACCTCCGCGCCGCCACCGGCCGGCAGGTCGGCGTCAAGCCCGCCGGTGGCATCCGGACGACGAAGGACGCGATCAAGCACCTCGTGCTGGTGAACGAGGTCGCCGGCCCCGACTGGCTCTCCCCCGACTGGTTCCGCTTCGGCGCCTCCAGCCTGCTCAACGACCTGCTCCTGCAGCGGCAGAAGCTGCGCACCGGCCACTACTCCGGCCCCGACCACGTGAGCGTCGACTGATGACACGACTGTTCGAGTACGCCCCCGCCCCCGAGTCGCGGTCCGTCGTCGACGTCGCGCCGTCCTACGGCCTGTTCGTCGACGGCGAGTTCGTCGACGGGTCCGGCGCGCCCTTCACGACGATCAACCCGGCCACCGAGGAGGTCCTCTCCGAGGTCGCCTCGGCCACCGACGCCGACGTCGACCGCGCCGTCCGCGCCGCCCGTCGCGCGTTCACCCGCGTGTGGGGGCCGATGCGCCCGGCCGACCGCGGCAAGTACCTGTTCCGCATCGCCCGGCTGCTGCAGGAGCGGGCGCGGGAGTTCGCCGTCCTGGAGTCGCTGGACAACGGCAAGCCGATCCGGGAGTCCCGCGACGTCGACGTCCCCCTGGCGGCGGCGCACTTCTTCTACCACGCGGGATGGGCCGACAAGCTGGACTGGGCGGGCCTGGGCCCCGGCCCGAAGCCGCTGGGCGTGGCCGGCCAGGTCATCCCGTGGAACTTCCCGCTGCTGATGCTGGCGTGGAAGGTCGCCCCGGCGCTGGCCACCGGCAACACCGTCGTCCTCAAGCCGGCCGAGACCACGCCGCTGACCGCACTGCTGTTCGCGGAGGTCTGCCGCCAGGCCGACCTGCCACCGGGCGTCGTCAACATCGTGACCGGGGCCGGCGAGACCGGTCGGGCCGTCGTCGAGCACGAGGACGTCGACAAGGTCGCGTTCACCGGGTCGACGGAGGTGGGCCGCTCCATCGCCCGCGCGGTCGCCGGCACCCGCAAGAAGCTCACCCTGGAGCTCGGCGGCAAGGCGGCCAACATCGTCTTCGACGACGCCCCGATCGACCAGGCCGTCGAGGGCATCGTGCAGGGCATCTTCTCCAACCAGGGCCACGTCTGCTGCGCCGGCAGCCGGCTGCTGGTGCAGGAGAACGTCCACGACGAGGTCATCGCCTCGCTGCAGCGGCGCATCGGCACCCTGCGCCTCGGCGACCCGCTCGACAAGAACACCGACATCGGCGCGATCAACTCCGCGGAGCAGCTGGCCCGCATCCGGGAGCTGTCCGAGATCGGCGAGGCCGAGGGCGCGAACCGCTGGCAGCCGGCCTGCGAGCTGCCCGAGCGCGGCTTCTGGTTCCCGCCGACCGTCTTCACCGACGTCTCCCCCGCGCACCGCATCGCCCGCGACGAGGTGTTCGGGCCGGTCCTCTCGGTGCTCACCTTCCGCACGCCCGACGAGGCCGTCGCCAAGGCGAACAACACCACCTACGGGCTCTCGGCCGGCATCTGGACCGAGAAGGGCTCGCGGATCCTCGCGATCGCCGACCGGCTGCGCGCCGGCGTGGTCTGGGCCAACACCTTCAACAAGTTCGACCCGACGTCGCCGTTCGGCGGGTACAAGCAGTCCGGCTACGGCCGCGAGGGCGGCCGGCACGGGCTCGCCGCGTACCTGGAGGGGGTCCAGTGAGTGACCGGCTCGCCGTCCGCAAGACGTACAAGCTCTACGTGAACGGCGCGTTCCCGCGCTCGGAGTCCGGCCGCACCTACGAGGTCACCGACGCCAGGGGCGGCTTCCTCGCCAACGCCGCGCAGGCCTCCCGCAAGGACGCCCGGGACGCCGTCGTCGCCGCCCGCGCCACCTTCGCGAAGTGGTCGGGCGCCACCGCCTACAACCGCGGCCAGGTGCTCTACCGGGTCGCCGAGGTGATGGAGGGGCGGCACGCCCAGTTCTGCGAGGAGGTCGCCGCCGGCGAGGGCCTCTCGACATCGCGGGCGCGGGCCGCCGTCGACGCCGCCATCGACCGCTGGGTCTGGTACGCCGGGTGGACGGACAAGCTGGGCGCCGTCCTCGGTGGGGCCAACCCGGTCGCCGGGCCGTACTTCGACTTCTCGCTGCCCGAGCCGGCCGGCGTCGTCGCCGTCCTGGCGCCGCAGCGCTCCTCGCTGCTGGGCCTGGTCAGCGTGCTCGCCCCCGTGCTGGCCGGCGGCAACACCGCCGTCGTCGTCACGTCGCACGCCCGGCCGCTGCCGGCCGTCACCCTCGGCGAGGTGCTGGCCACCAGCGACGTCCCGGGTGGGGCGGTCAACCTGCTCACCGGGGACGCCGGCGAGCTCGGCCCGTGGCTGGCCGAGCACGACGACGTCGACGCCGTCGACCTCACCGGGGCCCCGGCCGACCGCGCCATGGAGCTCGAGCGCCTCGCCGCCGGCAGCATCAAGCGGGTCGTGCGGCCGCCCGCCGAGGAGCCGGACTGGTCGGCCGACCCGGGCCTGTCCCGGCTGACGCCGTTCCTGGAGACCAAGACCGTCTGGCACCCGATGGGCCTGTAGATCCCGAGCGCGCGGGAGGGAGCGCACCCGGCAGGATGGGGCCCGTGGCCCGGCCCAGCATCGTCCCCATCGCCCTCACCGTCGACGACCGCACCGGCTTCACCCTGTGGGCCCCGCCGTGGGAGGAGGACGGCGAGGAGTGGCAGGCGTTCCTCGGCACGTCCGAGGACGACCGGGCCCGCGTGCACCTCTTCCCGACGCCCGCGGCGCTGGCCGCCTTCTGCCGCACCCGCACCGACCACGACCTCGCCGACCACCCGGTCTGGCCGGTCGTGGTCGGGCTGGGTGCGGCCGACCTGACGCCCGACGACGACCACCGCTACGACCTCGACGGCGTCTACGACATCGCCGCCGAGAACCCCGACCGGTGGGCGGTCGAGGAGCTGGCCGCGACCATCGACATCGTCACCCGGCTGGCCGAGTGCCTCGACACCGGCGATGACGAGCTGACCGACCCGGACGACGACCCGGACGTCGACGACGACATCGAGCTGGAGCGCCGGTCGGGCGGGGACGCGACCCGCGGCGGGGAGTTCGGCGCGCTCGCCGAGCTGGTCTCCCGGCCGGAGGTCGGGTCGCTCGGGCTCGGCGTCGAGGCCTTCCTCGGCCGCTCCGGCGAGGACGCCTGGGTGGGTGTCGGCGGAGCCCTCGACGACCTGTGGGAGGACGTCCTCGAGGAGCTGGGCGCGCACCTGGACTGGACCGGCGGGGGCACGGTCGCCATCGAGGACTACCCCTCGGCGGCCGAGGCCGACGACGAGGACGACGAGTTCGACGACGAGGCCGACGACACCGAGGACGCCGCCCCCGCAACGCGCCCGGCCGGCGGCTCGACCGCGGCCTCGGCGGCAGCGGCCGGCGTCAGCACCATCGCCCGTCCCGGCCGGATCGCCGCCCCGCCGGCGGAGGTCGCCAAGGCCGCCGAGTTCTGGGAGGCCGTCGGCATCCTGCCGGTGGAGGTGGTCGTGCCGGAGGGCTCCGGCGTCACGCTGCGCTGCTACGTCGACGACCGGGCCCGCTTCCTCGGCCGGGACGGCGAGGTGTTCCTGTTCCCCTCCCCCGCCGACCTCACCCGCTTCTGCCGCGGGGACGAGGCCCACGACCTCACCGAGATCGCCTCCTGGCCGGAGGTCGCCGACACCGACACCCCGCCGCTGCCGGCCGACCAGGACCGCTACGACCTCACCGAGCTCACCGAGGTGCTGGCAGAGGTCGCCGGCGGCGCGGCCGGGCTGGTCGACCACCGCGTCCTCGCCCAGCAGATCGACGGCGTCCGCGACGTCGCCGAGTACGCCGGGCTCACCCGCGTGGACGAGCTGCTGCGCCCGGACGCGCCGCTCGGCCAGGCGGTGGCGCGCGGGGAGCGGCAGCCCGACGCCCCGCTGCGCGCCGAGGACGCCGCCGTCCTGCGCCCGGCCTGGGACCAGGTCGTCACCGAGGTCAGCGGGGCGCTGGTCTTCCGCGACTGAGGAAGGACCCCCTGCCCCCACCGCTCGCCCCGCCCCTGAGTTGGTCATGGGGTTGTTGCTGCCGGGCACACCGGCGGCGGCGCGTCCGCGAGCGACAACCCCATGATCAACAGCGATGGGGGGCGAGGCGGCCGAGACACCCACCACGAACGGCAGCGGCCGGTCCCGGGGATCCGGGACCGGCCGCTGCCGTTCGTGACCCTGCAGGAGGGTCCTTCCTCAGTCCGCCGACCGCTCGGGCCGCCGGCCCTGACCGCGGTACTGGCTGGGACGACGCTCGCCGCGCTCGCCGTACGGACGGTCGCCGTTCCCGCGGGAACGCTCGCCGTACGGCCGCTCGCCGAACGCCGGACGGTCGCCGTCCCGGCGCGGCCGCTCCCCGTGGGGACGGCGCGGCCGGTCACCGTCGCGGCGCGGACGCTCGCCGTCCCGGCGGGGACGCCGGCCACCGGGACCGCCGTGCCCACCGGAGGGACGCCGGGACTCGCGCACCGGGCGCTCCACCGGCTCGACGTGCACGCCGCTGGCGATGAGCTCGGCGATCGGGGCGTCGCCCGGACGGACCCGGGAGACCTCCGGCTCGATCTTGGCCTGGCGGAACCGGCGCTTGGCCTGGCCCACCTGGTCGGGCAGCAGCAGCGAGACGACCACGCCGCCGGCGCCGGCGCGGGCGGTGCGGCCCGAACGGTGCAGGTAGGTCTTGTGGTCCGCCGGCGGGTCGTAGTGCAGCACCAGCGAGACGTCGTCGACGTGGATGCCGCGGGCGGCGACGTCGGTGGCGACCAGCACCGGGCTGCGGGCGTCGGTGAACTCCTCCAGCGCCCGGCGGCGGGCGCCCTGCGGCAGCCCGCCGTGGATTGCCTCGGCCTTGATGCCGGCGGCCTGCAGGTTGCCGGCGAGCCGGTCGGCGCCGAGCTGGGTGCGCACGAAGATGAGCGTGCGGCCCGGCCGGGCGGCCAGCTGCTCGGTCACCGGCACCTTGTCCCGGAAGGCGAGGCTGTAGGCCAGGTGCTCGGCCGGCGGGGCGTCGTCCCCGGCGCGCTTGACCTCGTGCCGGGCCGGGTCCTTCAGGTAGCGGCGCACCAGGGTGTCCACCTCGCCGTCCAGCGTGGCCGAGAACAGCAGCCGCTGGGCGTCGGGGCGGGTCTGGTCGAGCAGCTCCTGCACGACCGGCAGGAAGCCCAGGTCGGACATGAAGTCGGCCTCGTCGATGACGGTCACGGAGACTTCGTCGAGGGTGACCTCGCCCTGGCTGATGAGGTCCTGCAGCCGGCCGGGGGTGGCGATGACGGCGTCCACGCCACGGCGCAGCTGCTGGATCTGCCGGTACATCGAGGCACCGCCGTAGACGGTGGTCAGCTGGACGCCGATCGACTGGCCCAGGGGTGCGAGGTTGTCGAACACCTGCTGGGCCAGCTCGCGGGTCGGCACGAGCACCAGCGCGCGCGGGGCACGCGGGCCCCGCCGGGCGGTCTCGCCCAGGCGGGCGAGCATCGGCAGGCCGAAGGCCAGCGTCTTGCCCGAGCCGGTGGCGGCCTTGCCCAGCACGTCGCGCCCGGCGAGGGCGTCGGGCAGGGCGGAGGCCTGGATGGCGAAGGGGTGCCGGATGCCGCGCCGCTCGAGCGCGGTCACCAGCTGCTGGGGCAGGCCCAGCTGGGCGAAGGTCGGGCCGCTCGGCTCGGCGGGCACCTCGACCTCGGCGATCTCAGGGGTGGTCTGGACGTCGACAGTGTCGAACGTGGTCATGCGGGTGTGGGACTCCGATGCTTCTCGGCGCGCGTCCCGTGGTGGTGCGCGGACACCGTCGATCGGCGTCCTCACTGGCGATCACGACGTCAGGAGACGCTGCGGATCTGCACGGATGCGCTTCTGCCCGGACGGACCGTCCGGAGAGGATGACCGGCGACTGCCGGTACACCTACCGTAGCAGCGCAGGTCGAGCCGGGATTCCCGCGACGGAGGTGGCCCCCGCCACGCTCAGCCGCGCAGCGCCGCGTACCCCGGGCGGACGACGTCGGCCAGCAGCCGGGCCCGCTCGTCGTCGGGCAGGAACGCGGCGGCGAGCGCCCGCTCGGTCACCGTCCGGACGTCGTCCCAGCCCCAGCCGAAGGTGCCGGCCACGTCAGTGAGCTCGCTGGTGACCGAGACGCCGCTCATCAGCCGGTTGTCGGTGTTGACGGTGACCGCGAAGCCCAGCCGGTGCAGCCGGTCGACCGGGTGCTCGGCCAGCGACGGGTAGGCGCCGGTCTGCACGTTGGACGACGGCGCGACCTCGAGCGGCACCTGCCGGTCGAGCACCCGCTGCGCCACCGGCCCGAGGGTGCCGTCCCCGGCGACCTCGTCGGCGATGCGCACCCCGTGGCCGAGCCGCTCGGCGCGGGCGCCGTCCAGCGCGGCGACGATGCTGTCGATGCCGGCCGCCTCGCCGGCGTGCACGGTGCGGTGCGCCCCGGCACGGTCCAGCAGCGCGATGGCCGACGGGTGCCGGTCGGGCGGGAAGCCGATCTCCGGGCCGGCCAGGTCGAAGCCGGCCACCCCGGCGTCGCGGTGGCGGACCACCAGGCCGGCGACCTCGTCCCAGCGGTCGTTCTGCCGCATGGCGCACAGCAGCGTGCCGACCGTGATCGGCGTGCCCGCCGCGGCGGCCTCCGCGCCGCCCTTGGCGAACCCGTCGAGGATGGCCTCGACGGCCTCCTCGATCGGGGTGCCCTGCGCCGTCAGCAACTCGGGCGCCATGCGGACCTCGGCGTACACGACGCCGTCGGCGGCCAGGTCGAGGGCGCACTCGTGGGCCACCCGGGCGACCGCCTCGGGCCGCTGCATCACCGCGACGGTGTGCGCGAAGGTCTCCAGGTAGCGCACCAGCGAGCCGGAGTCGGCGGCCTGCCGGAACCAGCGACCCAGCTCGTCGGCGTCGTCCGCCGGGAGGTCCCGGTAGCCGGCCTCGTCGGCGAGCTCGAGCACCGTCTGCGGCCGCAGCCCGCCGTCCAGGTGGTCGTGCAGCAGGACCTTCGGCGCGCGGCGGATCGAGTCGGCGTTCAGCGGTGCGGGCACCTCCCCATTCTCGTCAGCGGAGCCCGCCCGCTTGAGCCGGGGAGTCAGCCCTCGCGGTCCTGCCAGCGGAAGGTCGCCGCGCAGAGCACGAGTCCGGCCACGCACCACAGGCCGAGCACCAGCGCGACGGTGCCGAGCTCCCACGACCCGGCCGGCTCCCGGGCCGCCAGCGCGTCGGGGAGGAACACCGAGCGCAGTCCCTGGGCCAGCCACTTCACCGGGAAGACCGCGGCCACGTCCTGCAGCCAGCCGGGCACCTGGTCGAAGGGCAGGAAGACGCCGGAGACGAACTCGAGGACCAGCGCGATCGGGGTGACCGTCGCCGACGCCGACCGGCCGTTGCGGGCCAGCGTCGACACCACGATGCCCAGCAGGGTGCACGCCGCGGCGCCGAGCACCGACACCCAGGTGAAGGTCAGCCAGTCGGCGCCCGAGGGCAGGTCGATGCCGTACACGAGGACGCCGACCAGCAGCAGCAGCGCGATGGTCGCGACCGCCACCGCGAGCACCTGCACGACCTTGCCGGCGAAGTAGGCGCTGGCCGGCATCGGCGTGCCGCGGAGGCTCTTGAGCGTGCCGTCGGAGCGCTCGCCGGCGATGTGGATCGCCATGTTCTGCAGGCTGGCGCCGACGATGCCGGCGGTGATCACCCCGGCCATGAAGTACTGCGGGAAGTCGACGCCGGTGCCGAGGTCGTAGTCGAGCACCGCGCCCAGGCCCAGCAGCAGGATGACCGGGAAGACGAGGGTGAAGACCACCGACTCCCGCTGCCGGAAGAACTCCTTAAGCTCGACGCCGGCGCGGGTGAGGCAGACCCGGCCGAGCGGGGGCAGCGCGGTCCGCTCCGGGGCGGCGGTGGTCACGAGTTGTCCCCGATCATCTTCAGGTAGACGTCCTCGAGCGTGGGCCGGGCGACGGTCAGGTCGGGCACCTCGCCGGGGAAGCGGGCGGCCAGCTCCCGCACGAACGCGGTCGGCGTCGCGGTCTCGGCGGTGCGCCGGACGCCGTCCTCGGTCCAGCGGACGACGGCGGGTGCGGTGCCCCGCCCGCCCAGTGCGGCGGGGACGGCGACCTCGGCGAGCTGGCCGCGGGCGAGGACGCCGACCCGGTCGGCCAGCGCCTCGGCCTCGTCGAGGTAGTGCGTGGTGAGCAGCATCGTGGTGCCCAGGTCGCGCAGCGAGCGGATCAGCGCCCAGAACTGCCGCCTCGCCTCGGGGTCGAAGCCGGTGGTCGGCTCGTCGAGGAAGAGCAGCCGCGGCCGGCCGACGATGCCCAGCGCCACGTCCAGCCGTCGGCGCTGGCCGCCGGACAGGGTGCGGGCGCGGGCGCCCGCCTTGTCGGTGAGCCCGACCAGCTCCAGCACCTCGCCGGGGTCGCGCGGCTCGGCGTAGTAGGACGCCCGCGCCCTCAGCAGCTCGCGGACCGACAGCTGGCTGTCCCCCGCGCCGGACTGCAGCACGATGCCCAGCTGCGCCTTCCAGCGCCGTCCGCCCCGGGCCGGGTCGACGCCGAGGACGCGCACGTCGCCGCCGTCCCGCTTCCGGTAGCCCTCCAGCACCTCGACGGTGGTGGTCTTGCCGGCGCCGTTGGGACCCAGCAGCGCGAAGATTTCGCCGCGCCGGATGTCGAGGTCCAGGCCGTCGACGGCGGCGCGGTCGCCGTAGCGCTTCACCAGGCCGCGGACGGAGATGGCGGCGTCCGGGTCCAGCGGGTCGCCCGGCTGGGGCCGGTTGTCGGCCACCACGGGCGCGGACGGACTCGTCACGGGGACACAGTCTCCCACCTCGTCATCGCGGCCCTCCGGGCCGCACCGCGGCCAACGGCCGTCCCCGACCTGCAGCCCCTGCCCGTCGCAACGAGATCTGCACAGTGGCGGCCATCAGGAGGCGGGAGGCCACCACTGTGCAGATCTCACGGGACGGGGTGGGGCGCTCAGGCCGTGATGCGGTCCAGCAGCAGCGGCAGGGGCTGCTCACCGGTGTCGACGCCGACCGCGCCCTCCAGCGCCTCCAGCGCCCGCGGGATGCGGTCCGGGTCGTCGGTGTGCAGCTCCAGCAGCGGCTGACCGGCCACCACCTGCTCGCCCACCCCGGCGGTCCAGGTGACACCGGCCGCCGCGGACACCGGGTCCTCCTTGCGCGCCCGCCCCGCACCCAGCCGCCAGGCGGCCACGCCGAAGGCGTAGGCGTCCAGCCGGGTCAGCGTGCCGGTGGCCGGAGCGACCACCACGTGCTTCTCGGCCGGGTGCGGCAGCGGCGCGTCGGGGTCGCCGCCCTGCGCGCTGATCATCCGCCGCCAGACGTCCATGGCCCGCCCGTCGCGGAGGGCCTCGGCCGGGTCGACGTCGCCCCGCCCGACGCCGGCCAGCATCTCGCGGGCCAGCGCCAGGGTCAGCTCGACGACGTCGGCCGGGCCACCGCCGGCGAGCACCTCCACCGACTCGGCCACCTCGACGGCGTTGCCGGCGGCGCGACCCAGCGGCCGGTCCATCGCGGTCACCAGCGCGACCGTGTGCACGCCGGCCGCCTCACCGAGGCCGACCATGGTGCGGGCCAGCTCGCGGGATGCCTCGGGGTCCTTCATGAACGCGCCCGACCCGGTCTTCACGTCGAGCACCAGGGCGTCGGCACCCTCGGCGATCTTCTTGCTCATGATCGAGCTGGCGATCAGCGGGATCGACTCGACGGTGCCGGTGACGTCGCGCAGCGCGTACAGCTTCTTGTCCGCCGGCGCCAGGTCGTTGCCGGCCGCGCAGATGACCGCGCCCACCTCGCGCAGCTGCGCCAGGTAGGCCTCCTCGTGGACGTCGGCCCGCCAGCCGGGGATCGACTCGAGCTTGTCCAGGGTGCCGCCGGTGTGGCCCAGGCCCCGCCCGGACAGCTGCGGCACCGCGACGCCGCAGGCGGCGACCAGCGGCGCGAGCGGCAGCGTGGTCTTGTCGCCGACGCCGCCGGTCGAGTGCTTGTCGGCGGTCGGCCGGCCGAGCGGGGACAGGTCCTTGCGCTCGCCGGAGTCGATCATCGCCTGCGTCCAGACGGCGAGCTCCTCGGGCGCCATGCCGCGGAAGAACACCGCCATGAGCAGCGCGCTGACCTGCTCGTCGGGCACGACGCCGCGGGTGTAGGCGTCGATCACCCAGCGGATCTGCTCGGCGCTCAGCCGCCCGCCGTCCCGCTTGGTGCGGATGACGTCGATCGCGTCGAAGGTCACCGCCCGGCCGCCCTCTCCAGGTCGTCGGGCCCGAAGGCGTCGGGCAGCACCTCGCGCATCGGCACGATCCCCAGCGACACCGTCTCGATGAGCATCTCCGGGCCGCCGTGCTCCCACAGCAGCTGCCGGCACCGCCCGCAGGGCATGAGCGGCTGCCCGTCGCCGCCGACGCAGGCCACCGCGACCAGCCGGCCGCCGCCGGTGCGGGCGAGGTCGCTGACCATCCCGCACTCGGCGCACAGGCCCAGCCCGTAGCTGGCGTTCTCCACGTTGCAGCCGGTGACCACGCGGCCGTCGTCCACCAGCCCGGCGACGCCCACCGGGAACCGCGAGTACGGCGCGTAGGCGTGCGTCATCGCCTCCCGGGCGGCACCGCGCAGCGCCTCCCAGTCCGGTTCGGCCACTAGTGCTCTCCTCGTCGGTAGACCAACCCGTCGGCCTTCGGCATCCGCAGCCGTTGGGAGGCCAGCGACAGCACCAGCAGCGTGGTCAGGTGCGGGGTGAAGAAGACGATGCCCTCGGGCAGCCGGTCGATGGTCAGGAAGCCGACCAGCGCGGCGACGGCCACGGCCCCGGCCAGCACCGCCTGCACCGGCTTGCGGCGCACCGCCTGGTGGACCGCGACGCCGGCCAGCAGGACCGCGATGAGCAGCAGCAGGGCCACCACCGCGGTCTGGCTGCGCAGCTGCAGGGCGTCGGCGAAGCCGAACAGGCCCGCGCCGGCCGCCAGCCCCCCGGGCCGCCAGTTGCCGAAGATCAGCGCGGCCAGGCCGATGAAGCCGCGGCCGCCGGTCTGCCCCTCGCGGTAGATGCCGGCGACGAACACCAGGAAGACGCCGCCGAGCCCGGCCAGCGCGCCGGAGACGATGACGGCGAGGTACTTCAGCCGGTAGACGGGCACGCCCAAGGAGTCCGCGGCGGCCGGGTTCTCGCCGCACGAGCGCAGCCGCAGGCCGAACGCGGTGCGCCACAGCAGCAGGTAGGACACCGGGATCAGCAGGACGGCGAACAGGGTCAGCAGGCCGACGCCGCTGGTCAGCCCGCGCAGCAGGCCGGCCAGGTCGCTGAGCAGGAACCAACCCCGGCCCTCGAGGTCGCCGAGCAGGTCCGGCCCGGAGGACAGCAGCGGCAGCGACAGGGACGGCGGGTCGCTGGCCAGGGACGGCGACTGCGTCGGGCCGCCCCCGGTGTCCTCGGTGAACAGCAGCTCGGAGAGGAAGCGGACGACGCCCCCGGCGAGGATGTTGATCGCCACGCCGGAGACGACGTGGTCGACGCCGAAGGTGACCGTGGCGATCGCGTGCAGCAGGCCGCCGACCGCGCCGAAGACCACGCCGCCGAGGACCGCGCCGACCCAGCCCCACTGGTAGCCCGCCCACCCGGCGCCCCAGGTGCCGAGGACCATCATCCCCTCGAGGCCGATGTTGACGACGCCCGCGCGCTCGGACCACAGCCCGCCGAGGGCGGCCAGGCCGATGGGGACGGCGAGCAGCAGTGCCGCCGCGAGGGTCGACGACGAGGTGAGCTCCTGCTCCCCCGAGACGACCCGGACCAGCGAGAACAACAGCCACAGGCCGGCAAGCAGCCAGAGCACCCGCCGGGCCCGGCCGCCGCCGGTGAGCAGGTCGGTCAGGGGGCCGCGGCTGGGCCGGCCGGTGCGGGTCGTTGCCGTGGCGCTCATGCCTGCACGTCCTCGGGGGCGCCGGTGCGGACCCGCTGCCCGCCGTCCGGGCCGGGAGGCGGTGGCGCGCCGTCGTCCCCGCCCGAGTCCGGGCCGGGACCGGCGGACGCGCCGGCCCGCTCGGCCGAGCGCAGCGCCAGGCGGCGGGCGACCTCGTTGGCGATGACGACGGCGAGCACGATCGTGCCCTGGATGATCGTCACGACCGAGGACGGGATGTCGGCGAACTGCAGCGGCAGCGCGGCCCGGTCGAGGAAGGCGAACAGCAGCGCGGCCAGCGCGATGCCGATCGGGCTGCTGCGGCCCAGCAGGGCGACGGCGATGCCGAGGAAGCCCAGCCCGGCGGTGAACTCGGTGCCGTAGTCGTACTGCGAGCCGAGCAGGTCGGGTAGGCCGATCAGCCCCGCGATGCCGCCGGAGATGAGCATGGTCTTGACCACCATGCCGCGGGCGTCGACGCCGCTGGCGGTGGCCGCCGAGGGCGACAGGCCGGTGGCGCGCAGGTCGAACCCGAAGCGGGTGCGCTGGAGCAGCACGGCGACGACGACGCCGACCACGACCGCCACCACCAGGAAGCCGTAGAGGCCGCTGCGCGGTGCGGCCAGGCCCAGCGCGGTGAGCAGCCCGTTGAGGCTCGGCACCCGGCCGGACTCGGGGATCTCGCTGGTCGTGACGATCGAGGCACCCGGCGGGCTGCCGCGCAGCGGGCCGGTGAGCAGGAACGACGCCAGGCCCAGGGCGATGAAGTTCAGCATGATCGAGCTGATGACCTCGCTCACGCCGCGGGTCACCTTGAGCACGCCGACGATGCCGGCCCACACGGCGCCGACCACCATCGCGACGACCACGACCAGCAGCACGTGCAGCGGGCCTGGCAGCGCCACGGCCGCCCCGGCCGCGGCGGCCAGGATGGTGGCCATCCGGTACTGGCCCTCGACGCCGATGTTGAACAGACCCATCCGGAAGGCGACGGCCACGGCGAGTCCGGCGAGGAACAGCGGCACCGCCCGGTTGAGGACCACGACGATCGACTGCACCTGCTGCGAGGGGCTGTCGCCGAGGTCGACCATCACCCGGAACGCCTCGATCGGGTCCTCCCCGATGAGCGCGATGACGACCGCGGAGATCACCAGCGCGACGAGGACGGCGAACACCGGGCCGAGCAGCGAGAGCCCCAGCCGGCGGGCGAGGCCGTTCACGCCGCACCCGCCGTCGTCCGTGCGCCGGTCATGTGCCCGCCGAGCTCCTCGGGGGTCACCCGCCGCGGGTCCAGGGTGGCCACCAGCCGGCCGCGCAGCATGACGTGCAGCGTGTCCGACAGACCGATCAGCTCGTCGAGGTCGGCCGAGATGAGCACGATCCCCAGCCCCTCGGCGCGGGCGTCCTTGAGCAGCTCCCAGATCACCGCCTGGGCGCCGACGTCGACGCCGCGGGTCGGGTGGGCGGCGACCAGCAGGCGTGGCTTCGCGCTCATCTCCCGCCCGACGATCAGCTTCTGCTGGTTGCCCCCGGAGAGGGCGACGGCGAGGGTGTCCGGCCCGGGGGCGCGGACGTCGTACTCGCGCATGATGCGGGCGGTGTCGGCCCGGGCGCCGCGGCGGTCGATGAAGGGCCCCCGCACCGCCGGCGGGCGGGTCTGGTGGCCGAGGATGCGGTTCTCCCACAGCGGGGCGTCCAGGAGCATGCCCTGGCGGTGCCGGTCCTCGGGGATGAAGCCGACGCCGCCCTCCCGGCGGGCCCGGGTGCTCCAGCCGGTGACGTCCTCCCCGCCGAGGAGCACCGACCCCGCGGCCAGCGGACGCAGCCCCATGATCGCGTCGACGAGCTCGGCCTGGCCGTTGCCCTCGACGCCGGCGATGCCGACGACCTCGCCCTCCCGCACGGTGAGCGTGACGTCGTCCACCACGGGACGCCGGCCGCCGTCGGTGACCGTGACGCCGACCATCTGCAGCACCGGGACCTCGCGCACGGTCGACGTGCGGACCTCCGGGGAGGGCAGCTCGGCGCCGACCATCAGCTCGGCCAGCTGCCTGGCCGTCGTCGTCCTCGGGTCGGCCGTGCCCACCGTGGTGCCGCGCCGGATGACGGTGATCGAGTCGGCGACGCGGCGCACCTCGTCGAGCTTGTGCGAGATGAAGATGACCGTCAGGCCCTCGCGCTTGAGCTCGGCGAGGTTGGCGAACAGCTCGTCGACCTCCTGCGGGACCAGGACGGCGGTCGGCTCGTCGAGGATCAGCGTGCGGGCGTCGCGGTAGAGCACCTTCGCGATCTCCACCCGCTGCCGGTCGCCGACGCCGAGGTCCTCCACGAGGGCGTCGGGCCGCAGGCCGAGGGAGTAGCGGTCGGAGATGTCGGTGATCCGGCGGCGTGCCTCGGCGAGGTCCAGCCGGCCGGCCTTCGTGGGCTCGCTGCCGAGGACGACGTTCTCCAGGACGGTGAAGTTGTCGGCCAGCATGAAGTGCTGGTGGACCATGCCGATGCCGGCGGCGATGGCGTCGGCCGGGCTGCGGAAGGCCACCTCCCGGCCGTCGACCAGGATCTGGCCCTCGTCGGGACGGTGCTCGCCGTAGAGGGTCCTCATGAGCGTGGACTTGCCGGCGCCGTTCTCGCCCACGATGGCGTGCACCTCGCCGCGGCGGACCCGCAGCGCGATGTCCCTGTTCGCCACCACGCCCGGGAAGCGCTTGGTGATGCCGCGCAGCTCGACGGCGAGGGGGACGTCGTCCGCAGCCCCTCCGTGCCCGTCTGCGGGCGAGTCTGCTGAGGCCATGCCGGCATCTCCTCGCTGTGGACCCGCCGGTGGGCGGGAAGTCACTACGGATGGCACCGGCGCGCGGGATCAGCCGCTCCGCCGGGACCTCGGGCCCGGGGGGCCGTGGGTATGGTGCCCCACCCGCCGGGCTCCGTCCGAGCCCGGGCTGCCCCGGAACACCGCGGGCCCGGGCGATTCCCGCCCGGGCCCGCGTCGCAGGGTGGATCAGCCGTGCGGGAGCACCCGCACGGGTGTCACTCGACCGTCGTCGGGACCGTGATGGTGCCGTCGGTGATCTGCTGCGAGTACTGCTGGATGTCGTCCTGGATGTCGTCGATGAAGCCGCCCGACGTGGCCAGGCCGATGCCCTCGGTGGACAGGTCGCTCAGCACGTCCTCGGCGCCTTGGACGTTGCCCTCGGCGTAGTCGTTGATGAACTGCTCCACCGCGTTGTCGACCCGCTTGAGCATCGAGGTCATGACCACCGGCTGCAGCTCCGGACCGACGGTCAGGTACTGGTCGGAGTCGACGCCGATCGCCCGGTTGCCGGAGGCAGAGGCGGCCTGGAAGACGCCGAGGCCCGAGCCGCCCGCGGCGTGGAAGATGATGTCCGCGCCGGCGTCGTACATGCCCTGCGCCACGATCTGGCCGCGGGCGGGGTCGCTGAACCCGGAGAAGTCGCCGGCCGGCGAGATGTACTGCCGGTCGATGCGGATCTGCGGGTTGACCGCCTGCGCACCGGCGACGTAGCCGGCCTCGAACTTCTCGATCAGCGGGCTCTCGACGCCACCGACGAAGCCGATGTGGGCGCTCTCGCTCTTCAGCGCGGCCGCGACGCCGGCCAGGAAGGAGCCCTCCTCCTCGGCGAAGACCAGGCCGGTGACGTTCTCGCCCTTGGCGCCGTCGGCATTCGAGCCGTCGACCTGGGCGAACGTGGTCTCCGGGAACTGCGGGGCGACCTCGGCGATGACGTCGTCGTAGGCGAAGCCGACCGCGATGACCGGGTTGAAGCCCTGCTCGGCCAGCTGGGTGAGCAGCTCGGCGCGGTTGGAGGCGTCCTCGTTCGGGCTGAGCTCCTGCAGCTCGGCGCCGAGGGCGTCAGCGGCCGCCGAGGCGCCGGCGTAGGCCGAGTCGTTGAACGACTGGTCCCCGCGCCCGCCCTCGTCGTAGGCCAGGCCGATCCGGAGGTCCTCGGTGGCGGCGCCGCCACCGCCCCCGCCGCTGCCGGTGCCGGTGGGCTCGTCGCTGGCACAGGCTGCCAGGGCCATGCTGCCGGCCAGCAGCAACGCCGCGGCCTTCATCCTCCGCGCTCGGCGCAAGACGATCTCCTCTCTGGGGGGACGGGCCGCACGGACGAGGCGGTCCGGCCCGGTGGCTCGGGGTCGTGCGTGGCTGCCGGCGGACGCCGGTCCCTCCAGCACGCGACGAGCGCACGCTAGCTCCGCCCGGTGGCTGCGCCGAACCCCGCGTCGGAGACCGAGACGGGATCGTTGCCAACGCCGCGGCCGCAGTGGTCTGCGCCACGCGCGCCGCAACACCGGGCCGAGGGCTAGCGTGCCCGCCATGCGACGACCGGTGGCACGGCTGGCCGCCGCGGTGCTGGCGACGGGGCTGCTGTTGGGCGGCGCGGGGCCTGCGGTGGCGGAGGACGCCCGGCCCACTGCCGACCCGTCCGCGCCCACGCCCACCGCACCTCCGCCCGGCGGACCGCCCCAGGGCAGCGGGCCCGGCGGGGTGACCGTCGGCGGTGCGGAGCTCGACACCCGCGGCACCGTCGTCGCCGACGGGACCGCCCCGCTGCCGGACGAGGTGGTCGCGCCCGGGTGGCTGGTGGCCGACGCGGGGAGCGGGGCGGTGCTGGCCGCCCGCGACCCGCACGGCCGCTACTACCCCGCCAGCACGCTCAAGACCCTGACCCTGCTGACCCTCCTGCCGGTGCTGGACCCCGCCGAGGTCGTCGAGGGCACGGTCGAGGACGAGGCGGTGGAGGGCAGCCGGGTGGGCATGGTCGCCGGGGGGCGCTACCCGGTGCCGTTGCTCTACCAGGCGCTGGTGATGCAGTCGGGCAACGACGCGGCCAACGCCCTGGCCCGCGCCGCGGGAGGCACCGACGTCACCGTGCGCGCGATGAACGAGGTGGCCGGGTCGATCGGCGCCTTCGACACCGTCGCGGGGACGCCGTCCGGGCTGGACGTGGCCGGCCAGTCCTCCTCGCCCTACGACCTCGCCCTGGTCTTCCGCCGGCTGGTCGAGGACCCGGACACGGTCGCGCTGCTGCAGACGAGGCTCGCCGAGATGCCCGCGGTCGAGGGCCGCCACCCCGGCTTCCAGTTCCACAACCAGAACCCGCTGGCCGGCACCCCCGGCAACCTCGGCGGCAAGACCGGCTTCACCGATGCCGCCCGGCACACCTTCGTCACGGCCGCCGAGCGCGACGGCCGGCGACTGGTGGTCAGCGTGATGGGCACCGAGAGCGTGCCACTGCGCGCCGCCGACCAGGCCGCGTCGTTGCTGGACTGGGGCTTCGCCACCCCGGCCGGGACCGAGGGTGTGGGCCGCCTGGTCGACTCCGCCGCCGAGGTCTCCCCGCTGCTCCCCACCGCGTTACCCGGAGCGGCCGCCGCCCCGGCGTCCGCGGCCGCGGACGACGAGCGGTCCGTACTGGTGCCGGTGTCGCTGGCCGTGACCGCCGTGGGCATCGTCGTCGCCACGGTGGTCGGCGTCCGCCGGGCGATCGAGGTGGTCCCCGCGCCGGTCAGCCGGGCGCCGGAGCGCCCCGGCCGTCCGCGGCCGGGACCACCGGCTCGCGGCCCTCGGCCACCACGCGCGCGTCCCCCTGCACCTGGGGCAGGGTCGCCGTCCACGCGGCCGTGAAGAACGCGAACCGGCAGACGACGTTGATCCAGATCAGGATGCCGACCGCACCGCCGAACGCCGAGGCGGTGACGCTGCCCGAGATCAGCGACAGGTAGAGGCTGCCGATCAGCTTCATCGCCTCGAACCCGGCCGCGCCGAACAGCGCGCCGGGCAGCAGCCGGCGCAGCGGGTACGAGGTGGAGGGCACCACCCGGAGCAGCCACAGGAAGACCACGACGTCGGTGACGACGGCCAGCCCCAGGCCCAGGGCCGCGGTGAGCAGGAACAGGCCGGGGGCGTCGTCGAGGCCGAGGGCCTGCAGCGCCCACGAGGTGGCCTGGGTGACCCCGCCGGTCAGGCCGAGGCTGAGCAGTCCCGCGAGGCCGAAGGCGGCCAGCGCCAGCAGGTCCTGCAGGTTGTCGCGGAGGAACTCCGGGTCGTCGACGCGGCCCTTCCAGATGCGCTCCATGCCCAGGCGCAGCTTGTCCATCGCGCGCAGCCCGGCGTAGAAGAAGCCGACCAGGCCGATGACCCCGACGACGCCGGCGGAGCCGACCGCGCCGCGCAGCTCGCCGACGATCTCCGCGCCGGTCGGCCCGGGGAACGTCTCGCGGATGGTGGCGTAGAGCTCCTGCTGCAGCAGCGCGTTGCCGGCGAGCACCAGCCCGATGACCGACGCGACGAGCAGCAGCACCGGGACCAGGCCGAGGAACACGAAGTACGTGACGCCGGCGGCCATGAGGTCACCCTGCGTGCGCTGGTAGCGGCCGCCGGCCCGGGCCAGGTGGTCGAACCACGGGAGGCGGCGGCGCAGCTGGGTGACCCGCGCCTGCCAGCGGCCGGGCAGCTGGGTCACCCGCGACCAGCGGCCGCCGGGAGGCTGGACCTCGGCGGGCGGAGGGGCGGACCGCTCGGTCCGGGTGGCACTCACCCGCCCCAGTCTGCGGGCAGGCCGCACCGGCCGCGCCCCGGCCCTGGAGACGTGCCGGACGGCCCCCTGGTGACGCGCTGGAACGGCCTCTGACGACGTGCTCGAACGGCCCCCGTCCAGGGGCCCACCGTGAGCTTGCGAACGGTGGGGAGGACGGGGGTCCTTTCGTTCAGTGCGGCGGGCCGGTGAGGGGGTACTCGCGGGCGATCACCCAGGCGCCGTCAGGAGCCTGCTCGAACTCGGTGAAGTGCTCCACCCGGAACTCCGCCGAGAGGTCGGACAGGCCGCAGTAGACCAGGTCCAGCATGTCCCCGGGCACGTCGTGGGCCACGGTGACGTGCGGGTGGTACGGGTAGGACAGCGACCGGGCCAGCGGGCCGCGGCGGACGTCGTTGGCGATCAGCTCGCAGTTGCCGATGCCGCGGGCCACGGCGACGAAGACCACCGCCGAGACCGGCGCGAAGGTGCCGGTGCCCGACAGGTGCATGTCGAACGGCGGGTGGGTGCGGGCGACCTCGGCCAGGTGCTCGGAGATGGCCGGCCGGTGGGCGACCGGCACCTCGGTGGGCGGCAGCAGCGTGACGTGCGGAGGCACCGAGTTGGCCTGCGGGTCACCGACCTTGGCCCGCCAGTCGACGAACAGCTGCGACCAGGGCTCCGGGATGGGGACGACCACGCCCAGCACGGCGGTCCTCGCGGCGCTGCGGCTGCGCGGTACGAACGTGTCGTCGTTCATGCGGAGGACCCCGTCGGTGGCAGGAACCCGACCTTGTCGTAGACGTCGGCGACCGTGCGGCCGGCGACCTCACGGGCCCGGGCCGCGCCCTGCGCCAGGGTGCGCTGCAGCTCGGCGGGGTCGTCGAGCAGCTCCTGGGTGCGCCCGCGGACCGGCGTCACGAAGTCGCCGACCACCTCGGCCAGCTCCTTCTTCAGGTCGCCGTACCCCCGGCCGGCGAAGTGCTCCTCGAGGTCGCCGACGCTGCGCCCGGACAGCGCGCTGTGGATGGTCAGCAGGTTGGTGACGCCTGGCTTGCCCTCGGGGTCGGCCACCACCTCGCGGCCGGTGTCGGTGACGGCCGAGCGGATCTTCTTGCCCGTCACCTTCGGGTCGTCGAGCAGGTCGATGCAGCCGGCCGGCGGCAGGCTCTTGCTCATCTTCTTGTCCGGCGACTGCAGGTCGAGGATCTTCGCGGTGCCCTGCACGATGTGCGCCTCGGGCAGCCGGAAGCTGGTGCCGAAGCGGTTGTTGAAGCGGGTGGCGAGGTCGCGGGTGAGCTCCAGGTGCTGCCGCTGGTCCTCGCCGACCGGCACCCGGTCGGCCTGGTAGAGCAGGATGTCGGCGGCCTGCAGCACCGGGTAGGTGAACAGCGCGACCGAGGTGCCGGCCGCGCCCTCGCGCTGGCTCTTGTCCTTGAACTGCGTCATCCGGCTCGCCTCGCCGAAGCGGGCCAGGGACTCCATCACCCACGACAGCTGCACGTGCTCGGGTACGTGGCTCTGCACGAACAGGGTGCTGCGCGCCGGGTCGACGCCGAGGGCGAGCAGCTGGGCCGCCGACACCAGGGTGCGCCGGCGCAGCGTCTCGGGATCCCAGTCGACGGTGATCGCGTGCAGGTCGACGACGCAGTAGAAGGCCTCGTGGTCCTGCTGCAGGGCCACCCACTGCCGCAGCGCACCCAGGTAGTTGCCGAGGTGGAACGAGTCCGCCGTCGGCTGGATGCCGGAGAGCACACGGGGAAGACGCACGACGGCCATCAAACCAGCCGATCCTGCACCCCGGCGCCCAGGATCCCGAACGTCCCCGTCACCGACGGTGGTTCAGGCGACCGTCGCTGTCGACCGGGCCTGGTCCAGCGCGGCGAGGAAGACGTCGTCCTCCTCGGGCGTGCCGACCGTCACCCGGATCCCCTCCCCGGCGAAGGGACGGGTGATGACCGCCCGGGACTCCAGCGCGGCCGCCAGCCCGACGGCCTCCTCCCCGACCGGGAGCCACACGAAGTTGGCCTGGCTGTCGGACACGTCGAGGCCGCGCTCGCGCAGCGCGGCGGTGAGCCGCTCCCGCTCGGCGGTGACCGCGGCACACCGTCGGCGCACCTCGTCCTCGCTGGCCAGCGCGGCGACCGCGGCGGCCTGGGCGAGGGTGGAGACGCTGAACGGCACGTGGGTCCTGCGCACGGCGTCGGCGACGGCCGGGTCCTCGGCGACCAGGTAGCCGACCCGGAGCCCGGCCAGCCCCCAGGCCTTGGAGAAGGTGCGCAGCACCGCGACGTTCGGCCGCCCCCGCATCAGCTCCAGCCCGTCCGGGACCTCGGGGTCGGTGACGAACTCGCGGTAGGCCTCGTCGAGGACGACGAGGGTGTCGGCGGGGACGGCGTCGAGGAACCGCTCCAGCTCTCGCCGGCGCACCGCCGTCCCGGTGGGGTTGTTCGGGTTGCAGACGAAGACCACCCGGGTGCTGTCGTCGACGGCGGCCGCCATCGCCCCGAGGTCGTGGGTGTCGGCCGGGCCACCGGGGCGACCGGGCACCAGCGGCACCTGCACGGCCCGCGCCCCGGCCACCCGGGCCAGCAGCGGGTACATCTCGAAGGAGCGCCAGGCGAAGGCGATGCCGGTGCCCGGGTCGTTGAACGACTGCGCCAGCTGCTGGCAGAGCATCACCGCACCGCAGCCGGTCACGACCTGGTCGGGGTCGACGCCGTAGCGCTCGGCGAGGGCGGCGGTCAGGACGACGGCGCCGTTGTCGGGGTACCGGTTGGTCTCCCCCGCGGTGGCGGCCAGGGCCTCGACGACGGCCGGCAGCGGCGGGAACGCCACCTCGTTGCTGGCCAGCTTCACCGCCCGCTCGACGCCGATCTCCCGGGCGAGGTCGGCGGGGTTGCGGCCCGGCCGGTAGGCGGGCAGCTGCTGCACCGCCGGTCGTGCGCTGACCACGTCCGAACCTCCTGACCGCTCCTCCGCGTCGCGCCCATGGGCGACCGCGGGCGGACTTAGGGTGGGCGCATGCGCGTTCTCGTCGCCGGTGGAGCCGGCTACATCGGCAGCGTAGTCACGGCGGCTCTCCTCGAGGGGGGTCACGAGGTGACCGTCCTCGACGACCTCTCGACCGGGCACGCCGACGCCGTCCCCTCGGGGGCCCGGTTCGTGCAGGCGTCGCTGCACGACTCCGCGCCGGTCCTCGCCGACGTCCGCCCCGAGGCGGTCCTGCACTTCGCGGCCAAGAGCCTGGTCGGTGAGTCGCAGGTCAAGCCGGAGATCTACTGGGACACCAACGTGTCCGGGACGCTCGCGCTGCTCGAGGCCATGCGCGCGGCCGACTGCCGGCGGATCGTCTTCTCCTCCACCGCGGCCACCTACGGCGAGCCCGAGCAGGTGCCGATCCGCGAGGACGCCCCGACCCGGCCCACCAACACCTACGGCGCCACCAAGCTCGCCGTCGACGCCATGCTGACCTCGTACGCGGCCGCGTACGACTTCGCGGCGGTGAGCCTGCGCTACTTCAACGTGGCCGGCGCGGCCTACGGCCTCGGCGAGCGGCACACCACCGAGACCCACCTCATCCCGATCGCGCTGCAGGTGGTGGCCGGCCGGCGGGAGCACCTGACGATCTACGGCGAGGACTACCCGACCGAGGACGGCACCTGCATCCGCGACTACATCCACGTCGAGGACCTCAGCGATGCCCACCTGCTCGCGCTGACCGCGCCGTCCCCGGGCGAGCACCGCATCTACAACCTGGGCAACGGCACCGGCTTCTCGGTGCAGCAGGTGATCGACGCGGTCCGCGAGGTGACCGGCCACCCGGTGCCGGTCGAGGTCGGTCAGCGGCGGGCCGGGGACCCCGCGCAGCTGGTCGCCTCCAGTGACCGGATCCGCGCCGACCTGGGCTGGACGCCGAAGCACACCGACCTGGCCGGCATCGTCCGCGACGCCTGGGAGACGGCCCAGAAGTAGAAGGACCCCTCTACCCCCACCGCTCGCAGGCTCGCGGCGGGCCCCTGTAGAGGGGCCGCTCAGGTGCCGATCGTGGTGGTCGGCACCTGGGACGGGTCGACCTCGGGCTGCGGGGCGCGGCTGACCGAGATCCGCGCGATCCGCCGTCCGTCGAGCTCCAGGACGGTGAGCGTGCGCCCCTCGACCTCGACGCTGTCGCCGACGACGGGCAGCCGGCCGAGCTCGGCGAGCACGTAGCCGGCGACGGTCTCGTAGGGCCCCTCGGGCAGCTGCAGGCCGGTCGCCTCGCGGAAGTCGTCGAGGTTGAGCAGCCCGTCGAGCTCCTGCGGGCCGTCCGGCCGCTCGTCCCCGCCGTCGGCGACGCCCTCGTCGTACTCGTCGTAGATCTCCCCGATGACCTCCTCGATGAGGTCCTCGAGGGTGACGATCCCGTCGGTGCCGCCGTACTCGTCGACGACGATCGCCAGGTGCTGGTTCTCCCGCCGCATCTCCGACAGCGCGGTGAGGACGCCGGCGGTGCCCGGCAGCCGCTTGACCTCGCGGACCAGGTCGCCGACGGTCGCCGCGCGCCCGGCCGGGTGGTTGGGCAGGAACAGGTCGCGGACGTGCACGAAGCCCAGGACGTCGTCCTCGTCGCGGCCGACGACCGGGTAGCGGGAGTGGCTGGAGTCGTGCACCTGCTTGGCGGCCCGGCTGGCGGTCATCGACGCGTCGAGGAAGTCCACCTCGGTGCGCGGGGTCATGACCTCGCGCACCTCGCGGTCGCCGGCCCTGAAGACCTCGCCGATGAGCCGGCGCTCGTCGGAACTCAGCGACTCGTGCGCCGTGACCAGGTCGCGCAGCTCCTCCTGGCTGATCGACTCACCGCTGGCGGTCGGGTCCCCGCCCACCAGCCGGACGAGCAGGTTGGTCGACTTCGACAACAGCCAGATGACCGGGCGCGACAGCTTGGCGATCGCGTTGAGCGGCGCGGCGACGAGCAGGGAGAAGCCCTCGGCACGCTGCAGCGCCAGGCGCTTGGGGGTCAGCTCGCCGACCACCAGGGACAGGTAGCTGATCGCGATGGTGACCAGCACGAAGGCCAGCGGGTCGGCCAGCCCGGCGCGCATGCCGAGGGTGATGAACCACTCGCCGAGCGGCTGGGACAGCGTGCTGGCACCGAACGCGGCGGAGAAGAAGCCGGCCAGGGTGACGCCGACCTGGACGGCGGCGAGGAAGCGGTTGGGGTCGCTGAGCAGCCGCTGCACCGCCTGGCCGCGGCGTCCCCCCGACTCGGCCAGCGCGCGCACCTGCGACTCGCGCAGGGACACCAGGGCGATCTCCGCCCCCGAGAAGACGCCGCCTATCAGGACGAAGACGACGACCATCAGGATGTTGAGCCAGACGTCGCTCACCGGCGGCGTGCTCCTGTCGGGTGGGGCTGGGGGACGACGTCCATGCTGCCCGCTCGGCCTCCCAGGAGCACCATCCGGGCGACGTCGGTCGGCCCACAGTGACCTCGGCCACACCCCACTGCCGATCACGCTCTGCGTACGGCTACTCTTGCCAGAGTAACGATTCATGATCTAGCACCTGGTGAGGATCAGCCCTCGTGCACCACATGCCGGCGGGTCCGCCGCTCCCTTCCCGCATCGCCGCCTCGCTCTCCCGGTGGGCTCGTCTCCTCCACCTCCCCCGCCTGGTGCCCCTGCTGCTCGTCGTCGGCGCGGTCGCCGTCGTGACGGTCGGGGCGCCGATGGTGTCCGGGGCGGTGACCAGCTTCACCGACCCGGTGGCGCTCGAGTCGACCGCGACCTCGACCGGCGCTCCCCCCGCGACGACCGGCACCGGCGGGTCCTCGTCGTCCTCCCGGGGGTCCGCGGACGGCCCGCTCGTGCGGATGGGCGTCGACGGTGACCCGGCGCCGCAGACCCCCGCGGGAGCACCGGCGACCCCGTCGGCCGGGACGTCGGCGCCCGTGGCCCCGTCCGTCCCGGCGGCGGAGGTCCCGGAGCCGACGTCCGATTCCGCCGAGGTCCCCGCTGCCGAGGGGGAGCCCGCCGCCGGGGTCGAGCTCCCCGCCGTCGAGGCGGAGACCGAGCCGGCACCCGTGACGCGCGCGGCCGCCGCGGCAGCCGACCCCACCGCGGAGGCGGCGGTGCTGGCGCTGGTCAACGAGGCCCGCGCCGACGCCGGCTGCGGCGCCCTCACCGCCGACCCGGCCCTGGCCGCGGTGGCGCGGGCGCACAGCGCGGACATGCGCGACCGCGACTACTTCTCGCACACCAGCCCCGAGGGCCTGTCCCCGTTCGACCGCGCCGAGCAGGCCGGCGTCGGCTACTCGCGGGCGGAGAACATCGCCTTCGGTCAGTCCGACGCGGCCGCGGTGATGGAGGCCTGGCTGGAGAGCCCGGGCCACCGCGAGAACATCCTCGACTGCGACCTCACGAGGCTCGGCGTGGGCGTCGCCGAGGGCCCCGGCGGCCCCTGGTGGACCCAGCTCTTCGGCGCCTGACCTCGCGCCGCACGACGCCGCGGTCCCATCCCGTCTCGGCGACTGCAGGGCAGTAGGGGTTCCCCGGCCCGTCGGAGCCCCTGCTCCCCCGCAGTTGCGGCTCTGAGCAGCGCCCGGACCCGGGCCACCAGCGCCTCTGGCTCGTGCAGGTCGGGAGCAGTCACGTGCAGCACCGTCCACCCGCGGCGACGAGTGCGTTGAGCCGGCGCCGGTCCCGTGCGAGCTGGCCCGGCTCACCGTGCCAGGCGCGGTCGTACTCGATCGCCACGCGTTGGTCGGGGAAGGCCAGGTCGACGCGCGCCACGAACCGACCGTCCGGATCGCGGACGGTGTGCTGGGGGACGGCGACGGGACCGGCGAGGGCGAGCACCACCCGCAGCCGCGACTCCTGCGGCGACTCGGCCCGGGCGTCGGCGAGGTCGACGGCGCGCTCGGCCCGTCGAGCACTCCGGGGCGTCGGCTGCGCGCGGACCGCGGAGCGCAACGCCGGGTGGTCGACGACTCCCCGGGCGAGCAGGACGTCCAGGGCGACCACGCCCTCCAGCAGCGGCTCGGTGCGTGCGATGTCGAGCGCCGTCCGGAGCGGGGTGGTGCACGGCCGGCCACGACGACGTCCCGGCCAAGGCACACGCGGCCGTGGAGGGCGGCGGGGCGGTGGGCCCGGGGCACCGCAGCAGGGTGCCGCGCGACGGGCAGGGTCCGCTGCCGCCGTCCACAAGCAGGCCGACTGCGGGGAACCCGGGCGTCGTGGCCTCGCTGAGGGACCGACTTCCCTGCAGTGGGTCGTGGACAGCACACAGCACAGCAGCGGCCCCCTCACCCGGAGGCGAGGGGGCCGCTGTCAGGCCCCGTCCAGGGGCTCGCGCGGAGCGGAGCGGGGCGTGAGGAGGACGGGGTCCTACGTCAGGCCATGGCCTTCTGCAGGTTCCCGTCGATGGCCGCCAGGAAGTCCTGGGTGGAGAGCCACGGCTGGTCCTTGCTGATCAGCAGGGCGAGGTCCTTGGTCATCTGGCCGCTCTCGACGGTGTCGATGCAGACCTTCTCCAGGGTCTCCGCGAAGCGGGTCACCTCGGGCGTGTTGTCAAGCTTGCCGCGGTGGGCCAGGCCCCGGGTCCAGGCGAAGATCGACGCGATCGGGTTGGTCGAGGTCTCCTTGCCCTGCTGGTGCTGCCGGAAGTGCCGGGTCACCGTGCCGTGGGCGGCCTCGGCCTCGACGGTGCGGCCGTCGGGGCTCATCAGCACCGAGGTCATCAGGCCCAGCGAGCCGAAGCCCTGGGCCACGGTGTCGGACTGGACATCGCCGTCGTAGTTCTTGCAGGCCCAGACGTAACCGCCCTCCCACTTGAGGGACGCCGCCACCATGTCGTCGATGAGCCGGTGCTCGTAGGTGATCCCGGCCTGCTCGAACTGGTCCTTGAACTCGGACTCGAAGACCTCGGCGAACAGGTCCTTGAACCGCCCGTCGTAGGCCTTGAGGATCGTGTTCTTGGTCGAGAGGTAGACCGGGTAGCCGCGCTGCAGGCCGTAGTTCATCGAGGCCCGGGCGAAGTCGCGGATCGACTCGTCGAGGTTGTACATCGCCATCGCGACGCCCCCGCCGGGGGACTGGAACACCTCGTGCTGGATCGGCTCGCCGCCGTCCTTGGGCTGGAAGGTGATCGTCAGCGTGCCCTCACCGGGGAACCTGAAGTCCGTGGCCCGGTACTGGTCACCGAAGGCGTGACGGCCGACGACGATCGGCTTGGTCCAGCCCGGCACCAGCCGCGGCACGTTCTGCATGATGATCGGCTCGCGGAAGATCACACCGCCGAGGATGTTGCGGATCGTCCCGTTCGGGGACCGCCACATCTTCTTGAGACCGAACTCCTCGACGCGGGCCTCGTCAGGAGTGATCGTCGCGCACTTGACGCCGACGCCGTGGCGCTTGATGGCCTCGGCCGCGTCGACGGTGATCTGGTCGTCGGTCTCGTCGCGCTTCTCGATGCCCAGGTCGTAGTACTCGAGGTCGACGTCGAGGTACGGGAGGATCAGCTGGTCCTTGATGAACTGCCAGATGATCCGGGTCATCTCGTCGCCGTCGAGCTCGACGACGGTGCCCTCGACCTTGATCTTGCTCACGCGTTCTCCTCGCTAGCGCTCGTCGGCCGCGTTCGCGGCCGCTGCTCTGTCCACCGGTGCGCTCGCAAGCTCACGCACTGTGCGTTCTCTTCTCTGCAGCACTGACCGGGACGGTCAGAGGTCGGCCACGTCGGACTGCTTGGCGCGCACGGCCTCGGCCGCCTCGCGCAGCCCGGCGAGCTCGCTCTCGGTCAGGTCGCCCTCGACCACCCGGCGCACCCCGTCGCGGCCGATCTCGGCCTCGACCCCCAGGTAGACGCCGTTGATGCCGTACTCCCCGTCCACCCAGGCGCACACCGGCATGACCGCACCGGAGTCCTGCATGACCGCGCGCGCCATGCGGGCGGCGGCCGCGGAGGGGGCGTAGTAGGCCGAGCCGGTCTTGAGCAGCGCCACGACCTCGGCGCCGCCGTTGCGGGTCCGGTCGACGAGGTGCTCGATGCGGTCGGCGGGCAGCACGTCGGCCAGCGGCTTGCCGTCGACGGTGCAGCGCGAGGGCACCGGCACCATCGTGTCGCCGTGCGAGCCTAGGGTCAGCGTGCGCACCGAGCCCACCGGGACGCCGAGCTCCTCGGCGACGTTGTTGGTGAACCGAGCGGTGTCGAGCATGCCGGCCTGGCCCATCACCCGGTTCTTGGGGAAACCGGTGGCCAGCTGGGCGAGCGCGGTCATCTCGTCCAGCGGGTTGGAGACCACGATGACGACGGCGTCCGGCGAGGTCTGCGCGATGTTCTCGGCGACCTGCCGGACGATCTTCGCGTTGGTCTCGATGAGGTCCATCCGGCTCATGCCGGGTTTGCGCGGCAGGCCCGCGGTGATGACGACGACGTCGGAGCCCTCGGTGCCCTCGTAGGAGCCGCCGCCGACGCCGACGACCCTGGTCTCGAAGCCCTCGATGGGCCGGGACTGGTTCATGTCGAGGGCCAGGCCCTCGGGTTTGCCCTCCACGATGTCGGTCAGCACGACCGTCTCGAAGACGTCGTACTCCGCGAGCCGGAGTGCGGTGGTCGAGCCGTAGAAGCCGGCACCGACGACGGTCACCTTGCCGTTCCTGGGCTGCTCTGCCATGGCGGCCAACCTATCGCTGGGCGGGGCCCCGCGCCCGGTCGGGGTGCGGCCTCCTTGCAGGTCCCGTCACGAGCCTGCGCGTGGCGGGGGCGGGGGCGGCCACCCTCCAGGGGCCCACCGCTAGCTTGGGAGGGGTGGGGGGAAGGGTGGTCCTCTGCTCAGGCGCCCGGGATCGCCAGCGCGAAGGCGGTCAGCAGGACGCCGACGCCGACCAGCAGGACGACGTCCACCGGCCGGCTGCGGACGGCGAGGAAACCGACCCGGCGCAGCGGGAGCAGCAGCCGCAGCAGTCCCCCACCGACCAGGGCCAGCCCGACGACGACCAGCCCTCGCCGCCAGTGCTCGAAGGTGACCATCAGCAGCCCGGTGCCCACCGTGAGCAGCACGACCAGCAGCGGCAGCTGCCGCAGCAGACCGGCCAGGAACGGCCGGCGGGTGTAGAGCGGCGGGCGGGTCATGGTCAGGCGGACAGGACGTCCGCGGCGGCGGCCCGCTCGGCGGCCAGGACGACGTTCTGCAGCAGCATCGCCCGGGTCATCGGCCCCACCCCGCCCGGGTTCGGGGCGACGTGACCGGCGACGTCGACGACGTCCGGGGCCACGTCCCCGGCGATCTTGCCGTCGACCCGGCTGACGCCGACGTCGAGGACGGCGGCGCCCGGCTTGACGACGTCCCGGGTGACCAGGCCGGGGACCCCGGCCGCGGCCACGACGACGTCGGCGCCGCGCAGGTGCGCGGCGAGGTCGCGGGTGCCGGTGTGGCACAGGGTCACCGTGGCGTTCTCGCTGCGCCGGGTGAGCAGCAGGCCCAGCGGCCGGCCCACGGTGATGCCCCGGCCGACGACGACGACCTCGGCGCCGGCGATCGGCACGTCGTAGCGGCGCAGCAGCTCGACGATGCCCACCGGCGTGCACGGCAGCGGTCCCGGGACGTTGAGGACGAGCCGGCCGAGGTTGACCGGGTGCAGGCCGTCGGCGTCCTTGGCGGGGTCCATCCGCTCGAGGACGGCGCTCTCCTCGATGCCCGCGGGCAGCGGCAGCTGGACGATGTAGCCGGTGCAGGCCGGGTCGGCGTTGAGCTCGTCGACGACGGCGAGGACGTCGGCCTGGGTCGCGGTGGCCGGCAGCTCGCGCTGGATGCTGGCGATGCCGACCTGCGCGCAGTCCTTGTGCTTGGCGTTGACGTACCAGCGGCTGCCCGGGTCGTCACCGACGAGCAGGGTGCCCAGCTCGGGGCGGTGGCCGGCCGCGGTGAGGGCGGCGACCCGCTCGGTCAGCTCCGCGCGGATGGCTGCTGCTGTCGCCTTGCCGTCGAGAGTCGTCGCCTGCACGGCCGACAGTCTGCCGGAGGGGGGTCCGGGAGGAGCCACCCCGCCCTAGGCTCGCGGGTGCGGGCGTCTCCCCCGCCCGCGGTTGCGCGAGGAGTGCACATGAGCGAGCGCGAGCAGACCCCGGCCGGCGGAGTGCGGGGCCCCGCCGACTGGCGGGAACAGACGATCCCCGGCATCCAGCCGGTGGCCGCCCCGGTGTCGGCCGGCGGCCCCGGCCCCACCCCCGGTCCGCCGCCACCTCCGGGGTACGCCCCACGCCCGGCCCCGGAGTACTCGACCACGCCGGTCCGGGTGCGGCGCCCGGACAGCCTGGCCAGCCTGCTGTTGCTCCTGGCCGGCATCGCCGCGGGTGTCAGCCTGCTGCTGCGCTGGCTCCCCGGGAGCGACCTGACCGGCTGGGACCTGGTCCGCCGCGGCTTCGACGACGCCGCGGACGGTGGCGTCGCGGCGCTGTTCGACAACGGGTTGTGGCAGCCGATGGCCGTCGTCCTGGGCGGCGCGGTGCTGTTCGTGCTGGGCCTGCTCGTCGTCCTCCCGGCCCGCTCGCACCGCTTCCTGGGGGTCCTGGCGCTGCTGGTGAGCCTCGTGGCCGGCGCCGGGGTGCTGGTGCCGCTGGCCGACCTCGGCTGGGACCCCGCCAGGATCGACACGGTGTTCTGGTTCGCCGCCGCCGTCCCGGTGCTCGGCCTGCTCGGCGCGCTGAAGGCCCTGTTGACCGGCCCGCGCTGGAGGTGATCAGTCGACGACGAGGGCGCCCTGGGCCCGCGCGACCTGGACGGCCTGCACGAGGTCGAGCCGGACGCCGGTCAGCTCGAACGCCCGCCAGTCCACCGCGTCGGTCGAGGCGCCGCGCAGGTCGGCGCCGCGCAGCTGCGCGCCCTGCAGCCGGGCCCGGTCGAGGTCGGCGCCGGTGAGGTCGCACTCGCGCAGGTCGGCGCCGGTCAGGTCGGCCTCGCGGAACCGCTGACCGGCCAGCACCAGGCCGGAGAGGTCGGTGCCGCGCAGCGACGTCCAGCTCCAGTCGGTGTCGGTCGCGGTCATCGGGCGCAGCTGGGCGCCGGGGAACTGCGAGCCGGTGAGCTTGCAGCCGTCCCAGGTGACGTCGAACAGCCGCGCGCGGTCGAAGCGGCAGGAGAGGAACGCCGTCCCCAGGTGCCTGGCACCGCCCATCCGCACCCCGGTGAGCACGCACGAGTCGAAGACGCACCGCCGGGTGACCAGCTCCTCCAGCCCGGCGTCCTCGAAGCGGCAGCGGGTGAAGGTCACGCCGTCGAGCTCGGCGCCCCACCAGTCGACCCGGGCGAGGTCCTCTCCCTCGACCACGGCACCGGCCTCGGGCGGCCGGACGTGCGGCCGCGGCCCCGTGCCGGTCGGCCCCGTCCGGAGGCTCATCGCGAGCCTGCGAGCGGTGAGAGGGACGGGGTCCTTCTCCGAGGTGTGGGGGGCACGGGGTCCTTTCTCAGTGGGCGAAGTGCCGGGTGCCGGTCAGGTAGACCGGGATGCCGGCCGCGGCCGCGGCCGCGACGACCTCCGCGTCGCGCACCGACCCGCCCGGCTGCACGACCGCCCGCACCCCGGCGTCGAGCAGCACCTGCAGGCCGTCGGCGAAGGGGAAGAAGGCGTCGGAGGCGGCGACCGACCCGGCGGCCCGCTCCCCGGCCCGGGTCACGGCCAGCCGTGCCGAGTCCACCCGGTTCACCTGGCCCATGCCGACGCCGACGGTGGCCCTGTCGTGGGCCAGCAGGATGGCGTTGCTCTTCACCGCGCGGACCGAGCGCCAGGCGAAGACGAGGTCGTCGAGGCCCGCGGCGTCCAGCGGCTCGCCGGTCGCGAGGGTCCAGGTGGTGGGGTCGTCCCCGGGGGCGTCGATGCGGTCGGCGCTCTGCAGCAGCAGCCCGCCGCTGATCGGGCGCAGCTCGGTCGCCCCCTGGGCCGCCTCGCCCAGCCGGAGCAGCCGGATGTTCTTCTTCGCGGTGAGCACCTGCAGCGCGTCCTCGGTGAAGGACGGCGCGACGACGACCTCGGTGAACACCTCGGCCACCTGCTCGGCCATGGTGAGGTCGACCTCGCGGTTGGCCGCGATCACGCCCCCGAAGGCCGAGACCGGGTCGCACGCGTGCGCCTTGCGGTGCGCGGCGGCGATGTCGGTGCCGACGGCGATGCCGCACGGGTTGGCGTGCTTGATGATCGCCACGCACGGGTCGGCGTGGTCGTGCGCGGCCCGCCATGCGGCATCGGTGTCGACGTAGTTGTTGTAGGACATCTGCTTGCCGTGCAGCTGCTCGGCGTGCGCGAGCCCCGGCCGGCCGCTGCGGTAGAGCGCCGCCTGCTGGTGCGGGTTCTCGCCGTAGCGCAGCACGTCGGCGCGCTCCCAGCTGCCGCCCACCCAGGTGGGGAACACCGACTCCTCGTCGGGCGCGACGACGCTGCCCAGCCACGAGGCGACGGCGATGTCGTAGCTCGCGGTGTGCCGGAACGCCGCGACGGCCAGCCGCTGCCGCTCGGCGAGGGTGAAGCCCCCGGCCGAGACGGCGGCGAGGACGTCGCCGTAGCGGGCAGGGTCGACGACCACGGCGACCGACGGGTGGTTCTTCGCCGACGCGCGCACCATGGCGGGGCCGCCGATGTCGATCTGCTCCACGCACTCGTCCGGGCTCGCGCCGGAGGCCACCGTCTCGGTGAACGGGTAGAGGTTGACGACCACGAGGTCGAACGGCGCGATGCCGAGGTCCTCGAGCTGCTGCACGTGCTCGGGCTTCCGGCGGTCGGCCAGGATGCCGGCGTGCACGGCGGGGTGCAGCGTCTTCACCCGCCCGTCGAGGCACTCGGGGAAGCCGGTGACCTGCTCGACCGGGGTGACCGGCACCCCGGCCTCGGCGATCCGGCGGGCGGTCGCGCCGGTGCTGACCAGCTCGACGCCGGCGTCGGCCAGGCCGCGGGCCAGCTCCTCGATGCCGGTCTTGTCGTAGACGCCGAGCAGGGCGCGACGGATCGGGGTGCGGTCGCTCATCGGGGGTCCTCCGTGGTCTGGGTGCCGAGGCCGGTGACCACGCGCGCCACCGTCTCCACCAGGAGCTCGCGCTCCACGTCCTTGATCCGTGCGTGCAGGCGCGCCTCGTCGTCCCCGGGGAGGACGGGCACCTCGCGCTGGGCGATCACCGGTCCGGTGTCGACGCCGGCGTCCACCCAGTGCACCGTGCTGCCGGTGACCTCGACGCCGGCGGCGAGCGCGTCGCGGACGGCGTGCGCGCCCGGGAAGGCCGGCAGCAGCGCGGGGTGGGTGTTGAGCAGCCGGCCATCGAACGCGTCGAGGATGGCGGGGCCGACGATCTTCATGAAGCCGGCGGAGACCACCAGGTCCGGCCGGTGCGCGGCGATGGCGGCGGCCAGCGCTGCGTCCCACGCGGCACGGTCGGGGTGGTCGCGCAGCGCGCAGGTGAAGACCGGGATGCCGCGGCGCCGCGCGTGCTCGAGCCCCGGGGCGTCCCGGTCGCTGCCGACGGCGACCACGGCGGCCGGGTAGCCCGGGTCCTCCGCGGCGGTGAGCAGCGCCTCGCACAGCGACCCGGTCCCCGACAGCAGGACGACGACGCGCGCCCGCGGGGACTGCTCGGGAGCGGGCACGGCAGCGACCCTATAAGGACCCCTTGCCCCCACTGCTCGCAAGCTCGCAGCGGGCCCCTGCAAGGGGGCCGGGACTCTCTCAGCCGAAGGCGCGCCAGCGGGTGACCGCTGCTGCGAGCGCCCCGGCCACGCCCGCCTGCAGCGCCACCGCCAGGCCGGTCGCCACCGGCGGCGCCCCGACCCCGGCCAGCGCGCCGTCGCCGAGCGAGCCACCGGCCACCCAGGCGAACAAGCCGCAGACCAGGCCGAGGAGCAAGCCCGCCAGCACCCCCCACAACCCGGCGACGACCGAGCCGCCGTGGTCCAGCCGTCGGCCCAGCGTCGCGCCGGCGACCAGGCCGGCGAGCGCGGGGACCGCCTGCGAGGCGAAGGCCAGCAGCGGCACCGCCTGGGTGTCGGGCAGCGCGGCCAGCAGCGGCAGCGCCGGGACGGCCCCGAGCGTCACGCCGTGCACGGAGACGAGGGTGCCGCTGCCGACGGCGAAGCCCGGGCCGGCGGCCACGCCGATCGCGGCGGCGGTGGCGTTGGGCAGCAGCAGGACGCCGAGCACCAGCAGCCCGACCGCGCCCGCGCCGGACCCGCCGAGGGACCGCGACAGCGCGGCGTAGCCCCCGGTGTCCGCGGCCAGGGCCACCGCCACCACGAGCAGGCCGAGGGAGACGGCGGTCAGCAGCCCGGCCGCTACCGCGCGCAGCAGTGACCGCACCGGACCGGGCGCGGCGTCCAGGGCGTCGTCGAGCAGGCCGGAGTCGCGCGCCGTCCCCCAGCCGACGGCGAACAGGGCGAGGACCGCACTCCCGATCGCCGACCGCAGCAGGTCGACCTGCGCCCCGGGGGTGTCCACGAGCAGCCCGACCAGCACCGACAGCAGCGTGTGGGTGCCGACCGCGGCGGCCAGGACGGCGGCGAGCGGCCGGCCGCCGGTGAGGTCGCAGGCGCGGACGACGCCGCGGCCGGCGCTGGACAGGCCCCAGGCGACGGCCATGGTCAGCAGCAGCGGCGCGAGCACCAGCGGGCCGGACCCCAGTGTCAGACCGCTGCCCTGGGCGAGCAGCCACAGCTGCCCGGCCAGCCGCCCGGAGTCCGCGACCGGCAGCCCGCCGGCCGGGTCGAGCGTCTGCACCACGACCGAGGTGAGGCCCACGCCGAGCAGGCCGAGCACCGTGACGGCGGCGGTCGCCACGGCGGCGAGGACGGGAGCGTGCCGCGACGGGCGGGCGCCCGGGTCCCGCTGGCCGGGCAGGCTCAGTCGGGCGAGCAGGGAGACCACGCCCCCACTGTCCCAAGGCCGGGCCGGGGATCGCCGGAGCACGCGCCCGGCGATCCGGCGGAGGGCGGGAGGAGGACTACGCGGACGGGTCGGACCCGGCACCGGAGGCGGTGGAGCCGCCGGGCAGGCCGGGATCGCGGTCGCCCTCGGACGGCGGCGTCGCGGTGCCCGGCGAGGGCTGCTGCGGGGCCGACGGCGGCTGCTGCCCGTAGGCGGGTCGGTGCCCGTGGATGGGCTGCTGCCCCGGGAGCTGCCACGGCTGGCCCCACTGCTGCTGAGCCGGCCAGCTCGTGCCCCCGACGGCCGCAGCCGGCCGGGTGCGGAGCCGACGGAGCAGCGTGAGGACGGCGACGGTGAGGGCCGCGGCCCCGGCGAGGATGGTGAGCAGCGCGAACGGGCTGAAGCCGCCCTCGAACGTGCTCAGCCACTCGGCCAGGGTCAGCAGGAAGGCCAGCGAGGTCAGCCCCACGGTCACCAAGCCGCGGGGGAACGGCAGGCCGAGGTCCACGACGGTGGGCAGCAGCGCCCACACCGCGGCGAGGAAGAGCAGCACTGCGGCGGTCGTCACCAGCGCGAAGTCGAAGCCGTTGATCGACTCGGCGAAGCCGAACCCGAAGTCGAAGGTGAACCACGGGAGGGTGGCGAACAGCAGGAACGCCGCCGCGCAGAGCGCGACCAGGTAGTCGCCCCGGTCCGGCCGCTTCCGGTCGAAGCCGACCTGGGTGGCGTTCCCGGCCGGCTGCCCGTACGGCTGCTGCACCGGGGCCTGCTGGGCGAGGGGCTGACCCCACGGCGGCTGCTGGCCGTACTGGAGCTGGCCGTAGCCCGGCGGGTTCCAGGGCTGCTGCCCGTACTGGGGTTGGCCGTACTGGGGTTGGCCGTACTGGGGTTGGCCGTACTGGAGCTGGCCGTAGCCCGGCGGGTTCCAGGGCTGCTGCCCGTACTGGGGTTGGCCGTACTGGGGTTGGCCGTAGCCGTACTGGCCGTGGTCCTGCTGCGGGTACTGCACGCCATGGCCCGGCTGGCCGTAGGGCTGCTCCGCGTAGTGACCCGGCTGCTGCCCGTACCCGGGCCGGCCGTACGGCGGCTGGCCGTAGCCGGACTCACCGTACGGCGGCTGCTGCCCGTGGCCGGGCTGGCCGTGGGGCTGCTGCGGGTACTGCGGGCCGTGGCTCGGCTGCTGGCCGTACTGGGGCTGCTCCTGCTGCCCCGGCACGGGCCACCCGTCGTCCGGACGGCGCTCCCCCTCGGCCTCGCCCGGCTGCTGCCCGTACCCGCCCGGCGGCTGCGGCGGCTGACTGGTCATCGCGGGGCGCTCCTCGGTCGTGGCTGGGGACTGCGCGGATCGTGGACGCCGCCCGCAGCGCGTGCGCCCGCGGCGTCCCCATCATCCCCCGTCGGGCCGCCGCCGAGCTGCAGACGCCGCTGCCCGGCGACCCCGAGGGGTCGCCGGGCAGCGGCTGACGTGCTGGAACGGCCACCCTCCAGAGACCCGCCGGCCCCGTCCCGGGTCCTGGCCTGAGCTTGCGAGGGCTGGGAGGACGGGGTCCTCTACGAGGCGTGGGGGAGGATGGTCCTCTCAGGCGCCGACGATCTCCCGCATGAGGCGGGCGGTCTCCGACGGAGTCTTGCCCACGCGCACGCCGGCGGCCTCGAGGGCCTCCTGCTTGGCCTGCGCGGTACCGGCCGAACCGGAGACGATCGCGCCGGCGTGGCCCATCGTCTTGCCCTCGGGCGCGGTGAAGCCGGCGACGTAGCCGACGACCGGCTTGGTGACGTTGGCCCGGATGAAGTCCGCGGCCCTCTCCTCGGCGTCGCCACCGATCTCACCGATCATGACGATGGCCTCGGTCTCCGGGTCGTCCTGGAAGGCCTGCAGGCAGTCGATGTGCGTGGTGCCGATGACCGGGTCGCCACCGATGCCGACGCAGGTGGAGAAGCCGATGTCCCGGAGCTCGTACATCATCTGGTAGGTCAGCGTGCCGGACTTGCTGACCAGCCCGATCTTGCCCTGCTTGGTGATGTTGGCCGGGATGATGCCGGCGTTCGAGCGCCCGGGGCTGATCAGGCCCGGGCAGTTCGGGCCGATGATCCGGGTGGAGCCGCCCTGGGCGTGGGCCCAGAAGTGGGTCGAGTCGTGCACCGGGATGCCCTCGGTGATGACGACGGCCAGCCCGATCTGGGCGTCGACGGCCTCGATGACGGCGTTCTTCGCACCGGCCGGCGGCACGAAGATCACGCTGACGTCGGCGCCGGTCTCCTTCATCGCCTCGGCGACGTTGCCGAACACCGGGACGCCGGCGCCGTCGAAGTCGACGCTCTGGCCGGCCTTCTTCGGGTTCACGCCGCCGACGATCGCCGTCCCCGAGGCCAGCATGCGCTGGGTGTGCTTGCGCCCCTCGGAGCCGGTCATGCCCTGGACGATGACCTTGCTGTTCTCGTTGAGGAAGATCGACATCTGAAGTGGTGTCCTGTTCTCAGGAGGAAGGGCTGCGGCCCGCTGCAGGGTCCCGCCGCGAGCGTGCGAGCGGTGGGGGGCAGGGGGTCCTTCTACTGCGAGGGGTGCGGAGGAAGGGGGTCCTTCCTCAGGCGGCGGCGAGCTCGGCGGCCCGGCGCGCGGCGCCGTCCATCGTGTCCACCAGGGTCACCAGCGGGTGGTTGGCCTCGGCGAGGATCCGCCGGCCCTCCTCGACGTTGTTGCCGTCGAGCCGGACGACCAGCGGCTTGGTCGCCTCGTCGCCGAGGATCTGCAGCGCGTGCACGATGCCGTTGGCGACCGCGTCGCAGGCGGTGATCCCGCCGAAGACGTTGACGAAGACGCTCTTCACGGCGGGGTCGGACAGGATGATGTGCAGGCCGTTGGCCATGACCTCGGCCGAGGCGCCACCACCGATGTCGAGGAAGTTGGCCGGCTTGACACCACCGAACTCCTCACCGGCGTAGGCGACGACGTCCAGCGTGCTCATCACGAGCCCGGCGCCGTTGCCGATGATGCCGACCTCGCCCTCGAGCTTGACGTAGTTGAGGTCCTTCTCCTTGGCCGCGGCCTCCAGCGGGTCGGCCGCGGCGGTGTCCTCGAGGGTCTCGTGCTCCTGGTGCCGGAAGCGGGCGTTCTCGTCGAGGGTCACCTTGGCGTCCAGCGCGAGGACGGTGCCGTCGGGGGCCTTGGCCAGCGGGTTGACCTCGACCAGGGTGGCGTCCTCCTGGGCGAAGACCTCCCACAGCTGGACGGCGATGGCGATCACCTGGTCGCGCACCTCGGCGGGGAAGCCGGCGGCGTCGACGATCTCGGTGGCCTTGGCGGTGTCGACGCCGGTGGTGGCGTCCACGGGGATGCGGGCCAGCGCCTCGGGGCGCTCGACGGCGAGCTGCTCGATCTCCATGCCGCCCTCGACGCTCGCCATGGCCAGGAAGGTGCGGTTGGAGCGGTCGAGCAGGTAGGAGAAGTAGTACTCCTCGGCGATGTCACTGGCCTGGGCGACCATCACGCGGTGGGTGATGTGGCCCTTGATGTCCAGGCCGAGGATGTCCTGGGCACGCGCCCGGGCGTCCTCGGCGTCGTCGGCGAGCTTGACGCCGCCGGCCTTGCCGCGGCCACCGGTCTTCACCTGCGCCTTGACGACGACGGTGGTGCCGATCTCGCGGGCGATCGCCTCCGCCTGCTCGGGGGTCTCGGCGACGCCGCCGGGGAGCACGGGGACACCGTGCGAGGCCAACAGGTCACGGGCCTGGTACTCGAAGAGATCCACGAACAGGCACCGTATCCCCCGCGCGACCCGGGCCGTGCACCGGCGCTGGGAGCGTGGGCGGCATCACACGACGCCGGCTACCCGGGGTCCCCGGCGACGAGGAGCCGCGGGAGTGCGCCGATCCGCCGCCGTCCCCGCGATCGCCCTGCTCACGGCCGGGGTGACCACGGTGGCTCCCCGATGAGCTGCCCGCGCAGCCAGCCGGCGACCTCCGCCGGCGCGGTGCCGGACGGGGAGAGCCGGGTTCCTCCGGGCAGCTCGGCGTCCGCTCCGCAGGCGAAGACGACGACGTCGTCCACGCCGCGCTCGGCGAGCAGCGTGGCGAGCCGATCGAGCACCTCGGCCGCGTCGGCGGGGAGCGCCGGCAGGCAGACGGCGTCGGCGTCCTCCTGGACGACGGTGTCGGCGAGCTGCTCCAGCGAGGACCGGCCGGCGTGCACGACCTCCATCCCGGCGTCGCGCAGGCCGCGGGCGAGGGCCGCGGTGCTGCGGTCCTCGCCGTCGTCACCCGACGCCCCGACCACCACCCGGACGCGCTCCTCGCCGGCCGCGCCGGGTGCGCTCACCGGGCGGGGCTCGGGCGCAGCCGCCAGGCCAGCACCGTGAGGACGACGTAGCCGACGCCGGCGAGCAGCAGCCCGACGCCGGGCAGCGTCCACTCCAGCTCGTCGGAGACCGCCGCGTCGCGCAGGCCGGTCAGCCCGGCGGAGAGGACGACGACGGCGATGGCCAGCAGCGCGCCGACCGCGGCCAGCCGCGGTCGCAGCGACGGCGCCAGCACCGAGCAGAGGACGATGGCGCCGGCCAGCAGCAGTCCGCCGAGCAGAGCCAGCCCAGGCCGCTCCAGCAGCCCCTGCGGGCCCTCCTGCTCGACGACGACCTGCAGCCCGGTCGTCGGGTCGGTCACGATCCGGTCGGGGACGTCGGCGGCCGGCAGCACCAGGCACAGCACGGAGCCCACCCCCAGCAGCACCGCGGCACCGGCCAGCGCCGGGCGGGCGGGGTCGAGCGAGCCCGCGTCCTCCATGACGGTGCGCCCCCAGGCCGTGACGGTCAGCACGCCGGCCAGGACGGTGAGCCCGAGGGCGACGGCGCCCAGCACCCACCCGGGCCCGACGTCGACCGCGCTGGTGAGGACCCGCTGCCCGGCGATCACCTCGATCCCCGGCCGGACGGTGGAGGTGCTGGCCCGGTAGAGCTCGATCAGCAGCAGGCCGACGGCCAGCGCGCCGCCGATCGAGGCGAAGGCGAGTCCGAAGCGGGGCACCCGGCCGGCGGCGAGGCCGCCGCCGACGGCCAGCGCGGTCAGCGGCACCACCAGGCCGGCGAGCAGGCTGCCGGCACCGGCGGACTGGGGAACCTCCGTGCCCCCGATGACGAGGTAGGTCGGGAAGAGACCGGCTGCGCCGACCACCCCGGCGAGGACGAGGAGCACACCTGCCAGGCGTGCGGTCGGCGGCGGATCGCCCACGACCAGCCCGTCGGCCGGCACCGCGGGGGCCGGCTCGGACGGCCGGCGGAGAGGGCCGGTGCGGCGGGCGGACGGGCGCGCCGTCTGCCCTCCGGACCTGGTCGAGCGGTCGCGGGTGGAGCCATCACGGGCGACCACGGTTCCCCCTTCGTCTCGGTCACGAACCGGCCACGCTGGTGGCGTCGATGTGACGATCACCACACAGCAGCTTTACCGTCGGGTGAACTGGGCATCCCACGGAGGCCTCCAACCCCGGGGGACCAGCCCGGTCAGCGGTCCCGACGGGGAGGAACGATGCACGCACTCAGCGACCCGGAGCCCGATCCAGCGTCGCACACGGGTGCCGTGGCGCCCGGAGCGCCACGGCACCTCCTGCGCTCGCTGATGACCCGGGCCGCGCTGACCGGCGGGATCACCGAACTGGCCCTCGTCGGGGCACACGTGCTGATGTACCCGCTCGGTGCCCGGGCCGACCGGCTGCGGCCGGACCCGCGGTGTCGCCCGGGCGAGCAGCCGCCCGCGGTTCGCGCCCTCTTCGCCGCCGACCCGCTGGCCGCCCGCGTCCCCGTCGTCCTGGTGCACGGCCTGATCGACAACCACTCGGTCTTCGCGGTGATGCGGCGCAGCCTGCGCCGTCGCGGCTTCACCTCCGTCTGCTCGTGGAACTACAGCCCGCTGCTGGCCGACGTCTCGCGCGGCGCCGCCGACCTCGGCCGGCACCTGCAGCGAATCTGCGAGCAGACCGGGTACGAGCGGGTGCACGTCGTGGGGCACAGCCTCGGCGGCCTGCTCGCCCGCTACCACGTGCAGCGCCAGGGCGGTGACCAGCACGTCGAGTCACTGGTGACGCTCGGGACGCCGCACCAGGGGTCGGTGCTGGCCCACCTGCTGCCCACCCCGCTGGTCCGCCAGCTGCGACCGGGCTCTGCCGTGCTGCAGGAGCTCGCCGAGCCGGCGCCGGGGCTGCGCACCTCCATGACCGCGATCTACAGCGACCTCGACCAGGTCGTCGTCCCGACCAGCGCCGGTCGCTGCGACCACCCGGACCTGCGGGCCCGCAACGTGCTGGTCCGCGGGGTGGGCCACATGTCGCTGCCCTTCCACCGCACCGTGCTCGACGAGGTCGCCACGACCCTCGCCGGCCGCCGGCAGCCGCACGTCGACGTCCCCGCCGCGGCCGCCGTCGCCTGAGCCACTCCTCCCCCGCCCGCCCCACCCGTCCGGTGCGGCGGGCGGGCGTGTGCTGCGCCACCGCCACTTCCGTCACACCCGTCCCACCGGACGCAGACACGTCGACACTCCGCGCCGGTGACCCGACGCCGAGCTGACTGATCGTTACGGTCCGATCACGGCGCCGGTACCCACCGGCAGGCGTCCCCGGACGTCTCCGCCGCCGTCGCTCCCCCGACGGGCCGCCTCCGCGGCGCCCGCCCGGGAAGCGCTCACGAAGAAGGTGCCCCGTGACCCGCTCGACCGGCCCCGCGCTGCTGGAGCGACCGGGCACCGACCGTGAGCCCGTCGCCGACGTCGTCCGCGCCCTCCTCGCCGCCAGGACCGGCGCGACACCGGCCGCCGAGACCCCCGAGCCCGACGCCGGCGAGCAGCCGCCCGCCGGCCGGGGCCGTCGCCTGCCCCGCCCGCCGGGCCGGCGTGGTCCGCTCTGGCTCGCCGCGCTCGTCGCCGGAGCTGTCGTCGCCGCCCTGCCCGGCATCCTGGGTTCGGACACGGCCGGGCTGTCGGTCAGCGCGGCCGACTACGGCCTGGGAGTCGCCTCCGAGGTCGGGTTCAGCGGCGACATGGAGGACGCCGGCGTGCGCCGCGGCATCACCGAGGCCGAGGCGCAGGCCCGGCTCGGCGAGCTGGCCGCCTCCCGCGCCGCCCGCGAGCCCAAGACCGTGCTGCCCACCCAGGGCCGGCTCACCACCTGCTTCTGCATGCGCTGGGGGACGATGCACTACGGCATCGACCTCGCCGGGCCGCTGGGCACGCCGATCCACTCGGCCACCGACGGCGTCGTCATCCGGGCCGGCCGGGCCTCCGGGTACGGCAACGCCGTCTACATCCAGGACCCTGACGGCAACGTGCACGTCTACGGCCACATGCGCTACTACGACGTCCAGGCCGGCGACCTCGTGCACGCCGGCGACCAGATCGCGAAGATCGGCAACGAGGGCCAGTCCACCGGGCCGCACCTGCACTACCAGATCCACCGCGGGAGCATGAACGGCCGTCCGATCGACCCGCAGGAGTTCCTCGCCGAGCGCGGCGTCGTCATCTGACCCGTCGCTCCGCACACCCGACGACGCAGCCACTCAGCGGACGTCGACCATCCCCTCCAGCACACGCGTCTGCACGGGTACGCCGTCGACGAGGACACGGTGGGCGGTCCGTTCGGGATCGGCGAGGTAGCCCCGGTAGGCGGCGTCCGAGGCGAACGCCAGGACGTGGACCTCCGTCGTGCCGTCCGCGCTCCGGAGCCGGCGCTCCAGCTCGCCGCCGTGGCGGGCGAGGAGCGGGAGGACCAGGTCCTCGTAGCGCTGGAGGGAAGCGACGTCCTCGGCCGGGACGTCGATCACGGCGACCACGGTGATCCGCTGACCTGGCGGCACCGCCGAACGGTAGCCGCTCCCGCGTCGCACGCGCTGGAGCAGCTCGGGAGGAGTCGCGCCCCGGCGAGTTCCCGGAGTCGCTGTACGGGGCACCGGACCCGGGCGCGGCTCAGAGCAGGTCGGGGCCGCGCGCGTGGCCGCCGTGCCGTTCGGTGGGACGACGGTGTCAGAGCTTGACCAGCGGCGCGTAGCGCAGGACGAGGCGCTTCGTGCCGCCGGAGCCGAAGTCCACGGTCGCCTGCGCCTTGTCGCCGATGCCGTTGACCTCCACGACGGTGCCCAGCCCGAAGGCGTCGTGGCTCACCCGGTCCCCGACCTCGACGGAGATGACGGCCCGGTTGCCGGAGCCGCCGCGCAGCCCGCCGGTGGACAGCCCGGTGGCCGCCACCCGCTGCTGCGCCGAGCGGTAGCCGGTGCTCGGCGCCGGCACGGGCTCCTTGCCCGCCCACCGCACGGTGTCCGACGGCAGCTCGTCGAGGAAGCGGGACGGCGGGTTGTAGGCCGGCTGCCCCCAGCTGGTGCGCACCGTGGCCCGCGAGATGAACAGCCGCTGCCGTGCCCGGGTGATGCCGACGTAGGCCAGCCGGCGCTCCTCCTCCAGCTCGCGCGGGTCACCGAGGGCGCGCAGGTGCGGGAAGACGCCGTCCTCCATGCCGGTCAGGAACACGACCGGGAACTCCAGGCCCTTGGCGGTGTGCAGGGTCATCAGCGTGACGACGCCGGCGTCGTCCCCGGCGACGGGGATCTGGTCGGCGTCGGCGACCAGCGACACCTGCTCGAGGAAGTCGGGAACCGAGCCGCCCGGGTTGGCCGCCTCGAACTCCGCGGCCACCGAGATGAGCTCGTTGAGGTTGTCGACGCGGCCCTCGTCCTGCGGGTCGGTGCTGGCCTGCAGCTCGGCGAGGTAGCCGGTGCGGTCGAGGATGCTCTCCAGCAGCGCGGCCGGTCCGGAGCCGGTCTCGGCCAGCTGCTCGAACTCCTCCAGCAGTGCGACGAACTCCTGGACCGCCTTGAGCGACCGCGGCGCCAGGGTGGTGACCTCGGAGCACCGCCGCAGGGCCGAGCCGAACGCGATCCGCTCCCGGTCGGCGAAGGACTCGATGCAGCCCTCGGCCTTGTCGCCGATCCCCCGCTTGGGCACGTTGATGATCCGGCGCAGGCTGACGACGTCGGCCGGGTTGGCGACCAGCTTCAGGTAGGCCAGCGCGTCCCGGACCTCCTTGCGCTCGTAGAAGCGCACCCCGCCGACGACCTTGTAGGGCATGCCGACGCGGATGAACACCTCCTCGAAGACACGGGAGGCGTTGTTGGTCCGGTAGAAGACCGCGATGTCCTTGGGCCTGGCCTCCCCCTCGTCGACGAGCGCGTCGATCTGCTCGGCGACCCAGGCGGCCTCGTCGTGCTCGTTCTCGGCGACGTAGCCCTCGATCAGCTCGCCGTCGCCGGCGTCGGTCCACAGGTTCTTGGGACGGCGGCCGGTGTTCTTCGCGATGACCTGGTTGGCCGCCTTGAGGATGCGCTGCGTGGAGCGGTAGTTCTGCTCCAGCAGGATCGTCGTGGCCTGCGGGTAGTCGCGTTCGAACTCGTCGATGTTGCGGATCGTCGCGCCGCGGAAGGCGTAGATCGACTGGTCCGCGTCACCGACGACGCACAGCTCGGCCGGCGGCACCGGCCCCTCGCCGGTGCCCACCAGCTCGCGGACCAGCACGTACTGCGCGTGGTTGGTGTCCTGGTACTCGTCGACCAGCACGTGCCGGAAGCGGCGGCGGTAGTGCTCCGCGACGTCCGGGAACGCCTGCAGCAGGTGCACCGTCGTCATGATCAGGTCGTCGAAGTCCATGGCGTGCGCCTCGCGCAGCCGCCGCTGGTAGAGCGTGTAGGCCTCCTTCAGCACCTTCTCCGGCGCTGTCTGGGGGCTGAAGGACTCCTCGTCGACGAGCTCGTTCTTCAGGTTCGACACCTGCGCGGCCAGGCTGCGGCCGGGGTAGCGCTTGGCGTCGAGGTCCAGGTCGCGGGCGACCATCGTCATGAGCCGGACCGAGTCGCCCTGGTCGTAGATCGTGAACGACGACTTCAGGCCGAGCTTGGCGGCCTCGGCGCGCAGGATGCGCACGCACATCGAGTGGAACGTCGACACCCACATCGCCCGGGCGCGCGGGCCGACGAGCGCGGCGACCCGCTCCTTCATCTCCCCGGCGGCCTTGTTGGTGAAGGTGATCGCCAGGACCTCGCCGGGCTGCACGCCGCGGGCGCCGAGCAGGTAGGCGATCCGGTGGGTCAGCACCCGGGTCTTGCCCGAGCCGGCCCCGGCGACGATGAGCAGCGGGCTGCCCTCGTGGACGACGGCCTGCCGCTGGGGGCCGTTGAGGCCGGCGAGCATGCGGTCCAGCTCCCGCCCCACCGAGCCGGAGGCGGAGCGCTGGAGGGACGCGGTGCCGGGGAGGGCCTGCTGGACGCTGCTCATGACCACACCACTGTAGTTCGGTCGGGGGACTCGTCCCGGCGTCCGGGACCGTCGTCCCCAGGGGTCGCGCTGGCCTCCCCCGTCGGCGCTGTGGCACACTCACCGACGTGCTGCTCGCCACCGTCAGCTTTTACTACGGCCACCGGGATCCGGTGTCCGTCGCCGCTGGCTGAGCCGCCACAACAGACGCCCCGGGCCCGAGGAGCCCGGGGCGTTTCTCGTTCTCGGGGTCCGACGGCCACCGCCCCGCCCCGGAGGACACGATGACCGCCACGCTCCCCACCACTCCCGCCGCCGACACGCGCATCGCCGAGCTGCGCGGTCGGATCGACGACTGCGACGCCGAGATCATCGCGCTGGTGCAGCGCCGCCTGGCCGTCTCGCAGGAGATCGGTGAGCTGCGCCGCGCCGCCGGCGGCACCCGGCTGTCGCTGGCCCGCGAGCAGCAGGTGCTCGCCCGCTTCCAGGCCGCGCTCGGCCAGGACGGCGCCGCGCTCGGCATGATGCTGCTGCGCCAGGGCCGCGGCCGCCTCTGAGGAAGGACCACCCTCCCCCCACGCCTCGGAGAGGGACCCCGTCCTCCTCACCGCTCGCAGGCTCGCGGCGAGCCTCTGGACGGGGCCTGCGGGACCCTGGAGGGTGGCCGTTCCAGTCCGTCACCAGGCTCGTGGCGGGACCCTGCAGGAGGGCCGGTGCCCTCACCTCACCCGCGGCGCTGGTCGGCGGGCGGGAAGTCGGCGTGGCGGTGGACCAGCCACCAGTCGTCCTCGATCCGCCGGTAGACGTGCGTCACCCGGATGGTCATGGGCCGGGCCTCGCCGTCGTCGGTGCGCACCGTCCCCTGCTCGAGACCGACCGTGTAGGCCAGGTCGCCGCTGACGTCGACCACCTCGTAGCGCGGCACGAGCTCACCGTCGCTGAACCGGCTGCCGACCCACTCGAAGGTGCGGGTGACGGCGTGGTGCCCCTTCTCGATCGGACCCCAGGCGCCGAACAACGTCACGTCGGCGGAGTCGGCCCAGCAGGCCGCGTACGGGCCGGGGTTCCCGACAGCCATCGCCGCCAGCCCGTCGGCGACGCGCTCCAGGGCCCGGGCCAGTGCAACGTCCATGACCGCCTCCTCCCGGCGGACCGTCGCACGGTCCGCCGTGCAGCAGCCAGGGTCCTCGCGTCCCGTGACCGGACGGAACCCGCGTCGGCGCGTCACGTCCTGCGCCGCCGTCCCGTCTCCATGGACACCACACCGATGGAGAGGACGACGACCATGGCCCGCATCCCCCTCGACCCACCCCGCACCCTCGTCTACCGCCTGGCCGAGTGGTACTCGCGCCGCACCTACGGCGCGGTCCTCGACCCCGGTGCCGCGATGGCCCACAACCCGCGCGTCCTGCTGACCAACGCCCGCTTCGAACGCTCCCTGCAGCGCTGGGACCGGCTGGACCCGACGCTCGAGGCGCTGGCCGTCATGGCCTCGGCGGTGACCATCGGCTGCTCGTGGTGCGTCGACTTCGGCTACTGGATCAGCACGAACAAGGGCGTCGACCCGGCCAAGCTGCGCGACGTCCCGCGCTAGCGGGACAGTGACGCGTACACCGCCCTCGAGCGCCGGGTGATCGCCTACGCCGAGGCGATGAGCACCACCCCGCCCAGGGTCACCGACGGGATGGTCGCCGAGCTGCGGGGTGAGCTGGACGACGCCGTGCTCGTCGAGCTGACGATGATGGTCGCCGTGGAGAACTCCCGGTCGCGTTTCAACGCCGCGCTGGGGCTGACCAGTCAGGGTTTCCGGGACCGCTGCGAGCTCCCGGCCACGGCGTGACCGCCCCGGATCCGGGCACCGGCCCGCTGGCGGCCTTCGACCGGCACCGACGGCTGCTGTTCACGGTCGCCTACCAGATGCTGGGCAGCGTCACCGACGCCGAGGACGTCGTGCAGGACGCGTGACTCCGGTGGTCGGCGACCGACCGGGCCGACGTCGCCGACCCGCGGGCCTACCTCGTCCGGATCACGTCCCGGCTGGCCCTCGATCGGCTGGACTCGGCCCGCAGCCGCCGCGAGAGCTACGTCGGGCCGTGGCTGCCGGAGCCCCTGCTCACCGGCACTGCCCCCGTCGCGGGCGGGACTCCCCCGCCCGCCCCGGACGACGCGGCGGTGCTCGGGGACCAGGTCTCGCTCGCTCTGCTGGTGGTCCTCGAGACGCTGTCCCCTGCCGAGCGGGCCGTCTTCGTCCTCCGGGAGGTGTTCGGCCTGCCGGCGGCGGAGGTGGCCGCGATCCTGGGCCGCAGCGAGGCCGCGGTCCGGCAGACGGCGCACCGCGCCCGGGAGCACGTGCAGTCCCGGCAGCCGCGCTTCGACGCCGACCGGTCGGCCCAGCGGGTCGTCACCGAGCGGTTCCTCGCCGCCTGCGCCGGCGGCGACGTCGAGGCGCTGCTGGCCGCGCTGGCTCCGGACGTCGTCCTGGTGACCGACGGCGGGGGCAGGGCGAAGGCGGCGCTGCGGCCCATCGTGGGCGTGGACAAGGTGGCGCGCTTCCTGCTGGCGACCGCTGCCGAGGGTCTGTCCATCCCGGACCTGCACATCGAGATCGCCGACGTCAACGGCGCTCCTGGCGTCGTCGCGTGGGTCCGTGGCGCGCCCTTCCTGACGATGTCGCTGGTCGTGGCCGACGGGCTCGTCGAGCAGGTGCTGGTCGTGCGCAACCCCGAGAAGCTCCGCGGCCTGCCGACGGTGGCGACGAAGTCGACTTAGGCTCGCGCGGGTGACCTCCCCGCAGCCCCGGAAGCCCGCCGAGCACGTCGACCGCGCGCTGTGCGTGCTCGCCCACCCCGACGACGTCGACTTCGGCAGCGCCGGCACCGTGGCGACCTGGACGGCGGCGGGCACCGAGGTCACCTACCTGATCGTCACCGACGGGGACGCGGGCGGGTTCGACGACACCCCGCGTGAGCAGATGGGCCCGCTGCGGCGCGCCGAGCAGGAGGCTGCGGCCAAGGCGGTCGGCGTCACCGACGTGCGCTTCCTCGGCCACCCCGACGGCCGCCTGGAGCTGACCCTGGACCTGCGCCGCGACATCAGCCGGGTGATCCGCCAGGTGCGCCCGCAGCGGGTGCTGACCAGCTCGCCGGAGCGGATGTGGGACCGGATCGGGGCCAGCCACCCCGACCACATGACCGTGGGCGAGTCCACGCTGCGCGCCGTGTACCCCGACGCCCGCAACCCCTTCGCCTTCCCCGAGCTGCTGGCCGACGAGGGCCTCGAGGCGTGGACGGTCTCCGAGGTCTGGCTGGGCGCCAGCCCGCGCGCCGACCACGTCGTCGACGTCACCGACGTCGTCGAGCTCAAGTTCGCCGCGCTCAAGAGCCACCTCACCCAGATCAGCCACCTCGACGACCTCGAGGACTTCGTCACCGACTGGATGCGCCAGACCGGACGCCGCCTGGGCCTGCCGCCGGGCCGGCTCGGCGAGGCCTTCCAGGTCGTCCACACCGCCTGAGCAGGACGAAACCGGCGCGCAACACCCGGCTCCCAGCGAGGATGCAGGCGGTAACACGGTCCCCGTAGAACGCCCCCGACTGCTGGATCCGAGCACCGGGAGAGCACGTGACCGCCACCCCGCACCACCCGTCCACCGACCGGCCGGACCCGGCCGCCGCCGCCGAGCTCCTGGAGAACGGGCTGGGCCGGCGCGCCTTCGTCCGGGCCGCCCTCGCGGTGGGCGCGGCCGCTGCCGCGGGCGTCGCCACCGCCGCACCGGCGTCCGCCGCCCCGGCGGGCCGGACGCGACTGCCCGGCGAGGTCCTCCAGCCGGGCACGGGCCCCATCGACGGGGAGCACTACCTGCCCTCGGTGCCCGAGCAGGTCTACTGGGGCTACCTGCCGCGCGTCGGTGACCCGGCGGTGCTGCGGGTCCGCTCCGGCAGCACGGTCACCATCGACACGGTCAGCCACGAGGGGATCCTGGAGGACCAGGGCCGCGATCTGGTGGCGTGGTTCGGCGGCAAGGGCGTCCGCGCGGGCAGGTGCTGGACGACGCCGTCGCCATCGCCCGCGAGTACGACCGGCACGGCCGGGACTTTGACGCCGACGGCCCGCACGTGGTCACCGGGCCGGTGTACGTCGAGGGCGCCGAGCCCGGCGACGTCCTGAAGATCGAGCCGCTGACCGCGCTGCCTCGTGTCCCCTACGGCGTCATCTCCAGCCGGCACGGCAAGGGTGCGCTGTCATCCGCCTTCCTGACGCCCGAGGGGGAGCTGACCGCCCAGGAGGTCATGCCACCCGTCTCGACCGACGGCCGGGCCACCGGGGACCCGATGAGGTACGGCAACGTCTCCACCTTCACCCCGTTGAGCAACGGCCGCGGCGGGACGCCGGTCGCGACGTTGCCCGTGGGCCGGAACGGGGCGGTGTCCTGGCCGGTCTCGCCGTTCGCCGGTCTGATGGCGGTCGCCACCGTCGAGGACGCCGGGACGCTGGACGACCCGCTGGTCAACTCGATCCCGCCCACCCTGGGCGGCGGCAACATCGACGTCAACCTGCTGACCGTGGGCTCGGCGTTCTACGTGCCCGTCGTCGCGCCGGGGGCGCTGTTCTCCGTCGGTGACCCGCACATGTCCATGGGCAGCGGCGAGGTGGCGCTGACGGCACTGGAAGGCTCGCTGCGGCTGACCTTCCGGCTCACCGTCTGCAAGAAGGGCTCGACGAAGGCCCCGTCGATCGCCTACCACTACCCGTTCGGGGAGACGCCGGACGCCTGGGTGCCCATCGGGCTGTCGGACCCCGACGGCTCCCGCGGCGGGCAGGGCAGCGACCTCGACGTCTCCAACCGCCGGGCGACGCTCAACGCGCTGGACTTCCTGCAGACCGACCTTGGCATGGACCGGGCCACGGCCTACGCCTACCTGTCCGCGGCCGTGGACTTCACCGTCTCCCAGGTGGTCGACCGGACGGTGGGCGCACACGCGGTCATCCCCAAGAGCCACTTCCGCTGAGCCTGTCGGCGAGATCTGCACACTCGTCGCCATCAAGGGCCCGATGGGCGCGGGTGTGCAGATCTCGCGGGCCGCTCAGAGCAACCGGTTCGTGGCGGCCCAGCGGGTCAGCTCGTTGCGGTTGGACAGCTGCAGCTTGCGCAGCACGTTGGACGCGTGCGACTCCACCGTCTTCACCGAGATGAACAGCCGCGAGCCGATCTCCCGGTAGGTGTAGCCGCGGGCCAGCAGCTGCATGACCTCCCGCTCCCGGGCGCTGAGCAGGTCTAGGCCGGGGTCGGTGGCCGGGTCCTCGGGCTGCGGGGCGGACGGCGTCGTCGCGGCGAACGCGTCGAGCACGAACCCGGCGAGCCGCGGGCTGAAGACGACGTCCCCGTCGGCGACGCGGGCGACGGCGTCCCGCAGGTCCGGACCTGAGATGCTCTTGGTGACGTAGCCGCGCGCGCCGGCGCGGATGACGGCGATGACGTCCTCGGCGGCGTCGGACACCGACAGCGCCAGCCACCGCACCGACGGCAGCTCGGCGCGCAGCGTCTCGAGCACCGCCCGTCCCCCGCCGCCGGGCAGGTGGACGTCGAGCAGGACCACGTCGGGCACCGTGGCCCGGATCCCCTCGACGGCGCCGGCGACGTCGGCGGCCTCACCGACGACGTCGACCGCGCCGCCGAGTTCCGCCCGCACTCCTGAACGCACCATCGCGTGGTCGTCCACGAGGTACACGCGGGGGGTCACGCGGCCGCCTCCTGGCGGGGCAGGCACAGCTCCACCTCGGTCCCCTCCCCCGGCGCCGAGCGCACCGCCGCCGTCCCGCCGAGCCGGGTCAGCCGGCCGGTGACCGAGTCGCGCAACCCGCGCCGGTCGCCCGGCACGGCAGCGGGGTCGAAACCGGCACCGCGGTCGCGGACGAAGACGGCGACCCGCTGCGGCGTCACCTCGGTGTACAGGTCGGCCGCGGTCGCGCCCGAGTGCTTGGCCGCGTTGACCAGCGCCTCGCGAGTGGCCGCGCCGAGGGCGGTGAGCGCGTCGTCCAGCGGGGCATCGCCGACGACGACCGACTCGACGGTCAGCGCGTGGTCGGCCTCCACCTCGGCGACCACGCCGGACACCAGCGCCGCCCAGGTGCCGCCGCCGACGGCCGCCGCCGGCTCGTAGAGCCAGGTGCGCAGCTCGCGCTCCTGGCTGCGGGCCAGCCGGGACACCGCCGTGGCGTCGTCGGCGTGCCGCTGGATGAGGGCGAGGGTCTGCAGCACGGAGTCGTGCAGGTGAGCGGCGACGGCGGCCCGCTCCTCGGAGCGCACGCGGGCGGTGCGCTCGGCCTCGCGGGAGGCCAGCAGCCGGCGCCACAGCGGCGCGGTGGCCAGCGCCACGCCGACCAGGATGAGCAGGGTCGAGGCGAAGCCGTTGCGCGCGTCGTCCAGCTGGCCGGTCGTGACCAGCAGCAGCACCACGCCGGCGGCGCCGAGGAGCACCCCGCCGGCGAGCAGCCAGCGCACGCCGGGGCGGGCGAGGGAGCGGTCGGTGTCCAGCTGACGCCAGATGACGGTCAGCCCGACGACGACCAGCAGCAGCGGCAGGACCAGGTTGCCGCCGCCCCAGCTGCTCAGCTGGGTCACCAGGATCAGCGCGCCGAGGCCGAGCAGCCCCAGGCCGAGCGTCTGCCGGCGGCTGGGCTCCTCGGTCGCCTCGTCGACCACCGGGTCGGCGTCGGCGTCGGCGACCGGCATGAAGAACCACAGCAGCGCGTAGGCCACGGCGCCGATGCCGGTCGCGGCGAGGACGACGAAGGCCACGCGGACGACGAGCGGGTCGGCCCGCAGGTGCACCGCCGTCCCCGCGGCGACGCCGGCCAGCAGCCGCCCCGAGCGCGGGCGCACCAGCGGCGGCCGCACGGGCACGGGCAGGGTCGTCGTCACGGTGCTGATCGTCGCACCGGGGCGGCCCGCCTCGACACCAGGAACCACCCGGGTTGGTGGACCCGGGTCGGATGGGGGCGTTCCCTGATGGACCGCACCGTCGGCCGCGAGCAGGGTCTGTGCCATGACATCCGCACCGCCTCCCGCTCCCCCGTCGGCGGACCCGCCGGCGGCCGCGTACCCCCCGCCGCCCGGGCTCCCGGTGCGGCCGCCGCTGCGGCGCAGCCGCAGCGACAAGGTCATCGGCGGCGTCGCCGGCGGCCTGGCCGACTACAGCGGCATCGACGCGCTGCTGTGGCGGGTCGGCCTGGTCGCGCTGGCCCTGGCCGGCCCCGGCGTCCCCGTCTACCTGCTCCTGTGGCTGCTCATGCCGGCCGGGCCGCCCGGTGACCCCACCGCCGTCGCCCGTGCCCCGCGCGCCGTCGGTCCGCGGTCTCCGGTGCCCGGGCTGACGCTGGCCGGGTTGCTCATCGTGGTCGGCTCGCTGGTCCTGCTCAGCCGGCTCACCGACTGGGACGTCGGCCCCCGGATCGTGCTCGGCACCGGGCTGCTGGTCGTCGGGCTCGGCCTGGTCGCCGCCGCCTTCTCCGGCGGGCGGACGGCGAAGGGCGGGCTGCTCACGCTCGGTGTGCTGCTGTCGCTGGCGCTCATGGTCGTCGCGGCGGAGCCGTGGCGGGGCGTCGAGGACGGCATGGGCAGCCGCACGTACCGCCCGGCCAGCGCGGACGCCGTCCAGCCGGTCTACGACCAGGGGGTCGGCGACACGACGCTGGACCTCTCCCGCATCGACCTGTCCGGCCTCGACGGTCCGATCGTCACGAGGGTGGACGGCGGCGTGGGCAACGTCGAGGTCCTCGTGCCCCGCTCGGCCGACGTCCGGATCGAGGTGGACGGCGGCATCGGGAACGTCGACGTCCTCGGCCTCGGATCCGACGGCGGCTTCTCCCCGGGCACCGGTTCCGCGTCCTGGACCGGTGACGACGACCCCGAGATCGAACTGACCATCGACGCCGGTGTCGGTGACGTGGAGGTGCGCCGTGCCTGACTACAGCGAGTTCCCGACGACCCCGACCGCCTGGCAGGAACAGCAGCTGAGGGACTGGCAGATCGTGACCCCGCTGTCGACCGAGGACCCGCCCCGGCCCGAGCGCCGCGGCGTCGACCTCACCGCCCTGGTGCCGGGACTGTTCTTCGTCGTCCTGGCGGTCGTGCTGATGGCCGGCGCGGTCCTGCCGGTCGGCCTGGTCACCGAGGGTGGCCTGCTGTGGCTGGTGCTGATCGGCGGCGGCATCGCGCTGCTGGTGTCCGAGCTGCGCCGGGCCCGCCGCAGGCGCTGACCTCCCGCACGCGAGGGCCCGGGGAGCGATCGCTCCCCGGGCCCTCGCGCGTGCGCCTCAGATGAGGCCGTGGGCGTGCACCGCCTCGGCCACCTGCAGGAAGCCGGCCACGTTGGCGCCGAGCACCAGGTCACCGGGGCTGCCGTACTCCTCGGCGGTGGCGTGGCAGCGGTCGTGGATGCCCCGCATGATCTCCTCCAGCCGGGTCTCGCTGTGCTCGAAGGTCCAGCGGTCGCGGGAGGCGTTCTGCTGCATCTCCAGCGCGGAGGTCGCCACGCCGCCGGCGTTGGCGGCCTTGCCCGGGGCGAAGGCGGTGCCGGCCTCGCGGAGCACCCGTACGGCGTCCGGCGTGGTGGGCATGTTGGCGCCCTCGACGACGTACCGGCAGCCGTTCTGCACCAGCGTCCGCGCCGCGTCCTCCCCCAGCTCGTTCTGGGTGGCGCTGGGGATGGCCACCTCGCACGGGACGTCCCAGATGCTCCCGTCGGCCACGAACCGCGCCGTCCCCACCCGCTCGGCGTACTGGTCGATGCGGCTCCGCTCGACCTCCTTGACCTGCTTGAGGACGTCGAGGTCGATGCCCTTCTCGTCGACGACGTAGCCGCTGGAGTCCGAGCAGGCCACCACCGTGCCGCCGAGCTGGTGCACCTTCTCGATGGCGTAGACCGCCACGTTGCCCGAGCCGCTCACCACGACCCGCCGGCCGTCGAAGGACTCCCCCGCGGTCTGCATCATCGCCTCGGCGAAGAAGACGGCGCCGTAGCCGGTGGCCTCGGTGCGGACCAGCGCACCGCCCCAGCCCAGCCCCTTGCCGGTGATCACGCCGGACTCGTAGCGGTTGGTGATCCGCTTGTACTGCCCGAAGAGGTAGCCGATCTCGCGGGTGCCGACGCCGATGTCGCCGGCCGGCACGTCGGTGTACTCGCCCAGGTGCCGGTAGAGCTCGGTCATGAAGGACTGGCAGAAGCGCATGACCTCGGCGTCCGACCGGCCCTTGGGGTCGAAGTCCGAGCCGCCCTTGCCACCGCCGATCGGCATGCCGGTGAGCGCGTTCTTGAAGATCTGCTCGAAGCCGAGGAACTTCACGATCCCCAGGTCCACCGAGGGGTGGAAGCGCAGGCCGCCCTTGTAGGGCCCGAGGGCGGAGTTGAACTCGACGCGGAAGCCGCGGTTGATCTGCACCTCGCCGCGGTCGTCCTGCCAGGGGACGCGGAAGATGATCTGCCGCTCGGGCTCGCAGATCCGCTCGACGGTCTTCATCTCGCTGTACTCGCTGTGCCGGTCCAGCACCACGGCCAGCGACTCGAGCACCTCGCGCACCGCCTGGTGGAACTCCGTCTCACCGCGGTTGCGCCGCAGCACCTCGTCGTAGATCCCCTGGACCCTCGCCGGAACCGATCCGTTCACGCCTGCTCCCCACTCCGGTACCACGCTGTACCGCCATGCTGGCAGCAGACCGCGGACTCCGCGGTCAGGGGGGGCGGTAGTACCGCACCAGAGGCAGTCCGGTGAACCCGTGCCGCTCGTAGAGGGCGCGGGCCGGGGCGTGACCGGGGTCGCCACCGGTGCCGATGCCGGCGAGCGGCACCCCCCGCCCGGCGATCTCGGCCACCGCACGGTCCAGCAGCCGGCCCGCGATGCCGGCCCGCTGGTGGCTCGGCGCGACGGCGATCATCTCGACCTCGCCGACCGGGGTGGCGTCTTCTTCCGTCCACCGGACGGCGGCGAAGCCGACCGGGGCGCCGTCGACGTCGGCGACCCAGGCGTCGACGTCCCCGGACCGGCACACCTCGGCCACCGCACGTGCCTGCGCGGTCCGCCAGTCCGGGTAGACCAGGTCGAAGGCCCGCGGTCCCATGACCTGCTGGAAGCTGGCGAACACCGGCACCCAGGCGTCGAGGGGGAACGCGACGACGGCGTTGACGTCCGCGTCGGTCAACGGCCGGATGGCGGCGTCCACGCCGCCGATCGGACCAGGGGGGTCGGCGGCCGGTCGACCGGGTTCCGGTCCCTGCCACTCGATGGTGCCCGGCAGCCTGCTCGGCACGTCGAGCACGGCGAACGTCGGCCCGGCGCAGCACGCTCAGCTGCTCCCGGTGACCGCCGGTGCGTACGCTCCCGCTGGTGAGGGCCGGTGGGGGTGCCGCGCTGGCCGGCATCACGGTCGTCCTGCTGGCCCTCGTCCTCGCGACGGCCTCCTGGCCCGTGCTCGGCTCGCTGGCACAGCGCACGCCGCTGCCACCGGCCGCGCAGTGGACCGACGCCGGTGTCCCCGTGCCCGCGTCGGCCGGTCGGTGCGCCGCACAGGACGGCACGGACCCCGGCTCGGTGCACTGGTGCATGCCCGCCGGTGTGAGCGCGGCAACGGTCGACCGGTGGTACCGCGACGTGCTGCCCCCGGGTCGCGACGCCGGTGGCCTCCGGTGGTGCGTCGAGCAACGGCGGACAGACAGCAGTCGGCGCGTCCTGTGGTCGACCGGAGCCGGCCTGGCCGGGTACGTCCTGCCACAGCAGCCACCTCGCCCGCCGACGCAGGAGCTCGAGGACCCCGTCGCCGTGGAGGTCGTCGTGCTGCCGGGCGGGTCGTGCCACCCCGCCACCCGGGCCGGCCGGGAGGAGGCGTGAGCGCCGGCCTCCTCGGCGACTCCTCCGTCGACGACCTCGACCGCTCGCCTGCCCGCGGCGATCGCCGTGGCGCCCGCTGGCAGGCTGCGGCGGTCGGTGTCGTCGTCGCGCTGGGCGTCGCCCTGCGGGTCCACTCCCCCTCCGCGCTGTGGCTCGACGAGGCGATCAGCGTCGACATCTCCGGCCTCCCGCTCGCGGACGTCCCGGAGGCGCTCCGCCGGGACGGCGCACCGCCGCTCTACGCGCTGCTGCTGTGGGGCTGGGAGCGGGTGGTCGGGGACTCCGCCACGGAGGTGCGGTGGCTGTCCTCACTCTTCGGTCTCGCCGCGTTGCCGGCCGCTGCCGTGGCCGGTGCCCGGCTGGCCGGCAGGTCGGGGGCCGTCGCTGCGCTGCTGCTCCTGGCGACCTCACCGTTCGCCGTCTACTACTCGACCGAGGCGCGCATGTACAGCCTCGTCGTGCTGCTGGTTCTCTGCGGTCTGCTCGCCCTCGACGGCTACCTCCGCCGGCCGGGAGCGGCGCGTGGCGTCCTGGTCGCGGTGGTCACGGCAGCGCTGGCCCTCACCCACTACTGGTCGTTGTTCCTGTTGGCCGTCGCCGGCGGGGGGCTGCTGGCGTCGGCCTGGCGAGCGCGGAGCACGGCCCGCGCCCGGGCCGCCGCGTGGATGGCCGCAGGCGGACTGCTCTTCCTCCCCTGGCTGCCGTCGTTCCTCTACCAGTTCGCGCACACGGGGACGCCGTGGGCCAGTCCGATCGGGTGGTTCGCCGCGCTGCAGTCGACCGTCGTCGCGTGGGCCGGTGGAGGGGGCCGGACCACGGCACTGGTGCTGGCGGCCGTGCTGCTGCTGCTCGCCGGCATCGGGGTCACCGCGGTCTCGGCGTCCGGCTCGCGGGTCGAGCTCGACCTCCGTGGGCGACCGCCCGGTCGGGTGCTGGCCGTCGGCGTCGGCGGGACCCTCGCGCTCGCCCTGGCGGTGGGCCGCCTCACCGGCGCGGCGTTCGAGGCGCGCTACACCAGCGTGGTCCTGCCGCTGTTCCTGCTGCTGGCCGCCGTCGGTCTCGCCCGGCTGCCGCGCGCGGTCAGGACGCCGGTCCTCGCGGTCGCCGTCGTGGCCGGGGTGGCGGGCGCGGTGCCCGACGTGTACTTCGAGCACAAGACCCAGACAGCGGTGGTCGCCGACGCGCTGCAGGCACAGGCGCTGCCGGGCGACGTCGTCGTCTACTGCCCCGATCAGCTGGGCCCCGCCGTGAGCCGCCTGCTGCCCGGCTCCCTGCGGCAGGAGGTGTACCCGACCGGCGGGTCGCCGGAGCGCGTCGACTGGGCCGACTACGCGGAACGGAACTCGGGCGCCGACCCGACGGCGTACGGGCGTGCCGTCTCCGACCGGGCCGGCGGCAGCGCCGTCTGGCTGGTGTTCCACACCCACTACCGGACGTACGAGGGTCAGTGCGAGGAACTGGCCGAGACCCTGACGGGGCTGCGCGGGGACCCGCTCCGCCTGGTCGAGCCCGACAGTCGCTACTTCGAGTCAGCGCACCTGGTCGGCTGGGCGCCGCTCCCGACCCCGGGACCGTAGGGGGCAGGGCCCACCGGGATCGGAGAGCCGGTGGGGACTACTCCCACTCGATGGTGCCCGGCGGCTTGCTCGTCACGTCGAGCACCACGCGGTTGACCTCGGGCACCTCGTTGGTGATCCGGGTGGAGATGCGGGCCAGCACGTCGTAGGGCAGCCGGGTCCAGTCCGCGGTCATCGCGTCCTCGCTGGACACCGGCCGCAGCACGACCGGGTGGCCGTAGGTGCGCCCGTCGCCCTGGACGCCGACCGAGCGGACGTCGGCCAGCAGCACCACCGGGCACTGCCAGATCTCGCGGTCCAGCCCGGCGGCGGTGAGCTCGGTACGGGCGATCGCGTCGGCCCTGCGCAGCACGTCGAGCCGCTCCTGGGTGACCTCGCCGATGATCCGGATGCCCAGCCCCGGGCCCGGGAACGGCTGCCGCCACACCAGCGACTCGGGCAGGCCCAGCTGCAGGCCGACCTCGCGGACCTCGTCCTTGAACAGCGTGCGCAGCGGCTCGACGAGGGTGAAGGTGAGGTCCTCGGGCAGCCCACCGACGTTGTGGTGGCTCTTGATGTTCGCCGTCCCCGTGCCGCCGCCGGACTCGACGACGTCGGGGTAGAGCGTGCCCTGCACGAGGAAGTCGACGGTCTCGCCGTGCGCCTTCGCGTCGGCGACCACGTCGAGCGCCGCCTGCTCGAAGACGCGGATGAACTCCCGGCCGATGGTCTTGCGCTTCTGCTCGGGGTCGCTGATCCCGGCCAGCGCACCGAGGAACTGCTCGCGCGCGTCGACCACCCGCAGGTCGGCGCCGGTGACCGCGACGAAGTCCCGCTCGATCTGCTCGGTCTCGCCCTCGCGCATCAGCCCGTGGTCGACGTAGACGCACGTCAGCCGGTCGCCGATCGCCCGCTGCACGAGCGCGGCCGCCACCGCGGAGTCGACCCCGCCGGACAGCGCGCACAGCGCCCGCCGGTCGCCCACCTGGGCGCGGATCCGCTCGACCTGCTCCTCGACGACGTTGGCCATCGTCCAGGTGGGCTCGAGCCCGGCGATGTCGAACAGGAAGTGCTCGAGCACCGTCTGCCCGTGCGCGGTGTGCCGCACCTCGGGGTGGAACTGCACGCCGGCGAGCTTGCGGTCGACGTCCTCGAAGGCGGCGACCGGCGCGCCGGTGGAGGTGGCGGTGACGGTGAACCCGGGCGGGGCGGCGCTGACGGCGTCCCCGTGGCTCATCCACACCGACTGCTCGACCGGCAGCGAGCCGAACAGCCGGCCCTGCGTGGTCACCGTCAGCGGGGTGCCGCCGTACTCGCGGTCGCCGGTGCGCGCGACGGTGCCGCCGAGCGAGGCCGCCATCGCCTGGAACCCGTAGCAGATGCCGAACGCCGGGACGCCGGCCTCGAACAGCATCGGGTCGAGCTGCGGCGCGTCGTCGGCGTAGACGCTGGACGGGCCGCCGGAGAGGACGATCGCCGCGGGCTTGCGGGCGACGATCTCCTCGGCCGGGACGTCGGAGGAGACGATCTCCGAGTAGACGCCGGCCTCGCGGATCCGCCGCGCGATGAGCTGGGCGTACTGCGCGCCGAAGTCGACGACGAGGACGGTGGGGAACTCCATCAGTCGCCCTGCGTCTCCGAGGCGTGGCCGCCGATGACGAGGTCGACGCGCTGGAACTCCTTGAGGTCCCGGTAGCCCGTCTTCGCCATCGTCCGGCGCAGCGCACCGAACAGGTTGGTCCGCCCGTCGGCGGTCCTGGCCTCGCCCAGCAGGACGTCGTGCAGCGGACCCGCCGGGGCGACGGGCGCCGAGGTCCCGCCGCGGGGCAGCCGCGGGTGCGCGGCCACCGAGTCCCACCAGATGCCACCGCCGGGCGCCTCCTCGGCCGCACGCAGCGGCTCGCCGACCTGGACGGCGTCCGCGCCGCAGGCCAGGGCGCGGGCGATGGCGCCGCTGGTCTCGATCCGGCCGTTGGCGATGACGTGCACGTACCGGCCGCCGGTCTCGTCCAGGTAGTCGCGGCGGGCCGCGGCCGCGTCGGCGATCGCGCTGGCCAGCGGCACCCGGATGCCCATGACGGTGTCGGTCGTCGAGTAGGTGTCGGCGCCGACGCCGACGATCACGCCCGCCGCGCCGGTGCGCATCAGGTGCAGCGCGGTCTGGTAATTCGCCGCGCCGCCGACGATCACCGGGACGTCGAGGTCGGCGATGAAGTCCTTGAGGTTGAGCGCGTCGCCCTGGGTGGTGACGTGCTCGGCCGACACGATCGTGCCCTGGATGACCAGCAGGTCGACCCCCGCGGCGAGCACCGTCGGCGCGAGCTGGACGGTGTGCTGCGGGGAGACGCGGACCGCCGTCGTCACGCCGGCGTCGCGGATCTCCTTGACCCGGGCGGTGACCAGGTCCGGATCGACCGGCCGGGCGTACACCTCCTGCAGCAGGGCCACCGGCGGCGGCCCATCACCAGCCGCCTCACGCAGCTGCCGGTACACCGGGGCGGGGTCGTCGTACCGGGTCCACAGCCCCTCGGCGTTGAGCACCCCGAGCCCGCCGGCCTGGCCGACGGCGATCGCCGTGGCCGGGCTGACCACCGCGTCCGACGGGCTGGTCACCAGCGGGATGTCGAAGCGGAAGGCGTCGATCTGCCAGGCGGTCGAGACGTCGTCCATGTCCCGGGTACGGCGGCTGGGGACGATCGAGACCTCGTCGAGGTCGTACCCCCGGCGGGCGAAGCGGTTGAGCCCGATCTCGACGGTGTCGCGCGTGGGCATGGGTCAGCGCCCCCGGTAGTTCGGGGCCTCGACGGTCATCTGGATGTCGTGCGGGTGGCTCTCCACCAGGCCGGCCGAGGTGATCCGGGTCAGCTGGCCGCGCTCCTGCAGGTCGGCGACGGTCTGCGCTCCCGCGTAGCCCATCGAGGCGCGGAGCCCGCCGACGAGCTGGTGGGCCACACCGGACAGCGGGCCGCGGTAGGGCACCTGGCCCTCGATGCCCTCGGGGACGAGCTTGTCGTCGGAGAGCACGTCGTCGGCGAAGTAGCGGTCGCGGCTGAAGGACTGGTTGCCGCGCTTCTGCATCGCGCCCAGCGACCCCATGCCGCGGTAGGTCTTGTACTGCTTGCCGTTGACGAAGACCAGCTCGCCCGGCGCCTCCTCGACGCCGGCGAACAGACCGCCGATCATCACCGTGTCGGCGCCGGCGACCAGGGCCTTGGCGATGTCGCCGGAGTACTGCAGACCGCCGTCGGCGATCACCGGGACGCCGGCCGGTCGCGCGGCCAGCGCCGCCTCGTAGATGGCGGTGACCTGCGGGACGCCGACGCCGGCGACCACGCGGGTGGTGCAGATCGACCCTGGGCCGACGCCGACCTTGACCGCGTCCACCCCGGCGTCGACCAGGGCCTGGGCGCCGGCGCGGGTGGCGACGTTGCCGCCGACCACCTGGACGCCGAAGTCGGCCTTGACCCGCGCCACCATCTCCAGCACCGCCCGCTGGTGGCCGTGCGCGGTGTCGACGACGAGCACGTCCACGCCCGCGTCGACCAGCAGCCCGGCCCGCTTGTAGGCGTCGTCCCCGACACCGAGGGCGGCACCCACCACGAGGCGGCCGTCGTCGTCCTTGGTGGCGTTCGGGAACTGGTCGCGCTTGACGAAGTCCTTGACGGTGATCAGCCCGCGCAACCGGCCGGCGCCGTCGACCAGCGGCAGCTTCTCGATCTTGTTCTTGCGCAGCAGGGCGAGCGCCGTGTCGGCGTCGACGCCCACCGGGGCGGTGACCAGCGGCATCGGCGTCATGACATCGCGGACGAACACCGACTGGTCGGTCTCGAACCGCATGTCCCGGTTGGTCACGATGCCGACCAGGACGCCGTCGGCGTCCACGACCGGCGCGCCGGAGATGCGGTAGCGCGCCGACAGCGCGTCGACCTCGGCGAGGGTGTTGTCCGGCGAGCAGGTCACCGGGTTGGTCACCATGCCGGCCTCGGAGCGCTTGACCAGGTCGACCTGGCCGGCCTGCTCCTCGGCGGCGAGGTTGCGGTGCAGCACGCCCGTGCCGCCGACCCGCGCCATGGCGATCGCCATGCGGGCCTCGGTGACGGTGTCCATCGCGCTGGAGAGCAGCGGGACCGCCAGGCGGATGCCACGGGTCAGCCGGCTGCTGGTGTCCACCTCGGCCGGGACGACGTCCGACGCACCGGGGATGAGCAGGACGTCGTCGTAGGTCAGGCCGAGCGGCGCGAACTTCGCCGGCAGCTCGGGGACGAACTCATCGGGCTGCATCGGTTGCCGCCACCCCTCCGGATCGGCCGGCACCCTCCTGGGCGCGCGGGGAGCCGCACTCGATCGTAGGCGGCGACCCCCGAGGGCTCTGTGTGATCCCCGTCCGGCCGATACCGTGGCACCCGTGAGTTCTTGGGACGACGCTTCCGGGCCCGACTTCGGGTCCGCCGACCAGCCGGGTCCGCCGCCGCTGACCATGGAGGAACGGGCCGGCGTCCTGGACGACCTCGCTGAACTGGAGGTGTTCCGGACGCTGCTGGAGCCGACCGGCATCAAGGGCATCGTCGTCGACTGCCCGGACTGCGACGAGGAGCACCACGTCGACTGGGCCCTGATGCAGGCCAACCTCCGCCAGCTGCTCGAGGAGGGGCAGACCGGTCGCCACGAGCCGCCGTTCGACCCCGACCCCGACGACTACGTCAGCTGGGACTACGCCAGCGGCTACGCCGACGGGATCGCCGCGATGGCCGAGCGCGAGGAGCCCGGCGGCGAGGGCCGCGGCGGCAGGCACGCCCGCGAGGACTGACGAAGGACCCCCCTGCCCCCCACCGTTCGCAGGCTCACGGCGGGCCCCTGCAGGGAGGCCACACCCACACGTGACGAGAATGCGCTGAGCGCCCCCTCCCGTGCAGGGAGAGAGCGCTCGGCGTGTGCTCAGCGGCAGCTGGGCACGGCACCTGGCCGCGGTGCCGGCCGGTGGGCCGGCGGTGTCACTGCATCATGCCGCGGCGGAAACCGGTGGCCACCGCCTCCGCGCGGTCCTTGGCACCGAGCTTGCGGAACAGCCGACGGGCGTGGGTCTTGATGGTGTCCTCGGAGAGGTAGAGCTCGCGGCCGATCTGGGCGTTGCTCTTGCCCTGGCTCATCCCGGTGAGCACCTGCATCTCGCGCATCGAGAGGCTGACCGGCGCGGGCTCGCGGACGGTGGAGCGCACTGTGGTGGGGGCGGCGCCGGCCAGCGGGGTCGCCCCGTTCCAGGCCGGCGTCCCGTTGCCGTGACCGGCGTGGGCGCCGACCGAGGCCAGCGGGACCGGCTGGTGCGGAACGGCCGGCGCGGGGCCGCGGCCGTCGACCCGCAGGCCGACCCGCGACAGGCCCAGGCCCATCTCCAGCGCGGTGGCGTCCCAGCGCAGGTAGCCCCGGGCACCGGCCGCGACCGCTGCCCGGACGGTCTCGCCGTCGTCGGGGGCGCCGAGGACCAGGACCGGCAGCCGCGGGTGGGCGCGCAGCGCCTGGGTGGCGACGGTCAGCCCGGAGTCCATGGCGCGCTGGGTGCCGATGAGCAGGACGTCGGGCTGCCGGGTGGCCAGCCGTGCCATCAGGGCGGCGGCGTCGCCGACGACCTCCACCCGTCCCACGAACGGCAGTGCCACCAGGCGACCCGCGATGTCGTCGCGGACCCGCCGGCGCTCGTCGTAGACCCACACGCACGTCGTGCCGTGGCCGGGTCCGCGCATCCTGTCGTCGATCACGCCTGCTCCTCGCTCGCCGGCCGCACGTCTCGGCCGGGTCCACCGCCCGGGTCCCCCGGCCGGGTCTCGCTCGGACGTGCGGTCCCGTCCGGGGACCTCCGCCGTCGCTCCGGCCGGACCGGAGCCGCCGACGGGTGTCCCGTGGCGGTGTTCGGCACGGCCTGCAGCCACCTTGATCGACTCCGCTGGGCGACAACACCCGCTCTCACCCAGCGGGGGGAGACCGGAGCCGACAAAATGCAGGGTCACCGTGTGTTTGACCCACGGAGGCCTCGGGCACCGGCCCCCTTGCAGCCGGACCGCCTTCTCCGGCTCGCACCGAGCCGAGGAGGACGAATGGCCGACATCCGCCGCCTGCCCACACCTGTCGCCGAGGTCTGGGACTGGCAGCTGCACGGCGCCTGCCGCGGAGAGAGCACCGCGCTGTTCTTCCACCCGGACGGCGAGCGCGGCCCGGCCCGGGCCCGCCGCCAGTCGGCCGCCAAGGCCGTCTGCTCGCGCTGCCCGGTGATCGAGTCCTGCCTCAAGCACGCCCTGTCGGTCCGCGAGCCCTACGGGGTCTGGGGCGGCATGAGCGAGGAGGAGCGGGCCCGGCTGATCGCCGCGGAGCCCGCCGCCGTCGCCGCGGGAGTCTGAGCTCCACCCAGAGACGCCGAGAGGGCCGGTCCAGCAGCTGCTGGACCGGCCCTCTCGGCATTCGTGCGGCTACGCCAGGCGGCGGGCCAGCATCAGCTCGTCGTGCACCTAGGTGCGGCCGCCGTCCCGGGAGGTCTCCGCCGACCAGGTGAAGGAGTCCGGCCCGACGTCGGTGAAGCGCCACCGCAGCCACGGCTCCTCGTCGTCGCTGAGCAGCACCACGTCGGCACCGTGCGCCCGCCCGGTGAAGCGCCGGACCCGGCCGTTCACCGGCTCCATCCAGGTCGACAGCCACCGGTCCCCATCCGGGTGGAGGAAGCGCACCGTCGTCCCGTGGAAGGCCAGCGGCGGCACGCCGGCACCGGGCTCGCCGCGGCCGGGCACGATCCACACGTCCTGGACGGCGCGCCCGTCGAGGACCCAGCCCACGTGCAGCTCCCCGGTCGCGTGGTGCCAGGTGCCGTCGGGGGTCAGGCCGCTCCAGTCCAGCCGCCAGGCCCCGACGAGCCGGCCGAAGTCGTCGAGGGCCCCGGGGTCCGCGGGGCCCGGTGCGTGCAAGGCGTCGACGAGCATCCCGCCATCGTGGTGGACGACCGCCCGACCGCCCACCGCTTCCCGCACACGACGGAGGGCCCGGACCGGATGATCCGGACCGGGCCCTCTGGGCGTGCAGCGCCCTCCGCGGGCGCCGGATCAGCTCAGTGGCTGTGCCCGTGGCCGTGCGAGTGGCCGTGGGTGTGGTGCCCGGCCCCGGCCGGCTCGTCCTCCTCCGGCGCCTCGACGACGGCGGAGTCGGTGGTCAACACCATCGCGGCGATCGAGACGGCGTTGCCCAGCGCGGCCTTGGTGACCTTGACCGGGTCGATGACGCCCTGGGCGGCCAGGTCGCCGTACTCGCCGGTCGCGGCGTTGAAGCCCTGCCCGACCCCGGCCTCGCGGACCTTGGCCACCACGACGCGACCCTCGAAGCCGGCGTTCTCGGCGATGCGGACCAGCGGGGCGTCCAGCGCCCGGCGGACCACGCGGGCACCGGTGAGCTCGTCCCCGGACAGGTCGAGGGCGTCCACGGCCGCGGCCGCGTGCACCAGCGCCGAGCCACCACCGGGGACGACGCCCTCCTCCACCGCGGCGCGGGTGGCGGCGATGGCGTCCTCGATGCGGTGCTTCTTCTCCTTCATCTCGACCTCGGTGGCCGCGCCGACGCGGATGACACCGATGCCGCCGGCGAGCTTGGCCAGCCGCTCCTGCAGCTTCTCGCGGTCCCAGTCGGAGTCGGTCGCCTCGATCTCGCGGCGGATCTGCGCCACCCGGTCGCCGATGGCCTCACCGGTGCCGCCACCGTCGACGATCGTGGTCTCGTCCTTGGTGACGGTGACCCGGCGCGCGGTGCCGAGCACCTCCAGGCCGACCTGGTCGAGCTTGAGGCCGACGTCCTCGCTGACCACCTGGCCGCCGGTGACGACGGCGAGGTCGGTCATGAACGCCTTGCGGCGGTCGCCGAAGTACGGCGACTTCACCGCGACGACCTTGATGGTCTTGCGGATCGAGTTCACGACGAGGGTGGACAGCGCCTCGCCCTCGACGTCCTCGGCGACGATGAGCAGCGGGCGACCGCCCGTGGAGAGCACCTTCTCCAGCAGCGGGAGCAGGTCGGCCAGCGCGCCGATCTTGCCGCTGACCAGCAGCACGAGGGTGTCCTCGAGGACGGCCTCCATCGCCTCCTGGTCAGTGACGAAGTAGGGCGAGAGGTAGCCCTTGTCGAACTGCACGCCCTCGGTCACGTCGAGCTCGGTGGAGAGGGTGGTGCTCTCCTCGACGGTGATGACGCCGTCCTTGCCGACCTTCTCCATGGCCTGGCCGATCAGCTGACCGACCTCGGCGTCCTGCGCCGAGACGGTCGCGACGCCGGCGATGGCCTGCTCGTCGGAGACCGGGATGGCGACCTCGTCGAGGGCCTTGGAGACCGCCTCGGCGGCGGCGCGCATGCCGGTGCCGAGAGCCGTCGGGCTGGCACCGGCGGCGACGTTGCGCATGCCCTCGTGCACCAGGGCCTGGGCCAGCACGGTCGCGGTGGTGGTGCCGTCGCCGGCGACGTCGTTGGTCTTGGTGGCCACGTTCTTGGCCAGCTGGGCGCCGAGGTTCTCGTAGGGGTCCTCGAGCTCGACCTCACGGGCGATGGTCACGCCGTCGTTGGTGATGGTCGGGGCGCCGAACTTCTTGTCGAGGACGACGTTGCGCCCGCGCGGACCGAGGGTCACCTTGACCGCGTCGGCGAGCTTGTCCACGCCGCGCTCGAGCGCACGGCGGGCGTCCTCGTTGAACTTGATGATCTTGGCCATGGGGCCCTTCCGATCAGGTGGAGCACGGGGTGGGACGACGACCGCCCCGGGACCCGGTCAGTTCGGGTCGCCGGGGCGGACGCGAGGCGCTGGGACGGCCCGGCTGCAGGGACCCACGGCGCGCGGAGCGTGTCGTGGAGGGCAGCCGGGTCCTTCTCCTACTTCTCCACGACGGCGAGCAGGTCGCGGGCGGAGAGCACGAGGTACTCCTCGCCGGCGTACTTGACCTCGGTGCCGCCGTACTTGGAGTAGATGACCACGTCGCCGACGTTGACGTCGAGCGGGACGCGGTTGCCGTTGTCGTCGACGCGACCGGGGCCCACGGCCACGACCGTGCCCTCCTGCGGCTTCTCCTTGGCGGTGTCCGGGATGACCAGGCCGGAGGCGGTGGTGGTCTCGGCCTCGTTGGCCTGGACCACGACACGGTCCTCGAGCGGCTTGATGTTGACCTTGGTAGCGGTCGTCACGAGGTGACGCCCCCTTCGGGATCGGACGGCTGGTGGGTCGTGCTCTGATGCTGTGGCACGGTGCCGGTGCCTGCCGTCGCGGGGGTCAGGCGCCTGGTGCCCGTGTCGATTGGCACTCTACCTACGAGAGTGCCAGCCACTCAACCGGGGTCACGGCGCCCGGCCACGGCGGGTGCCAGGCTGGTGAGGTGCCCGACGAGCCCGCCCCCGACGCGCTGACCCAGCTGCGCTGGCTGCGCACTCCCGAGGGGACGGCGGCCACGGCGCGGGCAGCCGCGCTGCTCGCCGAGGGCGCCGACCTGCTGACCGGCCTGGCACGGCTGCGGGCCGAGGTCGGCGCCGACCACGCCGGCCCGGCCTGGGAGCTGGCGCGGCTGCGCGCGCGGGCGCGCCCGGTGTTCGGCGCCGACGCCGACGTCCTCTTCCTCACCGCCGACACCCTCGAGCAGGCCGGCCGGCCCGCACTGGCCGCGCGGCGGGCGCAGCGCCTGCTGTCCGGCGAGGTGGACTCGGCGGTCGACCTCGGCTGCGCGTCCGGCACCGACACGGTGGCGCTGGCGCGGGCCGGGGCCACCGTGCTCGCCGTCGACACCGACCCGCTGGCCCGAGAGCTGACCGCCGCGAACGCCGAGGCGCTCGGGGTGGCCGACCGGGTGTGGGTGGTCGCCGGCGACGCCGTCGAACTGGTCGACGCGGCGCGCGGCGGCGAGGTGGCCGGCTGCGCCGCGGCCGTCCTGGACCCGGCGCGGCGGGCCGGCGGACGACGGCAGCTGGACCCCGACCGCTGGTCACCGCCCTGGTCGACGGTGACGACGCTGCTGGACCGGGCGCCGCACGCGGTGGTCAAGGTGGCGCCGGGCCTGGACCACGAGCGGGTGCCGGCCGGGGTCGAGGCGGAGTGGGTGTCGGCCGGCGGCTCGATCGTCGAGGCGCTGCTGTGGGGGCGGGCGGTGTCGACGGTCTGGCGGCGGGCGTCCCTGGTGCACGGGGACGACGCCCTGGAGCTGACCGCCGAGGCCGACCCCGGGCCCGCACCGTCCGGGCCGGTGCGCGGCTGGCTGCACGAGCCCGACCCGGCGGTGATCCGCTCGGGGCTGGTGTCGCTGGTCGCGGTCGACGTCGGTGCCACGCTGGTCGACCCGACGATCGCCTACCTGACCGCCGATGCGGCGACCGACTCCCCGTGGGTGTCCTCCTACCGGGTCGACGAGGTGCTGCCGTTCAACCTCAAGAAGCTGAGGGCACTGCTGCGGACGCGCGGCGTCGGCCGGGTGGTGGTCAAGAAGCGCGGCTCGGCGATCGAGCCGGAGACGCTTGCCCGCCAGCTGCGCGGGGAGGGCGCGGGGACGGCGACCGTCGTCGTCACCCGGGTCGCCGGCGCCCCCACCGCCCTCGTCTGCGATGTCCGGTGACCCGCCACGGCCCCGTCCAGAGGCTCGCCCCGAGCCTGCGTGGGGTGGGGAGGACGGGTCCTCTCTCAGCGGGTGACGACGTCGATCGGCAGGGAGCTGTCCGCGCCGACGTCCGGGGCCGACGGCGCGACCCCGGCCTCGACCAGCCGCGAGCCGAGTGCGGCGACCATCGCGCCGTTGTCGGTGCACAGCCGCGGGCTGGGCACCCGCAGCACGATGCCGGCCGCGGCGCACCGCTCCTCGGCCAGGGCGCGCAGCCGGGAGTTGGCCGCCACGCCGCCGCCGAGCACCAGGTGGTCGACGCCGTGGTCGCGGCAGGCGCGCACCGCCTTGGCGGTCAGCACGTCGGCGACCGCCTCCTGGAACGACGCCGCGACGTCGGCCACCGGCACCGGCTCCCCCGCCCGCTGCCGGGCCTCGACCCACCGGGCGACGGCGGTCTTCAGCCCGGAGAACGAGAAGTCGTAGGGGGCGTCGCGGGGACCGGTGAGCCCGCGCGGGAAGCCGATCGCCGCCGGGTTCCCCTCGCGCGCGGCCCTGTCGATCGGCGGGCCGCCGGGGAACGGCAGGCCGAGCACGCGGGCCACCTTGTCGAAGGCCTCCCCCGCCGCGTCGTCGATGGTGCGGCCCAGCGACTGCACCTCGCGGGCTAGGTCGGGCACCAGCAGCAGCGAGCTGTGCCCACCTGACACCAGCAGGGCCAGCGACGGCTCGGCCAGCCTGCCGTGCTGCAGCTCGTCGACGGCCACGTGCGCGGCCAGGTGGTTGACGCCGTACAGCGGCTTGTCCAGCGCCAGCGCGTACGCCTTGGCCGCGGCCAGCCCGACCAGCAGCGCACCGGTGAGCCCGGGCCCCGCCGTCACCGCGACGGCGTCGACGTCGGAGGTGCGCACCCCGGCCTCGGCCAGCGCGCGGTGCACGGTCGGCACCATCGCCTCCAGGTGCGCCCGCGAGGCGATCTCGGGCACCACCCCGCCGAAGCGCTCGTGCTCGGCCACCGAGGTGGCCAGCGCGTCGGACAGCAGCGTGCGCCCGCGCACCAGGCCGACGCCGGTCTCGTCGCACGAGGTCTCGAACCCGAGCACCAACGGCTGGTCAACCACGCAACTTCTCCCGCTTCATCACGACGGCGTCCGTGCCGCTCGGCTGGTAGTAGCGCGGGCGCCGGCCGACCTCGGTGAACCCGCGTCGCCGGTACAGCCCCTGCGCCACCTCGTTGTCGGCGCGCACCTCGAGCAGCACCACCGGGCTGCGCCGGTCGGCCTCGGCCAGCAGTGCGTCGAGCAGCTTGGCGCCGATCCCCTCGCCCTGCCGGTCCTCCGCCACCCCGATCGTGGCCACGTGCGCCTCGTCGTCGTAGGCGATCAGCCCGGCGTAGCCGACGACCCGGTCGCCGTCCTCGGCCACCAGGTAGGAGCGGGTGTCGGTGCGCGAGAGCTCGTCGCGGTACATCGCCCGGGTCCAGGTGTCCGGGGCGAACAGCTGCTCCTCGAGCTCCAGGACGGCGTCCAGGTCGGCCAGCCGCATCGGTCGCAGCCGCGCGCTCACCCGTCCTCCTCGGTGGCGCTCGTCGGCCGGGTGCGCGCTGCTGCTCTGCTCGTGCACGAGCTCGCACGCTCGCTCACGTGGTGGTCACCGGCTTGAACGACGTCGGTGGGACGGCGTCCGGGCGGCGCAGGTACAGCGGCACCAGCGGGGCGGCGGACGACGGATCGGCCAGCTGCGGCGCCGCCGCCCGGACCAGGCCTGCCGTCGTCACCTCGGCCGGGACGACCTCGACGCCCAGCCGCTCGGCGAACCGGGCGTCCCCCACGACCGGGCCGGCGACCGCCAGCTCCTCCGGGCGTGCCACGCCCGGGCCGTCGGCGCGGGAGCCGTCGGCGGCGTAGGCGGCCCAGTAGACCTCCTTGCGGCGGGCGTCGGTCACGACCGTGCGCGCACCGGAGCCGACCGCGTCCAGCGAGCAGACGCCCACGACGGGGAGCCCGCGGGCGTCGCCGAGCGCGGCAGCGGTGACCACCCCGACGCGCAGCCCGGTGAAGGGTCCGGGACCGAGTCCCGTCACGACGGCGTCGACGCCGGCGAGCGCGAGCCCGGCGTCGCGCAACACCTCGGTGACCGCGACGGTGAGCAGCTCGGCGTGCCGGTTGCCCGACGGCACCGCCCGCTCGGCGAGCACCTCGGTCGCGCCGTCCGGGGACCACCGGGCGAGGCCCGCGACCAGCGTCGGCGTGGCGGTGTCGAGGGCGAGGACGAGCACGAACGCCCAGGTTAGTCCTGCGGCTCAGCCGCCTCCCGCGACCGCCCGCTGCAGGACGCCGACACAGGCAGGGTGCGCCAGGCGCAGCCCGGGCAGCCCCGCGGCGGTCACGCAGCGCAGCTCGTCGTGCTCGTGCGGCTGCAGGTTGCGCGGCTCGCCGTCCCACGCCCGGACCCCCCGGAGGGACAGGCACAGCTCGCCGTCCTCGAGGCGGGCCAGCGGCGCCGGGCCGCGGGGGACGACGCCGACCTCCTCGCGGAGCTCCCGGGCCAGCGCGGCCGGCTCGTCCTCACCCGGCTCGACGTGCCCGCCGGGGAGGTCCCACACGTCCGGGTACCAGCGGCGCTCCGGCAACCGGTGGCCCACCAGCACCGCGGTCCCGCGGACGGGGACCCCGGCGACGTCGTGGTGCGCGGTCAGGCCGAACCGTCCAGGCGCTGCTGCCAGCCGGGACCGTGCGGCACGAGCACCGCCGTCCGGACGTCGTCGTCGCGGCGGTCCAGCCGCACCTCGAGGTGCTCGTCGGCCAGCTGCTCGACCAGCCCCTGCCCCCACTCGACGACGGTCACCGACTCCTCGGTGGACGCGTCGAGGTCGAGGTCGTCGACGTCGGCGCCCCCGCCGAGGCGGTAGGCGTCGACGTGCACCAGCGGCAGCCGGCCGCCGCGGTGCACGCGGGAGATGACGAACGTCGGGGAGGTGACCGGTTCCCGCACCCCCAGCGCCGCGCCGAGACCCTGGGTCAGCGCCGTCTTGCCCGCGCCGAGCGGCCCGACGAGCACGACCAGGTCACCGGCGCGCACCACCGCGGCCAGCGCGGCGCCGAGCGCCCGGGTGTCGTCCGGGGTCGGCAGCACGTGCTCGCGCCTCACGCCAGGGTCCCCGCGACCGCGGTGAGGTCGGCCAACAGCCCGGCCCGCGGCGTCCCCTTCGGGCCGAACCGGATGGCCGCCGACGGGTGATAGGTGGCCCAGACCGCCCGGCCGTCGACGTCGTGCGCCCGGCCGCGGACCTCCGCCAGCACGGTGCGCGGGCCGAGGAACCACTTGGCCGACGACAGCCCCAGCGCGACGACGACCGGCGGGTCCAGCAGGTCCAGCTGGCGCCGCAGCCAGCCGCTGCAGCGGGCCACCTCCGAGGCCTTCGGCGTCCGGTTGCCCGGTGGGCGGCACTTCACCACGTTGAGCACGGCGGCCTCGGCGCGGTCCAGCCCGGCCTCGACCAGCAGCCGGTCGAGCAGCTGACCCGACTTCCCCACGAACGCCCGGCCGGTCTCGTCCTCGCTCGCCCCCGGCGCCTCGCCGACCAGGGCGAACCGCGGGCGCCCACCGGCCGGGACGTCGCCCACCACCACGTGCTGCCGGGTGGCGGCCAGCTCGGGGCAGGCCACGCAGGGGCGGGCCACGGCGGCCAGGGCCTCCCAGTCGGGCGCCGCGGCCGCGGTGCGGGCGACCTCCTCGGCGGCGGCGTCGAAGCGGGGCGGCCGGGTCACCGTCCCGCTCCCGTCGGGAGGTCGGCGACCACCCGGCGCAGCAGCGCCGACAGCGCGGCGGTCACCTCGTCGGGCTTCTCCAGCGGCACCATGTGGCCCGCCTCGTGGACGACGACGTGCTCGACGCCCTGTGCCCCAGGGCCGCCGAGCAGCTCCACGATCATGTCGCTGTGCTCCGGCGGGATCAGCGTGTCCTTGTCGCCGGTCAGCACCAGCACCGGGACGGCGCGCAGCGGCTGCAGGGCCGCCGTCTCGTCCAGGCCCGCCAGCGCCGGGTAGAACTCCGCGATCACCTCGACCGGGGTGCCCGCGATCATCGAGTCGACGTAGCGGCCGAGAGCCGGGTCGACGTCCTTCGACGCGAACGACAGCGACCACGTGACCTGGGAGATGAGGTCGGCGGCCAGCCGGCGGGTGCGCTCGGCGAGACCGGGACGCCGGCGCATCGTGAACGCCGCGATCGGCAGGACCGCCGCCCGCAGCCGGGTCAGCAGCTCCGGCATGCCGAAGTCCAGGTCGGAGAGGCCGCCGCTGGAGGTGCTCATCAGCGCCGCACCGACCACCCGCGTCCCGAACAGCTCCGGGCGCACCTCGGCCAGCGCCATCACCGTCATCCCGCCCATGGAGTGCCCCACCAGCACCACCGGCCCGGAGGGCACCCGGGCCCGCAGCACCGCGTGCAGGTCGCGGCCCAGCTGCTCCATGGTCGAGTGCTCGGCCGGCCCGCGGCCGGAGGCGCCGTGCCCGCGCTGGTCGTAGAACACCAGCCGCGCCGTCGGGCGCGAGCCGTTGGCGGTGGCCAGCGCCGCGCCCAGCGCCCGCCGCTGGAAGGTCCACGACGCCATCGACAGCGAGTAGCCGTGGCAGAAGACGACGGTCAGCGGGGCGTCGGTCGGCCCGACCTCCTCCACCGCGAGCAGCACGCCGTCGTCGGCGGTGACCAGCGCGGTGCGGTCGGCACGGCGGGACTGCGCGCCGAGCGGGTCGTCCTCGCGCAGCTCGGCGTCGGAGGCACCGGGTGGCAGCCCCGCCTTCGAGCCCAGCCGCTCGGCGCCCACCCGCCGGGCGGCGGCCCGGCTGACGGCGACCCCGACGGCGGTGCCGGCCGCAGCCAGACCGAGGACCGCGCCGACGACGCCGACCCGGTGGTGCGGGCGCGGCTGCCGCCCGGGGCGCTTGGCCGCCGCCATCAGACCGCCCCCGCCGAGCCGACGTACCGGCGGGTGAAGCGGCCGCCGATGCGGGTGACCAGCTCGTAGTGGATGCTGTCGACCGCGTCGGCCCAGTCCTGCGCCGTCGGCTCGCCGCGGTCCCCCGGCCCCCAGAGCACGACCTCGTCGCCGGCCCGCACCTCAGCGTCGCCGACGTCCAGGACGAACTGGTCCATGCACACGCGTCCGGCGATGGTCCGGTGCGCGCCGGCGGCGAGGACGGGCGCCCGGTTGCCCGCCGCCCGCGGCACACCGTCGGCGTAGCCGACCGGCACCAGCAGCAGCGTCGTCTCGCTCTCCGGGAAGTAGGTGTGGCCGTAGGAGACGCCGGCGCCGGCAGGCACCCGCTTGGTCAGTGCGGCGCGGGCGCGCACCGTCATCGCCGGCCGCAGCCCGTGGGCGGCCGGGTCCCCGCCGAGCGGGTCCAGGCCGTAGACGGCGATCCCCGGGCGGACCATGTCGTACCAGGTGTCCGGAAGTGCGACCGTCGCCGCGGAGTTGGCCAGGTGCAGCCGCGCCCCGGTCAGCCCCGCCGCACGGGCGATCGCCACGGCCTCCTCGAACACCCGCACCTGCGCGCCGATCGTCGGGTGGGTCGGGGCGTCGGCGTAGGCCATGTGGCTCCACAGGCCCACCACCGCCACCTCGCCGTCGTCCTGCGCCCGCGCCGCCGCGGCGACGAGGCCGGGCCAGTCGGCCTCGGTCGCGCCCTCGCGGGACAGCCCGGTGTCGGCGAACAGGTGCAGCTGCGCGGTGCGGCCGGTGGCGCGGGCGGCCGCGACGACCTCGGCGAGGGCCCACTCGGCGTTGACCGACACCTCGACGTCGGCGGTCAACGCGGCGGCGTAGTCGGTGCCCGGGGTGTGCAGCCAGGAGAGCAGCGGGACGGTCACGCCCGCCGCGCGGAGCGCGAGCGCCTCCTCCAGGACCGCGACCCCCAGCGCGTCGGCTCCCCCGGCCAGGGCCGCCCGCGCCGAGGGGACCAGGCCGTGGCCGTATCCGTCGGCCTTCACTACCGCCATCAGCGGCCGGCCGACGCGCTCGCGCAGCGCCGCGGTGTTGGCGGCGATGGTGTCGAGGTCGACGACCACCTCGGCCCGGGCTCGCTGCGTCACGTCCCCTCCTCGCTGGCGCTCGTCGACGACGTGCCGGTCCGTGGTGTGCCTCCGCGTGACCTCGCTGGCTCGGTCACGTGCCCGAGTCTCCCAGCCTCCCCGCGGGCGCCCGGCGCAGGAGGCCCAGCGTGGCCGGCAGCCGGCGGACGAGGTCGCCGGCGATCAGCGGCCCCTCCTCCGCGGCCAGCCGTCCGGCCCGCCCGTGCACGTGCGCGCCCACCGCCGCCGCCTCGTCGGCCGGCAGGCCGGTGGCCAGCAGCGCGCCGGTGATGCCGGAGAGGACGTCGCCGGTGCCGGCGGTGGCCAGCCACGGCGTGCCGGTGCCGTTGACGTACGCGGTGCCGCCCGGCGCGGCGACGACGGTGGCGTCGCCCTTGAGCAGGACGACGGCGCCCAGGTCGGCGGCCAGCCGGCGGGCCGCGCCGACCCGGTCGTCCCCCACCTCGGTGCCGAAACGGGCGAACTCGCGGTCGTGCGGGGTCAGCACGGTCGGCGCCGACCGCTGCCGGACGAGCTCGGGGTCCTGCGCGGCCATGGTCAGCGCGTCGGCGTCCACCAGCACCGGCAGGTCGGTGGCGAGCACCTCGGCCAGCACGCTGCGGGCGTCGCCGTCAGTGCCCATCCCGGGCCCCACCACCCACGCCTGCACGCGCCCGGCGTCCCCCGGCCGGCCCTCGGTGACGATCACCTCCGGCCACGCGGCCCGCACACCGGCGGCCGCCGTCCCGGCGTAGCGGACCAGCCCCGGCCGTGCGCGCAACGCCGCCCCCGTGCACAGCACCGCCGCGCCCGGGTAGGTCGAGGAGCCCGCGACGACCCCGACGACGCCCTGCGTGTACTTGTCGTCCTCGCCGCCCGGCGGGCGGATGCGCATGGCGACGTCGGCGTCCGTGAGCTGGTGCGTGCCGGCCGGCGGGAGGTCGAGCCCGATGTCCACGAGGTGGACCACCCCGGCGTACCCGCGGCCCTCCCCCACCACCAGCCCGGTCTTCAGCGCGCCGAAGGTGACGGTGTGCTGCGCCGGGAAGGCCGGCCCGGGGACCGCCCCCGTGTCGGCGTCCACCCCGCTGGGGACGTCGACGGCGACCATGAGACCCGGCCCGGTGGCGGCCCGCTCGACCAGCGCGGCGGCCGACGGGCGCAGCCCCCCGCGGCCGCCGGTGCCGACTATCCCGTCGAGGACCAGGTCGGCGCGCTCGAGCCCGGTGTCCCCGTCGGGGCCGGTGACCCGTCCGCCCGCGGCGCGCAGCGCGGCCAGGCCGGCGACGTGGGCCCGCTCCGCGTCCAGCAGGACGGCGGTGACCCGGGCGCCGCGGCGGGCGAGGTGCGCCCCGGCGAAGAGCGCGTCCCCGCCGTTGTTGCCGGCGCCGACGAGCGCGGTGACCCGGGTGCCGTGCGCCCGCCCGAGGAGCTCCAGGCAGACCGTGGCCAGGCCGGTCGCCGCCCGCTGCATGAGCGTGCCCTCCGGGGTGCCGGCCAGCAGCGGCTCCTCGGCGGCGCGTACCTCGGCGGCCGTGTACAGCCCGATCACGACGGCTCCTCCCCGCCCGGCACGCCCTCGGCGACCACCACCGCCGAGGCGATGCCGCCGTCGTGGCTCAGCGACAGGTGCCAGGTGGTGATGCCGAGCTGCGCCGCCCGGCCGGCCACCGAGCCCCGGATCTCCAGGTGCGGCCGGCCGTGCTCGCCGACGGTGACCTCGGCGTCGTGCCAGCGCAGGGCACCGGGCGCACCGAGCGCCTTGGCGACGGCCTCCTTGGCCGCGAAGCGAGCGGCCAGGGACTCACCCGTGCGCGCGGTGCCGCTGGGCGTGCGCTGCTCCTCTGCGGTGAACAGCCGGTCGCGCAGGCCCGGGGTGCGGGTCAGCGACTCGGCGAAGCGGTCGACCGGCACGACGTCGATCCCGACCCCGATGATCACCGGGTCAGTCTGCCGTGCCGCCGTCCGTGTCGCCGTCGCGGGTCCGGGCTCACGATCGGTGGTGAGCCAGGACGCGCGACGACCACCTCAGCTGATCGTCGCGGGGAGCGTCACTCGACGGTGCCCCCGCGTCGGTTGCGCTCCGCTCCGCTCCTCGCTCGCTGGCGCTCGCTGCGGTGCTCACGGGAGCGTCACTCGACGGTGACGCTCTTGGCCAGGTTGCGCGGCTGGTCGACGTCGTAGCCGCGGGTGTCGGCGATCTCGCAGGCGAGCACCTGCAGCGGCACCGTCGTCACGATCGGCGCCAGCAGCGTGGGCGTGCGGGGCACCCGGATGACGTGGTCGGCGTAGGGCAGGACGTCGTCGTCGCCCTCCTCGGCGATCACGATGGTGCGCGCCCCGCGGGCACGCACCTCCTGGATGTTCGACACGACCTTGCCGTGCACCGACTCCCGCGAGCGCGGCGACGGGACGACGACCACGACCGGCGTCCCCTGGTCGATCAGCGCGATCGGCCCGTGCTTGAGCTCCCCGGCGGCGAAGCCCTCGGCGTGGATGTACGCCAGCTCCTTGAGCTTCAGCGCGCCCTCCAGGGCCACGGGGAAGCCCACGTGCCGGCCCAGGAACAGGATCGTGTCGGCGTCGGCCAGTGACCGGCCCAGCTCGCGCACCGGCTCCATCTGGGTGAGCACCTGCTCGACGGCCTGCGGCAGCCCGCGGATGTCCTCGACGATCGCGGCGACCTCGTCGGTGTACTTGATGCCGCGGATCTGGGCGAGGAAGAGCCCGACCAGGTAGCAGGCGACGATCTGCGCCAGAAAGCTCTTGGTCGACGCGACGGCGATCTCGGGACCGGCGTGGGTGTAGAGGACGGCGTCGGACTCCCGCGGGATGGTCGAGCCGTTGACGTTGCAGATCGCCAGCACGCGGGCCTTCTGGTCCTTGGCGTGCCGCAGCGCCATGAGGGTGTCCATCGTCTCGCCGGACTGGCTGATGACGACGACCAGCGTGGACCGGTCGAGCACCGGGTCGCGGTAGCGGAACTCGCTGGCGACCTCGACCTCGACCGGGATGCGGGTCCAGTGCTCGATGGCGTACTTGGCGATCAGGCCGGCGTGGTACGAGGTGCCGCAGGAGACGACGAAGACCTTGTCGATGTCGCGCAGGTCCTGGTCGGTGAGCCGGACCTCGTCGAGCACCAGCCGGCCGTCGTCGCCGAGCCGGCCCAGCAGGGTGTCGGCGACCGCCTGCGGCTGCTCGGCGATCTCCTTGAGCATGAACCAGTCGTGTCCGCCCTTCTCGGCGGCCGCGGCGTCCCAGTTCACGGTGTAGGCGGTGGGCTCGACGACGGTGCCGCCGAAGTCGGTGACCGTGAGCCCGCGGTTGCGGTCGATCTCGACGACCTGGTCCTGGCCGAGCTCGCGGGCCTCGCGGGTGTGCGCGATGAAGGCGGCGACGTCGGAGCCGAGGAAGTACTCGCCGTCGCCGTCGCCGACGCCGACGACCAGCGGGCTGTTGCGGCGCGAGGCGACGAGGGTGTCGGGCTCGTCGGCGTGCGAGGCGACCAGGGTGAACGCCCCCTCGAGCCGGCGGCTGACCGCGCGCATCGCCTCGGCCAGGCGGCCCGGCCCCTCCGGCGTCGCGTCGTAGGTGGCCGCCAGCAGGTGGGCGGTGACCTCGGTGTCGGTCTCGGAGGCGAACTCGACGCCGGCCGTCTCGCACTCGGCGCGCAGCGCGGCGAAGTTCTCGATGATCCCGTTGTGGATCACCGCGACCTTGCCGTCCGCCGACAGGTGCGGGTGCGCGTTGCGGTCGGTCGGCCCGCCGTGGGTCGCCCAGCGGGTGTGCCCGATGCCGATCGTCGACTCGGGCAGGGGCGAGTCGGCGAGGGCCTTCTCCAGGTTGGCCAGCTTGCCGGCCTTCTTCGCCGTGGCCTGCCCGCCGTCAGCGAGGACGGCGACGCCCGCCGAGTCGTAGCCCCGGTACTCCAGCCGGCGCAGACCCTCCAGGACGACGTCCAGAGCGTTCTGCGGGCCGACGTATCCCACGATGCCGCACATTCCATCGAGGTTACCGGCGAGACCGGCCGGACCCGTCCCTCGCACGAGTGGAACGCGCCGGATGTGACGCGAGCGTCAGTCGACCGCCGCGACGATGTCGGCGAGGCGCCTGGCGATGGCGTCGGCGCGCTCCTGGGTCGGCGCCTCGACCATCACCCGCACCAGCTGCTCGGTGCCCGAGGGGCGCAGCAGCACCCGGCCGTCGTCCCCCAGCTCGGCCTCGCACCGGTTGACCGCCGCGGCGACCTCGTCGCTCTCCACGACCGCCAGCCGGTCGCGCACCGGCACGTTGACCAGGGTCTGCGGCAGCCGCTGCACCACCGAGGCCAGCTCCGCCAGCGACGAGCCGGTCTCCGCCATCCGGGACAGCAGCGACAGCCCGGTGAGCAGCCCGTCGCCGGTCGTGGCGTGATCGAGGAAGACCAGGTGACCGCTCTGCTCGCCGCCCAGGCTCAGCCCGTGCGCCCGCAGCGCCTCCAGCACGTACCGGTCGCCGACCGCGGTGGTGTGCACCGCGATGCCGGCGTCGCGCATGGTGTGGTGGAAGCCGAGGTTGCTCATGACCGTCGCGACGACGGTGTCTCCGGTGAGCCGGCCGTGCTCGTGCAGCCCCAGCGCGCAGACCGCGAGGATCGCGTCGCCGTCGACGACGTCGCCCTCGGCGGTGACCGCCAGGCAGCGGTCGGCGTCACCGTCGTGCGCGATGCCGAGGTCGGCACCGTGCGCCCGCACGGCGTCGGTCAGCGGGCCGAGGTGGGTGGAGCCGATGCCGTCGTTGATGTTCCAGCCGTCGGGCTCGCCGCCGATCACGTGCACGGTGGCGCCGGCCCGCCGGTAGACCTCGGGCGCGCACACCGCGGCCGAGCCGTGGGCGCAGTCGACGACGAGGGTGAGGCCGGACAGCGGCCGGGCGACGGTCGAGAGCAGGTGCTCGACGTACACCGCACCGGCGTCCGGCAGGTCGGAGACCCGGCCGATCGCGGCGCCGGTGGGGCGTGGCCCGTCGGTCTGCTCGGCGGTCACGGCCTGCTCGATGGCGGCCTCGACGGCGTCGGGCAGCTTGTGGCCGCCGTGGCTGAAGAGCTTGATGCCGTTGTCGGGCATCGGGTTGTGACTGGCGGAGATCATCACGCCGAGGTCGGCGCCGGTGTGCGCGGTGAGGTGGGCGATCGCCGGGGTGGGCAGCACCCCGGCCCGCAGCACCTGCGCACCGGCGCTGGCGAGGCCCGCCACGACGGCGGCCTCGAGCATCTCCCCACTGGCGCGGGGGTCACGGCCGACGACCGCGACGGGACGCTGGGTCCCGTCGCGGTCGGCGAGCACGCCGGCAGCAGCACGTGCCACCGAGAGGGCCAACTCCGGCGTGAGGTCGGCGTTGGCCCGACCCCGGACGCCGTCGGTCCCGAAGAGGCGACCCACGGGCGTACCGGTCAGCGCTTCGAGTACTGAGGCGCCTTGCGGGCCTTCTTGAGCCCGTACTTCTTGCGCTCGGTGACGCGGGGGTCCCGGGTCAGGAAGCCGGCCTTCTTCAGGGCCGGGCGGTCCTCGGCCTCGACGGCGATGAGCGCGCGGGCGATCGCCAGGCGCAGCGCGCCGGCCTGACCGCTGACGCCGCCACCCCGGAGGATGCCGACGACGTCGTACTGCTCGGTCCGCTCGACGGTCACGAACGGCTCACGGATGAGCTGCTGGTGCACCTTGTTCGGGAAGTACTCCTCGATGGTGCGGCCGTTCAGCCGGAACTGGCCGGTGCCCGGCAGCAGGCGCACGCGGACGATGGCCTCCTTGCGCCGGCCGACGGTCTGCACCGGACGCCCCTCGGCGTCGGTCACGGTGAGGGCGGTCGTCACTGGGCCACCTGCTTGATCTCGTAGGTCTGGGGCTGCTGGGCGGCGTGCGGGTGCTCGGGCCCGGCGTACACCTTCAGCTTCTTGAGCATCTGACGGCCCAGGCTGTTGTGCGGCAGCATGCCCTTGATCGCGCGCTCGACGACGCGGTCGGGGTGCGTGCGCAGCTGGTCGCCGACGGGGATCCGCTTGAGGCCACCCGGGTAGCCGGAGTGGCGGTAGGCGACCTTCTCGTCCCGCTTGGAGCCGGTGAGGGCCACCTTCCCGGCGTTGACGATGACGACGAAGTCGCCGACGTCCACGTGCGGGGCGTACTGGGGCTTGTGCTTGCCGCGGAGCAGGATCGCGGTCTGGCTGGCGAGTCGACCGAGCACCACGTCGGTGGCGTCGATGACGTGCCAGGCCCGGCTGACCTCGCCGGGCTTCGGGGTGTACGTGCGCACGGCGCTCGTGTCCTCCGTCGTCGTCGGATCGGCTGGTGGGATCGCCTCACCGAGCACGGGAGACGGGACGGCACGCGGGCACCAGCCGGCCAGCGCGCCAGCCGATCACGATACCAGTCGGCTCGCCGGCCCCTCCGGGCCGCGGGTCAGCCCTCGACGACGACCTCGCTCAGCAGCCCGGTCGCGACGTCGTAGACCGAGCCGCGGACCTCGTGCGAGAGCAGGTAGGGGCTCTCGTGGATCAGCCGCATCGACTCGCGCACGTCCTCGTCGGCGTCGCGGAAGGCACGCACCGCCCACGGTGGGCGGCGCCCGGTCGCCTGCTCGACGAGGTCGGCGAAGGAGTTGTCGTCCGTGGCCTGCAGACCGCACTGGGTGTGGTGCACGAGCAGGATCTCGCGGGTCCCCAGCACGTGCTGCGAGACGGTGAGGGAGCGGATGACGTCCTCGGTGATGACGCCACCGGCGTTGCGGATGACGTGCGCGTCGCCGACCTCGAGACCGAGCATGGGGAACAGGGGCATCCGGGAGTCCATGCAGGCCACCACGGCGACGCGCCGGGCCGGACGCACGTCCCTGGAGCCGGGGAACCGCTCCGCCCACTCGGCGTTGGCCGCCAGCATCCGGTCGATCTCGCTCATGTCCACCCCTCTGTCCACCCGTCGGTCTGCAGGGACCCTAACCGGGAGCGCGACAGCCCCGGACCCGTCCGACGACCGCAACTCCGGGGTCCTGGGGTCGAGCAGCCGCCGGTCCCGGGCGTGGCCGCGGTGCGCAGCACGAGGTCGCGGCCCACCCGGCCCAGGACCAGGACGTCGACCACCGGCTCACCTGCCCCGGTGTCCCTGCCGTCTGTGCGCCCGGCACCGATCGGTCAGGATGTGGCCCGTGCGCACGGTCGAGGAACACCAGGCGGTCGTCGCGGCGCTCCTCGCCCCGCTGGGCGGGGAGGAGGTGCCGCTGGCGGCCGCGCACAACCGGGTCCTCGCCCGGGACGTGACCGCGCAGGTGTCGCTGCCCGGCTTCGACAACTCCGCGATGGACGGCTACGCCGCGCGCTCGGCCGAGCTCGCCGCGCTCCCGGTGCGGCTGCCCGTCGCGGACGACGTCCCGGCCGGGCGCACCGACGTCCACCCGCTCGCGCCCGGCACCGTGCAGCGGATCATGACCGGCGCCCCCCTGCCCGACGGTGCCGACGTCGTCGTCCCGGTCGAGCTCACCGACGGCGCGACCGACGTCGTGGAGATCCGCGACGCCCCCGCCGCCGGCACCCACCTGCGGCACGCCGGGGAGGACATCACCGCCGGCACCGTCGCGCTGACCGCCGGCACCCCGCTCGGTGCCGCGCAGCTGGGCCTCGCGGCTGCCGTCGGCGCGACGACCCTGGAGGTGCACCGCCGCCCCCGCGTGCTCGTGCTCTCCACCGGCAGCGAGCTGGTCGACCCCGGCGAGCCGCTGCTGCCCGGGCAGATCTACGAGTCGAACTCCGCGCTGCTGGTGGCCGCCGTCGAGGACGCCGGCGGGACCGGGCGGCGGCTGCACTTCGTCCCCGACGACGTCGACCAGTTCCTCGCCACCGTGCGCGCCGAGCTCGCGACCGCCGACCTGCTCATCACCAGCGGCGGGGTCAGCGCCGGCGCCTACGAGGTCGTCAAGGACGCCTTCCGGGAGCTGGGCACCGTCGAGTTCGTCAAGGTCGCGATGCAGCCCGGCGGCCCCCAGGGCGCCGGCACGGTGGACGGCGTCCCCGTGGTCACCCTGCCCGGCAACCCGGTGAGCTCGTTCGTCTCCTTCGAGGTCTTCGTCCGGCCGGCGCTGCGCCGCGCCCTCGGCCACGCCGCACCCGGCCGGCTGCGCGCCCCCGCGACGCTGACCGCGCCGCTGCGCTCCCCCGCCGGGCGTCGCCAGTTCCTGCGCGGCCGCTACGACGCCGGCACCGTCTCCCAGGTCGGCGGGCCCGGGTCCCACCTGGTCGCCCACCTGGCCCGCGCCAACTGCCTGGTCGTCGTCCCCGAGGACGTCACCGAGCTGCCCGCCGGCGCCCCGGTGGACGTCGTCCTGATCGAAGGAGCGCTGCAGTGAACGAGCTGACGCACGTCGACGAGACCGGCGCGGCCCGGATGGTCGACGTCTCCGCCAAGCCGGTCACCGCCCGGGAGGCGACGGCCGCCGGCCGGGTGCTGGTCAGCCCCGAGGTGGTGGCGCTGCTGCGCGGCGAGGGGGTGCCCAAGGGGGACGCCGTGGCCGTGGCCCGGATCGCGGGCATCGCCGGGGCCAAGCGGACGCCGGACCTCGTGCCGCTGTGCCACCCCATCGCCCTGCACGGCGTCACCGTGGACGTGACCGTGGCCGACGACGCCGTCGAGATCGTCGCCACCGCGCGCACCGCCGACCGCACCGGCGTGGAGATGGAGGCCCTCACCTCGGTCGCCGTCGCCGGGCTGACCGTCATCGACATGGTCAAGGCCGTCGACCCGCGCGCCGCGATCACCGACGTCCGGCTGCTGGCCAAGTCCGGCGGCAAGAGCGGGGAGTGGCGGCGGTGAACGCCGCGCTCCCGGACGACGCCCGCGCCGTCGTCGTCACCGCGTCCAACCGCGCCTCCGCCGGCGTCTACGCGGACCGCAGCGGGCAGGCCCTCGCCGAGGGGCTGCGCGCGCTCGGGTTCACCGTCGAGGGGCCGCACGTGCGCCCCGACGACGCCGCCGAGCTGGAGGTGGTGCTGCTGGAGGCGATCGGCTCCGGCGCGGACGTCGTCGTCACCACCGGCGGCACCGGGCTGTCCCCCACCGACGTCACCCCCGAGGCCACCCGCCGCGTGCTCGACCGCGAGGCGCCGGGCATCGCCGAGGCGGTCCGCCGGTACGGGGAGGGCAAGGTGCCGACCTCGGTGCTGTCCCGCGGGATCGCCGGCACCGCCGGGCGCACGCTGGTCGTCAACCTGCCAGGCTCCACCGGCGGTGTGCGGGACGGCCTCGCCGTCCTCGGCCCGCTGCTCCCCCACGTGGTCTCGCAACTGCGCGGCGGCGACCACGCCTGATGTCGTCCTACCGGACGACACCGCGGCCGGGTGCCGTCCCCGGCCCGCGCTGAGCCCGGCCTGACGGCTCGTCGTGGAGGCTCCGGCCCCCACTCCCCGCGTCACCCTCGCGGGGCGGCTCACGGAAGCAGGCGTCGCCCTCGGCTCACTCCTCCACGACGATCCGCTCGGTGCGGGTGTAGACGTTGCAGCCGTCGCCGCGGAGGAAACCGACCAGGGTGATGCCGACGTCGGCCGCCAGCTCGACCGCCAGGGACGACGGCGCCGACACCGCCGCGAGCACCGGGATGCCGGCCATCGCCGCCTTCTGCGTCAGCTCGAAGCTGGCCCGTCCGCTGACCATCAGCACGTGCCCGGCCAGCGGCAGCCGCCCCTGGCGCACCGCGTCGCCGACGACCTTGTCGACGGCGTTGTGCCGGCCGACGTCCTCGCGCAGGGCCACCAGCTCCCCGTCGGCGGTGAACAGCCCCGCCGCGTGCAGCCCGCCGGTCTTGTCGAACACCTGCTGGGCGGCGCGGAGCCGGTCGGGCAGCGCGAGCAGCGTCGGCAGCGGCAGCCGGACGTCGTCCCCGGCGACGTCGTGGCGCGTCTTGGTGCGGATCGCGTCGATGCTGGCCTTGCCGCACACGCCGCAGGAGCTGGACGTGTAGAAGTTCCGGTCCAGGGCGGTGTCCGGCGGCTCCACGCCGGGCGCCAGGTCGACGTCGACGACGTTGTAGGTGTTCCGGCCGTCCTCGTCGACGGAGTTGCAGTAGCGCAGCCCGGCGATGTCGTCGGCCGACCCGATCACCGCCTCCGTGGCCAGGAAGCCGTGCACCAGGTCGAAGTCGTCGCCCGGCGTGCGCATGGTGACCGCCAGCGCCTTCCCGGCCAGCCGGATCTCCAGCGGTTCCTCGGCCGCCACGGTGTCCGGGCGGGTGCTGTGCGCCGCGCCGCGGATCCGCAGCACCGGCGTCCGGCTCGTCACTCGTCCCACGGAGGGCGACGGTACCCACGTCCGGGTCCTACGGTCACAGCGTGGCCGCGCTCCCGCCCTTCGCCGCCGTCGTCCTCGCCGGCGGCCGCGCGGCACGGATGGGCGGCCAGGCCAAGCCGCAGCTGGACGTCGGCGGCCGCACCATCCTCGGGGCAGTGCTGGCCGCCGTCCCCGACGCCGCGCCGCGCATCGTCGTCGGCCCGCCCCAGCCGGTGCCGGCCGACGTCGTCGTCGTGCGGGAGGACCCGCCGCGCGGGGGTCCGGTGGCCGCGATGCGGGCGGGCCTGGCGCACGTCCCGACCGAGGTGGTGGCGCTGCTCGCCGGCGACCTGCCGTTCCTCACCGCCGGGCTGGTCGGGGGGCTGCGCGAGCGGCTCACCGGCGACGGCGTGCTCGTCGTCGACGACACCGGCCGGGACCAGCTGCTGCTCGGGGTGTGGCGGACGGCGGCCCTGCGCGCCGCGGTCGCCGACGTCGACGGGCCCACCTCGGTGCGCCGGGTGCTCGCCCCGCTGGCCGTGCGGCGGCTGCACCCCGAGGTCGGGTCCGGTCAGCCGCCGCCGTGGACCGACTGCGACACCCCGGCCGACCTGGCCCGCGCCCGGGCCGCCGCCGCCCGGCTCGGTCCCCGCCGGGTACCCCGCCGTCCCCAGGGGTAGGGCTCCTCCATGCGCATCGTCATCGCCGGTGCCCACGGGCAGGTCGCCCGCCGCCTCGGCCGCCTGCTGTCCGGCCGCGGCGACACGGCGGTCGGCATCATCCGCAACCCCGCGCACTCCGACGACCTCCGCGCCGACGGGGTGGAGCCGGTCGTCATCGACCTCGAGCAGGCCCCCGTCGACCGGGTCGCCGAGGTGGTGTCGGGTGCCGACGCCGTCGTCTTCGCCGCCGGTGCCGGCCCGGGCAGCGGCGAGGCCCGCAAGCACACGGTCGACAAGGGCGCGGCGCTGCTGCTCGCCGATGCCGCCGAGCGGGCCGGCGTGCGGCCCTACCTGCTGGTGTCGTCGATGGGCGTCGAGCAGGCCCGCCAGGGGACGCCGCGGGGCATGGACCCGGCGTTCGCCGTCTACCTGCAGGCCAAGCTGGCCGCCGAGGACGCGATCCTGCCCCGGCCCGCGCTCGACACGGTGATCCTGCGGCCCGGCAGGCTGACCGACGAGCCGGGCACCGGCCGGGTCACCCTCGAGCACGGCGTCGAGTACGGCGAGGTACCGCGGGACGACGTCGCCGCGGTGCTGGTCGCGCTGCTGGACGCCGGGAAGACCGACGAGGTCGTCGAGCTGGTCAGCGGCGACACCCCGATCGAGGAAGCCGTCGCCGCCCTGCCGTGAGGAAGGACCTCGTCCTCCGTCAGGAGCGGAGGCCCCGGGTGAGCACCGCGCGGGCCGCCAGCTCGTCGTCCGGTGGGTAGTCGACCCCCACCAGGGTCAGCCCGCCGGGCGGGACGACGGGCACCTCGCTGGAGCGCTCCGTGCTCGTCAGCAGCGCCGCCGGCCACTCCGGCGGACGACGGCCCTCCCCCACCGCCGTGAGGGCGCCGACGAGGCTGCGCACCATCGAGTGGCAGAAGGCGTCCGCGGAGGCCCGGACGGTCACCAGGTCGCCCTCGCGGGTCACCGCCAGGGTCAGCAGCGTGCGGATCGTCGTCGCGCCCTCCCGCCGCCGGCAGAAGGCGGCGAAGTCGTGCAGGCCCAGCAGGAGTTCTGCGGCGACCGCCATCGCGTCGGCGTCCAGCCGCCGGGGCCAGCCGACCGTGTCGGCGCGGCGCAGCGGCGGCGGACCGCTGTCGGCATCGGTGAGCCGGTAGACGTAGTGCCGGCGCAGCGCCCCGAAGCGGGCGTCGAAGTCCCGCGGCGCCTCCTCGACCGTGTGGACGGCGATGTCGGGCGGCAGCACACCGCGCAGCCGGCGCACCAGCCGGGGCCGCTGTTCCGCCCACACGGCACGGGGGACGTCGCCGTGCGCGACCTGGCCGGTGGCGTGCACCCCGGCGTCCGTGCGTCCGGCCACGGTCAGCGAGACCGGCTGCCGCAGCACCCGGCTCAGGGCCTCCTCGAGGTCGCCCTGCACCGTCCGCTGCGCCGGCTGACGGGCCCAGCCGTGCAGCGCGGTGCCGTCGTAGGCGATCCCCAACCGGAGACGGACGAGCCCGCCACCGGGTGCGGTGGCGGGCTCGTCAGCAGTGCTGGGGGTGGTCAGCGACCGCTCACTGGGGGTCGGGAGCGGCCTCGCCCCCGGGGGCCTGCAGGCCCGCGGTCGCGGCGTCGCCGAGCTCGGCGGCCTCGATCTCGGCGGCGGCCGCGCGGGCCACGTCCGGGGAGAGCGCCGGGTCGTCGACGACGGCGATGTTCTCGCGCTGCGGCTCCGGGGTGACGTCGGCGTCGTCCTGACGCTCGCCGTCCGGGTTGAAGACGTCCGCGACGACCGCCTGGGCCTCGGGGTCGACGTCGCCGGAGGTCACGGCCGGCGAGGTGTCGCCGCCGGGTCCGGTGGTCTCGCCCGCGAAGGTCGCTCCCTGGTCACCGCCACCGACGGAGACCCCGGCGGCACCGGCAGGGGCGCCCTCGCCGGGGTTCTGTCGCTCGCTCACCGCGCGCCGTCCGTGCCCTCGGCGTCGTTCGGGGACTCGGCGTCGGTGGCCACGGTCTCGGTGGTCGCGTCCGCGTCGCTCGCGGCGGTCGCGCCCGCGGCGTCGTCCGTGTCGACGGCCTCGGCGTCGGTGGCCACGGCGTCGGTGGCCACGGCGTCGGTGGCCACGGCGTCGGTGGCCACGGCGTCGGTGGCCTCGGCGTCAGCAGACGCCAGCGCGTCGGCGGTGACCTCACCGGCGGCGGACGCGGCGCCCGCCCCCGAGGCCGCACCGGCGAAGCGGGTGCCCCGGGCGCGCTCGGCCTCGCCGACGGCCTGCTGGGCCACGGTCTGGCCCTCGACCAGCTCGATGACCGCCATGGGGGCGTTGTCGCCCTTGCGGGGGCCCACCTTGGTGATGCGGGTGTAGCCGCCGGGACGGTCCGCGAAGCGCGGCCCGATCTCGGCGAACAGCGTGTGGACGACGTCCTTGTCCCGGATCGTGGTCATCACCTGACGGCGGGCGTGCAGGTCACCGCGCTTGGCGAAGGTCACCAGCTTCTCGGCCAGGGGACGCAGCCGCTTGGCCTTCGCCTCGGTGGTGGTGATCCGCCCGTGCTCGAACAGCGACGTGGCCAGGTTGGCCAGCATCAGCCGCTCGTGCGCGGGGGAACCGCCGAGACGGGGGCCCTTGGTGGGGGTGGGCATGTCGGTCCTTCCTCAGCTGCCGGGCCGCGGTGCCGGCTGCGTGCCGTGATGTGCTGGTCTCTCGTGCGCGGAGCGCGGGTGGTGCATCCGAGCCAGTGTGGCGGGCTCGGCAGCGGGGCCGGACGGCGGGTTCCCCGCCGTCCGGCCCGGCCCCGCTGCAGGATCCCGCCGTGGCCCCGTCCAGGGCCCACCCTGAGCTCGCGAAGGGTGGGGAGGACGGGGTCCTCCCACGGTGGGGACAGCGGGGTCCTCCTCAGAGCTGCTCGGTCTCCTGGTAGGTGCCGTCGTCGTACTGCACCTGGTCGTAGCCGGCGGCGAACTCGCCGTGGCCCTGGTAGGCGTCGGTCTCGTAGCCCTCGTCGTAGCTCTCGACCGAGGTGGGGATGAACCCGGGCGGGCTGTCCTTGAGCGCCAGGCCCATGGCCGCCAGCTTCATCTTGACCTCGTCGATGGACTTGGCACCGAAGTTCCGGATGTCCAGCAGGTCGGCCTCGGAACGGGTGACGAGCTCCCCGACGGTGTGCACGCCCTCGCGCTTGAGGCAGTTGTAGGACCGGACGGTGAGGTCCATGTCCTCGATCGGCATCGAGAAGTTCGCGATGTCGGCGGCCTCGGCCGGGCTCGGGCCGACCTCGATGCCCTCGGCGTCGATGTTCAGCTCGCGCAGCAGGCCGAAGAGCTCGACCAGGGTGGAGCCGGCGCTGGCGATCGCGTCACGCGGGGCGATCGACGGCTTGGTCTCGACGTCGACGACGAGGCGGTCGAAGTCGGTCCGCTGCTCGACACGGGTGGCCTCGACGGCGTAGGTCACCTTGAGGACCGGCGAGTAGATCGAGTCGACGGGGATCCGGCCGATCTCCTGGCCGGGCTGCTTGTTCTGCGGCGCCGGCACGTAGCCGCGGCCCCGCTCGACGACCAGTTCGATCTCCAGCCGGCCCTTGCCGTTCAGGGTGGCGATGTGCAGCTCGGGGTTGTGCACCTCGACACCGGCCGGGGGCGCGATGTCGGCGGCTGTGACCTCGCCGGGGCCCTGCTTGCGCAGGTACATGGTCACCGGCTCGTCGGAGTCGGAGCTGACGACCAGACCCTTGAGGTTCAGGATGATCTCGGTGACGTCCTCCTTGACGCCCGGCACGGTGGTGAACTCGTGCAGGGTGCCCTCGATCCGGATGCTGGTGACAGCAGCGCCGGGGATCGACGACAGGAGGGTGCGGCGCAGCGAGTTGCCGAGGGTGTAGCCGAAGCCGGGCTCCAGCGGCTCGATGACGAACCGCGAGCGCTGCTCGGAGATGGTCTCCTCGGTCAGCGTGGGGCGCTGTGCGATGAGCATGGTGGTGTTCTCCTCCAGGTCCTCCGGCGACCGCCATATGACGCCGTGAGGGGGTGGTGCAGGCCCCGGCGGACATCTGTCCGCCCGCCGGGGCCGACCTGGTGCAGGGACCGGGGTCCCTGCACCAGGCGGCGAGCTGCTACTTGGAGTAGAGCTCGACGATCAGCTGCTCCTGGACCGGGGTGTCGATCACCTGGCGGGCCGGGACGCTGTGGACCAGCACGCGCAGCTGGCTGCTGATGACCTCCAGCCACGGCGGCACGGGGCGCTCGCCGGCACGGGCCTGGGCGATCTCGAAGGGCAGCATCCGCCGCGACTTCTCGGCGACCTCGATGATGTCGTTGGAGGCGACCCGGTACGACGGGATGTCGACCTTGCGGCCGTTGACCCGGATGTGACCGTGGCGCACCAGCTGGCGGGCCATGTCGCGGGACTCGGCGAAGCCGGCCCGGTACACGACGTTGTCCAGGCGCGACTCGAGGATCTGCAGCAGGACCTCACCGGTCTTGCCCGACTTCTTGTTGGCCTCTTCGTAGTAGCCGCGGAACTGCTTCTCGAGGACGCCGTAGATGCGGCGCGCCTTCTGCTTCTCGCGCAGCTGCAGCAGGTACTCGCTGTCCTTGCTGCGGCCCCGGCCGTGCTCGCCCGGCGGGTAGGGCCGGATCTCGATCGGGCACTTCGGGGACTCGCACTTGCTGCCCTTGAGGAACAGCTTCATCTTCTCGCGCCGGCACATGCGGCAGTCGGCTCCGGTGTAACGGGCCACGTGTCTTTACCTTCGCTCTCGTCGGTGGCCGGTCAGACCCGGCGGCGCTTCTTGGGGCGGCAGCCGTTGTGCGGCTGCGGGGTCACGTCCTGGATCTGGCCGACCTCAAGGCCGGTGGCCTGGAGGGACCGGATGGCGGTCTCACGGCCGGAGCCGGGGCCCTTGACGAAGACGTCGACCTTGCGCATGCCGTGCTCCTGCGCCTTGCGCGCGGCGTTCTCGGCAGCCATCTGCGCGGCGAACGGCGTGGACTTGCGCGAGCCCTTGAAGCCGACGTGGCCGGCGGAGGCCCAGCTGATCACGTTCCCGGTGGGGTCGGTGATCGACACGATCGTGTTGTTGAAGGTGCTCTTGATGTGCGCGGCGCCGTGGGCGACGTTCTTCTTCTCCTTGCGGCGGACCTTCTTGGCACCAGCCGCGGCGCGAGCCCTGGGAGGCATGTCTCTCCGGTTTCCTGATCAGTGGCCAGATGAGCACGAGGGGCGCGTCGTCGCTCCCGCCCTCACGGGTCGTGCGACGACGCGCCTCACGGCTTACTTCTTGCCGGCCTTCTTCTTGCCGGCGATGGTCTTGCGCGGGCCCTTGCTCGAGCGCGCGTTCGTGCGGGTGCGCTGCCCGTGCACGGGCAGACCGCGGCGGTGACGCAGGCCCTGGTAGCAGCCGATCTCCACCTTGCGGCGGATGTCAGCGGCCACCTCACGGCGGAGGTCACCCTCGACGCGGAAGTGCTCGTCGATGTAGTCGCGGAGCCTCAGCAGGTCCTCGTCACCGAGGTCCCGGACGCGCAGGTCGGGGCTGACGCCCGTCGCGGCCAGGGTCTCCTTGGCGTGGGTCTTGCCGATGCCGTAGATGTAGGTGAGCGCGATCTCCATCCGCTTGTCGCGGGGGAGGTCGACGCCGGCCAGTCGTGCCATGTCCAGGTACTCCCTCAGCCCTGCCGCTGCTTGTGGCGGGCGTTGTCGCAGATGACCATGACCCGGCCGTGCCGGCGGATCACCTTGCACTTGTCGCAGATCTTCTTCACCGACGGCTGGACCTTCACCGGTGCCGCCCCTCATTCCTGTCGATCGTGCGCCGAGCGCGCCCGCCCTCGGGGGCTGCGCGCAGCGGCGGTTACTTGTACCGGTAGACGATGCGACCGCGGGTCAGGTCGTAGGGCGAGAGCTCCACGACCACGCGATCCTCGGGCAGGATGCGGATGTAGTGCTGGCGCATCTTGCCGCTGATGTGGGCGAGCACCCGGTGCCCGTTCTGCAGCTCGACCCGGAACATCGCGTTGGGCAGCGGCTCGACGACGCGACCCTCGACCTCGATGGCCCCGTCCTTCTTCGCCATGCCCGACACGGCCTCCCTGACTCGATGGTGCTGGTGTCCTCGCGCGCCCATGCCGCAACCCGGCGGACGCGCTCGGTGGTGTACAGAACGGGTGGTGCAGACGCTCCCGCGAGGGCGCCCCGGGTCGTACGGCCACAGCACGACAGCAGGGCGACGCGAGCGCCAGCGGCCACTGTACCCCGCCCCGGCGCGCCTCTCCAACCCGGCCGGGGTGACCGCGACCATGGCCCCGTCCCGGGTCCCGCACTGAGCGTGCGAAGGGTGGGGAGGACGGGTCCTCCCTCAGGTGCGGGGGGTGATCCCGAAGGGGGCCAGCCCCGCGACGCCGCCGTCCTCGGCCGTGAGGACCCACGGGCCCTCGGGTGTGATCGCGACGGAGTGCTCGAAGTGGGCCGCACGCGAGCCGTCCTTGGTGACCACGGTCCAGCCGTCCTCGAGCTCGACGGTGGCCGGGTCGCCCACGGTGACCATCGGCTCGATGGCCAGCGCGAGCCCCGGCACCAGTCGCGGCCCGCGTCCGGGCCGGCCGTAGTTCAGGACGTGCGGGTCCTGGTGCATCTCGGTGCCGATGCCGTGCCCGCCGTAGTGGTCGACGATGCCGTACGGGTGCTGCTCCGCGGTGATCGCCTGCTCGACGGCGTGGCTGATGTCGGTCAGCCGCCCACCGGCCAGCGCCCGGGCGAGCCCGGCCCACATCGACCGCTCGGTGACCTCGATCAGCGCGGCGTCCTCCGCCGACGGCGGGCCGACGGTGACGGTGACCGCCGAGTCGCCGTGCCACCCCTGCAGGATCGCCCCGCAGTCGATGGAGATGTTGTCGCCGGCGGCGAGGACCCGGCCCCGGTTCGGGATGCCGTGCACGATCTCGTCGTTGATCGAGGCGCAGATGCTGCCGGTGAAGCCGTGGTAGCCCAGGAACGACGGCACGGCCCCGGCGGTGCGGATGTGGTCCTCGGCGATGGCGTCCAGCTCACCGGTGGTGACCCCGGGCCGGACGGCAGCGCGGACGGCCGCGATGGCCCCGGCCACGACGAGCCCCGCAGCGCGCATGAGCTCCAGCTCGTGCGGCGTCTTGATCTGGATCATCCGTCCACTCCACTTCGCCAGCAGCGGGATCCGGCCGAGGATGCCACCGGCCGTCATCTGCGCCGCCCGTCCTCAGCCCGCGCTCGGCCCGTCGGACCGCGCGCCTCCGCAGGCCTCCAGCGCGCTCATCGCCCGCTGGGTGACCTCCTCGACCGCGCCGATGGCGTCGATCTGCGTCAGCAGTCCCTCGGAGTCGTACCAACCCGACAGCGGGGCGGTCTGTTCCCGGTAGACCTGCAACCGGTGCCGCACGGTCTCGGGCTTGTCGTCGTCCCGCTGCACCCACTGGCCGTCGACGAGCACGCGGCGCCCGGAGAGCCGGCGCACCAGCTCGTCCTCGTCGACGACGAGCTCGAGCACGCAGTCCAGCGCCTGGCCGAGCTCGTGCAACGAGTCCCGCAGCTGCTCGGCCTGGGCGGTGGTGCGCGGGAAGCCGTCGAGCAGGAAGCCGCCCTTGGCGTCGTCCTCGGCGAGCCGGTCCTTGACCATGGCCACGGTGATCTCGTCGGGCACCAGGTCGCCGGCGTCCATGTAGCTCTTGGCCTGCAGCCCGAGCTCGGTCTTGCCGTTCACGTTCGCGCGGAAGATGTCACCGGTCGAGATGGCCGGCACCCCGAGCCGGTCGGCGATGACCTGCGCCTGGGTCCCCTTGCCCGCTCCGGGAGGGCCCAGCAGCACGACGCGCACTACTTCAGGAACCCTTCGTAGTTGCGCTGGTTGAGCTGCGTCTCGATCTGCTTCACCGTCTCCAACCCCACTCCGACCATGATGAGGACCGCGGTCCCCCCGAACGGGAAGTTCTGGTTCTGCCCCTCCTGCGTGACCGACAGGAAGAAGTTGGGCAGCACGGCCACGATGCCCAGGTAGAGCGACCCGGGCAGGGTGATCCGGGACAGCACGTACTGCAGGTACTCCGCAGTGGGCCGACCGGGGCGGATGCCCGGGATGAAGCCGCCGTAGCGCTTCATGTCCTCGGCGCGCTCTTCGGGGTTGAACGTGATCGACACGTAGAAGTACGTGAAGAAGACGATCAGCCCGAAGTAGAGCGCGACGTGCACCGGGCTGCTCTGGTCGATGATGTAGTTCTCGAAGAACCGGCGCACCGGACCGGTCTCGTTCCCCTGCAGCTGCGTGAGCAGTTGCGGCAGGTACAGCAGCGAGGACGCAAAGATCACGGGGATGACGCCGGCCTGGTTGACCTTCAGCGGGAGGTAGGTCGACGTGCCGCCGTACATGCGGCGGCCGACCATCCGCTTGGCGTACTGCACCGGGATGCGGCGCTGGGCCTGCTCGACGTAGACGACGGCACCGATGATCACCAACGCCAGCAGGCACACCAGCGTGAACACGATGCCGCCGCGGGTCTGCAGGATGGCGCCGCCCTCGGCGGGGATGCGCGCGGCGATCGAGGTGAAGATCAGCACGGACATGCCGTTGCCGATCCCCTTCTCGGTGAGCAGCTCGCCCAGCCACATGATCACGGCGGTGCCGGCGGTCAGGGCGATCACCAGGACGATCGTCGTCCAGATGGAGTTCGACGCGATGATGTCCTGCGAGCAGCCCGGGAACAGCTGGCCGCTGCGGGCCAGCGCGATGATGCCGGTGCTCTGCAGGACGGCGAGGGCGATCGTCAGGTAGCGGGTGTACTGGGTCAGCTTCGCCTGACCCGACTGCCCTTCCTTCTTCAGCTGCTCGAACCGCGGGATCACCACGACCAGCAGCTGCACGATGATGCTCGCCGTGATGTACGGCATGATCCCGAGCGCGAAGACCGACAGCCGCAGCAGCGCACCGCCGGAGAACAGGTTCACCAGCGAGTAGAGGTCGCGCTGGTCGGAGGCCTGAGCCTGCTCGAGACAGCTGTTGATGGCCTCGACCGAGACGCCGGGGCCCGGGATCGCGGCTCCCAGGCGGTACACGGCGATGATCGCCAGGGAGAACAGCAGCTTGCGCCGGAGGTCTGGCGTCCGGAACGCCGCAGCGAACGCCTGCAGCACGTGCCCTCCCCTGCTCGGTCGGATGAGGTTAGCAACGGAAGGGGATCGGCGTCCGGGCACCCGTCGACACGGGCGCCGCGCGGCGTCGTCGTCCCCCGGGCCCGCCGGCGCTGGTGCACCGGGCCGGGCAACAGAAGTTGAAGGACCCCCCCGCCCCCCGCCGCTCGCAAGCTCGCGGCGGGACCCTGCAGGAGGGCCGAGGCAGGGGGGTCCTCTGTCAGATGCGGGTGGTGCTGCCCCCGGCCGCGCCGATCTTCTCGGCGGCCGACGCGGAGAACGCGTGCGCGTGCACGTGCACCTCGACACCGCCCAGGTCGCCGGTGCCGAGCACCTTCACCGGCTGGCCGCGCCGCACGGCGCCGGCCTCGGCGAGGGTGTCCGGGTTGATCGAGCCGCCCTGGGGGAACAGGGCCGCGATCCGGTCGAGGTTGACGACCTGGAAGACGACCTTGTTGGGGCTCGTGAAGCCCGACAGCTTCGGCAGCCGCATGTGCAGCGGCGTCTGCCCGCCCTCGAACCGCGCGGAGGTGTTGCCGCGTGCGCCGGTGCCCTTGGTGCCGCGACCGGCCGTCTTGCCCTTGGAGCCCTCACCGCGACCGACGCGGGTCTTCGCGGTGTGGGCGCCGGGGGCCGGACGCAGGTGGTGGACCTTGAGAGTCATTGTGTGTGTCCCTGCTCAGCTGATCTCTTCGACGGTGACCAGGTGCGGCACCGTCGCGACCATCCCGCGGATCTCGGGACGGTCCTCCTGGACGACCGAGTCGTTGACCCGCTTGAGGCCCAGCGAGCGCAGCGTCTGGCGCTGGTTGGGCTTGGTGCCGATCGCCGACCGGATCTGGGTGACCTTCAGCTGCGCCATCTCAGACCCCCTGGCCCGCACGCGCCCGCAGCATGGCCGCGGGAGCGACGTCCTCGAGCGGCAGACCGCGGCGGGCCGCGATCTCCTCGGGACGGACGAGCTCCTTCAGCGCCTGCATGGTCGCGTGCACGATGTTGATCGGGTTCGACGACCCCAGGCTCTTGGAGAGCACGTCGTGGATGCCGGCGCACTCGAGCACGGCACGCACCGGGCCACCGGCGATGACACCGGTACCGGGGCTGGCCGGCTTGAGCAGCACGACGCCCGCCGCCGCCTCACCCTGCACCGGGTGCGGGATGGTGCTGGCGATGCGCGGCACCTTGTAGAAGTGCTTCTTGGCCTCCTCGACGCCCTTGGCGATCGCCGCGGGCACCTCCTTGGCCTTGCCGTAGCCGACGCCCACGGTGCCGTCGCCGTCGCCCACGATCACCAGGGCGGTGAAGCTGAAGCGCCGACCACCCTTGACGACCTTGGACACGCGGTTGATGGCCACCACGCGCTCGATGAAGTTGCTCTTCTCGGCAGGTGCGCCGCCGGGCCCCCGCCCGCCGTCACGACGGTCGCGGCGGTCGTTGCCGCCGCCGGCGCCGCCGCCGCGTCGCTGTGGTCCTGGCATCAGACGTCCCTCTCGATCTGCTCGTTCGCGGTGTCGCTCATCAGAAGTCCAGCCCGCCCTCGCGGGCGCCGTCGGCCAGCGCCGCGATGCGGCCCTGGTACCGGTTGCCGCCCCGGTCGAACACGACCGCGGTGATGCCGGCGGCCTTGGCGCGCTCGGCCACCAGGGCGCCGACCCGGCGGGCCAGCGTGGACTTGTCGCCCTCGGCGGTGCGCAGGCTGGCGTCCAGCGTCGAGGCACTGACCAGGGTACGGCCGACGGTGTCGTCGACGACCTGGACGTGGATGTGCCGCGAGCTGCGCTTGACCACCAGGCGCGGACGCTCCGGGGTGCCGCCCACGCGCTTGCGCAGTCGGGTGTGCCGGCGCAGGCGGGAGACCCGCCGCGCGGTGCTGACGTCGGTGCCGACGGGCTTGTGCACCCGAGCGCCACTCTTCTCGGTCTGTGCCATCACTTACCCGTCTTCCCGACCTTGCGCTTGACGACCTCACCCTGGTAGCGCACGCCCTTGCCCTTGTACGGGTCCGGGCGACGCAGCCCGCGGATGTTGGCCGCGACCTGGCCCACCAGCTGCTTGTCGATCCCGGTCACCCGCAGGCGGGTCGGGGACTCGACCGTGAAGGTGATCCCCTCGGGGGCCCTCACCGGCACCGGGTGGCTGTAGCCCAGGGCGAACTCGAGGTCCGACCCGCGGGCCTGCACGCGGTACCCGACGCCGACGATCTCGAGGGTCTTGGTGTAGCCCTCGGTGACGCCGGTGATCATGTTGGCGATGAGCGTGCGCGACAGCCCGTGCAGGGCCCGGCTCTCACGCTCGTCGTCAGGCCGCTGCACCTGCAGCGTGCCGTCCTCGCCGCGCTCGACGGTGATCGGCGAGGCGACGGTGTGGTTGAGGGTGCCCTTGGGACCCTTGACGTTCAGCGTCTGGCCCTCGATGGTGACGTCCACGCCACCGGGCACGGGAATCGGCAGTCGTCCGATCCGCGACATGTCACTCGCTCCTCACCAGACGTAGGCGAGGACTTCCCCACCCACGCCCTTCTTGTTCGCCTGGCGGTCGGTCAGCAGCCCGGTCGAGGTGGAGATGATGGCCACCCCGAGGCCGCCCAGCACCTTCGGCAGCGCGGTGGACTTGGCGTACACCCGCAGACCGGGCTTGGAGACGCGCCGGACGCCGGCGATGCTCCGCTCACGGTTGGGGCCGTACTTGAGGTCCACCACCAGCTCCTTGCGGGTGGTGCCGTCCTTCTCGACCTCGTTGACGGTCCAGCCGGCGATGTAGCCCTCCTGCTGGAGGATCTCGGCGATGTGCGTCTTCAGCTTGGACGACGGCATGGTTGTGGAGTCGTGGTACGCCTGGTTGGCGTTCCGGATCCGCGTCAACATGTCCGCGATCGGGTCGGTCATCGTCATGTCGGGTGTTGCCTCTCTCGCCGCGGTTCCTCGTGCGCCGGGTCTCGGGGACTCGGCGCGCGGGCCTCTCGGCGATCGGTGGTGCTTCCTCGGGTGACCTGTTGGTCGGGTCGTGCGACTGGAACGGCCCCGCCGCAGGGCCCCGCCGCGAGCTTGCGAGCGGTGGGGGCGGCGGGGTCCTTCACCAGCTGGACTTGCTGACGCCCGGCAGCTCGCCGGCGTGCGCCATCTCCCGCAGGCAGATCCGGCACAGGCCGAACTTGCGGAAGACCGAGTGCGGGCGACCGCACCGCTGGCACCGGGTGTAGCCGCGGACCGCGAACTTCGGCTTGCGGGCCGCCTTGTTGATCAGCGCCTTCTTGGCCATCTGGGTGTCTCCTCCCCCGCTCAGCGGGTGGTGGTCACGACGGGCTGGCCGGCGAACGGGAAGCCCAGCAGGCGGAGGAGCTCGCGACCCTCCTCGTCGTTCGTGGCGGTGGTGACCAGCGTGATGTCCATGCCACGCGGACGGTCGATCTTGTCGACGTCGATCTCGCGGAACATCGACTGCTCGGTCAGGCCGAACGTGTAGTTGCCGTGACCGTCGAACTGCCTGGCGTTGAGCCCGCGGAAGTCACGGATGCGGGGCAGGGCCAGCGACAGCAGCCGGTCCAGGAACTCCCACATGCGGTCGCCGCGGAGGGTGACCTTCGCGCCGATCGGCATGCCCTCGCGCAGCTTGAACTGCGCGATGGACTTGCGGGCCCGCACGACGGCCGGCCGCTGGCCGGTGATGGCGGTGAGGTCGCGGACCGCGCCGTCCATCAGCTTGGCGTCGCGGGTGGCCTCGCCGACGCCCATGTTGACGACGATCTTCGTCAGCCGCGGGATCTGCATGACGTTCTCGTAGCCGAACTCCGACTGCAGCGCCGGGGCGATGGACTCGCGGTAGTGGGCGAGCATGCGGGGGAGCTCACGGGTGGGTGCACTCATGGCGTCAGAGGTCCTTACCGGTGCGCCGCGAGACCCGGATGCTGCGGCCTTCCTCGTCCTTGCGGTAGCCGACCCGGGTCGGCTTGTCCTCGGAGTCGATCACCATCACGTTGCTCACGTGGATGGGAGCCTCCTGCGTGACGATCCCGCCCGACTGGGCACCACGCTGGTTCGAGCTGATCCGGGTGTGCTTCTTGACCCGGCCCACGCCCTCGACGAGGACCTTCTGCAGCTTCGGGTAGGCGGCGATCACCCGGCCCTTGGCACCCTTGTCCCTGCCGGACAGCACCACGACGGTGTCGCCCTTCTTCACCTTCATCGACGGCGCCTTGGCCGTCGTGTCCTTCTTCGCAGCCATGGTCACAGCACCTCCGGAGCGAGCGAGATGATCCGCATGAAGCGCTTGTCGCGGAGCTCGCGGCCGACCGGGCCGAAGATGCGCGTACCGCGCGGGTCGCCGCTGTCGCGGATGATGACCGCGGCGTTCTCGTCGAAGCGGATGTAGGAGCCGTCCGGACGACGACGCTCCTTCACCGTGCGGACGACGACGGCCTTGACGACGTCGCCCCGCTTGACCCCCGCACCCGGCAGCGCGTCCTTCACGGTGGCGACGATGACGTCGCCGATGCCCGCGTAGCGTCGCCCCGAACCGCCGAGCACCCGGATGCAGAGGATCTCCTTCGCACCGGTGTTGTCGGCGACCCGGAGTCGCGACTCCTGCTGGATCACGTCCTACTCCCTGATCTCAGATGTGACAGCCGGGCCGGAACGGTGAACCGGCTGTCCGGCACCCACGTGCGGACGCACCGGCAGCGTCAGCCGCCGGTGCGTCCGAGCACGGGTACCGGGATGAGCGCGCACCTGCAAGAGCGCGCCAGTGGTCCAGGGTACTCGCTCCTGGACCTGCCCCGGAGGGCGCCTCCCACGGGGGCCACGAGGGCACCCGATCGGTCTTACTTGGCCCTCTCGAGGACCTCGACCAGCCGCCACCGCTTGGTGGCCGACGTCGGCCGGGTCTCCATGATCTGCACCCGGTCACCGATGCCGGCGACCTGCTGCTCGTCGTGGGCCTTCAGCTTGCTGGTGCGTCGGATGACCTTGCCGTAGAGGCCGTGCTTCACGCGGTCCTCGACCTCGACGACGATGGTCTTGTCCATCTTGTCGCTGACCACGAGGCCCTCGCGGACCTTGCGGTAGCCACGGCCGGCCAGGCCGGGGCCCGACGCGGTCTGCGTCTCCTGGGGCTCGCTCATGCCACACCCTCGCTCGGGGCGACCGAGAGGCCCAGCTCGCGCTCGCGCATGATCGTGTAGATCCGGGCGATGTCGCGGCGGACCGTCTGCAGCCGCCGGTTGTTGTCCAGCTGGCCGGTGGCCACCTGGAACCGCAGGTTGAACAGTTCTTCCTTGGACTCGCGCAGCCGCGTGGCGAGCTCCTCGACGGAGAGCTCACGCAGCTCGGGAGCGGTCAGACCGGCGGCCATCACACCTCTCCTTCACGAGTGATGAAGCGGCACTTCATGGGCAGCTTGTGGATCGCGCGACGCATGGCCTCGCGGGCCACCGGCTCGGCCACGCCCGAGAGCTCGAACATGATCCGGCCGGGCTTGACGTTGGCGACCCACCACTCCGGCGAACCCTTACCGGAACCCATGCGGGTCTCGGCCGGCTTCTTGGTCAGCGGACGGTCGGGGTAGATCGAGATCCAGACCTTCCCGCCACGGCGGATGTGGCGGGTCATGGCGATACGAGCGGACTCGATCTGCCGGTTGGTCACGTAGGCCGGCTCGAGCGCCTGGATGGCGTACTCACCGAAGTTGATCTCGGTCCCGCCCTTGGCACGACCCGATCGGCTCGGGTGGTGCTGCTTGCGGTGCTTGACGCGCCGTGGGATCAGCACGTGTCAGCCCTCCGTGGTGTTCTGCGCGGCCGTGTTCTCGGCCGCAGCGGTGGCCGGGGCGGGCGGGGTGTCCGGCATGGCCTCGGCGACGGTCTGCTCGGCAGCGACCTCGCCGGAGGTCGCGGCCACCGCACTGTCCGTGGTGTCGACGGCCGGGCCGGTCGACGACGCGGCGGCGCGGCCGGCCTCGGTCCCGCCGGCGGTCGTGCCCGACGAGCCGGAGCGGCGCTGCGGGCGCTGGGCCCGCTCACGACGCTGCTGGCGCGCCGCGAGGGCCTCGAGGGCCTCCCGCTCGGCCCGCGAGCCGCTGACGTCGCCCTTGTAGATCCAGACCTTCACGCCGATGCGGCCGAAGGTGGTCCGGGCCTCGTAGATGCCGTAGTCGATGTTCGCCCGGAGGGTGTGCAGCGGCACCCGACCCTCGCGGTAGAACTCCGACCGGCTCATCTCGGTGCCGCCCAGGCGACCGGAGCACTGCACCCGGATGCCCTTGACCTGCGGGCTGCGCTGGGCCGACTGCATGGCCTTGCGCATGGCACGGCGGAAGCTGACCCGGCTGGAGAGCTGCTCGGCGACGCCCTGGGCGACCAGCTGCGCGTCGGCCTCGGGGTTCTTCACCTCGAGGATGTTGAGCTGCACCTGCTTGCCGGTGAGCTTCTCGAGCTCGCCACGGATGCGGTCGGCCTCCGCGCCGCGGCGGCCGATGACGATGCCCGGCCGGGCGGTGTGGATGTCGACGCGGACCCGGTCACGGGTGCGCTCGATCTCCACCTTGGAGATGCCGGCCCGCTCCATGCCCTTGGACATGAGCTTGCGGATGGCCACGTCTTCCTTGACGTAGTCCTTGTACAGCTTGTCGGCGTACCACCGGGACTTGTAGTCGGTGGTGATACCCAGTCGGAACCCGTGCGGGTTGACCTTCTGACCCACTAGCGGGTCCCTCCCCTCGTGTTGCTCTGCTGCTGCCCTGTCTGCTGGGCGGCCGGCCCGGACTGGCCGGTGCGGCGGCGGGCCGTGCGCGACTTGCCGGCGAGGTCGGTGCTGGAGGAGACCTCCGCGACCTCGACGGTGATGTGGCAGGTCCGCTTGTTGATGCGGTAGGCGCGGCCCTGGGCCCGCGGACGGATCCGCTTGAGCGTCGGGCCCTCGTCGACGTAGGCGGCGCTGATGACCAGCGCGGCCGGGTCGAGCCGCAGGTTGTGCTCGGCGTTGGCCACCGCGCTGGCGACCACCTTGAGGACCGGCTCGCTGGCCGACTGCGGCGCGTAGCGCAGCAGGGCCAGGGCCTCGTCGGTCGGCAGGTAGCGGATGAGGTCCACCACCCGGCGTGCCTTCATGGGCGTGACGCGGACGAACCGGGCGGTGGCCCGGGCGGTCTGCGTCTCCTCTCCCAGCTGGGATGTCATGGGTATCTCTCTCTACCTGGTCAGCCGCGCCGGGACCGGCGGTCGTCCTTCACGTGCCCACGGAAGGTGCGCGTGGGCGCGAACTCGCCGAGCTTGTGCCCGACCATCGCCTCGGTCACGAAGACCGGGACGTGCTTGCGGCCGTCGTGGACGGCGATCGTGTGGCCGAGCATGTCCGGGATGATCGTCGAACGACGCGACCAGGTCCGGATGACGTTCTTGGTGCCCTTGTCGTTCTGGGCGTCCACCTTCTTGAGCAGGTGGTCGTCGACGAACGGGCCCTTCTTCAGGCTGCGTGGCATGTCTGTCGGACTCCTCTACCCGCTCAGCGCTTCTTGTTGGTGCGCCGGCGGCGCACGATCAGGGCGTCACTGGCCTTGCGCTTGCGCGTGCGGCCCTCCGGCTTGCCCTTCGGGTTCACCGGGTGGCGACCACCGGAGGTCTTGCCCTCACCACCACCGTGCGGGTGGTCCACCGGGTTCATGGCGACACCGCGGACGGTTGGGCGCTTGCCCTTCCACCGCATCCGGCCGGCCTTGCCCCAGTTGATGTTCGACTGCTCGGCGTTGCCCACCTCGCCGACGGTCGCGCGGCAGCGGACGTCGACGTTGCGGATCTCGCCCGACGGCATGCGCAGCTGCGCGAGCCGGCCCTCACGGGCGACCAGCTGGACGCTCGTCCCGGCGGAGCGGGCGATCTTCGCGCCGCCACCCGGCCGCAGCTCGATGGCGTGGACCACCGTGCCGACGGGGATGTTGCGCAGCGGCAGGTTGTTCCCCGGCTTGATGTCGGCCGCGGGGCCGCACTCCACCGGGTCACCCTGCTTCAGCCGCGCCGGCGCGATGATGTAGCGCTTCTCGCCGTCGGCGAAGTGCAGCAGCGCGATGCGCGAGGTGCGGTTCGGGTCGTACTCGATGTGCGCGACCTTGGCCGGCACGCCGTCCTTGTCGGCCCGGCGGAAGTCGATCACCCGGTAGGCGCGCTTGTGCCCGCCACCCTGGTGCCGCGCGGTGACCTTCCCGTGGACGTTGCGCCCGCCGCGACCGTGCAGCGGCCGGACCAGCGACTTCTCGGGATGGTCGCGAGTGACCTCGGCGAAGTCGGCGACGCTGGAGCCGCGGCGGCCCGGCGTCGTCGGCTTGTACTTGCGGATAGCCATTGCTGACTCAGTTCCTCTGTCTCTGGTCCGATCGGTCCGGGCGCTCAGGCGCCGGGACCACCGAAGATCTCGATGCGGTCGCCGGGCGCCAGCGAGACGATGGCGCGCTTGGTGTCCTTGCGCTTGCCGAGCTTGTTGCCCTTGCTGCGCTTGCGCTTGCCCTGGCGGTTGATCGTGTTCACGCCGAGGACCTTCACGTTGAAGACCTGCTCGACCGCGATCTTGATCTGCGTCTTGTTGGCCTCGGGCAGGACGACGAACGTGTACTGGTTCTCGTCGAGCAGCCCGTAGCTCTTCTCCGAGATGACCGGGGACAGCAGGACGTCCCGGGGGTCGCGGACGCTCACTTGGTCTCCTCGCTGGCGCTCGTCGGCCGCGTCAGCGGCGCTGCTGTGCCCGCGGGCGAGCTCGCGGGCTCGCTCGCCGGGGTCTCCTCGTCGGTGTCGGTCCCGGTGGCCACGTCGAGGTCGGTGGTGCCCTCGGCCGGCTGGATCGACGGGATCGCGCCCGGCACGTCCGGGGTCCTGAGGTCCGGCTTGGCGACCTCGCGACCCTTGGCCGGACCGGCGACGAACTCGGCCAGCGCGGCCTCGGTGAAGACGACCTCGTCGGCGACCAGCACGTCGTACGTGTTGAGCTGGCCGGCCTCGAGCAGGTGGACCTGCGGCACGTTGCGCAGGCTCACCCAGTTGAGGACGTCGTCGCGGTCGAGGACCACGAGCACCCGCTTGGCCCGGGTGATGGACTCCAGGGTCGCCAGCGCGGCCTTGGTCCTCGGGGCGTCGCCGTCGACGAAGGTGCTGACCACGTGCACGCGGTTCTCGCGGGCCCGGTCGGACAGCGCGCCCCGGAGAGCGGCGGCCTTCATCTTCTTCGGCGTCTTCTGCGAGTAGTCCCGCGGCTGCGGGCCGTGGACGGTGCCACCGCCGGTGAACTGCGGTGCCCGGATCGAGCCCTGCCGCGCGCGGCCGGTGCCCTTCTGCCGGTACGGCTTGATGCCACCGCCGCTGACCTGGCCACGGGTCTTCGTCGCGTGCGTTCCCTGGCGCGCGGCGGCCAGCTGGGCCACCACGACCTGGTGCATCAGCGAGACGTTGGCCGACGCGTCGAAGAGTTCACCGGGCAGCGTCACGCTGCCGGAGGTCTCCCCCGCCGGGGTCCGGACGTCGACCTGCCGGTCGGTCCGAGCGTCGGTCGCCCCGCCGTTGATGGACGTGGTCACTGGTTCTCACTCCCCACGGGGCCACCCTTGACGGCCGAGCGGACGAGCACGAGGCCGCCCTTCGGACCGGGGATCGCGCCCTTGATCAGCAGCAGCCCGCGCTCGGCGTCGACCTTGTGGACGGTCAGCGACAGGGTCGTCGTCTTGACGGCGCCCATGCGACCGGCCATGCGCAGGCCCTTGAAGACGCGGCCGGGGGTCGAGGCCCCGCCGATGGAACCGGGCGACCGGTGCTTGCGCTGGGTGCCGTGCGCGGCGCCGAGACCCTTGAAGCCGTGCCGCTTCATGACGCCGGCCGTGCCCTTGCCCTTGCTGGTGCCGATGACGTCGACCTTGGCCACGCCATCGAAGACCTCAGCGGTCAGCTCCTGGCCGACCGTGTACTCCGACGCGTCCTTCGTGCGCAGCTCCACCAGGTGACGACGCGGGGTCACGCCCGCCTTGGTGAAGTGCCCGCCCTCGGGCTTGTTCACCTTGCGCGGGTCGATCTCACCGAAGCCGAGCTGGACGGCGGAGTAGCCGTCGACCTCGGGGGTGCGCACCTGGGTCACCACACACGGGCCCGCCTTGACGACGGTCACCGGCACGATGCGGTTGTTCTCGTCGAAGACCTGGGTCATGCCCAGCTTCTCCCCGAGGAGTCCGCGGAATGTGCTCGCCATGTCTGCTGACTGCCCTTACTGGATGTTGACGTCGACCGAGGCCGGCAGGTCGATGCGCATGAGCGCGTCGACCGTCTTCGGCGTCGGGTCGAGGATGTCGATGAGGCGCTTGTGCGTACGCATCTCGAAGTGCTCGCGCGAGTCCTTGTACTTGTGCGGCGAGCGGATGACGCAGTACACGTTCTTCTCCGTCGGCAGCGGCACCGGGCCGACGACGCGCGCACCGGTCTTGGTCACCGTCTCGACGATGCGCCGCGCCGAGGCGTCGATCGCCTCGTGGTCGTAGGCCTTCAGCCGGATGCGGATCTTCTGTCCCGCCATCGCTGTCTTCTGCTCCTGCCGATCGGTGTCTGTTTTTGCTGGGAACGCCGGGTGGTCCGGACCTCATCCGGTCTGCCCCAGCGGGATGGGTGGCCGTGCACACACACGCGGCCACCCGGCACGGGCGGCGGCGCAGGGATGCGCCGCCGCCCGTCAGGGGGTGTTACTTGATGATCTTGGTGACGCGACCGGCGCCGACGGTGCGGCCACCCTCACGGATGGCGAACCGCAGGCCCTCCTCCATGGCGATCGGCTGGATGAGCTCGACCGTCATCTCGGTGTTGTCGCCCGGCATGACCATCTCGGTGCCGGCCGGCAGGGTCACGACGCCGGTGACGTCGGTGGTCCGGAAGTAGAACTGCGGACGGTAGTTGTTGAAGAAGGGCGTGTGACGACCACCCTCGTCCTTCGAGAGGATGTAGACCGAACCCTCGAAGTTCGTGTGCGGGGTGATCGAGCCCGGCTTCACGACGACCTGACCGCGCTCGACGTCCTCGCGCTTGATGCCGCGGAGCAGCAGACCCACGTTGTCGCCGGCCTGGCCCTGGTCGAGCAGCTTGCGGAACATCTCGACGCCGGTGACGGTCGTCTTGGTCGAGTTCGGGCGGATGCCGACGATCTCGATCTCCTCGGAGACCTTGACGATGCCGCGCTCGACGCGACCGGTGACGACGGTGCCGCGACCGGTGATCGTGAAGACGTCCTCGACCGGCATGAGGAAGGGCTTGTCGATCTCACGCTGCGGCTCGGGGATCGCCGTGTCGACGGCGTTCATGAGCTCCATGAGCTTGTCGCCCCACTCGGCGTCGCCCTCGAGGGCCTTGAGCGCCGAGACTCGGACCACGGGGACGTCGTCGCCCGGGAACTCGTACTCGGAGAGCAGCTCGCGGACCTCGAGCTCAACGAGCTCGAGGATCTCCTCGTCGTCGACCATGTCGGCCTTGTTGAGCGCCACGACGATGTAGGGGACGCCGACCTGGCGGGCCAGGAGGACGTGCTCCTTGGTCTGCGGCATCGGGCCGTCGGTCGCGGCGACCACCAGGATGGCGCCGTCCATCTGCGCCGCACCGGTGATCATGTTCTTGATGTAGTCGGCGTGCCCGGGGCAGTCGACGTGCGCGTAGTGACGGTTCTCCGTCTGGTACTCGACGTGGGCGATCGAGATCGTGATGCCGCGGGCCTTCTCCTCGGGCGCCTTGTCGATCTGGTCGAAGGCCGACGCCTCGTTGAGGTCCGGGTACTTGTCGTGCAGCACCTTGGTGATCGCCGCGGTCAGCGTGGTCTTGCCGTGGTCGATGTGCCCGATGGTGCCGATGTTGACGTGCGGCTTGGTCCGCTCGAACTTGGCCTTGGCCACTGGGTTCCTCTCCTCGTGGTGTCGCAGTCGTGCGCGATCTCTGGGGTGGGCTTGCTGGGGGCCGGGCGGGGTGTATCCCCGCCCGGCGGGTCACTCGCCGGTGACCTTGGCGATGATCTCCTTGGCCACGTTCTGCGGGACCTCGGCGTACGAGTCGAACACCATGGTGTAGCTCGCCCGCCCCTGGGTGCGGCTGCGCAGGTCACCCACGTAGCCGAACATCTCCGACAGCGGGACCAGGGCCCGGACGACACGGGCGCCGGAGCGCTCCTCCATCGCCTGGATGGTTCCGCGCCGGGAGTTCAGGTCGCCGATGACGTCACCCATGTTCTCCTCCGGGGTGACGACCTCGACGGCCATCAGCGGCTCGAGCAGGGCCGGGCTGGCCTTGCGGGCCGCCTCCTTGAAGGCGATCGAGCCGGCGATCTTGAAGGCCATCTCCGAGGAGTCGACCTCGTGGTACTGGCCGTCGAGCAGGGTGGCCTTGACCCCGACGATCGGGTAGCCGGCCAGGACGCCGTACTGCATGGCGTCCTGCATGCCTTGGTCGACCGAGGGGATGTACTCCCGCGGGACGCGACCGCCGGTGACCTTGTTCTCGAACTCGTAGGTGGCGGAGTCGGCGCTCATCGGCAGCGGCTCGAGCGAGATCTGCACCTTCGCGAACTGCCCGGAGCCACCGGTCTGCTTCTTGTGCGTGTAGTCGTAGCGCTCGACGGCCTTCCGGATCGTCTCGCGGTAGGCCACCTGCGGCTTGCCGACGTTGGCCTCGACCTTGAACTCGCGCCGCATGCGGTCGACGAGGATCTCCAGGTGCAGCTCGCCCATGCCGGAGATGACGGTCTGGCCGGTCTCCTCGTCGAGGCGGACCTGGAAGGTCGGGTCCTCCTCGGCCAGCTTCTGGATGGCGGTGCCGAGCTTCTCCTGGTCGCCCTTGGTCTTGGGCTCGATCGCGACCGAGATGACCGGCGCGGGGAAGCTCATCGACTCGAGGATGACCGGGTGCTGCGGGTCGCAGAGGGTGTCACCCGTCGTGGTCTGCTTCATGCCGTTGACCGCCACGATCTGGCCGGCGCCGACACCCGCACGCTCCTCACGCTTGTTGGCGTGCATCTGGTAGATCTTGCCGACCCGCTCCTTGCGGTCCTTGGTGCTGTTGAGCACCGGGGACCCGGCTTCCAGGCGCCCGGAGTACACGCGGATGTAGGTCAGCTTGCCCAGGTGCTGGTCGGTCTGGATCTTGAAGGCCAGCGCGGAGAACGGCTCGTCCTCATCGGCGTGCCGGAGGACCTCGGTCTCGCCGTCCAGCGCGGTGCCGACGATCGCCTCGACGTCCAGCGGGCTGGGCAGGTAGTCGGTGACCGCGTCGAGCAGCGGCTGCACGCCCTTGTTCTTGAAGGCCGTGCCGGTGAGCACCGGGTTGACCTGGGCGGCGATGGTCGCCTTGCGGATGGCGGCCTTCAGCCTCTCGACGGAGATCTCCTCGCCACCGAGGTAGGCCTCCATGAACGCGTCGTCGGTCTCGGCGACGCCCTCCAGCAGCTTCTCCCGGTACTCCGCCGCCTGGTCGGCGAGCTCGGCGGGGATCTCCTCGATCGAGTAGTCCTCACCCATCTGCGTCTCGCCGCGCCAGGTCAGCGCGCGCATCTGCACCAGGTCCACGACACCGATGAAGTCGGCCTCGGCACCGATGGGCAGCTGCAGGACCAGCGGGTTGGCACCCAGCCGCTCGACCATCATGTCGACGCAGCGGAAGAAGTCGGCACCGGTGCGGTCGAGCTTGTTGACGAAGCACATGCGCGGGACGCTGTACTTCTCCGCCTGCCGCCACACCTGCTCGGTCTGCGGCTCGACGCCCGCGACACCGTCGTAGACCGCGACAGCACCGTCGAGCACTCGCAGCGACCGCTCCACCTCGACGGTGAAGTCGACGTGCCCGGGGGTGTCGATGATGTTGATGTCGTAGCCGTTCCAGGAGCACTTCGTCGCGGCGGACGTGATGGTGATGCCGCGCTCCTGCTCCTGCTCCATCCAGTCCATCGTGGCCGCGCCGTCGTGGACCTCACCGATCTTGTAGTTGATACCGGTGTAGAAGAGGATGCGCTCGGTCGTCGTGGTCTTGCCGGCGTCGATGTGCGCCATGATCCCGATGTTGCGGGTCTTGGCGAGCTGGGCCTGGTTGCTGGCCATCTGTCTCTCCTCTTTGGATCGGGTCCGCGTGCGGTGTTCCGGGTGGTGGCCCGGAACACCCGCCGGCCGCGGGGGCTGGCGAAGCCAGCCGGGGTGGCACTTACCAGCGGTAGTGCGCGAAGGCCTTGTTCGACTCGGCCATCTTGTGGGTGTCCTCGCGGCGCTTGACCGCGGCACCGAGGCCGTTGCTGGCGTCGAGCAGCTCGTTCATCAGCCGCTCGGTCATCGTCTTCTCCCGGCGCGCCCGGCTGTACTGGATCAGCCAGCGCAGGCCGAGGGTGGTGCTGCGCGAGGCGCGGACCTCGACCGGGACCTGGTAGGTCGCCCCACCGACGCGGCGGCTGCGGACCTCGAGGGCCGGCTTGACGTTGTCCAGCGCGCGCTTGAGCGTGACCACCGGGTCGGTGTCGGTCTTGGTGCGGCAGCCCTCGAGGGCGCCGTAGACGATCGCCTCGGCGACCGAGCGCTTGCCGTCGACGAGCACCTTGTTGACCAGCTGGGTCACCAGCGGCGACTGGTACACCGGGTCGGCGACCAGGGGGCGGCGCGGTGCGGGGCCCTTGCGCGGCATGTCAGCTCTTCTCCTTCTTCGCGCCGTACCGGCTGCGAGCCTGCTTGCGGTTGCGGACACCCTGGGTGTCGAGCGAGCCGCGGATGATCTTGTAGCGCACGCCGGGGAGGTCTTTCACGCGGCCGCCGCGCACGAGCACCATCGAGTGCTCCTGCAGGTTGTGGCCGACGCCCGGGATGTAGGCGGTCACCTCGATGCCACTGGTGAGGCGGACGCGAGCGACCTTGCGCAGCGCCGAGTTCGGCTTCTTCGGCGTCGTCGTGTACACGCGGGTGCACACCCCACGACGCTGAGGGGAGCCCTTCAGCGCCGGGGTCTTGGTCTTCTCGACCTTGTCCTCGCGGCCCTTGCGGACCAGCTGGTTGATCGTGGGCATGGGTGGCCTGGATCTCCTACCTGCGCTGGGTCGTGCTGTGGACGGTGCTCTGCTGTGCCGGGTGCCGGTCCTGCCGGGGCCGTACCCGCCTCCGGCCGTGGTCCACCACCGGTCCCCGTGGTCGGGCGTGTCGCCCTTCCCGGAACCGGCCGGCGGTTCGAACCGGATCGGTCGCCCCCCGCGACTCGGCGCCACCACCTGTCGGCAGGCGCACCGCGAACGGGAGCAGGCCCAGGACACCCTGGGCACGGCTGACCACGATACCCGCGTGCCGGAGACCGGTCAAAGCCGGGTCCACCACAGCTCGGCGGGCGGGGTCGAGCCCTCTCCACCGGGGTACGCCGGGGTCAACGTCGTCCGGGTCGCCTGGGATTCCCGGCGGACGGACCCGGTGCGGGCCGGGGGTGGCGCGACTGTAGCGGCTGGCGGCGGGCGACGGGTCGTGTGCCCCGCCGACACCCCGGGACGACGGGGGCGGCCCCGCGCGACTGTCGGACCCCGGCCCTACGGTCGGTGCCAGGACGCCCACCCACCGCCACCGGAGGACACGTGCACGTCGACCTCGCCCGCGAGCTCAAGGCCCACCTGTCGGCCCGGCTGGCCCGCTCCGCCGAGCCGGTGACGGCCAGCGACGCCGGCGGCCCGCGGTGGACGCGCCCCGCCCTGGGGCTGGCGCCCGTCGCCCCGGGTCAGGCGCACCTGGCCATCCGGCTGGCGGCCAAGGAGGACGCCGACGTGCTCCTGGCCGGCCTGGACGACGCGGTGCTCGGCGAGGTCGACGTCCGCGTCATCGGCGCCGTCCGCGCACTCCCCTCCCCCACGCCCGAGGAACTCCAGCAGCGCGTCCGGCCGCTGTTCCCGGGGCTGTCGGTCGCCCACCCCACGGTCTCGGCGGGGACGCTGGGAGGCTTCGTCCGGGTCGGCGGCCGGCTCGCCCTGCTGTCCAACAACCACGTGCTGGCCGCCGGCGACGCCGCATCGGTCGGCGACCCGGTGCTGCAGCCCGGCCCGGCCGACGGCGGGGACCCGGCGACCGATCGGGTGGCCACGCTGACGGCCTTCGAGCGGTTCACCGCCGACGGCCGGGCGAACCTCGTCGACGCCGCGGTGGCGGTCGTCGACGCCGAGGTCCCCCTGGAGCCGGGCAGGCTCCCCGGGGGGCCACTCGGTGCCGAGCCCCTGCAGGTGGACGACCTCGAGCCCGACGAGCAGGTGGAGAAGGTCGGACGCACCACGGGTCACACGGTCGGGCAGGTCAGCGCCGTGGAGGTCGACGGTGTGGCCGTCCAGTACGACCGGACGATCTACACCTTCGACGACCAGGTGGAGATCGACGGCGTCAGGGGGAGCTTCAGCGCCGGTGGCGACAGCGGCTCGGTCATCTGGCGCAGCGCCGACCGGGCCCCGCTGGGCCTGCTCTTCGCGGGCAGCGAGACCGGCGGCCGCGCGGGTGGCGGGGTCACCTTCGCGAACCCGCTCGCGACCGTGCTGTCGGTCCTCGACCTCCAGTGGGTCGCCTCCTGACCTGACGACCCCGCAGGGCACCGCCCCGAGCCTGCGAGTGGCGGGGGGCAGGGGTCCTTCTACTGTCATCTGGCCGCTCGACAGGGCACCATGGGCGCATGACCGACCGCGCGTCCGCCCGAGCCGCGAAGAGCGCCCTCAGCCACCGGCTGGCGGCCGACCCGGGGGTCGTGGGCGTCGGGCTGGCCCGTCGGGCCAGCGGTTACGTCGTCAAGGTCGACCTGGCCGACGCGCACGCGGCCGAACGCGTGCCCGGGGACGTCGACGGCGTCCGCGTGGTCACCGAGGTCGTCGGGGTCGTCCGCCCGCTCTGAGAGAGGACCCCCCTGCCCCCCACCACTCGCAGGCTCGCTGCGGGCCCCTGCGGGAGGGCGGACCTCAACCGCCACTCGATACGGTCGGCGGCGGCGCCAACGGTGGCGCCGTCGATCCGAGGAGTGGACGTGCGCATCGGCATCCAGGCCAGCTACAGCGGGGGGTTCCACCAGACCGCCGCGGAGATCCGTGAGCTGGAGTCCGCGGGCCTCGACCTCGCGACGGTCGCGGAGGTCTACACCTTCGACGCCGTCAGCCAGCTGGGCTACCTGGCCGCGGTGACCGACCGGGTCGAGCTGATGAGCGGGATCTTCCCGATCTACAGCCGTACCCCTGCATTGACGGCCATGACCGCCGCCGGCCTGGACTTCGTCTCCGACGGCCGCTTCACCCTCGGGCTCGGCGCCTCCGGCCCCCAGGTCATCGAGGGCTGGCACGGCGTCCCCTACGACGCGCCGCTGCAGCGCACCCGCGAGGTCGTGGAGATCTGCCGGCAGGTGTGGCGTCGCGAGCGGCTGGTCCACGAGGGCCCGAAGTACACGGTTCCGCTGCCGGCGGAGCAGGGCACCGGCCTAGGCAAGCCGCTCAAGCTGATCAACACCCCGGTGCGCGACCGGATCCCGGTCATGCTCGCCGCCCTCGGCCCCAAGAACGTCGAGCTGGCCGCCGAGATCGCCGAGGCGTGGGAGCCGATCTTCTTCATGCCGGAGCGGGCGGGCTCCGTGTGGGGGGACTCGCTGGCCGCCGGGAAGGCCAGGCGGGACCCGGCCCTGGGTGACCTGCAGATCGTGGTCGGCGTCCCGGTCGCCATCGGGGACGACGTGGAGCCCATGCTGGACCTGGTGCGGCCTCAGCTGGCGCTCTACATCGGCGGCATGGGTGCGCGCGGCCGGAACTTCTACAACGACCTGGCCCGGCGGTACGGCTACGAGGACGAGGCCCGCACCATCCAGGACCTGTACCTCGACGGCAAGAAGGACGAGGCGGCCGCCGTCGTCCCCGAGGAGCTCGTGCGGGCGGTGTCCCTGGTCGGCCCCGAGTCGCACGTCGCCGAGCGCGTGGCCGCCTTCCGGGAGGCCGGCGTGACGACGCTGGTGCTGCAGCCTCTCGACGACAGCCCCGAGAGCCGGCTGCGGACGGTCGAGACCATGAAGCGCCTGGCGGGCTGAGCTCCCTGCCGGAGACTCCGACGGTGCGCGCAGTCCTCGGTTCCCGGAGGTGGGGTCACGCGGCGGCGGCATGGGCGGGCCTGTTCGCCGCACTCCACCTGTTCTGGGCAGCGGGTGGGGCACTGGGCCTCGCCGAGTCGGCCGGCCGGGAGCTTGCCGTTGACCGCCCCCTCTGGTTCGTGGCGACCGGGCTGTACGGCGTCGCCCTGGCGCTCGTCACGGCCGCCGGCCTCGACGTGCTCCTGGCCCGGAGTCCGCTGACCGGGCGGGCCGGCTGGTCGCTGCCACCGCTCGGCGCCGCGTCGTCGTCCTCCTGCTGGTGCTGGCGGTCGGCGTCCAGGCACTCCTGCTGACCGACGCCGGCTACGGCGGCGGCGCCGTCAGCCCGGCGCAGCGGTGGTGGACCCTCCTGCTCTGGAACCCCTGGTTCCTGCTCGGGGGTCTGCTCTCCGGTCTGGCCGCCGGCGCTGCCCACCGTTCGCTGCTCGCGGCCGGTCGACGCGACTGCGCGGAAGTGGGCCCCTGACCGGCCGTCCCGACCCATACTTCCCCGCAGTCGGGGTGATACCCGGCCCGGGGACGACAGCGCAGAGGGCCCCGCAGGCGTTCGCCTGCGGGGCCCTCTGCATCACTGCCTACCGGGGATCAGCCCCGCCAGTCGTACTCCTCCAGGCGCACGGCCTCGCCGCTGCCCTGACCGAAGACGTCCGGGCTGTAGTACTGCCCGTCGTCGTACCCGGCCATCGTGTAGACGGCGGCGCGGGCCTCCTCGGTCGGCTCGACCGTGATGTTCCGGTAGCGGCTGATGCCGGTACCGGCCGGGATCAGCTTCCCGATGATCACGTTCTCCTTGAGGCCGAGCAGGCTGTCGCTCTTGCCCTGGATGGCGGCGTCGGTGAGCACCTTGGTCGTCTCCTGGAAGGAGGCGGCCGACAGCCACGACTCGGTCGCGAGCGAGGCCTTGGTGATGCCCATGAGCACCGGGCGCGCCGAGGCCGGCTCGTTGCCCTCGGCGACGACCCGACGGTTCTCGGTCTCGAACAGCGTCCGCTCGACCAGCGCACCGGGGAGGAACTCCGTGGCGCCCGAGTCGATGATGGTCACCCGCTTCAGCATCTGGCGGATGATCACCTCGATGTGCTTGTCGTGGATCGACACGCCCTGGCTGCGGTAGACCTCCTGGACCTCGCGCACCAGGTGCAGCTGCACCTCGCGCGGGCCCATGATCCGCAGCACCTCGTGCGGGTCCACCGCACCCTCGGTGAGCTGCTCGCCGACCTCGACGTGGGCGCCGTCCTCGACCCGCAGCCGCGACCGGCGCGACAGCTTGTCGTAGACGACCTCGTCGGAGCCGTCGTCCGGGGTGATCGTGAGCTTGCGGAACTGCTCGCCGTCCTCGATGCGGACAGTGCCGGCCAGCTCGGCGATCGGGGCCTTGCCCTTGGGGACGCGGGCCTCGAAGAGCTCCACCACACGCGGCAGACCGTGGGTGATGTCCTCACCCGCGACACCACCGGTGTGGAAGGTGCGCATCGTCAACTGGGTGCCGGGCTCACCGATCGACTGGGCGGCGATGATGCCGACCGCCTCGCCGACGTCCACCAGCTTGCCGGTCGCGAGCGACCGGCCGTAGCAGGTGGCGCAGGTGCCGAGCAGCGACTCGCAGGTCAGGACGCAGCGGACCTTGACCTCCGAGACACCGGCGTCCACCAGCGCCTGGATGAGCACGTCACCCAGGTCGGAGTTCGCCTGCGCGATCAGCGTGCCGTCCTCGGCCACCACGTCGGTGGCCAGGGCACGGGCGTAGACGCTGGTCTCCGCGTGCGGGTCACGGGTGAGCACGCCGTCGACCGAGGTCGCGATCGGCATGATCACGCCGCGCTCGGTGCCGCAGTCCTCCTCGCGGATGATGACGTCCTGGGAGACGTCGACCAGCCGGCGGGTGAGGTACCCGGAGTCCGCGGTGCGGAGCGCCGTGTCCGCCAGGCCCTTGCGGGCACCGTGCGTGGAGATGAAGTACTCCAGCACGGACAGACCCTCCCGGAAGTTGGCCTTGATCGGCCGCGGGATGATCTCGCCCTTCGGGTTGGCCACCAGGCCGCGCATACCGGCGATCTGGCTGATCTGCATCATGTTGCCTCGGGCGCCCGAGTTGACCATGACCCAGACCGGGTTGGTGGTCGGGAAGTTGTCCACCATCGCCTGGCTGACCTCGGCCCGCGCGCGGGTCCAGATCTCGATCAGCTCGCCACGACGCTCGGCGTCGGTGATGACGCCGCGCTCGTACTGGCGCTCGATCTGCCGGGCCTCGGCCTCGTGCCGATCGAGGATCTCCTGCTTGGCCGGCGGGGTCACGACGTCGTCGATGGCGATCGTGACGCCCGAGCGGGTGGCCCAGCGGAAGCCGGCGGACTTGAGGGCGTCCAGCGTCGCCGCGACCTGCACCTTGGGGTAGCGCTCGGCGAGGTCGTTGACGATCGCCCCGAGCTCCTTCTTCGGCACCTGGTAGTTGACGAAGCGGTAGTCCTCGGGCAGGGCCTCGTTGAACAGCACCCGGCCGAGGCTGGTCCGGACCAGCGCCGGCTGACCGGGAGCCCAGTCCTCCGGCTGCTCCCACGGCTCGTTGACCTTGCCGTTGTCGACGCCGAACACCTCGTCGAGGCGGATGAGCGCCCGCTCCTGCAGACCCAGCGCGCCCTTGTCGAACGCCATGATCGCCTCGGCGGTCGAGCCGTAGGCCGCCGGCTGACCGCCGTCGGCCTCGTGCCGGCTGGGCACCAGGGTGGTCAGGTGGTACAGGCCCAGCACCATGTCCTGGGTCGGCGCGGTGATCGGACGACCGTCGGCCGGGCTCAGGATGTTGTTGCTGGACAGCATCAGGATCCGGGCCTCGGCCTGCGCCTCGGCCGACAGCGGCAGGTGCACCGCCATCTGGTCACCGTCGAAGTCCGCGTTGAACGCGGTGCAGACGAGCGGGTGGATCTGGATGGCCTTGCCCTCGACCAGCTGCGGCTCGAAGGCCTGGATGCCCAGACGGTGCAGCGTCGGCGCCCGGTTCAGCAGCACCGGGTGCTCGGTGATGACCTCCTCGAGCACGTCCCACACGACCGGCCGCGCGCGCTCCACCATCCGCTTGGCGGACTTGATGTTCTGCGCGTGGTTGAGGTCGACCAGCCGCTTCATGACGAAGGGCTTGAACAGCTCCAGGGCCATCTGCTTGGGCAGGCCGCACTGGTGCAGCTTCAGCTGCGGGCCGACGACGATGACCGAACGGCCGGAGTAGTCGACGCGCTTGCCGAGCAGGTTCTGGCGGAACCGGCCCTGCTTGCCCTTGAGCAGGTCGCTCAGGGACTTGAGGGGACGGTTGCCCGGGCCGGTGACCGGCCGGCCGCGGCGGCCGTTGTCGAACAGCGCGTCCACGGACTCCTGGAGCATCCGCTTCTCGTTGTTCACGATGATCTCGGGGGCCCCGAGGTCCAGCAGACGCTTCAGCCGGTTGTTCCGGTTGATCACGCGGCGGTACAGGTCGTTCATGTCGCTGGTCGCGAAGCGGCCACCGTCGAGCTGCACCATCGGGCGCAGGTCCGGCGGGATGACCGGCACGCAGTCGAGCACCATGCCCATGGGCGAGTTGCGCGTCTGCAGGAACGCCGCGACGACCTTCAGCCGCTTGAGGGCCCGCAGCTTGCGCTGGCCCTTGCCGCTGCGGATGGTCTCGCGCAGCGAGGCGGCCTCGGCGTCGAGGTCGAAGTCGGCGAGCAGCTTCTGCAGCGCCGCGGCACCCATGCCGCCCTCGAAGTACTCACCGAAGCGGTCGCGCAGCTCGCGGTAGAGGCCCTCGTCGGCGATGAGCTGCTTGACCTCGAGCTTGCGGAAGGTGTCGAGCACCTCCTCGAGGCGGTCGATCTCCCGCTGAGCGCGGTCGCGCAGCTGGCGCATCTCGCGCTCGCCGCCCTCGCGCACCTTGCGGCGGACGTCGGACTTGGCGCCCTCGGCCTCGAGCTCGGCGAGGTCGGCCTCCAGCTTCTGCTGGCGGGCCTCCACGTCGGCGTCGCGGCGGCTCTCGAGGTTGTGCTTCTCCGCGCTGATCTCGGCCTCGATGGTCGGGAGGTCGCGGTGACGCGTCTCGTCGTCGACCGAGGTGATCAGGTAGGCCGCGAAGTAGATGATCTTCTCGAGGTCCTTGGGCGCCAGGTCGAGCAGGTAGCCCAGGCGCGAGGGGACGCCCTTGAAGAACCAGATGTGGGTGACCGGCGCAGCCAGCTCGATGTGGCCCATCCGCTCACGCCGCACCTTGGCGCGGGTCACCTCGACGCCGCAGCGCTCACAGATGATGCCCTTGAAGCGGACGCGCTTGTACTTGCCGCAGTAGCACTCCCAGTCCCGCGTGGGACCGAAGATCTTCTCGCAGAAGAGACCGTCCTTCTCCGGACGCAGCGTCCGGTAGTTGATGGTCTCGGGCTTCTTCACCTCACCGTGCGACCACTGACGGATGTCGTCGCCGCTGGCAAGACCGATGCGGAGCTCGTCGAAGAAGTTGACGTCGAGCACTGAGTGGACCCCTTTCCCGGGGCTCGGTTACTGCACTTCTCGCTGATGGTCGTTGGGGGCGCCGGCCGGCCCCGCTGCTGGGGGCCGGCCGGCGGCCGATCACACGTCCTCGACGGACGACGGCTCGCGGCGGGACAGGTCGATGCCCAGCTCCTCCGCGGCCCGGAAGACCTCGTCGTCGGTGTCGCGCAGCTCGATCGCCTGGCCGTCGCCGGAGAGGACCTCCACGTTCAGGCAGAGCGACTGCAGCTCCTTGAGCAACACCTTGAACGACTCCGGGATGCCCGGCTCGGGGATGTTCTCGCCCTTGACGATCGCCTCGTACACCTTGACGCGGCCGAGGATGTCGTCGGACTTGATGGTGAGCAGCTCCTGCAGCGCGTAGGCCGCGCCGTAGGCCTGCATCGCCCAGCACTCCATCTCACCGAAGCGCTGGCCACCGAACTGTGCCTTACCACCCAGCGGCTGCTGAGTGATCATCGAGTACGGGCCGGTCGACCGGGCGTGGATCTTGTCGTCGACCAGGTGCAGCAGCTTCAGGATGTAGACGTAGCCGACCGAGATCGCCTCGGGGAAGGGCTCCCCGGAGCGGCCGTCGAACAGCCGCGCCTTGCCGGTGGGCTGCACCATCCGGTTGCCGTCGCGGTTCGGGATCGTCGAGCCGAGCAGGCCGACGATCTCCTCCTCGCGGGCGCCGTCGAACACCGGCGTCGCCGTCCGGGTGCCCGGGCCGGCGGCACGCGCGGGGTCGGGGAGGTTGACCGCCCACTCCGGGGTGCCCTCGACCTGCCAGCCGGACTTGGCGACCCACCCGAGGTGGGTCTCCAGGACCTGGCCGACGTTCATCCGGCCGGGGACGCCCAGCGGGTTCAGCACGATGTCCACCGGGGTGCCGTCCTCGAGGAACGGCATGTCCTCCTGCGGCAGGATCTTCGCGATGACGCCCTTGTTGCCGTGGCGCCCGGCGAGCTTGTCGCCGTCGGAGATCTTGCGCATCTGGGCGACGTAGACCCGGATCAGCTCGTTGACGCCGGCGGGCAGCTCGTCGCCGTCCTCGCGGGAGAACACGCGGACGCCGATCACCTTGCCGGACTCACCGTGCTTGACCTTGAGGCTGGTGTCGCGGACCTCACGGGCCTTCTCACCGAAGATCGCCCGCAGCAGCCGCTCCTCGGGGGTCAGCTCGGTCTCGCCCTTGGGCGTGACCTTGCCGACGAGGATGTCGCCGGGCACGACCTCGGCGCCGATGCGGATGATGCCGCGCTCGTCGAGGTCGGCGAGGACCTCCTCGGAGACGTTCGGGATGTCCCGGGTGATCTCCTCGGCACCGAGCTTGGTGTCACGCGCGTCGACCTCGAACTCCTCGATGTGGATCGAGGACAGGACGTCGTCCTGCACGAGGCGCTGCGACAGGATGATCGCGTCCTCGTAGTTGTGGCCCTCCCACGGCATGAAGGCGACGAGCAGGTTCTTGCCCAGCGCCATCTCGCCCTCGTCGGTGCACGGCCCGTCGGCGATGACCTGGCCGACCTCGACCCGCTGCCCCTCGTCGACGACGGGAGTCTGGTTGATCGAGGTGCCCTGGTTCGAGCGGCGGAACTTCAGCAGCCGGTAGGTCTGCCGGGTGCCGTCGTCGGCCATGACGGTGACGTAGTCGGCGGTGGAGTCCTCGACCACACCGGCCTTCTCCGCCACGACGACGTCGCCTGCGTCGACGGCGGCACGCAGCTCCATACCGGTGCCGACCAGCGGCGCCTCGCTGCGCAGCAGGGGGACGGCCTGACGCTGCATGTTCGCGCCCATGAGCGCGCGGTTGGCGTCGTCGTGCTCGAGGAACGGGATCATCGCCGTCGCGACCGAGGTCATCTGCCGCGGCGAGACGTCCATGTAGTCGACGTTCTCCGGGACGAGGTAGTCGACCTCACCGCCCTTGGTGCGGACCAGGACGCGGTCCTCGGCGAACCGGCCCTGGGCGTCCAGCGGCGAGTTGGCCTGGGCGACGACGAAGCGGTCCTCCTCGTCGGCGGTCAGGTAGTCGATCGTGTCGGTGACGACACCGTTCTGGACCCGGCGGTACGGGGTCTCGATGAAGCCGAAGGCGTTGACCCGCCCGTAGGCCGACAGCGAGCCGATCAGACCGATGTTCGGGCCCTCCGGCGTCTCGATCGGGCACATCCGGCCGTAGTGGCTCGGGTGCACGTCGCGGACCTCCATGCCGGCCCGCTCACGGGACAGACCACCCGGGCCCAGCGCCGACAGGCGGCGCTTGTGGGTCAGGCCCGCGAGCGGGTTGGTCTGGTCCATGAACTGGGACAGCTGGCTGGTGCCGAAGAACTCCTTGATGGAGGCGACGACCGGCCGGATGTTGATCAGGGTCTGCGGCGTGATCGCCTCGACGTCCTGGGTCGTCATCCGCTCGCGGACGACGCGCTCCATGCGGGAGAGTCCGACGCGGATCTGGTTCTGGATCAGCTCGCCGACGGTGCGCAGCCGACGGTTGCCGAAGTGGTCGATGTCGTCGACACCGTGGTCGGGCTCGCCCGCGTGCAGGCGCACCACGTACTCGATGGTGGCGACGATGTCGTCCTCGGTCAGCGTCAGGGTGGCCTGCGGCACGTCGACGCCGAGCTTCTTGTTGACCTTGTAGCGGCCGACCTTGGCCAGGTCGTAGCGCTTCCCGTTGAAGAACAGGTTCTCCAGCAGCGCCTGGGCGCTCTCCCGCGTCGGCGGCTCGCCCGGCCGCAGCTTGCGGTAGATGTCCAGCAGCGCCTCGTCCTGACCGGCGATGTGGTCCTTCTCGAGGGTGGCCAGCACCGTGGGCGACCACTGGAAGTGCTCGCGGATCCGGTCCTCGGTCCAGCCCAGCGCCTTGAGCAGCACGGTGACCGGCTGCCGGCGCTTGCGGTCGATGCGGACGCCGACGGTGTCGCGCTTGTCGACGTCGAACTCCAGCCACGCACCACGGCTGGGGATGACCTTGGCGCTGAAGACGTCCTTGTCGGAGGTCTTGTCCAGGGTCTTGTCGAAGTAGACGCCCGGGCTGCGGACCAGCTGCGAGACGACGACGCGCTCGGTCCCGTTGATGACGAACGTGCCCTTGTTCGTCATGATCGGGAAGTCGCCCATGAACACCGTCTGGCTCTTGATCTCACCGGTGGTGTTGTTCATGAACTCGGCGGTGACGAACAGCGGCGCCGCGTAGGTCATGTCCTTGTCCTTGCACTCCTCGAGGGACGCCTTGACGTCCTCGAAGCGCGGGTTGGAGAAGGACAGCGACATCGAGCCACTGAAGTCCTCGATCGGGGAAATCTCCTCGAGGATCTCGGCCAGCCCGCCCACGGCGTCGGCCTGCTCCTCCGGCGAGAGGGTGGCCCGCCACGTGGGGCTGCCGATGAGCCAGTCGAACGACGCGGTCTGCAGCGCCAGGAGGTCTGGCACCTCGAGCGGCTCGGAGATCTTGGCGAACGAGACGCGCAGCGGCGCGCCGGGGATCTTCTGCTGGTCGGCCTCACCGGTGCGGGGGCCGGCCTGGGGTGCCTGTGACTGCTGGCCGTAGGGCCCGGAGTCGGTGGTGCGGGGGTTGATGCTGGTGGGGCGAGAGCCTGCCAAGATGCGTCCTTCCAAGGACCTCACGACGTGCGGGCGGTGGGTGCTGGTTCGTCCTGGGTCGTCGTCGGTAATGGCGGGGCTGTCCGCGTTCGTCCTGCCCGGACGGTCGGCGGGCGTCCGGAGAGAGGTCCCCCCGGGCACCCCAGGCGACCCGTCTCGGCGGGCAAGCAGTCAGGGGGCAGCGCAACAGAGAACCTTACCCCTGCTACAGCGGGCTGTCCACGTCGGGGGTCCGCACGCGAGGGGGACCACACCCGGGAAGGGCAGCCGGCCGGCGGGGCCGGGTCGGGCCGTCGAGGACGGCCCGCCCATGATGCCAGTCCGGAGGCGGTCGTGGGGCCACCACGCCGTGCGCGTCGGGTCTTCGAGACGGGCCGCAGCGGACCGATCAGCTGGTCGTGAGCAGCCTGGGTCCGCTGGACTCCCAGGTCCCGGCGACGTCCGGGCAGCACGACCGCACCGCGTGCGTGCCGGACCGCGGGGACCGTGTGCTCCCGGGTCCACCCGGACGGGGGACGCGCGGACGACGCAGGGGCCGTCCTCCGGGTGGAGGACGGCCCCTGCGGGTCGTGCGAGGTGGTGCACCGCCCGGCGAGCGCCGGGTGGCGGGTCACCTGACGGTGACGTACCCGGCGGTCGAGACCGCCGGGTAGGGGGTCACTTGACGGTGACGGTGGCGCCGGCGCCCTCGAGAGCGGCCTTGGCCTTCTCGGCGGCGTCCTTGTCGACCTTCTCCAGGACCGGCTTCGGCGCGCCGTCGACCAGGTCCTTGGCCTCCTTGAGGCCGAGCGAGGTCAGGCCGCGCACCTCCTTGATGACCTGGATCTTCTTGTCACCGGCAGCCTCGAGGATGACGTCGAACTCGTCCTGCTCCTCGGCGGCGGGGGCGCCACCGTCGCCGGCACCACCGGCGGCCGGAGCGGCCGCGACGGCGACCGGCGCAGCAGCGGTGACCTCGAAGGTCTCCTCGAACTGCTTCACGAAGTCGGACAGCTCGAGCAGCGTCATCTCCTTGAACGCGTCGAGCAGCTCCGTGGTGGACAGCTTGGCCATGATGTCTCCTTCTGGGTCAGTCGGTGCTGGCCGCGGCGTCCGCGGCGGCAGCGGTGTCGGTGGTGTCAGCAGCAGCGGTGTCGGCGGCGGCGGAGTCGGCACCCTCGGCGGGCTTCTTCTCCTGCAGCGCGGCGGCCAGGCGGGCGACCTGCGACAGCGGGGCCTGGAACAGACCCGCGGCCTTGCTGAGGTTGCCCATCATCGCGCCGGCCAGCTTGGCCAGCAGGACCTCGCGCGGCTCGACGTCGGCGAGGGCGGTGACCTCGGTGGCGCCGACCGTGCGGCCCTCGACCACGCCACCCTTGACGACGAGCAGCGGGTTGGCGCGCGCGAAGTCACGGATGGCCTTGGCCGCGTTGACCGGGTCGCCCTCGATGAAGGCGATCGCGGTCGGGCCGTTGAGCAGCGGCGCCAGGTCGGCGTGGCCGACCTGCTCCGCGGCCCGCTTCGTCAGGGTGTTCTTGACGACGGCGTAGCTGCTGCCCTCACCGAGGGAACGGCGCAGCTGGGTCAGCTGGGCCACGGTCAGCCCGCGGTACTCGGTGAGCACCGCCGCGCTGGACGACTGGAACCGCTCGGTGATCTCGTCGATCACCGCGGCCTTCGCCTGCGTGGGCATGGGCCTCCTCTCGTCGATCGGGCGGACCGCCGGCCGGTGCACGACGGCGGGCGATCAACAGGCCCCGGAGACGAGGAACGCCCCGGCGCAGGCGCACGGGGCGAGGACGCGGGCGCGCAGCGCCACGTCGATCGAACCGTCCTCCTGCGCGGGCCGCCCGGAGTCCGGGACCTTCGATCGCACGCGGACGTGCGACGACCAGCGGTCGTGGGGGGAACGCCGACGAGCATACGCCATGGGCCGAGGTCGCCGGCTGTCGCCGTCCTCACCCGGACGCGGGCCAGGTGCACGCCCGGGGTGCGGGAACGACGGGGCCCCCGTGACGTGCGGGTGCGGCCTCGTCCCGGGTCCCACCCTGAGCCTGCGAAGGGTGGGGAGGACGAGGTCCTCGTTCAGGCGGTGGGCTCGTCCACCGTCAGGTTGCGGGTGCGGTTCGGGTCGACCGGGATGCCCGGGCCCATGGTGGTGGAGATGGTGACCTTCTTCAGGTACCGGCCCTTGGCCGCGGCCGGCTTGGCCCGCAGCACCTCGTCCAGCGCCGCGGCGTAGTTCTCGACGAGCTTGGTCTCGTCGAAGGAGGCCTTGCCGATCACCAGGTGCAGGTTCGCCTGCTTGTCGACGCGGAAGTTGATCTTTCCGCCCTTGATGTCGTTGACCGCCTTGGTGACGTCGGGGGTCACCGTGCCGGTCTTCGGGTTCGGCATCAGGCCGCGCGGGCCGAGGATGCGGGCGATCCGGCCGACCTTCGCCATCTGGTCGGGGGTGGCGATCGCGGCGTCGAAGTCCAGGAAGCCGCCCTGGATGCGCTCGATCAGGTCCTCCGAACCCACGACGTCGGCGCCGGCGGCCTCGGCCTCGGCGGCCTTGTCACCGGTCGCGAATACGATGACGCGGGCGGTCTTGCCGGTGCCGTGCGGCAGGTTGACCGTGCCGCGGACCATCTGGTCGGCCTTGCGCGGGTCGACGCCCAGGCGCATGGCCACCTCGACGGTGGCGTCGTACGCCGTCGGCGAGGTCTCCTTCGCCAGACCGGCCGCCTGCAGCGGGGTGTAGAGGTTGTCGCGGTCGACCTTCGCGGCGACCTCGCGGTACTTCTTGCCGTGCTTCGCCATGGTGGTGTCCTCTCCCCCGGCGCCTCGGCCGGGAGTCGTGTGGTGCGCGGGCCTGGCGTGGCCCTCCCACAGGTGCGGTGATGGAACGGCCTCGGTGCAGGGCCCCGGCCCGAGCGGAGCGAGGGCTGGGGGGCAGCGGGGTCCTTCTATTACTGGACGGTGATGCCCATCGACCGGGCGGTGCCGGCGATGATCTTCTCCGCCTCGTCGAGGGAGTTGGCGTTCAGGTCTGCCATCTTGGTCTGGGCGATCTCGCGGACCTGGTCACGGGTCACGGTGGCGACCTTGGTCTTGTGCGGCTCGCCGGAGCCCTTCTCCACACCGGCCGCCTTGAGCAGCATGCGCGCCGCCGGCGGGGTCTTGGTGACGAAGGTGAACGAGCGGTCCTCGTAGACCGAGATCTCGACCGGGATCACGTTGCCGCGCTGCGACTCCGTGGCGGCGTTGTACGCCTTGCAGAACTCCATGATGTTGACGCCGTGCTGGCCCAGCGCCGGACCGACGGGCGGGGCGGGCGTGGCCGCACCGGCGTTGATCTGGAGCTTGATGACCGCGGTCAACCGCTTCCTGGGGGGCATGACTTCCTTCTCGGTGACGGGGTGGAACGGCCTCGGTGCAGGGTCCCGGGCCGAGCGGAGCGAGGGCCGGGGGCGCCGAGGCCCTCCTAGATCTTCTGGACCTGGTTGAACGACAGCTCGACCGGCGTCTCCCGGCCGAAGATGGACACGAGCACCTGCAGCTTCTGCTGCTCGGCGTTGATCTCGTTGATCGTGGCCGGGAGCGTCGCGAACGGACCGTCCATGACGGTGACCGACTCGCCGACCTCGAAGTCGACGACGGTGGTCGGTGCGGCGGCGGTGGTGGTGCTCGTGGTCTCCGTCGTCCGGGCGGCCTGCGGGGTGGCCGCGGGGGCGAGCAGGCTGACGACCTCGTCGATGCTCAGCGGCGAGGGACGGGAGGTCGCCCCGACGAACCCCGTGACGCCGGGGGTGTTGCGCACCGCGCCCCAGGACTCGTCGTTGAGGTCCATGCGGACGAGCAGGTAGCCGGGCAGCTTCTTCCGGTTGACCTGCGTGCGCTTGCCGTTCTTGATCTCGGTGACCTCCTCGGTGGGCACCTCGATCTGGAAGATGTAGTCCTCCATGTCCAACGACTGGATGCGCGACTCGAGGTTGGTCTTCACCTTGTTCTCGTAGCCGGCGTACGAGTGGATGACGTACCAGTCGCCGAACTGACTGCGCAGGACCTTGCGCATCGCCTCGGCCGGGTCGGCCTCCTCGTCGTCCTCGGTCTGGTCACCCAGGTCGGAGGACTCCGCCGGAGCGGCCAGCGGGTCGGTCACCAGGCTGGCGGGGTCGCCGCCCTCCACGCCGGGCGCGACGTCGGCCACACCGGTGAGGGTGTCCTGGTCGGCGGTGTCGACGGAGCCCTCGGCAGCACCGGTCTCGCCGGCGCCGGTCTCGACGTCCGCCGTGCCGCGCACGTCGAAGCGCGCGTCGTCGAGGTCGATGGCCTCGACGGCGCTGTCGGTGTCGAAGGGCTCACGGGGGTCGGTCACGGTGTCTCTTCCTTGTCGGTGGTGCAGGCGCGGGTGGGCTCAACCGAAGACGGCGAGCACGCCCTGGGCGAAGAGGAGGTCCAGGCCGGCCACCAGGGCGACGATGAAGGCCACGAAGACGATGACGACGGTCGTGTAGGTGATCAGCTCGCGGCGCCCGGGCCAGATGACCTTGCGCAGCTCGGCGACGACCTCGCGCAGGAAGCGCCGGAGGTTGCGCCGCTGCCGTGCCTCGGCGGCGCGGTCGCGCTCCGCGGCGGCGCGGGACCGGGTGGCACCACCCTCGGCGACCCGCCCGGCGGGCCGGGACGGCGTGCGCTCGCGGGCGGCCCGACGGGTGCGGGGGGCCGACTCGTCGTCGTCCTCGTCGTCCCCCGCGGTGATCCGGCTCCCCCGGCGGGCACCGGTGGGCCGCGCGGCCACGACCTTGTCCTCGTCGGTCTCCGCCTCGGCGGCGACCTCGGCCTCGGCCGCCTGCAGCTCGGCGGCGTCGGCCACGCCCGGGGCCTCGCGGTCGAGCTGCTCGTCGGTCGGCTCGGCGTCGGAGGCGGCGCGGGGGTCGCCCTCGCGTGCCGGCTTCTCGTCGCTCACTGCGCCTCGCTCGCCTCGCTGGTGGTGGCCGTTGTCCTCGGGCCGACGGTCGGTGGTGGTGCTGTCGTACGGGTCGTGCACGTCGCCGTGCAGTCGCCGGCGGCACGAGCAGGGGTGACAGGACTTGAACCTGCAGCCTGCGGTTTTGGAGACCGCTGCTCTGCCAATTGAGCTACACCCCTTGGAGGACCCCGTCCCCCACCCTTCGCGAGCTCAGGGTGGGACCCGGACAGAGCCGCCGGGACCGCGTGCCCGCTCCGGACGGCACCGTTCCCGCGAGGGTTCCGGGGCACGCCGGTGGCGGGGTCAGTGGCCCCAGGGCAGCCAGTGTACGGGACCGCCGAGGACGCCAGCCAACCTGCCGGGTGACGGCCGCTGACGTGCCGGGTGGGCGGGGCTCCCGGCCGGGTACGGAGGCGACCCCGGGCGTCGCCCTCCGACATGATGGGGGCATGACCGCCGCCTCCCCCACGGAGTCCGCTGCACCGTCCTCCGGGCCGTCGCCCGCCGACCGGCGCATCTCCCGCCGCGTGGCCGCCATCGCCGAGTCGGCGACCCTGGCGGTCGACGCCAAGGCCAAGGCGCTCAAGGCAGCGGGCAAGCCGGTCATCGGCTTCGGCGCCGGCGAGCCGGACTTCCCGACGCCGGACTACATCGTCGAGGCCGCCGTCGCCGCCTGCTCCCAGCCGGCGATGCACCGCTACACCCCTGCGGGCGGGCTGCCGGCACTCAAGGAGGCGATCGTCGCCAAGACCGCCCGCGACTCGGGACTGCAGGTCACCCCGGCCAACGTGCTGGTGACCAACGGCGGCAAGCAGGCCGTGTACGAGGCCTTCGCGACGATGCTCGACCCGGGCGACGAGGTGCTGCTGCCCGCGCCGTACTGGACCACCTACCCCGAGGCGATCGCCCTCGCCGGCGGCGTCCCGATGCCGGTCGTGGCCGACGAGGAGAGCGGCTACCTGGTGTCGGTCGCCCAGCTCGAGGCCGCCCGGACGCCGCGCACCAAGGTGCTGCTGTTCTGCTCGCCGTCCAACCCGACCGGCGCGGTCTACCCGCCCGAGCTCGTCGAGGAGATCGGCCGCTGGGCGTACGAGAACGGCCTGTGGGTGCTCACCGACGAGATCTACGAGCACCTCACCTACGACGGGGCGACCGCGCCCTCGATGCCGGTCGTCGTCCCCGAGCTCGCCGACCGCTGCGTCGTCGTCAACGGGGTGGCCAAGACCTACGCGATGACCGGCTGGCGGGTGGGCTGGGTCGTCGGGCCGGCCGACGTCGTCAAGGCCGCGACCAACCTGCAGTCGCACGCCACCTCCAACGTGGCCAACGTGTCGCAGGCCGCCGCCGTCGCCGCGCTCACCGGTGACCTGTCGGCCGCGGCCACGATGCGCGAGGCCTTCGACCGGCGCCGGCGCACGATCGTGTCGATGCTCCGCGAGATCCCCGGCGTGGCCTGCCCCGAGCCGCGCGGCGCCTTCTACGTGTACCCGTCGGTCAAGGCGCTGCTGGGCCGGCCGGTCGGCGGTCGGACGGCCCAGGACAGCGTGCAGCTGGCCGAGATCATCCTCGAGGAGGCCGAGGTCGCCGTCGTCCCGGGTGAGGCCTTCGGCACGCCGGGCTACCTGCGGATGTCCTACGCGCTCGGCGACGACGACCTCGTCGAGGGCGTGACCCGGATGCAGCGCCTGCTCGCATAGCGCCTGCTCGCATGGGGACCGTCCTCGTCCCTCGCAGGCTCGCGGCCAGCCTCTGGACGGGGCCGACCCGCGACGAGGCCGACTCAGCGGGGCCCTCCTACTCGTCGAGGGCGCCCGCCTCGCTGAGGACGTCGAGCGCGGCGGGCAGGTCGGCCAGGGCCGCGGCGACGTCGTCCGGGGTGGCGATCGTCCACGCGTTGGCGTCGGCGTAGCAGCGCAGGGCGGCGTTGAAGGCCACCGCGCCCGCGGCCTCGCGGGCGGCCAGGAGTGCCGCGCCGCCCTTGCCGTACACGAGGCGGAAGTAGTCCGAGGCGCTGTCGAACCCGTCCATCGCCGTGCCGACCCCGCCGGGGGTGCGCAGGGCGCGGGCAGCGGCGTCCCCGGACACCGGGGAGGCGACCGACTCGGCGGAGGAGGCGAAGGCCTCGTCCAGCCAGGGGTCGCGGAACTGCGAGTCGCCGACCATCCCGTAGAACCGCATGTGCGCGACCTCGTGGAACAGGACGAGCCGGTCGGCGCCGGCAAGCAGGATCGAGCTGGGGTACTCGATGCCGCCGCCCTCGACCGGCAGCAGCGGGACGGTGAGCGTCGCGTACGGAAAGGGGCCGAAGCGCTCCTCCAGCTGGTCGATCGCAGCCAGCGTCCACGCGGTGAGCTCGCGCGCGGGGACGTCCGCGCCGGGCAGCACGCCGGTCGTCACCTCGATCCCGTCGGTGGTCGTGGCGCTCGCGGTGGTGAACTCCCCCACCGCGACGCTGACGTCCCGGGCGACCGGCTCGACCGACGTCCAGGTGCGCCGGCCGTCCTGCGGCGAGGAGGGCTCGGCCTGGTCGCCGGTCATGAGGACGACGAGGGCCTCGGGAGCCGAGACCCGGATCGTCGTGTCGGCGACGGGGCTCGTCGCGGTCTCGCCGGGGAGGTCGACGAACGGATCCCGCGCCCAGCCGACGCCCGGCTCCCGGGCCAGCAGCGGCGCGCCGCTGGCCCACCAGGAGACTCCGTCGGCCGCGCCCACCCGCTCGAAGTCGCCCTCGCCGAGGGTGAGCGGGAAGTCCAGGGCCACCTCGGTCGCCTCACCGGCCGCCGGCTCGCCGGCCAGCCGGACGACGAACAGGCCGCCCGGGTCCGCGGCTCCGGCGTCCTCGTAGCCGCTGCCGGCGACGTTCTCCCCACGGACACCGTCGACGACCAGCCGGTTGCCCCCCGCCGCGGGCCCGGGTCCGTTGGGGACCAGCCGGAAGACCAGTTCGTCGGTGGGCAGGTCGGGGGTGAAGACGACGGTCTCGGTGCCGGTGACCGTGTGCAGGTCGTCGTCCAGCCGGAGGTCCAGCTCGACGACCGGCCGGTCGGGGTCGGGCTCGGCGCGCTGCCCGCAGGTCCGCTCGGCGGGCGTCGCAGCGGACTGCTCGGCCGCGGCCGACCGCTCGGCGGCGAGGGTGTCGACGAAGGAGGCGCCGCAGCCGGTGAGCAGCAGCAGGGCGGCACCGAGCGCGAGCAGGGCCGCCGCGCGCTCACGCCAGCTGGACGGTGGCGCGGGCCAGCGAGAGCACCTTCTCGCCGCCGCTGGTGACGGTGAGGTCGACCCGGGCGCGGCCGTCCTCGCCCAGGGCGCCGACCTTCCCGCGGACGGTCACCTGAGCACCGGTGCCGTCGTCGGGGACGACGACCGGCCGGCCGAAGCGCACGTGGTACTCGACCAGCGCGCCCGGGTCCCCGGCCCAGGCGGTGACCGCGCGCGCGGCCAGCGCCATGGTGAGCATCCCGTGCGCGATCACGCCGGGCAGGCCGACCTCGGTGGCCACGCGGTCGTTCCAGTGGATGGGGTTGAAGTCCCCGGAGGCGCCGGCGTAGCGGACGAGGTCGGCCCGGGTGACCGGGTAGGTCTGCTCGGGCAGCTCGGTGCCGACGGCCACGTCGGCGGCCCGGACCGTCGCGGTCACGCCGTCCCCCGGGCGACGAGCATCGAGGTGGCCGAGCAGACCGTTTCGCCGTCCTCGGTGGCGACGTCCACCCGGGTGGTGAGCAGGTCGTTGCCCCCGATGCTGCGCACGGCCTCGATGGTGGGCGTGGCGACGAGCCGGTCGCCGGCCCGGATGGGTCGGTGGTGGGTGAAGCGCTGCTCGCCGTGGACGACGCGGCTGTAGTCCAGCGCGACGTCGGGGTCCTCGACGACGACGCCCGCGGCCGACAGCGTCAGGGCGATGGCGAAGGTGGGCGGGGCGATGACGTCGGGGTGTCCGGCCGCGCGGGCGGCGTCGGTGTCCCGGTGCACCGGATCGGCCGCACCGATGGCGTCGGCGAACTCGGCGATCTTCTGCCGGCCGACCTCGTAGACGGCGGAGGGCGGGTAGCCGCGCCCGACCAGTGCTGGATCGAGTGCCATGCTCCCGCCCTCCCTCTCGCAGGGACCGCTGGGTCAGCGGATCCCCGCGGTGGCTCGAGACCGCGTCAGCGCGTCTCGCGGTGGATCGTGTGCTTGCGGTCCTTCGGGCAGAACTTCTTCAGCTCGAGCCGGTCGGGGTCGTTGCGCCGGTTCTTGCGGGTGATGTAGTTCCGGCTCTTGCACTCCTGGCAGGCCAGGGTGATCTTCGGACGGATGTCGGTGGCTGCCACGGGGCGCTCCTCGCCTTGTCGGTGCCCGGGCCGGGCCCGGGGACGTGCGGGCGGGTGCCCGCACGGTGCTGCAACACGCCGACGGACCCCGGGTAGCGGGGTCCGTCGTGAGTAGCGGTGACCGGATTTGAACCGGTGACACAGCGATTATGAGCCGCTTGCTCTGCCTGGCTGAGCTACACCGCCGGACGTGGCCGTGCGGCCCGGTCTCGGCGACCGGGCCGAGCGGCCACTGTGTTCCAGAGCCCCTTTACGGAATCGAACCGTAGACCTTCTCCTTACCATGGAGACGCTCTGCCGACTGAGCTAAAGGGGCGGGCTTCGAGCCGTCAGGAATTCTACCCGACGGCTCCAGGGGCCGGTCGCAGGGGGTCCCCGGCGCGCTCAGGAGCGCACGAACAGCCGTCGGTGCGGCGTGCCGGCGACGGCCGAGCGGACGCCGGTACGGGCCAGGATCCAGCTCTCCAGCCGCTGGTCGGGCAGCGGCCGGCTGACCAGGAAGCCCTGCAGCTTGTCGCAGCCCATCTCGGCGAGCAGGTTGCGCGTCAGTTCGTCCTCGACGCCCTCGGCCACGACCCGCAGACCCAGGTTGTGGGCCAGTTCGATGATCGAGCGGGCGATGAACGACTCCCCCTGGCTGGTCGACATGCCCAGCACGAAGGACTTGTCGATCTTCACCTCGTCGATGGGCAGCTGGCGCAGCTGGGACAGCGAGGAGTAGCCGGTGCCGAAGTCGTCCATCGACAGCCGCATGCCCAGCGCGTGCAGGTCGGCCAGGACGGTGCTGCTGCGCACCGAGTCGTCGACGACGCTGCCCTCGGTCAGCTCCAGGGTCAGCAGCTCCCCGGGGACGCCGTGGCGGCGAAGCGCCCGGCGCACCCGGTCCACCAGGTCCGGCTCGGTCAGGCAGCGGGCGGAGAGGTTGACCGCCACCGACAGCGCGATGTCCTGGTCGAGCCACCGGCGGCAGCGGGCGAGCGCGAGGTCGAGCACGTGATCGGTCAGCGGACCGATGCGGCCGATCTGCTCGGCGAGGTGGATGAACTCGTCCGGCGCGATGGCCCCGTAGCGCGGGTGCGCCCAGCGCACCAACGTCTCGACCGAGACGATGTCGGAGGTGCGTGCGTCGATGATCGGCTGGAAGACGACACTGATGTCGCCGTCGGCCATGGCCTGCTCGAGCTCGGTGCCGAGCTGCAGGCGCCGCAGGCTCTGCTGGTCGAGCACCGGGTGGTAGCTGGCCACGCCGCTCTTGCCGGCCCCGGCCAGCAGGGCGACGTCGGCCCGCTGCATGAGCGTGCCGGAGTCCGCGCCGTGCACCGGAGCGGCGGCGACACCGATGGTCAGCGTCACCTCGAGGTCCAGGCCGGCGACCCGGACGCGCGTCGAGGTGGCCTCGCGCAGCCGGCGGGCCGCCCGCTCGGTCGCGGGCAGCGACAGCCCGGGCAGCAGGACGGCGAACTGCTCGCCCTCCATGCGGGCCACGAGGGCCTGCGGCGGGGCGTGCTCGCGCAGCAGGCCGGCGGTGACGAGCAGCAGCTCGTCGCTGGCCGCGTGGCCGAGGGTGTCGGTGACCTCGGCGTAGTTGTCCAGCGAGGCGAGGATGAGGCCCGCCCGCCCGGTGACCGGGTCGGCCACGAGCAGCTCGTCGATCTCCACCGCGAGGCGCTGCCGGTTGGGCAGGCCGGTGAGCCGGTCGTGGTCGGCGTCGTACCGGATCTGGGTCAGCAGCTGCTGCTGCCGGATCGCGGCGTTGACGTGGGTGAGCATGGAGTCCAGCGCCGACCGGTCGCCGTCCGCGAAGGAGACGATGTCGCTGCGCCGGTCGCAGATCTCCAGGTAACCGGGCTCTCCGGCCGCCGTGGCCACCGGCGCGGCGAGCAGGTCGTGGGCTCCGCGGCGCGTCAGCGCGGTGGCCTCGGCCTCGGTCGCGCGGGCGAGGGAGACCAGGAGCGGACCGTCCGACGACCCGTCGGTCACGCGCCGGCGGAAGAGGTCGTCGGGGTCACTGGGGCCGTCGTACCAGCTGCGGCCGTCGTCGGAGGCGACGACCAGGCGCGGCTCCTCGTCGAGGTAGGGCGGCAGCCAGAGGGCGACGCGCTCGGCGTTGAGGAGCTCCCGGATGCCCTCGGCGAGGCGCCGCGGGCCGTCCTCGTCGGGGCTGATCTGCTCGACCTGACGAGCGAACGCGTAGACCTTTTCGAGGTCCTGCCCCTCCCGCGAGACCGCGGCGAACCTGCGGTAGAGGAGGACGAGGCCGCCCACGAGCGGCATGACCAGGAGGAGCGTCCACGGCGTCACCTCGACCAGGAGGAGCGCGGACAGTCCGACGAGGACCGCCATGGGGGTGACCGCGACGGCGGCAAGCAGCATGCTCGTCCAGAGCGCCCTGCCGGGGTAACCCTGGGTGGCGATGATGGCCAGGCGGATGAGCGCGCCTCCCACGAGCGTGGCGAGCACGATCGCGACGAGGTAGGACACCCAGGTCAGCGGATCCGAGAGGACACCGACGGGCAGTACGCGCAGTACGGCCACGGCGACACACACCTCGACGACCGCGATGGCCGTGTTGGTGACGACCTTCGGCAACGACAGCCGCTGCACGATGCAGAAGCCGGCGATGGCCAGCGCGCGCGTCAGCGCGGTCCACACGGGACCGATCTCGATGAGCGCCACGACGAAGGCCAGTTCGGAGGCCGAGACGGACATCGTCTGACGGCGGAACTCGATGTGGAGGTTGTAGAACTCGGCGACCACGAACGTGGCGAGGACCAAGCAGACGGCCACCGGACTGGCCGGCTCCAGGCGCCAGGGCAGCACGAAGGAGCTGGCGACCAGCGCGATGGCGAGGCCCAGCCAGCCGATGGTGGCCGGCCCCAGCGCGGCGACGTGCCCGCGCTGTCCGAGGGCGTCCTGCTCGGCCACTGATACCTGTATTCGCCGGGGGGAGATGGGCGGGGCTGAGGCTAACAGCGGATCGCTGTGCAGCCTGGAGCTCCGCAGCACCTCTCGCTCGACCCAGTGAGCCGTCCGGGCGCACCCGTCACGCCGCACTGCGGTCGCCCACATCGCTTGCGATGCGGCGACGCAGCAGCGGAGGCGTGTTCGTCAGACTGCCTGGCGGGTCCACTTCCACCCACGGGTCCACTTCCACCCTCGACCGGTGCTGGACATGGCGGTGCTGGACATGGCGGTGCTGCTCATGACGCCTCCTCAGGCATGAAGGACTGCTTTGGGGGGAACTGGGCAGTCGTCCAGGCGCGGGGGCAGAGCGTTGGGTACGGACCGCGCCGGAGAGATTGCTGCCCGTCACTCTTTGGGGGCAAGCGCCCGATCCGCCAACAGGGTCACGAGAGGGTGTCAACCCGTCATGCCGTCACCGAAGGTGACGATAAGTAGGCAGAGGGTTACACATTGGGGTGACACGTGGGCCATGTGGTGCGTCGGGGCGGACGGGTGACCTCGTACCGGTCCGGGGCACGCCACGGAGGTGGGTGCCCGGCGCCTCGGGACCGTGCGCGGGGAAGCGCCGATCGGCCACGCCGTCACGCGCTCGTCGTCGTGTGACCTGACGTCTCCGGGGCCCTGACCCGCGCACGGCGCGACGCCCCGCGCCGCGAGGACCCGACGCGCCGGCCCCTCCACAGGCGTGGGTCCGGCCGACCAGGGGTCCCCCGATCGGGTCCACAGCCGTCCACAGCGCCGTCCACAGCTCGTGGACAGGCCGGACGGCGACCTACGCTGCGCCGCGTGCGACGGGACGGGGCGGGGGGCGAGCGCGGTTCGACGCTGCCCCTGGTCCTGGTGTGCTGGCTGGTGGCCGCGCTCATGGCCTTCGGCGCGATCGCGGCGTCCGACGCCTTCCTCGAGCAGCAGCAGGTGCAGTCGGTCTGCGACGGCGCCGCGCTGGCCGCGGCCAACGCCACCGACGAGGCGGCCCTCTACGCCACCGGCGTGGGGACGGCGCTGCCGCTGACCCGTGCGAGCACGCAGGCGGCCGTGGCCGACCAGCTCGCCGACGGGGGGACGGCGCTGCACTCCTGGTCCACCGAGACCGACGGCGTGGAGGTGACGGTGCGGTGCACCCGCTACGTCGAGATCGCGTTCGGCTGGCTCTTCCTCGGCGGACGGCCGCTGGAGCGCACCGCCGTCGCAGGCGCTCGCGCCCCCACCACCCCCTGAGACGCACCGCGGCCCCCGACCTGTGCTCAGGTCGGGGGCCGCGTGTACCGGGTGTGGCGGGTGAAGGATTCGAACCTTCGTAGGCTAAGCCGACGGATTTACAGTCCGCTCCCATTGGCCACTCGGGCAACCCGCCGTGGTGGTACCGGAAGAGCGTACAAGACACCGGAGACCGGCTTCGGACGTGGCCCCGGGCCCCGACCGTGGCGGTGGACGGCAGAGGGAAGGAGCAACCGACACATGGCCGACTCGTCGTTCGACGTGGTGAGCAAGGTCGACCGCCAGGAGGTCGACAACGCCCTCAACCAGGCCGCCAAGGAGCTCTCGCAGCGTTTCGACTTCCGGGGCACCAACGCCTCGATCGCCTGGGCGGGCGAGGAGGGCGTGACGCTGAGCGCCGACACCGAGGAGCGGGTGACCGCGGCCCTCGACGTCTTCCGGGAGAAGCTCGTGAAGCGGGGCATCTCGCTGAAGGCCCTCGACGCCGACGACCCGCAGTCCTCGGGTCGCAGCTACAAGATCTCGGCCCGCATCAAGCAGGGCATCGAGTCGGACAAGGCCAAGCAGATCGCCAAGATCATCCGGGACGAGGGACCCAAGGGCGTCCAGGCCCAGATCCAGGGCGACCAGCTCCGGGTGAGCGGCAAGAAGCGCGACGACCTGCAGGCGGTGCAGCAGCTGCTGCGCGGCAAGGACCTCGACGTCGCGCTGCAGTTCGACAACTACCGCTGATCTGCAGCACTTTCGCAGGTCAGCTCGTCGTCACAGCGTCTCGCTCCGCAGGGAGCCCGCACGTGCGCCCAGCGCGGCGGCCATCAGGTCGCCGGCTGCGGCGCGCGTGCGGTCCTCGGCCGTGCGCCCAGGTGCGAGCAGCGAGCAGACGCCGAGCGTGGTCATCGTCGACGGGTGCCTGAGCGCCCGCTGCACGGTCACCACGTCGCAGCCCGAGCTCGCTCGGCGGCGTCCTTCCCCCGCGACCGCTCGGGCCTCGGTCCGGCCGATCCGGTCTGTCCGGCCCGCAGCTCGTCGAGCCCGGCCTACGCCGCCGATCGCGTCCGGCAGAACTGGGCCGATGACCTGGGCGTAGATGCTCGCGTCATCCGCTGAGCCCGCTGGTCCCGCAGCGATACAGCGTCGTGCCCCACCCTCCGAGATCGGGCGGGCCGGGTGGGCGCCGGCGAGCATGGCCCACCCGCCGGGACCGGACGGGGTGGGCACCTCCAGCAGCCACCCACCCAGCAGCTACCGGGTAGCCAGCGTCAGCTCGTCCTGAGCCAGACCCTGGTCAGACACCACCTCGCCCCGCTCCGCGAGCAGAGCCGGGTCATCACCACCCCCGAGAGCCGCAGCCAACGTCGACGTGACGTGCTGCAAGGCCCTCGCCGACCCGGTCGAGCTGCCGGCGACCCCCGCCGCCCTCACCCCGAGAGCGCCGACGCCTACTGTTCGGGATGGTCGACTTGCTGGTTGACCTTGGACCACGGTCCAAGGTCTAGCGTCCGCCGCATGACCACCACGGCGACACGGGGACTGCGGGTCGCGGAGCTGGCGACTGCCGTGGGAGTGCGGCCGGACACCATCCGCTACTACGAGCGGGCCGGTCTGCTACCGGCGCCCGAACGCACCTCCGGGGGCTACCGCAGCTACGACGCCGACGCGCTCGACCGGCTGAGGTTCATCCAGGGCGCACAGCGCCTGGGCCTGCGACTGGCCGACATCCGCACGCTGCTGGCCGTCCGCGACACCGGCACCTGCCCCTGCGAGCCCGCGGAGGACCTGCTCCGCAGGCGCCTCGCCGAGATCGATGCCGAGATCGCCCGACTGACGACACTTCGGGCCGAGGTGGCGGCCATGGCCGACGCCCTGCCCACCGCCTCCTGCCCGCCGCCGAGCCCCGGCACCTGGTGCCCGCCCGCGGAGGGAGGTGAGTCCCCATGCTCGAGCTGACGTGCGACTGCGGTTCCGACTGCTGCGACGAGACCTGCGACTGCGAGTGCTGACCGCCGCGCCGGACTGACAGACGGCTACCCGGGCCCGGGACCGGGCAGCCGTCGGGACGCCGGTTGGACGCTTGGTCCGCACACAGTCCGCGGATCGGCCGATCTCGACCGTCGTCGGCCAGCTGCATCCGAGGTCTCCACTGGCGCGGTGCGCGGTCGTCCCTGCAGTGGTCGGCCGGAGCGCCGGCGGAGTCCAACCGGTGACCTCGGTGGTCGGTGCGAGGAGCGCAGGTGTAGCACGACCGATACCGGACGTGACCGGAAGTCGCAGCGGTGCTGTGGGCCACTGGCCCCCTCGCAGGGGGCCCGCCTCGAGGAACGAGGCGGGGGGGGGTGAGGGGATCCCTACTCGAGCTCCCGGGCCATCTGCTCGAGCCGGGCGATCCGCTCGGGCATCGGCGGGTGGGTGGCGAACATCGACGCCAGGCCCTGGCCGCGGAACGGGTTGGCGATCATCAGGTGGCTCTGCGTCACCAGCCGGTCCTCCTGGGGCAGCGGCCGGGCGGCCGCGCCCGAGGCGATCTTCCGCAGCGCCGACGCGAGCGCGAGCGGGTCCTTAGACAACGCGGCACCGGAGGCGTCGGCCTGGTACTCGCGGCTGCGGCTGACCGCCATCTGCACCAGGCCGGCGGCGAGCGGACCGAGGAACACCAGCAGCAGGCTGCCGAGGGCGTTGCCGCCGCCGCGGTCGTCCTCGGACCGGCCGCCGAACAGCGAGGCGAACATCGCCATGTGCGCCAGGTAGGTGATGACCGTGGCCATGGCGCCGGCGACGGAACTGATCAGGATGTCGCGGTTGTAGACGTGCGACAGCTCGTGCGCGAGCACGCCGCGCAGCTCGCGGCGGTCGAGCAGCTCGAGGATGCCCTGGGTGACGCAGACGGCCGCGTTGCGCGGGTTCCGGCCGGTCGCGAAGGCGTTGGGCTGGTCGGTGGGGCTGACGTAGAGCCGCGGCATCGGCTGCCGGGCCTCCGTGGCCAGGTCGCGCACCATCGCGTAGAGCGCCGGCGCCTGGGTCTCGGTCACCGGGAACGCCCGCATGGCCCGCAGGGCGAGCTTGTCCGAGTTGAAGTAGGCGTAGCCGTTGACCGCCAGGGCGATGAGCAGGGCGATGAACAACCCGCCCCGGCCGCCGACGGCCCCGCCGATCACGAGGATGAGGCCGCCCATGAGGCCCAGGAGCACCGCGGTCTTGAGTCCGTTGCTCCAGCGCTGCACGTCCCGACCAACGCGGTGCCCGGGGAGGCCGTTCCCCGGCTCCTCCCCCGGCAGGGTGCGACCGCGGTCACGGAATGAGGCCGCACCCGGCCGGGTTGCTGCTGGCAGGTGCCGGGGTCCCGGCCGTTCCACTGTCACCCGCATCACAGCTCCGCGGGATGTGACAGCCACGTAACCTCGGCCGGTGGAGGTGCACCACTGATGACCACGACAGAACCGTCCGTCGCCGCCAGCACGGCGGGGAGCTCCACGCCCTTCGTCAAGAGCGTCGTCGAGCTCGACCGCGTCGTCATCCGGCTCGCCGGCGACTCCGGCGACGGCATGCAGCTCACCGGCAACCGGTTCACGAGCGAGACGGCGTCCTTCGGCAACGACCTCTCGACGCTGCCGAACTTCCCGGCCGAGATCCGCGCGCCGACGGGGACCCTGCCCGGTGTCAGCTCCTTCCAGCTGCACTTCGCCGACCACGACATCATGACGCCGGGCGACGCCCCGGACGTGCTGGTCGCCATGAACCCGGCAGCGCTCAAGGCCAACCTCTCCGACCTCCCCGGCGGCGGACTGCTGATCGTCGACGCCGACGAGTTCACGCCGCGCAACCTCGCCAAGGTCGGCTACGCCACCAACCCGCTCGAGGACGACTCCCTCCAGGGCTGGCAGCTCGTCAGCGTGCCACTGACGACCCTCACCCTCGAGGCGCTCGCGGACTCCGGCCTCGGCAAGAAGGAGGCCGAGCGCTCGAAGAACATGTTCACCCTCGGCCTGCTGAGCTGGATGTACCACCGGCCCACCGAGGGGACCGTCCGGTTCCTCGAGCGGCAGTTCCGCCGCAAGCCCCAGATCGCCGCGGCCAACATCGCCGCCTTCCGGGCTGGCTACAACTACGGCGACACGACGGAGGCCTTCGCGGTCTCCTACGAGATCAAGCCCGCGCCGATGGCGCCGGGCCGCTACCGCAACATCTCCGGCAACCAGGCACTGGCCCTGGGCATCGTCGCCGCCGGGCAGCGCTCCGGCCTGCCGGTGTTCCTCGGCGCCTACCCGATCACCCCGGCGTCGGACATCCTCCACGAGCTGTCCCGGCACAAGTCCTTCGGCGTCCGCACCTTCCAGGCCGAGGACGAGATCGCCGGAATCGCCTCGGCGATCGGTGCCTCCTTCGGCGGCGCCCTCGGCGTCACGACGACATCCGGGCCGGGGGTCTCGCTGAAGTCCGAGGCGCTGGGTCTGGCGGTGATGACCGAGCTGCCGCTGGTCGTCGTCGACGTGCAGCGCGGTGGCCCCTCGACGGGCCTGCCCACCAAGACCGAGCAGTCGGACCTGCTGCAGGCGATGTTCGGCCGCAACGGCGAGGCGCCCCTGCCGGTCGTCGCGCCGCGCTCCCCCGCCGACTGCTTCGACGCCGCACTGGAGGCCGCGCGGATCGCGCTGACCTACCGCACGCCGGTCATGCTGCTCTCCGACGGCTACCTGGCCAACGGGGCCGAGCCGTGGCAGATCCCGGACACCGAGGAGCTGCCGGACCTGCGGGTCGAGTTCGCCAGCGAGCCCAACGCCACCACTCCCGACGGGACGCCGGAGTTCCAGCCCTACCTGCGGGACCCGGAGACGCTGGCCCGCCCGTGGGCCATCCCGGGCACGTCGGGGATGCAGCACCGCATCGGCGGTCTGGAGAAGGCCGACAAGACCGGCAACATCTCCTACGACCCGGCCAACCACGACCTGATGACCCGGCTGCGCCAGGCCAAGGTCGACGGCATCGCGGCGAGCATCGGGCCCACCGACGTCGACGACCCGGACGGCAACGCCGGCGTGGCCGTCATCGGGTGGGGCTCGACCTACGGGCCCATCGGCGCCGCCTGCCGGCGCATCCGCCGCTCGGGGCGCTCGGTCGCGCAGATCCACCTGCGTCACCTCAACCCGTTCCCGGCCGACCTCGGCGAGGTGCTGGCCCGCTACGACCGGGTGATCTGCCCGGAGATGAACCTCGGGCAGCTGTCCATGTTGCTGCGCGCCAAGTACCTCGTCGACGTCCAGAGCCACACCCAGGTGCGCGGGCTGCCCTTCCGGGCCGCCGAGCTCGCCGCGGTCGTGCAGGACGTCATCGACTCCACCAGCGGCGCCCCGCTCGCCGCCGACCCCAACGGAGGCGCGGAATGACCACCGTCGAACTCGGCATGCCCGCCGAGGGCCCCATTGCCGACGCCATCGCCCGCTCCCTGGAGACCCAGGGCGAGAAGCGCGCCGAGCTCAAGGCCAAGGACCTCAAGACCGACCAGGAGGTGCGCTGGTGCCCGGGGTGCGGTGACTACGTCATCCTCAACGCGGTCCAGAGCTTCCTGCCCAGCCTCGGCATCGCGCGCGAGGACATGGTCATCGTGTCGGGCATCGGCTGCTCGTCGCGCTTCCCGTACTACATGAACACCTACGGGATGCACTCGATCCACGGCCGCGCGCCGGCGATCGCGACCGGTCTCGCCGCGTCCCGCCCGGACCTGTCGGTGTGGGTCGTCACCGGGGACGGCGACGCGCTGTCCATCGGCGGCAACCACCTGATCCACACGCTGCGCCGCAACGTGAACCTGAAGATCCTGCTGTTCAACAACCGGATCTACGGGCTCACCAAGGGCCAGTACTCGCCCACCAGCGAGGTCGGCAAGGTCACCAAGTCCACCCCGATGGGCTCGCTGGACCACCCGTTCAACCCGGTGTCGCTGGCGCTGGGCGCCGACGCCACCTTCGTCGGCCGGGCCATGGACTCCGACCGCAAGGGCCTCACCGAGGTGCTGCGGCAGGCCGCCGAGCACCAGGGCACCGCGCTGGTGGAGATCTACCAGAACTGCAACATCTTCAACGACGGCGCGTTCGACCTGCTCAAGGACCCGACCACCGGCGTGCAGTGGTCCATCCCGCTGGTCCACGGCCAGCCGCTGGTGTTCGGTCCGGACGGCGCCTCCTGCGTGGTCCGCGACGACTTCGGCGGCCTGCGGATCGCCGAGACCAACCAGGTGGACGCCGACGACATCGTCGTGCACGACGCCACCCGGGAGGACCCGTCGTACGCCTTCGCGCTGTCGCGGCTGTCCAGCCAGGACCTCCGCTACACCCCGATGGGCGTCTTCCGGTCGGTGCCGAAGCCGACCTACGACAAGATGATGGCCGACCAGGTCGAGGAGGCCCGCACCTCCTCGCCGGCGGACCTGGGCGCGCTGCTCGCCGGCAACGACACCTGGACCGTCTCGGCCTGAGGACGAACGCGAGGGGCGCCCGGGACCGTAGTCCCCGGGCGCCCCTCGGCGCATCGGCGTTCGAGCGGGCACGCCGTCCCGCGGATCAGTGGTCGCCGTTGTCCTTGTCGCCGCCGTTGTCCTTGTCGGCGCCGTCCTTGCCGCCGTTCTCCTCGTCAACGACCTCGACGTCCTCCTTGGTCTCCTCGTCGAGCTCCTCGTCACCCTCGTTGATCGTGACCGTGACGTCGACCTTGTCGCCCTTCTCGGCCGCGTCGTCCCTCTTCTCGAGATCGACGGTGATCTCGTTCTTCTCGCCGTTGCAGTCGAGCTCGGCGTCGTCCGCCTCATAGCTGATGTCGCCGTCCTCGGCCTTCACGTCGGCCGTGACCTTCTCGTCGTCGTCCTCGCACTTGTACTCGAACGTGACCTGGAGCACGTCCCCGTCGTCCTCGAGCTCGGCCTCGTCGTTGATCTCGATGACCTTGGCCCAGGCGTCCTCGCCGTGGTCGTGCCCGTCGCCGCCGGCCCATGCCGGGGACCCCCCGGCGAGGACCAGCGCTGTCGCGGCCGACAGGGCGAGGAGCAGACGTGAACGGTTCATGGGACTTCCTCCCGGGCGGCCACATCCGTGCGGCCTCGGGTGCAATGACGGCCGCGGCCCTCCCCAAGACGAGCCGGACATCACAACCACAACCACGTCACGGGGAACAGGTCGAGGCGGCACCGGATCCCGCGCACGGCGTGACTCGAAGCAGTCGGTCGGTCCCGTCGCTGTTGCCGCAGCGCGCCCGGCGCCACTCCGGGCAGCAAGGGGTCGGTCGCTGATCGTCGTTCCCCGACTCAGCGCAGCACGTCGCGCAGCACCCCGGTGAGCACCGGCAGGGCGCGGCCCAGGTCGGCGCGGGTCGGCGCGGCGAACCCCACGACCAGTCCGGCCGCGTGCGGCCCGGGTCCCGTCCAGTGCCGCCCGAGACCGTCCACCGCGACGCCGTCCGCGGCCGCTGCGGCGATGACCGCCTCCTCGGACGCCCGGTCCGGCAGCGGCACGAGCACGTGGGCGCCGGCCGGGTCACCCTCGGCCTGCGCCCCGCCCGCGGCCACCGCCGCCAGCACCTGCTCGCGCCGGACGACCAGCTCTCGCCGGAGCCGGCGGAGGTGCCGGGCCAGGTCACCGCTGCCGGCCAGCGCGGCGAACACCCGCTGTCCGGCCCGTGCTGGCCGGCTGCCGGTTGCCGTCCGCCGGGCGACCAGCGCGGCGCGCAGTTCCGGCGGCGCCACCATCCACCCCACGCCGAGCGTGGGGCTGACGATCTTGCTGCTCGTGCCCAGGTGCACGACGACGTCCGGCCCGAGGGCACCCAGCAGCGGCAGAGGGGCGACGTCGTACCGCAGCTCGCCGTCGTAGTCGTCCTCCAGCACCCACCAGCCCTCGGCGCGGGCCCGGGCGACCAGGCCGAGCCTGCGGGCCGCGGACAGCCGGCGACCGAGGGGGTACTGGTGCGCCGGCGTGCAGTAGACCGCCGCCAGCCCCGCGGGGACCGCGTCGACGACGAGGCCGTTCCGGTCGACCGGCAGCGGCACCACGGTGGCGCCGGCGTCCCGGAGCGCGCCCACCACCCGCTGGTAGCCCGGGTCCTCGACCCCCACGCGGCTGCCGGGCGGCAGCAACCGGGCCACCTCCGCCACGGCCGCCGAGGTCCCCCCGGTGGCCAGCACGTCCTCGGGCGCGGCGGCCAGGCCACGGTGGCGGAGCAGGTGCTCGGTGACGGCGCGCTGGAAGCCCGGGTCGGCGGCCGGCTCCGGGCCGGCGTCGGGAGCGGGGTCCCCCGCGGCACGCCACGCCCGCCGCCAGGCCGAGCGGTCCAGGACCTCCAGGCACGGTGCGCCGGCGCGCAGCTCGATCGGCGCTGCGGCCACCCGGGGAGCCGCCGGGCGCGCCGGGGAACGGGCCGGAGCCGCGGTCTGCGCCCCGACGACGAACGTGCCGACACCGCGGCGCCCGTCCGCCCAGCCCTCGGCCAGCAGCTGGTCGTAGGCGGCGGCGGTGACGGTGCGGCTGACCCGGAGGGCGACCGCCAGCTCCCGCGTGGAGGGCAGCCGGTCGCCCGGGCGGAGCGTGCCGCCCACGGTGGCCGCCCGCAGCGCGTCGGCCAGCTGCACCGACAGCGGCGTCCCCGATCCGCGGTCGAGCACCACCGGCGGGACGTCGACCACCCTGCACCTCCTCCGACCACCGAGCAGTGGCCTGCTGGAAGGCCAGCGTATTGGCCCTTGGACGAGGCCACCGCATCGGGCACGGTGGGGCCATGGACACCGCACCACCGCTCTCCCCCACCGCCCGCAGCATGGTCCGCCGGGGCGCCGAGCGGGCCCGGACCGACCGCGCCGAGCTGCACGCCGTCCTCGACGCCGGCCTGGTGGGGCACCTGGGCGTCGTCCTGGACGGCTCGCCGGTCGTGCTGCCGACCGGCTACGGGCGACGGGGCGACACCCTCTACCTGCACGGCTCCACCGGTGCGGCGACGCTGCGCGCCGCGTCCGCAGGCGTGCCGGTCTGCTTCACGGTGACCCACGTCGACGGCGTGGTCTACGCCCGCTCGGCCTTCCACCACTCGATGAACTACCGGTGCGCCGTCGTCCACGGCATCGCCCGTCCGGTGACCGACCCGGACGAGCGCCTGCTGGGCCTGGAGGCGCTCACCGAGCAGCTGGCCCCCGGCTCCTGGGCCGCCACCCGGCAGCCCGACCGCAGGGAGCTCGCCGCCACCGCGCTGCTCGCCCTCGACCTGACCGAGGCCAGCCTCAAGGTGCGGACGGGCCCGCCCGGTGACGACGAGCGCGACCTGGCCGCACCGGTGTGGGCGGGCGTGCTGCCCCTGCGCACCATCGTCGGGGAGCCCGAGCCGTGCCCGCTGCTGCCGGCCGGAGTGCCGGCGCCGGACCGGATCCGGGACCGGGGAGTCTGACCGGGGTCAGGCGCGCGGGGTGACCCGCAGCAAGCGGTCCTCGCCGTCGCCGTTGTCGGTGGTGACGTACAGCGCGCCGTCCCCGCCCTGCTGCACGGTGCGGATGCGGCCGTACGTGCCCTCCAGCTCGGGCAGCCGGAACTGCTCCAGCAGGCTGCCGTCGTCGGCCACGCGCAGTGCCAGGACGCCCTGGTCCCTGAGGACGCCGAGCAGCAGCAGGCCCTCGTACCCCTGCCACTGCTCGCCCGCCAGGAAGGTCCCACCCGAGGGAGCGATGGTGGGGTCCCCCGACGCCCAGGTGGGCGGCATGGCGTCGGGCAGGGACAGGTCGGTCATCGACACGAACTCGCCGTAGCCCGGACCCCGGGGCGCGAAGCCGCCGTTGCCCCCGGCGCGCAGCAGGGTCACCTCGTCGTCCCGGCGGGGGCCGTGCTCGACGGCGTAGACCTGGCCCGAGCCGGGCCGCACCGCCAGCCCCTGCACGTTGCGGTGCCCGTAGGTCAGCACCCGCGGGTCGGCGTCCGGGCGGCCCACGAACGGGTTGCCGGCGGCCGCCTCGCCCGTGGCCGGGTCGACCCGCAGCACCTTGCCGGCGACCGTGCCGAGGTCCTGGGCGTTGTCGGCGACGGCGTTGTCGCCGGTGCCCACGAGCAGGGCGCCGGTGTCGTCGAAGCGCAGCCGACAGCCGCCGTGCCGGCCGCGGCGCTCGTTGACCGGGATGTCGTCGATCAACGGGTCGGCGACGCGGGTCGCCGTCGTCCAGCCCGGGTCGACGGTCCAGGCGGTCACCTGGATCTCCGCTCCGCCGCCCTCCTCGATGCCCTGGCAGGTGTAGAAGCGGCGGTCCTGCGCGAACCCCGGGTCGAGCACCAGGCCCATCAGCCCGGTCTCCCCGGTGGCGAACAGGTCGCCGAAGTCGGCGTCCAGCGCGCGCACCGTGCCGTCGGTCAGCACCGCGGTCAGCCCGCCGCCCCGCTCGTCGAGCAGCAGGGTGCCATCGGGGGCCCGGGCGACGTCCCAGGGGTGGTCGAGGCCCTCGGCGAGGACCGCCACGTCCAGCGCCGGCCGGGGCTCGGAGGCCGGGTCGGGCTCGGGCGGTGCGGGCGGGAGCGAGGACGTCGTCGGAGCGGGTGCGCGCTCCCCGGCCGGTGCGGCCCCGGCGTCCTCCCCGGCCGTCGCGGAGCACGCGGACAGCAGCAGGATGGCCCCCATGCCGAGTGCGGCCGGCCCCGTCCGGAGGCTCACCGTGAGCTCGCGGACGGTGAGCGGGACGGGCGGCCCCCTGCAGGGTCCCGCCGCGAGCTCGCGAGTGGCGGGGGGCAGGGGGTCCTCTTACGAGCGGTGAGGGGCACGGGGGTCCCAGCTCAGCTGGTGCGCGTGACGACGTAGTCGCACAGCGCCGACAGGGCGTCGCGGACCGGCCCCTCGGGGACGCCGGACAGCCGCGCCTGCGCCCGATCGGCGTACTCCCGGAGCACGCCGGTCGCCCGTTGCAGGGCCGCGGAGGAGCGCAGCAGCTCCAGGGCCTCGGCGTGCTCGCCGTCGTCGGTGATGGGCCCGGAGACCAGCTCGCGCAGCCGCTGCTCGGCCGGGTCGTCCCCGGCGAGCGCGAAGAGCGCGGGCAGCGTGGCGATGCCCTCCCGCAGGTCCGTGCCGGGCGCCTTCCCCGACGCGCCGTCCCGGCTGACGATGTCGAGCAGGTCGTCGGAGAGCTGGAAGGCGACGCCGACCTCCTCGCCGAAGGCGGTGAGCGCGGTGACCAGCTCGGCGTCCACCCCGGCGAAGGAGGCGCCGAAGCGCGCCGAGGTCGCCACCAGGGAGCCGGTCTTGTCGGCCAGCACGTCGAGGTAGTGGTCGACCGGGTCGTCACCGGGCTGGGCGCCGACGGTCTCCCGGATCTGCCCGGTGACCAGCCGCTCGAAGGTCCGCGCCTGGATGCGCACCGCCTCGGGGCCGAGGTCGGCCAGCAGGTCGGAGGCGCGGGCGAACAGGAAGTCCCCGGTGAGGATGGCGATGCTGTTGGACCACCGGCTGTTGGCGCTGGGCGCCCCACGTCGGACGACGGCCTCGTCCATGACGTCGTCGTGGTACAGCGTGGCCAGGTGGGTGAGCTCGCAGACCACCGCGGCCTCGGTGACCCCCTGCCCGTGCGGGTCGCCGAGCTCTGCGGCGAGCAGCGCCAGCAGCGGGCGGAAACGCTTGCCGCCGGCGGCGACCAGGTGCCCGGCCGCCTCCCGCACGAACTGGTGCTCGCTGCCGACGGCGGTGCGCAGCGCCTCCTCGACCCGGCCCAGGCCCGCGGCGAGCCGGACGCCGAGGTCGCCCTCGGGCAGCCACGGACCGATCGTCGAGGCGGGGGTCGAGGTCCGCTGCCAGGTGTCGGTCGGGGTGTCCCCGCCGACGGCGGCGCTGGCTCCGGTCATCAGCCGACGAATCTAGCCGCCTGCTCCGCCAGATCGAGCACCGCCCCGGGCACGACGCCCAGCACCACCGTCGCGGTGACCGTCACGGCGAGCACGAGCGTCGTCGGCAGGCCGGGGACGCCGACCGTCGGTCCGTCCACGGCCGGCTCGGAGAAGTACATGAGCACGATGACGCGCACGTAGAAGAACGCCGCGACGGCGCTGGCCAGCAGCGCCACGACCACCAGGGGCCAGGCCCCGTCGTCGATCGCGGCGCGGAAGACGGCGAACTTGCCGGTGAAGCCGCTGGTGAGCGGGATGCCCGCCAGCGCCAGCAGGAACAGCGCCATCACCGCCGCGGTGAGCGGCGAGCGGCGGCCGAGCCCCGCCCACTTCGACAGGTGGGTGGCCTCGCCGTCGCCGTCGCGCACCAGCGTGAGCACCGCGAAGGCGCCGATCGTGGTGAGCCCGTAGGCCAGCAGGTAGAACATCGTGGCCCCGAGGCCCGAGCCCGTGCCATCGGCTCCGCTGCCGTAGCCGAGGACGCCGGTGAGCAGGAAGCCGGCGTGCGCGATCGAGGAGTAGGCCAGCATCCGCTTGAGGTCGGTCTGGGTGAGCCCGAGGACGGCGCCGACGACCATCGAGACGATCGCGATGCCGTAGACGAGCGGCCGCCAGGTCCACTCGTTCGTGCCGAACGCGACGTAGAGCAGCCGCAGGATCGCCCCGAAGGCCGCGACCTTGGTGCAGGCGGCCATGAAGGCGGTGACCGGCGTCGGGGCGCCCTGGTAGACGTCCGGCGTCCAGGCGTGGAACGGTGCCACGCTGGCCTTGAACATCAGCCCGACGACGAGCAGGGCCAGCCCCAGCACCAGCAGGACGCCGCCGCCGGCCTCCGCGGCGGACGCCTCGCGGATGGCCGACAGCCGGATGCTGCCGGTGGCGCCGTAGACCAGCGCCAGGCCGTAGAGGAAGAAGGCCGAGGCGAACGCGCCCAGCAGGAAGTACTTGACCGCCGCCTCCTGCGACAGCAGCCGCCGGCGGCGGGCCAGCCCGCTGATCAGGTACAGCGGCAGGCTGAGCACCTCGAGCGCGACGAACATGACCAGCAGGTCGTTGGCCGCGACGAACAGCATCATGCCGCCGATGGCGAACGTGGCCAGCGGGTAGACCTCGGTCTGCACGCGCGGGGCGGTCATCAGCTCGCGGTCGCGCGGACTGCCCGCGGGCACGGCCGCGGCCGCGACGAAGGCCGAGCGGGCCGGGTCCAGCGAGCGCTCGGCGAACAGCAGCAGCGACAGCGCGCCGAGGCCGGCGATGGTGGCCTGCAGGAAGACCGCGGGGCCGTCGACGGCGAGCGCACCGCCGGCGGTCACCTGCCGCTCCCCCGCCAGCAGCAGGCTGGTGACCAGGCCGCCGAGCGTGCCGACCAGCGCGACGGCGACCTGCACCGGGTGCCGGCTCTCCCGCGGCGCGAACGCCTCGACGAGGACGCCGACGCAGGCGGCACCGAAGACGAACAGCAGGGGTGCCAGCGCGGCCAGGGAGAGGGCCGGGGCCTCGATCATCAGTCCGTCCCCTCGACGGGAGCCTCGGGCGAGACGCCGGCCGGGTCGGCCCCGACGTCGCTCATGGTGGCGGCGACCGCCGGCTCGATCAGGTCGATCAGCGGCTGCGGGTAGACCCCGAGCGCGATGACCAGCGCGACCATCGGCGCGGCGACGGCCAGCTCGCGGCGGGAGAGGTCACGCACCCGCAGCCGGGCCGGCGCCGCTGCCGGGGCCTCGAGGGTGGCGGTCGCCGCGGTGGCCCCGCCCCCGCCACCCGTGGCGGGCGCCGGGGTCCCCGGCGACGGCTCGAGCAGCACGCCGCGCGGCGGGCCGTGCATGGTGCGTTGGTAGAGCAGCAGCACGTACAGCGCGGCCAGCACGATGCCGACGGTGGCGAGCACCGTGAACACCGGCCGGGTCGGGAAGGAGCCGATCAGCACGAGGAACTCGCTGACGAAGCTGTTCGTGCCCGGCAGCGCGAGGGAGGCCAGGCCTGCGACGAGGAAGACGCCGGCCAGCAGCGGCGCCTGGGCGGCCACGCCGCCGTAGTCGCCGACCTCCCGGGAGCCGCCGCGGGCGATGAGCATGCCGACGACGAGGAACAGCAGGCCGGTCGCGATGCCGTGGTTGACCATGTAGAGCACCGAGCCGGTGGCCGCCTCGGTGGTGAAGGCGAAGATGCCCAGGGCGATGAAGCCGAAGTGCGCGATCGAGGTGTAGGAGACCAGCCGCTTCATGTCGCTCTGGCCCATCGCCAGCAGCGCGGCGTAGAGGACGCCGGCGACGGCCAGGGCGAGCACGTACGGCGCGAGGTCGCGCGAGGCGTCGGGGAACAGCGGCAGGCAGTAGCGCAGGAAGCCGAAGGTGCCGACCTTGTCCAGGACGCCGACCAGCAGCACCGACCCGCCGATCGGCGCCTCGGCACCGGAGTCGGGCAGCCAGGTGTGGAACGGCACCAGCGGCGCCTTGATCGCGAACGCGACGAAGAACCCGAGGAACAGCAGCTTCTGCACACCCGGGTCGATCTCGATCCCCCGCAGTGCGTCGAAGGCGAACGTCCCCTCGCCCAGCTCGGCGGCGCTCACCACGTACAGGCCGATGACGGCGGCCAGCATGACCAGCCCGCCGACCAGGCTGTAGAGGAAGAACTTGACCGCCGCGTACTGCCGGCGCGGCCCGCCGAAGCTGCCGATCAGGAAGTACATCGGGACGAGCATCGCCTCGAAGAAGACGTAGAAGAGGAAGACGTCGGTGGCGGCGAAGACGCCGACCATCAGCGACTCGAGCAGCAGCAGCCAGGCGAAGAAGGTCTTCACCGACCGGTGCCCGGTGGGCTCGTCGCGCCAGGAGGCGAGCACCACCACCGGCACCAGGACGCCGATGAGCAGCAGCATCACCAGGGCGATGCCGTCGACGCCGAGGGCGAAGTCGACGCCGAAGTCGGGGATCCAGGAGACCGACGTCGTCAGCTGGAACCGCTCCCCGCCGGCGTCGAAGGCCACGGTCGCCAGCACCGCCAGCAGCAGCACCAGCAGGCTCACCCCCAGGGCGGCCTGCTTGGCGGTCTCGTCACGGCCCCGCGGGAGCGCCGCGACGACGGCCGCCCCGACCGCCGGGACGGCGATCATCGTCAGGAGCCAGGGGAAGTCGGTCACGACGTCGCCTCTCGGTTCTGCAGGGACCCGGTCACCCGGCCGTCACCGCCAGCAGCGCGCCCGCGACGACCACTGCGCCGCCGAGCATCGACAGCGCGTAGGAGCGGACGAAGCCGGTCTGGGTGCGGCCCAGCCGGGACGACGAGCCGCCCAGCGTCGCGGCCAGCCCGTTGACCGCGCCGTCCACGCCGCGGTTGTCGAAGAAGACCAGCGCGCGGGTCAGCCACTGGCCCGGCCGCATGAACAGCGACTCGTTGACCGCGTCGGCGTAGAGGGCGCGGCGGGCGGCGCGGGTCACCGGCGACACCCGCACCGGCGCGGTCACCGGGACCTCGCGGCGGCCGACGAACAGCCAGGCGGTGAGCACGCCGAGCGCCATCACCACGGTGACGAGGACGCTGACCAGCAGCGGTGCGACGACGTGCTCGGCCGCCTCGGGCTCGCCGAAGACCGGGGTCAGCCACTCCTCCAGCGGGAAGGCGACCACCAGCAGGAAGCCGGCGAGGACCGACCCGACGGCGAGCAGCACCATCGGCGCGGTCATCACCGACGGCGACTCGTGCGGGTGGACGCCGGGCTCCCAGCGGGGGCGGCCGAAGAAGGTCATGAGCATCAGCCGGGTCATGTAGAAGGCGGTGAGCCCGGCGGCCAGGATCGCGATCCCGCCGAGCAGGTAGCCCCAGCCGTCGCCGCGGTCGAACGCGGCCTCGATGATCGCGTCCTTGGTGTAGAAGCCGGACAGGAACGGGAAGCCGATCAGCGCCAGGTAGCCCAGCCCGAACGTCACGAAGGTGACCTTCATCCGCGAGGCCAGCCCGCCGAAGCGGCGCATGTCGACGTCGTCGTTCATCGCGTGCATGACCGAGCCAGCACCCAGGAACAGGCCGGCCTTGAAGAAGCCGTGGGTGAGCAGGTGCGCGAGGCCCGCGACGTAGCCGACCGGGCCGAGCCCGACGGCCAGGAACATGTAGCCGATCTGGCTGACCGTCGAGTAGGCCAGCACCTTCTTGATGTCGTCCTGGGCGCAACCGGCGATCGCGCCGATCATCAGCGTGATCGCGCCGACGGCGAGGACGACGGCCCGCGCGGTGGGCGTCGCGTCGTAGATCGGTGCGCAGCGGGCGATGAGGTAGACGCCGGCGGTGACCATGGTGGCCGCGTGGATCAGCGCCGACACCGGGGTCGGGCCCTCCATGGCGTCGGGCAGCCAGGCCTGCAGCGGGAACTGGCCGGACTTGCCGCACGCGCCGAGCAGGAGCAGCAGCCCGATCGCGGTGACCGTGCCGCCGGCCAGGGTGCCGACCGCGCCGAACACGCCGTCGTAGGAGACCGTGCCGAGCTGGGCGAACATCAGGAAGATCGCCAGCGCCAGCCCGACGTCGCCGACCCGGTTCATGATGAACGCCTTCTTCGCGGCGGTCGCCGCCGACGGGCGCTCGTGCCAGAAGGCGATGAGCAGGTAGGACGCCAGGCCCACGCCCTCCCAGCCGACGTAGAGGGCCACGAAGTTGTCGCCGAGGACCAGCAGCAGCATCGCCGCGACGAACAGGTTCAGGTAGGCGAAGAACCGCCGGCGACGCGGGTCGTGCGCCATGTAGCCGATCGAGTAGACGTGGATCAGCGCGCCCACGCCGGTGATCAGCAGGACGAAGACCGCCGAGAGCGGGTCGAACAGCAGGCCGGCCTGCACGTCCAGCGACCCGGTGGCGATGAAGGTGAACAGGTCGACGCCGAGCCGCCGGCCGTCCAGCTGCAGCGTGCACAGCAGGCCGAGCAGGAAGGCCGCCACGACCGTGCCGGTGCCCAGCAGGTGCCCCCACCGGTCGGTGCGCCGTCCCCCGAGCAGCAGGACGGCGGCGCCGGCCAGCGGCAGCGCGATGAGCAGCCAGGCGGAGGTGATCAGCCCGTCGGCCGGTGCGGTGTCCATCCCCGGTCCCCGTTCCTCAGTACTTGAGCAGGTTGGCGTCGTCGACCGACGCCGACCGGCGGGTCCGGTAGATCGACATGATGATCGCGAGACCGACGACGACCTCGGCGGCGGCGACGACCATGACGAACAGCGCGATGATCTGGCCGTCGATGGTGCCGGTGGCGCGGGCGAAGGTGACCAGGGTGAGGTTCACCGAGTTGAGCATCAGCTCGACGCACATGAAGACGACGATCGCGTTGCGCCGCACGAGGACGCCGACCGCGCCGATGGTGAACAGGATCGCGGCGAGCACCAGGTAGTTCGTCAGACTCACGACTCCTCCTCGCTGGCGCTCGTCGTCATCGTGAGTCGGACTGCTCTGCTCATGGGTTCGCTCGCACGCTCGCTCACCTGTCCCGTCCCCCCGGGATGTCGCTGGGCGCGGGGTCGAGGGTCCCCAGCGCCGCGTCCGGGGTGCCGAGCTCGGCCCGGCCGGTGGGACGCGGCATCTGCTCGACCTCCTGGGGCTCGATCCCGGTCGCGAAGCTGTCCTCGGCGAGCCGGCCGTCGGGTAGCAGGCCGGGCGCGGCGACGGAGTTGGCCCGGGCGTACACGCCAGGACCTGGCAGGGTCTGCGGCCGGTCGGTGAGGAAGCGCGCCCGCGACAGCTCCTTCTGGGTGCGCCGCTCCTCCGCCTCCCGCTCGACGTGCGTGAGCACCAGAGCGCCCACGGCAGCGGTGATCAGCAGCGCGCCGGTGACCTCGAAGGCCAACAGGTAACGGCTGTAGAGGAGCCCGGCGATCGCCTCGATGTTGCTGGTCTCCGCGCCCTGCACGGCCCCCAGGCCGGCGACGGGGAGGTCCTGGGTGGCCCGGGCGACGCCGGCGCCGACGACCGCTGCGAAGCCTGCGCCGAGCAGCAGTGCGGCCACCCGCTGGCCGCGGAGGGTCTCGACCACCGAGTCCGAGGAGTCCCGGCCGACCAGCATCAGCACGAACAGGAACAGGATCATGATGGCGCCGGTGTAGACGATGATCTGCACTGCTCCCAGGAACGGCGCCTCCTGGACGACGTAGAAGACGCCCAGCGCCAGCATCGTGTTGATCAGCCACAGCGCCGAGTGGACGGCGTTGCGGGACATCACCATGCCGAGCGCCCCGGCCAGCGCGATCGGCCCCAGGACCCAGAAGACGACGGCCTCGCCGGTGCTGATGACGACGTCGTTCACCGCTCCTCCTCGCTGGCGCTCGTCGGGTCGGTGCCCGGCGTTGCTGTGTCCCCGCGTGACCTCGCGAGCTCGGTCACGGCCGCGCCCCCGGGAGGGGCTGGTCGACCCGCGCCCCGGCGGCGGGGTCGACCGGCGGGGCCGCTCCTGCTGCCTCCCGGACGTAGTAGTCCTTCTCGTTGTCCCCGAGCCGCATGGCGTGCGGCGGGGCCTCCATGCCCGGCAGCAACGGGGCCATGAGCTGTTCTTTGGTGTAGATCAGGTCGGCCCGGTTGTCGTCGGCCAGCTCGAAGTCGTTGCTCATCGTCAGGGATCGGGTCGGGCAGGCCTCGATGCACAGGCCGCAGAAGATGCAGCGCAGGTAGTTGATCTGGTAGACGCGCCCGTACCGCTCACCGGGCGAGTAGCGCTCGTCCTCGGTGTTGTCCCCGCCCTCCACGTAGATGGCGTCGGCCGGGCAGGCCCAGGCGCACAACTCGCACCCGACGCACTTCTCCAGTCCATCGGGGTGCCGGTTGAGCACGTGCCGCCCGTGGTAGCGCGGCTTGGTCACCTTCGGGACCTCGGGGTACTCCTCGGTGGTCACCTTGCGGAAGATCTGCGCGAAGGTGACCCCGAACCCCTGCCCCGGACCGGGCAGCCAGCTGGACCGCTTGACCGGTCCGGCGTCTCGGCCGCGATGGGCGAGTTCGCGCCCGGTCTGCGCCACCATGTCGTGGCCGGGGTCGTGGGGATCCGGCGAACGGCGGTCCACGTCGCGGTGCTCAGTCATCGACGTCCTCCTCGATCGTGGTGGTGCTGCGCCGTCCGGTGCCCACCACCGCGCCCTCGGGAGCGACCGCGTCGCGGCGGCGCAGCCGGGGCGACGGCGGGACGACGAGGTCCATCGGCGGGACGGGGAAGCCGCCCTCGGCCCGGCTCGGACCGCTCGGCCTGCTGCGCGGCCCGGGCGGCGGCAGCACCTCGGGTTCGGTGGGGTGGTTGGAGCCCGCCGCCGCCTCACGGGCGGCGAGGCGGGTGGCCCGGTTGCTGGCGCGGCTCGCGATCAGCAGCACGGCGATGACCAGCAGCGCGATGGGAACGCCGACGAACAGCGCCACCTGGCCGGTGGAGAGGTCGGTCTCACGGGCCACCGCGCGCATGGTCGCGACGGCGAGGATCCAGGCGAAGGCGACGGGGACCAGCACCTTCCACCCGAAGCGCATGAACTGGTCGTAGCGCAGCCGGGGCAGGGTGCCGCGCAGCCAGATGAAGACGAACAGCGCGGCGACCACCTTGAGGAAGAACCACAGCAGGGGCCACCAGCCGGAGTTGGCGCCGTCCCAGATGGAGATCGGCCACGGCGCCCGCCAGCCGCCGAGGAAGAGCGTCGCGGCCAGCGCCGAGACGGTGACCATGTTGATGTACTCGGCGAGGAAGAACAGTGCGAACTTCAGCGACGAGTACTCGGTGTGGAACCCGCCGACCAGCTCGCTCTCGGCCTCGGGGAGGTCGAACGGTGCCCGGTTGGTCTCGCCCACGACGGCGATGGCGTAGATGACGAAGGAGACCGGCAGGAGGATCGCGTACCAGCCGGGACCGGTGAACTCCAACCCGAAGAACGACACCTGGTTGCCGTCCGCCTGCGCCGCGACGATCTCCGAGGTGGACATCGAGCCGGCGTAGAGGAACACCGCGACGATCGACAGGCCCATCGCGATCTCGTAGCTGACCATCTGCGCGGCGCTGCGCAGGGAGCCCAGCAACGGGTACGTGGAGCCGGAGGCCCACCCGCCGAGCACGATGCCGTAGATGCCCATCGCCGAGCAGGCCAGGACGATCAGCACGCCGATGGGGGCGTCGGTGAGCTGCAGCGGTGTCTGCTGACCGAAGATGCTGACCACCGGGCCGAGCGGGATGACCGAGAAGGCCAGGAACGCCGGGACGGTGGCCAGCACGGGGGCCAGGAAGTAGACCGGCTTGTCCGCGAGCGCCGGCATGATGTCTTCCTTGAACGCCAGCTTCAGCCCGTCGGCGAGGCTCTGCAGGTAGCCGCGGGGGCCGACCCGGTTGGGCCCGATCCGCTGCTGCATCCGCGCGACGACCTTGCGCTCGAAGACGATGGCGAACAGCGTCATCAGCACCAGCACGCCGAAGACACCGACGACCTTGATGAGGACGATCCACCAGACGTCGTTCCCGAAGTCCTCGAGGGTCGGCTGGTCGACCGCGGCGGAGAGGATCACTCCGCACCCCCGGCGACCAGGCGGACGACGCCGCCGGGCGGGGTGCCCAGCCGGGTCCGCAGCTCGCTGCCCGGTGAGCGCATCGGCAGCCAGACCACCTGGTCGGGCATCTCGGTCACCAGCACCGGCAGGCTGACCTGCCCCATCGCACCGCAGACGGTGACCCGGTCGCCGTCGGCCAGACCCAGCCGGCGGGCGGCGTCCTTGCCGAGGCGGGCGACCGGGGGGCGGGCGGTGCCGGCGAGCTCCGGCTCGTCGCGCTGCAGCGTCCCGACGTCCAGCAGCTGCCGCCAGGAGGCGAGCACCGCCTGGTCCTCGGCGAGCTTCGGGTCACCCGGCGGGACGACGTCGAGACCCGGAACGCGCGGGCGCTCGGCGACGACGCCGAGGGCGGCGAGCTCGGCGCGGGCGACCTCGGGTGCGGGCAGCCGCAGGTCGACGTCCATCTCGTCGGCCAGGCCCTGCAGCACGCGGCCGTCGGGCAGCTGCCCGGCGCCGTGCAGCGTGGTGTCGAACGGGCGCAGCCGGCCCTCCCAGTCCAGGTAGGCACCCGCCTTCTCCGAGGCGGCGGCCACCGGCAGGACGACGTCGGCGTGCTCGGTGACCGCGCTGGGGAGCATCTCCAGGCTGACCACGAAGCCGGCCCGGGCCAGGGCGGCCTCGGCCAGGCCCGGATCCGGGAGGTCGGCGGGGTCGACGCCGCCGACGAGCAGGCCGGCGAGCTCTCCGTGGGCGACCGCGGTGAGGATGCCGGTGGTGTCGCGGCCGGGGGTGGCCGGCAGCTCGGCGACACCCCAGGCGGTGGCGACCTGGGCACGGGCGCCGGCGTCGGTGACCGGGCGACCGCCGGGGAGCAGGGCCGGCAGCGCGCCGGCCTCGACGGCACCGCGCTCACCGGCCCGCCGCGGCACCCAGGCCACGCGGGCGCCGGTGGCCCGGGCGAGCGCGACGAGGGCGGAGAACGCCCCGGGCGACTCGGCCAGCCGCTCGCCGGCGAGCACGACCGCACCCGGCTGCCGCAGCGCCTCGACCGCGGGTCCGCCCCAGCTGCCCTCGGCGAGGGCGGCCAGCGAGCGGGCCTCCGTGCCGGGGCGGGTGGCCAGCACCGTGGCCTGCAGCTTCTCGGCGGCGGGAGTGGCGAACGGGGCGAGGTCGTACACCGCCAGCCGGTTGTTCCGCACCGCCCGGCGCAGCCGCAGGAAGACGATCGGTGACTCCTCCTCCGGCTCCAGGCCGGCGAGCAGCACCGCAGGCGCGCTGGTCAGGTCGTCGTAGGTGACCGCACCGTTGGCCGGGCCGGTGCCGGCGACGTGCGCCACGAGGAAGGCCAGCTCCTCGGCCGAGTGCGCGCGGGCGCGGGCGTCGACGTCGTTGGTGCCCAGCGCCACCCGGGCGAACTTGGCGTAGGCGTAGGCGTCCTCGACGGTCAGCCGGCCGCCGGGCAGCACCCCGACCCCGCCGGCGTCCCGCGCGGCGCGCAGCCCCTCGGCGGCCGCGGCCCACGCCTCCGGCCAGGACGCCGGCTGCAGCACGCCGTCCCGCCGGACCAGCGGCGTGGTGAGCCGGTCGTTCGCGGTGGCGTAGCGGAAGGCCCACCGGCCCTTGTCGCAGTTCCACTCCTCGTTGACCGCCGGGTCCTCCCCCGCCAGCCGGCGCAGCACCCTGCCGCGGCGGTAGTCGGTGCGCTGGGCGCAGCCGGAGGCGCAGTGCTCGCAGGCGCTCGGCTCGCTGCGCAGGTCGAACGGGCGGGAGCGGAACCGGTACTGGGCGCTGGTCAGCGCGCCGACCGGGCAGATCTGCGTGGTGTTGCCGGAGAAGTAGGAGGAGAACGGCTCGTCCTCGTAGATGGCTACCTGCTCCAGCGCCCCGCGCTCGAACAGCTCGATGAACGGGTCGCCGGCCACCTGCTGGGAGAAGCGCGTGCACCGGGCGCAGAGCACGCAGCGCTCGCGGTCGAGCAGCACCTCGCTGCTGATCGGCAGCGGCTTGGGATAGGTGCGCTTGACGTCGACGAACCGGCTCTCGGTGCGGCCGTTGCTCATCGCCTGGTTCTGCAGCGGGCACTCGCCGCCCTTGTCGCAGACCGGGCAGTCCAGCGGGTGGTTGATGAGCAGCAGCTCCATCGTGCCCTGCTGCGCCTTGTCGGCGACCGGGCTGGTGAGCTGGGTCTTCACCACCATCCCGTCGGTGACCGGCATGGTGCAGGAGGCGACCGGCTTGCGCTGGCCCTCCACCTCGACCAGGCACTGGCGGCAGGCGCCGACCGGCTCGAGCAGCGGGTGGTCGCAGAACCGCGGGATCTGCACGCCGATCTGCTCGGCGGCCCGGATGATCAGCGTCCCCTTGGGCACCGCGACGTCGAACCCGTCGATGACGCAGTGGACGGCGTCCGGCGGGGTCTGCGGGCCGGGCACCGCGGGCGCGGTGGCCGGGGCGGGCTGGGGCGTCGTCACGAGGCCACTCCCACGGGCTCGAGGCGGAGGCTGCGGCCCAGGCGGGCCTGTTCCTCCGGCGGCAGCAGCGCGACGTAGTCGTCGCGGAAGTACTTCAGCGAGCTGGAGATGCAGCTGGTCGCGCCGTCGCCGAGGGCGCAGAAGGAGCGGCCCAGGATGTTGTCGCAGGTGTCGGTGAGCAGGTCCAGGTCCGCCGCCGTCCCCCGGCCGTCGACCAGGCGCTGCAGGACCTGCACCAGCCAGTACGTCCCCTCGCGGCACGGGGTGCACTTGCCGCAGCTCTCGTGCGCGTAGAACTCGGTGAAGCGCAGGGTGGCCTCGACGATCGAGTCGGTCTCGTCGAAGACCATGAGCGCGGTGGTGCCGAGCATGGAGCCCGCGGCGGCGACCGAGTCGAAGTCCAGCGGGACGTCGAGGTGCTCGGGGGTGAAGTACGGCGTCGACGAGCCGCCCGGCGTCCAGAACTTGAGCTCGTGCCCCGGGCGGACGCCGCCGGCCATCTCCAGCAGCTCCCGCATCGTCGTCCCCATGGGGGCCTCGTACTGGCCGGGACGGACGACGCGGCCCGACAGCGAGTAGATCTTCGGCCCGGGCGACCGCTCCGGGCCGAACTCCTTGAACCAGTCCGAGCCGCCGCGGACGACGAACGGCACGCTGGCCAGCGTCTCCACGTTGTTGATCACCGTGGGGGCGCCGTAGAGCCCGGCCACGGCGGGGAACGGCGGCTTGAGGCGCGGCTGGCCGCGGTAGCCCTCCAGCGAGTCGAGCAGCGCGGTCTCCTCGCCGCAGATGTAGGCGCCGGCGCCCGCGTGCACGATCAGCTCCAGGTCGTAGCCCGAGCCCAGGATGTCGGTGCCGAGGTAGCCCGCCTCGTAGGCCTCGCGGACGGCGTTGACCAGCCGGCGGTGGGCGTGCACTGCCTCGCCGCGGACGTAGATGACCGCCAGGTGCGACCGGATGGCGTAGGAGGCGATGACCACGCCCTCCACCAGGGAGTGCGGGTCGGCCATCATCAGCGGCAGGTCCTTGCAGGTGCCCGGCTCGCCCTCGTCGGCGTTGACCACGAGGTACTTGGGCAGCGCGGCCGGCCCGGTGGGCGTCTCCCCCGGCTTGGGCTGCGGGATGAAGCTCCACTTCATGCCGGTCGGGAAGCCGGCCCCGCCGCGGCCGCGCAGCCCGGAGTCCTTGACCATGCCGACCAGCTCGTCGGGGGTCATGGACAGCGCGGTGCGCAGCGCGGTGTAGCCGTCGAGCCGCTCGTAGGTCGACAGCCGCCAGGACTGCGGCTCGGCCCAGCGCGAGGTGAGGACGGGTGCGAGAGGCACGGGTCAGGACTCCTTGCTCTCGGTCGGAGTGGTGCCCGTGGCCGGCTCGGCGGCGGGCGGGTTCTCGGTGCCGGCGTGCTGCCGGCCCCGCGGCTGCCCGTACTCGGCGCCCTTGTCGGGGTGGGCCTGCGCGGCGCCGGCCCGCTCGGCGGGGTTGTCCGCGGCCGCGACGCGGGCGTCGGCGGCCTCCTCCTCCGGCGTCTCGCCGGTGCGACCGGAGGGTCGGGTCGCCTCCCGCGGCTCGGTTCCGGCCGGCTCCGCCTCGTCGGCCGGCGGGCGCGGGGGCATCGGCGGGGCCGACTCACCGCGCTCGGCGGCCAGCCGCAGCCCGGCGAGCGTCGGGCCGATCGCGCCCTCGGCGTCGACCGCGGCTGCCCGTGCGGCCTCGCCGCCGTACTGGTCGAAGCCGGCCAGCTGGCGGGAGACGCCGCGGAAGTCGGTCAGCGGCGCCCCGCGGGTGGGGTGCGGCTTCTCGCCACGGCGGAGCGCCGCGACCAGCTCGCGGGCACTGTCGACGTCCTGCTGGTCGTAGAACTCGTAGTCGACGGTGACCACCGGCGCGTAGTCGCAGGCGGCCAGGCACTCGGCGTGCTCGAGGGTGACCGAGCCGTCGGCGGCGGTCTCGTCGTGGTGGACGCCGAGGTCGCGGGACAGCGCGTCGAAGATCCGCTGCCCGCCCAGGACGGCGCACAGCGTGTTGGTGCAGACGCTGACCAGGTGCCGGCCGGTGGGGCGGCGCTTGTACATCGTGTAGAAGGTCGCGACCGCGCCCACCTCGGCCTTGGTCAGCCCCAGCTCCTCCGCGCACAGCGCGACGCCCTCGGGGGTGACGTAGCCCTGGTGGCTCTGCACCAGGTGCAGCATCGGCAGCAGCGCGGAACGGGGCTGCGGGTAGCGGGCGATGATCTCCCGCGCCTCCAGCCGGACCTGCTCGGTCAGCGGCGGCAGGTCCGCGGCGGCGGGCTCGACCGGGCTGGAGTCCAGCCCGGTGACCGCCGTGCCCTCGGCGCTCCCCGGGAGGGCACTCATCGGTCGCACCCGCCCATCACCGGGTCGAGCGAGGCGATCGCGGCGATGACGTCGGCGATCATGCCACCCTCGCTCATCGCCGCCGTCGCCTGCAGGTTGACGAAGCTGGGGTCGCGCACGTGCACCCGCCACGGTCTGGTGCCGCCGTCGCTGACCACGTGGTAGCCCAGCTCGCCGCGGGGCGACTCGATGGGCACGTAGACCTGGCCGGCCGGCACCCGGAAGCCCTCGGTGACCAGCTTGAAGTGGTGGATGAGGGCCTCCATCGACTGCCCCATGATGTGCTTGACGTGCTCCAGGGAGTTGCCCATGCCGTCGGGCCCCAGCGACAGCTGCGCGGGCCAGGCGATCTTCTTGTCCTCGACCATGACCGGCCCCGGCTCCAGCCGGTCCAGCGCCTGCTCGATGATCTTCAGCGACTCGTTCACCTCGGCCATGCGGACCAGGTAGCGGCCCCAGGCGTCGCAGGTGTCGGCGGTCGGCACCTCGAAGTCGTAGGTCTCGTAGCCCAGGTAGGGCTCGACCTTGCGCAGGTCCCACGGCAGCCCGGCCGCGCGCAGCACCGGCCCGGTGACGCCCATCGCCACGCAGCCGGTGACGTCGAGGTAGCCGGCGTCCTTGAGCCGGGCCTGCCAGATCGGCTGGCCGGTGAGCAGCTTGTGGAAGTCGGCGACCCGGTCCGGCATGACCTGCAGGAACTCCCGGATGTGCTCGACCGCGCCGGGCGGGAGGTCCTGCGCCAGCCCGCCGGGGCGGATGTAGGCGTGGTTCATCCGCAGCCCGGTGATCTCCTCGAGCAGGTCCAGGACGAGCTCCCGCTCGCGGAAGCCGTTGGTCATCCCGGTGAGCGCGCCCATCTCCATGCCGAAGGTGGCCAGCGCGACCAGGTGCGAGGCGATCCGGTTGAGCTCCATGACCAGCACGCGGATGGTCTGGGCCCGCTGCGGCGCCTCGACGCCGAGCAGCTTCTCGACCGCCATGCAGTAGCCGGCCTCGTTGTAGAGCGGGGACAGGTAGTCCATCCGCGTGACGAACGTCGTCCCCTGCGTCCAGTTGCGGTACTCGGTGTTCTTCTCGATCCCGGTGTGCAGGTAGCCGATCACCACGCGGGCCTTGGTGACCGTCTCGCCCTCGAGGTCGAGCACCAGCCGCAGCACGCCGTGGGTGGAGGGGTGCTGCGGCCCCATGTTGACGACGAGCCGCTCCTCGCCGTACGCCTCGGTGCCCAGCGTCTGGTCCCAGTCGCCGCCGGTGACGGTGTAGACGCGGCCCTCGGTGGTCTCCCGGGAGCCGGCGTAGGGGTCGGCCGGGTTGTAGGTGGTGCTCATCGGTAGCTCCTGCGCGTGTCGGGCGGAGGAATGGTCGCGTCGTGGTACTCCACGGGGACGCCGCCGAGCGGGTAGTCCTTGCGCTGGGGGTGGCCGTCCCAGTCGTCGGGCATGAGGATCCGGGTCAGTGCCGGGTGGCCGTCGAAGACGATGCCGAACATGTCCCAGGTCTCCCGCTCGTGCCAGTCCGCCGTCGGGTAGACGGAGGTGACCGAGGGGACGTGCGGGTCCTCGGCGGTCACCGCGACCTCCAGCCGGATCCGCCGCCGGTAGGTCATCGAGGTCAGGTGCAGGACGACGTGCAACCGGGGCCGGCCGGGACCTGCCGCGGGGCCGCCGCTGTCCAGGTAGTCGACGCCGGAGACGCTGCTGCACAGCTCGAAGCGCAGCGCCTCGTCGTCGCGGAGGGCCCGCACCAGGGTCAGCAGGTGCTCGCGGGCGACGAAGTAGGTGATCTCGCCGCGGTCGACCAGCACCCGCTGCACGGCGGCGTCGTAGGTGGCCTGGCCGACGGCGTCGATGAGCGCGTCGGTGACCTCGTCGAAGTACCCGCCGTAGGGCCGCTCCGTGGAGTGCAGCGCGACCGCGCCGCCGGGCTCGACGCGGACCAGCCCGCCGAAGCCGGAGGTGTCGCCGCTGCCGCTGACCCCGAACGCCCCCTTCCGGAACCCGCCGCCGGGGGCGGTGGCGCCCTGCTCGGCGTCCGTGCCGCTGCGGTCGCCCGGGCCGGTCACCGGTTCCCCCGCACGTAGGGCTCCGGCAGCAGCACCGCGTCGCCGCCGCGCTGCTCGATCGCGAACTGGCCGGTGCGCCGCTCGGCCGCCGCCCGCTCGTAGGCCGCCCGCGCCGCCTTGTCGGCCCGGACGCTGGACGGCATCTCGACGTACAGCTCCTCGGCCCGGCCCTCGGCCCGCGCCTGCTCGAGCTCACGGGCCCGCCTCGGACCCAGCGGCTCGTGCATGATCTTGTGGTGCAGCTTGAGGATCGCGTCGGTGAGCATCTCCGGCCGCGGCGGGCACCCGGGCAGGTACATGTCCACCGGGACGACGTGGTCGACGCCCTGCACGATCGCGTAGTTGTTGAACATCCCGCCGGAGCTCGCGCACACGCCCATCGCGAGCACCCAGCGGGGCTCGGGCATCTGGTCGTAGATCTGCCGCAGCACCGGGGCCATCTTCTGGCTGACCCGCCCGGCGACGATCATCAGGTCGGCCTGCCGCGGGGAGGCCCGGAAGACCTCCATGCCGAAGCGGGCCAGGTCGTAGCGGCCGGCGCCGGTGGCCATCATCTCGATGGCGCAGCAGGCCAGCCCGAACGTCGCCGGCCACAGCGAGGACTTGCGGGTCCAGTTGACCAGCTTCTCCACGCTCGTCAGCAGGACGCCGCTCGGCAGTTTCTCCTCGAGTCCCACGGGTCAGCTCCTCAATCCCACTCGAGCCCGCCGCGCCGCCACTCGTAGGCATAAGCGATGAAGACGGTGCCGATGAACACGACCATCGCGAACAACCCCCACAGCCCCAGCGCGTCGTTGGCGACTGCCCACGGGTAGAGGAAGACGACCTCGATGTCGAAGACGATGAACAACATGGCGGTCAGGTAGAACTTGACCGGGAAGCGGCCGCCGGTGAGCGGCTGGTCCACCGGCTCGATGCCGCACTCGTAGGCGGCCAGCTTGGCCCGGTTGTACCGGCGGGGGCCCATGAACGGCGCGACCGTCACGGAGAACAGCGCGAAGGCCGCGGCCAGGGCGAACAGGCCGACGATCGGGACGTACTGCGAGAGCACCAGCGCCTACCTCTCGTCGTGGGTCGGGTCGGGAGCGGTCACGTCAGACCGCCGGGGCCAGTCGGGTCAGGACGGCGACGGCGCGGTCGAACCGGTCGCCGTCCCGGCCGTCGGAGAGGTTGCCCATCAGCCGCAGCGCCCGGGCCACCAGCGCCGGCCGCTTCAGGCCGTGCGCGGTCGCGAAGCGGACCAGGTCCGGCCGGGCCAGCAGCGCCAGGAAGCCGGTGCCCAGCCGGTGGTGGCGCCCGTACTCCTCGCGCAGCCGGGCCGGGTACCGGCGCAGCACCGCCTCCCGCGCGAGCCCCTCCGGTGCGGCCAGGCCCGCCACGGCGGTCTCGGCGGCCATCCGGCCGGTCTCCAGCGCATAGCTGATGCCCTCGCCGTTGAACGGGTTGACGGTGCCCGCGGCGTCGCCGGCCAGGAGCAGCCCGCGGGTGTAGGCAGGCCCGCGGTGCAGCGCCATCGGCAGGCCCGCACCGCGCAGCGGGGTGACCGCGTGCTCCTCGCCGAGCTGCCACTCGGCCGGCAGGGTGGCCAGCCACTCGCGCAGCACCGCCCGCGGCTCGGCACCGGTGCCGCGGCGGGTGTCGAGCAGGCCGAAGCCGACGTTGCTGGTGCCGTCGCCCATGCCGAACGCCCAGCCGTAGCCGGGCATCGAGTCCGCGCTCGGGCCGCCGGTGGACAGGTCGAAGGAGATGTCGAGGTACTCGTCGTCCGTGCGCGGGGAGGAGACGTACCGGCGGACGGCGACGCCGAGCGGCCGGTCCTCCCGCCGCAGCAGGCCCAGTGCCTTGGCCAGCCGCCCGGAGAGGCCCTCGGCGGAGACCACCAGCGGCGCGTGCCAGGTGGCCGGCGCCCGGTCCGGGCCCTCCTCGGCGTGCACCCCGGCGACCCGGCCGGCGTCGTCCAGCAGCGGGCCGGTGACCGTGACCTCCTGCACCAGCCGGGCGCCGGCCGCGACGGCGTGGTCGGCCAGCCGGGCGTCGAGGTCGCGGCGACCGCGGATCAGGCCGTACGACGGCCAGCGGTCCAGGACCGGCCAGTCGACCTCGACCACCCGGCCGCCGCCGGTGACCCGCAGGCCCTTGTGGCGGACCCAGCCGGTGGTGTCGACGCCCATGTCGTCGAGCGCCTTGACCCCGCGCGGGGTCAGCCCGTCGCCGCAGACCTTCTCGCGGGGCAGCCGGGCCTTCTCCAGGACGGCGACGTCGAGGCCGGCCCGGGCGAGGTGCCACGCGGCCGAGGAGCCCGCCGGGCCGGCACCGACGACGAGCACGTCGGCCCGCCGGTCGCCGTCGTCCACCTCGGCCCCCTCCGTTCGAGTTTCCCGACCACTTTGTGAATTGCTTCACAAGGTGGCCCGGTCACCACTCTAGGCCGGGGTGTGAGCTTGGTGACAAGTGGGCACCTGGGATTGGTACGTCACGGTTCCGTCTCGTCCCACCCGCCCCACGCCTCGGCCCCCTCCCGGGTACCGCTCCGAGCGTGCGAGGGGTGGACCAAGGACCCCCTTGCCCCCCACCACTCGCGAGCTCGCGGCGGGGCCCTGCAAGCGGGCCGGGTCCTCGTTCAGCCGAGCGGCTTGCGGCCGCGGTGCAACGCCACGATGCCGCCGGTGAGGTCGCGCCAGGCGACGTCGGCCCAGCCGGCGCTCTGCAGCCGGGCGGCCAGCGCCGGCTGGTCGGGCCAGGCCCGGATCGACTCGGCCAGGTAGACGTAGGCGTCGGGGTTGCTGCTGACCGCGCGGGCGATCCGCGGCAGCGCCCGCATCAGGTACTCGGTGTAGACGGTGCGGAACGGCGCCCAGGTGGGGCTGGAGAACTCGCAGACCACCAGCGTGCCGCCGGGGCGGGTGACCCGGGTGAACTCACGCAGCGCGGCGTCGGGGTCGGCGACGTTGCGCAGGCCGAAGGAGATGACCACGCCGTCGACGCTCTCGTCGGCCAGCGGCAGTGCCGTGGCGTCGCCGGCCACCTTGGGCACCGGCCGGGCCGCGCCCGCGCGCAGCATCCCCTGGGAGAAGTCGCAGGCGATGGCGTGCACGCCGCCGGCGGACAGCTCGACGGTGGAGACCGCCGTCCCGGCGGCGACGTCGAGCACGGTCTGGCCTGGTCGGGCACCCAGGGCCTCGCGGGTGGCCCGCCGCCAGGAGGCGTCGAGGCCCCCGGAGAGGACCGTGTTGGTGACGTCGTAGCGCTCGGCGACCCGGTCGAACATGGCCGCGACCTCGGCCGGCCGCTTGTCCAGACCGGCCCGGAGTGGGAGGGCCCCCTCCTCCCCACTGCTCGCGGGCTCGCGCCGGGCCCCGGGAGGGGGCCTGTGTGCGCTGTCTCGCCGATCTCCCACGACGGCGACGCTACCGGGCTGCCTACTCTGGGCTGGTGAGCGTGGCAGCAGTGACCACCCCTGGTGCGGTCACGCCCGTCGTCACGACCACCCCGCTGCTCGAACCCCCCGCGCTGCTCGACCTGCTGCCGGCCGCCGGCGCCCTGTCCTGGGTGCGCCGCGGAGAGGGCCTGGTCGGCTGGGGCGAGGCGGCCCGCCTGGAGGTCACCGGCCCGCGGGCGCTGGCCGAGGCGGCCGCGTGGTGGGAGGCCCACAGCGCCGGTCTCGACGTCGACGACCGGGCCGGGGTGCCCGGCTCCGGGCCGGTCGTGTTCGCCAGCATCGCCTTCGACCCGGCCGCCGGGACGTCGGTGTTCGTCGTCCCCGAGGTCATCGTCGGCCGGCGGGACGGCCTGACCTGGATGACCACCACCGGGGACGCCGACCCTGCCGACGTGCTGTCCGCCGCGCCCGCGACCGCGCCGTCCGCGCTGGGGCGGCTGCGCTACGCCGACGGCGCCCTCGACCCGGCCTCGTGGTGCGCGACGGTGGCCGCGGCCGTCGACCGGATCGACGCCGGCGAGCTGGCCAAGGTGGTGCTGGCCCGCGACCTGCTGGTGACCGCCGACGCGCCGCTGGACCCCCGCGCGCTGCTCGCCCGGCTCGCCACCCGCTTCCCCGACTGCTGGACCTTCGCCGTCGACGGCCTGCTCGGTGCGACGCCGGAGCTGCTGCTGCGCCGGACCGGCCGGCAGCTGTCCTCGCGGGTGCTCGCCGGGACCGCCCCCCGCGGCGCCGGTGCCGACGACGAGCGGCTGGCCGCCGGCCTGCTGGCCTCGGCCAAGGACCGCGCCGAGCACGCCCTCGCTGTCGAGTCGCTGGTGCGCGCGCTGGAGCCCTACTGCACGACGCTCACCGCGCCCGACGAGCCGGAGCTGCTGACGCTGGCCAACGTGCGGCACCTGGCCACCGACGTCACCGGCGTCCAGCGCCGCGGTGGCGCCCGCGGCTCCGCCGGGCTGCTCGAGCTGGTCGGCGCGGTGCACCCGACGGCCGCGGTCTGCGGCACCCCGACCGCCGCCGCTGCCGCGGTGATCGGCGAGCTGGAGGGCATGGACCGCGGCCGCTACGCCGGCCCGGTCGGCTGGGTGGACGCCCGCGGGGACGGCGAGTTCGGGCTGGCGCTGCGCTGCGCCGAGCTGTCCGACGGGGACCCGGCCTCGGCGCGGCTGTTCGCCGGCTGTGGCATCGTCGCCGGCTCCGACCCGGCCGCCGAGCTGGCCGAGACCCAGGCGAAGTTCGCCGCCTTCCAGGCCGCGCTGGAGAGCTGAGCCGGGCTCGTCCGCACGGGGCGTCCGAGCTCCGCAGGCGACGACCTCCTCCCCGGAGGGTCGTGCTCTGCCCAGCATCGTGGGCGGAGCACGACCCTCCGCGGACGAAGACCTGCTGGGCGGCGGTGCAGTCGCGCGTCCGAAGCCGTCGTGGGCCACGATGCCGCCCGGGTCGACGGCCGGCTGCGCTGAGGCGTCCTCAGGCTCCGTCCAGCGCCTCGGCGGCGGCCGAGCGCAGCCGGGCCGCCAGCTCCGCCTCGGCGCGCTGGTCGGTGCGGACGACGACCACCCGGGGTCCGCCCGCAGCGACGGCGTCCCGGAGGTCGGCCGAGGACGACACCCGCTCCGCCGGCCACCCCAGCGCCTCCGCGACGGCGACCAGGTCGCGGCCGTGCGGCGTGCCGAACACCCGCCGGTAGCCGGCCTCGTACCGCGGCTGCCCGGGCTCCAGCTGGGCGAAGATGCCACCGCCGTCGTTGTCCGGGACGACGAGGGTGAGGTCCGGTCGGGGCTCACCCTCCCCGACCAGCAGACCCTGCAGGTCGTGCAGGAACGTGAGGTCGCCGAGCAGCGCGAACGCCCGGCCCCCGTGCACGCGGGCCGCGCCGACCGCGGTGGAGACCGTCCCGTCGATGCCGGCGACGCCGCGGTTGGCGAGCACGGTGAGCTCCGGGCGCGGGACGGCCAGCCGGTCGACGTCGCGCACCGGGGTCGACGAGCCGAGCACCAGCAGCGCACCGTCGGGCAGGGCGGCGACCAGGTAGCGGGCGAGCAGCCCGGCGGTCAGCCCGGGCAGCGCGTCGAGCACGCCGTCGACCGCCGTCCCCAGCCGGCCGGCGGCCGTGCACCACGCCGTGCGCCACGCCGCATCGGCCGGGACGCCGGCGGCCGGCAGCCCGCCCACCCAGGTCGTCGAGCGGCCGGCATCGGGCCAGTTCGGGGCGGCTGACACGGTCTCCACCCGGACGGCGGGGTCGGCGAGCAGCGTCGAGACCGGCCGGGACAGCGTCGGCCGGCCGACCACCAGCACCCGGTCGGGCCGGTGGTCGGCCAGCCAGCCGGGCACCCCGAGCAGCAGCGCACCGCCGCGCACGGATCCCGCCCAGGCGCCGCTCGACGGCTCGGCGACCACCGGCCAGCCCTGCACGCCGGCCAGCTCGGCCGCCGCCCGGCCCAGCGCGGGCGGCGCGTCGCCGACGACGACGAGGGTGCGCGCCGGGCCGGTGTCGGCCGGCCGCGGCGGTGCGGACACCGAGCCGTCGGTCCACGGGGCGCCGTCCGGCCGGCCTGACCACGGGCCGGTGGTCCGCACGCCGGCGTCCTCGGGCAGCAGCGGCTCGCGGAACGGCAGGTTGAGGTGCACCGGCCCCGGGTCGCCGGAGAGCCCGCCGCGCGCGGTCAGCAGCGCCTTGGCCACCAGCGAGCGCCAGTAGCGGTTCTGCGCCTGCTCACGGCCGGTCTCTGGCACGCCGACGTCGACCGCCGCCCGCACCGCCCCGCCGTAGAGACCGGGCTGCGCGATGGTCTGGTTGGCACCGGTGCCGCGCAGCTCCGGCGGCCGGTCGGCGGTCAGCGCCAGCAGCGGCACCCCGGCGGCGTCGGCCTCCAGCACGGCGGCGTGCAGGTGCGCGGTCGCCGTCCCGGAGGTGGTGAGCACCGGCACCGGCCGCCCGGACGCCTTGGCCAGGCCGAGCGCGAGGAAGGCCGCCGTCCGCTCGTCGATGCGCACGTGCAGGGTCAGCCGGCCGTCCCGCTCGGCGTCGGCCAGCGCCAGCGCGACCGGCGCCGAGCGGGAGCCGGGCGCCACCACGGCGTCGGTGACCCCGCCGCGGACCAGCTCGTCGACGAGCACCCGGGCGAGGGCGGTGGAGGGGTTCACCCGCGCACCGCGTCCAGCCGCGCCCGCCAGCGCGCCTCGACCTCCGGGCCGGCGGCGACGTCGGCCAGCCGGTCGGGCGTCACGGCGCGCACCGGGAGCGCGCCGTCGACCGGCACCAGCGGGTCGCTGGTGACGTCGCCGTCCAGCAGCGCGACGGTGGCCAGCCCGCAGGCGAACGGCAGTTCCGGCAGCGCGGCGGCCAGCGCCACCCCCGCGGCGATCCCGACCGAGGACTCCAGCGCCGAGGAGACGACGCACGGCAGGCCGTGCGCCCCGGCCACCTCGAGCGCCGCCCGCACGCCGCCGAGCGGCTGCACCTTGAGGACGACGACGTCCGCCGCCTCGCGCAGGTCCACCCGCAGCGGATCGGCCGAGCGCCGGACCACCTCGTCGGCGGCGATCCGGACGTCGACCCGGCGGCGCAGCGCGGCCAGCTCCGCCAGCGAGGCGACCGGCTGCTCGACGTACTCCAGGCCGACCCGGTCGAGCTCGCGGATGCGGGTGGCGGCGGTGTCGACGTCCCAGGCGGCGTTCGCGTCGACCCGGATCGCGCCGTCCGGGCCGAGGGCGTCGCGCACCGCCTCGACACGGGCCACGTCGTCGACGGACGTCTGGCCCGGCTCGGCGACCTTGACCTTCGCCGTCCGGCAGCCCGAGGCGGTCACGATCGCGTGCGCCCGATCGGGGTCGACGGCGGGCACGGTCACGTTCACCGGCACGGTGTCACGTAGCGGCGCCGGCCACCCGGCGCAGGCGGCCTCGACCGCTGCGGCCCACCAGCGGCGGCTCTCGGGGACGTCGTAATCCCAGAACGGGGAGAACTCGCCCCAGCCGGCCGGGCCCTGCACGAGCACGCCGTCGCGGACGTCGATGCCGCGGAACCGGGTCCGCATCGGCACCGACCAGACCCGCGCGCCGTCGGTGTCGATCACGTGGCCTCCTCGTCGGCGCTCGTCGACCACGTGTCGTCGATGCTCTGCCCGTGCGTGACCAGCGTAGATCGGCCGCGCAGTAGCCTCGGACCTCGTGCCCAGGCACCTCACCACCGTGCCCGCGCCGGCCGATCCCCTCGCGCTCCTGCCTCAGCTGCGCGCCGCCCTGGACGGCACGGCGCCGCTCGCGGTGCTGCCCGCAGGTCCGCCGCCCGCCGTCGAGGCCGCCTGGGCGGTGCTGCGCCCGGAGGTGCCCCTGGAGGACGACGCGGACCTCGTCGTCGTCACCTCCGGGTCGACCGGTGGCGGCCGCGGCGTGCTGCTGTCGGCGGCCGCGGTGCGCGCGTCGGGCGAGGCCACGCTGCGCTGGCTCGGAGGACCGGGCGCCTGGCTGCTCGCGCTGCCGGTCTCGGCGATCGCCGGCCTGCAGGTGCTCTGCCGCTCGGTCCTGGGCGGCACCGACCCGACCGTGCTCGCCTCCGGGGAGCCGCTGGCCGCCGCCGTCGCCCGCATGCCGGCCGGCCGGCGCTACACCGCGTTGGTGCCCACCCAGCTGCGCCGGTACCTCGATGCCGAACCCGCCGCGCTGCGCGCGTTCGACGGGGTGCTCGTCGGCGGCGCGGCCACCGACCCGGCGCTGCTGGCCGGCGCCCGCGACGCGGGCGTCTCCGTCGTGACCACCTACGGGATGACCGAGACCGCCGGCGGCTGCGTGTACGACGGCGAGCCGTTGGACGGCGTGCGGGTGCGCGTCGCCGACGCTGGGGACGCCGCAGGACCCGGCGGTGTGGGCATCGAGCTCGCCGGGCCGGTGCTCGCGACCGGCTACCGGCTCGACCCCGAGGGCACCGGGGCCGCGTTCGCCGGCGGCTGGTTCCGCACCCGGGACGCCGGGGCCCTCGACGACGCCGGCCGGCTGGTCGTGCACGGTCGGCTGGACGACGTCGTGGTCACCGGCGGGGTCAACGTCGCGCCCCAGGCCGTCGAGGCCGTGCTGCGCCGGCACCCGGACGTCGTCGACGCCGTCGTCTTCGGCCGGCCGGACGACAAGTGGGGCCAGCGGGTCGTCGCGGCCGTCGTGCCGGCACCCGGCGCGGAGCCCGACCTCGCCGCGCTGCGTCCGTGGGTCACCGCGCGGCTGGGCGGCGCCGCCGCACCGCGGGAGCTGCACCGCATCTCCACCGTCCCGACCCTGCACACCGGCAAGCCCGATCGCCGCGGAGTCGCCGCCGCGGTCCCCGACGAGAGGTCCTGACCGTGGCCACCCCCGCCCAGTGGCTGGCCGGCGCCCGCCCCCGCACACTGCCCGCGGCCCTCGCCCCCGTGCTCGTGGGCACCGGCGCCGCCGCGGCCCTCGACGGCTTCCGGCCGTTGACCGCGCTGCTGGCCCTGCTGGTCGCCCTCGCGCTGCAGGTGGCGGTCAACTACGCCAACGACTACTCCGACGGGGTGCGCGGCAGCGACGCCGTCCGGGTGGGCCCGATGCGGCTGGTCGGCTCGGGGGCGGCGACCCCGCGGCAGGTGCTCGGCGCCGCGCTGGTCTCCTTCGCCGTCGCCGGGCTCGCCGGGCTGGCGCTGGCGGCGCTGTCGAACTGGTGGCTGGTCGCGGTCGGCGCGGCCTGCATCGCCGCCGCCTGGACCTACACCGGCGGCCCGCTCCCCTACGGCTACCGGGCGCTGGGCGAGGTGTTCGTCTTCGTCTTCTTCGGCCCGGTCGCCGTCGTGGGGACGACGTTCGTGCAGACCGGCTCGGTCGACGGGTTGGCCGTCACGGCCTCGGTCCCGATCGGCCTGCTGTCGGTGGCGCTGCTGGTGGTGAACAACCTGCGCGACATCGAGGGCGACGCGGCCGTAGGCAAGCGCACGCTGGCCGTGCTGCTGGGCGACCGCGGCACCCGGATCGCCTTCACGGCGCTGCCGGCGGTGGCGTTCGCGGTCGTCGTCGCGATCGGGGCGACCCGGCCCTGGGCCCTGCTGGCGCTGCTCGCCGTCCCGCTGGCCGTGCCGCCCGTGCGCACCGTGCTCTCCGGCGGGCGCGGACCGGCGTTGATCGCGGCACTGCAGGGCACCGGCCTGCTCACCCTGGTCACCGGCGTGCTGCTGGGCGCTGGGCTGGCCCTCAGCTGACCGAGGCCCCGCTGCAGGGTCCCATCGCGAGCCTGCGAGTGATGGGGGGCAGCGGGGTCCTTCAACCGGAGCCGCTCAGGCGCCGTCGCCGGTGAGACGGGCCTCGCGCGCGGCCTTCGCCTGCTGACGGGCGACGCTGCGCGCGGCCAGGCCCTCGGTGAGCCGCTCGCGCGAGGACCGCAGCAGCAGGTACGAGACCGGCATCGACAGCAGCAGCCCGAACAGCGCGCCGGACCAGAAGTCCAGGCCCAGCATCCACAGCAGCAGGACCAGCGCGGCGGCGATCGCCAGCCGGCCGACCGTGTACACCGCCAGCCAGGGCGCGATCCGCGGCGGCGCCGCCGGCCCTCCGGTCGGCGCGCCCGGCACCGCCTGCTCAGCCCTCTCCGCCATGACGGCCCTCCCACTTGGTGCTCAGCACGACCGTCGTCCGCGTGCGGGCGACGCCTTTGATCCGGTTCAACGCGCTGATGGTGGTCTCCAGTGCCGCGATGTCGGTCACCCGGACCTTCAACACGTAGCCCTCGCTGCCGGCGACCCGCCAGCAGTCCTCGACCTCGGGCATCGCGGCCAGCGCCTCCTCGATGCCGGTCTCGTCGACCGAGTCGCTCTCGATGACACCGACCAGGGCGGTCACCCCCAGGCCCACCGCCGCCGGGTCCACCACCGCCCGGTAGCCGGTGATGACCCCGGCCGCCTCCAGCTTGCCGACCCGCTCGTGCACCGCCGGGGAGGAGAGACCGACCCGCCGGGCGAGCTCGGCGTAGCTCGCCCGGCCGTTGGCGCGCAGCAGGTCGATCAGCTGCTGGTCGACGGCGTCGATGGCGTGTCCCTCTCGGAGGTGCCGCGCTGGGTGTGCGGTCGAGTATCGCCCGCGCACGTACTGTGGAGCGGAGTCGGGCTCAATCGGCGAGGGGGTGGGCCGCCATGGCCTTCGTGGTGGTGCTGGTGGTGGCGATCGCCGTGGTGGCGCTGGTGCTGCGCGCGGCGGAGAAGGGCGGTCCCGGCGGGGTGCGCGCCCCCGAGCGGCCCCGGCCGCAGCGCGCCGTCCGCCCGGTGGCCCCGGACGACGACCCGGAGTTCCTGCGCGAGCTGGAGCGCCGCACCCGGCGCGACGACGGCTCGCCCGCGTAAGCGGCTCGACCACCCAGGCCCTCGACCACCCAGGCCCCGAGGGCTGCCCCGTCCCGGGTCCCCCCTGAGCCTGCGAAGGGTGGGGAGGACGGGGTCCTTCCTCAGGCGGCGCGGAAGAGGCGCCGCCACCCGCGGCGCTTCCCCGGCTGCTCGGCGTCCGGCACGGCCTGAGGCGCCTGGTCGGACATCCCACCGGGCCAGCCCAGACCCTCGTGCGTCGTCGACGTCCCGGGCCAGCCCAGACCGCTCTCGGTGCCCTCGGCACGCGCGTGGCCGTGCCGTCCGGCGGGGGCGTCCGCCGGACGCTGCGCGAGCGCGGCGGCGACGACGGGATCCACCGCGGCGCCCTCCAGAGCCGAGTGCCTACCCACGGGGAGCTCCCCTCCGGCGCGACATGGGGGCATGGAAGCACGGCTCCGCCCGGCGCGTCACCGACACGCCGCTCGACCGGTGATCGGTGTCACCTGGAGGGACGAGCGGGACGGGGTCCTTCGTCAGTCGAGCCCGCCGTAGCTGTGCAGGCCGGTCGAGACCATGTTGACGTAGAGCAGGTTGAACAGGACCACGGCGAAACCGACGACGTTGACCCACGCCGCCGGGCGTCCCCGCCAGCCGACGGTCGTCCGCGCGTGCAGGTAACCGGCGTAGACCACCCAGGAGATGAACATCCAGGTCTCCTTGGGGTCCCAGCCCCAGAAGCGGCCCCATGCGCTCTCCGCCCAGATGGCGCCGGCGATCATCGCGAACGTGTAGATGGGGAAGGCGAAGACGGCAGTGCGGTGGGCGACCCGGTCGAGCGTTCCGGCGCCCGGGAGCCGGGACAGGAACGAGCCGTCCGCACCGGCCTCCTGCCGGGACCGCAGCAGATAGAGCACGCTGGCGATCCCGCTGACGAAGAAGAGGCCCGAGCCGAGGATCGCGCTGGACACGTGCACGGCCAGCCAGCTGGAGCGCAGCGCGGCGACCAGCGGCCCGGTCTCGGTGTAGAGGAACAGCCCGATCGCGACGAGCGAGATCACCACCGGCGCCAGCACGAAGGCGCCGATGTCGCGGACGGCCGGGATCCGTGTCGCGAGCACCAGGTAGGCAACCACGCCGACGAGGACCACGGCGGTGGCGAATTCGTACATGTTGCCCCAGGGCAGCCGGTCGGCGGCCATCCCGCGGGTGATCAGCACGCCGGCGTGCGCGGCGGCGCCGAGGACGGTGACCGCCAGCCCGGCGAGCCCCCAGCGGTCGCTTCGGAGCGGGGCGGCAGGCGCACTCGAGTCCGCCCCCCCGGAACCGGTGGGGACCAGCTCCCTGGCCGGCCGCCGGCCGAACGCCAGCTGCGCCGAGAACGCCACGACGGCGACCGAGTAGAGCGCGACGGCGATCGAGAACAGCCTGTCCGACAGCTCGGCCAGCGACGGGTCAACGGTCACGCGGGGAGACCTCCGGTTCCGGTGCGGCCCCGCCGGACGGCGGGGCGGAGGGGGTCGGGGAACGCGCGTCGAGCGCGGCCCGCAGCTGCCCGGTGAGCTCGGCGAAGCGGGTGGCGCTCTCGCCGCCCCCCCGCGTCAGCGAGCCGACCGTCAGCACGGTACCGCCGCCGTCGGCAGCCGGACCGGCGCGGGCGAAGAAGCGCTCACGGCGCAGGAACAGCAGGGCGAGCAGCCCGACGAGCACGGAGATCGCGGCGGCGAGCACCCACACCTGCCCGGGGTCGTGGGAGAACTGCAACGCGGCGAACTGCGAGACGCCGGTGAAGGTGATCGCCGTCCCGTCAGGGAGGGTGAGCGTCTCGCCGACCGCCAGGTTGGCCCGGCCGACCTCGGCGAGCCGGCCGCGCTCGATCTGGCTGGCGTCGAGGGAGTAGACCGACTGCGGCAGGCCGGAGTCCAGGCCGAGGTAGCCCTGGTAGGCCAGCACCGCCACCTGCGGGTTCAGCGGCCGCGGGTCGATCGAGGTCAGGACGCCGCCCTGCATCAGCCCGGTCGGGGCGAAGAAGCCCTCGAGGGCCAGTTGGTCCTCCACGCCGGCGCCGAGGTCGGGCAGCTTGAGCGCGCCCTCGCTGGACATCGTGGTCTGGTCCGAGGGCAGGAACGGCGCCGAGACGTCGGTGAACGCCGTCCCGTCGGGCAGGGTGACGGTGAACCGCGGCGCGTAGCCGTGGCCGGTGACGTACACCCGGTCGCCGTCGAGCCGGAGCGGGTCGTTGACGCCGATGGTGGCGGGCTCCCCCTCCTCACCGGGGCCGCCGTAGCGGATGTCGGCGGTGTAGGAGGCCGCGGTCAGGTCCTCCTCGTACTCCGCGCGGAAGTCCTCGAGGTCGATGCAGAGCGGGCTGAGGTCACCACTGTCGACCAGCGCACCCGAGGAGTGGGTGTCGTACTGCTGGAAGGAGTTGCAGAAGCCCTGACCCTCGGTGACCAGGATGCTGCCCTCGTAGCCCCACAGCCTGCCGCCGGCCAGGCCGAGCAGCAGCGCCACCAGGGACAGGTGGAACAGGAGGTTGCCGGTCTCCTTCCAGAAGCCCTTCTCCGCGGAGAGCTCCGGGCCGGATGCCGCAGGACCCGGCGGGGTCGACGCGGCACCGTCCCGGCGGACGACGCGGAAGCGCCGCACCCGCAGCTCCTCCTCGACCACGTCGAGGGCGGCCGGGCCGGGCAGCGGGGTGGCGAGTTCACCGGAGTCGGGCAGCCGCTGCAGCCGGCGCGGCGCCGGCGGCGGAGCGGCCCGCAGCGCGCGGACGTGCTCGGCCAGCCGGGGGACGACGCAACCGATGAGCGAGACGAACAGCAGCAGGTAGACCGCGGCGAACCACGGCGAACCGAAGACGTCGAAGGCGTAGAACCGGTCGAGCACCGGCGCCAGCGTCGGGTGGTCGGCGAAGTACTGCCGGACGGCGTTCTGGTTCAGCGAGCGCTGCGGCAGCAGCGACCCCGGGATCGCCGCCAGCGCCAGCAGGAACAGCAGCACGATCGCCGTCCGCATCGCGGTGAGCCGGCGCCACCAGCGCAGCCACAGGCCCAGGGCGCGGGCACCCAGGGAGGGCCGGGCAGGGGGCGGCGGTGCCGCGGCCGGCCGCGGCGGGGCGACGGTGCTCACAGGACGCTCTCCGCGAAGCCGTTGGCAGCCAGCCAGCCCTGCAGCCAGCGCATCATCTCGGTCCAGGCGCCGGTGACCAGCAGCAGGCCGACGACGACGAGGACCGCGCCGCCGAACCGCGTGACCGCCTGCGCGTGCCGACGGAGGAACGACGTCGCGCCCATCGCCCAGCGGGCGCCGAGGGCGACCAGCACGAACGGCACGCCCAGGCCCAGGCAGTAGGCCAGCCCGAGCAGCGCCCCGCGTCCGGCGGTGGCCTGCTGGAAGGCGAGGTTCTGCACCGCGGCGAGCGTGGGACCCAGGCACGGCGTCCAGCCCAGCCCGAAGACGACGCCCAGCAGCGGCGCCCCTGCCAGCCCGGTCGCCGGGCGGAGGGCCACCCGCCTGGTGCGCTGCAGCAGCGGCAGCCAGCCGAGGAAGCCCAGCCCGACCAGCACGGTGACGACGCCCAGCCCCCGGGTGATCTCGTCGTTGTACTGCAGCAGCAGCCGGCCCAGGCCGCCGACCGCGGTGCTGATGGTGACGAAGACGGCGGTGAAGCCGAGCACGAACAGGACGGCGCCGAGCACCATCCGCCCGCGGGGCGACCGCTCGTCGGTGCGGACCACGGTCGCCGTGGAGCCACCGGACGCGACCGGGGCCGGGGCCGTCGTCCGGGCACCGGAGCCGACCAGCCCGGTGACGTAGGACAGGTAGCCGGGCACCAGCGGCAGCACGCACGGCGAGGCGAAGCTGACCAGCCCGACCAGCGCCGCGACGGCGGCGGCCACGAGCAGCGGGCCGTCGGTCACCAGGCCGCCGAAGGTCTCCCCCATCAGCCCTCCTCGGCCAGCAGCAGGTCGAGCACCGCGCGCAGGTCCTCCTGCGCGACCGCGCCGGTGTAGACCGCGGCCACCCGCCCCTGCGCGTCCAGCACGATGGTGGACGGGATGGCGTTGGCCGGGTAGTCCCGGAACGCCAGGGCCACCTCGCCCCGCGGGTCGTGCACCGAGGGGAACTCGATGCCGAAGCTGTCCTCGAACGCGCGGGCCAGCTGGTCGGTGTCCTTCACGTTGACGCCCAGGAACCGCACGCCCCGATCGCGCACCTCGGCGTAGACCTCCTGGAACTCCGGCGACTCCACCCGGCAGGGCGCGCACCAGGAACCCCAGAAGTTGACGACCGCGATGCCGCCGTCGAGCTCGGTGGAGTCGAAGTCGCCGCCGTCGAGCAGGGTGCCGGAGAACTCCGGCGCGGCGGCGCGCTCGCCGGACGGGATGACCTCGCCGGCCGGGGTGCCCTGGACGAAGCGGAACTCCCCGCCGTTGTTGACGTCGACGGCGCCGTCGCCGGTGGCGCAGCCGGTGAGCAGCAGCGCACCCACCAGCGCGCCGAGCAGACCTCGTCTCATGCGCCGGGTACCGCGTCGGGGTCGGTGGCGCCGGCGGGCTCGGCGTAGGAGATCCCGGCGACGCGGTCGCCGTCGTAGGTCACCGAGGTGACGCTGGCCAGGCCGCACTCCCGGCGGCGCGGGTCGTGCGTGTAGCGGCGTCCCTCCAGGTGCAGCCGCAGCGTCCAGATGGGCAGCTGGTGGCTGACGCAGACCGCGGCGGCACCGCGGGCGGCGTCCCGGGCGGACTCGACCGCGGCCAGCATCCGGGCGGCGATCTCGACGTAGGGCTCGCCCCAGGACGGGCGGAACGGGTTGCGCAGCTTCCACCAGTGCTGGGGGGAGCGCAGGGCGCCGTCCCCCACGCCGACCCGCAGTCCCTCGAAGGCGTTGCCGGCCTCGATCAGCCGGTCGTCCACCTCGATGGGCAGGTCGAGCTTGCCGGCGATCGGCGCGGCGGTCTGCTGCGCGCGCTCCAGCGGGCTGCTGACCACGCGGGTGATGCCCTTGTCGGACAGCCACTCCGCGGCGGCCAGCGCCATCGCCTCGCCGGTCTCCGACAGCAGGTAGCCCGGCAGCCGGCCGTACAGCACCTTCTCGGGGTTGAACACCTCGCCGTGGCGGAGCAGGTGGACGACGGTGGTCTCGGCCATCAGGTGCTCATCCCGCTGCGGGCGTCGGCCGGCTCCTCGGCCGGCGGGGCGGTGGCCGGCTCGACGGCGGCCGCGGCCCGGGCGGCGGCGGGCAGCGCGTCGAGCACCCGCTCGACGGCCTGGTCGTCGAGCGCGGCGCTGACGAACCACGACTCGAACGCCGACGGCGGCAGGTAGACGCCGCGCGCCAGCATCGCGTGGAAGAAGGCGGTGTAGCGGGCGGCGTCCTGCGAGCGGGCGTCGTCGTAGTTGCGCACCTGCCGCTCGTCGGGGACGAAGAACACCGAGAACATCGAGCCGGCCTGCTGCACGCGGTGCGGGACGCCGGCGGCGAACAGCGCGGCGCTGGCCGCCCCGCGCAGGGTGACGGCGACCTCGTCGCAGCGGGCGTACACCTCGTCGGTGCAGTGCCGCAGCGTGGCCAGGCCCGCGGCGACCGCGACCGGGTTCCCCGACAGCGTGCCGGCCTGGTAGACGGGCCCGACCGGGGCCAGGTGCTCCATGAGGTCGGCGCGGCCGCCGAAGGCCGCGGCCGGCAGCCCGCCGCCCATGACCTTGCCGAAGGTCATCAGGTCGGCGTCCACCGGGTCCAGCCCGTACCAGCCGGAGCGGGACACCCGGAACCCGGTCATGACCTCGTCGACGATCAGCAGCGCGCCGTGCGCGGCGGTGGTGCGGCGCAGCGCCTGGTTGAAGCCGTCCAGCGGCGGGACGACGCCCATGTTGCCGACCGCCGCCTCGGTGATGACCGCGGCGATCTCGCTGCCCCGCTCGGCGAAGACGGCCTCCACCGCGGCCGCGTCGTTGTAGGGCAGGACGACGGTGTCGGCGGCGGCGCCGGTGGTGACGCCGGGGGTGTCGGGCAGGCCGAGGGTCGCCACGCCGGAGCCGGCCGAGGCCAGCAGCGCGTCGACGTGGCCGTGGTAGCAGCCGGCGAACTTGACGACGAGCCGCCGGCCGGTGACGCCGCGGGCCAGCCGCACCGCCGAGAGCACCGCCTCGGTGCCGGAGTTGACCAGCCGCACCTCCTCCACCGGGGGCATCCGGCGGAGGATCTCCTCGGCCAGCTCGACCTCGCCCTCGGTCGGGGTGCCGAAGGTCAGGCCGCGGCGGGCGGCGGCGGTGACCGCCTCGACGACCGCCGGGTGGGCGTGGCCGAGGATCAGCGGCCCCCAGGAGGCGACGAGGTCGACGTAGCGGCGGCCGTCGGCGTCGGTGAGGTACGCGCCCTGACCCTGCGCCATGAAGCGAGGGGTGCCGCCGACGGCGCCGAAGGCACGCACCGGGGAGTTCACCCCGCCGGGGGTGACCCGCTGCGCGCGGGCGAAGAGGTCGGCCGACGCGGGGGCCTCGTAGGTGTACGGGCGGCTGTCCAGCGAGGTCACGACCCCAGTGTCCCCTTCCTCTCCGACGAGCCGCCGGGGACGTCCGACACAGCCCCGAGCAGGGCACGCGACAGCGCCGCGGGGTCGCGGGTGGGCACCAGCACGGTGCGCCCGTCCGTCGTCCGCAGCGGCAGCCCGGAGCGGCCGCGGGGCAGCGACCAGCCGCCGCCGAGCACCGGGGCGCCCGCGTCCACCCCCGCCGTCCCCTCCGCCACCGCGCGCAGGTGGGCGGCATCGACGTCGGCGAGCAGCACCCGCTCCCGGCCGACGGTGAGGGCCGGATCGGCGCCCCGGGCGTCCACCCGCACCGTCCAGGCCCGGCGGGTCATGAGCGTGTTCCCGGCCACGACGCCCAGGACTGCGCCGGCCAACCCCCAGGGCACGTCCGGCCCGGGCAGCACCAGGTCCAGGACGAGGACGAGCCCGAGGACCCCGGCGACCAACCAGAACGGCCGCCAGGAGCCCCCGGGCTCGACGTACGGACTCACCGGAGCCAGCGGGCCGCTTCCACCGCCCAGTAGGTCAGCACGGTGCCGGCACCGGCGCGACGGATGGCGGTGAGCGTCTCGAGGACGGCCCGCTGCCGGTCCACCCAGCCGTTGGCGGCGGCTGCCTCGAGCATCGCGTACTCGCCGCTGACCTGGTACGCGCTGACCGGGACGTCGACGGCGTCGGCGACCCGGGCGACGATGTCCAGGTAGGGCAGCGCCGGCTTGACCATGACCGCGTCGGCGCCCTCGGCGAGGTCCTGCGCCACCTCGCGCAGCGCCTCGTCGGCGTTGGGCGGGTCCATCTGGTAGGTCGAGCGGTCGCCGAACTGCGGCGCGCCCTCGGCCGCCTCGCGGAACGGGCCGTAGAAGCCCGAGGCGTACTTGGCGGCGTAGGCCAGGATCGGCGTCTCCTGGAAGGCCGCGCCGTCCAGCGCCCGCCGGATCGCCGCGACCTGGCCGTCCATCATCCCGCTGGGGGCGATGACGTGCGCACCGGCCTGGGCCTGGGCGATGGCGACGGCGGCGTATCGGTCCAGCGTCGGGTCGTTGTCGACGACCACTGCCCCGCCCTGCCCCCGGACCCCACCCTTGGCCGGGGTGATCAGCCCGCAGTGCCCGTGGTCGGTGTACTCGCACAGGCACAGGTCGGCCATGAGCACCAGCTCGTCGCCGAGGTCGGCGCGCAGCTGCTGCAGGGCGACGTTGACGATGCCGTCGGCGGCGTCGGCCTGGGAGCCAACCGCGTCCTTCTCCGACGGGATGCCGAAGAGGATCAGCCCGCCGATGCCGGCCTCGGCCGCCTCGTGCGCGGCCTTGCGCAGCGACTCGGTCGTGTGCTGGACGACGCCGGGCATCGAGCTGATCGGCTGCGGCTCGTCGATGCCCTCCTTGACGAACACCGGCAGCACCAGGTCGGCCGGGGCCAGCCGCGTCTGCGCGGTGAGCCGCCGCAGCGCGGGCGTCGACCGCAGCCGACGCCCGCGCGCGAAGCCACGGCTCGTCCCGCCCGCTCCAGCGCCTCCGGTCACTGCTCCTCGCCGCCCTCCGCCTCGCGCAGGGACAACGCGTGCTCGGCCAGCGCGTCCACCAGCGGGCCCACCGCGGCGGTCCCCGGCTGGACGTCCACCCGCAGGCCGAACTCCTGCGCGGTGGCCGCGGTCTGCGGGCCGATCACCGCCACGACGGTCTTGGCGTGCGGCTTGCCGGCGATGCCGACCAGGTTGCGCACGGTGCTCGACGAGGTGAAGCACACCGCGTCGAAGCCGCCGCCCTTGATGGCCTCGCGCACCGGGGCGGGCGGCGGGGCGGCCCGGACGGTGCGGTAGGCGGTGACGTCGTCGATCTCCCAGCCGCGCTCCTTGAGGCCCGCGGCGAGGGTCTCGGTGGCGATGTCGGCGCGGGGCAGCAGCACCCGGTCGATCGGGTCGAGCACGTCGTCGTACTCGGGGAAGTCGGCCAGCAGGCCCTCGCTGGACTGCTGCCCGGTGGGCACCAGCTCCGGCACGATGCCGAAGGCGCGCACGGCGTCGGCGGTGGACTCCCCGACGCAGGCGACCTTCACGCCGGCGAACGCGCGGGCGTCCAGGCCGAGCTCGACGAACTTCTCCCGCACGGCCTTCACCGCGTTCACCGAGGTGAAGACGATCCAGCCGTAGCGGCCGGTGACCAGGCCCTTGATGGCGCGGTCCATCTGCGCCGGGCTGCGCGGCGGCTCGACGGCGATCGTCGGCACCTCGACCGGGACGGCGCCGTAGGCACGCAGCCGGTCGCTCATCTCGCCGGCCTGGTCCTTGGTGCGCGGCACCAGCACCCGCCAGCCGAACAGCGGCCGGCTCTCCCACCAGGACAGCCGGGCGCGCTTGTCGACGGCCGACCCGACGGTGGCCACGACCGGGCCGCTGACGGCGTCCAGGCCGGCGGTCTTCTCGGCGACGGCGGCGAGCTTGGCCACCACGCTCCGCTGCCCGGTGCCCGAGCCGCCGGTGGTGACGACGACCGCGGTGCTGCCGGACAGGCCGCCCTCGACCAGCCGCGCGGCGGCGTCGGGGAGGTCCTCGGCGTTGCCCTGGAGCACCAGCGGCGCGTCCAGCCTCTTGGTCGCGGCGGCCAGCGCCGCCAGGTCGGCCTCGCCACCGCGCAGGTCCGCGGTCAGCGAGGTGCCACCGAGCGCGACGCCGGCGAACGCCGGGACGGCGGTCTGCGAGGCGACGCCGGGGACGACGTCGAAGCCGACCGAGGTGCGGCCCACGGCCAGCACCTCCTTGACCACGGCGTCGGAGGTGAACGGGTCGCCGGCGACCAGCCGGACGACGGTGCCGCCGGCCTTGGCGGCGGCCACGGCGGCCTTGGCGACCTCGGCCGGCTCCCCGGTCGCGGGGGTCAGCTCCAGCTCCGGCCGGTCGGCGCGGACGGCCTCGGCGATCGCCGGCGGGACGGCGGTGTCGACGAGGACGGTGTGCGCCTCGGCGAGCGCCGCGGTCGCCCGGGCGGTGAGCATCCCGGGGTCGCCCGGGCCGGCGCCGACGAAGACGACCGTGCCGGTCGCCCCGCCGTTCTGCTTGCGGAAGCGCGTCATCGCGTGCTCCTGGGTAGGGCCCTGACGGGCTGGTGTGCGGGGGTTCGGGAGGCCGGGGTCTGCTGCCCGGCCCGGGAGGTGCAGCTCACCGGGACGCCGCCATGAGCTCGGCGGCCCCCCGGTCGAGGAGTTCTGCGGCGAGCTCGCGGCCGAGCCGTTCGGCCTCGGGAGGCGGTCCGGTGATCGAGCCGCGGACGCCGTCGCTGCCGTCGAGCGCGGTGACCGAGGCGCGGAGGAACAGCTCGGGGCCGTCCTCACCCTCGGCGACCTCGGCGTAGGCGGCGACCGGCGCGCTGCAGCCGGCCTCCAGCGCCGCCAGCGTCGTCCGCTCGGCGACGACGCAGGCGCGGGTGGCGGCGTCGTCGAGGGCGGCGAGCAGCTGCCGGGTCCGCTCGTCGTTCCCGCGGCACTCCACGGCCAGCGCACCCTGCGCCGGCGCGGGGAGGACCTGCAGCGGGTCGAGCGTCTCGGTGACCGCCGACAGCCGCCCCAGCCGGGACAGCCCGGCGCGGGCCAGCACGACGGCGTCCAGGTCACCCGGCACGACGCGCGCCATGCGGGTGTCGACGTTGCCGCGGATCGGCACCACCTCGAGGCCGAGGCCCAGGGCGCGCAGCTGGGCGACGCGCCGCGGGGCGCCGGTGCCCACCCTCGCGCCTGCCGGCAGCTCGCCCAGGGTGAGGCCGTCGCGGGCGACCAGCGCGTCGCGCGGGTCCTCCCGGGGCGGGACGGCGGCGATGGTCAGCCCCGGCTCCGGCAGCGTCGGCAGGTCCTTGTAGCTGTGGACGGCGACGTCGACGGTGCCCTCGAGCAGCGCCTGCCGGATCGCCGTCACGAAGACACCCGTGCCGCCGAGCTGGGCGATCGCGACCGAGGAGCGGTCGCCCTCGGTGCTGATGTGCACCAGCTCGACCGGCACCCCGCTGGCCGCGGTGATGGCGTCGGCGACGGCCTGCGACTGGGTGGTCGCCAGCTGGCTGGCGCGGGTGCCCAGGCGGAGCGTGCCGATGGTGGTCGCCGTCATGCCGGGCCCCCCGGCCGCAGCTCGTCGGGGTCGACGGCGACCGCCTCGGCCAGGTTGGTGCGCGCCGGGAGGACCTCCGCGTCGATGCCCAGGCCGAACAGTGCCCGCAGCGCGTCGGCGTAGTCGACACCGCCGGGAGCGCTGGCCAGCTCCTTGACCCGCACGGTCGGCTCGTGCAGCAGCTTGTCGACGACGCGGCGCACGGTCCGGGCCACCTCGGCGCGGGCCCGGGCGTCGAGGTCGGGCACCCGCGTGGACAGCCGCAGCAGCTCCGCGTCGACGACCTCGGCGGCCTGGCTGCGCAGCGCGGAGACCGTCGGCGCCACCGCGGCGGCCTGCCGCTCGGCACGCAGCAGCGCGGTCTCGGCCTCGATGAGGGCGTGCGCCGCGGCGACGTCGTCCGCCGCCACCGGGCTGGTGGACGGGTGCCCGTCGGCACCCCGCTCGCCCTGCAGGAGGGCCAGGTCGACCACGTGCACGCCGGGCACCGCGGCCACGCCGGGGTCGACGTCCCGGGGCAGCGCCAGGTCGATGACGACCAGCGGCCGGTCCGGCCGGGCGGCCCCCATCCTGGCCCGCATCGCCCGGGCCACCACCTCGGTGCCGATGACGATGCCGCGCGCGCCGGTGCAGGTGACCAGCACGTCGGCGGCGGCGATCTCCGCGGGCAGGTCGGCGAGGTCGGCGACCCGGCCCTCGACGGACGTCGCCAGCCGCTGGGCGTGCGCGGGCGTGCGGCTGCTCACGGTCACGGCGGCGCCGCGGCGGGCCAGCGTGGTGGCGGCCAGCGCGCCCATAGAGCCGGCGCCGACGACGAGCACCGGACGCCCCTCCAGCGAGCCGATGCGCTCCTCGGCGCGGTCGAGCGAGACCGACACCAGCGAGGCTCCGGCCTTGTCGATCCCGGTCTCGGAGTGGACCCGCTTGCCGACCCGCAGCGCCCGCTGCGCGACCGGGTGCATGGCGCGGCCCACGGTGCCGTGCTCCCGGGCCAGCGCGTAGGCGTTGCGCAGCTGGCCGAGGACCTGGGTCTCGCCGACGACCATGGAGTCCAGGCCCGCGGCGACGGTGAACAGGTGCGCGACGGCCTGGTCCTCGTAGTGCACGGTGACGTACGGGGAGAGCTCCTCCACCGTGGCGCCCGCCTGACGGGCCAGCACCCGGCTGACGTCGGTGACACCGCCGTGGAACCGGTCCACCTCGGCGAAGACCTCGACCCGGTTGCAGGTCGCCAGCACGATCGCCTCGCTGACGTGGTCGCTGCCGACCAGCTCGTGCAGCGCCTTGACGGTGTCGTCGGCGCCCATCGCGAACTGCTCGAGCAGCGCCACGGGGGCCGTCTGGTGGCTGACACCCACGGCGAGCAGGCTCACGAGTCCTCCTCGCCGGCGCTCGTCGGACGCGTTCGCCGGGCTGCTGTGCCCCTGGGTGAGCTCGCGAGCTCGCTCACGCAGTCACCTCCACCGTCGTCGCGGTCGCGCCGCGCTGCTGGCCGAGGAACGCGAGTACCTGCAGTTCGACGGAGAGGTCGACCTGGCGGACGTCGACCCCCGCGGGCGCGGTCAGCGCCACCGGCGCGAAGTTCAAGATGCTCCTCACCCCGGCCGCGGTCAGCCGGTCGCAGACCGACTGGGCGACGTCGGCCGGTGTCGCGATGACCCCGATCGTGGCCGCGGTGGCGGCCACCACCTCGTCGAGCTCGGCCACCGGCCGCACCGGCTGGCCACCGATCCGCCGGCCGACGCGCTCGGGGGCGGCGTCGAAGAGGCCGACGAACCGGAACCCGCGACTGCCGAAGCCGGCGTAGTCGGCCAGGGCCGTGCCCAGGTTGCCGATCCCGACCAGCACGCAGGGGCGGGACTGCTCGACACCGAGGACCCGGGCGATGCGGTCGCGCAGCGTGGCCACCTCGTAGCCCACCCCGCGGACCCCGCAGGGACCCAGGTGCGAGAGGTCCTTGCGCAGCCCGGCCGGGTTGACGCCCGCCGCTGAGGCGAGCTCACCCGAGGACACGTTGCGGCGCCCGCCGTCGGCCAGACCGGCCAGCACTCGCAGGTACACGGCCAGGCGGGCGACGGTGGCCTCCGGGATCCGGGGCCGGGGTGGGGGCACGGGCCACTCCTCGCTGGCGCTCGTCGACCCCGTGCCCTGAGGAGCTGTGCCGTCGCACGACCTCGCAGGCTCGGTCATGTGGCACTCCACGGACGGTCGCGCTCGGAGGTCCGGCGGGTGCCGGAAGCGGTCGAACGACATCGGGGACCCGGGCGATCTGCCGCCCGGCGAACGCCACGGTAACCGCTTGTGAACGCAGGAACAAAGTCGCCGGGGGGGTACCAGGCCGCTCCCCAGCGCAGACGCGCACCGCTGTGGTGGAGACCATAGCAAGGACGCCCACGCCGCCCGCCACCCGCAGGCTCGCGGCGGGCCCCTGCACGGGGGCCGGTCGAGCGAGACCGATGCCGTCGTCGACCGACGCACTCCTGCGCCGTTGCACGCGCGTCCGCGCCGTTGCAGCAGCGCAGGCGCGCGGGGACAGCGCGGGAGCGCACGGGCCTGCCGCTGTCCGGGCGTCGGCCGCCGGCCCGCCTGCTACAGGCCGAGGTCCCGCCGCAGCCGGGGCACGTCGACGGTGAAGTAGGAGTGCTCCCGCCCGTCGAGCAGCACCACCGGCACGCGGTCGCCGTACTCGGCCTGCAGCTCCGGGTCGGCGTCCACGTCGACCGTGGTCACCGTCAGCCCGGCCTCCGCGGCGAGCCGGTCGACGGTCTCCGCGGCCACTGCGCACAGGTGGCAGTCGGCCCGGGTCAGCAGCTGCAGCCGAGGAGCGTCACCGGTCACCGTCGCCCCCGGCGGTCGGCTCCTCGTCGGCGCGGGCCAGACCCAGCTCGCGCAGCCGCGCCCGGCTGACCTTGCCGGTCAGCGAGTGCGGAAGCGCGGTCAGCACCTGCACCGACGTCGGCACCTTGTACCGGGCCAGGGACGCCGCCGCGTGCTCCCGCAGCTCCTCGAAGGCCAGCCGAGCCCCCGGGCGCAGCGCGACCACGGCGCGCACGGCGGCGCCGGTCCGCGGGTCGGGCACGCCGATGACCGCGCTCTCCGCGACCGCCGGGTGCGCGTCCAGCACCCGCTCCACCTCGGCGGGGTAGACGTTGAAGCCGCTGACCAGGACCAGGTCGCTGCGCCGGTCCACCAGGTGCAGGTCGCCGTCCTCGTCGGCGTAGGCGAGGTCGCCGGTGGCCAGCCAACCCTCGGCGTCCGGCCCGTCAACGCCGTCGGGCCAGTACCCGGAGAAGAGGTTGGCCCCGCGGACCCAGATCTCGCCGGGGCCGTCCTCGGCGAGGTCGCCGGGCGCCGACACCCCGTCGTCCTCCAGCGGCTCGTGCAGCGCGGTGTCGCGCAGCTGCAGCTCCACCCCCGGGATCGGGCCGCCGATGCACGTCGGCTTGGCCCGCCCGGTCGCCAGCGTGCTGGCCACCACCGGGCAGGCCTCGGTGAGCCCGTAGCCTTCCCACACGGGAACCGCGGCCCGCCGGCGCATCGCCGTCCAGACGTCCTCGGGCAGCGGTGCGGCGCCGGAGGTGGCAATGCGGACGGCGGCGAAGGCGCGGCGCAGGCCGGCGTCGGACCCGGCGGCGTCGGCGACGGCCAGCCAGGCCTGGTAGACGGGCGGGGCGCCCGGGATCGCGGTGACCTCCTCGCGCGCCATCACCTCCAGCGAGGTGACCGGGTCGAAGGACTCCACGAGCACCGCGCAGGCGCCGGTCGCCGCGACCAGGCCGAAGCCGGCGTTGAGGCCGTAGACGTGGAACAGCGGCAGCACCAGCAGCACGCGGTCGTCGGGCCGGACCGGCGAGGGGTCCAGCCGCAGGCACTGCTCCTGGTTGGCCCGCAGCGCGGCGGCCGACAGTATCGCGCCGCGCGGCCGGCCGGTGGTCCCGCTGGTGTAGGCGAGGAAGGCCAGGGAGTCGGGGGCCTCGGGCACCGCCGGTGGAGCGGCGTCGTCCGTCGGTGGCCCGGCGAGCACGGGCACGCCGGCCACCTGCGGCCGCTGCCCGGCCGCGACGAGCAGCGCCGCCCCGGAGTCGGTGAGCACGTACTCCAGCTCCGGGTCGGTGTAGGCGGTGTTGACCGGGACGACGACCAGCCCCGCGCGCAGGGCGCCCAGCGTCGCCCGCAGCCAGTCCACGCCGTTGCGCAGCTGGACGGCCACCCGCTCGCCCGGTGTCAGACCGCGTGCGGCGTACCCGGCGGCCACACGGTCGACCAGGGCGTCCAGCTCCCCCCAGCTCAGCCGCTGCTCGCCGGCCACGACCGCCGGCGCGTCCGCGCGGTCCCGCGCCGCCGCGCGCACCAGCACGGACAGCGAGCTACCGACGTCGGTCATGCACATCTCCTCCGGTGGAGCGCTCACGTCCACCCGCGGGAGGCCCCTCGGTCCGGCCGGGAACGGGGTGGCGTGGACGCACTGCAGCGATGTTGTCACCAAGGGCACACATCCGCAGCGCCGCGACCCCCCGTACGACGGGCGTTCCGGACCGGGTACGCGGGGCCCCCGGCGGGCGGACGAGGAGGACGGACGCATGCGACGGTCGCGCCCGGTCGACGAGCGCGTGCCCGCAGCGGCGTCCGCCGGGCCGCGGCCGCGACCCACCCCGCGCCCCCGGCCCTACCCGCGGACCGCCGGGGACACACTGCCCGCTCCCGAGGCCCCGTCGCGGCCCACCCCGGCGCACGCGGAGGACGTCGCCACCGAGCCGGAGGCCGCAGCGACGCGCTCGGGCCGGTCGCCGCTGCCCGTGCCGCCGCCGCTGCCGGCCCCCGCGGAGCTCGACGCGCCGCTGCTGGACACCCCGCTGCCCGTCTGCATCCGGCCGCTCGTCTGCTGAGCTCGGGCGGGCAGCTGGGCCCGGGACCCCCGGCGGACGTGGCCGCGGACGCCACTAGGGTTCCCCGGAGATCCACCAGCCGCCCGGAGGGGCGGTGGAGGAGCGACAGTGGAGGTCGTCGTGCCGGGACTGCCCTTCCGCGGCCGCCGCGCCCGCCGGGCGGACGTACCGGACGAGGAGACGCGGGCCCACGTCGCCGGCGCCGCCTCGGCCGCGGCCGCCGAGGTCGAGCCCGCGCCGGCCGCCGTCCCGGACCTGACCGCGGCGGCGTTCTTCGACGTCGACAACACGATGATGGTCGGCGCCTCGATCTTCTGGTTCGCCCGCGGCCTGGCCGCCCGCAAGTACCTCACCACCCGCGACATGTCGCGCTTCGTGTGGCAGCAGGCGAAGTTCCGCATCGCCGGCAACGAGAGCGCCGGCGACATGCACACCATCCGGGAGAGCGCGCTGGCCTTCGTCGCCGGGCGCCCGGTCACCGAGATCGTCCAGGCCGGCGAGGAGATCTACGACGAGCTGATGGCCGACCGGATCTGGGCCGGCACCCGGGTGCTCGCCCAGCAGCACCTCGACGCGGGGCAGCGGGTCTGGCTGGTGACGGCGACGCCGGTGGAGCTGGCCGGCATCATCGCGCACCGGCTGGGGCTGACCGGCGCGCTCGGCACCGTCTCCGAGGTCGTCGACGGGCACTACACCGGGCGGCTGGTCGGCGAGCTGATGCACGGCGAGGCCAAGGCCGAGGCGGTCCGGGCGCTGGCCGAGCGGGAGGGCCTGGACCTCTCGCGCTGCACCGCCTACAGCGACAGCTCCAACGACCTGCCGATGCTCACGCTCACCGGCCGCGCGATCGCGGTGAACCCCGACACCGAGCTGCGTGCGGTGGCCCGGTCCCGCGGCTGGGAGATCAAGGACTTCCGCACCGGCCGCAAGGCCGCGAAGACCGTCGTGCCCACCGTGGCCGCCGCGGCGCTCTCCGGCGGTCTGGTCGGCGGCGCGCTCGCCCTGCGCCGCCGCAACAAGATCTCCTGAATGACGTGTCGGAGCGGCCCGGCTGCGGGCCCGGCCCTGGCGTGGTGAGGCGCTGGAACGGCCCCGTCCAGGGCACCGCCCCGAGCGTGCGAGGGGTGGGGAGGACGGGGTCCTCCCTCAGCTGAAGACGGACCTGCGCTGCAGGAGCAGCTCGTAGAGCGACTGCTGGATCGTCTCGCGCACCTGGTCGGTGAGGTTGAAGACGAGCATCGGGTCCTCGGCGGCGGCCGGCCCGTAGGACGCCGTCTCGATCGGCTCCCCGAAGGCGATCAGCCACTTCGACGGCAGCGGCAACAGCCCCAGCGGGCCGAGCGCGGGGAACGTCGGCGTCACCGGGAAGTAGGGCAGACCGAGCAGCCGGGCGAGGGTCTTGACGTTGCCGATCATCGGGTAGGTCTCCTCGGCCCCGACGATGGCGCACGGGATGATCGGCGCACCGGTGCGCAGCGCGGCGGTGACGAAACCGCCCCGGCCGAACCGCTGCAGGGTGTACCGCTCGCGGAACGGCTTGCCGATCCCCTTGAAGCCCTCGGGGAACACCCCGACCAGCTCGCCGCCGGTGAGCAGCCGCTCGGCGTCCTCGTTGCAGGCCAGCGTGGAGCCGAGCTTGCGCGACAGCGAGCCGATGACCGGCAGGTCGAACACCAGGTCGGCACCGAGCAGCCGCAGCCGGCGCCGGGCCGGGTGGTCGTCGTGCAGCGCGACGGTCGCCATCATCGCGTCGAACGGCACCGTCCCCGAGTGGTTGGCGACGACCAGCCCGCCGCCGGTGTCGGGCACGTTCTCCACCCCGTGGGTCTCGACCCGGAACCAGCGCGAGAACAGCGGCCGCAGCAGGGGCAGGAGCACGTGGTCGGTGAGGTCGGCGTCGAACCCGAACTCGTCGGTGTCGTAGTCGCCGGTCAGCCGCCGCCGGAGGAACTCCAGGCCGCCGGCGACCTGCTCCTCCCACGAGGCGGACGACGACGGCGGGACCCGCGGCTCGTCGTCGTCCGGCCGCAGCTGGATGACCCGTGCCTCAGGCATCGCGCACCGCCCGCAGGCCCGGGGTCGGCGGTGCCGGCCACAGCCGCTCCCCCACCGCACCCGCCGCCGAACCGACGCGGGCCACGAGGCCCTGCGCCCGCGTGGTCACCCCGGCGACCACCTCGGGCGGGATCACCGGCGTCAGGGTGCTCGCGTAGTCGGCCAGCGCCTGGTCGGTGGTGTACCGCGGGGTGTAGCCGAACTCCTCGCGCAGCACGGTGGTGTCGACGACCCGGCCGAAGTTCAGGAAGCGCATCTGCTCCGGGGAGTAGTCGACGTAGCCGAACCGGCGGGTGAACCGGCCCAGGGACCCCAGCGCCGGCGAGGGCAGCGGGACCTGCAGCCGGCCCAGCCGGCGGATGACCTGTGACAGCAGCAACGTGCCCTCTCCGCCGACGTTGACGGTGCCGGCGAAGTCGCCGGTGGTGGCCCGCGTCAGCACCGTCAGCGCGTCGTCCTCGTGCAGCAGCTGGACGCGGGCGTCGTACCCGAGCGCCGTCGGGACCAGCGGCATGCGCAGGAAGTTCGTGAGCACCGAGTCGATGCGCGGGCCGATGAAGTTGGTGAAGCGCAGCGCGGCCACCCCGACGTCGGGACGACGGCGCGCGAAGGACCGGACGTAGCCCTCGATGTCGAGGCTGTCCCGGGCGAAGCCCCCCGAAGGGACCCGCCGGGCCTGCATGGCCTCGGTGAAGACGGCCGGGTCGCGCGAGGAGGCGCCGTAGACGGCACTGCTCGACTTCAGCACGAACCGGCGGACCGACGACGCCCGCTGGCAGGCGGCCAGCAGCTGCATCGTCCCGATGACGTTGAGCTCCTTCATCGGCCCCCGCCCGCCGGAGCCGGCGGGCGTGGAGCTGATGTTCATGTGCACGACCGTGTCGACCGCCGCCGTCGCGATGACCTTGCCGATCAGCGGGTTGCGGATGTCGGCGCGCACGAACTCGGTGCGGCCCAGCCGGCGGACCACCTCCGGCGACGGGGGGACGGTGTCCACCCCGATGACCCGCTCGATGGTGCGGTCACGAGCGAGCTCGGCCGCCAGCGCACCACCGAGCCACCGGCTGACACCGGTGACCAGGACGACGGCAGGCGGCACGAGCGTCAGCTCACTTCTTGTTGCGGCGCTGGACGCGGGTCTTCTTCAGCAGCTTGCGGTGCTTCTTCTTCGCCATCCGCTTGCGGCGCTTCTTGATGACCGAACCCATGTGCGTGCTCCCGACGTCGTTGCGGCGCGGCGGCCACCGCCGACCGGGAGGTCGTACCGGGCACCGCGCGAGGTGATCAGCTCGTGTGCGACGACCCGGACCGGATCGGTCCCGGCGTCACTCGGCGCCCGAGCGTACCCGGCGGCCCCGCGGCGACGCTGCCGCGTGGGCCTACCGGCGATCCGGACCCACCCACGAGGGGTGGGGTGGTGCAGCGGGCCTCCGCCTCCCGTCGCGAGGGGAGCGGCGGCCACGGCCCTCTTGCAGGCAGAAGGACCTCGCCCCTCTCAGCCCTCGCGAGCTCGGGCTGGGCCTCCGGGCGACGCCAGCCCGCCAGCGGTGGGGGCAGGAGGGTCCTCCCTCAGGCGATGTCGGTGTAGGCGTCGCGCAGGTAGTCCTGCACGGCGCGCTCGGGGACGCGGAAGGAGCGGCCGACGCGGACGGCGGCGAGCTCGCCGGCGTGCACGAGGCGGTACACGGTCATCTTCGAGACGCGCATCATGCTGGCGACCTCGGCGACCGTCAGGAAGGTGACGGCAGCGCGGGGGGCCGGGACCGGCGGGCGGCCGACGGGCATGGCGGCGGGGTGCTGCGGCGGGATCGGGCGGGCCATGGTGGCGGCCTGGATCGGCCGGCCGACGGGACGCGGGCCGGGGACGCCGGGGCGGGCGTAGGCGGCGGGAACGGTGCGCTGGGGCATGGTCATCTCTTCATCTCCGGACCTAGCACGCGCCGGGCGTCGGCTTCCCCACCGACTACGGAGCCCGCATGTGCTGACACAGAGAGTAGGGGGACATGCGTGACAGAAGCGATGGAAGAAACGAACAGGGGGAACGGTCCGTCCTGGGCAGAAGTAGACCTATGTAGCCGTATCGACATGTCCCCGGGCGCGTCGTCGACGACACGTCCCGAACCGATCACGGATCGTCAACACATCGATGCTGCGTCGCGTTACGGTCACCGGTCGCGTGCGGCCCGCCCCAGCTCCACCGAGCGGTCGTGCGCCGCCTCGATGGCGGCGATGAGCGCCGCGCGCACGCCGTGCCGCTCGAGCTCGCGGACGGCGGCGATCGTCGTCCCGCCGGGGCTGGTGACCGCCTCCCGCAGCTGCACCGGGTGCTCACCGGAGTCGCGCAGCATGACCGCCGAGCCGAGCGCGGTCTGCACGATGAGGTCCACGGCCAGGTCGCGCGGCAGGCCCAGCAGGATGCCGGCGTCGACCATCGCCTCGACCAGGTAGAAGAAGTAGGCCGGGCCGCTGCCCGACAGCGCCGTGACGGCGTCCTGCTGGGTCTCCGGCACCCGCCGCACCCGCCCGACGGCGGCCAGCAGCGTCTCCGCCTCGTCCAGGTGACCCTCGTCGGCGTGCGCTCCGGCCGAGAGCACGCTCATCCCCTCGTCGACCAGCGCCGGCGTGTTCGGCATGACCCGGACGACGGGGACACCCGCGGGCAGGGCGGCCTCGATGGTCGCCGTCGGGACGCCGGCGGCGACCGACACCACCAGGTGACCGGTGTCCACCGAGCCCGCCAGGAGCGCCAGCAGCGTGCCGATGTCCTGCGGCTTGACCGCGAGCAGCAGCACCCGCGCCCGGGCGGCGGCCTCGGCCAGCCCCAGCACCGGGACGCCGTAGCGCGCGGTCAGCTCCGCGGCCCGCTCCGGGTGCCGCTCGCAGACGACGATCCCGTCGGCTCCGCTGCGGCGGACGAGGCCGGAGAGCAGCGCCTCCCCGATCTTGCCGCCGCCGATGATCGCCAGCCCCGAGCGGCCGGTCCCCCCGGCGCTCACGACCGGCCCTCCGGACGACGCGCGGCGGGGACCGGGGCACCCGAGCGCAGGACCACCCGCACCCGGTACCCGCCGGTGACCGACCGGCGCTGCTGCTCGCTGCAGACCTGCCACGGCATGACGTACTCCCAGCTGTCGAGGACTCGTTCGTTCCAGGCGGCGCGCTCACCGGCGACGGCGACCAGCCGCGGGTCTGTCGTGCCGACACCGGGGCGCCCGCGCGCACCCCGCCGCGGTGGCGTCGACGGCGGCACGGGCCGGGTCGGCGACCCGCGGACCGGCGTCGGGGGGGACGTCGAGCAGGCGGCGCACGGGAACTGTGATCTGCGCACGCACGAGGCCGAACCTAGTGCTAGGGGCGTGTGTGCTCCTGGGGGGCGGGGTAGCCGCCGCCGCATGGCTGACGAACTCAACGGGTTGACGGTGGCCGTCCTCGCGACCGACGGCGTGGAGCAGGTGGAGCTCGATCGGCCCTGGCAGGCGCTCGAGGAGGCCGGTGCCCAGCCGGAGCTCGTGTCCCTCGAGGCCGGTGAGATCACCGCCTACGAGCACATCGACAAGGGCGACAGCAAGAAGGTGGACGCGGTCGTCAGCTCGTCCGACCCCGACGAGTACGACGCGCTGGTGTTGCCCGGCGGCGTCATCAACGGCGACTTCGTCCGCGCCGACGCCGACGCCGTGGCCTTCGTGAAGGCGTTCTTCGACGCGGGGAAGCCGGTGGCGGCGATCTGCCACGCCGGGTGGGTGCTCGCCGAGGCCGACGTCGTCCGCGGGCGGAGGATGACCTCCTGGCCCTCGCTGCAGACCGACCTGCGCAACGCCGGCGCGACGTGGGTGGACGAGGAGGTCGTCGTCGACGGCAACCTGGTGACCAGCCGCAACCCCGACGACCTCGACGCGTTCACCGCCGCGATCGTCGAGCAGTTCGCCGCGGAGCCCGCCGAGGACGAGGACGCCGACGACTGAAGGACCCCGTCGGGGTCCAGCGGGGCCGGTCGGTGGGGCGGGGCGTCTCAGAGGGTGTTGGGTAACCGCCTGACTACTGGTCTCTGTCGAGATCCTTGGCGAGGCGACGGGCAGCTTCGGTCTCGATGGCGCCGTGGGGTTGGCGGTCCTCACCGGCCAGGCGGGCGGCCATCAGCCGGATCATCGCCACCTTGATCATGGCCTCGGCGTGACTGGTCTTGCGTTCGTAGTCGCGTGCCAACCGTCTGCACCTCGTCAGCCAGCCGAAGGTCCGCTCCACCACCCAGCGGCGGGGCAGCACCTGAAAGCCCCTGCGGTCAGCGTTGCGCGCCACGGCCACTATTTCGAGGTCTTCGGCGCGCCGGGCCCAACCGACCAGCCCGGCATCGACCACGTTGACGTAACCGCCGTCGACCCAGACCAGCGCCAGCAGCGGGAACAACGCATGGATGCCGGTCAGCACCTGCCGGGCGCCGGCGCGGTCTTGCACGCTGGCCGAGTGCACCACCGCGCGCAGCAGCAGGCCGCCGGTGTCGACCAGTAGATGCCGTTTGCGGCCGCGTACCCGCTTGCCGGCGTCGTAGCCGATGGCCTCCCCGCCCTCGGCGCTGCGCGCGGACTGCGAATCCAGCACCGCCGCCGACGGCTGCACGGTGCGTCCCTCCCGGGCCGCAGTCGATCGCGCAACTGGTCGTGCACCCGGTCCCAGGTGCCATCGGCGCTCCAGGCGCGGAACCATCGATAGGCCGCGTCCCAGGGCGCCAGGTCATGCGGCACCTGACGCCAGGCGCAGCCACTGACCAGCACGTACAGGATCGTGTCGAGCACCAGCCGGCGGTCGTACGTCAGCGGCCGCCCACCGCGCCGAGGATCACGAACCGGCAGCAGCGGCTCGACCACCGCCCACTGCGCATCGGTCAGCGAACTGGGATACGCCTCCCGATCCAGGCATTCGCACATTCACCTGGACCATCACCGGCCGACCATCCCCATCGGGTTGCCACGCCGGGCGCGCACCTGATCCGGCCAGACCGGCACCCGAGGTGGTCGGTCAGTTACCCAACACCCTCTCAGCCGGTGGAGAGCAGGCCGGCGGCCGGCGCGATGGTGAGCAGGGTCCCGGCGAAGACCAGGACGGCCACCAGCCGCGCGCCGACCGGCTCCCGGTCCTGACGCTGCCGCCACGCGCCGACGCCGCCGACCAGCCCGGCCACCGCGACCGGGGCCAGGAGGACGGCCAGGTAGGGCAGCTGCTGCCAGAGCACGGTGAACAGGAAGTAGATGCCGACACCGGCGGCCAGCGCGAGCACCAGCTCGCCGCCGAAGCGCAGCCACGCCATCGCGCCCTCGCGGGGGGCGAGGCCATCGTCCTCCAGTAGCGGCGGGTCGTCGGCCCGGACGACGGGGATCGGGCCCGTCCGCGGCCCGGGTTCGGCGGTCACCCGCTCACGGGGCGCCCGCCCCCGGTCCTCACGCCCCCGGTCCTCCCGCGAGCGGTCCTCCCGCACGGCCCCGTCGGGCGTGACCCCGGCTGCGGTCGCGCCCGGGACGCCGGGCTTGCGCGAGGGCCGCAGGCCGGGAATGGCCGCGGTGGAGGGCTCCGGCTGCCGGCGTCCGGCCCGCCGGTCGGGCCGCGGCGCGGCGGAGGCGTCGTCCCCGGCCCGGTCGGTGGCGCGCCGTCCGAACTCCGGCCGGTCGGCCACCCGCCCGGTGTCCCCCGTGCCGCGCTGGCGGACGCCGGTGTCCTCGAGCTCGTCCCCCCGCCGGCGCCGTCCGCGGGTCGGTGACTCGACCCCGGCCTCGCGCAGGATGTCGGCCAGCGGACGGCCGCCGGTCTCCGGGTCGCGGCGCCCCTCGCCGCGGCTGCCGGGAGGAGTGCTCATCTCTCGTCCTCCAACGAGTCCAGTCGCCGGAGGATGACGCCCTCCCGCAGCGCCCACGGGCAGATCCGCACGGACGGTACGTCCAGTGCCCGCATCGCGGCCCGCGCCACGACGGCACCCCCGGGGATCTGGTGGGCGCGGTCGGGTGACACGCCCTGCAGCTCGGCCAGCGCGGAGGACTCGATGCGGGCCACGAAGCCGAGCAGCTGCCCGAGCCCGTCGAGGGTCAGCTGGCGCGGCGCGCGCAGCCCGGCGGAGTAGGGCGCCGCGCCGGTCAGCCGGGCCAGCGTCCGGAACGTCTTGGACGTCGCCGCCACCAGGTCCGGCGGTCCGCCGGCCAGCAGCTTCTTCGCCGCGGGCTTGAGCAGGTCGGCGGCGTGCTCGTCGAGCTCGGCGAGCGCCCGCAGGTCGGGGCGCCCGCCGGTGCGCGCCTCGGGGAGGAAGCGCCGGGTCATCCGGCCGGCGCCCAACGGGAGCGACAGCGCGACGTCGGGGTCCTCGTCCAGCCCGCTGGCCAGTTCCAGCGACCCGCCGCCGATGTCGAACACCAGCAGCCGGCCGGCGCTCCACCCGAACCACCGGCGGACGGCGAGGAAGGTCAGCCGCGCCTCCTCCTCGCCGCTGGTCACCTGCAGCTCCACGCCGGTCTTCTCCCGCACCCGGTCCAGCACCTCCATGCCGTTGCGGGCCTCGCGGATCGCCGAGGTGACCAGGGTCAGCACCTCGTCGCAGCCCTGCTTCTCGGCCTGCTCGCAGGCCTTGCGCACGGCCCGGAGGAGTGCCTTCTCGCCGTCCTTGGACAGGACGTCGTCGTCGCCGACGTGCTCGGCCAGGCGGAGCAGCCACCGGTCGTCGTGCTGCGGCGTCGGGTGGCCGCCCCGATGGGCCTCGACCACCAGCAGGTGCACGGTGTTCGAGCCGACGTCCAGCACCCCGAGCCTCATGCGGTCAGTCTGCATGGCCCCCTCCAGGGGCTCGCGCCGAGCGGAGCGGGGCGTGAGGGGGAGGAGGTCCCTTCTCTACGCTGGACGGGTGCACGACGTCCCGCCCGAGGTGCCGCTGGACTTCGCCCGGGAGTGGGTCGAGTTCCCCGACCCGGCCGACCCGCACCACGTCGTCCGGGCCGACCTGACCTGGCTGGCGTCCGCGTGGACCTGCGTCTTCGGCCGGGGCTGCGCCGGCGTCGTCGAGGGCCGCCCGGACGACGGCTGCTGCAGCCACGGCGCCTTCTTCGCCGACGAGGACGACCTGGCCCGGGTCACGGCCGCGGTCGCCGACCTCACCGACGAGGACTGGCAGCTGGCCCCCGTCGGCCGCGGCGCCTGGACCGAGGAGGACGACGCCGACGAGGAGGGCGGCGTGCGCTCGCTGCGCACCCGCCTGGTCGACGGCGCCTGCGTCTTCCTCAACCGGCCCGGCTTCCCCGGCGGCACCGGCTGCGCGCTGCACCGGATGGCGCTGCGCGAGGGGCTGCACCCGCTGCTCACCAAGCCCGACGTCTGCTGGCAGCTGCCGGTGCGCCGCGAGCAGGAGCATGTCGAGCGGCCCGACGGCACGACGGTGCTGGTGTCGAGCATCGGTGAGTTCGACCGCCGCGGCTGGGGTCCCGGGGGGCAGGACCTGCACTGGTGGTGCACCGGCTCCCCGGCGGCGCACGTCTCCGCCGAGCCGCTCGTGGTCACCTACGCCGGGGAGCTCACCGCCCTGCTGGGGACGGCGGCCTACGCGGAGCTGCGGCGGCTGACCGAGGAGCGCCTGGACCGGGGCCTGGTCGCCCCGCACCCGGCCAGCCCGCCACCCGTGCCGGTGACGCTGCACCGCCGTCGTCCCTGAACCTGAACGTCTACCCGATCGGGGTTCCGACAGCACCGGGCGGCCACGCGGCGCCACTACCCTCTCCCCGACTGACCGACGAGCGGACGGCGGGACCAGTGGACGAGGAGCGCGCGACGGCGGGCCCTCCCGCGGCCGGGGAGCGCACCACGGCCGGGACCGCGCGCCCCGACAACGCCTTCTTCGCGCTGGTCCGCATCCCGGTCTTCCGCCGGCTGTGGGCGGCGATCACCGTCTCCAGCCTCGGTGACTGGCTGGGCCTGCTGGCCACCACGGCCATGGCCCAGCAGCTCACCCGGGAGGAGTCTCTCGCGGTGCAGGGGGCCGCGATCTCCGGCGTCATCCTCACCCGGCTGCTGCCCGACCTGGTGCTGGGCCCGCTGGCCGGAGCGCTGGCCGACCGGCTGGACCGCCGGACGACGGTCGTCGTCGGGGAGCTGCTGGCGCTCACGCTGTACCTGTCCATCGCGGTCACCTACGAGCTGACCTGGCTCTACGTCGCCCAGTTCCTCGTCGAGGCGGTCGGGCTGTTCACCAACCCGGCCAAGCAGGCGATGTGGGTGTCGATCGTGCCCCGCGAGCGGCTGGCCGTGGCCAACCAGGTCTCGCTGTTCTCCGTGTACGGCGCCGTCCCCGTCGCCGCCCTGGTGTTCGCGCTGCTGTCGACGGTCAGCCGGCTCATCGGCGAGGGCGACGGCAGCGAGGCCCGGACGGCGATCGTCGTCGCCCTGGTCTTCAACGCCGGCAGCTTCGGCCTGAGCGCGGCCACCGTGTTCCTCTCCCGCCGGCTCATCCCCGGCACGCCGGTCGACCGGGACGGCGGGCAGCGCAACGTCTTGTCGCTGGTCGTGGAGGGCGTGGCCTTCCTGCGCGGGCAGCCGTTCATGCGCGCCCTCTACGTGGGCGTCATCGGCGCGTTCGGCGCCGGCGGCCTCACCGTCGGGGTCGCCCAGCTGTACGTGGCCACGCTGCGCGCCGGTGCCGCCGGCTACTCGGTCGTGTTCGGCGTGGTCTTCACCGGCCTGGCCATCGGCATGCTCGCCGGGCCGCGGATCCTGCCCACGGTGCCGCGGCGCAGCGTGTTCACGCACGCCATCGGGCTGGCCGGGGTGGCCCTGCTGGTGATGTCCCTGCTGCGGGACTTCGTGCTGGCCACCGCCGCGGCGTTCTGCGTGGGCCTGTTCGCCGGCGTCAGCTGGATCATCGGCTACACGCTGATCGGCTTCGAGGTGGAGGACCGGCTGCGCGGCCGCGTCTTCGCCTTCGTCATCTCCTCGGTGCGCATCGTCCTGCTCCTGGCGGTGGCGGTCGGCCCGGGCCTGGCGGGGCTGCTCGGCACCCACGACGTCCGCCTGGGCGACCTGGTGCTCACCCTGACCGGCCCCGGCCTGACGCTGCTGGTGGGCGGGGTGGTGGCCCTCGCGGTGAGCGCCTACGCCACCCGCCAGGTGGTGCCGGCGCGCTCGCGCACCCGGTTCCGCGACGTGCTCCGGCTGCTGTGGGGCCGCTCGGACCTGTTCTCGGCCGCCTCCAGCGGCGTGGGGCTGTTCATCGTCGTCGAGGGGGCCGACCGCGAGCTGACCCGCCGCTACGCCGCGGACCTGGCGCAGGTGCTGCGCGACTGCGGCTGCCCGGTCGAGGTCACCTCCGAGCCCAGCGACACCCAGTTGGGCCGGCAGGTGCGCGGTCTGCTCTTCCCGCCTCCGCCCGGCTCGGGCACCGGCTTCCCGCAGCCGGAGCCGGCCGTCGACGACACCGGCAGCCCGATCGGCGCGCACACCGCCGCCCTGCTGGCCGCCGCCGACCGCGCGCAGCACGTCGCCGCGGTGATCCGCCCGGCCCTCGAGCGCAGGCGGGTGGTGGTCAACACCCACTACGTGGACACCTCGATCGCCTTCCACGGCGCCGGCCAGGGGCTGGACGCCGACCGCATCTTCCGGACGTCGCTGTGGGCCACCCGCGGGCTGCTGCCGGACCTCACCGTCGTCGTCGACTCCCCCGTCACCTCCGCCCCTGCGGACGCGGACGCGGAGGCGGTGCGCCGCGCCTTCCTCGCCCAGGCCGAGGCCGCACCCGACCGCTACGTCGTCGTCCCCGGGGAGCTGCTGGACACCGACGGCGAGGAGGGGATGGTCTCCCCCGTCGTCCGCCGCCGGCTGGCCACCCTGGTGGCCACGCGCTACCCGGCCCCCGCCGAGGAGTCCCCGGTTCCCGCGGAGCCGGCGACACCCGGCGCGACCTCCACCGCTGCCGCGGAACGGGCGGGTCGCTCCGTAGGCTGACCGGGTGGAGGAGCTCACCGGCTGGACGGTCGAGGACACCGAGGACGTCGTCTGCTGCCTGTGCCGGGTGCCCGGCACGCTGGTGCACGACGTCGCCCCGTTCGGGGTGGTCCGCTGCCCGCAGTGCGAGCTGGTCTTCATCAGCCCGCGGCTGCGCCCGGAGGCGCTGCAGCGGATCTACGACGACGCCGGCTACTTCGAGGGCGGCGTCTACGGCTCGGCGGTCTCCACCGATGCGGCGCCCTCGGTCGAGGCGGGCCTCTCTCCCGCGATGCTGCTGCAGCGCACCTGGACGGCGGGCCGGCTCGCCCTGATCGACCGCGAGCGGGGCGGCGCGGCGGCGGGCGGGCGGCTGCTGGAGGTCGGCGCGGGCTACGGCCTGTTCCTGGCCGCGGCCCGCGCGGCGGGCTGGACGACGTCCGGCGTCGAGCTCTCCCGCACCGGGGCCAAGCACGCGCAGGACACCCTCGGCCTCGACGTGTTCTGCGGTCAGCTCGAGGAGGCGCCGCTGACCCCCGGCTTCGACGTCGTCTGCGCCTGGGACACGGTCGAGCACGTGCCCGACCCGCTGTCGTTCTGGCGGACGGTGCGCTCGCAGGTCGCCGACGACGGCGTGGTCCTGTTCTCGACGCCCTACGTCTCCTCGCTCCCGGCTCGGCTGCTGGGCACCCGCTGGTGGACGCTCAAGCCGACCGAGCACATCTGGCACTTCACCCCGCGCACCCACGCGCTGCTGCTGGCCCGGGCCGGACTGGCGCTGACCCGCGTGGTGCGCAACCCGCTGGCCCCGGCCAACGCCGGGCGGCTGGACTCCCTGGTCGGCGTCGCCCGGCCGATCCCCGACGCCTAGGCCCGGGTCCTGTCGGCCCGCTGCAGGGTCCCGCCGCTGGCCCCGTCCCGGGCCCCGCCCCGAGCATGCGAAGGGTGGGCAGGACGGGTCCTTCCACGGTGGGGGGCAGGGGGTCCTCCATCAGGCCGCCTGGTCGTCGTCCGCCGCGGCGAGCGCGCGGCGGAAGGTCTGCCGGTAGGCCCGAGGGGAGACGCCGCGGCGGCGGGTGAACTGCTCGCGGAGGCCCGCGGCGGTGCCGAAGCCGACCAGCCGCGCGATCTCCTCGACCGGGGCGTCGCTGCCCTCCAGCAGCGCCTCGGCCGCGGCCAGTCGCTGGGCCAGCAGCCAGGCGTGCGGCGTCGTCCCCGTGGTGGCCTTGAACCGGCGAGCGAAGGTGCGCGGGCTCATCAGCGCGCGGCGGGCGAGCACCTCGACGCTGACGTCGCCGGCGAGGTTGCTCTGCGCCCACTCCAGGACCGCGCCGAGCAGGTCGTCCTCGACCTCGGCGACCGGGGAGTCGATGAACTGCGCCTGCCCGCCGTCGCGGTGCGGCGGCACCACCATCTCCCGCGCCAGTGCGTTGGCGGCCGCCGCGCCCCACTCGCGGCGCACGAGGTGCAGCAGCGTGTCGACGCCGGCCGCCGTCCCGGCGCCGGTGAGGATCCGGCCGTTGTCGACGTAGAGCACCGAGGGGTCGACCTCGACGGCGGGGTAGCGGGCGGCCAGCTCCCCGGCGTACTTCCAGTGGGTGGTGACCCGCTTGCCGTCGAGCAGCCCGGCCTCGGCGAGCACGAAGGCGCCCGTGCAGTGGCTGATGATCGTGGCGCCGCGGGCGTGCGCCTCGCGCAGGGCGTCGAGCAGCACGGGCGACGGGACGCGGTCGAACAGCTCCCAGGCAGTGATCGAGACGATGTCCGAGCGGGCCAGCCGATCCAGGCCGTGTTCCACCGTGATCGGGATGCCGGTGTCGGTGCGCAGCACCCCCGGCGCCTCGCTGACCAGCGCGAAGTCGAAGCGCGGCAGCCCCATGTGCCGACGGTCGTAGCCGAAGACCTCGGCGCACACGCCGAGCCCGAAGCTGCCGACGAGACCGTCGGCGACGACGACGCTCACGACCAGCGGGCGCTCGTTCCCTGCCATGCACGGAGTATGGCAGGAATACTGCGATCTGGGTCACTCCTGCCACTCGTCGGACCACGCTCCCCGGAGCACGCTCGTCCCATGTTGCTGATCACCTGCCCCGTGACGAACACGGACGAGTTGGTCGCCGAGCGGCGCATCCGCTCGGTGGTCAACCACCCGACCCACATCGCGCTGCACGTCGAGTGCCCCTGCGGCGGCGTGCACGTCTACCGCACCGGCCGCCGGTGGGAGTCCGCCCGCCGTCCGGCCGCCGCTCGACCTGCGCCGGAGCTCACTCCGGCCTAGGCTCGAACACATGAGCGAACCGACTGCCAACGACGACCGCAGCGCCGAGAAGGACCCCTCGGACTGGGTGACCGGTGACGAGCCCGCCACCGGCGCGCAGAAGAGCTACCTGCACACGCTGGCCCGCGAGGCCGGCGAGGAGGTGCCGGACGACATCACCAAGGCCGACGCCTCGCGCAAGATCGACGAGCTGCAGGACGAGACCGGCCGGGGCCAGTAGCCCCGGCCGGGGCCCTCCCTCAGGCCTCGAGCTTGTAGCCCAGGCCGCGCACGGTCACCAGGTACTTGGGGTTGGCCGGGTCCGGCTCGATCTTGGCGCGCAGCCGCTTGACGTGGACGTCGAGGGTCTTGGTGTCGCCCACGTAGTCCGAGCCCCACACCCGGTCGATCAGCTGGACCCGGGTGAGCACCCGCCCGGCGTTGCGCAGCAGCAGCTCGAGCAGGTCGAACTCCTTCAGCGGCAGCGCCACCGGCTCGCCGTCCACCGAGACGACGTGCCGCTCCACGTCCATGCGCACCGGGCCGGCCTCCAGCGCCGACTCCACCAGTGCCTCCACGTCGCCGCGGCGGCGCAGCACCGCGCGGATGCGGGCGACCAGCTCGCGGGCCGAGTAGGGCTTGGTCACGTAGTCGTCGGCGCCGAGCTCCAGGCCCACGACCTTGTCGACCTCGGCGTCCTTGGCGGTCAGCATGATGATCGGCACGCTGCTGCGGGAGCGCAGCTGCCGACAGACCTCGGTGCCGGGCAGCCCCGGCAGCATGAGGTCGAGGAGGACGACGTCGGCGCCACCGCGTTCGAACTCGGCGAGCGCCTCCGGCCCGTTGTTGGCCACGACGGCGTCGAACCCCTCCTTGCGCAGCATGTACGACAGCGCGTCGGAGAAGGACTCCTCGTCCTCCACCACCAGCACTCGGGTCATGACCGTCCCTTCGGGGCGTCAGCGGCGGGCGGACCGCCGGCGAGGTCGTGCTCGGCCGGCGCGTCGCCGGCGGGTCCAGGAGTGGCGGGGGTGTCCGCGCCGGCGGCCAGCGGGATCCGCAGCGTGAAGGTGGAGCCGAGGCCCTCCTCGCTCCACACGCTCACCGAGCCGCCGTGGTTGGTGGCCACGTGCTTGACGATGGCCAGCCCGAGACCGGTGCCGCCGGTGCGGCTGGCCCGGGACTGGTCGACCCGGTAGAAGCGCTCGAACACCCGCGAGCGGTCCTCCCGCGGGATGCCGATGCCGTTGTCGGTCACGGTGATCTCCACGAAGCCGGCCCGGGCCCGGGCGCTCACGGCGATCCGGGTGTGCTCGGGGCTGTAGGCGACGGCGTTGGCCAGCAGGTTGGTGACCGCGGTGGCCAGCTGGTACTCGACACCGCGCACGACCAGTCCGCCCTCACCGCCGGTGACGATCGCGATCTGCTTGGCCGAGGCGGCCAGCTTGGTGCGGTCGACGGCCTCGGCGATGACCGTGTCGACCTCGACCGGCACCAGCTCCGGCAGCGGCTCGCCGCCCTGGAGCCGGGAGAGGTCGATGAGCTCGCGGACCAGGCGGGCCAGCCGGTCGGCCTCGTGGGTCATGCGGGTGGCGAACCGGCGCACCGTCTCCGGGTCGTCGGCGGCGTCCTCGATCGCCTCGGCGAGCAGCGACAGCGCGCCCACCGGGGTCTTCAACTCGTGGCCGACGTTGGCGACGAAGTCCCGCCGGACCGCCTCCACCCGGCGGGCCTCGGTCACGTCCTGCAGCACCAGCGCCACCGGTCCCGCCGCCGGGTCCGATCCCCGCTCCAGCCGGACACCCAGGACGCCGACCTGCCGTGGCCCCCCGCCCACGACCGAGCCGGGCAGCGACACCTCGGCGCGCCGCCGGCCGCCGTCCCGCACCGCGCGGGCCAGCTCCAGCAGCTCGGGGACCAGCAGCCGGGTGTCGCGGACGATGCCCAGGGAGCGCGCTGCCGGGTTGGCCACGAGGACGACGTCGTCCGGGTCGATCAGGACGACCGCGGGATCGATCAGGTCGAGCAGCCGCCGGGACAGGACCGCCTCGGGGGCCGCTCCGTCGGACGGCGCGGACTGCTCGAGGTCGGGACGGCGCGGACGCCGCAGCAGCGTGGCGACCAGGACGCCGACGACCAGGCCGACGACGCCGCCGACCAGCAGGGCGACCGACGAGCTCACGCGCCGATGCTAGGCCGCGCTCCGCGACGGACACCCTCCATCCGGGTGACGGCGGCACCCCGGACCGTCACTGTTCACGTCCCGGTGCCCACCCGTTCACCGACAGGGCCGAAGTGGGTCGACGATCGGTCCTACCCTCGGGGTCCAGAGATCGTCGGGGCCTCGAGCAGCGGGTACCCCGAGCGTTGCGCCACGGCCGACAGGCCGACGAGGAGGACGACGGTGCGTCAGCACTACCACGAGGAACTCGACGACATCAACAACTGCCTGGTCGAGATGGCGAACTCGGTCGGGTCGGCCATGAGCAAGGCCACCACCGCACTGCTGGACGCCGACATCGAGCTGGCAAACCTGGTGATCGAGGGCGACGAGCACATCGATGCCACCCGGGAGAGCATCGAGCAGCGGTGCTTCACCCTGCTGGCCCGGCAGGCGCCGGTCGCCACGGACCTGCGCACCATCACCGCGGGGATGCGGATCATCAGCGACCTCGAGCGCATGGGCGACCTCGCCGTCCACGTCGCGAAGCTCGCGCGGATGCGCTTCCCCGAGCACGCCGTCCCGCAGGAGCTGCGGCCGATCTTCCTCCAGGCCGGGAACGTCGCCGAGAGCCTGGTGACCCAGACGGCGACCGTCATCGCCAAGCTCGACGTCGAGGCGGCCGCGGCGCTGGAGGCCGAGGACGACCTGATGGACCAGCTGCACCGGCAGCTGTTCAACGAGCTGCTCCTCAAGGACTGGCCGCACGGCATGGAGGCGGCCATCGACATCACCCTGCTCGGCCGCTACTACGAGCGCTTCGCCGACCACGCGGTCAGCGTCGCGCGCCGGGTCGTGTACCTGGTCACCGGCGAGCGGGAGATGCACGCGCATGCCGATTGACGATGGCACTGCCGTCCTACCGGACGGCACCGCGGCCCGGTGCCGTGCCCGACGGCGCTGAGCCCTCCCCGACCCTGGTCGGGGAGGGCTCCGCCCGCCCACTCCTCAGGCCGCCGTGCGGGAGCCCGTCCAGCGGCCGTGCGGGAGCCCGTCCAGCGCTTGTTCGCCGACCCCTCCGGGGCCGGCTCGTCAGCGCTTGCCCTGGTTCTTGACGGCCTCGATGGCGGCGGCTGCGGCGTCGGGGTCGAGGTACCGGCCACCGGGGTTGGTCGGGCGCAGGTCGTCGTCCAGGTTGTAGCGCAGCGGGACGCCGGTGGGGATGTTGAGCCCCACGACCTCGTCCTCGTCCATCCCGTCCAGGTGCTTCACCAGCGCCCGCAGGCTGTTGCCGTGCGCGGCGACGAGCACGGTCAGCCCCGCGCGCAGGTCGGGCACGATTGCGTCGTACCAGTACGGCAGCATCCGGACGACGACGTCGGCCAGGCACTCGGTCTGCGGGCGCACCTCCGGCGGCAGCACGGCGTAGCGCGCGTCGCCGTCCTGGGAGTACTCGCTGCCCGGCTCGATGGGCGGCGGCGGGGTGCTGTAGGAGCGGCGCCAGACCGTGAACTGCTCCTCGCCGTACTCGGCGAGCGTGGCGGCCTTGTCCTTGCCCTGCAGCGCGCCGTAGTGCCGCTCGTTGAGCCGCCAGGAGCGCTTGACCGGGATCCACTGCCGGTCCGCGGCGGCCAGCGCCAGCTCGGCGGTGGTGATCGCCCGCGTGAGCACCGAGGTGTGCGCCACCTGCGGCAGCAGGCCGTGCTCAGCGAGGAGCTCACCGCCCCGGGCGGCCTCGCCGCGGCCCTTCTCCGACAGCGGCACGTCCACCCAGCCGGTGAACAGGTTGGCCTTGTTCCACTCGCTCTCGCCGTGGCGGAGCAGCACGAGCGTGCCGGGGCGGGTCTGGGGCGAGTACATCGTCACGCGGCCATCCTGCCCGACCGGTGAGGTGATGGAACGGCCTCCCTGCAGGGTCCCGCCGCGAGCCTGCGAGCGGTGGGGGGCAGGGAGGTCCTTCATCCGGCGAGCAGCGGCCACAGCAGCCAGGCCTCGAACGCTGCCGGCGGCAGCAGGCCGCTGAACAGCCAGGGGCTGCGGACGGGGCGGTCCACCCCCCAGCGCAGTGCCGCGACGGCGGTCACGCTGCAGACCGCGCCGGCGGTCAGCCACAGCAGGGTGCCACCCACGTCGACGGCGAGGAGCTGGGCGAAGGTCAGCCGCACCGCGCACAGCAGCAGCGGGTACACCAGCGCGGTCGCGGCGAGCAGGCCCACGAGTGCCCGGACCTGCCGATGCTGCTGACCGGGACCCTCCTGCACCGCCGCCACGCTAACCGCTGACCGCGGCCGGCGGGCCGCCGTCAGCTCGTCGCCTGGGCCCGCCCCGGCAGCCAGACGAGGACGACGACGGCGGCCAGGGCGGTCGCCAGCGCCGTCCCCAGGGCGGTGAGGTGCATCGCCGCCACGAACGCCTCCCGGGCCGGGCCGACCAGGTCGCCCGCCGCGGCGGCGGCCTCGGGGTCCCCGCCCCCCACGGTCCGCTGCACCGCCGCGAGGGTGCCCACCAGCGAGGTGCTGGCCTCGGCCCGGGCGTCGGCCGGCAGCGCATCGACCGCGCTCCCGAGCCGGGCCGCGTAGGCGTTGGCCAGCAGCGAGCCGAGGACCGCCACCCCCAGCGCGCCGCCGACCTGGCGCACGGAGTTGTTCACCGCCGCGCCGGCGCCGGCCTTGTGCCGGGGCACCACCGACATGATCGACTCGGTCGTGGGCGCCATGACCGTCCCCATCCCGAGGCCCTGCACCGTCAGGATCACGAGGAGCAGCCACAGCGGCGAGGTCGTGTCCAGCAGCTGGAAGCCGCAGACCGCCGCGGTCAGCAGGCCGAAGCCGGCGCCGACGACGGCCTTGGCGCCGAACCGCTCGGCCAGCCGCGAGCTGCCCGGCGCCATGACCGCCATGCCCAGCGCCATGGGGATGAGCGCCGCGCCGCTGGCCAGCGGGCCGTGGGCGAGCACGCCCTGCAGGTAGTAGACGACGTAGAAGGTCGCGCCCATGAGGGCGAAGAAGTTCAGCCCGAGAGCGGCCGCGGCGGCGGAGAAGGCCGGGTTGCGGAAGAGCGTGACGTCCAGCGCCGGGTGCGCCGAGCGGCGCTGCAGCCAGACGAACAGCACCAGCAGGGCCAGCCCACCGAGCAGTGGCACGAGGACGCCGGGCGACCCCCAGCCCGCTCCCGAGCCGCCGTGGATGATCCCGTAGACCAGCCCGGCCAGTGCCAGCACCGACAGCAGGACGCCGGGGATGTCGAGCCGGCCCGGCGAGGGGTCGCGGGACTCCGGGACGACGAGCACCGTCGCCACGATGCCGAGGAGTGCGACCGGCACCGTGATGAGGAAGATCGCGCCCCACCAGAAGTGCTCGAGCACCGCGCCGCTGGCCAGCGGGCCGCCGGCGACGGCGATCCCGGCGGCGCCCGCCCACACGCCGATCGCGCGGCCGCGCTCACCCTCCGGGAAGACGTTGGTGATGACGGCGAGGGTCGTCGGCTGGACGGCGGCGCCGCCGATGCCCATGACCGCCCGCCAGGCGATCAGCTCGCCGGGGCTGCTGCTGAACGCGCCCAGCAACGAGCCGGCCGTGAAGACCGACAGCCCGATCAGCAGCACCCGGCGCCGGCCGATCCGGTCGCCCATGACGCCCCAGGAGAAGAGCAGACCGGCGAAGACGAGGATGTAGGCGTCGATCGCCCACTGCAGCTGGCCCTGGCTGGCGCCGAGCTGGCGCTGCAGCGTGGGGATGGCGACGTTGAGGGTCGTGTTACCCATGATCACCACGAGCAGGCAGACCGTCATGGTGGCCAGCACCCACCACCGGCGGGCGTGTCCGGGCGGCTCCTCGGCGGCCTCGGGGAGCGACCGTTCGGTCGCCGTCACGCCCCGCCGTCCGGGGCGCCGGTGGCGCGGGACCTGCGGCCGGGGTCGACGAAGTCGGCGAAGGCCTCCAGGTTGCGCAGGGACTCCCCGCGCTTGACCCGCCACTCCCACTCCCGCCGGATCGACGTGCCGAAGCCGATCTCGAGCATCGTGTTGAAGTGGTCGTCGGCGTAGCTGAGCACCGCGCCGAGGACGCGGTCCAGCTCCTCCGGCGTGACCGCGGCGTGCGGCAGCCGGCCGGTCAGGTAGACGTCGCCCACGCTGTCGATGGAGTACGCGACGCCGTACATGCGCGCGTTGTGCTGCAGCAGGTAGGTCCACAGCTGCTCGCGGTTCTCGTCGGGCTGGCGGCAGACGAAGGCCTCCACCCGCAGCGCGTGCTCGCCGACGATCAGCCCGCAGACGGTCTTGAGCTTCTTGGTGCCGGGCAGGTCGACCAGCCAGCGGCCCGGCGCGGGGTGCTCGTGCACCAGCTCGTCGTCGCGCAGCGTCTGCTCGATGACCGCGTCGAGCTCCTCGACGACGCTCACCGGGCCACCTGTGCACCCAGCGCCCGCACTCCGCCCAGTGCCCAGGCCGGGCGCAGCAGCGTGCCGGGAACCGCTCGCTGGGATGCTGCGGCCATCTCCTCCGCCGCGGCGGTGTAGGCCGCGACCAGGCTGTCGACGGTGCGCTCCCAGGAGAAGGCGCCGGCGTGCCGCCGTGCGCCCGCCGAGAGCAGCTCCCGGCGGGCGAGCACGGCGCGGATGGCCGCGGCGTAGTCGGCCGGGTCCCGGCCCTCGACCAGCACGCCGGAGACGCCGTCCCGGACGGCCGTGCGCAGGCCACCCACGGCGGCCGCGACGACCGGCGTCCCGCATGCCTGGGCCTCCAGGGCCACCAGCCCGAAGGACTCGTTGTGGCTGGGGACGACGGCGACGTCGGCGGCGCGGTAGTGCTCGGCGAGCAGCTCCACGTGCACCGGCGGCAGGAAGCGGAGCAGGTCGGCGATGCCGAGCCCGGCGGCGAGCTGCTCGAGCTGGCGCGGGGCCTCCAGGCCGGTGCCGCTGGGGGCGCCGACGACGTGCACCTGGAGGCGGTCGCGCAGCGCCGGGTCGTCGGCGAGCATCCGCGCGGCCGCCTCGAGCAGCAGGTCGGGGGCCTTGAGCGGCTGGATGCGGCCGACGAAGAGCAGGACGACCGCGTCCTCGGCGACCCCGAGCCGGCGGCGGGCCGCCGTCCGGTCACCGGGGGTGAAGCGGTCGAGGTCCACGCCGGGCGGGACGACGAGGGTGCGCCGCGGGTCGGCGCCGTAGTGGTCGACCAGCTGGCGGGCCTCGTCGGCGGTGTTGGCGACCAGCCGGTCGGCCTCGGCCACGACCTGCTCCTCGCCGATGACGCGGGCGCGCGGCTCGGGGCGGTCGCCGACCGCGAGCGCGGCGTTCTTCACCTTCGCCAGCGTGTGCGCGGTGTGGATGAGCGGCACGCTCCACCGGTCGCGGGCCAGCCAGCCGACCTGGCCGGACAGCCAGTAGTGCGAGTGGACGACGTCGTAGTGGCCCGGCTCGTGCTGGGCCTCCTCGCGCAGGACGGCGGCGGTGAAGGCGCACAGCTGGGCGGGCAGCTCCTCCTTGCCCAGGCCCTCGAACGGGCCGGCGCTGACGTGCCGCACGGTGACGCCGGGGCTCATCTCCACCACGGGCGGCAGGTCGCTGGACACGGCGCGGGTGAAGACGTCGACGGCGATGCCGCGCTCGGCCAGCCGGCGGGACACCTCGACGACGTAGACGTTCATGCCACCGGCGTCGCCGGCACCGGGCTGGTCGAGGGGGCTGGTGTGCACCGAGAGGGTGGCCACCCGCCGGGGCACGGCCGAGCGGGGACGGCGGCGAGCGGCCACGTGCGACCTCCCGCCTCGCTCCAGGGCGCCGGGAGGCACCCGCTCGACATTGCAGTCTGCAACAACGCCAGGATGGGCCTCATGCCCGGTCCCCCGACCCATCCTGCATCCGGTCCCCGCGAGCTGCCCGGCACGGGGCGGACCGCCGTCGTCACCGGCGCCTCCAGCGGCATCGGTGCGGCCACCGCGACCCGCTTGGCGGCAGAGGGCTTCGACGTCGTCCTCGGCGCGCGGCGCATGGACCGGCTGACCGGGCTGGCCGCCTCCATCGGCGCCCGGGCGCTGCCGCTGGACGTCACCGACCCCGACTCGGTGGCGGCGTTCGCCGGCGCCCTGGACCGGGTCGACGTGCTGGTCAACAACGCCGGCGGGGCCTTCGACGCCAACCCCGTGGCCGAGGCCGACCTGGACTCCTGGGCGCGCACCTACGAGGTCAACGTGCTGGGCACCGTCCGGCTGACCAAGGCGTTGCTGCCCGCGCTCATCGCCTCGGGCGCCGGCGACGTGCTGTTCGTGGGCTCAACCGCGGGGCTGGTCAGCTACGAGGGCGGCGCGTCCTACACGGCGGCCAAGCACGGCGTGCACACGCTGGCCGAGACCCTGCGGCTGGAGCTGTTCGACCAGCCGGTGCGGGTGGTCGAGATCGCACCCGGGATGGTGCGGACCGAGGAGTTCGCCCTCAACCGGGTCCAGGACCAGGACCGGGCGGAAGCGGTCTACCGCGGGGTCCGCGAGCCGCTGGTGGCCGAGGACGTCGCCGACTGCATCGCCTGGGCGCTCACCCGCCCGCACCACGTCAACGTCGACCTGCTGGTCGTCCGCCCCCGGGCGCAGGCCGCCCAGCACAAGGTGCACCGGGAGGGCTGAGCCGGTGCTGATCCGTGAGGCGACCGACGGGGACTGGCTGGCTGTCCACCCGTTCTTGCGGGCGGTCGTGGACGCCGGGCACACCTACGCCTACCCCGAGGAGCTCTCCCTGGAGGACGCCCGGCCGCTCTGGATGGAGCAGCCGCCGGGGCGGACCGTGGTCGCGGTAGACGGCGACACCGTGCTCGGCAGCGCCAAGATGGGCCCCAACCGGCCGGGTCGCGGGTCGCACATCGCGACGGCGAGCTTCCTGGTCGACCCGGCCGCGCAGGGGCGCGGTGTGGGCCGTGCACTGGGCGAGCACGTCGTCGGCTGGGCCCGCGACGCCGGCTACCGCGGCATCCAGTTCAACGCCGTGGTCGAGACCAACACCGCCGCGGTCTCGCTGTGGCGGTCGCTGGGGTTCGTCGTCCTCGGCACGGTGCCCGGCGCGTTCCGTCACCCCGAGCACGGCTACGTCGGCCTGCACGTGATGTTCCTCGACCTGACCTGAGCACCCTCTGCCGGGGTTCCTCGTGGGCTGCCGCTGCTGCAGCGCCGGCAGTGCGCGAGGAACGCCGGCAGCGCCGGCCCCGGCGGCCGTCAGGGACGGATCGCGGTGGGCTCGCGCTCCAGGGTCACGCCGAAGCGCTCCTGGACAGCAGCGATGATCTTCTCGGAGAAGGCGAGCAGCTCCTCGGCGGTGGCGCCGGGTTCGGTGGTCAGCGCGAGGCTGTGGCGGGGCGACGTCCCCACGCGTCCGTGGCGGGTGCCGCGACCGAAGCCGGCGTGCTGCACGAGCCAGGCGGCGCTGAGCTTGACCTCACCGTCGCCGGCCGGCCAGCTGGGGCAGCCCTCGACGGCCTGGGTCACCGGGACCACCGGGTTGGTGAAGAACGAGCCCGCGCTGCGGCTGGTGGGGTCGGCGAGGTCCCAGACCATGCCCTTGCCGCGGCGCAGCTCCAGCACCGCGGCGCGGACGTCGGCCAACGGCGCCCGCTCCCCCAGCTCGACGCCGAGGGTGCGCGCCAGCTCGGCGTAGCCCACCGGCCGGGACAGCTCGCTCGGCTCCAGCTCGAAGGAGACGGTCAGGACGACGAACCGGCCGGGCTCGCGCTTGAGCCGGCTGTCCCGGTAGGCGAACCCGCAGTCCTCCGCGGGAAGCACCTGCTCGGCCGACCGCGCGCGGTCCCAGACGCGGACGGCGGTGACGACCTGGCCGACCTCCTGGCCGTAGGCGCCGACGTTCTGCACCGGTGTCGCCCCGGTCGAGCCCGGGATGCCGGACATCGCCTCCATGCCGGCCAGCCGCTGCTCGACGGTGTACGCCACCAGGTCGTCCCAGGGCTCGCCGGCCTGCACGACCAGCCGGCCGCCGTCGCGCTCGACGCCCCGGCTCCGGACCACGACCACGTCACCGGGCCACCCGGCGTCCGGGCCGATCAGGTTGGAGCCGCCGCCGAGGACCAGCAGCGGCCGTCCCGCGTCGTCGGCCTCACGGACGGCGGCAACGAGCTCGTCGGGGTCGGAGACCTCGACCAGCCGGTCGATGGGACCCCCCACGCCGAGGGTCGTCAGCTCCGCGAAGCGGGCGTTGCGTCGGACCTGCACGGCACCACGCTAACCGGGACTAGGCTCTGGGCCGGTGAGCGAGGCAGGAGGCCGACCCCGGAGAGGCGAGGACCACAAGCGCCGGGCCAGCCTCCCCAGGAAGGCCGGTCCGCGGCTGGCCGCCGGCCGGGCCCGCGCCCTGGGCCTGCCGACCCGCGGCACCACCAACGCCAACCGGTTGCGCCGGGCCGACCGCTGGCTGCTGGCCACCCAGATGCCGCGGCTGCGCGACGCCGCCCGGCCGCTCGTCGTCGACCTGGGCTACGGCTCGTCGGCGGTGACCACCCTGGAGCTGGCCGACCGGCTGGGTCCGGAGGTGCACGGCCTCGAGGTCGTCGGCCTGGAGATCGACCCCGAGCGGGTGGCCGCCGTCGCCGCCGACCGCGATCCGCCCCGGGTCGACTTCCGGGTCGGGGGCTTCGAGCTGGCCGGCCTGCGCCCGGTGCTGGTGCGGGCGTTCAACGTGCTGCGCCAGTACGACGAGGAGTCCGCCGCGCAGGCCTGGCAGACGATGTGCGCCGCGCTCGGCCCCGGCGGGCTGCTGGTGGAGGGCACCTGCGACGAGTGGGGACGGCGCTCGGCCTGGGTCGCCCTGGACGCCGACGGACCGCTGACCCTGACGCTGTCGGCCCGGGTGTCCGACCTCGACGAGCCCTCCGACCTCGCCGAGCGGCTGCCCAAGGCGCTGATCCACCACAACGTGCCCGGTCAGCCGGTGCACGAGTTCCTCCGCGCCCTCGACACGGCCTGGGCCACCGCGGCCGGGCTGTCCACCTTCGGCCCGCGCCAGCGCTGGACCGCCGCGGTCGAGGCCCTCGCCGAGCAGGGGTGGCCGTTCGTCGGTTCCAGCCGCCGGTGGCGGCACGGCGAGGTCACCGTGCGCTGGTCCGCCGTCGCCCCGGTCTGAGCCGGCCGGGGAGGCGCGGCCGCAGGAGTGCCCGGCGGCCGGGTCTGATCCGCCTCACGCCTCCCCGGCTGACCTGCACCTCCTCGCCGGCGGGCGGATGAACCTCCCCCAGCGCCCGCGGGAGGTGATCCGATCCGCTACGGTCCGTACTTGCGGGGCGACGCAGTCGGACTGCGGAGGGGGCGGTGCGGGCAGGACCATGCACTGGCTGACCCACGGCCCGAGGCCGTGACCCCCGCCGGTACGGCAGCGGAGTGGCCACGGCGGGTGGCGTCCGTCCTCGCCGAGCCGTCGCGGCTGCGACTGCTCTTCCAGCCGATCGTCGACCTGCAGCGCGGCGTCGTCGCGGGCTACGAGACCCTCGCCCGCTTCTCCGAGCCCGATGGCCGGCCGAGCCGGGTGCCGCCCGACCAGTGGTTCGCCGCTGCGGGCGCCCAGGGCGTCGGTGCGCAGCTGGAGGGCCTCGTCGTCAGGCGCTGCCTGGACCTGCTGCGCACCGTGCCGCCCAACTGCTTCCTCACCGTCAACGTCAGCCCGCACCTGCTCACCGACCCCGAGCTGGCCGAGGCCCTCCTGGCCGTCCAGGACCTCGCGCCCCTCGTCCTCAAGCTGACCGAGCACCAGGACGTGACCGACCTGGACCCCCTCATGGACCTCCGCGACCGGCTGCGCAGCCGGGGCGCGCTCCTCGCGGTCGACGACGCCGGGTCGGGCTACTCGGGCCTCCAGCAGATCGCGGCCATCAAGCCCCAGATGGTCAAGCTGGACCGGGCGATCGTGAACGGGGTGGACGGCGACGAGGTCAAGCTGGCACTCACCGAGCTGCTCGGTGAGTTCGCCGGACGGATCGACGCGTGGCTGCTGGCCGAGGGCATCGAGGCCTGGGGCGAGGTGGAGGCGCTCCTCCGCCTGGGTGTCCCCCTCGGCCAGGGCTGGCTCTTCGGCCGGCCCGGACCCGCCTGGCCCCGGCTCGACCCGGGGACGGCCGCGCCGCTGCGGTTCCGGTCGGCCAGGGCGCGCCTGGTCGAGCACGTGGCCAGCCTGGTCGAGGAGGTGCCCGTCGAGGGCGGCCCGGCCGGTGGCGTGGTGCCCGGTGGCCAGACGGGGCTGCGCGTCGACCCCGGCGGCCGGCCCCAGGCGCTGCTGCTGCCGCGCCGCCGCGGCGACGACGACCCCGGGCACCGGGTCGCCCCGGTGAGCCTCCGCGTCCCCGTCCTCGCGGGGGTCCGCGAGGTGGCCCGACGGGCCGCGGCGCGCCCCGAGCACTCCCGCTTCGACCCCATCGTCTGCGTCGACGACGTCGGCGTCGCGGTCGGCGTCGTCCGCGTGGAACGCCTCCTGCTCAGACTCGCCGCCGATGGGTAGGAGCGAACGGGCACCGCCGGACGGCGGCGCGGCCCGCACTGCCCACCCGTACCACCACTCCGTTCGAGGCACCCGTGAAGCAGTTCTCCTGTGGCGACGTCGTCCCCACCTGCACCCGCACCTTCGTCGCACCCACCGACGAGGAGATCCTCGCCGCCGTGGCCGCGCACGCCCGCGCCGACCACGGCCTCACCGAGATCCCGGCGCACCTGGTCGACGAGGTCCGCAGACGCATCCGCAACGACGCGTGAGGAAGGACCCCCTCCTCCCCGCCCCTCGCGAGCTCGGGGCGGTGCCCTGGAGGGGCCGGGCTGAGAACCGCTCCGGCACCATGGCCGACGTGCCGATCGAGGAGCGCCTGCGGCTCCGCTGCGTCGAGGCCGTCGCTCGGGAGGGCGAGCGGTTCGGCGTCCTCGCCCAGGAGGTCGAGGCCGGGCTGACCGCGGCGCCGGGGCTGCACGCCCCGGTCCCCTGGGTCCCCGCCTGGCGGGTCCGCGACCTCGTCGGCCACCTGGGCGCCGTCCACCGCTGGGCGACCGCCATCGTGCGCGCCGGGACCACCGACCGGCCCGCCGCGCCCCCGCAGCCGCCGGACGACGGCCTGCTCGACTGGTACGCCGCCGGCCTCGCCGACCTGCTGCACGCCCTGCGCAGCACGCCGCCGGACGGCCCCGCCTGGCACATGAGCCCGGCGGCGGAGCGGACGGCCGCCTCCTGGGCCCGCCGGCAGGCGCACGAGCTCGCCGTCCACCGGATGGACCTGGAGGTCGCTGCGGGCGTGCCGGTCACCGACGTCGACCCCGAGCTGGCCGACGACGGCGTCGACGAGGTGCTGCGCGTCGTCGTCCCCCGGTGGGCGCACACCGAGCCGGTGTCCACCGCCACGGCGACCGTCGCGGTGCGCAGCACGGACACCGGCCGGGTGTGGACGGCGCGCGTGACGCAGGGGGACGTCGTCGTGGCCGACGAGGACGCGCAGCGCGTCGACGCGCGGCTCCAGGCGCCCGCCGCCGCCCTGCTCCGGCGACTGTGGGGTCGCCCGGCCGAGGTCGTGGTGACGGGCGACCCGGGCGCCGAGGCGTTGCTGCGCGGCCGCTGACGGCACCGCAGGCGCCCCCGCAGCAACGGCGGGATCGCCGATCTCCTGCGTTCCGGGCGCTCCGACCGTGCGGTGTCGCGGGTACGGCACGATGGCCGACGTGCCTCCCGTCCCGGTGACCCGGTGAGCCGGCGCCGGCAGGCCGAGCCCGTCGTCCCGCCCGGTCCCACGCCCGTCGCCGGCGGCACCGCCGAGCTGCTCGGGGACGCTGACCGCGACGGCTCCTGGGTCCTGATGGTGGACGGCACGCCGCAGTCGCACGTCGACCTCGAGGACCCCACCCACCTGGAGTTCGAGTACGTGCGCCGGATGGGCCACGTGCTCGACCTCGCCGCCGAGGAGGGCCGGCCGATCGACGTCGTGCACCTGGGCGGCGGCGCACTGACGCTGCCCCGGTACGTCGCGGCGACCCGCCCCGGTTCCCGGCAGCGGGTCGTCGAGCTCGACCAGCCGCTCACCGAGCTGGTCCGGGCACACCTGCCGCTGCCGCGCGACGCCCGCGTCCGGGTGCGCGCCGCCGACGCCCGCGAGGGGCTGGCCGCGCTCCCCCGCGCCGGCGCCGACGTCGTCGTCAGCGACGTCTTCGCCGGGGCCCGCACGCCGGGGCACCTGACCAGCGTCGAGTACGCGCAGGAGGCCCACCGGGTGCTGCGGCCCGGCGGCACCTACACCGCCAACGTCGCCGACGGCCCGCCGCTGCGCTTCACGCGCACGCAGGTGGCCACGCTGCGCGCCGTCTTCGCGCACGTGTGCCTGCTCGCCGAGCCCGGCACGCTGCGCGGCCGCCGCTTCGGCAACCTGGTCGCGGTCGCCTCGGACGCCGAGCTCCCGATCCCCGCGCTGGTGCGCCGCTGCGCCGCCGACCCGATGCCGAGCCGGGTGGTCGAGGGCGCCGACCTGGACCGCTTCGCCGGCAGCGCGCAGCCGGTGCACGACGCCGACGCGGTCGCCTCCCCGGAGCCCCCGGAGGGCGTCTTCAGCCGGTGAGCGCGGCCTCGAACGCCGCCAGCGCGCGGTCGTCGAACAGGACGAACCGGACCTCCTGCACGTGCTGGACCTCGACCGCGCGGACACCGGCCACCGCCTGCACCGCGGCGTCCGCCAGCGGCCAGCCGTAGACGCCGGCCGAGATGGCGGGGAAGGCGACCGAGCGGGCCCCGAGGCCGTCGGCCACGCGCAGGCTCTCGGTGCAGCAGGAGCGCAGGACGGCGGAGCGGTCCTGGTCGGCCGACCAGATCGGGCCGGCGGTGTGCACCACCCAGCGGGCCGGGAGCCGGCCGGCCGTCGTCGCGACGGCCCGGCCGCGGGGCAGCCGGCCGCCGGGCAGCCCGGCCTTCAGCGCCCGGCACTCGGCCAGGATCTCGGGGCCACCGGCCGCGTGTATCGCGCCGTCGACCCCGCCGCCGCCGAGCAGTCCGGGGTTGGCCGCGTTGACGACGACGTCGACGTCGGCCTCGGTGATGTCGCCACGGACCGCGCGCAGGAGCACTGCCCGACCGTAGGGTCGGGGACATGACCTCGCCTGCCCGACTTCCCCTCCGCCGCGACACCCACAACAAGGTCATCGCCGGTGTCTGCGCGGGGATCGCCCGGCGCTACGGCATCTCGCCGAGCGGTCTGCGCCTGGCGTTCGTGCTCTCCTGCATCCTGCCCGGCCCGCAGTTCATCGCCTACCTGGTGCTGTGGATCGTGATCCCGAAGGACACCCGGTACTGAGTGCCCCCACGGCTCACCAGCTGTTGCCGCCCCGGCTCAGCCCGCGGACCGCGGGCCGGACGTCGACGAGGTAGACGATCGCGGCGATGACCGCCGGCAGGCCCAGGAAGCTCAGCGGGGTCTGGAAGACGACGATGACCAGGACCGACAGCCCGAGGATGGCGGCCCAGCCTGGCTTGGTGAGCTTGCCCGCCGCGACGTAGCCGGCAGCCGGGCGGATGAGGGCGTCGGCGAGCGCCCACACCGTGAGCGCCAGAGCCGCGTAGAAGAGCACCGCGTACACGGCACCCTGGAAGCTCAGCATGCCCGGGAGGGTACCCGCCGGCGCGCTCCCGGCCGTGGTCCTGCGACCCCTCCGGGGGAGTCCCGGACGCGACAGGGCCCCGGAGCGCTGTGCGCGGCTCCGGGGCCCTGGGACCGGGGCGGCCTCCCTGCAGGGTCCCGCCGCGAGCTTGCGAGCGGTGGGGGCAGGGAGGTCCTTCGTCAGTCGTTGCGCTTGGTGGTGCGGGTCACCCGGGCGGAGGTGCCGGCCGGAGCCGACTTCCGCGCCGCGGAGGTCTTCTTGGCCGCGGCGGGCTTGCGAGCCGGCTTGGCCTCGGGCTCCTCGGCCGCCTCGAGGGTGGCCTTGGCCTGCTCGGCGGCCTCGTGGGTGGCCTCCTCGGCCTGGTCGATGACCTTCTCGGCCTTCGCCGCGGTCTTCTGCGCGATGGAGGTGACCTCGTTCGAGGCCTCGGCGACGGTCTCGGCGGTCTCCTCGAGCACGTCCTCGAGGGCGTCCTCGACGGCGTCCACCGCACGCTCCGCGCGGCCGACGACCTTGCGGACGACGGGCTGGCGGCGCAGCTCCTCGACGACCTCGGCACCGCGGACGGCGAGGGTCTCGATGGTGGCGACGGTCTGCGTGCGAGCGGTGCTCACCAGGCCGGCCACCGTGCTCGCGACGACGTCGGGACGGACGGCGGTGGCGACCTGCTGGGCCGACGTGCGCGCGGTCCAGACGGCCTCCTCGGCGCGGGTGCGGGCCTCCTTGGCGGCCAGGTCGACCTGCACCTGGGCCTCGCCGGGCAGGGCCTCGACGCGCGAACGCAGGGTGCCGACGACGGCGCGGGTGCGCTCGACGGCCAGGTCGCCGGCGCCGACGGCGGCCAGCAGGACCTGCTTGTTCTGCACGGCGACGGTCTCGCCGTACTTCTTCAACGTGTCGGTGGCGGTCATGCCGACTCCTTCGTGGAACGGTTCGGGGTGGGGTCAGTGGGGTCTGCCGGGGTGGACGCGCTCGTGGCGTGCTCCCGGACGTAGGTCCCGTACAGCTCGAGCAGCACGGCCTTGTGCCGCTCGGAGAGCGACTGGTCGGCACGGATGGCCGCCACGGTGTCCGGGTTGCCGTCGCGGCGGTCGAGGATCCCGGCCTGCTCGTAGAGCGTCTCGGCGGAGATCTTCAGACCCTTGGCGATCGCCGCGAGGATCTCCGCCGACGGCTTGCGCAGCCCTCGCTCCACCTGCGACAGGTAGGGGTTGCTCACCCCCGCCGTGCGGGCGAGCTCGCGGAGGGACACCCGGGCGGCGCTGCGCTGCTCGCGGATGAACTCCCCGACCTGGGAACCGGTGGCCGAGACCTTGGAGCGCTCGGCGGCGACCGTCTCGGCGACGCTGCCCGCGAGCTGGTCCACCACGCCGCGGACGGTGGTCACCTGTCCGCGGACGAAGTCCCCCGGGTTCTGCACACCTCGACGCTAGGCCCGGGTGCTAGCTCTTGCAAGCGGAGGAGCTGGCAGTCGGGTGTGAGACGCCTCACCTCCGGCGTGTCGGTTCACCTCAGCAGCGCAGCGGCCGCTCGCACCTCTCCGACCACGCCGGCCCCGCCGGAGACCGGCGTCAGCGACCAGGGGCTCAGCTGCTCGGCCGGGACGCCGAGGCGCAGCAGCCCGGCGCACAGCGCGGGCGCGCGGCCGCGGTCGCCGCCGTCGTCGAGCTTCAGCGCGACCGCGCCGCGGCCCGGCAGGGCGGCGACGTGCACGCCGTCGGCCCCGCCCTTGACCAGCAGGCCGTCGACGGCGCACATGAGGTCGGTGTCCTCCCGGCCGGTGCCCGCCACGAACCAGGGGTGCGCCCGCATCGCGTCGGCGACCGCCCGGTCGTGCGCGCCGGCCGCGGCCTCGACCAGCGAGGACACCCCCCGTGCCAGGCCCGTCAGCGGCAGCCCGTGCTGCGGGGCCCCGCAGCCGTCGACGACGACCGCCGCCACCGGCGTGCCCGCCGCCTCGCCGAGCCGGGCCTCGACCGCCTGCTGCAGCGGGTGCTCGCGCTCGAGGTACCCGTCCGTGGGCCAGCCGGCGGCGACGCAGGCCGACAGCATCGCCGCGTGCTTGCCGGAGCAGTTCATCGCCAGCCGCTCCGGCGCCCGGCCGGCGGCCAGCCAGGCCGCGAAGTCGGGATCGTGCAGCGGCAGCGCCGGCGGGCAGCCGAGGTCGTCGGGCGAGAGACCCGCGGCCGCGAGCATCCCGGCGACCAGCTCACGGTGGCCGTCCTCGCCGGAGTGCGAGCCGGCGCCGATGGCCAGCTCCTCCCCCGAGCGCGGCGTCCAGCCGGCGGCCAGCAGCGCGGTCGCCTGCACCGGCTTGTTCGCCGACCGCGGCAGCACCGGACGGTCGACGTCCCCGACCGCGTGCAGCACCGCACCGTCGGGGCCGACGACGACCAGCGAGCCGCGGTGCACCGACTCCAGGAACCCCGAGCGCCACACCTCGACCAGCACCGGGTTGTCCGGCCAAGGCGACGTGCTGGAACGGCCCCGCTGCAGGGCCCCACCGCGAGCCTGCGAGTGGTGGGGGGCAGCGGGGTCCTTCACCTGCCCTCGTCGGCGAGCAGCGCGGCGACGTCGGCCTCGCCGTTGCGGTACCGGCGGCCCAGCTCGGCGGCCAGCCCGTCCATGACCTGCTGCACACCGCGGCGCCGCTCGGACAGCGACCCCTCGGCGGCGGCCAGCGCGCGGGCGGCCCGCTCCAGCTCGGCGTCGGACAGCTCGGGGACCGCGGACAGGTCGACCCCCGGGGTCAGCGACTTGACCCAGCTCTCGTACTCCTCGGGCGCCGCCGGCTGCACGGTCTGGTGGCGGCCCAGGCCGTGCGCAGGACCGCGGCCCTTCTCGGCGAGGATCTCCGGCAGCAGGTCGACCAGCGACCGGCCGTCGTGCTCGGCGCGGCGCTGCAGCTCGCGGCGCACGATGTCCAGCCGGCCCTGCAGCAGCCGCCGGGTGTAGGAGAGGTTGACCTCCTCCTGCTCGGCCTGGCGGCGGAGCCGGCGGACGTCGGCCATCGGCCGCTGCACTGCGGCCTCGAGGAAACCGGGGTCGAGCAGCGCGTCGACGGCGGCGCCGCCGGCGCGGGTCGGTTCGGGGGTCACGAGCGGGCCTCTCCGGTGGGTCGAGCGGTCACCGGGGGATGGTCCCAGACCGGACGGCCTGGACCCGGTCACGCGCCGCAGCGACCGTGTCGTCGAGGGTGACCGGGGCGTCGTCGGGGTCGATCGCGGCGCGGGCGCCGGCCACGGTGAGCTCGGCGTCCATCGCGACCGACTGCTTCACCAGCGCCAGCGCCACGACGCCGAGCTCGTGGTGGCGGACGACGGAGCCGACCCGGCCGACGTCGCGCGCGCCGAGCTGCACCGGCGTCCCGGCCTCCGGGAGCTGCTCGGCCAGGCCATCGAGGTGCAGCAGCACCAGCCGCCGCGGCGGGCGGCCCAGGTTGTGCACGCGGGCCACGGTCTCCTGGCCGCGGTAGCAGCCCTTGGCCAGGTGGACGGCGCTGGTCAGCCAGCCGGTCTCGTTGGGGATGGTGCGGTGGTCGGTGTCGACGCCCAGGCGCGGACGGCGGGCCTCGACCCGCAGCGCCTCGTAGGCGTCCACCCCGGCGGGCGCGGCCCCCGCAGCCAGCAGCGCGTCGGCGCGGGCGGCCAGCTCGCCGCGCGGCACCAGCAGGTCGACGACGGGGGCGCCGTCCCCGATCGGGGGCATCCGGCGCACCCACCCGCCGCCGTCCAGGGCGAGCACCGCGTACGGCAGGGCGGGAACGGGCAGGCCGGCGGCGGCGAGCACCTCGTCGCCGCGGGGGCCGGCCAGCGACAGCAGCGCCCACGCACCGGTCACCAGCGCCGGCTCGACGCGGAGCAGGAACCGCATCCGCTCCAGGTACGTCTGCAGCGCCGCGCCGGTGCCCGGCTCCACGTCGACCCAGGTGCTGCCCGCCAGCTCGGCGAGGACCAGGTGGTGCTCGACGTGCCCGTTCGGGGACAGCTCCAGGGCCTCCGCGCCGACGCCGTCGCCGAGCTGCTCGAGGTGCTGGGTCAGCAGGCTGTGCAGCCAGGTCAGCCGGTCGGCACCGGGGACGACGAGCACGTCGCGGTCGCTGCGGTCGACCAGGCCGGCGCCCTCGGCGAGCTCGCGCTGCTCGCGGAGCGGGCTGCCGTAGTGCGCCGGGACGGACCCGTCCTCCACGGGGACGGCACCGGGGCGCGACAGCAGGGGGCTGGGGGTGGACATCAGGACTCCGATCCGGCTCGTTCGCGGCACGCGCGGCACGTCCCCGACAGCGCGACGTGCCCCACGTCCAGCTGGAAACCGAGATCGGCCGCCAGACGTTCCGCGGCGCCGTCGAGCAGTGCCGGGTCGACCGAGGAGATCTCCCCGCAGCCGGCGCACACCACGTGCAGGTGCGGGTGCTCGGCGGCGTGGTAGACCGGCGCGCCCTTGCCGAGGTGGGTGTGCCACACCAGCCGGAGCCGCTCGAGCAGCTCGAGGTTGCGGTAGACCGTCGAGGTGTCCGGCGCCGCGCCGTCCGGGCCGGCCTCCTCGCGCAGCCGGGTGGCGATCTCCTCGGGGGTGGCGTGCTCGAGTGCGGCGACCGCGGCGAGCACCCGCTGGCGCTGGGTGGTCAGCCGCAGCCCGCGGGCGCGCAGGCGCTCGGCCAGCGGCTGGTCACCCGACGGCAGGGCGTCGGAGGGCGGGTGCGGGGCGGGCACGCCGTCGAGCCTATGCCCGGGCCAGAGCGCTCAGATCGGTCAGCAGGTCGGCGTAGCCGGTTGCCGGGATGCCGTCCACGCTGAGCCCCGGCACCCCGGTGACGCCGTCGATCGCGCCGGCCGCGGTGGCGGCCCCGAGCACCCGGGCGTCGACGCGCGGATCCAGCAGCGCGACCAGGGCGTTCCGGTGCCGGGGGGCCAGCCGCGCCAGCCCGGCGACCAGTCCGGAGCAGCCCCAGTTGGAGGTGCCGGCGACGACGAGGGCGTCAACGGGCACCCGGCAGGCGATCCGGTCGCCGTGCGCGATGCAGGCGGCGACGACGTCGGCGGGCACGTTGCCCATGCCGATCTCGTTGCCGCCGTCGCCCACCGCCCCGGTGACCAGGCCCGGCAGGGCGAACGCCGCGTGCAGCGGGGCGGTGGAGCCGGTGACGTCGACGCCGCGCATCGTCAGCACCCGCCCGTCCGCAGCCGGCCCCAGCCGCTCCACCGCGACCAGGTGCGAGAGGCCGAGCGCGGCCACCCGCGCCCGGACCCGCCCCTCGTCCGCGGCCACCGGCAGCACCTCCGGCCGCCCGGCGCCGAGCACCTCCAGGCAGGCGGCGGTCACCTGCGCGCACGGCTCGTCGGTGAGCACCACCGGCTCGGCGCCGAGCACGGCCAGCGCGGCGGCCAGGACGGCGGTGCCGACCGGACCGTCGGTCTCGGCCGCCGGGACGGGCGCCCAGGCGATGTGCACGCCGGTGACCAGGCCGACGCGGCTGCCGGCGCGACCGGCCGCGGCGAGCTCCTCCGCCAGCCGGGCGAACTGCCCGGGGACGGCGGCGGCCAGCCCGGTGACGTCGCGGGCGCCGGGGCGCAGCAGCGCCCGCTCGACGTCCGCGAGCGCGCTGCTCACGCCACCGGCGGGCGGGCCTCCGCGAGCACCCGCTGCAGCGAGGCCAGGTACCGGTCGGGCACCGAGTGGTCGCCGCGCGGCGGCAGGAAGCCCTCGACGGTGGCACCGGTGACCGCGGCGAACGACGCGGCCTCCGCCCCCAGCGCCCGGACGACGGCGTGGTCGCCCCACGCGGTGCTCCGCGCGAGGTGGGCCATCGCGGCGGCGCTCTCGGCCCGCTCCCCCACGCAGTCGAACGGCTTCTCCGTGGCCCACAGCCGCCGGAAGCCGTCGGCCAGCGAGGGGTCGGCCAGCGGGTCGCCGCCGAACATCGCGCGGGCCTCCTCCGGGGTCAGGAAGACCGCGAAGCACAGGAAGGTGAACAGGCACTTGTCGCAGTGCAGGCACCAGCGCTGCGTGGCCTCGCCGCCCATGTGCGCCTGCGTGTAGCTGCGGTTGCAGCTGAGGATCTCGCCGCGCAGGTCCGGCAGGTCGGCCACCGCGGCGACCGTCGCCAGCTCCGAGAGCTGCCGGGTCAGGCTGAAGTAGCCGACGCCCACCTCCGCTCCTGCGGCGGCGAACAGCCGCTCGAACTCGTAGGACTTCGAGTACTGGTGGTTCACCCGCGCGCCGTTGATGGTCAGCGTCTCCTCGTCGGCGGAGCGCTCGTTGGCGAAGACCACCGGGTCGAACCCACCGAGGACGGCGACCAGCGTGGAGATCGCCGAGTTGATCGCGGTGACCGGCACGTGCCCGTTCAGCCCCCCGGCCCGGGTGCGCTCGCCCAGCAGCGGGTCCAGCCGCCGGCGGACGCCGATCAGCCGGACGCCGGCGGCGCGGGTCACGTCGCGCTGGGCGTCGGTCGGGTTGACCGCCAGCGCGGTGGCCGGGGTGACGACGACCAGCGCCAGCGCGGAGTCCTTGCCGCCGCCGACCGGCAGCAGCGCCTCGCGCCCGCCGCCCTCCGCCGGCGCCGGCAGGTCGTCGGTGAGCTCCAGGTCGAAGGCGACCTCGTGCGGCACCGGCAGCCGGTTGACCGCCGCGAACTCGCCCAGCCCGTGCGTGTACGCCGCCTCCGCGACGGCGGCCTGCGCCTTGGTCACCGGCCGCTCGACGACGACCCGGCCGGGGGCGCGCAGCTTGTAGTAGCTGGTGCCCATGACCAGGTGCACCAGGTCCAGGGCGGCGTCCACCCGCGCCGGGTCGGCGCCGGCGACCAGGCCCGGGTCCAGGGTGAGCCGCTCGGTGAACTCGTCGCCGGCCAGCCGGTAGGTGAAGGCGGCCTCGCCCGTGGCGGGGTCCAGCGAGCGACCGGCGACGACGAAGGCGTCCTGCTCAGACACGCTGGGCTCCGGCGTCGAGGAGGATCTGCTCATAGGTCCGTGCCAACTCCTCGTAGTTGCGGAAGCGGTTGTAGCTGGGGGCGCCCGGCGAGAGCAGCACCAGACCGCCCGGCCGGGCGGTGCGCAGCGCCTCGGCGACGGCGTCGGCCAGGGAGCCGGTCTCGGTGACCGGCGCGGCGACGCCGGCGGCGGCCGCGGCGGCACGCAGGTCGGCGGCGAAGCGGGCGCCGGTGTCCGGGATCGTCAGCACCTGCACCGTCCCGCCGCGGGCGACGACCGCCGCGGCGAGGTCGGTGTAGTCCAGCCCGCGGTCCTGCCCCCCGGCGATCAGCGTGACCTGCTGCCCGGCGAAGGCGTCGATGGCGGCGCGCACCGACACCGGGGTGGTGCTCAGCGCGTCGTCGACGAACGTGACGCCGTCCCGCGTGGCCACCGGCGAGAGCCGGTGCGGCAGCGCCCGGAAACCGGCGACGGCGCGGCGGACGGCCTCGGCGGACCGGTCGAGGTCCACGCCCATCCGGACGCAGGCGGCCAGCGCGACGTGCAGGTTGGCGACGTTGTGCACGCCCGAGAGCCGCTCGAGCGGGAAGCCGGCCAGCCGCGCCTCGGGAACGAGCTCGGCCGGGTCGACCAGCACGGCCGGGTCGAGGTGCTGTTCGGCGATCGACCGGGCCTGCGCGCTGACGACGACCGACTCCGGCCCGCAGCCGGCGAAGACGTGCAGCTTGTCGCGGTAGTACGTCTCGACGTCGCCGTGCCAGTCCAGGTGCTCGGGGGCCAGCGAGGTCACCGCGCCCCAACCGGACCAGCCCTCGACCGCGGCCGCCTGGTAGCTGGACACCTCGACCACCAGCGGGGTGCCCTCGGCGACGGCGTCGTCGAGGAGGACGTCGAGCAGCGGGGTGCCGATGTTGCCGGCGTGCACCGCCGGCCGGCTGGCCGCGGTCAGCACGGCGGCGGCCAGCGCGCTGGTGGTGCTCTTGCCCTTGGTGCCCGTGACGCAGAGCGTCGGCACGTCGCGGGCGGCGAACTCGGCCAGGGCCACGCCGGTGCCGGAGGTGAGGGTGGTCCGGGCGGCCAGCGCGCGGGCGTCCTCGCGGTAGGGGCTGATGCCCGGCGAGCGGAACACCACGGCGCAGCCGGCGAGTTCGGCGACGTCGCTGCCGGCCTGCACGCCCGGTGGCAGGTCCACCGGCGGGACGGCGTCGACGACCACGACTCCCGCCGCGCGGGCGGTCAGCGCGGCACGCACCGCGGCCCGCCCCTCGCGCCCGTGACCCCAGACCCCGACCCGGCGCCCGGCCAGCTCGGCGAGCCTCACCGGCCGTCCCGGGACGGCCGTGCAGCGCGGTGGGTCACGGCGCCCACTGTACGGAGCGGGGGCCCGCCGGACGGCGCGCGCGGCGGGCCGCCGGTAGGGTCCCCGGAGGTGCGCCGGGAAGTCTGGTCGGCAGGTCCTCCGTCGACGACCCGTTGGGAGCCGCCCCCATGAGCCCCTCCACCCGGGCCCCCCTCCTGGGCCGCGGATCCTGGACCGAGACCCGCCGCATAGCCGACATCCTCCGCAAGGAGACCGTCGGTGGCGCCCTGCTCCTCGCCGCGGCTGCCATCGCGCTGGTCTGGGCCAACTCTCCGTGGGGCGCGGCCTACGAGACCCTCCGCGACACCCGCGTCGGCCCGGCGTCCCTGCACCTGGACCTCACCCTCGGCACGTGGGCCGCCGACGGGCTGCTCGCGATCTTCTTCTTCGTCGCCGGGCTCGAGCTCAAGCGCGAGTTCGTCGCCGGCGACCTGCGCGACCCGCGCCGCGCCGCGCTGCCGATCGCCGCCGCCGTCGGCGGCATGGCCGTGCCGGCCCTCTTCTTCGTGCTGTTCAACCTCGGCCGGGACGACGACGCGCTGCGCGGCTGGGCCATCCCCTCGGCCACCGACATCGCCTTCGCCCTGGCCGTCCTCGCCGTCATCAGCACCCACCTGCCGGCGGCCCTGCGCACCTTCCTGCTCACCCTCGCGGTCGTCGACGACCTGCTCGCGATCGTGGTGATCGCGATCTTCTACACCGCCGACTTCTCCGCCGGGTACCTGGGGCTGTCCCTGGTCCCGCTGGCCGTCTTCGGCCTCCTCGTGCAGCGGCGGATCCGCTCCTGGTGGCTGCTGCTGCCGCTGGCGGCCCTCACCTGGGTGTTTATGCACGAGTCGGGAGTGCACGCGACGGTCGCCGGCGTGCTGCTGGCGTTCACCGTCCCGGTCGTCCGCAGCGCGGCTGCAGGCGGCCCGGAGGCCGGGCCGGGCCTCGCCGAGCACTTCGAGCACCGGTTCCGGCCGATCTCGGCGGGCGTCGCCGTCCCGGTGTTCGCCTTCTTCTCCGCCGGTGTCGCGGTCGGCGGGCTCTCCGGCCTGGCCGAGTCGATCACCGACAGCGTCGCGGTGGGCATCACCGCCGGGCTGGTGCTGGGCAAGGCGATCGGCATCACCGGCGCGACCTGGCTGGTCTCCCGCTTCACGCGGGCCGAGCTCGACGAGGCGCTCGGCTGGCCCGACGTCGTCGGCCTGTCCCTGCTCGGCGGGATCGGCTTCACCGTCTCCCTGCTGATCACCGAACTGGCCTTCGGCCTGGGCACGCCGACCTACGACCACGCGAAGGTCGGCATCCTGACCGGCACTCTGCTGGCCGCGCTCTTGGCCACGGTGATCCTGCGGCTGCGCAACCGCCGATACAAGCGCATCTACGAGGACGAGCGGGCCGACTTCGACCGGGACGGCATCCCGGACGTGTACCAGCGCGAGACCGTGGACGACCGCGCCGACCACCGACGGGACCGAGACGGTGGCCCTCCGCCCGGGCGCACCGCCGGCGGTTCCGCCGAGGGCTGAAAATCGGCGTTGCAGCCCCCCTCGGATGCGACGTACCGTCGAGGTACACGAGAGAGGAGGTGGTCCGTAACTTGCATGCTTACCGGACTCGTGAGGTGGCTGTCCGCTAGCCGCCGTCCAGATGGGCCGCCCGTTCAGACGACAGTCTGAGCGACGGCAGATCGCCCGTCCGTCGTACGGCGGCGAGCGAGAACCGGACAGTCACCCGACCCCCGGGCCGCCGGCATTTGTCCAGCCGGCCCGCGTGCTGCTCCCCTCTTCGGAGGGCCGGGCGCCGCGGAGCAGCCCGGGGGTTGTCCGTTCTCCGGGGAGGCCCGCGCTGTCGACCGGCCGCCCTGTCGGGACCGACGTCTCCCCCGGCGCCTGGGTCGCCGCGGCCCTCCGGGACGACCGCTCCGTCGCGTCCCTCGTGCCCCCGGTCTTCGAGGCCTACGCCCGCGTGCTGCACCCCGCCGTGCGCTATGCCGGGGACGACGACGTCGACGTCCGCTGGGACGAGGTCGCGGCCTACAACGGCACCACCGCGCACCGGCTGATGCAGTGGCCGGCGATCACCGGCTCGTGGGAGTACGTCGGCGAGGAGGACCAGCCCGACGTCTGGAACGACAGCCCCGCCGAGGGCCACCTGCCCGCACACGTCGCCGCCGCCCTGGCCACGCTGCTCGCCGGGTGGACGACCACGCCGCAGGAGTGCTGGTTCGGCTGGTGCGACGACGCCGCCACCGACCGGCCGCACCTGACGCTGCCCACCTGCGACCTGCTGCTGCGGAGCGGTCCGATCACGCTGGCCGCGGCCAACTTCGCCCCCGAGCCGCAGGAGCAGAGCGCGGCCGTGTGGTGGCCCGCCGACCGCGCCTGGTTCGTGGCCACGGACCCCACCCTGATGAGCACCTACGTCGGCGGGCCGGCCGGCGCGGTCGACGCCCTCCTCGGCGCACCGCTGGAGGTGCACCCGGCGTCTCCCGACGACCCGATCGGCCACGACACCGACCTGGTCAACCCCGCCCCGACCCGCTTCTGAAGAAGGACCCCCTGCCCCCTCTCTCAGAGGACGGCGAGTTCCGCGGCCAGGTCGTCGAGGCCGAGCGAGCCCTGCGACAGCGCGGCCATGTGCCAGGCCCGGCGGTCGAACGCGGCGCCGCGCGCCCGCTGCGCCGCCGCCCGGCCCTGCAGCCAGGCGCGCTCCCCGAGCTTGTAGCTGATCGCCTGCCCCGGCAGGCCGAGGTAGCGGACCAGCTCGCTGTCGAGGAAGGCCGGAGTCGCACCGCTGTGCTCGCCGAGGAAGGCGCGGGCCAGCTCCGGCGTCCACGGCCGCCCGCGGTGCTCGGCCAGGGCGCCGTCGGCGTCGTCCGGAACGGGCAGGCCCAGGTGCATGCCGATGTCGATGACCACCCGGACCGCGCGCAGCTGCTGGGCGTCGAGGAAGCCCAGCCGCGTGCCGGGGTCGGGAAAGTAGCCGAGCTCGTCCATGAGGCGCTCGGCGTACAGCGCCCAGCCCTCGACGTTCGCCCCGACCGAGCCCAGCGACGTCTGGTAGGTCGACAGCTGCCCGGAGACGTACGCCCACTGGGCCAGCTGCAAGTGGTGGCCCGGGACGCCCTCGTGGTACCAGATCGAGGTCAGGTCCCAGAGCGGGAAGCGCTCCCGGCCCAGGGTGGGCAGCCAGGTGCGGCCCGGCCGGGAGAAGTCCTGCGCGGGCCGCGTGTAGTACGGCGCGGCGGCGCTGCCGGGCGGCGCGATCATCGCCTCGACGCGGCGGATCGGCTCGGCGAGGTCGAAGTGCACGCCGTCCAGCGCCTCGATCGCGTCGTCCATCATGGTCTGGAGCCGCTCGCGGATGGCCTCGACGCCGTCGACGGCGGGACCGTGCACGTCCAGCCAGCGCATCGCCTCCATCGGCGTCCCGCCGGGCACCACGCGCTCGGCCTCGGCCCGCTGCTCGGCGAGGATCCGCCGGTGCTCGGCCCAGCCCCAGGCGCAGGCCTCCTCCAGCCCGTCCCCGGCGCCGAGGTCCGAGCCGGTCCAGCGGCGGGCGGCCAGCGCGTAGCGGTCGCGGCCGACGGCGTCCGGCGTCCCCTCGGTCTGCGGCAGGTAGACGTCGCGGAGGAAGTCCCGCACCTCGGCGACCGCGCCGTCGGCGGCCCGGGCGGCGGCGTCCAGCTCGCCGCGGAGGGCGTCCGGGCCGCCCGCGGCGAACCCGCCGAAGAAGGGCCCGGCCAGCCACTCGCCGAGCTGCGCCACGACCGTCGACACCTGGCGCGGCGCCACGAGCAGACCGCGGCGGGCACCCTCCTCCAGCGACGCGCGGAACCCGCGGTAGGCCTCGGGGACGCGCGCCATCCGGCGGGCGACGACGGCCCAGTCGTCCTCCGACGCCGTCGGCATGAGCAGGAAGACCTGGCGGATCGAGTGCACCGGGCTGAACAGGTTCGACAGCGCCCGCAGCCCCTCGCCGGCCTCGTGCACGGCCAGCTCCGCACGCAGCCGCTCGCGCAGCAGCCGGGCGCAGCGCCGCTCCACCGGGTCGCCGTCCAGGGCGGGGTCGGCGGCCAGCACCCCGTCCAGCTCGGCGACGGTGTCGCGGGCCAGCTGCGCTTCGGCCTCCAGCCCGGCGGGACCGGGGTCGGGCAGCCGGTCGTCGCCGGGGCGGGTGCCCAGCGAGGTGGCGACGATCGGGTCGAGCTCGCAGACCGCGTCGACGTAGCGGTCGGCCACCTGGCGCGGGGTCACCGCAGCCGCTCCAGCCGGGCCGACATGGTCGGCCGCAGCGGATCGTCGCCGGTGGCACGGTCGATGGCGTACATGAGCGCCCCTTCGACGATGCCGTACAGCCGCACCGCGCGGGACACCTCGGGGGCATCCGGCGTCCGGGCGAGGACGTCGGTGGTCAGCTCCCAGCTGGTCGTCGTCCGGGCCCGGCCGACGTACAGCTCGACCAGCCCGTCGGGGCTGGTGACCAGCAGCTCGACGTCGTCCCCGCCGCCGCGGGGACGCCAGAAGCCGGACTCCCGGACGGCGGGCCCGACGACCTCGCCCTCGTCGGTGAGCCGCCAGGTGCGCGAGTCGTAGGCCAGGAAGCCGCGGCCGTCGTGGCTGAACCGGATCCACTGGCCGAAGCGGTGGTCCCCCCCGGCCCCGGCGGCCTGCCCCTCGCCGTGCCACTCGCCGAGCAGCGGCAGGACGGCGAGCAGCTCCTCGGAGACCTCCGGGCCGGAGCGGACGTCGACGGTGTCGGCGACCGGCAGCTCGGTGGCACCACCCACGGACTCGCTCACGAGACCTCCTCGCTGGCGCTCGTCGGCCGCGTTCGCGGCGCTGCTGTGCCCATGGATGAGCTCGCAGGCTCGCTCACCGACGCACCTCCCGTGGACGGCGGGCGAGCCGGGCGGCGCCGTACCCGCAGCCGAGCGCCGCGAAGGACGTCAGGGCGACGAGGACCCAGGCAGAGACCATGCGCTCCACCGTAGGACTGCCCGGCCCCGGCCTCCCTGCAGGGCCCCGGCCCCGTCCAGGGCACCGTCCTGGGCGTGCGGAGACGGGGAGGACGGGGTCCTCCCTCAGGCGGTCGCCGGAACCGCGCCGGCCGTGGCCGCGACCACCTCGTCCCAGGGCGTGGGGGTTAGTCCGAACGTGGCCGTCGTCGCCGACGCGTCGATCACGTAGGGCCGGTCGAACTGGTGCCGGACGTCGACCACCTCGCGCATGACCGGCGAGACCAGCCCGACGGCACGCAGCACCGGCCACGGGACGGCGCGCACCCGGGCCGGCGGCCCGCCGATCGCCGCCGCCAGGTCGGTCAGCGCCTGCCGCTGCGAGCGCGGGGGTGCGCTCGGCACGTGCCAGGCCCGGCCCGGTGCCCGCTCGTCGGTACCCAGGGTCACCAGCGTCGCCGCGACGTCCGGCAGGTACGCCCAGCTGCGCGGGACGTCGGGATCGCCGACCACCCAGGCAGGGCGGCCGCGGCGCAGCGCGGGCAGCTGCCGGACGAGGTGCGAGTGGGCGGCGGGCACCTGGGGACCGACGAAGTCCGCGGCGCGCGCCTCGGTGACCCGCACCCGGCCGGCCTCGTGCGCGGCCAGCGCGTCGGTCCACATCGCGATGCGCACCCGCCCCTTGAGGTCGGTCGCGGCCAGCGGGCTGTCAGGCGCCATCGGGCCGGTCGGGGCGCCGTAGACGTACAGGTTGGACATCGTGACCAGCACCGCGCCCATCCGCTCGGCCGCGGCGAGGGCGTCCGCGTCGGTCGCGTCCACCCGCCGGTGCTCGACGGCGTCGGTCGACGTCCCCCCGCTGCGCGACAGCACCCGGACCCGGTGCCCCCGGGCAGCCAGCAGGTCGGCGGTCGTCGTCCCGACCGGGCCCTTGCCCACGACCACGTGCAGTGCCATGACTCCTCCTCGGGATCCGGCAAGAGCACTGCTCTCCGATGACGACGACGCTCGCACGACGCCGACGGAGAGTCAAGAGCAGTGCTCTCGGTTGCGTGCATCGATCACAGCAGCGAGTATCGGCTGCATGCCGTCCACCCTCCGCGACCGCGTCCGCGCAGAGGTGATCGCCGAGATCACCGCCGTCGCTCGGCGGCAGTTGGCCGAGGTGGGTGCCGCCGGCCTCTCGTTGCGGGCGGTCGCCCGGGAGATGGGCATGGCCTCGTCGGCGGTCTACCGCTACTTCCCCAGCCGCGACGACCTGCTCACCCGGCTGATCACCGACGGCTACGACGCCTTGGGAGCGGCCGGCGAGGCCGCCGACGACCCGGGCGCGGCACCGCGGGAGCGCTGGCTGGCGGTGTGCCGCGCCGTCCGGTCGTGGGCCCGGGCACACCAGCACGAGTACGCGCTGCTCTACGGCTCCCCCGTGCCCGGGTACGCGGCCCCGCGCGACACCGTCCCCGCGGCGGCGCGGGTCGGCGTGGTCCTGGGCCGGATCCTCGGCGACGCAGCCCGCAGCGGCGCGCTGCCCGAGGCGGCCGGGGTCGACCGGGATCCGGAGCTGGTGAGCGACGAGACGGCCGCCGTCCTCGGCGGGGACCACCCCGCTCTCGACGACGCCGTCCGGCTGCGCGCGCTGCTGGCCTGGAGCTCGCTCTACGGGACCATCAGCTTCGAGTTGTTCGGCCACCTCGTCGGGTCGGTGCTGGACACGGACCGCTGGTTCGAAGCCGCCATGCGCGAGTTGGCCACGCTCGTCGGCCTCTAGGACGGTCGCGCGGCTCCTCCGCCGGCAAGTCGAGCGGCTGACTATTCACCTGATGTCTACTCGTGGTGTGGACAGCCTCCCATGTCGATGACCGAGCTCCACCTGGCGCTGCTCGCCGGCGCGCCACGACACGGCTACGACATCAAGCACGAGCACGACGCGTGGTTCCCGGACAGCCGCCCCCTCGCGTTCGGCCAGGTGTACGCGACGCTGGCGCGCCTGCAGCGTGACGGCCTGGCCGAGATGGTGGAGACCCGCACCGACGGCGGTCCCGAGCGGACGGTCTACGCACTGACCGAGGACGGCGAGCGGCGACTGCGCACGTGGCTGGCCGAGCCGGCTTCCGCCACCGGGTCCGGTGCGGAGGAGATCGTGCGCAAGACGGTCGCCGCTCTGCACACCGGCATCGACGTGCAGGGCTTCGTCAGCCGCCAGCGGACCGCCCACCTGCGCCGCATGCGTGAGCTGCAGCGGACCCCACCCGGCACCGGCGCGGCGGAGCGACTCGTCCGCGAACACGTCATCGCCCACCTCGACGCCGACCTGCGCTGGCTCGAGCTGGCCACTGATCTGCTGCCGTCCCCCGACGACCAGCAGGCCCTCCGCACGCCCGCCGAGAGGAAGAGCTCATGAGCACGAGCACGGTCGAACTGCTCGGGGTCAGCCACGCCTACGGGAGGACCCAGGCGCTGCGGGACGTCTCGCTGGCCGTCGCACCCGGCGAGGTCGTCGCGGTGACCGGCCCCAGCGGGTGCGGCAAGTCCACGCTGCTCATGCTCGCCGCCGGGGTGCTGCGCACCCGGAGCGGCCGGGTCGTGCTGGCCGGCACAGACCTCGCCGACGCCGACGAGGCGACACGGGCGAGGATCCGGCGGCGTTCGGTGGGCATCGTGCTGCAGTTCGGTCAGCTGGTGCCCGACCTCCCGGTGCTGGACAACGTCGCGCTCCCGCTGCTGTTGGAGGGCCGCGCGAGGCTCGCGCCGCCGCCGCCGGGTGGCTCGACCGGGTCGGCCTGGACGTGCCGCCCACGGCGTTGCCGAGCGACCTCTCCGGTGGGCAGGCGCAGCTGGCCGCGGCCGCCCGGGCACTGGTGGCCGGCCCGCTGCTGCTGCCCGCCGACGAGCCCACCGCGAGCCTGGACACCGCGACCGGCCGGCAGATGCTCGACCTCCTGGTCACCACCACGACGCAGGCCGGCGGCTGGTCGTACTGGTCAGCCACGACAACGCGGTCGCCGCCCGTGCCGACCGCGAGGTCCGGCTGCGCCAGGGATCCGTCGTGCACGAGGTGGCCCTCTCGTGAGGACGACGACCGTCTGGCTCCTCACCCGGCCGCGGTCCGCCGCCTCGCGCACGCGAGGCCCGCTGGTCGCCGTCGGCGCCGCCGTGGCGGGCGCGCTGACCCTGGCCGCCCTCGCCGTCCTGCGCGTCCCCACGGTGTCGTGGCGCACGGAGGCCGACGGGGTCCTCCCGACCCCCGACCCCCGGCTCTCCCCGCTGGTGACCGAGGCGGGGCTCCAGCCCGGCGTCCTCACCGGGCTGGTGCTGCTCGTGGTGCCGGCCCTGGCGCTGGTCTGGCAGGCCCCTCAACACCGGCAGCGCGCGACGGACGGCCACCCTGCACGCCCTGCGCCTGGTCGGCGCCACACCGGCCGACCTGCGCCGCCTCGCCGCGGCGGATGCCGGCGTCCCCGGGCTCGTCGGCGGGCTGCTGGCCGGTCCGCTCCACGTCCTGCTGTGGCTCGTGCTGCGCGCCGCCGTCCCGCCGTCCGCCCGGCTGCTGCCCCCGCTCGGCCCGGCTGACGTCCTCGGCTGGCCGACCGTCGCGGTGCTCGCCGGGTTGGTCGCGGCCGCCGCAGGCGCCTGGTCGACCCGCGCGCGGCGCCGGCGCGGCGTCCGCCTGCGGTGGCGGCTGGCCGGACTGGTGCTCGCGGTCATCGCAATCGCGGCCGCCCTGCAGACCAGGAGCGTGGGTCCCGCCACCTCGGTCGCACTGCTCGGCGGCGCACTGCTCCTGTTCCTCGTCGCCGTGCTGACCGCCGGCTCGGCGTGGGTCGGCTGGCGAGCCCGACGGCTGGCGCGCAGCGGCCGGGCGGTGGACGTCCTGGCCGCCGCCGGGCTGCGCGCTCTGAGTGGGCCGGCCGGCCGGACCGCAGGCTCGGTGTTCGTCGCCGGGATCGCGCTCGGCATCGCGTCGGTGCTCACCGCCGTCCTGCTCACGGGCGACGGCTACGGGGGGTTGTCCGGACACCTCCCGGGCCTCGCGCTCACCGCCACCGCGGCGTTCCTCGCCGTGCTGGTGGCGATCGCGGGGATGACCCTGGCCGCGGCTGACGACCTGGTGACCACGCGACGGGCGCTGGCCTCGACCGCCGCGCTCGGTGCCTCCCCGGCCACGCTGGACCGAGTGCAGCGGCGCCGCCTCCAGGTGGTCACCGTGACGCCGATGGCCGCCGGCGTGCTGGTGGGCGCCGTCGTCTACCCGGCCCCGCTGATCGTGTCGAGCCCGCTGTTCCTGGCTGCGCTCGGGGTGCTGCCGGTCGCGGTGCTGCTGGTGTGGGCGGCGTGCGCCGCGGTCGTCCGGGTGCTGCGGTCGAGGACCAGGCTCGCCGCCGACCCGTCCTCGCTGCGGGTCGCCTGATGCACCCGTAGCAGACGCCGGGCGGCGACGAGCCCGCGGCGGTGGTCACTACCGGCAGCTCGCCGACCAGGCCCGGGAACGTCGGCAGGTCCCGCTCCGGTCGGCGGCGCGCCGGACCTGCGTCGACATGCCACGCCACCGCCGCATGCCGCGGCGGTGGCGTGGCGTGCTCCCGACGGCCGTCATCCTGGCCCTCGTCGCCGTCCTGCCGGCCCGGGTCCGCCGGGAAACCGGTACCGATCGGCGACGCCCCGGTTGAGTCCCGACCCGATGGGGCAGGCTGGCGGACCGGAGCGGCACAGGGAGGTGGCGGGAGCGTGGGTGCACGGGCAGCCGGCGAGGGCGGTGACGACGTGGCCCTCCACGACGTGGAGACGCTGCTCTCGCGCACGCTCGCCCGGTACGAGCGCGTGCTGGCCAACGTCGCCGACGGCATCTACGGCCTCGACGCCGACGGGCGCGTCGAGTTCGTCAACCCGGCGGCGGTGCGGATGACCGGGCTCGCCGCCGAGGAGCAGCTGGGGCGCGACCAGCACGCGGTGATCCACGGGCGCCGGCCCGACGGCTCGCCGTACCCGAAGCAGGAGTGCCCGGTCTGGCGCGCCCTGCGGACCGGCCGACCGGTCACCGCCGACGACGAGGTCTTCTGGCACCGCGACGGCACCGCGGTGCCGGTCGAGCTGATCGCCGTCCCCACGCTGGAGGACGGCGCGGTGACCGGTGTGGTGGTGTCCTTCCGGGACCTGACCGACCGGCTGGCGGCCCGGCGGCAGGCCGACGAGCTGCGCCGGGTGACCGCGCGGGCCGCGGAGCAGCGCGCGCTGTCCGACCGGCTGCAGCAGGCCCTGCTGACCCCGCCGCCGGAGCCCGACCATCTGCAGGTCGCCGTGCGGTACCGCCCGGCCGCGCACGGGGCGCAGGTCGGCGGCGACTGGTACGACGCGTTCCTCCAGCCCGACGGCGCGACGATGCTGGTGATCGGGGACGTCGTCGGACACGACAGCGACGCCGCCGCGGCGATGGGCCAGCTGCGCGGCCTGCTGCGGGCGCTCGCCTACGACAACGACGAGCCACCGTCGGCGACGCTGTCCCGGGCCGAGCACGTGGCGCGCGGGCTCGCGGTGAGCACGATGGCGACCGTCGTCCTCGCCCGCGTCGAGCGGCACCCGGACGTGCCCGTGGCCGGAACCCGCGTGTTGCGCTGGAGCAACGCCGGACACCTCCCGCCGGTGCTGCTCGCCCCCGACGGCTCGACCACGCTGCTCGAGACCCGCCCCGAGCTGATGCTCGGCATCGACCCCGACGCACCGCGCACCGACCACACCGCCGAACTGGGCGACGGGTACACCCTGCTGCTGGTCACCGACGGCCTGGTCGAGCGCCGGGACGCCGACCTGGACGAGGGGCTGGCCGCGCTGCAGGAGGCGCTGCGCGACCTCGGCGGCACGCCGCTGGAGGAGCTCTGCGACACGTTGCTGGCCCGGATGCTGCCCGAGCCCGGCGCCGACGACGTCGCGATCGTCGCCGTCCGGACCCACCCCGAGGACCGTCCCCGGCCGCCCGAGGCCGGCCCCAACCGCCTGCCGCCCGGCGTCGACTGACGAAGGACCCCCTGCCCCGCATCATGGAAGGACCCCGTCCTCCCCACCCCTCGCAGGCTCCGGGTGGTGCCCTGCACGGGCCCGGCGGCGGGACCTGCAGGGGCCGACGCCGAGGGTGGCCACGGAACGGGGCCGGACACGACAGCGCCCCTCCCGCTCGGGCGGGAGGGGCGCTGTGTCGTCTCGCTCAGGCGATGGCGACCGTCGTCTCGTTCAGGCCGACGTCGGCGGTGAGCACGCGCTCACCCCTGCCGACCGGTGCGAGCGAGCGCAGCTTCCAGTTCCCCGGGGCGGCGAAGAAGCGGAACTCGCCCTCGGGGCTGGTCACCACCTCGGCGGTGAACTCGTCGGTGGCGTCGAGCAGCCGGACGTAGGCACCGGCGACGGGGGCGCCGTCGTGCCAGACCTGGCCCTGGATGACCGTCTGGGTCGCCAGGTCCACGCCGGCCAGGGTGCCGCCCTGCTTCGGGGCTCCGCACATGTCAGCTCACTTCTCGATCGGGACGCCGACCAGCGAGCCGTACTCGACCCAGCTGCCGTCGTAGTTCTTGACGTCGGGCTTGCCCAGCAGCTCGCGCAGCACGAACCACGTGTGGCTCGAGCGCTCGCCGATCCGGCAGTAGGCGATGGTCGCCTTGCTGTCGTCGTAGCCCTGCTCGTCATAGAGGGCGGCGAGCTGCTCGTCGCTCTTGAACGTGCCGTCCTCGTTGGCCGCCTTGCTCCACGGGATGTTCTTCGCGGTCGGGACGTGCCCGCCCTTCTGCGCCATCTCCTGCGGCAGGTGCGCGGGCGCCAGGATCTTGCCCGAGAACTCGTCGGGCGAGCGGACGTCGATCAGGTTCTTCGAGCCGATCGAGGCGACGACCTCGTCGCGGAACGCGCGGATCGAGAGGTCGGGGTCCTTGGCCGTGTACTGGGTGGCCGGGCGCTCCACGACGTCCTTGGACAGCGGGCGGCCGTCGAGCTCCCACTTCTTGCGGCCGCCGTCGATGAGCTTGACGCTCTCGTGGCCGTAGAGCTTGAAGTACCAGTACGCGTACGCGGCGAACCAGTTGTTGTTGCCGCCGTAGAGGATCACGGTGTCGTCGTTGCTGATCCCGCGGGAGGACAGCAGTGCCTCGAACGCGGACTTGTCGACGAAGTCGCGGCGCAGCGGGTCCTGCAGGTCCTTCTTCCAGTCCAGCTTGACGGCGCCCTCGAGGTGGCCGCCGTCGTAGGCGCTGGTGTCCTCGTCGACCTCGACGAAGACCAGACCGGGCTGGCCGAGGTGCTCCTGGGCCCAGTCGGCGGTAACGAGCACGTCGTTGCGGCTCATGGGGGGTGTTCCTCCCTGTGGTGGGTGGGTGCGGTGCGGGGGACCGGGCCCCGCGATGCGGCGGACCGCCCGGGTGGTGCGGGGGCGCGACGCGGCGGTGCGGGGGCTTCCGGACGGCGGTCGGGGCACGTCTGGACGAGCGGGCTCGTCCTCAGACGGCCGGACACAGGCAGCTGCCGACGCGGCACAGGTCCACTGTGCGGCGGGAGGTCAGCAGGAAGCCCACGGCCGCGAGGGTAACCGATCACACGTCCCTGCCCGCCCGGGAGGCGGCAGCCGGCACGTGGGCATCGACGACGGCGGCCAGCTCCGCGGGCCGCGGCGCCCCGCTGCTGCGGCCGACCAGCCGGCCCTCCCGGTCCAGGTAGAGCAGCGTCGGCGTGCGGTCGACGCCGAGCGCGCGGACGGCGTCGAGGTGGCTCTCCGCGTCGACCTCCACGTGCACCAGGCCGGGCCGGGTGGCCTGCAGCTGCCGCAGCCGCGCCCGGGTGGCCCGGCACGGTCCGCAGAACGCCGTCGAGAACTGGACGACGGTCAGGTCGGCCCGGTCGGGGTGCACGCCCAGGCGCTCGAGCACCACCCCGTCCGTCCCGTCCACGCCAGGCACCAACCCGGTCCCCCGCCCGGGTGTTCCGGCCGAGGACGGCCCTCCTGCGGGGCCCCACCGCGAGCGTGCCAGCGGTGTCGGGCAGGCAGGTGCCCTCTCAGGTACCCAGCACCGTGTCGGTCGCCTCGACGTGCACCCGCACGCCGTCGTCCGCCGGCGCGACGCCGGTGACCTGCAGGCCGAAGGGCAGCTGCGGGATCGGGTAGCGCAGGTCGAGGGCGTCGTCGACCTGGTCGACGAGGAGGTCGGGCACGTCGACGCCGGCGCCGGAGGCGTCCTCGACGTCGACCACCAGGGTGTCGCCGTCGAGCGACACGGTGCCGGTCGCGGTGAGCGGCACGCTCACCCCGGCGACCTCCACGGTGCGCTGCACGCGCAGCCCGTCGCCGTTCCGCGTCACGGTGGTCCCGGGGCCCAACTCCGCGGCCAGCAGTGCGTAGGCGAGCGTCGCCGTCCCGTCGACCCGCTCGACCGGCACCTGCTGCACCGACCCGGACAGGACGTCCGACAGCGCCACCTGCACGCCCCGCAGCGAGACGTCGGCGCGGGTGCCCTCGGGCTGCCCCAGGTCGGCGCCGGTCAGGCCGATCCGCACGTCGTCGTACCGCCCACCCACCGCCTGGGTGAGGAAGGGGAAGCCCCCGATCTCGACCTCGGGCCGGCCGGCCAGCCCGCCGCGCTCGGCGACCAGCTGTGCCACCCGGTCCTCCGCGAACGCCTCGGCTCCCCGGTCGGCGGCGAAGAGGAGGCCACCCAGGAGCAGCAGGACCACCAGCAGCGCGCGCACGGACGGCCGCTCAGAGGGCGTTCTGCAGCAGGAGCGAGAAGGCCACCGGGGCGGCCGCGGCGACCGGCAGCACCGCCTGCAGCAGGGGCGCCGCCCACGCCCGGCCCGGTCCGCCCGCGACGACGTAGGACGCGGCCAGGCCGACCAGCGCGGCGACTCCGCCCAGGACGAGGCCGGAGAGGAGCGCACCGAGCACCGCGGACACGTCGTCGGCGCCGTGGCGGACCACGGCGACGGCGCCCCCGGCCAGCACCGCCAGCAGCAGGCCGGGCACCCCGCGCGGCACGCCCGCAGCGACCGGCGGCCGGGGCAGCACCAGGTCGACCAGCGCAGCCACCGACAGCGTCGTCCCGACGACGAGCAGCGTGGTGACGCCTGCCGTCGCGTCGCCCGCCCGGGACAGCAGGAGGAGCACGGCGAGCGCGCAGACCGCGCAGACCAGCAGCAGGACGCCGGCCAGCGAGCCGACGACGTCGGAGCGCGGCGCCCGGCGCAGCATCTGGTGCAGCACCGCGGCGAGCAGGCCCAGCCCCGGCACGGCGAGCAGCGCGCCGATCTCCGGCCGCTCGGGCAGCACGACCAGCAGGTCCGCGCCGGCCGCCGCGGCGAGCCCGAGCGCGGGCGCGCCGGCCCGGGCCGGGATACCGGTCGCCGGCACCCATGCGACGACCAGCGCCACCTGCAGGAAGGCGACCGCGGCCAGCCGGCCCGCGTCTCCCGCGGCCGCGGGGAGCAGGACCAGCAGCGCCGTCGCCGCCACGACGGCGGCGGCCGTGGGCAGGTGCCACGCGCGGGCGGGGAGCCCGGACCCCACCTCGGTCGCCGTCACGGGCCGATCGTCGCAGACACCCGGCGCCCGCTCCGCTCGGCCGGCGCCGCGGTGGTCCCGCTCCCGCGTGTCCGGAGCCGGGGACTCCCCGGGCCGGCGGTGTGCGGACGGTTCCGTGTCACGATCCGGTTCCGGACGGGGAGTGCAGCGGCACGTCGGTTATCCTGCTGGCTCATCGACAGCGCTGTCGTGGGCCCCCTGGACGACACCGGTCGTCCCCGGCTCCCCTGAGGAGACGTCATGCGACTCGTGCTCATGACCGCCGCACGTCAGGCCACGACCGAGGTGCTGCCCGCCCTCGGCCTGCTGGGCCACCACGTCCGGGTGGTCGCACCGGAGCTGTCGAGCCTGCTGGACGGTGACTCCGGCGACGTGGTCCTCGTCGACGCGCGGCACGACCTCATCCAGGCCCGGACCCTGTGCGGGCTGCTCTCCTCCACCGGCGTGGCCTCCGCGCTGGTCGCCGTCCTCGCCGAGGGCGGACTGGTCGCGCTGTCGGCCGACTGGGGCATCGACGACGTCCTGCTCGACACCGCCGGCCCGGCCGAGGTCGACGCCCGCCTCAAGTGGGCCACCGCCCGCCGGCTGGCCGCCACCTGCCCCGTCGACGGCGCCGACAGCGGCGTGACGCAGGCAGGCGAGCTGGTCATCGACGAGCACAGCTACTCCGCGAAGCTGCGCGGCCGCCCGCTCGACCTCACGTACAAGGAGTTCGAGCTGCTGAAGTACCTGGCCCAGCACCCGGGCCGGGTCTTCTCCCGGGCACAGCTGCTGCAGGAGATCTGGGGCTACGACTACTTCGGCGGCACCCGCACCGTCGACGTCCACGTGCGCCGGCTGCGGGCCAAGCTGGGCACCGAGCACGAGGCGCTGATCGGCACCGTGCGCAACGTCGGCTACAAGCTCGACCAGCAGGTCGCCGACGCGACCGCGGCGGCCGCACGGGCCGAGGCCGGGTCCCCGACCCGGAACGACACCGAGCTGGTCTGAGGCCCTCCTGTCCGCTGCTCCCCTCGTCCGGGACGTCGACCGGCTCGACCCGGCCGGCGTCGCCGCGGTCCTCGCGCTGCTGCGCGCGGCGACCGCGGCCGACGGGGTCCGCCCGCTGTCGGAGGAGGCCGAGCTGCGGCTGCAGCACGGCGGCCCGGCCGGCGGCCGCGACGTGCTGGCCACCGCCGCCGACGGTGCGCTGACCGGCTACGCGCGGTTCGAGGGCGGCGAGGGCACCGGGGACGCCGAGGCCGAGCTCGTCGTCGCCCCCGGCTCCCGGCGGCGGGGCGTCGGCCGCGCGCTGCTGACCCGGCTCGAGGAGTTGGCCGGGGACCGCCCGCTGCGGGTGTGGGCCCACGGCGACCTGCCCGGATCGGCCGAGCTGGCGCAGCGGCACGGCTACGAGCGGGCGCGGGTGCTGCTGCAGATGCGCCGCGAGCTGGCCGGGGTCGACCCCGAGCCCCGGCTGCGGCTGCCCGAGGGCGTGCAGGTGCGCACCTTCCGATCCGGCACCGACGAGCAGGCGTGGCTGCGCACCAACGCACGGGCCTTCGCCTCCCACCCGGAGCAGGGCAGCTGGACGGCGGAGGACCTGCGGCTGCGCGAGGCCGAGCCCTGGTTCGACCCGGCCGGCTTCTTCCTCGCCTGGGACGGCGACCGGCTGCTGGGCTCCCACTGGACGAAGGTCCACCCGCCGGGTGACGAGGGGCCGGAGGCGGTCGGCGAGGTCTACGTGCTGGGCATCGACCCGGACGCGCAGGGCCTGGGCCTGGGCCGTGCACTCACCGACGTGGGGCTGGCCCACCTGCGCCGCCTCGGGCTGCGGCAGGTGCTGCTCTACGTCGAGGAGGACAACACCGCGGCGGTGACGCTCTACGAGCGCAGCGGCTTCACCCGGCACGCCGTCGACGTCTCCTGGCGCCGCGCCCGCTGAGAAAGGACCCCGTCCTCCCCACCCTTCGCGAGCTCAGGGCGGGGCCCTGGACGGGGCCGCGGTGAGCATCGGGACGGGGCCAGCGGTCCCCGGCGCGCGAGTCGGCGCGCCCGGGTTCACCCGATGGACGTGAGCTGGTCCACACCGCGTGACGCAAGCCTCGGCCGCCGTTCACCTGTCGTTCATCGGTGGACGGGGAGGCGTCAACCTCGGTTCCCTAGCGTCGGTCCTCGTTGGTTCCGCGCTGCCCGGCAGAAGGCCTGGGCACCCGTCGAAGGGCCGTTCCTTGAAGCTCAGCACCACCTCGCGCGCCGTCGTCCTCTCGGCTGCGCTCGCCGGCACCCTCACGCTGACCGCGTGCGGCGCCGCCAACGAGGAGACCGCCGGTGGCGGCAGCGCCAGCACCACCGGCAGCTCCACGGAGCTGAGCGGCGCTCTCGACGGCGCCGGTGCCAGCAGCCAGCAGGCTGCCATGCAGGGCTGGACCGCCGGCTACTCGGGCGTGCAGCCCGGCGTGACCGTGAACTACGACCCGGTGGGCTCCGGCGGTGGCCGCGAGCAGTTCACCTCCGGCGGCGTGAACTTCGCCGGCTCCGACGCCGCGCTCGACGAGGAGGAGCTGGTCGCCGCGCAGGAGCGCTGCGCCGGCGGCGAGGTCTTCGAGCTGCCGAACTACATCTCGCCGATCGCGGTCGTCTACAACCTCGAGGGCGTCGACGAGCTCGACCTCTCCCCCGAGGTGGTCGCCGGCATCTTCGACCAGAAGATCACGACCTGGAACGACCCGGCCATCGCCGCCGACAACCCCGGCGTGACGCTGCCGGACCTGCAGATCACCCCGGTGAACCGCTCCGACGAGTCCGGCACCACCGAGAACTTCACCGAGTACCTGGCCGCCGCGGCCGGCGAGGCCTGGCCGCACGAGGCGGACGGCAACTGGCCGGTCGCCGGCGGCGAGGCCGCCCAGGGCACCTCGGGCGTCATCAGCGCCGTCAGCGGCGGCAACGGCACCGTCGGCTACGCCGACCTCTCGCAGGCCGGCGACCTGGGTGTGGCCAACATCGGTGTCGGCGAGGAGTTCGTGACCCCCAGCCCCGAGGCCGCGGCCGCGGTGGTCGAGAACTCCGAGCGGCTCGAGGGCCGGGGCCAGTACGACTTCGCCATCGAGCTGGCCCGCGACACCGCCGAGTCCGGCAGCTACCCGATCGTCCTGGTCAGCTACCACATCGGCTGCATCCAGTACGACGACCAGGAGACCGCCGACCTGGTCAAGGACTTCATGGGCTACGTGATCAGCGAGGACGGCCAGCAGGCCGCGGCGGAGGCGGCGGGTTCCGCGCCGATCTCCGACGCGCTGCGGGAGCAGGCGCAGACGGCCGTGGACGCGATCACCGCGGGCTGAGCACACAATGACCGGTGACGGCCCGGGGTGCCCGACGGCGCCCCGGGCCGCTGCCGGGCCCGGCTCCGGCCGGACACCCGCACCACCACCCGCCGGGTCCCCGGGCACCGGCCGACACACCACGGAGCAGCGGTGAGCAGCACGAGGACCACACCCCCGTCCCCTCCCGGGACCGGCCGGTCGGTCCGCCGTCCCGGCGACCGCGTCTTCGCCGGCACCGCCAAGGGCGCCGGCATCCTCATCCTCGTCATCCTCGCCGGGGTCGCCGCGTTCCTCGTCGTCGAGGCGGTGCCCGCGCTCACGGCCCCGGCCGAGGACATCCCCGGCGACAGCGGGCTGGCCGGCTACGTCGCCCCCCTGGTCTTCGGCACCCTGCTGGCGGCGGTCATCGCGCTGCTGGTGGCCACCCCGCTGGCGGTGGCCATCGCGCTGTTCATCGGCTACTACGCCCCGCGGCGGATGGCCCAGGGCCTGGGCTACCTGGTCGACCTGCTCGCCGCGATCCCCAGCATCGTCTACGGCTTCTGGGGCATCTTCTGGCTGGCGCCCAAGCTGGTGCCCTTCTACGTCTGGCTCGAGGAGGACCTGGGTTTCGTCCCGCTGTTCGCCGGCCCCGCCTCGACCACCGGGCGCACCATGCTGACCGCCGGCCTGGTCCTCGCGGTGATGATCCTGCCGATCGTCAGCGCGATCTCCCGCGAGGCGTTCCTGCAGGTGCCGAGCCTGCACCGCGAGGCCGCGCTGGCCCTGGGTGCCACCCGCTGGGAGATGATCCGGATGGCGGTCCTGCCCTACGGCCGCTCCGCCGTGGTCGGCGGCGCCATGCTGGGCCTGGGCCGCGCGCTGGGCGAGACGATGGCCGTCGCCATTGTGCTGTCGGTCTCCGGCGGCATCACGTTCAACCTGATCAGCAGCGGCAACCCGTCGACCATCGCGGCGAACATCGCGCTGGAGTTCCCCGAGTCCTCGGGCATCGACATCAACACGCTGATCGCCAGCGGCCTGGCCCTGTTCGTGATCACCCTCGCGGTCAACATGCTGGCCCGCGCGATCGTCAACCGCCGCGCCGACTTCTCCGGAGCGAACTGATGAGCCAGACCTCCACCGCGCCGGTCGCCACGGGCAGCAGCGCGCCCGGCGGCCCGCGCCGCGGCGAGCGCGCCCGGCGGCTGCCGAACTGGGCGCCCTGGGCCTGCTTCCTCACCGCCGCCGCCGTCGTCGGGGCGCTCTGGCCCGTCCTCGACCTCAACATCGCCCTGTTCGTGCTCTACACCGTCGTCCTCGGGACCCTGGCGGTGTACCTGCTCACCCGGAGCCTCGAGGGTCCCCGCCGGGCCACCGACCGGCTGGTGACCTGCCTGGTTGTCAGCGCCTTCGGGCTGGCGATGGTGCCGCTGGTCTCGCTGGTCTGGGAGGTGGTCGGCCGCGGCATCGCGCGGTTGGACGGCACCTTCTTCAGCAACTCGATGGTCGGCGTCGTCGGCGAGGGCGGCGGCGCCTACCACGCGATCATGGGCACGCTGGTCATCACCGCGCTGACCACGCTGATCTCGGTGCCGATCGGCCTGATGACGGCGATCTTCCTCGTCGAGTACGCCCACGGGCGGCTGAAGCGGGCGATCACCTTCCTCGTCGACGTGATGACCGGCATCCCGTCGATCGTGGCCGGCCTGTTCGCCTACGCGCTGTTCGCGATCTTCCTGGGCCCCGGCGTCCGGCTCGGCGTCATGGGCGCGATCGCGCTGTCGGTGCTGATGATCCCGGTCGTGGTCCGCTCGGCCGAGGAGGTGCTCAAGCTCGTGCCGAACGAGCTGCGCGAGGCCTCCTACGCGCTCGGTGTGCCGAAGTGGCGGACCATCGTGAAGGTCGTCGTCCCGACCGCCATCGCGGGCCTGGGCACCGGCGTCACCCTGGCGATCGCTCGCGTGGTGGGCGAGACCGCGCCGCTGCTGATCACCCTCGGCATCACCAACGCGACCAACCTCGACCCGTTCGACGGCCGCATGGCGACCCTGCCGGTCTACGCGTACTACCAGCTGACCCAGCCGGGGGTGCCGCCGCAGTTGGCCATCGACCGGGCCTGGACGGCGGCCCTCGTGCTGATCATCCTGGTGATGGGTCTCAACGTCGTCGCCCGCCTCATCAGTCGCTTCTTCGCTCCCAAGTCCGGTCGCTGACCGGCAACCCTGGAGGACCTGCAGTGGCCAAGCGCATCGACGTCTCGGACCTGAACATCTACTACGGCGACTTCCTCGCCGTGGAGGGCGTCAACGTCTCCATCGAGCCACGCAGCATCACGGCCCTCATCGGGCCGTCGGGCTGCGGCAAGTCGACCTTCCTGCGCTCGATCAACCGGATGCACGAGGTCGTCCCGGGCGGGCGCGTCGAGGGCAAGATCGTCATGGACGGGCAGGACCTCTACGGCCCGGACGTCGACCCGGTCGACGTCCGGCGTCAGATCGGCATGGTCTTCCAGCGGCCCAACCCGTTCCCGACCATGTCGATCTACGAGAACGTCGCCGCGGGGATCCGGCTGAACAGCAAGAAGATGAAGAAGTCCGACCTCGACGACCTGGTGGAGCGCTCGCTCCGGGGCGCCAACCTCTGGAACGAGGTCAAGGACCGGCTGGACCGCCCCGGCGCCGGCCTCTCCGGTGGTCAGCAGCAGCGGCTCTGCATCGCCCGGGCCATCGCCGTGGAGCCCGACGTGCTGCTGATGGACGAGCCGGCCTCCGCGCTGGACCCGATCTCCACGCTGGCGATCGAGGACCTGATGGCCGACCTCAAGGAGCGCTTCACCATCGTCATCGTCACCCACAACATGCAGCAGGCGGCGCGGGTGAGCGAGCAGACCGGCTTCTTCAACCTCAACGGGGTGGGCCAGCCCGGCCGGCTGATCGAGTTCAACCCGACCGAGAAGATCTTCAGCAACCCGGACCAGAAGGCGACCGAGGACTACATCTCGGGCCGCTTCGGCTGAGCCGACCTGGTCACGAGGGGCCGGTGCCGGTGATCCCGCGGCGGCCCTCCGCGTCGTGTGCACGCACCGCGCCGTCCGGGACGCCCGCACAGCGACACGTGCACACACCGCTGCCCGGCTGCGGTGCCGTCCTCCGAGCGGGACCGCGCTCAGCAGCTGACGGTGGCGGCGACCGGCTCGGTGGACGGCGTGGCCGGTGACTCGGGAGCCGGCGTCTCCGGCGCCGCCGCCGGCGCGGGGGGCGGCACGACGACCGGGACGACGCTGGAGAAGCCCGGCCCGAGAACCAGCTGGATGCCGCCCCCGGTCGCGTCACTGGGCTGCAGCACCGCCCCGGGGACGGCGGCCGCGACCGTGCGCGCCTGCTCCTCGGCACCGGCGCCGTGCCGCACGACGGTCTCGTTGACCACGCCGAGCTCGTTGCCGACCTGCCCGACCCCGAAGCCCTGGGCGCGCAGCTGGTCGGCCACGGTGGCCGCCAGACCGCCGGTGGCGGTGCCGTTGAGGACGTCGACGGTGATCCCCGCGGGCGCGGCGGTCAGCGGCTGTTCCGCGGGCGTGGTGACCGGCTGCTCGGCGGCCGCGGGAGCCGGAGCGGCTGCCACGGCCGCCGGGTCGGCGGCCTCGGGGGCGACCAGCTCCGCGGGCAGCCGGCCCTCCTCGATCACCGTGTCGAACAGCGAGCGGGTGGTGGCGTCGTCCAGCACGACGTGCGCCTGCTCGCTGCTGGCCGGCACGTAGCCCACCTGGGCGACCGGCAGGCCGATCCGCTGCACCGCGTCGCCGGAGAGGTCGCCGAGGGTGCCGGCGAGGGTGCGCAGGTCGCCGAGGGTGGTGGCCTCGTCGACGGTGAGGGCGTCGGAGGCGCGCGTCAGGAACCCGGTGAGGGTGGCCGGGTTGCCCAGCGTCCCCGCGGACATCGCCGTCCGCAGGGTGGAGGTGAGCACCAGCTGCGCGCGCTCGGCGACCGCCTCACCGGTGACGTCGGCGCCGGCGTCACCGGGAGCCAGGTAGCCCGTGGCGCGCTCCCCCGACAGCTCGCTGGCACCGGCCGGGAGCGGCTGCGCCGACGCGGCGACGGCGGGCGTCGCCGCGGGCAGGCAGACGGCGACACCGCCGAGCGCGTCGACCATGCCGGGCAGCCGGGCCAGGTCGACGCCCAGGTAGTGGTCGACGCGCAGACCGGACAGCTGCTGCACCGCGCGCACCGTGCAGGACGGCCCTCCCTCGAGCAGGGAGACCGCGAAGGACTCGGTCACGGCCTCGCGGACCTCGCCGTCGGCGCGGATGCAGGTGGGGGTGTCGACCAGCGCGGTCGGCGGGATGCTGACCAGGACCGCGCGCTGCTCGTCGGCGGTGACGTGCGCCAGGAGGGTGGCCACGGAGGCGGGACCCTCCTCGCCGGGCAGTCCCGTGCCGACGACCAGGTAGGTGGCCGCACCCTCCTGCAGCCCGGGAGCGAGCACCTCCGCACCGTCGGGCGTCAGCGCCTGGACCCGCTCGATGCGCTGGTCGACGTGGAAGTACAGGCCCAGGTGGTAGGCGAGGACGACGCCGACGAGGGCGGCGAGGCCCGTCGCGACGCGGACCAGCCGCCGGCGGCCGGGGGTCCGGGCGGCACGGCGGGCGGCCCGGCGCTCGCGGGGCGAGGGCGGCGCCATCCGGGTCGCGCCGGACAGCGGGGCGTCGCGGCCGGGGATCGGGGGCAGCGGCGCGATCGGGCGGGACGGGCGGTGGCCGGTCCCGTCCTCGAGCGGCGGGAAGAGCGGCACGGACGGCCGGGCCGACAGCGGCACCGGCGGCAGGCCGCTGCGCGGCGCCTGCGGCGCGGCCGGGTCCTCCTGCTGCGGGACGACAGCGGGCAGCGGGGGGACGGTGGACGGCGTCCCGGAGGACGCCGGCACGCCACTGGCCGACCCGCCCGGGACCGGCGGCAGACCGCACTGCGGCGTCGGGGTGTCGCCGGCTGCGCGCGGGACGTCGCCGGCGCGCCGTCCGGAGGGTGCGCGCACCGCGTTCCGGACCGCCGGGGTCTCCTCGGGGGGGACCGGGGGCAGGCCGCGCCGGCGTTCGGGGGTCTTCTCGCCGGCGGCGAGGGGCAGCGGGATCTCCCCGGTGCGGGCGGCACGGCGCCGGCCCACCTCGCCGCCCTGGCGGGCGATCAGCTGCTCGACGGTGATCGGTTCACGGGCCGGCGACCCGTCGCTCGAGGGAGGGGACGGCGCAGCGGGGCGACGCCGGCCGCGGAGACGCCCGGACGAGCGGGCCTCCCCTGCGTCGTCGCTGGTGCGCTTGTTCCCCACCTGTGCCGACTTCCCATCGTCGAACCGTCGCCCTGGCGGGCACCGAAGCTCCCGCCTCGCGCGCGGTGGTACCGCTGCGCAGTCGGGCAGTCACCCACCATACGGGCGCAGGGCCTCCTGCCCGGGTCGGACGCGCGGGGATCGGCGGGCAGGTCACCCGGGCCCGTCGTAGCGTCCCCGAGGTGAAGCTGCCGTTCGTCCCGGGCCCGTCCGACGTGATCTCCGCGGTGGAGGGGGTCCGCGAGGGCGTGACCGAGGCGCTGGCGCTGGTACCACGGCTGGTCACCCTCGTCGGGCGCGTGGAGTCGCTGCTCGACCGGGTCACCGCGGTCGTCGACCGGGTCGAGGGGGTCGTCGACCGTGCCGACGCAGCGATCACCGCCGTCGGCGCCACCAACCAGAAAGCCGACCAGGCGATCACCGCCGTCGGCGCCACCAACCAGAAAGCCGACCAGGCGATCACCGCCGTCGGCGCCACCAACCAGAAAGCCGACCAGGCGATCACCGCCGTCGGCGCCACCAACCAGAAAGCCGACCAGGCGATCACCGCCGTCGGCGCCACGAACCGGAAAGCCGACCAGGCGATCACCGCCGTCGGCGCCACCAACCAGAAAGCCGACCAGGCGATCACCGCCGTCGGGGGCACCATCGCCCGCTCCGACGGTGCCGTCTCCGGGGCCGAGGGGCTGATCGGCCGGATGGACCCGATGGTGGACGTCTTCCAGGAACCACTGCTGGCCCTGGCCCCTGCGGTGCGACGCCTCGCGACGAGCATCGACCCCGACGAGGTGGAGGCGGTCGTCGCCTTCATCGACCGGCTGCCGCAGCTCATGACCCACCTCGACGAGGACATCCTGCCGGTGATCGGGTCCCTGGGGTCGGTCGGCACCGACGTGCACGACCTGCTCGACACCATGCAGGACCTGCGGCACGTCATGAAGGGCTTCCCCGGCTCCCGGCTGTTCCGCCGGCGGGGCGCGGAAGAGATCGCGGAGGACGAGGAGCAGGAGGCCGCTGAGGGCCGGTGACGGTCGGGAGCCGGTGCGCCCGGCTCCCGACCGCCGCCGCTCAGGTCTCGGTGGGGTAGCCCAGCGCGCGGACGACGTCGCCGATCCGCTCGTAGGTCTCGCCCTCGGGCAGCCGCCGCAGCTCGTCGACGACGGCGTCGGGCGCCCGGTGGTCCAGGGCCGCCTCGACCAGGTTCGGCCCGTCGCTCGGGAAGTCGGCCCGGTCCAGCCAGCGGGCCAGCTCGGCACGGGCGATGACCGCGTCCTCGGTCATGCCGACCGGCACGCCGCCCACCAGGGTGCCCGTCGGATCTGCCGTGATGTCCGGCTCGCCCTCGGCGACCGGCTCGACCTCGCGCCACTCGTGGGAGCGGGTCGCGTGCTCGGCCTTGAGCATCCCCTGGATCTCGTGCTCGAGCTCCTCGTCCACCCGTGGACTGTGCTTGGTGCTGCGGGCCGCCGTTCCGGCGAACTGGTCTGAGCTCTCGCTCACGGTCCCCCTCCTCCTGGTGCGTCGTCCTGCTGGTGCGTGGTCACTTCTCGTGCAGGGCGCCGGGCTTGTGCACCGCCGTCTTGCCGGTCTTGTCGCTCTCGACCTCGTACTGCGGCTCGTCCTTGCTGGCCTTGACCGTCCGGCCGGCCGCCTCCGTCTCGGAGGTGATCTCGCGCTTGACGGTGCCCTCGACCTCCTGGCCGTGGCTGTTCCAGGTGACGTGGTCACCCTTCTTCACGTCGTCCGACACGTGGACCTCCCGGGTGCTCGGCGCGGCTCCCCCGCCTCTGCCCGGCACAGGGCCGGGACACACATCACCCGCACGGGACCACGGATCACCCGTGCGGGCGCTGACGTCGGCGCATCGATCACGTAGCGTTCCCCTCGACGGAGAGCGTCCCGCCGTTCTCGCTGCTCACAGGGGGGTGAGCGAACACGCAGCGTGACGCCCTCGTCCTCGATCGCCGGCCCGGTCGACCCCATTCCCCCGGGGTCGGCCGGGTCGGCCCACATCTAGGCTGTGTGCCGCCATGCCCGCCGTACCCGTGACCGCCCACGACCCCACCCGGCCGGTCGACGTCCTCACCGTGACCTCGGTCGACGCCGTCACCCCGTCGGTGCGCCGCATCGTGCTCTCGGGCACCCCGGCGGCGGCCGCGGCGGCCGGACCCACGATCTCGCTGCTGGTCCCCCGCGTCGGCGACCCCGCGCCGCGCTGGCCGAGGGTCCAGCGGGACGGGCGGATCGTCTGGCCCGACGGCCCGCACGGGGTGAGCCTGCGCAGCTACACCGCCCGCCGGCAGGACGCCGAGCGCGGCGAGGTGGAGATCGACTTCGTCCTGCACGGTGACGGCCCGGCCGCGGCGTGGGCCGGCGCCGCCGCCCCCGGGACGACGGTGGCCGTCGCCGGCGGCGGCCCCCTGGGGGACCGGCCGGCCGGCTGGCTGCTGCTGGCCGGCGACGAGACCGCGCTGCCGGCGATCACCCGGATCCTGGCCGCGGCCCCGCCGTCCACCCGCGGGGTCGCCCTCGTGGAGGTCGCCGACGCCGCGGAGGAGCAGCCGCTGCCGGCGCCTGAGGGCGTGGCGGTCCGCTGGCTGCACCGGGACGGCGCCCCGCCCGGGGAGGGCACGCTGCTGCCCGACGCCGTCGCGGCGCTGGAGCGGCCGGACGGCGAGGACCTGTTCGCCTGGGTGGGCGCCGAGTCCGCCGCCGTCCGCGCGGTGCGCGCGGACCTGCGCGGCCGGTGGGGGCTGGGCCGGGCGCAGCACCACGCGATCGGCTACTGGCGGCGTGGCCGGGCGATGGGTGGGTGAGGGCTCCAGACTCCTCACAGGGAACGCTCAGCGCTGCCCCAGTCCGGGGCCCCACCCTCGTAGCATGACCACGGCAGCGCGTTCGACAGGAGGTGCTGTGAGCAGCACCAACAGGGGCTCGGCACCCGAGGCGCGCCTCCTCGTGGTGGACGACGAACCCAACATCCGCGAACTGCTGTCGGCCAGCCTCCGCTACGCCGGCTTCGAGGTGGCCACCGCGGCGGACGGGCACCAGGCGCTGGCGATGGCGGCGTCCTTCCGCCCCGACCTCCTGGTGCTCGACGTGATGATGCCGGGCCTGGACGGCTTCGGCGTCGTCCGCCGGCTGCGGGAGAGCGGCCGGCACACGCCGGTGCTGTTCCTCACCGCCCGCGACGCCGCGGAGGACAAGGTGTCCGGGCTGACCCTGGGCGGCGACGACTACGTCACCAAACCCTTCAGCCTCGACGAGGTGCTCGCCCGCATCAGGGCGGTGCTGCGCCGCAGCACCGGGCCGCAGCGCCCGGCGGAGTCCCCCCGGCTGTCCTTCGCCGACATCGAGCTGGACGAGGAGTCGCACGAGGTCGTCAAGGCCGGCGAGGTCGTCAGCCTCTCGCCTACGGAGTTCAAGCTGCTGCGCTACCTGATGGCCAACGCCGGGCGGGTGCTGTCGAAGGCGCAGATCCTCGACCACGTGTGGAACTACGACTTCAACGGCGACGCCAACGTCGTCGAGTCCTACATCTCCTACCTGCGCCGCAAGGTCGACACCACCGAGCCGCGGCTGCTGCACACCATCCGCGGCGTGGGCTACACGCTGCGGCTGCCGCGGGGCACGTGACGAGCCAGCCACCCCTCGGGCGCGCGGCGCCCGCCCCGCGACCGGGACGGGCCCCGCGCTTCCCGCTGCGCATCACCCTCGTGGCGCTGCTGATGGGGCTGGTGGTCATCGCACTCACGGCCACGGGCATCGCCGCGACATCCCTGCTCAAGCGCTACGTGGTCGAGCAGCAGGACCGGCAGCTCGTGTCCACCCTCGCCCGGTACCAGGACCAGCCGTGGGTCGGGGAGGCCTGCGAAGGAGGCAGCCCGTGGCCCCGGGGCGGCGGCCCGCAGTACAGCACGTTCTACGTCGCCTGCCTGTCCTCGAGCGGTCGGATCGCTGACCTGGCCGTCCCGCTCGAGGCAGAGACAGGGAGGGTGACCTTCTCCGGGCGGAACGCCGAGGTGGTGTGGGCCGGCATCGGCCGCCCCGTCACCATGCGGTCGGACGAGGGGCGGCTGTGGCGGCTGCTCAGCGAGGACGTGGGCAATAGAAACACCGTGGTGGTGGCCAGCGACATCGAGGCCGACGGCCAGATCATCGGCCAGCTGGTGCGCATCCAGATGGTGGTCGGGCTCGTCGTGCTGACCGTCCTCGGGGCCGCCGCGTACGTGCTGGTCCGCAACAGCCTGCGGCCGCTGACCGAGGTAGAGCGCACCGCCGCCGCGATCGCCGCCGGCGACCTCTCCCAGCGGGTGCCGGCCGGGGACGACCGCACCGAGGTGGGCCGGCTCGCGACCGCGCTCAACGGGATGCTGTCCCGCATCGAGTACGGCTTCCGCGCGCAGCAGGCCTCCGAGGAGCAGGCGCGCGCCTCGGAGACCCGGATGCGCCGGTTCGTCGCCGACGCCAGCCACGAGCTGCGCACCCCGCTGACCTCGATCCGTGGCTTCGCCGAGCTCTACCGGCAGGGCGCGGTGGGCAGCCCGGAGGAGACCGCCCGGCTGATGCAGCGCATCGAGTCCGAGGGCGCCCGCATGGGGGTGCTCGTCGAGGACCTGCTGCAGCTGGCCCGCCTTGACCAGCAGCGCCCGCTCACCATCACCCCGGTCGACCTGGCCGAGGTCGCCGGCGACGCCGTCCACGACGCCCGCGCCCTGCAGCCCGACCGGCCGCTCACCCTGCACCTGGACGAGTCGCTCAGCGAGGTCCCCGTGGTGCTCGGCGACGAGGCCCGGCTGCGCCAGGTGCTCGGCAACCTGGTGACCAACGCCCTGGTCCACACGCCCCCGACCGCGCCCGTCACGGTCACCGTCTCCGACGAGCCGGCGGCCGGGGACGGGCCGGCGGACGGCGACGACGGCGGCGTGGTCGTGCTCCGGGTGGCCGACGAGGGCCCGGGCATGGCCCCCGAGGACGCCGCGCGGGTCTTCGAGCGCTTCTACCGCGCCGACCCGTCCCGGGCCCGGACGGCGGGCGGCACCGGGCTGGGGCTGGCCATCGTCAGCGCCCTGGTGGCCGCGCACCGCGGCACGGTGCACCTGGACACCGCCCCGGGCCGGGGAGCGGTGTTCACCGTCCGGCTGCCCCGCTCCGGCCCGGGCTCCGCGGTCCCGCCGGTGCCGGACGGCCCGGCGGCCTGAGCCGGCGGGCGGTGCGGTTACCGTCCGCTGGTGACCTCCGACGCGGGCGGGCAGCCCTACGACGCCGACCTGATGGCCGCGGTGACCGAGCTTGGCACGGCCCTGCGGGAGCTGGTGGACGCCTCGGTGCTCACCACCGTCCCGGCCGACGAGCTGCGCGCCGCGGCCGCCGACGCGCGGGCCGTCACCGCCCGCCTGGCCGCCGCACAGCGGCCGACGACGCAGCTGCCCGTGCTCGACGACCCGCTGGTGTTCCGCCGCGTCTACAACCCGGTGAGCGGGGTGGGCAGCGCGCTGGCCCCGCCGGTGCGGATCCGCCGGGTCGAGGGCGGCGTCGTCGGCGAGGCCCTGCTCGGCCCGGCCTACGAGGGCCCGCCCGGCTACGTGCACGGCGGGATCAGCAGCCTGCTCATGGACCAGCTGCTCGGCTCGGCCGCGATCGCCGCGGGGCTGTGGGGCATGACCGTGCGCCTGGAGCTGGACTACCGGCGGCCGGTGCCGCTGTCGACGCCCCTGACGCTGCGGGCGCAGGTCACCGAGGCCGCCGGCCGCAAGTGCGTCGTCACCGGCACGGTCGCGACCGCGGCGGCGCCCGACCGGACGCTGGTCGAGGCCCGCGGCGTCTTTGTCATGCCGCGGCAGGAGCTGCACGCCGACTACTTCGGCGCGATCACCGACGCGTCCGGCCGGCACCGGCCGCCGGGGCGCCCGACGGACGCCACTGCCCTCGCCGACCGGGCGTGAGCGACGTCGAGGTCGCCGCAGCCGCGGCCCGGGCGGCCGCCGCCGTCCTCACCGGGCTGCGGGAGGAGGGGCGGCTCACCGGCCGGGACCTCGGGGACGCCGGGGACGCCGCCGCGCATGCCGCCATCAGCGAGGTGCTGGCCGAGCGCCGTCCCGGCGACGTGGTGTTCAGCGAGGAGGCGGTCGACGACCGCCGCCGGCTGACGGCCGAGCGGGTGTGGATCGTCGACCCCCTCGACGGGACCCGGGAGTACGGCGAGGCGCCGCGTCCGGACTGGGCGGTGCACGTGGCGCTGTGGGCGGACGGCGATCTGGCGGCCGCCGCGGTGGCGCTGCCGGCGCTGGGCGCGGTGCTGGTCACCGACCCCGCGCCCACCGTGCCGGCGCCGGCCGGCGGACGGCCCCGCATCGCGGTCAGCCGCAGCCGCCCGCCCGCGGTGGCCACCACCGCGGCCGCCGCCCTCGACGCCGAGCTGGTGCCGATGGGCTCGGCCGGGTGGAAGGTCACCGCCGTGGTCCGCGGGAAGGCCGACGCCTACGTGCACGCGGGCGGCATGTACCAGTGGGACTCGGCCGCGCCGGTCGCCGTCGCCTGGGCCGCGGGGCTCACCGCCGTCCGGCTGGACGGCTCGCCGCTGGTATACAACGGTCCGGACGCGTGGCTGCCGGACCTGCTGGTGTGCCGTCCGGAGCTGGCCGACCGGCTGCTGGCGGCGGTGCGGGCGGGGTCCCAGCCACCGCCGTAGGGGCATGGCGGAGACTGGGCTCCGGGAATCCTCCCCGGACCGGTGCGGTTGGTGCTGGTTCGAGCCCTGCCCCCGATCCCCGGAGCACCGAGCGCGTGAGCACCCCTGACTACCGGCTCTCCCAGCTGGAGACGCTCGAGGCCGAGTCCGTCCACGTCATCCGCGAGGTGGCCGCGGAGCTCGAGCGCCCGGTGCTGCTCTTCTCCGGCGGCAAGGACTCCATCGTGATGCTGGAGCTGGCCCGCAAGGCGTTCGCGCCGGCCCGCATCCCGTTCCCGGTCATGCACGTGGACACCGGGCTGAACTTCCCCGACGTGCTGGAGTTCCGCGACAAGCGGGTCGCCGAGCTGGGCGTGCAGCTGATCGTCGCCTCGGTGCCCGACGCCATGGCCAAGGGCCTGGTCAAGGAGGAGCCCAACGGCTCCCGCAACCGCATCCAGACGCCGGTGCTGCTCGACGCGGTCGAGGAGCACGGCTTCACCGCGCTGTTCGGCGGCGCCCGCCGCGACGAGGACAAGGCACGTGCCAAGGAGCGGGTGTTCTCCTTCCGCGACGAGTTCGGCCAGTGGGACCCGAAGAACCAGCGGCCCGAGCTGTGGGACCTCTACAACGGCCGGATCCACCTCGGCGAGTCGATCCGGGTCTTCCCGCTGTCGAACTGGACCGAGCTGGACATCTGGCAGTACATCCTCCGCGAGCAGATCGCCATCCCGCCGCTCTACCTCGCCCAGGAGCGGGAGGTGGTCGAGCGGCAGGGGATGCTCTACGCGGTCAACGAGTTCATCCGGCCGAGGGACGGCGAACAGCCGTTCCGGGCGACCGTCCGCTACCGCACCGTCGGCGACGCGAACCTGACCGCCGCCGTCCGCTCGGAGGCCACCACGGTCGAGGAGGTCATCGCCGAGATCGCGGTGACCCGGATGACCGAGCGGGGCGCGACCCGCGGCGACGACAAGGTCAGCGACGCCGCCATGGAGGACCGGAAGAAGGAGGGCTACTTCTGATGGCCTCGACCGCAGGGACCAACGAGATCCCCCTGGACGCCGACGGCGCGGACACCGCCGCCCAGCCCGGCGACCACCCTGTCGACGTGCACTCCCCCGTCGCCGAGCACGCCGTGGAGCTGGCGACCGCGCGCAAGGACATCGTGCGCATCGCCACCGCCGGCTCGGTGGACGACGGCAAGAGCACGCTGATCGGCCGGCTGCTCTACGACAGCAAGGCGATCTTCGAGGACCAGTACGAGGCGGTGGCCCGCGCCAGCAAGGGCGACCACGTCGACCTCGCGCTGCTCACCGACGGCCTGCGCGCCGAGCGCGAGCAGGGCATCACCATCGACGTCGCCTACCGCTACTTCGCCACCCCGCGGCGCACGTTCATCCTGGCCGACACCCCGGGCCACGTGCAGTACACGCGGAACATGGTCACCGGCGCCTCCACCGCCGACCTGGCGATCGTGCTGGTCGACGCCCGCAAGGGCATGGTCGAGCAGAGCCGCCGGCACGCCTTCCTCGCCTCGCTGCTGCGGGTGCCGCACCTGGTCGTCGCGGTCAACAAGATGGACCTCGTCGGCTGGTCGGAGGAGGTCTTCGACACGATCGCCGACGAGTTCAGCGCCTTCGCGGCCAAGCTGAGCGTGCCGGACCTGACCGTCGTCCCGATCTCGGCGCTGCACGGCGACAACGTCGTGACGCACTCGGCGAACGCGCCCTGGTACGAGGGCCCGACGCTGCTCCACCACCTCGAGCACGTGCACGTGGCCAGCGACCGCAACCTCACCGACGCGCGGTTCCCGGTCCAGTACGTCGTCCGCCCGCAGACCGAGGAGCACCACGACTACCGCGGCTACGCCGGCACCGTCGCCAGCGGGGTGTTCCGCACCGGCGACGAGGTGCAGGTGCTGCCCAGCGGCCTGACGACGACGATCGCCGGCATCGACGGCCCGCGCGGCCCGGTGGACGAGGCCTTCTCGCCGATGGCGGTGACGCTGCGGTTGGCCGACGACCTCGACGTCTCCCGCGGCGACCTGGTCGCCAAGCCGGAGAACGCCCCGACGGCCACCCAGGACCTCGACGCGCTCGTCTGCTGGATGGCCGACGAGCCGCTGCGCCCCAGGCAGCGGATCGCGGTCAAGCACACCACCCGCACCGTGCGCGCGATGGTCAAGGAGCTGGCCTACCGGCTCGACGTGAACACGCTGCACCGCGACCGGGAGGCCACCGAGCTCGGGCTCAACGACATCGGCCGGGTGCGGCTGCGGGTCACCCAGCCGCTGTTCGTCGACGACTACACCCGCAACCGGTCGACCGGCCGGTTCATCCTGGTCGACGAGGCCACCAACGCCACCGTCGGCGCCGGGATGCTCACCCCCGCCGGCTGAAGGGCCCCCCTGCCCCCCACCCGCTCGCAGGCTCGCGGCGGGACCCTGCAGGGGGGCCAGGGGGTCCACCCTCAGGCCGCGGCTGCGGGCACCCCGGCCGCCTTCTCCAGCGCCCGGCGGGTGAGCAGCCGGGCGAGGTGGCGGCGGTAGTCCTGGTCGGCGTGCATGTCCGAGGTCGGTGAGGTCCCCTGGTCGGCGAGCGCCGCGGCCTCGGCGATGGACGCGCCGCGGGCGAGCGCCTCCTCGGTCGCGGTGGCCCGGAGGACCGTCCCGGCCATGTTGGCCAACGCGACCCGCCCCTGGACCGCCGCGGCCGCCACGATCGGCCAGTCGTTCTCCCGGCGGGTGAACTTCTCGTAGCCCCACCCCGCGTTCCCCGTGCGGGGCACCCGCACCTCGACGACCATCTCGTCGGGTGACAGCACCGTCTCGAAGAACCCCGTCCAGAACTCGGTGATCGGCACCTCGCGGCGTCCACCGGGGCCCTGGACGACGACGGTCCCGCCCAGCGCGAGCAGCGCGGTCGGCAGGTCCGAGGCGGGGTCGCTGTGCGCGACGGTGCCGCCCAGGGTGCCGCGGTGCCGGACCTGGGGGTCGCCCACCCGGCCGGCCGTGTGCGGCAGCAACGGCACCTCGGTCCGGGCGACCTCGGACCGCTCCAGCTCGTGGTGCCGGGTGCCCGCGCCGATGGCGACCTCGTCACCCTCGGCCCGCACGTAGGACAGGTCCTCGATCCCGCCGATGTCGATCAGCACGGTGGGCACGGCCAGCCGCAGCTTCATGACGGGCAGCAGCGAGTGCCCGCCGGCGAGCAGCTTGGCGTCCTCGCCGTGTTCGGTGAGGGCGGCGACCGCCTCATCGACCGACCGCGCCCTCACGTAGTCGAACTGCGAGGGGATCATGCCTCGACCTCCTGCGCCTGCGGCAGCTGACCGGCCGCCGGGCCGGCCTTCGCGGCGGCCAGCACCGCCCGGACGATGTTGTGGTAGCCGGTGCAGCGGCAGAGGTTGCCCTCGAGCCCCTCCCGGATCTCGCGGTCCGTCGGGTCGGGGTTGTCGGCCAGGACGCCGACGGCGGCCATCACCATGCCCGGGGTGCAGAACCCGCACTGCAGGCCGTGCTCCTCGCGGAACGCCTTCTGCACCGGGTGCATCTCGCCGTCCGGACCGGCCAGGCCCTCGAGCGTGGCCACCTGCCCGCCGTCGGCCTGGGCCGCCAGGACCGTGCACGACTTCACCGACAGCCCGTCCACGATGACGGTGCACGCACCGCACGAGGTGGTGTCGCAGCCGATGTTGGTCGCCTTGAGCCCACAGACCTCACGCAGGTAGTGGGCCAGGAGCAGCCGGGGTTCCACCTCGTCGGTGCGCTGCTGTCCGTTGACGGTGATCGAGATCTGCATCAGTTGCCTCCCTGGGCCTGCTGGACGGCCCGGAACACGCGCATCGGGGTGGTCGGCATGTCGATGTGCCGGACGCCGAGGTGGGCCACGGCGTCGATGACCGCGTTCTGCACGGCCGGGGTGGCGCCGATCGTCCCGGCCTCGCCGATCCCCTTCGCGCCGAGCGCGTTCATCGGGGTCGGCGTGGCCATCTCGACCAGCTCGAAGCTGGGCAGCTCGGTGGCGGAGATGAACGGGTAGTCGGCCAGCGTCGAGGTCGTCGGGTTGCCGTCCTCGTCGTAGAGGACCTCCTCCAGCAGCGCCTGCGCCACGCCCTGGGCGTAGCCGCCGTGCCGCTGCCCCTCGGCGAGCAGCGGGTTGAGGATGGTGCCGGCGTCGTCGACCGCGATCAGCCGGGCGACCTCGGCCTTGCCGGACTCGACGTCGACCTCCACCACCACCACGTGGGCGCCGAAGGGGAACGTCGGCGCCGCGGCGGTGAACCTGGTCTGCACCAGCAGCTGCTCGTCACCGGCGAGCTCGGCGAAGGTGACCCCCGTCCCCGGCGTCCCGCGGACGGCGAGCCCGGCGAGACCCAGGTCGACGACCAGGTCCTCGGGGTCGACCTCCAGCTTCTCCGCGGCCCGCTGCCTGGCCAGCTCGACGAGCTCGCCGGCCGCCTGGTGCACCGCCGCGCCGCCCTGCTGCAGGCTGCGCGACCCCATCGTGCCGCCGCCCTGCGGCACCCGGTCGGTGTCGCCGTGCACGACGGTGATCCGCTCCACCGGGATGCCGAGCTGGTCGCTGGCGATCATCGCCCACGCGGTGGCGTGACCCTGGCCGTGCGGGGAGGTACCGGTGAGCACCGTCGCCGTGCCGTCCGGATGGACCTCCAGCGAGGCGGCCTCCCCGGTGCCGGCGCCGTTGTCGGCGCCGGTGATCTCGACGTACACCGACATCCCGATGCCCAGCTGCCGCGCGTCCCCCCGCTCCCGGCGCCGGGCCTGCTCGGCCCGGAGCTCGGCGTAGCCCGCGGCGTCCAGCGCCCTGTCCAGGGCCGCGGTGTAGTCGCCGGTGTCGTAGGTGGCGCCCATCGGTGTCCTGTGCGGCTCGTTGAACGCCGGCAGCAGGTTCTTCCGGCGCACCTCGGCCGGGTCCATGCCGATCTCGGCGGCGAAGAGGTCGACCGCCCGCTCCAGGGCCGCGGTCGCCTCCGGCCGGCCCGCGCCCCGGTAGGCGCCGATGGACGTCGTCGTGGTGGCCAGTGCGCGCGCCTGGGCGTGCACCCGCGGGAAGCCGTAGACCCCGGAGGCCATCAGCATGGTCAGGGTGGGCAGCACCGTGCCGATCCGGGGGTAGGAGCCGCAGTCCTGGTCCACCACCAGGCTGTACGCCTCGATGGTCCCGTCGCGGCGCCCGCCGATGGTGACCACCTGGTCCTGGGCCCGGCCGTGCAGCATGCCGATCAGGTTCTCCGACCGGCTCTCCGCCCAGCGCACCGGCCGGCCGACGTGCCGGGCCAGCCAGGCGATCAGGGCGTACTCGGGGTCGGCGCCGATCTTGGCGCCGAAGCCGCCGCCGACGTCGGGGGTGATCAGGTGGATCAGGTCGGGGTCCATCTTCAGCCAGTCCCCGAACTGTCCCCGGGCCTGCTGGGCGCCCTGGTTGGTGCACCAGACGGTGACCCGGCCGTCCTCGCCCCAGGCGGCGGCCGCGGCCCGGCTCTCCAGCGGCACCGGCGCCACCCGCTGGTTGACCATCGGCTGGGTGACGACGACCTCGCAGCCGTCGAAGAAGTCCGCCGGCGCGGGTTCGCCGAACGAGGCCATGACGTTGGTGCCCGCCTCGGGGAACAGCAGCACCTCGTCGGAGGCCGCCGCGGCGGTGCCGACCACCGCGGGCAGCGGGTCGATGTCGACGGCGACCATCTCGGCGGCGTCCTCGCCCTGGTACCGCTCCTCGGTGAGGACGACGGCGATCGGGTCGCCGACGAAGCGGACGCGGTCCGACGCCAGCCAGGGTCGGGTCATCGCGGGGTTGACGAACGGGAAGGGCGGTGGGATCGGGATCAGGTCGGCGACGTCCTCGGCCGTGACCACGGCGACCACGCCCGGCGCCTCCAGTGCGGCGGAGGTGTCGACCGACAGCAGCCGGCCGTGGGCGACGGTGGACCGCACGAAGGTCGCGTGCAGCGCCCCGACGAGACGGTCGTCCGCCAGGTCGTCGGTGTACGTCGCGCCACGTGTGAGGAACAACGGGTCCTCCGTGCGGACCACCCGCGTACCGAGGATGCTCATGCGCTCACCTTCCGTGCGATGGGTGATCGCGGTCACTATCGACGACCGAACGCCTCTTCGCCACCCCGCCTCCTGCGGAGTTACCGGCACCGGGTCCGCCCGTCGCTCCGGGTGTGGTGAGCTGACCGGGATGGCAGGCCACGGGACGACGCGCTCCCGCTGGCGGCGGTCAGCCCGGTCTGATGGAGGACCCCGTCCTCCTCACCGTGAGAGGACCTCGTCCTCCCCACCCTTCGCAGGCTCAGGGTGGGACCCGGGTCGAGGCCTGCGGCGAGCCTCCGGACGGGGCCGCGGCGGGACCCGGGACGGGGCTGCCCCGTCAGCGCAGCGTCACCGGCAGGTGCTCGAAGCCGCGCAGCGTCTGCAGGTCGCGGCGCGCCGGCCGGCCGGTCACCCGCAGGCCGGGGAAGCGCTCGGTCAGCGCGCGGAGCGCCACGGCCGCCTCCATCCGGGCCAGCCCCGCGCCCACGCAGTAGTGGGTGCCGGCGGAGAAGGCCAGGTGGTCGCGAGCGTTGGCGCGGCCGATGTCGAACCGGCCGGGATCGGCGAAGACGTCCGGGTCCCGGTTGACCGCGCCGAGCAGCATCGTGACGCGCGACCCCGGCCGCACCGGGACGCCGGCCAGCTCGGTGCCGGCGCGGACCGTGCGGCCGGTGATCTGCACCGGGCTGTCGAAGCGCAGCACCTCCTCGACGGCGTTCGGCCAGCCGGTGGGGTCGGCGAGCAGGGCGTTCCGCTGGTCGCGGTGCGCGTCGAGCAGCACGACGGCGTTGCCGAGCAGGTTGACCGTCGTCTCGAAGCCGGCCCCCAGGAGCAGCAGCACGGTGGCGTGCAGCTCGCGGTCGCTCAGGGCGTCCTCGTCGGACGCCGCGACCAGCCGGCTGACCAGGTCCTCCCCCGGCTCCCGGCGCAGCCGGGCGAAGTGCCCGGCCAGGAAGTCGTGCAGCGCCCGGATGGCGCGGTCGGCGGCCAGGAAGCGGCGCAGCGGCAGGCCGGGGTCCAGGGTCGCCGCGGCGGCGGCACCCCAGCGGAGGAAGTCCTCCTGGCGGTCGGTCGGGACGCCCAGCAGGTCGGCGATGACGAGGACCGGGAGCGGCGCCGCGAACGCCGCGACCAGGTCCACCGGCTCCCCGCGGGCGGCGGCCGGCTCCAGGGCGTCGAGCAGGGTGCCGGCGACCCGCGGCACCATCGGCTCTGCGGCCGCCGTGGCCCGTGGCGTGAAGGCCCGGCCCACCAGCCGGCGGTAGCGGGTGTGGTCGGGCGGGTCGACAACGAGCATCGACGGCGGCTCCGCGACGCCGGTGGCCGCCGGGTCGTCACCGAAGGCCAGCGCCCAGCGGGCCGGCCCGGGCGCTGCGGACCGGTCGAAGCCGACGCCGAAGCGGTCGGACCGCAGCACCTCGGCGGCCACGGCGTGCGACGTGGTGAGCAGACCCAGCGCGCTGCCGACCAGCGGACCGCGGGCGCGCAGCTGCTCGTGGACGGTGTGCGGATCGGCGCGCAGGACGGGGTCCCGCAGCAGGCGGGCGACGAGGTCGCCACGGCGCGCCTCGCGGGTCAGGTAGGCCGCCGGCATGCCGTGGCGGACCGCCCAGCGGGCCACCGTGCGGGCCGGCCGCAGCGCCCGGGCCGCCGGCGATGCTGCGGTCGCGGCCGGTGTCGTCGTCCCCACGCCTGCACTCCCCCGTCGGTCGGTGACGTGGGGATCCTCACAGGCGCGGCCCGGTCCCGCGCCTGTCCCGCCCAGAGGCTCACCGCAGGCCTCGACCCGGGTCCCACCCTGAGCCTGCGAAGGGTGGGGAGGACGAGGTCCTCTCACGGTGAGGAGGACGGGGTCCTCTCTCAGCCGGCGGCGTCGGCGTTCGGGTCGGGGGCCTTGCTGGCGTCGCCGTCCCAGTCCTTGCCCGCCACGTCGGCGTGCTCCGAGATGCTGTCGGTCTGCTCGGCGACGGTCCGGACCATCTCCTCGTCGGAAAGCCCCTCGCCCGCGCTGTAGGTGTCGCCGTTCGGCTCGCTCATGCCGTCTCCTCCTCGGTCGCTCGGTTCCCCGACCCGTCCCCGGGAGTCGCCGACCCCAAACCCGGGGCCGCGAGCTCGAACCAGACCCGCTTGCCGTCGGCGTGGTCCTCGACGCCCCAGCGGTCGGCGATCCCCTCGACCAGCCGCATGCCCCGCCCGCGGGGGGCGCCGGCCTCGAACTCCCGCACCACGGGGCGGAGCGCCGAGCCGTCGGCGACCGAGATGCGCAGCCACTGCTCGGACAGGGTGAGCTCGAGGGTGAAGGAGGCCTCGCCGGCGACGTGGTCGACGACGTTGGCCACCAGCTCGGTCACCAGGAGCGCTGCGTCCCCGGCGTCGTGCGGCGCCTTCCAGGCGGTCAGCAGGTCCAGGACCAGGTGCCGGGCGACCGGGACGCTGGCCGGCACCGGGATCAGGTCGACGGCGGCGGTGAGCGTGGACATCGAGTCTCCCCCCTGACCGGGGTCACGACCGCAGCGCGATCCTGTGGCGTCGACTCCGTGCCGCGCTACCCCGTTGTACGCAACGTAACGAGTCGACCGGTCACGCGCAATGACCATTGCCCTGCGACGGAGGTTGCGTGTCACGGGTCTTGCGTCGAACCCCTGCGGTATGGATAGTGGTCAACTGGATTGACTACATCCAACTTCCGGAAGGCGGAGGGCCCGTGTCGACGGATCACACCCAGCAGGACCCGGCCGTCCGGGCACTGACCGAGCTCATGACCGTGCTGGACACCTGCATGACCGAGCTCCAGGGCGCCCGGTCGCGCGCCGAGAAGCTGCTCGACGAGCGGCAGACCGGCCGTGCCTGGCTCGACATCGTGACTGCGGAGTCCCGGCCGCTGGTCGTCGAGCAGATCAGCTCGGTGATGGCCTCGCTGGCCAGCGCGGGAGGCGCCTGGCGGCGCGAGCAGGCGCACGCGCTGGCCGCCGAGCAGGTCAGCATCAACCGGATCGCCGCGATGTTCGGCGTCACTCGCCAGCGCATCTCCGCCCTGCTGCGCGAGCGGGCCCGCGGCGCCCCCGCGTAGCCGGCCGTCGGCCCCGCCCTGGGGCTCACGGCGGCCCCGTCCAGGGCACCGCCCCGAGCCTGCGAAGGGCGGGGAGGACGGGGTCCTCCCCCGGTGCGGAGGACGGGGTCCGCGCTCAGGCCGTCAGCGCGTCGATCGCCTTGTAGACCCGCTGCTCCGACACCGGCCGCGGGGTGCCGACGGTCTGGGCGAACAGGCTCACCCTCAGCTCCTCGAGCATCCAGCGCACCCGGGCGACCGGGTCGTCCGGCGCCCCCGTCGACGGCACCTGCGCGCGCAGCTGCTCGTATTCGGCGCTGACCGCGGCGACCTGCTGCATCCACAGCTCGTCGCGCACGGCGTTGGCGGGCAGCTTCTCCAGCCGGTGCACCATCCCCCTGAGGTAGCGCACCAGGTCCGGCAGCCGGCGCCGTCCGGCCGCGGCGACGAAGCCGCGGTGCAGCAGGCCGCCCATCTGCCGGCGCAGGTCCGCGACCGCCGCCTCGGGCACCCGCCGCCCCGGCGCCGCGCCGATCGCGACGGCGACCTCGCGGGCCTGCACGAGCACCGCCTCCACCCGCCGCACGGTGTCGGTGGTCAGCGGCAGCAGCTGCGCGCGGGCGGTCTGCACCAGCGCGGCGAACGCGGCCTCGTTCCGCGGCGGCCCGCCGGCGGCGGCGAGCAGCTCGTCGGCGGCGGCGTCCACGCAGTCGTCGACGAGCGCGGGGATCTCGCCGTCCGGGTTGAACTGCAGCGCCAGGCGGCTCTTCGGCGACAGCGACTTCACCACCTGCCGGGCGGGTGACCCGGCGACCAGCACCAGCAGCCGCCTGGCGCCGCGCCAGGTCAGCCGGGTGGCCTCCACCTCGGTGGCGACCACGCGGACGCCGACCGTCGTCCCCTCGTCGACCAGCGCCGGGTGGGCGGTGACCACGTGTCCGCCGCGGCGGACCTCGACGGTGCGCGGCAGCGTGCCGAAGGTCCAGGCGGTCTGGCCGGTGCGCTCGACGTCCGAGGCGGCCGCGGCCAGGCTGGCCCGGCTCTGCGGCGCCACCTCGCGGCGCAGCGCCTGCAGGTCCTTGCCGGTGGCCAGCGGCCGGTGCCGGTCGTCGACGACCCGGAACGTGGCCCGCAGGTGGTCGGGCACCTGGTCCGGCGCCCACGCGTCCGGGGGGACGACGACGCCTGCGGCGCGCCGCAGCTCGCGCTCCAGCGCCGGCAGCAGCGGCTCGTTCGGCGCGATGCGCGGCAGCACCTCCCGCACCCGGTCGGGGATCGGCACCAGCGCGCGGCGCAGCTGCTTGGGCAGGGTGCGCAGCAGCGCGGTGACCAGCTCCTCGCGCAGCCCGGGGACGGTGAAGGCCAGCGACTCCCCCGACGTCCGCTCGGCGACGGTGTCGAGCACGGCCAGCGGGACGTCGACGGTGACGCCGTCCTGCGGGGCGCCCGGCGCGAACGCGTAGGACAGCGGGAGGGTGAGCCCCTGGCTCAGGGGGACCTCGTCCGGGAAGTCCTCGACGCGCACCTGCCCGGCCGCCGCGGCGTTCGTCAGCATCTCCGGCGTGAACGTGAGCAGGTCCGGTGTCCCCCGCCGGGCGGCCTTCCACCACCTGTCGAAGTGCCGGGTGGAGACGACGTCGGCCGGGATCCGCGCGTCGTAGAGCTCGAACAGGGTCTCGTCGTCCACCCGGATGTCCCGGCGGCGGGCCCGCTCCTCCAGCTCCGCGACCCGCTGCATCGCCTTCTGGTTGTCGTGCCAGAAGCGGTGGTGCGTCGTCCACTCGCCCTCGACCAGGGCGTGCCGGATGAACAGCTCGCGGGAGACGACCGGGTCGATCGAGCCGTACTGCACGCGCCGGCCGACGACCAGCGGGATGCCGTAGAGGGTGACCCGCTCGGTCGCGACGACCGAGCCCCGCTTGGCGTCCCAGCGGGGCTCGGAGTACTGCCGCTTGACCAGGTGCTCGGCCAGCCGCTCGACGACCTCCGGGTCGATGCGCGCGACGGTGCGGGCGAACAGCCGGCTGGTCTCCACCAGCTCGGCGGCGACCACCCAGCGCGGCGGCTTCTTCGCCAGCGGGGTGCCGGGGGCGAGGACGAAGCGCGCGTTGCGGGCGCCGAGGTACTCCCGGCCGCCGCGCCGCCGGTCGCCGTCCCGGCCCTTGCCCTCCTCGACCTGCAGGCCGACGTGGGAGAGCAGCCCGGCGAGCAGCGCGGTGTGGACGCCGCGCTCGTCGGGCTCGGTCGCGAGCTCGCCCGTGGTCATGCCCAGCCGGCGGGCGGTGCTGCGCAGCTGGCCGTAGAGGTCCTGCCACTCGCGGATGCGCAGGTAGTGCAGGAACTCGCGCTTGAGGGTGCGCCGGAACTGGCTGCCGGAGAGCGCCTCCTGCTGCTCGGTGACGTACCGCCACAGGTTGAGCAGGGCGAGGAAGTCGGAGTTCTCGTCGGCGAAGCGCGCGTGTGCGGTGTCGGCCGCCTGCTGGTGCTCGCTGGGCCGCTCGCGCGGGTCCTGGATGGTCAGCCCCGCAGCGATGACCAGCACCTCCTCCAGCACGCCGCGCCGGTCGGCCTCGACGACCATCCGGGCCATGCGCGGGTCCAGCGGCAGGGTGGCCAGCGCCCGGCCGGTGGGGGTGAGGCCGCCGTCCTCGCCCAGGGCGCCGAGCTCCTCGAGCAACGCCACGCCGTCGGCGACCGCCCGGCGGTCCGGCGGGTCGATGAACGGGAAGTCGGCGACGTCGCCCAGCTCGAGGGCGGCCATCTGGAGCAGCACCGAGGCGAGGCTGGTGCGCAGGATCTCCGGGTCGGTGTACTCCGGCCGGCCCTCGTAGTCCTCCTCGGTGTAGAGCCGGATGGCGATGCCCTCGGAGGTGCGCCCGCAGCGGCCGGAGCGCTGCCGCGCCGAGGCCTGGCTGATCGGCTCGATCGGCAGCCGCTGGACCTTCAGCCGGGAGCTGTAGCGGGAGATGCGCGCGGTGCCGGGGTCGACGACGTAGCGGATGCCCGGCACGGTCAGCGACGTCTCGGCGACGTTGGTGGCCAGCACGACGCGCCGCCCGGTGTGCGGGGCGAAGACGCGGTGCTGGTCGGCGGCGGACAGGCGCGAGTAGAGCGGCAGCACCTCCACGGAGGGGAACCGCTCGGTCAGGACGTCGGCGGTGTCGCGGATCTCCCGCTCGCCGGCGAGGAAGACCAGCACGTCGCCCGGGCCCTCGGCGGCCAGCTCCTCGACCGCGTCGGCGATGGCGGTGACCTGGTCGCGGTCCGGGTCGGCGTCCGGATCGTCGGGGTCGACCACCGGGCGGTAGCGGACCTCGACCGGATAGGTGCGCCCGCTGACCTCGACGACGGGCACCTCGGCGCCGTCGGCCGAGCCATGTCCATCGTCGCCGAGTCCTGCGCTCTGCCCCTTCTCACCGAGTCCTGTGAAGTGCTTGGCGATCCGGTCGACGTCGATCGTCGCCGAGGTGATGACCAGCTTGAGGTCGGGACGGCGGGGCAGCAGCCGGGCCAGGTAGCCCAGCAGGAAGTCGACGTTGAGGCTGCGCTCGTGCGCCTCGTCGATGATCAGGGTGTCGTACTGGCGCAGCAGCCGGTCGCGGCCGATCTCGGCGAGCAGCACGCCGTCGGTCATGACCTTGACCAGCGTCGAGTCGCCGACCTGGTCGGTGAAGCGCACCTTCCAGCCGACGACCTCGCCCAGCGGGGTCTCCAGCTCCTCGGCGATCCGCTCGGCCACCGTGCGGGCGGCGATCCGCCGCGGCTGGGTGTGCCCGATCCGGCCCGTCACGCCGCGGCCCAGCTCCAGGGCGATCTTGGGCAGCTGGGTGGTCTTGCCCGACCCGGTCTCGCCGGCCACGACGACCACCTGGTGCTCGCGCAGCGCCGCAGCGATGTCGTCCCGGCGGGCACTGACCGGCAGCTCGGCCGGGTACCGCACCGTCGGGACGGCGGCGCGGCGGCGGGCGATCCGCTCCTCGGCGGCAGCGACGTCGGCGGCGATCCGCGCCCGCTGCCGGGCCCGGGCCTCGGCGTCCCGGGTCTTGCGGGTGCCGTCGAGCCTGCGGCGCAGCCGGTGCTCGTCCTCGAGGGTCAGCCCGGCCAGCCGCGCGCGCAGGTCGTCGGGCGGGGTGGTCACGACGGTCTCCTCGTCTGGGCGCGGGGGGTGCAGGGCCGGGGCGGACGGGCGGCCTGCGCGTCGTCCAGGATCGCACCGCTCGACGACGAGCGGGCGTGGGACGGCTCACTTCGATGCGCCTTGCAACCTGTTGCTTGAGCGGTACAACCGCTTGTAGCGTGCACGTGTTCCCTCCGCCCTACCCTGGAGCGCCCGTGCCCTCGTCCCCCGCCGTGCCCGGCCCGGCCACACCCGGCGACGACCGGCTGGCCGACCTGCGCACGCTCGGCGAGCAGCTGCCGCGCTTCATGCGGCTCGTGCACGCCCTCAAGGCCGGTCAGTCCGCCGAGAGCCGCGCCGCGCTGTTCCTGCTGTTCCCCCTGGAGCGCCTCGGTCCGCTGCGCCAGGGCGCGCTGGCCGAGCTGGTGCACGCCGATCCCTCGACGGTCAGCCGGCACGTGGCCGCCCTGATCGACCAGGGCCTGGTCCGACGGGTGGCCGACGAGACCGACGGGCGGGCCAGCCGGCTCGTCGTCACCGAGGCCGGCCGCGCCGTGCTGGCCCAGGTCCGCAGCGACCGCGAGGCCCACCTGGCCCGGGTCACCGCCGGCTGGTCGGCCGCGGACCTCACCGCGCTGACCCACCTCTTCGGTCGTCTGCTGGACGACCTCGCCGCATCCCTGCCCTCCGAGCCTGCCGCCACACCGGTCGCCGCATCACCGAGAGAGAAGTCATGACCCAGAGCACCCGCACCAGCGCGACCGAGCGGCGGGACGCCCGGGCGGCGGCCGCCGCACCCGGAGTGGACGGTGCGTTCACGCACCGGCAGATCCTCACGATCATCGCCGGGCTGATGGTCGCGATGTTCCTCGCGGCCCTCGACCAGACGGTCGTCGCGACGGCGATCCGGACCATCGCCGACGACCTGCAGGGCTACGACCTGCAGGCCTGGGCGACGACGGCCTTCCTCATCACCTCGACGATCTCCACCCCGCTCTACGGGAAACTCTCCGACATCTACGGACGGCGGCCCTTCTACCTGTTCGCCATCGGGGTCTTCGTCGTCGGCTCGGTGCTCTGCGGCCTCGCGGACTCGATGTACCAGCTGGCCGCCTACCGGGCGGTCCAGGGCATCGGCGCCGGCGGCCTCATGTCGCTGGCCCTGGCGATCATCGGCGACATCGTGCCGCCCCGGGAGCGGTCCCGGTACCAGGGCTACTTCATGGCCGTCTTCGGCACCTCCAGCGTGCTCGGGCCGGTCATCGGCGGCTTCCTCGCCGGCCAGACGTCGCTGCTGGGGCTGACCGGCTGGCGCTGGATCTTCATCGCGAACGTGCCCCTCGGCCTGCTCGCCTTCCTCGCCGTCTACCGCGTGCTGCACCTGCCGCACATCCGGCGGGACCACCGCATCGACTGGCCGGGCGCGCTGGCGCTGATCGCCTTCATCGTGCCGCTGCTGATCGTCGCCGAGCAGGGCCGGCTCTGGGGCTGGGGTTCGGGTCGGTCGCTGGCCTGCTACGCCATCGGCGCCGTCGGCCTCGTGCTCTTCGTCCTGGCCGAGCGGGCCTACCGCGACGAGGCGCTGCTCCCGCTGCGCCTGTTCGACAACCGCAGCTTCACCATCGCCACCCTCGGCAGCGTGGTGGTGGGCGCCGCCATGTTCGGCGGCCTGCTGCTGCTCCCGCAGTACCTGCAGATCGTCCACGGCTCGAGCGCGACCGTCGCGGGCCTGCAGATGATCCCGCTGGTCGCCGGGATCATGATCGGCGCGATGAGCTCGGGCATCGCGATCTCGAGGACCGGCAAGTACCGGGTCTTCCCGCTGGCCGGCACCACGCTGATGACCGTCGCCCTGCTGGCGCTGTCCCTCGTCGTCGGAGCCGAGACCTCGATCTGGGCGCTGGTGCCGTTCATGGTCCTGCTCGGGATCGGGCTCGGCTTCAACTTCCAGCCCGCGGTCCTCGCGGTGCAGAACGCCGTGCCGCCGAGCCAGATGGGCGTGGCCACCTCCTCGGTCACGTTCTTCCGCCAGATGGGCGCGACGATCGGCACCGCCGTCTTCCTGTCGGTGCTGTTCAGCCGCCTGCCAGGGGACATCGAGGAGTCGCTGACCTCCGCCGCGGCGACCGATCCGCGGGTGGCCGAGGCGCTGCAGAGCGGTCAGCTGCAGGCCGGCTCGGACCTGTCGGACACCTCGTTCATCCAGGACCTGCCGTCGTTCCTGGCACTGCCGTTCACGACCGGCTTCTCGAACTCGATCGACCTGGTCTTCCTGATCGCCGCGGTCGTGGCAGCCGTCGGGTTCTTCGTCTTCCTGTTCCTGCCGCAGCTGGCGCTGTCGGACAAGTCCGGCATCCAGGCGGCGCGGGAGGCGGCGCAGCAGCAGACCGCCGGCGACCCGTCCGCCGAGGAGCCGGTCGACGAGGCCACGCAGGCGGTCGGCGCCGCGGCCCCGACGTCCACCGCTCCTCCGGTCGGCCGCCCCGGCGACACCCCGCACGGGCACCGCGCCTGACGGCACACCGCTGACGGCGGGCGACGACACGGCAGTGGCCCCCTCCCACCACGGGAGGAGGCCACCGCCGTGTGCTCAGGGCACGAACACCGAGCGGACGCAGCCGTCGGCCTTGTCCTTGAACAGCTGGTAGCCGCGCGCCGCGTCCTCGAGCGGCATCACGTGGGTGGCCAGGTGCTCGGTGGTCAGCTCGCCGCGGGCCATGTGGTCGAGGATCCGCGGCATGTAGCGCTGACCGTGCACCTGGGCGCCGCGCACGGTCAGCCCCTTGTTCATCATCGCGCCGAGCGGGAACTTGTCCACCATCAGCGCGAAGACGCCGAGCACGAAGACGCTGCCGCCCTTCCGGCAGGCCAGGATCGCCTCCCGGACGGCGGACGGCCGGTCGGTCTGCAGCCGCAGCTGCTGCTTGACCTGGTCGTAGGCCCCCTGGATGCCGGAGCTGTGCGCCTCCATGCCGACCGCCTCGATGCAGACGTCGGGCCCGCGGCCGCCGGTCACCTCACGCAGCTCGGCCAGGACGTCGGTCGACGAGTAGTCGATCACCTCTGCGCCCACGTGCTCGCGGACCTGGGCCAGCCGCTCGGGCAGCCGGTCGATGACGTACACCCGCTCCGCGCCCAGCAGCACAGCCGCCCGGGCCGCCATCTGCCCGACGCCGCCGGCACCCCAGACGGCGACGACGTCCCCCGGCTTCGTGCCGGCCAGGTCGGCGCCCATCCAGCCGGTGGAGACCGCGTCGGAGGCGAACAGCGCCCGCTCGTCGCTCACCCCCTCCGGGACGACGAAGGCACCGACGTCGGCGTACGGGACGCGGATGTACTCCGCGTGGCTGCCGGCCCAGCCGCCCATCGCGTGCGAGTAGCCGAAGCAGCCACCCGGGCTCTGACCCCACAGCGCCTCGGTGATCCCGGGGTTGGGGTTGCCGTTGTCGCAGAGGCTGTAGAGCTCCTGCCTGCAGTACCAGCAGTGCCCGCAGGCGATGAAGGAGTTGACGACGACCCGGTCGCCGACCTTGCGCTCCCGCACGCCCTTCCCCACCTCGACGACCTCGCCCATGAACTCGTGGCCCAGGACGTCGCCGGCGCGCATGAACGGGATGTAGCCGCCGAGCAGGTGCAGGTCCGACCCGCAGGTGGTGGTGCGCCGCACCCGCAGGATCACGTCGTGGTCGTTGAGGATCTGCGGGTCCGGGACGGTCTCCACCGACACCTCGTTGACCCCGGTCCAGGTCGCGGCCCTCACGATGCCCCCCGTCCGCTCCCGGCCGGCGGAGCCGGCACGATCACACAGCCGCTCACAGCACGCCCTCTCCCCCGGCGCGAGCCGTCGCGCCCTCCAGCGCCGCACCCTGCGGCGTCGGCTTGCGGACGCCGTGCGGCGCCGGGTCCACCCGGAGCACCTCGCCCACCTCGATCAGCTGCTTGGTCTCGCGCAACGCCGAGCGCAGCGCACGCAGGTCGTCGTCCGACGGCCGGTCGCGGTAGCGCGCGGCGAGCTCGGTGCCGCGGTCGCCGGGCGCGGGGGTGATCCGCAGGTCGAGGCGGTCGCCCAGCGCGGCCAGCGGCGCGGGCAGGTCCGCCCCGGCGCCCACCTGCTCCGGCGGGCACAGCACGGTGACCGCCCGCCAGCGGCGCGCAGCGGTCTCGGGGTCGTCGGTCGCCGACGACTGACCCACCCCGGGCAGCCGCACGTGCTGGAGGCGGCCGAGCAGCGCGCCCCCTGCCTCCGTGGCGGCTCCCCGGAGGGAGTCGAGGAACCTGGGCACGACCATGACGCGTCCTCCTGGGCATCGACGTCCGGAGGCCGCGGGCTACCCAGGACGGCGACGGCGCGAACCGTGCAGGACCGGTCCGTCCACCCTCGCCGCCGGGGGCGCCCGCGGCTCCGACCGCGGGCGGTGGCGCCCGGACCGCAGGCGCACCGCCCGCCGTCCGCCCGACGTCCTACTGTGGCGGGACCGGGCCGGATGGAACCCGGGTCCCTGCCGTTCGCGTGGAGGCCTCGTGCGCTCGTCGTTGATCCTGTCCCGCCGCGACCTGGACTTCCTGCTGCACGAGTGGCTCGACGTCGAGGACCTGGTGAAGCGCCCGCGCTACGCCGAGCACTCCCGCGAGACCTTCGACGCGGTGCTCGACCTGGCCGAGCAGATCGCCACCGAGCACTTCGCCCCGCACAACCGCAAGGCCGACGAGAACGAGCCGCGGATGGTCGACGGGAAGGCCGTGCTCGTCCCCGAGGTGAAGCAGGCCCTCGACGTCTTCGTCGAGGCCGGGCTGATGGCCGGGGAGTTCGACGAGGAGTACGGCGGCATGCAGCTGCCGCACGTCGTCGGGCAGGCCGTCTTCGCCTGGTTCAAGGCCGCCAACGTCGGGACGTCGGCCTACCCGTTCCTCACCATGGGCAACGCCCGGCTGCTGCTCGCGCACGGCAGCAAGGAGCAGGTCGACACCTACGTGCGCCCGGAGATCGAGGGTCGCTGGTTCGGCACGATGGCGCTGTCGGAGCCGCAGGCCGGCTCCTCGCTCGCCGACATCACCACCCGGGCGGTGCCGCAGGACGACGGCACGTACCGGCTGACCGGCAACAAGATGTGGATCTCCGGCGGCGACCACGAGCTGACCGAGAACATCGTCCACCTGGTGCTGGCCAAGATCCCCGGTGGCCCGCCCGGCGTGAAGGGCATCTCGCTGTTCATCGTCCCGAAGTTCCTCGTGGACCCGGATGGCTCGCTCGGCGAGCGCAACGACGTCGTCCTGGCCGGCCTGAACCACAAGATGGGCTACCGGGGGACGACGAACACGCTGCTGAACTTCGGCGAGGGCGTGCACACCCCCGGCGGGCGACCCGGCGCCGTCGGACACCTGGTGGGTGAGCCGCACCGCGGCCTCACCTACATGTTCCACATGATGAACGAGGCGCGGATCGGCGTCGGCATGGGCGCGACCGTGCTCGGCTACACCGGCTACCTGCACGCCCTCGAGTACGCCCGCACCCGTACCCAGGGCCGCCGCGCCGGCGCCAAGGACCCGGACAGCCCGCCCGTGCCGATCATCGAGCACCCCGACGTGCGCCGGATGCTGCTGGCCGCCAAGTCCTACGCCGAGGGCGGGCTGGCCCTGGGCCTGTACTGCGCGCGACTGGTCGACGAGGAGCAGACCGCGGAGACCGAGGAGGAGCGCGCCCGCGCCCACCTGCTGCTGGACACCCTCACCCCGATCGCCAAGGCGTGGCCGTCGCAGTGGGGCCCGGTCGCCGACGACCTGGCCATCCAGGTGCACGGCGGTTACGGGTACACCCGGGACTACCCGGTCGAGCAGTTCTACCGGGACAACCGGCTCAACCCCATCCACGAGGGCACCAACGGCATCCAGGCGCTGGACCTGCTCGGCCGCAAGGTGGTCGCCCAGGGCGGGGCCGGACTGCGGCTGCTCGGGGAGACGATCGGCGCGACCACCGCGCGCGCCGCAGGGACGCAGTGGGCCGCTTTCGCCGCCGACCTGGACGCCGCCGTGGCCCGCACGAGCTCGGTGACCACGACGCTGTGGGGCACCGGCGACCCGGACCTCGCGCTGGCCAACGCCAGCGTCTACCTGGAGGCCGTCGGCCACCTGGTGGTCGCCTGGCTGTGGCTGGAGCAGGCGCTGGCCTGCGAGGGCTCGACCGACGCCTTCCACGAGGGCAAGCGTGCCGCGGCCCGCTACTTCTGGCGCTGGGAGCTGCCGCGCACCCGCGCCCAGTTCGACCTGCTGGAGTCCCTGGACCGCACCGTCCTCGACACCGACGAGGCCTGGCTGTAGGAGGCCGCCCTCGCACGCACGCCTGGGGCGGCGCCCCGGCGGGGCCACGGACACGGCTGCGCCCCGCGACTCCGAGGAGTCGCGGGGCGCAGCCGGTCTGAGGGCGGCCCCGTCCAGGGCACCGCCCCGAGCTCGCGAGGGGTGGGGAGGACGGGGTCCTTCTCCGGTGAGGAGGACGGGGTCCTCTTTCAGGCGGCGCGGGCGCCCACCGGTTCGCCGGTCGCGGTCCGGGTGGTGGCCGGGCGGGCCGGGACGGCCCGGGCGGCGCGCTCGCGCTCGTACCGCGCCGTCGAGGAGGTCCCCATCGCGATCACCAGTGCGGTCAGGACCAGGAACCCGACGAGGGTCACGGCCGGCCACAGCACCATCAGTCAAACCCCTTTGTGCAGATAGGTCGCCACAGGGGTCGGAGGCCCCCGTGGCACGTCGTCGCACCGGGTCTTCCCAGCCGACCACGGTCTCAACCGTCGATGTAGGGGCTCCACCTGATGGGGTGTGGCCGACTCCACTCCGGGGCGCACCCGCACCCGGGATCCCCGCCCGTGGTCTGATCGCCGGGTGTCCCGCGCCGCCGATGACGACGAGCAGCGGTCACCCCGCCCGGGACCGCTGGTCGCCGTCCTGGCGCTCGGGACGACGTCGCTGTCGCTCATGCAGAGCCTCGTCGTCCCGCTGCTGCCGACGATCGGTGCGCAGCTCGGCGTCTCGGCGAACGCCGCCGGCTGGGTGCTGACCGCCAACCTGCTGGCCGCCGCCGTCGCCACGCCCGTGCTGGGCCGCCTCGGTGACACCTGTGGCGAGCGGCCGGTGGCGCTCGGCGTCCTCGTCGCCATGTCGGCCGGGACGCTGCTCGCCCTGGTCACCTCCTCGCTGCCGCTGCTGCTGGTGGCGCGGGTCCTGCAGGGCGCCTCCTACGGCCTGTTCCCCCTGGCGATCAGCGTGCTCCGCCGCGAGCTGCCCGCCGGGCGGCTGGACGTGGCGATGTCCGTGGTCAGCAGCACGCTCGCGGTGGGCGGCGTGGTGGGCCTGGTCGCCGCCGGGCTGCTCACCCGGGACGGTGCCGACTACCACCGCCCCTTCTGGATCGGGCTGGTCGTCTGCCTCGTCACGCTGGTGCTGACGGCGGTGGTCCTCCCCCGCCGGCAGGCCACCGGGTCAGGCCGGGTCGACTGGGCCGGCGCCGCCGTGCTCGCCGTTGGCCTGGTGCTCCTGCTGCTGCCGGTCTCGCAGGGCAACGCCTGGGGCTGGACGTCGCCGGGGACGCTGGGCTGCCTGGTCGGAGCGGCGCTCGTGCTGCCCGGCTGGGTGCTGCTGCAGCGGCGGCGGGCCGAGCCGCTGGTCCGCCCCCGGCTGCTGGCCGACCCGCGGATCGTCGTCCCGAACGTGGCCGGGCTGCTGACCGGGATCGGGCTGTTCGCCTCCTTCCTCGTCGTCCTGCAGTACGTGCAGACGCCGCCGGGAGCCGCCGGGTACGGCTTCGGTGCCTCGGTGCTGGAGGCCGCGGTGGTCTACCTGTTGCCGGGCGGGGTGGCCGGGGTCCTGCTCGCGCCGGTGGCCGGGCGGGTGGTGGCCCGGCTCGGCGCGCTGACCACGCTGCGCGCCGGCGCGGTGTGCGGGCTGGCCGGCTTCGGCCTGTTCGCGGTGCTGCGCGACACCCCGGCGCAGGTGATCGCCGCCGGGCTGCTCACCCAGATCTGGGTGACGGTGGCCTACGCGGCGCTGCCCGCGCTGGTGGTCGCCGCCGTGCGCCCCGAGGAGACCGGGGTGGCCAACGCGGTGAACTCCATCGCCCGGTCGGTCGGCCAGGCGGTGGGCAGCACGGTGACCGTCGCCGTCCTCGCCGCCGGGACGGGGGCGACCGGCTTCCCCTCGGCGGGCTCGTTCACCGCGGTCGCATTGGTCGGGGCGGGCAGCGCGGCCGCCGTCGCGGCCGTCACGCTGGCCGGGCGGGGCCGGCGCAGCTCGGCGGTGGAGGGCGGGACGGCCCCGGTCGCCGACGCCCGCTGAGGTCACGGACCGGTCGCGACACACCGGCGCGGGGCATGGACCACGATCATCCGGGGAACTCCGTACCGGATCGCTCCACATCCCACCGGAGGACTGACGATGGCCCGCTCCACCGGCCCGCGCGGCAGCGAAACCGCGGCCAAGGACACCCGGTTCGCCGGCAACAGCGCCGGAGATCCAGCGCCTGACGATCCCAAGGTCAACGACACCCGGCTCGACAGCGCCCCCCAGGGCACGGACAAGAAGCCGACGGTCGGCGGCACCCTGAAGCGAACGCTCACGGAGTTCAGCGAGGACAACCTCACCGACTGGGCGGCCGCGCTCACCTACTACGGCACCCTGGCGCTGTTCCCGGCACTGATCGCCCTGGTGTCGATCGTCGGCCTGCTGACCAACCCCCAGCAGCTCACCGACGCCCTCACCGCCGTGGTGCCGGCCCAGGCCGCAGACACGCTGAACCCGGTGATCGAGCAGCTGGCCGGCAACACCGCGCCGGTGGGCATCGGGCTGGTTATCGGTCTGGCCGCCGCCATCTGGTCGGCCTCGGGTTACGTCGGGGCGTTCACCCGCGCGGCCAACGTGGTCTACGAGACCCCCGAGGGCCGCAAGGTCTGGAAGCTCAAGCCGCTGCAGCTGCTGGTCACCCTGATCGGCGTGCTGTTCGCCGCGCTGATCGTGGCCATGCTGGTGCTCAGCGGCGGCGTGGTCGACGCCGTCGCCGGGGCCATCGGTCTGCCCGACGCGGTGGTGACCGTGTGGAGCTATGCCAAGTGGCCGGTCGTCGTCGTGCTGGTGGCGCTGATGATCGCCGTCCTCTACTACTCGACGCCCAACGTGAAGCTGCGCGGCTTCCGTTTCACCAGCCCGGGCGCGGCCGTCGCGCTGTTGGTGTGGGCCGCCGCCTCGGCGCTGTTCGCCTTCTACGTGGCCAACTTCAGCAACTACAACGCCACCTACGGCGCCCTGGCCGGCGTGATCGTCTTCCTGGTCTGGTTCTGGATCACCAACCTCGCGCTGCTGTTCGGCATCGAGCTCGACGCCGAGATCGAGCGCACCAAGGAGCTGAAGGAGGGCGTGCCGCTGGCGGAGAAGGAGATCCAGCTGGACGCCCGCGCCGAGCCCAAGGACCGGCACACCCACTGAAGAAGGGCCCTCCTGCCCCCACCGCTCGTAAGAGGACCCCGCCCTCCTCACCGGAGAAGGACCCCGTCCTCCCCACCCCTCGCGAGCTCGGGGCGGTGCCCTGGACGGGTCCGCGGCGAGCCTCCGGGCGGGGCCGGCGGGACCCTGCAGGAGGGCCGTTCCAGCTCGTCACCGATGAGGGCCCCCTCCCGATCGGGAGGGGGCCCTCGTCTCGTCAGCTCAGCGGGACGTCGGCGGCCGGTCGCCGCGGCGGGCCGGCGGGGTCCGCTCGACCAGGCCGGCGAGCCCGGCCAGCCCCTGGCTGACCAGCCGGCCGACCGGGGCCAGCCTCGCGGGGGCGCGGCAGACGGCGGCGTCGACGACGTCGCGGCTGCGGTCGAGCACCGACAGCGGCAGCGCCGAGAGCGCGTTGCCCGGCGGACGCCGGGACACCGTCGGGTGCGGCCGCGTCGGCGAGATGCGGCGGACGACGTCCCAGCGGCGACCCAGCGCGCGCAGCTCGTGCGGGTCGAGCCGCTCCTGCAGGCGGGGGAAGAGCACGTCCTCCTCGTCGCGGACGTCCTCGTTCAGCACCTCCACGAGCCGGGACAGCCGCTGCGCGCGCCGCGGGTCGTCGTGCCCGAGCGTCTCCAGCTCGCTGACCAGCTCGTTGACCTCCTGGTGCTCCTTCTCGATGCGCAGGGTCAGCTCCTCACCGTCGGGCAGCACCCGGCGCATCACCGGCCAGAGCACGCTCTCCTCCGCGAAGGCGTGGCTGAAGACGAGCCGGTCGATGCGGGTGAGGACCTCCTCCTGGGCACGGCCGGTCGTGCCGCCCAGCTCGTGCAGGAGCCGATCCAGCTGGACGTGGTCACGGCGCTGGCGGACCAGGACGCTGCCCGGCCCCCCGAGCTCCTCGACCGACTGGTCGGCGATGGAACGGCTCACGACAGGTACCTCCTGGTGGTTCAACTGAGGTTGCTGTCGTGCCCGCCAGGCACGGTCGGCATGCGCCGGGCGACACACGGCCTCGGCCGGCGGCGACGGGCGTGCGCGACAGCGCCCCGCCCTCCGCAGCGGTCGGCGCCGGTGCAGCACGAACCCTGGGCCGGGTCCCGGGGAGTCCCGGGTGCGGAGCGGGTATGGGGCGCGTGGTCGGCGCCGGGCCCGGTCGAACCCACGGCTCCTCCGGCGCGCCCGGCCGGCGGACGGACCGTGCCGCCCGGCCACACCCCCCTGGAGGAGCCCCGTGCCCGACACCGCCGTCTTCGACGTCGACGGAACGCTCGTCGACACCAACTACCACCACGCGCTGGCCTGGGCCCGCGCCTTCCGCCGGTACGACGTCATCCGGCCGCTGTGGCGGATCCACCGCGCGATCGGCATGGGCGGGGACGTGCTGGTGGGCCACGTGGCCGGCCAGCAGGTCGAGGACGCGCACGGCGACGAGCTGCGCGCCGCCTGGGTCGAGGAGTTCGACCGGCTGCTCCCCGAGGTGCAGCCCTTCGAGGACGCCCGCGCCCTCCTGGAGGAGGTCAAGGCCCGCGGGTTCCGGGTGGTGCTGGCCAGCTCGGGCAAGAGCAAGCACGTCGAGGCGTTCCTCGACCTCATCGACGCGAAGTCGATCGCCGACGCGTGGACGACGTCCGACGACGCCGAGCACAGCAAGCCCGAGCCCGACCTCGTCCGCGTCGCCCTCCAGCAGGTGGACGGCGCGTCCGGTGTCATGGTCGGCGACTCGACCTGGGACTGCATCGCGGCGGGGAAGCTCGACGTCCCCACGATCGCCGTCCGGACCGGTGGCTTCTCCGTCGAGGAGCTGACCGAGGCCGGCGCCACGCGCGTCGTCGAGTCGCTGCGGGAGCTGCGGCAGGGCCTCGACGACACGCTCCTCGCCCGGCCCGACCGCACGGCCGCCTGAGCGTTGCCGGGGGCAAAACCCGGTCGTGGTCCATCTTGTTGTTTACATGAGAAACGCGGTGGGGACTCGTCGGAGGTCACCCGAACGCGGATGAGGAAGGTCCTGATCGATGACCCAGTCGACGAGCACCACCGGCACCAGCACCAGCAGCTCGACCGCCCTCAGCCAGGCCTCCCCCTCGGCGTTGCAGACCAGCCAGGGCAACACGACCATCGCCGACGGCGTCGTCCAGAAGATCGCCGGGCTCGCCGCCCGCGAGGTCTCCGGCGTGCACGCCCTGGGCGGCGGTGCGGCGCGTGCCTTCGGCGCCCTGCGCGAGCGGATCCCGGGCGCCACGCAGACCGCCGGTCAGGGCGTGGCGGTGGAGGTCGGCGAGAGGCAGGCCGCCGTCGACCTGGACGTCGTCACCGAGTACGGCGCGCCGATCGCCGAGATCGCCCGCTCCGTGCGGCGCAACGTGATCAACGCGGTCGAGGGCATGACCGGGCTGCAGGTCACCGAGGTGAACATCGCCGTCAACGACATCCACCTGCCGACCGACGACGAGGGTCCGCAGGAGCCTGTGCGGGTCCAGTGACGTCCGGCGCCGGCTTCGCACCCACCACGGACGCGGACGCCATCGCCGCCGCAGTGCTCACCGCGCCGGCGGTGGCCGCTCTGCACGCCGGGGGTCTGCGCCCGGTGGTCACGCTGCTGCCCGGCCGCCGGGTCGACGGCGTGCAGGTGAGCGACGAGCGGGTGACCGTCAGCGTCGTCGTCGCCCAGGGCGTCCCGATCCCGGCGCTGACCGACCAGGTCAGGACGCGGGTGGCCCCGCTGGCCGGCGGCCGCCCCGTCGACGTGCACGTCGCCGACCTGCAGCTGGCCGCCGAGGAGCTGCCGGCCCTGCCGCCGGGCCCGTCGGCCTGACCCACCCCGGAGGAGCCCGCGCCATGCCGTCGCCCCTGTCACCTGACGAGCGGCGCCGGCGGCGCGCGGCCCTCCGCCGGTACCACCCCGACCTCGGCGGCGACGCCGAGGCGTTCCTGCGCACGCTGCGGGCCTGGGACTCCCGGTCGCCGGCCGGGACCCCCGGCCCGGCCGGCTCCGAGGTCCGCTTCGTGCGCCGTCCCCGCGGCGTGCGCCGGCTGCTCGCCTGGTGGCGGAGGAGCCGGTCGCGCCGCTCCCCCGCTCACCGCCGAGTCGTGTGAGCCCGCTCCCTCTCCCTGGAGGTTCGCCATGCCCCCCACCGTGGTGGGTCTGTTCACCGGTCTCCTGCTCGGCCTCGCGTGGGTGGTCGGCGGGTTCGACGCCTTCGTCGGCACGGCCGTCCTCGGCGTGGTCGGCTTCCTCATCGGCAAGGTCGTCTCCGGCCAGCTCGACCTGACGCCCTACCTGGGCGGCCGGGGGCAGGGCCGGTGACGGCGCTGGCCGCCGACGCCGGTACCACCGGCAGCGCACCCGAGACCCGGGCGCCGGAGGACCGCGGCACCCTGTCCATCGCCGACCGCGTGGTCGAGCGGGTGGCCGGCTACGCCGCCACCCAGGTCGACGGCGCCGCCGCCGCACCGCGCCGGCTGCTCGGCATCTCCGTCGGCGAGTCCCGCCCGGACGCCGAGGCCGCCGTCCGCGCCACCGTCGACGGCTCGGTCGCCACCGTGGAGGCGACCATCGCGGTCAGCTGGCCGCAGTCGGTCCGCACGGTGACCGACCGGCTGCGCGCCCACGTCCGCGAGGACGTGCGCCGGGTGACCGGCGTCGAGGTCGCGCACGTCGACGTCGACGTCGTCGACTTCGCGACCGCCACCACGCCCGTCCGGCGCGTGCAGTGAGGGGAGGACGGCGATGACCGTGGTGAACCGGGTCCTGGCCACGCTCCTGGCCCTGGCCCTCCTGCTCGGCGGCCTGCTGGCGGTCGTGGAGGTCGTCCTGGCCGCGCTCGGACGGCCGCCCTGGCTGGTGCCGCACCCCGACTGGACGTCCTGGCTGACCGACCAGGACCTCGGCTCGACCATCGTGCGGGCGGCCTTGATCGGCGCCGTGGTCCTCGGCCTCGTGCTGCTGGTCCTGACGCTGCGCCGCGGACGTCCCGGGGCGCTGCCGCTGCCCGCGCGGGTCGAGTCGGTGCGGACGACGGCGTCCCGGCGGGGCATCGAGCGCACGCTGCGCGCCGCCGCGACCCGGCCGGACGGCGTCCGCGACGCGCAGGTGCGGGCCCGCCGCCGCACCGTGCGGGTGCGGGCGGCGACCGCGCTCCGCGACCCCGGGGACCTGCAGTCGCGGGTGACCGAGGCGGTCTCCCAGCGCCTGGAGGAGCTCGGCCTCTCGGGCACGCTGCGCCCTCGCGTCACCGTCTCGAAGGGAGCCGGACGATGAGCCGCCGCGTCGACACCGCGAACCGCACCGTGCTGACGCTGCTCGGCCTGCTGCTGCTCGGTGGTGGTGGCGTCGGGCTGGCCGCGGGCTTCGGCGCGTTCGGCGACCCGCCACCGGTGCTGCCCGTGTCGGCCCGCCGCTTCGAGGACGACCAGCCGTGGTTCTGGTGGGCCGTTGCCGGCGCCGGTCTGCTGATCGCCCTGCTGGCGCTGCGCTGGCTGCTCGCCCAGCTGCACACCGACCGCCTGAGCCGGCTGGACCTGACCCGCGACGACCGCGAGGGGCGCACCGTCGTGCACGCCGGCGCCCTCACCGACGCCGTCGAGGAGGAGGCGCGGGCGCTGCGTGGCGTGGTGAGCGCCTCCGCCCGGCTGGTCGAGGACCGCGCGCGGAAGCTCACCGTCGCCGTCGAGCTGGCCGACTACGCCGACGTCGCCGAGGTCCGCCGGGTGCTGGAGGACCGGGTGGTCGCCCACGCCCGCCAGGCGATCGACGACCCCGACCTGCCGGTGGACGTCGAGCTGCGGCCCGGACGGCGCTCGGCCAGCCGCGGCCTGCACTGAGCGAGGAGCGTCCATCCCGTGGACCACACCGCTGACCCGCTCGATCGCCCCGGAGGACCCGTGCCCCCCAGCGCCGCGCCGCCCGGTAGGAGCGGGACCGGCCCTCGCCCGGGACGGGCGGCACGGCGCACGGGGTCGTCGGCGCGGTGGACGCCTCCGCCGCCGCCTTCCTCAACTCCGCCGGGGTGGCGCTGCTGGTCCGCGAGACCGACGCGCACCGCCGCGCCGGCGGGCGTCCGGAGCTGCGCAACCCGTCACGGACGGTCCTCCAGGTGCTGCGGTTGACCGGGATGGCCCACCTGTTCGACGTCGTGACGCACTGATCCCCCGGCAGCTCAGGTGGTGAAACCGGGACGCCGCGACTCCCGGAGCACCCGCTGCAGGCGCTCGAGCAGGTTCTCCAGCGACTCCTCGAACTCCGCGGTCGACTCGTCCTCGGACAGCAGCGGGGAGAACCGGCGCACGAGCGGGTACGCCGCCAGCGAGCGGTCCTCGACGTGCGGCGTCGCCTCCGGGTCGTCCAGCGGGCTGATCGGCACGCCGCGCTGGGAGACCTCGAGCAGCAGGTGGCCGAGCAGGAAGCTGGTGTAGGCCCGGTAGGCGGCGACCGCGGCCCCGTCGCTGAAACCGTGGGTGGTCAGCGCGTCGAGGAAGGACTCCAGCCAGCGCAGGCTGCGCAGCGGCGGTCGCACCCACGGCGCGGCCGGCGGCCGCGTGGCGATGAGCGGGAAGACGGCCGGGTGGGCGATGGCGATCCGCCGGACCCCGTGTGCGAGCCGCTGCAGGTAGTCCTGCCAGCCGTGCTGGGGCGCCAGGTACACCTCCGGATCGCCGTAGAGCTCGTCGACGACCAGTTCGACGACGCCGTCGAGCAGGTCGTCGCGGCCGGTGACGTGCCGGTACAGCGCCATCCCCTCGACGCCCAGGTGGGCGCCCATCCGGCGCATCGTGAGCGCTTCGAGCCCGTGCTCGTCGATGAACTCGATGGCCGCCGCGAGCACCCGGCGCCGGTCGAGCGGGGTCCGGACGGGGCCGGGCGGATCCTCGCGCACCGCACGCGTGTAGGCGGCGCCGTCGTCGGGCACAGCGACAGGAGGACCGGCGTCGTCTGCCACGCTGCACGCCCCCTGCCGTCGTCCCGCTCCGCTCTGTTGTACGCCGACCGGGCCCGGACGCGGACCACCGGCTCCACGCCACGATCTCGACACGGCGTGTTTACGGCGTAAGCAGCGGGTACCAGGAACTCAGCGCCCGCACGACGGAGCGCCACGGAGCGAGCTGCGGACCGCAGCCCTCCCCACGACCCTCGACAGGAGGACCCATGATCAACGAGACGCAGATCCAGCAGGTCATCGGCACCACCGCGATCGACGCCGACGGCGACAAGATCGGCAAGGTCAGCGAGGTCTACCTCGACGACGAGACCGGCCGCCCCGAGTGGGCCACCGTGCACACCGGCCTGTTCGGCACCAAGGAGACCTTCGTGCCGCTCGCCCAGGCCGAGCTCTCCGGTGAGCAGCTCCGCTTCCCCTACGACAAGGCGAAGGTCAAGGACGCGCCGAAGGTCGACACCGACGGCCACCTGTCGCCGCAGGAGGAGCAGGAGCTCTACCGCTACTACGGCCTCGGCGGGGGCACCACCACCGAGACCACCTCGCAGACCACCACCGGGACGGCCGGGATGGCCGCCGGCACGGCCGGCACGGCGGGGATGGCCGCGGAGACGGCGGGCCGCACCGACCGTGACGGCGACGGGGTCTACGACGACGTCGCCGGGCGCACGGTGGGCCACGACACCTCCGGGCCGACCACCGACGAGGCGATGACCCGCTCGGAGGAGCGGCTGAACGTGGGCACCCGCTCGGAGGAGGTCGGCCGGGCCCGGCTGCGCAAGTACGTGGTCACCGAGAACGTGACCGAGACGGTGCCGGTCTCCCGCGAGGAGGTCCGGGTCGAGCGCGAGCCGATCACCGACGCCAACGTGGGCAACGCGATGGACGGGCCGGCGATCTCCGAGGAGGAGCACGAGGTCACCCTGCACGCCGAGCGTCCGGTGGTGGAGAAGGAGGCCGTGCCGGTCGAGCGGGTCCGCCTGGACAAGCAGACCGTCACCGACCAGGAGCGGGTGTCAGAGGACGTCCGCAAGGAGGAGATCGAGGTGGACGACGGGACCGGGGTCGCCGGGAACGCCCTCGACCGCGACAACGACGGCCGCATCGGCCGCTGACCGCAGCGGACCCCAGCAACACGCCACGAGGCCCCGTCGGCGCATCCGCGCCGACGGGGCCTCGTCGTGTGCCGGGCCGGTCAGCTGCCGGTCGGGGTGACGCCGAACATCAGGACCCGGCGCTCGATGTCGTAGTGCACTGTCCCGGTGTTGGTCAGCAGGTCCTGCAGGTTGTCCGCGTCGTCCGGGTCGAGGGTCAGGACCTCCTCCCACGCCCCCTGGTCCAGGACGAGCTGGAGCGTGTAGGTGCCCGGCTTCCCGGGCTCCCCGGCCACCCAGCTGAACTGGTAGTGGGTGAGCTGGCGGACCTTGACGCTGTTGTCGGTGACCGGCTGCGGTACCTCGGGCACGGCATCTCCCTCTGTCGGGGCCGCGCGGTGCTGCACGGCCGCTCGACCGCCCGTACCCGCTGCCGCGGTCGGCACCCCCTCGTTCCGGCGTGTCCCGCCCCGGGTGAGAGCGCCCTCATCGGTCTCTCACGACGTCGTCACCGGCCGGGCGCAGCGTGGTGCGGTGCCCACCCCGCTGCTGTCGTCCCCGGTCCCGGCGCTGCGGCACCACTGGCCGCCGTCCCTCCAGCTGCTGCTGGGCGAGGCGGCGGGCGACATCTGGGCGACGGTGCTCGACACGGCCGGCGGCCGGCTGCGCCGCCTGCGCGTCACCTCGACCACCCTGCAGCCCGACGGCGCGGCGGTGGTGCAGTACGCCGCCGAGGTCGGGTGGGCCGAGGGCCGCACCACCCGCGAGGTGCTGGCGGCCACCACCGGCGCGCGGATCCCGCCGGGCGCGGCCGTGCTGGAGGGCGAGGCCGACGGCGAGGTCGTCCGCGTCGGGCTGTGGCGCTGGCCGCTGGACCCGGCCCTCCCCGGCCTGGCGTGGGCGAGCTCCTCTGCCGGGGTGGCCGGGCGGCTGGCCGGGCTGGGCCTGCCGGGCGGACGGCCCCGGTTGCGGCTGCGCGCCTACCGGCCCGGTCGCCGCGCGGTGGTGGAGGTGACGACGACGGCCGGGCGGCTGTTCCTCAAGGTGGTCGCGCCACCGGCCGCGGGCCGGCTGGTCGAGCGGCACACCGCCCTGGCCGGCGCGGTCCCCGTGCCGGAGGTGCTCGCCGTGACCGACGACGGGGTGCTCGTCCTGCCGGCGCTGCCGGGCACGCCGATGCGCACGCTCCTGGCCGGGGACGGCGCGGGCCTGCCCGACCCCGCGCACCTCGACGCCCTCCTCGACGCGCTGCCCCCGGCGGTCGCCGACCTCCCACCGGTCCGGCGGGCACCCGGTGACGCGCTCGCACGCGTCGTTGGCCACGCCCCGCGGGCTCGCCGCCGCCGTCGGCCCGCTCCGCCCGCGGCTGGAGGCGCTCACCGCCGTCCTGGCCGGCGTCGACCCCGGAGAGCGCGAGCAGGTCCCCGTGCACGGCGACTTCTACGAGTCCCAGCTGCTGGTGGACGCCCGGCACGGTGGTCGGGCTGCTCGACGTCAACACCGCGGGCCGCGGCGCGCGGATCGACGACTGCGCGACGCTGCTGGCCCCACCTGGTGCTGCTCGAGCGCGTGCTGCCCCGTCCCGGCACCGTCGTCCGCTACCGGCGGGACGTCGAGGCCGCGCTGCTGCGCCGCTGGCCCGCCGGACAGCTGCGGCCGCGGGTCGCGGCGGTGCTGCTCGGCCTGGCCACCGGCCCCTTCCGCGTGCAGCAGGCCGGGTGGCCGTCGCGGACCGACGAACGGCTCGCCCTCGCCGAGGCGTGGGCCGCGTCAGAGCGCCCTCACCGCGGACTCCTGGAGTACTCACGCCCGGCGGACACCGTCGATGACGTCCGAGATACCGATCGAGAGGGAGCACCCGATGAGCAACCGCCCCGCCACCTGGAAGGTCGTCACCCTCGGCGCCGCGCTGGCCGGGCTCGGTGCCGCCGGCGCCGCCGTGGCCGACGACGAGCCGCGCGACCAGCAGCCGGACAGCGTCGTGGTCGACGCCGCCGCGGCGGACGCGACCGCCACCCCCGGCCACGGCAGGCGGCCCCCGGACGCGGTGTGCGTCCGGGGGCCGCCTGGTGCGCGGGCCGCCTCAGGCCGCGACCAGGCGGTAGCCCATCCCCCGCACCGTCTCGATCCGGTCGGCACCGAGCTTGCGGCGCAGGTAGCGGACGTAGACGTCGACGACGTTGGAGCCGGGGTCGAAGTCGTAGCCCCAGACGTGGCTGAGCAGCTGCTCGCGGGCCAGCACCTGACCGGGGTGGCGCAGGAAGGTCTCGGCCAGGGCGAACTCGCGAGCGGACAGGGCGACCGTGCGGCTGCCCGCCTGCGCGCGCCGGGTCCGCAGGTCCAGCGACAGGTCGCCGCAGGTGAGCACGGTGGTCTCGGTCTGCCGGCCGCCGGAGAGCCGCAACCGCACTCGGGCCAGCAGCTCCTCGAAGCGGAACGGCTTGGGCATGTAGTCGTCGGCTCCGCCCTCCAGCGCGGCCACCGTGTCCTGGACGCTGTCCCGTGCGGTGAGGATGACGACCGGGATGGTCACGCGGTCGGCCCGCAGCGCCCGCAGCACCTCGAAGCCGTCCATGCCGGGCAGGCCGATGTCGAGGATCATCAGGTCGAAGTCGCCGCTGGCCGCGGCGGCCCGGGCGGTGCGGCCGTCGGCGACGACGGCCGTGGCGAAGCCGTTGGCCCGCAGCCCCTTCTCCACGAAGGCGGCGATGCGGGCCTCGTCCTCGGCGATGAGCACGCGGCTCACGACGGACCTCCTCAGGTTCCGCTGGGCAGCCGGCCGGCTGCGGGGTCGAGTTCCGGGGTGGCGGCGTCGTCGTCCACCGTGGTGACGGCGTCGTCGACGACCAGCGGGGGCGCCAGGCGGGCGGGCAGGACCAGGCTGACCGTCGTCCCCCGTCCCGGCACGCTGTCGAGCACCGCGCGCCCACCGTGGGCGACGGCGATGGCCTGGACGACGGAGAGCCCGAGGCCGGCGCCGTCGGAGCGCCGGGCACCGGACGTGCCCCGGGCGAAGCGCTCGAAGACCCGCGCCTGCTCGGACTCGGGGACACCCGGTCCGGTGTCGGAGACCCAGAAGCGCAGCTCGCCACCGCTGAGCTGGCTGCCGAGGGAGATCCGGTCGCCGGGGACGGTGTAGCGGACGGCGTTGTCGGCGAGGGCGACCAGCGCCTGGGTGACCCGCTGGGTGTCCAGCTCCGCGTCCACGTCGGCGGCGGTCTCCAGCAGCCACTCCCGGTCGCCCAGCCGGCGGACCTTGTCGAACACCTCGGCGGTCAGCGCGGCGACGGCCACCGGCTGGGGGCGGACGAACTGCGGCTGCTCGGCGCGGGCCAGCAGCAGCAGGTCGGAGACGATCCGGTTCATCCGGTCCAGCTCGTCGTCGACCAGCGCCACCGTCTCCCGGACGTCGCCGGGATCGGTCGCGTCTACGACCTCCAGGTGGCCGCGGACGATGGTGATCGGCGTCCGCAGCTCGTGTCCGGCGTCGTCGAGGAAGCGACGCTGCGCGGCGGCGCCGGCCTCGAGCCGGTCGAGCATCTCGTTGACCGAGGCGGCGAGGTCGGTGAGCTCGTCGGCCGGGCGGCCGTCGAGCGGGATGCGCCGGGACAGGTCGGTCTCGGTGATGCTGTGGGCGGTGGCGGCCACGTCGCGGACCGGGCGCAGGATCCGGCCGGCCACCACCCAGGCGCCCACGGCCGCGAGCAGCACGGTGCCGGCGCCGACGGCGAGCATGAGCCGGGCGGCGTCGTCGGCGGCCCGGCGTTCCTGGTCGGCGAAGTAGGCGACGACGGCGACGCCGCGGGACGGGTCGCCGTCCAGGATCACCGGGACGGCGAGGTAGCGGACCTCCCCGGCGCCGCTGTCGTAGCGGCCCCACGTCGTTTCGGTGACCGCGCCGACCTGCCGGGTGAACTCCGCGTCCTGGCTGAGCAGCACCGGGGCCTCGATCCGGCTCTGGTAGCGGTAGTCGCCGTCGACGTAGCCGAGAAACTTCTCGTTCGGCCGGGCCAGGTTGTAGGTGATGAGGGTCTGCAGCACGTCCTCGACCGAGCCGAACTGCTCCCCGGTGCGGGGGTCGACGTCGCCCTCGAGGATCCGCCGGAACTCCTCGATCTCGGCCTCGAGGGTGATGTCGATCCGCTCGTCGGTGGCGGCGATGAGCAGCCGCCAGGTCACGAGGGTGACGACCCCCAGGGCCAGCAGGACCAGCAGCAGGACCCAACCGATGATCCGGGTGCGGGCGGCCCGGGGGACCCAGCTCCGGCGCCGCGCACCCGCGTCAGTCGTCGCCGCCATCGTCGTCGTCCCCACCGTCGTCGTCCTGGTCGTCCCCGTCGTCGTCCGCGTCATCGTCCGGCAAGGGCGGCGGCGGCACGACATCCGCGGGCCCGGGGGCGTCCGCGCTGGTCGGAGGCGCGGACGGTGCCGGGACGTCGCCGGCACCGGTCCCCGGCGCCGCGGGGTCGGGGACCGAGGGGAGCTGCGGGTCCGGCCCGGGGCCGGGCACGGCGCCCGGTGCCGAGCTAGTGCCGATCCGGATGGGCTCGGGCAGGGGCTCGCGCTCGCTCGCGGCCGGGCGCAGCGCCGTCCAGCCCGCCACGACCGCGGCCAGCAGGACCGCCGCCGCGACGATCACCACGAGGGCCGCGTGCCGGCGCAGTCGGGATCCCACAGCCGCACGCTCCCCGTCCGGCCGCAGCTCCCGGTGAGAGGTGCATGAGAGGCCTCTCATGCGCGGCTGTCCCTCCCGGAGGTGAGCGCGAGAACCCCCGGTCGCCGATGGACTGGATCCCGCCCCTCGGGTCGGGGCCTCGCTGCGTCTTCCGGATCCGCCTGCGACAGCCCTGCGACGGGGGACGCCCGGGATCAGTACGGGGGTGGTTCGGTGGCGGCGGTGAGGCCGGTGGGTGTGGTGACGGTGAGAGTGCCGTCGGGAGCCACCGCGTAGGTCCACCCCGGTGCCTGGTGTTTGCCGCGGTGGTCGGTCGTGCAGAAGCCGGCCAGGTTGGCCGCGGCGGTGGGCCCGTCGGGCCAGGGCTCGAGGTGGTCCAGTTCGCCGGCGGCGGGGATGCGGCGGCGGCAGCCGGGAAAGCGGCAGTGCCGATCACGAGCCCGGGTGAAGCGGTCCAGCGCCGCAGCCGGCCGGTAGCCCGCGCTGGCAGTGGGAGCGCCCAGCCCTGGGCGGCCGGTCAGGTCGTGGCCGCAGGCCTCGGGGGTGCGCCGGCATGCCGCAGCGCCGCAGCTGCCGATCCGGCGCAGCTCGGGCAGGTCGGTGAGCGCCAGCAGCGCGCCGCTGACCGCGTCGGTGAGCGCGATCCGCGGCCGGTCGGCCAGCCCACCCCCGCCCGTGGCCAGCAGCAGCGCGGCGAGCTCCTCGCGCTGGGCGTCGGCGGCGACGGCCAGCGCGGTGACCGCGTCCTCGGCGGCGGTCACCCGCCCGGCCGCGCCGGCCTGCCAGGCGGCCTCATCGGCGACGTCGGCGCGCTGCGCGGTGCGAACCATCCGCTCCGCGGCTCCCAGCGCGAGGCGCGCGGCGTGCACCGCATCGCCGGCCTGGTCCACCGCGCGGTCCGCGGCCGCCCACCAGCCCTCACCGGATGCGGCTGCCAGCGGCGAGGTCGGGCTCTGAGCCGCGGGGTCGCTCGGATCGTGCGCGCGGCCGCGGTCGTCCAGCCACTGGCAGGGGTCCTCCCAGGGGCCGGCGTCCCACTCACCCGGGTCCGGTGGCAGGCCAGGTGACCAGCCGGGCTCACCAGGAGCGGGATCGTCGCCGAACGCGTCGCGCACCAACTCGTCCAGCCACCGGTCGAAGTCAGCGGCGCTGAACTCCTGCACGGCCCGTTCGACCGGGTCACCCGCGAAGTCGACCGGCTCGAAGGCGCCCGCAGGATCGGCCGGCGCCATGACGGCCGGCCGGGCTGCGTCGTCGGCGGCAGGCGAACCATCGGCCGGCTCCCCCTGCGCGTCGGCCGCTACAACGTCGTCCTCGGGGCCGGCGGCATCGTCGGTGGCGACACCGTCACCGGGCGGAGTGGGGGGCAGACCGGCGAAGGCGCGGGCCAGCTGGCGGGCCATCTCCGCGGGCACCGGCTTGCCGTCGACCTCACCTGCGGCGTCCCCACCCAGCGCGGTGTGCACCGAGGCCACGATGGTCAGCAGCGCCTGCACCGGCGGCAACCCGGACTGCCCCGGGCGCAGCACCAGATCCAGCAGGCAGTCCACCAGCCGCTGCCCCCGGGTACGCCCGTCCCCTGGCTCGACGTCCAACGCGTCCGCACACGCCGACAGCGCCCGGTAGAACGCCTGCGCCTCCGGCGTGCTGCACACCAGCGTCACCACCGACATCCCCAGGGCGTGGTCCTCCCGCACCGAGATGCCGCGCCGCTGCAGCGCCCGCGCCAGGTCCCGGGCCGCGTCCCGCGCGTTGAGCCCGGTGACCACCCGGCGCACCCGATCGGCCAGCGCCGCCGGCGTGGTCACCCGGGTGCGCGCGGCCATCCACTCCAGCAGGTCCTGCTCCACCCTCGCCCGCAGCGCGTCATCGGCGATCGGCGCGACGTGTTCCAGCAGGCACCACAGGTGCCGCTCGTGCAGCACTCCGCCCTGCAGGGCGTCCAGCACCCGCGGCAGCCGGGTCACCATCGTCAGCGACCGCTCCAGCTCGGCCTCGGCGGCCTGCACGGTGACGTTCAGAGCGATCGACAGCTCGTGGGCGGCCCACTCACTGACCGGCCGCAGCACCTCCGCCCGCGCCGCCCACCGCTCCGCCGACATCGCGCCACGCTCACCCTGAGCCCGATCCGTGGTCGCCGGCCGGGTCGCAGCGAACGCAGCCACGGCACGAGCCCGCAACGCGGCCTGCCGGCTCATCTCCCGGGCTGCGGCCTGCACCGCACCCAGCGGCCCCACAGCCCAGCCCACCGAGGGCTCGGCCCATGCCGCGTTCCCGCACACCTGGAACGACGAACCCGCGGGCGCACCAGCACCCACGGTGCTGGCTCCCGCCTCGTCGCCCACAGTTCGATCATACGTTCGAATTTACGAGGCGCGCAAGGCGGAAGGAGCAGGTCAGGGCAACGAGGAGCTCAGCAGGCCGGGTTCAGGCACGTGCGGGCCGGGACCATGAGATGACGTGCGGACGCCGGCCCGGGAAGGCAGCCGCGGACGGCCCGGCAGGGGGCAGGCGCACGGAGAGCACCGCCACCGACAGTCGCACCGCAGCGGACCACTAGCGTCCACACCCGCGAACCCGACGAGCCCGGTGGTCCGGGGCCGGGGGTACCGGCCCGGACCACCGGGCTCGTGCGGGGTGCCGGGCGTCAGCGCGTGTTCGCCGCCAGGGAGGCCGACAGGGTGAGCCGGAGGGTCTCGGGGACCTCCTCCGCGGCACGCCGCGGGGTGGGCATGAGGTCGATGACCAGACGGGTCGGCGCGAAGGCCTCCGCGTAGCCGATCCGGGCCTGGGCGCCCCAGTGCCGGGCCGAGGCCACGACCGCGTCGGGCTCCACCATCGCCGACATCTCCACCTGCGAGGCGTGTGCGCCCAGAGCGGCGAGCTTGCCGGAGAGGTAGGCGGTCACGTCGACGAACGTCGTCGGGGAGAACGTCAGCGTGGACGGGCTCTGGTAGTGCATCACCCGGGAGAGCCGGCGGGCCGCCGACAGCGTGGCGGCGGCGACGGCGCGGTGGTCCTGGTGGCTGTCGTCGGGTGCGTGCACGTACACGATGTCGGCGTCGGTCTCCTCGATCGCCCGCTCGACGACCGCCACGGTGGCGGCGTCGGGCGTCACCGTGCAGTCGACCTGGCCGCCCCACAGGAGCCGGGCGCCCAGGGTGCGCGCGGCCTGCTCCTGCTCGAGACGCCGGCCGGTGATCGTCGCGTCGTCCCCGGGGCCGTTCTCGCCCCCGGTCATGACGAGCATGGTGACGGCGTCGCCGGCCGCCGAGTGGGCCAGCAGGGTGGCGCCGCAGCCGAGCTCGATGTCGTCGGGGTGCGCCCCGACCGCGAGGACCCTACGCATCGTCCCGACCCCCGGCCGTGCCGCGAGCCCGGATCCGCAGGACGCAGACGGCGCCGACCACGCCGGCAGCCGCCAGCCCGATGGCGGGGCCGGAACCGTTCCCCTGCGCCGGCAGCTCCGTCGACGACGGGCAGACCTGCGAGGAGGAGGCGGCGGCGCGGTAGTCGAGCGTGTAGCCGTCGAGCACCCAGCGCGCACCGGCGTACAGGTCGGCGAGGCCCACCACCGCGGTGAACGCGCCGTTGACCGTGCCGGGTCTGAACGAGGTCGGCGGCAGCGACGCGAACGTCGACGTGAAGGCCTGGTTGCGGGGACCGCGCGGGATGTCGACGGTCGTGCGCGAGCTGTTGACGTAGCCGACGACGACCGTCCAGCTGCCGTCCGGGTTCTCCCTGTAGCAGTTCAGCACCGGCTCGACCGTGTGGGTGCCGGTCGCCGAGGCCGTGCCCGGCAGCGCGACGAGCCCGACGAGGCCGATGACCGCGACCAGGGCGGCGTGGCCGGCACGCGCGCGCAGGCGGCGTGCCGTCGAAGACCTCGGGAGGCCGTCCATGACGTCAGTCCTCGTGTCCGGGGCGGCCGACCCGCCCGACGTCCTTCCATCGGCAGGTCGCGGCCGTCTCCTGAGCCCCGGCGACCCACGACCTCACCCCTGGGGGTGGGAAGACGCCTGCGTCGCGCCGCCTCGCCTCCGCGCCCGCTGCACGGCGACCGTCCCGACCAGGCCGGCCGCCACCAGAGCGATCGCCGCCCCCGTGCCGTTGCCCTCGGCGGGCATCTGGGTGGACGACGGACAGGCCTTGGCCGTCCCCAGGCGCGCGGCCAGGTTGGTGCCGTCCAGGTGCCACATCGGCCCGGCCCCACGGGGAACGGTGACCGTGAAGGCGCCACGGTGGGTCCCCGGCTGGAAGGTGGTCGGCTGCGGGCTGCCGACGGTGGCCGGGGTGACCTTGTTCCGCGGGCCCCTCGGGATGCGCACCGGGGAGCTCGCCGTGTTCTGGTACCCGAACACGGCGGTCCAGGAGCCGTCGTCGTCGGCCACGACGCAGTCCAGCAGCGGGACCACCGTGCCCCTGGCCGAGGCCGCGCCGGGTACGGCGACCAGGGCCACGACGGCGACGACCACCAGGGCGGCACGCGGGAGGAGACGGCGGGGGTGCCGCGACGGTGGCCTGCTGTCCATGACCGGGTCCTCGTGTCCGGGGCGGTGGGTCCGCCCGTCGTCCGACGCATCGACACCCCGACGGCGGTACTGGAGGGTCCCCGGTCAGGACCACCCGGTCGTGTGACGTCAGCCCCGCGCCAGGGCCCCCACCAGGTCGAGCGCCAGCTCGGCGGCCGCCGGGAAGGTGTCGACGACGGCCCAGGCGCGCGGCTCGTCCGGCGCGGCGGCGTACTCGCCCTGGCGGACCCGGATCGCCCGCGCACCCACCGCCGCCGCGACGGCGACGTCCTTGCCGGGCCGGTCGCCGATCACCAGCAGCCGTTCCGGCGGCAGGCCGAGCCGGGTGGAGACGGCGAGCAGGCCGGCCGGGTGCGGCTTGCGGACGACGCGGCCGCCGAGGGTGTCGGTGACGACGACGACCGGCAGCAGCGGGCCGAGCCCGGTCGCGGCCACCTTCGCCGCCTGGATGGCCGGGTTGCCGTCGGTCAGGCAGGCGAGCGGCGCGGCCGCGGCCAGCGCGCGCAGCGCCTCCTCGGCCCCCGGGTAGGGCGTCAGCCGGGGCGGGGTGTGCCGCGTGAACGCCGCCACGAGCGGTGGCACGAGGCCGGCCAGCGCCGACGCCGGGACGCCGACGGCGAGCAGCGCCCGGTCGATCGTCCCGCCGGTGTCGGAGCCGGCGGCCAGCTCGGACCGGAGCGCGGCGTGCACCGCGGCGCCGTCCAGCCCCGCGTGCCCGGCTGCCACCCCGACCGCCGCCGCGGCGGAGGCGAGGTAGTCGGCCTGCGGGTAGAGCGTGTCGTCGAGGTCGACCACCACGCCCAGCGGCACGGGCCCGCTCACCACGGCAGCCGGCCGCCGGTGAAGTCGGGCTCGTCGAGGGCCAGCAGGGCGTCGGTGCGCTCGTCGGCGAGGACGGCGGCCACCTGCGGCCCCGTCGTCCCGTCGCCGTACGGGCACGGCACCGTCGCGGCCCGCTCCTGCCCCTCGGGGCTGGTGTGCCGGGCGGCGGCGGACAGCACGGCAGCGGCTGCGCGGTCGTCGGCCAGGCCGGCGAGCGTGGTCGTCCCGGCCTCCACGCCCTCCCAGCGCGGCGTCGAGCCGCGGAGCACGACCACCGGCACACCCAGGTACGCGGCCTCCTCCTGGATGCCTCCGGAGTCGGTGACCGCCAGCCGCGCCGAGGCCAGCGCCGCGAGGAGCACGTCGTACTCGACGGGACCGGTGAGCGTGACGCCCGGGTGCTCCAGCCGCGCCCCCAGCCCGGTCTCCGAGAGGCGCGCGGCGGTGCGGGGGTGCACCGGGAAGGTGACCGGCCCGACCTGCTCGGCCAGCGCCCGCACCGCGCCGACCAGGCGGGCGAGGCGGACCGGGTCGTCGACGTTGGTCGGCCGGTGCGCGGTGACCAGCACACCGGAGCGCTCCCCGACCGGCACCCGCCGCACGCCGCGGGCGACAAGGGTGTCGATGACGGGGTTGCCGACGACGAACACCCGCTCGGCGGCGACGCACTCGTCGGCCAGGAAGGCCGCGGCCCGCTTGGTCGGGGCGAAGTGCAGCTGGGCGACCGCCGCGGCGACCCGCCGGTTGACCTCCTCGACGCTGCGCGGGTTGAGGCTGCGCAGGCCGGCCTCGAGGTGCGCGAACGGCACCCCCGCGGCACGGGCGGCCAGCGCATAGGCCGGCACGGTGTTGGTGTCCCCGAGCGCGAGCACCAGGTCCGGCGCCACGAGGCGCAGCGCCCGGAACGCGTCGGCGTGCAGCGCGCCGGTCCGCTCGGCGGGGTCGGTCGGCAGCGCGAAACGGTGCCCCGGGGTCAGCCCGAGCGCCGCCTGCAGTTGCGGACCCATCCGCGGGTCGGTGTGCTGGCCGGTGTCGACCACGCTGACCCGGTGCCCGGAGTCGGTCAGCGCGCGGACGACCGGCGCCAGCTTGACCACCTCGGGACGGGTGCCGAACGGCACCAGCACGTGCCGGGTGCGTCTCACGCCGTCACCATCACGGGCGCGCAGGGGTCGACGACGGGGCTGCCGTCCTCGCTGCTGTACGTCTCGGCGAAGTAGCGGCTCATCGCGACTCCCGGCCGGGACGAGAGCTCCGGCAGCGGCTTCCCGCGGACGCCGGCCAGGTACGCACTGACGACGTCCGCCCCGGCGGCCAGGGTCAGCGGCAGGCCGCCCGAGAACCGCGGGTTGATCTCCACGACGGTCGCGGTGCCGTCGTCGGCGACGAAGCCCTGCACGTTGGCCGGCCCGGTCAGCTCGACCGCGGCCAGCGCGGCGGTGACGACCCGGGTGACCGCGTCGGAGGCGAAGGTGCGGCCCTTCACCGAGATGCCCGCCTTGGTCTCCTCGCGCCAGCGCGGCACGACCACGCGCACGGCGCCGTCCCGGTCGACCAGGGCGTCCGCGGTGAACTCGCGGCCGGCCAGCCGGGTCTGGGCGATCAGGCCGTCGCCCGCGCGGAGCGCCGCGACCACGTCGTCCCGCTCGTCGAGCAGCCGCACGCCGCGGCTGCCGCGGCCGGCCAGCGGCTTGACCACCCACGGGCCGGGGACGCCGGCGACCTCGCCGGGGGACGCCGCGGTCGCCGGGTGCGGCACGCCCGCGGCGGCCATGGCCCGGGCGAAGGCGGCCTTGTCGCAGCACACGTCGACGGCAGCGGCGTCCGGCAGCCAGGTGGCGACGCCGGCGGCCGCCAGCCGACCGGCACCGGCGGCCAGGTGCGGCAGCTCCTCGGCGACCGTGCTGACCAGCGCGTCCACCCCGAAGGTGCTGCAGACGCCGACCACGGCCTCGACGAAGCGGGGGTGGTCGCCGCGCGGCAGGGTGACCGCCACGTCGGCCAGCGCGCCGCCGGCAGCGGCGCTGTCCGCGTCGCCGGCGACGACCCGGTGGCCCAGGGCGACCAGCCGGCGGACGACGGCCACGCCGGCGGGGCCACCGGAACCGGTGACGAGCACGGCGGCGTCGCCGGGGAGCGGGACGGCGGCGGGCGGGCGGGGCTGGGGCAGTGGGGGGGTCATCGGTCGTCCTGGGTCGTCGGGGTGGGGATCGGGCGGCGCGGACGCGGCGCCGGCACGGGAGGGCGCAGGTCGGTGCGGACGGGCAGGAGCGGCAGCCGTTCGGTCGGCGGCTCGTCGTCGCCCGGACCGACCCCGGACCGGGGGGCGGGGACCCGCACGGTCGCCGGCAGGGGCGGCACGGGCCCGGGCACCCGCACCATCGGCGGCAGGGGCGGCACGGGGCCGGGCACCCGCACCATGGACGGCAGGGGCGGCACGGGCTCGGGCACCCGCACCATGGACGGCAGGGGCGGCACGGGCTCGGGCACCCGCACCATCGGCGGCACGGGGGGCGAGGGCCGCCGCACCGGCACGGGCACGGGCACGGATCGGGGGGCCGGCGAGGGCAGGGACTCGGGGACCGGCGGGGGCTTCGCGGCGGATGCCGGAACGACGTCGCGCTCCGGGTGCTGGAGCAGCCAGCCGCGTGCCCACAGCCGCAGCGCGGCGACACGGTGGTCGGTCACCGGCTCCCACTGCCGCGCGGCGATCGAGGTGGCGAGCGCGTCGAGGACGGCCGGGTCGTCGTCGTAGGTCGCCACCGCGACCAGGGAGGCGGCGTGCGCCCCCAGCCCGTCGTCGGCCAGTGCGCGGACCCGGGCGGCCCGCTCCGCCGAGGGCAGGTGGCCGATCCGGTAGTCGATGCGCCCGGCCTCGCGGCGCGCGCCCATCCACCGGGCGACCCGCGTGGGCAGCACGAACCGGTACATGAGGCCGGTCAGGTTGACCCGCCGGGAGACGCGGCCCACCTCGTCGTCGGCGAGCCGGTAGCCCAGGCCGGGGCGCGCCCAGCTGTCGGGACGACGAGCGGTGTGCCGCCCCGCGGCGTCCTGCTCGGCTCGCTCGGCGGTCGGCAGCGTGATGCACACCATGAGCAGGAAGCCGCCGAGGGTGGCAGCGAGGTTCCACACGGTGCCGACCCAGTCGTGGAACAGCACCAGCGCCGGCGTCCCCCACACCAGGCCGGCGACGGTGGAGCCGACCAGCCGCAGGTGGTTGAGCGCCAGCAGCGCGGCGACGGCGACGACGAGCCCGGCGACGGCGTGCTGGCGCCGGCCGCGCAGGACGACGGCGGTCAGCGCGGTCAGACCGAGCACCGACAGGATCGAGGAGCAGGACTCGGTGACCTCGGCCAGGATGATCTCGCCGTCGGGGCGGAACACCAGGACGTGGCGTTCCAGGGACGACGAGACCGAGTCGACGCCGACCGCGTGTAGCACGGTCACGACCCAGCGGGCCTCGTGCACCTGCAGGAAGCCGGCGCCGTAGCGGAAGCCGACGGCGCAGATGACCACCGCCAGCAGCAGGTCGAGCAGCACGGGGACCAGCCGCCAGTCACTGCGCCGGGGACGTCGTCCCTGCCCGTACCGGCCCCGCTCGTCGACCTCCGCGGCCGCGGTCGCCATCACGAGGCCGCCCCGGCCGGGGCCACCACCGGCGGGTCCACCCGCACCGTCGACGTCGCACCCGACCGCGAGGTCTTCACCCAGGTGTAGGGGCGGCCCAGCATGCCGTCGACGTAGGCCCGCGTGGTGATCCAGATCGACAGCGCGAAGGCGGGCAGGAAGCCCAGCAGCCGCCACGCGGACCGCCGCTCCACCCGGCCGATCAGCAGGCCGACCGAGAGCTCGGCCAGGGGGCCGACGAACAGCAGCATCGACAGCGGCAGCAGCGCGACGAGCGGCAGGTCGCCGATGCCGAAGGCGCGGAGCACGGTCAGCAGCACGCCGATCCCGCTGAGCAGCGGCACGTGGTACACGAGCAGGAAGAGCGTCGTCTCGACCTTCTCGACGAGGCTCAGGTGCGGCGAGCGCATCAGCGGGCGCCAGTAGTCGCGGAAGCACTTCTGGTGGCCGCGGGCCCACCGGTACCGCTGCTTCCAGAACCGCTGCGCGCTGACCACCGCCTCCTCGAAGTCGACGGCGGACAGGTCGTAGCGCACCCGCTGGCCGGCCATCAGCACGCGCAGCGTGAGGTCGGTGTCCTCGGTCACGGTGTGCGGGTTCCAGCCGCCGAGGCCGCGCAGCGTGGACATGCGGACGGCGCAGTTCGCGCCCCCGTACGCGGGCAGCTCGAACAGCGCCTGCCGGCCGTACTCGTTGACGAGGTAACCGGAGAGGAAGTCGACGAAGACGGTCGAGGCCATCTGCGAGTCGCGGCCGTTGCGGATGACGCAGCGACCCATCACGGCGCCGACCACCGGGTCGCGGAAGTGCCGGACCAGCCGGCGCAGCGCCGTGGGGTCGGGCTCGTGGTCGGCGTCGAAGACGACGGCGATCTCGGCGTCCACCAGGTGCAGCGCGTCGTTGAGCGCGCCGGACTTGCCGCCGCCGGAGCCCGGCGGGCGGTGCAGCACGCGCAGCCGCGGCTCGCGGGCGGCCCAGGCGTCGAGCCGGGCGCCGGTGGTGTCGTCGGAGCCGTCGTCGACGACGACGAGGGTCAGCCGGTCGGCCGGGTAGTCCAGCGCCAGCAGCGCGGTGACCATCCCGTCGACGACGAGCTCCTCGTTCTTGCAGCCGACGAAGACGGCGACCGAGGGCGTGTAGCTGTGCAGCCCGACGTCGGCGGCCAGCATGTCGTTCTCGGCCCAGCGTGCGGCGGCGACGGCGAAGCCGAGGTGCCGGCAGAAGTAGACGCCGAAGACGATGTTGAGCACGCCGGCGACCACGCCGAGGGTCTCGTCGAGGCCGTGGAGGAGCGCCACCATCGTGAAGCCGCAGACGTAGGCCAGCAGCACCAGTGGCCGGCCCTCGGGCCCGCTGTCGTGGGGATCCGCGGCGGGGGCGACGGTGGGCGCGCGGACGTCGGTGGGGCGCGGTGGCCCGGCGCCGGGCGTGGTCGTCCCGCTGGCCACCACCCCACCTCCCACCGTCCGCGACCTGCGGCGGAGCGCGGACTCCACCGTTCTGGTGCATCGGCAGCGGGGTGGCGGGGATTGAGCCGAAGCGCGTCCCGCCCCGACGCCGCCCCCCGGCGCGGTTCCTGCCCCTGCCGGCGGGGACGCACGGCGGCTCGAGGTCCGCAGCGGCGTCGTCGCGACGGGGACGTCACCGCAGGCGGACGCCTGTCACCGGGTCGCGGTCGTGGAGGAACCGATGGCGGGGAACCTGTCGGAGGCGCTCGCCGGCTGCAGAGCCGTCAGGCGACGGGTCCAGCGCGCGCAGCTCGCGGACGTAGACCGCGGTGCCGTGGCCGAAGCCCGACACCAGCGGCTGGACGCGGGGGGCGACGGCCGCGACCAGGCCGCGCGGGGTCACCGGCACCCGCAGCGCGTCCCCGGCGACCGAGAGCGCCAGCACGGTGGCGACCAGCGCGAGCAGCGGGACCGTCGCCAGCGCCGCGGGCAGCCCGGCGTGCTCGGCCAGCAGGCCGATCAGCGGCGGCCCGCCCAGCAGGCCGGTGTAGCCGACGGTGGTCGCCAGCGCGATGCCGCGGGCACCGCCGAGGAGTCCGGCCCGCGAGATGGCCAGCGGGAAGACGTTGGCCAGCCCGAGGCCCACCAGCACGAACCCACCCAGGGCCGTCGGCAGCGTGGTCGCCGTCAGCGCCGCGACACCCCCGGCCGCGGCCAGCACGGTGCCGCCGGCGAGCAGCCGCCGCTCCCCCAGGGCCGCCACCAGCCGGGCCCCGGCGAGGCGGCCGCAGGCCATGGCCAGGGAGAACCCGGCGTACCCGGCGGCGGCCAGCGTCGTCGTGGCCCCGAGCTGCTCGCGCAGGTGCAGCGCTCCCCAGTCCGAGAGCGCGCCCTCGCCGAAGGCGGTGCAGCCGGCGACGGCGCCGAGGACGACGAGCACCGCGGTCGGCCGCGACCGCTCCGCCTCGCGGGCGCGTCCGGGCGCCGCGGACGGGGGGCCGTCCGCGCCGGCGAGGGCCCGCGCGACCCACGCGGTGACCAGCAGGCCGAGGGCGCCGACGAGCACCAGGTGGGCGGCGACGCCCGCGACCGAGGCCAGCAGGCCGCCGAGCAGCGCGCCGGCCAGGCCGCCGAAGCTGAAGCCGGCGTGCAGGCCGGACAGCAGCGGCCTCCCGAGCCGGCCCTCGACGGTGACGCCGACGGCGTTGGCCGCCACGTTGACCATGCCGGTGGCCGCGCCGAAGACGAGCAGGGCGGCGCACAGCCCGGGCATCGACGTCGCCAGGCCGGGCAGCACCACCGACACGCAGAGCAGGAACGCCCCGAGGGTGGTCACCACCCCCGCGCCGAGCCGGGCGCACAGCGCGCCGGTGACCTGCATGGCCGCCAGCGCGCCGACGGACAGGCAGAGCAGTGCGACGCCGAGCGCGCTGTGCCCCACGCCCACCGCGGCGGCGACGTCGGGCACGCGGGCGGCCCAGCTGCCGAAGACGGCGCCGTCCAGGGCGAAGACGGCGGCGACGGCGGCCTGCTGCCGGGACAGCGACGGCGGCGACGGTGGGGGCACCGTCGTCCGGGCACGCGAGAGCAAGGGAGAGCTGAGCACGGGGACCTCGCAGGGGGAGACACGGGCCACCGCGCAGGGGTGGCCGCTCGAGGGGCGGGGAGAGCACACGACCTCGGGCACCCGTCTCCACGGTTGCAGCTCATGCCGCAGCCCGCCGTCAACACGGGTGTGCAGGTCACCACAGCACCGGCTCAAACGTCACGGGCGCCACACGGGGTGAGGCGTGCGGCACGTTCGTCTCAACACGGCCGGTCGCGCGGCCGATGGTGGTGCACGACGGAAGGCTCGACGCGGGACGGCGGGGACCACGATGCGGACCAGCGGGGTGTGGCGCCGGCGGGCGGGGGTCGTCGCCGGCGTCTTCGTCCTGCTGTTCGGGGGCGGCGTGGCCGTGGCGTCCTGGACCGCCACCGGCACCGGCACCGGCTCCGCGCAGGCCGCCAGCGTCAGCGGGCTGGTCGTGTCCGCCGGGACCCCGCTGGGTGCGCTGTACCCGCTGCCGGCGGACAGCACGCCGGCGACGGGCTACGCCTCGGGCACCGTCGGGTCGGTCGCCACCACGGTGGCCAACCCCAACCCGTTCCCGGTGACGATCACCACGGCCACCGTCGGGTCGGTGACGACCAACCCGCTGACCGGCCGCACCTGCGCCGCCGGCAGCGTGCTGCCCACGACCGGCGCGCCGGTCACGCTGAGCCCTCCGGTCACCCTGGCGGCGGGCTCCGGGCCCACCGCGGTGATCGTCCCGGGCGCGCTCTACATGGTCTCGACGGCCGAGAACGGCTGTCAGGGCGCGTCGTTCAGCGTCCCCGTCACGGTCACCGGCGCCTCGGCCTGACCCGCCGTGCACTCCCGGCTGCTCGCCGTCCTCGCGCTGCTCGCCCTCGCGGCCGGTGCGCCCGGTCCTCTGCCAGAGGCCGCCGCGGCCTGGGCCGTCTCCGGGGCGGGGCCGGCCACCGGCGCGGCCACGGTGATGCCCGCCGGCAGCCCGGTCGCCCCGACGGTGAGCGCCGAGGGCGTCTACCCCGCCGCACGCACCTTCACGGTCACCTGGAACACGGCGCGGCCGTTCGGGGGCCGGCCGGCGACCGGGTACGTGCTCACGCGGACCGCCACCCTGAGCAGCGCCGCCATGGACACCGGCACCTGCAGGGGCACGGTGACCGACGGCGTCCCCGGCGTCTACGTGCCGGCCTCGCCGGGAGCGGCCACCCAGACGTGCACCGACAGCACGACGCTGTACCTGGGCGCGGTGCGGTACACGGTCACGCCCGTCCACGGACGGTGGGTCGGCGCCGCCTCGGCGGCCTCGGCCGCGGTGTTCTGACCCCGGCGGGTCAGCCGCGGACGGGCACGTCCAGCTCGGCCAGCAGCCCGCGGACGCGGGCGCCGATCTCGTCGCGGATCGGGCGCACCGCCGCGACACCCCTGCCGGCCGGGTCCTCCAGGGCCCAGTCGAGGTAGCGCTTGCCGGGGAAGACCGGGCAGGCGTCGCCGCAGCCCATGGTGATGACGACGTCGGAGGCCTCGACCGCATCGGTGGTCAGCACCTTCGGCTGCTGGTCGGCGATGTCGATGCCGACCTCGGCCATCGCCTCCACCGCCGCGGGGTTGACCCGGTCGCCGGGCAGCGAGCCGGCGGAGCGGACCTCCACGGCGTCGCCGCCGAGGGCGCGCAGCCAGCCGGCCGCCATCTGGGAGCGGCCGGCGTTGTGCACGCAGACGAACAGGACACTGGGCCGGGTCATCGGGTGCTCCTGGACGAGGGCGGACGGGTGGCTGCGAGGAGCGCGGTCCCGCCGGGACGCTGCACCGGCGGACGTCGACGTCCATCCTGCCCGGGACGTCGACGTGCTGACGGGCCGGCCCCTGCCCGGCCGTGCCGCCTGGGGGCCGCACCCCGACCGGCCGCCGGCCGAGCGGGACGCGACGCCCGGCCCCGGGAGCCGAACCCGCGCATTCCTGGGACGCTCGCCCTGCACGGCACGCGCGGGACCCGCGGCGGCGATGCCGCCCGGCTGCTGGTTCCGGGCGAGCGGGGACGGTGGCGGCGGACGGCGATCGCCGCGCGCCACTTCCCGGAGGGCCGCGGGGTCAGCCGGTCCGGGCCTCGACCACCGCCATCATGCCGGCGTCCTCGTGGTCGTTGATGTGGCAGTGGTGGACGGTGCGGCCGTCGAAGTCCTCGAAGGGGATGCGCACCGTCGTCTCGCCGCCCGCCGACACCCGGACGACGTCCTGGTAGACGACGCCCTCGACCGGCCGGCCGTCGACGGCGACGACCTGCATCGGCCACACGTGCAGGTGCATCGGGTGGTCCATCCCGGTGTGGTTGACGTAGGTCCACTCCTCGACCGTCCCCAGCCGGGTGACCACGTCGGTGCGGGTGGGGTCGAAGGGCCGGCCGTCGATGGTCATGACCATCCCGCCCGAGCCGTGCCCGTCGCCGTGGTCCTCGTGCCCTCCGCCGGACCGGTCGAGGCCGAGGGCCATGGTGCGGCGGGCGGCGGGCTCGACCCCGCGCAGGTCCGCGAGCTGCGGATACGCCGGCACCGGCGGCAGGGCGGGGACGGGGCTGCCGCTCACCCGCAGCGTCGCGAGCGCACCCGGCGCCCCGGAGGGGCCGTCACCGCCCCGCGTGCGCGGGTTGGCCAGGCCCTGCAGCTCGCCGGTCTGCTCCCCCACGGTGACCAGGACGTCGACGCGGCCGCTGTTGAGGACCTCGACCTCTTCCACCCGGCGCGGCTCGGCGAGCCGGCCGATGTCGGTGGCCAGCAGGTCCACCCGGTGCCCGTCGAGCCGGAGCTTGAGGAATCGGGACGTGCAGGTGTTGATGATCCGCCACCGCTCCCGCTCCCCCGGGCGGGCCTCGAGCGTGGGCGTCAGCTGCCCGTTCACCAGGACCAGCTGACCCTCGCGGCCCTTCGTCCGCTCCCGCTCGGAGACGTGCACCGGGTGACCGTCGTCGTCCAGGGTGGTGTCCGAGACGACCAGGACGCGGTCCCGGGTGACCGGGACCTCCGGGCCGGCGTCCTCCACCACGATGCCGCCGTAGAGGCCGCTCCAGATCTGGTCGGCCGTCAGGTGGTGCTCGTGCGGGTGGTACCAGAACGGGCCCGGCGGGTGGTCGTCGGGCAGCTGGATGTCGTACCGGAAGGACTCCCCCGGCTGCACGTGGACGTCGAGGGTGTTGTCCGCGTTGCCCTTCGGGGAGACGTGCAGCCCGTGCGTGTGCAGGTTGGTCGGGTCGGAGAGCCGGTTGACCAGCTCGACCTGCAGCCGGTCACCGGGACGCAGCCGCAGCGTGGGACCGGGGACGGTGCCGTTGTAGGTGAGCATGTGCGCCGGCCGGCCGGCGAGGGTCACGGAGGTCTCGGCGACCTCGAGCCGGACCCGCAGCAGGCCGTTCTCGCTGCGCAGCGTCTCGGGCTCCGTGAGCGATTCGGCGGCGAGGGCCAGCCCGGCGGACGGACCCCACCCCGGAGCGCCGATCGCGATCCCGAGCAGGCCCAGCCCGCCCAGCTGCAGCGCGCGGCGGCGGCTGAGCCCGGGGACGAGGTGCCTGCCGGCGACGTCGTCCGGAGGCGGGACCGGGGCCGTGGTCCGATCCGGACCGGTTCGAGGGGAGTCGGGACCTGTCATGACCGCGTCCTTCCTGCTCTCGGCAGAGAGCCGCACCGGTACGGGACCGGCGTCGGTGCGCCCGTGGCGCGGGAGGGAACGCGGAACGGCGAGGGAGGTCATCGCCCATCGGGTGGGGCGGACGGTCCGCTGTGTGCTCAGCGGGGGCGGCGGCCCGCGATCGCAGGTGCTGCGCCGGGCGCCGTCCGCGTGACGTGCAGCGGCAGCCTAGCCAGGGCCCGCCCTCGGCCACCACGCAACGTCCACTTGCGGGCACGCTGCGACGTCCCCGCGCCGGATCCCGCCCCGACCCTTCGACCTGCACGTACGCAGAGCGCGCCCCACGGCAGGTCAGGGGCGCCCCGGTCGCTCCGGCGTCAGGCCGCCGACGCCGACTGCTGGTCGGCGGCGACCAGGTGGCACCCGCTGGTCCCGACGGGCGTGACGGGGAAGCCCAGCTCGGTCAGGACGTCGGCGATCGCGGCGTTCATCGTGCGCTCGACCGCGGCCTCCACCGCGGCGCCCCGGACGCGCTCCAGGCTCATCCGGTCGTGCTGGCGCCAGGTGACCAGGATGCCGCGGCGGGCGGGGTCGGGGACCAGGCATACACCGCCGGCCGGGCTGCCGCCGGCGGCGTCGTGCAGGGTGAGCCCGGCCTCGACGAGCCCCGCGCTTACCTCCACGAGGAGGGTGGTCAGCGCGTCGGCGTCCGACAGCAGCTCGTCCCAGTCGTCGGCCAGCCGGTCCAGCTGACCGCCGAGCTCGGCGAGCCAGGCCCGCTCCAGCGGCGACTGTCGCCGGACCAGCACGCCGTCGGCCCGGCGGGCGCCGTAGACCACCTGCGCCGAGGCGGGCAGGTCGCCGGTGGCCGCGGCCCAGTCCGCCTCGATCCGGTCGGGGAACGGGCCGGCCAGGACCACCGCGCCCGACCCGTCCCCGGGCTCGTCGACGAGCCACCACGCCGACGTGCCCCGCCCGGCCGGGTGGGTCCCCGGCCGCTCCTGCTCCACCGAGGGCGCCGGCACGTCGGCGCCCTCCGTCGACTGCTGCGCCTCCCGCGCACGCTCACGTTCGTACCGAGCCGTCGAGCTCCTGCCCAGCGCGACGACCAGCCCGAGCAGCGCGACGAAGCCCAGCACGGCCATCGCGGGCGACACGATCACGACTCCACCTCTCCGCACCGGGATCCGACCGCCAGGGAGGCGGCGGACCGCGTGGTCATCGACTCCGACCCGAACCCGCGCTCACCAGGCACGCCAGGCCCCCCGTGGACCGGCGCCCCAGAGGGCGGCCCGACGCGTCCAGTGCTGCACGCGCGCCCAGGCGCCGGCCGGGCGCCGGCCGTCCGCCGGGCGCTGCGGCTCCTCCGCGGGCTCGAGGGCGAACAGGTCCAGCAGCAGGGCCAGCCCGTCGTCCGCCGGGATCTGCTGGACGTCGGTCGACGTGCGGGTGGGAGTGACGGTCGGCGCGCTCACGCGGGTTCTCCTCAGGCGGTCCCGTCGCGGCTGGGGAAGTGCCGCGGACAGCCGGAAAACTAGGGCCCGACCAGGCGCGATCCAGGCTCCCGGCCGCCGCGCGGACGGCGCCGTCACCGCATCGTTGTGGAGGCCCGCGCGGGCGGCCGGTGACCCGTGCCTGCGGACGCCGCCTTGTCGACAAGATCCCCGGATCCCAGCGTGGAACGGGTACCGGCACTGCGCGGTCACGCCGCGTCGGGCGCGACGCTCGCGTGTCGCAGGGGGACGTCGAGGTGGGCCCCGTGGGGATCGGACCCACGACCCGCGGACCGAGAGTCCCGACCCGGACAGTGCGACCACAGCCGACACACCGTCGCCGACGCGGATCCGGTAGCACCTGGCCGCCGGGCTCGACGCCCCTGAGCATGAGCGACGCTCCTCTCGCGAGCTCACCTGCACACCTGCGTCGGTCCACCACCCGATCGGTCACCGCCTGTGACGGGAGCCCGGCCCCTGGCATATCCGCCCAGGCCGGTGTCTGCTCATGGCCGTGAAGGTGACGGCGAGCGACGGAACGGAGCCGCAGGGCGGCTTCACCGACCGGGACGAGGGCCGGCCGGCAGCCGAGAGCGTGGGGGAACGGCTGCTGGGTGCCCTGCTGGACCGGGTGCACCTGATCGCCCCCCGGCTGGCCGGCCAGCTCATCGCGCAGGAGGCGCGGATCGCGGGGGCCACCGACGTCAGCATCCACCTGCAGGACCTCGCGCAGCTGACGCTGCGGCCGCTGACCGGGCCGGGTCTGGTCGGCGATCCACTCCTCATCGCCGACAGCTCGGCCGGGCAGGCGTTCGCCACCGAGGAGTCGGTCGAGGAATGGTTCCCCGACGGTTCGGTCCGGCTGCACCTGCCGCTGCTGGACGGGTCCAACCGGGTCGGCGTGCTCGGCCTGACCCTCCCCCAGCTGCACGACTACGACCGGCAGCTCGCCCAGCGGCTGGCCGGCCTGGTGGCGGACATGATCGTGACCAACGACAACTACACCGACGCGTTCACCCGGGTGCGCACCGCCGGGCCGCTGAGCCTGTCCGCGCACCTGCAGTGGCAGATGCTGCCGCCGCTGTCGATGACCACTCCCGTCGTAGACCTGTCGGGGATCCTGGAGCCGGCCTACGAGGTCGGTGGCGACAGCTTCGACTACGCGTTCAACGAGCACGTGCTGCACGTGGCGGTGTTCGACGCGATGGGCCACGGCCTGGAGGCCGCGACGATGGCGACCGTCATCATCGCCGCCTACCGGCACGGGCGGCTGGCCGAGCTCCCGTTGACCGAGCTGTACCCGGCGATGGACCAGGCGATCGCCACCTCGTTCCCGGGGCGTTTCGCAACCGCCCAGCTGGGTCACCTCGACACCGAGACCGGCGTGCTCAGCTGGGTCAACGCCGGGCACCCGCCCGCGCTGTGGGTGCGCGGCAGCCGGGTGATCGGTGAGCTCACCGGTCCGGTCAGCCGGCCGGTCGGCTTCGGCGCCGGCACCCCTGTCGTGCAGACGGCCCAGCTGGAGCCCGGGGACCGGGTGCTGTTCTTCACCGACGGGGTAGTCGAGGAGCGGCTGTCCGACGGTGAGCAGTTCGGCGAGGAGCGCCTGCGCGGCCTGATCGAGCAGACGACCGCGGCCGACCTGACCTGCGCGGAGGCGGTGCGGCGGCTCTCGCACGCGCTGATGGCCGCGCGCTCCGGCCGGACCAGTGACGACGCCTCGCTGCTGCTGCTGGAGTGGAAGGGCCCACCCCGGGACGACGAGCTCGACCGCGACATCCCCGAGGCGACCCCCACCGGCTGATGCTCGCCGGGCGCCCGGCGAGAGCGCGACCGACCCCGACCCCGGACGCGCCCACGCGCGGAGGGTTGCACCAGCGCGGCCGGCATGTCCGCCGCCTGGCGGGCTGGGCACAGCCGTCACCGATGCTGGCAGCAGTGACGACCGAGGCCCCGGCGGCCGAGGGCGTGTCTTGGGGGATCTTGTTTCGTCCGATTGCAGTCAGCTCAAGGCTCTAGCGTGCGCCCTCGGGTAAGAGGCGGTCCCGCCACCCCACGGTCAGGAGTGGCGGGACCCTGACCGCAGCGAGCCCCCCGGGTGGCCGCCGCGGCTGCACAGGGGCCATCGTGCGAGCGGAGGCGATTCGTCCCGCTGCTCGATGGCCGGATCAGCGGCCGACCGTGGACCGGGTCCGGACCAGTGGGAGGTGGCCGGTGAGGACCAGGTGCTCGGCAATGTCACGCACCTTCACGTTCCTGTTCACCGACTCTGTGGCCAGGGCTTCGAACGCCTGGTCGGCGGTCAACTCGTGGCGTTCGATGAGGATGCCCTTGGCCTGCTCGATCACCGCCCGGGATTCGAGCGCGATCTGCAGGTTGTCGGCCGTCTCCCGGGCGCTGCGGTAAGCCTGGACGGTTTCGGCGGCGACCGCCGCGTAGGGGGCGAACCCCGTGGCCATCGACCGGCTCGCCTCATCGAAGGCGTCCGACGTCCGGGCGTAGCACCGGTTACCGCGCTGCCGCGTGCGTAGTCCGCGGCGTGGGCTGGCGCCGAGGCCCCGACCCGCGAGATCGGAGCCACTGGCGCAATCGGGCTCGGGGTGCGCGTCGCCGCGTCGAGCCCGATGATGCCCTGCGGGAGCCATCAACTCGACGACGAGCACGCGGCCCTCGCCCGCGAGGTCACCATCCCAGCGCCCGCATGTCCACCACGTGGAGGCCCTGATGGACTTCATCCAGGAAAACCTGATCGACCCCGTCTCGAACGTTCTCTGGTCGTACGTGTTGATCTACGTGCTCCTGGGAGTGGGCCTCTACTTCGGGATCCGCACGCGCTTCGTCCAAGTCCGCATGTTCGGGCGCATGGTCCGCCAGATCGCCTCCTCCCGCAGCGGCTCCGAGGGCGGAATCTCGTCGTTCCAGGCCTTCTGCGTCGGCCTGGCCTCAAGGGTGGGGACCGGCAACATCGCCGGCGTCGCCATCGCCCTGACGCTCGGTGGCCCCGGAGCGATTTTCTGGATGTGGGTGGTGGCCCTCGTCGGCATGGCCACCGCCCTTATCGAGGCGACGCTGGCCCAGATCTTCAAGATCCCGGCCGGGGACGGCAGCTTCCGCGGCGGGCCGGCCTTCTACATCGAACGCGGTCTCGGGTCCCGGCGGGGCGGCATCCTCTTCGCCGTCCTGCTGATCTTCACCTTCGGCGTCGCGTTCAACATGGTTCAGGCCAACACCATCAGCGACGTGCTGGCCACCGGACACGGGGTCGGCGAGTGGTGGTCCGCGGCTGCCCTCATGATCCTGACGGCCGCGGTGGTGTTCGGCGGGGTCCGCCGCATTGCTCGCGTCGCCGAGTTCATGCTGCCGGCGATGGCGCTGGCCTACGTGCTGCTCGCCGCCGTGATCATCGCGCTCAACGTGACACAGGTGGGCACCGTGCTCGGGCAGATCTTCTCGGCGGCCTTCGGTGTGGGCGAGGCCGCTGCCGGCATCACCGGCGGGATCGCGGCGGCCCTGCTCAACGGCGCCAAGCGTGGGCTGTTCTCCAATGAGGCCGGCATGGGCAGTGCCCCCAACGCCGCGGCAACCGCGACCACCAGCCACCCGGTGAAGCAGGGATTGATCCAGTCGCTCGGGGTCTTCGTCGACACCATCATCGTCTGCTCCGCGACGGCGTTCATCATCCTGTTCGCCGGCTCCGCGGTGTACCGGCCCGGCGAGACAACCGAGGGAGCCTCCCTCACCCAGGCTGCCGTGGCCCACGAGCTCGGTAGCGGCCTCAACTGGGTCATGACCGTCCTGATCTTCGTCTTCGCGTTCTCCTCAGTGCTCGGGAACTACTCCTACGCGGAGGTCAACATGACCTTCCTGCGCGCTCGGCCGATCGCGCTGACGGTGTTCCGCGCGCTGGTCGTGGCCGTGGTCGGTGCCGGTGCCCTCCTGGAACTGGCCACGGTGTGGGCACTGGCCGACGTCGCCATGGGGTTCATGGCGCTGGTCAACCTCGTCGCGCTGGTCCTGCTCGGCCGCTGGGCCCTGGGCGCCCTTCGGGACTTCGAGCGGCAGACGAGGGCAGGCCAGGACCCGGTGTTCCGCAGCACCGGAAACAAGGATCTGCCTCGCGATCTGCACGACAGCGTCTGGACCCCCGAGTACGCCGCCCACCACGACCGCACCGCGTGACCGACGAGGGCAGGGTCGGCGCCTCCGTATCTCCGCCGCGGGCGACGCCGGCGCCTGCCCCGGATGAGACTGGACACGAAGGATCACCTCCTACTGGCGGGCACCAGGTGCCGGGGCTGGGAGGAGGACAGTCTGCGGCCGACGACGCGTCGGACGGGGTCTCCATCTCGGCACGGAGGGCAACGAGGCGGGCGATCTCAGCGTCGACCTCGGCCATCCGACGACGCAGCAGGTCCTCGGCGGGCTCGCACGGACACGTGCCGGTGTCCCGGACGGCGAGGAGGTCGCGGATGTCGGCCGGGCGGAGCCCGAGCCGCTGGGCTCCCTGGATGAATCCGAGCCGGTCGACCGCACCGGCGTCGCAGCTCCGGTAACCGGCCGTTGTGCGGCCGGGCGGCGGGAGGAGCGCGGCGCGCTCGTAGTAGCGGACGGTGTCCGGCGACACTCCGACGGCGGAGGCGAGCTCAGCGACCCGCAGCCCTCGGACGGCCGAGGTGGTCACGCCACTGAAGCTGGACCGTGGACCGCGGTCAAGCACTTCGGTCGGCGCAGCAGGCATCGGCGCCCTCGGGCGTCAGCGCGGCGAGGGTGGCGAGCAGCCGCACCGGCCCGGCGAGCGCCTCGCAGCACAGGGCGTACACGTTGCTGCGACCCCGGGGCGTCACCGTCACCAGCCCCTGCTCGCGCAGCGGGGTGAGGTGGTGACTCACGAGGGTCTGACTCATCCCGCTGAGCTCGGTCAGCTCACGCACCGACCGCGACCCCTCGGCGAGGAGCAGCAGCAGGTGCAGCCGATTGGAGTCGGACAACGCCTTCAGCTGAGGAGCGAGCAACTGGGCCTGCTCAGCTGCCGAAGCGAGGCTGGCGCGGTCCAGCAGCCTGACACCGAGATCTTGGCTCACGACCCGAGTATGACATAGCTTCATTGCCATCAACAGCATTCGCTGATACGTTTTGCCCATCGATGTGGGTCGATAACTAGGGGCTGGTAGGGATGAGCACGGAGACGTCGGAGCTGCCGGTCGTGGTGATCGGAGCCGGACCGGTCGGGCTGGCCGCCGCTGCACACCTGGTGGAACGAGGGCTCGAGCCGCTTGTGCTGGAGGCCGGCGAACAGGTGGGCGCCGCGGTGCGGGAGTGGGGGCACGTCCGGTTGTTCTCGCCGTGGGAGTACGACGTCGACGCCGCCGCACTGCGCCTGCTGGAGGCACACGGGTGGGAGTCCCCCGACCGGGACGCTCTGCCCACGGGCGCCGAGCTGGTCGACGACTACCTCACCCCCCTCGCGGCCACACCGGAGCTGGCCCGACGCATCCGGACCGGCACGCGAGTGTTGGCGGTCAGCCGCCAGGGCGTCGACAAGACCCGCACGGTCGGGCGAGAAGGTCGGCCCTACGTCGTCCGGACCATGCACGAGGGCCAGGTCGACGACGTCCTGGCCCGCGCGGTGCTGGACGCCTCCGGCACCTGGGGACACACCAACCCGCTGGGCGCCGCGGGGCTGCCGGCCATCGGTGAGGACCAGGCCGGTCCATGGCTTGCCGGTCCGCTGCCTGACCTCCTGGGCACCGACCGGAAGCGGTTTGCCGGGCGCCACACACTCGTGGTCGGCATGGGCCACTCGGCCGCCAACACCCTGCTGGCCCTGGTACGGCTCCGCGACGAGGAGCCGGGCACCGAGGTCACCTGGGCCATCCGCGGCCGCTCGCCGGCCCGCCTCTACGGCGGGGGTGACGCCGACGGACTGCCTGCCCGCGGCCTGCTGGGCTCGTCGCTGAAGACCGCGGTCACCAGCGGCGAGGTCACGCTCATCCGCGAGTTCACCATGTCGTCCCTGACGCCTCCAGATCACGGCACCGGCCCGGTGACGGTCGCCGGTACCGGCCGCGACGGGGCCGCCCTCCACCTGCAGGTCGACACCGTGGTGGGGTCCACGGGCTTCCGGCCGGACCTGGAGATGCTGCGCGAGGTCCGCCTGAGCCTCGACCCGGGCGTCGAGGCCCCCGCCGCGCTGGCGCCGCTCATCGACCCGAACTTCCACTCCTGCGGCACCGTCCCGCCGCATGGCGAGGCACTGCTCGCCCACCCCGACGAGGGCTTCTACATCGTCGGGATGAAGTCCTACGGCCGTGCGCCGACGTTCCTCCTGGCCACCGGCTACGAGCAGGTCCGCTCCATCGCGGCCGCGCTCGCCGGTGACGCCGACGCCGCCGCCCGCATCGAGCTCGCCCTGCCCGAGACCGGGGTCTGTTCCACGGACCTCGGTGACCGCGAGGCGGCGGAGACGGCGAGCTGTGGCACCGGAGTGGGCTTCACGACCGGCTCGGAGCACGGCTACTCGGCCGAGGAGCCGCCGCCGTCAGCCGGTTGCTGTGGCGCCGCACCGGTCGCGGTGACGCTGTCCGCACCGCCGCATGGGCGCTGAGCAGCGCGACGTCGGCTCGACCGCCGCGGCGGACGCCGGGACTCCTCGGCGTCCGCCGCGGCGTGCCCTGATCGGTCTGTGCGTCACCCAGGTCACCAGCTGGGGAGTCCTCTACTACGCGTTCCCGGTGGCCCTCGCGGCGATCACCGTCGACACCGGCTGGTCGGCCACCGCGGCCACCGCGGCGTTCTCGGCCGGCCTGGTCGTCTCGGCGCTGGCCGGGATCCCGGTCGGGCGCTGGCTGGACTTCCTCGGGCCGCGGCGGGTGATGACGGCGGGCTCGGTGCTGGCGGTCCCCGCGACCGTGGGCATCGCGCTGGCGCCGACCTACCCGACTTTCCTGCTGGCCTGGCTGGTCGCGGGGGCGGCGATGTCCGCGGTCTTCTACCAGGCCGCCTTCGCGGCCCTCACCCGCTGGTACGGCGACCGGCGGGTCCGGGCGCTCACCACCCTGACCCTCGTCGCAGGTCTGGCCAGCACGCTGTTCGCACCGCTGACCCACGCGCTGGTCGAGGCACTGGGCTGGCGCGGGGCCTACCTGGTGCTTGCCGGCGTGCTGGCCGTGGTGACGATCCCGGTGCACGCCACCACGCTTACGGCGCCCTGGACGCGGGTGGACCACCGGGAGCCCTTGGCGGGCCGCCGACGCTCGCGGGTGCCGGCCGAGGTGCGCAGCGGCCAGTTCCTGGCCCTGTCGGCGGCGCTGACATTGACGGCGTTCGGCCTCTACGCCGCGAGCCTGACGGTGATCCCGCTGCTCACCGGGCGCGGGCTCTCGGCCTCCCTGGCCGCGACGGCCCTCGGCCTGCTGGGCGCCGGGCAGCTGCTCGGCCGCGTCGTCTACGGGCCGCTCAGTGCCCGCACCACCCCGACCGGGCGGACCGTCGGTCTCATCGGCGCCTCCGCGCTGACCATCGGGCTGCTCGGCGCCCTGAGCGGCCCGCCGGTCGCGCTCATCGCTGCCGCCGTCGCCCTCGGCGCCGTCCGGGGAGCGTGCACCCTGCTGCAGGCCACCGCGGTCGCCGACCGCTGGGGTACCGCCCGCTACGGCACCCTGTCGGGGTACTTCGCCGCCCCGATCACCGCGGCGACCGCGCTCGCCCCCTGGGCCGGCACGGCCCTGGCCGAGGTACTCGGCAGCTACGCCGGCGCCTTCGGGCTCCTCGCGGCCGGCGTCGTCGCGGCCGCCGTGCTGGCGTGGCAGACGGGGAGGCGCCCCCCCGTCGCCCCGGTCACCGACGGGGAGTGACCCCGAGGTCGAGAGCGAGTCTCCGCACGTGCGCGGCGATGTCGTCACGCACCAGGCGCATCCGCTCGATGCCGTCGATGCCCCGCTCGGAGGGCTCGTCGGTGACCCACTGCTCGATGCGGGTGCCCTCGACCGGTGCCACGTGAGCCTCCCGGCCCAGGGTGATGACGACGTCGGCGTCCCGGATCATCTGCTCGGCCAGCGCCTTCGGCTGCTCCGCGGAGATGTCGACGCCCACCTCGGCGAGGGACTGGACCGAGAGCTCGTTGAGCAAGGTCCCGGCCTTCGTTCCGGCAGAGGACACCTCGACGGCGTCACCGACGTAGTCGGACATCAGCCCGGCGGCCATCTGGGACTTGCCGGCGTTCTTCACGCAGACGAACAGGACCCTGGGGCACCCACTCATCGGTTGGCGGCCGGAGCGACCTGCAGTTCGGTCAGCAGGCCGCGGATGCGCGACTCGATCTCGTCGCGGATGGGCCGCACGGACTCGACGCCCTTGCCGGCGGGGTCCTCGAGCGCCCAGTCCAGGTATCGCTTGCCCGGGAAGACAGGGCAGGCGTCGCCGCAGCCCATCGTGATGACGACGTCGGAGGCCTCCACGGCCTCGGTGGTGAGGATCGTGGGGCGTTGATCGGTGATGTCGATGCCGACCTCGGCCATGGCCTCCACGGCCGAGGGGTTGATCCGGTCGCCGGGCATGGAGCCGGCCGAGCGGACCTCGACGGCGTCCCCGGCCAGGTGGCGCAGCCAGCCGGCGGCCATCTGGGAGCGGCCGGCGTTGTGCACGCAGACGAACAGGACGCTGGGCTTGTCGGACACGGTGGAACTCCTTCAGGTCGATGAGCGGGCGCGGTCAGCGCGCGGCGCCGGCGGGGTGCAGATTGGCGAGCAGGGCGCGCACGCGGGCGTCGATGTCGGCGCGGATGGCGCGGACCTCGCCCACGGACAGGCCGGCGGGGTCGCGGACCTGCCAGTCGAGGTAACGCTTGCCGGGATAGACCGGGCACGCGTCGCCGCAGCCCATGGTCACCACCACGTCGGCGGCGCGGACGACGTCGTCGGTGAGCGGCTTGGGGAACTCGGCGCCCAGGTCGATGCCGACCTCGGCCATGGCCTTGATGACGGCGTCGTCGATGCTGGCGGTGGGCTGCGAGCCGGCCGAGCGGACGTGCACCCGATCGCCGCCGTGGTGGGCCATGAGCGCGGCCGCCATCTGCGAGCGGCCGGCGTTGTGGACGCAGACGAACAGGATTTCGCAGGTGTCGGTCTCGATGGCGCCCTTGGCCTGCGCGAGCGCGGTGAGCCGCTCGATGGCGAATCGTTCGGTCAGCACCGGCAGGTGAGTGGTGACCTTCGCGGTGCGCCCCAAGGCGGTGTAGGACTCGAAGACGTAGCGGTCGATCGTCTCGCGGGTGAAGACCCCGGCGAAGCGGGTGGCCAGCTGATCGGCCAGGCGGTGCAGCGTCGCCTCAGGGGTCAGCAGACCAGGCAGCGACCTGTGGTCGTTGGTCATCGGGCACTCCTCACGGCAGCGGGGACGGTGGGGTCGCCCGGGAACCAGCGGCGGGCGGCCCAGAGCGACACGTAGACGAGGGCCACCAGCACAGGGACCTCGATGAGCGGGCCGACGACACCGGCCAGCGCCTGGCCGGAAGTGACACCGAACGTGCCGATCGCCACGGCGATGGCCAGCTCGAAGTTGTTGCCGGCCGCGGTGAAGGCCAGCGTGGCCGTCTTCGCGTAACCGAGCCGCAGACGCATCCCCAGCAGGAAGCTCCCGCCGAACATCAGGAAGAAGTAGGCCAGCAGCGGCAGCGCGATCCGCGCGACGTCCCAGGGATTCGACGTGATCGCGTCGCCCTGCAGCGCGAAGAGCATGACGATCGTGAACAGCAGCCCGTAGAGCGCGATGGGCCCGATCCGCGGCAGCACCCGGCTCTCGTAGTGCTCACGGCCGCGGGCCCGCTCGCCGAGCGTGCGGGTGAGGAACCCGGTGACGAGCGGGACGCCGAGGAACACCAGCACCGACAGCACGATCGCCCAGACGCTGAACTCCGCCGACGTCGTCGACAGGCCCAACCAGCCCGGGAGCACCTGCAGGTAGAACCACCCCAGCGCCGCGAAGGCCAGGATCTGGAAGACCGAGTTGATCGCCACCAGGACAGCGGCGGCCTCGCGGTCGCCGCAGGACAGGTCATTCCAGATCAGCACCATCGCGATGCATCGGGCCAGGCCCACGATGATCAATCCAGTGCGGTACTCGGGCAGGTCGGGCAGCAGCAGCCAGGCCAGCGCGAACATCAACGCAGGGCCGATCAGCCAGTTGAGCGCCAGGCTGGCGCCCAACAGTCGGCGGTCGCCGGTGACGCGGTCGAGCTCGGAGTACCGAACCTTGGCCAGCACCGGGTACATCATCAGCAGCAGCCCGATCGCGATCGGCAGGCTGACGTCGCCGACCTTCACGGCATCCAGGGCGTCATCCAGGCCGGGGATCAAGCGCCCGAGCAGCAGCCCGGCGGCCATCGCCGCGATGATCCACACCGGCAGGAACCGGTCGAGGGTCGACAGCCGGTTCAGGACCGGGGCGTCGAGGTCGGTGCCGCGGCGGGCGGTCTCGCCGACGGTGTCGCTCATGCGTAGGGCAGTCCTTCACTCAAGAAATCAGAGGCATCGATCCGTGTCGATGGCAGCTTGCCTGACACATCGACGTTTATCAATCTGGTCTGCATACTGTTCATGTGAGCGTCGACGTAGTCCCCAGCCCCTCGGCGGCCATCGCCTGTTGCGCGCCGCTCGTGCGGCAGGCACTGACCGCCGAGGAGGCCGCCGACCTCTCACGCATCCTCAAGGCGATCGCCGACCCCGCCCGCCTCCGCCTGCTGTCGATGGTGGCCGCGCACGAGGGCGCGGAGGCGTGCGTCTGCGACCTGACCGAGCCCCTCGGCCTGTCCCAGCCGACGGTGTCGCACCACCTCAAGGTGCTCGTCGACGCCGGACTGCTTACCCGCGACAAGCGCGGCGTGTGGGCCTACTTCCGCCTCGTGCCCGGCGCGCTCGACGCCCTGGCCGGCGTACTCAGCACCACCACCGCGCCGGCCGACGCCGGTGGCAGCTTGCCGTCCCCCTGCGAATGACGAGGGCCCGACCGCAATTGTCCGCCGACATCGCCGTCGCTCCCCTTACCGCCGAGGACTGGCCGGCCGTCCGGGAGATCTACGCTCAGGGCATCGCGACGGGGCACGCCACCTTCGAGGCCGACCCGCCGAGCTGGGAGGTGTTCGACGCCAGCAGGCTCCCCGACCACCGGCTCATCGCCTTGGACGGCGGCGGGCGAGTCGTCGGGTGGGCCGCCGTCTCGCCGGTCCCGGCGCGGGCCGTCTACGCCGGCGTCGTCGAGCACTCCGCCTACGTCGCCCCTGCGGGACGCGGGCACGGGATCGGCCGGTTGCTGATGGAGGAGCTCATCGTCTCCACCGAGGCCGCCGACATCTGGACGATTCAGTCCAGCGTGTTCCCGAGAACGTCGCCAGCCTCCGCTTGCACGAGGCCGTCGGCTCTCGGGTACTCGGAACCCGTCAGCGCATCGCCCGGATGACCTACGGGCCCATGGCCGGTGAATGGCGCGACACCGTCCTCCTGGAACGCCGGCCAGGAGGCCGCTGGTGACGACCCGGTACCGGGTGCCCAGGCGTAGCACTGGGATGGGGAAACGGCCGGCACGCGCGAGCTGATACGCAGTCGTCCTGCCCACACCGAGGGCCCGCGACGCAGTGACCAGGTCGATCGTGGCGGGCAGCTGCTGCAGCTCGTCACGGGACATGGCGGTCACGCCGCCGGTCCCGCGGCAGGTCCAGATGACGCCCGCCTCTCGAGCCACGCGGCGACGTCGTTGGGGCTGTACCGCCGGTGCCGCCCGACCTTGTACGACCGGGGCCCCGTCCCGCGCGGGTTCATCTGGTGCATCGCCCCGGCTGGCCACCGACGGGAAGCACGGCACTTGGTACTTCGCGGTGGACATGCCGACCACCGCCGGCAAGCGCAGCACCATGCGCCGAGGGGGCTTCCCGACCAAGGCCGCAGCGAACCGGGCGCTGGCCGACGTCGCCAACCGCACCGCCCAAGGTGTGCGCGTCGACGACCGCGAGACCGTCGCGTCCTTCCTGGCGCGCTGGTTGCAGGTGAAAGCCGGGGAGGCCAAGCCGACCACGGTGCGCTCCTACCGGGCGCACGTCGAGCGCGTCATCGTCCCGGCCATCGGCCACGTCCCGATCGAAGAACTGCGTGCCGAACACGTCGAGCAGTTGCTGGTCGACGCCGCGAACGGCCGCGGGCCAGTGACCGTCCGGCGGATCCACGCGACGCTCCGGTCGGCGCTCAGCTACGGCGTGAAGACCCGCCGGCTGCCGTTCAACGTCGCGAGCAACGTCACCCCGCCCAACGGAATCCGGCCCGAGGTGCAGCCGTGGTCCGCGGCCGAGCTGGCGGCGTTCCTGCGGCACGTCGAGACCGACCGGCTCGGCCCGCTGTTCGAGGTCATCGCCGCCTGCGGGCTGCGCCGCGGTGAGGCGCTCGGTCTGCGCTGGTCGGACCTGGACCTGGCCAACCGGACCGCGCGGATCCGGCAGACCATCGTCGATGTCGGCGGCCGGCTGCAGTTCTCCACCCCGAAGACCCGCTCATCGGAGGCGACCGTGCCGCTGACGGAGCGCGCCGTGCAGGCGCTGCTGCAGGTCCGGCTCGGCCAGGACCTCGATCGGCAGGGCTGGGGCGGCGCCTACCACGCACATGACCTGGTCTTCGCCCGCGAGAACGGCGCCCCGCTGCGGCCGGAGTATGCGACCCGCCGCTTCGTCGCCCTGACCAAGGCCGCGGGCCTGCGTTGGGTCCGGCTGCACGACCTGCGCCACGGCGCCGCGTCGCTGATGCTCGCCGCCGGCGTCCCGATGGCGATCGTGTCGAAGGTGCTGCGGCACTCCTCGATCGGCATCACGGTCGACACTTACGGCCACCTGTCCGAGGACACCGTGCGCACCGCATCGGACGCCATGGCCGCCGCGCTGGAGCAGGCCTGCAAGAGCACTGCCGCCGCGGCGGGCGACCACACTGCGACCACTGGGGGCGCCCCGGCGTCGGGTCGTCAGGACCGAAGCGCTGGTCAGCGTGGTGGGCCCCGTGGGGATCGAACCCACAACCCGCGGATTAAAAGTCCGCTGCTCTGCCAGTTGAGCTAGAGGCCCGGTGGGTGCAGAGAACCCTCCAGACAACCCACGAGACAACGCGTGAGAGATCTGCGGCGCCTGCGGCCCGCTGCGAGGCTACCGCCGGCAGCCTCGCTCTCCGGCTGGACCGACCCTGTTGTAGTGGCGCCGGTGGCATGTGCAAACGCTTCGGCGGCCGGATGCCGCTGGAGCGATGCTCCCGACCTGATCGCGTAAGGGTCTCGCAGCCTCCGCTGATTCGTCTCAGGGCCGCCCTACCCTGCGGCCACGTGCCCCGGTGCCGAACGCAGTTGTCCCCGTCCGTGGGGAGACAGCGATTGCTGGCCTCACCGGCCTGCTCGCGTCGCTGTCGGCCAGGTCCGGACATGAGCTGGGGCGGCAGGCCGACGACGTCGCCCGCTACGCGCTGTGACGCGCGCCATCTACGCGCGACGAACTGGTCGCGGTCCTGCGGTGGGCCGACTGGGTCCGCGAGTGGAACTTCGAGCACCCCGACCGTCCCGAGCAGGCGGCCGACCGGGGCATCGACCTGGTGGCGACGTACTCCGACGGGCGCCGCACCGCGGTGCAGGTCGTCGCCGACGAGGCGCACCACCTCGCCGGCCGCCCGTCCCCGGCGTTCGCCACGGTCCTCGACGGCTCGCGGATCCGCGCGGCCCGGCGGCTGTTCACCACCGCCACGCCGCTGCTGGTGGCCCCACACCTGCGCGCGGCCAATCCTGACGTGTGGGCGTCGATGGACGACCCGGCGACCTTCGGCCCGGTAGCGCACCGGCTGCCCTTCGGCGCGGCGATCAGCTCCGGGCCGCTGTCCGACTACCGGCTGCTGGTGCTCGGTGCCGACGAGCAGGCGGCGGCCGCCGTCGACGAGCGGGTCCTGGTCGATGCCGGCATCGTCACCGACGCGCGCACGTTCGCCGCGGCGCTGACGGTGCTGCGGCTGGCTCGCGACCACGGCCGGCGGCGGATCGTCACCTTCCGCCCGCACGGCCTGGGCCCGGACGTTCGCGGGCCTGCTGCAGATCCACCACAAGTGGGCGCCACCGGAACTGCACGTCGACCTGGCCGCGGAGACGGTCACCGGCGATCAGCCCTCCGACGTCCGCGCCACCGCGCTCGCCCGGCTGGCCCGCGCCGGGCAGCCGGGCCAGCCGCAGGTGCGGGTGGTGACCAACGGCCGCTGTCTGACCGCCGGGGTCGACGTGCCGGCGCTGGACGCGGTGGTCTTCGTCGACCCTCGCCGCTCCCGGGCTGACGTGGTGCAGGCCCTGGGCCGGGTGCTGCGCCGCGCCGAGAGCAAGGACCTCGGCCGCCGACGCCGCGCGGATCCACACCGCTGCTCGCCCGAGAGCGGCCCCGTGCAACCTCTGCACCGTCGAGGCCGGCGAGGACGTCACCTCACGCGCGTGCTGATCGACCGTGGGGCCCACCCCTGCTGAGTGGGCCCCTCGAAGACACGCCTGCGTGCGGCGACATCCGTCGGACAGCACCATCGCAGACGGCCCAGAGGCCGTCTGCACGTTTCTGACAAGCCCATGCGGGTACGTTCAGGAACTGTTCGGGTCGCCATCAACAAGGCGCCGGAGCGCGTCCGCGGGTGCCGGGCCACGTCGTCGCCCGCCTCGTTCCCGTCGTCGAGCCCACCACGGCTCCGACCGACCGCTCCCCGCCCGTAAGGAACCCGGTGCCTGCCCTCACTGCTGTCTGCCCACTGACCCTCATCGCCTGGCGGTTGAGCGATTCCCTCGTCCGCGACCTGTGGGGCGACTACGTCGCAATGGGCGGGAACCGACCTCACACCGCGGTCGTCCTGTACCTCGACGGCACCGCCCCGTGGAGCGACATCGAGCACGACACCCCCGCCCATGCCCTCAACGAGTCCCTCTGGGACCTCGGTCACCCGAGCCTGGCCCCCTACCGGGAGCTGCCGATCGCCCAACTGAGCATCTGATGGCACCGGCATGAACTCGGCGTGGGTACAGCGGCCGCGGCCGGAACCGAGGAGCGGTTCCGTGATCAGGCGCTGGGCGCCGGCCGGCCTGGCCGACCTGACCGCCGGCCGGCGACAGCTCGCCGCCGCTCTGCACGACGGCGCCTGCCCGTCCGGCGCCGAGAAGGGCGCGGTCGAGCGCCTGCTGCTGGCCTACGAGGAACTGGCCTCCAACGCGCTGCGCCACGGCCGCAGCCCGGTCGAGGTCACCGTGACTAGCAACACCACGTCCTGGTTGCTCGAGGTCAGCGACGCCGCGGCCGCGCAGCCGCCCAGCCCTGCCATCGGCCGCGATCCGGCGAGGGGCGGCCTCGGGCTGTACCTGGTCGCCCGGCTGTGCGACGCGCACGGCTGGATGACCGACGGGCACTGCAAGACCGTCTGGGCTCGCATCGACTACACCCGCGCCGAGATCCGGTCGACCGCGCCACAGGGGAGGGCCCGGCCGCGAGGCCACCGCGGACGGGACCACTGACCCCGTCAGCCTCCTCAGCTGCCCACCGGTGCTCGGCGCGGCCGCGGCCGGCAGGGGCCCGACGCCCGGGCGGCCCGCGGTGCGCACCTCCGGTGTCGGCGGGTGCACGGCCCTGCTGGGTCGGCCCGGCCGTGGGTCTGGAGCGGCGGGGCCGGACCACCGCAGCCCCCCAGGGATGCCGCGGTGGCTGTCTCGAGCGTCCGGGGCACCCTGGTCCCCGTGCGGCCCCGCGCGGGCAGCGCGCCTGTGACGGTCGGCCGCCCCGGAGCTCCGGAGGGGGAACTCGCCGGTGTGCACGAGGTGGTCGGCGATGTCGCGCACCTTCCGATTGGCGTGCATCGACGCCTGGGCCAGCAGCTGGAAGGCCTGGTCCGGCGTGAGCTTGTAGCGCTCGATGAACACGCCTTTGGCCTGGTCGATCACCGCCCGGGAGTCCAGCGCGATCTCCAGGTTGTCGGCCATGTCGCGGGCGCTCCGATAGGCGTGCATGTTGCCGGCCGCGACCGCGGCGTACGGGCCGAACCGGGTGGCGGCCGAGCGGCTGTCCTCGTCGAACGCGGCGGCGTCCCGGGCGTAGATGTTCAGCGCCCCGCTGACCTGTTGGTCCTCGTCGATGCGCAGCGGGACCGACAGGAGAGCTCAGGCAGCCGCGCTCGACCGCCCGGGACAGGTAGTCCCGCCAGCGGGGATCGGTGCGGGCGTCGGCGACCTCGATCACCTCGCCGGAGCGGGCGGCGTGCAGGCAGGGACCGTGGTCGCGTTCGTACTGGCGCTCGTCGAGGTCGACGGCCAGCTGGCCCGTGCTCGCCATCAAGGTGGGCTTGTCCCTGACGAGCAAGGTGACCGAGGTCTCGGGCCGGCCGGGCATCACGGTCTTGGTGAGGTCGGCCACCGCCTGCAGCAGGCTGTCCATCGACAGCTCACGCAGGGACAACCGACCCAGGCGCTCCAACGCCTCGGCGGCGTTCGCGGGCTGCGGGTTCTCGTCGCCGACCACGGCACGGCCTCGGGTCCGCTCTGCACCGGGGGCGGGTCACCTCGGCTGCGCGACCCCGATCTGGAGCCCGCGCTCGCGCACTGCGCCGCTGCTGGACGCACGATCAACGCCGGTCCGTCCCAACGCCTGTGCCCACGCTAGGCCCCGGGGAGGCCCGTGCGGACGTCCCCACCCGCGTCCGTTGCGGTGAAGCGCCGGCCGCGACGACCAGCGGGCCACGAGCGCCGGCCGCCGGTTGCCCGGCCGGGGGGGCCTGGCTACCGTTGCCTGCGGCTCGCAACCTCCGGCCGACTGCTCATCAGCAGGCACCATGCCCCGGTCGACGGCGTCTCCAGCCGTCACCCCGTGCGTGCGGGCCAAGGGGACTTCACGTGCCAGTTCTGTCATGGGACGCGGCGGGCCCGCGTCACGGTGGACCCCAGTCCTTCCAGGTCCGGATCGACCTCGTCGGCTGCCGCGTGGACCTGGCCGGGCATCTCGACCGCCGCACCGTCCACCTGCTGCACGACGCGATCTCCACGCTGCTGCTCACCGACGGGGACACCTGGGTGGTCGACGCCAGCCACGTCACCGCCTGTGACCCCGCGGGGATCCGTGGGCTCGGGACCGCCTACCGCCGAGCGCTTCGGCACGACCGCCGACTCGGGCTGACCGGAGCCCCGCCGTTCCTCCACCAGGAGCTCATCCGCCTGCGCCTCGACCACCACCTGCTCGACGGCGACCGGGCCGCCACCGTCCCGGACCCGCTGTCCGTGTAGCCACTGCCCGTGACCCCGGCCGCGCCACGGCGCCTCGTCCAGCTCACACCACGTCCGCCGACCACCGACGGTCGTCGGCGGATCCCCCGTTCCACGAGTTGCGCCGGGACGTTCCATCGGGATCCCGACCGCGTCCCGAGAAGCGGTGGGCGGACCGTTCGCCGCGTCGCGAATGCGCAGGCAGGACGGGTTTCTGCAGGCACCAGAGGCCCGGTGGGTGCAGGACACCTCCAGAAGACCCACGAGACGACGCGGAAGACATCTGGGGCCGCTGCGGCCTGCAGCGAGGCTGCCGTCCGTTCCTCACGCAGGTCGGCGCCGGAAGCCGCCCTGCACGTGTGGGTGACCTCGTCGATCGTGCGGTCTCACCGCCCGGCGGGTCGACGCAGCGCCTCAACCTGGCGGCATCGGCGGTGCGTCATCCGGTGCCACGACGGCCCCGATCGAGCGGAACAGGCGGTCAGCAGCGTTGGCGTAGTTGCCCTCGGCGTCGAAAGCACCGGGCAGGTACGTCACGGCCACCGCGATGGCGATCTCCTGGGAGGGCAGGTACGCCGCTGTCCCGCTGATCCCGGCCAGTAGCGGGTTCTGCAGGATCCACGACCCGGAACGGACGACGCCCAGGCCGTAGTTGTACCCCTGCACCTGCGTGAAGCACGAAGGCGAACAGCTGGGGTCCGTGTACCCGAAGCCCAGCAGGTTCGGGTCGGTCATGGCGTGGTAGCTGGAGTCCGACAGGAGGGCGCCGGTGCCGACCTGCACCGCGGTCGTGGCCATGTCGCTGACGGTCGTCGTCTGGTTCGCGCCGATCGGCGTGCCCCACTGCGTGTTCCAGAACGTCGACTCCTCGTAGAAGGCGGTCGTCGGCGCGATGCCGAGCGCGCCTCGGCGCTCGGAGCTGAAGGTGTGGAGGACCGGGTCGGGGACGCCGGAGGTCACCGACGCCAGGGTCTCGGTCAGGCCCATCGGGCCGAGCACCTCCTCGCGCAGCAGCTGGTCCAACGGCTTCCCACCGATCTCGGCGAGGATCTCGCCGAGGATCATGAAGTTGGTGTGCGCGTAGCTCCAGTTCGTCCCCGGAGGGAACGCGACCGGGCGGGTGAACGCGTACGCGAGCCGCTCCTCGAAGGTCCAGATGTGGAACGGGTCCGCAGCCCAAGCGGCCTCCCAGGCCGGATCGGTCTCGTAGTCGGGATAGCCCGAGGTCTGGTTCGCCAGCATCCTCAGGGTGACCTCGTCGGCCTCGGGTAGGTCCGGCATCCAGCGGTCGATGGTGTCGTCGAGCGTGACCTCGTGCTCGTCGACGAACTGCATGAGGAGGGTGCTCAGGTAGGTGAAGGCGACGGCGCCGTTGCGGAAGTGCATGTCGGTGGTGGCCGGCACGCCGTCCATCGACGTACCGAACGCCTGCCTCGTCACCACCTCCCCGCCTTGCGTGACCTCGATGATCACCGCGCGGAGGTGACCGTCGGCCATAGCGCTCCGCACGCTGTCAGCGATCGCTGACGCCGTCTGCTCCTGCGGGGTGTCAGCGGGGGTCGTGGTCGCACCGGACGGCACTGCAGTCACCCCGAGCGTGAGCACCGCCAGGACGGCTCCGGCCACGAGGACTCGCTGAGCAGTTCGGCTTCCGCTCCTGGTGCGTTGCATGGTCATGAGACGCATCCGTTCGGGCTCGAGGCCACTCGGCCTGGCGGCCGACCTCGGAGTGGGCAGGCCGGCGGAGCCTGCCAGCCGACGCCTCCGTGCTGGCGATCCCGACGACCGGAGCCGCCGACACGCGCAGGGTCGTCACTCGGTGTGCGACGGGGGTGCTCCGAGCATCACCGGAGTGGGCACGGAGGCCAGCGACGGCACCGGCGAATGGAGCGACAGCCGGGCGAGCAGGACAGGAATCCCCGCCCACGAGGGATCGCGGACTTCCGCCAGATGCCGCACAGCCCCGTTCCACGAGGAACTGCGGTGTTACGCCGAGGAGGAGCGTCCTGCACACGCACGTCGGACTGTCTGCCGGACCAGCCGAGACGCAGCTCAACAGGTTCCCCGCACTCACCAGGGGCTCGTACCAGCCGCGAGGCCACTCGGGCGGCCGGCCGGCCGCTCAGATGACGTCGAAGACGAGCAGGAGCAGCAGGGTCAGCAGCGCGGAGACGGCCAGCGAGCCCAGGCAGCCGAGCCGGCTGGAGAAGAGGAAGAACACGGACGCCGGGTGCCCCGCCGGGCCGGCTCCGAACCGCGGTGTGACGTTGCGTGGTGGAGGCCACGGACATGTCACCTGGTCAGGTGATCGATGGAGGCCGTCACGTCACCTACCGTCACTCCTGCCCGGTGAACGAGCCCGGGCCCCAGGCTCCGGCCCGGCCGTCGCGTTCCCCCCGTGGCGGCCGGGCCGGACTCCTCTCCGCCTCAGCACACCCGGCCGAGCAGGTCCCACAGCAGCGCCTGCTGGGCGGGGTCGACCGACAGGGGCACCGGCACCGGCTCGGCGTCCCCCACCGCGATCCACAGCGGGAAGACGAACGGCTGCTTGGTGTCGGCCAGCACGTGCGGCTCGCAGGACGCCGCGGTGAACGAGACGCCCGCCGTCGCCCGCTCCTCCCCCGGCCGCAGCTCCAGCGGCAACCCGTCCACGGCAAGCTCCAGGACGACGCTGCGCCGGGCGTAGCCCACCGTGACCGCGCGGTCGTCGTCCCCGGTCCGGGTGAGGACGAGGGTTCCGGTGACCGAGTCCCCCGCCGCGGCCAGGTCGGTCAGCCCGGTGCCGGCGACGGCGAGCACCCCGGCGACCGCGCACGCCTCGCGGTGGACGACGTCCAGGTCGTCACCGGCCAGCGGCACCCGCAGCTCCTCGACCGTGCCGTCCGGCCGGGCCACGGTCAGACGCGCCGCCGGGGGGCTGGGCTGCGCGGTGCAGTCCGGCTCGCCGAAGGCGGTGCGCAGGTCGACCGTCCGGCCGGGTTCGAAGGCGGCGGTCAGCGCGGTCGGCGGCAGCGGCGCGAACCCCGGCGAGTCGATCGCCACCGCCGTCACCGTGAACGGCCGGTCGCCGGTGTCGGTGACCCGCACGTGCACCTGCCCGGTGACGGGCACGTCGGTGCGGTGGCGCACCACCTCGGCCTCGATCCCGGGCACGGGCGGCGGCACCGGCGCCGCCGAGGTGGTCGACGGGGCCGCGCCGGCAGCCCCGTCCCCACCGGAGCAGGCGGCGCACAGCAGCGCGAGAGCCAGCACCGTCCGCCGCACGCCCCGCAGGGTAGGGACGGCGGCGCCGCCGGGGGGACCTACCGGTCGCGCCCGGGCAGCCGGGCCATGACGCGGCCGGCCTGCATGCGGATCTCGAGCTTGTCCTGCGGGTTGGCCGCCGGGCCCCGCCGCGGCTGGCCGTCGTCCAGGTCGAACGCCGAGCCGTGCCACGGGCAGACCAGGCAGTCGGTGCCCCGCACCTGCTCCACCGAGCCCTCGTACAGCGGGCCGGAGAGGTGCGAGCAGGCCCCGATGAAGGCGTCCACCTTCGTCCCCCGGCGGACGACGGCCAGCGGGACGTCGACGCTGCCGCCCTTGCCGGTCCGCAGCGCCGGCCGGCCCTCGGGCAGGTCGTCCAGCGGGCCGAGGTCGATCCAGTCCGAGCTGAGCGCGCGGGCCGCCGTCGCGGCGTGGGAGGCGCCGGAGGACTGGGCGTAGGACATGTGCCCGCCGATGGCCGCCGATCCGCTCGCGATGCCCAGGCCCGCGTAGGAGAGCACCCGGCCCAGCCCGCCGCGGCCCCTGGCGCGGGCGACCAGCGAGCCGACGTAGAGGCCGAGCGCGACGGTGTTGCCCGCGGCGTGCAGCAGGCCCAGCCGCCGGACCCCGATGCCCTGCTCGGACCAGTCGGCCGCGCCGGACATCGCCGCGGGGACGGCGACGGCGACGCCCGTGCCGATGAGGACGGTGGCGGCCGGCCGCATCCGGGGGATCGCGTCGAGCAGCCCGGCCGACGTCCAGCTGCCGACGGGCACCTGCACCAGGATCGGGTGCAGCGGGTGCCCCAGCCACGTGCCGTGCAGCAGGTCCCGGAGGGCCTGCGGCCGCAGCGCGGCCTGCACGGCGCGCTGGGCCGGCCCGATCGCCTTGTCGAACGTCGCCTTGTCTGCGACCCGGTCGAGGATCCCCAAGAGGCTCATGACGGCCTCCTACCCCCGTCGACCGGCGGGGATGCCGACTCCGGCCTGCGGTGACGAGAGCGGATCCCAGAGTGACGGCCACGCCGGACACCCCGTCCGTGGTGATCGACTGCACAGGGGTTCCGTCGGTTCCCAGGGGAATAACCACTGGTGTCCAGCCGATCCCCAGGTGGAGCGTGCAGAAGAGACCTGGTGACCAGCAGAGGAGGCATCGTGACCTGCCCGTCGCTGCTGACCCGCCGTCCGGCGGTCGGCGACGCCGTGGGCAGCCTGGTGGCCCGGGTCCGCGCGGAGGACACGCTCGGCCAGTTCGCGCGCTTCGTCCTCGTCGGCGCCTCCACGACGCTCGTGTACGCCGCCTTCTTCGCCACCCTGGAGGGCTTGGGCTACCTGCCCGCGCACGTGGTGGCCACCGCGGCCTCGACCCTGCTCGCGAACGAGATGCACCGCCGGTTGACCTTTCACGCCGGTGAGCGGGTGCACTGGCTCACCGCCCAGCTCGAGGCCAGCGGGGTCACGGTCATCGGCCTGCTGCTCACCAGCGCCTCCCTCGGCGTGCTGAACTCGACGGTCTCCGACGCGAGCGTCGTCACCCAGGTCGCGCTCGTCGTCACGGTGACCGGCCTGGTCGGCCTCATGCGGTTCATCGCGCTGCGCTGGCTGTTCCGCCCTCGGACGGTCACGACCGCCTGACGGCGTCGCCCCGGCCGGCCGGGGCGGCGCCGGTGCCGGCCGCGGCTAGGTTGGCGCGCGTGAGCGAGCCCGGCACGGCGACGTCCGCGCGGCTGCGCGTCGTCGCGCGCGCGACGGCCCGCTGGGCCGCCCGGCTGGCCGTCGTCCTCGCCGGCGCCTGGCTCGGCATCCTGCTGCTCGGCCGGGTGTCCGCGCCGATCGGGCCCTTCGACGCGACGCTGGCGTTCCGGCCCGTCGGCGGCGGCGCCACCCTCGACATCCCTCCGCTGGGCGCGCTGCAGGTCGACGCGTACGACGGTCCGCTGCGGCTGGAGATCCAGCTCAGCCGGGTCGACGAGGTCCGGGCGACGGCACTGGCCGCGGACCCGGTCAAACTCGACGGCGCCGTCGACCAGGTGAGCGCCGACCTCCGGGACGCCGTCGAGCGGGTGGCGTGGCTGACCGCGCTGGCCGCTGTGGGTGGGGCGACGGCGACGTCCCTGCTGCTCCAGCGCCGCCGGCGGGAACTGCTCATCGCACTCGGCCTGTCCACCGCGATGGTCGCCACGACCGGCGGCATCGCCGCGGCCACCTGGCGCCCCGCGGCGCTCTCCCAGCCGACGTACACCGGGCTGCTGGTCAACGCCAACAGACTCATCGGCAGCGCGCAGGACATCGTCGCCAGGTTCGACGCCTACCGCGCCTCGCTGGAGGACCTGGTCTCCAACGTCAGCACCCTGTACTCGACGCTGTCCACGCTGCCCCCGCCGGGCGGCGCCGACGACAGCGTGACCCTGCTGCACGTCTCCGACATCCACCTGAACCCCGCCGGCTTCGACCTCGTGCAGCAGGTGGTCACCCAGTTCGACGTCGACGGCGTCCTGGACACCGGGGACATCACCGACTGGGGCAGCCAACCGGAGAACGCTCTGGTGAGCCGGGTGGGCACGCTCGGCGTTCCCTACGTCCTCACGCGCGGCAACCACGACTCCACCGTCACCGTCCAGCTGGTCGCCGCGCAGCCGAACGCGACCGTGCTCGACGACTCCGCGGTGACGGTGGCCGGGATCGAGGTGATCGGGACACCGGACCCCCGCTTCACACCTGACCCGGACGCCGACGACGGCCTGGAGTCGCTGGAGGAGACCGGTGCGGGCCTCGCCGCGTTCGCCCGGGCGCTGCCCGAGCCGCCGGCGATCGCGATGGTGCACGACCCGGAGCAGGCGCCGCCGCTGGACGGCGTCGTCCCGCTGGTGCTGGCCGGGCACACCCACGAGCGGGAGGTCACCCGGCTCGACGGGGGAACGCTGCTCATGGTGCAGGGCTCGACCGGTGGCGCCGGGCTGCGCGCCCTGCAGGGCGAGTTCCCCGAGCCGCTCACCTGCACGGTGCTCTACTTCGACCCGGGGACCGGCGCGCTCACCGCCTACGACCAGATCACCCTCGGCGGCCTCGGGCGTACCGAGGTGACCATCGACCGGCAGCTCGTCGCCCCGGCCGTTCCCACCGGTAGGGACGGCATCGGTGGGGACGGCATCGGTGGGGACGGCGCCGCCCCGGGCCTGACGCCGACGGCGCCTGCTCCGGCGACGCCCCCCGCGCCCGCCTCCCCGACGGGCTGACCCCACCCACCTACCCTCGGACCATGTCCACGACGACGTCGCGTGCCTCCCGGCTGGCTGCCGGGGTCCTCGCCGGGAGCCTCACCCTGCTGCCGCTGACCGCCTGCTCGTTCAGCTCGGACAATCTCTCCTGCAGCGGCAGCGAGTGCTCGGTGACGCTGTCCGGCAACGGCGCGGAGGTGGAGATCCTCGGGACGTCGCTCGCCCTCGGTGGTGTGCAGGACGGGCGGGCCTCCCTCAGCGTGGGCAACGCCAGCGTCTCGTGCGCCCAGGGCGAGACCGTGAGCGCCGGGCCGCTGACGCTGACCTGCACCACCGTCCAGGCCGACTCGGTGGAAGTGACCGCCTCCCTGGGCTGACGAAGGACCCTCCTGCCCCCCACCGCTGGCAGGCTCGCGCCGGGCCCCTGCAGCAGGGCCATTCTCAGCCGAGATCGGCCACCTCGATGACGACGCGGGTGGGACCCTCGAGGGCGTAGACGCGGAAGGGCGCCTCGCCCGTCGTCCCGACGAAGGCCACCGAGGTGCCCTCGAAGGTCGCGTCCCAGACGACCTCGGTGACCGTCTGCGTGCCGTTGCCGGGCAGCGGGTCGGGGCCGGACCACTCCTCGACGCCGGTGTCGAACGGGTAGCCGGCGCCGGTGATCGTCACCTGCAGGACGGCGTCGCCCGCGACCTCGACCGGCGCGCCCGTGCCCTGCGAGTGGGCCTCGTCGACGTACCGGACGTCCCAGCCCGGCGTGCCGGTGCCGCCCGTCTCGAGGACGACGCGGTCGTAGCCGTCCTGGCGGCCGGTCCGGACGTCCGAGACGGTCACCAGGGCGTCGGCCGAGGCCTCCCGGGTCGCCGGCTGCGTGTTGCCCTCGAACGGCGGCGCGTCGGTGCCCGGGGTCGCCGCCGCGGAGCTCGGCGCGGCGGACTCCGGAGCCGTCGACGAGACCTCCTCCGTGCTGGCGGACGGCGAGGTGGCCGGGTCGCCGCTCCCGCAGGCGGCGAGCAGCGCGGCGGTGAGCAGGAGGGACGGGCAGCGGACGGCGCGGCGGATCACCCGCTGAGGGTGACAGCCGGGAGCCGCTCCACCCGCGAGCAGGCCGGCCGTGTCGGACCCCCTGACCCGACCGGGACCGCTCCTCAGCCGTTGATCACGGGGTTGCCGCAGGCGACACGCGGCGACACGCGGTGGCACGCGACAACGAGCCCATGATCACCGCCCCGGGAGAGGTCGCTGGTGGGCCCCTCGGAGACCGTGGCGAGGGACACCGGCCCCCCGTACCGGGAGCACTCCGCCGACCATGTAGAGTTCTCGCTGCCCCCGGCGAACACGAGCCCCCATCGTCTAGCGGTCCAGGACGCCGCCCTTTCAAGGCGGTAGCACGGGTTCGAACCCCGTTGGGGGCACAGCACCACAGCAAGGCCCTGTAGCGCAGTTGGTTAGCGCGCCGCCCTGTCACGGCGGAGGTCGCGGGTTCGAGTCCCGTCAGGGTCGCTCTCCGGTGGAGACACCGGGAGGGGCAGGTAGCTCAGTCGGTACGAGCGCTCGCCTGAAAAGCGAGAGGTCGGCGGTTCGACCCCGCCCCTGCCCACACCATCGTCCTGCAGGCCCGCCGCACCGGCCGGGCAGACTGCCGCGGTGACCCCGCTCCCCACCACGCTGGCCGCCGGCGACACCACCGTCGGCCTGCGCCGCGCGACGGCGGACGACGTCCCCGCGGCCCCCTCCAGGGGACCGCCCCGAGCTTGCGAGGGGTGGGAGGGAGGGGGTCCTTCTGCTACCCCCGCGCCTTCGCCGCCTTCGCCGCCGACCCCGCCCAGCTGCTGCTCGCCGTCACGCACGGTCCGGACGTCGTCGGCACGGCTCAGCTCACCGAGATCCCGGGCCTGTCCCGCGGCGGGACGACGCGGCTGCAGGTCGAGGCCGTGCGGGTGCGGGCCGACCTGCGCGGGCAGGGCGTCGGCGCGGCGCTGTTCGGGTGGGCCGTCGACGAGGCCCGCCGGCGCGGCTGCGCGCTCGTCCAGCTCACCACCGACACCCGGCGCCCGGAGGCGCACCGCTTCTACGAGCGGCTCGGGTTCACCGCCTCGCACGTGGGGTTCGAGCTGCAGCTCTGAGCGGCCTCAGCCGGCGCGGTCGGTGACGACCTGGGCGTACACCTGCGCGTGCACCGCCCGGACGGCGGCCTTCTGCTCCGCGCGCCACCCCTGGTCCGCCGGCCGCGGCGCCGGCCGGGTGAGCGCGGCGGCGACGGCGCCGTCCAGCGACACCGGGTCCAGGCCGCGCTCCTCGTCGTTGTCGTAGGTGACGACGTCGGCCCACTGGTCGGCGAACCACCCGCAGCTCGGCGCCACGACCCGCGTGCCGACGTCGCGGCAGACCTCCAGCTCCGGCGAGTGGGTGCCGCAGCACTCGGGCAGGACGGCGGCGTGCAGCTCCTGCAGCTGCGCGGGCCACGAGTCGGCCTTCCGCGGGCGGTATTCCAGGCTGTCCCCGGCGGCGAAGACCGGCGGCGGCTCGACGCCGTCGTCGAGGAACACCCGCAGCCGCCCGCCACCGTTGACCGCACCCGACAGCGCGGCGCGGACCAGCCCCGCGGGGTCGGGCACGGCGGCACACGGGGTCCGCAGGGCCAGGCCCACCAGGCCGCGCTCGGCGCCCAGCTCCGGCACCGGCTCGGCGATCGAGGGGTGCGCCACGACGATCGCCGTCCGGCCGAACCGCTCGGCGATCTCGTCGGCCGCCCCGGGGGTCAGCGTCAGCACCACCTCGGCGGTCGCCAGCAGCGCCTCCAGGTGGGCGTCGTGCCGGCGCCGGGTCGCCTGCTGCGGGTCCCGCAGCTGGTGCACGGTCAGCACCAGGGGGACACCGGTCCGGCGGAGCGTCTCGGCCCAGCTGACCACCTCGTCCTCGGGCAGGTGCCCGTAGCCGGAGTGCAGGTGCACCACGTCGACGCCGCCGGCGTTGGCGGCGAGGTAGGCCGGGTCCAGCCAGGGGCTGGGGACCTGGGCCGGGCCGACCCGGACGACGTCCCCCGGCCGGACGGCGTCGACGTAGGGGTCGCCGTACGGGACCGTCACCACCCGGATCCCGGGTGCTGCCGGGGGCTCGGCGGCGTTCACGTGGTGCTGCTCCTCCTGCGGCCGCACGCACTGCGACGGCAGGGGCGGAACTCCGATCAGAACTGACTGGTGCCGGTCGCACTACCCACCGGCACCCCGATCATTCCGAGCGGTGGCGCGGAGCACCCCGACGAGGGGGTCAGCCGAAGTCGGCGGGCGTGAAGTCCCGGCGCTCGACCAGCACCAGCCAGTTCCCGGACAAGTCGCGCACCACGGCCTCGACGCCGTAGGGGCGCTCCGCCGGCTCCTGCAGGAAGGTGACCCCCTTGGCCGACAGCTCCTCGTAGGTCTTCCGGCAGTCGTCGACGGCCAGCCCGAGCCCGCCCATCGAGCCCTTCTCCAGCTGGCCGCGGATGAAGGCGGCGGCGTCCTCGTCCAGCGGCGGGCCGGGGGTCATGAGCGTGACCTCGAGCTCGGGCTGGCTGGGGTGGGACAGGGTGACCCAGCGGAAGCCCTCCCCCATGGTGATGTCGGTGCGGGCCTCGAAGCCGAGGACGTCGACGTAGAACTCCTTCGCCCGGTCCTGGTCGAGGCAGTAGACGGTGACCAGCGAGATGTTGGTGATCATGGCCCCGACCCTAGGGACGTGGCCCCAGGCGGGCTTCTCCGCGATTGCTCACCGCGCCCCGTCGTCCCCCCGAGGTCCACCACGCCGCGCATGAACAGGAAGCAGCCCGGCACGTGCGCCGCACCCCGGGCCGCCCAGCGGTCCCGGTAGGCGACCGGCGACTCGCCGGTCAGGGCGCGGAAGCGGGTGGAGAACGAGCCGAGGCTGGCGTAACCCACGGCCATGCAGACCTCGGTCACGGTGTGGTTCGCCGAGCGGAGCAGGTCCTGGGCCCGCTCGATCCGCCGCCGGGTGAGATAGCGGATCGGCGTCTCGCCGTAGGCGGCCTCGAAGGAGCGCACGAAGTGGTACTTCGACACGCCGGCCACCCGGGCCAGCCGGTCGAGGTCGAGGTCCTCGGCGAAGTGCCGGTCAACGTGGTCCCGCGCCCGGCGCAGGTGCACCACCAGGTCGGGGGACACCGTGGGCACCGGCCGACCCTACGAGGCGTCCCGCCCCTGCTGCGCCGCCGTGTAGGCCGGTGCCCGGAAGCGGGCCATCGGCCCGTCGGGGACCAGGCCCGGCGGGGGGTTGCGGACGGCGTCGAAGCGCAGGTCGGGGTCGACCTCGGGCACCGGGGCGAGCAGCCGCAGCCGGGCGAACGGCTGCCACTCGCCCGGTCCGCGTGCGGCGGCGAGGGTGAAGGCCAGCCGGCCGGCCCGGGCCGCCGCGGCGATCGGCCCGGGCTCCGCGGTCACCGGCGGGGCGCCGGGATCGGGCAGCGCCGCCAGGAACACCGGCCCCGCGACCGTGCGGTAGCCCATGAGGGAGGAGTACGTGGCCCCGGCGTCCCGCCGGGGGGCCGGCACCCATCGGGTCAGCCGGCCCCGCCCGGTGGTCGACAGCAGCAGGTCCACCGGGCCCTCCGCGTCCGCGGTCCCCGGCAGTCGGACGGCGAGGCCGAGCAGGTCCGGCAGCGGCTGGGGCAGGCCCGCCCCGCGGGACAGCCGGACCAGCGCCGGATGCGCACCGGTGCCCGCCAGCCAGGGCACGCCCCACCCGGCCGGGCCCCCGGTGCGCTCCAGCACGGCGTCGAGCACCACCCCGCGGGGGTGCATCGGCTTGCCGCGGCGCCGGCGGGCCAGCGCCGCCAGCGGGACGGCGACGGCACGGCCGGCCGTCCGGGGGATGTCGGTCACGGGGAGGTCCTCCTGTCGACGGGTACCGGCCCCATACCCCGTGCGCCGGGAGTACGTCCACCTGTGGCGATCCGCCCGGGACGGGTGTGACGGGAGGGATCGAATCGGCAGAACCTGCCCGAGTTCACGCCGGACCTCGGTGCAGTTCCGCTACGTGACACGGAACGGTCACGTAGTTACGTTCGGTACGTGCTCACGACGTTGATGGTGATTGCTGGTGTCCTCCTCGGACTCGTCGGCCTGCTCGCCCTCATCGTGAGCCTCAGCGCCCGCCCGGCCACCCGCCCCAGCAGCGGGTGGGTGGCCGACACCGGCCGCCGGCACCCCGCGCCTGGTCCGCGCCGGTGAACCCCGCGACCTCAGAGCTGCCGACCGCCCGCTGAGGCACCCCTCGACCGCCGTCCCGGCGGCTGCGCACGGCGCGCCGCCGGGACGCGCCGCTGTCCGCGTCCGTCCGGGTGTTCCGGATCGTCCCCGTGCGCAATGCTCTCGGCACGGCGTGGTGCTCCCCCGCACGCCGAGCTCGAGCGTGGCGAGGACGACATGGCACCATCGCACAGGTCAGGCCACACCGACCCCCGGCTGCGCGCGGCCGGCAAGCTCCTGCTGGCCCTCCCCCTGACCGGGGCGTTGCTCGCCGCGCTGCTGGCGCCCTGGGTCGTCGGGCCGGGCCTGGTCGCCCGCACCTCGGCCACGCTGCTCGCCCCGCTGCCGGTCGAGCTGACCGACGCCACGCCCCCCGGCAACACCGTCGTCCTGGCGTCGGACGGATCGGTCATCACGTACTACTACCGGAACAACCGGACGCCGGTGGGTGCGGACCGGATCGCCGACGTCATGGAACAGGCGCTGGTCGCCATCGAGGACGAGCGCTTCTACGAGCACAACGGCCTCGACGTGCAGGGCACCCTGCGGGCCCTGGCGCGCAACGTGAGCTCCGGCGGCGTCGAGGAGGGCGGGTCGACGATCACCCAGCAGCTGGTCAAGCAGACGCTGCTGCAGACCGCCGTCACCCCCGAGGACCGGCAGGCGGCCACGGAGCAGACGGTGGGCCGCAAGCTGCGCGAGGCGCGGCTGGCCCTGGCGCTGGAGGAGACCCACCCCAAGGAGGAGATCCTCACCCGGTACCTGAACACGGTGTACTTCGGCGAGGGCGCCTACGGCGTGCAGGCCGCCGCGCAGGCCTACTTCGGCGTCGACGCCGCCGACCTCACCCTGCCGCAGGCGGCGATGCTGGCCGGCCTGGTGCAGACCCCGACGGCGGACAGCCCGCTGGCCGACCCCGAGCGCGCCCGGGAGCGGCGCGACGTGGTGCTCGAGCGGATGCAGGCACTGGGGTTCATCAGCGAGGAGGAACGCACCGAGGCCGCCGCCGGCCCGGTGGAGACGAACCCCGCCCCGGCCCCGCCCAACGGCTGCGCCGGCGGCGGCGTCCTCGGCGGCTTCTTCTGCGACTTCCTGCAGCAGCACCTCACCGGCACCCTCGGGATGACCCAGGAACAGCTCGAGGACGGCGGGCTGACGATCCGCACCACGCTGCGCGCCGACCTGCAGCGCTCGGCCGACGCCGCCGTCCTGGCCACCCAGCCGATGGGCGACCCGGTGGCGGCCATGTTCACGGCGGTCGAGCCCGGCACCGGGAACGTACTGGCGATGAGCGCCAACCGCGTCTTCGGCTTTGAGGCCGCCGACCCGGCGCAGTCCTCGGTCAACCTCAACGTGGTCGCCAGCAAGGGCTCGGGCTCCACGTACAAGGTCTTCGTCGCCACGGCCGCGCTCGAGGCGGGATTCCCGCCCTCGCACACGATCACCACGAGCGACCCCTACACCTCGCGGGTGTACCGCAACGGCCTCGAGCCCTACACCGTCAGCAACGTCGGGGACGGCGGGTTCCCGCCGCGGCTGAGCATGTACGAGGCGCTGGTCCGGTCCTCCAACACCTACTTCGTGGCCCTGGAGGACGACCTGGGCAGCGTCGAGGGGCCGGTGCGGGTGGCGCAGCGGCTGGGCCTGACCTCCCTCGACCCGGTGGCCGACACCGTCATCGCACAGAACCGCGGCTCGTTCACCCTGGGCCCGGAGGCGACCAGCCCGCTCGCACTGGCCAGCGCGTACTCCACGCTCGCCGCCAACGGCACCCGGTGCGCCCCCGTCCCGGTCGTGGAGGTGCTCGACCGGGAGGGGCAGCCGCTGACGCGCGAGGACGGCAGCCCCCTGGGCACCGGCGCCTCCTGCACCCCCGAGGTGGTGTCACCGCAGATCGCCACGACCGTGAACCAGATGATGGTCGGCGGCTCCTCGCTGCCGTACGGCACCGGCCGGCGCGCCGCGATCCCCGGCCACCAGATCGCCACCAAGACCGGCACCGCCCAGGACCGCGCGTCGGTGTCCTTCGTCGGCTCCACGCCGCGGTACACGGCCAGCGTCATGCTGTTCAACCCGACGGCGAACGTGGACGTGGGCGGGTTCGGCGGCAGCCGCGGCGGTCAGATCTGGCACGACGCCTTCCTGCCGGTGCTGTCGGCCGAGGACCCGGTGTTCTTCCCGCCGCCGGGCATCCCGCTCCCGCCGCTGCCAGGAGGATGAGGTGCGGCCCCGGTAAGGACCCCCGTGGCCCCACCGCTCACGAGTTCGCGGCGAGTCCCTGCACGGGGGCCGGGGATCCTCGCGCGAGGTCGGGGAGGACGCCGGTCCCTATTCCGTCATCAGCTCGGCGGCCCACTCGCCGATCGCCACCGCCGTCGCCGCGGGCCCGCGCGAGGTCACCGTGGGCATCACCGAGGTGTCGACCACCCGCAGCCCCTCGACCCCGCGGACGCGCAGGTGCTGGTCGACCACCGCGCCGGGATCGGAGTCCGGTCCCATCCGCGCCGTCCCGGCCAGGTGCACGGCGGTGGCCAGCGAGCGCCGGATCCAGCGGTCCAGCTCGCGGTCGGAGGCCAGGACCTCGTCAGGCAGCCCGGTCCGCTCGGCGACCAGCGGGGCCATCGCCGCCGTCCGCAGCAGCTCGGCCGCCAGCCGCACCCCCTGCCGCATCCGCCGCCGGTCGGAGTCGGTGGACAGGTACCGGTACTCCAGGCGCGGCTGCACGCCCGGGTCGGGACCGGTCAGGGTGAGCCGGCCGCGGCTGTCCTCCCGCTGCAGCGCGACGCCGAGGAACAGGTCGTCGCGGCGCCGGGCGGTGTCGAGCAGCCGGTGCAGGGAGGCGCCGCGCAGGGCCCGGAGCGTGGCCCGCGGCCGGCCCAGCACCCGGGCCACGCCCGCCGACGTCCGGGGCACCATGACGCGGCTGAACGGCTTGAGCCAGGGCAGCACCTCGAGGTCGTCCGGGGTGTTGAGGACGCCGTGCAGCGGGTGCAGGTCGCGCGGCATCGGCAGCCGCCGGGCCGGCCGCCAGGTGACGTAGACGTCGGGGTGGTCGGTGTAGTCCGCGCCCACGCCGGGGACATCGGCCACCACGTCCAGACCCAGTGCGCGCAGGTCGTCGGCCGGGCCGATGCCCGAGAGCAGCAGCAGCTGCGGTGACCCGACGGCGCCGGCGGACAGCACCACCTCGTGCGCGCGGATCACGCCGTCCGCCGTCTCGACGCCCACCGCGCGCCCGCCCTCGACCAGCACCCGGCGCACCAGCACGCCGCCGCGCACCGTCAGCCCCGGGTGGCCGCGGCGCGGGGAGAGGTAGGCCATGGCCGTGTTCACGCGCACCCCGCCGGCCACGTTGAGCGGGACCGGGCCCCAGCCGGGCGCCCCGTCGGCGTTCTTGTCCGGCTCATCGGGGGCACCGAGCTCCGCGGCGGCGGCGCCGAGCGCGTCGGCCAGCGGGTGCCCGTGCCGTGGGCGCCGCACCGGCACCGGCCCGTCGGTGCCGTGCCCGGGCCGGTCGCCGTACTCGCGGTCGGCCTCCAGCCGGACGAACGACGGCAGGACGGCGTCGTAGGACCACAGGTCGTTGCCCGCGGCGGCCCAGCCGTCGAGGTCCGCGCGGGTGCCGCGGACGAAGTAGCCGCCGTTGAGCGCGCTCGACCCGCCGGCCACCCGCCCCCGCGGCACCGGGAAGGTCACCTCCTCGGTGAGCACCCCGGTGAGGTCCCAGTTCGCCGGGTGCCCCGGGACGGCGGCGGCCATCCGGGCGGCGTCGCGCAGGTCGGCCGGGAACTCCACGTGGTCCGCGCCGGCCTCCAGCAGCAGCACCCGCCGGCCGGCGTCGGCCAACCGCGCCGCCAGCGGGGCGCCGGACGTGCCGGCCCCCACCACGACGACGTCCTCCTCGGGGGTCACGGCCCGAGCGCTCCCGGCAGGTCCAGCCGGCGCACCTCGCCCGTCCGGGTGCGCGGCAGCCCGCCCACCGGGTGCAGGCCGTCCGCGGCCCGGACGACGGGCACCGTCACGGCAGGCTCACCCGGTCGCCCTCGAGCACCACGTGGCCCTCCGCGGCGAGCTTGGCCAGCGTCGCCCACGTCGACTGGGCCGCCGCCGGCCACACCTCCCGCGGCACCTCGGCGTAGACGTCGGCCACCAGCTCGTCCACGGTCCCGGCGCCCCGCACCATCGCCGCCAGCAGCTGCTGCTCCCGGAACGCCCGGTGGGCCAGGTAGAAGTCCAGCACCGCGCCCGGGTCCTCGGTCAGCGCCGGGCCGTGCCCGCAGTACAGCGCGCTGGGGCCCAGGTCGTGCACCCGGCGCAGCGACGCCAGGTAGGCCAGCACGTCACCCTCAGGGTGGGTCACCACCGACGTCCCGCGGCCCAGCACGTGGTCGCCGACGAGCACCGCGCCGGACTCCAGCCGGAAGGCCAGGTGGTCGGCGGTGTGCCCGGGCGTGGGGACGACGCCGAGCGTGGTCCCGGCCAGCACCAGCCGCTCCCCCGGCTCGAGCACCCGCCCCTGCGGCCCGGCGACGCGGGCGTCGGCGGCCGCCACCTGCGCACCGAGCCTGGCGCCCCACGGCGCTGCCGCCTCGGCGTGGTCGCCGTGGTGGTGGGTGACCAGCACGGCGACGCAGCGGGCGTCCCGCGCCGCCAGCGCCGTCTCGACCGCGGCCAGGTGCGCCGGGTCGTCCGGCCCCGGGTCGACCAGCACGGCCTGCCCGCTGCCGGGGGCGCCGACCAGGTAGGTGTTGGTGCCGTCCAGCGTCATCGGCGAGGGGTTGGGCGCCAGCACCCGGGTGACCAGCGGCTCGAGGTCCGCCGTCCGTGGCATCGCCCCCGGGGCCGGGAGGTCCCAGGTGGCGCGGGGGTCGACCGGGGTTCTCACGTCGGGGACGGTAGCTGCGCCCGGGCACCGCGGCGCGCGGCAACTACCGTCGGTCCCATGCGCTCCCCCGCTCCGCTGCTCCGCTCGGCCCTCGCCGGTGCTGCCGCCGTCGTCCTGCTCACCGCCTGCGGCGGGTCCGGGGACGGCGAGCCGGCCGCCGCGTCGAGCACCCCGGCCCCGGCGGCCTCGTCGTCCGCCCCCTCCGGCGGGACGGCGGCACCCGACCCCGCCGCCCAGGAGTTCTGCGGCCAGATCACCACCGCGTTCACCGAGCTGGAGACCACGCTGAGCGCGACCGGCCCCGAGGAGATGGCTGCCCAGCTGCCCGAGGTGGTCACCCGGCTGGAGCAGGTGGAGGCCCCGGCCGACATCTCCGGTGACTGGAACGCGCTCCTCGACGGGTTGCGCCGGCTCGCCGGGACCGCCTCGACCCTCGATCTCGGCACTCCCGAGGGCCAGCAGGCCTACACCACGGCCGAGGCCGAGATCGGCCAGGACCTGGGCCCGGCGCAGTCCGCGCTGTCGGACTACGTGGTGGCCAACTGCGGCCTCACCTCGGCGTCCCCGACCGGCTGAGGGAGGCCCCTGCAGGGGAGGCCGGCGCGGCGGCGCGCGGCACGGCTCAGCGGCCCGGGACCTGCACCCCCGCGTCGTAGGCGGCCACGATCGCCGCCGCCCGGTCGCGGACCCCCAGCTCCTCGTCGGGGGCACCCCGCGGGTGAACCCGCGACCGTGGGTGCCCGGCCCCGCGGATGCTGGTGACGCGGCCCCACGGGTCGGATCGTCCCGCGGGCCGGTCCGCGAGACCGGTGACGGCCCGGCGCCGGCTCGGGACGATGGCGGCACGACCGCGACACCCGACCGAGAGCGAGGTCCCATGACCGCCACGACGACCACCTCGGCGCGCTGGCCCCGCGCGCTGCTCCCCTGGAGCTGGCTGGCCTCGGCCGCCGCGGTGGGCGTGCTGGGCTACCTGCTGTTCGCCGTCTCGGACTGGCCGCACGAACGCACCGCCGGGGGTCTGCTGCTGGGCGTGGCCGTCCTCGGCCTCGTCGCGTCGGCCCGCACCCGGCGGGACGCCGCGGACCCGCGCCGGTCGTCGCTGGTCGCGAGCGCCACCGTGGCGGTGGGCGGGCTGGCCGCCGCCCTCGTCGCAGCGGCGGGGCCGGCGAGCGCCGGGGACCTGTGGCTCGTCGGCGGTGTGCCCCTCGCCTGCGCCGGCCTCACGGCCCTGCTGGCCCTGGGCGCCCGTTCCTGAGCGCCTCCAGGACGGCGACGGCCCGGCACCCCGCAGAGGGGTGCCGGGCCGCGCCCCGTCCAGGGGCCGCAGGTGGTCCTCCCTCAGCAGCCGCTGATGGACACGCCGCGGGCGCGCATCCACGGCACCGGGTCGACCTGGCCGCCGTACATCGCCCCGCCGGGGTGCACCTCGAAGTGCAGGTGCGGGCCGGTCGACTGGCCGCGGTTGCCGACCGTGGCGATCCGCTCGCCGGCGTCGACCCGCTCGCCGGCGCGGACGAAGTACTCGTTGACGTGCCCGTAGACGGTGACCGCGCCGTCGTCGCCGCGGATGTAGACGGCGTAGCCGAAGCCCGTGGCGGTCCCGGCCCGGGCGACGACGCCCGAGTGCGCGGCGTAGATCGGCGTCCCGATCGGGGCGGCGATGTCCACGCCACCGTGCAGGGCGCCCCAGCGCAAGCCGTAGCAGCTGGAGGTGCGACCCGAGGTCGGCTTGACGTAGGGGCCCGAGCCGCCGGAGCTGCCGGCGCCGGTGGAGCCGCTGCTGCTCGACCCGGAGCCCTGGCTGCGGGCGGCGGCGCGGGCTGCGGCGGCCGCGGCGGCGGCCTCCTCCTCGGCCCGGCGGGCGGCCGCGGCGGCGGCGGCCTCCTCGGCGGCCTTCTGCTGCTGCCAGGCCTGGAAGGCGTCGCGGGCGCCCTGCAGGCGCAGCAGCTCGATCTCGGCGGCCTGCAGCTGCCGGTCGTAGCCGGCCTTCTCCGCGGCGACCCGGTCGTAGGCGGCGCGCTGGGCGGCCAGCTGCTGGTCGGCGGTGGCCTTGGCGGCGGCCGCGGCGGCCTCGGCCGCGGCGGTCTTGTCACGGGCGGCGCGGGCCGCGGAGTCGGCGTTGGCCTGCTTGACCTGGGCGACCTCCAGCTGGCCGAGGACGTCGAGCTGGTTGGCCGAGACGTACTCGAGCATGGCAGCCCGCTCGATCAGCTCGGCCGGCCCGTCGGCATCGAGGAGGGCCGCGGCGGTGGAGAGCGTGTTGCCGCTCATGTAGCTGTCGCGGGAGAAGCCGGCGATGCGGCCGAGGGACGCCTCCACGGCCGCGGTGGCGGCCTCCAGCTCCAGCGCCGTCCGCTCGGCCTCGGCCTGCGCCTGGAGGAGGGCCTCCTCCGCGGCGAGGTAGGCCGCGCCGGCGGCCTCGGCCTGGACGGCGTAGCCCTCGAGCTGGGACTGGGCCTGGGCGACGAGGGCGGCGATCCGGCCGACCTCGGCGGCGGCAGCGTCCTGCGCCGACTGCGCCTGCCCGATCTGCTCGTCGGTGGGGTTGGGCGGCGGCTCGGGAGCGGCGCTCGCGGGAGACGCCCCGGTCAGCACCACCGTCCCGGCGACGACGCCGGCCAGCAGGCTGCGCACCACGCCGGGGCGCGTCCGCGAGCGGTACACCGGGACCGTGGCGGTCCCGGTCGTGCGCCGGCGAGGACGGCTCTGCAGCATGTCGCTCCCTGGGGAAGAGGGGTGCGGAGGGGCTGACGCAGCGTGACAGTGTCACGCCAGACTCGGAAGTCACCACGCGGCACGGCTGTCACACCGTGCGCACGGGGCACTCGCCCCACTCCTGTCCCTCCTGTTCTCGTCACCCGTGCGGGTGACCTTGAGGGCTGGCCGCGTCCTTTCTCGGGCGGGGGCTCTGCTCGACCCCGTTCGCCGACGTCGGCTCCCGGCCCCGGTTCCATGTCCGCCTGCGTCCCGCGCCGGACGTCCCGGGCACCCGGTCGTGCGAGCCGCGGCGTCCTAGGCTCGCTGTCGTGGACGTACTCGGCTCCGGTCACGAACAGGTCGTCTTCTGCTCCGACCCGACCTCCGGGCTGCGGGCGGTCATCGCCATCCACTCCACGGCGCTGGGGCCGGCGCTCGGGGGCACCCGCTTCTACCCGTACGCGAGCGAGGACGCCGCGGTCGCCGACGCCCTCGCGCTGTCCCGGGCGATGTCCTACAAGAACAGCCTGGCCGGCCTGGACCTGGGCGGCGGCAAGGCCGTCATCATCGGCGACCCGCACACCGACAAGACCGAGGCGCTGCTGCGCGCCTACGGCCGCTTCGTCGAGTCCCTGGGCGGGCGCTACCTGACCGCCTGCGACGTCGGCACCTACAACGCCGACCTCGACGTCGTCGCCCGGGAGACCCGCTTCGCACACGGCCGGTCGCTGGCGTACGGCGGCTGCGGGGACTCCTCCGTGCTCACCGCGTTCGGCGTGTTCCAGGGGATGCGTGCGGCCGCGCAGCACCGCTGGGGCAAGCCGTCGCTGGCCGGGCGCACCGTCGGTGTCGCCGGGGTCGGCAAGGTCGGCAGCTGGCTGGTCGACCGGCTGGTGGAGGACGGCGCCGACGTGGTGGTCACCGACGTCGACGCGGGTGCGGTGGAGCGGGTGCTGGCCCGCCACCCGGCCGTCGACTCGGTCGCCGACACCGCGACGCTGGTCCGGACCCCCACCGACGTCTACGCCCCCTGCGCGCTCGGCCGGGCGCTGGACGACGAGACGGTGGGGGTGCTGGAGGCCGAGATCGTCTGCGGCGGGGCCAACAACCAGCTCGCGCACGAGGGGATCGCCGCCGAGCTCATGCGCCGCGGGGTCCTCTACGCGCCGGACTACCTGGTCAACGCCGGCGGGGTGATCCAGGTCGAGGACGAGCGGCACGGGTTCTCCTTCGACCGCGCCGAGGCCCGGGCGGCCGGCATCTTCGACGTCGCGCTGCGGGTCTTCCGGGCCGCGGACGCCGACGGCGTCTCCCCCGCCGTGGCCGCCGACCGGCTGGCCGAGGAGCGGATGGCGTCGGTCGGCCGGCTGGCCACCATCCGGCTCCCGCGCGGCCGGTGAAGCGGCAGTCGGCCACCGCAGATCACGGCGTCCCGACCTCCACCGTGGACTCCTCGGCGGCAGCACGTGGGGCGGGAGTCCCAGCCGCACCCGTCGGAGCCGACCCGGCCGGGGTGGTCGGGTGCTCCTCGTGCCCCGTCGGAGCCGACCCGGCCGCCGGCGCGTCGGGCTCCGCCGGCAGCGGCAATGTCCCCCGCGCATCCGCACCCGAGAACGGCCGCACCTCGTCGGTCACGTCCTGGCACGACCGGCCCGCGTTCAGACACCCCTCCACCAACGTCTCCATCTCCCCCGGGTCCCACGCCAGGATCGCGTCCGCGTGCAACCCGTACGGCGACAGCCCGCCCTCGAACCCCATCCCCTCGTACGTCGCCCCCTCCGGGTAGGAGGATTCCAGCGACAGCTGCGGGATCGCCACCGGGTGCGACGCCGGGCACTCGCCGCCCCGCGGATACGCCATGTGCGCCACCCCCTCCAGCCACAGGTCCACCCCGTCCCAGCACTGCGGGAACTCGACGTCGGACCGCAGGAACCGCCCCGGACCGCAGTCGGTCGCTGTGTCGTGGACGGACTCCACCAACGCATCCGACGTCCCCAGGCACAGGTAGTCGATGTCGAGCGGCTGCCGCGACGTCGCCGTCGGATCTCCCGCCACCAGACGCAGACCGAACGGCGCCGGCTCGATCAGCTGCGGGTCCACCTCACCCGCCCGGTAGTAGGCGCGGAACGACTCCGGCACCACCGGCTCACCGGCCTGATCCACCAACGTCGGCTGCCAGTACGCCGACCGGTCCGCCGAGTCCTTGCACCCGGAGCCGTCGGCGAACAACTGGCCGGCCGTCGACGACGCGTGCACCGCCGGGTTCCCTCCGAACGTGTGCAGATGCGGCCACGACCCGCCCGGGTTCAGGATCGGGTCGATGTGCGCCGTGCCCACCTGGTCGCACTCCACGATCCAGTGCACGTCCACCGGCACGGCCTGCACGGCGGCCCCATCCGGGGCGGGAGTCATCGCCGCCGCCACCACGAACACCGCTACCACCGACGCAGTCACACGACCCCACATCACCGCCCGCCCCCGTCACCGAGCCCCGAGCGCACCTTCCGCAGGAACAACTCCCCTCCGCTCCCCGACCCAGCGCAGCGCCCCGCCGGTCGGCCGGACCCGCAACCGAGGGTGCCACCGACAACCCGCCGTGGGCGGTGCGCCAACCCCCGACCTGACTGGATCGCTGCTCGTGCTGCGGGTCTTCCGGGCCGCGGACGCCGACGGCGTCTCCCCCGCCGTGGCCGCCGACCGGCTGGCCGAGGAGCGGACGACGTCGGTCGGCCGGCCGGCCACCATCCGGCTCCCGCGCTGATGAAGGACGCCGTCCTCCCCCCCTCGCGAGCTCGGGCCGGTGCCCTGGACGGGGCCGAGCCCACCCCGGTCGGGCGACAGCGGGGGGAGACCCGTGCCGGTCGCCGATCCGTGTCGTAAGCTCGGTCGAGACAGAGACACTCAGTCGGGGTCGCCACGCGGGCCGTCCAGCCCGGAGCTGGGCTCCCGTACTCCGTAACGAGGGGGTCGAGCCGATGGGGCGCGGCCGAGCGAAGGCCAAGCAGACACGCGTGGCCCGTGAGCTCAAGTACAGCTCACCGAACACCGACCTCTCCGCGCTGCAGCGGGAGCTGGCCGGTTCACCGTCGTCCTACACCGCGCCGTCCCGCGCGAGCACGGACGACGACGAGGACGACGAGTACGCCGACCGCTGGGCGGACGACGACTCGGACGACGACTGGGCCACCAGTCGGTGACGAGCGCCTGACCGGCGCGGACTGAACACAGCGCGACACCGCGGCTCCCCTCCGGGGGGCTGCGGTGTCGTCGTGCGCCCGGCCCCCTGCAGGGTCCCGCCGCTGGCCCCGTCCCGAGGCTCGCCCCGAGCGTGCGAGGGGTGAGGAGGACGGGGTCCTTCAACGGTGGGGGGCAGGGGGTCCTTTCTCAGCGGTAGCTGCCGACCAGCCGAGCCGCGTCCGCGCCCGTCCGGGCGCCCACGGTGCCGGCGACCCACGCGGGGACGCCGCGCTCGCCGAGGGCGGTGACCACGCCGCTTGCGACTTCCGGGGCGACGGCGGCGACCATACCGACGCCGCAGTTGAACGCGCGTTCGGACTCCGTGCGCGGCACGCCGTGCTCCTCGAGCAGCGAGACCGCGGCCGGCAGCGCCCAGGTGCCGCGGTCCAGCACGGCCTCCAGCCCGTCGGGGACGACGCGGCCGGTGTTGCCGGCCAGCCCGCCGCCGGTGATGTGCGCGTAGGCGTGCACGCCCTCGAGGCCGAAGCGCTGCACCAGCGCCAGGCAGTCCAGCGCGTAGATGCGGGTCGGCTCGAGCAGCACCTCGCCCAGCGGGCGGTCCAGCCCGGCGGGCGTGGCGGTCAGGTCCAGCCCGGCGGCCGCGACGACGCGGCGCACCAACGAGTAGCCGTTGGAGTGGAAGCCGCTCGAGGCCATCGCGACGACGACGTCGCCGTCCCGGACCCGCTCGGACCCCAGCACCGCGTCGGCCTCCACGACGCCCACGGCGGTGGCGGCCAGGTCGTAGTCGTCGGGGGCCATGAGGTCGCCGTGCTCGGCGGTCTCCCCGCCGACCAGCGCGGCGCCGGCCAGCGTGCACCCGGTCGCGATGCCGGTGACGATCGCGGCGATGCGCTCGGGGACGACGCGCCCGCAGGCGACGTAGTCCTGCAGGAACAGCGGCTCGGCCCCGCAGGCGACCAGGTCGTCGACGACCATGGCGACCAGGTCGATGCCGACGCTGTCGTGCCGGTCCAGCTGGCGGGCCAGGGCGATCTTGGTGCCGACGCCGTCGGTGGAGGAGGCCAGCAGCGGCTTCCGGTACTTCGCCGTGTCGAGCGCGAAGAGCCCGGCGAAGCCGCCGAGACCGCCCACGACCTCCGGGCGGTTGGTCCGCTCGACCGCCGTCCGCATGAGGGTGACGGCCCGTTCACCGGCGTCGATGTCGACGCCGGAGGCGGCGTAGGTGAACGCGGTGTCCACGGCTCGACCCCGCCCTCGTTCGCTGTCCCCCGCAAGCGGGAGGTGCCCCCAGCCCGCGGCGGTGCTCGCTCGGGCGGCGGTCTCGTGATCGCTCACGGGCGGGTGAGGGCGTCGTCCGCACCGCCGGGCACAGCGGCACTGCCGGCCTGCTGCCCGGTCCAGCCGGTGACGGCGCGCCGCTCGATGCCCTCGAGCAGGTGCTTGCCGAGCAGCTCGCTCTCCGCGAGCGGGATCGGGTACTCGCCGGTGAAGCAGGCGGTGCACAGCCGGTTGACCGGCTGCTCGGTGGCCGCGATCAGTCCCTGCTCGGAGACGTAGCCGAGCGAGTCGGCGTTGATCGAGGCCCGCACGCCGTCGACGTCGAGGCCGTTGGCGATCAGCTCGGCCCGGCTGGCGAAGTCGATGCCGTAGAAGCACGGCCACTTGACCGGCGGCGAGGAGATCCGCACGTGCACCTCGAGCGCGCCGGACTCGCGCAGCATCCGGATCAGTGCCCGCTGGGTGTTGCCGCGCACGATCGAGTCGTCGACGACGACCAGCCGCTTGCCGCGGATGACGTCGCGCAGCGGGTTGAGCTTGAGCCGGATGCCCAGCTGCCGGATGGTCTGGCTGGGCTGGATGAACGTCCGCCCGACGTAGGAGTTCTTCACCAGGCCGATGCCGTAGGGGATGCCGGAGGCCTCGGCGTAGCCCACGGCGGCCGGGGTGCCCGACTCCGGCACGGAGATCACCAGGTCGGCGTCGGCCGGGTGCTCCCTGGCCAGCCGGCGGCCGATCTCCACCCGGGCGGCGTGCACGCCGCGGCCGCTGATCGTGGTGTCCGGCCGGGCCAGGTAGACGTACTCGAAGACGCAGCCCTTGGGCTGGGCCGGGGCGAAGTGCTGGCTGCGCAGGCCGTCCTCGTCGATGGCGATGAGCTCGCCGGGCTCGACCTCGCGCACGACGGAGGCACCGACGATGTCGAGGGCCGCCGTCTCGCTGGCGACCACCCAGCCGCGCTCCAGCCGGCCCAGCACCAGCGGCCGCACGCCCTGCGGGTCGCGGGCGGCGTAGAGGGTGTGCTCGTCCATGAAGGTGAAGCTAAAGGCGCCGCGCAGCTGCGGCAGCACCTCCATCGCGGCGGCCTCCACCGACAGGTCCGGCCGGGCGGCGATCAGCGCCGTCACCAGGTCGGAGTCGGTGGTGGAGGTGAAGGCGCCCGGCACACCGGCGTCGGCGGCACGGCTGGCCAGCTCGGCGGTGTTCACCAGGTTCCCGTTGTGGCACAGCGCCAGCCCGGTGCCGGCCTCCGTCGTCCGGAAGGTCGGCTGGGCGTTCTCCCACGTGGACGCGCCGGTCGTGGAGTAGCGGGTGTGCCCGACGGCGAGGTGGCCGCGCAGGCTGCCCAGGGTGGCCTCGTCGAAGACCTGGCTGACCAGCCCGAGGTCCTTGTAGACGACCACCGAGGCGCCGTCGGAGACGGCGATGCCCGCCGCCTCCTGGCCGCGGTGCTGCAGGGCGTAGAGACCGAAGTAGGTCAGCTTGGCGACCTCCTCCCCCGGCGCCCAGACACCGAAGACGCCGCAGGCGTCCTGGGGTCCGGGGGACTGGGGGTCGAGGTCGTGCGTCAGCCGTCCGTCACCGCGAGGCACTGTTCGAGGGTACCGGCGGGGACGTCGCTCCTCCGGGCCGGTGGGGTGAGTGCGGACACCCTCCCCACGGGTCCGCGCAGTTCAGCAGCGCGTCCTGGACCGGTCGCAGGAGGGCGGAACCCGGGGCCGGACCGGCGCGTTGGGTGCCCGTCGCCCGCCGCTCAGGAGGTCCGTCCGTGTCCCTCGTCCTCGACGCACTCCCGACCCCGACCGCCCAGGCCGAGCGGCTGGTGGCGCTCGGCGTGCACGACGTCGCCGGCCTCTCCCCCACCGAGCTGCGCGACGCGGCAGCGGGCGCCGGCGACGCCCTGCTGGTCGTCTCGCCCGAGCTCGCGCCGGTGTCCGCGCTGGCGCCGCTGCTGCGGTACCGCGGCCGCCCGGGCTTCGTCGTCCCGGACATGACCGACGTCGACGACTTCGGCCCGCGGGACGGCGTTCCCGTCCCGGACGGGCCGGCCTACCTGGTCGAGGACCTGCAGCGCGGCGACGACATGGCGAACTGGAGCCCCGACGAGGCGCTGCCGGCGATCACCGCTGCGGGGCGCACGCCGCTCACCCTCGCCGAGGGCGTGCACTGGCTGCTGCAGTGCCCCGGCGTCCTGGAGCGGAACCGGTGCTTCATGACCATTGGGTCGCGGCTGCGCCGGCCCAGCGGCGCCCTCGACGCCCGCACCCCGGCCCTGTGGATCAGCAACGGGACCGGCCGCGACGGCCGCGAGCGCCGGGACGCACCCAAGGTCGGCTGGTGCTGGGCCGGTAACCGGCACACGTGGCTGGGCTTCGCATCGGCCCGGCGACGGGTGCCGGTCGCCGGACCGCTCACTTCACGGAACTGAGCTCCGCCGAGATCGTCGTGTCGTCGCCGTGGCCGGTCTTCACCACGGTGTCGCCGTGCAGCGTCAGCAGCCGCGACCGGATCGAGTTCAGGATCGTCGGGTGGTCGCTGTAGGAGCGCCCGGTGGCGCCGGGGCCGCCGTGGAACAGGGTGTCGCCGGTGAACACGGTGGCCAGGTCCGGGGCGTGCAGGCAGGTGCTGCCCGGTGAGTGGCCGGGGGTGTGCAGCGCGGTCAGCGTGGTGCCGGCGACGGTCAACCGGGTGCCCTCGGCCAGCTCCTCGTCCGGTGCGGCGTCCGGGTGGACGACGTCCCACAGCATCCGGTCGGCCGGGTGGAACCAGATCGGCGCCCCGGTGGCCTCGCGCAGGTCGACCGCGGCGGTGATGTGGTCGTTGTGCCCGTGGGTGAGCACGATGGCGGTGACCCGGCGGCCGCCGACCGCCTCGAGGATCGGGGCGGCGTCGTGCGGTGCGTCGATGACCAGCACCTCGGTGTCGTCGCCGACCAGCCAGACGTTGTTGTCGACGTCGAAGTCCTGCCCGTCGAGGCTGAAGACGCCGGAGACGACCGTCTTGTCGATGCGGGCCGTCACTTGAAGACCACGACCGACCGCAGGACGTCGCCGGAGTGCATCTTCTCGAAGGCCGACTCGACGTCGTCGATGCCGATCGTCTCGCTGACGAAGTCGTCCAGCGGGAAGCGGCCCTGCAGGTACAGGTCGACCAGCATCGGGAAGTCCCGGCTGGGCAGGCAGTCGCCGTACCAGGAGGACTTGATCGCCCCGCCCCGGCCGAACACCTCGATCAGCGGCAGCGTGATCGTCATGTCCGGGGTCGGGACGCCGACCAGCACCACCCGGCCGGCCAGGTCGCGGGCGTAGAAGGCCTGCTCGAACACCGCCGGGTGGCCCACCGCGTCGATCGCGACGTCCACACCGAAGCCGCCGGTGGCGCCCTTGATCGCGTCGACCGCGTCGGTCTGCTTGGAGTTCACGGTGTGGGTGGCACCGAACTGCCGGGCCCACTCCAGCTTCCGGTCGTCGATGTCGACGGCGATGATCGTGGTCGCTCCGGCCAGCTTCGCGCCGGCGATCGCGGCGTCCCCCACCCCGCCGCAGCCGAACACCGCCACCGACTCCCCGCGCTTGACCGCGCCGGTGTTGATCGCCGCGCCCACGCCGGCCATCACCCCGCAGCCCAGCAGGCCGGCGGCGGTGGCCGGGACGGCGGGGTCGACCTTGGTGCACTGCCCGGAGTGCACCAGCGTCTTCTCGGTGAACGCGCCGATGCCCAGCGCCGGGGACAGCTCGGTGCCGTCGGCCAGGGTCATCTTCTGCGCGGCGTTGTGGGTGGCGAAGCAGTACTGCAGCTCGCCCTTGGCACACGCCCGGCACTGCCCGCACACCGCCCGCCAGTTCAGGATCACGAAGTCGCCCACGGCGACGTTGGTGACCCCCGCACCGACCGCGGCCACGGTGCCGGCGGCCTCGTGGCCGAGCAGGAACGGGTACTCGTCGTTGATGCCGCCCTCGCGGTAGTGCAGGTCGGTGTGGCACACCCCGCACGCCTGGATGTCCACGACCGCCTCCCCGGGACCGGGGTCGGGGACGATCACCGTCTCGACGGTCACCGGAGCACCCTTGCTGCGGGCGACGACGCCCTTCACCTCGTAGGCCATGGCGGGAGCCTATTCCGGCAGGCGCGGCCGCGGTCCGGGGTCCCGCACGCGCGATCCGGTCGTTCCGTCGACAACGATCGGGTTGCGAACAGCGATGACTCGGCTCCTCCGTTTCGCGGTACGTACAGCGGCGACGTAGCGTTCCCGCGGGTCGGTGACGTCTGGCACAGACCCGTTCCGGCGGGGGATCCCCCGACCGATGTCCTCCGGAGGTCCGTCCCGTGGCAGTACCGAGTTTCCTGGCCCGAGAACGCATCGTGGCCCGTCCCGGCTTCAACCGCTGGTTGATCCCGCCGGCAGCGCTCGCCGTGCACCTGTGCATCGGCCAGGCGTACGCGACCAGTGTGTACAAGACCGCCCTGGTCGAGCACTTCGACACGAGCCTGACCGCGATCGGGATCATCTTCTCGATCGCGATCGTCATGCTCGGCGTCTCCGCCGCCCTGTTCGGCACCTGGGTGGACCGCAACGGTCCCCGGGCGGCGATGTTCACCTCCGCCGTCTTCTGGGTGACCGGCTTCCTCGTCGGCGGCCTGGGCATCGAGACCGGCCAGCTGTGGCTGCTGTACCTCGGGTACGGCGTCCTCGGCGGCATCGGCCTGGGCATCGGCTACATCTCGCCGGTCTCCACGCTGATCAAGTGGTTCCCGGACCGCCCGGGTCTGGCCACCGGCATGGCGATCATGGGCTTCGGTGGCGGCGCGCTGATCGCCTCGCCGCTGTCGCGCCAGCTGATGAACTACTACGACCCGGCCTACGACGGCACCGCGGGCACCGTGCCCAACGGCGAGGCAGTCGCGGCGCTGTTCTTCACGCTGGCCGCGGTCTATCTGGTCTTCATGATGTTCGGCGCCTTCATCGTGCGCGTGCCGGCCAACGACTGGCGCCCGGCCGGCTTCGACCCGGCGTCGGTGAAGAGGAAGGCCCTGGTCACCACGGAGAGCGTCTCGGCGAACAACGCGATCAAGACGCCGCAGTTCTGGCTGCTGTGGACGGTGCTCTTCTGCAACGTCACCGCGGGCATCGGCATCCTCGAGCAGGCCGCGCCGATGATCCAGGACTTCTTCCGCAACGGGGAGACCTCCACGGTCGCCGCTGCCACGGCCGCCGGTTTCGTCGGCCTGCTGTCGCTGTTCAACATGGGCGGCCGGTTCGTGTGGTCCTCGACCTCGGACTACATCGGCCGCAAGCCGATCTACATGGTCTACCTGGGCGTCGGCATCGTCCTGTACGTCATCCTGGCCACCCTCGGCAGCACCGCGACCTGGATCTTCGTCCTGACCGCCGCGATCATCATCAGCTTCTACGGCGGCGGCTTCGCCACGATCCCGGCCTACCTGCGCGACCTGTTCGGCACCTACCAGGTGGGCGCCATCCACGGCCGGCTGCTGACCGCCTGGTCGGCCGCCGGTGTCGCCGGCCCGCTGATCATCAACGGCGTCCTGGACACCCAGGGCACCCCCGGCCAGCTGGTCGCGGCGAACTACCGCCCGGCGCTGTTCATCATGGTCGGCCTGCTCGCCATCGGCTTCGTCGCCAACCTGCTGGTCCGTCCCGTGGCCAGCAAGTGGTACGAGCCGCAGACCACCACCCCCGCCACCGCCCGCGCCAACCCGGAGAGGAGCGCCGCCCGATGAGCCACCCCGTCACCGACGACCGGCAGCCCACGCACACCCCGGCGGCCCTGATCGCCTTCGCCTGGACCCTGGTCGGCGTCCCGCTGGCCTACGGGCTCTACAACACGGTCAAGGCGGCCAGCCAGCTGTTCGGCGGCTGAGCCCCGCACCACGCACGCACAGCGCCCCCGTCCCGGTTTCATCCGGGCCGGGGGCGCTGTGCTGTTCCGGCCGTGACCATCGGCGTCCGGCTGCCCCGAACGGCGTGTCGGGCGACCACCCGCCGAGCATCGCGGCGAGGTCACCTCAGTGGGGACAGCGGCAGGTGGGCGGACAGGTCGGCGCGGTTGCCGCTGGCGCTGACCCGCCCCTCCGCCACCGCGTCGTCCCAGGCGAGCTCGCCGGTCGCCAGCCGCAGCCAGGTGGCGGCGTCGGTCTCCACGACGTTGGGCGGCGTCCCACGGGTGTGCCGGGGACCGGGCACCAGCTGGACGGCGACGTGCGGCGGCACCCGCAGCTCGACCGACCGGCCGGGCACCTGCTGGGCCAGCCAGCGCGCCGTCGTCTTCACCGCGGCGCCGAGCACCGCCCGCGGGGGCTGCTCGGCCTCCCCCGCCAGCCAGGCCCGCACCGGGCCGACGGCGGAGCGCAGCTCCTCGGCGGGGATCGGCTGGGCCGGCATCAGCTGGTCGGGACGGCCCCTGCCGGAACGCTGCCCACGGTCGCCTCCGGGGTGCCGAACAGGGCCGGCAGCGTCGCGCTCCAGGCGGCCCACAGCTCGGCCAGCGGCAGTTCGGCCACGCCCTCGACGGCCAGCACGTCGCCGCCCGTCGTCCCCAACTCGGTGACCGGGACGCCGGCCCACTCGGCGGTGGTGCGCACCGCCTCCGGGTCGGTCGTGGTGACCACGGCGCGCGCGGTCGACTCGCTGAACAGCGCGGTGAAGGGGTCCTCGTCGGCGTCCTGCCCGCCCACCCGGAGCCGGGCGCCGGTGCCGTGGCGCAGCGCGGACTCGGCCAGGGCCTGCGCCAGGCCGCCGTCGGCCAGGTCGTGCGCGGAGGTGACCAGGCCCTCGCGTCCCAGCGCGGCCAGCACCTCGCCCAGCGACCGCTCGGCCTCGAGGTCGACCGCCGGCGGACGGCCGCCGAGGTGGCCGTGCGCGACCGAGGCCCAGGCGGAACCGCCGAACTCGGGCCGGGTGGTGCCGAGCACCAGAACCGTCTCCCCCGCCGTCCGCCAGCCGGTCGGCACCCGGGTGCGGACGTCCTCGTGCACGCCCAGGACGCCGATGACCGGCGTCGGGTTGATCGCGACGTCGCCGGTCTGGTTGTAGAGGCTGACGTTGCCGCCGGTGACCGGCAGGCCGAGGTCGCGGCAGGCGTCGGCCAGGCCGCGCACCGCCTCGGCGAACTGCCACATGACCTCGGGCTCCTCCGGGGAGCCGAAGTTCAGGCAGTTGGTGACGGCGAGCGGTCGCGCCCCGCTCACCGCCACGTTGCGGTAGGCCTCGGCGAGGTTGAGCTGCGCACCGGTGTAGGGGTCCAGCCGGGCGTAGCGACCGTTGCCGTCGAGGGAGAGCGCGATGCCGCGGTGGGTCTCCTCGTCGATGCGGACCACGCCCGCATCGTCGGGCTGGGCGAGCACGGTGTTGCCGCGGACGTAGCGGTCGTACTGCTCGGTGACCCAGGTCTTGTCCGCGCCGTCCGGACTGCTGAGGACCGCCAGCCAGTGCGCGGCCAGCTCCTCCGGCGTCGCCGGGCGGGGCAGGGCGGCCGGGTCGTCGGCCTGCAGGTCGTCGAGGTCGGCCGGGCGCTGCATCGGCCGGTCGTAGACCGGGCCCTCGTGGGCGACCGTGCGCGGCGGGACGTCGACGATGCGCTCGCCGTGCCAGTCGACGGTCAGCCGGTCGCCGTCGGTCACCTCACCGATGACGGTGGCCAGCACGTCCCACTTGCGGCAGACGGCGAGGAAGGCGTCGACCTCGTCCGGTCTGACGATCGCGCACATGCGCTCCTGCGACTCGCTCATCAGGATCTCGGCCGGGGTGAGCGTGGAGTCGCGGAGCGGGACGGCGTCCAGGTCGATGTGCATGCCGCCGGTGCCCGCGCTGGCGAGCTCGGACGTCGCGCAGGACAGCCCGGCGCCGCCGAGGTCCTGAATGCCGGTGACGAGGTCCTCGCGGAAGATCTCCAGGCAGGCCTCGATGAGCAGCTTCTCGGTGAACGGGTCGCCGACCTGCACGCTGGGCCGCTTGGCCGGGCCCTCGGCGTCGAAGGTCTCGCTGGCCAGCACGCTCACGCCGCCGATGCCGTCGCCACCGGTCCGGGCGCCGAACAGGATGACCTTGTTGCCGACGCCCTCGGCCTTGGCCAGCCGCACGTCCTCGTGCCTCATGACGCCGACGCACAGCGCGTTGACCAGCGGGTTGCCCGCGTAGCACTCGTCGAACAGCAGCTCGCCGCCGATGTTGGGCAGGCCCAGGCAGTTGCCGTAGCCGCCGACCCCGGCGACGACGCCGGGCAGCACGCGGGCAGTGTCGGGGGCGTCGGCGCGGCCGAAGCGCAGCGAGTCCATGACGGCGACCGGGCGGGCGCCCATGGTGAGGATGTCGCGCACGATGCCGCCGACGCCGGTGGCCGCGCCCTGGTAGGGCTCGACGTAGCTGGGGTGGTTGTGCGACTCGACCTTGAAGGTGACCGCGTAGCCGTCGCCCACGTCGACCACGCCGGCGTTCTCGCCGATGCCGACCAGCAGCGCCTCGCTGCGCGGCAGGTCGCCGAAGCGGCGCAGGTGCGCCTTGCTGGACTTGTAGGAGCAGTGCTCGCTCCACATGACCGAGTACATGGCCAGCTCGGCGGTGGTCGGCCGGCGGCCGAGGATGTCGGTGATGCGGGCGTACTCGTCGGACTTCAGGCCCAGCTCGCTGTAGGGCTGCTCGACGTCGGCCGTCCGCGCCGCGAGCTCGACCGTGTCGAGTCGGTGCTGCAGCGGGCCGGGCCCGGTGTCGAGGTCGCTCAGCCCCTGGGTCGCGCTGTCCTGGGTCGCGCTGTCCTGGGTCACGCTGCGACGACCGCCCTCAGCACGGAGGTGAAGAAGCCCAGCCCGTCGGTGGACGGCCCGGTGAGGTCCTCGACGGCGTGCTCGGGGTGCGGCATGAGGCCGACGGCACGGCCGTCCTCGCTGGTCACCCCGGCGATGTCGCGCATCGACCCATTGGGGTTGCCCTCGACGTAGCGGACGACGACCCGCCCCTCGCCCTCGATGCGGTCGAGGTCCGCCGGCGCGGCCACGTAGCGGCCCTCGCCGTTCTTGACCGGGACGATGATCCGCTGGCCGGCCGCGTAGTCCTGCGTCCAGGCGGTGTCGCTGCGCTCGATGCGCAGCGCCTGGTCGCGGTTGCGGAAGTGCAGGTGGCCGTTGCGGGTGAGCGCGCCGGGCAGCAGGCCCGCCTCGCAGAGCACCTGGAAGCCGTTGCAGATGCCGAGCACCGGCATGCCCCGGCGGGCGCGGTCGACGACGTCCTGCACCAGTGGCGCGCGGGCGGCGATGGCGCCGGCCCGCAGGTAGTCGCCGTAGGAGAAGCCGCCGGGCAGGACGACGGCGTCGACGTCCTTGAGGTCGTGCTCGGCGTGCCAGAGGGCGACGGGCTCGGCGCCGGCCAGCCGCACCGCGCGTGCGGCGTCGACGTCGTCCAGGGAGCCCGGGAAGGTGATGACACCGATGCGCACGGTGGGGGTCTCCTCAGTCGGTCGGGAGGTGGAGCTCGACGTCCTCGATGACCGGGTTGGCCAGCAGCGTCTCGGCGATCCGCTCGAGCTCGGCCCGGTCGGGCGTGCCGTCGACCTCGAGGACGAAGTGCTTGCCCTGGCGCACGCTGCGGACGCCGTCGTGGCCCAGCCGGCCCAGCGCTCCCAGCACCGCCTGACCCTGCGGGTCGGAGATCTCCGGCTTCAGCACGACGTCGACGACCACCCGAGGCACGCGGACGAGGGTACCGGGGTGGCGCGGACCACTGGCCGGAGCGCCGGTGACCCTGGTCTCGCCCCGCCCGTCCGTTGCTCGCGGCGCCGCCCGCGAGATCTGCACAGTGGCGCTCTTCAGGGCCCCGATGGCGACCACTGTGCAGATCTCACCGACCGAGCGCGCGACGGATCTGGACGACGACCTCGTGCGCCCGCCCCAGGACGTCGGCGGAGGTGAACCGCAACACCGTCCACCCCGCCGCAACGAGGCGGTTCTGCCGGCGCAGGTCGTCGATGAACACGTGGCGCTCGCGGTGGACGTCGCCGTCGAACTCGACGAGCACCTTCTGATCCGGCCAGGCGAGATCAGCTCGGCCGAGGAACCCACCTGCGTCGTCCCGGACGACGTACTGCAACTCCGGCGCGGGCAGGCCGGCCTCGTGGAGGAGCCAGCGCAGCACGGACTCCATCGGTGACTCAGCACGCGGGTCTGCCACGGGCAACACCGCACGAGCTCGCGCGGAGCCGCGGCCGGCCGGCCGGCGGGTCAGTTGCGTCCCGAGGTCCGGACGGCCACACCAGCGGGCCAGCAGCTGATCGGTGACGGCCAGCAGCGCGGCCGGTTCCAGCAGCGCAGCCAGGTCACGCCACGTCCGCTCCGGTGTGGTCACGGGAAACCCGTCCCGCGTGGTCACGTCGCCGTCGGTCAGTGGCGTGCGGTGGACGACCCGGTCGCGGCGCCCACGGACGGAGGAGCCGGTGGCGACGGTCAGGTGGACCCGCGGATCCTCCCGTTGCAGTGGGATCGCCAGACCCCACAGGCCGGCAGCCGTCGCGTGGCTGATGACCGCTCGATCCGGCGCGGTGAGCAGGACGGCCTCGACCCTGGCGCCGAGGACACCGGCCACAGCTCGTGGCAGGTAGGTGTCGCGGGACAGTCGGATCACGTCACGGTGGCGCAGCTGGGAGCCCGTGATGCCTGCCGTCCGTGCGGTCGCTCGAGTCGCTGGGCCGGTCAGGTGGGAACGGGTACGGCGAGCGGGCACCGGGGCACCCTGGCCGATCTCCCGTCCGCCTCGCTCACGCTGTCCACAGCCCGCCGCGAGATCTGCACAGTGGCGGTCATCAGCGTCGTGAAGGGCGCCACTGTGCAGATCTCGCGCAAGCTCAGCCGCCGCTGACCAGGGACCACACCGCCTCGGGGGCCTCCCAGTGGGCGTTGTGGCCGGCGCCCTCGATGAGCACCGCCTCCGGGTCCACGCGCCGCATCGCGTCGAGGCCCACCATCGGGTCCGCCGCGCCGGCCGCCAGGCGCAGTGGCGCCACCGCACGCGACAGGACCTCCTCGACCGGCGGGCCGACGGCACCGAACGCTCGCGGGTCGAGCGCGGCGACGAAGCCGCCGTCCACCTCGCGGACGCCCGCGGCGGCCACCGCGGAGGACGGGTCCACGAGCCCGGTCAGCCCGGCCAGCCGCAGGTGCCGGTCCGCGGCCTCCGCGGCGGTCGCGAACACCTGCGGCGGGCGGGCCGCCAGCGACCGGGCCCGGGCCACCTCGTCGTCGGTCCAGTCGATCTTGACCCCGACGGCGACGACCCGCTCCACCTGCACCCCGTACCAGCCGCCGGCGAGCACCGCACCGACCACGCCGCCGAACGAGTGGCCGAGCACGGTGACCTGCGCCGCTCCCGACCCGGCCACCAGGGAGGCCGCGTCGGCCGCGTGCACCGCGTACCCGTACGGCGGCCCGGCGACCGACCGGCCGTGGCCGCGCAGGTCCAGTACCGCCCACGGACCCGGCCAGGAGCGCTCGACCAGCGGCAGCAGCCGGTCCCACACCGCGCCCGTGGCCCCCAGGCCGTGCAGCAGGAGCAGCAGGTGGTCTCCCGAGCCGCCGGAGCGGTGGACGATGCCCGACACGTCAGCGGAACGCAGTACCGGTCAGGCGCTCGTAGGCGGTCACGTAGCGCTCGCGGGTCGCCTCCACCACGTCGGCGGGCAGCTCCGGCGGCGGGGAGACGCGGTCCCACCCGGACGACGTCAGCCAGTCGCGGACGTACTGCTTGTCGTACGAGGGCTGGACGCCGCCGGGCGACCACAGCGTGGCCGGCCAGAAGCGCGAGGAATCCGGCGTGAGCACCTCGTCGCCCAGCACCAGCCCGCCGTCCGGACCCAGGCCGAACTCGAACTTGGTGTCGGCCAGCACGATGCCGGCGTCCAGGGCGATCTCCGCGCCCCGCCGGTACAGCGCCAGCGTCAGCTCGCGCAGCTGCTCGGCCCGCTCGGACCCGACCGCAGCGACCACCGCCGCGAAGTCGATCGCCTCGTCGTGCTCGCCCTGCTCGGCCTTGGTGGACGGCGTGAACACCGGCTCGGGCAGCTCGGAGCCCTCCACCAGGCCGGCCGGCAGCGGGACGTCGCGGATGGACCCGGTCCGCTGGTACTCGACCGTGCCCGAGCCGGACAGGTAGCCCCGGGCCACGCACTCCACCGGCAGCATCTCCAGCCGGCGCACGAGCATGGCCCGCCCGGCGACGGGTGCCGGCACGTCGGACGCCGAGAGCAGGTGGTGGCTCGCGCCGGAGGACGCCAGCACCGGCGCGAGCTGGTCGAACCACCACACCGACAGCTGGGTGAGCACCCGCCCCTTGTCGGGGATCGGCGTGGGCAGCACGTGGTCGTAGGCAGAGATCCGGTCGGAGGCGACGAGCAGCAGGCGGTCCTCGCCGGCGTCGTAGACCTCGCGGACCTTGCCCCGCGCGACGAGGGGGAGCGCGAGGCTCACGACAGCGCGGCCAGCCGGTCGAACAGCGGGCCCAGGTTGGCCACGTACCGCTCAGGCCGGCAGATCTCGTCCAGCCGCGCCTCGTCGAGCTCGACCCCGGCGTCCTTCGCGCGGACCCGCAGCGTCTCGCGGAACGGCGTCCCGCTGTTCCACGTCTCCATCGCCGCGGACTGGACGAGCGCGTAGGCGTCCTCCCGCGAGGCCCCGCCCTCGACCAGCTCCAGCAGCACCGACGACGTGTAGATGAGCCCGCCGGTGGACTCCAGGTTGGCCCGCATCCGGTCGGCGTCCACGACCAGGTTCTCCACGAGACCGGCGGTCAGGTGCAGCAGGTAGTCGGTGGTGATCGCCGCGTCGGGCAGGAACACCCGCTCGGTGGAGGAGTGCGAGATGTCGCGCTCGTGCCAGAGCGGGATGCCCTCCATCACCGGGACGACGGCGGCGCGGACCACGCGGGCCAGCCCGGCGATGCGCTCGGAACGGATCGGGTTCTTCTTGTGCGGCATCGCGCTGGAGCCCTTCTGGCCCGAGCCGAACGCCTCCGACAGCTCGCGCACCTCGGTGCGCTGGCCGTGCCGCACCTCCAGGGCCACCGTCTCGCAGACGGTCGCGATGATCGCCAGGGCGGCGACCCACTCGCTGATCGAGTCCCGCAGCACCACCTGGGTGGAGGCGTCGGCGGGCCGCAGGTCCAGCGCCTCGGCGACGGTGACCTCAACCGACGGGTCGATCAGCGAGTACGTGCCGACCGCGCCGGAGATGGCGACGACGCCGACCCGCTCGCGCGCGGCCCGCAGCCGGTCCCGCGACCGGGCGGCGGCGAAGGCGAGGTCGGCGACCCGGTGGCCCCACACGTCGGGCTCGGCGTGCACGCCGTGCGTGCGGCCGACCCGGATCGTGTCGCGGTGGGCCAGCCCGTGGTCGCGCAGCGCCGCCACCAGCCGGTCGAGGCGGGCCAGCAGCAGGTCGGTGGCCTCGGTCAGCTGCACGGCCAGCGCGGTGTCGAGCAGGTCCGACGACGTCATGCCGTGGTGCACGTACGCGGCGGCCGACCGGGGCTCGGTGTTGTCGGCCCACGCGGTGAGGAAGGCGATGACGTCGTGCTGCGTCGTCTCCTCGATCTCCGCGACCCGCGCAGGCAGGGGCGGCGGCGCGTCGCGCACGGGCTGCACCACCTCGGCGGGCACCCGCCCGGCCGCGGCGTGCGCCTCGAGGACGAGCGTCTCGACCCGGCACCACAGCTCGTACTTGTGCTGGTCGCTCCAGACCCGGCCCATCTCGGGCAGGGTGTACCGCTCGATCATCCGGGTACCGCCCGCCACTCGTCCGCTCGTCGCACCACGCCCCCAGTCTCCCGCAGGCGAGATGCTGTCGGTGACGGCCCCTACTGCTCGCCGGAGGAAACCATGCTGCGACGAGCCACCCACCTCGTGAACCGGGCCCGCGAGCGGATCCGCGCCGCCCGCGAGCACGACCCGCACGCCTGGCCGCACCGCTCCCACCCACACGACGACGAGCACGAGGACGACCACCACCACGACGACCACCGCCACGACCGCCTCCACGACGACGCGGACGACGCCGAGGCGGGCCGGCCTCCCCTCGGCAGCCCCGAGCCGGGCGCGCCCGACCTCGACGGCCCGCTCGGGCCCGGCGGCGTCAGCGGGCCGCCGGCCGGTGGGCAGCGGCGCCGGGGGCCGGGCGAGCGCCGCGGCGCCCCGCGGGGACCCGGCGCTCCCGAGGAGGAGGTGCCCCGGGGACTGCGGGTGGCCGCGGCCTGGTCGTGGCGGCTCATCGTCGTCCTCGCCGGGCTCTACCTGCTGCTCTGGGCAGCCGCCTACGTGGCCGTGGTCGTCGTCCCGGTCATCGTCGCGCTGCTGCTGGCCGCGCTGCTGCAACCGGGTGCGGCGGCACTGGTCCGCCACGGCTGGCCCCCGGTCCTCGCCGCGCTCACGATGCTCGTGGTCGGGCTCGGCACCGTCTCGGGGATCATCACGCTGGTCGTCCAGCAGGTCGTCACCGGCTTCGGGGACCTCGCCGAGCAGGCCGGTCAGGGCATCGAGCAGGTGCGCGACCTGGTCGTGCGCACCTTCCCCGTCACCCGGACGCAGCTGGAGAACGCGGTCACCCAGCTGCAGCAGACGCTGGTCGACAACCAGGACGTGCTGGCCTCCGGCGCGCTCACCACCGCCGTGACGGTCGGCGAGGTGGCCACCGGCGTCCTCCTCGCGCTGTTCACCCTGTTCTTCTTCCTCAAGGACGGCCGCTCGATCTGGCTGTGGCTGGTCGGCCTCTTCCCACGGGACTCGCGCGCGTACGTCGACGAGGCCGCCCGCCGCTCGTGGCGCACCCTCATCTCCTACGTGCGCGCCACGGCGGCCGTGGCCATGGTCGACGCGGTCGGCATCGGCATCGGGCTGGCGGTGCTCGGCGTCCCGCTGGTCATCCCGCTGGCCGCACTGGTGTTCCTGGGCGCGTTCATCCCGATCATCGGGTCGTTCCTGGCCGGCACCGTGGCCGTGCTCGTCGCGCTGGTCTCGCAGGGCCCGGTCACCGCGCTGGTCGCGCTGGCCATCGTGGTCGCGGTCATGCAGCTGGAGGGGCACGTCCTGCAGCCGTTGCTGCTCGGCCGGGCGGTGCGGGTGCACCCGCTCGCCGTCGTCCTGGCGATCGCCGCGGGCCTGCTGGTCGCCGGCATCTTCGGCGCGCTCATCGCCGTCCCCACGGTGGCCTGCGCGAACGTGGCCGGCACCTACCTGTCGCGGCGGTACGACGGGCCGCGCCCGCCCGAGCCGCGCCGGGAGCGCGCCCGGCCGGCGGTCACCGCGCGATAGGGACGGCGCTCAGCCCCCGAGGGGCGCGTAGGCCTCCGGGGAACGGCGGAGGTGGTCCCGGAACGCCCGGTCGACCGTCTCGTCCCACTCCGGCAGCGCGGCGTCGTAGCGACGGTTCGCCTGCTCCTCCAGCCGCTCGGCCGCCGCGGGGTCGTCGCCGTCCAGCGCGGCGGCCTGCCGGGTGACGTCCTCGACCGCGTCGGCGGCCGCGTCGAGCCCGAGGAGGCGGTAGCCCACCACCGCGCGCTCCCGCTGGTCGGGGTCCAGCGTCTCGCAGGCGTGCAGCAGGCCGCCGTTCATCGCCGTCCCGTGGCAGAGCAGCACCGCAGCGAGGGCGGCGTCCCCGGGGTGGGTGAACGGGGCGTCCGGGTCGCAGGCGCGGTTCCAGACCTCGTCGGCGTCCGCGCTCACGGCGTGATCCTCCCCTCCACCGCGGCCAGCGCGATGTCGGTGCGCCAGTGGCCGCCGGCCAGCCGCACCCCGGCGACCCGCTCGTAGGCGAGCTCCCGGGCCGCGGCGAGGTCCTCCCCCACGGCGGTCACGGCCAGCACCCGCCCGCCGGAGGACCGGACCGTCCCGTCCGCGTCGACGGTGGTGCCGGCGTGCAGCACGCCCTCGCCGTCGGCGCCGGTAACCGGGTCCCCGGTCCGCGGCCGCTCCGGGTAGCCGGGGGCGGCGACGACGACGGTCACCGCGGCGCCCTCCCGCCAGCGCAGCGGCGGGTGCTCGGCCAGCGTGCCGGTCGCGGCGGCGTGCAGCAGGCCGGCCAGCGGGGTCTCCAGCAGCGGCAGCACCACCTGCGTCTCCGGGTCGCCGAAGCGGGCGTTGAACTCCACCACCCGCACGCCGCGGGAGGTCAGCGCCAGCCCGGCGTAGAGCAGCCCGGCGAACGGCTCGCCGCGGCGGCGCATCTCGTCGACCGTCGGCTGCAGCACGGTGGCCAGCACCTCGTCGACCAGCCCCGGCGGCGCCCAGGGCAGCGGCGCGTAGGCGCCCATCCCGCCGGTGTTGGGCCCGCCGTCGCCGTCGTCGCGGCGCTTGGCGTCCTGCGCGGGCACGAGCGGCAGCACCGTCGTCCCGTCGGAGACGGCGAACAGCGACACCTCCGGGCCGTCGAGGTACTCCTCGACGAGGACGGCGCCACCGGCCTCGAGCACGCTGCGGCCGTGCGCCACGGCGGCGTCCCGGTCGGTCGTGACGACGACGCCCTTGCCGGCGGCCAGCCCGTCGTCCTTGACCACGTACGGTCGCCCGCCCACCGTGCCCGCCTCGTCCAGCGCGGTCTCCAGCTCGGCGGGCCCGCCCACCGGCCAGGACCGCGCGGTCGGGACGCCGGCGGCGGCCATGACGTGCTTGGCGAAGGACTTGCTGCCCTCGATCTGCGCGGCCTGCTCCGACGGCCCGAAGCAGGCGATCCCGGCGTCGCGGACGGCGTCGGCGGCCCCGGCGACCAGCGGCACCTCCGGGCCGATGACGACCAGGTCGGCACGCCAGGACGTCGCCAGCGCGGCGACCGCGACCGGGTCGGCGGCGGCCACCGCGGCCGGCTCGGCGATCGCGCGGGTGCCGGCGTTGCCCGGCGCGCAGGCCAGCGCGGTGACCGCGGGGTCGGAGGACAGAGCGACGCACAGGGCGTGCTCCCGGGCACCGGAGCCGATCACGAGCACGCGCACGGACGGCGACCCTACCGGCGGAGGACCCCGTCCTCCCCACCCCTCGCAGGCTCGCGGCGGGACCCTGCACGAGGGCCCTCCGGGCTCGGGGCGGTGCCCTGGTCGGGGCCTACCGCACCCGGTTCGGCTGCGACCGGTAGGCGCGGTGCAGCGCCCGGACGCGAGCGTGCTCGGCGGCCCGGGCGCGGGCGTCGGAGCGCAGCGCCTGGCGGTGGGCCTCGGCCTGCAGCTTGCGCCAGGCGGTGTAGCGGGCCGGGTCCAGGCGCCCCTCGTCGATCGCCGCGGCCACGGCGCAACCGGGCTCGGTGCGGTGCGCGCAGTCCCGGAACCGGCACGCGGCGGCCAGCCCGGTGACGTCGGCGTAGGCGGTGCCGACGCCCGCGTCGTCGACCAGCCCCAGCTCCCGCATGCCCGGGGTGTCGACGAGCAGGCCGCCGCCGGGCAGCAGGTGCAGCTCCCGCGCCGTGGTGGTGTGCCGGCCGCGGCCGTCGGCGTCGCGGATCCCGCGGGTGGCCGCCACTTCCGTCCCGGCCAGCGCGTTGGCCAGGCTGGACTTGCCCACGCCCGACGGGCCGACCATCGCCGCCGTGCGCCCAGGGCCCAGCAGCGCCCGGACCGCGTCAAGCCCCTCCCCCGTCACCGAGCTGACCGGCAGGACGTCGACGCCCACGGCGTCCTCCTGCATGGCGAGCAGGGCTGCGGGGACGTCGTCGCACAGGTCGGCCTTGGTGAGGACGACGACCGGCGTCGCCCCGCTGCCCCAGGCGACGGCCAGGTACCGCTCGACCCTGCGCAGGCGCGGCGCCGTGGTGAGCGCGTCGACGACGAGCACCAGGTCGACGTTGGCCGCGACCACCTGCTCGGCCGACGTCCGCCCGGCGACGACACGGGTGAACGCCGTCCGCCGGGGCAGCACCGCGACCGCCAGCTCGCCGCGCAGCGCCACCCAGTCGCCCACCGCGGGCCCGGTGTCCTCGAGCAGCGCCGCCGCCGGGTGCGCGCGCACCTCACCGTCCGCGGTGAGCACGGTCAGCCGGCCGCGGTCCACCCGGGCGACGCGACCGGGTACGCAGCCGGCGGGGATCCCGGCGTCCCGGTCCGGCGACCACCCCAGGAGTGAGAGATCGGTCACGCCGGCATGGTCGCGCGCAGGTCAGCGCGGTGTCCTCCGAATTGTGTGCGATCAGTCGGCGCGCGTTCGCCGTCCCGACACCTGGCTGGGGTGTTGTAGGTGACATGCGCGCGATCGCGTCGCCGGCACCGGTCCCGGCGACCCGCCCTGCCCGTCCCGTCATCGTCGGTCACCGCGGTGCACCGTCGTACCGCCCCGAGCACACCGCTGCCAGCTTCGAGCTGGCCATCGACCTGGGTGCCGACCTCATCGAGCCCGACGTCGTGGTCAGCCGCGACGGCGCGCTCGTCGTCCGGCACGAGAACGAGCTCTCCCACTCCACCGACGTCGCCGATCGGCCGGAGTTCGCCGACCGGCGCACCACCCGCCTCGTCGACGGCCGCGAGCGCACCGGCTGGTTCAGCGAGGACTTCACCCTCGCCGAGCTGCGCACGCTGCGCGCCGTCGAGCGGATGCCGGCGCTGCGCCCGTTGAACACCACCTACGACGGGCAGGCCGGGATCCTCACCCTCGCCGAGGTCGTGGCCATCGCCCGCCGCCGTTCGACCGCCGACCGGCAGGTCCGCGTCCTGGCCGAGCTGAAGAAGCCCAGCTGGTTCGACGCCGAGGCGGGCGTGCCGATGAACGAGCTCGTCGCCGCGGAGTTGCGCCGCCTCGGCGCGACGGGCCCCGACGGCCCCGTCGTCGTGCAGTCCTTCGACGCCGCCGCGCTGCGGAAGCTGCGGGCCGACCTCGGTTCCCGCGGCCCGCGGATGCTGCAGCTGGTGGACGACGCCGGCGAGGACGACCACCTGGTCACCCCCGCGGGCCTGCGCGAGGTCAGCACCTACGCCCAGGGCATCGCCCCGAGCCGGCACCGCATCCTGCGGCGCGACGCCGACCAGGCGATGACCGGCGTCTCGGACCTCATCACCCAGGCCCACCGCGCCGGGCTCGCCGTGGTCCCGTGGACGCTGCGGCCGGAGAACGCGTTCCTGCCCCAGCACCTGCGCCGCGGCGAGGCCGTGAGCGGGACCGGGGACATGCAGACCGAGGCCCGGCTGCTGCTGGCCCTCGGCGTCGACGGGCTGATCACTGACGCCCCCGACGTGGCCGCCCGGGCCCGCGCGGAGCTCTACACCTCGCGCCCCTCCCGCACCGCACCGCGGCCGGCAGCCGTCCTCGGCCTGCTCTGACGGCGTCCCGGTGATCAGGTGAGCTGGTCACCGCCGGTCCTGGCTCACCACCGGTGGTGAGCCAGGACCGTGCCCGACCAGCTCAGCTGATCGTCACCCTCAGCCGACCAGGTCGTGGAGGACGACGTTCTCGTCGCGGCCGGGGCCGACGCCGATGACGCTGACCCGCGCGCCGGAGAGCGCCTCCAGGCGCCGGACGTAGGCCTGCGCGGTGGCCGGCAGCTCGTCGAAGGTGCGGCAGTTGCGGATGTCCTCGGACCAGCCCGGCATCTCCTCGTACACCGGCGTGGCGTGGTGGAAGTCGGTCTGCGTCATCGGCATCTCGTCGTGCCGGACGCCGTCGACGTCGTAGGCGACGCAGATCGGCACCGTCTCCAGGCCCGACAGCACGTCGAGCTTGGTGAGGAAGTAGTCGGTGATGCCGTTGACCCGGCTGGCGTAGCGGGCGACGACGGCGTCGAACCAGCCGCAGCGGCGGTCGCGGCCGGTGGTCACGCCGACCTCGCCGCCCTGCGTGCGCAGGTACTCGCCGTTGGCGTCGAACAGCTCGGTCGGGAACGGGCCGGAGCCGACGCGGGTCGTGTACGCCTTCAGGATCCCGACCACCCGGTCGATGCGGGTGGGCCCGATGCCCGACCCGGCGGCCGCCCCACCCGCCGTCGGGTTGGACGACGTCACGAACGGATACGTGCCGTGGTCGACGTCCAGGAGGGTGCCCTGGGAGCCCTCCAGCAGCACCCACTCGCCGGCGTCGAGCGCCTTGCCCAGCAGCAGGCGGGTGTCGGCGATCCGGTGCTCGAGCTCGCGCGCATAGCGCGAGTACTCCTCCACGACCTCGTCGACGTCGATCGCCCTGCGGTTGTAGACCTTGACCAGGATCTGGTTCTTCTCCTGCAGCGTGCCCTCGAGCTTCTGCCGGAGGATCGACAGGTCCAGCAGGTCCTGCACCCGGATGCCGGTGCGGGCGACCTTGTCGCCGTAGGCGGGTCCGATCCCGCGGCCGGTGGTGCCGATCTTGCGCTTGCCCAGGAAGCGCTCGGTGACCCGGTCCAGCGCCCGGTGGTGCGGCATGATCAGGTGCGCGTCGGCCGAGATGACCAGCCGCGAGGTGTCCACGCCGCGCTCCTCGAGCCCCGCGAGCTCGCCGATGAGCACCTCGGGGTCGATGACCACACCGTTGCCGATCACCGGCGTGCACCCGGGCGTGAGGATGCCCGACGGGATCAGGTGCAGCGCGTACTTCTCGCCGTCCGGTGTGATCACCGTGTGCCCGGCGTTGTTGCCACCCTGGTAGCGGACGACGTACGGAACGCGCCCCCCGAGCAGGTCGGTGGCCTTGCCCTTGCCCTCGTCGCCCCACTGGGCGCCGATCAGCACGACTGCCGGCATCTCGCTGTGGTCCCCCTCGGACTCGTCACCGGCGGTCGACCGGCTGGCAGGTGGCAGGGTATCGGCATGCCCCTCGTCGAGTTCGACCTGCGCGGTCTCGCGCCGGGTCAGGCGCCGGACCGGGGGGTGGTCGCACCGGCCGCCGATGCCGACGCGCTGCTGGTGAGGGGGCCGGTGCCCGCGCTGGCCGGAGTCCTGACGGCGCTGTGGAAGGCCGGGCGGACGGCCGAGGTCGCCGTCTCCTGGGAGCCCGCCGGCGACGGCGACTCGGCCGCCCTGGCCCGCGCGCTCGGCATCGGCACCGGAGCGGTGCGGGAGCTCGGCCTGGTGCGCGACGACCACGGCGGCGTGCTGCTGCACCACGGCCGCGTCGAGGCGGCCGGCGACGAACGGCGCCGCCCGCTGGCGCGGCGGCTGGGCGCGCAGGCGCACCACGACGCGGTCAAGGTCGCCGACGGGCAGATCACCCGCATCGACGTCCGGCCCGACTGGCGGGCCGTGGACACCCTCGACGTGACCGTGATGACGCTGCCGTTGCGCCCTGGCCGACGCACCAGCGGACGAGCCGTGCAGATCGCCTGCGACCCGGCCCGGATCACCCGGGACGGCGTCCCCCAACCGCGGCCGGTGACCCGCTGGACGTGGTACGCCGACGACCGGGTGCGCTGGCGACTGCAGCCCTGAGAAAGGACCCCGTCGTCCTCACGCTCGCGAGTTCGCGACGAGCCTCTGGACGGGGCCTACCCAGGGCAGGGAGTCCTCCCTCAGGTGAAGACGCTGACCCCGCCGGGCCCCACGAGCAGGCCCACGACGATCAGCACGATCCCCCACAGCAGCTGCCTGCGGACGATCGCGACGATGCCGGCGACGACGAGGACGACGGCGAGGATCCAGAGAAGCGTGGCCATGGAAGCACCTCCGGGAACGGGCGTCCTGACCGGACGCCGGGAACGGACGGTAACCGATCACGGGTCGTTCCCGCCCGTTCTCCGTCGTCCCATCACGGAGTGTGATGTCAGGCCGCCGGTCGGCCCAGCCGGTCGCGGAGGTCGACGTGCCAGTCCACCTGCACCCGCCGGCCCACGTGCCCGCACGGCCGGACCAGGTCGAAGCGGGTGAGGACGCCGCCGGAGTCGGCCCACAGCAGCGCCAGGTGTCCCGCCGCGGCGCGCGGCCCTGAGGGGTCGAGGGCGAGCTGCAGCTGGCGGCTCGGGTCCTGGCGGTAGAAGGCGCGCAGGCCGTCGGTGGCGGCGGCGGGCAGCTCGCCGTCGTCGGAGCGCCAGACCCGCAGCACGTCGGTGGGGGTGCGCAGGATCAGCCCGCTCATCGGCAGACCCAGGTTGTCGGTGCCGGTGTCGAGGTCCAGCTGACGGGCCTGCAGCGGATCGGAGAGCTCGTCGGGGCCGGCACCCCACGGCCGGAGCCGCTCCATCGCCTCGCGGCGGACCAGCTGGTGGTCCAGGTGCCGGTCAGCGGTCGGGCTCCAGCCGTGCCGGGCGTGGATGGCCGCGCTGACGGTGACGCCGGCCGACAGCGCCTCGTGGACGGCGAGCAGCAGGGGACGCAGCCGACGGGTGACGGTGCCCGGGGAGTGGTCCACGGCCCGAGTGTGCCGGTCGGGCCTGACGGATCCCGCTGTGCGGGCGTTCGCCGCGGGTTGCCGGTGCTGCAGCGCCGGCAGTGCGCGAGGAACGCCCGCACTGGCCGCCTAGGGCGCCAGCGTGGGGTCGCAGTCGTGCAGCAGCTGGGTGCAGCGCTCCTGCTCGTCGGTCTCGCCGATCACCTCCGCCGCGCGGGCCAGCACCGTCACGCAGCGCAGGAAGCCGCGGTTGGGCTCGTGCGACCACGGGACCGGCCCGTAGCCCTTCCAGCCGTTGCGGCGCAGCGCGTCGAGGCCGCGGTGGTAGCCGGTGCGGGCGTAGGCGTAGGCCTCGATGGTGCGGCCGCCGTCGAGCGCGGCCTCCGCGAGTGCCGCCCAGGCCGCGCTGGCCCGGGGGTGCGCCGCGGCGACCTCGGCGGGGTCGGTGCCGGCCGCCAGCGCCGCCTCGGCTCCCGGGTCACCCGGCAGGAGCGTGGCCGGCGGCTCGCCGAGCAGGTTGGGGTGCGCGTGGGACATCAGGCGCTCTGCGACTGGCCGGCCGACAGCAGGTCCTCGCACGCCTCGACGACACGGGCGGCCATGTTGGTCTCGGCCAGCTTCATGTAGGTGCGCGGGTCGAAGGCCTTCTTGTTGCCGACCTCGCCGTCGACCTTCAGCACGCCGTCGTAGTTGGTGAACATGTGACCCACGATCGGCCGGGTGAAGGCGTACTGGGTGTCGGTGTCGACGTTCATCTTCACCACGCCGTAGGAGAGCGCCTCGCGGATCTCCTCCTGCGCCGAGCCCGAGCCGCCGTGGAAGACCAGGTTGAACGGCTTGGCGCCGTCCCCCAGGCCGAACTCCTCGGACACGACGTCCTGGCCCTCCTTGAGGATCTCCGGGCGCAGCTTGACGTTGCCGGGCTTGTAGACGCCGTGCACGTTGCCGAAGGTGGCGGCGAGCAGGTAGACGCCCTTCTCGCCCAGGCCGAGGCTCTTGGCGGTGGCCACGAAGTCGCCGGGCGCGGTGTAGAGCTTGTCGTTGATGTCGTGCGAGACGCCGTCCTCCTCGCCGCCGACGACGCCGATCTCCACCTCCAGCACGATCTTGGCGGCGGCGCACCTCTCGATGAGCTCCGCGGCGATCTGCAGGTTCTCGTCCAGGTCGATGGCCGAGCCGTCCCACATGTGCGACTGGAACAGCGGCGCCTGCCCGGCGTCCACCCGGTCCTTGGACAGCGCGATCAGCGGGCGCACGTAGGCGTCCAGCTTGTCCTTGGGGCAGTGGTCGGTGTGCAGCGCGATGTTGACCGGGTACTTCTCGGCGACGACGTGCGCGAACTCGGCGAGCGCGACCGCACCGGTGACCATGTCCTTGACCCGGGTGCCCGAGCCGAACTCAGCACCACCGGTGGAGAACTGGATGATGCCGTCGCTGCCGGCGTCGGCGAAGCCGCGCAGCGCGGCGTTCACCGTCTCCGACGACGTGCAGTTGATCGCCGGGTAGGCGAAGCCGCCCTCCTTGGCCCGGTTGATCATGTCGGCGTAGACCTCGGGGGTCGCGATGGGCATGCGGGGCACTCCTTGCGTCGGTGGCGGCGCTGGTCCGGCGGCCAGTATCGCGCCCGGCTCCACCGCGGCGACACCCGCTACTCGGCGGCCTCCGGTCCGACCCGCAGGCCCAGGGCGGTCACCAGCACCACGGCCTGCGCCGCGTCGACCTGCGCGCCGGCCAGCTCGACCTCCCGCGGGTCGAGTGCGGACAGGTCGCTGCCGCGCAGGTCGGCGCGGGAGAGGTCGGCCCCGGCGAACTGCGCCCCGGAGAGGTCCAGGTGCCGCAGCACGGCCCGGGCCGCCCGGACGCCGGTGAGGTCGGCCTCGCGCATCCGCACGGCGGTGAACGTCGCCCGGGACAGGTCCGCGCGGCGGAGGGCGACGAAGGACCAGTCACCGCCCTCGACGGTGACCAGGTCGAAGGTGCAGCGGTCGAAGCTGCTGCCGATGAGCTTGCAGTCGGTGAAGACCGCCTGGGCGAACGAGCAGCCGGTGAACGTGCAGGTCACGAAGGCCGCGTCGGCGTGCCGGCTGAGGGTGAACCGGCAGTCCCGGAAGACGCAGTCGGTGAACACGGCGCCGTCGTCCGTGGTCTCGGACAGGTCGACCCGGCTGAAGGTGACCCCGGTGTGCTCCTGACCGGAGAGGTCGTCACCGTAGCGGTCCTCGTCCCGGACCTCGCTCCCGCTCAGCCTCGCTCCACCCGGCCGGCCACCCGCGCCGCGACCACCACGGGGTCGTACACCGGCGAGAACGGCGGCGCGCAGGAGAGGTCCGAGCCGCTGCCGCCGTCGGTGGTGACCGCCCGCGCCGCGCCGTCGGCACCGGTCTCCACCGCGCGCACCGGCTGGTCGGGCTGCACGCCGATGCCCATGTCACGCAGCGCCTCGCAGATCCGCTCGCCCATGTCCGCGTCGAGCAGGGACACCGGCAGCGAGTCGGCGAGCACGATGGTCACCTCGAGCCCGCGGGCCTGCAGCACCTGGGGCGCAGCCGCCGGGCCGCAGTGGCCGCGGACATCCCGGCGGCATCGCCCCCGACGACGGGCAGGCGGTCTGCAGTCATGCGGTCGCCGACGGCCGCCGGCGCAGCACCTTGCCGGGGTTGAGCAGGCCGGACGGGTCCAGGGCGTCCTTGATCGAGCGGTGCACGTCGGCCGAGACCGGGCCGATCTCGCGCTCGAGCCAGTCGGCCTTGAGCGTGCCGACGCCGTGCTCGCCGGTGATGGTGCCGCCGAGCGAGAGGCCCAGCTCCAGGATGGCGTCGAACGCGGCCACGGCCCGCGCCCGCTGCTCCTGGTCGGCGCCGTCGAACACGATCGTTGGGTGCATGTTGCCGTCGCCGGCGTGCCCCATGACGCCGATGACCAGGTCGTACTGCGCGGAGATCGCGTCGCAGCCGTCGATGAAGGTGGCCACCCGGGAGCGGGGGACGGCGACGTCGTCGAGCAGCACGTCGCCCAGCCGCTCCAGCGCCGGCAGCGCCGCCCTGCGGGCGGCGAGCAGCAGGTCGCCCTCGGCCGGGTCGGCCGTGGAGTGCACGAGGTCGGCGCCGGCGGCCTCGCACAGCCGGGTGAGCTCGGCGATCTCGTCGAGGGCGGCCGCTCCCCCGGCGTCGGACCGGGCCACCAGCAGCGCCTGGGCGTTCCGGTCGAGGTCGGCCCGCAGCATGTCGTCGACGGCGCGGATGCAGGTCCGGTCCATCACCTCGAGCATGCTGGGCACCACGCCGCTGGTGACCACCGACTCGACGACCTGCCCCGTCTGCGCGCTGGTGGCGAAGGTGGCCACCAGGGTGACCGGGTCGGCGGCCGGCGCGGGGCGCAGCGCCAGGGTGGCCTCGGTGATGACCCCGAGGGTGCCCTCCGAGCCGACGAACAGCCGGGTGAGGTCGTAGCCGGCGACGCCCTTGACCGTCCGCCGCCCGGTCCGCAGCACGCGGCCGTCGGCGAGCACGACCTCCAGGCCGAGCACGTAGTCGGTGGTGACGCCGTACTTCACGCAGCACAGCCCGCCGGAGTTCATGGCCAGGTTGCCGCCGAGGGTGCACCAGTCGTAGCTGGCCGGGTCGGGGGGTAGAAGAGCCCGACCGCGCTCACCGCGTCGCGCAGCTGCTTGTTCACCACGCCGGGCTGGACGACGGCCAGCCGGTCGGCCGCGGAGACCTCCAGGACGGCGTCCATCCGGGTCATGACCATCGTGATGCCGCCGTCGACGGCGTTGCTGGCACCGACCAGCCCGGAGCCGGCGCCGCGCGGCACCACCGGGAGGCCGTGCCGCGCGGCGATCTGCAGGACGGCGACCACCTCGGCGGTGCTGCGCGGCAGGACGACGGCGGCCGGCGTACCGGCCTCGGCCAGCACGGCCTGGTCCCGCGCGTAGGACGCGGTGACGTCGGGGTCGGTCAGGACGCTGTCGGGACCCAGGGCATCGGCCAGCTCGGCCACCCACGTCGTCGTCACGGTGGTCATCGCCACACCGTACGACGGTTCCCTCCCCGGGCGAGATCGGCGATCTCGCCCGGCTCCGGCAGCCCGCGAGGGGGTCCGCTACAGACCGAGGTCGGCGAGGGTGAACGCGGCGCGGTACTCCAGACCTGCCTCCTCCACCGCGGCCCGCCCGCCCCGGTCCACCACCACCGCCACGGCGACCGGCTCGGCGCCGGCCTCGCGCAGTGCCTCGACGGCGGTGAGCGGGCTGGAGCCGGTGGTGGAGACGTCCTCGACCACGAGGACGGTGCGACCGGCGACGTCCGGCCCCTCGATCCGGCGCTGCAGTCCGTGCGCCTTGCCGGTCTTGCGGACGACGCACGCGTCGAGGAAGCCCTCCCCCGCGGCCGCCGCGTGCAGCATCGCCGTCGCGACCGGGTCCGCGCCCAGGGTGAGCCCGCCGACGACGTCGTAGCGCAGGTCCCCGGTGAGCTGGCGCATCACCCGGCCCACCAGCGGCGCTCCCTCGTGGTGCAGCGTCAGCCGTCGCATGTCGATGTACCAGTCGGCCTCCTGCCCCGAGGACAGCGTCACCCGCCCGTGGACGACGGCGAGGTCGACGACGAGCTCGAGCAGCCGGTCACGGTCGGGCCGGGCGGCCCCCTCCCCGGGTCCCGCTCCGAGGGACGAGGGGCGGGGCGGGAGCAGGTCCTCTTCCATGCCGCCGACCCTAGAAGGACCCCGTCCCCCTCACCGAAGAAGGACCCCGTCCTCCCCACCCTTCGCACGCTCAGGGCGGGACCCGGGACGGGGCCACGGCGGGACCCTGCACAGGGGCCGCCCGCTCCAGCCCGCTCAGGCGGGCGGGGTGAGCACCTGGTCGACGACGTAGACCGTCGCGTTGAGCGTCGGGAGGTTGCCGCAGATGACCGTCGCGTCGGCCGCACCCAGCAGGGTCTGGTCGGCGCTGACCGTGAAGACCTCGCCCGCGCCGTCGATGGTCACCTGGCCGCCGTCGAGGGTGGTGTGCGTGCCGGCCAGCTCGCCGGGGGCCAGCCGGCCGGCGATGACGTGGTGGGTGACCAGTGCGGTCAGCCGCGGCGTGTCGGCCAGCAGCGGGTCCAGCGTGGCGGGCGGAACGGCGGCGAAGGCCTCGTTGACCGGGGCCAGCACGGTGAGGTCCTGGGTGGCGTCGAGGGACGCGGCGAGCGTGGCCGCGTGCACGGTGACCATCGTGTTGGTCAGCCCCGGGATGGTCGACATCGCGGCCGCGGCCGGCGCGGCGGCGAGAGCAGCCGGGCTGCCCGGCCCCTCGGGCGGGAGCGCGGCACAGCCGGGGCCGAAGGGCCCGGTCGGCGCGGGCGGGGCGGCCTCCGCCGCGGACGTCGTCGCCGGGGCGCTGCTCGCCGCGGCGACGTCGTCCGCCGGCCCGTCGGAGCCGCAGCCGGCCAGCGGCAGCGCCAGTGCGGTGGCGGCGGCGAGCAGGGCGCGGCGGGTGGGGGTGCGCGTCACGGGGCGGGCTCCTTCGTCGGTTGCGCCCGCCATCATCACCGGCGCGGGACGGAACAGCCGGTAACGGCACGACCACCGTACGAATGCGCCGCGGGCCGCCGTCCGGTCGGACGACGGCCCGCGGCCGGCCACCCTGCAGGGTCCGCGCCGAGCGCGGGCGGCAGGGTGGTCCTCTCTCAGGCGCCGGCCGGCGCGAGCACCTGGTCGACGATGTAGACGGTGGCGTTCGCCGTCTGGACGTTGCCGCAGATGACCGAGGCCGGGGTGCCGGTCACGGTCCGGGCGACGGTGAAGGCCTCGCCGGAGCCCTCGATGGTGACCTCGTCGCCGTTGAGGGTGGTGTGCGTGCCGGCCAGCTCGCCGGGGGCCAGCCGACCCTCGATGACGTGGTGGGTCAGGATCGCGGTGAGCTGGGTGTTGTCGGCCAGCACCGCCTGCAGCGCGTCCGGCGGGATGGCCTCGAACGCCGGGTTGGCCGGAGCGATCACGGTGACGTCCTCGGCGGTGTTCAGGGCGTCGACCAGGTTGGCCTGCAGAACGGCCTGCACCAGCGTGGACAGCACCGGGTTGTTGCTGGCCGCGGTGGCCACCGGGTCGTCGGTCATGCCGGTGAAGCTGCCCTCACCGTCGGCCGGGACGGCGGTGCAGCCCTCGCCGAACGGCTCGGCGGCGGCCGTGTCGGTGCCCATCTCCGTGCTGGTCTCCGGCGCGGCCGGGGACGAGCTGCTGGAGCCGGTGCCGGTGGCGGCCTCCGTGGCGGTGTCCTCGGCGCTACAGGCGCTGAGCGTGATGGCGGTGCCGGCGGCGGTGACCAGCACGGCGGTGCGGGTGAGGGTGCGCTTCACGGGGATCTCCTTGGTCGTCGTGCGGGGTTCCTGGTCCTCGACCGCGGGGGTCGCGGACCACGCCTGCGGCCGGCGGCCGAGACGAGCTGTGGGGTGGGTGGCTCAGGTCGCGTTGACGCGGATGGAGTGCAGTCCGCTCGACCCGGCGGGGAACGGCTCGGCGCGCTCCTCGGTCTGCACCTCGCCCTCGGCGCTGGTCGCGCGGACGGTGAGCTGGTACGAGCCGGGGGCGAAGTCGTGGGGCAGCACCCACTGCCGCCACAGGTCGGCGTCCACCTGCGGGGAGAGCTGCGCCGGCAGCCACGGCCCGTCGTCGACCCGGACCTCGACGGCGCCGATGCCGCGGGTCTGGGCCCAGGCCACCCCGGCGATCGCACGGCGACCGGCCGGGAAGCGGCGCAGCGGCGCCGGGGTGTCGATGCGGGAGGCGATCCTGATCGGCGCCTGGGCGGCCCAGTCTCGCTCGGTCCAGTAGGCGTCGAACGCGTCGTAGGTGGACGCCTCGATGCCGGTCAGCCACTTGCAGGCCGACACGTAGCCGTAGAGGCCCGGGATGACCATCCGCACCGGGAAGCCGTGCTCCACCGGGAGCGGCTCACCGTTCATCCCGAACGCGAGCATCGCGTCCTCGACCCCGAGCGCCGAGCGCGTGGGCGCGCCGATGGTCATCCCGTCGACCGAGCGGCAGACCAGCTGGTCGGAGCCGGAGCGGATGCCGTTCTCGCGGAGGAAGGCCCCCAGCGGGATCCCGAGCCAGCGCGCGGTGCCGGCCAGCCGGCCCCCCACGGTGTTGGAGACGCAGGTCAGGGTGATGTCGCGCTCGATGACGTCGGAGCGGCCGAGCAGGTCGTCGAGCGTGTAGCTGCGCGGGGAGTCGAACATCCCGGTCAGCGACAGCTCGTAGTCCGCCGGCCTGATCTGCGGCACCGTGATCGCGGTGTCGACCCGGTAGAACTCGCGGTTGGGCGTGAACAACGGGGTCAGGCCGTCGATCCGCTCCGCGAGGTCGGCGCCGGCCGGCAGGGCCGCGGCCGGGGAGGCCGGGGCCGGGAGGGCGAGGTCGGCCCGCGCCCCGCCGACGTCGAAGCGGCGGAGCAGCAGCCGGCCGGCGCCCCCGGTGGCGACGGCGGCGCCCGCGGCGGCAGCGCTGGTCAGGAAGAAGCGGCGGCGGTCGAGCCCGGCGCCCTTGCGGTCACCGGCGCCGAGGGACGCCCGCAGGCGCTCGGCCAGCGGGGCCCCGTCGTCGTCGGATCGGGTCTGCGCGGCACCCGCCGTCGGCACGGTGAGCCGGGCCAGGAGCGCGAGCAGGGCGACGACCCCCGCCAGCGCGCCGGCCAGCGCGGGCAGCGCGTCGAGCGGTCCGCCGGCGGGGCCGGTTGCGGCCGCGGCCGCCCCGACCAGGCCGAACAGCGCGATGCCGGCCACCCCGGCCGTCCGGCGGCGCAGCGCCAGGACGCCCAGGACCGCGGCGTAGAGGGCGATGACGACCAGCGTGCCGACGACGAGGGCGATCTTGTCGCTCTCGCCGAAGGTCGCGATCGCGAAGGCCTTGACCGGCTCCGGGACCAGGGTGATGACCGTGTCGCCGACGGCGACGACCGGCGAGGACTGCGGACCCATGAGGCCGGCGACGAGCTCACCCACACCCAGCGCGACACCGGCGGACAGCAGTCCGGCCGCGGCGGCCAGCGGACGGCGCCCGCGACGACGCGGTGCGTCCGGGCCGGTCGCCGCGGCCGGGCTCTGCTCGGTGGTGGTCACGACTGGTCTTCGGGACCAGTCGCGCTACGGGTTCACTCCCTCGGTATCGATTCCGTAACGAGCGGTCAGCGCAGTCCGGCCTGCCGGCGGGCGGTCATCGCCCGGTACCACTCGCTGGACGGCCGCAGCGCCAACGCGACGACCCCGACGATCGTCAGCAGCAACGAGATGACCGACAGCGAGTCGAGGAAGCCGGTGCTGGCCGTGGCCGTGCCCAGGCCGGCCAGGCCGAAGACGGCGCTGAGCCCGCCCAGCACGATGAGCACGATCCGCGCCCAGTTGCGGCCCTTCCAGGCGAACCAGATGAACAGTGCCTCGAGGCCGACCAGCAGCAACCCGATCACCACACCGACGACCAGACCGGCCCGGACGACGTCCTCGGTGATCACCGGGTCGTTCGCCGTGGCCACCGTCTGGGCGACGAGACCATCGAGGCTGGAGAACTGCACCAGCGAGGCGATGAGGCCCAGGATGAGCGTGGCCATGAAGGCCCCGACGCCGACCCGCACCGTCGTCGGCCGCTCGGGCGCCTCCGGCGAGAAGCCGTGCCCGGGCGCCGACGGAGCGGCGGCGTAGCCGTACGGCGGCTGCCCCTGCCAGCCCTGCTGGGGGTCCTGCCAGCCCTGCTGCGGCGGCGGGTTCTGCCAGCCCTGCTGGGGCGGCGCCTGCCAGCCCGGCTGATCCTGCGGCGGCTGCCACCCCTGCTGGGGGTCCTGGCCGCCCTGGCCGCCCTGCCCTGACGTCATCGCGTACTCCCTGCTCGCGGTCGAGTCCCTGCCGCGATGATCACCCACCCCGCCGACACCGGCCAGGGCCGGAAGGCGATCGAGACCTGATCGATGGAGACGGCACCGGGCCCGCCGTCCCGGCGGGGACGGCGGGCCCGGTGACGGCCCTCCTCCAGGGACCCGCTGGCCCCGTCCAGAGGCTCGCCGTGGCCCCGTCCCGGGTCCCGCCCCGAGCGTGCGGAGGGTGGGGAGGACGGGGCCCTTCGACGGTGCGGAGGACGGGGTCCTCGCTCAGCCGCGGCGGACCGTCAGGCCCTCCTCGGCGAGGTCCTCCGGGGCGTCGACGACGACCTCGTCGCCGTCCCGGACCTCACCGGACAGCAGGGCCCTGGCCAGCTGGTCGCCGATCGCCGACTGCACCAGCCGGCGCAGCGGGCGGGCGCCGTAGACCGGGTCGAACCCGTTGAGCGCCAGCCACTCGCGCGCGGCGTCGGTGACCCGCAGCGTGAGCCGGCGGGCGGCCAGCCGGCGGGCGAGCACGCCCACCTGGATGTCGACGATGCCGGCCAGCTCCTCGCTGCCCAGCGCGTGGAACACCACGACGTCGTCCAGCCGGTTGAGGAACTCCGGCTTGAAGTGCTGCCGGACCACCTCCATGACCGCCTGGCGGCGACGCTCCTCCGGGATCGACTGGTCGGCGATCAGGTGCGAGCCGAGGTTCGAGGTCAGGATCAGGATGGTGTTCCGGAAGTCCACCGTGCGGCCCTGGCCGTCGGTCAGCCGGCCGTCGTCCAGCACCTGGAGCAGCACGTCGAAGACGTCCTGGTGGGCCTTCTCGACCTCGTCGAACAGCACGACGGTGTAGGGCCGCCGGCGCACCGCCTCGGTGAGCTGGCCGCCGGACTCGTAGCCGACGTAGCCGGGCGGGGCGCCGACCAGCCGGGCCACCGAGTGCTTCTCGGAGTACTCGCTCATGTCGATGCGGACCATCGCCCGCTCGTCGTCGAACAGGAACTCCGCCAGCGCCTTGGCCAGCTCGGTCTTGCCGACGCCGGTCGGGCCGAGGAACAGGAAGGACCCGGTCGGCCGGTTCGGGTCGGCCACGCCGGAGCGCGCCCGGCGGACGGCGTCGGAGACCGCACGGACGGCGTCGGGCTGGCCGACGACGCGCCGGCCCAGCTCGTCCTCCATCCGCAGCAGCTTCTGGGTCTCGCCCTCGAGCAGCCGCCCGGCCGGGATGCCGGTCCAGGCCTGGACGACCTCGGCGATGTCGTCGGGGCCGACCTCCTCCTTGAGCATCGAGTCACCGGTCTCGACCGAGGCCTCGGCGTCGGCCAGCGCCTTCTCCAGCTGCGGCAGCCGGCCGTAGCGGAGCTCGGCGACCTTGGCCAGCTCGCCGTCCCGCTCGGCGCGCTCGGCCTCCAGGCGGGCCCGCTCCAGCTCCTCCTTGATCTGCTGGATGCGGACGATCGCGCTCTTGTCCTGCTGCCAGCGGGCGGTCAGCTCGTCCAGCTGCTGGCGCTTGTCGGCCAGGTCCGCGCGCAACGCAACCAGCCGCTCGACCGAGGAGGGGTCGTCCTCCTTGGACAGCGCCATCTCCTCGATCTCCAGCCGGCGGACGGCGCGCTCGACCTCGTCGACCTCGACCGGCCGGCTGTCGATCTCCATCCGCAGCCGGCTGGCGGCCTCGTCGACCAGGTCGATCGCCTTGTCCGGCAGGAACCGGGCGGTGACGTAGCGGTCCGACAGCGTCGCGGCGGCGACGATCGCGGCGTCGGTGATCCGGACGCCGTGGTGGACCTCGTAGCGCTCCTTGAGGCCGCGCAGGATGCCGATCGTGTCCTCGACCGAGGGCTCGCCGACGAAGACCTGCTGGAAGCGGCGCTCCAGCGCCGGGTCCTTCTCGATGTGCTCGCGGTACTCGTCGAGGGTGGTGGCCCCGACCATCCGCAGCTCACCGCGGGCCAGCATCGGCTTGATCATGTTGCCGGCGTCCATGGCCGAGTCGCCGGTGGCGCCGGCGCCGACGATGGTGTGCAGCTCGTCGATGAAGGTGACGACCTCACCCTCGGACTCGGCGATCTCCTGCAGGACGGCCTTGAGCCGCTCCTCGAACTCACCGCGGTACTTGGCGCCGGCGACCATGCTGGCCAGGTCCAGCGCCATCAGCCGCTTGCCCTTGAGGCTCTCCGGGACGTCGCCGGCGACGATGCGTTGGGCCAGGCCCTCGACGATCGCCGTCTTGCCGACGCCGGGCTCGCCGATCAGCACCGGGTTGTTCTTGGTGCGCCGGGACAGCACCTGCACGACGCGGCGGATCTCGGTGTCGCGGCCGACGACCGGGTCGATCTTGCCCTCGCGGGCCCGCTCGGTGAGGTCGACGGCGTACTTCTCCAGCGCCTGGAAGGTGCTCTCCGGGTCGGCGGTGGTCACCTTGCGGTTGCCGCGGACCGTGCGGAAGGCGGCCAGCAGGGCGTCGCGGGTGGCGCCGGCGCTGGTGAGCACCGCGCCCGCCTCGCCGTCGGAGCCGGCCAGGCCCACCAGCAGGTGCTCGGTGGACACGAACTCGTCGCCCAGGGCGCTCGCCTGCTCCCCCGCGGCATTGAGCACGCGGAGCAGCTCGCGGGACGGCGCGGGGGCGGGCACGGTCGCACCGCTCACGCTCGGCATCCGCCGTAGGGCGGCGTCGGTCTTGGCCCGGACGTCGGCGACGTCGGCTCCCACGGCCTTGAGCAGCGGGCCGGCGATGCCGTCGGTCTGCTCGAGCAGCGCGGCGAGCAGGTGCAGGGGCTCCAGTGCGGCCTGGCCGCGGTCGACCGCCAGCCGCTGGGCGGCGGTGACGGCCTCCTGCGAACGGGTGGTCAGCTTGCTCTGCATGGTCTGTGGGGTCGGTCCTCTCGGGTGGGGCCGGACAGGCCGGCCAGCTGGTGTCGAGTGGTCCAACGACCGCAGGGTTGAGTCTGTTCCGCTCAACCTCACTGCGTCCGCGCCGTGCAGGGCACGACCTGGTCACCAGTGTGGGGCAGGTCGAGGAGCAACCCCCGTACCCCGGGGCCCGGGGGCCTAGAATCTGGAGAATGACGCGTCTCCCGGCTCCGAGCGCGGTCCTCGAGGACCAGTTGTGCTTCGCGCTCTACGCCGCCTCCCGGGCGTTGACCGCGCGCTACCGCCCGCTGCTCGACGCCATCGGACTCACCTATCCGCAGTACCTCGTGATGATGCTGCTGTGGGAGGAGGACAACCAGACCGTCGGTCAACTGGGCGCCCGCCTCTCGCTGGACAGCGGCACGCTGTCCCCGCTGCTCAAGCGGCTCACCACCGCGGGCCTGGTCACCCGCCACCGCCGGGTGGAGGACGAGCGCTCTGTCGCCATCGCGCTGACCGACGCCGGGCGGGCGCTGCGGGACAAGGCCGACGCCATCTCCGAGGAGATCATCTGCGCGCTCGACCTCGACCGTGCCGAGTTCGCCGACCTCAAGGCCAAGCTCAACCTGGTCACCGAGCGGGTCACCACCAACTGACCCGGAGTCGGGTTGTCCACGACGGACCGGGGTAGCGCACCCGCGACACACCCGTCCCGAGGAGGAGGACCCATGCCCACCCGTACCGCTCGCACCGCCTGGAACGGCACCCTGCAGGAGGGCTCCGGCCAGGTCGAGCTGTCCAGCTCGAAGGTCGGCACCTACGAGGTGTCGTTCCCCAAGCGCGCGGCCGAGGAGGCCGACGGCACGACCAGCCCCGAGGAGCTCATCGCGGCGGCGCACTCGTCCTGCTTCGCGATGGCCCTGTCCAACGAGATCGCCAAGGCCGGCGGCACCCCGCAGTCCCTGGAGGTCTCCGCGGACGTCACGCTGGGCCAGAAGGACGGCGGTCCGCACATCACGAAGATCGCGATCACCGTCCGCGGTGAGGTCGAGGGCCTCGACGCCGCCGGGTTCGAGCAGGCCGCGCAGGCGGCCAAGGCCGGCTGCCCGGTGAGCAAGGCGCTGGCCGGCGTCGACGAGATCAGCCTGGACGCGTCCCTGGAGAGCTGAGGCAGGCCCCGGCGGGGAGCCTGACGAAGGTCAGTGCGGCGGCACGAGCACCGACCAGCCGTGCTGCCGGACCCGCCAGGTCCGCGCCGGGACGCCCTCCTCGACCTCGCCGTCCGCGTCGAGGTCGACCGGGCCCCCGGTGACGGACACCCGGCGTCCCCGCAGCACCAGGACGTCGGGCCGGTCGACGTGGTCGCCGGTGGTCAGCGCCGTCGCGAAGGCGGCCCGGGCGACCGGCCCGGTCGCGACCGAGACCACCACGTCGGCCAGCCCGTCGTCCGGCTCGGCCTGCGGGGCCAGCGGCGTCCCGCCGCCGATGGAGCGGCCCGTGCAGACCCCGAGCATCAGCACGTCGCACGTGCCGTCGGCCGCCCAGCCCTCGTCGGGATGCGTGGCGACCCGGCCGTCGACCTCGACGCGCAGCGGCCAGCCGGGGCTGCTCACCCCCGCCAGCGCCGCGCCCACCGGGTAGGCGGCCACGCCGAGCCGTTCCTTGAGCCGGTCGGCCTGAGCCCCGGCCCGCGCCCCGACCCCCCCGTGCACCGCGTTCACCACCAGCCCCCCGGCGTCGTCGTCGAGCAGGTCCAGCGGCCGGGGCCGGCCGGCGAGGACGGCGGCCGCCCCCTCCTCCGGGTCGAGGGGCAGCCCCAGGGTCCGCGCGAGGTCGTTGCCGGTGCCGCGGGCCACGATGCCCACCGGCTCGGCGGGGTCCAGCGCGCCGGCCCGGTCCAGGGCCCGCGCCACGGCGTGCACCGAGCCGTCGCCCCCCAGCACGACGAGCCGGCGTCCGTCCCGGTCGGCGACCGCGGCGTCCAGCTCGGCCGCCGACCCGGTCGCGACCACCTCGACGTCGGCGCCCGCGCGCAGCACGCGCACCGCGGCCTCGACCGCGTCGTCCCCGGCCGAGCCGGCCGCGCGGTTGACCACCAGCAGCAGCCGGGACGCGTCGCTCACCGGCGCACCGTAGCCCCCGGCTCCCGCGGGCCCCGCCGCGAGCCTGCGGAGGGTGGGAGGACGGGCCGGTTCTCAGGCCGACTCGGTCTGCAGCCGCTCGTCGCCGCTCTCGGTCCGCAGGGCCACCTCGCGGATGAAGACGATGGCCACGACCGCCACCACCGCGACCACGGCCGAGACGGCGAAGATCCGCCCGGTCGCGTCCCCGTAGGCAGCCGCGATGAGCGCCCGGACGGCGGGCGGCGCGTCCGCGAGGTCGGCCAGACCGGCCCCACCGGACCCCTGCGCCGCACCCGGCACCCCGGCCAGGCCCTGCGCGGTGAGCTGGCCGACGCGGGAGTCGAGCACCGCCCCGAGGACGGCGACGCCGATGGTGCCGCCCAGGCTGCGGAAGAACGCGACCGCCGAGCTGGCCGCGCCCAGGTCACGGGCGGCGACGGTGTTCTGCACGGCGAGGACCAGGTTCTGCATGGTCATGCCGATGCCGACGCCGAGGACGAACAGGAAGGCGCCCAGCAGCACCATGTCCGTCTCGTGGTCGACCGTGCCGAGCAGCGCGAAGCCGACGACGACGAGCAGCGAGCCGGCGACCAGGTACCCCTTCCAGCGCCCGGAGCGGGTGATGAGGATGCCGGACACGGTCGAGGAGAGCAGCAGCCCGCCCACCATCGGGAGGGTCAGCAGACCCGCGGCGGTCGGCGAGTAGCCGCGGGAAATCTGCAGGTACTGGCCGAGGAAGACCGACGACCCGAACATCGCCACACCGATCGCGATGCTGGCCAGGATGGACAGCGTCGTCGTCCGGTCGCGGAACAGCCGCAGCGGGACGATCGGCTCGGGCGCGCGCAGCTCGGTGACCACGAACGCGGCGACGGCCAGCAGCCCGCCCCCGACGAACAGCGCCGTCTCGGTCGACGCCCACGCGAAGGTGCCGCCGGCCAGGGTGACCCAGATGAGCAGCGCGGAGACGCCGGCGGAGAGGAACGCGGCGCCCAGGTAGTCGATGCGGACGGCGCGCCGGGTCACCGGCAGGTGCAGCGTGCGCTGCAGCAGCACCAGCGCGACCACGGCGAACGGCACGCCGACGTAGAAGCACCAGCGCCAGCCCAGCCAGCTGGTGTCGACGAGCAGGCCGCCGATCAGCGGACCACCGACCGTGGCCACCGCCATGACGGCGCCGATGAGACCGGAGTACCGGCCCCGCTCGCGCGGGCTGATCATCGCGGCCATCGCGATCTGCACGAGCGCCTGGATGCCACCGAGCCCGAGCCCCTGCAGCACCCGCCAGGCGATCAGCGTCTCGACCGACTGGGCCAGGCCCGCCAACATCGAGCCGACGATGAACACGACGATCGAGATCTGGATCAGCAGCTTCTTGCTGTACAGGTCCGCCAGCTTGCCCCAGATCGGGGTCGAGGCCGTCGAGGCCAGCAGCGTCGCGGTGACCACCCAGGTGTACTGGCCCTGCGTGCCGCGCAGCTCGGTGATGATCGTCGGCAGGGCGTTCGACACGACCGTCGAGGACAGGAACGCCACGAACATCGCCAGCAACATCCCGGACAGCGCCGAGAGGATCTGGCGGTGGGTCATCCGGCCCTGCTGCTCGGCAGGGACGACCTCGGCGGGCGCCGGGGTGGGGACGACCGCGGTGCGGTCGTCGCGGGTGGTGGTGGCCACGGTTCTCCTGGACTGGCTGGTGCGGTGGGTGGGTGGCGCGAGGCGGCCGCGGGTCACGAGGCGGCGGGGTGGACGGCGGCGGGCGCCCGGTCGAGGTCGGTCGCGAGCCGCTCCAGCAGCCCGGACAGCAGCCGCGCGTCGTCCTCGTCCCAGTCGGCCAGTGCGGCGGCGGCCCACTCGGCGCGCAGGGCGCGGGTGACGGCCAGGGCACGGGTGCCCTCGTCGGTGAGGTGCATCAGGCTGGCCCGGCCGTCGTGCGGGTCGGGACGGCGCTCGACGTAGCCGGCCCGCTCGAGCGTCGCCAGCTGCCGGCTGGCGACGGAGACGTCGACGCCGGCCCGTACCGCCAGGGCGCTGCAGCGCTGCTCGCCGTCCTGCTCCAGGGGCACCAGCAGCGCCCAGCCGGACGAGGGCAGGTCGCCGTGGAGGACGTCCGCGGCGCGGACGCTCAGGTGGCGTCCGCTGCGGATGACGCGGACCACGCCGGAGGTGAGCCGGTCACGGGTCTCGGGGGTGATGGGCACGGGGTTCCTCGCCGCAGGAAGTACTTGCAGACAGCAACCATACGTCCAGTTGGTTGCTGTCTGCAACTGGGCCGTGGCGGGTGCTCCCCAGGTCAGCCGGCCGGGCGACCGCCGTCGCGTCCGAGCTCGGTGGCCAGCGCGGCCGCCGCCGACTGCAGCAGCGGCACCGCACGGGACACCGCGTCCAGCCCCAGCCGCCCGGCCGGGCCGGACACGGAGATCGCCCCCGCCGCAGAGCCGCCGGGCACGGGGACCGCCACGCACCGGACGCCGGTCTCCTGCTCGCCGTCGTCGACCGCGTAGCCCTGGTCGGCGATCGTGGGCAACTGGCGCAGCAGCTCGTCGGGGTCGGTGACGGTGAGCTCCGTGCGGGCGGGCATGCCGCCCTGGACCAGCAGCTCGCGCGCCGTCTCGGGGGGCAACTGGGCCAGCAGCACCTTGCCGACGCCGGTGCAGTGCAGGTGCACCCGCCGACCGACCTCGGTGAACATCCGCATGGAGTGCCGCGACGGCACCTGCGCGACGTAGACGACCCGGTCGCCGTCGAGCATGGCCAGGTTCGCCGTCTCCCCGATGACGTCGACCAGCCGGGTGAGGTGGGGCTGGGCCCACGTGGCGAGCATCCGCGACGCGAACTCCCCCAGGTGGATCAGCCGCGGCCCGAGGACGTAGCGCCGCGAGGGCAGCTGGCGCACGTAGCCGCGGCCCACGAGGGTGCGCACCAGCCGGTGGATCGTGGAGACGGCCAGGCCGCTGTCGGCCGCCAGCCGGCTGATGGCCACCTCGCCGCCGGCGTCGGCCATGAGCTCGAGGAGCAGGAAGGCGCGGTCCAGCGACTGCACGCCCTCCGCCGACCCACCAGCGGCCATCTCCCGCTCCCCTCGTTTCCGCCCGGTCGGGGTTCCGGACCGCGGGTCCTCGGGTTGACCGCTGGTGACCGGCCCCACTACTTTTCCAATGATCAGACATCGCCTTCCACGATGCGGAATGCACAGTACCCCCGCCTGCCGCTCTGCGGAACCGGGCGGCGACCCAGCACAGCGACTCCAGGGAGAACCATGAGCACCATCGCCGGCGTGGACGGTCTCGAGATCACCGGCCCCATGGGTGACCGGTTCGACGAGGTCCTCACCCCCCGGGCGCTCGAGCTCGTCGTCCTCCTCCACCGCGAGCTGAACGGGCGGCGGCTCGAGCGGCTCGCCGCGCGACAGGAGCGGGTCCGCGCGCTGGCCGACGGCGCCAGCCTCGACTTCCTCGAGGAGACCCGGTCGATCCGCGAAGACGACTCGTGGCGGGTGGCCGACCCGGCGCCCGGCCTGGTCGACCGCCGGGTGGAGATGACCGGCCCGACCGACCGCAAGATGACGATCAACGCGCTGAACTCCGGGGCCAGGTGCTGGCTGGCCGACCAGGAGGACGCGAACTCCCCGCTGTGGGAGAACGTCGTCAACGGCCCTCTCAACCTGATGGACTCGCTCGACCGCACGATCGACTTCACCAGCCCGCAGGGCAAGAAGTACGAGCTCAGGCCGGACGACGAGCTCCCGACCATCATCGTGCGCCCCCGCGGCTGGCACCTGCCGGAGAAGCACATCACCGTCGACGGCGAGCAGACCTCCGGCAGCCTGGTCGACTTCGCGCTGTACCTGGCCGCCTGCGGCCAGAAGCAGATCGACAAGGGCCGCGGCCCGTACTTCTACCTGCCGAAGATGGAGAGCCACCTCGAGGCGCGGCTGTGGAACGACGCCTTCAACCTGGCGCAGGACCACCTCGGCATCCCCCGCGGCACCATCCGCGCCACCTGCCTGATCGAGACCTACCCCGCGGCGTTCGAGATGGAGGAGATCCTCTACGAGCTGCGCGAGCACTCCGCCGGACTCAACGCCGGCCGCTGGGACTACATGTTCAGCGTGATCAAGACGTTCCGGACCCGGGGCGAGGAGTTCACCCTGCCGGACCGCAACTCGGTCGGCATGACTGTGCCCTTCATGCGGGCCTACACCGAGCTGCTCGTGCGGACCTGCCACAAGCGCGGCGCGCACGCGATCGGCGGCATGTCCGCGTTCATCCCGAGCAAGGACCCGGAGGTCAACGAGTTCGCCTTCAAGAAGATCACCGAGGACAAGACCCGCGAGGCCAACGACGGCTTCGACGGCTCGTGGGTGGCCCACCCCGGCATGGTGCAGGCGGCGATGGACGTCTTCGACAAGGTGCTGGGCGACAAGCCCAACCAGCTGGACAACCTGCGGGAGGACGTCCAGGTCACCGCCGCTCAGCTGCTCGACGTGAAGTCCACTCCCGGCGAGGCCACCGAGGCCGGGCTGCGGGCCAACATCAGCGTGGGGATCCAGTACGTGGAGTCGTGGCTGCGCGGCTCCGGCGCGGTCGGCATCAACAACCTCATGGAGGACGCCGCCACCGCGGAGATCTCCCGCAGCCAGGTCTGGCAGTGGCTGCACAACGGCGTGCGGCTCTCGAACGGCGAGCCGGTCACCCGCGAGCTGGTCGAGCGCCTCACCGACGAGGAGATGCAGTCGATCGCCGAGTCCCGCGGCGACTCCTTCGCCTCCGGCCGCTGGGACGACGCCCGCGCGCTGTTCCTGGAGATGGCCGTGGCCGACGAGTACTCGGACTTCCTGACCCTGCCCGCCTACGAGCGCATGCCGTGAGGACACCATGACCGCCATCGCCGAACCGGCTGTCTCCCATCGCACCGCCGCGCTGGCCGACCGGCTCCGGACGGCGGTCGGCACCGAGCGGGTGCTGACCGACCGCACCCAGGTCCGTACCTACGAGTGCGACGGGCTGGCCAACTTCAAGGTCACCCCGGCGATCGTGGTGCTGGCCGAGAGCCGGCAGCACGTCGTCGACACCGTCCGGCTCTGCGCCGAGGCCGGCGTGCCCTTCGTGGCACGCGGCTCGGGCACCGGCCTGTCCGGCGGCGCGCTGCCGAGCGCCGACGGCGTCCTGCTGGTGCTGTCGCGGTTGCGCGCGCTGTCCCCGGTGGACGCGGACAACCGCCAGGTCACCGTCGAGCCCGGGGTCATCAACCTGTGGGTCACCCGTGACGCGGCGCCCTACGACCTGGCCTACGCACCCGACCCGTCGTCCCAGCTGGTCTGCTCCATCGGCGGGAACGTGGCCGAGAACGCCGGGGGCGCGCACTGCCTGAAGTACGGCTTCACGGTCAACCACGTCCTCGGCGCCGAGGTGGTGCTGCCCGACGGGGAGGTCGTCCACCTGGGCGGGCGCGCTCCCGAACACCCCGGCTACGACCTGCTGGGCGCCTTCATCGGCAGCGAGGGCACGCTGGGGGTGGCCACCGAGCTGACCCTGCGGCTGATCCGGGTGCCGGAGGCGGTGCAGACCATGCTGGTCGGCTACTCCTCGGTCGAGGACGCCGCCGGCACGGTCAGCGACATCATCGCCGCCGGGATCCTGCCGGCCGCCGTGGAGATGATGGACGCCCTGGCCATCGAGGCCGCCGAGGCCGCGGTGAGCTGCGGCTACCCGGCGGGCGCGGTGGCGGTGCTGGTCATCGAGCTCGACGGCCCGCAGGTCGAGGTCGAGGCCCAGTTCAAGCAGGTCGAGGACATCGCCCGGGCCCGCAACGCCTTCGAGACGCGCATCGCGCCCGACGACGCGGAGCGGGCGCTGATGTGGAAGGGCCGCAAGTCGGCGTTCGCGGCGGTCGGCCGGATCAGCCCGAGCTACTTCGTGCAGGACGGCGTCATCCCCCGCACGAAGCTCCCCGAGGTGCTGGCCGAGATGAAGCGCATGGCCGACGAGAAGGGGCTCCGCGTCGCCAACGTCTTCCACGCGGGCGACGGCAACCTGCACCCGCTCGTGCTGTTCGACGACGCGGTCGAGGGCCAGGCGCACGAGGCCGAGGAGCTGGCCGGCGACATCCTCGAGCTCTGCGTCACCTCCGGCGGCTCGATCACCGGCGAGCACGGGGTGGGCAGCGAGAAGCGCATGAAGATGGCCAAGCAGTTCACCGCCGAGGACCTCGACACGATGCAGCTGCTGCGGTGCGCGTTCGACCCCGACGGCATCGCCAACCCGGGCAAGGTCTTCCCGACCCCGCGGTTGTGCGGAGAGCGGCCCGGCGTCCGCAAGGGCGAGCACCCGGTGCAGGCAGCCGGCCTGGGCGAGGTCTTCTGATGACCGCGGTGACCGCCGCTCACCGGCCGGGGGACGCCGGCGACGCGGTCGGGGGCGTGGTCCCGCGCGAGGTCGTCCGGCCGGGCACGGTCGAGGAGGTCGCCGAGGTCCTGCGGGCCGCGGCCGCGGACGGGCGCACCGTCGTGCCGGTCGGCGGGCGCAGCAAGCTGACCTGGGCCGCGCCGCCGGAGTCGTGCGACCTGCTGGTGGACCTCACCGGCCTGGACCGGGTCGTCGAGCACGTGGCTGGCGACCTCACCGTCGTCGCCGAGGCCGGGGTCCGTCTCGCGGACCTGCAGGCGCAGGTCGGCGAGGCCGGCCAGCTGCTCGGACTCGACCCACCCGAGGACGGCGCCACGCTGGGCGGCATCGTGAGCGCGAACGCGTCGGGACCGCGCCGCCTGCGCTACGGCACCACCCGCGACCTGCTCATCGGCATCACCGTCGTCCTCGCCGACGGCACGGTGGCCCACGCGGGTGGCAAGGTCGTCAAGAACGTCGCCGGGTACGACCTCGGCAAGCTGTTCACCGGGGCGCACGGGACGCTCGGCGTCGTCGCCTCCACCACCTGGCGGCTGCACCCGGTGCCGCCTGCGCGCCGGGTGGTCACGCTGGAGCTGCCGGACGCGGCGGCCGCCGGGCCGCTGTCGATCGCGCTGGCCCGCTCGACGCTCACCCCGTCGGCCGTGGAACTGGTCGGCAGCGCCGGGGGTGCCGCCCGGCTGGTCGTGCTGTTCGAGTCGATCGCGGAGTCGGTGACCGATCAGGCGCGGGCCGCCGTCGCCCTGCTGGGTGGCGGCGAGGAGTCCGAGGACCTGCCGGGGGACCTCGGCCGGCGGCCCGGCGGTGCGGACGACGTGCTCCTGCGGCTCGCCTATGCGCCGGCCTCGCTGTCCGCGGTGCTGGCCGCGCTGCCTGCCGGTACGGCGGTGGCCGCGCACGCCGCCACGGGGGTGTCCTACGCGGCCGTGCCGGCCGCCGACGCGGCCGATGCGCTGCCCCGGCTGCGCGCCGCCATCGCGCCGCACGACGGGACCGCGGTGGTCCTGCGTGCGCCCGACGCCGTCCGCGACCGCCTGGACCACTGGGGTCCGGTCGGCGACTCGCTGGACCTGATGCGGCGGGTCAAGGAGAGGTTCGACCCCGAGCGGCGGATGTCGCCGGGCCGGTTCGTCGGAGGGGTGTAGATGACGGAGATCACGCCGGGCAGTCGCGACCAGGGCGACTCGCCCCCGCCCGGGTCCCCCGGCGCCTCGCCGAACGTCGGCCCGGTGCGCGACTCGGTCGCCGACCTGCCGGCCGGAGCGCCCACCGGGGCCGTCCGGGCGGCCGACGAGGCCCCCTCCTCGGTCGTCGGGGCGCGCCGTCCGCTCGACATCGGCCAGGACATCGACCTGCCGGCCGGCACCGGGGCCGCCACCGTGGGGACCTCGACCCTGCTCGGCCTGCCGGGTACGCGGCAGGCCGTGCAGCCGGCCTTCGACGACCACCACCCGCCGGACCCCGCGCTCATCGGCGACTGCGTGCACTGCGGGTTCTGCCTGCCGACCTGCCCCACGTACGTGCTGTGGGGCGAGGAGATGGACAGCCCCCGCGGGCGCATCTACCTCATGAAGGAGGCGCTGGAGGGCGAGCCGCTCGACGACTCGATGGTGCGGCACTTCGACCAGTGCCTGGGCTGCATGGCCTGCGTGACCGCCTGCCCGTCCGGGGTCCAGTACGACAAGCTCATCGAGGCCACCCGCCCGCAGATCGAGCGGCGGTACCAGCGGTCGCGGGCGGAGAAGTTCTACCGCGACCTCATCTACAACCTGTTCCCCTACCCCCGGCGGCTGCGCGTGCTCCGCGGGCCGCTGCGGGCCTACCAGGCCAGTCGGCTCGGCAGCCTGCTGACCCGCACCGGCCTGATGAGCAAGCTGCCGGGCCCGTTGATGGCCATGGAGTCGCTGGCGCCCAAGCTCGGTCCGGTGGAGCGCGTCCCCGAGCGGACGCCGGCCGTGGGGCAGCGGCGGGCGGTCGTCGGGCTGCTGGCCGGCTGCGTGCAGGGCACCTTCTTCCCCGACGTCAACGCCGCCACCGTGCGCGTGCTGGCCGCCGAGGGGTGCGACGTCATCACGCCGAGGCGCCAGGGCTGCTGCGGCGCCCTGCCCGGCCACGGCGGCCGCGAGGAGCAGGCCCTCGACTTCGCCAAGCGGACGATCGAGACCTTCGAGCAGGCCGGGGTCGACTACGTCATCCTCAACGCTGCCGGCTGCGGCTCGAACGTCAAGGAGTACGGACACCAGCTGCGCGACGAGCCGGAGTGGGCCGAGCGCGCCGAGGCGCTCGCCGAGAAGGCCCGGGACATCAGCGAGTTCATCGTGGAGATCGGCCCGGTCGCCGAGCGGCACCCGCTGCCCATGACCGTGGCCTACCAGGACGCCTGCCACCTGGCCCACGCGCAGGGCATCCGCGAGGAGCCGCGGAAGGTGCTGCGCGGCATCCCGGGCATCGAGCTCAAGCAGCTCACCGAGGCCGAGCTGTGCTGCGGCAGCGCCGGCACCTACAACATGCTGCAGCCGGAACCGGCACGGGAGCTCGGGGAGCGCAAGGCGGCCGCCGTCCTCGCCACCGGGGCGGACCTGATGGTGACCGCCAACCCCGGCTGCTGGATGCAGGTGGCGACCACGCTGGCCCGGATGGGCAAGCGGATGCCGGTCGCGCACACCGTCCAGGTGCTCGACGCCTCGATCCGCGGGGTGCCCGTCGAGGACCTGCTCGAGCGCGCGCTCACCGGTCCCGGCACCGCCCTGGCCCGACCCTCCGCCACGGACGGGTGACAAAGGGCCCCCCTGCTGCTCGCGAGCTCGCAGCGGGACCCCGCAGGGGGGCCGGCTCTACCCCACACTGGACCGCCCCACGTCCCCCCACCCAGCCTCGCGCCCTCACCGCCGAGGGAAGGAGCTCCGTTGTTCGAGCAGGTCGTCGACCCCGTCGGTGGGTCACTCGCACTGAGCGCACTGGTAGCCGCGATCCCGCTGCTCACCCTCTTCGTGCTCCTCGGCGCGCTGAAGGTCAAGGCGTGGATGGCCGGGCTCATCTCGCTGGCCGTCGCGGTCGTCCTGGCCATCGTGGCGTTCCGGATGCCGGTCGGGCAGTCGCTGCTGTCGGCGTCCGAGGGTGCCGCGTTCGGCTTCTTCCCGATCCTGTGGATCGTCATCAACGCGATCTGGGTCTACAACCTGACGGTCGCCACCGGGCACTTCGACGTCCTGCGGCGCTCGTTCGAGAAGGTCAGCCCCGACCAGCGGATCCAGGCGATCATCATCGCCTTCTGCTTCGGCGCCCTCCTCGAGGCGCTGGCCGGCTTCGGGACCCCGGTCGCCATCAGCGTCGTCATGCTCATGGCGCTGGGCTTCCAGCCGATGAAGGCAGCTGCAGTGGCGCTGATCGCCAACACCGCCCCGGTCGCGTTCGGCGCGCTGGCCACGCCGATCGTCACGCTGGCCACGGTGACCTCCGGCGTCAGCGACGACGCCCGGCTCACCGTCGACACCCTGGGCGCCATGGCCGGCCGGCAGACGCCGATCCTGGCCGCGTTCGTGCCCCTGGTGCTGGTGTTCGTGGTCGACGGCAAGCGCGGGCTGCGCGACACCTGGCGCGAGGCGCTGGCCGGTGGTCTGGCCTTCGGCATCGCCCAGTTCATCGCCGCGAACTACATCTCGGTGCCGCTGACCGACATCATCGCCGCGCTCGTCGCCGCGGCCGCCGTCGTCGCGGTCGTCCGCATGCGCAAGGCCGCCTACGAGCCGGTCACCGCGGCCTCCCTGGCCGGCGGCGGCGACGGCACCCTGGCCGCCGGGTCCGGCGGCTCCCGCGGCCGGGGCGGGGTCGGCGCGACTGCCGGCGAGCAGCTCGGCGACGCCCCAGGCGAGCAGGCCCCGCGCGACCCGCACGCGCCCGCCGTCGGTGGTGGCGACCGGCCCGTGGTCGACGACAGCCGGTCGGAGGTCGTCAAGGCCTACGCCCCGTACGGGATCATCATCGTCATCTTCGCGCTGGCCAACCTCGGCCCGGTGAAGGCGGCGCTGGCCCAGGCGCCGTGGACGACGTCGTTCGCGTGGCCGGGGCTGAACGTCTTCGCTGCCGGCTCGGACACCGAGCTGTCCTCGACGACGTTCACCTTCAACTGGTTCCCCGCCGCCGGCACCCTGATGATCTTCGCCGGCCTGCTCACCATGCTGATCCTGCGGATCTCGCCGGCACGGGGGCTGAAGGCCTACGTCGACACCTACCGCGAGCTGAAGTGGGCCATCGTCACCGTCATGGCGGTGCTCGCGCTGGCCTACGTGCTCAACCAGTCGGGCATGACCAGCCACCTCGGCCGGCTGCTGGCCGAGACCGGCGGCTTCTTCGCCTTCCTCTCCCCCATCCTGGGCTGGATCGGCGTCGCGGTGACGGGCTCGGACACCTCCGCCAACGCCCTGTTCGGCGCGCTGCAGGTGCAGGCGGCGACCAACGCCGGCCTCGACCCGGTGCTGCTGGCCGCGGCCAACTCCTCCGGCGGCGTCATGGGCAAGATGGTCAGCCCGCAGAACCTGGCCATCGCGGCCGCGGCGGTCGGCATGGCCGGCCGGGAGGGCGAGCTGTTCCGGAAGGTGTTCGGCTGGAGCATGCTGCTCCTGCTGCTGATGTGCCTGATCGTGGTGCTGCAGGCCACGCCGGTGCTCGGCTGGATGGTCCCGGGCTCGTGACGGCCTGACCTGCTGACGACAGCGCCCCCGTACCCAGCTGGGTACGGGGGCGCTGTCGTGAGGAGTCGGCGGCTGCCTGAGGTCCCGCCACGAGCCTGCGAATGGCGGGGGGCAGGGGGTCCTCTCTCAGCCGTTCTCGGCCTCGCGTGCCTCGCCGAGCCGGTTGAGCCGGGCCAGCAGCTCGCCGAGCGTGGCGACGTCCTCGGCCGGCCAGTCCGAGAGGTCGGCCTCCCAGCGAGCCCGGCGGGCGTCCCGGATGCGGGACAGCCGGGCCGCGCCCTCGGGTGACGTGCTGAGCACCTGGGCGCGCCCGTCGGCGGGGTCGGCCTCGCGGGAGACCAGGCCCAGGTTGACCAGCGAGGACACCTGCCGGCTCACCGTGCTCTTGTCCAGACCCAGCCGGGCCACCAGGTCGCTGGCGCGCAGCGGACCGGCGTCCTGCAGCAGCGCCAGCAGCCCGTAGGCGGCACCGTCCAGGTCGGGGTGCAGCTCGCGGGCCAGGCGGGCGGAGATGGCGCGGGAGCGGCGCAGCAGCAGGCCGATCTCCCGCTCCACCCGCACGTAGGCCTCGTGCGCGTCGACCGCCGTCACGACACCTCCTCGCCGGCGCTCGTCGGGGCCGTGCCCGAGGGTGCCGCGCTCCCGGGGTGACCTCGCACGCTCGGTCACCTCTCGTCCCGGGGCCGCCACACGACCAGCGCCGAGGTGGCGGGCCGCAGCGGGACCAGGTCGCGCCCGTAGCCGGCCCGGATGGCCGACTCGGCCGCGATCGCCCGGCTCTGCGCGACCTCCACCTCGGTGATCAGCTCCTGCACCTGCTGCTGCAGCGCCTCGACCTGCGACTCCAGGTCGATGATCCGCTTGATGCCGGCCAGGTTGACGCCGTCCTCCTGGGAGAGCCGCTGCACCTCGCGCAGCAGTGCGACGTCCCGCGGGCTGTACCGCCGGCCACCACCCCGGGTCCGGCCGGGGCTGACCAGCCCCAGCCGGTCGTACTGGCGCAGCGTCTGGGCGTGCATGCCGGCCAGCTCGGCGGCGACCGAGATGACGAAGACCGGGGCGTCCTCGGCGACGGCGCGCCCCGCGTCGACCTGCTCGCGGCCGCCGTCGGCCGGGAGACTCACCGCGCACCCCCCTCCTGCTGCACCGCGGCGGTGATCCGCGGCCGGGGGTCGCCGAGCTCGGCCTCGAGCACCTTGACGGCGTCCTCCGCGGCGGGTGTGAGCCGCTTGGGCACGGCGACCTCGACGGTCACCAGCAGGTCGCCGGACCGGCCCTTGCCGGGGACGCCGCGCCCGCGCACCCGGAGCGTCTGCCCGCTCGCCGTCCCTGCGGGGACCTTGAGCGTGACGTTGCCGTCGAGCGTGGGCACGGTCAGCGTCGCCCCGAGGGTGGCCTCGGCGAAGGTGATCGGCACGGTTAGCGTCAGGTCGTTGCCCTTGCGGCCGAACAGCTCGTGCTCGGACACGTGGACGACGACGAACAGGTCGCCGGCCGGGCCCCCGCGCCGCCCGGGCGCGCCCTTGCCGGCCAGCCGGATGCGCTGGCCGTCCTTGACGCCGGCCGGGATCCGCACGGTGATCGTGCGGGTCTGGTTCGTGACGCCGTTGCCGGCGCAGGTCGGGCAGGGGTCGTCGACGACCTGGCCGGTGCCGCGGCAGTTGCGACACGGCTCGGAGAAGGCGAACGCCCCCTGGCTGCGGCTGGTCACGCCGGCGCCCTGGCACACCGGACAGGTGTGCGGGCTGGTGCCCGGCCGGGCACCGGAGCCCGAGCAGGTCGGGCAGGTGCCGGGGCTCTGCATCCGCAGCGGCACCGTCACGCCGAGGATGGCCTCCTCGAAGGAGAGGGTCGCCTCGGTCTCGACGTCCTGGCCGCGGGCCGGGCCGGACGCCGCCTGGCTGCGCGCCCGGGCCGAACCGGCCCCGCCGCCACCGCCGAACAGACCCCCGAACAGGTCGCCGAGCCCGCCGGCGCCACCGGCACCGCCGGCGCGGCCGCCGCCCGCGGCGCCGAAGAGGTCACCGAGGTCGAACGGCTGGCCGCCGCCCGCCCCACCGGGGAACCCGCCGGGGAAGCCGGCCCGCGCGCCCGCCCCGCCGGACCCGAACAGGCGGCGGGCCTCGTCGTACTCGGCCCGCCGCTTGGGGTCGGAGAGGACGTCGTAGGCCTCGGAGACGTCCTTGAACCGGGCCTCCGCGTCCGCGTTGCCCGGGTTCTTGTCCGGGTGCAGGTCACGGGCCAGCTGCCGGTAGGCCCTCTTGATGGCCGCCGCGTCGGCGTCCTGGGCGACGCCCAGAGCGGCGTAGTAGTCCTTCTCGATGAAGTCCCGGGTGCTCATCGGGCGCCCCCTCTCCGGCTCAGTCGGACGCCGGGCCCTCGCCCGGCTGTGCGGGGACGGTCCCGTCGGTCGCGCCGTCGGCGGAGGCGGCCACCACCGGGGTCTCCGGGTCGGTGACCGCGACCATCGCCGTCCGCAGCACCCGGTCGCCGCGGCGGAAACCCTGCCGCAGCACCGTCGTCGCGGTCGGGACCTGGACGTCGGCCGAGGTGTCGTGCATGACCGCCTCGTGCAGCGCCGGGTCGAACGGGTCACCGGCCTTGCCGAACGCCTCCACGCCGAGGCCGTCGAGCAGCCCCAGGACGCGGTCGGCCACGACCTTGAAGGCGCCGGTCAGGTCACCGTGGTCACGCGCCCGCTCGATGTCGTCGACGATCGGGAACAGCTGGGTGGCGAACCGCTCGGCGGCCTGGTCCACCACGAGCTGGCGGTCCCGGTCGACCCGGCGGCGGTAGTTCGCGTACTCCGCGGTGACCCGCTGGAGGTCCTCGGTGCGTTCCGCCAGCTGGCGGACCATGTCACCACCGGCGCTGTCGCCGTCCACCACCGTCGGCTGTCCGCCGTCGGCGGTGGCCTCGTGCTCGCTCATCTGCTCCCCTGCTGGATCCGCGGCGGGGCGGGTGCCGGCCGGCTGCTCACCGGCCGGCACCCGCACGGTGCCGCTGGTCGGGTCGATGCGCCGCTTGTCGCGGATGACGACCCGCGGCTCCTCTTCCCTGTCCGTCATCGGCGGTCGTTGTCCTCGTCGACGATCTCGGCGTCGACCACGTCGTCGTCCGACGCGGTGGCACCGGTGGCCCCACCGGTCGCACCGCCGGGCGTGCCGGCGTCACCGGCGGCACCGGCACCCGCGGCTCCCGCCTCGGCCTGCTGCGCGTACAGCGCCCCGCCGACCTCCTGGGAGACCCGGGCGACCTTCTCCTGGGCCGCCTTGATCGCCGCGATGTCCGAGCCGCCCAGCGCCGAGCGCAGCTCGGTGAGGGCCTCGCCGAGCTCCTCCTTCTTGTCGGCCGGGATCTTGTCACCGTTCTCGGCCAGGAACTTCTCGGTCTGGTACTGCAGCGACTCGGCGAGGTTGCGGGTCTCGGCCTCCTCGCGGCGGCGCTTGTCCTCCTCGGCGTGCGCCTCGGCGTCCTTCATCATCCGCTCGATGTCCTCCTTGGGGAGGGCCGAGCCGCCGGTGATGGTCATCGACTGCTCCTTGCCCGTGCCGAGGTCCTTGGCGTGGACGTGGACGATGCCGTTGGCGTCGATGTCGAAGGCCACCTCGATCTGCGGGACGCCGCGCGGCGCCGGGGGCAGACCGGTCAGCTCGAACATGCCGAGCTTCTTGTTGTACATCGCCATCTCGCGCTCGCCCTGGAAGACCTGGATCTGCACGGACGGCTGGTTGTCGTCGGCCGTCGTGAAGATCTCCGAGCGCTTGGTCGGGATCGTGGTGTTGCGCTCGATGAGCTTGGTCATGATCCCGCCCTTGGTCTCGATGCCCAGGGACAGCGGGGTGACGTCGAGCAGCAGGACGTCCTTGACCTCGCCGCGCAGGACACCGGCCTGCAGCGCGGCACCGATGGCCACGACCTCGTCGGGGTTGACGCCCTTGTTGGGCTCCTTGCCGCCGGTCATCTCCCGGACGAGGTCCGTGACGGCGGGCATGCGGGTCGAGCCACCGACGAGGACGACGTGGTCGATCTGGCCGACGGAGATGCCGGCGTCCCGGATCGCCTGGTTGAACGGCGCGCGGGTGCGCTCGAGCAGGTCCTGGGTCAGCCGCTGGAACTCGGCACGGGTCATCGTGACGTCCAGGTGCAGCGGGCCCTCGGCGCCGGCGGTGATGTAGGGCAGGTTGACGTTGGTCGACTGCGCGCCGGACAGCTCGATCTTGGCCTTCTCGGCGGCCTCGCGGAGCCGCTGCATGGCCAGCTTGTCCTTGGACAGGTCGATGCCGCTCTGGGCGTTGAAGGTCTGCACCAGGTGCTTGACGACCCGCTCGTCCCAGTCGTCACCACCGAGGTGGTTGTCACCGGCGGTGGCCTTCACCTCGATGACGCCCTCACCGATCTCCAGCAGGGAGACGTCGAAGGTGCCACCACCGAGGTCGAAGACGAGGATCGTCTGCTCGGTCTCGCCCTTGTCCAGGCCGTAGGCCAGCGCGGCCGCGGTCGGCTCGTTGACGATGCGCAGGACGTTGAGGCCCGCGATCTCACCGGCCTCCTTGGTGGCCTGGCGCTGCGCGTCCTCGAAGTAGGCGGGGACGGTGATGACCGCGTCGGTCACCGGCTCGCCCAGGTAGGTCTCGGCGTCCCGCTTCAGCTTCTGCAGGATGCGGGCGCTGATCTCCTGCGGCGTGTAGCGCTTGCCGTCGATCTCGTTGGTCTTCCAGTCGGTGCCCATGTGGCGCTTGACCGACCGGATGGTGCGGTCGACGTTGGTCACGGCCTGGTTCTTGGCCGACTGGCCGACGAGGACCTCGCCGTTCTTGGCGAACGCGACGACCGACGGGGTGGTGCGCGAGCCCTCGGAGTTCGCGATGACCGTCGGCTCGCCGCCCTCGAGGACGGTGACGACGGAGTTGGTGGTGCCGAGGTCGATACCGACCGCTCGAGCCATGGAGCTGGCCTCTCTTCCGTGTGTTCCGGGGTGGTACTGGTCCGTGGAGGAGTCGGGTGTCCGCCTTGCGCGGGGTCCACTCAACTTTCCTGCCCACCCTAACGGCAGCCCGCGGTGGAGTGTTCCCGGGTGCCGCGATCTCTTCGGCGGCGCGCTGGCAATGATCAGGTGACCTGATCGTCGCGGCTCCTCCCTCACGACTGGAGGTGAGGTCGGGGCCGGAACGGTGAGGGAGGACGAGTCGCAGGTCAGGCGGGCCGGGACAACGCCGCGCCGAGCCGGACGGCGGTGAAGCGGCGCGGACCAGTGAGCGGTGTCGTGAGGAGTGCGCGCAGCCGCTCCTCGACGCGCCGCCACCCCGGCCCGAGGTCGGCGCGAGCCACCCGGACCACCCGCACGTCGAGGTCGCGGACCCGGTCCTCACGCCGCTTCTCGTCCCAGTGCACGAGAGCGGGCGACCGCCCGTCCCGAGGGTCGGTGTACTTCACCTGTCCGTCGAACTCCACGGCCACGGCGGCCTCCTCATACCAGGCGTCCACACGGGCCACGAAACCGCGCGCGTCGTGGATCTCCACCTGCAGCTCGGGCACCGGCAGGCCGGAGCCGATGATCCGCAGCCGCCCGAGCGTCTCGAGCGGCGACTCGGCGCGCCCGTCCGCGAGCCCCGCCGCCCGGGCGGCGTCGCCGATGCCCACCCAGTGGGTCTGGTCGAGGACTGCCGCCTGCAACGCAGCCGGCGTGAGCAGTTCCGCGTTGAGAGCCGCGTCCATCGCGACGACGGCGTCCTCGAGGGTCCACTCCCTGGCGCAGTCGACCAGCGTGCGGGCCGGCGCGGTCGCACGGAACGCGCCCAGCGGCACCACGTGGGACGGCGGCAACGAGGCGGCGGCGACCTCGTACCCGCGGCCACGGCGCCACTGGGCTTCGTCGGTGAGCCGGATTCGCCCGTCCCACGTGGCCGGCACGACCATCCCCTGCACCCGCGCCGCCGACGCGTGACTGACCGCAGGCCGCCCACCCAGCCGCACCAGCACCGCGGCGCAGGCCAGCCGGTGCGCCGCCACCGCGTCGTCGGCCACGGCCTCGACCACCTCTCGGGCCGCGTAGACGCCACGCCTGACCCGCATCCAGCGCCGGCGGGCAACGGCACCCTGCACCTCGTCGGGTGCGTAGCCGGCCGCCACAGCGTCACGGGCGGTGAAGACGCCGAACTGACGATCAGCGACGAGGCGGAGTGCGGGGTGCATGTGGGCACGGTCGGCGTCCACGACACCCACCAGGCGGCCGAGCCGGGATCTGTGGACAGCGCACACTCGGGGAGCCGTCCATGCAAGAAGGCGCCGCCGGATCGGGTGCGGGTCCGCGGCCGCGTCGTCCTCCCTCACGTTCCCGGCTCGGACCTCACGACCGGTGGTGAGGAAGGAACCCCGACGATCAGGTGACCTGATCATCACAGCACGCCGTCCGCACTGCAGCGATGTGGTTACCGACGAGTAGCCTGTGCGCCGGACAGCTATCGTCCGACACGCGCGGGCGCAGGTGCCCACGCGTGGTCCGCTCGACGGCGGCGAGTCCACCCGCCGTCGTGGCGGGCGGGGGATCAACCGACGCCTCCGGGCGTCCGGGAGGGATTTCGATGGGCCCCTTGCAGGTCGTCCTCGGGACGATCAGCGTCATCTTCCTGATCGTCTCGGTGGTGTTCGCCTACCGGGCGGTCCGGGCCATGGTCCGCATCATCAGGACCGGGCAGCCGGACAGCACCCGCAACGGCCCGGTGGGCCCGCGGCTCAAGACGCTGCTCGTGGAGTCGCTCGGCCACACCCGGATGCTCAAGTGGTCGTCGATCGGCGTCGCCCACTGGTTCGTGTTCCTGGGCTTCTACGGCCTGTTCCTCACCCTGGTCGAGGCCTTCGGCGAGGTCTGGAACCCGGCCTTCCACCTGCCGCTCGTCGGCGAGCTGGGCGTGTGGAACCTCTTCGCCGACATCATCGGCACCGGCACGGTCCTCGGGATCCTCTACCTGATCTACCGACGCCAGAAGGACCACCCGCGCCGGCAGGGCCGCACCAGCCGTTTCGCCGGCTCCAACGAGGGCCGCGGCTACTTCGTCGAGGCCGTCGTCCTGATCGTCGGCGTCTGCATCCTGCTGATCCGCGGGCTCAAGGTCTCCTCGGACCTCACCGACGCCCCGGCCTGGTCGCATCCGGTCTCCGGCCTGCTGGCGACCGTCCTGCCGAACAGCCCGGACCTGCTGAGCGTCGTCGCGTTCGTCAAGATCGTCATATCGCTGGTCTGGGTCGTGGTCCTCAGTCGCACCCTGAACATGGGCGTCGCCTGGCACCGGTTCAGCGCCTTCCCGAACATCTACTTCAAGCGCCACGACGACGGCAGCGTCGCCCTCGGCCCGCTGCAGGCGATGACCTCCGGCGGCAAGCCGATCGACTTCGAGGACCCCGACGAGGACGCGATCTTCGGCCGCGGCAAGATCGAGGACTTCACCTGGAAGGGGATGCTCGACTTCACCACCTGCACCGAGTGCGGGCGGTGCCAGAGCCAGTGCCCGGCGTGGAACACGGGCAAGCCGCTCAGCCCCAAGATGGTGGTGATGGACCTGCGGGACCACCTGTACGCCAAGGCCCCGTACCTGCTCGGTGAGAAGACCGCGAGCGAGACCGCACCGGACTACGACGTCCTCAAGCCGAGCGACGAGCAGGTCTGGGCCTCGGGCTACGCCCGCATCGAGGGCACCAACGACGCGCAGGCCCACCGCCCGCTCGTCGGCACCCTCGAGGAGGGCGGGGTCATCGACCCCGACGTGCTGTGGAGCTGCACCAACTGCGGCGCCTGCGTGGAGCAGTGCCCGGTCGACATCGAGCACATCGACCACATCGAGGACATGCGCCGTTACCAGGTGCTCATCGAGTCCAACTTCCCCTCCGAGGCCGGCGTGATGCTGCGCAACCTGGAGAACCGCGGCAACCCGTGGGGCGTCCAGGCCAGCACCCGCGAGGACTGGATGAAGGACCTGGACTTCGAGGTCCGGCAGGCCGACGGCCCACTGCCCCTCGACGTCGAGTACCTGTTCTGGGTCGGCTGCGCCGGCGCCATCGACGACCGGGCCAAGAAGGTCACCAAGGCCGTCGCGGAGCTGCTGCACACCGCCGGTGTCGAGTTCGCCGTCCTGGGCTCGGGCGAGACCTGCTCGGGCGACCCGGCCCGCCGCATGGGCAACGAGTTCGTCTTCCAGATGCTCGCCCAGGAGAACGTCGAGACGCTCAACGGCGTCTTCGAGGGCCGCGTGCCGGGCATGCGCAAGATCGTCACCACCTGCCCGCACTGCTTCAACTCGCTGGGCCGGGAGTACCCACAGGTCGGCGGCGACTACGAGGTGGTCCACCACACCCAGCTGCTCAACCAGCTGGTGGCCGACGGCCGGCTGACCCCGGTCACGCCGGTCGACCGCAAGGTCACCTACCACGACCCGTGCTTCCTCGGCCGGCACAACAAGGTCTACACACCGCCGCGGGAGATCCTCGAGTCCGTCCAGGGGCTCTCCACCCAGGAGATGCACCGCTGCAAGGACCGCGGCTTCTGCTGCGGCGCCGGCGGCGCCCGGATGTGGATGGAGGAGAAGATCGGCAAGCGGATCAACATGGAGCGCACCGAGGAGGCGCTCGACCTCGATCCGGACGTCATCTCCACCGCGTGCCCGTTCTGCATCACGATGCTCAGCGACGCGCTGACGACCAAGAAGCAGAACGGCGAGGCCGGCGAGCACGTCGAGGTGCTCGACGTCAGCCAGATCCTGCTCCGTTCGCTGGCCCCGGTCGGCACGCCCGGCACCGAGCACGGCGCGGAGGTCGGGACCGAGACCGACGACGTGGCCGGCACCGGCTCGGCGGCGACGGAGCACGGCGCGCAGTAGCAGAAGGACCCCCCTGCCCCCCACCACTCGGAGAAGGACCCCGTCCTCCTCACCGTTCGCAGGCTCACGGTGAGCGCCTGGACGGGGCCGGCGGGCCCCGGAGCGGGCCGGACCACCGCGACGGCGCGTACCCCCGCCCGGGGCACGCGCCGTCGTCGTCGGAGGGGGGACGGCCCCCGCCGCCGGACGGCCCGGACCGGGGCGGGACCATCGTCGGGTGACCCGGACCGCCGCCCCCGCCTCCTCCCGCCGGGGACTGCTCCTCGTCGGGACGGCGATCGTGCTGACGGGGCTGAACCTGCGGACGGCGGTCAACAGCGTCGGCCCGGTGCTGCAGGAACTCGAGCACGGGCTGGGCATCTCCAGCGGCCTGACCGGGCTGGTGACCAGCCTGCCGGTCATCTGCTTCGCCGTCATCGGGTTCGCCGGGCCGCCGCTGGCCGCCCGCTTCCGCGACGGGCACGTGCTGGCCGGCGCACTGCTGGCGATGGCCGCCGGCCTGGTGCTGCGGGCCGCGGCCGGGGGGTTCTGGCTCTTCGTCGCCGGCACCGTGCTGGCCATGGTCGGCGGCGCCCTGGGCAACGTGCTCCTGCCGAGCCTGGTGAAGCGGTGGTTCCCGGCGCGCACCGGCCTGCTCGTGGGCGCCTACAGCACGGCCATGGCCGCCGGCGGGGCGGTCGCCTCGGTGTCCGCCGCGCCCATCGCGCGGGCCGCCGGGGACGCCGGCTGGCGCTGGGCGCTCGCGGTGTGGGCGGTGCCCGCGCTGCTCGCCGCACTGCCGTGGCTGGCGGTGCCACGGCGGCCCGGTGCCTCCCGGACGGCGCACACCGCGGTGTCGCTGCGCTCGCTGGCGCGCAGCCCCACGGCCGTGGCGCTGGCGGCCTTCTTCGGCTTCCAGGCGATGCAGGCCTACATCATCATCGGCTGGACGGCGCAGTACCTGCGGGACTCCGGGCTGGACGCCGCGACGGCCGGGCTGCTGCTCGGCGTCAACACGGTGGTCGTCATCCCGCTCAACGCCGTCGTCCCGCCGCTCGCTGTGCGCCCGCGGCTGCAGCGGCCGCTGCTGCTGGTCTTCGTCGCCTGCTACGTCGCCGGCTACGTGGGCCTCATGGCCGCGCCGCGGACCGTGCCCTGGCTGTGGATGACCCTGCTCGCCATCGGGATGAGCACCTTCGCGATGGTGCTCGCGCTCATCGGCCTGCGGGCCCGGACGCCGGAGACCACCGCGGCCCTGTCCACCGTCGTCCAGGGGTGGGGTTACGTGCTCGCCGGCGCCGGACCGCTGCTGGCCGGGGTCCTGCTGGGCGCGACCGGCAGCTACGCCGGCATGTTCGCCGTCGCGCTCACCGCCGTCGCCGCGCTGCTGGCCACCGGCTGGCTGGCCACCCGGGAGCGGTTCGTGGACGACGAGGTGGCCGCCCGGGTGCCGGCGGTCAGGGCGCCGGACGCCGCGTCTCGGCCCGGGTGAAGTTCCGGAAGGACCGCGACGGCGTCGGGCCGCGCTGGTCCTGGTAGCGGGAGCCGTAGACGGCCGAGCCGTACGGGTGCTCGGCCGGGGTGGTCAACCGGAACAGGCAGAGCTGGCCGATCTTCATGCCGGGCCAGAGCGTGATCGGCAGGTTGGCCACGTTGGACAGCTCCAGGGTGATGTGCCCGGAGAAGCCCGGGTCCACGAAGCCGGCCGTGGAGTGGGTGAGCAGGCCCAGCCGGCCGAGCGAGCTCTTCCCCTCCAGGCGGGCGGCCACGTCGTCGGGGATGGTCACGATCTCCAGCGTGGAGCCGAGCACGAACTCACCCGGGTGCAGCACGAACGGCTCGTCGCCGTCGGGCTCGACCAGGGTGGTCAGGTCGTCCTGCTGCTGGGCGGGGTCGATGTGGGTGTACCGCGCGTTGTTGAAGACCCGGAAGAAGCGGTCCAGCCGGACGTCGATGCTCGAGGGCTGCACCAGCGCCTTGTCATAGGGCTCGATGCCCAGGCGGCCCTCGGAGATCGCGGCCGTGATGTCGCGGTCGGACAGCAGCATGCGGCGGAGTCTAGGGACCGTCCCTGCTCACCACTCCGGGCGAATCCGGCCGGCGGGCCCTCAACCGCGCGGCCGAGCACGCCGATCCCCTCCCGCTGGCCCCCTCCCGGGCCGGCTCTGACCCGGGGCCGTGACCCCGGTGGAGTGGAGGGTCCGTGTCCCAGTCCCGAGGAGCGCCGCTGCGTCGCGGCGTCCTGGCAGTCGTGCTCGTCTCCGCCTCGGTCGCCGGTTACGCCGGAGCCGCGGCGTACAGCGCACTCGCGCTCGCCGCCGTGCCGGTCGTCTCCGACTTCGGCCCTGGCGACGGGCTGACCCGCTACGTGATCACCGCTGACGAGGGCGTCGCGCCGGCCGACCTGGTCCGAGCGGTCGCCCTCGCCGACGGCGTCGTCAACGCCCAGCCGGTCGGGACCGACCGCGCCCTGGTGGCGACCGAGGGCCTGGCGCCACACCACGTGGAGGCGCTGCCCGGTGTCGCCGACGCCGAGTACTCGCCGGCGGTCCCCGTGGCTGCCGGGACGGTCGCCGACCCCTACTGGCCGCAGTACGGCTGGAACCTGGAGAACACCGGCACCAACGCCTACAACCAGCCGGCGCGGGTCGACGCGGACGACGACGTCACCACCGGCTGGGAGGCCGGCACGGGCGAGGGCGTGGTCGTCGCCGTCGTCGACACCGGCTACGACTCCGACCACCCCGACCTGGCCGGCGCGCTGTGGACCAATCCCGCCGAGCCGTGCGGCCCCACCGACCGGGACGGCAACGGCAAGGCCGGCGACTGCCACGGCTGGAACTTCACGACCAACAGCGCCGACGTCGACAACGGGGCGGGCGGCACCCACGGTGCGAGCGTCGCCGGTGCCGTCGGCGCCCGCGCCGGCAACGGCCTGGGCACCGCGGGCGTGGCGCCCGGCGTGACGATCATGCCGCTGGTCATCGGCAGCGGCGGTGGGGTGGACGTCGTCCTGGGCGCCGAGGCGATCCGGTACGCGGCCGACCACGGCGCCGACGTGGTCAACGCATCCTGGGGTGGGGCCGTAGGCGGGTGGGCGCTCGACAACCTGCGCTCGGCCGTCGCCTACGCCGAGTCCAAGGGCGTGGTCGTCGTGGTCGCGGCCGGCAACGACGCCATGGACCGGGACGCCGCCCCGCTCTACCCAGCCAGCCTGACCGAGACCAACGTCGTGACGGTCGGCTCCTCGACGGCGTCCGACACCCGCAGCGACTTCTCCGCATGGGGCGCCTACTCCGTCGACCTCTTCGCGCCGGGCACGATCGTCTTCACCACGTGGAACGACGGCGGCTACCGGCTGATCAACGGGACGTCGATCGCCTCCCCGCAGGTGGCCGGCGCGGTGGCGCTCTACCGGCAGGCGATGCCGGACGCGACGCCGCGGCAGCTGCGCCAGGCCCTGCTCGAGGACGTCGACCCGGTGGCCGCGTTCGCCGGGCGGTCGGTCACCGGTGGCCGGCTGTCGCTGAGCCGTCTGCCGGCCCGCGCCGCGGACACCGTCTCGTACACCTTCACCTCGATGACCGCGCCGGCCGGCGTCGTCACCCCGCGCGTGGCCGCGGCCGGCCCGGCCGCAGCAGGCGACTACGGCGTCACGCTGGGCCTGGGCATGGAGCACGAGGGCGAGGTCTGGGCCGTCTCCGGCGCCGAGCTCACCGTCGGCGGCACCACGCTGGCGACCGACGACACCGGGACGGCGCGTTTCCCGCTCGGCCGCGCGGCGGGCCCGGCCGAACTCGCCCTCTCCCCCTCCCTGGAGCTCGGCGACGGCCGCTACGTGCTCACCGTCCAGCTCGACCGCGACGGCACGGCCGTCGGGCGCACCTACGCCGCTCCGCTGGTCGTCGGGACGACGGCGGCTCCCGCGCCGGGCGGGAGCGGGAACACCCCGGGCAGCGGCCCGTCGGGCTCGTCCGGCTCCGGCTCGTCGGGTTCGCCCGGCCCCGGCTCGGGGAGCTCCGGGTCCGGCTCGGGCGACCCGGGCTCGGGGAGCTCCGGGACCGGCGGGACGGACCGGTCCACCTCCGGTGGCAGCGGCTCGAACGGCTCCGGGACCGGCGGCTCCGGCTCGGGCGGCAGCGGCTCCGAGGGCAGCGACTCCGAGGGCAGCGACTCCGAGGGCAGTGGGGCCAGTGGCTCCGGCGGCAGCGGGTCCGGGGGGTCGGGTCCGGCCGGCTCGGGGTCGGGCGGTGCCGGCAGCGGCCGCTCCGGCAACCCGGATGCGCCGTCCGGCCGCACGGCGCCCGTCGTGCCGGACGTGCCCTCGGGCACCCGGACGCCGACGTCCCCGGACACCCCCAGCGGGTCCGGCGACTCGGGCGGCTCCGGCAGCCCGACCCCGGGCGGCCAGAACGTCTACCCGTCGGTCGGTCCGTTCGGGATCACCTCGCTGAGCCCGGCCCGGGTCGGCACGGCGGGCGGCACCCTGGTGACCATCACCGGCGCGGCCCTGCCGTCGGGCCCGCGGGTCCGCATCGGGGACAGCGCGGCGGCGACCGTGGTCCGCTCGTCGGCGACCCAGGTCGTCGTTCGGGTGCCCGCCCGGGCCGCGGGCGTGTACGACGTGCACGTCTTCGCCCCCGACGGCCGGCACTCGGTGCTGACCGCGGCGCTGACCTACACCGCCCCCACCGGCGGCACGGCGCCCGGCGGCAGCACGCCGGGCGGCTCCGGCGGCGGTTCCGGCACGGGTGGCGGCGCGCCCGGCACAGGCGGCGGTGGCGGTGCCGGCAGCGGCTCCGCGGGCGCCGGCGGCGGCTCCTCGTCCGACGTGCGCACCGGCCCCGGCGGGCTGCGACTCGTCCGGAGCGCGGTCTTCGCCGGACTGCGGACGGTCTGGTCGACCGACTGCTCGGTGTCCTGCCGCGGGATCCGCGTCTGACGCGAGGGCTCTCCCACCGGGCCACCGGCCGGACACCCGTCCGGCCGGTGGCCCGATCGCTCCCCGGAGCGACGTGCCCACTGGATCACCCCGCCGTCCTGCCGATGGACAGGGGGACGACTGCGTCCACACCCGCGGGAGGACCCTGCTCGGGACACGGGGGCGACCGGCGGCACGGGGGCGAGCCGTGGCACCCGCCCCACCGGGGAGGCACGCACCTTCGCCCCCGACGAGCTGATCGTCTCCAGGACCGACCTCCGCGGCGTCGTCACCTACGCCAAGCCCCGCGCCGTCTCAGCGCTGCTGTGGCAGACCCTCGCGGAGGGCCGCGAGCTGTTCGCCGACATCGACAACCTGGCCTCCGACGGCGCGCACTACTGGGTGCTCGCCCACGTCGCGCCGTCGTACGGACCCGACGGCGGGATCGTCGGCTACCACTCGAACCGGCGCCGCCCCCCCGGCGCGATCCGCACGGTCGCCCCGCTGTACGAACAGCTGCTGGCCGAGGAACGGCGGCACCCGACGGCCAGGGCCGCCGTCACCGGCCTGTCCCAGCTGGCCGAGCGGCTGCGCTCGGAGGCGACCGGCTTCCTGGCGGCGATGCGCCGCTGACCCCGGGGTACCGTTCCGTCCCGGTACCCGGCCATGGCCGGGGTACCGGGACCGACGCGCGTCCGGGGCCGCGTCGGGGGTCCGAGGAGCAGCACGCGGAGGTGGGCCGGCACGTGAGCGCAGGGCCCTCCCCGTCCCCGGCCCCGGGGGACGACGAGCTCTTCCGCGACGGCGGCGGGAACGGCCGGCTGATGGCCGTCTTCGACTGGTCCACCACGCCGGTGGGACCGGTCGGGGGCTGGCCGGCCAGCCTGCGGCACGCGGTGCGCACCGTGCTGGTGTCGCGGTTCCCGATGATCCTGGCCTGGGGCCCCGGCTACACCCAGTTCTACAACGACGCGTACGCGACGCTGATCGGCACCAAGCACCCCGGCGCCATCGGCGACGACCTCCGGGTGACCCTTGCCGAGGGCTGGGCGGCGCTGCAGGAGCCGGTGGAGCACGCCATGGCCGCCCGCGAGGCGTCCTGGATCCCGCAGTTGCTGCTGCTCCTCGAGCGCGCCGGCTACCGCGAGGAGACCTACTTCACCGTCTCCCACGCCCCCGCCTACGGCGACGACGGCCGGGTCGCGGGCATGCACGCGGTGTGCACCGAGGTCACCCGGCAGGTGTTGGCCGAGCGCCGGCAGCGGCTCCTGCACGACGTCGCGACCTCGACCGGTGAGCTGGTCGACGAGACGGCGACGGTGACGGCGATGACCGCCGCGCTGGCCGGCGACCCCCTCGACGCGCCGTTCGCCGCCGTCTACCTCCACACCCCCGGCACCGGGCTGCGCCGCGCGGCCACGGTCGGCTGCGACCCCGGGCTGCTCCCGGAGGTGGCCGCCTCGCCCGGCGAGCTGCTGCCTCCGGCGGTGGCCGCCCTGGGCCTCACCGGCGGGCCGTTCGGCGACCCGGTCACCGAGGCCGCCGTGCTGCCCCTGGGCGTCCCGGACGGCGACGGCGTGGGTGCGCTCGTCGTCGGCCTGAACCCCAACCGGGCGCTGGACGACGAGTACCGCTCCTTCCACGAGCTGCTGGCCGGCCAGTTCACCGCCGCGGTCCGCAACGCGCGCGCCTACGCCGAGGAGCGCGCCCGGGCGGAGGCGCTGGCCGAGCTGGACCAGGCCAAGACGGCGTTCTTCGCCAACGTCAGCCACGAGCTGCGCACGCCGCTCACCCTGCTGCTCGGCCCGATCGCCGACACGCTCGCCGAGAACGGGCCGGTGCTGCCGGGCGACGTCCGCGAGTCGCTCACCCTGGCGCTGCGCAACGGGCAGCGCCTGCAGCGGCTGGTCAACGACCTGCTGGAGTTCGTGAGCATCGAGGCCGGCCGGGCGTCGGCGGTGCGGGTGCAGACCGATGTGGCCGCCTACACCGCCGAGCTGGCCGGGGTGCTGCGGGCCGCGGCCGAGCGCGCCGGCCTGCGGCTCACCGTCGACTGCCCGCCGCTGGGGCGGCCGGCGTACGTCGACCCGCGGATGTGGGAGAAGGTGGTCCTCAACCTGGTCGCCAACGCGGTGAAGTACACCTTCGTCGGCGGCATCGACGTCACCCTGCGGGCCGACGGCGATGACCTGGTGCTGCAGGTGTGCGACACCGGGGTCGGGATCCCCGCCGCCGAGCTGCCGCGCCTGTTCGAGCGGTTCCACCGCGGCGTCGGCACCGCCGCGCGCAGCCGGGAGGGCAGCGGGCTGGGCCTGGCCCTCGTGCGCGAGCTGGTCGCCCTGCACGGCGGCGAGGTGAGCGCCACCAGCGAGCCCGGCGCCGGCAGCACCTTCACGGTCCGGGTCCCCTTCGGGGAACCCGACGCCCCGGCCGGCGCGCCGGCCGTCCCCTCCGCCTCCTCGCGCGGCGGCGTGGTGACCCCGTGGGACGACGTCGCGGACGGCACGGGCCCGCGGACGCCGGCCAGCACCCCCGGCACCAGCGTCCTGGTCGTGGACGACAACGCCGACATGCGCGCCTACCTGACGCGGCTGCTCTCGCCGGTGTGGACCGTCCGGACGGCGACCAACGGCCAGGAGGCACTCGACGCCGTGCGAGCCGCGCGGCCCCACGTCGTCGTGACCGACGTGATGATGCCCGGGCTGGACGGCTTCGACCTGCTGCGCGCCCTGCGGGCCGACCCCGCCCTGCGCGACGTCCCGGTGGTCATGCTCACCGCCCGCGCCGGCCAGGAGGCCGCCGTGGAGGGGTTCGACGCCGGGGTGGACGACTATCTGGCCAAGCCGTTCGAGTCCGCCGAGCTGATCGGACGGCTGCGCGCCGTCGTGGAGCGCGCCGCCGGGCGCGCGACCGGTCCCCGGCCCGCCGACCGCGGCGCGGAGCTCCCGGCCGCCGCGGCCACGGCCGCCGCCGTGGCACTCTCGGTGCCGCCCCGCCCGCGTCCGCCGATGACCCCGTCGGCGGCCGCGCCTGCCGCGGGGGACCCGGCCGCGCAGCCGGGCGCCGGAGCCCCCGCGCAGGTCGCTCTCCGCCGGCGCTGGCGCTTCCCGGCCACCGCGTCATCCGTCCCGGCGCTGCGCCGGCGGCTGTGGGCGGTGTTCGCCGACGCCGGCCTCGACGAGGACCTCGCCTACGACCTCGTGCTGGCGGCGTGCGAGGCGGCCACGAACGCGATCGAGCACGCCCAGGACCCCACCGAGCCGGTCATCGACGTCGGGGCCGAGGTCGCCGGCGACCGGGTGGAGGTCGCCGTCCGCGACTACGGCCGGTGGCGGGAGCGGGTACCGAGCATGGACCGGGGCCGGGGCTCGATGCTGATGAGCGCCGTCGGGGAGATCACGGCGACGCCCAGTCCGGCCGGCACCACCGTCGTCATCCGCGCCGGCGGCCCCCGCTCCCCTCCGACCGGGCGCTCAGGTAGTCTCGGCGGGACCCCGCGGGTGTAGTTCAATGGCAGAACATCAGCTTCCCAAGCTGACAGTGCGAGTTCGATTCTCGTCACCCGCTCTCCGCCTCCGGGCTGCCTGACCGGTCGACCAGCCGGCGTCCCCGCTCATCGGTCGGCACGCGCGGACCGAGGAGCTCCGGCCGCTCCCTACCCCCTCGCGTCGACGTCCGCCCAGGTCGGTCCGTCACCCGATCCGGTCACGACCCGTTTGCCGGGGGGACGACCGGGCACCGCTGCCGGGCCCTGTGTCGTCCACGAGGAGACGTGATGACCGAGCCCGACCGCACCCGCACCGACCTCCACGCCCGGACCGCTCCGGCCGCTCCCACCGGCGCGGCGGCGGAGGGCGCGCACGCCACCCGCGGTGCCGCCCGGGACGCCGTCGACGCCCAGCACGCGCGCTACGGCGGCATCAAGTGGGGCGCCGCGTTCTTCGGCTGGCTGTCGGCCAACGGCCTGGCCGTGCTGCTGCTGGCGATCCTCTCGGCGGCGGGGGTTGCCTTCGGTCTGACCCAGGTGGACACCGCGGACGAGGCGGCCCGGGAGGCCGCCGCCATCGGCCTCACCGGCGGCATCGCCCTGCTGGTGGTGCTGTTCCTGGCCTACCTCGCCGGCGGCTACGTGGCCGGCCGGATGGCCCGCTTCGACGGCGCCCGCCAGGGCCTGGCCGTGTGGGTCATCGGCCTCGTGGTCGTCGTCGCCCTCGCCCTGCTCGGCGTGGTCCTGGGTGCGCAGTACAACGTGCTGTCGCAGCTGAACCTGCCGAGCATCCCGGTCAGCGGCAGCACCGCCACCACGGCCGGGGTCGTCGCCGGGGTCGCCGCTGCGGTCGTCTCCCTGCTCGGCGCGCTCCTCGGCGGCGGGCTCGGCACCCGCTACCACCGCAAGATCGACCGCATCGGTTTCACCGCCTGACGTCACCGCCGGCCGGAGCCCCGGGCGACCGCCTCAGGACGGCCCGCCGGGCTCCGGCGCGTCCGCAGCGGGCCGGCTACGGCCGGTCGACCTGCGGGGCGACCTGCTCGACGACCGGTGGGCCGCCGGCGGCGGACCCGTTGTCCTGCACCGCCTGGCTGCAGCGCGGGACGAGCAGCAGGACCCCCAGCACGATCGCCAGTCCGGCGAGGAAGGTGCCGGCGACGACGGCCCTGCCCCGGCGCCCCCGCGCGCTCGGCCGCTCCCCGCCGGAGCGGTCCTCGCCGGGAGGTCGTGGGTCGGATGTCGGCATGGTCGGCTCCCCTGTCGGCGGTCGCGCACTGCTCACGCACGACGGACCTGCCCCGCAGGCACGGTGCTCATGCACGTCCCGTCCGCCCGTACCCTTCCCGGCAGCCGGAGTCGGAGGGGGGCGAGCGGCCCGTGCGACCGTCCCCGGGCGTTCCGCAGGACCCCGCACCGGTGGTCGCGCGGCTGCGCGCGGCGGGTTGCGTCTTCGCCGAGGAGGAGGCCGCCGAGCTGCTGGCGGCCGCGACCGGCCCCGCGCACCTCGCGTCGCTGCTGGACCGGCGGGTCGCCGGCGAGCCGCTGGAGCTGGTGCTCGGCTGGACGGCGTTCTGCGGCCTGCGTGTCGCGGTGGAGCCCGGCGTCTTCGTGCCCCGTCAGCGGACCGCCCTGCTGGTCGAGCGGGCGGTCGCACTGCTCCGGGACGCCCCCCGGACACCGCTGGTGGTCGACCTGTGCTGCGGGTCCGGCGCGGTCGGCCTGGCGGTGGCCACCGCCCTCGGCCCGGTCGAGCTGCACGCCGCCGACGTCGACCCGGCCGCCGTCCGCTGCGCCCGACGCAACCTCGCAGGGGTCGGCGGCCGGGTGCACCAGGGCGACCTCTACGCCGCCCTGCCGGCGGGGCTGCGGGGGCGGGTCGACCTGCTGGCGGTCAACGCGCCCTACGTACCCAGCGCCGCCCTGGCGCTGATGCCGCCCGAGGCGCGCGACCACGAGCCGCGCACCGCACTGGACGGCGGCCCCGACGGCACCGGCCTGCAGCGCCGGGTCGCGGCCGAGGCGCGGGACTGGCTGGCACCGGGCGGATCGCTGATCGTGGAGACCAGCGTGCGCCAGGCACCGCACACCGCCGCCGCGGTCGAGGGCGCGGGGTTGCGCGCGGTGGTGGTGCGGGACGACGAACGGGACGCGACGGTCGTCGTCGGGAACCGCGTGTCGGGACCATCACTCTGCGCTGTGACACACCCAGTCACCAATCGGAACGGATCAGTAACGCGTTGACCTGCGTGGACGCGGGCCCTTGGTCCCTGCCGCCCCGCAACGGGGGGGTACACGATCGCCGCATGGACGATGCGCACCGGTTCAGCAACGGGCCGGAGGGGGAGCGACCGGATGCACCCACGACAGGAGACACGTCGGCGGACGCCGCGCACGACCGACGCCGGGTGGAGCCGATGCGACTCACCCCGCTGCTGCCGCGGCGCCAGAACCCCTGGCTGCTCGTCGACGTCGACGGCTCGCCCGCCTCGCAGGGCGCCCTGGTGTGGGCGCTGCGGGAGGCCGCCCGCCGGGAGGCCACCGTGGTCGCCGTCTGCGTCCTCGACGACGAGGGCGACGACGGGCTGACCGGCCTGGGCCGACCGGGCCGGCGCACGGGCACCGTCGCCTTGGAACGGCTGGAGGCCCAGGTGCTGCGGGCCATCGCCGAGACCGGCGTCTCCGGCCGGGTCCGCACCGCCGTGCTCGAGCGCCCGGTCTTCGAGGCGCTGAGCAGCGCCGCCCGCGGCGCCGACCTGGTGGTGGTCAGCGGCCAGGGCAAGACCCTGCTGCGCCCCGCCGTCCCCCGGCAGCCGCCCCGCCGCCTGGCCCGCGGCGCCTGACGGAGGCCCACATCGCCGCGACCTCGCCGCTCTCCCCGGAGCACTCCGACCACCGGGCCCTGACCCCGCCCGGCGCCGGGGTGGCCGGTCTGCCCACGGCCGAGGTGACCGTCCCCGGCAGCCGCACCACGGCACACAGCGAGCAGGTCGACGGCACCGTGCACGGGCTCGTGCAGGCAGCCGTCGAGACCACCGCCGCGACCTACGGCGCGCTCGGCATCGTCGACGAGACCGGCACCCGCTTCGAGCGCTTCGTCGTCGTCGGCATGGACGCCGCCGCCCGGGAGAGGATCGGCCGGCTGCCCGTCGGGACCGGCGTCGTCGGCCTGCTGCTGGACCGGGCGGCACCGTTGCGGCTGGCCGACCTCACCGCGCACCCCGAGGCGGTCGGCTTCCCACCCGGCCACCCGCCGATGCGCTCCTTCCTCGGGGTCCCCGTCCGGGTGCGCGGCGCGGTGTTCGGCCACCTGTTCCTGACCGCCGAGCGCGTCGACGCGTTCACCGAGGCCGACGAGGCAACGGCGGTCGCGCTGGCGGGCGCCGGCGGCCTGGCGATCGCCAACGCCGAGCTGGTCGAGCGCGCCGAGCACCGCCGGGCCTGGGCCCAGGCCGGCACCGACATCGCGACCGCGCTGCTGTCCGGCGCCGACCCGGGCACCGTGCTGCGCTCCATCGGCGAGCAGGTCGCCGGCCTCGCCTCCGCCGACGCCGCCGGCGTGCTGGTGCCCAGTCCGGACGACGAGAACGTGCTCACCGTGGGGGTGGCCGTCGGCGCGCCCTACGAGTACGCCGAGGGCGTGCGACTCCCGCTGACCGACACGCAGCTGGGGACGGCGCACCGCACCGGCACGCCGGTGCTCGTCCCCGACGTCAGCGCCGCCGCGGTCGGGGGTCAGCGCGCTCCAGTGCTCGGCGAGCTGACCGAGCGCTTCGGCCCCACGCTGATGATCCCGCTGGGCGGTCGTCCGGCGCTGGGGACCGTCGTCGCCATGCGGCGGCGCGGGCGGGAGCCCTTCGAGCCGGACACCCTGGAACTGGCCTCGGCCTTCGCCGCGCAGGCCTCCGTGGCGCTGGAGCTGGCCCGCAGCCAGCAGCGCGAGCGGCGGCTGCAGGTGCAGGCCGACCGGGACCGGATCGCCCGGGACCTGCACGACCACGTCGTCCAGCGGATCTTCGCCACCGGCCTGGCGCTCGACCGGGTCAGCCGCTCGCTGGAAGAGACCCTCCCCGAGACGGCGGCGGCGCTGGCCGAGCGGGTCGACGAGCTCGACGGCACCATCGCCCGCATCCGCTCCGCGATCTTCGAGCTGCACGAGGCCGACGACGCCTCCCACGACGCCGTCCGCACCCGCATCGTCGACGTCGTCCGCTCCATCACCGGGGGGCAGGGACTGCGGCCGGACGTACGGCTGCGCGGGGACGACGACCTGCCACCGGCGCTGCTGCCCGACGTCGTCGCCGTCGTCCGCGAGCTGGTGACCAACGTGGTGCGGCACGCCTCGGCGACCCGGGTGACGGTCACGGTCACGGTGGACTCCGAGGTGCGCGTCGTCGTCACCGACAACGGTGTCGGCCTGCCCGCGGTCGCCGTGCGCAGCGGGCTGACCAACCTGGCCGACCGCGCGGAGCGACACGGCGGGCGGCTGACGACCTCGACCGGCCCCAAGGGCACGCAGATCCGGTGGTCCGTGCCGATGCCGCGCCGGGACTGAAAAGGACCCCGTCCTCCCCACCCCTCGCACGCTCGGGGCGGGACCCGGAACGGGGCCGGCGGCGAGCCTCTGGACGGGGCCTGGCGCGAGTCCCCGAGTGGCCGGGGGTCAGTCGCCGCGGTCGCGCAGCTCGGTGGCGAGGATCGCGGCCTGCGTGCGCCGCTCGAGCCCCAGCTTGGCCAGCAGGTGGCTGGTGTAGTTCTTCACCGTCTTCTCGGCCAGCCCCATCCGGGCGCCGATCTGGCGGTTGGTCAGGCCCTCGCCGATCAGCCGCAGCACCGTGCGCTCCTGCTCGGTGAGCACGGCCAGCCGGCGGTCCCGCTCGGCGGGTCGGCGGCGCGCCGCCGAGGCCGGGACCCCGGTGTCCCGGTCGAACAACGTCCCGCCCCCGGCGACGGTGTGCACGGCGGACACCAGCGCCGAGCCACGGACCTGCTTGAGGACGTAACCCGAGGCGCCGGCGGCGACCGCGGCGGCGACGGCGTCCTCGTCGGGGAAGCTGGTCAGGACCAGGCAGCGCAGCCCGGGCACCCGTTCGCGCAGCTTGCGGCAGACCTCCGCGCCGTCCCCGTCGGGCAGGCGCATGTCGACGACGGTGACGTCCGGCCGCACCGCGGGCACCCGCGCGAGGGCCTCGGCGACCGACCCGGCCTCGCCCACGACGCTGATGACCGGATCCTCCTCCAGGACCTCGGCGACGCCGCGCCGGACGACCTCGTGGTCGTCGACGAGGAACACGCGCACGGGAGTGTCACTGGACCCCACGGGCTGCCCTCTCCGGAGAGTGACCTAGCTCACGCAGGGTAGCCGACCGGGAAGCGCGGTCACCACCCTGACCGGCTCAGGCCGGGAGCAGCAGCGCCGCGTAGAGCGTGAGCCCCGGGCCGAACGCCATCGCCACGACCGGGCCGTCGGCGTCGGCGAGCTCCTCGAGCACGAGCAGCACCGTCGCCGACGAGCAGTTGCCGTGCTCGGCCAGCACGTGGCGCGAGGCGGCCAGCTGCTCCTCGGCCAGCCCGAGCCGGTCGCGGACGACGTCGAGGATGCGCGGGCCCCCCGGGTGCACGGCCCAGCCGGCGACGTCCTCGATCCGCAGCCCGGCGCCGGTCAGCAGCTCGTCGACGACGTCGCCGACGTGCCGGGAGAGCACGTCGGGCACCCGCGGCGACAGGCCCATGCGGAAGCCGAGGTCGGTGACGTCCCAGGTCATGTGGTCGGCGGTCGAGGGGTCGGTCCGGGCCACCACGCCGGCCAGCCGGCGCCGCTGCCCCCGCCCCGCCCACCTGGGCTCCAGGACGACGGCCGTCGCCGCGTCGGAGAACAGCGCGTGTGCGACCACCTGGTCGAGCTCCCGCACCGGCGGCTGCACGTGCAGGCTGGTCAGCTCGCAGCACAGCAGCACGGCCGGGCGGGACCGGGCCTCCACGTAGTCACCGACCGCGGCGAGGCCGGGGATGGCGGCGTAGCAGCCCATGTGGCCGACCAGCAGCCGCTGCAGCCCCGGCGGCATGCCGAGGTCGCTGGCCAGCCGGATGTCCAGGCCGGGGGTGGCGTACCCGGTGCAGGTGGCGACGGCGAACAGGCCGACGTCCCCCGGCGCGAGGCCGGCGTCGTCGAGGGCGGCGGCCACCGCCTGCTTGCCCAGCGGCAGCGCCTCCTGGACGTAGCGCTGCATCCGCGCGCCGGTGCTCCAGCCGCTGATGTCCTCGTCGAGCGGGTTGGCCACCGCGTGCCGGCGCCGCACCCCGGCGCTGGCGAACACCCGCCGAGCTGCGCGGACGTCGGCGTAGTGGCCGGCGAAGAAGCCCTCCCAGACCGCGTCCTGCTCGATCGTCGTCGGCAGGGCGCGACCGGCGCCGGTCAGGACGGCGCTCATCGGCGCAGCTCACGGGCGCTCATGACCCCGACCCTATGGGCGGCCGATGGGTCGCGCCGCTCCGTCGGCGCCCTCACCGGCGGCTTCCGTAGCCGGCGAACACCACGGCCGTGGATCGGACCGGCTTCATCCGCACCGTGTCCCGCCGGCCCAGCCGCCAGGCCAGCGCCTCGCGGAACGAGGGCCGCAGCCCGACCAGCCGCAGGTCCAGTCCGAGCCGGTCGGCGGCGGCGAGCAGGCGGGCGCGGTCGACGAACAGGGCGGGGTCGTGGATGCCGGGTGGCGGGCCGCCGGGCAGCCGCTCGGCCACGGTCACCATGAGGAAGCGCCCGATCCGGGTGTCGGCCAGCGCGTCGATGACCAGCGTGCCGCCGGGGCGCAGCAGCCGGGCGCACTCGGCGAGCACCCCGACGTCGTCCTCGACGTGCTCGAGGATCTCGCCGGCCACGACGACGTCGGCGCACCCGTCGGCGAGCGGGACGGCGAGCACCGATCCCCGCACGGCCAGGACGCCGTGCTCGCGGGCCACCCGCAGGCCCTGCGCGCCGAGGTCGACGCCCACGTGGCGGTAGCCGAGCCGGGCGGCGTGCGGCGCCATCAGCCCCCCGCCGCAGGCCAGGTCGACCAGCACCGCGTCCGGCCCCGGCGCCGGCGGGATGTGCTCGGCCCGCGAGGCGGCCAGCCAGTGCAGTGCCGCGAACCCGCCGGAGGCCTCCCACCACTGGTCGGCGAGCTGGTCGTACTGGGCGAGGTCGTTGCGGCGCAGGTCGGGCATCCGGGGACTAGTTCTCCTTCAGCGGGTCGTGGCCCCAGTTCATCAGCGAGTAGCGCCACTTGGAGGTCTCGACGTCCTCCTTGGCCGGCTGCTGCGCCAGGTGGCGGGCCACGTAGCCGTGCACCTTGCGCATGTGGGCGTAGTCGTCGTCGGACAGGTCGCCCTTCTTCTTCCGCAGCAGCTCGACGATGCGGCGCCCCTCGGCGTGGCCGGTGGACTCACCGTCGCCGTCCTTCTTCTGCCCCACCGACTGCGACTCGTCGGTGGCCAGCCACTCCTGCAGCTCCGAGGGGCTCATGTTGACCGCGTCGCCGAACTCGCGGCGGATGGTGTCCGGGTCCTCGTCGTGTGCCATGGCTGCTCCCGCGGTGTCTGCCCGTGTCGGGGCGCGTGTCGGGGTGGGTTGGGGTCGGTTCCCCGGCGTTACCGCAGGTGGGTGGCGCGGAAACGGACCGACGCGGCCGGGGCCGCGGTCGCCCGCGGGCAGACGCTCGAGGAGGTGCTCGACCGCAACCTCGCCGAGCTGCTGCAGGAGATGCGCGTGGCGATCACCGGCGTGCAGATCCTGTTCGTCTTCCTGCTCACCCTGCCGTTCAGCGCCCGCTTCGAGGAGCTCGGCACCTTCGGGACGACGGTCGACGCGGTCACCCTGCTCAGCACCGCGAGCGCGACGCTGGTGCTCATCGCGCCGGTCTCCTTCCACCGCACCCTGTTCCGGCAGCGGCGCAAGCAGCAGCTGGTCGCCTTCGCCGACGCCGCGCTGGTCGTCGGGCTGGCGCTGCTGCTCCTGGGCATCGCGGCGGCGGTCCTGCTGGTGCTCGACGTCGTCCTCGGCCGGTGGCCGGCGGTCGCCTGCTGCGCCTTCGTGGTGGTGCTCGGCGCAGTGGCCTGGTACCTGCTGCCGCTGCGCCAGCGCCGGCCGTCCGACGGCTGAGGACCGGTTCTGGTAGAGCTGCCCGGGTGAGCGTCACCGTCGTCGGCAGCCTCAACGAGGACGTGCTGGTCCGCGTGCACCGCCTGCCCGGCCGCGGCGAGACCGTCGTCGGCCGCGGGACCGTGCTGGCGCCCGGAGGCAAGGGCGCGAACCAGGCGGCGGCCGCCGGGCGGCTCGGCGGCGGGGTGGCGATGGTCGGCCGGGTCGGCGACGACCCGGCCGCCGACCGCCAGCTGGCGGCGCTGACCGCTGCAGGGGTCGACGTCACGGCCGTGGCGCGGACGCCGGGAGTGCTCACCGGCAGTGCGACCATCCCGGTCGAGGAGGGGAGCGGTGAGAACCTGATCGTCGTCGTCCCCGGCGCCAACGCCGAGCTGCGACCGGGGGACGTCGACGTCGCGGCGGTGCGCGACGCGCGGGTGGTGCTGCTGCAGCTGGAGGTGCCGCTGGAGACCGTGCAGGCGGCGACCGCGGTGGCCGCGGGCACCGTCGTCCTCACCCCGGCGCCGCCGCAGCCGCTGGCGGCGGACCTGCTCGCGCGGGTCGACGTCCTGGTGCCCAACGAGCATGAGCTGGTGCAGCTGGCCGAGGCGGCCCCCGGGGACCGGACACCCGGCGAGCTGGCGGCGCTGGCGCGCACCCTGACGGGCGGCACGGTCGTGGTCACCCTCGGCGGGCGCGGCGCGCTGCTGGTGCCGGACGACGGCCCGGCGCTGCTGCAGCCTCCGCTCCCGGTGCGGGCCGTCGACACCACCGGTGCCGGCGACGCCTTCTGCGGGGCGCTCGCGGTCGCCCTCGCCGCCGGCACGGCACCGGCCGAGGCGGTGGCGACGGCGGTCACGGCGGCCGCGATGTCGACGACCCGACCCGGCGCCCGGGACGCGCTGCCCGACGCCGCAGCGGTCGCCGCGGCGCGGTCCGGGCTGCCGCCCGCCGTCCCGGTGGACCAGGGCGGTTGACCCGGCTGCCCGCCGGGCACAGGCTCGGCCAGCCGACGAACGAGGAGGCAGTCCCGTGAGCGAACCCGACCAGCCCGCACACACCACCGAACCCGCCGAGGGCGGGGACCCGCCCGGCGAGCAGGCCGGTGGCCAGACGCCGCACCCGGAGCAGCCCGCCGAGGGCGGCGACGTGCCCGGGGACGGCGCCGACACCCCCTGACCCGAGCGCGGAGCGCGGGCCGGGCGGCGTGTCCGGTCCGCGCGCGGTCGGGCCCGACGGCACCCGGGAGTGACGCATCTCTCCGTGATGTCGACTCAACTCACCGTTGCGGGTCTGTTTCGTCCCCGGTCGAGCAGGGGAGGCTGGGGCCATGGAGGACACCCAGAACCAGCCCCGAGTAGGTACCGAGACCTCTGAGGAGCGCCCGGCCGACGAGTCGCAGGCCCGGCAGGCCTCGACCGCGCCCCTGGCCCGCCTGCTGGCCAATCCGCGCCGGACTCGCAGGGCCTGAAAGAGGACCCCGTCCTCCCCACCCCTCGCACGCTCGGGGCGGTGCCCTGGACGGGGCCACCCCTGCCCAACCGCTCGCGGGTCCGCGGTAGGGCCCTGCAAGGGGGGCCTGCAGGGGCCGGGACGGGGCCACCCCGGGGCCACGGACGGTCACACCCGCCCCACCGATCCCCCGGGCCCCGGTCAGCCCGGGAGTACCTCGTCACTCACTGCAACCACCTGTCGGCCCTCCCCGGCGTGCCGCGAACCGCTCCGTCACGCACTCGGGCAGCATCCCCGGCGTGACCGCAGCCGCCATCCCCCTCGCCGCCGACGACGCCTCGGCCCCCGTCCGCCGGAGCCGGGCCGAGCGGCAGGCCATCGTGCTGGACACCGCCGAGCGGCTCTTCGCGACCCGCAGCTCGCGCAGCGTCGGGATGGACGAGCTGGTCCGCGAGACCGGGCTGGGCAAGATGACCGTCTACCGGCTCTTCAAGAGCAAGGACGACCTGGTCGGCGCCTACCTCGCCCGCAAGGCGGCCACCGTGCTGGCCCGCATCGACGCCGAGCTCGCCCGCCTCGAGGGCGACCCCCGGGCCGCGCTGCTGTCGGTCGTCGACACCGTCGAGGCCGACGTCACCCGGGCCGGCTTCCGCGGCTGCCCGTTCACCAACGTCAGCAGCGAGTACGACGACCCGCAGCACCCCGCGCGCAGCGCCGCCGCCGACTACAAGTTCGAGCTGCACGCCCGGCTGGAGCGCCTCGCCGAGCAGGTCGCCCCGGGCGCCGGTGAGGACCTCGCCGCGCAGGTCCACCTGATCATCGACGGGATGTACCTCTCCGGCGGGCTGCTGGGCCCCGACGGCCCCGCCTCCCACGGCCGCGAGCTGGCCGAGCGGCTCGTCGACATCGCCGGCACCCGCTGAGCCTGCGGCGCCGTACCGGGCACCCCAGGATGAGTCGGTGAGCACCGACCGCAGCCGGCCCGACCTCGACGACACCACCGTGGAGGGCCTCGGCAAGCTCTCCGAGGCCCTCGAGACGATCGAGCAGGCGCGCGGCCAGCTCTACGGCTTCCACCAGCACTCCGGCAAGGCCGATCTGCTGCTCCAGGACGCCGTCGAGCTGCTGCGGAAGGCCGGCCACACCCAGCTCGCCGACGACCTCGACCGCGACCTCGTCGGCCGCAACGTCATCGCCGACCGCTGGACCTTCCAGATCGTCGAGGACTACGACGCCACCTACTGGTCGGTCTTCCGCGCCCTCGACGAGCGCGCCCGCACCGAGCTGGCCGACGGCGACCGGCACGTCTACGAGGCGCGGATGAAGCAGCGCGAGCGCACGAAGGGCCACCCCCACCACGAGGCGGGCCCGGTCCTGGAGGAGTAGGGGCAGGCGTGGCCCGGCGGGCCGACCGGGCAGCACGTCCCCGGAGTCGCCGTCCGGAGGGCGCCGACGCACACTCGGGCCATGACCATGCCGGAGCCCGACGAGCCGCGCGACGTCCAACCCCTCGGTGGCGAGGTCGCCCCGCCCGGCGACCCCGAGTCCCAGGGCGGGACCCCCGGCCCGGCCGACGGGATCGCGGGCCCGAGCTACCCGCCCGCCGAGACGGAGCCCGACGCGCACCGCTGACCGTGCGCGGAGCAGCGGCGGGCACCAGACTCGCACCGTGACCACCCCCGGCTCCGACCCCCTGCGCACCTCGACCGGCACACCCGGGACGACCACGGGTCCGGCCACCGCCGGCCCGGCCACCACCGGCGGGACGGCGAGGCCCGAGCGTCACCCCGTCCGCAACGCCGGCCGGACGCTCGCCCTGGCGCTGCTGCTGTTCGTCACCGTGCTGCTGGTGCTGTTCGTCGTCTACAACACCCAGACCGTCGAGATCAGCCTGGTCTTCGCCGACGTGCAGGCCCCGCTGGTGCTGGCCCTGGTCATCGCCGCGGCGCTCGGCGGCCTGCTGGTCGGGCTGGCCGGCCTCGTGCTGCGGGCCCGCCGCCGCAGCAGCTGAGCGGTCACCGCCCGGCCCCGGCGTAGGCCGGGCGAGGGAGGACGGCGGCCGGCCCCAGGTGGGCGGGGACCGACGCGGCCGGCATGGGACGGGCGATGAGGAAGCCCTGCGAGGCGTCGCAGCCGATGACGGCCAGCGCCGCCAGCTGCTCGGCGGTCTCCACGCCCTCGGCGACCACCGTCAGGCCCATCGTGTGCGAGAGCTCGACGATGGCGCGGACGACGGCGTCGGCCTCCGGGTCGGCGGAGAGGTCCTCCAGGAACGACCGGTCGATCTTGAGCACGTCGACGGGAGCCGCCGCAGGTAGTTCAGCGACGAGTACCCGGTGCCGAAGTCGTCGACCGCCAGCCGCACGCCGAGCGCGGGCAGCCGACGGGCCACCTCCACCGAGGCCAGGTCGAGGAACGCGTTCTCGGTGAGCTCCAGCCGGATCCGGTCGGGGTCGGTGCCGGTGCCGCGCAGGACGCGGGCCACGTCGTCGGGGAAGCCTCCAGGTGCAGCTGCTGGGCGTCGATGTCCACCGACACCCAGGGGCGCGACCGGCCGAGGGTGTCCCAGACGGCGAGGTCGCGGCAGGCCAGCTCGAGCACCCGCCGGCCGAGCGGCACGAACAGCCCCGTCTCCAGCGCCACCTCGATGAAGGCCCCGGGGGCGAGGACGCCGCGGGTCGGGTGCTCCCAGCGCACCAGCGCCTCGAGGCCCAGCACCTCGCCGGTCGTCGTGCTGACCACCGGCTGGTAGTACGGCACAGCTCGTCGCGCTCGAGCGCCCGGCGCAGCTCCTGCTCGGTCTGCAGGCGGGCGTCGGCGCGCGGCGCAGCTCCTCGTCGAACAGCTTGTGTCCACGTCACCCTCCCGAGGGGGAGCCCTGCGGCGGCACGACCGTCGCCGGGTCGCGGTGCTTGCTCCCGGTTACCGGCCGGTAATACGGTTTGTTACCGGCGGGTACGGACCCGTCGACGGGCACGGAGCACCGGGAGCCACGCGCGATGAGCCACTACACCGCGAACCTGCGGGACCTCGAGTTCAACCTCTTCGAGTTCCTGGACACCAAGGACCGGTTCGGCACCGGGCCCTTCGCCCAGATGGACACCGAGACCGCGCGCGGCGTGCTGGCCGAGGTCCGCCGGCTGGCCGAGGGCCCGATCGCCGCCTCCTTCGCCGACGCCGACCGCAACCCGCCGGTGTTCGACCCGGCCACGAACTCCGTGACCCTGCCCGAGAGCTTCAAGGGGTCGGTGCGCGCCATCGAGGACGGCGAGTGGTTCTCCCTCGACCTGCCCGAGCACCTCGGCGGCTTCGGCGCCCCGCACGCCCTGACCTGGGCGGCCTTCGAGATGGTGCTCGGCGCCAACCCCGCCGTCTTCATGTACGGCTCCTGGGCCGCCTTCGCCGCGATCCTCGACGAGCTCGGCACCCCGGACCAGAAGCGGCTCGCCCGGCTCATGCTCCAGCACAAGTGGGGCGCCACCATGGTGCTCACCGAGCCCGACGCGGGCTCGGACGTCGGCGCCGGCCGGACGAGGGCCGTGCGGCAGGACGACGGCTCGTGGCACCTCACCGGCGTCAAGCGGTTCATCACCTCGGCCGAGCACGACCTGAGCGACAACATCGTCCACCTGGTGCTGGCCCGCCCCGAGGGTGCGGGGCCGGGCACCAAGGGGCTGTCGCTGTTCGTCGTCCCCAAGTTCCACGTCGACCTCTTGACCGGCGCGCTCGGCGAGCGCAACGGCGTGTACGTCACCAACGTCGAGAGGAAGATGGGCCTCAAGGTCTCCACGACCTGCGAGCTGACCTTCGGCGACGGGCCGGTGCCGGCCAAGGGGTGGCTGGTCGGCGAGGTGCACGACGGCATCGCGCAGATGTTCGAGGTCATCGAGCACGCCCGGATGTTCGTGGGCGCCAAGGCGATCGCCACGCTGTCGGCCGGCTACCAGGTGGCCCTCGACTACGCCAAGAACCGCATCCAGGGCGCCGACCTGACCGCGACCGGCAAGGACGCCCCGCGGGTCCCCATCACGAGGCACCCCGACGTCCGCCGCTCGTTGATGCTGCAGAAGTCCTACGCCGAGGGCATGCGGGCGCTGTACCTCTACACCGCGACCTTCCGCGACCAGGTCACCGAGGCCGAGGCCGCCGGCACGGCCGACAGCGAGGAGGCCCGGCTCGCCGCCCGCGTCAACGACCTGCTGCTGCCGCTGGTCAAGGGCTTCGGCTCCGAGCGGGCCACCCAGCTGCTCACCGCCGAGTCGCTGCAGACCCTGGGCGGCTCGGGCTACCTGCAGGACTACCCGATCGAGCAGTACATCCGCGATTCCAAGATCGACACCCTCTACGAGGGAACGACGGCAATCCAGGGCCAGGACTTCTTCTTCCGCAAGATCGTCAAGGACGGCGGCGTCGCGCTGACCTGGCTGGCCGGCCGGATCCAGGACACGATCGACGCCGAGGTGGGCAACGGCCGGCTCAAGGAGGAGCGCGCGGCCCTGGCCACCGCCCTCGGCGACGTGCAGGCCATGCTCGCCGCGCTGTTCGGCCACCTCACCGCAGCCCAGGAGGACGTCACCAGCCTCTACAAGGTCGGCCAGAACACCTCGCGGCTGCTGCTGGCGGCCGGCGACCTGATCACCGCGTGGCTTCTCGTGCGGCAGGCGGAGGTGGCGCTGGGCGCGCTGGCCGGCGAGGTGACGAGCGCGGACCGGCACTTCTACGAGGGCAAGCTCGCCGCCGTCCGCTTCTTCACCACCCAGGTGCTGCCCCGGCTGTCCTCGGAGCGGGTGATCGTCGAGAACACCGACAACGCGCTCATGGAGGTCGACGAGGCCGCGCTGTGATCTGTCGTCCTCCCGGACGACACCGCGGCCACGTGCTCCTCCCCACCCCTCGCATGCTCGGGGCGGTGCCCTGGAGGGGGCCTCCGGGTCCCGCGACCGGTCCAACCCGGCCAGGTGCCGTCCCCAGCGGCCGTCGTCCCCTCGGGGGCGGCGGCCGCCGGTCGTTTCAGGGCGACGACGGCGGGCATGCCCCGGGGGACAGCGCCGTCGGACAGGAGGCTCCCGTGAGCGACCCCCAGGGCAGCGACCGGATCCAGCAGGACATCCCGACCGCGTCGGGCACCGGCGACAACAGCAGCACCGGGTCCGGCTTCGACGACGTCCCCCTCACCGCCGACGAGGCGATCGAGCGGGACGCCGCCGCGGGCGACGACCTGCCGGCCCGCGCCGACTCCGACATCGCCCGGGCCCGGACGGACGGAGCGTCCGGCGAGGTCTCGGGACCGACTCCCCGATCCGGAGGAAGGGACATCTGATGAGCAACTCCGACGACACCGGCTACCGGGAGTCCCCGGACACCACCGACGGGCCGACGAACGCGAACATGGTCGACGGCGTGCCCGGTGAGGACCGCTCGGACGGCGGCGAGCACGACGAGGTCGCCCTGACCACCGACGAGGACGCCCAGCGCGACGACGGCCTGATCCGCCCGGGCAACCTGCCGGACTGAAGAAGGACCCCGTCCTCCCCACCTCTCACAGGCTCAGGGTGGGACCCGGGACGGGGCCGCCCTGCAGGGGGCCGCTAGATCCAGCCGTGCCGGCGGGCCGCCTCCACGGCGGCGTGCCGGTTCGGCGCGCCCAGCTTCACCGCCGCGGCCGACAGGTGGTTGCGCACCGTCCCCGGGGACAGGTGGGCGCGGGCCGCGATCTCCTCGACCGGCGCACCGCCGGCCGCCAGCTCCAGGACGTCCGCCTCCCGCGGGGTCAGCGGGCTGTCCCCGGCGCTGATCGCCTCCGCGGCGAGCTCCGGGTCCACGTACCGGCCCCCGCGGTGCACGGTGCGGACGACGTCGGTGAGCACCGGCGCGCCCACGGTCTTGGGCAGGAACCCGCGCACGCCGGCCTCGAGCGCGCGCTTGAGGTGCCCGGCCCGGCCGTGCCCGGTGACGATCACGACTGCGCAGCCGGGCAGCACGGTGGCCAGCTCGCCGGCGACGGATATGCCGTCGCGGTCGGGCATCTGCAGGTCCAGGACGGCGACGTCGGGGATGTGCGCCCGCGCCATCGCCAGCGCCTCCGCGCCGGAGGCCGCCTGGGCCACGACCTCGAGGTCCTCCTCCAGCGCGAGCAGCGCCGCGAGCGCCGAGCGGATCAGGTTCTCGTCGTCGGCCAGCAGCACCCGGATCACGCCGGCACCCCCACCGGGACGGTCGCGGCGAGCACGAACCGGTCGCCGTCCGGCCCTGCCGACAGCCGGCCGCCGGCCGCCGCCAGCCGCTCGGCCAGGCCGGTGAGCCCGTTGCCCCAGGTCGTCTCCGTGCCGCGGGCGCCGTCGTTGGCCACCCGCAGCTCCGCCTCTCCGCCGACCGCATGCAGCTCGACGCTGCACCAGCTCGCCCGGCTGTGCCGCAGCACGTTGGTCACCGCCTCCCGCACCACCCAGCCCAGCGCCGCCTGCACCGGCTCGGGCAGCGCCACGGCGTCCTCCTCGCCGGTCACCGTGACGCCCACCCCGGCCGCGCGCAGCACCGACCGGGCGCCGGCCAGCTCGCCGGGCAGGTCGGTGCGCCGGTAACCGCGGACGACGTCGCGCACCTCCCGCAGTGACTCCTCGGCGACCCGGCTGATGTCCGCCAGCTCCTCGGCCGCGCCGTCCCTCCCCCGACGGACCAGCTCGGCCGCCAGCTGGCTCTTCACCGCGATCGCCGAGAGGTTGCGGCCCATGACGTCGTGCAGGTCGCGGGCGAAGCGCAGCCGCTCCTCGGCGACGGCGAGCTGCGCCTGCACCGCGCGGCTGCGCTCCATCTCCAGGACCACGTCGAGGATCCAGACGCTGAATCGGAAGGCCGTGACGAAGAACCCGACCGCCACGCCGATCGAGGCGCCGACGACGACGGCGGTGGCCGGCGGACCGCCCTCGGCGGCCGTCACCGCACCGGCCAGCACACCGGTGACCGCGGCACCGGCGACCAGTGGCCGGGTCGGGACGGTGACCGACAGCGCCAGCAGCACCGCGGCCGACACCAGGCCGGCCACCCACGGTGCAGCGGGCGCCGGCCCCGCTCCCGTGGCGGCCAGCGCCGCCAGGACGGTGACCAGGCCGGCGACGAGGGCGACCAGCAGAGCCGGCCGGTCGGGGCCTGCGGTGCGGTCGCGGAACCCGCGCCGGGTGAGCACGAGGCACGCCGCCGTCGTGACCACCGAGGAGCCGAGGAGCACCAGCGGCTGCCACGTGGAGGAGGTCGCCCAGTCCGGGGACACCGAGAAGAGCAGCAGGACCGGGACGAACACCAGCGTCGAGTAGTACGAGGAGCGGGTGTAGAGGTCGATGCGCTGCGGGTCGGTGCGACTGCTCCACCAGCGAGCGACGGTCGGCACGGCGCCCATGCTGCCGTACCGACCGTCGCTCGCCGGGCGGGTCAGCGCCGCGGGGCCCAGCGGAACCACCGCACGGTGGCCGCTGCCGCGAGCGCGGTCCACGCCAGCGTGACGCCCAGCGGGACCAGCGCGGCGCCCCACAGCTCGACACCGGCGACGACCTCGCCGTCCCAGGTCCGACCCGCGAGGCCCAGCTGCACCAGCTCGACGACCGGCGTCAGCGGCAGCAGGCGGGCGACCGTGGCGAGCTCCTCAGGGAGCACGCTCAGCGGGAAGAACAGCCCGGAGAGCGCGGTCGCCCCGAGGACGACGGGCAGCGTGGTGATCTGCGCCGACTCCGGCGTCCGGGTGAACACCGTGCTCGCGGTGGCCAGCACGACCATCAGCGCCGCGCCGAGCAGCACCGCCAGGACCGGCAGGACGGCGTCCACCGGCGCGGTCCACAGGCCGAGCACGGCCACGCCCACGGCGACCAGGACGAGCTGGCCGACCGTGACCAGCAGGGTGGGGACGGCGGTGGCGGCGAGCACCTCGCCGTCGCTCAGCTCGCCGGTGCGCATCCGCTGCAGCACCAGGTCCTCGCGCCGGGCGACGTAGGTGGTGACCAGGTTGTAGTAAGTCAGGAAGACCAGCGTGAAGCCGGCGGCCATGGTGAGCAGGCCGGGCCCGGTCGCCCGGTCGTCGAGGCCCATCCCGGGCACGAGGGCCACCAGCAGCAGCGGCATGAGCACGGAGTTGACGACGGCGGTGCGGTTGCGCAACAGCAGGCGGGTCTCCGCGGCGGCGAGGGACCCGACGCGGCGCAGGCGGGAGGGGGCGACGGGAACGGCGATCGTGGTCATGGGAACTCCTCGAGGGGTCGGCGGGGTCACTCGGCGTCGACGTCGGCGACGGCGAGGAAGGCCTGCTCCAGCGAGGCGGCGCGGGCCTGCAACCCCCGCAGCACCACGCCGTACGCGGCGGCCCACGCCAGCAGCTGGGCGAGCGCCGGCTGCAGCGCGCGGGTGTGCCACTCGACCCGCGGGCCGGCGCTGACCACCTCGACCCCCGAGGGCACCGGCGGCTGCGGGTCGCCCGGGGCGAGGGTGAAGCGGATGGTGGCCGGCTGGGTCTCGGCGATCTCCTCGCGGGTGCCGGCGAGCACGATCCGGCCGGCGCGCATGACCGCGATCCGGTCGGCCAGCTCCTCGGCCTCCTCCAGGTGGTGCGTGGTGAGCACCACCGCGGCACCGTCGTCCACCAGGCCGCGGACGAGGCCCCACACGGTGCGCCGGCTCTCCGGGTCCAGGCCGGTGGTGGGCTCGTCGAGCACCAGCACCCGCGGGTGGCCGAGCAGGGCCAGGGCGAGGTCGAGCCGGCGGCGCTCCCCGCCGGAGAGGCTGCGCACGCGGACGTCGGCCCGGCCGGTGAGGTCCACCTGCGCCAGCGCCTCGTCGACCGGGCGCGGCGTGGTGAGGGTGCCGGCCCAGGTCCGGACGGTCTCGGCGACGGTCAGGTCGCCCGGCAGGCCGCTCGTCTGCAGCAGCACCCCCAGGTGCGGGCGGACGGCGGCCCGCTCGCGCCGCGGGTCGGCACCGAGGACCCGCACGGTCCCGCCCGACGCGGGCGCCAGCCCCTCGAGCACCTCCAGCGCGGAGGTCTTGCCGGCGCCGTTCACGCCGAGCAGCGCGAAGACCTCCCCGGGCCGGACGTCGAAGGAGACGCCCCGGACGGCCGCGAAGTCGCCGTAGCGGCGGTGCAGGTCGACGACCTCGACGACCGGCGGGGCAGCTGTCGCCGGAGACGGCGGGGCGGGTGCGACGGACGGGTGCACGGCGACCTCCTCGGTGCGCCCGCCGGCCGGGGTCCGGCCGTTCCTCCGGGGCGCACCCCTGACGCTGCCGTCGTCCCGGCGCCGGCACAGGTGCCGTCCCTCACGACTTCTCCCCGCGACGCCACGGGCCCCCCATGACGTGCGTCATGGGGGGCCCGTGGCGGCGGGGTCGGGGTCCGCTACACGCGGGTCGCCGACCGGCCCCGCTTCGTCACGATGGCCTTGTCCTCGGCGAGGTCGCGGGTCCGCGTCTCGCCGTAGGAGAGCACCGCCACCAGCGTGATGACGGCGCAGACGGCGAGGTAGATCGACACCCGCATCGGGTTGGGATCGGTGAGGCTGCCCAGCAGCGCCACCGCGATCAGAGGCGCGGGAGCACCGGCGACCACCGAGGCGAGCTGGTAGCCGACCGACACGCCCGAGTAGCGGGCCTTGGTGCCGAACAGCTCCGAGAGGAAGGCGGCCTGTGGGCCGTACATCGCGCCGTGGAAGAGCAGGCCGACGGTGACCGCCACCACCACGAGCGCGAAGCTCTGCGTGTCGAGCAGGCCGAAGAACACGAAGCCCCACACGCAGACACCGACGGCGCCGAACAGGTAGACCGGTCGGCGGGCCCCGCAGTTGTGACGGCGGACGTGTGGTCGATCTCCATGTGGAGCCGCGCCGTCCACCGTGCGCGTGTGGCGTCCCGCGGCCCTGACCGACGGTGGGGTGGTGTGACCGAGCACCACCGCGCCGCACCGAGGTGTGTGGCCGCACACCGTGTGGCCGGACGACGGAACGGCCTAGCGTTCGGCCCCATGGCGGACTCAGGAACCCTCAGCGGCCGGCGGGCCCTCGTCACCGGCGGCGCCTCGGGCATCGGCCGGGCGTGCGCGGTGCGACTGGCCGAGGCCGGCGCGGACGTGGTCGTCGTCGACCGTGACGCCGACGCGGCGAAGGCGGTGGCCGAAGCGGTCGGGGGGACGGCGGTCGCCGTCGACCTCTCCGACCTCGACGCGGTCGACGGCCTGGACCTCGACGTCGACGTGCTGGTCAACAACGCCGGGCTGCAGCACGTGGCACCGCTGCACGAGTTCCCGGTCGACCGCTTCTCGCTGATCCTGCGGCTGATGCTGGAGACCCCGTTCCGGCTGGTCCGGAGCGCGCTGCCGCACATGTACGAGCGCGGCTGGGGCCGGGTGGTCAACGTCAGCTCCGTGCACGGGCTGCGCGCCTCGGCGTACAAGAGCGCCTACGTCACCGCCAAGCACGGCCTGGAGGGGCTGTCGAAGGTGATCGCACTGGAGGGCGCCCCGCACGGGGTCACCTCGAACTGCGTCAACCCGGCCTACGTGCGCACGCCCCTCGTGGAGAACCAGATCGCCGACCAGGCCAAGGCGCACGGCCTGTCCGAGGACCAGGTCGTGGAGCAGATCATGCTCGCCCCGGCGGCGGTCAAGCGGCTGATCGAGCCGGCGGAGGTCGCCGAGGCGGTCGCCTACCTGTGCTCGCCGGCGGCGGCGTCCATCACCGGCAGCTCCCTGGTGATGGACGGCGGGTGGACCGCCCACTGATCGCACGACCGGCGAGAATGCCGGTCGTGACCCGGCCCACTCCGCCGTCCGCCGAGCCGGCCGCGGCGTCCGGCGAGCTGGCCGCCGCGGAGTACTTCGCGCTGCTGCTCGAGGAGGCCGCGGCGATCGAGTTCGAGGGGCCGGTCGTGCGCGCCCGGACCGCCGGGGCCGACAGCGCCACGGTCGCCGGGCTGGAGCGGGTGAAGCTGCTGGCCCTGCAGGTGCGCGACGCGTTCGCCGCGCGCCGCCGCCGGGAGTCCGAGCTGGCCGCGCTGTTCGACACCGCCGGCGACCTCGCCGCGCTGCGCAGCGTCGACGACGTGCTGACGGCGATCGTGCGGCGGGCCCGGCAGCTGCTGGGCACCGACGTCTCCTACCTGACCCTGCACGACGACGCCCGGGGCGACACCTACATGCGGGTGACGGACGGCTCCGTCTCGGCCCGGTTCCAGTCGCTGCGGCTGCCGATGGGGGCAGGCCTCGGCGGCCTGGTCGCGCAGACCGCTGCGCCGTACGCCACCGCCCGCTACTTCGCCGACCCGCGGTTCCAGCACACCGACGACATCAACGGCGGCGTCGCCGAGGAGGGCCTGGTCGCCATCCTCGGCGTGCCGCTGGTGCGCGGCTCGCGGGTGATCGGGGTGCTCTTCGCCGCCGACCGCAACGAGCGGCTCTACGACCGCTCCGAGGTCTCGCTGCTGGGCTCGCTGGCCGCGCACGCGGCGATCGCGCTGGACAACGCCCGCCTGCTCGAGGAGACCCGCACGGCGCTGGAGGAGCTCTCGACGGCCACCCGCGAGCTGCGCGCGCACACCACCTCGGTGGAGCGGGCCGCCGGCGCGCACGACCGGTTCATCGACATCGTGCTGCGCGGCGGTGGCGTGGAGGACGTCGCGGCGGCGGTCACCGAGGCGCTCGGCGGGCGGATCACCATCCTCGACGAGCACGGCCGCGGCACGCCGTCCCCCGCCTCGGACGACGACCTGCCGCCCGACCCCGCCGCCGCGCTCACGCTCGCCCGCTCGACCGGCCGGACGGTCCGCGACGGCAGCTGGTGGACCGCGGCGGTGACCGTGGGCGCCGAGCTGCTCGGCGGCCTGGTGCTGCACCGGGACGACGAGCTGTCCGACTCCGACCAGCGCATCCTCGAGCGCGCCGCACTGGTGACCTCCCTGCTGCTGCTCATCCGGCGCACCGCCAGCGAGGCCGAGAGCCGGGTGCGCGGCGAGCTGCTGGAGGAGCTGCTCGGGCCGGCCCTGCGCGACCCCGACGGGCTGCGTGAGCGCGCCCGCCGGCTGGGCGCCGACCTCGACCGGCCGCACGCCGTCGTCGTCGTCCTGGTCGAGGAGCGCTCTCGGAGCCGGGCGCTGGCCGCCGCCACCCACCTGGCCGCCGTCCGCGGTGGGCTGGCCGGCCTGAACGACGGCCGGGTGGTGCTGTGCCTGCCGGGTCAGGAGCCCGGTGCCGCGGCGGCGCAGGTGTGCCGGGAGCTGGGCACGGCCGTGGGCCGGCCGGTGACCGCCGGCGGCGCCGGACCGGCGCAGGGGCCGGCCGCGGTCGCCCCCGCCCACGTCGAGGCCCAGCGCTGCGCCTCGACGCTGGTCGCCCTCGGCCGGGCCGGCCAGGCGGCCAGCGCCGACGAGCTGGGCTTCGTCGGGCTGCTGGTCGGCGAGGGGCGGGACGTGCGCGGCTTCGTCACCGTCACGCTCGGCCCGGTGCTGGACTACGACGAGCGGCGCGGCACCGACCTGGTCGGGACGCTGCGCGCCTGGTTCGACGCCGGCGGTTCACCGGCGCGGGCGGCCGAGGCGCTGCAGGTGCACGTCAACACCGTGACCCAGCGCCTGGAACGGGTGGGGCGGCTGCTCGGCCGCGGGTGGTCGGCGCCGGAGCGCGCCCTGGAGGTCCACCTGGCGCTCCGGCTGCACCGGCTCACCGGCCCCGCCACCGGCTGACCGAGGGCAGCGCCGCCCCTTGTGCGCCGCCGTCCGTGGGAGGACCTTCGCTCCGCACGGGGACCACCAGCGGCGCAGGGGTCGATGCCCATGTCCACCACCGGCACGAGGGCCTCCCGAGGGGGGGACCCCGAGGAGACGCCCGCCCCGGGGGACGGCGGGATGACGGACCCGCGAGGCCCCGAGTCCGACCTGCTGTGGCGGAACAGCCGGGAGTACGCGGACCTGTTCCCGCCCGAGGACGCCTCCCGCTGGGAGTGGCAGCACCGGGCCACCGTCCCCGTGGCGCTGCGGTACGCCTTCGTCCTCGCGCTCGTCACCGCGCTCCTCCAGTGGCTGCTACCCACACAGGGGCCGGCCTCGACGGTGCGCTGCGCACCGCCGTCCGGATCGCCCAGACCCTGACGCTGGCCTCCGGCCTGTTCTTCCTGGGCGTGGTCTGGATCCGCCACGCCGGCGCCCGGCGGGCCTTCCACGACCGGGTGCACGCCGCCCGCGCGGACCAGGTCGCGCAGGCCACGCGCGACCTGCACCCCGACCTCCGGCTGGACCAGCTGTTCCGCCTGAACCGCCTCCAGCTCGACGAGTACCACGCCCTCAGCGTGCGACAGGCGTCGGTCGCGCTCCGCAACGCCATCACCGCCGCCGCGGCCGCGTGCCTCTTCCTCGCCGTCGGCGTCGTCGTCGCGCTCCAGCCCGCCCAGGACGAGTCCAGCCGGTACGTCGCGGGCGGCCTCTGCGCGCTCGGCGCCGTCCTGTCGGCGGCCCTGTCGGGCGTCTTCGCCCTGTCGTACAAGGAGACGGCCAGGCAGCTCCGGGAGCACTACCAGGAGCCCGCGCGGACCCGGCGCCTCCTCGCGCTGGAGCGCCTGGCAGCCGACCCCCGGCAGAGGGGCACCCTGCAGCTCGACCTGCAGAAGATGCTGGTCAAGCAGCTGATCGAGGACCTCCGCCACAACGGGTCCGCCACACCTCCGGGAACGGAGCGGACCGACGCCGGCGCCCGGGGCAGGGAACCCTAGTCACCTACCCTGGTCGGGTGCCCGCCCCACCCCCCTCCCTGCCGGCGGCCGAGTGGACGGCGCTGGCGCAGGCCCACGCGGAGCGGGCCGACGCGCTGACCGCGGGACACCGGGCCCGCCGGGCGACCGGCACCCGCCACCCCGTCGAGGACTTCCTCCACGAGTACTACAGCGCCCGCCCGGCACAGCTGCGCCGCTGGCACCCCGGCGCCGGGGTGGTGCTCGCACCCGGCGCGGACGGCCCCGCACCGCACGCGGCCTGGCACTGGTACGCCACCGCCGACGACGGCGCGGTCGCCCTCGACCTCGACGCCTTCCTCGCCGACCGTGGGGACACCGTCGCCTTCGTCGCCCGGTTGCTGGCCGCGACCGCGGCGCGGCCGGCGCACACCGGGTGCTTCGGGCTGCACGAGTGGGCGATGGTCTACCGGGACGACGAGCACCGGCACCCGCTGCCGCTGCGGCTGGGCCAGGCCGGTACCGACGCCGTCGTCGAGGCCCACCCGATCCGCTGCTCGCACTTCGACGCGTTCCGGTTCTTCACGCCCGCCGCCGTCGGCCGCAACCGGCTGCAGCCCACCCGGGCCACCCAGGTCGAGCTGGAGCAGCCGGGCTGCCTGCACGCGACCATGGACCTCTACAAGTGGGCGTACAAGCTCGGCCCGGCCGTTCCCGGCGAGCTGCTGCTGGACTGCTTCGTGCTGGCGGCCGACGTCCGGGAGCTCGACATGCGCGCCTCGCCGTACGACCTGCACGAGGCCGGCTACGAGCCGGTGCCGATCGAGACCCCGGAGGGCAAGGCGCAGTACGTCGCCGCCCAGCGGGAGTTCGCCCGCCGCGGCGCCGAGCTGCGGTCCCGGCTGCTCGAGGTGTGCGACCGGCTCCTCGGGGTCTGACCGACCGCAGGCGGGCGCCGCGACGCCGCCGTCCGCCGGTGCCTCCGCGGTGCGTCGACCACGTGGGCACCGGCGGCGCCTGACCTCGGCTATCCCGTTCCGCAGTCGAAGCTGGCCGCATCGTCAGGACTCCCCGTGCCGTCGTACCGGGGGTGGGCCGGGTACTCGCACAGCGGCCGCGTGCGGGTGGCCCCGGGGTTGGTGTCCCGGACCACGGGGTCCGCCGGCGCCGCGCCGGTCGTGACCCAGCGGTCCAGGGCGGTCAGGGAGTCCCAGCCGGCGGCGAAGGCGGCGGCGAGGTTGGCGTGGTTGGCACCCGGGACCAGGTAGAAGCGGGCGAACGCGTCGACCTTGCGCTGCCCCATGGTCTGCACCATCCCCTCGTAGTACTCCACCGTCGCCCGGTGGCTGACCAGCTCGTCCGCCGTGCCGTGCAGCAGCAGGAGCTTCCCGCCCCTGCCTGCGAACGGCCGCAGGTCGGTGTCGTTCACGTCCTGCAGCGCGGTGAGCTCGGAGATGCGGTCCTCCCACGGGCCGGGCGCCAGCGGGTCCAGGGACAGCGAATCGAAGCCGGGGTCCCGGGTCACCGCGTACTCGACCCAGGCGTCCCAGAACTGCATGCCGTAGCCGGCGGTCTTCGGCATGGGGTCGGCCGGCGCGGTCGTCCCCAGGCCGAGCAGCGGTGTGGACATGTCCGCGCCCGAGAGGAACGGGAAGCCCGGGTACCCGGTCTCGCCACTGGCCAGGGGGTACGGGAACGTGACCGCGCTGGAGACGGCGCGGATCGCGGTGATCTGCGGGTCCGACAGGCAGGCGTCACCGGCGTCCTGCCCCTCCGGGCAGCGGAGGACGGCGGGGTCGAAGTCGCAGGCCGGCTCGTTGCTGATGACGCCGTCGGTCAGCCCGTCGAGGCCGTCGCAGGCCGTGATGACGGCGTTGTAGAGCAGCACCTGCTGCGCGGGACGGGGGAAGGCGCCCGGCGCGGCGAGCTGACGGGTCATGTGGCCGAAGTACAGGTCGAGGGTGGCGGCGTTGAACGCGGGATAGACGCTGATGACCCCGTCGAAGTCGCGCTCCCAGCGCTGGGCGACGGCGAGTGCCTCGCGGCCGCCGGTGGAGCCACCGGCGAAGTAGGTCTGCTCGGGCTCCTCCCTGTCGTAGTACCGGTCGATGACGAACACGGCGGCGTCCCGGGTCTTCTTCAGGGCGTCGCCGGAGAAGTTGCGCAGCGCCTCGTCGTTGGCGAGGAACTCGCCGTAGAGCGAGGCGGTCGGCAGGAAGCCGGCGGGTGCCTGGTGCCCGGAGTCGCTGGCGAAGGTCGCGTACCCGCGGCCGAGCGGCCTGGGGGCGTCGCTCGGCCCGAAGGGGACGTTCCCGTCGAGCGCCGGGATGGTCCCGTTGTAGCCACCCCCGCCGAACATCAGCGCCTTCTGGTTCCACGTGGTGGGCAGCGCCACCTGCAGGCGGATGTCCGGGGCAGCTGGGTCCACGGGGTGCAACGCGGCGGTGACCTCGCAGTGCTCCCCGATCGCGGAGGTGCCGCTCCCGGACGGCGCCACGAGGGCGGCGTCGGTCACCTCCCCGCCCGTCGTCGGCAACCCGATGACGCGTGCGGGGATGTCGACCCCGGCGAGCGCTGCGCACCGGGCGGCGGCGTCGACGGCGCCCGCGGGCGTCGTCCACCCGAGTGAGGCGACGACGGCGAGGGCCACCCCCGCCACGACCGTCCTGGCTCTGATCGGGCCCATGGGACTCCTGTCGTTCGACGGACCCCAGCGCCCCGTGGACGCCGAGTGAGGCGGGTGACACGATAGGGAGCGGCACACGGGGGCTCCACGTGAGGCGACCCCACAGTCGCGACACCGGCTGTGGGGTCCGGGCCCACACCGAACGGGCATCCCGGGGGTCGTACCGTCGTGCGCGTGACCTCCGGAGCCTCCGACCGTCTGCGGACCGACCGCTGGCTGCGCCTCGACGGGACGACGAACACCCGCGACCTCGGCGGCCTGCCCACCTCCGACGGCGGGAGCACGGTCCCCGGCCGGGTGCTGCGCAGCGACAACCTGCAGACCCTGAGCGAGGCCGACGTCCGCCGGCTCGTCGACGAGGTGCGGCTGCGCGAGGTCGTCGACCTGCGCACCACCGCCGAGGTGCTGCTGGAGGGGCGCGGCCCGCTGCGCGCGGTGCCCGAGGTGACGCACCGGCACTTCACCCTGCTGCCCGAGCGCGGCCACCACACCGACGTGTTCGCCGTCGAGGAGGACGCCCTGCCGGAGCTGCCGGCCGACTGGGCCGAGTCCATCCTGCCGCGGCAGGTGACCGAGGGCGATCAGGGCGAGCCTCCCGCGGTGCGCTCCTACCTGGGCTACCTCGCGCACCGGCCCGAGAACGTCATCGCCGCGCTGCGCGCCCTCGCCGCTCCGGCCGACGGCGCCACGGTCGTGCACTGCGCCGCGGGCAAGGACCGCACCGGGGTCGTGGTGGCCTTCGCGCTCGCCGTGGCCGGCGTGCCGCACGAGGAGATCGTCGCCGACTACGCGCTGACCGCCGAGGTCATCGACGACCTGGTGGCCAAGCTCGCCGCCTCACCGACCTACGCCGAGGACATGGTGCGCCGCGACGTCGCCAGCCACACGCCGCGGGCGGAGACCATGCGGCGGGTGCTCGAGCTGCTGGACGAGCGGCACGGGGGGCCGCTGGGCTGGCTCACCGAGCACGGCTTCGGCCCCGAGGAACAGGCCGCCCTCCGCGCGCGCCTCCGCGAGTAGCGGCCCGGCTGAGCGGCACTGCCGGCATTCCTCGTGCACTGCCGCCGGCCCCCTGCAGGGTCCCGCCCCGAGCGTGCGAGTGGCGGGGGGCAGGGGGTCCTTCCTCAGGCGCCGGCGGCCCCGTGCCCGTCGCGGCCGGCGTGCTTGTGGCGGTACATGTCGGCGTCGGAGGCGCGCAGCAGTGCGTCGGCGCTGCCCGATCCGCCGCCGTGGACGGCGACGCCCACGCTGGTGCCGACGGCGACGCCGGTGCCCTCGAGGCGGAAGGGCTCGTCGAAGCAGCCCAGCACACGGGCGACGACGCGGTCGGCGTCCTCGGGCCGGGTGAGGACGGGCAGCAGGACGGCGAACTCGTCGCCGCTGAGCCGGCCCACCAGGTCGCCGGGGCGGATCGCGGCCCGCAGCCGGGCGGCCACCTGGCGCAGCAGCTCGTCACCGGCGGCGTGGCCGAGCGAGTCGTTGACCGCCTTGAAGCGGTCGAGGTCGCAGAAGAGCACGCCGACGTGCTGGTCGGCGGGCGTGGTGGCCAGCGCCTCGCCGAGCCGCTCGAGGAAGAGCACCCGGTTGGGCAACCCGGTGAGCGCGTCGTGGGTGGCCTGGTGCCGCACGGTCTCGAGCAGGCGAGCCCGCTGGAGTGCGGTGGCGGCCTGGTCGCCGACACCGTGCAGGCGCTGCAGGACGTCGCCGGCGAGGACCTCGGGGGCCCGCCCGGCCGGCCAGCTCGCGGTGGCGACGCCGAGGAAGGTGCGCCCGGCCACGACCGGGACGGCGACGACGTCGGTGAGCTGCAGGGCCGTGAGCAATTTCTCCAGGACGGGGCTGCTCGACTCGGGCCGCAGGAAGCGCGGTTCCCGGTCCGTCAGCATCCCGACCAGCTCCGGGACGTCCTCGGCGTGGAGGGGCGTCCCGTACATGATCTCCTGGTGCTCCGGCACGGGGTCCACGTGGGCGGCCGTGCGCAGGCAGCCCTCCGCCGGGTCCCAGAGCAGCACCGCGGCGCTGTCGCAGCCGACGACGCGGGGCAGCGCCTCGACGACCACCGTGCACACGTCATCGGCGTCGGTGGCCCCGGCGAGCTCGTGGGCCAGGGTGAGCAGCGTCCCGGCGCGGTCGGCCTCCTGCCGGGAGCTCTCCAGCGCCATGAGCAGGTCGAGGGCGGCCGCGGCGTAGCCGGCGTAGGCGGCGAGCATCTGGCGCTCGTGCTGGAGGCCCCCCTCACCGGGACGGTAGACCGTGGCCAGCCGGCCGTGCACCCGGCGGGCCGACGCGACGTCGACCGCGACGACGTTCGGGCCCGGGTCGGCACCGGCCAGCAGCGTGGCCGCGAGGCTGTCGACCTGGTGCTGCGGCAGGCCGGCGCCGTGCACCAGCGCGGGACCGCCCGCGGGGTCGGCCACGGCGAGCACCCAGCCCGGGGCGAGCACCGCTTCGGCGGCCTTCTCGATGATGCGCTGCAGGACGGTCTCGACGTCCTCGCTGGCGACCAGGTCGGCGGCCGCCGACTGCAGGATGCGCAGCTGCTCGCGCAGGGCGAGCAGCTCGGGGACGTCGTCGTCGGTGCGGCGGCGCCCGCCCAACCTCCGGCGGCGCTCCCACGTCAGGTGGTAGACGCAGGCGGGGTGGCCGTCGGACTCGCACTCCATGTGCACCAGCTGCGCCTGCGGCAGCCCGAAGACCGTCGGCACCATGCCGATGAGGCCCTGGGCGTACTCGCAGTCCAGCCGGGAGTGCCGGTAGCCCTCGTGCAGCCGGTAGCTGAGCGTCGCGTGGGTGGCACCGGACTCGAGGACCCGCATCGTCGAGGTGGTGGAGAACTTGGCCACGGCGCGTGGCAGCTGGCGGTACACCTGGCGCGGTGAGCCCATCGCGCGGATGAGCAGGACCAGGGCCGGGGTCAGGCCGAGCCCGAGGGCCTCGCGGCCGACGCGGAACATGGTCTGCGGGTCGCCGAGCACCTTGCTGGCGGCGGTGAACAGCTTGATCCGGGTGTCGTAGCTGGTCCAGTGCGAGGGCAGCTCGAGCTCGGCGGCGCTGAACGGCACACCGGCACGGCGCAGCACCTCGGCGACCGCGTCGTCCCCGCCGTGCTGGCGCACGTAGCTCAGCAGCAGCCCCGTGGTGGCGCCGGATGTCTCCCGGGCCTCGGACACCGCAGGGCCGCTCACCTGGGGCCACCCGTTCTGCTCACGCTCGTCCCATCGGCAGGACGGGGCCCGGGGTTGAACGGGCACCCCCCAAGGGGGGACGGCGCACCGCGGTGGTGCTCGTGCCCAGGAGGGGTGTGGTTGCCGCCGTCGGGGACGTGTGGGGCACCCGTCGGGACACGGCCCCGCCATCAACCGCTGGATGACCAGCCGCGGCCCGGGGCACGCCGTCGTCCACGGCCTGCACGGCTGACGGACGCCGGACAGCAAGCGACCCCGGTCTCCACGAGGGAGGCCGGGGTCGCGCGTCGTCGGGAACGGCTCAGAGGGTGAACCCGCTGCTGTTCGCCATCGTCAGCAGCTCGTCGCGCATCGCCGGGCTGCTGGTGCGCGCGAGAGCGCGGTCGAGCGCGCGCCGCGTCCGCGCCGCCTGCCGACGCCGCCGCCAGCTGGAGGTCACGCTGTTCATGTCCTGCTGCCTTCTTCCGGTCTCGTGGTGTGCACCCAGAACAATGCAGGTGCACGCCGGAGTATTCCGAAGAAATCCAGGCAGACGCCGCTACACGGCAATGATCCGTCACCGCGGAGGGTGACGTCGGCCTCAGCTGGTGACGCCGAGCTCGCGGCGCGCCGCCGCCCGCGCCTCGTGCGGGTCGTCGGTCAGCAGCGCCGCCTCGGCCGCCCGCCGGCAGGCGTCGGTGTCGACGACGGCCAGGCGGGCGCCGACCCCGGCGATCGACGACGCGGCACAGGACAGCGAGGTGACACCGAGGCCGATGAGGACGCAGGCCAGCAGCGGGTCGGCGGCGGCCTCCCCGCAGACCCCGACCGACCTCCCGGTGCGGCGGCCGGCCTCTGCGGTCAGCTGCACCAGCGCCAGCAGGGCCGGCTGCCACGGGTCGGTGAGGTCGGCGAGGTCGGCCGAGAGCCGGTCGGCGGCCAGCGTGTACTGCGACAGGTCGTTGGTGCCGATCGACAGGAAGTCGACGTGCCGCAGCAGCCGCTCGGCCATCAGCGCCGCCGAGGGCACCTCGATCATCACGCCGGGGGTGAGCCCGCGGGCGCGCACCCGGGCGCCGAAGTCCGCGGCCTCCCCGACGGTGGCCACCATCGGCGCCATCACCCAGGGCGAGGCGCCGGTCCGGCGGGCGGCCTCGGCGATCGCGTCGAGCTGCCGCTCCAGCAGGCCGGGGTCGCGCCGGGCCACCCGCAGGCCACGGACGCCGAGGGCCGGGTTGTCCTCGTCGGGCATCGTGGCGAAGGCCAGCGGCTTGTCCGACCCGGCGTCCAGCGTGCGGACGACGACCCGCTGACCGGGGAAGGCCTCGAAGACCTCGGCGTAGCCGCGGGCCTGCTCCTCCACCGAGGGCTCCTCGGCCCGGCTGAGGAAGGCCAGCTCGGTGCGCAGCAACCCGACCCCCTCGGCGTGGGCGGCGGCGGCGGCCCGCGCCCCCGCGCCGTCCTGCACGTTGGCCAGCACCTTCACCTCGAGCCCGTCCCGGGTGCGGCCCGGGCCGCGGTAGCCGGCCAGCGCCGCGGCGGCGGCCTGCGACGCCGCCAGCCGGGCGCGCGCCTCCTCCGGGTCGGGGTCGACGGTGACCGTGCCGCGCTCGCCGTCGAGCAGCACGGTGGCGCCCTCCGGGACGTCGGCCAGGCCGCCGACGGCCACCACGCACGGCAGCCCCAGCTGGCGGGCGATGATCGCGGTGTGGCTGGTCGTGCCGCCCAGCCGGGTGGCCAGGCCGGTGATGCGCCGGGGGTCGAGCCCCGCCGTGTCGGCCGGCGCCAGGTCGTCGGCCAGCAGCACCGACGGCTCGTCCGGGCTCGGCACGCCGGGCTCCCCCTGCCCGGTCAGCTGGGCGACGATCCGGTCGCGGACGTCGCGGACGTCGGTCACCCGCTCGGCCATGAGCCCGCCGAGGCTCGTGAACAGGTCGACGAACTGCTGGGCGGCCTGCACGGTCGCGACGGCGGCGGGCGTGCCGGCGTCGATCCGCTGCTCGACCGACGACAGCAGGCCGCGGTCGCGGGCCAGTCCGGCGGTCGTGGCCAGCACCTCCGCGCTCACCCCGGTCGCCGCACCCGCGCGCTCGGCGAGCCGGTCGGCCACCACGCCGGCGGCCGCCGCGAAGCGCTCCTTCTCCCCCGCGCGCTCCTCCTCGGCGACCACGGCGCCGTCATCGGACGGCAGCAGGACCGTGCCCGACGGGCGGACGACCGGGCCCCAGGCCACACCGGGGACGACGGGCGTCCCGGGCAGCACCACCGGACCGGCGGTCGTCGGGGCGGCGGTTCCGGGAGCGTGGGTGGTCATGGCTACCTCGCACGGGTCAGGGTGGGACGCGACTTCGGCTATGACCAGAGTCACGAAGAGGTGTTGACTTGTCAACGGATCACACGTAGAACAACAGCAACACAACACCAAGCCAACACAAACGGGCACGCCGTGTGTGCTACAGGCAGGGAGGTGGGACGTGTACGCCGAGGAACGTCAGCAGACGATCGCCGGGCTGGTCGCCGACCGCGGCCGGGTCTCGGTGACCGCCCTCGCCGAGGAGTTCGGGGTCACCACCGAGACGGTGCGCCGCGACCTCGCCCTCCTCGAGCGTGCCGGGATGCTGCGCCGCGTGCACGGCGGCGCCGTGCCGGCCGGCGCGCTCACCTACGTGGAGACCGCGCTCGGCGAGCGGCACGGCACCCGCAGCGAGCAGAAGCGCAAGATCGCCGCCACCGCGCTGGACCTGCTGCCCGGCTCCGACGGCAGCCTGCTGCTCGACGGCGGCAGCTCCGTCGCCGCGCTGGCCGAGGTCCTCCCCGGGGACCGGCGGCTGCTGATCGCCACGCACTCGGTGCCCATCGCCGCCCGGCTGGCCGCCGCCCCGGGCGTCGACCTGCACGTGCTCGGCGGCCGGGTCCGCGGGATCACCCAGTGCGCCGTCGGCGAGCGGACCGTCGCCACCCTCGCCGACCTGCGGGTCGACGTGGCCTTCCTCGGTACCAACGGCATCACCGCCGAGCACGGCTTCACCACCCCCGACGAGGCGGAGGCCGCGGTGAAGCGGGCGATGATCCGCGCCGGGCAGAAGGTGGTCGTGCTCGCCGACAGCAGCAAGCTCGGCCGCGAGCACCTGGTCCGCTTCGCGACGTCGGCCGACGTCGACGTCCTGGTCACCGACGCCGAGGCCGCACCGGCCGACCTCGCCCGTCTCGAGGACGCCGGGATCGAGGTCGTGGTCGCATGACTGCACGCGTCGTCACGCTCACCGCCAACCCCAGCCTGGACCGGACGCTCTCGCTGCCCGGCCCGCTGGTGCGTGGGGGCGTGGCCCGCCTGGCGCCGAGCTCCACCGAGCCGGGCGGGAAGGGCGTCAACGTCGCCCGCGCGGTCGCCGCCGCCGGCGGGGACGTCGTCACCGTGCTGCCCGCAGCCGACGACGACCCGATCGTCCGGGCGCTGCGGGCGCTGGACCTGCCGATGGCCACGGTCCCGATCGCCACGCCGGTGCGCACCAACTACACGCTGGCCGAGCCCGACGGCACCACCACCAAGCTCAACGAGCCCGGCGCCCCGCTGGACGACGAGGCCCGCGGAGCGCTGACGATCGCGATGCACCAGCACGCCGAGGGCGCCCGCTGGGTGGTGCTCTCCGGCTCGCTGCCGCCCGGCACGCCGCTGGACTGGTACGCCGACCTGGTCCGCTCGCTGCGTGACACCGGCGCGAAGATCGCCGTGGACACCTCCGAGGCCCCGCTGCTGGCGCTGCTGGACGCCGGCCCCGACGCCGCGCCGGACCTGCTCAAGCCCAACTCCGAGGAGCTCGCCCAGCTCTCCGGGGTGCCCGAGGCCCACCTCACCGCCAACCGCGCCACCGCGCTGGCCGCCGTCGACACGCTGCACGCGCGCGGCGTGACCGAGGTGCTGCTGACCCTCGGTGCCGAGGGTGCGCTGCTGTCCAGCGCCGAGGGCGTCTGGGCGGCCACGCCCCCGCGGATCGCGGTCCGCAGCACGGTCGGCGCGGGCGACTGCAGCCTGGCCGGCCACGTGCTGGCCGACCTGGCCGGTGCCGGGCCGGCCGAGCGGCTGCGCAGCGCCGTCGGGTACGGCGCGGCCAGCGCGTCGCTGCCCGGTTCCGCCGTCCCCACGCCCGAACAGGTGGCCGCCCTCGACGTCGAGGTCACCACCGTCCGGACCGAGGGCCTGCCCAGCAGCACCACCGCACCGCCCGTCACATGGAGCACCACCGTCCCGGCCGCCGGCCGCGACGTCCGCTGACACCTCCGGAGAGGTGGGCCATGCCCGACCTGATCACCCCAGACCTGGTGGCGCTCGACGCCGACCTGGGTTCCGACAAGACCACGGTGGTGCGCCGTCTCGCCGGCCTCGTCGCCGGCACGGGGCGGGCCACCGGGGCCGACGCCCTCGCCGACGACGCCCTGGCCCGCGAGGCGCAGGCCGCCACCGGCCTGCCCGGCGGCATCGCGATCCCGCACTGCCGCTCCGCCGCGGTCACCGAGGCCTCGCTCGCCTTCGCCCGGCTGGACCCCAAGGTCGACTTCGGCGCCCCCGACGGCCCGGCCGACCTGGCGTTCCTCATCGCCGCGCCGGCCCACGGCGACGCCGACCACCTCACCCTGCTGACCGCGCTGGCCCGGGCGCTGGTGCGGCCGGAGTTCGTGGCCTCGCTGCGCGCCGCCGGCTCCGCCGACGAGGTCGTGCGGCTGGTGCAGGAGGTCGTCGCCCCCGAGCCGGCGCCCGCCGGGGCCCCCGCGGCGTCCGGCTCCTCGAGCGCCGCGACCGCCGCGACCCCCGCCGCCGCACCGGCCGCCGGCACCGGCACGGCCGGCGCCCGCCGCAGCCTGGTCGTGGTCAGCGCCTGCCCGACCGGCATCGCGCACACCTACATGGCCGCCGACAAGCTCACCGCCGCCGCCGAGGCGGCCGGGGTCGACGTGCACGTGGAGACCCAGGGCTCCTCGGGCTCCACCCCGCTCGACCCGGCCGTCATCCGGGCCGCGGACGCGGTCATCTTCGCCGTCGACGTCGGCGTCCGGGACCGCGACCGGTTCGCCGGCAAGCCGCTCGTCCAGTCCGGCACCAAGCGGGCCATCAACGAGCCGGACGTGATGGTCCGCGAGGCGCTGGCCGCCGCCGACGACCCGAACGCGCGCCGGGTGCCGGGGAGCGCCGGTGGCGCCGACGAGCCCGCCGCCGCGGGCGGCCGACCGGGCACCGCCACGGAGATCCGCCGCTGGCTGCTCACCGGCGTCAGCTACATGATCCCGTTCGTCGCCGCGGGTGGTCTGCTCATCGCCCTGGGCTTCCTCTTCGGCGGCTACCAGATCGTCAACCCCGACCCGTCCTCGGCCGACGGCAACAGCTACGCCCTGAACTGGGCGTTGAACAACACCTTCCTCAACCTGCCCGACGTCGCGCCCCTCGAGGGCCTCAACGACGGGTTCTGGGGCTACCTCGGCGCGGTCTGCACCGTGCTCGGCCAGGCGGCCTTCGGGTTCCTGGTCCCGGCGCTGGCCGGCTACATCGCCTACGCGATCGCCGACCGGCCAGGCATCGTCCCCGGCTTCGTCGTCGGCTTCGTCTCCGTCCAGGTGGGCGCCGGCTTCATCGGCGGCCTGATCGGCGGCATCATCGCCGGCTTCGCCGCGCTGTGGATCAGCCGCTGGAAGCTGCCGGTCGGGGTCCGGGGCCTGCAGCCGGTCGTCATCATCCCGCTGCTCGCCACGCTGATCTCCAGCGGGCTCATGGTCGTCGTCCTCGGCCGCCCGCTGGCCGCCGCCCTCACCGGCCTGGGCAACTGGCTCAACGGCCTGACCGGCACCTCGGCGGTCCTGCTCGGGATCATCCTCGGCCTGATGATGTGCTTCGACCTCGGCGGCCCGGTCAACAAGGCGGCCTACGTCTTCGCCACCACCGGGCTGGCCGCCGGCTCCGGCGCCCCGCTGGTCATCATGGCCACGGTCATGGCGGCCGGCATGGTGCCCCCGCTGGCGATGGCCCTGAGCACCGCCATCCGGCCGAAGCTCTACACCCCTGCCGAGCGGGACAACGGCAAGGCGGCCTGGCTGCTGGGTCTGTCCTTCATCTCCGAGGGCGCGATCCCGTTCGCCGCGGCCGACCCGCTGCGGGTCATCCCCTCGATGATGCTGGGCGGCGCGACCACCGGCGCCATCGTGGCGTCCAGCGGTGTGGAGCTGCGGGCCCCGCACGGCGGCATCTTCGTCTTCTTCGCGATGACCAACGTGCTGATGTTCCTCGTCGCCCTCGTCATCGGGACGATCGTCGGCGCCATCGCGGTGACCATCGCGAAGAGCATCGGCCGCCCGAAGGCCGACGCCGTCCCGGAGGACGCCGTGGACATGGCCCACGCGCACACCGCCGCCCCGGTCACCCAGCCGGCTCGGGCCTGAACCCGCAGGCTGTAGCCGACCGTCCGTCTCCGAAGCGAGGGAGAAACCCCCATGCCCAGTCAGACCGTCACCGTCGGCTCCCGGGTCGGGCTGCACGCCCGACCGGCGGCCCTGATCGCCGAGGCCGTCGGCAAGGCCGGGGTACCGGTCACGCTGGCCACGCCCGGGGGCAACGCGGTGGACGCCGGGTCGCCGCTGATGATCATGACGCTCGGCGCGAAGCAGGGGACGGAGGTCGTCGTCAGCAGCGACGACCCCGCCGTCCTCGAGCAGATCGCGGGCCTGGTCGCCCAGGACCTCGACGCCGAGTAGCGGCGAGCCGCCACAGACGACGGCGCCCGTCCCCTGCAGAAGGGGGCGGGCGCCGTCCTGGTGTGGAGCCCTGCCGGCGGTGCTCGCCGTCCGGCAGGGGTCCGCCTACTGCTGGTCCGGCCGCGGGACGTCGCCGCGCCAGGCGCCGGTCTCGGTGCCGCGGCTCTCGATGAACTCCTTGAACCGCTTGGCGTCCGCCTTGACCTGCCGGTCGTCGAAGCCCAGCACCGCGCCGGCCTTCTCGACGATGCCGTGCGGCTCCCAGTCGATCTGGATCATCACCCGGGTCTTGTCGTCGGCGAGGCGGTGGAAGGTGACCACCCCGGCGTGCTTGGCGTCGCCGCCGGTGCTGGTCCAGGCCACCCGCTCCTCGGGGTGCTGCTCGGTGATCTCCGCGTCGAACTCCCGCTTGACGCCGTCGATGTTGGTCACCCAGTGGGTGCGCGTCTCGTCGATCTGGGTGATCCGCTCGACCCCGCCCATGAACTGCGGGAAGGACTCGAACTGCGTCCACTGGTCGTAGGCGACCCGGATCGGGACGTCGACGTCGACGGATTCCTGCACGCTGGCCACGCTGGCCTCCTCTGCTCGGGGTCCTCGGATGGAGTCGCTCTACCCGGCGTCCCCGCACAGGACACCTGCCTCGCCCCGGGTCACCGCAGCGCGGCCGCCACGCTCCCGCGCACCGGGCGGCCGGACAGCAGCAGCACCTGCGCGAGGTGGTAGGCGTCGGGCTGGCCCACCCAGGTGTCCGTGGCGACCGCACCCTCGGGTGTCAGTTCGTGGTGCCAGCTGCCGGTCGCCGGGTCGGCGAAGCGGGCCTCGCCGTGCGCCCACCAGTGGTCGGCGAGCGAGCGGTAGGCGGCGTCGCCGGTGACGGTCGCGAGCGCCCGCCCCGCGGCGACCGCCTCGCACAGCACCCAGTGCATGCGCTGCCCGACCACCGGCCGGTCGTCCCAGTCCAGCGTGTACGGAAAGCCGGCGTGCCCGTCGGCGGCCCAGCCGCGCGAGGCCGCCGCGGTGAAGAGGCCCGTGGCGTCCTCGAGCAGCCAGGCGGGCGGGTCGGGGGTCACCGCGCGGGCGTGCAGGGCGAGCCGGGCCCACTCGAACTGGTGCCCGACCGTGACGCCGTACGGGCGGAAGGGGTGGGCCGGCTCGTCGCGGTTGTGGTCCGGCAGCGGCTGCCACTCGGCGGTGAAGTGCTCGGGCAGCCGCCAGTCCCGCTCCCGCGCCCAACCGTGCACCACCCGCTCGACGGTGCGCAGCGCCTGCGCCCGCAACCGCGCCGCGCGCGGGTCGCCGTCCCCGAGGGCGTCGGCTGCGGCGAGGGAGGCCTCGACGCCGTGCATGTTGGCGTTGGCGCCGCGGTAGTCCGACAGCGCCGCCCAGCCGGCGTCCCACTCCTCCACCGCCAGGCCCTCGGCGTCGTCCCAGAACCGGGTCTGCCAGACGTCGAGCGCCTCGTCGAGCAGCTCGCGCCCGCCCGGTGCGCCGGCGGCGGCGGCCGTGGCCCCGGCCAGGACGACGAAGGCGTGCACGTACGCGGCCTTGGTGTCGTCGGCCGTCGAGGCGTACCAGCCGCCGCGCGCACCGTCGTGCAGCGGCCCGGCGGCCAGCGCCTCCACCCCGCGCCGGACCAGTTCGTTCCAGCCGCTCCGACCGGTGAGCTGCGCCAGGCCGAAGACGTGCGTCATGCGGGCGACGATCCAGGTCTCCTGACCGCGGTCGGGGAGCACCCGCCCGTCGGCGCCGAGGTAGCCGAAGCCGCCCTCCGGCAGCCAGGAGCGGGCCGCGAAGTCCAGCAGCCGGTCGAGGTCGGTCACGTCCACGCTCCCCTCGCGACGATCATGGCGTCGCGCCCACATCCTGAACCGGATCGGTGGTCACGGCGCCATGATCGTCGGCGGCGGAGGCTCAGAACGCCAGCGCCGTACCGGGGTCGGCGAGCAGCGCGCCGACGTCGGCGAGGAACCGGCTGCCCAGCTCCCCGTCGATGATCCGGTGGTCGAACGACAGCGCCAGCTGGGTCACCTGCCGGGGCCTGACCTTCCCCTTGTGCACCCAGGGCATCTCGCGGATCGCCCCGAAGGCCAGGATCGCCGACTCGCCGGGGTTGAGGATCGGCGTCCCGGTGTCGACGCCGAAGACCCCGACGTTGGTGATGGTCATCGTGCCGCCGGTCATGTCCTCCGGCGCGGTCCGCCCGGCCCGCGCCGTCTCCGTGAGCTGCGCGAGCGCGCCGGCCAGCTCGGCCAGCGACAGCCGGCCGGCGTCCTTGACGTTGGGGACGACGAGCCCGCGCGGGGTGGCCGCGGCGATGCCGAGGTTGACCTGCCCGTGGACGACGATCTCCTGCGCCGCCTCGTCCCAGGAGCTGTTGACCATCGGGTGTCTCGCGGCGGCCAGCAGCAGCGCCTTGGCGACGAAGAGCAGCGGGCTGACCTTGACGCCCGCGAACTCCGGCCGCGCGGCGATCCGCGACCGCAGCTTGACCATCCGCGTGACGTCGACGGTGAGGAACTCGGTGACGTGCGGGGCGGTGAACGCGCTGGCCACCATCGCCGCGGCGGTGTGCTTGCGCACCCCCTTGACGGGGATCCGCTGCTCCCCCGCCGTCGCGGCGGCGGGAGCCGGCCGCAGTTCGGTCACCGACGCCGGGGCCCCGGCCGCCTGCTGCACGTCGGCCCGGGTGATCACCCCGCCGTCCCCGCTGCCGGTGAGCGCGGTCAGGTCGACGCCGAGGTCCTTGGCCAGCTTGCGCACCGGCGGCTTGGCCAGCGGCCGGGGCCGGCGCCGCCCCGCCTCGGCCGCGCGGGAGGGCGCGGCCTCGACCGACGCGGCGTGCGCCTCCGCCTGGCGGCCCACCTCGAGGCCGCCGTGCCGCACCGGCTTGGTGGTCACGTCCGGCGCGGTGGCCAGCAGCGGCGGGCGCTGGGAGACGCCGGCCGCCGGGGAGTGGCCGGCGTCCGCGGGGACGGCCGCCCGGCGCGGACGGCGGCGGGCCTCCGTCGTCCGCGGCCCGTAGCCGACGAGCACCGCCGTCCGCCCGCCGGGCGCCGCACCGCCGATCAGCCCGGCGGCCGGTTCAGCGGCGCCGTCGCCCGCGCCGTCCCCCGCTGCGTCCGGCCCGCCGACGTCGATGGTGATGATCGGTGTCCCGACGTCCACGGTGTCCCCGGCCTCGTGCAGCAGCGCGGTGACGGTCCCCGCGTACGGCGAGGGCAGCTCGACGGCGGCCTTCGCCGTCTCCACCTCGCACAGCGGCTGGTTGACGGTGACCGTGTCGCCCACGGCGACCAGCCACTGCAGGATCTCCCCCTCGGTCAGCCCCTCGCCGACGTCGGGCAGCCTGAACTGCTTGAGCGTCCCCATCGGTCAGAACCCCATCACGCGGTCGACGGTGTCGAGCACCCGGTCGAGGTCGGGGAGGTACTCCTCCTCGAGCTTCGACGGCGGGTAGGGCGTGTCGTAGCCACCCACCCGCAGCACGGGCGCCTCCAGCGAGTGGAAGCACTGCTCGGTGACCCGCGTGGCGATCTCCGCGCCCAGGCCGAGGGTCACCGGCGCCTCGTGGACCACGACGCAGCGCCCGGTGCGCCGCACCGAGTCGAACACGGGGTCGAGGTCCAGCGGGCTGATCGCCCGCAGGTCGACGACCTCCAGCGAGCGGCCCTCCTCCGCGGCCGCCTCGGCCGCCTGCAGCGCCGTCTTCACCATCGGGCCGTAGGCCAGCACGGTGACGTCGTCGCCGCCGCGGACCACGCGGGAGGCGAACAGCGGGTCGGGCGTGGCCGCGGTGTCGACCTCGGCCTTGTCCCAGTACCGGCGCTTGGGCTCGAGGAAGACGATCGGGTCGGGGTGGGCGATCGCCTGCTGGATGCCCCAGTAGGCGTCGACCGGGTTGCTGACGGCGACCACCTTAAGCCCCGGCGTGTGCGCGAAGTAGGCCTCGGGGCTCTCGCTGTGGTGCTCGACCGCGCCGATGCCCCCGCCGAACGGGATCCGGATGACGACCGGCATGGCCAGCCGGCCGCGCGAGCGGGCGTGGATCTTGGCGACCTGGGTGACGATCTGGTTGTAGGCGGGGAAGACGAACCCGTCGAACTGGATCTCGCAGACCGGCCGGTAGCCGCGCATGGCCAGCCCGACGGCGGTGCCGAGGATGCCGGCCTCGGCCAGCGGGGTGTCGACGACGCGGTCCTCGCCGAAGTCCTTCTGCAGGCCGTCGGTGATGCGGAAGACCCCGCCGAGGCGGCCGATGTCCTCCCCCATGAGCACGACCTTGGCGTCGTCCTCCATGGCCCGGCGCAGGCCGAGGTTGAGCGCCTTGCCGATGGTCAGCGTCTCGGTGCTCACGACTCGGCTCCTCCCTCGAAGCTCGCCTGGTAGGCCTCGAACTCCGCCTGCTGCGCGGCCAGGTGCGGCGTCTGCTCGGCGTAGACCTGGTCGAACATCGCCGTCCCCGGCGGATCGGGCATCTCGGTCGTGCCGCGGCGGATGCGCGCCGCGAGCTCGTCGGCCTCGGCCTCCACGGCGGCGAAGAAGTCGGCGTCGGCGACGCCGGAGCGCGACAGGTACGCCTTGACCCGGGCGATCGGGTCGCGCAGCTTCCACTCCTCGAGCTCGCTGGCCAGCCGGTAGCGGGTCGGGTCGTCGGAGGTGGTGTGCGCGCCCATCCGGTAGGTGAACGCCTCGACGAAGGTCGGGCCCTGGCCCTCCCGCGCGGCGGCGAGCGCCGCCCGCGTCACCGCCAGGACGGCGAGGACGTCGTTGCCGTCGACGCGGACGCCGGGGAAGCCGAAGCCCGCGGCGCGCTGGTACAGCGGCACCCGGGACTGCCGCTCCAGCGGGACGCTGATCGCGTACTGGTTGTTCTGGCAGAAGAAGACGACCGGCGCGGAGAAGCTGGCCGCCCAGATCATCGCCTCGTTGACCTCGCCCTGGCTGGTCGCGCCGTCGCCGAGGAAGGCCAGCACGGCGGTCTCGGCGCCGTCCCGCTGGACGCCCATGGCGTAGCCGGTGGCGTGCAGGGTCTGGGCGCCGATGACGACGGTGTAGAGGTTGAACGCGGTGGCGACCGGGTCCCAGCCGCCGTTGTCGACGCCGCGGAACAGGCTCATGACGTGCAGCGGGTCGACCCCGCGGGTCCAGGCCACGCCGTGCTCGCGGTAGGTGGGGAAGGCCATGTCTCCGGGCTGCAGCGCGCGGCCGGCGCCGACCTGGGCGGCCTCCTGGCCGAGCAGCGAGGCCCAGATGCCCAGCTCGCCCTGGCGCTGCAGGGCGGTGGCCTCGACGTCCCACCGGCGGACCAGCACCAGGTCGCGGTAGAGGTCGCGCAGCCCCTCGGCGTCGAGGTCGAGGGAGTACTGCGGGTGCTCGACCCGCTCGCCCTCAGGGGTGAGCAGCTGCACCAGGTCGGGTTGCCGGGGCAGGTGCGGCGCCCCCGCCCCCGGTACCGGGTCGACCACCTCGGTGGCACTGGACACGCTCACGTGCTCCTCCTCGCCGTCGGCCGCCGCTGCCGGGGTCGCCGGCTCGAAGCGCGCGGTGTGGACGTCCCGTGGCGCCCGGGTGTGGCACCACTCACACATCGTGGCACGACGCGGCCGCTCGTGGAGCAGACACCTCCCCATCGATCTGCGCAAGATCCCTCGGACGGATTGCGCACGATGACCCGTCGACGGGGTGGTCGGCCTGTCAGACTGAGCGGTGTGCCGGCCATCGACGCCACCGACGCCCGCCTGCTGCAGGCCCTGGGCGAGGACCCGCGCGCGACGGTGATGGCGCTGTCGCAGCGGCTCGGGCTCGCGCGCAACACCGTGCAGGCGCGGCTGGCCCGGCTGGAGTCCAGCGGCGCGCTGGCGCCCTTCGACCACCGCGTCCGCCCCGAGGCGCTGGGCTACCGGCTCGGCGCGTACGTGACCGTGCAGGTGGTGCAGCGCAGCCTGGCCGACGTGGGCGAGGCGCTCGGGCAGATCCCCGAGGTGCTCGAGGTGACCGCGCTCTCGGGCGTCGCCGACCTGCTGGTGCAGGTGGTCGCCGTCGACGCGGACGACCTTTGGCGGATCACCGAGCGGGTGCTGGCCATCCCCGGCGTCCAGCGCACCGACACCGCGCTGGCGCTGCGCCGGCTGGTCGACCACCGCATGGGGCCGCTGCTGTCACGGGCCGCCGAGTGAGGACCCCCCTGCAGGGGGACCTCCATGACGTCGGCGCACCCGCACCGGGCCGCGCGCGGTGGCGACGTCGACGACCTCGCCGCGCTGGGTGACCTCCACCCGACCGGCCGCGGCCAGCCGCCCGGCCGCCGCGCGGGCCGCCGGCACGAGCCCCCGCCAGCCCTGCGGGTCGACCGCGCGGGCGGCCTCCGAGGGGCAGATCGTCGCGCCGGCCCGCCGGTCGTCGAGCAGCGCGCCGATCGCCCGCTCGAGCCGCGCGTCGACGTCGTCCACGCCGCCCAGGGTGGGCGGTGTGCCGCCGCTGCGCCACGGGACTCGGCTCCCGGCCGCCGACCCCGTGCTGCACCGCGAGGACGGCGACCGTCCGGCGAGGTCGGCGAGCCGTCGGTCCGCGCCGGACCGTCCACGCCGGAGCGGGTCACGCCGTCCACGGACGCTCGCGGCACGCTCCCGGCGCGGGGACGCCGGTCGCGGGATGCTGGGCGGGTGCGCCGCTGGACGACCGGGCTGCTCGCCGGCCTGCTGCTCGTGCTCGCCGGCTGGGTGCTGGCCCCGGCCGCCTCGGCGTGCGGCTGCACCGGGGGGACGACGTCCGAGCAGGCCCTGCGCGCCGACGCGGTGTTCTCCGGGCGGCTGGTCGGCCGCGAGGTGATCGGCGGGACCGCCCTGCACGTCTTCGCCGTCGACACCGTCTACACGGGCGCGGTGTCCGCCCGCCAGGGCGTGCTGTCGCCCGCGTCCGGCGCATCGTGCGGCCTGGAGCTCACCGGGGAGGGGCCGTTCCTCGTGTTCGCCGGCCGCGAGGACGGCCGGCTGGCCGCCGACCTGTGCGGCGGGACGACGACGTGGACCCCCGAGGCCGCGGCGGAGGTGCAGATGCTGACCGGCGCGAGCGCTCCCGAGGCCGGGGCGGCCGGTACCGAGCTGCCCGGGGGCCTGTCCGGCACGACCCTGGAGGCGGCGGTCGCCGTCCTGCTCGTGGCGGTGTTCGCAGGCGGGCTGCTCCTCCGGCGGCGGGCGGCCGGGTAGGCCAGGCGACGCTTGGTCGCCGTGTTCCTGTGCCCCCGGTGCCGCGCTGAGCAGGGTGTACCCCGTCGGACCACCGGGGTAGACCGGGCGGATGGCGAAGCGCACCCCGCTGGGGACCATCGGCAAGGGACGACGCGGCATCAGCGTGGCGGGCTGGGCGCTGCGCGGCGCGGCGGCCGGCGCGGCAGGCAGCACCGCGCTCAACGCCGTCACCTACCTCGACATGACCGTCCGCGGCCGCCCGACGAGCTCCACCCCCGAGCAGACCGTCGAGAAGCTGGCTGAGAAGGCGCACGTGCCGATCCCGGGCGAGGGCGAGACGCGGTGGAACCGCATCCAGGGGCTGGGCCCGATCACCGGGCTGGTCGCCGGCGTGGGGGTCGGGGTCGTCGTCGGGCTGGTGCGCGCGGCCGGCTACCGGTCGCAGCCACTGGTCGGCACGCTGCTGACCACGCTGGGCGTGCTGGTCGTCGCCAACGGGCCGATGACCGTCCTCGGCGTCACCGACCCGCGCACCTGGTCGGCGACCGACTGGGCCAGCGACATCGTCCCGCACCTGGCCTACGGCGCGGTCGTCAAGACGACGATGGACGCCTTCGACCGCCTCTGATGCCACACCGAGGGCGACGAACCCGTGGTGATCAGCCGCCGATGGCCACGCGTTCGTCGCACCCGCCGCCCGGCAGACTGCGGGGCGAGCGCGACTACGGCGAGCAGTACTCCGCGGGGCTCCCCCCCGGCGACCTGACGAGAAGACCGGCGATCTCGCACCCGCACCCGTGCGAGACCGCCGATCCCGCCGGGAAGGCCCGGGATCAGGCCCGCCAGCCACCCTCGTCGACGCCGCCGGGCACCGGGGCGTCGGGGTCGTAGGGCGTGCGGGTGAAGATGAAGGTGCCCAGGTCCAGGTGGTCGTCGGCGATGCGCAGCGGCTCGCCGGCGTAGTAGCCGTCCAGGCCGACCCACGTGCCGTCGTCCCGCCGGGCGAAGCGGCTGGCCCGCCCGGCGCGACCGGGCAGCGGACCGAGGTGCAGCAGGCCGCCCGCCAGCGCCCGCAGCGCGTGCGGTCCGGGGCCCCAGAACCAGATGCCGAGGGCCTCCAGCGGGACCGGCGGCGGTGCGGGCACCCACTGCTCGACCACGCGCGGCTCGGCGGTGCGCAAGTCGGCGAGCAGACCGGGGACGAGCGGGTCCAGGCCGGCGGTGGTGTTGGCCAGCGAGACGGCGCCGATCCCCTCCTCGCGGTCGACGAGGACGCCGGCCAGGAAGCCGGGCATCGAGCCGCCGTGGCCGGTCAGCGTGCGCCCGTCGACGCGCATCACCTGCAGGCCCAGCCCGTACGCCGACCAGCCCGGCGCCGAGGCGTCCACGCCCGCCGGCACGGCCATCTCCTCCAGCGTCGCGGGGTCGAGGACGTCGCCTGTGTCACCGAGCAGGAAGGCAGCGAAGCGGCCGAGGTCGGCCAGCGTCGCCCACAGCTGCCCGGCGGCGGCCATGACACCCGCGTCGTGCTCGGGCTCGGGCAGCACGACGTCGGCCCACGGGTGCACCGCGTGCCCCTCGGCGGCGGGGGCGACCGGGCGGGGCGTCGTCCGGGTCATGCCCAGCGGCTCGAGGACCTCGGTGCGGACGACGTCCTCCCACGGGCGCCCGCGCAGCCGGGCCACCAGCTCGCCGAGCAGGCCGAAGCCGAGGTTGGAGTAGTGGAACCGGCGCGCCGCCCCGAGGACGACGTGCTCCTCACCCAGGCCGAGGTCCTCCAGCGGGCCGCCGGGCGCCCGCTCCCACCACGCGCCCGGGCTCTCCGCGGCGGCACCGGCGACGTGGGCGAGCAGCTGGCCCACGGTGCGGTCGCCGAGCGGGGTGCCGGGCACGTGCCGGTCGAGCGGGTCGTCGAGGTGCACCCGCCCCTCGTCGCGCAGCCGCAGGACGGCGACCGCGGTGACCGTCTTGCTGATCGAGCCCAGCCGGTACTGGACGTCGGTGTGCGGTCCGGGGACGTCGCCGCGGCCGGCGGACCAGGCCAGCCCGCCGTCCCGGACGACGCCGGCGACCAGGCTCGGCGCCCGGCCGTCGCGCTGGACCCGGGCGGTGCGGGCGAGCAGCAGTCGGGCGGTGGACGGCAGGACGGCGTCGGGCACGGGCCCAGACGCTAGCGAGCCGTGAATCAGGAGGTGGGTGCCGCCTCGGGCACGGGCAGCCGGCCGGTGCGGGTGGCCCAGCGGTCGAACCACAGGGTGGCCAGCGGGGGCACCGACGCGGCGAGGGCGAGCAGGGTGGGAACCGCGTTCCAGCGCAGCACCCGGGCGGCCACGACCGCGACCACCACGTAGGCGATGAAGACGCCGCCGTGGATCGGGCCGAAGATCTGCACCCCGCGCTCGGAGGTCGCCAGCACGTACTTCACGAACATCCCGGCCAGCAGCCCCACCCAGGAGCACGCCTCGGCGAGGGCGACGGCACGGAAGGCGAGGGCGACGGCGCGCGGGGTCACGCGCCCCATGGTCCCCGACGCCGGGGCGGGCCGACCGCGACGGTCGGGGTGACCCGCGCCACCCGTCGTACCCCCGTGGCAGGGTCGGGGCCCGTGCGGGGTCTGGCGCGGCGCGAGTTCTGCCTGGTGCTGCTGCACCGGATGGCCGACCTGCGCCCGGACCTGGTGGCCGAGGCGCTCCCCCGGCTGGGCGCCACCCGCGCGGAGGCGCACACGGCGCACACCCGCTGGCAGTGGAAGGACCCCGTCCCCCTCCCGCCTCGCAAGCTCGGCGCGAGCCTCCGGACGGGGCCGACGGACCGCCCGAGGAGACCGCGGACCGCCGCTTCGGCGACCTGGACCTGGAGGTGCGCCGCTGGCCGGTGCCGCTCTGGCCGCACCTGTACTGGGAGGTGCTCACCGGCCCGGGCGGCAGCGTGCTGCAGGAGCACCTGGTGCGGGCGCCGGGCTCGCCCGTGCCGCGGGCCACGCCGGGCCGGCTGCTGGTGTGGGAGCACACCCTGGACGACGTGGTCGGCCTGCGCGGGGCGCGGAGCGTGGACCCCGGCGTGGTCATCCGCTGGGAGGTGCACCTGCCCGGCGACGTCCGCACCCGCTTCGTCTGGGGCCTGCTCCAGGCCGTCGACCGGCCGTGATCATCGGTGAGTGGCGCCCGCGGTCGTCGCGTCGGCCAGCCACCTGCCGATGATCACGGCGGATCCCCTTCAGTTCGCGATGCGGTTGAACTTCGGCGTCGCGCCCATGTTGTCGACACCGGCGACCTTGACGACGTCGCCGGACGTCGGGGCGTGCACCATCTGCCCGTTGCCCAGGTAGATGCCGATGTGGCTGACCGGGCTGTAGAAGGCCACCAGGTCACCGGGGCGCGCGTCGGCCCGCGAGACCGGCGTCCCCATCGAGGACTGCATGCGGCTGGAGTGAGGCAGGTTGATCCCGGCCGCCTGGAAGGCGTACTGCACCAGGCCGGAGCAGTCGAAGGAGTTCGGGCCGCCCGCGGCCCACACGTAGGGCTTGCCGCGCTGGGCCAGCGCGCGGTCGACGACCGCCTGGATCGAACCGCTGGTGGCCACCACGGGGGCCGAGGACGCCGCGGCCGGCTCCTCCCGCCCGGTGCGGCTGGCCCGGCCGCCCTCGCCGGCACCGTGCGCGGCCGCGGCAGCCTCGAGGGCAGCCCGACGCTCATCGGTGGACAACCGGGCGTAGTCGGCCTGGTACCCGGCGATCTGGGCCTGCAGGTCGGCCTGCTGCCGGGCGACCGCGTCGTACTGCTGCTGCGCCTCGGCGGCGGCCCGGTCGGCCACGACCTGCGCCTGCGTGGCCACCTCGCCGGCGGCGGCCGCCGCATCGAGCAGCTCGCCCTGGTGGCCGGCGACCGCCTGCAGCAGGGTCACCCGGTTGACGAACTCCTCTGCGGAGTCGCTGGTCATCAGGGCCTGGAAGGAGCCCATGGAATCGCCGGTGAAGGCGGTACGGGCGACGCCGACGACCGACTCGCGGGCCGTGGCGGCCGCCGCCTGCGCCTCGGTCACCGCCGCGGCCGCCGCCTGCGCCGCCGCCTGCTGGCCGGCCAGCATCTCGCGCGCCTCGTTGAAGTCCTCGGTGAGGACCTCCAGCTCGTGGCCGCGGGCGGCGACGAGGGCCGCGGCCTCCGCGGCGGTGGTCGGCTCCTCGGCGCCGGCGGGGGCCGGGGCGAACGCGAGACCGAGGGCGCCGACGAGGACCAGGGCGGCGCGGCGGGCGGTGCGAGGGGTCGCCATGGTGCGGCGGCACTCCGTTCATCCACGGCCGCCTACCGGGTCAGCTGACGGGTTCGGGCCGGACGAGCCCGGCGCACGCCGGCCGCGGTGCCGGCGCGCGCTCCACCCCAGTGGTTCGGTGGGTCCCCGGCCCTGCGCCCTCGGGGAGGAGGACGCCGGCTCGGCGGCATCCGCGGGGTGTCACCCAGGCTGGTGACGGAACGCCCCGGCGGATGTACAGAACGTAGGGGCCGTGACACCGCCATGACAATCACCCGCATGTGATTTCGTCGACTCTCGACTCGACCCCGCAGGTCAGCGGCGACGTGCGGGGCCGGTGTGACCGGTGGGGTTCACCGGCGGCGCAGCGGGGCACGCAGCGGTCATGGATCTCAAGCGACCCCTCGTCGTGCTGGCCCTCGTCGGCGCGCTGACCGGCTGCAGCAGCACGGGGACCGGGGGGAACACCGACCTGGACCGGGGCGAGGGCGAGTGCAACGCCGCCGAGGCCGGGTCGACCGACGAGGAGCTCTGCCAGGACACCGAGCAGGACAACGAGCAGCAGACCGACCAGGAGGACGACGGCGAGGGCTGACCGCGCACCGGCCCCGCGACGGACGGCCCTCCGGCAGCGCACCGGTTACGGTCCGCCGGTGGGAGCACGCAGGTACGACGCCGTGGTCGTGGGAGCCGGGCACAACGGGCTGGTGGCCGCGGCCTACCTGGCCCGCGCCGGGTGGTCGGTGCTGGTGCTCGAGCGGCTCGCCGAGGTCGGCGGCGCCGCGGTCAGCCGACAGGTCTTCCCCGGGGTCGACGTCCGACTGTCGGCCTACTCGTACCTGGTGAGCCTGCTGCCCGACCGGATCGTCGCCGACCTCGGGCTGCAGGTGATGCTGGCCGACCGCGCGGTCGCCTCCTACACTGCCGTCCCCGGCGGCCCGGGTCTGCTCGTCGAGCGCGAGGAGGGCCCGGCCACCGCCGCGTCCTTCCGGGCCCTCACCGGCTCCGACGCCGAGCTGGCGGCCTGGCAGCGGTTCTACGGCCGGGTCGCCACGCTCGCCGAGGACCTCGCGCCCACCCTCACCGAGCCGCTGCTGTCCCCCGCCGACCTGGCCGGCCGGCTGCGCGACCCGCAGCTGTGGCACGACCTGCGCGAGCGCCCGCTGGCCGACGTGGTCGCCGACGAGCTGTCGCACGACGTCGTCCGCGGGGTGGCGCTCACCGACGGGCTGATCGGCACGTACGCCGACGTCCACGCCGCCGACGGCCTGGCCGGGCGCTGCTTCCTCTACCACGTGGTCGGCAACGGCACCGGACGCTGGCGGGTACCAGTCGGCGGGATGGGCGCGGTCAGCGGCGCGATGGCCGCCGCGGCGCGCGGTGCGGGCGCCGAGCTGGTCCCCCGGGCCGAGGTGACGGCGGTCGAGCCGCGGGGCGACGGCGCCACCGTGCACTGGACCGACGACGACGGCACCGAGCGGGCGGTGGACACCGGGTGGGTGGTCGGTGGCACCGCCCCGGCGGTGCTCGAGCGGCTGCTCGGCGAGACGCCCCGCCCCTCCGCGGACGGCGCCCAGCTCAAGGTCAACATGGTGCTGGCGCGGCTGCCCCGGCTGCGCTCCGGTGTGGACCCGGCGGTCGCCTTCGCCGGCACCTGCCACGTCGACGAGGCGGCGTCCCAGCTCGACGCCGCCCACGCGCAGGCCGCCGCCGGCCGGCTGCCCGACGTCGTCCCCTTCGAGGTCTACTGCCACTCGCTGACGGACCCGACGGTGCTGGGCCCGGCCGAGCGGGACGCGGGCCGGCACACCCTCACCCTGTTCGGCCTGCACACCCCGGCGGCGCTGTTCCGCGACGACCCCGAGGGCAGCCGGGACGAGGCGGTGCGCCGGGTGGTGGCCCAGCTGGACGCGCACCTGGCCGAGCCGCTGCTGGACTGCCTGGCCCGCGACGCCGAGGGCCGGCCGTGCCTGCAGGCGGCCTCGCCGCTGGACGTCGAGGCGTCCCTGGCGATGCCGGGCGGGCACATCTTCCACGGCGACCTCTCCTGGCCGGTCGCCGAGACGCCGGACGGGGTCGGCACCTGGGGCGTGGCGACGGCGCACCCGCGGGTGGTCGCCGCCTCCTCGGGCGGCACCGTGCGCGGCGGGGCGGTCAGCGGCCTCGGCGGCTACGCGGCGGCCCGCTCCCTGCTGGACCGGCGCTGAGCCGGGCCTGGTCGGCGCGCCGGCTGCGCGCCGAGACGACGGCGCTGCTGCGCGGCGCCGGCGAGCAGCTGCGCGGCCGGGACGTCGCGCTGATCGCCGCCGGGCTGACCTTCTACGCCGGCATCGCCGTGGTGCCGCTGCTGCTGGTCGCCTTCTCGCTCACCGCGCTGCTCACCTCGGCCGAGCGGGTGCGTGAGCTGAGCGACCGGCTCGCCCAGCTGCTGCCGCCGGAGCTGGGCGCTCCCGGGGCGCTGCGGACGCTGGCCGAGGCCGGCACCGGCCTGGACCTGCTGGGCTTCGTCCTGGCACTGGTCCCGCTGTCGTTCTACGGCGAGGGGCTGCGCCGGGCGCTGCTGCGCTTCACCCCCCGCCAGGACCGGCTGACCGGCTGGCGCGGTCGGCTGCTGGCGCTGCCGCTGGTGCTGGCCACGCCGTTGCTGATGTACCCGCTGCTGCTGGCCGCGTCGGCGATGGTGGACCTCACCGAGCAGGGCAGCGCGCTGGGCACCGTCGCCGTCGGCTACTACTCGGTGCTGTTCGCACTGACCGTGCCGCTGCTGTGGGGTTTCGGCGTGGTCGCGGCCGGGGACCTGCGCTGGCCGGCACTGGTGTCCGGCGTGCTGTTCACCGCCGCCTGCCTGTCGGGCTTCCTGCAGGGCTTCGCGATCTTCCTGGCCCTGCCGCTGGCGCTGGGCGCGCCGTTCGGCGGGCTGACGGTGGTCGGCGCGGTCGTGGCGATCAGCCTGTGGCTGTTCCTGCTGCACCTGGTCGTGATCGCCGGCTGGCTGCTGACCCAGTCACTCGACGGCCGGCTGCGGCGAGGAGCTCAGTCGTCGTCCGGCGGGCCGGAGTCCGACCGGCCCTGACCGTCGCCCCAGTCCTGGCCCTCGTCCTGGCCATCGCCCTCGCCCGGGTCCTGTCCCTGGGCGGGCGCCTCCTGCGCCTGCTCGCGTTCGGGCTCGGGCGCCGGGGAGTCGGCCGGCGGCTCCGGGGCCTCCGGCTGCCGCTGGCGCTCCCACGACGGCTCGGGGTCCGGTTGCGGCCGTGGCTGGACGTAGTCCTCGCCGTTGCTGACCAGGATGGAGACGACCTGGCCCGGCACCGCCCGGCCGCCGCGCGGCGGGCTGGTGCCCAGGAAGGTGCCGGAGCGCCGGGCGCTGTCGGTCTCGACGGTCCGGTGCTCGAAGCCGGCCTCCTCGAGCGCCGCCCGGCAGGCCCGCACCGAGGTGCAGCCCGGCACCGGGCGGGTGTTGCCGTTCATCACGACCTCGTCGGCCGGCAGAAACTCCCCGCTGCCCCGCGCCTGCAGGATCGGTGCCATCGCGTCGCGCCAGACGGTGGCCGCCTTGCCGCCGCCGAACCCGCCGACGTTCTGCTTGCGCTTGGGGTTGAGCACCATGACGCTCGCGGCGATCTCCGGGGTGTACCCGACGAAGGCGATCGAGTCGTTGTCCTGCGACGTCCCGGTCTTGCCGGCGATCTGGTGGCCCGGCACGTACGCGCGGGTGCCGGTCGCGCCGGAGTTCCCCGGCTCGACGTCCTTGCGCAGCATCTGGTTGAGCGTGTTGGCCACGCCGGGCTTGATCGCCTCGGGGGTGCAGCGGTCGGCGATCGCCAACGGCTCGCCGTCCGGCCCGAGCGCGGGGTCGCCGTGCTGGTCGAGCACCGCGGTCACCGGGACGACGTCGCACTGGGTGCCACCGGCCGCCAGCGTCGAGTAGGCGCTGGCCAGGGCGAGCGGGCTGGTGGCCTCGGAGCCGAAGGTGAACGACCCCCGGTTCTCGTCGATGATCTGCTGCGGCAGCGCCGGGTCGCTGAACTGGAACAGCCCCATCCGCTCGGCCATCCGCACCGGCTCCTCGACGCTGCCGAGGGCGTCCTCGAGGGCCAGGAAGTAGGTGTTCGACGACTGGTAGAGCGCGGTGGTGAGGTCCAGCGTCGAGCGGAACGTGCCGGCGTTCTCGACGTCGTAGGGCCGGCTGCCGTCCCGGTAGACGCGGGACACGTAGGGGTCCGACGTCGTCAGCGTGTAGTAGCCGGAGTAGCCCCGGTCCAGGGCGGCCGCGGCGGTGAAGACCTTGTAGGTCGAGCCGGAGCCCTTGCTGGCGGCGAGGTTGAGGTTGAACGACTCCTGCGCGCGGTCGTTCCTGTCGTAGCCGAAGACCCGGTTGACGCTCATCGCCAGCAGGTGGCCGGTGCCCGGCTCGACGGCGGTGAACATGCCGGCCAGCGAGTTGCCCATGGCCAGCGTCTCCAGGACGGCGGCGTCCCCGGCGCGCTGCAGGTCGGCGTCCAGCGTGGTCTCTATGACGTAGCCGCCGTTGTCCAGCTCCTGCTGGGTCAGCCCCAGCTCCTGGATGAGGTAGCGCTGCACGAAGTCGCAGACGAAGGCTCCGACCGATGCCTGGGCGCAGCCGCGGGGCGGGGCCGGCGCGGGGGCGAGGCCCAGCGGTGCGGCCTGCGCCGCGGCGGCCTCCGCCTGACCGACCAGGCCCTGCTCGGCCATCCGGGAGAGGACCTCGTTGCGCCGCGTGGTGGCCGCCTCGGGGTCGGTGAACGGATCGTCCTCGGTCGGGCTCTGCGCCAGGCCGGCCAGCAGGGCGGCCTGCGGCAGGGTGAGGGCGGCGGCGTCGACGCCGAAGAAGGCCCGCGCGGCCGGCTGCACGCCGTAGGCGTTCTGCCCGAAGTAGACGATGTTGAGGTACCGGGTGAGCAGCTCGTCCTTGGAGTAGGTGTCCTCGAGGGCCAGCGCCAGCCGGGCCTCCCGCAGCTTGCGGCCGAGCGTCTGCTCGGTGGCCGCGCTGCGCTCCTCGGGGGTGTCCGCGGTCTGCAGCAGGGTCTGCTTGACCAGCTGCTGGGTGAGCGTGGACCCGCCTTCCTGGACGCCCCCCGCGGCGATGTTGGTCACCAGCGCCCGGGCCGTGCCCTGCACGTCGAGGCCGTGGTGGTCGTAGAAGCGGGCGTCCTCGATGGCGATCATCGCCTGCTTCATGACCTCGGCGATGCGGTCGCCGGTCACGGGGGCGCGGTTCTCCTCGTAGAAGGAGGTGATCACCTCGCCGTTGGCCGCCTTGAGCACCGTGTTCGCGGGCGGTGCGTCGACGGTGAGCTCGGTGGGCAGGTCACCGAGCAGGCTGGTCGACTGCTGGGCGGCCACCGCCGGCCCGCCGACCCAGGGGAAGAGGAGGCCCGCGACGAGGGCTCCGGCCACCACGACCGTGGCAGCGAGCTTGAGCACCGTCCTGACCCGTGCGTCCGAGCGCAGGTCCATGGGCCCCCTTCCGTGGAGTGTCACTGGAACAGGAATCGGCGTCGGCCACAACCACCCGCGCCGAGGGCATGATCACCCCGCTGCGCGTGCGACACAGGCGTCACGCCACGAGCAGCTCCGGCAGGTCGCCGGTGTGCAGCACCACCAGTGTGCTCACCGCCCGGGTGAGGACGACGTAGAGCCGGTGCAGCCCGCGCGGCTCGGCGGCGGCGATCGCGGCGGGGTCCACCACGACGACCGCGTCGAACTCCAGCCCCTTGGCCAGCGTGGCCGGGACGACGGCCAGCAGCCCCGCGTCGCCGTCCTCCCCGAGGACCGACGCGGGCAGCCCGGCGGCGAGCAGCGCACCGGTCACCTCGGCCACGGCGGCGTCGGCGCAGACCACCCCGATCGAGCCCGGCGTGGCCGCGAGCTCGCGCACCACGTCGGGCAGCGGGCCGTCCGGCCGGACGCGCAGCGACCCGGTCCCGCGGCGCACCGCCGTGGCGACCGGCAGCCCGGGCGCGATCGCCGGCAGCAGCCGGTTGGCGTACTCGAGCACCTCGCCGGGCACCCGGTAGCCGCGGGTGAGCGGCCGCACGGCGGTCCCCGGCCGCCCCAGCCCCACGAGCGTGCGGCTCCAGTCGGCTGCCGACCACGGGCTGGTGGCCTGGGCGAGGTCGCCCAGCACGGTGAGCGACCCGGCGGCCAGGCGGCGTGCGATCGCGCGGCACTGCATGGGCGAGAGGTCCTGTGCCTCGTCGACGACCACGTGCCCGTAGCCGGCGGTGCGCTCCAGCAGCCCGGCGACCTCGTCGACCAGAACCGCGTCGGCCTCGGTCCAGGGAGCGCCGCGCAGCGGGCCGGCCGGGCGGAGGAGCAGCCCCTGCTCGCCGCCGTCGAGCACGCCGCGGGCCGCCCGCGCCAGGACGGCGGGGTTGGTCAGCAGGGCGTGCACCAGCTCCGCGGCGTCCCGGGCCGGCCAGACCGCGTCGCAGAACGCGCGCACCTCCGGGCTGCGGGCCGCGCGGCGGGTCTCGGCGTCGGTGGGGCTGCCGCCGGCGGCCTCGGCCTGCCGTCGGGCGTCCTCGGCCAGCAGCATCGCCAGCCGCTCCCGGCCGGCGGCGTGGTGCAGCACCTGCTGGTCGTCGCCGGCCCGGCCGCGGCGGCGCAGGTCGTCGACGTACCGCTTCAGCCGCTCCACCGGCACGCGGCGACGGCGCCCGGTCATCGGCACCTGCACGTCGTCCGCCGGCTTGGCGATCGAGCCCCACAGGGCGCGGTGCAGCACCTCGGCCATGCGGGCGTCGCCCTTGAGGACGGCGACCCCGGGGGCGTCCGTGCCGCGCACCGGCACCCGGGCGGTCAGCTCGGCCACGGTGGTCTGGTCGACGTCGACCTCGCCGAGGGTGGGCAGCACCTGCTCGATGTAGCGCAGGAACGCGCGGTTGGGCCCCACGACGAGGACGCCGGTGCGGGCCAGCTGACCGCCGTGGGTGTAGAGCAGGTAGGCCGCGCGGTGCAGGCCGACGGCGGTCTTGCCGGTGCCCGGAGCGCCCTGCACGCAGATCGACTCGGCCAGCGGCGCCCGCACGATGGCGTCCTGCTCGGGCTGGATGGTGGCCACGATGTCGCGCATCGGACCGGAGCGCGGGCGCTCGATCTCCTGCTCGAGCAGCCGGCTGGAGACGTCGTCCCCCACCCCCAGCAGCTCGTCCTCGTAGCTGGTGAGCTCCCCGCCGGCGAAGCCGAAACGGCGGCGGCGCACCAGGCCCTGCGGATCGGCGGCGCTGGCCCGGTAGAACGGCCGGCTCATCGGCGCCCGCCAGTCGATGACGACCGGGGTGCCGTCGGTGTCGCGCACGTGCCGGCGACCGATGTGGAAGGTCTCGGTGCCGGTGTCGGTGCGGCCGAAGAACGGCGGGACGCCCGGGTCGGCGGCCAGCGCCCGCAGCCGATCGGCACGGGCGGCGCCGAGCCGCTCTGCGGCCCAGGCGTCGACGCCGGCGTCGACGACGGCGTAGGTGGCCGCGCGCATGGCGGTCAGGCAGTCGGCCGCGTGCGCCAGGTGGGCGCGCTCGGCGGTGAGCACGGGATCGGAGGCGGTGGTCGTCTCGCGCATCGCGGAGGACACGGTCGGAGGACGTTACTCGCGGCGGGGGGCGGGGAGGAAGGGGTCGTGCCCGAGGCGATGCTCTCCGGACGGTTGGACGTGCGCACCCGCGACCTCGCGGTCGAGGAGGTGCCCAAGCCCTCCCCGGGCCCCGGCGAGGTGCTGGTCCGGGTGGCCGCCGCCGGCATCTGCCTGTCCGACGTCCACCTGATCGAAGGGCAGCTCAGCCCGCTGTTCCTCGCCGGCGACGCGGTGACCCTCGGCCACGAGGTGGCCGGCACCGTCGCCGAGCTGGGGGACGGGATGACCGGTGCGACCGTGGGGCAGCGGGTGCTGCTGCAGGCCGGCGAGGAGAAGGACGGCTGGATGCACACCCGGGGTGTCGACTACGACGGGGGCTGGGCCGAGTACGCGCTGGCCACGGTCGGCACGCTCGTGCCGGTGCCGGACGGGATGCCGCTGGAGCAGGCCTGCATCGTGCCGGACGGGGTCTCCACGCCGTGGGCCTCGATCGTGCGGACCGCGGGCGTCCGGGCCGGTCAGCCGGTCGGCGTCTGGGGCATCGGCGGCCTCGGCGCGCACGCCGTGCAGCTGCTGCGGCTGGCCGGGGCGGCGCCGATCGTCGCCGTCGACCCGGTGCCGGCCGCGCGAGCGGGCGCTCGCCTTCGGCGCCGACCTCGCCCTCGACCCGGCGGACGACGTCGCCGCGCGGGTGCGGGAGCTGACCGGCGGTGCCGGGCTGGCGTACGCCTTCGACTTCGCCGGGGTGGTGCCGGTGCGCGAGCAGGCGGTGCGGACGCTGGAGCGCGACGGCGCCCTGGTCCTCGTCGGGCTCACCGACCAGCCGCTGAGCATCCGCAACGGCACCCGGCTCAGCTACTTCGGCCAGCGGATCCTCGGCCACTACGGCTCCGAGCCCGCGCACGTGCAGGAGCTGGTGTCCCTGGTCCGGCACGGTCGGCGAACCTCTCCCGGTCGATCTCGGGCACCCTGCCGCTGAGCGAGCCCGCCCGCGGCGTGGAGGTGCTCGCGCACGAGGAGGGCGACCCGATCCGCCTCGTCCTCACGCCGTGACACCGTCCTCCTACCGGACGACACCGCGGCCAGGAGCCGTCCCCCGGCTGCGCTGAGCCCCACCCGGCCCTCCTCGGGGAGCCCTCCGGGCCCCCGCTCGTCAGGCCGATCGCTCGCCCGGCTCCACGATGTGGACCTCGACCGCGCGGAACTGCGACGGGGTCTCCAGCAGCACCGCCTTGGTGGGCTCACCGACCTCCAGCGCCGACCCGCGGCGCAACGCGGCCAGCCTCCGCAGCCGCGGGTCGCTGAGGACGTCGTCCACCAGGCCGCGGTCGCCACCGGTGAACAGCGCCTCGACCTCGCCGGCGTGCGGCAGCAGCACCCGGACGGCGGTCTCGACCGCGGCGCCCACCACCGCGTCGGTCTGGTGGGCCCGCCGCCGGGCGAAGCGCTGCTGCGACCAGCCGCCGGCCGCCGTCCGCCCCTGGACCTGGCGCGCGTCGACCTTGGAGACCACCAGGTCCCCGCCGTCGAACACCCCGACCGCCCACCGTCCGCGGCGGACCAGCAGGACGGCGGCTCGGTGCGGTACGCGGACGGCCGCGGTGAACGAGGAGAGCACCGGCGGGGTGGGTGGGGACGTCGCAGCCGGCCCCGGCCGCCAGTCGAAGGGCGCCCGCAGGGTGACCTCGGTGGTGTCCGCGCAGGTCACCCGGACGCCGCCGTCCACCGGTTCGACGGCGTCGAAGGTGCCGTGCCGGGCGGCGACGCCGTCCAGCCAGCGCCCGAGGCGCTCGGGCGGGACGCGCAGCTGCCGGCCGCCGCCGGCGGCGGGCCGGGACCGGGTCAGGCGCCGTCCCGGGTGGTGGGCAGCCCGGCCGCCGCCCAGGCCTGGTAGCCGCCGACGACGTCGGTGGCGCGGTGCAGGCCCAGGGCGCGCAGCGAGTCGGCGGCGAGGCTGGAGGCGTAGCCCTCGTTGCAGAGCACGATCACCTCGACGTCGTGCCCGGTGGCCTCGGGCAGCCGTGCGTCGCTGGCCGGGTCCAGGCGCCACTCGAGCACGTTGCGCTCGACGACCAGGGCGCCGGGGACCTCGCCGTCGGCCTCGCGCTGGGCGACCGGGCGGGTGTCGACGAGCAGGGCGCCGTCGGCCATCCGGGCCGCGGCCTCGGCCGGCTGGAGGCGGTGGAGGCGCCCACGCGTCTCCGCGAGCACCTCGTCGATGGAGCGCGGAGCGGTCGGGGTGTCCACGGGGTCCGTCCTCGACCCGGTCACCGTGCCATCGCCGGCTCGGCGGCGTGTTCGGCCGGCACGTGCAGCAGCCGCTGGGTGACCGCGACGACCACCGTGGCGACGGCGGCGGCGACGGTGGCCACCCAGAACGCGGAGCTGGCCCCGGTCACGTCGACCAGCTTGCCGGCGGCCGAGGAGCCGAGGGCGACCCCGAGGCCCAGGGCGGTGCCGATCCAGGTGAACGCCTCCGTGGTCGCCGAGCGCGGGACCAGGACTTCGGCGAGGGTGAACGAGCTGATCAGCGACGGGGAGACGGCGAGCCCCGCGAGCACCACGAACGGGATCATGAGCCAGACGCCGCGCACCAGCGCCAGCGGCAGGCTCAGCACGGTGAGCACGGCGAGGACGACGACCAGCCGGTGGCGCAGCGGGTACCGCCAGTGCACGCTCCCCCACCCGATGCCGCTGGCCATGGACCCGAGCGCCAGCGCCGCGATGAGCACGCCGGACAGCGGCATGGCACCCGCCTGGTCGGCGAAGGCGACCAGCGCGATCTCCAGGCTGCCGAGGATCGCGCCCACGGCGGCCCCGACGACGAACAGCACCCGGAGTCCGGGCGTGCGGATGGCCGACGGGCCGCTGCGGGCGGCGTGCCCGTGCGGCGGCGGCTCGGTGCGGCCCTGGGCGGCGAACAGCAGGCTGCCGACGACGGCGAGGACGAAGGCGGTGACCACACCGGAGGTGGCGTGCCCGGTCGTGGACAGGAAGGTGACCAGCACCGGGCCGACGATGAAGACGAACTCGTCGACCACCGACTCCATCGCCAGCGCCGCCGGCAGCCGGTGCGTGCCGCGGAGCAGGTGGGTCCAGCGGACCCGGATCATCGAGGCCACCGGCGGGATGCAGGCGCCGGCCAGTCCCGCCGAGGCGAACAGGATCCAGCGCGGCCAGTCCTCCTTGACCGCCGGCAGGAACACGCACCCCGCGGCCACGAACACGACCAGCACCGGCAGCAGCGTGCGGCGCTGGCCGTGGGTGTCCGCCCACCGCCCCAGCAGCGGACCGGAGATCGCCGTGGTGACGGCCCCGGTCGCGGCGACCGCCCCGCCCAGCCCGTAGCTGCCCGTCTCGGAGGCGATGAGCAGGACCGAGCCGAGCCCGACCATCGACAGCGGCAACCGCCCCACGAAGGCGGCCAGCACCATCGGCAGTGCGTGGGGCGTGCGGAGCACGTGCAGGTACGGGTTGGGCACGGGATGGCGACCTGTCGTCTCAGGTGAGGGGGCTCCGGTCCGACGACCCACGCTAACCGACCCCCCCAGTGGCGGCCCGGCGGCGCAGGGCCGGTCGCGCGCCCCGCCCCGGAACGGCGCAGGGCCCCGCGCCGGTCGCCGTTGACCGGTGCGGGGCCCTGCGGGGCCGGCTCGGAGGAGCCGGCGCGGCCGGCTCTAGGCGAGCCGGTGCTCCAGGATGGCGAGCTCGTCCCACATGGTGCTGGGGAGCTTGTCGCCGAACTTCTCGAACCACTCGGTGATCTGCGGGAGCTCGGCGCGCCACTCGTCCTTGTCGACGGCGAGGGCCTTCTCCACATGCTCGCGGGTCAGGTCGAGCCCGGAGATGTCCAGCGAGTCCGGCGTCGGCACGTGGCCGACCGCGGTCTCCTCGGCCGCCGCGGTGCCCTCGAGCCGCTCGACGACCCACTTGAGGACCCGGCTGTTCTCGCCGAAGCCCGGCCACAGGAAGCCGCCGTCCTCGTCGCGGCGGAACCAGTTCACGTAGAAGATCCGCGGCAGCTTGGAGGCGTCGTGGGCCTTGCCGGTCTCGACCCAGTGGCGGAAGTAGTCGCCGGCGTTGTAGCCGATGAACGGCAGCATGGCGAACGGGTCGCGGCGGACCACGCCGACCGCACCGGTGGCGGCGGCGGTGGTCTCCGAGGAGAGCGTCGCGCCCATGAAGACGCCGTGGTTCCAGTCCCGGGCCTCGCTGACCAGCGGGATCGTGGTCTTGCGGCGGCCGCCGAAGAGGATCGCCGAGATCGGCACGCCCTTCGGGTCGGTGTACTCCGGCGCCAGGATCGGGCACTGGGTGATCGGCGTGCAGAACCGGCTGTTCGGGTGGCTGGAGGGCTCGTCGCTGTCCGGCGTCCAGTCCCGGCCCTTCCAGTCGGTGAGGTGGGCCGGCGGCTCGTCGGTCATGCCCTCCCACCAGATGTCGCCGTCGTCGGTGAGGGCGACGTTGGTGAAGACCGAGTTGCCCTTGTCGATCGTGCGCATCGCGTTGGGGTTGGTGTCCCAGCCGGTGCCGGGGGCGACCCCGAAGAGGCCGAACTCGGGGTTGAGCGCGTAGAGCCGGCCGTCCTCGCCGAAGCGCATCCAGGCGATGTCGTCGCCGAGGGTCTCGACCTTCCATCCCGGGATGGTCGGCTCGAGCATGGCCAGGTTGGTCTTGCCACAGGCGGAGGGGAAGGCCGCGGCGATGTAGTAGGTCTTCTGCTGCGGGCTGGTCAGCTTGAGGATCAGCATGTGCTCGGCGAGCCAGCCCTCGTCGCGCGCCATCACGGAGGCGATGCGCAGCGAGTAGCACTTCTTCCCCAGCAGGGCGTTGCCGCCGTAGCCCGAGCCGTAGGACCAGATGGCCCGTTCCTCGGGGAAGTGCACGATGTACTTGGTGTCGCTGCAGGGCCACGGCACGTCCTGCTGGCCCTCGTCGAGCGGGGCGCCGAGGGAGTGCATCGCCGGCACGAACGGCCGGTCGGTGCCCAACGCCTCGAGGACGTAGCTGCCGATGCGGGCCATGACCCGCATCGAGACCACGACGTACTCGGAGTCGGTCAGCTCGACGCCGAACATCGGGTTCTCGGCCTCGACCGGGCCCATGCAGAACGGGATGACGTACATCGTCCGGCCGCGCATGCACCCGCGGTACAGCTCGGTCATGATCGACTTCATCTCGGCCGGGTCCATCCAGTTGTTGGTGGGCCCGGCGTCGGCCTCGTCGACCGAGCAGATGAAGGTGCGGTCCTCGACGCGCGCGACGTCGCTGGGGTCCGAGGCGCACCAGAACGAGTTGGGCTTCGCGTCCAGACGGGTGAAGGTGCCGGCGTCGACCAACTGCTGGGTGAGCCGCTCCCACTCCTCGTCGCTGCCGTCGACCCACACGACCCGGTCCGGCGTCGTCAGCTCCGCCATCTCCCGCACCCAGGCGAGCAACCGGGCGTGCGTGGTGGGGGCGTTCTCGAGACCGGGGGTGGCCACTGAAGTCACGGCGTCTCCATCCTCTGGGCACACCGGGCGGGGACCCGCCGGCGCTGTACTCGTGCTGCTCAGCTGTCGTCCGGGCCGCCGGGCGCCACGGGCGCCGATGGGGTTCCGGGTCCGAACAGCCTAACGGTGCGGACGACCACTGTAACCGTGAGAGATGTTACGTATAAGACGTCTACCCCGCGGGTCAGAAGACCCTGGTGGGCTGCGCGTCGACCCGGCTGGGTGGACGGTGCACCGGCCCCCGCCGACCGTGCGGCCGTCCCCGGCGGCCCGGCCGATCCGGTCGCAGGAGCCCACTAGACGGGGGCCACCCCCTCGTCACCGTCGCCCCGCTCGGGAGTCCGCAGCACGGGAACGCCTGCGAGGAGACCAGGTCAGGAGCCGGTCGACATCCCGTAGACCGGCCCGGCGACCTCGACGGCGAAGTCGCCCCAGTCCCGCGGGACCGGGCGCCCGCCGACCTCGGCGTCGAACTTGTCCAGGTACCAGTGCCAGCCGGCGGCGAAGTCGGCGACGTCCGCGTCGGCGGCGAACACCTGGCGGAAGCGCAGGACCGTCCGGCCCTCCTCGGCCGACAGGTCCAGCTCGACGGACCAGTCGTCCTGACCCACCCACTCGACGACCAGCCGGCGCGGCGGGTCGCACTCGGCGATGCGCACCGTCTCACCCGCCGGCTCGTCCTCGTGGGTCATCGTGAAGGTGCCGGTACCGCCGGGTGCACGCTCGCCGTCGTAGGTGCCGATCCAGCGGGACAGCCGGTCGGGCTCGGTGAGCGCCGACCACACGTCCTCGACCGGGTCCGGCCAGGAGCGCCGGAACTCCAGGCGCTGCCGGCCGTCGTCCTCGGTGGTGACGACACCGCGGCGGGCCATCGCGTCGGACAGGGCGTCCTGCTGGGTCATGGCGTCTCTCCACTCCTGCGGGCCCGTCGGCCGCGGGCCATCTCGGTGTCCAGTGCGTCGAACCGCCGGGCCCACAGGTCGCGGTAGGGCTCCAGCCAGTCGTCGAGCTCCCGCAGCGGGCGCGGGTCGAGCGCGTAGAGCCGCCGGCGCCCCTCGACCCGGCTGCGGACCAGCCCGGCCTCGCGCAGCACGCGCAGATGCCGGCTGATCGCCGGCCGGCTCACCGGGAACCGCTCGGCGAGCTCGCCGGCGGCCAGTTCGCCCCGCGCCAGCAGGGCGACCAGCTCGCGCCGGGTCGGGTCGGCGAGCGCCGCGAGCGCCTCCACCCGGCATGCGTAACACACTGGTTACGCATTCGGCCAGGGGTTGGCGCGCGACCCCGCCGGGAACCGGGGACGCATGACGGTCACCGACCCCGACGTCCCGGACCCGCTCAACGACCCCCGCACCCTGCAGGCCGACCCCGGCGCGTACGGGCAGGGCGGGGACCTCGCCTCGACCGAGGACGACGCCGTGTCGACCGGCGAGGACGAACTGACCGAGGACGACGCCGTGTCGACCGGCGAGGACGAACTGACCGAGGACGACCTGACCGCCGGCCGGGACGCGGCCGACGACGCCGGCGGTGGCGACGTGACCGGCGGCGCCTTCTCCGACGCCCCGCGCGGCTGAGACCGGGCGGTCCGTTTCAGGACCCGCCGACCGGGCACCCATCGGGACCCCACAGTTCCCAGCGAGGAGGACCGCGATGGCCACCGGTGAGACCGGCTTCGAGGACGTGACCTACGACCTCATCTCCGTGCAGTACCACTCGCTCAAGGCCGGGCACGACTACGGCCAGTACGTCCGCGACGCGGAGAACGCCGGGCTGCAGGACATCGCGGCCTTCTTCCGCGAGGTCATGGAGCAGGACTCCGCGCGGGCGCGGCGCTGCCACGAGTTCCTGCGGCAGATCTCCGGCACCGAGCAGGGCGGACCCGCGACCCAGTAGTGGCAGGGCCCCCTGCCCCCGCCTCTCGTGGAAGGACCCCGTCCTCCCCATCCCTCGCAAGCTCGGGGCGGGACCCTGGACGCGGCCGGCGGGACCCTGCAGGGGGCCGCTCGGGACCGTCAGCGGGCACGATGGCGGCGTGATCCGCACACCGCTGACCCGCACCTTCTCCCTGGCCGCACCGGTCGTCGGGGCACCGATGGCCGGTGTGGCCGGGGGTGCGCTGGCCCGGGCCGTCTCGCTCGGCGGCGGCCTCGGGATGATCGGCATCGGCAACGCCGCCACGACCGACTTCGTCGCCGAGCAGGCGGCCATCCCCGCGGCCGACGGCCTGCCGTTCGGCATCGGTCTCATGGCCTGGGCGCTGGCCGAGCGCCCCGACCTGCTCGACGCGGCGATCGCCGCGGGCCCGGCGCTGGTGTCGGTCTCCTTCGGCGACGCTGCACCCGCCGCCGCGCGGCTGCACGATGCGGGCATCGCCGTCGCCGCGCAGGTGAACACCGCCGACGACGTCCGGCGGGCGCAGGCGGCCGGGGTGGACCTGCTCGTCGCCCAGGGCACCGAGGCCGGCGGGCACACCGGGCACCGGGCCACCCTGCCGCTGCTGCAGGAGGTGCTGACCCTGGCCGACCGCCCGGTCCTCGCCGCCGGCGGCATCGCGACCGGGGCAGGCATGGCCGCGGCCCTGGCCGCCGGCGCCGCCGGGGTGTGGATCGGCACGCCGCTGCTCGCCTGCCCCGAGGGGCTCAACTCCCCCGCCGCCCGGGCCCGCGTCTGTGCGGCCACCGGCGAGGACACCGTGCTAACCCGGGCGTTCGACGTGGCGCAGCGGCTCGCCTGGCCCGAGCGCTGGCCGGGACGGGCGGTGGCCAACGCCTTCAGCCGTGAGTGGCACGGCCGGGAGGCCGAGCTCGCGGCGGACGCCGAGGCCGCCCGCAGGGTGCAGGAGGCGCGCCGGACCGGTGACCTCTCCGCGGCGCCGCTCTACGCCGGGGAGTCGGTCGGCCTGGTCACCGCGGAGCGCCCGGCGGCCGACGTCGTCCGGGACATGGCGGCCGGTGCCGAGCGAGCGCTACGGGCGGCCTGCGACCTGCTGACCTGACCGCGCGGTGTCGGCCCACGCCCGCTCCAGGACCTGCAGCAGCAGGTCGACGGGCTGGGCACCGGCGGCGCCGTACCTGCGGTCGACGACGAAGAAGGGGACGCCGGTCGCCCCGAGCTCCTGGGCGGTGCGGAGGTCGTCGAGGACCGCCGCGCGGTACCGGTGGTCGGTGAGCGCGGCGCGCACCTCGGCCTCGTCCAGGCCGACCTCCACCGCCAGCGCAGCGAGCGAGTCGACGTCGAAGACCGAGCGTCCTTCCTCGAAGTGCGCGTGCAGCAGCCGCTCCTTCACCGCGCCCTGGAGCCCGCGCTCCGCGGCGAGGTGGATGAGCTCGTGGGCCAGCAGCGTGTTGCCGCTGACGCCGCTCGCCAGGTCGTAGTGCAGGCCCTCGCCGGCGGCGGTCTCCTCGACGTGCCGCATCATCCCGCGCACGTCCTCGACCGGGCGGCCGAACCTGGCGGCCAACGCGGGGAGGGTCCGGTGGGTCTCGCCCTCGGGGGTGCCGGGGTCGAGCTGGAAGGACCGCCAGACGACCTCGACCTCGTCCCGGTGGGGGAACCGCTCCAGCGCGGCCTCCAGCCGGCGCTTGCCGATGTAGCACCACGGACAGACGACGTCGGACCAGACCTCGATGCGCACGGACCGCACCAACCCCGTCACCCGCGGGCTCATTCCGGTCGGTGCGCCCCCGACCGCGCCCGGCCGTCCCCAGGGCTGGGGTCGAGGAAGACGCACCGCACATCCGCGCCGCCGGGGCGTGCGGAGTGGGGACCAGAGGGTCCCCGACGAGCGGCCGGGTGGCTCAGCGCAGGCCGGGGACGCCACCTGGTCGTGGGGTCGGCCGGGAGGCCGACGGTGTCACCGCACGCCGACGAGGTCGACGACGAAGACCAGCGTCGCGCCGGGCTTGATGACCCCGCCGGCGCCACGGTCGCCGTAGGCCTTGTGCGGCGGGATGGTCAGCCGGCGCCGGCCGCCGACCCGCATCCCCTGCATGCCCTCGTCCCAGCCCTGGATCACCATGCCGACGCCGAGCCGGAACTCCAGCGGGTCGCCGCGGTCCCAGGAGGCGTCGAACTGCTCTCCGCCGTCGTGGGTGACGCCGACGTAGTGGGCGCTGACCAGGTCACCGGCCTTCGCCTCGGGACCGTCGCCGACGGTGATGTCCTCGATCACCAGGTCGTCGGGCGCGGGGCCGGTCGGCGGCTCGACGTCGGGGCGGGTGGGCTCGGCCATCGGTTCTCCAGGGGATCGGTGCCGGGTGGGTCCCGACGGTCGGCTCCCATCCAAACAGCGGTTCCCCCGGGTCGCCGGGCGGACTACGGTCCGGCGGCGTGATCGACCACCTGGGGCTGCAGTCCGCCGACGTCCCGGCCGCCGTGGCCTTCTACACCACGGTGTTCGCGCCGGCGGGCCTGCGGGAAGCGATGCGGTACGAGACGCCGGGTGGCCCCGTGGTGGGGATCTGCGGGCCTGACGGGTTCCCGCAGCTGTGGCTCAGCCCGCTGGCCGAGGGCACCGAGCGGCCGGTGCACCTGGCGCTGCGGGCGCCGTCGCGGGAGGCGGTGGACGAGGTGTTCGCGCTCGTCCGGGCTCAGGGCGCCGAGGTGCTGCACGAGCCGCGGGTCTGGCCGGAGTACCACCCCGGCTACTACGGCGTCTTCTTCCGGGACCCCGACGGCAACAACGTCGAGGCGGTCCACCACACGCCACCCGAGGAGTGATCAGCGGCCGCCGGCGACGTCGAGCAGGCTGCCGGTGCAGTAGCCCGCACCGTCGCCGAGCAGCCACAGCACCGCATCGGCCACCTCCTCCGCGCGACCGGCCCGGCCCATCGGCACCGTCGGCCCCACCCGCGCGACCCGGTCGGGCTGGCCGCCGCTGGCGTGGATCTCCGTCTCGATGATCCCGGGCCGCACGACGTTGACCCGGATCCCCTCCCCGGCCACCTCGCGGGCGAGGCCGACCCCGAGGGTGTCGACGGCGCCCTTGCTGGCCGCGTAGTCGACGTACTCGCCGGGCGATCCGAGCCTGCTGGCGGCCGAGGAGACCAGCACGATGGACCCGCCCGAGCCGCCGTGCCGGGTGGACATCCGCAGCACCGCCTCCCGGCAGCACAGGACGGTGCCGAGCACGTTCACGGCCAGCATCCGCTGCACCCGCTCCGCGGTCAGCTCGTCGACCCGCGCCCGCTGTCCCACGATCCCCGCGTTGGCCACCAGCCCGGTCACCGGACCGAGGCCCTCGGCGGCGGCGGCGAAGGCGGCCAGGACGTCGTCCTCGACCGAGACGTCGGCGCGCACGGCGCACGCGGTCCCGCCGGCGGCCTCGATGCCGGTCACGACGGCGGCGGCCGCGGCCTCGTCGTCCCGGTACGTGAGAGCGACCGACCACCCGGCCGCCGCCGCGGCGCGCGCGGTCGCCGCGCCGATGCCGCGGCTGCCGCCGGTCACGAGCACCACACCAGGAGGCACGGTCGAACCGTAGCGCGGAGCGGGTGCGGGACGCCGCACGCCGTGCTGGGCTGGGCGCATGCCCGCCGATCCCCCGTGGTGGACCCGCGCCGTCGTCTACCAGGTCTACCCGCGCTCGTTCCAGGACTCCGACGGCGACGGGATCGGCGACCTCGGCGGGATCCTGCAGCGCGTCGACCACCTCGCCGACCTGGGCGTCGACGTCGTCTGGCTCTCACCGATCTACCCCTCGCCGCAGGCCGACAACGGCTACGACATCAGCGACTACACCGACGTCGACCCGCTGTTCGGCTCGCTGGCGCAGCTCGACGAGCTGATCACCGCCCTGCACGAGCGTGGGATGAAGCTGGTGATGGACCTGGTGGTCAACCACACCAGCGACCAGCACCCGTGGTTCGAGGAGAGCAGGGCGTCGCGGACGTCTCCGAGGCGCGACTGGTACTGGTGGCGGCCGCCGCGCGCGGGCAGAACGGCCGGGCAGCCCGGCGCCGAGCCGACCAACTGGCACTCGTACTTCTCCGGGCCCACCTGGGAGCTCGACGAGGCCGGCGGCGAGTACTACCTGCACCTGTTCGCGCGCGAGCAGCCGGACCTGAACTGGGAGAACCCCGAGGTCCGCCAGGCGGTGTACGCGATGATGCGGAACTGGCTCGACCGCGGCGTCGACGGCTTCCGCATGGACGTCATCAACATGATCAGCAAGGACGTCGCCCCGGACGGCTCGCTGCGCGACGGGCCCCCGCTGCCTGGCCCGCCCTACGGCGACGGGACGGCGTCCTTCCTCTGCGGGCCACGGATCCACGAGTTCCTGCAGGAGATGCACCGCGAGGTCTTCGCCGGGCGGTCCGACCGGCTGCTGACCGTGGGCGAGATGCCCGGCGTGACCGTGGAGCAGGCGCGGCTGTTCACCGACCCGGCGCGGGCCGAGGTGGACATGGTGTTCCAGTTCGAGCACGTCGGCCTGGACTTCGACGAGTCCAAGTGGCGCCCGCGGCCGCTGCGGATGCGCGACCTCAAGGCCTCCTTCGGCCGCTGGCAGACGGGGCTGGCCGACGTCGGCTGGAACTCCCTCTACTGGGACAACCACGACCAGCCGCGCGCCGTCTCGCGCTTCGGCGATGACTCGCCCCGGTACCGCCGCGACTCCGCGACCTGCCTGGCCACCCTGCTGCACCTGCACCGCGGGACGCCCTACGTCTACCAGGGCGAGGAGCTGGGGATGGCCAACGCCCCGTTCGACAGCATCGACGACTTCCGGGACGTCGAGTCGCTCAACCACTTCACGCAGGCGGTCGCGCACGGCGAGGACCCGGAGACGGTGCTGGTCGTGCTGCGCCGGATGAGCCGGGACAACGCGCGCACGCCGGTGCAGTGGGACGCCTCGCCGTCCGCCGGCTTCACCACCGGCACGCCGTGGATCCCGGTCAACCCCGACTCCACCGAGTGGAACGCCGAGGCCCAGCGCGCCGACCCCACCTCGGTGTTCGCCCACCACAAGCGGCTGATCGCGCTGCGGCACGACGACCCGGTGGTCGCGCTCGGTGACTTCACCATGCTGCTGCCCGAGCACGACGAGCTGTACGCCTTCACCCGCAGCCTGGACGGCGCGACGCTGCTCGTCGTCTGCAACCTCGGCGCCTCGACGCACCCGCTGGGCGAGCTGCTGCCCGAGGCCGCCGGGGCCGAGCTGATGCTCGGGAACCTGACCGACGAGGGTGACCCCGCCGTCCTGCGGCCGTGGGAGGCACGGGTGCTGCGCCCGCGGAGCGCCTGAGGCGGTCGGCACTCCCCTCCCCACGCAGCTCCGGCGCTGAGTGCTCCTGCACTCAGCGCCGGAGCTACGGGAGAGACGACCGTGGTGAGCCTGCCGTGCAGTGCCAGGTGAGGTCCTCGCCCCGTCAGGGAGGCGGAACCGCCAGCGGCCACCTCCTCCCGGAACACGAGTCGGCCGCCCTCCACGGCACCGGGCCGGACGACGCCCGGCGATGGGCCGCGACCGGGGCCCTGCCGGCGCTCGTCGACCCCCGCACCGACCTGCGCTCAGGCCGGGGCGGCGACCGGCTCGGCTACCTCGGGCTCGTCCAGCGGGTGGGCGAGCTCGTCGGCGGGCAGCCGCCACGCCAGGACGGCGACGACGGCGAGCACCGGCGGCACCAGCCCGGCCAGCAGGAACGTGCCGGTCAGGCCGAGCGACTGGCTGACCGGACCGGCCAGCGCCATCGACAGCGGCATGAACGCCAGCGAGACGAAGAAGTCGAGGCTCGACACCCGCCCGAGCAGCGCCGGAGGCACCCGCCGCTGCAGCAGCGTCCCCCAGATGACGGTGCCGGCCTCGAACGCCGCCCCGAGCAGCCCGGCCGCCGCGATCATCACCCACAGCTGCGAGGTCGCGCCGAAGACGACCAGCGGCACGCAGCCGGCGCCCCACAGCAGGTTCATCACCGTGAGGTAGCGGCGCGGCAGCCGCAGCGAGGCGACGACGGCCGACCCCAGGGCGCCGCCGATGCCGAAGGCGGCCAGCACCCAGGCGTGCTCGGCGGGCCCACCGCCGGCCCGGTCCCGGACCGCGAAGGGCACCAGGACCTCGAACGGGCCCATGATCAGCAGCACCATCAGCGAGGCGAACAGCAGCGTGGCCAGCAGCCAGGGCGTGCCCACCATGTAGGCCACGCCCTCGCGGACGTCGGTCAGCAGCCCCGGGTGCTCGCCCTCGCGGCGGACCGGCAGCGTCGGCAGCGCCGCCACGCACGCGGCCGCGGCAGCCGAGGTCAGCGCCGTCGCCAGCAGCGCCGCGCCCGGCGAGAGGAGCGCTACCAGCAGGCCGCCGACCGCGGGGCCGGCGGCCATCGCCAGCGCCGGGCGGACGACGCCCTCCAGGCCGTTGGCCGCGAGCAGCTCGCCGGGCGGGACGACGCCGGGCACCAGCGCCGAGTAGGCCGGGTAGTACAGCCCCGTCGCGACCCCGCCGGCCAGGGACGCCGCGGCCAGCGGCCCGAGCGCGAGGGCACCGGCCAGCGACAGCAGCGCCACCGACCCGACCGCTGCCGTCTGCAGCAGGGCGACGCCGAGCAGGATGCGCCGCTGCGGCACCCGGTCGGCCAGCGCGCCGCCGACCAGCGTGCTGGCCAGCATGCCGGCGGCCTGCAGCGAGGTGGCCAGGGAGAGCGCGCCGGGGCCGCCGCCGAGGTCCACGACCTGCCAGACCAGCGCCACGGTCCACAGGCCCTGCGCGAACAGCGACAGGCCCATGGACGAGGCCAGCAGGCGGTAGTCCCGGGAGCGCAGGGGCGCGAGCGCGCGCGGCAGGCCGGCCATCTCCCCCTCCGTCGTCGGCGGGCGCGCCGTCGGCGCCCGGACCCCCATGCTCGCGGAGGACACCGACAGCGGGCACGTGGTTATCGGGAGGAGAGCAAGGACGGTCGGGTGGCCGGCCCGATCCCGCCTCCCGCGGCGTCAGGCGAGGGGCGAGCGAGGGAGCAGGCGGTCGCTGACGGTGCAGTACTCGAAGGCGCCCAGGCCCAGCCCGCCGTGCTCGGCCGGGACGGTGATGCCGAAGTACCCGAGCTCGGCCAGCCGGGCCAGCAGGGCCGCCGGGATCAGGCCCTTCTGCGGATCGAGCTCGTTGGCGACCGGCAGCACCTCGTCCATGGCGAAGCGACGGGCCTGCAGCTGCAGCGCCTCGCGATCCGGCGTGTGCCAGGGCGGCAGCAGGGCGGGCGGCGGGAGCTCGAGCAGCTCGGTGGGGCGGTCCTGGGTCGACGTCATTGTCGTGGGGCCTCTCCTGGGCGGCAGGCGATCTCGGTCCACCCTGCGGCTGGCCGCGGGACGCCGCACGGCACACCGGGGCAGGAGTGACGGGGCACTCAGCCAACCGACTTCACAAGTACTTCACGTATCTCACATGTGCCTGGTAGAACTGTCGCCGTGACCGACCGCCTCGACGTGACGCTCCGCCTGGTCCGCAACGCCGGCCGGGCGTCGCTGACCGACCTCGCGTCCCGGCTGGGCGTCTCCGAGATGACCGTGCGCCGCGACCTCGACACCCTGCAGGCGCGCGGTCTGGTCGAGCGCGTGCGCGGCGGCGCGGTCGCCGTCGCCGAGCCGGAGAGCGCCGCCGGGTTCGCCGCCCGCGCCGGCTGGCAGGCGGGCCTCAAGGACCGGATCGGCCGGGCCGCCGCCGCGCTGGTCGAGTCGGGCGCGACCGTCCTGCTCGATGCCGGGACGACGACCGTGCACGTCGCCCGGGCGCTGGCCGGCCGCGCCGCCGCCGGCGAGGGACCGTTCACCGTCGCCGTCCTCAGCCTGCCCGTGGCCGACGCCCTGGCCGACCGGCCCGGCGTCCGGCTGCTGGTCGTGGGCGGTGAGTCCCGGCCCGGCGAGCGCAGCCTGGCCGGGCCGCTCACCGCCACGGTGCTGCGGCAGCTCACCTTCGACCTGTTCGTCATGTCGATCGGGGCGGTCAGCGCCGAGGCCGGCTGGTCGGAGTTCACGCTCGAGGACGCCGCGGTCAAGCAGGTCGCCCTGCAGCAGGCCCGCAGCAGCCTCGTCGTGGCCGACGCCTCGAAGCTGGGCGTCCGCGCCTTCGCCTCGGTCGCCCCGCTGGACGCGGTCGGACGGCTGGTCACCGACCGCAGCGCCCGCGACCCCCAGCTCACCCCCGCGGCGCAGGACACCCTCGCCGCCCTCGAGAACGCCCACGTGGAGGTGCTGTGCGCATGACCGTGCCGGACCCGTTGATGATCCTGGTGGCCGGCCCCTACCGCGGGGGCACCGGCGACGACCCCGACCTCATCGCGGCCAACCACCGGGCCATCCAGCGCGCCTGCCTGGAGCTCTTCCGCGCCGGTCACCTCGCCGTCAACGGGGAGGACCTCGCGCTCCCGCTGGCCGCGCTGGCCGGGTCGGCGCGGGTGGGAGACGCCGCGTTCGACGAGGTGTTCCACCCGATGGGACGGCGGCTGGTGGCCCGGGTGGACGCCGTCCTCCGGTTGCCGGGCGCCTCGGCCGGGTCCGACGAGATGGTCGCCCTGGCCCGCGCCCGGGGCGCCGCGGTCTACACCAGCGCCGACGAGGTGCCGGCGGTGGCGCGGTGACCACCGTGGGCGTGCCGGGCGTCGACGTCCCCGACGCCCGGGGACGGACCGGGCTGGACCGCGTGGGCCGTGACCTCACCGGCAACCCGGACGTCGTCGTCCGCGACGTGGAGCTGCTCGCCAGCGGCTGGCACGTGCTCCGGCGGACGACGTTCGAGCAGCGCCGCCGCGACGGCCGGTGGACCACCGAGCGGCGGGAGACCTACGACCGCGGCAACGGCGCGACCCTGCTGCCCTACGACACCGCGCGGCGGACGGTGCTGCTCACCCGGCAGTTCCGCTTCCCCGCCTACGTCAACGGCTCCCCCGACGGGATGCTGGTCGAGGCCCCGCCGGGCTGCTCGACGACCAGGACCCCGCCTCCGCGATCCGCCGGGAGGCCGCCGAGGAGCTCGGTGTGGCGGTGGGCGCGCTGGAGCACGTGTTCGACGTCTTCATGAGCCCGGGGTCGGTGACCGAGCGGCTCTCCTTCTTCGCCGCGCCCTGCACCCCGGCCGACCGGGTGTCGGGCGGTGGCGGGCTCGCCGAGGATGGCGAGGACATCGAGGTGCTCGAGCTGGACGTCGACGAGGCGCTGGCCATGGTCGACGACGGCAGGATCGCCGACGCCAAGACGATCATGCTGCTGCAGTGGGCGGTGCTGCGCGGACCGTTCCGCTCCTGAGCCGTCCCCTCAGCCCGGCCGGGCGGTGGGGCGCTTCGCCGGGACGTGCGCCGAGTGCGACGAACCCGTGCCCATCGAGCGCTGATCGCCACGGGTTCGTCGCACCCAGCGGGGTGGGTGCGGACATCAGCGCGCCCCGCGCTCCCGGGCCAGCCGGACGTAGTGGTCGACCGCGGCGGGGTCGTCGACCGCGCCGACGTTGAGGGCCCTGGCCGGGTCGACGCCCTGGAAGAGCCGCTTGAGCGGGACCTCCAGCCGCTTGCCGGTGCGGGTGTGCGGCACGGCGGGGACGACGAGCACCTCGTCGGGCACGTGCCGCGGGCTGGCCTGGCTGCGGATCGCGGCCTTGATGCGGCCGATGAGCTCGTCGGTCAGCTCCTCGCCGTCCGCCAGCTGGACGAACAGCGGCATCCAGTAGCCGCCGTCGCGCTGCTCCACGCCGAGGACGACGCAGTCGAGGACCTCCGGGATCGACTCGACGGCGGCGTAGATGTCCGCCGTCCCCATGCGGACGCCGCCGCGGTTGAGCGTGGAGTCCGAGCGGCCGGTGATGATGCAGGTGCCGCGCTCGGTGATCTCCATCCAGTCGCCGTGCCGCCAGACGCCGGGCCAGGGCTCGAAGTAGGCCTCGCGGTAGCGGGTGCCGTCGGGGTCGTTCCAGAAGTACAGCGGCATCGTGGGCATCGGCTCGGTGATCACCAGCTCGCCGAGCTCCTCGGTGACCGGCCGGCCCTCCTCGTCCCAGGCGGCCGCGGCGACGGCGAGCATCGGCCGCTGCAGCTCACCGGCGGTCACCGGCAGCAGCAGCGAGCTGCCGATGAAGCCGGTGGCCACGTCGGTGCCGCCGGACAGCGAGCCGAGGAAGACGTCGGGCCCCACGGCGTCGTAGACCCAGGAGAAGGCCGAGGCCGGCAGCGGTGAGCCGGTGGAGCCGATGGACCGCAGCGCCGCCAGGTCGTGGGTCTCCCCCGGCCGGATGCCGGCCTTCTCGCAGGCGGTGAGATAGCCGGCGCTGGTGCCCAGGTAGGTCATGCCGGTCCGCGCGGCGAGGGCGAACTGCGCGTCGACCGCGGGGTACGCGGGCGCCCCGTCGTACACGACGACCGTGGCACCGCACAGCAGCGCCGACGTCGAGATGTTCCACATGATCCAGGCGGTGGAGGCGTACCAGAAGAAGCGGTCGCCGGGCCCGATGTCCATGTGCAGGCCGGCCTGCTTGCGCTGCTCGAGGACGACGCCGCCGTGGCCGTGCACGATCCCCTTGGGCAGCCCGGTCGTGCCCGAGGAGTAGACGATCCACAGCGGGGCGTCGAAGGGCAGCGGCTCGAAGACCGGTTCCTGGGTGTCGGCGACCGCGTCGGCCCAGCTCATCGCGCCGTCGGGCAGCTCGTCGGGGAACAGCCGGGGGACGGCGATCGTCGCGCGGACGCCGGGGAGCGCCGTCCGCAGCTCGGCGACGACGTCGCGGCGGTCGTACTCCTTGCCGTTGAACCGGTAGCCGTCGACGGCGACGAGCACGGTGGGCTCGATCTGGGCGAAGCGGTCCAGGACGCTGCGGGTGCCGAAGTCCGGCGCGCACGAGGACCACACCGCGCCCACGGCGGCGGCGCCGAGGAACGCGACGACCGCCTCGGGGACGTTGGGCAGGTAGCCGGCCACCCGGTCGCCGCGCTGCACGCCGAGCCGGCGCAGCGTAGCGGCGAAGGCCCCGACCTGTCCGCGGAGCTGCGCCCAGGTGGTCTCGACGGGCTCGGTGTCCTCGGCGACGGCGATCAGCGCGGGGCTGCCCGGGTCGACGGCGCCCTCGTCCGCGTGCCGGAGCGCCTGCTCGGCGTAGTTGACCGTCGTCCCGGGGAACCACTCGGCGCCGGGCATCTGACGGCGGGTGAGCACCCGGTCGTCGGGGACGCCGGGCAGCACGCCGGACCAGTCGGCCACCTCGGCCCAGAACTGGTCGAGGTGCTCGACCGACCACCGCCAGATCGCGTCGTAGTCCGGCGGGTCGCCGAAGTCGATCCCGCGCCGGGTGGCCACCCGGTCGGCGAACTGGGCGAGGCGGGTGGCCCGGATCGACTCGGGCGTGGGCCGCCAGAGGACCTCCGGTTCGACAGACGTGTCAGCGCTCACAGCAGCACCTTGCCACCCCCGCGGCGGCCTGTCGTAGAGCACCGGTGGTGCACGTACCGCGAATCTCGGCCGGTGGGTCCACGAGGCGTGCACGAACCGCGCCGGGGGCCGGAGAGCGCGCACGGGCTGCCCGCAGCAAGATGGACTCCCATGAGCGAGCCGGAGGCGGACGTCGAGCGCAACGTGCTCGGCGGTCTGCTGCAGCCTTGCAGCACGGACCCGCTCACCGGCTACTACCGCACCGGCGTCTGCAGCAGCGGCCCCGAGGACGTCGGCAGCCACACCGTGTGCGCCGTCGTTTCGGCGGAGTTCCTGGACCTGCAGCGCCGGCTGGGCAACGACCTGTCCACCCCGCGGCCGGAGTACGGCTTCCCCGGCCTGCGCCCCGGGGACCGCTGGTGCGTGGTGGCCGTGCGGTGGATGCAGGCCTACCAGGCCGGCGCCGCATCGGGCGTCGTCCTGGCCGCCACCAACGCCCGGGCGCTGGAGGTCGTGCCGCTCGAGGCGCTGCGGCAGCACGCGGTCGACGTCCCCGACGACCTGAGCGGCCTGGATTGAGCCGAGGAGACGACGTGAGCGGCCTGCTGGACACCCCCTTGACCACCCTCCAGGGCGAGCCGACCACCCTCCGGGCCCTGACCCGTGGCGGCGCCGCCCTCGTGGTGAACGTCGCCAGCCGGTGCGGCCTCACCCCGCAGTACACCCGGCTGGAGGCGCTGCAGCGGGAGTACGGCGCCCGGGGCCTCACGGTCGTCGGGGTGCCGTGCAACCAGTTCGCCGGCCAGGAGCCGGGCACGGCCGAGGAGATCGCCGGGTTCTGCTCGGCGACCTACGGCGTCACCTTCCCCATGACGGAGAAGCTCGACGTCAACGGCCCGGGTGCGCACCCGCTGTTCCAGCGGCTCAGCGAGGCGCCGGACGCCTCCGGTGAGGCCGGCGACGTGCAGTGGAACTTCGAGAAGTTCCTGCTGGACACCGACGGCGAGGTCGTGGCCCGGTTCCGCCCGATGACCCAGCCGGACGCCCCCGAGGTCCGGCACGCGATCGAGGAGGCCCTGCACCGGTGAGCAGCCCGACCCCGCACGCCGACCTGCTGTTCTGGTTCGACCCGGTCTGCCCCTTCGCCTGGATGACCAGCAAGTGGGTGCGGATGGTCGCCGAGCAGCGCGAGTACCGCGTCGAGTGGCGGCTGATCTCGCTGCGGCTGCTCAACCGGCACGTGGACTACGACGCGCAGTTCCCGCCCGAGTACGAGGCCGGGCACACCTCCGGGCTGCACCTGCTCCGGGTCGCCGCCCGCGCCCGCGCCGAGCACGGCCCGCAGGCGCTCGACCCGCTCTACGCGACCCTGGGCCGGCACGTCTTCGAGGACCCGGCGGGCCAGCCACCGCCCGAGCGGGCCACCAGCCGGGCGTTCCTCGAGCAGGTCCTCGCCGAGGCCGGGCTGCCGGCCGACCTCGCGGCCGCCGTCGACGACGGGTCGTGGGACGCCGAGATCCAGGCGCAGACCGACGCCGCGCTGCAGCTCACCGGCAAGGACGTCGGGACGCCGATCCTGCAGTTCCGCCCGCCGGAGGGGGCCTCGTTCTTCGGCCCGGTCATCAGCCGGCTGCCGAGCCCGGAGGACGCCGTCGTGCTGTGGGACCACATCGTCGCCCTCGCCGGCTTCCCGGGCTTCACCGAGCTCAAGCGCAGCCTGCGGGAGCGACCGCAGCTGCCGGCCTTCGGCGTGCGCCCGGGCGAGGCCGGACTGCAGGAGGACTGGCACGGGGGGAGCCGCCGCCAGCACCGCTGAGCGGGCGCTCGGCGGCCCCGACCGGCGCGACCGAGGTGAGCTGCGAGAGCTCAGGGCGAGACCCGGGACGGACCCGGGCCCGATCTCACCGGGGTCCTCTCTCAGGCGGGCGCGGGAGCCGGCTCGGGCACGGGCGCGGGACGGCGCGCCGTCCGGGCGGTCTGCGCCAGCCCGATCCCGGTGAGGACGACGACGCCGCCGAGCACCTGCCACCCCGACAGCACCTGCTCCACCCACAGCCAGGCGACGCCCGAGGCCAGCACCGGCTCCACCGTGGCGACCAGCCCGGCCGTCGTCGGCGGCAGGTGCCGCAGCGCCGCGAGCGACAGCCAGAACGGCAGCACCGCCCCGAGGACGGCGATCCAGCAGACCAGCACCCACAGCGGTACCTCGAGGGAGCCGAGGGAGACCGGCACGGAGGTACCCAGCACCACGGGGTCGAACGGCCAGAACGGGGCGGCGACCGCCCAGAACAGCGCGGCCGCGACGAAGGTCCAGCAGGTGAGCGCCACCGGGTCGCGGGTGCTCGTGCCCCGCTCCCCCATCAGGTAGTAGGTGGCCAGGCACACCGCCGCCCCGAGGGCCGCGGCCACGCCGCCCGCGTCGAGCGAGCCGCCGCCGCCGCGCCAGACCTCGGCCACCAGGGCCAGCCCGGAGAGCGACAGCCCCAGCGCGGCCCACAGCCGGCGGCGGACCCGCTCCCCGCGCACCAGCCACACGTAGAGCGCGATGAGGACCGGCGCGGTCATCTCGAAGACCAGCGCGATGCCGACCGGCAGCCGGCCGATCGCGACGTAGTACAGGTACTGGGTCAGCGCGACGCCCACCACGCCGAACGCCGCCAGGAAGGGCACGTCCCGCCAGGACACCCGCAGCCGCCCCGGCGCGACGACGGCCAGGACGGCGAGCAGGACGACCGCGGCCCCGCCGCAGCGCAGCGCGGTCAGCCACGGCGCCGGGACGCCGGCCTGCAGGGCCAGGGTGGAGACCGTGCCGTTGACGGCGAACAGGCCCGCCGCCGCGATGGTCAGGGTGTAACCGAGGCGGGGCACACGGCCGACGGTAGCGACCGTCGTCCCCCGAGCCCCCTACCGGGGGGTGGGATCACCCGCTGCCGGACGAGATCGGCGCTCCCGCACGGTCCCCATCGCGGGAGCGTGCGGGATCGGCGATGTCGCCACGAGCGGGGTCACCGCACGGCGGCGGGGTCCATCCAGACGACCTCCCAGACGTGGCCGTCGGGGTCGGTGAAGCTGACCCCGTACATGAACCCGTGGTCCTGCGCCGGCTGCCACGGCCGCCCGCCGGAGGCCAGCGCCCGCGCCAGCAGGTCGTCGGCCTCCTGGCGGCTCTCGGCCGACAGCGCGTTGAGCACGGTGGTCGCCTTCGCGGGGTCCCCGATCCCCGCGCCGTCCGGGACGAAGTCGGCGAACCGGTCGCGGGTCAGCAACATCACCACGATGTTGTCCGCGACGACGACCGCCGCCGTCCGCTCGTCGGAGAACTGCTCGTCGAAGCCGAAGCCCAGGCCGCCGTAGAAGACCTTGGCCGCGGCCAGGTCGCTCACGGGCAGGTTGACGAAGATCCAGCGCACGGCGTGCCTCCCGGCGTCGCGGGGGCCCGGTCGGCCCCGTCGCGGGTAGGACGGGGTCGGCCGGCCGAACTCATCGGCCGCCGTCGGGGACCCGCGCGCCCGCGTCGGGGATCGGCGAGCCGACGTCGCGCACCGTCCGGTCGCCGCCGGAGCCGCGGTGCTCCGCGGCCGGCCGCGGGGTGGTGCCGATGGCGGTGTCCGGGATGCCGTCGCGGTCGGCGTCCGGCGCCGGCTCGACCACCAGCACGAAGTCCTCGCCGTGCCTGGTGATGCCGTCGACGACGGCCTGCTCGACCGCCTCCGCGGCGGCCGTGCGCCGCAGCACCACCGGATCGGAGCGCACGTCCCTGGCCAGCGCCACCGCCAGTCCCGCCATCACCAGGGCGAACGGCAGCGCCGCGATGATCGTCAGGTTCTGCAGGCCGGTGAGCGCCTCGTCCCCGCCGACGAGCAGCATCACCAGCACGGTCATCACCGTGGCGAGCGGGAACGTCTCCAGCACGCCGAACAGCTGCCCCTCGGCCGTCGCCTGACCGGCGACGTCGGCCCCGCTGCGCTGCGCGGCGATCCCGGCCCCACCGAAGACGGCGAACCAGACCAGGCTCACGACGCTGGGCACCAGCAGCACGCCGGTGACGAACTGGCGGATGGTGCGGCCGCGGCTGATCCGGGCGATGAACAGCCCGACGAACGGTGTCCAGCTGATCCACCAGGCCCAGTAGAAGACCGTCCAGCCGCGCAGCCACTCGGCCGTGGCGTCGCCGCCGCTTGCCTCGGTGCGCGCGGCCATCTCGCCCAGGTCCGCGAAGTAGTTGCCGATGGCGGCCGGCAGCAGGTTGAGGATGAAGATTGTCGGGCCGACGACGAAGACGAACACGGCCAGGACGACGGCCAGCACCATGTTGGTGTTGGCCAGCCACTGGATGCCCTTGGCGATGCCCGACACCGCCGAGGCGACGAAGGCCGCGGTGAGCACCGCGATGATGAGCACGAACAGCCCGTTGCCGAGGTCCCCGGCCCAGCCCAGGATCTCCATGCCGCTGCCGATCTGCAGCGCCCCCAGCCCCAGCGACGCCGCCGAGCCGAACAGCGTGGCGAAGATCGCCAGGACGTCGATGACCTTGCCGGCCGGCCCCTCGGTGCGCTGCCGGCCGAACAGCGGGGCGAACGCGGCGCTGAACAGCTGACGCCGGCCGCGCCGGAAGGTGCCGTAGGCGATGGCCAGGCCGACGACGGCGTAGATCGCCCACGGGTGCAGCGACCAGTGGAACAGCGTGGTCGCCAGCGCCGTCTGCAGGGCCTCGGGCGTCTCGGCGGCCACGGTGCCCGGCGGCGGGGAGACGTAGTGCGACAGCGGCTCGCTGACGCCGAAGAACATCAGCCCGATGCCCATGCCGGCGCTGAACATCATCGCCACCCAGGACACCGTGCGGAACTCCGGCGCCTCGTCGTCCCGGCCGAGCGGGATGCGGCCGTACTTCCCCGCCGCGAGCCAGATCACGTAGACGACGAAGGCGGAGGCCAGCAGCACGAACAGCCAGCCGAGGTTGGTCTCCACCCACTCCAGTGCGGTGCCGCTGACCGAGCCCAGGCCCTGCGGGCTGGCGAAGCCCCAGGCGACGAAGGCCAGGGCGACGACGGCGGCGACCCCGAAGACGACCCGGTCCAGGGAGCCGCCCCGGTCGGCCGGCGACGGCGGCGGTGGGGCGACGGCGGGGTGGGCCTGCGCGGCCCCGGACGTGCTCGCGTGTGCAGGTGGAGTGGTCAGGATGGTGCGCGCCGGTACCGGCGCTCCTCCCTCTCCTCGCTCGACGACAGGCCCCTTCGGCACCTGGGGTGCCGGACGGCAACCCGTCCACCGTCCGGATGCCGCGGGACGGACGCAAGCTCGCCGTGACCTGGGCGAGACCGCCCGCGGGGACGGCCGGGTGCAGTGTGCCCGCCGCCGGAGCCGGGCACACAGGGCGGACGGGGTGCCCGCCCGGACGGGACGGCGGCACCGCGACGGAGGAGGGGCACCGAACCGTGAGCGAGCCGCGTCCGCCCTGGTCAGCGCGCCGGCGGAGGCTCCTGCTGTGGTTGGCGGTGGGCGCCGTCCTCGGTGGGCTGGGCGCTGTCGGCCTGCCCGGCGAGTGGGGGGTGACGGCGGCGTTCCTCGGCGCGTTGTGCGCCTTCCTCCTGGTGGTCGCCCTGGTGGTGTTCATCACCGTCCCGGGGCCGGACACCCTGGGCACGCTGTTGCGCACCGCACCGCTGGCCGGCGCGGTGCTCGTGGTCGCCGTCCTGCTGGTGCTGTCCAACCCGACCGGGTCGTCACTGCGCTGGTTGTGGGTGGTCGCCGCGGTCGCCGCCGCGGCGTGGACGGCGTTCGCCGTCTGGGAGACCCGCCGCTCCGGCGGCTGACCGCGGCGGCAGACTGCCCGACGTGACCGCCGGCCTGCCCACCGCCCTCTACGTGCCCGACGGCGACGGCTTCGCCGCCACCGACCTGACCATCGGGCCGTGGGACCCGGGGCTGCAGCACGCCGGGCCGGTCGCGGCGCTGCTGGCCCGGGAGGCCGAACGGGTCACCGAGATCCCCGACGGGCAGACCGTGCGGCTGGCCTTCGACATCCTCGCGCCGGTGCCGGTGGGTCCGGTGCAGGTCACCGCCCGGCTGCTGCGGCCGGGACGGCGGATCGAACTGGTGGAGGCGGTGCTGACCGCGGAGCCCTCCCCCGCCCACCCCGCGCGGCCGCTGGTGCGGCTGACCGCCTGGCGGATGCGGACCTCCCCCGTCGAGGGGACGCCGGAGGCCGGCGTCCCGCTGCCCGCGCCGGAGGAGAGCCGCCCGGAGACGGCGGCCTTCTTCACCACCGACGTCGCCTACCACCGGGCGCTGGACTGGCGCTTCGCGCACGGCTCGTTCAACGCCCCCGGGTCGGCCGCCGCGTGGACCCGGCCGCTGTGCACCCTGGTCGAGGGCGAGCCGATCAGCCCGCTGCAGCACCTGCTGGTGATGACCGACGCGGCCAGCGGCATCTCCGCCGTCCTGGACTGGCAGCGGGCCACCTTCGCCAACGTCGACCTCACCGTCGCCCTGGTGCGGCCCCCGGCCGGGGAGTGGCTCGCCGCGGACGCCGTCACCACGGTCGGCCCCTCCGGCGCCGGGCAGTGCTTCGCCGACCTCTACGACGCCACCGGCCGCATCGGCCGCTCCGCGCAGGCGCTGTTCGTCGCGCCGCGCTGACCGAGCCGGCACCGGGTCGGCACGGGCCGGGACCGGGTTGGCGCCGCCGACGTCCGCCGTGGAGGCTGGGGACCGATGGAACCGCTGGACACGCTGCTGACCTGGCTCGCCGGGCGCGGGCTGGAGATCGTCCTGCTCATCCTGGGGTCGGTTCTGCTGGCCCGGTTCGTCGCCTGGGTCGGCGAGAAGATCACCGACCGCATCGACGCCCGTGCCACCGGCGGCGACGCCTTGGTGCGCTCGGAGGCCGCCAAGCACCGGCACTCGCTGACCCAGGTGATCACCTGGACGCTCATCGTGCTGATCTACGCGGTCGCGGTCTTCGCCGTGCTGGACCGGGCCGGCATCCCGATCGGCGGGCTGGTCGCGCCGGCGACCGTGCTCGGTGTCGGGCTCGGCTTCGGCGCCCAGCGGATCGTCGGCGACGTGCTGGCCGGCTTCTTCATCATCACCGAGCGGCAGTACGGCTTCGGGGACGTCGTGTCGATCCAGGTGGTCGGCGGGGTCGAGCCCGCCGAGGGCACGATCGAGGACGTCACGCTGCGGGTCACCCGGCTGCGGTCGGCCAACGGCGAGGTCGTCACGCTACCGAACGGGCAGATCGTCAAGGTCACCAACCTCTCCCGCGACTGGGCCCGCGCCGTCGTCGACGTCCCGGTCCCGACGACCGTGGACGTCAACCGGGTCAACGAGATCCTCAAGGAGGTCGGCGCGGAGGCCTTCCACGACCAGCGGCTGCGCCCGCTGCTGCTCGACCCGCCCAGCGTGATGGGGGTGGAGACGATCGACCTCGAGCAGGTCAACGTCCGCATGGTGGCCCGCACGCTGCCCGGCAAGCAGTTCGAGGTCGGCCGCGACCTGCGCGCCCGCGTCGTCCTGGCGTTCCGGCGGGAGGGCCTCAACGTCCCGTCCCCGACGGCGGCCCCGCCGGCCGGTGAGCTGACCGCCTCCGCCCCGCCCGCCGGGGACGGTGTGCGGTGACCGCCCCGGAGACCAACGGCCCCGGCGAGCCGACCCGCCAGGTGTCGGTGAGCACCGCGCCGCCCCCTGCCCCCCGCCGCTGGTGGTCGGCGGTGCCCCACCACCTCGGCCGCGCCCGCACCTCGACCGTCGTCCTGGCCCTGCTGTTCGTCGGCGTCTACACCCTCTACCTGCACGTCCGCCCGCCGGACCCGGTCGTCGCGCCGGCGCAGGAGTCGACGGTGCAGACGCCGGTGACTCCTGCCCCGGCGGAGCCGGCGGAGACCGCCGAGCCGACCCCGCCGGCCGCCACGTCGGCGCCGACCACGACGGCCGACCCCGGCTCCGCGCCGCCTGCGGGGACGACCGGCGAGGAGGCCCCGGCGGAGTCCGCTGAGCCGGCACCGACCACGGCCGGGGACGGGACGAGGACGCCGGCGCCCCCGACCGCCGCGCCGACCGCGACCGCGGCGCCGACGGCGACCGCCGCGCCCGGGACCTGACCGGTCAGAAGCGGGTGACGACCGCGATCCCCGGGTCGCGGCCCACCGCAGCGATGGCGGCGCCGGCCTCGTCGAGGGCGAGCTGCCGCGTGACCAGCGCCTGCGGCCGCAGCCGGCCGGCGGCGATCAGCCCGAGCAGGGCGGGATAGGTGTGGGCGGCCATGCCGTGGCTGCCCAGCACCTGCAGCTCCCGGGCGACGACGAGGTCCATGGGGACCGCCGGGCGGCCCTGGGCAGGCGGCAGCAGCCCGACCTGCACGTGCCGGCCCCGCGGCCGCAGGCACCGGATGGAGTTCTCGCAGGTGACGGCCGCACCCAGGGCGTCGAGGGAGACGTGCGCGCCGCCGGCGGTCAGCTCGGGGATCACGGCCGGTTCCGCCACGGTGTGCTCGGCGCCGAGGTCGGCGGCCAGCCGCAGGGCCGCCGGTGAGACGTCGACGGCGACCACCCGGGCGCCGGCGGCCACCGCGACCTGCACCGCCGAGAGCCCGACCCCGCCGCAGCCGTGCACGGCCACCCACTCGCCGGGCTGCACCCTCGCCACCTGGACGACCGCGCGGAAGGCGGTGGCGAAACGGCAGCCGAGGGCGGCGGCGGTGGCGGCGTCGAGCCCGTCGGGGAGGGCGACGAGGTTGACGTCGGCGGCGTCGAGCGCCACGTACTCGGCCATCGAGCCCCAGTGCGTGAAGCCGGGCTGGGTCTGCCGGGTGCAGACCTGGTGCTCGCCGGCGGCGCACTGGGCGCAGCGGCCGCAGGCGTTGACGAACGGGACGGTCACGCGGTCGCCTCCCCGCCAGCGCCGGACGTCCGCCCCGACGGCGGCCACGGTGCCGGCCAGCTCGTGCCCGGGCACGTGCGGCAGGACGACGTCCGGGTCGTGGCCCTGCCAGGCGTGCCAGTCGCTGCGGCAGACGCCGCTGGCGCCCACCCGGACGACGACGCCGCCGGGTGCCGGGTCGGGCGCGGGGACCTCCCGCACGGTCAGCGGGCCGCCGTAGGTGTCGAACAGCAGTGCGCGCACCCCGGCAGCCTCTCCCAGGCCGCTCCCCGCCCTGCAGGCGTGTCCGCGCCGACCGTCCTCGCCCCTGACGCCCGGGCTCCTGCCGTCCGGCGGGGAGGCCTGGCGGCGTCCACTGCACGAGACGCGCTGTTCCGCGGAGGACGGCGGCCTGCCTAGGATCACGCTGGCTCACGAGAGGCAGTGACAAGCACCTGGCTGGCTGCCCGGCAACCTCTACTCCGTCTGAGGTGCTCCCAGGGGAAGAGCCGGCCGGACGGCGCCCGCCGCCCGGCAAGGACGGAGCTCTCGCGCGCCGCGGGTCCTCCGCGAGGAAGAGGAGACGGCGCATGAGCGACCCGCAGAGCTGGAGCTTCGAGACCCGGCAGATCCACGCCGGCACCAGCCCCGATCCCACGACCGGCGCCCGCGCCCTGCCGATCTACGCGACGACGGCCTACCAGTTCCGCGACAGCCAGCACGCCGCGGACCTGTTCGCGCTGGCCGAGATGGGCAACATCTACACGCGCATCATGAACCCGACGCAGGACGCGCTCGAGCAGCGCGTGGCCTCCCTGGAGGGCGGGGTCGCGGCGCTCGCGGTGGCCAGCGGGCAGTCCGCCACGACGCTGGCGATGCTCAACGTCGCCGAGGCAGGCGACCACGTCGTGGCCTCCGCCTCCCTCTACGGCGGCACCTACAACCTGCTGCACCACTCGCTGCCCAAGCTCGGCGTCACCGTCTCCTTCGTCGAGGACCCCGACGACCCGGAGAACTGGCAGTCGCTGGTGCGGGACGACACCCGGGCGTTCTTCGGCGAGTCGATCGGCAACCCGAAGGGCGACGTCCTCGACATCGAGACCGTCGCCGGGGTGGCCCACCGCAACGGCGTGCCGCTGATCGTGGACAACACCATCGCCACGCCGTACCTGATCCGGCCGCTGGAGTCCGGCGCGGACGTCGTCGTCCACTCCGCCACCAAGTACCTCGGCGGGCACGGCACGGTCATCGCGGGGGTGATCGTCGACGGCGGGACGTTCGACTGGACCCGCGGCAGGCACCCCATGTTCACCACGGCCGACCCGACGTACCACGGCGTGGTGTACGCCGACCTGGGTGCGCCGGCGTACGCGCTCAAGGCCCGGGTGCAGCTGCTGCGCGACCTCGGACCGGCCGTCTCGCCGTTCAACGCGTTCCTCGTCGTGCAGGGCATCGAGACGTTGTCGCTGCGGATGGAGCGGCACGTGCAGAACGCCCAGCGGGTGGCCGAGTTCCTCGAGGCCCGCGACGAGGTGGACCGGGTCAACTACCCGGGCCTGCCCTCCTCGCCCTGGCACGCGGCGAAGCAGAAGTACGCGCCCCGCGGCGCCGGCGCGGTGCTCACCTTCGAGCTGCACGGCGGTCGCGAGGCCGGCCAGCGGTTCGTCGAGGCCCTGGAGCTGCACAGCCACGTGGCCAACATCGGCGACGTGCGCAGCCTGGTCATCCACCCGGCCTCGACGACGCACTCGCAGCTGACCCCCGAGGAACAGCTGACCACCGGTGTCACGCCGGGCCTGGTGCGGCTGGCCGTCGGCCTCGAGGGCATCGAGGACATCCTCGCCGACCTGGAGTCCGGCTTCCGCGCCGCGAAGGGGGCCTGAGGTGGGCGGGGCCCGGGTCTCCTCCTGGGCCCCGCCACGGCTCGGGGGCTGGCGCGAGGGGGACCCGGTCGGCGACCGGCGCTTCCTCGACCTGCCCGGGCCGTTGCGGCTGGAGCGCGGCGGCGAGCTGCCGGCGGTGCGGGTGGCCTACGAGACGTGGGGGACGCTCGCGCCCGGCGGCGGCAACGCCGTCCTCGTCGAGCACGCGCTGACCGGCGACAGCCACGTCGCCGGCCCTGCGGGCCCCGGGCACCCGACGCCGGGCTGGTGGGACGAGCTGGTCGGCCGCGGGGCGCCGCTGGACACCGACCGGCTGTTCGTCGTCTGCGCCAACGTCCTGGGCGGCTGCCAGGGGACGACGGGGCCCTCCTCGGCCGCGCCCGACGGGCGCCCGTACGGCTCGCGGTTCCCCGCCGTCACGGTCGCCGACCAGGTGCGGGTCGAGGCCGCGCTCGCCGACGCGCTGGGCATCCCCCGGTGGACGGCGGTCCTCGGCGGGTCGATGGGCGGCATGCGGGCGCTGGAGTGGGCGGTGGCGCTGCCCGACCGGGTGGAGCGGCTGCTCTTCCTCGCCTCCGGCGCCGCCGCGACCGCCGACCAGGTGGGCACCCAGACCACCCAGCAGGCCGCGATCCGCGCCGACCCCGCGTGGGCCGGCGGGGACCACCTGCCCGGCGACGGGCCGGTCGCCGGGCTGGGCATCGCCCGCCGGATCGCGCACCTCACCTACCGCAGCGGTCAGGAACTCGATGCCCGCTTCGGCACCGCGGTGCAGGACGACGGCCGCTACGCCGTCGCCTCCTACCTCGACCACCACGCCGACAAGCTGGCCCGCCGGTTCGACGCCGGCAGCTACGTGGCGCTCACCGAGGTCATGAACTCCTGGGACGTCGGCCGCGGCCGCGGCGGGGTCCGGGCGGCGCTGGACCGGGTCACCGCGCGCACCGTCGTCGCCGGTGTCGACACCGACCGGCTGTACCCGCTCGCACTGCAGCAGCAGGTGGCCGACGCCCTCGGCGTCCCGCTGCAGGTGATCAGCTCCCCGTACGGGCACGACGGCTTCCTGATCGAGGCCGACGCCGTGGGTGCCCTGGTCCGGGACCTGCTGACGACGTGACCGGCCGGGCTTGCGCAACCCGTCGCCCGGTCGCTCGCCTGGCGTGCCCCGAGTTCGCGAAGGGCTCGGGGCGAGGGTCCGCCCTCAGCCCGTCGCGTCGCCGGGCGTCTGTCCCGCCGGCGGCAGCGGGGTGCGGACCACCGGGCGCACCTGGCGCGCCTCGGGGAGCCGGTCGGTGTAGCTGGCCGCGTTGCCGCGGATGTGCAGCGCGTCGTCCTCGGTCGCCTGCCGGAGGACCTTCGCGGGGACGCCGGCCACCAGCGAGCCCGGGGGCACCTGCGTGCCCTGGGTGACGACGGCGCCCGCGGCGACGATGGAGCCCGAGCCGATGTGGGCGCCGTTCAGGACGACGCTGCCCATGCCGACCAGGACGTCGTCGTCGATGCGGGCCCCGTGCAGGACCACGCGGTGCCCGACGGTCACGCCGCGGCCGACGACGAGCGGGAAGCCGGGGTCGGAGTGCAGGGTGCTGCCGTCCTGGATGTTGGAGCCCTCGCCGATCTCGATCACCTCGGCGTCGGCCCGCGCGACAGCGCCGTACCAGATGCTCGACCGCGGGCCCATCGTCACGGCGCCGACCACGACGGCCGTCGGCGCGACGAACGCCTCCTCGTGGATCTGCGGGGACCCGAAGGGCAACTCGGCGATGTAGTTCTCGGACACGGGCGACAGCACAGCACAGGCGCGTCAGCGCCGCACCGCCGGAGGGGATCCCGCGCCGGCGACCGTGGACCGCGACGTGCACCGCCGCCAGGATGGCCGCCGTGACGCTGCCGACCGACCTGCCGGTGCTGGCCTTCGCCGACCAGGCGGCGCTGGAGGAGTGGCTCGAGGCCGAGCACGCGACCGCCCCCGGGCTGTACGTGCGGCTGGCGAAGAAGGGGTCCGGCGTCCCCTCGGTGACCCACGCAGAGCTGGTCGAGTCCGCGCTCTGCTCCGGCTGGATCGACGGGAGGTCGCAGCGGCTGGACGAGACCTCCTACCTGCAGCGGATCACGCCGCGCCGGCCGCGCAGCGTCTGGTCGCAGGAGAACGTCGCCGCGGTCGAGGCGCTCACCGCCGCCGGCCGGATGCGCCCGGCCGGGTCGGCGCAGGTCGAGGCGGCGCGGGCCGACGGTCGCCGGGAGCGCGCCTACGCCGGCCCGGCCACGATGACCGTCCCCGACGACCTCGCCGCCGCGCTGGCCGCCGTCCCTGTCGCGCAGCAGGCCTTCGACGGCCTCGACGGCCGCAACCGCTACGCCCAGAAGGACCCTCCTGCCCCCCTCCGCTCGCAGGCTCGCGACGGGACCCTGCAGGAGGGCCGCAGACCGTACTGAGCGCTCAGGCCGCCGTCCGTACCGGTCACCCGACCTGCGGTCGCTCGTCCCAGAACCGCGCGTCGCGCCGTCGCCACACCAGCATGAGGACGACGCCCGCGGCCATGATCGCCACGCCGATGACCAGCGGTGGCCCGAGACCGAGCCAGGCCTGGCCGGTGTAGCTGTTGGCCGGGTCGGCGAGGTCGCGGACCGAGAGCACGAGCAGCCAGAGCAGCATCCCCGCACCTGCCAGCGGCCCGACGCCGAGCAGCAGCAGGTCGCGCAGGCTGCGGGTCAGTCGCCGGCGGAAGTACACGGCGCAGGCGATGCCGGTCATCGCGTAGTACAGCGCGATGAGCAGCGAGAGCGCGGTGATCGAGTCGAACAGCGCGTTCTCCGACACCGCGCCGACGCCGAGGTACCAGACCACGGCGATGCCGGCGACCCACCAGGTCGAGACGTCCGGGGTCCGGTGGCGCGGCGAGATCGACCCGAACCGGGCCGGCAGCGCCGCCCGCCGGGCCATCGACAGGCCGGTCCGGGAGGCCGGGATGATCGTCGTCTGCGTGGAGGCGATCGCCGAGGTGGCGACGGCGAGCAGCACCACCCAGTCCCAGCCGCCGAGCACCTGCTCGGACAGCAGCGCGAGGACCGCCTCCTCCTCGTCGGCGTTCTCCGCCAGGTACTCGGTGCCGGCGAAGCAGACGACGGCGACCGCGGCGCCGAGGTAGGTCAGCAGCAGGACGACGGTCGACAGCACACCGGCCCGTCCGGAGACGGCGGTGCTCCCGCGCGTCTCCTCGGTCAGGTTGACCGCCGACTCCCACCCCCAGTACGCGAAGACGCCGAGCAGCAGCCCGCCGGTCAGCGCCGCGCCGCCCGCTCCGAACGGGTCCAGCCAGGACCACTGGGGGGTCAGCGCGCCGAACGGGCTGTCCCCGCGGACGCCGCGCACCAGCGCGACGGCGGCGAAGACCGCCAGCGCCGCGGTCTGCGCGATGATCAACGCGTCCTGCACCCGCACGGACAGCTCCGTGCCCAGCACGCACAGCGCCGCCATGGCCAGGACCAGCAGCACGCTGAGCCCGAGGACGACGGGCGTCGAGGACTCCCAGCCGTCGAGCCCGGCCGCGAGCAGGGTGAACCGGACGCCGACCTCGGCCAGCGAGCCCACCACCAGGACGCCGGTCATCGCGATCGCCCAGCCGCCGATCCAGCCGGCCCACGGGCCCATCGCGCGGGTGACCCAGGAGAACGTCGTCCCGCAGTCGGGGTCGGCGCGGTCCAACGCGGCGAACGCGACCGCGATGAGCAGCATCGGCACGAAGGAGGCGAGCAGCACGCCGGGCGCGTGCACGCCGACCAGCGCGACGACCGGCCCGATCACCGCGGCCAGCGAGTAGACGGGCGAGGTCGAGGCGAGGCCGACGACGAGGGCGCCCCCGAAGCCGATGGCGTCGGGACGCAGGGTGGGCGGGGACTCCGCAGCCGCGGTCACGGGCCGCGACGCTACGGGCGCCGCCGCCCGCGCTGCCGTCGGCCCCTGCAGCAGGAGGACCCCGTCCTCCTCACCCCTCGCGAGCTCGGGGCGAGCCTCGGGACGGGGCCGCCTTCACAGGATGCGGCGGGCCCCGGCGTAGTCGCCGATGTCCACGGTGGTCACCGCGACCGGCATGTGGAAGTCGCGGGCGTGCACCATCTTGCCGCCGCCGACGTAGATGCCCACGTGGTAGACGGGCGAGCCGAAGAAGACGAGGTCACCGGGCTGCAGGTCGCCGCGCGAGACCGCCGTGCCCATCCGCGACTGCGCCCGGCTGGAGTGCGGCAGGGAGACGCCGACGGCGGCGTAGGCGTAGCTGGTCAGCCCCGAGCAGTCGAAGCCGTTGGGCCCGGAGCCACCCCAGACGTAGGGGTCGCCGACCTGGGCGAGGGCGGCCGCGAGGACGCCGCCGACGTCGCCGCTCGGAGCGGCGGCCACGACCGCGTCGACGTCGGCGGTCAGCGCAGGTCCGGCGGTCGTGGTGCGGACGGTGGCCTGCTCGGCGGCCGAGAGGCTCGCGTAGTCGCGCTCGTACTGCTCCCGCCGCGTCTGCACCTCGGCCCGCTGGCGCTCGAGCTCGGCCAGGGTGGCGGTGGCGGCAGCGGCAGCCGCGTCGGCGTCGGCGCGGGTCTGCTCGGCCGCACGCTGGGCCACCGACACCTCGGCGAGCAGACCCTCGGTGTGGGCGGCGATGAGGTCCAGCGTGGTCATCTGCTGGACGACGTCCGCCGCGGAGTCGGAGGTGAGGAGGGCAGCCATCCGGGACTGCGTCGTGCCGGCGCTCTGCGCGATGGCCGCCAGCTGCGGGCCGTAGCCGGCGAGCACGGCCTCGGCCTGGGACGCCCGCCCCGCGGCGTCGGCCGCGGTCTGCTGCTGCGCGGCGACGGTCAGCTGGGCCTCGTGGACCTGCTCGTCGAGGGTGGCCACCTGCTTGCTCGCCTCGGCGACCAGCCGCGAGGCGTCGTCCGCGGACGAGGGGGCCGCGCCCGCGGTGGCCGGGGTCAGCAGCACGGCGACAGCGGCGGCGGCAGCCAGCGTGGCGCGCGACCATCGTCGGCTCGTCGTCCGGTTGCGGCCCATGACCGGCCCCCTCTCGCCGCGCCCCGCCCCGGGGAGGAGGCGGTGTTCCGAGCGCGTGAGCACGCACGGTAAGTATGACGCGACATGCGGTAGGGGACGGCGCGCGGGCTGGAGCGCAGGGCGGTCGACTCAGTCGTCACACGGACCCCGACGGTCCCGTGTGCCGCAGCAGGACCCCGTCCTGTCGGGGGTGTGGGCTACCGCCGGCGCGGCGGGGCGGAGCCCGAGGGCGTGCGGTCGGGTGCGAGGGGGACCAGCCGGTCGGCGACCGCACCGGTCACGAAGGAGTAGACGGCCTTGCCCCCGATGTCGACGACCTGGTCCTGGCGCGACCACGTCCACGGCGGCGCGCCCACGCCGGTGGCGTTCTCCAGGGTCTGGTCGGTGGCCAGCCGCACCGACGTGTGCCAGGCCGAGGCGCGCCAGCCGCGCAGCCCGCTGGCCGACCACACGCCCCGCAGGGCGCCGACGAGCGCACCGGTGCCCCAGTGCATGAGGTGGTTGCGCACGGGCGGGCGCACGGACCCCGGCAACCGACGACGCGTGGTCAGCGCCGTGAGGGTGCGCCCGGGCACGTAGGAGTTCGGTCGGTGCGTCACCGACTGCTCGACCTTCTCGGCGAGCGTCATGGCCGCGGTGCCGGCGAGACCGGCGAGGGCGCCTCGGAGGGCAGCTCGTCCCAGCATGGACCGGCCCTACCCGGGCAGAGGTGCGGCAGAACCGCGGCCCGGCCCCGCGAGTGCGGAGCCGGGCCTGGTGACGTACGGGAACGGCCACCTCTCAGGGTTCCGCGCCGAGCCCCGACGGCCCCCGTGCAGGGTCCCGCCGCGAGCCTGCGAGTGGCGGGGGGCACGGGGGTCCTTCAAGGGGGGAGAGGTGGTCCTGCTTCAGCCGGCGAGGGGCTCCGGGGCGTCGAGGCCGGCGACCACCTGCAGGTCGCGGACGACGGCGCTGAGCTCGTCGGCGGTCCACGGCTCGCAGCAATCGCAGCCGCCCTCGCGGTGGCTGACCAGGCCGATCAGTCCCTGGGCCTGGTCCTCGGCGATGGCCAGGTTCCCGGCCGACGGATGGCGGTGGCAGGCGCACGCCGAGACGCACAGGCCCAGGCCCCAGCCGGACACCACGACGGCGTTCCCGTCGTCCCACACCCTGCCGACCTGGAAGACCGACGGCTTCTGAGTCCTCGTCACGGGACCCCTCCCCTCACCGGTCCGGCTGCGCCGGAGCCCATCTGCGGTCGGGCGGGGAAGTCCCCACCCGGTGCACGCTTCGGCGTGCGAGCGAGGTGTGGAGCTGGAGGTCCCCACCGCGCATGACAGAGGGTAGGTGGACAGACGCGCACGGTCATGACGCCATGCGGAACCCCTGTGACGGACCGGTCACCCCGCCCCACGGGACCCACACGTCCCACCCGTGCGGTCGCGCGGGACCGCCGGACGCCCGAGTGGCGAGTTGCCGTGATCTCCGGTCACCGACACCACGGCATCCCGCCACTCGACGGGAGTGCCTAGCTGGCGGGCGACACCGAGCTCATGTTGAAGTCCGGCACCCGCACGGCCGGCATCGCGGCGCGGGTGAACCAGTCGCTCCACTCGCGGGGCAGGGTGCGCTCGGTGCGGCCGGCCTGGGTGATCCGGCCGAGCAGGTCCACCGGCGACTCGTTGAACCGGAAGTTGTTCACCGCGCCGCTCACCTCCCCGCCCTCGACGAGGAAGACGCCGTCGCGGGTGAGGCCGGTGAGCAGCAGCGTCTGCGGGTCGACCTCGCGGATGTACCAGAGGGTGGTCAGCAGCAGGCCGCGGTCGGTGGCCGCGACCATCTCCTCCAGCGACTCCGTGGCGCCCGGCTGCTCGAGGACGAGGTTGTCGACGGTCGCGGTGGCCGGTGCGGTCGTCTTCAGCGCCCAGGCCCGCGGCCGGATCAGGTTGGCCAGCACGCCGCCGGAGATCCACTCGACCGCCGGCGTCGCCATCCCGTTGTCGAACACCGAGGCCGCGCCGGACGAGCCGCTGACCACCTGGAACGGGCACGCCTCCAGGCCCGGCTCGAACGGGTCGCTGCGCAGCGTCAGCGGCAGCGCGGACAGCCGCTCGCCGATGCGGTTGCCGCCGCCCGGCCGGGCGTAGACGTTGCGGCCCTCGTCGGCGTCGCGGGCCTCCATCGTCCAGTGGGCGTAGATCATCAGGTCGCTGACCGCCGAGGGCGGCAGCAGGGTCTCGTAGCGCCCGGCGGGCAGGTCGATGCGGCGCTGCGACCAGCCGAGCCTGCGCTGCACGTCGCCGACCAGGTCGGCCACCGACACGTCGGCGAAGTCGCGGGTGCCGACGCCGGCCCACACCGAGCGGCTCATGTCGCCGCTCTTGCCGTTGAGCTCCACGCGGCCGCTGGGCTGGTCGTGCCGCAGCCGCAGCCCGGTCGACGTCCCGAGGTAGGTGGTGGCCATGCCGTGCTCGGCGAAGCCGAACAGCAGCTCGCCGTGGTCGCGGGCGCCGCCGAAGGCCTCCCCCAGCGCCGGCGCGAAGTCGCGGAAGACGCCGATCGAGGTCCCGGCGGGATCGGCGTCCCAGTCGCCGGCGCCAGGCGGGGTCTCGGTGACCAGCGGGACGGCGTCCTCGGCCGGGCCGGCGTCGCGCGCGGCCTGCTCGCTGGCGGCCACCAGCTCCCCGACGTCCGGGCTGCCCGTGCGGGCCACCGTGCCGGCCGCCATCCCGGCGCCGCCGTCGACGAAGGACACGACGACGACCTGCCGGGAGCGCATCGAGCCGTTGGTGGTCAGGCTGTTGCTCGCCCAGCGGAGGTTGGCCGCCGAGCTCTCCACGACGAAGGCGACCTGCCCGTCGGCGGTGGAGGCGGCCAGCGCCTTCTCGACGACGTCCTGCGGACGGTCCCACGAGCTCATCGTCCCGCCTCCTGCGCCGTGTTCAGGATGTTCACGTTCTCGAAGAGCGCCACCGGGCAGCCGTGGCTGACCGGGGCGACCTGCCCGGGCTGACCCTTGCCGCAGTTGAAGGCGCCGCCGAGCCGGTACGTCCGGGGGCCGCCGACGACGCGCATCGAGCCCCAGAAGTCCGTCGTCGTCGCCTGGTAGGCCACGTCGCGGAGCTGGCCGGCCAGCTTGCCGCCCTCGATGCGGTAGAAGCGCTGGCCGGTGAACTGGAAGTTGTAGCGCTGCATGTCGATCGACCAGCTCTTGTCGCCGACGACGTAGATGCCGCGTTCGACGCCGGCGACGAGCTCGTCGGTGGTGGGGCCGTCGGGCGCCGGCTGCAGCGAGACGTTGGCCATCCGCTGCACCGGCGTGTGCTGCGGCGAGTCGGCGAAGGCGCAGCCGTTGGAGCGCGCCATGCCGCCCATGCGCGCCGTGTTGCGGTCGACCTGGTAGCCGACCAGCACGCCGTCCCTGACGATGTCCCACTGCTGACCGGCGACGCCCTCGTCGTCCCAGCCGATCGTCGACAGCCCGTGCGGGGCGGTGCGGTCGCCGGTGACGTTCATGATCTGGGAGCCGTAGCGGAGGGTGCCCAGCTTGTCGACGGTGGCGAACGAGGTGCCGGCGTAGGCCGCCTCGTAGCCGAGCGCCCGGTCCAGCTCGGTGGCGTGGCCGATGGACTCGTGGATGGTCAGCCACAGGTTCGACGGGTCGACGACGAGGTCGTAGCGGCCGGCCGGGACCGAGGGCGCCTTGGTCTTCTCGCGCAGCAGCTCGGGGATCTCGGCGATCTCGCCGCGCCAGTCCCAGCCGGTGCCGGTCAGGTACTCCCAGCCGCGGCCGGCCGGCGGGGCGATGGTTCGCATGCTCTCGAACGCGCCGGTGGTGCGGTCGACGGTGAGCGCGGTGAGGGCGGGGTGGATGCGCACCCGCTGCTGGCGGGCACGGGTGCCGGCGGTGTCGGCGTAGTACTTCTGCTCCTTGACCGCCTGGCAGACCGTCTCCACGTGCTCGACGCCGTCGGCGGCCAGCAGCTGCTCCGACAGCTCGGTGAGCAGCCCGGTCTTCTCGGCGTCGGGGACCTCGAACGGGTCGACGTCGTAGTCGGACACCCAGGTCGCGTCGGAGTACACCGGCTCGGGCGCCAGCTCGACGCGGTCGCTGTTGACCGCCGCCGACACCTGCGCGACGGCGATCGCCTCCTCGGCCAGCCGGACGGCCTCCGCGGCGGTGAGGACGACGCCCGCGGCGAACCCCCAGGTGCCCTCGTGGACCACGCGCACGGCCAGGCCGAGGTCCTCGCCGTCGGCCAGGGACTCCAGCCGGGCGTCGCGCAGGCTGATCGACTGCGTGCGGATCCGCTCCACCCGGATGTCGGCGTGCTCGCAGCCCAGGTCGAGGGCCCGGGTGAGCGCGGCGTCGGTCAGCGCGGAGAGCGGGAGGGCGAGGAAGGACGCGTCCACGTCGCGGGAGGCAGCCACCGCCCCTGTCTACCAGCGTGGGCGACACGGTCCGCGCCGGGCCCGAGGGTCCGCCGCCTGGTGCGGCAGCGGCGCCACTAGCCTCGCGGGGTGCTCCGATGCCGCGTGTGGGCCGTCCCGGCGGCGGTGCTCACGCTCGCCGCCTGCGCGGGCGGTGGACTGGACCGGCCGTCGACCGAGGCGTGCGACGCCGTGACCGCCTGGATCGACGCGGGGGGCCCGGCCGACCAGCGGGCCGAGGTCACCCAGCGGGTCGGCGACCTGCTCGGGCAGTCGGACTCGACACCGCTGACCGACCCCTACGAGCGGTTCCGGGACACCCGGGAGGAGGACCTCGACCACGCCGCGGTCGTCGAGGCGGGCGCCAACTTCCTCCGGGCCTGCATCGACCACGGCTGGGAGCCCGCCGAGGGCTGACCCGCGGCACCGCGTGGCCGCGGAGCAACCGGGGTAGACGCCAGCGCATGGCCGCCCCCACCCCGCCGTCCCCTGCCGGCGACGTCACGCTGACCTTCGGCGGGAACGCCACCACGCTGCTGCGGCTCGGCCCGTTCACCCTGCTCACCGACCCGAACTTCCTGCACCGCGGCCAGCGCGCCTACCTCGGCAAGGGGCTGTGGACCAAGCGGCTCACCGAGCCCGCGCTGCAGCCCACCCAGCTGCCGGCGCTGGACTCGATCCTGCTGTCGCACCTGCACGCCGACCACTGGGACCGGATCGCCACCCGCACCCTCGACCGCGACACCCCCGTGATCACCACCCAGGCGGCTGCCCGCGCGCTGGGCCGCCGTGGGTTCCGGGAGACCGTCGACCTCACGCCCTGGCAGCGGCACGAGCTCAGCCGGGACGGCGCGACGCTGCGGATCACCTCGGTCCCCGGCGCCCACGGCCCCGGCCCGGTCGCGAAGCTGCTGCCGCCGGTGATGGGCAGCGTGCTGGAGCTGCTGCGCGACGGCGAGGTCGGCTGGCGCGGCTACATCAGCGGCGACACGGTCTTCCGGCCGGAGCTCGGCGAGGTGCTGGAGCGCTGCGGGCCGCTGGACGTCGTCATCCCGCACCTCGGCGGCACCAGGGCGCTCGGGTTCACCGTCACCATGGACGGCCGGCAGGGCGCCGACCTGGTCGAGCTGCTGAAGCCGCCGGTCACCGTGCCGGTGCACTACGACGACTACGACCGGTTCGCCTCGCCGCTGGGCGACTTCGTCCGCGAGGTGGCCGCCCGCCGCGCACCCGGGGAGATCCGCGCGGTGCAGCGCGGCGAGACGATCTCACTGCGGTCCTGACCGGACGGGCAGGACGCGGGAACACACCCGGGTCATGCCGTCGCTGCGGGCAGCGACCAGCCCGCGGCCACCGAGCGGGCGGCCCGCTGCTCGTCGTCGCCGGCCGCGACGAACAGTGCGGCCGCGACCGCCGGGGCGTGCGCGTCGAGGGCCTCGGCGGGGAGCACCCCGGTGATCACCAGCAGGATCAGGCCGTGGCCGGTGGCCCAGTAGCGCGTCGCGACCACCTCGGGGTCGCTGTCCGGCGCGAACCGCCCGGCTTCCCGGGCGCGGGCCGCGGCGTCGACCAACGTGTCGAAGGGCGCCGCCGCGGCGTCGGGGTCCTCCAGCTCGGCCGCAGCGTCGAACATGGCCCGGTAGAGGGCCGGTGTGGCCAGCGCGTTGGCCACGTAGGCCGCTCCGAGGGCGGCGAGGTCGCGGACCGGGTCGTCGCTCGCAGGGACCGTTCCCAGCCGCGCGGCCAGCCGGGTGAAGCCCTCCTGCCGGACGGCCCGCCACAGCCCTGGCATCCCGCCGAAGTGCGTGTACACGGCCATCGTCGAGGCCCCGGTGCCCTCGACCAGCGCGCGCAGCGTCACCGGCTCCCGGCGCGCCAGCATCTCGGCCGCCCGTTCGAGGAGGGCGGCGCGGAGGGCGGGCGAGGCGGTGCGGGGCACTTGCCCATCGTTCCATGACACCGCTATACATAACACCGTCATGGAACGAGCGGAGGAGGACGACATGAGCGTGGACCTGGTCGACCCGGCGGGCCTGCTGGCCCCGCAGATGTACCGGCACATGGCCGTCACCTCGGGCAGCCGGACGGTGTACCTGTCGGGCCAGGTCGCCCGGGACGCGGAGGGGCGGCCGGTCGGCGCCGGCGACCTCGCCGCGCAGGTCGAGCAGGCCTACCGCAACGTGGCCACCGCACTCGCGGCCGTCGGCGGCACCTTCGACGACGTGGCCAAGCTGACCGTCTACGTCGTCGACTGGTCGCCGGAGAAGCTCGCCGACCTCGGCGCCGGCGTGTCCCGCGCCGCCGACGCGATCCAGGGCGATCCGGTCCGGCCGACCACCCTGCTGGGCGTGACCGCCCTGGGTGAGCCCGACCTGCTGGTGGAGGTCGAGGCGGTGGCCGTCCTCGACTGAGCGGTGCCGGGCCGGGGAACACGGCGTCCCCGCGCCGGGGGCGCTCCGCTCGGACGCGCTCCGCTCAGGCGCGCTCCGCTCAGGCGCCGGCGAGGCGACGGGCGCGGCCGGCGACGTCGGCGCGCAGTGCCTCGGCGTCCACCGTCGTGCAGGCGCCGTCGCGCACCACCCGCCGCCCGCCGACCCAGGTGTCGCGCACCAGCCGCGAGGTGCCCGACCAGACCAGGTGGGTGAGCAGGTCGACCGGGTCGAGCACCGGCTCGAAGCCGAGGTCGCGGGTGTCGACGTGCACCAGGTCCGCGCGCCGCCCGACGGCGACCTGGCCGAGGTCCGGGCGCCCGATCGCGTCCGCGGCTGCACCGGTGGCCAGCCAGAACGCCTCGGCGGCGGTCAGCGCGGTGGCCGAGCCCTCGCGCAGCCGGGCCAGCCCCGCGGCCAGCCGGACGTCGGCGAGCAGGTCAAGCCCGTCGTTGGAGGCCGGCCCGTCGGTGCCCAGCCCCACCCGGACGCCGCGGTCGAGCATCGCCCGCACCGGCGCGATCCCGCTGGCGAGCTTGGCGTTGCTCGCCGGGCAGTGGGCCACCGCGACGTCGTACTCCCGCCACAGCTCCAGGTCACCGTCGTCGACGTGCACGCTGTGCGCGGCCAGCACCCGGCCGCCCAGGACGTCGTGCGCGGCCAGCAGCGCGGGCACCGACAGCCCGTGGGTGGCCAGCAGATCCGCGCCTTCGCCGGCGGTCTCGGCGACGTGCAGGTGCAGCAGCAGGCCGTGCTCCCGGGCGGCGGTCGCAGCGTCGCGCAGCACCGGCAGCGGCAGCGTGTAGGCCGCGTGCGGGCCGATGCCGTACTCGACGGCGCCGTCGGCGGGCGTGGACGTCGCCAGCGTCACCGCGTCGGCCAGCTGCTCGGCCAGCGGCGGCATCCCGGGCAGCGGCAGCAGCGGGGTGGCGACGACCGCGCGGGCGCCGGTGCGGCCGACGGCGGCGGCGATCCGCTCGGGCGAGAAGTACATCTCGACGCTGGTGGTGACCCCGCCGCGGAGCATCTCCGCCGACGCCGCGGTCATCGCCACCTCGACGTCCTCGGGGGTGAGCCGCGCCTCCCGCGGCCAGATCACCTCACGCAGCCAGCGCGCGAGCGACAGCCCCTCGGCCTGCCCGCGGAACAGCACCATCGGCGCGTGCGAGTGGGTGTTGACCAGCCCCGGCAGCAGCACCCCGGGGACGGCGACGAGCTCGGCGTCCCCGGCGTCCGGCGCGTCGGCAGCCGGGCCGACCCAGGTGAGCGTGCCGTCCTCGACGTCGACGGCGGCGTCGGGCACGACCGTGCCGGCGCGGTCCCCGACGACGACGGCCCGGGCGGTGAAGCGCTGCCGCATGGGTGGCGAACCTACCCCCGCCACCACCCGGCCCCCTCCAGGCGACGCCGTTACCGTGGGCGCATGTCTGTGCTCGCCGCCGCCGCGTCCTCCGACGGAGGCGGCATCACCGGCTTCCTCCTCGACATGGTCGAGCGGCTCGGCGCCGTGGGGGTGGGCCTGTCGATCCTGCTGGAGACGGTCATCCCGCCCATTCCCAGCGAGGCGGTGCTCGGCCTGGCCGGAGTGCTCATCAACGACGGCCGGCTGGCCGTCGTGCCGGTGGTCCTCTTCGCCACCCTGGGCTCGATCCTGGGCGCGGTCTTCTTCTACTACGTCGGCCGGGCGCTCGGCCCGCGCCGCTCGCACGCGTTCCTCGACCGGCTGCCGCTGGTGGAGACCGCGGACGTCGACAAGACCTTCGCCTGGTTCGAGCGGCACGGGCGCTCGGCGGTCTTCTTCGGCCGCATGGTGCCGATCGTGCGCAGCTTCATCTCCGTCCCCGCCGGGGTCGTGCGCATGCCGTTCGGGCAGTTCCTGCTCTTCTCCGCCGCCGGCAGCCTGATCTGGAACAGCGTGCTGATCGGCCTCGGCGTGGCGGCCGGTGACTTCGTGCAGGCCAACCTCAAGTACCTCGACTACGCCGTCGTCGCCGCCTTCGCCCTGGGCATCGGTTACCTGGTCTACAAGAGGGCCAAGGACGTCCGCCACCACCGCCAGGCCCACCGCGCCGGCACCGACGAGAGCCGGTCGACGTGAGCGCGCGACGCCCGCAGGTCGTCGCCTTCGACGTCAACGAGACACTGCTCGACCTCGGCCCGGTGCGGGCCGCGCTGGTCGAGCTCGGGCAGCCGGCCGATCTGCTGCCGGCGGTCTTCGCCCGCACGCTGCTCACCGGCTTCGCCGCCGCCGCGACCGGCACCTGGTGCCGCTTCCGCGACGCGTTCGACGCCGCACTGGCACAGGCCACCGACCTCGGCGAGGACGAGCGGTCGGAGGTCGCCGGCGCCTTCTTCGAGCTCGCGCCGCACCCGGACGTCGAGCCCGCGCTCCGCCGGCTGGTCGAGGCCGGCGTCCGGGTGGTGACGCTGACCCACGGCTCCCCCGGCGTCGCCGAGGCGGGACTGGAGCGCGGCGGCGTGGCCCCGCTGGTGGAGCGGTCGCTGTCCAGCGAGGTCATCCGGGCCTGGAAGCCCACCCGCGAGGTCTACCTGTGGGCGGCCGGGGTCTGCGACGTCGAACCGTCCCGCCTGGCGCTGGTCGCGTCGCACGGCTGGGACGTGCACGGCGCGCTGCGGGCGGGTCTGACGGCCGCCTGGTTCCCGCGCGCCGAGCGCGTCTACCCGGCCGTGTACGACCCCGCGGCGATCGTCGCCGGCGACCTGGCCGGCGCGGTCGACGCGCTGCTCGCGCTACCGGCCGAGTGAGGGAGGTCCACACCCCGCTCGGTCCCGCCCGGGTCACCGCCACCGAGCCCGCGGGCACCGTCGTCGGGACGCTGGTCCTCGGCCACGGGGCGGGCGGGGGCACCGGGTCGGCCGACCTGGTCGCCGTCACCGCCGGCGCCGCCGCCGCGGGCTGGCGGGTGCTCGGCGTCGAGCAGCCCTGGCGGGTGGCCGGGAAGCGCATCGCGCCGGCGCCGCCCCGGCTGGACGAGGGCTGGACGGCCGTGCTCACCGCGCTGCGGGACGACGGCCGGCTGACCGGCCCGCTGGTGTTCGGCGGCCGCAGCGCGGGGGCGCGGGTGGCCTGCCGGACGGCGGCCGAACTCGGGGCGGACGGCGTGCTGTGCCTGGCCTTCCCGCTGCACCCACCGAGCCGTCCCGAGCGCAGCCGCGCCGACGAGCTGACCGCCGTGGCGGTGCCGCTGGGCGTCGTGCAGGGCGAGCGGGACGCGTTCGGCCGCCCGGAGGAGCTCGCCGCGGTGCTGAGCGGGCAGCACCGCGCCTCGCTCCACGCCGTCCCCGGCGACCACGCGCTGACCCGCAGTCCGGACGTCGTGGCCCTGGCCGCGGTCGACTGGCTGGCCGGGGTCGCCGGGGCGCGCCCCGGCGACCCCGCGGAGGTCAGCGGCGCCGGCGCCGGACGACCAGCGTGACGACCAGCAGCAGCGCCGCGGCACCGGCCAGCGGGGCGGCGTAGCGGGTCAGCGCGGCCCCGCCGGCGACCTCGAGCAGGTCGATCGGCTCGGGCTCGGCGTGCTTGGGACCTGACGTCCGGGCCGCCGGGGCCGCCGTCGTGGCCGGCGGCGGCGGGATGACGGCGGCCGGCGTGGTGTCGGCGGCCGCCGAGGCGGCGGCGGTGTCGCCGCCCGACACCCCGTCGGTGGCCGCGGCTGCGGTCTTCTTCGCCGCCGCCGCGGTCTGGCGGGTCTTCTCCGCGACCGCGTTGTCCCCCGGCACCTGCTCCACGGAGGCCGCGACCTCCTCGACGGCACCCGCTGCCTTGGCCGCGGCCTCCTTCGCCGGCGTCGCCGGTGCGGGGGTCGCCGTCGCGGTCGCGCCCGCATCGCCGGCACCCAGCTGGGCGGCGAGCTTGTCGGCGAACTGGCCGAGCAGCTTGTTGCCGACGTCGGTCATCACACCGCGGCCGAACTGGGCCGGCCGGCCGGTGATGTTCAGGTCGGTCAGGACGTCCACCCGCGTGGTGTCGCCCTCGGCCTTGAGCTGGGCGGTGATGAGCGCGGCCGCGGTGCCGTTGCCGCGCTGGTCCTTGCCGCGGCCGTCTATGACCGCCTTGTGGGCCGCCTCGTCCTTCTCGACGAAGCTGGCCTTGCCCTGGTAGGTCAGGTTGATCGGGCCGAGCTTGACCTTGACCCGGCCGGTGAAGTCGTCACCGGTGACCGAGTCCAGGGCGGCGCCCGGCATGCACGGCGCGATCCGCTCGATGTCCAGCAGCACCCGCCAGGCTTCGTCGATCGGCACGGGGACGGTGAACGAGTTCTCCAACTGCACGGTGCTACCTCCTGGGTTACGGAGCTCGGCCGGTCCGCCCCCGGGTGAGGGCGGGCCGGCCGAGTCGGGTCGAGCGAGTTCCGAGGGGTGGACCGACGCTACAGCCCCGCCGCCGCGGTGACCGCACGACGAGTGAGCACCTGCGCCAGGTGCTCCCGGTAGTCCGCCTGGGCGTTGAGGTCGCTGGTCGGGGAGGTCCCCTCGGCGGCCGAGCGCGCCGCCGCGGCGATCGTCTCCGGGCTGGCCTCGGCACCGGCCAGCGCGGCCTCGACCGCGCTGGCCCGCAGCGGCGTGGTGCCCATGTTGGTCAGCCCGATCCGCGCCTCGGCGATGTGCCCGTTCTCCCGGCGGACGACCGCGGCCACCGCCACGATCGACCACGCCTGCGCCACGCGGTTGAACTTCTCGTAGCGCATCCCCCACTCGCCGGCCAGCTTGGGGACGCGGATCTCGACGAGCAGCTCCCCCTCCTCCAGCGCGGTGGTGAGGTAATCGAGGAAGAACTCCGCGGCGGGCACCGTCCGCCGCCCCTCGAGGCCGGCGATGACGAACTCCGCGTCCAGGGCCAGCGCCACCGCCGGCAGGTCGCCGGCGGGGTCGGCGTGGACCAGGGCCCCGCCGAAGGTCCCCCGTGCACGGACCTGCCGGTCGGCCACCGTCTCGGTCGCCTCGGCGATGAGCGGTGCGTGCTGCAGCACCAGCGGGTCGGTCATGACGTCGTGGTGGGTCGTCATGGCCCCGATGACGAGGGCGTCGCCGTCGTCCCGGACGCCGCGCAGCTCGGCGACCCGGCTCAGGTCGACCACCGTCTCCGGCGCGGCCAGCCGCAGCCGCATGACCGGGATCAGCGACTGGCCGCCGGCGAGGACCTTGACGTCGTCCCCACCCTCGGCGATGGCCTGCAGGGCCTCGTCGACGCTGGTGGGGCGGGCGTACTCGAACGCAGCGGGGATCACCGGTCACCTCCGAGGGCGGACTGGGGGGTGGAGACGCCGGCGGTGGTCTCGGTCTGCGCCCCACCCCAGGCGTTGGTGCCGGCGGTGGCACGGTCTCCGCCGTCCCCGCCCTGGTGCAGAGCCCGCCAGACCCGTTCCGGGGTGAGCGGCATCCGGATGTCGGAGACACCGAGGTGCCGGACGGCGTCCAGCGCGGCGTTCACCACGGCCGGCGTGCTCGCGATGGTGCCGGCCTCCCCGACCCCCTTCGCGCCGATCGGGTTGCCCGGGGCCTCGTGCACCGTGTTGTCGGTGTCGAAGTGCGGCAGGTCGGCCGCCGAGGGCACGAGGTAGTCGACGAAGCTGCCGGTGGTGAGGTTGCCGTCGGCGTCGTAGACGGCCTCCTCGAACATCGCCTGGGCGATGCCCTGCGCCAACCCGCCGTGGATCTGCCCCTCGACGATCAGCGGGTTGACGATCGTGCCGACGTCGTCCACGCAGGCGTACTTGCGGATCTTCGCCATGCCGGTCTCGGTGTCGACCTCCATGGCGCAGATGTGCGTGCCGTGCGGGAAGGAGAAGTTCTCCGGATCGAAGGTCGCGTCCGCGTCGATCGACGGCTCCATGCCCTCGGGGAAGTTGTGCGCCGCGAACGTGGCCAGGGCGATCTCCTGGATGGAGAGCTCCGAGCCGGGCGTGCCGCGGACGGAGAACTTCCCGCCGGAGAAGTCGAGGTCGTCCTCGCTCGCCTCGAGCACGTGCGCGGCGACCCTGCGGGCCTTCGCCACGACCTTCTCGGCCGCGTTGACCACCGCAGCCCCGCCGACCACCAGCGACCGGGACCCGTAGGTGTCCAGCCCGCGCGGCGAGACCGCGGTGTCGCCGTGCAGCACCTCGATGTCCTCGAACGGCACGCCGAGCCGGTCGGCGACCAGCTGGCTCCACGCCGTCTCGTGGCCCTGGCCGTGCGGGGTCGCTCCGCTGACCACCTCGACCTTGCCGGTCGGCAGCATCCGGACGGAGGCGTGCTCCCAGCCGCCGGCGCCGTAGGACAGCGAGCCGAGCACCCGGGAGGGCGCCAGGCCGCACATCTCGGTGAAGGTGGAGACGCCGATGCCGAGCTGCACCGGGTCGTTCGACTCCCGGCGGCGGCGCTGCTCCGCACGCAGCTCGTCGTAGCCGATGAGCTCCAAGGCCTTCTGGGTCGCGGTCTCGTAGTCCCCGCTGTCGTAGGTCATCCCGGCCACCGAGGTGAACGGGAACTCCTCGGCCCTGATCCAGTTCTTGCGGCGCAGCTCCAGCGGGTCCATGTCCAGCTCGACGGCGAGCTCGTCCATGATCCGTTCGATGGCGAACGTGGCCTCGGGGCGGCCGGCGCCGCGGTAGGCGTCGGTGGGCACCTTGTTGGTGAAGATGCCGTCGCACTCGAAGCGGTAGGCCGGGAACTTGTAGATGCCGTTGAACATGAAGGCACCGAGCACCGGCACGCCGGGGCTGACCAGGCGCAGGTAGGCGCCCATGTCGGCGAGGATCCGGCAGCGCAGGCCCTTGACGTTGCCCTCGCGGTCGGCGGCGATGTCGATGTACTGGATCTGGTCGCGGCCGTGGTGGGCCGTCATCAGCGACTCGCTGCGGGTCTCGGTCCACTTGACCGGCTTCCCGAGCCGGCGGGCCACGAGCAGGCTGATGACCTCCTCGGGGGTGACCTGCAGCTTGCCGCCGAAGCCGCCGCCGACGTCGGGAGCCACCACGCGCAGCTTGTGCTCGGGCACCCCGGTGACCATCGCCAGCATGATCCGCAGGATGTGCGGCACCTGGGTCGAGGACCACAGCGTGTAGTTGTCGCCCTGCGGCTGGACGACGACCGACCGGGGCTCCATGAACGCCGGGATCAGCCGTTGCTGGACGAACCGGCGGCTGACCACGACCTCCGCGTCGGCGAAGGCCTGGTCGGTGTCGGCACCGGTACCGGCCTCGCCGCCGTCGAAGACGAAGTGGTAGCTGCGGTTGGACTCCAGGTGGTCGTGGGTCAGCTGGGCGCCGTCGGCGACCGCCTCCTCCATGTCCAGCACCGCGGGCAGCACGTCGTAGTCGACGTCCACCAGCTCGACGGCGTCCTGCGCGGCGGCCTTGCTGCGCGCCACGATGACCGCGACGGCCTCGCCGACGTGGTTGACCTCGTCCACGGCGATCGACGGGTGGCCGGGGTTGACCATGTCGGGGGTGACCGGCCAGGCACACGGGATGGAGCCCTGCTCGTCGGCCACGTCGCGGCCGGTGAGGACCGCGATCACGCCCGGCGCCTCCTGGGCGGCCGAGACGTCGATGCCGGTGATCTTGCCGTGGGCCACGGGGCTGCGGACGACGGCCAGGTGCAGCATGCCCGGCAGCACCATGTTGTCGGTCCAGGTGGTCCGGCCGGTGATCAGCCGGGCGTCCTCCTTGCGGCGGCGGGCCTTGCCGACCTCGCGCTCCGGCGCCTCGGTGGTGGCCCGGTCCTCGACCGCGGTCACTGCTGGGCCGCCACGTGCGGAGCGGCCGCGGTGTCGACCTCGGCCGGGGAGACGTGCCCGTCACCACTGCCGCGCATCTCGCCGGCGGCCTGCTGCACCGCGCGGACGATGTTCTGGTAGCCGGTGCAGCGACAGAGGTTGCCCTCGATGCCCTCGCGGACCTCGGTGTCGCTCGGGTCCGGGTTCTCCTTGAGCAGGTCGACCGAGGCCATGATCATCCCCGGCGTGCAGTACCCGCACTGCAGGCCGTGCATCTCATGGAACGCCTTCTGCATCGGGTGCAGGCCGCCGTTCGGCGCCAGCCCCTCGATGGTCGTCACCTCGCCGCCGTCGGCCTGGACGGCCAGCACGGTGCAGGACTTCACGGCCGCGCCGTCCAGGTGGACGGTGCACGCGCCGCAGTTGCTGGTGTCGCAGCCGATGACGGTGCCGACCTTCCCCAGCTGCTCCCTCAGGTAGTGCACCAGCAGCGTCCGGGGTTCGACGTCGTCGGTGTACGTCACCCCGTCGACCCGCACGTTGATCTGGGTCACCGTTTCCTCCGCTCCTCTGCAGGGGTCGCGTGTGGCTCCGGACACAGCCGCACCTGCGGCGAGTCTGTCGAGCGGCGCGTGACTTAGGCCACGCTTACCTGGGGACGGCGCCCCGGCACAGTTCCCGCAGCTGCGGACCCTGAGGCCCCTTGTTCCCGCAAGTGCGGACCTTTGACGGTTTATGCTCCGCGACTACGGCAGCAGAGCAACGTTGCAATGCTGTTGCAGCGACTCCGGGGACGACCACCACGGGAGAACAGAGGGACCGCCCCGAGCGTCACCTGGCCGGCGCAGGGGCCGCCCGCACCGGGCCGGTCCGCTGCTCGCGGCGGCGCAGCGTCGCCGAGGCGGTGAGCGCGGCGAGTCCGACCGCGGCCAGCGCGGCCCCGACGGTGGCCGGGGCGGTCCAGCCCAGGCCCGCCGCGATGACCACGCCGCCGAGCCAGGCACCCAGGGCGTTGGCCGCGTTGAGCGCCGAGTGGTTGAGCGCGGCGCCCAGCATCTGCGCCTCGCCGGCCACCTCCATCAGCCGCAGCTGCAGGGTCACCACCAGCACCGAGGCGGTCGCCGAGAGCAGGAAGAGGCCGGCCAGCAGCCCCGGCGCCCAGGAGGCGAGGAGCGACACCAGCGCGAGCAGCACGCCCATCGAGACCATGGCCCCGACCAGCGAGCGGAACAGCGCGAGGTCGGCGAGCCGGCCGCCGAGCGCCGTCCCCAGGACGCCGCCGACGCCGAAGACCAGCAGCACCCACGGCACGGCACCCCGTGGCAGGCCGGCCTCCTCCGTGGTGAGCGGCGAGACATAGCTGTAGACGGCGAACATGCCGCCGAAGCCGACCGTGCCCACCAGCAGCGTCAGCAGCACCTGCGGACGGCGCAGCGCGGTGAGCTCGGTGGCGATCGTGACCTCCTGCCGTCCGGGCGACGAGGGCACGAACGCCAGCACCGCTGCCACGGTGGCCACGGCGAGGACGACGACCGCCCAGTAGGCCGCCCGCCAGCCCAGCGACTGGCCCAGCCAGGTGGCCGCCGGGACACCGGCCAGGTTCGCCACCGCCAGGCCGAGCATCACCGAGCTGACCGCCCGCCCGCGCAGCTCGGCCCGCACCAGGGACGCCGCCACGAGCGAGGCCACCCCGAAGTAGGCACCGTGCGGGAGGCCGCTGACGAAGCGGGCGAGCAGCAGCGCGGAGTGCCCCGGCGCCAGCGCGCTGCCCAGGTTGCCGACGAGGAACGCGGCCACCAGGCCGATCAGCAGCCCGCGCCGGGGCAGCCGGGCGCCGAGCGCGGCGAGGACCGGCGCGCCCACCACCACGCCCAGCGCGTAGGCGGAGATGACGTGCCCGGCAGTGGGGATGTCGACGCCCACGCCCTCGGCGATCTCGGGCAGCACGCCCATCGTGACGAACTCGGTGGTGCCGATGGCGAAGCCGCCGAGCGCCAGGGCGACGACCGCGGCGACGACCCGCCGGGTGCTGAGCAGGGGGACGTCGAGCGCTGCGGTCACGTGGTGATGGCAAGGCCGGTGGTCCCGGCCACATTCCCCGCGTCAGGAACGTGCCGGAGCGGCCCCGTCCAGAGGCTCGCCGCGAGCCTGCGAGCGGTCAGACGGCCCCGTCCAGGGCACCGCCCTGAGCCTGCGAAGGGTGGGGAGGACGGGGTCCTTGTGGGGGCCCTTGCTGCACGGGCGCCCGGGCAGCGCGGCGCAGGCGGTGCAGGTGTGCGGCGACGGCCGGCCGGCTCGGGGCACCGGGCGGCAGGGTCTCCAGGCAGGCCTGCCACACCGCGGCGTCGCCCTGGGCCTCGGGCAGCCGGGTGTAGCGCAGCAGCAGCTCGGGACGGCGGGCGGCGAGCACGGCCTGCCGCAGCGAGGCGGTGAGCCGGTCTCGGGCGGCGACCACGCCGGGCGCCGACGAGCGCGGCAGCACGGCGCCGGGATAGCGCTCCAGCGCCTGGCCGACGGCGCCGCGGGCCAGCAGCCGGCGCACCTGGTCCAGGTCCGTCTCCAGCGGGCCGGTCAGCCGGTAGGGGCGTGAGCCCAGCAGGGAGGCGCCGACCAGCCGCCGCAGCCGGGACAGCTCGGCCCGGACGGTGACCGCTGCCGCGTCCCCGGCGTGGCACTCCGCGGCCAGCTGCTCGGCCGTGCGCCCACCGCTCCCGGCCGCCGCCTCGGCGAGCAGCACCAGCAGCTCGGAGTGGCGCAGCGAGAGCTCCGCCGGGCCGGAGGCGGAGGGCAGGACCAGCCGGGCGCGATCCCGGCCGAGCACCTCCAGCCGCGGGACGGGGCGGGCGGGCGGCCGCGGTGCCGGGGTCACCCGCCGGGCGGCGTCCTCCCGGTGCAGCCAGCGCAGCTCGGCCTCCACGGCGGCCACCGTGGCCCGCACGAGGGTGAGCACCTGGGGACTGGCCACGTGGTCGCCGCCGGTGACGTCGATGGCGCCGAGCAGCACGCCGGTGACCGGGTGGTGCACCGGCGCGGCCGAGCAGCTCCAGGGCTGCACCGGGCGCCGGTAGTGCTCGCTGCCGTAGATCTGGACGGCGTGGTCGAGGGCCAGCGCGGTGCCCGGGGCGTTGGTGCCGGCGACCTCCTCGGCCCACCGTGCGCCCTCGACGAAGTGCATCGCCTCGGCCCGCGCGCGCAGCTGCCGGTCGCCCTCGACCCAGAGCATCCGGCCGTCGGCGTCGGTGATCGCGACGATCATCCGGTCGGCCTCGGCGTCCTCGACCAGCAGCCGGCGGATCACCGGGAGCACCGGGGCCAGCGGGTGCGCAGCGCGGTAGGCCAGCAGCTCGTCGTCGAGCAGGTCGACCGGCGGGGCCTTGCCGTCGGGGTCGACACCGCTGCCGAGGCTGCGCCGCCAGGAGTCCCAGACGACGGCGCGGACCTGGTCCGGGACCGTGGGACCGGAGCGGGTGACGAGCGCCTCGTGGGCCGCGCGCAGCCTCCGGGTGTGCGAGGGGTCGGGCAGGCCGTCGGGCAGCGCGACCCACGGGTTCACCGTCGTCACGGCTCAGCCGTCATGTGGTCGTCCGCGGGCTCGGGTCCATCGTCCGCCCATCGTGACCGCTCTTCCGCGATTCCACCAGGGAGCCGGTGGTGGGCAACCGGTTCGGGGACGGCGGCATCGGTGCAGGCCGGGCGGGGAGGAGCGCCCGGGGGTCGCGGGCCCGCAGCGCCCCCGCCCACAGGCCCGCGCCGTAGGCGAGGTCCTCCAGTCGCCGGGCGGCGGCGAAGCGCAGCGGCCCGACCCGTCCGCGGTGCGGCCACCAGGCGAGGACGGCGTCGGCGACGGCGGCCGCGGCGACCCCGCGCCGGGCGCGCCGGGAGACCGCGGCGGCGGCCAGCGCGAGCGGCCAGTGGTGCCGGGTGACGCTGCGCGCCAGCGTCCTCCCCGCCGCGGCGCCGCCCCGCACCACGAGGACCGCGGCCAGGCCGACCGGCGCGCGCTGTCCGGGCCGGGCCAGCCGGGACGCCAGGCGGGCGGTGGCGACGGCGAGCACCCCGGCGCCGGCCAGCGCGCCGGACCGGCGTCCGGTCAGCGCCAGCGCCCAGGCCCCCGCCGACCACGACGAGACCACCAGCGGCGCCACCGCGGCGCCGTGCCGGGCGGCCAGCAGCGCGGCGCCGGTGCCGTAGAAGGCGCGGCGGCGCAACCACTCGCCGGGCGCCGACCGGTGCTCGTGCGCCACCGCCGCCGACGGCTCGTAGCGCACCCGCCAGCCGGCCGCGACCAGCCGCCACACCAGGTCGACGTCCTCGGCGACCCGCATCGACTCGTCGAACCCGTCACCGAGGGCGTGCCGGCGGGCCACCACCGCCGCGCTGGGCAGGTAGGGGACCGCCGTCCCCGGGGCGACCGGTGCGGGGTGCGGGCCCATGTCCAGCGCGCTGACCGCGGCCTCGTACGGCTCGACCCAGCCGCCGCCGTCCGCGGGCAGCGCGGTGATCCGCGGGGCGACGAGCGCCAGCCGCGGGTCGGCGGTGTGCCGAGCCAGGGCCGACGACCAGCCCGGCAGGGGCACGCAGTCGGAGTCGAGGAAGGCGACCAGGTCCGTGGTCGCTGCACGCATGCCGGCGTTGCGGGCGGCGGCCGGGCCACGGGCGGTGGCGTGCCGCAGCATCCGGGCACGGTGCCGGCCGGCGATCGCGGTCACCGCGGCCGGGTCGGTGGAGCCGTCGTCCACCACGAGCACCGGGACGGCGGCGGTGTCGGGGTCGGCACGGAGCGCGGTGAGCAGCCGGTCGAGCTCGGCCGGGCGGTCCTTCACCGGGACGACGACGGTCAACTCCCCCGCCGGGGCGCCGTCCGGCTCGGGGTGGGCGAGGCCGGCGTCCAGCAGGCGGGCGGCCAGCGTGGCCGTGGTGGCGTCCCGGACGACGAGCCGGTCCCCGCGCAGCAGGTCGCGGGCCCGGGGCTGCAGGCGGACCAGTCGCAGCGGCGACCCGCCGAGCAGCGTCGTCCCGCCGTCGCGGCGGCGGACCCGGGGATCCAGCCGGACGGCGGTGCCGTCGGGGAGCCGGTCGGGCGGGGGGACGGCGACCGCTGGCCCCCCGCTCATGCCTCGGCCAGGACCTCGGCGGTCGTGGTGACCTCGACCAGCGGCGCGTAGCAGCCGAGGATCCGCATGGTGTCGTCGTGGGCCTCGTCGCTCGCGCCGGCGCAGGCGTCGGAGACCACCCGCACGAGCACGCCGGCGTCCGCGGCGGGCAGCACGGTGGAGAGCACGCAGCAGTCGGTGGCCACCCCGGCGACGGTGACCGGACCGGCGCCGACCAGCTCCGCGACCTCGGGCACCCACTTGCCGAAGGTCGGCGCGTCGACGACGGGGTGGTCGCGCGGGTCCTCGGAGAGCTGGAACAGCGGGAGGGCGTGCGCCTGCCTGAAGTAGTCGTACTTGGCGTAGTAGTCGGCCCAGGCGCCGGTCGGCTCGTCGGGGACGACGAAGCGGGTGAAGACGACGCGCTCGCCGAAGGCCTCCACCAGCGAGCGGATGCGCGGGCGGACCTCGTCGAAGCGGGGCGTCGTCCACGGTGATCCCGTGTCGCGGAAGACCTCCTGGTAGTCGACGACGACCAGCCAGCCGGACGGGGACCCCATGCCCCGGACGATAACCTCGGGCGGCCGGGGCGGTTCCGTCAGCCGCGGAGCCGGCCGGTAGGGTCGACGTCCCACGCCCGGACGGCGGCGGCCAGCCGCCCGGCCATCCCGGCGAGCAGCTCCGCGCCCTCCTCGGCCGAGGCGCCGGCCGGGTCGCCGAGCACGCCGGTCGGACTGACCGCGCGCACGCCCTCGGCGCGCAGCCGGGGCAGCAGCTCGGCGATCGGCGTGGGATCCCCGGCGACGGCCCGGTCCGCGCGGACGGCGTCCGGTTCCACGTGCAACATCGCCGAGGTCTCGGTGCGCCCGGCGTGCGCGTCGGCTCCGGCGACGCCGCAGGGGAACCAGGCCACCTCGCGCGCCTCGGCGCGCAGCTGCGTGCCGGCCGTGCGCAGCGCGTCGAGGTTGCCGCCGTGGCCGTTCACCAGCACCAGCCGCCCGGCCCAGCGGCAGGCCGACCGGCCGTACTCGACGAGCAGCCCGGTCAGCGCCTCGGTGCCGATCGAGACGGTGCCGGGGAAGTCCTCGTGCTCCCCGCTGGCGCCGTAGGCCAGCGCGGGGGCCAGCAGGACGCCGTCCAGGTCGTCGACGGCGGCCTCGGCGACCGCGCAGGCCACGGAGGTGTCGGTGCCCAGCGGCAGGTGGTGGCCGTGCTGCTCGACGGCGCCGAGCGGCACCAGCAGCAGCGGGCGCTCGGGCAGGTCGGGCCAGGTGGCGCCGGCGAGCCTCGTTCTCGGGACGGCGTCGGTCACCCGCGCCACGGTAGTCAGACCGCCAGGCCGACCCGGTCGCCGTCGAGGGTGGCCGCGCCGGCCCTGCGCGGAGCGAGGCAGTCGCCGACCCGGTGCACCTCCAGGCCGCTGTCGCGCAGCGCCGACCACAACTCGTCGTCGGCGCGCGGAGCGGTGGCGGCCACCACCCAGTCGGCGGTGCGCTCCTCGGCCGCGCCGGTCGGGTGGTGCAGCAGCCGCACCGTGCAACCGTCGACGGCGGTGACCAGCCGCTCCGTCGTCCGCCGGATGCCGAGCTCGGCGGCCCGCCGCTCCCAGCCGGGCCGGTCGAGGGTGAGGCCGAGGTCCTGGCCGACGACCAGTGCGGCGGTCACCACCTCGACCGTGCAGCCGCGGGCGGCGAGCAGCACGGCCACCGAGGTGGCCGCCGCGGCGCCCAGGTCGTCGACGACGAGCACGTCGCCGGTGGGCTCGACCGCGCCGGTGAGCACGTCGCGGACGTCGACCACCCGATCCCCCTCCCCTGCCCAATCCGGCCGCACCGCGCGGGCGCCGGTGGCGAGGACGACGACGTCCGGGGCCTCGGCCCGCACGCGCGCCGCGGTGGCGCGCACGCCGGTGCGGAGCGCCACCCCTGCCCGGGCGCACTCGGCCGCGAGGTCGTCGACCAGCGGGCGCAGCCCCTCCCGGCCGGGGGCGGACGCCGCGACCCGGATCGCGCCACCGGTGCGGTCGGCCTGCTCCCACACGGTGACCGCGTGCCCGCGGGCGGCGGCCGTCGCGGCGGCGCGGAGCCCCGCCGGCCCGCCGCCGACGACGAGCACCCGCCGCCGGCGCCGCGGTACCGGCAGCGGCGCCTCGCGCCCGGCCCGCGGGTTGGTCACGCAGCCGAGCGGCCGGTTCAGGCCCACCCGACCGACGCACTCCTGGTTGCAGCCCAGGCAGCGGCGCACCTCGCCGTCCCGCCCGGTCAGCGCCTTGGCGGCGAACCCGGGGTCGGCGATCTGCGCCCGGACCGCGCCGACCAGGTCGCAGTCGCCGTCGGCCAGCGCGCGCTCGGCCTGGGCGGGGGTGAGGAAGCGGCCGACGCCGATCACCGGCACGCCGACCGCGCTCCGGATCGCCGCCGAGAGGTAGCGCGCGTAGCCGGGCGGGGTGGTCATCGGCGGGACGACGCGGTCGAGGGTCGCCGTCGCGACGCCGACGGTGGTGCTGACGTGGTCGACCAGGCCGCGGTCGGCGAGCAGCCGCGCAGTGGCCACCGCCTCGGCGAGCGCCGTCCCGCCGTGCAGGCCCTCCTCGTCGGCCAGCCGGACGCCGAGGGCGCGGCCGGGGCCGAGCGCCTCGCGGACGGCGGTGAGCACCTCGACCAGGAAGCGGGCGCGGGACTCGAGCGGGCCGCCGTAGCGGTCGGCGCGCCGGTTGGTGGCGCGGGACAGGAACTGGCGGACCAGCGAGGACTGCGAGGCCTGGACCTCCACGCCGTCGAAGCCGGCCGCGGCACAGCGGGCGGCGACGTCGGCGTACCCGGCGACCAGGCGGGCGAGGTCGGCGGTGGTGGCCTCGCGCGGGACCTCACGGAACAAGGGGTCGGGCACCGGTGACGGCGCGAGCACCGGCATCCGGCTGTGCAGCGAGTCCGACTGCCCGCCGTTGTGGTTGACCTGGGCGAACACCGGCACGCCGTGCGCGTGGACGGCCTCGGCGACCCGCCGCATCCCGGGCAGGACAGCGGGGTCGTGCCCGCGGACGAGCTTCTCGTAGGACCGGTCGGCGGGGTCGGTCGAGCACTCCTCGGTGACCACCAGCCCGGCGCCGCCGGCCGCGCGGGCCGCGTAGTAGGCGGCGTGCCGCTCGGTGAACCCGCCGTCGACGGCGAAGTTCGTCAGGTGGGCGGGGAAGACGATGCGGTTGGGCAGCGTGACCGGCCCGACCCGCAGCGGCACGGACAGGTGTCGCACGTGTTCTCCCTCCGCGGTCGGCCGGCTCCCGGGACGGTAGAGACTCCCAGGCATGGCCCCTCGACGCTGCCCCTGCGGGACCGGGCTGCCCTACGCCGAGTGCTGCGGCCGGCTGCACGACGGCGCCGCGACGGCGGGGACGGCCGAGCAGCTGATGCGCTCGCGGTTCAGCGCCTTCGCCGTGGGCGACCCGGCGTACCTGCTCGCCACCTGGCACCCCTCGACCCGCCCGCCGTCGCTGGAACTCGACCCGACCGTGCGCTGGGCCGGCCTGGACGTGCTCGCCACGACCGACGGCGGGCTGCTCGCGGCGGAGGGCACGGTCGAGTTCCGGGCCTGGTACCGGCACGAGGCCGAGACCGGCAGCCAGCACGAGACGAGCCGGTTCGTCCGCGAGGACGGCGCCTGGCGGTACCTCGACGGCCGGTGATCCCCGACCCCGCTGCGCGCCGGCAGTCGGCAGCTGACCGGCGCCCGTCGTGGGGCGTCGGCCAGCTGCCGGCATCAGGTGTATCTGCTCAGGCGGCGGTGCGCAGCGGCTCGGTGAGGTGCGGTCCGGTGCGGATCTCGGTGCCGTCGGGGCGCCAGGTGCGCCATCGGCCGTCGGGTTGTCGCTCGACCCGGAAGCCGTGGTGGACCTTCGTGTGGTGCCGTTCGCACAGCAGCGCGGAGTTGGCCAGGCTGGTCTCGCCGCCGTCGATCCAGGCGAGCAGGTGGTGGACGTCGCACCAGAAGGTCGGCGTCCCGCAGCCGGTGAACACGCAGCCGCCGTCGCGAACCTCCGCGGCCCGGCGGACGTGCGGTGGCACCAGGCGCAGGCTGCGGCCGTGCTCCAGCGGCAGCCCGTCGGGGCCCAGCACGATCCGGGTGACGGCCCCGTCGCAGGCGATCCAGCGGGCCCGGGCCGCGGAGATCGTCGCGCCGAAGCCCGTCTCGGCGGCACCGCGCCCGACCGCGGGGTCGACCAGGTCCTCGATGCCGATCTTCACGATGACCTGCGGCTTGTGGCCGCGCAGCGTCGGCAGACCACCGGCGGCCAGGGCGGTGTCGCACAGCTGCACCAGCCCATCGGCCAGCTGCTGGGCGCGGGTCCGCTCATCGGCGGCGCACCGCCCGGCCTGCACCACGGCTTCCAGCGCCGTCTGCAGCTTCTCCCCGCCTACGGCGTCCAGGTCGAACCGGCCGGAGATCGACCCGTCGGCGTGCCGGGCGATCACCAGCCGCCGGCCCTCGGTGGGGTCGGGCTCCGGGCCGTCGGCGTCGAGCCGGTCCAGGTAGTGGTGCACCGCCGTGGCGGTGTCGGCGTAAGGGCGGGTCACGGCCACCTCGGTCAGTACCGCGTCCACCTCGGCCACATCGACGTGCTGGTCTGCGGCAGCCGCCAGGTGTTCGGGCTCGGCGACCCGGCCGATCACCGCGGCCTGCTCGCCGGTGAGCTGCCCGGCGGCGCACGCCGCGGCCATCACCGGCAGCTGCGCCAGCGCCCGCCCGGTACGCACCACCCGCGCGGCCTCGGACGCCGACAGGTGCCCGTGGCTGCGCAGCCAGGAGGCCATCGTCTTCAGCCCGTCGACCTCCGCGGCACCGGACACCTCGGCCTCGCGCACGGTGCGGGCCACCTCGGCGGCCAGCCGGTTCTGCGCCACCAGCAGCGGACGCAGCCGGTCGAGCAGGGCCGGGCCGAACAGCGGGGTGAGGTCCTCGGCGGCCAGGGCGTCGAGGGAGGCCAGCAGCTGCTCCACGACACCCCCACCGGTTCGATCAGGTGTTCGAAGTCTAGCTCAACCGAGACAACTGATCAACGCGAATTGCCAGCTCAGAGGCTTGTCCACAGATCCACGGAGAGCATTGACGACCTGGCAACGGCGACTCCGCAACGGCGACCACACCGCTGAGCGTGTGTCAGTACCGACGGCCGTGGGCAGGAGTCGTGCGACACCTGGTCGCGCACTGCCGAGAGGACGACATGAGCGCCGAGGACACCCGCAAGGTCGCCGAACTGCTCAAGGGCGAGAGGTTCGGCTTCCTGACCACCACGACGCCCGAGGGCAAGCTGACCAGCCGGCCGATGGCGCTGCAGGAGGTCGAGTTCGACGGCGACCTGTGGTTCTTCGCCGAGCAGAGCGCGCCGTGGCTGGGCCACATCTCGCACTCGCCGCAGGTGAACGTCGGCGCCGGCTCGGGCGGCAGCTGGGTCTCCCTGACCGGTGAGGCCGTCATCGTCGGCGACGTCGCCAAGAAGAAGGAGCTGTGGAACAGCGGGGTCGAGGCCTGGCTGCCGCAGGGCCCCGAGGACCCGTCGGTCGTCCTGGTCAAGGTCGACGGCGACTCCGCGGAGTACTGGGACAGCCCCGGCAACCGGCTGGCGACCGCGTTCAGCTTCGTGAAGGCCAAGGCCACCGGCGACAAGCCCGACACCGGCGACCACAAGAAGGTCGACCTCTGACCGTCACCCGCTGAGCAGCGCCCGCGCCGCGCGCCGCCCCTCGAGCACCGCCTCGAGCACGGTGCGCGGCGCGACGACGTCGCCCGCGGCCACCGCCGCCTGCGGGACGTCGCCCGGTAGCAGCGGGCCGGCGTTCACCAGGACGGCGCACGGCACCCACCGCTCCTCCCCCGTCCAGCGGCCGGCCAGGACCGCGACCCCGTCGCCGGCCGAGCACAGCACGGACGACGTCGCCCGCCGCACCCCTGCCCGCGCCAGCCGCGCGTTGGCCGGGCCCAGGTCACCGCCGAGCCGCTCGCCGGCCACCGCGTCCGGGGTCACCAGCGTGACCTCCCGGCCTGCCGCAGCGAGCAGTTCGGCGACCCCCACACCCACCGGGCCGCCCACCGGGTCGTGCACCACAACCGGGCCGGGCGGCAGCTCCGCGCCGGCCAGGGCGTCGGCGGCGGTCAGGCCCTCGCGCCGTTGGGCGCCGGTCGCGACGACGTCGCCGCCCTCCGCGGTCTTCCCCAGCTTGACCCGGACCCCCAGCCGCGCCACCTCCCCGGCCAGCCAGTCGGCGAGGTCGGCGAAGCGCGAACGCCCGGGCAGCGCGGCGACCAGCCGCAGCGCCCCACCGAGCCGGTCCGAGCGCTCCACAAGCCGGACGTCGGCCCCCGCGGTCGCCAGCACCCGCGCGGCCTCCAGGCCCGCCGGCCCGCCGCCGACCACCGTCACCCGCCGCCCGGCGCCGTCCGGGAGGCCCGCTCCGTCGGCCGGGTCGGCGACGCAGCTGACCAGCGGGTTGCGCACCCCGCGCACCTGGCAGGCCTGGTTGCACAGGGTGCAGGGCCGCACCGGGACGCCGGCCCGCGCCTTCCGCACCAGGTCGGCGTCGGCGATCTGCGCGCGGGTCATCTCCACCGCGTCGGCGACCCCCTCGTCCAGCGCCCGCTGCGCGGCGGTGACGTCGACGACCGAGCCCTGCAGCACCACCGGCGTCCCGCCCGCGGCCGCCCGCACCCGGCGGGTGAGGTCGGCGTTGAAGCCGGGCCGGGTGTGCCCGTCGGGCCGGTACGCCGAGGCCGCCAGGCCGCTGCCGCGGACGACGACGAGCAGGTCGACCAGCGGGGCCAGCTCGCGCACGCGCTCCACGGCGAGGTCGGGCGTGATCCCGGCCCAGGGCGCCTCCTCGTCGCAGGACAGCCGCAGCGACAGCACCCGCCCGGACCCGAGCTCCGCGCGGACGGCGGCCAGCACCTCGCGCAGCAGCCGCGGCCGGTCGGCGCCGTACGCATCCCCCCGGTGGTTGGTCAGCCCGGACGCGAACTGGCGCAGCAGCGAGCGCGCACCGGCGTCGACCTCCACGCCGTCGACGCCGGCGCCGACCGCGATGCGGGCGCCGGCCGCGAAGCCGGCGACCAGCGCGTCGATCTCCGGCTGCTCCATCGCCACCGGCACCTCGCGGGTGGCGACGTCGGGTACGGCCGACGGCGCCCACAGCGCGCTCTGCGCGTACGCCGACGTGCCCTGCGCGCCGGTGTGCCCGAGCGAGGCCAGCACCAGCGCGCCGTGCGGGCGGCAGGCGGCGACGACGTCGGCCCAGCCGGGTCCGCAGTCAGCCGCGAGGGGCGACCGCTCGTAGGGGTGGTCGCCCCCGTGCACCGACGCGGTCTCGGTCACGACGATCCCGCAGCCGCCGGCTGCACGGCGGGCGTAGTACGCGACGTGCCGCTCGGACAGCGCCCGCCCGCGGCCCAGGTTGGTCTCGTGCGGGCCGAACAGCACCCGCGAGGGCGCCGTCCGGCCCGCCAGGACCAGCGGGTCGAGGAGCGAGGTCAGCGCAGCTCGAGCCCCGCCAGGGGGGACTCGTTGCACGGCTTGGCCGGTATCGAGGGCATGCCGAGCAGCGTCGGCTGGCCGCGGACCGGACCGGTGTGCGAGTGGTCAACGGAGCTGCGCGGCGTGGCCAGCTCCAGGTCGCGGGCGGCCAGCGCGGTCTCGCCGTAGCCCTGCACGCATTCAGGGTCGGGCCCGTCGAGCGGCAGGCCGGTGAAGAACTTGGCCGCCATGCAGCCGCCCCGGCAGGCGTCGAAGTGCGCGCACTTCGTGCAGGCGCCGCCGGTCTGGGGGCTGCGCAGGTCGGCGAACAGCTCGCTGTGCTGCCAGACCCGCTGGAAGCCGCCCTCGTCGCGCACGTTGCCGGCGAGGAACTGCTCGTGGATGGCGAACGGGCAGGCGTAGACGTCGCCGACCGGGTCGATCAGGCACACCACCCGGCCGGCGCCGCAGAGGTTGAGGCCGGGCAGCGCCTCGCCGAACGCCGACAGGTGGAAGAACGAGTCCCCGGTCAGCACCTCCGCCTCGTTGGCCAGCAGCCACGAGTACAGCTCGCGCTGCTGGGCCTGGGTGGGGTGCAGCTGGTCCCAGACGTCGGCGCCACGGCCGGACGGGCGCAGCCGGGTGATCCGCAGCTGGGCGCCGTAGCGGTCGGTGAGCGCCTTGAACTCGTCCAGCTGTCCCGCGTTCTCCCGCGTGACGACGACGGAGACCTTGAAGTCCTTCATCCCGGCCTCGGCCAGGTTCTCCAGCGCCCGGACGGCGATGGCGTACGAGCCGGTGCCGCGGACCCGGTCGTTGACCTCGGCGGTGGCCCCGTCGAGGGAGATCTGCACGTCGACGTAGTCGGTGCGCGCCAGCTGCTGGGCACGGGCCTTGTCCAGCTTGACGCCGTTGGTGGAGAACTTGACCCCGACGTCGTGGCCGATGGCGTAGTCGAGGAGGTGCCAGAAGTCCGGGCGGACGGTCGGCTCGCCGCCGCCGACGTTGACGTAGAAGACCTGCATCCGCTGCAGCTCGTCGATGACCGCCTCGGCCTCGGCGGTGGACAGCTCGCGCGGGTCCCGCCGTCCCGAGGAGGAAAGGCAGTGCGCGCACGCCAGGTTGCAGGCGTAGGTGAGCTCCCAGGTCAGGCAGATCGGCGCGTCCAGCCCGTACTCGAACTGGTCGATCAGCCGCCCGCCGGTCGGGCGGGGCGGTGCGTCGGGTCGGGTCGGCAGGACGGCGGTCATGCGGGCAACTCCCGGAGCTCGATCATGTGTGAACGCGCGAGGTCGGCCAGTGCCCGGCGGTAGGCGGGGAGCTGGGCGTCGGGGACCCCGCACGCGGCGAGGGTGGCGTCGGCGCTGGGGTGCTCGGCCAGCGTCTCGACGACGGCGACCAGCGTCTTCGACTTCAAGAAGGAGAGCTTCCGGTTGCCGAAGTGGTAGACCAGAGCGCCGAAGGGCTCCGGGCGCAGCGCCACGGTACGGGCCCGCCGCCAGGGCAGCGACGGGTCGAAGTCAGCGGTGGAGGCGGGCGCGGGAGCGCCGGAGCCCGGGAGTGGTGCGGCGCCGGCCTCGCGGGAGGGCTCGGCCGGCGCCGCGACGGGCGCGTCGATCAGTACACCCCGCACATGCCGTCGATCGAGACCTCCTCGACGAGGGACTCCTCGACCAGGGCCTCCTCGACCGCGGGGGGCTCGACGGCCTGTGTGTCGTCGCTCTCGGGCATGGCGCCTCCTGTGATCTGGGTTACGCGGTGGCGGGGACGTTAGAGACACCCAGTGCCAACCGGCAACACCCGGCCCTGTGTCGCGGCGCGCCGTCCCCGGCAGGCCGGTGGCGGAAGATGGGGTCGTGACCGAGGCACCCGTGGACGTGCGTGCCGACACCCGCGCCCGGGTCCAGCAGGCGGCGCTGGAGTTGTTCACTCTGAACGGCTTCGAGCAGGTCACCGCCGATGACATCGCCGAGGCCGCCGGGATCAGCCGCCGCACGTTCTTCCGCTGCTTCGCCACCAAGGCCGACGCGGTGTGGGGCGAGTTCGGCGCGCACGTGGACCGCCTGGAGCGGCTGCTGGCGGCCACCCGCGACGACCAGCCCGTCCTGGCCTCGATCTGCGGGGCCTACGTCGAGGTCAACGACTACGCCGCCGAGGACCTGCCGATCCTGCGGCAGCGGATGGCGCTCATCCTCGGTGAACCGGCGCTGCAGGCCCACTCGCAGGTGCGCTACGCCGACGTCGACCGGGTGGTCGCCGAGCACGTCGCCCGCCGCACCGGCCAGTCCCCCGCCGCGCTGCTCCCACGGCTGGTCGCCACCAGCACGCGAGCGGCGGCGACGACGGCCTTCGAGGTGTGGCTGGCCGACGGGACGACGACACTCGCCGCCGACCTGCACGCGGCCTTCGACCAGCTCGCCCTCGGCTTCCCGGGCCTGCGCACGCCGCCGTCCCGCCCTGACGCCGTCTCGATGATCAGGTGAGCTGATCGCCGCGGGTCCTGGCTCACGACTGGTGGTGAGCCAGGAGCCCGGACGGTGAATCCGGACGCGCTGGACCTGGAGTTTCGGTGGCCCAGCAGCAGGCACTGCGCGACTGGCTGACCGACCCCGCGGGCGACCTGGACCCCGAGGTGGCCGAGGCGCTGCGCCGCCAGCTCGCCGGCGTGATCGAGGACCTCACCGACCTGTTCGACGAGCACCTGCTGGAGCACGCGCTGGGCCTGGTCTTCGGCGGCGACGTCATCGACGTGGACGCCTCCAGCGACTACGGCACGGTGTTCGCCACGCTCGCCGCGGACCACTCCGGGGCCTTCACCCGCCGCTCCACGCTGCTGGTGCTCGGCGACGGCCGGGGCAACGGCAACGCCCCGCGTCTCGACGTCTTCGCCGACCTCACCCGGCGGGTGCGCGAGACCATCTGGCTGACCCCCGAGCCGAAGTACTCCTGGGCGCTGGGCGGCTGCGACCTGCCCGCCTACGCGGAGAGCTGCGACCGGGTGGAGGTCATCCGCGACCACTCGGGGCTGGAGAGCTGGGCGACCGACGTCATCACCCGCGCCGCCTCCCGCTGAAGGAGGACCCCGTCCTCCCCACCCTTCGCAAGCTCAGGGCGGGACCGGGACGGGGCCACCGTCCCGGGGCACTCCGCTCAGCGACCGCTCCACGTGGGCGGGCCGCCCGGGCCGCCACCGCCCCACGCCGGCACGCCGCCGGTCGGTGGTCCGGCCATGGTCACGATGCGGTCCAGCTCCTCGAGGTCGGCGGGCCGGAGCGCCACCTCGCTCGCCTCGAGGAGCTCCTCCAGCTGAGCCACCGAGGTCGCGCTCGGGATGACGAGCACGTTCGGCGAGCGGACGAGCAGCCACGCGATGGCCACCTGCACCGGGCTCGCCCCCACCCGCTGCGCGACGGTGTCCAGCACCGCCGACTGCTCCGGCGTCATCTCGCCCATGGGGAAGAACGACGTGTAGGAGATCCCCTCCAGCGCCGTGTAGGCGATCCCGTCCCGGGCCAGCTCCTCGACCAGGTCGTCGTCGGTGCGGTGGATCAGGTTGTAGTGGTTCTGCACGCAGGCGAGGGGGGCGATGCTCCGCGCCTCGGCGACCTGCCGGCCGGTGATGTGGCTGACCCCGAGCTGGCGGACCAGCCCCTCCTGCTGCAGCTGGGCCAGCGCCTCGAGCGGCTCGCCGAGGGAGCGCTCCGCGGGCTCCCCCAGGCCCGGCATCCGCAGGTTGGCGACGTGCAGCGCGTCCAGCCCGAGGTGCTCCAGGTCCTCCTCCACCGACCGGCGCAGCCCGTCAGGCGTCAGCGCCTCGTCCCAGCCGCCCTCCGGCGTCCGGCGGGCGCCGACCCGGGTGACGATGACCAGGTCCTCGGGATAGGGGTCCAGCGCCTCGCGGATCAGGTCGTTCACCACGTGCGGGCCGTAGAGGCCGCTGGTGTCGACGTGGTCCACCCCCAGCTCCACGGCCCGGTGCAGGACGGCGAGCGCGGCCTCCCGATCGGCCGGTGGCCCGGTGACCCGGGGTCCGGTGAGTTTCATGCCGCCGTAGCCCATGCGGTGCACGGTCCGGTTGCCGAGGGTGACCCGTCCGGATCCCGTCGCGGTGGTCGTCATGCCGGGCGAAGCTAGGGCCGGGCGGACCCCGGCCGACACCTCCGATCGGCAGAGCGCGGCGCGGCCGTCACAGGCCGTGCGGTCGACGCCAGCGTGTCATTGACCGCCTCCAGCGTGTCGTGGGCGTGTCGCCGCGGCGCCTAGATCAGCCCGAGTTTCGAGCCGGCGTAGACGGCCTCGGCGCGGCGGGACACCGCCATTTTCCGCATGACGTTTCCGACGTGGAACTTCGCCGTCGTCGCCGAGATGTACAGCTCCCGGCCGATCGCCTCGTTGGACAGCCCGCGCGCCAGCAGGGTGAGCACCTCGCGCTCGCGGGCGGTCAGGTCCGGCCCGGTGGCCGCCACGGGGGACGGCGCGGGTGCGGCCAGCGAGCGCACCACCATCGTCGCGCTGTGGCTGTCGAAGGCGCTCTCCCCGCGGCGCACCGCCCGGATCGCGGCGACCAGCGCCACGGCGTCGACGTCCTTGAGCACGTAGCCGCGGGCGCCGCGCCGGATGGCCTCGAGCACCAGCTGCTGGTCGAGGAAGGTCGTCACCACCAGGACGCCGGGCGCGGGGGTCGTGGCGGTGAGCTGGCCGCACAGGGTCAGGCCGGCGACGTCGGAGCCGGCCGAGAGCTTGAGGTCGAGCAGCACGATGTGCGGGCGGCTGGCGGCCACCAGGTCCAGCGCCTCGCCCGCGGACGCCGCCTCGCCGACCACCTCGATGTCGGGTTCGCGCTCCAGGATCGAGCGCAGCCCCTGCCGGACGATCGCGTGGTCGTCGACGATGACCAGCCGGATGGTCCCAGTGGCGCTCTCATCCATCGACGGCGTCCCACGGCATCCGGACCTCCACCCGCACCCCGCCCATCCGCGCCCGCGTGAAGCGCACCGTCGCCCCCATCTCCGCGCAGCGGGAGGCGATGTTGCCCAGCCCGCGGTGGTACCCGTCGTCCTGCCGCCCGGAGGCCCGCAGCGCCCGGCGCAGCACGTCGGGGTCGCCGCACCCGTCGTCGGCGACCGACAGCCGCAGCTCGTCGGGCCGGTAGGCCAGCCGCACCGTGCTCCGGGTGGCCTCGGCGTGCCGGGCGGTGTTGAACAGGCACTCCGACGCGATCCGGAAGAGCGAGTGCTCCACCTCGGCGGGCAGCTCGCGCGGGCGCCCCTCCACCCGGACGGCGACCGCCAGGCCGGGCACGGGGGCGACGTCGGAGAGCCGGGCGAGCAGCGCGGGCAACCCGTCGCCGTCGCCGTGCCCGTCGGAGGAGAGCGCGTGGATCGCGCCGCGCAGCCGCTCCACCGCCTCCCGGGTCAGCGCCTTGGCGTGTCCGAGCCGCTCGTAGACCTCGCCGTGGTGGGCCACCTCCGGCCGGCACCACTCGATCGTCATCCCGGCCGAGAGCACGTGCTGGGCCACGCTGTCGTGCAGCTCGCGGGCGATCCGGTGCCGCTCGGCGTCCACCGCCTCGCGCTGCGCGGCGACGTCGAGCCGGCGCTCGGCCTCGGCCAGCTGTTCGTGCCGCTCGGCGAGGTCGAGGGCACGCTGCTGGGCCTGCGCGTAGAGCTCCTCGGTCTGCCGGCGCAGCCCCTCCGACCGCGCGAGGAGGTGGTCGGAGAGCAGCGCGACGGCCGACTGGTTGGCCGCGATCCGCAGGATGGCCAGGTCCGCGGCGGTCGCCCTCCGCCGGGGCCCGCCGCAGGCCACCAGCGCGCCGACCGGCTCGCCGTCCACCACCAGGGGGACGACGACCGCGCCGTCCGCGGTCTGCCACGGCTCCACGGCGTCGGCGGCCAGCGCCTCGGCGACCGGGCGGCGCACCACCTCGGGCAGCAGCGCCAGGTGCTCCACGCCGACCCCGGAGGGACCGCGGCCGAGCATCCGCGGGCGGGCCAGCGGCAGCGCCGTCCCGGACAGCGCGAGCACCGCCCACGGCTCCCCCAGGTGCTCGGCGGTGGCGTCGACGACCGCCCGGCAGAGCGCGTCGGCGCCCTGCCCGGTGGCCGACAGCACGCCCGCGATGTGTTCGAGTGAGCCCAGCGCGCGGTCCAGGTCGTCGACGGTCTGCCGGTACTCGGCGTACCAGCTGGGCTTGGACGAGCGCAGCCCGGTGAGCTGGGAGATGTCCGGTGCGCGCATCAGCGGCGGGTCACAGGGCGCCGCGGAACAGCGCCGCGACGTCGGCGTGGTCGGCGTCGCGGGGGTTGGTCGACAGGCAGGCGTCGCCGAGCGTGGTGGTGGCCAGGGTGTCGATGTCGGCCTCCCGCACCCCCAGCTCGGCCAGCCCGCGCGGGCAGCCCAGGTCCGCGGCCAGCCGGCCGACGGCCTCGGCGGCCTCCTCGGCGGCGACGTCGGCGGGCAGCCCGGTGACGTCGATGCCCATGGCTCGGGCGACGGGTGTGAACCGGTCCGGCTCGCTGCGGGCGTTGAACCGGATGACGTGCGGCAGCAGGACGCCGTTGACGACGCCGTGGGGCAGGTCGAGCAGGCCGCCGACCTGGTGGCTCATGGCGTGCGTGGCGCCGAGGATCGCGTTGGTGAAGGCCAGCCCCGCCTCGAGGCTGGCCTGGGCCATCGCGGTGCGCCCGGCGGGGTCCTCCGGCCGGTCGAGGGTGCCGCGCAGCGAGGCGCAGATCAGCTCGATGGCGTGCAGCGCGTGCACGTCGGTGAGCGGGCCGGACGCCCGGGACACGAACGCCTCGATGCCGTGGGTGAGGGCGTCCAGGCCGGTGGCGGCGGCGAGGTCGTCGGGCATCGTGGTGAGCAGCCGCGGATCGGTGATCGAGATGTCGGGGACCAGTGCCCGGCCGATCAGGGTGGCCTTGAGCCGGCGGGTGGTGTCGGTGATGACGGCGAACTGCGAGACGTCGGCGCCGGTGCCCGCCGTGCTGGGGCACATGACGGTCGGCGGGATCGCGGCGGTGACCTTGTCGACGCCCTCGTAGTCCAGGATCTGCCCGCCGTTGCCGGCCACGACCGCGATCGCCTTGGCCGCGTCGATCACCGACCCGCCGCCGAGGCCGACGATGACGTCGCAGCCGCTCTCCAGGTAGCGCTCGGTGCCCGCCGCGACCTCGTGGTCCTTGGGGTTGGGCGTCAGCTCCTGCCACACCGTCCCCCGCAGCCCCGCCTCGGCGAGGTGCCCGGCGAGCTCGCTCCACCAGCCGGCCTGCACCAGCCCGGCGTCGGTGACGACGAACGGCCGCTGCGCACCCAGCCGGCGGGCCGCCCAGCCCGCCTCGGACAGCGCGCCCCAGCCGAAGACCACCTCGGGCACCAGGTACTTGCTGAACGGGGCGACCGTCGGCGCCGGCCGCGGTTGGGCGGCCCGTACCGCGAGGCCGGCCGGGCGCGCGGGCCGGGCCGGGGCCGCGGCGGTCATCGTCGCCCCGCTCGGGGAGCGCACGCGGCAGCGGACACGAGGACCTCCGGGGGTCTCGGCGGTGCGGTCAGACTAACCCGACCGTGACCGCTGTCACACACTTGGATCGCGCACGACCTTCCGCCCTCAGTCGTCCAGCCACTCCCCCAGCCCGGCGAGCAGCCGGTCCACGTCCTCGTCGTCGTTGTACGGCGCGAGCCCGACCCGCAGGCCGCCGGCGTCGCCCAGGCCGAGCCACCGGGAGGCCTCGATCGCGTAGAAGGACCCGGCGGGCGCGTTGACCCCGCGTCCGGCGAGGAACCGGTACGCGTCGGCGGCGTCGCGCCCCCCGAAGGTGAGCAGCAGGGTGGGCGTGCGCCGGGCGGCGCGGGACCACACGGTGACGCCGGGCAGCGCGCGGACGCCGTCCTCGATGCGCTCCCGCAGCCGGTCCTCGTGCGCCTCCAGCGCCGCCATCCCGACCTCGAGCCGGGCGCGGCGGTCGCCCTCCGGGCCGCCGAGCCCGGCGAGGAAGTCGACCGCCGCGGTGGTGCCGGCCAGCAGCTCGTAGGGCAGCGTGCCGAGCTCGAACCGCTCGGGGACGGCGTCGGTGGAGGGCAGCAGCTTGTCCGGGTGCAGCGTCTCCAGCAGGCCGGGGCTCGCGACGACGCAGCCGCAGTGCGGGCCGAGGAACTTGTACGGGGAGCAGGCGTAGAGGTCGGCGCCGAGCGCGGCGACGTCCACCGCGGCGTGCGCGGTCAGGTGCACGCCGTCGACGTAGGTGAGGGCGCCGGCGTCGTGTGCCAGGGCGCTGATCGCGGCGACGTCCGGCCGGGTGCCGATGAGGTTGGAGGCACCGGTCACGGCGACCAGCCGCGTGCGGTCGGAGAGCAGCCCGCCGACCGCCTCGGGCGCCAGCTCGCCGGTGGCCGGGTCGAACCCCGCCCACCGCACGGTGACCCCGCGGGCGCGTGCGGCCTGCACCCACGGGCGGACGTTCGCGTCGTGGTCCAGCCGGGTCACCACGACCTCGTCGCCCGGGCCCCAGCCGGCGGACAGCACACGGGAGAGGTCGTAGGTCAGCTGGGTCGCGCTGCGGCCGAACACCACCCCGCCCGGGTCTCCGGCGACGAGGTCCGCGACCGCCTGCCGCGCGGCGAGGACGACGTCGTCGGCGTTGCGCTCTGCCCGGGTGACCCGCCCGCGGTTGGCGATCGGCGAGGTGAGGGTGGCCGCCACCGCGGCGGCCACCGACTCGGGCACCTGGGAGCCGCCCGGACCGTCGAAGTGGGCGGCCCCGGCGCGCAGGGCGGGGAAGCAGGCGCGGACGGCGGCGACGTCGTAGCTCACCCGGGCAGCATGCCGCGTCGCGGGGTGTGCACACACCGCGGTCTCCGGGCGGGCGCGTTCGCGGTCCGTGCACACACCGCGAACGGCCCCCGTCGCCGCGCCGGGAGCTGCGGTTGCGCGGAGGACGACGCATCCGGGTCACGGACGGGGCGTTCTGCGCGCAACCGCACGAACGGGGGTCGGTCAGCGGCCGAGGAGACCGCCCAGCCCGCCGCCCCCACCGCCGCCGAGCTTGCTGATCAGGTCCATCGGGCTCAGGCCCAGCTTCTCGAGGATGCCGGCGTGCTGGTCGGTGTCGACGGTGCCCGGCAGCTCCTGGTCGGCCTGTTGCGCCTTGGCGTCGTCGCCCTGGTTGCGCAGGAGTTCGAGGATCTGGTTCTTGTCGATCTGCATGGACCGCCCCTACCCGGGAGCCGGCCGCCCACGCGGCTCAGGACGCCGAGAGCACGATCCGGTCGGGCCGGACGACGACCGCGGCCGCTCCGGCCCCCCGCAGCCACGCCGTGAGCACACCGTCGACGTCGGCCACCTCGACCTCGCGCCCTCCGGACGGACGCACTGCCAGCCGGCCGGGGGCGAGCAACCGCAGCCGCGCCGTCCACGGGCCGAGGACGTCGTCCACCGGCCCCCGGCGGCCCTGGCACACGACGGCTGCACGCGGCAGCAGCGTGCCCGCGAGCCGCCGGCCGGCACGCCCCCGGCGCACCACCAGCGGCCCGCGGCGCAGCGGCGGGGTGCGGCTGTCGGTGGCGAAGCGGGCGACGGCGGGCACCCGCCCCACCCCCGCGAGCACCGCCCGGCGCAGCACCGCGGCTCCCCGGCCGCCGCCGGTCATCAGCCGGCCCAGCAGCAGCGCCAGCCGCACCATCGCCCGTGCGTGCGGCTCGCGCTCGGCCTGGTGGGTGTCGAGCAGCCGTTCGGGCGCCGTCCCGGCCAGGACCGCGGCCAGCTTCCAGACCAGCTGGTGGACGTCGCGCAACCCCAGCCCCAACCCCTGCCCGATGAACGGCGGGGTCAGGTGCGCGGCGTCCCCGGCCAGCAGCACCCGACCGGTCCGCCAGCGGTCGGCCACCTGCGCCCGGTAGACGTACTCGGCGACCCGCACCACCTCGGCGCCCGCGGCGCCCCACGGCGCGAGCAGCCCGGGCAGCCGGGCGGCCAGGTCGTCGCGGGTCTCCCCGGGCAGCAGGCGGAACTCGAAGCGGTAGCGGTCGCCGGCCACCGGCATGGCGGTCGCCGCCCGGTGCGGGTCGCACACCTGGTGCACCCCCGGCCACAGCGGCAGCGGCTCCGGTGAGCGCAGGTCGGCCACCAGCCAGCGGTCGGGCCGGCCCAGGTCGCGCATGCGCGCCCCGATCAGCGTGCGGACCGTGCTGTTCGCGCCGTCGCAGCCGAGCACCGCCGCGGCCCGCACCCGGGACCGCGCGCCGGAGGCCCGGTCGCGCACGGTCAGCGTGACGCCGTCGTCCTGGGTCAGGTCCACCAGCTCGCAGCCGGGGCGCAGCTCCACGGCGGGCTCCCCGCGGACGGCCGCCAGCAGCAGCTCCTCCAGATCGGGCTGGGAGAACATCGACCCCTGCGGCCAGCCGTGCAGCCCCGACGAGGACGAGCGGGCGAAACCGGCGAGCACCCGGTGGCGGCCGTCGAGCAGCCGCAGCCCGCCCATCGGGCAGCTGACCTGCAGGAAGCCGTCGGCGACGCCGGCGTCGGCCAGCGCCCGCAGCGCCTCGTCGTCCAGGTGCACCGCGCGCGGCAGGCCGTAGGACGCCGGCTGCCGCTCGAGGACGACGACCGCGAGTCCGCGGCGGGCCAGCAGCAGCGCCGCCGTCAGCCCCACCGGCCCGGCGCCGACCACGACCACCGGGCGCCCCGTCACGGCCTCACCCTGCCACCCGGCGCACCGGGGGGTAGCGCGGACGTTGCACCGGGCTTCCCCTGCTGTGACCTGGGCCATACGGTGCCCGGCAGGTCATGCGCTGTGCATGCCACAGACGAGGAGGTCTCCGTGCCCGTCAACACCCGCGGCGCGATCCTGCGCTCCGCCCCCGGCAAGTACGAGGTCGTGGACCTGGTCGCCGACGACCCGCGCCAGGGCGAACTCCAGGTCAAGCTGGCGGCGTCCGGCATGTGCCACTCGGACGACCACATCGCCACCGGTGACATGCCGGTCGGCCACTACCCCTTCCTGGGCGGCCACGAGGGCGCCGGCGTCGTGACGGCGGTCGGTCCCGGCACCCCCGGCTTCAAGGAGGGCGACCACGTCGTCTTCTCGTTCCTCCCCGGCTGCGGCCGGTGCCGCTACTGCGCCAACGGTCAGCAGTACATCTGCGACTCGGGCGCCAACCTGCTGATCGGCTCGCGCTGGGACGACGCGGAGAGCTTCCGCTTCAGCACCACGGACGGCACGCCGGTCGGCCAGATGTGCGGCCTGGGCACCTTCGCCGAGGTGACCACGGTCGACGTCCGGTCGACGGTGAAGATCCCCGACGACATCCCGCTGGACGTGGCCTGCCTCGTCGGCTGCGGCGTCGGCACCGGCTGGGGGACGGCGGTGCAGGCCGGCGAGGTCAAGGCCGGTGACACGGTGATCGTCATGGGCATCGGCGGCATCGGCATCAACGCGGTCCAGGGTGCCGCGCACGCCGGGGCGAGCCACGTGATCGCGGTCGACCCGGTGGCGTTCAAGCGGGAGAAGGCCATGGAGCTGGGCGCGACGCACGCCTTCGAGAGCATCGAGGAGGCCGCCGAGTTCAGCCGCAGCGTCACCAACGGCCAGGGTGCCGACAAGGCACTGGTCACCGTGGGCATCCTGAAGGGCGAGCACGTCGCCCAGGCGTTCGAGGCGATCGGCAAGGGAGGGCGGGTGGTGATCACCGGCCTCGGCGACCTCACCGACGTGGGCATCCCGATCAACCCCAGCATGCTGGCGTTGTTCACCAAGGAGATCCGCGGCGCCCTGTTCGGCGACCAGAACCCCAGCGCCGACATGCTGAAGATGCTGCGGCTCTACCAGGAGGGGAAGATCAAGCTCGACGAGCTGATCACCAAGCGGTACAAGCTCGACGACATCCAGCAGGGCTACGAGGACATGCACGCCGGCAAGAACATCCGCGGCGTCATCGTCTACGACTGACGGGGGACCACCCTCCCCCACGCCTCGTAGAAGGGCCCCGTCCTCCCCACCCCTCGAAAGAGGACCCCCTGCTCCCCGTCGCTCGCAAGCTCGCGGCGGGACCCTGCAGGGGGCCGGCGGGACCCGGGACGGGGCCGGCGGGGCCCTGGAGGGTGGCCGTTCCACCACGTCACCGGGGCCGGGGCGCTCCTCGCCGAGGGGCGCCCCGGTCGCGCGTCTCGCGAGGAGCACCGTGAGCACACCCATCCAGGCCCGGCGCCTGGACGTCACCGGCATGGTCCGGGTCGCCCGCGAGCGGGTCGTCGCCCGCATCCGGGAGGCCGAGGTCGTCGCCGCCGCGCTGTCGGCGGGCCGGAACGTGCTGCTCGAGGGGCCCCCGGGCACCGGGAAGACGACACTGCTGCGGGCGCTGGCCGACGGTGCGGGCGTGCCCCTGGTGCTGGTCGAGGGCAACGCCGAGCTGACCCCCACCCGGCTGGTCGGGCACCACGACGCCTCGCGGGTGCTCAGCGAGGACTACCGGCCGGAGAACTTCGTGCCCGGCCCGCTGACCCGGGCGATGACCGACGGGGCCATCCTCTACGTCGAGGAGTTCAACCGGGTGCCCGAGGAGACGATGAACGTCCTGCTCGGCGTGCTGTCCGAGCGGGAGATGCACGTGCCCCGCTTCGGCCGGGTGACCGCCCGGCCCACGTTCCGGCTGGTGGCGGCCATGAACCCGTTCGACGCCGTCGGCACCGCGCGGGTCACCCCCGCGCTCTACGACCGGTCCTGCCGCGTCGCCATGGGCTACCAGGACGAGGACGCCGAGCTCGCCGTCGTCGCCGCCGCGACCGGTGGCCCCGGGCCGCTGGTGGGGCGGTCGGTGCGCTCGGTGCGGATCACCCGGGACCACCCCGAGCTGCGGATCGGCTCCTCGGTGCGCGGGGCGATCGACACCGTGCTCATCGCGGTGGAGCTGGCCACCGTCCGGGGGCACGGCGCCGACGAGGACAGCACCGGCCTGGACGCCGCGCTCGCCGCCCTGACCGGCAAGGTCACCCTCGCCGACGGCGCGACGCGACCGGTGGAGGACGTCGTCGCCGACATCTGGCGCCGGGCGGGTGAGGAGCTGGGAAAAGGCTGACCGCCGACGAGGCGGAGCAGGCCCCTTCCGGCGCACCGGCGCCACCGCCGGGCGGGCGCCCGCCGCAGCCGGCCGCGGTCGAGGACCCCGCCGACGTCGAGCAGCTCCTCCGCGCCCACGCCGCCCGCCGGGCCGGCCGGGACGAGCTGAGCCGGGCGCACCCGGACTTCCAGCAGGTCTCCCCGCAAGCCGGGCAGCTCGACGAGCAGGCGCTCAGCGACCTGGTCGCCCGGGACCCCGAGGCGGCCTCCCGCCTGCTGACCGCGATGGGCCGGGCCTTCGACCCCGGGCTGCGCGCGGCCGCCCGGTCGCTGGCCTCCCGGCTGCCGGTGGGCGCCCCGCGCGCCGGCGTCCCCGACCGGCCGGGCACCCGGCGAGTGGTGACCCGGCGGGACGATACCGGCAGCGACGTCGACCTGGACGCGACCCTGGCCGCCCGCGGCGCCGAGCCGCACTGGCGGGCCGACCACCTGCACACCCGCGGCTGGCGGTCCACCGGGCGGGCCTGCGTGCTGCTGGTCGACGCGTCCGGGTCGGTCGCCGGGGACGAGCTCGCGGTCGCCGTCCTGACCGCCTCGGCGCTGGCCCAGCGGATGCGGCCGGGCGACGAGCTGGCCGTCGTCGCGTTCTGGTCGAAGGCGGTGGTGCTGCGGCCGCTGTCGGCCGACCCGCGCAGCGACCTCGTCGTCGACCGGTTGTTCGACCTGCGCGGCGGTGGGACCACCGACCTCGACCTGGGGCTGCGGACCGCCGCCGCGCAGCTGACCCGCACGCGCGCGGCCGCCCGCGACGTCCTGCTGCTCTCCGACGGGCTGGCCACCGAGAGCCCCGACCCGCTGCCGGCGGCGGCCGCGCTGGCCCGCGCCGGTGGCCGCCTGCACGTGCTGTCGCTGTCGGCCGAACCGGACTCGGAGGCCGGCTGCGCCGCCCTGGCCGCGGCCGGGGGCGGCCGGGTCGCGCCGCTGCGGCGGCCGACGGACGCGCCGGTCGCCGTCCGCGCCGTCCTCGGCTGAACGACGGCGGGCGGAGTCGCTCGCGTCTCCCGAGCCACCGCGTATCAGCAGGCCCCGGCCGGCCCTCTGAGAGGACGCCGGAACACCCGGCACCGCACGGACCGGAGGACCGATGATGACCGCGACCGAGGACGGCCTGGAACTGCGGTACGACGACCCCCACCTGCTCCCCACGGCCAAGGAGGCCCTGACCGCGCGGCAGCGGGTCGTCGTGCGCCTCACCGGCCCGAGCGCCAAGCGGGCGGCCAACGTCTTCCTGGGCGGGGACCACCGGCTCTACGACGGAGTGCGGACCGTCCTCTCCCCCGGCCCGATGACCGGAATCCTCTCCTACACGGGACTGTCCGATCTCGCGCGGGTCATCGCCCTGGGCCGGCTCCGGGGTCACCGGGTCGACGTGGAGTACGTCGACCCCACCCGGGAGTTCCGGCTCAGCCTCGTCCCGCCGCCCGCCTCCGCTCGTCCGGGCGACGGGCAGGCCCGGGTGCCGCGTCCCCGGCGGCCGAGCGACCTGCCGCACCGGCCGCCCGTCGCCCTCGACGGAGGCGACGCGCTGAGCGGGTGACGGCGCCCAGGGCACCGGTCACCGCGCGTCGGACCGCTCAGCGGTCGGCGGTGCGGTGGATCGGCCCCTCGGTGCCGGTCAGCCGCTCCCCCGAGCCGCCCCAGCGGCCGGCGATGACCTCCGCGGCGATCGAGATGGCCGTCTCCTCGGGGGTGCGGGCGCCGAGGTCCAGCCCGATCGGCGACGACAGCCGGGCCAGCTCCTCCTTCGACAGCCCGGCCTCCTCCAGCCGGGCGAGCCGCTCCTCGTGCGTGCGCCTGGACCCCATCGCGCCGACGTAGGCGACCGGCAGCCGCAGCGCGACCTCCAGCAGCGGGACGTCGAACTTGGGGTCGTGGGTGAGCACGCACAGCACGGTGCGCTCGTCGATCCGGCCGGCGTCGACCTCGCCCTGCAGGTAGCGGTGCGGCCACTCGACGACCACCTCGTGCGCGTCGGGGAAGCGCTTGGGCGTCGCGAACACCGGGCGGGCGTCGCACACGGTGACCCGGTAGCCCAGGAAGGCGCCGACCCGGGCGACGGCGGCGGCGAAGTCGATGGCGCCGAAGACGACCATCCGGGCGGCCGGCGCGAAGGCGTTGACGAACAGCGACAGGTCGTCGCCGCGGCGCTCGCCGTCGTGCCCGACGTGCAGCATCCCGGTGCGGCCGGCGGCCAGCATGCCGCGCGCGTCGTCGGCGACGGCGTCGTCCAGCCGCTGCAGGCCCAGGGTGCCCGAGCTGCGGTCCGGCCAGACGACCAGCCGCCGGCCCACCCGGTCCTCCGGGCCGGCCACGCAGGTGACGACGGCGACCGGCTCGTGCCGGTCCACGGACTCGGCGATCTCGCCGAGCTCGGGGAAGGACTCCCGCGACACCGGCTCGACGAAGACGTCGAGGATCCCGCCGCAGGTCAGCCCCACGGCGAAGGCGTCGTCGTCGCTGACCCCGTACCGCTCGAGGGTGGGGACGCCGGACTCCACGACGTCCCTGGCCTCCTCGTACACCGCGCCCTCGACGCAGCCGCCGGAGACGCTGCCCACCGCGGTGCCGTCGGGGCCGACGAGCATCGACGCGCCGGCCGGGCGCGGGGCGGAGCGCCAGGTGGCCACCACCGTGCCCATGCCGACGGTCTCGCCCGCCTGCCACCAGCCGATCAGGTCCTCGAGCACGTCACGCACGACTGCCCTCCTCTGGGCTCAGGCACGGGAGATGACCCCCGCGAGCTCCTGGAACGCCGCCAGGCTGTGCCCGGCGACGAAGTGGTCGACCGACGGCAGCGCCGCCTGCATGCCGCCGGTGAGCGGCTCGTAGCCCTCGCGGCCCTTGTGCGGGTTGACCCACACGACCGCGTGCGCCAGCCGCTGCAGCCGGGCCATCTGCTCGGCGAGCACGTCGGTGCCGCCGCGCTCCCAACCGTCGCTGCACACGACGACGACCGCGCCGCGGGCGGTGCCGCGCTGCCCCCACCGGTCGAGGAACGCCTTGAGCACCTCACCGAGCCGGGTGCCGCCGGACCAGTCCGGGATCGCCGAGCCGCTGGCGGCCAGCGCCTTGTCGGGGTCGCGCATCCGCAGCTCCCGGGTGACCCGGGTCAGCCGCGTGCCGACGGTGAAGACCTCCGTCGCGGCCGGGCGCGCCCGGACGGCGGCGTGCGCGAAGCGCAGCAGCGAGTCGGCGTAGGGACTCATCGAGCCGGACACGTCGACGAGCAGGACGACGCGGCGCGGGCGGGGCCGGGCACGCCGGTGCAGCAGCCGGGTGACCTCGCCGCCGTCGTGCAGGGCGTGGCGGACCGTGCGGGAGGCGTGGACGGCGCCGTGCGGGCTGGGCCGCCGGCGGCGCGAGAGCCGCATCGGCGCGGCCGGGACCAGCAGCGCGAACAGCCGGCGCAGCTGCTCGCGCTCGGCGCCGGTCAACTCCGAGACGTCGCGGTGGCGCAGCACCTCGTCGGCGCTGGCCTGCCCGGCGAGGTCCGGCGGCGAGTCGCCGTCCCCCTCGCCGTCTCCGGGGTCCATCGGGGCCGTGGTGAGCGTCCGCTGCCGCTGCTGGGCCGCGGGCGGCACCGGCCGCGGCGACTCGCCACCGAAGTACGCGGCGAACGCGGCGTCGTAGCGCTCCAGGTCGTCCGGCCCGGCACAGAGGGTCAGCCGGCCGCTCCAGTAGACGGCGGTGGCGTCGAGGACGTCGAGCGCGGCGACGGCGGCCAGCATCGCCTCGACCCGGTCCGGGGAGGCGCCCACCCCAGCGACCCGGAGGGTGCGGGCGAAGCCCAGCACGGTGTCGACGACGTCACGGGGTGGACGGGCGGCCTCCTCCCGTGGCCCCCTGCCGGGCACCGCCCCGAGCTCGCGAGGGGTGGGGGGCAGGGGGTTCTTCGGCCGAGCCTGCGAGGGGTGGGGAGAACGGGCGGCCTCGTCCCGGGTCCCGCCCCGAGCCTGCGAGGGGTGGGGAGGACGAGGTCCTTTCTCAGCCGCCACCGAAGAGCGCCCCCCGGGCCAGGGCGTGCACGCGGTCGGTGTCCTCCCGGTACTTGAGGACCGCGCCCAGCGTCCGCGCGGCGACGTCGGGGTCCAGCTCGCGGGCGCCGAGGGTGTACAGCGCGGTCGCCCAGTCCATCGCCTCGGCGACCCCGGGCGGCTTGAGCAGGTCCAGGGTGCGCAGCTTCGCCGTCGCGCGGGCCACCTCGCGGGCCAGCTGCTCGGTCACGTCGGGCAGCCGGCGACGCAGGATCGCCACTTCGCGGTCGAAGTCCGGGTGCTGCAGCCAGTGGTAGAGGCAGCGCCGCTTGAGGGCGTCGTGCACCTCGCGGGTGCGGTTGGAGGTCAGCACCACCAGCGGCGGGGTGGTGGCGCGGATGGTGCCGAGCTCGGGGATGGAGATGGTGAAGTCGGACAGGACCTCCAGCAGGAAGGCCTCGAACTCGTCGTCGGCGCGGTCGACCTCGTCGACCAGCAGCACGCTCGGGGAGTCCTCCAGCGCCTGCAGCAGCGGCCGGGCCAGCAGGAACCGACGGTCGTAGAGCGAGGCCTCCAGCGTCTCGGTGTCGCCGGTGGCGTGCGCGGCCTCGGCGGCGCGCAGGTGCAGCAGCTGCCGGCCGAAGTCCCAGTCGTAGAGCGCCTGGCTGGCCTCCAGGCCCTCGTAGCACTGCAGCCGGTAGATCGGCCGGCCGGTGACCCGGGCCAGCGCCTGGGCCAGCGCGGTCTTGCCGACGCCGGCCTCGCCCTCGAGGAACAGCGGGCGGTGCATGGCCAGCGCCAGGTACGCGGCCGTCGCCAGGCCCTCGTCGGGCAGGTAACCGGTCGCCTCGAGGGCCGCGGCCAGCTCGTCGGGTCCGTTGATCCCGCCGTCCGCGCCGGGCAACGGCCGCACCGTGGTCTCGCTCACGTCCCGAGCATCCCACCTGCCGGGCCGGCACGGCCTGCCCGGTCGGGCGATCCCGCGCCCGGGACGGCAGATGGCCGGCCGGGAGCTGGGTCCTCGGCCGGCCACCGCCGTGTGGTCCCCCCGGGTCACGCCCAGGGAGGGACCGTCAGGTGCCCGCGATCAGCGGCCGATCCTGCCGTCGTTGTCGCGGTCGAGGGCGTTCCCGGCGACCCCGGTCCCGTCGTCGACCTCGACCTGCTCCTTGCGGACGTCCTCCGACACCCGCTCCTGGTCGGTGACGGTCTGCTTGTCCAGGCGGACCCGCTCGACCGGCACGGCCTCCTTCTCCACCACCGGACGCTCGGCGTGCAGGGTGACCTCGTGCTCCTCCTCGGAGATCGCCGGCCCGTCCATCGCGTTGCCCACGTTGGCGTCGGTGATCGGCTCGCGCTCGACCCGGACCTCCTCGCGGGAGACCGGCACCGTCTCGGTCACGTTCTCGGTGACCACGTACTTGCGCAGCCGGGCCCGGCCGACCTCCTCCGAGCGGGTGCCCACGTCCAGCCGCTCCTCCGAGCGGGTCATCGCGTTGTCGGTGGTCGGCCCGGAGACGTCTCGGCCGACGATGCCGGCCTCGCCGGTGTGGTCAGCTCGCCCGTCCCGGTCGCGGTCCGTGCGGCCCGATGTCCCCGCGGCCATCCCGGCCCCCGCGGCGCCGGCGGACATCCCGGCCGTTCCGGTGGTTCCGGTCGTCGTCGTGGGGTCGATGACGTCACGGTCGCGGTCGGTGCCGGACCCTCCGCTGGTCTCGGTCGTCGTCGTGGGGTCGATGACGTCACGGTCGCCGCCGCTGCCGGTCATCCCGGCGGTGCCCGTCGTCGTCGAGGGGTCCATGACCGCCTGCTGGTCGCGGTCGACCCGGCCCACGGTGGTGTCGGTCTGCGTCCCCTGACCGACCTGCCCCTGACCGACCTGCATGCCGTAGTAGCGGTAGAGCTCCTGCTCCTCCTGCGGCGACAGGTGCCCGTCGGTGTCGACCTTCGGGGCGTCCTTGACCTGGCTCTTGCTCACCGGTACGCGGAGACCGTCGTCGGTGAGGTCGGCGTCCCGGATCGGGACGAAGGACTCCTTGGTGCCGAACAGGCCGGTACGCACCGTGACCCACTCGGGCTGACCGCTCTCGTCGTCGAGGTAGACCTCCGAGGCCGAGCCGATCTTGTCACCGCTCTGGTCGTAGACGTCCTTGCCGATCACGCGGCTGATGGCTTCGGTGCCGATCATCGTGGCTTCGCTCCCATCTGAGCAGGGGGTTGCTCCCGTCAGGGACGGGGGTGTCCGCCGAACGGATCACGAAACGGCCTCGGTCGATCCGACACGCCCAAGCGGGCTGGACATCGGCGTGTCGACCCGCTCCGAGGACGGATCGGTACCGCGAATCCGCTGCTCGGAGTGGCGCGACAGGGGTGTCGTCCCGCTCTGCGACGAGGGGACGAACGGTGACCCGGGGTCATGGTCGACTGCCCGGGCGTGTCGCAGATGGTGCGGCACCGGCGCGTCGCCTCCGCCGTCCGGCCCCCGCCTGCTCATCCTGGGAGGCGTGCCTCCCCGCTCGCCGTACGACAACCTGGTGCACCCGCGCACCGTCAAGAAGCCCAGCCCCCAGGTCGAGGCCCAGCGCGACCTGGTCGTCGAGGACCCGAGCTCGGGGTTCGTGGGCGCCGTGGTGCGCTGCGAGAAGGCCGTCGTCCACCTCGAGGACCGGTTCGGGAAGGTGCGCGCCTACCCGCTCGGCCCCGGGTTCTGGGTCGACGGCCGCCCGGTCGTCCTCGTGCGCCCGAGGCCGCAGGCGCCGGTGGCCCCGACCCGCAGCGCGTCCGGCTCGACCTACGTGGCCGGCGCCCGAGCCCGGGTCGCCCGCGAGGGCCGGATCTACGTCGAGGGCAAGCACGACGCCGAGCTCGTCGAGAAGGTCTGGGGCCACGACCTGCGCATCGAGGGCGTCGTCGTGGAGCCGCTGCACGGCGTCGACGACCTGCCCGGCATCGTGCGCGACTTCCGCCCGGCGTCCGGACGGCGGCTCGGGGTGCTGGTCGACCACCTGGTGACCGGCTCCAAGGAGTCCCGCATCGCCGCTCAGGTGACCGGGGACCACGCCCTGGTGGTCGGGCACCCGTTCATCGACATCTGGCAGGCCGTCAAGCCGTCGGTCGTCGGGATCAGGGCGTGGCCGGTGGTGCCCAAGGGCGAGTCCTGGAAGGACGGCGTCTGCCGCCGGCTGGGCTGGGAGGACGACACCGGCTACGTCTGGGCGCAGCGGATCCTCGCCCGGGTGCGCACCTGGACCGACCTGGAGCCGGCGCTGATCGGCCGGGTCGAAGAGCTCATCGACTTCGTGACGACGGACTGAGGAAGGACCCCCGCCCCCCACCGTCGCAGGACCCTGCAGGGGGCCGCACGAGCGGTGGAGGACGGGGTCGTCCCTCAGCCCGGGATGTAGTTGAAGGTGTCCGGGTCGGGACCGGTGCGCTCGCCGCGGTCCAGACCGGTGAGCGTGGCCATGTCACCGGTGCCGAGCTCGAAGTCGAACAGCTCGAAGTTCTCCTGCATGCGCTGGCGGGAGACCGACTTCGGGAAGACGACGTCACCGCGCTGCACGTGCCACCGCAGCACGACCTGGGCCGGGGTGCGGTCCAGCCGCTCGGCGATGGCCACGATCGCCGGGTCGTCGAGCACCTTGCCCTGCGCGATCGGCGACCAGGCCTCGGTGACGATCTCGTGGTCGGCGTCGAAGGCCCGCAGCTCCTCCTGCGTGAGGTAGGGGTGCACCTCGATCTGGTTGACCGCGGGGCGCACCTGGGTCTCGCTGAACAGCCGGCGCAGGTGGTGGGCCTGGAAGTTCGAGACGCCGATCGCGCGGCAGCGGCCGCCGGCGTAGATCTCCTCCATCGCCTTCCAGGTCTCGATGTAGTCCACGTCGATCCCCGGCAGCGGCCAGTGGACGAGGAAGAGGTCGAGGTACTCGAGGCCGAGGTCGCCCAGCGACTGGTCGAAGGCGCGCAGCGCGTCGTCGCGGCGGTGGAAGCCGTTGTTCAGCTTGCTGGTCACGAAGACCTCACCGCGGTCGATGCCGGAGCGTGCGACGGCCTCACCGACGCCCTTCTCGTTGCCGTACATCTCGGCGGTGTCGATGTGCCGGTAGCCGATCTCCAGGGCCGTGGAGACGGCGTCGGCGGTGTCCTCCGGCGGGACCTGGTAGACGCCGAACCCCAGCTGGGGGATCTCGACGCCGTTGTTGAGTCGGATCGCGGGCACGGTGGCCACGAGGGCTCCTCTCGCTGACGGATGGGGGCGCCGCGCACACACGTGGGCGCAGCCTGCCTACCGACCGCCTACCCGGTCGACCGGCCCTCAACCCGTCGTCAGAAGTAGTCGAGCAACTGGACCGGCGGGCCGGACGCGAGCAGGTCCAGCGCGGCCGGGTCGTCCGGGCCGGAGACCAGCCCGGCCAGCGCCGCCACCCGTCCGCTGGTGATCCCGCAGTAGAGCTGCGCGAACCCGCGGACGTCGAGGGTCAGCCCCGGCTCGCGGCCGGGGCGGCGCAGCTCCCCGGCGCCGTCGGCGAGCTCCAGCTCCCACGGCCCGGTGTTCTCCGTCACGACCGGGTCGAGCAGCGTGAACGCCACCCGCCCGCGCACGTGCGCCGGCCAGCCGCGGTCGGCGACGGCGCGCACCACGTCGACCGGCCGGTGCATGAACGCCGCTCCAGGGCCCTCGGGTGAACGCTCGAGCGGGAGCACCCCGGCCACCGCGTCGCCGGTCAGCAGCGGCACCCGCACGGTGCGGGTCACGGTGCGCCAGCCGGCCAGCACCCCGACCAGCGCCCGCGCCGCCTCGGCGGTGACCGCGACCAGGTCGTGCACGGTCAGCCGCGCCTCGGGCCCGTAGCCGGTGCCGCGCTCGTACACCAGGGCCCCGGTCGGGACGCCGTCCTGCTCGACCACCGTGACGCCGTCCACCCCGTCGGGCCAGCGCCCCTCGTGCGGCAGGGCGAACGCGCCGCCGCGGCGGGTGAGCAGCCCGGTGCGGGGCCGGGCGAGGGCCTCGTACAGCGCGTCGACCACCGCGAGGTCGGCCGGCTCGCCCGGGCGCACCGCGACGCCGGGCACCGGGACCGACGGCAGCGAGGCGGTGTCCAGGTCGGCCCGCTGCAGCGCGCCCACGACCTCCCACCCCAGCCGCCGGTAGACCGCCGAGACGGTCGGGTACAGCGCGCTGACCGCGGCCCCCCGCTCCCGGCCGCGGGCGAGCAGGTCGGCGAGCAGCGCCCGGGCCACCCCGCCGCCGCGGTGCTCGGGCAGCACGGCGACGCCGCCGACGTCGACCGTGGCCAGCGCGCGGCCGCCCCACCACTGCTCGTGGCCGGTGTCGGTGGCCTTGCCGACCAGCCGGCCGCGCTCGTCGAAGGCCCCGATCCGCAGCAGCCCGGGGACCGGCCGCAGCGCCCGCTCCGGCGCCGTGGCCGGCCCGCCGAAGGCCAGCCGGCCCAGCTCCCAGGCGGCGGGCAGCTCGTCGTCGGCCAGCGGCCGCACGGTGAGGCTCATGCCGCCGGCACCGGCACCGGGCGGCTGCGCAACAGCGGTGCGCCGGCCAGCGCCACGAGCGCCGCCGCCGCCGCCGCTCCTGCCGGGACGGCGAACGCGGCCTCCGCGCCCCAGGCGTCGACGGCGGCCCCGGCCAGCGCGGAGCCGGCGGTGACACCCAGGGTGAGCCCGGTGGTGGTCCACGACAGCGCCTCGGTGAGCGCGGTCCGGGGCACCCGGGACTCGACCAGCGAGGTCCCCGAGACCAGCACCGGCGCGATCGCCGTGCCGGCGAGGAAGCCCGCGGGCACCAGCACCGCCAGCGACCCCACCCCCCACAGCAGTTGCGCGGCCACACCGAAGGCGACGGCGGTGACCAGGAAGCGGGCGGCCAGCGTCCCGGGCAGCCGGGCCACGCCGTAGAGCAGGCCCGCCACGAGGCTGCCGAAGGCGTAGACGGCCAGCGCCAGGCCGGCGAGCGCGGGCGCGCCCTGCTCGTCGGCGAACCCGACCACGACGACGTCCATCGCGCCGAAGACCGTGCCGACCGCCGCGTAGGTGACCGCCACGACGAGCACCGTCGCGTTCAGTGCGGCCCACCGCCGGGACGGCCCGCCGGGATCGGGCGGTGAGACGGCCGGCTCGGTGGCATGCTGCCGGGCCAGCCAGAGGCCGCCGATCGCCCCGAGCGTGATGCCGGTGAGGAAGCCGACGGGTGGGGCGAGCAGCGTGGCCAGCAGCGTCACCAGCGGCGGACCGACGACGAAGACGACCTCGTCGACGACGGCCTCCAGCGCGAAGGCGGTCTGTCGGCGGCCCGGCTCGGCCAGCGCCTCCGCCCACCGGGCCCGCACCAGCGACCCGATGTTGGGCCCGCTGGCGCCGCACAGCGCGGCGAGCGCGAACCAGGTCCACAGCGGCCCGCCGGCCGTCACCGCCGCGACGAAGCCGTAGCCGCAGAGCAGGTAGCCGGTCATGGCCACGCGCAGGACGGCGCCCTGCCCGCGGCGGTCCATGGCGCGCGCCCACTGCGGGCTGGCGATCGAGAAGCTCAGCGCGAGCGTGCCCGACACCGCGCCGGCCAGGCCGTAGCTGCCGGTCTCGCCGGCGACGAGCAGGACGGCGCCCAGGCCGAGCATGGGGATGGGCAGCCGGGCGACCCACCCGGCGAAGGAGAACGCGACCGAGCCGGGGACGGCGAACAGGCGGGCGTAGGGACTGAACACGGTGCGGGGTGACACGGGACGTCTCGCGCTTCCTGGCCACAGGCGAGTGCGGGGATGCCCGCCGGTCTCTCGGGTGGCCCCGCGACGGTAGCAACGCGCCCCTGTGGCCCGCCGCCGCGATTCCGCCGCCCGGCGCGCCGCCCGATGGTTGCTTGACGTTTCATTCACTCTTAGTGAGCGACCGCACACGCGCCGCACCCCTGCCGAAGGAGCCCCGTGTCCGCGAACTCCCGCCCGCGCCTGCTGCCGGCCGTCGTCCTCGGTCTCGCCGTCCTGCTCGCCCCGGGGACCGCCGCCGCCAAGGGCGGCGACGACCCGGTCGCCTCCGCCGAGGACGGCGGCTCGACGACGACCACCGCGACGGCTGGCGACTTCGCCGTCACCGTCAACGGCCGCACGACGAACCCGGCCGCCGGTCAGGAGGCCCGGCTGCGCGACGTGACCCCGACCGGCCCGATCGCCGTCCGCGGACAGCACGTCGGGTTCACGATCGACCCCGCGACGCTCGGCGTCCTGGACTACACGCTGACCGGCGCGCCGGACCCGCAGCGGATGGTGACCACCCCGACCGTCGTCTTCGCCTCGAAGGTGCCGCAGCTGACCGCCGCCCAGCTGCGCGGCGTGCGGCTCGGCGAGCTGCGGCTGCGCGACGGCGTCCTCGTCGCGGAGTTCACCACCGCCGCCGGCAAGCTCAAGGTGCAGGCCAAGGACGCCCCGCAGGGCGGCATCTTCCAGATGGAGCAGGAGTTCGGCGGCCCGGTCGAGTACCTGCACACCCTCGGCCCGACGCTCTTCTACTTCGTCAACGAGTACACCGGGAAGATCAATTTCGGGAACGGCGTCCCCGGCGACGCGACGCACCAGATGCTGCTCGGCAAGGACAGCCCGCAGGTGGCCACCAAGCTCGCCCAGGACGGGACGACGACCCGCTGGTCGGTCGCCCCGGGCGGCCGGATGGGCGGCGTGCTCGGCGAGGACTCGATCGAGCTGTCGGCCGGCGCGACCAACTGCACCACCGACTGCCAGGCCCGCAACCGGATCCAGGGCTCGGTGCCGGTGCCGCCGGAGCCGGTGTCGCCGACGCCCATCGGCTGACCCCGGCAGTCCCGGTGGGGGGCGACCGGAGCTCCGGTCGCCCCCCACCACCCGCTCGGGGAGCGGCACAGCGTCGTCCTCCCGCACTACATTCGCAGGCGTGACCTCGACCAGCCCGCTCCCGGACCCGGTGGTCCGCCGTCCGGACCCCGCCCCCGGCACCGGTGGGCTCGTGGACCGGCACGGCCGGGTCGCGACCGACCTGCGGGTGTCGCTGACCGACCGGTGCAACCTGCGCTGCACGTACTGCATGCCACCCGAGGGCCTGGACTGGCTGCCCAAGGTCGAGGTGCTCACCGACGAGGAGATCGCCCGGCTGGTCCGCATCGGCGTCGAGCAGCTCGGCATCCGCGAGGTCCGCTTCACCGGCGGCGAGCCGCTGCTGCGTCCCGGCCTCGTCGGCATCGTCGCAGCCGCCACCGCGCTGCAGCCGCGCCCCGAGGTCAGCCTGACCACCAACGCGATCGGCCTGGCCCGGGTCGCCCCGGCGCTGGCCGCCGCCGGGCTGGACCGGATCAACGTCAGCCTCGACACCCTCGACCGCGACCGCTTCAAGCAGCTCACCCACCGCGACCGGCTCGACGACGTCCTCGCCGGACTGGCCGCCGCGCAGCGGGCCGGGCTCACGCCGGTCAAGGTCAACGCCGTCCTGCTGCGGGGGATGAACGAGGAGGACGCCGTCCCGCTGCTGGACTTCTGCCTCGAGCACGGCTACCAGCTGCGCTTCATCGAGCAGATGCCGCTGGACGCCCACCACGCCTGGACCCGCGGCGAGATGGTCACCGCCGAGGACATCCTCGAGCGGCTGTCAGCGGCGCACACCCTGACCCCGGATACCGAGGAGCGCGGCTCGGCCCCGGCCGAGCGCTGGCTGGTCGACGGCGGCCCGGCGACCGTCGGTGTCATCGCCTCGGTGACCCGCTCCTTCTGCGGCAGCTGCGACCGCACCCGGCTGACCGCCGACGGGCAGGTCCGCAACTGTCTGTTCGCCCGCGAGGAGTCCGACCTGCGGACGGCGCTGCGCGACGGCGCCACCGACGCCGAGCTGGCCGACCGCTGGCGGATCGCCACCCTCGGCAAGCTGCCCGGGCACGGCATCGACGACCCGAGCTTCCTGCAGCCCGCGCGGCCCATGTCGGCGATCGGGGGCTGACCATGGCAGCGAGCGTCACCGTCCGGTACTTCGCCGGGGCCCGCGCGGCCGCCGGCGTGGAGACCGAGACCCGGGACGCCGGCACGCTCGACGAGCTCGTCGGCCAGATCGTCGAGACGCACGGGGAGCGGCTGGAGAAGGTGCTCACCGCCTGCTCGTTCCTCGTCGACGGCACCCAGACCCGGGACCGGTCGCTGGCGCTGGCGCCCGGCGCGGTCGTCGACGTGCTGCCGCCCTTCGCCGGAGGCTGAAGAAGAATCCCGACCCCGGCCCCGGCCCGAGGCTCGCCCCGAGCTTGCGAGGGTGAGGAGGACGGGGTCCTTCTCCTGCCCGGGGGCCGCCCGGCCGTCTCGCCGTCGGCGGAGAATGGGCCCATGAGCATCTGGGGCAGGGCGAAGGCCAGGGTCGAGGAACTCGTCGGCCGCGCCGAGGAGGTGTACGGCGAGTCCCACGGGGACGCCGCCGCGCAGCTGCACGGAGAGGCCCACCGGCTGGAGGGCGAGGCCGAGGAGGAGGCCGCGCTGCACGAGGAGGGCGCACAGCGCGACGACGCCGTCCGGCGGAACCCGGACGACGGAGCTGCCCCGGTCCGCTGATCTGCGCACGATCCAGTACCGGAATGCTGACCGACCGAGGACGATCGTGGGCATGACCGTTCCCGCCGTCCTGGACGTCGCCCCCTGGCGCGACTTCCCGGCCGCGGCTTGCGGAGCGATCGCGGCACTGCACGAGCGCCTGGGCTGGGACGTGTGGGTGGTGACCCGCGTCGTGGACGACCGGCAGGTCGTGCTGCACGCCCATCCACCCGACGTGGTCCGACCCGGGACCTGGCTCCCGTGGGCGGACACCTTCTGTCGTGCCATGGTCGCCGGGGAGGCCCCACGGGCCGCTACGGTCACCGCCGCCGTCCCGGCCTTCGCCAAGCGCATGACCGGGCCGACCTCGCGGATCGCCGCCTACATCGGCGTCCCGCTCGTCAGCCCGGAGGGGGAACTGTTCGGCACGCTGTGCGCCTGGGGGTTCCGTGCCCGGCCGCGCAGTGCCGCGCGTGACCTGCCCCTGGTCGAGACGGTGGCACGCCTGCTGAGCACGCTCCTCGCCGCCGGCATGACGCCGCCGGACCCGGTCGAGGGGAGCATGCGACTCCGAGCCGGAGGCCCGGACCAGTCGGCGGTCTGAGGACCCTTCTCGTGCAGCGCGTCCAGGTCCACAGTGGGCACCGGCGGTGAGCCCACGCCCGTCCTGATGCGTCCGAGCCCCTGCCCGTGCGCGGGCTCGGACGCGGCCCGACCAGGAGGCCCTCGATGGCCAGGTCCGCCCGGTACACGCCCGCGAACCGGACCCGCAGGGCGGCGCTGCTCCTCGCTCCGGTGGTGGGAGTGCTGGCCGTCACCGCCGCCCCGGCCGCGGCGCAGCCGGAGGGCGACGACGTCATCGTCCTCCCCGGCGCGAGCTCCGCGGAGGGCATCGCCGAGGGCCGCGGTGACACCTTCTACGCCGGGGACCTGTTCCGGGGGGACGTCTTCCGGGGAGACCTCGGGCGCAGGACTGCGGAGCTGTTCATCGACGCCCCCGACGGCCGGATGGCCATCGGCATGTTCGCCGACCTCGAGCACGACCTTCTCTTCGTGGCAGGCGGCGGCGCCTTCCCCGGCGCCCCCGGCACCTCTCCGGGCCGGGCGTACGTGTACGACCTGTGCACGGGCGCCGCGGTCGCCACCTACGAGCTCGGCGACCCCGGCGGGTCGTTCGTCAACGACGTCACCGTCACCCCGGACGGCGCCTGGTTCACCGACAGCCGTCAGCCCCGGCTGTACCTCGTCCCCGTCCACGACCGCGAGCCCGGGACGGCGCGGACCCTGGAGCTGACGGGCGGGGCGGCCGAGCGGCCCGCGGACATCAACCTCAACGGGATCGCCGCCACCCCCGACGGCGGGACGCTCGTGGTCGCGCACTCGGCCAACGGCGCTGTCTACACCGTGGACCCGGAGACCGGGTCCAGCACCCGGATCGCCGGGGTCGACGTGCCGAGCGTGGACGGCATCCAGGTCGAGGGCAACGACCTCTGGGCGGTGCAGAACCAGCTGAACCAGGTGGTCCGGGTCCGGCTGAGCGCCGACCTGACCTCCGGGGCGGTCGAGGAGACGATCCACGACGAGGACTTCCAGGTCCCGACGACGCTGATCGTGTCGGACGGCGACCTGGCCGTGGTGAACGCCAAGTTCGACACCGGCATCCCGCCGACCGCGGATCGCTTCGAGGTGGTTCTGGTCGACCGCTGACGGGGCAGACGCGTCAGGGGCAGGCGACCCACTCCTCGTCACCGTCGGTGAAGACCTGCCGCTTCCAGATCGGCAGCCGCTCCTTCACCAGGTCGACGAGCTCGGCGCAGGCGGCGAAGGCATCCCCGCGGTGCGAGGTGCTGACCGCGCAGGCCAGCGCGACGTCACCGATGCCGAGCATGCCCACCCGGTGGGAGACGGCGACGGCGTGCACCTCGGGTCGCGCCGCGAACTCCTGCGCCAGCTCGACGATGACCTGCTCGGCGCTCGGGTGGCCCACGTACTCCAGCTCGGTCACCGACCGGCCACCGTCGTGGTCGCGGACCACGCCGGCGAAGGAGACGACCGCACCGGCCGCCTTGTCGGCGACGGCGTCCTCGTGCTCGGCGACGGACAGGGGCGCGTCGACGACCCGGGCGATCACGGCGCCGACGGTACCCCGCCGGGCGGCACGTCGAGGTCGGTCGGATCGGCCAGGCCGGTGCAGTCGACCTCGGTGACGTCGGCGCCGGCGAGGTACCGGCGGGCGCCCTCGTCGCCGGTCGCGGTCGCGGCCACGCCGGCCCAGTGCTCGCGGCCGAGCAGCACCGGGTGCCCGCGGACGCCGTCGTAGGTGGCGATCGCCAGCGCGTCGGGGGCGGCGTGCGCGGCGAGTGCGCGCAGCGCCTCGGGCGTCATCCCCGGCATGTCGACCAGCGTGACCAGCACGGCGTCGACGCGACCGGGCCAGCCGCGCAGCCCGTCCAGGCCGGTGCGCAGCGAGGAGGCCATGCCGGTCTCCCAGTCGCGATTGGCCAGCACGGTGGCGCCGTCGAGGTCCGCCGTCCGCCAGACGTCGACCGCCTGCGCCCCGAGGACGACGAGCACCGGGTCGCACACCGCCCGCGCCGTCCGCACCGCCCGCTCCACCAGCAGGCTGCCCTCGTACTCGACCAGCGCCTTGGGCATGCCGTAGCGGCGCCCGCCGCCCGCGGCGAGGACCAGCCCCGCGACCGTGCTCATCCGGCCACCCTCCCCGATGACCAGCTGACCTGATCACCGCGGGTCCTGGCTCACGACCGGGAGAGAGCCAGGACCCGCCACGGTGATCCCCGGTGGTCGTCGCGGCCCGGGCCTCTCAGCGCGCGTAGACGGCGACGTCGGAGGCCTTGACCGACGCCCACACCGGCGTGCCGGGGGCCAGGCCCAGCTCGGCGAAGGCGGTCGCGGTGACGTCGGCGACCAGCGGCACCTCGCCGTCGAGCTCGCAGCGCACCGTCGACCCGTGCGGCGTGGCCGAGACCAGCCGGGCCGGCCACACGTTGCGCGGGCTGCCCTCGGGCCGCGCGGGCCACAGCGCCACCGACTCGGGGCGGACGGCGACGAACACCGGCCCCGCCGCCTCCTCGGCCACCGCCACGCGGCCGCCGCCGTCGAGCCGCACCGTCGTCCCCTCGCCGGTGCCCGGCAGCAGCGCCAGGCCGACCAGCCGGGCGACGTAGTCGGTACGGGGGTGGCGGCTGACGTCGGCCGGCGTCCCGGCCTGCACGACGCGGCCCTCCTCCACCACGACCACCCGGTCGGCCAGCGCCATCGCGTCGACCGGGTCGTGCGTGACGAGCACCGTGCTGCCGGGGAACTCGCCGAGGTGGCGGCGCAGCTCGGCGCGGACGGTGAGCCGGGTGCGGGCGTCCAGCGCCGAGAGCGGCTCGTCGAGCAGCAGCAGCGCCGGCTCCCCCACCAGGGCGCGGGCCAGCGCCGCCCGCTGCGCCTGCCCGCCGGAGAGCCGGCCGGGCCGCCGGTCCCCGAGCTCGGCGATGCCCACGCGCGCGAGCCAGTCGCGGGCCGCGGCGCGGGCGGCGGGCTTGCCGAGGCCGCGGGTGCGCAGGCCGAAGGCGACGTTGTCGGTGACCGACAGGTGCGGGAAGAGCAGGTGGTCCTGGAAGACCATGCCGAGGCGGCGCTCGTGGGCGGGGACGTGCACACCGGCGGGGACGTCGTCCCACGTCTCGGAGCCGACGACGACCCGGCCGTCGTCGGGCGGCAGCAGCCCGGCGAGCACGCGCAGCAGCGTGGACTTGCCGGCGCCGTTGGGCCCGAGGACGGCGAGCACCTCCCCGTCGGCCACCTCGAGGTCGAGCTCGACGGTCAGCGGACCCCGGTCGACCCGGACGTCCGCGGTGAGGCTCACCGCACCGCCCGGGTGAGCCAGCGGTCACGAGCAGTCCACGTGCCCACCGCGGACCTCACGCCGCGGCTCCTGGTCGGGACAGCCAGCGGTCGCGCAGGAGGAGCAGCGTGGCGACGGAGACGGCGAGCAGCACGAGGGAGAGCACGATCGCCGCGTCGGGGTCCTGCTGGAGCGCCAGGTAGACCGCGAGCGGCATCGTCTGCGTCGTCCCCGGGAAGTTGCCCGCGAAGGTGATGGTGGCGCCGAACTCGCCGAGCGCACGGGCCCAGCACAGCACCGCGCCGGCGGCGATCCCGGGCGCGACCAGCGGCAGGGTGACCCGGCGGAACGTCGTCCACCGGTCGGCGCCCAGGGTGGCGGCGGCGTCCTCGAAGCGGGCGTCGGCGGCGCGCAGCGCGCCCTCGACGCTGATCACGAGGAACGGCATGGCCACGAAGGTCTCGGCGATGACGACCGCGGTGGTGGTGAACGGGATCGTCACGTCGAGGGCCTGGTCCAGCCAGCGACCGACGATGCCCTGCCGGCCCAGCACCAGGAACAGCGCGACACCGCCGACGACCGGGGGCAGCACCAGCGGCACGGTGACCAGCGCGCGCAGCACCGACCGGCCGCGGGCCTGGGACCGGGCGAGCACCCAGGCCAGCGGGACGCCGAGCACGAGGGACAGCGCGGTCGCGGCCGTGGCGGAGACCAGGCTCAGGCGCAGCGCCTGGCCGACCGCCGGGCCGGCCAGCTGCGGGCCCAGCTCACCCCAGGGCGCGCGGAGGACGAGGCCGGCCAGCGGCAGGACCAGGAAGGCGACGGCGAGGACCGCCGGGACGAGCAGCGGGAGCGGGACGCCGGGTTCCCGCCTGCGCCTCACGGTGCCCACGGTTCGCTCCCGCGCGGCGCTCCGCTCACGGGATCCGGAAGCCGGCGGCGGCGAGCGCCTGCTGCCCCTCCTCCGAGCGCACCAGCTCGACGAAGGCGGCGGCCGCCTGCGGGTTGGGTGCGTCGGCGAGCACCGCGACCGGGTAGTCGTTGACCGCCCGCTCGGCCTCCGGGACGTCGATGCCCTCGACGGCGTCCCCGGCCGCGGTGACGTCGGTCGTGTAGACCAGCGCGGCGTCGACCTCGCCGATCTCGACCTTGGTCAGCGCGGCCCGCACGTCCTCCTCGAGCGTGTCGGGCGCCGCCTCGACGCCGGCCGCGGCGAAGACGTCCTCGGCGGCCGCGCCGCACGGCACCTGCGGAGCGCATACCGCGAGCGCGAGCTCCTCCCGGGCGAGGTCGGCGAGCCCCGTGACGCCGGCCGGGTTGCCCGCCGGGACGGCGATCTGCAACACGTTGGCGGCGAAGACCTGCGGCTCGCCGTCGGCCAGCCCGGCCTCGGTGACGACGGCCATCTGCGACTCGTTGGCGCTGGCGAAGACGTCGGCCGGGGCGCCCTGGGTGACCTGGGTGGCCAGCGCCGAGCTGCCGGCGAAGGTGAACCGCACGTCCAGGCCGGGGTGGCCGGCCTCGAGCTGCTCGCCGAGGTCGGTGAAGACGTCGGTGAGCGAGGCGGCGGCGAAGACGGTCAGCGTGCCGCCGAGCCCGCCGTCGTCGGACGTCGCCGTCGTGGTCGTCGCGGCCACGCCGTCGTCCCCGCCGCCGCAGGCGCTCAGCGCGCCCAGGGCCATCGCCACCAGCACCACCGAGCTCCGGACCCGCATCGGGACTCCTCCCTGCCGAGCGGACCAACCGATCCGCGCCTGCGGGACCATAACCGAGATGGCTCCGGATCCGCGGCGCCCAGGATGCGTGGAGGGTCCGCAGGGCCGAACGGCCGGCCCCTCGCCGCCGACCCGAGGAGCCTCGATGCCCCTGTCCAGCAGCAACCAGCTGTCCGGCACGGTCACCGCGGTCACGCCCGGGTCGGTGATGGCGACGGTCGAGGTCGAGGTCGGCGGTCCGGGGATGACCGCGTCGATCACCGAGGAGGCGGTGGAGGACCTCGGGCCGTCGGTGGGCTCGGCGGTCGTCGTCCTGGTGGAGTCGACCGAGGTGGTGCTCGCCGTCGAGGACCGGAAGAGGACTCCCTCGCCCCCACCCCCGCGCTCCGCTCGGGCGGGACCCTGCGAGGGCCGCCGTCAGGGGACGTCGACGCTGACCTGGGTGGCCTTGACCGTGGCCACGGCCCGCACGCCGACGTCCAGGCCGAGCTCGTCGGCCGCCTCGCGCGACATCAGCGAGACCAGACGGAACGGCCCCGCCTGGATCTCCACCTGCGCCATCACCGTGTCGCGGACCACGCGGGTGACGATGCCGGTCAGCCGGTTGCGGGCCGAGGAGCCGCGGGTGGTGCCCGGCTCGGGAGCCTCGTGCAGCTGCGTGGCCAGCCGGGCGAGGTCGGCGCCGTCGACGTGCGCAGGACCGCCGCCGTCGCGGGAGGCCGGCAACCGGCCGCTGTCGATCCAGCGGCGCACCGTGTCGTCGCTGACGCCGAGCAGGGCCGCGGCCTCGGCGATCCGGTAGGCGGTCGTCACCGGAGCAGGCTAAAGAAAGGACCCCGTCCTCCCCGCCCTTCGCAGGCTCAGGGCGGGACCCGGGACGGGGCCGCCCCTGCCCCCCACCGCTCGCAGGCTCAGGGCAGGACCCGGGACGGGGCCGCCGTTCCAGCACGCGGCGGGACCCTGCAGGGGCCGCCGTCCCGCGCGGGTCCACAGTCCTCCTGGATCCTCCGCGTGCTCGGAGTCCACGCTGCGATCCGGGCCGCCGGCCGTCGGTGGACCGGCTCCAGCGGGGTAGGACACCCGGACCCGGGACGAGGTGGGGTGCAGCCGGCGCCCGATCGCCCGCCGGGGAGAGCAGGAGGGCCGGATGCGCCGCTGGTGGCGCCCGCTGATCGTCTCGGTGGTGTACCTGGGGCTCTGGTTGGGGCTGGACGCCATCGCCAGCGTCTTCCAGGCGCGCCAGGAGGTGTCGCTGTGGTACCCCCCGACCGGGCTGAGCTTCGCCCTGTTGCTGGTGTTCGGGCTGCGCTACGCCCCGCTCCTCGTGCTGACCGACCCGCTGCACGGACTGGTGGTGAGCGGTCCGGACGTCAGCTGGGTCAGCGTCTGGCTCGGCGGCGTGCTGAGCACCGTCGTGTACACGGCCGTGGCCTGGCTCCTGCTCCGGCGGCTGCGGATCGACCCTCGCCTCCCCGGCCAGCGTGACGTCGTCTGGCTGCTGGGGCTGGCCGCCGTCGCCGGGCCGTTCGTCGTCGCGGTCGCCCAGGTCCTGCAGTACACCGTCGCCGGGCTGCTGACCTGGGGGGAGTTCTTCCGCGGCGTCCTCGGCTTCTGGTCCGGCCGGGCCACGGGCGTCGGGATGCTGACCCCCGCGCTGCTCGTCGCGAGCCGGCGGGTACCCGCGCTCTGGCGCGACCGGCCGGCGCTCACCGACCCGCTCCAGCTGGGACGGGGAGACGAGCACCCGTCCTGGCCGAGCCGGGTCCGGCCACGGTGGCTGGGCAGGCTCGCCGACCGCGTGCTGGACCAGCCGCTGGAGCTCGTCGGGCAGACCACCCTGCTGCTCGCGACGGTCTACCTGGCCTACGGCGAGCCGGCGGTCGGCGGGCTGGACCTGGCCTACCTGGTGTACGTGCCCCTCATCTGGATCGCCGTCCGTGGTGGGTTACCCCGGGTGGCGTTCGCCGTCCTCGTCGCCAACACCCTCGCCGTGGCACTGGTCGGCCGGGACGTCGTGGAGAGCCCGCTGCGGCTGCAGCTCGGCCTGGTGACCCTCACCCTGGCCGGGTTGACGCTCGGTGCGCTGGTCACCGGCCGGCAGGCCAGCATCGCGGCCGCCGAGCACGCTGCAGTGCACGACTCGCTCACCGGGCTGGCCAACCGGGTCCTGCTCATGGACCGCCTGGACGCCGCGGCGCACCGGGCCGAGCGCAGACCCGACGCCAGGTTCGCGGTGCTCTACTGCGACCTCGACGGCTTCAAGGGGGTCAACGACCAACTCGGGCACGACGCCGGCGACGAGCTGCTCGTGGGGGTCGCGCGCCGGCTGGAGAGGGCCGTGCGGCCCGGCGACCTGGTCAGCCGGCTCGGCGGGGACGAGATGGCCGTCCTGCTCGACGGCGTGACCGGCGTCGAGGAGGCAGCCGGGGTCGCCGAGCGGCTGCTCGCCGCGCTGGCCGAGCCGTACGCCATCGACGGCCGGGAGGTCGTCGTCACGGTCAGCGTCGGGGTGGCGGTCGCCGACGCCGAGGGGCTGGCCCGGCCGCGGCTCCGCGGGGAGCGGGAGGGCCTGACCGGGTCGGACGAGAGCGGGCACGCCGAGGAGGTCCTCCGGGCAGCCGACCTGGCCCTGCAGCGGGCCAAGGCGACCGGAGGCCACCGCTACGAGCTGTTCAACGAACCCCTGCGCCAGCGCACCCGGGACCGGCTGGGGCTGCGCGCCGCGCTGCGCCGGGCGGTCGGAGCCGGAGCGGTGACCGTCGCCTACCAGCCGATCGTGCGGGTGACCGACGGCCGGCTCGTGGCCGTGGAGACGCTCGCCCGGTGGCACGACGCCGAGCGCGGGGACGTGCCGGCGGCGGAGTTCATCGCCCTGGCCGAGGAGACCGGGCTGATCCACGACCTCGGCATGCAGGTCCTCGAGCAGGCCTGCACCCAGGCCGTGCAGTGGCGACGGGTCTTCGGCCCGACCTCCACCCCGCGCGTGGCGGTCAACGTCTCGACCCGCCAGCTGCTCCCTGCGGACTTCGCCCCCCGCGTGCTCGAGCTGCTCGACCGCGTCGGGCTGCCCGCGGACGCCCTCGAGCTGGAGATGACGGAGTCCTGCGCGATGGAGCCGGGGGCGCGGGCAGCCCTGGAACGCTTCACCGCCGCGGGCGTCACGCTGGCCGTGGACGACTTCGGCACCGGCTACTCCAGCTTCGCGGCGCTGCGCGAACGGACGCCGCAGGCGTTCAAGCTCGACCGCTCCTTCGTCGCGCGGCTGCCCGACGACCGCCCGACCGACGCGATCGTCTCCGCCGTGCTCGCGCTCGCCCAGCACCTCGGCGCCACCGTCACCGCCGAGGGCGTGGAGACGGACGAGCAGCTCCAGCGCCTGCGGGAGCTGGGGTGCCCCCAGGTCCAGGGCTTCCTCCTGGGCAGCCCGGCGACCGCGCAGCAGATCGAGCGGGACTGGCTCAGCCGTCCGAGGTGACCGTTCCCCGGAGCGTCGTCCGGCGGCGTTCCACGTGGAACCCCAGGGCCCACCCGACCGTCCCGGGGACCTGAGCGTTCCCCCGGGAACGCCGGCGCCGGCACACCAGGGGTCGACGAGATCGGAGCGATCCGCGACGTCTCCGCAGGAACGCCCGGGTGGCACACCACCAGCGTTCCGTTTGCCGATCGGCGACGCCGGGCAGCCGGTGCCGGTGCCCCGCAAGAAGCAGGACCCCGCAGGGGCGTCCGCCTCCGTCCGCACCCGCCGCATCCGGGAGACTGCGCGAGAGCTGCTCGGCTACGAGGACTTCCGGCCGGGCCAGGAGGAGGCGATGGAGTCCGTGGTCAGCGGCCAGGACACCCTGGCGGTGCTGCCCTCGGGCGCCGGGAAGTCCGCCGTCTACCAGATCGCCGGGCAGCTGGTCGACGGTCCGGTGCTCGTCGTCTCCCCCCTCATCGCGCTGCAGCGCGACCAGGTCGGCCGGCTCGACGATCTCGACGGACTCGACGGCCGGGCCGCCCAGCTGAACTCCGCGCTCTCGGTCGGCGACCAGCGCGCCGCGCTCGAAGGACTCGCGGACGGAACGGTCCGCCACCTCTTCCTCGCTCCCGAGCAGCTGACCAAGCCCGAGGTCGTGGAGGCCATCGCGAAGGCGCAGCCGGCGCTGTTCGTCGTCGACGAGGCCCACTGCGTCTCCGCCTGGGGTCACGACTTCCGCCCCGACTACCTGCGCCTCGGCGGGGTGATCGAGCAGCTCGGTCACCCGACGGTGCTCGCCCTCACCGCCACCGCCGCGCCCCCGGTGCGCGCGGAGATCGTCGAGCGCCTGGGCATGCACGACGCCCGGGTCGTCGTGGCCGGGTTCGACCGGCCGGAGATCCGGCTGGAGGTCGAGCAGCACGCCGACGCCCACGGCAAGGACCAGGCCGTGCTCGACCGGGTCACCGAGCTGATCGGTGACGGGCGGCTCCCCGGGATCGTCTACAGCGCCACCCGCAAGGGCACCGAGGGGATCTCCGCCGAGCTCGCCGAGCGCGGGCTGCGGGTGCGGCCGTACCACGCCGGGCTGAAGAAGTCCGAGCGCGAGGACACCCAGCGCGCGTTCATGGACGACGAGCTGGACGTCGTCGTCGCCACGACCGCCTTCGGGATGGGCATCGACAAGCCCGACACCCGCTTCGTCGTCCACGCCGAGCCCGCCGACTCCGTCGACAGCTACTACCAGGAGATCGGCCGCGCCGGCCGGGACGGGCAGCCCGCGCTCGCCCTGCTCGTGTACCGCCAGGAGGACCTCGGCCTGCGGAAGTTCTTCGCCGCCGGCATCCCGCCGGAGGAGGAGCTGCAGCAGGTCGCCGGCCTGGTCGCCGCCGCGGAGGCCGCCGGCATCGAGGACGGCGTCGACGTCAGGCAGCTGCGCGAGGAGACCGGCCGGCCCGCCACCCCGCTGGCCCGCGACCTCAACCTGCTCGAGCAGGTGTCGGCGGTCGCGCTCGACGAGGAGGGCGCCGCCCACCCCGTGGAGGGGGCACCCAGCCCCGGCGACGCCGCGGCCGCCGCCCGCGAGCTGGCCGAGCACCACGAGCAGGTCGACCAGAGCCGGGTGGAGATGATGCGCGGCTACGCCGACACCACCGAGTGCCGGCGGCAGTTCCTGCTCGGTTACTTCGGCGAGCAGCTGGAGCAGCCGTGCGGGAACTGCGACAACTGCGACGCCGGCCTGTCCCAGGAGCAGCCCGACGACGACGAGACCCCGTTCCCGGCGCAGACCCCGGTGCAGCACACCGAGTGGGGGCCCGGCGTGGTCATGCGCGTCGAGGACGACCGGCTCGTCGTCCTGTTCGAGGAGGTCGGCTACAAGACGCTGGCGCTGGCCGCCGTCCTGGACAACGACTTGCTCGAGCGCCGCGACTGAAGAAGGACCCCGTCCTCCCCTCGAAGGATCCCCTTGCCCCCCGCCACTCGCCACTCGCAGGCTCGCGGCGGGACCCTGCAAGGGGGCCGTCGGAGCTCAGGGCGGGACCCGGGACGGGGCCACGGCGGGACGCGTTCGTCCTGCGAAGTGCGGGCGGCGGCTCGATGATCACCACGGAGACCGGGCGACCCGCGTGCCCGGCGGAAGGAGTACACGGGTGAAGGTCCTGGGCATCAACGCCATCTACCACGACCCGTCGGCGGCCCTGGTCATCGACGGCAGGGTCGTGGCCGCGGCCGAGGAGGAGCGGTTCAGCCGGCGCAAGCACGGCAAGCGCCCACTGCCGTGGAGCGCCTGGGAGCTGCCCGAGCTGTCGGCGGCCTGGTGCCTGGCCGAGGCCGGCATCCGCCCCGAGGAACTGGACGCCGTCGCCTACTCCTTCGACCCCGCGCTGATGGGGACCCCGGAGGAGTCCGGCCTGTTCGACGACGGCGACGTCATGCGCAGGATGTACGCCGAGAAGGCCCCTGACTTCCTGGCCCACGCCCTCCCCGGCCTCGACCCGGCCAAGGTCCGGTTCGTCAAGCACCACGTGGCGCACGCCGCCTCCGCCGGGCTGGCCGCGCCGCAGCGGGACAACTCCGTGCTGGTGCTCGACGGCCGCGGCGAGGCGCACAGCCATCTCGCCGGCCGCTACACCGACGGTTCCCTGGAGGTCCTCGCCGGCCAGACGCTCCCCCACTCGCTGGGCCTGATGTACGAGGACCTCACCGACCACCTGGGGTTCCTGCGCAGCTCCGACGAGTTCAAGGTCATGGCGATGGCCTCCTACGGCAAGCCGCGGTTCGTCGGCGAGCTGTCCGAGCTGATCCGGGCCACCGGCGACGGCGGCTTCCGAACCGAGAAGATCGACTTCACCGAGTTCGCCCCACGGCTGGGCAAGGGCGACGAGTGGACCGAGGCGCACGCCGACCTGGCCGCCAGCGTCCAGCAGCGGCTGGAGGAGGTGCTCGTCGACCTGGCCCGCTGGGTGCACGAGCAGACCGGCGACCGCGTCCTCACCCTCGCCGGGGGCACCGCGCTCAACTGCGTGGCCAACACCCGCATCCTGGCCGAGAGCCCCTTCGAGGAGGTCTGGGTGCAGCCCGCCGCCGGCGACGCCGGGACGGCGCTGGGGGCGGCCCTGCACGTCGCCGCCGAGCTCGGCGAGCGCACCGAGCCGATGCCGGGCGCCGCGCTCGGCCGCGGCTGGAGCGACGAGGAGATCCAGCGGTGGCTGGAGACGGCGGCGATCGACTACGAGCGGCCGGACGACGTCGCCGAGGCCGTGGCCGAGGTGCTGGCCGACAACGGCATCGTCGCGTGGTTCCAGGGCCGGTCGGAGTTCGGCCCGCGCGCGCTGGGCCACCGCTCGCTGCTGGCCCACCCCGGGTTCGAGGCCAACCTGGAGCGGATGAACGACGTCAAGGGCCGGGAGCAGTTCCGCCCGGTGGCGCCGATGGTGCTGCTGGAGCGGGCCCCCGAGATCTTCAGCCGGGGTCCGATCCCCTCGCCGTACATGCTCTTCGTGCACGACGTCGCGCCGGAGTGGGGTGACCGCATCCCGACGGTCACGCACGTCGACGGCACCGCCCGCATCCAGACCATCGATCGGGAGACCGAGCCGCTGGTGCACCGCATGATCGCGGCCTTCGAGCGGCGCACCGGCATCCCGGTGGTGGTCAACACCAGCCTGAACACCGCCGGGCGGCCGATGGTCGACGACCCGCGCGACGCGCTCGAGTGCTTCGGGTCGGCGCCGGTGGACCTGCTCGCCATCGGCCCGTTCGTCGTCCGCCGGCCGAGGCCCACCCCGCGCTGACCCGGGGTCCGACGGGCTCCGATCACCCTTCAGGAGGAGCGACCTGGCGGGGGTGAACCGCGCGGCCGCTGTCCGGCGAACTCCCTGGTGACGGGCCCCGCCCCGCAGGTAACGGTCGGGCAACGGTCGTCCCCCGATCAGGGGACGACCGTTACCGGCCGTCCCCCCGGGGTAATCCGGACCCGGACCGTCCAAGACAGGGCGGACCACGCAAGGCACATCGGGAGGACCCCCATGTCCGCAACATCCGGCAACACCGGCACCGGCCGCGGCGCCATGACCTGGCCCCAGATGCTGGCGCTCGCCTTCGGTGCGATCTACCTCCTGGTCGGAGTCGTCGGCTTCTTCATCACCGGTTTCGGGAACTTCTTCGCCCACGACACCAACCAGACGCTGCTGGGCTTCGAGATCAACGGCATGCACAACGTCGTCCACATCGTCGTCGGTGTGGCCGGCCTGCTGCTGGGCCGCACCTTGGCCGGCGCGCGCACGTACGGCTGGCTGCTGGCCATCGGCTACGGCGCCGCGTTCGTCTACGGGCTGATCGCGATCAACAAGCCGTGGGACTTCCTCAGCATCAACGCCGCTGACAACGTCCTGCACCTCCTCACCGCGATCGTCGGTCTGGCCATCGCGCTGGGCCCGGTGCGCAACGCCGTCACCCACCGCGGTACGCGCGTCTGAGAGAGGACCCCGTCCTCCTCACCGCTCGCAAGCTCGCGGCGAGCCTCTGGACGGGGCCGGGACCCTGCAGAGGGGCCACCCGGAGGCCGGGTCCCGCACGGGGCCCGGCCTCCGGCGCGTCCGGGGCCGGACGCGCGCATGAGGGTCTGGCGGCACGGCCGCCGGCGGCGGAGGCTGGTCGCGGGGCGCGCCCGGGGACGACGCCGACCGCGCCCCGGTCGCGCCCGAGCCCAAGGCGCCGCACGTGCCGAACCGGAGGCCGTGCCGTGGACGACGACGCCGTCCTGCGCGCCCTGGGCGAGGACCTCGCCCGGACCGACCCCGACCTGGCCGCCCGCCTCACCGCCGGCCCCGGCGTGCGCCTGCGGCCGCCCTGCCGCGGTGTGCTCTGGGTGCTGGTACTCGGTGCGCTGGTGGCCGTGGGCGTGCCCTTCCTGGTCGGCCCGGCCGTCTTCGGCGTGATGGCCCTGGTGGTGCTGGTCGGTTGCCCGTTCGTGATCAGTCACTGCCTGCCGTCCACCCCGGACCAGCCGGACGACGACCCCCCGTCCTGGTCGCCCGGCCGCGGAGCCGACCCCTGACGAGACGGTCGTCCCGCCAGGCTCTACGTTGCGCTCATGGACTTCGCTCTCTCCGCCAAGGCCGAGGATGTCTGCGCACGCGCGTGGGACTTCATGCGCGAGCACGTGTTCCCCGCGGAGCCGGTCTACGAGCAGTGGCGGGCCGAACGCGGCCACGACAACCACGAGCACCCGCCGGTCCTCGAGGAGCTCAAGGCCGAGGCGCGCAAGCGCGGACTGTGGAACCTCTTCCACCACGAGCTGGGCGGCCTCTCCAACCTCGAGTACGCCTCGGTCGCCGAGATCACCGGCTGGTCGCCGGTCATCGCGCCCGAGGCGATGAACGTGGGTGCGCCGGACACCGGCAACATGGAGACGCTCATGCTGTTCGGCACCGACGAGCAGAAGCGGCGCTGGCTGGACCCGCTGCTCGAGGGTGAGATCCGGTCGGGCTTCGCGATGACCGAGCCCGACGTCGCGTCGTCCGACGCCCGCAACGTCCAGACGTCGATCGTCCGCGACGGCGACGAGTACGTGATCAACGGCCGCAAGTGGTGGATCACCGGCACCGCCGACGAGCGCTGCCAGATCTTCATCGTGATGGGCAAGACCGACCCGGACGGGCCGCCGCACCGCCAGCAGTCGATGGTGCTCGTCCCCCGGGACACCCCGGGCTTCGAGATCGTCCGGCACCTGCCGGTCTTCGGCTACCAGGACCAGCACGGCCACTCCGAGCTGCGGTTCACCGACGTGCGCGTGCCCGCGTCGAACATCCTGGCCGGCGAGGGCGACGGCTTCATGATCGCCCAGGCGCGGCTCGGCCCCGGCCGCATCCACCACTGCATGCGCGCGATCGGCATGGCCGAGCGGGCGCTCGCGCTGATGGTCGAACGGGCCAAGGCACGCGTGGCCTTCGGCCGCCCGCTGGCCGAGCAGGGGACGGTGCGCGAGAGCATCGCGCTCTCGCGGATGGAGATCGACCAGGCGCGGCTCTACGTGCTGCAGACGGCCGACCTGATCGACAAGTTCGGAGCCAAGGGCGCCAAGACCGAGATCTCCGCCATCAAGGTGGCCGCGCCGCGGGTGGCGCTCGCCGTCATCGACCGCGCGATCCAGCTGCACGGTGGCGCCGGGGTCAGCAACGACACCGTGCTGGCGCGCTTCTACGCGAGCGCCCGCACGCTGCGGATCGTCGACGGCCCGGACGCCGTGCACATCCGCGGGGTCGCCAAGGAGGAGCTGGCGCGCGAGCGCCCGTACGCCGGCTGAGAGAAGGACCCTGGCCGGGCACCGGGCACCGCCGCGGGATGTCGGTGCCCGGTGCCAAGCTGCCCGCGTGCCCACGGACCCCGAGGCCGACGACCTGCTGAGCGAGCACCCCGAGGCGGTCGCGGCCACCGCCCAGCGGCTGCGCACGGTGCTGCTCGAGGCGCACCCGCAGCTCGAGGAGCGGGTGCGCCGCGGCTGGCACTCGATCAACTACCGCGACCCGGTGGCGGGTTTCGTCTGCGCGATCTTCCCGACGGCGGACCGGGTGCAGCTGGTGTTCGAGCACGGCGCCCGGCTGCCCGATCCCGAGGGCCGGTTGTCCGGCACCGGCAAGCAGGTGCGCACGCTCGACCTCACCACTCCCGAGGAGGTCGACGCCGCCGTCGTCGCGACGTTCCTCGACCACGCCGTCGAACTGGGCGCCGCGCTCCGCAGCCGCTGAGGCGGCCGGGACGTCAGGGGGCGATCGTCCCGCCGAAGCCGCCGCCGGCCAGCTTGGCCATCAGCTGCGTGCGGTCCAGACCCGCGGCCTCCAGCGCGTCGCCGTCCCGGTCGGTGTCGATCTCGTCGGGCAACTGGGCGGCGACCCTGTCGGCGGTGTCGTTGTCGCCCTCGGTGTGCAGCACTCGCAGCAGCTCCTGCTTGTCCAGCTTCACGCCCGACCTCCGCTCGGTCCGCCTCCAGGGGGCTCCAGCGTGGTGCGCGTCACCCGGGCGCGCAACGGGAGGGCCCACGGTCACGACCGGGGACGACGGCGTTCACCCGTCGTCTCCCCGGACGTCCTCGGGGGTGACGACGGGGGGACGGGTGGGAGCGGGGGAAGAGACGGCCCCCCAGGCGTTCGTCGCCGCACGGTCGGAGGCCCGGGCCCGGGCGCGCCGGTCAGCGGTGCTGCGCGCGCCGGTACAGGAAGGCCGCCACCGCCGCGAGGACCGCGCCGAGGAACAGCTGCGCGACCCCGACGACGGTCCGGTCGCTGGCGAACCACGTCACCGACGACACCAGCAGGACGACGGCGACGCCGGCCACGAGCAGGGCGACGAGACGCTCGCGGCGGTCCCCCGCGGGTGAGGTCATGCGGCCGACCCTAGGCGGCCCCGTCCCGGCGCCGTCGCGAGCCCGGCGAGGTGCTGGGACAGCCCCCTGCAGGGTCCCGCCGTGAGCCTGCGAGGTGCTGGAACGGCCACCCTTCAGGGCCGCGCCGAGCCTGCGAGGCGTGGGGGGAAGGGTGGTCCTGCTTCAGTCGGCCCGGTTCGGCGGCTCGCCGGCGGCGCGCGCCTCGGCGGCCCGGACGGGGTCGTAGGCGCAGGCGTCGGTCACGTCGGTCGCCGCCACGGGGTCCTCCGCGGGCTCGCCGGGCGCCGGGGTCGCCGAGCCGGGAGCCGGGGTGGGGGCGCCGTCCGCGGCGTCGTCGTCCGCCGGGACCGGGGAGATGGCGTCCTCGACGATCGTGCGCATCCGGTCGTAGTCGGGGTAGGCCGGGTCGATCACGGTGTTGTCGAAGACGACGCTGCGCACCTCCGAGTTCTTGACCAGGAACGCCAGGTCGACGAAGTCGTCGAGGGCCGAGCGCGGGATGTCGGTGCTCACGATGTCCTGCGTGGTGGCGGCCAGCTCCTGGTAGCGCCGCAGCAGGGTGACCGGGTCGGCGGCGTCGATGATCGCGCTGATCGTGCAGCGCTGGCGGGCCATCCGGTCGTAGTCGGTCAGCCCGTAGCGGCCGCGGGCGAACTGCAGCGCCGTCCAGCCGTCCATGTGCTGGGCCGGTCCCGGCTCGATGTAGTCGTCCGGCAGTTCCTGGCCGGAGATGCCGTTGATCGGCACGTAGTAGTTGACGTTCACGGTGATGCCGCCGAGGGCGTCGACCAACCGGGCGAAGCCGTCGAGGTTGACCAGCACGAAGTAGTCGATGTCCAGGCCCAACGCCTCACCGACGCCGAGCTTGAGGAAGTCCGCGCCCGGGTCGTCGGTGCGCCCGAGGATGTCGGGGTACCAGGCCGGTCCGGTGCGGTAGACGGCGTTGAGCAGGCTGTCGGCCTCGTTGGCGCCCTCGAAGCCGTCCGGGTAGACCTCGGCCAGCGGGCTGTCCGAGGGGAAGGGCAGGTCCTGGAGGTTGCGCGGCAGGCTGAACAGCATCGTGTCGCCTGTCTCGGTGTCGATGCTGGCCACGATGACCGTGTCGGTGCGCACGCCCTCGCGCCCCTCTCCACCGTCCCCGCCGAGCAGGAGCACGTTGACCCGCTCCTGGTCGCCGAAGGGGTCGGGGTGGTCGCCGTCGTCCACCGTCGCCGACTCGCGGTCGGCGAAGAGGCCGTCGAGGAGCCCCTGCTGGGCGAGTGCCACCTGGCCGACGGTGACCACCGGGTACGCGATGCCGGCGACCAGCGCGGCGACGAGGAGGCCGCCCAGCAGGTGCTTGCCGCGGGAGGTCCGGGGTGGCAACAGCGCGCGGTAGCCCGCCACGACGACGGCGACCCAGAGCAACCCGAGGACGAGGACACCGCCGAGGACCCAGGTCAGCGCGGTCGGGTCGACCGCGACCCGCGCCGCGGTCCGCTGTCCCACGGTGGCCAGCCAGGCGGCGCCGCCGACGAGCGCGAGGAAGGTCACGAGGACCAGGGCGCCGAGCCGGCGTCGCCCGGCCGCGAGGAACGCCGTCCCCGGGAGGACGGCGTTCAGCACGGTCAGGCCCAGCGCCGCGGGGAAGCCGCGGCCGCGGGCGTGCGACCGGGACCGCGGGCCCTCCGGTGGCGGGGGCAGGGGCCGCGACGGGCCGATGGGACGCGTCACGTCCCACTCGTGCTCGCTCACGTGGTCTCCTCGCTGTCCTCGACCGGGCCCGTCTCGCGGCCCATGCTCCCACTGACCGCGTCGCCGTTCCGGCGTTCCGCCGCCCACCTGCGCGAACACCCGTCCAGGTACCCCGCCGGTGGGCGGACTCACCCCCGACCGGGTGCCCGGAGCCGGGACGCCGCACGCGGAGGCATTCCGTAAGGTCGGTCCCCGTGCGCATCGCGACCTGGAACGTCAACTCGATCCGCACCCGGGCCGACCGCGTCGTCGCCTGGCTGCAGCGCTCTGACGTCGACGTCCTGGCTCTCCAGGAGACGAAGTGCCGGGACGACCAGTTCCCCGAGTCCTGCTTCACCGACCTCGGCTACCAGGTCGCCCACGTGGGCCACTCGCAGTGGAACGGGGTGGCGCTGCTGTCCCGCGTCGGCCTCGAGGACGTCGAGGTGGCCTTTCCCGGCCAGCCCGGCTTCGGCAACCCCGAGCCGGCGGTCGAGGCCCGCGCCCTGGCTGCCACCTGCGGCGGGGTGCGGGTGTGGAGCCTGTACGTCCCCAACGGGCGCACGCTGACCGACCCGCACTACGAGTACAAGCTGCGGTGGCTCGGGGCGCTGCGGACGGCGGCCGCCGGCTGGCTGGCCGAGGACGGCGGCGCGCAGGTCGCCCTCGTCGGCGACTGGAACATCGCCCCGCAGGACGACGACGTGTGGGACGTGCGGGTCTTCGCGCACTCCACGCACGTCTCCGAGCCCGAGCGCGCTGCCTTCCGCGCGATCGTCGACGCCGGTTACGCGGACGTCGTCCGGCCGCACACCCCTGGCCCCGGGGTCTTCACCTACTGGGACTACACCCAGCTGCGCTTCGCCCGCCGCGAGGGCATGCGGATCGACTTCGTCCTCGGCTCCCCGGCGCTGGCCGTCCGGGTGACGAACGCCCTGATAGACCGGCAGGAGCGCAAGGGCAAGGGCGCCAGCGACCACGCGCCCGTGGTGGTCGACCTCCACGACTGACTGGCCAGCGCTCAGCCGCCGAGGACGCCGTCGACCACGGTCGCGACGCCCCCGACCAGCGCCAGGGACAGCGCGGCGGTGCGCGCGCGCGTCGGTGACACGTGCGCGGCCAGCGCGGTGCCGGCCACGAGGCCGACGCCCAGGGCGGCGGCCGCGACTGCCCAGTCCGCGACGGGCAGGGACGGCAGGCCCTTGGCCGCCACCGTGGCCGACCCGACAACGGTGAAGCACAGCTGCGCCGTCGCCGCGAACGCGCGCTGCGGCCACCGCGTGGCGACCGCGTAAACCGTCAGCGCGGGCCCCCCGACCCCTGCGGTCGCGTTCATGAAGCCCGACGCGGCCCCGGCGAGCAGCGCGGGCGCCGTCCCCGTCCCGGACGCGGGGCCCGCGCCGGTCCGCCGGCCGGCCGCGAGGACGGCGAGCAGCGCCACGACGACGCAGCCGCCCACGAGGACCTGCAGGACGGCGGGTGCCGTGTGGCGGGCGACCCAGGCACCCGGGACGACCGCCACCAGTGCGGGCGCGGAGAGCAGCAGGCCCCGGCGCAGCTCCACGTCCCGCCGCACCTGCACCAGGACCAGCACCGAGGCCGCGACCCCCAGCACGTTGACCACGAGGACCCCGGCGAAGGGCCCGAGCAGCAGCACCAGGAACGGGGCGGCGACCAGGGCGAAACCGAGCCCGGTGATGCGCTGGGTCCCGGCGCCGACCGCCACGGCGGCCGCAAGTCCGAGCGCGGGCAGCCAGCCTGCGTCCACGTCAGCGGGCCCGGCCCGGGCGGGCCGCCGCCGGGTCGGGGGCGGGGACGCGGGGACGGCGAGCGGGCACCCACCGACCCTGACCGACACCTGCGCCGACGGCGACCGGGGGAACGCGACGAGCCGCTGACGAGGGCATCAGCGGGCCGCCGCCGGTGTTGTACCCGGCGATGACCGCGCAGCTCGCACCGCTCGTCCCCGCCGCTCCCCCGCCTACCACTCCCCCGTCCACCCGCCTCTGGACGCCGTCGCGCGTCCTGGTCACCCGCTCGGCCGCGGAGCGGCCGCACGGGCAGCGCATCCTGGCCCGGCTCGAGGCCGCCGGGGTGTCCGACGTCGAGCTGCTGCCCGGCGACCGGCTGCCCAACCTGCGCGGGGACGGCGACCGCGCGGCGTTCATGCGCGCCAAGGACACCCTCGCCGTCGTCGTCCCGCCGCCGTCCAAGCGCAAGCTGCAGCCGATCCCGCCGTCCGCCGACTGGCGCGTCGACCTGGCCGAGGGCTGCCCCGCGCACTGCCAGTACTGCTACCTCGCCGGCTCCCTGGGCGGCCCGCCGATCACCCGCGTGTGGGCCGACCTCGACGAGGTGCTCGACGAGCTCGACGCCTACGTCGGCCGAGGCGCCATAACCTCCGGCACGCTCGAGCGCGGCGGGGAGGGGACGACGTTCGAGGCCTCCTGCTACACCGACCCGCTGGCCATCGAGCACCTGACCGGCGGTCTGTCGCGGATGGTCGAGCACTTCGGCACACACGACTGGCCCGGCCCGGTGCAGCTGCGGGCGACCACCAAGTTCGACGGCGTCGCCGGCCTGCTGGACCTGCCGCACGGCGGCCGCACCCGGCTGCGGTTCTCGGTCAACGCGACGTCGGTCGACCGGCGCTTCGAGGGCGCCACGGCGAAGGTGCCCGCGCGGCTGCGGGCGCTGTCGGCGATCGCGGCGGCCGGCTACCCGGTCGGCCTGACCATCGCGCCGATCATGCCGGTCGAGGGGTGGCGGGAGGAGTACGGCGCCCTGCTGGACGCCGTGGCCGCCGCGCTGCCGGCCGGCGCCGACCTCACCGTCGAGTGCATCACGCACCGGTTCACGCCCGGCAGCAAGGAGACGCTGCTGGACTGGTACCCGCGCACGAAGCTCGACATGGACGAGGCCCGCCGCACCACCAAGCGCGGGAGGTACGGCTCGGTCAAGCACGTCTACCCGAAGGAGACGATGGCCGAGCTGCGCGGCTGGTTCGAGGCCGCGCTGGCCGAGCGGCTGCCCCGGGCCCAGCTCCTGTACTGGACCTAGGGCAGCCGCCGCGGCCGTGGCCCCGTCCCGAGACTCGGAACGGGGTCCTCTCTCAGGCGGCCGGGATCATCCCGTTCGGGTCGAGGATGTACTTCTTCGCCGCGCCCCGGTCGAACTCCTGGTAGCCGCGCGGCGCATCCTCCAGCGGGATCACCTCGGCGTTCACCGCCTTCGCGATCTGCACCCGGTCGTGGAGGATCGCCATCATCAACTGGCGGTTGTAGCGCATGACCGGGCACTGGCCGGTGGTGAACGCGTGCGACTTCGCCCAGCCCAGGCCCAGCCGGATGGACAGCGACCCCGTCTTCGCCGCCTCGTCGGCCGCGCCCGGGTCACCGGTCACGTAGAGGCCCGGGATGCCGAGCGCGCCGCCGGCCCGGGTGATGTCCATCAGCGAGTTGAGCACCGTGGCCGGCGCCTCACGCTCGGCGTCCTTCCCGTGCCCGCGGGCCTCGAAGCCGACCGCGTCGACGCCGCAGTCGACCTCGGGCTCGCCGAGGATCTGCTCGATCTGGTCCTTGGGGTCGCCCTGGGAGACGTCGACGGTCTCGCAGCCGAAGCTGCGGGCCTGGGCCAGCCGGTCGGCGTTGAGGTCACCGACGATGACGACGGCGGCGCCGAGCAGGTGCGCCGAGGCCGCGGCCGCCAGCCCCACCGGGCCGGCCCCGGCGATGTAGACAGTCGAGCCGGTACCCACCCCGGCGGTGACGCAGCCGTGGTAACCCGTCGGGAAGATGTCCGACAGCATCGTCAGGTCGCGGATCTTCGCCAGCGCCTGGTCCCGGTCCGGGAACTTGAGGCAGTTCCAGTCCGCGTACGGGACCATCACGTACTCGGCCTGGCCGCCGGTCCAGCCGCCCATGTCGACGTAGCCGTAGGCCGAGCCGGGGCGCTCGGGGTTGACGTTCAGGCAGATGCCGGTCTTGCCCTCCTTGCAGTTGCGACAGCGGCCGCAGGCGATGTTGAAGGGCACGCTGACGATGTCACCGACCTCGAGGAACTCGACGTCGGCACCCTTCTCGATGATCTCGCCGGTGATCTCGTGGCCGAGGACCAGGCCCTCGGGCGCCGTCGTCCGCCCGCGGACCATGTGCTGGTCACTGCCGCAGATGTTGGTGCTGACCGTCTTCAGGATGACCCCGTGCGGGGTCTTGCGACCGACGTTGGCCGGGTTGACCCCCGGACCCTCCTTGAGCTCCAACCCGGGGTAGTCCAGGTCCGCGACCTCGACCTTGCCGGGCCCCATGTACATGACTGCTTTGTTGCCTGCCACGGACGATCCTCTCGTCGGCGCCGGCACGCCTCTGTGCCGGCCGGGGTGCCCACCGCCCGGACGCCCCGGTGGCCGGTCCCCTCTGTCCGCGACGGTCCTCCGGGGCTCGGGGGCGGCAGGGGTCCGAGTGTGGTCCCCGCCACCCCCGGTGCGGCGCGGCGGAGTGCGGGACCGGGACCCGACACACCGACCGCGGACACGTAGCGTGGCCTGTCGTGCTCGTCCTGCTGCCGCCGTCGGAGACCAAGGCCCCCGGTGGGGACGGCGACCCGCTGGACCTCGCCGCACTCTCCTGGCCCGAGCTGACCGACGTCCGCGCCGGCCTGGTCGAGGCGCTGGTCGAGCTCGCCGGGGACCTCCCCGCCGCACGGGCCGCGCTGGGCCTGTCGCCGACGCAGGACGACGAGGTGGCGCGCAACGCCGAGCTGCTCGGCGCCCCGACGATGCCGGCCCTGGCGCGCTACACCGGCGTCCTCTACGACGCCCTGGATGTGCGTTCGCTGACCCGCGCCCAGCGCGCCCGGGCCGACCGGCGGCTGGCGGTCGGGTCCGCGTTGTTCGGCGTGGTCCGCGCCACCGACCGCATCCCGGCCTACCGGCTGTCGGCCGGTTCCGCCCTGCCCGGCCGGCCGACGCTGCGGGCCCTGTGGCGGCCGACGCTGGGACCGCTGCTCGCGGCCGTCGACGAGCTGGTGGTCGACCTGCGCAGCAGCGCCTACGCCGCGCTCGCACCGGTGCCCGGCGCGGTGACCCTCGACGTGCTGTGCGAGCGCCCGGACGGCACGCGGGTAGTGGTCAGCCACTCCAACAAGGCGCACAAGGGCCGCGTCGCGCGGCTGCTCGCCACCACGACGGGAGAGCCGGGGGACGTCGTCCGGCTGCGGGCGCTGCTGCGCCGGGCCGGGTTCCACGTGGAACACCCCGGCGGCACGGCACTGACACTCGTCGTCCCCGCGGATTGGGCCACCCGCTGACCCGGCACGCGGCGTCGCCGCCGAAGTGATCTGCGTCAGGATCGTTGCACCCAACCGGTGGCGCATGGCATAACTGCGGGGACGCGCGCAGCTCGAGCAGTCGTGGCCGCCGGTGGGCTCGGACCACCCGGCACGGGGCGTCGACAACGGAGAGGTACCGGTGGAGGGATCCCCGCGGCAGCGCGGCGCTGTGCGCACGTCCGACCTCGAGTCGGCGGCCGAGGTGCTGCGCGACGACCCCGCGCGCACCCGCGCGGCCCGTCGCCTCCGCATCGCCCAGCACGGCTCCCTCGCCGTCGACCGGCTGGTGGAGCTGGCCGCGCGGCTGCTCGGCGCGCAGGCCGGCCAGATCTCGCTGCTCGACGACGTCCAGTCGGTCGCCGCTGTCGCCGGGCTGCCGCCGGGTGCCGCGACCAGGGAGACCGGCCTCGCCGACACGCCCTGCACGCTCGCCGCGGCCGGCAACGAGGTGCTCGCCATCTCCGACGCCCGGGCCGACGAGCGGGTCGGCCGGCTGCCGCAGGTGACCGGCGGACAGGTCGTCGCCTACCTCGGCGCCCCGCTGACCGACGGGGAGGGCCACGTCGTCGGGACGCTGTGCGTGTTCGACCCGCTGTCCCGGGAGTGGTCGGAGACCGACGCCGCCACGCTGCAGCAGCTCGCCGCCTCGGTGGTGACCGAGCTCGAGTACGCGGCGCTGACCGGCGAGTACGAGCGTCAGCACCTGCGCTGGCGGCTGGCGATGGACGCCGGCGGGGTGGGCACCTTCGACTGGGACCTGCGGTCCGGCGAGCTGGTGTGGGACGACCCGCTGATGGCGATGTTCGGCTACACCCTCGACGACTTCGACGGCACCATCACCGCCTTCAACCGGCGGCTGCACCCCGACGACCTGCCCCGCGTCAGCGAGGCGCTGCGCGCCTGCATCGACCTCGTCGGCGACTTCGAGGCGGAGTACCGCGTCGTCCGCCCCGACGGCGAGACCCGCTGGGTGCAGGCCCGCGGCCGGGCGCTGGCGGGCGCGGACGGCAGCACCATCCGCGTGCTCGGCGCCGCGTACGACACCACCGAGGACCGCACCGGCGACGTCCGCGTCGCGCGCGTCCTCGAGGCGATGCCGGCCGGCTTCTACTCGCTCGACCACGAGTGGCGCTTCACGCACGTCAACGCCGAGGCCGAGCGGCTGCTCGGCCGCAGCCGCGAGGAGCTGCTCGGCCAGGTCATCTGGACGGCGTTCCCGGCGACGGTGAACAGCGACTTCGAGAAGTACTACCGCAGCGCGGTGCGGAGCGGGGAGCCGGTCAACTTCGACGCGCACTACCCCGCGCCGCTCGACGGCTGGTACGAGCTGCGCGCCTGGCCCAGCCCCGAGGGCCTGTCGGTCTACTTCATCGAGGTCACCGAACGGAAGCAGGCCCGCGAGCACGCCGAGCGCTCGGCGCAGCGGCTGGCCCTGCTCGCGCAGGTCAGCGCGGAGCTGGCCGGGACGCTGGACGCCCAGGCCGCCACCAGCCGCCTCCCCCGGCTGGTCGTCCCCGGACTGGCGCAGTGGGGCATCGTCACCGTGGTCGACGCCGACGGACGCCCGCGCGACGTCGGCTGGTGGCACGCGGAGCCGTCGTCGCGCGCGCTGGTCGAGCGCTACGCCGCCGTCCGGCTGGACGCGATGCCGGCCACCTCGCCCGTGGCGCGGGCCCTGCTGGCCGGTGAGGCGGTGCGGGCGAACGCCGACGAGGTGGTCGCCCTCCTGGCCGACGGCGAGGCGCGCGACCTGCTGACCGCGCTGGCACCGGGCGCGGCGGTCTGCCTGCCGCTGCGCGGGCGGGGACGCACCCTGGGCGTGCTGACCCTCTACTTCGGCCGCGGCGACATGCTGTCGCGGGAGGACCTCGCCACCGCGCAGGACGTCGCCGACCGCGCCGGCCTGGCCCTGGACAACACCCGGCTCTACACCCAGCAGCAGCAGCTGGCCGAGGGACTGCAGCGCAGCCTGCTCACCGAGCCGCCGGAGCCCGACCACGCCGAGATCGCCGTCCGCTACCTGCCCGCCATCGAGGCAGCGCGGGTCGGCGGCGACTGGTACGACGCGTTCCTGCAGCCCAGCGGCGCGACGATGCTGGTCATCGGCGACGTCGTGGGGCACGACACGGAGGCGGCCGCGGCCATGGGCCAGCTGCGCGGGCTGCTGCGCGGCATCGCCACCTACAGCGACGCGTCACCCGTGGAGGTGCTCCGCGGGCTGGACGCCTCGATGGCGGTGCTGCAGACCCACGTGCTGGCCACGGCCGCGCTGGCCCGCTTCGAGCAGACCGACGACGAGCGCCGGCGCGGCATCACCCGCATGCGCTGGGCGAACGCCGGACACCTGCCGCCGCTGGTTATCAACCCCGACGGCAGTGTGGCCGAGCTCGCCGCCTGGAGGGGCGACCTGCTGCTGGGCGTCGACCACGAGGTCGAGCGCCGGGAGTCGGTGGTGACCCTCGACCGCGGGTCCACGGTGCTGCTGTTCACCGACGGGCTCGTCGAGCGGCGCGACGCCGACCTGGACGCCGGCCTGGTGCGGTTGCGGGAGGCGCTCGCCGAGGTGTCCCACCTGCCGCTCCAGCAGCTGCTCGACGAGGTGCTCGAACGGCTGGTCGACGGCCGGCCCGAGGACGACGTCGCGCTGGTCGCCGTCCGCCTGCACCGCCAGGACCGCCCGCGCCCGGTCGAGGCCGGCCCCAACGAGGTCCCGGACGTCGTCCCGCCGGACCCGGCCTGATCCCCCCACTGCCGGTGTTCCTCGTGCTCTGCGCGTCCTGCAGGACCCGGAGAGCACCCGCAGTGCGTGTCAGAGTTCCCGGGTGACGACTTCCACCGACGAGCTGTGCCTGCGACCGGCGACCGAGCTGGCGGCGCTGATCCGCTGCCAGCAGCTGTCCGCCCGTGAGCTGACCGACGCCTGCCTGGAGCGCATCGAGCGGCTCGACGGCCAGGTCAACGCGGTGGTCACGCTGGACGCCGAGGGCGCCCGGGCCGCGGCCGACGCCGCCGACGCCGCACTGGCCGCCGGCGAGGACGTCGGCCCGCTGCACGGGCTGCCGGTGGCGCACAAGGACACCCACGTCACCGGCGGCATGCGGACCACCTGGGGCTCACCGCTCGCCGATACGGTGCCGGCGGACGACGAACTGGTGGTCGCCCGGCTGCGTGCGGCCGGGACGGTGCGCATCGGCAAGACCAACGTGCCGGAGTTCGCGGCCGGCTCGCACACCTTCAACCCGCTGTTCGGCGTCACCCACAACCCGTACCGGCACGGGCTGTCGGCCGGCGGGTCGAGCGGCGGTGCGGCCGCGGCACTGGCCGCCGGTCTCGTCCCGGTGGCCGAGGGCAGCGACTTCGGTGGCTCCCTGCGCAACCCGGCGGCGTTCTGCAACGTCGTCGGGCTGCGGCCCACGCCGGGGCGGGTACCGACCTGGCCGGCCGCGATGGCCTGGTCGCAGCTGTCGGTGCAGGGCCCGATGGGGCGCACGGTGGCCGACGTCGCGCTGGTGCTCTCGGCGATCGCCGGGCCGGACCGTCGCGTGCCGATCTCCCTCGACGACCCCGGCGCCCCCTTCGCCGCGCCGCTGCCCGAGCGCCTCGACGGGCTGCGCGTGGCCTGGGCGCCGGACCTGGGCGGGCGGGTGCGGGTGGACCCGGCCATCACGGCGGTGCTGGCGGAGAGCGTGGCGGTGTTCGAGGAGCTCGGCGCCACTGTCGAGACCGACTGCCCCGACCTCTCCGGCGCCGACGACGTCTTCGGCACGCTGCGGGCCTGGGTGTTCGACGCGACCTTCAGCGACCTGGACCGGCGGCACCCGGACCAGCTCAAGGAGTCGATCCGCTGGAACGCCGCGCTGGGCGCGGAGCTCACCGGTGCCGACATCGCCCGCGCCGAGATGGCCCACACGGCCCTCTACGAGCGCGTCGTGGCCTTCTTCGACCGCTACGACGTCCTGCTGGCGCCGACGACGCAGGTGCTGCCCTTCCCGGTGGAGGCCGAGTACCCCACCGAGATCGACGGGGAGCCGCTGGCGGACTACCTGGCCTGGATGCGCTCCTGCACGCTGATCACGCCGACCGGCTGTCCCGCGCTCTCGGTGCCGGGCGGGTTCACCCCCGACGGGCTGCCGGTGGGCCTGCAGGTGGTCGCCCCGCCGCGGGCCGATCGGCGGGTGCTGGAGGTCGGGCACGCCTTCGAGCAGGCGACCCGCTTCGGCGAGCGCCGTCCGTCCCTCTGACGTCGTCTGCCGCTGTCTAGCGCTTGGTCTAGATGACGGCAGACTACTCGATGATCCGGGTCTCGACCGAGGTATGCGGTTCTCTCGGGCTGGCGCTAGACAGCTGTAGACGGCGCTCGACCCGACGGGTCCACCACCCGGGCGGCGAACGTCGGCAGTCCGGGACCCTCGAGGTGGTCGAGTGCGACGGGCCGGCCGGCCATGGCGAGCACCAGGTCGACGGTCCGCCCCTGCACCAGCGGCCCCTCCCCCACGGCGAAGGACCCGTCGGAGGCCTCGAGCCGCAGACCGGCCGACCGCCGCTTCGACGGGACCGTGAAGTCGCGCGCGGCGAAGAAGCGCGCCACGCGCTCCAGGGCCGCCGGCGCGTACGCGTGGGAGATCCCCAGCGGACGGCGGACGTCCTCGCCGTGCACGACGACCTCCCCCAGCCACGCGTCGACGTGCCCACTCGGCGCCGTCCTGCTGTCGACGACTCCCCGGAACCGCCGGAGCGTCTCCTCCGGCCTGCCGCCCAGCTGCTCGCGCAGCCGCATGTCGACCATCCGATCGACGTCGAACCGGCAGCGGGCGAGGCCGGCCAGCCAGCGGAGGGGACCCGAGCTCGCCCCTGCGGTCAGGTGCGCGACGACCTCCTCGACGTCGAGTCCCGCGCACAGCGACGGCGTCCGCCAGTCGTCCTCGCCGAGGTCCTCGAGGTCTGCCACCAACGCGGTCCGCTCTGCCGCGACCGCCTGCCATCCGTCCGTCACGCCCATCGGACCGGCGCCCCCCTCCGGACTCATCGGTCGCACTCGGCGGGGGGCTCAGCCGGGGCGGGGCTCAGCCGGGTCGGCGCAGGCCGCGCAGGGTCCGGACGGCGACCAGCAACTCGGCCAGCTCCTGCCGGTCCCCCGCCGCGATGTCGACCAGCTGGGCCGCCGCCCGCTGCTGCGTGCCGTCCCAGCAGGTCACCCAGCGCTCCACGAGCTCCGCGGCGTCCTCGGTGGTGCCCGTCCGTCCGCTGAGCACCTCGGCGGTGAGCGCGGCCTGCTCACCGGTCAGGTCGTCGCGCAGCGAGGCGCGGGCCATCGCCGGCCAGCGGCGATCGCGGGGCAGCGCCACCACGAGCTCACGCAGCGGCACCAGCGCCAGCCGCTCGGCCACCGCCTGGTGCACCCGGCCGGCCAGCTCGATGGGCGCGCCGGTGCGCTCGGCGACGAGCGCCAGGTCCAGCGCGGCCGGCAGCAGGGGTGCGGCGGCCACCTCCGCGGCCAGCGTCTCGGGCACCCCCGCCCGCCGCAGCCGCTCGGTGCGGTCGGCGTGGGCGGCTGCCTCGGCACCCAGCAGCCACGACGGCAGCCCGGCGCGCACCGCGGCCACCGGGGCGGCGAACCGGTCCGTCACGTCGCCCAGCGGTGCGGCCTCCTCCGCGGCCAGCTCGGGGAGCCGCAGCAGCCAGCGCGCGGCCCGCTCGGCCAGCCGGGTCGCCTCGGTCCGCAGCTCCACCTGGGTGGTCGCCGGGACGCGGTTGTCCAGCGGGCGGACGGCGTCCCAGAGCCGGTCCACCTCGAACACCGCCCGGGCCACCGCGTGGGCCCGCACCACCCCGGCCAGCGGCACGCCGGTCTCCTCGACCAGCCGGAACAGCCCGGTCACGCCGGCGACGTTGACCGCGCGGTTGGTCAGCGCGGTGGCGATGATCTCCCGCCGCAGCGGGTGTCCGCTGACCGCGGCGGGGAAGCGACGGCGCAGCTCGGCGGGGAAGTAGCCGACGAGCAGCGCCTCCAGCGCCGGGTCGTCGGGCAGGCCGGAGGCCAGCACGGCGTCCCCGGTCCCCAGCTTGGCGTAGGCCAGCAGCACCGACAGCTCCGGGCCCGTCAGCGCCTGCCCGTCGCGCCGCCGCTCGGCCAGCTGCCGGTCGTCGGGGAGGAACTCGACGCTGCGCACCAGCCGGCCGGAGCGCTCCAGCGCCCTCAGGAAGCGCTGGTGCGCGTCGAGCAAGCTCCGCGCGGACGTCGTCTCGACAGCCAGCGTCGCGTTCTGGGCGTGGTTGTCGTTGAGGACGGCGGCGGCGACCTCGTCGGTCATCTCGCCGAGCAGCGCCGCGCGGCCCTCGGCGTCCAGCTCGCCGGCCTCGACCACCCGGTCCAGCGCGATCTTGATGTTGACCTCGTGGTCGGAGGTGTCGACGCCCGCGGAGTTGTCGATGGCGTCGGTGTTCACCCGCCCGCCGGCCAGCGCGTACTCCACGCGGCCGCGCTGGGTGAGGCCGAGGTTGCCGCCCTCCCCCACCACGCGCACCCGCAGGTCGTGGCCGTCGACCCGGACGGCGTCGTTGGCCTTGTCACCCACGTCGAGCGCGCTCTCGGTGGAGGCCTTGACGTAGGTGCCGATGCCGCCGTTGAACAGCAGGTCCACCGGCGCCAGCAGCACCGCGCGGATCAGCTCCACCGGGGGGAGGGTGTCGACGTCCTCGGCCAGGCCCAGCGCCGCCCGCATCGGCTCGCTGACCGGGATGGCCTTCGCCGTCCGCGGCCACACCCCGCCGCCCGGGCTGATCAGCGCGGGGTCGTAGTCGGCCCAGGAGGAGCGCGGCAGGTCGAACAGCCGGCGTCGCTCGGCAAAGGAGGTCGCGGCGTCCGGCGTGGGGTCGACGAAGACGTGCCGGTGGTCGAAGGCGGCCACCAGCCGGATGTGCTCGGACAGGAGCATCCCGTTGCCGAACACGTCGCCGGACATGTCGCCGACGCCCACGACGGTGAAGTCCTGCGACTGGACGTCGAGGTCGAGCTCGCGGAAGTGCCGGGTCACCGACTCCCAGGCGCCGCGGGCGGTGATGCCCATGGCCTTGTGGTCGTAGCCGACCGAGCCACCGGAGGCGAAGGCGTCGCCCAGCCAGAAGCCGCGCTCCAGGGCCACCGCGTTGGCCAGGTCGGAGAAGGTCGCCGTCCCCTTGTCGGCGGCGACGACGAGGTAGGTGTCATCGGCGTCGTGCCGGACCACCCGCTCGGGCGGGACGACCTTCCCGTCCACGAGGTTGTCGGTCAGGGACAGCAGCGCACCGATGAAGAGCCGGTAGCAGGCCTGCCCCTCGGCGAGCCACGCGTCGCGACCCGCGCTCTCCGGCGGCGGCTTCCGGACGACGAACCCGCCCTTGGCACCGGTGGGCACGATGACGGTGTTCTTCACCATCTGCGCCTTGACCAGGCCCAGCACCTCGGTGCGCAGGTCCTCGTGCCGGTCGGACCAGCGCAGCCCGCCGCGCGCGACCGCCCCGAAGCGCAGGTGCACGCCCATGACCCGCGGCGAGCTGACCCACACCTCGCGGGCCGGGCGCGGCTCCGGGACGTCGGGCACCTCGGCGGGGTGCAGCTTCAGCGCCAGCGGGCCGCCCGCGTAGTACGTCGTCCGCTGGGTGGCCAGGACGGCGGCGAGCATCGCGGTCAGCACCCGGTCGGCGTCCAGCGACTCCACCGCGCCGATCGCCTGCCGCAGCGAGGCGACCAGCTCGTCGGTGCGCCGGGCCCGTCCGCCGTCCCGGCCCGGGGAGAAGCGGGTCTCGAACAGCGCCACCAGCCGGGCGACGACGTCGGGGTGGGCGGCCAGCGTCGTCTCCACGTACCGCTGGCCGAAGGGCAGCCCGGCCTGCCGCAGCCACTGCACGTAGGCGCGGACGACGGTGACCTGCCGCCAGTTCAGCCCGGCCAGCAGCACCAGCGCGCCCAGGCCGTCGTCCTCGGCGTCGCCGCGCCAGACCGCCGACAGCGCCTCGGTGAACCGCTCGGGCAGCGAGCCGGGGAAGGGCAGCTCCCCGGCCGGCGCGGTCAGCCCGAAGTCGTAGATCCAGGCCAGCGGGGCGCCGATCCGGTCGATCTCGTAGGGCCGCTCGTCGACGACGTCGACGCCCAGGTGCTGCAGCATCGGCAGCACGTCGGACAGCAGCAGCCGCTGCCCCACCCGGTAGACCGCCAGCCGCGGCTCGGACACCGACGTCCCGGCCGCGCGGCGCAGCACCAGGCCGAGCTCGCCCTCGGCCAGCCCGTCGAGCCGCTCGAGGTCCTCGACGGCGGTCGTGGCGGGGAAGTCCTCCTGGTAGGCGGCCGGGAACGCGTCGGCGACCCGGGCGAACCGGCGCTCGGCGTCCGCGCCGTAGCGCGCCTTGAGGGCGTCGGCCAGCTCGTCGGTCCAGCTGCGGACGACGGCGGTCAGCGCGTCCTGCAGGCCCGCGACGTCGACCTCGAGCAGCGTGGACCGCCCGCCCCGCGCCACCGGCGGGCGGACGACGAAGTGCAGCCGGGCCAGCACCGACTCGGTGACCCGGGCGGTGTACTCGATGCTGGAGCCGCCGAGCCGCTCGAGCAGCAGCTGCTGCACCGCCAGCCGGACCTGGGTGGTGTACCGGTCGCGGGGCAGGTAGACGATCGCCGACCAGAACCGGTCGCCGGGGTCCCGCCGCAGGAACAGCCGGGTCTGCCGGCGCTCCTGCAGGTGCAGCACGGCCAGCGCGACCGGCAGCAGCTCGTCGGTGCCGACCTGGAACAGCTCGTCGCGGGGGTAGGTCTCCAGGACGTCGAGCAGCTCCTTGCCGGTGTGGCTGTCGGCGGGGACGCCCGAGCGCTCCACCACCTCGGCCGCCCGGCGGCGCACCAGCGGCACCTCGCGGACGGTGTGCGCTGCCGCGGCCGACGGGAAGAGGCCGACCAGCCGGTGCTGGCGGGCCGGGTCGCCGTCCGCGCCGGGCAGGGTGACCGTCACCTGGTCCAGCCAGGTGCGGCGGTGCACGGTCGAGCGGGCGTCGGCCTTGCTCACCGCGATCAGCGTCGCGCCCGGGGTGGCCTCGGGGGTGGTGGCGGTGTCGGCGTCGCTGCGCAGCACGCCCAGCCCGCTGCCGGCGACCGGACGGGCCGTCGTGCGGCCCCGGGTGCTCACCAGGTCGACGTCCCTCGCGCCGAGGAGCACGAAGTTGCCGTCGGTGAGCCAGCGCAGCAGCGCCGCCGCCTCCGCGGGGTCGTCCGCCGGGTCCGCGGACCCGCTCGCCGGCGCCCGGTCGAGCCGGTCGGCGAGCTCCAGGGTGCGGGTCCGCATCCGGGCGGCGTCCTCGTCGACGGCCCGGACGTCGGCCAGGACGGTGCGCAGCCCGGCGACCAGGTCGCCGGTCGCCTCGTCGTCCAGCGGCCCGTCGAGGACGACGGCCATCCAGGACTCGGCGAGCGCGTCGGCGCCGCACGCGCCGGGCTCGGCGCTGTCGCAGAAGGCGCGGATCCGGCCGGTCACGTCGCGGCGGACCACCAGCACCGGGTGCACGACGTGGTCGATGCGGAAGCCCTGCCGGACCACCTCGGCGGTGACCGAGTCGACGAGGAAGGGCATGTCGTCGGTGACCACCAGGACCATCGAGCGGGGGCCGGCGCCGCCGCGGGCGGGCAGCTCCTGGACGTCGACGGTGGCCGCCCCCTGGGGACGCACCTCGGCCAGCCGCAGGTGGCGCAGCGCCAGGGAGGCGAGGTCGGCCGGGTCCTGGTCGAGGACCTCGGCGGCCGGCTCGCTCCAGTAGTAGCGGCGCAGCAACGCGGGGACGTCGTCGGCGCTGCAGCCGGGGGGCAGGCCGGCGTCGCGCTCCAGGGCGGCACGGGCAGCTCGCTCGAGCAGCAGGTGCTTGTCGTGGGTGGCCGCCTCGAGGGCGGCGAGCTCGGTCGCGGCGGCGGGCGCGCCGTCGTCCGCGGGGGCCGGTACCGGGATCGCCGGGACCGTGCCGGTGGTGCGGGCCATGACAGCGACGCTAGCCCCGCGAGGTGCCTGCCGTCACAGCGACGCGGCGGCCGGTCAGCGCCGCTCGGTGAGCTGGTCGGCGATCCAGCCGCCGATGGCCAGCAGCAGCCCGCCGACGATCGCGGGGCCGAAGCCGTCGACCTGCAGCCGGTCGGTGATCGCGGCGGTGATGCCGAGCAGTGCGGCGTTCACGACGAGCAGGAACAACCCCAGTGTGACCAGCACGAACGGGAACGACAGCAGCCGCAGGACCGGCCCGACGACCGCGTTGACCAGCGCGAAGAGCAGCGCGATCCACAGGTAGGTGCCGGGCTCGCCGAGCGGCCCGTTCGGGTTCGGGATCACCTCGATGCCGTTCAGCAGGTAGGCGACGCCGTAGAAGACGCCGGCCATGAGGACGACCTTGACCAGGAACCTGAGCACCCGCCCCAGGCTAGCGGCGGCAGCTGCGAGGACCCTGTGGATCGTCACCTCCGCGACCCTCCAGGCTCAGGGCCGGACACGTCCGGACGGACCTCGACGACGCCCTGCCGGCCGCGATCATGGGAGCCTGGCCGCGCTCCCGGCGCGTCGTCGCGGCTCGCCGGCAACAGCCCCGTGCTCGACACCGAGCGCGCCCCGGGACGAGAGGGAGAGCCCGTGCAGCGACCGGCCCTGGTCTACGACGGCGACTGCGGGTTCTGCACCCGCTCGGCCGCCGTGGCCCGGCGGGTGCTGCCCGCCGACTGCGCCGTCGTCCCCTGGCAGGGCGCCGACCTCGCCTCCGTCGGCACCACCGCCGAGCGCGCACAGCAGGAGGTGCTGTGGGTGCCGCGCACGGGGGACGTCGTCGGTGGGGCCCGCGCGGTCGCCGCCGCCCTGCGCGCGGCCGGCTCCGGGTGGGCAGTGCTCGGCCGGCTGCTGCAGCTGCCCCTGGTACGGGCGCTGGCCGACCGGGTCTACCGGGTGGTGGCGGCCAACCGGATGCGGCTGCCCGGGGGGACGGCGGCCTGCGCGCTCCCGCCGCGTCCGGACGACGGGGTCCGCCCGGCCTCCTGACGCGTCGGCGCTCGCCCGGCGGTGCACCGCCCCCCGACCCGACGAGGGCGCCGGGCAGTCGGCGGGGCACCTGCGGGGCGTGACGGCGCGCGGCCGACGATCCGACACGATCGGGGTGTCTAGGCGGTTCTACGGCCCGGTGTAGAGGCGCCCATACGGTGCTCGACATGGACCCCGTGCGGAACCCGTACGCCCCCGGCGCCGGACAGCGCCCGCCCGAGCTGGCCGGGCGCGACGGCGAGCTGTCGGCCTTCGACGTCGTCCTGGAGCGGATCGCGCACGGCCGTCCGGAGCGGTCGCTGGTGCTCACCGGGCTGCGCGGGGTGGGGAAGACGGTGCTGCTCAACCAGCTGCGGTCGGCGGCGATCGGCCGCGGCTGGGGCACCGGCAAGATCGAGGCGCGGCCGGACCAGTCGCTGCGCCGGCCGGTGTCCTCGGCGCTGCACATGGCGCTGCGCGAACTGCGCCACCCCGACCAGGAGTCGATGGACGCCGTCCTCGGGGTGCTCAAGGCGTTCGCGCTGCGGCAGACCGCGGACGCGAAGGTGCGCGACCGCTGGCAACCGGGCATCGACGTGCCGGTGACCAGCGGCCGGGCCGACTCCGGCGACATGGAGATCGACCTGGTCGAGCTGCTCAGCGACGCCGCCGGGCTGGCCGCCGACGTCGGCAAGGGCGTGGCGCTGTTCATCGACGAGATGCAGGACGTGCAGAGCGACGACGTCTCGGCGATCTGCGCCGCCTGCCACGAGCTCTCGCAGCAGGGGGCGCCGCTCATCGTCGTCGGTGCGGGGCTGCCGCACCTGCCGGCGGTGCTGTCGGCGTCGAAGAGCTACTCCGAGCGGCTGTTCCGCTACCTGCGCATCGACCGGCTGGACCGCCCCGCCGCCGACCGGGCGCTGCTCGCGCCGGCCGAGCGGGAGGAGGTCAGCTTCGAGCCCGAGGCGCTCGACGCGCTGTACGCGGCCGCCGACGGCTACCCGTACTTCGTGCAGGCGTACGGCAAGGTCACCTGGGACGTCGCCGCCGCCTCCCCCATCACCGCCGCGGACGTCGCGATGGCCGCGCCGGTCGCCGAGGCCGAGCTCGCGGTCGGCTTCTTCGGGTCGCGCTACGACCGGGCCACCCCGGCGGAGCGGGAATACATGCACGCGATGGCCGAGCTGGGCGGACCGGCCGGGGCAGCCGTGTCCACCTCGGAGGTCGCCGTCTCGCTGGGCCGCAGGCCCGCGTCCCTCTCCCCCGCGCGGGACTCGCTGATCAAGAAGGGGCTGGTCTACTCCGCCGAGCGCGGCCAGATCGCCTTCACCGTCCCGCACTTCGGCCGCTACCTGCTCAGCCACCCCGACCAGGAGGACCCCCGTCCTCCCCGTCCTTCGTAGGAGGACCCCGTCCTCCCCACCCCCGCAGGCTCAGGGCGGGACCCGGGACGGGGCCAGCGGGGCCCTGGACGGGGGCCGTTCCCGTACCTCACCAGACTCGCGGCGGGTCCCTGCAGGTGGGCCGCCGTCCCGCGTCCGGGCCTGCGGCGGCAGCGCTGTCCAGGCAGGCTGGGGACCGTGACCGACCCCGCCCGTGACCCCGAACTGATCTCCGTCCCGGTGGAGGGCGGTGAGCTGGCCGCGCTGCACTGGTCCGCCGACGCCCCCGGAGCCCCCATCGCCGTCCTGGTCCACGGCATCACCGCCAACGCGATGGCCTGGGCGCGGGTGGCGGGTGCGCTGGCCGGCGAGTTCGAGGTGGTCGCCCCAGACCTGCGCGGCCGGGCCGCCTCGGCCGGCCTGCCCGGCCCGTACGGGCTGGAGCGGCACGCCGCGGACGTCACCGCCGTCCTCGACTCCCTGGGGGCGGACGGCGACACGGGAGCCGAGACCGCCGTGCTCGTCGGGCACTCGATGGGGGCGTACGTCGCGGCGCTGGCGGCCGCCGGGGTGGCCCGCGACCGGGTGCACGGCCTGGTGATGGTCGACGGCGGCCTGTCGTTCCCGACGCCGCCGGGCGCCGACATCGACGCGATCCTCTCCGCGGTGCTCGGCCCGTCGCTGGCGCGGCTGTCGATGACGTTCCCCGACCTCGCGGCCGTGCGGGCCTTCTGGGCGCAGCACCCCGCGGTCGGCCCGTGGGTCGACGTGCCCTCAGTGGCCGCGTACCTGGCGCGCGACGTGGTCGGCGAGCCGCCGGCGCTGCGCAGCGCCTGCGTGCCGGAGGCGGTGCGGGTGGACGGCGGCGACGTGCTGCTCAACGAGCGGGTGCTCGAGGCCACCACCGACCTGCCGGTGCCCGCCACCCTGCTGTGGGCCACCCGCGGGCTGCTCGACCAGACGCCCGGGCTCTACGACGAGGCGCGGCTGGCGCAGCTGGGCCTGGAGCCCAGCGGCATCACCGCCCGCGAGGTGCCCGGCACCAACCACTACTCGATCGTGTGGGCCGACGAGGGCGTCGCGGCGATCGCCGCCGCCGTCCGGGCCGGCGCCGCGCGCAGCTAGGCCGCCGGCACGGGGCAGTCGGGCTCTGCCGGGCGGCCGGGGCCCGACGCTGTGCCCGTGGGGAACCGGGCTCCCGCGGCCGGACGCGGACCGGAGCGCGCCACGCCGGTGCGCCTTGGCAGCGCGCCCGCGCGCTGCCACGATCCGAGCGGCCTCCCCGCCTGCGGTGCGGCGGGGAGTCGGGCTCAGAGGTCGGGGCCGGGGTCAGCTCGCCGAGAGGGGTACTCACCGTGGTGACCCCAGGACCGCTGCCACAGCCCCGGCCGCAGCCCCGGCCGCAACCCCGGCCGCAGCCCCGGCCGTTCGAACGGGCCCCCGGCGTCGCCGACGGCGTGCTGGCCACGATGCCCGCCGCGCTGGGTTGCCTGGACCCCGCCGGACGGGTCGTGCTGGTGAACACCGAGCTCGAGCTGCTGCTCGACCGACCCGCCCCTGACGTGCTCGGCCGGCCGGTGACCGACGTCCTCGCCGCCGGCACCGCCGCCGCCGTCACCTCCGCCTGCCACGCGGCCCTGACCTCCGGCGCGGCGGTCTCCCTGGAGGTCCCCGAACCCGGCGGCGGCGCGGGCTGGTCGGCGCTGCACGCCTGGCCGACGGCCGACGGCGCCGCCTTCGCCTTCGTCGACGTGACCGCACGCCGGCTCGCCCAGGACGAGGCCGAGTCGGCCCGCCGTGCCGCCGAGTCGGCGCGTCGCGCCGCCGAACGGGCCGGTGCCCGGACGGCGCTGCTGGCCGCGGTGGCCGGGGAGCTCTCCGGCGCCCTCGACAGCACGTCGGCCCTGGGCAGCCTGGCCCGGCTGGTCGTCCCCGCGCTCACCGACGGCTGCGTGGTCACCGTCGTCGACCGCGAGGGCCGGGCCCGCGACGTCGGCTCCTGGCACGCCGACCCGATCCGGCGCCCGCTGCTCGACCGCTACGCCCAGGTGCGCCTGGACACCCTGCCGCCGGCCTCCCCCGTCGCCCGTGCGCTGCGGTCCGGCAGCGAGGCGCAGGAGCCGGTGGCCGCCGTCCTCGCGCTGATGCCGCCCGGCCCCGCCCGCGACCTGCTGGAGGTCCTCGGCCCGGCCACCGCCCTCGTCCTGCCGCTGACCGCCGACGGCCGCGCGGTCGGCGTCCTCACCCTCTACCTCGACCCCGGCCGCACGCTGGACGACGACGACCTGTGCACCGCCCGGGAGGTCGCCGCGCAGGCCGGGCGCACCGTCGACCGGGTGCACCGGCAGAGCCAGCAGGCCAAGCTCGCCGAGGAGCTGCAGCGCAGCCTGCTCACCGACCCACCGACCATCGCGGGGGCGCAGGTGGCGACCCGCTACGTGCCCGCGGCGGAGTCCGCCCGCGTCGGCGGCGACTGGTACGACGCCTTCCTGCACCCGGGGGGCGACCCGGTCGTGGTGATCGGGGACGTCGCCGGGCACGACACCGCCGCGGCGGCCGAGATGGGGCAGCTGCGCGGGCTGCTGCGGGGCATCGCGCACTACAGCGGCGCCGGGCCGGCCGAGGTGCTGCGCGGCCTGGACGCCGCGATGGACGCCATGCACACGGGCACGCTGGCCACCGCGGCCATCGCCCGGCTGGAGCACGGTGGCACGCTGCTGCGCTGGGCCAGCGCGGGGCACCCGCCGCCGCTGGTCGCCGACCCCGACGGCACGGTCACCGTGCTCGCCGACGGGCTCGGCGACCTGCTGCTGGGCGTGGACGCGACGGCGGTGCGGCGGGAGTCCACGGTGCCGCTGCGACCGGGCGCGGTGGTGCTGCTGTACACCGACGGGCTGGTGGAGCGGCGGGACTGTGACGTCGACACGGGGGTGGCCCGGCTGCGCCGGCACCTGGCCGCACTGACCGGCCTGCCGCTGGAGCAGCTGGCCGACGCGCTGCTGGCCCGGATGCTGCCCGCCACACCCCAGGACGACGTCGCCCTGGTGGCGATCTGCGTGCACCCCCGCGACTGACCGGCGACGGCGAGAGGCGCATCACTCCAGGGGGTCGGAAACCCCGGCTGCACGGTTACGGGTGGTGCCGGGTGGGAACCCCGAACGGCGTCGGAGAAGGCGACGGGACGGGGAGGGCAGTGGGTCGACTCGCGTGGCCGTTGCGCCCGCTACCGGACGGCCGGGGCGAGGTGTGGCGCTGGGACCTGCAGGCCGTCGCCGAGCTGCCGGCGGCACGTGCCGTGCTGCGTGCCCGCCTGGACGGGGTCGGCTTCCCCCGGGACGACGAGGACACCGCCGCCGAGCGGCTGATCCTCGCGTTCGACGAGCTGGCGTCCAACGCGCTGCGGCACGGGCTGTGCCCCGTCGTCGCCACGGTGATCGCCGGCAGCGGCGGCTGGCTGCTCGACGTCAGCGACCGCGACCCCGACACCATGCCCAGTCCGGCGGTCGACCGCGACCCCGCGCACGGCGGGATGGGGCTCTATCTGGTCGCCCGGCTGTCGGTCGCCCACGGCTGGTACGTCGACAAGGGGTGCAAGCACGTCTGGGCCTGCCTGCCCACGAGCACCGAGGACCGCGCGCCCGCGCTGTCCTGACGTTCCACGTGCAACACGCGACGACGGCCCCGGGCAGGAAGCCCCGGGGCCGTCGTCGTCGTGCGCCCGGGACGGCGGGAGGGGTGTCTCCGGCGCCGTCCCGGGGCGTCTGGTGTCCGCGGGGATCAGGGCGGGGTCAGGCCCTGGAGGGGATCACCAGGGAGAGTCCGCCCTTGCCGTAGCCGGGGACGTCGATCGCGAGGTCGAGCCGGTTGAAGTCCGCGAGCGAGCCGGCGATGTCACCCGGCAGGTCGTCGCCGGGGGCGTACAGCTTGTACAGCTTGGAGTGCGGGGCCCCCGGCACGTTGAACAGCGCCGAGAGGACGTTGACCACCTCGTGCAGCGCCTCGGTGAGCATCGAGGTCAGCTCGCCGTCCTCCTCGACCGCGTCCTGCGCGCCACCGGGGGGCAGCAGCGCGAGGGCCGCGCCGGTGTAGGCCGACGCCCCGAGGTCCAGGACGCACAGCGCGTTGACGTTCATCGACGGGTCCACGTACACGGCCACCGACACCGGCGACGTCGGCGTCGGGGTCACCGGCGCGCCCGGCATCACGCCGACGGACTTGCCGACCAGGCCGGTGAGCATGTCCTTGACGGCCTTGGCGTCCGGCAGGACGACGGTCAGCGGCGCGCTCACTTCGCCTCCTCGCTGGCGCTCGTCGCCGACGTGACCGCGCACGCGACCGTGTCCACCACGGAGCTCGCAAGCTCGCTCCTCATGCGATCACCCCGTCCAGGTTCTCGCGGAAGGTCTCCTCGGTGAACGGCTTGGCGATGAGGAACAGCGCGCCCGCGGCGCTCGCCCTGTCCCGCATCTCCGCGGAGCCCTCGGAGGTGACGAAGCCGAACGGCACGGCCGACCCCGCCGAGCGCAGGGCCTGCAGGCACTCCAGCCCGGTCATGTTCGGCATGTTCCAGTCGGACAGGACCAGGTCCGGGTTCTCGGCGTGGACCTTGTCGTAGGCGTCGCGGCCGTCCTCGGCCTCGACGATGTCGTGGTCGTCGTAGCCGGCCTGGCGCAGGGTGCGGATGACGATCTGCCGCATCACGCGGCTGTCGTCGGCAACGAGGATCTTCACTGTGACGCTCCGTTCTGGTGCGGGTGGTCGTGCGGGCTGTGCGGGACGGGCAGGGAGGGCGATGCGCCCTGGACGGACACGACCAGGGGCTGGCCGCGCCAGAGGACCTCGATGCGGCAGACGTCCTCGGGGTTGCGGACGGCGGGCGCCGGGCCGACCTCGGGGAGACCGAGGGTCGAGGGGCCGGGGAGCGCGGCCTTGACGTTGCCCCCGACGACGTTGGCGATCTCGCCGAACGCGTCGGTGACGTCCTCGTGGTCGAGGAGCTCGGGAGCCGCCTCCGCGAGCAGCGCCCGGGTCAGCTCGGCAGCGGTCTGCCGGCCGGTGGTGAGGACGACGCTGCCGGTCCACGGCCCGACGACGTCGACCCAGGCGGACAGCGTGTCCTCGGGCAGGTCGCCGGGGACCGGGACGAGCACCTCGTCCTCCCCGACGAGGGCGATCCAGGCCTCGCCGGCGATCGACTCGATGGTGGCCTCGTCGATCAGCGCGGGGATGGCCGGGGGTGGCTGGGTGGGGCGTCCGACAGCATCGGGTGCGAGCGTCACAGGACGGCCTCCTCGGGGAGCATGCCGAGCAGCGCGAGCTTGTCGCGGAGCGCGTCGGCGGTGAACGGCTTGATCACGTACTCGTGCGCGCCGGCGGCGAGCGCCCGGACGATCTGCCCCTGCTCGCTCTCCGAGGTCACCATCATCAGCGTGAGGGCGCGCCACGCCGGGTTGGCCCGGACGGCGGAGACGAACTGCAGCCCGTCCATCACCGGCATGTTCCAGTCGATCGTGCACAGGTCGGGCGCGTAGCCCTCCTGCAGCACGTCGAGTGCCTCCCGCCCGTGGCCGGCCTGACGGGTCTCGTAGCCGAAACCCTCCAGCGCCGCGCTCACGATCCGCCGCATGGCGCGGGAGTCGTCGATCACCAGTGCACGCACGTCAGTTCCCCTTCAGCGGGCGGTAGGCGGAGCTGCGGCCGATGACGACCCGCTCCCAGGAGTCGTCGACGCCGAGGGTGGTCTCCGCGGCGCCGAGGAAGAGCCAGCCGTCGGGGCGCATGAGCGCACGCACCCGGCGGAGGATCGCCTGCTTGGTGGGCAGGTCGAAGTAGATGAGGACGTTGCGCAGGTAGACCACGTCGAACGGGCCCATGCGCGGCAGCGGAGCGGCCAGGTTGCACTCGCTCGCGGTCACCATGCGGCGCAGCGACGGGGAGACCTGCCACTCGGTGCCCGCCCGGGTGAAGTGCCGCACCAGCATCGCGGCGGGCAGCCCCCGGTTGACCTCGAGCTGGCTGAACCTGCCGGCCCGGGTGCGCTCGACCATCTCGCGGGAGAGGTCGGTCGCGGTGATGGCCACGCGGGTCGAGGCGTTGGGCATCGCGTCCTCGAGCAGCATGGCGATCGTGTAGGGCTCCTGCCCGCTGGAGCAGGCAGCCGACCAGATCTGCAGCCGCTCGGCCGCCCCGCGGGCTGACAGCAGCGAGGGCAGCACCGTCGAGGTGAGGGCGGTGAACGGGTCGCCGTCCCGGAACCACGAGGTCTCGTTCGTGGTGAGCGCCTCGACGATCTTGCGGGTGGACTCGGGGCTGGGCCGGGTGCGGACCGAGTCGACCAGCTGGCCGACGTCGGGCAGCCCCATGGACCGGGCGATCGGCAGCAGCCGCGCCTCGACCAGGTACTCCTTGCCCGGGGCGAGCACGATCGCGCTCTCCCGGTGCACCAGCTGGCGGACCCAGTCGAAGCTCGTCGTGGTGAGGGTCATCGTCGTCCTCCGACGGCAGCTGGGGTCGGGCCGGCAGTGCCGGCGCGCGGGCCGGCGAGCCGCCGGCTGATCGCCTCGGCGACCCGGTCGAGCGGCAGCACCTCGTCGGCGTAGCCGGCCGTGGCGACGGCGCCCGGCATCCCCCAGACCACCGACGTCGCCTGGTCCTGGACGACGACGGCGCCTCCGGTCTCGCGGATGCGGCCGGCGCCGAGGCGCCCGTCCGAGCCCATGCCGGTGAGCACGACACCCAGGACGGCGCCGTCGAACGCCTCGACCGCGGAACGGAACAGCGGGTCGACGGCGGGGCGGCAGAAGTTCTCCGGAGGGGCCTGGTCGAGCCCGGTGAACAGGCCGCGGGCGGTCCGGCGGACGGTCAGGTGGTGGTCGCCCGGGGCCAGGTGCACCGTGCCCGGCCCCAGCGGGGCGCCGTCGACGGCCTCGACCACGGTGAGCGCGCAGAGACGGTCCAGCCGCTGGGCGAACTGGCGGGTGAAGACCGGGGGCATGTGCTGCACGAGCAGCACCGGGACCGGCAGGGACGCCGGCAGGGTCGGCAGCACCTTCGCCAGGGCCTCCGGGCCACCGGTGGACGAGCCGATGACCAGGACGGCGGGCTGCTTGACCGCACCGACGCGGGGGGCCGGCGGCCGGACCGGGGCCGGGGCGGGTGCGGCGGCCCGGACGGGACCGGTGGTGACCGGGCGCCCGGTGAGCGCCTTGATCTTGGGGATCAGCTGCTGGCGGACGCTCTCCATGGACTGCGCGACGCTGCCGACGTTGGCCGGCTTGGTCACGTAGTCGTTCGCACCGGCGGAGAGGGCGTCGAGGGTCGCCGAGGCACCGCGCTCGGTGAGCGTGCTGAACATGATGATCGGCACGCGGCTGCGCAGGGCACGGATGGTGCGGACCGCCTCGATGCCGTTCATCTCCGGCATCTCGATGTCCATCGTGACCAGGTCGGGCTTGAGCTGCTCCAGCTTGCCGACGGCGATGCGGCCGTTCACGGCGGTGCCGACGACCTCGATCGCCGGGTCCTCCGAGAGGACGTCGGTGACGATCTTGCGGACGACCACCGAGTCATCGACGACCAGCACCCGGATCGGTTCCATGCGTCCTCCGTCTCCCCGTGCGGGGTGCCCGCCAGGGGCGAGCTGGCGTTGTGGGTCGGCACCCGCCCGGGGGCCGGGATCGGGGTGCAGCCGGCGGTCCGCCGGGTCCCGGCGGCCGTCCGCTGTCGGTGCCTGTCACGGGTGTTGTCGGCCGCTCCCCCGCACTCCTTGAGCCGATCCGCACGGATCGTGCACGACATCTCTCGTCGATCTCGGTGCTCCGGCCGACGATCTCCCGGCACATGTCGACAGGTCTGCGGACAGCGGGAGGAGACCGTGGTCCGGGGCGACGTCGAGCAGCAGCCGCCGTCGTCCGGCGACCCGTGCGGCCGGGTCAGGGAGTGCCGCCGAGGGTGAACGGCGTCCCCGCGGGTAGCCGGGGGCCATGCCTCTCCCCCGGGTCCTCGTCCTCGTCCTGGCCGGCGGCGCCGGTGGGCGCCTGGAGCTGCTGACCGAGCAGCGCGCCAAGCCCGCCGTCCCCTTCGCCGGGGTCTACCGGCTGATCGACTTCCCGCTGAGCAACTGCCAGCACTCGCACCTCTCCGACGTCTGGGTGTCGGTGCAGTTCCACCCCACGTCGCTGTCGCAGCACCTGGCCAACGGCCGGCCGTGGGACCTCGACCGCACCGACGGCGGGCTGCTCGTCCTGCCGCCCTACCAGGGCACCGACCGTGCCGGCTGGGTCTCCGGGACGGCGAACTCGCTGTGGCGCTACGCCCCGCTGGTCCGCGACGTCGCCCCCGACGCGCTCGTGGTGCTCAGCGCCGACGCCGTCTACAAGCTGGACTACCGCGAGGTCGTCGACGGGCACCTCGGCTCGGGCGCGGAGGTCACCATGGTCACCACCGAGGTCGCCGAGGACGACGCACCGCGCTACGGCATCGTCGAGGTCGGCAGCGGCGGCAAGGTGGCCGACTACGCCTACAAGCCCGACGAGCCGCGCACCACCACGGCGACCAACGAGGTCTTCGTCTTCTCACCCGGCCCGATGCTGGACCGGCTGGAGGCCCTGGCCGCCGAGCACGGCGAGGAGGGGCTCGAGGACCTCGGCACCCACCTGCTGCCGGCGCAGACCCGCGACGGCCTGGCCCGCGCGCACCCGTTCGGCGGCTACTGGCGCGACGTGGGCACCGTGGAGTCCTACTGGCGGTCCCACCAGGAGTTCCTGTCCGCCGAGCCGCCGCTGGACCTCGACGACGAGCGCTGGCCGGTGCACACCCGCGGCGGCCGGCACAGCGCGGCGCGGGTGCTGCTGGACTCGGCGGTGGACAACAGCCTCATCTCCGGCGGCACCCGGGTGCTCGGCAACGTCCACGGGTCGGTCCTCTCCCCCGGCGTCGTCGTGGAGGCCGGCGCGACCGTCGTCGACTCGGTGCTGCTGCCCGGGGCGCGCGTGCGGGCCGGCGCCATGGTGACCCGGGCGGTGCTCGACGACGGCGTGGTGGTCGGCGAGCGGGCCGCGGTCGGCGGGGACGGCGAGGTCACGCTGGTCGGCCGCCGGGCCGAGGTCGAGGCCGGCACCGAGCTCGCCGCCGGTGCCCGCTTCCCGGACCCCGGGGAGGACCAGGACTGAGGCGCTCCCTCAGTTGATCATGGAGCTGACGCGGCCTCTCTCGGGGTGTCGGCACGTGTCGCCTGCAACAACCCCATGATCGACGAGTCGGCGCTCGCCGGAGCGGGCTCGCCTCAGGGGGCGGACGGCTCCTGGCCGCGGTGCGGTTCGGCGGGCCGCGAGGAGAAGAGCACCGTCAGGGCGTCGCTGCCGAGCAGGTCGCCCATGACGATGCCCTGCACGCAGCCGGCGACGGCGTTCCAGGCACCGGACGCGGCGGCCGCGGTGTCGAAGCCGGCGTCCAGGAAGGCCCGGACGGCGAGCAGCTGCGCGGTGGCGAGCGTGCGGGTGCGGCCGGAGACGTGCGCCCCCCAGGACGCCTCGTGCATCGCGGTCGCCCACGGACGGCGCTCGGCGCGGGAGGCGTCGACGGCGGCCATCCAGCGGGCCCGTCCGGCGTCGTCCAGCGCGCGCAGGCCGGTCAGCAGCTCCGAGAGGTCGCCGGTGGCGGGGCCGAGGTCGAGCTCGGGGGTGGTGGGCACACCGGTGGCGGTGGCGACCGCGAAGGGGCCGGTGAGCCGGCGGGCGACCAGCGGCGGCAGCACCGCGGCGGCCCAGGCGCCCACGGCCGCGTCGGCGAGGACGTCGGCGGCGGCGTCACGGACCGCCTCGTCGACCAGCGCGACGGCGGGGTGGTCGGGGCCGAGGACGTCCTCGCGGAGCACCCGCTCGACGGCGGCGGCGTCCCCGATGGTGCTGCGCTCGAGCTGGGCGACCAGGACGGCGGCCCGGTCGGCGCCGGGGAGGCCGTCGACGGCCGTGCGCAGGTGCGGGACGGTGGCGGCCAGCTCGCGGGCCTTGCGCGCGCGGACGGCGAGCGCGGCGCGCTGCTCGCGGTCGCGACCCGCGGCCGGGTGGACCGCGGCCAGCTGCTCCAGCGCCGCGGTGTCGGCGGCGAGCCCGGTGAGCAGGGCGTCGGCGACGGCGCGGCCGGCCGGCAGGCGGACCAGGTCGAAGCCGAGCGTGGCGGCACTGACCAGCGAGTAGGGCACGGCAGGCCTCCAGTCGACGTCCCCCGAGGTGAGGTCGGTCCAGACTGACCGTGATCGACACGGCGCGCCACGTCAGCGTCACTCGATGGTCGGACCCCCGTCGGGTGGGCCGGCGTGCGCCGCACTGCAGCGTGTCGCGCCGATGACCCAGCGTGAGCGATCTCGTCCCCGGAATGCCGCGACCCCCGGCCGGGCGGCCCTCCGGAGAGAGGGGCCGCCCGACCGGGGGTCGGGGGGAGGAGCGTGGCCGCCGGGGAAGTCCGGCCGCGCCCAGGTGGTGAGGTGCTGGAACGGCCACCCTCCAGGGACCGCGGGCCCCGTCCCGGGCCCCGCCCCGAGCGTGCGAGGGGTGGGGAGGACGGGGTCCTTCTACGAGGCGTGGGGGGAAGGGTGGTCCTCTCAGGCGCTGACGGCCTTCTGCACGTCCAGCGCCAGCAGCAGCTGCCCGTCGAGCTTGAACGCGCCGCGGATCAGGTCGCGGCCCGCACCGTCGAGCGTGTCCGGCGGCGCCTCGAAGTCGGCCGGGTCGACGTCCACGACGTCGGCGATGGCGTCCACGAGCAGGCTGACCGCCTCACCGTGCAGCCGGACGACGATGACGACGGCGTCGGTGCCCTCGGGCCGCGGCGGCCGGCCGAGCCGCTCGCGCAGCTCGATCGCGGTCACCACCTGGCCGCGCAGGTTGATCAGCCCGGCGACGGCGGTGGGTGCCAGCGGCACCCGGGTCAGGCCCTGGCTCTTGAGGACCTCCTGCACGTGCGCCACCTCGACGCCGTAGAGGTCGCCGTCGAGCCAGAAGGTGGCCAGCTGGCCGCCGATGGCGGGGGCCTCGGCAGTGGTCACAGGGAGACCTCCAGGAGGGAGGCGCCGTGCGGCGCCGCGGACAGGGAGTCGTGGGTGGTGGGGTGCGTCGAGTAGAACGCCGGGTCGGCGGCGAGGATGGCGGCGCGGACGTCGAGCAGCTCGGTGACCTTGTCGCCGAGCACGGCCGAGCCCAGCAGGCCCATGTCGTCGATGTCGCTGCGGACGGCGGCCTCGCCGTCGACGATGTCGAGGATCTCCTCGACCACGATGGCCACGCTGCGGCCGTGGTCGGAGTAGACGATCACCTCGAGCACCTCGCGCTCGCTGTCGCCGTAGGCGCCCAGGTGCCGGTCCAGCCGGACGATCGGCAGGATCGCGCCGCGGTACTGCACGACCTCCCGGTTGCCGACCTTCTCGACGGACTCCGTGCGCACCTGCTCGAGGCGGGTGACGGTGTCCAGCGGGATGGCGACCCGGCGGCCCCCGCCGATGGCGGCCAGCAGCATCCGCTGCCGCTCGGCGTCGGTCGCGACGGCCTGCAGCGCCGCCGCGCGGGACTCCTGGCGGTCGCTGCTCTCGGTGCGCAGCGCCCGGCGTGCCAGGGCCTGCACGTCGAGGATCAGGGCCACGGTGCCGTCGCCGAGGACGGTCGCGCCCGAGTAGAGGCCGATCGCCTTGAGCTGGCCGCCGACGGCCTTGACCACGATCTCCTCGGTGTTGATGACCCGGTCGACGACCAACCCGAAGCGGCGGCCCTCCGAGCGCAGCACCGCGATGACCACGTGCCCGTCGTGCCGGTCGGAGGTCAGGCCCAGGACGTCGGTCAGCCGGACCAGCGGGAGCAGCTCGCCGCGCAGCCGGTAGACCGGCGCACCGCCGACCTCCTCGACGGCGTTGGCCGCCTTCTCGGCGTCCAGCGAGACCAGCTCCTGCAGGCTGATCTGCGGGATGGCGTAGCGGTCGCCGGCGCACTCGACGGTCAGCGCCGGCACGATGGCCAGGGTCAGCGGGATGCGCAGCCGGGTGCAGGTGCCCCTGCCGGGGGCGGACTCGACCTCGATGGTGCCGCCGATGGACTCGATGTTGGTCTTGACGACGTCCATGCCGACGCCGCGACCGGAGACGTTGGTGACCTGCGCGGCCGTGGAGAACCCGGGCAGGAAGATCATCTGCAGGATGTCCTGCGGGCCCATGCGGGTGAGGGCCTCGGCGGTGACCAGCCCGCGCTCGACGGCCTTGGCGCCGAGCCGGACCGGGTCGATCCCGGCACCGTCGTCGGCGACCTCGACGACGACCTGGCCGCTCTCGTGCCGCGCGCGCAGGGTGAGCACGCCCTCGGCCGGCTTGCCGACCCGGATCCGCGCGTCGGCGTCCTCGATGCCGTGGTCGACGGAGTTGCGGACCAGGTGGGTCAGCGGGTCCTTGACCGCCTCGAGCAGGGTCTTGTCCAGCTCGGTGTCGCGGCCCTCCATCTCCAGGCGGATGTTCTTCTGCAGCTGCAGGCCCAGGTCCCGGACGACGCGCGGCAGCTTCGACCAGATGTGGTCGATCGGCTGCATGCGCGTCTTCATGACGCCCTCCTGCAGCTCGCTGGCGATGAGGTTGAGCCGCTGCGAGGCGCGCACCAGGTCGGTGTCGTTGGAGCGCCCGACGTACTGGACGATCTGGTTGCGGGTGAGCACCAGCTCACCGACCAGCAGCATCAGCTCGTCGAGCAGGTCGACGTCCACCCGGATGGTGCTGTCGGCGACGGCCCGGCGGGTCTGGCCGGTGCCGCTGTCGGCGGCGGGGGCAGCCTCGCCGTCCTGCGCGGCCTCGAACTCGGGGGCTGTCTCGACGACCGGTGCAGGGACGGCCGTCGCCGGCGCCGCGGCCACGGGGGCCGGCACCTCGGCGACGGGCGCGGACGCGGGCTCCTCGGGCGCCTCCGCCGCGGGGGCGGCAGCGGCCTGCGCCGGGACCTCGGCGAGGACGTCGACGACGACCTCGGCGGGCGCGGGGTCCGGCTCGGCGGCGGCCGGCGCAGGGGTGTCCTCCATGGCCGCGCTGATCTCCGCGACGACGGCGGATACGTCGACCGAGCCCTCGCCGCCGGTGGCCTCGATGGAGGCGAGCAGCGAGCGGACGGTGTCGACCATCTGCAGCAGGACGCTGGTCCGCTGCGGGGTCAGCTCCAGGGCGCCGTCCCGCAGCCGGGAGAGCATGTTCTCCCCGACGTGGGTGACCTCCTCGAGGCGGTGGAACGCCAGGAAGCCGCTGGTCCCCTTGATGGTGTGGATCGTGCGGAAGATGCTCGAGAGCCGCTCGCGGGAGTCGGGCTCCTGCTCGAGGGCGACCAGGTCGGTGTCCAGCTGGTCGAGGTTCTCGTGGCTCTCGACCAGGAACTCCTCGACGATGTCGTCCAGACCGTCCACGTTGCTCTTCTCTCTTCGTACCCGGGGAGCGGCGGGCGCGCTCTGGTTGGTGATCGGCGGAATCGGTGCCCAGGTCAAGCCCAACGGCCGACCCGGGCCCGCCGGCCGGGAGGCCCCGGCCGGCGGGCGGTGCTCAGTAGGTGAAGCGGGCCACCGTGGTGCGCAGGTCGGCTGCCATCCGGGAGAGCTCGTCGACGGCGGTGCGGGTCTGGGTCAGCGCTTGGGTGGTGGAGTCCGCGGCGGCGGAGACCCCGGTGATGTTGCTGGCGATCTGACCCGAGCCCTGGGCGGCCTCGTTGACCGACCGGCTCATCTCGTTGGTGGTGGCGGTCTGCTCCTCCACCGCGCTGGCGATGGTGGTCTGCCGGTCGCTGATCTGGGCGACGATCGCGCTGATCTCGGCGATGGCGTTCACCGCCGCCGACGTGTCGCCCTGGATCGACTCGACGCGGCGGGCGATGTCCTCGGTGGCCTTGGCGGTCTCCTGGGCCAGCTCCTTGACCTCGTTGGCCACCACCGCGAAGCCCTTGCCCGCCTCCCCGGCACGCGCGGCCTCGATGGTGGCGTTGAGCGCCAGCAGGTTGGTCTGCTCGGCGATCGAGGTGATCACCTTCACCACGTTGCCGATCTCGGCCGAGGACTCCCCCAGCTTCGCCACCGTGGCCGTCGTCGTCTCCGCCGCGCTCACCGCGCGGGCCGCCACGTCGGAGGCCTCCGCGGCGTTGCTGGCGATCTCCCGGATGCTGGCGCCCATCTGCTCCGCGCCCGCCGCCACCGTCTGCACGCTGCGGGAGACCTCCTCCGCGGCGCCGGCCACCACACCGGACTGCGCCGAGGTCTCCTCCGCCGACGCCGAGATCTGCGCCGAGGACGCCGACAGCTCCTCCGAGGAGGCGGCGACCGCGTCCGCCGCGCCGACCACCGAGGTCATCACCGTGCGGAGCTCGCCGAGGGCGGCGTCGATCGCCGCAGCGGCCCGGCCCACCTCGTCGTCCCTGCGCACACCGGTCGTCCGGGTCAGGTCACCGGCGGCCAGGGCCTCCGCGACGGAGGCGACCGCGTCGATCGGCCGCACGATGCGCCGGGCCACGGTGAGCGCCAGGGCGAAGGCCAGGAGCGCTCCCAGGACGACGACGGCGATCATGGTCCACCGCGTCTGCGCCTGCTCCTCGTCGGCAGCGGCGTCCGCTGCGTGGACCCGGTCCTGCAGGGACTCGCGCAGGTCCGCGGTCAGCTGGAGCACCTCGAAGTACACGTTGTAGCCATCGCCCAGCACCAGGGCGTCGCCCGCCTCGATGCCGGCCGGCGTGTTCTGCGCGTACCGCAGGACGACCTGGTCGTCCACGGCGAAGTAGGCGTCCCACTGCTGCTGGATCTGGGTGAACGTCGCACGCTCGGTGTCCGTGAGGACGTCCGTGGGGATGTCCTCGAGGTGGCCGCGCAGCCGGTCGGCGCTGTCGAGGAACCCGGCCCGGTTGGCGTTGCCGTCCTGGACCGCGGCGGCACCACCGACACGGCGCGCGTCCCAGGCGTAGGCGGTCTGCCAGCCGGTCACGTCCGCGTTGGACGTCTCGATCTCCTGGACGCCGGTGAGCACTGCCGCGAGGCGACCCACCTCGTCCCGGGCCTCGCCGGCTGCTCCCAGCCCGCTCAACGCGAAGCCGCCGACGGCGACCGCGGCGGCCATCCCCGCGGCGCCGACGGCCAGGATCGACCCCCGGACCCCGATGCGGCCGGCCCACCGCCCACCCGTGCTGGTGCTCATCCCGTGCATCTCCCGTTCCTGTCCCGGTGCCGGTTCATGGCTGCGTGTGCCTCGTCCGCCGCGGACCGGAGCGCGGTGGTCGACGAGAAAAATAGGGCGTCCCCATTCCGCTCGACTCGTTTCTCGGCGCGTGTCGCGGAGTGCCGAACAAATGCTCGGGCCACCGGTTCCTGCAGTGTCGACAAATGGCCCAGGACCATTCTCGGGGCCCGTGGGGAGAGGACGGAACGGCGACCGGCCACCGCCCGTGGGAGCCCGTGCAGACGCCGACGGGGCGGCGGTCGGGATGGCCGACCGCCGCCCCGTCGCCGGGTGCGTCGAGTGCCTCAGTAGGTGAAGCGGGAGACGCTGGTGCGCAGCTCGGCCGCCATGCGGGAGAGCTCGTCGACGGCGGTGCGGGTCTGGGTCAGCGCCTGGGTGGTGGAGTCCGCGGCACCGGAGACACCGCTGATGTTCGCGGCGATCTGACCTGCTCCCGAGGCGGCCTCGGTCACGGACCGCGACATCTCGTTCGTCGTCGCCGTCTGCTCCTCCACCGCGGAGGCGATGGTGGTCTGCCGGTCGGAGATCTGCGCGACGATCTGCGAGATCTCCCCGATCGCCCCGACCGCGGCACCGGTGTCCTTCTGGATCGCCTCGACGCGGCGGGCGATGTCCTCGGTGGCCTTGGCGGTCTCCTGGGCCAGCTCCTTGACCTCGTTGGCGACCACCGCGAAGCCCTTGCCGGCCTCCCCGGCGCGGGCGGCCTCGATGGTGGCGTTGAGCGCCAGCAGGTTGGTCTGCTCGGCGATGCTGGTGATGACCTTGACGACGTTGCCGATCTCGGCCGAGGACTCCCCCAGCTTGGCCACCGTGGCCGTCGTCGTCTCCGCCGCGCTCACCGCGCGGGCCGCCACGTCGGAGGCCTCCGCGGCGTTGCTGGCGATCTCCCGGATGCTGGCGCCCATCTGCTCCGCGCCCGCCGCCACCGTCTGCACGCTGCGGGAGACCTCCTCCGCGGCGCCGGCCACCACACCGGACTGCGCCGAGGTCTCCTCCGCCGACGCCGAGATCTGCGCCGAGGACGCCGACAGCTCCTCGGAGCTGGCCGCCACCGCGTCGGCCGACGAGGCCACCGCGGCGAGGACGCCGCGCAGGCTCTCCTGGGCCGCGCTCAGCGCGCCGGCCATGCGGCCCAGCTCGTCCTGGCCCCGCACCTCGGGCGCCACCGTCAGGTCACCGGCCGCGAGGGCCTCGACCGACGTCTGCACGGACCGCACCGTCCGGGTGATGCGCCGGACGACGAACACGGTCAGCCCACCGGCGACGGCGATGCCGGCGGCCAGCGACAGCCACAGCGTCAGGACGGCGGTGTCGGCGATCTGCTGGGCGTCGTCGGTGTCGGTCTGCCCGGCGGCCACGCGGCGCTCCTGCATGGCCGAGTACTCGTCCATGATGACGTCGGTGGCCTGCTGCAGCGGACCGCTGACGATCTGCCCGGCGAGGACCGGGTTGCCGGCGTCGGCCGCGGGGACCAGTTGCCCGTCGGCGATCGCGTAGTAGTCCTCCAGGTGGCCCCGGAAGGTCGCGAAGGCCTCCTTGTTGACCGTCACCTCGGCGTAGGCGTCGAGCTGGTCCTCCAAGCTCTGCCGCCGCTCGGCCAGGTCGGTGCGCAGGGCGGCCCGGGTCTGGGGGTCGGCGAGGCCGTACTGCGTGTACCGGGCGCGGTCACCCTGGTAGGAGCGCTGGATGTCGGCCAGGTCGGACAGGGTCACGACGTTGTCGTTGATCCGGGCCGCGGCGGCGTTGAGCGACCCGATGCGCAGGACCGCGAGGACGGTCATGGAGACGGCGACCACGGCGAGAACGCCAACGGCGGCACCGATCTTCACCCCGATCGGGCGGTCGGCGAACCAGCCCCCGGAACGTCCGGGGGAGGCCGCGGTGGCGGGGACGGACATGCTGGCTCCTGGGTGCGAGAGGACACGTGCGGATTGGCGCGCACCCTCTGCCGACGGATCCCGCAGACGTGGCGCGTGGTGGAATGCTCGCGTCTTCCGGACGGCGCCGTGACGCATTTCCGGGTGTGTCGTGGATGGTGCGTGAGAAATGTCGATGACCGCATTTCCGGTGCCGCCTTGTCGACACGGCCCGGCTGTCGTCCGGGCCATTCCGCACGGAGAGCGCGTGACCGGCGGTGCCGGTCACGCGCTCTCGGACGACGTGCACAGGTCAGTAGGTGAAGCGGACCACCGTGGTGCGCAGGTCGGCGGCCATGCGGGAGAGCTCGTCGACGGCCGTGCGCGTCTGGGCCAGCGCCTGCGTGGTCGCATCCGCGGCGGTGGACACCCCGCCGATGTTGTCGGCGATCTGGCCCGAGCCGGCGGCGGCCTCGGTCACCGACCGGGACATCTCGCTGGTGGTCGCCGTCTGCTCCTCGACGGCGCTGGCGATGGTGGTCTGGTAGTCGTTGATCTGGCCGATGACCTCGCTGATCCGCCCGATCGCGGCGACGGCACCGCTGGTGTCGCCCTGGATGGCCTCCACGCGGCGGGCGATGTCCTCGGTGGCCTTGGCGGTCTCCTGGGCCAGCTCCTTGACCTCGTTGGCGACCACCGCGAAGCCCTTGCCGGCCTCACCGGCCCGCGCGGCCTCGATGGTGGCGTTCAGCGCCAGCAGGTTCGTCTGCTCCGCGATCGACGTGATGACCTTGACGACGTCCCCGATCTCCTTGGAGGACTCCCCCAGCTTGGTGATCGTCGCCGTCGTCGCCTCCGCCTCGGTCACCGCCTGTGCCGCGACCTGGGCCGCCTCCGCGGCGTTCTGGCTGATCTCCCGGATGGAGACGCCCATCCGATCCGCGCCGGCCGCCACCGTCTGCACGCTGAGCGAGACCTCCTCCGCCGCGCCGGCCACCACACCGGACTGCGCGGACGTCTCCTCCGCCGAGGCCGAGATCTGGGCCGCGGAGGCCGACAACTCCTCCGACGACGCCGCCACCGCATCGGCCGAGGCGCCGACGGTGGAGAGCACCTCGCGCAGGCCGCCCTGAGCCTCGCACAGCGACCGCGCCATCCGCCCGAGCTCGTCGTCGGAGGACACCTCGGGCGACACGGTGAGGTCACCGGCCGCGAGCGCCTCCACCGACCGCTGCACCGACCGCACCGTGCGGACGATCTGCCGGACGACCAGGACGACCAGCAGCGCTCCCACGCCGACGCTCGCCGCCAGGATGGTCCACAGTGTGACCGCGGCCGTGCCGGCCGCAGCGGCCTCGTCCTCGATGTCAGCGGTGACGTCCTCGGCCTGGAGGTCCATCATGACGGTGAACTGGTCCATGAGGAGGTCGGTCGCCGCCTGCACCTCCCCGGTCACCAGGACCGCTGCGGCGGCCGAGTCACCCCGGTCGGCCACCGGCACCAGCTGCTGGTCGACAACGGCGTAGTACTCGTCGAGCAGCGCGACGAACGTCGCGTAGGCCTCGGGGTCGATGGCGTGGCGCTCGTACTCCTCGACCTGCGCCTCCAGGACGGGCCTGCGGTCGGCCAGATCGGCGCGGAGGGCGGCCCGCTGCGCCTCGGTCGCCAGGGCGTAGGTGATGTACCGGGCACGGTCGCCCTGGTACGACCGCTGGATGTTGCCGAGGTCGATGAGGCCTTCGATGTTGTGGTCGTAGATCTCCTGCTGGCCGTCGTGCAGAGCCTGAATTCGCTGCACGGCGATGCCGGTGAGGAGCAGGCCGACGAGGGCGCTGAAGGCGATGAGCGAAGCGATCTTGACGCCGATCGGCCGGTCGGCGAACCAGCCCCCGGAACTCCGGGCGCGGGGAGGCGAGACGGTCGCGGTCATGGGGGTACTCCTGGATGCGTCTGTCGGACGAGTGGTCGTCGGTGCAGCCGCGAGCTCGGACTCGCGCCGCACGCGTGCACTGAGGCGCCGGACAGAGTGAGCCATCTGCACCGCTGGTGGACCGCAGTGCCGGGCGTGTCGGAGTACTCACTTGAAACTCTCAAGTGAGTACGGCGCGGAGGTCGATTGGTCGACAGGGCGGGCGGCGCGGACCGCCGGGAGTCCGGACGGTCGCGCAGGGAGACGGCCGTGCACCGTCCTGGCGGACCGGCCGCGCCGGATCAGTCGAGCGCGCCGGCCAGCGTCTCCAGGAGGACGACGACCGCGGCCGGGTCGGGGACGCGGTACCGCGCCGCGGTCTCGCCCTCGCCCACCTTGACGGTGAGGTCGCCGGGGGACAGGACGCGGAAGGCGTCCTCGTCGGTGCGGTCGTCGCCGAGGTAGACCGTCGCGGCCGCACCGAGGTCGTCGCGGAGCCGCAGCAGGGCACTGCCCTTGTCGGCGTCGGTGACGGCGAGCTCGAGCACCTCCTTGCCCGGCTTCTTCGTCAGGAACGGATCCGCGGCGGCATCGGCCCGCTCCAGCAGTGCGGCGGCCGCCGCGCGGTCGGTCACCTGCCGCACGTGCACCGCCACGCTGGCGGGCTTGACCTCCAGCCGCGCGCCGGGCACCGCCGCGACGAGCGGGGCCAGCCACTCGGCGAGCACGTCCCGCCGGCCGGCGAGCTCCGCGGTCAGCGGCCCGCCGTACTCCGCCCCGTGGCTGCCGATCCAGCGGTAGGGCCCCTCGAAGCCGCTGACCGCACGCAGGTCGGCCACGCCGCGGCCGCTCACCAGCGCCACGGTGACCGCGTCGGCGGCGGCCACCCGCGCCAGCGCCGCGGCGACCCCCGGCAGCGGCACGGCGGCCGACGGGTCACCCACCAGAGGGGCGAGGACGCCGTCGTAGTCGCTGGCCACCAGCAGTGGCCGCCGTCCGGCCACGGCCGCCAGCGCCTCGGCGAGGTCGGCCGACAGCCCGCCGGCGGACGCCGCCGGCCCGCTCACGCCTTGGCCTGCAGCGCGTCGAAGAACGAGTTGGCCCAGTGCTCCAGGTCGTTGCGGGCCAGGTGACGGCGCATCGCGCGCATCCGCCTGGCCGCCTCGGCCGGCTCGATCCGCAGTGCCCGCAGGAGCTGGTTCTTGACCCCGGCGATGTCGTGCGGGTTGACCAGGAACGCCTGCTTGAGCTCGGCGGCGGCGCCGGCGAACTCGGAGAGCACCAGCGTGCCGCCGAGGTCGCTACGGGCCGCGACGTACTCCTTGGCCACGAGGTTCATACCGTCGCGGTACGGCGTCACGAGCATGACGTCGGCGGCCCGGTACAGCGCGGCCAGCTCCTCGCGGGGCACCGACTGGTTGATGTAGTGGACGGCGGGCCCGCCGAGGGTGCCGAAGACGCCGTTGATGTGGCCGACCTGCTGCTCGATCGTCTCCCGCATGTGCACGTAGTGCTCGACCCGCTCCCGGCTGGGCGTGGCGACCTGCACCATCACCGTGTCGGGGACCTCGACGACGCCGTCCTCGAGCAGCTCCTGGAAGGCGTTGAGCCGGACGGCGATGCCCTTGGTGTAGTCCAGCCGGTCCACGCCCAGGATGATCTTCCGCGGGTTGCCGAGCTCGGCGCGGATCTCCTCCGCCCGCTTGACGACGTCCGGCCGGCTGGCCAGCTCCTCGAACGCCTTGACGTCGATGGAGATGGGGAAGGAGCGCGCGGTGACCGTGCGGCCGTCGTACTCGATCGTCGAACCGCGGGCGGGCAGGTCGTGCAGCCGGCGGGCCAGGTGCACGAAGTTGGCCGCTGCGGCGGGCCGCTGGAACCCGACCAGGTCGGCGCCGAGCAGGCCCTCGACGATCGCCGACCGCCACGGCAGCTGGGTGAACAGCTCGAAGGGCGGGAAGGGGATGTGCAGGAAGAAGCCGATGGTGAGGTCCGGACGCTGCTGGCGCAGCATGGCCGGCACCAGCTGCAGCTGGTAGTCGTGGACCCACACGATGGCCCCCTCGGCGGCCACCTCGGCGGCCCGCTCGGTGAACCGCTTGTTGACCTGGACGTAGGTGTCCCACCACGTCCGGTGGTACTCGGGCTTCTCGACCACGTCGTGGTACAGCGGCCACAACGAGGCGTTCGACATGCCCTCGTAGTACCGGTCGACCTCCTCCTCGGAGAGCGGCACGGGGATCAGTGACATCCCGCCGGACTCGAAGGGCTCGGGGGCCTCGCCCGCCGACCCCGACCAGCCCACCCAGGCGCCACCGCGGCCGGCCACGAAGGGCTCCAGCGCGGTCACCAGGCCGCCCGGGCTCCGCTGCCAGCGGGTGCTGCCGTCGGGGTCGGTGACCTGGTCGACGGGCAGCCGGTTGGCCACCACCACGACGGGGCTGTCCGCCCCTGTGCGTCCTGCCGCTGTCCCTGCCATACCGCCCCCGACCTTACTGAGCGCCGCCCCGTCCGGCAGCGCCAGGTTCATCCGGAGGCCAGCAGGTACCCCGCCGCCGCCGCGGTCAGACCCAGCACGACGGTCGCTGCGGCGTAGCCGAGCGCCCGGGCGAGGGTCCCCCGCTCGACCAGGCGCAGCACGTCGGTGCCGAAGGTCGAGAAGGTCGTGAGCGTGCCGCAGAAGCCGGTGCCCACCAGGGCGACCACCGCCGGCGGAGGTGCGGCGGCCCCCAGCACCACGCCGAGCAGCGCGCTGCCGACGAGGTTGACGACCAGCGTCCCCCGCGCGGGGTCCCGGCCCCCGCGGGCGGCCAGCCGGGTGACCAGCAGCCGCAGCGGGGCGCCGACCAGTGCGCCGGCCACCACCAGCAGCGGCATCACCGGGCGGGGGCGGCCCGCACCGCCCGGGCCCCCACGGCCACGGCGAGCACCCCACCGAGGACGGAGACGAGCACGTAGCCGGCGGCCAGGGCCGCCGCACCGGCGCTGGCCAGCCCGACGACCTCGACGGCGAACGCGGAGTACGTCGTGTAGCCGCCGAGCACGCCGACGGCGAGGAGCGGCCGGGCCCAGGGTGGCTCGGGAGAGCGCGCGGTCAGGGCGGCGGTCAGCGCGCCCAGCAGCAGGCAGCCGGTGAGGTTGACCAGCAGGGTGGCCCACGGCCAGCCGCCGGGGGGGTGCGGCAGCGCCGTCGCCACGCCCCAGCGGGCCAGCGCGCCGAGCGCGCCACCGAGCGCCGCGAGCAGGTACGCCACCCGGAGATCCTCCCGTCGTCCCGGCGGTGGTGGCCCTCCGCTGCTGGCGACACGCCGTCCGCCTCGCCACGTCGCGTGCGCGGTCGCGGGACCGCGGGGGTCAGGAGGGCGTCCACTCCCGCGCCGGCCGACGACGGCGCCACACCGGCTCCAGCGCCGCCAGCTCCTCCTCGGTCGCCACACGGAACGGGGGTGTGCTGGGCGACGGCAGGGCGCGCCGGACCTGGCCGCGGGTGGCCCGCAGGCTCGCCGCGATCGCCACGACGAGGATCGTGGCGATGACCGCCAGGCTGACCGCAGTCGGGATGTAGTAGACGTCGATCTTGAGCAGCATCTTGACGCCGACCCACATGAGCACCAGGGCCAGTCCGACCTTCAGGTGGACGAAGCGGTGGACCAGGTCGGCGAGCAGGAAGTACATCGCCCGCAGGCCGAGCACGGCGAAGGCGTTGGCGGTGAAGACGAGGAACGGCTCGTCGGTCACGGCGAAGATCGCGGGGATCGAGTCGACGGCGAAGACCACGTCGGTGACCTCGACGAGGACCAGCACGGCGAGCAACGGGGTGGCCAGGAGGACACCGTCGCGCCGGACGAGGAACCGCTGCCCGTGGTAGGCGTCGGTCATCGGCACGTACCGGCGGAACAGGCGCAGCGCCCGGGACCGCTGCGGGTCGATGTGTTCGTCCCGCTGCCGGATCATCCGGTAGCCGGTCCAGAGCAGGAACGCGGCGAACAGAAACAGCACCCAGCCGAAGCTGCTGATGAGCACCGCGCCGCCGGCGATGAACAGGCCACGCAGGACCAGCGCGCCGAGCACCCCGAGGAAGAGCACCCAGTGCTCGTGCTCCCGCGGGACGGCGAAGAACGTGAGGACGATGGCCCAGACGAAGACGTTGTCCACGGCCAACGACTTCTCGATCAGGTAGCCGGCGAAGTACTGCTGGCCGAGCTCGGCGCCGTACCGCGACCACACCCACGCGCCGAAGCCGACACCGATGAGCACCCAGACCGCCGACCACGCGGCCGCCTCCCGCACGCCGATCACGTGCGCCCGTCGGTGGGCGAACAGGTCGACGGCGAGCATCGCGACGATGAGGCCGAGCACGGCCAGCCACAGGGACAGCGAGACGTCCACGGGGGACCTCCTCCGATCGAGACACCGACCGGAGGTCTCTCCCAGCCCGTTGCGGGCTCGCTCCGCCGGACCCCTCGAGGTGGGGACGTACTGGCGACGGAACGCTGCGGGGATACTCCCCTCCGAGAACGGGTGAAGCAGACTTCAGCTGTCCGTGCCAGCCCACCGAGGAGACCCGTGACCGACGACCCGCGTCCGTCGTGGACGTTCCTCACCAACCACGGCCACGTGCTGCTCGCGGTCGCCGCCGATCCGGACGTGCGCGTCGAGGAGATCGCCGCGCGCGTCGGCATCACGTCCCGCGCGGTCCTGGCCATCCTGCGCGACCTGGAGGAGGCCGGGTACGTCACCCGCAGCCGCCGGGGTCGCCGCACGCACTACGAGGTGCGACCGCACCGGCCGTTCCGGCACCCGAGCACGGCCCATCGCGAGGTCGACGACCTGCTCGCCATCTTCACCCGGTGACGGGGTCGGCCCGTCCCGGGCCCCGCCGCCGGCCCCGTCCCGAGCTCGCGAGGGGTGAGGAGGACGGGGTCCTTCTCCGGCGAGGGGCAGCAACGGCCCCGTCCAGGGCACCGCCCCGAGCTTGCGAGGCGAGGGGTACGGAGTCCTTGCTTCAGCGCCGGCGGGTCTCGGGGAAGAGCAGGTCGACGAAGCGCTCCACGGTCGGCTGCGGCTCGTGGTTGGCCAGCCCGGGCCGCTCGTTGGCCTCGATGAACACGTGGTCGGGCCCCTCGACGTCGGGCACCAGGAAGTCCAGCCCGGTCACCGGGATGCCGATCGCCCGGCTGGCCCGGACGGCGGCCTGCGCGATCGCCGGGTGCAGCCGCGCGGTGACGTCTTCGATGGTGCCGCCGGTGTGCAGGTTCGCCGTCCGCCGGACCCGGATCCGCTCGCCCGCGGGCGGGACGTCGTCCATCGCGTACCCGGACTCGGCGACCACCTCGGCGGTCGCACCGTCCAGCGGGATGCGCGACTCCCCGCCGGTGGCCCGCTCGCGCCGGCGGCTGGTCGACCGGATCAGGTCGGTCACCGGGTTACGGCCATCGCCGACCACCTCGGCCGGCCGGCGCACCGCGGCGGCCACCACCTCGTGGTCGATGACGACCACCCGCAGGTCGTCGCCCTCGACGAGCTCCTCGACCAGCACGTCGGGGCAGAACTGGGCGGCCAGCGCGACCGCCCGCTCCAGCGCGTCGGCCGAGGTCACGCCCACGGTGATGCCCTTCCCCTGCTCGCCGCGGGCGGGCTTGACCACCACCTCGCCGCACTCGGCGAGCAGCGCCCCGGCGGACTCCCGGTCGTCCTCGGTGACGGTCGCACCGCGGGGCACGCGGACGCCGGCCCGCTCCATGATCCGCCGGGTGACGCGCTTGTCGTCGCAGCGGCTCATCGCGACCGCGCTGGTGAACTCCGACAGCGACTCCCGGGTGAGCACCGTGCGCCCGCCCAGCGCCAGCCGCATCTCACCCCACTCGGCGTCGCTGACCTCGACCCGGATCCCGCGCTCGAGCGCCTCCTCGGCGATGATCCGCGCATAGGGGTTGAGCTCCTCCAGCCCCGGCGGGCGGGAGGAGAACAGCGGGGTGTTGATCGGGTTCTTCCGCTTGACGCACAGCGCGGGCACCCGGTGGAAGCCGAGCTTGCGGTACAGCGCGATCGCCCCGGAGTTGTCGTGCATGACCGACAGGTCCAGGTAGGCGCGGCCGCGGCCGACGTAGCGCTCGGCCAGCACCCGCACCAGCGCCTCACCGGTGCCGGGCGGGGCGTCCTGCGCGTCCACGGCCAGGCACCAGAGGCTGGCGCCGCCCTCCGGGTCGCCGAAGGCGAGCACGTGGTCGACACCGGTGACCGTGCCGACGATCCGCCCCGTGCGCCGGTCCTCCGCGACCAGGTAGGTGAAGCAGCGGGTGCGGTGGTTGGCCCACATGGTGGCGGCGTCCCCGGTGACCATGCCGTTGCGCGCGTAGATGTCGTTGATCTGCCGCATCTCGTCCAGCGCGGTCACCGTGCGCACGAAGACCCCGCGGATCAGCTCGGCACGCGACCGGTAGCGGTACAGGTCCAGCCGGTAGACGTAGCTGGGGTCGATGAACAGCTCGTCGGGCGCCATCCCGACCATCACGTGCGGGTCGCGGGGGTAGATGCAGATGTCGCGCCGGCCGCTCTCCTCCGAGCGCAGCGCCTTCACGATGCCCTCGAGGCTGGAGAAGGTCTGCCCGAACACCAGCCGGCCCCAGGCCAGGTCGAGGACGACGTCGGACTCCATCCCCTGCCGCTGGTGCTCGGAGATCTGCTGCCAGGGACGGCTGGTGGGGGAGGGGGTCTCGGACACCGGGGTCCGGCGCCGGTGCCCCGCGACGCGGGGCACGCTCAGATCCCGTGGGCCTGCAGCCAGAGCTCGAGCAGGCCCAGCTGCCACAGCTTGTTGCCCCGCAGCGGGGTGAGCCCACCGTTCGGGTCGGCCAGCAGCCGGTCGACGTACTCCGGCCGGAACAGGCCTCGCTCGCGCGCGGCGTCGTCGGTCAGCGCGTCGCGGACCAGGTCGAGCACCTTGCCCTCGAGGTGGGTGATCGCCGGGACCGGGAAGTAGCCCTTGGGCCGGTCGATGACCTCCGGCGGGATGATCCGCCGGCCGATGGCCTTGAGCACGCCCTTGCCGCCGTCGGCCAGCTTCAGCTCCGGCGGGCACCTCGCGGCCAGCTCGACCAGGTCGTGGTCGAGGAAGGGCACCCGGGCCTCCAGGCCCCAGGCCATGGACATGTTGTCCACCCGCTTGACCGGGTCGTCGACGAGCATGACCTCGCTGTCCAGGCGCAGCGCGGCGTCCACGGCGGTGTCGGCGTGCGGCGCGGACATGTGCCGGCGGACGAACTCCAGACTCGGGTCGCCGTCCAGCGCGTAGCGGTCGGCCACCAGCCGGGCCATGTCGGCGGCGTCGCGGTCGAAGAACGCCTTCGCGTAGGTCTCCACCGCCCGCTCGCGGTCCACGCCCTGCAGCGGCGGGTACCAGTGGTAGCCGGCGAAGACCTCGTCGGCGCCCTGCCCGGACTGCACGACCCGGATCGACTGGCTGACCCGCTCGGAGAGCAGGTCGAAGGCGACGACGTCGTGGCTGACCATCGGCTCGGCCATGGCGCCGATGGCGTGGCCGAGGGCCGCGGCGAGCTCGTCGGAGGCCACCCGGATGCGGTGGTGATCGGTGCTGAACCGCTCCGCGATGACGTCGGAGTAGACGAACTCGTCGCCCTCCCGGCCACCGACCGCCTCGAAGCCGATCGAGTAGGTGGCCAGGCCGGTCTGCCCCTCCTGGGCCAGCAGGCCGACGATCAGGCTGGAGTCCAGCCCGCCGGAGAGCAGCACGCCGACCGGGATGTCGGCGACCAGACGCCGGCGGACGGCGACGCGCAGCGCCTCCTCGATCGCGTCCTCCCAGTCGCGGGGGGACCAGTTCGCGTGCTCGGGAAGGCGCTCGTAGCGGGCCTCCCAGTACCGGTGCTCGCGGGAGGTGCCGTCGGCCTCGATCACCCGCACGGTGGCGGGGGGCAGCTTGCGGACCCCGTTGAGGATCGTCCGTGGCGCGGGGACGACGGCGTGCCAGGAGAGGTAGTGGTGCAGGGCGACCGGGTCGATGGAGGTGTCGACGTCCCCCGCCTGCACCAGGGCCGGCAGCGAGGAGGCGAACCGCAGCCGGCCCGGCGTCTCGGCGAGGTAGAGCGGCTTGATGCCGAGCCGGTCGCGGGCGAGCACCACTCGGCCGGTGTCGCGCTCGGTGATGACGAAGGCGAACATGCCGTGCAGGTGCTCGACGACCGCGGTGCCCCAGTGGTGGTAGCCCTTGAGGATCACCTCGGTGTCGGAGGTGGAGAAGAAGCGGTAGCCGTGGCCCTCGAGCTCGGCGCGCAGCTCCTTGTAGTCGTAGATGCAGCCGTTGAAGACCGCGGTCAGGCCGAGCTCGTTGTCCACCATCGGCTGGCTGCCGGCCGGCGACAGGTCGATGACCGACAGCCGGCGGTGTCCGAAGGCCACCCGCCCGTTGCTCCAGGCACCCTGACCGTCCGGCCCGCGGGGGACGAGGCACTCGACCATCCGCGCCACGGCGGTGGTGTCGGCCAGGGAGCCGTCGAACCGGATCTCACCGGAGAGGCCGCACATGCGGTAATCCAACCCCACCGTCGGGGCCGGCGCGAGCGGCCGGGGCTGACGTCACGGCGACGCAACACGATCGCGTTCCACGTGGAACAGCGGGCGGTCCCTCGTCCCGGGGTCGCCCCGCCGCACGTGGCGACCGGGGGTGCGCCGGGTCACGGTCGCCGGCCGGGCGGCGCGGTGCCAGGCTGGGCGCCCGGTCCCGACGAGGGAGGCGACGTGCAGGCAGTGGTCGTGGAGCGCCGCGGCGGCCCCGAGGTGCTGACGGTCTGCGAGGTGCCCGACCCCGAGCCCGGCGACGGTGCGGTGCTGGTCGACGTCGCAGCCGTGGGGGTCAACTTCCGGGACGTGTACGAGCGCGAGGGCCGTGCGCCCTACGGCGGCGCCCTCCCCGCGGTCGTCGGCGCAGAGGGTGCGGGCACCGTCGTCGGCACGGGGGAGCGGGTCGCCTGGCTCGACGTCCCCGGCAGCTACGCGACCCGGGTGGCCGCCCGGCCCGAGAAGCTGGTGCCGGTGCCCGACGGGGTGGGCCTCGACGTGGCCGCTGCCGTGCTGCTGCAGGGCTGCACCGCCCAGTACCTCGCCGCCGACTCGTACCCGGTCGCCGAGGGGGACTGGGTGGTCGTGCACAGCGCGGCCGGGGGCGTCGGCCTGCTGCTGACCCAACTGGTGCGCGACCGCGGCGGCCACGTCCTGGCCACGACGTCGACGGCGGAGAAGGCCGAGCTCGCGCGGGCGGCCGGCGCCGACGACGTCGTGGTCGGCTACGACGGCTTCGCCGAGCGGGTCCGGGAGCTCTCCGGCGGTGAAGGTGCCGCCGCGGTGTACGACGGCGTCGGGCGGACGACGTTCGCCGCGGGGCTGACCGCACTGCGACCCACCGGGCGGATGATCGTGTACGGCGCTGCGAGCGGGCAGCCCGACCCGCTGGAGGTCCAGTCCCTCGCCGCGCACGGGTCGCTGTACGTCCAGCGGCCGACGCTCGGCACCTACACCCGGACCCCGCAGCTGCTGCGCGAGCGGGCCGGCGCGGTCCTGGACCTGGTCGCCGCCGGCCGGCTCGACGTCCGCATCGGCGGCCGGTACCCGCTGGCCGAGGCGCGGCGGGCGCAGGAGGACCTGGAGGGCCGGCGGACCACCGGCAAGCTCCTGCTGCTGCCGCAGGGCTCCTGACCCGCAGGGCTCACGACCCGCGGTCAGCCGCCGCCGGCGACCAGCGCCGCCATGGCCTCCGCCGTCGCGGCGTCGGCGGGCAGGAACGCCTCGATGCTCAGCTCGGCGAGGGTGACGTCGACGGCGGTGCCGAAGGTCGTGACGGTGCTCAGAAACGCCAGCTCCCGGCCGCCGGCCTGCATCCGCAGGGGGACGGCTACGGCGTTCGTCGGGCCCAGGCTGCGGCCGCCGGGGAGCGCGGCCAGCTCGTGCAGCAGCGCCCGTGTCCGGGGGTCACCGGTGACGGCGTGCTCCCGGGCCAGCCGGCCGAGCACGTGGCCGCGCCACTCGGCCAGGTTGCGGATGCGGCCGGCGAGCCCGTCGGGGTGCAGGCTCAGCCGCAGCACGTTGACCGGCGGCTCGAGCAGGTGCGGCGCGACCCCGCGGGTGAGCAGGTCGATGCCGGCGTTGGCGCTGACCAGCTTCCAGTGCCGGTCGACGGCGAGGGCCGGGTGCGGTGCGTGGGCCCGCAGCACCGCGTCGACCGCGGCGCGGACCGGGGCCATCTCCGTGTCGTCGAGGGAGCGGGCGCGGTACTCGGGGGCGTAGCCGGCGCCGAGCAGCAGCTGGTTCCGCTCGCGCAGCGGGACGTCGAGCTGGGTGGCCAGCCGCAGCACCATCTCCCGGCTGGGTTGCGACCGGCCGGTCTCCAGGAAGCTGATGTGCCGCGCGGAGACGTCGCTCTCGACGGCCAGGTCGAGCTGGCTGAGCCGGCGGCGGGTGCGCCACTGGCGCAGCAGCGGCCCGAAGGTCGAGCGGGTCGCGGTCGCCGTCACGGTCCGGACGCTACGGGCCGCCCCGCCGCCCGGCACCTACCTCGGAGGTAGGCGCCCATGACCTGCGAGGTCATCGACGCACCCCCCTGCTCTCGCGCAGCCTCGGTCCTGACCGGAGCCACCCCGGCGCCGGCCCGACAGCGAGGAGGACGGACGTGCCCGTCGACACCGCCACCCAGGTCCAGCGGTACATCGCCGCGTGGAACGAGACCGAGCCGCAGGCGCGCCGACGGGCGGTGGCGGCGCTCTTCACCGAGGACGCCCGCTACGTCGACCCGCTGGTCGACGTCCGAGGGCACGAGGGCATCGACGCGACGATCGCCGCGGTGCACGAGCAGTTCCCGGGGTGGGTGTTCCGGCTCGCCGGGCCCGTCGACGCCCACCACGACCAGGTGCGCTTCACCTGGGGGCTGGGCCCGGAGGGGGAGGAGCCGCCGGTGGTCGGCTCCGACGTGGCCGTCACCGACGGGAACGGCCGCTTCGACCGGGTCTCCGGCTTCCTCGACCGGGTCCCGCAGCAGTGAGCGGGTACGGCTCCTACGCCGTCGCCCACCTCGAGACGGTGACGGTGGGCCCGGGGATCGTGGAGTACCTCGCCCGCATCGACGCCACCCTCGAGCCCTTCGGAGGGCGGTTCCTCGTGCACGGCGCCCGGGCCGAGGTCGTGGAGGGTCCGTGGCGGGGCGACCTCGTGGTCATCGGCTTCCCGGACCCCGATGGCGCCGGTGCCTGGTACTCCTCGGCGGCCTACCAGGAGATCGTCGGCCTGCGGACCGGGTCCAGCACCGGCTGGGCGGTCCTGGTCGAGGGCGTTCCCGGGCCGCACCGAGCCACCGACGTCCTGGCTGCGCAGTCGTGACCGCGGACGGCCCGGGACCTCGAGCCCGGGCCGTCCGCTCCGACCTGTTCCGGCTTCCATGCCGCCAGGGGCCCTCGGTCAGAAGGGCGGGGGCTCGTCGTCCGGTTCCACCTGCAGCGGCGGTGTCTCGTCCCCGTCTCGAGGTGGGTCCTCGGTCGGACGCGGTGGTCGCATGCCGGGTGGCCCGGTGGTGCGGGTGATCCCCGACGGAGTGGTGACGGCGAGGACGCTCGACCGGTGACGTCGGACCCGCGATCTCCTGCACGACCCGAACCCACGTTCGACCTGTGACAGTTCTGGAATCGCCGGGAGCGGGGTCGACCGGGGCGCGGCTCCGGACGTGCAGCAGGGTCAGCCCACGCGGGTGAAGCGCAGCTCCATCCACGGTTGCGGGGCGCCGTCCGGGCCCGGCCGCGTCCAACGGGCCGACATCGAGGCGCCGTCATCGGCCACCCGCAGTGTGGCCGATGCCGACCCGGCGGAGAAGGTCCACACCCCGTCGCGCACGGTGGCGGTCGCGTCCTCGACGCCGCCCTGGTCGTCGTAGGCCCGGGTCGGGAACACGCCGCGGTCGGCGTCGTAGGGCTCGACGACCTCCAGGGCTCGGGTGCGCCGACCGCCGATCACCACGTCGACCCGGTGGACGACGGTGGGCCCGAGCTCCTCGTAGACGTCGCTGCCCTCCACGGTCGCCACCACGGTCCGACCGTCGTCGCCGAGGACCTCACCCGCCGTCCGCCAGTGTCCGATCAGCGCGGCCATCGTCGGTACCTGATCGACCTGCACAGCTCCTCCTCCATCGCCGTCACGGCTCCGACCGGACGGCGGGTGGTAACTCATCGCCCCGGAGGCGGGTGCCGGCACTGCGGTGCACTCGCCCGGAGCCCGCCGTCCACGGGCAGGAAAGCGCCGTCGGCGAGCCCGGCCGCCGGCCCGGGGTCCGAGGACGGTGCGGGAACGCCGCGCAGTCGGCACTTCCGCGGGCGGTGGGGGCACCGGCACAGTGCTCGCCGGACGAGGCCGGACAAGGGCAGGACGGCCGGGTGCGCGAACGGACCACGGGGGGACCCATGCCGATCACCTCATGCCACCGCCTGCGGCGCCGGATCGCGGCCGCCGCCTGTGCAGCCGCGACCTCCGCAGCGGTGCTCGCCGTCCCGCTCGGTGGCGTCGCGGCCGCCGCTCCGGCAGCGCCGGCTGTTCCGGAGGCGGTGGGGAACGGTTCCGGCGAGCCCCCACCGGGTGGGGTGCCGGGCGTACCGGTGCCGTCGATCGCCTGGGCCGACCTGGGCGACGGTTTCCAGCAGGCCGACATCGACGTCCCGTACGACTACGCCGCCCCGCAGGGCCGCACGTTCAGCCTGCACGCGGTTCGCCTGCCCGCGGCCGACCCGGCGAACCGGATCGGCACCCTGTTCGTCAACTTCGGCGGCCCGGGTGGACCGGCGTCGGCGACCGTGCGCGAGGTGGGCCGGCTCCTGTTCCCACCGGAGGTGCTCGCGCGCTACGACCTGGTCGGCGTCGACCCGCGCGGGACCGGCGAGAGCCAGCCGGTGCAGTGCACGGGCAGCGCCGCCGAGCAGGCCGCCCTGCCCTACGCCACGCTGGCCGACTTCCCGGCCGACCGGGTCCAGGAGGAGCAGGCGATCGCGCAGGTGCGCGCGTTCGCGGAGGAGTGCCGGACCCGCAACGGGGACCTGCTCGACCACGTCGGCACCCTGCAGTTCGCCCGCGACCTCGACGTCCTGCGCGCCGCGCTGGGCGACTCGCGGATCAACCTGTACGGCCTGTCCTACGGCACCTTCCTCGGCCAGGTGGTCGCCAACACGTTTCCCACACGCACCGGGGCCCTGGTCCTCGACAGCGTGGTGGACCCCGGCTGGGCCGGCGGCCCGCCCGGCACCATCAGCTGGATCCGCGGGGGCGGTGCGGCGGGCAGCGCCGAGACCCTGGACCGGTTCTTCGAGCTGTGCGCGCAGGCGGGACCGCCCCGGTGCGTGTTCGCCGCGGACGGGGACCCCGAGCAGAAGTACGCCGAGCTCGCCGCCCGGCTGCGGACCGCCCCGCTGCTGGTCCCGGTGCCCGGCGAGCCGGCGCAGCCGCTGACCTACTCAACGTTGGTCGGGGTGACCGTGAGCCTGCTCTACGACGGCGCCGGGTGGCCGCTCCTCGGTCAGCTGCTGCAGGCGGCGTACAGCGGTGACGGTGCCGCTGTCGCCACCGTGCTGGAGAGCCTGCCGCAGCCGCCGACGCCGGAGGGCTACCCGAACTACCCCGACGCGAACGCCGCCATCACCTGCGGCGACACCGACAACCCGCGCGACCCGTACCGCTACGGCGAGGTCGGGCGCGCACTGGACGCCACGACAGCGCCCTACGTCGGCTCCCGATGGGCCTACGCCGGGCTCGTCTGCGCGTCGTGGACCGGCCGCTCGACCGAGCGCCACACCGGCCCGTGGGACAGCTGGACCCGCAACCCGGTGCTCATCATCGGCAACCGGTACGACCCCGCCACGCCCTACCGCAACGCGGTGGTGGTCCACGACCTGCTGCCGAACAGCACCCTGCTGACCGTCGACGGTGTCGGGCACGGCGCGGTCCCCGCGAGCACCTGCGCGGCCTCGCTGACCACGCAGTACCTGCTCACCGGGGCCACCCCGCCGGCGGGGACGGTGTGCACCCAGGACCGCGCGGCGTTCGACCCGGTTACCACGTCCGCCCCCACCGGCGCCGTCCGGACGGGCGTGGCAGCCGGGTAGGCGGTCCATCCGGGGACCGGCCCCGGCCCCGCGGGTCAGGTCACGACCAGGGGACGCCGATCCGCCGTCCGGCCAGCTCGTGCACCTCGACCTCGACGTCGAAAACCTTGCGCAGCAGCTCCGGCGTCATCAGCTCGGACGTCGGGCCCTCGGCGACCAGCTGGCCCTCCCGCATCGCGACGATCCGGTCGGAGTAGCAGGAGGCGACGTTGACGTCGTGGACGACGAGGACGACGGTGCGCCCCAGCTCGTCGGCCATGCCGCGCAGCATCCGCATCATCTGCACGGCGTGCCGCATGTCGAGGTTGTTGAGCGGCTCGTCGAGCAGCACGTGGTCGGTGCCCTGGCACATCACCATCGCGACGTAGGCGCGCTGCCGCTGCCCGCCGGAGAGCTGGTCGAGGTGCCGGTCGGCCAGCGGGCCCAGCTCGAACCACTCCATGGCCTCGTCGACCAGGCGGTGGTCCGCAGGCGTCAGCCGGCCACCGGAGTGCGGGAAGCGGCCGAAGGCGACCAGCTCGCGGACGGTCAGCCGCACCGACATCGCGTTCTCCTGGCGCAGCACCGCCAGCCGCCGGGCCAGCACCGGCCCCGGCGTCGTCGCGACGTCCATCCCCTCGACGCGCACCCGGCCGCGGTCGGCGGGCAGCAGCCGGGAGGCCACCGACAGCAGCGTGGACTTGCCTGCGCCGTTGGCGCCGATCAGCGAGGTGATCCCGCCGGTCGGGATGGTCAGCGAGACGTCGTCCAGCACGCGGACGCCGCCGTAGGACTTGGAGACGGACTCGATCTCGATCACTGGTTCTGTTCCCTCACTGACGAGGCTCCCGGATCAGGAGGGCGATGAAGACGATCCCGCCCACGAAGTTGACCACGACGCTGAGGCTGGAGTTGAAGCCGAACACCTGCTCGAGGACCAGCTGCCCGCCGGCCAGCGCGAGCACCGCCATCAGCGCGGCCCCCGGCAGGACCCAGGCGTGCCGGTGGGTGCCCAGCAGCTGACGGGCCAGGTTGGCCACCAGCAGGCCGAGGAAGGTGATCGGCCCGACCAGCGCGGTGGCCACGGCGACGAGGACGGCGACGGCCAGCAGCGCCCGGTTGACCACCCGGCGGTGCTCGACGCCCAGGCCCACGGCGGTGTCGCGGCCCAGGGCCACGACGTCCAGCCGGGGGAGCAGCCGCCAGACGCCGAGGGTGACCAGCGCGACGAGGACGGCGGAGAGCGCCAGCATCTGCCGGTCGACGGAGGTGAAGCTGGCGAACAGCAGGTCCTGCAGGGTGAGGAACTCGTTGGGGTCGATCAGCCGGGACACCAGCAGGGTGAGGCTGGTGAACGTCGAGCCGAGCACCACCCCGAGCAGCACCAGCACGTACACGTCGCGCTCGGTGCGGCCGAACAGCGACCGGTAGAGGACGGCGCCGAAGCCGATCAGGACGACGACCTCGACCGCGAAGCGCAGCCGCGGGTCGGTCGTGGTGACGGTGGAGGCCCCGAGGAAGAAGACACCGACGGTCTGGATCAGCACGAACAGCCGGTCGAACCCCATGATCTCCGGGGTCAGGATCCGGTTGTTGGTGACCGTCTGGAACAGCACGGTGGAGACCGCGACCGCCACGGCGACGACCGCCATGGCGGCCAGCCGGCGGCCGCGCTGCTGCAGCGCGTAGCCCCAGGAGCCGGTCACGTCGACGGTGAGGTAGGCGGCCACGACGGCCAGGGTGAGGACGCCGAGCGCGAGCAGCGTGCGCCGGCGCCGGGTCGCCCGCTGCGGGCCGGCGAGGACGGTCGTCATCACACCGCCCGGTGCCGCGCGCGCAGCAGCAACCAGACGAACAGCACGCCGCCGACGACCCCGCCGATCATCCCGACCGGCACCTCGTACGGGTACCGGATGGTGCGGGCCAGGACATCGCAGACCAGCACGAACGCCGCACCGGTCAACGCGGTCACCGGCAGCACGCGGCGCAGGTTGTCCCCCATCGCCAGGGTGACCAGGTTGGGGACGACGAGGCCGAGGAAGGGGATGGAGCCGACGCTGACCACGACGATCGCGGTGACGACCGAGGAGATGGCCAGGCCCACCATGACGACCCGGGTGTAGGGGACGCCCAGGTTGATCGCGAAGCTCTCGCCCATGCCGGCGACGGAGAACCGGTCGGCCCACAGGTAGGCGACCACGGTGGCGGCCAGCACCAGCCAGAGCAGCTCGTAGCGGCCGGCCAGGACGCCGGAGAAATCGCCGTTCATCCACACGTCCACCGACTGCAGCAGGTCGAAGCGGTAGGCCAGGAAGGTCGTCACCGCGCTCACCACGCCGCCGAGCAGGATGCCGACCAGCGGGACCACCACCACGTCGGTGAGGACCAGCCGCTGCAGCAGCCAGACGAAGAAGGCGGTGCCGACCAGCGCGAACGCCACGCCGATCGTCATCTTGCCGAACACCGACGTCCCGCCGGAGGACAGCGTCGCGACGACGATGCCCAGCCCCACCCACTCCGTCGTCCCGGCGGTCTGCGGGGAGACGAACCGGTTACGGGTCAGGTGCATCATCACCAGCCCGGCCACGGCCATCGCCGAACCGGCCAGCAGGATGGCGAGCAGCCGGGGCACCCGGCTGGTCCACAGGACCCGGGCCTGCGCCTCGTCGGGGTCGAGCAGGTCGGCCGGCGTCAGGTCGCTGACCCCGGTGAGCAGGGACGCGGACGCGGCGAGCGCCAGGGCCACCAGTGCGACGGCGACGTGCCACCGCTGCACACCGCGGCGGCGCCGCACCTGCCCGGAGGGGGCGGGTGCGGCGCCGCTGCGCCGTCCGGTCGTGCGCGTCACCGGACCGCTGCGCCGACTTCCTCGACCATCTGCTCGACCGACGGCAGGCCGTTCGGCGCGATGTACCACACGGACGAGTCGAGGTAGTGGACGTCGTCGTCCTGCCACGCGGTCGTCCCGCGGACCAGCTCGTTGTCGAGCACCTGCTGCGCGGCCGTGCCGGACTCGCCGATGGCGGCGTCGCGGTCGAGCACCAGCAGGATGTCGGGGTCCTTCTCGGCGATGTACTCGAAGGAGATGGCGTCGCCGTGGTCGGCCGCGGTCAGGCCCTCGTCGGTGGGGGTCAGCCCCAGCTCGTCGTAGACCAGGCCGAACCGGGTCTCCGGGCCGTAGGCGCTGACCTCGCCGGCGTTGGTCATCACGAAGAGCGCGTCCCCCGCGCCCTCCGCGGCCGCCTTCACCTCGGCGACCCGCTGGTCCAGCGCGGCCAGCCGGTCGGCGACGGCGTCCTCCTCGCCGAAGACCTCGGCGAGGGTGGTCACCCGCTCCTCGAAGGAGGCCAGGAAGTCGCCGTTGTCGACGGTCAGGTCGATGGTCGGGGCGATCTCGGCCAGCTCCGGGTACACCGCCGCCGAGCGCCCGCCGACGATGATCAGGTCCGGCTCGAGGGCGTTGACCGCCTCGTAATCCGGCTCGAACAGGGAGCCGACCTTGGCGTACTCGTCCCCGCCGTACTGCGCCAGCGACTCCGGGTAGGTCGCCTCCGGCACACCGGCCACCTCGACGCCGAGGCTGTCCAGCGTCGACAGGACGCCGACGTCGAAGACGACGACCCGCTGCGGGTCGGCCGGGACGGCGGTCTCGCCCTGCGCGTGCGGAACCGTGACCTCGCCGGAGTTCGAGGAGGCCTCGGCGGTGGTGTCATCGCTGCCGCCGCAGGCGCTGACGGCGAGGGCGGTGGCAACGGTGAGGGAGAGGGCGGCCAGCGGCCGGGCCTGCGTGCGCATCGTGCTCCTGTCGTGCTGAGGTGAGGCTTGGCTAAGTGAGGCGTACCTAACCTGCCACACACCCCGTTGCACGTGTCAACCAGGGGTCCCGAGGGGCAGGGAGGGGCCCATGGAGAACCGCACACTGGGACAGCTGACCGTCTCCGCCCAGGGCCTGGGCTGCATGGGGATGAGCGAGTTCTACGGCACCGGCGACCAGGCGGAGGCCGAGCGCACCATCCAGCGGACACTCGACCTCGGCATCACCTTCCTCGACACCGCGGACATGTACGGCCCGTTCACCAACGAACGGCTGGTCGGCAAGGCCATCGCCGGCCGGCGCGACGAGGTCGTGCTGGCCACCAAGTTCGGCAACGAGCGCGGCGAGGACGGCTCCTTCCGCGGCATCAACGGCACGCCGGACTACGTGCGGCGCGCCTGCGACGCCTCGCTGCAGCGACTCGGCGTCGACGACATCGACCTCTACTACCAGCACCGGGTCGACAGCACCGTGCCGGTCGAGGACACCTGGGGCGCGCTGCGGGAGCTCGTCGAGGCCGGGAAGGTCCGGCACGCCGGCATCTCCGAGGCCGCGCCGGAGACCATCCGCCGGGCGCACGCGGTGCAGCCGGTGACCGCCGTCCAGACCGAGTACTCGCTGTGGTCCCGCGACCCCGAGGACGACGGCGTGCTGGCCACCTGCGCCGAGCTCGGCATCGGCTTCGTCGCCTACTCACCGATCGGCCGCGGGTTCCTCTCCGGCCAGATCCGCAGCATCGACGACCTGGCGCCCGGCGACTACCGGCGGAACAGCCCGCGCTTCCAGGGCGAGAACTTCACGAGGAACCTCGAGCTGGTCGACCGGGTCCGCGAGATCGCCGACGAGAAGGGCGTGACCGCCACCCAGCTGGCGCTGGCCTGGGTCATGGCGCAGGGCGACCGCGCCGGCAACCCGGGCATCGTGCCGATCCCGGGCACCAAGCGGGTGGCCTACCTGGAGGAGAACGCCGCGGCCACCGACGTCCGGCTGACCGACGACGACCTGCGCCGGCTCGACGACGCGGCCCCGGCCGGCGCGACGGCGGGCGACCGCTACGCGGACATGTCCACCGTGCACCGCTGAGGAAGGAGAAGGACCACCCTTCCCCCCGCGCCTCGCAGGCTCGGCGCGGGCCCTGAAGGGCGGCCGTTCCATCACGTCACCGGCTCGCGGCGGGGCCCTGCTAGGGGGCCGTTCCAGTACCTCACCAGGCTCGCGGCGAGCCCCTGGACGGGGCCCGGTCCGGGACGGCGCCCGCGGGGCCCTGATGGGGAGCCGCGCCCTGCGCGGGAGGATGGCACCCGTGCCCGACACCACCGCTGCGGGGCCTCCCCGGTGACGCCCGTGCTGGTGGTCGCGGTGACCGTCACCGCCGCGCTGCTCGCGCTGGCCGGGATCGCCTCGACCCTCGCCGGGCGGCGGATCGGCCTGCTGCACCTGTGGGGCGCGGCGCTGCTGGAGGTCGTGCTGCTGGTCCAGGCGGTGCTCGCCGTCGTCCTGCTGGTCCGCGGGGACCGCCCGGCCGACACCCCGACGTTCCTCGGCTACCTGGCCGGCATCGTGCTGCTGCCGGTCGCGGGGGCGCTGTGGGCGCGGTCCGAGCCGACCCGGTGGGCGGGCACCGTGCTCGCGGTGGCCGCCGGTGCCGTCGGCGTCATGGTCTGGCGGCTGCAACAGCTGTGGGAGGCGACGGGTGGCTGAGGCGACGGGGGACCGGCCGGCGGGGGAGCGGCCCACGGCCGCCGGCGGGCCCGGACGGGTGCTCGTCGCGGTGTACGGCGTCTTCGCCCTGGCCGCCGGCGCGCGGGCCGCCGTCCAGCTCGCGACCCGATTCGCGGAGGCGCCGGTCGCCTACCTGCTGTCCGCGCTGGCCGCGGTGGTCTACGTGGTGGCGACCGTGGCCCTCGCTCGCGGCGGGCGCCGTACCGCGCTGGTCGCGATCACCGTCGAGCTCGTCGGCGTCCTCGTCGTCGGCACGCTGTCGCTGCTGGACCCGGCCGCGTTCCCCGACGAGACGGTGTGGTCAGCGTACGGCCGCGGCTACCTGTTCGTCCCGCTGGTGCTGCCGGTGCTCGGGCTGCTCTTCCTGCGCCGGCAGGCCCGGCGCTAGGACTCCTCGGCGGCGAGCAGAGGCGGCGGACACGACCGCTGGGTGGTGTGTACCTGAGGCGCGTCACGGGGCGGGAACGCGCCGCAGGTGCACACCACCGCCGAGCAGCGGGCTGAGGCGGCGGTGGCCTCCTAGAACTCCCCGCCCCCGAAGTCGCCCCCGAAGTCCCCACCGAAGTCGCCGCCCGGGTCGGCGCCCCCGGCGAGATCCCCACCCGGGTCGCCGCCGTAGTCGCCGTCCCCACCCGCGCCGTCCTCGTAGCCCTGGGCGTAGGCCTCCTCGTCCCCGCCGCCGAACAGGCCGCCGTCGCCGAGGCCGGTGTCGAACAGCGCGTCGGCGACCGCGGTGCCGACCACCAGGCCGCCCACGGTGCCGAGCAGGCTGGCGCCCAGGGTGCTGCCGAAGCTGGGCCCGCCGTAGCCCCGGCCGTACCCGGAGCCGTAGCCGCCGCCGTACCCCGGGCCGGAACCGCCGCCCCCGAAGCCGCCGCCGAAGGCCCGCTCCAGCGTGCCGGGCTGACGCACCTCGGCACGCGTCGCCGCGCGGGCGAGGGAGCGCGGGTCGTCCGAGCGCGGCCGCTCCGAGGAGGGCACCGCGGCGGCGAGCTGGACCAGCACCTCCTGCCGCTGCTGTGGCGTGAGCTGGGCGAACGCCTCGGCGTGCGCCTCCTCGATCTGGTCCGGCGGCGCGGTACGCAGCAGGTAGCGGTAGCGCTCGATGGCCTGCTGGTCGGTGGGCGCACCGCCCTGCGCTCCGCCGTGCGGCGCGGGCGGCGGCTGGTACCCGCCGTACTGCTGCGTGGCCTGGTACCCGTCGTACCCCTGCTGGTACCCGTGGTCGGAGCCGGATCGGCGGCGGCCGAGCAGCCGGTCGAGCAGTCCCATGGCGATCGTCTCCTCCAGTGGGGGAACGGCGTACCCCGCCGGAGGGGTTCCCGCGGGGCCGCCGCCCACACCTCGCGCACCCCAACCGCAGGTCAGACGGGGGACCCGTGGTGGCCGGGCGCGAAGTCGCGCGGTTACTGTCGTGCCCGTGCCGGCCGAGCGGGACCGACCGCGGGACCAGTCCCTCCTCCAGCGTCCCGACGGCGTCGTGGGCCGCGAGGAGGCCGGCGTGGTCAGCGCCGCCACCGCCGTCCTCTCCGAGCGCGCCGGCACCTCGTCGACCGCGCTGCCCGGCGTGCTGTCCGACGTCCCGGTGGCCGTGCTGCTCATCGACCGCAGTGCCGGAGCCGTGACCTACGCCAACACCGCCGCGGTGGAGCTGGCCGGCAACGTCCGCCTCCCCGTCGACATCGACACGTGGGGCGCCTCGGTCGGCCTCACCGACCTGGGCGGACGACCCCTGGCCAGCACGTCCGGCCCGCTGTCGCTGGTCGCCCAGGGCCTGCCGGTCACCGGCGAGGCGGTGCGGATGACGCCCGGTCAGGGCCACCGGGACGGCGACCGGCGCGACCAGCTGCTCTGGGTCACCGGCTTCCCGCTGTCCCGGCCCGACGGCGACGAGCACCTGTCCCTGGTCGTCTTCCTCGAGGTGGAGGGCGGGTCCGACCCGGCCGGCGAGCAGCTCCAGGCGCTGCGCGAACGGGCGGTCGTCGCCACCGACATCGCCTTCACCATCACCGACCCCCGCCAACCGGACGACCCGCTGGTCTGGGTCAACCCCTCCTTCGGCCGCATCACCGGCTACTCCTACGAGGAGGCGGTGGGCCGGAACTGCCGCTTCCTGCAGGGCCCGGCCACCGACCCCGCAACCGTCGCGGAGATCCGGGCCGCGCTGCGCGCGCGGCAGGCGATCACCACGACGCTGCTGAACCACCGCAAGGACGGCACCGCCTTCTGGAACCAGCTGTCGGTCAGCCCGGTCTTCGACGGCGAGGGCGAGCTGGTCAGCTTCGTCGGCGTGCAGACCGACGTGACCGAGCGGGTGCGGGTCGAGCGTGAACGGGAGGAGGCGTTCGCCGCCGAGCAGACCGCCCGACAGGAGGCCGAGCTGGCCCGGGCGACCGCCGAGCGGGCGCAGGCCGACGCCGAGCGGGCGCGCGCCGACGCCGAGCGCATGCAGGGCCGCCTCGCGCTGATGGCCGAGGCGACGAGCACGCTCATCGCCACGCTCGACCTCACCGACGTCCTCGACCGGCTGGCCCGGCTGTGCGTGCCCCTGCTCGCCGACTGGGTGTTCATCACCCTGGTCGACGACACCGGGACCGTCCGCGAGACCGCCTCCCGCCACCGCGACGGCTTCGCCGACGAGCTGCGCCTGCTGGCCACCCAGCACGTCGGGCACCTGCCCGAGGTCTCCCCGACCCGGCGCAGCTTCGCCACGTCGCGACCGGTGCTGGTCCAGCACGCCGCAGCGGGGCTGGACGGGCTCTTCAGCTCCGCGGCGACCCGCGAGGCGGCCGAGCGGCTGGGGATGGGGTCGCTGCTCGCCGTCCCGATGGTCGCCCGCCGGCGCACCCGCGGCGCCATCCTGCTGGGGCGCCGCGACACCGAGCGCCCCTTCGACCAGGAGGACGTCGACCTCGCCGAGGACCTCGCCCGCCGCGCCGCCCTGGCGATGGACAACGTGCGCCTCTACCAGCAGGAGCACACCGTCGCCGACACGCTGCAGCGGTCGCTGCTGCCGGAGCTGCCGGTGATCCCCGGGGTGGAGTCGGCCGCGCACTACGTCAGCGCCTCGACGGCGGCCGACGTGGGCGGTGACTTCTACGACCTGCTGCACCTGCCCGACGGCTCGATCGGCGTGGTGATCGGCGACGTCGTGGGCCACGACGTCGCGGCCGCCGCGGCGATGGGACACCTGCGCGGGCTCATCCGGGCGTGCGCGTGGGAGGCCCCCGACCCCGACCCCGCCGCCGTCCTCGCGCGGGTGGACCGGCTGGTGCAGGGACTGGAGGTGGCCTCGATGGCCACGATGGTCTACGCGCGGGCGGTGCCCCCGGCGGAGGGCGGCGCACCGTGGCGGGTGCACCTGGCCAGCGCCGGCCACCCGCCGCCGCTGCTGCGCACGCCCGACGGGGAGGTGCAGCTGCTGGACGGGGTGACCGGCCTGCTGATCGGCGTCGACGGCAGCCTGCCCCGCCGGTCGACGGCGATCGACCTGCCCCGCGAGGCCACCCTGCTGGCCTACACCGACGGCCTCATCGAGCGCCCCGGCACCGACCTCGACGAGGGCATCGCCGAGCTGGTCGAGCGCCTGGTCGCCGCCCCGGCCGGCGCCGGCCCCCGGCAGCTGTGCGACGCCGCGGTCGCCGGCTCCCTGGACGGTCGGGACGACGTCGCGCTGATCGCCGTCCGGTTCTGCTAGGCCGGCCCGCCTACCCCTCGGCCGCGCGGGTCTCCAGCAGGCCGTAGGCGCCGCGGTGGAACAGCAGCGGCCGCCGTCCCGGGTCGGCACCCAGGTCGAGCACCCGGGCCGCGACGAGGGTGTGGTCGCCGCCGTCGTACTCCGCCCACAGCTCGCAGTCGATCCAGGCGACGACGTCGTCGAGCACCGGCTGGCCCGACGGGCTGGGCCGCCACGACACCCCGGCGAACTTGTCGACGGCGGAGCGGGCGAACCGGGCCGACAGCTCGACCTGGTCCTCGGCGAGCACGTTGACGCAGAAGCGGCCGAGCGCGCGCAGCCGCGGCCAGGTGCGGGACGTCCGCGCGGGCGCGATGGCGACCAGCGGCGGGTCCAGCGACAGCGAGCTGAACGACTGGCAGGTGAAGCCGATCGGCTCCTCCTCGCCCTGGGCGGTCACCACGGTGACGCCGGAGGCGAAGTGGCCGAGGACGTCGCGCATGGTGCGGGGGTCGACCGCACTCCCCCCGGACGGCGGCTGGCTCATGACGTCCAGCCAACCACGGGGACGCGCGTCACCGGGCCGGGTCCCCGGGTCCGGTTCCGCCCCCGGTCCGCTCCTCGTCCGCCACGCCGCTGCTCGCCTCCGCGCTCGTTCGGCTCTCGCCCGCCGGCGCTCGCTCGCTGTCGGCTCGGGAGCTTCCTGCGGTGCTGCCGGCGGCCTCACCCGACGGTCGCCGGGCGGGGCACCGAGCGTCCGCCCGCCCGGTAGAGCGAGCCGGGCAGCGGGCGGCCCACGGCCTGCTCGGTGACCCGGGCGGCGGCGAGGACGGCGTCGAGGTCGATCCCGGTGCGCACGCCGGACTCCTCGAGCATGTAGACCAGCTCCTCGGTGGCGATGTTGCCGCTGGCACCCGGCGCGAACGGGCACCCGCCCAGGCCGCCGACCGAGGAGTCCAGCTGGGTCACCCCCGCCTGGACGGCGGCCAGCGCGTTGGCCTGCCCGGTGCCGCGGGTGTCGTGGAAGTGGACGCCGACCTCGACGCCGGGGCAGGCCCGGCGGACGGCGTCGAGCAGCTGCACCACCCGCATCGGGGTGGTCGTGCCGATGGTGTCGCCCAGGCACAGCCGGTCGGCCCCGGCGGTGACGACGGCGCGGGCGACGTCCACGGTGCGGGGGATCGGCGTGCGGCCGTCGAAGGGGCAGTCCCAGGCGGTGGCGACCACCACCTCCAGCGACCCGCCGGCGCCATGGGCCAGGGCGGCGATCTCGCCGACCGCCGCGACGGCCTCGGCGGTGGAGCGGCCGGCGTTGGCCCGGCTGTGCCCGTCGGAGGCGGAGACGACGTACTCGAGGTGGGCGACCCCGGCGTCCACCGCCCGGGTGGCGCCGCGGGCGTTCGCGACCAGGGCGGAGAAGTGCACGCCCTGGAAGGAGGAGAGCTCGGCGGCCAGCTGGTCGGCGTCGGCCAGTGCCGGGACCGCCTTGGGCGAGACGAAGGAGGTCACCTCGATCCGGCGGACGCCGGTGGCCACGAGCGCCTCCAGCATCGCCAGCTTGCCCTCCAGCGGCACCGGCGCCTCCAGCTGCAGGCCGTCGCGCATGCCGACCTCGCGGACGTCCACGGTCGCGGGCAGCACCAGGTCGAACTCGTTCATGGGTCCTCCTCGGTCGATCACATGACATCCTGCCCCGGCGCCGGGTTCCACGTGGAACCACTCGGACGCTCTCGGGCCGAAGAGCTGCAGCAACGGGTCGTGTCGGCGCAGGATGACCGGCACGGAGGTGGGATGTGACCGATGCGGCGGACACGCTGCCCCCGGCTGATCGCCGGAGCGCGTTCGCCAACGCGCCCATGGGGATCGCGCTCGCCACGCCGGCCGGTCTCATCGTCGACGCCAACCCGGCACTGGCGGCGATGCTCGCGTACACCTCCGAGGAGCTCTACGGCCGCTCGATGCTCGACCTCGTCCACCCCGACAACCGCCAAGCCGCCATCGAGGCGTTCGCCGAGCTCCTCGAGGAGCGCAAGAGGATGCGGCACGAGACCCGGCTGGTGCGGGCGGACGGCGGTGTCGTGCCGGTGCAGGTCACCTCGTCCTGGGTGCCGGAGACCCCGGAGGGCGACCCTCCGCACGTGGTGGCGATCGTCGAGGACATCACCGACCGCAAGCGCCTGGAGGCCGCACTGGTGCACCGGTCGCTGCACGACCCGCTCACCGGCCTGCCCAACCGGGCCCTGTTCACCGACCGGCTCCAGCACGCCCTCGAGCGGGGTCGCCGCGAGCGGACGCCGACCAGCCTGCTGGGCGTCGACCTCGACAGCTTCAAGACGATCAACGACGTCCACGGTCACCCGGTCGGCGACGCGGTGCTCATCGCCTTCGCCGAGCGGCTGACCTCGGTGCTGCGTGCCAGCGACACGGCAGCCCGGGTCGGCGGGGACGAGTTCAGCATCGTCTGCGAGAACAGCGGGCGGGCCGACGCCGAGGCGCTCGCCACCCGGCTGCGGGACCGGGTGAACGAGCCGCTGCAGCTGGCCGGCGGGCTGACCATCCCGCTGTCGATCAGCATCGGGATCGGCACCGTGGAGGGCGGCATCGACCCCGAGCGGGCGTTCGGGGGACTGGTGCGGGAGGCCGACGACGCGATGTACGTCGACAAGGCCGCGCGGCGGGGCTGAAGGACCCTCCTACCCCCCGCCACCCACAGGCTCGCCGGACCCTGCAGGAGAGCCGTTCCAGCGGGTGACGACGTCGGCGAAGGCGGCCGCGGCGTGCTCCACCTCGGCGACCTCCACGTACTCGTCGACGGCGTGCATCACCGCGGGGGTGCCCGGGCCCCACACGACGATCGGTGCGCCGCCGACCACCTGCACGAGCACCGAGGCGTCGGTGAAGTACGTGGCCGGGGTGGGCAGAGCCGGCGCGGGCAGCGAGGCCACCCACGGGTCGTCGGCGGGGGTACCGACGGGCGGCAGGTCCACGCGCACCTCGACGTCGGCCACCTCGGGCTGCTCCCGCCACCAGGCCAGCAGCTCGTCGCCGGGGGCCACGGTCCGCATGTCGACGACCGCCTCGGCGCGGTCGGGGACCACGTTCGGCACGGTGCCGCCGGTGACGACCCCGGGGTTCCAGGTCTCCGTGCCGAGGAAGGCGTCGCTCCGCAGCGGGAGCGCCCCACCGGCCCGGCCGAGGACGGCGACCAGGTCGAGGACGGCGTTGTGCCCGCGCTCGGGCGTGCTGCCGTGCGCGGCGCGGCCCGCGGTGCGGACGGCGAGCCACAGCGCGCCCTTGTGGCCGAGGACCACCTGGTTGCCGGTCGCCTCGGGGACGACCACCGCCCCCACCGGCAGCTCGGCGACCGCCGCGGCCGCGGCGGCGGCGCCCTTCGAGCCGATCTCCTCGTCGCTGGTGAGCAGCAGCGCCACGGGGGTCCCGGGGTCCGCCGTGGCGAGCGCAGCCGCGGCGGCGACCACGCCGGCCTTCATGTCGCTCCCTCCGCGGCCCCACACCCGCCCCTCCTCGAGGTCCGCGCCGAACGGGTCGCGCTGCCAGGCTCCGGGGTCGGCCGCCGGGACGGTGTCGACGTGGCAGGCGAGCAGCAGCTGCCGGCGGCCGGGGTCGGCCGGGGTCCGCAGCAGGGTCCAGGGGTGGTCCCGGTCTCGCCCCTCGATCACCTGCAGGTGCGGGGCGTGGCCGCGCAGCACGTCGGTCAGCGTGCCGAGCACGTCGCGCTGGGCGGCCGCGTCGCCGGACACCGTCGTCCGGCCGACCAGTTCCCGCACCAGCGCGACCACGTCGAGGACAGGAGCCGTCATGCCCCGATCCTGCCCCCACGGCCCCCCGATGGCGCGGGACACAGGCCTGGGCCCAGCGCAGGCCCGAGGCGGCGCCCGGCGACGGGTCCCCGAGGATCGGGGACGGCACCGGGCCGGGGTGGACCGGTCGCGGGGCCCCGGAGGGTCCCCGACCGGGACACGGGCAGCGGCTCCGAGGCGGTCGGGGACGGCACCTGGCCGTGGTGCGGTCCGGAGGACCGCGATGTCACCGTGGTGCGGTCCGGTAGGACCGCGGTGTCACCGTCAGACGAGTGCGCGCCCGACGGCGACGGCGCGGGTGTCGGGGGCGGCGATCCGCACCGCGTCGGCGGCCTGGTCGTCGGCGGCCTCCTGCGAGCGGCGCTCGGCCTCGACCCGGGCCCGGTAGCTGTCGACCTCGTTGCGGATCCGCGCCTCGTCCCAGCCCAGGACGCCGGCCACCGCCCGCGCGACCGGCTCGGCGGACTCCACGCCCCGGTGCGGCGTCTCGATCGAGATGCGGGTGCGCCGGGCCAGCAGGTCGTCGAGGTGCAGCGCACCCTCGTGCGAGGCGCCCCACACCATCTCGACCATCAGGTACTCCTCCGCCCCGGACACCGGCTCCAGCAGGGAGCGGTCGTCGGCGGCCAGCCCGAGCACCTCGGGGGTCTCCGAGCCGTAGCGGTTGAGCAGGTGCTCGGCACGGAAGTGCGGGATGCCCCAGCGCTCGCTGAGCCCGTGCAGCTGGTTGACCATCGCGTGGTAGCCCTCGGCGCCGACCAGCGGGATGTTCTCGGTGACGCTCGGCGGCACCGAGCGGGTGACGTCGTCGGCGACGGCGTCCACCGCGTCGGCGGCCATCGGCCGGTAGGTCGTGTACTTGCCACCGGCCACCGCCACCACACCGGGCATCGGCCGGGCGACCGCGTGCTCGCGGGAGAGCTGGCTGGTGACCTCCGACTCGCCGGCCAGCAGCGGGCGCAGCCCGGCGTAGACGCCGGTGATGTCGTCGTGGCTGAGCGGGACGGCGAGCACCTGGTTGACGTGCTCGAGGATGTAGTCGATGTCGGCCCGCGACGCGGCCGGGTGGGCCTTGTCGAGGTCCCAGTCGGTGTCCGTCGTCCCGACGATCCAGTGGCTGCCCCAGGGGATGACGAACAGCACCGACTTCTCGGTGCGCAGGATCAGCCCCGTCTCGCCGTTGATGCGGTCGCGCGGCACGACGATGTGCACGCCCTTGCTGGCGCGCACGTGGAAGCGGCCGCGCCCGCCGACGAGGGTCTGGATGTCGTCGGTCCACACGCCGGTGGCGTTGACCACGACCTCGGCCTGCACGTCGACCTCGCGCCCGGTCTCGACGTCGCGGACCCGCACACCGGTGACCCGGCCGCCGGCGTGGTGGAACTTCACGACCTCGGCGGAGTTGAGGACGGTCGCGCCGTAGGCGGCGGCGGTGCGCGCGACGCTGAGGGTGTGCCGGGCGTCGTCGGCCTGGGCGTCGTAGTAGCGGACGGCGCCGACCAGGGCGTCGGGCTTGAGCGCGGGGAAGAGCTTGCGCGCGCCGGTCCGGGTCAGGTGCCGCTGCGGGGGCAGCGGGGTCGACAGCGCGCCGACGCGGGCCAGCCCGTCGTAGAGGGTGAGCCCCGCGGTCACGTACGGCCGTTCCCAGTGGCGGGTGAGCGGGTAGAGGAACGGCACCGGCTTGACCAGGTGCGGGGCCAGCCGGGTGACGCTCAGGTCGCGCTCGTGGAGGGCCTCGCGCACCAGGCCGAAGTCGAAGGACTCCAGGTAGCGCAGCCCGCCGTGGAACAGCTTGGACGAGCGGGAGGACGTGCCGCTGGCGAAGTCACGGGCCTCGACCAGCGCCGTGCGCAGGCCGCGGGTCGCCGCGTCGAGGGCGACGCCGGCACCGGTGACCCCGCCGCCGACGACGAGGACCTCGAACGGCTGCTCGGCCAACTCGGCCCAGGCTCGTGCACGCCGCTCGGGACCGAGGGCGGGGACTACGGGCATGCCGACTCCTCCTGCAGGAACTGCTCCGTCTCAACGGTAGGCCGGTGCTGCAGGCCGGTCGACGTCGCTCGTTCGACATCGTCGTACACGCAGGGCCTAGGGTGACCGGCCGTGCCCGGCACCGTGCAGTCCATCGAACGCGCCGCCACCCTGCTGCACGCCATCGTCGAGTCCGGCGGTCAGATGGGCGTGACCGAGCTCGCGGCCGCCGTCGGGCTGCCCAAGACGACGACCCACGGCCTGCTGCGCACGCTGCTGTCGGTGGGCTTCGTCGAGCAGGACCCGCGCACCGGCCGGTACGCGCTCGGTGCCGGCCTGCTGGGCCTGGGCTCGCACTACCTCGACGCCAACGAGTTGCGGTCCCGGGCGTCGAACTGGGCCGACTCGCTGGCCGCCCGCAGCGGGTTCGCCGTCCGGCTGGGAACGCCGGCCGGCCTGCAGGTCGTCGTCGTCCACCACGTCTTCCGGCCCGACGACTCACCGCAGGAGCTGGAGGTCGGGTCGGTGCTGCCCGCGCACGCGACCGCGGTCGGGAAGGTGCTGCTGGCCAGCCGGCCCGCGCTGGCCCGGGCGCTGGCCGACGCCCGGCTCGAGGCGCTCACCCCGCGCACCGTCGTCGAACCGGCGGCGCTGCTGGCCGAGCTGCAGACCGCCCGCGCCCGCGGCTGGGCCGAGCAGCTCGGCGAGTACCGGCTGGGCGTGGGCGGGATGGCCGCGCCGGTGCACGGCCCGGGCGGCCTGGTGGTCGGGGCCCTGGGCGTCAGCGGCCCGGTCGAGGAGCTGTTCGCGAAGGGGGCGCGGCCGGCGCTGCGGACGATGGTCGTCGAGGCCGCGGCCGCCGTCTCGCGAGAGCTGCTGGCATGACCGAGCGGTACGTGCTCGCGGTGGACCAGGGGACCACCTCGACCCGGTCGATCGTGTTCGACCGCGCCGGCCGGCTGGTCGCGGTCCGCCAGCGCGAGCACCGGCAGCACTTCCCGCGGCCGGGCTGGGTCGAGCACGACCCGGAGGAGATCTGGGCGAACACGCAGCTCACCGCCGCGCAGGCGCTGCGCGACGTGGCCGGCGCACCCGGGCAGGTGGTGGCGCTGGGCATCGCCAACCAGCGGGAGACGACGGTGGTCTGGGACCGCGCCACCGGCCGGCCGCTGGTGCGCGCACTGGTCTGGCAGGACACCCGCACCGGGCCGCTGGTGGAGCAGCTGGCCGCCCGGCCGGAGGCCGCGATCGTGCGCGAGCGCACCGGGCTGGAGCTGGCCGGGTACTTCGCCGGCCCGCGGCTGCGCTGGGTGCTCGACGCCGTCCCCGGCGCGCGGGCGCGGGCCGAACGCGGGGAGCTGCTGTTCGGCACGATGGAGAGCTGGCTGGTCTGGAACCTCACCGGGGGGACCGACGGCGGGGTGCACGTCACCGACGTCACCAACGCCAGCCGGACCCTGCTCATGGACGTGCGCCGCTGCTGCTGGGATCCCGACCTGCTCGACTTCTTCGGCGTCCCCGCGGCGATGCTGCCGGAGATCCGCCCGTCGGTCGGCGTGCTGGGCACCGCGAGCGCCCTGCCGGTGCCGCTGCCCATCAGCGGGGCGCTCGGTGACCAGCAGGCGGCGCTGTTCGGGCAGACCTGCTTCGCGCCCGGCGAGGCCAAGTGCACCTACGGCACCGGCAGCTTCCTGCTGCAGAACACCGGCACCGGCCTGGTGCGCTCCCGGCACGGGCTGATCAGCACGGTGGCCTACCAGCTGGCGGGGGAGCCGGTCCACTACGCGCTGGAGGGCTCGATCGCCGTCACCGGCGCCCTGGTGCAGTGGCTGCGCGACAGCCTCGGGCTGATCGGCTCGGCGGCCGAGGTGGAGACCCTCGCCCGCACCGTCTCGGACAACGGCGGGTGCTACATCGTCCCGGCGTTCTCCGGGCTGCTCGCCCCGCACTGGGAGGGCCGCGCGCGCGGGCTGGTCGCCGGCCTGACCTCCTACGTCACCAAGGGCCACCTGGCCCGGGCGGTGCTGGAGGCGACCGGGTGGCAGACGCGGGACGTCGTCCGGGCAATGGACGCCGACTCCGGCCTGCCGATGGAGGCGCTGCGCGTGGACGGCGGGATGACCACCAACAACCTGCTGATGCAGTTCCTGGCCGACGTGCTCGGCAGCCCGGTGGTGCGTCCGATGGTGGGGGAGACGGTCTCCCTGGGCGCGGCCTACGCGGCGGGGCTCGCCGTCGGGGTGTGGTCGGACACCGGAGCGCTGCGGCGCAACTGGCACCGCTCGGCGCAGTGGGTGCCCGACCCGGGCCGGGTCGCCGCGCTGGACGCCGTCTATCCGGAGTGGGAGCGCGCGGTGCAGCTGAGCATCGCCTGGGGCGAGCGGCGCTGACCGGGTCGGGTTGTCCGACATCGTCGTACGGACCCCGTTGTCCGCCTCCCACCTGTGTGAATAGCGTCACCCGCCCCGGCCGTCGTCCGGGCGGGGCCGATCGGGCGCCGCTCCGGGGCCCACGCATCAACGGTGATGAGGAGCAGCGCATGAGCCTGTGGACAGTCTTCGGCAGCGAGGTCGTCGGGACCGGCGTCCTGATACTCCTCGGCGTCGGGGTGGTCGCCAACGTCGTCCTCCCGGGGACGTACGGCAACGGGGCCAACTGGCTGCTCATCAACTTCGGCTGGGGCATCGCCGTGTTCGCCGGCGTCTACGCCGGCGCGAGCTCCGGGGCGCACATCAACCCAGCGGTCACCCTGGGCCTCGCGGTGAGCGGCGCGGACGAGTACGCGCCGGGCGTGCCCATCACCCTGGCGTCGTCCCTCGTCTACGTCATCGGACAGCTGATCGGCGCGTTCCTCGGCGCCGTCGTCGCCTGGCTGGCCTACCGGGCGCACTACGACGCGGCGACCGAGCCGGTGCTCGGCACCTTCTCCACCGGGCCGGCCATCAAGAGCACCGCGGACAACGTGATGACCGAGGTCGTCGGCACGTTCGTCCTCGTCTACATCATCCTGCGCTTCGGGGACACGCCCAGCGAGCTCGGACCGCTCGCGGTGGCCCTGCTCGTCGTCGGCATCGGCGCCTCCCTCGGCGGGCCGACCGGCTACGCCATCAACCCCGCTCGCGACCTGGGCCCACGCATCGCGCACGCGGTGCTGCCGATCCGCGGCAAGGGGGACAGCAACTGGGGCTACGCCTGGGTGCCGATCGTCGGACCGCTGATCGGCGCCACCCTGGGCGGCCTGCTCTCGCGGGTCCCCCTCTGACCGGCCTTCCGCGAGACCCTGCACACCACCGCAACGACGCGAGAGGAACACCCGTGAGCCAGTACGTGGCAGCCATCGACCAGGGGACCACGAGCACCCGATGCATGATTTTCGACCACGACGGCGCCGTGGTCTCGGTCGGGCAGAAGGAGCACCAGCAAATCTTCCCGCGCGCCGGGTGGGTCGAGCACGACCCCGACGAGATCTGGACCAACACCCGCGAGGTGGTGGGCCAGGCGCTCGCCCGCGGCAACGTCGGGCACTCGGACGTGGTCGCCGTCGGCATCACCAACCAGCGCGAGACCACCGTCGTGTGGGACCGGAACACCGGCCGGCCGGTCTACAACGCGATCGTCTGGCAGGACACCCGCACCACGGCGATCGTCGAGCAGCTCGGCGCCCTCGGCGGCGGCGCCGACCGGTACAAGGACAAGGTCGGCCTGCCGCTGGCCACCTACTTCGCCGGGCCCAAGGTGCGCTGGATCCTCGACAACGTCGACGGCGCCCGGGAGCGGGCCGAGCGCGGTGAGCTGCTCATGGGCACCATCGACTCCTGGCTGATCTGGAACATGACCGGCGGGGCCGACGGCGGGCTGCACCTCACCGACGTCTCCAACGCCTCCCGCACGATGCTCATGGACTACCGGACGCTGGCCTGGGACGCCGACATCGCCGAGGAGATGGGCATCCCGACGTCCATGCTCCCGGAGATCCGGTCCAACTCCGAGGAGTACGGCCGGGGCCGCAAGGCCGGCTTCCTCGCCGGGGTGCCGATCGCCGGCTCGCTCGGCGACCAGCAGGCGGCCACCTTCGGCCAGGTCTGCTTCACCAAGGGCATGGCCAAGAACACCTACGGCACCGGCAACTTCATGCTGCTCAACACCGGCGAGGAGGCCGTCCCGTCGCAGAACGGCCTGCTCACGACGCTGTGCTACCAGCTCGGCGACGGCAAGCCGGTGTACGCCCTGGAGGGCTCGATCGCGGTCACCGGGTCGCTGGTGCAGTGGGTCCGGGACAACCTCGGGATGATCTCGAGCGCCCCGGAGATCGAGGACCAGGCCCGCTCGGTCGAGGACAACGGCGGCGCGTACTTCGTGCCCGCCTTCTCCGGGCTCTTCGCGCCGCACTGGCGCTCCGACGCCCGCGGCGCCATCGTCGGACTCACCCGGTACGTCAACAAGGGGCACCTGGCCCGGGCGGTGCTCGAGGCGACGGCGTACCAGACCCGCGAGGTGCTCGACGCGATGAACGCCGACTCCGGGGTCGACCTCACCGAGCTGCGGGTGGACGGCGGCATGGTCGGCAACGAGCTGCTCATGCAGTTCCAGGCCGACATCCTCGACGTCCCGGTGATCCGGCCGCAGATCGCCGAGACGACGGCGCTGGGCGCCGCCTACGCCGCCGGGCTCGCCGTCGGCTTCTGGTCCGACCTCGACGAGCTGACCGCCAAGTGGGCCGAGGACAAGCGCTGGGAGCCGCAGATGCCGGCCGAGGAGCGGGAGCGCAACTACCGCAACTGGCAGAAGGCGGTCACCAAGAGCCTCGACTGGGTCGACGAGGACGTGAAGTAGGGGCCCGGCCTCCCCGTGATCGCCGGCGGGTGGTCGTCCTCGACGGCGTGTCGAGCGACCACCCGCCGGTGATCGCCGCTCGGGTCAGCCCCCGAGCGCGGCGGTGACGACGGCCTTGGCCTCCTGCTGCACCTGCGCCAGGTGCTCGGGTCCCTTGAAGGACTCCGCGTAGACCTTGTAGACGTCCTCGGTGCCCGAGGGGCGGGCGGCGAACCAGGCGTTCCCCGTGGTCACCTTGAGCCCGCCGATCGCCGCGTCGTTGCCCGGCGCCCGGGTGAGCTTGGCGGTGATCGGCTCACCGGCCAGCTCGGTCGCCGTCACGTCCTCGGGGGAGAGCTTGCCCAGCGCGGCCTTCTGCTCGCGGGTCGCCGGCGCGTCGATGCGGGCGTAGGCCGACTCCCCGTACCGGGCGGTCAGCTCCGCGTGCAGCTGGGACGGCGAGCTGCCGGTGACCGCCTGGATCTCGCTGGCCAGCAGCGCCAGCAGGATGCCGTCCTTGTCCGTCGTCCACACCCCGCCGTCCCGCCGCAGGAACGACGCCCCGGCGGACTCCTCGCCGCCGAAGCCGACCGACCCGTCGAGCAGGCCGGGCACGAACCACTTGAAGCCGACCGGCACCTCGACCAGCCGCCGGCCCAGCCCGCCGACCACCCGGTCGATGAGGGACGACGACACCAGCGTCTTGCCGACCGCGACCTCGGCGCCCCACTCCGGCCGGTGGGCGAACAGGTAGGAGATCGCCACGGCGAGGAAGTGGTTGGGGTTCATCAGGCCGGCGTCGGGGGTGACGATGCCGTGCCGGTCGGCGTCGGCGTCGTTGCCGGTGGCGATCTGGAACTGCTCGCGCTTGCCGATCAGGGAGGCCATGGCCGACGGCGAGGAGCAGTCCATGCGGATCTTGCCGTCCCAGTCCAGCGTCATGAACCGCCAGGTCGGGTCGACCAGCGGGTTGACGACGGTCAGGTCGAGGCGGTGCCGCTCGGCGATGGCCCCCCAGTAGTCGACGCTGGCGCCGCCCAGCGGGTCGGCGCCGATGCGCACGCCGGCGTCGCGGACCGCATCGAGGTCGAGCACCGACGGCAGGTCCTCGACGTAGTCGCCGAGGAAGTGGTGCGGCTGCGCGGCGGCCCGGGCGCGGGCGAACGGGATTCGCTGCACGCCCTTGAGGTCGTCCTGCAGCAGCTCGTTGGCGCGGGCGGCGATGACCTTGGTCGCGTCGGTGTCGGCCGGGCCGCCGTTGGGCGGGTTGTACTTGAAGCCGCCGTCGCGGGGCGGGTTGTGCGAGGGGGTGACGATGATGCCGTCGGCCAGGCCGGAGGTCTTCCCCCGGTTGGCCCGCAGGATGGCGTGGCTGACCGCCGGCGTGGGCGTGTACCGGTCGGCGGCGTCGACCAGCACGGTCACGTCGTTGGCGACCAGCACCTCCAGCGCCGAGGCCCAGGCCGGCTCGGACAGGGCGTGGGTGTCGCGGCCGATGAACAGCGGCCCGTCGTAACCCTGGGCGGCGCGGTACTCGCAGATGGCCTGCGTGGTGGCGACGATGTGCGCCTCGTTGAACGCGCGGTCGAACGCCGACCCGCGGTGCCCGGACGTCCCGAAGGCGACCTGCTGGGCCGGGTCGGCCGGGTCCGGCTCGAGCGTGTAGTACGCGGTGACCAGCGAGGCGACGTCGACCAGATCGCTGGGGGCAGCCGGGTGTCCGGCGCGGGGGTCGGTCATACGCCGATCCTGGCCCTGCACCGGCCGCCCCCGCGACCCCGGCAGCGCTCCGTTCGAGCGCGTCAGCGGTCAGACGGAAGCGGCGAGACCGAAGGCGATGAACAGGGCGAGGAACCCCACCCCGATCCAGCCGAGCACGATGCCGGCGGTCGCCATGCCGCCGCCGGCCTCACCTCGCTCACGGATCTGGCTCTGCGCCACGTACCCGAACACCAGCGCGAGGATGCTGCCGAACCAGTACAGCCAGAGGATGCCCAGCACCATCGAGGCGATGGCGAACCCGTTGGTGGTCCGCGGTGGCGCGTACGGGTGGCCGCCGTAGGGCTGGACGTACGCGCCGGGCCCGATCCCGGGCGGGAGCGGCGGCCCCTGGTGCCCGCCGGCCGACGGGTAGCCGCCGTACGGCACGTGCTGCTGCCCCCAGGCAGCCGGACCCGGCGTGCCGTACGGGTCGCCGGCACCGGGCTGGTGCGGACCGGGGTGTGTCATCTGCTCGCTCCTGATCACTGCGTCGGTCGACCACATGGTGGCGGCCGGTGAGGGGTTCCGGGGGCGCGGCGCGCGGGCCGGCCACCCCGACTGGGGAGACCGGTTCTCGTCGGCGGGTGCGGCCGCGCCGGTCAGGAGTCGACGCGGGCGGTGTCCCGGCGCAGCGCCAGCCCGGCAAGGAGCAGGCCGCTCGCCAGGGCCGCGCCGACGCCCTCGCCGGCGCGCATCCGCAGGTCCAGCAGCGGTTCCCGGCCCAGGTCCCGGAGGACCAGCTCGTGCCCGCGCTCGCGGCTGCGCTGCCCGGCGAGCAGGACGGGCTGCACACCCGGCTCCAACCGCACGGCCACGAGGGCGGCGACCGAGGTGGCGTAGCCGTCCAGCACCACGGCCGACCCGGCCGCGGCCGCACCCAGGACCACCCCGGCGAGGACGGCGAGCTCGGGGCCGCCCAGCTCGGCGAGCGCCGCCACCGGGTCCCGGGTCAGGCCCGGGGAGCTCCGCCGGGCCCGGCGCACGGCCTCGACCACCACCTGCCGCTTGCGCGCGAGGACCTCGGCGTCGGCGCCCGAGCCCAGCCCGACGGTGTCGGCCGGGTCGGCGTCGAGCAGCCCGCACGCCAGCGCCGCCGCCACGGTGGTGTTGCCGACCCCGACCTCGCCGAGGGCCACCAGCCCCGCGGCCGCCGCTGTCCCGCCCAGGTCGCGGCCGGCCTCGAGCAACCGCCGGGCGTCGTCCGGCGTCATCGCCGCCCGGTCGACCAGGTCGCCGCGCGGGTCCAGGGGCCGGGCTCCCGCCGCACCCGGGACGGGGGCGCCGGAGACCCCGGCGTCCACGACGCGCAGGTGCAGGCCCGCCGTCCGGGCGGCCGTGGCCCCCAGCGAGCTGCCCGCGACGGCCGCGCGGACCACGTCCCGCGTCACGTCGGGGGAGTAGGCCGACACCCCGCGGCTCGCCACCGGGTGGTCGGCGGCGGCCAGCAGGAGGGTGCCGCCGGAGGTCGCGCCGCCGCCAGCCGCCACCACGCCGTCCACCGCCCGGTCCAGGACGCCGAGCGAGCCCGGCGGGGTGAGCAGCCGGTCGGCCTGGTCCCGGGCCGCGACGACCGCCTCCCGGTCCGGTGCCCGCAGGTGCGAGGTCGGGGCCGCCGGCGCCCCGGCGTCCTCGACTGGCCACCGGTCGCGCAGCACGACGTCGGACAGCGGCAGCCGCCGGGACCAGCCGGCTCGCTCCAGGCCCGGGGCGGGCGGCCGCTCGTCGGGCCAGCCCAGGCACAGCCAGCCCAGGGTCACGACGCCGTCCGGTAGGCCGAGCAGCCCGGCGAGCTCCTCGGGCCGGAACAGGGTCACCCAGCCCAGGCCCAGCCCCTCGGCCCGGGCCGTCAGCCACAGGTTCTGGATGGCTGCCGCGCAGCTCCACAGGTCGGCCTCGGGGAAGGTGGCCCGGCCCAGCACCCCGGCTGCCGGGGTGCGCCGGTCGCAGCAGACCACCACGCCGAGCGGCGCCTCGCGCACCCCCTCAAGCTGCAGGTCGAGCAGCCGGCGGGCGGCGTCCGGCTCCAGCTGCGCGGCCTGGCGCAGCCGTTCCCGGTCGGTGAGCACCGCGGCCCGGTCCCGGGTCCCGGCGTCCTGCACGACGAGGAAGCGCCACGGCTGGCTGTGCCCGACCGACGGGGCGGCGTGAGCCGCGGCCAGGACGCGCTCCAGGACGTCGCCGGGCACGGGGTCGGGCCGGAACCGCCGGACGTCGCGGCGGGCGCCGACCACCCGGTGCAGGGCGTTCCGGACCTCCTCGCCCATCGCCCAGCCGGTGGGGTCGGCGGCGCGCTGGGACGCCGAGGTCGCGTCGCCGACCAGCGGCACCGGCCGCGGCCACTCGCTGCCGGTCACCGCTCGACGCGCTCGAGGAACCGCGCGACCGTCTCCAGGAAGACCTCCGGCTGCTCGGAGTGCACCCAGTGGCCGGCGTTCTTGACCCGCACCAGGCGGGTGTTCGGGAACAGCTCCTCCATCCGGGCGCGGTCCTCGGGCAGCACGTAGTGCGACCTGGCACCCGCGACCCACAGCACCGGGCCGTCGTAGCGGGCCCCCGGCGGTGGCTCGGGGAAGCCGCGCAGCTCGCCCAGGTCGCGCTCGAGCAGCTCGAGGTTGAGCCGCCAGCGCCAGCCGCCGTCGGCCCCCACTCCCTCGCGGACCAGGCTCTGCAGCAGGAAGGAGCGCACCATCCTGCTGGGGACAGCGGCCTGCAGCGCGGCGTCGGCGTCCGCTCGCGTCTCGAGGCGGTCGAGGTCCATGGCGCGCATGGCCGCGATGAAGGCGGCGAACGGCGAGGCCTCCTCGTCCGGGTCGTCGGTGCGGCCGCCGGACAGCGGGTACTCGACCGGGGCGATGTCGACGACGACCAGCGCGCGCAGCAGCTCCGGGTGGCGCAGCGCCAGCTGCATCGACACCTTCCCGCCCATCGAGTGCCCGACGAGGGTCACCGGCTCCCCGAACGAGCGCAGCTCGGCGGCGACCAGCTCGGCCATGTCGACGTAGTCCACCCGGTCGGTCCACGGGGAGTGCCCGTGGTTGGGCAGGTCGAGGAGCGTCACGCGGTGGTCGCCGGCGAGGCCCTTGGCGATCGTCGTCCAGTTCTTGCCCTGGCCGAACAAGCCGTGCACGAACACCACCCGCGGGCCGGCCGAGCCCAGCGTCCGGCCGTGCAGCCGCTCCCCGGAGTTCGTCGTCACCCGGCGATTCCACCAGATCCCGTCGTCCCGCCGACCTACCGTCGTCGGCCGACGCAGAGGAGGACGCCCGTGCCCGGACGGCGCCGCCGGACAGCCCGGTCGACGAGCCAGAGCCGCTCGACCAGCACCACCCGCAGCACGACGACGACCCGCCGGAAGGCGCCGGCCCGCCGCACGGCCGGGCCCGCCCCCGAGCGGCCGGTGGCCGGCCCGGGGGAGCGGGTGTGGGTGCTCGCCGTCCCGTTCCGCGCCCCGGCGCCGGGCGCGCAGTGGCGGGCGGACCTGCAGGCACACGTGTGGGTCGGCCGGGAGCTGCCACCGGAGCTGGCCGCCTACGACCCGCCGCCGTACACCTTCGAACGCTTCCTCGAGGACGAGCTCAACGACACCCCGCGCCCGGTGCCGCCGAGCCGGCCGCTGGTGCCGCGCGAGGAGCAGGCCACGGGTGCTGCGGCCGTCGTCGCCTCCGCCGCGGCCGGGCACCGCGTCTTCCTGCTCGGCGACGACCCCGGCGTCGGCAAGACCGGCACCGCCGTCCTGGCCGCCCGGGAGGTCTGCGAGCTGCGCGGCGGCGACCGCGTCCTCGTCGTCGCCGACCGCCCCGCGGCCATCACCATCCCGCACTGGACCCGCTCGATCGCCGGCTTCGGCGACGGCGGGCTGCGCTGGTGCGTCACCACGTGGGACCGGCTGGCCAAGGTGGTCGCGCTCCAGAGGACAGGGCTGCGGTTCGACGTCGTGATCGCCGACGAGGCGCACATGGTCCGGCACACGACCACCCAGCGGTGGAAGCACTGGAAGGCCGTCTCCGGCGGCGGTCGCGCGACGGACGTGCCCTTCGTCCTCGCCGCCACCGCGACCCCGGCGCACACGCCGCTGGAGCTGCCCTATCTGGCGCCGCAGTTCGCGCAGCGGCACGGCGAGCCGCTGCGCGCCTGGGCGGACCTGCCGGCCAGGCTCGCCGAGCACGGGTTCCACGTGGAACGTGGCCGCTACGGCTGGACGTGGACCGAGGACGCCGACGCCCGCCGCGCCGACCTCGCCCGGCTGCAGGGCTGGCTGGCCGCGGGGGAGCCGCCGGCGACGCTGCACCGGCCGGCGCCGTGGGGCCCGGTGTCGGTGACCGGGACGCCGGTCGCCCTGACCCCGGCCGAGCAGGCCGCCTACGAGTCCGAGTGGCAAGAGTTCCGCGCCGAGATGCAGCTCGCGCGCCGGGCCCGGCAGACCGCGCGCGGCCGGGCGGCACTGCTGCGCTTCCGGCAGAAGGCCGGGCTGATCCGCGCGCAGGCCACCGTCGACTGGGTCAAGGCGCAGGTCGAGGCCGAGCGGCAGGTCGCGGTGTCGGTCGAGTTCGTCGAGACGGCGGCCGACCCGATCCGCGAGGCGCTGCTGGACTCCGGTATCGCGGTGGCGGGCATCTACGGCCGCGACCGCTTCGACGTCGAGGCCGAGCGGCTGCGCTTCCAGACCGGCGAGGCGCCGGTCTGCGTCTTCACCGTGACCGCGTCGATCAGCCTGCACGCCGGCGAGCTGCTGCCCGGCGGTCGCACGGCCTCGACGACGCCGCGGGTCGGGCTGTTCCACCAGCCGCGCTTCTCCGGCATCCAGGCCCGCCAGGTCACCGGCCGCACCCACCGCGACGGCCAGGTCTCCCCGTGGCGGGTGGCCTTCGCCGGGGACACCGTGGAGGAGCAGGTGGCCCGGGTGATGGTGGAGCGGCTGGCCGTCAGCGGCTCCACCGCCGGTGCGGACACCTCGGCGCTGCAGGAGATCGCCGAGCTGCTCGACGCCGACTGGTTGCCCCCGGTCGCGCTCACCGACTGAGGCCACGGCCTCGCCACGCGTCGATCTCCACCTCCCGCCGAGTTGATCATGGGGTTGTTGCTCGAGGGCGCGCCGTCGACCGCGCGTCCGCCTGCACCAACCCCATGATCAACTCCAGGGGCCCGTGCTCCGCGCGAGCACTCTGGTGGACCTCAGCCGAGCGCCGCGACGATGCTGGCCACCCCGGCCAGCGCCGACAGCGTCAGCCCGGCCACCCGGAACCGGCGGACGTCGAGCAGGTGGAACAGCCGTCGGCCCGCGACGTGGCCGACGATCGCCGCGGCCAGCAGCACCAGCACCACCTCCGGCCGGAGGGCCTGTCCGGCCCGTCCCGAGGCGGTGAGCACCGCGGCCCCGAGCAGGTTGAGGGCGAGGAACAGCGCCGCGAGGGTGTCGCGCATCTCCGCCGGAGCAACCTGACGCCGCTCCAGCCAGAGCACCAGCGGCGGCCCGTTGGTGCTGGTCGTGGTGGTGAGCAGCCCCGCGAGCAACCCCACGCCGAGCGTGGCCCAGCGGGACGGCTCCCTCCGGCCGGGAGCCGGGCGCCGCAGGACCTGCAGCCCCACGGCGGCGAGCACGCCCACGCCCACCGCCAGCTGCAGCGCCGCCTTGCTGACCACGGCGAGCACCAGCACGCCGGCGAGGACCCCGGGTACGGCGGCCAGGGTCACCACCCGGACGTCGGCCCACCGGACGGCCGGCCGTGGTCCGCGACGCACCAGCAGCGGGAGCAGCGTCGTGGTCGTGGCGAGGACCATCAGCGTGGTCACCGCCTCGGTGGGGTCGAGCACGGCCACGAGGGCGGGCCCGGCGATGAGCGCCAGCCCGAACCCGGCGGTGGCCTGCACCGTGGCGCCCACCAGGACGGCGAGGCACGCGAGCAGCACGCCGGCCATCCTGACGCAAGCCCCCGCTCGCTCCCCGCGGCCGGGAGGGATGGACCGAGCGGCGGCCGTCCGTCGCCCGGGGTGCTGCCGACCTCCCCCCGCTCCGCCCGCCCGCCAACGCGGGCAGTGGGTCGGAGGAGCCGGCCGTTCGGTGGCGCACCAGGGGACGACGGCGCTCAGGCGGGGCAGGACCAGTCGTCGGCTCGCGCCGGCCGGGCCCCGGTGGCCGACCCGGTGTTACGTTCGGGGGCGTACGTGGCACGGGGTGTCCCCGACCGGGGGCTGAGAGCACACCCGTCGAACCTGCTCCAGTTCGCACTGGCGAAGGGATGTCACCGGCATGCCGGCCGTCGACCTGCGCGCCGCCCGCGCGGCGCTCCTCGCACGCACCCCCCTGGTGCACTGCCTCACGAACACGGTGGTGCAGGCGATCACCGCCAACGCCCTGCTCGCAGCGGGCGCCGCCCCGGCGATGGTGGACGCACCCGAGGAGGCCGGCGACTTCGCCGCCGTCGCGTCCGCGGTGCTGGTCAACGTCGGCACGGTGCACGCCCGCACCGCCGAGGCGATGCGACTGGCGGCCCGCTCGGCGGGCGCGGCCGGGACGCCGTGGGTGCTCGACCCCGTCGCCGTCGGCGGCCTGGTCTACCGCACCGAGCTGGCCACCGAGCTGGTCGGCCTGCGGCCCACCGTCGTCCGCGGCAACGCCTCGGAGGTCATGGCGCTGGCCGGCGCGGGGGGGCGGCGGCCGCGGCGTGGACAGCACCGACAGCACCGACGACGCCGCGAAGGCCGCCGCCGGGCTGGCCGCCCGCACCGGCGGCGTGGTGGCGGTCAGCGGCGAGGTCGACCTGGTCACCGACGGCCGGCGCACCGTCCGCGTCGGCGGCGGCTCGCCGCTGCTGACCCGCACCACCGGTGCCGGCTGCGCGCTGGGCGCCCTGGTCGCCGCCTACGTCGCGGCCACGGAGGACCCGCTCACCGGGGCGGTGGCCGCGCACGCGCACGTGGCGGTCGCCGCCGAGCGGGCGGCGCGGGTGGCCTCGGGCCCAGGCACGTTCGCCCCCGCGTGGCTCGACGCGCTGGACGCCGTCGACGGCGCCGCCCTGACCGCGGCGGACGTCCGATGAGTCGTCCCTTCGACCCGACCCTCTACCTGGTCACCGACACCGCCCTCGCCCGCCCGCGGCCGGTCGCCGACGTGGTCCGTGCCGCGGTGGCCGGCGGCGTCACCACCGTCCAGGTGCGGGACAAGACCGCCTCCCGCCGGGAGCTGCTGGAGCTGACCCGCACGGTGCAGGCGGCGCTGGCCGACCGGCCGGACGTCGCGCTGTGGGTCGACGACGCCGTCGACGTCGCCCTGCTCGCCGGCGCGGACGGCGTGCACGTCGGCCAGGACGACCTCCCGCCGGCCGAGGTGCGGGCCCTGCTCGGGCCCGGCCGGCTGCTCGGGTTCAGCGTCTCCTCCGTCGCCGAGCTGGACGTCGCGCGCGCCCTGCCGGCGGGGACCGTCGACCTGGTGGGCATCGGCCCGGTGTGGACGACGCCGACCAAGCCCGACGCCGGGAGCGCCCTCGGTCCGGGCGGCGTCCGCACGCTGGCCGACGCGGCCCGCGCCGCCGGGTTCACCACCGTCGCGATCGGCGGCATCGACGCCACCCGGGCCGCCGAGGTGGCCGCGACCGGGGTGGACGGCGTGTGCGTCGTCTCGGCGGTGTGCACCGCGCCCGACCCGGCCGCGGCCGCCCGGGCGCTGCGCGCGGAGATCGAGGGGGTGCGGGTGTGAGCGGGGTGCCGACAGCGCTGACCGTCGCCGGCAGCGACCCCAGCGGCGGCGCCGGCATCCAGGCCGACCTCAAGACCTTCAGCGCGCTCGGCGTCTACGGGACGGCCGTGCTGACCGCGCTGACCGCGCAGAACACCCGCGGTGTGACCGGCGTGCACGGCGTGCCACCGGAGTTCGTCGCCGAGCAGCTGTCGACCCTGTTCGCCGACGTCGAGGTGCACGCCACCAAGCTCGGCATGCTGGGCACCGCGGACGTGGTGCGAGCCGTCGCCGGCGCGCTGGCCGACCACCCGGGCGGCCCGGTGGTGTGCGACCCGGTGATGGTGGCGACCAGCGGTGACCGGCTCATCGACGAGGCCGCGATCGACGCCGTCCGCACCGACCTGCTGCCGCTGGCCGACCTGGTCACGCCGAACGTGCCCGAGGCCGCCGTCCTGCTCGGCGTGTCCCCCGCCACCGACGTCGACCAGTTGCCCGGTCAGGCCACCGCGCTGCTCGGGCTCGGCCCCCGGGCGGTGCTGCTCAAGGGCGGCCACCTCGGCGGTGAGGAGAGCGTCGACGTGCTGGCCACCACGGACGGCGTGACGGTCACCCGCCGGCCGCGGGTGGACACCCGGTCGACGCACGGGACCGGCTGCACGCTGTCCTCCGCGCTCGCCGCGCTGGCCGCCCGGCACCGCACCGACGACTGGACGCGGCTGGTCGACCCCGCCCGGGACTACCTGCACCGGGCGCTGGAGGCGGGGGAGGGCCTCGGCGTCGGCTCCGGACACGGCCCGGTGCACCACTTCGCCGGCATCTGGGAGCCGCGTCCGCGTTGACCACCGGCGTCCGGCCGCCCGCACCGGCGTGTCGGTCAGCCGGACGCCGATGATCACGACGGACAGCAGTCAGCCGGTGGGCTGGTCCCCGTCCGTCGACGTCGCCGGCCAGCGGTCGTACCGGAGCGTCCGTTCCTCTCCCCTCCGGAGGACGGGCGACCATGGGACGGGCCGGCGACGACGAGGAGGTGGGGCGTGCGGCGGGAGGCGAGCATCCTGCACCTGGACCTCGACGCCTTCTTCGCCGCGGTCGAGCAGCGCGACAAGCCCTCGCTGCGCGGGCGGCCGGTGGTCGTCGGCGGCACGGGCGGCCGCGGCGTGGTGGCGACGGCGTCCTACGAGGCCCGCGCCTACGGAGCACGCTCGGCGATGTCCACCGCGGAGGCGCGCCGCCGCTGCCCGTCCGGGACCGCCTTCCTCGGCGGCCGGTTCGCCGCCTACCGCCGCACCTCGGACGTGGTGATGGAGCTGCTGGGCGAGCTGTCCCCGCTGGTGGAGCCGGTCTCGATCGACGAGGCCTACGTCGACCTCGCCGCCGGTGCCGGCCTGGACCTGTCGGTGGACGGCGTCACGGCGCTGGCGCGGCGACTCAAGGAGCGCATCGCCGAGGCGACCGGCGGGGTGACCGGGTCGGTCGGCATCGGCAGCTCCAAGCTGATGGCCAAGATCGGCTCCGATCTCGACAAGCCCGACGGGCTGGTCGTCGTCCCCCCGGGGCGGGAACTGGAGGTGCTGCACCCGCTGTCGGTGACCCGGCTGGGCGGCGTGGGACCGGCGACCGCCGAGCGGCTGCACCAGGTGGGCGTGAAGACCGTCGGCGACCTGGCCGCGAAGTCACTGCCCGACCTCGTGGCGCTGGCCGGCCGGGCACACGGGACGGGGCTGTACGCGCTGGCCCGCGCCGAGGACGACCGGCCGGTGGTCGCCGAGCGCGAGGCGAAGTCGATCTCGCAGGAGGAGACCTTCGCCCGCGACCTCACCGACCGCGCCGTCCTCGGCCGGTACGTGGAGGGCATGGCCGCGCGGGTCGGCAGCCGGCTGCGCGCCGCGGCCTACTCGGGCCGGACGGTGACGCTCAAGCTGCGCCGCTACGACTTCACGACGCTCACCCGCTCGCAGACGCTGCCCCAGCCCACCGACGACCCGCGGGTGATCGCCTCGATCGCGCACCGGCTGCTGGCCGAGGCCGGCACGCAGGGCGGGCTGCGGCTGCTCGGGGTCGGCGTCTCCGGGCTGTCGCTCTACGCCCAGGGCGACCTGTTCGCCGACGGGGAGCCGGCTGCGGACGACGACGTGGGGGCGGCGGACGACCGGCCCGAGGAGGTACCCGAGCCGCTGACGGCCGAGGCCCGCTGGTGGCCCGGCCAGGACGTGCGGCACGACGAGCTCGGCGCCGGGTGGGTGTGGGGCCGCGGCCTCGGGCGGGTCACCGTGCGCTTCGAGGGCCCGCTGACACCGCCCGGGCCGGTACGCACGCTGGCCTCCGACGACCCCGCCCTGCACCCCGCGGAGCCGCCGGACTGGCGCGCGCCGCCGCCGTAGCCGCTCCCGCTGTGCGAGCCCTTCCGCCGACCGGACCCGGACGGAACCCGGGTCAGCGGGTACGGGCCTCCGCCGGCCCGGCGGCGCCGCGGCCGACGCCGGGGAGGAACCGGCCGGTACGCGCGGCGTAGGCGGCGTACGGATCACCGTGCAGGCGGCGCAGGTGGGGCTCCTCGACGACGCGTACCTGCACCTGCACCGCGACGACCAGCGCGACGAACGCCGCGGCGCTGACCCAGGTCGGGACGACCAGCAGCATGCCGAACTGGGCGAGCACCATCGCGGTGAAGATCGGGTTGCGGACGGAGGCGAACGCCCCGGTCGTGACGAGGTCCGTCCGCTCGGCGGGGTCGACGCCGATCCGCCAGGACGCGCCCATCCCCGCCTGCCCGGCCAGGGTGGCGGCGAAGCCGGCCAGCGCCAGGGCCAGACCGGTCACTCCGACGACGGGAGGCGGGACGGCCCGCACGACACCGGTCGCGGCCAGGAGCGGAGCAGCCAGGCCGAGCACGACGGCGGCGACGAAGAGCACCCCGCCCCACCAGCCCGCCTCACGCGGTGTGCCGGAGATGCCGCGGAAGCCGCTGCTGCCGGTGCGTCGTCGGTGCACCAGTGCCCGGACGCCGAAGAGCACGACCAGCGCGAGGACGTACAGGACCAGTGCGACGGCACCGCTCACCGGAGCTCCTCCCGGGGCGCCAGCCGGAGGCCGTGCGGCGCCGCGGCGGGCGGGCGACACGCGTCCCCGCACCGGTCGGGACAGCGGCACCCCCCGCCGGGCTCCTCAGCAGCCTCGCCGGGACCGCCGGGACCGCCCAGGGCGCAGCAGCCCTCGCCGCGCCATGCCTCGACGCCCTCGCGGACGGCGACCACGGCGATGACCAGCCCGGCGACCGGATCGGCCCAGCTCCAGCCCAGCGTCGCGTTGAGCACCAACCCGACGAGCAGGACCACGGACAGGTAGGTGCACAGCAGCGTCTGCGTCGAGTCGGCGACGACCGCGTGCGAGCCCAGCGCCCGGCCGGTGCGCCGCTGCGCCCAGGACAGGAACGGCATGACGACCAGTGAGGCGATCGCCAAGCCGATGCCGACCGGCGACGCCTCGGGCTCGCCGCCGGAGAGGAGCACGCGGACGGACTCGGCGGCGACGTAGGCGGCCAGGGCGAGGAACGAGATCGCCATCAGCCGCAGCGCCTGCCGCTCCCGCGACTCGGGCAGCCGGTGGCGGAACTGCCACAGCACGATCAGCCCGCTGGAGACCTCGACGACCGAGTCCAGGCCGAAACCGACGAGGGCGACCGATCCGGCGGCGACGCCCGCGGCGACGGCGATGACGGCCTCGACGACGTTGTAGGTCACCGAGGCCCCGGCGAGCAGCTGGGCGCGGCGCCCGAGCCGGACGCGCTCGGACGGTGCCAGCACCGGGTGCGCGTGCACGGTGGTCACCGGCCGGCCGTCTCGCCGTAGGTGGGACACAGGGTGACGGCGTCACCGGTGGCGGCGAGCAGCCGCTCGGCGGCGGCCAGCACGTCGAGCAGTTCGGGGGCGGTGGCCAGCGACCACATCGACGCGCGCCCCTGCGGCCGGGAGGTCACCAGGCCGCAGTCGCGCAGACAGGCCAGGTGCGCCGAGACGGTGGACTGGGCCAGCCCCAGATGCGCGGTCAGCTCGACGACCTTGTGCTCGCCGAGCGTGAGGTGGCGCAGGATCGCCAGCCGAGCGGGGTCACCGAGGCTGCGGAACACGCACGCCGCCGCGGACAGCGCTGCCGCCTCGTCGACCGGCGCCTCAGCCGCCTCGACCGGCGCTCCATTCATCGACACTAAGCGATGATAGCGACCTTACCCGGTCGGCCGCACCGCATGGGACCCGCGGAGCCGCCGGGCCGGTCAGCGAGCCAGCGCGAGCCACCCCACCACCGTGAGGTCCCGGTCGACGTGCACGACCACCCGCACGCCCGAGCGGGTGACCAGATGGGCCGTGCACCACCCGGTGGGATCGACCTCGATCCGGTCGACGACCGCCCCCGGGTGGTCGGCCAGGGCCACGGTGGCGACCTGGACGGCGACGTCCGCGGTGAGGTCGGGCTCCGCAGCCGCCAGGGGTCGCGTCCGCAACCACAGGATCCTGCCCGCGCTCGTGCTGGTGGCCATGGCGGCCTCCGATCGTCCGGCGGCCCCTGGTGGACCGCGCTCGCCGAGCCTGGGCCGCACACCTGTGGGGATCCTGGGGGCCACGTGCCGGTTTCCTCGGGATCTCCGGGTGTGGGCGATCATGGGCGGGTGACGGAGCAGAGCGCGTGGGTGCGGATCACCCAGGAGGACCCGGGCCACTCGGCCGCCTACGTGCAGCGGTTCCGGGACCTCGCGGCGCGGGGCTTCGACCTCGCCGGCGAGGCCCGGCTGGTCGACGCGATGCTGTCGCGCGGCTCCCGGGTGCTCGACGCCGGCTGCGGGCCGGGCCGGACGGGCGGCTGGCTGGCCCGCGCCGGGCACGTCGTCGTCGGCGTGGACGTCGACCCGGTGCTGATCGCTGCCGCCGAGGAGGACCACCCCGGGCCGCGGTGGCTCGTCGGCGACCTCGCCGAACTCGACCTGCCGGCACGCGGCATCCCGGAGCCCTTCGACGTGGTCGTCTCCGCCGGCAACGTGGTGGCCTTCCTCGCGCCGAGCACGCGGGTCGCCGTCCTGCAGCGGCTGCGGGCGCACGTGGCACCCGACGGGCGGGCGGTGATCGGCTTCGGTGCCGGCCGCGGCTACGCCTTCGACGAGTTCCGGGACGACGCCCGCGCGGCGGGCTGGGCCGAGGACCTGCTGCTCTCCACCTGGGACCTGCGGCCGTTCACCCCCGAGTCGGACTTCCTGGTCGCCGTCCTCCGCCCCGCCTGAACCGCCCGCTCGGCCCGCTCGGCCCGCTCGGCCCGCTCGGCCCGCTCGGCCCGCCGTGATCATGGGGTTGTTGCGGCCTCCGGCGGCGTGTGGCCCCGTGTCGCCGGCAACGAGCCCATGATCGACTCCGGGGGGTCCCAGGGGCCGTGCACCACCAGGACGCCGCTCACCGGTCCGCCGCGCCGAGGGCGAGGGTCAGCTCCAGGACGGACTGCGGGTCCTCGAGGCGGTCGCCGTAGAGGTCGCGCAGCTGCCCCATGCGGTAGCGCACCGTCTGCGGGTGCACGAACAGCTCGGTGGCGATCTTCTCCCGGCGTCCGTGGTGCAGCAGCCACGCGCGCAGCGTCTCGACGAGCTTCTCGCGCGGGCCGGGACCGAGCCCGTCGAGCGGGGCGAGCACCTGGGCGCGCAGGTCGGCCAGCGCCTCGCCGTCGGCCCGCAGGACCAGGTCGGACAGCCGCAGCTCGGTGTCCACGGGCAGGTCGCCGTCGGGGCGCAGGTCCAGCTGCAGCGCCCGCAGCGCTCGCGAGTAGGAGGAGCGGGCCTGCTGCCACGGCCGGGCCGGGCCGACGACGGCCTCCCGGCCGGTCAGCGCCCGGACCAGCTGAGCGCGGGCGTACCCGTCGGCGTCCGGCACCAGCAGCACCGAGCGCTCGGCGCCGGGCTCGGTCCCGGGCAGGTCCTGACCGGCCTGCAGCGTGCGGACGTCGAGCACGCCGAGGGCGCCGCGGGCGCGGGCCTCGGGCACCAGCACCGCGGTCAGGGTCCGCGGCGGCGTCCAGTCCGCTCGCTCGGCGGCGGTGGTGAGGTCGTACGGTGGCGCCCCGGTGAGCAGCAGCTCGGCCAGCCGCTCCAGGTCGCGGCGGCGCAGCCGGCCGCTGCTGTCGAGCTGGTCGGCGTGCCCGGAGGCGCTGGCCGCCGACAGCTGGTCGATGTAGGCGAACACCAGCTCGGCGAACCGGGCCAGCGACCCGGCGGGCATGCCGGCCTCCACAGCCGTCTCGCTCATGTGCCGCCAGGCGACCCGGGCACCCACCCGGTAGGCGGCCAGCAGGGCGTCCATGGTGCGACCGCTGCGGGCCTCCCCACGCCCCAGGGCGTAGGCGCCCTCGAGCGCGGGGCCGATGGGCCGGCTGGGGTCGCCACCGCCGCTCGCCGTCGCCAGCTCCAGGAAGGCGCCCAGGGCCAGCTGGACGGCGTTCTCGATCTTCCGGCCCATGACCCCGGTGAAAGCCTCGGTGTAGCTGGGCACCTCGACGACGATCGCGGCGACGGTCCGCTCGGCCACGGCCGGCAGCTGGCCCTGCATCGCCGCCGCGACCTCGGGCGGGAAGGTGTCCTGCTCCGGCGCCATCGACACCCCTCTTCTGCTCAGGGCCGTTGTCCGTCAGCCGCGTCCCCGACCGACGTCCTCCGGAGCTGCGGTTGTTCGGGGGGGACAGTATCCGGCGGCAGGTTCACGCCCAGGGCACAGGTAACTGCGCGGTGAGCTGGGAACCATCAGAGGTATGACAGCGACCGTTCCGCGCCCTCCCTCGGCCCGGCCGGCCCTGCGCGCGCTGCGTGACCGGGTGGTGCGCCTCGCCGAGGCCGCGACCACCCCGCTGCTGCCCGCGGACTACCTGGACATGGTCAACCCGCTGCGCGCCGGCGCCGACCTGCGCGGCCGCATCGTCGCCGTGCACAGGGAGACCCGGGACGCCGCCACGCTGGTCATCCGCCCGGGTGCGGACTGGCAGCGCCACGTGCCCGGTCAGTGGGTGCGCATCGGCATCGACGTCGACGGCGTGCGCATGTGGCGGGCGTACTCGCTCACCTCGCACCTCGACCGGCCCGACGGCTGCATCAGCATCACCGTCAAGGCGATCCCGGGCGGCAAGGTCAGCAACCACCTGGTGCACCGGACGCAGCCGGGCACGCTCGTGCACCTCGACCAGGCCACCGGTGAGTTCGTCCTGCCGTCACGGGCGCCGGCCAAGGTCCTGTTCGTCACCGCCGGCTCCGGCGTCACCCCGGTCATGGGCATCCTGCGCAACCACGACGAGCTCACCGACGTCGTCGTCGTGCACTCGGCGCCCACGCCGGAGGACGTCGTCTTCGGCGCGGACCTGCGCGAGCTGGCCGCCGCCGGCCGGATCCGGCTGGTCGAGCAGCACACCGACACCGCCAGGATGCTGGACGCCGCCGCGATCGCCGAGCTGGTGCCCGACCTCGCCGAGCGCGCCACCTGGGCCTGCGGCCCGGTCGGCATGCTCGAGGCGCTGGAGGAGCACTGGAGCGCCGCCGGCATCGCCGACCGGCTGTTCACCGAGCGCTTCCGGCCCACGGTCCTCGTGACCGGCGAGGGCGGCACGGTGACCTTCACCGGGAAGGGCACCAGCATCGAGGCCGACGGGGCCACCCCGATCCTCGACGCCGCCGAGGACGCCGGCGTCCTCATGCCGAGCGGCTGCCGGATGGGCATCTGCTTCGGCTGCGTGCTGCCGCTGCGCGAGGGCGCCGTCCGGGACCTGCGCAACGGCGAGGTCACCACGGCCGCGCCGGGCGACGGCGTCCTCATCCAGACCTGCATCAGCGCCGCCGCCGGCGCCTGCGACATCGACCACTGATCCCCGAGACCCGCTGGGAGCCCCCCGCATGACCGTTCTGCAGAAGAAGACCGAGAACCCGATCGAGCACCTCACCGCCGAGGACATCGAGCTCATCGGCAAGGAGCTCGACGACATCCGCCAGAGTGTGATCGACACCCGCGGCGAGAACGACGCCCGCTACATCCGCAAGGTCATCGACGTCCACCGCAAGATCGAGCTGGGCAGCCGCGCCGTCCTGCTCGCCTCGGGCTTCCCGCCCGCGTTCGTGGTCGGGACGATCGGCCTGTCGGTCGCCAAGATCCTCGAGAACATGGAGATCGGGCACAACATCCTGCACGGCCAGTGGGACTGGATGCGCGACCCGAAGATCCACTCCACGACGTGGGAGTGGGACATGGCCAGCCCGGCCGACCAGTGGAAGCACTCGCACAACGAGATGCACCACACGTACACGAACGTGGTCGGCAAGGACAACGACCTCGGCTACGGCATCATGCGCGTCGACGAGGACCAGCCGTGGCAGCCGTTCCACCTCGGCCAGCCCCTGTGGAGCTTCATCAACGCCTGCTTCTTCGAGTACGGGATCGCCGCCTACGACCTGGAGCTGGCCGGGACCATCGCCAAGAAGCGGACCGGGGACCCGGAGTTCCGGGCGCGCGCCAAGGCCGTGCTGCGCAAGATCGGCAAGCAGGTGCGCAAGGACTACGTCATCCACCCGCTGCTGTCGGGTCCGAACTTCCTGCCCACGCTCGCGGCCAACTTCACCGCCAACCTGGTGCGCAACCTGTGGTCGAACTCGGTGATCCTCTGCGGGCACTTCCCCGAGGGCGTCGAGACCTTCGAGAAGAAGTCGATCGAGGGCGAGACCCGCGGTGAGTGGTACCTGCGCCAGATGCTCGGCTCCGCCAACATCTCCGGCTCCAAGGCCATGCACATCATGACCGGGAACCTGTCGCACCAGATCGAGCACCACCTGTTCCCGGACCTGCCGAGCAACCGGTACGCCGAGATCGCGCCGAAGATCCGCGACCTGTTCGACCGCTACGGCCTGAACTACCACACCGCGCCGCTGCCGCAGCAGGTCGGCTCGGCCTGGCACAAGATCATCCGGCTGTCGCTGCCCAACGGCTGGCTGGAGCTGACCAACCGCCGCAACCTGCTGTCGCAGCTGGGGGTGCTCTACAAGATGACCACGGGCAGCCCCAAGGTCCGCCGCACACTCCAGCGGAAGCTGACTGCCGGCGTCCGGCTGACCCGGGCGGCCGCCGCCTGACAGAGGCCGCTGCAGTACCCAGTGGACGCCAGGCCAGGGGCCCGGAACCGAGTCGGTTCCGGGCCCCTGGCGTTCGGTGCTCCCGGTGGCCGCCGCCACGATGACGTGGAACAGGCCGACCACCGGCCCCCATCGTCGTCCCCTCGGCGTCAGGTGATCAGGAACAGCGGCGCAGGCCGACGCCGCGGACCCTGGTACCGCACGCACCGCACAGGTCCGCCGGCGGCGGGACGCTGCGTCGCTGGACGGGCGACCGCTCCGGCGTGGCGGCCCGAGGCGCGGCCGGCGACCTGACCGGACGGCGTTGCACGCCGTCCGCACGGGGCGCACGCAGGCCGCGCAGGACGGCGTCGGGGTGGTCGACGTCCGGCAGCTGTTCTCCGGTGAGGGCGGGCGGACGGTCGCCACGGAGGTCCACGGCTACGTCGCGGCGCCGTCGCCTGCGCCTCCGCTCGAGGAGGTCGCGGACCCGGCCTTCGTCTGGCCCGACGCCGATCTGCCCATGCACGGCTCGGTCGTGCTGCCCACCGCGGCGCCGGAGCTGCAGGCGCTCAACTCCACGGTGTACGGCTTCACCGGGACGGTCAACGTGGGCCGGGGGGAGCTGCGGGTGCGCGCGCACAGCCTGGCACGGGTCCTCGTCGCCTGACCGTCGTGCTCCACGTGGAACACGGACGCGGAGGCCCGGGACGTCGTCCGTCCCGGGCCTCCGCGTCTGTGTGCCCTCCCGCGTAGCCGGCGCCAGGGTGGTTCAGCGCAGCAGGCCCCGTCGCCGATCGGCACCTCTCAGGTCACTCCGGGGGCGTCTGACGGTGCAGGTCGAGCAGGCTGTCGGTCGCGCCGCGGTCACGAGATGGGTGGGCTGTGCAGTTCTCAGCCGACCGTCAGATCGGGCTCGACGACAGCTCGCCGGCCGGGACCGGGATGCGGAGAGGCCCGGAGCACCGTGCACTCCGGGCCTCTCCGCGTCGTGTGCTGTGTCAGTTCGCCATGTCCACGAAGCGGCTGTAGTGGCCCTGGAAGGCGACCGTGACGTTCGCGGTGGGGCCGTTCCGGTGCTTCACCAGCATGATGTCGGCCTCGCCGGCCCGCGGGCTCTCCTTCTCGTACATGTCCTCGCGGTGGATCATCATGACCATATCGGCATCTTGTTCGATCGAGCCGGATTCGCGAAGGTCGGAAAGCATTGGCTTCTTGTCCTGCCGTTGTTCTGAGCCACGGTTCAGCTGCGACATCGCAATTACTGGCACTTCCAGTTCCTTGGCCAGCAGTTTGAGGGCACGGGAGAACTCCGAGACCTCCTGCTGACGGCTCTCGACGCGCTTACCGGACGTCATGAGTTGGAGGTAGTCGATGACCACGAGCTTGAGGTCGTTGCGCTGCTTGAGCCGCCGCGCCTTCGCCCGGATCTCCATCATCGTCATGTTGGGGGAGTCGTCGATGTAGAGCGGGGCATCGGCGATCTCGCCCATCCGGCGGGCCAGCTTCGACCAGTCCTCGTCCGACAGCGTGCCGGCGCGCATGTGGTGCAGAGGCACCTTCGCCTCGGCCGAGAGCAGACGCATGGTGATCTCGTGCTTGCTCATCTCGAGCGAGAAGATGCAGGTGGCCAGGTGGTGTTTCACCGTCGCCGACCGGGCGATGTCCAGGCCCAGCGTCGAGTTGTGGGTCGGGATGAAGCTGCGGCCGGCCAGGAACAGGTGGTCCTTGGCGTCGACCTCGATGCAGCGCACGGGCACGCTCTCGATCGGCCGGACGTCAGTGATGAAACGGACGCCGCGGGCGGTGAAGGTGCGCGCACCCCGCTCCTTGTGCACCAGCTTCTTCCGCTCCAGCCGGAACACCTCGTCGTCCGTGCTGAAGGTCAGCGTGAAACAGGTGGACGACGCCTCGCTGCGACCCCTGACCCGCTTGCGCGTCATCCGCACCCGGTAGCCGAGGCCGGCGACGAGCTCGCGGGCGTCGTCGGCCAGCCGCTGGTTGGTCACCGCGAACTGGACCACCCCGCTCGGTGCCACCGTCCCGTCGGTGTCGAGCAACCCGGCCAGCAGAGCACGCCGCTGGGCCACGGAGCCCCGCAGGTAGGCCATAGGGATGTGCTTGTCCCCGAAGACGCCCAGCGAGCGCAGCAGACCCTGCACGGTGCCGTGCTCGTTCCGGCAGGCCTGGCACTGCGCGAAGCCCGACGACGGGCCGCCGCAGTCCGGGCAGGTCGCCTGCCGGCCGACGCCACCGCTGGCCCGCAGCCGGCCGCCGCACGTCTTGCCACACGTCTGCACCTGGGAGGTCCTGGGGACGAACAGTTCGCCGCACATGGGACACGGCCGGGCCTCGACGGCTGGCCGGGCCGGCAGCCGCAGGGCATACCGCCGGTCGACACCGGTCGGCTCGACGACGAGGCCGTCGGCCTCGATGTGGACCGCGATCTCCGGGTCGTTGCTGGTGAAGTGCGCGGCCCGTGAGGTGCCGTCCCCCAGCCACACCCCGAGCGCGTACGGCGGCAGGGGGAGGTCCGCCTCCGGCAGTTCCAGGGGGGACGCGATGGTCACCGAGTGGTTGAGTCGGGCGTCCTTGGTGGCGCAGCGGACGGTGCGGGCGATCTCCTCCGTCGTCCGGACCTCGCCGAAGGTCCGCTGGTTGCGGTGGCCGTTGCAGCCGGTCGCCGCCGCCTGGGCGGACCTCCGGCTGGCGCGGGTCTCGGTCAGCCACTGGTGCTGGGCGTCGGCCACGATGACAGAGCCGTCGGAGAAGTGCACCTCGTAGCAGGGGCGACCGGTCATCACCTCGGTGGCGGCCAGGACCGTCGTCGGCCGGCCGTCCGAGCCCATCACCTGGTCACCGGCAGCGACCTCACCCATTGTCGTCCAGCCGGTCGGCGTCGCGATCGGGGTGTCGAGGGCCAGGGCCTTGCCCACACCCGGACGAGCGGCGATGACGACCATTTGTCCCGCCTGAAGACCATTCGTCAGTTCGTCGAGATCCCGGATGCCGGTGGGGACGCCGCGGGCGGTGCCGCCGCGGGACGCGATGGCGTCCAGCTCGTCCATCGTCGGCTGCAGGACGTCCTCGAGGCGCGAGTAGTCCTCGCTCATGCGCTTCTCGGTGACGTCGTAGATCTCCTGCTGGGCGCGGTCGACGATGTCGTCGACGTCGCCCTTGCCGCCGGCCGCGCCGTAGCCCAGCTGGACGACGCGGGTGCCGGCCTCGACCAGCCGCCGCAGCACCGCCTGCTCGGCCACGATCGCGGCGTAGTAGCCGGCGTTGGCCGCCGTCGGGGTCGACTGGATGAGGGTGTGCAGGTAGACCGCGCCGCCCATCTTCGACAGCTGGTCGGTGCGGTTGAGCTCGGCGGCGACGGTGATCGCGTCGGCCGGCTCGCCCCGCCCGTACAGGTCGAGGATGCAGTCGAAGATCACCTGGTGGGCCGGCCGGTAGAAGTCCAGCCCCGCGAGCACCTCGACGACGTCGGCGATCGCGTCCTTGCTCAGCAGCATGCCGCCGAGCACCGACTGCTCGGCCGCGACGTCCTGTGGCGGCTGCCGGTCGTACTGCGGCGCCGTCGGGGTCGGTCGGCTGAAGTCGTCGGCCACCGCCACGGGAGGTCCTCCATCCACTCACGGCGCACCCGCGCACAGGCCCCGGCGGGATCGCCGGGGCCTGGTGGGGGAGCACCAGCACGCTGCACACCTGACTCGAACAGGCGTTCGAGACGTTCTTACCCCGGGGCACCGACAGTCCGGGCGGTCGCGGGGTCGAGGAGGACGTTAGGAAGCGCGGACGGACCAGTCCAACACCGGTGTGGGTGCGCTTCTGCACAACTTGTGGACAAGTCGGTGGACACAGCCGTGTCGACATGTGGAGACAGCGGGGGACGCCGCGGCGCCGTCCCCCGTATTCCGCCACTGAGCTGCGGGAAGGCCGCCCACCGGGTGTGGACGGGAGAAAGTCCGGAGAAATCCGGGTGTCGCCCTTCGGCGTGTCGGGCGTGCGGGCGCAGGCGCCCCAGCGGTCACACGTCCACAGGGCCCACCCGTCCGACGGAGGTCCAGCATGGGCACCGCACCGTCGGCCGTCGATGCCGCCGCCGGGCGAGGAGGGGAGAACCGATGACCATCACCCGCACGTCCGTGAACCCCTGGCCGTGGTCGCTCGGATACGGGTTCGACCAGGCGCAACTGGTGGAGGGCGCGACCCGCGTCCTCGCACTCTCCGGACAGGCCGCCGTGGACGCCGACGGCACACCGCAGCACGCCGGTGACATCGTCGCTCAGGTCTCGCTCGCTCTGGACAACCTCGAGACCGTGCTCGGGCAGGCCGGGATGACACTCGCCGACGTCGTCCGCACAACCGTGTTCACCACGGACGTCGACGCGATGATGGGCGCCTGGGAGGGCCTGGCCCAGCGGTTTACCGCGGCCGGCGTGAGGCCGAGCAGCACGCTCGTCGGCGTCACTCGGCTGGCCTTCCCGGACTTGATGGTGGAGATCGAGGCCACCGCGGTCGGCTGACCCGGCCGCACGACGCCGCGAGGGGCGCCGGACCGGAGTCCGACGCCCCTCGCGGGCGCTGCACGTCAGCGTGCGGCCCCCTGCAGGGTCCCGCCGCGAGCTTGCGAGCGGTGGGGGGCAGGGGGTCCTCTTTCAGCCGGGGACGACCTCGATGGTCAGCTGAGAAGTGACCTCGGGGTGCACCCGCACGGTCACCGTGTGCTGGCCGGTCGTCTTGATGCTGCTGGGCAGCTCCACCCGGCGCCGGTCGAGCGCGGGGCCACCGGCGGCGGTCACGGCGTTCACGACGTCAGCGGTGGTGATGCGGCCGAACAGGCGACCACCCTCACCGGCGCGCGCCGGCACCTGGACCGTCAGGCCGGACAGGCGCCCGGCCACGGCCTGGGCCTCCTCGTGCGACCGCACCTCGCGGGCGGCGCGCGCCCGGCGCAGCGACTCGACCTGCTTCTCGGCACCGCGGGTGGCCTGGATGGCCAGGCCACGGGGCAGGAGGTAGTTGCGGGCGTACCCGCCCTTGACCTCCACCGTGTCACCGGAGGACCCGAGACCGGTGACCTCCTGCGTCAGGATCAGCTTCTGGGTGCTCATGGTCAGCGCGCCGTCGAGGTGTAGGGCAGCAGGGCCATCTCACGGCTGTTCTTGACGGCCGTGGCGACGTCCCGCTGGTGCTGGCTGCAGTTGCCGCTCACGCGGCGGGCACGGATCTTGCCGCGGTCGGAGATGAACTTCCGCAGCAGGGTCGTGTCCTTGTAGTCGATGTAGGTCGCCTTGTCCTTGCAGAACTGGCAGACCTTCTTCTTGGGCTTGCGAACGGGGGGCTTGGCCACCGGGGTTCTCCAGAGAGTGACGGAATGGAACGGCCCCTTGCAGGGGACCGCGCCGAGCGTGGTGACGTACTGGAACGGCCACCCTTCAGCGCCCGCGCCGAGCGGAGCGAGGCGTGGGGGGAAGGGTGGTCCGCTTAGAAGGGCGGCTCGTCGGACGGCGGGGCCGGGGTCGACCACGGGTCGCTGGACCCGCCGCCGCCACCGAAGCCGCCACCACCACCGCCGCCGAAGCCGCCCCCGCCCTCACCGCGGGAGGCCTTGGTGACCTTCGCGGTGGCGTAGCGGAGCGACGGGCCGATCTCGTCGACCTCGAGCTCGACGACGGTGCGCTTCTCGCCTTCCTTGGTCTCGAACGACCGCTGCTTGAGCCGGCCGGAGACGATCACCCGCGACCCGCGGGTCAGCGACTCGGCGACGTTCTCCGCCGCCTGCCGCCAGACGTTGCAGCGCAGGAAGAGCGCCTCGCCGTCCTTCCACTCCTGCGACTGGCGGTCGAAGGTCCGCGGCGTGGAGGCCACGGTGAAGTTGGCGACCGCGGCACCGGAGGGCGTGAAGCGCAGCTCCGGGTCCGACGTCAGGTTGCCGATGACGGTGATGACGGTCTCGCCGGCCATCGTCAGTGGACCTCGGGCCGCATCAGCTTCGTGCGCAGGACCGACTCGTTGAGGTTCAGCTGCCGGTCGAGCTCGGCCACCGCGGCGGGCGTGGCCTGGATGTCGACGATGGCGTAGATGCCCTCGACCTGCTTGTTGATCTCGTAGGCCAGCCGGCGGCGGCCCCAGATCTCGGTCTTCACGGTGCCACCGGAGTTGGTGACCACGGTGAGGAACCGGTCGAGGGAGGGAGCGATCGTGCGCTCCTCCAGGTCGGGGTCGAGGATGACCATCAGTTCGTAGCGACGCACGGAGAACCCCACCTCCTCTGGTCTGAGCGGCTGCAGTCGGTCTGCAGCAGGAGGGTCGTACACGCGTCGCGCGCCCCGCCCGGTGACAGCCACCGGTGGAACGCGCTCCGTCGAGGGTACCAGCGCCGCCGGCGGGCTCCGTCGCCGTCCACAGGGGGACGACGGGACGGCCGTTCCGGGACGAAGCCGTCAGGGTCCGGAACTAGGGTCGGTCACGTGCCAGCTCACCCGATCGGCGTACACGTCGGACCCGGCCTGACCGAGGACAACGAGCTCGACGCCGGCGGTCCGCTGGCCCGCGCCGCGGAGATGGACGCCGACGGCGTGCAGCTCTTCCTGGCCGACCCGCAGGGCTGGAAGGCCCCCGAGCCCCGCCCGGACGCCGCCGACCTGCTGGCCGGCGACGTCACGGTCGTCGTCCACGCGCCGTACGTGCTCAACGTGGCGACGACGAACAACCGCATCCGCATCCCGAGCCGCAAGCTGCTGGCCGCGCACGCAAAGGCCGCCGCCGCCGTCGGGGCGGTGGGCATGGTGGTGCACGGCGGCCACGTGCTCGCCAAGGACGACCCGGCGGCCGGCGTCGACAACTGGCGCAAGACCTTCGCCCGGCAGGCCGAGGACGGCGGTTTCCCCCTGCCGCTGCTCATCGAGAACACCGCCGGCGGGGGCAACGCCATGGCCCGCGACCTCGACGCCCTCGCCCGGCTGTGGGACGCCGTCGGCGAGTTCGGCGCCGGCTTCGTGCTCGACACCTGCCACGCCTGGGCCGCCGGCTGGGACCTCGCGACCGCGGTGGACGACGTCCGGGCGATCACCGGCCGCGTCGACCTGGTGCATCTCAACAACAGCCGCGACCCGCAGGGCTCCAGCCGGGACCGGCACGCCCCGCTGGCAGACGGCGAGATCCCGACCGAGCTGCTGGTCGAGGTCGCCCGGTCAGCCGACTGCCCCGTCGTCCTGGAGACCCCCGGCGACGCCGCCTCGCACGCCGAGGAGATCACCCTGCTGCGGCAGGCCCTGGCCTGACCCGGCGCGTGTTCCACGTGGAGCACGCGCCAGGGGCGTCAACCCGCGGGGCTCCGGCTGACCCGCGCGCGGGTCCCCTCGAGCGTCACCGCGTCCGGTGCTCCGTCCAGCGGGCCGCCGGCGGGGTCGTCGACGCCGGGCCAGCTGGTGCGGACGACGTCGTCGTCCGGCCGCCTCGTCTCCCGCGCGACCAGCACCACGAGGGCCACCAGGACGGCGTCGCGGACCAGGACGGCGAGGAAGAACCACTCGACCTCGACGCCGCGGTTCTCGGTGCCGAGGTAGTAGAGCATCGTCAGGACCCACACCAGGGCCTCGCTGACCTGCCAGACCAGCAGCGAGCGCCACCGCGGCCGGGCCAGCACCGCCAGCGGCAGCAGCCACAGCGCGTACTGCGGGCTGTAGACCTTGTTGAGCAGCAGGAAGCCGGCCACCAGCAGGAAGACCACCTGCGCCACCCGCGGCCGCACCGGGGCACTCAGCACCAGCCAGGCGACCCAGGCGGCCAGCGCAAGCAGCAGCACGGCCACGACCGCGTTGAGCACCGACGGCGTCTCTCCGTCGGCGAGGAGACCGTCGAGGACCCGGTTGTCCGTGACCGTCAGCAGGACGTTCCAGATCGACTCCGGGTTGGCCGGGCGCTGCCGGCTGAAGGCGAAGAACCAGCCCCAGTTTTCCGGTGCCAGCAGGGCCACCGGCAGGTTCACCGCCAGCCACGCAGCGGCCGCGGCGAGCGCCGCCCGCAGCCAGAGCCGCAGCGCACCGGCGCGCAGGCACAGCAGGAACAGCGCGCCCAGCACGAGCAGGGGGTAGAGCTTGGCGGCCACGCCGAGCCCGAGCAGCGCCCCGGCGAGCACCGGCCGCTGCCGGGCCCACGCCCACATCCCGAGGGTGGCGAGGGCGACAGCCAGCAGGTCCCAGTTGTTGAACGCGTAGACCAGCAGCACCGGCGACAGCGCCACCATGGCGGTGTCCCACGGCCGCCGGCCGGTCAGCGGCAGGACGGCGCGGGTGACGGCCAGCGCGCACACTGACATGAGCAGCGCCGTGACGACGGTGTAGCTCTGCACCGGGGGGACCGCCGGGAGCACGCCGACCGCGGCCGCCAGCCCGTCGTACCAGCCGGAGAACAGCGCGGCGAGCGCCATCGCCGCCCCGGTGAGCACCGGGTACTCCACCCGCGCGTCGAGGTAGGGCAGCGCTCCCTCGCCCTGCCCGTAGACGCCGAACAGCGGCACCGGGTCGGAGTAGCAGAGGTGGGTGTACTGCAGCGAGCCGGTCCAGTCGCCGTCGGAGCACGGGGCCTGCTTGAGCCAGGCGAGCGCCAGCACGGTCGTGGTGAACAGCAGGCACACCCGCAGCGGGGTCCAGAACGAGGCCCGCCCGACGAGCGCGTGGCGGCCCCAGGGGCCGCCCACCGCCTCGCTGGCCTGGATCACAACCGGGTCGGTCCACGTGGGGACGACGCGGTCCGGTTCCGGAGACGCCGCGGGCCCGTCCGCTGGTGCGGACGGGCCCGTGGGGATCGTGCTCATGCGGTCAGTCTGCCCGCCGGAGGTCAGCCGTTCTGCTGGCCGTTGCCCAGGTCCTCGGCGTTCTGTCCGGCCTCGGTGCCCTCCGGGCCCGGCGGCACCGGGACCGGGGCCGGACCCGGCGGGTTCTGCGGGCCCTGCGGTCCTTGCGGGCCCTGCGGTCCTTGCGGGCCCTGCGGTCCTTGCGGGTTCTGCGGCGCGGGGGTCGGGGTCGGCGTGGGAGTCGGCTGCGGCGTGGGTGTCGGGTCCGGCTGCTGCGTCGGCGCGGTGGTGACCTGGGTCGGTGCCTGCGTCGGCGTCTCGGTCTGCGGCGCGGGCACGCCGTTGCCGGTGTCACCGCGGATGAGCGCCCGGTCGGGCAGGTCCTCCTCCGGCGTCCCGTCAAGCACGGTGTCCATAAACTCCTGCCAGATGGCGCCGGGCAGGCCCGAGCCGTAGATGATCCGGCCGTTGACGTCCTCGATCGGCTGGGCGGGCGAGTCGTTGCCCATCCAGACCGCGGTGGAGACGGACGGCGTGAAGCCGACCATCCACGCGTCGGAGTTGTCCTCGCCCTGACCCTGCGTACCGGTCTTGCTGGCCACCTCGCGGCCACCGTCGAGCGAGCGCCGCGAGTAGGCGGCGACGTCGGTCATCGCATAGGTGACGTCGTTGACCACGTCGTCCTCGAAGACCCGGTCACCGGCGTCGCCGTTGTAGTCCAGCAGCACCGCGCCCTCGCTGTCGGTCACCCGCGCGACGAAGTAGGGCTCGTGCTCGACACCGGTGGCCAGGGTGGCGAAGCCGTGCGCCTGGTCGATCGGGCGCATCTCGTACTGGCCGATGCCGATCGAGGCGCCGGTCCCGCCGGTCTGCGGGTCGGCCAGGGTGTTGCTGCCGGCGAGCGTGCCGTAGGCCGGCTCGTCGGGCCAGGCCTCCGGCAGGCCGGTGGCCTCGAGCATGTTCTGCCGGACCCGCTCGGCGCCGACCTCGTAGGCCAGCCCGTAGTAGGTGGTGTTCAGGGAGCGGGTCAGCGCCTCCCTGAGCGTGCAGGAGCCGCACGAGGCGCCGCCGGAGTTGCGGACCGGCAGGCCCGGGCGGTCGGGGAACTCCTGCGGCGAGGAGCCGTCGCGCCGGGCGTTGACGCTGATGCCGTCCTCCAGCGCGGTGGCCAGCACGTACGGCTTGACCGACGAGCCGGGCTGACGCAGGGCCTGCGCGTAGTCGACCGCGCCGTCACCGGCGCCGATCGGACCGCCGTAGTAGGCCCGCACGGCACCGGTGTTCGGGTCGACGGACACCAGCGCCTCGCGCAGGTTCTCCGGCTGGCCGTCCATGATCTCGGAGACCGCGGAGACGGCGGCGTCCTGGTAGCGCTTGTCCACCGTGCTGGTGATCCGCAGGCCGCCGGCCCGGATCTGCTGCTCGTCGTAGCCCTTGGCCTCCAGCTCGGCGATGACGCGCTGGACGACCAGCCCCTGCGACTCGCTGGGGATGCCCAGGTTGGAGCCGGTCCGCGGCAGCACCGGCGGGAACACCGAGGCCTGCCGCTCCTGCTCGGTCAGCCAGCCCTCCCCGACCATCGCGTCGAGCACCAGGCCCCAGCGGTCCATCGCCCCCTCGGGGTTGGACTCCGGGTCGTAGCGGGAGGGGCTGCGGACGAGGACGGCGAGCACCGCACCCTGCTGGGCGGTCAGCTGGCTGGCCGGCACACCGAAGTAGGTGTTGGCCGCCGTCTCGATGCCGTAGGCGCCACGGCCGAAGTAGATGGTGTTGAGGTAGTTCTCGAGGATCTCGTCCTTCTCGTACTCGTTGTCGAGCTTGACGGCGAGGAAGAGCTCCTGGAACTTCCGGCTGAAGGTCTGCTCCGACGTCAGGAAGGCGTTCTTGACGTACTGCTGGGTGATGGTCGAGCCACCCTGCGTGGAGCCGCCGGTCACGTTGTTCCACGCGGCGCGCACGATGCCCGTCGCGGAGATGCCGGGGTCGGTGTAGAAGCTGCGGTTCTCGGCCGCCAGGATCGCCTCGCGCGCGGGCTCCGAGACCTCGGCGAGCGGCACGTTGGTGCGGTTCTCCGCGCCCAGCCGGGCCATCTCGGTGGTGCCGTCGGCGTAGTACACGACCGTCGTCTGCGCGTTCTGCACCGAGCCCGGGTCGGGCACGTCGGTCGTCGCGTACACGACGCCCACGAAGACGCCGAGCAGCACGAACGCGCCCGCCAGCACGCCGAGGAGGGCCTTGAGCCGGCGCCGGCGGCGCTGCTGCCTGCTGCGGGCGCTCTTACCGGCGGGACGGGTGCCCCGTGCGGCCGGGCCGGGCCGCGAGGCCGTCGTCCGGCCGCCGCGGCCTGCCGGTGGCCGGCCCCTGCCCGCCGGGGGCCGGCCGCCTCCGCCGGTCCCGCCGGCGGTGCGACCGGACGGCGGACGGCGGACCGAGCCGCCGCGCGGCCCGACCGGTGAGGTCTCGTCGTGGGGAGGCACGCAGGGGCCCCTCTCTGGTTCGGGTCTCGGTGGGCGCGCAGGACGGACCGCGTCCGGCACCCAGGGTGGCGTCTTGAGCTGTGCGAGCGAGGACGACCCGCGGCGCAGCGACGCCTCGGTGTCTCAACGACCACGCGGGGCACTCCGTGTTCCCCGTGTGACGCGTACTACAACTGCTCGGTGGCCGTCCGCCGCCTCGCGCGCCGCGGCTGGCGACCCGGCTCCGGCTCGGCCCCCAGGACGTACGAGCAGTCCAGGTGGTTCCACCCGCACCCGCGGCACACCTGGACGGCGTAGACGGAGAACTCCTCCTGCGCGCGGTCCATCCGGGCGAGCTCGGCCTGCGTCTTCGCCTGGCCGGCCGTGGGGCCGAGGTGCTCCCCGTAGACGTAGTTCACCAGCGTGAGCCGCTCCTTGCGGCACACCGGGCAGGCGACGTCGGTCACCTCACCGTGGTACTTGGCCGCCCGGGTGAGGTACGGACTGGCGTCGCAGACCTCGAAGAGCCCCGTGCGACCGGCGTACACGTCGGCGAGGACGGCTCGCCGCTGCAGCGAGTAGTCCACGACGGATCGACGTCCGGGCACTGCGCCAATGTACGCACCGCGGAGGACACCGGAAGGTGTCCGACCACGTCGGGACCCCGTACCGAGGCTCGCCCGGCCCCGTCCAGGGCACCGCCCCGAGCGTGCGAGGGGTGGGGAGGACGGGGTCCTTCCAAGGTCTTCGATGTATCGTGTCGATACATCGATCCGCAGGACGACGAGGGAGGCGACGTGCTCGAGTTCGCCATCCTGGGTCTGCTCCACCAGTCGCCGATGCACGGCTACGAGCTGCGAAAACAGCTCGCCCAGGTGCTCGGCGGGCTGCGCAGCATCTCCTACGGGTCGCTCTACCCCGCGCTCAAGCGGCTGCACGCGGCCGGGTACGTCACCACCGACGAGCCGGACCGCCGCGCCCCCCTGCCGGCCGACGCACCGCCGCTGACCGGCCGGCGCGGCAAGGTGGTCTACACGATCACCGCCGAGGGCAAGGAGCGCTTCCACGAGCTGGTCGGCCAGGCCGGTCCGGAGACGTACGACGACGGCGGGCTCTTCGGCGTCCGCCTGGCGTTCTTCCGGCACACCGCCGCGGACGTCCGGCTGCGCATCCTCGAGGGTCGCCGCCGCACCGTCGAACGGCAGCGCGAGGGCCTACGGGCCTCGCTGAGCCGGACCCGCGAGCGCCTGGACCGCTACACCCTCGAACTCCAGCGCCACGGCCTGGAATCGGTCGACCGCGAGGTCCGCTGGCTGGCGGAGCTCATCGACCGCGAGCTGACCGACGGTCAGCGGCGTCGAGACGACGGCGCCACCCCGGGGGACCCACCGGCACAGGCGCCACCCGAGCCCTGACCAGCACCTCCCCGATGACCAGGCGGGAGAGCTCCTCGCCCGTTCCCCCGAGCAGGACCGTCCACGGTCCGTGTCCACAGACCGCACGCGGTCAGTGAAGAAGGAGATGTCCATGGGATCCGTCAAGGTCGCCATCGTCGGCGTCGGCAACTGCGCCGCCTCGCTGGTGCAGGGTGTCCAGTACTACCGCGACGCCGACGAGACGACGTCGGTGCCGGGCCTGATGCACGTCCGTTTCGGCGAGTACCACGTCAGCGACGTGGAGTTCGTCGCGGCGTTCGACGTCGACGCCAAGAAGGTCGGCCGCGACCTGTCCGAGGCCATCATCGCCAGCGAGAACAACACCATCAAGATCTGCGACGTCCCGCCGGTGGGCGTGCAGGTGCAGCGCGGCACCACCCTCGACGGCCTGGGCCGGTACTACCGCGAGGTGGTCGAGGAGTCCGACGAGCAGCCGGTCGACGTCGTCGCCGCGCTGCGCGAGTCCGGTGCCGACGTCCTCGTCTGCTACCTGCCCGTGGGCTCGCAGCAGGCCGCCGAGTTCTACGCGCAGTGCGCCCTGGACGCCGGCGTCGCCTTCGTGAACGCGCTGCCGGTGTTCATCGCCGGCACCGAGGAGTGGGCGGACAAGTTCACCGCGGCCGGCGTCCCGATCGTGGGCGACGACATCAAGAGCCAGGTGGGCGCCACCATCACCCACCGCGTGCTGGCCAAGCTCTTCGAGGACCGCGGCGTGCAGCTCGACCGCACGATGCAGCTCAACGTCGGCGGCAACATGGACTTCAAGAACATGCTCGAGCGCGAGCGGCTGGAGTCCAAGAAGATCTCGAAGACCCAGTCGGTCACCTCGCAGGTCGACCGGGACATGGGTGCCGGCAACGTGCACATCGGCCCGTCGGACCACGTGCCGTGGCTCTCGGACCGCAAGTGGGCCTACGTGCGCCTGGAGGGCCGCGCGTTCGGCGACGTCCCGCTGAACCTGGAGTACAAGCTCGAGGTCTGGGACTCCCCGAACTCCGCCGGCATCATCATCGACGCCGTCCGCGCCGCGAAGATCGCCAAGGACCGCGGTATCGGCGGCCCCATCCTCTCCGCGTCGTCCTACTTCATGAAGAGCCCGCCGGTGCAGTACAGCGACAGCGAGGCCCGCGACGCCGTGGAGGCGTTCATCAGAGGCGACATCGAGCGCTGAAGACCCCTGCAGGGTCCCGCCGCCCCCGTCCCGGGTCCCGGCCTGAGCCTGCGGAGGCCGGGGAGGACGGGGTCCTCCTCCGAGCGGTGAGGCGCAGGGTGGTCCGCACACCCGTCCTCCTCACCCCTCGCCCGCTCGGGGCGAGCCTCTGGACGGGGCCGACAGGGCCCGCGATCCGCATGAACCGCGGTCCCTGTCGCGCCCTGCCGGGTGACCCCGAGCGGCCGCCCTGCAGGGACCCGCCGCGAGCCTGCGAGTGGCGCGGGGGCAGGGTGGTCCTTTCTCTACGCTGGCCGCATGTCCGCCCGCCGCCGACCGCTGCTCCCCGCACTGGGGCTGGCGGTGGCCCTGCTGGCCGGCTGCGGCGGCCCGGAGGAGCGGGCGGAGGGCGCGCCGGTCACCGAGGAGGAGGCCGACCTCCTCGCGCAGCTGCTCGCCGACAACCACCAGCGGGGCGGCGCCGACTTCGTGGTCACCGCCCCCTACGGCGAGGACACCGTGCTGACCCTCACCGGCGAGGTCGACCTCGCCGGTGGCGCCGGTCGCGCGCAGGCGGTCACCTCGTACGGCGACGGCCGGCCCGACGAGACCCGCACGCTGTTCTTCTCCGCCGACGAGCTGTGGTTCGGCGAGGTCCCGGGCCTGACCGCCGCGCTGGGTGCCGAGGGGCTGCCTGAAGCCTCCTACGTGCGCCGTGCGGTGACGCTGGGGGAGGAGGCGCCGCTGGTCGACGTCCTCACCACGGTGGTGCTCAACCTCGCCGCCGAGGAGCCGGACGACGGCGGGGACTTCCGCGGCGCCGGCTACACGTGGGAGGGCGACCGCTCGATCGACGGCGAGCTCGCGCAGCTCTACGCCTCGGAAGCCGGCTGGTCGGTGGCGGTCGACCGGTCCACCGACCTGCTGGTGCAGTACCGCACGCCGCTGCCCGGCCAGGAGTTCGAGGTGACGGTGACGCTGGCGGACCACGGCCCGCGGGAGATCACGCTGCCGGCCGAGGGGGAGTCCGTGGACGGGTCGGCGCACCCGGAGGTGGCGGCCACCGTCGGCCTGTAGGAGGACCCGGGGCGGGGCCAGGGGGTCTTCCAAGGCGGCCGTTCCAGCACCTCACCGGGCCGGGACGTGCGGGAGGGGCGGCCTCTTCCCCAGACCGCCCCTCCCGGGGATGTTCCTACCAGATGCCGCGCCCGAGCGCACGGGGGACGCGCGGGGTCAGTTCGCGGACGGGTCGGCCGGTGCCGTCGAGAGCACGGCCAGGCGCCCGGTCTGGCGGCCCATCACCCGGCGCCACAGCTCCGGGCCGGCCAGCTCGCTCAGCACGTCGTCCGGGCTGCCCGGCACGCAGGCCCAGGCACCCTCGGCGACCTCTCCGGCCAGCTGGCCCGGTGACCAGCCCGCGTAGCCGGCGAACACCCGCAGCCCCCGGACCCGGCCGACCAGCTCGTCGGGGTCGGCGTCCAGGTCGACCAGGTGCACGTCGCCGGCCACCGGCCGCAGTCCGCAGTCCTCGTCGGGGGACGCGCAGAGGACCGGGTCGCAGACGGCGAGGCACAGGGCCGTGTCGGTCTCACAGGGCCCGCCCACGTGGAACACGACCGGGTCGACGGCGAGGTCGCACCAGCCGGGGAGCACGTCGCGGATCTCCACCTGGCTCGGCCGGCCCAGCACCACGCCCAGCGTGCCGCTGTCGTTGTGGTCGAGCACGAAGACGACGGTGCCCGCGAAGGTCGGGTCGGTCAGGCTCGGCATCGCCACGAGCAGCGACCCGGGGCGCACGTCGTCCAGGCGGCCCGTCGAGAGCGCAGGGATCGCGTCCGGGCGACGTCGGCCCGTCGCGGGTCGGGCCGGCGGCCCCGACTCGGGATCGGGCGAGGACGGGGGAGTCATCGCTCCCAGTGTGCCCCACCGGAACGCCACCTGGAGGGAGCGACCGCGCCTCCGGTGGGAGGCCTCCCGGCCCGTCGTCGACCCTGTGGAGAGGAGTGGCCACCGTAGGGTGACCGGGTGCGGCAGGCGGGGACGACCGTGCGCTCACTCCTGGCCCGCGGCGACTTCCGCCGGCTGCTCGCCACCAGGCTGTCCGCCCAGTTCGGCGACGGCGTGCTGCAGGCCGCGCTGGCCGGCACCGTCCTGTTCAACCCGCAGCGCGCGGCCGACCCGGTCGAGGTCGCCGCCGCGTTCGCCGTCCTGCTGCTGCCCTGGTCGCTGGTGGGGCCGTTCGCCGGCGTCTGGCTGGACCGGTGGAGCCGGCGGCAGGTGCTGGTGCACGCCGACCTGCTGCGCGCGGGGCTGGTCGCCGTCCTGGCGCTGCTCGTGGCGGGCGGGTCGGCCGGCGCGCCGTTCCTGCTCACCGGGCTGGTGCTCTTCTCCGTCGCACGCTTCGTGCTCTCCGCGCTCTCGGCGTCCCTGCCGCACACGGCTCCGGACCTGGTGCCGGCCAACGCGCTGTCGACGACGTCCGGCGCGGTGGCCACCGTGGCCGGCGGGGCGGTGGCGGTCGCGCTGCAGCAGGTCGCGGGGTCCCCCGGGGACGCCGGGTACGCCGCGCTGACCCTGGGCGCGGCCGGCCCCTACCTGCTCGCCGCGGCGCTCGCCGCCGGGTTCGCCCGCGGCGCCCTGGGTCCGGACGAGGGCGCCGCTCGGCCGTCTGCGCGGCAGGTGGTCGCCGGCATGGTGGCCGGCGCGCGGCACGTGCGCGCCCGCCCGCCCGCGGGCACCGCCCTGACCCTGATCACCGTGCACCGGCTCTGCTTCGGGCTGGTCACGCTCGTCACGCTGCTCTTCTTCCGCGGTGCCTCGCCGTCCGGGGAGGGGCTGCTGGGAGCGGGCGTGGCGCTGGCCGCGGGGGCGTGCGGCACGTTGCTGGCGGCCGCGGTGACGCCGGCGGCCGTGCGCCGTCTCGGGACGGCGCGGTGGGTGACCCTGCTGCTGGGTGCCGGGGGTCTGCTGCTGGCAGCGCTGGGCCTGCCGTTCCTCCCGGCGACCGTCGTCCTGACCGGCGCCGTGCTCGGCTTCCTCGGGCAGGGCGTGAAGATCTGCGTGGACGCCACGCTGCAGCAGGTGGTGGACGACGACGTCCGCGGCCGGGTGTTCTCCGTCTACGACATGCTGGTCAACGTCGGCTACGTGGCCGCCCTGCTGGTGGCCGCGCGCCTGCTGCCGGCCGACGGCGTCTCCCCGCCCGCGATGGTCGCCGTCGGCGCCGCCTACGTCCTCACCGCCGGCTTCGCCGCCCGGTCGTCGCTGCCCCGCTGAGCAGGGTCAGAGCTCGGGGACGCAGGCTCCCCGCCCCAGGCGGGCGAGCCCGGTGAGGTCCCCGTCCGCGAAGTCGGTGACGCCCGGAACCGTCTGCGGGTGCAGTAGCTGGGACTCGTCGTCGACGTGGTCCAGGCCCACCAGGTGCGCCAGCTCGTGCAGGACGATTCCCGAGGCCGTGGCCTCGCCGTCCCGCTGGTCCAGGATCTCGGGGAACTGGCCGGCGTCGAGGGACACCGTGCCAGTGACGTAGACCCGCGTCCCCTCGCCCAGGGAGACGGCCAGGCTGCCGGCCTGGCCCACGATGTCGCCCGCGAGGTCCGGGTTCTCCACCTTGGTCTCCCAGGCGACGAGCACCGGAGCCCAGCGGTCCCCGTAGCGGTCGGGCTGGAACGCCTCCCGCTCGGCGGCCGGCACCTCGTCGGTCGGGCCGTCGTGGACGAACACCAGGCCGGTCACCTGCGCGATCCGGGCCACGGCCGCGTGCACCATCTCCTCCCCGCCGGGAGGGGAGCCGTCGGGCCGGATGGCGTAGTGCACGACCCGGCAGGGGTCGTAGGCCACCGGCGTGACCCCGTCGGCCTGGACCAGGGAGAAGGCGTGCGGCCCGCCGGCCACCGGCGCCGGTGCGGGGTCGCCCCGTGGCGACCGGCTCGCCCCCACCCCGGGGGTCGGACGGTCCGTGGGGGCGGCCATCGGGACGCTGCGGTCCGGGGCCAGGCCGGCCGGCGCGGCACGGTCCCAGGGCCACGGCACGGCCCCGGCGAGGACGGCGGCCCCCAGCGAGCCGCCCACGACCAGGAGGACGGCGAGCAGGCTGAGGAACCCCGACCCGCGGCGCCGGCGTGCGGGCGGCCCGGGAGCCCGCCACGGCACCGGCTGGACCGGGACGCCGAGCGCCTCGTCCACCACCCACTGCGGCGTGCGCCCGCTCGGCGAGGTGGGCAGGCGGGAGCCCGGTTCCGGGCCTGGTCGCTGTTCGCCCACGTCTCTCCTGTCGGCAGCCGGGAGCTCCGGCTGCAGCCCGGTCAGGCCCCCGTGCGGGCGGCCCACCAGCTGCGCAGCTCGGCCTCGGCCTCCTCCGGCGCCAGCGGGCCGCGCTCGAGCCGCAGGTCCTTGAGGTGCTTCCAGGCCTCGCCGACCTCCCGGCCGGGCGGGATGCCGAGGATCTCCATGATCGCGTTGCCGTCGAGGTCCGGGCGCACGCGGGCGAGGTCCTCGGCCGCCGACAGCTCGGCGATCCGCCGCTCCAGCGCGTCGTAGGTGGCCGACAGCGCCGCGGCCCGCCGCTTGTTGCGCGTCGTGCAGTCCGAGCGCACCAGCTTGTGCAGCCGGGGCAGCAGGTCGCCGGCGTCGGTGACGTAGCGGCGGACGGCGGAGTCGGTCCACTCGCCACGGCCGTAGCCGTGGAAGCGCAGGTGCAGGAAGGTCAACCGGGCGACCGACTCCACGACCTCCTTGGAGTACCGCAGCGCCTGCAGCCGCTTGCGCACCAGCTTGGCCCCGACCACCTCGTGGTGGTGGAAGGAGACTCGGCCGCGCGGCTCGTGCCGGCGGGTGGCCGGCTTGCCGATGTCGTGCAGCAGCGCGGCCAGCCGGAGCACCAGGTCCGGCGACTCGGCGTCCGGATCCGCCTCCTCGAGCGCGATCGCCCGGTCCAGCACCGTCAGCGAGTGGGTGTAGACGTCCTTGTGCTGGTGGTGCTCGTCGATCTCCATCCGCAGCGCCGAGAGCTCGGGCAGGACGACGTCGGCCAGCCCGGTGGCGACGAACAGCTCCAGGGCCGCCCGGGGGGAGTGCTGCAGCAGCGTCTTCGACAGCTCCACCTGCACCCGCTCCGGGGTGATCCGGCCGAGCTCGGGAGCCAGCGAAGTCATCGCCGCGACCACCTCGTCGACCGGGGTCAGGCCGAGCTGGGCGACGAACCGGACCGCGCGCAGCATCCGCAGCGGGTCGTCGGCGAAGGAGTCCTCCGCGGCACCCGGCGTCCGCAGCCGGCCGGCCAGCAGGTCGCCCAGGCCGCCGTAGGGGTCGGTCACGGTGCGGTCGGGCCCCAGCGACACGGCCATCGCGTTGACGGTGAAGTCCCGGCGGGCGAGGTCGTCGACGAGCGAGTCCCCCCAGGCCACCTCCGGGTTGCGCGACTCCCGGTCGTAGCGGTCGGCGCGGAAGGTCGTGATCTCCAGCCGGACGCCGTCCACCTCGGCGCCCACCGTGCCGAACGCGATGCCGCTGTTCCACGTGGAACTGGCGAACCCGCGCAGCAGGTCGAGGACCTGCTCGGGCCGGGCGTCGGTGGTGACGTCGAGGTCGCCGGGGGCCATGCCGGTCCCCCGCCCACCCGCGGAGCCCGCGGACAGCAGCGCGTCGCGGACCGAGCCCCCGACGAGGTGCACCTCGAAGCCCGCGGCGGTGAAGCGCTCACCGAGCCGGGTCAGCACGGGGGAGAGGTCGACGAGCTCGCGCACCGTCTCCTGGACGGCGGGCGGCACGGACGCAGCTGTCGTCGGAAGGAGAGGCTCACCGGACACGACGATCCAGGGTAGTGGCGTGCCGCGCGCTACCCTCCTGGCATGGCTGGGACGGGCGGGCGAGGGCGCCCCGGCCGCCGGTTGCGCCGGGTCGACGAGACCTCCGCCGGGGGCCTGGTGGTGGCCGACGACCCCATCACGGGACCGCGCGCCGCCCTCATCGGGCGCACCGATCGCCGCGGGCGGCTGCTCTGGTCGCTGCCCAAGGGGCACATCGAGGAGGGCGAGACCCCGGAGGACACCGCCGTCCGGGAGGTCGCCGAGGAGACCGGGATCATCGGCGAGGTCGTCGCCCCGCTGGGGATCATCGACTTCTGGTTCGTCGCCGACGGCCGCCGGGTGCACAAGACCGTGCACCACTTCCTGCTCCGCGCCGTCGGAGGAGCCCTGTCCGACGCCGACATCGAGGTGACCGAGGTCGCCTGGGTGCCCCTGGACGAGCTCGGCGCCCGGCTCGCCTACGCCGACGAGCGAGCACTGGTCGAGCGGGCGCCCGCGCTCCTCGCCGACAGCGCGTGAGCGGGCCGGCGAGCTCACCGGCAGACAGCGCAGGCGGCCGCCGCACCGGGCCGACGGGCGCCGGCGAGGAGCTGTCGTGAGCCGGCGGTCGGCTGCCGGGGGCGCCGGCGGCCGGTCCGCCGCGTCTTCCCCCCGCCGCACCGCCCGGGGGACGACGGTCGGCCTCGCCCTGGCCGGGGCCCTCACGGCTCCCCTCGTCGTGCTGGCGCCGTCCGCGGCCGCCGCGCCGGAGGACCCCGCTCCCGCCCCGGGGGCCGCCGAGGACCGCCCCGTGAGCGTGGAGCTCACCCGGCTGGATCCCCGCACGCTCGCCCCGGGCGCCCCGGTCACCATCGCCGGCGAGCTGACCAACACCGGCACGGAGACGATCGAGGACCTCGACGTGCGGCTGCAGCGCGGCGGGCCGCTGGCCACCCGCGCCGAGCTGCAGGCGGTCGACGGCGCCCGCGACCTGACGGCCGTCGTCGCCACGCCGTTCCAGGACGTCGCCGACGAGCTGCGCCCCGGCGCCTCGGCGTCCTTCACCCTCACCACGACCACCGACGCGCTGGCCATCGACCGGGACGGCGTCTACCCGGTGCTGCTCAACCTCAACGGCGTCGGGTCCGACGGGGACCGCCGCCGCGTGGGGGAGCTGACCACCTACCTCGTCCAGCCGTCGGTGCTGCCGCCCACGTCGGCCGGCGTCGCCTGGCTGTGGCCGCTGGTCGAGCGCACCCACCGCGACGCGTCCGGCGCCTTCGTCGACGACGAGCTGACCGGCGAGGTGGCTCCCGGCGGCCGGCTGGACCGGGCGCTGGCCACCGTGGAGCGGCTGCCCGAGACCGTGCCGCCCGGGGGCGGCCAGCCCACGCCCGTGGTCCCGGTGACCCTCGCCGTCGACCCCGCGCTGGTCGAGGAGCTGCAGGTCATGGCCGACGGCCCCTACGCCGTCGCCGGCGACGAGGGCGCCGGGGCGGGCACCGACGAGGCCGCCGCCTTCCTGGCGCGGCTGCGCGCCGTCGCCGCCGACCACCCGGTCGTCGCGCTGCCCTACGGCGACGTCGACGCCGACGCCCTGACCGCGGCCGGGCTAACACCGGTCGTCACCCGCAGCCTGCCCGGCAGCCCCGAGGGGACGGCGCAGGACGACCCCGACGCCCCCACCGCCCCGCCGACCGCGGTGCCCACCGGGACCGGGGGCACCGCCGGCGCGGACGTCCTCCGGGAGGTCCTGGGAGTGGCCGCGCGGATCGACCTCGCCTGGGCGGTCGGCGGCTCGCTGCGCCCGGAGACGTTCGGCGTCCTGCAGGACGGCGGCGTCCGGGAGGTCGTGCTGGCCCCCGGCGGGCTCAGCGACGGGGCGGCCGCGCTCGGCCTGGACGGCCCGGCCGCGGCCCGGGCGACCGTGCCCACCGTCGACGGCTACGTCGACGCCCTGGTCGCCGACCCCGCGCTCGGCCGGCTCGCCGGCAACGCGGCGCAGGCCCCGGGGGGCCGCCGCGCCGCCGAGCAGCGCACCGTCGCCGAGCTCGCGCTCCTCACGCTCCAGCCGGGCGACGCGGCCGGAGGGCAGAGCGTGCTGGTGGCCCCGCCCCGCGAGGTCGACGCCGACCCCGCCGCGGTGAGCGCGATGATGGCCGCCGCGGCACAGCTGCCGGGGCTGCGGCCGGCGACCGTGGCCCAGCTCGGCGACGGGCCGGCCACCGACGCCGGCGAGCTGGTCGCCCCGGCCGACCCGGGCGGGCTGGAACCGGCCGGCCTGACCGACGTCACCGCCGCGGTCGCCGTCCGCGACCAGCTCGCCGGGGCGGTCGTCGGGGACGCCGACGCGGTGCTGGCGCCCTGGGACGCCGCGATCGCGCGCGCCACCTCGGCCGCCTGGCGGGACGACCCCGCGGCGTTCACCGCGGCCGCCGCGGACCTGCGGACGACGATGGGCGGGCTGCTCGACCGGGTCACCCTGCTCGCCCCGGCCGCCGGCACCTACAGCCTCGCCTCCAGCGACGCACCGCTCGTGCTCACGGTCAGCAACGAGCTGCCCTTCGCGCTCCGCGTCCAGCTGCGGGTGCAGACCCGCGGCAACGCGCTGTCGGTGGGCGACCTCGGCGACCAGGTGCTCGGGCCCGAGCAGCGGACGACGCTGACGGTCCCGACCGAGGTGCGCCAGTCCGGCCGCTTCGGCGTCGCTGCCACGCTCACCACCCCGGACGGCGCACCGCTGGGTGACCCCGTACAGCTGCAGGTGCAGAGCACCGCGTACGGGTCGATCTCGGTGGTCATCACCATCGGCGCGGCCGCGCTGCTCGGGCTGCTCTTCCTGCGCCGGCTGGTGCGCTTCCTGCTGCGCCGCCGCCGCGGCACCCCCGACGACGGGGACGGCGACCTGCCGGGCGGCCCCGCACCCGAGGGCGCCGCGGTCCCGCTGCCCCCGACGCGGAGCCCCGTGTGAGCGAGCGTGCGAGCTCACCCATGAGCACAGCAGCCCCCGCGAACTCGGCCGACGAGCGCCGACGAGGCGGACCCGTGAGCGAGCGCGCGAGCTCACCGGTGACCACGGCACCTCCGGTCGCGGGCTGCCCCGGCGCCGGCGAGGGGGGCTCGTGACCGACCGTCCCTTGGGGGAGCGGCAGCACCGTCCGCTGCCCCCCGTGCCGCTGCCCCCCGTGCCGCCACTCCCTGCCACCCGCCGGGACGCCGAGGACCGTCCCCCGGCCTCCCGGCCGGGCGAGCGGGCACGCCAGGAGCCGCCGTCCGTGGCCGGTCCGGGGACCCCGAGGGGCCTGCCGCTGCCCCCGCCGCCCTACCCCCAGGCGCCGCCGGGCGGCCGGCCGCTGCCGCCGGTCCCACCACCGGCGCCGCGCGTCCGCGACCTGCCGCCGGTGCCGCCGCCGCGCCGCACCTCGCGGTGGGTGCCGGGGCCCGACGACACCCAGCTGATCCCGGTCCTGCCCGCGGTGCCACGCCCGGTGGACGAGACCGAGGAGGAGGTCGAGGCCCGCGAGGGCCGTCCCGGCGCCAGCCGCGGCATCCTGCGGGCCGCCGGCACGATGGCGGTGGCGACGCTGGTCTCCCGCATCACCGGGCTGCTGCGCACGATGGTGCTGACCGCGGCGCTCGGCGTCGGCCTGGTCGGCGACGCCTACAACACCTCGAACACGCTGCCCAACATCGTCTACGAGCTGCTGCTCGGCGGCGTGCTCACCTCGGTCGTCGTCCCGCTGCTCGTCCGCGCCCAGGAGCGGGACGACGACGGCGGCGCCGCCTACGCCCAGCGGCTGGCCACGGTCGCGATCGCCGGGCTCGTCGTCGTCACCGGGCTGGCCGTGCTGGCCGCACCGCTGCTGACCTCGCTGTACGGCCTCGACGACGACCCCGCGCAGCACCGGCTGGCCACCTGGCTGGCCCGGATCCTGCTCGTGGAGATCGTCTTCTACGGCATCGGCGCGCTGGCGCAGGCGATCCTCAACTCGCGCGGGGTGTTCGGCCCGCCGGCCTGGGCGCCGGTGCTCAACAACGTGGTCGTCATCGTCACCGGCGTGCTCTTCGTCGCCGCGAGCGGCCCCGGCGACCTCACCCCGCTGACCATCACCGACACCCAGGTCTGGCTGCTCGGCGTCGGCACCACGCTGGGCATCGCCGTGCAGGCGCTGGTGCTGCTGCCGCTGCTGCGCCGGGCGGGCGTCCCGCTGCGCCCCCGCTGGGGGCTGCGCGACACCGGGCTGGGCGAGGCGGGCACGCTCGGCCTCTGGATGGTCGGCTACGTCGCGATCAGCCAGGTCGGCGTCGTCGTGGCCACCCGGATCGCCAACGCCGCCGGCCGCGAGGGCGGGCTGGGCTCGATCGGCTTCGCCAACGCCAGCCTGCTGTTCCAGATGCCCTACGGGATCATCGGCGTCGCCCTGCTGACCGCGCTGGTGCCGCGGATGAGCCGGGCCGCCGCCCGCTCCGACGTCCCCGGCGTGGTGCGCGACCTCTCCCTCGGCACCCGGCTGTCCGCGCTCGGGCTGCTGCCGGTCAGCGCGGCGCTGACCGTGCTGGGCCCGCCGCTGGCGGTGGTGGCCTTCGGGCGCGGCAACACCGGCGTCGACGACGCCCGGGCCATCGGCATCGCGCTCGCCGTCGGCGCCTTCGGGTTGCTGCCGATGGCGGTGACCCTGCTGCAGCTGCGGGTCTTCTACGCCATGAAGGACGCCCGGACCCCCACGCTCCTCCAGGTGGGCATGGTCGCCGTCCGGGTGCCGCTGCTGCTGCTCGTCCCGGTCCTGGTGTCCGAGGAGCGGGTGGTGGCCGGCCTGATGCTGGTCACCAGCCTCACCTACGTGGCCGGCTGGGTGCTCGGCCACGTCGTGCTGCGCCGCCGGCTCAGGGTGCTGGAGACCCGGGCGACGCTGCTCCCGGTGCTGCGCACCGCCGCGGTCGCGGTCGCCGCGGGCCTGCTCGGCTGGCTCGCGGTGTCCCTGGCCGATGGCGCGCTGGCTGCATCGGTGGCAGGCTCGCTCGGCACCGTGCTGCTGGGTACCGTGGTCATCGGCGTCGCGACCCTGGTCGGGCTCGTGGTCGCCCGCGCCCCCGAGGTCCGGGAACCCCTGGCAGCTGTCCGGGCCCGGCTGGGGCGGCGCGGGTGAGCAGCGTGGCGCCGCCGCCGGGGCAACCGAGCCGCCGGCCGGGAGGGGACGGGGGGCCGGGCGCACCGATGACGTCCACGACCACCGGGCTCCCCGACCGCTACCGCCCGCTGGACGAGGTCGGCCCGACCGAGACCACCGCGACCGGGGTCATCCACTGCTGGCGGGCCAAGGACCGGATCCTCAACCGCGACGTGGCCATCCGGGTGCACACCCCCGGCGGGCCGGCCGCCCGCGAGTGGATCACCCGCGCGCTGACCGCCGGGGGGCTGGCGACGCCCGCGCTGGCGATGGTCTACGACGCCGCGGAGGGCAACGGCGACGCGCAGGCGCCGGGCGGTGCGGCCTACGTCGTCAACGAGTGGATCGAGGGGCGCACCCTCGCCGAGCGCCTGGCCGAGGGCCCGATGCCCGAGCGGGAGGCGCGCACCGTGCTGCGCCGGCTCGCCGAGGGCGTCGCCGCGGCCCACCAGGTCGGGCTGGCCGTCGGGGGGCTCACCCCGGAGACCGTCGTCCTGCGGCCCAACGGCATGGTCGGACTGCGCTCGGTGCCGGCCGCCAGCGGCACCGTCCAGGGCGACGTCGCCGCCCTCGGGGAGCTGCTGGAGTACTGCCTCACCGGCCGCCGCCCGGGCACGGCCCCCGCCGGCCGGACGCCGGGGATGCCGCCGGACCTCGCCGCGCTCGTGCGCCGCGCCCGCTCCACCGAGCCCGGCGCCGGGCTCTCCAGCGTCGCCGCGATGGCCGCGCTGCTGGCCGAGCGCCCCCGCACCGGGCACACCGCCGATCCGGGGCGCGCCCCGGACGAGTCGGACAGCGGGTGGCTGCGCCGGCTGCGCGAGCGCCGCGAGGAGGACCGCGGCGAGGGCTCCGGGGACGACGTGGCGGTCGACCCCGCACCGACCCGGGACGCCTCCGGCACCGCGTTCCCGCCGCCGCAGGCCCGCGGGCTGCCGCCCGTCCCCGGCCGGCGGTACGAGGACGACGAGGACGACGACCTGCTGCCGCTGTCGACCGGTCCGGGCCGCGGGGACGACCCCGACGAGGACCTGCGGGAGGACGAGGCCGCGCAGGCGGGACGGCGACGGCTGCTCGTCGTGGGCCTGCCGCTGGCAGCGCTGGTCGTGGTGATCGCACTGGCGGTCTACCTGGGCAACCTCATCTCGCCCGACGACGTCGCCACCGACCGGTCCCCCGTGCCGAGCGCGCCGGCGACGAGCGCGCCCCCCGCCGAGGAGACGCCCGCCCCCGGCGACAGCCCGGCGCTGACCATCACCGGCGCGAGCGTGTACGACCCGTTCGGCGACGGCGACCCGGACAACCCCGACGAGGTCCCGCTGTCCTTCGACGGCGACCCGGCCACCGCCTGGTCGACGGTCACCTACCGGGGGTCGCCGGCGTTCGGCAACCTCAAGGACGGGATCGGCATCGTCTACGACCTCGGCTCCGAGCAGGCCCTGGCCGGCCTCGGCGTCAGTGGCACCGCCGGCGCCACGGTCGAGGTGCGGGTCGGCGACCGGGCCGAGGGCGACCTGGACTCCTACGACCTGGTCGCCGACGGCGAGCTCGGCGACTCGGCGGAGCTGTCCTTCGACGAGCCGGTGACCACCCGCTACGTGCTGCTGTGGCTGACCGGGCTGGCGCCCTCGGACGGCGGCTTCTCCGCCGAGGTCGCCGAGGTCACCCTCACGCCGGCGAGCTGAGGAAGGACCATCCTCCCCCCTCGCACACTCGGCCCGGGTCCCTGAAGGGTGGCCGTTCCAGTCCGTCACCAGGCTCGCGGCGAGCCTCTGGACAGGGCCGGGACGGGGCCGGCGGGGTGATCGACACCCTGCCTGCGGGGCCGTTGACCAGGGAATGCGGGACCTACGATCCTCGTTGTGCCGCGCGTGACGACGAACCACCCGACCCCAGGCCCCGCGGTGACGGAGGAGCACGTGGAGCCCGCCATCCCGCCCGCCGAGCACGACGGCGTCCGTGACCTGATCATCATCGGGTCGGGCCCGGCCGGGTACACGGCCGCGATCTACGCCGCCCGCGCGAACCTCCACCCGCTGGTGTTCGAGGGCTCGCAGTTCGGCGGCGCGTTGATGACCACGACCGAGGTCGAGAACTTCCCCGGCTTCGCCGAGGGCGTGCAGGGCCCCCAGCTCATGGACGACATGCGCACGCAGGCCGAGCGCTTCGGCGCCGAGCTGGTCGCCCGCGACGTCAGCGAGGTCGACCTCACCGCCGAGCCGAAGATCGTCAAGGTGGGCGACGAGGTGCACCGCGCGCACGCCGTCATCGTCGCCACCGGCTCGAAGTACCGGTACCTCGGCCTGGACAACGAGGCCCGGCTGCTCGGCCGTGGCGTCTCGGCCTGCGCCACCTGCGACGGCTTCTTCTTCCGCGACCAGGACATCGTCGTGGTCGGTGGCGGCGACTCGGCGATGGAGGAGGCCACCTTCCTCACCCGCTTCGCCAAGACGGTGACCGTCGTCCACCGGCGGGAGGAGCTGCGCGCCTCCAAGATCATGCAGAAGCGGGCGCAGGAGAACGAGAAGATCCGCTGGGCGCTCGGCAAGCAGGTCACCGACGTCCTGGGCGACCAGACCGTCTCCGGCGTCCGGCTGACCGACGTCGGCACCGGCACCACCGAGGAGCTGCCGGTCTCCGGTGTCTTCGTGGCTATCGGCCACGACCCGCGCAGCGAGCTGTTCGTCGGCCAGCTCAAGCTGGACGACGAGGGCTACGTGCAGGTCGAGCACCCGACCACCCGGACCAACATCGAGGGCGTCTTCGCCTGCGGTGACGTCGTCGACCACATCTACCGGCAGGCCATCACCTCGGCCGGCACCGGCGCCGCGGCCGCCATCGACGCCGAGCGCTGGCTGGCGGTCACCTTCGGCGAGCGCTGAGGACCCCCTGCCCCCACCGCTCGCACGCTCGCGGTGGGGGCAGGGGGTCCTTCCAGCGGGCATACACCCGCCGTTCCCCGGGTTGTCCTTGACAGATCAACCTGGTCGGAGCCCCTGCGCTCCGACCGTCCACGAGCCACGAGGAGAACGACCATGGCAGGCAACACCGTGACGGTCACCGACGCGACCTTCGCAGACGACGTGCTGGGCAGCGACAAGCCCGTCCTCGTCGACTTCTGGGCCGAGTGGTGCGGGCCGTGCAAGATGGTCGCCCCGGTCCTCGAGGAGATCGCCGCCGAGCACGCCGACAAGCTCACCATCGCCAAGCTCAACATCGACGAGAACCCGCAGATCGCCCGCGACTACCAGGTCATGTCGATCCCGACCATGACGGTGTTCCAGGGCGGCAAGCCGGTGAAGAGCATCATCGGCGCCAAGCCGAAGGGCGCGATCCTCTCCGACCTCGCCGACTACCTGTAGGCCTCGTCCCGAGGCTCGCCCCGAGCGTGCGAGGGGGGAGGAGGACGAGGTCCTCCCTCGTGGGCTCGGCGCGGGTTCCTGGAGGTGGCCGTTCCAGTACGTCACCTGAGGGCCTCCTCCGCCACTGGCGGGGGAGGCCCTCGCACGTCGGGGGGCCCAGCGGGCCGGGAGTCGGCCCGGGGACCACAATCGACCACGATGGGAACCGACAGCAGCATGCAGCCCTTGGGCCCGGGGGACCGTGGCCATGCCGTGGCCGACGTGCACGCCGCCCTGCGCGCCCTCACCCTCCTGCCGGCAGCGGGGTCCGCGGAGGAGGCGTCGCTGGACGAGGCGGCCTACGACCCGGCCACCGAGCTCGCCGTCCGCCACTTCCAGCAGGTGCGCGGGCTCACCGTCGACGGCCGCGTCGGCGAGGAGACCTACCGCGCCCTGTCCGAGGCCCGCTGGTCGCTCGGCGACCGGCTGCTGCACCACGACCCGGTCCGGCCCATGCGCGGGGACGACGTCACCAACCTGCAGGACCGGCTGCACGAGCTCGGCTACGACGCCGGCCCGGTCGACGGCGTCTTCGGCCCGGAGACCGAGGCCGGGCTGCGGGCGTTCCAGCGCGACTACGGCCTGACCTCCGACGGCACCTGCGGGCCGGCCACCCTCCGCGCGCTCCGTCAGCTCGGCCGCAAGGTCACCGGGGGGCGGCCGCAGCTGCTGCGGCAGAGCGCCAGCTTCGTCGAGAGCGGCCCGCACCTGATCGGCCGGCGCATCGTCGTCGACCCCGGCCACGGCGGCACCGACACCGGCTTCACCGCGGGGGAGACCACCGAGGCCGACCTGGTGCTCGACCTCGCCTCGCGCATCGAGGGCCGGCTCGCCGCGGCCGGCGCCACGGTCTACCTGACCCGCGGTCGCCACCAGGACCCCAGTCCGACCGAACGGACGGCGTTCGCCAACCACGCGCGCGCCGACCTGTTCCTCTCGCTGCACACCGACGCGCACAGCTCCGAGCACGCCCGCGGGGTGGCCAGCTACTACTACGGCACCGGCTCGGGGGCCTCGTCGACCGTGGGGGAGCAGTTCGCCAACCTGGTGCGCCGCGAGGTGGTGGCCCGCACCGGCATGCTCGACCTGGGCTCCCACCCCAAGACCTGGGACCTGCTGCGGACGAGCCGGATGCCCGCCGTCCGGCTCGACTGCGGGTACCTGTCCCATCCGGTCGACCGGCTGCTGCTGCTCGACGCCCGGCTGCGCAGCACCGTCGCCAGCGCCGTCCTCGCCGCCGTCCAGCGGCTGTTCCTGCCCGCCGAGGCCGACCCGCCCACCGGCACCTTCGTGCTGCCCGGGCGCACCTGACCGATCAGCGGCGAGATCGTCGATCTCGCTCGGTCCAGGCCCCGCACGCGTGCGGGATCGGCGATCTCGCCGGATGCCGCGACGGATGTGACAGTCGGGACGGGACCAGTCCGTCCGCTCGCCGTGTCCGCGGCGGGGTGCGCTCATCCCCTCCCTACACTCGGGATGTGGCCGATCTCCAGCCCGGAACACCCCCGGGCCCCGGTGTGCACCACCCCGCTCCGCGGCATCCGCGGCTGGACCCGCTGGCGGACCGGTACGCAGCACGCACGCACGGGATGAAGGCCTCGGAGATCCGTGCGCTCTTCTCCGTCGTCAGCCGCCCCGAGGTCGTCTCGCTGGCCGGCGGGATGCCCGCGGTCACCGCGCTGCCGCTGGACGCGGTCGGCTCGATGATCGGCGAGCTGGTGTCCGGGATGGGCGCGCAGACGCTGCAGTACGGCTCGGGTCAGGGCGACCCGCGGCTGCGCGAGCGGATCTGCGACGTCATGGCCCTGGAGGGCATCACCGACGCCTCGCCCAGCGAGGTCGTCGTCACCGTCGGCTCCCAGCAGGGGCTGGACCTGGTGACCCGGGTCTTCGTCGACCCGGGGGACGTCGTCCTCGCCGAGGGTCCGTCCTACGTCGGCGCCCTGGGCGTCTTCCAGGCCGCCGAGGCCCGCGTGAAGCACGTCCCCATGGACGACGACGGGCTGATCCCCGAGGCGCTGGAGCAGGCGCTCATCGAGTGCCGAGCCGCCGGCGACCGGGTGAAGTTCCTCTACACGGTGCCGAACTACCACAACCCGGCCGGCGTGACCCTGTCCGAGCCGCGCCGCCAGGCGGTCATGGAGATCGCCGACCGCTACGACCTGCTGGTCATCGAGGACAACCCCTACGGACTGCTGGGCTTCGACCGCGAGCCGATGCGCGCCCTGCGGGCCCGCGACGACCGCCGGGTCATCTACCTGGGCTCGTTCTCCAAGACGTTCTCGCCGGGCCTGCGGGTGGGCTGGGTGCTCGCCCCGCTCGCCGTCCGCGAGAAGCTGGTGCTGGCCACCGAGGCGCAGGTGCTCTGCCCGCCCTCGCTCACCCAGTACGCCGTCGCGCGCTACCTGGACACCCAGCCGTGGCGCGAGCAGATCAAGCACTTCGTCGAGCTGTACCGGGAGCGGCGCGACGCCACCCTCGAGTCGCTCGAGGCGCTCATGCCGGCGGGCACGACGTGGACGCGGCCGGACGGCGGCTTCTACGTGTGGCTGAAGCTGCCCCACGGGCTCGACGCCAAGCTCATGCAGCCCCGCGCGGTCAACGCGCACGTGGCCTACGTGCCCGGCATCGGCTTCTACGCCGACGGGGCGGGCCAGGAGTACATGCGGCTGTCCTACTGCTACCCCGAGCCGGACCAGATCCGCGAGGGGGTGCGCCGGCTGGCCCGCGTCATCGAGGCCGAGCTGGACCTGCACTCCACCTTCGACGGCGTGGACACCGGCACCTTCCGGGCCGTGTCCGGGCCGCAGAGTCCGACCGGGCGAGGTGTCGAGGGCATCGTCGGCCCGGCCAACAGCGACCGATACGAGGACCTCAGATGACCGAGTTCCCGAGGTCATCGAGAGACACAGCACCGCCGGTCACGAAGGCGACGAGCGCCAGCGAGGAGCCGAAGTGACCGAGCCCGCACCCGCGACCGAGTCGGAGGCCGCGCCGCACGCGCTGCGCGCCGTCGTCCTGGCCGGTGGGCTGAACGTCGAGCGGGAGGTCAGCCTCTCCTCCGGCACCCAGGTGGCCGAGGAGCTCGCCCGCGCCGGCGTGGAGGCCGAGCTGCGTGACGCCGACGCCGAGCTGCTGCCCGGGCTCGCCGCCGCCCCCGCGGACGCCGTCTTCATCGCCCTGCACGGCGCCACGGGCGAGGACGGCGCGCTGCGGGCGGTCCTGGACCTGGCCGGCGTCCCCTACGTCGGCTCCCCGGCGGCGTCCTGCCGGCTGGCCTGGGACAAGCCGGCCGCGAAGTCCGTCGTCCGCTCCGCCGGCGTCACCACGCCGGACTGGGTGGCCCTGCCGCACAGCACCTTCCGGGAGCTGGGCGCCGGTGCGGTGCTGGACCTCATCGTCGCCCGCCTCGGCCTGCCACTCATGGTCAAGCCCGCCTCGGGCGGCTCCGCGCTGGGCGTGCAGAAGGTCAGCCGGGTCGAGGACCTGCCGGCCGCGATGGTCAGCTGCTTCGCCTACGGCGACACGGTCATGGTGGAGCGCTTCGTGGACGGCGTGGAGCTGGCGCTGTCCGTGGTGGACCTCGGCGAGGGCCCGCAGGCGCTCCCGGCGGTGGAGATCGCCCCGGAGTCGGGGGTGTTCGACTACACCTCCCGCTACACGCCCGGCCTCACCGAGTACCACGCACCGGCCCGCGTCTCCGACGAGGTGGCCGGGAAGGCCGCAGAGCTCGCCGTCCAGGTGCACCGGGCCCTCGGCCTCGCCGACCTCTCCCGCACCGACGCGATCGTCGGCCCGGACGGCGAGGTGCACTTCCTCGAGGTGAACGTCTCGCCCGGGCTGACCCGCACCTCGATGTTCCCGATGGCCGTCGAGGCGTCCGGCTCCTCGCTGGGCGACGTCCTCGCCGGGCTGCTGACCCGGCGGGCCTCCACCACTCGCTGACGGAAGGGCCCTCCTGCCCCCCGCCACTCGCAGGCTCGCGCCAGGCCCCGTCCGGAGGCTCGCCGCGAGCGTGCGAGCGGTGAGGAGGACGGGGTCCTTGTGCCGGCAGGAGGGCCACGCCAGTCGCTACCCGCCGAGGACCCGTTCCGTCCGTGACGGAACGGGTCCTCGGCGGGTAGATCACTCCTCGGGACGGCGTCCGGTGATGTCCGGGGCCATCTGGCCGATGATGCGCTGCAGGTCGTCGACCGATCCGAACTCGACGACGATGCGCCCCTTCGCCCGGCCGATCTGGATCTTGACCTTGGTCTCGAAGGTGTCCGAGAGGCGCCCGGCGAGGTCCTCGACGCCCGGCGCGTTGAATTTCCGCGGCCGGCGCTTGGCCGCCGGCTCCTCGGCGACGGCCAGCGCGACGGCCTCCTCGGTGGCCCGCACCGACATGCCCTCGGCGACGATGCGCGCGGCCAGCGCCTCCTGCTTCCCGGCGTCCGGCAGACCGAGCAGCGCCCGGGCGTGGCCGGCGGAGATGATGCCTGCGGCGACCCGGGTCTGCACCTTCACCGGCAGCTTGAGCAGCCGGATGGTGTTGGTGACCTGCGAGCGGGAGCGGCCGATCTTGCCGGCCAGCTCTTCGTGGGTGGCGCCGAACTCCTCCAGCAGCTGCTGGTAGGCCGCGGCCTCCTCCAGAGGGTTGAGCTGGACCCGGTGGATGTTCTCCAGCAGGGCGTCGCGCAGCAGGGCGTCGTCGGTGGTGTCCCGGATGATGGCCGGCACGAACTTGAGGTCGGCGGCGCGGGCGGCACGCAGCCGGCGCTCGCCCATGATGAGCTCGTAGCCGCCCTCTGCGCGCTCGCGCACGACGATGGGCTGCAGCAGGCCGAACTCGCGCACGGAGTACGTGAGCTCCTCCAGCGCCTCGTCGTCGAAGACCTGGCGGGGCTGCTTGGGGTTGGGGACGACGTCGACCACCGCGACCTCGCGCAGCTGCGCGCCGGGGACGCCGACGGCCGCCTCGGCCTGCGCGGCCACCGTCGCCGCGGCCTGGGCGGCCGGCGGGAGCAGGTGGACCGGCGGACCGGCCGGCGCAGCCGGTGCGGCGTCCGCACCAGCGCCCTGACCAGCGGGCTCCGTCTCGGCGCCGGGCAGGGTGGGCTGCTCGTCGTCCGGCGCGCTGGTGGGGATCAGCGCCGCCAGCCCCCGGCCCAGACCGCCACGCTTGCTCATGCCTTGTTCTCCTCAGAGGACGGGGGGACGGGGACGGTGGCCGCGTCGGTGTCGGGGAACGCCACGACATCGGTTGCGGAGCCCACTGGAGCGGCGACGGGGGAGCCCGGGGTCGGGCGCGAGGGCAGCGGCGGCAGCGCGACGCCCCGGTGCGCGAGCTCACGGGCGGCCTCGACGTAGCTGGTCGAGCCGCGGGAGCCGGGGTCGTAGGTGACCACCGACTGGCCGTAGCCGGGAGCTTCCGAGACTCGCACGTTCCGTGGGATGACGGCGTCCAGCACGAGGCTGCCGAAGTGGTTGCGCACCTCCTCGGCGACCTGGTCGGCGAGCTTCGTCCGCCCGTCGTACATCGTCAGCAGGATGGTCCGGACGGCGATCCCCGGGTTGAGGTGCCGGCGGACGAGGTCGATGTTGTTGAGCAGCTGACCCAGACCCTCGAGCGCGTAGTACTCGCACTGGATGGGGATGAGCACCTCGTCGCCGGCCACGAGGGCGTTGAGCGTGAGCAGCCCCAGGGACGGCGGGCAGTCGATGAGCACGTAGTGCGGGCGCTGTTCCGGCGGGAGCTCCTGCAGATGGGTCTCGATCGCCCGGCGCAGCCGGTACTCGCGTGCGACGACGGAGACGAGCTCGATCTCCGCGCCGGCCAGGTCGATGGTCGCCGGCACGCAGGAGAGCAGCGGCGTGGCCGTCGTCGGGTGGACGACCTCGGCCAGCGAGCTGTCGCCGACCAGGGCGTCGTAGACCGACGGGGTCCCGACGCTGTGCGGGACGCCGAGCGCCGTGCTGGTGTTCCCCTGCGGGTCGAGGTCGATGACCAGCGTCCGCAGCCCGTACAGCGCCAACGCGACGCCGAGGTTCACCGACGACGTGGTCTTGCCGACGCCGCCCTTCTGGTTGGCGATGGTGATGACCCGGATGCGCCCCGGCACCGGGAACGGCTCCTGGTCGGCGGCGTGCAGGACCTGGGTGGCCCGCAGGGCCTCCATGGCGATGGGGCTGTCGAACTCGACGGCAGAGGCCGACTGCTCGGCCGTGAGACTGCTCCGCAGCCGCTGGCCCGGGTCGGTCATCTCAGGTCCTTCCTGCCGGTCCGTTTCACGTGGAACGGACGCGGGAAGTCGTACGGGTTCCACGTGGAACGGTCACCGCGCTCCACGCGTCATGACCACCACGGTAGTGGCAGCCTCTCCCAGCCCTGCGCCGACAGCCCGCGCGTGGACGTCGCGCATCCCGGCCGCCTCCAGTTCAGGCACCAGGGACGGCAGCTCCTCCACCGCGCGGGACCCGACGAGGGCGACGAGCTGGGCGCCCGGGCGCAGCAGCCCGCGACACCAGGACACCAGCCGGGGGAGCGCGGCGACCGCCCGCGCCGTGACGACGTCCACCGGCCCCACCGCGGCGCGCACCGAGCGCTCCTCGGCCCGGCCGCGGACGACCCGCCAGGGGGCGCCGAGCTCGGCGACGACCTCCTCGAGGAACTCCACCCGTCGGGCCATCGGCTCGACGAGGGTCAGCCGGAGGTCCGGCCGGGCCAGCGCCAGCGGGATGCCGGGCAGCCCGGCGCCGCTGCCGACGTCCACCACCCGGGCCCCGGGCGGGACGGCGTCGGCGACGGCGGCGCTGTTGAGGATGTGTCGCTCCCACAGCCGGGGCACCTCCCGCGGGCCGATCAGCCCACGGGTGACGCCGTCGGTGGCCAGCCGGGCGACGTAGCGCTCGGCGTCGCCGAGCCCGGGCCCGAACACCGACCGGGCGACCTCCGGGGCCGGTGGGACGGCCGGGGCGCCTGTGTCAGGCGAGGCGGGCTCGGTCACCGATCCGGCAGCACCACGACGCGACGGTTGGGCTCCTCGCCCTCCGACTCGCTGTGCACGCCGGAGATCCCGGCGATGACGTCGTGCACGACCTTGCGCTCGAACGGGTTCATCGCCGAGAGCCGCTCCGGCTGCCCGCTGGACGCGACCCGGCGGGCCGTCTCGGCGGCCAGCGAGGTCAGGTCGGCCCGGCGCCGGGCACGGAAGCCGCTGATGTCGAGCATCAGCCGGCTGCGCACGCCGGTGGACTGGGCGACGGCGAGCCGGGTGAGCTCCTGCAGCGCCTCGAGGACCGCACCGTCGGTACCCACCAGGTCCGCGAGGTCGCCGCCGACGATCGCCACCGACGCCCGGTCGCCCTCGACGTCGAGGTCGATGTCGCCGTCCACGTCGAGGATGTCGAGCAGCCGCTCCAGGTAGTCACCGGCGACGTCGCCCTCACGGACCAGCAGGTCGGCGCCGTCGTCGTCGACCACGTCCGCCGGCTCGATAGCGGAGTCCGCGCCGTCGTCGTCGGGGTCGGGCAGGTCCGGCTGCGCCGGGACCCCGCCGTCGGCGGGCACCGGGCTCAGGACCGCGCCGGAGGTGGCCTCACTGGTGAGACCGGCCGGCTCGGTGGGGTGCTGTGGGGCGCTCATGGCGTGTCCTCCGAGTGGGTGCGGGCGTCCGGGGTCAGCCCCGGTGGTCGGTGGCCGGCGCGGGCGCCCGACGGGGACCCCGCGCGCCGGGTCAGCGGCGCTTGCGCTTGCCGCGGTTGGCCGGTCCCTGGCTGCCGCGACCTGCACCGCTCCGCGGGCGCCCGCCCGACGGGCGGGCGGGCGACGACGGGCCGTCGGAGCCGGCAGCGGTGGCACCGGCGGCGGTGGCACCGGTGGGGCTGGCACCGGTGGGGGTGGCCGCGCCGTCGTCCGCAGGGGTGCCGGGCGCAGGAGTGTCGGCCGCGGTGTCACCGGTCGGGTTGGCCACCTCGACCGTGGAGGCCGGGGCGGTGCGGCCGCTCTTCGGGCGGACCGGCTTGGCGCCGGGCCGGGGGGCCAGCGCCTTCGGGTCGACGGCCGGCTTGTCCGCGGCTGCCTTGGCCTTGGCGGCGTCGGAGCCGGGCGGCGGCATCTTGCGCAGGATGAAGAACTGCTGGCCCAGCGTCCACAGGTTGTTGGTGAACCAGTAGAGGAGGACGCCGATCGGGAAGAGGAAGCCGGAGACGAACAGGCCCAGCGGCATCACGTAGAGCAGCATCTTCTGCACCATCGCGGCCTGACCCTCGACCGGGCCGGAGCGCCGCATGATCTGCTTCTGCGTGAAGAAGGTCGTGAAGCTCATGATCACGATGAGCAGGAACGCGACCACCCGGATCTGGCCGTAGCCGCCGGTGATGTCGAGGATCGCCTGCTCCTTCGACCCGCTCATGAAGAACGAGGAGGAGATCGGCGCACCGAAGAACGGCGCCCGCGCGGCCTCGTCGGTGAGCTCGGCACTCCAGCTGTAGAGGCCCTGCGCGTCGGGGGCCAGCCGCCGCAGCACGTGGAAGAGCGACAGGAAGATCGGGATCTGCGGCAGGATCGGCAGGCAGCCGGCCAGCGGGCTGACCCCGCGCTCGCGCTGCATCTTGAGCATCGCCTCGCTGAAGCCCTGCCGGTCGCTGCCGTACTGCTTGCGCAGCCGTGCGATCTCCGGCTGGAGCTCCTGCATCGCCCGCTGGGACTTGACCTGCTTGACGAACAGCGGGAAGAGGATCACCCGCACGGTCACGACGAGGAAGACGATCGACAGCGCCCACGTCAGGCCCGACAGCCCGGTCCCGGCTTCGGGGTCGTCGAAGGCGAGGCTCCACAACGCGTGCCACTGCGCCATGACCCACGAGATGGCGGTGTACAGCCAGTCAAGCAAGGGGGGACTCCTCCTGCGGGGCCCGGCGGGGTGCCGACGGGACGGGTCGGGCGGTTCCGGGTTCGGGTGTGCGGGCGGGCGGCACCAGGTCGAGGCCACCAGGGTGCCAGGGCGCGCACTTGAGCAGCCGGCACAGCGCCAGCCAGCTGCCCCGCCCCGCGCCGTGGACGGCGAGCGCCTCGGCGGCGTAGGCGCTGCAGGTGGGCTGGAAGCGGCACCGTGGCGGGAGCGCCGGGCTGATCGCCCGCTGGTAAAAGCCGACGACGGCCAGCATCGCCCGGGCCACCGGACGACGGCGGTGCTCGGCGGCCGGCCGACCGGGGACCTCGGTGCCTGGGTCGGCGCTCACCGGGTCCGGGCCCGGGGCTCGAGCACGCGGTCGAGCCCGGCGGAGAGGTCGCGGGCCAGGTCCACCGAGGTGGCCGTGGCCGCCTCCGGCCGGGCGCGGACCACCAGGTCCGCGGTGGGCGGCAGCCGGTCGAGCTGGTCGAGCACGACCGCGCGCAGCCGCCGGGTGACGCGGTGGCGCACCACGGAGTTGCCCACGGTCTTGCCCACCACGAAGCCGGCCCGTGGACCACCGACCGTCCCGGCATCGCCGGGGGTCGGGGTCACGGGCCGTTCGGGGAGGTAGTGGAGCACCATGGTCGGCCGTCCGGCACGCCTGCCGGACCGGACGACCGCGGTGAAATCCGGACGCCGGCGCAGGCGTGCCTGCGCGGGCAGCACCTCAGGCGGAGAGCTTCTCGCGACCCTTGCGCCGACGGCCGGCGACGATCGCCCGGCCCGCGCGGGTGCGCATCCGCAGCCGGAAGCCGTGGGTCTTGGACCGGCGACGGTTGTTCGGCTGGAACGTGCGCTTGCTCACGAGGTACTCCTACGACACGACATCGACGGGGCGCGCCCACCGGGAGGTGGGCGCACGCGACAGGGACGGGCACACGGCGCGAGCCGGTTCCCGTCCATGGATCTCGGCCCAGCATAGCCGAGGGAGCGCGACGACCGGCGGCCCGGCCGGACGCGGACTCCCCAGGGTCTCCCATCCGCGCGTGCGGGCGGCGGTGCCGCGCCGTCCCGCCCGGGGCGACACGCCACGCGGCGCGCCGACAGCTCGCGCCAGGCTCGTTGCCGGGCTGTGGACGGGGCTG